>CAWETE010000016.1:0-409793 GCA_963811895.1 uncultured Solirubrobacteraceae bacterium | reverse complement strand
GTTCATGGCGGAGGTCCTGTTCTTCATCGCGGCGATCGGCGCCGTGGCCGGCGCTGTGGGCACGGTCTCGCTCCGCAACCCCTTCTACGCCGTGCTCGCGCTCGTCTGCCATCTGCTGGCGCTGGCGGCGCTGTTCCTCCTGCTCCGAGCCGAGTTCGTGGCCGCCGCGCAGGTCGTGGTCTACGCCGGCGCGGTGATGGTGCTGTACGTGTTCGTGGTCGCCTACGTGGGCGGCTCCGATGAGCCGCTGACGGCCTCGACCGGGGCCTCGCTGCGCTTCGCGTCGATCCTGTTCGCGCTCGCCCTGTTCGTGGAGCTGACGATCGCGCTGATCGGCACCTCGCTGGCGGCGCTCGACAGCGACGGCGCGCCCTACGAGGCCGGCTTCGGCACGCCGGCCGAGGTCGGGGAGCTGTTCCTCACGCGCTTCCTGGTGGCCTTCGAGCTCGCCTCGCTGCTGCTGCTGATCGCGGCCGTCGGCGCCGTGATCCTGGCCCGGCGCCGCTCGGGCCTGCCCGAGGCCGGCGAAGTCTCGGTGGCCGACGTGATACGCCGGCCCGAGGTGACGCCCGGGGAGTCGGTGCCGGGCACGATGATCGAGGCGGCGTCGCCGCCGCGGAGATAGCGCCGTGCCGCTCACCTGGTACCTGGTCGTCTCCGCTCTGATCTTCGCGATCGGCGCCGGCGGGGTGCTGGTGCGGCGCAACCCGCTCGTGATCCTGCTCTGCATCGAGCTGATGCTCAACGCGGCGAACCTCGCGCTGGTCGGCTTCTCCCGCGTGCACGGGAACATGGACGGGCAGATGTTCGCCCTGATCGTGATGGTCGTGGCGGCCTGTGAGGTGGCGGTCGGGCTCGGCCTGATCGTCGCGCTGTTCCGGCGCCGGCTGCCGATCGACGTGGACGAGCTCAGAGAGCTGCAGGGATGAGCCTGGAGACCTACGGCTGGCTGGTGCTGGCCTTCCCGCTGGCGGGCGCGGTCCTCATCGCGCTCACCTCGAAGCTGGGGCTGGGCCGCGTGTACGGGGTCATCGGCACGCTGGCCATCTTCCTCTCCTTCCTGGCCGCAGTCGGCGCCTACAGCGAGCTGCAGTCGCTCGGCGAGGAGGAGCGGCAGGTCGTGGCCGTGGGCTGGGACTACGCGGTGACCAGCGGGGTCGACGCGCGGGTCTCGATCCTGCTCGACCCGCTGAGCGTCCTGATGATGCTGATCGTCTCGGGCGTCTCGGCGCTGATCCACCTCTACTCGGTGGCCTACATGGGCGGCGACCGGGGCTACGCGCGCTTCTTCGCCTTCCTGAACTTCTTCGTCTTCAGCATGCTGCTGCTGGTCGCGGCGGCCAACTTCCTGCTGCTGATCATCGGCTGGGCGTTCGTCGGCGCCGCCTCGTACTTCCTGATCTCGTTCTGGTACCGGCGCAAGACGGCGACCGACGCCGGCATCAAGGCGTTCGTCATCAACGTGCTGGGCGACGTCGGGCTCGTGCTCGGGACCTACTTCATCTTCACCGGCACGGGGACGCTCGACTTCCTGCAGACCTTCGAGGCGCTGCCGGAGGCGTTCGCCGAGAACGACGCCGACCTGGTCGCCGGCTGCCTCCTGCTGCTCGTCGGCGCCTTCGCCAAGTCGGCCCAGGTGCCGCTCCACACCTGGCTCCCGGACGCCATGGAGGGCCCGACGCCGGTCTCCGCCCTGATCCACGCGGCGACCATGGTCACCGCGGGCGTCTACCTGATCGCGCGCATGCACCCGCTGTTCGAGCTGGCGCCGATCGCCGCCGACGTGGGCGCGGTCATCGGCTGCCTCACGCTGCTGATCGCCGCCTCGATCGGCCTCGTCGTGACCGACCTCAAGCGCGTCATCGCGTACTCGACGATGTCGCAGATCGGCTACATGGTCATGGCCGCGAGCTCGGCCGCCTACGCCGCCGGCATGTTCCACCTGATGACGCACGCCTTCTTCAAGGCGCTGCTCTTCATGGCCGCCGGCTCGGTGATCGCGGCGATGGCCGGCGTCCAGAACCTCGACCGCATGTCGGGCTTCAAGCGCGCGATGCCGTTCACCTACGGCTGCATGATCGTCGGCGGCCTGGCGCTCTCCGGCATCCCGCCGTTCTCGGGCTTCTTCTCCAAGGACGAGATCCTCTCGCTGCTGTTCGAGCGCGGCGGCTTCCACGCCGTGCTCGGCGTGCTCGGCTACCTCGGCGCGTTCCTGACGGCGATCTACACGTTCCGGATGATCTTCCGCGCCTTCCACGGCGACCCGTGCGAGGAGGCCAAGGAGCTCGAGCACGGGCACCTGTTCCACGCCGAGCACCCGACCAACCCGATGACGGGTGAGATCGAGGACACCGACGTCGGCTTCCCGGGTCCGGAGCACCACATCGCCGAGCACGAGTTCCCGATGAAGGCGGCTATGGGCGCGCTGGCCGTGCTGGCCACGGTCGGCGGCTTCCTGCAGATCCCGCACGTGAACGAGGGGCTGCACCACTTCCTCGAGCCGACGTTCCACGACTCGGCGCTGTACGAGGAGCTCGAGCCCTCGAGCTCGTCCGTGATCGTCGGGATGGTGGTCGGCGCGCTGATCGGCGCGGCCGGCATCTTCGTCGCCTACACGCTGTGGGTCCGGTCGCCCGAGCGGCCGAAGGCGATCCAGGCGCGGCTCGCCCCGCTGCACACCTTCTTCGTCAACAAGTGGTACTTCGACGAGGCGATCGACTTCCTCGTCGTCCGCCCGTTCGCGTGGTTCGGGCGCTTCGGCAACACGACCTTCGAGCGGGTGTTCGTCCAGGGCGCGCTGGTCGGCGGCTCGAGCGGCCTCGTCCGCCTCGCCTCCGCCGCCGTGCGCGGCATCCAGACCGGCTACCTGCGCTACTACGCCGCCCTCCTGCTGATGGGCGTGACCGGGCTCGGCGCCTACTTCCTGATCTCCGCATGACCATCCACCTGTCGATCCTCATCTTCTGGCCGCTGCTGATGGCGCTGCTCGGCGGGCTGGCGCCGCGGGCGGTGGCGCCGCTGTTCGCGGTCGTCGGCGCGCTGGTGCCGCTCGGCTACGCGGGGATCATGCTCGCCGACTACGACACGGCGGCCGGCGGTCTGCAGTACGTGACCAACGACGCGTGGATCGAGGAGCTCGGCATCCGCTACTCGCTCGGGGTCGACGGGCTGAACCTGTGGCTGGTCGGCCTGACGACGCTGCTGTTCGCGGCCTCGGCCGTGTGGCTCGCGCTGCGGCCACCGGAGCGGGCGAAGCTGTTCGCGGTCCACTTCGGGATCGCCGAGACGGCCGTCCTGGGCGCGTTCCTGGCGCAGGACCTCGCGCTGTTCGTCCTCTTCTTCGACCTGATGCTGGTGCCGTTCTACTTCCTGCTCGGCCAGTGGGGCGGGCCGGAGCGCGTGCAGGCGGCGATCAAGATGGTCATCTACACGCTGGTCGGCTCGCTGCTGATGCTGGCCGCGGCGGTGGCCACCGCGGTGCTGGCCTCGACGGGCCCGACGCCGGACTTCTCGCTCGCCTTCCTGCGCGAGAACCTGCTCGGCGAGGGCACCCAGAAGCTGCTGTTCGCCGCCTTCGCGATCGCGTTCCTGATCAAGATGCCGGCCTTCCCCTTCCACGGCTGGATGCCGGACGCCTACCGCAACATGCCGCTGCCGGCGCTGGCCGTGTTCTCGGGCGTCGTCTCGAAGGTGGCCGCCTACGGCTTCCTGCGCATCGCGCTGCCGCTGTTCCCGGACGCCGTCGCCGACTGGCAGATGATCCTGCTGATCCTCTCGCTGTGCTCGATCGTCTACGGGTCGGTCCTCGCCTTCACCGTGACCAACCTGCGGCTCATCCTCGGCTACTCGTCGATCGCCCAGCTCGGGTTCATCACGCTCGGCATCTTCGCCCTCGATCCGGAGTCGCGCGGCGCGCAGGGCGCGCTGCTGCAGGCGGTCAACCACGGGCTGGTGGTGGCGCCGCTGTTCCTCATCATCGTCCTGCTGGCGGCGCGCGCGGGCGGCTCGGAGGACCTGCGCGACATGGGCGGCATCGCCTTCCGGGCGCCGGTGCTGGCCGCGCTGTTCATGATCGTCACGCTGGCCACGCTGGCGATGCCCGGCTCCGCCAACTTCGTCGGCGAGTTCCTGATCCTGCTCGGGGTGTTCGACTCGAAGATGGCGGTGGCGATCGTCGCCTCGACCGGCGTGGTGCTGGCCTCGGTCTACGCGCTGCGGATGTACATCCGCGCGATGCACAACCGCCAGGGGCCGGCCGTGACCTCGTACGAGATGTCGTTCCGCGACGCGCTGGTGATCGTGCCGCTGGTGGCGGTCATCATCGCCTTCGCGCTGTTCCCGCAGAGCGCGATCGAGGCCGGTGAGGCGGCCGTGCAGGCCTCCTCGCAGGCCGTGACCGGAGGCGCGCGGTGACGCCGAAGGCCCCGACCATCGACTGGGAGGCGCTCTCCCCGCTCATCGCGCTGACCGGCGGCGCGTGCCTGGTGCTGATGGTCGGGCTCCTGCGCTCCGGCTTCGTGCGCCGCCACGTGGTGCCGGCGCTGGCGGTGCTGGCGCTGGCGATCACCGCCGGCCTCGGCGTCTGGCAGTGGGGCGTGAACACGGAGATCGTCGAGCGCTCGCTGGCGATCGACGACCTCACGCTGACGCTGATGATGGTCTTCTGCGGCGGCGGCATCGCCGCGGTGCTGCTCTCGTGGCGCTCGCGCGCGGTGGTGGAGGCCGGCGAGGGCGAGTACTACGCGCTGCTGCTGAGCTCGATCCTCGGCATGGTCGTGCTCGTGGCGGCGCAGAACCTGATCGCGCTGTTCCTCGGGTTCGAGCTCCTGTCGATCCCGCTCTACGTGCTGTGCGCGACGCACATGCGGCGCGAGGCGTCGCTGGAGTCGGGGCTGAAGTACCTGATCGTCGGGTCGGTCGGCTCGGCGACGCTCTTGTACGGGCTCGCGCTGCTCTACGGGGCGACGGGCACGACCGACTACGCCGGCATCGCCGAGGCGGCGACCTCGGACGTGCTGCTCTACACCGGCATAGCGCTGGTGGTGGCGGGTCTCGCCTTCAAGGCGTCGGTGGCGCCCTTCCACCAGTGGACGCCGGACGTCTACGAGGGCGCGCCGACGGCGATCACCGGCTTCATGGCGGTGGCCACCAAGGCGGCGGCCTTCGGCGTGATGCTGCGGCTGTTCGACGTGGCGCTGATCGACTCGGCGCAGACGTGGGGCCCGCTGCTGGCCGTGCTCGCGCTGATCACCATCGTGGTCGGCAACGTGGGCGCCATCGGGCAGTCGTCGCTGAAGCGGATGCTGGCCTACTCGTCGATCGCGCAGGCCGGCTACATGCTCGCCGGCGTCCTGGTCTCGACGAGGCTCGGCGTGCAGGCGACGGTCTTCTACCTGATCGCCTACACGGTGATGAACCTGGGGGCCTTCGCGGTGATCGTGGCGCGCGAGCGCGAGACCGGGCTCGGCGACGACATCTCGTCGCTGTACGGGCTGGGCGCCGACCGGCCGCTGCTCGCGTGGCCGATGACGATCGCGATGCTGGCGCTGGCCGGCTTCCCGGCCACGGCCGGCTTCTTCGGCAAGGTGTACCTGATCGACGCGACGGTCCGGAACGACTACGGCTGGGTCGGCGTGGCGATCGTGATCGGCTCGGCGATCTCGCTGGCGTACTACCTGCGCGTGGTGGCCGCCGTCTGGATGCGCTCGCCGTCGGAGGCCGTGGCGCTGCGGCCCGGCCGCGTGCCGGGCGGGCGGCCGGCGATCGCCGGCGGCTCGCAGGAGGCCGACGCCGAGCTCGTCGCCGCGCCGCCGCGGCACCGGCAGCCGGAGCTCGTGTTCGTCGCCGTGGTGTGCGCGCTGGCGACGATCTTCCTCGGGGTCTATCCCGAGCCGGTGTTCGAGGTCGCCCGTGACGCGGGCGCCGCTCTGACTTCTTTGGTCTAGGGGGGCGAACTCCGGGCGGCGCCGCCTACGGGCTGTGTGTCGTCGTCCGCCGAGTACACCGCGCTCCTCGGGCTCGTGGGTGCCGCGCTGGCCGCCACCGGGGCGGTCGTCGGGCTGGAGACGATCGGCGACGCGGTGGCGAACGGGGTGCGGACCGGCATCTGCATCGTCGCGGGCGACGTGTGCCGGGCCTCCGACGCCGAGGCGGCGGGGCTGGCGCCCTGCACGGTGGCCGAGAGCACGCGCGGCGAGGGGCTGACCTTCACGGTCGCCTCGATCCGCTTCGGCGCCGACGACGCGTGGACGGCCTCGCGCCGCTCCGACGGCACCGTGATCGTCACCCACACCGACGAGCGGCGGCTGGGCGGCGAGGTCGGCATCGGCGTCGAGGCGAGCCCGCTCGGATTGAACGCCGAGTTGGGCGGCAAGCTCGACTACGCGCTCATGTCGGGCCGGGCGTGGGAGTTCCCCGACTCGGCGTCGGCTCGGCGCTTCCTCGACGACCAGGACCGCGAGGACCATGTTCCGGCGACGTGGCGCTTCGGCGACGTGGGCTCCGTGGTCGGCGGCGAGGCGGAGGCGGGGCTGGGGCCGCTTACGCTGGCCGGGTTCGAGGCGACGGCCCGCTCCGCGGCAGGCGCACGGGTCGGCCGCGGCCGGACGACGTACTACCTGCGCACGCGGGCCGACGCGTTCGCCGGCGGCATCTCGCTGCCGGGCGTGGACGCGAGGATCGAGGGCCCCTCGACCGGCGACTCGATCGTGGAGCTCACAACCGATGCCGCCGGGCCGCGCGAGATCGCCTTCCGCACGGTGCAGCGGGGCACGCGGGCGGACCAGGTGGTGGAGACCGTCGCGCGGCTCGACCTCCGCGACCCGGGGAATCGCGCCGCCGCCGAGGCGCTGCTCACGCGCGGCCGCGACCTGCGGCCGCTGGTTGCCCGCGCGGTGCGCAGCGGGATCGTGGAGCGCGCGGTCTACGACGTGGACGACGACTCGGAGGGCGTCGAGCTGGGCGCCAGCCTCGGCGTGTCGGTCGGCGTCGACGCCTCGGAGACCGAGCTCGACCGGCGGCTCGTCGCCGCCCAGGCGTGGACGGACGGGTCGCGTGCACGGGAGCGCGCAGACTGCGGTGTCGGCTGATCCGGCGCGGCTCCGCGCCCACCCGGTCCCTCCGACGGCCGCGCTAACGTGGCCGACCCGTGCGCTACCCGTCCGACGATCTCACCGCAGCCGAGCAGGCTCGCCTGGCTCCGCACGTGACGTCGCTGGACGGTCCGGTGTTCGCGCTCGTGAACCTGCCCGAGACCGTCAAGGGAGCGCTGTTCGCGCGCTACTCGCGCTATCCGGGGACGCTGCGGCGCCTGTTCCTCGACGAGTTCGCGGACTCGCTGCCCGAGGCCTCCGGCGCCGGCTGGGACGCCGGCGAGGGCACCCGCGCGGCGGAGCTCTACGAGCGGATCTTCGTCGGCTACGGGGATGACTCTGTGGCCCAGCTCGGCGGCGCGCACGTGGCCTGCGAGTGGGTCTCGAACATCCTCACCAAGACGCTCCAGCGGCCGCGGCTGGCGGCCTATCTCGAGCAGTCGACGCGCTACATCGCCTACGACGCGCCGATGCCCGGCGGCGGCTACCGCTACTACCGCGACGAGGCGCTCGGGCCCGAGTACGAGGCGGCCATGGACGCGCTGTTCGGTGCCTACGCCGAGGCGCTCCCGCGCGTGCGCGCGTGGGTGGACGAGACGTTCCCGCGCAGCGAGGGCGAGCCCGAGGCGGCGCGCCGGCGGGCCGTGAACGCCAAGTCGTACGACCTGCTGCGCGGCCTGCTGCCCGCCGCCTCGCTCTCGCACATGGGCATCTACGCCACCGGCCAGGCCTACGAGCAGCTGATCCTGCACCTGATGGCCGATCCGCTGCCGGAGGCGCGCGCCTACGGCCAGATGATCCTCGACGCCATCAAGGCGGTCATGCCGAGCTTCGTCTCGCGCGTCGAGCGGCCCGACCGCGGCGGCGAGTGGGTCTCCTACCTCGAGCGCCGCCGCGAGGCGACCGAGCGCTGGGCCGCGCGCCTGGGGCTCGGCCGCCGCGAGGAGTCCGACGACCGGCCGTCGGTTCGCCTGCTGCACTGCGACGGCGACGAGGAGCAGCTGCTCGCCGCGCTCCTGTTCGAGGCCGCGACCGCCGGCGAGGAGGAGACGCTCGAGGCGGTCCGCGCGCTCGGCTCCGAGGAGCGCGCCCGCGCGCTCGCCGACCTCGTGGGCGAGCGGCGCAACCGCCGCCACCGGCCGGGCCGCGGGTTCGAGGCCCTGCGCTACCGGTTCGAGATCGTGTCCGACTACGGCGCGTTCCGCGATCTCCAGCGCCACCGGATGCTCACCGTCCAGTGGCAGCGGCTGTCGCCCGACCTCGGCGCCGACGTGCCCGAGGAGGTCGCGGCCGCCGGCTGCGGCGACCTCTACGCCCGAGCGCTCGAGCGCTCACAGGCCGAGTACGAGCGGCTCTCGGGCGCGGGCCTGGGTGAGGCCGCGCCGTACGCGCTCTGCCTCGGCTACCGGATGCGCTACGTGCTCGACATGAACGCCCGCGAGGCGATGCACCTGATCGAGCTGCGCTCGGGCCGCGAGGGCCACCCCGGCTACCGCGCCGTCGCGCACGAGCTGCACGCCCAGATCGCCTCGCGCCACCCGGCGGTCGCCGCCGCGATGGACTACGTCGACCGCTCGTCCGAGCCGCGGCTCGAGCGGATCCTGAGTGAGATGCGTCAGCACGATCGGCGTGCGGCGCTGTCGCGCTGACGGAACGTCAACTGCGGCTGGGTAGGGAGGCGAGGTTTCGACCGCGCGGCCTGCCGATTGGTCACTTTGTCCACCTCAGACGTGGACAAAGTGACCAATCGGGCCCGTCGCAAGCCTCGATCCCGCTCCCTCAATGCCGGGGTTGACGTTCGCCGGCACTCACCGCGGCCACGGCGGCAACGCCCACAGCGCGCGCAACCGACCCGCCCAGCCGAGCCCCTGCGCCAGAGCGCGCCTCAAGGCCTTCCGCTGCGCCGAAGTGGGCGGCGTGGCCTCCGGCCCGTAGCGCGACGCGCTCAACGCGCGCAGGTACGCGGTCGCGTCCGGTGACGCTCCAAGGCGCTGCTCGAGCTGGCGCAGCGTGGTGCCGGTCGGCAGCGGCCGCCCGGCGCGCCGCAGCGCGGCCTCGAGCTCGGCGACCGCGCGATCGAGCGGCGCCAGCTTGCCGCGGCGGCGGCGGGTGCGGAGCCGGCGAACGAGGACGAGGGCGGCGAAAACGACGGCGACCCCGATCAGCGCCCAGACCCACCAGGCCCGGCCCGTGCCCTGCTCGTCGGGCGGCGTGCCCGGGCTGTTGCGCAGCGGGTCGAAGAGCAGGTTCGGCCGCAGCACGCCCGACTGCTGCGAGCCGATGCCGCCGCCGGCCGCCGGGTCGGTCTCGGTCGGCGAGGTCGGGATCGGGGCCGGCGCCGCCTCCAGCGCGGCGATCTGCGAGCGCGCCGGGGTGGAGTCGGGCGTCGGGTCGTAGGTGATCCAGCCGAGCTCGTCGAACCACGCCTCGACCCAGGCGTGGGCGTCGGTGTCGCGCACGATCCAGGCGTCGCGGCGCTTCGAGAAGCCGCCGGGGCTGAACCCGGTGGCCACCCGCGCCGGGATCCCGCCCATCCGCAGCAGCAGCGCCATCGCCCCGGAGAAGTGCTGGCAGTAGCCCTCCTTGGAGTCGATCAGGAAGAAGTCGAGCGGCGCGCGGCCGGCCGGCGGCTGCCGCGGCCGCTCGGAGTAGCCGAACTCGCCGCCGCGCAGGTAGCTGTTGACGAGCAGGATGTACTCGAACGGGGTCTCGGCGGTCGCGCGGAACTCCTTGGCCAGCTCCCACGTCCGCGCGTACGGCGAGCGGCGGAACGTGCTGTCGATCGCGTCGTAGCGCGTGCGCTGCACCTTCGGGTAGGTGACGTAGCCGACGTCATCGTCGCCGAACGGCCGGAAGTGGATGACCGCCTCGTCGATCCGCCCGTCGGTGACGCCGCCGACCGACCGGACCGTCGGCCGGCGCCCCAGCAGGAACGGCAGGGCGAGCTCGAGCTGGTCGGAGCGCGCGACGCGGAGGCCCGTCCGGTTGGCCTGGCGCAGCTCGCCGGCCGTCGGCTCGGGGTCGTAGACCTCGGCCGTGTAGGAGTCGCCGCGCCGCAGCTCCGAGCTCGCCGTCCAGCGGCCGGGGACGCCGGACGGGCGCAGCGGCCGCGTCGCGTTGTCGATCTCCATGATCGTGCCGGGGCCCGGGACGTCGAGCGTGCGCATGCGCCGGATCGAGACCTCGATCCTGTCCTGCCAGCCCGGCTTGTTGCGCCAGTCCTCGCGCAGCTCCTCCTCGAAGTCGTCGCCGCCGCGCTCGGGCGTCTGCTCGTTCCAGCCCGTCCCGTCGAAGGTCGAGAGGTTGGCCGCCTTCCAGTAGTGCGGCTCGTCGGAGGCGACGCGCATCACCTCGTTGCCGTCGCGCGGCCAGTCGATCGGGCCGTAGTCCTGGTTCCAGGAGAAGCGGACCGGGTCATCGGGCCCGATCCCCTCGGCGAACGACTTGTAGTCGAACCACGGCTCGCCGCGGTCGGCGACCGCGGCCAGCGGCAGCGCGCCGGCCAGCGCCACGCCGAGCAGCGCGGCGACGCCCAGGCCGGGCCGCAGCGGCAGCCGCTCGAGCCACAGGAAGCAGACGGTGAGCGCCGCGATCGCCGCGCCGAGCAGCAGCGGCCGCGTGCCGCCGAGCGAGACGACGGGCGAGACGACGAGCACGAGCAGCCCGACGAGCGCGAGGAACGGGTACCCGCGGGCGCCCCCGCCTCGCGGCCAGCAGGCGAGCTGGGCGGACAGCGTGAGGAGCAGCGCGCCGCCGATCTGGAGCGCGGCGCGCGGCCACGGATCGGCGCCGTCGTACGGCATCGCCACGGTGCCGAGCGACTGCGCGCCGCTCACGACGCCGTCGATCAGCTCGCGCCAATTGCGCGGCTTGAGGTACTCGAGGTCGATCCCGGACACGACGAGCGCCGCGAACAGGCCCGCCGCCGTCGCGGCCGGCAGCGCGAGCGTGTACCAGCGCGGCGGCACCCGCTCGCAGGCGATGACCAGCGCCGCGGCCGCCGTCGCCGCCGCCACCCAGAGCAGGGCCCGGCCGGAGCTCAGCCCCGCGACCATCCGCTGCCACTCGAGCGCGCCCAGCGAGGCGAGCGCGGCGAATCCCAGCAGCCGCGCCGCCCACAGTGGCAGCAGCGCGTCCGGGCCGCGCTCGGATGTGGTCACTGCGCCGATTCCATCTCCTTCTGGCGCAGCTCGATGCGCCGGATCTTGCCGGTCAGCGTCTTGGGCAGCTCGTCGACGAACTCGATGCGACGAGGGTAGGCATACGCGGACAGGCGTTCGCGGACGAACTTCTGGATCTCCTCCACCAGCTCGTCGGAGCCCTCGTGGCCCTTGGCCAGCACGATGAACGCCTTGACCACGTTGCCGCGCCGTTCGTCGGGCGAGGCGACGGCGGCCGCCTCGGCCACCGCCTCGTGCTCGAGGCAGGCGGACTCGACCTCGAACGGCCCGATCCGGTAGCCGGCGGCGATGATCACGTCGTCGGCGCGGCCCTCGTACCAGACGTAGCCGTCCTCGTCGAAGCGCGCCGCGTCCTTGGAGTGGAACCACTCGCCGCCGAAGGTCTCCTCCGACGCCTCCTCGTTGCGCCAGTAGCCGATCGGATAGTGCGGGTTCGACCGCGCGCGCAGGCAGATCTCGCCGCGCTCGCCCTGCGGGACCGGGTTCTCGTCCTCGTCGAGGATCTGCACGTCCCAGCCCGGCATCGGCTTGCCCATCGAGCCCTCGCGGACGTCCATGAACGGGTAGTTGGCGACCAGCGGATAGGACTCGGTGAGCCCGTAGTAGTCGAGCACCGTGAGCCCGTACTGCTCGCGGAACCAGCGGATCGCCTCCGGGTTCAGCGGCTCGCCCGCCGAGCACACGCGGCGGAACTTCTGCGGGTAGCGCGTGCCCGCGTCGGAGATCGCCATCATCGAGCGCATCGCCGTGGGCGTGGTGAAGACGTTGGAGGCCTCGTGGCGGGACAGGAAGTCCAGCTGCTTGTGAGGATCGAAGCCGCCCTGGCGCTGGTAGACCAGCTGCACGGCGCCGAGCCGCCACGGGCCGAGCAGCGGCGCGATGCCGGCCGCCCACGCCCACTCGCCCATGCCGTGGAACAGCTCGCCGTCCTGGACGTCGTGGCAGTAGACGAACTCCTCGTGCGCCAGCAGGTAGCGGTGCGCGTGCAGGATGCCCTTGGCGAGCCCCGTGGTGCCTGACGAGTAGTAGAGCTGCGCCGGGTCGTCGGCCGCCGTGTCGACCGCCTCGAACTCCGGGTCGCCGCCGGCCAGCAGGTCCTGATCGAGGACCAGGATCTGGTCGGCCTTCACGCGGTCCTTGTTGGCCTCGTTGGTGACCAGCACCTTCGGCTCGGAGTCGTCGATCCGGTGGCGGATGCCGTCGTCGCCGTAGAGCACCGACATCGAGAGCAGGATCGCCCCGGCCTTGTAGGTGCCGAAGAAGGCGGCGGCGGTCTCGGGGGTCGGCGGGAGCAGCATGGCGACGCGGTCACCCTGCTCTACACCGTGGGCGCGCAACACGTTCGCGAAGCGGTTCGACCACTCCTGCAGCTCGCCCCACTGGATCCGCCGGACCGTGCCCTCGAAGTCCTCGTGGATCATCGCGAGCTTGTCGGCAGGGTGCTTGTCGCAGCAGTCGGCCGCGATGTTGTAGCGATCGGGGACACGCCACTCGTGCGCGGCGACGGCTTCCTCGTAGGTCCCGATATCCAGGGTCATCGCTCTCCTCCCCTCGACGTCCAGGCTGACGATACTGAGGGTGTGCCGGGCAGACGCCCCTTCAGCTACCGCACCTATCCGCGAGCCGACGCGCAGACCGTCATGACCGAGCTGCTGCGCGACGTCGCGCCCGAGATGGAGTCCCGCGGTTACCGCATCACGCAGCGCGCCGACGGGCGGCTGCGCTTCGAGCTGGAGTACCGTCGCGGCCTGCTGCGCCGCAGCCGCCGCGAGGCCGTGATGATCGACGTCGACGAGGGCGACCGCGGGCACCCAGGTCGTCGCGATGGGCGTCGCGCCGCGGTCGGTCCGCCGGCTGATGCGCGAGTTGGGACACTGACGCACATGCAGCGGGCGGTGCTGGTGACGGGGGCGGCGAGCGGGATCGGCCGCGCGATCGCGGCGCGGCTCGAGCGCGACGGCTTCGACGTGCTGTCGGTGGATCTCGAGGCGGACGGGCCGGGCGTGCCCTTCGCCGCCGATCTCACTACGCGCGAGGGCAACCGCGACGCCGTCGCCAAGGCGCTCGACGAGTTCGGCCGCCTCGACGCCGTGATCCCCAACGCCGGCTTCCAGCACGTCGCGCCGGTCGAGGAGTTCCCCGAGGACCGCTGGGACGCCATGATCGCGTTGCTGCTGACCAGCCCGTTCCTGCTCGCCCGCGCCGCCTGGCCGGCGCTGCGCGAGTCGGGCGACGGCCGCTTCGTCGCGATCGCCTCCGTCCACGGGCTCGTCGCCTCGCCGTTCAAGAGCGCCTACGTGTCGGCCAAGCACGGGCTGCTCGGGCTGGTGAAGACGCTGGCTCTGGAAGGCGCCGGCGAGGGCATCTCGGCCTGCGCGCTCTGCCCCGGCTACGTGCGCACGCCGCTGGTGGAGAACCAGGTCACCGCCCAGGCGGAGGCCCACGGGATGCCCGAGGAGCGCGTGCTTGGAGGAGGTCATCCTCGCCCCGCACGCCGTCAAGCGGCTGATCGAGCCCGACGAGGTGGCCGAGACGGTCGCCTTCCTGCTCGGTGACGCCGGCCGCGCCTTCACGGGCTCGGCGATCTCGATGGACCAGGGCTGGACCGCGCGGTAGCCGCCGGCGAACGTCAACTGCGGCTGGGTAGGGAACAGGGACATCGATCCGCGGCCGGTCGATCCCGCCCCCTCAATGCCGGGGTTGACGTTCAATGGCGGCTCAGCCACGCCGCCACGTAGCGGTCGACCTCGGGCTCGTCGGTGAAGTACAGGTGCGCCGCGCCCGGCCACAGCGAGAGCTCGGCGCCGGGGATGTCTGCGGCGAGCCGCTCGCCGTTGGCCGGCGGGATCAGGACGTCCTCGTCGCCGTGGACGACGAGCGTGGGGGCGCGATGTCCTCGACCCGGGCGTCGTGGCCGTTGGCCGCCGCGAGCTGGGCGCTGTAGTACTCGGCCTCGACCGGGAAGCGCAGGCGCTGGGCGATGTCCTCGGCGATCCGGTCGCCGCCCTCGGCGCGCGTGCGCGCGGCGTAGTTGATCGGCACCGACGCCCAGACGGCGTGCTCGGCGGTCATCTGCGCGCGCAGCCGGACGAACGACACCACGTCTTCGGAGGCGGCCACGTGCGCCGTCGCCGCCGCGCGTGGTCGCCCCCAGCACCAGCGCGCGCACACGCGATCGGGTGCCGCAGCGCGACCTCCTGGGCGATCATCCCGCCGAGCGAGATGCCGTAGACGTGCGCGGAATCGACGCCCGCCGCATCGAGCACCGAGACGGCGTCGTCGGCCATCTCGGCCACCGTGTACGGACCCGGCACGCGGTCAGAGCGCCCCACGCCGCGGTTGTCGAAGGACAGCACGCGGAACCCATCCAAAGCAGGGATCGTCCGCCACCACCCGGTGGCGTTCATCCCCAGCCCCATGATCAGGAGGACGGGCGGCCCGGAGCCGCCCGTGTCCTCGAAGTGGAGTTTCGCCCTCCGGGCGACGTTACCCGTCCTCGTCGCCGCGTTCCTTGATCTTGCCCTCGAGCTGCGACATGACGTCGGGGTCGCGCAGAGTCGTGACGTCGCCCAGCTCGCGCCCCTCGGCGATGTCGCGCAGCAGGCGGCGCATGATCTTGCCCGACCGCGTCTTGGGCAGGTCGTCGGCCCAGATGATGCGCTTCGGCCGCGCGAGCTTGCCGATCCGCTTGGCCACGTGCTCGCGGATGTCGCTCACCAGCTCGTCGGATCCGTCGCCGGTCCCCGACAGCGTCACGAACGCCGTGATCGCCTGCCCGCTGTCCTCGTCCTGCTGGCCGATCACCGCCGCCTCGGCCACGCGCTCGTGCGAGACGATCGCCGACTCGACCTCGGCGGTCGACAACCGGTGGCCGGACACGTTGATCACGTCGTCGACGCGCCCGATGATCCAGAAGTAGCCGTCCTCGTCGCGCCGTGCCGCGTCGCCGACGAAGTACACGTCCTTGCCGTACTTGGACCAGTAGGTCTCGACGAACCGGTCCTCCTCCTTGTAGAGGGTGCGCAGCATCGACGGCCACGGCTTGCGCAGCGTCAGGAAGCCCTGCTCGGTGCCGGGGTCGTCGCCCTCCTGGGTGACGACCTGCGCCTCGATCCCCGGCAGCGGCGTGCCGGCGCTGCCCGGCTTGGCGTCCTGGATCCCCGGCAGCGTCGTGATCATGATCGCGCCGGTCTCGGTCTGCCACCAGGTGTCGACGATCGGGCACTTCTCGGCGCCGATCACCTTGTGGTACCAGAGCCACGCCTTCGGGTTGATCGGCTCGCCGACCGTGCCCAGCAGCCGCAGCGACGACAGGTCGTGCTTGCCCGGGTGCTCGGCGCCCCACTTCATGCAGGCGCGGATGGCGGTCGGCGCCGTGTAGAAGAGCGTCACCTTGTAGCGCTCGCACAGCTCCCACCAGATGTCCTTGTCCGGGTAGTCGGGCGCGCCCTCGTACATCACCGAGGTGCAGCCGTTGGCCAGCGGCCCGTAGACGATGTAGGAGTGCCCGGTCACCCAGCCGACGTCGGCCGAGCACCAGTACACGTCCTCGTCGGGCTTGAGGTCGAAGACGTACTTGTGGGTCCAGGCGACCTGCGTGAGGTAGCCGCCCGTGGTGTGCAGGATCCCCTTCGGCTTGGCCGTCGAGCCGCTCGTGTAGAGGATGTAGAGCGGGTGCTCGGCGTCCAGCGGCTCGGCCGGGCACTCCTCGTCGGCGGCCTCCACGACGGTGTGCCACCAGAAGTCGCGCCCTTCCTGCATCGAGCACTCGGCGTTGGTGTGCTGGACGACGATCATCGTCTCGAGGTGCTCGAGGTCGCCCATCACCTCGTCGACCTGCTGCTTGATCGGCGCCGTCTTGCCCTTGCGGCGCGCGCCGTCGACGGTGATCAGCGCCTTGGCCTCGGAGAACTCCATCCGCTCCTTGACCGACTCCGGCGAGAAGCCGCCGAAGACCAGGTTGTGCGGCGCCCCGATGCGCGCGCAGGCGAGCATCGCGACGACGACCTCGGGGATCATCGGCAGGAAGATCCCGACCACGTCGCCCTTCTCGATCCCGCGGTCCTTCAGCGCGTTGGCGAACTTCTGGACGTCGCGGTGCAGGTCGGCGTACGTGACGTCGCGCTCCTCGCCCTCCTCCCCGCGCCAGTGGAAGGCCACGCGGTCGCCGTTGCCGGCCTCGACGTGGCGGTCGACGCAGTTGTAGGAGACGTTGAGCTTGCCGCCCACGAACCACTTGGCGAACGGCGGGTTGGACCAGTCGAGCACCTGGTCCCACTTCTCGGCCCAGTCGAGCGCGTCGGCCTGCTCGGCCCAGAAGCCCTCGGGATCCTGCTCGGCCTTCTCGTGGATCCCGGAATCGGAGATGACCGCGTGCGAAGCGAACTCGCTGGGAGGCGAGAACGTCTCCTGATCGAGCAGCTCTTCGAGCTGGGCCTCGAGCGTCGCTTCAGCCATCTCTCTCTCCTCTCAAGACGTCAGGGGGCGGCGACCGTCGGGTCGCCGCCCCCATGTTGTACCCCTTATTGCGATCTAGTGGCCGACGAGCGCCTCGGCCTTCTCGGAGCCGAGGCCGGTCTCCGAACGGACGTAGAGCTCGTGGTAGGTGTGCTCGTTGCCGCGCTCCGAGCTCAGCACCGTCCCCAGCCAGCAGCCGAGGAAGCCGAGCGGGATCGAGACGATGCCCGGGTTCGACAGCTCCCAGCCGATCGGCGAGGTGGTGACGGTGTCCGCGCCCGGCCACACCTTCGGCGAGACGATGACCAGCGCGATCGAGCTGATCACGCCGAACAGCACGCCGGTGACGGCGCCCACGGTGTTGAAGCGCCGCCAGGTGAGCGCCAGCAGCAGCGCCGGGAAGTTGGCGCTGGCCGCCACCGCGAAGGCGAGGCCGACCATGAACGACACGTTCAGGCCGGAGCCGCCGATCACCGCGACGGTGATGGCGATGAGGCCGATGGAGATCGCCGCGATCTTGGCGACGATGACCTCCTCGTGCTCGGACTCCTTGCCCTTGCGGATGATGTTCGACCAGACGTCGTGCGACACCGCCGCCGACGCCGACAGCACGAGCCCCGCCACCACGGCGAGGATCGTCGCGAACGCGATGCCGGCGATCACGGCCAGGAACAGGTCGCCGCCGAAGGTGCCCTCGCCGCCGCCCAGGAAGGCCGCCAGGTTCGGCGCCGCCAGGTTGCCGCCGGTGCCGGCCGCCTCCACGCCCCCCTCACCGAGGAAGGCCCGTGCGCCGAAGCCGATGAACGTGGTCAGCAGGTAGAAGAAGCCGATCAGGAACATCGCCCAGACCACCGAGCTGCGCGCCGCCTTGGCGTTCGGCACGGTGAAGAAGCGCATCAGGATGTGCGGCAGGCCCGCGGTGCCGAGCACCAGCGCCAGGCCGAGCGACACGGTGTCGATCGGCTTCGGCAGGAACGTGCCCGGGCCGAGCGAGAACGTCGACTCGGGGCCCTTGTTGGCGTCGGCCCGGTTGAACAGCTCGATCGGGTTGAAGCCGACCTTGCCGAGCACGAACAGCGACATGACCGTGATGCCGGTCATCAGCAGCACGGCCTTGATGATCTGCACCCACGTGGTGGCGACCATGCCGCCGAACACGACGTAGCAGAGCATGAACAGGCCGGTCAGGATCACGGCCGGCGTGAAGTCGATGCCGACCAGCGCCTGGATGAGCACGCCCGCGCCGACCATCTGCGCGATCAGGTAGAAGGCCACGACGGCCAGCGTCCCGATCGCCGCCGCCGTCCGCGCCGGCCGCTCGCGCAGGCGGAAGGCCAGCACGTCGGCGATCGTGAACTTGCCGGCGTTGCGCATGCGCTCGGCCAGCAGGAACATGACGGTCAGGAAGGCGACGAGGAAGCCGATCGAGTACAGGAACCCGTCGAACCCGTAGAGGAAGATCAGGCCGGCGATGCCCAGGAACGAGGCGGCCGACAGGTAGTCGCCGGAGATCGCCAGGCCGTTCTGCGCGCCGGTGATCTGGCGGCCCGCGGCGTAGAAGCCGACCGCGCTGGTGGCGCGCTTGGACGCCCAGTACGTGATCCCGAGCGTGATCGAGAGGACGATCGCGAAGATCACGACCGCCTCGACGTTGATGGCCGCGAACAGCCTCATCGCTGCACCTCCGTCGCCGTGGGCTCGCGCTCGAAGCGGCCGTCGGCCGCCAGCTCGCCGCCCTCGGCCATCTCGACGATGCGGGCCGCCAGCGGGTCGTAGTCGCGGTCCGCCTTGCGCAGGTACAGGATCCCGAGCACGAAGACCATCACGAACTGCGTCAGCGCCAGGCAGTAGCCGACGGTGAGACCCTCGTAGACCGACTCCGCCATGAAGTCCTTGGCGTAGCCGCACAGCAGGATGAAGCCCATGTAGTAGGACAGGAAGAAGATCGTCGCGGGCACGACGAACGACCGCCGCTTCCGCACGAGCTCCTGGAACTCCGGCGAGCGCTCGATGCGCTCCCAGTCGTGGACCGGCTCCCCCATTCCATCTCCTCCCTTCAAAGGGTGCACTTCCGCGGGGTTACTACCCCGAACACGGCGAGTCCTTGTGCGGAATCGCTCAAAGGTCGTTCTGCGCGACGAACGGCGGCTCTGGCACGACGAACGGCGTCCGTCCGGCGGCGAGCGCCTCTATGCTCGCCCGCGAGGGTGGACGTCGCGCTCGGAGTTGTCCTGGGATTGGCGCTCGCGGCCTCGCTGGCCGCGGGCTGGAGGCTCGTGCGCGCGCCGCGCGTGCAGGACCCGTCGAGCTCGGCGATGCAGGGCGCCGTGCACGCCGCCACCTCGCTGCTGCCGGACCTGCGGCGCGGGCTCGAGGCCGGGAGCGCGGCGGCCGCGCCCCATCTGCGCACCTTGACCGGCGCCAACGCGGTCGCGCTGGCCGACGACGAGAAGCTGCTGGCGTTCGACGGGCTGGGCGACGACCACGACCATTCGCTCGTGGCGCTCGCCGGCGAGATCCGCGACGACCGTGTGCGCGTCGAGCCGCGGCTGCACTGCGATCACGCCGGCTGCCCCCTGCGCTCGGCGATCGTCGCGCCGCTCGTGGTCCAGGACCGCCGCGTCGGCGCGTTGATCGCCCTCTACGACCGGCCCGGCCGCCTGCGCCTGGAGGAGACGCGCGTGGTCGGCGAGGCCGCCGCGCTGGTGTCGGCCATGGTCGAGCTGAGCGAGATGGAGGCGCAGGGCGAGCGGCTCGCGCGCGCGGAGCTCCGCGCGCTGCGCGCTCAGATCTCGCCGCACTTCATCTACAACGCCCTCGCCGCCGTGGCCTCGTTCATCCACTCGCGCCCGGAGGAGGCGCGCGAGCTCCTGACCGAGTTCGCCGAGTTCATCCGCTACGCGTTCGCGCGCCAGCGCACCTATGTGACGGTCGCCGACGAGCTGCGCTATGTCGAGAAGTACCTGCGGCTCGAGCAGGCCCGCTTCGGCGAGCGCCTGAAGGTGCGCGTGCAGGTCGACCCCGAGGTGCTCCAGGCCGTCCTGCCCGTCCTGTCGCTCCAGCCGCTGGTCGAGAACGCCGTCCGGCACGGGGTCGAGCGCCTGCCGGAGGGCGGCCAGGTGGCGATCGAGGGGATCGACCTCGGCAACGACGTCGAGCTTCGGGTATCGGACTCCGGGGACGGCATCGACCCCGAGCGCGCCGCGGATGCGCTCGCGGGCCGGGGGCCCGGCATCGGACTGGGGAACGTGCACGGGCGCCTGCTGTCGACGTTCGGCGAGGGGTATGGCCTGCAGGTGGAGGGCACGACCGTGGTGATGACGCTGCCGAAGTTCCGGGCCGGGGTGCGCGCCGCGTGAGGGTGCTGGCCGTCGACGACGAGCTGCCCGCGCTCGAGGACCTGGTTCGCCTGCTCGAGGCCTCGCCTGCGGTCGAGCGCGTGGAGTCGGCGGCCTCGGCCGAGGAGGCGCTGGTGGCGCTCGGCGACGGCGCGGCGATCGACGCGGTGTTCCTCGACGTGCGGATGCCGGGGCTCGGCGGGCTCGAGCTCGCGCGCGTGCTGCGGCGCTTCGAGCAGCCGCCGGCCGTGGTCTTCGTCTCCGCGTTCGACGACGCGGCCGTCGACGCGTTCGAGCTGGCCGCCGTCGACTACCTGCGCAAGCCGGTCTCGCGGCGCCGGCTCGACGAGGCGATCGAGCGCGCGAGCCGCCGCACGCCGGCCGGCGAGACCGCGACGCTGGAGGACGAGACGCTGGCCGTCGACGTCCTGCGCGGCGGCGGCACCCGGCTGCTGGCGCGCTCCTCCGTGCTCTACCTGCAGGCCCACGGCGACTACGTGCGCGTGGCCAGCACCGAGGGCCGCTACCTCGTCCGCGCGCGGCTCTCGGACCTCGAGGAGCGCTGGGCCGCACACGGCTTCGTGCGCGTCCACCGCGGGTTCGTGGTCAATCTGCGGCGGGCCGTCGAGGTGCGCCCGCGGCTCAACGGCACCGCCGTGCTGGTCATGGCCGACGGTGACGAGGTCCCGATCGCCCGGCGGCAGGTGGGAGAGCTGCGCCGGAAGCTGGGCGTGTGAGCCTCCGCGACGAGCTCGCCGAGGGCACCGCCCACGGCGGCCTCTACCTGCGGCGGCTGATCCGCGCGCAGCTCGGCCTCGGAACGGTGGCGCTGCTGACCTTCGGCGGCATCATCGGCGCCCTGCCGCTGGCGCTGCTCCTGCTGCCGGGCCTGCAGGACGTGTTCGTGCTCGGCGTGCCGCTGCCGATCTTCATCATCGCCTGGCCGCCGTTCCCGCTGTTCATCGCGATCGGGATGATCTACGCCCGTCGCGCCGCCGCCCTCGAGGAGTCCTTCCGCGACCTCGTGGAGCCGCGCGAGTGATCGCCGTCGCGGCGATCCTGGCCGTCACCGGCGCCACCGTCGGGCTCGGCCTCTATGGCGTGCGGCTGGCGCGCACCACGTCCGACCTGTTCGTCGCCTCGCGCGCGATCACGCCGTGGTGGAACGCCGCCGCGATCTCCGGCGAGTACCTGTCGGCGGCCTCGTTCCTGGGCATCGCCGGGCTGCAGATGAAGCTCGGCAGCGGCGCGCTCTGGCTCCCGCTCGGCTTCACCGCCGGCTACCTCGCCCTGTTGCTGTTCGTCGCCGCGCCGCTGCGGCGGTTCGGCGCCTACACGATCTCCGACTTCGCCGAGGCGCGGCTGCGCTCGCCGCGCATCCGCGTGCTGGCCGCCCTCGTGGTGCTGCTGATCGCCGGCTTCTACCTCGTTCCCCAGCTCAAGGGCGCCGGCCTCACGCTGGGCGAGGTCACCGGCGCGCCGTACTGGGTCGGCGTGGTGGCCGTCGGCGCCGTGGTGGCGCTCAACGTCGCCTCGGGCGGCATGCGCGGCATCACCTACGTGCAGGCCTTCCAGTACTGGCTCAAGACGTTCGCCATCGCGCTGCCCGCCTGCCTGCTGCTCATGCACCTCGGCGGGCTGCCCGAGCGCGCCGCCATGTTCGGCCAGGAGCTGCCGACGGCGGGCGACGCAGGGCTCGTCGTGCAGCTCGACGAGCCGCAGGCGGTGACCTTCCCCGAGGCGACCACGTACACGGTCGACGGCGTGCCGGCGAGCGCGGACGCCGGCGAGGAGCTGACGCTGCCCGCCGGCGAGATCGAGCTGCCGCCGGACGCGGTCGTGCCGGTCGCCGACGGGATCGAGGCGCAGAGCGGCGAGGACTGGGCGCGCCCGGTGGAGAGCGGCGGCCCGACGTCGCCGGTGTTCGTCTACTCGCTGCTGCTGGCCACCTTCCTGGGGACGATGGGCCTGCCGCACATCCTCGTCCGCTTCTACACCAACCCCGACGGCCCCGCGGCGCGCCGCACGACGGTGCGCGTGCTCGGGCTGCTCGCGATCTTCTACGCCTTCCCGCTCGTCTACGGCGCGCTCGGCCGCGTGCTCGTGCCAGAGCTCTACCTGACCGGCGACACCGACTCGGTGGTGCTGCGCCTGCCCGAGGCGGCATGGCCGGGCCTGCCCGGCGAGCTGCTCGGCGCCCTGGTGGCGGCCGGCGCCTTCGCGGCCTTCATGTCGACCGCCTCGGGCCTGATGGTCTCGGTGGCCGGGACGATCTCCTTCGACCTCTTCCGCAGCCGGTCGTCGCACCGGCGGCGCCGGTTCCGGCTCGCCGCGCTGGCCGGCGTGCTGCCGCCGGTGGCGCTCGCCCTGATCGCCCGCGGGCTGGACATCTCGGTGCTCGTCGGCTGGGCCTTCGCGCTGGCCGCGAGCACCTTCTGCCCGCTGTTGCTGCTGGGGATCTGGTGGGAGGGGCTGACCGCGCGCGGCGCCGGGGCCGGCCTCGTGACCGGCGCCCTGCTCGCCACCGGCGCGATCTTCACCGGGCTGGCGCTCGAGGGCGGGCATCCGACGGTCGACGCGCTGCTCACGCAGCCCGCCGTCCTGTCGGTCCCCGTGGCCTTCGCCGTGATGGTGGCCGTGTCGTTGCTCGACCGGCGGGGCCGCCGCTCCGTCGACGCCGAGCTGCTCGCCATGCACGCCCCCGAAGGGCTGGGCCTCGGCCTCGAACCGGACCAAGAACCGATGGTCGGCCGGCCGGTGGGCGCATAGGATCGCCGCCATGACAGCGGAGCTCGTCGAGCGCGAGCGGGAGGTCGCCGCGCTCGCGGCGCTGGTCGACGCCGTCCCGGCCGGGGAGGGCCGCGCGGTGCTGATCGAGGGGCCGGCCGGCATCGGCAAGAGCGCGCTGCTCGCCCAGACCCGCCGCCGCGCGGCCGAGGGCGGCTCGCTCGTGCTGGCCGCCCGCGGCTCAGAGCTCGAGCGCGAGTTCCCGTTCGGCGTCGTGCGCCAGCTGCTGGAGGGCGTGGTGGCCGGCCGCGACGACCTGCTGACCGGCGCGGCGGCGCCTGCAGCTTCGGTCTTCGGATCGGCCGACGGCGAGGGCGACGCCTCGTTCGCGGCTCTGCACGGGCTGTTCTGGGTCGCGCTGAACCTGGCGGCCGAGCGCCCGCTGGTGCTGGCGGTCGACGACCTGCACTGGTGCGACCGGCCCTCGCTGCGCTTCCTCGCCTACCTCGCGCGGCGGCTCGAGGGCCAGCCGATCCTGGTGCCGGCCACCGTGCGCTCGAACGAGCCGGGGACCGACGTGGCGCTGCTCGGCGAGATCGCCCACGACCCGTCCACGGTCTCGATCCGGCCGGTGCCGCTGAGCGCCGAGGCCGTGCGGGCGCTGGTGCGCGAGCGCCTCGGCCCGGAGGCCGACGAGCCGTTCTGCGCCGCCTGCCACGAGGCGACCGGCGGCAATCCGCTGTACCTGCGCCAGCTCCTGACCGCGCTCGAGAGCGACAGCGTCAAGCCGGTGGCGGCGAACGCCGGTGTCGTGCTGGAGATCGGCCCGCGCGCGGTCTCGCGCACGGTGATCGTCCGGCTCGCGCGGCTCTCCCCCGACGCCATCGCCGTCGCCCGCGCGGTCGCCGTGCTGACCGAGAGCGCCACGCTGCCGGCCGTGGCGGCGCTCACCGGCATCGACGAGGCGCGCGTCGCCGACGCCACCGGCGCGCTGGCGCGGGCGGAGATCCTGCGGCCCGAGGCGCCGCTGGCCTTCGTCCACGCGCTCGTGCGCGACGCCGTCTACCAGGAGCTTCCGCCCAGCGAGCGCGAGCTCCAGCACGAGCAGGCCGCGCGCGTCCTCCGCGACGCCGGCGCGCCGCCCGAGCAGGTCGCGGCGCATCTGCTCGCGGCGCCGCGGCGCGGGCAGGAGTGGGTCGCCGAGCAGCTGCGCGACGCGGGCCGCACGGCCGTCGGGCGCGGTGCGCCGGAGAGCGGCGTCGCGCACCTGCGGCGGGCGCTCGAGGAGCCCGCGCCGGACGCGTGGCGGCCGGGGCTGCTGATGGAGCTCGGCCTCGCCGAGGTGCTGACCGAGGGCCCCGCCGCCGTCGACCACCTGAAGGAGGCGTACGAGACGCTCGAGGACGATGACGCGCGGGCGCTCGTGGCGTACGCCCTCGTGCACGCGCTCGCCTTCACCGACCACGCCGACGAAGCCGCCGCCTTCGCCGCGCGCTCGGGCGCCGAGCTCCCCGATCGGCTCGCCGACGAGCGCGACGCCCTGCTGGCGGCGGGCCTGATCATGCGGTTCTTCGGCGCCGGCGCCCCCGAGGACCTGGACGAGCTCGCGGCCCACTTCGAGCCGCCGCCTCCGGGCTCCCCGCTGGGAACCAAGCGGGTCGCCGCGATGTCCGCGCTGTACAGCGCCTACACGGGCAGCGACGCCGAGTCGTGCGTCGAGGTGGCGCTCGCCGCGCTCGAGGGCGACGAGCTCGCGACCCGCGACAACGGGATGATCGCGCTCGCCGCGCTCAACACGCTCATCCTCGCCGACACTCCCGAGGCCGATGTCCATTGGGCGGCTGCGATCCGCGAGGCACACCGCCACGGCTCTCTGCTCGGCGTCTCCTCGCAGCACCTGTGGCACGGCTTCGCGCTGCTCCAGCTCGGCGAGCTCGACGAGGCGGAGGCGTCGATCCGGACCGCCCAGGAGGAGTTCGACGTGTGGGGCTTCGGCGTGACGGCGCTGCGCTACACGAGCGCGTTCATCGGCACCGCGCTCGCCGAGCGGGGCCGGCTCGACGAGGCGCGCGCGATGATCGAGCGCGGGCGCCCTCATCTGCATCCGTGGGCCGACGGCTCCCGGTTCTGGCGCGCGGCCAACCTCGCGCTGCTCGTCGCCGAAGGCCGCGACGAGGAGGCGGTCGCCGCCTACGAGGAATACGCGCGCCTGCACGCCTGGACCGTGCTGCCGGCGGCGACGCATCCGCGCTCGAACGCGGCACGCGCTTTCGAGCGGCTCGGCCGTCATGACGAGGCGATCGCGCTCTGCGAGGAGGAGCTGGCGCTCGCGCGCACGTGGGGCGCGCCCGGCACCGTCGGGCCGGTGCTGCGCGTGCTCGGGCTCCTGCGCGGGGAGATCGGCCTGCTCGAGGAGGCCGTCGAGGTGCTCGAAGGGTCGCGCGCGCGGCACGAGCTGGCCAAGGCGCTGGCCGACCTCGGGGGCGCCATGCGCCGCGACCGGCGGCCGAGCGACGCCCGCGAGCCGCTGCGGCGCGCGCTCGAGCTGGCCGACGCGTGCGGAGCCGACGGCCTCGTCGAGCGAGTGCGCTCGGAGCTCTACGCCACGGGCGCCCGCCCGCGCACGACGGCCACCGGCGGGGTCGAGGCGCTGACCGCCTCAGAGCGGCGCGTGGCGGGCTTCGCCGCCGAGGGGCAGAGCAACCGCGACATCGCGCAGGCGCTGTTCGTGACGCCCAAGACCGTCGAGGTCCACCTCAGCAACGCCTACCGCAAGCTCGGCATCCGGTCGCGGCGGGATTTGGCGACCGCGCTCGGGGATTGAAAGACTGGGGAGGGCGTTTAGGGGTCCCCCCGATGGCGCGGGGGCCGGTCGCGGCCATGCTGTGCACATGACCTCACGAGCGGTCACGATCACCCTGGAGCTGCGCCTGGCGGGCGACGAGCTGGACGGGCGCGCGACGGACGGCAGCGAGGAGCGGCCGTTCAGCGGGTGGCTCGGGCTGCTCGTCGCGATCGACGCCATGCTGGCCGCGGCGCCCGAGGCCGTCGAGACCTAGATGATCGATTCCGCGGCCCGCGTGCCCGAATGGCCGCGTACCGTGGATGCCGGGCGGTGCCCGTGCGATCGGCACAGTGGCGGAGCCACGGGCCGATTCAGCGGGTGCCGATCCGGCGCCGCGGGACGTGGTCAGGCGGGTGCGTGGGCCGTGGAATCGGTCATCTAGCCGCGCCGCTTGCGGCTGCGCTTCTTCGACGACGCCGGGTGCGGCTTCGCCGCGGGCGCCGGCTTGGGCTCGGGCGCGGGCTCGATGCCCTGACGGCGGTCCTCGGCCTCCCGCCGCCGCAGCGCCGAGTCCTTCGCGCTCGGCCACGGCTCGGCGTTGCCGGTCCGCCAGGCCGGCGGCACGGCGGTGCGCCCGATCAGCATGAGCCCGAGCGCGACGAGCCAGAACACCTGCACGAGCGGCACCGGCATCAGCTGCGGGAAGACCGAGACGACGCCGGCGACCACGCCGAGGATCCCGAGGAAGCGCGTGAACAGCCCGGCGCGCATGGCGTTCAGCGAGACCAGCAGCGTGCCGGCCGCCACCACGAACTGCCCGACGTAGGCGAGCAGCGCGAGCGTGATGGTCGCGCTCGAGATCACGTCGCGGGCGTCGTCCACCGTCCGCGGCCCGTCGAGGAAGCTGTTGAAGGAGATCGTCCGCTCGATCTCCGCCCCCGCGGTGCCCAGGCAGTAGAGGACGGCGCCGACGATCGTCATGTAGACCGCGGCGCGCGGGAACTCCCGCCGCCGCGCGCGGGTGGCGACGGCGACGAACGTGACCGCGTAGGCGAGCGCCACCGGCGCGAGCCCGCGGAGCAGCCCGGAGAGGATGAAGCCGAGCGCGTTGTCGACCGTGTACTGCATCGCCTCGAGCTGGATGCTCGGCTGCTCGCCGATCGGGCCGTCGCCGAGCCGGCCGAGCGACTCCAGGTAGCCGGCCTGCGGGGCGTCGCGCAGCAGGCTGACCCACCACAGGAAGCCGGCGAGCAGGAAGACGGCGGCCACGAAGGCGGCCACGCCGGCGCGCGGGCGCTGGCGCGCCTCCCAGGCGAGCTGCTGCTCTCGATCGTCGGCGACCGCGGTCACGGAGACGAAGATCCTAGGCCCCCGTCGGGCGGGCCGCCGAGCCGCGTGCGGATGTCGCGGTCGCCGATCCGGCGCGGAGGCTCGGGATCGATCTGGTTGCGGCCGGCCACGCGGGAGACGCGCTCCCCGGCGAAGAGGACCAGATCCAGGACGGGCGCGGCGAGGCCGATCAACGCCTCGATCCGGCGTTGCCTCGCGAGCTGAGCAGTGGTGCGATGCGGCACGGCGGGCGATTGTAGACTCGCCCGCGTGCTGATCCGCGAGGTCATGACGGAGTCCGTCGTCACCGCCGCGCCCGAGCGCACGGTGCGCGAGGTCGCCGAGCTGATGCGCGAGCGCAACGTCGGCTCGGTCGTGCTCATGGAGGACTCCAAGCCGATCGGCTTCGTCACCGATCGCGATCTCGCGCTGTCGGTCATCGCCGACGGGCGCGATTTCGGCGACCACGTCGCCGACCACGCCTCCTCGCCGGTGATCACGGCCGAGGCGGGCATGGAGGTCGAGGAGGCGGGCGAGCTGATGGTGCGCCACGGGATCCGCCGCCTGGTGGTGGTCGACGGCGGGCGCCTGACGGGGATCGTCACGCTCGACGACCTCGCCTCGCGCACCGGCGACGCCGAGCTGGCCAGCCAGCTCTCCACGCGCGTGACGCGGGCCGTGATGCCCGACTTCTTCTTCCACGAGCGCGGCGGCGGGTAGCCTAGGTGTCATGGAAGGCTTCGGAGGCTTCTTCAACGATCCTGATTTCCAGAAGCGGCTGCAGGACATGGCCGAGCAGATGCAGTCGTCCCAGAACCTCGCCTGGGCCGACAACGCGATCAAGCTCGCCGTCGACATGACGGTCGCCGCGATCAACCGCGTGAACCTGCAGGGCAGCGCCGAGGAGCAGGCCAAGCAGGTCCGCTCCGTGATGGCGGTGGTCTTCCCGGAGGCCGTCACGCTGGTGCGCGAGGCGCGCCAGGGCCTGTCCTAAGCGGTCTGCGGCTGCTCCTCCTCGCGCGCGGCACGCCCCTGCGCGATGACCTCCTTGAAGGAGCGGATGCGGAACAGGAAGAAGAGCGCGGCGAAGCCGGCGCCGAAGGTGATCGCCGCGATGGCGATCTGCTGCCCGACCGAGTAGGCGGCCACGGTGGCGCCCGTCGCGGTGCCCGCGAAGACCTTGACCAGCAGCGCCTGCTGGACGCCGGCGCCGCCGGGGGTGAAGGGCACGAGCGCGGCGACCGCGTTGACGCCCAGCACGAGCAGCACGTTGCGCACCGAGCCGCCGACGTTGAAGGCCTCCAGCAGCAGGAAGAACGCCGTGAAGCGGAACAGCCAGCCGACGAACTGGATGGCGAACACCTCGCGGAAGTAGCGCCGGCGGTCGAACAGGATCGTCAGGCCCTGGCGGACCCGCTCCCAGAAGCGCCGCACGCGGGCCGACAGCAGGGCGGAGGCGACGATCGTCGCGATCCCCAGCACGGTGATGAGGAAGAGCGTGAACTGCGGATGGCCGGCGAAGAACGCCAGGTCGAAGGCCGGCAGCTTCGAGAAGTCCGGCGGCTTGGGGAAGGCGCCCTGTGTGAAGGCGAAGGCGAGGATCGGGATCGCCATGCAGAGGTCGAAGATCAGCTCGACCGTGAAGGCCGCGGCCACCGCCGGGTAGCTCGAGTTCGGCACGCTGGTCTTGGTCAGGAACAGCCGCACGACGTCGCCGCCGCGGGCGGGCACGACAGCGTTGAAGCCGTAGCCGGCCATGTAGGCGCCCCAGATGAAGCGGAACTGGATGCGCTCGTCCGGATAGGCGGCACGCAGGATGTTGAACGAGGCCCGCGCGCGCAGCGTCAGGTAGACCAGGAACGCGAACAGGGCCGGGAACAGCGCGAGCCACTGGATGGCGGCCAGGCTGCCGAAGAAGTCCCCGACCGCGTCGAAGAAGGCGTCGAAGGAGTCGCCGATCGACGCGAGCATCAATGGCCCGGAGCGGTCGGGGTCCCGCCGCGTGTCAGCTGGACGAGGCTATAGAGCGAGACCACCGCCCAGACGCCCTCCAGCAGCAGGAAGCCCCACTGCTGGTCGATCCACGCCAGCACGGCGAGAATCGCCGAGCCGACGAAGTTGAGGACCAGGTAGAGCTGGCTGTCGATCGGCAACCTGCCCGCCTGCGACGCGGCGAACGCCGTGAGGATCAGCAGCGATCCGGCGATCTGGA
This sequence comes from uncultured Solirubrobacteraceae bacterium, assembly GCA_963811895.1. Taxonomy (GTDB): domain Bacteria; phylum Actinomycetota; class Thermoleophilia; order Solirubrobacterales; family Solirubrobacteraceae; genus DASSUW01. Next base: position 380,673 of record CAWETE010000016.1, on the reverse strand, counting down.
CTAGCTGGTAGGACACCCCTCCAGACTACGGCGCAGTACCGGCGCCCGACCGAGCAGGGTCTCCATGGTGGCCACGCGCAGGCGCCAGGGCTTCAGGCGCAGCACGCCGGCGTCCGGGTCGGCCGGCCCTCCGGGCCAGATCGAGTACGGATCGTGGCCCAACGGCTCGGGCGCCGCCCGGAACAGCTCCCAGGCGTGGGCCCGGGTGTCGACGTCGTGCACCCATTCGGCGTCGCACTCGGCGATCGCCGTGTCCTGCGTGGCGTCCCAGTAGCTGCACGAGACGTGCGGGCTGTGCTCGAGATGGGCGAGCTTGAGCGGCGTCGGCCGGGTCGTGATCCAGCCGACGAGGCCGTCCTCGGTCCGCTCCCAGTACGGGTGCAGGACGCGCGAGCGCGGGCGGCCGCGACGGTCGACGGTGGCCACCGTGCACCAGACGATGCGGTGGGCGATGGCGACGAAGGCATCATCTACAACCATGGTTGGGTATAATAACACAACTATGGTTGTGGATCTATCCCTCTCCTCGCTGTTCGCCGGCTGGGCGATGGCCGACGAGATCCAGCGGCGCCTGGCCGCCGACGGCTTCGCCGATCTGCGCTTCTCCGACGGCTTCGTCTTCCAGCACCTCGTGGAGGGGCCGGTGACGATCGGCGTGCTGGCCGAGCGGCTCGAGGTGACGCAGCAGGCGGCGTCGAAGTCGGTCGCCGACCTCGAGCGGCGCGGCTACGTGGCGCGCACGCCGGATCCCGGCGACGCGCGGGCGCGGCTGGTCGCTCTGACCGAGCGCGGGCACGGCGCGATCGAGGGCGCGCGGCGCCACCGGGCCGCGCTCGGGGCGGAGCTGCGCGAGAAGCTCGGCCCGCGCCGGGTCGAGGCAGCCGGCCGGCTGCTCGACGAGGTCGTTGCCGAGCTGGGCGCCGCCGCCGCGGTGCGCGGCCGCCGCGTGAGGGCGCCGCGATGATCGAGGCGATCCGGCGCGAGCTGGCCGCGCGCGCCGACCCCGCGAAGGCGCCGGAGATGCGGGCGTACATGAAGTCGGAGATGCCCTTCCTCGGCGTCCGGAAGCCGGGGCGCCGGGAGGTCGCGCGGATCGTGTTCGCGGCGCACCCGCTGGACGGGTTCGAGGCCTGGCGCGACACGGTGCTCCGGCTCTGGCGCGAGGCGACCTACCGCGAGGAGCGCTACCTGGCGATCGCGCTGGCCCGCGACCGGCGCTACCGGTCGCACCGCACGACGGCGGCGCTGCCGATGTACGAGGAGCTGATCGTCACCGGCGCGTGGTGGGACTTCGTCGACGAGGTGGCGATCCGGCTGGTGGGCGAGCTCGACATAGCTCCTGTCCTGCGCGAATGGGCCTCGGATCCGGACATGTGGAAGCGGCGCACGGCGATCATCGCCCAGATCGCCCGCAAGGAGCGGACGGACGCGCGGCTGCTCCTCGACTGCATCCAGCCCAATCGGGAGGACCGCGAGTTCTTCATCCGCAAGGCGATCGGGTGGGCGCTGCGCGAGTACTCGACGGTCGATCCGGACGGGGTCGAGCGCTACTGCGCGACCCACGAGCTCAGCCTGCTGAGCCGGCGCGAGGCGCTGAGGAATCTCGACCGGATCCGCTCGACGTAAGGTCCCGCCCGTGGCCGTGACGGTGTACGGCGTCATCGGGGACGGCGGTGTCCTCGCGGGACTCCGCCATCCGACCATGCACCCGGTGCAGCCGCTGCTGTCCGGGTTCGGCCTCTGCCACGTGCGCACGCAGGTGGCGATGGACGAGCCGCTCGTCTCCCTGCCGGACATGCTGCCGCGCCTCACCGAGTCGGTGTTCGGCTACGTCGCGGAAGTCTCCGAGCGAACGCCGGTGATCTACGTGGCCTGCGACGGCGAAGAGGAGGCCGCGGCCGGCTGGTACGGCGGCGAGCTCGAGCTGCGGCCGCTCTCCAGCCTCTGTGTCGTGCGGCGCAGGCTGTTGCGCCGGCGCGAGACGGGGGCAATCGACGCGGCGCTCGGCTGGCTGGGCGTCCGCCGCGCGCGTGGGCGGGACCGCCTGGCGGCCGTCGGACTGGCCGAGCGGCAGGTGTGGGAACCGGCTACTTGAGCAGCCGCGAGAGCCGGCGGTCCTTGAGGACGCGGTCCTCGGTCTGGCAGTGCGGGCAGTAGCTCATGACGTAGTCCTCGTAGAACACCGCCTCGAGCACCGTCTCGCAGCGCGGGCACGGCTCGCCCTGGTGGGCGTGCACGCGCGTCGGCTTCGGGAACTTCTCGGGCAGCGGGAGGGGGACCTGCTCCTCGTAGACGTCGAGCACGCGCTGCAGCTCGCCGGGGATCGCCTCCTTGAGGGCATCGACCTCCTCGTCGGAGAGGTCGTCGCCGCGCTTGAAGGGCGACAGCCGGGCGGCGTGGAGGATCTCGTCGACCCAGGTGCGGCCGATGCCCGTGATGACCCGCTGGTCGCGCAGCATCGAGTGCAGCGGGCGGGGAGCGGCGAGGCGGTCGGCGAGGTCGGTTGGAGCCTCGGGCCAAGCCTCGGGGCCGAGCCCGTCGAGCGCCTCGTCGGCCTCGACGGCGTCGGGCCGCAGGAGCTTCACCCACGCCGCCTGCTTGGTGCCGAACTCGCGGACCCGCAGCTCGCGGTCGTCGGGGAGGCGGAAGAGGACGCGGGACGTGCGGTCCTTCATCGACGAGCGCTTGTCGAACAGCTGGATCCGCCCGGCGCTCATCAGGTGGATGAGGAGCGTGAGCGCGCCCTGGGCCGGCGTGTCGACGTCGAGCAGCAGCAGCTTGCCGCGCCGGCGGGCGCCGGTGAACGAGGCGCCCTCGAGCGCATGGAACGGCGGGTCGAAGGTCTTCAGCGCGTTCAGGCCGGGCGTCATCGCCGACTCGATCGTCTCGCCGGGCAGCGCCTCGTCCAGCCGGCGGGCGACGATCTCCATCTCGGGCAGCTCGGGCACTCAGAAGAGGCTACTCAGCAGGGGATCGCTGACGGCCTCGCGGCGCAGGTCCGGCTCGCGCTCGACTGCCTCGTCCAGCCGGCGACTGCTCCGCCGGCGAGCAGCCATCGTACTCGAGTCCAGCTCTCACCCGGCCGCATCGCGAGCGCGTCCTGCGGCCGGTCGACCGCGCCGCGCACGCGGGCCATGTACTCGTGGCCCGCGGGTTCGAAGGTCGGCGGCCCGCCGAGGGCCAGCACCGCCGTGTCGGGTTCGGTGGCGACGGCCTCGCGGCGCACGTGCGGCTCGACCGCGATCAACGTTCCCGCGGGAGCGTCCAGGCTGTCCCCGTCGAGGGTGAACCGAGCCGCCCCGCGCAGCACGACGTACAGCTCCTGGTGCCCCCGCCCCACCTCCTCGGTGTGCGGCTCGACCACGAGGTCGCCGGGCTCACGACCCACGAAGCCCGCCGCCCCGAACGCCCGCAGCCCGAGCTGGGAGCGGACCGGCCGCAGCGTCAGGCCGGGCTTCCAGGGGACGTCCTCGAGCTCGTCGAACCGGATCGCGCGATAGCCGGCCACCGGTCCGTCAGGCGGCGGCGAGGACTCCGAGCACCTCGTCGTCGTGCGTCTTCGGCGAGGCCTTCTCGATCACGTGAACGACGGTGCCGTCGCCGTCGATGATGAACGTCGAGCGCTGGGCGCCCCAGTACTTCTTGCCGTACATGCTCTTCTCGGCCCAGGTGCCGTAGAGGTCGCAGACCGCGTGGTCCTCGTCGGCGAGCAGCGTGAAGTTGAGCGACTGGCCGCCGTGGAACTTCTTCACGCGGCTGACCGGGTCGGGCGAGACGCCTATGACCGTCGCTCCGGCGGCGTCGTAGTCGGCCGCGCGGTCGCGGATGCCGCATGCCTGCGTGGTGCAGCCGGGCGTGTCGGCCTTGGGATAGAAGTAGAGGACGACGGTCTTGCCGGCGTAGTCGCTCAGCGAGACGTCGTTGCCGTCCTGGTCGGGGAGCGTGAAATCGGGTGCCTTCTCGCCGGGTTCGATCATCGTGCTGACGTTAGCGAGGGCTCGAACCTCAGAGCTCGACGCGCATGACGGCCCGGCGAACCGTCGGCCGGCTGACCTCGGTGAACCCTGCGGCGGCGAAGGCGCCCTCGGTGCCGACGTGGAGCTCCTCGAGGATCGCGTTCTTCGTGGTCATCGGGTAGCCCTCGACCGCCCGGGCGCCGCGCTCGCGGGCGTGGTCGACGGCGGCGCGGGCGAGCGCGTAGCTGATGCCCCGCCGCCGGTGGCCGGCCCGGACGAAGAGGCAGGTGACCGCCCACACGCTGTCGTCGGCCTTGTCCTCGTCGCGGCCCTCCCACGGCACGCGGTTGTTGCGCAGCAAGCCCTCGTACGACGTGCGCGGCTCGACCGCGCACCAGCCGACGGGCTCGCCGTCGAGGTACGCGATCAGCCCGGCCGTCTCCTCGCGAGAGCACTGCTGCCGGAGCCGGAAGGCGCGCTCCTCGGCGGGGAACTTGGCAAATGCCTCGCCCGGCCGCAGCTTGTACCGCTGGCAATAGCATCGCGACGCGGGGCCGCGCGCGCCGAACACGGTCACGAGATCGTCGAAGTTCGCCTCCTCAGCGGGGACGACCTTGATCCGTCCAGTGCCGCCCACAGCCCGGACGCTACCGCGCCCGCCCCGAAGTACGGGCACGGCAGCCACGGCGCCACGCCGAAGAGCGCATCGTCCAAGTGCCGGCCCGACCATGCGGCCGCCAGCACGGCGCCGGCGAGCGCCACCACGAACCCGAGCGCCGCGATCGTGAGGGCCGTGCGCACGCGGAGACAGTACCGTCCGATCTCATGGACCCCTGGGTGCGGGAGGCCGCGGCGGAGATCGGCAAACGGGCGGTGCGGGAGCTCGAGGCGCTGGTCGGGGTGAGCTCGCCCTCCGGTGACATCCACGGCGCCGAGGAGTGCGCCGCGGTGTGCGCCGCGCTGCTCCCCGACGAGGCCGCGATCGAGCGGATCCCGTGCTCCTCGCCCGACCACGCGCCCGACCTGCTCGCCCACCTGAAAGGCACGGGCAGCAGGCGCGTGCTCCTGCTCGGGCACCTCGACACGGTCATCGCCCACCAGAACCACAAGCCGCTCACGCGCCAGGGCGACAAGCTCGTCGGCTCCGGCGCGGTCGACATGAAGGGCGGCGACGTGCTCGCCATCGGGATCATGCGCGTGCTGGCCAAGCGCCCCGACGCCTACGCCGAGCTCGCCCTGCTGCTGGTCTGCGACGAGGAGTGGCGGACCGGCTCGCTCGACCACGTGCACCGCTTCGAGGGCTGGGACGCGTGCCTGTGCTTCGAGGGCGGCGAGCAGACCTCGAACGGCGACGACGGGGTGGTGGTGCGGCGCAAGGCGGCCGGGACGATCCGCGTCACCGCCCACGGCCGCGCCGCGCACTCGGGCTCGGCGCCCGACCGCGGCCGCAACGCGCTGCTGGCGCTCGCCTCCGCCGCGCAGGCCGTCGCCGCCTGCCACGACCCGCACGGCCCGCACCGCCTCACCGCGGTGCCGACGGTGCTGCGCTCCGGCGACGCGTTCAACGTCGTGCCCGGCCACGGCGAGCTGTTCTGCGACTGCCGCGCGGACGAGCTGAGCGCGATCGAGGCGGTCCTCGAAGCAGTCCCGGACGAGGTGGGCGGCGTGACCCTGCACGCGGAGCTGATCCGCCGCTGGCCCGGAATGCACTCCGAGCACGCGGTCGCCTCGGTGCTGGCCGGCGCTTCCGAGGCTCTCGGCCGGCCGGTGCGCGGCGCCTCGCGCGGCGGCGCCAGCGACGCGAGCCACTTCGCCGCGGAGATCCCGGTGACGATCGACGGCCTCGGCCCGCGCGGCGGCAAGGCCCACAACCCGGGCGAGTACGTCTACGAGGAGTCGATCACGCCGCGCGCCGAGGTGGCGCTCGCCGTCCTCAAAGCCGTCCTCTGATGCACAGCCGGTTCGACGCGCTGCGCGAGCGCCCGTTCCGGCTGCTGTTCATCGGCCAGGGCGTCTCGCTGCTGGGCGACGGCATGGTCGGCGTCGCGCTCGCCTTCGCGGTCCTCGACCTGACGGGCTCGGCGAGCGACCTCGGCATCGTGCTCGCGGCGCGGACGGTCCCGCTCGTCGCGTTCCTGCTCGTCGGCGGCGTGTGGGCCGACCGGCTGCCGCGGCGCGCGCTGATGGTGACCACCGACGTGATCCGGCTCGCCGCGCACGGCCTGATGGCGGCGCTGCTGATCGCCGGCGAGCCGAGCGTCTGGTCGATCGCCGCCCTCGCGGCGGTCGCCGGCGCCGCGAGCGCGTTCTTCAACCCCGCGATCACCGGGATCATGCCCGCCGTCGTCAGCACGGGGCGCCTCCAGCAGGCCAACGCGCTGCGCAGCCTGACCGAGGCCGGGGGCCGGATCGCCGGGCCGGCGCTCGCGGGCGTGCTCGTGGTGGGCATCGGGCCGGGCTGGGCGCTCGCCGTCGACGCCGCGACCTTCGGCGTCAGCGCGGCGTTCCTGGCCGCCATCCCGATGCCCGCCCACGTGCCCGCCGAGTCGCACTCGTTCATCGCCGACCTGCGCGACGGCTGGAACGACTTCCGGTCGCGAACGTGGCTGTGGACGACGGTCGCCTCGACCACCTTCGGGAACATGATGTTCGCCGCCTACTTCGTCCTCGGCCCGCTCGTGGCCGACCGCGACCTCGGCGGCGCCGGCGCCTGGGCGGTGATCGCGTCCGCCTTCGGGATCGGCCTGCTCGTCGGCGGCATCGTGCTGCTGCAGCTCGACCCGCAGCGCCCCGCGCTGGTCGCCACCTTCGCCGTCGCGCTCTACACGCTCCCGCTCGCCTTCCTGGCCATCCCCGCCCCCACCGCGGTGACCGCCGTCGGCGCGCTGCTGGCCGGCGCCGGGCTGGCGGTCGCCAACAACCTGTGGGAGACGACCCAGCAGCGCCACGTGCCCGAGGAGCTGCTCTCGCGCGTGAGCTCCTACGACTGGTTCGGCTCGCTCGCCGCGGTGCCGATCGGCATGCTGCTCTGGGGGCCGATCGCCGACCAGATCGGCGTCAGCGAGGCGCTCGCGATCGCCTTCGTGCTCCAGCTCGCGAGCATCCTGCTCCTGCTCGCCGTGCGCGACATCCGCGAGCTGCCCGCGCACCCCTAGCTAGGCGATGGCGAGCGACTCCAGCTCGCGCGGGCGCAGGAGCAGGAGCAGCTCTCCGCTGGCGCGCTCGGCCTCGACGACCGCCACGCCGCCCTTCTTGAAGTCCAGGCGCGCGCCGGTGAAGTCGTGCACGACCTGCGAGAACGACGGGTCGTGCCCCACCACCAGCACCCGCGCGTCGGCGCCGTGGCGCATGAGCAGCTCGAGCGCGTCCTCGCGGTCGAAGCCGTTCGACAGCGAGTCCTCCTCGACCGGCTCGACGTTGAGCGCCTCGCAGGCGAGCCGCGCGGTGTCGCGCGCGCGCACCTTCGGGCTCGTGTAGCAGGCGTCGAACTCGGCGCCGAGCTTGGCGAGGCCCATCCCCGCGGCGACCGCTTGGCGCTCGCCGCGGGGAGTCAGCTCACGCTCGGCGTCGGGCTTGGATTCGTGGGGAACGGCCTCTCCATGACGAAGAAGCCAGAGCTGCGGCGCCATGGCGGCGTCACGATACCGGCACCCCCGTGGTCCTCGTACTGCCAGTAGGCGAGCGCGCGGTACGGGTCGTCCGCCTTGTGCACCCCGCCCTCCACAGCGGGTGCGTCCTCGATCTGCATTCGCGAGTACGGAGCTCGCACGACGCCACCCCAGGCAATGACGTCTTCGATCGGGAGCATGCGGCGTTCGCCGAACTTCTGCAGACGGACGACGACCAGCTCGACCTCCCAGCCGCCGTCGTCCGGCCAGGTGTCGACGACCCTCCCGATCTCCTCCCCATGGCAGTCGAGGACCCGGTAACCGAGCAGGTTCTTCCGAGAAACGCGTGGCATAGCGCACTTATCGCCCTGGGGCGGGCGGCGCGCTACCGGGTCAGGACCCCAACTTGTACGCGCGGATCGCCGGCCCGGTGTAGCTCTTGCCGTCGCTCGCGGTCCACCGCACGCGGTACGCCTGCTTGGCGCGGTGCTGCGCGCGCAGCCCGAACACGCCGTTCGTGGTGGTGTTCAGCCGGCGCAGGACGCCCCAGCCGTGCCGGTTCGGGCGGCGGACCTCGACGGTGACGCGGGTGACGCCGGACTGCGGGCGGATCAGCCCCCACAGCACGTCGGACGGGCCGTAGCGCTCGACCGCCAGCGGGTTCGGGAAGGCGCGGTAGGCCGGCTTGCGCTGGCCGTTGTTGCGCCGCAGGCCGCTCTCGAAGCCGCGGAAGCGATAGCCCTCCTCGCGCGGCGCGTCGTCGCGCATCAGGTACTGCGAGAACAGCGCGACGCGCGCGTTCACGTAGGCCATGTGCTCGGCGATCGCGTAGTAGGCGGGCTGGCGCTCGTACGAGACGCCGGAGATGCGGTCCGGCTCGGACTGGATGCCGAACTCGGTCAGATAGATCTTCAGCCCTCGCGGCAGCCCGCGCGCGCGGCCGGCCTTGTCGAGCGCCGTCACCAGCCGGTCGAGCACGCCGATCGTCACGTCGTCCTTGTCGGACGGCTCGAAGCGCGGCCCGATGCGCGTGGTGTAGGCGTGGTGCGCGTAGCCGTCTGTGTCGAGCCGGGCGCACGAGCGCGTCTTCTTGTACTTCGCGTTCAGGCACGTCATGCCGCGCAGGAAGGCGAGCGGGTGCACGACGTTCTCGTTGCCGCGCGGCGACGTCTCGCCGATCAGGATGTCGTCGCGCCGGTTCTCGGGCACGCTGCGGATCGCGCGGTGGGCCTCGCGGTAGAGGTTGCGGTAGAGCCCGGGCGACACCGGCCGCTTCTTGCGGTACTGCGGCATCAGGAACTGCGGCTGGTTGGGCTCGTTCCAGATCGACCACGTCTCGACCTGCGCGCCGTAGCGCCGGGCCAGCGCGGTGACGAACTGACCGAACTGCCGGGCGTTGGGCCGGTTCAGGTGACCCTTCTTGGTCTTCGTCGCCCAGCGCGGGACGGGGCCGGTGGGCGTGAGGATGACCTTGATCCCGCGCGCCTGCGCGGCGGCCATCAGCCCGTCGAGCTGCCCGAGGGCCGGATAGGCGTTCGGATCGGAGGCGTTGAAGCTCGGCTTGCTCTTGCGGTCGGGGCTGGGCGCGAACTGCTGCCAGTAGACGAGCTGCCGGATCTGCGTGACGCCGAAGCCGCGGATCTCGTCGAGCGTCGCGTCGCGGCGGCCGGCGTCGAGCAGCTCGTCGGGCGCCTCGAAGGTCATCACCTGGCGCGGCGCGGCCTGCGCGGGCGCGGCGAGCAGGATGAGAAGCGTGAAGGTCAGGAGTGCGATTCGCATGAGAGGTCCCCCCGAAACCGCCCAATGCGGCCTCGGTTGCGGTATGAGGGTACGGTGCCCGGCGATGTCGGCCATCGTCGACACGCCCGAGGAGGCCGCCGAGCAGGAGCTCGAGCCGCTGCTGGTGCGCCGTCCGCTGGAGGCGTTCCTGGACGCGCGGAGCCTCGGCGAGGGCCCGCTCGAGGCCGAGACGATCGGCGAGGGGCACTCGAACGTGACCTTCGCGATCCGCCGCGCCGGCGGGGCCTGGGTGCTGCGCCGGCCGCCGCGCCCGCCGCTGCCGCCCTCGGCCCACGACGTGCTGCGCGAGGCGCGCCTGCTGAGCGCTGTCCAGGACGCCGACGTGCGCACCCCGCGCGTGCTCGCGACGTGCGACGACGAGTCCGTGATCGGCGCGCCGTTCTACGTGATGGAGCTGATCGAGGGCGACGTGCTGACCAGCGAGCTGCCGCCCTCGCTGGAGGGCGAGGCCGCGCGCATCGGCGACGAGCTGGTGGACGCGCTGGTCGAGGTGCACGCCGTCGACTGGCGCGCCTGCGGGCTCGAGGGCTACGGCAAGCCGACCGGCTACCTGGAGCGGCAGCTGCGCCGCTTCGGCGGCCTGTGGGAGCACAACCGCACGCGCGAGCTGCCGGAGCTCGACCGCGTGAGCGCCTGGCTGGCCGAGCACCTGCCCGAGTCCGGCGAGGCGACGATCGTGCACGGGGACTACCGGCTCGGCAACACGATGTTCGCGCCGGGCGCGCCGGCGCGGTTGAACGCGATCTTCGACTGGGAGCTGGCCACGATCGGCGATCCGCTGGCCGACGTCGGCTACCTCGTCGCCACCTGGTCGCAGGCCGACGATCCGGAGGACGCGATGCGCGGGCTGACCGCCGTGACGCGGCAGCCCGGCTTCCCGACCCGCGACCAGCTGATCGCCGGCTACGAGGAGCGGTCCGGGCGCTCGATGTCCGACGTGCGCTGGTACATGACGCTCGCCCTGTGGAAGTCGGCGGTCTTCCTCGAGGGCTCCTACAAGCGGCGGCTCGCCGGCCGCACCGAGGACCCCTTCTTCGACCTTCTCGAGCAGGGCGTGCCGGCGCTCGCCGACCGGGCATGGCAGACCGCCACGGGCTGATCCTCGACTACGGCGGCGTACTCACGAGCGACCCGTTCGCCTCGTTCGAGGCGTTCTGCGCGGCCGAGCGGCTGGCGCCGGACACGGTGCGCGACCGACTGCGCAACGACCCCGAGGCGCGCGACCTGCTGGCGCGGCTGGAGACGGGCGCGCTCACGGCCCCCGAGTTCGAGCGGGCGTTCGGCGCGCTGCTCGAGGTCTCGCACCCGCGGCTCCTGCAGCGCATGTTCGGGGGCATGGAGCGGGACGCTGCGATGATCGACGGCGTACGGGCGCTCCGGCGCCCGGGCCTGTGCATCGGGCTCCTCTCGAACTCGGTCGGCGACGCGGCGGTCTACGACGGCGAGCTGCTCGAGGAGCTGTTCGACGCCTGGGTGATCTCCAGCGAGGTCGGCCTGCGCAAGCCCGACCCGGCGATCTACGAGCTCGCCGCGGAGCGGCTCGGCCTGCCGCCCGAGCGCTGCGTGTACGTCGACGACCTGCCCGGCAACCTCAAGCCGGCCCGGGCGCTGGGCATGGCCACCGTGCTGCACCGCGGCGATGCCGAGGCCACCCTTGCCGAAGTGAGCGCGCTTCTGAGATAGTCGCGCGATGGCCGACTACTTCCTGCAGATCACGGGCATCGCCGGAGAGAGCAAGGAGGCCAAGCACAAGGACTGGATCGACGTCCTGTCGTGGTCCTTCGGCGAGACCAACGCCGGGACTGCCCCGACCGGTGGCGGCGCGAGCGCCGGCAAGGTCCAGATGAGCGACTTCAGCTTCATGAAGGCCACGAGCAAGGCCAGCCCGAAGTTGTTCCTGGCCTGCGCGCAAGGGCAGCGCGTAAAGGAGGCCAAGCTCTCCGCGGTCAAGTCCGGCGGCATGCAGCTGGAGTACCTCAGCTGGACGTTCAGCGACGTGCTCATCAGCTCGTACCAGACCACCGGCTCCAGCGGCGACGACGTGTCGATGGACTCCGTCTCGCTGGCCTTCTCCAAGGTCCAGGTGGAGTACAAGGCTCAGAAGGCCGACGGCTCGCTCGAGGCGCCGGTCGTGGCCGGGTGGGACGCGCAGGCCAACAAGAAGGTCTGACCGCCTACGACCGGGTCCCGTACCCGGGCCATCCGTTCGTTCAGACGCACCCGGACCGCCTGGCCACGGTCGCGACGCTGTTCGGGCTGCGCGCCGCGGCGCCGGAGGCGTGCCGCGTGCTCGAGCTCGGGTGCGGCGACGGCGGCAACCTCGTGCCGATGGCCTACGGGCTGCCCGGCGGGACGTTCTGCGGCGTCGACCTGTCGGAGGACGCGATCGAGCGGGCGCGCCGGGTGGCCGGCGCGCTGGCGCCTCGGCAACGTGCGCTTCGAGCGCGCCGACCTCGCCGCGCTGCCCGCGCTCGGCGAGTTCGACTATGTGATCGCCCACGGCGTCTACTCGTGGATCGCGCCGGAGGCGCGAGACGCGCTGCTGGCCGCCTGCCGCGGGCACCTGGCCCCGGGCGGCGTCGCCTACGTCTCCTACGACGTGCTGCCCGGCGGGCACCTGCGCGAGATCACCCGCCAGATGCTGCGCTGGCACCTGCGCGCGGTGGACGATCCGGAGCTGCGGATCGCGCAGGGGCGGGCGCTGCTGGAGGCCATCGCCGCCGCCCGCCCGGAGGACGACGAGATGCGCCGGGCCGCCGAGCGCGCGCTGGACCAGGGCGACGCGGCGTTCTTCCACGACGAGCTCGCGCCGCACCACGAGGCCGTGCTGTTCTCCGACTTCGTCGGTCACGCCGGCCGCCACGGCCTGCGCTTCCTCGCCGAGGCCGACGTCTTCGAGATGGACGCCGGCCCGCTGCCGCCCGAGCTCGCCGGCGCCCCGATCGAGCGCGAGCAGTACCTCGACTTCTTCAAGGGGCGGATGTTCCGCCAGACGCTGCTGTGCCACGCCGGCGCCGAGCTGCGCGAGGGCGGCCTGGAGGTGGTGCGCGGGATGCTGGCCTCGTCCCCGGCGCAGCACGTGGGCGACGGCGAGTTCCGCGGCCCGCTCGGATCGACGCTCAAGACCGGCCACGAGGCGGTCAGGGCCGCGTTCATCCGGCTCGGCGAGGCGTGGCCGGCCGCCCTGCCCGTCGCGGAGCTCGGAGACGACCCCGCGGTGGCGGAGACGGTGCGGCGCGCGTACGCCGCCAACCTCGTCCGCCTCCACGTGTGGGCGCCGCCGCTCGCCACCGCGGCGTGCGGAGCGCCCGCGCGCGAGCGCGCTCGCGCGACTGCAGGCCGGGCGAGGGCACGCGGGTGACGACGCTCATGCACACCACCGTCGAGGTCGGCGACGAGCTCGGCCGCCGGCTCATCGGGCTGCTCGACGGCACGCACGACCGCGCGGCGCTGATGTCGGAGCTGGGCCGGCCCGCGGACGAGCTCGAGCGCAGCCTCGAGGGCCTGGCCCGTCTCGGCCTGCTCGAGCGCTAGTCGCGCGAGCCGCGCCCGTACAACAGCTTGGTCAGCCGCCCGAGAAGCTTCGTCGTCCGCGCGCTGTAGGGGAACATGTGCACGTCGCGCTTCATGGCGAAGCGCGTGACCAGGATCGCCTGCTGGCGTGTGTACTTGCGGATCCCGGCGGCGCCGTGGCGGACGCCGAGGCCGGAGTCCTTCCAGCCGCCCATCGGGAGCTCGTAGGCGAAGTAGTTGACGTTGGCGTCGTTGACGCAGGCGTAGCCCGCGTCGATCCGGTGCGCGATCTCCTCGCCGCGGGCGCGGTCCTTCGTCCACACCGAGGACCCGAGGCCGTACGGCGAGTCGTTGGCCAGCCGGATCGCCTCCTCGGCGTCGGCGACCTTCATGATCGGCACCGTCGGCCCGAAGGTCTCCTCGGTCATGGCCGTCATCGTGTGGTCGACGTCGGCCAGCACGGTCGGCTCGAAGAAGCGGCCGGCGCCCTCGCGCACGTGGCCGCCGGCGGTGATGCGGGCTCCGGCCTGTCGCGCCTGCTCGACGTGCTCGCGCACGATGTCGAGCTGCGGGCCGAAGGTGATGGCGCCGACCTCGACGCTCGCCGGCCCGGCCGGCGGGCCCTGGCGCAGCTTCGCGACACGCTCGGTCACGGCGTCCACGAACTTGTCGTAGATCGGCGCCTCGACGTAGACGCGCTCGACCGACACGCAGGTCTGGCCGCCGTTCTGCATCGAGTAGTAGGTGGCCGCGTTGGCGGCGCGCTCGAAGTCGGCGTCGGCCAGGACGATCATCGGGTCCTTGCCGCCGAGCTCGAGGCCGACGGGCGTGAGCGTGTCGGCCGCGCGTGCCATGACCTTCTTGCCGGTCGCCGTCGAGCCCGTGAACATCACGAAGTCGACCTCGTCGATCAGGAGCTGCGCCTGGTCGGCGCCGCCGATCAGCACCTGGATCGCGTCCTTGGGCAGCCCGCACTCGCGGATCCCCTCGGCGAGCAGCAGCGAGGTGAGCGGCGTGATCTGCGACGGCTTGAGGACGACGGCGTTGCCGGCGGCGAGCGCCGGGATCGCGTCGCCGAAGTTGTTGGTCAGCGGGTAGTTCCAGGGGCCGATCACGCCCACCACGCCGACCGGCCGGTAGCGGACGCGCAGCTTGCGCCCGAGCACGAACGGGTTCGTGGTGCGGATCTTCTCCTCGGCCAGGTACTTGGGCGCGTTCTTGGCCCAGAAGCCGCACCCGCCGGCTCCGTAGGAGAGCTCGACCACGGCGGCGTCCTCGTACGTCTTGCCGCTCTCGTCGACGATGGTCTGGATGACGCGCTCGGCGTTGTCGACCATCCACTTCTGCATGCGGCGCAGGACGCGGCCGCGGCCCTCGAAGCCGAGCGCCTCCCACGCGGGCTGGGCCGCGCGGGCGCGCGCAACGAGGCCGGCCACCTCTTCCGGCGGCGTGACCGGCAGGCTGCGGATGACCTGGCCGGTGGCGGGGTTCTCGACTTCGATGGTGTCGGTGGCGGAGAGCGTGGCCATGGGCCACAGGCTAACCGTCAGCCCGCGGCGGCGAGCCGCTCGATCCGCGCCTCCTGCGTCGGGCGGTCGCGGGCGTCGGTCGGCAACGTGCCGATCGTGTCGACCACGTCCATGCCCTCGGTCACCTCGCCGAACACCGTGTGCTTGCCGTCGAGCCACGGCGCGGCCGCGGTGGTGACGATGAAGAACTGCGAGCCGTTGGTGTTCGGACCGGCGTTGGCCATCGCCAGCGCGCCCTTGACGACCTTGTGGTCGTTGATCTCGTCCTCGAACGTGTATCCGGGACCGCCCGTGCCGGTGCCCTCGGGGCAGCCGCCCTGGATCATGAAGTCCGGGATCACGCGGTGGAAGATCAGCCCGTCGTAGTAGCCGTCCTGCGCGAGCTTGCGGAAGTTGTCGACCGTCTTCGGGGCGTCCTCGTCGAAGAGCTCGAGGACGATGTCCCCGTGATTCGTGGTCATCGTCATCTGGGACATGACGGGAACGCTAGCGGGCGGGTTCGATCCGGAGCGTGTAGCCCCGGACCTCGGTGCCGTCGACGGCACCCGCCACCCTGGCGGCCTCGGCGGCCGGGACCTCGAGCAGCGCGAAGCGCTCGAGCATCCGCACGTTGCGCACCGCCTCGCCGTCGAGCCCCGCGAGCGAGGTGACGGCGTGGATGATGTCGGCCTCGGCCAGGCCGGCGGCCCGGCCGCCGGAGGCGATCAGCTTGGCGTAGTCGCCGTGGCCGTTGGCGTCGTGCGGCTTGCGGTGGCGGCGGGGCGGCTCCTTGGTCGGCACCGGCGCCACGTGGGCGCCCTCCGCCCACGGCGCCACCTGCGTGCCGGCGTGCTTCTCGATCGCGGCGAGGTCGCGCCGCTGGCGCGGCTCGATGAAGGTGATCGCGCGGCCGCTTCGACCGACGCGGCCGGTGCGGCCGATCCGGTGCACGTAGACGTCGGGCGAGGTCGGCACGTCGAAGTTGACGATGTGCGTCACGTCGGCGATGTCGAGCCCCCGGGCGGCGACGTCGGTGGCGACGAGGATCGGCAACCGCCCGCCCTTGAAGGAGATCATCACGCCGTCGCGCGCGCCCTGCGACATGTCGCCGTGCAGCGCCTTGACGTTCATGCCCTTGTCGCGCAGCGTGCGGTAGAGCTGCTCGGTGCGGATCTTCGTGCGGGCGAAGACGATCGCCTGCGTCGGGCGCTCGGACTCCAGCACGCGCGCGAGCGTGGCGACCTTGTCCTGCGCCTTGGTCTCGACGAAGAACTGCTCGACGGTGTCGATGGTCAGCGTCGCCGCCTTGACCTTGATCATCTCCGGGTCATAGAGGTGGCGCTCGGCGAGCGCGCGGATCGGCCCTGGCATGGTGGCGCTGAAGAGCGCCGTCTGGCGCCCGTTGGGCATGTAGGAGAGGATCTTCTCGACGTCCTCGAGGAAGCCGAGGTCGAGCATCTCGTCCGCCTCGTCGAGCACGACGTTGCGGCACGAGTGCAGCATCAGCGAGTGGCGGGAGATGAGGTCGAGCACCCGCCCGACGGTGCCGACCACGATCGGCGCGCCGCCCTTCAGGTACGCCTGCTGGTCGCGGATCGGCGCGCCGCCGAAGACGGCCACCGGGTTGATCCCCTTGTGCGACCCGTAGGTGCGCAGGGCCTGGGTGACCTGGATGCAGAGCTCGCGCGTCGGCGTGAGAACGAGCGCCTGCACGTCCGGATCCTCGGGATCGACGGACTGGAGCATCGGCAGCCCGAAGGCGGCGGTCTTGCCCGTGCCGGTCTGCGCCTGGCCGATCACGTCGCGGCCTTCGAGCAGCACGGGGATGGCCTGCTCCTGGATCGGACTGGGCGACTCGTAGCCCACGTCCTTGAGGGCGGCGAGGAGGTCCTCGGACAGCCCGAGGTCGGCGAACGTGGTCATTCCGGAGAGTGACTTTAGGACGCCGGGTCCAGAAGCAGCTTGCCGGTCGTGCGGCGGGCCTTCAGATCCTCGTGCGCGCGGCGGGCCTCGGACAAGGGGTAGACGGTGCCCTCGACCACCTTCAGAGTGCCCGCGCCGACGCGCTCGAAGAGGTCCTGCAGCGGCTCGGCGAGCATCTCCTGCGGCCGCGTGAAGCAGTGCGCGAGCCAGAAGCCGATCACCGCCGAGGAGTGGCGCATCAGGTTCCCGGCCGCCACCTGGTTGGGCTCGCGCGAGGCCATGCCGTAGGTGACGAGCCGCCCGAAGGGCGCCAGTGCACGCAGCGACGCGTCGAACACGCGGCCGCCGGCCATCTCGAGCACGATGTCGACGCGGTGGCCGTCGTTGGCCTCGATCAGCGCCTCGGTGAGGTCCTCGCGCGTGCCGTCGACCGCGGCGTCGGCGCCCAGCTCGAGCGCGAGCTGCCGCTTCTCCTCGGTCGAGGCGGTGGCGATGACGCGCGCGCCGAACGCCTTGCCGAGCTGGACCGCGAGCGAGCCGACGCCGCCGGCCGCGGCGTGCACGACCGCGGTCTCGCCCTCGCGCAGGTGGGCGCAGGTGCGGTACAGGTGCCAGGCGGTCAGACCCTGGATCAGCAGCGCGAGCGCCTGGCCGTCGGACACGCCGAACGGGATCGGGAACGCGCTCGCCTCCGGGACGGCGGCGTACTCGGCGTAGCCGCCGCTGCCGACCAGCCCGGCGATGCGCTTGCCGTCCTCGGTCTTGCCGGCCACCTCGCCGCCGGGGATCAGCGGCAGCTCGTAGGGCGCGAGGTAGGTGTTGTCGCTCGCGTGGGTGTCGGCGAAGTTCACACCGGACCGCGACACGCGCACGAGGTGCTCGTGCGGGCCCGGCTCGGGCATCGGCGCGTCGTCGACGAGCTCGAGCGCCTCGGGACCGCCCCACTCGCTGATGCGGATCGCTCGCACGGCGTGGGCAGGCTACCCGCTACTCTGCCGCCGCGATGTCGCTGACCGTGGTGGGTTCGATCGCCTTCGACGCCGTCGAGACGCCGACCGGCAGGCGCGACCGCCTGCTCGGCGGCGCCGCCGTCCATTTCTCGCTGGCCTCCTCGTTCCTCGCCGAGACCCGCGTGGTCGGCCCCGTGGGCGACGACTTCGGGCCCGACGAGTACGCCGTTCTGCACGACCGCGGCGTGATCACCGACGACATCGAGCACGTCCCGGGCGGCAAGACGTTCTTCTGGGCTGGGCGCTACGAGCGCGACCCGAACGTCCGCCACACGCTGCAGACGGACCTCAACGTGTTCGCCGACTTCGAGCCCAAGCTCTCGGAGGCCTCGCGCACGGCCGAGACCGTCTTCCTGGCCAACATCCATCCGGACCTCCAGCGCGCCGTTCACGAGCAGTGCAGCGCCGCCACGTTCACCGCGATGGACACGATGAACATGTGGATCGAGGTCACGCGCGAGTCGCTCGAGAAGACGATCGCGGGCGTCGACTGCCTGATCGTCAACGACGAAGAGGTCAAGCAGCTCACCGGCGAGCCGAACCTCGTGCGCGCCGCACGGGCCGTGCAGGAGATGGGCCCGCGCGTGGTGATCGCCAAGCAGGGCGAGCACGGCGCCGGCATGTACACGCCCGACGGCTTCTTCGGCCTGCCCGCCTACCCGACCGCCGACGTCGTCGACCCGACCGGCGCCGGCGACACCTTCGCGGGCGGCTTCATGGGCTACGTCGCCGCCCACGCCGGCGAGGAGCTCTCGGACGAGCTGCTCCGCCGCGCGATCGCCTACGGGACGGCACTGGCCTCCTTCAACGTCGAGGCGTTCGGCACCGAGCGGATGCAGACGCTGACCGGCGACGAGGTGGCCGAGCGCGTCGCCGAGCTGCAGCGCGTCACTCGGTTCGACGCCGCGCCTGTGCCTTTGCGGGCGTAGCGCCGGCGAACGTCAACTGCGGCGGCCCTCACACACGCCTCAGGAACCCTCAGGAAGCGGCGCCGCGACGGCCTTACCGTCGTCGCATGCCCGAATCTACGACCACCATCGACGAGAGCCGCGTAGAGGCCTTCGTCTACCGCGTCATCGACGAGATCGCCGCGGCCATGAACGTGCCGCTGAGCGTGATCGGCTTCCGCCTCGGCCTCTACAAGGCGATGGCCGACGGCGAGCCCGTCACGTCCGCCGAGCTGGCCGAGCGCACCGGCACCGACGAGCGCTACGTGCGCGAGTGGTTGGCCGGCCAGGGCGCCGGCGGCTACGTCGAGTACGACCCCGAGACCGAGACCTACCGCCTGCCGATCGAGCACGCCGCGGTGCTGGCCGACGAGAACAGCCCCGTGTACCAGGGCGGCATGTTCCAGTCGGCGAGCGCGGCCATGCTCGCCCAGGACCACGTCGCCGAGCGCTTCGTCACCGGGGACGGCCTCGGCTGGCACGAGCACCACCACGACCTGTTCGACGGGACCGCCGCGGTCTTCGGCATCGCCTACAAGACCCTGCTGGTGCAGGAGTGGATCCCGGCGCTCGAGGGCGTCGAGGCCAAGCTCCAGCGCGGCGCGCTGGTGGCCGACGTCGGCTGCGGCCACGGGATCTCGACGATCCTGATGGCCGAGGCCTACCCGCAGTCCACGTTCGTCGGCTTCGACTACCACGAGGCCTCGATCGAGAAGGCCCGCCACCTCGCCGCCATGGCCGGCGTGGAGGACCGCGTGCGGTTCGAGCTTGCGACGGCGACGGACTTCCCGGGCTGGGGCTACGACCTCGTGGCCTGCTTCGACGCCCTCCACGACATGGGCGACCCGGCCGCCGCCTCGCGTCACATCTGGTCGGCGCTGGCCGAGGGCGGCACGTGGATGATCGTCGAGCCGATCGCCGGCGACTCGCCCGAGGAGAACTTCAATCCGCTCGGACGGATCCGCTACGGCTTCTCGACGCTCGTGTGCACGCCCGGCTCGCTGAGCCAGCCCGGCCGCGCCGGCCTGGGCACACTGGCCGGCGAGAAGCGACTCTCCGAGGTGATCCGCGCCGGCGGCTTCGCTCAGGTCCGCCGCGCGGCGGAGACGCCGTTCAACATGGTGCTCGAGGCGCGCCCGTAGCGGTAACCCACGCCGCGCACCGTCGCGATCGTCCCTGCGTCGTCGCCCAGCTTGCGGCGCAGGGACGACACGACGACCTCGACGACGTTGGAGCCGCCGGTCCACTCGTAGCCCCAGACGTCGCGCAGCAGCGCAGCGCGCTCGACCGCCTGGCCCTCGCGGGCGCGCAGGTACGCCAGCACCTGCGCCTCGAGCGGGGTCAGGCCGGACGGGTCGCCCGCCTCGTCGTCGTTGAGGAGCTGGCGGGCGCCGAGCTCGGCCAGCCAGCCGTCGACCGATGCGGGGCCGAAGTCCATGCACACGGTCCCCGGCTCGCTCGCGAGCGGCAGGTAGCCCATCACCATCGCGCACGAGGCGTCGAGCCCGATGAGGTCCGCGGAGCGGGCGTAGACCCGGCGCAGCTCGGGCCGCATCTCCATGTAGACGCGCGTCGCGTCGAGCAGCAGCGCGGACAGCGCCACCATGTCCGTGATCGGGACGATCCAGCGCAGGTAGAGCGCCCGCTGGCCGCGCGGGATCGGGTCGCTCCGCAGCTGCTCGCGCCAGCGGCTCGCGAGCGGGTCGCCGTCGATCACGCGCGGGCTCACGTCGCTCGGCTCGGCCAGGCACGCGAAGCCGGCCACGGCGCCCGTGCCCTTGCAGGCGACGATGAACTTGTCGGGCGCAGCCGCCCACCAGGCGCGCAGGCTGTCGGCCTCTTCGGGCACGAGCGCCTCCATCGCGGGCAGGTCGGCCGCCGTGGCCGGCCGGACGAGCTGCTCGCCGGCGGCCGCCGGGAAGAACGCCCGCCGTACCGACTCCTCCTCGATGAGGTACAGGAGGTCGGCCGTGTAGCGCGGGAGCTCACGGCGGGGGGCGCCGCGCAGCTCGGCGCGCAGGCAGCTCCAGGCGGCGGCGCGCAGGCGCCAGTACTCCTGCGGGTCCGCCGCGCGCAGCACCGCCGCCGTGGCCTCGCGCACCGTGTCGTGCACGAGCAGCCCGCCCGCCGTCAGCTCCACGAACGGCAGCTCGCGCAGCCGGGCGAAGGCCTCGGTGGCGGGCTCGTCGGGCAGCATGGCGGCGAGCACCGACAAGGTCGTGCGGCGGGTGAGCGCCGCGGCGTTCAGCGCGCGCCGCGTCGGCGCGTCGAGCCCGTCCAGGTAGACCCGCGCCAGCTCCTCGCCGACCGTGCCGGCGGCGATCTCCTGGATCGCCAGCCCCGGGCGGTCGCGCAGTGCCCGCGATGCGAGCTGGAGGCTCAGCGGGTGGCCGTGGGTGACGGCGTTGATGCGCGCCGCCGTCTCGCCGTCGACGCCGTTGACGCGCAGGAGGTCCTCGGCCTCGTCGGGCGAGAGGTTCGCGAGCGGCACGATGCACAGCAGCGGCCCGTAGCTGCGCCAGCGGTCGAACGGCGCGATGCGACCGCCGATCACCACGCGCACGTTGGCGGGCAGCGCCGGGAGCATCACGCGGCAGAGCCAGTGGTCGAGCATCGCCAGCAGCTCGAAGGTGTCGAGGATGAGGACGACGCGCTCGCCTCGGGCGCCGACCGCCGCCGCGGCCTCCTCGACGGTGGAGCCGCCGAGCGCGGCCAGGAACTCGCGCTGGGTGGGGGGCACGACGTGGCCGTCCAGCTCGATCACGGTGGCACCGGCGCCACGGGCCTCGCACGCGAAGGCGTGCAGCAGCGTCGTCTTTCCGACACCGGCGAGGCCGTGGATGTAGGCCACGACGGGCCCGTCAGCCTCGAGCAGGCCGCGCAGCAGGGACCGCTCGCGCTCGCGTCCGGCGATCTGGTCCGCCTGTTGCGCGAGCAGGCTTCCGAGCGTCTCGGCCATGACGGCGACGGTACGGGCTGGGCCGACTCGCTGTCATTGGAGCTAGCACGAGTTACGATGCGCGGCGATGGGCTGGACGATGCTGTACCTGTTCGTCTTCCTGAAGCTCCCCATCGTCGCCGCCTGCCTGATCCTCTGGTGGGCCATCCGGCAGACGTCGGACTACGACGAGAGCGACGGCGGCGGCCCCTACCGGCGGCCGCATCCGGCGCCGAAGCTGCCGCACGCCCCCCGGCGCGGCCCACACCGCGAGCCGGCCCCCGCCGCCCCACCGCGCGTCCGCACCGTGCGGGCTCGCGCGCGCGAGACGCTTCCCTGACTGCCAGACTTGCGCGCGTGATCACCTCCGTCCTCTCCGACGGCACGATCCGGCGCCTCGTCGCGGAAGGGCGGATCGTCATCGAGCCCTGGGACGAGGCGCTCGTCCAGCCCGCCTCTGTCGACCTGCGGCTGGGTGACTCGTTCCGCGTCTTCCACAACCACCGCGTGACGGCGATCGACCTGCGCGAGCCGCCTCGGAACCTGACCGAGGAGGTGCGGATCGAGGAGGGCGAGGCGTTCGCCATCCACCCGGGCGAGTTCGTGCTCGGCCGCACGCTCGAGTCGGTCGCGATCCCCGAGGACGTGGTCGCGAGAATCGAAGGGAAGTCGAGCATCGGCCGGCTCGGCCTGATCGTCCACGCCACCGCCGGCTTCGTGGATCCCGGCTTCCGCGGGACGCTGACGCTGGAGATCACCAACCTCACGCGCGTGCCGATCAAGCTCTACGCCGGGCTCCCGATCGCGCAGCTCTCGTTCATGGCGCTCGACCAGGCCGCCGAGCGGCCGTACGGCTCCCCGGAGCTGGGCTCGCACTACCAGGGCCAGGTGGCCGCCACCGAGTCCCGCTACATGCGCTAGGTTCCCGGCCGTGCTCGAGCTCCTGCTGACCGCCGCCGAACACGGTGAGGAGACCTCGAAGACGCCGTTCTACGTGGCGGGCCTCGCGCTGACCGTGTTCGCCGTGGTCGTGTCGGCGATCGGGATCCGCGCCCACGGCCACTGGCCGAGCTCGTCCGGAACCGCGCGCGGCGTCATGGGCCTCTGCGCCCTCCTCGTGGTCGCCACCATGGCAACGGCAGTCCTCACGGGCTGAACCGTCACAATAGGTGCCATGGGCACCGAGGAACAGACGATCAGCGGTGACGGCGTGGCCACGGCTTCGGAGTCGCTGACGATCACCGACAACCGGACCGGTCGCACGTACGAGGTGCCGATCGAGGACGGGACCATCCGCGCGCCTGCGCTGCGAGACATCAAGGTCGACGACGACGACTTCGGCCTGATGACCTACGACCCGGCGTTCATGAACACGGCGTCGTGCCGCTCGGCGATCACGTACATCGACGGCGACAAGGGCATCCTGGAGTACCGCGGCTATCCGATCGAGCAGCTCGCCGAGCAGTCGACCTATCTCGAGGTCGCCTACCTGCTCGTCCACGGCCAGCTGCCGAACCAGGCGGAGCTCGACGAGTGGACCCACGAGATCACGATCCACACGTTCGTGCACGAGAACGTCAAGAAGTTCATGGAGGGCTATCGCTACGACGCGCACCCGATGGGGATGCTGTGCTCGTCGGTGGCCGCGCTGTCGACGTTCTATCCCGACGCGTCGCAGATCAAGGACGAGGACATCCGGTACTCCCACGTGATCCGGCTGATCGCCAAGATGCCGACGCTCGCGGCGTTCGCGTTCCGCCACAACATGGGGCAGCCGTACGTCTATCCGGACAACGACCTGCGCTATGCCGGCAACTTCCTGAACATGCTCTACAAGATGACCGAGCTCAAGTACCAGCCGGATCCGCGGCTGGAGCGGGCGCTCGACATCCTGTTCATCCTGCACGCCGACCACGAGCAGAACTGCTCGACCTCGGCCGTGCGCTCGGTCGGCTCCTCCGAGGTCGACCCCTACTCGGCCGTGGCGGCCGGCGTGTCCGCGCTGTACGGCCCGCTGCACGGCGGCGCCAACGAGGCCGTGCTGCGCATGCTGCGGCGGATCGAGAGCAAGGAGAACATCCCCGACTTCATGAACGGCGTGAAGGAGGGCAAGGAGCGCCTGATGGGCTTCGGCCACCGGGTCTACAAGAACTACGACCCGCGCGCCAAGATCATCAAGAAGGCGACCGACGAGGTGTTCGAGGTCACGGGCACCAACCCGCTGCTCGACATCGCGCTCGAGCTCGAGAAGATCGCGCTCGAGGACGACTACTTCGTCAAGCGCAAGCTGTACCCGAACGTCGACTTCTACTCGGGCCTGATCTACGAGGCGCTCGGGATGCCGGTCGGCATGTTCCCGGTCCTGTTCGCGATCCCGCGCACGAGCGGCTGGATCGCCCAGTGGCTGGAGATGATCGACGACTCCGAGCAGAAGATCGCGCGGCCGCGCCAGATCTACACGGGCGACCGCGGGCGCGACTACGTGCCCATCGGCGATCGGTAGTAAAATGAAACCGTGTCGTTCGTCATCCGGCCGATCGAGCCCGGCGACAAGGAGCTCCTCGTCAACGGGCTGCGGCAGCTCAGCGAGGAATCGATCCGCAAGCGGTTCCTCGCCGCCAAGCCGCGCTTCACGCAGGGCGAGCTGCGCTACCTGACCGAGGTCGACGGCGTCAACCACATCGCGCTGGTCGCGGTCCTCGAGGACGACCCGGACCAGCTCGTGGCGGTGGCCCGCTGCGTGCGCCTGCCCGACCGCCCCGGCACCGCCGAGATGGCGATCGTGGTCGGCGATCCGTGGCAGGGCCAGGGGCTCGGCACCGCGCTGACCCATGCGCTGGCCGACGCGGCCGTCGACGCCGGCATCCGCCGCTTCGCGGCCACGATGCTGGGCGACAACGAGGCCGCCCGGCGCCTGATGCGGACCTTCGGCCGGCGGCTCGAGGAGTCACGCGTGGCGGACGGACTGCGCGAGGCCGTGGTCGAGCTCGCGGCCTGACCATCGGTAAGCAGGGCTTACACCAGGTAACCTGGCCCTCCGGGCGCCGATTCCCCGGCGCCCTTTCTCCGCCCGAAACGGTGCCTTCCAAGCGCATGTCTGCGGTTGCCACTCAGCGGGCGCCCGAGGGCGTCCGGATGCTCGACGCCCTGGGCGTGGCGGTCTGCCTCGCCGACGAGGACGAGCTGCTCTACGTCAACGAGGCGTTCGAGCGGCTCACCGGCTGGTCGGCGGAGGCGGCGCTCGGCTGTGAGTACGCGACCGTCCTCGGCGAGGTCGAGCGGCCCGGCCGGTCGCTGGTGACCGTCCGCCGCCCCGACGGCGCGAGCGTGCAGTGCGAGCTGACGTTCACCGAGGTCGCCGGCGGCGACTGCTGGGCGGGCGTCCTCGTCCAGACCGCGGTGCCGGGCGCCGACGAGGCGGCGCTGGTCGAGACCGTCATGCGCGTCGAGCGCGATCGCACCCAGGCATACCTCGACGTCGCGCACGCCATGGTGGTGCTGCTCTACGCCGACGGCACCGTCGGCCGGATGAACCGGCACACCCGCCAGGTGCTCAGCGACGGCAACGGCGAGCTCGTGGGCGCCAACTGGTTCGACTCCGTGGTGCCGCCCGAGGGCCGCGAGCAGGCTCGCGAGGCGTTCGAGGCGCTGGTGGCCAAGAGCGACAACGTGGCCCACTCGGAGGGCGACGTGATCACCCGCACCGGGAAGCGCCGCCGGATCGCGTGGCAGGCCACGTCGCTGACCGATCCCAAGGGCCGGATGGTCGCCGTGCTCTCCGGCCAGGACATCACCGACCGCCTACGCGCCGAGTCCGAGCTGCGCAAGCTGGCCTTCTTCGACGCGCTGACCGGCCTGCCGAACCGCGCCCAGCTCGAGTCGCGCCTGCGCGCCGCCGTCACCCGCGCGCGGCGGCGCGACCGCGCGGTGGCCCTGATCCTGATCGACCTCGACAACTTCAAGCTCGTCAACGACTCGCTCGGGCACGGAGCCGGCGACCGGCTGCTGCGGCGCGTGGCGGGACGGCTGCGCGGCGTGGAGGGCGAGGCGGGGCTGCTCGCGCGCAGCGGCGGCGACGAGTTCATGCTGCTGGTCTCCGACGTCCCGCGCGAGCGCGCCGTGCCGGTGGCGCGCGAGACGGCCGCCAAGCTCGCAGAGCGGCTGACCAGGCCGTTCACCGTCTCGCGCGCGGAGTTCCACGTGGAGGCGAGCATCGGCATCTCGGTCTTCCCCGGCGACGCCGACGGAGCCGAGGAGCTGCTCCAGCACGCCGACGTGGCGATGTACCAGAGCAAGGGCCGCGGCCGCGCGGCCTCGACGGTCTACGCCGGCATCACCCACGACCCGCTGGAGCGCCTGTCGCTCTCGCGCCGCCTGCGCCGCGCGATCGCGCGCAGCGAGCTCGCGCTGCACTACCAGCCGATCGTGTGGACGGCCAGCGGCCGGATGCACTCGATGGAGGCGCTGCTGCGCTGGCACGACCCCGACCGCGGCCTGGTGAGCCCCGACGCGTTCATCCCGGCGGCCGAGGAGATGGGCCTGCTCGACCCGATCGGCTCGTGGGTGATCGAGGCGCTCGCCGCCCAGGTGGTGGAGTGGCAGGCCCAGGGGCTGCAGCCGCGCGTGTCCTTCAACGTCTCGCCGCGCGAGCTGCACCGGCCGGACTTCGCGGCCGACCTCGGCGAGCGGCTGCGCAACGCGGGCGCCGACCCGACGCTGCTCACGATGGAGCTGACCGAGTCGGCGACCCTGCGCGAGCCGGAGCGGATCGGCCCGCTGCTGCGCGAGCTGCGCGCGCTCGGCCTGCAGCTCGCGATCGACGACTTCGGCGCCGGCTACTCATCGCTGTCACGCCTGCGCTCGCTGCCCGTGCAGATCCTCAAGATCGACCGCTCGTTCCTGCGCGAGATCCCCGAGAACCCGGAGGCGGGCGCGATCGTGCGCGCGATCATCGCGCTGTCGGACGCGCTCGGCCGCACGACGGTCGCCGAGGGGGTCGAGCTGCCGGTCCAGCAGCACTTCCTCGCCGCCCAGGGCTGTCCGCTGTCCCAGGGCCGGCTGTTCGGCGACGCGCTGCCGCCGGAGGAGATGACCGAGCGCCTGCAGCGCGAGCGGACATTGATCTGACTCAAGCGGGGGCCTCCGGAGCCCGATGGGACCTTGTGAGGCCCTACCGGTCGCTACGCGCGCTGCTCGTCGACGTTCCCCCTGCACACGGGCGGATCATCCTGCGCGCGATGGAGGAGGCCGGCTGGCGGTTGAGGATCGAGCACGCCGACGGCCCCGACGAGCTCGCCGCCGCGCTGCAGCGCCGCGGCTGGGGCGCCGTGCTCTACGGCGGCGACGGCCCGCGCGCCGTGCCCGCCCGCAAGGCGCTCGCGCTCGTGCGGCTCGCCGATCCGCACCTGCCCTTCCTGGCCGTCTCCCCCTACGTGCACGCCGGCGACCTGGCGGCCGTCGTCCGCGGGCTCGACGGCGCGGCGGCCGTGGTGCCCGATCCGGCCGAGCTCCCGCGCGCCCTGCGCCGCGCGCTCGACTCCACGAAGCTGCGCCGCCGCGTCGGCGGCGCCCACCGCTTCCTGCTCGCGCAGCAGGCCGTCACCGACCATGTGGCCGCCGGGCTGGAGCCGGCCGAGCTGCTGTCCCGCACGCTCGCCACGCTCGGCGAGACGCTGGGCTGGAGCTGCGGGGCCGTCTGGCAGCCGTCGCCCGACGGCGGCGAGCTGCACTGCGCGGCCACCTGGCACGCCGCCAGCGCGACCCCCGAGGTCGCAGCGCTGGCCGACGCCTCGAGCCGCACCGTGCTGGCCGCCGGCCAGAGCCTGCCCGGACGCGTGTGGGCCTTCCGCCGGCCGGCCTGGGTGGCCGACCTGGGCGCCAGCGAGCCGCGCGCCGCGACCGCGCGCCGGGCCGGCCTGATGACGGCCACGGCCTTCCCGATCGCGATCGCCGACCACTGCGCCGGCGTGTTCGAGTTCTTCTCGCACGGCATCAGCGAGCCGAACCCCGAGGTGTCGGCGATGTTCGCCACCGTGGGCAGCCAGCTCGCCCAGTACCTCGAGCGCCACTCCGGCGCCTCGGTCGACGGCACGCGCCGCTGGCTCGACGCCGCCGAGGCGCCGCTGCTGGCTCTCGATGCCGAGGGCCGCGTGCTGCTGGCCAACCAGAACGCCTGCGCGCTGGCCGGGCGCTCGGAGGAGGAGCTGCTCGGCACCGACTGGGTCGACGCCGCGGTGCCCGTGCCCGAGCGCGACTCCGTGCGTGCCGCGCTGCTGGGCGGTGCTCGCGCCGAGCACGTGATCGGCGGCGACCGGCTCGTCAGCTGGCAGCTGACAACGCTGTCGGAGGGCGACGGCGTGCTCGGCACCTGGGCCACCGGCACGGTGCGCGAAGCTCCCGCCGCGGGCTCTCTGGAGGCGCGCCTGCGGCGCGCTCTGGCGGCCGGCGAGCTGCGGCTGCACTACCAGCCGATCTTCGCCCTCGGCGCCGGCGCGCTCGTGGGCCTGGAGGCGCTGCTGCGCTGGGACGACCCGGTGCACGGCCCGGTGTCGCCCGCCGAGTTCATCCCGCTGGCCGAGGAGACCGGGCTGATCGATGCGATCGGCGACTGGGTGCTGGGCGCCGTCTGCGCGCAGCAGGTGGCGTGGGCCGCCCGCGGCATGACGCCGCACATCTCCTTCAACGTCTCGCCTTCGCAGCTCCGCCGCGGCGACTTCATCGCCCGCGTGCGCGAGCGGATCGGCGCCCCCGGCGTGGATCCGGGGAGGTTGACCGTCGAGCTCACCGAGTCCTCGACGATCGAGGACCCGGCGCTGGCCGAGACCGTGGTGCGCGAGCTGCACGCTCTGGGGCTTCGGATCGCGCTCGACGACTTCGGCACGGGCTATTCCTCGCTGTCGCGCCTCGGCGAGCTGCCGGTCTCGATCCTGAAGATCGACCGCGCGTTCCTGCGCGGCGTGCCCGAGCGGCCGGAGGCGGCCGCCGTGGTCACGGCGATCCTGCAGCTCGCGGACGCGCTCGGCCGCACGGCGGTGGCCGAGGGCGTCGAGACCGAGGCGCAGCGCGCCTTCCTGGCGCGCGAGGGCTGCCCGCTGGCGCAGGGCTTCCTGCTCGGCGCGCCGGCGCCGCCGGAGGCCGTCGAGGCGCTGATGGCGCCGGCCGCCGTATCTTGAGTGCATGCGCTTCTCCCTCGCGCTCGTGTTGTGCGCGGTCCTGATCGCCGGCTGCGGCGAGGACGACGAGCCCGCCGCCACGCCGTCCGCCTCGGTGGCGGACCTCACGGTCGAGGTCGAGCCCGGCGGCAAGACGCGCGACCGTGCGGTGCGACGTGGATACGGATTGCCCGGAGGTCGCCGCGCTGGACCCGAAGGTGTTCGAGCCGACGTCGGGCGACGTGGCGTGCACCCAGCAGTACGGCGGCCCGGAGACCGCCACCGTCACGGGCACGTTCAAGGGCGAGCAGGTCGACGCGAAGTTCAGCCGCCAGAACGGCTGCGAGATCGCGCGCTGGGAGGACGCGTTGCCGCTGCTCGAGGCGGCTCGGTGAGCTGGCAGGTGATCGTGCGGACGGGGCCGCGCGTGCAGAAGCAGCGAGCCGATTCGCTGGAGGAGGCGCTCGAGCTGCTCGAGACCGAGACGCGGGTGGCGGCGAACACGATCCGGCGCCCCGAGGTCGACATGCGCTTCCGCCGCTTCACGCCGGCGCAGCAGGTGGCGGTGCGAGCCGAGGTGCGAGGACCCGGTCCCCGCTCGGGCTTCGACGTCCGCGGCGACGGCTCGGTGCAGGCATGGACGGGCCGCATGCGGCGCCGGCTCGTCGAGCCGGAGGGCGACGAGACGGTCTACGAGGCCCTGCGGCGGGCCCTTCAGAGCACCAGCGTCGAGCCGTAGCGGCGCAGCCAGCGCGCGTGGTCGCGCCAGTCCGGCACGCGCTGTTCCATCAGGCGCCAGAAGCGCGGCGAGTGGTCCATCACCTCGAGGTGGCAGACCTCGTGCTCGACCACGTAGTCGAGCACCGCCTCCGGCGCGAGCAGCAGGCGCCAGTTGAACGACATCCCGCCGGTGGCCGAGCACGACGCCCAGCGGGTGCGCTGGCCGCGGATCGTGAGCCCGGTGTACGTGACGCCCGCGCGAGCGACGGCGTCGTCGAGCCGCTCGCCGATCTCCACCCGGGCCGCGCGCCGGTACCAGCGCTCGACCGCCTCGGCCGCCTCGCCGCCCGCCACGAGACCGCCGGCCGCGAACCCCCGCGCCGGCACGCGCAGCTCGTCGCCGCGCCGGTGCGCCCGAGTCCTGCCCGGCTCCGGCCGTAGGCGGAGCTCGTGGCCCAGGTACGGCAGCGTGCCGGGCAGGCGCGCGACCTCGGCCGCGGCCCGCGCCAGCGCCCGCCGCCGCCGCTCGATCCACGGCGCCAGCTCCCGCACCGCCGCGTCGGCCTCACGCCTGGCCGCCCGCTTGGGCAGCGTCACCGACACCGCGCCGTCGCCGTCCACGCTCACGCGGACGCGGCGGGCGCGCGGCGATCGGCGCAGGGTGTACTCGGTCACGCTTGCCATGATGGCGAGCATGGCGGACTGGACCGTGCAGCTGCCTCCCGCGGTGCGCGAGCCCTACGAGGTCTTCATCAACGGCGTCCGCCAGGAGCCGGGCAAGGACTTCCACGTCCGCGGCCGCACGCTGCTCTTCGACCGGCCCTTGGCGAAGGAGGGGCGGCTCGGGTTCTGGCGCTGGTTCTGGGGCGCCTGGGGGATCGGGACCTATCGCACGAACGATCAGATCGACGTCGCGTGGCACGTAGACGGGCAGCCGCGCGTGGCCCACGCGCTCGAGATCGAGCCGCCGCACGCACGGTGACGGCTCACAGCTCGCTGAGATCGGCCGGCCTGGCGCTGTAGTCGACGCGGAACCCTGAGGGCGGCGTGAAGCCGGCGGCGGCGGCACGCTCGGCGTCAGCGGGGCGCAACGCAGGCTCGACCGCGTAGACGCGGTAAGCCGGCAACCTGCGGTCCCAGGCGAGGCCTTGGACGGCGGCGGCCGACGCGACGGCGATGTCCCAGGTCTCGCGTTGATCCACCCCGAGGCCCGCGAGGACGCGCTCGGGTGTGAGCCGGATGGTGACCGCCCACATGAGCTGCGATCCGGCGCCGCCGACGCTCCGCCAGTCGTCGCGTGGGATCGGGCGCGGAACGAGCGGTGGAAGGTCCGGCGGCGGCCAGGGTGGATAGCTCCAGTGCGGCGTCGCCCCCGCCGACCAGATCTCGACCCGCCGCCCGAACCGCACGAGCACGAGGCCCGCTCGGGCCTTCCCCCAGGCGATCGCGTCGTCGATCGGCAGGTCCTCGGCAGCGTCGGTCGTCCTCCGCCATGCACGCTCGAAACGGGCGTTGAACCGGCCGAGCAGCCGCTCCGTCTCGAGATCCTCGGACTCCTCGACAAACACGACCGGCGGCCGGTCTGCATGGGGGTTTGGCGCGTCCACCGACGTAGCGTGACGCCTCGCCCCCTCGGGCGTAGTACCAGTGAGATGAGGCCGCTGACCGGCGCCTGCGTACTGCTCGCTCTCGCGCTGAGTGGTTGCGGGCGCGAGAAGCTGAGCATCGGATGGGCGGAGGCGACCGATCGCTCGCTCGAGCTGACCTACTCTCACGGCGGAGTACCGGCCCCCGGGCAGGCGCGACCCGACGTTCCCTGCGAGCCGCCGCCGTAGCGCCGAGATTCGATACGGTCGGGCGGGATAGGTCCATCGTCCATCGGAGGGCTGATGAGAGGGAGAGGGGCACTCGCGGCAGCGATCGGTTCGCTGCTGCTCATACCGGCGACCGCGCTCGGGGCACCACCGCCCGGGGCAGCGATCTCGGACAACCTGGAGTACGTGACGCGCGTAGCGGGCGCGGCCGGCATCACCGAAGGCAAGTTCGACGTGGTGCGGGGCAAGAAGGTCCTCGTCGTCACTGGCCGCTTCGGCTTCAAGACGTACGACGTCAGCAACCCCGAGAAGCCGGTGCTGCTCGACGAGTACATGCCGCCGGGGATCGACCCGGTGGGGTCCACCACGTCGCCGAACGGCGGCTATTGGCAGGACGAGGACATGGAGCTCGACACCAAGCGCAAGCTGATCATCGGCGCGCTCGATCCGCGGCACAACACCGTCGGAGCACCCGACGGCGCCTGCCCGCACAACGACGGGCTCGCGGTCCGCGACCCGGACTGCAAGAGCGGCTTCTACGTCATCTCCTACGCCGACCCGCGCAACATGCGGCAGATCGGCGACCTGGTGAGCCTGCCGTCGGGTCACACGGCGAGCTGCATCCAGGACTGCAAGTACATCTGGACGGGCGGCCCGGCCCGGCGCTCGGACCAGGACTGGCTGGCGACGACGATCCAGCCGGCGCCGGCTCCGGCCCCGGTCACGCTGCAGAACCGCCTGATCGCGGACGGCCGGCCGATCTGGGTCACGGACCTGCGTGATCCCGCCCGCCCGCAGGTCTCCGACGAGCCGGTCGACCTGTACCGCAACGACGGCTACTCCGACTACTCGCACGACGTCGACGAGGACGAGCGCGGGATCGCCTGGGTCGCAGGCCGCGGCGGCATCCGCGGCTACGCCACCTCGGGCCGGCACCGCGACCCGTACCAGAACCGCTGGCGCCGCGCGACGCCGTTCGACCCGATCCTGGTCGCCGGTGGCGGCCTCGAGTGGGATGAGCCGCCGGACAACGTGAACAACGCCGGCGACCCCAACGACGGCGTCTCCGAAGCGACCGACTTCATGCACAACTCCGGCCGGCCGACGGACGGCTGGGTCAAGGCGTCGGGCGTGAAGACGGGCAACGTGCTGATCGGCACCGAGGAGGACTTCACGACGCCGTGCCGTGAGAGCGGCAGGATCGTGGCGGTCGACATCACCGACTCGTTGGGCGGCGAGCCGGCCCAGAACTCGACGCGGACGAAGCCGTACCGGATGAACGCTCTGGACAGCTTCCATCCGTTCCTCGACACGCCGGAGACGACCGACCCCTCGAACGGGTGCTCAGCGCACTACTTCGAGATCCGCCGGTCGACGCTGGCGGCCGGGTGGTACACCCAGGGCCTCCGCCTGGTCGACATCAGCAACGCCCGCCGTCTGCGGCAGGTCGGCTACTACCGCGTGACCGGCACGGGGACGGACAACCCGTCGTCGAACTCGTGGGACGTCGCCTGGTACGACGAGGATGGCGGCGCGAAGGGCTGGAGCTCGCGCAAGGGCTCCAAGCGCGGGCGCAAGTCCACGCACAGCCGCGGCGACTACGTCTACCTGATGGACATGTCGCGCGGCGTCGAGGTCATCCGGCTCAAGGGCGGCTCCAGCGCGTCCGCCCGGATGAAGTCGGTCACCGCGCCCAGCGTGCGCAAGAACGACCCATGGGCCGCGAAGCCCGTCGCAGGCTCGAGCCTGGCCGACGGCGCCTTCGTCTGCCCGCTGTTCCAATGAGGTGATCGCTCGGTGGGGCGCCGTGCCTAAGCGGGCACGGCGTCCCGCCAGGGCGCCATCACGCGCAGCGCGCTGAGGATCGCGCGCGTGGCCGTGGAGCGGTTCAGCGTGTAGAAGTGGATGCCCGGCGCGCCCTTGGCCAGCAGGTCGGCGCACTGGAGGGTCGCGTAGGCGACGCCGAAGTCGGCCACCGCGTCGGGCTGGTCGGCGCGCAGGCCGAGCTCGCGCAGCAGGTGATCGGGGATCGTGGCGCCAATAATGCTCGTGAAGCGCCGGATCTGGTCGTAGTTGGTGATCGGCATGATCCCCGGCACGATCGGGACGTCGATGCCGGCCTCGCGGGCGCGGGCGACGAACTCCCAGTACGACGCGTTGTCGAAGAAGAGCTGCGTGATCAGGAAGCGCGCGCCGGCGTCGACCTTCTCCTTGAGGTAGCGCAGGTCGCTCTCCGCCGACTCGGCGTGGATGTGGACCTCCGGGAAGCACGCGGCGCCGATCGCGAAGTCGTAGTCGTCGCGGATCAGCTCGATCAGCTCGCGGGAGTACTCCAGCCCGCCCTCGGTGGCCGTCCACTCGGTCTGGCCCCGCGGCGGGTCGCCGCGCAGGGCGAGGACGTTCTGGATGCCGGCGTCGCGCATGACGTCGAGCATCTCGCGCAGCTCGCCCGTGGTCGCCCCGACGCAGGTGAAGTGCGCCATCGCCTCGAGCCCGTGCTCGGCCTTGATCGAGGACACGATGTCGATCGTCTTGCGCTTCTGCTCGGTGCTGCCGCCGGCGCCGTAGGTGACCGAGACGAAGGTCGGGTCCATCCGGGAGAGCTCGGCCAGCGCGCGGCCGAGGTTGCGCTCCCCCTCGTCGGTCTTCGGCGGGAAGAACTCGAATGAGAAGGAGGGCTCGCCCGAGGTCAGTCGCTCGTCGATGCGCATGCGGGAAGTCTAGGCCGCGATCGACCAGCGCTCCGGCGTATCGCCTGCACGCTGCGCCAGCCCGCGCCGCTCGAGGTGGGCGAGCCAGGCGCGCGTCTTGCTCAGGAGCCAGGTGGCCGTGAGCTCGTTGAAGCGTTCGCCGTAGACGCTCTGGGCGATCTCGTAGGCCGTCCCGGGCAGCGCCGTCTCGACCGCGGCCAGGCGCTGCTCGATCAGCGCCCGGTTGGCGGCCACGTGCCCGGCGACGTCGGTGAACGGGCGGCCGTGGCCCGACAGCGCGAGCCTGGCGTCGAGGTTCTCGACCTTGCCGAGCGAATCGAGGAACTCGGCGACGGGGTCCGGTGTGTAGCCGGTGTCGAAGTAGAGGCTGACCCGGCCGAGCAGGTGGTCGCCCGAGATCAGCAGCCTGCGCTCGGGCTGATAGAGGCAGATGTGCGACGGCGCGTGGCCGGGCGTGTCGATGACGCGCCAGGCGCCGAGGTCGGTGTCGACCGTGTCGCCCTCGGCCAGCTCGCGGTCGATGCGCAGGGCGCCCGCCTGGCCGGTGCCCTGGCCGCGGCGGCGCTCGATCCAGCGCTGGACCGCTTCGGCGGGGACACCGGACTGGTGCGCCACCACCACGCGCCGCTTGAGCGCCTCCTCCAGGTCGTCGTCGGTGTGGTGCGCGTGGTCATGGTGCATCCACACCTCGCAGCGGGCGCGCTCGGCGATCGGCGGCGCCTGCCCGCAGTGGTCGACGTGGGCGTGAGTGCAGACGATCAGCCGCACGTGCTCGACCTTGAGGCCGGCCTGGTCGAGCGCCCGCTCGAGGTGCGCCATCGACCCGGGCTCGTGCATCCCGGTGTCGACGAGCACGACGCCCGAGCCGGAGGCCAGCGCCCAGGCGTTGCAGTGCGGCACGCCGGGCCACGGCAGCGGGAGCCGCAGGCGCCACACGCCGGGGATGACCTTCTCGCCGCGACCGACCTCGCGGTTGCGAGTGGGTTTGCGCACGGCGCCGGACGGTAACGTGCCGCGCCCATGACGGTGGTCGACGACTACTTCGCCGCGCTGGCGCGCCGCGACGTCGAGGCGATGGCCTCGCTGTGGGCCGCGGACGGCGAGGAGCACATCTCCGGGCAGGTCGACGCCGTCGGCCCGGGCGGCGTCCGCGAGTACTTCACCGAGTTCTTCGCGTCCTTCCCGGACTTCGCGCTGGAGGTCCGCTCGACGATCAGCGACGGGGAGCGCTCGGCGGTGCACTGGACGGCCGTCGGCACGCACCTCGGATCGCTGTGGGGCGTCGAGCCGACCGGCGCCCGCGTGAACTTCGAGGGGATCGACCTGCTGGAGGTGCGCGACGGCCTGATCGTCCGCAACGACGCGGTGGCGGACACGTTGTCGATCGCCCGCCAGCTCGGCCTGGTGCCGGCGGGCGGCTCGGCGGCCGAGCACCGGCTCTTCTCGGCGTTCAACGCGAAGACGCGCGTCGAGCGGCGCGCGGTTGCGAAGCGCGAGCTGGAGCGGGTGGCCGACGGCGTCTGGCTGCTGCGCGGCGGTGTGCCGCGCACCATGAACGTCTACCTGCTCGAGGACGAGGGCGGCGGCGTGACGCTGTTCGACGCCGGCATCCGCTCGATGACGCACGCGCTGGCCGAGGCGGCGGCGCCGCTGGGCGGCATCAACCGGATCGTGCTCGGCCACGCGGACGCCGACCATCGCGGCGCGGCGCCGGGCCTGCGCGTGCCGGTCCTCTGCCACCCCGCCGACCGCGAGGCGGCGGAGAGCAGCGAGCCGCTGCGCAGCTACCACGAGCTCGAAAGGCTCGGGATCCCGGCCCGCTACGTCTACCGCCACCTGCTGAGCTTCTGGGACGGCGGCCCGGTGCAGGTGGACGGCACGGTCGAGGAGGGCGACGAGGTCAGCGGCTTCCGCGTCGTGCACCTGCCCGGCCACGCGCCGGGGCTGATCGGCCTCTTCCGCGAGAGCGACCGGCTGGCCCTGACCTCCGACTGCTTCTACGTCATCGATCCCGAGACCTCGCGCAAGGTGCCGCCGGGTCCGCCGCACGACGCGTTCAACGACGACACCGAGCAGGCGCGAGCGTCGATGCTGAAGCTGGCGGCGCTGGACCCCTCGGCCGCGTGGCCGGGGCACGCCGACGCTCTGACGGGCGACGTGCGAGCCCAGCTGGAGCGCGCCGCCGCGGCCTGATGGCGCGCAAGAAGCTGAAGGCGCCTCCTTCCGAGTACCGGTCGCCGGACGGCGACGTGCTGGTGCTGCGCGGGTCGATGACCGTCGGCACGCGGCGCGAGTACGCCGACACGCTGGGCGGCTCGCCGCTCTCGCAGGAGGACGCCTGGCACCGCGGCGTCGAGTTCCTGTTCGAGCGGCTGGCGGTCTCGTGGGCGGTCTCGGGGACCGAGCCGCTCACCCGCCAGAAGGAGCTGCTCACGCGCTTCCGCGTGGCCTCGCAGGACGAGCGCCGGTGGATCCGCGACGTCCTGCGCGAGCACCTGGCCGAGCACTTCCCGGACCTGGCCGCGCCGTGATGGATCCCGCAACGCATGCCGCGCTGTTGTGCGACTACTGCCTCGAGGTGAAACGGGGCGAGCAGGTCGTGGTGCGCTCCACGACGCTCGCGGCTCCCCTCCTCGCCGCGCTCCAACGGTCGCTCCTCGAACGCGGCGCTTGGCCCCTCCTTCGGGTCTCACTCCCCGGCCAGGAGGAGGCGTTCTGGGACGCCGCGCAGGACGTGCACCTCGACGGGTTCGCGCCACTCGAGCTCGTGGAGGCTCGGGAGACGGATGCGTCGATCGCGATCCACGCGCCGGAGAACACGCGGGCGTTGTCGGGCGTCGATCCGGCGCTCATGTCTCGCGCCGCGCGTGCGCGTTCCTCGGTTCGCGAGGCGGCGCTGGCGCGGCGGTGGTGCGTGACGGTGTGGCCGACGGCGGCGTTGGCGCAGGACGCGGGCATGTCGGTGGCGGACTTCGCGGCGTTCGTGTCGCGTGCGCTGTTCCTTGATCGTGATGACCCTGCGGGTGCGTGGCGGGAGCTGTCGGCGGCTCAGGCTGGGTTGATCGAGAGGTTGTCTGAGGCTTCGGAACTGCGCATTGAGGGAGAGGGAACCGATCTCGTCGTGGGTGTGGCGGGTCGTGTGTGGGTGAACTCGGATGGGCGGCGGAACATGCCTTCCGGGGAGGTGTTCACCGGGCCGTCGTCTGCTTCGGGCTTTGTTCGGTTCGGGGTGCCGTCTTCGCCGCGGGGCGTGCGGGTCTCGGGCGTCTCGCTGGAGTTCCGCGACGGCGTCGTGGTGGCGGCGCGCGCCGACGAGGGCGACGAGGTCCTGCAGGCGATGCTCGCCACCGACGACGGCGCCCGCCGGCTCGGCGAGGTCGGCATCGGCACCAACACCGGCATCGACCGAGCGGTCGGTCTGACCCTGCTCGACGAGAAGATGGGCGGCACCGTCCACCTCGCCCTCGGCCGCTCGTACCCGGAGACCGGCGGTACCAACGAGTCCGCCATCCACTGGGACCTCATCTGCCGGCCCGACCGCCTCACCGCCGACGGCGAGCCGATCGACCTCTAGAGGGGGGCGAATTTCAGTCCGTGTCGACTTTCCGTCGGTATGCGACGGCAAAGTCGACACGGACCAGAGAATCGCCTCGCTCGCGACGGCGCCAGCACGGCGCCGTCGCGCGATGGCAACTGATGGCGACTCGGCCTCGGCGCAGGGCGCGATCGATCGCCGCGCTCGCGGCCGGCAGGCTCCACCGCCTTCACCGCGGGGTGTTCGCCGTCGGCCACACGGCGCTCAAGGCCGAGGGCCGCTGGATGGCGGCAGTCCTGGCGCTCGGCGGCGACGCGGTGCTGAGTCACGCGACCGCCGCCGGGGCGTGGGACCTGCGCCGTCTCGGGTCGGGGGCGATCCACGTGACCGTCCCGAGTACCGCGGGACGCAAGCGGCGCCGAGGCATCCGCCTGCATCGGAGCCGGACGCTGACGCCTGACCAGACGACGAGACACCGCGGCATCCCGATCACCACCCCCGCCCGCACGATCATCGACCTCGCCCGCACCCTCGAAGGCCGCGCCCTCGAACACGCGCTGGACCTCGCCGACCAACGCAGCCTCATCGACTTCGCCGACCTGAGACAACGCCCCATCCCGCCCTCCTTACAAGCGGTGTTGTCCCTCTACAGCGAAGGCGCGACACCAACCCGCAGCGAGATGGAGGAGCGCTTCCTAGCGCTCTGCGACGACCACGGCATCCAGACGGCCGAAGCGTCAACTCCCGCATTGAAGGAGAAGAGGTCGATTTCGCCTGGCGGGACGTCAGACTGATCGTCGAGGTCGACGGCTACGCCTACCACCGCGCGCCCTCCAGCCTTCGAATCCGACCGCGAACGCGACGTCATGCTCGTCCTCGCCGGCTGGCGCGTGATGCGCTTCACCTGGACCCAGCTCACGACCCGGCCCGCATGGGTGGCGGGGGCGCTGGCGGAGTGTGGTTGACCCCACCCCGGCGCGGGAGCCACCGCGCTGGCCGCGACGACCCCGCGGGCCGACACTTTCCGCATGGCCGTGTCCGCCGCAGTAAGCGCCCCTGCGCAGACGCCGGTGGCGCGGCTGCGCCAGATCGGCGGTGACGCGCTCTACCTGCTGACCGGGCTC
The DNA here is from genome assembly GCA_963811895.1 of uncultured Solirubrobacteraceae bacterium. Taxonomy (GTDB): domain Bacteria; phylum Actinomycetota; class Thermoleophilia; order Solirubrobacterales; family Solirubrobacteraceae; genus DASSUW01. The sequence goes on along the minus strand of CAWETE010000016.1, from coordinate 342,415 downwards.
GTCACCTCGATCGTGGCCTTCACGGTGTGGGTCGACCGGGGTCTCGCTGTCGCTCAGCCTCGGGCTGCTGATCGTCGGCTTCCCGATCGTGCTCGCCAGCTTCTGGTGCTTCCGCCTGCTCGCCGACGTCGAGCGCAGGCGCGCGGCGCTCGTGTTCGGCATGCCGATCGCCTCCGCCTACCGGCCCCCGCCGCCCGACGGCCGCCTCGCGAGCCGGCTGAAGACCGCCGCCCACGATCCGCAGCGCTGGAAGGACGTCGCCTACCTCGCCCTGCACGGCGTGCTCGGCTTCATCTGGGGCACCGTCTGGATCGTGCTCGTCGGCTTCACGCTCGGCAGCATCTCGCTGCCCGCCTGGTGGTGGGCGATGCCCGAGAGCGCCGAGTACCTGTGGTTCACGATCGACACGTGGGAGGAGGCGGTCGGCGCGGCCGCGCTCGGCGTCGCGCTGCTGCCCGTCGCGCTGCTCCTCCAGCGGCCGCTCGCGCTCTCGCAGGCCCACATCGCCAAGGCGCTGCTCGGCCCGACGCTGGCCGCGCGCGTCGAGCGGCTGACCGAGACGCGCGCCGGCGTGGTCGACGCCGCAGCCACCGAGCTGCAGCGGATCGAGCGCGACCTGCACGACGGCGCCCAGGCGCGCCTGGTGGCGCTCGCCATGGACCTCGGCATGGCCGAGGAGCGCTTCGACCGCGATCCCGAGGGCGCGCGCCAGCTCGTCGGCGAGGCGCGCGTGGAAGCGAAGCGTGCGCTCGCCGAGCTGCGCGACATCGCCCGCGGCATGCGGCCGAGCCTGCTCGAGGAGCGGGGCCTCGGCCCGGCCATCACCGCGCTCGCCGGCCGCAGCCCGGTGCCCGCCACGGCGACCGTCGACGTGCCGCGCAAGCCTCCCATGGCGGTCGAGACCGCGGCGTGGTTCGTGGTCTCCGAGGCGCTGGCCAACGCCGCCAAGCACAGCCACGCCGATCGCGCCGCCGTCTGGGTGACGCTCCGCAACGCGCACCTGCACGTCGAGGTCGTCGACGACGGCCGCGGCGGCGCCGACCCCGCCGGCTCCGGCCTCAAGGGCCTCGCCCAGCGGGTCGCGGCGCTCGACGGGTCGCTCGAGGTCCACAGTCCCGCGGGCGGGCCGACGGTCGTGCGAGCATTGCTGCCGTGCGGGTGGTGATAGCCGAAGATCTCGCGCTCCTGCGAGACGGCCTGGAGCGGCTGCTGCGCGACAGCGGCTTCGACGTCGTGGCCGCCGTGGCCGACGGCCCGTCCCTGCTCGACGCCGTCCAGGAGACCGCCCCCGACGTCGCGATCGTCGACGTCCGGCTCCCGCCCGCCTTCCGCGACGAGGGCGTGCGCGCCGCGCTCGAGCTGCGCCGCCGCAAGCCCGGCTTCCCCGTCCTGATCCTCTCCCAGTACGTCGAGCAGACCTACGCGGCCGAGCTGCTGGCCGACGGCACCGGCGGCGTCGGCTACCTGCTCAAGGACCGCGTGTCGGACGTGCGCGAGTTCGTGGAGGCCGTGCGGCGCGTGGCGTCGGGCGGCATGGCGCTCGATCCCGAGGCGGTGTCGCAGCTCGTGGCCGGCCACGAGGACGGCCCGCTGGCCCAGCTCTCCACCCGCGAGCGCGCGGTGCTGGCGCTGATGGCCGAGGGCCACACCAACCACGGGATCGCCGACGAGCTCCAGATCACGCCGAGCGGCGTCGAGAAGCACGTCGCGAGCATCTTCGCCAAGCTCGGGCTGCCGCCGGCCGAGAGCGCGCACCGGCGCGTGCTGGCCGTGGTCGCCTACCTCAACGGGTGAGGATCAGCGGCGCGCCGTCGGTGACGACGATGGTGTGCTCGACGTGCGCGGCGACCGCGCCGTCGGCGGTGCTGATCGTCCAGCCGTCGTCGCCGAGCCGGATGCCGGGGCCGCCCGCGCCGAGGATCGGCTCGATCGTGATGACCAGGCCGGCGTGCAGTCGCGCCGGATCGTCCGACGGCGTGTTGGGCACCGACGGCTCCTCATGGATCGTGCGCCCGATGCCGTGGCCGCCGAGCTCCTCGAGCGGCGACACGCCGTGCCGGGCCGCCTCGTCCGCCACCGCCTGGCTGATCGCCCGCACCGGGGCGCCCGCCACGGCCGCCTCCATCCCGCGCGCGAGCGCGGCGTCGGCGGCCCGGACGACGCGGGCGGCGCGCGGCGAGATCGGGCCCGACCGGCACGGTCACGCACGCGTCGGCGTAGAAGCCGTCGAGCTCGGCTGTGACATCGAGCTTGACGAGGTCGCCGCGCCGCAGCCGGCGGCGGCCGGGCACCCCGTGCACCGCCTCGTCGTTGACGCTGATGAAGATCTCGGAGGGCGCGTCGTAGACGAGCTTCGGCGCCGACCGCGCCCCGTGGCGCGCGAACACCCGGCCGGCCAGCGCGTCGAGCTCGCCGGTCGTCACGCCCGGCTGGACGCGCCGGCGCAGCTCGCGCAGCACGACGGCGACCACGTGGCCGGCCCGCCGCAGGCCCTCCAGCTCCTCCTCGGTCTCGATCGACATCGCCGCAACATTGTCCATGCCGCGCAACCGCTACCGTGCGCCGTCCGATGCGCCGCACCAAGATCGTCGCCACGATCGGCCCCGCCTCGCGCGATCCCGAGGTGCTCGTACGCATGATCGAGGCGGGCATGGACGTCGCCCGGCTGAACTTCTCGCACGGCTCCGCGGAGGAGCACGCCGAGACCGCGCGCCTGGTGCGCGACGCGGCCGGCCGCGCCGGCCGCCAGGTCGCGATCCTGCAGGACCTGCCGGGCCCGAAGCTGCGGATCGGGCCGCTGGCCGACGGGATCGCCGAGCTCAAGCCCGGCGACCACCTGACCTTCGTGTGCGGCACCAACGGCTTCGAGGGCGACGCGCAGCGGATGGCGATCACCTGGGCCGGCCTGGCCGACAGCGTCCACAACGACGAGATCATGTACCTCGCGGACGGCGCCGTCCGGCTGCGCGTGACGGCCACGCGCCCCGGCGACGGCGAGATCGACGCCGAGGTCGAGATCGGCGGCGCGGTCGCCTCGCGCCAGGGCCTCAACATCCCCGGCGAGACCGCCGAGCTTCCGAGCGTCCCCGAGGAGGACCTCACGCACGTCCAGACCGGCGAGCAGATCGGCGTCGACCTGGTGGCGCTGAGCTTCGTCCGCCGAGCCGAGGACATCACCTTCCTGCGCAAGCACACGCGGCTGCCGCTGATCGCCAAGATCGAGAAGCCGCAGGCCGTGCAGCGCGCGGAGGAGATCGTGCGCGCCGCCGATTGCGTGATGGTCGCGCGCGGCGACCTCGGCATCGAGCTGAAGCTCGAAGAGGTCCCGATCGTGCAGAAGCAGGTGCTGGCGCTGGCCGGCGCGCTCGCGCGGCCGGCGATCACCGCGACCCAGATGCTCGACTCGATGGTCCGCTCGCCGCGGCCGACGCGCGCCGAGGTGACCGACGTGGCCAACGCGATCCTCGACGGCACCGACGCGGTGATGCTCTCGCAGGAGAGCGCCGTCGGCCAATACCCCGTCGAGTCGGTGGCGATGCTGGCCTCGATCGCCGACGTCACCGAGAGGACGCTCCCCTACCGCGAGTGGAACGAGAAGCGCGTGCGGCGCGACCGCCGCGACCCGGCCTACACGCTCGCCTACACCGCCTGCCGGGCGGCGCACGAGCTGGGCCTGGCCGCGCTCGTGGTGCCGACGCTGAGCGGCCGCTCGGCGCGCCTCATCTCGGCCCACCGCCCGAGCGTCCCGATCTACGCCCTCTCCCCCGGCCGCGAGACCGTCCGCCGCTGCGGGCTGATGTGGGGCGTGCAGGCCGGCTCGATGCGCCGCTACGAGGTGACCGAGGAGCTGATCGCGGCCGCCGTGGCGCGCACGGTCGAGCTCGGCTGGGTGAAGAAGGGCGAGCGCGTCGGCGTCACCGCCGGGCTGCCCTCCGGCAAGCCCGGCACCACGAGCCTGCTGCAGATCCAGGAGGCCTGACACGGCGCTGCGGGTCGCCTACGAGCGCGCGGGCGAGGGGCCGCCGCTCGTCCTGCTCCACGGCTACCTGGGCGACGGCCCGTCGACCTGGGCACCGCAGATCGAAGGGCTGTCCGACGCGTTCACCGTCATCGCCTTGGATCTGCCGGGAGCCGGCCGGTCCGAGGATCCGCCCGAATCGTTCGGCATGGCCGGCTTCGCCGACCGCCTCGCGGAGCTCATCGACGAGCTCGGGCTCGGAAGGCCGCACGTGGCCGGGCTGTCGTTCGGCGGCGCGCTGGCGCTCGAGCTGTACCGCCGGCACCCCGGGATCCCGCGGACGCTGATCCTCGCCTCGGCCTACGCGGGCTGGGCGGGCTCGCTGCCGCCGGAGGAGGTCGACCGCCGGCTCAACCAAGTCCTGGATCTCGCCGACCTGCCGCCGGAGCGCTTCGTGAGCGCGGTCGAGCCGACGATGTTCGAGGGCGAGACGCCGCCCGACTTCCTCGCCGGCCTGTATGGCTTCCACCCCGCGGGGCTGCGGGCGATGGCGCGCGCGGTCGCCGAGGCGGACCTGCGCGACGTGCTGCCCCGGATCGATGTGCCGACACTGCTGCTGTACGGCGAGAATGACCAGCGCGCCCCGCGTGAGGTGGCCGAGGCGATCCACGCGGGGATCCCAGGGTCACGGCTCGTCTTCCTGCCCGCCGGCCACGTCTGCAACATCGAGGCGGCGGACCGCTTCAACGCCGAGGTCCGCGCCTTCGCTCAGGAGGCGTAGAACTTCGCCTCTTCGACCCCGAGCTCGGTCACGGGCTCGTCGTCGTACATCCACTCGCGCGCGATCCGGTGCCAGTTGGCCTTGGCCTCGAGCTGCGAGAGCACGGCGAGCGTGAGCAGCTCGACGCGGCGGCCGAACAGGTGGTCGGCGGGCAGCGTCTCGTGGCGCATCTGCCCGAAGTGCGAGGAGCGCGGGTCCGACATCTCGATCATCACCTCGGTGGCGATCTCCGGCTGCAGGTGGACCTCGTCGTCGAGCACGTACCACCACGTGGCGTCGAGGAACTGGGCGAGCAGCTTGTCGGGCCGGAAGCGGTCGGGCTCGCGCAGGAACCCCGTGCGGCTGAAGATCTCGTGCAGGCGCTCGCCGTCGCCCTCGTGGCCGGCGCGCTGGCAGGCGAGCTCGATCTCGATCAGCTCGGCCGGCATCACCTTGAAGAGCCCGAAGTCCAGGAAGGCGACGCTGCCGTCGGGCTGGAGCAGGAAGTTGCCCGGGTGCGGGTCGCCGGAGAACTGGCGGTGGCGGTACATGCACCCGAAGAAGAAGCGGAAGATGATCTCGCCGACGCGGTCGCGCGTCTCCTGGTCGAGGTCCTTGATGGCGTCGAAGCCGAGGCCGGTCACGTAGTCGCTGACGAGCACCTTCTCGCGGCTGAGCGAGGTGACGACCTCGGGCACGCGGATGAACGGGTGGCCGCGGAAGATGCGGGCCAGCGTGCGCTGGTTCTGGGCCTCGAGCTCGTAGTCGAGCTCGTCGCCGATCCGCGTGCGGATCTCCTCGGCCGTGCTCTTGACGTCGAGCCCCGGCGCGATCCGCTTCATCAGCCGCAGGATCATCCCCAGGTTCTGCATGTCGGCCCGGACCGCCTGCGCGACGCCCGGGTACTGGACCTTGACCGCCACGTCGCGGCCGTCGTGCAGCCGCGCGCGGTAGACCTGGCCGATCGAGGCCGCCGCGATCGGCTCGCTCTCGAACGCGTCGAAGACCTCGTCGATCGGCTCGCCGAGCTCGGACTCGATGACCTTGCGCATGTCGGAGAAGCGCACCTTCGGCGCTGCGTCGCGCAGCTCGCCGAGCTTGCGCTGGAACTCCTCGCGGTGCTCCTCGGGAACGAGCCCGACGTCGAGGAAGCTCATGACCTGGCCGAGCTTCATCGCCGCGCCCTTCATCGTCCCCAGCGCCGCCACGATCTGCTCGGCCGCCTCGAGGTTGCGGCGCTCGAGCGCCGCCTGCTTGCCCTCGTCGGAGCGGCCGAGGTTGGCGGCGCGGGTGCCGAGGTGGCGCGCCGCCTGGCCCGCGGCCAATCCCGACACGCGCGCGGTCCGCGCCACGCGCGAGGTCGGGATCCGGTCTTTGGCCATCAGGGGGTAACGGTAGGCGTCGGCGTCGCTTCGAGCGGCGCCGGGGTCTCCGTGGGCGTCGGGGTCGGCGTCGGCGTCGCGGTCGGCTCCGCCGTCTCGGTCGCCTCAGGGGTCTCGGTGGCCGTGGGCGTCGCCGTCGCGGTCGGCGTCTCCTCGCTCGACCCCGAGAAGAACGTCGTGTTGCCGCCGTCCTTGGTGGCCGGGCCGCCGAACACGAGCTCGGACATGGTGAGCCCGACGACGGCGATCGCGAAGGCCGCCGCGCCGGTCGCCAGCGCGATCTTCCAGTGGTGCTTGAACGGCGCCCGCCCGCGCAGCCCGAAGGGGTCGTCGTCGCTCACCGACATGTCGCCCTCGCCCGGCGGCAGCGGGTCGAACTCCGGATCGCGCACCGCGGCTCCGGTCGCGCTGCGGCGCGCCCCGAGTGGGGTCACGGCGGTGATCTTCTCGGCCGGCTTGCGCAGGCCCTCTGACACCAGGGCGACGATCACCGGCGTCATCGCCGTCGCGATCAGGGTGCCGCGCTCCCAGATCATCGGGACGATCACGGCGGCCGCCACGGCGGCGCCGGCCGAGATCGCCAGCGTCTGGATCGAGATCCCGCTGCCGCTGTCCTTCTCTGCCATCCCTCTTGTTCTAGCGGCTCACCTTCGAGCCGGGCACGATGTCGTCGCGCCCGTCGGGCCAGCGGACCCAGGCCTTGTGGCCCCCGTCGTAGTCGTCGCCGAGCAGCACGAGGGTGGCCGGCTCGCCGAGCGCCGTGCACTCGTCGGACCCCTCGGGGTCGAGCCCGCGCCAGATGCGCACGAACCGGTTGGACTCGAGCTCGTCGGCGACCGTGGTCGGGTCGGTGTGGCCGGGCCGGACCACCGTCTCGGGCGGCAGCTCGAGCAGGACCTCCATGATCGAGCGCTTGAGATCGTCGTAGCCGGTGCTGCCGGGCGCGCGCACGCCGCCCACCGAGCCCTTGAACAGCGTGTCCCCGGTGAACACGTTGCCGTCGACCACGAGCGCGAGCATGCCCGCGGTGTGGCCGGGCGTGTGCAGGGCGCGCACCGTCAGGCCGCCGATCTGCACCTCGTCGCCGTCGCCGAGGTCGCCGGTCGTGCCCGGCACCCGCTCCTCGGGGTGCGAGAGGACGGTGGCGTCCGGCCAGCGCTCGAGCGCCTTGTCGAGCTCGGCGACGTGGTCGTGGTGATGGTGGGTGAGCAGGACGTGCGTTACGGTCAGGCCGTGCTCGTCCGCCTTCGCGAACAGCGGGGCGAGGGGGCCGCCGGCGTCGACGAGGAACGCGTCGCCGCCCGGGCCGGCCGCGACAAGATAGGTGTTGGACAGCCAGCCATCGCTCATGGAGCGTTCGACGATCATGGAACTCATTCATACCTGCTATCGCATCGGCGACATCGATCGCAGCGTCGCCTTCTACGAGGCGCTCGGCTTCGAGGAGCGCCGCCGGATGCCGATCCGCGACGAGGCGATCAACGTCTTCATGGGCCTGCCCGGGGACGGCGACCGCCTGGAGCTGACCTACAACCACGGGGTCGACTCCTACGAGATGGGCACCGGCTACAACCACATCGCGCTGACCGTCGACGATCTCGACGGCACGCTCTCCGAGCTCGGCGGCAAGGGCATCGAGCCCGAGAAGCCTCCCTACCAGGTCCGCGAGGGCGGCTCGCGCATCTGCTTCGTGCGCGATCCGGACGGCTACCGCGTCGAGCTGATCGAGAAGTCTTAGCGGTTCGGCGCATGTTCGACGCCTTTCCTGGGAATCACCCGCCAGAGGGAGAACACGACCCCCGGGAGGCAAGGCATGGCAGCGCACAGCCCCGAGACCACAGTCGTCGAGCGGGAAGCGCCGGCGACGACCGCGACACCGCACGACGGACGCGCTCCGGCGACCACGACCACGAGCGGCAGCTCCGGTGGAGCCCTCGCCGCGATGATCGTCGGCATCATCGCGATGCCGATGGGGCTGATCATCCCCATCGTCGGCATCGTGATGGGCATCGTCGCGATCGTGCTCGGCGCCAACGCCCGCAAGAAGGGCGCGACCAACTCCGGCCAGGCGACCGCCGGAATCGTCTGCGGCGGCATCGGCATCCTGATCGCCCTCGGGCTCATCATCGCCGCCGTCGCCATCTCGAGCAGCTAGCACGTCCCGCCTCGGGCATGGCGTCGACATGACCGCCATGCCCGAGAAGCGACTCGCGGTCGTCGACCTCGGGTCGAACTCCTTCCGGCTCGTGGAGTTCACGTGGGTGGCGCGCCAGTGGTGGAAGCGCACCGACGAGATCCACGAGCCGGTCCGCATCGGCGCAGGACTCGACGCGGCCGGCGTGCTGGGCCCCGAGCCGATGGCGCGCGCGCTCGAGACCGTCGAGCTGTACGCCCACTTCTGCCGCGCCACCGGGATCGAGGACGTCCGCGCGGTCGCCACCTCGGCGATCCGCGACGCCACCAACCGCGACGAGTTCCTGCGCCGCGCCGATCTCGACGTGCAGGTGCTGACCACCGAGGAGGAGGCCTTCTACGGCTACCTCGCGGCGGTCAACTCGACCACGCTGAGCGACGGCGTGGCGCTCGACCTCGGCGGCGGCTCGATGCAGCTCACCCGGGTCGAGGACCGCCAGGCGCTCGACATGCGCTCGTGGCCGCTCGGCGCCGTCCGCATGACCGAGCGCTTCCTCAACCGCGAGCGCGTGAAGCCCAAGCACCTGAAGGCGCTCCGCACGCACATCGCGGAGTCGCTCGAGGACGCGCCGTGGCTGGACGACGGCGGCGCGCTGGCCGGCATCGGAGGCACGGTGCGCAACCTCGCCGCCGCGGCCGAGCTGCACGAGGACCTCCCCTCCTTCGGCGTCCAGGGCTTCCCGCTGCGCAAGGCGGTGCTCGACGAGCTGGTCGAGGAGCTGGCGGAGCGCACGCCGGCCGAGCGCGCCGACGTGCCCGGCATCAAGCCCGAGCGCGCCGACCTGATCCTGGCCGGCGCCATCGTCGTTCAGTCGGTGATGGAGGCCGGCGGCTTCGACTGCATGGAGGTGACCGAGGCGGGCCTGCGCGAGGGCGTGTTCTTCGCCTCGCTGCTCGACGGCACGTACCCGCCGCTGATCGAGGACGTGCGCGAGCACTCGGTCCGCAACCTCGCCGCCCAGTACCACGCCGACATGGCCCACACCGAGCACGTCGCGAGCCTGGCGCTGTCGATGTGGGACGAGCTGGGCAGCGGCGATCCCGCCGAGCGCGAGCTGCTGTGGGCCGCCGCGATGCTGCACGACATCGGCACGGCGGTCGACTACGACGACCACCACAAGCACTCCCGCTATCTGATCCTCAACGCAGGCCTGCCCGGGTTCTCACCGCGCGAGACGGCCCTGATCGGGCAGATGGCGCGCTATCACCGCAAGGGCTCGCCCACGCTCGGCCAGTTCTCGGCGCTCGGCCGCAAGGGCGACGACGACCTGCTCACCCGCTGCTCGGCCGTCCTGCGCCTCGCCGAGCAGCTCGAGCGCTCGCGCGATCAGGCGGTCGACCGCGTCGACGTGCTGATCGAGAACGGGCGCGTCGAGCTGCGCCTGGAGGCGCACGAGGACGTCGCCGTCGCGCGCTGGGCCGCGCAGAAGGAGCAGGACGTCTTCAAGAAGGCGTTCGGGCGCGACCTCGAGGTCAGCGAGGCGCGGTCGTCTCAGAGGGCGTGACGGTCACCAGCTCGCGCTCGCTGACGGCCTCCACGACCTCCTCCTCGGCCTCCTCGCGGCCCTCGTCGGGCTCGGCGTCGCAGGTCACGCGCATCATCCCGGTCGAGACCTTCTCGTCGCCGACGACGATCAGGCCGCAGATCACGTCGCCCTCCTCCCAGCCGATCCGCTCGAGGTCGAACCACGACAGGTGCACGCGGTTGGCCGTGCCGCCCCACGGGCAGCTGCGGTTGTGGACCTCCTTCGCCTTGCAGACGGCCTGCATGTTCTTGGCTGAGGCGTCGACGTTCGGCATCAGTCCAAGAGTACCCCCGGGTTGAGCCGGGAATCGGGATCGAGCGCCGCCTTGGCGGCGCGCAGGGCGGTGGCGAACGGCTCCGGGCGCTGGCGGTCGTACCACGGCCGGTGATCGCGGCCGACGGCGTGGTGGTGGGTGATCGTGCCGCCGGCTGCCAGCACGGCATCGGCCGCCGCGCGCTTGATCTCGGCCCACTGCTCCTCCTCCTCGCCGCGCCGCGCGGGGGCCACGACGGTGAAGTACGGCGCGGCGCCGTCCGGGTAGGCGTGGGTGATCCGGCAGGTGCACGCCACCGCAGACCTCACCGTGTCGATCAGGCCCGGCAGGCGGTCCCACGTGACCGCCGTCTCGAACGTCTCGGTCAGCACGCCCATCGAGACGAGCGTGTCGCGCAGGTACGGCGCGCGCAGGAACGCGTCGCGCCACGCGCCGCCGCCGCCTTCGATCACGTCGCCGTACCGCTCGCAGACCGCGCGCGCCTGCTCGACCGGCTCGTACGCGCCCTCGAAGCCGAGGTGCAGCGTCGTGCGATCGCCGCTCAGCGTGAGCTGCGCCTCGCGCGCCTCGACCAGGCGGCAGTTCGACGGCCGCATGCCGGACTGCACGATCTCCCGCACCAGCTCCAGGCCGACGGCGAAGTCGTCGAGCTCGACGCGCGCGCTCCAGCGGGGCTCGTCCCGCGGGCGGATCCGCACCCACGCCTCGGTGATCACCGCCAGCGTGCCCTCCGAGCCGAGCAGCAGGCGGTCCGGCGACGGGCCCGCGCCGGACGCCGGCAGCCGGCGCGACTCCCAGATCTCGCCCCGCGCGGTGACCGCGCGGACCGACTCGACGAGGTCGTCGATGTGCGTCGGCCCGGTGGCGAAGTGGCCCGCGGCGCGGGTGGCGATCCAGCCGCCGAGCGTCGAGCGCTCGAACGACTGCGGGAAGAAGCGCAGCGTCATCCCGTGCTCGGCGAGCTGCGACTCGATCCGCGGGCCGGTGGCACCGGCCTGGATGCGCGCCGCGCGCGACACGGGGTCGACCTCGAGCACGCGGTCGAGCCGGCCGAGGTCGAGCGACATGCCGCCGGCCACCGGGTCGACGCCGCCGACCACGCTCGTCCCGCCGCCGTACGGCGTGACCGCGAGGTCCTCGGCGTCCGCCCGCTCGAGCGCGCGCAGCACACCCGCCTCGTCGTCGGGCCGCACCACCACGCCGGGCAGGCGCGGGAACTCGCCGCGCAGGGCGCGCACCACGTCGAGGTACGACGCGCCGTGGGCGTGGAGGGCCAGATCGGGGTCGACCGTGAGCGGCGCGGGCCGCTCCAGCTCGGGCGACCCGAACCCCAGGTGCGCGGCCAGCTCGGCCGCGCCCTCGCCGACCGGATCGTCCTCGTATCCCCATCCCCAGTGCCTGCGGCGCAGCATTACCCTCCTCACCACGTGACGTTCCCGCCCGGCATCCTCGCGCGCGGACCCTGGCAGAGCCGCCAGGTGGCCGCCAGCTGGCGCGAGGACTCGTTCGAGCCCGACGAGGACCAGAACGCCGAGGCCGACCGGGCGATCGCCGAGCTCGAGGACCGCGGCTCGCCCGCCCACGACGGCCTCGCCGCCCGCCTGGTCGGCTTCGAGGCCGACGCGGACGCCCTGCGGATGGAGCTCCAGCCGATGCGCTGGTCGCTGCGGCTGGGCGACAACGCGGCCGCCTCGCTGTCGGTCCTGTGCGTGGCGCGCGACGCCGGGGGGCGCTGGCTGGCCGGCCGGCGCGCGCCGTGGGTCGCCACCTGGGCCGGGCGCTGGGCGCTCGGCGCGGGCGGCTCGGTCGAGGTCGGCGAGGACCCCGTCGAGGCGCTCACGCGCGAGCTCGAGGAGGAGTGGAGCGTCCTGCCCGAGCGGCTGGCCGTGGAGGCGCTGGTCTCCCTTCCGACCGGCCTGGTCATGCTCGTCGGCCAAGCTTGGCTGCCCGAGGGCGCCGAAGTGGAGCGCGACGCCGAGCACGACGCCCACGCGTGGTGGCCGCCCGAGCCCGCCGACTGGCCGGACGAGGCCGACCCCGTGCTCCGCCACATGGCCACCCTGCTCGCCCAGTGATCACCTTCAACCGCCTCAAGTACCTCTCGTTCGCGCACTCGGCGATCTACTTCACGCTGCTCGTCCTGTGGCTCTCCGACGGGCCGGAGGGCCTGCGCGCCATCTTCGGCTGGTTGCACGGCATCGGCTGGATCCTCATGTCGCTGCTCTGCATCGTGGCCGTCCGCAAGCGCGTGATCCCGCTCTGGCTGGCGGTCATGGTCGCCGTCGTCGGGGGCGTCGGGCCGTTCGCCGGGAGCATCTCCTTCATCGTGTGTGAGAGACGCAATGCACCGGCGGAACGCGCTCTGGAACGCGGTATGGTCTAAAGACAGCAATGGCGGTCAACACCACGGTGGAAGTGACCATGCCGGCGATGGGTGACTCGGTATCCGAGGGCACCGTGCTGGAATGGCACAAACAGGAAGGCGATCAGATCTCCGAAGACGAGGTCCTGGTCGAGATATCCACCGACAAGGTCGACGCCGAGGTGCCGGCCCCCACCGCCGGAACCGTGGTCAAGATCCACGCTGCCGAGGGCGACACGATCTCGGTCGGCGCCCTCCTCGCCGAGATCGCCCCGGGTGAGAACGGAGCGAAGCCCGCCGCGGCCGAGCCCGAGGCCGAGGCCGGCGGCGAGACGGTCGACATCGTCATGCCGGCGATGGGCGAGTCGGTGTCCGAGGGCACGATCCTCGAGTGGGCCAAGCAGCCCGGCGAGCCGGTGGCCGAGGACGAGACGATCGTCGAGATCTCCACCGACAAGGTCGACGCAGAGGTTCCGGCGCCGGCGTCCGGAACGATCGAGGAGATCCTCGCGCAGGCCGGCGACACCGTGACGGTCGGCCAGGTCATCGCCCGCATGACGACCGGCAACGGCGCCGCGCCGGCGGCGAAGGCGCCCGAGCCGACCTCGGCGCCGCGGCCCCAGGGCACCGCGCCGGCGCAGATGCCCGACGGCGTCAAGGTCACGCCCGTCGCCGCCCGCATCGCGGACGCGCTCGGCGTGGACCTCTCGAAGGTCCAGGGCTCAGGGCCCGCCGGACGCATCTCCAAGGCCGACGTGCTGGCCGCCGAGAACGGCGCGCCGGCCACCGCCGACGCGAAGCTGCTCAAGGGCGCCAGCGCGATGCTCGCGCGCTACATGGACGAGTCGCGGTCGATCCCGACGGCGACCTCCTTCCGCACGATCACCGTCACGACGCTCGACGCCCGCCGCAAGCAGCTCAAGGAGGCCGGCCAGCGCGTCTCCTTCACCCACCTGATCGCCTACGCGGTGGCCCGCGCGGCCACCGAGCAGATGCCGGTCATGGCGCGCGCCTTCCAGGAGATCGACGGCAAGCCGCACGTGCTCGACGCCGGCGCCGTCAACCTCGGCATCGCCGTCGACGTGGAGCGCAAGGACGGCGGCCGCACGCTGATGGTCCCGGTCATCCGCGACGCCGGGCGGCTCTCGTTCCCCGAGTTCCTCGACGCGTTCGGCGACCTCATCACGCGGGCACGCGAGAACTCGCTGACCGCGGACGACCTTCAGGGCGCCAACCTCTCGCTCACCAACCCCGGCGGCATCGGCACGATCGCCTCGGTTCCGCGGCTGATGAGCGGCCAGGGCACGATCGTGGCCACCGGGGCGATCGGCTTCCCGCCGGGCACGGCGAACGTGGCGGGCGCCGAGAAGGTGATGACGATGACGTCGACCTACGACCATCGCATCATCCAGGGCGCCGAGTCCGGCCAGTTCCTGCAGGTCGTCGAGCAGTACCTGCAGGGCGAGCACGAGTTCTACGAGCAGGTCTTCTCCGACCTCGGCGCAGAATTCGTCCCGCCCCCCACCCCCGCCGCCGCACCCGCCGCGCCGGCGGTCAAGGTGGCCGCCACGCCCGCGCCCGCCGCCGAGCCCGCCCCGGCCGAGGCGGCGCCCAGCGAGGAGCTGCTGCAGGCGGTCCAGGCTGCCACCTCCCTGATCAAGGCGCACCGCACGCACGGCCACCTGGCCGCGCGGCTCGACCCGCTCGGCTCCGAGCCCGAGGGCGACCCGGCGCTCGACCCCGAGCCGCTCAATCTGACCGAGGAGATCATGCGCCAGATCCCCTCGAAGATCCTGCGCACGTACGTGCCGGGGGCGACGCTGGCCGACGCGCTGCCGCACCTGCACGAGACCTACTGCGGCACGATCGCCTACGAGATCGAGCACATCGCGTCGCACCGCCAGCGCATGTGGCTGCGGGAGAAGATCGAGTCCGGCGCCTTCCGCGCGCCGCTCTCGGACGACGAGAAGCGCAAGCTGCTGCGGCGCCTCACGCAGGTCGACTCGCTCGAGCGCTTCATGCACAAGGCCTACCTGGGCCAGAAGCAGTTCTCGATCGAGGGCCTGGACATGACCGTCCCGATGCTCGACGAGATGATCCAGCTCGCGGCCACGGCCGGCGCGCGCGAGGTCGTGCTCGGCATGGCGCACCGCGGCCGGCTCAACGTGCTCGCCCACAACCTCGGCCGCGCGTACGAGACGATCTTCCGCGAGTTCGAGGGCGCCTCGTCGATCGAGGCGGTGACCACGATCCCGCAGGGCGGGACCGGCGACGTGAAGTACCACCACGGCGCCCAGGGCACCTACCAGCTCGAGGGCGACGGCTCGATCATCGTGCGGCTGGAGTCGAACCCCAGTCACCTCGAGTACGTCGGCCCGGTGGTGGAGGGCGCCACACGCGCGGTGCAGACCTCGCGCAAGGGCCCGCACGCCTCGCTCGACACCAACGCGGCGGTCCCGATCATCCTGCACGGCGACGCGGCGCTGCCGGGCCAGGGCGTCGTGTCAGAGACGCTGAACCTGCAGGCGCTCGACGGCTACACCGTCGGCGGCACGCTGCACATCATCCAGAACAACCAGGTCGGCTTCACGACCGACCCGGACGACTCGCGCTCGACCCGGTGGGCGTCGGATATCGCCAAGGGCTTCGACGTGCCGATCATCCACGTCAACGCCGACGACGTGGAGGCCTGCGTCTCGGCGACCCGGCTGGCCTTCGCCTTCCGCCAGGAGTTCGGCCACGACGTGATGATCGACCTCATCGGCTACCGCCGCTTCGGCCACAACGAGGCCGACGAGCCGGCGTATACGCAGCCGGAGATGGCGGCGATCATCAAGGGCAAGACGCCGGTGCGCGAACTGTTCGCCGCCCAGCTCGTCGAGCAGGGCTCGATGACGCAGGAGGAGACCGACGCGCTGGCCCAGGAGATCTGGGATTCGCTGTCGCGGCGCCACAAGGAGCTCAAGGAGGACCTGGCGTCGGCCGGAGCCGAGCAGCCGACCGGCGGCTACGAGCTCGACCGCTCGCCGTCGCCGGAGGTCAAGACCGCCGTCGACGCCGAGGTCCTGCAGGGCCTCAACGGCGACCTGCTGCGGGTGCCCGAGGGCTTCACGGTCCATCCCAAGCTGGTCAAGCAGCTCGAGCGCCGGCGCGAGGCCGTCGGGCCGGAGGGCGGCATCGACTGGGCGCAGGCCGAGGCGCTCGCCTTCGCCTCCCTGCTGACCGAGGGCACCCCGGTGCGCCTGACGGGCCAGGACTCCGAGCGCGGCACGTTCTCCCAGCGCCACCTCGTACTGCACGACGCCAACACCGGGCAGCGGATCTCCCCGATCCAGAGCCTGCCGGACGCCAAGGCCCCGATGGAGCTGCACAACTCGCCGCTGTCGGAGATCGCCTGCCTGGGCTTCGAGTACGGCTACTCGATGGAGGCGCCGGAGACGCTCGTGCTGTGGGAGGCCCAGTTCGGCGACTTCGTGAACTCGGCGCAGGTCATCATCGACCAGTTCATCATCTCCGCGCTGTCCAAGTGGGGGCAGACGACGCGACTGACGCTGCTGCTGCCGCACGGCTACGAGGGCTCGGGGCCCGAGCACTCCTCGGCGCGGCTCGAGCGCTTCCTCATCCTCGCGGCGGAGGGGAACATCCGCGTCGCCAACCTCACGACGCCGGCCCAGTACTTCCACCTGCTGCGCCGCCAGGCGCGCGTGGCCAAGCAGCGGCCGCTGGTGATCATGACCCCGAAGTCGCTGCTGCGGATGCCGCAGGCGACGTCGCGGATCGAGCACCTGTCCGAGTCGCGCTTCTTCCCCGTGCTGAGCGAGCCGCGGATCGACGAGGAGAAGGTCACCCGCCTGGCGCTGTGCACCGGCAAGATCTACTACGACCTCAAGGGCCACGCGATGCGCGAGAACAACGAGAGCGTGGCGATCTCGCGCGTCGAGCTGCTGTATCCGTTCCCGCAGCAGCAGATCCTCGACGAGGTGGCGCGCTACCCGAACCTGCGCGAGGTGGCCTGGGTCCAGGAGGAGCCGCGCAACATGGGCGCCCGCGCCCACATGTCGCCGCGGATGCTCCACATCCTGCCCTCGCACCTCGAGTTCGGCTACGTCGGCCGGCCCGAGCGCGCCTCGCCGGGCGAGGGCTACCCGGCCGCCCACACGGTCGAGCAGACCCGCATCATCCGCACGGCGCTCGACACCACGGAGCCGGTGTCGGTCAACCCGGCCAAGCTTCCGGGCGAGCGCTAGTCGCGATCGAGCGCTCGCCGGACCTCGTCTCCGGCGGGAGCGAAGGTCGGCGACAGGCGGTCGAGCAGCACGCCCCAGCCCGCGTGCTTGTCGATCGCCCGCCGCACGGCGTCGACGCCGGTGTCGACGTCGCCCGTGTGGGCGAGCGCGAGACCGGACCAGAAGAGCAGCTCGTCGGACTCCGGCGCCAGCTCGGCGGCCTGGCGGTAGAGCGGCCCGGCCTCGGCGGGGCGCTCCGAGGCCAGCAGCTCGTCGGCGCGGCCGGCCATCTCGTAGGCGCGGTGGAGGACGAGCAGGCGCCGCAGCTCGGCGAGCGGATCCGGATGGTCCTCGACGTGCAGCTGCACGCGCATCTGCCACGGCTCGCCGTCGGCGGCCACGACGATGATCGCCGCGGACTGGCGGCCGCGGACGTCGCCGCCCTCGCCCTCCGCGGCGTCGAGCGCGAGCATGAGCCGCTCGGCCAGGTCGCCGCTCGAACGCTCGAAGGCCGCCGACATGGCGGCCGGAACGGTGTCGGAGGCCATCATGTTGGCCTGGCAGGTCCAGTACGGGCCGGTGGCGTCGCCGGCGCAGGGGATGCACTCGGCGCCGGTGTGGACGGCCACGCCGCCGTCGGCGTCGACCACGCCGACCTGGCGCACCGCCGCCAGCTCGTCGGTCGCGAGCAGCTCCGACAGCGCGTCCGCGGCGCCCGAGCCGTCGGCCATGAGGTCGAGCGCGCGCGGCCCGTAGGCGGGCTCGACGACCGACTGGGTCGCCACGGCGCCGACTCCCGGCCGGGCCCAGGTGCACAGCGACCCGACGGAGAACCAGTGCGACTGCACGGCCGCGCCGAGCTCCCCTGTCTCCGGATCGCGCGCGACGATCGAGTACGTACCAACCCGCATTTGGCGCGAGGATATCTCCGGTGTCCGACCGCGCCACTCGCATATTGGCCAGGATTCGCTCGACCCCGCCCGGGTTCGTGCGCGCCTACGGCGACGTCTCGCCCGGCGCGCCGCGCTTCGCGGGCACCGTGCTGGCGGGCTGCGACGACCCGACGGTGCCCTGGCACCGGATCGTGCGCGCCGACGGCTCGCTCGCCAAAGGCGACCGCCAGCGCGCACTGCTCGAGGCCGAGGGCGTTCCGTTCCGCGGCGCGCGCGTCGACATGCGCGTCGCGCGGCTGCCCGACTAGGAGTTCGCCCGCGACCGGGTCATCGAGCGGACGAGCGCGGCGATGCTGAGCGCCACGAGCGCCACGACGCAGCCGATGAGCCCGAAGAACACGAGATCGTCGACGATCCAGAGGACATCGTCGTCCGAGCCGATTGCGCCGGCGGCGACGAAGAGGACGAGCGTGGCGACGGCGAGGCCGATGAGCGTCTTGCGGTTGATCACTGCGACTCCTTGAAGCTGGACGATACGACGCCGCCGACACTACGTCCGGCTCGCGAGCTCGTCGTCTGCCGCGAGGGCGAACTTCGCGTCTGCCCCGAGAGGTACGGCGAGGGGTTCGAGATCTGCCCATGGACGGTCGCGGGCCCGCCGCGCCGCAGTTACGGTTGGCGCGATGGTCAAGCTCCGCCCGGGACCCGCCGACACCGCGCTCGCCCTGGTCTTCGCGAGCCTCGCGGCACTCGACATCTGGCTCAACGAGCTGCCCGGCCCCCCGGGCGCCAAGGCCGTGGCCGCCGCGCTCACCACGCTGCCGCTCGCCTGGCGGACGCGCGCGCCGGTCGCGACGGCGGCGGTGACGACCGGCGGCCTCTCGCTCGGCATCGTGCTCGGGCTGCCGACGAAGGATGTCTCGCTGGTCGCGGCCGTCTCGCCGCTGCTCGCCGTCTACTCGGTGGGCGCGCACGCGAGCGTGCGCGGGACCGTCGTGGCCGTCGCGCTCGCCCTCGGCCAGTTCGGCGCCGCGATGGTGATCTCGGAATGGCCCGCCGAGGAGTTCGCGCTCTACGCGCTCGGCATCGCGATCGCGCTCCTCGTGGGCCGCGCGGCGCGGGCGATGGGCTTCGAGGTCGACGTGCTCGAGGCGCGCGCCGCCGTGCTCGAGCGCGAGCGCGACGAGCGGGCGCAGGCGGCGGTGGAGGCCGAGCGGGCGCGGATCGCACGCGAGCTGCACGACGTGATCGGGCACAGCATCAGCGTCATGGGCCTGCAGGCGGGCGCCGTCCGGCGGCTGCTGACGCCGGAGCAGGAGCGCGAGCGCGAGGCGCTGCTCTCCGTCGAGCGGACCGGCCGCGACGCGGTCGGCGAGATGCGGCGGCTGCTCGGGATCCTGCGCGCGAACGGCGCCGAGCCCGAGCTCGACGCGATGCCGACGGTGCAGCGCGCGGGCGACCTGGTGGCCGAGCTGCGGCGCGCCGGGCTCGACGTCTCGCTGCAGGTGGAGGGCGACCTCGACGACCTCCCGCCCGGCCGCGGGCTGGCGGCGTTCCGGATCCTCCAGGAGGCGCTCACCAACGTGCTCAAGCACGCCCCGGGAGCGCACGTCGAGGCCGTGCTGCGGCGGACCGCGTCCGAGCTGGAGATCGCCGTCGTCGACAGCGGCGGGACGCGACCCGCCGAGCCGGGCGACGGCGGCGGCCACGGTCTGGTCGGCATCCGCGAGCGCGTCGCGCTCTACGGCGGGACGCTCGAAGCCGGGCCCGACGGCGCCGGCTTCTCGGTCATGGCCCGCTTCCCGGCGACGGGCGCCTGATGGCCGTCCGCGTCCTGCTCGCCGACGACCAGGCGATGGTGCGCGCGGGCTTTCGCATGATCCTCGAGCTGGAGGAGGGCATCGAGGTGGTCGGCGAGGCGCAGGACGGCGAGGAGGCGGTGGCCGCCGCCCGCCGTGCTCGGCCCGACGTGATCGTCATGGACGTCCGGATGCCGCGTCTCGACGGCGTCGCGGCAACCCGGCGCGTTGTGGAGGAGCTCGAGCCGCCGCCGCGGGTGCTGGTGGTGACGACCTTCGACGAGGACGAGCCGGTCTACGAGGCGCTCCGCGCCGGGGCGTCCGGCTTCCTGCTCAAGAACGCGCCGCCGGAGCAGCTCGTCGAGGCGGTGCGCGCGGTCGCGGCCGGCGACGGGCTGCTCTCGCCCGAGGTGACCCGCCGCGTGATCGAGGAGTTCGCGCGGCGGTCTCCGCCTCCGGAGGCGCCGGGGACGGACGCGCTGGACGAGCTGACCGAGCGCGAGCTCGAGGTGCTGCGGCTGATGGCGCGCGGGCTGTCCAACGCCGAGATCGCCGACCGCCTGGTGATCACCCCGGGGACGGCGAAGACCCACGTCGGCCGGATCCTCATGAAGCTCGGGCTCGGCAACCGCGTCCAGGCCGTCGTGCTCGCCTACGAGTGCGGCCTCGTGCGCCCGGGGTCACCGGACTGAGGGTTCACCGCAACTCCTGGCCGGGCAGGAGTTGTGGCGGTCATGCTGCAGCTCGCACAGGCGGGAGTGCTCGTCGCCGTCTCGGCGTTCCCGGCTCCCGGCACGCCGACCGCGCTGCGGGCGACGGAGATCAGCCTGCGCGGCGTCGCCCCGGACCAGGTCGGCACGATGATCGTCACCGGCTCGCGGACCGGCCGCCACGAGGGCTCGCTCGAGCCGCACCCGGACGGCCGCGGCGCGAGCTTCGTCCCCGAGCGGCGCTTCCGGCCCGGCGAGCGGGTCACGGTGCGCACGCGGCTCAACGTGCGCCGCGGCCGCGACGGCGACTTCCGCTTCACGATCGCGCGCGGCGACTTCGAGGTCGGGACGATCAGCGCCGAGAAGCGGCTGCCGCGGCTGCGGGGCTCGTATCGAGGCTTCCACTCGACGCGGCTGAAGGCCCCGGCGCTGCGCGTGCTCCGCCGCCGGGCGGGGCGGGCGCCCGGCTATCTCGTGCTCAACACGGGCTGGGACGATGACCGGCCGCGGCCTGACGGCGCGCTGATCGCCGACGACCGCGGCGAGCCGGTGTGGTTCCTCAGCCGCCGGCCCGGCCGCAAGATCTTCGACGTCGCGGTGCAGAGCTATCGCGGGCAGCCGGTGATCACGTACTGGGAGGGACGCTTCGCGGCCGGCTGGGGCTACGGGACGTACGTGCTGCTCGACCAGTCCTACCGCCAGATCGCGCGCATCCGCGCGCTCGGCGGCAACCGCGCCGACATCCACGACATGCGGCTCACGGACGACGGCACGGCGATCGTGCAGTCCTACAACCTGGTCCGCCGCGGCGGGCCGGTGCTCGACAACGTGATCCAGGAGATCGACGTGGCGACCGGGCGGCTGCTGTTCGAGTGGCACAGCGTCGGCAACGTCGCGTTGGGTGAGAGCTACGACCGCCGCCCGGACGACGGCACGCAGTTCGACTACTTCCACATGAACGCCGTGGAGGAGGGCCCGGACGGAGACCTGCTCGTCTCGGCGCGCAACACCTGCGCGCTGTACGAGATCGACCGGGAGACGGGGGCGGTCAACTGGCGCCTGGGCGGCAGGCGCAGCGACTTCCGGCTCGGGGAGGGCGTGCGCTTCTGCCGCCAGCACGACGCCCGCTGGGCCGGCGAGGGCGTCATGACCTTGTTCGACAACCGCCTGGCGGCGCCGAGCGAGGAAGGTCAGTCGCGGGCGATCAAGCTCGCCGTCGACGAGCGCCGGCGCACCGTGCGGCTCCTGCGCGGCTACAAGCACCCGAGCCGGCTCGGCGCCCCCAACAAGGGCGGCGCGCGGATGCTGCCGAACGGCAACCTGCTGGTGGGCTGGGGCGCGGCTCCCGCGATCACCGAGTACACGCGGCGCGGCCGGATCGTCTTCGACGCCCGGTTCGCGGGCGCCGGGGACGGCTCCTACCGCGCGATCCGCGCCGACTGGACCGGGCTCCCCGCGACCCGGCCGGACGTAGCGGCCGAGCGGCGCGGCGGACGCCTCGCGGTGTGGGCGAGCTGGAACGGCGCCACCGAGGTCGCCCGCTGGGAGGTGCTCGGCGGCGACGCGCGTGACGCCCTCGCCCCGGTTGCATCGTCGGCCCGGCGCGGCTTCGAGACGGCGCTCAGCGCTCCGCGGTCGCGCTACGTGGCGGTCCGCGCGCTCGACGCCTCCGGCGCCGTCCTCGGCACGTCGCGGGCCATCAGGCCATAGCCTTGCGTGTGTGTGGGTCCAGCGGGAGATCACGCTGCGGCCGCGGCCGCGGGGCTTCCACCTCGTCACCGACGAGGTCGTGTCGGCGGTGCCGGAGCTGCGCGAGCTGCGGGTCGGCCTCGCGCACCTGTTCATCCTCCACACCTCGGCCTCGCTGACGCTCAACGAGAACGCCTCGCCCGACGTGCGGCGCGACTTCGAGACGTGGTTCAACGAGGTCGTGCCCGAGGACGCGCCGTACTGGGAGCACACGATCGAGGGCCCGACGACATGCCGGCCCACATCAAGGCGTCCCTGCTCGGCCCGTCGCTCTCGCTCCCCGTCAGCCGCGGGCGGCTCGCCCTCGGCACGTGGCAGGGCGTCTACCTGTGCGAGCACCGCGACCACGGCGGCGCGCGCTCGCTCGTCGTGACCCTGTTCGGAGAGTCCTAGCTCTGTTCCTGAGCACGTCGTGTCTCCAGCTGCCGCGCCGACGGGCGAACGTCAACTGCGGCTGGGGAGGCCGGCCGGGGCGGTTTCTGCGAAGCGTCCGGTTCTAGTGGGCCAGGACCCCACCTAGGAAGGATGCTGCCGCGCGGCCGGCTCCCCAGCCGCCCTACCCAGCCGCAGTTCGCCGGCTGAACAACCTGCTCGGTGCTTACACCTAGCGCCCGCGCCAGACCGGGTCGCGCTTCTCGGCGAAGGCGGTGGCGCCCTCGCGCGCGTCCTCCGACGTGAAGACGGGCCCGGCGATCTCGCCCTGGCGCTCCCAGATCTCGGCGGCCGGCCAGTCGGCGGCCGACTGCACGATGCGCTTCGTCGCGTCGATCGCCAGCGGGCCGTTGCGGGCGATGAGAGCGGCGAGCTCCTGCGCGCCGGCCAGCGACTCGCCCGGCTCGGTGAGCCGCGAGACGATCCCGAGCTGCGCGGCGCGCTCGGCGCCGATCGGCTCGCCGGTCAGGGCCAGCTCCATCGCCAGGTGGTACGGGATCCGGCGCGGCAGGCGCAGCAGCGCGCCGGCGGCGGCCACCAGCCCGCGCTTGACCTCGGGGATGCCGAAGCGGGCGTCGCGGGCGGCCACGATGAGGTCGCACGACAGCGCGACCTCGAAGCCGCCGGCCAGCGCCCAGCCCTCGACGGCCGCGATCAGCGGCTTGCGGGCGGCCCGCTGGGTGATGCCGGCGAAGCCGCGGTCGCCGACGTACGGGCGCTCGCCGGCCACGAACGCCTTCAGGTCCATGCCCGCGCAGAACGTGCCGCCGGCGCCGGTGAGGATGCCCGCGCGCAGCGCCTCGTCCTCGTCGAGCCGGTCGAGCGCGGCGGCTATCCCCTCGGCGACGGCCAGGTTGACCGCGTTGCGCGCCTCCGGCCGGTCGATCGTGACGACCAGGACCTCGCCGTCGGGCTCGGCGCGGACCGGGGTCATCCGAACAAGGTGAGCGCGGGCTCGCGCTCCCCGCGCAGCTCGGCGAGGTCGACCTCCACCCAGTCCAGCCCGCGCGCCTCGGCCATCACGCGCGCCTGCGGCTTGACCACCTGGGCCGCGAGCACGCCGCGGCAGTCCGCCATCGCCGGGTCCAGCCGGATGCGCTCGAGGTAGCGCGAGAGCTGCTCGACGGCCTCGATCGTCCCGATCCGCTTGATCTCGACCGCGATCCAGCCGTCCTCCTCGTCGCGGCACATGAGGTCGACGGGCCCGATGTCGGTCGGCCACTCGCGCCGCGCCAGCCGGAAGCCCTCCCCGCACCAATCGGGAGCGTCGGCCAGCAGCACCTGCAGGTGCGCCTCCACGCCGTCCTTCTCGAGGTTCGCGGCGTCGAAGTCCATGACGTGGTCGACGTCGCTCAGCACCTCGACCAGCTCGATGTCCAGCCGGTCGTCGCCCTTCAGCTTGCGCACGACGATCCGGCCTTCCTCCTCCTCCACGACCGTCGGAGGCGTCATCCAGTTCAGCGGCTTGTACCCGCCCGCGTCAGCGTGCACGAGCACCGACCCGTCGGCCTTCAGCATCACCAGCCGCAGCGCCTCGGGCAGCCGCGCCGACAGGCGGCCGGAGTACTCGACGGAGCAGCGGGCGACGATCAACCGCATGGCCGCCGCACGCTAGTCGGCCTACCGGACAGTGCGTGTGCGGCGGCGCGACCGCGCCTTCGCCTTGTAGGGTCGGCAAGGCAGATGAGTGCGGGGAAGGGGCATCTGGTGGAGCTCGAGCGCGTGCGCAAGAGCTTCGGCGACAACCTCGTGCTGGACGGGATCGACCTGAGCATCGATCGCGGCGAGGTCGTGGTGATCGCCGGGCCGTCGGGCTCCGGGAAGTCGACGATGCTGCGCTGCATCAACGGCCTCGAGGGGATCGACGAGGGCGACGTGCGGTTCGACGGGCGCTCGCTGGCCAAGGCGGGCCGGGACGTCAACCGCATGCGGGCCGAGATCGGGATGGTCTTCCAGCAGTTCAACCTGTTCGCCCACAAGTCGGTCATGCAGAACCTGACCATGGCGCCGACCGAGGTGAAGGGACTCTCGAAGGGCGAGGCGCGCGAGAGGGCCGCGCGCCTGCTGGAGCGGGTCGGGCTGACCGAGAAGGCCGACGCCTACCCGGCCGACCTGTCGGGCGGCCAGCAGCAGCGCGTGGCGATCGCCCGCGCGCTGGCCATGGAGCCGAAGCTGATGCTCTTCGACGAGCCGACTTCGGCGCTGGATCCGGAGATGATCCGTGAGGTGCTCGACGTCATGCGCGACCTCGCGCGTGACGGCATGACGATGGCGGTCGTCACGCACGAGATGGGATTCGCGCGTGAGGTCGGCGACCGGATCGTCTTCATCGACGACGGGCAGATCGTCGAGCAGGCGCCGCCCGCCGAGTTCTTCGCCGCGGCGAAGAGCGAGCGGGCGCGCGATTTCGTGGACAAGATCATCCACCACTGAAGGAGGCGGGAAGTGAAGACGACACGCTGGGCGCTGGTACTGGCGCTCGTGCTCGGGCTGTTCGTGGCGGCCTGCGGAGATGACGAGGAGGACGCGGCGAGCGGCGGCGGATCAGAGCAGGCCGCCGACGTCGAGCAGTTCCCCGAGGACACGACGATGGGGAAGATCCAGGCGGCCGGAGAGATCAAGATCGGCGTCAAGTACGACGTGCCGCCGTTCGGGTTCAAGAACCCGCAGACCGACGAGATCGAGGGCTTCGACGTCGACTTCGGCCAGGCGATCGCCGACAAGCTCGGCGTCGAGCCGAACTTCATCGAGGCGATCTCCGACAACCGGATCCCGTTCCTCCAGGACGGGACCGTCGATCGTCATCCTCTCGACGATGACCATCAACGCCGAGCGGGCCCAGGAGATCGGCTTCTCGGAGCCGTACTACATCGCGCAGGGCCGGATCCTGGTGCCGCAGGACTCGGACATCGCCGGGATCGACGACCTGGCCGGCAAGAAGGTCTGCACGGCGCTCGGCTCGACGTACGAGGAGACGCTCAAGGAGCAGGCGCCGGACGCCGATCTGCGGCTCGTCGACTCCTACTCGGAGTGCCTCGAGCTGGTGCAGAACGGCGCAGTCGACGCCGTCTCGACCGACGACGTGATCCTCGCCGGCATGATCATCCAGGACGACACGCTCAAGCTGACCGAGGATGAGCCGCTGACGACCGAGCCCTACGGCGCCGGCCTCCCGAAGGACGACGCGGAGTTCAAGGAGTTCGTGGACGGCGTCCTGGAGGAGTACAAGTCGGGCGGCAGCTGGGCCGAGGCCTACGAGAAGTGGGTGGGCCAGTACACGGACGTGCAGCAGGACCCGCCGACGATGACGCTCCAGGAGGCGATCGAAGCGACCTCGTAGCCGCATGGGCGACCTCATCAGCGTCCTCATCGACAACCGCGAGGAGTTCCTCGCGGGGTTCTGGGTGACCGTTCGACTCGTGGTGTTCTCGTTCGTGATCGCCATGGTCGTGGGGACGCTGGTGGCCGCTCTCCGGATCTCGCCGAACAAGATGCTGCAGCGCCTCGGCGGGGTGTACGTCGAGGTGTTCCGCAACACGCCGCTGCTGGTGATCCTCTTCATCTCGTTTGCGGGCCTGCGCCGCGGCGGGGTGGACATCGGCCCGTGGGTGGCGGGGATCGCCAGCCTCGGGCTGTACACCGCCGCGTACGTGGCCGAGGCGCTGCGCTCGGGGGTCTTCTCGGTATCGAAGGGGCAGGTCGAGGCCGCGCGCTCGCTCGGCTACACCTACGTCCAGACGCAGCGCCGCGTCGTGTTCCCGCAGGCGTTCCGGACGGTGATCTCGCCGCTCGGCTCGCTGATCATCGCGATGATCAAGAACTCGGCGATCATCGGCGTGTCGCTGCTGGCGCTGCCCGACCTGCTCAAGAGCGGGCGACAGATCCAGTCGCGCACGTTCGAGACCAACGAGGCGTTCTTCTGGGCCGCCGTCGGCTACCTGCTGCTGACCCTCCTCGTCACCGTCGCCATCCGCTCGCTCGAGAAGCGCTACGCGATCCACCGATGAGCTACCTCTTCGACGCGGACAACTGGGAGTGGGTGGTCACCGGCAACAACCTGCGCTTCATCCTCGAGGGCTTCCTGATCAACCTCGAGGTGGCGGCCATCGCCATGGTGCTCTCGCTTGCGGTCGGGCTGGCGCTCGCGCTCCTGCGCCTCTCGCGGATCCGGGCGGTCAGCGTGGCGGCCGGGCTCTGGGTCGACCTGTGGCGCAACCTGCCGCTCATCTTCATCCTCCTCTACCTCCTGCTCACGCTTCCGAACTCGTGGCAGCAGTGGTACGCGGACACGGTGCCGTCGTGGTTCCCGGAGGGCCTGCAGTCAGGCGCCGTGCTGGCCGCCGTGATCGGGCTCGTGGTCTACAACTCCGCCGTCCTGGCCGAGATCATGCGCGCGGGCATCCTCTCCCTCGATCGCGGCCAGGCCGAGGCGGCGCGGGCGCTCGGGATGACCTATGGCCAGTCGATGCGGCACGTGGTGCTGCCGCAGGGCCTGCGCCGGATGGTGCCGGCCACCGTGTCCCAGCTCATCACGCTCAACAAGGACACGACACTCATCTACATCCTCACGATCCAGGAGGTCGTCCGGCACGGGCGCATCGTCACCGGCTTCAACTTCTTCGGCGGTGTCCAGGCGCCAGTGCTGCAGGTCTTCCTTCTGATCGGGGCTCTCTTCATCGTCGTCAACTTCACGCTGTCCCGCATCTCGCGGCGGCTGGAGATCCGCGAGCGCAAGCGGACGGCGGCGGTCCGGCCCGTGCGGGACCTGGCCGCCGAGGCCGCTTAGGCCGCCTCGGTGAGCTCGCGCGGGGCGGCGCGGCGGACCTGCTCGAGCAGGTCCCGCACCTCGGGATCGGGCGCGAGGGCGAGCGCCTTCTCGCACGCGGCCACGCAGTCGGAGACGCGATCGGTGCGCGCCAGCGCGTGGGCGTAGCGCGCCCACGCGTCGGGCGACTCGGGCGCCAGCGCGGTGGCCTGCTCGCAGGCCGTCACCTCGGCGCCGACGTCGCCCATGAGGTTGGCGACGAGCGCGAGGTCGAGCAGGCCCTGCTCGCTCGGCCCGTGCTCGCGCGCGCGCTCGAGCGCCTCGCGCGCGCCCTCGCGATCGAAGGTGCGCATGCGCAGCCGGCCCAGCCGCTCCCAGGCGGAGGCGTCGGAGGGCGCGCGCGCGACCTCCTTGCCGGCAGCATCGACGGCCTGCGAGAGCGAGCCCATGTCCTCGTAGATCCGGGCCGCATAGCGGTACGGCGCGGGGCGCTCGCCCTCCTCGCGGATCCAGTCGCGCACCGCGCGGGCGGCGGCCGAGAAGTCGCCCGCCTGCCAGAAGGCGAGCGTCATCAGCCGCAGCACGGCCGTGTTGCGCGGCTCGGCGTCGCGCGCGTAGACCAGCCGGCGGGCGGCCAGCTTGAAGTCGCCCTCGGCGAGGGCGTGCTTCGCCGCCGTCATGAACCGCTCGACCCGCTCGGCGCCCGGGTCGGGCTTGGAGAAGTCGACGAACTGGAGCGACCCCGCCGGCACGGTGCGCACGCCGAGGTGGAAGCTCACGCGCGCCCACTGCTGGATGTCGTCGCCGCCGCCGGTGAAGTAGATGCCGTTCACGCTCCCCACGCCCCACTCGGGATACGACAGGCAGCGCGCGTAGCGGTGGACGACCGAGTGGTCGGGCACGCGCGAGGCGAACGGGTCGTGCTTGGCGCGCGTCGGCGGCGTTCGCGCGGGCGCGCTGCTCGGCTTCGTACGCGCGCTGGCCCTCCTCGGCGCGGCGCTTGCGGGCGGCCGCGGCGCTGACCTTGACGGCGTTGCGCGAGACCTTGCCGCCGCGCGACTCCTCGGCGAGCTGCTCGAGCGTGTCGGCGGCCTCGTTGATGGCCTTCAGGTGGCGCTCGTGCTCGAGCTGGCGCCCGGGCGGCGCGATGTCCGGATGCCAGACCTTGGCGAGCCGGCGACGCGCGAGCTGGATGTCGCGCTTGCCGAACGGCGGCTCGATCTCAAGCAGCAGGATGGCCTGCTCGATGTCCAGCACCTGTGGCATGACCTGCTTACGGTAGCGGTCGGGCTAGGGCCCGGCGGCGCGTCCGTACGCGCCGGGCCGCCCGTTGCGACTCGTGTCTCTCGCCGCGTGCTCGGCGGCGGTGGGGTACTCCGGTGGGGCGCTAGTTCCGCCAGCCCATGATCTAGGCCTCCCTGGGGTCGAGGTTTGGTACGTCTTGGGGCGATGAGGACGAGCTAGTTGCGCCAACCCATGACCCGCTCCTTTCTGGTCGCGCCTCCCTGATTGATCGACCGCCGCAGGGCGCAGCACATCCGGTCCCGACCGGATGCGCGGGTACGACAAACCCTGCTGTTGGCCCCCAGCGCAGCTTCGTACCTCCCCTTTGGTCGTAGCTGCAATCGGCACTATGGAACGCCCCGCATTCCAGTGCAACCCCATTGTTCCCTTTAAGCCCAACCGTATGACTGGTGGCATCTGGGGCTCAGGGGCACTACCTTCCGATTAGTGATCGTCTGGCTGGCAGTCGTCCTCTGGCTGTTGATCGTCGCCTGGTCGCTCGCGCTGATGCGAGCGGCGGGCTCCGCCGAGCGCGGCGGCGGCGGCGAGCCGCGGCAGGAGACCCGGCGCCCCGCGCCGCCGCTGCGCCCGGGCCGCCGCCGGTTCGCGGTGATCTTCCAGTCCGTGCTGCTGGCGGTCGTGATCGCCAGCGCCGCGCTGCTCTCCACGGAGGAGCAGTGGGAGCCGCCCGCGATGGTCGGGCTGCTGTTCGTGCTCGTGCTCGGCAGCGACTTCATCGTGCTCGACGCCAAGCGCTTCCGCATCGGCGGCTCGTTCCTGGGCATCGTGCTGGCCAGCGCCCTGCTCGGCCCGACCCCCGCCGTGCTGCTCGGTCTGGCCTCCGCCGCCGCCGACGCCCTGCGCAGCCGCCCGCGCGGGACCTACCTGCTCAACAACCTCGTCACGTACGCGACGTTCCCGCTGCTGGGCGGGATCGCGCTCCAGTGGCTGCAGGAGTCCGGCTTCGCCGACGAGGGGGAGTTCGCCGTCGCGGTGTTCGTCGTCTTCATGCTCGCGAACGTCCTCAACTTCACGATGATCGCCGGGCACACGGTGTTCCTGCGCGGCGGCTCGCTGATCGAGCTGTTCAAGACGGTCTACTGGCCCGTGCTCCCGTGGGAGGTGGCCACCGCCTCGATCACCGCGATGGCGGTCTACGGCTTCGAGGTCTACGGCGCCGGCATCATCGGCCTCTTCGCGCTCGCCCTCGGCGTCTGCCAGCTGCTGCTGCGGGCGGTGCTGGAGGGCCAGGTGCACGGCGAGGAGGTCGTCCGCCGCACCGACCAGCTCGACATCCGCCACGAGGGGATGGTCGGCCTGCTGCTGGAGACGCTGGCCCTGCGCGACCCGACCGCCGCCCGCCACGCCGCCGCCGTCGCGCACTACGCGCACGAGCTCGCCCGCGCGGCCGGACTGTCCGAGCGCGAACAGGCGGTCGTGCACACGGCCGGCCTGCTCCACGACATCGGCAAGGAGGCGCTGCCCGACCACATCCTGCTCGGCCGCAGCGAGCTGCACGCAGCCGAGCGGCGGCTGGTCGAGCGCCATCCCGCCGACGGCGCGCGGCTGCTGCTGCGGGTGGAGGGGCTCGGCGAGGTCGCCAACGCGGTGCTCGCCCACCACGAGCGCATCGACGGCCACGGATATCCGGACGGCCTGGCCGGCGACGACATCCCGATGACGGCGCGCATCCTCGCCATCGGCGAGGTCTACGACGTGCTGACCGCGCCCGACTCCTACAAGATCCCGCTCGGCGCCGCCGAGGCCGAGGACGAGCTGCGCCGGGTGGCGGGCTCGCAGCTCGACGGCCGGCTCGTGTGGCTGTTCGTCACCCAGGTCCTGCGCGGCACCGTCATCGACCACGAGGGCCGGATCGCCGACCTCGAGACCGAGCTGCAGATCCAGCGCCGCATGCGCGGCGTGCTCGACCAGCCGCTGGTGCTGGGCCCGCCGACCGCCTAGAGGGCGAGCTCGTACTCGAGCGCGTCGCCGTCGTAGCCGGCGCGCAGGAAGCCGAGGCGGTGGAGCAGGGCGATCGCCGCGGTGTTGTCCCACAGCGTCATCGCGGTCAGGCGCGTGATCCCGTTGGCGCGCGCCGCCTCGATCACGCGGGCGGCGAGCCTGGTGCCGACGCCGCGGCCCTGCCACTCGTCGGCGATCGTGACCGCGAAGTCGGCGATCAGGTCGCCGGGCCGCGACGTGGCGTAGCGGGCCTCGCCGACCAGCTGCCCGATGTCGTCGACGGCGACGAGCGCGGTGTGGCTGACGTGGTCGACCTCGGTCAGGTACGTCAGCTCGCGGCCGCTGAGCCTGGGCTTGGGGCCGAGGAACCGCCGCCGCCGCGACTCGTCGCTCAGCTGCCCGAACCAGGCCGAGAAGGCGTCGCGATCGCGCGAGTCGATCGGGCGGACGTTGATGAGCGCGGCGGTGTGCATGGGCTATTCCGAGCTGGGGCGGATGTTGTGGTTGAGGTGGAAGACGTTCTCCGGGTCCCAGCGGTCCTTCGCCTCGACCAGGCGGGCGTACCGCTCGGCGCCGTAGGCGACGACGACGGAGGCGTCGCCGGCCTCGGAGATGAAGTTGGGGAACCCGGCCGGCCGTGACCACGGGGACAGCGCGTCGGTGAGGGCGCGCACCCAGTTGCGGTTGCTCGTGTCGCGCTCGGGCTCGAGCCACTGCGCGAGCACCTGGAACGCCCACTGCGCGTCGCGGTGCCCGAGCGCCGTCTCCATGTCGCCGACGCGGCCGAAGGCGCCGCCGAGCGGCTGCAGCAGGACGGCCGACAGCGTCGACGGCGCGCCCGCGGCGCCCGCGAGGAACGTGTCGATCGCGGCGTCGGTCAGCTCGTCGAGGAACCCGGACCGGTAGTAGTTGCGCAGCGCCTCGGGGTGCTCCTTGTCCATCATCGACTGCACGGCGCAGTACGGCATCGGCTGGACCATGTCGACGGCCGGCGACAGCGCGCGCAGGGGCGCGAGGTGCTCGGCGCCGCGCTCGGGGTCGCCGGCGTAGACGACGATCACGCCGACCGCGGGGCGGCCCTGGAGCTCGGCCGGGACCATCGGGGCCGGCGGAGCCGTCATCAGAGCGAGGCCGCCGCACAGCGCGTCGGGGGCGTCGGCCATCAGGTCGCGGTAGGCCCGCATGACCTCGCCGGCGCGCTCGCGCGGCCACAGCAGCATGCCGCCGAGCACGAGCGGGCCGACCGGCCGCAGCGCGAAC
Source organism: uncultured Solirubrobacteraceae bacterium (assembly GCA_963811895.1). GTDB lineage: Bacteria > Actinomycetota > Thermoleophilia > Solirubrobacterales > Solirubrobacteraceae > DASSUW01. The sequence continues at coordinate 310,880 of CAWETE010000016.1, read as the reverse complement.
TCGAACTCGACCACGATGCCGAAGTTGCCGCCGCCGCCGCGGATGGCCCAGAAGAGGTCGGGGTTCTCGGTCTCGGACGCCTTGACGACGTGGCCGTCGGCAGTCACCACGCGCGCGGCGCGTAGGTTGTCGGCGGCGAGGCCCATCTTGCGCTCGAGCCAGCCGCTGCCGGAGCCGATCGTGAAGCCCGAGACGCCGGTGCTCGCGACGCGGCCGCCGGTGACGGCGAGGCCGTGCTCCTGCGTGGCGGCGTCGAGCTCGCCCCACACCACGCCGGGCTGCACCCAGGCGATCCGGCGCGCCGGGTCGACCTGGATCCCCTTCAGCGGGCCGAGGTCGATCACGAGGCCGCCGTCGCTGGTGCCGAAGCCGGGCGCCGAATGGGCGCCGCCGCGCACCGCGATCTCCATCCCGTGGCTGCGCGCGTGGACGACCGCGGCCGAGACGTCGGCGACCGACTCGCAGCGCGCGATCAGCGCCGGGTGGCGGTCGACCATGCCGTTGTAGACGCGGCGCCCCTCGTCGTACCCGTCGTCGTCGGGGCCGATCAGGGTGCCGGTGAACCGATGGATGGCGGGCGATGAGGGCAGCAGCAGCGACATGCCTGCATCGTCCCGGGGGGAGGCCGTCCCCGCATCGGGGGAGTCCCTAGTTCGAAGGTGCGGGTAGCGTCACCCGAGGAATTGCTCTACGCGGCGCGACGGAGCCGCGCGGCGGGCGCGGAGGACGCCTGCACCAGCTCGGCGAACAGCGCGCGATGGCGCGGCTGGGAGGTCAGGCCCTCCGCGTGCCACTGGACGGCGAGCACGAGCCGGGAGCCCGGCTCCTCGATCGCCTCGACGACGCCGTCGGCGGAGCGCGCGACGACGCGCAACCCGCTGCCGAGGACGTCGACGGCCTGGTGGTGGAAGGAGTTCACGCGCAGCCGCCCGGCGCCGGCCACGTCCGCGAGGCGCGAGTCCGGCTCGACGTGGACGGTGTGCGTGGTGGCGGTGGCCGGCTCGGTCTGGCGATGGCCGGGCAGGTGCTGATGCAGCGTCCCGCCGCGAGCCACGTTCAAGGCCTGGGCGCCGCGACAGATGCCGAGGATCGGCAGCCCGCGCGCGTCGGCCGCCCGCGCCAGCTCGAGCTCGAAGGCGTCGAGCCCGGGCTCGGTGGGGCCGAGCTCGGCGTGGCGCTCGGGGGCGCCGTAGGCGTCGGGATCGAGGTCCGGGCCGCCCGACAGGCAGATGCCGTCGAGCCGGTCGAGGTAGGCCACCGCGTCACCCAGCGGCGGCAGCACGACCGGCATCCCCCCGGCCTCCTCGATCGCCCGTAGATAGCTCATGCCGAGCGCCATCTCGGAGTGCGGAGGCTCGCCGTGGCGTCGCAGCGTCCCGGCGCGGCTGGACCGCATCTCCGAGGTGGTGACGCCGATCAGCGGCTTCATGCTCTCATTTATCGCCCAGAGCAGGGCTTCCTGGAATGGACATCTGGCTAGGAATCGGCCGCGCGGACTTCGACACGCGGGCGGGGCCTATCCTCAGACGCCGATGTCGAGCCAATACATCTTCACCATGTACCGGCTGTCCCGGACGCATCCGCCGGACAAGCAGGTGCTGAAGGACATATCGCTGAGCTTCATGCCCGGCGCCAAGATCGGCGTGCTCGGCCTCAACGGCTCCGGCAAGTCGACGCTGCTGCGGATCATGGCCGGGGTCGACAAGGAGTTCCGCGGCGAGGCGCAGCTCGCGCCCGGCGCGTCGGTCGGCCTGCTCGAGCAGGAGCCGCATCTCGACGAGTCCAAGGACGTGCGCGGCAACGTCGAGGGCGGCGTCGCCGAGACCCGCGCGCTGCTCGACCGCTTCAACGAGCTGGCCGCCAACTACTCCGACGAGACGGCCGACGAGTTCGCCCGCCTGCAGGAGAAGATCGACGCCGCCGACGCCTGGAACCTCGACTCCCAGCTCGACCAGGCGATGGACGCCCTCCGCCTGCCTCCCGCCGACGCCGAGGTCTCGAAGCTGTCCGGCGGCGAGCGGCGCCGCGTCGCGCTCTGCCGGCTGCTGCTCTCCGCTCCCGACCTGCTGCTGCTCGACGAGCCCACCAACCACCTCGACGCCGAGTCGGTGGCGTGGCTGGAGCGCCACCTGGAGGACTACAAGGGCACCGTCGTGGCCGTGACCCACGATCGCTACTTCCTCGACAACGTGGCCGGCTGGATCCTCGAGCTCGACCGCGGCCACGGCCTCCCCTTCCGCGGCAACTACTCGAGCTGGCTCGAGCAGAAGCAGGAGCGGCTGGCCCAGGAGGAGCGCCAGGAGTCCTCGCGCCAGCGCACGATCGCGGCGGAGCTCGAGTGGGTGCGCACCAACCCCAAGGGCCGGCGCACGAAGTCCAAGGCGCGCCTGGCCAACTACGAGCGCCTGCTCGCCGAGGAGCGCAACGTCAAGCTCGACCAGGTCCAGATCCACATCCCCGCGGGCCAGCGCCTCGGCGGCAAGGTGATCGAGGCCGACGACGTGCGCAAGGGCTTCGGCGACCGCCTGCTGATCGAGGACCTCTCGTTCGACCTGCCGCCGGCCGGGATCGTCGGCGTGATCGGCGCCAACGGCGCCGGCAAGACCACGCTGTTCCGGATGATCGTCGGCGACGAGAAGCCGGACGCCGGCGCGATCAGGCTCGGCGACACGGTCGATCTCGCCTACGTCGACCAGTCGCGCGACGCGCTCGCCGCGGACAAGACGGTCTGGGAGGAGATCTCCGAGGGCTACGACAACATCAAGGTCGGCGATCGCGAGATGAACTCGCGCGCGTACGTCGCGGGCTTCAACTTCAAGGGCACGGACCAGCAGAAGAAGGTCGGCTCGCTGTCGGGCGGCGAGCGCAACCGCGTGCACCTGGCGAAGCTGCTGCGGCGCGGCGGCAACGTCCTGCTCCTCGACGAGCCCACCAACGACCTCGACGTCGACACGCTGCGCGCGCTGGAGGAGGCGTTGCTGGCCTTCCCGGGCTGCGCGGTGATCATCTCCCACGATCGCTGGTTCCTGGACCGCGTGGCGACCCACGTGCTCGCCTTCGAGGGCGACTCGCAGGTGCACTGGTTCGAGGGGAACTTCGAGGCCTACGAGGAGTGGCGCCACGAGCAGCTCGGCGCCGAGGCCGACCGCCCGCACCGCATCACGTACAAGAAGCTCACGCGCGCTTGACGCAGCCGGTCACGATCCGCCACTTCACGGATCCGGCCTGCCCGTACGCGTTCAGCGCCGAGCGCCAGCGGCACCGGCTGCTGTGGCTCTACGGCGACCAGATCGACTGGCGGCTGCACATGGTCGTGCTGCGCGAGGAGAAGCGCGAGTGGAAGCACACGGAGGGCTACCGCCGCCTGCAGCTCGAGTACGGCATGCCGATGGACTGGCGCGAGCGGATCTGGCTCGCGGCGACCGTCCATGCCTGCCGCGCCGTCGTGGCCGCCCGCATGCGCTGGCCCGACCGCGCCGGCCTGCTGCTGCGCCGCCTGCGCGTGCTGACCATGGCCGGCCACCTGCTCGACGACTCCGACACCCTCGAGCTGGCCGCCGGGCAGGCCGGCCTGCCGGTCGCCGAGATCGCCGCGTTCTGCGCCGAGCCCGAGGTCGAGGAGGCGCTGCGCGCCGACATGCGCGCCGCCCGCAGCCCCTCCCCCTCCTCGCGCGCCCAGGACTACAAGCTCGGCGGCCCGCCCGAGGAGCGCCGGTACACCTGCCCGTCGTACGAGCTGCTGGCCGGCGAAGCCCGCGTCGACCTGCCCGGCTACCGCCCGATCGAGGCCTACGAGACCGCCCTGGCCAACCTCGAGCCGTCGCTCACCCGGCGCCCCGATCCGGAGTCGGTGGACGAGGTGCTGGCCTGGGCGCCGTACCCGCTCGCGACGGCCGAGATCGCCGCCGTCTGCGACCGCGAGATCCCGGACGTGCGCGTCGAGCTGGCGCGCACCGCGCGGTTCGATCCCGTGGGCGCAGACGGCTACTGGTCCTCTAGCCTTTCTTGTAGGGATCGACGTAGACGTCGTCGATCACGTACGAGCCGCCGAGCCCGCCGGCGGTGAAGCGGAACGAGACCTCGTCGTCGAGCAGGTTGCCGACGACCAGCAGCGCCGCCGACGGGTTCCAGTCGTCGTCACCCAGCAGCCCGGGGATGACGCCGATCGGCAGCGCCAGCCCGTTGCTCGTGACCACCTCGACCGTCAGCGCCCCGAGCAGGCCGCCGCGGTTGCGGAGGAAGAACCGCATGGTGGGGTGGGCGAGCGAGACGCAGATCGGCGGCGTCGTGGCGCTGTCGCCGGCGCGCAGGCGCAGGGCGCTCGGGGTGTCGCCGCCGTGCACGTACCAGGGCTCGTTGTCGGCGACGAGGTCGGCGCCGTCGAGGTCCCAGCCGGCGGCTCCGGCGGTGAGATCGCCGTCGCCGACGAGCGTGTAGTGCGCTGAGTCACCCCACTGCGCGAAGGGCTGCTCGAGCGCCTGACCCTCGCAGTCGGCCCGCGCGATCGGGGCCGCGAGCAGGAAGCCCAGGATCACCGTGCACGCCGTGAGCAGGTGGCGTAAGGGGATGTGCGTGGAGCCCGCCATTGGGACCGTCCTTCGGATAGGGAACGACCTTCCGGGGGCGCTATCGGGACGCTTGAGCGCCGCCTTGAGCCCGCATGTCCGCATGCGAACCGATTGGCCCTAAAGTTTCTCGCCTGTCTGCCGATGGAACACGCGTGCGAGAGCGTTCGGTGGCGGACGAGCACTCCCGCCGCTCCGGTGTGGAGCGGCTGCTTGTGCGTTGGCGCCCGTACGACGCGCGCCGGCTGACCGGCCGCGAGCTGCGCGTCGAGGCGGCGGCCGCCGTCAGCTTCGCCGTCGTGGCGCTCGCGATGGCGCTGCTCGTCCCGTTCGAGCGCACGCTGGACCCGCTGCTGGCCGCCGCCCTGATCGTCAGCCTGGCGCTCGCCTCCCGCGTCCACCTGCACCTCGGCGGAGGCTTCGCCGTCCCGACGCAGCTCGTGCTGGTCCCGATGCTCTTCCTGCTGCCGCCGGAGATCGTGCCCGCCTGCGTCGGCCTCGGCCTGGCCGGCGGTGCGCTGATCGGCACGCTGCGCGGTCTCGAGCACCCCGAGCGCATCGTGACCGGCATCGCGGACGCCTGGTACGCGGTCGGCGCCGCGCTCGTGGTCGTGGCCGCCGGCGGGCCGCCGGCGGAGCTCGAGTACTGGGCGGTGCCGCTGCTCGCCCTGCTCGCCCAGTGCGGGATCGACCTTCTCACGGCCACCATCCGCGAGTGGCTGGGGCGCGGCATCGCCCCTGCCGCCCAGCTGCGCGTGATCGCCGACGTCTACGCGATCGACGCCTGCCTGACCCCGGTCGGCTTCCTCGTCGCCATGGCGGCGGCCGGCGAGCCGGTCGCCTTCGTGCTCATCCTGCCGCTGCTCGCGCTGCTCGCCGCCCTCGCCGCCGACCGCGGCGCGCGCATCCGCGAGGCGCACGACCGGCTCGACCAGCTCACCGAGGAGCACGCCCGTCTCGACCGGGCGATCCACCGGATCGGCGAGGCCTTCGGCTCCAAGCTCGACCGCGCGGCGCTGATCGACATCGGGCTGCGCACGGCGGTCGAGGCGCTCAGCGCCGACTTCGGGCGGGTGAACCTCGCCGACGAGCCGCTCACGCCGGCCGTCGTCGCGGCCGAGGTCGCCGCCCAGCAGACCGGCGCGCTGCGGATCGCCGAGCACGGCGACGACACGGCGATGGCCCAGCCGCTGACCGGCGGGCCGGAGGTGCTGGTCGTCGCCCGCCGCGGGCGGCCGTTCACGCAGGAGGAGCAGGCGCTGTTCGGCTACCTGGCGCAGCAGACGGCGCTCGCGATCGAGAACGCGGCCCTGCACGACCAGCTGCGGCGGCAGGCGACCGTCGACGAGCTGACCGGGCTCGCCAACCACCGGCGCTTCCAGGAGGCGCTCCAGCACGAGGCCCAGCGCACGGCCCGCTCCGGCCGGCCGACGGGGCTGGCGCTCGTCGACATCGACGACTTCAAGGCGATCAACGACGGCCACGGCCATCAGTTCGGCGACGGCGTGCTGCAGGCGGTGGCGGACGTGGTCGGCCGCTCGTGCCGCGCCACCGACGTCGCCGCCCGCTACGGCAGCGACGAGCTGGCCGTGATCCTCTCGGACACCGGCATCGAGGGCGCGTGGACGACGGGCGAGAGCATCCGCCGCGCCATCGAGGCGCTCGAGCTCCCGCTGCCCGACGGCACCCCGCTGCGCGTCACGGTGAGCGTCGGGGTCAGCGCCCTCGAGGCGGAGATGGCCGAGGCCGACACGGTGATCGAGGCGGCCGACATCGCGCTCTACGACGCCAAGCGCCAGGGCAAGAACCGCACGCGCAGCACCGGCTGGGCCGGCGCCGCCGGTGTCGCCCACGGGCGGCCCGGCAACCGCTTCGGCCGCGCCGCCAGCCCTCGCCCGGCGCCCTGATCGCCGCCCCTTGCTACCTTCAGGCGCCTCATGGTGTCGGTCGTCGCCTGCCTGGTCCTCGGGTTCGTGCTGCTCGCATCGGCGGTCCTCAAGCTCGTGGACCCTGCCGGCACGCGTGCCGCGCTGGCCACCTACGGCGTGCGCCGCGAGGAGATCGCGCGCGTGCTGTGGGGCGCGCTCGTCGCCGTCGAGGCCGCGCTCGCCGTGGGGGTCGGGGCCGGGATCGACGCCGCCGCGTACGCGGCCGCCGGCCTGCTCGCCGTCTTCTGCGCGGCCCAGGCCGTCGCGCTGGCGACCGGCCGCGGCGGCGCGCCGTGCGCCTGCTTCGGCGCCCGCGGCCGCGTCTCGCGCGCCTCGCTCGCCCGCACCGCCCTGCTCGCCTCCGCCCTGGCGATCCTGCCGCTGCTGCCGCGCAGCGAGCCGAGCACGGAGGGCTGGCTCGCGCTCGGCCTCGCCGTCGCCCTCGCCGGCCTCGTCGCGCTGGCCGTCGTCGTCCTCTCGCTCGCCCGCGAGGTCGGCATGCTGCGGCTGGCGGCCGACCCGCGCGGAGCGCTCGAGGTCGCCCACGAGGGCCCGGAGGTCGGCGCGCGCACGGCGCTCGCCGCGCACTTCGAGCTGATCCCGGGGCGGATCGGCCTGGCCGTGTTCAGCTCCGAGGGCTGCGGCCTGTGCCGCGCGCTCGAGCCGGCCGTCGAGGCCTTCGGCCGCGACCCGCGGGTGGCGCTGCTCCGCTTCGACGAGGTCCGCGACGCCGACGCCTGGGCGGTCGCCGACGTTCCCGGCAGCCCGTTCGCCGTCGCGCTCGACGCCGACGGCACCGTGCTCGCCAAGGGCACCTTCAACACCGGCGCGCAGCTCGAGTCCGTGCTCGCCGCCGCCGAGCGGCGCAGGGGAGCGGTCCGTGCCTAGCCTCAGCGACCGGGTCGCCGCCGGCACGTCGCGGCGCGGCTTCCTCTCGCGCGTGTCGGGCGCCGTGCTCGGCGTGACGGGCGCGGGCACGGTCGCCGGGCTGGTGGCCCCCGGCGACGCCGAGGCCTACCACTTCTGCGGTCACATCTACACGACCGACTCGTGCCCGCACCCGACCGGGCTGCCGCGGATCGACTCGCGCGGGCTGCCGCTGCGCGCGCAGGACGGCCACCCGATCGACGACCTCGGCCGGCTGGTCGGGGCCGACGGGCGCGCGGTCGACGAGGACGAGCGCCCGCTGACCGACGCCGACGGCCGGCCGCTGCCGATCGCCACCCGCACGGCCGTGTGCGACGTGGTCGCCGACCGCTTCGACATCAAGACCCAGGTCGACGGCGCCTGGTTCCGCTGCTGCGGCGGCCGCATCCGCAAGCTCGTCGACTGCTGCTCGCCCCACCCGCGCCGCATCAACGGCGACGCCTCGCTGACCGGCTACTGCTACAAGGGCCGCAAGGTCTTCTGCGTCATGTACTACGACACCAACATCAAATGCTAGAGGCCGTCCTCATCCTCGCCGCGGCGGCGGCCGGCGTCACCGGCGCCTGGTCCCCGTGCGGCTTCTCGATGGTGGAGACGCTCGCGCCGCAGGGCTATGCCGGGCGGATGCGGGTGACCGCCGCCGCGTGCGCGACGTTCGCGGCGGGCGCGCTGGTGGGCGGCGCGATCACGTTCGGCGGCCTGGCGCTGCTCGGCCAGGCGCTCGGCGCGAGCGCCCCGGTCGCGGCGGCCGCGATCGCGTTGGCGGCGGCGATCGGCGAGGCGCGCGGCGCGCGGATCGTGCCCGCAGGTGCGCCGCCAGGTGCCCGAGTCGTGGCGCCGGCGCATGCCCGTGCCGCTGGCCGCCGGCCTCTACGGCGTGCTGCTCGGGCTCGGCTTCACGACGTTCATCCTCACCTTCGCCGTCTGGGCGCTGGCCGGCGTCAGCGTCGCGCTCGGCGATCCGGCGCTCGGCCTGGCCATCGGCCTCGCCTTCGGCGCGGGGCGGCTGCTGCCCGTCGTCGTGCTCGCTCCGGCCGGCGGCGGCGCCCTGCACGCCGCGATGGCCGAGCGGCCGCGGATCCTGCGCTCTCTGCGCGCCGTCGACGCCGTGGCGCTGACGGCGTGCGCGGTCGCGCTGGTCGCCTGATGGCCGAGCGGCTGGCCACCAACGCGAGCGACCCGAGCGTCGACGGCGCGCTGATCGCCTGGCACGAGGCCGGCCAGCCCGGAGTGCTCGTGCAGGACGGTCAGCAGACCCGCCTCGGCGGGGCCCATCCGGCGCTCGGCCCGGGCCGGCTCGCGGTCGTCGCCGGCTCGGACATCGTCGTGCAGTCGACGTCGGGCGACGGGTTCGGCACGAGCGTGGCGGCGCCCGGCGCTGACGCCGTCGCCGTCTCTGAGTCGTGGATCGCATGGCGCGCGCGCGAGGGCGACGGCGACGTCATCTACGCCGCGCCGCTCGGCGGGGCGCCGCGCGAGATCATCCGCGCGCCGGAGCTGGGCCGCCCCGCGCTCCAGGGCGACCGCCTGGCCTTCCACCTGATCGGCCGCACGAGCCGCATCATCGTGGCCGACCTCACCACCGGCCAGACGGCCACCGCCCGCCAGGAGCGTCGCGCGCTGCTGCTCAACCCGTCGCTGCAGGGACGGCGCCTGCTCTACGTGCGCGCGTACTACGCCCGCCAGGAGCTGCGCCTCGGCCCCGTCACCCGCCGCTCGCCGCGCAGGGACCGGCGCCTGTGGTCGACCGTGCCCACGGGCCGGCGCGACGCCGGGCACGAGCCTGGCGACATCCACAAGCAGCACGGCCAGCCGCACAAGCTGTGGAAGCGGCCGCGCCGCGGCGTCTCCGCGACGCTGTGGACGACCGCGCTGGCCGAGGACGCCGCCTACGTGACCCGGCTCCGTCAGGTCTCGGGCCAGGCGCTGGTGTCCGAGATCGTGCGCGTGCCCCGCTAGCGGCCCGGGTAGGGCTCCCCTGACGACAGGGGAGGCACTGATGATTCGCAGGATCCTGGCCGCGGCGGTGTTGGCCGCGGCGCTGGCGGCTCCGGTGGCACAGGCGGGCCACCGGGACGACTTCGAAAAGGAGCCGACCGCGGTCGGCAAGGGGGGCGCGGCGGGGACCGTCGACGCGCTGGCCACCAAGGCGGCGATCGACACGCTGCGGCGCGGCGGCAACGCCGTCGACGCCACGGTGGCGGCGGCCGGCGTGCTCGGCGTGACCGAGCCGTTCTCGGCCGGAATCGGCGGCGGCGGCTTCATGGTCATCCGGACGCCGCGCGGCCAGGTGACGACGATCGACGGCCGCGAGAAAGCGCCGTATGCGATGCGGCCCGACTCGTTCTTCGAGAACGGCGCGGCGCTGGCCTTCGACCCGGCGCGCTGGAGCGGGCTGTCGGCCGGCGTGCCCGGCACCGTCGCGCAGTGGGACGAGGCGCTCGACCGCTACGGCCGCCTGTCGCTGCGCCAGGCGCTCAAGCCCGGCATCGACGTCGCGAGCCGCGGCTTCACCGTCGACCAGACCTTCGTCGACCAGACGACGCCGGTCGTGGACTACTTCAACGACGTACCGTCGACGGCGGCGATCTACCTCGACCCGGACGGGACGCCGCGCGACGTCGGCAGCACGCTGCGCAACCCGGATCTGGCGAAGACCTACGAGCTGATCGCGCGGTCCGGACCGCGCGCCTTCTACAGCGGGCCGGTCGCTCGCGCGATGGCCGCCGCCGCGCAGAAGCCGCCGATCGCCGCCGACGCCAACCACGTCTGGCGGCCCGGCCTGATGACCGAGCGCGACCTCGCGCGCTACGACGCCGTCTGGCGCGAGCCGACGCGCGTCGGCTACAAGGGCCTCGACGTCTGGGGCATGGGCCCGCCGTCGAGCGGCGGCTCGACCGTCGGCGAGGCGCTCAACATCCTCGAGGGCATGCCGCTCTCGGCGAGCGACCGCACGCGGTCGCTGCACTACTTCCTCGAGGCGTCGCGCTACGCGTTCGCCGACCGCAACAAGTACCTCGGCGACCCCGACTACGTCGACGTCCCGTTGCGCTGCCTGCTCTCCGACCGCTTCGCGGCCGAGCGGCGAGCGCTGATCACCGAGCGGGCGGTCAACGCCGCCGTTCCGGGCGGTGACTGCGGGCCGCCCGGCACCGTCGGTCTCGCTCAGGAGGGTCCGTCGACGACGCACCTCACCGTCGCCGACGACGACGGCTACGTCGTCTCGTACACGTTCACGATCGAGTCGACGGGCGGCAACGGCATCGTCGTGCCGGGTTACGGCTTCCTGCTCAACAACGAGCTGACGGACTTCAACTACTCCGACCTCAACGTCCCGAACTCGGTCGAGGGCGGCAAGCGGCCGCGCAGCTCGATGGCGCCGACCATCATCACCCGGCACGGGCGGCCGGTGCTGGCCGTCGGCTCGCCGGGCGGCTCGATGATCATCACCACCGTCCTGCAGACGCTGATCGAGCGGCTCGAGCTCGGCAAGAGCCTGCCGGCGGCCATTGCGTCGCCGCGCGCCTCGCAGCGCAACGGCGCGACCTCGATCGCGGAGCCCGCGTTCATGAGCACCGAGGCGGCCGCCCTCACGGCGGAGCATGGCCACGCCTTCGGGACGCCTCAGAACGAGATCGGTGCGGTCACCGGCATCGAGTTCCTGCCCCGCGGGCGCTTCCTCGCGGCCGCCGAGCCGACCCGCCGCGGCGGCGGCAGCGCCGCGGTGGTCAAGGAGCGCTAGCGAAGTCCTCGAGCACGGGCAGGAGGGCGCGGGCGTCGTCGACCACGGCGTCCGCGTCCGCCAGCTGCTCGATCGGGTACGGGCCGGTGGCGACCGCGGCCACGCGTACGCGGTCGGCGCGCGCGCAGGCGATGTCGCGCGGGGTGTCGCCGATCACCACCGTCCGCTCGCGCGGCCAGTCGCCGGCACGCTGCCGCGCGATGGCCGGCAGCTCGGCGCGCGAGGCATGGTCGGACGCGAAGCCGCCCTGGCCCGCCTCGAAGAAGCGGCCGAGCCCGGCCCGCTCGAGCTTGAGGCGCGCGACCGGCTCGAGGTTGCCGGTCACGAGCGAGATCCGGAACTCGTCCGGCCGGGCGGCGAGCGCCTCGAGCAGCTCGACGATGCCCGGCAGCACGCGCTCGGACAGGTCCGCCGGGCACAGCCGCTCGTAGGCCTCCATGGCGGCGGCCTGCACCTCGGCCCAGCGGGCGTCGGCGGCCTCGCGCTGGACGCCGACCGCGGCCAGCATGTCGGTGACGATGTTGGCGTCGGTGCGCCCGGCGAACTCCACCCGGACGCCGTCGAGCGGCGGGATGCCGTGGACCTGTGCGGCCGCCTCGCGCAGCGCGTGCCCGTGCTCGGTCGACCCGGCCCGCAGCAGCGTGCCGTCGACGTCGAACAGGAGGAGCAGGCTCAGCGGCGCAGGTCCAGGCCGGGCTCGAGCCGCTGCGCGAACGCGGCGATCAGCTTCGCGGCGTTCTCGACGTCGTCGAGCTGGACCATCTCGACGGGCGAGTGCATGTAGCGCAGCGGGATCGAGACGACCGCCGACGGGATGCCGCCGCGCGAGAGGTGGAAGGCGTCGGCGTCGGTGCCCGTGTAGCGCGCGGAGGCGGCCATCGTGAACGGGATGCCCTCCGCCTCGGCGGCGGCGTGCAGCAGCTCGAAGACGGTCGGGTCGAGCGTGGAGCCGCGCTGGATCACCGGCCCGCTGCCGAACTTGTGGCTCCCGAGCTCCTTCTCCTCGGTGCCCGGCGCGTCGGTCGCGAAGGTCACGTCGACGACGATGGCGATGTCGGGCCGCAGCGTGTAGGCGGTCGTGGTGGCGCCGCCGAAGGTGATCTCCTCCTGCGCCACGGCGCAGGCGGCCACGTCGCCCGGCGCCCCTCCCGCCTCGGCGACCAGCCGTGCGGCCTCGAACGCCACGTAGCAGCCGAGCCGGTTGTCCATCGAGCGCGAGACGACGCGGTTGTGCGGGTACTCGACCGGCTCGCCGGCGATCACCGCCACGTCGCCGACGCGCACCATCGAGCGCGCGTCTTCACCGTCCTTCGCGCCGATGTCGATGTGCAGGCCCTTGAGCTCCGGCGCCTTCTTGCGCTCCTCCTCCTTGAGCAGGTGGATCGGCTTCTTGCCGACCACGCCAGGGACGTTGCCGTCGCGTGTCGCGATCTCGACGCGCTGGCCGACGAGGATCACCGGGTCCCAGCCGCCGACGCCCGTGAACCACAGGTAGCCGTCGTCGTCGATGTGGTGGACGATCAGGCCGATCTCGTCGATGTGCCCGATCACCGCCACGAGCGGCCCCTCGGCGGTGCCCTTCACGCGGGCGACGGTCGAGCCGACCGTGTCGTGCGTGATCTCGGCGAAGGCCGCCGCCGCCTCGCGGAACACGGCGGCCGGGGCCTGCTCGTAGCCCGACGGGCCGGGCGCGGTCAGCAGCTTGCGAAGCGTCTCGGGTACGGCCATGAGGCCGAGCAGCTTAGCCTGGATCTACCGATGACCGTGGATGCCTCGGCGTCGTGGGTCGAGGCAGAGACGATCGGCCGCGTCTCCTCGTGGCGGGTCACTCGGGGACGCGGCCGATCGGCTCTGGCGAAGGCCCACGGCGGCGAGGCGCCGCGGGGATCGGTAGATCCAGGCTTAGCTTCCGAGCAGCCCTCGCAGCACGAACTGCAGGATCCCGCCGTGCTGGAAGTACTGGACCTCCTTCGGCGTGTCGATGCGCACCCGGGCCTTGAACTCGATGTCGCCGGCGCGAACATCGACCTCCTTGGCCTCGCCGCCGTCGATGCCGGTGATCGAGAACTCCTCCTCGCCGGTGAGGCCGAGCGACTCGGCGGAGTCGCCGTCGTTGAACTGCAGCGGCAGCACGCCCATGCCGACCAGGTTGGAGCGGTGGATGCGCTCGTACGACTCCGCGATCACCGCGCGCACGCCCAGCAGCCGCGTGCCCTTGGCCGCCCAGTCGCGCGACGAGCCGGAGCCGTACTCGGCGCCGGCCAGCACCACGAGCGGCGTGCCCTGCTCGGCGTACTTCATGGCCGCGTCGTAGATCGGCATCTCGTCGCCCTCGTAGAGCGTGAGGCCGCCGATCAGCTCCTTGCCGGCGATGAAGTTGCGCAGGCGGATGTTCGCGAACGTGCCGCGCATCATCACCTCGTGGTTGCCGCGCCGTGACCCGTAGGAGTTGAAGTCCTTGTTCTCGACCCCGTGCTCGTTGAGGTACTTCGCCGCCGGCGAGTCCTTCTTGATCGCGCCCGCCGGCGAGATGTGGTCGGTGGTCACCGAGTCGCCGAGCACGGCGAGCACCTTGGCGCCCTCGATGTCGCCCACCGGCTCCGGCTCGGGCGGCAGGTCGTCGAAGAACGGCGGCTGGCGCACGTAGGTCGAGTCGTCGGCCCACGCGAAGCGCTCGCCCTCCGGCACCTCGAGCGAGTTCCAGCGCTCGTCGCCCTCGAACACCTCGCCGTAGGAGGAGGTGAACATGTCGCTCTGCACGGCCTCCTCGACCGTGTGCGCGACGTCCTTGGTCGACGGCCAGATGTCCTTGAGGTAGACGTCCGCGCCGTCCTTGTCCTGCCCGAGCGGCTCGTCGAGCAGGTCGATGTCCATCGTCCCCGCCAGCGCGTAGGCCACGCACAGCGGCGGCGAGGCGAGGTAGTTCATCTTCACGTCGGGGTTGATGCGGCCCTCGAAGTTGCGGTTGCCGCGACAGCACGGAGACCACCGCCAGGTCCTCGGCGTTGACGGCGTCGGAGATCTCCTCCGGCAGCGGGCCGGAGTTGCCGATGCACGTCGTGCAGCCGTAGCCGACGAGGTGGAAGCCGAGCTCCTCGAGGTAGGGCGTCAGGCCCGCGCGCTCGAAGTACTCGGTGACGACCTTCGAGCCTGGCGCCAGCGAGGTCTTCACCCACGGCTTGGCCTGCAGCCCGCGCTCGACGGCGTTCTTGGCCAGCAGCCCGGCGCCGAGCATGACCGACGGGTTGGAGGTGTTGGTGCACGACGTGATCGCCGCGATCACCACGTGCCCGTGGTCGAGCTCGGTCTCGGTGCCGTCGGCCAGCGTCACCTGCGCCTTGACCGACGCGCGGTCGGCGACCTGGACGCCGCCGGTGCCGGAGCCGGCGTCCTCGGCGGTGTGCTCGTGCGGTGTCTTGGGCTCCTGCGCCGCCGTCGGGTCGGAGGCGGGGAAGGTGTCCTCGAGCGGCGCGTCGCACTCGTCGGGCTCGGGCAGGAAGCCGTCGAGCGCCATCCGGAACGAGGCCTTGGACTCGGTCAGCGTCACGCGGTCCTGCGGGCGCTTGGGGCCCGCGAGCGAGGGCACGACCTCGCCGAGGTCGAGCTCGAGCGTCTCCGAGTAGGTCGGCTCCTCCGAGTCCTCGTCGTGCCACAGGCCCTGCTCGCGCGCGTAGGCCTCGACGATCTCGATCCGCTCGGCGTCGCGGCCGGAGAACTCCAGGTAGCGCAGGGTCTCCTTGTCGATCGGGAACATCGCGCACGTGGACCCGAACTCGGGGCTCATGTTGCCGATCGTGGCGCGGTCGGCGAGCGGCAGGTTGGGCACGCCCGGCCCGAAGAACTCGACGAACTTGCCGACCACGCCGTGCTCGCGCAGCATCTGGGTGACGGTGAGCACGAGGTCGGTGGCGGTGGCGCCCTCGGGCAGCTCGCCGCCGAGCTTGAAGCCGACCACGCGCGGGATCAGCATCGACATCGGCTGGCCGAGCATCGCCGCCTCGGCCTCGATGCCGCCGACGCCCCAGCCGAGCACGCCGAGGCCGTTGATCATCGTCGTGTGCGAGTCGGTGCCGACCAGCGTGTCGGGGTACAGCGTCCCCTCGTTGTCGAACACCACGCGCGCCAGGTACTCGAGGTTGACCTGGTGCACGATGCCGGTGCCGGGCGGGACGACCTTGAAGCCCTCGAAGGCGCCCTGGCCCCAGCGCAGGAACGCGTAGCGCTCCTCGTTGCGCTCGTACTCGCGGTCGACGTTGACGCGGAAGGCGTCGCGCGTGCCGAACACGTCGACCTGGACCGAGTGGTCGATCACCAGCTCGGCCGGCACCAGCGGGTTGATCTTGTTCGCGTCGCCGCCGAGGTCGGCCATCGCGTCGCGCATGGCGGCGAGGTCGACGACCGCGGGCACGCCGGTGAAGTCCTGCATCACCACGCGCGCCGGGGTGAAGGCGATCTCGATCTCGGGCTCGGCGGTGTGATCCCACTTCGCCAGGTTCTCGACGTCCTCCTTGCGCACGGCGACGCCGTCCTCGTTGCGGAGGAGGTTCTCGAGCAGGACCTTCAGCGAGAAGGGCAGCCGGGCGACGTCGTACTTCGACTGGAGCGAGTCGAGGCGGTAGATCTCGTAGTTGCGCCCGCCGACCTCGAGGTCGGCACGGGCGTCGAAGGAGTTCTCGGACATGGGTCTCTCCAGGTCAGAAGTCTCACTTTGAGACTACCCCGGAAGGCCCAGCGAACCCCTCCCGTATTCGACGCGCACCGGGTCGCCGTCGGCGGCGTGCCAGGCAACGGTGAGCGGGACCTCCTGGCCCGGCTTGAGCAGCGCGATGCGGCCGGTGCGCTGCAGCTCGGTGTCCGGCATCTGCTGCGGCCCGCGACCGGCAGCCCACAGCGACTTGCCGAACGCCTGGAGGAACACGGGCGTCGAGGCCACCTCGCGGCCGTCGGAGTCGAGCAGGCGCACGTCGCCGATGTCGACGCGCAGCGGGTGCAGACCGTCGTTGCGCAGCTTGGCGGTGAGCACGCGGTCGCCCGGCAGCGTCGGGTGCGTGAACACCTCGGAATCGCCGGACCAGGCCAGCGGGCCCGTGCGATCGACGCCGCCGAGGCTGGACAGCGCGACGAACGCGGCCACGGCGAGCGCGGCCGCGATCAGCACGGCGACGACGCGGCGGCGGACGAAGTTGGGGGCCGCGCCGAGGCGCGGCGCGGCGGCGTGACCGGCGTAGGTGCTCATCGGGGCTCCTCAGGCCGGGTGAACCAGTCGCAGCCCGGCGGGTCGGGGTTCTCGTACGGATCCCAGGTCGAGCAGGTGGCCTGGCTGGCGGTCTTGACCGGCACGCCGGGGCTGAACACCGTCGAGCCCGGGCAGGTCGGCAGGCCGGTCAGCACGTTCGAGGACGGCGTCCCGCCCGCCGGCCCGACGTTGCCGCTCCAGCAGTTGCCGCTGCCCTCCTCGTCCCACCAGAAGTCGTTGCCGTTCGGGTCGCGCGTGCCGTCGGGCCGCACGCCCATCTTGTTGTCGGCGAAGCGGTTGTCGAACGAGGTGTCGATGCCCTTGTCGGGCTCGCCGCGGAAGGCGGCGGGCACGAACAGCAGCTTCACGCCGTCGCGCCAGTTGTCCCAGAAGTAGTTGTCGCGGACGATGTCGCCGTTGCCGCCGAAGATCCCGATGCCCGTGCCGACCGGCACCTGGAAGGTCGGGCAGACGATCGTCGGGTCACGCTGGTCGGTCGGCGTGTCCTTGCAGTAGGCGTCGCGCTCGGCGTTGAAGTAGTCCTCGTTGTTGGAGTAGATGAGGTTGCGCTCCCACTTGGCGCAGTCCTGCGGCATGCCGGGATGGCCGGAGGCGAACGAGTCGGTCGTCATGCCGGTCGCGTTGTGGTGGAAGCGGTTGTCGTGCGCCCACACGCCGTTGCCGGCCGTGCCCGAGTAGCCGATCGTGTTGTGGTGCGAGTTCGAGTTGCGGATCTCGATCCCGTAGCGCTGGCAGTGGCCCTCGGGCCCGGAGCCGGGGTAGATGCCGCTGTCGCCGGAGCCGAACGCCTCGAGCCGGTTGTAGAGGCCGTGGTCGGAGGTGAAGGAGAGGAAGCCGTACTCGCGCGAGTAGCGCGACTGGATGTCCTCCATCCGGAAGCCGTTGGTCTCGAGGACGTAGATGTTGTTGAAGTCCGAGAACTCGACGGTGAACTTCTTGAAGTAGATGCCGTCGGCGCGGTCGGCGCGGATGACGTTGAGCTTGGTCCGCTGGCCGGAGATCAGGACGTCCTTGCGCGTGCGCCCCATGCCCTGGATCTGCAGGTTGCACTTGCTGTCGCAGACGCGGTCCTCGTCGGGCCCGTCGCCGATGATCGCGATCAGGTTCTGGGCGTTCGGGCACTTGCGCTGGTACTCGTAGTTGGCGACCTTGGCGCCGCCGCCGTTCCCGGCCACGCCGGAGGCGAGCAGCGAGCTGCCGATCTCCTCGTAGTCGTTCGCGCAGCTCGGGTCGGGCTCGGGAGCGCGCCGGCTCGGCTCCTCCCGGTAGACGCCCGGCATGATGCGGATGATCGCCCCGCTGCGGGCCGCGTTCACGGCGGCCTGGATGTGGCGGAAGTCGCAGCTCCGGAGCTGCCGCAGCCGCGTCTTGCGGACCTTCGGCTGCTTGCGGAACGAGCGCCGGATGCGCTTCGCCGAGTCGCGCTTGCAGACGGTGATGATCTGGTCGGCGGTCTTGCGGTACTTGGGTACGGCGCCGACGCTGCCGTCGGGGAAGTGGGCCTGGCGCTCGGGGTGGGCGAGCGCGACCGGGGCGGACAGGGCCAGCATCAGAACGGCGATGAGCGTCGACCTCATGCGACCTGCAACGAGGTCGCGGCGTGAAACTGGCGCTCAGAGCCGCGTGATTGCGGCCAGCGCGGCGTCCACGTCGGCCTCGTCGACCCACAGGCCCGTGCCCAGCCGCACGTACGGCTGCGCGTAGGGCGTGACCGAGGCCGCGATCCTGCGCTCCCGGAGCCGCATGACCGCCGTCGGAGGGTCGAGCCCGTCGACCTCGAAGCAGACGATCCCCGCCGACACCTCCTCGGCCATCGGCGTCACGAGCCGCACGTTGCGCAGCTCGGCGAGGCCCTCCTTGAGCCGCGTCGCGAGGCTCTGGATCCGCTTGGTGACCTTGGTCCGCCCGATCCGGTGGTGGAAGTCGAACGCCTCGGCGAGCGCCCAGCGGTGCTCGAAGGTGTGGTAGCCGCCGGGGTTCCAGCTCGCGGCGGGTGATCCGGGGTGGAAGGTCGGGATGAAGGGCTTGAGACGGTCCCAGGATCGGCTCCAGACGAGGCCGGTTCCGCGCGGGCCGCCGAGCCACTTGTGCGTGCCGGCGACGAGCACGTCGACCGAGTCGATCGGCAGGTCGTCGGCGGCGAGGCCGTGGACTCCGTCCAGCACCACGAGCGCGGGTCGCACCGCTTCGGCGATCTCCTGCGCGGGGATCTTGACGCCGGTGCCGGAGTGCACCCACGTGAGCTGCGAGCAGGCCTGCGTCGACGCCGCGGGCTCGCTCGACCATCTCGCTCGACGGTGGCCTGCGCGGGATCGTCATAGAGCCGGATCTGCTCGAAGTCCTTGAAGCGCAGGCGCAGCGACTCGTGCGTCGAGTAGAAGTCGTGCTCGGTGGCGACCGGGCGGCCCTCGATGCGGATGCCGCCGTAGACGAGGCCGAGGCCCATCGTCGTCGAGTCCGTGAAGGCGAAGTCCGGCGGGACCTCGAGATAGCGCGCCGCGGCCTGGAGCACACGCTCGTCGTTCTCGAGCTCGTGCGCGTGGATGTAGCCGGCGGGGTCGGCGTCGAGCCCGCGCCGGTGGCGCTCGATCGCCTCGCGGACCGGCTTCGGGTGCGTGGCGAGGACGAAGGCGTCGAAGTGGCGGACGTCGCGCGAGAGCGCGAACTGCGCCTTGACCGACGCCCAGTCGCGTGGGTCGTAGGCGGGCTTGTCAGGCGAGCCCGCCGCAGCCGGCCACCACGCCGGCCGCCGCGGCGCCCGCCAGCAGCTCCTTGCGCGTCAGGCCGCCCATCTGCCGACTCTACGCCGCGGGGGCGGCGGCGGTTCCGGCGAACGTCAACTGCGGCTGGGTAGGGCAGCGGGGAGGTAGGCGGGGCCGGTTTCCTTCATCGAAGCATCCTGTCCTAGTGGTGTCTGACCCCACCTATCCAGGATTCGACGCCGAAATCCGGCCGCGCGGCCGGCACCCCAGTCGCCCTACCCAGCCGCAGTTCGTACCTCAGTGCACTTCAGACGGAGCGCGCCGCGAGCCGGTCATCTCGAACACCCAGAAGTCCTCGCCCATGACGGGGACCGAGACGTTGTAGACGGGCACCTCGCCCACCCGGCCCTCGAAGGTGCCGGCGTGGGCGTGGCCGTGCAGGACCAGGTCCGGGTTGTGCTCGAGGATCGGCGCCGCGAGGCGGTCGGTGCCGAGGAAGGCCCAGATGTCGCGCCGCTCGCCCTCGAGCGTCTCGCCCGACGGCGAGTAGTGCAGCAGCACGATCCGGAACGGGCACATCGCGACCGCGCGCAGGCCCTCGTCGACGGCGTCGACCTCGGCGCCCGCCTCGGCGTAGACGGTGCGCAGCAGCGGCTCGCCGAAGTCCGGGATGTGCGAGCCGGTGAAGCCGCCCACGAAGCCCTTCGTCCCGACGATCCCCAGCTCGGTGTCGCAGATCTCGAGGATGTGGTGCGAGCGGTCGAGCACCACGATCCCGGCCTCCTCCAGCACGGCGGTCACCTCGTCCGCCCGCGCCGAGTGGTGGTCGTGGTTGCCGAGCACCGTGATCACCGGGATGCCGAGGTCGCGCACGGCGTCGGCGAGGATCGCCGCCTGCTCCGGCTCGCCGTGCGTGGTGAGGTCGCCGGCCAGCAGGATCAGGTCGACCCGGCCCTCGAGCGCGGCGAAGGCCTCCCGGGCCCGGTCGCGGTCGCTGTCGCGGCCGAAGTGCACGTCGCCGGCCGCCGCGATGCGGATCCGGCACTCGTCCCGGCCGCCCCCGGGGCGGTGCGCAGTGTTTATGGTCATCCCTGGTGGCGGGTACCCACGAGGCCATGGCCGTAGACGAGCAGCCGTTCGCCGACATCGAGCATGCGCTCAAGCGCTCCACCGCCGCGCTGCTGCAGGCCGGCATCCCGTTCCTGCTCGGCGGGAGCCTCGCGAGCTGGGCCCGCGGAGGCCCGGAGACGCGCCACGATCTCGACCTCATGATCAAGCCCGAGGACGCCGAGCGGGCGCTCGAGGCCTTGTCGGAGGCGGGGATGCGCCCGGAGCGGCCACCCGAGGACTGGCTGGTCAAGGCGTGGGACGGGGACACGCTGGTCGACCTCATCTATTGTCCCAAGGGCCTGCCGATGGACGACGACGTGTTCGCCCGCGGCGAGCAGCTCTCGGTGCTCGGCATGGAGATCCGCGTTATGGCGCTCGAGGACGTGATGGCGACCAAGCTGATGGCGCTCACGGAGCACTCGCTGCGGTACGAGGGCCTGCTGCAGATCGCGCGCGCCCTGCGCGAGCAGATCGACTGGCAGGCGGTGCGCTCGCGCACGGAGATCCTCGCCGTTCGCGCGCGCCTTCTTCACGCTCCTGGAAGGTCTTGAGATACTTCCCGAAACGGCGCCTCACCGGTCAGGAACTACAGTCCGCGTCGTCACACCGCAGCGTTCCCCCGCAACACAGGGAGGGTAGGCGACCGACATGGCAGCCAACACGATCACCCGCACCCGCCTGCGTCGGCTCGCCGACGTCAAGCCGGAGCGCGGCCGCGTACTGTCCGTCTTCCTCAACCTCGATCCGACCGAGTTCGCCACGCCCGCGGCACGCTCGACCGCGGTCACCTCCGTGATGACCGAGGCCGCCCACCGCGTCGACCAGGCCGACGGGCTGGATCACGAGGAGCGCGTGGCGCTGAAGGCGGACATCGACCGCGTGCGGGAGACGCTGATGGCCAGCGACATCGCCCAGAACGGCACGCGGGCGGTCGCCGTCTATGCCTGCGAGCCGGCCGACCTGCTCGAGGTCGTGCGGCTCAGCCACCCGGTCGACTTCGCCGTCGTGCTCGGCCGCTCGCCGTACATCGAGCCGCTGGTCGCCGCGGCCGGCGACGAGCAGTGGTCCGTGCTGCTGGTGAACCGCCGCAACGCGCGCTTCTTCATCGGCGACGACGGAGGCCTCGAGGAGACCGACCGCGTCGAGGACGACGTGCACAGCCAGCACGACCAGGGCGGCTGGTCGCAGTCCCGCTACCAGCGCGGCGTCGAGAAGGAGAAGGACGACCACCTCGTCCACGTCGGCGAGGTCGTCTTCCAGCGCTACAAGGAGGGCCGCTTCGACCGCCTGCTCGTCGGCGCGCCCGACGAGCTCGCGAACGACATCGAGCACAAGCTGCACCCGTACCTGCGCGAGCGGATCGTGGGCCGCCTGCACCTGGACGTCGAGAACTCCTCGATCGATGACGTGCGCTCGGCGGCGGGCCAGGCGATCGAGGACTGGCGCCGCCGCCGCGAGCGCGAGGCGCTGGACCGCCTGACCGAGGGTGTCGGGCGCGGCGGGCGCGGGGCCGCCGGGCTCGCGTCGGTGCTGCAGGCACTCAACGAGCAGCGCGTCGAGATGCTGCTGGTCGGCGACGGCTTCCGCTCCGCGGGCGGGCGCGACTCCGCCACCGGCATGCTGCACGCCGGCGACCACGGCCCCGACGGCCAGGAGCTCGAGCGCGTCGAGAACATCGTCGAGCCGGCGATCGAGAAGGCGATCGAGCAGTCCGCGAAGGTGATCAAGGTCCGCCACCACGACGATCTCGGCCCGCTCGGCGGGATCGGCGCGGTTCTGCGCTACTGATGTGAGCCGCGCGCTCGTCATCGTCGACTTCCAGAACGACTTCTGCCCCGGAGGCGCGCTCGCCGTGCCGGACGGCGACGCGATCGCCGGGCGGCTCAACGAGCTCGCGGGCTCCGGCGAGTTCGACCTCGTGGTCGCCACGCGCGACTGGCATCCGCCCGACCACTCGTCGTTCGGCGAGCAGGGCGGGCCGTGGCCCGTGCACTGCGTGGCCGGGACGCCGGGCGCCGAGCTCCACCACGCGCTCGACCCGACGCCGCTCGACGCCGTGGTCGACAAGGGACAGGACCCGGCGACGGAGGGCTACTCGGGCTTCGAGGGCACCGAGTTGGCGGCGCTGTTGCGGGAGCGCGACGTCGAACACGTCACGGTGGCCGGCCTGGCCACGGACTACTGCGTCAAGAACACGGCGCTCGACGCGCTGCGCGAGGGCTTCTCGGTGACCGTCGACAGCACCGCGACGCGCGGCGTCGACGTCGAGCCCGACGACTCCGCGCGCGCGCTGGAGGAGGTCCGCGCCGCGGGAGCGAGCGTGGCCTGATGGCGGCCGCCCCGGAGCGGCTCATGCAGATCCTGCGGCGCAGCGTCGACGACCGGCGGGTGCTGGACGCGATCGCCGAGGTGCCGCGCGACGTCTTCGTGCCGCCCGACCTGCGCGACCAGGCGTGGGAGAACGTCCCGCTGCCGATCGGGGCCGGGCAGACGATCTCGCAGCCGCTCGTGGTGGCGCGCATGTGCGAGCTGCTCGAGCTCACCGGCGACGAGACGGTGCTCGACGTCGGCACCGGCTCGGGCTACCACGCCGCGCTGCTGGCACGGCTGGCGCGGCACGTGTACTCGATCGAGGTCCACGCCTCGCTCTCGCGGACGGCGGCCGAGAGCCTGCGCGCCGCCGGCGTCGAGAACGTGACGCTCGAGGTCGGCGACGGCTCGCGCGGCCTGTCGCGGCACGCGCCGTACGAGGCGATCAACGTCGCGGCGGCCGCCGGCGGCGCGATCCCGCCCGCGCTGGCCGAGCAGCTCGCCCCCGGCGGACGGCTGGTGGCGCCGGTCGAGGACGGCGACCAGCGCCTGGTGGTCGCCCGCCGCACGCCGGACGGCGTGACGCTCACCCAGCTCGAGCGCGTGCGCTTCGTGCCGCTTGGTACAGGCTCGACGTCCGGCTGAGCGCGCGGGTTGGGGCGCAGCTCGCGGCCGATCTTGCCGCCGGGGCGGCCGTCGACCATCACCACGTCGGCCGTGAAGTCGTTGGAGCCGCGGATCAGCGAGGAGCCGACGCCGTAGGCGTCGACCGGGACGTTCTCGGCCTCGAACTCGCGGATGCGGTCGGCGTTGAAGCCGCCTGAGACGACGATCTTCACTTCGCGGTAGCCGGCGTCGTCCAGCCCTTCGCGGACGAGCCGCACGAGCTCGGGGTTGACGCCGGTCGGCGCGTCGTCGCCGAGACGCTCCTGGAGGCCGGCGTCGGCCAGCTTGTCGGAGGTGTCGAGCCGGATGCCCCACAGATCGCCGTCGAGCGCGGCGGCCACCTCGAGCGCCGTGCCGAGCGAGTGGTTGGCGAAGTCGACGAGCACCGTGACGTTCATCTCGTGCCCGAACCGCTCGGCGAACTTGACGGCCGCCACGGCCGTGTCGCCGCCGTAGGCCGCGATCAGGCCGTGCGGCACGGTGCCGACGCCGCGGCCGCCCCACCACGACGCCTGCGCGTCGGTGGAGACGCCGATCGCGCCCGCGACGTGCGCCGCCCAGCCGTCGCCGGTCTGCACGAGCCAGTGGTCGTGGCGGGCCGGGAAGTACAGGATCGGCTTGCCGTTGGCCGCCTCGACGACCTCGTGGACGTTGCGCATGACCAGCGTGCGCCGCGCCAGGCAGCCGAGATAGACGGTCTCCAGGTGGGCGAACTGCGCGTAGTCGCCCTCGATCGTCATCACCGTCTCCCACGGGGCGATCTCGTCGCCCTCGTAGAGCGCGCAGACCTCCAGCTCCTTGAAGGTGTTGACCCAGCGGCCGTCAGGGCCGCGGCGGCCCGTGCACTGCTTGAGCACCGCGATCGCCTCGTCGATCCCGCCGAGGATCGAGTCCTTGCGCTGGAACACCTGCATGACGACGTGCGGGATGGTGGTCGTCGGCCTCCAGGAGCGCCTTCGTGTGGTTGAAGTAGGCGTCCGAGTAGTAGCCGTCGCGGATCTTGTCGACGGGCAGGCGGAACGTGGCGGGCGACAGACGCTGCCGATCGGCCAGGGCCATGGCAACGCAGTATGGCTAGCCTGCTGCGGCCGTGGACCTGATCCAGTCGATCATCCTCGGGATCGTGCAGGGGCTCACCGAGTTCCTGCCGATCTCCTCGAGCGCGCACCAGCGGATCATCCCTGCGATGCTCGGCTGGGAGGACCCCGGCGCGGCGTTCACGGCCGTGACCCAGCTCGGGACGGAGGCGGCGGTGCTGATCTACTTCCGCCGCGAGCTGTGGGCGATCGCCAGCAAGTGGCTGCGCCATCCGCGGCGCGTCGAGGATCCCGACGTGCGGCTCGGCTGGTTCCTGATCGTCGCCACGATCCCGATCGGGATCTTCGGCTTCATCTTCCGCGACGACATCGAGACCGGGCGCGCGGAACCTGTGGCTGATCGGCACGGTGCTGATCGTCTTCGCGCTCGTGCTCGGCTATGCCGACCGCGTCGGGCGGCACGAGCGCGAGATCTCGCAGCTGTCGATGCGCGACGGCTTCCTGATCGGGCTCGCGCAGTCGCTCTCGCTCGTGCCGGGCGTCTCGCGGTCGGGCGCGACGATGAGCGCGGGCCTCCTGCTCGGGATGGAGCGCCCGGCGGCGGCGCGGTTCTCGTTCCTGCTCGCCGTGCCCGCGGTGGTGGCGAGCGGCCTGTTCGAGCTCAAGGACGTGATCGCCGGCGACGAGCACGCCACGACGCCCATCGGCAACGTGCTGGTGGCCACCGTGGTGGCGTTCTTCGTCGGCTACGCGGCCATCGCCTGGCTGCTCCGGTACCTCGCCCACCATTCCGTGAATTTGTTCGTGGTCTACCGCGTCCTGCTAGGCAGTACCGTTCTCATCCTCGTGGCGACCGGAGCGATCAGCTGATGGCCAAGGTGTTCGAACAGATCGACGAGAAGCTGCGCGAGTTCATCGAGGCGCAGACGATGTTCTTCGTCGCCACCGCGCCGAGCGGCGACGAGGGCCACGTGAACCTGTCGCCGAAGGGCGGCCACAACCTCTTCCAGGTCACCGGCCCGCTCGGGTTCGCCTATGTGGACCTGATGGGCAGCGGCATCGAGACGGTCGCCCACCTGCGCGAGAACGGCCGCATCGTGATCATGTTCTGCGCCTTCGAGGGGCCGCCGAAGATCGTGCGCCTGCACGGGGTCGGCCGGCCGGTGCAGCAGAACGACGAGGGCTTCGACGAGCTGCTCGCCACGTTCGACATCACCGACGAGCAGCGGCGCGCCGTGCGCTCGGTGATCACCGTGGAGGTCACGCGCGTCGGTGACTCGTGCGGCTTCGTCGTGCCGCGGATGGACTACGTCGGCGAGCGCGACCAGCTCTACCGCTACGCCGACAACCGCATCCGCAAGATCGGCGAGGACGCCGTGCTCGAGTACGTGAGCGAGAACAACGCGGAGAGCCTCGACGGGCTGACCGGGCTCGATCCGCTGGTCGCGACCAACGGCCGGGCCTCGACGGCCGGGCGCAAGCTGTAGCTCGGGCGAACGTCAACTGCGGCATTGAGTGAGCGGGATCGACCGCCGCGATTGCTCCTGGCGCTTTGAACGGCATATGTCCGGCAAACGCGCCAGGGACCTTCGACCGCCGCCGGGCTCCCACGACACCTACCCAGCCGAAGTTCGTACCTAGACCAACCCCGCGCAGACCCAGTTGTGCGCCCCCGCGCCGCCGGCCCACAGCGCGGCGGCCAGGCGGTCCTGCTCGGCCTTGGACGCCAGGTACGCGTGCGGCGTCGAGCCGCCGAGCCCCTTCCAGGTCGCGGGGAGCATCTGGTAGTAGCCGGACGCGCCGGCGCCGTTGGGCGGCAGGTTCTGGCCGCCGGACTCGCACTGCACGATCGGCCACGGGATCGCCCATGGTCCGCCGGGGCCGGCGGAGGCGAGCTCGGCGGCGCGCCGGCGCTCGGCGATCAGGCGGTGCAGCGCGCGCTGGGCCGAGACGCGGCCCGAGCGCGTGCCGGCCAGCGCTTGCGTGCGGGCCGCGCGGGCGCTCACCAGCGTGGCCTCGCGGGCGGCGAGGCTGTCGCGCATGCCCGCCAGCGCCGCCCGGCGCGCGTCGATCGCCTGCGCGTCCTCGCGCCGCGTGGCGGCGAGCCGGCCGAGCACGCTCGCGAGGTGCCGGGTGCGCACCCGCGCGTCGTGCACGCGGGCGACGATCTCGGCGTTGCGGTCGCGGATCCGGCGGGCGAACGCGATGCGCTCGATCAGGTCGGCGAAGCTGTCGGCCCCGAGCACGAGCGAGACGATGTCCGGCGGATCGGCCTTGTAGGCGGCGACGAGCTGGGCGGCGAGCAGCTCGCGCCCGTCGGCGTGGCGGCGCTGCAGGCGCACGAGCCGCCGCCGGCCCGTCTGCAGGCGCTCGCGCGTGGCGGCCAGCCGCGCCTCGGCGCTCGCGAGGTCGGCCTCGACCTCGGCCAGCCGGCCCTGCACGATCGCCACCTCGCGGCCCGCCCGCTCCGCCAGCTCCCCGAGCCGCGCGGCCGCTCCCGCCAGGGCCTGCTCGCGGTCGCGGCTGCGCTCGATCTTCGAGCGCAGCGACGACTCGCTCTGCGCGAAGGCGGGAGCGGGCAATGCGAGCGCGAGCAGGAGGACGGCGATGGCTCGGGACAGGCGCCGGACGCTAGCGGCGGACCCGTCGCCGATCCGCCCCTGCAACCGCCGTTGCGGCACCGGCCGCGCGCGGAGATGCGCACCCCGCGCGCGGCTGACCCCGGTGCCTATCCCCCCAGCCTTGTCGCGCGCAACGTCACGGATGCAGGCGGTAGAGGCGGAAGAAGTCGTTCTCGACCCCAGCACGTCGACGCCCGCGTAGCCGGCCTCGAACGCGCACTCGCGCACGGTGTCGGAGCGCATCACGGTGCCGAGCGCCGCCGACGGCTGGTCGACCATCTGGGTCGGCAGGCAGTGCGTGACGCTCCAGCCGTACATCGTGCGCTCGATCTCGTCGCCGGGCGCGCTGAAGTACTCGCCGACGCGCTCGTCGACCACGAGCACCGCGCCGCCCGGCGCGGTCGCGGCGCGCGCGGCGCGCAGCGCGTCGACCGGCCGCGGCAGGTCGTGCAGCGTCTCGAGGATCATCACGAGGTCGTACGGGCCACCGGAGACCGCCACGGCGTCACGCTCGAAGAAGCGCACGCGGTCGTCGACGCCGGCCTCGCCCGCGTGACGGCGCGCGTCGGCGATCGAGCCGGGGTCGGCATCGAATCCGTCGACGTGCGACAAGCGGGAACGCGCGCGCCACCGCGACGCTCGACCAGCCCTGGCCGCAGCCGACGTCGGCCACACGCGCGCCGGACTCGCGCAGGCGGAGAACGACGTCGGGCATCGCGTCCAGCCACTCGCCGGGCAGCTCGTTGGTGAAGGCGGGCCGGTTGATGTGACCCTGCCCGTGGCGGAACTCGGTGCCGTAGGCCTCGTAAGGGACGCCGCCGCCGGTGCGGTAGGCCTCGGCCACGCGCGGGAGCACGCCGCCGATGCCGGCCAGCATGTGGGCGAACGGGGCGATGTGGGCCGGGTCGTCCTCGTGCAAGAGCACGCGGGCGTGGTCGGCGGCCAGCGCGCAGCGGCGCGACGGCGCGTCCACGACCTCGAGGAAGCCGGCGACGGCCTGCTGCTCGAGCCACTCGCGGGCGTAGCGCGGGGCGATGCCGGCACGGTCGGCGAGCTCGTCCGGCGTGAGCGCGCCGTGGCGCTCGAGCGCGCGGTAGAGACCGAGCTCGACGCCGAGGTAGACGGAGAACAGCTCGAGCGCGCCGAGCGTGGCGCCGAACAGGCGCTCGGCGAGAGCGTCGGCGCGCTCTACGGCTTCGGTGTGGGGGGTCATGCACCGCAGTGTGCGCGAGCACGCCTACGGACGACCTACGACGGGCTTACCGGAGCAGCTTGAAGGAGGTCTGCTGCGTGATCCGGCGCGTCCCGTCGGGCTGCTTCGTCACGACCGTCACCGCGGACTTCAGCGATCGCTTCCGGGCGAGCCGGCGGCGGTCGCCGGCCCCCAGCTTGAGGGTCACGATTCCCTCCTGGCCGGCGGCGATCGAGTACGCCTTGGTGAGCTTGCGCTTGCCGAGCTTGAGGGTCAGCGAGCCGGCGCAGCGATCGGTGCCGACGGCCGTGCAGCGCAGCCGCAGCTTGAGCTTGCCGCCCTTGCCGGCCTTGGTGCTGGTGCCGACCAGGACGGTGTCCGCCGACGGCGTCGGCGTGGGCGGGCCGCCGCCGCTGTTCGACGAGCCTCCGCCTCCCTGGTTGGACGCCGGCGGCACGGACTCGCCGGTGCCGGAGATCGGCACGTCCAGGTCAGTGCCGCCCATCGTGACCGCGTACTTCGCCGTCTTGGCTCCGGGACTCGTCGGCGACAGCCGCGCCTTCAGCTTGCACGTCGCGCCGGCCGCGAGCACGGTCGTGGCCGAGCACGCATCAGGATCCGCCACGGCTCGACCTCGGCCGCATTCGGCCCGGTCACCGTCACCGCGGAGATCACTGCGTCGACGTCGCCGGTGTTGGTGATGACCGTCGTGGCGGCCGCGGAGTGCTGGCCGACGAGCGCGGAACCGAGCGCGAGCGGAGCCGAGAACTCCAGCAGCGCCGGGCGCAGGCCGGTGCCGGTGATCGGCACGTCCACGACCGTCGCGCCCATCGTGACCGAGTAGGTCGCCGTCTTCGCCCCCGCGCTCGCCGGTGACAGCCGCGCCTTGAGCACGCACGTCTCGCCCGCGCCGAGCACCGTGGCGCCCGTGCACGCGTCAGGATCCGCGACGGGCTCCACCTCGGCGGCGTTGGTCCCGGCCAGCGAGATCCCGGTGATCGTCGCGTCGAGATCGCCGACGTTCGTGACCGTGGTCGAAGCCGCAGCTGAGTGCTGGCCCACGAGCGCGCTGCCGAGCGCCATCGGACCGGGCGCCGTGAGCTGCGCCGGGCGGGCCTCGAGCGCGCCGGCGTCGCAGGCGGCTCCCTGCGGGCGGGCGACCGCGCGCTGGTCGGCTCCCGTGCAGGCCAGGTGATCGATCGCCGCGCTGCCCGCGAGCGGAAGGAGGGTGTCGGTCGGGCCGCCGTTGGGCCCGAGCGTTCCCACCGGGGCGGTCGCGCCGATGGCGTCGCTCGCGGCGGGCGTGCCGAAGCAGGTCGTGTCGACGACGTTGCCGCCTCCACTGGAGACCGTGCCCGCGCAGGAGGCGGACCCGTTGCCGGTCAGCAGGGAGCGCTCGACGGCCACGGCGGCCCCGGCTCCGATTGTCCAGATCGCAGGTCCCGCGGCGGCAGCCGTGTTGCCGGCGAGCGTGGCGGCTCTGACCGTGCCCGTGCTGCCGATCGACACGACCCCGGCGCCCACCGACGCGCTGTTGCCGGCGATCGTGCTGTTGAGGATCTCGAACGTGGCCGGGACGCCGACCATCACGCCGCCACCGCCACCGCCGGGCGCCCGGTTGCCGGCGACCGTGGAGTCGACCAGCTCGAGCTTGCCGGACACGACGGCGATCCCGCCGCCGAGCGGATCCTCGCTGGTGCTGCTCGCCTGGTTGTCGACCACCGCGACGCGCTCCAGCCGGAGCAGCGCGGCGTCGCCGTCGGCCAGCACGCCGGCTCCGATCGGCGCGGCATCCGGCACCGCGCCGTCACGGATGGTGAGGTCGCGGATCGTGGCCTCGACGCCCGTACCGGAGACGTGGAAGACCCGCGCGACGTCGTCGCCGGAGACGGCCAGCGCACGCGCCCCGGGACCCGCGATGGTCAGGTTCTTGTCGATCTCGAGCTGGCCGGCGAGCACGATCGTGCCCGAGAGGCCCGGAGCGAAGGTCACGGTGCCGCCGGAGGCGATCGCCGAGCGCAGTGAGCCTGCGCCGCTGTCGGCCAGGTTGGTGACGGTGTCGGCCGAGGCGGTGGCCGGTGCAAGAAGCGCGGCGAGGACGGCGGAGGCCGCGAGAGCCTTCCCTGGCAGTCTCATGTATTGAGCGTGACGACAGGGGTGGTTTTCTGACCTGCTCGAAAGTCCAGCCCTACCGCAAACGGGGCATCTAACGCGCTGACGGCCGTGCGCGCTTGCGCTCGAGCAGCACCGCGTCGGCCGCGTTCAGGAGCGCGTCGAGCGTGTCCCCGTCATCCGGGTAGGAGGACCACGCCGTGGTGGCGCTGACGTGCCCGGCGCCCGGAAGGCCGGCGGCGACGGCCTCGATCGCGTCGACCAGGCGCGACGCGACGGCGGCGCCGTCAGCGGGCCCGGAAGCCGGGAGCAGGGCGACGAACTCGTCCCCGCCCACGCGCGCGAGCGCGTCCTCGCCGCGCAGCACCGACTCCATCTCGCCGGCCGCCTGCTCGAGCACGCGGTCGCCCGTCGCGTGGCTGAGGTTGTCGTTGACCTGCTTGAAGCCGTCGAGGTCCAGGTACACGAGCGCGAAGGTGTCGCCGTGGCGCCGGGCGCGAGCGATCTCCTCGCCGGCGCGCCCCTCGAGGCCGCGGCGGTTGAGGACGCCGGTCAGCTGGTCGCGCTGCGCGAGGGCGCGCACCTCGGCGGCGTACTCGCGCACCCGGGAGCGCGCCGACTGGAGCACGGTGGCGAGCATCGCCGCGCCGGTGGCCACGTAGGCCCAGCGGACGACGGAGTCGGCGCTCGCGTCCTCGGCCAGCGGCAGCGCCGCGGCCACCGCGACCACGACGAGCACGAGCCGGACCTGCCGGGCCGGCAGGAAGTAGCACGCCGACAGCGCGGCGTAGAGGTAGAAGCCCTCGTAGACCTCGCGGCCGCCGTCCATGTTCGCGATGCCGGCCGCGATGACGACCGTCCCCACGAGCGGCGCGAGCACGAGCCACTGCTGGCCGATCCGCTTCCACGGCATGAACATCATCACGGAGCCCATCGCCACGCAGGCGAGCGTCGTGAGGACCGCGACGAACTCGTTGCGGATCGTCTCCGGCTGCGTCACCCACAGGATCACGCCGCCCACGGCGCCGAGCCAGAACGCGACCGCGCCGACGGCGCGGAAGGTCGCGAGCTCGCCGGGAAGCTCGGTGTGCGATGGCTCGGTTGCGTTCACAACCACCTGTTATCGGCAGCGACGTCAGACATACGCTGTAAACTCGGCATCGCCGTGGAAGCCAAGACGACCCGCATGCCCCTGAGCCGGGAACGGGTGCTGCGGGCTGCCGTCGCGCTCGCGGACGAGCGCGGCATCGAGGCGCTGACGATGCGCAACCTCGGCCAGGAGCTCGGCGTCGAGGCGATGTCGCTCTACAACCACGTCGCCAACAAGGACGCGATCCTCGACGGGGTGATCGAGCTGG
The DNA here is from genome assembly GCA_963811895.1 of uncultured Solirubrobacteraceae bacterium. Lineage (GTDB taxonomy): Bacteria > Actinomycetota > Thermoleophilia > Solirubrobacterales > Solirubrobacteraceae > DASSUW01. The sequence continues at coordinate 279,353 of CAWETE010000016.1, read as the reverse complement.
TCATCGGCGAGGTCGTCGACGCAGTCGAGGACGTGACGCTCTCCGATCCGGCCGAGTGGAAGCCGCTCACTCGCCGGCGGATCCTTGCGGCCCGCGAGGTGATGCTGCGCCACCGCTGGGCGCCCAAGGTGCTCGAGTCGCGGGCCCAGCCACCTGCGGTGCTGATGCGCTACTACGACGGGCTGCTCGGCCTCATGCTCCGGGCCAACTTCTCCGCCGACCTCGCCCACCACGCGATGCACGCCCTGGGCAGCCGCGCGCTCGGGTTCACGCAGGAGCTCTTCGAGGAGGACGACGACGCTCCGGCCGAGACCGTCGCGGCGATGGCCGAGCAGATGGCGCCCGTGTACCCGAACCTCGCCGAGATGCTGAAGGTGGTGACCCACGACGCCGACACGACGCTCGGCTGGTGCGACGACCAGTTCGAGTTCGAGTTCGCCCTCGATCTGCTTCTCGACGGCCTCGAAAGGCAGCGCGACACGGGCAGCTGACTTGACAGGCTTACGCCGTATGTCCTAACTTACGCCATACGCTTACTGCGTACGCTTACCGCGTACACCCCTAGTGAGGTGAGGCTCGATGAGACTGGACGGCGGCGCGATGACCCCTGCCCGGAAGGACCCGCTGGCGACGCTGACGCGTTGGGTGCTGGGCCACAAGCGCACGGTGGCGGGCGCCTGGCTCGCTCGTCACGATCGCCGCCTTCGCGGCGGTCGGGCCGGCCTCCGACGCTCTCACCCAGGACTTCCCCATCCCGGGTCGTGAGGGGTTCGAGACGAACAAGCAGATCGCCTCGACCTACGGCAGCGGCGGCGACGTCGCGCCGATCGTCCCGGTCGTGACGCTGCCGAAGGGGACGACGGTCGACTCCCCCGGCGTCGCCGCGGAGCTCGACGCGGCGCTCGCCAAGGTGCAGGCCGCGCTGCCGGACGCTCGCATCGCCTCCTACGGCTCGACCGGCGACCCGGCCTTCGTGTCCGAGGACCGCCGCACCAGCTACGCGCTCGTCTACATCCCGCAGCTCCCCGGGCTCGAGCCCGGCCAGGCGGAGGCGCGGCAGGCCCAGGCCGCGCTCGACGGCGTCACGGTCGCGGGATCGCCGGTCGAGGTCACGGGCCTCGAGGCGCTGCGCGCCGCCTCGGCGACCGGCGAGGGCGACACCAGCGTGAGCGTCCTGCTCGAGGTGCTGGTGGCCGGCGCCGGCGCGCTGATCGTCCTCGTCTTCGTCTTCAGCTCGCTGATGGCGATCGTGCCGCTGCTGATGGCGGCGGTCGCGATCCCGACGACCTTCCTGCTCGTGTGGCCGCTCACCGGCCTCACCGACGTCTCGATCGTCATCCAGTTCCTGGTCGCGCTCGTCGGGCTCGGCATCGCGATCGACTACGCGCTGCTGGTCGTGATGCGCTGGCGCGAGGAGCGGGACAACGGGGCGACCGGCGAGGAGGCCGTCGAGAAGGCGATGGCGCACGCCGGCTGGTCGGTCGTGTTCAGCGGCACGACCGTGGCGATCGCGCTGCTCGCGCTGCTCATCTTCCCGGTGCCGTTCCTGCGCAGCATCGCCATCGCCGGCGCGTTCATCCCGCTGGTCAGCGTCGCCGTGGCGATCACGCTGCTGCCGGTCGTGCTGGCCACGATCGGACCGCGCCTGGACTGGCCGCGCGTGCGCCGTGCCGACCGGGCGGGGCGCTTCTGGACCGCCTGGGCCCGGATCGTCGTCCGCCATCGCTGGGTCGCGGCCGTCGCGTCGACCGCCGTGCTCCTGCTGCTCGCCGCCGCCGCCTTCTCGATCCAGCTCGGCAGCCCGCGCGCCGAGTCGCTGAGCCAGACGGGCGCCGCGCGCGCCGGCCTCGAGAAGCTCGAGGCGTCCGGCCTCGGCGCCGGACCGCTATCGCCGTTCGAAGCGCTCGTCCGAGGCGACGATCCCGAGGCGGTCGCCGAGACCCTGGCGACGGTCGGCGGCGTGCAGAGCACGATCGCCCCGGCCGGCTGGCGTCGCGACGGCACCGCGCTCGTGACGGTCGTCCCGGCCGAGGACGGCAGCTCGAGCGAGGGGCGCGCGACGCTCGACCGCATCCGCGGCGCGGCGCCCGCCGAGGTCTCGATCGGCGGCCAGACCGCCCAGAGCGCCGACTTCGTCGACGCCGTCTACAGCAGCTTCCCGCTGCTCATCGCCCTGATCTCCGGCCTCACCTTCGTCTTCCTCGCGCGCGCCTTCCGCTCGCTCGTCCTGCCGCTGAAGGCCGTCCTGCTCAACCTGCTGTCGGTCGCCGCCGCGTGGGGCGTGATGACGCTCATCTGGCAGCACGGGATCGGCTCGGAGGCCATCTGGGGCATCGACGCGACGGGCTCGATCAACGCGGAGATCCCGGTCGTCGTGTTCGCCTTCCTGTTCGGCGTCTCGATGGACTACCAGGTGTTCATCATCAGCCGCATGCGCGAGGCCTACGACCGCACGGGCTCGACGTCCACGGCCGTCGTCGAGGGCATCGGCCGCACCGGGCGGCTGGTCACGAGCGCCGCGCTGATCCTCGGGCTCGCGTTCGTGGCGCTGAGCGCCAGCCCGGGGACCGAGGTGAAGATCTTCGGGACGGCGCTCGCCGCGGGGATCCTGATCGACGCCACGATCGTGCGCGCGATCCTCGTGCCGGCCGTGGTGGCGATCCTGGGGCGCTGGAACTGGTGGCTGCCGCGAGTGGCCGGCGCGGGTCCTGCGCGTCAAGCCCTCGTTCGTGCGGCCCGAGCCGGCTATCGAGGAGGCCTGACGCGGAACGCATCGAGCGCCTGCACGCCCGGGATCTCGCTCCAGACCGCGTCACTGCCCGTGTCGGGGGTGAGCCCCGGCGCACGGCGCAGCAGCGCCCTGACGGCACTCGCGGCCTGCCTTCGCGCGAGCCCGGCGGCGAGACAGCTGTGCGCGCCGTGACCGAAGCCCATCGCCCCGGCCTGGGAGCGTCTGATGTCGAAGCGGTCGGGATCCGGGAAGCGAGCCGGGTCGCGATTGGCCGCCGCAAGGCTGAACTGGATGGTCTCGCCGCGCTCGACGGCGTGACCGTCCACGGCGGTGGGCTCGAGTGCGATGCGTGGCACGAGCGCGATGGGCGACAGGTAGCGCATCGTCTCGGCGATCGCCCCGGGGAGGAGGTCCGGATCGGCGGTGACCTTGGCCGCCTGATCGGGGTGCTGGAGCAGGAGCCACACCGCGTTGGCGATGAGATGGGCCACGCCCACCTGGCCCGTCAGGAAGGGCAGCGTGATGTTGCCGATCCCCTCGTCGTCGAGGACGCGCCCATGGTTCTTCGCGGCCTCTCTGGCGAGCTCGAGGAACCCGCCGTCCTGACTCGTGGTGAGGAGCCCTTGCCCGTAGGCGACCATCTCGCTGAGGCTGCGACCCATCCGCTCAGTGCGCGCGACCGTGAGGGTCGGGTTGTTGAAGAAGGCCGCGAGGTCGAGCGCCCATTGCATGAGGCGCGGACCATCCCGCCGGTCTCCGCCTAGGAAGTCGGCCAGCATCCACCCCATCAGAGGGAGCGCGTAGTCGCCGACCAGGTCGAAGTCGCTGCGTTCGAGGAGACCGTCGAGCAGCTCGTCCGCCGCGGCCGCGGTGGCATGTCCTGAGTCCGCGGGGGTCGTGATGCGCAGCCCGGCCTGCATCAGCGGAGGGATCCACGAGTAGTCGGCGCCGCTCGGACTGATGGCCCACGGCGCGTAGCGGCGCAGCGCATCGACCGCGCCTGGCGGAGCCCGGTCGGCGAACGCGTACATGCGATCGACCGTCAGCCGCTCATCGTCCAGGCCCGCGCGCACATCGTCGTATCCCGAGACGAGCCAAGTGATCCAATCACTGTATCCCCGACGGCTCCGTGAGGCAAGGATCCCGGGCATCAAAAAAGCCGCCGAATACGGCGGCTGTGAGGGACGGGAGCGACGGGACTCGAACCCGCGACCTCCGGCGTGACAGGCCGGCGCTCTAACCAACTGAGCTACGCCCCCCGAAGGGCTTGAAGCCCCAGTATGGCACGCAAAACGGGCCCCGACCTCCCGGCTGTAACCGGAGCCTCCGACGGGGCCGCAACTCGGCGGTCCGCCGAGGGTTTCCGGGGCGTCAACCATCAGCCAGGAGGTGGGGCCCTGTGTCCCATTATCGCAAGCGCCTGTTGGCGGCTCCCGTGATCGCGGGGATTGTCACGCTCGCCGCCGCCGGCACCGCCGTCGCTCTCGACATCACCGGGACCGACGGCCCCGACCGCATCATCGGCAGTCGCGGCGTCGACACGATCCGCGCGCTCGCCGGCCCCGACCGGGTGTTCGCGCTCGCCGGCGACGACGCCGTCGCGCTCGGCGACGGCGGCGACTTCGTCCGCGCCGGCGACGGCAACGACACGCTCGATCTCGGCGAGGGCAGCGACCGCGCGCACGCCGGACTCGGTGACGACAACGTCGCCGGCGGCGTCGGCGACGACCGCATCATCGCCGGCTGGGGCAACGACACCGTCGACGCCGGACCCGGGTTCGACCGCGTGCGCGGGCGCCGCGGCGACGACACGATCGCCGGCGGCGAGGGCTTCGACATCCTGCACGGTGGACGCGGCACCGACACGCTGTCGGGCGGCCCCGGGAACGATCGGCTGTTCTCGAACTGGCGTGGCGATCCGGCGACGGACACGCTCAACGGCGACGAGGGCGATGACCGGATCCTCGTGCGCGACGGCATCGCGGACGTCGTGACGTGCGGGCCCGGGATCGACCGCGTGCGGGCCGATCAGGCGGACTCGGTGGCGGCCGATTGCGAAACGGTCAGCGTGAGTCCTCGATAAGGCGGGTACGCGGAGCCCATGTACATCGGACTGGGCACGCTACTCATCATCATCATCATCCTGATCATCGTTCTGTAAGACCACAGGATGGCCGTGCGGCGGCCTCACCTCTCCCGGTGAGGCTGTCCGCACCGGCGTACACCAGTCCTCACCCATGCCCCCGCGCCGGCGTGGGACGAAGCTTTCGGAGAACTTCGCTCCCCAGCATCTCTCCGGAAGGACTCCCCAGTGCAAAGCAGCAACCTCGCCTCCCGCGCGGCGCGCTGGAGTGCCGGCCATCGCAAGACGGCGATCTTCGGCTGGCTCGCGTTCGTCGTGCTCTCGGTGGTGATCGCAGGCGCCGTCGGCCAGAAGACGATCGCCGACGAGGACTACGGCAACGGCGAGTCGAAGGCCGCCGACAAGGCGATCGCCGCCGCCGACTACCGCGACTCCGCGGATGAGCAGGTCCTGATCCAGGGCAAGGGCTCGGTCAAGATCGGCGACGCCGCGTTCACCACCGCCGTCGAGGACACCGTCTCGCGAATCGAGGCCGTCGAGGGCGTCGACAAGGTCGAGTCTCCGCTCGCCGAGGGCAACGAGGGCCAGCTCTCGAAGGACGGTCGTTCCGCGCTGATCACCTTCGAGATCCCAGGCGATGACGACGTCACGGAAAGCCGCGTCGACACGACGCTCGCCGCGACCGCCGCCGCCCAGAAGGCCAACCCGCAGGTGCTGGTCGGCCAGTTCGGCGACGCAAGCGCCGACAAGGCCATCTCGGCGGCGTTCGAGAAGGACTTCCAGAAGGCCGAGGTCCTCTCGCTCCCGATCACGCTGATCATCCTCATCGTCGCGTTCGGCTCGCTCGTCGCCGCCGGCGTGCCGCTGCTGCTCGGCGTCACCGCCGTGGCAGCGACGATCGGCCTGCTCGCGCCGATCAGCCAGCTGTTCCCGATGGACGAGTCGGCCAGCTCGGTGGTGCTGCTCGTCGGTCTTGCGGTCGGCGTCGACTACTCGATGTTCTACATGCGGCGCAAGATGGAGGAGCGCGACGCCGGGCGCTCGTCCGAGCAGGCGCTCGAGTTCGCGGCGGCGACCTCGGGCCAGGCCGTGCTCATCTCCGGACTGACGGTGATGATCGCCATGGCCGGCATGTTCTTCGCCGGCAGCATCGTCTTCCAGTCGTTCGCGATCGGCACGATCCTCGTCGTCGGCATCGCGGTGCTCGGCTCACTCACGGTGCTCCCCGCCGTGCTGTCAAAGCTGGGTGACAACGTCGAGAAGGGCCGCGTGCCGATCATCGGCCGCATGCGGCACCGCAACCACGGCGAGTCGCGCATCTGGAGCTGGATCCTCGACCGCGTGCTCCGCCGCCCGGTCGTGTCGCTGGTCGTCTCCGCCGGCATCCTGATCGCGCTCAGCATCCCGGCGCTCAACATGCACACCGCCAACCCCGGCACCTCCGGGCTGCCGCGCGACCTCGAGGTCATGAAGGTCTACGACCGCATCCAGGCCGCGTTCCCCGGCGGCCCGATCCCGCTGCTCGTCGCGGTCCAGGCCGACGACGTGACCAAGCCCGAGGTCCAGGCCGGCATCGAGGCGATGAACAAGGCCGCGATCGCCACCGGCGAGATGTCCGAGCCCGTGACGACGAGCCGCAGCCCGGACAAGTCCGTCGAGGTCGTGTCGATCCCGATGGAGGGCAACGGCACCGACGACACCTCGAACGCGGCGCTGGCCACGCTGCGAGACGACGTCATCCCCTCCACGATCGGGAGCGTCGACGGCGTGAAGGCCGACGTGACCGGCATGACCGCCGGCTCGAAGGACTTCAACGACTCGATGACCTCGCACCTGCCGATCGTGTTCGGCTTCGTGCTCGGGCTGGCGTTCCTGCTCCTGCTCGTCACGTTCCGGTCGATCGTCGTTCCGATCAAGGCGATCGTGCTGAACCTGCTGTCGGTGGGCGCGGCCTACGGGATCCTCACGCTCGTGTTCCAGGAGGGGCACGGCGAGAGCCTCCTCGGGTTCGAGTCCTTCGGCGGGATCACGTCCTGGCTGCCGCTGTTCCTCTTCGTGATCCTGTTCGGCCTCTCGATGGACTACCACGTGTTCATCCTGAGCCGGATCCGCGAAGCGGTCGATCGCGGGATGAGCACCGACGACGCGGTCGCCTACGGCATCAAGCAGACGGCCGGCGTCGTGACCAGCGCGGCCGTGGTGATGGTCGCGGTGTTCTCGATCTTCGGCTCGCTGAGCATGGTCGAGTTCAAGATGATGGGCGTCGGCCTGGCCACCGCCGTCCTGCTCGACGCCACGCTCGTCCGCGGCGTCCTGCTCCCGGCGGCGATGAAGCTGCTCGGCGAGTGGAACTGGTACCTGCCCAAGCGGCTGGACTGGCTCCCGAAGATCTCGCACGAGCACAAGCTGCCTGAGCCCGCACAGGCGTAAGCAACACCGGGGCCCGCCGCAAGGCGGGCCCCGGCCGTTTGCGCTTTCATGCCCGCATGCGCATCGGCCTCCTCACCGGCGGCGGAGACTGCCCCGGACTCAACGCGGTGATCCGCGGCATCGTCCGCAAGGGCATCAACCATCTCGACCACGAGTTCGTCGGCTTCCGCCACGGGTGGGCGGGCGTGCTCGAGAACAACTCGGTCGAGCTGACGAACGCGAACACGCGCGGCATCCTCCATCGCGGCGGCACGATCCTCGGCTCCTCGCGCACGAACGTCTTCAAGGTCGAGGGCGGGGTCGACCGCGTGCGCGAGACGATCCAGGCGAACAAGCTCGACGCGCTGATCCCGATCGGTGGCGAGGACACGCTGGGCGTCGCCCGCCGGTTGGTCGACGAGGGGTTCAACGTGGTCGGCGTCCCGAAGACGATCGACAACGACCTGGCCGGCACCGACTTCACGTTCGGCTTCCAGACCGCCGTCCAGATCGCCACCGACGCGATCGACCGCCTGCACACCACGGCCGAGTCGCACAACCGCGTGATCATCGTCGAGGTGATGGGCCGGCACGCGGGCTGGATCGCCGCGTACTCCGGCCTGGCCGGCGGGGCCGACGTGATCCTCGTCCCGGAGCGGCCGTTCGACATCGACGAGGTCTGCCGGCTGATCCAGCGCCGCCACTCCAAGGGCGCCACGTTCTCGATCGTCGTCGTCGCCGAGGGGGCGGTGCCGGCGGACGGCGACATCGTGTCCGAGTTCGGCACCGGCACCGACGCGTTCGGGCACGTCCGCCTGGGCGGCATCGCCGTCGCGCTCGAGAAGGCGATCGAGGACCGCACGGGCTACGAGTCGCGCATGACGATCCTCGGCCACGTGCAGCGCGGCGGCACCCCGGTGGCCTACGACCGCGTGCTCGGCACGCGCTTCGGGGTGGAGGCGATCGACGCCGTCACCGAAGGCGACTTCGGGAAGATGGTCGCGCTGCGTGCCACGGACATCGTGCGCGTCCCGCTCGACGAGGCGCTGGCCGCGCCGAAGCTGCTCGACCCGGCCTTCTACGCGACCGCCGAGGTCTTCTTCGGCTAGCGGCGCGCGTGGAGCGACCTCCACGCGGGCGGGTTGCTTTCGCATGCCGGACTCCGGTGCAATGGCCACTCGGGGGAAGGGGCAAGGGCCGGACGGGGTTCCGCCGCATCGCGGCGGGACCCCCCGCGCTTCATGATGCGGCGATGAGCGTCGAGTCGGCCCATGACCTCGGGGCGCTGGCCAAGTACCACGAGTTCACGCGCGAGCACCGGGCGAACCGGCTCGTGTACCGGCTCACCCACGCGATCTTCAAGCCGCTGCTGATCGCCTACCTGCGGCTGACGCGGACGGGCATGGAGCAGATCCCGGCCGAGGGGCCGGTGCTGATCGTCGCCAACCACCGCTCGTTCCTGGACCCGTTCCTGATCGGCACGCTGCTGCGCGCCGGCCGGCCGCTCAACTTCATGGGCAAGGCCGAGCTGTTCGCCCGGCCGCGCGCCGGCTGGTACGTCTCCCGCTGCGGCTGCTTCCCGGTGCGGCGCGGAGAATCGGATCCGGCGGCGCTCGAGACGGCGCGCCTGGTGCTCGAGGGCGGCGGCGTGCTGGTGATCTTCCCCGAGGGCACGCGGCTGCGCTGGGGCGGGCTCGCGCCGCCGCGGCGCGGCGCCTTCCGGATGGCGATCGAGACCGGGGCGACCGTCGTGCCGGTCTGCGTGCTCGGGGCCGAGAACGTCCGCCGGGCCAAGGTCATCGTGCGCCCCGTGCACTGCCAGGTGCACGCCGCGGAGGCGATCCCGGTCGACCGGGGCGAGCCGACGCCGGAGTCCGCAGAGGCGCTGATGAACGAGGCCTGGGACGCCGTGACGAAGCTGTGGCTCGACCACGGCGGCTCGCCCGAGCCGGGCGTGCGCGAGCGGCCTTCGCTGAAAGAGCGCCTTCGTGCGCGATCATGGCCGTCATGGCCTGGATCTCGCCGCTGACCGAAGCCGGCGCGCCGGAGAGCTCGCGCTCGCTGGCCGCCGCCCACGCCGCCACCGGCGGCCGCATGACGAACATGAAGTGGACGCTCGCGCACTCGCCCGCCGCGCTCGAGGCGCTGCTGCAGTGGTACCCGCTGCACGACGAGGTGGCGCCGCTGCTCGGCGAGCGGCGGACGCAGCTGTTCTGCCTCGCGATCTCGGTGCAGAACGACTGCCTGGTCTGCTCGACGTTCTTCCGCCGGCTGCTGGCGGACGCCGGTGACGATCCCGACTCGCTCGAGCTCGACGAGCTGGACGAGCTGATCGCCGACTTCGGGCGCCGGCTCGCGGTCGACCCGCACTCGGTCGACGACGCGCTGCGGGTGCGGCTCGACGCCCACTTCACGCCGGAGCAGATCGTGCTGCTGACGGCGTTCGGGGCGATCATGGTGGCCACGAACGTGGTCAACGACGCGCTCGGCGTGCCGCTCGACGGCTACCTCGAGCCCTACCGGGCGCGGGTGGCGTGAAGCCCGTCGCGCTGGTCACGGGAGCCGCCCACGGCCAGGGCCGCGCGACCAGCCTCGCGCTCGCCGCGGCCGGCTACGACATCGTCGCGCTCGATGTCGCCGCCCCGCTCTCCTATCCGGGCTACGCGATGGGCACGCCGGCCGAGCTCGAGTCGCTGGCCTCCGAATGCGGAGCGCTGACCGCGGTCGCCGACGTCCGCGACGACGCGGCGGTGAGCGCCGCGGTCGACGCCGCGATCGAGCGCTTCGGGCGGATCGACCTGCTCTTCAACAACGCCGGCATCTGCGCCTACGGCCTCGCTCACGAGCTGAGCGAGGCCGAGTGGGACGCGATGCTCGACATCAACCTCAAGGGCGCCTGGCTCGTCGGGCGCCGCGTGATCCCGCACATGATCGAGGCGCGCCGCGGCGTGATCATCAACAACTCCTCGATCGCGGGCCTGCGCGGCATGGCGCGCCTGTCGCACTACGCGGCGTCCAAGTGGGGGCTCACGGGCTTGTCGAAGTCATGGGCGATCGAGCTCGCGCCCGTACGGCATCCGGGTCAACTCGATCCACCCGACCGGCGTCGACACGCCGTTGAACGACGGCCTCGCCGAGCTCGAGGGGATGACGACGCAGGAGATCGCGGAGCGGTCGGCGGGCAACCTGCTGCCGGTCCCGTGGATCGAGCCGCGCGACGTCGCCGACGCGGTGCTGTACCTGGCCGGCGAGAGCGGCCGCTACGTGACGGGCACGACGCTGGTGCTCGACGCGGGTCTGCTCACACGCTGAGCGTCAGCTTACGGACAGAAGTTCTGACCAACGCTGCACCATCTGCCAGTAGGCGGCGCTCAGCTGCCTGGCGAGGATGGGCGGATGCGACGGAGCAAGGGTCTCGGGATGCTGGTCGGCGCCGCCATGACGGCTGCCGCGATGGTGGCGCCGGTCGCCGCGAGCGCTGACACGGCGGGGCTCGTGGCCGCCTACGGCTTCGAGGAGGCGAGCGGCACGAGCGTCGCCGACAGCTCGCCCGCCGGCAATGCCGGCACGATGGCGGGCGCGACGCGCACGACCGCCGGGCGCTTCGGGCGCGCGCTGTCGTTCGACGGGATCGACGACCGCGTCAATGTCAACGACTCGCCTTCGCTCGACCTGACGACGGGGATGACGCTGGAGGCGTGGGTCAACCCGTCCACCGCCGCCGGCTCGTGGCGCACGGTCGTGATCAAGGAGCAGCCGGCCCAGCTCGCCTACGTCCTGTACTCGGCCGAGAACAACAACCGGCCGAGCGCCCACGCCTATACGAACGCCGAGATCGACGCCCGCGGCGCCACCGCGGTGCCGCTCAACACGTGGACGCATATCGCCGCGACGTACGACGGCGCGATGCTCCGCCTCTACGTCAACGGGACGATCGCGGCCAGCCGCGGGCTCACCGGCGCCATGGTGACGAGCAGCAGCGCTCTGCGCATCGGCGGCAACGCGGTCTGGGGCGAGTACTTCAAGGGCCTGATCGACGAGGTTCGCGTGTACAACCGCGCGCTCACCGGCGGCGAGATCGCGACGGACATGGGGACGTCCGTGGTCACGCTCGACGCCCCGCCGTCGGCGCCCGCCGCCTCGTCGCCGACGGTCGACCTGCACGACGTCCGCGTCACGTGGAGCGCGGCGACCGACGACCTCGGCGTGACCGGCTACCGCGTCCACCGCTCCACGACCGCGGGCTTCACGCCGAGCGATGCCAACCTGGTCGCGACGACGTCCTCGCTCTCGCACCTGGACTCCAACCTGCCGGGCGGCACCTACCACTACAAGCTCGTGGCCGTCGACACGTCGGGCACCCGCGGCGCGCCCTCGAACGAGGTGAGCGCGACGGTGACAGACGCCCCGCCGTCGTCGCCTACGGTGTCGCCGCCGACGGTCGACGCGGACGACGTGCGTGTCACGTGGAGCGCGGCGACCGACGACCTTGGCGTGACCGGGTACAGAGTGCACCGCTCCACCACAGCGGGCTTCACCCCGAGCGACGCCAACCTCGTGGCCACGAAGACCACGCTCTCGCACCTCGACTCCAACCTGCCCGCGGGCACCTACCACTACCTGGTCGTGGCCGTCGACGCGGTGGGCAATCGGAGCGTGCCCTCGAACGAGGTCGGCGCGACGGTCGCGCCGGACACCTCGCCGCCGACCAACGGCATGCCGAACACGTGCGGCGTCACGCTGTCGGGCGACACCCGTACGGAGGTCTGGCCGAGGGACGACCGCGGAGTGGCATCGATCGAGCTCCTGGTCGACGGCCAGCGCGTCGGCTTCACCCAGCAGTCGTGGTTCGAGTTCCGCTGGGACACGCGGCGCAAGATGAACGGGCCGCACACGCTGAGCTCGGTCGTGCGCGACACCAGCGGCAACGAGGCCACGTGGTCATGCGCCATCACGATCGACAACCCGCCGATGACGGTCGAGTTCACGTCGCCCGCGGACGGGGCGACGGTCGGCGGCACCGTCACCGTCGCGGTGACGCCGAAGATCGGGGGCAGCCCGACCGGGGGCGCCGGCATCCGCTTCAAGGTCGACGGCGTGTACGTCGGCCCGACCGACTGGGAGCCGCCGTACCAGTTCGCCTGGAACACCACGACGGTCGCCGAAGGCCCGCACGAGCTCTCCGCCGACATGTGGTACCTCTACCCCGACCCGACGCCGTATGTGTCGGGCTCGATCAGCGTCGTGGTCGACCGCGACACCACGACACCGCCGACCGTCCCCGGCGACCTCGCAGCGAGCCTGACCGGCGACGACGCCGCGCTCTCCTGGACCGCGTCGACCGACGATGTCGGCGTCCTGCGGTACACCGTCCACCGCTCCACGACGGTCGGCTTCACGCCGACGGCGGCGAATCGCATCGCCACGCCGGCCGGCACCGGCTACGCGGACAGCGACCTCGCTCCCGGCACGTATCACTACAAGGTCCTCGCCGAGGACGCCGACGGCAACGTCAGCGCGGCCTCGAATGAGGTGAGCATCACCGTCGTGCCTCCCGATCCGGCGCCTCCGGGCCTGGTCGCGTCGTACGGCTTCAACGAGGGTTCCGGCGGCTCGGTCGCCGACGGCTCGGGCAACGGGAACACCGGCACGATCTCCGGAGCGACCCGTACGTCGGGCAAGAACGGCGGCGCCCTGTCGTTCGACGGCACCAACGACCTCGTCACCGTCCCCGACGCGGCCGCGCTGGACCTGACGACCGGCATGACGCTCGAGGCGTGGGTGAACCCCAGCCTCCTCAGCAACAGCTGGCGCACCGTGCTCCTGAAGGAGCGCCCCGGCGGCATGGTGTACGCGCTGTATGCCGCCGGCGCGGGCGGCCGCCCGGGCGGCTACTTCGTCTCCGGCGACGAGTTCAGCGCGCTCAGCCCGAACGTCCTCCCGCTGAACGCCTGGACGCATCTCGCGACGACCTACGACGGCTCGGTCCTGCGCCTCTACGTCAACGGCACCCAGGTCGCGAGCGAGGCTCACGCCGGCTCGATGGCGCCCTCCACCGGGGCGTTGAAGATCGGCGGCAACAACGTGTGGCCGGAATGGTTCCGTGGGCTGATCGACGACGTCCGCGTCTACGACCGCGCGCTGACGGCGGCGCAGATCCAGAGCGACAGGGATCGCGCGGTCGGGCCGTAGCGCCGTGCTCGATGGGCGGTGCGCGGCTCGAACGCGCGACCTCCTGCTTGTAAGGCAGGCGCTCTGACCAGCTGAGCTAACCGCCCGGGCCGCACGAAGGCTACCCATGCTTGACAGCCGTCTCCGCCGGGTGGGAGGGTCGCCGGGTCATGCCCGCCCTCGCCGAGGAGCTCGTCGCGCGCGGTCTCGACCTGTGGCTGGAGATCGAGGACGAGGCGGAGAGTGATGAGACGCTCGAGCTGCTGATGCGCTGGCTCGCGGGCGAGCAGCTGACCGAGCGCGCGGACGAGCACGAGCTGCGCCTCAACGCCGCCGAGGACGCGCTGGAGCTGATGGGCGACGACGTCCCGTCGCTGCACCGCTACCACGCACGGGCGATCCTCGCGCTGCCGGCCGGCAACCCGCGCCGTCACGCCGCCGAGGCGATCGCCGAGCTGCGAGACCACCTCGAGACGACGCGGGACGATCCCGACGAGAGGATCCGCACCATCTCCGCCCTGCTCGACGCCGGCGCCGGCGACGAGGCGCTGCTCGATGAAGGCGACGAGCTGACCGCCGAGGCGGATCCCTACGGGGCCGACGAGTTCCGGCTCGCCGCCGAGAGCTACACCGCCGGCCGTCACATCGACGCACGCGACGCGGGCGACGAGGCCGAGGCCGCCCGCTGGACGGAACGCCACGCCGAGTATGTCGCGGCGGATGACGCCGAAGGGCTGGGCGCGCTCGCGTCGCAGGCCGGCCGGCTCGACATGGCGCACGAGTGGCCCGAGGCTGCCGACCTCTACCGCACGGTGGTCGAGGGGAGCGACCTCGCGTGGCCCGAGGTGCAGCAGATGGCCGTGCGCGAAGGCGAGCTCCGGCTCATGCTCGGCCAGCTCGACCGCGCGGCGACCGTGCTGGAGACCGTCATCGGCCACGCGGAGGCGCGGTACCTGACCGCCGTCGGCGAGGCCGACGTCAAGGACGCGTCCGACCGCCTGCACCGCATCGCCGACGCTCTCGCCGCGACGCAGGCGCGCCGCGGCGACTGGAACGGCGTATTGCGGGCGTGCGACCGGCCGCGCGGCCTGCGCGGCCGCTATCAGGCCGCCCTCCGCGCCGACGCGGCCGGCCGCGAGCTGCTCGCGCTCGAGCGGGAGCTCGACGCCGCGCTGCGCGGCGCCGACGCCCACGAGGAGGACGGCGTGTCGGCGAGCGCGCGGCTCCTCGAGCGCTACCGGCAGGTACGGCCGCGGCTCGATCCGGCGCGTCTCACGAGCCCGACCGTCGCCGAGACGGCGGCGGCGCTCGAGGACGGCGAGGGCTTCGCCGTGCTCGGCTACCACTTCATGGGCACGGTCGGGGTGTTCGTGGCGCCGGGCGACGCCAAGCGGCCATCGGGTCGGCTCCTGCTCGAGGACTTCGGAGCACGCGAGTGGCTCGAGCTGTTCGCCGGCGAGGCCGGCGCCGACTGGCTGCAGCTGCTGATCGAGCCCGGCAGCGATATCGATCCCGATCCGAGCCTGTCCGAGCTGCTCGACGGCGTGGACGACGTCCTCGGCGGCTGGCTCCGGCAGCAGCTCGACGACGAGGGCGCCACGCGCCTGACGCTCTCGCCCGACTCGATGCTGCACCTCGTCCCGTGGGCCGCGCTCCCGAGCCTGGAAGGGATCGACGTGGTGATCGCGGCCAGCGTGTCCGAGGCCGTGCGCGCCCGGAGCGAGCGGTCGAAGTCGCCGCGCCGCGCCCTGGTCGTCGCCAACCCGACGCTCGACCTGCGCGTGTCGGCCGCCGCCTGCCGCCCGATCGCCGACCGCCTGGGCGCCGCCGGCTACGCGGTGACCGAGCTGGCCGCCGACGGCGCCACGGAGGCCGCGCTGCTCGCCGCCGCGCCCGACGCCACGATCCTGCACTTCGCCGGCCACGGGCGATCGGAGCGCTCGCAATCCGGGCTCGAGGTCCACCCCGTGGAGGCGCTCGCCGGCGATCCGTTCGAGGCGTGGAGGGAGCACGCCGTCGATTGGCGCGACCCGCCCGCGATCGACGACGAGGAGGACGACGACCCGCCGTGGCACGAGGCGATCGCCGACGTGCCCGGCGTCGGGCGGCTCGCCGAGCGCCACTGGACCCGCGTGAACCGCATGGACCGGCGGCTCGAGCGCATCGACGGCACGCTCGTGGCGACCTACGGCGGCGACCGGCTGCTGCGGCTCGCCGAGCTGTGGTCGGCATCCGACATCCTGCTCGCGGACCCGCTCGAGGGCTGCCGGCTCGCGGTGCTCGTGGCCTGCGCGTCGGGCGGCGGCGTCGGCCGCACCGACGAGGCGCAGGCGGGCCTTCCGGTCGGGCTCCAGCTCGCGGGCATCGACAGCGTGATCGCCACGCGCTGGGAGGTCGACGAGGGCTTCGCGGCGTTGTGGGCGGAGCGGTTCTACGCCGGGCTCGCGGAGGCGGGCGAGAGCGCCGACCTCGCCGCGCTCGTGCGCGCGACGTGCGAGGAGCTGCGCGACATGGAGGCCGGCGAGGCGCGCGAGCGGCTGCTCGCGCTGGCCGACGCCGCCGCGGACCCGTTCGCGGCCATGGCGCTCGAGGCCTACGCCCACCGGCTGCCGGACCCGCCCTTCGCCGCGCCGTCGCAGTGGGCCTCGTTCTTCCTCACAGGCCGGCCGACGCTGGAGCTCGCGGCATGACGCTCGACGAGCTCGCCACCCACTGCCGCCCGCTCGCGCCCGGCGAGGAGCTCCCGCTCCTGCGGCTGGACGACGACGCCGAGCTGCCGGGCGTGGTGGCGTGGTTCGGCGCCGACCGCGCGCGACGGGCCGTGCGCCTGCTCGTGCGCGGCGAGGAGGCCGGCGCGCTCGACCGGACCGAGGTCTACGAGCTCGTCACCACGCAGTCGATGGGCTTCGGCGACGCCGACGCGGCCATCCTTCCCGGCCGCTCCGTGGCGTGGACCGAGATCGAGCTCGTCTGCCCGGAGCCGGCCTGCCCCGAGAGCCCGCTCTACGCCGTGAGCTACAACGCGGCGCGCCCGCCGCGCTGCGCCGTCCACCCCGCCCAGGCGCTGACGCCGCGGTGAGCGTCGTCGACCTGATCGGCCTCGGCCGGGACATCGGCGCCCGGTTCGCGCTCGTCGGGCTGCTGCCCGGCGTCGTCCTCGCGCTGTTCGTGCTCGCGCTGCTGTGGAGCGGCGCACCCGGCGACGCGCCGGACCTCGACCGGATCCTCGACGAGGCGCGCGAGCTCGACGCCTGGGCCGGCGGCCTGCTGTTCCTGACGCTGCTCGTCGCCGCGATCGTCGCGCAGCCGCTGCAGCTCGGACTCGTGCGCTGGCTGGAGGGCTACTGGCCCCGGATCGCGCGGCCGTTCGCCGCCCGCCGGCGGGCGCGGTACGAGCGCCGCGTGGACGCCCTGGAGGCGACCACCGCGCCGCGCCGCAAGCCGCTCACGCCGGAGGAGCTCGCGACCATGAGCGACGCGGCGAGCGAGCTGCGCCTGCTGCCCCCGCGCGAGCACCTGATGCCGACGCGGCTGGGCAACGCGCTGCGCGCCGCCGAGGTGCGCGCGGGCGAGCCGTACGGGCTCGACGCCGTCGTCGCCTGGCCGCGCCTGTACCCGCTGCTCTCGGACCCGGTCCGCGCCGTGGTCGACGGCCAGCGCGACGCGCTCGACGTCAATGCGCGCTTCTGCTCCGTGTTCGCCGCCGCCGCGGTCATCGCCGCCGGCCTGCTGGCCGCGCACGGCTGGTGGCTGCTGGTCCCCGCCGGCTGCCTCGTGCTCGCCTGGCTCGCCTACCGCTCCGCCGTGGCGGCGGCGATCGCCTACGGCGAGAGCATCCGCAGCGCCGTCGACCTGCACCGCTTCACGCTGCTGGAGGCGCTCCACCTGCCGCTGCCGGCGACGCTCGCGGAGGAGATGGCCCTCAACGCCAAGCTGTCCCGCTTCCTGCTCCAGGGCGTGCCGCTCGACGCGACGTACGAGCACCGCCCCTAGGCGGCGCGCTCGAGGCGGATGACGTTCCAGGACCGCGCGGGCAACGTGGCGTGGAGCGTCCCGGCCTCGACCCGCGCGCCGGACTCGGTGCGGGGCAGGACGCGGTCCGGCTGCTCGGCCGTGTTGGCGGCGCGGGGGTCGTCGTCGGCGAGCACGAGGTGCTCGGCGACCGACGGGGCGCCGAGCCCGTGCAGGGTGGCCTCCAGCGGGAGCGGCTCGGTGGACCGGTTGACGGCGAACAGAGTGAGCGTCGAAGCGCCGTCGTGGACCGCGGTGGCCTCGAGCACGGGGACCGACTCCTCGCCCTCGGTCGCGTAGACCGGCACGTCGCCCTCCACGCGCAGGACGGTTCCGCGGCCGAACCGGGACGCGTGCTGGAACGGGAAGTAGGTGGTCTGGCGCCAGGCCGGGCCGCCGTCGATCGTGCGGATCGGGGCGATGACGTTGACGAGCTGGGCGAGGCAGGCCATGCGGACGCGGTCGGCGTGGCGCAGCAGCGTGATCAGGCAGCAGCCGACGACCAGCGCGTCGGTCACCGTGTAGGTGTCCTCGATCAGCGGCGGCGCCTCCACGAACGGCTCCTCGCGGCGCTCGAACTTCTCGGTCGGGGTCTGGTACCAGACGTTCCACTCGTCGACGCTGAGCGAGACGCGGCGGCGGCTGCCCTTGCGGCCGGCCACCGCGTCGGCGGTGGCGGCCACCGTCTCGATCATGCGGTCGAGGTCGAGCGAGGCGGCGAGGAAGGCCTCGTCGTCCGCGAACCTCGCGGGGTCGTAGTAGGTGTGCAGCGAGATGTGGTCGGCGACCTCCCATGCGAGGTCGAGCACCGTGTCCTCCCACGCGCCGAACGTCGGCATGCGGGAGTGGGAGCTGCCGCATACGACGAGCTCGAGCGAGGGATCGACGAGCCGCATCGCCTTGCCCGTCTCGTTGGCCGCCTTGCCGTAGGCGACCGCGTCCATGTGGCCGATCTGCCACGGCCCGTCCATCTCGTTGCCGATGCACCAGACGCGCACGCCGTACGGGTCGCCGGGGCGGCGGTCGGCCCACTCCGTGCCGCCCGGGGCGTTGCAGTACTCGACGAGGTGGCGCGCGGCGTCGAGCCCGCGCGTGCCCATGTTGACCGCGAGCATCGGCTCCACGCCGGCGCGGCGGGCCCAGGTGAGGAACTCGTCGGTGCCGACCTGGTTGGTCTCGATCGAGCGCCAGGCCAGGTCGAGCCGCCGCGGGCGCGCCTCGCGCGGCCCGATGCCGTCCTCCCAGTCGTAGCCGGAGACGAAGTTGCCGCCCGGGTAGCGGACGATCGTCACGCCCAGCTCGCGGACGAGCTCGAGCACGTCCTCGCGGATCCGGCCGCCGTCGGGCTCGTAGATCCCGCCGTAGACGCAGCGCCCCATGTGCTCGACGAACGAGCCGAAGACGCGCTCGTCGACTTCCGCCACCGCGAATGCGGGGTCGATGACCAGCCTGGCCCCCTGCACGCTGTGAACGCTACCAGTGGCGGTTTAGCGATGTATCTCGACAGGGGAAGCCTCCGTTTGTGAGCGCTATCAGGCTCACGCGGAGGGAGGCTCTCATCGGCGGCGGGATGCTCGGCGCCGCGGCTGCCCTCGGCGTGGCGAGCACCGGCTCGCCGTTCGCCGGCACCTCGCAGACGGTGACGTTCTGGCACCTCTTCGGCGGCGGCGACGGCGCGCGGCTGGCCGCGATCCTCGACGAGATCGACGCCGAGCACGCGGACAGCGA
The DNA here is from genome assembly GCA_963811895.1 of uncultured Solirubrobacteraceae bacterium. Taxonomy (GTDB): domain Bacteria; phylum Actinomycetota; class Thermoleophilia; order Solirubrobacterales; family Solirubrobacteraceae; genus DASSUW01. The sequence continues at coordinate 260,220 of CAWETE010000016.1, read as the reverse complement.
CGTGCGCGAGCTGATCCTGCCGTGGGGCAACCCCTACTACACGAAGCTGGCGCTGGCGGCGGTCGGCGGCTCGCCGCCCGACGTGGCCGTCATGCACGCGACCCGCATCCCGGCCTTCGCCCCCGCCGGCCTGCTGGAGGAGCTCACTCCGGAGCTGCTGGCCAAGCACGGCCTCGAGGGCGACCGCTTCCTCGAGCAGCCGTGGAAGAGCGGGCAGTCCGGCGGCCGCCAGTACGCGATCCCGCTCGACACCCACCCGTTCGTCCTCTACTACAACACCGAGCTGACCGAGAAGGCGGGCCTCCTCGAGGGCGACTCGCTGAAGCCGCTCGACGGTCCCGACGCCCTGCTCGACGCCTTCGCCGCGGTCAAGGAGGAGACGGGCAAGACCGGCGTGGTCTTCGAGACGCGCGGCGTCACGCCGTGGCGGCTGTTCCTGACCCTCTACTCGCAGATGGACGGCGCGCCGATCATCGACGACGGCGGCAGCCGGATCACGATGGACGACGACAAGGCGCTGCGCGCGCTCGAGTGGATCGCCCAGCCCAGCAAGCGCGGGGTCGGCGGGCAGGACGTCGACTACCAGGCGTCGGTCGCCATGTTCGGCAACCAGTCCGCGGCCTTCGCCTTCAACGGCGAGTGGGAGGTCACCACGTTCACGACCACGAAGATCCCCTTCTCGATGCGGACGGTGCCGACGATCTTCGACGGCCCCGCCACCCAGGCCGACTCGCACACGTTCGTGATCCCGCGAGACGCCGGCCGCTCGCCGGAGCGGCTCGACGCCGCGCTCGCCTTCATCTCGCGCATGGTCAACAAGGGCCTGGCCTGGGCCGAGGGCGGCCACGTGCCGGCGTTCACGGAGATCTTCGAGAGCGACGCCTACCGCAAGCTCTCGCCCCAGAGCAACTACGCCGACGCCGCCAACAACCTCGCCTTCGACCCGCTCGCGTGGTACAGCGGCAGCGGCTCGGACCTGGAGAACAACGCCGGCACCGCGTTCCAGCCGGTGGCCACCGGCGTGCTGCCGCCGGAGGCCGGGCTGAAGACGTTCCGCGACTACCTCGAGCTGCTCAGCTCGACGCCGAGGCCGATCTGATGGCGGTCGCCGCCGAAGAACGCCTCGCCCGCTCGGAGCCGCGCGCGCAGGAGCGCCGCAGCCGCGACCCGCGCACCGGGCGCAGCGCCTTGCTCTTCACCGCGCCGTTCTTCGTGCTCTTCGTGGCCTTCCTGTTCTGGCCGGTGATCTCGGCGGTGCGCACGTCGCTGTTCAACGACTCGCTGGTCGGCCCGGCCTCGTGGGCCGGGCTGGACAACTACACGAACCTGCTGACCGACTCGACGTTCTGGGCGGCGATGTGGCACACGGCGTTCTTCACGCTGCTCAGCGTGCCGCCGCTCGTGCTGCTCCCGCTCGGCCTCGCGCTGATGGTGAGCCGCGTCCGGCGCATGCAGTGGCTCTACCGGCTCGCGTTCTTCGCGCCCTACGTGCTGCCGGTCTCGGTCGTCGTGCTGATCTGGAACTGGATGTACCAGCCGGGCTTCGGACTGATCAACTCGTACCTGGTCACGCTCGGGTTCTCCGAGGTCAACTGGCTCGGGCAGCCGACCGTGGCGATGATCTCCGCCGTCATCGCCACCGTGTGGTGGACGTTCGGCTTCAACTTCGTGCTCTACCTCGCCGGTCTGCAGGAGATCCCGCGCGAGCTGTACGAGGCGGCCGCCACCGACGGCGCCACGCCGGGCCAGCAGCTGCGGCGGATCACGCTGCCGCTGCTGTCGTCGACGTTCGTGCTCGTCACCGTCCTGCAGGTCATCGCGTCGCTGAAGGTGTTCGACCAGATCTACCTGCTCCAGGCGGGCTCGGCCGGCCCGCAGGACTCGACGCGCCCCGCCATCCAGCTCATCTACGAGACCGGCTTCACGCAGTACCGGATCGGCTACGCGAGCGCTATGTCGTTCGTGTTCTTCGTCGTCATCGTGGTCATCACGGTGATCGCGCTGCGGCTGGTCCGGCGCGCCGGCACGCGGACGGTGATCTCGTGACGGCGATCGGCGGCTTCGTCGAGGGCCCGCGGGCTCGCGGCTGGGCGCGACCGCTGATCCAGGTGGCGCTCGTCGTGCTCGCCATCGTCTGGATCGTCCCCTTCGCGTGGGCGGTCGCGACCTCGCTCAAGCCGGACGCCGAGACCACGATCGCGCCGGTGAGCTGGCTCGGGACCGAGCAGACGCTCGACGCCTACCGGATCGCCTTCGAGGACGGCCGGATCTTCACCTGGTACTTCAACAGCCTGCTCACCGCCTCGCTGATCACCATCGGGACGATCTTCACGGCCAGCCTCGCCGCGTTCGCCTTCTCGCGCATGCGCTTCCGCGGCCGCGACCTGCTCCAGTGGATGCTGCTGGCCGGCCTCATCGTGCCCTTCCAGGCGCTGATCGTGCCGCTCTTCACGCAGATGAAGGCGCTCGGGCTGGCCGACACCTACTGGGGCATCATCCTGCCGCAGCTCGCCTCGCCGATCGCTGTGCTCGTGTTCAAGCGCGCCTTCGACGCGCTGCCGCGCGAGCTCGAGGAGAGCGCACTGGTCGACGGCGCCTCGATGTGGCGGATCTACTCGCTGATCTGGATGCCGCTCTCGCGGGCGACGATCGCCGCGGTCGGGATCTTCACGTTCGTGCTCGCCTGGAACGCGTTCTTCTGGCCGTTCGTGGTGACCAGCGCGGGCTCGCTGTTCACGATCCCGGTCGGCCTCGCGACGGTGCAGACCTCCTTCGGGGCGCTCTACGCGCAGCAGATGGCGCTCGCCGTGCTGGGCGCGCTGCCGCTGCTCGTGGCCTTCCTGCTCTTCCAGCGCCAGATCGTCCAGGGCATCGCGAACACCGGCCTCAAGGGCTGATGTTCTGGTTGCCGCGCAGCAGGTTGTCCGGGTCGTAGCGGCGCTTGAGGGCCTTGAGCCGGTCGTGCGTGGCCGCGCCGTAGGCGGCGCGCACGCGGTCCTGCCCCTCGTCCTCGAGGAAGTTGACGTAGACGCGGCCTCCCGCGTGCGGCTCGAGCGCGGCGTAGGTGTCGCGCACCCACTGGACGTGGCGTTCGGCCTCCGGGTCGCCCTCGAGCCAGACCGCGTTGATGTTCACGTCGTGCGCGGCGTCGCGCTGGCTGAAGGCGGTGTCGTGCTCGGGTCGGGCCATGGCGCCGCCGAGCTGGAAGACGATGATGTACGAGCGCGGTGAGGTGATGCGGGCGGCCGCGTCGACGAGCGTGTCGATCGCGGCGTCGGTCAGCGGGGGCAGCTCCCATGAGCGCCAGCGGTAGTGCCAGCCGTGCGGCACGGCCGGGTTGAAGAGCTGCTGCAGCTCGACGTACGGGCGCGGGATGACGGCGTCGACCAGCGGGGTCGCGCAGCGGCGCAGCGGTTCGAGCACGGCCTCGCCGTGCTCGAGGTCGCCGGCCCAGCAGGCCGCGACGGCGACGACCGGCTGGCCGTGGAACTCCTGCGGGATGAACGGCAGGGGCGGCGCCATGCGCAGGTTGAGGATCGTCGTGAGGTCGTCGGGCGCGTCCGCGATGAAGTCGCGGTAGAAGCGCAGCACCTCGGGGGCGTCCTCGAGCGCGAAGTAGAGCGGGCCGCCGAGGATGGTCGGCCCGACCTCGTGCAGCCGGTACTCGAACGAGGTCACGATCCCGAAGTTGCCGCCGCCGCCGCGCAGGCCCCAGTACAGGTCGGGGTTCTCGTCCTCGCTCGCGCGGACCAGGTCGCCGTCGACGGTGACGACGTCGGCGGCCAGCAGGTTGTCGACCGTGGCGCCGTGGCGGCGCATGAGCCAGCCGATCCCGCCGCCGAGCGTGAGCCCGGCGATGCCGGTGTGGGTGACGATGCCGCCGACGGTGGCCAGGCCGTGGGCCTGCGTCGCGGCGTCGAGGTCGCCCCACAGGGTGCCGCCGCCGGCGCGGGCGGTGCGCGCCTCGGCGTCGACCTCGATCGCGCGCATCGGCGTCAGGTCGATCACGAGGCCGTCGTCGTTGACGCACAGGCCCGCGACGCTGTGGCCGCCGCCGCGGACGGCGAGCGGCAGGTCGCGCTCGCGGCCGAGGCGGAGGGCGGCGACGACGTCGGCGGCGCTCGCGCAGCGGGCGATCAGCGCCGGCCGCCGGTCGATCGCGCCGTTCCAGATCTTGCGGGCCTCGTCGTAGTCGTCGTCGCCGGGGCGCAGGAGCTTTCCCGGGAAGGTCATGGTCGCCATGGGAAGACCGTCCCACGAGGTCCGCCGCCCGGGCAAGTACACGATTTGGACTTTCGTAGGTCGCCCGAGCGGTGGGAGACTCAGACCGTGGACGTGCGGACCTACGGCCAGTACTGCCCCGTCGCGAGGGCGACCGAGATCCTCGCGATGCGCTGGACGCCGATCATCGTGCGCAACCTGCTGCTCGGATGCGAGACGTTCGGCGAGCTGATGGACGGCGCGCCCGGTATCTCGCGCACGCTGCTCAGCAGCCGGCTCGAGCTGCTCGAGCAGTACGGGATCGTCGAGCGTGTGCCGTCCGAGCGCGGCTCGCACTATCTGCTGACCGACGCGGGCCGCGACCTCGACATGGTCGTCGAGGCCATGGGCATCTGGGGCACGCGCTGGCTCGAGGTCACGCCCGCGCACTTCGACTCGCACACGGTGCTGTGGTCCCTGTGTCGCATGACGGAGGCGAATGACCTCCCCGGCAGACGGCTGGTGATCCGGTTCGAGCTGAGCGACGGGGAGCGGCGGCGGCTATGGGTCGTGCTCTGCCCTCCCTCGTCGGAGGTCTGCATCAAGCCGCCCGGCTACGACGAGGATCTGGTGGTTCGCACCAGCTCCGAGTGGCTCGCGAAGTGGCACATGGGCCGGATCTCGCTCGGGCAGGCCATGCACGCCGGCCTGATCTCGGTCGAGGGACCGAGCGAGCTCGTGGGGACGCTGGCGACGCTGGGCCTGAGCCGCTTCGCCGACGTCGAGCCCGCGGTTGGCTAGCCTGCCGCGGATGGATCGCTCCGTCGCATGGCGGGCCGCGCTGCTGCAGGCGCTGCTGGTGGCCGCCGTGGCCGTGACGCTCGCCGTCGCCCTGCCGAAGTCGTTCTTCGAGGACTGGGGCTGGCTCGCCGGGCCGGCGGCGTGGGGCGGCTGCGCGCTGGTCGCCGGCGCTGTGCTGCGACTGCCGCTGGGTCTCGTCCTCGTGGGCGCGGCGCTCTCGGGCCTGCCGATGCTGATCGGCGTCGCGGTCGGGATCCACTGGATCGGGTCGCCGCTCGGCCTGGCCGTGTTCGGCGCCTGGTGCGGGTGGCTCGCCGACCGGGGACGTGTGGCGGTGGCGGCCTGATGGACCTCGGGCTGCGCGACCGCGTCGCGCTCGTCACGGGCGCCTCGAAGGGCATCGGCCACGGGATCGCCGCCGGGCTGGCGGCCGAGGGCGCCCGCGTGGCGATCGCCTCGCGCTCGGCCGAGCGGATCGAAGCCGCCGCGTCCGAGATCGGCGCCCGCGGCTACGTCTTCGACGCCGACGATCTCGACGCCGTGCCCGGCCTGCTCGACCACGTGGAGTCCGACCTCGGCCCGATCGACGTCTACGTCGCGAACACCGGCGGACCGCCGGCCGGTCCCGACCCGCTCGCCTTCACGAGCGAGCAATGGGAGGGCGCCCACCGCTCGCTCGTCCTGACGCCGATGGCGTTCCTCGAGCGCCTCCTGCCGGCCATGGCCGAGCGCGGCTTCGGCCGCGTCGTGGCCGTCGGCTCGTCGACGGTGCTCGAGCCGGTCGACAACCTCCAGCTCTCCAACGCCCACCGCCCGGGCCTGGTCGCCGCCTTCAAGGTCCTCGCCCGCCAGTACGCGAGCCACGGCGTCACGCTCAACCACGTCCACCCGGGCCGGATCGCCACCGAGCGCCTGATCGACACCTCCGGCTCGCTCGAGGCGGCGCAGCAGATGGCGCGCGACAGCATCCCGGCGGGGCGGCTCGGAACCGTCGAGGAGCTCGCCGCCGCAGCGGTCTTCCTCTGCTCGGTCCCGGCCGGCTACATCACCGGCACGTCGCTGATCGTCGACGGCGGCCTGACGCGCAACCTCAGCTGACCGCTCCTAGACTGTGCGCGGCGCCCCCATGGTGTAACGGTTAGCACGCGAGGTTTTCAACCTCGTAGCGCGAGTTCGACTCTCGCTGGGGGTATTCGGCTCGCGCTCGGAACGCTCCCGCCTCGCGCGCCGTGCGCCGGCGGTGACAGTTCACGCAGCGCACCTCGCAGCGCAGGATCTCCGCACTGAGCCGGGCCAGCCCGACCTCCCGACGAGCCAACTGCATGACGTGCCGGTCTTCACGCCGATCGGGTCGAATCGAGACGGTGCGTCGGGACCGCAGCTCTTGCCCGTTCTTCGCGGCTGTGGAGCGACCCGCTCGCTGAGACGGCCAGTCCTCCCACTGCCGTCCGGAGAACACGGACGTAGCCTATCGCGCGTTCATCCCAGCCAGCTGGGTCGCTGCAGCGCAGCGTACGCCTGGATCGCGCCGAAGACGCTCTGGACGAGAGCGGTCGAGGACACGACGATGCGCCGGTGCCCTACGGAAGGGGTCGGCGCGTTCGCTGGAGCTCCGCGAAGGTCTGTTGACCATGGCACGACGCAGGCTTCGAGATGGAAGTCCGGGTCGCCCAGCCACCAGCGTGCGATCTCCTCAGCGTGAGCCGGGTGCCGAGATGGACGTTGACCCGCAAGGCGATCCGCTCGTGGGAGATGCCGTCGCAGCGACAGAGGAAGTGCACGGAGGGCTCGACCATCTCGGGGTCGAGTTTGTGAAGGCGAGCTGGTTGCGACTCCGTGCGCCCCGCGCGCCGCAGGTAGAGCATGCCGAAGCGGGCGCGGTCGCGGGTGCTCGCCCACACGCCGCCGCCCCAGTGGCCGCCACCGCTGACCGACTGCATGCGCTGCCCGTCGATCGTCACGTAGGAGTTGCGGTAGCCGTGCCAGCGCCAGGTGTCCGAGGCGCCGATCGGGTCCATCAGCTCGTCGCGCAGGACGTCTGGCAGCGGCCGGCGCCAGCGGCGCAGCAGCTCGAGCGCGAGCAGGTTCACGCGCACGTCGTTGTAGCCCCAGGCGCTGCCGGGCGGGCCGGGCGCGACTCCGTCCGAGGCGGGATCGCAGCAGGTGGGCTTGCCCCACAGCGTCCCCTCCCACTGGCTGGTCTGCTGGAGCAGGTGGTGCCAGGTGATGCCGCCGTCGACGACCGGCTCGTGCAGGTCGGCGATCAGCCCGCGGTCGAAGGCCAGGCCGGCGACCGCCGACAGGAAGCTCTTGGCCACGCTGAAGCACATGTCCACGCGCTCGGTGTCGCCCCACTCCTCGACCAATTCGCCGCCCGGAGCACGAGCCCGTTCTCGCCGCCGGCGTCCGCGATCGGACCTATCAGCTCGGCGTGCGACTGGCCGCGCAGGATCTCCGCCATGTAGGCGGCCATGTTCCGCGGGTCCATTCAGGCAGGCTCGTCGGGCCAGTGACCGTGCTCGTCGTAGTAGACGCGGGCTGCCTCCTCGCGGTCGCGGTCGCCGCGGCCTGTGGCCAAGGACCACAGGATCACGACGATCAGGAGGATCGCGCCGGCCACCGCGATGATGCTCCAGATCAGTTCTGCCATGCCATGCCCCCGCCGGGAATCGAACCCGGGCCGCGCGGATTAAAAGTCCGCCGCTCTAACCGCTGAGCTACGGGGGCTCCAAGATGGTAAATCGGAGGGCTAAGCTGGCTCCGTGTACCCGGGGGAAGAGGGTCGGAAGGTTCCCGCACGGCGGCGCAGGAGGACCCCAGAGATCGCGGAGCGAGAGATCATCGCAGCCGCCGAGGCTTTCCTGCGCGAACAGCCCTTCCGCGCCCTCACCGTCGACGAGGTCATGCGCCGCACGGACCTCTCCCGGCCGTCGTTCTACGTCTACTTCCGCGACCGCCACCACCTGGTCCTGCGCGTGGTCGAGCACCTCGGCTCCGAGCTGTACGAGATGTCCGAGCGCTGGCTGCGCGGGACCGGCGAAGGGCCGCAGCTCGCGCGCGAGGCGCTCGAGGGCATCGTCGGCGTCTACGCCGCCCATGGTCCGGTGATGCGGGCGCTCGCGGACGCGGCGGCCGACGACCCCGGCGTCGAGCAGGCCTACACCGGGATCGTGGAGAGCTTCGTCCAGGCCACCGCGCGCCACATCGAGGAGGAGATCGCCGTCGGCCGGATCCTCCCGGTCGATGCCCAGGAGACGGCGAAGGCGCTGGTGTGGATGATGGAGCGCTACCTGGTCCTGAGCTTCGGCGGCGACCAGCCGACGCCGCCGGAGGCGGTGGCCGACACCCTCACCACGATCTGGACGCGCGTCCTCTATGGCGTCAGTGACGGAAGTGCCGGCGATGGGTGAACACCATCGAGATCCCCGCCGCGTCGGCCGCCTCGACGACCTCGTGGTCGCGCACCGAGCCGCCGGGCTGGATGACCGCGGTGATCCCCGCGTCGACGGCCAGCTGCGGCCCGTCTGAGAACGGGAAGAACGCGTCCGAGGCCAGCGCGCCGCCGGTCAGGTCCGTGTCCGTCGCGCGGGCCTTCTCGATCGCCAGGCGCACCGAGTCCACGCGGCTCATCTGACCGGCGCCGATCCCGACCGACGCGAGGTCGCGCGCCAGCACGATCGCGTTCGAGCGCACGTGCTTGCACACCCGCCACGCGAACAGCATCTCGCCCCATTCGCCCTCGGACGGCTTGCGCTCGGTCACCACCTCCATCTCCGAGCGGTCCTCCAGATCGAGGTCGCGGTCCTGCACCAGGAGGCCGCCGATCACGCGCTTGACGTCCCACTCCGAGACGTTCACGCGGCGCCGCTCGCCGTCCTCGAGGATCCGCAGGTTCGGCTTGGCGGCCAGCACCTCGACCGCGTCGTCGCTGAACCCCGGCGCCAGGACGACCTCGACGAACTGGCCGGTCAGCGCGTTGGCGAGCTCGGCCTCCACCTGCCGGTTGAAGCAGATGACGCCGCCGAAGGCCGACTGCGGGTCACACGCGAAGGCGCGCCGGTAGGCCTCGAGCGCCGAGCTGCCGACCGCCACCCCGCACGGGTTGTTGTGCTTGATGATCGCGCAGGCCGGGACCTCGAACTCCTGCACCAGCAGCCGGCCGGAGTTGATGTCGAGCACGTTGTTGAACGACAGCTCCTTCCCGCCGAGCTGGCGCACCTGCGAGAGCACGTGCATGCGGGCGCCGACCTGCGAGTAGTAGGCGGCGCGCTGGTGCGGGTTCTCGCCGTACGAGAGGTCGGTGACCTTCTCGTAGGCGGACATCATCAGCTCCGGGAAGTCGCCCTGCTTCTCGGCGAACCAGCGCGAGATCGCCGTGTCGTAGCGGGCGGTGTAGGCGAACGCCTCGGCGGCCAGCGACTCGCGGGTGGGCAGCGAGAGCTTGCTGTCGCCCTCGCGCAGCTCCTGCAGCACCGCGTCGTAGCTCTCCGGCTTGACCACGACGGCGGTGAAGGCGAAGTTCTTGGCCGCGGCGCGGATCATCGTCGGGCCGCCGATGTCGATGTGCTCGAGCACCTCGTGCTCGGTCACGCCGCGCCGGCCCGCCCACGACTCGAACGGGTACAGGTTCACGCACACGAGGTCGACGAACTCGATCTCGTGCTCGTCGGCGGCGGCCATGTGCGCGGGGTCGTCGCGCAGGGCGAGCAGGCCGGCGTAGAGCTTCGGATGCAGCGTCTTGACGCGGCCGCCCATGATCTCGGGGAAGCCCGTGAAGTCCTGGATCTCGCGGACGTCCAGGCTCGCTTCGCGCAGCGTCGACGCGGTGCCGCCGGTGGAGACCAGCTCGACGCCGAGGCCGGCGAGGCCGCGGGCGAACTCGACGATGCCCGTCTTGTCGGAGACGGACAGGACCGCACGCCGGATCCGGACCTCACCGGGCTGCGTCATCGGCCACCCTGCATGAGGCGGGGACGATACCTGTGGGGGGCTGCTCACCGCCTGATCACCACCCTCCTGGGTTGCTCTGGATCGAACGACACGGCGCCGCGCGCGATCAGCTCCACCGCCTCGCACAGCAGGTCGTGCTCGAGCGGCCGCAGCAGCTCGCGCACCTCCGCCGGATCGGTGACGTCGGGCAGCTCGAGCGCGCGCTGCGCGATCACCGGCCCGGTGTCGACACCCTCGTCGACGAAGTGGACGGTCACGCCGAACACCTTCACCCCGTAGGCGAGCGCCTGCTCGATCGCCCGCACGCCCGGGAAGGCGGGCAGCAGCGCGGGGTGGACGTTGATGACGCGCCGCGGGAAGCGGGCGAGGAAAGCCGCGTCGAGCAGCGCCATGTAGCCCGCGAGCACGACGAGCTCGACCTCGCGCTCGGCGAGCCAGTCGGCCAGCGCGGCGTCGCGCCCGGCGCGATCGTCTCCGGCCGGGAACTCGCCGGTCTCCACGCCCGCCCGCGCAGCCCGCTCGAGCGCCGCGGCGCCCGGCTGGTCCGAGCCGACGGCGACGACCTCCACTCCGTGACTGCCGTGCACGCGGTCGAGGATCGCCTGGAGGTTGGTACCCGCGCCCGAGGCCAGCACGCCGACCCTCACACCACCTCCAGCTTCGGGAAGCGGCCGCCCGTGGAGCGCAGCGTCCCGGCCGCGAGCAGCGCGTCGACCCGCTCGAGCACCGCCGGCGCGGGCAGGTGCGACCACGCGCCGTAGTGCGGCAGGCCGTCGTAGGAGTACTTGACGACGACCTTCGAGCGCCCGCCGCGCAGGATCTCTACGGCCCGCGTGCGCCCCACCTCGGGCTGGGCGGAGACCACCACGTCGAGGATCGCCTCGTCCAGCGCGTCGCCGTCGACGGGGCGATGGGCGAGCTGAGCGGGGCGCGCGGCCGTCTGGCGGCGCGGCGGCGCGGGCGGCGCCGGTGCGAGGGACGGGTCGCAGACGTCGCAGCACGGGCCGGCCGGCGCCGGCTCCGAGCGGTCGCCGAAGTGGCGCAGGATGCCCTCGCGCCGGCACCTCGTGCCCTCGACCCAGGCCCAGACCGAGCGGTACTGGCGCCAGCGGACCTTCGTCCCCTCCTGGGCGGACGTGCGGCAGAGCGCCTGGGCGCGGCCGTCCCACGGGCCGACGAGCCGCCCGGCCACGCGATCGGGCGCCGACGGCGAGGGCTGGACGACGCCCGCTCGCGCGAGGTGGCCGACGATGGCGCGCACGGCCTCCTCCTCGCCGCCCGCGAGTGGGAGGAGCTCGCCGACCGCGAGGTCGAAGCGCGGGGCCCCGGCCGTCGCACCGTCGGCGGCGGCGGACCCGGCCGAGACGATCCGGCGGGCGACGGCCTGCAGCGCGTCGTCGCCGACCGAGGAGCGCTCGATGAAGAAGACGTGCAGCCCCTTGTCCTTGCCCGTGGCGTAGAGCAGGCAGCGGGCGGGCCGGCCGTCGCGCCCGGCGCGGCCGGCCTCCTGGTAGTAGGCCTCGACCGAGCTCGGGACGCTCTCGTGGCAGACCGTCCGCACGTCGGCCTTGTCGACGCCCATGCCGAACGCGTTGGTGGCCACCACGACCGGCGCGTCGCCGGCCATGAACCGCCGCTGCGCCTCGGCGCGGGCGTCGCGCGGCAGGCCCGCGTGGTAGGCGATGGCCTCGACGCCGAGGTCTCCGGACAGGCGGTCCGCCAGCCGCTCGCAGTCGGCGCGCGTGCCGGCGTAGACGATCCCCGGCAGGGCGCCCGGCTCCTTCAGCGCGGCGGCGATCCCGCGGTGGACGGCCTGCTTGTTCGCGCACTTGACGACCGCGAAGGACAGGTTCGGGCGATCGAAGCCCGTCGCCACCCGCACCGGCTCGCGCAGGCCGAGCCGGCCCACGATGTCGGCCGCCACCTGCGGCGTGGCGGTCGCGGTCGAGGCCATGATCGCCTTCGCGCCGAGCCAGCGCGCGGCGTCGGCGAGCCGGAAGTAGTCGGGCCGGAAGTCGTGCCCCCACTGGGACACGCAGTGCGCCTCGTCGACCACGAAGAGCCCGATCCGCGCGTGGCGGATGCGATCGAGGAAGCCGGGCGAGGAGAACCGCTCGGGCGCGACGTAGAGCAGCCGCAGGTCACCCCGGGCGGCGCGCTCGACGACCCGTCGGTTGACCGACGAGTCCTGCTGCGCGTTGACGAGGCCGACGTAGCCGGGCGCCACCCGCTCCACGGCCTCCACCTGGTCCTGCATCAGCGAGACCAGCGGCGAGACCACCAGCGTGAGGTCGGCCCGCATGAGGGCGGGCAGCTGGTAGCAGAGCGACTTGCCCGAGCCGGTCGGCATGACCACCAGCACGTCGCGCCCGGCCACGGCCGCCTCCACGGCCTCGCGCTGGCCGCGCCTGAAGCTTTCGAATCCGAAGAGCTCGTGCAGCGCCCCCTCGGGGTCGCGCGAGCGTGCCACGGGCTCGGGCGGGGGCGGGCCGAGCCCCGGCAGTGAGACGTTCTCGATGGCGGTCGACATGCGGACGGGCGACCATATCGCCGGGTCCGGAGGGCAAAGGGGGCTTTGCGCGGGTTTGGCGCGAAGTTGTGACGGAGTCGTTGCGCGTGGCGAACGTCAACCGCGGCTGGGTAGGGAAGCGGCGAATCGGGGCGCGGCGAGGGCGCTTGTCGACTTTGCCGTCGCTATACGCGGCGGAAAGTCGACACGGACCCGCCGCAGCGGCCGGAATCGGCCAACCCCGCCTCCCTACAAGCGGAAGTTCGTGACCGCTACGCGCGGACGAGGGGCAATTCGAACGCGTCCTTGCTCTGGGCGTCCGCGGTGCCGGCCAGCGGATACTCGCCCGAGAAGCAGGCGTCGCAGTGGGTCCCGCGGTCGCCCTGGATCGCCTCGTAGACGCCCTCCAGCGACAGGTAGGCCAGCGAGTCGGCGCCGAGCTCGGCGGCCACCTCGGCCTCGGTCCGGCCGTGGGCGATCATCTCCTCGCGCGTGGACATGTCGATCCCGTAGTGGCAGGGATGGCGGATCGGCGGCGCGCTGATCCGCATGTGCACCTCCGCAGCGCCCGCGTCGCGCAGCATCTGGACGATCTGGCGCGTCGTGTTGCCGCGCACGATCGAGTCGTCGACCACCACGAGCCGCCGACCTGCCACCACCTCGGGCAGCGGGTTGAACTTCATCCGCAGGCCGTGGCGGCGCAGCTCCTGGCCGGGCTGGATGAACGTGCGCTGCACGTAGCGGTTCTTGATCAGCCCGTCGTCCTGCGGCAGCCCGGAAGCCCGCGCGAAGCCGCGCGCGGCCGGGTTGCCGGAGTCCGGCACCGGGATCACGAGATCCGCGGAGACAGGCGCCTCGCGCGCGAGGATCTCCCCCATCCGCCCGCGCGCCACCTGCAGCACCTGGCCGCCCAGCCGCGAGTCGGGCCGCGCGAAGTAGATGTGCTCGAACACGCACAGGGCGCGCCGTGAGCCCTCGACCGCCATGCGCGTCTGCAGCCCGTCCGGCGTCAGGGAAACGATCTCGCCCGGCTGCACGTCGCGCAGGAAGGTGCCGCCGATGATGTCGAACGCGCAGGTCTCGGAGGCGACGACGTACTGGTCTCCCAGCATCCCCAGCGACAGAGGCCGCAGGCCGGCAGGGTCGCGGAAGGCCACCACGCGGTCCTTGGTCATCACGACCGTCGAGTAGGCGCCCTCGATCCGGCGCATGACGTCCTCGAGCGCGTCCTCGATCGAGTCGGCCTCGTGGGTCGACAGCAGCGCGGCGATGATCTCCGAGTCCGACGTCGAGCGGAACGAGACGCCGCGGCCCCGCAGCTCGGAATGCATCTCGACGGCGTTGATCAGGTTGCCGTTGTGCGCGAGCGCGATCTCACGGCGATCCGCCCGCCAGACCGGCTGCGAGTTCTCCCACGAGGAGGCGCCGGTCGTCGAGTACCGCACGTGTCCGACCGCCATGTCTCCCTGCAGGGCGCGGAGACGCTGCTCGTCGAACACCTGGTTGACGAGCCCCTGGTCGCGCATCGCCATGATGTGACCGTTCTGCGACGTCGCGATGCCCGCAGACTCCTGGCCGCGGTGCTGAAGCGCGTACAGGGCAAAGTACGCGAGACGAGCCACTTCGCGACCGGGCGCACAGACACCGAACACGCCGCACTCGTCGCGCGGCCCGTCGCGAAAGTCGGGGAGCTCCACGTCCGAGCCAGCGTAGCAACGGGTCCGGCGCGCTGCCGCCGAGGTCAAACCGCAGCGTGCGGGTTCGCCGCTCCGGCGGCGGGCGCCCGGGTACCCTCCCTGGCCAAGCGTTCCAGGAGAGACACATGGCGACCCACGCCCCCGTCCAGATCGACCGTCAACGGATCAAAGAGCTGATCGAGCGCGAGGAGAAGGCGCTCAACGAGGCGACGCGCAAGTCAGGAGAGATGTACAAGCGCGCGCACGAGGTCCTGTCCGGCGGCGTCGCATCGTCGTACCAGCTGCGCGACCCGTGGCCGATCTACCTCGAGCGCGGCAAGGGTCCGAAGGTCTGGGACGTCGACGACAACGAGATGTGGGACTTCCACAACGGCTTCGGCGCGATGGTCCAGGGCCACGCCCACCCGGCGATCGGCAAGGCGATCCGCGACCGCTACGAGAGCGGCACCCACTTCGCGGCGCCGACCGAGGACGCCATCGTCGTCGCCGAAGAGCTCTCCCGCCGCTGGGGCCTGCCGCGCTGGCGCTACACGAACTCCGGCTCAGAGGCCACGATGGACGCCATCCGCATCGCGCGCGCACAGACGAAGCGCGACGTGTGCATGAAGATCTTCGGCTCCTACCACGGCCACCACGACACCGTGATGGTCTCGATCGGCGTCGAGTACGACAAGATCGGCGACCGCGACAACCTCGAGTCGCTGCCCTACGGCGCCGGCATCCCGCAGGCGACCGTGGACAACACCGTCGCCGTGCCGTTCAACGACGCCGGCGCGATGGAGCGCCGGATCGAGCGGCTCGCCGACGAGGGCCGTCTGCCCGCCTGCGTGATCATGGAGGCGGCGATGATGAACCTCGGGGTCGTGCTGCCCGAGCCCGGCTACCTCGAGGCCGTCCGCGAGATCACGCGCAAGCACGGCATCGTGCTGATCTTCGACGAGGTCAAGACCGGCCTCTGCATCGCGGCCGGCGGCGCCACCGAGCGCTGGGGCGTCAAGCCCGACATGGTCACGCTGGCCAAGGCGCTCGGCGGCGGCGTGCCGACCGGCGCGATCGGCGGCACCGAGGAGGCCATGACGACCGTCGAGGACGGCTCCGTCTACCAGGTCGGGACCTACAACGGGAACCCGCTCGGCATGGCCGCCACGCGCGCGAACCTGCTCGAGGTGCTCACGCCCGAGGCCTACAAGCACCTCGACCACCTCAACGACCGCATCCTCACCGGCTGCCAGGGCGTGATCGAGAAGTACAACCTGCCCGGCTACTCGGTCGGCGTCGGCTCGAAGGGCTGCGTGACGTTCTCGACCGCGAAGATCGTCGACTACGAGACCTTCAAGGCCAACCAGGACGCCGACATGGCCGAGCTCGCGTGGCTCTTCAACATGAACCGCGGCATCTTCATGACGCCCGGCCGCGAGGAGGAGTGGACGCTGTCGGTCACCCACGACGACACGTCCGTGGACCAGTACGTGCAGGTCTTCGACGCGATGGCGGAGGAGCTCACGCGCTAGCCGAGACGGCCGCCTCCTCGAGGCGGCCGTCCTCGTACATCAGGTGCGCGTCGTCGCCGATGCAGACGACGCGCGCCGCGTCCGATCCGGTCGCGCGCGCGGCGATCAGGACCGCCGCGATGCGGTGGACGTCGCGCACGAGGCCGACCCGGAACAGCGAGCGCGTCTCGTTGGCCACCCGCCCGTCGCCGGCCCGCAGGACCACGCGCAGGTCGCCGTTGACCGACCGCGCCGCCATGGCGATCGAGATGTTCTCGAGGTCGTCGTCGGTGACCGCCGCCAGGGCGCACGCCCGCTGGAGCGAGAGGCGGCGCAGCAGCGACGGGTCGGCGCCGCGGCCGATCACGACCGGGAACCCGAGCTCGCGGGCGAGGCCGACGTTCTCGCCGGCCTCGCGGTCGTCCACCGCGACGATGCCGATCCCGCAGCGCCGCAGGAGCAGGCACATGCGCAGCCCGACCTGGCCCATCCCGACGACCACGACGTGGTCGCGCCGCGGGACCGCGCGGCGACCGTACAGCCCCGTCAGACGGCGGTTGATGAGCCGGTTCACGAGCCCGGCGGTGAACGAGGCCTCGAGGACGAGCGCGACGAGCATCGAGACGGTGAGGAAGACCTTGAGGCCCCCCGGCCCGTCGGCCACCTTGTCGTTGGGGTCGACGGTGACGAGCGTCTTCGCGGCGCCGTACGAGGCGTCGACCACGTTCTGGCCGAGCACGGCCATGCACGCGACGGTCTCCAGCACCAAGACCACGACGAGCCCGAGCGCTCCCCACAGCAGCAGGGCGGCGCTCTTGTCGTAGGGCGCGAAGACGGCCGCCGCCAATGACGACAGCCGCCGGCGGTTCGGCACCTCGATCGGCACCTCCTCGCCGGACTCCACGATGCCCACCGGCGGGTCGCGGTCCTCGCGGATGGCGATCAGGTCGTCGCCGAGGCACGGGCCGGCCAGCGACGGGCCGACGATGTCGGCCATCGAGGTGACCTCGCAGTGCTCGAGGTCGCGGTCGATCTGCGCGGCCATCGTGGGGTCGAAGATCGTCACCAGCATCGGGACGTCCTCGTCGACGTGGCGCACCATGAGGGCGAAGCGCAGCACGACGGCGTCGTCGCGCGAGACGATCGCGACCTGGTCGATGCCGTCGCCCTCGAGCGCGTGGCGGACCTCGCGCTCCTCGGGCGCCTTCATCCGGTAGACCTCGGCGCCCGCGGCGTCGAGTGCCCGGCGCGTCTCCTCGGCCAGGTCACCCTCCCCGATCAGCAGGACCGTGGGCACGGGCGCACCCTACCTTGGAGGCGTGCGCCGGCTGCCCATCCTCGTCCTGCTGCTGCTCGCCGGCTGCGGCGGCGGCGCGCCGTCGGAGGTCGTGCCCGCCGACGCGACGATCTACATCGGCCTCGACGCGAGCCGGGCCGAGCCGCTGATCTCCGCGACATCGCGCGAGGACGTCGACTTCGAGCGCGACGTCGAGCCGTGGCTCGGCGACCGCGCCGCCTACTTCGCCGACGGTCCCGCGGACGCCGGCGGGCTCGTCTTCGACGCCGAGGACGAGGAGGCCGCCGAGGCGTTCGGGCGCAAGGTCACGTCCGCGGGCCCGATGCGCGCCTCCGCGATCATCGACGGACGGCTCGTCCTCGCGAGCACGCCGTGCGCTGCTGCGCGGCGGCGAACGCTGCGGCCGACTCGGGCTCGCTGGCCGACTCGACCCGGCTCGACGTCGAAGGCGAGGATGGCGACGACCCGCCGGACTTCCTGATCGCCGCCGACGAACCGAACGTCGTGCTCCGGGCCTTCGAGCTGGTGAAGGTGATGGACCCGCCGGCCATCCCCGACGAGACGCTCGGCGACGGTCCGCTGACCGCCCGGGTCTGGGAGGAGTCGGAGCCGGCGGATCGAGGTGACCGGGCTGCCGGCGCACTCGGACACGGCGCCCGACGCTGGCCAACGTCCCCGGCGCCGCCTGGCTGGCCTTCGCGTCGGCCGACCTCGGCGAGGACGCCGCGCTCGCGCGCGAGCACGAGCAGTACGCGCAGGTCGAGGCCCTGACCGGGCTCGACCTCGGGCGCTCGGTGCTTCCCCACCTCGGCGCGGGCATGTTCTTCGTGCAGGGGAAGACGCCGGACGGCATGGGCGGGCGCCTGGTGGCCGAGGTCGCCGACGAGGAAGCGCTGCGGCGCGAGGCGACCGCGCTGGCGCAGCGGTTGGGACCCAAGCGCGCGGAGCTGCACCACGAGAAGCCCGGCGCGGAGGAGCGGTTCTTCGACCTGTCAGTCAACGGTCCCGAGGTCCCGTACTTCGTGCAGGTCGCGGACGGCCGCCTGACCCTCGCCGTCGGCGTCACCCCGGGCGGCGTCGCCGAGGACCTCGACGACACGCGCGCCTACCGGGACGCCCAGCGCCGCCTCGGCGGGGCGCCGACGTTCCTCATGACCGACGAGAGCGGCTACCTCGCGGCACGCGACGCCGCCGAGGACGGGCGGCGCGTCGTCCGCTACGTGTCAGTCCACCAGCGCGGCTAGCCCTTCCCGGTGCACGCGCGCGAGCTCGGCGACCGGGAGGTCGAGCTCGCCTTCGACGACCAGCGCGTCGCCGCCGACCTCGCCGATCACGTGAGCAGCGGCGCCGAAGCGCGCGACCGCCTCGCGCGGCGCGGAGACCACGAACGCGCCCGGGCCTTCGGCGAACAGCGGGCCGTCGAACGCCACGCGGGCGCCGAGGCCGCCGGCGATGCAGCACTCCGCCAGCGCCACCGCGACGCCGCCCTCGGCGACGTCGTGGGCCGAGCGCAGCGCGCCCGAGCGCACGCCCTGGCGCACCGCGGCGTGCAGCGCCTTGATCGCCCCGAGGTCGGCGCCGGGGAGCTCGCCCTCGAGTGACTCGCCGCGCAGCTTGGCCAGCTCCGAGCCGGTCCCGGACGGCTGCCACGAGGTGCTGAGCAGTGCCACCACGTCGCCCTCGCGGGCGAAGCCGAGGCGGCCGGCGCGTGCCGGATCGGGCAGCTCGCCGACCATGCCGACGACGGGCGTCGGGTAGATCGGCCCCTCGCCGCCCTCGTTGTAGAGCGAGACGTTGCCGCCCACCACCGGCACGCCGAGCGCCCGGCAGGCGTCGCCGAGCCCGGCCACCGCGCGCGTGAGCTGCCAGGCGATGTGCGGCTTCTCGGGGTTGCCGAAGTTCAGGCAGTTGGTGAGGCCGAGCGGCTCGGCGCCGACGCACGCGAGGTTGGCCGAGCACTCGAGCACGGCCTCGATCGCGCCGGCGTACGGGTCGACCGCGACGCGGCGGCCGTTGCCGTCGATCGACACCGCGATGGCGCCGCCGGACTCGAGCGTGAGCACGGCGGCGTCGGCCTGCTCGGGCCGGCGCACGGTGCGCGAGCCGACCACGCAGTCGTACTGCTCGAACGCCCAGCGGCGCGAGGCGAGGTTGGCGCTGCCGAGCAGCGCGAGCAAGCGTGCCGCCCGCGTCGAGGCCCTCGGCGAGGGTGCGCTCCGGCGCCGGGTAGATCGGCCGCGTGGGCTGCAGCGGCTCGAGGTCGTAGGCCGGGCACTCGTCGACCAGCGCGTCCACCGGCAGGTCGCCGACCAGCGCCTCGCCGTCGAACACGCGCAGCCGCCCGCTGCCGGTCACCTCGCCGATGGCGGTGGCGTTGACCTCCCACTTGGCGCACAGCGCGAGCACGTCGTCGACCTTCGACGGCTCGACCACGCACAGCATCCGCTCCTGCGACTCGGAGATCATGATCTCGAACGGCTCCATGTCGGCCTCGCGCAGGGGCACGCGGCGCACGTCGAGGTCGATCCCCAGGCCGCCCTTGGCCGCCATCTCCGACGACGAGGAGGTGAGGCCCGCGGCACCGAGGTCCTGGAGCGCGACGAGCAGCCCGGCCTCGAGCAGCTCGAGCGAGCACTCGAGCAGCTTGCTCTCCTCGAACGGGTCGCCGATCTGCACGGTCGGCCGCTTGGCGCCGTCCTCCTCGCCGAGCTCGGCGCTCGCCAGCACGGAGGCGCCGCCGATCCCGTCGCGCCCGGTGCGCGCGCCGAACAGGACCACCACGTTGCCGACCCCGGCGGCCGCTGAGCGGATCAGCTTGTCGGTCTCGATCAGGCCGACGCACATCGCGTTGATCAGGCAGTTCTGCTCGTACGGGCCCTCGAAGTAGATCTCGCCGCCGACCGTGGCGACGCCGATCGAGTTGCCGTAGTGGCCGATGCCCGCCACCGCGTGCTCGAGCAGGTAGCGCGAGCGGGCCGACGACGGCTCGCCGAAGCGCAGCGAGTCCAGGATCGCGATCGGCCGCGCGCCGATGGCGAACACGTCGCGCAGGATGCCGCCGACGCCGGTGGCGGCGCCCTGGAACGGCTCGACCGCGCTCGGGTGGTTGTGCGACTCGACCTTGAAGGCGCACGCCATCCCGTTGCCGACGTCGACCGCGCCGGCGTTCTCGCCCGGGCCGAGCACGAGCCGGGCGCCCTCGACCGGCAGCGTCTTGAGCAGCCGGCGCGAGTGCTTGTAGCCGCAGTGCTCGGACCACATGAGGCTGAAGACGGCGAGCTCGACCTCGTTCGGGTCGCGCCCCAGCTTGTCGACGATCAGGTCGTACTCGTGGTCGGTGAGCCCGAGCTCGCGATGGCGCGGCGAGGACACGGTCACGCCGGCGCCCCGATCAGCGCCAGCCCGTCGACCGACCCGGTGAGGACGTCGACGGCGTGCTCGGGGTGCGGCATCAGGCCCATCACGTTGCCGGCCTCGTTGCACACGCCCGCGATGTCGCGCATCGAGCCGTTGAAGTTGTGGCCGGGCGCGTAGCGCAGGACGACCTGCTCCTCGGGCAGGTCCTCGGCCCAGTAGCGCCCGGTGGTGTGCTTGGCCGGGATCGAGAGGATCTGGCCCGGCTCGCAGCCGCGCGTCCACGGGATCGAGGTGTTGACGACCTCGATGTCCACCTGGCGGCAGACGAAGCGCAGCGAGGTGTTGGGCAGCAGCGCGCCCGGCAGCAGCCCGGCCTCGCACAGGACCTGGAAGCCGTTGCAGATCCCGAGCACGAGGCCGCCGTCCCGGGCGAAGCGCTCGACCTCGCCCATGACCGGCGAGAAGCGGGCGATGGCGCCGACCCGCAGGTAGTCGCCGTACGAGAAGCCGCCGGGGACGATCACGGCGTCGGCGCCCTTGAGGTCCGCGTCGGCGTGCCACAGCAGCACGGCGTCGCCGACGCGGCGCGCCGCGGCCAGCGCGTCGCGCTCGTCGCACGAGCCTGGGAACTGCACGACGCCGAACTTCACTGGATCTCGTACTCCTCGATGAGCGGGTTGGTCAGCAGCCGCTCGCACATCTCGCCGACCCGCGAGGGGTCGTCGACGTCGAGCTCGACGAGCCGGCCCACGTGGACATTCGAGACGCCCTCGAACCCGAGCGCGGGCAGCGCTCGCTCCACCGCCTGGCCCTGCGGATCCAGGATCCCGGCCTTGGGCCGGATCAGGACCCGCACCCTCAAGGCGCCGTGCGCTCCAGCCACGCCGAGAACGGCTCGCCGGACAGCCGCTCGTACGCGGTCACGTAGCGCTCGCGGGTCTGCTCCACCACGTCGTCCGGGATCGCCGGCGCGGGCGGGGTCTTGTCCCACCCCGTGCCGGACGCCCAGTCGCGCACGTACTGCTTGTCGAAGCTCGGCTGGCCGCGCCCGACCTCGTACTTGTCGGCCGGCCAGAAGCGCGACGAGTCGGGCGTGCAGACCTCGTCGCCGAGGACCAGCGTGCCGTCCTCGTCGAGCCCGAGCTCGAACTTGGTGTCGGCCAGGATGATCCCGCGCTCGCGCGCGTAGGAGGCGATCCGGGTGTAGACCTCGAGCGAGACGTCGCGCAGCTGCGCGGCGAGCTCCTCCGAGCCGGCCAGCTCGGCGGCCTGGTCGAAGTCGATCGCCTCGTCGTGGCCCACGTCGGCCTTCGTGGACGGCGTGAAGATCGGCTCCGCGAGCTGCTCGGACTCGCTGAGGCCGGGCGGCAGCTCGATCCCCGAGACGCGGCCGGTGGCCTGGTAGTCCTTCCAGCCGGAGCCGGACAGGTAGCCGCGCACGACGCACTCGACCGGCAGCATCTTCAGCCGCTTGACGCGCATGCCGCGCCCGCGGAACTCGTCCGGCACGCCCTCGGTGGTCGACAGCAGGTGGTTGGGGACGATGTCACGTGTGAGGTCGAACCACAGCACGGAGAGCGCCGTCAGCACCTTGCCCTTGTCGGGGATCGGGGTCGGGTGCACGACGTCGTAGGTGGAGATGCGGTCGGAGGCCACCATCAGCAGGTCGTCGCCGAGCTCGTACAGCTCGCGGACCTTGCCGGAGGCCAGCAGGGTCAAGCCGGTCACGTCCCACAGGCTAGATGAGGGTGGGGCCAGAACCGATGGCGGTAACCCCGCGTATACCGCAGGATTTCGACATCTCCGGGGGAGAGTCATGAGGGTCAGCCTCGCCGTCTGTGCCGTGCTCTCGCTGTTCGCCGTCCTCGCGCCAGCCGCCATGGCGGCGCAGCGACCGCACTCCACCCTCGACCCCACCACGTGCGCGTGGTCGCCGTCACCGAGGACTCGATCACGATCGCCTGGAACGCCTCGAAGGACAACTCGGGGAAGATCCACGCCTACATCGCCGGCGGCATCTACCACCCGGGCAACAGCACGACCAAGACCTTCACCGGCCTGGTGCCGAGCTGGACCGTCAGCCTACCGCGTCCAGGCGATGGACCCCTCCGGCAACACCTCGGCCTCAGCGCGCCGCTGACCGTCACCACCGCTGCCCGACCGGACGGCGCCGACCACGCCCGCCAACCTGCGCGTCGACCGGGACCGGGATCTCGACCGTCTCGCTCGCCTGGGACCGCTCGTCCGACCGCTGGTCGTTCGGCTACGAGGTGCTGATGGACGGCCAGGTCCTCAGCACCGCGTCGCATCCGTACATGGGGACCCCGTCGACCACGCTGCGCAAGATCCCGCCCGGCACGCACACGTTCCAGGTCCGCGCGCGCGACTTCGCGGGCAACATCTCGGGGCTGAGCAACGCGGTCACGGTCACGCTGGCGGGGAACGGGGACTCACCGCGCCGACCGCGCCCTCGAACCTCACCGTGGAGGACCTCAACGACAACTGCGGCAGCCTGATCCTGAGGTGGACGCCGTCGACCGACGCCGACCCGCAGCTCGAGTACGAGCTCTACCTGAACGGCAGGTTCTTCCAGCTGACGCCGCCCAACGTGTCCTCGATCGGCATCTACACGCAGCCGGGGACCCAGACCTGGACGGTGAAGGCGGTCGACCGCGCGGGCAACACCTCGGCCCGCGAGCAACGCCGTGACCCTCACGGTCGTGGCCGACCAGAACCTCTGTGACCTAGTGTAGGACCCGAGCAGGTTGTTCAGCCGTGTGATGGGTGGTTGGCGGCCGATGGCTCTGTGTCGGCGGTGATGGTTGTAGTGGTAGAGCCAGCCGTCAAGGGCTGCGGTGCGTTCTCGGCTTGAGCCGTAGATCGCGCCGTAGGCCCAGCCGCCGAGCATGGTGCGGATGAAGCGCTCGGCCTTGCCGTTGGTCTGGGGCCGGTAGGCGCGGTGCGCAGGTGGCGGATGCCGAGCGCGCGGCAGGCGAGCGCGTGGATCGCGGAGCGGTAGGCGCTGCCGTTGTCGGTCATCACGCGCTCGACGGTGATCCCGTGACGGGCGTAGAACGCCATCGCGCGGCCCAGGAACGCGACCGCGGTGGTGGCCTTCTCGTCGGCGCAGCACCTCGGCGTAGGCCAGCCGGGTGGCAGTCATCGATCGCGACGTGCACGTAGTCCCAGCCGACGGTGCTGCGGCGCTCGCCGCGCGCGTCAGTGAGGCGCGGGTTGTAGTGCTGGCGCAGCCCGTCGCGGACGCGCTTGCCGGCGCCGCCCTGGATGCGCCCGAGCTTCTTGACGTCGATGTGGATCAGCTCGCCCGGTCGCTCGCGCTCGTAGCGCTCGGCCGGCTCCAGCCCGAGCCGGCCCAGCCGGCCCATCCCGATCCTCGTCAGGATCCCCGACACCGTCGAGAGCGGCCATGCCCAGCAGCTCGGCGATCTCCGGGCCCGGTGAACCGCAGCCGCCGCAGCGCAGCGATCGCTTCGATCCGCCGCTCGTCGGTGCGATTGGCGACCAGCCGCGGCGCCGAGCTGCGATCCAGCAGACCGCCTCTCGCGCTCAGCCCGGTAGCGAGACACCCACTTCCCACACGTTCTTCGACTGGTCTCCGCCGCCGCCGCGCGGCCTTGATCGACCAGCCCTGCTCGACCACCCGCAACACCATCCGACGCCGCTGCGTCAATGACAACGCCGCGTTAGCGTGCAACTTCATCCGGCGTCCTCCTTGGGACTGGTGGCTTCGCAACCACCAGCCTCCTAGGAGGCCCGGATGAACAACCTCCTCAGGAACTACACCTAGAGGTCGTACGGGAAATCCGTGAGCAGCTCGGCGCCGTCCTCGTGCACGAGCACGAGGTCCTCGAGCCGGACGCCGCCGAGCTGCTTGCTGTAGCAGCCCGGCTCCAGCGTGATGACGTCGCCCGCCAGCAGCGTGTCGGGCGTGCGGCCGAGGTTCGGGCGCTCGTGGACCTCGAGGCCGACGCCGTGGCCGAGCGAGTGGTAGTAGCCCTCGTCGAGCTTGGCGCCCGCGGGCTTGGACCGCTGCGTCGGGTAGCCCGCGTTCTCGTACGGCTCGCACGAGATGCCGTAGATCTGCTGGCAGTCGGCGCCCGCGCGGACCTCGGCGAACGAGCGGTCGAGCGCCTCGCGGGTGAGCCGCCAGTACTCGGCCAGCTCGTCCGGCGGCTCCATGCCGCCGGCGATGAAGGTGCGCGTCATGTCGGCCCAGCAGCGCGACTGGCGGTCGCGCGGCCAGATGTCGACGACCACGACCTCGCCCTCGCCGATCGGGCCGTGGCCGGACTCGTGGCCGATCGCCGACTGCGGGCCGTGGGCGACGATCACGTCGTCGGGCAGGTCGCAGCCGTGCTCGTCGCACACGGCCTGCATCGCCTCTCGCACGTCCTCGCTCGAGGTGCCGCCGTCGCGGATCATGCGCGCGCCGACCGCCATCGCCTCGTCGGCCGCCCGCTGGGCGCGGCGGATGCCCTCGATCTCGGCCTCCGTCTTCACGCGCCGCTTGGTGACGAACACCTCCGGGTCGACGAACAGCTCGATCCCGTTCGCCCGCAGGTGGTCGGCGAGGCCGACCGGGAACTCCGGCGGGATGATCGCGCGCCCGACGCCCATCTCCTCGCAGGCGCGGCGCGACAGCTCGAGCTCGACCTCGTAGCGGCTGATCCCGCGGGAGAACAGCTCGTCGGCGCCGAGGTCGTACGGGTCGAGGACCTCGATGCCGAACGGACTGACCTTGTGCTGGTCGAGCACGGTGACGGTGGCGCCGCGCTTTCCGTTCGCCTCCACGTAGAGGAACGGGTCGATGATCCCCGTGGGGATCTCGTGGAACAGGTCGGGCGAGGTCTCGGGCGACCCGAAGATCAGCAGGTTGTCAGAAGGCAAGACGCCCCATCACCTCCGGCACGTGACGGATGTAGTGGCTGTAGTCGAACACCGCATCGAGGTCGAGCTCCACTCCGGGCTCCTGCTCGAGCAGCGTCCGCAGAGGCGTCGAAGTGTCCCACGCCTGCTGGGCGAGGCGCTGCACGATGCGGTACGCGTCGTCACGCTGCATACCCTGCTCGACGAGGGCGAGCAGGACGCGCTGGGAGAACAGCGCGCCGCTGGTGATCTCCAGGTTGGCGGCCATGCGGTCGGTGTGGACGACCATCCCGCGCGCGACGCGCAGCGCGAGATGCTGCATGTAGTCGATGAGGATCGTGGCGTCGGGCAGGACCACGCGCTCGGCGCCCGAGTGCGAGATGTCGCGCTCGTGCCACAGCGCCACGTTCTCGAGCCCGGTCTGGGCGTAGCCGCGCAGGACCCGCGCCAGCCCGCAGATCCGCTCGGTGGTGATCGGGTTGCGCTTGTGCGGCATCGCGCTGGAGCCCTTCTGGCCCGCCTTGAAGGGCTCCTCGACCTCGCGCACCTCGGTGCGCTGGAGGTGGCGGATCTCCTGCGCGAAGCGCTCCAGCCCGGCGCCGGCGAGCGCGATCGCGCTCAGCAGCTCGGCGTGGCGGTCGCGCGGGACGACCTGGGTGGAGACCGGCTCGGCCGCCAGCCCGAGCCGCTCCAGCACGCGGGCCTCGTACTCCGGGCCCAGCGAGGCGTAGGTGCCGACCGCGCCGGAGATCGCGCCGGTCGCCGCCTGGGCGAAGGCGCGCTCCAGCCGCTCGGCGTTGCGGTGGGCCTCCATCGCGAAGCCGGCGAGCTTCAGACCGAACGAGGTCGGCTCGGCGTGGACGCCGTGGGTGCGGCCGACGCACAGCGTGTCCGCGTGCTCGCGCGCCCGCTCGGCGAGCGCGGCGGCCAGCTCGCGCGCGCCGGGGACGATGACCTCGCCGGCGCGGCGCAGCTGCAGGGCGAGCGCGGTGTCGAGCACGTCCGACGAGGTGAGGCCGAAGTGGATCCAGCGGCCGGCCGGCCCCGCCGACGCCGCTCAGAACGTCGACGAAGGCGGCCACGTCATGGTCCGTGACCGCCTCGCGCTCCTTCACCGCCTCGACCGTGAAGGTGGCTCCGCGGATCGCCTCGAGGTCCTCTTGCCGTGGGTCCCTCGAGCGCCTCCGCGGCCGCCACCTCCACGTCGCGCCAGGCGGTCATCCGGGCCTCGTCGGTCCAGAGCTCGCCGAGCTCAGGGCGGGTGTAGCGGGCGATCACGCCCGCCATCGTATGAGGGTCAGTGGTGCGGCCGTCCGCGCCGGACCGGTTGCCGAGCTGCCGGCGCATGCACAGGTCGTGCTCCTGGACCCATAGCAGGCGGAGCGGCGCCGGAGGTCGCTGCGGAACGCGACCGCCTTGGCGTACGCGACCTCGTCGACCGGCGGGCACGCCTCCTCGCGGCTCCTCGGCGGGCAGAGCGGCAGCTTCTTGAGCGCCTCGAGCTCGACCTTGGTGAGCCGCGGGGCCGGCGGGGCCTTCGGGTCGACCTCGGCGGGCGCGGGCGTCCGCGCACGTCGGGGCGGCCTGGTCGGTCTGCCGGGGCGGCTTGACCTCGTCGGCGGCCGAGGCGGCGGGAGCGAGGACGGCGAGGGCGATCAGGGAGGCGCTGAAAGCGGTCTTGATCATGAGTTCACCTGGGAGCTTGTCGCTGCCGGTGACGCTCGGGTCGAACGGCGCGGGCGGCTCCGGCTCGGTCTTGCTCGGCTTCTCGAGCGAGCACTCCTGCCGGTAGGCTGCTTGAGCCACTCGGGCCACTCGGCCTTGTGGCTGCGCTGCCGATCCATGATGTACTCCCTGACGGCCTTGTCGAGCTTCTCCTGCTTGGCCTCGTCGGGGCAGTCCGCCGGCCGCTCGCCCGGGCAGTCGAACTTCGACTGGAACGCGAGCTGCTCCTTGGTGAGCGTGACGATGCCCTTCTTGTCGGGCTTGACGGCCGCCAGCTCGGCGCAGTACCTGGCGGTCTTCGCGTCGAGCACGTGCGGCCTTCGGCTCCTTGATCGGCTTGGGCTCGGCTCGGGAGCGGCCGAGGCGGCGGGAGCGAGGACGGCGAGGGCGATGAGGGAGGCGCTGAGCGCGGTCTTGATCATGGGTCCACTTTCCCGTGACCGCGCTCGCGCCTCTATGCACGAGGGTGCACAGTCGCGTGCACCCTCAGTTGCAGCCGCCGTCCACCGGGGCGAAGCTGCCGTCGTAGCTGGCCACGCAGGTGACGGCGCCCGCGGCGGCTGCCCTCGACGCGCGATGCTGCCGACGGTCGCGGTGCCTCCGTCGACTGCGGTGGCGGCGTTGGTCTGGCTCACGAGCGCGCTGTTCTCCACCACCGCCGTCGAGCGCTCACGGTCAAGGCGACCGAAGCCGCGTCCGAGCTGCCTGGCGACGACCTCGGAGCCGCGGATGCGGACGGCTGGACCCGCCGATCGCCACGACGGCAGTGGCGGGCACCTGCGCCGTCGGTCGCGAGCCGGCTGTCGCGCATGTCGATGGATGAGCCGGCGGCGGTCAGCGCGAAGGCGCTGCGGCCGGCGGTCCCGGCCTCCAGCACGGCCTCCTCGATCCGCATCGTCGGCCCCCCGAAACGGCCAAGACGGTGTGGAAGTGCCGGGCGCGTCGCCGCGGTTGACGACCGTGATGTCGCGCAGCAGCGTGCGATCCGCTCGCGACGACGAGCGCCTCTGCCGAGCGTGGGACGTCCCCGCCCAGTCACCGGTGATCCGTGTCGTGTCCGCACCGGCGCCGGCGATCGACACGTCGGGCTTCATCGCCAGCGTCGTCGTACCGAGCTCGTACGAGCCCGGGCGCGAGCTGGATCACGTACGGCTTCGCCGCCGAGGCGTCGGTGATCGCCGCGAGCGCGCCGCGCAGCGCCTCGCCGTTCTCGGCCGGCGACCGGTCGCCGCGGACGCGCACGTGCGTCGCGCCCGCGAGGTCGGGCCCGCCGGGGCCCCGTTCGCCCTGCGGGCCCTGAGGGCCCGCCGGGCCCCGCGCGCAGCGCGCCCGGCGCGAGGTCGGAGCGGGTGAGGCTGCCGTTGCGCACGTCGCGGCCCGTCAGCGAGCCGTTGCGGACGTCCGCGCCGGTGATGAGCGCGCGCACCGAGTCGTTGGCCATGGCGGTGCCGCCGAGGGCGACGAAGAGCATGAGCGCCGACGAGGAGGTGCGCGCTGCCGATGCGCCGCCTGAGGGGTGTGGTCTGGTGCATGGGTCAGTTGCAGTCGGCGCCCACGGGGACGAAGTCGGCGTCGTAGCTGCCCACGCAGGTGACGTTCCCGGTGCCTCGCGCCCACCACGCGCGATGCGCCGACCCAGGCTCGGCCGGAGATGGCCCGCACCGCGTCGCCGCTGCTCACGAGCGCGCTGTTCTCTATGACCGCCGACGTGCCGACGTCGTGCACCGACAGGCTGTACGCCATCGCACGCGCTGGGCGACCAGGTCGGAGCCGCGGATCGAGACGTGCGACCCGCCGACCGCGGTGGCGGCGTGGCCGACGCCCGCGCTGTCGGACTCGAGCCGGCTGTCGCGCACCTCGACCGAGGAGCCGAAGCTCGTGACGAGCGCGAACCCGCTGGTCGTTGATCGGCTCGTACCTCCAGCACGGCGTCCTCGATCCGCATGGTGGCGTCGATCACGGTCAAGGTGTTGTGGAGCGGGGCGTTGACGGCGCCTCGGTTCACGATCGTGACGTCGCGCAGCACCGTCCGGGTCCGCGCCGAGGACCAGCGCAGCGCCGAGCGTGTGGTGCCCGAGGTCTCCGCTGATCCGCGTCGCGTCCGCGCCGGCGCCGGCGATCGACACGTCGGGCTTCATCTCCAGCGTCGTGCCGCCGAGCTCGTAGACGCCGGGCGCGAGCTGGAGGACATACGGCCTCGCCGCCGAGGCGTCGGTGATCGCCGCGAGCGCCGCCCGCAGCGCCGCGCCGTTCTCGGCCGGAGTCCGGTCGCCGCGCACGCGCACGTGGGTGGCGCCCGCCAGATCGGGCCCGGGTGCGCCGGCCTCACCGCGCTCCCCCGCTCGCCCTTTGGCCCCGCGGGACCCGCCGGACCTTGCGAGCCGGCCGGACCCGCCGGGCCTTGCGAGCCGGCCGGGCCCGCCGGCCCTGCGGGCCGGCTCGCAGCACGCCTGGCGCCAGGTCGGCGGCGGTGAGGCTGCGGTCGCGGACGTCCTTCCCGGTCAGCGAGCTGTTGCGGACGTCGGCGCCGGTGACGAACGCGCGCACCTTGTCGTTGGCCATCGCGGTGCCGCCGAGGGCGACGAACAGCGCGACGCCGCCCAGGCGTGGGCACTGCCGATGTGAGGGCTTCCTGGTCTTGAGCATGCGGCAACGGTGCCGCCGCCGCCCGCGCGGCTCTATGCCGCAGGGTGCACAGTCGCGTGCACCCCTCACAGGTCGCGGCGCGAGACGACCCCGGCGCGGATCGCGGCCGCGGCCAGCGCGGCGCGCTTCTCGTTCTGCGGCAGCCCCTCGACCCCGAAGCGGTCGTAGAGCTCGCCGAGCCGGTGCTTGACGCCGTCGACGCCGACCACCAGCGCCTCGGCGATCGGCGGTTGCCGGCGGCGCTCGCCCGAGCCGTCGAGCAGCGGGCGGCACAGCTCCACCAGCACGCGCCGCTGGGCCGGCGTGAGCACCGGCGGCGGCGTCACGGCCGCCATGACCGGCGCGGTGGAGGCCGGCAGGCCGGTCAAGGGATCGCAGTAGGCGATCACCGACTGGCCGACGCCGATCAGGTCGCCGTCGCCGAGCCGCCGCCGGCCGTCGATGCGCTCCCCGTGGAGGAAGGTGCCGTGGCGCGACAGCCCGTCGTCGACCACCGTCCAGTGCGTGCCGAGCCGCTCGAGCCGCGCGTGCACGCGCGAGACCGACGGATCCCAGTCGATGCAGAGGTCGCTGCCCGGCTGGCGGCCGACGACCAGCGTGCCGCTCGTCTCCTCGAGGTCGACGATCACCTGCCGGCCGTCGCCGTCGAGGTAGACGAGGAACGGCGTGCCGCGGCGCGTCGCGGCATTGCGGGCGGCGAGCTCGGCGGCCGTCACGGCGTGCGGTTGGAGCGGCGAGGCCGCCACCCGCCGAGCCTAACCCGTCAGCAGTCGAGGATGCGCGCGGCGAGCACGGCGGCGTTGCGCGCGTTGTCGATGCCCACGCAGCCGACCGGCACGCCCGGCGGCATCTGGGCGATCGAGAGCAGCGCGTCGAGCCCGCCGGCCACCGACTTGGACGACGTCAGCGGGACGCCGATCACGGGCAGCGCGGTGTGGGCGGCGACCACGCCCGGCAGCGCGGCCGACAGGCCCGCCCCGGCGATGATCACGCGCAGGCCGCGCATCTGCGCGTTCTTGGCGTAGTCCGCCACCGTGTCGGGCTCGCGATGGGCCGACATCACGCGCACCTCGTGGCCGATGCCGTGCTTGCGCAGCTCCTCGGCGGCGGCCTCCATGGCCGGCATGTCGCTCTTGGAGCCCATGACGATGCCGACCTGCGGGGTGTCGACGTCCAGGCCGTCGAACGCGGCCTCCACCGAGGTCTCGGTGACCGGCTCTCCGCTCATGCGCATTCCCGGCCAGCTGCGCCCGTCGAAGTCGATCACGTCGGCGGCAGCATACGCATGCTCGCGGGCGGATTGCATCCCGTCCCCGAGCGCGGTCACGTTGAGCACGCGGCCGCCGGCCGTCACGACGTCGCCGTCGCGCTCGCGCCGTGCCCGCGTGCGTGACCTCGACGCTCTCCGGCACGCGGTCGAGCCCGGTGATCACGTCGCCCGACGACGAGGACACCGGGTAGCCGCGCGAGGCGAGCACCACGGTGACCGCCGAGCGCGCGTCCCACTCGAGCCGCGCGCCGGCCAGCCCGCCGGGCGCGCGTGGCGCGCTCGAGCAGGTCGAGCAGGTCGGAGCGCAGCCGCGGGAGGACGACCTGCGTCTCGGGATCGCCGAAGCGCACGTTGAACTCGAGCACCTTGACGCCCGTCGGCCGTGAGCATCAGCCCGGCGTAGAGGACGCCGTGGAACGGGCGTGCCGCGGCGCGCCAGCTCGTCCACCACCGGCTGGTGGACCTCGGCGCGGATCACGCTCGACGAACGCGTCGTCGACCTCCGGCGACCGGCGAGAAGCAGCCCATCCCGCCCGTGTTCGGGCCCGTGTCGCCGTCGCCGATCCGCTTGTAGTCGCGGGCCGGCGCCAGCGGGAGGGCGCGTCTCGCCGTCGCAGATGGCCAGCAGCGACAGCTCGTCGCCGTCGAGGAACTCCTCGACCACCACCGGCGTGTCGCCGAAGCGCCGCTCGACGAGCATCGCCTCCAGCGCCTCGCGCGCCTCGTCGCTCGTCCGCCGCGATCACCACGCCCTTGCCGGCGGCCAGGCCGTCGGCCTTGATCACCGCCGGGTAGCCGTCGATCGCCGCCAGGCCGTCCTCGACGCGTCTCGACGACCGCGTGGCCGCCGGTCGGCACGCCGGCCGCCGCCATCACCTCCTTGGCGTACGCCTTGGAGCCCTCCAGCCGGGCGGCCGCCGCGATCGGCCCGAAGCACGGGATCCCCGCGGCCGCGCACTGCGTCCACCAGCCCGGCGACCAGCGGGGCCTCGGGCCCGACGACGACGAGGTCCATCCGCCGCGAGCTCGCCCTCGGGCACGATCGTGGCGTCGCGCGCGATCCCGGCGTTGCCCGGCGAGGCGAACAGCTCCGGACGCTGCGGGGACCGCTTCGAGCGCGCGCACGATCGCGTGCTCGCGGCCGCCCGCCGCCGACGACGAGGACCTTCGTCACAGGGAGGCGATGAAGTCGTCGATCGGGATCGCGGCGAGCGACTCGTAGTGGGCGGTGCCGCGCGAGCCGAGCTCGAGCGAGACGCGCGCCATCGTCTTCTCGTCGGGCGCCTCGACGATGTTGATGAAGTCGAAATGGCCGAGCGTGGCCCATTGCGCCTTGACGGTGGCGCCGAGCTGCTCGACCTCCTGGTTGACCTCGCGGATGCGCGACGGGTTGTTCTTGACCGTCTGGACGCCCTCGGGCGTCAGCGTGGAGAGCATGATGTAGGTGGGCATTGGTCCGTTGTAGCCGATACCTCTGGTCAGGTGCGGTGTTGTCTTCACCAGGACATACTTGCCCGGCCCCATGCTCCGCCTCCTCGCTCACACCTGCCTGTGCTTCGCCCTGCTCGCCGCGCCCGCCGCGGCGGCCACGGTCGAGGACCTCAAGCCGTGCTACGTGTCGGCCGGCGAGGGCGAGGAAGAGCGCGAGCAGATCGTCATCCGGGGCACCGACTTCACGCAGGTCTCGACGGTCGACGTGCTGTTCGACGGGGTGCTCATGGGCAGCGCCCCGACGGGGTCGGTCGGCGAGTTCGAGATCAGGCTGCCGACGCCGTTCCAGCTCAAGGGCGAGCGGCCGCTCACCGTCACGGTGCGCGACGCCGCCACGCAGGTCGACAAGGTCACGCGCGTGACCAACCTCGCGATGAGGGTCAGCCCGCGGCGCGCGTCACCGGGGGAGCGCGTCCGCTTCCGCGGCCGCGGCTTCACGCAGGCCGCGCCCGTCTTCGCCCACTACGTGTTCGGCGGCAAGGAGCAGAAGACCGTCCGCCTCGCCCGCGAGTCGACCTCCCCGTGCGGCACGTTCAGCGTCAAGCGCCGCCTGATCCCGGTCGAGAACGCGCGCAACGGCCGCTGGATCATGCAGGTCGACCAGAAGCGCGAGTACTCGCCGGAGCCGGACCCGGTGTGGGTCCGGCGTCCGATCGTCGTCACGCCTGTCGTGCCCTAGGCGACCGCGGGCTCTGCCGCGCTCGCGCGCGTGAACGTCAGCTCGCCGTCGGCCGCGTCGACCTCGATCCGGTCGCCCGCCGCGAACTCGCCCTTGAGCAGGCCGAGCGCCAGCGGGTCGACGAGCCGCTTGGAGATGACGCGCTTGAGCGGCCGCGCTCCGTAGGTGGGGTCGTAGCCGATGTCGCCGAGCAGGTCGCGCGCCGCGTCGGTGAGCGAGACCTCGACGCCGCGCTCGGCCACGCGGACGATCAGCCGCGAGACCTGGAGGTCGACGATCTCGCGCAGCTGCTCGCGCGACAGGGAGTCGAACTCGACGATGTCGTCGAGCCGGTTGATGAACTCGGGCTTGAAGGTCGCCTCCGCGCCATCGCGGCCGCCCGGGATGTTGGAGGTCATGATCAGCACGGTGTTCTTGAAGTCGACCGTGCGGCCCTGGCCGTCGGTCAGGCGGCCGTCGTCCATCACCTGCAGCAGCACGTTGAAGACGTCGTTGTGCGCCTTCTCGATCTCGTCGAGCAGGACGACCGAGTACGGGCGCCGGCGGACGGTCTCGGTGAGCTGGCCGCCCTCCTCGTAGCCGACGTAGCCGGGCGGCGCGCCGACCAGCCGCGACACGGAGTGCTTCTCCATGTACTCCGACATGTCGATCCGCACCATCGCGTCCTGCGAGTCGAACATGAACTCGGCCAGCGCGCGCGCCAGCTCGGTCTTGCCGACGCCGGTCGGGCCGAGGAAGAGGAACGTGCCGATCGGCCGGTCGGGGTCGGACAGGCCGGCGCGTGAGCGGCGCAGCGCGTCGGAGACGGCCTCGACCGCCTCCTCCTGGCCGATCACGCGGAGGTGCAGGCGCTCCTCCATGTGGATCAGCTTCTCGACCTCGCCCTCCATCAGGCGCGTGACCGGGATGCCCGTCCACTTGCCGACGACCTCGGCGATCTCGTCGACGTCGACCTTCTCGGAGAGATAGACGGCGGGCTCCAGGTCCTCCGGCGACTCCTCGGCGACCGCGAGACGCTGCTCGAGCTCGGGGATCTCGCCGTGGCGCAGCTCGGCGGCGCGCTGGTAGTCCATCTCGCGCTCGGCGCGCTCGAGCTCGCCGCGCGCCTGGTCGAGCCGCTCGCGCAGCTTGCCGTGGCCCTCGGCCTGCTCCTTCTCGCGCTCCCACTGGGCGCGCATGCCGGACGCCCGCTCGCGCAGCTCGGCCAGCTCGCGCTCGATCTCCTCGCGGCGCGCGGCGGCCGTCTCGTCCTTGGCGACGGCGACCTGCTCGATCTCGAGCTGCTTGATCCGGCGCTCGACCTCGTCGATCTCGGTCGGCACGGAGGTCAGCTCGATCGACACGCGCGAGGCGGCCTCGTCGACCAGGTCGATCGCCTTGTCGGGCAGGAAGCGGTCGGAGATGTAGCGGTGGCTGAGCGTGGCGGCGGCGATCAGCGCGGCGTCGGTGATCGTGACCTTGTGGTGGGCCTCGTAGCGCTCCTTGAGGCCGCGCAGGATGGCGATCGTGTCCTCGACCGTCGGCTCGCCGACGTAGATCGGCTGGAAGCGCCGCTCGAGCGCCGCGTCCTTCTCGACGTGCTTCTTGTACTCGTCGAGCGTGGTGGCGCCGACCGCGCGCAGCTCGCCGCGGGCGAGCATCGGCTTGAGCAGGTTGGCCGCGTCGACCGCGCCCTCGGCCGCGCCGGCGCCGACGATCGTGTGCAGCTCGTCCATGAACAGGATGATCTGGCCCTTCGACTCCTGGATCTCCTTGAGGACGGCCTTCAGGCGCTCCTCGAACTCGCCGCGGTACTTGGAGCCGGCGAGGATGGCGCCGATGTCGAGCGAGATCACGCGCCGGTCGCGCAGGGACTCCGGCACGTCCTCGGAGACGATCCGCTGGGCGAGGCCCTCGACGATGGCGGTCTTGCCGACGCCCGGCTCGCCGATCAGCACGGGGTTGTTCTTGGTGCGGCGGGAGAGGACCTGGATGACGCGGCGGATCTCGTCGTCGCGGCCGATCACGGGGTCGAGCTTGCCCTCGTCGGCGGCCTGCGTGAGGTCGCGGCCGAACTTCTGGAGCGCCTGGTACTTCTCCTCCGGGCTCTGGTCGGTCACGCGGTGCGGACCGCGGACCTGCTTGATGGCCTCCTCTATGTCGTCGTGCTTCGGGAGGCCCTCGACGGCCTCGGAGAGCGCGAGCAGGAGGTGCTCGGTGGAGACGTACTCGTCCTGCAGCTTGCCGGCCTCGCGCTCGGCGGCGCGCAGGACGTCGAGCAGCTCGCGAGAAGTGGCGGGCTCGCGCGCGCCGGCGGTGATGGTCGGCAGCCGGTCGAGCTTGCCGCCGACCTCGCTGCGCACGGCGGCGGGATCGGCGCCGACCTTGCGCAGGACGGGGTTGACGATCCCCTCCTGCTGGTCGAGCAGGGCGAGCAGCAGGTGCTCCGGCGCCGATTCCGTGTTGCTGCGGTCGGCAGCGAGTCGGATCGCCTGCTGGAGGGCCTCCTGGGACTTGATGGTGAAGCGGTCGAGCTGCATGGGCGCGTTTCCTAGATCTCAGTCTTGTCGACTGAGATTTTAGCGCCCTGTCAATCGTCGTCGTCGCCGCCGCGCCCGCGGCCCCGGCCGCGGCCCTGGCCGCTGTCGTCGTCGCCGCCGGAGCCGGAGCCCGAGCTGTCCGACCCGGAGCCGGAGTTGTCGTCGTCCGAGCCCGAGCCGGAGTTGTCGTCGTCATCGTCGCCGTCAGGCGTCGCCACAGCCGTGGGCGCCGCGGTCGCGGCCGGCCCGCGCGGGGCGGGCGTGGGCGTCGCCCTGCGCTCCGCCCTGTTCTCGCGGCGGCGGCGGGCGCGGCGCTCGGCGGCTGCGGTGGGCGTCGCGGTCGCCCGCGGGGTCGGCGTGGCGGTCTCCTGCGGGGCCAGCTCGTCGCCGGCGCTCAGCGGCTCCGAGGAGAGGCCGACGGACTGCGTCGAGAGCGTCGAGGCCGCCAGGGTCACGCCGGCCACCAGCATCACGCCGCTGGCGGCGAGCAGGAGCCAGAGCACGGTGGCGCGGCGCATGCAGACACCGTAGCCCGGGTTCGGTTAAGGCCCGGGAAAGGGCGGGACGGTCAGCGTCGCGCGGGCGCCGCCGCCGTCGCGGTTGGCGAGCGTGACGTCGCCGCCCCAGCGGCGCGCCAGCTCGCGTGCGATCGGCAGCCCGAGGCCGGTCCCGTTCGGGCCGCTGCGGCCGGCGATGCCGCGGTGGAAGCGCTCGAAGACGGCCTCGAGGTCCTCGTCGGTGAGCCCCGGCCCGCGGTCGAGCACCTCGACCGCCCCGGGCCGCGCGCGGACCTCGACCTCGCCGTTGCCGTAGTGGATGGCGTTCTCGACCAGCGCGTCGAGCGCGCGGTCGAGGTCGGCAACTGGGGCGAAGCCGTCGGCGGGGTCGCCGGACGAGCGCACGCGGCCGCCTTCCGCGCCGTCCCAGCGAGCCTCGGCGCGGCGCGCCGCGTCCTCGAGGTCGACGCGCTCGGGCGGGGCGTCGACCTCGCCGGCCTGAGAGAGCACGAGCAGCTCGGTGACCATCGCCGACAGCCGGTCGAGCTCGCGCAGGCCGGCGTCGATCTCCTCGTGGGCGTCGGCGTCGGCGGTCGAGGCGCGGGCCTCCTCGAGCCGCAGCCGCAGCCCGCTGAGCGGGGTGCGGAGCTGGTGCGAGGCGTCGGCGACGAAGTCGCGCTGGCTGGAGACCAGCCGCTCGAGCCGCGACGTCATGTCGTTGAACGTGCGCGCGAGCCGCTGCTGCTCGGCGCTGCCCTCGATCTCGGCGCGAGCCGACAGGTCGCCCTCGGCCACGCGCCGCGCCGCCTGGTCGAGCCTGCGCACCGGCCCGGCGACCTGGCCGGCGATCAGCGCGCCCGCGCCGAGGCCGAGCACCAGCACGAGCAGCCCGATCGCGATCAGCCCGAGCGTGGCGCGGCGGGTGGCGCGATCGACGGCGTCGACGCTCTGCGTCACCCGCACGGCCCCGATCGTCGCGCCGGTTCCGGTCTCGCGGATCGGCACCGCCGTGGCGACGATCGTCTCGTCGAGCGTGTCGCTGCGACGCTCCTCCTGGAACGAGTCGCCGCCGAGCGCCCTCTTGATCTCCGGGCGCGAGCCGTAGTCGGCGCCGAGACGATCCTCGCCGGCCGAGTCGGCCACCAGACGGCCGCCAGGACCCACGACGATCACGCGGCCGCGCACCTCCTCGGCGGCGTGCTCGGCCACCTCCTCGAGGCTCTCGCGGTTGCTCACGTCGATCGTGGCCGCGATGATCTCGGCCTGGCTCTGCGCCTGCGACTCGACCTCGGCGTCGACCCGGTCGCGGATGCTGATGATGAGCGGGACCTCGAGGGCGACGACCGCGAGCACCAGCACGTAGGCGAGCGCCAGCAGCAGGCGGAGGCGGAGGCTTACGGGAGCTCCTCGGGCGCGGTGAACCGGAAGCCCACGCCGCGCACGGTGTGCAGGAAGCGCGGATCGGCGGGGTCGTCGCCGAGCTTCTGGCGCAGCCAGCGGACGTGGACGTCGAGCGTCTTGGTGGAGCCGAACCAGTTCTCGTCCCACACGCGGTCCATCAGCTGCTCGCGCGTGACGACGCGACCCGCGTTGCGGATCAGCTCGGCCAGCAGGTCGAACTCCTTGCGGCTGAGCTGGAGCTCCTCCTGGCCCAGGCGCGCGCGCCGGGCGCCGATGTCGACCTCGAGCTCGCCGACCGTTATCGGGCCCGGCGGCGGCTCGTCGTCGGCGGGCTGGGCGGCGCTGCGGCGCAGGATGGCCCGGATGCGGGCGATCACCTCGGCGCCGCTGAACGGCTTGACGACGTAGTCGTCGGCGCCCAGCTCGAGGCCGACGATGCGGTCGGCCTCGGTGCCGCGCGCCGTCAGCATGAGGATGGGGACCGAGCTCGTGCGGCGGATGGCGCGGCAGACGTCGCGGCCGTCGCCGTCGGGGAGCGTGAGGTCGAGCAGGACGATCGCGAAGTCGCCCTCGGCGAGCTCGATCGCGCGGGCGGCGGTGCGGGCGACGACCGGCTCGAAGCCCTCGCGGGCGAGGGCCTTGGAGAACGGCTCGTAGATGCTCGGCTCGTCCTCGACGAAGAGGACGCGGGGTCTTGGCGTCTGCACGGCACCAGCGAATGTAGCCGCGCCCGCGCGGGCTTTCCCAAGGCTTAACCGGCAGTTGCCGGGGCCTTGGCCGGTGGCTGACGACGGTGGGGGCATGACCTTCAGCCGCTCGAGCATCGCCGCCGCCCTCACCATCCTCGCCCTCGGCCTGCTGGCCGCCGTCGCCCTCGCGGCCGGCGGGTCGGAGCCGGCCGCCACGACCGCTCCCGCTCCTGCCGCCGAGACGGACCCGCCCGTCGAGGTCCGGACCAAGGTGATCCGGCGCACGATCCACCGCCGGCCGAAGGCCGCCGCCGCCTCGGCACCCGCCGCGGCCGCGCCGGCGCGTTCGTCGCGCAGCGACGACGGCACGGCCGACCAGGGCCCGGGCGACGCGCCCGGCACCGCGCCGTCCGGCGGCTCCGCCAGCAGCGGCCACGGCGACGACGACCACGGCGACGACGACTGGGACGACGACGACTGCGAGCCACGGAGGCGACGACGACTCCGACGACGACTCGGGCCACGGCGGCGATGACGACGACGACAGCGGGCACGGGCGTGGCCGCGGTCGCGGACGCGGCGGCGACGACGATGACTGACGAGCCGCGCACGACGGAGCAGCCGGCCGCAGCCGGCGGTCAGCCCCCGCGCCGGCCCGCCAAGCCGCGAGCCGGGTGGGTGTTCGGCGGCGCGCTCGGCGCGTTCTTCGCGGCGCTCGCGCTGCTCGCCGTCCAGGTCCGCGAGGGCCTGGACCCGGCGCTCGGGCCGGCGCAGCCCGTCGCCCAGGTCCAGCAGCCCGAGCCGCGGCGAGTCCTGATCCGCAAGGTCATCAAGCGGGTGGTCATCCACCACCCGCCCGCGAGCTCCGGCGCGGCGCCGGCCCAGGCTCAGAGTTCCGCGCCGCAGACCACGACGTCCGCGCCGGCCCCGGCGCCCGCCCCCGCCCCGGCGCCCGCGCCGGCTCCCGCGCCTCTGACCACCCAGTCGTCATGACGCTCAGCGAGCTCGCCTTCCCCGCAATGGGCACCTCCGTGCGGCTGCTCGGCAGCCCCGGAGCCCCGCTCCACAAGGCCCGCTGCCTGATCGAGGACCTCGAGGCACGCCTCACGCGCTTCGACCCGCACAGCGAGCTGAGCGCGCTCAACGCCGACCCGCGCGAGACCGTGCCGGCCTCGCGGACGCTGCGCAACGCCATCCGCGCGGCGATCGCCGGCGCCGCCGCCACCGGCGGCCTCGCCGACCCGACGCTGCTCGGCGCCGTGGTGCGCGCGGGCTACGACCGCTCGCTCGTCGGCCACCCCCGCGCCGACCTCCAGGCCGCGCTCGCGACCGCGCCCGATCCGCGGCCGGCCGCCCCCTCGCCGGCGGCCGACTGGCGCCGCGTCCACGTCGACGATGCGGCCGGGACGGTCGTGCGGCCGCCCGGCGTCCACCTCGACCTCGGCGGCAGCGCCAAGGGCCTGGCCGCCGACCTCGCGGTCGAGCTGCTCGCGCCGCATGGCCCGTGCGCCGCCGACCTCGGCGGCGACCTGCGCGTCCACGGCATCCACGAGGTGCTGGTCCCCAACCCGGTCACCGGCATGCTCGCCGAGGTGCTCGAGCTCGATGACGACGCGGTCGCCACGTCGGGCATCGACAAGCGCATCTGGTGGGACGCCGGCCGCCGCCCCGCCCACCACCTGCTCGACCCGTCCACCGGCCGCCCGGCCTGGACCGGCGTCCTGAGCGCCACCGCGAAGGCGCCCACGGCCACGCTCGCCGAGGCGCTGGCCAAGGCGGCGATCCTGGCCGGCCCGCAGGCCGGCCGGGCGATCCTGTCGAAGCACGGCGGCCTCTTGATCACCGACCAGGGCGTCGTACTGACCGCCTATGAGGGGTCTGACCCCTTGAGTGAGGTCGACTCATGGGGACAGACCCCTTCAGTGGGCGAGGCTCAGGTATGAGGGATCCGATGGATTACGGCTGGTGGCTCGCCAGCCGCGCTTCCGGGATCGTGGCGCTCGTGCTGATCGCGCTGTCGGTGACGATCGGGCTCGGGATGGCCGCCAAGGCGTTCCGCAAGCCGGGCCTGCCGAAGATCCTGATCGCGGTCCACGAGCACGCCGCGCTCGCGGCGCTGGTGGCCATCGCCGTCCACGGCGTCACGCTGCTGGGCGACAGCTGGCTGAACCCCGGCCCGGTCGGGATCGCGGTGCCGTTCGTGATGGACCACGAGCCGGTCTTCACCGGGCTCGGGATCATCGGCGGCTACCTGGCCGCCATCCTCGGGCTGACCTTCTACATCCGGCGCCGGGTCGGGACGCGCCGCTGGCGCAACCTGCACCGCCTCACGCCGCTCGTCTACGTGCTCGGCGTCACCCACGCGCTGGGGTCGGGCAGCGACGCCGGCACGCCGTGGATGACCGCCCTGCTGATCGCCACCGGGACGCCGATCCTCTACCTCGGCATCCTGCGCGCGCTGCCGCCGGTCAACCCCCGCGCCGCACGTGCCGGATCGGGATGAGCGCGGTGCCCGGCGCCTCGTAGCGCACGATCTCGGCCTTGACCGACCGGCGGATCTCCTCGAGCCGCTCGATCTCCTCCTGCAGCGTCGCCGCGCGGTTCTCCAGCGCGTCGACCTTGCGCTGGAGCCGGCCCAGCTTGTCCTCGAGCTCGAAGACGCGCTCGACGCCGGCCAGGTTCATCCCCAGCTCGGTCGTCATCTCCTGGATCTTGCGCAGCCGCTCGACGTCGTCGTGCGAGTACAGGCGCGTGCCCTTGGGCGAGCGCTTGGGCTCGATCAGGCCGCGCTGCTCGTACATGCGCAGCGTCTGCGGGTGCATCTCGGCCAGCTCGGCGGCGACCGAGATCATGAACACGCCGCGGTCGGTCGCGACCTTCGCGGTCACGCGGGTGCGCCGCGAGGCCATCAGGACCGGCCTCCGGCGGCCTGCCGCAGCAGGTCCTCGCGCGGGTTGCGGCCGTTCATCGTCTTGGACAGCGCCTCGACGGCCTCGCGCTGCTCCTCGGTGAGGTCGCGCGGGACGTCGATCACGAAGCGGTAGTGGATGTCGCCGCGGCTCTTGCCGCCGGACACCGAGGGCGGACCCTCGCCGCGCAGGCGCTGGACGGTGCCGTGCTTGGTCCCGCCCGGCACGCGCAGCCTCTTCGTGCCGTGCAGGGTCGGCACCTCGACGTCGGCGCCGCTCATCGCCTCGGCGACCGTGATCGGGACCTCGACCTCGAAGTGGTCGCCCTTGCGGCGGAAGACCGGCGACTCGCTGACGTTGCAGACCACGTACAGGTCGCCCGCCGGGCCGCCGCGCACGCCCGCCTCGCCCTTGCCGGGCAGGCGGATCTTCGAGCCGTCCTTGACGCCGGCCGGGATGTTGACGCGGTACTTCTTGAGCTCGCGCAGCCGGCCCGCTCCCGAGCAGGTCGGGCACGGATCCTCGATCACGGTGCCGGAGCCGCCACAGCGCGAGCACGGCCGCGTGATCGAGAACACGCCCTGGCCCTGGGACTCCACGCCGCGACCCTGACAGACCGGGCAGACGATCGGCGACGTCCCGGGCCGCGCGCCCGTGCCGCGGCAGGTGTTGCAGGCGACGTGCGTCGAGACGGAGACCGGCACCTGCGCGCCCTCGACCGCCTGGTCGAAGGACAGCGAGATCGTCGTCTCGAGGTCACGGCCGCGCTCGGCGGCCGGCCGCGTGCGCGCCCCGCCGCGCCCCGCGGTGGTGTTGAAGATGTTCGACAGGATGTCGGAGAACGAGCCGAAGTCGGCGCTCCCGGCGCCGGCCGGACTGCCGCCGCCGAACGGGGCGCCGAACACCGACTGCCCGCGGTCGTACTTCTTGCGCTTCTCCGGATCGCCGAGGACGTCGTAGGCCTCGGAGATCTTCTTGAAGCGCTCCTCCGCCCCGGCCTCCTTGTTGGTGTCGGGGTGGTACTGGCGCGCGAGCTTGCGGTACGCCTTCTTGATCTCCTCCTGGGTGGCCTTCTTGTCGACCCCCAGGGTCTTGTAGTAGTCGTCGGCGCGCGCCACGGTCGCCTCGCTACTCCGCGACGACCACGCGCGCGGGGCGCAGGATCGCTCCGTTCAGCCGGTAGCCGCGCTGGTAGACCTCCATCACGGTGCCGGACTCGTGGTCCTCGGACGCGTGCGCGGCCATCGCCTCGTGCTCGTTGGGGTCGAACGGCTCGCCCTCGGGCGAGAACGACTCGATGCCCGCGCGCGTGAGCGCGGCGACGATCTCGTCGCGTACGAGCGCGAAGCCCTTGAGGACGTCCTCGTGCCCTTCGACAGCCTTGAGCGCGTGCTCGAGGTGGTCGAGCGCGGGCAGCAGCTCCTTGGCGACCGAAGCGACGCCGCGGTCCTTCGCGGCCGCGTTCTCGCGCGTCATCCGCTTGCGGTAGTTCTCGAAGTCCGCCTGCGTGCGCTGCGCCAGGGCGAGGTACTTGTCGCGCTCGTCCTCGACCTCCGCGACCGCCCGCTGCGAGGCGGGCGGCACGTCGGCGTCGGCGAACGAGGTCTCGCCCGATCCCGACGCGTCGGGATCGG
Source organism: uncultured Solirubrobacteraceae bacterium (assembly GCA_963811895.1). Lineage (GTDB taxonomy): Bacteria > Actinomycetota > Thermoleophilia > Solirubrobacterales > Solirubrobacteraceae > DASSUW01. Next base: position 217,572 of record CAWETE010000016.1, on the reverse strand, counting down.
GCGGCGCCGCGGCGGTGAACTCGTCCGTCTCCATCACTTCTGCTCGTCCACGACCTCGGCGTCGACGACCTCCTCCTCCGCGGGCGCGTCACCGTCGGACGACGCGCCGTTGGCCGAGGGCTCGTCCTGCTGCTGGGCGGCCTGGGCGCGCTCGTACATGGCCTCGGAGACCTTGTGGAACGCGGTCTGCAGGCGCTCGGTCTTGGCGCGGATGTCCTCCGCGTCCTCGCCCTTGACGGCCTCGTTGACCTCCTTGATGGCCGCCTCGATCTCGGCCTTCGAGGCCTCGTCGAGGTTCTCGCCCAGGTCCTTGATCTGCCTCTCGGCCTGGTAGGCGGCGTTCTCGCCGTTGTTGCGGGCCTCGGCCAGCTCGCGCGCCTTCTTGTCCTCCTCGGCGTGCGTCTCGGCGTCGCCGACCATCCGCTTGATCTCGTCGTCCGAGAGGCCGGAGCCGGCCCTGATCTCGATCCGCTGCTCCTTGCCGGTGCCCAGGTCCTTGGCGGACACGTGCAGGATGCCGTTGGCGTCGATGTCGAACGCCACCTCGATCTGCGGGATGCCGCGCGGGGCCGGCGGGATGCCGGTGAGCTGGAACTTGCCGAGCGACTTGTTGTACATCGCCATCTCGCGCTCGCCCTGGAGCACGTGGATCTCGACGCTCGGCTGGTTGTCCTCGGCGGTCGAGAAGACCTCCGACTTGCGGGTCGGGATCGTCGTGTTGCGCTCGATCAGCTTGGTCATCACGCCGCCCTTGGTCTCGATGCCGAGGGTGAGCGGGGTGACGTCGAGCAGCAGGACGTCCTTGACCTCGCCGCCGAGCACGCCGGCCTGGATGGCGGCGCCGACGGCCACGACCTCGTCCGGGTTGACGCCGCGGTGCGGCTCCTTGCCGGTGAGCTCCTTGACCTTCTCCTGCACGGCGGGCATGCGGGTCATGCCGCCCACCATCACGACGTGCTGGATCTCCTTGACGCCCTTGTCCTTGGCGTCGTCCATCGCCTGGCGGACCGGCGCGACGACGCGCTCGATGAGCGCCGAGGCCAGCTCGTTGAGCTTGGAGCGGGTCAGGCGGACGTCGAGGTGCTTCGGGCCCGACTGGTCGGCGGTGATGAACGGCAGGTTGATCTGCGTCTCCTGGGCGGAGGACAGCTCGATCTTGGCCTTCTCGGCGGCCTCGTAGAGGCGCTGGAGGGCCATCTTGTCCTGCGTCAGGTCGATGCCCTGGTCGCGCTTGAACTCGGCCGCGAGCCAGTCGACGACCGCCTTGTCGAAGTTGTCGCCGCCGAGGTGGTTGTCACCGGCGGTCGACTTGACCTCGAAGACGCCGTCGCCGATCTCGAGCACCGACACGTCGAACGTGCCGCCGCCGAGGTCGAAGACGAGGATCGTCTGGTCGGACTCCTTGTCGAGCCCGTAGGCCAGCGACGCGGCCGTCGGCTCGTTGATGATGCGCTTGACGTCGAGGCCCGCGATGCGGCCGGCGTCCTTGGTCGCCTGGCGCTGGTCGTCGTTGAAGTAGGCGGGGACGGTGATGACCGCGCTGTCGACGCTCTCGCCCAGATAGGCCTCGGCGTCGGCCTTCAGCTTCTGCAGGATCATCGCGCTGATCTCCGGCGGCGAGTACTCCTTGCCGCCGGCCTTCACGCGCGCGTCGCCGCCGGAGCCGGAGACGACGTCGTACGGCACGATCGACTCCTCCTCGCGCACCTCGGCCTCCTTGCGGCCCATGAAGCGCTTGATCGAGAAGACCGTGTTGGTGGGGTTGGTCACCGCCTGGCGCTTGGCCACGGTGCCGACCAGGCGCTCACCGCTCTGCGCGAAGGCGACGACGGACGGGGTGGTGCGGCCGCCCTCCGCGTTCTCGATGACCGTCGGCTCGCCGCCCTCGAGGACGGCCATGCACGAGTTCGTGGTGCCGAGGTCGATTCCGATGGTCTTTGCCATGTGGTGTCGCTCCCTTGCTACAAGATCTCAGTCTGCTTGACGCAGATTGTAGCCGGTCGGGCACATCCTCAGAAGCGCGCATTCGTCACACATCGGGCGGCGCGCGTGGCACGTCCGGCGGCCGTGCCGGAGCAGGTTCACGTGGAACTCGAGCTCCTGGCCGCGCGGCGTCATGGCCAGCATCTCGTCGTGCATCTCGTGGAACGGCGCTCCCTCGCGGAACAGGCCCAGCCGCGTGCCGACCCGCGACACGTGCGTGTCGACCGGGACGTCGCGCTCGCCGTAGGCGAACAGCCGCACGCAGGCCGCCGTCTTGCGGCCGACGCCGGGGAGCGAGACGAGGAAGTCCTGGTCGCGCAGGTGCGGGCCGTCGAGCGGCTCCCCCAGCTCGCGCAGGATCTCCTGGATGCGGACCGACTTGACCTTCGAGATCCCGCCCGGCCGGATCGCCTCCTCGACGAGCTCGTTGGGCGCGTCGCGGACGGCCTCCCAGCTCCCGAAGCGGTCGCGCAGGCGAAGGAAGGCGACGTCGCGGTTGCGGTCGTTGGTCGACTGCGAGAGGACGGTGAGGATCAGCTCGTCGAGCCCGTGGCCGTGCGGCGGGGCGACCGGGCGCCCGTACAGCTCACGCAGCCGGTCCCGGATCCGCCGGACGCGGGCTCTCACGTCCGCGGGAAGCGGACCCACACGCCCTCGCCCAGGGTGGCGAGCGGGCTCGCGAGGATGCCGGCCTCCGACAGCGTGAACAGGCGGTCGCCGACCACCAGCGAGCGGCGGATCTGCCCGCGCCACTCGCTCTTCACCGGGTGTGAGAGACGGCCGAGGTCGGCGATGCCGGCGGCGTCGACGCGGAACCCCGCGGCGCCGACGAAGACATCGTTCCGGCTCCAGCGCTGGAGCGGCAGCACGGCGAGGCCGGTCGGGGGCCAGTAGAGGAACGCGAGGTGGTCGTACTCGACCTCGCTCGACCCCTCGGGCAGCGTGAGCTGGTGCAGCCGCGTCGGGGCGCGCGGGTCGGAGACGTCGAACAGCGAGAGCTGGGTGCCGAGTTGGCGGCCCTGCCGGGTGGCGTCCTGGCCGACGCCGAGCAGCAGGTTCTCGCCGATCGGATGCAGGTAGGCCGAGTACCCCCGGATCTTCAGCTCGCCCAGCACCTTCGGCGCGGTCGGCGTCGCGAGGTCGACCGTGTACAGCGGGTCGATCTGCCGGAACGTCACCACGTAGCCGATGTCGCCGATGAAGCGCACCGCGAAGATGTCCTCGCCGCGCCCGAGCCCGCCGACGCGGCCGGCCTCGGCGAGCCGTCCCTCCTCCACGCGAAGGACGGTCACGAAGCTCTCGCTCTCCTCGCCGTCGCCGTCGCCCCACCAGGGCGGCACCGTGGTGCTCGCCACGCGCAGGTGGCCGTCGTGCTCGGAGAGCGCCCACTGGCTGAGCAGGAAGCCGCGCACGCCGCCGCTCGACGTGTAGGTGGTCACCCCGCGCTCGGACGCGTCGAACCGGTGGATCGCCGTCCTGACCCCGTCGGGCGGCTCGTCGCCGACCCTGCGCGGGTCGAACCAGCGATGCGTGGCCACGTAGAGGGCCTCGGCCGACGCGTAGACGGTGTCGGCGTCGGTCATCAGGGCGTCGGAGTCGACCGCCGGCAGACCGCGCTCGAGGTCCACCGTGAGCACGGTGATCATGTCCGTGCCGCTGAACGTGGCCGGCCGGCGCACCGCCCGGCACGCCACGACCTTGCCGGTCCGTTTGCGTCCGGACGCCCTGCGGGTCAGTACGCCGCGCGGCAGCCACTTGGCAGACCGGGCGCGGCGGACCTTCCTGACGCCGCCGAGGAGCGCCCGCGGCGTCCCGCGCAGCACGAGCCGGGCAGTCTCCCCGGTCAGGCGCGCGCTCAGGTACGAGCCTTCGACGTCGAGCGTGTTGATCACGCGCAGGCGGCCCGGGTCGGAGACGTCGACCTCGACGAGCCGCGTGCTCGGCACCCATTCCGGAAGACCGAGGACGTCGCCTTCGGAGTACAGCGACGAGATCACGAGCGCGCGGTTGCCGTGCAGCAGCAGCGTGTGGCTCCCGTCGGCCAGCTCCAGGCTGTCGAGGACTGCCGGGGTCGCGGCGCGGACGTCGACGGCGTGCAGCGCGCCGCCGGCGATCGCGAACGCGTGCGTGCCGTTCGTCTTGACGATGTCGGGCTCGTCGACGCCCTGCTCCTGCACGTTCGTGCCCGAGAAGTCCTCGCCGCCGCCGCTCTGCGGCGCCGACACCCGCTCGCCCGTGCCGGCTCCGCTGTCGTCCTGCCCCCGGTCGGAGAGCGGCACGAACGTGTTGCGCAGGGCGTTGCGGCGGGCGTAGTGGACGAGGCCGGTGCAGGAGCCGAACGCCTTCAGGCGGGCCTTGCCCGCGTCCGCCGCGCGCGCCTCGTCATCCGGCGCGGCAAGCAGCGCTGCGGCGAGGAGGGCGGCGAGCAGGAGCCGGAGCGGCATCGGCAGCGCCGAGCGTAGCGCGGCCCTCCAGCCAGCGGGTGACGTCCTCGACAGAGGGGCGCTCCACCGGGTCCTCGGCGACCTCGAGGTCGAGACCGACCGAGCGCAGGACGGCGGCGATCCCCCAGACGTCGGTGGCCGTGGTCGCCATGCCGCCGTGCTCCTGCTCGGGCGCCATCCAGCGCCGCGTGCCGGTGCCGGACTCGACCGGCCCGGGGCGCTGGGCGATGCTGAAGTCGATCAGCTTCAGCCGGCCGCCGTCGGCGATCAGGTTGTCGGGCTTGAGGTCGAGGTGCAGCCAGCCCTGCCGGTGCAGGTAGCCGATCGCGCTGCACAGCTGGCGGCCCATCTCGATGGCGTCGTGGCGGTCGAGTTGCGGCAGCGCCGCGAGGGTGGAGCCGCTCAGCGTCTCGAGCACGATCCAGTCGCGGTGCACCTCGTAGACGCGCACGATGTTCGGGTGCGTGAGGCGGCGCAGCAGGCGGCCCTCGTCTCGTACGTCGCCCTTGCGGACGATCACGCGGCAGCCGCGATCCTCGCTCCAGGCGTCGTACGTGTCGCAGCTATGCCCGCTGGACAGCTGCTCGAGCAGTCGGTAGCGCTTCATCCCAGAGTTGTGAGTAGGGCCCGCCGGCGGCGAGCAGTTCGTCATGACGGCCGCGCTCGACGACCTCGCCGTCGTCGAGCACGAGGATCAGGTCGGCGTCGCGGGTCAGCAGCAGGTCGTGCGAGATCACGAGCGTCGTGCGGTCGCGCATGAGGTCGCCGATCGAGGCGGCCAGGGCGGCGTCGAGGCCGGTGGTCGGCTCGTCGAGCACGAGGACGGGCGCGTCGGCGAGCAGCGCGCGGGCGATGGCGATCCGCTGGCGCTGGCCGCCGGACAGCCGCCGGCCGCGCTCGCCGAGGTCGGCGTCGTAGCCGCCGGGCAGGCGCTCGATGAACTCGTGCGCGCCGGCCGCGCGGGCGGCGGCCTCGATCTCGGCGTCGCCGGCGCCAGGCCGCGCGTAGGCGATGTTCTCGCGCACGCTGCCGTGCAGCACGAGCGTCTCCTGGAGCAGGACGGCGACGTTGCGCCTCAGCGAGTCGAGCCGCAGGTCGCGCAGGTCGTGCCCGTCGAGCCGCACGGCGCCGTGGGCGGGGTCGCCGAAGCGCAGCAGCATCCGCGCGATCGTCGACTTGCCGGCGCCCGAGGCGCCCACCAGCGCGATCCGCTCGCCGGGAGCGGCGCGCAGCGTCACGCCCTTCAGGACCGGCTCGTCGTCGTCGTAGGCGAACCACACGTCGTCGAGCTCCAGGGCCCCGCGCACGCGGCCGAGCTCGATCGCGCCGTCGGTCACGCGGGGCCGCTCGTCGAGCAGCTCGATCACGCGCTCGGCGCCGGCGAGCGCCTTGAAGACCGTGTTGGAGAGCGAGCTGAGGTCGCGCACCGGGCCGTAGAGCTTGGTCAGGTAGGCGATGAAGACCAGCATCCCGCCGAGCGTCAGCCCGCCGGCGGAGATCGCCCGCGTGCCGAAGTAGACGACGAGCAGGATCCCGGCCAGCTCGATCAGGTCCACGAGCGGCGAGAACACGCCGCGGATACGCACCGACGAGAGCTCGGCCGCGATCACGCCCTCGCCCTCGCGGTGGTAGCGGTCGAGCTCGGCGCCCTCGCGCCGCGAGGCCTGCACGAGCGCGACGTTGCCCAGCGTCTGCTCGGCGACCGCGCCGAGCGAGCCGGAGCGGCGCCGCTTCTCGCGCGAGGCGCGCTTGATCAGGCCGGAGAACCGCCGCGCCACCACGAAGAAGAGCGGCGCGACGATCAGCGAGACGAGCGCCAGGTCCCACTGCAGGTAGACCAGCGCACCGACGAAGAAGGCGATCTGGAGCACCGCCGCGAAGGCGCTCGCGACGCCCGACAGCACGAAGCTCTCGATCGCCGCCACGTCGCCGCCCAGGCGCGTCAGGACGTCGCCGAGCCGGCGCCGGTCGAGCGCGTCGGGCGACAGCGTCAGCAGGTGCCCGAACACGCGCGAGCGCATGGCGAGCAGGAAGCGCTCGCCGAGCGATGTGTTGAGCAGGTCGTCGGCGAGGGCGATGGCGGCGCCGAGGAGCAGCAGGCCCACGCAGGCGGCGGCGATCCACGGGAGCGGCCCGAGGTCGCCGGGAACGAGCACCTCGTCGACGACGACCTTGAAGAGGAAGATCTCCGCGGTCTCGACCGCGACGCCCGCCGCGATCAGCGCCAGCGCCAGGGGCAGCCAGCGACGGAACGGGCGGGCGTCGGGCCAGAAGCGGCGCACGACCTCGCGCGCCGGCAGCGCCGGGGCGTGCGCAACCATCGATCTACCCGCGACCCCGGCGGCCCCGGCGACGGCGGCGACGGCGGTGGGTGCTCGTGTTGGTGTTGGTGCGCGTCCGGCCGCGGGTGCGCGTCCGGGTGCGGGTGCTGCTCGAGCTGGCTCGAGCCGCGGGTTGGATTGCCGAGAAGACGCTCATGTGTCGTACCTCCGTGAGTTGACGGTCGCGACGCTATGAGACGCCCGGGAAGCGTCCGGGGAGCGGATGGGAAAGAGTTGGTGAAGATGCGGCACGAGGCGGTGATCGACGGCACGCTCGTGAGCTGGCTCCAGCGCGGCGACGAACCGTTGCTGTACGTGCACGGCGTGCCGGACTCGGCGGAGCTGTGGACGCCGTTCCTCGAGCGCACGGGCGGGATCGCGGTCGACCTGCCGGGCTTCGGCCGGTCGGGCAAGAGCGCCGCCTGGCCGTACTCGCTCGAGGGCTACGCCGCCTTCCTGCCCGCCTTCCTCGACCACCTCGGCCTCGACCGCGTGAGCGTGGTGGCGCACGACTGGGGCGGGGTGGCGCTCACGCTCGGACCGCGGATCGAGCGGTTGGTGGCGATCGACACGCTGCCTCTGCTCCCCGGCCACCGCTGGGGCGGGTGGGGATGGGTTCCCCGCGCCTGGCGCACGCCGGTGGTGGGCGAGCTGGCCATGGGCTTCACCGGCCGCACGATGCTGCGCCGGGTCGGCGGGCTGTCGGCCGAGCACGCCGACCAGATCCTGCGCCACTTCGACCACGGGACCCAGCGGGCGATCCTCAAGCTCTACCGCTCGGCGCGCGAGAACGTGGCGGCGCTGGACGAGGTCACGGCGCCGGCGCTGGTGCTGTGGGGCGAGCGCGACCGGTATCTGGGACCCGGATGGGGGGACCGGATCGCGGCCGCGCTGGGAGGCGAGACCCGGGTCGAGCGGGTGCCCGAGGCGGGCCATTGGCCGTGGCTTGACCGACCAGAAATCCTGCAAATCGTGCAGGATTACGTGCAATTGTCAGGGACCTGACAAGAAAGCGTCCCCTCTTCGGGGGATTTGACTCAACTCCTCCCGAAATTGTGCCGTTGGGCCTTGTAGGGTCGACGGCCGCGACGGACTGCATTCCGGCAGTACAGGACCCACACGGACTGGCTCGGAGAAAAGTTCGACCCGGGACTCGGGGGAGTCTCGGATCGCTTGGGGGACTTCCATGCGCACCGTCGCTTTGACGTTGCTTGCCGCGGGCTGCCTGCTCGCACCGCTGTTCGGATCACCACTCATCAGCAGCGCCGACGCGAAGCCTTCGCTGGACGGGCGTGAGCGTGCCATCGTGCGCGCCATCAACCACCAGCGCGCGAAGCACGGTCTGTCGAAGCTGCGCTCGAGCAATCGCCTGGCGCGCGCCGCCGACTTCCACTCGTGGGAGATGCTCGACGCCGACTACTTCGCGCACGAGTCGCGCGACGGCGGTCCGTTCGACGCCCGCATCCGGCGCTACGCGAAGCACAAGGCGCTCGGCGAGACGCTGGCCATGCTCGGCGGCTGCGGGCCGAAGGCGGCCCGGCGCATCGTGCGGATGTGGATGAACTCGCCCGGCCACCGCGCGATCCTGCTGTCGTCGAGCTACAAGAAGGTCGGCCTCGGCAAGCGCATCGGCGATCTGCGCGGCGACCGCGCCTGCCTGATCACCGCGGACTTCGGCTCCCGCAAGTAGCGGCCGTAGCATCGAGGGGGTGCGGCCCCTCGCCCATCCCTTCGCCCCAGTCGTCGGCGCCGCGCTGGCCGCGCTCGCGTACCTGGTGATCCAGCCGGCGACCGCGGACATGGCCGCCCATGCCTTCCGCGCGTGGCTGTTCGACACCGAGGGGATGACCGTCTGGAACGCCCAGTGGTACGGCGGCCATCACGTGCTCGGCTATTCGATGCTGTTCGCGCCGCTGGCCGCTTGGCCCGGGCCCGCGTGGGTGGGCGCGCTCGCCGCGGTGGCGGCCACCGCCGCGTTCGTGCCGCTGGCGCGCGAGGCGGCGCCGTCGCCGGGCGCGGCGACCGCCGCCACGTGGCTGTTCGCCGCCGGCGTGCTGAGCAACGTCGTGATCGGCCGGATGCCGTTCACGCTCGGCATCGCGCTCGCGGTGGCGGCGTGGCTGTGCGCCGAGCGGCCCACGGTCGCGTGGCGCGCGCTGGCCGCCGTGCTGGCGCTCGCCTGCGTGCTGGCCAGTCCTGTCGCCGGCGCCTTCCTGGCGCTGGCAGCTGCGGCGCGGGCGGCCGGCAGCGGCCGCGAGGCGCTCGGGCTCGCGGCGACGCTGGTGCTGCCGGTGGCCGTCGGCGGCGCGACGATGGCGGTGCTGTTCCCGGAGGGCGGCGACGACCGCTTCGTGGCCACCGCCTTCTGGCCGATGCTGGCGGTGTCGGTGATCGGCGCCGCGCTGCTGGCGCCCGGCCGGCGGGCGCTGCGGGCCGGCGTGATCCTCTACCTCGTCGTGCTGGTCGCGGCGTTCGCGATCCCGAACGTGTTCGGCCAGAACGCGCTGCGCCTGCCCGTGCTCCTCGGGCCGCCGCTGCTGCTGCTGGCCCCGCGCGCCGGCGCCCCGCGCTTCGCCATCGCCGCCGTGCTGGTCGCACTCGTGTACCTGCAGTGGCTGCCGGCCGTTCGAGCCGTGGCCGAGGCGCATGGCGATCCGTCGACCGAGGAGGCGTTCTTCGCCGACCCGCGCGCGTTCCTCGACGATGTCGTGCGGCCAGGCGAGCGCGTCGAGGTGGCGTTCACGCACAACCACTGGGAGACCGCCCACCTTGCGACCAGCGTGCCGCTGGCGCGCGGCTGGGAGCGCCAGCTCGACGAGAAGGCCAACCCGCTCTTCTATGACGGCCGGCCGCTGACGGCGGAGCGCTACCACCGCTGGCTGCAGGACTCGGCGGTGCGCTGGGTCGCGCTTCCGGACGCGCCGCTCGACTACTCGGCCGAGGCCGAGGCGCGGCTGCTCGAGCGCGGGCTGCCGTACCTGCGGCTCGCGCACGAGTCGGCGGACTGGAGGATCTGGGAGGTCCGCGACGCTGCGCCGCCGGCCTCCAACGGCGCGCGCGTGACGGCCGTCGACCCAGCCGGCTTCGAGGTCGAGTCCGGTGGCCCGACCGTCGTGCGCCAGCGCTACACGCGCTGGTGGAACTCGGACGGCGCGTGCGTGAGCCGCGCGCCCGGGGGCTGGACGCGCGTGACGCCGGTCGGCGGCGAGCGGGTCCGCGTCCACGCCGGATTCCCGATGAGCGACGGGCCCGACTGTCCCGACGTCGTAGCGGGGGGTTAGCCGCCCTGGCGGCCGCCCGCCGCCCCCTTAACATCTCGGGTTCGTGTCCCGTCGCCTGCTGCCGAACGGCTGGGTCGATCTGCTGCGGCAGATCGTCCTCTTCTGTGGCGCCTACTGGCTCTACCGGATCGCGCGCGGGCTGGTGGACTCGCGTGCCGCCGAGGCGTTCGACAACGCGCGCTCGGTGATCCACATCGAGCAGGACCTCGGGCTGTTCTTCGAGCCCGCCGTCCACGCCTGGGCCGCAAGCCATGCCTTCGTGATCGATGCCGCGAGCTGGATGTACGTGAACTCGCACTTCGTGATCACCACGCTCACGCTGGCCTGGATCTACCTGCGCCGGAACGAGCGCTTCTACTTCGTGCGCAACATGTTCATGGTCGCGATGGGGATCGCGCTCATCGGCTACGTCGCCGTGCCGACCGCGCCGCCGCGCTTCATGCCCGAGTGGGGCTTCAGCGACTCGGTGGCCGCCTTCACCGGCGTGAACGCCGACTCCGGCTCGGCCGACCTGCTCTTCAACCCGTTCGCGGCGATCCCGTCGATGCACGTCGCCTTCGCGCTGATGCTGGGCGCGACGATGGCCCACATCGTCCGCCGCCGCTGGGCGCAGGTGCTGTGGTGGGCGTACGCGCCGGTCGTGACCTTCGTGGTCGTGGCGACGGCCAACCACTGGTGGCTGGACGGCTTCCTCGGCGCCGTGGTGGCGCTCGCGGCGGCGCTCTGCGCGCACGGCGTGTTCGGCCGGGCGCGGCCCGAGGTGTGGGCCTGGAACGTGCCGCCTCGGCCTGCGCTGCCATAGTCTTCGCGCCATGACGGTCGAGCGCCCGCCGCGTCCGACGGCGCGTGAGTACCAGGCGGCGATGCGCAACCGCCTGATCGAGTCGCGCCTCACGCCGAACGCCATCTCGCTCACGGGCTTCTTCCTCTGCCTGGTCTCCGCCGGGCTGGTCTGGGAGGAGCTGTTCCTGGTCGGCGGCATCGCCTTCATCGTGGGCTCGGTCTGCGACACGCTCGACGGCCGCTACTCGCGGATGTCCGGCAAGGGCAGCCCGTTCGGCGCGTTCCTGGACTCCACGCTGGACCGCATCGAGGAGGGCGTGGTGCTGTGCGCCGTCGCGGCCCATTTCTCGCGCGAGGGCGACGATCTGGCGGTCGCGGCCGTCGTGCTCGCGGTCCTGGCCTCGCTGATGGTCTCCTACACTCGTGCTCGCGCCGAAGCGCTCGGCGTGGAGTGCAAGGTCGGCATCGCGGACCGCACGGTGCGCGTCGTGATCCTGTCCGCGGGGCTCGTGTTCGCGGACCTGGGCGCGCTCGCACCTGCCGTGTACGTGCTCGCCGGCCTGTCGACCATCACGGTCTTCCAGCGCATCTGGCACGTGCGGCGTGAGCTGACACGGCCGGCAACAGACTTGTAACGCCCCGCGGTCGCGGGGGTTGAAGTAGGCAGAATCGATCCGGAGGGTCACTTGACCGAGAACATCCGTCCCCAGCCTTCGACCAACGGCGGCAGCCGCTACCAGAACGAGAAGGTCCGGGTGGCGATCATCGGCGTGGGCAACTGCGCCAATGCCTTCGTGCAGGGCGTCCAGTACTACCGCGACGCCGATCCGTCCGAGCGCGTGCCCGGGCTCATGCACGTCGACCTCGGCGGCTACCACATCCGCGACATCGAGTTCTCGGCCGCGTTCGACATCGACTCCGAGAAGGTCGGCAAGGACCTCTCGGAGGCGATCTGGTCGGGCCAGAACAACACGATCAAGTTCGTCAAGGAGGATGTCCCGCACCTGGGCATCCCCGTCCAGCGCGGCATGACCCATGACGGCCTGGGCAAGTACCTGTCGCAGAAGATCACCAAGGCCGAGGGCTCGACGGTCGACATCGCGCAGGTCCTGAAGGACACGAAGACCGACGTCGTCGTCTCCTACCTGCCGGTGGGCAGCGAGCAGGCGACGAAGTGGTACGTCGAGCAGATCCTCGAGGCCGGCTGCGCGATGGTGAACTGCATCCCGGTCTTCATCGCGCGGGAGGACTACTGGAACCGGCGCTTCGTGAAGGCCGGCCTGCCGATCATCGGCGACGACATCAAGTCGCAGGTCGGCGCCACGATCGTCCACCGCACGCTCGCCCGCCTGTTCGGCGACCGCGGCGTGAAGCTGGAGCGCACCTCCCAGCTCAACGTGGGCGGCAACATGGACTTCTACAACATGCTCGAGCGCGAGCGGCTGGAGTCCAAGAAGATCTCCAAGACCAACGCGGTCACCTCGATCCTCGAGGACGCGATGGAGCCCGACAACGTCCACGTCGGCCCGTCGGACTACGTGCCGTGGCTCACGGACCGCAAGTGGGCCCACATCCGGCTCGAGGGCCAGGCGTTCGGCGACGTGCCGCTGACCGCCGAGCTCAAGCTCGAGGTCTGGGACTCGCCGAACTCGGCCGGCATCGTCATCGACGCGGTGCGCTGCTGCAAGCTGGGGCTCAACCACGGCCTCGGCGGCCAGCTCGACGGGCCGTCGTCGTACCTCATGAAGTCGCCCTACTCGCAGCGCCCGGACCACCTGGCGCGCGAGGCGACCGAGGAGTTCATCTCCGTCCACTCCCGCACCCGCGCCGCGGCCGAGGCCGCCCGGGTGGCCGCCGAGAAGGCGGCCGAGGAGAAGTCGGCGGTCGTCGACTAGGGACGAACTGCGGCGTTGAGGGAGGCGGGATCGACCGCCTCCCTCGCTGCTGGGGTCGACCTGCTCGGGCGCTCGATCCCTCTCCTTCAATGCCCGAAGTTCGTCCCTCCGCAAGCCGCCGACTAAGCTCCGCGCGGTGCCCGAGCGGTTCGCGATCGCCCAAGTCACCCCCCACCCGTGGGAGGACGAGCACGAGGTCAACGCGTTCGCCGGTGGGCTGGCGCACGAGCTGGCGGAGCGGGGGCATCGGCTGCTCGTGCTCGCGCCGTCGCGGTCGCCGCAGCTCGTCCGCGAGTCGCGGAAGCTGATCCGGTCGGCGCGCGAGCGGCCTGAGGCGCTGTTCGATCCCGATGGCGCCGTGCGGGTGCTCGGGGTCGGTGAGCTGCTGCCGCTGCAGCGGCGGCGCGGTGGCGCGCCGTCGCCGCCGGTGGACATCTCGCGGACGATCGAGGAGGTGCTGGCGCTCGCGCCGCTGGACTTCGTGCACGTGCACGAGCCGTTCGCGCCGAGCGCGAGCTCGGTCGCGCTGCGGCACAGCCGGGCGCTCAACGTCGGCTCCTTCCACGCGCCGACCGAGCGCGCCCTCTCCACCCAGGTCGCGCGGCGCTTCGTGGAGCTGTTCTTCGGCCGCCTCGACGCCCGCACCGCCTCCTTCCAGGCGACGCGCGCGGTGATGGAGCACTTCTTCCCGGCGAGCTACCGCCTGCTCAGGCCGGGCGCCGCGCTGGTCGAGCGCCCGCCCTACGACGGCCCGCTGCGGCTGGCCTTCTGCGCGCAGGAGGAGCGCCAGGCATTACGACTCTTCCTGCGCGCCTTGAGACGACTCCCAGAGGAGCTCGACTGGCAGGCGACGGTGTTCTCGCCCACCGGCGCGGCCCCGACCGGGGCGCTGCGCAGCCGGCTGAGAGACCGCCTCACGCTGCTGAGCGCCGACGACACCACCGAGACCGAGGTGCTGGCCAACGCCGACGTCGTCGTCGCGGCCAGCCTCGGGCAGGCGCCCGCCCCCGGGCTGCTGGTGCGCGCGCTGGGCGCCGGGGCCGTGCCGATCGCCGCGCGGCTGCCCGCCTACGAGGAGGTGGTCGGGGACGGCCTGCTGTTCGAGCCCGGGGACGTCGACGTCCTCGCCGGCCAGCTCGAGCGCGCGATCCGCGACCCGCAGCACGTCGAGCGGCTGCGTGAGCCGCGTCCGGACCTCTCCTGGAGCCGCGTGGCCGACGAGGCCGAGGCGATCTACGAGGAGCTCGCCGCCATCCGCCGCCCGGCGATCGGGCTCAAGCCCGAGGTCCGCGAGCGGCTCGCCAAGCGGCCCATGATCGACGTCGACATCCACATGCACACCGACCACTCGAGCGACTGCGTGACGCCGGTGGAGGTGCTGCTCGCCACCGCCGCCGAGCGCGGCCTCGGGGCGATCGCGGTGACCGACCACAACGAGATCTCCGGGGCGCACGAGGCGCGCGAGAAGGCCGCCGAGTTCGGCGTCAAGGTGATCGTGGGCGAGGAGGTCAAGACCAAGGACCAGGGCGAGGTGATCGGCCTCTTCATCGAGGAGAAGATCCCGCGCGGCATGAGCCTCGAGGAGACGATCGCGGAGATCAAGCGCCAGGGCGGCCTCGTCTACGTCCCGCACCCCTTCGACCGCCTGCACAGCGTGCCCGACTACGAGCACCTGCTGCGCGTGGTCGACGACGTCGACGCGATCGAGATCTTCAACCCGCGGATCGCGATCGCGGCCTGGAACGAGGAGGCGGTGCGCTTCGCGGGCAAGTACCGCATCCCCGGAGGCGCGGGCAGCGACGCCCACGTGGCGCAGGGCCTCGGGGCCGTGCGGATCCGGATGCGCGACTTCGACGGGGCCGAGGAGTTCCTCGAGTCGCTGCGCGACGCGGACATCCTCGGACGGCCCTCCTCGCTGCGCTACGCCCAGGTGCAGGCGCTCAAGTTCCTCGAGACGCGCGCGACCCCGCCGGCGGCCCGCAGGGCCAGCCGGCGACGCCGAGTCAGACGGGCCGTCGCGGGCCGCGACGCGCAATGACCGATGCAGGGGCAAGGAGAAAACGCCCACTCGGCTAAATCGGTCGGCGGGATGCCCGCCACCGACGACGAGATCCGCGAGAAGTACCTCGAGCGCGCCATCCGCGAGCTCAACCACTTCACCCGGGAACTGCAGACCTGCGACCGCTGTCCGCGCGGGAGCCTCATGCCCGTGCTCGGCTCCGGCCACCCGCAGGCCGACATCTTCATGCTCAAGCACCACCCGAAGCCGGCGGAGATCGAGGAGGGCGTCGCCTTCTACGGCCGCGCGGGCACGGCGCTGATGAAGTCGCTCAAAAGGCTCGACATCGATCCGCTCGCCGTCTACGGGACGCTGTGCGTCAAGTGCCCGGTGCCGGACACGGCGCTCGCCGCCCCGGAGTGCGTCGCGCGGCTGGTCGAGGAGATCGCCATCGTCCAGCCCAAGCTGGTCGTGGTCATGGGGCCGGAGTCGCTCGAGGTGCTCAACGAGCTCCAGCTCCCCCTGGCGCGCGAGGTGCTCGCGACGCCGGGGGAGATCCAGTCGCTGACGCCGTCGATCGACGCGCTGTACACGCCGAGCATCGACGAGGCGCTGGACGAGGAGCACGCCAAGCGCGCGTTCTGGAAGGCCTTCCGCGTGCTCGGCGACTGGTACTCGGACTTCCCGCCCTACTAGAGGGTCCGCCACGAGTGGCGCGGGACCCAACCGAGCTCGCGCTTGGCCTTGGCGTTCGAGGCGCCGCGGGTGCGGGTCATCATCGAGTGCATCTGCCCGCCGGCCAGCAGCTTCACGAGCCAGCCGGGGAGCCGGCGCGGGGGCGGGGCGCCGACGGCGGCGGCGAGGCCGGGCACGAGCTCGGAGGCCGGCGCCGGCTCGTCGTCGACGACGTTGAAGATGCCCGGCGTGCCGCTCTCGATGGCGGCGACGGTGGCGGCAGCCGCATCGTCGATGTGCACCAGCGACCAGATGCCGGCGCCGTTCCCGCCGACCGGGAACCGCCGCTTGCGCAGCAGCTCGGCATGCTCTCCGTCCTGCGTCAGCGAGGTTCCCGGCCCGTAGAAGCCGCCGTAGCGCAGGACGGTGCCGCCGGCCTCGGTGACGACCGCCTCGAGGTGCTTGATGGCGGCGAGCGTCTCACGCACGTCGGAGGGCGGGTCGGTGTCGAGCGGAGCGTCCTCCGCCTTGACCGCGTCGCCCTCGCGCGCGTACGGCCAGCCCGCGTAGCTCTGCCACACGAGCCGCGTCACGCCGGCCTCGCGCGCGGCGGCCAGCAGGTGATCGGTGCCCTCCGTGCGGAGCCGGTTGGTCATGGCGAACGCCTTGTCGAAGTTGCGGCCGAAGTTGAGGCCCGACAGCGCGGTGAGCTGGTGGACGATGACGTCCGGCCGCGCGGCGAGCACGGCCTCGCGCACGGCGGCGGCGTCGAGCGGATCGAGCACGACGGGCTCGGCGCCCAGCTCGCGCACGCGGTCGGGGTTCGAGCGGGTGGTCCCGATGACGTGGTGGCCGCGCTCCACGAGCTGCGGTGTCAGACGGCTGCCCAGGGCGCCGGTGGCGCCGGCCAGGAAGATGCGTAGGCTGTTCATGCAGTCGAAGACGAGGCAGGTGCGGCCGCTGTGACAGCCGAGGATCTGCGTCCGCTGATGCTGTCGATCGCCTACCGCATGGTCGGCAGCTTCAGCGAGGCCGAGGACATCGTCCAGGAGGCGTTCGTGCGGTTGCACGAGGCCGGCGACGTGGACTCGCCGAGAGCCTGGCTGAGCACCGTCGTCACCCGCCTGGCGATCGACCACCTGCGCTCCGCGCGCGTGCGGCGCGAGCAGTACACCGGCACCTGGCTGCCCGAGCCGGTGCTCGCCGACCCCGCGCCCGACGCCGCCGTCCGCGCCGAGTCGCTGTCGATGGCCGTGCTCGTGCTGCTCGAGAGCCTGACCCCGGTCGAGCGCGCGGTGTTCGTCCTGCGCGAGGCGTTCGACTACGGCTACGACGAGATCGCGGAGATCGTCGGCAAGAGCGAGGACAACTGCCGCCAGCTGGCGAGCCGCGCGCGGCGCCACCTCGACGAGCGCAGGCCGCGCTTCGAGCCCTCGCGCGAGCAGCGCGAGGAGATGGTGCGGCGCTTCGTGAAGGCGATCGGGGAGGGCGAGACCGAGCCGCTCGTGGAGCTCCTGGCCGCCGACGTCGAGTTCTACGGCGACGGCGGCGGGAAGGCGCCCGCCGTCGGACGCACGATCCAGGGCGCCGAGGCCGTGGCACGGCTGCTCACCGGGTTCTCCCGCGTGGGCGCGCGCCGGGGCGCCACCGCGGAGGTGGCGGAGATCAACGGCGAGCCCGGCATGTTCGCGTTCGAGGACGGCCGCCTGATCGCGGTGTGGACGTTCGAGTTCTCAGGCGACGCGATGCGGGCGATCCGGGGCGTCGTCAACCCCGACAAGCTGGCTCACATCTCGAGCACGATCTTGCCGAGCTTGCCGCCGGCCTTGAAGCGCTCGTAGGCGGCCGCGACCTCGTCGAGCGGGAAGGTCGCCGCCACCGGCACCGCGAGATCGCCCGACACGAAGCCGGGTAGCACGGCCTTCTCGACCAGCCGCGTGGCGATCGCCTTCTCCTCGAGCGGCCGCGCGCGCATGGTGGAGGCCATGATCCGGGCCCGCTTGAACATCAGGGCGCGCAGGTCGAGCTCGGTCTTGGCGCCGGCGCCGACGCCGATCACCACGATGCGGCCGCGCATGGCGAGCGCGTCGAGGTTGCCCGGCCAGTTCGGGGCGCCGACGAGCTCGAGGATGACGTCGAACGGCCCGGCGTCGACGAACTCGTCGGGCGCGATCGCGTTCACGCCGAGCGCGGTCACCTGCTCGCGGCAGTGCTCGTCGCGCACCGTCGCCGTCACGCGCGCGCCGGCCATCGTGCCGAGCTGGACGGCGGCCATGCCGACGCCTCCGGCCGCGCCGTGGACGAGCAGCCGCTCGCCGACCATCAGCCCCGCCTGCGTGAACAGGGCGTCGTGGGCGGTGAAGAAGACCTCGGGCGTGCCGCCGGCCGCGATCCAGTCGAGCTCGTCGGGCACCGGCATCGCGATCCGCTCGTTGACCAGCGCCAGCTCGGCCTGCCCGCCGCCGGCCACGATCGACATCACGCTGTCGCCCTCCTCGAAGCGCTCGACCCCGTCGCCGGTCGCGACCACCTCGCCGGCCAGCTCGAGCCCCGGGATGTCCTGCGGGGCGCCGGGCGGCGCCGGATAGCGCCCCGCGAGCTGCATCATGTCGGCGCCGTTGAGGCCGGCGGCGCGCACGCGCACGAGGAGCTCGCCGGCCTGCGGGCTCGGGTCCGGATGCTCTTCGACGGCGATCTGGCCGTCGCGAATCGTCGCGGCGCGCATCGGCCCGCGATGCTACCCCGTCGCCGAGCCTCCCCGTTCGGACGTTGCCACCGTCCGCCCGAAGGGGTAATACGAGTGAATGCACGTCCCGCCTCTCTGGCGCGAGTCCCGCCTCGGGTTCGAGGCGGCCCAGCTCCTGCGCAGCCCGATCTGGCGCGGCGTAGGGGTCGACGCCCGGCGAGGGCCGTCCGGTGCTGCTCATCCCCGGCTTCATGGCCGGCGACGGCACGCTGGCCACGATGGCCAAATGGCTGCGCGCCAACGGCTACTGGACGCATCGCGCGGGCATACGCGCCAACGTCGGCTGCTCGCAGGACGCCTGCGAACGGATCGAGGAGCGGCTCGAGGCGCTCGTCGCGCGCACCGGCTCCAAGGTGGCGATCGTCGGCCAGAGCCGCGGCGGCGTGCTGGCGCGCGTCGTGGCGACGCGCCGGCCCGACCTCGTCTCCGGCATCGTCGGGCTCGGGGCGCCGACCGTCGGCCAGCTCCGCGTCCACCCGCTCGTGCTGCTCCAGGTCGGCGTCGTCGGCGCGCTCGGGACCGGTCGCGTGCCCGGGCTGTTCCGCATGAGCTGCCTGCGCGGCGAGTGCTGCGGGCCGTTCCGCGACGACCTCCTGCAGGACTTCCCGCTGGACGTCCGCTACATCTCCGTCTACTCGCGCTCCGACGGCATCGTCGACTGGCACGCCTGCCTCGACGGCGCCGCCGACGAGCTCGTCGAGATCCGCGCCTCGCACTGCGGCATGGCCGTGAGCGTCCAGGCGTACGAGCAGGTCGCCCGCGCCCTCGCCGCGTTCGGCGAGCCGACGTTCGCGCAAGCCGCCTGAGCGGGTCTAGGCCCGCTCGAGCAGCGCCACGGACTCGATGTGCGGCGTCTGCGGGAACATGTCCACGGGCCGGACGCGCACGAGCCGGTAGCCCGCCTCGACCATCTGGGCGGCGTTCGGCGCCAGCGTGGTCGGGTTGCAGGAGACGTAGACGATGCGCGACGGCTGCGCCTCGATGATGCGGCGCACGACCTTCTGCGACAGGCCGGCGCGCGGCGGGTCGACGACCGCGACGTCCGGCCGGCCGGCCTGCTCGACGAGATCGCGCATCGCGAGCCGGATGTCACCCGCGTAGAAGCGGGCGTTGAGGACGTCGTTGAGGCGGGCGTTCTCGATCGCGTCGGCCACCGCCGGCTCGACGATCTCGACGCCGACCACCTCGCGGGCGCGCGCGGCCAGCGTGAGGCCGATGGTCCCGATGCCGCAATAGAGGTCGAAGACGCGCTCGTGGCCGCGCAGCTGGGCGAACTCGGCGGCGATCTCGTAGAGCTGCTCGGCCATCTCGGTGTTGGTCTGGAAGAAGGCCTCGGGGCTGACCAGGAAGTCGAGCCCGCGGATGCGCTCGCGCAGCTGGGGCGTGCCGTTCAGCAGCACGGTCTCGCCGCCCGCCGTGGTCTCGCCCATCGCCTCCTGCCGCGTCCAGAACAGGCCGTCGCAGCGCACCGCCTCGATCAGCGAGTCGGTGTCGATCTGGCCCGGTGAGGTGACGAGCCGCACCTGCAGCTCGCCGGTGCGCCTGCCCTCGCGGATGACGAGGTTGCGCAGCAGGCCGCGCTGCTCGCGCCGGTCCCAGGCGCCGAGGTTCTCGGCGCGGGCCCAGCCCAGCACCTGCTCGCGCAGCTCGTTCGAGCGCTCGGAGGCGAGCAGGCAGTCGTCCATCGGCACGATCTCGTCCCAGCGCCCGGGGGCGTGGAAGCCGAGCACCAGCTCGCCGGCCTCGCCGGTGCCGAACGAGTACTCGAGCTTGTTGCGGTAGCGCCACTGCTCGACGGCGGGCACGATCGGCTCCAGCTCGAAGTCCGAGAGCTTGCCGATCCGCTCCAGCGCCTCCCGCACCTGGCTCGCCTTGACCTCGAGCTGGCGCTCGTACGGCAGCACCTGCCACGGCGCGCCGGGATGATCGGCGACGGGCGCGATGCGGTCGGGCGAGGGCTCGAGGATCTCGACCGCCCGCGCCTCGGCGTAGGCGCGCTTGGACTTGCCGACGACGGCGCGGACGCGGTCGCCGGGGACGGCTCCGGCGACGAACACGACGTAGCCTTCGAGCCGGGCGACGCCGTTGCCGCCGTGGGCGAGCGAATCGATCGTGAGCTCGAGCTCGTCGCCGCGCGACGGGCGGACCTGGGAAGCGGTGCTGGGCACCCGTCTACGGTAGCTTGCGCTCGACCGCCGCCAGCACGGTCTTGCGGTTCGCGTTGCGGCGCTCGTGGTCGCGCACCTGGCGAAGCTGGTCGACGGACAGCCCGTCGAGCTGCTCGGCCACCTGCGCCGCGGTCAGGTCCTCGTAGTCGCTGATCGGGAACGCCGGCCCGAGTCCGGTGACGCGGCGCGCGCCGGCGGCGATGCCGCCCGTGCCGCGCCGGACGAGCTCGGCGAACAGCTCGGTGGCGTCGTCGCGGGTCATCCGGCCGCGCTCGACGGCGTCGTCGAGCACCTCCTGGATCCGCTCGCGCGTGATGACCAGCGCGTTGAGGGGCCGCTTACGCCTTCCTTGAACCATTGCGGCGACTGCCCTACCCCGGCCGCCTAGCTCGAAACCAGCAGCTCGAGCAGGGCCTTCTGGGCGTGCCGGCGGTTCTCGGCCTGGTCCCAGATCCGCTGGCGCTCGCCGTAGAGCACGCCCTCGGTGATCTCCTCGCCCGGGTGCGCGGGCAGGCAGTGCAGGGCGATCGCCTGCGGGCCGGCGCGGTCGAGCAGCGCCTCGTCGAGCCGGTAGGGGGCGAGTGCCTCCCGGCGCTGCGCGGCCGTCGACTCGTCGTCGCTCATCGACACCCAGACGTCGGCGTAGACGGCGTCGGCGCCGGCCACCGCCTCGGCCGGGTCGGCGAACAGCTTCGCCCCGGACCCGGCCTCCAGCTGGTAGCCGCCGGGCGCGGCGACGCGCACCTCGACGCCGGCCCGAGCGCCGACGAGCGCCAGCGAGCGCGCCACGTTGTTGCCGTCGCCGACGTAGGTGAGCACGCGGCCCTCGATCGATCCGAACGCCTCGCGCAGGGTCATCAGGTCGGCGAGCGCCTGGCACGGGTGGTGGAGCGGCGAGAGCATGTTCACCACCGGCACCGTGGCGTGCTCGGCCAGGCCGCGCAGCTGGTCCTCGTCGCCGGTGCGGACCCCGATCGCGGCGACGTGGCGCGAGAGGACGAGCGCGGTGTCGCGCAGCGACTCGCCGCGCGTGAGCTGCAGCTCGCCCGCGCGCAGCACCATCGGGTGGCCGCCGAGCTCCACGATCCCGGCCTCGAACGACACGCGCGTGCGGGTCGACGGCTTCTCGAACAGCAGGGCCACCGTGCGGCCCTCGAGCGCGCGCGAGGAAGCAGGCGCGCTCTTGAGCGCAAGGGCGCGGTCCAGCAGGGAGACGAGCTGATCGGGTGTGAGCTCTGTGCCGTCGAGGTAGTGCATAGGTGCGATGCGTGTGTTGACCTGGAACCTCTATCACGGCCGCACGGTCCCGCCATGCGGTCGGTCGGTCCTGACCGAGTTCGCCGCCGCCCTGGACGGCTGGGAATGGGACGCGGCGCTGTTGCAGGAGGTGCCGCCTTGGTGGCCGCCGCTGCTGGCCGAGGCGACGGCTTCTCAGCAGCGGACCCAGCTGACCTCACGCAACTGGGTGCTGCCGCTGCAGCAGGCGATCTCCGACCGCAACCCGGACATCCTGAAGTCCTGGGGCGGCGGGGCGAACGCGATCCTCGTCCGCGGTGCGGAGATCCTCGAGCACCGCGCCGAGCGGCTGCGCCGCCGGCCGGAGGCGCGATGGGTGCACGGCGTCCGCCTCGCGGACGGGTGGATCGTCAACGTCCACTCGCACAACCACCCCGAGGCGCTCGCGCTGGCCGACACGCAGGCGGCGATCGCCGCGGCGCGCAGCTGGGGCTCACCGCTCATCTTCGGCGGCGACATCAACCTCAAGCGCCCGCCCGCGTTCCCCGGTCTCGTGCACCTCGGCGGCAACCACGTCGACCACCTGTTCAGCGACGGCCGTCCCGCCGCGGGCAAGCGCGAGCGGCTCGACCGCGGGCGCCTGTCCGACCATCCGCCGGTGGCCGTGACGCTCGCCTGATTGAATGTCGCGCTCGCATGCGACGCCTGCTCCCTCTCGCGCTCTGATCCTCGGCCTCGCCGCCTGCGGCGGCGACGACGGAGGCGGCGGAGGCGAGGAGGGCGCGTCCTCCGAGGCCTGCCCGAGCGGCGCCCTCGAGATCAAGATGGTCGACATCAAGTTCGACCCGAAGGACGCCACCGCGAGCGTCGGCCAGCAGGTCTGCTGGGTCAACGAGGACACGATCGAGCACAACGCGGTCGCCGACGGCGGCGAGTTCGAGTCCGAGCTGTTCGGCAAGGGCAAGACCTTCACCGCGACGGTCGACGCGCCGGGCGAGATCCCGTACGTCTGCACGGTGCACCCCGGGATGACCGGGACGCTCACCGTGGAGCGCTAGGCGCGCAGTCCGAAGCCCCGCAGCAGCAGCAGCGCCTTCTCGCCGACCGTGCCGTGCTTGGGCATCAGCCCGAGGTCGGTGGCGACGCCGTTGACGTCGAAGAACGCGCGGGCGCGCAGCAGCCGCTCCTCCTGCAGCTCGGCGTAGACGATCGCGTGGACGACGACGAAGCGGCCGGTCGGGGTGAGGCCGCCGATCGAGGCCTGGTGCGTGCCGAGGATCTTGCACGGCGCGCACGCGTAGCGGCCGTCGGTCAGCCGCTCGCCGGTGGAGTTCACCCGCGCGTCGGGGAAGGCCTGCCACAGCGCCCTGGCGTGGGCGGCCAGCGCGCCCGCCCCGTGCAGCGCCTCGGGCGTCAGCGGGTCCTCGTAGGCGAACTCCTCGGCGCACAGCGGCTCGAAGGCGGCGGGGTCGCGGCCCGACCACGCACGCTCCCAGGCGTCGAACAGCTCGTCCACGTGCACGCAGCCATCATGCCGGGTGATGCGGAGCCTGTTCCGACACCGCAACTTCCAGCTGCTGCTCTTCGGCCAGGGCGCCAGCACGATCGGCGACCGGCTGGTGTTCGTCGCGCTCGCGATCTACGTGACGCAGATCGGCACGCCGAGCGACGTGGGGATCGTGCTCGCCTGCCACGCGGTGCCGCTCGTCGGCTTCCTGCTCATCGGCGGCGTGTGGGCGGACCGGCTGCCGCGCCACCTCGTGGTCGTCACCACCGACCTCATCCGCTTCGGCCTGCACGCCCTGCTCGCCGTCCTCATCTTCACCGGGACGATCGAGATCTGGCACATCGCGGTGATCGAGGCGTGCTTCGGCACCGCGGAGGCGTTCTTCCGGCCCGCGCTCACGGGGCTCGTCCCGCAGACCGTGCCGGAGACCGAGATCCAGCCCGCCCGCGCCGCGCTCGGGACGCTCGAGACGGTGGCCGAGTTCGTCGGGCCGGCGCTCGCCACCGCGCTCGTGCTGGGCGTGGGCGCGGGGTGGGCGTTCGCGTTCGACGCCGCGACCTTCCTCGTGTCGGCCGCGTTCCTGATCCGGCTGCGGCCGCGCGAGCGCGGCGAGCCGCCGGTGCGCACGACGGTGCTGGCCGAGCTGCGCGAGGGCTGGACGGAGGTGCGCTCGCACACGTGGATCTGGGTCATCGTCTCGGCCTTCTCGTTCGGCCTGCTGACCTGCTTCGGGCCGTGGATGACGCTCGGCCCCACGGTCTCGATCGACAGCTACGACACCGCCGCCGTCTACGGCATCCTCACCTCGGCGATGGGAGCCGGCACGATCGCGGGCGCCCTGATCGGCTTCCGCTGGCGCCCGCGGCATCCCATGCGCACCGGGATGCTGCTCGCGCTGCCGTTCCCGGCCGCGTTCGGCGCGTTCGCCCTCGGGCTGCCGGCCGCGGTGCTCTTCCCGGTCTTCGTGCTGGCGGGGACGGGCATCGCGCTGTTCGACGTCTGGTGGCAGACCGCGCTCGCCCAGCGGGTGCCGCCGCACATGCTCTCGCGCGTGACGGCCTACGACTGGATGGGCTCGCTCGCGCTGCTGCCGATCGGCTACGTGCTGGCCGGCCCGCTCGGCGAGGCGCTGGGAGCGGCCGAGGTGCTCGCCGTCGGCAGCGCTCTCGCGCTGGCCGCGCTGGTGCTGAGCTTCACCTCGCGTGAGGTGCGCCGGCTGGCAGCCGCAACGTCCCCGTGACGAGCACGACGACGTCGCCGCCCACCCGCGGGCGCCCGTCCTCCATCTCGGCCAGCAGCCGGCTCGGGCGGCCCATCTCGACGCCCTGGCTGACCTCGAGCCGCCGTGCGCCGAGCCGGACGTTCGCGTACGCCATCAGCGGGCCGGCCGCAGAGCCGGTGGCCGGATCCTCGCCTTCCAGCTCGCTCGGGAACGACCGCGCCCGCGCCGAGTCGCCGTCGATCGCGCACAGATAGAGGTTGAAGGTGCCGTCGGAGAGGGCGTGGACGGCCGCCTGGTCCTTGCGCGCGCGGCGCACCGCGTCGGCGCTCGCCAGCGGCGCGATGAGGGTGGCGAGGCCGGTGCTGACGTGCTGCGGCGCCAGCGACGGATGCGCGTCCTCCGGACCGAGGCCGATCGCGTCGAGGATCGCGGCCGGATCGACCTCCTCGCCGAACTCGGCCGGCTCCTGCAGGATCGAGGCGTACGCGCGGTCGCCGTCGCGGCTCACCCGCACCGGCTGGATCCCGGCGTGCGTCTGCTGGCGGTACTCGACCTCGTCCTCGCCGCGCTCCAGCGCCACCGCCACGGCGGTGCCCAGCGACGGGTGGCCGGCGAAGGGGATCTCCTCGGCGGGAGTCCAGATCCGGTTGCGGTAGTCGGCCGCCTCCGAGGACTGCACGAACGTGGTCTCGACCAGCCGCGTCTCCTTGGCGAACGCCAGCATCACGTCGTCGCTCACGCCGTCGGCGTCGTGCACGACCGCGAGGCCGTTGCCGGCCAGCGGCGTGTCGGTGAAGACGTCCAGCAGCGTGTACGGATGCTCGCTCAGAACTCCGCCACGCCCTCTTCGGGGGTGGAGGCCTGCGCGTAGAGACGCCGCGGGATGCGGCCGGAGCGGTAGGCGAGCCGGCCGGCCTCGGTGCCGAGCCGGATCGCGCGCGCCATGCCGGTCGGGTCCTCGGCGCGTGAGATCGCGCTCGCGCACAGCACGCCGTCGTAGCCGAGCTCCATGGCCAGCGCGGCGTCCGAGGCGGTGCCGACGCCGGCGTCGAGGATCACCGGCACCTCGGCGCGCTCGCGGATCAGCCGCAGGTTGTACGTGTTGAGCAGGCCCATGCCGGAGCCGATCGGCGAGCCCAGCGGCATCACCGCGGCGCACCCGACGTCCTCCAGCCGCCGGGCCAGGATCGGGTCGTCGTTGGTGTACGGCAGCACCGTGAAGCCGTCGTCGACCAGCTCCTCGGCCGCCTCCAGCAGCGCCGGCGCGTCCGGCAGCAGCGTGCGCTCGTCGCCGATCACCTCGAGCTTCACCCAGTCGGTCTCGAACGCCTCGCGCGCGAGCTTGGCGGTGAGAACGGCGTCGCGCGCCGTGAAGCAGCCGGCCGTGTTGGGCAGCAGGCGCACGCCCGCGCTGTCGAGCACGTCGACGATCGAGCCGCGCGCGCCCGGGTCGATGCGCCGCAGCGCGACGGTCACCAGCTCGGCGCCTGAGGCCTCGATCGCGGCCGCGAGCGTCTCGAGCGAGCGGAAGCCGCCGGTCCCGAGCAGCAGCCGCGAGCGCAGCTCGGTGCCGGCGATGGTCAGCGGATCTGCGGATACGTCCGTCGTCGCCAATTCAGCCTCCCTGGATCGCGCGCAGGACCTCCACCCGCGCGCCCTCTGTCAGCTCGTGCGTCTCCCACTGCGTGCGCGGCACCACCTCGGCGTCGACCGCCACGGCCACGCCGCGGCCGGCCGCCGGCAGGTCGAGCGACTCGACCGCCGCCTGCACCGTCGCGCCCGCGGCCAGCTCGGCCGCCTCGCCGTTCAGCAGCACCTTCACGCCGGCACCCCCGCGAAGCGGCGCGGGTCGACCTGCGCGGCCCACTCCGGCAGCGGCTCGCCGCACGCGGCGGCCGCGATCAGCTCGGCGGTGAGCGGCGCGAGCAGGATGCCGTTGCGGAAGTGGCCGGTCGCCCACAGCAGGCCCTCGGCGGTGCCGGGCCCGATGGCCGGCAGGTTGTCGGGCGTGGCGGGTCGCAGGCCGGCGCGCAGCTCCTCGACGTCGAGCTCGAGCACGCCGGGGACGACCTCGCTCATGTCGCGCAGCAGCTCGTAGACGCCGCCCGCCGTGGGGGCGGTGTCGTAGCCGCGCTCCTCCATCGTGGCGCCGAGCACGTAGCCGCCGTCGGCGCGCGGGACGAGGTAGGCCTGCGGGCCGCGGACCGTACGTTCGATGAGGCCGGGCCCGCGGGGGTCGCGCAGGCGCATGACCTGGCCCTTGACGGGGCGTACCGGGACCGGGTCCGGCGCCTCGACCTGGCCGGTGCCGGTCGCGATCAGCACCCGGCCGGCGCGGACGACCTCGCCGCCGTCGAGACGGACGCCGCCGTCGAACGCCGCCACGACGCGGCCGCGCCGGTACTCGCCGCCGGCACGCTCGAACGCCGTCCTCAGAGCGGCGACCATCCGCCGCGGGTCGACCGAGTGGTCGCCCGGCACGTCGAGCGCGAGCCGCACGGTGGGCGCCAGCGCCGGCTCGGCCCGGCGCGCCTGGCTGGGCCGCAGCCGCTCGACCTCCAGGCCCAGCTCGCGCCTGAAGGCCAGCTCGCGCTCCAGCGCCTCGGCCTCGTCGCGGTCGCGCGCCACCAGCAACGTCCCGCTCGTGCGGAGGCCGACGTCCTCGCCGAGCTCGGCGCAGAACGCGCCGAAGCCGCGCGCCGCGCGCAGGCCCAGCTCGACCGCCGCGGCATCGCCGACCTGCGCCTCGGCCACCGGGGCGAGCATGCCCGCGGCCACCTGCCAGGCGCCGGGGTCGCCGGCGTCGAGCACGATCGTGCGCAGCCCGCGGCCGGCCGCACGCCAGGCGCAGGCGAGGCCGATCGCCCCGCCGCCGGCTACGGCGAGGTCATACGTGCTGGAGGTCACTGCTGGACATTCCCTCCCTACGCCGGCACTACCCGGATCAGGTTCGACGGTCGGCGGCCCACTGCCGCCCTCTCAGCCCGGTCAGTTGCGGGCTCCCGTAATGGTCTTCATATGCTAGCCGCGATGAACCCTCGCGAGCGCGTCGGGACCGCCCGCCTGTACCTCGTATGCGACGCCCGGCCGCGCGAGTGGCTGGTCGCGGCGGTGCGCGGCGGAGTCGACATCGTGCAGCTGCGCGACAAGTCGCTCGACGACGAGGGCCTCGTAGCCGCGGCGCAGGAGTTCCGCGACCTCGGCGTGCTGTTCGTGCTCAACGACCGGCCCGACCTCGTGGAGGCGTGCGGCGCCGACGGCGTGCACGTCGGTCAGGACGACATGTCGCCGAGCGAGGCGCGCGCGATCGTCGGACCCGACCGGATCGTCGGCCGCTCCACGCACGCGCCGGACCAGGCCGACGCCGCCCAGGCGGACCCGGACGTCGACTACCTCGCCATCGGCCCCGTGTGGGAGACCCCGACCAAGCAGGGCCGCCCGGCGGCGGGGCTCGAGTACGTCGAGTACGCCGCCCGCACCGTGACCAAGCCGTGGTTCGCGATCGGCGGCATCGACGCGGCCAACCTCTCCGCGGTCGTCGATCGCGGCGCGAGCGGGATCGTCGTGGTGCGCGCGATCGGGGAGGCGGACGACCCCGAGGCCGCGGCGCGCGAGCTCGCGGGCGTCGCTGCGCCCGACGACCGGATGCGCCGCGGCTACGCCCGCTCGCGCGAGCGCGACGACGCCGTGCGCGCCTCGCTCGAGCCGTTGGATCCCGGCGAGCGACCCGGGGCGGTCACCGTGGCGGCCGTCGTCGCGGCGGTGTGCGGGCTGCTGCTCGCGGCCCAGGCGCTGCTCGACGGCAACGCCGACGTCAGGGGCCTGCTGGTCTTCGCCGCCGTGATGTTCCTGGCGGCGGCCGGCATGTGGAAGGCGCAGTACTGGGCCGTGCTCGGCTTCGAGTTCTTCCTCGGCCTCACGCTCGTCTTCGCCGCCGTCTCGCTGATGTTCGCGGGGAACGCGCTGGGCGCGGTCTACAGCCTGGCCATCCTCGCCGGCGCCGGCGTGCTGTTCTGGAAGCTCGTGCGCGCCATGGCCCGGCTGCAGATGCCCAAGCGGCCGGGGACATGAGCTGGGCGCACACCCACACCGAGCGCGTGCGCTTCGGCGATCTCGACGCGATGAAGCACCTCAACAACGTCGTCTTCCTGCGCTACTTCGAGACCGCGCGAATCAACTACCTGAACGCGCTGATGGAGTCCCACGATCCGGTCAACCGGGCCGACGGCTTCGGCTTCATCTTCGCGTCGTGCCACATCGACTACCGCTCGCCCGCGCACTTCGACGAGGACGTCGCGATCCGGGTGCGGCCGGCCGAGATCGGCACGAAGTCGCTGAGGCTCGAGTTCGAGATGGCGGTGGGCGAGCGGCTGATCGCCGAGGGCCACGGGATCCTCGTGGGCTATGACTATGAGAGCGGTCAGACCGTGCCGCTCCCGGACGCGCTGAAAGAGCGCCTCCGCTAGCCTGCGGCGCCCATGCCCGAATCCTCCTACGACTGCATCGTCATCGGCTCGGGACCCGGCGGATACGTCGCCGCGATCCGCGCCGCCCAGCTCGGGATGAAGACCGCCGTGATCGAGAAGGACACGGTTGGCGGCCGCTGCCTGAACTACGCCTGCATCCCGGCGAAGGCGGTCCTGCGCACGGCCGACATCCTCACCGAGATCGAGGAGGCGGGCGACTTCGGCATCTCCGTCGACGGCGCCAGCGTCGACTTCGGCGCGGTCATGGAGCGCCGTGGGAAGGTGATCAAGACGCTGACGGGCGGCGTCTCCGGCCTCTTCAAGAAGAACAAGATCGACTACATCGAGGGCTTCGGGTCGGTCACCGACGAGGGCAACGTGAAGGTCGGCGGGAACTTCGACGGCAGCGAGATCGAGGCGACGAAGTGCGTGATCCTCGCCACCGGCTCGGTCCCGAAGCCGATCCCGGGCACGCAGTTCGGCGGCCGCGTGATCGGCACCGAGGGCGCTTGGGCGCTGCAGGATCTGCCCGAGAAGATCGCCGTCGTCGGCGCGGGCGCCTCGGGCGCCGAGATCGCCTCCGCGTACGGCCGGCTCGGCACCGAGGTGCTGCTCTTCGAGGCGCTCGACCGCGTCCTGCCGACCGAGGACGCCGACATCTCCAAGGTCGCCGGCCGCACGCTCGCCAAGCAGAACATGACGATCCACACGGGCACGATGGTGGAGAACGTCGAGGGCGGCGACGAGAAGGTGACGTTCTCGTTCGGCGACCAGAGCGAGGCCGTCGACTACTTCATCATCGCCGCCGGCCGCGGCCCCGACATCGAGGGCCTCGGGCTCGACGAGGCGGGCGTGAAGCTCGACGACAAGGGCCTGATCGAGGTCGACGGCGCGCTGCGCACGTCGGTCAAGGGCGTCTACGCGATCGGCGACCTCGTGCCGGGACCGGCGCTCGCCCACAAGGCCTCCGACGAGGGCGTCATCGCCGTCGAGGACGCCGCCGGCCTGGAGACGCACCCGATCGAGTACGTCGACATCCCGCGCGCGACGTTCTGCACGCCGAACGTCGGCTCGTTCGGGCTGACCGAGGAGCAGGCGCGCGAGCAGGGGCTCGACGTCGTGATCGGCAAGGTCCAGTACGGCGCCGTCGGCGGCGGCACCGTGTACGGCGACCGCACCGGCATGGTCAAGATCGTCGGCGACAAGAAGTACGGCGAGATGGTCGGCGGGCACATCATCGGCTCGCGCGCGACCGAGCTGATCCAGGAGCTCGTCAACGCGAAGCTGCTCGAGGGCGGCTTCCCGGAGGTCGCGCGCATCATCCACGGCCACCCGACGCTGTCCGAGGCAGTGATGGAGGCCGCACGGGCGGCCGATGGCTGGCTCATCCACGGCTAGGTTCTATTTCGACCTGTCGTCGCCGCTCGCGTACCTGGCGGCGGAACGCGTGAATCACGCGCTCGGCGAGGTGCCCGAGTGGGTGCCCGTCCGGCTCGGCGAGCCCGGGCCGTTCCGCTGCGCCGAGGAGGTCGCCGCCTACCGCGAGGACATCGAGCGCGCCGCGCGCGCCCAAGGGCTGCAGGCGCTCGTGTGGCCGGACCCGTTCCCGTCCGACAGCGAGTGGGCGATGCTGGCCGCCACCTACGCCAAGCAGATCGGCCGCGCGGTGGCCTTCAGCCTCGCCGCCTTCCGCCAGGCCTTCGCGGCCGGACGCGACCTGTCCGAGCGCGACAACGTGCTGATCGCCGCTGCCGCGTGCGAGATGCATCCGCTGGCCGTCATCAAGGGCGCCGAGCTGCGCGGCACGCGCGAGCGGCTCGAGGCGGCCACCGCCGAGGCGCTCGCGGCCGGCGTGCGTGACGTCCCCGCGGTCGTCACCGCCGGCGGCGAGGTCGTCGAGGTGCCGGCGTGAAGGCCAACCGGGCCTACGAGCTGATCGTCCGCCGCGGCGGCCGCGGGCCGGCGCTGCTGCGCTCCGCCGAGCAGTTCGACCACATCGAGGTCGTCGAGATCGACTCCGGCGAGGTCGTCCTGTTCTGGGACACGACGCCGGCCCAGACCGGCCGCCTGTCACGCGCGCTGAAGGCCGACCTCGCCGGGATGGAGGCGGAGGAGTTCCTGGCGCACTGGCGGCGCTACGAGACTCACCAGTGAGCTTGACATGAGCGGTCGGGCCGGAGATGGTCGTCCAGCCTGGAGCGGTCATGTCGACCACCGCACCCATCACACCTGAGGTCAACGCCTCCGCCGGGCGGCGTGTTGCGCTGCTCGCCGATGCCCCGCTCGGCGATCCCGCGCTGGATCGCTTCGGCTTCGCCGAGTTCGCGAACGCGCTGACGCTGATCGTCGACGACGAAGAGACGGCGACGCCGCTGACCATCGCCGTCAGCGCGCCCTGGGGCGGAGGCAAGAGCTCGCTCGGCTGCATGCTGCAGACGATGCTCGAGCAGCGGGTCCGTAACCGCGCCGGCGACGACCCGCGGCTCGTCGTCTGGTTCAACGCCTGGGAGCACGACGACGCGCCGCACCTCGGCGCGGCCCTCGCCGCCTCGGTCGTGCGAGCGGCGGATCGCAACCGCCACTGGTGGCGGCGCCTCCTGTCGCCGCTGCCGAACGCGATGCTGCAGCCCGGCGAGCGCTCGCAGCAGACCATCGCGATCGCGCTCGTGAGCGGGCTGGCCGGTCTCCTCGTCGCGCTGCTCGCCCCTGGCGAGTGGACCGCCTCGATCTTCGGCGGCGAGGAGCGGGCGGCCTCCGGCGCCGGCGTCCTCGGCGCGGTCTTCTTCGGGCTCTTCATCGCGCGCCGGCTGTTCACCAGCGCCCGCGAGGCAGCGCGCTTCCTCGACGACCCGAAGTCGGCGGCGGCGCGCGGCACGATGACCGAGGTCAAGCACCAGTTCGGCCGCCTGATCGGGCACGCGACCCACAAGGGCAGGCTGGTGATCATCGTCGACGACCTCGAGCGCTGCGGGGCCGACCGTGCGCTCGACGTGTGCCAGGTCGCGAGCCAGCTGCTCGCCCAGCCCGGCGTCGTGACCATCCTGCTCGCGGACATGGAGCCGATCGCGCGCTCGGCCGGAGCCCGCTACGCGGAGTCGATGCCCTCCGACATCCCCGTCGATCCCGAGGAGATCGGGCGGCGGTATCTGGCCAAGATCGTCCAGCTCGAGATCGCGCTCCCGCCGCCCGTGCCCGACGACATGCGGCGCGTGATCCGCGAGTACGGGCCGTCGCTGCGCCACGTGAAGCCCGCTCCGGCCCCCGAGCCACCGCGGGCCGGCCGCGTCAAGCGCGTCGTGGAGCGGCTCCGCTGGTGGCCGCTCGTGGCGTGGGTCGCCGGGGTGATCGTGTACGCGATCGCGAACCCTGCCTGGCTCGAGACGGAGGAGACCAGCACGTTCGACGACATCATGACCCTGGGGCTCCTCCTCGCCATCGTTCTGAGCGTCTGGTCGTTCTGGCTCCGGCGGCGTGCGCGCAAGAAGCGCAAGGCGCTCAAGCGTGAGATCGAGGAGCTCAAGGGCCAGCAGCTCGAGCCGGAGGAGATCGAGCGACAGGTCGTCGCGAAGACGGCGAACCCGCAACTGATCTCCGACCTCGTGTCGAGCTCGTTCCTCGACAGCGAGGAGTTCCGCGCGGTGGAGGCGTTCATCGTCGAGAACCCGCCGACGCTGCCGCGCGAGGCCAAGCGGAGCTTCAATCACGCGCAGCTGATGACCGAGATCGCCCGCGCCAGGCACATGTTCGGCGGGACCCCGGACCTCAAGCCCGTGCACCTGGCGAAGTGGCTGGTGCTCCGCGAGCAGTGGCCCGCGCTCGCGCGCGCCATCGCCCGCGATCCCGAGGTCCTCGACGAGCTCGAGCGGGGCGCGGGCAAGCGAGATCCGGAGCTGGTCGAGCTGTTGGACAGCGGGGAGGCGCTGGGCGCCGTCATCGAGCGGCTGATCTACTTCCAGCCCGCCGAGAACGGCCACCCGCCGGAATAGATCCCTTCGCTACTGTCCCGCCCGTGGCCGACGTCACCCAGGAGGCGGGCGTACAGCGGGATCTTCCCGACCGCGACTCGGCACGCGAGTGGCTCGAGACGATGATGCTCATCCGCCGCTTCGAGGAGCGCGCGGGCGAGATGTACGCGAAGGCGAAGGTCGGCGGCTTCCTGCACCTGGCGATCGGCGAGGAGGCGACGATCGTGGGCGCCTGCCGGGCGATGCGCGACGAGGACTACCTGATCTCGACCTACCGCTCGCACGGCCACGCGCTCGCCCGTGGCTCGGATCCAGACCGCGTGATGGCCGAGCTGTTCGGGCGCGAGGAGGGCGTGTCGCACGGCCGCGGCGGCTCGATGCACATGTTCGACCTCGAGAACCGCTTCATGGGCGGCTACGGGATCGTCGGCGGCAACCTGCCGCTGGCCGCCGGCATGGCTCTGTCGTCGGACTACCAGGGGCTGGACGAGGTCACGGTCTGCGTGTTCGGCGACGGCGCGGCCAACCAGGGCACCTTCGGCGAGACGCTCAACCTCGCCGCCCTGTGGAAGCTGCCGGTCGTCTTCATGGTCACCAACAACCAGTTCGGAATGGGCACGGCGATCGAGCGCCACTCCGCGGTCACCGACCTGCACCGCCGCGGCGACGGCTTCGGCGTCCCGGGGCTGCGCTGCGACGGCATGGACGTGCTGGAGACCTACACGACGATGCGCGAGGCGATCCGGCGCGCGCGCGAGGACCGGCAGCCGATCCTGGTGGAGGCCGTCACGTACCGCTTCCGCGGCCACTCGATGGCCGACCCGGAGGAGTACCGCACCAAGGAGCAGGTCGCCGAGTGGCGCAAGCGCGACCCGATCAACACCTTCGCCGACCGGCTGCTGCGCGACGGCGTGGTCGAGGAGGGCGAGCCGGAGAAGCTGGACGAGGCGACGGTCGCGCCGGATCGATCAGGCGGTCAAGTTCGCCGACGACGCCGCGTTCCCGGCGCCCGAGTCGCTCTACGACCACATCTACGTGCTCGGTGATCAGGTGCAGGGCTGGTACTCGGTCGACGAGCGGTCGGCCGGCGTGCACCGGGGCGAGCACGAGCGGTCGCTGACGGAGGCCGAGCGCGGTCCGCTGGCGCCGTACCACGAGGCCGTCGAGGCGGCCAACCGCGAGGACGTAGGCGAGAAGAAGCCGACGGACGAGGCCCAGGCCGAGGACGAGGACGCCGAGCAGGCAGAGGACGAGGCCGGCGACGATGAGTCGTCCGAGGACGAACAGGCCGGAGACGACGACTCGTCCGAGGACGACGAGGACGACGAGGACGACGAGGACGACGAGGACGACGAGGGCAAGAATAAGCAGGCCACGCCGCCGGAAGAGGAAGACGAGGACGAGGAGGCGCAGGGCTGATGGCCGTCGTCCGCTATCGCGAGGCGCTCAACCAGGCCCTGCGCGAGGAGATGCAGCGCGACGAGCGCGTGTTCCTCATGGGCGAGGACATCGGCGTCTTCAATGGCGCGTTCAAGGTCACCGCCGGTCTGCTCGAGGAGTTCGGCGAGAAGCGCGTGCGCGACACGCCGATCTCCGAGAACACGATCGTGGGCATGGGCGTCGGCGCGGCGATGACCGGCCTGCGCCCGGTCGTGGAGCTGATGACGATCAACTTCTCCCTGCTCGCGATGGACCAGATCGTCAACCACATGGCCACGATCCACTACATGTTCGGCGGCCAGGCGAAGGTGCCGATGGTCGTGCGGATGCCGCAGGGCGCCGGCCACCAGCTCGGGCCGACGCACTCGCACTGCCTCGAGGCCCTGTACCTGCACGTGCCCGGCATGCTGCTCGCCGTCCCGTCCACCGCCGCCGACGCCAAGGGCCTGCTGAAGGCGGCGATCCGCGACGACAACCCGGTGGTCTTCATCGAGCACGAGTACCTGTACGGCCAGCGCGGCGACGTGCCCGAGGACGACGACCACGTCACGCCGTTCGGGCAGGCCGCGATCCGGCGCGAGGGATCCGACGTGACCATCGTCGGCATCTCGCGGATGGCGGTCACCGCCCAGAAGGCGGCCGACATCCTGGCCAAGGACCACGAGGTCGAGGCCGAGGTGATCGACCCGCGCACGCTGCGCCCGCTCGACCTCGACACCATCCTCGAGTCGGTGGCCAAGACCAACCGCGCGGTCATCGTCGAGGAGGGCTGGCCGCACGGCGGCGTCGGCGCCAACCTCGCGGCGCTGATCCAGGAGCAGGCCTTCGACGACCTCGACGCTCCCGTACAGCGCGTGACCGGCGCCGACCTCCCGATGCCCTACTCGAAGCCGCTCGAGCAGATCGCCTACCCGCACGAGCCCCAGATCGTCGAGGCCGTGCTGGCGACCTTCCGCGACCTCTAGATGTAGCTACCAAGCGAGCTGTTCAGTCGGCGAACTGCGGCTGGGTAGGGAACTACTAGATCCGAACGACGGCGGTGTGCAGCTCGGCTGCGTCGCCGGCGTCGCCGGCGATGAACGGGCAGATCGTCACGACCGGCCGGTCGCGCGAGAACCGGTGCCACTCGCGCTCGACCGCGAGCATGCCGTCGAGGTGCTCGGCGGGGACCGGCGAGCGGCCGTACCAGAGGCCGGTGAAGCCGCGCTCGAGGGCGTCGTCGAGCGCCTCGCGCCACGGCTCGGCCGACCCCTCGGCCGGCGCCTCGTAGTCCATCTCCACCAGGACCATGCGGCCGTCGGCCTCCAGCTCGGCGACGTCGAGCCCCGCGTCGGTCAGCATCGCGCGCTCGCGGTCGCCGTCACCCGGCAGCGCGCGGTGGGCCAGCCAGCCGCCGCGGCGGAGCCCGAGCGAGTAGAACGAGACCAGGACGCCGGGGAGCTCGTCGGCGCTTCGCAGGAAGACCGCCAGGTGCGGACAGGCCTCCGCTTCGAGGTGCTGGTCGAGGTCGGTCATGCCGGCAGGCTCAACGCTACTCGGGTGCCGTGGCCGGGCGTGCTCTCCACCACGAGCTCGGCCCCCACGGCGTGCGCTCGCTCGCGCATGAGCAGCAGCCCGAAGTGCCCTTCCGACGGCCCGGCGACGGACGCGAACCCGGGACCGTCGTCGGACACGACCAGCTCGAGCCGCCCGCCCGACGCCCGGGCGTCGATCACGGCATGCGCGGCACCGGCGTGGCGCTCGACGTTGGTGAGCGCCTCCGAGAGCACGCGCAGCGCCACGACCGCGACCTCCGGCGCCGGCTCGGGCAGCCGCTCGTCGCCGCGCAGCTCCACCCGCACGCCGCGGTGGGAGAAGCGCGTGCACAGCTCCTCGAGCGCCGGCCGCAGCCCGCCGAGGCCGGGCGTGGCGAGCATCCCCTTCAGCCGCGAGCGGACGGTGCCGTGTGCCGAGGTGACCGCCGCCCGCAGCCGCTCCCTGCTGGCCTCGTCGCCGGAGTCGAGCAGCGCGAGCTCGCGCATGGCCAGCGCGAGGTCCTGCGCGAGGCCGTCGTGCACCTCCGCGGCCAGCCGCATCCGCTCGCGCTCGAGCGCCGTGCGCTGGAGCTCCTGCCGGAGCTGGGCGGCGGCGATGCCGGCGCCCAGCAGGTCGCCGAGCAGGCGCAGCACCGCGGCGGCGCCCGAGCCGACCGCGGGCAGCGCCTCGGCGCCGCCGATGACCACGCCGAGCCGGCGCGCGCCGGTGCCGAGCGGCAGGACGAGCCAGGCGTCGGCGGGCGGCGAGAACGGATGCTCCATCAGCCACTCGCCGCGATCGTGCAGCACGAGCGGCGCATCGCCCTGGACGGCGAGCTGCCACGCCTCGTCGTCGAACACCAGCCGGTCGCTCGCGCGGACGGGCGCGCTGGCCGTCACCGCGACACGCTCGAGGACGGGTCCGTCGCCGGGCGGGACGTAGAGCGCGGCGATGGCCAGGCCGAGCGCGTCGCGCATCTCCTCGAGCGCGTCCTGCGCGAGCTCGGGCAGCGTGACCGCGCTCACCAGCGCCCGCGCCGTGCGGCTGACCGCGCCCTGCACGTCGAGCGGGATCTCGGAGGTCACGGCCACACGCTACCGTCGCGTCCGAGATGCCGGTTCGCGTGCTCCTGGCCGACGACCATCGCTTGATGCGCGAGGGGACGGCGGCGCTGCTCGCCGCGGACGAGCGGATCGAGATCGTGGGCCTCGCGCACGACGGCCGCGAGGCGCTCGCGCTCGCCGAGCGGCGCAAGCCGGACGTCGTCCTGCTCGACCTCAACATGCCGGAGGTCGACGGGCTCGAGGCGTGCGCGCGACTGCGCAAGCAGAGCGGCGGCCCCGAGGTGCTGATGCTCACGGTCTCCGAGGAGGAGCCCGACCTGTACGCCGCGCTGCGCGTCGGCGCGGCGGGCTACCTGACCAAGGACGTGCCGCCGGCCGAGTTGATCGAGGCGGTGCTGGCGGTCGCCCGCGGCGAGCCGCGGATCGCGCCCGCGATGGCCAGCCGGATGCTCGCCGACATGGGGCGCGGCGAGGCGCCGCCCGAGGATCCGCTGGCGCGCCTGAGCGATCGCGAGCGCGAGGTGCTGGCGCTCCTGGCCGAGGGCCTGCGCAACCGTGAGATCGCCGAGCGGCTGGTCATCAGCGAGCCCACGGTCAAGACCCACGTCAGGCACGTCCTGGAGAAGCTGCGCATCCGGAACCGTGCCGAGGCCGCGGCGTTCGCGGCGCGCCACCTGCGCTGAGCACGGCGCGCAGCCCGTCGCGCATCCGCGCGCGGACCTCCTCCTGGCTGATGCCGAGCACGGTCGCCACCCTGCCGGTCGTCGCGCCCGTGAGGCGGGCGAGCGCGACGACCTCGCGCTCCTCCTCGCGCATCGGGGCGAACGCGCGGTCCGGCGCTGCGCGTAGCGCGAGCAGGACGGCGCGCTCGGCGAGCGTCGCGGCGTCGCTCCCCGAGGCCGCGAGCATCACGCGCTCCGCGACCTGCTCGGCCACGGCCTGATCGCCGGACGCCGCGTAGGCAGCGGTGTACACGAGGGGAAGGCGGTGCATAGGGCGATGCTCCCCGCGCCCGTGGGTCCCGGGCATCGACCGGAGGGCTGAACGCGGCATCGTCCGAACGGATGATCAATCGCAACCGGCTCGCAGTTGCGACGGCGTGGGTCATCCGGGCGCGGCGGGAGGGCGTAGAGGCGATCGGTTCGTTCGTACCCCTCTCCCAAGGAGCGCGCATGCGCAGATCCAAAGCCCTCGGTGCGGCGTCGGCCGCCGCGCTGGTCGCGGGCTCGTTCGCCGTCTCGGGCGTCTTCGGCTCGAGTCACCGCGAAGCACCCAAGATCCTCAAGGATCCGACGGCCGACAACACCGACGTGTACGCGTTCACGGCTCCGGACGCTCCGGGCAGCGTGACGATCGTCTCGAACTGGATCCCGCTCGCGGATCCGGCCGGCGGTCCGAACTTCTACCCGCTGGACGAGGCCGCCAGGTACTACGTCAAGATCGACAACTCGGGCGACGGCGTCGAGGACGTTGCGTATCGCTGGGACTTCAAGACCCGGTTCCGCAACCCGAACTCGTTCCTCTATGCCGCTCCGACCGTCGACACGGTCAACGATCCCGACCTCAACCTGGTCCAGACGTACGACCTCTACAAGGAGGAGTACAACTCGAGCGGCAAGGTCATCAAGACCCGGCTGATCGCCGACAACGCGCCGGTCGTGCCCGACAACATCGGGCCGAAGACGATGCCGAACTTCGCCCAGGTCGAGGCGGGCGGCGTCACCCCGCTGAAGGGCGGCGGCAAGACCATCGTGACTCCGTCCGACGACCCGTTCTTCGTGGACCTCGGCGCGGTGTTCGACGGCATCAACATCGACAAGCCCGGCCGGCCGACCATCGGCCTCGGCAACCAGGGCGGCGGCAAGGACGACGTCGCGGGCTACAACACCAAGGCATTCGTGCTTCAGGTGCCCGAGCGCGAGGTCACGCGCGACGGTAAGCAGGTCTCCGGCATGAACGCCAAGAACGCCGTCGTCGGCGTGTGGTCCACGACCGAGCGCCGGAGCTACTCGGTGCGCACTCGAGGCCATCGCCGTGACAAGTGGGTCCAGGTCTCGCGCCTCGGCAACCCGCTGATCAACGAGGTCATCGTCCCGATCGGCAAGAAGGACAAGTTCAATCGCACGTCCCCCGCGAACGATGCGAAGAACTTCGGCACGTTCGCTCTCAACCCCGAGCCGGCGCGCCTGCTGAACGCGCTGTTCGGCCTCGGCGTCCAGGAGACGAACCGCACCGACATCGTCCAGGCGCTGCTGACCGGCGTGCCCGGTCTCACGCAGATCGGCAAGAACCCCGCCGCGGCCGACACGCTCAAGCTCAACCTGGGCGTGGCACCGGCGGCGAACCCGAATCGCTTCGGCGTCCTCGCGGGCGACGTGGCCGGGTTCCCGAACGGCCGTCGGCTCGCCGACGACGCGGTCGACATCGAGCTCCGCGTGATCGCGGGCGCTCTGCTGTCGCCGCCGAAGAACGTCCCGCTCGGCGACGGCGTCGACCAGAACGACAAGCCGTTCCGCGCGGCGTTCCCGTACGTGCCGCTGGCCAACGACGGGTTCAACAGCACCATCAAGAGGACCGAGCCCGCGCACGCTCCTGTGCCGCAGCCTCCGACCCCCTGATCCCGTCTGCGGGGCCCGCCTTCTCGGGCGGGCCCCGCGCCGGGCCTTCCCCATGACCCATCTTCTGAGTCCCCACCGCCCGCTCCGCCTCGCGCTCGCGACGCTGCTCGCGTTCGCCTGCACGCTCGCCGTCCTCACGCTGCTGCGCGACGACGAGCACGTGGCCGCGCCCCGCGGTGCCCACCACCTTCGACGGCGTCGTCCGCCCGGACTCGAGCACGGACGCCGAGATCGCCCGCCTCCAGACCGCCGTGCGCGGCGGCGCCCCGCTCGAGGCGCAGCTCGCCGGCGCGTACCTCCAGAAGGTTCGCGAGACGGGCGACCCCAGCTTCTACGTGCGCGCCGACGGCGTGCTCGAACCGCGCGCTCGCCCGCGGGCCCGAGGATGCGGCCGAGCTGGTCGAGGCGGCCACGCTCGCCGCCGGCCGGCACGACTTCGCCGGCGCGCTGCGACTCGCCGAGCGCGCACGCTCGCTCGCGCCGGGTTCGATCGCCGCGCTCCCGATCCTGGTCGACGCGCTCGTCGAGCTCGGCCGCTACGACGAGGCCGAGCGGGCGCTCCAGCGGCTGATCGATCTCAGGCCCTCGCTGCCGGCGTACGCCCGCGTGTCGTACTTCCGCGAGCTGCACGGCGATCTCCCGGGGGCCGCCGACGCGATGGCGAGCGCCGTCTCGGCCGGTGGCGGCGCGAGAGAGAACGCCGCCTATGTCCAGACGCTGCTCGGCGACCTCGAGCTCGCCCGCGGCCGGCTCGCAGCGGCCCGCCGCGCATACGGCACGGCGCTCGCCTCGGTGCCCGGCTACGTCCCCGCCCTCGCCGGGCGGGCGCGCTTGACCGCCGCCCGCGGCGACCTCACGGGCGCGATCGCCGGCTGGAAGAAGGTCGTGACGCTGCTCCCCCTGCCCGAGTACGCGATCGAGCTCGGCGAGGCCGAGCTGGCGGCCGGCCGTCGCGAGGAAGGCCGGAGCGACCTCGCGCTGGTCGATGCCCAGCGGGCGCTGCTCGCCGAGGCGGGCGTGAACAGCGACGTGGAGTTCGCGCGGTTCGCGGCCGACCACGGCGACGCGAGGGAAGCGCTGACGCTGGCGAGGCAGGCGTGGGCGAATGCCCCGAGCGTCCGTTCGGCCGACGCGCTCGGCTGGGCGCTGACTCGTGGCGGCCGTCCCGAGGCCGGTCTGCGCTGGGCGCGCCGGGCGCTGAAGCTCGGCTCGCTCGACCCCACCTTCCGCTACCACGCCGGCATCGCCGCCGGTGACACGCCCGAGGGCCGGCGCAATTTGCGCCTCGCCCTCAAGCACGGCCTCGACGCCTACCCTCTGCACGCGAACCGCGCCCGTGCGGCGCTGGAGGACCGATGATCCGCATCCTCGTGGCCGCCGTGGTCGCGCTCGCACTGCTGCCGTCCGCGGCGAGCGCGCACCCGCTCGGCAACTTCTCGGTGAACCACCTGAGCCAGGTGTCGGTGTCGTCGGACCGCGTCGACGTGCGCTACATCCTCGACGAGGCCGAGATCCCGACGTTCCAGCAGCGCGGCACGGCCGACGCGACGCTGCTCGAGCGCAAGCAGGCCGAGGTCGAGCGCCGGCTGGCGCTGACCGTCGACGGCAGGCGCGTGGCGCTGGAGCCCGCGGGCACCGCGACGATCTCGCACCCGGAGGGCCAGGGCGGCTTGAAGACCACGCGCGTCGAGCTGCCGCTGACGGCGCGCGTCGACGACCCGCGGAAGATCGACCTGCGCGACGGCACCTTCCCCGGGCGCATCGGGTGGAAGGCCGTCGTGGTCGAGCCGGGACGCGGCACGGCAGTGCGCTCGAGCGCGCCGGCCGGCGACCCGACCGACGGCCTGCGCAGGTACCCGGAGGACCTGCTGAAGAGCCCGTCCGACGTGCGCAGCGCGAGCTTCGCCGTGAGCCCGGGGACCGGGACGGTCGACGCGCCCGATGCCCCGCGCGGTGAGGACTCCGGCGGCGATCACGGCTTCGCGGACGTGTTCAGCGACGCGGCCGCCGGCAAGGGCGTCCTGATCCTGCTGCTGCTGTCGGCCTTCGCCTGGGGAGCGATCCACGCGCTGTCGCCGGGCCACGGCAAGGCGATGGTCGCCGCCTACCTGGTGGGCACGCGCGGGACGCCGAAGCACGCGGTCGCGCTTGGCGCGACGGTGACCGTGACGCACACGATCGGCGTCTTCGCCCTCGGCGCGGTCGCGCTGCTGCTGTCGCAGTACATCCTGCCCGAGGACCTGTACCCGTGGCTCAATCTCGTGTCGGGAG
This sequence comes from uncultured Solirubrobacteraceae bacterium, assembly GCA_963811895.1. Lineage (GTDB taxonomy): Bacteria > Actinomycetota > Thermoleophilia > Solirubrobacterales > Solirubrobacteraceae > DASSUW01. Next base: position 175,973 of record CAWETE010000016.1, on the reverse strand, counting down.
CGCTCGTGCTCGTGGTCGGCGCGGCGGTTCTGCGCTCGCGCATCCGCTGGACGCGGGCGCGCCACGTCCATGACCACCACCACCATCATCACCACCACCACGAGCACGACCATGCGCACGACCACGGGCTCGTGCACTCGCACGACGGCGGCAAGCCGCACAGCCACGCCCCGCCCGAGACGTTCTCGTGGCGAGGGGTCGTCGCCATGGGCGCGGCAGCCGGCCTGATCCCCTGCCCTTCGGCCCTCGTGGTCCTGCTCGGCGCCGTCGCGCAGGGCGAGATCGCGCTCGGGATGCTCCTGATCGTCGCGTTCAGCGCCGGCCTGGCGATGACGCTGACGCTGCTCGGCCTCGCGGTCGTGTTCGCCGGCAAGGCGCTCGGCCGGATGCCGGTTCCGGGGCGGCTCATGCTCGCGCTGCCGACCGTGTCCGCACTGCTGATCGTCGCCGTGGGGATCGTCCTCACGGTCCAGGCGGTCCCGCAGGTCGCCTGATGCGCGAACGTGATGCAAAAGCGAGTGATCCGCTCTTGCATCCCGTGCGCAAGAGGTGGACAGTGGCGGAGCGGGAGCCGCGACGAGCAAGGAGCTATCCGATGACCGTCCCCCACCGCACACCACCGCTTGCTGCGCAGTCGGTCGAGAACGCCGTGGACCTTCTACGTACGAAGGGCCTTCGCGTCTCATCGGCGAGGCGACTGGTGATCGAGGCGCTGTTCGCGGCCGACCGGCCGCTCACCGCCGAGGAGATCGCGGCAGGGCTCGAAGGATGGCTCCCCTCGTCCGACCTCGCCTCCGTGTACCGGAACCTCGACACGCTCGAGGAGCTGGGGCTCGTCCGCCACTTCCACGTGGGACACGGTCCGGGGCGCTACGCGCTCGCATCCGCCGGTGAGCTCGAGTTCGTCACCTGCGAGCAGTGCGGGGCGTTCGAGACCGTGCCCTCCGGTCGCCTCGACGCCGCGCGCGCTCTGATCGAGCGCGAGACCGGCTTCCGCGCCCGGTTCTCCCACTTCCCGATCGTCGGCACCTGCGCGAGCTGCGTCGCCGCCGGCGAGAACACGCCGAGGCAGGAGCACGAGCACCATGCACATCCCTGACGGGTTCCTCTCGAACGAGGTCGCGCTCGCCTGCGCGATCCCCGCGGTCGCGGCGGTCGGCTACGGCCTGCGGCGCGCGGAGGTCGACCTCGACGATCGCCGTGTCCCGCTGCTCGGCGTCACCGCCGCGTTCGTGTTCGCGGCCCAGATGCTCAACTTCCCCGTTGCCGGCGGCACTAGCGGGCACTTCCTCGGGGCCGCGCTCGCCGCGGTGCTGCTGGGGCCCTGGCTCGCCTCACTCGTCCTGGCCGTCGTGCTCTTCGCCCAGGCCTTCGTGTTCGCGGACGGCGGTCTCACCGCGCTGGGGGCGAACGTCTTCAACATGGGCGTGATCGGCGGGGTGGTGGTCGGCGGGCTCATGCTCGCGGCGCGCCGGGCGCTCCCGAACACGCGGGGCGCGCTGATCGGCGTGACAGCCATGGGCGCGTGGCTGGCGGTCATGGCCGGCGCCGCCGCCTGCGCGGTCGAGCTCGCGGCGTCCGGCACCGTGCCGCTGGCCACCGTGCTGCCGGCGATGCTCGGCGTCCACGCGATCATCGGCGCCGGTGAGGCGGTCATCACCGTCGCCGCCGTCAGCGCCGTGCTCGCCACCCGGCCGGACCTGATCCACGGCCCGGTGCCCGAGCCTGTCGCCCCGATCCTCACGGCCCCGGTGACGTCATGAAGCTCTTCACGGTCCTCGCCCTGGCCCTCGCCATCGGCCTCGCCACCGCCGTGTCCCCCTACGCCTCCTCGTCGCCCGACGGGCTCGAGAAGGTCGCCGGCGACAAGGCGTTCCTCGACCAGGGCCAACTGCACGCGGTCCAGGAGCAATCGCCCGTGCCCGACTATGCCGTGCCCGGCATCGACGACCCTCGGCTGGCCACCGGCCTCGCCGGCTTCGGCGGCACGCTGCTGGTGTTCGGCCTCGGCTATGGCCTCGTCGTCGCGACCCGCCGCCGGACGGCCACGGCGTGAGCGGAGGCCTCCTCCACCGCACGGGCGTGGCCGGCGATCCCGCGAGCCCGATCCATCGCCTCGATCCGCGAGCGAAGATCCTCGGGCTCGCGGGGATCACGGTCGTCGGAGTGTCGACGCCGCTACACGCCTGGCCTGCGTTCGTGGCCTGCTTCGGCGCGCTGGCGGCGATCGCCGCCCTTGCGCGAGTCGAGCCCGGGATTCTGTGGTCGCGCGTGCGGGTGATCCTGCCGCTCGTGGTCTTCGTGGCCGCCTTCGTGCCGTTCGTGCGCGGCGGCCCGGCGGTGGAGGTGGGGCCGCTGTCGCTCTCCGAGGCCGGGCTGGCGACGTTCGCGCTCGTGACCGCCAAGGCGGCGATCGGCGCGCTCGGCGCCGTCCTGCTGGGCGCGACCACGAGCTTCCCCGACATCCTGCACGGGCTCGAGCGCCTTCGCGTTCCGCGACTGCTCACCGTGATCGCGGCATTCATGTACCGCTACGTGTTCGTGATCGTGGACGAGGCGCGGCGCATGCGGGCCGCGCTCGCCGCCCGCGCCTACCGCCCGCGCCACCTCGGGCAGGTCGCCGCCATCGGCCGCCTCGTGACCGCCCTCTTCCTGCGCAGCTACGAGCGCGGCGAGCGCGTGTACCTGGCCATGCTCGCCCGCGGCTACTCGGGGACGATGCCCCGCCTCGCCGTGCTCGCCTTCCGGCGCGCCGACACGGTGTTCCTCGCGGCACTGCTGCTGACGCTGATCCCGCTGCGGGTGGTGGCGGGATGAGCTGCGCCGTCGACGCGCGCAGCCTGCGCTTCGCCTATCCCAACGGCGTGGTCGGGCTCGACGGGATCGACCTCCACGTCAGCCACGGCGAGCGGGTGGCAGTGCTTGGGCCCAACGGCGCCGGCAAGACCACGCTGATGCTGCACCTCAACGGCCTGCTGACGGGCGAAGGCGAGCTCGAGGTGGCCGGCATCCGCGTCGGCGAGGGCGACGTGCGCGACCTGCGCGCGGCGGTCGGGCTCGTCTTCCAGGACCCGGACGACCAGCTGTTCATGCCGACCGTCGCCGAGGACGTCGCCTTCGGTCCGCTCAACCTCGGCGTGCCGCACGACGAGGTGCGCGAGCGCGTCGCTTCCGCGCTGGCCGCGGTGCGGATGGAGCACGTGACCGACCGTGCTCCGCACCAGCTCTCGCTCGGCCAGCGCCGGCGAGTGGCGATCGCGACCGTGCTGGCGATGCGGCCGCGCCTGCTCGTGCTCGACGAGCCGTCGGCCAACCTCGACCCGCGGGCGCGGCGCGAGCTGCTCGAGGTGCTCGACGGCATCGACCGGACGATGCTCGTCGTCACCCACGACCTGCCGTTCGCCGCCCAGCTGTGCGAGCGCGCGGTCCTGCTCGCCGGCGGCCGCGTGGTCGCCGACGCGCCCTGCACCGAGATCCTCGAGGACGAGCAGCTGCTCGCCGCCCACGACCTCGAGCTGCCGGCCGGCTTCGACCTCGGCCGCGTGGTGACGGCCGCCGCCGCCTGATCTGTACATTCCGGCCCATGGCCGACGTTGCGATGCCCCGCCTGTCCGACTCGATGGAGGAGGGCACGATCCTGAAGTGGCTCAAGTCCGACGGAGACGAGGTCTCCAAGGGCGAAGAGCTGGTCGAGATCGAGACCGACAAGGCCAACATGACCTACGAGGCCGACCAGGACGGGACGCTGAAGATCGTCGCCCAGGAGGGCGACACGCTGGCCGTCGGCGAGACGATCGCGTCGATCGGCGGCGGCAGCAACGGCGCGTCGGCCGAGACCGCTCCCAAGGACGAAGAGAAGGAAGAGAAGGAAGAGGAGCCGGAAGAGCCGGAGGAGGCGGAGGAGCCGGAGGCCGAGGAGAAGGAAGAAGAAGAGGAGCCGGAGCAGGAGGAGGCGCCCGCGCCTCGCGGCGGCAACGGCGGCCCGCCGGCCGAGGCCGAGGGCCGGACGAAGGCGTCCCCGGTGGCGCGGCGCATGGCGCGCGAGCTCGGGCTCGAGCTCGCCCAGCTCCAGGGCACCGGGCCCGGCGGGCGGATCGTCAAGGCCGACGTCGAAGCCGCCGCCAAGGGCGACGGCGCGAAGGCCGAGCCGGCCGAAGAGAAGGCGCCCGAGGCCGAGCCCGAGCGCGAGGAGAAGAAGGCGCCGCCGGCCGTCGTCTCCGGCGACGGGCAGACCGGCAAGGGCGAGACCTCGACGCAGGACCTCACCCGCCTCCAGCAGACGGTGGCGCGGCGGATGGCCGAGTCCAAGGCCACGGCGCCCGAGTTCGTCCTCAACGTCGACGTCGACATGGAGGAGGCCGTCGACCTGCGCAAGCGGCTCAAGGCGGCCGCCGCCGAGGGCCAGCCGGTGCCCTCGTTCAACGACTTCGTGGTCAAGGCGTCCGCGCTCGCGCTGCTCGACTTCCCGCGCGCCAACGGCGCGTACCGCGACGGCAAGTTCGAGCTCTACTCGCGCGTGAACGTCGGCATCGCGGTGGCCGGCCAGGACGCGCTCGTGGTGCCGACGGTGTTCGACGCCGACACCAAGTCGCTCGGCCAGATCGCCAAGGACTCGCGCGCGCTCGCCGAGCGCGTGCGCGCCGGGGCGATCACGCCGCCCGAGCTCTCGTCGGGCACCTTCACGGTCTCCAACCTGGGCATGTTCGGCATCCAGAGCTTCGTCGCGGTGATCAACCCGCCGCAGGCGGCGATCCTCGCCGTCGGCGCGATGGCGCCGACGCCCGTGGTGCGCGACGGCGAGGTCGTGGTCCGCAACATCATGCGGCTCACGCTGGCCTGCGATCACCGCATCCTCTACGGCGCCGACGCCGCCGAGTTCCTCGCGCGCATCCGCGAGCGGCTCGAGAGCCCGCTCCAGCTCGCGCTCTAGGTCAGCGCGGCAGCAGGCCGGTGATCGGCGCGAGCGTCTCGTCGACGGCGCCGGCCACGTCCTCGACCGTGTCGACGACCTCGTTCACGGGCGCCTGAACGGGCTCGGGCGCGGCCTCGACGACGGGCGCGACGGCCTCGCGGGTCTGCCGGACGACGCCCTGCACCGTGCGTGGCGCCTCGCCCGTCGCAGGCGGCGGCGCCGCCGGAGCGGAACCGCCGCCCGCGCCCTCCCCCGTGGTGCCAGGTCGGTCGTCGGCCTGAGGCGCATCGCTCGCGGGCGGTGAGGCGACGGGCCCGGTCGCCGGTAGGCGGCGCTCCGGCGCCCGGCGCGGTCGCGGCCTGGCAGGGCGCTCGACCGCGGCGACAGCCGCGCCGTCCGCCACGGGGGTGCTCGGCGCCGCCGTCTGTCGGGCCGCCTGCCTGGCGCTCGGGACGGTGACGTCACCGGCGTTGGCCTCCGCGGTGCTGTCCACGGCGTCGCGCACGGCGAGGAGGCCGCCGACGATGGCGAATGCGCACAGCGCGGCCGCGATGAGCGATCCGCCGGCGCCCAGGCTGGTCATGAGTCCGCGCAAGTTCACGGCAGGATGGATCACCGTATCCGGCCACACCGAAAACCGGACATACGTCCACGCGAAACTGGCCGAAGGTTCGGGCCGGACCGCGTAACGCAAGGCCCCGACAGGGTTTTTGCAAGCTTGAGCGTCCACGCTCCGTGTCGCCATGAGAACACTCACGCTCCTGCTCGCGCTGTTCCTGCTCGCCGCCCCGGCCACCGCCAGCGCCGCCAAGAAGGACGAGCGGCGCGCGAAGAAGATGCTCGCGAACAAGGTGTTCATCCGCTTCACGGAGACCGGCTCGATCGGCAACGAGTCCTCGCTCGACCAGCGCCTGCACCTGTGCAAGAGCGGCGAGTACGTCTACGACTCGGTCTCCTACGTCCAGGGCGTGAGCATCGCCTCCCAGCGCTACACCGGCACGTGGAAGGTCGTGAGCGCGCGCGTGAGGAAGAACGGCACGAGCCGCGCGCGCGTCCGCGGGACTCCCGACGACGGCTCCGAGCCGACGACGGTCAAGATCACCTGGGACGGCAGCGTCACCCGCCTCGACGGCGTCGAGGTCATCGTGGAGCGAAGCGACCTCTGCTAGTCGAAGCCTCCGTACGGCCGATAGGCCTCGCTGTTGGAGAGCTCCTCCGTGTCGCGCGTGACGCCCGGCGGGTGCTGGTCGGTGGTCACGAACAGGCAGAGCCAGTGGCGCGCGTCGTCACCCGGGATGCAGGCGCGGTAGTAGTCGCGGTCGATGCGGATGATGTCGACGGCGCCGGCCGAGTCGCGGTGCTCGGGCGCCTGCTCGACCACGTAGGCGTGCATCGCCGCCGCCACGGCCTGCCGGCGCCCGTCCTCGGCCTGCCCGGCGGACCGGTGCGCCAGCCCGGCGGCCGCCAGCAGCGCGCTGATCCCCACGACGAGCGTGGCGCCGGCGTAGTTCGACGCCACGAGGCGCGGCAGGTCCGGGCGGCGGCGGCGCAGCGCCCGTCCCAGCGGCGGCGCGAGCAGGACGAGCGCGAGCAGGTTCACCGACCCCGCCAGCACCACGCCCGGGAACAGGTGCTCGGGCGCGCCGTCGTACGGCGGGAGCAGCACGAGCAGCGCCGCATCGACCAGCGTGAGGGCCAGGAACGCCGGCCATTGCCAGGCGCCGCGAAGGCGCCAGCGAAGCCGCCGGTGCCAGACGCGCTCCACGCCCTCCATGACCGCAGACGTAGCCGCCTGCCGATACCCTTTCGCCGAGTTCACGCCACCTGCGACCGGAGATCCCGGCCGGTGGCGCAAGTGGCGCAGGATCGGCGATCCCGGCGACGCGCCGACGAGGAAAGGGTAAGCACGCCACATGGCGACGGAAACGGCTCAGCAGTCGGTACCGCCCGACGTAACGGAGCACCTGACCATCGACGACCGGGTCGGGCTCCTGCGCGCGATGCTGATGATGCGCGGCATCGAGGAGCGCGCGATGACGCTCTACCGCCAGGGCAAGGTCCCCGGCTCCTTCTATGACGGCTTCGGCCAGGAGGCCGTGTCGGCCGGCGCCACCTGGGCGATGGGCGCGCGCGACCGGCTCTGCATCCTGCACCGCGACCTGGCGGCGCACATCATCCGCGGCGTCGACCCGGTGCGGATCTTCGCCCAGTACATGGGCCGCGAGACCGGCATCACGCGCGGGCGCGACGGCAACGTGCACTTCGGCGACCGCCTCGCCGGCTGCGTCGGCATGGTCTCGATGCTGCCCGACATGATGCTCGTCGCGACCGGGCTCGCGATGGCCTTCAAGCTGCGCGGCGAGCAGCGCGTCGCCATGACCTGGTTCGGCGACGGCTCGACCTCGCGCGGCGACTTCCACGAGGCCATGAACTGGGCCGGCGTGCAGCGGCTCCCGATCATCTTCATCCTCGAGAACAACCAGTACGCGTACTCGACGCCGACGGACCAGCAGTTCGCCGTCAACCCGGTCGAGCGCGCCGCCGCCTACGGCTTCCCGGGCGAGTCGGTCGACGGCAACGACGCCGAGGCGATGTTCGAGGGCGTGCGCCGCGCCCGCGAGCGCGCGCTGGCCGGCGAGGGACCGACGCTGATCGAGGCCGTGACCATGCGCATGCACGGCCACGCCGCGCACGACGACATGAAGTACGTGCCCAAGGAGCAGGTCGAGGAGTGGCGCGCCAAGGATCCGATCGACCGCCAGGTCCGCCGGCTCGAGGCGCTCGACATCGACGTCCAGGCGGTCCGCGACGAGGTCAAGGCGACGATCGAGGCGGCCGTCGAGGAGGCGCTCAAGGCGCCGATGCCCGACCCGGACACCGCGACCGACGGGCTGTTCGCCGAGGAGCCCGCGCTGCTCGAGGACGGCCAGGCGCCCTGGTCCGGCTTCCAGAAGGGGAGCTGACCCATGGCGACCATGACGTACCTGCAGGCGATCTCCGACGCCATGCGCGAGGAGATGCGCGCCGACGAGCGCGTCTTCGTGATGGGCGAGGACATCGGCGTCTTCGGCGGCGCCTTCAAGGTCACCGACGGCTTCATCGACGAGTTCGGCCCGAACCGCGTGATGGACACGCCGCTCGCCGAGTCGGGGATCATCGGCACCGCCATCGGCGCCGCCGTGGAGGGCATGCGCCCGATCACCGAGATGCAGTTCGCCGACTTCATCTCGTGCGGCTTCGACCAGCTCGTCAACGTCGCCGGCAAGACCTACTACCGGATGGGCCTGTCGGTGAACATCACCGTCCGCCTGCCCTCCGGCGGCGGGTTCTCCGGCGGCCCGTTCCACTCGCAGAACCCCGAGGCGTGGTTCATGCACAGCCCGGGCCTGAAGGTCGTCGCGCCGTCGACGGCCGAGGACGCCAAGGGCCTGCTCATCAAGGCGGTGCGCGACCCCAACCCGGTCTTGTTCATGGAGCACAAGCACCTCTACCGGCGCGTGAAGGGCGAGGTCCCCGACGGCACGTACGAGACGCCGTTCACCGCGCGCGTGGCGCGCGAGGGGACCGACCTCGTGGTCATCGCCTACGGCGCGATGGTCCACACCGCGCTGGAGGCGACCGAGGACCTCGACGGCGCCTCGATCGAGGTGCTCGACCTGCGCTCGCTGGTGCCCATGGACGAGGAGGCGATCCTCGCCTCGGTGCGCAAGTGCTCGAAGGTCGTCATCGTCGACGAGGCCAACATGACGTGCGCGGCGGGCGCCCAGGTGGCGGCGCTGATCGCCGAGAAGGCCTGGGAGGACCTCGACGGCCCGGTCGTGCGCGTCGCGACCCCGGACGTGCCGATCCCGTTCTCGCCCACCCTGGAGCAGGCCGTGCTCCCGCAGGTCGACGACGTGAGGGAGGCGTGCCGTGAGCTCCTCGAGTACTGAGACGCTCGTCGACGTGATGATGCCCCAGATGGGGGTGTCGGTGGTCGAGGGCACGGTCGTCGAGTGGAAGAAGCAGCCCGGCGACTGGGTGCAGGCCGACGAGATCATCGCCTCGATCTCGACCGACAAGATCGACACCGACGTCGAGGCGCCGGCGACCGGCCGCGTGCAGGAGCTGATCGTGGAGGTCGGCACGACCGTCGAGGTCGGCACCGTCCTCGCGCGGATCGCCACCGACGCCAAGCCGGGCGAGGCGCACCGCAGTGAGAACGCGGAATCGGCTGGCGCCGACTCGGCGTCGTCGGAGGGAACCAGCGAGGCGGCCGCGGCTCTGGATGCCCCGGGCGAGGCCGGCGAGCTGCAGGGCGATACCGCGGAGTCGCATCCGGGGAGCGCCCAGCGCGGCTCGGCGGCGGCGCGGCGGTCCGGCTCGCGCCGGTACTCGCCCGTGGTGATGCGGATCGCCTCCGAGCACGGTGTGGATCTCGACCAGGTCGAGGGCACGGGCCGCGGCGGGCGCGTGCGCAAGCAGGACGTGCTCGCGTTCATCGAGAACGGCGCTCCGGCGGCCGAGGAGCCGCCGATGCACATCGAGAGCCCGTACCGGCCCGACGAGCCGGCGCCGGCCAAGACGCGCACGCCGCGCTTCGAGGCGCCGGCGGCGGAGCCGGCCGCCGCGCCGGCGGGCGGCGCGCCGCTCTCGCGCATGCGCCAGGCGATCGGCGCGCGGATGCTGCAGTCGCTGCAGACGTCGGCCACCTGCACGACGGTCGTCGAGGCGGACCTGATCCGCATCGAGGCCGCGCGCAAGCAGTCCGGCTTCACGTACCTGCCGTACATCGCGCGGGCGACGGTCGAGGCGCTGCGCGAGTTCCCGGCGCTGAACGCCACGCTCGAGGGCGACACGCTGACCACCTACGACGGGGTCCACCTCGGCATCGCGGTCTCGCTCGGCGAGGGCGGCCTGATCGTGCCGGTCATCCGCGACGCCCAGGAGCTCTCGGTCGAGGGCCTGGCCAAGCGGATCAAGGACCTCGCCGTCCGTGCCCGCGAGAACCGGCTGCAGCCCGACGAGGTCCGCGGCGGCTCGTTCACGATCACCAACCCGGGCGGCTACGGCTCGATCATCGCCACCCCGGTGATCAACCAGCCGCAGGTCGCGATCCTCGACACCGAGGCCGTGGTGAAGCGTCCGGTGGTGATCACCGACGAGCTCGGCAACGACTCGATCGCCATCCGTCCCATGACCTATCTGTGCATGTCGTGGGACCACCGGGCCCTCGATGGAGCGCTCGCAGCGCAGTTCTTGAGCGCGCTGCGAAAGAAGTTGGAGAGCTGGCCGACTACCTGAGCAAGGTCTGACGGACCCCCACCCCGGGCCGCGGTCGAGCGGCCCGGGGTGGGGCGGACCCCTACCATCTGAGTCGATGCACGAGCTTTGGACGTGCAACCTGGGCGTTGTCGAGTACCGCGAGGCGGTCGACATCCAGGAGCGCCTGCGGACGCGAGTCCAGGCCGGCGAGCTGCCCGACCTGCTGCTGCTGCTCGAGCACCCGCCCGTCTACACGCTGGGCCGCCGCTCCGAGCCCGGCGAGCTGCCGATCGGCGGCGACATCCCCGTCGTCGACACCGAGCGCGGCGGCAAGCTCACCTACCACGGCCCCGGCCAGCTCGTGGGCTATCCGATCATGCGCGTCGACAACGTCCGCGAGTTCGTGGGCGCCATGGAGCGCGCCCTGGTCGCCGCGATCAACGAGGCCGGCGTTCCCGCGGGAACGCGCGACGGCCGCGAGTTCACCGGCGTCTGGGTGGAGGACCGCAAGATCGGCTCGATCGGCATCCACGTCTCGCGCCGCGTCTCGATGCACGGCTTCGCGGTCAACGTCGACAACGACCTGACGCCGTTCACCAGCGTGGTCGCGTGCGGGCTGCCGGGCGTGCGGATGACCTCGCTGCGCGAGGAGGGCTCGCCCGAGGGCGTCGACTGCTTCCGCAAGCGAGCCGCCTACGCCTTCGCCCGCGAGCTCGGCCGGCGCCAGCGGATCGTCACGCCGCGGCGGCTGCTCGAGCCCGTTGCCGTCTAGCGCGTACACGCTGCTCCGCGCGGCCGACGCGCCGGACTTCACCGGCGACGCCCCCGGCGCGTTCATCGGCTACGGCCGCCCGCTCGGCTCGGAGCAACTGGCGGTCAACCTCCGAGTGCTCGAAGCGCATACCGCCCACGTGCCGCCCGGCGGCGATCCCAGCCGCGGCCACAGCCACCGCACGATCGAGGAGATCTACCTCGTGCTCGAGGGCGAGCTCACGCTCAAGCTCGGCGACGACGTGCTCACGCTCGGCCCGCGCGACGCGGTGCTGATCCCGCCCGCCACGCCGCGCGCCGCCCGCAACGACACCGATGCGCGGGCCGCGTTCCTGATGGCCTCCCGCAAAGTCGAGGACCACGCGACCGAGTCCGTGGGCCACGACGGGTTCTGGCCGTAGCCGGCGAGCCCATGCACGCCTGGACGTGGAGGGCAGGGGGTCTCCTGCTGGCACTGTCGCTCCTGCTGCCGTGGTTCCGCGGGACCGACGACGGGCAGCCGCTGACGATCGCCGGCTGGGACACGGAGCCGGGGTTCACGCTCGGCATGCTCGCCTGCGCGCTCGTGATCGCCGTCGCGCGGCGGCCGCTCGTCGTGGCGCTCGCGGCCGTCGTCGCCATCGCCCTCACGATCTGGATGCTTCCGCGCGGCGACCGCTACAGCGGCTACGACCTCGCGCTCGGCGGCTTCGTCGCACTCGGCATCGCCGCGGTCGTGCTCGGGACGGCGGCCTGGCGACTCCGGCGCTAGCCCCGAGTAGGGAGGGTGAGGGTGCATTTCTTCCCATTTCCGCGAGCCTCGCGGGCACGTTGGGAAGTTGGGTGCCCTAGTGCGATGGGGCCGGCCGAGTCCGGACCCGCACGCTGACGTAGGCTGCAGGCCGTGAGATTCGGCCTGATGACCTTCCCCACGGACTTCTCGATCGCGCCCGCGGAGCTGGGCCGCGCGGCCGAGGACGCCGGCTTCGAGACGCTGCTCTTCGCCGAGCACACGCACATCCCCGTCGCCCGCGACACGCCCAACCCGCGCGGGGGCGAGCTGCCGGAGAAGTACTGGCACACGCACGACCCGTTCGTGGCGCTGGCCACCGTCGCGCAGGCCACGACGAAGCTGCGGCTCGGCACCGGCATCTGCCTGGTCGTCGAGCGCGACCCGATCACCACCGCCAAGGAGGTCGCCACGCTCGACTTCCTGTCCGGCGGGCGCTTCGAGTTCGGCGTCGGCGGCGGCTGGAATCGCGAGGAGATGGCCAACCACGGCACCGACCCGAAGCGCCGCTTCGCGCTCATGCGCGAGCGCATCCTGGCCATGAAGGAGATCTGGACCAACGACGAAGCGGAGTTCCACGGCGAGTTCGTCGACTTCGAGCCGATCTGGTCGTGGCCGAAGCCGGTCCAAGAGCCGCACCCGCCGGTCCTCATGGGCGGCCTCGGCCCGAAGGTGCTCGACCGCGTGCTCGAGTACGGCGACGAGTGGATGCCCAACCGCGCCGATCCGGAGGAGCTCGCCCCGCGCATCGAGGAGCTGCGCGAGCGGGCGGGCCGCCACGTGCCGGTGAGCTACTACGCCGCCACGCCCGAGGACGACTTCATCGAGCGCCTGGCCGCGGCGGGTGTGGACCGCGCGCTGCTCGACGTGCCCTCCGAGGGGCCCGACACGGTGCTGCCGCTGGTGGAGCGGTATGCCGAGCTTGCCTCCCGCCATCGCTGAGGAGCGCCTGGCGCTCGCGCGCATCGGTCGCCTCGCCACCGTCACGCCGGCCGGAGGGCCGCACATCGTTCCCGTGTGCTTCACGCTGCACGACGGCCGCATCGTCACCGCGGTTGACGCCAAGCCCAAGTCGACCACCGCGCTCGCACGGCTCGACAACGTGCGCGCCACCGGCCGCGCGAGCCTGCTCGTCGACCACTACGAGGAGGACTGGACGCGGCTCTGGTGGGTGCGCGTCGACGGGCCGGCCGCGGTGGTGGACGATGACGCGGCCGTCGAGGCCCTGGCCGCCAAGTACGACCAATACCGCGCCGAACGGCCCGCCGGCCCGGTGATCGCCATCGCGCCGGAACACTGGCGCTCCTGGATACCCTCTCAGACGTGAGCACGCGCTCTCGAGCCAACCCGGGCGGCATGGACGTGCTCAAGGTGCTCGGCCCGGAGACGCTGCCCTTCCGCAGCCGCAAGCCGCGCTGGTTCAAGGTCCCGGCGCCCGGCGGCGATCGCTACCGCGAGCTCGACCGGATGATCAAGTCCGAGGGCCTGCACACGGTCTGCCAGGAGGCGGCGTGCCCGAACGTCGGCGACTGCTGGGAGCGCGGCACGGCGACCTTCATGATCCTCGGCGACACCTGCACGCGCCGCTGCGGCTTCTGCAACGTCAAGACCGGCAAGCCGACCTTCAACGACCCGCTCGAGCCGCTGCGCGTCGCGCGCTCGGTCGCGAAGATGGGCCTCCGGCACGCCGTCGTCACCAGCGTCGACCGCGACGACCTGCCCGACTACGGCGCCCAGGCGTGGGTCGGCGTGATCCGCTCGATCCGCATGCAGGCGCCGTGGTGCAAGATCGAGTGCCTGACGCCCGACTTCCGCGGCGAGGAGATGCCGCTGGCGAAGGTGATCGCCGAGCGCCCCGACGTCTTCAACCACAACGTCGAGGTCGCGCCGCGGCTGTATCCGGTCGCCCGCCGCGGCTCGCGCTGGGAGCGCTCGCTGCGCGTCCTGCGCAACGCGCTGGAGATGGGTGAAGGCGAGGTCACGACCAAGTCCGGCCTGATGGTCGGCCTCGGCGAGACGCACGAGGAGATGGTCGAGGCCTTCGGGCAGCTGCGCGAGCAGGGCGTGCAGGTGCTCACGGTCGGCCAGTACCTGCGGCCGACCGAGCGCCACCTGCCGGTCGTGCGCTACTGGGAGCCGGAGGAGTTCACCGCGCTCGAGCACGCCGCCTACGCGCTCGGCTTCGAGCACGTCGCGGCCGGACCGCTCGTGCGCTCCTCGTATCACGCCGACGAGCACGTCAAGCAGGAGCAGCCGGGCGTCGGCCCCGTCGCCGCGGCAGGCTGAGTGTTCCCGCTCCGGGACAACATCCCGACCGAGCACTTCCCGTTCGTCACCGTCCTGCTGATCGCGGCGAACTGCTTCGTCTACTTCTTCCTGCAGGACGGCCTGTGGCAGCTGCCCGCGACCGGCGGAGCCTGGCCGGTGAATCAGTACGCGGCGATCCCGTGCGAGTTCACCGGCACAAGCCCGTGCCCCACCGACCCCGGCGGACCGTCGACGATCGTCACGGCGTTCACGAGCATGTTCATGCACGGCAGCCTGCTCCACCTCGGCGGCAACATGCTGTTCCTGTGGATCTTCGGCAACAACGTCGAGGACTCCATGGGGCCGGTGAAGTTCATCGTCTTCTATCTGCTCGCCGGCCTGGCCGCCAACGCCGGCCAGATCCTCGTGAACACGTCGTCGGACATCCCGTCCCTGGGCGCTTCGGGCGCCGTGGCCGGCGTGCTCGGCGGCTACCTGCTGCTGTTCCCGGGCGCTCGCGTGGTGACGCTGATCTTCATCATCTTCTTCTTCACGATCCTCGAGCTGCCGGCGATCCTCTTCCTCGGCTTCTGGATCGTCCAGCAGGCCGTGCTCGCCTACTTCGACCTCCTGCAGCCCACCGAGGGCGGCGGCGTGGCGTACTTCGCGCACATCGGCGGCTTCGTGTGCGGCCTGCTGCTGATCCGCGTCTTCGCGAGCGAGAAGCGGCGCAAGCGCCAGCTCCAGCGGGCGGGGATGCGGTGAGGTCGGCGATCGCCTTCGGCGCGCTCGCCTTCGTCTGCCTCTTCGGCTTCCTCACGCTCTACGTGATGTTCACGAGCGGCCCGGACCTGCTGACCGGACTGTCCTTCATCATCTTGGCGCTGCTGGGCTTCGGGATCCTCGGTGCGCTCACGGAGCCGCCCGACAAGAAACGCTGAATGCCGTACACACTGCTGCAGGGAGGACGTCGTCGCAGGCGCCGCCGCTGGCCGGCGGTCGCCCTCGTCGCCCTGACGGCGGCGGTCACGCTGCTGCTGGCCGGCCGCGCCGGCGATCCCGACGCGCCGCGGCCCCGCGCCGCCGCGGAGGAGACGCCCGCTCCCGGCCCGCTGCTCGATCCCGGGACCGCGCCGCTGGCCGGCGGCGGCACGGCGCCCTCGCCGCTCGCCGTCAAGCTCGACGACCCGCGCGACACCGTCGCCACCGGCTTCCGCCGGCCGCCGGCCGCGGGCCTGCTGTTCGACCTCGACAGCGGCCGCGTGCTGTGGCGCCACCGGCCCGAGCGCGTGCTGCCGATCGCGTCGCTGACCAAGATGATGACCGCGCTGGTGGCCGTCGAGCGCCTGCCCGAGGACGGGCGCGTGACGATCACCAAGGAGGCGCTCGCCTACACCGGCTCGGGCGTCGGGATGTTCAAGAAGGGCAGGCGGATCGAGGTCGGCACGATGCTGCACGGCCTGCTGCTGCCGTCGGGCAACGACGCCGCGATCGCGCTGGCGCAGCAGGCGGCCGGCTCGGTGCCGGAGTTCGTCGCGCTCATGAACGCGCGCGCCCGCGCCATGGGCCTGGCCTGCACTCGCTTCTCGACGGTGAGCGGCATCCGCGACAGCGGCAACCACTCGTGCGCGCCCGATCTCGCCGCGATGGCGCGCGCCGTGCTGCGCGAGCCGCGCCTGGCCCGGATCGTGCGCCGCCGCTCGGCCGTCCTGCCGTTCCCGATCAAGGGCCGCAAGCTCTACCTCTACAACAACAACCCGCTGCTGCGGATGGGCTACCGCGGCACCACGGGCGTCAAGACCGGCTACACCGAGGCGGCGGGCCGCTGCCTCGTGGCCACCGTGCGCCGCGGCGGCCGGCACCTCGGCATCGTGCTGCTCGACTCGCCCGACCCGGGCCGCCAGGCGGTCCGCCTCTTCGACCGCGCGTTCAGTCGTATTCGCTGACGATCACGCGCTCGCGGGTGCGGATCACGAGCGAGCCGTCCTCGCGCACGACGCCGAGCTGGTTCTCCGTGCGGAACCACTCTTCGCCACCCGAGGCGACGTGCAGCGTGCGTCGCTCCTTGCCCGGGTGGCGCTCGAGGTAGAAGCGCAGCTGCTGGATGAAGGTCAGCCAGCCCTCGTTGACCTCGTCGTAGACGCCGTCCCAGCTTCCCGCGGGCGCCGCGCGCGTGACGCGCACGACGGTCTGGTCGCCGCGTCCCTCGAGGCTGATGACGCCGCCCGGGCCGCCGTCGATGACGTGGGCATCGTCGTCGGCCGTCGAGGCCTGGAAGAAGATGAACTCGATCTCCTCCTCGAGCTCGTCCGTCTCCCAGCCGAACCAGCGCCGGATCTCGGCTCGATCGCGCAACGCGCGCCAGACCGTCTCGACGGGCGCCTCGACCACGATCTCGACGATGACGGGATCGCTCATGTCTCCTCCTTCGGGGCGGGATGGCCGCCGATGACGACGCGGTAGCGGCGGCCGGGGGCGTCGAAGCCCGCGACGGTGTGGGCGAGCGCCTCGACGAAGCGGTCGAGGTCCGCCGGCTCCGCGAAGCCGACCTCGGCCTCGATCGTGAACGTGAGCAGACGCCGGCCCTGCTCCTCGGCGGCGTCCTGCATGCGCGCGACGTCGCGCACCACGCCGGCCGCCGTGTGGACGAGGTGCGCGGCCGCGAAGCGGTCCTGCTCGTCCGCCGCCTCGCCGATCACCGCGGGATCGACCACGAAGTCGCGGGCGACGAGCACGCGCTCGGTGCAGCCACGTCGCTTCCGCTCCTCGACGAGCTCGACGAGGCCGGCGCGCTCGAGCTCGCGCAGGTGGTAGTTCACGCGCTGGCGCGGAACGCCCAGCTCGGCGGCGACGCGGGTCGCCGACGAGGGCTCGCGCAGCCGCTCCAGCAGCGAGCGCCGGAGCGGCGACAGCGCGGTGCGGACGCGCTCTGGCTCCTGCAGCAGCACGGTCGCATTCTCGATTCGACAGGAGAATTTGTCAAATCGTCGTGTCGCCCTCGGTATTGATCACCAGCACGGTGTCGCCCGGCGACAGCGAGAGCTCGTCGCGGAAGGCGAGCAGGCCGGCCAGGCCGGCGGCGCCGCTCTCCCCGGCCGTGACGCCGTCGCGCGCGAGCAGCCGCACGGCCTCGCGGGCGCAGTCGTCGGAGACCGCGGCGAACGCCTCGATGCCGCGGCTCACGACCGGCCAGGCGCCGGGCGAGACGCGACCGCAGTTCAGGCCCGCCATCACCGAGTCGTGCGGACCGGGGACCTCGACCGGCTCGCCCGCTTCGATGGAGGCGAGCGCGCAGGCGGCGGTCGTCGGCTCGACGCCGATGATGCGCGCGCCGGCGAAGCGGCGGACGATGGCGGAGGCGAACGATCCGACGCCGACCTGCACCGCCACCACATCGGGCTCGACGTCGATCTCGGCGCCGATCGTCCCGTAGCCCTCCACGGTCCAGCGCGGCACCTCGTCGGCCCCCGTGTCCTGGATGACGAGCGCTCCGGCCTCGGCCGCGCGCTCGACCGCGTCGTCGTACGACCCGTCGACGACCTCGACGCGGGCGCCCTCCGCGGCGATCGCCTCGCGCCGGGCGGCGATCATGTCCGCCGGCACGAAGACCGTGGCCTCGAGGCCGCGCTCGCGCGCCACGCGGGCGACCGCGCGGCCGTGGTTGCCGTCGGTCGCGCAGGCGAGCCGCGGGCGGTCGCCGCGGGCCTCGAGCGCCCGGTGGATCGCCCATGAGGCGCCGAGGATCTTGAACGAGGGCAGCCCCAGCCGGCTCGACTCGTCCTTGACCCACACGCGGGCGACGCCGAGCGCCTCGGCGGCGGCGCGCGCGTCCACGAGCGGCGTCGGCGCATAGCCGGGCAGCGCGCGATGGAAGTCGTAGGCGTGGGCGGCCTCTCGCTCGACCGGGCCGGCGAGCGGGTTGACGACCAGCCTCATGCCGTGAGCGCCTCGACCAGCGCGGCGTAGTCGCGCGCGCCGGCCTCCAGCTCGGAGAGCTCGATGTGCTCGTCGACGCGGTGGGCGAGCGTCTCGTCGCCCGGTCCGAAGCCGATCGTGGGGATCCCGAGCGCCGCCGTCCCGCTGCCGTTGGTGCAGAACAGCCAGTGGCCGGGCTCGCCGCCCACCGCGCCGAGCGCCGCGCGGGCGACCGGAGCGTCGGCGCCCGTGTACCAGGCGGGCGCGAAGTTGCGCGCCTCGACCGGCGTGCCCGTGTAGGCGTCGAAGCGATCGAGGCCGATCGCCACTTGCA
The DNA here is from genome assembly GCA_963811895.1 of uncultured Solirubrobacteraceae bacterium. Taxonomy (GTDB): domain Bacteria; phylum Actinomycetota; class Thermoleophilia; order Solirubrobacterales; family Solirubrobacteraceae; genus DASSUW01. The sequence goes on along the minus strand of CAWETE010000016.1, from coordinate 157,781 downwards.
CGGTCGCGCCGTGCGGCGCGACGGCCGCCTCGGCGGCGTCGCGCAGCTGAGCGAGCACCTCGTCCTCTCCCTCGCCGGGCAGCGTCCGCCGGTCGAAGGTCGCCGTGCAGCGGTCGGGAAGCACCGACAGCGCCGGATAGGGCCGGCTCACCACGTCGGTGACGACGAGGATCGCGGGGCCGAGCGCCGGGTGCTCGGGCAGCTCCAGCCCGCGCGCCGCGACCAGCACGTCGGCCATCGCCTCGACCGCGTTGACGCCGAGGTCCGGCCGCGACGAGTGCGACGGGCGGCCCTCGACCTCCACGATCAGCTCCGCCCGCCCGCGCTGCCCGACCACCACCGTGCGGTGCGAGGGCTCGCAGATCACCGCCACGTCGGGCCGCACGCGCCGCGCCACCTCGACCGTGGCGTAGCCCTCGATCATCTCCTCGGCGATCGAGGCCGACACGACCACGCGGCCGCGCGCCGCAGCCGCCGCGGCGCCGTGCACGAGCGCCGCCAGCGGGCCCTTCATGTCGACCGACCCGCGCCCGTACAGCCTCCCGTCGCGCAGCTCGCCCGCCGGATCGGCCGACCAGGCCGCGCGGTCGGTGACCCCGACGGTGTCCATGTGGGCGTCGAGCAGCACGCATGGGCCGTCTCCGGCGCCGAGCGTGCCGGTGACCGTCCCGAGCTCGTCCACTTCCACGGCGTAGCCGAGACGCTCCATCTCCTCGCGCACGAGCGCCGCCACGGCGCCCTCCTGGCCGGACGGGCTCTCGGTGCCCACGAGGCGCTTCGCGAAGCTCACGAGGGCGTCGACGTCCACCCCGGCATAATGCCTGCCCCCGCTAGGACGCGGGTAGGCGACCCCCCGTGAACGCGCCACGTCACATCATCTGGCGCCGCCGTCTGACGGCGCTGGGCGTGCTTGCCGCCGTGCTCATCGTGGCCGCGCTGCTGCTCGGCAACGGCGATGACAGCGACAACCAAGAGCCCGCCTCGTCGGCCCAGGCGCCGCCGGCGCCGCCCGAGCTGCCGCGCGGCGGGCGCAGCGTGCTGCCCGAGCACCGCGTGGTGGCCTTCTACGGCGCCCCGCAGAGCCGCGAGCTCGGCGCGCTGGGCATCGGCACGCCGCGCGGCGCGGCCCGCCGGCTCGCGCGCGAGGCACGCCGCTATCGCCGCGACGACCGCGCCGAGCTGCCCGCGCTCGAGCTGATCGCCGTGATCGCCAACGCCGATCCCGGCGACGACGGCATGTACCGCTCGCGCCAGGAGGACGCGGTGATCCGGCGCTACCTGCGCGCCGCCCGCCGCGCCAAGGCGCTGCTGCTGCTCGACATCCAGCCCGGGCGCTCGGACTTCTTCACGGAGACCACCCGGCTCGAGAAGTGGCTCAAGGAGCCGGACGTCGGCCTCGCGCTCGACCCCGAGTGGCGGGTCACCGAAGGCCAGGTCCCCGGACAGGTGATCGGCAGCGTCGCGTCACGCGAGGTCAACGCCACGTCGGCCTGGCTGGCCGAGCTCGTCGACGGAGGGCGACCTGCCCGAGAAGCTGTTCGTCATCCACCAGTTCACCGACGACATGGTCGACCACACGCGGCTCAAGCAGCGCGACGGGCTCGACTTGGTCCTCAACGTCGACGGCTTCGGCGGCCAGGAGATCAAGAAGGCCAAGTACCGCGACTTCACGCGCGAGGCGAAGGAGTTCCACCACGGCTTCAAGCTGTTCTACGAGGAGGACACGGACCTCATGACGCCCCGCCAGGTGCTGCGGATGAAGCCGCGGCCCGAGCTCGTCGTCTACGAGTAGAGCGTCCCGACCCAGGTCTCGGTCTCGTCGGGGTGAAGCCCGCCGTGGTGGCCGCGGAAGCTCGTCGTGCGGCCGGCGTAGGGGCGCAGCCAGGCCATGCGGCCGGGCGCCGGCAGCACGCACACGTCGGCCGACCGGGGGCCCGGCGCCACGAGGTCGGACGCGCGGCAGACCTGCGCGCCTTCGAGGCGTGACGCGAGCCCCGCGATGACCTCGTCGGGCTCGTTCGTGTGGAGGAACACGTCGCGCGGCGAGCCTGCCGGGCGATGGGTCAGCAGGCCGGGCAGCTCGGGCCACAGCTCGTCGAGCCAGTCGACGCGGAAGGGATTCGTGGCCACCTGGCCGTGATCGGCCGTGACCAGCACCAGCGCGCCCGTCTCACGCAGGCCCCGCTCGAGCGTGTCGAGAGCCTCCAGGGCGGCGGCGTCGAACTCGCGCGAGTCAGGGCCGTACATGTGGCCCATGGCATCGATCTGGTCCCAGTACAGGTACGCGTAGCCGGGCTCGGAGAGCGCCGACCAGAAGGCCTCGACGCCCTCGCTCAGCGTCCCGTGCGGCGCGAACCGGGCGCCGCGGGCGGCGACGCGGTCATAGGTCGAGGGCGAGAAGGCGGCGGGCTGGAGGACCGTCGAAGGCACCGGCAGCCGCTCGTAGAGCGTGTCGCCGTCCAGCAGGGCGGCGGGGTCCAGGACGCCGCGAAGGGTGTCGCGCTCGGGATCGTCCGCGAACGAGAAGAGCAGCGGCGTGATGATCGCGTCGAGCGCCGGCTCGTGGACGTGCCACTCGTAGAGCCGGTGCTCGCCGACGGGGCGGCCGGTGTGCATCGTGGTGACGTGCGCCGTCGTGGTCGGGGGGAACTGCGTGCTCAGCTCGGTCACCTCGAGCCGGCGCAGGAACGGGTGCTCGGCGTGGCGCTCGAGGAAGCGCCGGCCGAAGGCGTCGAGCAGGATCACGCCGACCCGGTCGCGCTCGCCGGAGCCCAGCAGCCGCTCCACGGTGACCGGGATGTCGGCGAACGTGCGCACGCTGCGGTCACGCTACTGGCTGACCGGCCAGTCGAGGTCGAGTAGCGTTCGGGCATGGATCTCAACGACACGCCCGAGCTGGCCGAGTACCGCGCGAGGGTCCGCTCGTGGCTCGACGAGCACAAGGGTGAGGCGCCGATCCTGCGCGGCGACGACGCCATCCGCGACGAGCACGAGGCCGTCGCCGCCCACCGCGAGTGGCAGCGCAAGCTGGCCGAGGCGGGGCTGGCCGCCGTGACCTGGCCGGCCGAGTACGGCGGCCAGGGCCTCGGCCCGCTGCACCATGTCGTCGTCAACCAGGAGATCGGGCGCGCGGGCGTGCCGGGGATCTTCGACGTGATCGGCGTCGGGATGCTCGGCCCGACGATCATCGCCCACGGCGACGAGGACCAGAAGCAGCGCCACATCGGCTCGATGCTGACCGCCGACGAGGTGTGGTGCCAGCTCTTCTCCGAGCCGGCAGCGGGTTCGGACCTGGCGGGAATCCAGTCGCGCGCGCGGCGGGAGGAGGACGGCGGCTGGCGGCTGTCCGGCCAGAAGGTGTGGACCACCAACGCGCAGCACGCGGCCTTCGGCCTGCTGCTGGCCCGCACCGACACCGACGTGCCCAAGCACAAGGGCCTGACCATGTTCATCGTGCCGATGGACGCCGAGGGCGTCACGGTGCGGCCGCTGCGGCAGATCTCCGGCGAGGCGCACTTCAACGAGGTCTTCTTCGACGACGTGCAGCTGCCGCCCGGCAGCGAGGTCGGGCCCGTCAACGGCGGCTGGGGCGTCGCGATGACCACGCTGATGTTCGAGCGAGTGGCGATCGGCCTCGGCGGCGAGGGCTTCGGCTGGCGCGCAGATCGCTTCGCCTCCGCTCTGGCCGGTGACGAGCATGCGATCCGCGACGACGAGGTCCGCCACCGCTTCGGCGAGATCGCCTCCGAGTTCCTGGCCCTGCGCTTCCTCGGCTACCGCACGCTGACCACGCTCCAGCAGGGTCGCATCCCGGGCCCCGAGGCGGCGCTGGCCAAGGTGACCACGATCCGCGCCGCCATCGCCGCCGGCGAGCTGATCTGCGACGTGCTCGGCCCGGAGGCGCTGTCGGAGGAGCGGTTCGGGACGCTGGTGTCGGACATGCCGGGGCTCAAGTCGGCCGGCGGCACCGAGGAGATCCTGCGCTCGATGGTCGGCGAGCGGGTGCTCGGCCTGCCGCCCGAGCCACGACTCGACAAGGGCGTGCCGTTCAGCGAGCTGCGCGCCCGCGAGCGCGAGGGGGTGGCGTCGTGAACTTCGCCCTCTCCGACGAGCAGCAGTTCCTGCAGGACGCGGCGCGCGGTGCGCTCGGGCGCGTGAAGACGGTCGAGGCCGCGCGCGAGGCGCTCGACGGCGCCGAGCTGCCGGACCTCTGGCCGATCGCCGTCGAGGCCGGCTGGACCGGCATGCTCGTCTCCGAGGAGCGCGGCGGCGCCGGGCTCGGCGCGATGGAGGCGATGCTCGTGTTCGCCGAGCTCGGTCGCGTGCTCGCCTCGGTACCGCTGCTCGGCCACCTGCCCGCCACGCTGCTGTACCAGGACGAGGCGCTCGCCGACGGGACGCTGCGCGCCGCGTTCGTGGCCGCCGACCCCGCCGACTGGACGACCGACCCGCGCGAGGGCCTGCGCCGCGCGCCCGCGCCGGTGTTCGAGGGCGGGAAGCTGACCGGCGAGGTCGCCTGGGTGCCCGACGCGCCCGGCGCCGACATGCTGATCGTCGTCTGCGCGGACGGCCGGGTCGTGATGACCGAGGACTTCGAGGTCGAGCCGGCGCCGCGCTACGACGCCACGCGCTCGCTCGGGCACGTGCGCTTCAGCGGCGGGCCCGCGAGCGAGATCGAGGGCGCCGACGCGGCGGCCGCGTGGCACCTGGCCCAGGCGCTGATCGCCGCCGAGTCGGTCGGCGCCGTCGAGGTCGCGCTCGAGCGCTCGGTCGCCTACGCCAAGGAGCGCTTCACGTTCGGCCGCGCGATCGGCTCCTACCAGGCGGTCAAGCACGAGCTGGTGGAGATCCTGCGGCGGCTGGAGAACGCCCGCTCGCTGATGTTCTACGCCGGCTGGGCGTGGCAGGACCGGCCGGACGAGCTGGCGCTGGCCAGCGCGGCGTTCCGCACCGCGGCGGGCGGCGCCGTCGACCACGCCACGCGGGCGCAGATCTCGGTCCACGGCGGCATCGGGGCCACCTGGGAGCACGACGCGCCGCTCTACTACCGCCGCGCGCAGCTCTCGCGGCGGCTGCTGGGCGGCACGGCCGGCGCCTCCGCCCGGGTCGCGGATGAGCTGTTCGCCGCGGCTGCGTGATCGTCTGGACCCACGATCAATGGCGCTTCCCGCTCCCTGAGCACAACCGCTTCCCGATCGAGAAGTACACGCTGCTGCGGGAGCGCGTGGAGGACGAGGTCGAGGTGCGGGAGGCCGAGCCGGTGCCGTGGGAGTGGCTGGAGGCCGTCCACGAGCCGGCGCTGATCGAGCGCATCCGCAGCGGCGGCCTGAGCGTGCGCGAGGAGCGCGGGCTGGGGATCCCGTGGTCGGAGGCGCTGGTGGAGCGCGGCCGGCGGTCGGTCGGCGGGACGGTGGCGGCGGCCGGCCTGGCGCTCGAGCAGGGGCTCGGCATGAACCTGGGCGGCGGCACGCACCACGCCGGGCGCGACTTCGCTCGCGGCTACTGCCTCTTCAACGACGTCGCCGTGGCGCTGTCGCGGATGCGCGCGGAGGGCCGCGTGCGGCGCGCGCTGGTCGTCGACTGCGACGTCCACCAGGGCGACGGCACGGCGGACCTCCTCGGCGGCGACCCGGACTGCTTCACGCTGTCCCTGCACGGCGCCCGCAACTATCCGTTCAAGCGGATCCCCTCGGACCTCGACGTCGACCTGGAGAGCGGCACCGGAGACGACGACTACCTCACGGCGCTGGGGCAGGCCCTCGACCACGCGATCCCGCTCGCGGAGGCCGAGCTCGCCTTCTACCTGGCGGGCGCCGACCCGTGGCACGGCGACCGGCTCGGGCGGCTGGCGCTGACCAAGGAAGGCCTGCTCGCGCGCGACGAGCTGGTGCTCGATCGCCTACGCGCGGCGGGCGTCGCGGTCTGCGTCGTGCTCGCCGGCGGATACGCGGAGGACGTGCGCGACACGGTGGACATCAACGCCGCGACTGTCCGCGCTGTGACCAGCCGTTCCACGCCCGTACCCGGCTGCCGATGACAAAGAGGTGATGGGCGATTCGCTCCGCAAACGCCAGATGGTCCGTGTCGCAGCCCTCCTGTTCGGAGTCGGCAGCGCGATCTCGGCTGTCAGCATCGTCGCGCCGCACCAGCCACAGCTCGAGACCGAGGGCCTGGCCTTCGTGGTCGTGGGCAGCACGCTGCTCACGGCGCTCCTGCTGACCCTCGGCGATCGCCTCCCGTTCTGGACCGTCCACCTGTGGGTGGCCGCCGGCACCACCATCGTCTCGTTCGGGCTGCTCTTCAACGGCGAGCGCCACGGCGGCGCGGCCGGCGGCGACGAGATGTACTACCTGTGGGTCACGCTCTACGCCGCGTACTACCTCGGGCGCTGGGCCACCGCCGGGCACCTCGTCTTCATGGCGGCCGCCTACACGGCGACGCTCGTGGCCATCGACCCCGGCCCGATCGGCCCGAGCCGCTGGCTGACCACGATGGGCCTGGCCACCGGCTCGGCCGTGGTGGTCCGGCTCCTGAGCGAGCGAGTCGACCGCCTGGTCGCCGAGCTGCGCCACGCCGCCGCCACCGATCCGCTCACCGGGCTGCTCAACCGGCGCGCCTTCGCGGAGCGCTGCGGCAACGAGCTCGCCCGCGCCCGTCGCAGCGGCGAGGCGTTCGCGGCCCTGGTGATCGACGTCGACCACTTCAAGCAGATCAATGACCGCGACGGCCACGCGGCCGGCGACGACGCGCTCGTGGACCTGGCCGCGGTGCTGAAGCGCGAGCTACGCGAGATCGACTCCGTGGCGCGGATCGGCGGCGACGAGTTCGCCGTCCTGCTGCCGGCCACGGGCCTGGCCGGGGCCGCCGCCACCGCCGAGCGCCTGCGCGACCGCGGCCGGCATCGCGATCTCCGTCGGCTCCGCCGTCTACGGGATCGACGGCCACACGACCGACGAGCTGGCGCGCGCGGCCGACGCCGCGCTCTACGACGCCAAGCGACGCCGCGTCGAACCGCAGGCCTCGCCCGCGCGTTAACCCTTCCGTCGACCCCGGAGGAGGTCCCAATGCGCACGCTGCCGGTCATCGCGGCGCTCGTCGCCACACTCGTGCTCGCCGCGCCCGCGGGCGCTGCCGTCAAGCGGCTCGAGGCGAACTTGAAGGGCAGCAGCGCCACGGACGCCGACGGGGGCGGGAAGGCCAAGCTGCGCCTCAACCGCGCCACGCAGCGCGTCTGCTTCACGATCACCGTGCGCGACATCGACGACGTCGTCGCCGCGCACATCCACCGTCACTCCGACGGCGGCATCGTCGTCGGGCTGATCGAGGCGCCGGCGTCCGGCGACCGCTTCACCGGCTGCACGGAGGACGTGAGCAAGGCGTTGATCCGGCGGATCCTGCGCAAGCCGCGCCGGTACTACGTGAACGTCCACACCACCCCGTTCCCGGGCGGCGCCGTCCAGGGCACGCTGCGCAAGCCGCCCAAGAACTGACCCCCTCACCCAACTGCCGCCGCCCCGTCACCCCCGGGGCGGCGGCGCCTCCCCCTAAGCTGTTGGGCGGCAGCGGGGGCGTAGTGGTAATGGGAGCACGCGGCCTTTGCAAGGCTGAAGTAGGGGTTCGATTCCCCTCGCCTCCATGGTCAGTCGTCCCAGTCGTGGTGGCGCCAGGACCTCCCGCGCCCGATCAGCGTGTAGAACAGGTCCGTCTGGTCGCGAACCCCCATCACGTTCGACGCCTGCGGACCGATCGCCGCCACCGGGACGCGCGCTCCTGTGTGCGCCTGGCCGGACGGCGTCTTGCCGGTCCCGTACGAGACGCGCAGCGGGGCGCCTTCCACGGTCTGCACCGTGGCGTAGAAGCCCGGCGTGTCGACCGTGTCGGACACGAGCTGGCTCGTGTGCGCGTGGTCGGCGGTCTGCACGACGAGCGTGTCCGGATGCCGCCGCTGGTACGCGAGCGCCACCTTCAGCGCCTGGTCGAGCTGCAGCGTCTCGCCGATCTGCCCGCACAGGTCGGACGCGTGGTCGCGCTTGTCGATCGACGCCGACTCGACCTGCAGGAAGAACCCCTGGCGGTCGTCGTCGAGCAGCTCGATCGCCTTCTCGGTCATGGCAGCGAGGCTCGGCTGGCTCTCGGGCCGGTTGGCCTCGTTGCACCGGGTGGTCGGCGAGCCGGAGCCCGGCGTCGGGGCCGCGATGAGCGGCGCGAACTGCGTGGTCAGGTTGACCGGCGCGAACAGACCCAGTACGGGGCTGCCCTTCACGCTCTCCACCGCTGACAGTCCGGCCGCGTCGGTCACGTACTGGAAGCCCTTCGACTTCGCGTAGTCGACGACGGTCGTGGTGCTGTTGTCGAGCGTCTCCTCGTATTGCGCGCGGCCGCCGCCGAGGTTCACGTCGAGCCGGTGATCGACCTGCTGCTCGACGATCGAGCCGAGCCCGCCCGCGGCCTTCGTCTCGGTCGGGCACAGGGTCCGCGTGTCGTTCGGGCCCTGGCACCCGCGGCGCGAGATGTGCGAGGACGGCGCCGCCGGCGTCGCGTCGCTGAGCTCGGAGGTCGTCACGTTGCCGACCGCCTTGCCGCGCGCCTTCATGATCTCGAACGTCGTCGTGAACCCTTCGTTCGAGCCCGGCACCGACAGGTCCGTGCTCATCCCCTGCGAGAGCCGCGCGTCGCCCGTCTTCTTCCCGGTCGACCATGCGACCGCCGTCGGGGCCGAGTCCGGGACGTAGTCCGGGACGTAGTCGGGACCCGGCCCGTACTTGAGGGTCCACGTGAGGTACTCGCCGGTGAACGGCAGCGTCTCGTACGCCATCGGAGGCCCGTTGGCCCCGTTGAGGTAGTAGCGGCCGATCGTCAGCTCGCTGTCGCCGGTCCCGTCGCCGATCAGCAGGATCACGTTCTTGGGCCGGTCCGAGTCCAGCGCCCGCGCGATCTCCTTCGTGTTGTCGGGCGCGAGGCCACCGCCGCCGGCGATCACCGCGCCGGCCGAGCAGGCGGTCGCGACCGTGGCCGCCGTGACGGCGACCAACGTCTTCCTGGCCCGCATGAGGGCTCCTTCCGTAGAGGGATCACGAGCGTCCTCCGCCGGGGGCCGGTCGCCCATCCCCGATCGGTGTGAACCCGTTCACCCGCTCCGCGGCTACGGCGGCCTGCACTTCGCGCTCGCGCACTGCGCGCCGCGGCCATGCAGGCCGAGCTGGCCCGCTACGGGGGCGCCGGGCTCGCCGTCGACCTGCTCGAGCAGCTCGCCGCCACGCGCGTGCCCGCCCTCGCCTGACCTCAGGTATCAGGGGGAGCGTCGCAGCGCTCCCCAAGGTATGTCCCAATTCATCCGTACGGCGGCCGCCGCGGGCGTCATCTGCCTGCTGCTCGCCGTCCCGGCGGCGAACGCCAGGCCGATCGACGGCCCGGGCACGCCCACGCCGGTCCCGACCGCCGAGCCCCCGCTCGGCATGCCCACTTGGCCCGTGAACCCCGAGCCGATCGTCACGCCGCAGCCGGAACCGGTGGCGGCCGACGACGGCGGCGGCATCTCATCGCTGGCCTACATCCTCCCGAGCGGCGTGATCGCGCTGATGCTCGGGGGCGCGCTCGTGTACGTCGCGGGTCCGCGGCGGGCGCGAGCCCGCGCCTGAACCTGTTCGTTCGGCTCCGGGCCGCGCGGCGGCAACCGCGCGGCCCGTGTCGAGCGAGCCGGCCGGAGGACGGAGGTCGGCTCCGGGGCAGGAAAGCGACCCGCCCTTGACTCCGGCTGCCTCTGTCGGGAGTGACGAGGCGGACCGCCGTGAGGGCGGCCTCACACCTCCAATCGGCCGGTCGTGCGTCGTTCTGAAGGCGCGTCAATAGCGGCTGGACGGGTGTCGGCCGCTATTTGTCCCAGTCGAAGTCGCGCGGGGGGCGCTGCTCGAACCACAGCCGGTCGTGCTCGGGCGTCTCCTGGAGGAAGTCCGGCGTGTCCTCCAGGACGTCCTCGGCGGGCTCCTCGCCCTCCTCGCGCGGATGGGCGAGCGACTCCTCGGCCGGGACCTCGTCGCGCTCTTCCTCGAGCCACGGGTCGGACTCGGGGGCGGCCGGCGGTGGCTCGGGCGCGGGCGGGGGCGGCTCGAGCGCCTCGACGTCGAACGGCTCGAGCTCGTCGCCGGCGTCGACCGGGTCGACCGGCTCTTCCTCGGCGGGACGAACGGGCTCCGCGGAATCGGCGCCAGCCGATTCCGCAACGGAATCCGCGCCGGCGGATTCCACGAACTCCGCCTGCTGGGTCGCGCCCAGCGCCTCGCGCTCCTGGCGCTCGACCTCGTTGGGGTCGGCGCCGCGGGAGCGCTTGAGCTCCAGGTGCTCGCGGATGGCGTCGTCGAGCAGTCCCATGCCGGCCAGAAAGGCTACTCCCCGGATGCGACGCCGTGAACGCTGCGCGGCGGCGCGGTCGAGGCGGATGAGCGAACCGTGCGGTTCTTGCCGGACCGCTTGGCCTCGTACAGCGCGCCGTCCGCCGCGGCCACCAGAGCGCTCTTGCTGGCGCCGTCCGCGGTGGCCAGCGAGGCGACCCCGAACGACGCGGTGACCTTCAGCGTGCCCTCGCCGTCGGCCACCGGCAGCTCGAGCGCCTCGATCCGCCCGCGGACGCGCTCGGCGAACTGGTAGGCGCCCTCGAGGTCGGTCAGCGGAAGCGCCACGGCCATCTCCTCGCCGCCGTAGCGGGCCGGCTCGTCGACGTCACGCGAGGACTGGCGCAGCACGCGCGCGACCGCCCGCAGCACGTTGTCGCCGGTGAGGTGGCCGTAGGTGTCGTTGACGCTCTTGAAGTTGTCGATGTCGAGCATGATCAGGCCGAGCTCGTGGCCGTAGCGGCGGGCGCGCTCGACCTCGGCGGTCATGACCTCCTGGAACCGGCGGTGGTTGAAGAGGCCGGTCAGCTCGTCGGTGACCGCCTGCTTCTGGACCGTCTCGTGCAGGTCGACGTTCTCCACCGACACCGACGCCTGGTTGGTGAGGTAGGAGAACAGCTCGCGCTCGCCGTGCGTGAACGCGCGGTCGCCGCGCGCCACGGACACGATGCCGACCACCTGGTCGCCGTCCTCGGTGGCGCCCAACGGCGCGGCGAGCGCGCTGGCGCCGCCGACCTGGATCTCGGCCACCTGACCGGCGTCGATGACCGCCGCCTCGGCGGCGTGCAGCGCGCGCTGGAACGACTCCGGCTCGCCCGTCCGCGCGACCTCCTTCAGGCTGTTACCGGCGTCGCGCATCGTCGCGCGGCCGGCAGCGGCGCCGATGCCGTCGACCGCCGTCTGCACGACGATCTCCAGCAGGCCGACGCGGTCGAGGCCGGCGGCGAACGACTCGCCGACGCGGCGGATCGACTCCTGCAGCCGCTCGCGCTCGCGCTCGAGCTCCTCCAGGCGCGCCTCGAGCTGGCGCGCCATCGAGTTGAACTCCTTGCCGAGGGCGGCGAACTCGTCGTTGCCCTCGGCGGGGACCTCGACCGAGAAGTCGCCGCGGCCGAGCTGCTGGGCGGCCACCAGCAGGCGCTGGATCTCCGACTGCAGGCGCCTCGACACGGCGACCGCGAAGATGAAGGCGAGCACGAGGAAGCCGACGAAGGCGCCGGCGGCGAACAGCGACGGCGGGGCCGTCGGATCGGCGGTGTCCTGGTCGGGCAACAGCAGGCGGACGGTCACGTCGCCGCCGACCGCGGGAGCTTCGAACGACCTGACGCGGTAGTCGGTCCCCTCGATGGCGGCGGCGCCCTCGTCGGGCAGGTCGGAGGGCGCGGCCGCGCTCGTGGAGGCGAGACGGCTGTCGCTCTGCTCGACGACCACGGCGGCCCCGGTCAGCTTCGATATCCGGCTCGCGTACTGGTCCGGGGAGAGCATGGCCACCTGGAGGCGCCCTGTCGGCTCCTGGCTCTCATCCACCAGCCGTCGCGTTGCCGGCGCGACCGCCGGGAGGCCGCCGGACTCGAACCCGCCCATGTCGTCGAGGCGCAGGTGCACGAAGCGGGCCTCGGCCTCGTTCGCCAGCGTGTCGAGCCGCCGCTGGATCGCCCGATCTTCCGACGTCTCGATCGCGTCGGCCAGCCGCTGATCGCGCCCGATCTGCTCCGCGACCTGGCCCGCCTCGGTCTCCAGCTCGCGGATGATCTGCTGCGAGACGGTCTGCGCCTCGGCCAGCCGCGCGTCGGTCTGGCTGCGCTCCGAGGCCACGATCAGCTGGAACAGGACCACGGCCATCGTGATCATCGGGACGACGACGATGACCACGAAAAAGAGCCGGAGACGGCTCCGGAAGCTCGGAGTGCGGAGCTGAAGTGGGCTCATCGTCGGTGCCCTAAGGCTAGGTCGCTGCGGACAACATCGTGGCAGCTACAATCGCTCGTTCACGGCGCGGGCCTGAAAACCTGCCTGACGCCGCCCTACCTCGGGGCTATAGCTCAGTTGGGAGAGCGCCTGGATCGCACCCAGGAGGTCGGGGGTTCGAGTCCCCCTAGCTCCACTCGCCCGGGAGCCGCGGAGCATCGCCCGTGAAGGGCGTGCTGGGCGTGCCCCCGGACCTGCTTCGCACCGTCTCGCTGGCGCTGCGCAACCCGGCGAACCGGAAGCGGACGGTCGGGATGACGCCCAAGCAGTTCCGCCGCGGCTTCACGAACACCATGAACGACGCGGACGCCGAGGCCGCGTACGAGCGCTACTACGTCGCCGCCCCCGGCCGGGTGATCTTCCAGGCGGCGTTCGCCAACGTCAATCCGTACGCCGTGACCAAGGTCGACTTCCACAAGGACGACCGCCCGCCGCTGCTCGTGCTCGGCAACGACGAGGACCAGACGATCCCGGCATCGGTGAGCCGAGAGGCCGCCAAGCGTCAGGGCAAGTCGAAGGCCGTCGTGGACTACAAGGAGTACCACGGTCGCCCCCACTTCCCGGCCGCGCCCGGGTGGGAAGCGGTGGCCGACTACGCGCTCGACTGGGCGACCAGCCACGTCGGCGCACCGGCCGAGACGGCGGAGCCCGCGAGGGCCTGACGCTCGCAGCGTCGCACGCGAGGCCCGGTCGGCCGGGCCTCGCGCCGCGTCGTCTACGAGTCCTGGTTACATGCGACGCCGATGCATTGGGGGCGGTTGCCGTTGCCGTGAGCGCGGTTGCCGCCGCCGTCGGTGACGCCCGGGAGGGCCTCGATCCCGTACAGGGCGTTATGGCTCGCCGTGTTGCGGGTGATGGTCGTGGAGCGGCTGAGCACGTGGATCCCGTCGGCACCGTTGCGGTCGGTCGTGTTGCGTTCGATGGTCGTGTTGCGGGCCGCGCCGATGACGCGGATGCCATCGGTGCTGTTGCGGTTGACCGAGTTGCGCGAGACCACGTTGTCGGTCGGCGACGGGGACTCGCCCTCGGTGGCCCCGACAGAGATGGCGGGTCCGCGGCTGCCCGTGACCGAGTTGCGGTCGACGACGCTGTGGCCCGCGCTCTCGAGGACGATGCCGAAGCCGGCGGCCTCCGGGTCTCCGAACGTCCCCGCTCCGGTCACCTGGTTGCTCGTCACCTCGGTGTGCTGGGCCTGGAACACGATGATGCCGTCGGCGATGGACCTGAGCGTGTTGCCGGCGACCCGGTTGCCCGTCGGCGCGTCGGACTCGATCACGTCGAGCACGATGCCGGCCTGGGTCCGCGCGATGGCGTTGTTCTCGATCCGGTTCTCGGAGGCGGAGCCGACGACGATGATCCCCTCGTCGGCGTCGGCGATGGCGTTGTCAGTGACAACGTTGCGGCCGGACTCGTACATCGCGACCCCGGTGAACCCACCCGTGACGGAGTTGGCCGTGATCGTGTTGCCGTCGGTCGCGGCGCCGCAGCAGACCACGATTCCGTCGAGATTGCCGCTCACGCGGTTCGCCACGATCCGATTGGCGCGCGCGGTCCCGACGAACATGGCCGAGCCGCAGACGGTGCCCGACACGACGTTGCGCTCGAGGCGGTTGCCCGTGTTGGCGCCCGCGCCGGCGGCTTGCGTGCCGACGATGACGATCCCCACCAGGCGGTTGTCGCGCACGGCGAGGCCGCGGAGGCGTCCATCGCTCATACCGGTCGCCTCCCCGCCCGCCGCTATCCCCTTCGAGAACTGCTGGACGGTCCCGTTGGTGATCGTCACATCGTCGTAGCCGGCGTCGTTCTGGATGCCCGCGTCGTTGAGGCGGTTCTCGCCGCAATCGCCCGTCAGCGGGATCGTGCCGTCGATCGTGTGCCCGCCGAGATCGACGGTGATGCCGGCGGCGCCGATCACGAGCCCGTCGCCGTCACAATCTCTCAAGTCGTTGGCGAGCCGCACGCTGTGCGTGAGCGTGTCACCGCACCCCACGACCGACCGCGGCGGGTGCGCCAGGGCAGGTTCGGCGAGCAGCGCGAGCGCGCCCGCCAGCAGGAGCGCCGCGGCGCCGGCCCGTCCCACCGTGGTCGACGACGGGCGCTGGTGCGGATTGGCGGGCATGACCCACCTCCTTGGTGATCGGGGCCGGCCCGCCGTGAGACATCACGGCTGATCTCGGCCAACGAGGAGAGCGGTCCCGTCGCTGGCGATGACCCATAGGCCGTCGGGGGTCGGCACCAACGCCGTTGGCCGGCGCGTGCCGAGGTCGACCGTCGGTGCGGTCTCATCGGTATCGATGTCGATGCGCGCGAGGTGATAGTCGCCACGCGACGCGTCTTCGGAGACGACCCATAGCGCTCCGCCGGTGCGCGCGAGTAGCGGCAGCGTGAACGGAGCGACGGCGATCCTGCGCACGACCTGTCCGGCCTCGATGCGCAGGATGGCTGCCTCACCAGGGTTGATCACCCATGCGCCGCGCGCGTCGACGGCAAGTACGTTGTCACCGCCATCGGCCGCCACGTCGGCCGCCCGAGGCACCCGCGACAGCGCGCGACCGGACCGTGGATCGAGCTGGGCGACCGTACCGTCCATGGCCAGCGTCCACACCGCGTCAGGCGCAACGGCGACCGAAACGCCGGCAGAGCCCGTCGTCGTGGACGCGAGCGTGGCGCCGTTCGCCGAATCGACGCGACGGATGTGCAGCGGCGCTGTGTCGTTCTGGCTGTCGAGCGCCCAGACGCCGTGCTCGCCCGCCGCCAGCACCGCACCCCACGCCCCGAGCGGCACGCGTGCGCTGACGCCTCCGGTGCGCGGATCCAGTCGCACGAGGCGGCCGCCGCCGCGCTCGCCGGTCTCCTGCTCCGTGGCGACCCAGACGCCCTCGGTGGTCCCCGTGATCGAGCGCGCGTTCGCACCCAACCGCACACGCCGCAGCGCCTCGCGGCGGGCTGGATCGACGCGAATCACCTCACCCTGGTAGTCGGCAACCCACAGCGAGCCGGCGGCCAGCGTCGCATCGATCGGCTGGCCACCCAGCCGAAGCACCGCGACGACACGAAAAGCCGGCCTTGGTTCCGGATCACGCAGCGCCCCGGCCGCGAGCACAACAGCCGCCAGACACGCCGCCACCGCCAACGACCCGAAGGCCACCGCCGGCCGCCAGGCGCGCGGGTGGGCCACGCGGCCCGCGCGCCCCAAGCTCCCACGCCGGGCATGACGGCCGTGGGCATCCACCAGGTCGCGCCGCAGCTCCGTCAGATAGTCGCTCATCCGCGCGTCCTCACGCCCCGCCGCAGCGTCGCCAACCCGCGCGAAACGCGCTGTCGCACCGCTGCCTCCGACGTCCGCCCCTCAGCCGCGAGATCGGCATAGCCCCGGCCGTCCACGACGCGCGCGGTGACCGCGTCGCGCTGCTCAAGGGGCAGATCACCCAACAGCTCGCCGACCGTCACGTCGGCCAGCACGCGGATCATGTCCGCATCCTCCGCAGTCACAGGCCTGCGCTCGATCTCCAGCGAGCGCCGCACCCGCTGATCGACCTGGCCGCGGCGTCGATAATCCGCGAGCCGCCGCACCCCGATCGCAAACAGCCACGCCGTCGCGGGCGCGCCTTCGGGCTTGAAGCGCCGCTGAGCCACGATCGCCGACGCAAACGTCTCCGCGGTGAGATCCGCCGCCACCTCCGGATCCCCGGTCCGCCGTACGAAGAACCCCATCAAGGTCCGCGCGTGACGATCGTAGAACTCCCCGAACGCCTCCGGCGTATTCGCAAGAAGCAGATCCTCGTCAGTGAACGAAACAAGCGTGCGCATGAGCTCCCAGTGGCTACCTTCGCACCCGTAGTTCGTGAGACAGGCCGAATCTGTGACAGCGCGTCCCGCCCGCTCAAGCGGCCCGTCTAGTCCGCGTGGGTGAGGTCTCCGGACCCGTCGACCCGCGGCGTCACCGCGGGCTCGCCGAAGTAGCGGACGTCGCCCGAGCCGTCGACCGCGACGTCCAGCCGCTCCTGCGCGCGCACGTCGAGGTCGCCCGACCCGCTGACGTCGACGCGCGCGTCACGTGAGGCCAGGTCGGCGAGATCGGCGTCGCCCGAGCCGTCGAGGGTGACGAGGAGCCGGCCCGCGGCGCCCGCGAGCGCGATGTCGGACGAGCCGTCCGAGAGCAGCTCGAACTGATCCGCGTCGATGCCGTCGGCGTCGAGATCGCCGGAGCCCGACACCTCGATGCCCGTCAGCTCCGGCACGGTGGCCTCGACCTCGACGTCGTCGCCACCCCAGCCGCTGTGGTCGAAGTCGACCTCCAGCGTCCCGTCGCGCACCTCGGTGCTCACATCGTCGATCACCTTCTCGCCGGCGAAGACCTGCACGCGCTGCGACTCGCCGACGCGCAGGCGCACGTCGACCGAGGAGCGGTTCTCGATGCGGGTGAAGGCGGCGACATCGCGCGTCTGCGACGTGCGCGGGCCGTCGTCGCCGCAGCCGGCGAGCGCGACGGCGGCCAGGGGGAGGAGGAGCAGGGAGCGCGGGGAGGGCATGGCTTCAAGCTAGGCGCGGAGCGCGGGCCCGGCGATGGAGATCCCACGTCGCTGCCGAGTGGGGCTGGCCTCAGACCGAGTAGCGTCAGCACATGGCTGCCGGTGACCTCGACACGAGCTTCGCCGGCAACGGCAAGAAGCGGATCGGCTTCGGCGGCGACGACGAGGCGCAGGCCGTGCTCGTGCAGCCCAACGGCAGGATCGTGGTCGCCGGCCACGGCACCGCGGCGCGCAGGTTCTGCGTCGCTCGGCTGCGAGCCAACGGCAACCTCGACACCACGTTCGGGACGCGCGGGAAGCGCATCATCAGCTTCGGCGGCGACGACGAGGGCGCGTTCGGGGCGGCGCTGCAGGCGGACGGCAAGATCGTGCTGGTCGGCGACTCCGACTTCCGGGTGGCCGTCGCGCGGCTGAACCCGAACGGGTCGCTCGACACCACGTTCTCCGGCGACGGGAAGGTGCTGTTCAGCTGGGGCCCGATCGGCCGCGCCACGGCCGTGCTCGTGCTGCCGAGCGGCAAGCTCCTGGTCGGCGGATTCTCGGGGCCCGAGGGCGGCAACGTCCAGCTCGCGCGGCTGAACCCGAGCGGCGCGCTCGACACCACGTTCGGCACCGGCGGCAAGGCCGCGGTCGACTTCGGCGGCGACGACTTCGGCTCCGCCCTCGCGCGGCAGGCCAACGGGCGCATCCTGATCGCCGGCCGGTCGACGACCGCCGGCGCGATCGTCGCCCGGACGATGGCGAACGGCGCGCTCGATCCCACGTTCGGCGCCGGCGGCAAGCTGTCGCTGGGCTCGGGCAGCCTCGACGCGGTGCTCGTCCAGCCGGATCGCAAGATCATCGTCGCCGGCAACGCGGCCGGCTCCGCGATGATGACCGTGACCCGGCTCAAGACCGACGGCAAGCCCGACACGACGTTCGACGGCGACGGGACGGCGACGATCGACTTCGGGACGCTCGCCGACGACGCCAACGACGCGCTGCTGCAGCCGGACGGGAAGATCGTCGTCGCCGGCTACACGCAGGCGACGGACTCGCCCCCGGCGGTCGCGCGCCTCAACGCCGACGGGTCGCCGGACACGACGTTCGGAGGCGGCGACGGCAAGGTGACGATCGACTTCGGCGTCGCCACGTTCGGCTTCGCGGCCGCGCTGCAGGCCAACGGCCGGATCCTCGTCGCCGGGCAGATGACCGGCGTCGACGACTTCGCGATCGCGCGGCTGCGCGGCTGAGAGGGAACCCGATCGGCCGCGGGGAGTACTGCCCGCCTGATCGCCCTCGCCGTCGCGCTCGCCTGCGCCTGCACGCCGCTCGACCACATGCGCATCGATCGCACGCTCGGCCCGCGCGACCCCACGCGCGAGACGCGCCGCGTCATGCGCTTCGTCAGGCGCGCCGTCCGGATTGCGGCGTCGAATCCTGGATAGGGGTCGCTATCCGACCCTTAGGCAGGACTCGTCGTGGATAGGTGGGGTCAGACCCCACTAGGACAGGATGCTTCGAGGAATACCGGCGCGGCCGGCCCCCTCGCCGCCCTACCCAGCCGGAGTTGACGTTCGGCCGCCGGCCACGGCGGCGGGAGAACAAGACGTGCTCAGGAACTACAGCCAACTGTCGATTTCCCCGCTCCCCGTTCGTCGTATGGACGACCATTCCGGCGAAGGAGGAACCATGAAGTACATGCTGCTGATCCATCAGGGCACCACCCCGGTCCCGGGGACCGAGGCCTGGGACGCCCTCTCCGACGACGAGCGGAACGGCGTCTACGCCGCCTACAAGGCGCTCAACGAGACGCCGGGCTTCACCTCCGGGCTCCAGATGCAGGGCCCCGAGACGGCGACCACGGTCCGCGTGCAGGATGGCCGGACCCTCACCACTGACGGCCCGTTCGTGGACGTCAAGGAGGCCCTCGGCGGCTACTGCTTCTTCGAGGCGGACGACCTCGACGCGGCGATCGAGCTGGCGTCGCGAATCCCCGCGGCCCGCATGGGCGGTGGGGTCGAGGTCCGACCGATCGTCGAGTGGTAGGCGACCTCGAGACCATCTTCCGGGACCAATGGGGCCGCGTTCTCGCTGCGCTGATCGGCTTCCTCGGCGATTTCGACCTCGCCGAGGAGGCCGCGCAGGACGCCTTCGCGATCGCCGCCGAGCGGTGGCCGCGCGACGGTGTCCCCGCCAACCCGGGCGGCTGGCTCATGGCCACCGCCCGCAACCGCGCGATCGATCGCATCAGGCGCGATCGGACACTCGCGGCGAAGACCCGCCTGCTCGAGGTGCCCGAGGCAGTGGAGGACGACGTGTTCGAGACGACCTTCCCGGACGAGCGGCTCGAGCTCGTCTTCACCTGCTGCCATCCGGCCCTCGCGACCGACGCGCAGGTCGCGCTCACCCTGCGCACGCTCGGCGGCCTGAACACGACCGAGATCGCCCGCGCCTTCCTGGTGCCGGAGGCGACGATGGCCCAGCGGCTGGTGCGGGCCAAGCGCAAGATCAAGGCCGCCGGCATCCCGTTCCGGGTGCCGCCCGACCACCTGCTGCCCGACCGGCTCGCCGCCGTGCTCGCCGTCGTCTACCTGATCTTCAACGAGGGCTACGGCGGACGCTTCGATCTGGCCGGCGAAGCCATCCGGCTCGGGACCTCGCTCGCCGAGCTGATGCCCGACGAGCCCGAGGTGCACGGCCTGCTGGCGATCATGCTGCTGCACGACTCGCGCCGCGCCGCCCGCTTCCGTGACGGCGACCTGGTACTGCTCGCCGACCAGGACCGCGCGCTGTGGAACCAAGCTCAGATCGCAGCCGGCCGCAACGCGCTGGACCGCGCCCTGGCCCTGCGCGGCCGCGGTCCGTATGTGCTGCAGGCAGCGATCGCCTCGCTGCACGCCGAGGAGCCGCACGACTGGCCGCAGATCGCCGCCCTCTACGGCGAGCTGTCGCGCCTCACCGGCTCGCCCGTGGTGGAGCTCAACCGGGCGGTGGCCGTCGCCGAGACCGAGGGCCCCGACGCCGGGCTGGCGATCGCCGACGGGCTCGAGCTCGGCGAGTACCACTACCTGCACTCGACGCGCGGAGAGCTGCTGCGGCGGCTGGGACGGACCGCCGAGGCGCGCGACGCCTACCGCCGCGCGCTGGCGCTCGTGCACGACGAGGCCGAGCGGAGGCTGCTCGAGCGGCGGCTGGCCGAGCTCTAGACTCGCGCCTCGCATGAAGCGACTGCGGCGCAGCCTCGCCCGCCGGCTGGATCCTGAGCTGGCGGCCGAGCTCAAATCCACGCGGGCGAAGCTCAGGCGGACAAGGGCGGAGCTGGCGGCGGCCGGCCGCGACCTGCCGCCCGCGGTCGAGCAGGCGATCGCCCGCGCCCGCGAGGAGCACCTGACCTACCTCAAGCCCGAGCACCTGGGCACGCTGGCCGCCGCCGTGCTCGACGTGGAGCACCGCGAGCTGCCCGGCCTGATCGTCGAAGCCGGCACCGCGCGCGGCGGGTCGGCGATCGTCATGGCCGCCGCGAAGTCGCCCGCCCGGCCGATGAAGGTCTACGACGTGTTCGGGATGATCCCGCCGCCCGGCGAGCACGACGGCGCCGACGTCCACGAGCGCTACGCGAAGATCGCGGGCGGCGAGGCCAAAGGCGTCGGCGGCGAGACGTACTACGGCTACCGCGACGACCTCTACGACGAGGTGACGGCGTCGTTCGGCCGCCTCGGCGTGCCGGTCGGCGAGCACAACGTGGAGCTCGTCCGCGGGCTGTTCGAGGACACGATCGACCTCGACGAGCCGGTCGCCCTCGCCCACCTCGACGGGGACTGGTACGAGTCCACGATGACCTGCCTGGAGCGGATCGCGCCGCTGCTCGTGCCGGGCGGGCGGATCGTGCTCGACGACTACTACCACTGGTCGGGCTGCCGCACGGCGGTCGACGAGTACTTCGCGGGCCGCGACGGCTACCGGCTCGAGCAGCGCGCGAGGCTGCACGTTGTTAGGGCACCCTAATACGGGGTAGAGCAGCCCGCGCAGACCAACGTTCGAGAAGATCGCCGCGCTGCGGCCGGACCTGATCCTGGCCGTCTACTCCGGCCTGAGCAAGCGCGACTACGGCACGCTGTCGAAGATCGCGCCGACCGTCGCGCAGAGCGACGAGTACCCCGACTACGGCGAGCCGTGGCAGGAGCAGGCGCAGGTGAGCAGCCAGGCGCTCGGCCGCGAGCGGCAGGGCGCCGAGGTCATCGACGACGTCGAGGGCGAGATCGCCCAGGCCCGGAAGCGGAACCCGGAGTTCGACGGGAGCACCTTCGTCCTCGCCTCGGCCAGCGCCGGCCAGGTCTACGTCTTCGGACCTCAGGACCTGCGCTCGCGCTTCTTCACTTCGCTCGGCTTCCAGACGCCGCCGGAGATCGAGAAGCTGGCCGGGGACAGCTTCTTCGCCCAGCTCAGCGAGGAGCAGCTGCGCCTGCTCGACCAGGACGTGCGCGAGGGCCGTGTGATCTACATGGACGTGGACGGCGACTTCGCCAACGCGCTCGGCTTCAGCAGCCCGCTGAGCATCCCGTTCGCGCTCGAGCAGGCCGTGCCGCAGCTGGCCGAGGCGGTCGAAGGAGGCTGACCTGATCGGGGCTAGACTGCCCGCCCCGACGGATGAGCCCCAAGCTGCAGCAGGTGCGCGACCGCGTGCGGCGCGCCGTGAGCCGTGAACCCGAGGCCCCCGAGGAAGAGGCCGAGGAGAGCGCGCCGCCCGACGAGCCGCCGGCCCGCGAGGCGCTGCTGCGCTCGCTCGAGCGCGGCCGCGCCCTCGACCACGCGCTGATCTCGCAGGCGCGAGCCCTGCTCGCGGACGGCGAGAACGACAGCGCCCGCGCGCTCGCGCTGGGGCTGCGCGAGCATCCCGAGACCGAGGCGCTGGGCCGGCTGGCGGGCGGGATCGTGGCCCACCGCGAGGGCTACGCCGAGCTGGCCTGGGACCTCCTGCGCCCCGTGCCGCGCGAGGCCTGGACGCGCTTCGCGGTCTCCGAGTACGTGCGCTCGGGCCTGGCCGTGGCGCCCGGCGAGGTGCTGGCCGAGCTCCGCTCACTCGTAGCCGACGACCCGCCCGAGGTGCGGTCGAAGTCCTGGCACGACATGCTCGCGCCGGTCTTCGGCTACGGCGAGAGCGAGCTCGCGCGGCAGATCTACGAGCGCTTCGACCGCCACGCGCGCGAGGACGAGAACCCGTGGGACGAGGCCGACCGCAAGCGCGACTGGATGCGGCCGTGGATCGCCGCCGACCCGGACTCGCCCACCGCCCCCGCCACCGGGCGACGCACGTTCGCGGTCATCGACTACGGCCACCCGGGCGCCGACCGCGCCTCGGCCAACCTCGGCGACCACGTCCAGAGCATCGCCTCGCTCGGCCACCTGGTCCGCCACCAGGGCGTCCGGCTGCACGGCCGCGACGAGCTCGCCGGCCTGCTCGAGCGACTGCGCGAGCGCACGCGGCCGGAGCGCCGCCTGGACGACGTCGAGGCCGAGCTGGACGTCATCACCGTCCACCGCGACGCCTCGATGTACGAGGCGGTCCCCGAGGACACGTGGACGCTGTGCTTCGGCTGGTACATGCACGCGCTGTTCGGCATCCGCCACGGCTTCCCGCTGCACCGCAACCTGCGGCCGATCTTCGTCTCCTTCCACTGCAACAAGCGCGGCCTGCTCACGCCCGAGGCGATCGAGTACCTGCGCCGCTACGGCCCGGTCGGCTGCCGCGACTGGAACACCGTCTTCCTGCTGCTCTCGCTCGACGTCCCCGCCTTCTTCTCCGGCTGCCTGACGACGACGATCGACACGGTGTTCCCCGACCGGGAGCCGCCGCCGCGCGACGCTCCCCTGGCCTACGTGGACGTCGAGGACATGCCCGAGGACGCGGTCGCCTTCCACCACAGCGACCTCGCGGTGCGCGAGCGGCCGTTCGTGGCCAACGTCGAGCGCGCGCTCGAGCTGC
Source organism: uncultured Solirubrobacteraceae bacterium (assembly GCA_963811895.1). Classification (GTDB taxonomy): domain Bacteria; phylum Actinomycetota; class Thermoleophilia; order Solirubrobacterales; family Solirubrobacteraceae; genus DASSUW01. The sequence goes on along the minus strand of CAWETE010000016.1, from coordinate 134,928 downwards.
TGGAGACCTACCGCGGCGAGCATCGGGCCGTGGTCACCTCGCGCCTGCACTGCTATCTGCCGGTCCGCTCGATCGGCGCCGACGTCGAGTTCCGGCCCTCCAACCGGTCGGACATCCGCTTCGACGGCCTCATCGGCCTCGACGACGGGGCCTTCGCCGCGATGCGCGAGGACATCGACGGCAAGCTCGAGCAGGTCTTCCGCGCGATCCTCACCGGCCGCCCGGAGGACGAGGTCTACGCGCTGTGGCGCGAGCTGACGGCCGACCAGGTCGCCGAGGCGGAGCGGCGCCGCCACGAGGGCGCGCCGCCGGCGCCGGCGGTCGATCCGCAGCTCGAGGCCGTCCAGGAGAAGACCGTCACGCGCGGCACGACCGCGGATGACGCCATCCACGTCGCGGTCGTCGTGCCCAGGGCGCGGCGCCACGGACGTGTCGGTCCTCGTCGCCTCGCTGCTCGAGCACGCGTCGCGGCCGCTGCACGTCTGGATCCTCGGCCTGCCCGGCAGCGGCAAGGTGGAGGAGCGCCTCGGCCAGCGCTTCCCGGAGCTCGCGGTCACCCGCATGTGGATCCGCGACCTGGGGGAGACCACCGCGAGGCTGCTGCTCGGCGACCTGCTGCCGGACGTCGACCGCCTGGTGGTGCTGCCGATCCCCGCCGTGGCCACCGCCGACGTGGCAGAGCTGGCCGACCTCGACCTCGGCGACCACGCGCTCGCCGCGCCGCTCAAGCCCGGCACCAAGGACGTCAGCGGCTTCGGGGTGATCCACAACGCCGCGCTGCGGCTCGACGAGCGACACGGAGCTCTCCGGCGCGCTGCGCCGCACGGCGCACGCGCGCCACCGGTTCGACTTCGACGCCTTCACGCACGACGTGCTCGTGCTCGACCTCGCGCGCCTGCGCGCCGAGCGCTTCGGCGAGCGCGCGCTCGAGCTGGTGCAGCAGTACGGGCTCGACGACCTCGAGGTCCTGCACTACCTGTTCGGGCCCGATCACGCCGAGCTGCCTCAGCGCTGGGCGACGGTGCCGACGCGCACGCCGCAGCGCGAGCCGGGGCTCCTCTACTGGGCCGACGGCGTCAAGCCCTCGCAGCCCGAGCTGACGGCCGAGCGCGAGCGCTGGCGCGCCTACCGGACGAGCTGAACCACCCCGCCGGCCCCGAGCGACACCTCGACGCCGTCGGGCGGCTGCACGATCTCCGTCTCCCACGCCGAGTTGTTCCAGGTGAGTCGCAGCCGCAGCCGCCACACCCCCTCGGCCGGCAGCACGTCCTCGAGCGGGATCTTCGACTCGACGCCGAAGCCGCCCTCCACCTTCTCGACCTCGAGCGGCAGCTCGACCACGTCGCCGCTCTCCTCGTGCACGGCGTCGAGCCGCAGCCGGGCGCCGTCGCGCTTCCCGCGGACCTCGACGCGCACGACGCCCTCCAGCTGCAGCGCGCCGCGCCGCGTGCGCAGCTTGGTCAGCTCGAAGTCGGCCTCCTCGATCCGCGTGCGCCTGCGCTCGAGCTCGACCGTGGCCCGGATCACCTGCCCCCAGCGCTCCACGAACTCGGCCGGCCCGAAGCGGGAGACCTTCTCGCGCGCCGCCGCGCTCATGCGCCGCACGAGCTCGGGGGAGCGCAGCAGCTCGACCACGCGCTCGGCGAGCGCGGCCTCGTCGCCCTCGGGGACGACGAAGCCGTCGGCGCCGTCGGCGATCTGCTCGCGCGGCCCGTAGCGGATGTCGTAGCTGACCACGGGACAGCCCTGGCTCATGGCCTCGAGCGTCGACAGCGGGTAGCCCTCGTAGTCGCTCGTCATGAGGAACGCGCTCGCGCTCCACAGCGCCTCGCGGGCGTGCGGGTCGTAGCCGCGCAGGGTGACCGAGCCGGTCAGCCCGGACCGCTCGATCGCGGTCTGCAGCTTGTCGCGCTGGCTGCCCTCGCCGTAGATGTCGAGCCTGGCCTCCGGGACGGCCTCGACGACGCGGCCGAAGGCCGAGATCGCGTGCATCAGGCGCTTCTGGGTCTCGAGCCGCGCCATCGTCACGACCAGGTGCGGGTCGCGCTCCGGGAGCGGGTCGGGCAGCGGCGGCACGTCGACCGGGTTGGGGACGACGAACATGTTCGTCGTGCGCCCGCGGCGCGCCGCGATGTCGTCGCTCTGGCGCTCGGTGAGGTTGACGAGCGCGTCCATGCCGTCGATCCGCTCCAGCACGCGGCGGTAGACCTGGCTCATCCCCGAGTCCCAGCGCCGCGGTGGCTCCAGGTGCATGTTGTGCATCTGGTAGAGCAGGTGGATGCCGCGCGTGCGCAGCGGGACGATGTACGGGACCAGGAAGCGCGAGTCGAGGAACACGAAGGTCCGCTCGCCCGCCAGCTCGCGGATGAAGCGCCGGAACCACTGGCCGAGCGGACCGGGCTCGCCGACCGGCGCGCCGTCGGGGCCGATGGGTTGGATCGTCGTGCGCGGGCCCGCCTTCTCGGCGACGCCGAACTGCGGGACCCGCAGGTAGGGCGTCCCGTCGGCGCGCAGGTAGTCGTGGACGAGCAGGCCGTCCGGGAGCCGGTAGCCGATCCGCCACGGCGTGCCGTCCGGCCGCTCCTCCTCGGCCACGCGGCGGGCGCTCAGGTCCTCGAGCTCGCCCCCCGGCTCGTCGTCGCCCCAGCCGTGCTCGCGGTAGTGGTCATAGATGTTCACCAGGGAGACGTGCTCGTTCAGCAGCCCGCGCTCGAGCAGCACCCGACGCCGCTCGTCGTAGTTGGGAGCGGCGCTGAACGCCAGCACGCTCGGCCGCACGCCGGCCTCGGAGGCGAAGAAGCGGTTGCGCATGAGCAGCGCGCGCGTCTGGCCCATGGCGTCGGCGTCGACGCCGAACGCGCACGAGAGATAGCGCCCTGCCGGAAGCTCGATCACCGCGGCATCGTAGACACCGAGATGTTGAAGTTCGGGCCGCCGGTCGCGCCCATCAGCCTGAGCCACAGCATCAGGTAGTGCTCGGTCCCGCGCGCCGCGGTGATGTCGCCGAGGTCGATCACGCGCTCGGCGGGCCAGCCGAACTCGCCCAGCAGCTCGCGCGTCCGCGCCTTGGCGTCGTCGTCGTTGCCGCACACGAAGACGACGTGATCGCCGGGCACCGAGTGCCGGGGCGACCATCAGATTGCAGTTCATCGTGTTCAGCGACTTGACCACGCGCGCGTCCGGGAACGCCGCCTGGATCCGCTCACCGAGGCTGTCGGTGGTGTCCGTGAACAGCGCCGGCCCGCCGCCCGAGAAGTCGAGCGGGTTGGCGACGTCGATCAGCGTCTTGCCCGCGAGGTTGTCCGCACCCGCGGCGGCCAGCGCGTCGAGCGAGGCGCCGCCGTTGGTGCAGTTGAAGACGATCTCGCCGTGGGCGGCGGCGTCGGCGAACTCCACCGTCCCGTCGCCGGCCGTGCGCGAGCCGACGCGCACGTCGTGGCCGAGCTCGGCGAGCTTTCCGGAGATCGCGCTGCCGACCATCCCCGTGCCCAGCACAGCGATCCTCATGTGAGTCCTCCTTTGCCGGCTCTTCACCTGCCGTTGGCGGGGCCTTCCCCGGCCACCGGCGAGGCTGTCGGCATGAAGATCTCACGCATCGCGATCCCCGTCATGGTCACCGCCCTCGTGGCGACCGCCCCCGCCGCGGCCTCCGCCGCCGAGTTCGAGGGCACCGTCCTCTCCGTCAACCGCGAGAAGCGCACGTTCCGGCTCGACGACTCCGAGCGCGGCATCAAGCGCATCAAGGTCAACCGCAACACGCGCTTCGAGCGCATCGACGGCTTCGCCGGCCTGCGCGCCGGCATGACCAACATCGAGACGGTCGTCAAGCGCCGCGACGGGCGCTGGGTGGCGACCGAGGTCGAGCGCTCGGGCGGCGGCGGCGACCACGGCGGGGATGACGACTAGCTGTAGTTCGAACCTCAACCCCGGCTGGGTGGGGAGCCGGGGAGGCCGGCGAGTTAGCCAGGACGCTACGCCGAAAACCGCATTCGAATCCTGCCTAGGGGTCGCTATCCGACCCCTAGGCAGGATCAGACGCCGAAATCCGGCCGCGCGGCCGGCTCCCCAGCCTTCCTACCCAGCCGCAGTTCGCCGACTGAACAGCGCGCTCGGTGCATACAGCTAGACCGACCTGAGCGCCTCCGTGGGGGACAGCCGCGCCGCCCGCAGCGCGGGATACAGCCCCGCGACGGCCCCGATCGCGGCGGCGGCGGCCACGCCGCCGCCGAGCGCCACGGGAGGCACGACGGCCTGCCAGCCCTGGCTGGCCGCGTAGCCGGCCGTGACGAGCGCGCCGAGTGCGACGCCGGCCAGCCCGCCGCCCGCCGCGAGCAGCAGCGACTCGGTCAGGAACTGCGTGCCCACGTCGCGGCGGGTCGCGCCGAGCGCTCGGCGCAGGCCGACCTCCGAGCGCCGCTCCAGCACCGAGATCACCATCACGTTGGCGATCCCGACGCCGCCGACGAGCAGCGCCACGGCCCCGAGACCGAGGAAGAGCGAGGTGAACGCCGTCTTGGCCGCCGCGCGCGCCTCGAGCGCGTCGGACGGCCGCGAGACCTCGACCTCCTCCGGCCGGGCGGGGTTGGCCGTGTGGCCCAGCAGATCGCGCACGGCGGCGATGTCGTCCGGCTCGGCGCGCACGTAGATCGTGGACGGGGAGGCGTCGCCGCCGAGCAGCTCCTCGGCGGCCGGGAAGCCGACCAGCGCCGCCGAGTCGAGCGCGGGCGCGAGCGTGAACGGCTCGAGGATGCCGACCACCTGGAACCAGCGCCCACCGAGCCAGACGCGCGCGCCCGTGCGCCGCACGCCGAGATGCTCGGCTGCGTCGGCGCCGAGCACGACGACCGGGTAGCGCTCGTTGGCGCGCGTCAGGAAGGTCCCGCGGGCCAGCTCGGCGCCGAGCGTGGAGAGCAGGCTCGGCTCGGCTGCCGCGACGGAGATGCCGCCGGTCTCCGCCTCGTCGATCAGGTCGGTGCGGCGGACGGTGGCGTCGCTGATCACCTTGGTCGAGGCGGTCGCCTGGACGCCCGCCACGCGGCGGATCATCGCGGCCGCCGACTCCGGCAGCTCCGCGTCCTCGCCGCGGAACGACTGCCCCGGCGCGACGCGCAGGAGGTTGGTGCCGAGCTGGTCGAGCTGGGCGATGAGGTCGGCGCGCGAGGACTCCGAGATCCCCAGCACGGCGACCATCGAGGCGATGCCGATGGCCACGCCGAGCGCCGACAGCGCGGCCCGCGTGCGGCGCGTGCGCAGCCCGAGCGAGCCGGTGCGCAGCAGGTCCGAAGCCGTCATGCGTCCGCCACCACCCTGCCGTCGCGGACCTCGACGCGCCGCGGCATCTGGGCGGCGATCTCGCGGTCGTGGGTGATCACGAGGATCGTCGCGCCCTCGGCGTGCAGCTCGCGCAGGAGCGCCACGATGTCGGCGCCGGACCGGCTGTCGAGGTTCCCGGTCGGCTCGTCCGCGAAGACGATCGCCGGCCGCGCGACGAGCGCGCGGGCGATCGCCACGCGCTGGCGCTCGCCGCCGGAGAGCTGCGCCGGGTGATGCGCCAGCCGGTGGCCGAGCCCGACCCGCTCCAGCACCTCGCGCGCCCGCTCGCGGCGCTCGCCGGACGGCGTGCCCGTGTAGAGCAGGCCGGTGGCGACGTTGTCCAGCGCGCTCATCCCGTCGAGCAGGAAGAACTGCTGGAAGACGAAGCCGATCCGGCGCGCCCGCAGCGCCGCCACCGCGCGGTCGCCGAGCCGCGAGACGTCCTCCCCCGCGACCGCCACCGAGCCCGCCGTCGGGCGCTCGAGCGTGCCCATGATGTGCAGCAGCGTCGACTTGCCGGAGCCGGACGGGCCGACGACGGCGAGCAGCTCGCCGGCCCGCACGTGCAACGACACTCCGCGCAGGGCCTCGACCCCGCCGGGATAGGCCTTGCGGACGCCGTCGAGGGCGAGCACCGTCATCCGGCGGTCACCACCCGCAGGCCTTCGCGCAGGCCGTCGCCGGACACCTCGACGTAGTCCTCGGCGTAGGCGCCGGGCTCCACGTCGATCATGCCCCCGTCGGCCGCCTCGACCGCGAAGCCGCCGCCGGCCCGGGCGAGCAGCGCGGTGACGGGGACGACCAGCACGTCGCGGCGGCGATCGGCCTCGAAGCCGACGTCGACCGGCGCCTGGTCGAAGCCGCGGCCGCGTGCCGCGCGGCCCCGGAGGGCGATCGTGACCTCGATGGTCGGCTCGCCCTCCTCGTCGGCCGGCTGCTCGGCGACCTTGCCGACCTCCTCGATGCGACCGCGGGCCGTGCGCCCGCCGGGCATATCGACGGTCACGGTCGCACCCTCGCGGGCGAGCGACTGGCGGATCGCCTCGAGGTCGACCGTGACCACGCGCCGCGTGGTCGACAGCTCGGCGATCTGGGCGCCGGGGGCGATCGACTGCCCGAGCGCCGCCCGCAGCTCGCCGACGCGCGCCGCCCCGTCGCGGAACACGACCTCGCCGCGCGCCAGCGTGCCGTCCTCGGTCAGCCCGCGCTCGTCCTGGAAGCGCACGACGGCCGCCGTCGTGGCCCAGTCCCAGTCGTCGTCGACGGTCAGGTCGCCGTCGGGGTCGTGGCCGAGCGCGCGCAGGTTGCGCTCGAGCTGCCGGATGTCCTCGCCGTCGGTCATGCCGGAGGAGAAGTCGCGCCAGGCCGGCAGCGCGCCGTACAGCAGCCACGCGGCCGGCTCGTCGCCGAGCCGGTAGAGCGCGTCGCCGCGGCGGATCACGCTGCCCGGCTGCGGCAGACCGGTGACGACGCCCGCAGTGCCCGCGAGCAGGGCGGCGGCGTCGGCGTAGCCGAGCGTCCCGTCGGCGCTCTCGCGATCCACGAGGTCGCGGCGCTCGACGGCGGCGGTGGCCGTGGCGGCGGCCGCGCGGACCGGCGGCGCCTCTTCGCCGCCGGCCAGCAGCACGACCGCCGCCACGACCGCGGCAGCTCCTGCCGCCGCGATTGCGGCCCACTTCACGGCGAGTCCTCCTCCTCGAGGTCGGGGAGCTCGTCGCGGCAGGCCTTCTCGGCCGCCTGGAAGTCCGGGTCGTCGGGGTCGAGGCCCGTGCCCGGGCCGATCCGGATCTGCGCGCCGCCGCTCTCGTCGAAGGTCGGGTCGGGGAACTTCTCCAGCCCGTGCTCGCGCATGCACTGCGCGTGGGCGAGCGCCGCCGCCTTCATCTTCTGATCCTGCTCGGGCGACAGCTCGGGCGGCTCGATCTCCTCCCGGTACTTGCCGCACGCCTCGTCGGCCTTGCGCATCTTCGCGGGCGAGACGCGCTCCTCCGGGCCGCGCTGCGTGATGCGCCCGCCGTCGAACTGCGGGTCGGGCATGTCGATGCCCTGGTCGCGCATGCACTTCGCGAAGGCCAGCATGGCCTCGCGGGCCTCGGTCCGGCGATCGCCGTCCGTGTCGCCGGTTGTCGGGTCGTCCGCGCCGCAGGCGGTCAGGACGAGGCCGCAGACGAGCGCCGCGGCGATGGTCGGTATCTGCATGCCACGAATCCAGCCGCAGCGGCCTGAGACGCAGTTCGCGCTCAGGTAGGAATCAGATGAGAGACCGGCAGCGCGAGCCGCAGGAGCGCGCCGCCGCCGGGCGCGGCCTCGGCACGCACCGTCCCGTCGTGACCCTCCGCCACATGGCGGACGATCGCGAGGCCGAGGCCTGAGCCCGCCCGCCCGCGCGCCGCGGTGGCGCGGTAGAAGCGGTCGAAGACGTGCGGGAGGTCGTCAGTTGCGATTCCGGGCCCGTGGTCGCGCACCGTCAGCTCGCCGTCGCGCAGCGCGACCTCCACCGTGCCGCCCGGCGGCGACCACTTCGCCGCGTTGTCGAGCAGGTTGGCCACCGCGCGGTCGAGGCGGCCGCGCGCGCCGGTCGTCACGCACGGTTCGAGGTCGGTCGCGAACGCCACCGCAGGCGCGTGGCGCCGCGCGCGCTCGACGGCGTCCCGGACCAGCTCGTCGAGCCGCAGCTCCTCGTGGGGCTCGCCGTTGGGCTCGCCGTCGCGCGCCAGCTCGATCAGATCGCCGACCAGCTCGCCGAGCTCCTCGATCTGGGCGACGAGGTCGGCCCGCAGGCGCTCGCGATCGGCCTCGGGCAGCGCGCCGGGCTTCCCCAGGACCTCGAGGTTGGTGCGCAGCGAGGTCAGCGGCGTGCGCAGCTCATGCGAGGCGTCGGCCACGAGCCGGCGCTGCGCCCGCTGCGAGTCGTCGAGCGCCTCCAGCATCGTGTTGAACGACGCGGCCAGCCGCGCCAGCTCGTCGCCGCCCTGCGCCTCGATGCGGCGCGAGAGGTCGCGCGTGCGGGCCACGTGCTCGGCTGTCTCCGTCAGGTCGGTCACCGGCCGCACGGCGTGGCGCGTGGCGTAGCGGGCGAGGAAGGCGGCGAGCGCGATGACCGCCAGCGAGCCGAGCGCGAGGCCGAGGCGGAGATTCGCGAGCGCGTCGTCGACCTCGGTCAGCGGCCGCGCCAGCTGCACCGCGAGGTTGGGAGCCACCCGCTCGGTCAGCACGCGCACGCGCGTGCCTTCGACGTTCTCGTCCGAGAAGAACGCGCCGCGCCGGCCGTCGGCCACCGCCTGGACCTCGTCGGGATCGCCGAGCCGGCGCTGCTCGCCCGCCGAGGCGATCAGGCGGTCGCCCTCGACGAGCTGCGCGAAGACGACGGTGTCCTCGAGCGGATCCATCCGCGGCGCCGTGCCGGGCGGCACGCGAACGGTGAACCGCTCGCCGGACGGGGGCGCGGGGGCGCGCTGCAGCGAGGCGTCGATCTGGCCGCGCAGCGTGTCGCGCACGACGACGTAGGCGACGATCGACCCCAGCACGACGGCCACGGCGACCGCGCCGGCGGCGGTGAAGGCGATGCGACGGCGAAGGCTCATCGATCTCGGAGGACGTAGCCGACGCCGCGCACGGTCTGGATGAGCCGCGGATCGCCGAGCTTCCGGCGAAGGTATCCCACGTACACCTCCAGCGAGTTGGAGGCGGGCCCGAAGTCGTAGCCCCACACGCGCTCGAAGATCTGCGAGCGCGTGAGGACCTGGCGTGGGTGGCGCAGGAACAGCTCGAGCAGCAGGAACTCGGTCCGCGTGAGCTCGACCGGCCGGCCGCCGCGCCGGACCTCGTGCGCGGCCGGCTCGAGCTCGAGGTCGGCGAAGCGCAGCAGCTCGCCGTGACCGGCGCCCGTGCTGCGCCGCAGCAGCGCCCGCAACCGCGCGAGCAGCTCCTCGAGCGCGAACGGCTTGACCAGGTAGTCGTCGGCCCCGGCGTCGAGCCCGCGCACGCGGTCGGGCACCGCGTCGCGCGCGGTCAGGACCAGGACCGGCGTGCGGTCGCCCGCCGCCCGCAGCCGCCGGCACACCTCGAGCCCGTCCACGCGCGGCATCAGCACGTCGAGCACCAGCGCGTCCGGCGCCCGGTCGGCCAGCGCGTCCAGCGCCTCGGCGCCGTCGGCGGCCAGCTCGGTCTCGTAGCCCTGCAGCCGCAGCGCGCGATCGACGGCCTCACGCACCGCCGGCTCGTCGTCCACCACCAGGATGCGCACGCGGCCAGGGTGCCCACGGAAGATGAGAGCCCGATAAGAGGCTCACTACCCTGCGGCCATGCCTTCCCGTCGTCTCGTCGCGCTCACGCTCGCGTTCACCTTCGCCGTTCCCGGCGCCGCCCACGCCCAGGGGATCGTCCTCGGCCAGTCCAAGATCCGCCACAACGGCATCGGCGAGGTCTTCACCGGGATGACGATCAAGAAGGCCCGTGAGGCCGCCGGCATCCCGCTGGAGCGATCGGAGGTGGGCGACTGCGTGTACCTGAGCGCCACGCCCGGCAGCCCGGACGGCCCCACCCTGCGCTTCCACGGCGGCAAGCTCCGCCACGTGACCGTCGGCCGCGACGGCTACGCCACCAAGCGGGGCGTCGAGGTGGGCGACCGCACGCGCAAGGTGCGCCGGCTGTACAAGCGGCTGACCAGCCGGCAGAACCTCGGCGGCGGCCGTGACCTCATCTACAGGACCGGCCGCCACCGGCTGATCTTCTCGGTCGCCCAGGGCCGCGTGTACCGCATCTCCGGCGGCCGCGCCCCGTGGGCCCTCTACCAGGAGTGCGTGTGATGGCCGAGCGTTCGAGCTACGTCCCCGGGACACCATCGTGGGTCGACCTCACGACGCCCGACCTCGAGGCCGCGCTGCGCTTCTACGGCGGGCTGTTCGGCTGGGAGTTCGAGGACGCTGGCGAGGAGGCCGGCCACTACCACCAGGCGCTCCTGCGCGGCAAGCGCGTGGCCGGGATCGGCCCGAACCCGCCGGGGTCGCCGCCGGTGACCTTCTGGAGCACGTACTTCTCCGGCTCGGACGTCGACGCCCACGCGAAGGCGATCGCCGAGGCCGGCGGGCAGGTCTCCTTCGGCCCGACCGACGTCATGGACCAGGGGCGCATGCTCGTGGGACAGGACACGGCCGGGGCGATGTTCGGGATCTGGGAGCCGCGCGCCCACGCCGGCGCGCAGATCGTCAACGAGCACGGCGCCTTCTCCTGGAACGAGCTCATCGGGAACGACCTCGAGGCGTCGACGAAGTTCTACGGCGCGGTCTTCGGCCTCGGCTTCGACGACCTGGGCGACGCGCCCTACAAGCTCGCCAAGCTCGGCGACGACGTGGTGGCGGGCATCTCGGGCATGGGCGGCGAGACGCCGCCGCACTGGTTGACGTACTTCATGCACGACGAGGTCGATGCCGGGTTCGACAGGGCGCGCGAGCTCGGCGGTGAGCTGGTGGGCGAGATCACCGACTCGCAGTTCGGCCGCTATGCCCGCGTGCGAGACCCGCAGGGCGCCGTCTTCGGCCTGATCGCCAGCCAGAACAAATAAGGGCCCCGCCGGAGCGGGGCCCTATGGGTCAAGCTCCTGCGGGCTGTTGGTCCCCGCCGCCGCGCACCTTTATCGCGACGAACGCGGCGGCCGCCGCTCCGGCCAGGATCAGCGGGATGCGCTTGACGACCGGCGTGCGCTTGGCGACCTGGTAGGCCGCCGTGCCCTTGGCGGCCTTCCTGGCGCCCTTGGCCGCCTTGCCGGCGGCCTTGAACTTGAGGTACGTGCCCAGAGCGTCGGCTGCCCGGGCCTTCTTGCTCTTGTTGCGTCGTAGTGCCATGGCGTTCGCCCTACCCGCGCATGGCCCGGCGCACGCGGAATACCATCGAAGCCGGGATGCGCTTCCGCCGCCGCCGGCCGCCGATCGTAGAACTGCTCTCCGCGTGGGGCGACGGCCCGCCGCCCGAGCTGGGCGACGAGCTGCCGGACGACGGCCGCACGATCCGCTGGAGCGCGGGCGCGCTCGACGGGGTGGTGTCGCGTCACGGCGACGCGACGGTGGAGACCGAGCGCGGCGCCGCGCTGGCCGAGCTGATCGAGCACGCCGCCACCGGCGACGAGGACGCCCGCGGCGCGCTGTACGAGGCGGCGCGCGCCGACGGCATCGTCTTCGCGCTCGACGAGGCGCTCGACGGGCTGGCGCGCTCCAGCGTGGCGGCCGAGCCGGTCGCCGAGCTTGCGCGCCGGATGGCCCGCGAGGCGCTGCACCGCGAGCCGCTGAAGCTGGCGATATCGCTGCTCGGGCGCGCCGGCGACGACCGGGACGTGCCTTTGCTGGAGACCGTGGCCCGCCACGACGAGTTCAGCCTCGTCGCCGGGGTGGCACTCGCCAGCGTGCTCGACGACCCGGTCCGGGCGTGGTGGCGCGTCGGCTGCCTGGCGAGCGGGTGGGGCCGCGTCGAGGCCGTCTGCCGCCTCGCGGACACGGAGGGCGAGCTGCCGGACGAGGTCCGCTCGTGGCTGCTCCGCGACGCCTGCCGCACCGCCGAGCTGCCCGACCACGTCGCGCACGAGTGCGCCACCGCCGGGCGCCTCGAGACCGCGCTCGACGGACTGGTGGACGACGAGCTGCTCGACGGCGCCTGCGCGATCCTCAGCGGGCTGGTGGCGGGCGGCCCGGCGCTGGACATGGAGGACTACGAGCCCGGCCCGCGCGTGGCGGTCTGCGTGCTGGACCTGCTCGCCGCCCGCCCGCCGAGCCTCGTGCGCATGTGGGCGGTCGTCGACCTGCGCAACTGGGCCGAGGACTACGAGCAGCACGTGGCGGTCGCCGAGCGCTGCGGCCGCCTGCTGGGCGGCGCCGAGGCGCGCCGCTTCGTGGCCCGGCGCCTCGAGCGGCCGGGCGAGGTGCTGCGGGTGTGGGGCATCGCGGAGTCGATGGGCTTCGACCCGTGGGAGGCCGGGTGGCGCCACCTCGAGCTGGCGCCGGTGGACGCCGAGCTGTACTTCCAGCTTGCGCGGACGCCGCACGGCGACCGCTGGGAGCGGCTGATGGACCACGCCGAGCGCGCCCTGCCGCTCGACGCGCTCGCGGCCGGCCCCCAGGACCGCCTGCTGCCCGCCGGCGGCGACGGCGAGGCCGCCCACGCGCTAGCGCAGCTCGTGCAGGAGATGGGGCCGGGGCGCTGGTCGGCGCCGCTCGTGGCCACGGCGCTGCTGAGCCCGGTGATCTTCATCCGCAACGGCGCGCTGCGCGCTCTGGAGCAGACCGAGCCGAGCGAGTGGGGCGAGCCGGTCGAGGCCGCGCTGGTGCGCCTGGTGGAGATCGAGCCGACCGACGACGTCCGCACCCGGGCCCGGGCGCAACTCACCCGCCTAGCCTGATAGCTCGTGCCTCGCTACGTGCTGCTCGCGGCGGCCGTCGTGCTGATCGCCGCCGGGATCGTGGGCTTCCTGACCCGCACCGACGGTCCGTCGGCCGGCGTCCCGTTCGTCCCCACGCCGCCCGGCGAGGTGGATCGGGACATCGAGCCGTTCGCCGACCCGTACGCCTGGGACCCCGAGCGCGCCGACGAGTTCGTGGACCGCGCGACGGCCGGCAACAGCCAGCTGCTCTACACGCTCTCACCCGGCGGGGCGATCGCGAGCGCCGAGCGCACGGCGCGCTGGCGGCCGCTCGTGGAGCGCGCGGCCGAGCAGGCCGGCGTCGACCCCGACACGCTCGAGGGGCTGGTGTTCCTGGAGAGCGCGGGCCGCCCCGAGGCCCGCGCGCCGGGCGGGCTCGAGTCGGCCGTGGGCCTGACGCAGATCCTGGCCGAGACCGGCTCGAACCTGCTCGGGATGCAGGTCGACGTGGCGGCCAGCGAGCGCTACACGCGCCTGCTCGCACGAGCGGAGCGGCGCGGGCGCGAGCGCCGGGCCGAGCGGCTCCGCCGGGCGCGCATGCGGGTCGACGAGCGCTTCGACCCCGAGAAGGCGCTGGCCGGCACCGCCCGCTACCTCAGCATCGCGGGCGACCGGCTCGGCCGCGAGGACCTCTCCTTCGTCTCCTACCACATGGGCATCGGCAACCTCGAGGGCGTGCTCGACGCCTACGGGAACGCTCAGCCGACCTACGTCCAGCTCTACTTCGACGTCACGCCGACCCGCCACCGCCGCGCCTACCAGCTGCTCGCCGCGCTCGGCGACGACTCCTCCAACTACTGGTGGAAGCTGCTCGCGGCGCGGGAGATCATGCGCATGCACCGCGAGGACCCGGGGCGGCTCGGCCGCCTGGCCGTGCTGCACACCGCGAAGGCGTCGGCCGAGGAGGTGCTGCACCCTGCGGACCGGACCAAGGTGTTCGCGACGCCCGAAGACCTGGCGCAGGCGTGGGACGACGGCGAGATCGTCCCCTTCCCGCAGGACGAGACGGTGACCGGCCTGCAGCGCGACGGGCGGATGGGCGAGCTGGCGCGCCGGATCGACGAGCCCGCCGAGCGCTACCGGGGCCTGCGGCCGGAGGCGCTCGCGATGGCGCTCTACATCGGCGCCCAGGTGCGCGAGATCAGCGGCCAGTCGCCGCTCGTCGTGACCTCGACCGTGCGTGACGGCGCCTACCAGCGCGAGCTCGTCGCTCGCAACGGCGAGGCGACGCGCCACTACTCGCTGCACACCACCGGCTGGGCCTTCGACGTGCTGCGCGACTACCGCTCGCGCCGGCAGGCGCTCGCCTTCCAGTTCGTGCTCGACCGCCTGCGGTCGCTGAACGCGATCTCCTGGGTGCGCGAGCCGCGCGCGATCCACATCACGGCGGCCTCCGACGGCGAGTTGCTGTTCCGCTGCTCGATCGTGTGAACATCGAGCCATGACCGACGCGATCCGCACGCCCGACGAGCTGCTCGAGGACCTGCCCGGCTTCCCGTGGGCGCCGCACTACCGGCAGGTCGACGGGCTGCGGATGGCGCACGTCGACGAGGGCGACGGCGCGCCGGTGGTGATGTGGCACGGCGAGCCGACCTGGGGCTACCTGTGGCGCAAGGTCGCCGCGCCGCTGCTCGACGCGGGCCACCGGATCGTGCTGCCCGACCTCCCCGGCTTCGGCCGCTCCGACAAGCCGATGGATCCCGACTGGTACACGTACGACCGCCACGTCGCGATGGCGGCCACGCTGCTGGAGGACCTCGACCTGCGCGGCGCGACGTTCGTGGTCCACGACTGGGGCGGGCCGATCGGCCTGCGGCTCGCCGTCGAGCACCGCGAGCGCGTCGACCGCATCGTGATCATGGACACCGGCGTGCTCACCGGCCGCCAGGAGATGAGCGAGGCGTGGCACCAGTTCGCCGACTTCGTGAGCCGGGTCGAGGAGCTGCCGGTCGGCTTCCTCGTGCGGCGCGGCTGCCACGTCGACCCGGGCGACGAGGTGGCCGCCGCATACGACGCGCCGTTCCCCAACGAGGCGTCGAAGGCCGGCGCACGGGCGTTCCCGAAGCTCATCCTGCAGGGCCCGGAGATGGCCGGGGCGGAGGCCGGGCAGCGCACGCTCGACGCCCTGCGCGAGGACACGCGGCCGATGCTGATGCTGTGGGGCCGCGAGGACCCTGCCCTGCCGCCCGCCGTCGGCGAGGCGTTCGCCGCCGCGCTCGGACGCCCGGCGCCGCGGGTGCTCGACGGCGCCGGCCACTTCCTCCAGGAGGACCGCGGCGAGGACGTCGGCGCGACGATCGCCGACTGGCTGAAGTCGGTCTAGACCGCGGTCCTGTCGTGGTCCGCCGCGGGGGCGCTGGCCGCCGCGCGCGCCTCGTACTCGGCCCGCGCGGAGCGGTCGGTGTCGAGCAGCGACTTGTCGGCCTTGATCCAGCGGCCGATCGCCTCGCGCCAGGTGCGCGGGAGCGGGCTCGTGATCTGGACCAGCGGGCCGTTCGAGCGCGGCACGAAGACGTCGAAGCGCGGGTTCTTGAGCGCGGAGACGACCTCGGCGGCGACGTCCTCGGGCTCGATCGCCTTCACGCGCGAGTTGGCCAGGCCGGTCGTGAGCTCGGTCCGCACCACGCTCGGCATGACCACGGAGACCTCGACCCCGGTGTCGCGCAGCTCCACGCGCGCCGCCTCCGACAGGCCGACGACGCCGTGCTTGGTGGCGCAGTACGTGGCCAGATAGGGGAAGCCGCTGCGGCCGGCGATCGACGAGAGGTTGACGATGTGGCCGGTTCGGCGGGGGACCATCCGGCGCATCGCCTCCTGGGTGCCGTGGATGACGGCGCGCAGGTTGAGGTCGAGCTGACGGGCGATGCTGTCCGCGCTCTCGTCGACGAGCGGCGTGACCGGCATGATCCCGGCGTTGTTGACGAGCACGTCGAGCGGCCCGAGGCGCTGCTCGACCTCGTCGATGAAGGCCACGAGGGCGGCGTGGTCGGTCACGTCGACGGCCAGGCCCAGGGCGGGCTCGCCGAGCGAGGCGGCGGTCTGCTCGGCCAGCTCGCGGTCGAGGTCGCAGACGGCCACGCGGGCGCCTTCGCGCGCCAGCGCCTGCGCGATGGCGCGGCCGATGCCACGGCCGCCGCCGGTGATGGCGACGACCTTTCCCGTCAACGATCGTGGTTCTTTGGCCATCGGGAGAACGTTATAGGTAGGCCCCGCTGGGGAGGTACGGTACGAACGGCCCGACGTCCCCGGCCAGGAACACCGCGCCGAGGTCCATACGGAGCTCCAGCCCCGCCTCGAGGCACGGCGCGACCGCCCACGACTGGGCGCTGGTGATCCACTCGACGGACGCGTCGCGGGCGCCGGCGGCGGCCAGGCAGGCGCGCAGCAGCGCGACCGCGCCGTCCTCGTCGCGGGCGGCGAGCACCCGGATGGCGCCGTCGCGCACGACGGCGTAGCCGCGGTCGGGCAGCACGAGCATGTCACCGCCCGACTCGAGCAGAGCCACGAGGTCGTCGCCGTGCGCGGCGCCGCGGACCGCGAGGTCGACCTCGGCGGTCAGCGGCAGGTCGGCGAGGCTCCCGCGGCGGACCTCGGGCGGCGCCGTCACGCGGCGCGGCCGGCCGCGCGCGGCCAGGGCGGGGTGCAGATGCAGGCCCAGCCGCGCATAGCTGCGCAGGGCGCGCGGGTCGCGCGAGGCGAGCACGATCCAGCCCCGGGCGCCGCGGCCGTACTCCCAGGCGCGGGCGAGCAGCTCGCGGCCGACGCCGCTCGACTGGGCGTCGGGCCCGACCACGAGCAGCGACAGGCCCCAGAGGCCGTCGCGAACGATGCCGAGCGAGCAGCCGACGACCCGCCCGCGGCGCTCCGCCACCCACGCGCCGCCCGGGTCGGAGGCCAGCAGCCGGCGCATGCGCACGCGGCCGGAGGCGATCGGGCCCGGCGGCTCGGGCGGCTCGCCGAGGCGGCGGTTGAGATCCTGGAACGCCTCGACGCTGAGGTCGAGCACCGGGTCGATGTCGGCGGCTTCGAGCGGGCGGACTGACGGGCCGGGCACCTCCCGGACCCTAGAATGCCGCCGCGTGGAACGCACCGACGGCAGCTTCGAGCACGCAGGCCGCCGGCTGGCCTACAGCTCCTACGGGAACGGCCGGCGCGTCGTGGTGCTGCTGCACGGCCTCCTGTTCAGCCGCTACATGCACGACGCGCTCGCCCGCGCGCTCGCCGAGCGCGGCCACCGCGTGCTGACGCTCGACCTGCTCGGCCACGGCGAGTCGGACCGGCCGCCCGACATGTGGCGCTACTCGATGACCGAGTTCGGGCGCGAGGTGGTGGCGCTGCTCGACCACCTCGAGATCGAGGAGGCGGCGGTGATGGGCACCTCACTGGGCGCGAACACGACGCTCGAGGTGGCCTCGGTGGCGCCGGAGCGGGTGCGCGGCATGGTGATCGAGATGCCGGTCCTCGACCACGCGCTGATCGGCGCCGCGGTCGCCTTCACGCCGCTCATGCTGGGGCTGACGCTCGGCGCGCCGGTCGCCCGGATGATCGCCCGCACCGCGCGCCTCGTGCCCGCCCGGCGGCTGCCGTGGCAGGTCGACATCCTCCTGGACTGGGTCCGCCAGGACCCGGAGCCCAGCGCGGCCGTCATCCAGGGCCTGTTCTTCGGGCGCATCGCCCCGCACCGCGACGAGCGCCGGACGTTCCAGGCGCCGACGCTGGTGATCGGCCACCAGTTCGACATCATCCATCCGTTCTCCGACGCCGGCATGCTGGCCGAGGAGCTGCCGAACGGGCGCCTGCTGCAGGCCAACTCGATCGTCGAGCTGCGCCTGGCGCCCGACCGGCTCACCGACGAGATCGCCGCGTTCCTCGACGAATGCTGGAAGCCGCGGGCCGCGAAGGCCGCTTAGTCAGCGAACCTTGGCAAAGCGGCGCACGGCCGCCATCAGCTCGTCGAGCTTCTCCTCGCCCTGCGCGCCGTCGTCGGCCACCGCATCCGCCACGCAGTGCCGCACATGGCCGTCCAGCACGTTGACGGCGACCTGCTCGAGCGCGGTCTGGACGGCGGCCACCTGGGTGAGGATGTCGATGCAGTAGGCATCCTCCTCGACCATCCGCTGGAGGCCGCGAACCTGGCCCTCGATCCGGCGGAGACGGTTGTGGACGGCTTTGGTGTCGGCCTGCATGACCGGCGAGTATACCCCGGCAGGGTAAAGCGACCCGCTACATTTCTCCGCCGTGTCCCACCGCCAGGAAGAGAAGCAGCGCCGCCGCGAGGAGCGGGAGGCGCGCGAAAAGGCCGAGAAGGCGCGCGCGGCGAGCCGCCGGCGCCTGCAGCTCGCGCTCGGCGGCCTGGTCGCGGCCGCGGCCGTCGTCGTGGTCGTGCTGCTGGTGACGGGCACGCTGGGGGGCGGCAGCGACGAGGAGTCGGCCGCCGCGACGCCCGAGGCGTCGAACGCGACGATCCCCGACCAGGTCATCGGCGACGTCAAGGAGGCCGCCAAGGCCGCCGGCTGCAAGCTCGAGCACCCGGCGATCGAGGGCGCGCAGCACGAGGAGCGCACCTTCACGGAGGCGGACTACAAGACCAACCCGCCGACCTCCGGCAACCACTTCCCGACCTGGTCCGACGACGGCGTCTACCCGACCGGCTCGACCCCGCCGCTCGGCGAGCTCGTGCACACGCTCGAGCACGGCCGGATCGACGTCCAGTACAAGCCGGGCACGCCCGCGGAGACCGTCGACCAGCTCAACGCGCTGCTGGCCGATACGAACGACGGCTACCACATGCTGCTGTTCGAGAACCAGACGAACATGGACGCAGCGGTGGCCGCGACCGCCTGGGGGCACTCGCTCACCTGCCCGGAGATGAACGACAAGGTCTTCGACGCGATCCGGACCTTCCGGAACGAGTACATCGACAAGGGCCCGGAGAACGTCCCCTAGGCCGGAGCGGTCGAGCCTCGGACCACGAGCTCGACGGGCAGGATCACCTCGCGGCTCGCCGCGCCCTCGGTGAGCAGCCGTCCCGCGGCCTCGCCCTTCTCGTACAGCGGCTGCCTGACGGTGGTCAGGCGGGACGACGCCGCGGCGGGGATGTCGTCGAAGCCGACCACCGACAGGTCCTCGGGCACGCGCAGGCCGGCCTCGCGCGCGGCTTCCACGACGGTGAGGGCGAGCCGGTCCGTGGCGGCGAGCACGGCGGTGGGCCGCTCCGAGCCCTCGAACGCGACGACGCGCGGCACGCCTCCCCAGTCCAGGCCCGCGGCCTCGAGCGCGTCGCGGTAGCCGGTGACCCGCTGCGCTCCCGCGGCGCCGACGGCCGGCGCGATCGCGAAGCGCCGGTGGCCGAGCCCGAGCAGGTGCTCGGCGGCCAGCCGCCCGCCGAGGCGGTCCTCGACGCCCACGTAGGCGTGCCCGGGGAGACGCGGCTCGTCGACGGCCACGAGCGGCACTCCGCGCGCCTGGGCCGCGACCACGGTGGGATGGTCGGCCGCCAGCGAGAGCAGGCAGAAGGAGTCGACGACGGCGTCCTGCACGCCGTCGCCCGCCGGGAGCACGAGGATGGCCAGCCCCGCGGCCTCGGTGGCGCGGGCGACGCCCTGGAGCAGGATGACGGCGGCCGGGTCGTCGAACGCGGACGCGAGGCCGTCGGCGAGCAGCAGCCCGACCGCGTCGCGGCGGCCGGAGCGCAGCCGGCGCGCGGCGGGATCGGGGCCCGCGTAGCCGAGCCGGCGGGCAGTGCCGAGGATCCGCTCGCGCAGCTCCGGGGCGAGCTGGTCCGGCCGGTTGTAGGCGTTGGAGACCGTGGTGCGCGAGACCCCGACCGTCTCGGCGATGGTCTTCAGCGTCACGCGGTTCCCCACGCTCTCCTTCTACTCGATTCGGCCCACCGGTGCGAGCGAACGTCAACTGCGGCTGGGTAGGGAGGTGGCGGGGTCGACCGCGGCGGTGGATTCTGCGTCGAGTCCTGGATAGGGGTCGGAATACGACCCCAGGACAGGATTCGACAATGAATCCTGGCTAGGTGGGCCCCGCGCTACCGCGCCGCAGGCGGCTCCCGCCACCCCCCGGTCTCGCCGCGGTACAGCCCGGAGCCGGTGAATGCGAGGCGGGCGGTCCGCGCGAGGATCCTGAGGTCCAGCCGCAGCGAGGCGTGCTCGACGTACCAGAGGTCGAGCTCGATCCGCTCGTGCCACGGGAGCGACGCGCGGCCGTTGACCTGCGCCCAGCCCGTGATCCCGGGCAGCGCGTCGAGCCGGCGCCGCTGACGCTCGTCGTAGCGGTCGACCTGGACCTGGACGGTCGGGCGCGGGCCGACGAGCGACATCTCGCCGCGCAGCACGTTGACCAGGTTCGGCATCTCGTCGACCGACGTGCGGCGCAGCCACGCGCCGAGCCGCGTGATGCGGTCGTCGCCCTCGTCGACGGCCAGGCCCTTGCCCATGTTCTCGGCGCCGCTGACCATCGTGCGCAGCTTGTAGAGCTCGAACGCGACGCCGTCGCGGCCGACGCGGCGCTGGCGGTAGACCGGATGGCCGTGCGTCTCGAGCCGGATCGCGATCGCCGCGGCGGCGAGCACCGGAGACGCCAGCAGCAGCGCGCCGCCTCCGGCCAGCAGGTCGAGCGCCCGCTTGCGGCGCGAGCCCAGGTAGCCCGAGCGCCTCACCGCGTGCCCTCCGGCGTCTCCCAGCCGACCTCGGCGCCGTGGCGCAGCCAGTCGTAGAGGCCGGCGGCGAGCGCGGCGGTGGTCAGCACGTAGTAGCGGGCGATCAGCAGCGGCCGCGAGGGCACGCGCGCGCCGGCGACCGAGGCGGCCAGCGTGGCGGCCTGCACGGCGGCGGCCGCCGCGTACGCGCGGCCGCGCCCGAGCAGCGCGAGGGTCGCCAGCGCGGCGATCACGTGCAGGAAGGGCGAGGCATAGCGCAGCACCCGGTGCGACGCGATCATGAGCGCATAGAGCGGCGGGTAGCCGCGCGGGTCGATCAGCCCGCCGCGCAGGACGATCGGCCACGCGTAGCTCATCATCCGCCGCTTGCGCGCCCACTCGCCCTCGACGGTCGGCACCATCTTCTCCGTCGCCCGCGCGGACGGCACGTAGACCGCCCGCCGCCCCGCCTTGACGACGTTGAACGGCAGCGCGAGATCGTGGCCCTCGATCGGCAGGAACGCCTCCGGCCGCACGGCGTAGATCGCGCCGTTGCCCGCGGTCACCGAGGCGAGCGCCGATTCGTGCTCGCGCAGCCACATCTCGTAGCGCCAGTACACGCCCTCCTGGTTGGTGCCGGCCTCGTTGACGAACCGGACCTGCCCGCAGGCGTAGCCGACGTCCGGGTCGGCGAAGGCGGCGGCCAGATGGGCCAGCGCCTCCCGGTCCCACATCGAGTTGGCGTCCGAGAACGCGAGCAGCTCACCGGTCGCGTAGCCGACCGCGGCGGCCTGGGCGCGGTACTTGCCGCCGCGCGCCAGCTCGAGCACGAGGTCGGCGCCCGCCTCGCGGGCGCGCGCGGCCGTGGCGTCGGCCCCGGCCTCGGCGCCGCCGTCCACCGCGACGATCACCTGCAGGCGGTCGCGCGGCCAGTCGAGCGCCAGCGCGTTGGCGACCTTGGCGGCGATCACCGCCTCCTCCTTGTAGGCCGCGACCACCAGCGTCACCCGCGGCCGGCCCGGTCCTGGCGCGGGCGGCGTCCACGCCGGCGCGCCCGCGCGCCGCAGCACGGCGAGGAAGAGGCCGTAGCCCGCCTGTGCCCACGTCAGCAGGGCGACCGGGATCCAGAACAGGGCTCGCACGGCGGCGCATGGTGGCAGACTCGGGGCATGGTCCCGCCGACCCTCCGCGACGGCGATCTGGTGCTGCGGCCCAAGCGGCTCGAGGACGTCGATGCGATCACCGCGGCCTGCCAGGACCCGGAGATCCCGCGCTGGACGTTCGTGCCGTCGCCCTACACGCGCGCCGACGCCGAGGCGTTCCTCGCCCGCAGCGCCGAGGAGCAGGAGGCCGGCAAGACCGTCCACGTACTGGCCGTCGACGCGCAGGACGATCGCCTGCTCGGCTCCTTCAGCCTGATGGAGCTCGACCTCGAGCCCGGCTACGGCGAGATCGGCTACTGGGTGGTCGCGGAGGCGCGCGGGCGCGGCATCGCCACCCGCGCCGTGCGCCTGCTGGCCGACTGGGCGCGCGAGGAGCTCGGCCTGACGAAGATCGACGTCCTGCCGCACAAGGACAACGCGCCGTCGCGGCGCGTGGCCGAGAAGGCCGGCTTCCGCGACACCGGCGAGCTGGTCGGCTCGCCGCGGGCGGGGATCGAGGAGCCGATCTACGCCCGCTATGTCTGGGAGCGCACCTAGAGCTTCGTCGCCGGATGTGGCGCGCTGGCAGTATCCGGGCTCGATGGATGTAGAGCTCACGTACTGCGTGGTCAACACCGAGCGGCGCCAGCTCCTGAGCTACTGCCTGGACGCGATCGCGCGCGAGCGCGCGACCGTCGACTTCGAGACCGAGACACTGGTGCTCGACAACGCCTCGCTCGACGGCTCGGCCGAGGCCGCGCGCGCCCACGCCGTCACCACCGAGGTGATCGCGCTCGACCGGCGGCGCGGTAGCGGCGAGAACACGGCCGAGCTGGTCCGCCGTGCGCGCGGGCGCTTCTGCCTGATCCTCAACGAGGACTCCGAGCTCGAGCCCGGCGCCACCGCGGCGCTGCACGCGGCGCTCGCGAGCGCCGAGGGCGCGGCCGCCGCGGGCGCCACCCTGGTGTGGCCCGACGGCGCGCAGCAGCCGTCCGCCTACCGCTTCCCGAGTCCGTGGACGGGCCTGCTCTCGCTCGTCGGCCTCGGCCGCCGGTTCGTGGTCCAGAGCCACGGCGCGCGGGTCCGCGACGTCGACTGGGCGCCGATGTCGGCGCTGCTGGTGCGGCGCGAGGCGGCCGCCGGCATCGAGTGGCCCGAGGGCGACGAGGTGCGCTTCTTCCGGCGGCTGCGGGCCGCCGGCTGGCGCGCGCTGTACGTGCCCGAGGCGCGCGCCGTCCAGCACGAGCGCCGATGAGCGCGCACCCCGAGGCGTCCGAGCAGCGCGTCACGCCGCTCGAGCTGTTCTTCGACCTCGTCTTCGTGTTCTCGATCACGCGCGTCACGGCGCTGATGGCGCACGACCTGTCGTGGACCTCGATCGGCCAGGGCCTGCTGGTGCTGGCGGCGCTGTGGTGGGGTTGGGCCGCCTACGCGTGGCTGACCAACCACGTCGCCGGCGACTCACAGAGCGCCCGCGTCGTCGTGTTCACGGCGATGGCGGCGATGGTCTTGGTGGCGCTGGCGGTACCGGAGGCCTTCGGCGACCACGCGCTGCTGTTCGCGCTCGCCTACCTCGTGATGCGCCTGGCCCACCTGGGCTCTACTGGGTGGCGAGCAGCGAGGAGCCGGAGGTGCACGTCGCCGTCGCCAGGCTGCTGCCGTCGGGCATCGGCGGGCCGTTGATCCTCGTGGCCGCCGCCTTCGCCGACGGGACGCTCCAGGCCGCCCTCTGGGTGGCCGCGCTGGCGATCGACTACGGCGGCCCCCTCGTGACCGGCGTCGCCGGGTACCGCGTGCACCCGGCGCACTTCGCCGAGCGCTTCTCGCTGATCGTCATCATCGCCCTCGGTGAGTCGATCGTGGCGATCGGCGTCGGAGCCGGGGACGAGGAGCTGACGGCGGCGATCGGGTTCGCGGCCGTGCTGGCGCTGGCCACGTCGGCGGCGCTCTGGTGGGCGTACTTCGGCGTCGTGGCGGAGATCGCCCACCGGCGACTCGGCGAGCTGCGCGGGGTCGCGCGCAACACGTTGGCGCGCGACTCGTTCGCCTACCTGCACCTGCCACTGATCGCAGGGATCGAGCTGTTCGCGCTCGGCGTCGAGCAGGTGGTCGGCCACGTCGACGAGGAGCTGAAGATCGAGGCGTCGATGGCGCTGTTCGGCGGCGTCGCGCTCTACCTCCTCGGCCACGTCGCGTTCCGCTGGCGCAACTCTCCACGGCCTCGGTCGTCCCCGGCTCGTCGTCGCGGTGCTGTGCGCCGCCTGCGTTCCCCTCGGCACCGAGCTGAACGCGGTGGCGTCATTGGCGCTGGTGACCGCGCTGGCCACCGGCCTGATCGCCTATGAGACGGTGCGCGCATGACCGACCCGGGCGGCGGCTATGGCTGGCGCAGCGCGCGGCACCTGCCGCGGCGCCGGGGAGGCGTCTTCAGCTTCGGCCGGATCGCCGAGGAGGCTGAGCTGTTCGGGCAGGACCGGCCGCTGTGCGTGCTGCTGCTGCCCGCCCCGCTGGAGGCGTTCGCGCTGCGCGAGCGCGTGGAGGACCTGCTCACCGCCCCGGGGGTGGCCGCCGTCGATCCGCCGCGCCTGTCCTACGGCGCCGCCGCGCGGCTCGGGGAGTCGTTCGCCGACGGCCTCACCGTGGTCCAGGCGCGCCGCATGCGCCTGCCCGGCTACCCGCGCGCCCTGGTGGTGTTCGACCCGCTGCAGTACCCGCTGGCCCGCGCGCTGACCGGCCTCAATCCCGACGCCGAGCTCTGGTACGGCCCCGTCGCGGCGCCCGGCGGCGAGCGCGAGCGGGAGCTGCACGATCTCGCGCTCGAGCGCGCAGCGCTGCGCTTCGAGCCGGCGGAGGAGCCCGCCCACGCCGCCAACCTGCCTCTGTGGCAGCGGATGGAGGCGCTGGGGATCGAGAGCGGGCGGCTCGGATCCGAGCGGTCCGACGTCAGTTAGCCGGCGGTGTCCGGATCTTCGGCTCGGTGCCGCGCAGCAGGTCCACGATGTTGCGGGTGAGCTGGTAGACCTGCCGGTCCTCGTCGATCCGGCCGGCCCACTGCGGCAGCCCGACGCGGATCATCAGCCCCTCGCCGATCTCCGTGGCCGCGAGCGCCGGCAGCGGCTCCGGCGGCAGCTCGTCGGGCACCTCGTCCGTCTCCTCGATGGCCGTCTCGATCCCGAGCGCGGCGAGCATCTCGCCGCGGCCCTCGCCCGGCAGGGCGCTCTCCTCGAACACGTTGAAGCCGCCGAGCGCGCCGTCGAAGCCGACCAGCAGCCCGTAGGCGGCGTCGCCCTCGATCAGCGACAGGACGGGCGCCGTCGCGGTGCTGCGGACGTCCTCGAAGCGCGTCCCGAACGGGTCCTGGAGCGACGGCTGGGTGGGCCGCACGAAGCGTCCGGCATCACCGTCGCGGTTGCGCTGGATCGTCACCCCGCGGCGCATGCTCTCGACGCCGAAGCTCGCGAGCCGGCCGCCGTCCGTCACGTAGCGGCGCAGCCGCCTGCCGTAGGCGCGCGTGATCCAGCGCTCGGAGCCGGCGAGCAGGACGGCCTTGCGGTCGGAGGCGCGCGGCGCGCGTGACAGCGCGAGGTCGAGGTCGCTGGTGAGGTCGTAGCGGATCTTCGCCCGGTCGAGCTGGACGAGCAGCGGCGCCACCCGCAGCAGCAGGTCCTCCGGCAGGCCGTCGTCGAACACGCGCGGCCACCGCACCGGCGCGCCGGCGTCGAGCGTGTCGGCGATCCCGTCGGCGTCCTCGTCGACCTGGGCGGTCGCGGCCCAGGTGAGCGTCGGCAGGACGACGAGCATCACCGCCCGCTCGCGCGACTGGACCATCACCGGCACCGAGGTCTTGTGGCGGCCGGCGGTGAGCTCGAGCGCGTACAGCCCGGAGTTGCCGCCCGGAGCGGTGAGCTCGACCGGCTGCCGCGCCCCCTCGCGCCCGTTCGCCACCGGCTTGGTGGTCCCGACGCGGCGCAGCCGCCAGCGATAGGGGCGGCCGCGGGCGTCGACGTTGACGCGCAGCTTCTGGCCCGACGTCACGGGCTCGAGCGGCGCCTCGGCGGCGATCGAGCGGATCGTGAGGCCGGGGCGGCCGCGCGCCGGCCGCCGCGGCGGCACCTCGCGCGGCGCCGTTCCGAGATTGGCCGCCCGGTCGCGCGCGGTGACCTCGACCAGGTAGATGCCCGGCGGCGCCGGCGCGCCGTCGACGCGCCCGTCCCATACGAGCGTGCGCGAGTCCTCGACCGGACCCAGCTCGGCCACGACGCGCGGGTCGCCGTCGTCGGTGCGCCAGACGCGCCCGCGCTTGGTCAGCCGGCGCGAGACGGAGCCGACCTCGATCTGCACCGGCACGGCCTCCGGGCCGACGATCGGGCCGGGCGTGATCCGCTTGACGCGCGGCCGCGGCGCCCGCGTGTCGACCAGCGTGGTCCGCGGCACGATCACCGAGCGGCCCTCGCGGCGCAGGGTCACGCGCACGCGGTAGCGGCCGTCGACGACCCGCTCGCCGTCGTCGGTCCTGCCGTCCCACTCCAGGCGCAGCGGCTGCCGCGGGGTCACGATCGCCGCCTCGGCGAGCCGGCGCACCGCCCTGCCGGCGGTGTCGACCACGTCGACCCGGATCTCGGCGCGCTCGCGCAGCTCGACCTCGAAGCGGTTGACCTCCTTGCGGCCGTCGTCGTTGGGCGAGAAGACGCGCGCCAGGCTCACGACCTGCGCCACGGCGGGCTCGCCCTTGATGCGCTGCGCGGCGAAGAACGCGGCGAACGTCGCGCCGACGAGCAGCACGAAGACCGCGCGCGCGAGCGGGGTCACCTAGGGGGCTTTGTCGGTGCCGAGGACGACCACGACGTCGGCCGGGAGGGTGCCCGTGTCGTCCGAGCTGTCGGCCAGCGCCTGGGTCTCCTCGTCGATCTGCTCGATGCGGCTGACGTCGAGCAGCCGGGCGACGTCGCGCGCCTGCCGGCGCTCGTCGGCGGCGTAGAGGACGAGCGAGTCCTGGCGCGACTGGTCGTCGCTGTTGTCGCTCCGGATCATCCCGTCGGCGTAGCCGGCCGCGATGAGCTTGTCGCGCTCGCCCGAGGCGAGGCCCTCGACCGAGGTGCCGTTGAGGACGACGACGACCTTGTCCGGCCGCGCGGCGGCCGCGCGCTCGCCGGCGCCGGCCTCCGAGGTCGGCGTGCCGCCGGGCTCCGCGAGCGAGTTCGGGGGCGGCTCGGTGTCGTCGCCGGAGAGGACCATGAAGTAGACGGGCACGAAGATCGCGATGGCGAGCACGACGATGCCGATCAGCGTGTAGAGCCCGGTGCGCGAGCCCTCGTCGCGACGCTGGCGGGTCGTGCGGCGCGGCGGCGTGGCCGTGCGGGTGGTGGACGCGCGCAGCGGCGCGGCGGCCGGCGCGGGGCGCGGCTGCGGCTTGGGCTGCGGGCGCGGCGTGGCGCGCGGGATCGTCGTCTCCGGCAGGTCGGCGGGCGGCTTCGCTGGCACGCCGTTGCCCGACGTGGCGGGCTCCTCCTCGGCCGACGCGGCCTCGGCTTCCTCGTCCTGCTCGGCCTCCGGCTCCTCGTCAGGCTCAACCGGCGGGGGCGCGTCAGCGGGCGGCGGGACGACGGCGGCCTGCTCTTCGATCGGGGCAGCGCCGTCCTCGTCCGACGTGACGACCGCGGTGCCCGGCTCCTCCGCCGGCGGGGCCTCGTGCTCGACGGTGGCGGGCGCGGCGGCCGCGCGCGCCGCGGCGGCGGCCATGGCCACGGCCGGGCGCGGGCCCATCGGGATCGGCGCCGCGCGGCCGTTGCCCGCCGCGGGCTGGGCGACGGGCTGCGCCGGCCCGACCGTACCGGACCGCTCGACGGCGGGCTCGACCTCGGGGGCCTGCAGCGCGGCCTCGGCCTGGGCGACCACGCGCTCCTGCAGCTCCGCCGCGCGCTCGGGCGCGCGACCGGCCCAATCGCGCAGCCGCTTGAGCTCGCGCGCCTGGGCGAAGTAGAGCAGTGTCAGCACGGCCAGGCCGATGAAGGCGGCGAGTCCGACGTACGCGCCGTACTTCTCGACCTGGTCCTGAAGCGAGAACGCGAGGATCAGATCCATGGAGCCGAAGGCGTCGATTCTAGGAGGCCAACCGGCCGCCAGCCGTCTCCGCGGTCTCCGAGGGCCCGGCGCCGTTGCCCGAGACCGGCTCCTGAGGGGCCTCCGAGGCGACCGCCAGCGAGGCCCGGGCGGCGGCCAGCTCGGCCACCTTCGCGGCCAGCCCGGCCGCGTCGCCCTCCAGCACGAGCAGCGAGATCTCGTCGAACGTCTCCTGGACCCACGCGGGGTCGACCGCGGGCCGGTCGGCCCGCAGGATCTTGGCCGCGGGGGTGGGCTCGGGCCGCTCGTACGGGTTGAACAGCTCCTCGTGCAGCTTCTCGCCCGGGCGCGGGCCGACGATCTCGATCGCGATGTCCTTGTCCGGCTCGAGCTTGGAGAAGCGGATCATGTCGCGCGCGAGGTCCATGATCTTCACCGGGTCGCCCATCTCGAGGACGAAGACCTCGCCGCCCTGGGCCAGCGAGCCGGAGCGCACGACGAGCTGGACCGCCTCCGGGATGGTCATGAAGAAGCGCGTCATCTCCGGGTCGGTGACCGTCACCGGCCCGCCGGCGGCGATCTGGCGGCGGAAGATCGGCACCACCGAGCCCGACGAGCCGAGCACGTTCCCGAACCGCACGGCGGTGAAGGCGGTGTCCGGGTAGCGCCGGTCGGCGGCCTCGACCGCCCACTCGGCGAGCGCCTTCGACGCGCCCATGACCGTCGCGGGCGCCACCGCCTTGTCGGTCGAGACGAGCACGAAGACCTTGACGCCGACGTCGCCGGCCACGCGCGCCATCACCCGCGTGGCGAGCGCGTTGTTGCGCACCGCCTCGACCGGGTTGGTCTCCATCAGGCCGACGTGCTTGAACGCCGCGGCGTGGAAGACGACGGTCGGGCGGTACTCGGCGAACACCTCCCGCATGCGCTCCTCTTCCTTGCAGTCGGCGAGCACCGCGACGGTGTTGCGCGCGTGCCGGTCGTCCCTCAGCTCGCGCTCGATCTCGAACAGGTTGTCCTCGGCGTGGTCGAGCAGGATCAGCGCGCTCGGCCCCACGCGTGAGATCTGGCGGCAGAGCTCGGCGCCGATCGAGCCGCCGGCGCCGGTGACCAGCACGCACCGGCCGGTCAGGTACCCGCCGGTCAGCTCCGTCTCCATCCGCACCGGCTCGCGGCCGAGCACGTCCTCCACGCGCACCTCGCGCACCTGGCGCACGAGCTGGGAGCCGTTCTGGAGCAGCTCGAAGACGGTCGGCATCGTGCGCACCGGGACGCCGCGGGCGCGGCAGGCGCTGACCACGCGCGCGCGCAGGGTGCCCGGCGCCGAGGGGATGGCGATCAGCACCTCGTCGGGCTCGACGTCGTCGAGCACGCGCCCGAGCTCGTAGCTGGTGCCGAGCACCTCCAGCCCGCGGTCGACCTGCAGGCGCTGCTTGCGCTCGTCGTCGTCGACGAAGCCGACGGGGCGGAAGCCGAGGTCGGGGTTGCGCAGGATCTCGCGCAGCAGCAGCCGGCCGCCGTCGCCGGCGCCGACGATCAGCACCGAGCGCGCGTCGCGGCGCGTGCGGTAGCCGCGCAGCGGACGCTCGTAGACCAGGTGGGTCACGTAGCGCACCGCGCCCGTGAACACGAGCATCAGCAGCCCGAAGAGCACGAGCACGCCGGTCGGGATCGTCACCGACACGTCGCCCTCCGGCGTGGAGATCAGCTTCGGCTGCACCACCGCGACGTAGAGGACGAGGGCGAACACGGAGACCGCCACGGCCTGCGCGATCTGCAGGTACTCGCGCTGGGACGAGTAGCGCATCCAGTGCCGGTAGAGCCCGAACAGCGCGAAGGTGGCCACGCTGCCGCAGATCGCGAACGTGATCGTGCGGCTGAAGAGGTCCTCGTAGCGCGTGGGAACGCCGCCGTCGAAACGAAGGCGATAGGCCAGGAAATAGGCCAGCGCGACCAGCCCCGCGTCCAGCGCGACCTGCGGCAGGGCGTGTCGGTGGACGGGCAAGGCCGCGGAGCGGATCCGGCGGCGCATCCGCAGGATTCTATTGGCGCGGGCGGCCGGTGGAGGCGAGGCCGCCGATCGGTGACAACAGCAGATCGGCCAGAACGGCGGGATCGCGACGCGTCCGCTCGCTGACCGAAGCGTCGCGCTTCGCCAGCTCGAGGTCCTCCGCGCGCTCGAGCCGGCGCAGCCGCCCGTCGGCGATCAGCGCCTCGTCGACGGCGCCCAGGCGGCCCTCGAACGTGGTCCACACGGGCGTGCCGAGGGCGACCGCCTCGCGGTTCATCGTGCCGCCCGCCGAGACCACGATGTCGGCGTAGGCCATGAGCGACTGGGCGTCGATCGCGCGCTCGGGGACGATGAAGTCGCCGAGCTCGGCGCGCTGCTCGGGGGTGCGCGGGAGCACCACGGTCTGGGCGGGCTTGAGCCGGTCGAGCACGCTCGCGAACAGCGGGTTCTCGAAGCGGTGGTAGAGCGAGACCGCGGGCGGGGTGCGGACGACGGCGATCGGCGGTCCCCCCGGGTCGATCCCCAGCTCGCCGAGCACCGCCGGGTCGGGCTCGAAGTCGGCCAGGTAGTACTCCTCCTTCAGGCCCGGATACGGGCGGTGCTTGGCCTCGGTGGCGCCGTACGGCCGCAGGCGGTCGAGCGGGATCGCCTCCGGCACGACGATCGCCTTCGCCAGCCGGCAGTTGACGTTGTGCTGGACCTTCGCCCACTCGTAGTCGAAGGCCGTCGAGCTGGGGATGCCGAGCAGCCGCGCCGCGACGGTGACGTCGTTGGAGCCGTGGCCGAGCGCGATGTCGATCTTCCGCCCGCGCGCCCAGCGCAGCAGCGCCGTCGAGCGCGACAGCAGGCCCACGCCCTTGGCGGCCAGCCGGCCGCCGCGGTGCCGGCCGATCGCCTCGCAGGCCAGCCCGTGCCGCTCGCACAGGTCGAGCGTCTGCGCGAAGTCGCGCGCCGTGACCAGCACCTCGGCGCCGCGCTGCTCGAGCGCCCGCACGATCGGGCGCATGACCAGCACGTGCGGCGAGTTAGTGAGGTCGACCCAGACCCGCATCGCGGATCGCGGAGACGACCTCGCCCGCCTGCCCGGGCGTCAGGACGGGGCTCATGGGGATCGCCAGGTGGGTGCGGGCGGCCTCGTCGGTGCCGGGCAGCGGGCGGTCGTCCGCGTACTCGCGCATCGCCGGCTGCAGGTGGGTGGGCACGCGGTAGTAGGCCTTGTGGCCGACGCCGGCCGCCTTCAGCGCGGCCGCCAGCTCGTCGGACCGGGCGTGGCGGATCACGTACAGGTGCCAGGCGGGGTCGCCGAGCGGCCGCGGGAGGTCGGCGAGCTCGCCGAGCCCCGCTGCCTCGTAGTGGCCGCCCGCGGCGCGGCGGCCGTCGGCCCAGCCCTCCAGGTGCGGGAGCAGCACGCGCAGGATCCCCGCCTGCAGGCCGTCGAGCCGCGAGTTGTGGCCCACGAGCTCGAACGTCTGCTTGTCGCGCGAGCCGTGGAACCGCAGCATCCGCACGCGCTCGGCGATCTCGTCGTCGCCTGTGACCACGGCGCCGCCGTCGCCGAAGGCCCCGAGGTTCTTCGACGGGAAGAACGACAGCGTGGCGGCCGTGCCCAGCGTGCCGGGGCGGCCGGCGGGCGAGCGGGAGCCGACGGCCTGCGCGGCGTCCTCGAGCACCGGCACGCCGAGCGCCTCGATCTCGGCCACGGGGGCGACGTTGCCGAACAGGTGGACGGCGATGACGGCCTTGGTGCGCTGTGTGAGCGCGGCGCCGCACGCTGTCCGGCGTGACGCAGAACGTCTCGGGGTCGACGTCGCAGAAGACCGGGCGCGCGCCGGTCAGCGGGATCGCCTCGGCCGAGGCATAGAACGTGAAGGACGGGACCACGACCTCGTCGCCGGGGCCGACGCCCATGGCGCGCAGGGCGAGCGTGATCGCGTCGGTGCCGTTGCCGACCCCCACGACGTGGCGGGCTCCGAGGTACTCCGCCAGCTCGGACTCGAACGCCTCGAGCTCAGGACCGAGGATGAAGCTCTGCGCGTCGATCACCTCCGCGATCTTCGCCTGGATGGCGTCCCGCAGCGGCTGGATGGGCGTACGCGTGTCAAAAAGGGGTATTGGCATCGGCGGCGGTACACCCTAGTCACCGCAAGTCTGGGGGCGGACTTGCGTTGCAGCCGTCAGATGGCCCTACTTCGATACCTCGCGGGAGGTCCCTGTATGCGCAGACTCATCGCTGCCTGCGTCGTCGTCGGCGCGGCTGCCCTTGTCGCCGCCGGCCCGGCGGCCGCCGACCCGGCCTGGGCGCCGGCTGCCACGGCGCCGATCCATCCTGGCGTCCAGACCGACACGAACGGCGGCCAGTGCACCGCCAACTTCGTGTTCTTCGACGCCTCGAACAACGTCTACATCGGCCAGGCGGCGCACTGCTCGGGCACCGACGGCAACACCGCCACCAACGGCTGCGAGGCGGGCTCGCTGCCGCACGGCACGCCGGTGAACGTCGACGGCGCGACCCAGCCCGGCACGATCGTCTACTCGTCGTGGGTGGCGATGCAGGCGGCGGGCGAGACCGACGCCAACACCTGCCAGTACAACGACATCGCGCTGATCCGGCTCAACCCCGCCGACTACGGCGCCGTGAACCCGAGCATCCCGTTCTGGGGCGGCCCGACCGGCACCGCGACCACCACCGCGCAGGGCGACAAGGTGCTCTCGTACGGCAACTCGTCGCTGCGCTTCGGCATCACGCAGCTCTCGCCCAAGGAGGGCCTGAGCCTCGGCGCCGCCGGCGGCGGCTGGACGCACCAGGTCTACACCGTCTCGCCGGGCATCCCCGGTGACTCGGGCAGCGCGTTCGTCGATCGCCAGGGTCGCGCCTTCGGCGTCCTGAGCACGCTCCAGCTCGCGCCGCTGGCCGGCGCCAACGGCGTCAGCGACGTCTCGCGCATGATCGCCTACATGGAGTCGCACGGCGGGCCGGACGTGACGCTCGCCAACGGCACCGAGGCCTTCCGCGGGCCGCTGCTTCCCTAGCCGGATTCGGGGTACGCTGCTCCCGGAGATGATCCGGGAGCAGCGGCTCGACCCGGTCGTGCACTACCTCGAGATCCGCGGCGCGCAGCCCGTGGAGGAGCTCGGGACGCGCTTCGCCGCGGCGCTCGACGACGGCGTGCGCTGGCTGATCGTCGACCTCGAGCGCGCGGAGCCGGACCCGGCGGCCGAAGCACCGCTCGCCGCGATCGGGTGCGAGCTGCGCGACCGCGACGGCGAGCTGATCCTCATCAGCTCCGCGCCGATGGTCGCCGACGCCGTCGCGCGCTACGAGCCCACGATGCGGCCGGCCGTGGCCGCCAGCCTCGAGCAGGCGCTGACGATCCTCAAGCTGCTGCGCCCCAAGACCGCGATCCACCCGGCCTAGCCGACCGCCCAGGGTCTCGCCACGGATAGCCCCGCTAGCCTGGATCGCTCGTGTCGCCGCTCGTCATCGCATCGCTGACCGACCCGATCGTCGAGTTCGCCGTCGACGTGATCGACGCCATGGGGCTGCCCGGGATCTTCCTCCTGATGGTGGCCGAGAGCGCCTGCATCCCGATCCCGTCGGAGACCACGTTCCTGTTCGCCGGCTTCAACGTCTCGCGCGGCGAGTACTCGATGTTCGCCGTCGTCGCGACGGGCACGATCGCCAACGTCGTGGGCTCCTGGATCGCGTACGCGGTCGGCTACTACGGGCGGGTCGACATCCTCGAGAAGCACGGCAAGAAGCTGCACATCAAGCCCTCGCACCTGGCGTGGGCGGACCGCTGGTTCGAGCGCTACGGCGACGCGACGGTCTTCTTCTCGCGCATGCTGCCGATCATCCGCACGTTCATCTCGCTGCCCGCGGGCGTCGCGCGCATGCCGTTCTGGCGCTTCACCCTGCTGACCACGCTCGGCTGCATCCCGTGGATCTTCATGCTCACCTTCATCGGCAAGCAGGTGGGCGATCAGTGGGAGGACTGGCGCGACCAGCTCCACTACGTGGACTACGCGGTCGCGGTGATGATCGTCCTCGCGGTGATCTGGCTGTTCATCCGCTGGCGCCGGAAGCGCAACGGCCCCGTCCAGGCGTCCGGCGAGCCGGCCGCCGATGCGCCCCGCTAGGGCGGTCGCGCTCGGGCTGCTGCAGGGCCCGACCGAGCTGCTGCCCATCTCATCCTCCGCGCACATCGGGCTCCTGCTGCCGGACGAGCTGGAACCGGCGGCGCGCAAGGAGATGGAGGTGGCGCTGCACCTCGGGACCGCCGTCGCGCTCGCGCTGAGCGAGCGCCGGGCGCCGCGCTGGGCCCTGCTGGCGGCGGCCACGGCGCCGCCCGCGCTGGCCGGGCTGGCGCTCGAGCGGCCGATCGAGTCGCGTCTCGGCACGCCCCCGACGATCGCCGCCGGGCTGCTGGCCGGAGCGCTGGCGATGGTCATCGCCGACCGCACCCCGGCGCGGCGGGGCGCGGGCGACGCCGGGCCGGCGGACGGCGCCTGGATCGGGCTCGCGCAGGCCGCGGCGCTGGTCCCGGGCGTGTCGCGCAGCGGCGCGACCCGCGCCGCCGCACGCGCGCGCGGCTTCGGGCGGGCGGAAGCGGCGGCGCTGTCGCGCGAGGTGGCGCTGCCGGTGCTGGCCGGCGCGGCCGTGCTGAAGGGCTTCCGGCTCGCCCGCCGGCGCCCGCCGGCCGAGGAGCTGCGGGCGCTCGCGGCCGGCGCCGCCGCCGCCGGCGCGTCGACATGGGCCGCCCTGCGCGTGGAGCGCGCGCTGACCGCCGACGCCCCGCTGGCGGGCTGGGCCGCCTACCGCGCCGCGCTGGCCGTCGCCGTCCTCGCGGTGTGGCACGATCGGGCGCGATGACCGACGCCTACGCCCAGTCCGGCGTCGACACCGCGGCCGCCGACCGTGGCGTCTCCGCGCTCGTGGACGTGCTGCGCTCGATCGACGTCGGCCGGCCGTCGCGGACGGTGCCGCTGCCGGGCCACTTCGCGGCCGTCATGCGCATCGCGCCGGGCGTCGGGCTGGCGCTGGCCACCGACGGCGTCGGCTCGAAGCTCATCGTGGCCGAGCAGACCGGCCGCTACGACACGGTCGGCATCGACTGCGTGGCGATGAACGTCAACGACATCGTGTGCGTGGGAGCCGAGCCGATCGCGCTGCTCGACTACCTGGCCGTCGAGCAGGCCGACCCCGAGGTGATGCGCCAGATCGCCGTCGGCCTCAAGCGCGGCGCCGAGCAGGCGGGGGTCGAGATCCCGGGCGGCGAGGTGGCCGTCCTGCCCGAGCTGATCCGCGGGCACCCGTCGCCGCACGGCTTCGATCTCACGGCCGCCTGCGTCGGCACCGTCCCGCTCGACGCGATCGTCACCGGCGCAGACTGCCGCCCCGGCGACGCGCTGATCGGGCTGCCCTCGTCGGGCCTGCACTCCAACGGCTACTCGCTCGCGCGCTCCGCGGTCTCGGGCCTCTCGCTCGACGACCGGCCGGCGGCGCTCGGCGGCGCCTCGGTGGCCGACGCGCTGCTCGAGCCGACCGTGATCTACGTGCGCGCGGCGCTCGAGCTGCTGCGATCCGGGCTCCGCGTCCACGGCCTCGCCCACATCACGGGCGGCGGCCTGCTCAACCTCACGCGGCTCAGCCCGGCCGTCGGCTTCGACGTCTCCGACCCGCTGCCGGTCCCGCCCGTGTTCGAGCTCGTGCGGGAGCTCGGCGGCGTCGCGGACGCCGAGATGTGGGAGGTCTTCAACATGGGCTGCGGCTTCTGCGCCGTCGTCCCGGAGTCGACCGCGGGCGCGGCCACGGCGCTGCTCGCCTCCCACCACCCGGGCGCGCGGCGGATCGGCACGGTCAGCGACCGCGCCGGCCGCGTCGAGGTTGCCGGACTGGCGCTATAGGTCCTCGTTCGCCGGATCGCGCGGGTCGAGCTCCAAGTCGTCCTCGCTCTCCTTCGGCTCTCCCACCGCGCCAGGGACGCTCGAATCGGCCTTCTTGCGCTCCCAGTCCTCGCGGGCATCGCCGATCTCGTCGCCGAGCCGGTCGGACTGCTCCTGCATGTCGTCCAGCTCGTCTTCCGGGCGCTCGCTCATTGCTCGTCCTCCGACCTGGCGCGCTCGTCGAGCTTCTCCTTGAGGTAGGCGGCGCGATCGGCGCGGCGCTCGTGCGTCACCGCCTCGTGCGAGTCCGTCGACTCCTCCGCCTGCTCGCGCTCGCCGCGCTCTCGGCGCAGCTGGTCGAGCTGCAGCTCCTCCGTCTTGGGATCGGGCATCGTGCTGAGCTTACGCCGAGCGCACCGCCGCCGTCCCGCGCGCCGTACGTCCGGCGCGAACCGGGTATCTTCGGGCCAAGTGGCGCTCGTCAGCGTTGTCATCCCGGCGTTCAAGCCCGAGTACCTGCAGGAGGCGATCCTCAGCGCGCTCGAGCAGACTTGCGAGGACATCGAGATCCTCGTCGGCGACGACACCGTCGACGCCAAACTCGAGCAGATCGTCACCGAAGTCGACGATCCCAGAGTCACTTACCACCACCACGGTTTCGGCGACGCCGAACTCAACCTCCGAGAACTGTGGGAGCACGCGACCGGCGCATACATCAAGCCGCTGTTCGACGACGACCTTCTGCTGCCGGCTTCCGTCGAGTCCCTGGTGAGTGCGTTGCGCAGCAACCCGGCGTCCGCGCTCGCATTCCACGAGCGGGTGTACGTGAACCCCGAGAGCGACGTCGTCTGGACTCCGCAGCAGCTGCTCGAACCGGGCGTGATGGCGACGCTCGACCACCAGTTCATGGTCGACAACATGCTCTCCACACTCACCAACTTCGTCGGCGAGCCCAGCAACACATTGCTCAACCGCGAGCTCGTGGACGTGACGCAGGCATACACCTACCGTGGCCGGAAACTCGACTTCCTCGCCGACGTGGCCAGCTACCTCAACCTTTCGACCGACGCTCCGATCATCGCTGTCGGCGGGTACCTGAGCGCGTTCCGTCAACACGCCGCCCAGAGCTCTTCCAGCACGTCACCGCGGATATCGGCTGGAGTGTACGAATGGGAGCTCTTCGTCCGCACCGAAGCCGCCGAGGGGAACCTCAGCGGACCCGGGCTGACCAGCGCGTGGAGAGCGCTCCGGAAGATGTACGCGTCGCACGTGCGCCAGCTCCCCGAGATCGCGCGGCTCGCCGCTCACCTGGACGACATCGTCACCAGCGAGCCGACACAACTGCTCACCGACACGTTCGAGGCAGACCTCGAGATCGCGGCCAAGGCGGTCGCAGCCCGCCTCGCCATCGCCGCCCGCCCCGAGCCCAGCCCGAACCACTGCGCCGTGTGCACGCAAGCGATCGGCGAATGGATCCCGCATCCGGCCGCCGTCGATCTGAGGTTCATGGACCACATGGGCGTCGTGGGATCGCGGCGCGACAAGCACATCTGTCCCGCTTGTCATTGCAACGACCGCGATCGGCATCTCTGGCTGTACATCGAGGCGGCGAACCTGCTCGCCGACGCGCCCCAGATGCGCATTCTGCACATCGCGCCAGAGCCGAGGCTCGAGCCCAAGATCGTCGCTCTCGCGCCGCTCGAGTACGTAGCCGGCGACCTCGTGCCGCAGGCCGCAGGGCACCAGCGGATCGACGTCGAGGCACTCGAATTCGACGACGGCCACTTCGATCTCATCATCTGCAACCACGTGCTCGAACACGTGGACTTCCTGGCCCGCGCCCTCGTGGAGTTCTGCCGATGCCTCAGGCCGGGTGGGCACCTCATCGCGCAGACGCCGTATTCACCCATCCTCAGGCGCACCATCGAGACAACCACGAGCGAGCCCGAGTCCTTTGCCACGTACTACTACGGACAGAACGACCACGCACGTCTGTACGGGCTCGACCTCATCGACGAGTTCCATGCTGCCGGCTTGCTGGGTGAACCCATCGAGCACACGACGTTGCTCGGCGAGCTCGACGCCGAGGCGTACGGCGTCAATCCGGTCGAGTCGTTCTTCCTGTTCTCGAAGCCAGCCGGCTGAAGCCCGCCATGAAGGTTGCCATCATGCAGCCCTACATATTTCCTTACCTCGGGTACTTCCAGCTGCTCGGCGCCGTCGACACGTTTGTCGTGTATGACAACATCCAGTACACGAAGAAGGGATGGATCAACCGGAACCGGATCCTCGCCAACGGGCAAGCCACCCTCTTCACGCTTCCGCTCGCGGCCGGGTCGGACTACCTGGAGATACGGGATCGATATCTCGCCCCCGACTACGCGCCGGAGAAACTGCTTGCACGGTTCACCGGCGCCTACCGGCGTGCGCCCTATTTTCAGCAGACGCTGCCGCTGCTGGAGGAGGTGCTCAGACATCCTGACCGTAACCTGTTCGGTTATCTGCACCACGCGCTGCTCCGTACGTCGGCGCACCTCGGTTTGGGCACCGAGGTCCGGGTCTCTTCCACTGTGCCCATCGACCACGACCTCAAAGGGCAGGACAAGGTGCTGGCGCTGTGCGAAGCGCTCGGCGCCGGCACCTACGTCAACCCCATCGGCGGCGTCGATCTGTACTCGCGCAGCGCCTTTGCCGACAGGGGGGTCGAGCTGCGGTTCCTCGAGATGTTGCCGTTCGAATACCCGCAGCTCAGCCCGACGTTCGTTCCATCGTTGTCGGTCGTCGACGTCCTGATGCACAACCCGATCGGTGACATCCAGGGTTGGCTGTCCACACAGTATCGCCTCACCTGACGTGTTCGACTGGCACAAGCTCGGCCGGGTCTTCATCCCCCAGGCGGTGACCGGGCGTCCGTGGATGGCGGAATTCGCCCAGGCGCCGGCCACCGTGCACTTCGATGACTTCGTGCGCGTGTACTTCTGCTGCCGCCCACCACCCGACGGGACGGGGCAGTATGTGAGCCATCCGCCTTCGTCGACCTCGACCGACGCGATCTGAGGCGGGTCCTGCGCGTGAGCGAACAGCCGATCCTTCCCCTCGGAGGGTTGGGGGAGTTCGACGAGTTCGGCACCTATCCGGTCTCGGTCATCCGGCGATGGCGGCGGCTATCGTGCCTACTACGGCGGCTGGACGCGCTGCGAATCGGTGCCGTTCAACGTCGCCATCGGGATGCGCGACGAGCGCCGACGGGATCGACCTTCGAACGAGTGGGTCGCGGCCCGGTGCTGTCCTACACGCTGGACGAGCCGTTCGTGCTCAGCGGGCCGAAGATCCGGCGCTTCGACGAGACCTGGTACCTGTTCTACATCGCCGGCCGCAAATGGAAGCTCGTCGACGGCCGGGCCGGAGCCGGTCTACAAGATCCGCATGGCGACCTCCGCCGACGGCATCACCTGGACGAAGCACGGCCGGGACCTCATCGAAAGCCGCGTCGAGGAGGACGAGGCGCAGGCGAGCCCGGATGTGTCTATCGCCAACGGCACGTACCACATGTTCTTCTGCTACCGCTACAGCAGTCGACTACCGCGGCAAGCAGAACGGCTACCGCATCGGCTACGCCTCGCAGTACCGATCTCGTCAACTGGACACGCGACGACACCAGGCCGGCATCGACGTCTCCGAAGACGGCTGGGATTCGGAGATGGTCAGCTACCCGCACGTCTTCGAGCTCGACGGACAGACGTACATGGCCTACCTCGGCAACCAGGTCGGGCGACACGGCTTCGGGCTCGCCGAGCTCGAAGGAACGCTGTGATAGGCGCCGGCGATGAAATGGAAGAAGCTCGGCAAGATCTTCGATCCCGACGATCACGCCTGCCGAACGGCTGCGTGGATTCGCGCAGTCGCCGCAGGCCTGGTCGTGTTCGACGACTTCGTGCGGATCTATTTCTCGACCACGAGCGCGGGACGAGCACGGCAAGTACCTGAGCCACGTCGCTTCGTCGATATGAGCAAGGACCTCGGTCAGGTCCTCGCGAGTCGCCGAGCGACACCGTGATCGCGCTCGGCGGGCTGGGCTGCTTCGACGAGCACGGCATCTTCCCGATGAACGTCGTTCGCCACGGCGACGCGATCTTCGGCTATACCTGCGGCTGGAGCCGGCGGGTGTCGGTGTCGGTGGAGACCGCGATCGGCCTGGCCGTCAGCCGCGACGACGGCCTCACGCTTCCAGCGGATCGGCGCCGGGCCGGTGCTTGCCGCATCGCTCGCACGAGCCGTTCCTGGTCGGCGATGCGTTCGTCCTGTGATCGAGGGGACGTATTCCACATGTGGTACATCTTCGGCACGGGCTGGAGGCGCTACACGCCGGACAGCGCAGCCCGACCGCACCTACAAGATCGGGCACGCGACTTCGCCGGACGGCGTCGCCTGGACGAAGGAGGAGGCGCGCCAGATCATCGCCGACCGCCTCGGCGACGACGAGAGCCAGGCGCTGCCGACGGTGGTCGCGATCGGCGGCCGCTATCACATGTTCTTCTGCTACCGGCACTCGTTCGACTTCCGGACGAACGCGGCCGTGGCTACCGGATCGGTCATGCCTGGTCCGATGACCTCGAGAACTGGACGCGGGACGACGACGATCCGCGCTGGATCCGACGCCTGGCGACTGGGACTCCGACATGCTCTGCTACCCGCACGTCTTCGAATGCGACGGGCGCGTCTACATGCTCTACAACGGCAACGAGTTCGGCCGCCACGGCTTCGGGGTGGCGGTGCTCGAGCGATGAGCAGCGAGCGAGCAGCTCAACGCCGGCGACGCGAACAGGACGATCGTCGACCACCTGAGCCGTGTGCGATGCCGACCTTCGCGCCGCCGCTGAGCCAGCGCGTGGACATCGGGACTATGCGGCAAAGATCAGCGCGAACGCCATGCGGTTCGAAGCCTGGAACGCGAGACGCTAATCGGACTGGTCGCCGCCTACGGATCAACGACACGGCGAGGACTGCTTCATCACCAGCGTGAGCGTGCTGCCGGAATGGCGTGGGCACGGGCTCGCTGCCGCTCTGATCAGACGCTGTGGCGATGCCGCCCGCGACCTCGGTCTGCGGAGCATCGGTGCTTGAGCTCGGGCCGGAGAACGTCGCGGCGACGCCGGCTCTACGACGAATTGGGCTTCGTGAGGCACGGGCAGCGGCACCGCAGCTGACCATGACACTGGACCTCAGTGAACGGACCATGACGCCGCGCGACTACGACAGCGAATTCCGCGACACCGCCGACCATCAGTACGCGTACGGCTTCGACTTCGACGTCATGCACCCCTTCATGATCCGGTCGTTCGAGCCGTTCTTCCGGCCGGGCAAGCATGCTCGAGCTCGGCAGCTTCAAGGGCGACTTCACCGCGCCGGCTGCTGCCGTATTTCGACGACATCACCTGCGTCGAGGCGTCCGACGAGGCGATCGCAAGCGCGCCGCGAGCGCCTCGGCGACCGGGTGCAGCTTCGTGCACGCTCGCGTTCGAGGACGTGTCGCTCCCGCGAGCGCTACGACAACGTCGTCCTGACCCACGTGCTCGAACATCTCGACGACCCGATCGCGGTCCTGCGCCGGATCAACGACGATGGCTCGCCGACGGCGGACGGTTGTTCCTGGTCTGTCCCGAACGCCAACGCCGCCTCGCGGCAGATCGCGGTGAAGATGGGCCTGATCCCGCACAACGCGGCGGTCACGCCCGCCGAGGCGGAGCACGGCCACCGCATCACCTACTCGCTCGACACGCTCGAGCGCGACGCGGTCGCCGCCGGGCTGCGAGTCGTGCACCGATCGGGGATCTTCTTCAAGGCGCTCGCCAACTTCCAGTGGGACCGGCTGCTCGAAGACCGACATCATTTCGGAGGAATACCTGGAGGGCTGCTACCAGCTGGGGCAGCGCTACCCGGACCTGTGCTCGAGCATCTTCCTGATGTGCGAGCGGGGGCCGCTCAGCGAGTGAGGCCGGCCCGGACGGCCGCCTCGATGCGCCTGCGCTCGCCGCTGGTCATGGAGTCGGCCATCGGGAGGCTGAGCGAGCGCTCGGCGATCCAGCGGGTGTTCGGCAGGTCGCCGGCAACGGGACAGGCGGCGAACGCCGGATGCTCGTGCAGCGGCGGATCGAAGGTCGCGCGGGCCTCGACGCCCATGTCCTCGGCGGCCTGCAGGGCGCGGACGCGGGCGTCCGCGTCGGGGACGAGGACCTGGAGAACCTGCCAGGTCGACCCCTCGGCGCCCAGTTGGTGGCGCAGCGGCAGGTCGCTCATCGCAGATGAGATGTCGGCCACCTGCGCACGCCGGCGGCGCAACGCGCCGTCGTAGCGGTCGAGCATCGCGAGCGCCATCGCGGCGTGCAGCTCGGACATCTTGCCGTTGAGGCCGGCCACGTGGCTCGTCCGGGTCTCGTCGAAGCCGAAGTTGATCAGGCTGCGGAGCCTGTCAGCGACCTCCGGGTCGCCGGTGGTCACGATGCCGCCCTCGGCCACCGCGAAGGGCTTGGTCACATGGAACGAGAAGACGTGCGTCTCGCCGTCGGCGCCGGTGGGCAGGCCCGCGTCGTCGACGGCGCCGAAGGCCGCGGCCGAGTCGATCACCAGCGGCACACCGGCGTCCGCGCAGAGCCGGCGCCAGGCGGCGCGGGTGGCGACGGGAGCGGGGGTGCCGAACGTCGAGCACCCGACGACGCCCGCGACGCTGTTACCGCGCTCGTCGAGAACGCGCGCAAGAGCGCCCGGGTCCGGCTGCCAGGCGTCGCGGTCGACGTCCACGAACAGCGGCTCGAAGCCGGCCCACATGATCGCGCCGGCGGTGGCGGCGAACGTGAAGGACGGCACGATCACGTGGCGGCGCGCCGGTGTGGGATCTCCGAACGCAGCGCGCAGCGCGGCCATCAGGCCGATCGTGCAGTTGGCGACGGGGATCGACTCGACGTCGCCGATCCGAGCGGCGGTGCGCTCGCTGAGCAGCTGCACGCACGGGCCGCCGTTGGAGTAGTGACCGGCCTCCTCCGCGAGCCGGTAGTAACGGGCGGCGTCGTCGAGCGAGGGCGGAGCAGGGCGCTGGTACGGGACCCGCACATCGACTTGCGTGGCCGACTCGAACGTCTCTTGCAGGCCGACCGAGGTCGGCAGCGCAGCAATGCTCGCGGGGACGGACATCTGTCCCGTTAGTCGGCGCCGCCCGACGGTACTTGAGGCGACGGTCAGCCGAGCCGCACGTAGCCGACGGCGCCGCCGCCGTCGGAGCCGTAGCTGCGCTGTGAGACGCGATCCGAGGAGTTGCCCTCGATCGTGTTGATGCTGCCATCGGCGCCGACCGACTCGACGATGCCGATGTGCTCGTCCCAGACGATCAGGTCGCCGGGCTGCGGTTGGCCGCTGTCCGCGGGGATCGCCTTGCCCGCGCTCTGGCCCCAGGCCCACACGTCGTCGACGCGGCCGAAGCCCTGGCCGGCGTCGCCGATCGGCACGCCCGCTCCGCGGGCGGCCCAGGAGACGAAGTAAGCGCACCACGGCCCGGGCCCGGGGGCTCCGGCAGTGGCCTGGCGGAACTGCGAGATGCGCGGCGAGTCGTTCGAGCCGGGCGGCTGCTCGGCGACGCCGACCTCGGCGCGCGCAAGGTTGACCATCGCCTGCCCGGCGGGGGTGCCACCGGCCTGGACGGGAGCCGCCGCGGTGGTGGCCGTAGCGCCCTGGAGGGCGGAGGCGAAGGCCGTCGCGCTCGTCGCGGTCGAAGCGGTCGCCACCGGCTGCGGCGGCGTGAGCATCGACTGCAGCTGCACGATGCGGCTGAGCGTGGCCTCCAGGCTCATCGCGGTCAGGCGGCGACGGCGGGTGTGGCGACCTCGCGCAGCACGGAGGCCCACTGCTCGGCGGCCACCTCGGCGCTGCGGTGCTCGGTCACGTACGCCTTGGCGGCGGCGCCGACGCGCTTGCGCAGCGGCTCGTCGGCCACCAGCTCGCGCAGGATCTCGCCCATCTCCTCCGGCGTGGAGGCGTGGAAGCCGGTGACGCCGTGCTCGATGTCGGGGTACACGGCCGGGTCGGCGATGATCGGCATGCCGAGCGCGCTGGCCTCGAGCCAGCGCAGGTCGCTCTTGCCGCGGAAGAAGCTGCCCGTCGCCGGCCGGCGCGAGCGCGACGTCGAACAGCGTCATCGAGGCCGGGTAGGTGTCGAGCGCCGAGAACGGGATGGCCAGCGCGCGCTCGGCGCCGAACTCCGGCGCAGCGCGTCGGCGAACGGCTGGCCGACGGTGATGAAGCGCACCTCGGCAGCTCGCGCATGACCTGCGCCGACCTCGCGCAGCCACGGCCGCATGGCGTGCAGGTGGCCGGTCGCGCCGGCCCAGCCGATCGCCGACGTAGTCGCGCTCGGGCGGCGTCAGCGCGTAGCGCTTGAGGTCGATGCCGTTGCGGCAGACGTAGGTGCGCGGGTTGAGCGAGCGCGTAGCGCTCCGCGAGCCACGGCGTCGAGCAGATGACGCCGTCGACGGCGCGCATGCAGAGCTCGTAGCGCCTCGATCGTCTTCTTGCCGAACGCCTTCGTTGAAGTCGTGGTCCGCGCGCTTGCGGATGCCGCGCAGCCAGTCGTCGATCTCGGACGAGGACGATCGATGCCGCGCGCGCTGCCAGCCGCGGATCGCGCTGCAGCCACTCGGCGCCGCGCGGCTGCTGGAGCACGATGACGTCGTAGTCGCGGCGACGTCGGCGAGCGTCAGCTCGCGGTCGATGCGGCCGGCAGACGAGTGCAGCGTCCGGCGGCTCGCCGGCGTAGCACGACCCACTCGGCGCCGAGCACCAGGGCGGGCAGCGCGCAGCGATACCAGGCGGTCGCCTTGTTGCCGCGCGACAGGAACAGCGTCCGGGGAATGTCGCATCACAGCGTCTCCGGAACCCAGCGGGCCAGGTCCTCGTCGCCCCACAGGTCGCGCATGCGGCCGGTCGACTCGCGCGTCCAGCGCTCGATCTTCGGGGTC
Organism: uncultured Solirubrobacteraceae bacterium; assembly: GCA_963811895.1. Lineage (GTDB taxonomy): Bacteria > Actinomycetota > Thermoleophilia > Solirubrobacterales > Solirubrobacteraceae > DASSUW01. The sequence goes on along the minus strand of CAWETE010000016.1, from coordinate 90,458 downwards.
GAGTTGCTGCGGAACAAGCTCTCGTGGTGCATGGCGGCACGGACGGCTCGTAGATGCACTCGAGGCCGGCCTGGAACACGCGCAGGCAGTAGTCGACGTCCTCGAAGCAGAGCCGGTAGCCCTCGTCGTAGAGGCCGATCTGCGTCGAGCGTCTCCCAGCGGATGAGCTGCAGCGCGGCGGTCACGGGGCAGCGGCAGGCGACTGAGCGCCTCGGGCAGGTCGCTCGGCCCGAAGCGGAAGCGGTGGAGCCAGTCGCGGTCGAGCAGCGAGAAGATCACGCCGGCGTGCTGGAGCAGGCCGTTCGGGTACAGCAGGCGGGCGCCGACGACGGCGGCCGGGCGGCCCTCGGTGTCGGTGCGCTCGCGCATGCGGTCGAGCCAGCCGGCGTCCATGAACTCGATGTCGGCGTTGACCAGGACGGCGTCGCTGGCCCTGCGTGCGCGATCTCGAGGCCGACGTTGACGGTCGGGAGAAGCCCGAGTTCTCGTCGTGGCGACGAACCAGATGCCGAGCTCCTCGCAGGCCAGCTCGGCTGGCGCGACGAGCTCGGGGACGGGGCTGCCGTCGTCGACGACGAGCACCTCGGCGTCGGGCGCGGTGGCCCGCAGCGAGACGAGGCAGCGGGCGAGCAGGTCGAGCTCGCTCGGCGCTGCGCAGGTACGCGGGAACGATGCAGAGCGTGGGACGGATGGTGCTCACGCCCGGTTATTCGGCAGTCGCCCAGGGGCTTTAACGACGACGGGCGGCCTCGGGCCGCCCGTCATCGATCCGTCCCTCGGTGGGGTTATGTTGTTGTCAGGCTCGGCGGTGCTTAGCGCAGCAGCGAAAGAACGCCCTGCGGGGCCTGGTTGGCCTGCGCGAGCATGCTCGTGCCGGCCTGCTGCAGGATCCCGAGCTTCGTGAAGTTGACCATCTCCTTGGCCATGTCCACGTCGCGGATCCGGCTCTCCGACGCCACCAGGTTCTCCTGGTAGGTCGAGAGGTTGTTGAGGCGGTGCTCCAGACGGTTCTGGATCGCGCCGAACGTCGAGCGGGCGTTCGAGACGTTCTTGATCGCCTCGTCGATCTGGTCGAGCGACATGCTCGCGGAGGCGAACAGGGTGTCGGCGGCAGCCACGGTCGCCGCGGCACCGATGTCCATGACCTCGTCGAGACCGCCGGTGCCGGCGGTGCCGACGGCGCCCGACATGTCGGTCTTGGTCAGCGCGATCGTGTCAGCGGACTCGGCGCCGACCTGGAACGTCACCGTGCCGGCGGTCAGCAGCTTGATGCCGTTGAACTCGGTCTTGGTGGTGATGTCCGTGATCTCCTTGCCCAGCTGCTGGACCTCGGCCGAGATGGCCGCCTTGTCGGCGGTCTCGAGGGTGCCGTTGGTGTACTGCACCTTGAGGTCGCGGACGCGCTGCAGCATGGAGTGCACCTCGTTGAGGGCACCCTCTCCGGTCTGCACCAGCGAGACGCCGTCCTGCGCGTTGCGCTGCGCCTGGGCGAGGCCACCGATCTGGCCGCGCATCTTCTCCGAGATGGCGAGGCCGGCGGCGTCGTCCGCGGCACGGTTGATGCGGTAACCGGAAGCGAGCCGCTCCATGGCCTTGGCGGCCTTGGAAGCGGTCCCGGTCAGCTGACGGTGAGCGTTGAACGCCTCAACGTTGTTCTGAATACGAAGGCCCATGATCATCTCTCCTTGATGATTGTGTTTGTGGGGGCCGGGACGACTCCGTGTCGTCCCTCCTTGCAAGCACATTGATCGGCAGGCCGATTCACGGCTTTAGCAAACTTCCCGGAAATGCGAACGGGCGGCCACTGGGGCCGCCCGTTGCGGAGCTGCTTTGGGTGGTACTAGCCCTGGAGCAGGGACAGGACGCCCTGCGGCGCCTGGTTGGCCTGCGCGAGCATGCTCGTGCCGGCCTGCTGCAGGATCCCGAGCTTCGTGAAGTTGACCATCTCCTGGGCCATGTCCACGTCGCGGATCCGGGACTCGGACGCCACCAGGTTCTCCTGGTAGGTCGCGAGGTTGTTGAGGCGGTGCTCGAGGCGGTTCTGGACCGCGCCGAACGCGGACGCGCGTTCGAGACGTTCTTGATCGCCTCGTCGACGTTGTCGAGCGTCAGGCCGGCGAACGCGGTGTCGGCGGCGGCGACCGTACAGGCTGAGCCGACGTCGATGAGCTCCGCCAGGCCGCCGGTGCCGGCGGTGCCGATGGCGGCCGACATCTCGGTCTTGGTCAGCAGGATCGTGTCAGCGGACTCGGCGCCGACCTGGAAGGTCACGGTGCCGGTGGTCAGCAGCTTGATGCCGTTGAACTCGGTCCTGCTGGTGATGTCCGAGATCTCCTTGCCCAGCTGCTGGACCTCCGAGGAGATGGCGAGCTTGTCGCCGGCCTCGAGGGTGCCGTTGGAGTACTGGACCTTGAGGTCACGGATGCGCTGCAGCATCGAGTGGACCTCGTTGAGCGCGCCTTCGCCGGTCTGCACCAGCGAGATGGCGTCCTGCGCGTTGCGCTGAGCCTGCGCCAGACCACCGATCTGGCCGCGCATCTTCTCGGAGATGGCGAGGCCGGCGGCATCGTCAGCAGCACGGTTCACGCGATAGCCCGAGGACAGCTTCTCCATCGCCTTGGCCGCCTTGGAAGCGGTGGCCGAGAGATTGCGATGGGCGTTGAAGGCCTCGACGTTGTTCTGGATACGAAGACCCATTGGGACGGATGACTCCTTGTCGTAAGACGGATCGCCGTTGGAATCGGCCGCTAGCAGCAGATCTTTAACGACGACGGGCGGCCTGGAGGCCGCCCGTCATCGATCCGTCCCTCGGTGGGGCTATGTGGTTGTCAGTCCGGGCTACTTAGCCGAGCAGCGAAAGCACGCTCTGCGGGGACTGGTTGGCCTGCGCGAGCATGCTCGTGCCGGCCTGCTGCAGGATCCCGAGCTTCGTGAAGTTGACCATCTCCTGGGCCATGTCCACGTCGCGGATCCGGCTCTCCGACGCCACCAGGTTCTCCTGGTAGGTCGAGAGGTTGTTGAGGCGGTGCTCCAGACGGTTCTGGATCGCGCCGAACGTCGAACGGGCGTTGGAGACGTTCTTGATCGCCTCGTCGATGTTGTCGAGCGTGATCGCGGAGAACGCGGTGTCGGCGGCAGCGACGGTGGTGGCGGAGCCGATGTCGATGAACTCCTTGACGCCGCCGGTGCCGGCGGTGCCGATGGCGGCCGACATCTCGGTCTTGGTCAGCGTGATCGTGTCAGCGGACTCGGCGCCGACCTGGAACGTCACCGTGCCCGTGGTCAGCAGCTTGATGCCGTTGAACTCGGTCTTGGTGGTGATGTCCGAGATCTCCTTGCCCAGCTGCTGGACCTCGGCGGAGATCGCCTGCTTGTCGCCGGTCTCCAGCGTGCCGTTGGAGTACTGCACCTTCAGGTCGCGGATGCGCTGCAGCATCGAGTGCACCTCGTTGAGGGCGCCCTCACCGGTCTGGACCAGCGAGACGGCGTCCTGAGCGTTGCGCTGCGCCTGGGCGAGTCCACCGATCTGGCCGCGCATCTTCTCCGAGATGGCGAGGCCGGCGGCGTCGTCAGCGGCACGGTTGACGCGGTAACCGGAAGCCAGCTTCTCCATGGCCTTGGCGGCCTTGGAAGCGGTCCCGGTGAGCTGACGGTGAGCGTTGAACGCCTCAACGTTGTTCTGAATACGAAGGCCCATGATCATCTCTCCTTGATGATTGTGTTTGTGGGGGCCGGAGCGACTCCTTGTCGCTCCTTGCTACAAGCGGAATGATCGGCCGCTCAGCCGAGGACTTGAGAAAACTTCTTCAGACCCGGACGTCAATCCCAGGCGGCCGTCCTCAGGCGGCTCCTGGGGCGCCTGGCGGCGGCGCTTCTCGCGCTCGCGCTCGCGGCGCTGACGCTCCTGCTCGCGCTCCACGGGCGTAAGACGCGTCAGGCCCACCGGCTGCACCCTGCGGTCAGGTCCGATGGGCTCGATGCGCTCCATGGGCGTCAGATGGCGTTGGCGGCCTGGCGCTCGGCCTTGGCGGCCTGCTCGGCGGCGGCGCGCTCGGCGGCGGCCTCGGCCCGCGCCTTCATGCGCGCGTGGTAGGCGTCGCTGGCCACCTTGAGCTCGGCCATCACCAGCGAGCGCCAGACGGCGAGCGCGCAGGCCCAGCCCACGAGGTTGCCGACGAGGCCGGCCACCAGGGCCCGCAGCGCGGCCTCCTCGCCGGGGACGCCGGCGTTCAGGCTCAGGAAGAGGACGATCCCGAAGGCCGCGAGGGCGGTCCGGGCGCGGGTGCGGCGGATGGACGCCCGGGCGCGCGGGTGCGCGCCGACCGAGATCACGGTCGCCGCGCCCTCGGTCGCCTCGGCGGCGCCCTTCTTGCTCTTCTTCTTGCTCATCGGCCCCTCGACATGCGCAGGGCGGCCAGCTCGCGCTCGCGGACGAGCCGCACGAGCCGCTCGGAGTCCTCACGGCCGATCGAGTCGATCCGGATGCCCTTCTGGTCGGGCGCCGGCTCGCGCACGACGCGCCCGAGGGCCTGGATCGTGACGCCGGGCTCGACCTCGAGCGCGACGCGGACGTCGATGCCCAGCGGCATCTTCCACGGGTCCTTCACGAGGATGCCGCCGCCGGAGATGTTGAGCGTCACGGTCTCGCCGCCGACGGGCTCGTCGATGCCCTTGACGCTGACCTGCAGCGTCGCCTCGACGCGCGCCCACTCGCGGCGCTGGATCCGCTCGGAGTCGCCCGACAGGACGACGCGGAGCTGCTCCGGCCGGCTGTCGTCGAGCTCGAGCGTCCCGTTGAAGCGGTTGATCCCGCGGCCGGTCGCGTGCTCGACCGCCACCTCGGCGCCGCCCAGGCGCTTCACGCGCGCGTCGCCGACCGCCAGCACCAGCACGACGGCGCCGGGCTCGGTCGTCTCGACCGTGGCCGGCAGCAGCCCGATGTGCGGCAGGCTGACCTGCACGTGCTCACCGGCCGGGATGGATGGGGTCGACGAGGCGATGGCGGCCATTATCGATCAGGGCAGTAGCTGCTTCGCGACGGCGTCGGGGTCGAGCGGCGCGATCTCCTCGCGCGTGCTCACGTAGGACAGGGCCTTGCGGCCGTTCACGGCCAGCTCGACCGCGGCGCCCGGGCGGGCGGTCTGGTCGGCGTGCGTGAGGGCGACGTGGGTGATGCCGAGCGGCGCCAGCGCGGAGGCCAGCTCGTCGGCGGCGGCCGCGCTGAGCGTGGCCGGAAGGGCGAGGTGCACCTCGTCGACGCCGAGCGTGCGCAGGTCGTCGGCGATCCGGGCCACGGCGGCGCGGTCGGCCAGGCCGGCGGCCGGCGTGTCGACGATCGTCAGCCCGACCTCGCGACCGGCGAGCCGGCGCGCGGCCTGCTCGGCGGTGTCGGCGGCGATCACCGAGACGCCCTGCGGCTCGAGCCGCGAGGCGAGGCCGGAGCCGCCGTCCATCGAGCGAAGGGACACGACCACCACGTCGGCGTCGGCGCGCGCGTAGGCGGCGGCCAGGCGCTCGGCGGCGGAGGTCTTGCCGGCGCCGCCGGCGCCGACGAAGGCGAGGCGGCGGGCGTCGCCGCCCAGATCGGCCATCACCGGCAGGCGACGGGCGAGCGTGTTGCGGATCAGCTTCTTGAGGGCGCGCGGCTGCGCGAACGGCAGCCCGTGGGCGACGGCCTCGGACACGATGTCGGCGGCCAGCGCCGGGCTCAGGCCGGCGGCCACGAGCCGCTGCTCGGCGTTGTCGGCCGTCGCGGGGCGCGGCGCGCCCGGGCCCTGGCGGGTCGCGGGGGCGGCCGGCGACGCGGCGATCAGCTCGTCGTCGTCGTCCTCGTCCGGCTCGAAATGGGAGACATAGCCTTCTGCCACCGGCACAGCTTCCTCGATCGCGACGCGATTCGGCTGCGGGCCGTACAGGCCGGCGTCGACCGGCGCCGCCGCGGCGGCCGCGGCGACGAGCACCTCGTGGGCGCGATCGCCCGCGGTCGTCTGCGCGCGCGTGAGCGCGTCGGCGAAGGGAGCGGCCTGGTCGACCAGGGCCTGGATGGCCGGCGACGACAGGCCCTCGGCCGTGGCGCGGTCGTTGCGCGCCTCGAGGGCGGCTGCTCGTCGGGCAGCGCCGCGCGGGCCTCCACCTCGACGTACGACTTCTGGAAGAAACCGCCCACGCCGCCCGCGAGACCCTCGCGGCGGCGGAGCACGATGGCGTCGGCGCCGAGCTCGGCGCGGATCTTCGGCAGCAGCTCCTCGAGGGTGCGGCCGCGGAAGGTCTTGGTGTCGGACTCGAGGGTCGTATCCATGTCCACTCATCTCCATCGGCACTAGGTCGCCATGGCAACAGCATTGGCCCCGTGACGCGCCCCGAGCGATGTCGGATCCAAGACACCGATGGTCTCAACGCTGACACCGGGTGAGATCTCGTTGTAGGAGCACACCGCGAGCTGCGGGAGCCGCTGCTCGCACAGGCGGCGCAGGTGGCGGCGCACGCGCGCCGAGCAGAGCAGGACCGGCCGGCCGCCCGCCGCGAGCGCGTGCTCGACGATCTCGGAGCTGGCGTCGACGAGCGCGTGGGCGCGCGCCGGGTCCATGGCCAGGAACTCGCCGTCGGCGGTCTGCACGAGCGACTCGGCGATCTCCTGCTCGAGCGAGGGATCGAGGGCGAGCGCCCGCAGCGTGTTCTCGCCGTCCAGGTACGGGGCGACGATCGTGCGGCCGAGCGCCTGGCGCGCGTACTCGGCGAGCATCGCGACGTCGCGCGTGAGCCGCGCCTTGTCGCCGATCGCCTCGACCACGGCGCCGAGGTCGCGCACGGAGACGCCCTCGCGCAGCAGCGACTGCAGCACGCGCTGGATCTCGCCGACCGACAGCACGTCGGGCACGACCTCGTCGACCACCGCGGCGTTGACCTCCTTGAGCTGGTCGAGCAGCTGGCGGGTCTCCTGGCGGGTGAGCAGGTCGGCGGCGTTGGACGCGGATGCTCTCGGTGAGGTGCGTGACGACGACCGACTCGGGGTCGACGACCGTCCAGCCGAGCGCCTCGGCCTCGGCGCGACCGCTTTCCGGGATCCACACCGCGGGCAGGCCGAAGGCCGGCTCCGTGGTGGGGATCCCGGGCAGCTGGCCCATCGCGTCACCCGGGTCCATCGCGAGATGGTGACCCGGCATGACTCCGCCGCGTGCGACCTCGGTGCCGCGCACGCGCATGACGTATTCGTGGGAGTCCAGCCCCACATCGTCGCGGATTCGGACAGACGGAATGACCATGCCGAGCTCGGAGGCGATCTGGCGGCGGATCGTGCCGACGCGCTGCAGCAGCGTGCCGCCCGCCTGCTGGTCGACCATCGGCACGAGGCCGAAGCCGATCGCCAGCTCGAGCGGGTCGAGCGTGAGCGCGTCGAGCGCGGCGTCGCGCGGGGCGGCCGGCTCGCCCGAGGGCAGAGCCGCCTGCGCGGCGGCGTCCTTCGCCGTGGCTTCGCGCGCGGCCTTGTTCGGCGCCTTGCGCAGGGTCCAGCCGACGGCGAAGAACATGCCGCCGATGAGCAGGAACGGGAGCGTGGGCAGCGCCGGGACGAGCCCGAAGGCCATGATGACCACGCCGGCCACGAGCGGCGCCTTGCGCTGCTCGAGGATCTGGCCCGCGACGTCGCTGCCGAGGTCGCCGTCGGACGCGGAGCGGGTGACCAGGATGCCGGTGGCGACGGAGATCAGCAGCGCGGGGATCTGCGCGCACAGGCCGTCGCCGATCGTCAGCAGCGAGAAGTGCTGGGCGGCCTCGCCGAACGGCATGCCCATCTGCATGACGCCGATGACGATGCCGCCGATGAGGTTGATGCCGGTGATGAGGATGCCGGCCATCGCGTCGCCCTTGACGAACTTCGAGGCGCCGTCCATCGCGCCGTAGAAGTCGGCCTCCTGGGAGATCTCCGCGCGGCGCTGGCGCGCCTCCTCGTCGGTGATCTGGCCGGTGTTGAGGTCGGCGTCGATCGCCATCTGCTTGCCCGGCATGGCGTCGAGCGTGAAGCGCGCGCCCACCTCGGCGACGCGGCCGGCGCCGTTCGTGATCACCACGAACTGGATCACGATCAGGATCAGGAAGATCACGAGGCCGACGACGACGTTGCCGCCGACGACGAACTCGCCGAACGCGGTCACCACGTGGCCGGCGTCGCCCTCGAGCAGGATCAGGCGGGTGACGGAGATGTTGATCGCCAGCCGCAGCAGCGTGGTGAGCAGCAGCAGGCTCGGGAACGAGCTGAAGTCGAGCGCGCGCGGCACGTAGAGGGTGGCCACGACGATCATCAGGGCCGCCGAGATGTTCAGCGTGATGAGCAGGTCGAGGATGAACGGCGGCAGTGGGATGACCATCATCGCCACGACCAGCACGACGGCGCCGGCGGCGAGCAGGTCGGAGTAGCGACTGGCCTTCTTCAGGAGAGTTCATGCGGCTGCGGCCCTCTGACCGGCGACTCTGTAGACGTAGGCGAGCAGCTGGGCGACGCCCTGGAAGAGCTCCTCGGGGATCATGCGGTTGATCTCGACGCTGGCGTACAGGGCACGCGCGAGCGGCGGATCGGGGATCACGGCGACGCCGTGGGCGGCCGCCTCGCGGCGGATGCGCAGGGCGAGGTGGTCGGTGCCCTTGGCGACGACGATCGGGGCGGGCTTGTCGCTGTCGTACTTGAGCGCGACCGAGAAGTGCGTCGGGTTGGTGACGACGACGTCGGCGGTCGGGACCGCGTCCATCATGCGGGCGCGGGCGAGCTCCATCGCGCGGCGGCGCTGCATGCCCTTGACCTCGGACGGGAGCTCCTGCTGCTTGTGCTCCCGCTTGACCTCCTCCTTGTCCATCTTGAGGTTCTTCTCGAAGCGGTGCTTCTGGTAGAAGAAGTCGGCGGCCGCGATCGCCAGGTAGGCGAGCGCGCCCCACTGCGCGACGCGCAGGATCAGCATGCAGAGGTGCGGGAGCAGGGCCTCGGCGGGCATGCCCACCAGCGCGGCCATCTCCTCGAGCTTGGGGAAGACGGCGAGGGCGACGATGCCGCCGACGGCGCCGATCTTGAGCACGCTCTTGATCGACTCGGCGGCCATGTTCATGCCGAAGATGTTCTTGAAGCCGGTGAGCGGGTTGAGCTTCTTGAAGTCGGGCGCGAGCGCCTTCGGCGAGGGCTTGAAGCCGACCTGGCCGACGTTGGCGGCGACGCCGGCGAGCATGCAGATGGCGACGACGGGCACGGCCGACATGGCGACGTGCACGCCGACGGTCATGAACAGCTCGGTGACGCCCTTGCTGGAGACGACCTCGGGCGAGGAGACCCAGCTCAGGATGCCGAGCGTCGCCTCCTGCATGCGCCGGAACATCGCCGGGCCGAAGGCCGACAGCGCGAGCACGGAGGCCATCAGCACGATCGGCGCCGTTGGCGTCCTGCGAGCGGGCGACCTGGCCCTTCTGGCGCGCCTCGTGGCGCTTCTTGGGTGTTGCCTTCTCGGTCTTGTTCTCGGCCATGGCTAGCCGGCCACCTTCAGCGTCTGGAGGGCGGAGGAGACCGAGCTCTGCAGCTCGTCGCCGAGCCAGCCGGCCACGAACGGCATCGAGGCGCCGACCAGGATGAGGCCGACGGTGACCTTGGCCGGGAAGCCGACCGCGAAGACGTTGAGCTGCGGCACGACGCGGCTGACGAGGCCGAAGGCGACGTCGCACAGGACGACGGCGACCAGCACCGGCGCGCAGATCTCGATGGCGGAGGCGAAGATGCCGCTGTAGGCGGTCTGGGCGCCCTCGACGAGCGTGCCGATGGCGGGCGACTCGGAGAGCGGGATCGCCTCGTAGCTGCGGGCGAGACCCTGGATCACCCAGGCGTCGCCGTTGATGACGACGAAGATCATCACGCCGATCAGCGCGTAGAGCTGGTTGAGGACGCCGCCGTTGGTGCCGGTGATGGGATCGACGAGCGCGCCGAACGAGAAGCCGATCAGCGTGTCGAGCAGGCTGCCGGCCACCTGGACGGCCGCGAACAGGGCGGCGAGCGCGAACGAGAAGCCGAGGCCGACGAGCATCTCCTTGATGACCAGGCCGCCGAGGGCGAGGACCTCGGTGGGGATCTTCTCGCCGCCGGCGTTCATGGCGATCGGCGCGATGCCGAGCGCGAGCCCGACGGCGACGATGCCGCGTGCGCGGGCGGGCAGCATCTTGGACGAGAAGAGCGGGGCGAGGAGGAACAGCGGCGAGACGCGCGCGAGCACGAGCATGAAGCCGAGCACCTGCTGCTGGCTGAACTCCGCGAGGATCGACTCGGGGTTCATCCGCCCACCAGGTTCGGGATCTGGCCGTAGAGCTCCTGAGTCCAGTTGATGAGCTGGCCGAGCATCCACGGGCCGCCGACGACGAGCACGACGGCGAGGCCGATGATCTTCGGGATGAAGCTGAGCGTCTGCTCCTGGATCTGCGTGACCGCCTGGAAGACGGAGACCACGAGACCGATGACGAGGCCCACGAGCAGGAGCGGCAGCCCGATCTTCAGGGCCAGCTCCATCGCGGAGACGCAGATGCTGACGACGGTGTCCTGGGTCATCAGTGGAAGCTCTCCACGAGCGATCGCGTGACGAGGTTCCAGCCGTCCACCAGGACGAAGAGCAGGATCTTGAACGGCAGCGAGATGAAGACGGGTGGCAGCATCACCATGCCCATCGACATCAGGGTCGCGCCGACGACGAGGTCGATGATCAGGAACGGCAGGAAGATCAGGAACCCGATCTGGAACGCCGTCTTGAGCTCGGAGATGATGAAGGCGGGGATCAGGACGTGGGTCGGGATGTCCGCCCGCGTCTCCGGCTTCTCGATCTTCGCCAGCTTGGCGAACAGCGCGAGGTCCTTGCTGCGAGTCTGGTCGAACATGAACTCGCGCATCGGGCCCTCGGCGCGCTTGAAGGCCTGCTCCTGGGTGATCTTGCCCTTGGAGAGCGGCTCGAAGGCTTCGTCCTTGATCTTGGTGAAGGTCGGCGCCATCACGAAGATGGTCAGGAACAGCGCGATGCCGACCAGCACCTGGTTGGGCGGCGCGGTCGGCGTGCCGAGGCCGGAGCGGATGAAGCCGAGGACGATGAGGATGCGGGTGAAGCCGGTGACCGTGAAGAGCAGGGCGGGCACCAGCGAGATGCCGCCGATCAGCAGCAGCAGCTGGATCGCGTTCTGGCCGTCGGCCTTCATCGGATCACCGTCAGGCGGCGCAGGTTCTCGAGGAAGCTGCCGCGGGCCTTGCACGGGCTTGGCCTCTTCGACGGTCTCGGCGGTCTCGTCCTCGATCAGGCCCAGCGCACGCGCCTCGACCTCGCTGTAGGTGCGGATCGGCGTGACGCCGTGCTCGCCGGCGCCCACGAGGACGATCTCGTGGCCGGCCTTGACGAGGTGGATGCTGCGGTTGGTGCCGAGCGGAAGCGTGGCGAGCGTCTGCAGGCCCTCGCCGGTCGCGGACTCCTCACGCGACGCCTTGACCTGCTTGAGGATCCAGTAGAGCCCGTAGATGACGCCGATCACGACCGCCAGGCCGACGATCGTGCGCACGAGCCCGCCGCCGGCCGAGCCGGCAGCCTGAGCGGGCGCGGAATCCGCGTCGCTGAGCTTGAGCGGCGTACGCTCGCCGTCCGCCGCGAGAGCGGTGGGGGCGAGCAGGAAAAGGCCGAGCACGGCCGTTCCCGCCGACTTGAAGGCAGGGGAAATTCTCATCACCGAGGGGGCGAGTCTGGACAGGACTCGACACCTTCATCGGCCGCCCGCAGCGGGTCTTTAGCCCTGAATCGACAGGCCGTGACTTACGCGCCGCGAAGTGAGACGCTCTCGGCGTGGTGCAGGTGTCACAGCCTGACGCGACGCCGATCGCTCCCACCGGAGGCTCTCAGCTGCTCAGCGCCGCCCAGGGACTCACGGGCATCGCCGCGGTCCTCCTCGGCCTGACATACGCCATCGGTGCGTCGTTGCGAGCGGGCGAGCTGCGTGAGGCCGGCGTGGACGTCCGCGACGGCCTCGCAGTCATCCCGATCGAGCAGCTGTTGACGCGCGGGATCGACGCGCTGCTCGATCCCGGCAATGTCATCGTGCTCTTGACGCTCGTGCTCCTCGGCGTGTTCGCGGCGGCGACCGGATGGGCCGCGGAGCAGCGCGTCGCGGGCGAGCGGAAGCAACTCGAGGCCCGGTTCGCCGGTGCCCTGAAGGAGCTGGCTCCGGATGAGGACATGCGCGACCAGTACCAGGCCGAACTCGAGCGGCGCCAGCGATGGCAGAGCGAGCGGTTGCAGGAGTACGAGACGTCGCTCGCCGGCGTCCCCCGGCGCGTCGAGGCGTCGTTCGCGGTTTTCGCCGGGCTCGTGCTCGTCGTTCTCGTGCTCGGCTTTCTGCCGTGGGTCTACGCCGTCTGCGTCGTGATCGGCCTCGTGCTCTTAGGACTGCTCGCCCTGATGATCTGGCGCACAGGGACGCCGCCGAGCTCGGTTGCGCTGTTCATCGGACTGCTGCTCGTCGTCGCGTTCGCGATCATGGTCCAGGGCCAAGTCGACCCGCGGCCGCCGGCATCGGTGACGCTCGCGCTCGACGAGCCGGCCGCGAGCGTGGCTGCGCCGTTCGTCACCGGTGACGACAGCCGATCGGTTTCGGGACTGCTCGTCGCGGAGACGGACCACGCCTGGTACCTGGCGCCCGAGCAGGAGAATCCGAGGAACGAGATGCTGAGCATCCAGCGGGATCAGGCGACCGCCGCGTTGACGAGCAGTGACGACCGCGATGTCGAAACAGTCGCCGAGCTCGTGTGGGAGCTCGTCCCCTGACGCGCGCTAGACGGGACGGTCGAACGCGGTGATCATCGCGCCGATGCGGTCGCGCAGGACCCTGAGCTCGTCGACGACCGGCAGGAGCGCCTCGCCCTGTTCCGACATGAACGCCTGCGCGCCCGCCAGGCCACCCGGCTTTCGAAGCTCGGCTCTCGCCTGGTTCACCGCCTCGCGACCAGCCTCGAGGAGCTCGTAGACCTGGTAGGTCATGGCTGCGTCGTCGCGATAGATCTCGTTCATCGTCTGCGACAGCTCACCCGCGCGCCGGTCGGCCGACTTTCCGAAGATGGCCCAGAAGGGACGCCCGACGAAGCGACGGCCCAGCTCGTCGGCGATCTCGCCGATGCGCGTGCAGGAGCCCTTCAGCAGGGGGATCCGCTCCGCCGCCGAGTCGATCGCGTGGTCGGCGGCGTCGAGCCGCTGCTCGAAGTCTCCCTGCGCCGCGCCGTCCGCGAACTCCGCGATGTTCCGGACCACGCTCAACGCGCCGGCGACCGTCGTGCGCATCTGCTCGAGCATGTCGGCCACGCCCCCGGACGCGTCGTTGTGGTGCTTCTGCAGGTAGTCCCGCCCGTTCTCGATCGGGACCACGAGCTTCTCGGTGCTGGTCACGAAGATGCCCATGAGCCGGGTCGCCAGCTCGACCTGTGCGGTCACCGCCATGGCACGACCCTACGCCCGCCACGACTCGATGGCCAGCCCCGCCTTGTCAGACGGCTGCCGAACGGCGAAGCTAGCGCCCATGGGGTGTTTCGTCGTCCTCCTCGCGCTGATCTCGCCGCGGCTGGCGCTGATCCTGATGTGGCTGTTCAGCGACCTCCTGAGCCGCGCCTTCGACAGCTGGTTCCTCCCGCTGCTCGGCTTCTTCCTGCTGCCGTGGACGACGCTGGCCTACACGGCGTTCTGGGACTGGGGGCCCGGGCGCGAGGTGACCGGCATCGAGTGGTTCTTCGTCGCCCTGGCCTTCGTGATAGACCTCGGCGCGTACACGCAGGGCCGGCGAGCCTATGACTGACTACGTGACGATCGAGCGGGCCGACAACGAGGCGATAGCCGAGATGATCAGGCAGCGGCTCGAGGAGAGCGGCATCCCGTGCGCGGTGGCGCCCGGCAACATGGGCGCCTTCGCCGGCGCCGGAGCCTCGTACACCGTGGCCGTGCCCGCCGACAGGGTCGACGAGGCGCGCGAGCTGCTCAGCGCCTGAGGCGCTCCGAGCGCTCGTACCGCAGCGCGTTGATGACCGCGCCGCCGAGCAGGATGATCGCCAGCGCGTAGAACCACACGAGCGCGATCAGCACGAAGACGAACGTCGTGCCCGCGCGCAGGGTCGTCACGTTCTGCAGGTAGAGCGGGAAGCCGTAGTCGACGATGCCCATGGCCAGCGTCGCGCCGACGGCGCCGGGCCAGACGCTGTGCCACGGGACGGCGCCGCTCGGCACCAGCCGGTACGTCGCGCACAGCGCGACGAAGAGGATCAGCACGCCGGCCGCCAGCGTGACCCCGTACACCAGGCCGCGCACCTCGGAGAGCCCGAACGGGAGGTCGTCGGCGCTCGTGACCAGCAGGCTCTGCAGCGCCGGGACCGTGACGCTGGCCACGATGAAGAGCAGCACCACGGCGAACATGCCGAGCGCGAACACCTTCTGCCGCACCCAGCTGCGGCACGGCCGGTGGTAGATCTGGCAGAACGCGGTGTCGAGCGCGCCCCAGAAGGAGGTGGCGAACCAGATCGGAGGCGACGATGGCGAGGATGCCCGTCGTCGTGGAGGACTCCTGCAGCCGGCGGACGGCCGCGCTCAGCGTGGTCTCGGCGGCGGTGGGGAAGAGCTGCTCGAGGTCGAGCAGCACCGAGTCCTGCAGCTCCTGCGAGCGCAGGATGCGGCCCGCGATGAACAGCGCCACCAGCGCGACCGGGAAGATCGACAGCAGGAGGTTGTAGGCGACCATCGAGGCCAGGCCGGTGAGGTTGTCCTCGTAGGCCTTGCCCCAGAAGGTCGCGACGGCGGCGCGGACTCTCCCCATCCACCAGGAGTATCCGCGCCGCGCGGTCGCTACGCGTGCGGAGCGATCGGGTCGGGCGTGAGGATCGGCTCGGCGACGGGCGCGGCGGGCGCCGCGTCCTCGCGTCGTCGCGGACTCGCTCGAGACGACCTCGGTGACGCGCAGGCCGAACTCCTCGTCGATGACCACGACCTCGCCGCGCGCGATCGGCTTGCCGTTGACCAGCAGGTCGACGGGCTCGCCGGCGAGGCGGTTGAGCGTCACGATCGAGCCGGGCCCGAGGGCCAGCGTCTCGCGGATCGTCATCTGCGTGCGGCCGATCTCCACGGCCAGCTCGACAGGGACGTCGTAGAGCCGCTCGAGCTCGGGCGTGCCGTCCGCGCCGTCTCAGGCGTGGTGACGGTGGTCTCGAAGGGTACGTAGTCGACTGGATCGCTCATGGGTTCCTCACTGCACGGTGACGTCGGGGAAGAGGACCTCCTCGACGTGGACGTCCGTGTGTTCCTTGATCGACTTCAGGATCTGCTTCTTGATCTTCTCGCGACCTTCGCGCTGGATCAGCTCGTGGTCGGAGGCGTCGGTCAGCTCGTCCGTGATCAGGTCGCGGATGATCGCCTCCTGCGGCTCGGCGCCGTAGCCCTCGGGCGCGACCGGCGCGCCGTGCCCGCCGGCGGCGACCGGCGGATGCTCGACGACGAGCGCGACCTGCAGCTTGGCGTACCGGCCGTCGGCCAGGTTGACCAGGAACTCCTTCGGGAGAACGTAGACCGTGCCGTGGACCTTGGGCTCGGGAGCCTTCTCCTTCGGCTTGGCCAGGACGGTCTTATAGGCGCCGCCGGCGATCACGAGCGCCGCCACCGCGATGATGATGATCTTCTTTTTCATTTGTCGCCTCCTTGCGACTGGGTTGCTCCATGCAGACGGGTCAGGATGATCTCGACCCGACGGTTCTTCGCCCGGCCCGTGGGCGTTGCGTTGCCCGCGACCGGATGCTCTGCGGCATAGCCGGCCAGCGACATGCGCTTGCCGGACACGCCCGCACCGTTCAGCGTCTGAACGACGGCCGCTGCGCGGGCGCCGGACAGCTGCCAGTTGGACGGGTACTGCGAAGTTGCGATCGGCTGATCGTCGGTGTGACCCTCGACCTGGACGGGATGCGTCCCCTCGTGGTCGATGATCCGGCCGATCTCGGAGAGCGTCGGCCGCCCGCCGGACTTGACCACCGCGCTGCCCGAGTCGAACAGCACGCCGTCGGTCACCAGACGGATCTTCAGCCCGTCCGGCGTGACCGTGGTGGACATCTTCTCGGCGAGGCCGGCCTCCTTGGCCAGCTTGTCGATGCGCTTCTTGAGGTCCTGGAAGCTGCGCTCCTCGGCCTGCGCCTGCTCGGCCGCCTCCTCGGCGTCCTCCGGGTTCATGGCCTGGGCGAGGGCCTGCGCGGGGCTCAGGGTCGGCAGCGGCGGGTTCGCCGGCGCCTTCTCGGCCTCCGACTCGTCGCCGGTCTTCATCATCGCCCGGCCGCCCGTGAGGACCGGCCCGGAGAAGGCCTCCTGGAGCGACTGCTCCAGCAGCTTGACCTTGCTGATGTTCGTCGACGAGATGGCGAACAGCACCACGAACACCGCGAACAGCAGCGTCATCATGTCGTAGCCCGAGACGAGCCAGCGCTCGTGGTTCTCGTGCTCCTCGTGGTGGTGCTTCTTATGCCGCCTCGCCGCGCTCATGGGTCACCTCAGGCCGCCTGCTTGGCAGCGGCCTTGGCGGCCTCCTGCTCTTCCTCGGTGGGACGCTCGCCCGGCGGCACGTAGGCCATGAGCTTCTCGGCGACGACGCGCGGGTTGTCGCCGGCCTGGATGGCGAGGACGCCCTCGAGCGTCATCTCGCGGAAGTGCATCTCGGCCTCCGAGAGCTCCTTCAGGCGGTTGGCCATCGGGAGGAAGACGACGTTGGCGGAGCCGACGCCGATCAGCGTCGCGAGGAACGCGGCGGCGATCAGCGGGCCCAGCGTGGACGGCTGGTTGAGGTTGTTCATCACGTTCACGAGGCCGAACACCGTGCCGATGATGCCCATCGTCGGCGCCAGGGCGCCGGCCTGCATGAACGGCGCGCGGGCGGCGACGTGGCGCTTGCGCATCGCCTCGTTCTCGGCGTCGAGCACCGCGGCCACGAGATCCGGGTCGGTGCCGTCGACGACGAGCTGGACGCCCTTGCGCGTGAACGGATCGTCGATCCCCTTGACCGCCTCGTCGAGGGCCAGCAGGCCGTCGCGGCGCGCCTGGTCGGCGTAGCCCACGAGCTGGTTCACCCGGCCGACGAGGTCGAGGTCGGGCGGCATGAGCGCCTTCATGTAGAGCTTGGGGAGCCGGATGTGCACCGGCAGGCCGCAGGCGGCGATGGTCGCGCCCAGCGTGCCGACGAGCACGATCAGGATGGCCGGGATGTTGATCACGACCATGACGTTCGTCCCCTCCATGGTCGCGCCCATGGCGATACCGAGGACGGAGATGACGACGCCGATGCCGGTGCCGAACTTCATGACCGCGGCCCCTTCTGCGGCAGCTCGCTCTCCTGGCGGGCGTGCTCGGCGTTGAGGGCGACGATGGCGCCGTCACCGGCGGTGCCGCGCACGAGCGCGAGCGTCTGGGAGCGGCGCGGGACGCGGGTCATGGCGTCGAGGACCGAGGCGCGCCAGGTGCGCACGAACTCGGCGACCTGGTCGGGCGACTCGACCACGACCAGGCGCGAGCCGGTCGTGAGCACGACGACGGTGTCCGGGTTGGCCTCGACGGTGAGGATCAGGTCCGGGTTCAGGTGGAACGGATGGGGCGTGCGCCCAAGTTTGTGAAGTCGGATCATGGCGAGAGAGTGGAGACGGATGGGCTCCTGGTCTGGTCATCGGCCGGGAGCGCCCGTAGTTGAACGAGAAAGGGCCCGCCACGTTGGTGGCGGGCCCTTCTGCATCCCTGCGAGGCGCCTGAGGCGACTTATAGCGCTTCAGGTTCACGAGGTCCTGCAGCATCTCGTCAGCCGTCGAGATGACTCGCGAGTTGGCCTGGAAGCCACGCTGCGCGGTGATCATGCTCGTGAACGACTGGGCGAGGTCCACGTTGGACATCTCGATCGCGCCGGCGGTGGTGAAGCCGTGCGTGGTGCCCGGGGTGCCGACGGTCGGCGCACCCGAGTTGGCGCTCTGCAGCCAGCGGTTCGAGCCGCTGCGCGACAGGCCGGCCTGGTTCGAGAACGTCGCCAGCGTGAGGAAGCCGGACGACTGGCGCGTGCCGGTGCCGTCGACGTACGAGACCTCGCCGTTCTGGCCGATCGACACGTTGGTCGACCCGGGCGGGACCTGGATCAGCGTGTCGGCGCCGCCGGCGGTGCGGCCCTGGAGGTAGTAGCCGTCCTGGGTGACCAGGTAGCCGGCGCTGTTGGTGGTGAAGTTGCCCGCGCGGGTGTACTCCACGGCGCCCGCGTTCGCCGTCGGCGGGGTGGTCGTGCTGGCGGCGACCCGGAAGAAGCCCGGGCCCTGCTGGACCGCGATGTCGTACGTGCCGCCCGTGGACTGCAGGGCGCCGCCGGTCATCACGTTGTCGATCGAGCCGAGCTGGACGCCGAGGCCGACCTGGGCCGCGTTGGTGCCGCCCGTGCCGCCGCCCGGGCCGGAGGCGCCGCGCTGCGTCTGGTTGAGGGCGTCCGTGAACGTCGCGCGAGCCGACTTGTAGCCGATCGTGTTGACGTTGGCGATGTCGTTGGAGGTGACGTCGAGCATCACCTGGTGGGTCTTGAGGCCGCTGATGGCAGCGAACATGCCTCGCATCATCGGGGCATCAACTCCTTCCGTCGCCTAAGCGACCTGCGTGATGGTTGAGGGATCGACTCCGTCGACGCCGTCGACCGTGAGCGTCGGAACGCCGCCCGCGGTGGTGACCTTGTCGACCTTGCCGGTGTGAATCTGGTCGTTCTCGTCCACGTAGCTGACCGTGCGGCCGATAAGGCCGATCGCGCTGCTGGACGTCAGGTTGGCGGCCACGCGCTCATTGGCGGCGGCGAGATTGGAGACCTGCTCGAGCGTGGAGAAGGACGCCATCTGGCCCATGAACTCGCTGTCGTTCATCGGGTTCATCGGGTCCTGGTGCTGGAGCTGCGCGACGAAGAGCTTGAGGAACTGGTCCTTGCCCATTTCGCCGCCGGTGGAGCCCTTCGGCTTCATCTCCTCGAGCGTGAGGATCCGGTCGCTGGAGTTTGTGTTGATGGAGGTCATCAGTCCGTTGTCGGGGGTCAGGCGAGGACGTCCACGAGCAGCCCACCGGGGAGCTCGATGACGGTCTGGGTGGTCGGAGCAGGTTCGGCGTCGCCGTCGGCGTCGCCGGAGCCCGAGCGGCCGGAGCCGCCGAACAGGGCGTCATCGCCGTCGGTCCACTCGCCGCGGGCGCTCTGCTGCTGCCGATCGCCCGACGTCGAGACCTCGAGCGAGATCAGGTTCACGTCGCGCGCCTCGAGCGCGCGGCGAAGGTCGTCGCCGGCCTGGGCCAGCAGCCTGGCGGCCTCCGGGGAGTCGGCCACCACCTGGGCGGCGATGCCGCCGGCCGTGGCCTGCAGGCGGATCTCGATGCCGCCCAGCTCGACCGGCCGCAGCGCCAGCTTGGCGTGCGAGATGCCGCGGTCGACGGCGACGTGCAGCAGCGTCTGGACCGCGGCCGGCGCACGGTGCAGCGGCACGGTGCGCTCGGGGGCGGCCGGCGCCGAGGCGGGCGCCGGGGCGGGAGCGGAGGCGACGGGCTCGGAGACGGGCGCCTGCGCGGCCGGCGTGGGAGCCGGAGCGCTCTCGTGCGTCGCGGCGGCGCGGGCCGGCGCGGCGGCCGGAGCCTCGGGCGCGGCGGGCGCCTCGGGGGCAACCGGAGCCTCGGCGACCGGAGCGGCGGGCACGGCGGGCTTGCGCGACTCGGGCGCGGCGGTCTGCGGCGCGGCGGCCGCGGTCTGCGCCGGGACGTCGGCCTCGACCGGCACGCCGGCGGGAGCCTGCGCCTCGGCCTCGGCCACGACGGGCTGGGCCGGAGCGGTCTGCTGCGCGAGGACCGGGGCACCGGGCAGCGGCGCGGCCGCGACCGGAGCGGCGTCGGCCGGCAGCGGCGCGGCGACCGCGGGCTGCGGCGCCACCGGAGCGGCGACGACGGCCTCGGGAGCGAGCATGAAGATCGGCGGGGTGGGCAGCACGGGAGCGGCCGGGGCGACGGCCTCCGGCAGGGCGACCGGCGCCACGGCGAGGTCGGCGACCGGAGCCACGGCGAGGGCGACGGGCCGGTCGGCCTGCGGCTGCTCGCGGGTGCCGGCGTCGGACGGGGAGCCCTCGGGCGCGGTGCCCGCGGGCTGCTCGCGGCGCGGCGCGGCGTCGCGCGGCTCCGGGCCGCGGTCGCGCACGTCGGTGCGCGGCGCCTTCGGCTCCTCGCGACGGGGGGCGGGGGCAACGGCGTCGAGCAGCGCGGCGAAGGCGCCTTCGGGCCGGCGCTCGGCCGGAGCGGCCGAGGAGCGGTCGTTCAGCGCAGCGGGGCGCGTGGGCTGGGTGCGTTCTGTGTTCATCAAAGGATCGAGGGAGCGGCGCCGCCGGCGCGGTACTGCGCGGCGTTGGCCTGAACGATGCGGACGTAGTTCTGCGTCTCCGCGTAGGGCGGGACGCCGCCGTAGCGCTGGACGGCGCCGGGGCCGGCGTTGTACGCGGCCAGGGCGCGCGTCACGTCGCCGCCGAAGGCGTCGAGCTGCTGGCGCAGGTACTTCGCGCCGCCGTCGAGGCTCTGGGCGGGATCGAGCACGTTGCTCACGCCGAGGCCGGCGGCGGTGCCCGGCATCAGCTGGGTGAGCCCGCGGGCTCCCGCCGGCGAGCCGGCGTTGGGGTTGAAGCCCGACTCCTGCTTGACCAGGCCGGCGAGCAGCGCGGGGTCGATCCCGTGCTTCTTCGCGGCGGCGGTGATCTCGGCGCCGAACGGAACGTCGGCCGGAAGCTCGGAGGCGCCGACGCTCATCAGGCCGGCGGAAGCGGTGGTCGCCGCCGGCGCGGAGGTCGCGGCCGTGGCGGTGGCGAGCTGCGAGGCGAACGCGCTCGACGTGGAAGTCTGGGCGGGCGCGGGCGCACCCATCATCTGCTGGAGCTCGACGACCCGAGCCACGACCGCGTCGACGCTCATGCGGCAGCGCCCCGGCGGTGCACGCCCAGAGCGATCTCGTCGAGCGCGCCCTGCGCACGACGGGCCCATGCACGGTTGTGGTCGGCGCGCTGGCGCTCCTCGAGCTTGTCCATGACCTGGCGGTCGCGGGCGGCGGCCTGGAGCGCGTCGCGGCGCGCGGCCACCTCGGCGTCCTGGCGGTCGAGGTCGAGCGCCGCCTCGCGGCGGTCGCGCTCGGCACGCTCCATGAACGCCTGGGCGGCGATCAGGTCCATGCCCGACGGACGGGCGAGCACGGCGTCGCGGCCGGCCTGAGTGGCGGCTGAGACGGCGTACGTCGCCTCGCGCAGCATCGCCTCGCCGCGTAGGCGCAGGCGGAGCTCATGCGCCAGATCCTCCTGAGCGCGCGCTTCCGCGCGCTCCCGGAGCGTCTTGACGCGCTCGAGACGGAACGTGAAGGACGGAGTCTCCACGACCGGATTGATCGGCCGCTGCTCCGGAACCTGTAGCGACCCTCAGACAGCGCTCATCGGATCCTCAGGAAACGGGCCCCGGCCACACGTACCGTCGGGCCATGACCCGAACCTCCCCACTCCCCGGCAGGGAATCCACGCCCCTGTCTCCTCGTCTTCCGGGTATGACCCGTATCGCTTTGCTTCTCGGCGCGCTCCTCGCGGGCGCGCTGCTCATCCCGTCGGCCGCGCCCGCCACGCAGGCGCCGCCGACCTGCTTCGGTGGCCAGGGTGGCACCTACAACGACTACACGATCGTCGGCACGTGGCGCGACGACGTGCTGGTCGGCACCGAGGGGCCGGACGTCATCTACGCCGGCGACGGCGACGACGTGATCCTCGGCCTCGGCGGCGACGACATCCTGTGCGGCGCCGGCGGCGGCGACCGGATCGCGGGCGGCGACGGCCGCGACTGGATCGACGGCGCCGACGATCCGATGGCGACCCGCGCCGAGGCCGGCAAGAAGACCGACGACCGCGCCGACGTGATCTCCGGCGGTCCCGGCAACGACAACGCCGGCGGCCTCGACGGCGACGACTTCATCGACGGCGGCGACGGCAACGACGAGATCGGCGGCCAGCGTGGCCGCGACATCGTGATCGGCGGCGCCGGCGACGACGCGACCTACGGCGGCTCCTACCCCGCCGAGTACGACCGCGCCGACATCCTGATCGGCGACGAGGGCGACGACCACCTGACGTTCGCGGGCGCGGGCGACGACCTCCTGCTCGCCGGGGCCGGCGACGACCGCCTCCAGGGCGAGCTCGGCAACGACGAGCTCCGCGGCGGCGACGGCAACGACAAGCTCGGCCTGCCGTGGGTCGAGGTCGAGAACGGCAACGACCGCTTGTTCGGCGGCAACGGCGACGACCAGCTCGACGGCGGGCCCGGCTTCGACCGGACCGACGGCGAGGACGGTAGCGACGCCTGCGTCAACGGCGAGACGGTGTTCAACTGCGAGCTCGGCGCGCTGCCGGCGCTGGGCCTCTAGGCACGCGCAACCGGCCCGCCCGCCGGGCGGGCCGGTCAGCCGCGCGCGCCGATCAGCGCCGCGGCGTCCTGGATCGTCGGCATCTTGTCGGCGACGAGGAGCCGATCTCGTAGTCGCGTGGCTGTGCCTCCCGCCTGCCCGACGGGCGAACGTCAACTGCGGCTGGGTAGGGGAGCTGGGGAGGCCGGCGAGGGCGGTTTCCTCGAAGCGTCCTGCCCTGCGGTCGTCTGACGACCCTTAGCCAGGACGCTACGCCGAAAACCGAAACGAATCCTGCCTATTTACACCTAGGCGGCTGGTCCCGCTAGGCCGCGAGGTGTAGCGGCGGGATCGCCGAGTGCAGCGGCGTCCCGGCGCCGGCGGGCGGCGCCGGCGGTGCGGGCTCGGCCGGCATCGCCGGCGCGGGCTCGGGCACGCCGGAGAGCAGCGCGAGCTGGGTGAGCATGGAGTCGGCCTCGTCGGCCGAGGTGACCTCGTCGGGCTTCTGGCGGAGGAAGGAGTCGATCGGCTCGCGCGCCGCGATGGCGGCGTCGGTCACCGCGTCGCTGCCCTGCTGGTAGGCGCCGATCGCGATCAGGTCCGACTTGTCGCGGTAGGCGGCCATCAGGCGCCGGACGTCGTCGCCCGCCGAGCGCACGTCGCTCGTGACGACCTCGCCGACGAGACGCGAGACGCTGGCCAGCACGTCGACCGCCGGGTAGTGGCCGGCGTGCGCGAGGTCGCGCGAGAGGACCACGTGGCCGTCGAGGATCGAGCGCACCGCGTCGGCGATCGGCTCGTTCATGTCGTCGCCGTCGACCAGCACGGTGTAGAGACCGGTGATGGTGCCGCGCGGCGAGGTGCCGGAGCGCTCCAGCAGCTTCGGCAGCAGCGCGAACACGCTCGGCGTGTAGCCGCGCGTGGCTGGCGGCTCGCCGATGGCCAGGCCGACCTCGCGCTGGGCCATGGCGAAGCGCGTGACCGAGTCCATCATGAGCATGACGTCGCGGCCCTGGTCGCGGAAGTGCTCGGCGATCGTGGTGGCGGTGAAGGCGGCCTTGATGCGCACCAGCGCGGGCTGGTCGGAGGTGGCCACGATGACCACGGAGCGGGCCATGCCCTCGGGGCCGAGGTCGCGCTCGATGAACTCGCGCACCTCGCGGCCTCGCTCGCCGACCAGGCAGATGACGTTGACGTCCGCCGACGTCGAGCGGGCGATCATGCCCAGCAGCGACGACTTGCCGACGCCGGAGCCGGCGAAGATGCCGAGCCGCTGTCCGCGGCCGCAGGGAACGAGGGCGTCGAGCGCGCGCACGCCGAGCGAGACGCGCTCGGTGATGCGCGGGCGCGTCAGCGGATCCGGCGGCGAGGCCTCGACCGCGCGGGAGCGGGCGGGGGCCATCGGCCCGAAGTCGTCGAGCGGGCGGCCGAGCCCGTCGAGCGTGCGGCCCAGGAGGTCGTCGGAGACGTCGACACGCAGCGACCGGCCCGAGGCGCTGACGCCCGCGCCGGGACCGATGCCGGTCGCCTCGCCGAGGGCCATCAGCAGCGTGCGGCCGGCGCGGAAGCCGACCACTTCGGCGGGCACGGCGGAGCGTCCGCGGCCGGTCTCGATCGTGCACACCTCGCCGACCTCGGCCTCGAGGCCGGTGGCCTCGACGATCAGGCCGATGAGGTCGATGACGCGGCCGTGACGGCGGTGCAGGTCGGCGTCGCGGAGCGCCGCGGTGGCCTGCTCGAGACCGGAGCTCATGATCCCGTCGAGAGCGCGGTCTCGACGACCTCGCGGGCCCGCTGCAGCTTGGTCTCCACACGCGCGTCGACGTCGCCGTCGGGCGTGCGGACCACGGCCCCGCCGCGCGAGACGCGGCGCTCGGCCTGGACCTCGCAGTGCTCGATGCCGCCGAGCTGGGCGCGCATGTCGTCCATCGCGCCGCGGACGAGCTCGAGATCCTCGGGGTGCACGAGCACGGTGATCCGCTCGCGCTCGACGATGCCTCGCAGCGCGCCGCGCACGGCCTCGACGACCAGGTCGGGCTGGACCGCGACCGCACCGCCGATGACCTTCTCGGCCAGGAACAGCGCCAGGTCGACGGCGTGGCGCTCAAGGCGCTCGGCACGCGCATACTGGTCGGCCTCCACGGCCTCGGCCGCCTGGGCCAGCGACTCGAGCGCCGGCGTGAGAGCGGCCAGCGCCTCCTCGCGACCCTCGCGCAGACCCTGCTCGCGCGCCTGGGCGCGCAGCGAGTCGGCGTCGGCCTCGGCCACGGCCAGCGCGGCCATGACCGCATCCGCCTCGGCGTGGGAGCCCGGCTCCGGCGTCGCGGCCGGCGTTTCGAGCGCCTCGAAGGAGAACTCGGTCGGCGTCATCACAGCAGCTCGTCGTCGCCGCCGCCGCCGCCGCGCGAGAGCACGACGGCGCCTGCCTCCTCGAGCCGGCGCACGACGCCGACGATGCGGCCCTGCGCCTCCTCGATGACCCGCTTGCGCTGAGGCGGCTGGAACTCGATCTCCTCCTTGAGGAGCTCGGAGCCGCGCTCGGACATGTTGGAGAAGATGCGGCCGCGCACGTCCTCGCTGACACCGCGGAGCGCGATCGCGAGGTCCTTCTGGTCGACCTCCTTGAGCACCATCTGGATCGAGCGGTCGTCGAGCTTGACGACGTCCTCGAAGGTGAACAGGAGCAACCGGACTTCCTCGGCCAGCTCGGACTCGGTCTTGGCGAGCTCGTCGAGCACGTTGCGCTCGGTGCTGCGGTCGGAGTGGTTGAGGATGTCGGCGAGCGACTTGACTCCGCCGGCCGCCGCGTACTCCTGGGCGATGACGTTGGAGAGCTTCTGGCGCATCACGTTCTCGACCTGCGAGACGACCTCGGGGCGCGTCTCGGCCATCTTGGCCACGCGGCGCGCGACGTCGGCCTGCTCCTCGGGCTCCAGGTGCGAGAGGACCTGGGCAGCCAGCGTGGTGTGCAGGTTGGCGATCACGAGCGCGATCGTCTGCGGCGCCTCGTTGCGCAGGAAGACGTGGATCTGCTCCGGCGGGGTGCGGCGCAGGAACTCGAACGGGCGGCGCTCGATGGTGGCCGACAGGCGGCCGATCAGCTCCTCGGCGCGGCTGGAGCCGAGCGAGCGCTCGAGGATGTTGCGCGCGTAGTCGACGCCGCCCTCGGCGATGTAGTCCTCGGCCAGCACGGTCTCGACCGCCTCGCCGAGCACGTCGCGCGAGACGTTGGCCGGGACCTTGCGCGACTTGGCGATCTCGAGCGAGAGCGCCTCGACCTCGCTGTCGCCGAGGTGGCGGAAGATCTCGCTCGCCCGCTCCTCGCCGATCTGGACGAGCAGGATCGCGGCCTTCTCGATGCCCTTCAGGCTCGCGGTGCTGAGGTCCGCGCCCGGGCGGGTGGCAAGCTCGGTGGCCATCGCGCTAGTCCTGCGCCATCCAGTTCTTGACCTGCGCGGCGACGCGCTCGGGCTCGCGCTCCATCAGCTGGTCGAGAGCCTGCAGGTTGGCGTCGGGAGCGCGCGGCGGCAGCGTGATGGTCGGGTGCGCGGCCGGCGCCATGATCTGGGTCTGCTGCTCGAGCTCGGCCAGCGAGACGGGCTCCTCGATCGAGGTCAGCCACGCGGGCGTGGCCATGGCCTCGGTCTCGCGCTTGCGCAGCGAGCGGCTCATGAAGAAGAGGAAGAGCAGCGTGGCGAAGCCGATGCCGACCCACTTGAGCGGGCCGAGCAGGGTGGTCGGCACGGGGCCGGCCTTCGGCGTCTCCACCTTGGCGAAGGGCACCTGGGCGGCCTGCATCACGTCGCCGCGCGCGGTGTCGATGCCGGCGGCGCTGGTGACGGCCGTCTTGAGCGCGGCGAAGTCGGACGGCGGCACGGACTTGTCGACCAGCAGGGCGACGTGCATCTTGTTGACCGCGCCGGGCGCGACCTCGGTGCGGGCGACCTTCTTGTTGACGCCGTAGTCCACGTTCTTGGTCTTGCGCTGATAGTTGGAGTTGGCGCCGCTGGCGCCACCGCCCCCCGAGTAGGTCGGGATGTTGGAGCCCGTGCCCGCGGGGCCGCCGGTGGTGGAGCCGCCGCCCTGCAGCTTCTCGCTCTCGGTCTGCTCCTTGAGCGGCACGCCGCCGGCCTTGTCGTACGTCACCTCGTCCTGCGTGGTCTTGTCGGCGTTCAGGTCGGCGGTCACCGACACCTGGCCCTTGCCCGGGCCGAGCGTGCGGACGAGCAGCGCGTTGAGGTCGGCCTCCATGGCGCGCGAGTAGCGAGCCTCGAGCGCCTGCTTGCCGGCCACCATGCCGCCGCCGCCGGCGCCGTCGCCCTGCGGCCACAGCAGCGTGCCGGAGGCGTCGGTGATCGTGACGTTGTCGGTCTTGAGGCCCTTGACGGAGGAGGCGACGAGCTGAGAGATGCCGCGCACCGCGCTCGGGTCCATCGAGTCGGCCGAGTTGCCGAGCATGACGGCCGCCGTGGCGGGCGTGGCCTCGTCGGCGAACAGCTCGTCCTCGGGCAGCACGAGCTGCACCTGCGGGTTGCTGACGCCGTCGACGTTGCCGATCGTGCGGGCGATCTCGCCCTCGAGCGCGCGCTGGTACGTGACCTTCTGCTGCATCTCGGAGGCGCCGAGCTTCTGCTCGTCGAACAGCTCGAAGCCCTCGCCGGCGCTGCTGACGTTGACGCCGGCGCCCGCGAGGGCGACGCGCGCCTGGGCGGCCTGGCTCTTGTCGACCGCGAGGCCGGTGCCGTTGTTGCGCAGCTCGTAGGCGATGCCCTGCTCGTCGAGCGCCGCGGTGATCTCGCCGGTCTTGGCCGGGTCGAGGCCGGAGGTGAGCATCGTGTACGACGGGGCGCCGGCGATCCGGAACATGAGGAACGCGATCGCCAGGATGGCGACGGCGGAGACGGCGATGATCCCCTTGGAGCGGGTGGGGAGTGCGCGGAAGGTGTCGACGAAGGGCGGCATGGATTAGACCTGGGTGTGGAAGATGTCCTGGGCGGCCTCGACGGCCTTCGTGCGGATCTGGGAAGCGAGCTGCATGGCGAGCTGGGCCCGCTCGACGGCCATCACGACCGCGGTCGGGTCGGACGCCTGGCCGCTGGCCAGCGCCTGGGACGCCTCGGCGGCCTCGGTCTGGGAGGCGGCCAGCGAGCCGAGCGACTTGCCGAGCAGGTCGCCGAAGCCGACGCCGGTGGTCTGGCTGCCGGTGTCGGCGGCGCCGGGAGCGCCGTCGATCCGGAACTCGGGGCCGGTGACGGAGAAGGCGGGGTCGATCGGGGGGATCGTCGGCATCAGCGCAGGAGGTCGAGGGTGCGGGTGAACATCTGCTTGGCGGCCTGCATGGCGGTCACGTTGGCCTCGTAGGCGCGCTGGGCGCCGATCAGGTCGACCATCTCGGTGACGGTGTCGACGTTCGGCATGGCGACGTAGCCGTCGGCGTCGGCGTCCGGGTGGCCCGGGTCGTAGACGCGCTTGAGCGGCGTCTGGTCCTCGACCACGCCGGCGACTTCGACGCCGCCGCCCTGGGTGCCGTTGTTCATGGCCGCGGAGAGCGAGGCGCCGAACGAGCCGGCGCGCTCCTGGAGGACGACCTCCTTGCGGCGGTACGGGTTGCCGTCGGCGCCGCGCGTGGTCTGCGCGTTGGCCAGGTTCTCGGCCACCACGTCCATGCGCAGGCGCTCGGCGGTGAGCGCCGAGGCGGAGATCTCGAGACCGCCGAAGAGGCTCATCAGCCGGTCCCCATCGCGGCCTTGAGGATCCCGATGCGGGCGTGGGCCACCTGGACGGCGGCCTGGTGCTCGAGCGCGTTGGCGGCGAGCTTGGCGGACTCGGAGTCGACGTCGACGGTCGAGCCGTCGGCGCGAACCGCGCCGGCCGAGGCGTCGCGGGCCGGGGAGAAGGAGAGCGAGCTCAGCGCCTCGCGGGAGTCCATGGCCGAGGAGAGCGCGCCGTGGAAGTCCACGTCGACCCGCTGGTAGCCAGGGGTGTTGGCGTTGGCCAGGTTCGCCGCGAGCGCCTCATGGCGCTTGCCGGCGCCCTCGATGGCGCGCTCGAGGGCAAGCTGTGTGGTGTCGAAGAGCACTGGGACGGATCTCCTTGGAAGAAGGTGGCTACGTCCGTCCCTGGACACCTAAGGCCCCATCCCTGAGGCAGCCAGTCCGTTGATCGGCGGGAGCCCGCCGACCTTTAGGCCTGGTCGTTGACCCAGTTACGGGTCGGCGCGGCCTGTGCGGCCGCGTAGCCGGCCATGGCGCCGCGCGCGGTGGGCAGCGCGGCGAGCTCGCGGGCGATCTCGGCGCGGGCGGCGGCGATGGTGGCGGTCAGCTCCGCCTGCACGACGGCGAGCGCCTCGAGCACCAGCTTGGCCCCGACCGGGGCGGGACCGAGCGCGGCCGCCATGCGGACGCGCTCGGCGGTGGACTCGGCGAGCTCCTCCCACAGACCATCGGCGGCGAGCTGGCGCTCGGCCGTGGCGCGGGCGAGGAGTGCGGTCCAGGGATCCATCGGATCAGGCCGTCGAGGCCACCTGGGCCCAGGACTCGCGCAGCTCGGCCAGCAGGCCGGAGACCGTGTCGATCATGTCGGCGTCGCGGTTCATGCGAGCCTCCACGAGCTGCTTGCAGCAGAAGACGTAGATGCCCTGCAGGCGGCTGGCGATGACGCCGCCCTGCTCGAGGTCGAGCGTGGTCAGCAGCTCGTCGATGATCGCCTCGGCGCGCGACAGGCGGTTGCCGGCGACGACGATGTCGCCGTCGCGCATGGCATAGGCGCCCTGATGGAGGAAGCGAAGGCAGCCGTCGTAGAGCATGACGACGAGCTGGCCGGGGGTCGCCGTGAGGATGCTCTGTTCCTTGTAGGCGATGGCGCGGGAAGGCGAGTAGACGGACATGCTCTGGTAGTCGGCTCGCACCGACGGAGATTTAGCGCTTGTTCGCCTGGAGACCGGCGATCTGGCTCGAAAGCCAGGCGCCCTGCGTCTGCGAGTTCTGCAGCGCCGCCTCCATGGCCGCGAACTGCGCCTTCATGCGCTTCTCGCGGGCGTCGATGCGCTCGTTCGTGCGATCGATCTGGTCCTGGATGCGCTTGGTCTGGCGGTCGCCGCTCTTGATCCGGTCATCGAGGATGCCGGTACCGCCGGTCTGGCCCTTGACGAAGCCCTCGACGTCCTTGGAGAACGTCGACAGGAAGCTCTTGACGGCCGTGAAGTCGCCGTCGAGGGCGGCGGCCAGCTTGGTCTCGTCGAGGACGAGCTTGCCGGCCTTCGCGGCGGCACTCGAGGTGCCGGTCGCCTTCGGGCTCCCGATGCCGAGGTCGCCCAGGTCGTTGATGCCGGTGGCGCTGACCACGTCCGACATGTCCTGGCGCAGCCGCGAGAGCATCGCGTTCATGCCGGTGTCGCCGAAGAGCGTCCCGCGGGCGGCCTGGAAGTCGCTCGTCGGGCTCTTCACGCGCTGCTCGGTGATCTTCGAGCGCGTCGTGTCGACGACGGCGTTGTAGGCGTCCACGAACGACTTGACCTTGGACTTGATCGCGTCGCGATCCAGCGCCGGCTCGGTGACCGTGACGGTGACCGGAGCCGTGGTCACGCCCTTGAGCGTGAGCCGGACCCCCGGCATCGCGTTCTCGACCACGTTCGAGGAGGAGAGCTGCTGGGCGCCGGCGCCGACCCGGTACGCGGCCTGGAGGTCGTTGCCGGTGGCGCGGACGAAGGCGCCGTCCTCGGCGGCGGCCGAGCTGAACGACGCCGTGAACTCCGAGTCCTTGCCGGTCTTGCGAGCCGACAGGTAGAGCTGCTCCACGCCGTCGGCGTCCTTGACCACCGCCGCCACGGCGGGACCGGTGGTCTTGGCGTTGATCGCGTCGGCGATCTGCTGCTTGGTCGCGCCGGCCTCGAGGTCGATCGTGACCGCGGTGCTGCCGGGGCTGGCGTACTGAAGCGTGATCGTCTCGGCGCCGGTGGTCTTGCCCTGGGCGTCGAAGGCGCCGGGCTGGAAGTTGAAGCGGCGCTGGGCCGAGGAGGCCAGGCGGTCGACCGAGATCGACTGGCCGCCGATGCCGGCGCCGGCGAGCATGCTCACGGCCACGCGCGCGGGATCCGAGCTCTCGACGGTCTGCTTCTGCGTCCACGTCGAGTCGCTGCTGAGCGCCAGCGCGGCGTCCTTGAGGGTGGAGAGCTTGGACGCGACCTCCTTGAGGGCGTCCTGCTGGCCGGTCACGGCCGCCTTGCGGTAGCCGATCGTGGTGATCTTCTGGCGCTCGAGCGCCATCAGCTGATCGACGATCGAGCTCGTGTCGACGCCGGAGGCGAGACCGGAGAGGCTGATGCCGGCCATGAGGCTAGAGCGGCCCGCCCGACATCACCATCAGCGCATCTGACGGCGGGATCGTCCGGATGACGTTGCCCTCGAGGTCGCGGACCTGCACGATCACGCGGCCCGACTCCTCGTCGGTGCTGAAGTGCAGCTCGCGGTTGTTCGCGGCCAGCTCGGCGGCGCGGTCACGCGCACGGGCGACCTCGTCCAGCACCTCCGGCGGAGGCGAAGGCGGCAGGGAGATCACCGCGACGTCGCCCTTCGGCGCACCGGCGCGCGCCAGCGTCACGGAGAAGTCCGCGGACGGGGCGGGCGCCGAGCGTCGCGTGGCGAAGCCGGGCGTCACGGGCGGCAGGGGTCCGATCTCGAAGCTCATCTGCCTCGTTTGTCGGCCGCTCGCCGCCCGCCTTGAAGCGCCTGGACGTTTATCCGACGGCGGAGAACAGCAGCGCCTCGTCCGAGAGCTGCTGCTTCAGGGTGCGCTTGAGCTGCGAGTGGATCTGGCAGACGCGGCTCTCGGACACGCCGAGGATGTCGCCGATCTCGCGCAGGGTGAGGTTCTTGACGTAGAGGAGGACGGCGACCTCGCGCTCGCGCTGCGGGAGCTTCTCGAACGCGGAGCGGAACTTGGTCTTGGCCTCGTCCTTGTACGTGGCGTGCTCGGGGTCGAGATCGCTGTCACCGGCGGCCAGCGTGTCGATGCGCTCGACGGTGGTCTCGTCGTCGGAGATCACCAGCGTGTTGAGCGACGTGACGTCGGAGACGGCGATGTCGTCCTCGCGGCGGCGCAGGTCCTCGACCGAGATGGCCAGCGAGTCGGCCAGCTCGTCCTTCGAGGGCCGGCGGCCGTGGAGGGCGGTGAACTGGTCGCGCGCCTTGGAGATGTCGCGCTCCCAGCGGCGCAGCGAGCGCGGCGCCCAGTCCTGGCGGCGCAGCTCGTCGAGCACGGCGCCGTGGATGCGGGTCCACGCGAACTGCTCGAGCGTGGCGCCCTTGGCCGGGTCGTAGCGGTCGATCGAGGCGATCAGGGCCTCGAGGCCGCAGGAGATGAAGTCCTCCACCTCACAGCGGGCGGGGAGCTCGCGGACCTTCTTGAAGACGATGTACTTCACGAGCGGAGCGAAGGTCATCACGAGCCGGTTGCGGACCTGCATGTCGCCGGTGCGCTTGTACTCGCTCCAGAGCGCGAGCGCCTCTTCCGCGGAGACGCGGCGGCGGCTGGTGGTCGAGGCGGACTTCATGTCGGACGGGGCTCCTTGCGAGGGAAGAAGGATCTGACGGACCGGACCTGTATCGGGCCTAGACCCCAGTTCCTTGATCACCGATTCGGGGTAATCGCCTCCCCGCTCACCGAATAGGCCCATGCCAGGGCCTCCGCCACGGCCGCCCACAGCTCCTCCGGAACCTCGCTGCCGAGCGCCAGACCGGCGAGTGCGTCGGCCAGCTCCGGGTCCTTGTGGACGGGCACGCCGGCGTCGCGCGCCGTCTCGAGGATCGCCGCCGCCACGTGGCCGCGGCCGGCCGCCACCACCTGCGGGGCGCCCGTGCCCGTGTAGCGGAGCGCCGCGGTGACGTCGCGCTCAGGCATAGATGTCCAGCGGCTCCCGCCGCGGCGTCACGCGCACCTCGGCCTCAAGGCCCGTACGAGCATGCAAGCCGTCGTGCAATCGCCCGGAGGCGCCGTCAGCGAGCTCGAAGGAGCGGCCGGCGGCCGCCTCGACGCTCGCGCTCACCCGCTTGCCTGCCACGAGCTCCAGCCGCAGGTCGAGCCGGCCGAGCGCCTCCGAGTGGAAGCTGAGCGCGACGCTGCTGCGCTCCTCGCCGCCGGCGCGGACCGTCCGCGGCTCATCCTCCACGCGCACCCGTGCGGACTGGGCCGGCGTCGGCGGCGGCTGGGCGGCGGGCGGGACCACCTGCTCGAGCTGGAGCGTGACCCGCTCGGGCGTGACGTCCGCGACGCTGAGGCGCAGCGTCTCGCCCGTCCTGCCGATCTCGGTGGGCAGCTGCGCGGTCAGCGGGATGCCGGCGATCACCAGCACCCCGTGGTCCGGTCCGCGCGAGAGCACGCGCGCGACCACGCTCGTCCCCGGCCGCAGCGTGATGTCGGGCAGCTGCGTCTGGAGCAGCAGCGTCTTGACGGCCACGACCGGGTCGACCACGTGGGTCAAGGTAGCCGAGCGCCTGCCGATCACCGGAAGCGATGGACCGCGGTCTCTATATCGCTGCCTCCGGCATGCTCGCCGAGCAGATCCGGCAGGACCAGATCGCCAACGACCTGGCCAACGCCTCCACGCCCGGCTACAAGGGCGACCGGACGGCGCAGCGCTCGTTCGGCGACCTTCTGCTCGCCAACTCGGCCAACGGCGCCGCCGTCGGCCGTCAGAGCACGGCCGTGCAGGTCGACTCGATCGAGACCGACTTCAGCCCCAAGCCCGCCCGCGAGACCGGCGAGCCGCTCGACTTCGCGATCAACGGCGAGGGCTTCTTCGCCGTCCAGACCGCGCAGGGCGTCCGCTACACCCGCAACGGCCAGTTCTCGCTCGACCCCCAGGGCCGGCTCGTGACCGCGCAGGGCGACCCGGTGCTCGACACCGCCGGCCGCGCGATCACCGCCACCGACGGCAAGGTCGACGCGCGGCGCCTCGGCGTCGTGGCGCTCACCAACCCGCGCAAGGAGGGCGACTCGCTCGTCACCGGCACCCCCGCCGGCGCCGCCGCGGGCACCGTCCGCGTGGGCGCGCTGGAAGCCTCCGGCGCCGACGCCGCCCGCTCCATGGTCGACATGATCGCCTCCATGCGCGCCTTCGAGGCGGGCCAGAAGGTCATCCAGGCGATCGACGAGACGCTCGGTCAGGCCGTCTCGAAGGTCGGCTCCGTCGGCAGCTGAGCCGGCGTACTTCTCAAGTCTCGTCCTCGCAGGCCGAAGACCCCGAGTAGATGCTCTCGGGACTCAACACCGCCGCTGCCGGAATGGCGGCGCAGCAGCAGCGCATGGACGCTGTCGCCAACGATCTCGCCAACGCGAACACGACGGGCTACAAGCACCAGCGCGTCGGGTTCCGCGACCTCGTCTACGAGCAGACGGGCCGCTCGTCCGCCCAGGGCGTGCGCACCGGCTCGGGCGCCGCGGCGGTCGACGCCGGCCGCGCCTTCGGGCAGGGCTCGCTCCAGCGCACCGACCGCCCGCTCGACGTCGCCATCCAGGGCGAGGGCTTCCTCCGCGTCCGCCTGGCCGACGGCCGCGACGCGCTCACTCGCGACGGCGGCCTGCACATCGACGGCAACCGCCGGCTCGTGACCGCGACGGGCGCACTCCTGCAGCCCGCGATCACGATCCCGGAGGGCGTGGCCGAGGACCAGATCTCGATCGGCGCCGACGGCACCGTGCTCGCCAACCGCCAGCGCGTCGGCAAGCTCGACGTCCTGACCGTCCGCTCGACGCAGGGCCTGCTGTCGATCGGCGACAACGCCTTCGTGGCCACCGCCGCCTCCGGCGCGCCCGTGGCCGCCCCCCAGGCCACCGTCCTGAGCCAGGGCGCGCTCGAGGCCTCCAACACCGACATGGCCTCCGCGATGGTCGAGATGATCGAGTCCCAGCGCGCGTTCCAGCTTGCCTCGAAGGCCATCACCACGGCCGACGAGATGATGGGCATCGCCAACCAGGTGAAGCGATGATGATGTCATCCCCGCCCACCCCGCCCGCGGTGCCTTCCAGCGCACTACCGGCCGAGGTCCGCACCGGCTCGAAGGCCGACCGCGAGGCCTACACCGCCGCGCTCGGCTTCGAGCAGATCATGCTCGGCCAGCTCGTCGGCGACATGATGCCCGAAGGCGCCCTCAGCGAGGGCCCCTACGCGGCCCAGGCCCAGGAGGCCTTCGCCACCGGCCTGATCGCCGACGGCGGCATCGGCCTCGCCGCCCAGCTCTATCCCTCCATGCGGAAGGACGCCTCATGAGCGGTGCCCTCGAAGCCGAGCTGCTCGTCCACCTCGACGCGCAGATCGCGTCCGCCCAGCGCCTGCTCGGCTTCGTGCTCGCG
This sequence comes from uncultured Solirubrobacteraceae bacterium, assembly GCA_963811895.1. Classification (GTDB taxonomy): domain Bacteria; phylum Actinomycetota; class Thermoleophilia; order Solirubrobacterales; family Solirubrobacteraceae; genus DASSUW01. Next base: position 55,655 of record CAWETE010000016.1, on the reverse strand, counting down.
CAGGGCAAGGCGATCCGCGCCCGCGACGTCGACGCCGTGATCGCGCGCCTGACCGACATCCAGACCGAGATGGGCCGCCGCGGCAGCCTCGAGATGGACCGCGCCGGACTGCTGCAGCGCGCCGGCGCCGCGCTCAACGTCTCGGTGGCCGCCGTCACGCTCGAGCACCTCTGCACGCTGGTGAGCCCCGGCGCCGCACAGGCCGCGCGCGACCGCTCCGCCGAGCTGCGCGGCCTGCTGGCCGAGATCGCCCGCGAGCACGGCATCAACCGCGCGCTCATGCGCCAGGAGCTCAGCTTCCTCGCCCACCTGACCCGTCTCATCGGCCACGAGCCCGAGGCCGGCTACGCCCAGCCCGGGACCGGCACGGCCCAGCCGACCGCCCCGGCCATCCACCGCGTCCTGGACCTCAAGGCCTAGCCGTGTCGATCTCCTCCTTCTACGGACTCCAGACGTCGCTGCGCGGGCTGCTTGCCCAGCAGCGCCTGATGGACACCGCCGGCCACAACATCGCCAACGCGTCGACCAAGGGCTACTCGCGCCAGGAGGTCTCGCTCGTCGCCTCCGACGCGCTGCAGATCCCGGCCGGCGGCATCGTCGGCGGCTCCGGCGCGCACATCGGCTCGGGCGTCGACATCCAGTCCTACCGCCGCGTGCGCGACCAGTTCGTCGACCTCCAGTACCGCGCCCAGAACACCAACCTGCAGGAGTGGGCGGCGCGCACCAAGACGCTCGACCGCGCCGAGCTGGCGCTCAACGAGCCCGGCGAGAACGGCCTCAACGAGCAGCTCGCGCGGTTCTGGGACTCGTGGTCGCAGCTGGCCGGCGACGCCAAGAACGCCTCGCTCAAGCAGAACGTGGCCGAGACCGCGAACTCGCTGGCCGGCGCGTTCGAGACCCTGCACGACCAGATCGAGCTGACCCGCGACCAGGCGGCCGCCGAGTACGCCGACCTGGCCCGCCCGGCCGGCGCCGGCGACCCGGGCGGCGAGATCGCGCAGATCGCCCGCGAGGTCGCCGAGCTCAACGACTCGATCCGCCGCTTCGTCACCTCCGGCGACATCCCGAACGACCTGCTGGACCGCCGCGACCTGCTCCTCGACGACCTGTCCGAGTTCGGCCAGATCTCGGTCACCGAGCAGCCCGACGGCATGCTCGACGTCTCGTTCGTCGACAAGGCAGCGCCGGGCTCCACCTACTCGATCGTCACCGGCGCGGCCTCGACGTGGGCCGGACCTCCGGCCGGCGACGCCTGGTCGCCCGGCGGGCGCCTCGGCGGCCTGCTCGAGGCCTCGCGCCCGGGCGGCACGCTCGACCAGTACATCGGCGACCTGAACACGGTCGCCACCAACCTGGCCAACGCCGTCAACGCGGTCTACCCGACCGGCGACTTCTTCCAGATCGGCACGCCCGCCTCGGCGACCCTGGCCGTCAACCCGGCCCTGGCCGGGAACCCGTCGCTGATCACCGGCGGCACCGGCGCCGACGGCTCGAGCGACGTGGCGCGGGCGATCGCCGCCATCCAGAGCAACCCGAACAGCGGCATCGACGGCGCCTACCAGGCGTTCGTGTCCAAGATCGGCGCGCACGTCCGCGAGTCGATCCGCCAGGAGGCCAACTCCCAGGCGCTGACCGACGCGGTCGAGAACCGGCGCCAGAGCGTGGCCGGCGTCTCGATGGACGAGGAGATGTCCAACCTCGTGCGCTTCCAGCGCGCCTACCAGGCGTCCTCTCGCGCCATGAGCACGATGGACGAGATGCTCGACGTCCTCATCAACCGGACCGGAAGGGTGGGTCTCTAATGGCGATGCGCATCACCACCTCGATGGTCCAGCGCAACGTCCTCGCTGACCTCAACAGCATCTCGGCCAAGCTCACCAAGACGCAGATGAAGTCGGCCTCGGGCAAGGAGATCAGCCGCCCGTCCGACGATCCGTTCGCCACCGCGCAGGCGATGGCGCTGCGCCAGAGCCTGAGCGCCAACCAGCAGCACCAGCGCAACGTCGAGGACGCGATCGGCTGGCAGGACGCGACCGAGCAGGCGATGATGGACATGACCGACTCGATCGAGAAGGCCAAGAGCCTGCTCGTCCAGGGCGCCTCCGACTCGCTCGACCAGACGGGCCGCGAGGCGGTCGCCGCCGAGCTCGAGCAGCTCATCGAGGGCATCAAGCAGACCGCCAACACGAGCTACCGCGGCTCGTACCTGTTCGCCGGGACCGAGACCTCCACGCGCCCGTACCCGCCGACGAGCACGCCGTACGCGCCCGCCGACGACGTCTACCAGGGCGACGACGCGGGCTGGAACCCGGCGAACCCCGGGATCATCCGCGAGATCGGGCCGGGCGTGCAGATGTCGATCAACGTCGTGGCCCAGCAGTTCCTGGGCGACGGCCAGGGCTCCGGCGACGGCAAGCTCCTCGACGTCATGCGCGACGCGGTCGGCAACCTGCGGTCCGGCAACTCGACCGCCCTGCGCGGCACCGACATGGACCGCCTGGAGCAGAACTTCGACCTCCTGCTGGAGGTCCGCGCCGCCAACGGCGCCAAGACCAACCGCCTGGAGGCCGCCCTCGGCCGCCTTGGCCAGCTCGAGGAGTCGGTCGTCGGTCAGCTCTCGAAGACCGAGGACGCCGACATCGCCGAGACCCTGATCGAGCTCAACTCCCAGACCGCCGCCTACCAGGCCGCCCTCCGCGCGGGGGCCAGCATCGTCCAAACGTCCCTCATGGACTTCCTGCGCTGATCCGGCGCCAAGTCCTCTTCGTCCCTCGGAACCCAAGGAGTCAGACCCAAAATGTCCACCGTGACCGTCGAGAGCTCGCGCTTCGGCACCCTCGAGATCGAGACCGACGCGATCATCGAGTTCCCCACCGGCCTGATCGGCCTCGACAGCCGCCGCTGGACCATCGTCGGCGAGATCACCGACGGCCCCTTCCAGTGGCTGCACTCGATCGACGACCCGAGCCTCGCGCTGCCCGTGACCAGCCCGTGGGCGTTCTTCGCCGACTATGAGGTCGCGCTTTCGGACGACGACACCGAGCGTGTGAACGCCGGCGCCGACACCGCCGTCTACGTGACCGTCCGGGCCGGCGCCGAGCTGGTCGACTTCAGCGTGAACCTGCGCGCGCCGATCGTGATCGCGGGTGGCCGTGGCCACCAGGTGATCAACGAGGCGGACGACGCGCCCGTGCGCGCCGCGCTGTTCCCGCAGGTCGAGGCCCAGGCTGCGGCCGAGGCCGGCGCCGCTGCGTAGGGGGTGCCCAACGGGGCACCGCTCGACACGGAGTGATCCGTTGGGCGGGGCCCCCTAGTTTTCCTGCGGGGCGCAACGCCCCGCAGTCTCATCCGTTTTCGAAGCATTCCAAGGAGGAATCTTCATGCTCATCATCACCCGCCGTCCCGGCGAGAAGATCATGCTCGGCGACGACATCGTCGTCCACGTGATGGAGATCGTCGGCAACTCGGTCCGCGTCGGCATCCAGGCGCCGCGTGCGGTCCCGGTCTACCGCGAGGAGATCTGGAACGCCGTGCGTGAGGAGAACCGCGCCGCCGCCGACAGCGCTCCGAACGACCTCCCGGTCCCCTCCGAGCGCGACGCCTGACGCCGGGGCCTTCACGGCCCCGGCGCAAGCCGTCCCACCATCAGGGTTCGCCGCCCGGCCACGTCCGGGTACGGTCCAGTGTGCAGACTTCGACTCCGGACCTTCAAGGAGCTAACCCATGTCACGCAAGCTGCTGCTCTTAGGAGCCGCGGTCGTCGCCGCCGGCGTGTTCCTCAAGCGCGACAAGGTCGCGGGGCTGCTTCCTGGCCGCGGTCAGACCTACGAGCCGCCTGCGCCGCCGCCGCCCCCCGGCCCGTCCAACTACGACGCCCCCGGGCCCGTGGCCAACACGGCCACGCCCGTGCCGGCGCCCGAGCCCCAGCAGCCGGGCCCGATCGACGAGGCCGCCGAGGAGGCCGCCGCCGCTGCCGAGGCCGCCAACATCGGCGGCACGGTGAGCGACTACGCGGGCATCGCCGACGAGGTCGCCACCGAGGAGGAGCGCCCGCTCGTGGAGGCCGGCGAGGGCTACTCCGAGGGCCAGGAGCAGGCCGAGCGCGACCTGCGCGAGGCCGCCTCGCCGTCCGACGGCATGTCCGACGCGGAGCGCCAGATCGACGAGGCCATCGAGCAGGCCGCGAACCCGCTGGCGGGCGAGCAGATCGAGGGCCTCGTCGGGCCGGACGACACGGCGCGCGACGCGGAGCCGCTGCCCCCGGCGCAGGCGCCGCCCGCCGAGCAGCCGACCGAGTCGTGGAGCCCGCCGGTGCCGGAGCGCACCGACGAGCCGGCCCCGTTCGACCCGGAGCGGGAGCCCGGCGAGCCGGGCAGTACGAGCCGCCGACGCAGGAGCAGCCGGCCGTCAAGCCGGACGAGGGCGAGCCGGAGGACAAGAAGGACGACGAGGGCGGCTCGGACTGGCGCACCTGGTCCGGCCGCTCGGTCAACCCGTAGCGAACGTCAACCCCGGCATTGAGGGAGTGGGATCGGCCGGATTCGGCATCGAATCCTGCCCTGGGGTCGTATTTCGACCCCTAACCAGGACTCGACGTCGAAATCCGCGAAGCGTCCTGCCCTGGGGTCGTCTGGCGACCCTTATCCAGGCCGCTTCCGCCGAAATCCACCGCGCGGCCGGCTCCCCAGCTTCCCTACCCAGCCGCAGTTGACGTTCGCCGACAGCTACGCGAGCTCCCAGAGCTCGCCGCCGGGCACCCGCCGCGGCCGCACGCGCCACTCGAGCGCCAGCCGCCACAGCTCGGCCGGCGCACGCGGTCCCGGCAAATCACAGACGGCGGCGATCTCGGGCGTCGCCATCGGCCCGAAGCGCCGCAGCGCGTCCTCGATGCCCGGGTGGCCGTCGCCCGCCGGCTCGGCGCCGGCAGCCAGTGCCGCCTCGCGCCAGCGCTCGGGCAGGACCGGGTCGCCGCCGCCGAACACGATGGCCGGCGTCGTCACGCCCCGTCCGCGCTCGATGTCGGCCCCGAAGCGCTCGACGATCGCGTTCGAGCCGAAGTCGATCCGCAGCCGCTCCAGGTCCAGCCCGGGGTGGGTGGCGATGGTTTCGCGGGCGGCATCCAGCAGCGCCGGCGCCGTGTCCATCGGCCGGCGCTCGAGCATGATCGCCTCGCGCAGGCGGCGGATGTACGGCCCGGGATCGCCCTGCTCGGCGACCGCCGTGATCGCCAGGCCCGCCGGATGGGTCGAGGCCGGCGGATCGCGCAGGAAGATGCGCGCGTCGGCCGGCATGCCGCTCTCCGCCGCCGCCGCCACGACGTCATAGGCGAGCGCCGCCGCGTCGCGCTTGAGGCCCACGATGACGAAGGTGAACCGCAGTGCGGCGCCGAACTCGACCTGAAGACGGCGGAGCTGCGGCTCGGCCGCCCACGACCATGGGCAATAGGGATCCGTTAAGACCGTCACCGAGACCGCGGGCACATCGGCCACAATAGGACCGAGTACATGAGCACGCTCGTAGGGATGCAGCTGAGCGGCCGCTACCGGCTGGATGCCCAGATCGGGGCCGGCGGCATGTCGACGGTCTACCGCGCCTTCGACCAGACGCTGGAGCGCCAGGTCGCGATCAAGCTGATGCACCGCGAGATCGCGTCGGACTCCGATCAGCTAGAGCGGTTCCGCCGCGAAGCGCGCGCGGTGGCTCAGCTCAGCCACCCGCACATCGTCGGCGTGATCGACGCCGGCGGAGATGATCCCACCCACCCTCGGCCGTACATCGTCTTCGAGTACGTCGAGGGCGAGACGCTCAAGGAGCGGATCCGGCGCATGGGCCGGCTGCCGGTGGACGAGGCGATCGCCTACGCGATCGAGATCGCGCGCGCGCTCGGCTGCGCCCACTCGCGCCACATCGTGCACCGCGACGTCAAGCCCCAGAACGTGCTGATCGACGCCGAGGGCTCGGCCAAGGTCACCGACTTCGGGATCGCCCGCACGCTCGACCAGGACGGGCTGACCGCCGACGGCCGCGTCCTCGGCACCACCGACTACGTCTCGCCCGAGCAGGCGCTCGGCCACGACGTCAACGGGCAGTCCGACATCTACTCGCTCGGCGTCGTGCTCTACGAGATGCTGACCGGCGACGTCCCGTTCCACGGCGAGAACCAGGTCTCCGTGGCGATGAAGCACGTCCGCGAGGACATGCCGGACCTGCAGGCGCGCCGCCCGGAGGCGTCGGCCACGCTCGCCTCGGTGCTCGACCGCATGACGGACAAGGACCTCAAGCGGCGCTACCCGGACATCGACACGCTGGTGGCCGACCTCGAGGAGGCGCTGGCGATCGAGGCCGCGCGCACGGGCCACTCGACCGGCGAGGCGACCGCCGTGCTGCGCACGCTGCCGCCGCAGGCCCGGCGGCGGCTGCCGTTCCGCATGCGCCACCCGCTGCCCGTGGCCGCGATCGTCCTGCTGCTCGTGATCGGCGCGTCGCTCGTCGTCCTGCTCCTGAAGGAGGGCGTGGACCGCACCGAGCGCGGCACCGGCGCCGGCGACATCGAGGCGCCGGCCGGCGAGCGGGTCGTCTCGGTGGCCAGCACCTCGGCCAAGGACTACGACCCGCTCGGCGACGAGGAGGAGCACCCCGAGCGCGCCCAGCTCGTGGTCGACCGCCAGCCCGCCACGCGCTGGATCACCGAGAGCTACAGCAGCGGCATCGAGGGCGCCAACAAGGACGGCGTGGGCATCTACGTCGACGCCAAGCCCGGCGTCGAGGCGGTGCGGATGGAGATCCAGAGCCCCGAGACCGGCTGGCGCGCCGAGATCTTCGGCGCCTCGGGCAGCCGCGTGCCGGAGGGCATCGACGCCGGTTGGAAGCGGCTGGGCGGCGGCGAGGTGCGCAGTGACCACCAGCGCTTCAGGCTCGCCGACTCGGGCGAGCGCTACCGCTACTACCTGGTCTGGATCACCGAGCTGCCGCCGGACGCGCAGCGCGTGGAGATCGGCGAGATCGCCCTGCTGCAGCGCAACGCCACGCGTTAGAACTCATGGCCCGAGCGCTCTGACTCGAAGCGCTCGAGCGCGAAGCCGAGCAGGCGGTCGCACAGCTCGGCGGGCGGCACCCCGCTGGCCTCCCACAGCTTCGGGAACGCGCTGGTCGCGGTGAAGCCCGGCATCGTGTTGAGCTCGTTGACCAGCACGCGGTCGTCCTCGACGAAGAAGTCGACCCGCGCCAGGCCGGCGCAGCCGACCCGCTTGAAGGTGTCGACGGCGAGCCGCCGCACCTCCTCGCTCACGGTCTCCGGCAACCGCGCGGGCACGACGAGCTCCATGCCGCCGTCGTCGTACTTGGCCGTGTAGTCGTACCAGTCGCCCTTGAGGATCACGATCTCGCCCGGCACGGAGGCCTCCGGCTCGTCGAGGCCCATCACCGAGCACTCGACCTCCATGCCGTCGGAGAAGCCCTCGACGATGACCAGGCTGTCGTGGGCGAAGGCGGCGTCGAGCGCTCCGCCCATGTCCGCCTCCGACCACACCTTGCTGATCCCCACCGAGGAGCCGAGCCGCGCCGGCTTGACGAACACCGGGGTCCCGAGCACGGTCAGCTCGTGACGCGCCGCGTCCGGCTCGGTGCGCCAGCGGTGCTCGCGAACGGCGGCGGAGGGCACCTGCGGCACGGCCGCGGCGGCCAGCACCTCCTTGAACACGACCTTGTCCATGCACAGCGAGGAGGCGAGCACGCCGGCGCCGACGTAGGGCACGTCGAGCAGCTCGAGCAGGCCCTGGACGGTGCCGTCCTCGCCGAACGGCCCGTGCAGGACGGGAAAGACGGCGTCGGCGCCGAGCAGGCCCCGGCCGGGGCTGAGCGCCAGCGTCTCGCCGTCGTGCGTCCACGTCCCCGAGCGCTCGATCGTCACCGGCAGCACCTCGTGGCCGGCGGCGGCCACCGCCTCGCGCACGAACGCGGCCGAGCTCAGCGAGACCTCGTGCTCGGACGAGCGCCCTCCTGCCAGGACGGCGACCCTCATGGCACCGTGGTCGGCGAGGGCGTCGGCGTCTCCGCCGCGGCGCGGCCGACGACGATCGTCACCCGGCTGCCCTGACGGCGCTCTTCGCCGGCCGCGGGGGTCTGGTCGAGCACGATGCCCTCCTCCGCCACGTCGGTGATCGCCTCGTCGCGCACGGTCACCTCGAAGCCCGCGTCCTCGAGCTCGGCCTGCGCCTCCTCCTCGGTCAGGTCGACCACGTCGGGGATCGGCGTCGCCTGCGCCACGGTCAGGTCGACGGCGTCGCCCTTGTCGATCTTCTCGCCGGCCGCCGGGCTCTGCTCGATCACGGTGCCGGGCGCCTCGTCCGACTCCTCGCGGGTGATCTTGCCGACGCGCAGCCCGACGCCCTCGAGCGCGCTGCGCGCGTTGTCCTGGCTGTCGCCCGTCACGTCGGGCACGTCGACCTGCTCGGGGCCGCGCGAGACCTGGAGCGTGACCTCGCTGCCGCGCTCGAGCGTGGTGCCGGCCGGCGGCGAGGTGCCGACCACGTTCCCGTTGCGCACGTCGTCGGAGAACACGCGCTCGACGCGGGTCTTGAAGCCGGCGTCCTCGAGCGCCTGCTCCGCCTCGTCCTGCGGCCTGCCGGCGACCGCGGGCACGGCGGCGTCGCCCGGCCCACCGGAGACCGTGATCGTCACCGTCGACCCCTCGGGCGCCTCGGTGTCGGGGCGCGGGTCCTGGGAGGCGACGTGGTCGCGCTCCACGTCCGGGTTGACGACCGTGACGATGTCGACCTCGAAGCCGCGGTTCTGGAGGATCTGCGAGGCGGTGGCCGACTCGCGGTCGATCACGTTCGGGACGACGAGCTGCTCGGGCCTCAGCGTCAGATACAGCCCGACGGCGATCGCCAGGAGCGCCAGCGCGATCAGGACCCACAGCCACCAGCGGCTGCGGTGCTCCTCCACGACCGGCAGCGGCGGGGGCGGCGGCGGGATCCGCTCCGGCTCCGCCCGCGCGGTCTCGAGCGCGGCGATGAACTCGTCCGCGTTCTGCCAGCGCCGGTCGGGGTCCTTCTCGAGCGCGTGCAGGACGACGGCGTCGATCGCCGGCGGGATCGAGGGCACCAGCTCGGCGGGCGGCACCGGCATCTCCGACACCTGCTTGAGCGCCACGGTCACCGGCGAGTCGGCGTCGAACGGCACCTGGCCGGTGAGCAGCTCGTAGAGCACGATCCCGATCGCGTACAGGTCCGCGCGCTCGTCGACCGGCCGGCCCTGGGCCTGCTCGGGCGACAGGTACTGCGCGGTGCCCATCACCGAGCCCGTCTCCGTGATGTCGGAGGTGCCGGCGCGGGCGATGCCGAAGTCGGTGACGCGGACGCGGCCGTCCTGGTCGATCAGGACGTTGTGCGGCTTGATGTCGCGGTGCACGACGCCGTGCTGATGGGCGTAGCGGGCCGCGCGCAGGATCTGGAGCGTGAGGTCGACCGCCGCCTCGGGCGGCGCCGGGCCCTTCTCGCGCACGATCTCCTTCAGCGTGCGGCCCTCGACCAGCTCCATCGAGATGTAGTAGGTGCCGTCCCACTCGCCGCGGTCGAAGATCGCGACCACGTTCGGATGCGAGAGCCCGGCGGCGCTCGACGCCTCGCGCCGGAAGCGCTCGACGAACTGCTCGTCCTCGGCGAACCGCCGGTGCAGGACCTTCAGCGCCACGCGGCGGCCGAGCTGCTGGTCCTCGGCCATGTAGACGTCGGCCATGCCGCCGGAGCCGAGCTTGCGCACGATCCGGTAGCGGCCGTCGATCAGGGTGTCGGGCTCGATGCGCTGCATCTACTCACCCAGCGCCTTCAGGACCTCGGCGGCGATCGGGGCCGCGTTCGCGCCTCCGGTGCCGCCGGTCTGGCGCTCCAGCATCGCGCATACGGCGACCTTGCCGGTGAAGCCGATGAACCACAGGTCGTCCGTGCCGTCGCCGACCTCGGCGGTGCCGGTCTTGCCGGACACGTCGACGCCCTCGAGCTGCGCCGCCGTGCCGGTGCCCTGCTCGACGACGTTCTGCATCATCGCCGCGAGCTCGTTCGCGCTCTCCTCGGACATGACGCGCTCGGCCTCCTGCGGCAGCGGCTCGTCGATCGTGCGCCCGTCCGGGTCGACGACCTGCGCCACCAGCCGCGGCTCCATGCGCATCCCGCCGTTGGCGACGGTCTGCGCCACGGTGGCCATCTGCAGCGGCGTCACGAGCAGCTTGTCCTGGCCGATCGCCATGCGCCCGACGTCGATCTGCCCCGAGTTCGGCGGCAGCAGCCGGCCGCGCGGGCCGACCTCGCCGCTGGGCAGCATCTGGTTGTCGGGGTAGTCCATCGGCGGGTCCTCATAGAACCCGAACTTGCGCATGTACTCGGCCATCGTCTCCTTGCCGAGATCCTCCGCGACCGACGCCCACGCCGTGTTGACGGAGTTCGTGAGCGCGTCGGCCAGCGTGATCTCGCCGAAGTCCTCGCCGCCGAAGTTGTCGAGCGGCGTGCCGGAGATCACCTTGCCGTTCTCGCCGTCGACGGTCGAGTCCGGGTCGTACTTGCCGCTGTCGAGCGCCGCCGCGGCGGTGACGACCTTCATCGTCGAGCCGGGCGGGAAGCGGCCCTGGGTGGCGCGGTTGAAGGTCTTGGCCTTGGCCGGGTCGCTCGGGTCGTAGCTGGGATTGGCGGCCATGACGCGGACGGCGCCGGTCTCGACGTCGAGTGCCACGACGGCCCCGTTGCGGCCCCCCAGGCCCTCGAAGGCGACCTCCTGGGCGTCGGGATCGAGGCTCGTGCGCAGGTCGTCGCCGACGTCGCGCGGGCCGAGCAGGCGCTCGAGCGCGCCGATCGGGTCGCTGCGCCGGCCGGTCAGCTGGTCGTTGTAGAAGTCCTCGATCCCGGTGCGCCCGCGGTCGAGCGAGGTGAAGCCGACCGGGTGCGCGAACAGCTCGCCGGTGGGATAGCGGCGCGCGTAGCGGTCGCCGGGCAGCGCGCGGTTGGCGGCCAGCACCTGGCCGTCGGCGGCCTTGATGATCCCGCGCTTGATCCGCTCCTCCTCGAACAGCACGCGCCGGTTGTTCGGGTTGTCGCGCAGCGCCTCGGCCTCGAACACCGTCCAGCGCGACGTGAAGGCGATCAGCACCGCGAACAGCACCAGGACGAGCCCGAAGAGGCGGATGATCGGCGCGTTCACCGCAGTCCTCTGCGGCCGATGGCCCCCGCCGGGCGGCGCGCGCGGTCGGAGACGAGCAGCAGCAGCGCGAGCAGGATGAAGTTGGCCATGATCGACGAGCCGCCGTAGGAGACGAACGGCAGCGTCACGCCGGTCAGCGGGATCACGCGCGTCACCCCGCCCACGATCACGAAGACCTGGAGGGCGAAGACGGCGGTCAGCCCGGCGGCCAGGAGCTTCGAGAACGAGTCGGTGGCCAGCGTGGCGGTCCGGAAGCCGCGCTCGGCCAGCAGCATGTAGACGAGGATCAGCCCGCAGGCGCCGACCAGGCCGAGCTCGTTGGTGATCACCGCGTAGATGAGGTCGGTCGAGGGCAGCGGGATCAGCGGCGTGCCCCCTGGCGAGTTCAGCAGCGACGCTCCCAGGCCGGTCCCGAACAGCCCGCCGTCCGCCTGGGCGAACAGCGACTGCGCGATCTGGTAGCCGTCGTCCTCGACCCAGGCGGGATTGAAGGGATCGAGCCAGATGTCCACGCGGTCCTGCACGTGGCTGACGGTGTTGGCGAAGAACCACGCGCCGACGGCGAACATCGCCGTGCCGATCACCACGAACGAGAGCCGGTTGGTGGCGACGTAGAGCAGCGCCAGGAAGCCGCCGAAGTACATCAGCGACGAGCCGAGGTCGCGGATGAAGACGAGCATCAGCATCGCCGCGCCCCAGACCACGAGCAGCGGCCCGAAGTGCTTGAGCGGCGGGATCGTCACCCCCGCCACGCGCCGCGCTCCCTGGACCAGCACCTGCCGCGTGTCGCGCAGGTACGCGGCGAGGAAGATGATGATCGCGATCTTGCCGAACTCTGCTGGCTGGAAGGCGATCGGCCCGAGGTCGACGCCCAGGTAGGCGCCGTTGACCTGCGCGCCGATCCCCGGCACGCGCGGCAGGAAGAGCAGGATCAGGCCCGCCGCGGCGATCGTGTAGCGGTAGCGCTCGAGCACGCGCAGGTCGCGCAGGAGCAGGATGGTCGCCGCGAACAGCGCCAGGCCGACCACGAACCACTGCGCCTGCTCGCGCGCCAGCTCCTCGTCGATGCGGTAGATGACGACGAGCCCGAAGCACGCCAGCACGGCGACCAGCGGGAACATGTACGGGTCGGCGTACGGCAGCGTGAAGCGCAGGAACAGATGGCCCGCGAAGCACAGGCCGAGGAACCACAGGCCGTAGGTCAGCGAGACGTCGGAGACCACCTCCGACTGCTGGATGAAGATCGCCGCGAAGCCCGCGGTCAGCAGCAGTGACGCGGGCACGAGGGCCAGCAGCTCGCGGTTGCGGGCGCTCACTGGAGACGGCCCCGCTCGAGCTCGCTGACGAGGTCCTCGGCGTCGTCCTTGGAGCGCAGCTTGTGCTCGGTGAAGGTGGTGCGGCGGTCCTCCGGCACCTGCGCGATCGTCACGCCGGAGGCGTAGTAGGGCTCGTAGAGCTCGAGCCCGAGCGGCAGGTCGTACGGCAGCCCGCGGTAGACCGTCACGATGCCCTGCGGGTCGACGCCGACGAAGTAGACCGCGCGCGAGGCGGTCCACAGCGCCGCCCCGACGATCGCCAGCACGACCACGAGCGCGATCAGCCCGGTGGGCACGCGCCGGCGGCGGCGCTTGCGCGACGGCGGCGCGGTCCGGTCGGGAGGCTCCTCGATCGGCCGCGCCTCGCGAACCCTGGGCAGGGTCGCCGTCGCCTGCGCCTCGCCGCCCTCGGGGCGCGGCTCCTCGATCGTCTCGCGCTGCAAGGCGGCGGGCTCGTCCCCGTCGACGTCCTCGAGCCGGAACAGGACCACCGTGATGTTGTCGCGCCCGCCCGCGTCGTTGGCGGCCGCGATCAGGTCGCGCCCCGCCGCCTCGAGCGAGCCCGCGGCCTGGAGGATCTCGCGCACCCGCGCCTCGGGCACCATCGACGTCAGCCCGTCCGAGCAGACCATGAACACGTCGCCGGCGCGCGCCTGGTAGGCCTGCACGTCGACCTGGACCTCGGGCTCGGGGCCGAGCGCGCGGGTGATGACCGACCGCTGCGGATGCGTCTCGGCCTGCTCCTCGGTCAGCTTCCCGCGCGCCACCAGCTCGCCGACCAGCGAGTGGTCTCGCGTCAGCCGCGTGAGCTCGCCGTCGCGCAGCACGTAGGCCCGCGAGTCGCCGACATGGGCGATCGTGACCTCGCGCTCGCCGACGTAGGCCGCGGTGACCGTCGTCCCCATCCCCGCACGCTGCGACTCGGCGCGCGAGCGGTCGTGGATGCGGCGGTTCGCCTCCTCGATGACGCTGACCAGCCCGTCGGCGGGCGAGCCGTCGGGCAGGCCGCCGTCGAACGACTCGACGGCCATCTCGGACGCGACCTCGCCGGCCTGGGCGCCGCCCATGCCGTCGGCGACCACGAACAGGGGCGCGCGGACGAAGTAGTTGTCCTCGTTGCCCTGGCGCTGGCGGCCGAGATCGGACGCGTGGAAGTGTTCGGATATGCGCAGCATCAGGCGCGCTCGAACGTGAACTCCGAGTCCCCGATGCGGATGCTGTCACCCACGTGCAGGGGCTGGGGACCTCGTAGCGGCTCGCCGTTGAGATAGGTGCCGTTGGTCGAGCCCAGATCCTCCAGCATGATCACCTCGCCCTGCGGTACGAGCCGGGCGTGCGCGGTGGAGGCGAACGTGTCCTGGAGGCGGATGTCGGCCGTGTCGCCACGGCCCAGCAGGGCGCCGTCGGAGAGGTCGTAGGCGGATCCCGCGCGCAGGCCGGCGGCGTTCGCCACCCGCAGCCGCGGCGCGCCCTCGCTGCCCTCGCTCAGCCCGGCCGTGGCGTGGTGCATGCCGGTGGCCTCCTCGTAGTCCGGCTCCGTGGAGCCGCGCCGCAGGTCCTTGAGCGCGGACCGCGCCATCCAGAACAGGAACAGGTAGAGGACGGCGAGGAAGCCGAACTTGAGCGCCACGGCGACCGGGTCGAGGGCCACGCCGCTACTCCAGCTCGAACGTGACGCGGGCGGTGCCGAGCTCGATCGTGTCGCCGGCCTTGAGCGACTGCGGGCCCTGGATTCGGCGCCCGTTGACCTTGACCCCGTTGGTCGAGCCGAGGTCGCGGACGATCCAGGAGCCGCCCGACGGCCGCACCTCGGCGTGCCGGCGCGAGACGTTGGGATCGTCGACGATGACGTCGGCCTCGCGTGAGCGGCCGAGCACCGCGCCGCCCGAGCCCAGCAGCTCGGTGCGGCCGTCGACGCGCAGGCGCGCGCTGCCGCGGCGCGGATCGGGCTCGCGCAGCGGCTCTGCGAGCCGGTCGGAGACCGTGTAGACCATCGTGTGCCCGTGGTCGCCCTGGCTGGGCGGCTCCTCGGCGTGCTCCGGCGCCTTGACGAGCCGGGCCTGGATGCCGAACTCCCCAAGGCGGAGCTCGTCGTCGGTGCGGAACTCGATCGCCGGCCGCGTGGCCAGCGAGATCTTCTCCTTGCGGGCGTGCTCGAGCAGGTAGCCGGCCAGCTCGCGCTTGAGCTCGTCCTCGTAGCCCTCGAACTGCTTGCGGTCCGCCGGCGACAGCCAGACGGCGTACTCGTTCGGGGCGTAGACGCGCGACAGCGACTGGACGCGGTGCTCGTCCATCTCGCGGGCCAGCTTGCGCGCGATCTCGACCGGGCGCACCTCGGACCGGAAGGCACGCGAGAACGTGCCTTCGACGAGGCCGGCGAGCTTGGATTCGAGGGTCTTCAGCACGCTCATGGGCGGCTGGAAGCGGTGGATACCCGTTCGGGGACGGTCATGTGCGGGGTTCAAGAGTATTCCGCGCCCGTGCGCCCACCACCGCCAGCACGCCCGCCACGACCGCGCCGGCCGCGAGCCCGCGCGGCTCGGCGAGGCCGGCCCAGCCGGCCACGGCGGCGGTCCCGGAGGCCAGCGCGGCGGCCCAGGTGGCGGCTCCGACGATGTCGAGAGACACCGAGCGCCCGCTCACCAGCCACGGCAGCACGACCGCGGCGGCCGCCCACAGCGGCGCGAGCAGGAGCACGCCGGAGGTCGCGAGCGTCTCGAGCACGTCGCCGGCGCTCCCGGGCGCCGTCCCGACGGCGAGCTCGCGATCGAGCAGCGGCTCGGCGAGCAGCAGCCACCACAGGCCGGCGGCGCCCAGCGCCGCGCGTGCCCATACGCCGCGCACCCGTCCCGCGACGGCGGGGTAGGCGCCCGACAGCCCGGCCAGGCCGAGAACGGGAGCAGCCGCCGGCACCGACCACGTCAGCCCGCGGCGCCGCAGCAGCAGAGGCGGGACGACGGCCGCGGCGGCCACCAGCGCGGCGGCCTCCGGCCACGGCCCGGCGAGCGCGGCCACGCAGCCGGCGGCGGCGAGCAGCCAGCCGACGCGCGGCAGGAGCGCGACGAGCAGGAACGCGGCCGCCGCGCCCGTGAGCGGCGCGACAAGAAGGTCCGACGCTCCCGCGGACGCACCGGCGCCCTCCGTCGCGGCCCACCGCGGCGGGTCGGCGGCCGCCGCCAGCGCAACCGCGGTCATGCCCGCGGCAGCCGCCCCGGCGGCCAAGCGGCCCAGCGGCGGCAGACGGGTGCTCCGCTCCAGCGGGTGCGGGGCGATCGTGCCGCCGTCGTCGGACACCGCGGGCAGGGCGTCCGCGAGCGCCTCGGCCAGCTCGTCCAGCGTGCCACGCGTCTCGGGATCCGGCGCCAAGGCGCGGTCCAGCGCGGCGCACAGCTCCTGCGGCAGGTCGCGCCGCCGCGAGCGCAGCGGCGGCAGCACGGTGCCGACGAGGCGGGCCGTGGCAGCCGGAGTCGGTCCCCGGACCGGGTTGGCGCCCGCCAGCGCCTCGTAGAGCACGAGCGCCAGCGCGTAGAGGTCGGCGCGCTCGTCGACCCGCTCGCCGGCCGCCTGCTCGGGCGCCATGTAGGCCAGCGTGCCGACCACGTCGCCCGTCCGGGTCAGCGGCTCGTCGCCGGCCAGGTGAGCGACGCCGAAGTCGGTCAGCTTGGCCGGCACGTGGGACTCGTCGGGCACGATGACGTTCTGCGGCTTGACGTCGCGGTGGATGACGCCGCGCTCGTGGGCGTGGCCCAGCGCCTCGGCGAGCCCGAGGCCGACGCGCAGGACGTCGCGGTCGCTCAGCGCGCCGTCGCGCTCCAGCACGTCGAGCGTGCGGCCGCGCACCAGCTCCGACACCAGGTACCGCGCGTCGCCGTCGTCACCGGCGTCGTAGACCGCCACGATCCCGGGGTGGTGGAGGCGCGCGGCGGCGAGCGCCTCGCGCTGCGAGCGCTCCGGCGCCGGTCCGTGGGCGGGGATCAGCTTCAGCGCCACGTGGCGGTCGAGCCGCTCGTCGTGCGCCGCGTAGACGGTCCCGAAGCCTCCCGACCCCAGGCGCGCGCCGAGCCGGTAGCGGCCGGCCACGCGCGCGACCTCGGTGACGTCCATCCGAACCCCCTTCGACGGAGCCCTCCGGGACCCTTCCGGGTGGTGCCGCCGCGCGGGTTGGTATTACTGGACCCCTCTATTTGGGTCGACCAGGTGCGGCGTGATGGCGCCGTACCCCAAGGAGACGAACTTCCAGCCTTGTCCTTCTTCGACGAGGACGACGAGCCCCGCCGGACCCCGAGGCCGCGCCGAGCGAGCCCCGCGGGCGGCGGCGTCGCCACAGCAGATTCCCAGACGCTCCTGATCCGCCGCGGGGTCGCGCTGGTCGGCGGCATCCTCGTGCTGCTCCTGCTGCTGTTCTTCGTGAACTCGTGCCGCGACCGGCAGCGCGAGAACGCGCTGAAGGACTACAACCGCCAGCTCTCGACGATCGCCACGGACTCCTCGGAACAGGTCGGCCAGCCGTTCTTCCAGCTGCTCGAGGAGGGCGGCGGCGCCCAGCCGCAGGAGCTCCAGACGGAGATCTCGAGCTACCGGGTGACTGCCGAGCAGCAGTACGAGCAGGCGAAGGGTCTCGACGTGCCGAGCGACATGCGCGGCGCGCAGCAGGCGGCGCTGATGGCGCTCGAGTGGCGCCGCGACGGGCTCGACCGCATCGCCCAGCAGATCCGCCTCGCGCTCGGCGACGAGAGCGAGCAGGCCGACGAGGCGATCAAGGACATCGCGGGCCAGATGGCGGTCTTCATGGCGTCCGACGTGGCCTGGGACACGCGCGTGGTGCCGTTCATCACGAACGCGCTCGAGCAGGAGGAGATCGGCGGCCAGGAGATCAGCCGGTCGCCGTTCCTGCCCAGCACCGAGTGGGTGCAGCCGCAGAAGGTCGCCGAGGTGCTCGACCAGCAGCTCACGAGCGGCGGCGGCGGCGGCGAGCCGACCGGCCCCGGCCTGCACGGCTCAGGGCTCGAATCGACGCTCTACGGCGAGGTGCAGCTGCAGCCCGGCGTCAGCAACCAGCTGACCTATGAACCCGGCACGGGCTTCGTCGTCAACTTCGCCAACCAGGGCGAGAACGACGAGTTCGACGTCAAGGTGACGCTGCGGATCACCCGCGAGGGCGGCGACCCGATCACCACCTCGACCACGATCCCGCAGGTGGCCGCCGGCGAGTCCGCCCAGGCCGAGCTGCCGCTCGACGAGCAGCCGCCCCTCGACACCGCGGTGATCATCCGCGTGAACGTCGCGCGCGTGCCGGGTGAGGAGAAGGTCGACAACAACAAGGCCGACTATCCGGCCCTGTTCTCGCGCGGCTGAGCCGCTCGTAAACTCTTCGCCCCAGTGGACGACCTGACGGATCCGGCCGGCCTCGTCGCGCTGGCGGCCGGCGCGCTGGCCCTGCTCGCGCTGGTCATGGCGATCGTGCTGGCGGTCAAGCTGCGGCGGCTGCGGGCGGCTCAATCGGTGGTGCTCGGGCCGGCCGGCCGCGACGACCTGGTGGCGCACGCCCAGGCGCTGCAGTCGGCCTTCGAGTCGCTCCACGGGCGGGTCGAGGAGGTTGCCGAGCGGCTCGACGCCCGCATGGGCGCCGCCGAGCGCCGGCTCGACGGGGCGATCGCCCACCGTGCGCTGGTCCGCTACGACGCCTACGGCGAGCTGTCCGGGCACCAGTCGACCTCGCTGGCGCTGCTCGACGCCGCCCGCAACGGCGTGGTGCTGTCGTGCATCGCCCACCGCGACAACGCGCGGCTGTACTGCAAGCAGGTGTTCGACGGGCGCGGCGAGCACGAGCTGTCGCCCGAGGAGAACGAGGCGATCCGGCTCGCTCTCGCCGGCGCCGCACCGCGCACTGTGACGCTCGACTGATGCGCGTCGGCTATCTCGGCCCGGACGGGACGGTCAGCCACGAGGCCCTGATGTCGGCACCCGGCGCGAGCGGCTTCGAGCTGGCCCCGCAGCCGACGCTGCACGAGGCGGTGATCGCCGTCCACGACGGCGACGTCGACCGGGCGCTGGTGCCGATCGAGAACTCGCTCGAGGGCTCCGTCAGCCCGACGCTCGACGCGATCGCCTTCGAGACCGAGGACGTGGTGATCGTCGGCGAGCTGCGCTGGCCCGTGCACCTGCACCTCGTCGCGGGCGGGCCGCTCGAGCTGGGCGAGATCCGCGCCGTGGTCTCGCATCCGCAGGCGAGCGGGCAGTGCGGGCGCTTCCTGCGGAAGATGCTGCCCGGCGTGCCGGTGGTGGCCGCGCGGTCGACCGCCGAGGCGGTGCGCCAGGTCGCGGACGGGTTCGAGTCCGGCGCCGCGGCGATCGGGACCCGCGGGGCGGCCGGCCGCTACGGCTGCGCCGTGCTGCGCGAGGACGTCGAGGACGACCCGGGCAGCGAGACGCGCTTCGTCTGGATCGCGCGAGCCGGCACGGAGCCCGACCCCGGCGAGCGCTTCAAGACCGCGCTGGTGTTCTGGGGCGCGGGCTCATCCGGTCCCGGCTGGCTCGTGCGCTGCCTTTCGGAGTTCGCCGACCGCGATGTCAACCTGACCCGGATCGAGTCCCGCCCGCGCCGCCAGCGGCTCGGCGAGTACATGTTCTTCCTCGATCTCGACGGGAGCGCGGGCGACGACGCCGTCGCTTCCGCGATCGGCGGATTGCGCGCCCAGGCCGACGTGGTCCGCGTTCTCGGGTCGTTTCCGGCGGCGTGAGCCTGCCGGAACTCTGGCTACACTCCGGAAAGAGCCATGGGCAGCAGCACTCCAGTACCACCACTGGGGTCCGTGCCGCGTGATGATCACCAGCGGCACGGATCCGATACCGGCGGCAATGGCCGCTGGTCTGGTGGTCGTGTGCTGGTCCTCAACGCTACGTACGAGCCGATCAACGTCTGCACCGTGCGCCGCGCGACGGTGCTCCTGCTCAAGGAGAAGGCCGAGGTCATCGAGATCGGGGCGACCGACCTGCACTGGGCGACCGGCTCTCTGCCCAAGCCGGTCGTGATCCGGCTGGTGACCTACGTGCGCGTGCCGCGCGACAGCCACAAGCGCAAGATCACCCGCCGCGCGGTGTTCGCGCGCGACGGCTGGATGTGCATGTACTGCGGCGCGAAGACCTCGCTGACCGTCGACCACGTGATCCCGCGGTCGAAGGGCGGCGGCTCGGGCTGGGACAACATCGTCGCCTCCTGCGCGCCCTGCAACCGCCGCAAGGGCGACCGGCTGCCGCACCAGGTCAACATGCACCCGCGCATCAAGCCGCGCACGCCGTCCGCGCACATCTTCATCCAGCTCGCGTCGCCGACGATCCCGGCGACGTGGCGGCAGTACCTCCCACAAGCCGCGTGAGTGACGAAACCCCTTAATCGGGGTATTCGCGCGTCCGGGAGCCGGCTTGTGGATGCCGGCGAGGGACAGGGGAGGCAGGCATGGAAGGTGCACGGACGGGACCGTCGCTCGCGTGGCGGCTGGCGGCCGCGGTCGCGCTCACGATCGGCTTCTACACGCTGGCGATCCTGATCGCGGGGGCGCTGCTGGCGGTGGCGATCCTGCCCTGGGTGCTGGGCGGGAGCAGCAACGTCTGGGTGTCGGCGACGTGCTTCATCCTCGGCGTCACGATCCTCGCCGCGATCATGCCGCGGCGGAACAAGTTCGAGCCGCACGGGGTGCGGGTCACGAAGGACGACCAGCCGCGGCTGCTCGGCATGATCGAGGAGGAGGCGCGGACCACCGGCGCGCGGGCGCCCGACGAGGTCTACGCGACGCTGGAGGTCAACGCCTCCGTCACCGAGGCCCGCGGCAGGCGGATCATGATGATCGGCGTCCCGCTGCTGCACATCACGTCCGAGCGGGGGATGCGCGGCATCATCGCCCACGAGTTCGGCCACTACGCGGGCGGCGACACACGGCTCGGCCCCTGGGTGTGGCGGACGTACGACGGCGTGGCCCGCACGATCGACTACCTGACCGACGACGACGGCGACGACGGCTGGACGCAGCGCGCCGTCCGGCAGCCGTTCATCTGGTACGGCAACGCCTTCATGCGCATCACGGCGGCGATCAAGCGCCGGCAGGAGTTCGCCGCCGACCAGCTGGCCGCCCGCAGCGCGGGCCGCGACGCCTACACCGAGGCGCTCCGGCGCATCCATGCGTACGGGCCGTCGTTCGACGCCTACTGGGAGAACGAGGTCGCCGCCGTGCTCCGGGCTGGCAAGCGTCCGCCGGTCGTCCACGGCTTCGGCGAGTACCTGCGCAGCGAGCCGATCGACAAGGCGGCGAGCGAGTTCCTCGAGCTGCAGATGAAGGAGGAGACGGACCGCTACGACTCGCATCCGTCGCTGAGCGAGCGGCTCGCCGCACTGCAGGCGTGCGAGCCGGGCGAGCCCGACGGCTCGCCGCCGGCGACGAAGCTCCTCCACGATCCCGCGGAGCTCGAGCGCGAGCTGCTGGCCGTCCTCGTCCACCCCGACGCCGCCGAGCTGCCCGCACTCAAGTGGGCCGACGTCGCCGACGAGGTGTACCTCGCACGGGCGCGCGCCATGCGCGCCGAGTTCGGCGACGTGCTGGGCGACGCAACGGTCGCGGACCTGGCCGGCCTGGCGCAGGACATCGGCCCGATCGCGGGCGCCCTGCAGCGGCGCGAGCCCGAGCTGCCCGACGAGGCGGCGCCCAACTTCGCCGCCACGCTGCTCGCCGAGGCGCTGCTGGCCGCGCTCGCCGACGACGGCTGGACGGTCGCGGCCGGCCTCGCCGAGCCGGTGCACGCCTGCCGCGGCGAGGAGAGGATCGCGCCCTACGACGTCGTCGCCGAGCTGCACGACTCCGGGCCGGCCGCCTCCGCGTGGCGCGAGCGGGCGACGGAGCTCGGGATCGCCGACCTCACGCTGGCCTCCGAGACGGCCGCGAAGGCCGAGGCGGCCTAGAACGAACGAAGGCCCCGGGTCGACACCCGGGGCCTTCGCACAACTCGCTGGATCTCAGAGTCGGCAGGGATTACTGAGGCCGGGGGGACCAACTCCGGCGCCCCTGACGACGGTGTCACGGTGTGGATTCCGCTCCAGCGGGGTCCAGCACCGGCTGGCTAGCGGCCGGACACCTCCAGGGTCCCGCAATAACTGTCACTCAACTTCGGACCACCCCCTTTCTCTGGTAGGGGGAGAGTAGCGAATCCTCAGGACGGGGACGACTGGCCGCCGGGCTAGGACTCGTCGTCCTCGCCGGACTCCTCGACGGCCTCGGTCTCGACCGCGACGACGCCATCGTCGGCGGCCTCCACGGGAGCCTCGGCGTCGCCGTTCTCGACGGCCTCGGACTCGACCACCAGCGCCACCGCCGACACCTCGTCGCCCTCGCGCAGCTTCATCACCCGCACGCCCTGCGAGGCGCGGCCGTAGCGGTTGATGCCGCGCACGCCGGTCCGCTGGACGATGCCGTTCTGCGAGATGAAGACGAGGTCCTCGTGCTCGCGCACGACCAGCGCCGCGGCCAGCAGGCCCTTGGCCTCGGTGAAGGAGATCGTCTTGACGCCCTTGGCGCCGCGGGAGGTCAGGCGGTACTCCTCGACGTCGGTCCGCTTGCCGTAGCCGGCCTCGGTGACGACCAGGAGGTCCTGGCCCGGCCGCGCGACGTCCATCGCCAGCACGTAGTTGTCCTTGCCGGAGACGTTGATGCCGCGCACGCCGCTCGTGTCGCGGCCCATCGCGCGCGCGTCCTCCTCCCTGAAGCGCACGGTCAGGCCCTCGTGGGACACGATGAGGATCTCGTCGCCGGGGTCGACCCGCCGCACGGCGACCAGCTCGTCGTCGTCGCGGATCTTGATGGCGATGATGCCGTCGGCCTTGATCGGCGTGTTGTAGGCCTGGAACTCGGTCTTCTTCACCGTGCCCTGGCGGGTGGCGAACATCAGGTACTGGGTCTCCGAGAAGTCGCGCGTCGCCAGCACGGACTGGACGCGCTCGCCCGTCGCGCAGCGGCAGGATGTTCGAGAGGTGCCGGCCCTTCGAGGTCCGGCCCGCCTCCGGCAGGTCGTAGACCTTCGAGCGGTAGACCTTGCCGCGGTTGGTGAAGAAGAGGAGGTAGTCGTGCGTCGAGCTCACGAAGAGGTGCTCGATGTAGTCGTCCTCCTTGAGGTCCATCCCCGTGATGCCGACCCCGCCGCGGCGCTGCTGGCGGTAGGTGGCCAGCGGCAGCGACTTGATGTAGCCGGAGTTGGAGATCGCGATGACCATCTGCTGGTCGGCGATCAGATCCTCGATGTCGATGTCGTCCTCGCTCGGCGCGATCACCGTGCGGCGGTCGTCGCCATAGCGCTCGGCGATCTCCTCGAGCTCCTCCTTGATCAGGCTGAGCACCTTGTCCTCGTCGCCGAGCAGCTCGCGCAGCTCCCTGATGCGCTCCACCAGGTCGGCGTGCTCGCGCTTGATCGAGTCGGCCTCGAGCGCGGTCAGCTGCTGGAGGCGCAGGTCGAGGATCGCCTGGGCCTGGATGTGCGTCAGCCCGTAGGTCTCCATCAGGCCGGCGCGGGCGACGTCGCGGTCGCGCGAGCCGCGGATCAGCGCGATCACCGCGTCCAGGTGGTCGAGCGCGATCAGCAGGCCCTCGAGCCGGTGCACGCGCGCCTCGAGCGTCCGCAGCTCGTGCTTGGAGCGGCGGACGATGACCTCGCGCTGGTGCTGGACGTAGTTGTGGATGACCGACCGCAGCGGCAGCGTCCGCGGCACGTTGTCCACCAGCGCGACCATGTTCACGCCGAACGTCGTCTGCAGCTGGGTGTGCTTGTAGAGCTTGTTGAGGACGACCTTCGGGTTGGCGTCGCGCTTGAGCTCGATCACCACGCGCATGCCGCGGCGGTCCGAGTGGTCCTCGATGTTCGTGATCTCGGAGAGCTTCTTCTCGGCGTGCAGGTCGGCGATCTTCTTGATCAGGCCGCTGTCGCCGCCCTTCTTGACCATGTAGGGCAGCTCGGTGACGATGATCAGGTCCTTGCCCTGCTTGCCCTCCTCGATGTGCGCCTTGGCGCGCACGCGGATGCGGCCGCGACCGGTCTCGTAGGCCTCCTTGATGCCGGTCAGGCCGAGGATCACGCCGCCGGTCGGGAAGTCGGGGCCCTTGAGGTGCTGCATCAGACCGACGGTGTCGATGTCGGGATCGTCGATGTACGCGATCGTGGCGAGGATCGTCTCGCGCAGGTTGTGCGGCGGGATGTTGGTCGCCATGCCGACCGCGATGCCGCTCGAGCCGTTGACGAGCAGGTTCGGGAACCGCGCCGGCAGGACGACCGGCTCCTGGTTCTGGCCGTCGTAGTTCGGAACGAAGTTGACGGTGTCCGCGTCGAGGTCGCGCAGCATCTCGCGCGCGATCGGGGCCAGGCGGGCCTCCGTGTAGCGCATCGCGGCGGCGGGGTCGTCGTCGAGCGAGCCGAAGTTGCCCTGGCCGTCGACGAGCATGTTGCGCATCGAGAAGTCCTGCGCCATGCGGACCAACGTGTCGTAGATCGCGCTGTCGCCGTGCGGGTGGTACTTGCCCATCACGTCGCCGACGATGCGGGCGGACTTCGCGTACGGGCGGTTCGGCTGCAGGCCGTTCTCGCTCATCGAGAACAGCACGCGGCGGTGGACGGGCTTCAGGCCGTCGCGGACGTCGGGCAGCGCGCGCCCGACGATGACGGACATGGCGTAGTCGAGATACGACGAGCGCATCTCCTCCTCGAGCCCGCGGGGCTCGATGTTGCCGCCGGAGATGGTGTCGATGCCGGCCATCAGACGTCGAGGGTCGCGACGCGGGCGTTCTCCTCGATGAACTCACGCCGCGGCTCGACCTTGTCACCCATCAGCATGGTGAACAGGCGGTCGGCCAGCGAGGCGTCGTCCATCGTGACCTGCATGAGCGTGCGCGTGGTCGGGTCCATCGTCGTCTCGCGCAGCTGGTCGGCGTTCATCTCGCCCAGGCCCTTGAAGCGCTGGAGCTTGATGCCCTTGGCCGCGACGTCCAGGACCTTGCGGCGCAGGTCCTCGAACGACAGCGCGTCGTCGGACTCGTCGCCGAGCCGGATCGTGAACGGCGGCGTGCCGGCCATCTTCACGAGCTCGCCGTGCACGCGCGCGAGCTGGCGGTACTCGTTGGCGTCGAACATCGTGCGGCGCAGGCGATGCGTGCGGGCCATGTTCGTCTTCCGCTCGGTCGCGCGGACGCGGACCATCCCGTCGTCGGACGACACCAGCTCGGTCGTATAGGGCTCGTTCTCCGGATCGGCGCGGCCGACCAGCTCGAGCAGCTCGTCGACGGTGACGACCTGGTTGTCGAGGATCTGCGACTCCTCGAGGAACTGGATGACCTCGTGGCCGTAGTCGGCCCGCAGGGCGCTGGCCCAGCCCTCGTACTGCTTGAGCAGGCGCGAGTAGCGCTGCCAGCGTGTGTCCGTCAGCTTGAAGGCCCCGCCGTCGACGTCCGTGATCTCGAACTTCTCGAGCTTGTCGCCGAGCAGCGTCTCCTCGAACTCGGACTCCTTCTCGATGTAGCGCTCGCGCTTGCCCTGCGTGAGCTTGTAGAGCGGCGGCTTGGCGATGTAGATGTAACCGGCCTCGACCAGCTCCTGCATCTCGCGGAACAGCAACGTGAGGATCAGCGTGCGGATGTGGGCGCCGTCGACGTCGGCGTCCGTCATCAGGATGATCTTGTGGTAGCGCGCCTTCTCGAGGTCGAACTCGTCGCGCACGCCCGTGCCGAGCGCCGTGATCAGCGCCTGGATCTCCGTGTTCTGGAGCACCTTGTCGATCCGCGCCTTCTCGACGTTGAGGATCTTGCCGCGCAGCGGCAGCACCGCCTGCGTCGAGCGGTCGCGGCCCTGCTTGGCCGAGCCGCCCGCGGAGTCGCCCTCCACGATGAAGATCTCGGTCAGCGACGCGTCCTTGACCGTGCAGTCGGCCAGCTTGCCGGGCAGCGCGGTGCGCTCGAGCGCGGACTTGCGCGTGAGGTCGCGCGCCTTGCGGGCCGCGGCGCGCGCCTGGGCGGCTGAGACGGCCTTGCGGATGACGGCCCGCGCCTCGGGCGGGTTCTCCTCGAGGAACTGCGCGAGCTTCTGGTTGACCACGGAGGCGACGAAGCCCTCCATGCCCGGGTTGCCGAGCTTGGTCTTCGTCTGGCCCTCGAACTGCGGGTCGGTCAGCTTGGCGCTGATCACCGCGGTCAGACCCTCGCGGACGTCCTCGCCGGAGAGGTTCTCGTCCTTCTCCTTGAGCTCCCCGGTCTTGCGCGCGTAGGCGTTCAGCGTGCGCGTCAGCGCGCCGCGGAAGCCCGACAGGTGCGAGCCGCCCTCGTGCGTGTTGATGTTGTTGGCGAACGAGAAGACCGACTCCTGGTACGTGGCGTTCCACTGGAGCGCCACCTCGACGGCGCCCTCCTCGGACTCGCCGGCGAAGAAGACGACCTTCTGCTGGATCGCGTCCTTGTTCTCGTTCAGGAACAGCACGAAGTCCTCGATCCCGCCGTCGTACTGGAACTCCGCGCGCTTGTCCTCGCCGCGCTCGTCCTCGATCGAGATCTTCAGGCCGCGGGTGAGGAACGCGGTCTCGCGCAGGCGCTGCTCGAGCGTCGCGAAGTCGAAGTCCAGCGTCTCGAAGACCTCGGCGTCCGGCAGGAAGGTGATCGTGGTGCCGGTCTCCTTCGTCGGCTCGCCCTTCGTGAGCTCGTTCTGCGGGATGCCGCGGGCGTAGTCCTGCGTCCAGGTGAAGCCTTCGCGGCGGACCTCGACGTGGAGCGACTCGGACAGCGCGTTGACCACCGAGACGCCGACGCCGTGGAGGCCGCCGGAGACCTTGTAGCCGCCGCCGTCGCCGAACTTGCCGCCGGCGTGCAGGACGGTGAGCACGACCTCGACGGCCGACTTGCCCTCCTTCTCCATGATCCCGACCGGAATGCCGGCGCCGTGGTCCACCACAGTGATCGAGTTGTCGGGGTGGATCGTGACCTCCACCGCGTCATTGCGGCCGGCCAGCGCCTCGTCGACCGAGTTGTCTACCACCTCGTAGACGAGGTGGTGCAGGCCGCGCACACCGGTCGAGCCGATGTACATGCCGGGCCGCTTGCGCACCGCCTCGAGGCCCTCGAGAACGGTGATGTCCTGCGCGTCGTACCCGGTGCGCTCCTGGTCGGTCTTGCGGTCGTCTGAAGCCACGATGCCTTTCGTCTCACACAAGCGACGCCCCGGCGGGAGGACACGGTCCCCCAAGGCCAGGGCGTAGCCATAACGTGGTCATGATTCTAGCAGGCGGACCCCCTAGACCCGCCGGTTCACCCGCAACAAAAGTGCTGCAAAATCGCCGAAAAATGCCTCGCATCAGGGTTCCCTTATCGGCGCCTTCCGCGCTTGTACCCGCAACCGGCGGACGGCGGGCCTCCCGAGCGCCCGGTTGAGGCGCTCGACGACCAGCTCGGACATGAGGTCGAGCTCCTGCGCGCGCACCGCCTCGGGGCACGCCACGAGCACCTCGCCCTCGCGCTCCGCCCACGGCTCGGTGTGCGGCGCGAACGTCGGTCCGGCGGCCTCCGGCCACGCGCGCTGGACCTCGGCGAGCAGGGTGGCGGGCGCCAGCCGGTCGGTCAGCGCCTCCAGCGCGCCGGAAACCGGAGTGAGCGCTCGCCTTCTCACGCCGAACGAAGTCCCCGGGCCTTCATCCGCCGGGGTGGGTGGGGATGATCCGGCGGTCGCCGTCCGCGGCGCCCGAACAGCGGCCGCCTGCAGCACCCGGCCCTCGGCGATCGCCACGCGCTCGACGCCAGGGTCCTCGGCGCCCGGCACGTGGCCGAGCTCGGTGGCCGTGACGACGCTCTGGCCCGAACCGCGCAGCACCTCGACGAGCCGCCCGCGGCGGGTGGCGTCGAGCTCGCTCATGACGTCGTCGAGCAGCAACAGCGGCGGGGCGCCGCGCTCGGCCGCCAGCTCCTCGCGCTCGGCGAGCAGCAGCGCCAGCAGGCCGAGCCGCACCTGCCCGCGCGAGCCGTAGGACCGCAGCTCGCGGCCCTCGCGGCGCAGCGCCAGGTCGTCGCGGTGCGGACCGTGGCCGGTGAAGCCGCGCTCGAGGTCGCCGTCCGTGCGCTCGGCG
Source organism: uncultured Solirubrobacteraceae bacterium (assembly GCA_963811895.1). Taxonomy (GTDB): domain Bacteria; phylum Actinomycetota; class Thermoleophilia; order Solirubrobacterales; family Solirubrobacteraceae; genus DASSUW01. Next base: position 28,022 of record CAWETE010000016.1, on the reverse strand, counting down.
AGCTCGGCGGCCAGCTCGTCCGCGGTCGCGGCCTTCGAGCGCGGCCGGTACGCGAGCTCGACCTCGCCTTCGAGGCCGAGCGTCACGGCGTGGGTCGCGAAGCGCTCGCGCAGGCGCCCGACGACCTCGGCCCGGTCGCGCATCAGCTCGACGCCGTGGCGGGCGAGCGCGGAGTCCCAGGCCGGAAGCGAGCCACGGCCCGCACGGCCGGCCCGCACGGCGGCGATCAGGGCGTTGCGCTGGGCGAGCGCGGCGCTGTACTCGCGGCGCGTGGCCGCGCGGGAGGGCCACAGCGCGGCCACGACCTGGTCGAGGTGGGACCGGCGCAGCGCGGGGGCGCCGAGCACGAGGTCGAGCCGGTCGGGCAGGAAGACGGCCACCAGCGGCCGCGCCGGCGAGTCGGTCAGCCGCTCGACGGCCGCGCCGTCCGCGCGCAGCCGCTTCGCCTCGCCCGGCTGGAAGCCCACGCTGACCTCGTGGCGGCCCTGGTCGTCCTCGGTCTCGAGCTCGAGCCGCGTGAGCTGGGCGCCGAAGCGCACGACCTCGCGCTCGTTGGCGGTCCGGCACGACCGGCCGGTGCACGCGAAGTAGAGGCCCTCGAGCAGGTTCGTCTTGCCGGCGCCGTTGCGGCCGGCGATGACGGTGAGGCCGGGCCCCGGCCGCAGCTCAGCCGCTTCGTAGGACCGGAAGTCCCGCAGCGCTGAGCCGCGTGACCATCACACGTTCAGCCGAATCGGCATCAGCAGGTACTGGAAGCCGCTGCCGTCGGCGGCCTCGATCAGGCCCGGGCGCAGCGGCGAGATGAGCTTGAGCACCAGGTCGCCCCCGTCGAGCGCCTCGAGGCCGTCGCGCAGGAACTCCGGGTTGAACCCGATCTCCAGCGGCTCGCCCTGGAACGGCACCGGCACGGTCTCGCGCGCCTCGCCCACGTCGGGCGTGCGCGCCGACACCGTCAGCTCGCCCTCGGAGAAGCTCAGCCGCAGCGGCGCGTTCTTCTGCGCGAGCAGCGAGATGCGGCGCACCACGTCGGCGATCTCGGTCCCGGACAGCTGCAGCTCGTGCTCGTAGGCCTCGGGCAGCAGGGTGCGCACGTTCGGGAACTGCCCGTCGATCAGGCGCGAGGACAGGACCACGCTCGCGGCCTCGAACACGACCTGGTTCGAGCGCAGCGACACCGCGATCCGGTCCGCGCCCTCGTGCTGGACGATCCGGGTCAGCTCCTGCAGCGCCCGGGCCGGGACGTTGGCCTCGAAGGAGCGCGACAGCGGCGCCTCGAGCGACGTGTCCTTGACGGCCAGGCGGTAGGAGTCGGTCGCCGCCATCCGCAGCTCCTGCTCGGTCGCCGAGACCATCACGCCGGTCAGCACCGGGCGCGTCTCGTCCCGCGACGCGGCGCGGGCCACCTTGAGGACCGTCTCGACGAGCGCGGGCCCCGGGACGTCGAGCTGCTCGTCGCCGCCCGGCTCCGGGAGCGGCGGGAAGTCCTCGAGCCGCAGGGTGCGGATGTGGAAGGTCGCGGAGCCGGAGGTGAGCTCGACGTCCTGCTCGGCGGCGCGCAGCTCGAGCGTGAGCTCGTCGGCCGGGAGAGCGCGGACGACGTCGACCAGGAGGCGCGCCGGCAGGACGACGGCGCCCTCGCGGACGACCTCGCCCTCGAGCGGCACGCGGAGCCCGATCTCCATGTCGGTGGCGCGCAGCTCGATCCCGTCGCCCGTCGCCTGGAGCTGCACGCCCGACAGCGCCTGCACGGCGCTGCGGGTGGAGGCCGCGCGGGTGACGGTCTGGAGTTGGTGGAAGAGCGCGTCGCGTCGGGTTGAGAGCTTCATGAAAGGGATCGCCTCTGATTCACGATGAAGATGAAGGAACGTTATTCATGGTCATCGGGGCTGTTGATGGTGTGCACAGCTCGCGCATTCGGCGCTGCGCCGCGGAATCGGCACGCACACAGGGCTGTGCATGAACCCCTGAGTCTTTCAGGTGCCCCGGACCTCACCGGCGGCCGCCGAGCTCCGCCGTCAGACGCCGAACGGTGTCGTACGCCTCTGGATCGCTGGCCATGCGCTCGGCCGTCCTGCGGCACGCGTGCATGACCGTGGTGTGGTTGCGGCCGCCGAAGGCGCGGCCGATCGCCGGCAGCGTCTGGTCGGTCAGCTCGCGCGCGAGGTACATGGCGACCTGCCGCGGCCAGGCGACCGGCGCCGCCCGGCTCGTCGACAGGAGCTCGTCCATCGAGAGGCCGAACGCCTCGCAGGTGTGCTCCTGGATGTCGCGGACGCTGGAGCGGTGCACGCGCGTGCCGGGATAGAGGCCGGCGAGCACCTCGGAGGCCAGGTCCGCGGTCACCGGGCGGCCGGTGAGCGAGCCGTAGGCGACGACGCGGATCAGCGCACCCTCGAGCGCGCGGATGTTGCTGTCGACGTGCTCGGCGATGAGGTCGACGGCGGCCGGATCGACGCCCTCGAGCGCGTCCTGCTGGACCCGCTTGCGGAGGATGGTGCGGCGCGTGCCGGGGTCGGGCGGCCGCACGTCGGTCACCAGGCCGGCCTCGAAGCGCTCGCGCAGGCGGTCCTCGAGCGCGTCGAGGTCGCGCGGGAGGCGGTCCGACGTGAGGACGAGCTGGGCGCCGGCGCCGTGGAGCGCGTTGAAGGTGTGGAAGAACTCCTGCTCGGTGCGCGCCTTGCTCTGGAGGAACTGGACGTCGTCGACGAGCAGGACGTCGACGCCGCGATAGGCCGCCTTGAACTGCTCGAGCGCGTGGGTGTGGAGCGCGCCGACGAAGTGGTCCGTGAAGGCCTCGACCGTCGTGTAGAGGACGGTGAGCCCGTCGCCGTGCTCGGCCAGGTAGTTGCCGATCGAGTGCAGGAGGTGGGTCTTGCCGAGCCCGGGCGGCCCGCAGATGAAGAGGGGGTTGTAGGCGAGCCCGGGCATCTCGGCGACGGCCAGCGCCGCGCCGTGGGCGAGCCGGTTGGCGTCGCCGATGACGAACTGGTCGAACGTGTACCGCGGGTTCAGCTCGGCGCCGGTGAAGACACGCGCGGGAGCGGGCGCCGCCGCGTGCGTGCCGGGCGCGACGACCTTGATGCAGGTGCCCGCCCCCAGCACCGCCTTGGCGCACGCGGCGAGCAGGCGCGCGAAGCTCGCCTCGACCCAGGCGCGACTCTCCGCCGGCGCCTCGATGACCAGCGTGTCGTCCTCCATGCGCCGCGCGACGAGCGGCTCGAGCCAGAGCTGCCACGTGGAGTCGCCGACCGCCCGGCGCATCTCTTGGCGGATGCGCCCCCAGGCATGCTGTACGTCGACGTCGGACACGTGCGCGCGGAAGGGCCTCCTCCGAGTGGAGAGGTCGCGGTTCGAACGATGGGACTGGGGGCCTCGCAGCGCCCCGGAGCCGCGAACATAGCAAAGCCCCGGTGGGCCGAACGCCGGGTTTCGGAGTGACCTCGCAAAACGCGCACGTTCGCCTTCCCGGCCCCTGTGCACGGGTGTCGACAGCCTGTGCGCAGGCCTGTGCGAAGCGCTCTCGGTATCCTGTGGCGCCGTTGCCCGGCGGGCCGTCCCGGCCCGTGGCGAAGGAGCCTGAACGTGAAGCGCACCTACCAGCCCAAGAAGCGCAAGCGCGCCCGCACCCACGGGTTCCGTGCGCGCATGAGCACGCGCGCGGGGCGCCTCGTGCTCAAGCGTCGCCGCGACAAGGGCCGCAAGCGCCTGACCGTCTGAGCTCGTGAGCGCGCAGCGTGGCCCCAAGCGGCGCCGCCTGTCGCGGAGTGCCGAGTTCGAACGCGTCTACCGGCAAGGGCGGTCGAAGGGCAACCGCTACCTGGTCCTGTACGCGTTCCCCCGTGAGGAGGAGAGCGAGGAGGGACCGCGGCTCGGTCTGTCTGTCGGCCGCCGCGTGGGCGGGGCCGTCGATCGCACGCGCGTGAAGCGCGTGCTGCGCGAGGCGTTCTGGGAGGAGGCCCAGCGGCTGCCGGCCGGCTCGGACTACGTCGTCGTCGCGCGCCCGGAGTCGCTCGCGCTGACCGAGCGCGAGGGCGAGCCCGGGATCCGCGCGGCTCTCGCCGAGCTCGTCGACGCCGTGGGGGAGGCGGCGTGATCACGCTGATCCGCGCCTACCAGCGCTTCGTCTCGCCGCTCTTCCCGCGCCGCTGCAAGTACCACCCGACGTGCTCGGCCTACGCCGTGCAGGCGATCGAGACCTACGGCATACTGCGCGGCTCCGTGCTCGCGGCCTGGCGGCTGCTGCGCTGCAATCCGTTCAGCCACGGCGGGTACGACCCCGTCTCGGCGCAGACCCTCTTCCGGGCTTCACACTCCCAGCTCTCGTGATCGCGAACATCTTCCAGCCGCTGATCGATGTCTTCGAGCAGATCCTGCTCTGGTTCCACGGCATCGGGCTGAGCTGGGGCTGGTCGATCATCGCCATGACCGTGGTGGTGCGGGCCGCGCTGCTGCCGCTGACCTTCAAGCAGTTCAAGTCGATGCAGGCGCTGGCCTCCCACGCGCCCGAGATGAAGAAGCTCCAGGACCGCTACAAGCACGACAAGGAGCGGCTCAACCAGGAGATGATGAAGTTCTACCGGGAGAACAAGATCAACCCGTTCGCGTCTTGCCTCCCGCTCCTGGCGCAGCTTCCGGTCTTCCTGTCGCTCTTCTACATGCTGCAGAAGGACCTGCGGCTCGACATCTGCCCCGAGGTCAACCCGCCGGGGACACCGAACCCGCAGCCGTGCGGCGAGGGCGGCGACGCCAGCTTCTTCTTCATCCCGGACCTGACGGACAAGGCCACCGGCACCGTCCTGATCGTCCTGATCATCCTCTACGTCGGCTCGCAGCTGCTGTCGACGCTGCTGATGTCGACGACGACGGACCGGACGCAGCGGATGATCTTCCTGGCGCTGCCGTTCTTCTTCGTCATCTTCATCATCAACTTCCCGGCCGGCCTGCTCGTCTACTGGATCACGACGAACCTGTGGACGATCGTGCAGCAGGCGATCATCCGGAAGCGGCTCGGGCCGATGCGGCCACCGGGTGCGGACAGCGGGATGGGACTCGGTGATCTGTTCGGCGGACGCGGCGGTGGCGGCGGTACACCCGCGACCGCGGCGGCCGGAGGCGGGAACGGCAATCCGCCCAAGGGCAAGCCGAGCGGCCCGCCGCCGGCACCACCGCGCCGCAAGAAGAAACGTTCGGGGAGACGCCGATGACCGAAGCCGCCGACCGCATCGAGGAGCTGCTCGGCAAGGTGACCGAGGCGCTCGGGCTCGATGCCGAGCTGGCCATCGAGGAGAACGACGAGGGGATCCGCGCGACGCTCGAGGGCGACGATCTGGGTCTCTTCATCGGCCGCCACGGGCAGACGATCGACGCCGTGCAGCACCTGGCGTTCAAGATCGCCAACCGCGAAGCGGGGCGGGATGAGGCCGTGCGCGTGACCGTGGACGCCGCGGGCTACCGCGAGCGGCGCGAGGAGATGCTGCACCGCCAGGCCGACCAGGCGGCGTCGCGGGCGGCGCGCTCGGGCCGGCCGGTGGCTCTGGATGCCATGAGCGCGACCGAGCGCAAGGTCGTGCACGAGCATCTGAAGGATCGCGACGACGTCGAGACGTATTCCGAGGGCACCGAGCCTCATCGCCACCTCGTAGTCGCTCCGCGGCGCTAGGGAACGTCAACTGCGGCTGGGTAGGGAAGCGGTGCTCTTCTCCCCAACTTTCGGCCGGCCACGCGGATTTGGGGAGTTGTGCACCCTTCGTCCCTCCCTCAATGCGCAGTTGACGTTGTTTCACGTTTTTCTCCCCGGTGAAACACGTAGACTCCTCGCATGGACCCGCATGACGAGGGCATCGTCGTCGGCCTCCTGATCGGCGAGGGCCATTTCGGCGGCGACGGCCGCCAACCGCAGGTGACGCTACGTATGCACGTGCGCCACGAGGCGCTGATGCGCTGGCTCGCCGCGCGGTTCCCGCGTTCCAAGCTCTACGGGCCCTACCACCACGGCGGCCGCCACTACTTCCAGTGGATGGCGCGCGGCGAGGCGCTCGTCGGCGACCTGCTGCCGCTGCTCGAGCGCCACATCACGCCCGAGCTCGACGCCCACGCCCACGAGCGGCTGACGGCCATGACCGCCGACTACGCCGAGGCGATTGCGCGTCTGCGCGCGCGGGCCGCGCTGGCGGCGTGAAACGGCTCGAGGAGCTCGGCCGCCGCTACGGCGTCCCGCCCGCGGGGCTCGAGGCGCTGGACGCCATCCTCGCGCTCCAGGCGGAGGATCCGACCGCCCCGACCACGGTTTCGGAACCGGGCGCTGCGGCCGACCGCCACGTGGCCGACTCGCTCGTGGCCGTCGACCTGCCCGCCGTCCGCCACGCGCGGCGGATCGCCGACCTCGGCTCCGGCGCGGGCTGGCCGGGCCTGGCGCTCGCCGCGGCGCTGCCCGACGCGCGGGTGGCGCTGGTGGAGAGCGCGATCCGGCACTGCCGCTACCTCGAGCGGGCGGTCGCCGCGGGCCGGCTCGAGAACGTGGACGTGGTCCACGCGCGCGCGGAGGAGTGGGCCGAGGGGCTGAACGCGCACGACGTCGTCACCGTCCGCGCCGTGGCCGCGTTGCCCGTGCTGTGCGAGTACGCCGCGCCGCTCCTGGCCGACGGCGGCGTGCTGGTGGCGTGGAAGGGCGCCGTCGACGAGGACGAGGCGACGGACGGCGCGACCGCCGCCGCGCTGCTCGGGCTGGAGCCGGCCGAGGTGCTCGCCGTCGACCCGTATCCCGCCGCCGAACGCCGAACCCTCCACCTCTACCGGAAGGTCGCGCCGACCCCTGAGCGATTCCCGCGGAGAGCGGGAATGGCGCTCAAGCGCCCTTTGGTCCGCCGGAGGTCCCGCTAGCGTCGAGGGTCGCCATGGGCATCGTCTACGCCATCGCCAACCAGAAGGGCGGGGTCGGGAAGACCACCACCGCGGTCAACGTCGCGGCCTGCATCGCCGAGGCCGGATACGACACGCTGCTGGTCGACGTCGACCCCCAGGGCAACGCCACCACCGGCCTTGGCATCGAGCGCAACGGCGCGCCCGGGCTCTATGGCGTCCTCGGGGGAGACGTCGCGGCGCTCGACGCCGTGCGGCCGACCGCGATCGAGCACCTCTCGCTGCTCGCCTCCACGCCGGACCTCGCCGGCGCCACGATGGAGCTGCCGCGGCTGCCGGGCTCCGAGACCCGCCTGCGCGACGCGCTCGCGGGCGTGCGCGAGCGCTTCGCCTACACGCTGCTCGACTGCCCGCCGTCGCTCGGCCCGCTGACCGTGAATGCGCTGGTGGCCGCCGATCGCGTGATCGTCCCCGTGCAGACCGAGTACTTCGCGCTCGAGGGCCTAGCGGGACTGCTCGACACCTTGTCGCTCGTGCAACGTGAGCTCAACCCGAGGTTGACGGTCGCCGGGATGCTCCTGACCATGCACGACGGCCGCACCAAGCTGGCCCAGGACGTCGAGCGCGAGGTCCGCCGGCACTTCCCGGCGCTGGTGTTCGACACGGTGATCCCGCGCAACATCCGGCTCGGCGAGGCCCCGAGCTTCGGCCGGCCCGTCATCCATCACGACCCGTACTGCGCCGGCTCGGAGGCCTACTTCGCGCTGGCCAAGGAGGTGGCCTCCCGTGGCTGAGCGAGGCATGGGCCGCGGGCTGTCGGCGCTGCTGGCGCCCGCGCACGAGAACGGCGCCGCGCGCGAGAGCGAGCTGCGCGAGATCCCGGTCGAGCTGATCGCGCCCAACCCGCGCCAGCCACGGCGCGACTTCGACGAGGGCGCGCTGGTCCAGCTCGCCGAATCGCTGCGCGAGCGCGGCGTGCTCCAGCCGGTCCTGCTGCGACCCGTGCCGGGAGGGACCTACGAGCTGATCGCCGGCGAGCGCCGCTGGCGCGCCGCCCAGCTCGCCGACTTCGAGACGGTGCCCGCGCTCGTGCGCGCGCACGACGACGCCGAGTCGCTCGAGCTGGCGCTGATCGAGAACATGGCCCGCGAGGACCTCAACCCGATCGAGGAGGCGCGCGCGTGCGCGCTCCTCGTCGAGGAGCTCGGTCTCACGCGCGAGGACGTCGGCCGCCGCGTCGGCCGCTCGCGCGTGGCGGTCTCGAACCTCCTGCGGCTGCTCGACCTGCCCGACGAGGTGCTCGAGCTGCTGGCCGCCGGCCACCTGACGCGAGGGCCACGGCCGCGCCCTGCTGACCGCCTCCGACCACGACACGCGCCGCAGCCTCGCGCGCGCCGCCGTCCAGGAGGGCTGGAGCGTCCGTCAGACCGAGGCGCGCGCCCGCGACACCGGGCGCCGCGCGGGCTCGCGCCGCGCCGCCACCGCAGCCCGCCGACACCACCCACCCGGACCAGGTCGAGGCCGCCCGCCGCCTGGGCGACGCGCTCGGCCGCGCGCTCGGCACCGAGGTCCAGGTCGCCCCGCGCGGCGACGGCTATCGCGTCGTCCTCGAGCTCACCGACCCGGGCGCCGCGGAGGCGCTGGCGGAGCGCCTGGGCGCGCTCGAACCGGCCTGACGCAGGCCCTCCCCGCCGCTATGATTGGCCGCCGCGCGGGCGATTAGCTCAGTCGGTTAGAGCGCTTCTCTGATAAGGAAGAGGTCCCAGGTTCGAGTCCTGGATCGCCCACTCGCAAAGGCTCAATAGGCCCCTGATTTCGGCCGCTCATGCGGCCTAATGGAGGGCCCTCGGAGCGGGGGTGGGGACCGCTAGACTTCGCCGTCACGGCCCCTATCGAGGAGCGCCTCGTTGCAGGAGATGGTCATCTACGGCGTGAGCTTCGACATGGTCGGCAAGCAGCCGATCGTGCTGCTCAAGGCTGTCGACACGAACAAATTCCTGCCGATCTGGATCGGGCATCCGGAGGCGGCGGCGATCCTGATGAAGTTGCAGGGCGCCTCGACGCCGCGGCCGATGACGCACGACCTGCTGTTCGACATGCTCGGCGAGCTCGAGGTGGCCTGTACCCGCGTCTCCGTCACCGAGCTGCGGGAGAACACCTTCTACGCGTCGATCACGCTCGCGGTGAACGGCCGCGAGGTGGAGATCGACTCCCGGCCGTCCGACGCGCTCGCTCTGGCCGTGCGCTCCGGCGCCCCGATCTTCGCCGCCGAGGACGTGATCGCCGAGTCGGCGATCGAGTTCGAGCACGAGGTCGAGGACACCGAGGAGGTCGTGGACAAGTTCAAGGAGTTCCTCGACCAGGTCACGCCCGAGGACTTCAAGGGCGAGGAGTAGTACCCGGGCCTTTTCAGGCCGGAGCTCTGCGCGACCGCGAGATCGACGATCCGTGCGATCAGATCGTCGAAGGAGATGCCCGCCGCCTCGGCCGCCAGCGGCAGCAGCGAGGTGTCCGTCAGGCCCGGGATGGCGTTGATCTCCAGCAGCGTCAGCTCGCCGGCGCGGTCGAGCATGAGGTCGACGCGCGCGAAGCCCCGGCAGCCGAGCGTGCGGTAGGCGGCGAGCGCCAGCTCCTGCGCCCGCGCAGTCGTCTCGTCGCCGATCAGCGCGGGGCAGATGAAGGCGGTGCGGCCGATCTCGTAGCGCGCCTCGAAGTCGTAGAAGTCCTCCTCCTGCGGGACCGCCTCGACGACCGGCAGCGCCTCGCCGTCGAGCACCGACACCGCGAGGTCGCGGCCCTCCACGTACCGCTCCAGCAGCACCTTGGTGTCGTAGGAGAAGGCGGCGACGATCGCGCCCGGCACGTCCTCCGCCGTGCGCGCGAACTTGATGCCCAGCGCCGAGCCCTGGGCCGCCGGCTTGACCACGATCGGGAAGTCGAGCCGCTCCTCCAGCGCGGGCAGCGCGCGGGCGGCGCCCAGCTCCTCGAAGGCCGCGTGGCTGAAGGCGTAGAAGTCGGGCGTCGGCAGCCCGGCGGCGCGCAGCTCGTGCTTGGCCACCACCTTGTCCATGCAGCGGATGCACGCCGACGGGCCGGACGCGGTGTAGGGGACGCCGACCAGCTCGAGCAGCTCCTGCACCGTGCCGTCCTCGCCGCCGCGGCCGTGCAACGCCACGAACGCGACGTCCGGCCGTACATCACCAAGCCGATCGACGAGATCGGGTCCGACGTCGATCGGCACCACCTCGTGGCCGAGCTTGTGCAACGCGTCCTCCACGCGCGCGCCCGACCGCAGCGAGACGTTGCGCTCGAGCGACCGGCCGCCCTTGAGCACGGCGATCCTCATCCCGCCCGCCTCCGCAGCTCGACCACGTTCTCGGGCGCCGCCGGCGCCGCCGTGGCGCCCGTCAACGTCGAGTAGAGGTCGACCTGCTCGCGCACGACCTTGCCGATCCGCCGTACGCCCTCGCGGATGTCGTCGTCGCCCACGCCGGAGAAGTTCAGCCGCATCTCAGAGCCGCCGCGGCCGTCGAGATACGCCGCGCGGCCCGGCACGAAGGCCACGTTCTCGCGCAGCGCCCGCGCCAGCAGGTCGGTGGTGTCGATGTAGTCGGGCAGCCGCGCCCAGATGAACAGGCCGCCGGCGGGCTGCGTCCACGTCGCCTCGCGCGGCAGGTGCTGGGCGAGGGCCTCGAGCATCACGTCGCGCCGGCGCCGGTAGAGCTCGACCAGCGTGCGCAGGTAGGCGCGCCAGTCGCGCTCCGCGAAGTAGGTGGACACGAACAGCTGCGAGAGCGTCGCCGAGCAGAGGTCGACGCCGCCCTTGCCGAGGTTGAGCTTCTCGAGCACCGGCCGGGGTGCGGCGGTCCAGCCGAGGCGCAGCCCCGGCGAGAGGATCTTCGAGAAGGTGCCGAGGTAGATCACGTACTCGCCGCGATCGAGCGAGTACAGGGTCGGGAGCGGCTCGCCCTCGTAGCGCAGCAGCCCGTACGGGTTGTCCTCCAGCACCAGCAGCTCGCGCTCGTGCGCGATGCGGACCAGCTCGCGCCGGCGCTCCAGCGACAACGTCACGCCGGCCGGGTTCTGGAACGACGGCACCGTGTAGATGAACTTCGGGACGCGGCCCTCGCGGTCGAGCCGCTCGAGCTCGGCCTTCAGCACGTCGATCCGCATGCCGTGCTCGTCCATCTCGATCTGCACCACGTCGGCCTGGTAGGAGATGAACACGGGGACGGCGCCCGGGTAGGTCGGGGCCTCGGCGATCACCACGTCGCCGGGGTCGATCAGCGTCTTGCAGACCAGGTCGATCACCTGCTGCCCGCCGGTGGTGATGAGCAGGTCCTCGGTCTCGACCTCCATGCCCTCGGCGGCCATCACCTGCACGATGCACTCCTTGACCTCGTCCAGGCCCTCGGTCGGCCCGTACTGGAGCGCCTTCGCCGAGGCGTCGACCGCGACGCGCGCCATCAGCGCGGCGAAGTCCTCGGCCGGGAAGGTCGAGGTGTCCGGCAGGCCGCCCGCGAGCGAGATGATCTCCGGCCGCGCGGTGACCGCCATGAGGTCGCGCATCGCCGAGGACTTCATCGCCTGCGTGCGCTGCGAGAACAGGCCCGCGTAGCGCTCGAGGTCCCGCGCACCCGAGCGCTTCGGTGTCTCATCTCGCGCCATTCGCCCGCTATCGTCGCACGCCGCAAGTGGAATTCGTGCTCGACCTCCTGCAGGGCGCCGGGATCGCCGCCGCGATCGGCATCCGTCCGTTCCTGCCGGTGCTCCTGGTGGGAGCGCTCGCCTCGGCCGACCTCGGCATCGACTTCGAGGGCACCTCCTTCGCCTTCCTGGAGGAGTGGCCGTTCCTGCTCGCCGTGCTCGTGCTGGTGATGCTGCTCGAGCTCGTCGCCCGCCGCCGGACCGACGTGGACGCCGGGCCGATCATGTACGCGCTGCTGATGCTCGCGCTGATCCTGGGCGCGCTGCAGGGCGCCGCGTCGCTGGCCGACCACGACTACGTGATCGCCCCCGGCATCGTGGCCGGGACCGCCGCGGCGGCGCTCGGCTTCTTCGCGGCGCGCTCGCTGTTCATCCGCGTGCGCCGGCGGCTCGACACCGACGCCCAGTCGGTGCTGCCGCTCTACGGCGAGGGCTCGGCGCTGGCCGCCGCCGGCGCCTCGGTGCTCTTCCCTCCGCTCGCGATCCTCGTCATCGCCGGGCTCGCCTGGCTGCTCGCCGGCGGGCGTCGCCGCGCCGGCGAGAAGTACGCGGGGCTCAGAATCCTGCGGTGAGCAAGAAGCTCATCCTCGTCGTGATCGACGCCATGAAGCCCGCGATGCTCGAGCGGGCGGTGGCGGGCGGCCGCGCGCCGATCCTCAAGCTGCTGCTCGAGGAGGGCCAGCACGTCGACGACTGCGTGGCCGCCTTCCCGTCGGTCACGCCGGTCTGTGCCGCCTCGATCGCCACCGGCACCGGCCCGGAGCAGCACGAGATCCCCGGCATGAACTGGTACCACCGCCAGGAGGGGCGCTACATCGAGTACGGCACGAGCTTCAAGGCGTCGCAGTCGTTCGGGCTGCGGCAGTCGCTCTTCGACACGATCTACAACATGAACCTCGAGCACCTCTCGAGCGACGTCGAGACGGTGTTCGAGCGGCTCGACGACGCCGAGGTGCGCACGGCCGGCACGACGTACCTGATGTACCGCGGCCGGCACCGCCACGAGGTGTCGGGCGACACGGCGCTCACGCGGATCGCCTCGACCGTCTTCCGCCACGCGGTCTACGGCCCGAAGGAGCTCTTCTACGCCGACATGTTCGCCTCGCGCAAGACGCCGTGCCGCTCGCAGCTCGGCCTGCCGGGCATCCGCGACCAGCACTCGGGCTGCGTCGGCGAGTTCCTGGTCGAGAACGACCTGTTCGACTTCCTGCTGCTGTCGCTGCCCGACAACGACACCCACTCGCACAAGTACGGGCCGTTCGCGCAGGTCGAGTCGCTGGCCGCGGCCGACCGCCAGATCGAGCGCCTGGTCGAGGCGGCGGGCGGCGCCGAGGACTTCCTGGACCAGCACGCGGTGATCGTCTGCTCGGACCACTCGCAGTCGCGCGTGGACAACGAGACCGACCTCTTCCGCGCCTTCGACGGCTTCGGCGTGCTGCCGGCGGCGCGGGTGCGCTCCGACGACGCCGAGATCGCGGTGTGCCCGAACTCGCGCGCCGCGCAGGTGTACGTGCTCGACCGCGACAAGCGCGCCCAGCTCGTGCCGCGGATCGAGCGCACCCTGCTCGCGCTCGACGGCGTCGACCTCGTGCTGCGCATGACCGACCACCCGGACGGCGAGGCGGCGATCCGCGGCCGGCGCGGCGGCGAGGAGCGGGAGATCCGCTTCGCGCCCGGCGGCCACCTCGAGGACGCCCGCGGCGGGCGCTGGCACGTCGAGGGCGACCTCGACCTGATCGGGATGAGCGTGCGCGAGGGACGGGTCGCCTCCGCCACCTACCCGGACGCGCTCGCGCGCGCGTGGTCGGCGCTGCGGGCACGCACCTCGGGCGAGGTGCTCGCCTCGGCCAAGCCCGGCTACGAGTTCCTGGACTGGGGCGGCGCCCACCACGTCGGCGGCGGCTCGCACGGCTCGCTGCACGCCAACGACTCGCTCGGCTCGCTGATCTGGTGCGGCACCGGGCCCGACTCGGCCGACGAGCGCGAGCAGTGGGCGCTGCGCGACATCGTCCCGATGATCACGGACCACTTCCGGGTCTGAGCACCTGCTCGATCGCCTCGGCGCTGCGGCCGTTCGCGCGGATCAGCACGGCGTTCAGCCACGGGTCCTCGTCGGCGGCGTCGTAGCGCTGCGGCATGTGGCTGCGCATGACCGCGATCGACTGCTCGCGGCGCACGCCGATCACGCCGCCGCGCGCGCCGGTCATCCCGACGTCGGTGATGTAGGCCGTGCCGCCCGGGAGCACGCGGGCGTCGGCGGTGGGGACGTGCGTGTGCGTGCCGACCACGGCGGTCACGCGGCCGTCGAGGTGCCAGCCGAGCGCGACCTTCTCGCTCGTGGCCTCGGCATGCATGTCGACCAGCACGAGGTCGGCGTCTGACACCTCGCGCAGGGCGTCGTCGATCGTCACCAGGGCGGGCGAGCCGGCCTGCATGTAGAGGTTGCCGCTGAGGTTGACGACGCCGAGCGAGCGGCCGTCGCGCTCGACCACCGTGGTGCCGTGGCCGGGCTGGGTGGGCAGGAAGTTGGCCGGCCGCAGGATGTTGGGCTGCTGGTCCAGGTACGGCCAGACCTCGCGGTGGCGGTAGGTGTGGTTGCCGAGCGTGATGACGTCGACGCCGGCGCCGAACAGCTCCTCGGCCTCCTTCGGGGTGATGCCGATGCCGCCGGCGGCGTTCTCGCCGTTGGCGACCACGAAGTCGAGCTCGAGCTCGTCGCGCAGACCCGGCAGGAGGTCTTTCACGACGCGCCGGCCCGCCTTCGCCACGACGTCGCCGATGAAGAGGATCGAGGCCATGAGGGACGTAGCATGAACGTATGGACCAGCGCATCCCAGTCCCACGGTGGGTGCAGCTGGTCATGCTGCCGCTGGCCGTCCTCGGCCTGTGGGCGATCCTCAACGCGGCGGGGCCGATCCTGCTGCTGTTCATCATCGGCGGGATCGTCGCGCTGCTGCTGAACCCGTTCGTCGGGCTCCTGCGGCGGCAGCACGTGCCGCGCGGCATTGCCGTGCTGATCGTGATGGGCGCCCTCGTCGCGTCCGTGACCGCGCTCGGCTTCCTGCTCGCCAGCCCGATCGCCGACCAGGTGACGGCCTTCCGCGACAACGTGCCCCAGTACGTCGACGACGCCAACGCGTCGCTGGCCGACGTCCAGGAGTGGCTCGACGACAACGGGATCAACGTGCAGATCGCCGAGGAGGGGCAGACGGCGCTGGGCACGCTCGGCCGCAACCTGACGGAGGGGTCGGGCGAGCTCGTCACCTTCACCCAGGACGCGTTGCGGACGCTGGTCGAGGCCTCGCTGGCGCTGATCCTGATCATCGTGATCAGCGTCTACATGCTGCTCTACGGGGAGCGCATCGGCGGCTGGATCCGGACCTTCGTCCCGAGCGCTCCCGGCGACGACTACCCGACCCGGGTGCAGCGCGCCGTCTTCGGCTACG
Organism: uncultured Solirubrobacteraceae bacterium; assembly: GCA_963811895.1. Taxonomy (GTDB): domain Bacteria; phylum Actinomycetota; class Thermoleophilia; order Solirubrobacterales; family Solirubrobacteraceae; genus DASSUW01. The sequence continues at coordinate 13,011 of CAWETE010000016.1, read as the reverse complement.
TCCGCGGGCAGCTCCTCTTCTCGCTGATCATGGGCACCAGCGCGGGCCTGCTGCTGTGGGTGCTGGGCTCGCTGGGCATCTTCCCGGACGGCAAGACGTACGCCCTCTTCTTCGGCGCCTGGTTCGCGGTGGCCGAGCTGATCCCGTACGTCGGCCCGGCGATCGGCGCTTTCCCGCCGGTGCTGATCGCTCTGTTCAGCGGCGAGCCGCTCGACGCCCTGTGGCTGACGCTCGCCTTCACGGCGCTGCAGCAGATCGAGGGCCACATCGTGGCGCCGACCGTCTTCTCGCAGGCGCTGCGAATCAACCCGCTGCTGGTGATCTTCGCGCTCCTGCTCGGCGGCCAGCTCTACGGCTTCATCGGCGCCTTCATCGCGCTGCCGATCGCGGCGACCATGCGCGAGAGCTTCGACTACTTCCGCCGCCACTACCGCTTCGACCGCTGGGACCTGCAGTCGGCCACCGACCCGCCGGCGAGGACCTGTCCCGAGTGCGGCGCGCCCTGCCCCGACACGGCGATCGAGTGCCCGGCCTGCGGCACCGAGCTCGGCGCGCGGGACGCCGAGGCGGCCGCGGCCTCGAGCGCGCCGACGTAGTGCGCGCCGACGGGCTCTCCAAGCGCTACGGCGACCGCGATGCGCTGCGCGACGTCTCGTTCGAGGTCGCCGAGGGCGAGCGCGTCGCCGTCATCGGCCCGAACGGCGCCGGCAAGACCACGCTGCTGCAGATCCTGGCCGGCGCGCTCAAGCCCAGCTCGGGCACCGTGACGGCGGAGCGGGTCGGCTGGGTCCCGCAGCAGCCGGCGCTCTACTCGAAGCTCTCGGTGGCGGAGAACCTGCGGCTCTTCGCGCGGCTCGAGAAGGTCGCTGATGTCGAGCGGGCCGTCGCCGGCATGCTCGAGCAGACGGCGCTCGCCGACCGGGCGGGCGACGAGACCGGCAAGCTCTCGGGCGGCAACAAGCAGCGCGTGAACATCGCCATCGGCCTGCTCGGCGAGCCGGCGGTGCTGCTGCTCGACGAGCCGTCGGCGGCTCTGGATCCGCGCCAGCGCGAGCGGCTGTGGGAGTTCATCGGGGCGCTGGGGACGAGCGTGGTCTTCTCGACCCACGACGTCGGCGAGGCGGAGCGCTTCGCCGACCGCGTGGTCGTCCTCGCCGACGGCGAGCTGCTGTTCACCGGCGCGCCGCAGGAGCTGGTCGGCGACGACCACGACTTCGAGGCCGCCTTCGTCCGCTTCCTCCACGAGCGAGGTCATTGACCTGCGCTGGCTGCTGCTCAAGGACCTGCAGATCCTGCGCCGCTCGCCGTTGCTCGTGGCGCTGCTCGTGATCTACCCGGCCGTCATCGCCGTGCTGTTCGGGTTCGCTCTCTCCGGCGGCCCCGAGAAGCCGCGCGTGGCGTTCGCCAACCTCGTGGAGCCGGGCGAGAGCACGTTCGAGGTCGGCGGCAGCACGCTCGACGTGGCCGACTACGCCGGCCGGCTCTTCGAGTCGATCGAGCCGATCGAGGTCGACTCGCGCGAGGAGGCGATTCGGAAGGTTCGCGACGGCGAGGCGCTCGGCGCGCTCGTCATCCCGCCCGACGCGACCGAGCGGCTACGGTCCACGCTCGGTCTCGGCGGCGGCGAGCCGCCCACCGTCGAGGTCTACTACAACGCCGAGGATCCGGTGAAGCGCCGCTTCGTCGAGGCGACGATCGAGTCGCGCCTGGCAGAGGCCAACGCGGCGCTGTCGGAGGTCGTGCTGCGCGAGGCGGCGACCTACATCGACGTGATCGTGAGCGGCGGCGAGATCCCGCTGCCGCTCGTCGGCGCGGTCCAGATCCTCGGGCTCGAGCGCTCGAAGGCGATCATCGACAGCGTGGCGGAGGGGCTGCCCGAGGACTCGCCCGACCGGGCGGCGCTCGAGCAGGTGTCGCGCTTCGCCGGCCTGGCGGGGGAGAACCTCGACGTCTCGCAGCCGATCCTGGCCTCGATCGGCTCGCCCGTGAACGTGAAGCAGACCGTCGTGAAGGGCGACCGCACGCCGCTCGACGCCTTCGCCGTCGCGCTCGCGGTGACCGTCTCGCTGATGTTCGTCACGCTGCTGCTGGCCGCCGGCCTGCTGGCGCTCGAGCGCGAGGAGCAGGCCTTCGGGCGGCTGGTCCGCGGGCTGGTCTCGCGCACAGCGCTGCTGACCGAGAAGGTCGTGCTGAGCGCTCTCTGCGCGGTGGCGGTCACGCTGCTGATGCTGTTCGGGCTGGCCGCCTTCGTGGGGCTCGACTGGAGCCGCGTGCCGGCCTGGCTGGCCGCTCTCATCGGCGGCGCGCTCGGCTTCGCGGCGATGGGGGTCGCCATCGGCGGCCTGGCGCGTGAGGTTCGCGTGGCGACGCTGCTGGCGATCCTGCTGGCCCTGCCGATCGTCTTCCTGGCCCTCGTGCCGTCGGGCAGCGTGGCTCCGGCGCTCTACGACGCGATCAGCGTCATCTCGGCGCTGTTCCCGTTCGACCCCGCCCTGGAGGCGCTCGACCGCGCCATCAGCGGCGGCGAGCTCCTCGTGCCGCTCCTGCACCTGCTCGCGCTGGCGCTCGTATACGGCGTAGTAGCTCGGATTGCGCTGCGCCGGTTCGCCTAGACTCGACCCTGTGTTCCCGGCGACCAGACTGAGGCGGCTCCGCCGCACCGGCGTGCTGCGCGGCCTCGTGCGCGAGACCGAGCTGTCGGTCGAGCACCTGATCTACCCGATGTTCGTGGTGGCCGGCGGCGAGCGGCGGACGCCGATCGCGTCGATGCCCGGCGTCGACCACCTCTCGATCGACGGCGCCGTCGAGGAGGCGGGCATCGCCGCCGAGCTCGGCATCCCCGGCGTGCTGCTGTTCGGGCTGCCGGCCGACAAGGACGAGCAGGGCTCCGGGGCGTGGGACGACGAGGGCGTGATCCAGCTCGCCACGCGGGCGATCAAGGCCGCCCATCCCGACCTGCTGGTGATCACCGACCTGTGCCTGTGCGAGTACACGAGCCACGGCCACTGCGGCGTGCTGCGGCCGGACGGCGTCGTCGACAACGACCAGACGCTCGAGCTGCTCGCGCGGACGGCCGTGTCGCAGGCCGAGGCCGGCGCCGACGCCGTCGCGCCCAGCGACATGATGGACGGCCGCGTGGGCGCCCTGCGGGCGGCGCTCGACGACCACGGCCTGTCCGAGACGCCGATCATCGCCTACAGCGCCAAGTTCGCCTCCGCCTTCTACGGCCCCTTCCGCGAGGCAGCCGACTCGGCGCCGCAACGCGGTGACCGACGCGGGTACCAGATGGATCCCGCCAACGCGCGCGAGGCCCTGCGCGAGGTGGCGCTCGACGCCGCCGAGGGCGCCGACGTCGTCATGGTCAAGCCCGCGCTCCCGTACCTCGACGTGATCCGGCGCGTGCGCGAGGCCACCGACCTGCCCGTCGCCGCCTACAACGTCAGCGGCGAGTACGCCATGGTCAAGGCGGCCGTCGCCCAGGGCCTGCTCGACGAGCGCGCCGCCGTGCTCGAGGCGCTCACCGGCATCCGCCGCGCCGGCGCCGACATCGTCATCACCTACCACGCCAAGGATGTCGCACGATGGCTTCGCTGAAGCTCCGCTCGCGCCGGGACGGCGCCGCCATTCCGCTCGACGAGGCGGACAAGAAGCTGCTCAACCTGATGCAGGGCAGCTTCGCGCTCACCCGCCGCCCGTTCGAGCACGTCGCCGGCCTCGCCGGCCTGCCCGCCGGCGAGGTGATGGAGCGCGTCCAGCGGCTGCTCGACAAGCGCATCATCCGCGAGATCACGCCGATCTTCGACACGCGCGCGCTCGGCTACCAGTCGATGCTGGTGGCCGCCAAGGTCGACTCCGAGCACCCGCACCGCGCGGCGAAGATCATCAACTCGCACCCGGGCGTCACGCACAACTACCTGCGCAACCACGACTTCAACCTCTGGTTCACCATTGCCGTCGAGCCAGGCACGAGACTGGGGCTCCAGGGCACGCTGGACGCGCTGGCCGCCGAGACCGGCGCGCAGTCGATCCGGCAGCTGCCGACCCTGAAGCTGTTCAAGATCCGCATGGACCTCGAGATGGAGCAGGGAACCGACGCGCTGAGCACGGCCGGCGAGGCCGTCGAGCCGCACGAGCTCGACCCGATCGAGCTGTCCGACGACGACATCGCGACGATCCGCGCCACGCAGGGCCCGATGCCCGTGGTCCCCGAGCCCTACGCGCCCGCCGCGGAACGGCTCGGCACCTCCCAGGATGAGGTCCTGGAGCGGCTGGAGTCGCTGCGCGAGCGCGCCGGCCTGCGGCGCGTCGCGGCGATCCTCTACCACCGGCGGGCGGGCTTCTCGGCCAACGGCATGGGCGTCTGGAAGGTGCCCGAGGAGCGGATCCTGGAGACCGGCAAGCGGATGGCCGCCTTCCGCGGCATCTCGCACTGCTACCAGCGGCCCACCTACGCCGACTGGCCGTACTCGGTCTTCACCATGGCGCACGGGCGCTCGAAGGAGGAGTGCGACGCGGTCCTCGACGCGATCGCCGAGGACACCGGCATCGGCGAGCGGGCCACGCTCTACTCGTCGACCGAGTTCAAGAAGGTCCGGATGCTCTACTTCACCGACGACTTCGCGCGGTGGGAGGAGGAGCGGGCCTGACCACCTCGCTGTCGGACGTCCGCTCGGCCGAGCTGTACCGCCGGGCGGCCCATGTGCTCCCCGGCGGGGTCAACTCGCCGGTGCGGGCGATGCGCTCGATCGGCCGCGAGCCGCTCTTCATCGAGCGCGCCGAGGGCGCCGAGATCTTCGACGTGGACGGCAACAACTACGTCGACTACGTCTGCTCCTGGGGCCCGCTGATCCTCGGCCACGCCCACCCGGACGTGGTCGAGGCGGTGATCGACGCGGCCGCGCGCGGGACCACCTTCGGCGCGCCCACCGCGGGCGAGGTCGAGCTGGCCGAGCTCGTGTGCGCGCGCATGCCGGCCGTCGACATGCTGCGGATGACCTCCTCGGGCACCGAGGCGACCATGAGCGCGCTGCGGCTCGCGCGCGCGGCGACCGGCCGCGACAAGGTGCTCAAGTTCGCGGGCGCCTACCACGGCCACGTCGACGGCCTGCTGGCCGACGCCGGCTCCGGCCTGGCCACCCAGGGCATCCCGGCCTCGCCGGGCGTCCCGGCGGCGGCCGCCGCCCAGACCGTGGTGGTGCCGTGGAACGACGAGGACGCGCTGCGCAAGGCGTTCGCGGAGCACGAGCTGGCGGCGGCGATCGTCGAGCCGTACGCGGCCAACATGGGCCTCGTGGCGCCGCGCTGCCACTACCTCGAGCTGCTGCGCGAGCTGTGCACCGATGGGCTGCTGATCTTCGACGAGGTGATCACCGGCTTCCGCATCGCGCCCGGCGGCGCCCAGGAGCTGACCGGCGTGCTGCCGGACCTCACGGTCATGGGCAAGGTGCTGGGCGGCGGGCTGCCCGCGGCGGCCTACGGCGGCTCGGAGGCGCTGATGAGCCGGATCGCCCCGGCCGGCGACGTCTACCAGGCGGGCACGCTGAGCGGCAATCCGCTGGCGGTCGCGGCGGGGCGCGCGACGCTCGAGCGGCTGGACGAGGAGGCCTACCTGGCGCTCTCCGCGACGACCGAGGCGCTGGCCGACGGCCTCCGCGAGGCGGCGGGAGACCGCCCGGTGTCGGTCGTCCACACGACCGGGCTGCTGACCGTGTTCTTCTCCGAGGAGCCGCCGACCGACTACGCCGGCGCCGCGGCCTGCGACGTCGAGGCCTACGGCGCGTGGTGCCGCGCCCTGCTGGCACGCGGCGTCTACCCGCCGCCGTCGCAGTTCGAGGCCTGGTTCCCCTCGCTCGCCCACACGCCCGAGCACGTGACCCGCACCGTCGAGGCCGCGGCGGCGGCGTTCGCCGAAGTCGCATGAGCCTGGAGCGGCTGGCCCGCGAGGTGCGCGAGCACGGCGGGCTGCTCGCCGGCTCGGTCGCGACCGCCTCCGAGGACGGCCACTACGGCGCCGTGGCCGCGGCGGGCCGCCGCGCCGAGGGCCGCGAGGACGACTACGCGCTGCTGGTGGAGGCGATCCACGAGGGCTATCTCCTGCACTACGAGAGCGGCCGCGTGGTACGGCCCGAGGATCCCGATCTGTCGCTCCTGGCGGGCGATCGCCTGTACGCCCTCGGGCTCGCGCGCCTGGCCGAGCTCGGCGACGTCGACGCCGTCGCGGAGCTCGCGGACGTGATCTCGCTGGCGGCCCAGGCGCACGCCGAGGGCGACCCCGGGAGGGCCGCGGCGGTGTGGGATGCGGGCGTGCGCGCGGTCGGCGAAGGTCCCGGACCGGACCACGAGGCCGCCAAGGCGGCCTGGCGGGGCGCTCGCCGCTAGCCGGTCGATAATCTTCGCCTCGCGTGCCCCAGGCCCGTCGCCAACCCCCCAAGCCGAAGTACACCGCGGACCGCCTGATCCCGGGCGCCTTCGAGGGAGAGACCGTCACGCGCCGTCGCCTGATGGGGCTGACCGTCCAGGGCGCCGGCGCCGTCGCCGTGGCGACCTTCACGCTGCCCGCCCTCGGCTTCGCGGTCGGGTCGGCGCTCTTCGAGCGCCCGCCGGTGTCGTGGGAGGCGGTCGGGCCGCCGGACGACTTCCCGGACGACACCTACGTGCCGAAGGTGGTCACCACCGTGCAGGGGATCGGCGAGGTCGGCAAGACCACCGTCTACGTGCGGGCCTACAACCCCGACATCGACGGCGAGAAGGACCCGGAGATCCCGGGCGGCGGAGACTTCATCGCCATCTCGACCCGCTGCATGCACCTCGGCTGCCCGGTCCGCTACGTCGAGGCCTCGGCGCGCTTCATCTGCCCGTGCCACGGCGGCGTCTATGACTTCACGGGGACCGTGACCGGCGGGCCCCCGGTGCGGCCGCTCGACCGCTTCTACACGCGCGTCGAGAACGACCAGGTGGAGATCGGGCCGCGCTACTCGGTCAACTCCACGTTCGAGCGCTTCCCCAGCTACCGCGATCCCGCGCAGGATCTCGACGGCATCGGCCAGTACATCTACCCGGGCCGCTTCTCCACGCCCAAGCTCGACTGATGCCCAAGCTCCCGCTCCCACCGCTGCCCTCCGCGCTCCAGCCCAAGCCGCGCCGGCCCGGCGAGATCGAGGACGTCAAGCCGATGGACCAGGCCAAGGAGGCCGGGATCCATGCCGTCGACTGGATCGACGAGCGGACGTCGCTGTCGGGCGCCCTGCGCTGGGTGATGTTCCGCAAGGTGCCCAAGGGCACCAACTGGTTCTACACGCTGGGGTCGGCGACGATGTTCGCCTTCCTCTCGCAGGCCGTGACCGGCGTGTTCCTGGCCATGTACTACACGCCGTCGGTCACCGACGCCTACGAGTCCACGCGCCGGATCACGAACGAGATCTTCCTCGGCGAGTTCGTGCGCGGGATGCACAAGTGGGGGTCGACCATGATGGTCATCCTCATCTTCCTGCACATGGGGCGCGTGTTCTTCTTCGGCGCCTACAAGTACCCGCGCGAGCTGAACTGGATCATCGGCTTCGTCCTGCTGGTCCTGACCTTCGTGATGTCGCTGACCGGCTATCTGCTGCCGTTCGACCAGCGCTCCTACTGGGCCACCATCGTGGCGGCCAACATCACGGCCTCGGGCCCGATCGTGGGGCCGTTCCTGGGTGACTTCCTGAGGGGTGGAGCCGAGTTCGGCGCGACGACGCTGTCGCGCTTCTACTCGATCCACATGCTGCTCGTGCCCGGCCTGATCGCAGCCCTGATCGGCGCCCACATCTATCTCGTGACCCGGCTCGGGACCACGGCTCCGCCGTGGATGAAGGCCGACGTCGACGAGAGGCTGCGCGAGGACGAGGTCTGAGATGAACCAGGCCGAGAAGGAGCAGTACCTCCGCGACTACGCGCTCCTGAAGGCCAAGGGGAAGCCGTTCTTCCCCTACGCGGTCGCCAAGGACAGCATCATGGCGGCGATCGTCGTCCTGCTGATCGCCTTCCTGTCGATCCTGTTCGGCGCCGAGCTGGGGCCGAAGGCGGACCCGACGACGACGACCTACGTGCCGCGCCCGGAGTGGTACTTCTTCTTCCTCTTCGAGCTGCTGCGCGTCATCAAGCCGCCGGAGCTGACGCCGCTGGCCACGATCGGGATCCCGACGATCTGCATGATCCTGATCATCCTGCTGCCGTTCGTCGACCGCTCGCCCGAGCGGCGGCCCGAGCGGCGCCCGATCGCCATGGCGGCCGGCATCTTCACGATCGCCGCGATGGCGTACCTGACCTACCTCGGCGCCAACGCGGGCTCGCCGAACGAGATCGAGTACCCGGTCGCCCCGCAGTACGAGGCGGGCAAGCTCGTGGCGGCGCAGTCCGGCTGCCTGGCGTGCCACAAGATCGGCGAGAACGGCAACGACGGACCCGGCCCGGAGCTGACCGAGATCGGCAACATCCTGCCGATGGCGGCGATCGAGCGCACGCTCGAGAACCCGACGCCGCCGATGCCGTCCTACGCCGACCTCGATCCGAAGAAGAAGGCCGACCTGGTCGCGTTCCTCGCCCAGCTCAAGGGTGAGACCGAGGGCGATTCCGAGGAGGGGGGCAGCGCCGAGGGTGGCGGGCCCTAGCGCCCGCAGCGGCACCCTCGAGGAGGGGCAGGTCCGCGCGATGTTCGACCGCATCGCGGGGGTCTACGACGTCATGAACTCGGTCATGACGGCCGGCCTGCACCATCGCTGGCGCGAGCGGGCGGTGGACCTGGCGCGCGTGGGCGCGGGGTCGCGCGCGCTCGACGTGGCGACCGGCACCGGCGACCTGGCGATCGCCCTGGCGGCCCGCGGCGCCGACGTCGTGGGCTCGGACTTCTCGGAGGGCATGCTCGACCGGGCTCGCTCGAAGAGCGGCGCGGTGCGCTGGGAGTTCGGCAACGCCCTGGAGCTCGGCTATCCCGACGACACGTTCGACGCCGCGACGGTCGGCTTCGGGGCGCGGAACTTCTCGGATCTGGCGCAGGGGCTGAGCGAGATGACCCGCGTGGTGCGCCCCGGGGGCCGGGTCGTGGTGCTCGAGATCACCACGCCGACGCGCCCGCCCTTGTCGACGTTCTTCTCGCTCTGGTTCGATCGCATCGTGCCGCTGCTCGGACGACTCTCGGGTGAGGACCAGGCGTACACCTATCTGCCCAGCTCCGTGAAGCGCTTCCCGGGGCCGCCCGAGCTCGGGGCCGTCATGGCGGGCGCCGGCCTGGTGGACGTGCGCTGGATCCTGACCGCCGGCGGCATCATCGCCCTCCATTCGGGGACCGTCGATGGCCAGCGCTGAGGCCGTCGCCGCCGTCATCGCCGCGGGCGGGGCGCACGTGCCCGGGCTGATGGACGAGCTCGAGGAGCGCCTGCAGGTGCTCGCGCGCTCGCACGGGCCGGTGCTGGCCGAGCACGCGTGCGCGACGATCGCAGCCGGCGGCAAGCGCCTGCGGCCGCTGCTGGTGCTGCTGGCGGCGGGCCCGTCGCCGGCCCACCCGGAGCGTGTCCTGCGGGCGATGGTGGCGGTCGAGCTGATCCACTCGGCCACGCTGGTGCACGACGACGTCCTCGATGCCGCCGAGCTGCGGCGCGGCCGTCCGACCGTGGTCGCCGCGGCGGGCCGCGCGATCGCCACCGCCACCGGCGACCTGCTCTTCTCGCGCGCGTTCGCCGAGCTGGCCCGCAACGGGATCCCCGAGTCGGTGCGCGTGCTCTCCGACGCCTCGTCCGCTCTGGCCGAGGGCGAGCTGCTGCAGCGCGAGGACGCCTGGAACGTGGGCGTCTCGCGGGAGCGCTACGAGCACCGCTGCGATCTGAAGACCGCGCGGCTCTTCCAGGCCGCCTGCGAGCTGGGGGCGATGGAGGGGACGGCGCCGGTCGACGTGCTGGGGCGCTTCGGCCGCCGGATCGGGCTGGCCTTCCAGATGCTCGACGACGTGCTCGACGTCTCGGGGCCGGCCGAGCGGACCGGCAAGCACCGCGGCACCGACCTGCTCGACGGCACCGTCACGCTGCCGCTGATCCTCGCGCGCGAGCGCGATCCGGCACTGCGGTCATTGGACCTGCGAGGGGTGCGCACGCCGGCGCAGGCCGAGGCGGTGTGCGACGCGATCGCCGCCACGGGCGTGCTGGACGAAGCGCGCGAGGTCGCTCTGGCCATCGTGGCCGCCGCGAAGGCCGACCTGCCGGTGTTGCCGGAGGCCCAGCAGGGAGCGTTGGAGCTGGTGGCCGACGGCGTCGTCGACCGTTACGCCTAGAAGTCCTCGGGGAGGATGGCGTCCGCGTTGACCGCGGCGACGAACCGGTCGATCTCCTCTTCCATGTTCGCCTGCTGGAGGCGCTTCAGGTCACGCAGGAGGATCTCGGTGCCGATGTCGAGCTGCTCGTCGAAGCGGTCGACGGTCGGCTGGTCGAACGTGTCGACCTCGCTCCACTCGCAGTTGGGGCAGCGCAGGAGCACTTCCCAGTGCGTCGGGGAGACCTCCTCCCACTCGACCGGGTACACGAGGTCGCGGTCGCAGCAGGGGCAGAGGTGAAGGTCGCGGACGGGGCCGGTCGACGGGATCGCCGCGGTGGCCTCATCGGCCAGCGTCTCGAAGTACACGACCTCGATGGCCCGGCCGGAGGGCAGCACCACGCGGCGCACGTACTGGCCGTTGTTGGTGTGCTCGCTCATCGTGGCCCTAAGATCGGCTTCCCGGTGACGAACTTGACCCCTATCGACCCGATTGGCCAGGATTGGACGAATGGTCGTCTCGCTACCCTTCGCACCAAGCCTCTGAAGGGATCAACACCGTGAGCCTTGCCGTCTTCCAGAGCATCGGCCCGACCGAGCTCATCATCGTCCTCGTCATCGTGCTGGTGATCTTCGGGCCCAAGCGCCTGCCGGGCCTGGGGAAGTCGCTGGGGTCGGGGATGAAGGAGTTCCGGGACTCGGTGACCGGCAAGGCCGATCGCGATTCCGACGAGGACTCCGACGACCGCAAGCAGGCCGACGCTGCACTCGGCCGCGCCGATGACGCCCCGCCGGTCGACGGCGAGGTCGTCAACGAGCGCGAGCGCACGCGCAGCTAGAGCTCCGCGAGCCGCAACGGGCCATGGCCACCGCACTGCGGCCGATCGCGCACGAGGATCGCCTCAGCCTCGTCGAGCACCTCGACGAGCTGCGGACGCGGATCATGATCTGCCTCGCGGCCTTCCTGGTCGCGTTCGGCTTCTGCTTCTGGCAGAACGACAAGATCCTGGAGATCCTCGACCGGCCGCTCGAGAAGTCGGCGTTCACGAAGGGCAGCGACGATCCGCTCGAGCGGACGGCGGCGTTCCAGCAGGCGCAGAAGCGGCTGTACCTGCAGTGGGAGGTGCTCGCGCGCGACATGGCGCGGTCGGACGACCTGAGCCCGGCGCTGAAGGCGCGCTGGGCCCAGATGAGCGAGCTGTCGCGCGCGACGGCGGCCGTGGCGCCCGACGCGACCGGCCGGCGCCCGGTCACGCTCGGCGTCGGCGAGCCGTTCACGGTCACCTTCCGGGTCGTCGGCTACGCGGCCATGCTGCTCTGCCTGCCGCTGCTGCTCTACCAGGCGTACGCGTTCATCCTGCCGGCGTTCTCCCCGCGCGAGCGCGAGGTGGCCCTCCCGCTGATGGCGATGGTGCCGTTCCTGTTCGCCGCCGGCGTCGTGTTCGCGTACTTCCTCGTGCTGCCGAACGCCATCAACTTCCTGCAGAACTTCAACGACGACAACTACGACATCCTGCTCCAGGCGCGGGACTTCTACAAGTTCTCGATCATGGTCCTGATGGTGATGGGGATCCTCTTCCAGGTCCCGATCGGCATCCTGGCCATCACGCGGGTCGGAATCGTCACCCCCGCGCAGCTGCGCAAGAACCGCCGCTACGCCATCCTCGTGATCGCGATCCTGGCCATGTTGATGCCCGGCCAGGACCCCGTGACCATGCTGATGATGATGGCCCCGCTCATAGTCCTCTTCGAGGGCTCTATCCTCTTGGCTGCCGGGCTCGACCGTCGCGCTGCCCGCGCCGCCGCCCGCGAAGAGGCGGAGCTGGCGGCCACCGACGACGGCGAGCTCCCGAACGACCCCGATCCTGAAGAAGACTGAACGATGCTGTTCGACCTAAGAGGCTCCGGCCGCCGCACGACCGTCAAGGCGGTCTATCTCACCCTCGCGCTGCTCATGGGCGGCGGTCTCGTGCTGTTCGGGATCGGCGGTGACGTCTCAGGAGGCCTCGTCGACGCGCTGACCGAGAACAACGGCGGCACCACGACCAACGACAGCACGTTCCGCAAGCGCGCCGACGCCGCCACGCGCGAGGCCCGGGCCAACCCGCAGAACGCCGCCGCCTGGGCCGAGGTCGCCCGCACGCGCTACCAGTACGCGGGCGCCGGCGACTTCCTCGACCGCAACACCGGCGAGTTCACCGCCGAGGGCAAGGCGCAGCTCCAGCAGGCCGCGACCGCGTGGGAGAAGCACCTCGAGCTGGCCAAGAACAAGCCCGACGACCGCGTCGCGACGCTGATGGTCCAGGCCTACAGCACGGCGGGCCTCAACGAGCCCGAGAAGGCCGTCGCCGCGCAGGAGATCATCACCGAGGTACGCCCGAAGGACTCGACCTTCGCGACCCTCGCCGTCCTCGCCTACCAGGCCGGCCAGACCCGCAAGGGAGACCTCGCCACCAAGGAAGCCCTCGCGCTCGCCGACGAGGACGACCGCGAGACGCTGAAGTCCGAGCTCGACCAGGCGAAGCAGCAGAGCCTCGCCTCCCAGATCCAGGACCAAGCGCAGTCTCCGACGGCGACGGCCACGCCCGAGGGCAAGAAGAAGAAGCAGAAGAACTCGGGCGATAACTAGCCCTCGACCGTCGCTAGAGTGTTGCGTCGCTCCACGCGCCCCTGTAGCTCAACTGGCAGAGCAGCGGACTCTTAATCCGAAGGTTCCAGGTTCGATTCCTGGCGGGGGCA
>CAWETE010000015.1:0-322037 GCA_963811895.1 uncultured Solirubrobacteraceae bacterium | reverse complement strand
TGATGCGGGCGGAGGGACTCGAACCCCCACGGCTTGTGGCCACGAGGACCTAAACCTCGCGCGTCTACCAATTCCGCCACGCCCGCATCTGCCGCACGGCTATTGCCGCACGCGCGGCAGCGAGATTGTAAGGTCGCTGCGCGATGGCAGACCCGGGGGTGAGGATCGAGCACCCGAACCGCGCCAAGGCGGCTTCGAAGCTCACGCGCTTGATCGTCGTCGTGCTGCTGCTCGTGTCCGCGTTCCTGGTGACCGTCGTCACCATCGGCGGCTGGGATGTGCTGCAGGGCGCGAAGCTGCTCCAGGTCGCCTACATCGTCGTCTACCTGGTGATCGCGTTCTTCGTCTTGCGCTGGAGCCGCGGAGTGCTGCCGCTGGCCGCCGCGCTGGCGATCGTGCTGCTGATCTTCGCCGCCGTCTCGGCTCCGGCCTGGTTCGACCGCGACAAGCCCGGCTTCGCCGACCCGGCCATCGACGAGGGCATCCTCGGCCTGATCACCGCCCTGCTCGTGCCGGTCCAGATCCTGCTGATCGCCTTCGCGATGAGCGGCTTCCGCCAGGCGTGGAACGTCGAGGTCGAGCGGCCCGCCGACGAGCCGCCGCCCGAGCGGCCCGGGCGCGACCCGGCTCCCGCGGCGGCGTGATCGGCGCCAAGCGCGTCACGGCACCGGACGGCACCACGTGGAAGGTCGGGCGCCGCTGGCTGCCCGACAAGCCGACGCTGTGGCGGCGCCGGAAGCGAAAGAAGGACGACGGCTCGCCGGCCGAGCACGGCAACGGCAGCGACTTCTTCCCAGACTTCGGCATCGACGAGGCGTTCGTGTCGTCGTCTTCCCCATCCTCGTGCTCACGCTCGAGCTGCTGATCGTGCTCGTGCTGCTGGCCGGCGGGCTCGCCGGCCGCTTCCTGTTCCGCAAGCCGTGGACGATCCGCGCACGCGCGAAAGACGGTCGCGAGCTGAGCTGGCGCGCCTCCGGCTGGCGGCGCAGCGGTCGCGTCCGCGACGACGCCGCGGCGTCGCTTGCGCTCGGCCACACCGACGTCCGCCCGTCCGAGGCACTCGAACCCGCCCGCCCGTAGCCCTACCATTGGGCCGCCCGCCCGGGTGGCGGAACTGGTCTACGCGATGGACTCAAAATCCATTGCCCGCAAGGGCTTGCGGGTTCGAATCCCGCCCCGGGCATGCGGCGAAACCCCTGCCGTGCAACTTCAGGGCACCGCCGGTGGTATGTGTCGCGTGGGTCAACACGCCGATCGCCGTCGCGCGGTGGCGCGCCTCGCCGCGCTTGCGCTGGCGATCGCCGCCGCCTTCGCCCTTGTCTCCCTCGCCGGCATCGGCCCGGGCGAGGCGCGGCAGTGGATCCAGGACGCGGGCGTCGCGGGTCCGATCATCTTCGTGCTGGCCGGCGGCGCGCTCGGCCTCGCGCTGTTTCCCGGGCACGTGACCGCGGCCGTCGCCGGCATGCTGTTCGGCGCCGTCGGCGGGACCGCGCTCGCGCTCGCCGCCGCCCTGCTCAGCGCCGCCCTGTGCCTGCTGGCCGCCCGACGGCTCGGCGCCGACGCGACGCTCCAGCTGCTCGGCCCGCGCGGCCGCCGCTGGCGCGACTGGCTGGAGGAGAACGGGTTCAGCGCCGTGCTGACCACACGCCTGGCTCCGGGCATGCCGTCGGGCGCGGTCAACTACCTCGCGGGCCTGGCCGGCATCCGGCCGCGCGCGTTCTACGCCGCCGTCGCGCTCGGCGCGCTGCCCAAGACGATCGCCTACACCACGCTGGGCGGCGCGCTCGACGACCCGCTGTCGGCCCGCGGCGCCTTCGCCGCCGGCCTCTACGTCGCGGCGGCGCTCGGCGGCGCGCTGGTCGCCCGCCGGCTCATCCGGGCCCGCCCGGCTCCCGCGCCGGTCTGAGTAACCTCCGCGCAGGCATGGGCTACGACGTCGACGCCACCGCGACGCGCCTCAGCAACTACCTGCACGTGCTGCGCGAGCTCGTCCACCTCTCGTGCGGGCACCTCGCGCTCGAGCCGCGCTTCGACGTCAAGGCGCTGCTCGGGGACCACCTGCACGACGATGCGCGCGCGGTCAGCAAGATCCGCCGCCGCCTCGACGAGCTCACGCCGGGCGAGCACCCCGGCGCGCCGTCCGACGAACTCGCAGCGCTGCTCGATCGCGCGAACGAGGCCGCCACCAGCGAGTACGTCGAGATCGCCTACGGCGAGCTCAAGCCGACGCTGATCGCGGCGATCCGCGTCCACCTCGCCGGCCTCGACCCGCTGGTCGACGAGCCCGGCCTGCGCGTGCTCACCCAGCTCGTCCACCGCCAGGAGCGCCACGTCGCCGAGCTGCCCGCCGATCGGCGCCACACGGCCTTCGACGACCTCGGCGCGCTGCCGATCCGCCCCGGCGAGGTCCGGCCGCTGAAGGTGATGGAGCCGCTCGACCGGCCGGCCCGCGACGCCTTCATCGAGGTGTCCGACTCGCCGCCTGCCCAAGACGGGCAGAAGAGCAGCTTCCACGGGCTGATGGACGCCGCGCTGTGCGCCGCCGAGCTGACGGCGCGCAACTCGCACGAGCACCCCGACATGCCGTGGGACTTCCACGTCGACATGGCGCGCCAGACGTGGGACGAGATCCGCCACGCCGAGGTCTTCGACCGCCTGATGGCGACCGAGCTGGGGTGTCACTGGGGCGACTACCCCGTCGGCTTCAACGACTTCCGGTCGGTCTACGCGCTCGACCTGGCCGGCCGGCTCGCCGTCTACGACGGCATCAGCGAGCAGATGGCGCAGCAGCGAAAGGCTCTCACCAAGGGCGGCCAGGACGAGCTCGCGCGCGTGTTCGACCACCTGCTGGCCGACGAAGCCACCCACGCGCGCAACGGCGCGCGCTGGGGCTAGAGCGGCATCTTGCTGCGGCCCTTGCGGCCGGTGCTGCCGCTCTTGGAGACCGCCTTCTGGCTGGTCTGGAACGGCTTGCGCAGCCAACGGCCGAGCGGACCCGGAGCCTTGCCCGCGCCCCGGCTGCCGAGGCCGAGCACCTTCTGGCCGCCGCGCTCGGGATGGCGCGAGAGGCGCGGGGCGAGGAAGGCCAGGATCAACAGCACGATGCAGAACGCGATCACAGCGAGGATGGTCATGTCAGCACGCCTACCCGTTCAGCGGACCAATGAGTCGAGCTCGTCGATCAGCGCGTGCGGGGCGACGAGCACGCCGCCGGCCGCGGGCGGCGACGGCTCGAGCTCGCGGACGGCGAGCCCGGCGCGCACGCACAGCAGCTCGCCGGCCGCCCGGTCCCAGTGGTTGAGCCCGCGCTCGTAGAAGGCGTCGTAGCGGCCGGCCGCCGTCCAGGCCAGGTCGAGCGCCGCCGAGCCGAAGCGGCGGATGTCGCGCACGCGCGGAAGCAGCCGGGCGGCCGCCTCCGCCTGAACACGGCGCACCTCGGCGTCGTAGCCGAAGCCGGTGGCGACCATCGCGGTGGCAAGGTCATCGCGGGTTGACGCGTGGATCTCACGGCCGTCGAGCAGCGGCGGCCCGTCGCGCAGCGCCGACCACAGCTCGTCCCGCATCGGGTCGTAGATCACGCCCGCCAGCGTCCCCTCCGCGTCCTCGCAGGCGATGCTGACCGCCCACTGGGGGATGCCGAAGAGGAAGTTGATCGTGCCGTCGAGCGGGTCGACGACCCACCGGATCCCCGTCGTCCCCTGCTCGTCGCCGCCCTCCTCGCCGAGGAAGCCGTCGCCCGGCCGCGCTGACGAGAGCCGCTCGCGTATCAGGCGCTCGGCCGCGTGGTCGGCCTCCGAGACGAGGTCGGTCGGGCTCGACTTGGCCTGCACGTTCACGAGCGGCCCGGCGAACGCCTCGCGCAGCTGGCGGCCGGCCTCGCGCGCCACCGCCTCGGCTATTTCTCGCAGCCCGTTCATGTCGCCATCGCCGGCCGTCGCTCGGTCCACCGCAGCGCACCCTCGAGCTGCGCGCAGAGCGAGAGCAGCAGCGGCTCGCCGTCGCGCGGCGCGACGAGCTGCGCGCCGACCGGGAAGTCGTCGGCCGTCCAGGCCGCGGGCACCGACGCCGCCGGCTGGCCGGTGTGGTTGTACGGGCCGGCGAAGGGCACGAAGCGGACCGAGCCGAAGAAGGTCCACACCGCCGGGCGGCCGTCGTACTCGCCCACGCGCGGCGGCCGTCGCGTGAACATCGGAGTCAGGACGGCATCGGCGCCCTCGACGGCCAGTGCCCGCTCGTCCTCGGCGGCGGCCTGCTTGGCGCGCTTCAGCAGCGCGTCCGGGATCGCCGAGCCGATCCGCCGGTAGCCGTGCGTGCGCCGCGACAGGCGCTCGGGGTGCGGCATCGAGCGCGCCTGGTCGGCGATCCCGCGCAGGTAGCGCGAGAGCACGTTGCCACCCAGGGTGATCGGGTAGTCGATCTCGCGCTCGACCACCTCGTGCCCGAGCCCGCGCAGCGCCTCGGCGACCGCGCTCAGGCCGGTCAGCTGCTCGTCGTCGGCCTGCAGGCCGGTCAGCGGCGGCGTCTTGAGCGAGACGGCGATCGTCAGCCGCCCGGGCTCGCGCGCGGCGGCCTCGGCGAACGACGGCCCGCCGTCCTTGATCGCGTCGTAGACGAGCGCGCTGTCTCCGACGCCGCGCGTCATCGCGCCCCAGGTCGACATGCCGTGCCACGGCTGGACCGCCGGCGCGGTCGGCACGCGGCCGTTCTGCGGCTTGAGTCCGAACAGGCCGCAGCAGGCGGCGGGGATGCGGATCGAGCCGGCGCCGTCGGACCCGATCGCGGCGCCGCAGAGCCCGGCGGCCATCGCGCTCCCGGAGCCGCCCGAGGAGCCGCCCGGCGTGCGCTGCCGATCCCACGGGTTGCGGGTGACGCCGAAGGTCGGCGACTCGGTCCACGGCGTGATCGCCAGCTCGGGCACGTGCGTCTTGCCGATGATCACCGCGCCGGCCGTGCGCAGGCGGCGGACGACCTCGGCGTCGGCGGCCACCGGGCCGCCGTGGGCGTCGCTGCCCCACGCGGTCACCTCGCCGGCCACGTCCATGTCGTCCTTGATCGCGACCGGGACGCCGAGCAGCGGCCGCGTGTCGCCCGCCTTGGCGCGGGCGTCGGCCTGGTCGGCCTCGGCCAGCGCGCGCTCGGCGAAGACCACGCGGTAGGCGTTGAGCCGCGGGTCGAGGCGTTCGATCCGCTCGAGGTAGAGCTCGGTCAGCTCGCGAGCCGAGACCTCGCGGCTGCGGATCATCCCGGCCTGGCGGACGGCCCCGGCGAAGGCGAGATCGACTGCGTCCATCGGCCCGGGGAGGCTATACGGTGCCCCGGTGGTCGAGGGCCTGTCCGCCATCTCCGGCCGCGGCGCCTGCACCGACGCCGAGCGGCGTGCCGCCCTCTGGCTGCACGACGAGCTGCGCTCGCGCGGCCACGAGGCGTGGGTGGAGACGCGCTGGGTGCGGCCGCAGCGCTACGCCACGGTCGCGCTCGGCTGCCTGCTGGCGATCGCCGGCGGCCTGCTCTCGACGGCAGCGGCGGCCGCGGGGCTGGCGGTGGCGGTCGCGGGCGCGCTCACGCTGGCCCTGGAGGCCGTCGGGTTCGTGCCGCCGCTGTTCCCGCGCCGGGCGACCCAGGATGTGCTGACCGAGGCCCACGAGCACGGCGCCGCGCTCGTCATCGCGGCCGCCTACGACGCGCCGAAGGACCGGTGGCGGCGCCTGCTGCAGCCGCGCTGGGCCCTGGCGGCCTGCGCCGCCGCCGTCGCGGCAGCGGCGGGCGCCCGCCTCGGCGGCATCGACGCCCCCTGGCTCGGCGCCGTCCAGCTCGTCCCCACCATCGTGCTGCTCGTGGCGTTCGCCGCGGCGGTCGACGTGGCGCTGTCGGCGTTCCCGCCCGACAGCGGATCCGCCGCGGCGGTCGCCGTCGCGCTGTTCGACGAGCTGCGTCGCGAGCCGCCGCGCTCGCTCGCGCCCTCGCTGCTGCTGTACGGCGCCGGGCATGCGGCTCGCCGTCCGCGCACCGAGGGCATCGCGCTGGAGCTGGCGGACGGCGGCGGTCCGCCCACCTGGAGCGCCGGCCACCCCCAGCTCCGGGCCGCAGCCGGGCGCGCCGCCGAGGCGCTCGGCTACCAGGGCGGCGGCCGCGCGGCGGGCGTGCGGATCACAGGTGGCCCGGCCGCGCTCGACCTCGCGCTCGGCGTCGTCGACGCGCTCGACGCCGACGTCAGCGCAACCGCAGCCGCCGCGTCGCGACCTGCGTGACGCCCGTGCGGAGCGTGACCGCGACGCGCAGGTTCGCGGGGCGCACCCGCCGCAGGCGGCGCGCCTCGGCCGCGCTCACGCGCAGGCGGATCCGGTGGCGGCCCGCGCGGGCGCTCGGCAGCCGGCGGCGGTCGAGCGTGACGGTCTCCGGCCGGTCGGTCGAGCCGCGCCGCCCGGCGACCTTCTTCAGCGCGTCGGTGCGCAGCGCCACGCGCAGCTCCCCGGGCTCGTCGAGCCAGACCTCGACCACGATCCCGCGTCGCAGCGCCCTGAGCGAGACCCGCCGCGGGGCGTGCACCTCGACCGGGTCGCGCCCGCCGACCTTCCCGACGCGGGGCGCTCCCGGCGCGCCGTCCGGCCGCCGGAACGGCCCGGTGACCTCGTACACGGCGCCCAGCCCGAACGCGCGCTGCGCGGCGAAGTAGAGCCGCCGTCCCGACGGGTCGAAGACGACGCCGGCGAGCTCGTTGCCGCGCTCCGGCAGGCCGACAGCGGCCTCTCCGGTCAGCTTCAGGAACGGCGCCACCGCGCCGCCGGGCTCGATCACGCAGATCTCCATGTCGCCGCCGTCCTCGCAGACGAAGACCTCGCCGGCGGCGCTCACCGTGAGGTTGTCGACGCCGGTGAGCGGGCCGCCGCCGTCGTAGATCGTGCCGAGCGTGCCCGCGACCGTGTCGTAGGCCCAGACGTGGTTGTCGCCCTTGGTCGAGAAGTAGATCGTCCCCGAGTCGAACCAGATCCCCTCGCCGCCGCTGAACTTGCGCATGCTCGGCACCTGCTTGCGGGTGGCCGTCAGCACGCCCATGGGGTCGGGGACCTCGGCCCAGCCGCCGTCGATCATCACCTCGAGCCGACCCGAGCTCAGGTCCGGGTAGGCGTCCGGCGTGAAGCGGTAGAGCCCGCCGTCGGACTGGTCCTCGGTCATGTAGAGCTGCTTGGCGACCGGGTCCACGGCCACGGCCTCGTGGTTGAAGGCGCCGAGCGCCGGCCGGATGGTGCCCTGGCCGGGTCCGCCGGGCGCGCACTCCCACACGTGGCCGGCCTCGTACTCCTCGCACGAGAGCCAGGTGCCCCACGGCGTGCGGCCGCCCGCGCAGTTGGCGTTGGTGCCGGACAGGATCCGGTAGGCGGACTCGATCTGGCCCCCGGGCGCGAAGCGCACGGCCGAGCTGCCGGCACCGGTCGCCGCCACCGACTCGGAGTTCGAGACCAGCACCCAGCCGCCGTCCGGCGTCGAGAACGTCGACTGGCCGTCGCAGAAGATGTGCCACGGGTAGCCCTTGACGGGCTGGCCGGCTCGCGCGATCTGGCGTGACGTGAAGCCGGGCGGGAGCATCAGGCCGCGCGCGTCGGCGGGCTGCAGCGGCCCGTACGCGCTCTGGGCGGCGCGGGCCGGAGCGGCGAGCGCCGAGCGCCAGAAGGCCGGGCCGAACGCGAGCCCGGCGGCCCCGGCGGCGATGAACTGGCGGCGGGTGGCGGTCACCTCGGCAACGTACCCGGCGGTGAGCCGATCACGCCCCGGTTGGGGCGACATGAGGCGCGCGTTTGACCGGCTTGGCCCCCCGCGCGGCTCGTGGTTGAGTCGGCCCGTGAAGGCCCTCGTCACCGGCGGGGCCGGCTTCATCGGCTCCCACCTCGTCGACGCCCTGGTGGCCGATGGCCACGAGGTCCACGTCGTCGACGACCTCTCGACCGGCCGCCTGGCGAACCTCGAGCTCGCGCTCGAGCAGGGCGCCGAGCTGCACACCGAGGACGTGACGGACGCGGCTTGGATGACGGACCTCGCGGCGATCATCCGGCCCGAGGTCGTGTTCCACCTCGCCGCCCACCTCGACGTCCGCCGATCGGTCGACGATCCCGCCTTCGACGCCGCCGTCAACGTCACCGGGACCGCGGCGGTGCTCGACGCCGCCCGGCGGTCGGGCGCGCGCATGCTCGTCCTGGCCTCCACCGCCGCCGTCTACGGACGAGCCGGCGAGCTCCCGGCGCGCGAGAGCAGCCCTGTCGCCCCCCTCTCCCCCTACGGCGCGAGCAAGGCCGCGGCGGAGTCGTACCTCGCGCTCTACTCGCGGCTGCACGGGCTGCCGACGCTCGCACTGAGGATGGCCAACGTCTACGGCCCCCGGCAGGACCCCGACGGCGAGGCCGGCGTCGTGGCCATCTTCGCGGCCGCGGCGGCCGCCGGGGCACCCGCTGCCGTGTTCGGCGACGGTCTCCAGACGCGCGACTACGTGTACGTCGACGACGCCGTCGACGCGTTCCTCGCCGCAGGGCGCAGCTCCGTCGGCGGCGTGCTGAACGTCTCTACCGGGCGCGAGACGCCCGTGCGCGAGATCGCGGAGCGGCTGGGTGTGGCCGTCGAGTACGCACCGCCGCGCCACGGCGAGCTCGTGCGATCGTGCCTCGACCCGTCGGCGGCGCGGCGCGCGCTCGGCTGGCAGGCCCGGACCGCCCTGGCCGACGGGCTCGCGCGCCTGAGCGTGCCCGCGCCACTCCAATTAACGGTGTGAAGACGCGCATGTTTAAGGTCACAGGTCCGGCGATTCACCTTTAACTTCGTAAACCTTCCGGCGATATCGCGCATTTTTAGTGAACGGGTGTTAAGCGGTCAGGAAGCATCGAGGGCCAGGCCGCCCGAGGACGACCGCTGACCCCGGCTGCCCGGCACGTCGCGCTGCCGGCAGGAGAGCCCGGTGAGGTCGAAGTCCGGGAGCTCGCCGAACGCGCGATGCAGGCGGGCGCGCAGCGCGTCGTAGTGGCGGAGCGCCTCGGTCCGGCGACCGCGGCGCAAGCAGACTTCGATCAGCATCTGATGGACGTGCGAGTCGAACGGCTCCAGCTGGGAGAGCCGCAGCAGGTGCTCGGTCGCGCCCACGAGCCGGCCGCCGGCGAGCGCCATCTGGGCCATCGCCGCGAGGTCCTTGCCGGCAAGCGCGCGAAGGTACTCACGCTCGCTGAACGCCCAGTCGGCGTAGGGGTCGTCGGCGAGGAACTCGCCGCGGTAGAGCCGTAGCGCCTCGCCGAGCACACGTTCCGCCTCCGCCGTGTCGCCGCGGCGATGCGCGGCGACGCCGGCGAGCGACTTCGAAAGGAAGGCGTCGACGTCGAGCTCGACGCGGCGCAGGTCGATCCGATAGCCGGCCGCGTCGCGCGCCACGACCGAGTCGCCGAGATTGCCGCGCTCGGCGAGCTGCTCGCGCAGCTTGAAGATGCAGTACCGGACGTTCGCGACCGCCGACGGACCTCGCTCCGGCCACAGGGCGCTGGCGATGGCCTCGGAGCGCTGCGCGCCGTTGCGCGAGGCGATCAGGTAGCGGAGGATCTGGCCCGGCCGCTGCTGGAGCCAGTCGCCGTCGCGCGAGCGCCCGTCGACGCTCACCGACACGCGGCCGAGCGCCGCGATCGTGACGTCGCGCGCCGGAGCAGGCGTGGACTTCGCGGCGCCGTGGAACCGCAGCTCGAAGGCGACCATCCGGACGCTGCCCGACCGGATGGTCCGCGCCGTGACCGTTCCCTCGAGCGCATGGCCGTCGTCCTGCCATGGACGGCTGTGGAGGGCGTCCGGCGCGGCGAGCGCCTGGTCGGTCAGGCATCCGTCGTCGTGGCCGGAGCAGCCGAGCACGTCGCAGCAACGTGTCCCGCGGGCCCACCGCAATCCGACCCGCTCGAGCCCCGCTTCCATCGCAGCGCTCCACCACACGAGCCGCCCGTCGGGGTCGACGAGGATCACCCCGCCCTCTCGGCGGCGATCGTTTCTCGGCAATCCTTCCTCGTTGTAAGTCACTCCGACCGTCCTGTCGTCCCGCTCACCGTCCATTACGCCGTCTGCAGCCGAGAGGTTCAAAATCAAGCTTTAGTACACAACAACGACTGAGTGCAAGGTTAATTGTGTGACACCCGCCCCCGGCCAACAGGGAACTAACGCCTGCGGACTAGCGTCGCGACCCCAGCGTGGGCGGGCTGAGCTCGCCCCGTCGGCCGGGACATGACCGAGCAGCGCACCGCACACGACGGGCCGCCCCCGGACCCTCCCGACGACCCGCCGGTCGACCTGCGGCGCGTCGCCATCGCAGTCCGGCGGAGCGCCCGCGGCGTCGCGGCGGTCGTCGGGCTCGTCACGGTGCTCGTGCTCGTCGTGTCGCTGCTGTCGCCCGACCGCTACCGCGCGACCGCCCGGATCGCGAACGATCCCGGCCCCGGTCTCCTGGTCGACATCGAGACGGCGGATCGGCAGCTGGCCACCGATGCGGAGCTCGTCACGGCACCGCAGGTGCTCGGCGAGGCCGCCCGGCGCCTCCCCGGCGAGTCCGCGGAGACGCTCGAGCCGCGCGTGTCGGCGAGCTTCGATCCAGCCGCGAGCATGCTCGACGTCGTGGCCACCGCCGAGGACGCGGCGCGCAGCCGGCAGATCGCGAACACCGTCGCCGAGACCTTCGTCGCCGAGCGCGACCGCATACAGGGACGCCTCGCGGCTCGCGCCCGCGAGCGCCTGGCCGACGAGATCGACCGTCTGCGCACGCTCGGCGCCCCGGCCGCGACGCTCGAGGCGATGCGCGAGCGTCTCAGCGAGCTGGCGGTGACCGCCGCCACCGCGGGCTCGGGGCTGCGGGTCGTCCAGCGCGCCCCCACGCCGGACGCTCCGTATGCCCCGCGCCCGCTTCGCAGCGCACTGCTGGCCTTCCTCTCGGCCCTGCTGGTCGCCGTGCTCGTGGCGATCGCCCGCGACCAGGTCAGGCCGGCGCGGCTGGATGTCGCCGGTCTGACCCGCGTGACCGGACTCCCGCTGCTCGCCGCGCTGCCCGTGGCCTCGGCGGGGCCGTGGGAGAGGCTGCGCAGCGCGCTGGGCCGCCGGCACCGGGAGCTGCAGGCGATCGATCAGGCAGTGATCGAGGAGGCTGCGCTCCAGGGCGCTGTCCGCAGCGCCCTGCCCGCGCGCGGCCAGCGCATCGTGCTGGTGCACGGCATCGACGATTCCGGCGGCGCCGCGCAGGCGGCCGCAGGGCTCGCGCGCTCGCTCACCTGGGGCGGGCACGCAACGGTGCTCGTGCGGTTCGCCGACGCGGACAGCCGCCGCCGCGCGCCGTACGACGTGGCGACCGTGTGGTGCGACGACATCGATGAGCAGCTCGACGAGCTCAAGGGCGGCGAGTACCGCTACGTCGTCGTCGAGGCCCCGCGCGTAGCACGCGGAGCCCGGCTGCGGCCGCTGGCCGCGCGGTCCGCCGCGGTCGTCCTCGTCGCCCGGCTCGACGTCGCCACGTCCGCGGACGCCGCGGCGGCGCGGCGCCTCGTCGACGCCCTCGGCCTCCGCGGCCTGGGTCTCGTCGTCATCTGCGCGCCGTCCGAGCTCCCCGAGATCGTGCGCACGGCCATGACCGCTCCGTTGCGGCCGCCGGCGCGACCGCGCGGCGCGTCGCAGAACGGCGCGCACGTCCCCGTGGCTGCCGAGCACATCCAGTAGAGCGACAAACCGCCGACCAACGAGCCGGGCGACGGGCTCCCAATGCGGGCCCCGTACGGTCGGCTCGTGACGGTGTATGCGAGACCGGCCGCGGTCTGGCCCCACGTGCCGGCGCAGTGGCGGCTGAGGCGGTGGCTCGCTCCCCGGCGCGACGTGCTCGTGGCGCCCGCGTGCGGCGCGGTCGTGATCGCCGCGCTGGCACCGCCCGACGATCGTCTGCGCATGGGCCTGCTCGGCTTCGGCGCGCTGGCGGTCGGAGCCTCGGTCACTCGCCGCGTCGCCCCGCAGGCGGCGCTGCTGCCGCTGATGCGACACGTCTACCGGTTCATCGGCCCGGGCCTCGGCCTGCTCACGCTGGCGCTCATCGAGCTGCTCACGAGCGCACCCGCGGCCGGGCCGGCACAGCTGGCGCTCGCCCTGCTGGCGACCGGGCTGGTCGCCGAGCCGTGGGCGGGGCTCGCCGGAGCTCCGGCGCTCGGCGGCGCACGTGCGGCGTACATCGGCTCGCCGGACGCCGCGGAGCGGCTCGGCCGCGCGCTCACCGCGGTGGGCTCGCGCCAGTACGTGCTGGTGGGCTGCGTGACCGAGCCCGGGGCGGCCGGGGCGCTCGGCGAGCACCGGCTCGGAGATCTGGGCCAGCTCGCCCAGATCGTCGTCGAGCACGACCTCGACCTGCTCGTGATGGGCAGCGACGCGCCGCGACTGGAGGTCTTCAGCGAGGTGACCGAGTCCTGCCTCGGACTGCCGGTGCGCCTCGTAGAGCTCTCGTCCCTCTTCGAGGAGGTGTTCGGGCACGTCCCCACCGCCGAGATCAACGCCGCGTGGTTCCAGTGCCTGGCCGATCCGCACAACCGCGGCTCCTCGCCGCTCAAGCGCCTGGTCGACGTCGGCGGCGCGCTGCTCTCGCTCGCGCTCGCGCTGCCCGTGCTCCCCATCCTCGTGCTTCTGATCCGGCGCGACGGCGGGCCGGCGCTGTTCGCGCAGGTGCGGATCGGCGAGGGCGGGCACCGGTTCTGCCTTCACAAGCTCCGGACCATGCGGGTCGGCGCCGATCAGTCCGCGCAGTGGGCGTGCACCGACGATCCAAGGATCACGCGGATCGGCGCGTGGCTACGGCGGACGCACCTCGACGAGCTGCCGCAGCTCGTCAACGTGCTGCGCGGCGAGATGAGCCTCGTCGGCCCGCGGCCCGAGCAGCCGGAGTACGTCGACCGGCTCGAGCAGATCCTGCCCTTCTACCAGCGGCGGCACCTGATGCGGCCCGGGATCACGGGCTGGGCCCAGGTCCGCTGCGGCTACGCCGGGTCCGACGTCGGGTCGGCCTGGAAGCTCTGCCACGACCTCTACTACGCCAAGCACCGCTCCGCCGGCGTCGACCTGCTGATCCTGGGCGAGACGCTGGCGACGCTCGCGTTCGAGCGCGAGCCCGTGATGAGACCCGAGAACGTCGCCTTCGTGCTCGCCGATGAACGCTGACGACGACATCCCTCCGATCGCCGTCGTCATCCCGTGCCACGACGACGGCGCCACGCTCGACGAGGCGGTCGACTCGGCGCTCCGGCAGGACGTCCCGGTCGAGGTGATCGTCATCGACGACGGCTCCACCGACGCGGGCACGGCGGTGGTGCTGCAGCGGCTCGCCGGCGCCGGGATCCGCGTGCTCCGCCAGGACAACCGCGGGCCGGGCCCCGCGCGGATGGCCGGCCTGCGGGCGACCGGCGCCGAGTACGCCCTCCCGCTCGACGCCGACGACCGGCTCCCGCCGGGCGCGCTGCGGCTGCTCCGCGACGAGCTCGTGGCCAGCCCGGCGGCCGTCGCCGCCTGGGGCAGCGCCCGCCACTTCGGCGCGCTCGACTTCGTGCAGAACAGCCTGCCCTCGCTCGACCCGTGGCACCTGAGCTACCAGAACCACCTTCTGCTGAGCGCCCTCTACCGCCGCGAGGCGGTGCTGGCCGCGGGAGGCTGGCAGCTCGACGGCGGCTACGAGGACTGGGACCTGTGGATGTCGCTCGCCGAGGCCGGCTACGAGGGCGTCGGCGTGCCCGCGATCACCTGCGAGTACCGGGTCGCGCCGGGCCGCCGGCTGTCGCGCTCGTCGAGCCGCCACGCCGAGCGCTGCGCACGGCTGCGCGAGCGGCATCCGCGGCTCTACGCCGAGCGGCGCCGTCACCGGCGGGCGTCACCGGCGCCGATCGCCCTCAAGCTCGCCCTGCCGGTCATCGAGGCACTCCCGTTGTCCCCGACCCGGAAGCGGCTGCTCGCCGGCGCCGCGTGCTATCTCGCCCACGGATCGGGCTGGCCCACGATCGCGGCGCGGCTGCGCGCGCACCGGGTCAGACGTGCCGCCTGAGCCCCGCCACCCAGATCAGGGCGGCGACCAGCCACAGGTGGCGCCAGTGGAGCGTGTCGACGAACGCGCCGTTGACCAGCAGCCCGCACCACGCCCCCAGCAGCGCCGCCGCGCCGACGCCGTAGGCGTCGGCGCCCACGAGAGCGTTGCGGACCGCGAGCGCGAGCGTGCCCGCGAGCAGGGCGACGAGCGTCGCGAGGCCCAGCACTCCCTGCTCGGCCAGCACGCGCACGTAGATGCTGTGGGCGGAGACCGGCCGGCTGAGCTCGAACTGGCCGGGCCCGATGCCGAGCGCGTGTCCGAAGCCAAGCTCGACGCCGCTCGCCTGCGCGGAGAAGCGCTCGCTGTCGTACGCCTGCACGCGCGCGCGCTCCTCGAGGAAGGACACGGACCCCGTGAACGCGAGCGCCGCGCCGGCGAGCCCGCCGACGACGAGCGCCAGCGCCAGGGCCGCGCCGACCGCGCGCGCGCCGCCGGCGCGCAGCGAGAACACGAGCAGCATCACCGCGAGCGCGACGGCGAGGTTGAGCCAGCCGGCGCGCGAGTAGGCGAACAGGATCCCCAGCACGAGCACCGCGAACAGCAGCGCGGCGATGTCGCGGCGCACGCCGAGCACGCGCGGCCGCAGCGTCTCCTCGAGCGCGATCAGGGCCGCGGGGATGAGGAACGGCCCGAACACGTTGGGGTCCTTGAAGAACCCCTGGGCGCGGCTCTCGCCGATGCCGGCCAGCAGCTCGTGGCCGGGGAAGGCGACGAACAACGCAGCCACGGCGAGCAGGCTCGCCGCCGCCGCGCCGGCGACGTAGGCGCGGATCACCACACGCATCCGCTCCGAGGTCCGCAGGTGGCTCGCCAGCCACACCGCCAGGACGACGAGATACAGCGTGATGGCGAAGAAGCGCAGCGCCGGGGCGATCTCGGCGGCCGCCGTCATCGAGACGACGTTCAGCGCGAGAAGGATCACGAGCAGCGTGAGGATCGGCGCCGGCACGCGCCGCAGGTCGACCTGGCCGGTCGCGACCGCCAGCGCCGCGAGCACGCCGAGCACGGCGTCCGCGGGGGCCGGCTCGACCCGTACGACGCCGAACAGCACGAAGCCGAGGGCGACCGCTGCCGCGGGGCTGGCCAGCGCGAGGCCGAGCACGAGCCAGATCCCGAGCACGCCCGCCGCCGGGATGAGGCTCGAAGGCGGATCGCCGGCCAGGGCGACGCCGAGCGCCGCGCCGGCCGCCATCGCCCCCGCGAGACCCGCGAGTGGGGTCACGCGAGGGACGCGAATGGCGGGCAGGGTGGTCACCCGAAGGCGACCGTAACCAAGGGCGGGCCGTGACGCCATGGCCGGCCAACGCGAAAGGAACGCAATGACCCGGCGCGCCGTGGTCCTCGCGGGCGGGCGCGGTTCGCGCCTTGCGCCCTATACGACGGTCCTGCCCAAGCCGCTGCTGCCGGTCGGCGAGCGCCCGATCCTGGAGATCCTGCTGCGGCAGCTCGGTGCGACGGGATTCGACGACGTGACGCTCGCCGTCGGCCACCTCGCCCACCTCGTGCGAGCCGTCGTGGGCGACGGCTCGGCGCACGCCGTGTCGATCCGCTACCACGAGGAGGAGCGCGCGCTGGGGACCGCCGGCCCGCTGGCCTCGATCGCGGACCTCGACGAGACGTTCGTGATGGTCAACGGCGACGTGCTGACCACGCTGGACTTCCGCGCGCTCGTCCACGCCCACCGGCAGGCCGGCAACGTGCTCACGATCGCCACCCACCGGCGCACCGTCCGCGCCGACTACGGCGTGCTCCACACCGACGGCGCGGTCGGCGCCACGCACCGCGTGACCGGCTACGACGAGAAGCCCGAGCTCGCCTACACGGTGAGCATGGGCGTCTACGTGCTCGAGCCCGCCGCGATCGCGCACCTCAGGCCCGGCGACCATTGCGACTTCCCGGACCTCGTGCTCGACCTGCTGTCGCGCGGAGCTCCCGTCGGCTCCTACGCCTACGACGGCTACTGGCTGGACATCGGGCGCGAGGACGACTTCCGCCGCGCGCAGGCCGACGCCGCCAAGGTGCTCGGCGAGCCCCTCCAGGAGTTCGCGAGATGACGCGCGTCCTCATGCTCGGCCCGGTCAACCACCCGCACGTGGAGCACCTCGCGCTGGCCATGCGGGAGCGCGGCCTCGACGTGACGGCGGCCGGCAACAGCGAGCCGGACCTCCCACCCTCGGTGCTTCCCGGCGCCGGCATCCCGGTACGGCCCGCCCCGCCGGCGCTGCGGAGGACGCCGGCCGGCGCCGCGGCGCACGTCCGCTGGATCCGTGGGCTCGACCGCGAGCTCTGTCCCGACGTGGTCCACGCCCACTGGCTCTGCGGCTACGCGGCGTTCGCGGCGCTGGCCGGCACGTCGCCGCTGGTGGCGATGGCCTGGGGCTCCGACGTGCTGCGCGCGGACCGCGTCCGCACGCTCGCGAACCGGATCGCCCTGCGGCGCTCGAGCGTCGCCATGGCGGACTCTCGCGCGCTGCTCGACCGGCTGGTCGAGCTCGGCGCGCGGCGCGAGGCGACCGTGCTCGTCAACTGGGGCGTCGACCTCGACGCGTTCGCACCGGCGAACGGCGCGCGGCCCGAGCTGCGCCGGAAGCTCGGCCTGTCCGCGGGCCCGGTGATCCTCGGCCCGCGCTCGCTGACGCCGATCTACAACCCCGAGACGATCCTCGCCGCGTTCGAGATCGTCGCCCAGGCGAGGCCCGGCGCCCAGCTCGTGCTCAAGCACATGGGCGCCGCCCCGCCACCGGCCACCGCCGCGCCGGGCGTCCGGGTCGTCGGCCACGTGCCGTACGAGCAGATGGCCGCCTACTACCAGGCCGCCGACGTCTGCGTGTCGATCCCGTCCTCGGACAGCTCGCCGCGATCGGTCTGGGAGGCGATGGCGTGCGGATGCCCGGTGGTGGTGTCGGATCTTCCCTGGGTGCGAGAGCTGATCGTGCCTGACCGGGACGCCCTCGTCGTGCCGATCGACGCGTGGGCGGTGGCCGCCGCGATCGCGCGCGTGCTCGACAACCGCGAGCTCGCCGCCGGCCTCAGCCGCCACGGCCGCCTCCTGGCCGAGACCCATCGCGACCGGCGGGCCGAGATGGACCGGCTCGCGGACGTCTACCGCCGGCTGGGTTCGTGATCGGCACCATCACCGACCCGGAGGAGCTCGCCGCGCTCCGCGAGGAGTGGGACGCCCTCGTCCTCGCGATGCGCCGGCCGAGCCCGTTCCTCCTGCACGGCTGGCTGCTCGAATGGTGGCGGCACCACGCGGACCGTGGCCGTCTCACCGTGCACGTGGCCCGCGAGGGGGGCCGGCTCACCGGCGCCCTGCCGCTCTATGTCGAGCACCGCCTCGGGCTGCGCGTCGCGCGCTTCCTCGGCGACGACGCGGCCGCGCTCGCCGACGTGCTCGTGGCGGACGGCGCGGAGCCGTCGACGGCCGCTCGGCTGCTCGAGCAGGCGGCCGGCTCCGGCGCCGACTTCGCCGACCTCTTCGGCCTCCCGCAGCCGAGTCGCCTCGGCGTCGCCGCGGGCGAGGGGCGCCTGAGGCTGGTCGCCCGCGCCGAGGCGCCCGTGATGGACCTCGAGCCGAGTTGGGACGAGGCGTACCGCGCCAAGACGTCGGCGAAGCGCCGCAGCCTGCATCGCCGCAGGCGACGCCAGCTCGAGGGGTTCGGCGAGATCACCTTCCAGGTGGCGCGCGACCTCGACGAGCTCGCCCCGGCGCTCGAGGAGGCGTTCCGGCTGCACGCCGCGCGCTGGCGCGACCGGCCGGAGGCCTCGGGCTTCGCGACCCGGACCGGGCGCGCGTTCCACCGCGCGGCGCTGGCGGCGCTGCCGCCAGGGGTGCCGCGGATCGGGCTGCTGCGGATCGGCGGCCGCGCGGCCGCCTGCAACTACTTCTTCGTCCTCGGCGGACGCATGTACTTCCACGAGCTCGCGTTCGACCCCGCGCTCGCCCGCTGGTCGCCGGGCCAGGTCGCGACGCTCGAGGCGATAGGGGCCGCCGCGGCCGAGGGCGCGCGGCGCGTCGAGTTCCTCGGCGGAGCCGAGCGCTACAAGCTCGAGCTCGCCGACCGGCTCGAGCCGCTCCACCAGGGCCTCGGCCTCGCGGTCACCCGGCGCGGACGCGCCGCCGTGGCCGCGCGCACCCAGGCCGTCCATGCCCGCCGGCAGCTCAAGCGGACGCCCGCCCGCCGCCTCTACTACGAGGGCCTGGCGCCGGCCCGGCGCATGGCGCGGCTGGCGAGCAGCTCCGCGTCGGCCCGCCGCGGCACCAGGGCGCCGGGGCGCAGCCCCGAGCGCACGGCGTAGGCGACGGCCGCCGCCGCGCCGCCGCTCAGGAGCGCGGCGCTGGCCGCGATCGCGGCCCCGGTCGCGCCCAGCCGCGGGATCAGCACGAGGTCGAGCCCGACGCCGACGGTGAGCGACACGACCGGCCCGAGCGACGAGAGCGCCGGCGCCCCCGAGGCCAGCAGCGCGTTCGAGAAGATCGCGCTGGCCACGAAGCCGATCGCGCTCGGCAGCAGCCACAGGAAGGGCTCGACCGAGCCGGCGTAGTCGGCGCCGAACACGAGCGGGACCAGTGGCGGTCCGAGCACGGCCGCGATGCCCACGGCGACGAGCGTGGCGAGCATCACCGCACGGAACACGCGCATCGTGCTGTCGACGCCGGCGGCGCCGCCGCTCCGCGCCACCGCGGGCAGCAGCGCGGTCGAGACGGCCGACGGGAGGTAGAAGAGGACCTCCGAGGCGTTGACCGCCACGGCGTAGGTGCCCAGAGCCGCCTGCGACGCGAGCAGGCCCAGCAGCACCTGGTCGATGCGGGCGTTGAGCAGGTGCGCGAGGCCGCCCAGCCAGGCGCGCCCGCCGTACAGGACGGTCTCGGCCATGAGCCGCAGATCCGGGCGCCCGAACCCGACGCCGTGCGCCGCCGCGCCGCAGAACAGCAGCGCCGGGATCGCCTGGGCGACGACCCACGCCGCCGCCGCGCGCTCGACGGTCAGGCCCCCTTCCGCCCACGCGCCGGCGATCAGCAGCGCATACAGCCACGGCCCGGCCGCGAGCAGCCGCGAGTACACGCCGAAGCGGCTGCATCCCTGCAGGAACGAGGCGCCGGCGAGGCCGATCGCCCCGGCGACCGCCCCCGCGGCGATGGCCCAGAGCTCGAACGTCTCCACGCCCGCGGGCCGCACGTCATCCAGAGCGGCGAGCGCGCCGCACGCGAGCCCGGCTCCCACGACGGCGCCGCCGGCGCCGGTC
Source organism: uncultured Solirubrobacteraceae bacterium (assembly GCA_963811895.1). Lineage (GTDB taxonomy): Bacteria > Actinomycetota > Thermoleophilia > Solirubrobacterales > Solirubrobacteraceae > DASSUW01. The sequence goes on along the minus strand of CAWETE010000015.1, from coordinate 302,689 downwards.
AGCACGACGTTCGAGAGCAGCCGGGGCCGCGCCGCCGGCCGCTGGGCGGCGAAGACCCGCGTCGCCTCGGCCGTGCCGAAGCCCGCCAGGCTCGCGATCACGAGCGCGCTCACCGTCACGAACGCGACGGCGCCGCGGTCCGCCGGCTCCAGGCCGCGCGCGAGCAACAGGACGGACACGAAGTAGCCGGCGTTGCCGGCGACCTGCGCTCCCAGCACCCTCAGCGAGTTCCCGGCGATGGTGCCGGGATCGCCGCTCACCGGTCCGGACACGCCTCGGCGCTCCGGTTGCCGCGCAGCCGGTTGCGGAGCGCGTGCGCCGCGCGTCCGTCGTCGTGGTGCGCGCTCTGCTGCACCACCAGCTCCTGGCCCGGGCGCGAGCAGCCGACGTTGCCTGCGACCAGGTTGCCGGAGGCGCCCTGGAGCACGACGGCGGGCCCGATGCCGCCGCTCACGACGTTGTCGACGATGCGGTTGCGATCGCCCTCCACGTCGACGAACACGCCGGCCTCGACCGGTCGCAGGATCGTGTTGGCCTCGAACGTGTTGCCGCTCGACCCGGCGTCGTCGTAGCGCCACTCGACATTGATGCCGGTGTCGACGTCGGCGATGGTGTTGCGCGCGAACAGCGAGTCGTTGGTCTCGTGCTCGAGGTAGATCCCGACCCCGGTCCGCGCGACGTCGTTGCCGACGACGGTCACGCGCCGCGACGACCCGACCGTCTGGATGCCGTCCCATCCGACGTCGCGGATGCGGTTGCCGATGATCGCCGCGGCGACGCCACCCGACCAGATCCCGCCCTCGTGGGTGCCGCTCGCCGCGCCGGGATCGTCGATGTCCGAGATCTCGTTGTCGAGCGCGAGCGCCCGCACCGCGGCAGCCGGCCGGTCGTAGGCGCGCTGGGCGAAGTTGATGCCGTAGCTGCGGAACCCGCTGATGCTGGTGCGGATCACGCTCATGTCGCGCGAGGCGTCGGAGCCCAGCTCGAACACGCCGGAGCCGCGGGCGCCCGCGCCGGCGATCGTCGAGTCCTGGACCGAGATGCGCGAGTGCGCGCCCCACACCTCCACGCCGGTGATCCCGATGCCTCCGATCCGCAGCCGCTGGAGCCGCACGTCGTGGGATCCGGCGGCGACGCCGACGGCGCGCTCGGCGCGCCCGCCGCCGTCGATCGTCAGGTCGGAGAGGCGCACGCCGCGTCCGCGCACCGTCACGAGCGACCAGCCGCCCGCCCTGGCGGCCAGCACCGTGTCCGGCCCGGAGCCGGCGAGGCGCGCTCCGCCGCCCAGCTCGAGGTGCGACACCTCGTAGCGCCCGGGCGCGAGCCGGACGCTGACATTGCCCCGCGCCAGCGCCTGCAGGACGGGGCGGAGCCCGGTCTCAGGCGTCACGGTCAGCGCCCGGGAGGCGCCGCCGGTCGTCACGTGCACCGGGCGCCCGCGGGTTCGCCCGCCGAGGCTGTCGACCGCGACGACCCGCAGCCGGCCCGCATCCAGTCGCGAGGCGTCGACGTCGAGCCGGTACGGCGGCCGCGTGTCGGTCCCGAGCGCCCGGCCGGCGAGCCGGAACGTGACGGCGACGACCCGGGCGCCTCCGCGCCGCACGCGGGCCTGCAGGGTGGCGATGCCCTCGAGGCGCCGCGGTCCCGTGTAGGCCACGTGGGCCCGCGGGCCGGCGGGCCGGGCCTCCACGGGCGCCCCGATCCGGGCGGGCATGGCCCGGGCGGGACCGCCGCTCTCCGCGTCGAAGGCGGACAGCACGAGCGCCGCGAGGCAGAGCGACAGCAGGGCGATCGCCAGCGACCTCATGACAAGACCGCCGCGGCGATCCGCTCCAGGTCGCGCCGTCGCAGCTCCTGGTGCACGGGCAGCCCGACCAGCGTGCGCCGCAGGGCCGCGGCACGCGGGAAGCCGTCGCGCGGGAGCGACGGATGCGGGACCGACCACAGGTCGAGCGCGCGGATCCCCTGCGCCCGCAGGCGGCGCAGCAGGGCCGGCTTGTCGGCAGCCGCGATCGGCAGCACGAGCGGGCAGGCGCCGGGGGCGAGCGCGTCGAAGGGCGGCGCCACGCGGTCCCCGAGCCGGGCCAGGAGCAGCTCGTAGTTCTCGCGGCGGCGCTCGGCGACCGCCGGATCGGCCACGCGGCGCAGAGCGAGCAGCGTCGCGGCCGAGGCCGGCCGTGGAACTCCGATGTCGCGGTCCGCCGCCGCGTCGTACGGGCGGGAGGGACGCAGGCGCGACACGAGCCCGCCCGCCGCCCGCGACCGGCCGGCCACCCAGGCGGCGTGCTCGAGGCCGAGGCGCAGGATCGCGGCCTCGCGCGGCCCGTCCGGCGCCGGCGCGTCCGAGCGGCAGAGCAGCGCGCCGCCGTCCGGCAGCCCGAACGTCTTGTAGAGCGAGAAGATCGCGAGGTCGCCGTACGCGCCGGCCGGCCGGTCCCCGGTGCGGGCCAGCCAGGCCTGCGCGGCGTCCTCGACGAGCGCGAGGCCGCGCTCGTCGCACCAGCGCCGCCAGCGGGCGGCGTCCTGCGGCAGGCCCAGGTGGTGCGTCAGGTGCAGCGCCCGCGTGCGGTCGCCGGCGAGGCGCTCGAGCTGGGCGCCGTCCGGCGCGAGGTTCTCGTCGCAGTCGTAGAAGACGCAGCGCGCGCCGGCGCGCTCGAGCGCCTCGACCTCGGACCCGTGGTGATAGGCCGGCGTGAGGACCTCGTCGCCGGGTCCGATGCCGAGCGCCCGCAGCCCACCCAGCAGGCCGTGCCGCGCGCGCGAGAACAGCCGGCAGCCCTCCTCGGCCAGCGGGAACGGAAGGCTGCCGCGGCGGCCGCCGAGCCAGGCCCGCGGATCGAGCGGCGCGAGCGGCAGCAGCACGGTCTCGCTCATCGGACGCGGGCGAGCGCTCGCTTGGCGAGCGGCCGGCCGTAGCGCAGATACGCGGTCTGGGCGGCGCGATCCGCGGTGCCCAGCACCGTGGGCGCGTAGGACCGCACGAGGATGCGCTCATGGCACTCCTCCGTCCACTCCAGCTTCCACGGCTCGGCCGCTCCGAGGAACTCGAAGCGCTGCGCGCCGGACGCGACGGCCTGCTTCATGAGGCTCCGGAACAGCAGCTTGCCGGGCGCGAAGCGCCGGTGCGCGGGGTCGTAGCCGCCCTTGAGCAGGTAGAACGCCGTGTCGTCCTGGAGCGCGAGGGCGAAGGCGATCGCCTTGCCGTCCACACGCAGGAACGCGAGCCTCAACAGGCCCGCGTCCCTCGCCCAGTCGGCGATGTCGGTGTAGAACCGCACGGTGGCCGGGCTGGACGCGATCGCCGTGCCGCGCTCGGCCTTCCAGCCGGACGCCTCGACGCGGAAGCCCTCCTCCAGCAGCCGGTCGAGCCGCCGGGGCGCTTCCTCGATCCGGATCTCCATGTGACCGGTGTCCTCGAGCCGGCGGCGATTGCGGCGCAGGTTGCGGGCGGCCTTGCTTCCGAGCCGGCGCTCGACGTCCTCGCCGGGAGCGAGCACGGCGTAGGGGGACCGCTGGACCACAGCCCGGACGACGCGATGCCCCGAACGCGCCGCCGCGCGGTGCAGCTCGGCCACGGCCGGATCGGCCGCGTCGACGTAGTCGAGCTGCACGCGCCGGGGCCGCTGCGCGTAGGTCCAGGCGATCAGCTCGGCGGCCGCGGACGCGTCCGCGGCGAGCAGCCGGAAGCCGGGGGTATGCGCGTTGGTGGGCGACGCGAGGACGCCGGCGCGACGCCGGAGCGGGAGTACGCCCACCAGCCGTCCGGCCCTCGTCAACGTCACGACCACGAGCTCGCCGCTCGCGAACGCTTGCCACCACGCGCTGAACCAGCCCGGCCGCGCGAACGGCGGCGCACCGGCCCACTTCGCCAGGGCCTCCCATTCCGCGGCCAGCGGCGCGATCGCGTCGTAGACGTCGACCGTCACCGCCCGAGTCTGACCGCCCGCCGTTTGATTAGGGTTGGCCTGCGATGGACGAGCGCCTGACGCTCGGGCCGGGCTGGGTCCAAGCGATCAAGCCCGCGCTGACGCGGCTCCGCACCGCCGCCTGGCGGGCGCGCGGGCGGCCCCGCCGCGCCGGGCTCCGGGTCCTCTTCTACCACCGGGTCAGCGACGATCCGGATCCGCTGGCGATCGCGCCGCGGCGCTTCGCGGACCAGATGGACCTGCTCGCCGCCGAGGGCTACCGGGTCGTCGACGTGGTCGAGGCCGCCCGGCTGCTGACGTCGGGCGAGCGGCTCGACAACGTCGTCGCGCTCAGCTTCGACGACGGCTACCGCGACGTCGCCGAGCACGCGCTGCCGGTCCTGGAGCAGCGGCAGTTCCGGGCCACCGTGTTCGTGGCGACCGGCGTGGCCGGCGGGACCGCCACGTTCAGCTGGTACGCGCGCCAGCCGCCGGTGCTGGGCTGGGACGACATCGTCGCGCTCGACGGCCCGGTGCTGTCCTTCGAGGCCCACACGATCACGCACCCCAACCTCACGGCCCTCGCGCCGGACGCCGCCGAGCAGCGAGATCGCCGAGCTCCAAACAGCGCGCTCGAGGCACGGCTCGGCCGCGCGGTGACCGGCTTCTGCTACCCGGCCGGTCGTGTACGGCGCGCGCGAGCGGCAGCTGGTGGCGCGTGCCGGGTTCGCGGTGGCGACCACCTGCGAGCCCGGCGCCAACACGGCCGCCTCCGACCTGCTCGCGCTCAGGCGGACGGCCATCGACGGCGGCGATCGCCTGGCGGACTTCCGCGCCAAGCTCGAGGGCGGCCACGACCGCCCGTCGGCACTGCGCGCCGCCTATCGCCGGGCGCGGTTCCGGTAGAGCTCGAGATGCTCGCGCTCGAAGCGCGCGAGCGAGAACTCGCGCTCCACGCGGCGCCGCCCGGCGTCGCCGAGCCGGTCGCGCAGCTCGGGATCGCCGACGATCGGGGCAAGTGCGCGGGCGAGCGCGGCGCTGTCGCGGGGAGGCACGAGGACGCCGGTCTCGCCATCGCGGACGAGCTCCGGGACTCCCCCCACCGCGGAGGCGACGACCGGCAGTCCGGCGGCCATCGCCTCGAGCACGGACATCGGTAGGCCCTCGGAGTCGCTGGCGAGCACGAAGACGTCCGCGCCGGCGAGCAGCTCGGGGACGTCGGTGCGCGTGCCCAGCAGCTCGACGCTCTCGTCGAGCCCGAGCCGGCCCACCTCGGCGGCCAGAGCGGCCCGCTCGGGGCCGTCGCCGGCGATGCGGAGACGAGCCGAGCCGGGCTCGAGTGCCGCCATCGCCCGGACGAGGGTCACGAAGTCCTTCGGCGCCCGCAGGCGGCCGACGCTCACGATCGTCGCCGGCCGGCTCGCAGGCCCCGGCGAGCGCCGCGGGCGGTCGAGCGGCACGCCGTTGTGGATGACGACCGTGCGGGCCGGGCGGCAGGTGCGGGCGCGCAGCCCCGCGTCGCGTTCGCCGTGGGCGACGCAGATGGTCGTCGTGGTCAGCGGGCTCATCGCGCGGTCGGCCCACAGGTACGCCGTCGACGCGCGGCCTTCGTGCGCCTTGAAGGCCCAGCCGTGGACGGTGAACAGCCGCACCGGCACACGCGCCGCGAGGCCGGCGAGCCGTCCGAGGATCCCGGCCTTGGAGCTGTTGGCGTGGAGTACCAGCGGCCGCTCGCGACGGAACAGGAGGAACAGCTCGCCGAGCGCGAGGGCGTCGTGGAGCGGGTGGAGCGGCCGCCGGAGATGGCGCAGCGACACGTAGCGCACGCCTGCCCGGCGGCTGGCCTCACCGAGGAAGCCGTCGCCCCCCGCGGCGACCACGACGTCGTACTCGCGTGCCAGCGCCTGCGCGAGCGCGGCCACGTAGGCCTGCGCCCCGCCCGTCTCCGCGAGCGTGATCAGCAGCAGAACGCGCGGGCGCGCCATCGCCGGCTCACAGCAGGCCGAGCGCGACGAGGTCCCCGGTCGGCTCGTCGAACGAGCACGAGCCGTAGGCGACGAACAGCTCGGCGCGCGCGGCGGCGATCGTCTCCGCGTCCGCATGGTGGTCGTGGACGCCGAAGCCGCGCTCGTCGAGGGTGAAGGCGTCGGGATCCTCCTCGGAGAGGATGGCCTCGAGATCACCGTCAGCGAAGACGGCAGCGGCGAGCAGGTTGAGGAACCCGTGCCGGTCGCCGCTGCGGATCGGATGGTGCAGGCCGGCGGTGGCCTTGAACGGGACGCCGGCGTCGCGGCAGGCGGCCACGAAGGCCGCGACATCGGCGACGGACGGGAGCGTCGTTCCGCCGCAGCGGATCTTCGCTCCCGCGCGCGCCTCGCGCACCGCCGCGACGGCCCCGCGAAGGCCGCGGCCCGGGGCGAGCTCCCAGAACGCGCGGACCCCGGGGAGCTTGGCGTTCACGAGCGCCTGGGTGTCCGGGATCCACTCGGGATCGATCTTCGCCTCGACGAGCTCGACGTCGTGCGGCGTGGAGGCGACCGCCTCGAGGTCGCCCTCTCCCCCGTCGAGCACCACGCTCAGCCGCGGGGCGTCGGGCGGCAGCTCGTGCAGCCGCGAGGCGGGCACGATGAAGCGGTCGAGCATCCAGGCGTGCTCGCCGGCGCGCGCCCGCCGGTCGGCCTCCATCGCCTCGGGCATGTCCATCGACGCGGGCGGGAACAGCGCCGCGTGGTCGATCAGCCGCTCGAAAAGCCTCAGGCGGGCGGAATCGCGTTGCGCTTGACGGGCCATTCGCGGGCCTTGTTCTGGTAGCGGGCAAAGCGCCGGACGAGCTCGTCGCGCAGGTCCCCGGGCTGCACGATGGCGTCGATCACCATCTCGGAGGCGAGCTTGAGCAGGTCGACGCCCTCGGCGTACTCCTCCATCAGCTCGGTGCGGCGCGCCGCGCGCTCCTGCTCGTCCTCGATCGCCTGGAGCTGGTTGTAGAAGACGGCGTTGACCGCGGCGCTCGGTCCCATGACGGCGATCTTGGCGGTCGGCAGCGCGAGCGTCGCGTCGGGGTCGAAGGCCGGGCCGGCCATCGCGTACAGGCCGGCGCCGTACGCCTTGCGGACGATCACCGACAGCTTCGGCACCGTCGCCTCCGAGACGGCGGAGATCATCTTGGCGCCGTGGCGGATGATGCCCTGGCGCTCGACCTGGGTGCCGATCATGAAGCCGGGCACGTCGGCCAGGAAGAGCAGCGGGACGTTGAAGGCGTTGCACGTCCAGATGAAGCGCGCGGCCTTGTCGGCGGAGTCGACGAACAGCACGCCGCCCTTGAACTTCGGCTGGTTGGCGACGATCCCGACCACGCGGCCCTCGAGCCGCGCGTAGCCGACGATCACCTCCTTGGCCCAGCGCTTGTGGACCTCGAGGAAGGAGTCCTCGTCGACCAGCGCGTCGATCAGCTCGTGCATGTTCCACGGCTTGTTCTCGTCGACGGGGATCGCCGGCAGCTCCGCCCCGGGCGCCGCGGGAGGCGCCACGGGCGGCTCGTCGTCGCACGAGCCCGGGAAGTACGAGAGGTACTGCTTGGCGAGGTCGATCCCCTCCTCGTCGCTCTTGACGAGGAAATGGCCGCAGCCGGAGACGCCGGTGTGCATCTTGGCGCCGCCCATCTCGTCGAGCGAGACCTTCTCGCCGATCACCATCTCCGCCATCCGCGGCGAGCCGAGGTACATCGAGGCGTTGCCCTCGCGCATGATCACGACGTCGCAGAAGGCGGGGATGTAGGCGCCGCCGGCGGCGCTGGGGCCGAACAGCACGCACACCTGCGGGACGGCGCCGGAGAGGCGGACCTCGTTGAAGAAGATGCGGCCGGCGTGGCGGCGGCCGGGGAACATCTGCACCTGGTCGGTGATGCGGGCGCCGGCGCTGTCGACCAGGTAGACCATCGGCACCCGGTGGCTGAGCGCGGCCTCCTGGATGCGGAGGATCTTCTCGACCGTCTTCGGGCCCCAGGAGCCGGCCTTGACGGTCGGGTCGTTGGCCATCAGCGCGACGGTGCGGCCGCCGATCGTGCCGAGGCCGGTGACGACGCCGTCGGCGCCGAGGCCCTCGGCCTCCCAGTTGGCGAGCAGCGCGTCCTCGGTGAACGAGCCTTCGTCGAGCAGCCGCGCGACGCGCTCGCGCACGGGCAGCTTGCCCTGCTGGGCCGACTTCTCCCTGTGGCGCTCGGGGCCGCCCGCGTAGGCGCGCTCGAAGGCGTCTTCGACGTGCTGTGCGTCGGTCATCGGCTCGTCAAACTAGCGCTCCGGCGCGTCATCCACGCGCACCCGCATCACCACTTCGTCGTCGGCGGTGCGGCTGGCGAGCGGCTGCTCGCCGGCGCGGTAGGCGTCAGGCTCCGGCGGCAGCGGCTCGCGCGGGCGCAGGCCGGCGCCCATCATGAGCGCGCCGACGAGGAGGAGCGCGAGCGGCCAGAAGTACAGCGTCTCGTCGGCGTCGAGGCCCACCGCGCCGACGAACACCACGAGGTTGGCGAAGCCCAGCCAGGCCGGCCCGGGCGAGCGGTCGAGCGCGCCGTATGCGAGCAGGCCGACGCCGGCGCCGAACACGACCAGCTCCCAGAGGTCGGGCAGCGCGGAGTCCGCGCCGAACGCCTCGTCGCCGCCGATGAACGCCGGCACGACGCCCTGGATCCCGATGAAGAGGATCGCCAGGCCGGCGGCGTCGATGAGGATCTCCGACTGGCGCGCAGCGCTGTCGCGCAGCGCGAGCCCGCCCATCACGAGCGCCGCGGCGCTGAGCGCCAGCAGCCAGCGCGAGGCCGTGAACGTGCCCGGCGCGAAGATCCACTCCCAGCAGGACAGCAGCGAGCCGACGCCCGCGATGGACGCGAGCAGCAGGCAGATCGCCGAGTTGCGGCGGACGGCCGCGTACAGCGCGACGCCGGCCACCACCGCGAACGTCCAGGTGAGCTCACCGGCGGGGAAGTCCTCGGGGTCCTCGGCGCCGAGCACGTCGGCGAGGCGCAGCAGCGCGGGAAGCAGGAGCAGCAGCCCGGCGACGAGCAGCACCGACTGGTAGGCAGGCGGCTTGCCGTCCTCGTTCGGGGCCTGCAGCCCGAGCGCGAGGATGACGCCGGCGGGAATGCCGAGCACGAGGAAGTGCACGACATCCGACAGCTCGTTCATCAGCCGCAGCTCGAACAGGACGAGCCCGGTGGCGAGCACCACCGCCCCGGCGGCGATCAGCGGTCCACGATGCGGCGGCGGGCGCAGAAGCTCTCGCACGCCGCATGAGGCTACCGGCGGCGCACCTCTATGCGACCGTCGCGGATGCGCGTGTCCCAGGCCGGCTGGGGATAGGCGGCCGGGCCGTGGACCAGCGCGCCGTCGCGCAGGTCGAACACGCTGTCGTGCCACGGGCAGCTGACCTCGAGGCCTTCGAGCTTGCCCTCGTGCAGCGGGCCGCCTCGGTGCGAGCAGTGGTTCGACAGCGCGTACAGGTTGCCGCCGGCGCGCGCCACCACCACCGCCGTGCCGTCGGCCTCGACGCAGCGCATCCGGCCGTCGGACAGCTCGGCGTCGTCGAGCACCGCCGTCCAGTCCTCGGTGGCGTCCTCGAACGTCGTGTGGTCGACGCCGACGCCCTCGGCCAGTGTGAGGTGGCCGCCGAGGTAAGCGGCGCCGGCCATCACCCCGCCGGCGGCCAGCGCGAGCGCGCGGCCGCGGCCCTGGTCGCCGCGGCGGCGGGCGAGCCAGCTGGCGGCGAACAGCGAGGCCGCGGTGAAGTTGCCCGCCGCATGTACGACGCCGACGCGACGCACGGCCTCGTTCGCCAGCTCCGTGTCGGCCCAGTCCGTGTAGCCGCTGGAGACGGTCGGCAGCGTGCTGAGCAGGCCGAGGCCGATCAGCCGCTGGGCGGCCGGCTCCGACTCGTCGCCGCCGAGCCAGTCGAGCGCGACGGCGCTGGTGAAGCTGCCGATCGTCACGTCGGTGAGCAGCGGGTGCAGCGCATGGCCGAGCCAGCTACCGCTCAGCGCGTTCTTGAGCGGGCCCGGCCTGATGACGGCACGCACCGCCTTGGCGATCTTCTGGGCCGGCGCGTCGAGCGCGTCGAGCTGCGTGATGGGCCGCACTGCGGTCATGCCGGCATCCCTACCCGCGTAGGGTCTCTGGCATGACCCTCGTGCTGACCGAAGACCACGGACCCGTCCGTCACGTCGTGCTGAACCGGCCGGAGAAGCGCAACGCGTTCAACGAGGAGCTGGTGCTCGCCACCGGCGAGGCGCTGCGAGAAGCGGCCGCGGACAATTCTGTGCGCTGCGTCGTTATCCGCGGCGCCGGCCCGATGTTCTCCTCCGGCATGGACCTGGGGTCTTTGGCCGCCCTGTCCGAGGCGCCCGAGGACCTGCGCGCGTTCCGCCGACCCATCCTCGACACCTGGAACCTCGCCGAGGAGATGACCAAGCCGACGATCTGCGTGATCCACGGCGCCTGCATCGGCGGCGCGATGGAGCTGGCGCTGGCCTGCGACCTGCGCGTGATCGCCTCCGACGCCCTGATCGGCATGCCCGAGGTCCGGATCGGCCTGATCCCGGACGTCGGCGGCTCCTCGCGGCTGCCGTCGGTGGTCGGCCTCGGCCGCGCCAAGGAGCTCGTGATGACCGGCAAGCTGATCGGCGGCGAGGAGGCCGAGCGGATCGGCCTCGCCAACCGGGTGGCGCCGGCCGAGGAGCTCGACGAGGCCGTGCAGGGGCTGGTCGACGACCTGCTGGCCTGCGCGCCGGTGGCGGTCGGGCTGGCCAAGCGCGTCATGGACGCGTCGGCCAAGCCGGCCCTGGCGGCCACGCTCGAGCTCGAGGTGACGATGCAGGAGCGCTGCGCCGCGACGGCCGACTTCGCCGAGGGCGCGCAGGCGTTCCGCGAGAAGCGCCAGCCCGAGTTCAGCGGCCGCTAAGGGGGGTCTGACCCCTCTGTACTGCCACAGTTTCGAGCTGTACTACCACAGAGGGGTCAGACCCCCCTCGCGGAAGCGCCAGCCGGCGGCGTCGTGGACGAGCACGCCGGCGGCGAACAGGGCGCGGAAGGCCATCGTCGCCTGGGTGTGCCCCGCGCTGAGGATCTCCTCGATCCGTTTCTGCTCGAGGGGAAGCGGGATGCGGACGCCGCCGGGGACGTCCTCGCCCAGGCGGCGCGCGAGCAGCGCGAAGAAGGCGACGATGCGCTGCTCGATGCGTTGGATGCCGACCACAGCGCGCAGCTCGAGCTCGAGCTCGAGTTGCTGCAGCAGCGCGTGCATGAGTGCGTTGGCCGCGCCGGGCACGCCGGCGAGCGCCTTCACCGTGTGGGGCCCGACGACGGCCAGGCGCACCGGTTGAGCGGGCAGGGCGCGCCAGAGCGCGCCGTCCTCGCCGTTCATGCGGATCGCGTCGCCGGCGAGCAGGAGGTCGACGCGCCGCTCGACCGCGTCGCGGCGCGAGCGCAGCAGCGCGCCGGAGAGCACGAACAGGACGACGCCGCGACGCGCGAGCGTGACCGGCGGCTTCCAAGGACCCGGCGCGAGCCAGACCGTCAGCAGCGCTTCGCCGGGCGGCGCCGCTTCCTCGACGCCGAGCGCCGCGAGCAACTCGTCGAGCGGCACGCGCTCGACATCGCGCCATGGGCGTCCCGCCAGCCGCCCTACCCCACCTCCCTGCACCGGCACCAGATCCCGTCCTTGTCGCAAGCGTCAGCGGACTGAGCCGAAACCAGCCGGCCCAGGTCCGCCACCATCCCGCTCGCTGACCGTTGAGTCTCGCATGATTGAGCGGCGACTGTTGAGTCATTGGTGTGACGGCCAGCGCTGATGCGCCGGATTCACCACTTATGGCCGACGAGCACCGGCTCCGGGTGGAGCGCGACGCCGAAGCGCCCGTGCACGCCGGCGGCGATCTCTCGCGCGAGCGCGATCAGCTCGGCCGTGGTGGCGCCGCCTCGGTTGACGAGCGCGAGCGTGTGCTTGGTGGAGATGCCGGCGCGGCCGTCGCCGTAGCCCTTGTGGAAGCCGGCCTGCTCGATCAGCCACGCGGCCGAGACCTTGGCGCGCCCGTCCGGCTCGGGCCAGGACGGCGCGCCGTCCGGTGGCGCGTCGAGGATCGGGTTGGTGAAGAAGGACCCGGCGCTGACGGAGTCCGGGTCGGCGGGGTCGATGACCATGCCCTTGCGGCGGCGCAGGGCGAGCACGGCCTCGCGGATCTCGGCCAGCGGCGCGCTCCCGCCCACCGGCACGTCGAGCGTCCGCGCCAGCTCGGCGTAGCGCAGCGGGCCCGAGACCGGCGACTCGTTCAGCCGGAAGCTGACCGACAGCACGACGCGGCGGTCGTGGTACTTGAACACGCTGCCGCGGTAGACGAAGCCGCACTCGGCGGGGGTCATGTCCTCGACGCGGCCGGTCTCGCGGTCGAAGACGCGCACGGACTCGACGGTCTCGGACACCTCCTGCCCGTAGGCGCCGACGTTCTGGATCGGCGTGGCGCCGACCGACCCGGGGATGCCGGACAGGCACTCGAAGCCCTGCAGGCCCTCGGCCACGCACATCGCCACCAGCGGGTCCCACTCCTCCCCCGCCGCCACGGTCAGCCGCGCACCGTCGCGCTCCACCCCGCGCGTGGCGATCCGCGCCACGAGCCCGGGCACGCCCTCGTCGGCGATCACCACGTTCGACCCGCCGGCGAGGATCAGCGAGGCGCCACGGGAGGCCTCGACGACCTCCTCCTCGGTCCGCGCCTCGACGTACGACTCGGCGGGGCCGCCGAGGCGTAGCGAGGTCAGCTTGGCGAGTTCCATACGACCGGACCGGCCGTGAGCACGTGCGAGCCCAGCGGCCGGCCGAGGACCTCCTGGGCGGCGTGCGCCGCGTCGAGCAGGCGCTCGAGCGAGACGCCGGTCTCGACGCCCATCTCGTGCAGCATCGACACCAGGTCCTCGGTCGCGATGTTGCCGGTCGCGCCGCGCGGCACCGGGCAGCCGCCCAGCTCGCCGAAGCTCGACTCGAAGCTCCGCACGCCCGCATCGAGAGCGGCCAGGACGTTGGCCAGGCCCTGCCCGCGCGTGTTGTGGAAGTGCGCGGTCAGCTCGACGTCGTCGCCGAGCGCCGTCCGCGCCGCCGGGAAGAACTCGCGCACCTGCGCCGGGTTGGCCATCCCCGTCGTGTCGCCGAACCCGATCTCCACCGCGCCCGCGGCGACCAGCCGCCGCGCGATCTCGAAGACCCGCTCGGGCGGGACGTGGCCCTCGTAGGGGCAGCCGAAGGCGACCGAGATCACGCCTTCGCAGCGCAGCCCTTCCGAGACCGCGCGCTCGAGGACCCGCTCCAGCCCGGTCAGCGACTCCTCCACGGAGCGGTTCACGTTGGCCCGGTTGTGCGACTCGGTCGCGCTCAGGAAGACGTTGACCTCGTGGAAGCGGTCGCGCAGCGTCAAAGCGTTGTCGAGCCCGCGCTCGTTGGGGATGAGCACCGAGAGCGAGACGTCCTCGGGCACGTCGATCCGCTCGAGCACCTCCGCCCCGTCGGCGAGCTGCGGGATCACGTCGGCACGCACGAAGCTCGTGACCTCCAGCCGCTTCAGCCCCGACCGGGCGAGCGCCTCGATCAGGCGCACCTTGTCGCCGGTCGCGATGACCTCCGGCTCGTTCTGGAACCCGTCCCGGGGCCCCACCTCGCGGATGGCTACATGCACGCGTGAGAGTCTAGGTTCAGGCCATCGAGAGGCCGCCGGAGACGTTGATCGTCTGCCCGGTCACGAAGGAGGCGTCGTCGGAGGCCAGGAAGGCGATCGCGGCGGCGACCTCCTCCGGCTGTCCGATCCGGCGCATCGAGGTCGCGGCGATCATCCCCTGCTTGAGCCGCTCGCCGATCTCGCCGTACTCCTCGGGCGCGGCGTTCAGCAGCGGCGTGTCGATCGGCCCCGGCGCGACGGCGTTGACGCGCACGCCGAAGCGCGAGGACTCGCGCGCGACCGCGCGCGTGAAGCCGATCACGCCCGCCTTGGCCGCGCTGTAGACGGCCGAGCCCTGCGAGCCGACGCGGCCAGCCTCGGAGGCGACGTTGACGATGGCCCCCCGCCCTCGCGCCTGCATACCGCCCAGGACCGCGTGCGTCACCGCGATCGTGCCGCGCAGGTTGACGCCCAGCACGAAGTCCCACAGCTCGGGATCGGTGTTGACGAAGAACGCGAAGCGGTCGGTGCCCGCGTTGTTGACGAGCACGTCGACTTCCCCCGCCTCGACGACGGCCGCGCGCACCGACGCCTCGTCGGCGACGTCCATCTCGACCGCGGCGCCGTCGATCTCGCTCGCGACGGTCTGCGCGCCCGCCAGGTCGATGTCGGCCACCCACACGCGCGCGCCCTCGGCGGCGAGCCGCCGCGCGGTCGCCGCGCCGATCCCCGACGCGCCGCCGGTGACAAGCGCGATCCGTCCTTCCAGTCGCATCCGGCCGCAGCGTATAGCCTGCCCCGCCGATGCCCGACCAGGTGACCGTCATCGGCGGCTCCGGCGCGCTCGGCACCGGCCTCGCGCTGCGGCTCGCCGCCGCCGGCGTGCCGGTCGTCGTCGGCTCGCGCGACGCGGCCCGCGCCGAGGAGGCCGCCGCCCGCATCCGCGAGCAGGTCCCGGACGCGCGGATCGAGGGCCTCGAGAACGGACCCGCCGCCGAGGCGAGCGAGGTCGTCTTCCTGTGCGTGCCGTTCCGCAACCAGTCCGAGACGCTGACGAACCTCAAGAACCACCTGCGCGAGGGCCAGCTGCTCGTCGACGCGACCGTGCCGCTCGCCGCCGCCGTGTCCGGCAAGGCGACCCGCATGCTCGGCGTCTGGCAGGGCTCGGCCGCCGAGCAGGCGGCCGAGATGGCGCCCGAGGGCGTCCGCGTCGTCGCCGCCCTGCACACCGTCAACGCCCCCGGCCTCAAGGACCTGGCGCACACGCTCGACGAGGACGTGCTCGTCTGCGGCGACCGCCGTGAGGACAAGGCGCGCGCAGCGGCCTACATCGAGCTCATCCCCGGCCTGCGCTGCGTCGACGCCGGCAGGCTCGAGATGGCCCGCATCGCCGAGTCGCTGACCGCGCTGCTGATCGGCGTCAACGCCCGCTACAAGACGCACGCCGGCATCCGCCTCACCGGGCTGACCGACCGGCCGTGGTAGTCCTGCTCGCGGGCGGGACGGGCGGAGCCAAGCTCGCGCGCGGCCTCCTCGACGAGGCCGACGAGCTCGTCGTCATCGCCAACACCGCCGACGACGTCGAGGTCTACGGCGCGCACGTCTCGCCCGACCCCGACCTCGTCACCTTCTGGCTCGCCGACCGCATCGACGAGCGCGGCTGGGGCCTGGCCGGCGACACCTTCAACGTGATGGACGGCCTGCGCGAGCTGGGCGACGACGTCTGGTTCAACCTCGGCGACCGCGACCTCGCGCTGTGCGTCCGCCGCGCCCGCCGGCTCGCCGAGGGCGCCCGGCTGACCGAGGCGATCGACGAGGCCCGCCAGGCGCTGGCCGTGCGGGCGAAGGTGCTGCCGATGTGCGACGAGCCGGTGCGCACCCACGTGAAGGCGCGCGGGACCTGGCACCCGTTCCAGGAGTTCATGATCCGCGAGCGCGCGGCCGGGCCGGTCGAGGACGTCGAGCTGCGCGGCATCGAGGACGCGCGTCCGACCGTCGAGGTGCTCGAGGCGCTCGAGCGTGCGGACCTGATCGTGATCGGGCCGTCGAACCCGGTGATCTCGATCGGCCCCATCCTCGCGGTCCCGGGGCTTCGCGAAGCGATGAAGACGCCGGTCATCGCCGTCTCGCCGCTCGTCCGCGGCGCAGTGCTCAAGGGCCCCACCGACGAGTTCCTGGCGTGGGCCGGCCACCCGCTCAGCTCCGACGGCATCGCCGCGCACTACGCCGGGCTGCTCGACGGGCTCGTGGCGGACGAGCGTGCCGAGACGGTCCCCACGTTGGTCACCGACGTCGAGATGGGCGACCAGGAGGCGCGTCGCCGCGTCGCCCGAGAGGTGCTGGCCTTCGCCGGTTAGGCTTGGGCCGTGCGCACCGCGGCCGTCCTGCCAGTCAAGTCCTTCTCGCGCGCCAAGCAGCGCCTCGGCGAAGCGATTGGCGGCCGCGAGCGCGAGGAGCTGGCCGCCGCCATGGTGGCCGACGTGCTCGACGCGCTGGCCGCCGTCCACGAGATCGACGAAGTGGTCGTGGTGACCTCCGAGCCGCTCGCCGCCCGCGCGGCCGAGGACGCGGGCGCGATCGTGGTCGACGACCCCGAGGAGGCCGGCCAGTCGGCCGCCGCCGCCCGCGGGGTGGATACCGCGCTGGTGCGGGGCGCCGGGCGCGTCCTGCTCGTCCCGGGCGACTGTCCGGCGATCGATCCGCGGGAGGTCAGCTCGCTGCTCGGGCGCCGTGGCGGCGTGGTCATCGTCCCCGACCGCCACGGCAGCGGCACCAACGCGCTGCTGCTGGAGCCGCCGCAGGTCATGCCGCCGTCGTTCGGCCCCGGGTCGTTCGCCCGCCACGCCGCGCTCGCGCGGGCCGCGGGCGCCGAGGTCAAGGTCGCCGAGCTCCCGTCGCTCGGCCTCGACGTCGACACGCCGGCCGATCTCGCGGCGCTACGCACGGCGCTGGACGCGCGCCCCGACACGGCCGCCCGCACCCGCGCCGTGCTGCACGCCGCGACGGTGTGATCAGCCTCGACGCGCTCCCCGGGCTGCCGGAGGTCCGGCCGGGCGACGACCTCGCCGCGCTGCTCGGCGCCGCCGCCGACCTGCGCCCCACCGACGTGCTCGCGATCGCCCACAAGGTCGTCTCGAAGGCCGAGGGCCGGGTGGTGGACGTGGCCACCGTCGAGCCGACCGCCGAGGCCGAGCGGCTGGCCGCAGAGCACGGCAGGGACGCGCGCCACGTCCAGGTCATCCTCGACGAGTCCGCCGAGGTCCTGCGCGCCGACCGCGGCCGCATCATCTGCCGCACCCGCCACGGCTTCGTGTGCGCCAACGCCGGCGTCGACGCCTCCAACGCCGGGGCGCCCGGCAGGCTCGTGCTGCTGCCGATCGACCCCGACGCCTCCGCCCGGGCGCTGAGACGGAGCCTCGGCTGCGCGGTGCTGATCACCGACTCGTTCGGCCGGCCGTGGCGCCTCGGCCAGGCGGAGGTGGCCATCGGCTGCGCCGGCCTGGTGGCGGCCGACGACTGGCGCGGCCGCGGCGACGCCGACGGCCGCGAGCTGGCCGCCACCGTGATCGCCGTCGCCGACGAGGCGGCGGCCGCCGCGGACCTCGTCCGCGGCAAGGACACCCGAGAGCCCGCGATTCGCATCCGCGGGCTCGAGCGCTACGTCACGTCAGACGACGGCGCCGGCGCGGCGGCCCTGATCCGCGCCCTGGCCGACGACCTCTTCCGCTAGGCCGCGCGCTTGGCCGCCATCCGTGCGTCGAACCGGTCGCGCGCCTCCTCGACGCGCTTGCCGTGCGCGAGCGACCACGCGCCGAGCGCCTTCAGCGGCGGCGCCATCGTGGCGCCCAGCGGCGTGAGCGCGTACTCCACCCGCGGCGGCACCTCGGCGTGCACGCGGCGCGCGACGACGCCGTCGCGCTCCATGCCGCGCAGCGTCTGCGTGAGCACCTTCTCGGAGATCGGCTGGAGATCCTCCAGCAGCTCGTGGTAACGGCGCGTGCCGTCGCCGAGCGCCAGCAGGATGTCGACCGACCACTTCGAGCTCAGCAGCGCGATCGAGTCGCGGATGAGCCGACCGGAGCGCGTTCGCTCCGCTATGCGCCGCTCATGGGCGCCTGGCATCGGGGTGATCGTCTGGGCTGCCATCAGCCTCCTCTCGTGGCGCTCAAGCCTGAGCGCTCCTGATCTGCGTGGTGACCGCCCGAAGGGCGCGTGAGACACGCAGCCGCGCGGCGTTCTGGGAGCAGCCCAGGCGGCCGGCGACCGCGTCATACGGGAGCTGGTGCACGATCCGCAGCTCGAGCGCCCGACGCTGGTCCGCAGGCAGCGCCCGCAGCGCGTGCCGGAGGAGCGGCGCCAGGGCGCCGGCCTCGTTGCGGTCGTCGACGCGCTCGTAGTCGTCACCGGCGCAGGTCGCCTGGAGACCCAGGCGCTCCCGCGCGGCCGACTCGATGCGGTTGTGCTTGTGGTACTGCCGCAGCAGGTTGCGGGAGATCCCGAACAGCCACGGGGCACCTGATCCGTCTGCGAGATCCTTGAAGCGGCGCGACGCATGCCAGGCCTGCGCGAAGGTCTCCGCGGTCAGGTCCAGGCTTGCGACGTCGGACCCGGTATGGCGCTTGAACCACGAGCGGATCCAGACCGCATAGCGGTCATAGAACTCGCGGAAGGCCTCCGGGTCCTGCTTCGCCGCTCTGATGAGCTCGGCATCGGTTCTACTGGTCACGAGGTGCGTCGCCTCTCCAGACGGTTCGCTCGCATCATCATGCCGCCCGCACCCGTCATCTGTCTTAAGGCATTGCGAAGACGCCGTTAGGCGAGAGAGTGCTCGTCCGCTACTTCCAGCTTCGGACGCTCGTGATCCTCGGCCGGCATCGCGCGCTCGAGGCGCGCGAGCGCGCGGCGCCCGTCGAGCTCGAGCGTTCCCACCTGGTTGTCGAACCGCGGGTCGCCGTCCTGGAAGCGCCAGCGCACCGGCGGCGGCGGCACGCCGGCGAGGCGGGCCAGCACGCGGCCGATGGCCTTGCCGGCGGGGCTGAAGGTGAAGTTGACGCCGCGCCGCTCCTTGGTGCTGAGCGGGTTGCGGAACGGCGAGCAGGTGGCCTGCCAGACGCGCGAGCTGACGCCGCTGCCGGCCGGGAACCCGACCTCGGCGAGGTAGGCGTGGTGCACGTCGCCGGAGACGACGACGATGCTGGCGGGGGCGTGGCCGCGGCCCCCGGCGCCGACCTCGCGCATCAGCTCGCACATGGCGAAGAAGGAGTCTCGGAACGCCGGCCAGTGCTCGAGGTCGGCGCCCTGGCGGATCTTCTCCCCCAGCTTCGAGGCGAGCCCGCCCCACGCCCCGTCGCAGACCGCCTCGTTCCAGGCCTCGAGGTAGTGCAGCCCGGGCGCCATGATCAGCGGCAGCGAGGTGCCGATGACGAGGTGGTCGTAGCCGCCGGTGGCGTGCTCCGTGATCCAGCGCCACTCCCCCGCGTCGACCATGCTCCGCCCGCCGGGCGTGAGCACCCGGCCGGCGCGCGAGTCGATCATCACGATCCGGGTCCTGCCGACGTCGCGGCAGTAGCTCCAGCGCACGCCGGAGACCTCGCGGTCCCACTGGTAGGCGGCCGCGGCCAGGATGTCGCCGCCGTCGCCCGCCTCGCGGACGCGCTGGAACACCGGGTCGTCCTCCAGCGTGTCGGGGGTCAGGTTGCCCCAGTGCTGGTAGAGCGCGTAGGCCATGAAGGCGCCGACCACACGCCGGTCCCACCACTCGGTCGCGCGCATCTCCTCGAGCCAGTCGATCGACGTGTTCCAGTCGTCGATGACGTCGTGGTCGTCGAAGATCATCGCCGAGGGCACGGTGGAGAGCAGCCAGCGGATCGGCGGGTCGGTCCAGGCCTCGAGGTACAGGCGCGTGTACTCCTCGAAGTCGGAGATCGTCTCGCCCGGCGGCTTGCTCGTGTCGCGGCGCGAGCGGATGAACTCCAGCGTGTCGGGCGACACCTCGTCGGCGTAGACCTGGTCGCCGAGCATGAGCACGGTGTGTGGCCACTCGGCGGGGTCCGAGTCCGCCATCCGGTAGGCGATCGCGCGCAGGGCGTCGACCTCGCGGCCGCATTCGTGCTCGTCGGGCTGGAGCGTGTACGGCGGCTCGTGCGGATACGCGGTGCGGCAGGAGCCGAAGACGATGCGCGCGGGGCCATCCGGGGAGTGCGTCCGCAGCGTGCTCGGCGGGAAGCGGCTGTCCGGCTCGGGCCACACGCGCTCGCCGTCGAGCGCCACCTCGTACGGCGTGGCGGCGTCCTCGGGCAGGCCGCTCACGCGGACGATCGCGTAGTGGTGGCCCTCGACCACGAAGGTGCGCGCGGTCGCCGTCGCGCCGCCGGCGCGGACCTCGACCTCGCAGGCGGCGTCGGTCTCGACCCACACGGTGGCCTCGTCGGTGCTGGCCCAGCGGTTCATGGGCCCGAGGACGAGACCGGCCATCAGGCGGCGGCCGCGAGCTCGTGGCGCCGGCGGATGCCGTAGAGCGTGGTCCGCTCGGCCGCCGGGCGGCCGGCGTCGTGAGCGGCGCCGATCAGGTCGTCCGGATCGAGCTTGACGCCGTGGTAGGAGCCCGCCATGCGGGAGATCGACTCCTCCATCAGCGTGCCGCCGAGGTCGTTGACGCCCCAGTGCAGCGCCTCGGTGGCGGCGTCGAGGCCCATCTTCACCCAGCTCGCCTGCAGGTTCGGGATCGTGCGCCCGAGCGCGAGCCGGAAGGCCGCCGTGTGCTTGAGGTTCTCCTCGCGGCTGATCTCCTCGATCCCGTGCGTGCGGCCGAGCTGCGTGTGGAACGGGATGAACGACAGCGGCACGAACTCGGTGAAGCCGCCGGTGCGCTCCTGCAGCTCGCGCACCACGCGCATGTGCTCGGCCAGCTCCTCCGGCGTCTCGATGTGGCCGAACATGACCGTGACGGTCGAGCGCAGGCCGGCGTGGTGGGCGGCCTCGATGATCTCCACCCAGCGCGCCACCGGCAGCTTGTTGGGGCTGATGCGCTGCCGGACGTCGTCGTGCAGCACCTCGGCGGCCGTGCCCGGCACCGAGTCCAGGCCGGCATCGGTCAGCCGCGCGAAGACCTCGCTCGGCGGCAGCCGCTCGGCGTCGCACATGTGCGCGATCTCCATCGGCGAGTAGGCGTGCAGGTGGATCTGCGGGGCGACCTCCTTGGCCAGCCGCAGCCAGCCGAGGTAATCCTCGATCCCCCAGTCCGGGTGGATGCCTGACTGCATGCAGATCTCCGTGGCGCCGAACGCGATGGCGTCGTGGACGCGGCGGACGAACTCCTCGCGGTCGTGCTCGTACGCGTCGGGAGAGCGGCGGCCGACGCCGAAGCCGCAGAAGGCGCAGCCGACGATGCAGACGTTGGAGACGTTGATGTTGCGGTTGACGACGAACGTGACCGTCTCGCCCGCGAGCTCGGCGCGCAGCTCGTCGGCGGCCTGACGCATGTCCTCGATCGCCTCCGGCCGGCTCTCCGCGAACATCGCGGTGAGCTCCCCGGCGTCAGCGCCTGGCCGTCACGCGCGCGCTCGATCGTGCCCGGCGGGACAGCCCCCGCGCTCCGGCGCGGGATGAACGCGCGGTAGCGGTCGCGGATGACCTCGAGCACGCGCGGCGCGATCCACTCGGGGTCGATGAAGCGGCCGTAGACGCACAGGCGCTCGGCGAGCGCGACGCCGTCCTCGGCCAGCCGCTTGCGCACCTGGGCGGGCGACGGGAACGGGTGCTCGGGCGAGATGTGGTCGCCGTTGGCCGACAGGCCGCCGAGATCGCTGGCGCCGGCGGCCACGAGCTCCGGCCACCAGTCGCTCAGGTTGGGCGGGACCTGGATGCCGACGTCCGGCATCAGCCGCCGCGTCTCGGCGATCAGCCGCTCGAGGTCCTCGATTCCCGACCGGCGTGGCCCACTTCGGCGCGCCGTGGACCGGCCCGTCGTGCAGGCCGGTGCGCCAGAACGCGTCCGCCGCCTCGGTGGCGATGTCGGCCGGCTCCTCGCCGTAGTAGCGCCGGTGCGGCACGAAGTTCTGCAGGATCACCTCCTGCAGGTGGTCGAAGCCCGCCAGGGCCTCGAGCGCCGCCATGCGGTCCTCCTCGGACTCGCCGATGCCGACCAGGATCCCGCTGGTGAAGGGGATCCTGAGCTCCTCCGCGGCGGCGATGGTGGCGAGGCGCTCGGCCGGGTGCTTGGTGGGTGAGCCCTGGTGGGCGACGAGGTCCGGATTGACCGACTCGAGCATCAACCCTTGAGACGCGGTGACCTCGCGCAGGTTGGCGAGTTCCTCACGGCTCAGGACGCCGAGGTTGGTGTGCGGCAGCAGGCCGCGCTCCAGCGCCCGCTCGCACGCCCACACGACGTAGGCGGTGAAGTCCGCGAACCCGAGCGCGGTCAGCCGCTCGCGCACGCCGGGGTGATGGTCGGGCGCCTCCCCGGTCAGCACCAGCAGCTCCTTCACGCGCCGGCGCGCGGCGCCGTCGAGCAGCCGCTCGACCTCCTCCGGCTCGTGGAGGTGCGCCTGATGCGTCGCGAACGCGCAGTACTTGCAGTGGCACCGGCACGTGCGCGAGAGCGAGAGCGTCAGGTTGCGTGAGAACGTGACCCGGCGGCGCGTCATGCCGCCAGGACATTACTCAGGTCAACGTATCTATCGGGCGCTGCTCGATCCGCTCCTGGGGCTTGAGGACGATCGCGGTGTAGAGGACGGCGGCCAGCAATGCGCCGAGAATCGGGCCGATCACGTACGAGACCAGGAACATGTCGAAGGGCCCGAAGTCGCCGACCAGCAGCGGGCCGAAGGCGCGCGCCGGGTTGAGCGCCGCGCCCGTGACCGGCGCGAAGACGAGCACGCCGAGGCCGAGCGCGAGCCCGATCACGTACGGCGCCCACTCGCGGTTGCCGCGCGGGTCGACGGCGGTGGCCATGATCGCCCACATGAGCACGAAGGCGCCGGTGCCCTCGGCGAGCGCGCCGAGCCAGATCGAGCCCTCGGCGAACTGGTCCGGGTTGACGGCCGGGCCGGCGTAGTTCACGGCCTCGGCCGCGTCGCCCATGATCGCCCCCGCGAAGAGCGCGGCGAGGATCGCGCCGATGCACTGGAGCACGATGTAGGCGCCCGCGTCGACGGGCCCGATCTTGCCCTTGAAGAGCAGCGCCACCGTCACGGCCGGGTTGAAGTGCGCGCCCGACGCGGCGCCCAGCGACCGGATGAGCACGAACAGCACGATGGCGTGCGTGAACGCGATCAGCACGATGTCGAAGTTGCCGGTGCCGAACGGCTCGGGCGCGGTGCCCGAGACCGCCAGGATGATGAACAGCACCAGAACGAACGTGCCGAGCACCTCAGCCGCGTAGGCTGCGGGCGTTCCCAGCGGGAGCGCCGTCGCCTTCGCGGGCTTGGCAGGCGCGGCACTGGTCGTGGCAGCGGACATGGGGGCCTCCTCTCCGTGCGCCGTAAGTGACGCGAACATACTCCTCCGTCAAGACATGTCGATACGGCTGACATCGATCTTGCTCGTCGCATGCGCGCTGCTCGCCGGATGCGGCGGCACGTCCGGCTCGGACCGCCCCAACCAGGAGGCGTCGCTGCTGCTGGACTTCACGCCCAACGGCGTCCACGCGGGCATCTACCTGGCGACCTCGCGCGGGTACGACGACGCCGAGGGCGTGCAGCTCGACGTCCAGGCCCCCAGCGCGTCGACCGACGCGCTGCGCCTGCTCCAGGGCGGGCGCGCCGACATGGCGATCCTCGACATCCACGACCTCGGTCTCGCTCGCCAGGAAGGCGCCGACGTGGTCGGCGTCATGGCGCTCGTGCAGACACCGCTGGCCGCCGTGCTCGCGCAGCCGGAGATCGAGCGCCCGCGCGATCTCGAGGGCCGCCGCGCCGGCGTCACCGGCCTGCCGTCGGACGTCGCCGTGCTGCGCTCGGTGGTCGCGGGCGACGGCGGCGACCCCGACCAGGTGCGCACGACGACGATCGGCTTCGAGGCGGTCAAGGCGCTGCTCGCGGGCCGCGTCGCGGGCGCGACCGCGTTCTGGAACGTCGAGGGCGTGGCGCTGCGCGCTGAGCGCCCCGGCACGCGGGAGTTCCGCGTCGACGAGTTCGGCGCTCCCGCCTACCCGGAGCTCGTGCTGTGCGTGACCCGCGAGACGCTGGAGGAGAAGCGCCCGCTGGTCGCGGCGACGATCCGGGCGCTCCAGCGCGGCTACACCCAGGCCCAGACCGACCCGGAGAGCGCGGTGACCGCGCTCCTGGACGCCGACTCCGGGCTCGACCGCGAGGCCGCTCAGGCGCAGGTCGACGCGGTCTCCGCGGCCTGGACGGCCGGCGCGCGCGCCTACGGTGAGCTGCGCGAGGACGTGCTGCGCGCGTGGGCGGCCTGGGACGTCGAGTTCGGCATCCTCGAGCGCCGGCCCGACGTGGGCCGCGCCTTCGACACCTCGCTGGTCGGGCCCGTCTCCAACCCTTGACGCGCAGCTCGATGCCGTCGAGCAGCGCCTGCAGGCCGCGCTCGAAGCGGCCCGGGTCGGCGGCCATCGCGCCGACGCGGGCGAACCCGGCGCGCGCGTCGTCGCCGCGCCCACGCGGCGATCGTCGGGAACTCGCCGGTCGCCGAGCAGCGCCTCGAGGTAGGCCACGAGGCCGTCGAGCCGCTCCTCCGCGCCGCTCGCCGTGTCGCGCGGCCGCGCCTCGCGCGCGCGCGCATCGCGAAGCCCGAAGACGTAGTCGTCGACGAGCGCCACGAGCTCGAACTCGCCTGCTCGTCGAGGCCCGTGCGGCTCGCGACGCGTCAGCGACTGCTCGACGTGGCGCAGCGCGTTCGGACCGCCCGGCGCGGACGCCGTCGGCCTGGCTCGAACACCCACGGGTGGCGCTGGAAGCGCCTCGTACGAGCGCCGGGCGATCTGGGCCATGCGCCTCGCGCCAGTCCGTCGCGCGAGCTCGTCCTCGGGCACGAGCAGCTCGCCCATGATCGCGTCGTCCATCAGCGCCGTGCAGCTCGTCCTTGTTCCGGACGTAGTGGTACAGGGTCATCGTGCCGGCGCCGAGCACCGCGGCGATCCGGCGCATCGTCACCGCCTCGAAGCCCTCCTCGTCGGCGATCACGCAGCGCCGTCTGCGGCGATCCGCTCGCGCGTGTGCGCGGGCCTGCGCTCGCCCGGCGCGGGCCGGGCCCAGATCGGCGTGTGGTCGTCGCCGCTTGACATTCGTACACCGTACCACTAAGCTGTTCGTATGTTGTACGAACAAGACGTACGTTATACGAACAACGCGGGATCGAGGCATACGGGCCTCGGCAAGCGCTACGGCGAGCTGTGGGCGCTGCGCGACGCTCGACCTCGACGTCCCGGCCGGCACGGTGCTCGGCCTGCTCGGCCACAACGGCGCCGGCAAGACCACCGCCGTCCGCATCCTCACCACGCTCGCCCTCGCCCACCACCGGCAGCGCGCCGCGTGGCCGGCCTCGACGTCGTCGCCGACGCCGCCGCGCGTGCGCGCCCGGATCGGCCTCGCCGGCCAGGCCGCGACCGTCGACGGCCTGCTGACCGCGCGCGCGAACCTCGAGCTGGTCGGCCGCCTCTACCACCTGCCGCAGCGCCGCCGCCCGCGCGCCGCGCCGACGAGCTGCTCGAGCGGCTCGGCCTGACCGACGCACGCCGACCGGCTGGTCAAGACCTTCTCCGGCGGCATGCGCCGGCGGCTCGACCTCGCGGCCAGCGCTCGTCGCCGCCCCGCCGGTGCTGTTCCTCGACGAGCCGACCACCGGGCTCGACCCGCACAGCCGCAACGAGCTGTGGGAGCTGCTGCGCGAGCTCGTGCGCGACGGCGCCACGCTGCTGCTGACCACGCAGTACCTCGAGGAGGCCGACCGCCTGGCCGACGACGATCGTCGTGCTCGACCACGGGCGCGTCGTCGCCGCCGGGCTCGCCGGCCGAGCTCAAGGCGCGCGTCGGCGGCGAGCGCATCGACGTGACCGTCGCCGCCGCCGAGCGACCTGCTCGCGCGGCGAGGCCGCGCTCGCGCGCGTTCGCCGACGGCGCCGTCGACGACGCCGAGGGACGGTCGCTCACCGTGCCGGTCGCGCGCCGGCACGTCGCTGCTCGACGTCGCCCGCGCGCTCGACGCCGCCGACGTCGACGCCACCGACGTCCATCGCCGCGAGGCGACGCTCGACGACGTCTTCCTGACCCTGACCACCGACCCGCACCGAAGGTGGCCGCCTGCATGTCCGCCGATCGCTCTCCGCACCCGCTGGCTCGTCTCCGACAGCCTCGTGCTCGCCGCGCCGCAACCTCGAGCACGTCCGCCAGATCCCCGAGAAGCTGCTCGACGTGACGCTGCAGCCGATCATGTTCGTGCTGCTGTTCGCGTTCGTCTTCGGCGGCGTGATCGCCGTCCCCGACGGCGACTACACCGACTACCTGATCGGCGGCATCCTCGTGCAGTCCGCTCGCCTTCGGGATGATGGGCCCGGGCGTCTCGATCGCCACCGACCTCGGCGAGGGCATCGTCGACCGCTTCCGCTCGCTGCCGATCGTCGCGCGTCGGCCTACCTGATCGGCCACTTCGTCGCCGAGCTGGCGGCGACGCTGCGTCGCGCATCGTCCTGCTCGCGGTCGACCGGCCTCGTCGGTCGGCTGGAGCATCGACTCCGAGCGTCGCCGAGGCGCATCGGCGGCTTCGCCCTGCTCGTCGCTGTTCGCGGTCGGCCATGATCTGGCTGGGCACGCTGCTCGGCGTCATCGTCGCGCACGCCCGACGCCGTGCAGGGCATCGCGTTCATGACCGTGTTCCCGCTGACCTTCCTGTCCAACGCCTTCGTGCCGGCCGAGGGCCTGCCGGACGGGCTGCAGCAGATCGCCGAGTGGAACCCGATCAGCGCGGTCGTCGCCGCCGTGCGCACGCTGTTCGGCAACCCGACGGCGCTGCCCGCCGACGCGCCGTGGCCGCTCGCAGCACCCCGTGCTCGCGCGCCGTGCTGTGGTCGGTGGCGATCCTGGCCGTCGCGGCGCCGCTGTGCGTGGCGCGGTTCAAGCGCCGGACACGGGCTAGCCCGGGATGCGCGTGACGGTGCCGGCGCGCGAGTCGACCACCCAGGCCGCGCCGCCGCCGACCGCGATCGAGGCCGGGAAGCCGCCCACCTGCAGCGACGCGCGAGACGCGCTCGGGAGTCCGGATCGATCTCGAGCACCTCGCCGAGGTCGGTGTCGAGCACCAGCACGCCGGTGCGGGTGACGGCCAGCGCGCCGGGCGCCCGGCCGACGGCGATCGGCTCGCCCTGCGGACGGCCGGTGGCGGAGTCGATCCGGCTCACCGTGCCGTCGCCGCGGTTGGCCACCCACACCGAGCCGAAGCCGACCGCGATGTCCTGCGGGTCGCGGCCGACCGGGATGCGACGGCCGACGACGAGGTCCTCGCGCGGGTCGACGCGGGCGATCGTCCCGTCTCCCGAGTTGACGACCCACAGGTAGGTCGGGCCGATGGCGAGCGCGGTCGGGAAGTTGCCGGTCCGGATCGGCGGGCCTAGCGGCCGGTTGGAGATCGGGTCGATGCGCATCACGGTCCCACGCTGGCCGTTCGACACCCAAGCGCCGTCGGGACCGACCGCGACGTCGACGGCGTCGGCGCCGATCGAGATCCGGCGGCCCGACGAGCCGGGGATCAGCGGATTCAGCCGCGTCACGCTGTCGTCGCCGGCGTTGGCCGTCCAGACCGAGCCGGCGCCGACGGCGACGCGCAGCGGCGCGGAGCCGGTCTCGTGCCTGAGCGGCGGGTCCTCGGGCTGGGCGACGTCGATCGCCACGATCCGGTCGTCGCGGCCGCTGGCGACCCAGACCGTCTCGCCCTCGACGGCCACGTCGGTCGGCAGGCGGGCCACGCGCAGCGCGGCGTCATCCTCGCCGCCGGAGCCCTCGAGCGCCAGCACGACCAGCGCCGGCCCGATGAGCACGGCCAGCAGGAGCGCGATCACGGCCAGGCGCGCCCTCCACGGCGAGCCGTCGCGCATGGACTGCGGGGCTGGGGCGACGGTCGAGCTCACTGCGAATCCAGGGTCTGCGTGCCCGGCAGCCGGGTCGCCGGGACGGGGGCGTTGATCACGGCGTCGGCGGGCCGGTAACCGGGATGCTCACGCCGCGCGTAAGCGTGCAGCTGCGGCGCGCAGCGGTAGTAGTCGCGCCAGCCGACGTAAATCTGCCGTTTGTCGACCTGCAGCTCGCCGAGCCGCTCCTGTACGGTCGCCCAAGGAATCGCCAGCGCGCCCTGCTCGCCGCTGCCGGCCGTCGTCGCCATGGCCATGCCCACCAGCTCGCCGTCCGCGTTCACCAGCGGCCCGCCGGAGGACTCGGGCACTACAGCGCCGTCCAACCGGATCGCTCCGCTAAGCGGCGGCAGCCCGTTCTCGAACGTCGCACGCGCGGCGATCCCGGCGGTCCGGAGCGGGATGGTCAGCAGCCCGCCGAGGCCCTCCTCGCGGCGACCCACGGCGGCGAGCAGCTCGGAGTCGCCCGGGGTCCCGCCGGCGGCCGCCGGCATCGCCACGAGCCCGGGAATGCGCGGCTGGATCTCGATCACGGCGAGATCGGCGCACGGCGCGCGCGCCACCAGACGGCCGTGCAGGATCCCGAGGCCGGTCGTCAGCCGCAGCGAGGTCGCGCCCCAGACGGTGTGCGCCGACGTGACGACGAGCCCGGCACGCCCGTCGATGACCGCGCCGGAGCTGCGCACGCGCCGGTCGCCGATCCGGGCGTCGATGGCCACCACGCCGAGGTTCAGCTGCTCGCCCGACAGCCGCTCGGGCGCGGCCGAGACCGCCGTCCCACCGTCTCCTGTCTCCATCAGGAGCGCTGCTGCGGCCAAAACCATGGCCATCGCGATCACGCCAACTTGGCGCACGTTGCGACTCTATCCCTGGTCGCAAGGGCAGTGGGCGCCACGTTGCAACGGTGACAAGGTATGGCTCTGACCGTCGACGAGACCACTGAAACCCCGCTGACCGTCGCCGTCCCGCGCCGTTCGCGGCACCTGCTCTGGCTCGCGCTCGCCGCTGGCGCGCTGGCGCTCGTTCTCGTCGCGGCCGTGGTCGTCATCGCGCTGACTGCCGATAACGCCGAACCAACGCGATTCGCGCTGCCCGGCCAACCGACCAGCGTGGTCGTCACGCCGGAAGGCGTGTGGGTCGCGGCGCCGAACCGCGGCTCGATCCTGCGGCTCGATCCGGACTCAGGCCGGCTCGGCGCGCCGCTGCGGACCGGCGGCGCCCCGTCGCGGCTGGCGGCCGGGGCGCAGAGCTTGTGGGCGGTCGACACGGCGCGTGCCGCGCTCGTCCCGATCCAGCGCGATCCGCCGCGGGCGTTCGGCGCGATCCCGGCGGGGGCCGACGCGACGGACGCCGTGGTGGCGGCCGGCGCGGTCTGGGTGCTGAGCTCGCCCGAGGGCATCGTGCGCGTGATCGAGCCCGGCGGGCGGCCGGTGCGCGAGGTGCCGGTCGGCGCCGACGCCGTCGACCTCGCCGCAGGTGGTGGCTGGGTCGCCGTGGCCGGCG
Source organism: uncultured Solirubrobacteraceae bacterium (assembly GCA_963811895.1). Classification (GTDB taxonomy): domain Bacteria; phylum Actinomycetota; class Thermoleophilia; order Solirubrobacterales; family Solirubrobacteraceae; genus DASSUW01. The sequence goes on along the minus strand of CAWETE010000015.1, from coordinate 273,522 downwards.
CGGGCAGCGGCACGCTGACGCGCATCGACGCCGGCCGGCGCAGCGTCACCGGCCCGCCGATCAGCCTCGGCGGGCTCCCGGCCGCGGTCGCCATCAGCGGCGGCAGCGCCTGGGTGGCCGACGCCAGCGGCGGCACCGTCGCGCGCGTCGACCTCGAGACCGGCGAGCGCCGCGGCGCCTCGATCGCGGTCGGCGGGCGCCCGGTCGCGGTGGCGGCCGACGGAGACGACGTCTACGTGTTGTCCCGCCGCGACCGGACGCTCGTCAACGTGGACGGCGCGACCGGCGAGGTGCTCTCGCGTCGCGCGGCGGGCAGCGACCCGGCGGCGCTGGCGCTCGACGAGGCGTACGTGTGGGTGGCCGACGGCGGCGACGACGAGGTGCTGCGCTTTGAGCGCTGAGGTCTCCCCCCGCCGCCGCTTCCTGCTCGCGTTCGCGCTCTGCGCGATCCTCGGCGGCCTCGGTGGGCTCACGATGGCCGAGCTGCAGTCGGATCCGGAGGCGAGGCCGCGGTTCATCCCGCCGCGCGAGGTGGCACACGAGTTCCGGCTGCACGACCAGGACGGCGACGTGACGACGCTGGCCGACGCGCGCGGAGACGTCGTCGTGGTCACCTTCATCTACACGACGTGCTGGGACCTGTGTCCCGCCGAGGCGGCGACGATGATGCAGGCGGTGAAGCAGGTCGGCGACGGCGTCACGGCCTACGCGATCAGCGTCGACCCGGTCGGCGACACGTCCAAGCGCGTGGACGACTGGCTCCGCGTGCGCAGCTGGCAGAACGGACCGATGAAGTACCTGACCGGCACGCGTGAGGAGCTGACCCCGATCTGGCGCGCGTACGGCATCGTCCCGGTCAACGCCACGGACGAGGACGCCTACGAGGCGGCCGAGGCGACCGACCGCTTCCGCGCCCAGGCTGCGGCGGAGGGTCTCGACCTCGCCTCGCGCCCTTACAGCCACCCGCAGCGCCCGGCGCCGCCGCCGGCGGCGCTCGAGCAGAACCCCGACGTCAGCGACCTCACCTACCGCGGGCGCACGCGCCACGCGGCCGGGCTCGAGTACGAGCACTCCGCCTACGTGCTGCTGATCGACAAGCGCGGCGTTCAGCGGCTTGGCATCCCGTTCGAGCGACTCGACGCGGACGCACTGGCTCAGGACCTGCGCGTCCTGCGCGACGAGCCCGTGAAGTAGCCGGCCACCGCCGCACCGGCCAGCAGGACTCCCGCGAGCAGCAGCGGCGCGCCGGTCGCCTCGCCGCGGCGCCCGCGCCGCGGCAGCGAGTCGGGCGCCGGCTCGAACAGCGTCGGCGGGAGATCGGCGGCCGTCTCGGAGATCTCAGGCGTCTGCGCGGACGCGCTCGCGGGTCCGGCGGCGAGCGCCACCGCGACCATGAGGCTGACCGTCCGCGAGCGCATCAGCGCCGAGCTTACGCGGATCCGACGCGGTCGGGGCATCCTTCTCCTGTGTGCGCTGGCTGCCGTTCCTGCTCTCGGTCGCCCTCCTCGTGCTTCGCCATCTCGGTCGCGAACCGCGGCGACGAGCCAGAACCCGCGGCGAACGCCGGCTCCGGAGCCGCGCAGCCTGGCCGCCCACCTGCGCGCGCTCCAGGACATCGCGTCCGAGCACGGCGGCACCCGCGCCGCCGGCTCGCCTGGCGACGCCGCGACGGCCGACTACATCGAGCAGCGGCTGCGCGCCGCCGGCTACCGCGTCACCCGCCAGAGCTTCCGGGTGCCGTTCTACCGCGAGTCGGCGCCGCCGCGGCTGACGGCCGGCGGGCGCCGCGTGCGCCCGATCCGCACGCTCCAGTTCTCGCCCGGTGGCCGGGCGTCGGGCGTCGTGCGCGCCGCCGGGCTCGGCTGCTCGAGCGGCGACTTCGACGATCTGCGAGATGGCGAGATCGCGCTCGTGGAGCGCGGGACGTGCTTCTTCCGCATCAAGGCCGACAACGCGCAGCAAGCGGGCGCGGCGGCCGTTCTGGTGGTCGACCAGAGCGAGCGGCCGGTCGCGGCCACGCTCGGCAGCCCGGGCCTGCGGATCCCCGCGCTCGCGCTCGGCGCCCCGGCCGGCGAAGGGCTGGAGGGTCGCCGCGCGACGGTGACGGTGCGCGCCGTCTCCGAGCGGCGCGAGACGACCACCGTCATCGCCGAGACCGGCCCGGAGGACGCGCCGCGCGTGGTTATGGCCGGCGGCCACCTCGACTCCGTGCCCGCCGGTCCCGGCCTGAACGACAACGGCAGCGGCGTCGCCGCCCTGCTGCACATCGCCGAGCGCCTGGCCGGCGAGGACCGGACGCTGCGGTTCGGGTTCTGGGCCGCCGAGGAGATCGGCCTCGTCGGCTCGCGGCGCTACCTGACCGGGCTTTCGCGCGACGAGCGGCAGCGGATCGCCGCCTACGTGAACCTCGACATGGTCGGCACGCCCGACAGCGAGCCCGAGGTCTACGACGGCGACCGCTCGATCGAGACCGCGCTGCGCCGCCACCTGCCCCGCGGCACCGACGAGGTGCAGCTCGAGGGCAACTCCGACCACGCGTCGTTCGAGCGCTTCGGCATCCCCGTCGGCGGCATCTTCACCGGCCTCGACGACTGCTACCACCAGCGCTGCGACACGCTGCGCAACGTCGACCTCGACGTGCTCGAGCAGTCGGCGAGCGCCACCGAGGCAGCGTTGTTGGATCTCAGCCGCTGACGGTCCAGGTGTCGCCCGCGTGCAGCAGGTCGCGGAGCGAGTCCGGGCCGATCGACTCGCGCGCCGAGGCGAGCTTGCGCGAGACCTCGGCGAGGCCCACCGGGCGCTCGACGGCGCGGAAGACGCCGATCGGGGTCGGCTCGTTGGGCGAGTCGGCCAGGCGGGCGAGCGCGAAGGCCTGCGCGGGATCGTCGCGGTGGGCGTCGTGCACCACGAGGTCGTCGCGATCGCCGGCCACGATCTCGAGGCTGCCGTCGGCGGCGCGCGCCACGCCGTGCTCGTCGTCGGGGCCGAAGCGGATCGGCTCGCCCTGCACGAGCGGGATGCGGTTGAAGACGGCGCGGTCCTTCTCGGTCAGCGCGAAGAAGGCGCCGTCGTTGAAGACCGGGCAGTTCTGGTAGATCTCGACGAAGGCGGTGCCGTCGTGCTCCGCGGCGGCACGGAGCACATCGGTCATGTGGTGGCGGTCGCGGTCGACCGTGCGGGCGGCGAACGTGGCGCCGGCGCCGAGCGCCAGCGCGAGCGGGTTGAACGGCTCGTCCTGGGCGCCGAACGGGGTCGACTTCGTGACTTTGCCGAGCTCGGAGGTCGGCGACGCCTGCCCCTTCGTGAGCCCGTAGATCTGGTTGTTGAACATCAGGATCTTCACCGGCACGTTGCGGCGCAGCGCGTGGATCAGGTGGTTGCCGCCGATCGACAGCGCGTCTCCGTCGCCGGTCACGACCCAGATCGAGAGGTCGTCGCGGGCCGCCGCCAGGCCCGTGGCCAGGGCGGGCGCGCGGCCGTGGATGCCGTGCATCCCGTAGGTGTCCATGTAGTAGGCGAAGCGGCCGGCGCAGCCGATGCCGGACACGAAGACGACCCGGTGCGGCGGGATGCCGAGCTCGGGCATCAGCTTCTGGACCGAGGCGAGCACCGCGTAGTCGCCGCAGCCCGGGCACCAGCGGGTCTCCTGGTCGGAGCTGAAGTCCTTGGCGGTCAGCTCCGTCACAGCAGCTCCAGCATCACGTGCTCGAGCTCGGCCGCGAACAGCGGCTTGCCCTCGAGCTTGGTGTGGCTGACGACGTTGACGAGGTACTCGGCGCGCAGGAGCTGCGCCAGCTGGCCGGAGTTCATCTCGGGCACCAGCACGCGGTCGAAGCGGTGCAGGATCTCGCCGAGGTTGGTCGGCAGCGGGTGCAGGTGGTGCAGGTGCGCGATCGCGACCGCGTGGCCGTTCGTGCGGACGCGGCGCGCGGCGGCGCGGATGCTGCCGCGGCTGGAGCCCCAGCCGATCACGAGCAGCTCGGCACCGGGGTCGGCGTCCACATAGAGGTCGGGCAGGTCGGCGGCGATGCCGCGCACCTTGTCCGAGCGCACGCGCGTCATGTGCGCGTGGTTGGCGCCGTCGTAGGAGATGTCGCCGGTGATGTCGCGCTTCTCGAGCCCGCCGATGCGGTGGGCCAGGCCCGGCGTGCCGGGGATCGCCCAGGGCCGCGCGCCGTGCTCGTCGCGGGCATAGGGCTCGAAGGGCTCGTCCGTCGCCTCCGCGAAGTCCGGGTCGATCTCCGGAAGCGAGCCGGTGTCGGGGATCCGCCACGGCTCGCTCGAGTTGGCCAGGAAGAGGTCGGAGAGCAGGATCACCGGGGTGCGGTAGCGGACGGCGATCCGCGCCGCCTCGTAGGCGGCCTCGAAGCACTGGCCCGGCGTCGAGGCCGCCACCACCGGCAGCGGCGACTCGCCGTGGCGGCCGTGGATGGCCATCAGCAGGTCCGACTGCTCGGTCTTGGTCGGCATGCCCGTGGAGGGGCCGGCGCGCTGCACGTCGATGACGATGAGCGGCAGCTCGAGCGCGACGGCCAGCCCGATCGTCTCGGCCTTGAGGTCCATGCCCGGCCCGCTCGTGGCGGTGACGCCGAGGCCGCCGCCGAACGCCGCGCCCAGCGCCATGCCGGCGGCGGCGATCTCGTCCTCGGCCTGGATCGTCCGCACGCCGAGGTCCTGGTGCCGCGCGAGCTCGTGCAGCAGCTCGGAGGCGGGCGTGATCGGGTAGCTGGCCAGCACGAGCGGCAGGCCGGACCGGATGCTGGCGGTCAGCAGGCCGAGCGCGGTGGCCGTCGTGCCGTTGACGTTGCGGTAGGTGCCGGGCGGGACGTCGGTCGCCGGGTCGACGCGGTACTGGACGTCGATCAGCTCGGAGGTCTCGCCGAAGTTCCAGCCGGCGCGGAAGGCGGCGAGGTTGGCCTCGAGCGGGCCCGGCTTGTTGACGAACTTGCGCCGCAGCCAGTCCTCGGTCGGCTCCGTCGGGCGGTCGTAGAGCCACGAGACGACGCCCAGCGCGAACAGGTTCTTCGCGCGCCCGGCGTCACGCGTCGAGACGCCCTCCATCGCCTCGGTCGCGCTCGTCGTCAGCGAGGTCATCGGGATCCGGATCAGGTGGTAGCCGTCGAGCGAGCCGTCCTCGAGCGGGTTGGTCTCGTAGCCCGCCTTCTGCAGGTTGCGCTTGCTGAAGGCGTCCTCGTTGGCGATCACCGTCCCCCGTTTGGCGAGCGCCGGCAGCTCGCTGCGCAGCGCGGCGGGGTTCATGGCGATGAGCACGTCCGGCTCGTCGCCGGGCGTGAGGATGTCCTGCGCCGCGAAGTGGATCTGGAACGCGGAGACGCCGGCGAGCGTGCCGGCCGGCGCGCGGATCTCGGCCGGGAAGCTCGGGAGCGTCGCGAAGTCGTTGCCGTGCTCGGCGGTGGCGTCCGTGAAGCGGCTGCCGGCGAGCTGCATGCCGTCACCCGAATCGCCCGCAAAGCGGACGATTACCCGCTTGCGTGCCTTCGCCGGACTTCGGGTGATGGCCATGTGTCTTTCGTAGTGTGACACTACGAAAGGACGGGTCGCGGGGCGAAGTCAGCTTTACTGCTGCCGCAGGCGGCGGAACTCCTGCCGGAACGACTCCGGCCGGCCCCAGTCCTGGATCGTCTCCACGCGGCCGGTGCGCACCTCGCGCAGCGCCAGCTCGCCGGCGATCCCCGCCTCGTCGAGCAGCTTCAGCGAGCCGTGGACGGCCTCGGCGGCCGCGGCGTGGCCGAAGTGGTGCGCGACGAGCAGCCGGAAGTGCCAGTCGTGCATCGAGTACGGCTGGGCGTTGCAGGTCACCAGCAGCGTCGCCGCCTCGATGTAGCGCTCCTCGTCGATGCGCAGGTCGAGCTCGAGGTCCGTCCAGTCGGACGGCAGCGAGTCGGTGATCTCGTCGAAGGCCTCGGCAAGCGGCATGATTGGCCCGAGAGGCTACATGGCAGGCTTTCCCCTGGACCCGGAGGATCCGTTCGCGCCGGCGCGCGGGCTGAGCCTCGACGGCTTGCTGCGGCTGCTCGAGCGGCTCGACGGCGCCGAGGAGGCCGAGGTGGTGCGGTCGGCGCTCGAGGCGGGCGTGCCGCGCGAGCGCGTGCTCGACGAGCTCCAGCGCGAGGTCGAGCGCCGGCTCGTCCGGGTCCGGGACGACTAGTCGTATCCTCGCTACATGGCCGTCGTCGCCGACACCGGGTACCGGGCGCTGACCGAGTCCTGCGGTCTCGTCGACCGCTCCGAGCGCGGCAAGCTCGCTCTGACCGGCTCGGAGGCGAAGGACTTCCTGCACGGCCAGGTCACGAACGACATCGAGTCGCTCGAGCCGGGGCGCGGCTGCTACGCCGCCTTCCTCACGCACAAGGGCAAGATGCTCGGCGACATGCGGGTGCTCGACCTCGGCGACGAGCTGCTGCTCGACACCGAGCGCGTCGCGCTGCAGGAGCTCTTCAACATGATCCGCCGCTACAAGCTGGGGCGCGACGTGGAGCTGCACAAGCGCACGCTCGAGCTGGGGCTGCTGTCGCTGATCGGGCCGCAGACCGAGACGTTCGGGCTCGAGCGGGAGCACGACAACCGCCGCGACGAGATCGGCGGCCGTCCGGTCGTGCTGGTGCGGACCTACGCCGGCGTCGACGTGTTCGTCCCGGCCGACGGCGTCGATGCCGTGCGCGCGGCGCTCGACGTGCCAGAGGCGAGCGACGAGGTCGCCGAGATCGTGCGCGTCGAGCACGGGCGGCCGCGCTACGGCGCCGAGCTCGACGACGGCGTGATCCCTCAGGAGGCCGGGCTCAACGAGCGTGCGGTGTCGTTCACCAAGGGCTGCTACGTGGGCCAGGAGACGGTCGCGCGGCTGCACTACCGCGGCAAGCCGAACCGGCACCTGCGAGGGCTGCGGCTGTCGGCGCCGGCGTCGCCCGGCGACGAGCTGCGCCTCGGCGAGAAGGTCGTCGGCCGGCTGAGCACGGTCGCCGAGTCGCCCGTCTTCGGGCCGATCGCTCTCGCGCTCGTGCGGCGCGAGGCGGCGCCCGGCGACACCGTCATCGTGGCGGATGGAACGGTGACCGCCCAGGTCGTTGACCTCCCCTTCGAGGAGTAGCATCGCGCCATGGCCGCGAACGTCCTCGTCGTCGCCAATCTCACGGCCGCCTCGACGCACCTGCTGGACGCGCTGAAGGTCCGCGCGGAGCGGGGCCCGATCCGCGTCACGCTCGTGATGCCGGCGCAGGGGCCGGGGCTCGGCGGGCGCGAGGCGGTGCGCGAGCGGCTCGACGAGGCGCTCGAGGGCATGCGCTCCGCGGGCCTGGAGGCCGACGGCGCGATCGGCGACGCCGACCCGATGGAGGCCGTCGCCGAGTGCTTCGACCCGGCGCGCCACGACGAGGCGATCGTCTGCACGCTGCCGGGGCGCAGCTCGAAGTGGCTCCAGTACGACTTCCCGCACCGGGTCGCGCGCTTCACGGGCGTCCCGGTCACGCACGTCGTGGCGGACGACCTGCGGCCCGCGCCGGCGACGAGCCCGGCGCCGACGCACGAGCGCCAGCCGCTCGGCCCGCTGTCGGTGCTCGCCTGGGGCGGCCGCCGGTCGGAGAGCTCGTGAGGGCAGCGCTGACGACCAAGCTCGTCGGGCTCGCGACCGAGCGGCTCGACGTCACCGATCCCGCCGTGCGGGACCACATCCAGCGGCTGCTGGCGGCCCAGCAGGACGTCGAGCGCGCGCTCGCCATGCTGGCCCAGGACCTCGCGGCCGCCGGGGCCGCGCCCGAGGGCGTCGAAGCCGAGCTCGAGGACCGCGTGGCCGAGCTGCGCGACCTCCAGGGCGCCGTGCTGATGGCCACCGCCGCGAAGCAGCCCGACGACGACGCCGCCTAACCGAGCGTCTTCACCAGCGTCGACAGCGTCCCTTCGTCCGGCGTCTCGTCGAGCTCGACCACCGGCGCGTCCTCGTGGAAGGCCAGCCACGAGCCGACGAGCCGCATCTCGTCGAGCTCGTCCGCGGGGAGCCACGCGCCGTTAGGAGTGCGCGCGAGCGCGACGCTCGTGCGGGCGACGAGCTCGTCGGGCTCGGGCAGCGGGCCCCAGTCGGCGATCCGCCCGGCGACGATCCAGAACGCGTCGGCGCGGCCGGGCTCGGCCGGGTGCGGTGCGAGCACGAGCCGCGAGCCGGCGTGGGCGGCGCGCAGGACGCCGCCGAGCTTGCCGAGCAGCGACTCCAGCCGGCGGGCGCGGCGGCGCAGCCAGGCGGCGCGCTCGTAGTGCCGGGCGGCCGACGCCTCGCGCATCTGCGCCTCGACGTGCGCGAGCAGCGCCGCTCCCCCGTCGACCTCGAAGAGGCCGAGCGCCCGGTCGAGCCGCTCGCGGTAGAGGTTGGGGTCGAGGTCGCCGAGGCAGGGCGACAGGCAGCGGCCCATCTGCCCGTAGGCGGACGGGTGCGGGCGCGTGTGCAGCGCGCGGCCGCAGTGGCGCAGCCCGAACAGCGAGTTGAGCTGCTCGACCAGCTCCGCGGCGGCGGCGCGCCCGCGGACGGGGCCGACGCAGATCGCGTGGCCGGCGGCGGGCTCGCGCGCGACCTCGAGGATCGGGAACGGGATGTCCAGCCGGCAGCGCAGGTAGACGTAGCCGTCGGGCTCCTTCTTGAGCTGCGTGTTGCCGGGCGGCTTCAGCGCCTTGATCAGGCGGTTCTCGAGCACGAGCGCTCCGAGCTCGGACTCGGTCGGCTGGTAGTCGACGTGCTCGGCCTGTCCGGTCCAGGTCGAGGGCGTGGTGAAGTGCGCTCGCGCGCGCGTGCGCAGGCAGATCGACTTGCCGACGTAGAGCGGGCGGCCGTCGGCGTCGCGGAAGATGTAGACGCCCGGGTCCTTGGGGAGGGCCGAGAGGTCCGGCCGGTCGTCGCGACCGCGCGTGGTGCGCGCCGGCTTGGGCTTCGGCGCCTTGCGGGGGCGCAGCAGCGACAGCGCCTCCCCCACCGTGCGCGCGTTGGCGCACAGCCGCGGCAGCAGCGCGCACAGGACGCGCGCGCAGGTCTCGGCGTCGGGCAGCGCGCGATGGGTCTGCTCGACCTCGATCCCGAGCGCGTCGGCCAGCGAGGCCAGGCCGCGCCGGCGCTGCAACGGCGCCAGCCGGCGCGCCAGCGCCACGGTGCACATGACCGGCGGGTCGGGCCACTCGAGCTCGGCGCGCTCGAACGCCTGCTTGAGCACGCCGACGTCGAAGCGCGCGGAGTGGGCGACGAGGATCCGGCCCTTCATCTGCTCCGCGAGACCGGGCAGCACCTGCTCGGGCGGCGGCGCCTCGTCGACCATCGCCTGCGTGATCCCGGTGAAGCGCTGGATGCCGCGGCCGAGCGGCTCGGAGACGCCGACCAGCGAGCTCCAGCGATCGTGCAGCTCGCCGCCGCCGACCAGCACGGCGCCCACCTCGGTCAGCTCGCAGCGCTCCTTCGGCTGCCCGTTGGTCTCGGTGTCGACGGCGAGGAACTCCGCGCCGGCGAGCGGGCTTTCGAGGAGGGCGGCTTCTGACATCGGGCCGCGTGTCATACGCCTCGAACCGGACGGCATGCACGCGCGCTTGCAGTACATTCGCCGCGTGCGCCTGACGTTCGCCGTCGTAGCCCTCGTCCTGCTCGCGGGATGCGGCGGCGACGACACGGCCGACCACCAGAACAAGCCGCGGCCGCCGGCCCCGATCAACGTGACCGCGGCGATCGACGGCGACCGCGTGCGCGTCTCCCCCGTCACCTTCGGCTCCGGGCCCGTCGTGTTCATCATCTCCAACCAGTCGGGCGCGCCCCAGACCGTCACGTTCGAGACCGACGAGCTCGGCGGCTCGAGTGGCGGCATCACGCGCTCGACGCGGGAGATCGCCTCGCGCTCGACCGCCCAGCTGAAGGTCGACCCGCCCGAGGGGACCTACACGCTCAGCGCCAGCGCGAGCGACATCCGGGCGGCCGCGATCGAGGTCGGCGCGCGGCGCGAGTCCGCGCAGAACGAGCTACTCCAGCCGTAGCAGGCGCTTCCAGGTGGCGCCGCCGTCGGTCGAGCGGTGGACCTCGCCACCCGCCACCGAGGCGTACAGCGTGCCCTCCTCGTCGGCCGCCAGCTCGTTGACCGGGAGGCCGACGGTGCCGCGGTCCTTCCACGTGGCGCCGCCGTCGGCGCTCACCTTGATCAGCCCGCCGGTGTCGGCTCGGTAGAGCGCGTCCGGCTTCGCCCAGGCGAGCTGCTCGGTGGGGTTCGGGTCGCGCGGCCGCCACGAGTTGCCCTCGTCGGCGGAGTTGAACGTGCCCTGCTGCGTGGCCACCACCATCCGCTGCGGATCCTTCGGGTCGAAGGCGACGTCGAGCGGCATGTCCGGCGGCGTGCGGGACTCGAAGCCGGCGCCGCCGTCGCCGCTGACCTGGATGTCGGTCTCGTCCACGCGCACGGCCACGACGTGGTCGCCGCGCGCCTGCAGGATGTGGAAGTCGCTCTCGCCGAGCTGGCTGACCGGCTCCCACGTGTCGCCGGCGTCTCCCGAGCGGATCAGCCCGAGGTTCTCGGGCAGCGCGGTGCCGCCGCCCTCGGGGTGCCCGGAGCCGAGCAGCTCCCCCGGACCGGCGTAGCGGATGACGAGGTTGCTCGACACCGGGCCGGCGCCGTCGGGCGTGGTGAGCTCGCCGGTGACCCGCTCGGCCTTGCTCGCTCCCTTCTCGGCGCGGAACAGGCCGAGGCCGGTGCCGATCATCAGCGTGCCGTCGGCGGGGTCGACGGCCAGCGAGCCGATGAAGGCGTTGGCGGCGCTGCCCGGCTCGGACGGCTCGGCCTCGATCGTCGGGTTCGGCGTCGGCGTCTCGGCCGGCGCGGCCGTCTCCGGCGGATCGTCCCCGCCGCAGCCGGCGATCGCCAGCAGGACCAGGATCGCGAGAAGAGACGCGCGCACGGCGCGGAAGGATACGGCGATGTCGGGGGCCCGCCCTACCGGCGGAGAACGTGTCGAGCGTCCGCCGGTCGGGCACCCCTAGGCGGTGTCGAGCTCGCGCGGTGTGAGCGCGACGGTGCGGCTGACGCCGTCGCGCACGACGTCGAGCGCGCAGCTGGTGCCGATCCGGTCCTCGGTCATCACCCGCTGGAGGTCGTCGACGCCGCGGACCGGCGCGCCGTCGACGCCGACGATCAGGTCCTCGGCGCGCAGTCCGGCGCGAGCGGCCGGCGAGCCCTCGATCACCTCGACGACCTCGATCGCGCGGTCGCGGCCCAGCGACGCGGCGACGCGCGGCGGCAGCGGGCGGGCGCCGCCGGCGATGCCGATCCAGGCGCGGCGGACGCGGCCGTCGCGCATCAGGGCGGAGACGATCCGGCGGGTGGCGGTGTTGACCGGCACCGCGAGGCCGAGCCCGATCCCGGCCACCGCGGTGTTGATGCCGACCACGCGGCCGCGACCGTCGACCAGCGCGCCGCCCGAGTTGCCGGGGTTGAGCGCGGCGTCGGTCTGGATGACGTCGTCGATGATGCGCGTCGCTCCGCCGGCGCGGGCGGGCAGCGAGCGGCCGAGCGCGGAGACCACGCCGGCCGTCACGGAGCCGGCGTAGCCGTGCGGGTTGCCGATCGCCACCACGAGCTGGCCCACGCGCAGCGTGCTCGCATCGCCAAGCTCCGCCGGCTGCAGGCGCGCCGACTCGGCGCGCAGGACCGCGAGGTCGGACAGCGGGTCGGCGCCGACGATCCGCGCCTCGAGATCGCTGCCGTCGACGAACGAGGCCCGCACCCGCGACCCGGACCCGCCGACCACGTGCGCGCTGGTGAGCATGAACCCGTCGGGCGTGATCACCACGCCGCTGCCGCCGCCGGTGTTCCAGCGCCGCCGGTTCGAGATCCGCAGGTTCGCGACCGAGGGCCCGAGCGTGTCGGCCACCCGCGTCACCACCCGCGAATAGGCGTCCAGCGCCTCGACTTCCTCGTCCACCGCAGTCACTTGCAGAATGCTAGCGAGTAAGGGGGTCTGACCCCACTGTGGTAGTACAGATCGCGTCTGTAGCAGCACAGAGGGGTCAGACCCCCCTTATTGCCGTAACTGCGATCGGGTTTAGTACATTTGGTCGATGGCTGTTGCGGCGACGCGGGTGACTCCGGACCTCGAGGGCCTGGACGCGAGCGGGGTGCTCGCGTACATGGTCGAGCGCTTCCACCCCCGTCTTGCGGTCGCGTGTTCGTTCCAGAAGGAGGCGTCGGTCGTCCTCGACCTGCTGCTGAAGATCGCCCCCGACGCGCGCATCTTCACGCTGGACACCCACGTCCTCTTCCCCGAGACCTACGAGACGTGGCAGCGCGTCGAGGAGCGGTACGGGATCAGCATCGAGGTCCACCAGGGACCGAGCCTGGGCCGCCAGGCCGCCACCCACGGCGACCGCCTGTGGGAGCGCGACCCCGACGAGTGCTGCCGGCTGCGCAAGGTCGATCCGCTCGACGAGGCGCTGGCCGACGTCGACGCCTGGGTCTCGGGCGTCCGCCGCGAGCAGTCGCCGCTGCGCGCCCGCACGCCCAAGCTGGCCTGGGACCGCAAGCACGAGCGCTGGAAGGCCAACCCGCTGGCCGACTGGACCGAGGAGGACGTCTGGCGCTACATCGCCGAGCACGACGTCCCCTACAACCCGCTGCACGACCGCGGCTATTCCTCGATCGGCTGCACCCACTGCACCCAGCCGGGCGAGGGGCGCGAGGGCCGCTGGACCGGGTCCGCCAAGAGCGAGTGCGGACTGCACGGCTGAAGTAATCTCCATAAAGCCGATCGAGTTGGGTAAGTTAGTTACCCATGACCCGCGAGCTCTCGTATCTGCGCCTGCTCGAGGCCGAGGCCGTCTTCGTGATGCGCGAGGTCGCGGCCGAGTTCGAGCGGCCCGTCCTGATGTTCTCCGGCGGCAAGGACTCGATCGTCCTCCTGCGCCTGGCAGAGAAGGCGTTCCGGCCCGCGCGCTTCCCCTTCCCGGTCATGCACGTCGACACCGGGCACAACTTCCCCGAGGTGCTGGAGTTCCGCGACCGGCGCGTCCGGGAGCTCGGTGAGCGGCTGATCGTCGCGTCGGTCCAGGAGTCCATCGACCAGGGCCGCGCGAAGGACGAGACCGGCGTCGGCGCCTCGCGCAACCGGCTCCAGACCACCACGCTGCTCGACGCGATCGCCGCCCACCGCTTCGACGCAGCGCTCGGCGGCGCCCGCCGCGACGAGGAGCGCGCCCGCGCCAAGGAGCGCGTGTTCTCCTTCCGCGACGACCTCGGCCAGTGGGACCCCAAGGGCCAGCGCCCCGAGCTCTGGAACCTCTACAACGGCCGCGTCCGCAGCAGCGAGCACGTGCGCGTGTTCCCGCTCAGCAACTGGACCGAGCTCGACGTCTGGCGCTACATCCACGCCGAGCGGCTCGAGGTGCCGTCGATCTACTACGCCCACGAGCGCAGCGTGATCGAGCGCGACGGCATGCTCCTCGCCGACTCCGAGCACGTGCCGCGGCACGAGCACGAGACGCCGTTCGTGGCCAGCGTCCGCTACCGCACGGTCGGCGACATGGCGGTCACCGGCGCCGTGCGCAGCGAGGCCGGGACGCTCGAGGACGTCGTGCGCGAGATCGCCACCACGCGCGTGACCGAGCGCGGCGAGACGCGCGCCGACGACCGCGTGTCCGTCGCCGCGATGGAGGACAGGAAGCGTGAGGGATATTTCTGAGGATCCGCTGGCCGCGCCGCCCGAGCTCCTGCGCGTAGCCACCGCGGGATCGGTCGACGACGGCAAGAGCACGCTGATCGGCCGCCTGCTGCACGACACGCGCTCGATCCTCGACGACCAGCTCGACGCGGTCGAGCTGACCAGCCGCGAGCGCGGCGACGGGCGGCTCGACTTCGCGCTGCTCACCGACGGCCTGCGGGCCGAGCGCGAGCAGGGCATCACGATCGACGTCGCCTACCGCTTCTTCGCCACCGCGAGGCGCTCGTTCATCCTCGCCGACACGCCGGGGCACGTCCGCTACACGCGCAACATGGTCACCGGAGCGAGCACCGCCGACGTCGCGATCGTGCTGATCGACGCCCGCCACGGCGTCGTCGAGCAGTCCAAGCGGCACGCGTTCATCGCCTCGCTGCTCGGCGTGCCACACCTGGTGGCCGCCGTCAACAAGATGGACCTCGTCGACTGGGACGAGCTCGAGTTCGGAGCCATCGCCGGCGACATCGCGGACTTCGGCCGCCGCGTCGGGCTGCCCGACATCGCGGCGATCCCGATCTCGGCGCTCAACGGCGACAACGTCGTCGAGCGGTCGGACGCGGCGCCCTGGTACGACGGGCCGCCGCTGCTCGAGTATCTCGAGAAGGTCGACGTCGCCGCCGACCGCCAGGTCTTCGACAGCGCCCGCCTGCCGGTCCAGTGGGTCGTGCGCCCGCACGACGAGGCCCACCACGACTACCGCGGCCACGCCGGCCAGGTGGCCGGAGGCGTGCTGCGCGCCGGCGACGAGGTGGTCGTCCAGCCGCAGGGCGCCCGCACGCGGATCGCCCGCATCGACACCTTCGACGGACCGGTCGAGGAGGCGTTCCCGCCGATGTCGGTCACGGTGCTGCTGGAGGACGACCTCGACGTCTCCCGCGGCGACCTGCTGTGCGCGGCCGACGCGCCGGCGCAGGTCGCGCGCGACGTGCGGGCCGACCTCTGCTGGCTCGACGACGCCCCGGCGCGGCCGTCGGCCCGCTACCTCATCAAGCACACCACGCGGACCACGCGCGCCGAGCTGACCCGCATCGAGCACCGCGTCGAGATCGAGAGCCTGCGCACGGAGAGCGACCCCGGGACGCTCGAGCTCAACGACATCGGCCGCGTCACGCTGCGCACGGCCGCGCCGCTGGCCGTCGATCCCTACGCCGACAGCCGCGCCACCGGCAGCTTCATCCTGATCGACGAGGCGACCAACGCCACCGTGGCCGCCGGGATGATCTGCGAGACGATCCCCGACGGCGAGCGCAGCCCCAACGTGGTCTGGGAGCGCGGCGAGGCCACGCGCGAGGACCGCTGGGCGGCGCTCGGCCAGACCGGCGCCACCGTCTGGCTGACGGGACTGCCCTCGTCGGGCAAGTCGGCGATCGCCGCCGCGCTCGAGGCGCGGCTGGTCGGCGGCGGGCACGGCGCGTACCTGATCGACGGCGACAACCTGCGGCACGGCCTGTCCGGCGACCTCGGCTTCGACGCCGGCTCGCGCGCCGAGAACTCGCGCCGGGCCGGCGAGGCGGCGCGCATGCTGGCCGACGCCGGCATCGTCGCCATCGTGGCGCTCGTCTCGCCCTACGCCGAGCACCGCGAGCGCGTCCGGCGCCGCCACGAGGAGGACGGGCTGCCGTTCGTGGAGATCTACGTCGACACGCCGCTGGAGGTCTGCGAGCAGCGCGACCCGAAGGGGCTCTACCGCCGCGCCCGCGCCGGGACGCTGCGGAACATGACGGGCGTCGACGACCCGTACGAGCCGCCGCCGCAGCCCGAGCTCGTGCTCGACGGCACGGCGGAGCTGGAGGACTCCGTGGCGGCGCTGGAGGCGCTGCTGCGCGAGCGCGGCGTGGCGTAGCCTCCGCCCCGTGCTGGTCCTCACCGACGTCGACAGCGAGCAGATCACCGACCACCGCCGGCGCGACGAGTTCTTCTGGCTCGACCTCGCGCAGCCGTCGGACGAGGACCTCGACGCCCTCCGTCAGGCGCTCGACCTGCATCCGATGGCGCTCGAGGACACCCGCGAGTTCGGCCAGCGGCCGAAGGTCGACGCGTACCAGGACTACGTCCTGATCGTCTTCTTCACCGCCCTGGAGTCCGACGACCCAGAGCGCGTCGCGCACCCCGTCGAGGTCCACGTCTACGTCTCCGGCCACTGGATCGTCACCGTCCATCGCGAGCCGCTGCCGCTGCTCCAGCGGCTCCATGACGAGCTCGAGCCGGCCGGCACGCACGAGGAGGACTACCTCGTCTACCGCATCCTCGACGGCCTGACCGACGCCTTCTTCCCCGCGGTCGTCGCGCTCGAGGACCGGATCGACGCGGTCGAGGCCGAGGTGCTCGAGCGGCCCAGGCGGGAGCTGCTGGGCAGCGTCTACCGCTGCAAGCAGGAGGTGCACGAGCTCCAGCGGCTGATCGCCGGCCAGCGCGACCAGTTCCAGACCGCCTCCGAGCGGATCCTCGAGCTCGCCGGCCTCAGCCACGGCACGCGCGAGTACCTGCGCGACATCGGCGACCACCTCGCGCAGATCGGCGGCGAGCTCCAGCGCCAGAACGACGACCTGACCTCGCTCACAGGGATCTACTTCAGCGCCAGCGCCGAGCGGGTGAACCGGACCGCCACCCGGCTCAGCGTGGTCGCCACGTTCTTCGTCGTCTGGACGCTGATCACCGGCTTCTTCGGCCAGAACTTCCAGTGGCTCGTCGACAACGTGGAGTCGCGCGGCGACTTCCTGCTGTTCGGCGTCGGCGGGCTCGTGCTGCCGACTGTGATCCTGGCCACAGTGCTGTGGATCAAGCGGCACGACTGGTTCTGAAGTTCCTTAGGCTCCAGGCCATGCCAGTTGACACCGCCGACGTCGCCCGGGTCTCGACCGAGCCGGGCGAGCTCCCTGACACGATGGCCGCCTGGGTGATCCGCCAGGAGCGCGAGGGCAAGCCCCTCGACGCCTTCCAGATCGAGGAGATGGAGGTACCGGAGCCCGGCGCGATGGAGGTCGTGGTCCGGGTCATGGCGGCGGGCGTCAACTACAACAACGTGTGGGCCGCCCAGGGCAAGCCGATCTCGGTCTTCCGCTACCACGAGGAGGACCACCACATCGGCGGCTCGGACGCCTCCGGAGTCGTCTGGAAGGTCGGCCCGGGCGTCACCCAGTGGCAGCCGGGCGACGAGGTGGTCGTCCACTGCAACCAGGCCTCCTACGAGGATCCGGAGGTGCACGGCCTGGACCCGATGGCAGCGCCGTCGCAGAAGATCTGGGGCTACGAGACCACGTGGGGCTCGTTCGCGCAGTTCTGCAAGGTGCAGGCCCAGCAGCTGCTGCCCAAGCCGGCGGCGCTGACCTGGGAGGAGGCGGCCTCCTACGGGCTCACGTACTTCACGGCCTACCGGATGCTGATCAAGCAGGTCGAGCTCCAGGCCGGTCACCGCGTGCTCGTGTGGGGCGCGGCCGGCGGCCTCGGGGTGTTCGCGCTCCAGCTCTGCCGGCTGGCGGGCGCCGAAGCGGTCGGCGTCGTCTCCTCCACCGAGAAGGCCGACCTGTGCAGCCAGCTCGGGGCCTGCGACGTGATCGACCGCAACGAGTTCACGGGCATGATGCGGCGCGGCGGCGAGACGCCCGAGGAGGAGAAGGCGCGCTTCAAGGAGTCGCGCCGGTTCTGCAAGCTCGTCGAGGAGAAGCTGGGCGGCGCGCCCGACATCGTCTTCGAGCATGTGGGCAAGGCGACCTTCCCCACGTCGGTGCTCGTCCTCAAGCCGTTCGGCAAGGTCGTCATCTGCGCGGGGACGACCGGCTACGACCTCGATTTCGACGTCCGCTACCTGTGGATGCGCCAGAAGCAGATCATCGGCTCGCACTTCGCCAACGCGTACGAGTGCCACAAGGCGAACGAGCTGATCGAGTCGGGAGCCATCCGTCCCGTACTCTGGAGGACGATGAGCTTCGACCAGGTGGCCGACGCGCACCAGCTGATGCTGGACAACGAGCATCTCGGCAAGATCGCGATCCTCGTGGGCGCGGAGTCGGAGGGCCTGGGCAAGACCGCGGACGGCCCGGGGGCGATCCGGGCGGAGGTGGGAGCCTGAACATGGCAGGCGTGGTGAACATCCCCTGGTACTCGACCGTCTTCCGGGGCGACCGGTTCGAGCAGGCGCTGCGCGAGATCGCGCCGATCTCCCTGCGCTATGGCGCGACCGACTTCGAGGTCATGCGCTCCAACGACGACCGCTACCGCTTCTTCCAGTTCTCGCACTGGGAGAACAAGGGCGACTTCGAGGCCTACTGGTACGGCCCGGAGTTCAACGAGTGGCGCGCCGACTACTCGAGCTGGTACCAGGTGCCGATCGTCTACTCGTGGTTCGACCGCGTGATCGCGGGCGAGCTGACGCGCAACGACGTCGAAGCCGCTACCCCTGCTCGAGTGGCGCCATCGTGAGCCCGGCGCCGTCGAGCTGCTCCCAGTAGAGCTCGGCGGTCTCCTTGAGCCCAGCCCAGACGATGGCCTGGCCGCTGTTGTGGATCTTGTCGGCGAAGGCGTAGCCGCCGGCCACGTTGACGCCGGGGATCGTCCGCGCCAGCGTGTGGGCGACGTGATCGAACGTGTTGTGGTCGTCGTTGAGGACGATGACGCGCCAGTTGTCGTCCAGGCCTGAGCCGGGCTCCTTGACCCGTGGGATCTCGACGACTTCGCTCATGCCGGGGGTCTACCCCCTCTTGCTATGCCAGCGATCAAGACCCAGGAACAGATGGTCGAGCGGCGCCGCCGTCTCGATCGCGTCGACCTCGTCGGGCGCCGACTGCACGATCCGCTCGTGAAGGGCGGCCATGAACGCCTCCTGGTCGCCGGAGGCCGCCAGGTCGGCCTGCCAGCGCAGCGCCTCGCGCACGGCGTCGAGCTGGGAAGGCGGGGCGGTGCCGAAGTGGGTGAGCGCCAGGGTCTCCGGCTCGCGGGCGGCGATCGCGTCGACAGAGCGCTCCCAGGCCTCGACATCGATGTCGGGCGGCGGGGTCGGCGCCAGCGTGAGGTCGTAGGGCGGGACCCGCACGCCGGCCATGTCGCCGACGAAGGCCACCCTGTCACGGAAGTAGCAGACGTGGTGCGAGGCGTGGCCGGGCGTGTACTCGACGTCGAAGCCGAGCACGGTCTCGCCGCCGGACAGCACCTTCAGGTTCTCCTCGGGCACCGGCACGACCTCGCCCCAGGTCTCGCGCAGCCCGTCCTCGCCGCCGTACAGCCGCGCCGCGCTCGCCACCAGGCGCTCGGGGTTGGCCATGTGCGGCGCGCCGCGCTCGTGCACGTAGACCTCGAGGTCCGGCCAGCGCCGCACCAGGGCGCCCGCGGCGCCCGCGTGGTCGAAGTGGATGTGGGTCAGGAGCAGGGCTTTCGGGCGCACGCCGCCGAGCCCCTCCAGCAGCGTGTCCTCGCACGACTGCGGGCCCGGATCGACGAGCACGCCGTCGACCTCGAAGCACGCGATGACCTTCTCCAGGCCGCGGTGACGGACGTCGATCTGCCGCATCGCCCGCGCAGGCTACGGCAGAATCAGTTGCAATGAGCCACCGCCTCCCCGAGCCCGACAAGCCCTGGATGATGCGGACCTACGCCGGTCATTCGACCGCGCGCAAGTCCAACGAGCTGTACCGGGGCAACCTCGCCAAGGGCCAGACGGGGCTCTCCGTGGCCTTCGATCTGCCGACCCAGACCGGCTACGACGCCGACCACGAGCTGGCGCGCGGCGAGGTCGGCAAGGTCGGCGTGCCGGTGGCGCACAAGGGCGACATGCACGCCCTCATGGACGGCATCCCGCTCGATCGGATGAACACCTCGATGACCATCAACGCCACCGCGGCGTGGCTGCTCGCGCTCTACATGGTCGTCGCCGAGGAGAACGGGATCTCGCCCGACGCCCTCCAGGGCACGACCCAGAACGACATCATCAAGGAGTACCTCTCGCGCGGGACCTACGCGTTCCCGCCCG
This sequence comes from uncultured Solirubrobacteraceae bacterium, assembly GCA_963811895.1. Classification (GTDB taxonomy): domain Bacteria; phylum Actinomycetota; class Thermoleophilia; order Solirubrobacterales; family Solirubrobacteraceae; genus DASSUW01. The sequence continues at coordinate 253,823 of CAWETE010000015.1, read as the reverse complement.
GGCCGTCGATGCGGCTGATCGCCGACACCGTCGCCTACACGGTCGAGCACGTCCCGCGCTGGAACCCGGTCAACATCTGCTGCTACCACCTGCAGGAGGCGGGCGCGACGCCGGTGCAGGAGATCGCCTACGCGATGTCAACCGCCATAGCGGTGCTCGACGCGGTGCGGGATCGGGTGCCGCAGGACCGCATGGGCACGGTCTTCGGGCGCATCAGCTTCTTCGTCAACGCCGGCGTGCGGTTCGTCGAGGAGCACGCGAAGCTGCGCGCGATGGCCGAGCTGTGGGACGAGCTCGGCCGCTCCCGGTACGGCGTCGAGGACGAGCGCCACCGCCGCTTCCGCTACGGCGTGCAGGTCAACTCGCTCGGGCTGACCGAGGCGCAGCCGGAGAACAACGTGCAGCGGATCGTGCTCGAGGCGCTGGCCGTCACGCTCGGCCGCAACGCCCGCGCCCGGGCGATCCAGCTCCCGGCCTGGAACGAGGCGCTCGGGCTCCCGCGGCCGTGGGACCAGCAGTGGTCGCTGCGGATCCAGCAGGTGCTCGCCTACGAGACCGACCTGCTCGAGTACCCCGACCTCTTCGAGGGCTCGAAGGTCATGGACGGGCTGGTGGCCGAGCTGCTCTCCGGCGCGCGGGAGGAGATGGCGCGCGTCGAGGAGCAGGGCGGCGCCGTCGAGGCCGTCCCGTACATGAAGGCCGCGCTGGTGGAGTCCCACCGCGAGCGGATCCGCCGGATCGAGTCCGGCGAGCAGGTGATGGTGGGCGTCAACCGCTACGAGGAGACCGCGCCGTCGCCGCTGACCGCCGACGGGGGGATCCTCGTGGTCGACCCGGCCGTCGAGCAGGAGGCGCGCGACGCGCTCGACGCCTGGCGCGCAGAGCGCGGCGACGTGTCAGCCGCGCTGGAGGAGCTGCGCCGCGTGGCGGCGAGCGACGAGAACATCATGCCGGCCACGATCGCCGCCGCCCGCGCGGGCGTGACGACCGGAGAGTGGGCGGGCGCGCTGCGCGAGGCGTACGGCTCCTACCGCGGGCCGACGGGAGTCGGCGAGGCCGCCGCGCCTGCCATCGGCGCGGAGCTGACCGAGCTGCGCGACGAGGTGTCGCGGGTCGGCGACGCGCTCGGGCGCCGCGTCAAGATCCTGGTCGGCAAGCCCGGCCTCGACGGGCACTCCAACGGCGCCGAGCAGATCGCCGTGCGGGCGCGCGACGCGGGCATGGACGTCGTCTACGAGGGCATCCGCCTCACACCCGCCCAGATCGCCCGCTCGGCGATCGACGAGGGCGTGCACGTGATCGGCCTCTCGATCCTTTCCGGCTCGCACCGCGAGCTGATCCCGGACGTGATCGCGGCGCTCGGCGACGCGGACATCCCCGTCGTCGTCGGCGGCATCATCCCCGAGGCCGACGTCGCCGGGCTCAAGCAGGCCGGCGTGGCCGCGGTCTACACCCCGAAGGACTTCGAGATCACGCGTATCCTGCGCGACATCGTGGGGATCGTGGCGGACCGCAACGGAGTTCGCGCAGCGGCGTGATCCGGACCGCCGCGGTCGTCTCGCTGCTCGCCGCCGGTCCCACCTTCGCCGGCGACTCGGTGATGTGGGGCGAGGTCGGCCGGACCGGCGCGCTCCGGATCATGCGGGACGGCGACCTCGTCCACCGGCTGCCGCCGGCGGAGAACCGCAACCTCGTCGCGCTCGAGGCCTCGAGCGAGCGGTTCGCGCCTGGTGACCAGCAGGACGAAGCGACTCGACGAGGCCTCCGTGGAGTTCAGGTTCCGCGCCCGGGGCGGGCCGTTGGAGGGGCCCGTCGAGCCGCTGGATGCGCCGTGCGCAGAGACCGTGGCCGTCGACGGGGACCGCATCGCCGTGGCCTCGGTCTGCGGCATCACCCTTTACGGCCCGGCGGGGACCGAGACGCTCGACGTCGGCGACGTGCACGACGTGGCACTCGCCGGTCGCTACCTGGCCTGGACGGGAGACGACGTCGTCGTCCACGACCTCACCACCGGCACCGACGTCCTCCGCATGAGCGCGCGCGAGTTGCGCGCCGGGCTCCTCGACGAGGTGGCGGTGCAGCCGGACGGCGTCGTGGCGTTCAGCTACGGCGGGGAGAACGGGCACAACGTCGCGTGGGCGGCGCCGGGCACGCCCGGCGCGATCGTGCTCGACGCGGCCGAGCGTGTGGACGACCTGCGGGTGGCGGGCGGTCGCGTGCTGTACGAACGCCGCCGCGGACTGAGGGAGAGGCGCCGGGTGCTGGTGCTGCGCACGCTGGGCGACGGCACGGTGCGTCGCCTCGCGCGCTTCACCGCCCGGCGGCGACTCGTGGGCGACCTCGCGCTCGATGCGCGCCGCGCGGCGTGGGGCGTGGCGCCGGCCGGCAAGCGCATGCGAATCGTCGTGCGCGAGCTGTGACCGGCGCCGAGCTGGGCGCGCGGCTGTTGGACGGCGACCTGGCGGCGGCGCCGGCCGCCCTGAACCTGATCGAGAATCGCCTGCGGCGCGAGGAGATCGCCGCGCTGCTGGGCGAGGTGGGACGCGGCGAGCCGCGCTCGCACATCGTGGGCGTGACCGGGCCGCCGGGGGCCGGCAAGTCGACGCTGCTCTCGGCGCTCGCCCGCGCCTGGCGTGCGGACGGTCGCACCGTCGCGGTACTCGCCGTCGACCCGACCTCCAAGCGCTCGGGCGGCGCGCTGCTCGGCGACCGGATGCGGATCGAATCCGACCCCGGCGACCGCGGGCTGTTCATCCGGTCCACGGCCGCGGGCGAGCGGCTCGGCGGCCTCGCGCCCGCCACGCGGACCGCCGCGCAGGCGCTGGCCGCGGCGTTCGACGTGGTGGTGATCGAGACCGTCGGCGTCGGCCAGTCCGAGACCGAGGTGGCGGAGGCGGCCGACACCGTCGCGGTCGTGGTCCAGCCCGGGTCCGGTGACGTGCTCCAGTTCCTGAAGGCGGGGATCATGGAGGTCCCCGACGTGCTGGTGGTGACCAAGGCCGACCTCGGCCAGGTCGCCCAGCGCGCGCGCCGTGACCTGCACGCGGCACTGCGCTCGCTCGGCGAGAGCGGGGTGGCGGTCGTGGCGGTTTCGTCGGTGCCGCCGGTGGCGGGCATCGATCAGCTGGTGGAGGCGCTCGACGCCCACCGCGCGGGGCTCGACCTACCCGCGGTGCGGACCCGCGCGCGGCGTCTCGGCGCGCTGGCCGACTTCGTCGCCGAGCACGGCGAGCGCGGGCTGCGCGCGCTCGGCGGCCGGCGCGAGGCGCGGGCCTGGCTCGAGCAGCAGGACCCGGGGCTCGACGAGGCGGCGCTCCTGCGCGCGCTCGAGACCGCACGTCAGCACCCCGGGTAGCCGGCGTCGCGGACCCTTCGGTCGGCGTCCTGGAGCTCGTCCCGGACCCGCGCTCGGAACGGCGCGTTGCCCCGGTACTCGTCGAAGCGGGCTCGCGTCAGCCCCTCGAGCTCGCTGTAGGGGACCATCCGTCCCTGCTCGTCGAAGATGCGGTCGTCGGGCGCGAAGTGGGCTTGCACCTCCTTGCGCTTGAGATCGCCGCGCCGATCTGGACCGCTGAGTACCCGCGCCACGATCCGCTGTATCTCAGGCCTCCGCCACGCGCTCCTACTCAGGTACGAGCCAAACGGAGGTGTGACCCATGCAAGAGCGGGATCTCGGAGATCCGGAAGTCCAGGCGGCCGTCCGACAGGTCGCGGACGACTACCTCGACGACGACAACATCAACTCCGTCGGCGTCGGCTACAAGGAGACCGACGGCGAGCGGACCGAGGAGCTCGTGCTCCAGTTCACCGTCGGCCAGAAGCTCGCCCCCGAGGCGCTCGAGGCCGCGCCGACGCGGGAGATCCCCAAGGCCATCGAGGCCAACGGGATCACGTTCGCGACCGACGTGATCGAACGCGACTTCGCGCCTCACCTCACGGAGCGGCGGGCACGGGTGAACCCGATGGCGCCGGGCGTGAGCATCGGCCATGTCAACGTCTCGGCGGGGACGCTCGGGTGCTTCGTGCAGGAGAACGGCTCGCGCGATCTGCGCGTGCTGTCCAACTGGCACGTGCTCGACGGCGGCGGCAGCGTCGGCGACGCGATCGCCCAGCCGGGCCGGGCCGACGACCCGAGCACGGCCGCGAACCTCTCCGGCCGGCTGGTGCGCAGCTTCGTCGGGTTCGAGGGCGACTGCGCGATCGCCAGCATCGTCGGCCGGGATGCCGACCAGACCATCCTCGGCCTCGGCACGGCGGTCCGGCGCATCGCCGATCCGGCGCTCGGCGACCTGGTCGTCAAGTCGGGGCGGACGACGGGCGTCACGCACGGCGTCGTGACCCGCGTGCAGACGATCACCAAGCTGAGCTACCGCTCGGTCGGCGAGAAGCGCGTCTTCGGCTTCGAGATCGGTCCCGACCCGAGCCGCCCCGCGCCGGACGACGAGATCTCGATGGGCGGCGACTCGGGGTCGTCGTGGATGGCCGCCGACGCGAGCGGCGCCGCAAAGGACACGATGCTCGGCCTGCACTTCGCGGGCGAGACGTCAGGAGCCGAGCACGCGGTCGCCTGCTACGCGACGAAGGTGTTCGCGAAGCTCGGCATCAGCCCCGTCGCCGCCCAGCCGACGCCCGGCCGCGAGCGGGCGGCTCTCGGCTACCAGCCGGAGTTCCTGCCCGGCGCGCTGGTGGAGCTCCCGGCACCCGCGCTGCCGGGCGTCGAGGACGACTACGCGCCGACGGCGTCGAACGGCGTCGTTCGCGACTACACGCACTTCTCGCTCGCGATGAGCTCCGCACGCCGGTTCTGTCGCTGGGTGGCGTGGAACGTCGACGGCAACGGGCTGATCCAGCTGTCCCGCACCAACCAGAGGTTCGTCATCGATCGCGAGTACGACCCCCGGTTCCAGGTCGACGACGGGCTGTACTCGGGCAACCGGCTCGACCGCGGGCACATCGCGCGCCGCGCCGATCTCCTGTGGGGCTCGCGCGCCGAGGCCGAGCGGGCGAACGCCGACTCGTTCTTCTTCACGAACATCACCCCGCAGCTCGACGACTTCAACCAGTCGAGCCGGCAGGGCCTGTGGGGGCAGCTCGAGGACGCGATCTACGAGGACGTGGACGTCGACGATCTCCGCCTGAGCGTCTTCGGCGGCCCGATCTTCAAGGACACGGACCTGCTGTACCGGGACGTGCTCGTCCCGCGGTCGTTCTGGAAGCTGATCGCCTACGTGGAGGGCGGGACGCTGAAGGCGAAGGCCTTCGTCCTCACCCAGGACGACCTCGAGGCCAAGCTCGAGTCGCTCGGGCTGGACACGTTCAACCTCTATCAGGTCGCGATCGCCGACCTCTCGGGCATGACGGGCCTGGACTACGGCGCGCTCGCCGCGGCCGACACCAACGGGGTGCGGCCGGAGGTCGACGGCGGCCTCGCGGTGCGGCGGATCGACGCGCGCGCGCAGATCGCCGCCTAGTCGAGCGTGCGGTCCAGCCAGTCGCCTACGGCGGCGGCGACCTTGTCGCGGCTCTTCGCGAGGCTGTGGTTGCCCGGGACGGTGACGACCTCGCGGTCCGGCGCCCCGGGCGGCATGCCGAAGGGGTCGTTGGCGCCCTGGACGACGAGCACCGGGACGGTGACGGCGTCGAGCTCGGCCAGCCGCGACTTCTCGGGCCTGCCGGGCGGGTGGACGGGGAACGCGAGGCAGAGCACCGCGCTCGCGTTCGTCTCCGCCGCGGTCCGGCAGGCGACGCGAGCGCCGGATGAGCGGCCGCCCACGACGAGCGGGAGGCCGTCGAGTGGCAGCTGCTCGATCACGGCCTTCCAGGCGGTGTCGAGCTGCGGGGCGGGCGCCGCCGAGCGGCGGCCGGCGACGAGGTAGGGCTGCTCGACGAGCGCGACCGTCACGCCGTGTGCGTTGGCGGCCTCCGTGGCGGCGACGAGGTCGGCCGAGTCGATCGAGCCGCCGGCGCCGTGGCCGAGCGCCAGGACGGCGCGCGGGTTGTCCGCCTCGTGCAGCGTCGCCCGCGCCGGGCCGTGAGGGGTGTCGATGTCCACGACCGCGATTCTGCCAGCGAACCCCGGCTGGGTAGGGAAGCGGGTGTGCCAACCGCGGCGGCGTCCCTGGCGCCTTGACCGGACATATACCGGTCAAAGCGCCATACGCTTGGAGACAGCCCACCCGGCCGACCCCTTCGCCGCCCTACCCAGCCGAAGTTGACGTTCTGGCGCGATGGCGCCCGCGAACGGCGACGGAACGACACTTTTTGAGCGCGCTAACGCGTGCCACGATGCATCCATGAGCACGACGGCGAGCGAGACACTTCTGAATCACTGGATCGGCGGACGGCGCGACGAGCGCGAAGCCGAGCGTCACGGCGAGGTGAGCGACCCGGCCACCGGCGAGATCGTGGCCCGCGTGCCGTTCGCCACGACCGGCGACGTCGACAGAGCCGTCCAGGCGGCGACGAAGGCCGCGAAGGAGTGGGGCGCCGCCTCGCTCACCAAGCGCGCCCAGGTGATGTTCCGCTTCCGCGAGCTGGTCGCCTCCCACAAGGACGAGCTGGCCGCGCTGATCACGCGCGAGCACGGCAAGGTCCTCGACGACGCCCGCGGCGAGGTCACTCGCGGGCTCGAGGTCGTCGAGTTCGCCTGCGGCCTCGGCCACCTGCTCAAGGGCGAGAACACGCCGCAGGTCTCGACCGGCGTCGACTCGCACAGCATGCGGATGCCGCTCGGCGTCGTGGCCGGCATCACGCCGTTCAACTTCCCGGTCATGGTCCCGCTGTGGATGGCGCCCGTCGCGCTCGCGTGCGGCAACGCCTTCATCCTCAAGCCGTCCGAGCAGGATCCCTCCCCGAGCATCCGCCTGGCCGAGCTGCTCGCCGAGGCCGGCCTGCCCGACGGCGTGTTCAGCGTCGTCCACGGCGACAAGGAGGCGGTCGACGCCATCCTCACCCACCCCGGCATCGCCGCGGTCAGCTTCGTCGGCTCCACCCCGGTCGCCCGCCACATCTACGAGACGGGCACGGAGCACGGCAAGCGCGTGCAGGCGCTCGGCGGCGCCAAGAACCACGCCGTCGTGCTGCCCGACGCCGACCTCGACATGACCGCCGACGGCCTCGTCTCCGCCGCCTACGGCTCGGCCGGCCAGCGCTGCATGGCCGTCTCCGTCGCCGTCACGGTGGGCGACGTGGCCGAGCCGCTGCTGGACAAGATCCGCGAGCGGATCGAGAAGCTCGACGTCGGCCCGGGCACCGACCCCGGCTCCGACATGGGCCCGCTCGTCTCGCAGGCGCACTACGACAAGGTCACCGGGCTCGTCGACGCCGGCGTCGAGGAGGGCGCCGAGCTGGCCGTCGACGGCCGCGACCTGACCGTCGAGGGCCACGAGGGCGGCTACTTCCTCGGCCCGTGCGTGTTCGACAAGGTCCGCCCCGGCATGCGCGTCTACGACGAGGAGATCTTCGGCCCGGTGCTGGTCGTCGTGCGCGCCGACAGCTACCCGGAGGCGCTCGAGCTCGTCAACGCCAACGAGTACGGCAACGGCGCGGCGATCTTCACCTGCGACGGCGGCGCCGCGCGGCTGTTCGAGCAGCAGGCGACGGCCGGCATGATCGGCGTCAACGTGCCGATCCCGGTGCCGATGGCCTACCACTCGTTCGGCGGCTGGAAGGGCTCGCTGTTCGGCGACCTGCACATGCACGGTCCCGACGGCGTCCGCTTCTACACGCGCGGCAAGGTGGTCACGAGCCGCTGGCCGGACCCCGCCACGCACCAGGGCGTCAACCTGGGCTTCCCTACGCAGACCTGAGAGCCGGAGCGACCTCGGCGGCGAAGCGCGCCACCTGGTCGCTCCCCACCAGGAAGGCGTCGAACCCCTGCTCGCGCAGCGCGCCGAGCTGCTCGATGACCTGCGAGGGCGAGAGGTCGGTGATCTCGGCGCCGAGGTTGGCGATCCGCCGGATCGAGCGCGGGTCGCGGCCCGCGCGCTCGGCCGCCTCGTCGATCAGGCGCATGCGGCCGGGCACCTCGTCCAGCGGCAGCCGCGGCAGGCTCGGGAACCAGCCGTCGGCCAGCCGCCCCACCACGCGCATCATGCGCGGCCCGTAGGCACCGAGCCAGATCCCGATCCGGTGGGCGGGCGGCGGCCCGAACTTCATCCCCTTCACGCGGTAGTGCTCGCCCTCGAAGGTCGCAATTCCTTCGTCCCAACTCGAGCGCAGGATCGCGATCGCCTCCTCGAGCGCGTCGACCGACTCGGGGCCGGACCGGCGCGGCCCGCCGAACGCCTCGATGCCCTCCCAGAACGCGCCGGCCCCGAGCCCGAGCTCGAAGCGGCCGCCGCTCAGCGCGTCGATCGTCGCCGCCTCCTTGGCGAGCATCGCCGGATGGCGCAGCGGCAGGTTCGCGACGGCCGGGAACAGGCGCACGCGCTCGGTGCGGGCGGCCAGCCACGCGATCAGCGCGAAGGTGTCGAAGAAGCGTCGCTGGTACGGGTGGTCCTGGATGCCGACCAGCTCGAGTCCCGCCTGCTCGACGGCCAGCACCTGCTCGAGCACGTCGGTCGAGGCGTCCGGCACCACAAAGGCACCGAACTCGACGGTCATTGGAGGTAGTGCTCGAGGGTGTCCGGGTCGCGCGGGCTGGCGCCTTCCGGATCCTCGCCGGCGCGTCGTCGCGCGCGGCGCTGGCGCAAAAGATCCCAGTAGCGGTCGAGCTCGACCTTGATCTCCTCGAGCCGGGCATGGCCCGCCTCGTCGAGCCCGTGCTCGTGGCCGCCGCGGTCCAGCAGCTCGTGCTCCTCCTTGACGAGGGCCTCGATCCTGTCGCTGATCTGCTCGTCGGCCATGGCTAGGTCCCCAGCGAGGATATCTTCCACGTCCCGTCCAGGTTCACCAACTCGAGCTTGTCCTGCGACGGCTCCTCGCCGGCGGCCGAGGTGCGGACCTCCGCCGTGGCCTTGTCGTCGCGGATCTCGATCGTCCCGATCGCCAGCTGCGGGTCCTCCACGTCGCCCAGGCCCCGGCGCAGCGCGCGCTCGCACGGCAGGCCGATCGACTCGACGTCCTCGATCAGCTCCGGCGCGAGGATGTGGTCGCACAGCGCCGTGTAGTCCTTGGCGGCGGTCGCGCGGCCGAACTCGGCGACCGTCGAGCGCACCTGCTCCTCGGGCGTGGGGCCCGACTCACCGCACCCCGCGAGGATCAGCAGCACGAGCGCCGGCGCCAGGTACCGCACTCCCCGGAGCATAGAATGGCTGCGATGGAGGGATCCGACGCAGGCCCGATCGGCGCCTGGCTGCGCTGCTACCGCTGCTGGTCGCAGGAGCTCGAGGTGCAGGTCCACTACGAGGGGATCCACCGGATCGATCCCGTCAGCGGCGAGCGCGCCGAGGTCGTGGACGAGCTGCAGGAGGCGGTCGTGCAGTGCCTGGACTGCATGCACGACCAGCCGCACCTGGGCTTCCACAACGGCCGCATCGAGCCGATCGAGGACCGCTGGGAGCGGATGGTGGCCGGCACGCCGTGGGTCGCCTCGTGCACCGTGACCGTCGACGCCGACGCCGTCGAGACGTGCTCGGGCCCGGAGGCGGCGGACTCGCTCGCCTACGCGGCGTTCGGCGACCACGGCACGCGCGAGTTCTTCACCCACGTGCGCTTCCACAAGCACGACGAGGACCAGATCGTGGTCCACCTGCTGGTCGAGCTCTACGCGCGCTCGAACGACGAGGCCACCGGCGTGCTCGAGGAGGCAGCGCGCGGCATGCTGACCATCACCTCCCTGGCCGAGGAGTCGCGCCCGCCGGCGGCCACCGGCGAGCATCCGCACTGAGACGCTCGGTGTTGGCGCCCCAGTAGGCGCTGTCCGGGAGCCCGGGCTCCGGGAAGTTCGCGTAGACGCCGCCGGTGCCCCACGGGTGCACGATCTCCCACGAGCGGTCGAGCCACGCGTCCGGCGCCATCCCCGGCTCGAGCACGGCGGCGTGCTTGAGCAGGAAGCGCGCGTCGCGGTGGGCGAACGCGGTCGCGTCGACGGCGACGCGGTTGTAGGCGCCGCCCCACGGTGAGAAGTCGAGCTCGCGCGTCTCGCCGGGGCGCCGGCCCGTGCCGAAGTGCCCGATCAGCTCGTCGATCGCCTCGCGCGGGAGCAGCTCGCGGAAGAACTCCGACCGGTTGTACGGGATCCCCTCGTCCGGGCCGCCGGTGCCGGCCAGGTGCCGCTTGACCTCGCGGTGGGAGCCGTGGAACAGCTCGGCGCTCTCGGGGTCGAAGCGGCTGAGCAGCACCTCGGTCTCGGCCCGCGAGCCGAGCATGGCCCCGAAGACCTTGACGTCCGGCGGCTCGTCCGGGTCCGGGCCGGCGGTGATCACCAGGCTGGCGGCGAGCTCGTCGGGGGCGTCCGGCGCCCACGTCTGCCACGCCTCGACAAGGGCGGCCGCATCGGTGAAGCGCAGGTCGAAGGCGGTCGCCTCCGGCGCCGGCACGGTGCGGAACGTGAACGAGGTGACGATCCCGAAGCGGCCGCCGCCCGCGCCCCGCAGCGCCCAGAAGAGCTCCGGCTCGCGCTGCTCGTCGCACTCCACGAGCCGCCCGCCGAGCGCCACCGTCGCGCCCACCAGCGAGTCCGACGTCAGCCCGTGGCGGCGGCCCATGATCCCGAGCCCGCCGCCGAGCGTGAGCCCGGCGATCCCGACCTCCGGGCCGCAGCCCGCCGGGATCGTCACGCCGTGCTCGAGCAGCGCGTCGTAGACCTTGCCGAGCCGCGCGCCCGCGCCGACCGTGGCGAGGCCGTCCGACAGCGAGACGTCGTCGAGCGGGCCCACGTCGATCACGACCCCGGTCGTCGTCGAGCCTCCCGCGAAGCAGTGCCCGCCGCTCCGCGGCACGACAGGAAGCCCGACGCCGGCGGCCGCGATCACGTCCTCGGGCGCCGCGCAGCGCACGACGGCCGCGGGCCGCACGTCGTGGAAGCGCGCGATCGCGGGCTTGCGCGCGGCCTCGTAGCCGGGCGACTCCGGGGTCAGCACCTCCCCCGCGATCGCCCGCTGCAGCGCCTCCCAGTCACGCACGCTCCAGGACCATAGTCCAGTTCGGCTTCCAGCTCGCGCCGCCGTCGAACGAGAACGACTGCTCCCAGCGCGCCGACGTCGCGGTGATCTCCGACCAGTCGAAGCGCATGCGGATCGGCACGCCCTCGAGCACGTCCTCGCACTCGAAGCGCGCCCGGTCGGGGGCGCTGAAGCGGCCCTCGACGGGCGGGTCGAGCCGCCCCGGGCGGGCGGTCGAGGACCACCAGATCCGCCACAGGTCGGCCTCGGCGTCGTAGAGCCGCAGCGAGAAGCCCTCGTAGCCGTCGGTCCTGAAGTGGTCGACGTTGCCGACCCCGCCGAGCATCGCGCGGGCCTCGGAGGTCGCCTCGAACTCCTCCCACTCGTCGCAGTCGGGATCGAGCGTGTCGACCAGGCGGCGGTTGGCGATGTGCCAGTGGCCCGGCAGGAAGTCGAAGTCGGTGACCGGCATCAGACCTCCACCGGCTCGAGCGCCCGCTCGAGGTAGCCGTCGACGTCGTCGTGCTTGAGCACGTCCTCGAGGAAGGCGCGGCGCTCGAAGTCGATGATCTCGAGCTCCCACACGCAGGCCATGCCGGTGCCGGGGTGCGGCTCGAGCGCGCCCGGGTCCTCGCGCGGCGACGCGAAGCCGCGGAAGTGGATCTCGTTCTCGTTGGCCCACCAGTAGACGATGCCGAGGCCGGCGGTGGCGGCGTCGTGGGCGATCGTGAACCCGAGGGCGCCTCCCGGGATCGTCGCCCGGGCGGCGTCGCGGGTGGCCTCGACCAGCGCGGGCCGCGGCATGCGGTCGTGCCGCGAGATCCCGTAGTGCTTGACCCGGCCCTCGCGCGCCAGGAAGGAGATGCTGCGGGGTTCGTACTCCATGCCTGCACGGTACGTCGCAATCAGGGCAGAATCTGTCCTCTATGGCCAAGACCGTCCGCGTGCTCGAGCTGCTGGAGGCGCTCCAGGACCGCCCGTCGGCCAGCGGGCCGGAGCTCGCCGCCCGGCTCGGCGTCGACACGCGCACGGTGCGCCGCGACGTCGAGTCGCTGCGCGCGCTGGGGATCCCGGTCGAGGCCGAGCGCGGCCCGGCCGGCGGCTACCGCCTGCGGCCCGGCTACCGGATGCCGCCGCTGCTCTTCACCACCGGCGAGGCCACCGCCGTGGCGCTCGGGCTGCTCGCCGCGCGGCGCGACGGGCTCGACGCCGACGGCGCGCTCGCCAAGCTCCACCGCGTGCTGCCCGACCGCGTGCGGCTGCGGGTCGAGGCGCTCGAGCAGACGCTGCAGGTCACGGGCCGGCCGCGCAGCGCGGCTCCGCCCAGCGGCGAGCACCTGCTGCTGCTGGCCGAGGCCGTGGTCCGCGGGCGGCGCGTGCAGGCGCGGTACACGTCGAGCGAGGGCGCCGAGTCCGAGCGCGAGCTGAGCCCGTACGGGCTCGTAGCCCACGGCGGGCGCTGGTACGTGCCCGCGCACGACCACGGGCGCGGCGAGCCGCGCGCCCTGCGCGCCGACCGCTTCGGCGCGGTCCGGATCGCCGGCCCGGGCACCCCGCCGCCGCCGGACTTCGACGCCGTCGCGTTCGTCAGCCGCACGCTGGCCCGCGTGCCGTGGACGCACGAGGTCGAGGTGGTGCTCGAGCTGCCGCTCGAGGCCGCGACGGCGCGCTTCCCGCCCGCGCTCGCCGAGCTCGAGGCCGACGGCGAGCGGACGGTCCTGCGCATGCGCGCCGAAGCGCTCGACTGGGTCGCCGCGCTGCTCGCCGGCATGGGCTGCGACTTCACCGTCCGCCGCCCGGCCGAGCTGCGCGCCAGCCTCGGCGCGCTCGCGGACCGGCTCAGTCTTGCAGCCCGATCCGGCGGTCGAAGCCCGCCGGCGCGTGGATGTTGAGGATCCGGACCGGCTCGGCGCCGTCGTTGCGGAAGCCGTGCTCGACGCCCGGAGGGACGAGCACGAAGGTGCCCGCCGGCGCGATCACGTCCTCGCCGCCCAGGACGAAGGTCAGCTCGCCCTCGAGGATGTAGAACGAGTCGTCCTCGTCTGCGTGGACGTGCGGCTCGAGCTCGCGGCCGGGGGCGAAGTCGATGATCCCGCAGGTGAAGCGCGGGGTGTCCCTGGTGCGGGCGAGGAACTCGACGTTGCCCACCCTCGCCCCCTCCCCGGGCCGCACGATGATGGCGCTCGAATCCATGTCCAAGATCCTTTCATCCGCGCGACGCCTGCCGATTACTTGGGTAGCGAATGTCCCGCCTCAGCTTGATCGCCTGCATCCTGGTCGCCGCCTTCGCGGTCGCGCCGGTCGCCGAGGCGGCTGACTCGGACCGGATCGTCCTCAAGCGGCGCACGGGCCTGAGCGCCGCCGAGCGGGCGGACGTGCGGGCGGACGCCGACGTCACGCTCGAGCGCACGCTCGGGATCGCCGGCGTGGAGGTCGTCGTCGCGGACGACGGCGACCGGGCGCGAGCAGTCTCCGAGCTGCGCGCCGATCCCGACGTGGTCTGGGCCGAGCCCGACCGCCTTCGCGCCGCCGCCGCCGACCCGCTGGCCGAGCTCGAGTGGGCGCTCGACAACAGCGGCCAGAGCGTCTGGGGGCGCCGCGGAACGCTCGACGCCGACATCGACGCGCCGGAAGCGTGGGCGATCTCGCGCGGCGACGGCGCCACCGTCGCGGTCGTCGACTCCGGCGTCGACCTCTCCCATCCGGACCTGGCGGCAGGACTGCTCCCCGGCTACGACTGGGTCGACGACGACAGCGTCCCGCTGGACCTCAACGGCCACGGCACGCACGTGGCCGGCACGGTCGCCGCGGCCGAGAACGGCCTCGGCGCGGTCGGGGTCGCCCCCGAGGCCGGCGTGATCCCGCTGCGCGTCCTCGGCGCCAACGGCGCGGGCTGGGGCTCCGACGTCGCGGCCGCGTTCGACTGGGCCGGCGACCGCGGCGTGCGGATCGTCAACGCCTCGCTCGGCTCCGACCGCATCACCACCGCCGAGCGGCTCGCGATCCGCGAGCACCCCGGCACCCTCTACGTGGTGGCGGCCGGCAACGACGCCGAGAACGTCGACGCGACGCCGCACTACCCGTGCGCCTACACCGAGGCCAACGTGCTGTGCGTGGGCGCCACCAACGCCCGCGACGAGATCGCGAGCTTCTCCAACTACGGCCCCAACGCGGTCGACCTGTTCGCCCCGGGCGTCGACATCGCGTCGACCTATCCGACGGGCCTCGGCAGCTACCTCGACGACGGCTACGAGATGATGAACGGCACCTCGATGGCCACGCCGCACGTGGCCGGCGCCGCCGCCCTGGTCGCCGCCCATCACCCCGACTTCACCGCGGCGCAGATCAAGGCCGCCCTCATGGAGGGCGCCGATCTGCGGCCCGGCCTGGCCGGCAAGGCCGGGGTCGGCGGCCGCCTCAACGCAGCCGCCGCCCTCGGCATCGACCCGCCCGCGCCCGCGCCGGCGCCGGCCCCCACGGCCACGACGACGCCCGCCCCGGCGAACCCCGCCACGCCCGCGCCCGCCGCCATCGGCTCCCTGCGCGTCTCGGGCCGCGTCGTCATCGGCCGGCGCCCGCGCACGGCCACGCTCAGCTTCACGGCTTCGGCCGCCACGAACGTGACGGTCACGCTCCGCCGCAAGGGGCGCACGCAGCAGACCACCGCCGCCGTCAGCCGCGGCACGACGCGCTGGCGGATCTCCCGCAGCGTCGCCGGCCTGCGGCTGCGCCCCGGCCGCTACGAGCTCACGCTCACCGCGCCCGCCGGCCCCGCCGGCGCGAAGTTCAGCGTCCGCAGTCGCTAGTAGCTGAACACCGTCGCCGGCTCGTCGCCGATCCACTCCCACAGCGGGGTGGCGCCGCCGATGCGGGCGTTGGGCACGAGCGCCTCGGCGTCGAGCTTGCGCGCGTCGAAGCAGATCGGGCAGACGAGCAGCTCGCCGCCGCCCTCGCGGAACTGCTCGAACAGGCGCGCGACCGGAGGCGCGCCGGCGGACTCGATCGCCTCGCCGTAGCCGGGCAGGCCGAGCCGGACGGCCTCCTTGGTCAGGAACATCACGACCTCGCGCCCCTTGGAGAGCGCGGCGGTGGCGACGAGGAACGCGATGGTGACGCGATCAGCGTCCTCGTGGCCGGTGACGAGGTTGACGACGACCTTCTGGGACATGGGGAGGATCCTTTCGTGGTAGCATTACGGGTGGGTGGTCACCCACAATAACCAAATGCCCGTGCGAAACGCAAGTCCATGCCACGTGTGACCGCACAGGCCCGCGAGGCGAACCGCCGCGCGCTGCTCGACGCGGGCGCGGAAGCGTTCGCCGCGCACGGGCTCGCCGGCGCGCGGATCGACGAGATCTCGCTCGCGCGCCGGGCTCGCCAAGGGGACCGTCTACAACCACTTCGAGTCCAAGGACGCTCTCTTCGAGGCGATCCTCCGCGAGGCGTGCGCGGCCGCCGACGCCGGCGCCGACCGCATCCCCACGTCCGGACCGGCCGAGGCGCGCCTCGCCGCCTTCGTGGCCGTCAACCTCGAGTGGGCGTCCGAGCACCCCGCCTTCGCCCGCGTGTTCGCGCGCGAGCTCCTGGCCGGCGACGACGCGACACGCGCGCTCGTGCTCGGAGCCTCCGCCCACTGCATCGGCGTCGTGGCCTCGATCCTCGAGGAGGGCGCGCGGGCCGGCGAGCTCAGGCGCGACGTCCCCTTCGAACCGCTCGCCGTCAACTTCCTCTGCCACGCGAACGTGCTGGTGGGGCAGAGCTGGGCGTCGGGCTGGCCGGCGGCGCCGGAGCTGCCGGGAACCGTCGCGAGCCTGTTCGTGCGCGGCCTGCTCAGCTGACCAGCGCGCCGAGCTGACGGACCGCCAGCGCGAGGCCGGCGAGGTCGGACTCGCCCTCGCGGGCGAGCGCGCGGAGGAAGTTGTCGAGCCGGCCCGCCTGGCCGGCGTGCTCGTGCAGGAAGTGCTCGACGGCGACCAGCGGCTCGGCGCCCGGGCTCTCGCGCAGCGCGGACTCGGCCAGCTCGCGGCGCGCCTTGAAGGCGTCCTCGCGGACGGCCTGCAGCGCCCAGCGCTGCATGCGCGTGGCCGAGCGCACGCGGGCGAGCTCGCGCTCCATCCAGTCGAGCCGCAGCTCGCCTCCGATGGCGAAGAAGACGCGTGCGACGTCCTCGATCGAGCGGTCGGTGGCCGCGGCGGCGGCGACCATGTCGGGCGCGTGGACGAGCTCGGCGCGCAGGGCATGGGCCGTCGCCACGTGCTCGGGCACGCCCTGCTCGGTGAGCCGCCTGACGGTCTCCTCGCGGCGGCCGCGGCGCTCGTCGGTACCGAGCTGGGGCAGGATGGCGGCCAGGCGCTCGAAGCCGTCGCGGCCGGCGGCGATCGTCTCCTCGAACGACGCGTCCGGCGCCCACATCAGGTACCAGCGGGCCGTCGCCTCGACCAGCGCGTCGATGCCGCCCAGCAGCTCGAGCTGCTCGCCGCGCCCCACGTTCTCGAGCCCCTCGATCGCCTCCCACAGCGGGTCGGCGCCGGTGACCTCGACGGCGATGCGGAACGCGCGGACCACGGAGGCGACGTCCACGCCGCGCTCGGAGACCACCTGCGAGACGAAGGTCGGTCCGAGCGCGTTGACCACCGAGTTCGCGTTGAGCATGCAGATGAGCTGCGTGCGCAGCGGGTGCTCGGCCAGCAGGTGCCCGCACTTGTCGACGACCGCGCCCGGGAAGTAGGAGCGCAGGTCGCGCTCCAGCCACGGGTCGTCGGAGAACCCGCTCGCCTCCAGCGACCGCGCCACCCAGATCTTGGCGTAGGCGACGAGGGTCGCCAGCTCGGGCCGCTCGAGCCCGCGCCCGCCGCGCCGGCGCTCGGTGAGCTCGTCGTTGGTCGGCAGCTTCTCGCTCGCGCGGTCGAGCAGGCCCGTCTCCTCGAGCAGGTTGGCGAGGTCCTCGTAGGCGAAGAGGCGGCCGGGCGAGCGGCCGACCTCCTGGGCGATGATCTGCGCCTGCAGGAACGAGTCGTAGAGCACGTGCTCGACGACGTCCTCGGTGACCGCCTCGAGCAGCTCGTCGCGCTCGGCGCGGGTCATCTCGCCGTGGCGCTCGGCGAGTCCGAGCAGGATCTTCAGGTTGACCTCGTGGTCGGAGCAGTCGACGCCGGCCGAGTTGTCGATGAAGTCGGCGTTCATGATCCCGCCCGCGGCCGAGTACTCGACCCGCGCGCGGCGGGTGAAGCCGAGGTTGCCGCCCTCCCCCACCACGCGGCAGCGCAGGTCGCGCGCGTCGACGCGGATCGCGTCGCTCGCGCGGTCGGCGGCGTCGGCGTCGGTCTCGGTCGACGCCTTGACGATGGTGCCGATGCCGCCGTTCCACAGCAGGTCGACCTCGGCGCGCAGGATCGCGCGGATGACGTCGTTGGGCGCCACGCGCCCCTCCTCGAGCCCCAGCAGCTCGCGCGCGCGGTCCGAGAGCTCGATCCACTTGGCGTCGCGCGGATAGACGCCGCCGCCCTCGGAGAGCTCCGAGTAGTCCGCCCACGAGGAGCCGGGCTTGTCGAACAGCCGCTTGCGCTCGGCGAACGACGTGGCGGGATCCGGGTCCGGGTCGACGAACACGTGCCGGTGGTCGTAGGCGCCGATCAGCTTGATCTTGTCGCTCAGCAGCATCCCGTTGCCGAACACGTCGCCGGACATGTCACCGATCCCGACCACGGTGAACTCGTCGCGCGCGGGATCCATGCCGAGCTCGCGGAAGTGCCGCTTGACCGACTCCCAGGCGCCGCGCGCGGTGATGCCGAGCTTCTTGTGGTCGTAGCCGACCGAGCCGCCGGAGGCGAACGCGTCGTCGAGCCAGAACCCGTAGTCGCGCGCGACGGCGTTGGCGGTGTCGGAGAACGTCGCCGTGCCCTTGTCGGCGGCGACCACCAGGTAGGTGTCGTCCTCGTCGCGCACGCGCACGCCCTCCGGGTGCACGACCTCGCCGTCGACCAGGTTGTCGGTGACGTCGAGCAGCGCCCGGATGTAGGTGACGTACGACTTCTGGATCGTCTCCTTGTCGATCGGCGTCGTCTTGACGATGAAGCCGCCCTTGGCGCCGGCCGGGACGATGATCGCGTTCTTGGTCAGCTGCGCCCGCATGAGGCCGTAGACCTCGGTGCGGTAGTCCATGCGGTCGCTGAAGCGGATGCCGCCGCGGGCGATCTTGCCGCCGCGCAGGTGGATGCCCTCGATCTCCGGCGCGTAGACGTAGATCTCGAACTCCGGCGACGGCATCGGGATCGCCGGCACGTCGGCCGACCGCAGCTTGAACGCCGTCGCGCCGCGGCCTTCCTTGTAGGCGCTGGTGCGCAGCGTGGCCTCGATCGCGCCGAGCTGGTTGCGCAGGATGCGGTCGTGGTCGATCGAGGCGACGTTCTCGAGGTCCGCCAGGATCTCCTCGCGCAGCTCGGCCTCGCCGCTCTCGTCCGGCTCGATGCCGGGGTCGAAGCGCAGCTCGAAGTAGCGGACGAGCTTGGCCGTGATCGGCGAGTTGGCCACCAGCACGTCGTTCTGGTACGCCTCGGTGAAGCGCGAGCCGATCCGCTGGCGGTACTTGCGGTACGCGCGCAGGATGGCGACCTGGCTGCGGTTGAGACCGGCCGTGATCACGAGCCGGTTCAGCGGATCCGACTCGGCGATGCCGCGATAGACGGCCCCGATCGACTCCGCCACGCGGTCGCCGGACGTCCTCGAGGTCGAGCGGATCGTCGCCCGGCCCGAGCACGCGGAACTCCTGCACCCACATCTCCTGCGGGCCGCGCAGGCGGGTGGAGATCTCCTCGATCACGCGCAGGCCGAGGTCCTCGAGCATCGGCATCGCGCGCGAGAGCTCGATCTTGCCGCCGCGCTTGTAGAGCGCGACCCGGCTCGGCCGGGCGTCGCCGATCGGGTGCAGGCTGACCACGAACGACTCGCCGTCGTCCAGGCGCGCGAAGCAGGCGACGTCGATCGCGGCGAGCTCCGGCGTCGTGTAGCCCTTGTAGTGCTCCGGGAAGCGCGACGCCCAGGTGCGGGCCAGCGCGCGGCCGCTCTTGCCGAGCGCGTCGGCCAGAGCGTCGTCCCAGGTGCGGGCGAGCGCGATCGCCTCCTCCTCGAGGGCGCGCATCGCGACCTCCGGCAGCCCCTCGGCGCAGTGCACGGAGAAGTGCACGCGCGCCCGCTGGCGCTCGTCGAACACGTGCTGGGCCTCGACGGAGTGAGTCTCGAAGCGCTCCTTCAGCATGGCCGTCACGCGCGAGACGAGCTTGGTGCTGTAGCGCTCCCGCGGGAGGGCGAGGATGATCGAAGCGCTGCGGTCGTCGGTGTCGCGGCGCCCGAGCAGGCGCACGCGGTCTGAGCCCTCGAGCCCGATGAGCGCGACCACCGCGCGGCGCAGGTCCTCGACCGGCGCGGCGAACAGCTCCTCCTTCGGGAAGGAGTCGAACAGCGCGACGGCGGCCTTGTAGTCGTGCGAGCCCTCGATCAGGTCCTCGGCGTCGAGCGCCTGACGCAGCTTGCGGTGCAGCAGCGGCGTCTCCGAGGCGCGCTCGGCGTAGGCCTTGGACGTGAAGAGCCCGAGCAGCCGCGACTCGCCGATGATCTCGCCGGTGCGGGAGACGCTGCGGACGCCGATGTAGTCCATGCGCTCGAACTTGTGGACCGGCGACGTGGCGTTGGTCTTGGCGACCAGCAGCAGGTCGCCGCTCGTGGCGCGCTCGCGGATGCCGGGCGGCAGGTCCGAGAGCGGCACGCTGGTCGCGAAGGTCGAGCGCTCCTCGTCGCGCAGGATCCCGAGCCCCGAGTCGGCGACCACGCAGATGCCGGCCTCGGAGATCTCGTACTCGCGCGCCCCGAGCAGCACGAAGTTGCCCTTCAGCAGCCACTCGAGGAAGTCGGCGACCTCGTGGACCTCGTCGCGCGGATAGCGGGCGGTGCCCGCGCGGGCGACCGTGACCATGTCGTCGACGCGCTCGGTCAACGCCTTGAAGTCGGTCACGACCTTGCGCACGGCGACGAGCGCCTCGCGGACGGCGCGGTCGACCTCCTCCAGCTGCTCGTCGTTCAGCCTGCGGGCGAGGTCGAAGTGCATGACCGACTCGCGCTGCTTGGCGTCGCGCGCCCGGCCGACGCTGACGATGCGGCCGTCGCCGTCGCGCTCGACGCCGATCACCGGGTGCAGCAGCCGCGCGACCTCGAGCCGGTGCGACTCCAGGGCGCCGGAGACGCTGTCGACCAGGAACGGCCAGTCGTCGGTGTTGGTCTCCACGACCGAGCCGAGCGGCTCGTAGCCGTGCTCGGCGATGGTCGGGTTGAAGGCGCGGACGGCGATCGGCTCGTCGCCGCGCGCGGACGCGAACTCGAACGCGTCGATGACCTCGGCGGCCATCTGCTCGGGCGGGATCCCCTCCGACGCGTCGCCGGAGAGGCGTCGCAGGTAGGCCTGGGCGAACGCGCGGACGGCGTCCGCGCGTTCGGCGGGGACCTTCTCCCCGATCAGCTCCAGCAGCCTGCTCGCCGGCGGCGAGCCGGACTCGGTCTCCTCCGCGAGGCTCACGGCATCCCCCATCATGCCCTTCCGGGCAGGTCTATGCCAGCTTGGCCTGCAAGGCTTCGTGCTGGGCGCGCATCTCGGGCGGCAGGCGGTCGCCGAACCGCTCGAGGAACTCGCCCACCTGCTCGAGCTCGGCGCGCAGGCCCTCCTCGTCGACGCTGAGCAGCTCCTCGAGGTGCTCGGGGGTGATGTCGAGCCCCGTCAGGTCGAGGTCCTCGGCGCGCGGGACGCAGCCGATCGGCGTGTCGCGGGCGCCGGCGTCGTCGTCGAGGCGGTGGAAGATCCACGCCAGCACGCGCGCGTTGTCGCCGAATCCGGGCCACAGGAACTTGCCGTCCTCGTCCTTGCGGAACCAGTTGACGTTGAAGATCCGCGGCAGCTTGACGCCCTCGCGGCGGCCCGCCTTCAGCCAGTGGGCCATGTAGTCGGCCATGTTGTAGCCGGCGAACGGGAGCATGGCCATCGGGTCGAAGCGCAGGGCGCCGACCTCGCCGGCGGCCGCGGCCGTGGTCTCGACGCTCATGGTCGCGCCCATGTAGACGCCGTGCTCCCAGTCGAACGCCTCGCGCACGAGCGGGATGACGTTGGCGCGGCGGCCGCCGAACAGGAACGCGTCGACCGGCACGCCCTTGGGGTCCTCCCATTCGGGGGCGATCGACGGGCACTGCGCGGCCGGCGTCGTGAAGCGGGCGTTCGGATGCGCGGCCTTGGTGTCGGAGTCGGGCGTCCAGTCGTCGCCCTTCCAGTCGATGGCGTGCGCGGGCGGGTCGGGCGTGCCGCCCTCCCACCAGATGTCGCCGTCGTCGGTCTTCGCGCAGTTCGTGAAGATCGTGTTCTTCTTGATCGTCTTGATCGCGTTCGGGTTCGTCGCGTAGCTGGTGTTGGGCGCCACGCCGAAGAAGCCGGCCTCGGGGTTGACCGCGTACAGGCGGCCGTCGTCGCCGAACTTCATCCACGCGATGTCGTCGCCGATCGTCTCGACCTTCCAGCCGGGCAGGTTCGGCACCATCATGGCCAGGTTGGTCTTGCCCGAGGCGCTGGGGAAGGCGCCGGTCAGGACCTTCGACCTCCCCTCCGGCGAGGTGACCTTGATGATCAGCATGTGCTCGGCGAGCCAGCCCTCGTCGCGCGCCATCACGCTGGCGATCCGGAGGGCGAGGCACTTCTTGCCGAGCAGCGCGTTGCCGCCGTAGCCGGAGCCGAACGACCAGATCTCGCGCGTCTCGGGGAAGTGGACGATGTACTTCTCCTCGTTGCACGGCCAGGGGCTGGTGTCGTTCGGGGCGCCGACGCTGTGCAGGCAGGGCACGAAGTCGCCCTCGTCGCCGAGGACGTCGAGGGCGCCCTTGCCCATGCGGGTCATGATCCGCATGCTGGTCGCCACGTAGGCGGAGTCGGTGAGCTGGACGCCGATCTCGGCGATGTCCGAGCCGAGCGGGCCCATGCTGAACGGCACCACGTACATCGTGTGGCCGCGCATCGCGCCGCGGAACTTCTCGTTCAGCAGCTCGCGCATCTCCTGCGGATCGCGCCAGTGGTTGGTCGGCCCGGCGTCCTCTTCCTTCAGGCTGCAGATGAAGGTGCGGTCCTCGACGCGGGCGACGTCGTTGGGGTCGGAGAGCGCCAGGTAGGAGTTCGGGCGCTTGGCGTCGTTCAGGCGCTCGAAGGTCCCTGCGTCGACGAGGGCTTGCGCGAGCCGGTCATATTCCTCCGCGGAACCGTCGCACCAGTGGATCGAGTCCGGCTGGGTCAGCTCCGCCACCTCCTCCACCCAGCGCAGCAGCTTCTGGTTCGAGGTCATGGCGGTGGTCTCGATCGTCACGGTTTAGGTTCAACCTCTCAAGGTCCGAAAGCGCAAAGATGGCACTTTGCCATACCCGGACGAACCCTTGTTTCAGTGGCGCTCACAACTAACGACCTGACGGATCGTCTAGGCCGGATACGGCCGATGCGGGCGACCATCCATGTTCTGCGAACGAATTGGTGGTATCTGACGGTTGCGATGGTGGTGCTGGCGGTGATGGCCGCCGGTGTCCACTCGATGACGATCGCGGCACCGGCCCTGGCGGAGCAGGAGCGGCTGGCGGAGGACGCCGACGCCGCGGCCGAGCGCGCCATCGTGCCGAATCCACTCGCGACCGAGGGCCTGCCCGTGCCCGCGCTGCTGGGCGGGATCGTGCTCGCCTTCGCGGTCGGGCTGTCGGGCGGGCAGCTCCAGCGCCGCCGCCGCGCGGCGCGGCGGACGGCGGTCGCCAAGGAGCGCCCCGCGCCCGAGCCGACCCCGTCCCTGCCCGTCCGTCCGGCGCCTCCGCCGCCCGAGCCGGTGGTGCAGGACCCGAAGCCCGTCGCGCTGGTGGCCCCTGCGCCGCCCGCCCCACCGCCCCCGCCGGCGCCCGTGCGGTCCGGCGGCCCGAGGATCCTGCGGTTCCGCGCCGCTCCCGCGCCCCCGCCGCCCGAGCCGGTCGTCGAGGAGCCGGCCGCCACCGCGACCCACCACGAGGTGATCGAGGAGGCGGCCGCCGAGGCGGCGCCCCGCGAGGAGCCGGTCGCGCACGAGGTCATCGAGGAGCCCGCCGCCGCCGAGATCGTCGAGGAGCCGGTCGCGCACGAGGTCATCGAGGAGCCAGCCGCCGCCGAGCTCGTCGAGGACCCGGTCACGCACGAGATCGTCGAGGAGCCCGTCGCCGCCGAGCTCGTCGAGGAGCCGGCCGCGCACGAGATCGTCGAGGAGCCGGTCGCGCCCGAGGTCGTCGCGCCCGACGTCGTCGCGCCCCCGCGTGTCGCCCGCGCGCCCACGGCGGCTCCCACGGGGCCGCTCGGCGCCGCCCCCGAGCTGCCGCGGCGCGACGCGCGGCCGCCCCGGCGCGCGGTCCCGCCGACGCCGCTCTCCGATGCGCCCGAGGCGCTCCGCGCGGGCGCGCCGGAGCCCGAGCCCGTCGTCCCCGCCCGCCGGTTCGCCCGCGCGCAGCCGTGGCCCGAGGACGCCGAGACGCTCTGGACCTGCGAGATCGCGTGGAAGGCGGGCTACCTCAAGTCCGCGTTCCGGGCGATGGCGGGCGCGCCCGGCGGCGGGCGGCGCAAGTCGATCGGCGAGTCCCCCTCGCTGCGCTGGACGCTCATGACCGACCCCGAGCCGCCGACCCCCGAGATGATCGCCACCGTCAAGGTCCTGGTCTCCGCGCTCGTCGCGGCCGGCTGGGAGCGCGCCGGCGTCGGGACCTCGTGGTACGCGCAGCGGTTCGTCTGGCGCGGCGACGGCGAGCCCCGGCCGCTGGCGATTCCGGACGCCGTCGAGACCGCAGAGCCGCCGTCACGCTGACACCAAGCTCGCGCCAAGGATTCGACAAGCAGCGGGGCGCAGTCTTCGGCCCATGGTCAACCGTGTCGCCGTCGCCACCACCGCCGCAATCCTGATCTTCGCCGCCCCCGCCGCCGCAGCGTCCACCGCCGCCGCCGGCCCGAGCCCGACTCCGCTCATCCTCGAGCTGATCCTCGCCGCCGTCGTCATCACCGGCATGGCCGTCCGTGGCCCGGTCTCGCGCGCCCTCGGATCGGTGCGCGGCGCGCTCAGCCGCCCGCGCCGCCAGACCGCGTCGCGCCCCGTGGTCGAGCGCCGCGCCTGACGAACTTCAACTTCGGCATTGAGGGAAGGCCCGGATGGGGGTGCATTTCGTCACCCGTCGGGCCGTCCCGTCGCATCGGGTGACGTTGCGCACCGTATAGGTGCCAAACGTCACCTCGGAGCTCGATCGCGGCAGCCGGGTGACGAAATGCACCCCCGCCTCCCTACCCAGCCGCCGTTGACGTTTCCCGCTTGGGCACCAGCACGAGCCGCTTGAACTCGGCGACCAGGACGCCGTCCTGGTTGAGGACCCGTGTGTGCACCTTCACGGTCCCGCGGTCGGGCTTCGAGCGCGACTCTCGCACCTCGAGCACCTCGGTCTCGGCGAACAGCGTGTCGCCGTGGAAGACGGGCGCGGGGTGCGAGAGCTCCTCGGTGGCGAGGTTGGCGATCGCCTTGCCCGAGATGTCGGACACGCTCATGCCCAGCGCCAGCGAGTAGACGTACGGCCCCACCACGACGTTGCGGCCCTGCTGTGACCCGGCCGCGTAGACGTCGTTGATGTGCAGCGGGTGGTGGTTCATGGTGATCAGGCAGAACAGGTGGTCGTCCGCCTCGGTCACCGTCTTGGCCGGCCAGTGCTTGTAGACGGCGCCGACCTCGAACTCCTCGAAGTAGCGGCCGTAGGGATGCGCGCCCGAGGCCTCGCGGGAGCGCTGATCGGTGTCGACTGAAGTGCTCATAGGCCCGGGGACTCTACGATCCGGCGCCCATGCGCAACCCCCGTTCCTTCTTCGAGCCGCTGGCCATCGGCGCCCCTGAACCGCTGAGAGAGATCCCGGTCCGGCCGAGCCGGATGATCCATTTCCTCGACTTCTCCAACGAGAAGATGGTCGGCAAGGCGGCCGACATCGCGACCCAGACCGACATCCTGCTCGGCAACCTCGAGGACGCGATCCCGGTCGACCGCAAGGAGGCCGCACGCGAGGGCCTGATCAGGGTCGGCAAGGACATCGAGCTCGGCGAGACGCAGCTGTGGACGCGGGTGAACGCGCTCGAGTCGCCGTGGGTGCTCGACGACCTCACGCAGATCGTCGAGGCGATCGGCCACAAGCTCGACGTCGTGATGGTCCCGAAGGTCGAGGGCCCGTGGGACATCCACTACGTCGACCGGCTGCTGGCCCAGCTCGAGGCGCGCGCGGAGCTGAAGAAGCCGATCCTGGTCCACGCGATCCTCGAGACCGCCCAGGGCGTCGCCAACGTCGAGGAGATCGCCACCGCCTCCCCGCGCATGCAGGGCATGAGCCTCGGTCCCGCCGACCTCGCCGCCAGCCGCCGCATGAAGACCACCCGCGTCGGCGGCGGCCACCCCGGCTACCTCGTTCTCGGCGACCCCGGCGACGAGCGGACGGCCGCGCAGCAGGACCTGTGGCACTACACGCTCGGCCGCATGGTCGACGCCTGCGCCGGCGCCGGCATCCTGCCGTTCTACGGCCCGTTCGGCGACATCCGCGACGTCGAGGGCTGCGAGGCCCAGTTCCGCGCCGCCTACCTGATGGGCTGCGTCGGCGCCTGGTCGCTGCACCCCGCCCAGCTCGACGTCGCCCGCAAGGTCTTCTCGCCCGACCCCGGCGAGGTCGCCTTCGCCAAGAAGGTCATCGAGGCGATCCCCGACGGCCGTGGCGTGCACATGATCGACGGCAAGATGCAGGACGACGCGACCTGGAAGCAGTGCCGCGTGATGGTCGACCTCGCGGAGATGCTCGCCCGCAAGGACCCGAGCTCGCGGCGGCGTACGAGCTCCCGCATTGAGGGGGTTAGGGTTGCCCGCTCGTATGCGCCCCCGACGCACCTGCCACGCCGTGCCCGGCTCGAGCGAGCGCTTCCTGGCGAAGGCGCCGTCCCTCGAGGCCGACGAGGTGTTCCTCGACCTCGAGGACGCGGTCGCCCAGTCCGAGAAGGAGAACGCGCGCCGCCTCGTCATCGAGGCGCTGAACCAGGACTTCGGCGACAAGACCGTCGTCGTGCGCGTCAACGGCACCGACACGCCGCACTACTACCGCGACCTGATCGACGTCGTCGAGCAGGCCGGCGACCGCCTGCACGCGATCATGCTGCCCAAGGTCCGCACTCCCGGCGACGTCGAGATGACCGACAAGCTGCTGACCCAGATCGAGCTCGCCAAGGAGCTGCGGAACCGGATCGGGATCGAGGCCCAGATCGAGGACGCCACCGGCCTGCTCGCCTGCGAGGCGATCGCCGCCGCGTCTCCCCGCATGGAGACGCTGATCTTCGGCCCGGGCGACTACAGCGCCGCGGTCGGCATCCCGATCACGACGATCGGCGGCGCGCCCGAGCACTACCCCGGCGACCACCTCAACTACGTCTTCAGCCGCCTCGTCGTCGCCGCCCGCGCCGCCGGCATCCAGGCGATCGACGGCCCCTACGCGGCGTTCGACGACGACGACGGGCTGCGAGAGCGGGCACGGCTCGCAAGAGCGCTCGGGATGGACGGCAAGTGGACGATCCACCCGCGCCAGATCGAGATCGTCAACGAGGTCTTCACGCCCGCGCGCGAGGACTGGGAGCGCGCCGAGGCGCTCCTCGCCGCCTACAAGCAGGCCACCGACGCCGGCCGCGGGGCGGCGATGTTCGAGGGCGAGATGATCGACGAGGCGAACCGCCGGATGGCGGAACGCCTCGCCGAAGCCGGCCGGGCCGCGGGTTACACGCAGACCTGACGGCGCAACCGTCCCGGCGCGGAGGGACGAGCCTCCCTCCGCGCGGGATGCGGCTGACCCCCGTGCCGCCAGATCGCCTGGCGGCCTTCAGGACCGACGGCGTCGACACCCACGACGCGTCCGTCCTCGCCGTAGAGGATCTCCTTCACGACGGTGGCGAGGCCGCCGCCCTCGTCGCAGGAGTCCTCATCGACACGCGCAAGCCGGCCCCCCTCGAACCGGTAGCGCTCGCGCGAACAGGATCCGGTCGGCGGCATGTAGCGCTCGCTCTCGACCGGTTGCCCGGCCGCGAGCCGCATCTGCATGACGCACTGGAGCTCCGCCGGCAACTCGCCCTCGCCGCACTCGACCGGCGCCCGGAAGCACACGACCTCCACGTGGTCGCGGCTCCAGGAGGCGAATCGCTCCAGCCAGACCTCTCCCGTCGCGTCGTACTGGCGCACGCACACCACGCGGCTGAGCGCATCGAAGCCGATCGCCTCGTGCTCCTGCCAGGGCGGCGGCGGCCGGTGCAGCCAGCGCCCGGGCGTGCAGCCCATGCGCTGGAGCCGCAGCGGCTCGACGTCGCCGTGACCGGAGGTGGGCGTCGCCCAGCGCCAGCGCACGGCGGCCGTCTCGGCCCGTGTCACCAGCTCCTCATAGCGGTCCGCGAGACCCTCGGCCCGGGACCGCAATCCCCCATCGGCGGCAGCGGCCGGCACCGCCTCGGCCGCCGACAACAGCCCTCTCTCCATGAAGCCGGACGCTACCTGCACTTTTACCGAGCGTCAAGCAAAAGCTGCAAACTGGGTCGACACTTCTCCGCAATCTTGGAACGAATCAAGACGCAAGCCGCCGCTTATGGCATTCTGATACGCCATGTCGGACCTGTTGGGCACAGAAGATCTCGATGCGAACCGGCGTTTCGACGCCGCACGGCCCAGCAGCAGCTCCGGCGCCGGCGGCAACGGATCGTCGACGGGAACCGGCGCGGGAGCCATGCTGCGGCTCATCCGCGACGGCCGTGCAAGCACGCGTGCAGAGCTCGTCGCGCTGACGGGGCTCGCGCGCTCGACCGTCGCCCAGCGGATGGACGCCCTGCTCGCGCAGCGGCTCGTGGTGCCCGCCGGCGCGAGCGCCTCGACCGGCGGCCGCCCGCCGAAGACCTTCGCCTTCAACCGCAACGCAGGCGTCGTGCTGGCGGCCGACCTCGGAGCCACGCATTCGCGCGTCGCGGTCACCGATCTCGCGGGCGATGTCATGGTGGAGACACGAACCGACATCCCGATCGCCGACGGCCCTGACACCGTCCTGGGCTGGCTCGAGGAGACCTTCGACGCGCTGCTGAGCGAGAGCGCGCACAGCCGCGCAGACGTGCGCGGCATCGGCGTCGGCATCCCGGGCCCGGTCGAGTTCGCGACCGGCACGCCGGTGGCGCCGCCGATCATGCCCGGCTGGGACGGCTACGGGGTCGCGACGCGGCTGCAGGGGCGCTACGGCGCCACCGTCCTCGTCGACAACGACGTGAACATCATGGCCCTCGGCGAGTACTGGGCCCGCTGGCGCGACACCGCCCACCTGCTCTTCGTCAAGGTCGGCACCGGCATCGGCTGCGGCGTCATCACCGACGGGCGCATCCACCGCGGCGCCCAGGGCGCCGCCGGCGACATCGGCCACATCCACGTCCCCGACCACGACGACGTCATCTGCCGCTGCGGCAACCTCGGCTGCCTCGAGGCGATCGCCGGCGGCGGCGCCATGGCGTCGCGCCTCAGCGCCCTCGGCGTGCCGGCGGAGAACAGCCGCGACGTCGTCCGCCACGTGCGCGACGGCCGGCCGGAGGCCATGCGCCTCGTGCGCCAGGCCGGCCGCGAGCTCGGCGGCGTGCTCGCCAGCGCCGTCAACTTCTTCAACCCCGGCGTCATCGTCATCGGCGGCGACATGGCCCACGCCGACGAGCACCTGCTCGCCGGCGTCCGCGAAGTCGTCTACCGCCGCTCCACCGCCCTCGCCACCCGCTCGATCCGCATCGCCCGCTCCACGCTCGACGACCGCGCGGGCGTCATCGGCGCCGCCGTGATGGTCATCGAGGCCGTGCTCGCTCCCGACGCGGTCGACCAGGCGATCGCCGCCGCCGGCTGAGTACCGATACCAGTCTCATCCAAGACACGGCCGGTAGCTTCGGGCTGTGATCGATCACCTGAACATCGGGGTCGCCGACCTCGCCGCCAGTCGCGCCTTCTACGAGCGAGCGCTGGCGCCGCTCGGCTACGTGGTGCTGATGGACCGCCCCTACGGCGTGGGCTTCGGCCGCGACGGGAAGCCCGACTTCTGGATCTCCGACCGCCCGAGCTCGGCGCCCTTGCACGTGGCCTTCGCCGCCTCCGACCGGGCCACCGTCGACGCCTTCCACGCCGCCGCCCTGACCGCCGGGGGGCGCGACAACGGGCCGCCCGGCCTGCGGCCCCAGTACCACCCGTCCTACTACGGCGCCTTCGCGCTCGACCCCGAGGGCAACAACGTCGAGGCCGTGTCGCACGTCACGTAGTCGACGGCGAACAGCGGCACGTGATCCGCGGGCCCCTCCTTGGCCGGGAAGTCGAACACCGCGACCATGAGCTGGAGCGGGTAGTCCGGCGCCTGGTGGACGGTCTTCACGTGCTCCCCGTCGACGCTGAAGTCGACGCGCCCCGGCTGCCAGTCGGCGGCGTAGACGTGATGCCGCGAGATGTCGATGTCGAGCTCCGGCGCGTCGAACTCCCACCTCAGCGCCGGGTCGCGGAAGTTCTTGATGCCGCAGCCGACGTTGCGCGGCGCGTCGCCGAAGATCTCGAAGACGCAGATCTCGCCGCAGCGGTCGGGCTCGTCCTCGAGGCCGCTCATCCAGAGCGAGGCCATCGAGCGCGGGCTGAGGTCCATGCGGGCGCGGATCTCGATCCGGCCGTGGTGAGGCGTCCACCCCCAGTGCGTCTCCTGGTGCTCGCGCACGACGAGGTCGTCGCGGAACGGCAGCTGGCCGTCGAGCACGCCCGACTGCACGCCGGAGACGCGCAGCGGCTCCTCGTGGACCCCGGGGCACCACAGCCCCTGCTCGACCGGGATCGTGAGCCGCAGCTCGGAGTCCTCGACCGTGTAGGTCGCCGCGCTCTCCGCGCGCGAGCTCCAGTGCGGCAGGTAGTGCGGGAGCCAGACTTCCGTGTCGAGCTGCTCGAAGTCGTCGGTCATGCCGAGGCGGGCAGGCCGAAGCGCGCGAACATCTCCTCGGTCATGAAGCCGTCGGCCTCGCCGAAGCGGCTGAACACCCACGGGGCCAGGAACGCCGTCACGTCCACGACCTTGTCGCCGCGCAGCGTGATCACGTCGAGCACCGCGGCGGCGAACCTCTCGCCGTCCCACATGTAACAGCCGACGGCGAGCTGGCCGTTGGCGCGCGTCGGGATGTGGCGCCAGCGCTCGTTCAGGGGGTAGTCGGTGAGGAAGGCGGACACCGTCTCGATGCCGCGGAACCACATCGGGCACGGCGGCATCGACCAGGTGGCGTCCTCGGTCAGCAGCGCCACCACGCGGTCGATGTCGCCGGACCCGAGCGCACCCATGTACTCCTCGACGATCTCGGTGACCTTCTCGTCGCCGAGCGCGCGCAGCGTCTCCTGCTGGCTCTGCTCGGGCATCCGCTCGTCGGTCGCCTTGCGCGCGCGCTGCAGCGCGCTGTTGACGGAGGCCACCGACGTGTCGAGCGTCTCGGCCACCTCGGCTGCCGAGAAGCCCAGGACCTCGCGCATGATCAGCACCGCGCGCTGGGTCGCCGGCAGGTGCTGGAGGGCGGCCACGAACGCGAGCTCGAGCGCCTCGCGCTGCTCGTAGTCGTCCTCCACGCCGGGATACGGCTCGACCCACACGTTCTCCACCACGGGCACGCCGGGGCTGTCGTGCGGGTCGGCGCCGGGCCCGTAGTCGATCGGCAGGACGCGGCGCTTGCCGGCCAGGTCCATGCACGTGTTGGTGGCGATCCGGTAGAGCCACGAGCGCAGCGAGCTGCGGCCCTCGAAGCGCCCGATCCCGCGCCAGGCGCGCAGCAGCGCGTCCTGCAGCGCGTCCTCGGCGTCGTGCACGGAGCCGAGCATCCGGTAGCAGTGCGCCTGCAGCTCGGCGCGGCGGGGCTCGACGAGGCGGCGGTACGCGTCCTCGTCGCCCTTGCGGGCTGCGCTGAGCAGTTGTGTGTCGGCCATCACGCTCATCGCACCGGACCGTAGAACGAGGCACCGATGAGTTCGGTACGGCTGGCCGGTCTATCGGGCATGAACCCCGTGGTCCATCTGGAGCTCCACACCGGCCACCTTCCCCGCGCGCGCGAGTTCTATGAGGACCTGCTCGGCTGGCGGGCGGAGCAGACCAGCGGCTACTGGTCGCTCGGAAGGGGCTGCGGGCTCGTCGAGTGCGACACGCCGGCGCCCGCGTGGCTGCCCTATGTCGCCGTCCGAGACGTCGCCGGCACGACCGAGCGCGCCCGCATCCTCGGCGCCAGTGTCCTCCTCGATCCCCGCGAAGGCCCGCACGGCTGGCGCAGCGTCCTGAGCACGCCGGACGCCGGCGACATCGCTCTTTGGCAACCCAAGCGATGAGTTCCGTCCCCGACCCCGGTCTCTACTGACATGAATCCTCCCCAGACAGACCGCAGCCGCTGGATCGCTCTCTACGTCCTGTGCGTGGGGATGCTGATGATCGTTCTCGACGCCACCGTCGTGAACGTCGCTCTTCCCGAGATCCAGAGCGATCTCGGCTTCTCGCAGTCCAGCCTCGCGTGGGTGGTCAACGGCTACCTGATCGCGTTCGGCGGGCTGCTCCTCCTCGCCGGCCGGATCGGCGACCTGCTCGGCCGCAAGAACGTCTTCCTGGCCGGCCTCGCCGTGTTCGTCGCCGCTTCAATGGCGTGCGGCCTCGCGCAGTCGCAGGAGATGCTGGTGATCGCGCGCATGGTCCAGGGCGCCGGCGGCGCCTTCACGTCCGCCGTCATCCTCGGCATGATCGTGACGATGTTCCCGGAGCCCCGGGAGCAGGCGAAGGCGATCGGCGCCTACGCGTTCGTCGCCTCGGCCGGTGGCTCGATCGGCCTGCTGGCCGGCGGCGTGCTGACCCAGGCCATCAACTGGCACTGGATCTTCTTCATCAACATCCCGATCGGGATCGCGACCGCCGTCGCCGCCGTGCGGCTGCTCGAGAGCGATCGCGGGATCGGCTTCGGCAAGGGCGCCGACATCCCCGGCGCCGCGCTGATCACCGGCGCGCTGATGCTCGGCGTGTACACGATCGTCCAGCCGGCCGCCGAGTACGGCTGGGGCGCGGGCCGCACGCTGCTCCTCGGCGCCGTCTCGCTGGTCCTGCTCGCGGCCTTCCTGGTGCGCGAGGCGACCGCCGCCAACCCGCTCATGCCGCTGCGGATGTTCCGCTCGCGCAACGTGTCGGGCGCCAACGCGATCCAGGCCCTGGCCATCGCCGGCATGTTCGGCGTGTTCTTCATGGGCTCGCTCTACATGGAGCGCGTGCTCGGCTACTCCGCGCTCGAGATCGGTCTCGCGTTCCTGCCGACGACGATCCTCATGGGGATCATGTCCGTGCGCTTCTCGGAGCCGCTGATCACCCGCTACGGGGCGCGCACGACGCTGCTCCCCGGCCTCGCGCTGATCGCGATCGGCCTCGCATGGTTCACCCAGGCTCCGGTCGACGGCAGCTACGCCGTGAACGTCCTGCCCGTGATGGTGCTCATGGGCATCGGCTGCGGCGTCGCCTTCCCGGCGCTGATGACGCTGTCGATGTCGGGCGCCACGCCCGAGGACGCCGGCCTGGCCTCCGGCCTGGTCAACACCACCGCGCAGGTCGGCGCCGCGCTCGGCCTCGCCGTGCTCGCGACGCTGTCGTCCTCGAGGACCGAGGGCCTGTCCGCGGCCGGCGAGTCGGCCGCCTCGGCGCTGACCGGCGGCTACCAGCTGGCGTTCATCGTCGGCGCCGCGCTGGTGGGCGCCGCCCTCGTGGTCGCCGCGACCGTGCTGGTGCCGGAGAAGAAGGCGCAGGCGAAGGTGGCGCAGCGGAAGCTGGCGTACGAAGCGTCGTAGCCTCTAGTCGCATGCCCGAGCTGCCGGAAGCCGAACGCGCACGCCGGCAGCTCGAGCTCGTCGTCGGCCGCGAGATCGTCGCGGTCGACGACGGCGACACCTACGTGTGCCGCCCGCACGCGCCCGGCGAGATGGCCGCCGCGCTGGTCGGGCACAGGCTGGTGGAGACGCACCGGCGCGGCAAGTTCCTGTGGGCAGAGACGGACGGCGGGCCGCAGCTCGGCCTGCACCTGGGCATGGCGGGCAGCCTCACCGTCGACGAGGCGCCCGCTCCGCGCAACTGGGACCGGTTCACCCTCGAGTTCGCCGACGGCGGCCGGCTCGCCCTGCGCGACAAGCGGCGGCTCGGCCGCGCGATCCTGGAGCCCGACTTCTCGCACGTCGGCCCGGACGCCGCCGAGGTCGGCCGCGACGAGTTCCGCAAGCGCGTGGGCCGCGGGGCGGCGCCGCTGAAGGCGCGCCTGCTCGACCAGGGCGTGATCTCGGGCGTCGGCAACCTGCTGGCCGACGAGATCCTCTGGCGCGCGCGCATGAGCCCGCGGCGGCCGGCGAACGAGCTCACCACCGACGAGCTCGACCACCTGCGCCGCGCCGTCCGCGCGGCCCTGCGCGATGCCATCAAGAACGGCGGCGCCCACACCGGCCACTTCACGCCGCACCGCGAGCGCGGCGGGACCTGCCCCCGCTGCCGCGCCCCGCTCGAGCGCGCGACGATCGGCGGGCGGACGACGTTCTGGTGCCCCGAGTGCCAGCTATGACGGCCCGAGCCCGACGTGCCCGGGCAGCGCCGCGAGCTCGTCGAGCACCGCGGTCGCGTCGGTCGGCGTCAGCGTGACCTCGCCCTTGCCCGCGGCCTCGACCGTCCACAGCCCCAGCTCGCTGTCGAGGACCTCGACGTACCAGCCGGTCCCGGCACCGTAGGCCTCGATCCGCCAGTGCGCGCGCAGCGCCTCGAGCTGCTCGTGCAGCAGCGGGTCCTCGGCCGACCGCTCGGCGACCACGCGCGACGGCACCGTGATCGCCTCGACGTCGAGCCGCGGCCGCGGGCGCAACCCGACGGCGCGCACGAGCAGGCCGAGCAGCCCGCTGGGCGTGCACGCCCGCAGCACGATCGTGTCGCCGGGGCGCGCCAGGATCAGCGCGCCGGCGCGCTCGTCGGCCACCGCCTCGAACGGCGCCTCGAAGCCGATCACGCGGAAGCGGGCGGCGGGCGCCCGCGCCGCGCGGATCCCGTCGGCCAGCAACGGAGACTCGACCTCGATCGCTTCGTCGCTCGCCAGCAGCGCGCGGATCTCCTCGTCCGGGCCGCTGATCTCAGCGCGCGCGGTATCGACGGTGAGCGTCACGGCTCCACCACCTCGAGCGTCGCCACCACGCGCCGCAGGCCGCCCGCGAGGCTCGCCCACGCCGCCAGGTCGGCGGTCGCGGTGACCGTCCACGCCGTGTCGGCCGCCACGAGCCGCCACTGCTCGAGCACGACCGTGACCAGGCCGCCGAGCTGCTCGAGCACGAGCGTCCGCACGGCCGGCTCGCCGGCCAGCTCGCACGGCTCCCAGTCGATCAGCAGCCCGTCGGCATCGAGCGCCGACATGGCGCGGTCGGTGAGGACCACCGCCGTGTCGCCGGGCGCGGCGGGCACACCGACCACGGCGACTCCCGCGCGGCTCGCGCCGCGCAGCTCCCCCGCGACCTCGTGCAGATCGCCGTGCGGCTCCGGCTCCAGGAGCCCGAGCGTGTCGAAGGATAGTCAGCCAAGGACGTCGGCGACCCATTTGACCGGACCACCGAGGACCGGTGTGTCCTCGAGCGGCAGGCGCGGCGCGCTCTGGTCGACGAGGCCGCCGTCGGGCAGGAGGTCCCCCAGCGCGAGCATCGTGGAGAGCGGCGTGACGGGCCGCACGATGGCCGTCCCGTCCTCGAGCTGCTGGACCGACCACAGGCCCGGCGTCGGTGTCGATCGCCTCGAGCATGAGCTTGCCGGGGACGCCCTCCGCCGGCGGCCAGTGCGAGCTGGCGAGCCACCAGTCGCGGAACCCGTGCGCGACAGCGGAATCGAGCGGCTCGGGCAGCAGCCCCTCCGACGGCCGGTCGCCGAGCCGCAGCGCCACCGCGCGGCTGAGGGCCTCCGAGTCGACCGACGTCTCGGCCGGCCGCTCGTCGCGCGGGCGCGGGCCGATGTCGAGCAGCCAGAGCAGGAAGTGCACGAGGTGCTCGGCCGGCATCGAGACGAGCTGGTCGTCGTCGCCGTTGCGGTAGACGTGCAGCGTGAAGCGCCCGTCGCCGACCCAGCCCGGCATCAGGTAGCCGGTCTTGGCCAGCCGGACGCCGACGATCGGGCGGCGCAGCGGCGCGAGCGCGTCGGTCGAGCTTCAGGTGCGGGCGCTCGAGCGACCCCGCGCCGGCCTGCCCGAGCATCGCGTCCACGGCGCCGGCGTCCGCCTCCGCGGCGCCGGTCGCCCACGCGGCCAGCGCGCCGATCTGCTCGCGCGACGCCGTGAGGATGCCGGTCTCGGGGTCGAACGAGCTCATTTGAACCGCAGCGTCGAGACGATCGTGATCGCGCCGTCGCGGATGCTGTGCATGGTCAGCGCCGGCGTCTGGACCGAAGCGGTCCACCCGACGCCGTCGCGGACGAGCATCCAGCGGTCGAGCACGAGCGACCGGCCGCCGACCACGATCGCGTCGACCGTCCACCATGACTCGTGGCCGGCCAGCGGCATCGGCCCCTCGTCGACCAGGTGCGGCTGGAGGAGGTCGGCGGAGTTCGCGCGCACGCGGCGGACGTGCTCGTCGCGGGTCACCGGCTCCTGTCCGCGAACGGCGCCGATGCTGATCACCGTCGCCCCCGGGTCCTTGAGCTCGCCGGCGGCGACGATCAGATCGGTGCCCGCGACGTCGCGGTACACGTTGAGCCCTTCCGGGAACTCCAGCTCGAACTCGAGTCCGTGGGTCGGCGTTCTGCGGCGCAGCCTCACTCGGACACAGCGTACGCCGCCGGGAACGCCTCGCTGACGTACCAGCGCCAGAACTCGCGGGTACCGTCCCGGTCGTCCTCGGCCAGCGCCCACGCGGCAAGGGTCTCGACGAGCGGCTCGTCGAGGTCGTCGTCCTCCGTGTCCGGCGGGTAGAGGTCGGGATCGAGGTCGCCGTCGGCGGCCTCGGCGCTGAGATGCACCGCTGCCATCGCCGCGTTGAACGCCGCTCGGCGGCCGGGCTCGACGGCGAGCTGCTCGAGGTCGGATTCCAGTGGCGCGGCCTCGGCCGACATGCCCTCCGGCGGCCAGCCGCTCCGCAGGGACGCCAGGACCGAGGCGACCAGGTCGTGCGGGCGCCGGTCGCCCGGGAACGCCGCCTCCCAGACCGGCAGCGCGCGCCGGGCGGCGGCCGCGTGCAGCTCCGCGCGGCGCAGCAGCCCGGCGTCAGGCCCGCCCGGCTCATAGGCCGGCGTCCACGGACCCATCGCCTCCCGCAGCCGGCGCCGCTCGGGCAGGCCGAGCCAGCCGTCCGGCGCCGCATCGAGGGCCGCAAGGGCCTCTTCCTTCGCGCGATCGACGTCGCTCACGGACCGCCCGCCGACGCGCCGGCCGCGGCGGTGCCCCCGCCGGCGCCCCACAGGAGCCCCGGCCACTTGCTGTTGACGCCCGGGTAGTCGGAGGGCGACTTGATCGGGATCGCCGCGCCGTCCTTGCCGCGGTACACGACCGGGCCCTGGTCCGAGTGGACCAGGATGTCCTGGTTGAGCTCGTCCGCGAGCCTGGAGATGCCCGGGTCGCAGCTCTGCGTGCACGGTGTCTTCGTGACGCCGACGGGCGTCTTGGGATCGTCGATCAAGAGCCGGATCTCGGAGTGGGTGCTGTAGTAGTAGCCGTCGAACTGGTTGCGGTCCCACGGGTGTGACGGCATGTCGTGCCCGGCGGTGCCCTTCATCCCGCTCTGGACGTCGCGCGCCGGCGTCGTCTTGAGCAGGTCGGGGTCGAGGCCCATCCGCTCGAGCGCCCGCGCCTGCTCCTTGTAGGCGTCGCCGCTGATCGCGATCGGCGCGTCGTCCCCCGCGTTCGTGGCCACCGTCTTCTTGCGCAAGCGCTCCGTAGGGAGGCTCGACTTGACGTCGCTCGCGCGGTCGTAGGCGCGCGCGGCGTCGGTGAGATTGTCCGTCGCCTTCACGAGCCTCGTGCTCCGTGTGACCACGGCGCCGGTGCCGCCGGTGGCCACGGCGACCACCGCGTCGGGACCCAGGTTCCCCAGCCACTCGCCGTAGCGGCCGTTCTCGAGGTCTTCGTAGTTGATGATGGCCTTGCCGAACTCGCCGGGGTTCTCGTAGGCGTACTTGCCGGTCTCCCCGAGCTGCTTGTAGCGGTCGATCATCGCGCCGGGGTCGCGCCAGTTCGTGAGGTTCGTGGGGTTGAGCTGGTAGAGGAAGTAGGCGCCCTCGCCGATCCCCTTGGTGCCCTCCCAGAAGCCGCCGGGGACCTGCTTGGTCTGGTCCCACGTCCACGAGGCGGCGTCGCCGACGTCGTCGAGCCGGCGCTCGAACCAGTTGCCCTCGTCCTTGGGCGGCGGCTTCGGAGGCTCGAGCCGGATGCCGGCGGCGGCCGCGAACGCGGGATCGGCGGGGCCGCCCGGCTGGGTGGGCAGCAGGCCCGCCCCCTGGGCGGCGGCGATCAGCCCGGTGCGCGCCAGCTTGACGGCCAGCTCGGCCCTGTCGCCCTCCTTCTGGGCGTCCTCGCGGTCCTTCTGAGCCTCCTCGAGCCGGCGGCGGGCGATGCGCTCGCGCTCCTGGGCCGCCTCGAGGTCGCGCCGGGCGTCGGCCTCCTCGGCGGCGGCCGCGTCGACGGCGGCCGCCGCGGCCGTGTCGCCGAACGCGAAGTCGACCACCGAGCTGAAGACTCTGGACTGAGCCGCCTGGGCGGCGATGATCCGGGCGTTGGCGGTGCCCTGATCCGTGATCGCCTGGTCGATGTCGGCCTCGGCCTCCTTGATCCGGCGGTCGGCGTCCTTCGCGCGCTCGATCGCCTTCTTGGCCTGGCGCTGCGCGGCCTCGAGCACGAGCGCGTAGTCGTTGATGACCGCGGCCTTCTGGATCAACGAGCCCGAGGCCGTCGACGCCATCGTGGACTGCGCGCCGGTCAGCCCGGTGTGGGCGGCGCTCGCCGGCCCGAACCAGGAGAGCCCGCCGAGCACGCCGCGCAGCGAGCCCGAGATCGAGTCGAGCATCCCGGCGGTGGCGACGAGCCGGCCCGCGCTCGCCTCGAGCGCGCCGGGGTCGCCCTCGGGCACGGTGATGCCGCCGTAGCTCTCCCCGCCCGCCATCAGCGCGGCATCGCCGAGTCGTCGGTCTGCTGGTACGCGTGGCCCGCCGCGGTGAGGTTGCCTCCCGTGCGCAGCGTGGCGTCGGCGAGCCCGGCGAGGCTCTGCGACCAGGTTTCGCCCCAGCCGCCGACCGCGCCTCCGGCGCCGGCGTCGCCGACCGCCGCGGCGGCCGCCGCGATGGCAGCCTGAAGCTCGCCCGCCGCCTCCAGCGCCTGCCCGCCTGCCGCCGACTGCAGGGCTCCGCCCGCCGTCAGCGTCTCCGTGTCGACTTCGATCCTTGGCATCACGGCCTCCCGTTGCCCTGACTACCCCAACCGTAGCGCGTCATGCGCGCGTTTCCTCGAGCGCATCGTCGATCGCGCGCCCGACCGCGTCGACCGCGTTGTCCGAGTCCAGACCGGTGCCCACGAGCAGGTCGGTGGCCGTCGAGCGGACCTGGCCGACGATCACGCTGACCGAGAGGTTGCCGGTGCCCTCCAGCACGAGCGTGGCGGTCGCCGCCGCTCGCAGGGCGTGCTCGCGCACGCGCTCCATGCTCCCGTGGCCCTCGAGGGCGTCGGCGAGCGCGCGGACGGCGGCGGCGAGCTCGCGCACCGCCTCGGCGACCTGGGGCGGCACGTTCTCGTCGAGCCGCACGGCGCGGATCGTGCCGCGGGCGAGCACGCGCACGTTGCGCACCGCGAGGTCGGCCTGGGTGGCGATGCCGGCGTAGGCCTCGACGCGGCCGCGAAGGCGGCGCCGCGGAGGCGCGAAGCGTGTCATCTCGCGGCTGGCGATCACCGCGTCGATGAACCGCCCGCTCAGCTCATCGATCCCGCGCGCCCGCGCGAGCGCGGCCTCCGCCTGCTTGCGGTCGCGGTCGGCGACCGCCCGCGCGATGTCGTCGAGCGTCTCCGCCAGCTCATCGAGCAGCGGCCGGGCGGCGCGGCGGACCAGCGAGACGGGATCGGCGGGCAGCACCAGGGCGTTGACGATCAGCGCGATCGTCCCTCCGGCCAGGGCGTCGAGGAAGCGGGTGAAGGTCACGCCGTCGGTCGGCGGCTGGAGCGTGGCCACCAGCGCCGCCGACACGGCGGCCTGCGTGGCCAGCATCTGCCCGCTGCCGAGGAAGATGGCCAGCGCCGTCGCGAGCATCACGACCAGCGCGAGCTGGCCGGGACCGACGCCGATGGCGAGCACGAGCAGGTCGCCGACCGCGATCCCGACCGCCACGCCGATCGCGACCTCGACCGCCCGGCGCCCGCGCTCGGTGACGGTGAGACCGAGCGTGATGATCGCGGAGACCGGCGCGAAGAACGGGGCCTGGTGCCCGAAGACCTCGGTGGCGACGATCCACGCGGCCCCGGCGGCGACGCCGACCTGGAGCACCGACCGCCACGACAGGCGCAATCGCTCGAGCCGCGTCCGCATGGAGACGCGCGAGCGCTCCGCCGCCTCCTCGATCAGCGGGGCGGCGCGGTCGCTGAAGGGCCGGGTTTCGCTGTCACGCAGACGCGGCATCAGAAGGCCGTGATTGTGTCAGAGCCGTCGATATCCAACCCTCAGGTAGAGGGTTAGCTTCGCAGAGTGGGGTTGTGACCCCACGTTCTTGGCTCAAGACCGGGGCTTCGTGGGCCGATCTTCTGTGGCGTCGGGCTTTTCCCCTGTCTTTTCCCGTGACAGCGATCTTCCTCCTCTACCCGCGCGTGTGCGCGCCGATCTCATGATGCGCCGCATCCTGGCCATCGGCTTCGCCGTGGCCGCGATCTACGCCGCGGTGCTGGGCGTCGCGGCCCCGGCCCAGGCGCCCACGCCGGACCCCACGCCGCCGGCGCCTGCGGCCACGCCGATCACGGAGCCGGCCCCCACGGCCACCGTGGCGCCCGCGAACACGCCCGCG
This sequence comes from uncultured Solirubrobacteraceae bacterium, assembly GCA_963811895.1. Lineage (GTDB taxonomy): Bacteria > Actinomycetota > Thermoleophilia > Solirubrobacterales > Solirubrobacteraceae > DASSUW01. Next base: position 213,635 of record CAWETE010000015.1, on the reverse strand, counting down.
GGCACGCCGACGGCGACGCCGACCGCCTCCGCCGAGCCCACGCCCTTCCCCTCGCCCGTGGAGACCACCGTCCCGACGCCGGACCCCACGGCGACCGCGACGCCCACGAGCACGGCCACCCCCACCCCGGCGGGCGACACGAGCTCGGATCGCAAGAAGCGGAAGAACTCGGAGGCCGGCGACTGTGAAGGTGAGACCGGCAAGACCTCACCCTCGACTTCACGTAGAGGCTGCGGGATCGAGGTCGACGATAGTGACGATTCGCACCAGCGTCGTCTGACCCCCGCGCCGAAGCTCGCGAACCCGGACGGCAGCCCCGCCGTCTCGAACCCGACCTTCTCGCTGGCCACCCCCGGGCCGGCCCGGGTCGGCGTGCCGAACTTCTTCATCGACAAGTTCCGCATCCCGCCCTTCCTGCTCCCGATCTACCAGGCCGCCGGCATGCAGTACGGCGTGCGCTGGGAGATCCTGGCCGCGATCAACGAGATCGAGACCGACTACGGGCGCAACCTGAACATCTCCTCCGCGGGCGCCCTCGGCTGGATGCAGTTCATGCCGCCGACGTGGGACGCCTACGGCGTGGACGCCAACCGCGACGGCGTCAAGGACCCGTTCAACCCCGTCGACGCGATCTTCGCCGCCGCCCGCTACCTCAACGCGGCCGGCGCCGAGACGGACATCCGCAGGGCCGTCTTCGCCTACAACCACGCCGACTGGTACGTGGACTCGGTGCTGATGCGCGCCCAGGTCATCGGCGGCCTGCCTGGCGACCTCGTCGGCTCGCTCACCGGCCTCACGCAGGGCCGCTTCCCGGTCTACGCCAAGTCGACCTACGCCGGCCAGCTCACCAGGAAGGGCAACAAGGTCAAGGAGGGCAACGCGGCCATGGTCGTGGAGTCCGACTCCGCCCGCCGCGGCATCAAGATCTACTCCCGCGCCGACGCCCCGGTGATCGCCGTCAACGACGGCCGCGTCCTGAAGATCGGCAAGAGCAAGCGCCTGGGCCGCTTCGTGACGCTCCAGGACGTCTACGGCAACACCTACACCTACGCCCACCTCGGCGAGGTCTCGCGCACCTACCCCGCGCCGAAGCCGCGCTCAGCGCGCCGCCGCAAGCAGGAGCGCACGCCGACGCGCGACGCCGCGACACCGGCTGGCGCCGGTGCCGACGCGAGATCGGCTGGCGCCGATCTCGCAGAGGCCGATGAGGACGTCGCGGTCGAGTCGGCTCCGCTGCCGCTCAAGGAGCGCCTGTTCGCCCACCCGACGCGGCCGGAGGCCCGCGCCGCCGGCGGCGACGTCCAGCTCGCCGCGGCGGGCGAGGAGGCCACGCAGGGCGCGCCGCTCGGCTTCGACGCCCGCGACTTCCGCCCCAAGGCGCTCAAGAAGGGCTCGCGCGTGCTCGGCGGCACGATCCTCGGCCGCCTCGGCGAGAAGACCGAGAAGTCGGCCCCGTACCTCAAGTTCGAGATCCGCCCCGCCGGCCGCGGCGCCCCGCGGATCGACCCGAAGCCGATCCTCGACGGCTGGAAGCTGCTCGAGTCGACGGCCATCTACCGCGCCAAGGGCAAGAACCCGCTGTTCGGGTCCGACGCCGAGAACCCGACGATCGGCGAGCTGCTGCTGCTGAGCAAGGAGCAGCTCGTGCGCCGGGTGCTCGCCGACCCGCGGATCGAGGTCTACGGCTGCGGCACCGGCGACATCCGCTCGGGCCAGATCGACCGCCGCGTGCTCGCCACGATGCTCTACCTGGCGACGAACGGCCTCAAGCCGACGATCACCTCGCTCAAGTGCGGCCACGGCTACCTGACGGCCTCCGGCAACGTCTCGGAGCACTCGACCGGCACGGCGATGGACATCGGGGCCATCAACGGCGTCGTCATCACCCCCGCCACCCAGGGCCCCGGCTCGATCACCGACCTGGCGATCCAGAGCCTGCTCAAGCTCCAGGGCACGATGAAGCCGCACCAGATCATCTCGCTGATGACGTTCGACGGCGCGGACAACACGTTCGCCATGGGCGACCACGACGACCACATCCACGTCGGCTGGCGCCCGCTCTACGGCGACAACCGCCGTGCCGCCCGTCAGATCGACGCGGTGCTCAAGCCCGAGCAGTGGATCAAGCTGATCTCGCGGCTCGAGGACATCGACAACCCGACGGTGCGCGAGCAGCCCTCGCGGTTCGCGGTCAAGGTCGTCAAGCGCTCGTCTCGGGCTCACCACGGCGAGTAGCGATCCACTCCGACCCGGGCGTGTCGCTGAGCCCGTGGACGATGATCGAGCAGAAGACGACGAGCGCGGCGAGGTTGAAGATGCGCTCGCCCTCGGCGATCGGCTGACCGAGGACGAGGATCGAGAAGGTCATCGTCGCCACGCCCTTCGGGCCGAACCAGGCCATGAAGCCCTTGGTGGCGTTGTCGATCCGCGTGCCCGCCAATGAGATCCAGATCGCGATCGTGCGGGCGAAGAGCAGCGTGAACACGACGATCGCGACGGCCGCCCAGCCGTCCTCGAACAGGCCGCCGAAGGTCAACAGCGCGCCGAAGACGACGAAGATCCCGAGCTTGACGATCTCGACGATGTCGTCGGCGCGCTCCTCGAAGTGGCGGCCGAGGTCGGGCCGGCGGATGCCGAGCACGATCGCGCACACGAAGACGGCGATGAAGCCGTTGCCGTGCAGCGGCTCGAGCACGGCCACGCCGTAGGTCGCGAACGCCACGCCGAGCGCGTAGAGCGACTTGTGGTGCGGCGGGGATGTCCTCGGCGCCGCGCGGCATCAGCCACGAGGCCAGGTAGCCCATCCCGATGCCGAAGGCGAAGCCCAGCGTGACGTCCTGGAGGACGAACTCGTACCAGACGAAGTCGTCCTCCCCGGCCGCCAGCGCGGCGCTGAAGGCGAGCACGGCGGGCAGGGCCAGGCCGTCGTTCATGCCCGACTCGAGGTTGAGCGAGTGGCGCACGAGCCGGGGGACGCGCGGGTTGGTGACCACGCTCGAGGACAGGACGGGATCGGTCGGCGAGAGCAGCGCGCCGAGCAGGAACGACTCGGTCCAGTTCAGGTCGGTGACCGCGTGCGTGACGAGCGCGATCAGCACGCAGGTGATGGGCATCGCCAGGATCAGCTTGCGGGCCGGCAGGCGCCACTCGCGCTGGAGCATCTCGCCCTCGACCTCGATCCCGTCGCGGAACAGGATCACGATCAGGGCGACGGTGGCGAGCTGGACGACGAAGCCCGACTCGGCGTCGAACTCGAGCACCTCGAGCCCGCCCGCACCCAGGATGAAGCCGGCGACGACGAAGACGGCGGTCATCGACAGGAAGCTGCGGTGCGCGAGCCCGGCGGTGAGGGCGCCGATGATCAGCAGCCCCCCGAGAACGAGCGTGGCGACCTCGAACTCGTGCATCGGCTGGACAGGCTTCCATACTCCGGGCGTGCTCCTCGACGACGCCTCGCCCGATCCCTTCTGGCTCGACGGCCCGCGGCCGGCCGAGGCGCCGCCGCTCGAGGGCGTCGCCGAGGCGGACCTCGCGATCGTGGGCGGCGGCTTCACGGGGCTGTGGGCGGCCGTGCAGGCCAAGCAGGAGCAGCCCTCGCGGGAGGTCGTGCTGCTGGAGGCCGAGACGGCCGGCTGGGGAGCCAGCGGCCGCAACGGCGGGTTCGTCGACTCGTCGCTGACGCACGGGCTCTGGAACGGCGCCGCTCGCTTCCCGCAGGAGCTCGACGCGCTCGAGGAGCTGGGGCGGGCGAACCTCGAGGGCATGAAGGCGGACCTGGAGCGCCACCGGATCGACGCGGCCTGGCAGGAGACGGGCCAGCTGTCGGTGGCGACGCAGCCGCACGAGCTGGGCGAGCTCGACGAGGAGGTCGCGCTGCTGCGCCGTTACGGCTGGGAGGCCGAGGTGCTCGACCGTGAGGCCGTGCGGGCCGCGGTGGACTCGCCGACCTACCTCGGTGGCGTGCTGCAGCGCACCGGCGTGGCGCTGGTGGACCCGGGGGCGCTTGCGCTCGGGCTCCGGCGCACGGCGCTCGCGCTCGGCGTCCGGCTGTACGAGCGGACGCCGGTCCTGGACGCCCAGCTGCGCACGCCCGGCGGGCAGGTGCGCGCCGAGCGCGTCCTGCTCGCCACCGGCGCCTATCCCCCGCTCACGCGCTCGATCCGGCGCCTCGTGGCGCCGGTCTACGACTACGTCGTCGTGACCGAGCCTCTGAGCGCCGCCCAGCGGCGCTCGATCGGCTGGGAGCGCGGGGAGGGCATCGCCGACCGCGGCAACCGCTTCCACTACTACCGGCTCACGCCCGACGGGCGGATCCTGTTCGGCGGCTACGAGGCGGTCTACCGCTTCGGCAATCGCGTCGACGACCGCCGGCTGAGCCGCTACCCGCCGATCCACGGGCTGCTCGTCGAGCACCTGCTCGAGACCTTCCCGGCGCTCGAGGGGATCGGGATCACGCACGCCTGGGGCGGCCCGATCGACACCTGCAGCCGGTTCTGCGTCACCTTCGGACGCGCTCTCGGTGGCCGCGCGGTCTACGCCGTGGGCTACACGGGCCTGGGCGTCGCCGCGTCGCGGTTCGGCGCCCGCACGGCACTCGACCTGCTCGACGGCGTGGAGAGCGAGCGCACGCGCCTGAAGCTCGTGCGCACGCGCCCCCTGCCGTTCCCACCCGAACCTGCCCGCTGGGCGGTCATCCAGACCACCCGGCGCGCACTGGCGCGGGCCGACGAGAACGGCGGCCGGCGCGGCCCGTGGCTGCGGCTCCTCGACCGGCTCGGGCTTGGGTTCGACAGCTAGGGACGAACGGCAACTGCGGCTGGGTAGGGCAGCGAGTGTGCCGTCCGCGCGGGCGGTCCGCGAACCGCGTGGCGCCTTCAACGGAAATATGCCGGTAAAGGCGCCAGCCGCCGGTGCGGGAGGTTCCCTCGCCGCCCTACCCAGCCGCAGTTGATGTTCAAATCGCCGCCGCCAATGTAAGCGCCACGTACACTCGGCCGGTGTCGGGAGCGATTCTGCTCTCGGAGGTGATCGGGGCGCTGTCGTACGCCCTCGATCTGACCGAGGGTGAGCCACCCGGCCACGCGCAGCGGTCGTGCCTGATCGGGATGCGCCTGGCGCACGAGCTGGGGCTCGACTCCGAGACCCGTTCGGACCTGTTCTACGCGCTGCTGCTCAAGGACGCCGGCTGCACCGCCAACGCGTCGCGCATGTCGGCCCTGTTCGGCGCCGACGACCACGAGCTCAAGCGCACGGGCAAGCGCACCGACTGGTCGCGGAAGCTGCCGGCCTTCGTGTGGTCGGTGCGCGCCGTCGCGCCGAAGGAGACGCCGCGGGTGAAGCTGGAGCGGCTGCTGGCCATCAAGGACGAGGGCGAGGTGACGCGCTCGCTGATGCAGGCGCGCTGCGACCGCGGCGCCGAGATCGCGCGCATGATCGGGCTGACCGACGGCACGGCCGAGGCGATCCGGACGCTCGACGAGCACTGGGACGGCCACGGACAGCCGCGCTGGCTGCTCGGCGAGCAGATCCCGCTGCTGGGCCGCATCCTGTGCCTGGCCCAGACCGTCGAGATCTTCCACGCCGCCGGCGGCGTCGAGGACGCCTTCGCGGTCGCGCAGCGGCGCGCGGGCACCTGGTTCGACCCCGACCTCGTGAAGGCGCTCGGCGCCGTCCGCCGCGACAACGCCTTCTGGGCCTCGCTCGTCGAGCCCGACCTCACGCGCTGGGAGCCCGAGGATCAGCTGATCGCCGTCGACGAGGAGCGGCTGCTCCAGATCTCGACCGCGTTCGCGGCGATCGTCGACGCGAAGTCGCCCTGGACGTACTTCCACTCGGACCGCACGAGCCTGATCGCGACCAACATGGGCGCGGCGCTGGGGCTCGGCACGGCCGAGCTCGGCGACCTGCGGCGGATGGCGCTGCTGCACGACATCGGAAAGCTGGCGGTCTCCAACCGGATCCTCGACAAGCCGTCCGCGCTGACGGCCTCCGAGTACGTGCGGATCAAGGAGCACCCGCTGTTCACGCGCTGGGTGCTCGAGCGGGTGAGCTGCTTCGAGGCGCTCGCTGCGCCGGCGTCCGGCCACCACGAGCGGCTCGACGGCAGCGGCTACCCGAGCGGGCTGGGCGCCGGCGACCTGACGCTGCCGATGCGCGTGCTGGCCGTGGCCGATGTGTACGAGGCGCTCACCGCGACGCGCCCCTACCGCCCCGCGCTGACCGAGGACGAGGCGCTGGAGACGATCCGCCGCGACGTGCCGCGACGGCTGGACGCCGACGCCTACGAGGCCTTGGAGATGGTGATCGACCTGCCGCCCGTCGCCTGAGCGGCGATCGTGAGCTCCCAGTCGGGCGTCTCGCGCGCCACGACGGCGATCAGGGCGTCGACCACGTCGGGCGCGAACTGGGTGCCGCGGTTGTCGCGCAGCTCGCCGATCGCCACCGACAGCGGCAGCGCCTTGCGGTAGGAGCGGTCGGTCGTCATCGCGTTGAAGGCGTCGCAGGCGGCGCAGATGCGGGCGGGAACGGGGATCTCCTCGCCCGCCAGACCGTCGGGATAGCCGCCGCCGTCCCAGCGCTCGTGCGAGGCCCGGACGACGCGCCCGACACTGGAGAGCAGGCCGCCGACCTGCTGCAGCATGCGCTCGCCCACGACGGTGTGGGTCCTCATGACCGCCCACTCCTCGTCGCTCAGCGGGCCGGGCTTGTTGATGATCTCGTCGGGCACGGCGATCTTGCCGATGTCGTGCAGCAGCGCGCCCATCTCGGTCTCGCGCCGCGCGTCCTCGTCGAGCCCCATCTCGTCGGCGACCTTGACGGCCAGCTCGACGACGTCCTCCGTGTGGTGGCCCGTGTACTCGTCGTCCTCCTCGAGCAGGTCGCGCAGGAGCAGGGCGGTGCCGCGGTAGGCGCGGCTGAGCTCGAGGCTGTGCTCGATCCGGCCCTCGCGCTCGCGCTCGAAGCCGCGCAGGAGCGGGAAGAGCGCGAGTACCAGGAGTGCGACGGCCGGCTGCGTGGCCGCAGCCAGCGCGGTGAGCAGGCCGAGCAGCGCGAGCAGGACGTCGACACGCTGCGCATGGCGCAGCTCGCGAACGATGGCCGGCACGGGCATGGGGACCGTCCCCAGGCTGGCCCGGATGAAGAACACTGCGCCGTTGGCGACGAGCTGAGAGGCGAGCGCGATCGTGTAGGCCGGCCAGAGACCGACCTCCGGCTCCTGAGCGCCCATGGCGACGAGCACGACCGCGGGCGCCAACGCGAACCAGCCGTCGGCGAGGGTGAGCAGGGCACGTCCGACGGGAACGCCGTCGCGCACGACGTCGCGCAGGCCCGATGCGGCGATGGCGACGCCGACGAGAAGCGGCACCAGCGGCGTCGGCAGCAGGAGCAGCATCGGGACGAGGACGAGCTGGGTCGGGACGGTGTAGCCGCCGCCGGTCGAGAACTGGATCTGCTCCGCCACGACGTAGGCGACGACGAAGCCGATCGCCAGCGGCAGCGAGAACTCCTGCACGGACTCGGCGAAGAGTGCAAGGGAGAGCGCGCCCACGACGAAGGCCGCCACGAGCGGCAGCGAGCTGAGGACGTCGCGCCGGCCCAGCGGTCGCTGGCGGCGTTCGTAGGACTCCTCTATGCGCCGCTCAGTGGCGGCGTCGATTTCGGGTGCGGTACCGGACATCCGTTGAGGCGCGCGTGAAATAGACGCCTGTTGGATCGTGTCGGCCGCGCGACGATCCGACTTTAGGAGCAGGCAAGCCAATGGAAGGCACGCATCTGATGAACGGACTCAAGCGCCGCGTACTGCTCGCGGCGATCACGGCGATGGCGATCACAGGCGCCTTCGCCGCCCCCGCGAGCGCGGGAATCCTCACGGCCTCGGCGCGCGATTGCGGCGACGAGACGCTGACCAAGCCGTTCGCCGGCTTCGGCGATCGCGCCAACTACAAGCTCGTCGCCGGCGGATCGTTCGAGGACGGCACCGGCGGATGGACGCTGGCCGGTGGCGCGAAGGTCGTCAACGGCAACGAGCCGTGGAACGTCGGTGGCTCGGGCCACGACACGTCGCTCAAGCTGCCGGCCGGCAGCACGGCCATCTCGGCCGTCAGCTGCGTCGGGCTCGCGGAGCCGACGCTGCGCTTCTTCGCCAAGAAGACGCGTGCGCCGCTGCTCGGCATCTCGACGCTGGCCGTCTCGGTCTACGTCAAGACCTCGCTCGGCCTCACGGTCCCTGTGCCGGTCGGCGTGGTGCTCGGCAACGGCCAGTGGAAGCCCACGCCGCCGATGCTGATCGTCGCCAACCTGCTGCCGCTGCTGCCCGGCGATCGCACCCCGGTGGCGTTCCAGTTCACGCCCATCCTGGGCGACTGGCAGATCGACGACCTGTACGTCGATCCCGCCCGCTATCGGTAGGAGCTTCTAGCGGGCCCGCAGCTTCCGGCTGCGGGTCCGCTCCTCCTGCTTCTCCACCACGCTGGCGATCAGCTTGAGGATCTCGGGCGGCCCGGTGGCCTTCACGGTGCCGGACTCGAAGCCCTCGCGCCAGTGACGGATCGTGCCCTCGCGGGCCAGCTCGTTGAAATGCGAGCGCGGGACGGACAGGCGGACCTTGGCGTCGGAGGCGATGTCCTTGGTGATCTTCGGACCGGGGACCTCGACGCGGAACAGCTGGATATCGCCGCGACCGCGCAGCTCCAGCTCGATCACGAGCTTCAGCTTCGCGAGCGCGGGAACCTGCCGCTTGAAGTTGTCGAGTCCCTCCTCAATGAGGGCCTTCGTGTCCGCCGTGGACATGTAACAGCATGTTACAACCGCACCCGGTCCCCCTGGGGATCGAAGAGCGGCTCTGAGGCCACCTCGCCGCCCACCCACTCGCCGAAGATCTCGACCGCGACCTCGGTGCCCGGCTCGGCGTGCTCGGCGGGCAGGTAGGCGTAGGCGATCGAGCGCTCGACGGTGTAGCCGTAGCCGCCGCTGGTCACCCGTCCGGCGATCTCGTCGCCGACCCGGACCGGCTCGTTGGCGAGTGCCACCGAGCGCGGATCCTCGAGCGTGAGGCAGCACAGCCGCCGCGCGGGCTCCTCGTCGAGCGCGTCCTTGCCGAGGAAGTCCTTGTCCGAGCGCACGGCGAAGCCGAGGCCGCCCTCATACGGCGTGTCGTCGGGCGTGATGTCGGCGCCCCAGACGCGGTAGCCCTTCTCGAGCCGCAGCGAGTCGATCGCGCGGTAGCCGGCGGCGACGAGGCCGTGCGGCCGGCCGGCCTCCCACAGCGTCCGCCACAGCGCGGCGCCGAACTCCATCGGGCAGTAGAGCTCCCAGCCGAGCTCGCCGACGAAGGTCAGCCGCAGGGCGCGCACGGGCACGTCGCCGACCGCCAGCTCGCGCCACTGCATGTAGGGGAACGCGAGGTCGTCGGTGCAGGCCGCGGCGAGCACGTCGCGCGCCTTCGGGCCCCACAGGCCGGCGCACGCCCAGCGCGAGGTGACGTCCTCGACGCGCACGTCGGGGCCGGCGTGCTGCCGGATCCAGGCCAGGTCATGGCGGCCGAAGGCGGTGCCGGTGACGATCCCGAAGCGGTCCTCGGCCAGCCGTGAGACGGTGAAGTCGCACTCGATCCCGCCGCGCGAGTTGAGCATCTGCGTGTAGGTGATGCGCCCGACGTCGCGCGCGACGCGGTTGTCGCACAGGTGCTCGAGCAGCTCGGCGGCGCCCGGGCCGCTGACCTCGATCTTCGCGAACGAGGTCTCGTCGAACAGCGCAGCGGACTCGCGGCAGGCGGCGTGCTCGGCGCCGATGGCCGGCGACCAGTGCATCCCGGCCCAGCCGCGCGGCCGCAGCGCCTCGTCGCCGGCGTCCTCGTTGGCCTCGTACCAGTTCACGCGCTCCCAGCCGGACTTCTCGCCGAACGCGGCGCCGTGCGAGCGGTGCCAGTCGTAGGAGGGCGAGACGCGCAGCGGGCGGCCGGCCTGGCGCTCGTGGTTGGGGTACTTGATGTCGTAGTAGGTCTCGTAGACCTCGCGCACGCGCTTGACCGTGTACGCCGGCGAGCGGTAGTGGGCGCCGAAGCGGCGCACGTCCATCGCCCACAGGTCGTACTGCGGCTCGCCGGCCACGATCCACTCGGCCATCGCCTTGCCGACGCCCCCGGCGCCGGCCAGCCCGTGGGCGCAGAAGCCGGCGGCGACGAAGAAGCCGCGCACCTCGGTCTCCCCCAGGCAGAACTCGCCGTCCGGCGTGAAGGCCTCGGGGCCGTTGATGAGGCGGGTGATCTTGACCTCGTCGAGGACCGGCACGCGCATGCGCGCGAGGTCGACGATCTCCTCGAAGCGGTCCCAGTCCTCCTCCAGCAGCCGGCCGTTGAAGTCGGGCGGGATCTCGTCCAGCCCGCGGCCCTCGTCGCGCAGCGCCCACGGCGCGCTGCGGCGCTCGTAGCCGCCCCACACCAGCCCGCCGCCCTCCTCGCGGAAGTACACGAGGTGGTCGGGGTCGCGCATGGTGGCGATGTGGCCGTCGCGCTCCCGGAACGGCTGGGTGACGACGTACTCGTGCGCCATCGGCACGATCGGGATGCGCACCCCGGCCAGGCGCCCGATCTCGGCCGCGAACATGCCGCCGGCGTTGACCACGACCTCGCACTCGATGTCGCCGCGCTCGGTCCGCACGCCGGTAACCGTGCCGTCCTTGACGTCGATGCCGGTCACGCGCGTGTTGGTCAGGACCCGGCAGCCGCCGCGCCGCGCGCCGTCGGCCATGGCGTAGGTGAGCTGGCTGGGATCGAGGTAGCCGTCGGTCGGCAGCCACGAGGCGCCGATGACCTTGTCGGTCGACATCAGCGGGAAGCGCTCGAGCGCCTCCTCTGGCGAGATCAGCTCGAGCGGCAGCCCGAACGTCTTGGCCCAGCCCGCCTGGCGGCGCGTCTCCTCCCAGCGCTCCGGCGTGCACGCGAGCCGGATGCCGCCGCACTCGGTCCAGCCGGGGTCGAACTCGCCGCCGCCGAGCTTCCGGTAGAGCTCGACCGAGTCCATCATCATCCGCGTCAGCGAGACCGACGAGCGCAGCTGGCCGACCAGCCCGGCCGAGTGGAAGGTCGAGCCGCTGGTCAGCTCCTTGCGGTCGAGCAGCACGACGTCGCTCCAGCCCAGCTCGGCCAGGTAGTAGGCGATCGCGGTCCCGGCGACGCCGCCGCCGACGATCACGCAGCGGGCACGGTCGGGCGGCGTGCGGTCAATCGGCACGGGCTTCCTCCAGCCAGGCGTCGAGGTCGCCCAGCCGCGCGCGCACCCTCGCGAGGTGCTGCTCGGCGTAGGCCAGGTAGTCGATGTCGAGCTCCGAGCACGTGGCCTGCACGACGCCCCACATGCCCTCCCAGAACGCGGCCATCAGCCGCATGAGGCGCAGCCTGGCGAGGCTGCCACCTCCGTAGGCCTCGAGCAGCGCGACCTCGGCATCGGGCTCGAGGTCGTGGTGCGAGGCGAAGTTCGCGAGGTCGAAGTGCGGGTCGTTCATGCCGGCGTACTCCCAGTCGAGCAGCCGCAGCCGCCCGTCGTCGTCGAGGAAGTTCGCGGTCAGCAGGTCGTTGTGGCAGGGCACGCGCGGGCCGCCCATGACCGACTCGATCGCGTCGGCGGCGGCCCGCAGCTCGGGATAGGACGCCGGGATCGTCCCGCCGCGCTCGCGGGCGGTGCGCTCGTAGCGCGCGGTCAGCTCGAACGGCGAGAACTCGGTCGGCAGCGCGGGACCGGCGTGGATCGCGCGCAGCATCGCCGCGACCTCCGGCACGCGGGCGCGCAGCTCGTCCGCGGGCACCGGCCGGCCGCCGATGAACTCCGTCACGAGGTACGGCCGCGCGGCGAGCACCTCGGGCCCGACCCCGATCGCCGCCGCGGCCAGCGACGCGGCGCGCTCGGTCTCGCGGTCGATGCCGAGCAGCGCCGTGTCCTTGCCCGGCAGGCGGACGACGCACTCGCGGCCGGCGAAGCGCACGCGGTAGATCGAGTTCGTCTGGCCCCCGCCCAGCGGTACCGGCGCCGACTCGGCGGGGCCGAGCTCGGTCTCCAGCGCACGCAGGGCTTCTTCGATCACTCGCCGCGCAAGCTTGCCGGAAAGCGCCCGGCGCGGTTAGCTTCCGGGGCGATGCAGGTTCCTTCACCGGCTGTGGCGGCGGTCTTCGAGCCCGTGCAGACGGCGTCGACCCTCGAGGGGACGGTCGAGCGCCTCGGCACGGCGATCCGGCTCGGGCTGCTCGGGCCCGGCGCCCGGCTGCCGTCGGAGCGCGACCTGGCGGAGCAGCTCGGGATCGCGCGCTCCACGCTGCGGCAGGCGCTGACCTCGCTGACCGAGAGCGGCCACCTGATCGCGCTGCGCGGCCGCGGCGGCGGGACGTTCGTGTCCGACGCGCCGCCGCTGGCCGAGAGCAGCCGGGTGGACCTGACCGACGGGCACTGGCGCGAGGTGCTCGACTACCGGATCGCGGTCGAGGTCGGCTCGGTCGTGCTCGCCGCCGAGCGCGCGACGCCGCAGCATCTCGAGACGCTGCGCGGGCACGTCGAGGCGATGCGCGGCGACGTGAGCGACTTCGCGGAGTACCGGCGGTCGGACGTGTTCTTCCACCTCGGCCTCGCCGAGGCGGCGCGCTCGACGCGGCTGCTGGCGGCGATGACGGAGGTCCAGGGGCAGATGACCGATCTGATCGCGCACATCGCCCATCCCGCCCCCGTCCTGGCGCGCTCGAACGACCAGCACGCCCAGATCGTGAAGCTGATCGAGCGCGGCGACGGCGCCGCGGGCGCGAAGCTCGTGCGCGAGCACCTGAAGGGCACCGAGCAGGTCCTCGCCGGCCTGATGCCCTAGCGATGTATGACGTCGCCGTGATCGGCGGCGGCGTCGTCGGCGCGGCGGTCGCGCTGGCGCTCGTGCGGCGGGGCGCCGACACGGTCCTGCTCGAGGCGAAGGAGATCGCCAGCGGGGCGAGCGGCGCCAACTCGGGGCTGCTGCACGTGGCGTTCGACTCGCCGCCCGGCGAGCTGGAGACCGAGCTGATCCAGCGCTCGGCGCAGCTGCGCGATCCGGTGATCGACGCGCTGGGCATCCCGGTCCGGCGCTGCGGCGCCCTGGTCCGCGACGGCCGCGGCGGCACGTTCGAGGTCGCGGACGAGGCGGTCACCGACCCTGCCGCCTACACGCGCGCGCTCGCGGCCGCGGCCGCGGCCTGCGGCGCCGAGATCCGCACCGGCTTCCGGCTCACCGACCGCCGCGAGGTCCCCGCGCGCGTCACGGTCAACTGCGCCGGCCTGTACGCCGACGATGTCGCGCGCCTGTTCGGCGACGACTCGTTCGAGATCTTCCCGCGCAAGGGCGAGTTCGCCGTCTTCGACGGCCTGGAGCTCGACAAGGTGCTGTTCCCGGCGGCCGACCCGCGCACGCGCGGGGTGCTGGTGTTCCCGACCGTCGACGGCAAGGTGATCGCGGGCCCGACGGCGATCGACCAGGACGACAAGGAGGACTGGTCGGTGCGTCCGGAGGCCGTCGACGAGATCCGCCGCAGCGCGGCCGAGCTGCTCCCGGCGCTGGCCGATGCCGAGCCGATCGCCACGTTCGCCGGCCTCCGTCCGGCCGGCCGCGGCTGCAACTACGTGATCCGCCGCCACGGCGACCTCGTCAACGTCGCCGCCATCCGCTCGACCGGCCTGTCGGCGTGCCACGGCATAGCCGAGCACGTGGCCGGGATGCTGCTGCCGGGCGCCGCCGAGCGCCCGCTCCCGCCGGTGTCGGCACCTGCGGCTCCGCCGTGGTGGCAGCGCTAATCTCGATGCATGTCCGCTCCCGGGCGCATGCGCGCATGGGGCGCCGGCGTCAGCGCCGGGTACTGCGCGCTGGGCGTCGCGGCGTTCGTGGCGGACATCCCCGGATCGGAGCTGCTCTTCGGCCTCTGCGCGATTCTCACGCTCGCGCTGTCGCTCGTCGTGGCGCCGCTGCTGAAGCCCCGCCGGCACGACGACGGCGACGGCGGGGTGAGTCCGCCGCCGCCCGACGATCCGCCGCCACCGTGGTGGCCGGAGTTCGAGCGCGAGTTCCGCGCCTACGCGGAGCGCTTGACATCCGTCCGCGGCCGGACATAGCCTGCCGCTAAAGGCCGGAGGGTCATACCTTTCACGAGGGGAGCGTTGATGGCTGACGAGCGCCCGACGCATCGCAGCAGCGTCGACTACGAGCAGGTCGGCTCCGACTACATGGAGAAGCGCGAGCTCAAGAAGGGAGCCGCGGGTTGGGTGCTGCTCGCGGGCCTCGGGGTGGCGTACGTCATCTCCGGCGACTTCGCGGGGTGGAACTTCGGCCTTGCAGAAGGCGGCTGGGGCGGGCTGCTGATCGCCACGATCCTGATGGCGACCATGTACACGTGCATGGTCTTCGCGCTGGCGGAGCTGTCGTCGACGATCTCCACGGCCGGCGGCGGCTACGGCTTCGGCCGGCGTGCGCTCGGCCCGTGGGGAGGCTTCCTCACCGGCACGGCGATCCTGATCGAGTACGCGCTGGCGCCGGCCGCCATCGTCACCTTCATCGGGGCCTACGTCGAGGCGCTCGACATCGGGATCAGCGCCGGCTGGCCGGTCTACCTCGTCTTCTACGCGATCTTCGTCGGCATCCACCTCGTCGGCGTCGGCGAGGCGCTGAAGGTCACCTTCGTCATCACGGCGATCGCCGTCGTGGCGCTGCTCGTCTTCGTCGTGGCGATCATCCCCGAGTTCTCGGCCTCGAACCTGACCGACATCCCGCCGGACGGGTCATCCGGCTCGAGCGACTTCCTGCCGTTCGGCTGGGACGGCATCTGGGCCGCGTTCCCGTACGCGATCTGGTTCTTCCTGGCCATCGAGGGCGTCCCGCTGGCCGCCGAGGAGACGCGCGATCCCAAGAAGGACATGCCGCGCGGCCTGATCGCCGGCATGGGCGTCCTGCTCGTCTTCGCCGCCCTGATGCTGTTCTTCGCGCCCGGCGGCAGCGGATCGGAAGCGATCATGGGATCGGGCAACCCGCCGGTCGACGCGCTGATCGCGGTCGACGCCGGCAGCGGCGTCACCGACTTCGTGAACTGGGTCGGCCTGTTCGGCCTGATCGCGAGCTTCTTCTCGATCATCTTCGCCTACTCGCGCCAGCTGTTCGCACTCTCGCGGGCGGGCTACTTCCCGCGCGCGCTGTCCGTGACCAGCGGCCGCAAGGTGCCGTGGATCGCGCTCGTGCTGCCGGCGCTGGTCGGCTTCCTCATGGCCGCCTTCTGGGAGGACCAGGGCGCCCGGATCCTCAACATCGCCGTGTTCGGCGCCGCCGTGTCGTACGTGCTGATGATGCTCTCGCACATCGTGCTGCGCTCGCGCGAGCCGGACCTCGAGCGCGGCTACACCACGCCGGGCGGCACGAAGACCTCGGGCGTGGCGCTCGTGCTCGCGGTGCTCGCGGTGGTCGCGACCTTCCTGGTCGACACCACGGCGGCGTTCATCACGCTCGGCGTCTATGCCGCGGCGGCCGCGTACTTCGGGCTCTACTCGCGGCACCACCTCGTCGGCGCGGCGCCGGAGGAGGAGTTCGCGGCGATCGAGAGCGCCGAGGCCGAGCTCGCGGGTCACTGATGACACTCGACGAGCTGCGCAAGGCAGTCGACGAGGGGACGGTCGACACCGTCCTCCTCGTCTTCGCCGACATGCAGGGCCGCCTCCAGGGCAAGCGGCTGGTGGGCTCGCACTTCGTGCACGACGTGATCGAGAACGGGGCCGAGGCGTGCAACTACCTGCTGGCGGTGGACGTCGACATGAACACCGTGCCCGGCTACGCGATGTCCTCGTGGGAGACCGGCTACGGCGACTTCGAGATGAAGCCGGACTTCGACACGCTGCGGCCGGTCAGCTGGACCCCGGGAACCGCGATGTGCATGGCCGACCTGCACTGGCACGACCACTCGCCGGTGGTCGCCTCGCCGCGGCAGATCCTGAAGGCGCAGCTCGACCGGCTCGACCGAGCGCGGCTGGAACGCCCTGGCCGCCACCGAGCTCGAGTTCATCATCTTCCGCGACACCTACGAGGAGGCGCACCACAAGGCCTACCGCGACCTCGTCCCCGGGAACCTCTACAACGTCGACTACTCGATCCTCGGCACCTCGCGGCTGGAGCCGCTGCTGGGCCGCATCCGGCGCGAGATGGAGGCCTCGGACCTGCCGGTCGAGAACTCCAAGGGCGAGTGCAACTTCGGCCAGCACGAGATCAACTTCCGCTACGCCGACGCGGTCAGCGCGTGCGACCTGCACGTGATCTTCAAGAACGCCGCCAAGGAGATCGCCTCGCTGGAGGGCATGTCGATCTCCTTCATGGCCAAGTACGACGAGCGCGAGGGCAACTCGTGCCACATCCACCTGTCGCTGCGCAGCGATGACGACTCGCCGGTGTTCGCCGACGACGACGCCGTCTACCAGAGCTTCCTGGCCGGCCAGCTCGCGTGCCTGCGCGAGCTGACGCTCTTCCTGGCCCCCAACGTCAACTCCTACAAGCGCTACGCGGCCGGCTCGTTCGCGCCGACGGCGGTGGCGTGGGGACACGACAACCGCACGTGCGCGTTCCGCGTGCTCGGCGAGGGCCATGCGAAGCGGATCGAGTGCCGGGTGCCGGGCGGCGACGTCAACCCGTACCTCGCCCTGGCGGCGCTGATCGCGAGCGGGCTGCACGGGGTCGACGCCGGGCTCGAGCTCGAGCCGATGCTCGAGGGCAACGCCTACACCTCCGACAAGCCGCACGTCCCCTCCACCCTGCGCGAGGCGCGCGACCTCTTCGACTCCTCGTCGGTGGCGCGCGAGGCGTTCGGCGACGAGGTCGTGGCCCACTACCTCAACAACGCCGACGTCGAGCTCGCGGCGTTCGAGACCGCCGTCACGGACTGGGAGCGCTTTCGGGGGTTCGAGCGGCTGTGAAGCCGGTCATCGGGCTGTCGACGGCGCTCGAGCAGGCGCGCTGGGGTCCGTGGGATGCCGCCGCGCACGTGCTCGCGCGCTCGTACTCCGACCAGGTGCAGGCGGCCGGCGGGATCGCCGTGCTGCTGCCGCCGGACCCGAGCGCCGGCGAGGACCCGGAGCCCTGGCTGGACCTGCTCGACGGCCTGATCATCACCGGCGGAGCCGACGTCGACCCCGGCGTGTACGGCGCCGAGGCCCACCCCGAGACGAAGGGCACCGTCCCCGAGCGCGACGCGTTCGAGATCGCGCTGGCACGCGGCGCGATGGAGCGCGACCTGCCGCTGCTCGGCGTCTGCCGCGGCATGCAGGTGATGAACGTCGCGCGTGGCGGGACGCTGATCCAGCATCTGCCCGACGACGTCGG
This sequence comes from uncultured Solirubrobacteraceae bacterium, assembly GCA_963811895.1. Taxonomy (GTDB): domain Bacteria; phylum Actinomycetota; class Thermoleophilia; order Solirubrobacterales; family Solirubrobacteraceae; genus DASSUW01. The sequence goes on along the minus strand of CAWETE010000015.1, from coordinate 196,283 downwards.
CCACGAGGACCACCGGCGCGTCATGGGCACGTTCGACAACTCCGATCACGACGTGCGGCTGGCCGACGGCTCGCTCGCCCGGCGTGTGGCCGGCGAGGCGATCCACTCGACCAAGTCGCACCACCACCAGGGCGTGGCCGAGATCGGCGAGGGGCTCGAGGTGACGGGCTGGGCGACGATCGACGACCTGCCGGAGACGATCGAGGACCCGACGTGCCGGTTCGCGCTCGGCGTGCAGTGGCACCCGGAGGCCGATGGCGATTCGCACCTGATCCCGGCGCTCGTCGAAGAAGCGCGGTCGCGGGCGGTGCGATGACCCTCACCGTGCTCGAGCCGGCGACCGAGCAGGTCCTGGCGGAGCTGCCGCGGGCGGGCGCCGACGAGGCCGACGCGGCCGTGGCGCGCGCCAAGGCCGCCTACCCGGCGTGGCGGGCGGTGTCGCCTCCCGACCGGGCGCGGCTCCTGCACCGGCTGTCGGACGCACTCGCCGAGCATCGCGAGGAGCTGGCGATCATGGAGGCGCGCAACGCCGGCAAGCCGATCGCCGACGCCCGCGGCGAGATGGACATGGTGGCCGACACCTTCCGCTACTACGCGGCGGCGCCCGAGCGGGCGCTCGGGGACACGATCCCCGTGCCCGGCGGCGTGACCATGACCTTCCGCGAGCCGCTCGGCGTGGTGGCGCTGATCACGCCGTGGAACTTCCCGCTGACCATCGCCTCGTGGAAGCTGGCGCCGGCGCTGGCGGCGGGCAACACGGTCGTCCTCAAGCCGGCCGAGCTGACGCCGCTGACCGCGCTCGAGTTCGAGCGGATCGCGGTCGAGTCCGGGATCCCGGACGGCGTGGTCAACGTGCTCGTCGGCCCGGGCTCGACGGCGGGCGCGCGGCTGGTCGAGCACCCGGACGTGGCCAAGGTGGCGTTCACGGGCTCGACCGAGGTCGGCCGGCGGATCGCGGCGGGCGCGGCGCAGACGATCAAGCGGGTGACGCTGGAGCTGGGCGGCAAGTCGGCCAACATCGTGTTCGCCGACGCCGACCTGGCGGCCGCCGCGGCGGCGGCGCCGGGCGCCGTGTTCGGCAACGCCGGCCAGGACTGCTGCGCGCGCTCGCGGATCCTCGTGGAGCGCTCGGCGCTCGACTCGTTCATGGACGCGCTGGAGGAGGCGGTCGAGGGGCTGCGGGTCGGCGACCCCTTGGACGAGGCGACCCAGATGGGCCCGCTGATCTCCGCCGACCAGCGCTCGACGGTGGCGTCCTTCGTGCCCGACGGCGCTCCGGTCGCGATCCAGGGCAGCGCGCCGGACGGCCCGGGCTACTGGTTCCCGCCGACCGTGCTGTGCCCGGTCGACCGCGACGACCGCGCCGTCCGCGAGGAGATCTTCGGGCCGGTCGCGGTGGTCGTCCCCTTCCGCGACGAGGCGGAGGCCGTCGAGCTGGCCAACGACACGATCTACGGCCTCTCGGGCTCGATCTGGACGCGCGACGGCGCCAAGGCGCTGCGCGTCGCGCGCGCGGTCGAGACCGGCGTGATCTCGATCAACTCGAACACGTCGGTGCGGGTCTCGACCCCGTTCGGCGGCTTCAAGCAATCCGGGTACGGGCGCGAGCTGGGTCCGCACGCGCTCGACCACTACACCGAGGTCAAGTCCGTGTACTACGCGACATGAGTCGTCTCGAAGGCAAGGTGTGCGTCATCACCGGCGCCGCGTCCGGCATCGGCGCCGAGACTGCGGCGCTGTTCAAGTCCGAGGGCGCGACGGTGGTGGGCGTCGACCTGCGCGACGACTCGCCCGGCGTGGACCTCGCGATCGCCTGCGACGTCACCGACGAGGAAGCGGTGCGCGCGATGTACGCGCAGACGCGCGAGGCGTTCGGAGCGATCCATGTGCTGTTCAACAACGCCGGCATCTCGCCGAACGACGACGTGTCGGTGCTGGAGACGTCGCTGGAGGCGTGGCAGCGGGTGCAGGACGTCAACCTCAAGTCGGTCTTCCTGTGCTGCAAGCACGGGATCCCGCACCTGCTGGAGAGCGGCGGCGGCTCGGTGATCAACACGGCCTCGTTCGTCGCGGTGATGGGCGCCGCGACGTCGCAGATCTCCTACACGGCATCCAAGGGCGCCGTGCTGTCGCTCTCGCGCGAGCTCGGCGTCGAGTTCGGCCGTGCCGGCGTGCGCGTCAACGCCCTCTGCCCCGGGCCGGTCAACACGCCGCTGCTCCAGGAGCTGTTCGCCAAGGACCCCGAGAAGGCGGCGCGGCGGCTGGTGCATCTGCCGATGGGCCGCTTCGCCGAGGCGCGCGAGATCGCCAACGCGGCGCTCTTCCTGGCCTCCGACGACTCGAGCTACATCACCGCGTCGACGTTCCTGGTCGACGGCGGGCTGTCAGGGGCCTACGTCACGCCGGAGTAGCGTCCGCACCGGCAGGTCGGGCGGGAGGTCGGCCGGCACCTTCTCCAGGTACCCGCGCGCAACGACGGCGGTGCCGCGGCGGCGGCCGCGGGCGAGCCGCAGCCGGCCCGCGAGGCTGCCGACATAGGCCCAGACGCGCCCGCCGAGGTCGGCGTCGACGAGCTCGGTCACGTCGTGGCGGACGTAGTTGCGCTCGCGCTCGTCCAGCTCGGCCAGCATCTCGTCGCTCACCGGGAAGGCGATGCCGTCGACGCTCGCGCCCGGTTCGGGCGTGATGCTCAGGTAGGCGACCTCGACCGCCGGCCGGGTGCCGGTCTGCGGGTCGACGTAGACCTTGTAGCCGGGGACCACCTCGCGGTTGTCCATCGCCACCTCCCAGCCGAGGCCGTGGTCGTGCAGGCGGCACTCGACCCCCACCTCCTCGGCGGGAAGCGATCCGTAGCCGAACACGAGCTGGCGCTTCACTCCGTCTGGCCTACCCGGCGGGCGAGCAGCGCGATCATCGCCGTCGACGCTACCACCGGGATCAGCGCCGTCCGCAGCGACGTCGCGGACGCCAGGAGCCCGACCGCCGGCGGGCCGAGCACGAACGCGCCGTAGCCGATCGTGGTGACCAGCGAGACGGCGGTCGCGCTGCGCCCGGGCGCGTTGCGGCCTGCGATGGACAGCGCCATGGGGACGACCGGGGCCAGCGCGAAGCCGACCACCAGCAGGCCCGCGGCGGCGACCGCCGCCGACCCCGCGAGCACCACGACGGCCATCGCCGCGCTCGCGAGCAGCCCCGCGATCGTCAGCACGAGCCGCTCGCTCGCGGGCCGCGAGAACACCAGCCGACCGACGAGCGAGGCGGTGTGGAACGCCGCCAGCGCGACGCCCGTGAGCAGCGCGCCCGACTCGAGCACGTCGCGCAGGAACAGCGCCGCATAGCCCTCGATCGCGCCGTCGCCGAAGAAGCACAGCGTGCAGAGCGCGACCGCGACCGCGATCGCCGGGGTGCGCAGGAGGTCGAGGCGGCCGCCGGGCGGGCCGGCGGCGAGCGCGGTCTCGTGGGCCGCGCCCGAAGGCGCGTCGTGAGCTCCGGCCTCGTGCGGCGGCAGCGGCGCGACGGCCGCGGCGGCAGCCAGCGCGGCGTAGACGACCACGAGCACCCAGTACGCATCGGGCCCGACCACGCCGGCCAGCAGCGCCCCGACCGCCGCCGCGCCGCTGAACCCGGCGTGCAGCCGGATCATCGCCCGCACGTCGTGGGCGCGCTCATAGTCCGACCCGATCGCGTTGGCGGCCAGGTCGAGGAAGCCGCTCGCGACGCCGTACAGCGCCAGGGTCGGCCACAGCGCCGCCCGGCTCTCCACGCCGGCGAGCAGCGCGAACGACACCGCGAACCCGGCCGCGCCGGCCACGGCCAGGGGCCGCCGCCCCACGCGGTCGGCGAGCGGGCCGGCGGCGGCGAGCGCGCCGATCGAGGTCGCCGCCATGATCGCGAGCCCCGCGCCGAGGGCGGCGGGCGTCAGGTCGCGGGTGGCGACGAGATGGGGGATCAGGACTGCCCAGACCCCGACCTGCAGGCCGAGCCCTGCGAACAGGCCGGCGGCTATCCGGGCATGGGCCGGGCGATGGGACGGCAACTTGCGATCAGAGTCTGCAGACCAGACCCGACGCCACCGGCTCCGCGCCGGCGGGCAGGACCTCGAAGACGCCCATCATCCCCAGATCTGAGTGCGGGACGAGGTGGCAGTGGAACACGGACCGGCCCGGGAAGTCGGCGAACAGGGTGCGGAACGTGATGCTGCCGCCGAGCGGCGCGATGGAGACCGTGTCGCGGTAGCCCGGCTCGTCCACCGGCACCCCGTCGACGTGCGTGAGCTGGAACGGGTTCACGTGGATGTGGAAGGGATGCACGAGCGGGCTGTCGTTGACCACCGTCCACTCCTCGACGGTATCGAGCTCGACGACCTGGTCGACCCGCGCGGGGTCGAACGGCTTGCCGTCGATCACGAAGCCGCCTCGCATCGAGAACACCAGCCGGCGGCGCTTGGCGACGGGCAGGTCGCGCAGGTCGCAGAACGGCTCGAGCAGGCGGCCGAGGCGCACCCGGTCCCGCGACCACCCGCGCGAGGCGTCGAGCGTCGCGAGCACCATCTCGGGCGCCACGAACCCCGCGCCGTGATCGAACGGCAGCGCGCGCAGCGCGTAGCGCCCGGGGGGCCCGCCCTCGACGAGGACCTCGGCACGGCCGCCGGGCGGTATCCGCACGACGTCGGGCTCGAGCGCGCGCTCGAACGGGTTCCCGTCGGCGGCGATCTGCAGGAGGCGGTGCCCGTCGAGCTGCAGGTCGAAGAAGTCGCTCACGGTCGCGTTGAGGATCCGCCAGCGCTGCGTCTCGCCCTCGCGGATCCGGATGCTCGGGTTGAGCCGGCCGTTGATCAGCCGCAGCTGGCTGGCCAGCAGGCCCGGCGACCACGTCTTGAGCTCGCCCGCCTCGTCCCACTCGGGCGCCTGCAGCACCAACACCCGGTCGCGCCACGGCGGCAGGGTTCCGCGCCGCTCGGCGCGCGAGCGGAAGATCACGGCGCCGGCCATGCCGCCGAACATCTGGTGCGTGCCGTGGCCGTGCGCGTGCGGGTGGTACCAGTTGAGCCCCGGCGCGTGGTTGCGCGGCAGGTCGAACCGGTAGTCGAAGGTCTCCCCCGGCTCGATGTGCAGGAAGACGTTGTCGGCGTTCCCCTCGGGCGAGACGTGGAAGCCGTGCGTGTGGATGTTCGTCGCGTCCCGCAGGCGGTTGACGAGCCTGAGGTCGATGCGGTCGCCGGGGTCGACGACGAGCGTCGGGGCCGGGAAGCTGCCGTTGAAGACGATCGCCTTCCGCCGGGCGCCCGCGACGAAGACCTCACGCTCCTCGGCCACCAGCGTGAGCTCCAGGCGCCCGTTGCGGCTGTGCAGCCGGCGCGGCTCACGCAGACGGTTCGCCCCGCCCTCGACGAGCCGGTCCAGGCCACCGAGAGCGAGCGCCGCACCACCGGCGACCCCGAGGAAGTCCCGTCGCGTAAGCGGACTTGCTGGTCCCACGCCGCCGTTTCGCCTACCCGGCGGGAGCGCCCTCCATGCGACACGGGGCTCATTGACAGACTCTCACGGATGGCACTCATCCATGACCTCGACTTCATCGGCGTGACCTTCTTCGGCGACACGTTGGACACCGGCGTCTGCCACATGGCGATCTTCGCCGACCCCGACGGCAACCAGCTCATGTTGCACCACCGCTACGCGCCGTACGAGAACGCATAGCTTGCCGGACGCGGTCGTCGTCGGCGCCGGCCCCAACGGGCTGGCCGCGGCGATCGTGCTCGCTCGCGCGGGGCACTCGGTCCAGGTGCTCGAAGCCGCCGACACGGTCGGAGGAGGGGCGCGCTCGGCCGCGCTGACCCTCCCGGGCTTCGTCCACGACGTCTGCTCGGCGGTCCACCCGCACCCGCTCGCGTCGCCGTTCCTGCGCACGCTGCCGCTCGCCGAGCACGGGCTCGAGCTCGTGCACCCGGATCTCCCGCTCGCCCACCCGCTCGACGGCGGCGACGCGGTGCGTCCTGGAGCGCTCGGTCGAGGCGACCGGCGGCGCCGCGTACCGGCGGCTCATGGAGCCGCTCGTACGCGACGCCGACAAGCTGCTGCCCGCCGTCCTCGCCCCGCTGCGAGCGCCGCGCCATCCCGTCGCCCTGGCGCGCTTCGGACTGCGTGCGCTGCTCCCGGCGACGGGCCTCGCGCGCCTCCTCGACGACCCGCGCGATCGCGCACTGCTCGCCGGCAATGCCGCCCACTCGATGCTGCGCCTGGACCGCCCGCCGAGCGGCGCGATCGCTCTGGTCCTGATGCTCACGGCCCACCATGTCGGCTGGCCGATCGCGCGCGGCGGATCCCAGGCCGTGGCCGACGCGCTCGCCTCGATCGCCCGCTCGCACGGCGCCGAGATCGTCACCGGCCGCCGCGTCGAGCGCGTCGACGAGCTCGACGGCGCCGGCGCCGTGCTCCTCGACGTCACGCCGCGTCAGCTGCTCGCGCTGGCCGGCCACCGGCTGCCGGAGCGCTACCGCCGCAAGCTCGCGCGCTTCCGCTACGGCCCCGGGATCTTCAAGGTCGACTGGGCGCTCGACGGCCCGATCCCGTGGCAGGCGGAGGCGTGCCGGCGGGCGGGAACCGTGCACGTGGGCGGCACCCTGGAGGAGATCGCCGCCTCCGAGGCCGACGCCAACGCGGGCCGGATCTCCGAGCGCCCGTACGTGCTGCTGGCGCAGCCGACGGTCTGCGACCCGAGCCGCGCCCCGGCCGGCAAGCACACCGCCTGGGCCTACTGCCACGTGCCGGCCGGCTCGCCGGTCGACATGACGGCCCGCATCGAGGCGCAGATCGAGCGCTTCGCACCCGGCTTCCGCGACCTCGTGCTGGCCCGCCACACGCTCGGCGCGCCGGAGATGGAGGCCTACAACCCCAACTACGTCGGCGGCGACATCAACGCCGGCGTCATGGACCTGCGCCAGATCATGCGCATGCCGTACACGACGCCCGACCCGCGCCTGTTCCTGTGCTCGTCGTCGACGCCCCCGGGCGGCGGCGTGCACGGCATGTGCGGCTACTACGCCGCCCGCGCCGCCCTCAGATCTTGTGACGCCGCAGCAGGGTTCGGCCGATGACCATCCGCTGGATCTCCGAGGTGCCCTCGCCGATCAGCAGCAGCGGCGCGTCGCGGTAGAGCCGCTCGATCTCGTACTCCTTCGAATAGCCGTAGCCGCCGTGGATCCGGAAGGCGTCCTCGACGACCTCCTTGCCGGACTCGGAGGCGAACAGCTTCGCCATCCCCGCCTCGAGGTCGGAGCGCTCGCCGGCGTCCTTCATGCGCGCGGCCTTCAGCGTGAGCAGGCGGGCGGCCTCGACCTTGGTGGCCATGTCGGCGAGCTTGAACTGGATCGCCTGGTGCTGCGCGATCGGCTTGCCGAAGGCCTTGCGCTCCTGCGAGTAGCGCAGCGCGAGCTCCAGAGCTCGCTGGGCGATGCCGACGCCGCGGGCGGCGACGTTGACGCGGCCGACCTCGAGCGCGTCCATCATCTGCGCGAAGCCCTTGTTGAGCCCGGCCTCCTCGCCGCCGAGGATCATGTCGGCCGGGCACTCGTAGTCGTCGAAGACCAGCTCCGTGGACTCGACGCCCTTGTAGCCGAGCTTCTTGATCTGCGGCGGGACGGTCAGGCCCGGGTTCTCCGCCGCGCCCGGCTCCTTCTCGCAGACGAAGCAGGTCATGCCGCGCTGCGGCGTCTCCGAGTCCTTGTCGGTGCGGACGAGCACGAAGACGAGCCCGGAGCGCAGCCCGTTGGTGACCCACATCTTCTGGCCGCTGATCTTCCAGGCGTCGCCGTCCTTGACCGCCGAGGTCTTGATGGCGGCGACGTCGGACCCCAGCTCGGGCTCCGACAGCGAGAAGGCGGCGCGGATCTCGCCGGTGGCCATCTTCGGCAGCAGCCGCGACCGCTGCTCGTCGCTGCCGAACTTCATCAGCAGGTAGGAGCCGATGAAGTGGGTGTTGACCACCCCGGAGATCGAGATCCAGCCGCGCGAGAGCTCCTCGACGATCATCGCGTAGGTCGTCAGGTCGAGCCCCATCCCGCCGTACTCCTCGGGAATGGTGGTCCCGAACAGGCCGAGCTCCTTCATCTGCTCGACGATCGGCTCAGGGAACTCGTCTTCGTGGTCGTAGTGCTCTGCCTGGGGAAGGATCTGCTCGTCGACGAACTGGCGGACCATCTCGATGATGGCCTTCTGCTCGTCGGTCTTCTCGTAGAACGGAGTGGCAATGGCCATGGCGGCGAGGATACTTTCGCGACCGCCTCGGCGCGCGGGTTCGAGCCCTAGCATCCCCCGCCCGTGAACTTCACGCGCGACATCGTCGAGGCCGCTCCCGCGCGCAACCGCGCGCTGGTCGAGCTGCGCCGCGACGGCTCCCGCCGCGAGTGGAGCTTCGGCGAGATCGCGGCCGAGGCGGGCAAGGTCGCCGCCCGCCTGCACAGCCAGGGCCTGCGCCGCGGCGACGTCGTCATGACGCTGATCGGCAACCGCAGCGAGTGGGTGCTGACCATGGTCGCGTGCTTCCGGCTCGGCCTCGTGGTCCTGCCGTGCACCGAGCAGCTGCGCGCCAAGGACCTCGAGCTGCGCCTGCGGATCGCCCGCCCGCGGCTCGTGGCGTGCGACCAGCGCAACGCCGACGTCCTCACCGCCGCCGGCTGGGACGGGCCGACGCTGTGGGCGCCGTGGGGCGCGCTGGGCGACGCCCCCGCCCCGCCGCACGAGGCGCTCGAGCCCGGCGACCCGTGCCTGATCACGTTCACCTCCGGCACCTCCGGCGAGCCGAAGGCCGTGCTCCACGGCCAGCGCTACCTGTCCGGCCAGATGCTGCAGGCCCGCCACTGGCTCGACGCGCGGGCCGGCGACCTGGTGTGGTGCACCGCCGCCTCCGGCTGGTCCAAGTCGGCCCGCAACGTGTTCATCGCGCCCTGGCTGAGAGGCGCGGCGGCGCTCGTGCACGACGCGCGCTTCGATCCCCACGAGCGGCTCGAGCTGCTCGAGCGCGAGCGGGTCGACCTGCTCTGCATGGCGCCGACCGAGTACCGCGTGATCGCCAAGCGCGCCACGCTGCGCGGCCTGATCGACCTGCGCGGCGCCGTGGCGGCCGGCGAGGCGCTCAACCCGGAGGTGCTGGACGCCTGGCACGAGGCGACCAACGTCTGGATCCGCGACGGCTACGGCCAGACCGAGACCGGCCAGCTCACCGGCATGCCGCTGGGCATCCCCGCCCGCCCGGGCTCGATGGGCATCGCCCTGCCCGGCGTGCGGCTCGACGTCGAGGGCGGCGAGCTCGTCGCCGACCCGACCACGATCCCGACCTTCTTCCTCGGCTACCTCGGCGAGGATCCGCCGCCGGCCGGGCCCAGCGCGACCTGGCGCACGGGCGACCGCGTCGAGCGCGACGAGCAGGGCTTCCTGCACTTCGTCGGCCGCGCCGACGACGTGATCATCTCGGCCGGCTACCGGATCGGCCCGTTCGAGGTCGAGTCCGCGCTCGTCTCGCACGACGCGGTGGCCGAGGCCGCCGTCGTCGCCGCCCCGGACGACGAGCGCGGCCACGTCGTCCGCGCCGTGGTCGTCCTGCGCGACGGCCACGCGCCCTCGGACGACCTCGCGCGCGATCTGCAGGACCACGTGAAGGCCCAGACCGCGCCGTACAAGTACCCGCGCATCGTCGACTTCGCCGCCGAGCTGCCCAAGACGGCCAGCGGCAAGATCCGCCGCGCCGCGCTGCGAAACCAGTGAGCTTCCTTGCGTAGACCCCCGCGCGCTGCGTAGGCTCGCTCGGGACGGTGACCGGACAGCGCGTAGGAAGCTACGACATCGTCCGCGTGCTCGCGCGTGGCGGTATGGCTGTCGTGTACCTGGCCCACCAGCCGGCGCTCGACCGTCACGTGGCGCTCAAGCAGCTCGACCTCGACGTCCAGGACGTCACGCTCGCCCAGCGCTTCGTCGGCGAGGCGCGGCTGGCAGCCGGTCTCGACCATCCGAACGTGGTCACGCTGTTCGACTTCTTCGAGCACGACGGCGTCGCCTACATCGCGATGGAGTACGTCAGCGGCGGCTCGCTGCGACCGCTCGTCGGCGACCTGCGCCAGCCGCAGGTCTTCGGCGTGCTCGAGGGCGTGCTCAACGGGCTCGGTCACGCCGAGGAGCGCTCGATCGCCCACCGCGACCTCAAGCCGGAGAACGTCCTCATCACGGGTCGCGGCGGCGTGAAGATCGCCGACTTCGGGATCGCGCGCGCCTACGACGCGCTCACGGGCCACCTGACGAGCACGAGCGCGGCGATCGGCACGCCCGCGTACATGGCGCCGGAGCAGGCGCTGAGCGGGCAGCTGGGACCGTTCACCGACCTCTACGCGGTCGGCGTGATGGCGTACGAGATGCTCGCCGGCCGGCCGCCGTTCGGGAACGGATCCACGCCGATGGCGGTGCTCTACGCCCACGTCCACAACCCGCCCCCGCCGCTCGGCGACCTCGCCCCCGACACGCCCGAGCCGGTCCGCCGCTGGGTCGAATGGCTGCTCGCCAAGGCGCCCGAGGACCGGCCCGCCTCGGCCGCGCAGGCATGGGAGGCGCTCGAGGAGATCGCCGTCGCCGAGCTCGGGCCGTACTGGCGCCGGTCCGCGGCCGTCCTCGCGCCTCCTGAGGAGCAGACGATCGCGCTCACCACGGAGGAGCCGACCAGCGTGCTCGTGACGAGCACGCGCGACGTCACTCCGCCGCCGGAGCGCCGCCGCCGGCCGAGGCGGCTGGCGCTCGTGGTGGGCGGCGCCGTAACGGCGCTCGGGCGGCCGTCGTCGCGGCCTTCCTCCTGCCGGAGGAGGGCCGCGCCCCTTCTCCCCTGCGACGAGCCGCGGTGCCGCTCGACTTCGACGGCGACCGCCGGCAGGAGGTCGTCCTCGGGATGCCCGGGTCGGCCCGCGTCGAGAGCGGCCCTCGGTGCCGGCCTTGTCGTCATCCACGCGGCGAGCGGCGGCGCCACGCCCACAGTGATCACCCCTCGCGCCGCCGGCCTGCGCCCGCCGTATGCGAAGCGACGACGACTTCGGAGCGAGCCCGCAGAGCGCCGACTTCGACCGCGACGGCTGGGCGGACCTGGCCATCGGCGTCCCGGGACGGGAGCTCGTCACCGTGCTCTACGGGAGCTCCGACGGGCTACTGAAGCGCCGCCCGAGCACGCTCTCGAACCAGGGGCTTCGGCGCAGGCGAGCCGGGCGCTATGGGCACCGGCTCGCTGCCGGAGACTTCGACGACGACGGATTCGCCGACCTCGCCGTCGGCGCTCCCGGCGAGGATTTCACGACCCCCGCCTCGGGCGCGATCGAGCTCCACTTCGGCAGCGCGGAAGGCCTCACCGGCGAGCGTGCCCGCATGATCCGCTCGGCCGGACGACAGCTACTTCGCCTTCGGGCGCCGGCTGCAGACCGGGCACGTGAACGGCGACGCGAGGCTCGACCTCGTCGAGGGCGCCACGGACGGGCCGGAGGGCCAGCCGGGCCACGTCACGTTCTGCCGCGGCACGGTGCGCGGGCCGGCCGTTGCCAGCTGCTCGGCGACTCCGGAACGTCCTCCCTGGCCGTGGCCGACGTGACCGGGGACGGGTTCGAGGACATCGTCCAGGGCGATCACATCGAGTCACCGGAGCCGGGCCTGCTCCCGCAGGGCGGCGGCGAGGTCAGGCTCTGGCGCGGGGGCCGGCGCGGGCCTGCGACCGAGCCGAAGACGATCACGCAGGAGCTGCGGGTAGTCTCCGGCGAGGACGAGGCCGAGCGACTCGTTCGGGTTCGCCGTCGATGCCGACGACCTCGACGGCGACGGCTACGCCGACATGGTCGTCGGCGTACCGGGCGAGAACGACGGTGCCGGCGCCGTCATGGTGATCCGCGGCGCCCGCAACGGCTTCACGCTGACGGGCAACAACGGCTTCACGCGCGCGTGGGCCGACATCCCGGGTGACGAGATCGCCGGCGAGCACCTGGGATGCGACGCTTTCCATCGTGCGGCTCAGCGGGGACGACCGTCCCGACGTCGTGGTCACCGCCGCGGGGCTCGACGCCTCGATGACGCGGTCATGCTCCTGAGAGGCGGGCCGGGCGCGTTCGCCCCGGACGAACTGCTGTCGGCCACGCAGCTACGCCTGGGCGAAGCCGTGGAGGATCCGCAGATCGACGACGATCCGCATTGGCCGTGGTAGCGCCGACTGAGTAGTGTGAAGCCGTGAAGCGGCTGCCGCCTCACTTGCGGTCGGTCTCCCCCGTCGAGCTTTCCGAGCGGCTCGCCGCCGAGCGGCGCGGCGTGCCGTTCCTGCTCTACCTCGACGGCGATGCCCGGCAGCACATCGTGGAGCTCGCGGGCCCGCCGCTGAGCGTCGGGCGCGACGTCGGCGAGCGACATCCCGCTGGAGTGGGACACCGAGGTCTCGCGCGCGCACGCGGTGCTGGAGCGGGTCGGCGGGGCGTGGACGCTCGTCGACGACGGGCTCTCGCGCAACGGCTCGAGCGTCAACGGCCGGCGCGTGCGCGGCCGGTGCCGGCTCGACGACGGCGACTCGATCCAGGTCGGGCGGACGCAGCTCGTGTTCGTCACCGGCCCGGAGAGGACGCAGACGACGTCGACCAGCCACCACGGATCGCCGCCCGCGCTCTCGCCGGCTCAGCAGCGCGTGCTGCACGCCCTCTGCGCCCCGCAGCTCGAGGATCAGTTCGCCGCCCCGCCGTCGAACCGCGAGATCGCCGCCGAGCTCTTCGTCGGCGTCGAGACGGTCAAGAGCCACCTGCACGCCCTCTTCGAGCTGTTCGGGATCGGCGAGATGCCGCAGAACCGCAAGCGCGCCGAGCTCGTGCGGCTCGCCTTCGAGCGCGGGACCGTGCTCGAGCCGTCACGGAGCCGGTAGCGGCAGCGCGGCGAGCGCGAGCAGCGCCCAGTAGGCGGGCTTGACCGCGAGCGAGGGCCAGGCGATCACGCCCTCCGAGCCGAACGAGCTGTCGGCGCCGAACTCGTGGTTGTCGCGGAAGGAGACGAAGACGACGTCGGCGCCACCCGCGATCAGCTGCCGCGGCCCACGCGCCATCCAGCGCGCCTGATCGACGTCGCCGCCGGCCATGGCCGGATCCCACTGGTGGGCCGGCAGGGAGGGATATCCGGCCTCGGTCACCCACAGGCGACCACCGAAGCCCATGCGGCGGTAGAAGGCCCGGGCTCGGGCCGCGGCGGCACGCAGCGACGGCAGCGGCACGCGCACGTGGACGTTGGCGATGTCGAAGCGCCCGGCGAGCGGATAGGCCGGGTCGCGCAGGGCGGCGCCGATGAAGCCCCGGTCGAGCCGGGAGAACCCACCGATCGCGATGCGCGCCTTGGGACGGGCGGCGCGGATCCCGTCGGCGGCCAGCGAGGCCCAGCGGGCGTAGTCGGAGGCGGAGCCGATGAACATCTGCGGATGGTCCGGCTCGTTGCCGAGCTCCCAGTGGCGGACGTTGCGGGCGCGCCGCACGATCTGGAAGACCATGTCGCGCCACGTCGCCTCGTGCCCGGCGGCGGGCGCGCAACGGCCGAGCAACTCGAACGGCACCCCGGCGCAGCCGGCGATGTGCCACGGGGTCTCCGTGATCGTGCCGAGGACCCGCATGCGGTACCTCGCGGCGAGCTCGTCGATGCGGTCGACGGCGGAGAAGTCCGTGGCGTCCCAGCGGAAGACGATGCCGACGGCGAAGTCGAGCCGCAGGTACGTGAGGCCGGCCTCCGACGCGGCGCGGAACACCGCCTCCTGCTGCTCGGCGGTGGAGTTGAGGTAGAGCATCGAATGGGCGCCCAGCCGATCGCCGTACGTGGGCGGCTCCGCCTCGGCCGGCGGGGCGCCGGCCAGGACGGTGACGGCGAGGAGCGCGGCGAGGCGGAGCACCTCTCCTTTGTCCCGCGCCGAGCCTCCGGCTCCCAGGACCCACCGGGGTGAACGCCCTCCCCCCTTACGCGGCGAATGACGCGCTGCCGCGCACGACGAAGCGCTCGCAGCCGGCCAGCGACGGCGGCCCGTCGGGGAAGCGCCGCTCGAAGTCGGCGAGGCGCCCGAAGTGCTCCGGGTCGAGGTCCACGAAGGGCAGCGGGGCGACCGCCTCGAGCCGGCCGTCGTCGGCGAGCGCGTACACGTCCGAGCGCAGGACGAGCAGGTCGTTGGTGGTCTTGACGGGCACGAACCGGGAGCGCGGCACGCGGACGGCGGCGACGCGCTCGAACGCGCCGATGGCGGCGCCCATCGCCGTCTCGAGCTGCAGCACCGCCGGCGAGCGCGGGTCGTTCGGGTCGACCGTCTTGCGGTTGACGATCAGCGGCAGGTCGGGCGGCCCGCGGCGCGCCAGCGCCTCGAGGTCGAGCCAGAGGTTGTTGGTGTTGTAGAAGCGCCAGCGCCGGAAGTCGCGGAACGAGGATGCGTCCGGAGCCTGGGCGGTCTCGCGCAGGACGAGCCGTCCGTCGCGGAGCGCGATGTGCCCTCCCTTGCGGTCGGCCTCGGTGCCCGCGACCACCTCCATCGCGAACTCGAGCCGCTCGGAGGCGAACCAGGCGAGGATCGCCGGGTCGAGCACCGCGCCGAGGTTGTCGGCGTTGGAGACGAACGCGTAGCGGAGGCCGCGCTCGAGCAGCGCGTCGAGCATCCCGGAGCCGATCAGCGCGGCGTAGAGGTCCCCGTGGCCGGGCGGGCACCACTCCAGCGCCGGGTCGCGCGGCCAGCGCACCGGCGTCAGGTCGTCGGCACGCAGCCTCGGCTGATGGTGCTGGAGGAACGCGTCGGCGCCGGCCGGCCGCACGTCGCGGGTCGCGAAGCTGTTCATCAGCACCAGCGGCCGTCCCAGCGCGCGCGCCTGGCGGGCGATGATGTCCAGGAACGTCTGCCCGTCCTTGGCCTCGATCAGGGACTTCGGGCCGCGCAGGCCCATGCTGGTGCCGAGGCCGCCGTTGAGCTTGACGATGACGGTCCGGTCGAGCCTGCGAGCCCGCGGCAGGCGCGCGGCGTCGACCACGTCGGGGACGGGCTGCAGCTCGGCATCGGGCAGCAGCCCGAGGTCGCCGGCGGCGAACCGCCGGAACCGGCTCGCGAAGCCGCGAATCGCCGGTTCCGGCAGCCCTTCGGCCCGCATGCGGGCCACCCCCGCCCGCAAGGCGTTCATTCGCGCAGTTCGTGCGCGGCCGGCAGCAGCCGGTCGTCGAATCCGAACAGCGCCTGGTTCTCCCAGCCGTTGCCCGACGCCGGGTTGCGCGGGCTCCAGCCGTTGCCCGGCACCGCCGTCCAGGTCGCCTCCCACCAGAAGGTCCCGAGCCCGCGCGGCACGGCGCGCACGACGGTCTGGATGTCGCGCAGCCAGTCGGCCTGGCCCTCGGGGGTCGCCGGGTAGCCGGCCACGAGCTCGCTCTCGAGGTCGATGATCTGCCCCTCCTGGTCCTCGCCGGCCAGCGTGAACGGGTACGCGGTCTCGACCACGGCGACGTCCTTGCCGTAGCGGGCGGTGACGTCGTCGAGGTTGGCCTGCAGCTCGGCGAACGTGCCGTGCCAGTAGCCGTAGTACGACGCGCCGATGACGTCGAACGGGACGCCGCGCGTGGTCACGTTGTCGAACCACCAGCGGAAGGTGCCGTTGTCGCCGCCCTCGGCGAGGTGCAGCATCACCTTGGTGCGCGGCGAGACGGACTTGACGGCGTGGTAGCCGCTGGTCAGCAGCTTGGCCAGGTTGTCCCAGTTCTCCGTGTGGCAGACCGTGGCCGTGCCGCCCATGCCGTCGTCGGCGCTCGAGCAGCCGGTCCACGTGGCGGCGTAGTCCCACAGCAGGCCCGGGTTGATCTCGTTGCCGAGCTGGACCATGTCGGGCGGCGTGCCCTGGCGCACCAGCGCGCGGATCGTGTCGCGCGTGTAGGCGGCGAAGGTCTGCTGCAGCGCGTCGAAGCTCAGGCCCTCCCAGGCCGCCGGCGTCCACTGCTTGCCGGGGTCGGCCCAGAAGTCCGAGTAGTGGAAGTCGACCAGCACGCGCAGCCCTTCGCGCTTGGCGCGGCGCGCCATCCGCAGCAGCTCGGCCGTGTCGTGGTAGCCGTCGGCGGGATCGACCCAGGTCCGAAGCCGGATCCAGTCGAGCCCCTGGTCGTGCAGGATGTCGAGCGCGTCGCCGCGCCGGCCGCGCGCGTCGCGGTAGACGCCGCCGAAGTCCTCTGACTTGTCGAGGCTCGACACGTCGGCGCCGTGAATCGACAGCTCGTGCCGGCCGCGCGAGAGCTCGAGCGCGCGGACCTCGCCCGCGCCGCGGTGGCCGGCCTTGCAGCGCTTGCCGCGGTCGGACACCGTGATGCGGATCCACTCCTCGGTCACGGGCAGCGCCGTGCGCTCCTCGTGCCCGCCGCAGCGGAGCGTGAGCCAGCCCTCGGGCCGGGCGCCCGGCGCACCTCGGCGCTCAGCGTCCGCCAGTCGTCGCCGTGCGCTGACGCGGCCGCCGGACAGCACAGCGCGGCGACCGCGATGACGATGAGACCTCTCCTCAGCATGCTGCTCCCCTCCCTACGCGGATTCGCGGCGGACCAGCTCGGTCGGGACGAGCTGCGACGCCACCGGCTCCCCGGCGATGTGCTTGACGACCATGTCGACCATCGTGTGGGCGACCTGGTCGAGCGGATGGCGGATCGTGGTCAGCGGCGGCGTGGTCGCGATCGCGATCTGCGAGTCGTCGAACCCGGCGACGGCGATGTCGTCCGGGACCGTGCGGCCGGCCCGCCGCAGCGTGGCCAGCGCGCCGGCGGCGACGAGGTCGGAGGCGACGAACACGGCGTCGAGGTCGGCCGCGCGGCCGAGCAGCCGCTCCATCGCCTCCTCTCCCGCCTTGTACGTGTACTCGCGGGCCGGCACGATGCGCGCCTCGACCGCCTCGTCGCCGAGCACGTCGCGGTAGCCGGCCAGCCGGTCGCGCCCGCCGGGCGTGTCGAGCGGGCCGGTGATGGTGCCGATCCGGGCGCGGCCCGACTCGCGCAGGTAGCGCACCATCTGCCGCGCGCCCTCGCGGTCGTCGGCGGCCACGAAGGGGATCGCGTCCCCGCGATCGAGCGGCCGGCCGCAGGCCACGATCGGGACGCCGGCGGCCTGCAGCTCGTCGAAGATCGGGTCGCCGGCGTGGGTCGAGATGAGCAGCGCGCCGTCGACGTGGCCCGCGCGCGCGAAGCGCGCCACGCGGTCGCGCTCGTCGGCGTTGCCGGCGATCATCAGCACCATGCTCAGGTCGGACTCGGCCAGCCGCTGCGAGGCAGCGCGGAGCAGCGTGCTGAAGTTCGGGTCTTCGAACAGGCGCTCCTGCGGCTCGGAGAGCACGACGGCGATCGCGCCCGAGCGGCGCGTCACCAGCGCCCGCGCGCTCGTGTTGACCACGTAGCCGGTCTCCGTCATCGCCAGCTCGACGGCCCGCAGGGCGGCGGGGCTCACGTAGCGGCCGCCGTTGAGCACGCGCGAGACGGTGCCGCGCGAGACGCCGGCCACGCGCGCGACGTCGTCGATCGTCGGCCGGCGCGCGGTCATCCCTTCAGGCCTCCGCTGATGAGGTCGATCCGCCAGTAGCGCTGGAGGGCGAGGAAGAGCGCGATCAGCGGGATGATCGAGATCAGGGCTCCCGCGATCGCGAGCGCGTAGAGCGCCGGCTGCTGGGCGCCCTGGTTGACCATCGTGAACAGCCCGACCGTGATCGGGAACGTGTCGCCGTCCGAGAGCATGATGTAGGGAAGCAGGAAGTTGTTCCAGGAGCCGACGAACTGGAGCAGGAAGACGGTCACCAGCGCCGGCGCCATCAGCGGCAGGGCGACCGACCGGAACAGCCGCCACTCCCCCGCGCCGTCGATCCGGCCCGCCTCGAGCATCTCGGTGGGCACCGAGGCCGACGCGTAGATCCTGCACAGGTAGATGCCGAACGGGCTGATGACCGTCGGCAGCAGCACCGACCAGTAGGTGCCGGCCAGCCCCGCCTCGGAGAGCAGGAGGTACTGCGGGACGGCGAGGATGATCTGCGGCAGCAGCACCCCGGCGAGGATCATGTTGAAGATCGCGTTGCGGCCGGCGAACCGGTACTTCGCGAGCCCGTAGCCGGCCAGCGCCGACACCACCGCCGCCAGCGCGGCCCCCACGCCCGCGTACAGCACGCTGTTGAGCGCCCAGCGCCAGAACTGGCCGTCCTGGTACGCGAAGAGGTCGCCGAGGTTGTCCCACAGGCCGCCGTTGAAGCTCGGCAGGAACGCCGTGGTGCTGAACAGCTCGGCCCGCGTCTTGGTCGCCGCGATCGCGACCCACACGACGGGGAACAGGCAGTAGAGCGCGCCGACGACGAGCGCCAGCGTCGGCAGCGGCTTCCGGGTCATGAATCTGTCTCCCGGAAGGCGCGCGACTGGACGGTGCGCAGCACCAGCAGCGACAGCACGAGCGCGACCACGGCCAGGATCACCGATGCGGCGGCCGCCGCGTAGATGTCGTCGTCGCGGAAGCCGTCGCTGTAGATCTTCATCAGCGGGACCCACGTCGACGGCAGCACGTTGGTCAGCGGATCGAGGGTCATCGGCTCGCTGAACACCTGCAGCGTGGCGATCAGCGAGAACAGCGTGGTCATCACGAGCGCCGGCGCGATCAGCGGCAGCTTGATGTGCCAGGCGAGCCGGAGCTCGGTGCAGCCGTCGATCCGCGCGGCGTCGTAGAGGTCGCGCGGCACCGACCGCAGCGCCGTGTAGATGACGAGCATGTTGAAGCCGACGCCGCCCCAGATCGCGATGTTGGCCACCGACAGGAAGATCGAGCGCTCGGTGAAGAAGTCGGGCTCCGGCAGGCCGAGCGCCGCGGCGGCGTCGCCCATCGGGCTCAGGTCGGGCAGGTACATGAAGCCCCACATCAGCGAGGCGATGACGCCCGGGACGGCGTAGGGCAGGAAGATCGCGATGCGCGAGAAGCGGGCCAGGCGCACCACGGGCGAGTCGAGCAGGAGCGCGAAGAGCAGCGCCAGCCCGAGCATGACCGGCACCACGATGCCGCCGTAGATCGCCAGCCGCACGAGGCTGTCGACGAACTCCGGGTCCGACAGGACGTCGCGGTAGTTCTCGAGCCCGACGAAGCTCTCGACCTGCTGCCCGATGATCCCGCCCTCGACCTTCGTGCGCCGCAGGCTGAGCACGACCGCGTAGCCCGCCGGCAGCAGGATGAAGAGCACGAAGAGGATCCCGGCGGGGGCCAGGAAGAGGTACGGCGCCGCCCGCGGGCGGCGCCGGGCCCGGCGTCGCCGCCGGGCCGCGGTCCTCGTGACGGCCAGCGCTCCCATCGGCGATCTAGCGCGAGCTGACCGTGAAGCCGGCCTTCTCCATGTCGGCCACCGTCGTGTCCTGCATCGCCTGGAGGGCGTCGGTGAAGGGCGCGTCGCGCTGGATGGCGCGGCCGAACTGGTCCTTGTAGGACTGGTACGCGACGTTCACGTTCGGCCCCCACGTGAACCCGCGCGCGGTCTGCGAGATCTCCGCGGCGCGCGCGAAGAAGTCGGCGTCATCGGGCATGAAGGCCGGCGGGTCGTCGAGCGCCGGCGCCGACTGCCCGTCCGTCGAGGCCGGATACACGTTCGAGATCCCGATCAGCGCGGCCACCGCCTCCTGATCGGTGTTCAGCCACCGCGCGAACTCTGCCGCCTCGGCCGGATGCTTCGAGTTGCGCGTGATCGCCGTCGACGAGCCGCCCCAGAAGCCCGCGACCTCGTCGCCCTCCGACCACTGCGGCAGCGGCGCCATCGCCCACTTGCCCTTCGTGTCGGGCGCGACGCCCTCGAGCACGGCCGGCCCCCAGACGGCGCTCGGCCAGGCCAGCAGCGTGCCGTCGTTGAGCTGCTTGTTCCACTGCGGCGTGTACATCGGCTGGTCGTCGATCGCGCCCTCGGTCACGAGGTCGTTCCAGTACTCCGCGACCTGCCGGCTGGCGTCGTCGGCGATGCCGACCGACCACGACTCGCCGTCGACCGCCCACCACTCGGCGCCGGCCTGCTGCGAGAGCCCGGCGAACCAGCCGGGGTCGTTGGCCGAGAAGGTGGTCAGGTATCGGTCCGGGTCCTTCTGCCGGACCTCGCGTGCGGCGGCCGCGAACTCGTCCCAGGTCTTGGGGACCTCGAGCCCGAGCTTCTTGAAGAGGTCCTTGCGGTAGAAGAGCATCATCGGCGCCACGTCCTGCGGGATGCCGTAGACGGCGTCGCCGAAGGTGACCAGGCCCCACGTCCCGTCGCTGAACTCGCCCTTGATCGGCTCGACCTCGCCGCTGATGTCGGCCACCACCTCGCTCATCAGCAGCGAGGGCAGCGCCTGGTACTCGGCCTGGGCGAGGTCCGGCGCGTTGCCGGCCTTGCTGGCCGTGATCAGCTTGGTCATCAGGTCGTCGCCCTGCGCGGGCTGGCTGACCTTGACCTGGATGTCGGGGTTCTTCTCGTTCCAGATGTCGACGACCTTGCCGATGTTCGGCGCCCACGACCAGAAGCTCAGCTGCACGGGCTCGCCGCTGGACTCAGCGGGAGCGGACGGCTGATCGCTGTCGGAGTCGCCCCCGCAGCCGGCGATCAGCGCAAGTGAGAGCAGCGCCAAGGCTGCTCGGCGGGCCGTCGGTCCCATCGTTCTCCTCCCTCTGTGACCGCTCACAGACTAGGACCAGCTTCTCCGATCTGTCAAGTCGCAAACCACTTGCCGAGAGCCGATCTGACCGTTAGTGTGACCGCTCACAGGTGGGAGGAGCCGTTTGAGTCGATCACTGTCCCCGCGCGCCACTGCCGCCGCGCCGCGCTGGCCCGGCCGGCTGCGCTCGCTCGCCTTCGGGGGCGACTACAACCCCGAGCAGTGGCCGGAGGACGTCTGGGTCGAGGACGTCCGGCTGATGCGCGAGGCGGGAGTCTCGATGGTCACCGTCGGGGTCTTCTCGTGGGCGCTGCTGGAGCCGGCCGAGGGCGAGTACGACTTCGCATGGCTGGACCGCGTGCTCGAGCTGCTGCACGACGCCGGCATCCTCGTCGACCTCGCGACGCCGACCGCGGCGCCGCCGGCGTGGTTCTCGCGCGCCTACCCCGAGTCGCTGCCGGTCACCGTCGAGGGCGTCACGTTGGGGATCGGCGCGCGCGAGTCCTTCTGCCCCAGCTCGGTCGACTACCGGCGGGCCGCGGTGCGGATCGCGAGCGCGCTGGCCGACCGCTACGCCGACCACCCCGCGCTCGCCCTCTGGCACGTCCACAACGAGTACGGCGCGCATGTCGGCCCCTGCTACTGCACGGCCAGCACGCAGGCGTTCCGCGGCTGGCTGCGCGAGCGCTACGGGACGCTCGACGCGCTCAACGACGCGTGGGGCACGAGCTTCTGGGGCCAGAGCTACGGCGACTGGGAGGAGATCACCGCGCCGCGGCGCGCGCCGATGCCGGTCAACCCCGCCCAGCAGCTCGACTTCCGGCGCTTCTCCTCGGCCGAGTACCTCGAGTGCTACCGGCTCGAGCGCGACGTCCTGCGCGAGCTGTCGCCGGACGTCCCGGTCACCACCAACTTCATGGCCACCGCCTGCCCGCACATCGACTACTGGCGCTGGGCCGACGAGGTCGACGTCGTCACCAACGACCACTACCTGATCGCCGAGGACCCCGAGAACCACGTGCACCTGGCCATGACCGCGGACCTCTGCCGCGGGCTCGCTCGCGGCCGCTCGTGGCTGCTGCTCGAGCACTCGACGGGCGCCGTCAACTGGCAGCCGCGCAACCTGGCCAAGGCGCCCGGCGAGATGCGCCGCAACTCGCTGGCCCACGTGGCGCGCGGCTCGGACGGCGCGATGTTCTTCCAGTGGCGCGCCTCGCGCTCCGGCGCCGAGAAGTTCCACTCGGCGATGCTCCCCCACGCCGGCACCGACAGCCGGATCTGGCGCGAGGTGGTCGAGCTGGGCGCCGACGTGGGCGCCCTGAGCGAGCTCCAGGGCACGCGTGTGCGCGCCGACGTGGCGATCGTGTGGGACTGGGAGGCCTGGTGGGGGCTCGAGCTGGAGTTCCTGCCGACCGTCGATCTCGACTACCAGGAGCGGATCCGCGCGTACTACGAGGCGCTCTGGCACGGGAAGGTGACCGTCGACTTCGTGTCGCGCGACGCCGACCT
The DNA here is from genome assembly GCA_963811895.1 of uncultured Solirubrobacteraceae bacterium. Classification (GTDB taxonomy): domain Bacteria; phylum Actinomycetota; class Thermoleophilia; order Solirubrobacterales; family Solirubrobacteraceae; genus DASSUW01. The sequence goes on along the minus strand of CAWETE010000015.1, from coordinate 174,123 downwards.
CTCGGGCTACCGGCTCGTCGTGGCGCCGAGTCTCTACATCGTTCCCGCGCCGGTCACGCGCAACCTGACCGAGTACGTCGAGGGCGGCGGGCGGCTCGTGGTGTCGTTCTTCTCGGGGCTGGTGGACGACAGCGACACGATCCCGCCCGGCCCCCACCCGGGCGGCCTGCGCGACCTGCTGGGGATCACGATCGAGGAGTTCCATCCGCTGGCCGCCGGCGACCGGGTGGGCGTCGACGGCGGCCTGCGCGCCGACGTGTGGTCCGAGCGGGTGGTGCTGCGCGGCGCGACCGCGCTGCGGCGGTTCGTGGACGGCCCCGACGCCGGCGAGCCGGCCGTCACGCGCAACGACGTCGGCGCGGGGTCGGCGTGGTACGTCGCCACGCGGCTCGACCGTCACGGCCTCGCCGACGTGCTCGAGCCCGCGCTGGCGGGCGTCGAGCCGCTCGGCGTGCCGGCGGAGGTCGAGGCGGTGCGGCGCGAGGGCTACCTGTTCCTCATCAACCACGGCGACGCCGAGGCCATCGTGGCGGCGAGCGGCCACGATCTCCTCGACGGCTCCGAGCACGACGGCGAGGTCGCCATCCCGGCGGGCGGCGTGCGGGTGCTGCGGGCTTAACGACGAAGGGCCCGCCGGGGGAAGCGGGCCCTTCGTGAGGGGGTCGGCGGATGGCGGTGGGTCAGGCCGCGTCCGCCGTGGCCGGGATCAATGGCAGTAGATCCGCGGAGGGGGGATATGCGCAACTTCCGTGTCGCTGGGTGCATAGTGCGGGACCTCGGTTGTCGAAAGGTTGTCGGAACGTTGGTGCCGACTTGACGCGGCCTGGACCGATGGCGGGTTAACCCCACACGCGCGCGCCGTGAGCGCCGATACGCTGCTTCGCATGACGACGCTCGAGCCCGCCGCCGCCCGCATCGATCCCGCCCGGGTAGCCGAGCTGGCCGAACGCCAGCGCGCGGTCCATCGCGAGCGCACGGCCGCCTCGGGGCGCATGTACGAGCGCGCGGCGGCCGTCATGCCGGGCGGTGTCCCGTCCTCCTTCCAGCGCAACGACCCGTGGCCCGTCTACCTCAGGCGCGGCGAGGGCTCGCGCGTGTGGGACGTCGACGGCAACGAGTACATCGACTTCCACAACGGCTTCGGCGTCATGTGCGTCGGCCACGCCAACCCCGTCATCGCCGCCGCCGTGCGCGCGCAGCTGGACGAGGGGACCCACTTCGCGGCGCCCACCGAAGGCTCGATCGTCGTGGCCGAGGAGCTCCGCCGCCGCTGGGGCCTCGAGCACTGGCGCTTCACCAACTCGGGCACCGAGTCGACGATGGACGCGATCCACCTCGCCCGCGCCGCGAGCGGCCGCCAGGTCATCGTCAAGATCGAGGGCACCTACCACGGTCACCACGACGCCGTGATGGTCTCCGTCAAGCCGCCCGCCGCCGAGATGGGCGACCGCGCGCGGCCCGCCTCCGTGCCCTACGGCGAAGGCTATCCGCGCGAGCTGACCGACCTCACGCGCGTCGTCCCGTTCAACGACGCGGACGCGCTGGAGGCGCTCCTGGACGAGGTCGAGGTCGCCGGCGTGATCGTGGAGCCCGCGATGATGAACGTGAACATCGTGCCGCCGGTCGAGGGCTACCTCGAGCGCGTGCGCGAGATCACCGCCGCCCGCGGCGTCACGCTCATCTTCGACGAGGTCAAGACCGGCGCGGCGGTGGCCGCCGGCGGCGCGACCGAGCTCTACGGCGTCACGCCCGACGTCGTGTGCCTGGCCAAGGCGATCTGCGGCGGCCTGCCCGGCGGCGCGATCGGCATGACCGGCGAGCTGGCCCAGCTCATCACCGACAACCGCGTCCGCCAGCAGGGCACGTTCAACGGCAACCCGCTGGTCATGGCCGCCGCGCAGGCCACGCTCACCGAGGTGCTCACGCCCGCCGCCTACGAGCGGCTGCACGCCGCCAACAAGTCGCTGATGGCCGGCTGCGAGCGCGTGATCGCCGAGTTCGGGCTGCCCGCCCACACCGTCGGCATGGGCTCCAAGGGCTGCGTCGTGTTCGCCACCGAGCCGGTGCGCGAGTACCGCGACTACTGCACGAAGATCCACCACGACCTGACGGACCTGGCGTGGCTCTACCACATGAACAACGGGATCTTCATGACCCCGGGCCAGGACGAGGAGTGGACGCTGTCGGTGCTGCACACCGACGCCGACCTCGCGCGCTACGTCGAGGTGTTCGAGACCTTCGCGCGCGACGTCACGGGAGCGTCCGGCACGTAGGTCATCGCGTGCTCGGCCATCGCCGTGATGGTGAGGCTCGGGTTCACGCCGACGTTGGCCGGCACCGCCGCCCCGTCGCACACCAGCAGGTTCTCGTAGCCGAACACGCGCTGGCGGGCGTCGACCACGCCGGTTGACGGGTCGGCGCCGATGACGGCGCCGCCCAGCACGTGCGCGGTGGTGGCGATGTTGGCGACCGCCTCCATGAGGGCGGTCTGGGCGATCCCGCCCGTGCGGGCGGCGAGCCATTCGGCGAACTCGTTGGCGACCGGGATGAAGGTGGGGATCGGGCGCTCGGCGTCCTGCGCGGTCTGCAGCCGCGCGCCGCGCCGCGTGCGCGTGGCCTTGAGCGCGATCGCGTTGTCGAGCGTCTGCATGACCAGCACGATGATCGTGCGGCGCGACCACCCGCGCGGGTTGAGCAGCTTGAGGAAGGTGAGCGGATGCCGGGCGCCGGCGGCCAGCAGCTTGAGCGGCCGCGTGACGCGGGTGCCGTCGCCGACGAGCACCGTGTACAGCGCGCTCATGGAGTCCGCCGCGTCGCCGTAGACCACGGTCTCGATGTGCGTGTCCGGGTCGGGGTAGATCGAGCCGGTGATCGCGACCCGGCGCTGGATGTCCGGCGCACCGGGCGGCAGGGTGACGGCGAGGATCGCCTCCGAGTTGGTGCGCACGAGCTCGCCGACGCGATCGCTCAGGCGCGGCAGCGAGCCGTGCAGCCGGCAGGCGGCGAGCAGCTTGTTGGTGCCGAGCGGGCCGGCCGCGAAGATCACGCCGCGGGCGGTGAAGGTCTTGCGGCGGCGCCGGATCCAGGCGCCGGGGTGCTCGGTCGTGACCTCGTAGCCCTCGGAGCCGTCGGCGGCGCCGAGCGGCCTGACGTCGGTGACGAGCCGCTCGGGATGGACCTCGGCGCCGGCGCGCTCGGCCAGCCACAGGTAGTTCTTGACCAGCGTGTTCTTGGCCCCGTGCGGACAGCCGATCATGCAGCGGCCGCAGCGCAGGCAGGCCGTGCGGTCGGGGCCCGCGCCGTCGAAGAACGGGTCGGGGATCGTCGCCCCCGGGGCGCCGTCGAGCAGCACGCCGACGCGCGTCTTGGCGTACGTGTCCTCGACGCCGATCTCGCGCGCGTACTCGCGCAGCAGGTCGTCGGCGGGGTCGTCCTCGTCGTAGGCGACCACGCCGAGCATCCGCTCGGCCTCGTCGTAGTGCGGCGCCAGCGCCGCCTCCCAGTCGTTGAGGCCGGCCCACTGGGGGTCCTCGTAGAACCTGCGGCGCGCGCGGTAGAGCGTGTTCGCGTAGCCGAGCGAGCCGCCGCCGACGCCGGAGCCGCTGACGATCGCCACGTCCTTGAAGGTCGAGAGGCGGAAGATGCCGCGCAGCCCGAGCCGCGGCGCCCAGAAGTAGCGCCGCAGATCCCACGTGGAGCGCGGGAAGTCGTCGTCGCCGAAGCGGCGGCCGCACTCGAGCACGCCGACCGAGTAGCCCTTCTCGCGCAGGCGCAGCGCGGAGACGCTGCCGCCGAAGCCGGAGCCGATGACCAGCCAGTCGTAGTCGTGGGCCATCGCCGTGGACTGTACCGGCGAAGGTGACGGGGGCGTCACGTTTGGGGTGTTGTCACGACCCTCCCTTGGGTGTCTGGCCGCGGAGGCCCGGGCGCGGGAGTCTCATCACGTCACCACAAACCGCCCCGGAGGACAGCATGACCCGCACCGCCATCACCACCGCCGCAGTTGCTCTCGCCGCCGCCCTCGCCGCGCCGGTCGCCGCACAGGCCGCGAACCCGCTGCACGATCACCACGCTGCGAAGGGCCCGGCCCCCAAGGTGATCGTCACCGGCCCCAAGAAGCCGCTCACGCTGAAGAAGGCCAAGGAGGCGCAGGACCGCGCCGCCAGGACCGGCAAGTTCCCGCCGGCGCCACGGCTGGCCAGCAAGCGCGGCCTGCGCAAGACCGACAGCCACGAGATGACGACGCGGATCCGGCACAACGTGACCGCGACGGAGATCCCGGTGGTCCAGACGGAGCCCGTCACGGTCGACCCGAAGCTGTTCGGCTTCCAGGGCACGTACGACGCGAAGCGCATGTCGCTCTTGAACTGGGTGAACTACACGTACTCGAGCGTGCTCGGGCGGACGTTCCGCCAGCCGAAGGTCTACGAGCTGACCGGCCCCGGCACCACGCCTGACGGCTGCGGCACGGTCTCGAACGCCATGTTCTGCTGGGGGAACATGAACACCATGGCCTGGTCCGCGCCCTTCATGCGCAACGTCTTCGGCCAGTTCGGCGACGCCGCCTTCGCCTCGGTGCTGGCGCACGAGTACGGCCACGGCGCGATGAGCTGGCTCGGCTTCGCCGGCAAGGGCAACTTCCAGTTACCAGATCTACCGCGAGGGCTTCGCCGACTGCATGGCGGGCGCGTGGCTGTACTGGATGTCCTACTACCGCTACACCGACAACGTGGGCGCCGGCGACCGCAACGAGCTCTACAACCTGATGTTCACGCTCGGCAGCAGCAACGCCTCGACGACCGATGTACAACCACGGCGACGCCGCCTGGCGGACCTCGCTCTCGACCTACGGCTTCAACAACGGCTTCGACGGCTGCATCAACTGGGGCCGTCAGCTCGCCGCAGCCTGAACCTTCGGGCAGTACGTAGTGACCGCGCCGGCGCGATCCTGGATCGCGCCGGCGTCATTTCGTCCCCGGCACTCTGGATCTCGGTTATGTTCATCACGCTGACGCGCTGGTCGATGGAACGGATGCCTCTTACACGTGCCCTCGGGCCCCTTGCAGTTGTGCTTGCCCTGATGGCGCTGCCCGCCGTCGCCTCGGCGCAGACCGCTCCGACTCTCTCCGACACGTACCAGGGCGCCGTCGTGGCGGAGCCGAACGTGCACTACGTGCGCTCCGACACGTCGGGCTTCGACGCGGCGGGCGAGCCGCTCTCCGCCGGCAACGGCACCTGCCACGCCGGCGATGGCACCGGCGGCGGGACCGTCAACATGGATGACACCTTCTGGCTGAAGGTCGAACCGGCACCGGGGGCCCGATCACGCTCAGCACCGTCAGGCTCGAACTTCGACACGATCGTGGCCGTCTACAAGCCGAACCAGACGCCCACCTCCACGGCCAACGCGTATGTTCTGCAATGACGACAATCGCGGCGATGACGTCGAGCTGACCTTCAATTCGGTAGCCGGTGCCACCTACTACACGCAGTGGGGCGGCTGTGCGGGCTGCGCCGGAGGCTCCTCCGGGCCAGGCGGAGTTCACGATCCTGACGAACGACAGACGTGAGTTCGCCACGCCGGCGATCACCCGCACGCGGGCGAACTGGAGCGCCACGACCGTCGCCGGCGAGAACCTGACCTGCGAACGGGGTGCAGTACGGCCGCACGGTCTGGTTCCGCTACGTCGCACCGGCGGCGGGCACCGTGACGCTCTCCGCCTCGCGCTTCGACACCGTGAGCGCGCTCTACCGGCAGAACGCGACCACGCCGTTCGACTGCAACGACAACGACCAGGGCAACATCCTGCGGTCTTCGGTCAGCGGCTATGTCCTGCCCGGCGAGGTGGTCTACCTCCAGGTCGGCGGCAAGGGCGCCGGTGGGCAACCCCGGGTTCGAGGACAACTTCAGCCTCGACGTCACGTTCGCCGAGGATCAGGACATCGACAACGACGGCTACAACAAGACGCCGGGTCCGGACTGCGTCGACACCGACCCCTCGGTGCATCCCCCAGCAGCCCGAGATCCCGAACAACGGCAAGGACGACGACTGCGCGGGCGGGGACGGCCACGACACCGACCTCGACGGCCAGGACGCGGAGCCCTTCGGGCCGGACTGCAACGACGGGAACGACAAGATCTTCACGCGGCGCGGCCGAGATCCGCGGCAACTTCGTCGACGAGAACTGCGACGACAAGGCGCCCGCGGCGCAGCTTTCGCCGTTCCCCGCCGTGTCGTACAGCCACGTCGCGGTGCTCGCGGGCCGGCAGTTCGGAACTCTCAAGGTCACGTCGGTGGGCAAGGGCTACCGCATCGCCGTGCGCTGCCGCGGCAGCAGCCGGTGCCCCGGGAAGTTCACCAAGAAGACCAAGTCGCGCCGCGCGGTGTCCACCAACCGCTACAAGCGCCTGTTCGGACCCGGCGCGGAAGTCGAGGTCCGCGTCACGAAGCCGGGCGTGAACCGTTACGGCTTCTTCGTCGAGTACAAGGTGGTCGCGCCGCGTGACGTCGTCAAGCGGACTTGCAGGATCCAGCCGAAGTCGGGGAGGCTGACGGGATGTCACCGAGCGTAAGACTCGCGATCGCGATCGCGGCCGCCTCCGCAGCCGCCTTCGGCGCCGCGTTCGCCCTGGCCGGCGAAGGCGAGAAGGACCCGGTGACCCCGCCGCAGGCGAAGGCGGCGAAGACCGCGGCGCAGCCCGTCGCCTTCGAGATGGGAAGCGCTCCGGCGGTCAGGACGCCGACCGCGGTCGGGCAGATTCCCGGCCTCAAGGAGCGACCCGAGCCCGAGATCGTCGACCCGGTCGACCCCGTCGACCCCGTCGACCCGGTCGACCCCGTCGACCCCGTCGACCCCGTCGACCCCGTCGACCCCGTCGACCCCGTCGACCCCGACCCGGGCGATTGAGTCCACTTCTGGCAAGCGGGACCGTCGCCGGCGGCTATCGCATCGAAGGACTGCTAGGCCGTGGCGGGATGGGTGTCGTCTACGAGGCGACCCAGCTCTCGCTCGGCCGCACGGTGGCGCTCAAGCTGCTGGCGGGAGACATGGGCGAGGACGACAGCTTCCGCGCCCGCTTCCGGCGTGAGGCGCGGATCCAGGCCGCCATCGACCACGCCCATATCGTCTCGATCTACGAGGCGGGCGAGCTCGACGACGAAGGCCTGTTCATCGCGATGCAGCTCGTCCGCGGGCCGAACCTCAAGCAGGTCATCCGCGACGGAGAGCTGACGCCGGAGCGCACGGTCCGTCTGCTGACTCCGGTCGCAGACGCGCTCGACACCGCGCACGAGGCAAGCCTCGTGCACCGCGACATCAAGCCGCAGAACATGCTCGTCGGCCGCCGCGACCACGCGTTCCTCGCCGACTTCGGGCTGACGCGCCGCGGGGGCGACACGAACTTCACGCGGACCGGGGTGTTCGTCGGGACGCTCGACTACGCGGCACCCGAGCAGATCGAGGGCGAGACGCCCACGGCCGCCAGCGACCTCTACTCGTTCGGAGCGGTCGCGTTCGAATGCCTCACGGGATCGGTCCCGTTCCGCGGCCAGAGCGAGGCCGCCGTGATGCTCGCCCACCTCAACAAGGCGCCCCCGATCGCGTCCTCGATGGTCGAGGGCCTGCCCGCCGAGGTCGACGAGGCGCTCCTGCGAGCGCTCTCCAAGAATCCGGCCGAGCGGCAGGATTCGGTGCTCAGCTTGATGGCGGAGCTCGAGGAGGCGCTCGAGGTCGCGCCGGCCCGCCGCCTGCCGCAGCCCGCTCCGCCCGCGATCGATCCGGTACGCGAGTCGACCGTGCCGCTCGACGTGCCCGAGCAGCAGTCGCCCGAGCCGGACCCGACGGCGAACGGCCATACCGAGATCATCGAGCGGCCGCCGCTGGCGGAGACGATCGTGCCAGCGCCGCCCGCCGAGACGATCGAGCCAGAGCCAGAGCCAGAGCCAGAGCCAGAGCCAGAGCCAGGAGCCAGAGCCAGAGCCAGAGCCGGAGCCGGAGCCGGAGCCGGAGCCCGTGGCAGTGTCGACGGCTCCGCCGGCGGACGAGGACCAGGGCACGGAGATGTTGTCGCGGCCCGGCGCCGCCACCGTCGCCGATCCGCGCCCGGGGCGCGAGCCGGCCGAAGCCGCCGCCGCGCCGCCCGCCCGCCGTCGCGTGCCACGGATCTCCCTGCGCTGGCTGGCGCTGGCGCTGATCCCGATCGCGGGCCTCCTCGGCGTGCTCGCCGCCGGTGGCGGCGAGGATCCCACCACGACAGGCTCGACACCGCCGCCCGATCCGATCCAGGTCGAGGCCGAGATCGCCGCGGTGACCGTGCCGGGCACGTGGCGCGAGGCCGACGCCCTGGCGGTCCCCGGGCTCGAGCTCGCCGGCGCGAGCACCGCGGCTCCGGCCGACGCCGAGGACATCGGCATCTCGGTCGGCACGACCACCGGCACAGGCCCGGCCCTGCTCCCGCCGCTGTTCACCAAGCTTCTCGACGAGCCGCCCGGCCCCGGCGAGCCCGTCCGCCTCGGCGAGATCGCGGCATACCGTCACACCGGTCTGCAGCCCAAGGGGCTCGACGAGGAGCTGACGCTCTACGTCGCGCCGACCAACCGCGGCGTGGCCAACGTCGCGTGCGTCGGCGAGGCGGTGCAGAGCGACTGCTCGGCGAGCGCGGCGACCCTCATCCTCGCCGACGGCGTCAAGGCGCTCCCACTCGGACCGAGCCGGGCATACGCGCGCGCCGTCAACGGCGCCCTGGGCAAGCTCGAGCGCCGGCGCAGCGCCGCGATGGGCCGGCTCCGCAGCGCGAAGCTGCCGGGCCGGCAGGCCGACGCGGCCTCCGGCGTCGCCGCCGCCTACCGCGGCGCCCGCGCAGCACTGAGGAAAGCGCAGCCGACCGCGCTCGAACGCGAGGCCCACCCGAAGCTCGTGGCGGCGGTCGACCGCAGCGCCGCGGCATGGGCCGCGCTCGCCTCTGCGGCCCGCAGCGAGAGCAAGAGCCGCTACGACGCCGCTCGCTCCACCGTCCGGGCCCGCGACGCCGACCTGCGCAGGCGCGTCAACGCGCTCGCTCAGCTCGGCTACAACGTCGAATGAGGCTGCGCCTGACCGTCACGGCGCCCGAGGGACGCTCCGACGACCTCGTCGTCGACTGCGCCGAGGCCACGCCCGTCGACGAGCTGATCGCGACGCTCGCCGGCGACCTCGGGGTCCGCGCCGGCGCCGCCCGCACGCGCCGCGGGGCGTGGGCCCCGGGCGCGACCGCCGGTGAGATCGACGTCCGCGACGGCGACGTCGTCGAGCTGCTGCCGTCTGCGTACGGAGAGGACGGGGCGGCCCCCGAGACCGGCGCAGTCGTCGACCTGGTCGCCGTCAGCGGCCCGGTCGCCGGCGCGCGGATCCCCCTCGCAGAGGGCTCGCACACCGTCGGCCGCGGGCCGGGTGTGGACGTCGAGCTCGCCGACCGCTCCATGTCCCGCCGCCATCTCGTGATCGAGGTGGGGCCGGACGAGGTCACCGTCGACGACGCCGGCTCGACCAACGGCACCTACGTCGCCGGCGCCGCCGTGAAGCTGCCGCGCGCACTGCTCAACGGCGAGCAGATCGAGGCGGGACGCACCCTGCTCGTCGTCGAGTCGCACGCCGGCGCACGGCCGGTGCCGGCGGCTGCGGGCGGCCGGATCGCGTTCAACCGTCCGCCCCGGGTGGCGCGCACCGGACCCGCGGCCGTCGCGCCTCCGCCCGCCGCGCCCCTTGAGCGCGAGAGCAGCTCGCTTCCGCTCGGCGCCGCGCTGATCCCGCTTGCCCTCGGTGGCGCCATGGCGGCGATCACCGGAAACCTCCTGCTCCTCTCGTTCGCGCTGCTGACGCCTGCCATGGTCGTCTACTCGCACCTCGAGAGCCGGCGCACCAGCGGCCACCGCCACAAGACCGCGGTCTCGGACTTCCGGCGCGATCTGGATGTCACCGTGGCCGGCCTGCGCGAGGCACGGGCGGCCGAGGAGGTCGTCCGCCGCGAGACGGCGCCCGACGCGGCGAAGCTCCATCGCCGCGCCGCCGAGCTGCTGCCCGAGCTGTGGGAGCGCCGCCCGGGCGACGAGGACGCGCTGCTGCTGCGCGTCGGCACCGCCGACCTCCCGTCGAACATCCGAGTCGAGCTTCCACGCGGCGGCGACACCGAGCTGCGCGAGCAGGCGATCGCGGGAGCTGGAAGAGAGGGCGATACTCACCGCGATCCCCGTCACCGTGCCGCTGGGCGGCAACGTCCTCGGGGTGGCGGGCACTCCCGCCGACGTGGCGGGCCTCGCCCGCTGGCTGCTGGCGCAGGCGGCGACGCTCCACAGCCCGGCCGAGGTGGAGATCGCGGCCGCCCTCGCCGCGACGGCGGCGACTGGGACTGGCTCAAGTGGCTTCCGCACGTGCGAGCCGGCAACCTCGTCGAAGGCGCCGCGCGAGCGCGCGAGCTGCTCGAGGACGTCGCCGAGAACGGCCGGCGTGCCCTCGTCGTAGTGGACGGCGACCTGCGGGCTCGAGCCCGGCCTGCTGTCGGGGGCCGTCGCCGCCGGCGGCGGCGTGATCTGGCTCGGGCGGGGCGTCCGGGAGCTGCCCGGCTCGTGCACGTGGGTCGTCGAGCTCGACCCGTCCGTCGCGCGGCTGAAGCTCACCGACGTGCGTGGCGGAACGCATCTGGACGACGTCACAGCCGAGGCGATCGCGCCCGACGCCGCCGAGGAGCTCGCCCGCCTCCTGGCGCCCGTGACGGACGCCGGGGCGCCCGAGTTGGCCGGCGCGATCCCGGCCGCGGTGTCGCTTCTGGACCTGCTGGAGCTCCCCGAGCCGTCCGCGGCGGCGGTCGCGGACCGCTGGAACGCGCATCGCGGGCAGCTGCGCGCGCCGATCGGCCGTGCGGCCGGCGGCCCGTTCGAGGTCGACGCCGGCGGGACCGAAGGCCTCCGGATGGTGCTCGCGGGCATGCCGGGCGCCGGCAAGAGCGAGCTGCTGCAGACCATGATCGCGTCGCTGGCCGCGACGTTATCCGCCCGACCGGCTGAGCTTCCTGCTCGTCGACTACAAGGGCGGAGCCGCGTTCCGCGGCTGCCTTGGGCTGCCGCACGCGGTCGGCCTGGTGACCGACCTCGACGAGCACCTCGCCGAGCGCAGCCGCACGTCGCTGCTCGCCGAGCTGCGGCGCCGCGAGGGCCTGCTGGCCACCCACGGGGCCAAGAGCCTGCGCGAGCTGACACGCAAGGACCCGGAGGCCGCCCCGCCGGCGCTGATCATCGTGGTCGACGAGTTCGCCACGCTCGTGCGCGAGGTGCCGTCGTTCGTGGACACCGTTCCTCGACGTCGCTCAGCGCGGGCCGCAGCCTCGGGCTCCATCTCGTGCTCGCCACCCAGCGCCCGCGCGGCGCGGTCAGCGACGGGATCCGCGCCAACACCAACCTGCGGATCGCGATGCGCATGAGCGACCGGGCCGAGAGCGAGGACGTCATCGACGCGCCGGACGCGGCCGCCATCCCCGCCGCAGCCCCGGGCCGCTCGATCGCCCTCGGCGGGCGCCGGCCGGACGGCTCACCGGCGCTCGTCGCGTTCCAGGCGGCCTACGCAGGCGGGCGCAGCGCGTCGCTGGGCCTGGCCGGCGTCCGCGTCGCGCCGCTGCGCTACGGCCGTGACGAGGAGCCCGCGGCGCCGGTCGTCTCACGCGTCGGCGGCGGCGGTCCGAGCGATCTCGACCTGCTGGTCGAGGCGACCCGCCGCGCCGCGGCCGATGCCGAGCTGCAGCCGCTCGCGCCGCCCTGGCTCCCGCCGCTCCCCGAGCGCCTGGCCCTCGACGATCTTCCGCCGGCGGAGGGAGCCGTGATCGGCCTGCTCGACGAGCCGGACGCGCAGCGCCAGCGACCGTTCGCGATCGACCTCGCGCGCGACGGCTCGCTGCTCGTCTACGGCGCCAGCGGCAGCGGCAAGACGGTCCTGCTCCAGACGCTCGCGTGCGCGCTGGCCGAACAGGCATCGCCCAGCGAGATGCAGCTGTACGGGCTCGACTTCGCGAGCGGCGAATTGCGCGACATCGAGGTGCTCCCGCACTGCGGCTCGGTCGTGCGCGGCGACGAGGAGGAGCGCGTGCTGCGGCTGCTCGGCGGCCTGGGACGCGCACTCGCCGATCGCAAGCAGCGGCCGGCGGACGAGGTGGCCGGGCTCCCGCGCGTGGTGCTGTTGCTCGACGGCTACGGCGCCTTCGCGTCGGCGCTCGATCGCGTCGGCTACGGGGAGCCGGTGCAGCTCGTGGCGCGCCTGGCAGCCGAGGGCCGCTCGCTCGGCATCCACGTGGTCGCCACCGCCGACCGCCGGGCCGACGTGCCGGGTGCGCTGTCGGGCGTGGTCCAGCAGCGGATCGTCCTGCGGCTCGCCGCGGCCGACGAGTACGCGGCGCTCGGCGTGCGCGGCGCGGCGGGCGCGCCGCCGGCGGCCGGCCGCGGGTTCACCGGCGACGGCCGCGAGCTGCAGGTCGCGCTCGCGGGCGACCTCGAGGCGCGCGGCGAGCGGCTGCGCAGCCGCTCCGGCGGCCTGCGCGCCCCCTCGATCGGCACGCTCGCCGACCCACGTGCCGCGCGACCGCATGCCCGCCCCGCCGCGGCCGCTGCAGGCGGTGCTCGGCATCGACGACGAGTCGCTGCAGCCGTTCGCGGTCGACCTCGCGGAGGGGCACCTGCTGGTCTCAGGGCCGTATCGCAGCGGCCGCACGACGACGCTCGCGACGCTCGCCGCCTCGCTGCGGGCCGGCGCGCCGGACGCGGCGCTGCACCTGCTCGCCCCGCGGCGGTCGCCGCTCGCCGAGCTCGATGTGTGGACCTCGGTGGCCGTGGGGCTCGAGGCCGCCACCGAGCGCCGCCGGCCGGCTCGCGGCGGACGATGCGCGTCCGCTGGTCGTCTTCGTCGACGATGCGACCGAGCTGGCCGAGGGCCTCGCCGCCCCGTCGCTGGACGCGCTGCTCGCGCGCAGCCGCGACGAGGACATCCGGCTGATCGCCGCCGCCGAGACCAACGCGGCCGCAGCGGCTGTTCGGCGGGTGGCTGCGCGACCTGCGCACGGAAGGGCGCGGGCTGCTGCTGACGCCGAACGTCGAGACCGACGGGGACCTGCTGGGCGTGCGCCTGCCGCGGCGCGGCCGCGGCCCGTTCCCTCCGGGCCGCGGCTTCCTCGTGCTGCGGGGCGCGAGTCGCCTCGTGCAGGTCGCGGGCGACCCGCGCTAGCGGGTCTCCTCGTCGTCGCCGGCGAGCGCCTCGTCGATCATCTCGACGAGCTGGTCGTCGCCCGGCTCGGCTCCTTCGGGCAGTCGACCTCGATGATCTGGACGACCTTCTCGTCGGTCACGATCGCGTCGGGGATCGAGACCGTGCCGTCGCCGGTGATGAGCTGTATGTCGCCGGTGGTGTGCGACTCCACCTCAACCACGGCGATCGCGTCGATGTCGCCGCCGCGGTCCGCCTCCTCCGCCGTGCGGGCACGGCGGACGAGGTCGCCCGCCTCGTCGACGAGCTCGGCCGCGACGCTCTCGAGCGTCTTGATGTGCTGCCCGGCGAGCTCCTCGACCGCGGCGCCGATCGCCGGTGACAGCCCGAAGGCGGACCGGACCGGACCGAGCCGCGCGGCGATCGACTGCAGGTCGCCGGCGGCGTTCCGCAGCATGTCGCCGAGCGCGAGCAGGTCGGCGGTGTCGATCGACACGGGGCCGCCGTCCTTGTCGCCGGCGTCGCGACGGTGCGCCTCACGGCCGACCTCGTGGCCGGCGGCGGACGGCGTGGAGGCCAGCGTCGGAGAGACACCGGGTCAGGAGTGCCGCCGACGGTCTCGGGCGTCCCGGGCTCGGGGTCCCGATCGGTCGGCCCACCGCCCGTCTGGGTGTTCTGCGACCGGCCGTCGTCCCAGTCGGGATCCTCGATCTCGACCGGCACGGCCGCGACCTCGTCGACGGGGGTCAGCCCCTCGGCGTCCGGCACCGGATCCACCGGGCCGGGTGTCGGCACCTGCGGCTGCGGAACGGCCTGGACGTCCGTCGGGACCCCGGGCGCGTCCGGCCCGGGCTGCCCACCGGGCGCCGGAACCTGCGGCTGCTCGCCACCGGGCGCGGGCACCTGCGGCTGATCGCCGCCAGGCTGACCGGGCGGAATCACACCCGGCACGCCACCCCCGACGGGCTGATCGCCGCCAGGCTGACCGGGCGGAATCACCCCCGGCACGCCACCCCCGACGGGCTGATCGCCGCCAGGCTGACCCGGCGGAATCACCCCCGGCACGCCACCCCCGACGGGCTGATCGCCGCCAGGCTGACCCGGCGGAATCACCCCCGGCACGCCACCGCCGACGGGCTGATCGCCGCCAGGCTGACCGGGCGGAATCACCCCCGGCACGCCACCCGCCGACGGGCTGATCGCCGCCAGGCTGACCAGGCGGAATGACGCCGAGGCCGGCATCGCCACCGGGCGCCGCCGGACCGCCCGGCTGACCGGCCGGGATCACGTTGCCCGGACGCGCCGTGGCCGAGATCGTGCTCGGTCAGCACGGGGGTGTCGGCAGGCGGCCCTCCGGGCTGTCCGGCGGGGATCACCGAGCCCGGCTCACCGGGCGAGCCCGGCGGCGGCTCCGGCGGCGCCACCGGGCCCGTCATCGCGCGTACCCGGCAGCGGGGGCTGCTCGTGCTCGGACGCCGGCCCACCGGGCTGACCCGCAGGGATCACCGAACCCGGCTCACCGGGCGAGCCCGGCGGCGGCTCCGGCGGCCCACCGGGCCCGTCATCGCGCGTACCGGGCAGCGGGGGCTGCTCGTGCTCTGACGCCGGCCCACCGGGCTGACCGGCGGGGACCACCGAACCCGGCTCGCCGGGCGAGCCCGGCGGCGGCTCCGGCGGCCCACCCGGGCCCATCGTCGCGCGTGCCCGGCGGCGGGGGCTGCTCCTCCTCGCGTCCCTCAGGCTCGCGGCGCTCATGCGGCGGCGGCGCGTCGACACCGCGCTGCTCGGGCCCGCGCCCTCCGCCCTCATGCCCGGCGTGCGGCGGCGGCTCAGGCGGCGTCGCGGCGGCGGCTCGGACGGGCGGTCGTCGCGCGGCGGCGGCGCAGGCGGCGCCGGCGGCGGCTCGGGAGGCGCTTCGTCTACGGGCGGCGGCTCGGGCGGCGCCGGCGGCGGCTCGGGAGGCGCCGCGGCGGCGGGCGGGGCCACCGGCTGAGGAGCGTCGGAGGCGGGGGGCGGCGGCGGGGCCTGCGGGTCGGTCTGGTCGCTCATCGGTCTTCTCTCTCGATTCGAGGGTTCTGGGTGTTCAGGAACTGGACTGTCCGACGATCGAGGAGAGGTCCTCGAGCTCACCGGCGACGCGGCGCAGCTGCGTCAGCCGGTCGGACATGCCGGCACGGAAACGGTCGCCGGCCGGGCCGCGGAAGTCGGCCGCCTCGACACGGCGGTCGAGGCGCTCGGCGAGCGTACGCACGTCGTCGGCGGCGGTGCGGAGCTGGGCTCCATGGCTGCGAAGGGCAGCGCTGTCGGGGGGTGTCACATCCATGATCGATCGTCCTTGTGTCGTGGTGTCATCCGCCGGCCTGGAGCAGCGCTTCGCGCCGCCGGCCGACCTCGTTGCCCGCCTCCTGCAGCGCCGCCTGGAGGCGGCGGAGCGAAGGCTCGAACTCGCTGGCCCAGGCGCCGCGGAAACGCTCCGCGGCAGGCCCGTGCCATGTCGTGCCGCCGAGCTGCCCGCGGACCGTGGCCGTGAGCTGCTCGATCACCTGGCTCTGCTGGAGCAGCGACGCCCGGAGGGTTGCCAGCTGCTCGAGATCACCACCCATCTGGGACATTGCCCGCCTCCTCAGGGAATCTGGATCGTCGTGTACGCCGGCGCCGACAGGATGCCGGCGTCGTCGGTCGCGAAGGCGCGGATCCGGTAGCTGCCGGAGCGGACCTTCTTGCCGCGGAGCGTCTTCGGCATGCGGAAGCCGTTCTCGCCGAGGCGCCCGGCGTGGACGAGCGCGGTCGGGAGCGTGACCGAGCGGCCGCCGCTGCGGCGCGCGGAGCGTGAACACGAGCTCGGACCGCTCGCTGAGCGAGTAGCGGATCACGTCGCCCTCCGAGCGCAGCGCGCTGATCACGGGCACCTCGACGTCGGGGTTGCCGGCCTCGAGCGCCGCCGTGCGACGGACTATCCAGGTGCGCAGGTGCGGCGAGGCAGCCCAGGCGAAGTTGGTGGGCACGCCGCGCAGCGCGCAGCCGAGGCCGAAGCTCACGACGCCGACGATCCGCGACTTGACCAGGAGCGGGCCGCCGCTGTCGCCGTTGCAGACGTCGCGGCTGCCGCGCCGCGAAGCGGCGCACAACATCAGGCCCGGCTCGTGGAAGTTGCCGTCGTACGCCTTTCCGCAGCGGCGGTTGCTCCACAGCGGCAGCTTGGCTCGCAGCAGCCTCGGCGACGAGGATCCGTTCTCGCGCGTCAGGCCCCAGCCGATCGCCGTGCCGCGCTGCCGCTCGGAGAGCTGGAGGTTGCGGTCGGCGACCCGGGCCACCGGCGCGGCCGACGGCTGCGCCAGCTTCAGCAGCGCGACGTCGTGGAAGAGCGTCGATGGGTCGTAGAGCGGATGCCGCTCGATGCCGGCGACCGCGATCTCCTCGCCGCCGTCCTTGCGCAGATCGGTACGCCCGATCACCACGCGGTGGGTCGAGAAGTCCGACACGCCGCCGTCCTCGGCGGTCACGCAGTGCCCGGCGGTGAGGACGACCGTGGGCGCGACGAGCGTCCCGCCGCAGAACTGGTCGTCGAAGTCCGTGTCCCCCGTGTACTCGCTGTCGAGGTACGCGACCATCGACGGGTACTGACCGGGCGCCGCGGGCGTGCCGCCCACGATCGCGACCGACGCCCGCGGAGCGGCGCCGCCGCCCTCGACGCCGACCGCGCTCACGGCATCCACGGGCGCGCCCTGCGCTGCGGCGGCGGTGATGCCGCTCACGAGCACCGCGAGGGCGAGGGACAAGGGGGTGCGGCGCATTCAGGACTCCTTCAGGCAGGTGGCGCGGTTCACGTCAGAGATCGTCTGGCAGGCGCGGCGCAGGCGCCAGGCACCCTCGGTGTGGTCTCGACCAACCCTCAGCGCTCCACCAGCTCGTCGCGGGTGATCGCGCCGGAGGTCAAGGCACGCGCGGCGAGCGCGCTGCGCTTCTGGTTCTGGCCGAGCTGCTCGACACCGAACTTGGCGAACAGCGCCCGCAGGTGCGTCTTGACGGCGTCGACGGAGAGGAAGAGCTCGTCGGCGATCTGCTGGTTGGTCGCCGCCGTCGCGTACGCGTCGCCGCCCGCTAACGGCCGGCAGAGGGCGATCAGCACCCGCCGCTGGGCGGGTGAGAGCGACGCCTCGGGCGGCCCGCTGGAATCGAGCGCCGTCGTGCCGAAGTCCTCGCGGTGGGGCATGCGAAACCGGATGTGCGTGGTGCCGACCCGGACGACGTCGCCGTCCTCGAGGCGCCGGCGGCGCACCAGCCGCTCACCGTTCACCCAGGTGCCGTTGCGGGACAGCCCGTCGTCGTCGAGCACCCAGTTGCCGCCCGTGAGGACCATCTCCGCGTGCACGCGCGATACGTGGCCGTCCCAGGCGAGCGGCACGTGGTTTTCGGGGGCGCGGCCCATGGTCAAGCGCTGGACCGTCCCGCTGTCCAGGGAAATGATGCATTGCACGTCGCCACCGTCCCGGTAGACCAAGAACGGGATTCCTCGACGTTCTGCATCGAGCTGATCCTTCAGCTCTGAGGCCGAAGCGTGCCGCGGCCCTCCATCGCCGACACCCACCGAGCGACCATATCCGAGCCACCACGGCTCTGTGCGGCAACCTCGACCTTCGTGCAGGGCGCTTTTGACAGAGGGGTTACAACAACCGTGCTATGAGCCCGTGGATTTCCGGCTCGAGGTGATCGTCGTCCCGGTCGCGGACGTCGACCGCGCCAAGGCCTTCTATGCCGACCAGATGGGCTTCGACGTCGACCACGACACCGAGCCGAACCCCGGCATCCGGGTCGTCCAGCTCACCCCGCCGGGGTCGGCCTGCTCGATCGTCGTCGGGACCGGCCTGTCGGACATGGAACCGGGCTCGATCAAGGGCCTCCAGCTCGTGGTTGACGACATGGACGCCGCCTACGAGCTGCTGACCGGCCGGGGCGTCGACCTCGGCGACGTGGTCACGCTCGGCGCGGAGGGCCGGCCCGGATTCCGCCACGTCTTCTTCAGCGACCCCGACGGCAACGCGTGGACGATCCAGGAGATCAGGCCCTAGTCGCGTTCGAGCACGGCGACCAGCCGCCGCATCGTCGCCAGCGCCTCCCGCAGCTCGCCGGCGCCGATCTCGCCGCCGACCCGGTTCCCCCACGGCACCACGGCGAGCGAGATCCGGCGGATCGCCCAGTACCCGGCCTCCGTGCAGGCGAGCAGCTTGGCGCGCCGGTGGGCGGGGTTCGGGCGGTACTCGGCGAGGCCGCGCTCGACCAGCAGGTCGGCCACGCGCTGCACGCCCTGGCGGGTCATCCCCATCCGCCGCCCGATCTCGGCGACCGTGCGCGGCTCGTCCAGGACGCCGCCGAGCACCTGCCACCACGCCGCCGTGATCTCGCCTTCGACGGCGAACTCCTGGGCGGCCTCCATGAGCCGGCCGTTGAGGCGGAAGGTGGTGAGGATGACGTCGGTCAGCAGCGCGCCGGCCTCGGACTGCGGGTCCGGCTCGGGCCAGGCCTCGCGCGGCGGGACGCTCACGCGGCGGCCTGCATGAGCACCGGGAAGGCGGCCGGGTCGCCGCGGTGGAAGACGGCCTCGTAGGCCTCGAGCGTCCGATCCGAGGCAAGGCCGAGGCGGCTGAGCGCAGCGCGCGCGAACTGCACGGGCGACTGCGGGCCGGCCGTGATGAGGTCGCCGTCGACCACCGCGCGCTCGTCGACGTAGTGGTCGCCGCCCGCGTAGCCGGTGGCGGCCAGGTACTCGGCGGCCGCGCTCGTGTGCCGGCGATCGTCGAGCAGTCCGGCGCGGGCGAGGCCGGCCGTCGCGCCGCAGATCGCCGCCACCGGCACGCCGGCCTCCAGGAACCGCTCGGCGGTCGCGGCGAACGCCTCCCCTCCCCCGGCATCCCACAGCTCGCCGCCCGGCAGCACGAGGATGTCGCTGTCGGCGGGATCGAGGTCGGCGATCAGCATGTCGGGCAGCGATGCGGACGCCGCCCATCGTGGTGACCGGGTCGGGCGACTCGGCGACGGTGACGACGTCGAAGCGGCGTGCCGGTGAAGCGGCCGGTGCGCAGCTCGGCGAGCAGGTGGCCGGGCTCCCAGTCCGCGAGCGTGTCGTAGATCGCAAGATGTGCGCCGTGTTCATAGACAACATGCTGTCATATAGACAGTATGCTGTCAAATACGTATCTCGACGTGCGCCCGGCGTCTCTGCCTGACATGGCAAACCTCAGCAAGCTCGACCCACGGTCGACAAGGTCGAGTTCAAGCTCACCGTCCTGCCGTCCGAGGAGCAGCGAGTGCAGGCGCGTGCTGCGCTGCGCGCGGCCGAGCCCATGCGGCGCAAGGTGTACTTCTACGACACCCCGGAGCTCGACCTGTCACAAGCGGCATCTCGTGCTGCGGGCGCGCGTGACCGACGGCGACGACGACGACTCCACGGTCAAGCTCCGCCCGCTGCCGCGGCGCAAGATCCCGCGCGCTGGAGAAGGACGGCGTGAGGATCGAGCTCGACGTGGTCGGCAAGAAGCAGTCGCACTCGGCCAAGCTCGACGGCAAGCCCGAGCGCGGCAAGATCGAGCAGGTCGAGAAGGGAAAGCTCGCGCTGAGCAAGCTGTTCAGCGAGGCCCAGGAGGCCGTGATCCGAGCAAAAGGCGAACGGGACCAAGCTGAACGATCTCGCCGTGCTCGGCCCGGTCAACGCGCGCAAGTGGGACCTCCCGGCTGTCTACTTCCCGCACGAGCTCGCCGTCGAGGAGTGGTCGCTGCCGGACGGTACCCGCTTCTTCGAGCTCTCCTTCAAGGTGAAGCGCGACGAGGCGGCGAGCGCGAAGCGGGAGTTCGATGCGCTGCTCAAGTACCTGAAGATCGGCCCGGAGGGCGACCCCGACCCGAAGACGCCCAAGGTGCTCGAGTTCTTCGCCGAGCGGCTGCGCTGATCCACCTGACACGATGATTCCTCGTGACCGAGGTGGAGACCTGGCTCGATGATCGCGGCGAGGAGATGGCGGCGCTGCTCGAGGCGCTGGTGCGGGTCCCCACGGAGAACCCGCCGGGTCGCGAGCTCGGGCGCTGTGCGGCTCTGCTGCACGACGCGCTCGAGCGGCTGGGCTTCGCGCCCGAGCTGATCGATCCGCCGGGGATCGTCCGCGGGAGCGTGGGCGACGGCGACCGGCTCGTGTACTTCCACGGGCACTTCGATGTCGTCCCTGCGCAGAGCCCGTCGCAGTTCGAGCCGCAGCGCCGCGACGGGAGGATCGTCGGGCGCGGGACGGCCGACATGAAGGGCGGCCTCGTCTCGATGCTCTACGGCGCCGCCGCCGCGCGCGAGCTCGGCCTGCTCGACGGCCGCCGGATCGTCCTGCACTTCGTCTGCGACGAGGAGACGGGCAGCACCGCCGGCTCCGGCCATCTGCGCGAGGCGGGGCTGATCGATCCCGGCGCGCTCGCGATGCTGACCGCCGAGCCGACCGGCGGGGTGATCTGGAACGAGGCGCGAGGCGCGATCACGCTGCGCGTGACGGCGCGCGGCCGCGAGGCCCACATCGGCTACCTCCGCGACGGCGTCAACGCCTTCGAGCACATGACCCGCATCGCCGAGCCGCTGACCGCGCTCTCGCGCGAGCTGCTCGAGCGCGACTCGATCCTCGCTGGTCGGCGGGCAGGCGGGCGCCGGCGCCGGGTTCAACGTCGTGCCGGGCTCGGCATGGTTCTCCGTCGACCGCCGCTTCAACCCCGACGAGCAGCTCGACGAGGAGCTCGAGCGCCTGACCGGCATCATCGAGGCCGCCGCCGCGGGCGCCGAGGTCGATGTCGAGGTCCTCCAGGCGCAGCCCTCCGGCCACACCGACCCGGACCACCCCGCCGCCCAGACGCTCGCGCGGTGCGTCGAGGCGGTCACCGGCCGCGCGGCCTTCGAGCTCTGCCCCGGCGTGCTCGACACCCGCTGGTACTCGCAGCTCGGGATCCCGGCCTTCTCCTACGGCGGCGGGAACCTGGAGGTCGCCCACGGCCCGGACGAGTACATCGAGGAGGCGGACATGCGCCGCTGCGCGGCCGTCTACGCGCTGTTCGCCGCTCAGGTCTAGGGCTTCCAGCGCGCCATGGCGTCCTGGAACTCCGTGACGTGGAGCGGCTCCACGGGCAGGGGATCGAGGTCGTCGCGCGGGCGCAGGCCGTCGAGCACGATCGCCAGGTAGCGCCTGTAGAGCTCGGGCTCGATGTCGCGGCTGAAGTCGACGATCGTGTTGAGCATGAAGTTGATCAGCGGCACGTCGCTCGTGTCGATGTCGCTGCGCACCACGCCCGCCTCCTTGGCGCGCGCCACGAGCTTGGTCACCACCGGCGCGATGGCGCGCCGCGCCTGGTTGCTCCGCTCGCGGCCGCGGCCGGCGGAGAACAGCACCTCCTTGAGCCCGCGGTCGGCGGCCTGGAGCGCGAGCGCGCGGTCGAAGTAGCTCGTCAGGCCGACCCACGGGTCGGGATCCTCGAGGCACTCCTTGGCGATCTCGGCGATCTCGCCGATGCGGTCGACCATCAGCGCGTCGATCAGCGCGTCCTTGTTCGGGAAGCGGCGGTAGGCCGTGCCCGTTCCGACGCCGGCGTGGCGCGCGACGTCGTCGAGCGTGACGTCGAGCCCGCGCGTCGCCAGCAGCTCCTTGGCGGCGACCAGCAGGCGCTGCCGGTTGCGCTCGGCGTCGGCTCGGAGGGGCGCGGTCACGGAACCCATCCTAGAGAGTGGAGATCACATCTCCACTTGTGATACCGTAACCGGAGACTCCCTCTCCACATTCATGAGGTCCTCCCCATGTCCGATCCCCATTACGACCGCCGGTGGCTGATCCTCACGGTCATCGGCATCGCCCAGCTGCTGGTCGTGCTCGACGTGACGATCGTCAACATCGCGCTCCCCTCCGCCCAGCAGGAGCTCGGCTTCTCCGACAGCGAACGGCAGTGGATCATCACCGCCTATGCGCTCTCCTTCGGCAGCCTGCTGCTGCTCGGCGGGCGGATCGCCGACCTGTTCGGCCGCAAGTGGACGTTCATCATCGGCCTGCTCGGCTTCGCCGGTGCATCCGCGCTCGGCGGCGCCGCGCAGAGCTTCGGGTTGCTCGTGGGCGCCCGCGCCCTGCAGGGCGTGTTCGCCGCGATGCTCGCCCCGGCCGCCCTGTCGCTGCTCGCCACGACGTTCACCGAGCCTCGTGAGCGCGCCAAGGCGTTCGGCATCTACGGCGCGATCGCCGGCGCCGGCGGCGCCTTCGGCCTTCTCCTCGGCGGCTTCCTGACCGAGGTGCTCGATTGGCGCTGGTGCCTCTACGTGTCGATCCTCTTCGCGGTCCCGGCCGCGATCGGCGGGCTCCGCCTGCTCCATCACGTCCCCGTCACCTCGCGGCCGCGGCTCGACATCCCGGGCACGCTGCTCGCCTCCTCCGGCCTCTTCGCGCTCGTGTTCGGGATGTCCCGGGCCGAGACCGACGGCTGGAGTGATCCCGTCACGCTGGCCTTCCTCGGCGCCAGCGTCGCTGCTCCTGGTCGGATTCGTCGCGCTCCAGCGCCGCGTCGCCCACCCGCTGCTCCCGCTGCGCGTGGTCACCGACCGCAACCGCGGCGGCGCCTTCGTGGCGATCGCGATCGCCGGCGCCGGCATCTTCGGCGCGTTCCTGTTCCTGACGTTCTACCTCCAGAACACCAGGGGCCTGAGCCCGCTCGAGACCGGCCTCGCGTTCATGCCGATGAACCTCTCGATCATCGTCACGGCGACGCTGGTGAACACCAAGGTGCTCGCCCGCACCGGCCCCCGCCCGCTCATCCCGACCGGCATGTTCCTCGCCGCCGCCGGGATGGCCCTGCTGACCGGGATCGGCGTCGACACCGTCGTACTCGTCGCACGTGCTCCCGTCTCTGATCCTCATCGGGATCGGCTTCGGCCTCGTCGTGGCGCCGTCCTTCTCGACCGCGACGCTCGGCGTGCCGCGCCAGGACACCGGCGTCGCCTCGGCGATGGTGAGCACGTCGCAGCAGGTGGGCGGCTCGATCGGCACCGCCCTCCTGTCCACGCTCGCGGTCTCGGCGACGACCGACTACATCGTCGCCAACGGGCCGAGCGCGCAGGCGGCGGTCGAGGGCTACACCACCGCGTTCTGGTGGGCGGCGGCGATCTTCGCCGTCGGCGCAGTCGTCACCGGCGCGCTCCTGCGCTCCGGCGTCAGGGTGCCGGCGCACGGAGCGCCCGAGCCGGTGGCCGCCTGAGAGCGCGGCCTCATCCGATCAGCGGCTTCCGCCCCTGCACGAGATACAGCAGGCTCCAGGTCATCGTCTCGCCGCTCAAGATGAAGTCGAGGAGGTCGTCGAGCGCGTCGGCCTTCTCGGCCTCGTCGGCGGGAAGCTGCTGCAGGTAGGCTGCTTCAGCGTCAGCAGCTTGCGCGTCCACGCGGCGGCGGTGGGCTCGTCGGGCGCGCCGACGATCCTGTGGTGCGGCTCGATCGACTCTCGCACGCCGAGCAGCCCTACGCGCCGCGCCAGACCGGCCAGCTTGCTTCCGATCCTCGGATCGAAGCCGGTCCGGCGAAGGTCGGCGAGGACGTCGGCGAGGCGGCACTCGAGCTTCTCGGGCATCGGGTGGTGCCAGATGCAGTTGCCGTCGATGTCGATCAGCGTCACCTTGCCGCCGGGCCGCACGACGCGGGTCATCTCGCGGACGGTGCTCAGCGGATCGTGCTGGTACTCGAGGAAGAAGCGAGCCCAGGCGTGGTCGTGGCTGTCGCTCTCGAGGCCCGACGAGCCGAGCCGGTCGATCCAGGCCTGCCGATAGGCGATGCGGCCGAGGAACAGCCGCCGGGTGGCTTCGCGAACCGCCTCCCCGCTGGCGCAGCCGAAGTCGACGAACGCCTCGCCCGCTTCCAGCCCGGCCCAGTCGAGATGGTGTCGCAGGACGAGCGGATCGGTCTTCGCGCGGATCCGCTCGCCCTCGGCGGCGTGCTGCATGAGGTAGGTCACGTCGCCAGCACCAGCGCGCGGTAGTAGCGGCGGAAGCACTGCCGGCTGGCGACGAAGCCCTCCGTGCTGTTGCGGCCGGTGAACAGCGTGTACTGCTTGCGCGAGACCAGCCCGGCAGCCCGCGCCAGATCGGCGTACTCGGGCCCGACCGTGGCGATCAGCAGCGACCTCCCGTGGGCGCGATAGAAGCGGGCCGCGCCCGCCAGCAGCTCGCGAAAGGCTTCCACGCGGAGCGCCTCGGGCACGTCGGGCGCGATCTCGAGACCCTCGACCGCGTTCTCGAGGAACGAGAAGTTGGCCCCGAGCGGCCCGAAGTTGCAGATCGCCGCGCCCACCACGGTGTCGCCGGCGACGGCCATGTAGACGCTGCGCCGCCGCTCCAGCCCGAGCCGTGCGAACTTCCCCTGAAGCCCGCGAATCGACGGGTCGTCGAGGCGCAGCGAGTCGAGCTCGACCGTCGGGATGCGCGAGGCGTAGAACCGTCGCAGGGACTCCGCGTCGCCGCGGACGACGCGCACGGCGGAGCTCCGGGACGCGTCGATCGCATCGAGCGGGGTGGCGACATAGTCGAACGTCCTCAGCGCCGCGTCGCCGAGCGGCATCGCATGCCGCCAGTCGGAGAACAACGCCGCGACCCCGCGATTGCCCGGCCGGAACGCGAGCCGCGTGTACGCGGCGGCCGGATTGCGCTCGAGCCACTCGGCCATGGCGAGGAACGCCGAGAGGGTGCCCAGGTACTCGTGGCGATCGGCGCTCACGAGGTGCTGGCACTGCCAGGTGCCGGGAGCGTGCTCGACGGCGCAGACGCTGTTCTTGATCGTCGCCTCGCCGGCGACGAAGCGGCGCCGGGTGAAGAGCTTGAACACCTCGTCGCCGGACGCGAGCAGTCGCATCCACGTGGCCTCGATCGCCGGCATCCTCGAGCCCAGCTCGACCAGCTTGCCGGGATACAGAAACCCGGCGGCCCGATAGAAGGCGAAGATCTCGTCGAAGGTGGGCGCGCGTCCGATGACGTCCTGCACGCGCAGCGCGTCGAGCTCGGCCTCCACGAGCCGGTCGAGGACGGCGTCGAAGGCGTCAGCCTCGGCCGGCGGCGGAACCTGCGGATGCGTGGCTGCCATCACCCGTACGAGCCGCCGAGGTGCCGTGGTGATACGCAACGATGAGTTCGCCGCCGAGCGGAGGTCATAGTCGATATGCGAACGCTCATCGTGAACACGTTCATGTCCCTCGACGGGGTCATGCAGGCGCCCGGCGGGCCCGAGGAGGACCCGACCGGCGGCTTCGCGCTCGGCGGCTGGGCGGCGCCCTACTTCGACGACGAGATGATCGCGCGGATGTCCGAGTCCGGCCCGTACGAGCTCCTGCTCGGCCGCGGCACGTACGAGATCTTCGCGGCGCACTGGCCGTTCGACGAAGGCCCGATCGCCGATCACCTCAACAGCACGCGCAAGCACGTCGCGTCGCGCACGCGGGACGAGCTCGAGTGGAGCAACTCGACGCTGATCGCGGGCGACGTCGCCGAGTACGTCGAGGACCTCAAGGGCCAGGACGGGCCGGAGATCCAGGTCCACGGCAGCCCGGGCCTCATCCAGACCCTGCTCGAGAACGACCTGATCGACGAGTTCCGCCTCTGGATCTTCCCCGTCGTGCTCGGCGGCGGGAAGCCCCTGTTCGGCGACGGGGCGATGCCGGCCGGGCTGCAGCTCGTCGACAGCCAGGTCACGAGCACCGGAGTCACCGTCAACGTCTACCGCCGGGCGGGCGGCATCGAGCCCGGCCTGATGGGCTTCGAGGATCCGACCGAGCCTGAGGTCGAGCGGCGCAAGCGTCTCGCGGAGGAGGGCTGATGCCGAAGGTGGTGGCAGCGATCACGACGTCCGTCGACGGGTACATCGCCGGACCTGACGACGGCCCCGGCAAGGGACTCGGCGAGGGCGGCGAGCGGCTCCACTACTGGGTGTTCGGCGGCGCGTGGCGCTACGCCGACGGCCCTAGGGGCGAGGCGTCCGGCGAGGACGCCGAGTGGCTGGCGGAGGTGACCGCGCGGATCGGGGCCGTCGTCGGCGGACGCTGGACCTACGAGGCCGCGCGGCACTGGGGTGACGAGAACCCCTGGGACCTGCCGTTCTTCATCGTCACCCATCGTCCGGAGGAGCAGCCGGCGGGCGACGCCTTCACGTTCGTGTCCGGGGTCGAGGCCGCGGTCGAGCGCGCCCGCGAAGCCGCCGGCGACAGGGACGTCAGCGTCATGGGCGGCGCCGACGTCATCCGCCAGGCGCTCGCCGCCGGGCTCGTCGACGAGCTGACGATCATCGTCGCGCCGGTCGTCCTCGGCGGCGGCAAGCGGCTGTTCGAGGGCTTCTCTGAGTCGCTCGACCTCGAGCAGCTCGGCGTGCGGCAGTCGCGCTTCGCGACGTTCATCACGTATCGCGTGCCGCCGTCCTGACGCGATATCACTACGCGCGATGAACGGCGCGATGGCCACGGCCGCGGCGCAGGTCGCGGCCGTGCGCGACGATCCGGCGGCGCGTCTGGCGCTGATGGCGCAGGTGTTCCGGGGGCCGACGGGCCGCGCGCCGCGGCACCTGCCGTTCCGGCGGGCGGCGTTGTCGTTCATGCGCTGGCAGGCCGGTCGCGGCGTGCTCGATCCGCTCGACGCGTCTCCGCCCGGCAGCGCGTGGTGGCGAGCCGTGAACGAATGCCTGCTGCGGGACGGATGCGAGACGGTCGCGCTCCTCGGCGGGCTGGGCGGCGAGCCGTCGTCGCCGGCCGTGCGTTTGTGGCTGGAGTTCGCCGCGAGGCCGACCGGGCGCAACTGGTACCGGGCGCACAACGCGAGCATCGTGGCCGCATACCTGGAGCACCGGGACCTCGCCGAAGCCGAGGGAGAGCCGGAGCGCTTCTTCATGAACGTCGCGCTGCTGCGGGTGCTCTACGCGCACTCGCTCGGCGCGGCGCCGCGCCTGGCGCTGGGACGACTGGCTCCGCTCGGCCGCCTGCTCGGCGATCCCAGGCTCGGGATGGCCGGCGTGTTCCTCTCACTCCGCCGCGTGCTGCCGGACCGCTATCCCCTCGCAGACGACGTGGAGCGCTACATCGATGCCGAGCAGCGTCTCGGCCGGATCCTCGACTACGCGGTGATCGTGCCGCGGCTGCAGCCCCTCTACGAGTGGTCGGCCGAGGAGCTCGGCGAGCCGCGCCTGCTCGAGCTGGTGCGCGACGGCAGCCCGGTCTACGCGTGGCCCTTCGAGCAGCGCCACGTCTGGCTCCCTCCGCGGATGAAGCTCCCCGTCCGGGTGATCGAGCGCGTCACGAGCGCTCGCTGAGCCAAGCAGCGCCGAACTCCCGCAGCATGGTCGGGTACACGATCAGGTGCCGGAACGGCGCGATCGCCAGCATGTAGGCGCTCCCGAGCCGTCCGTTCGGCTTCACGAGCACGGCCATCTGGCCGCGATGTCCGCCGCTCTCGTCCTGGACCCAGCCGATGTGCACCACTCCGTGAACGGTCCGGTTGACGATCTCCGCCGCCCACTCGTCGTTCGTCAGGTAAAGCGAGGTGAAGGGCAGATCGCCGGAGCGCGGGGCGGGCGGGCCGTCGAGGAGATCCGCCGGCAGCCGGTCGCGGAGCGTCGGCGCCCGCGAATTACCCTTGGCGTCACGCTCGTCCCAGCCGAGCAGCGCCCCGATCTTCCAGCGGAGCGCGAAGAGCGCGCGCACCGCCGCCGAGGAGCCGCGCGCCGGGTCGTAGCCGGTGATCAGCTCGAGCAGGCGCGGGAAGTCGTCCGGGCCGCCCGGCGTCGGCAGCGCCCAGACGTCCTCGAGCCGGAAGTCCGGGGTGAGCTCATGGATCCGCCACGGCCGGGACGTGTGCGCGGAGTCGGAGAGTCTCACCCTCCGAACGATATGCCCGCGAGGTGCGACGATGACGGGGTGCGCGTCGTCAACGCGGTCAGCTGCGAGCCCGACGACACGTTCGGGCGCGCGCGTGTGTTCGATTTGACCGGACGGCTCGGCGCGAGCGTCATCGGCGCCACTGTCTGGGAGGCGCAGGCCGGCGACAAGCTCGGGCCCTACCACTTTCATCACGGGGTCGAGGAATGGCTCTACGTGGTCTCCGGCGCCCCGCTCCTGCGCGATCCTGACGGCCTACGGGAGCTGGAGCCCGGGGAGCTCGTGGCGTTCCCCTCCGGTCCCGCCGGCGCGCACACCGTGCACGGGCCGGGGCGGGTGGTGATCTTCTCCGCCGGCGACCGCGGCTGGGGTGAGGCGTTCGTCTCGGTCTATCCGGATTCCGACAAGATCGCTGCGGCGCCCGGAGTGATGTTCCGCCGCTGCCGATGCGATCGACACGTGGCTCGGCGAGGCTGCAGCGGCGTCGGGACCGAGCAGCCCGGCGATCAACCTGATGACCGCACCGCTGGAGTCGTCACCCACGTTGCTCGGTCCGCGCCTCGGCGCACGGACATGGACCGCCACGTTGTACGAGCTCAGACCCGGGAAGGCGACGGCCGCGTACCACTACACATGGTGCCGGGAGGAGTGGGCGCTCGTCGTCAGCGGAGCGCCGACCCTACGGCACCCTGACGGCCAGACCATCTTGAGCGCCGGCGACATCTGCTGCTTCCCGCAAGGTCCGACCGGTGCCCATCGGCTGAGCAACGACAGCGAGGAGCCGGCCCGGCTGATCGTCTTCTCCACGTCGACCGACCGCCCGATGAGCACCTTCTATCCGGACGAGGACACGGTCCTGATCCACATCTCCGATCGCGAGCGGTTGCTGTTCAGGCACGAAGACCGCATCGAGGACTACTGGGACGGAGAGCCGGGCGCGACGTAGCCCTGGTGCCCGGACCCGAGGGAGGACACCGATGACCGAGGCCGACGAACGCCACCTGCGCAGAGCCGTCGAGCTGGCGGCGGAGGCGCGCGCCGCCGGCGACATGCCGTTCGGATCGCTGCTGGTGGGACCCGCGGGCGACGTGCTCGCCGAGGACCGCAACACCGTCCTCACCGAGCGGGACATCACTGCCCATCCCGAGCTCAAGCTGGCTCTCTGGGCGGCTCGCCACCTCGAGGCCGCCGCCGCGCGTGAGACCACGATGTACACCAGCTGCCAACCCTGCCCCATGTGCTCGGGCGCGATCGCGCGCTCCGGCCTCGGGCGCGTGGTCTTCGCGCTCTCCGGCGAGCAGCTCGCGGAGCTCAGGCCGCCCGGCGCCGTCAGCCCAGACGCGGCCCCGGTCGCCTACGAGGGCCCGGCCCTGTTCGACGAGGCCCGCGTTCCGATCGACGGGTACTACGTGTGAAGCCGATCAGTCGGAATGCTGCGCTTAGGCAAGAGCGATATCGCGTTGCGCGAGCAGCGCCGGAGTCGACTGCGGCTGCCGGTCGCCGGCGCAGCTCGGTGCGTCGCGGAGCCTAGACCACCAGTTCCCACTCCTTGACGCGCACGACGTTGCCCTCCTCGTCCGCGTCATGCATCTCCCGCACCATCGCGAACCCCGCCTTCTGGACCACGCGGCCGCTTTCGGGGCGCTCAAGTGGCGTGTGAGCCAGGATGCGAAGCACTTCGGGGAGCTCGCGGGCCTTCGTGATGAGCGCCTCGACCGCCGCGGTCGCGTACCCGCGGTTCCAATGTGACTTGACGACGGCGTAGCCGATCTCGATCGTGCCCTCCTGGTCGACGAACGCGCCACCGATCTCGCCGATGACAAGGTCGTCTGCGGCACGGTGAAGGAAGTAGGGGCCAAGTTGCCCCTCGGCGCCGACGCAGTGCGCCACGCCCGTGGAAAACTCCGTCGGATAATCGTCGGCGACACGCACGCCGCCGGGCCGCTCGCCAGCGAGGATCGCGTCGGCCGCGGCGCGCGACATATCGCGTAGCACGATCAGCATCCCGCGATCTTAAGAGACGGAAAGCGAGCTTCGCGCGTGACCTCGTGGTCACTCAGCCGCTCTGACACGGTCGGGGGCGAGCACCCGCGGTCGCCTCGCACGACCAAAGAAGCCCCACGCGCTCAGACCTAGTGGATGCGGTGCATCTAAGCCACGTCGGCGCGCGTGAGGTCCTGACGTGACGCATTACGAACACCGTCGCTTGCGCTACGCATGGAAGGCACAAGTCGCCCGCCTCGGTTCATTGGGGCGATCGCTTATGGCTTCGGCACCAGGATCTGCGCCAGGGCTCCGCTCTGGAACCGTTCCTCCTCAACGACGTCGAGCTTCAAGTGCTCCTTCAGTTCGGCGAAAGGGCTGCGGCCCGCGCCGATCGCAATCGGGACCGTGGTCAGCTGGTACTCGTCGACGAGGCCCAAGCGGGTCAGCGACTTGGCGAAGTCGGGGCCGCCGTGGACCAGGACCGTCCCTTCGTCGTCGCGAGTCTTCAGCTCTGCGATCTCTGCGACCAGATCGCCGCCGAAGATCTCGGCCGGTCCCCACTCCGCCTTCTCCAGAGTGCGCGAGAAGACAGCCTTCGGCTTCTCGTTCATCGCGGTTGCGATCGGCCCCTCGGACGCTGCCCAGTGCGGCCCCATGATCTCGTAGCTGCGGCGCCCCATCGCGTGAACGCCAGCCTCGTCGAGCGCGCGGCGGTTCCACTCACCCGAGTCGTCGCCGAACCATTCGAACATCCATTCATGCGTGCCATCGGGGCTGGTGACGAACCCGTCGAGGGACATCACCATCTTGAGAACGACTTTTCGATCGGTCATGTCGGTAGAGACCCAACGGCTCCATGAGACTCATCGCCCATCCGCCGAGCATCGCGGTTGGCGCGTCGAAAGCGTCCTCGAAGGGCATGTGCGAGCGCCCGCGTCGCGGGCAGCGCGAAGTATAAGTCCGGCATGGCAGGGCATCGGATCTACAGGACGAGCGTCGCGAGCGTCTACCCGCACTACGTCAGCAAGGTCGAGAAGAAAGGCCGGACGAAGGAGGAGGTTGACGAGATCCTGTGCTGGCTGACCGGCTACGGCGCGAGCGAGCTCGGCGCGCAGCTGGAGCAAGGCACGGACTTCGAGAGGTTCTTCGCCGAGGCTCCTGCGTTGAATCCGTCGCGGAAGCTCATCACCGGCGTGATCTGCGGCGTCCGCGTAGAGGAGATCGGGGACCCGCTCATGCAGGAGATCCGCTACCTCGACAAGCTCGTTGACGAGCTTGCCCGAGGCAAGGCGATGGAGAAGATCCTCCGCACGCCGTGATCCGGCGCCGCAACTGTTGGTCGACCCGGGAGCATCGCCTGGCACTCATGCTGATCGCGACTGCCCACGGGCGGGCCGCGGCGTGGCCTCCCGGGGCGCTCGGGCGCGAGCTTGCGAGCGCTGCCCCGGGAGGGCATGACGCGGACCGACCCCAGCGAACGCTGGAACGACGAACGAACCCTCAGCAGCAACGCGCGCGAGGGCTCTCCTCGCGCTGATCCTGCCGCCAGCGCTCGAAGTCGCGGCGCGACATCACCATCTGCGCGGGATGGTCGCGGCGCATGTGGTGGACGTAGCGGTCGTACGCCGACTCACCCGAGACCTCGCGTAGATACCAGCGCACGCCGGCGAACGCCTGCTTCACGGTCACGGCTCACCTCCGGTACGGGTGGTCTCGCGCTCCTCGCGCTCGAAGCGGGTCTGGCCGCCGTTCGCTCCCGCGAACACGGCCCGCTCGTCGGCCGTCGGGAACAGGCCGGCCGGCGCGAGGATCTTCGACTCGACGAAGTCCGCCTCCGTGGAGGGCAGCGCCTCGCGGGCGCGGATCGCCTTGAACCACACGCGCGACGCGTCGAGGATCACGATGATGATCATCGCAGCGAACAGTGCCGCCAACACGCCATCCACGGTCGAGTTGGTGATCACGGCGTTCATGTCGTCCACGGTCTTGGCCGGCGGCAGGATCTCGCCGGCGTCGCGAGCCTCGATGAAGGCGTCG
Organism: uncultured Solirubrobacteraceae bacterium; assembly: GCA_963811895.1. Taxonomy (GTDB): domain Bacteria; phylum Actinomycetota; class Thermoleophilia; order Solirubrobacterales; family Solirubrobacteraceae; genus DASSUW01. The sequence goes on along the minus strand of CAWETE010000015.1, from coordinate 141,987 downwards.
CGCTGGGCGAAGAAGCCGAGCTTCGGCTCGTCCGAGAACACCTTTTGGTAGCTGGCGGTCAGCGTGACCGCCGCGTCCCAGGCCAGCGGGATGCCGGTCACCCACGCCCACTTGAGCTTGCCCGCCTTGATCAGCAGCGTCGTCGCGACGGTCAGCGCGACGGCGGCCAGCAGCTGGTTCGCGATGCCGAACAGCGGGAACAGCTGGTTGATCCCGCCGAGCGGGTTGGTGACGCCGGTGTAGAGGAAGTAGCCCCACGCGCCGACGACCACCGCGCTCGTGGCCCACAGGCCGGGCTTCCAGCTCACGCGCCCGATCGGCTTCCAGATGTTGCCGAGCGTGTCCTGCAGCATGAAGCGCCCGACCCGCGTGCCCGCGTCCACCGTGGTGAGGATGAACAGGGCCTCGAACATGATCGCGAAGTGGTACCAGAACGCTTTGAGGCTCTCACCGGTCGCGCCCGAGAAGATCGTGGCCATGCCGAAGGCCAACGTCGGCGCGCCGCCGGTGCGGGATTGGACCGTCTCCTCGTCGACCGAGGCGGCCGCCGCCGTGAGCTGCTCCGGCGTCAGGGTGAAGCCGAGGTCGTTGACGGCCTGCGACGCGGACTGCGCGGTGTCGCCCAGCACGCCGACCGGGACGTTCATCGCGTAGTAGATGCCCGGGTCGATGATCGAGGCGGCGATGATCGCCATCACGGCGACGAACGACTCCATCAGCATCGCGCCGTAGCCGATGAAGCGGACCTGGCGCTCCTTCTCGATCATCTTCGGCGTCGTCCCGGAGGCGATCAGGGCGTGGAAGCCGGACAGCGCGCCGCAGGCGATCGTGATGAACACGAACGGGAACAGCGCGCCCGCGAAGACCGGACCCTCGCCGTTCCTGGCGAAGTCGGTGACCGGCGCGTTCTTCATCACCGGCAGCGTCACGAGGATGCCGACGGCGAGCAGCATGATGGTGCCGATCTTCATGAAGGTCGACAGGTAGTCGCGCGGCGTGAGCAGCATCCACACCGGCAGCACCGACGCGAAGAAGCCGTAGACGACCAGGCAGATCGTGAGCGTCTCGGGCGAGAGCGTGAACGTCTCCGCCAGCGAGGAGTCCTGCACCCAGCCGCCGGCCACGATGGCCAGCAGCAGCAGCGACACGCCGATGACGGTGACCTCCATCACGCGGCCGGGCCGGATCACGCGCAGGTAGAAGCCCATGAAGATCGCGATCGGGATCGTCATGGCGAGCGAGAACGTGCCCCACGGCGAGTCGGCCAGCGCGTTGACCACCACCAGCGCCAGGACCGCCAGCAGGATGATCATGATCGAGAAGACCGCGACCAGCGCCGCGATGCCGCCCACCGGCCCGATCTCGTCACGCGCCATCTGGCCGAGGCTCTTGCCGTCCCGGCGCATGGAGAAGAACAGGATCACCATGTCCTGCACGGCGCCGGCGAAGATGACGCCGACGATGATCCAGATCGTGCCGGGGAGGTAGCCCATCTGGGCGGCGAGCACCGGGCCGACGAGCGGGCCGGCGCCCGCGATCGCCGCGAAGTGGTGGCCGAACAGGACCCGCCGGTCCGTCGGCTGGTAGTCCATGTCGTTCTCGAGCCGCTCGGCCGGAGTGGCCCGCTTGTCGTCGACTTCCAGGACCTTCCTGGTGATGAAGCGCGCGTAGAAGCGGTACGCGATGGCATACGAGCCGACGGCGGCGGCGATCAGCCAGGCAGCCGAGATCTGCTCGTCACGGACCAGGGCGACCACGCCCCACGCGACGGCTCCCACCACCGCGACGAGCGTCCAGATCACTATCGAGCGCGTGCGCGACTTGGTCCTCACAACAGCCTCCCCCGACGGGTGTGGTGGGGGCTGGATCCCCGCCGCGCAGGGATGCCAAACGTTTGCAGTGGCTAGCCCTCCGGGCTAGTCGTAGAGGCCGTTGCGGTCGTTCACTGCGTCCTTCGCGCTCTTGTGGAGCACGCGCTCGCAGTTCTTGCGCTTGACCTTCTTGTTCTGGGTCTTGCTGACGTAGAGGATGTCGTCGTTGCCGGATCCGCAGTCGACCCGTCCGCGGCCGAACCAGACGCGGATCGTGTCATCGCCGGCGCCGCCGTCGATGATGTTCTTGCCGTGGCTGGCGTAGATCCAGTCCTTGCCCGGGCCGCCGTAGATCGTGTCGGTCTGGCGCTTGGTGTTGCCCGTCGCCTTGTGGTCGCCCCAGATGACGTCGTGCTTGCGATAGCCGTAGATGACGTCGTCGCCGTGGCCGCCGAGCAGCTCGTCGTTCTTCGGCCCGCCCTCGATCGTCATGTCGAGGTCGTCCGAGTTGATCTTCAGCTCGCCGTTGATGTTCGGCCAGTCGTCCTTCGGAGTCGCGTAGGCGATGCCCGCGAAGGACATGGTGAGGGCTGCAACGAGGATGAGGATTCGGCGACGCATGACCAGGGCGTGCCCGCCAGAGCCTAGTGCAACACGCTTGTCTGGTAGCCGGCTTTGTTGAGAGCGGCAACAACGTCCTGCGCGTGGTCATGGCCGCGGGTCTCGATCACGAGCTCGACCGCCGTCTCGCGCACGTGCAGATCGATCCCCTCCCGGACGTGCGAGACGTCGACGATGTTGGCGCCGGTCTCGGCCACCCGCGCGAGCAGCTGGGCGAGGTTGCCGGGGCGGTCGGGAACGCGCGTGATCATCACCTGCCGGCGGCCGGCCTGGCTCTCGTGGCGGCGGGCGACCGCGGCGAGCAGCCCCGGGTCCACGTTGCCGCCAGACAGGACGGCGACCGTCGTGCCGTGCTCGGCGACCTTCACCTGACCGCCCAGCAGCGCCGCCACGCCGACCGCCCCCGCCCCCTCGACCACGAGCTTGCAGCGCTCCATCAGCACGACCATGGCCTCGGCCACCGGGTCCTCGTCGACGACCACGATTCCGTCGGCGTGGCGGGCGAGCAGGCCGAGCGTGAGGTCGCCGGGCCGCTTGACCGCGATGCCGTCGGCGATCGTCAACGCGGAGCTGGCGGGCACCGGCTCGCCGCGGCGCAGCGACTCGGGGTAGGGCGAGCAGGCGGCGGCCTGCACGCCGATCACCTCGACGTCCGGCCGCGCCGCCTTGACGGCGAGCGCCACGCCCGAGCACAGGCCGCCGCCGCCGACCGGCACGATCACCTTGGCCAGGTCGGGCACATCCTCGAGCAGCTCGAGCCCGAGCGAGCCCTGCCCGGCCACGATGTCGGCGTCGTCGAACGGGTGCACGAACGCGAGCCCGCCGTCGCGCGCGCGGTCGTGCGCGAGCTCGAGGCACTCGTCGACCGAGCCGCCGCCGATGTGGACGATCGCCCCCTGCCCGCGGGCCGCCTCGACCTTCGACATCGGCGCGTCGTCGGGCACGAACACCTCGCACGGGATGCCGCGGGCCTGCGCCCCGGCCGCCAGGCTCTGCGCGTGGTTGCCGGCCGAGGCCGCGACCACGCCGTTGCGGCAGCCTTCCTCGCCGAGCGCGGCGAGCTTGGCCGAGACGCCGCGGATCTTGAAGGAGCCGGTGCGCTGGAGGTTCTCGGCCTTCAGCGCCACCACCCCGCCCGCGCGCTCGGAGATCGTGCGCGTGGAGAGGACGGGCGTCCGCCGCGCGATCGTCTCCACGGCGCCGCGCGCCGCGGCGACGTCGTCAGCGGTCACCTCGCTCATCAGTCGGGCAGCGCCAGGACCATGTCGATCTCGACCTCGGCCCCGAGCGGCAGGGCGGCGACGCCGATCGTGCTGCGCGCCGGAGGCTCGTCGCCGAAGTAGGTGGCGTAGGCCTCGTTGACGTCCTTGAAGGTCGAGATGTCGGTCACGTAGATGCCGACGCGCACGGCGTCCTCCAGCCCGCAGCCGGCGGCCTGGGCCACGATCGCCAGGTTGTCGAGGCAGCGGCGCGTCTGGTCGCCGATCGAGCCCTCGACCAGTTGGCCGGTGGCGGGATCGACGGGCGTCTGGCCGCTAAGGAAGACGAGGCCGTTGGACTTGACGGCGTGGGAGTAGGGCCCCGCCGCGGGCGGGCCGGGGTCCGCGTTGACCGTTTCGCGATGATGGGACATGGCAAAGGAACCTACATGGCCAACGCGCTAGCCAACGAGACGTCCCCCTACCTGCTCCAGCACAAGGACAACCCGGTCGACTGGCATCCCTGGGGCGAGGAGGCGCTGACCCGCGCGCGCGACCAGCAGAAGCCGCTGCTGGTCTCGATCGGCTACTCGGCCTGCCACTGGTGCCACGTGATGGAGCGCGAGTCGTTCGAGGACCCCGCGGTGGCGGAGGTGATGAACGAGCACTTCGTGCCGGTCAAGGTCGATCGCGAGGAGCGCCCGGACGTCGACGCGATCTACATGGACGCCGTGCAGGCCATGACCGGCCACGGCGGCTGGCCGCTCAACGCCTTCCTCACGCCCGACGGCGTGCCGTTCTACGCCGGCACGTACTTCCCGCCCGAGCCGCGCCAGGGCATGCCGAGCTGGCGGATGGTGCTGGAGGGCGTCGCCAAGGCGTGGGACGAGCAGCGCGACGACATCATCGACGGCGCGCAGCGGATCGTCGGCCGCTTGCAGGCGACCGCTCAGCTGCAGGCTCCCGACGCCGAGATCGACCCTGCCTCGCTCGACGCCGCGGTGGCCACGCTCAAGCGCGGCTACGACGCCGAGCAGGGCGGATGGGGCGGGGCGCCGAAGTTCCCCGCCGCGTCGGTGATCGAGTTCCTCCTGCGGCGTGGCGAGCGGACGATGGCGCTCCACACGCTGCGCCGGATGGCGGGCGGCGGCATCTACGACCAGGTCGGCGGCGGCTTCGCCCGCTACTCGGTCGACGCGCGCTGGCTCGTCCCCCACTTCGAGAAGATGCTCTACGACAACGCGCTGCTCGCACGCGCGTACCTGCACGCCTTCCAGGTCTCCGGCGAGCCGTTCTTCGAGCGCGTCACGCGCGAGACGCTCGACTGGGCGCTGCGCGAGCTGCGCCAGGAGGAGGGCGGCTTCGCCAGCGCGCTCGACGCCGACTCCGAGGGCGTCGAGGGCAAGTTCTACGTCTGGAAGCTCGACGAGGTGCGCGAAGTGCTGGAGCCCGAGCTCGCGGACGCCGCGATCGAGCACTTCGGCATGACCGAGCAGGGCAACTTCGAGGGCGCCAACATCCCGGTGCGCGCCACGCCAGATCCGGAGCAGCTCTCCGAGATCAAGGCGCGGCTGCTCGAGGCGCGCTCGAAGCGCGTATGGCCGGGGCTCGACGACAAGCGCCTGACCGCCTGGAACGCGCTGATGATCTCGGCGCTGGCCGACGCCGGCGCCGTGCTCGGCGAGCCGCGCTACCGCGACGCCGCGGTCGCGGCCGCCGAGTTCATCCTGCGCGACCTGCGTTCGGACGGCCGCCTGCTGCGGACCTACAACCAGGGCCGCGCCCACCTGAACGCCTACCTCGAGGACCACGCGTTCCTGCTCGAGGCGCTGCTCACGCTGTACGAGGCGACCTTCGACCCGCGCTGGTTCACCGAGGCCCGCGCGCTGGCCGACACGATCCTCGAGCGCTTCGCCGACCCCGAGCGCGGCGGCTTCTTCTCCACCGCGACCGATCACGAGGAGCTGATCGCGCGCCGCAAGGACATCGACGACCACCCGATCCCGGCCGGCTCCTCGTCGGCCGCCTTCGGGCTGCTGCGGCTCGCCCGGCTGACCGGCGAGCAGCGCTACGAGGACGCCGCGCTCGGCCACATCCGCCTGCTGCACGTCATCGCGCCGGAGCACGCGGGCGGCTTCGGCCACCTGCTGCAGGCGATCGACTTCCTGCTCGCCGACGTGCGCGAGGTGGCGCTCGTGGGCGACGACCGCGGGCCGCTCGAGCAGGTCGTCCGCGAGCGCTTCCGGCCGCACGTCGTGCTGGCCGGCGGGCCGGCGGACGGCGTCCCGCTGCTGGAGGGGCGCTCGACCGTTGACGGTCGCGCGGCCGCCTACGTGTGCGAGCGCTTCGCCTGTCAGCGACCGGTCACCGAGCCGGACGACCTGCGCGCGCTGCTGGAATAGTTCCGCGGGTTGTCCCGGCTCCTCACACTCGCCACCGGCAGGATCTCCAAGTACGTCGTCGCCGGCGTCTGGCTGCTCGCGGTCATCGCGATCATCGGCGCGAACCTCCCCGGCAAGTACTCCGACGCCGAGAACAACGAGTCGACCTCGTTCCTGCCGTCCGACGCGGAGTCGACCAAGGCACTCGCCGTCAGCGAGGAGCTGCAGGGCGGTGAGCAGGCGCCGATCGTCATCGTCTACCGGCGCGACGGCGGGCTGACCGAGGCCGACCAGGAGCAGATCGCCGCCGATCTCCAGGAGCTCGACGAGGCGATGCAGGAGTACCCGCAGGTCTCGGAGTTCGGGGACCCGCAACCGTCGCCCGGCGGCGACGCGGCGCTGCTGATCGGCAACATCACCGGCGACGGGGAGTCGGAGACGATCCTCGACCCGATCGACGACATCCGCGAGCTGGTGAGCGATCCGGGCGGTGGGCTCGAGGTCAAGGTCACCGGCCCAGCCGGCTTCGCCGCCGACGCGATCAAGGTCTTCGAGTCGATCAACGGCACGCTGCTGCTGGCCGCCGTCGGGATCGTCTTCGTGCTGCTGATCCTCATCTACCGCAGCCCGCTGTTCTTCTGGATCCCGCTGATCGCGGTCGGCTTCGCGGAGATCACCACACGCGCGGTCGGCTACGGGCTCACGGAGCTGGGCGTCACCGTCAACGGCCAGTCGTCCTCGATCCTCTCGGTGCTCGTGCTGGGCGCCGGCACCGACTACGCGCTGCTGCTCGTGTCTCGCTATCGCGAGGAGCTGCGCAAGCACGAGGACAAGCACGAGGCGGTCGCGCTGGCCATGCGCACCGCCGGGCCCGCGATCTTCGCCTCCGGCTGCACGGTCATCGCGGCGCTGCTGTGCCTGTCGCTCGCCCAGGTCGAGGGCACGGCGGGCCTCGGGCCGATCGGGGCGATGGGCATCGCCGTGGCGATGATCACGATGCTCACGCTGCTCCCCGCCATGCTCGCCATCACGGGCCGGGGCGCGTTCTGGCGTCCGCCGATGTTGGGCTGGAGCAACGGGGTGCCGCACTTCGGCGACACCGGCGCCGACGAGACGCACGGCACCTGGCGCAAGGTCGGCAACCGCGTCGCCCGCAACCCGCGCCGCGTGTGGATCGGCACCGCGGCGATGCTGATCGTGATGGCGCTCGGCCTCCTGACCATCGACACCGGCCTCACGCAGAGCGACGCGTACCGCGAGAAGGTCGAGTCGATCGAGGGCCAGGAGCTGCTGTCGCAGTCCTTCCCCGCCGGCGCCAGCGCGGCGACGGAGATCATCGTCCCCGACCCGGCCGACGTGGAGGCGGTCACCGCCGCGGCCGAGGACTTCGACGGCGTCGCCCAGGTGCGCCCCGCCACCGAGGGCGAGGGCGCCGTGCTGCTCAGCGCCGTGCTCGAGCCCAACCCGTACTCGACCGAGGCCTACGACCTCATCCCGGACCTGCGCGCGGCGCTCAAGGAGGCGGGCGGGCAGGACGTGCTCGTCGGCGGCCCGTCGGCGATCGAGCACGACGTCCGCAAGGCGGCGGCGCGCGACACGCTGCTGATCCCGCCGATCGCGCTCTTCGTCGTGCTGCTGATCCTGATCGCGCTGCTGCGCGCGATCGTCGCCCCGCTGCTGCTGATCGCCACGGTCGTGCTCTCCTTCGCCGCCGCGCTCGGCTTCAGCCTCGTGGTCTTCGACGTCGTCTTCGGCTTCGTCGGGCATCGACCCGTCGCTGCCGCTCTACGCCTTCGTCTTCCTCGTGGGCCTGGGGATCGACTACAACATCTTCCTGATGACGCGGGTCCGCGAGGAGACCCAGCGCTACGGCACGCGCAAGGGCATGATCCGCGGCCTGGCGGTCACCGGCGCGGTCATCACCTCCGCCGGCATCGTGCTCGCGGGCACGTTCTCGGTGCTCGCCGTGCTGCCGCTCGTCTTCCTCACCGAGATCGGCTTCGTGATCGCCTTCGGCGTCCTGCTCGACGCGCTGGTCGTCCGCTCGGTGCTCGTCCCCGCGCTGGTGCTCGACGTCGGGCCGAGGATCTGGTGGCCCTCGCGGCTGGCCGAGACCGACGGCGAGCATCGCGAGGAGCCGGACGAGGTCGAAGCCACTCTCGTTTGAGGGGCATCGGCACGGGGCATCCCCGTAAGCCAGGTTCGTCCACTCCTGGCAGGGGGATCATCCTTATGCGTAGTCGTTGGGGCGCCGCGCTCGTGTGCGCGGCCGCCGTCAGCCTGTCCTTCGCCGGCACCGCGAGCGCCGAGCGGCCGCTCCCGAGCTGGTACACCGCCGCGTTCGCGCAGCAGGTGCACAACGCCGGCGCGACCGGCATGGCGGTCGGTGAGGAGGCGCTCAACACCGAATGCCCCGGCGTGCAGGGCGCGGGCGTGAGCGCCGCGGGCTGCATCGTGGCACCGGCCGGCTGCACGGCCAACTTCATCTTCGCGAGCGGCTCGACGCGCTACGTCGGCACCGCCCGCCACTGCGTCGACAGCATCGGCCAGGAGGTCACGATGCAGGTCGACACGACGACGATCGCGGTCGTCGGCACGGTGTCGCACATGACCGCCGGCGAGGGCGTGCCCGGCAACGACTGGGCGCTGGTCCGGATCGACCCGGCGGTCGCCTCCAAGTGGGGCGTCAACCCGGCGGTGCCGGTGGTCGGCGGCCCGAACGGCATCTACACGGCCTGCGACGTGACGCCGGTCGTCCACTACGGCCACGGCTACGGCGTGGCGGTCGCGCAGGGCAAGCTCGAGGGCGGCCTGGCCACGAACTGGAACAACCAGGGCTTCGGCTGGACCGGCTTCGGCGCGCCGGGCGACTCCGGCTCGGCGGTGCTGACCGCCACCGGCCAGGCGGCGGGCGACTTCACGCACCTGATCGTCGACCCGGGCACCTACCCCGGCTCGACGCTGGCCGGCACCCGCATCACCAAGGCGCTGTCGCAGTTCGGCGTCTCGCTCGTCAACGCGAACGGCTCGCTCACGGGGGCTGGCGCCGCGGCTTGCTAGCTCACAGGATCGCGAGGTAGCGCTCGAGCTCCCAGGGTGTGACCTGGACCCGGTAGTCCTCCCACTCCTGGCGCTTGATCTCCACGTAGCGATTGAAGATGTGCTCTCCGAGCGTTCGGAGGACGAGCTCGGACTCCGAGGTGAGTTCGATCGCCTCTCCGAGCGTCTCGGGGAGCTGCTCGATGCCCAGGCGGCGCCGCTCGTCCGGGCTCAGGTGGTAGAGGTTCTTCTCCATCGGCTCGGGCAGCTCGTAGCCGCGCTCGACACCCTCGAGCCCCGCCATCAGCAGTGACGCGAAGGTCAGGTACGGGTTGCAGGCGGGATCGGGGCAGCGCAGCTCCATCCGCGTGGCCTGCTCCTTGCCGGGGTGGTAGAGCGGGACGCGCACCAGCGCGGAGCGGTTGCGCCGGCTCCACGCCACGTAGACGGGCGCCTCGTAGCCCGGCACCAGGCGCTTGTAGGAGTTCACCCACTGGGCGAAGATCGAGCAGATCTCGCGCGCGTGGCGGAGCTGGCCGGCGATGAACGCCTTGCCCGTCTCGCTCAGGAAGTACTTGTCGTTCTCGTCGTAGAACGCGTTGCGGCCGTCCTTGAACAGCGACTGGTGGGTGTGCATGCCCGACCCGTTCTCGCCGAACAGCGGCTTGGGCATGAAGGTCGCGTGCCAGCCGTACTTGAGCGCGATCTCCTTGACCGTGATGCGGTAGGTCATGCAGTCGTCGGCCATCTTCAGCGCGTCCGAGTACCGCATGTCGATCTCGTGCTGGCTCGGGCCGACCTCGTGGTGCGAGTACTCGACGTCGATGCCGAGCTTCTCGAGCGCCAGCACCGTGTCGCGCCGGACGTCGGAGCCGGCGTCGAGCGTGGTGAGGTCGAAGTAGCCGCCCTCGTCGAGCACCTCGGTGCCCTTGGAGTCGCGGAACAGGAAGTACTCGAGCTCGGGACCGACGTAGAAGTTGTCGAACCCCATGCCGTTGGCGCGCTCGACGGCGCGGCGGAGCACGTGCCGCGGGTCGCCCTCGTACGGCTCGCGCTCGGGGGTGAGGACGTCGGCGAACATGCGCGCGACGCCGCCGCCGTCCTCCTCCGGCCGCCACGGCAGGACGTTGAAGGTGGTCGGGTCGGGCATGGCGATCATGTCCGACTCCTCGATGGCGTTGAAGCCGGTGATCGAGGAGCCGTCGAAGCCCATGCCGCCCTCGAAGGCGTCGTCGAGCTCAGCGGCATTGATGCTGAACGACTTCAGCTGGCCCAGGATGTCCGTGAACCAGAGGCGGATGAAGCGGATGCCGCGCTCCTGGACGAGCGCCTTGACGTCGTCCTGGGTCTGCGGCCGGTCGTCTTGAGGCACGGGCCGGGAGACTAGCCCAGTCGTTGGCGCCGCGAGGTGGACCGGCGGTCGGGGCTCAGTCCAACCAGCGGTCCGCCCAGCGCTTGAGCTCTCCGAGCGCGGGATCGAGCTCGCGGCCGCTCTCGGTCAGCTCGTACTCGACCTTGATCGGGCTCGTCGCCGTGACGTGGCGCTCGACGATGCCGGCCGCCTCGAGCTCCTTCATGCGCTCGGACAGCAACCGGTCGGACAGCGCGGGCACGGCGTGGCCGATCTCGCTGAAGCGCAGCGGGCGGCCGCTCTCGAGCAGCACGTAGAGGATCGCTCCCGTCCAGCGCTTGCCGACCAGCTCGACGGCGCGGTGGAAGTGCGGACAGCAGCTCGGCTTTTGCGGTTGCTCGAGCGTCGCGACTGCGATCTTGCGACGTGAGCCCGCGGGCGTCATCGGCTCATGCGGCCTTGAGCACCCGCGTCTCCTCGCCAGATCCGTCGACGGGGATCTCGCCTGCGACGTTCACCATCGCCGTGAAGCATTCCAGGCCGAGCACCGCAATGGCTTCAAGTAGCTGCTCGTCGGTCCAGCCGGCCTCCTTCGCCTCCTCGTTGAGGTGCTGGGGACAGCTGCCGCGCTGGGTCACGAGCGGCTTCAGGAAGCGCAGGAGCGCGGCCTCGCGCGGGTCGCGCGACTCCCACTCGCGCGCCAGTCCGACCTCGTCGATGCCGAGGCCCGCCTGGCGGGCCGTGCGGCTGTGGATGGCGATGCCGGGCGCCGAGCGGTAGTGCTCGGCCACGGCGAGCGCGATCCGCTCGAGCGTCGGCAGTGGCAGCGCACCGTGGCGCAGCTCGCCGCGGAAGCGGGTGTAGCCGCGCAGCGCGGCGGGCGAGCCGGCGAGCACGCCGAGGAAGTTCGGCAGCTGGCCGGCGGAGGCAAGTGCGCTCTTGAGGACGGGGAGCGATCCTTCGGGCGCGGTGAGCTCGTCGTGGATGGGGAAGCGGCTCATCTGGGTCTTGTTCGGCATGGCGACCCTCGTATGGGTGATCTGGGGAGGCGTTCCTTACAGTATGTAAGTGTAGGCGGCAAGGGGCACGCCTACAACTGCGTAGTACGCAGGAAGACGCGCAACGGACCACTCCCGATTGCGCGGGCGAACGTCAACGGCGCTGGGTAGGGAAGCGGGTGAACAGGACACTGTCCTGCCTAGGGGTCGAAATCCGACCCTTAGACAGGATTCGATGACGGAAACCGGCCCCGCCGGCCTCGCCGCTCCCTTACCCAGCCGCAGTTGACGTTCGATCGCGGCGCGGGCGCGCGTCGGTGCTCAGATGCTCGCGGTCGCGATCGCGATGATGATCAGCAGCAGCCCGAGGGCGAAGGCCCAGGCGGCGATGCGATCGGGCCGCGGGCCCACGCGCTCGTGCACCGCGCGCGACGGACGGCGAGGTGCGCTGTGGAACTCCGCGGGACGGCCGCCGATCTTGACGGTGCGCCGGCCCTCGACCCCGCCCCGGACGATGTCGTCGCCGGGGTGGTGGCCTGCGGGCGCGAGCGGCGCGGCGAGATCCCTCGACTCGGCCAACGGCGGCTCGTCCGGCTCGTCCGCCTCGTCGGCGAACGGCTCGTCGCCTGCCCACACGGTGTCGTGCTCCACGCGAGCGCGGAGCGCCTCCTCGCGGCTGGCGAACTCCTCGTCGAGGACCTCGGGCGGCGCAGCCGTCGGCTCGTCGTCGGCGATCTTGATCGTGCGGCGGCCGTCGTCCACCCCGCCGCGCGGGATCCGGTGATCGTCGCCGCGACGCTCGAAGCGCCGGCCGGGCATGCCGTCGAACAGCTCCTCGCCGACGCCCCAGTCCGCCACCTGGCGGCGACGCCGGCCCGCCGGGCGCGGCTCTTCCTCGGTGTGGTCGTAGACGGCCCGCGCGGGGCCCTCTGGCTCTGGCATGTCGGCGCTTGGTCCTCTTCCTGGCTTACGGGGTTAGCTGCCGGGCTCGCGCGAAGAGCGCGCTACGCCGACCGGCATGCGCCGAACGACGATTCGCCCCATCTGCATCGGGTCCCCCGCTTCCCGTCTGGCACGGGAACTCAGCGGAGCGGCGCGTACGTTAACACCTGCTCCGGCGGCACCCGAAAGCGACCGTGCAATGTGCGGAAATGCACTTTTGCGGTGTCGTTCTCAGCCGCCGGACGACTCGCCCGACTCGCCCTCTGAGCCGCCCGACTCGCCCTCCGCCGGCGCCTCGGTGGAGCCGACGGCCTTGGCGACGAAGTTGGCGACGTCCTCGGCGTCCTCACCCGTATAGAGCCCGCCCGCCATCTGCCCGTTCCCGGCGGACTTGCCGTTCTCGATCGCGTTGAGCACGGTCGCCTTGTTGGGCCGGATCTGGTCGAGGTTCGGCCCGACCTGCGCGATCGCGTTGGCGGCCTGGAGCGTGTGGCAGTTCGCGCAGCGCAGGCCGAACAGCTCGCGCCCGTGCCTCTCGGACTCCGTGAGATCGGACACGTTGGCCTCGGGGATGTCGTCCTTCTCCTTGTCCGCACGGACCACCGCGGCAGGAATGACGAAGCCGAGCACCACCAAGGAGACGGCGAACAGCACGATCGCCACGCGCCGGCCGGCGCGCGAGGTGGACATCAGCTGCGCCGTCGCCCCGCTGGGCCCGCCGCTCAAGGCGATGAACACCAACCCGAGCCCGAGCACCACCCACACGAGAACGAAGATCAACGTCGTCATGCGAGGCGGGAATCTAACGGTTCCGACGGTCGACGACTCCGGTCCCTCACCTCCTGCGTCCCGCGGCGAAGCTCTGGACGGCCGGAGCGACGCCCCGGAAGTCGGCCGCGCCGGCCACCACGGCGGCGCTCTGCGCGGTGGCGCGCTCCGGGCCCTCGGCGCCCGCGGCGGCGGCCGCCGCGGCGGCGCGGCGCTCGGCGAGCGCGACGACATCGGCGGCGTCGTCCTCGGGCGTGACCAGCGCGCGCAGGTGGCGAACGTAGACGTTGATGGCGCCGCCCGCCTGCGGCAGCCGCTCGAGCCGCCCCTCGGCCATGATCAGCGGCTCGGTGCGGACGATCAGCCGGTGGCGCTCGTAGACCGGCGGCGGCACGATCAGGTTGATCGTGCCGAACTCGTCCTCGAGCAGGATGAAGACGATCCCCTTGGCCGTCCCCGGCCGCTGACGCGCCACGACGAGGCCGCCGATCCGCACCGGCGTCTCGTGCCGGAGGCGCTCGAGGTCCTGGCACGTGACGGTGCCGGCGGGCAGGTTGGGGCGCAGCAGCGCGAGCGGGTGCGGGCCGAGCGTGAGGCCGGTGGTGGCGTAGTCGGCCACCATCCCCTCCCACGGGTCGAGCGCCCGCAGGGCCGGGGCCGCCGGCACCTCGAGCGGCAGGGAGAGCTGCGTGCCCGAGGGAAGGCGCTCACCGGGGGCAGCGACGCCGAGCTGCCACAGGGCGGTGCGGCGGGCGTGGCCGCCGGCGGCCGGCGAGCCGTTCCCGACGGCGACGGCGAGCGCGTCGCACGCCCCGGCCCAGGCGAGCTTCTCGAGCGCCGGGCGGCCGGCGCCGGCGCGCGAGGCGAGGTCGGCGAGCGAGCGGAACGGGCCGCGGGCGCGGCGCGCCTCCACCAGCGCCTCGACCTCGTCGGCGCGCACGCCGAGCACGTAGCCGAGGCCGATCCGCACCCGAGCGGGCGGGCCGAGCTCCTCGACCGTGCACTCGACCTCGCTCGCGTTCACGTCGGCCGGCGCCAGCTCGATCCCGCGCCGCTGGGCCTCGTGCGCCAGCGTGTCGGGCGCGTAGAAGCCCATCGGCTGCTCGTTGAGCAGCCCGCACAGGAACTCGGGCCCGTAGTGCACGCGCAGCCAGGTCGACTGATAGGCGAGCAGGCCGAAGGCCGCCCCGTGCGCCTTGGGGAAGCCGAAGCCCGAGAAGCCGACGATCATCGTGTAGACGCGCTCGGCGGTCTCCGCGTCGACTCCGTGGGTGGCGGCCGCGCCGTCCAGGAAGCGCTGGTGGTAGGCCTCGATCGCGGCCGCCGAGCGCTTGCGGCTCATCGCCCGCCGCAGCCCCTCCGCCTCGCCCGGCGAGAAGCCGGCGAAGGCCATCGCGACCTCGATCACCTGGTCCTGGAAGATGATCGTCCCCAGCGTGTCGTGCAGGACGGCCTCCAGCGACGGGTGCTCGTACGGCACCACGTACTCGGGGTCCTCGCGCAGCTGCTGGAGGCGCGAGATGTACGGGTTGACCGCGCCGCCGAGGATCGGCCCCGGGCGCACGATCGCGACCTGGATCGTGAGGTCGTCGAGCGACTGCGGCCGCGTGCGGTAGAGCGACTGCATCTGCGCGCGCGACTCGATCTGGAAGACGCCCATCGTGTCGGCCGTCTGGATGGCGTCGTAGGTCGCCTTGTCGTCGAACGGGATGCGCGAGAGGTCGACCCGCTCGCCGCGCACCCGCGCGATCATCTCCACGCAGCGCTCGACCGCCGACAGCATCCCCAGGCCCAGCAGGTCGATCTTCAGGAAGCCCGCGTCGGCGCACGAGTCCTTGTCCCACTGGCAGAGCTGGCGGCCCTCCATGGCCGCCGGCAGCACCGGGCAGCAGTCGATCAGCGGGCGGGTGGAGACGATCATCCCGCCCGAGTGCTGGGACAGGTGGCGCGGCAGCCCGTACGCCTGGTCGCACAGCCGCGCCAGCCACTCCCAGCGGCCGGGGAGCGCGTTGTAGCGCTCCTCGGAGATGCGCGAGGGCGGCTCGGTGTAGATGATGTCGGCCGGGTCGTGGCCTCCGACCATGGCCAGCCACTCGCCGGTCGACATCGCGAACGGCGCCCGGTTGTCGATGTCCACGAACGGCGCCGGCGGGCCGCCGGGCTCGAGCCCGAGCGCCGACTCCACGTCGGCCGCCACGCCGCGCACGGCCCACGGCTCGGCCCCGCGCGCCAGCCGCTCGAGCTCGCCCGGCGGCAGGCCGAGCACCTTGCCCAGCTCGCGGATCGCCCCGCGCGAGCGGAAGGTCGGGAAGGCGGCCACCAGCGCCGACCGCTCGCGCCCGTAGCGCTCGTGCACGCGCGGGATCAGCACCGCCCGGATGTCACGCGGGAAGTCGAGATCGATGTCCGGCAGCGCGGTCAGCTCCTCGTTGAGGAACCGCCCGAGGAACAGCTCATTGGACACCGGGTCGATGTGCGAGAGGCCGGTGAGGTAGCAGACGATCGAGGACACCGAGGACCCGCGCCCGCGGCCCGGCGGCAGCAGCGCCCGCACCGACGACGGCCCGCGCACCTCCACCGCCACCTCGCGCGCCAGCTCCAGCAGGTCGCGGTGCAGCAGGAAGAAGCCGGCCAGGCCCAGCGAGTCGATCACCCGCAGCTCCTCCTCGAGCCGCGCGTGCGCTGCGACCACGTGTTGGTGGCCGGCGGGGTAGCGCTCCCCCAGCTTCGCCTGGCACAGCTCGGCGAGCTTGCTGAGCGCCTGCTCGTCGTCGGACCCCGGGTAGCGGTACCCGAGGTCGGCGCTCAGGTCGAACCGCAGGCGGGCGGCCAGCTCGCGCGTCTCCGCCACCGCCTCCGGGTGCTCGGGGAAGCGGGCGGCCATCGCCTCCGGCGAGGCCAGCACGTGCGAGAAGTTGCCGCGCCGCATCGGCTCCGAGGCATCCAAAGTCGTGTGATGGCGCAGCGCCGTGAACGCGTCCTGCAGCAGCGCGCGCTCGCGCGCGTGCGCGTGGACGTTGCCGGTGGCCACCGTGGCCACGCCCAGCCGAGAAGCCAGATCGGCCAGCGCCCGGTTGCGCGCCCGGTCGTCGCGCAGGAACGGCCGCTGCAGCTCGACTCGCAGCCGGTCAGCACCGAACACCCCCAGCAGCCGCCGCAGCGTCGGCTCGTCGTGCACCCCGCGCAGAGCGCAGCCGCTCAGGCACACCAGCCCTTCGGCGTGCTCCTCGATCGCCGCCAGGGACAGCTCGGGCGGCACGTCGACCCGCCGCATGCGCGTGCCGACCAGCGACTCCCGGCGGCCGATGCCCGACCGGCGGGCCGCACGGTCCTCGACCTTCTCGTCGACCGCCCCACGCGTGTGCGCGTGCGCGCGGGTGAGCAGGTGGCACAGGTTGCGCCAGCCCCGTTCGCTCTCCACCAGCAGCGTCAGGTGACGGCCGTCGTCGAGATCCACCTCCGCGCCGTGGATGGCCCGCAGGCCGAGCGGCGCCGCCGCCTGCACGAACTCCATCGAGCCCGAGACGCTGTTGTGGTCGGTCAGCGCCATCGCCTCGTAGCCGAGCTCGGCCGCGGCGGTGGCCAGCTCGTCGGGCTGCGAGGCGCCGTCTAAGAAGGAGAAGGCCGAATGGGCGTGGAGCTCGACGTACACGAACACATGTTCGCATACAGCACAGATGTCATCAGATCCGGCGACCGCGGCGGGAGGCCGTGCAGCCCTCCCGCCGCGCAGGGCCGGTCAGCGTGGTGGCCCGCGCGCGGTGGCGAGGAGTGGACGGCCGGCCGCGCCGGCGACGGCGGGGGATGCCGCCGGCGCGTGCCGGACGTCCGGAACGGCCGCCTCGCCCGAGGGGGTCAGCACGGCGAGGGGCAGGGACGTCGCCGGCTGGACGAGCGCGGCCCGCGGCGGTAGATCCGCGAGCTGGGCGGCCAGTGCCTGGGTCGAGGGGGTATCGACCCATTTCTCGACCGGCCTGCGCTGTTGCGCGACAGCGCTGGGCGCCGCCGTCGCCAGCACGAGGGCTGTGACGGGGACGACCACTGGGCGCAGGCGAGTCATGGCCACATCATCCGGCCCAACCCTCAAGGGAGCCTGGGAGGAACCCTAGAGCTTCCTAAATGTCTCGCCGTCGATCTCGAAGACCTCGACGCGGTTCGCGCCGTCGCGGAGCGCGCTTGGCGGCACGAGCGCACCGAAGCGGCTACGGTCGACCTTCGTGGTTGCCTCCACGCGGCCGTTGACGACGATCGCCACGTCGCTGCCGCCGGGCAGCACGGTCACCGTGCCGCCCACCCAGATCGGCAGCAACGGCGAATCCGTGTCGACGTCCTCGTACTGGCCCGGGTCCGTGAGCTCGACCCGGCCGTCGGCGGCCTCCGTCGCTCGCACGCGGCGGCCGACCAGGTCAGGCCGCGGGCCCATCCTGAACGCCTCGTTGCCGGCGGCCTCGAGCAGCGAGCGCTCGTAGCGCAGCCGCTGCGCCCGCTGGCGCAGGATCGTCCCGAAGTCGGTCGTGGTCCCGAGCTCCCAGCTGTCGGGGACGTCGATCTCGTTGTCGGGATCCGCGTCTCGCTCGCCCACAGGGACGCCGTCGACCGGCTCGCGCAGCTCGAGGCCGAGCTCCTCGGCGATCGTCGGCAGGACGTCGATCGTCCGCACCGCGGTGTCCTCGATCCCGCCCTCGCGCTGGCCTGGCAGCTTGATGAACAGCGGCACGCTGCCAACATCCTGGATGTTGGTGGGCGTCGGCCGCCGCCGCCGGTCGCCGGCCCGGAAGCTCACGCCGTGGTCGGCCACGACCACCATCAGCGCCTTGTCATAGAGGCCGGTGTCGCGCAGCCGGCGCAGGAGGTCGCCGAGCAGCTTGTCGGCGTACTCGGTCTGGAGCAGGTGGCGCTGGAAACCCTGGTCGGCGAGCCACTGCGGCGCGACCCAGATGCCGTCGATCACGCCGGGCAGCGCCATGCCGGTCTCGTAGCGCTTGCCGTCCGGCGTGAAGTGCCACGGGATGTGCGGGATGCTCGTGTGCAGGAACAGCAGCTGCGGGCGGGCGCCCGGCTCCCCGACAGCGTCCTCGATCGTCTTGAACCGCGCCGGCGGATCGTCGGCGTCGATGCGCTCGAAGATCTCCTCGATGAAGGCCCTCCGCTGCTCGCGCGTGGCCCTCGGTCCGATCGCCTCGTTCTCGAAGCCCTGCCAGTCGCGGTCGATCGGCGGCAGCTCGTCGGTGAGGTCGTCGGGCAGCAGCAGATGGAGCGAGACGACGCGCAGGTCCTTGGCGAGCGAGGTCAGGCGGTTCGCCATATCCGGCCGGTCCTCGGAGCACAGGTCGGTCGGGCAGACGTCGGTGATCGGCTCGACGACCGAGAGCCGGTGGCTGCGCGAGAGCAGGGTGAAGAGGCTCTGCGGGTGATCGGCGGCGATCGGCAGGTCGCCCTCTCGCGGCTTGCGGCCGGTGAGCATGGCGGGCACCGCCTCGGTCGTGCGGCCGGATACGGTGGTCGCCGTGCGGTACCAGGTGGCGTCGCCGGCCAGCGAGGCGAACGCCGGATAGCGGCGCGCGTCGATCCGATCGTCGGCGCCCATCAGCGTCGTGGCCGGGAGCTCGTCGAAGACGACCATCACCACCGGCGTGCTGGAGCGCGCCTCGCCCGCCACCGCCTCCGCCCCGCCCTCCGGCAGCACGAGCTCGGAGACCGGCGAGATGAACAGGAAGAGGACGAGGAAGAGCAGCGGCGCCGGCGAGATGACCGTGACGAAGGAGCGGACGGGCGCGGCGCGGGCGTAGAGCGTCGCGAGGCCGGCGCCCGCCAGCAGCGCGACGGGCACGGAGATCGCCGAGCCGCCGAGCAGGTCGCCGATCGGCGGCAGCAGGATCGCCGCCGCGAGCAGGCCGACGAACACGAGCTGGAGCGCGTCGCCGATCGCCGGCCGGATCTTCCCGGCCAGCCAGACGAGGAGCGTCAGCACCGCCGGGCCGACCAGCGTGACAACCAGCGCGAACAGCACGATGTCGGCCGTCGTGCTCCCGCGCGCGACGAAGAACTGCGCCTGGTCGCCGAGCAGGTTGAACAGCGGCTGTGCGAAGGCGAACGCCCAGAGGGCGGTGAGATGCAGGGCCTTTATGCGCGTGGGCGGGCCTCGTAGAGCGTCCGGGAGGCGAGCCGCTCCGTGCGCTCGACCTCGAATCGCTCGCCGAGGGCGCGCTCGAACGTCTCGCGCTCGTAGTCCGGGTTGGCCTTCTCGGTCTTCCCGGAGAGCAGCTTCTGCACCATCGGGTCCTCACGCTCGGGGAACTCGATCACCAGCGCGCAGTCGAGCGAGCGCAGCCAGGCGACGAACTCGCGCACGGGCACGTTGCCGGTGATGACGACGTGGTGGATGAGCGCCAGGGCGAGCGCGAGGTCGGGCGTGCCGCGGCGCTCGAGCCGCGCCCGCTCGAGGCCGCGCCAGCCGACGTCGGGCGACGGGTCGGTGAGGCTCATCACGAGCGGCAGGATGTCCGTGCGCTCTTCGTCTCTGAGCGCCCGGTAGAGCCCGTCGACGGTGGCGTGGTCGGCGTCTATGGCCACCACGCCGGCGGCGTGCTCGGCGGCCACGCGCGAGTAGGTCCCGTCGTTGCAGCCGAGGTCCCAGACGAGGCCGCCGGTGTGGCGCGCCGCGGCTGCGCGGACGAACTCGGCCTTGCGGGCGGCCTCCTCGTCGCTGTACGTGTTCGTGCTGCCGTACCCGGTCCAGGCCGTGCGGCCGGGCTTGAACTCGAGCCGGCGGACGAGCTTCTCGAGCTTGCGCAGATTGGCGTCGAGCAGCGCCTTGCCGAAGCCCGCGCGCTTGAGGTCGCGCTTGACCTCGCGGCCGCCGGCGTCGGCGTAGCGGGCCTCGAGCCGGGCGTGCAGCACGACGTGGGTGAGCACGCCGCGCCGGCGGGCGGAGAGCAGCGCCCGCGCCTCGCCCGGCTTGATCCCGTCGAGCTGGCCTCTCAGCAGGGCGTGGTACGGCATGCCCCTGTAGGCCTGCAGCATCAGCGGATAGAGGAAGAGCATGCAGAACTGGCGGTAGCCGGCCCACGGCTCGCCCTCGTTGAGCCGCTCGAACGAGCCGACGTCGACGAAGACGGGCTTCGCGCCCTTGAACTGCACGTTGTAGGCCGAGGCGTCCTTGAGCGTGAGGTCGTGCTGGAGGGCGCTGCGGCCGAGCTCGAGCTGGAGCAGCGCCGCGTCCTTGAGCATCGAGAACGGCCACTCGTAGGGGTAGGAGACGAAGGGGACCTTCTCGTGCTTGAGCGCCCCGGCCGCGGGCCCGGCGGTGAGCTCGGGCAGGTCGTCGAGCTCGACGGGCTCGGTCGGGATCAGCCGGTCGTCGGTGACGAGCGGCGTCGCGGCCAGCGCGAGCCAGTCCTGCCAGCCGTCGTGGCTGAGGACGCGGTAGACGACGTCGTCGTCGAGAAAGACGCGGCTGTCGGGGTCCCGGAAGGAACCGAGCTCGGCGCTGCTCTCAGCCGCGGGTGTGCGACTCGGCGGCATCCGGCTCGTCCTTGCGGATGCGCAGGAACCTCAGCACGCGCCGCCAGTAGAACTTGGCGGCGACGCTGATGGCGGCAAGGCCGCCCACCAGCAGCTGCAGCAGCATGCTCCCCGTGCCGGCATCTAGATAGGCAATCGGTAACACCTGGGCAACATCTTAGGACGAAAGCCGGTCGAGAGCGTCGCCGAAGACTTCCGTGTGCCGGTCGACGTCCTCCTCGGTGGTCGCCGGGCACATCAATGCCATCAGGTGGAACGGGGTGATCATCACGCCGCGATTGGCCAGATGGACGTGCATGAAGTCCTCGAGCTCGCGGTCGTCGGCGGCCGCCGCCTCGCTGCCCGTGCGCGGCGGCGGTGAGGCGAAGCGGTACTCGACGCGGGCGCCGATCTGAGCCACCGACCACGCGAGGTCGTGCGCGTCGATCGCCTCCTGGACACCGGCCGCGAAGCGGGTGGCGAGGTCGGTCATGGCGGCGAACGCGTCGTCGGTGAGGACGTGCTCGAGCGTGGCCCGGGTGGCCGCCAGGCTGAGCGCGTTGCCGGCCAGGGTGCCGCCGACGCCGCCGGTGTCGACCAGGTCGGCGTCGCGCTCGGCGGCGATCCGCTCGGCCAGCTCGGTCGAGATCCCGAACGCGCCGGAGGGCAGGCCGCCGGCGATCGCCTTGCCGATCGTGACGATGTCCGGGTCCAGGTCCCAGGCGCGCGTGGCGCCGCCCGGGCCGGCGCTGAAGGTGTGGGTCTCGTCGTTGATGAGCAGCGTGCCGTGCTCGCGCGTGAGCCTGCGCACCGTCTCGAGGTAGCCCGGCTCCGGCAGCACGATGCCGATGTTGGTGAGCGCCGGCTCCATCAGCACGGCGGCGACGTCGCCGTGGGCGAGCTCTGCCTCGAGCTGCTCTGGATCGTTGAACTCGGCCACGCGGGTGGTCTCGGCCAGCGGCACCGGCGGGCCGACGTTGCCCGGCCGCGCCACGGCGCCGTTCTCGCCGGGGAGCGCGAACGCCTCGTCGACGCTGCCGTGGTAGCACCAGGCGAAGACGAGGATCTTGGAGCGGTTCGTGACCTGGCGGGCGAGCCGGATCGCCCAGCGGTTGGCGTCGGTGGCGGTGAGCGTGAACGACCACTGCGGCGGGCCGAAGCGGCGCGCGAGCTCCTCCCCCACCCAGGCGGCGTCCTCGGTCGGCATCATCGCCGTGATGCCGCGGCCGCTCTGGCGGGCGATCGCCTCGACGGTGGCGGGCGGCGAGTGGCCGGCCATGGCGCCGGTGTCGCCGAGCGCGAAGTCGACGTACTCGTGGCCGTCGAGGTCGGTGACCCGGGCTCCGTTGGCGTGGTCGAGATAGAGCGGGAAGCCGCCGGCGGCGAGGTTCATCCAGGTCATGGGCACGCCGCCGAGCAGGTGCGGCCGAGCCGCCTGGTAGGCCGCGGCCGAGCGCGGGTTGCGCTGAGCGAAGTCCTCGCGCTCTTTTGCGAGCAGCGCGGTCAGGCGGGAGCGGTCGACGGGCACGGCGCGGCAGCCTATTGGTGGATCTCCCCTTTAGCGCTGCGTGTACCAGCGCCCGCGCACGAGATCGCGATAGGCGATCAGGTTGCGCCCGTCGGCGGTGACGACCTCCCAGTAGCGGCGGCGCAGCGGCACGTCGGTCCACCAGCGGTCCTCGATCAGCCACGACTCGCGGATCGCCTCGATGGCGTGGCCGTCGATCTGCTGCGGATGTCCGTCCGGGCCGGCCACGACGGTGGCCGGCCGCGGCTCGGCCAGGCGATGCGGCCTCAACCTGAATCCAGGTTCAGGGATCCCACGGCGTCAGCGCCAGGCGGCGCTCGGGCACTCGCGAATCGGGATCGACCGCCAGGATGCGCAGCGCCGCGTCGGGCCCCGCGGCGGCGCGCGCCTGGCGGACGGCCTCGCGCAGGCGGGCGGCGCGCTGCACGGAGGGCTCTTGCAGCAGCGAGCGCTGGTCGGCCTGCGGGGGGCCGAGGTCCTCGGCTCTGAGCCGGAGGGCGTCGGCGGGGGCGGGCAGCTCGGCCAGCCGCGGCGCGAGCACGAGCCGCATCCGCCGCGGGTCGGCCAGCGCCTCGCGGAAGGTCACGCGCGTGCGCCAGCTCCCGCCCTCGACCAGCTTGGCGCCGAGGGTGGCGGCGCGCATCGAGCGGCCGCGGCGCTCGCGGCGGGCCAGCAGCCGGTCGATCAGCAGGCCGAGCGCGCGCTCGAGCTGCTGGCCGGAGGCCGACTCCGGCAGCTCGAGCCGCTCCTCCAGGCTCTCGGCGGGGCGACGGGGCTTCAGCGGGGAGTCCTTGCCTCTTGCGAGGTCCCTGGCCAGCGGACCGGCAGGACCGAAGCGGTCGGCCAGGGCGGCCTTCGGCAGGGCCGCGAGCTCGCCGAGCGTGTGGATGCCGAAGCGCTCGAGGGTGATGGGGAGCGCGGCGGTCTCGGGCCGGTTGGACAGCAGGTCGACCGGCAGCGGGGCGAGGTAGGCGGCCAGCCGCTTGTCGGGTGCGATCTCGGCGCGGCGGATGCGGGCGTGGCTGGCGGCCGCGAGGGCGGCGAAGCGCGACGGCGCCGCTCCCAGGCGCGCCGGGGTGCCGAGCGCGCGCCGCGCCGCCGCGATCACCCCCTCGACGGAGCCGCCGTGCAGGTTGCGCAGGCCTCGGGAGTCGAACCAGGCGAGGCCGGGCCGGCCGGGCTCGACCGCCGCGCCGACGTTCTCGAGCGCGGCCAGCAGGCGCTCCCACTCGTCGGCCACGGCGGCGGGGTCGGGTGCGACGAGCCGCAGGGTGGGACAGCGCGCGAGCGCCTCCCCCAGCCGCAGGCCGGCGCGTACGCCATGGGCCTCGGCGGCCGCGGACACCTCGCCGATGAACTGCTCGCGCCCCGGCTCGGGAGCCAGCGCGACCGGCCCCGCGGCCAGATGCTCACGGCCGCCGGCGGCGACGGCGAGCTCGAACCGCGGGATGAGGGCGCAGACGATCACGTGCGAACACATGTTCGCACTCTGCGCGCACCGGGGCAAGCGGGGTCCGCGCGCGGACCGATGGAACCCTTTTCCGCACTTTGCGCGAATACCGGGGGGAGAAGGGGTAGCCCTCCCGCCTATAGGAAGAGCCTCCTTGCGGAGGCTCCTCCCGTAGCAGACCTGTAAGCCGGATTCTGTCTTGAACAGCCATCCATCTCAGCGGCCGACCTGGACCTCGGCGGGCAACCTGCAAACGGTCCTGCTTGGCCTTGCACCGGGTGGGGTTTGCCTGGCCGCCGCGTCACCGCGACGCCGGTGCGCTCTTACCGCACCATTTCAACCTTGCCGGCCCGTTTCCGGGCTTAGGCGGTGTGATTTCTGTGGCACTTTCCCGCGGGTTTCCCCGGGTCGGCGTTACCGACCACCGTGCCCTGTGGTGTCCGGACTTTCCTCGAAGGTTCGTAACCCCCGCGGCTGCTCGGTCTGCGGCTGGAACGGTATCGCTCGTAAAGGTATTGTGATCAGACCATGCGGTATGTCCGCATCGGTGTCGAAACTGAAGATATGTACGACGTGATCTATATCGACGCCCACGGCTCGGAGACGCCGCTGGTGCAGCACGTCGACGACCGGAAGGAAGCCACGGACGTCGCCCGGCAGGCCGCTGCCGAGCGGGGCGCCGGGCGGATGGTCCTCCCCGGCTCGACCAAGCTGCCCAACTGCGTCTGCGTGGTCCCGGTCGTCGAAGCCGCGTAGTCGTCTTCGCTGCCCTGTGGCGTTGTCGCTGCCTTCCGGCGGCGTGTGGGCCTGATCGCGTTGTGAGGTACCGTGCCCGCCCATGCGAGTGGGAGTCATCGGCGGCGGCCTCATGGGTTCGGGCATCGCGGAGGTGTGCGCGCGCTCGGGCGTGGACGTGACCGTGGTGGAGGTCGACGAGGCGCGCTGCTCGAAGTCGCAGGAGGCGATCGGGAAGTCGCTCGACCGCGGCGTGCGCGGCGGTCATGTCTCCGAGGAGGACCGTTCGGCGGCGCTGGAGCGACTCGCCTTCACGACCTCCCTGGACGATGTCGAGGGAGCGGACGCGGCGATCGAGGCGATCATCGAGGACGAGGGGATGAAGCGCGATCTCTTCAAGCGGCTGGACACGCTGCTGCCGGACGCGCAGTTCCTCGCCTCCAACACCTCGTCGGTGCCGATCATGAAGCTGGGCGCCGAGACGTCGCAGCCGCACAAGGTGATCGGGCTGCACTTCTTCAACCCGGTGCCGGTGCTGCCGCTCGTCGAGATCGTCCACTCGATCATGACCGCCGACGAGACCGCCGAGCGGGTTCGCGACTTCGCGGAGCAGACGCTGGGCAAGGAGTGCATCGACTCCCAGGACCGCGCCGGCTTCGTGGTCAACGCGCTGCTGATCCCGTACCTGCTGTCGGCGATCCGCATGTACGAGTCGGGCTTCGCCTCGCGCGAGGACATCGACCGCGGGATGGTGCTGGGCTGCGCGCACCCGATGGGGCCGCTGCGGTTGTCCGACCTCATCGGGCTGGACACGCTGCTGGCCGTCAGCGAGTCGCTGCACGAGGAGTTCCGCGATCCGGCGTCGGTGTCGCCGGCGCTGCTGAACCGGATGGTCGAGGCGCGCCTGCTGGGCCGCAAGACCGGCCGCGGGTTCTACGAGTACTCGAAGAACTGAGCCGCTAGCTCAGGATCGAGCTGTGACGGGCGACGACCTGCCAGCGCCCGTCGATCCGGCTCCACACGTCGGTGAGCCGGAAGGCGTTCGACAGGCTCGTCTGGTGCAGGCTCGCGATCTGCGAGTAGCGCGAGTGGACCACCGCGGTGTCGCCGTGGATGTCGACGTCCATCGACTCGTACGCGAAGGACACGATCGTGTAGCCCTCGCGCGCCGCCTCCATCCACTGCTCGCGGGTCATCGGCTCGGGGTTGAGGTGGATGGCCGTGAAGCGGAAGCCCGGGGCGACGATCTCCTCGAGCCGCTCCATGTCGCGGTCCTCGACCGCCTGCATCCAGTCGCGCTGGAGCTGCTGGAGAGCGGAGCGGTCGTCGTCGAGGCTCATGTAGCCCGGCAGGCTACGCGAGCGAGGTGCCGCACGACTCGCAGCGGCCGCCGACGACGCCGGAGCCGGCCGACGGGCGCGGGATCAGCTCGCCGCCGCAGACGGGGCAGCGCGGCCGGCACGTCGGCGCGCAGGACCTCCCACGCGCGCGAGACCACGTCGTCCAGCGACGGCCCCGACTCGCCGTTCGGCTTCGGCCGCCACTCGCCCTCGCGCATGCGACGGACGGTAGGGGGTGTCAGCAGCGCGCTCATGCCACCTTCCTCATCACTCCGACGACGCGCCCGAGCACCTGCACCTCGCGCGAGCGGATCGGCTCCATGGTGTCGTTCTCCGGCTGCAGGCGCACGTGGTCGCTCTCCCGGAAGAAGCGCTTGACCGTCGCGTCCTCGCCCAGCAGCGCGACCACGATGTCGCCGTCGGTCGCCGTGTCCTGCGGGCGCACGACGACCAGGTCGCCGGCGAAGATGCCGGCATTGACCATCGAGTCGCCCTTGACGGTCAGCACGTACTCGCCCTCGTCGCCGCCCACGCGGGAGTCGACGGCGATCCGGTCCTCGATGTTCTCGTCGGCGAGGATCGGCTGGCCCGCCGCGACGTTGCCGATGAGCGGCAGCCCGTCCGACCCGCCGACCACCGACTTCACGGCGTCGACCGTCCGGTCCAGCAGCTCGATCGCGCGCGGCTTCGACGGGTCCCGCCGCACCAGGCCGAGCTTCTCGAGGTTCGACAGATGGGCGTGGACGGTCGACGACGAGGCCAGGCCCACCGCCTTGCCGATGTCACGCACCGTCGGTGGATAGCCGTACTTCGCCGAGTACTTCTTGATGAAGTCGAAGATCTCCTGTTGGCGCTTCGTCAGGTCCTTCCCGATGTCCATGACGAGCCTCTACTCCTGGGTTTGGTTGCCGAAAGCGAACATCTGTTCGGGCACAGTAGCGGGGGGTCAGGACGGATGCAAACGGCAACCGGCGCAGGGCTATACTCCGGCCCTCATCCGCGCCGATGGCGGAATTGGTAGACGCGCCAGGTTGAGGGCCTGGTCCGGGATAACCGGGTGGAGGTTCGAGTCCTCTTCGGCGCATGACGCGAAGGCCCCGCATGTCGGGGCTTTTGTCGTTCTTGAGATTCAAGGTGTGCTGCGGGTGGAGAACAATCGTGGCAACGCTTCTGGCAACGGTGTTCTCCACGTCTGGTCGACTACCAAGCGTCGCCGTTCGCCGAGCGGATCGCCAAGCTGGCCCGGGACGGCGCCGCCCGCGACACCGAGCAGGCCGAGGACATGCTCGACCGGCTGCGCGGCGACGTCCTTACGGCCAAGGTCCGCCAGCCCGGGCGGACATGGTCGGGCTTCGACGACCGTTTCATCATGCGGAAGTTCCGTTGGGAATACTGCGGCCGCGCGCGAGGTCTGGGTAAGCATGCGTTCCCTCCTGCTCACGATCATCGCTGCCGCCACCCTGATGCTGGTTGCAGCCGGCTCGGCCTTCGCCGCTGGGCCCTCCTACACCTTCGAGAGCCGCCAGACCGGCGGCGTCATGTCCGTCAGCGGTGCCTGGCAGGACGGCGGCGCGCCCGTCGTCGACTGGCCCTACCACGGCGGCAGCCATCAGGGCTGGACGCCCGGGGCCACCACGACCGTCGGCACCAAGCAGTACTCGACGCTGATCGCTGGCCACAGCGGCAAGTGCCTCGACGCGCCCACGCCCTACTTCGGCACCCGCATCGTCCAGAATCCCTGCAACGGCTCCCTCGGTCAGCAGTGGCGCATTGAGAAGGTCGGCGGCTGGCAGGTCAACAGCTTCTACCGGTTCATCCCGCGCAGCGTCGAAGACAAAGGCCTCGTTGCCGTTGTGTCCCAGTGGACGCCCGGCCCCGGGCAGGAGCTCGTGCTGGCGTTCAAGGGCAACGCCGACTCGAAGCCCCAGCACTTCTTCCTGAACACCTTCTGACCGCCTTGGGTGCACGCGTTTCCCGCGCGAGGACGTAAGGCCGCTCCCCTGTGGCCCGACGACGCCGGTTGGATGCCACCCAGCCTGACCACGATCGCGCTGCCGCACTACGACCTGGGGCGCAAGGCCGTCGAGGTCCTCTTCGCCGAGATCGATCGAGGCCCGACGCCAGGCGACACGAAGGCCGAGGTCCACCGCGTGCCGATGCCGCTCCGCATGCGCGACTCGGTGGCGTCGCCCGCGGCGGTCACCGCGCGCCACTGACCGGACCACGGTTACGACCGGGCCACACCAGATCGAACGGTCGCAGGAACGGCGGCGGATCGTAGTCGTCGAACACGCTCCCCGAGTCCTTCGGCCAGCGCCCGCCGTCGAGGCGCTCGAGCAGCACGTCGAGCGCCGCCAGCGTCTCGGCGTCCGTGAACGTGCAGTGCCCGGGGCGGTCGACCCAGAGCTGCTCCAGCAGCCGGCTGCGCCCGGCCCGCCGCACGGCGTCGCGGTACGCGCGCTCGTGCGGCGAGACGACGAGCCCGTCGTCGGTGGTGTGAACGGTGAGAACGGGCACGGGGATGTGGCCGTCGTAGACGACGTTCCGCACCAGATATGCCGTCGCGTGCAGGTCGGGCCGGACGCGCCGACCCTTCGCGAGCAGGCGCAGGTCGCCGCGCAGGTCGAGGCCGCGGTAGAGCACTCCGACCAGGTCGCGGCTCGCCGAGCGGGCCAGCAGCCGCCCGTAGTCGACGCCGACGTTCCAGGACCCGTTGCCGCCGGCGCGCTGCTCGACCTCCTGCCGGAAGCCGAAGATGAACGCCAGCTGGAACTGGAGCGCCTGGAGCTGGTTCGCCCAGCGCCCCGCGTAGTCGTCGCGGGCGGGCCGCGGCGTGCCGACCTCCCACCAGTCGGGCAGCGGGAACAGCGCCCCCGCGAGCGCGAGGCGGGCGCGCCCCCGCGGGGTCGTCGCCGCGGCGGCGACGACGGCGTTGGCGCGCGCGACGTTGGCCTGCCAGTCCGTGATGTTCACGAGCTCGAGCTGGGAGGCGGGTACCGAGACGGCGGGGTTCGGGTCGGCCGCGAGCAGCGTCTTGATCGCGTACTGCAGGTCGAGGTTCTGGTTCCAGAGCCCGACGGCTCCGCCGAGGATCCCGCAGAACGGCAGCGCGCCGTCGAAGCGCCGCGGGTGCCGCTGGACGAGCCCGGCGGTGATCATGCCGCCCATCGACTCGCCCCAGGCGATCGTGCGGCGCGGCTCGCCGAAGCGCTCCTCGAAGCGCTCGAGCAGGTCGATCTGGTCGCGCAGCGCCTCCTCGACGGCCCACCCGTTCGACGCGTACGACGAGCCGGCCAGCGCGAAGCCCTCGGCGAGCAGGTGATCGGCCACGGCGCGGTTGCGCCAGGTATCGGCCGGCGGGTTGGGGACGAAGGGCGGGACGTAGCCGTGGCTGTAGAGCAGCAGAGTGCCGTTCCAGTCCGGCGGGACCTCCGCTTTGAACGTCGACCCGTCGTCGGCGGTGCCCGTGTGGCACGTGACCGCCGGGTTGGTGCAGGTCGGCGGCGCGGCCGCCGCCGGGCCGGCGGTGACCGCCATCAGGGCCACCGTGACGATGAGCAGTCCCACCTGGCGCATCGCGTCCTCCTCTCGCTCCCTGTCGCCCAGCGTACGCCTAGTGTCAAGCTGCCTGATATTCGGGCCCCTGAGAACCGTCTTGCTACCGTCGGCCTGTGAGCACCTCGAGTCGCGCACGCGTGGCCCCGCGGATCTCGTACGTCGTCGGTCGCCTGGATCGCGCGCTGCGGCGCGAGATCGGAACCCTGGTGGCGCCGCTGACGGTGCCCCAGTACACCGCGCTGTCGATCCTGCGCGACCGGGCCGGCCTCTCGAACGCGCAGCTCGCCCGCCGCAGCTACGTGACGCCGCAGTCGATGAACGAGGTCATCGCCGCGCTCGAGCGCGAGGGCCTGGTCGCCCGCGCGCCCGCGGCCAACCACGGGCGCGTGCTGGAGATGACGGTCACCGACAAGGGCCTCGAGGTCCTGAAGCGCTGCGACCGGGCGGTCACCGAGATGGAGGACCGCATGCTCGCCGACCTCGACCCGGAGGCTCGCGCGGAGCTGCTGAAGGCGCTCACGGAATGCGTGCACCGGCTCGGCGCCGGCCTTCCGGACGCGTAACAAGCTGCCTGACATAAATCAGGCACCCTGATACTCTCCGCCTCGAGGAGAGGCGAGTGCTTGCGGTCCACGACCTGAGCGTCACGTACGCCGGCGCCGTCCAGGCGCTGCGCAGCGTCTCGCTGGAAGTGCCCGAGCGCTCCATCCTCGCCGTCCTCGGCAGCAACGGGGCCGGGAAGTCGACGCTGTTGCGCGCCATCTCGGGCACGCTCGCGGGCCGGCGCGGCGCGGTGACGGGCGGCACGATCGAGATGGCCGGCCGCCCGCTGCTCGGCCGGGACCCCGCGCAGATCGCCCGCTCGGGCCTGGTGCAGGTGCCCGAGGGCCGGCGCGTCTTCACCCATTTGACCGTCGCCGAGAACCTGCGCGCGGGCGGCCTCGCCGCGCCCGACAAGGGCGCGCGCGAGCGGGCGCGGGCGTGGGTGCACGAGCTCTTCCCCATCCTCGCCGAGCGTGGGGGCCAACGGGCAGGCCTCCTGTCGGGCGGCGAGCAGCAGATGCTGGCCATCGGCCGCGCCCTGATGGCCGGGCCGCGGGTGCTGCTGCTCGACGAGCCTTCGCTCGGACTGGCGCCCAAGGTGGTTGGGCAGATCGGCGAGGTGATCGGCGAGATCAACCGCCAGGGCGTCACCGTCGTGCTCGTCGAGCAGAACGCGGCGATGGCGCTCTCCATCGCGGACCGCGCCGTCGTCCTGGAGGTCGGCGGCGTCTCGCTCGCGGGAGGCGCGCGCGAGCTGGCCGACAGCCCGCAGGTGCGCGACCGCTACCTCGGGGGCGAGACCGCTCCCGCGCCGCCCCGCCCAGAGGCCGCGGCGGGCTCGGAGCAACTCGAGGTCGACGGCATCACTGTGCGCTTCGGGGGCGTCACGGCGCTCTCCGAGGTCTCCTTCACCGTGGCGCCGGGCTCGACGCACGCGCTGATCGGCCCCAACGGCGCCGGCAAGTCGACCTGCCTGAACGTGCTCTCGGGCGTCTACGCGGCGAACGCGGGGAGCGTCCGCTACGGCGGCCGCGAGCTGCGCGGGCTGCGGCCGCACCGCGTGGCCGCGCTCGGCGTCTCGCGCACGTTCCAGAACATCTCGCTGTCGTCGGGCGCGACGGTGATCGACAACCTGCTGCTCGCCCGTCACCGGCTGATGCGCGCGGGCTTCCTCTCCGACGGGCTGCGGCTGCCGCGCGCGCGTCGCGAGCGCACGGCGCACGAGGCCCGCGTTCGCGAGATCGCGGCGCTGGTCGACCTCGAGCCGGCGATCGACCGGCAGGTCCGCACGCTCTCCTACGGCACGCGCAAGCGCGTCGAGCTTGCGCGCGCGCTGTGCGCCGAGCCCAGCCTCGTCCTGCTCGACGAGCCGGTGGCGGGCATGACGCGCGAGGAGGCCACGGCGATGGCCGACGCCATCGGCTCGGCCCGCGCCGAGCTCGGGGTCTCGGCGCTCGTGGTCGAGCACGACATGGCGTTCGTGATGGGCATCGCGGACCGCGTCACGGTGCTCGACTTCGGCCGCCGGATCGCTGACGGCACGCCCGCCGAGGTCCAGCGCGACCCCGAGGTGCGGCGCGCCTATCTGGGAGGCGAGGCGTGAACCAGTTCGTCACCCTGCTCGCCGGCGGGCTGCTCCTCGGCGCGATCTACGCGCTGGTCGCGCTCGGCTTCGTGACGATCTTCCGGGCGACGGGCGTCATCAACTTCGCCCAGGGATCGGTGCTGCTGATGGGCGCCTACGTCATCGGGCGCCTGCACGACTCGATCGGGTTCTGGCCCGCGGTGCTCGCCGGGATCGTCGCGGCGGCGCTGGTGTCGCTGGCGATCGACGCGCTGCTGATCCGCCGCATCCGTGAGGCCGATCTCGGCACCCTGGCCATCCTCACCATCGGAGTCGACATCCTGCTGCTCACCGAGCTGACGCGCCGGATCGGCACGGACGTCATCAGCATCGGCGCGCCGTGGGGCGCGAGCGTCGTCGAGGTCGCGGGGATCCGGGTCCCGGCCTCGCGCGTGATTGCCGGCGGTGTCGCGCTCGTGCTCGTCGCCGCGCTCGCGGTCGCCGTGAAGCTGACCGACTGGGGCGTCGCCATGCGCTCGGCGGCCGAGGACGGCGAGACCGCGTCGCTGATGGGCATCCGGCTGAACCGCGTGGCGGCCGGCGCCTGGGTGCTGGCCGGGGCGCTGGCCGCGGTGGGCGGGCTGTTCCTGACGTCGTTCCCGGCGGCCGGGGTGACCGGCGGCGTCGGCCTCGTCGCCCTGGCGGCGATCCCCGCCGTCGTGCTCGGCGGCTTCGACTCGCCGGAGGGCTCCGTCGTCGGCGGCCTGATCATCGGCGTGGTCTCGGTGCTGTGCGCCGGCTATCAGGACGAGCTGTCGTTCCTCGGGCGCGGCCTCGGCACCGTGGCGCCGTTCGTGGTCATGCTGCTGGTGCTGCTGGTGCGGCCGTCCGGGCTGTTCGGGACGCGCGAGGTGACCCGTGTCTAGGGCCCTCGGCGCCGCCGCCGCCCTCGTCGTGCTCGCGGCGCTGCCGCTCTACCTCGAGAGCTTCTGGCTGCAGACCGCGCTGTTCGCGATGGCAGCGGTCGTGGCCGCCATCGGCCTCACGCTGCTGGTGGGCATCGCGGGGCAGCTCTCACTCGGCCACGCCTTCTTCGTCGCGATAGGCGCCTACGGCTACGCCTACCTGGCCGGCGAGGGCGTGCCGCCGCTGCTGGCGCTCGTCGGCGCCGTCGCGCTGGCCGGGATCGCCGGCGCGCTCTTCAGCCCGATCTCCGGTCGCGTGCGCGGCATCTACCTCGGCCTCGCTTCGCTCGGCCTCGTCTTCATCGGCCAGCACATCCTGCAGAACGCGACGGGCATCACCGGCGGCTACGAGGGCGTGGCGGTCGAGCCGTTCAGCCTCTTCGGCTTCAGCTTCTCTGCCACCGACCCCGAGGTGTCCGTGTTCGGCGTGCCCTACGGGCCGCTCGAGCGGCTCTGGTACCTCGGTCTGGTGATCGTGGCCGTCGCCGTCTGGTACGGCCGCAACCTGGTGCGCAGCCGGCCCGGGCGGGCGCTCGCCACCGTGCGTGACAGCGAGGTGGCCGCCGCCACGATGGGCGTCGACGTCGTCCGCTACAAGGCCGCCGCCTTCACGGTGTCGTCGATGTACGCCGGGCTCGGCGGCGTGCTGTATGCACTCGCCTTCGGGCGGATCGTGCCGGAGTCGTTCGGCTTGGTGCTGTCGGTCGACTTCCTCGTGATGATCGTCATCGGCGGCGCGGGGTCGGTCGGCGGCGCCGCCGCGGGCGCGGTGTTCGTGACCGCCTTGCCGCTGGTCCTCAACCACTACAGCGGCTCGCTGCCGCTGCTCGCCGAGCCGGGTAGCGGCGGCATCTCGGCGTCGGAGTTCAGTCGCTACGTGTACGGCGCGGCGATCGTCGCCGTGCTCCTGTTCGCGCGAGACGGGCTGGCGGGGCTCGTCCGCCGGTCCCCAGAGCTCAAGGAGAGACTCGCATGAGCAGACGTCTGTTCGGAATCGTGGTGCTCGCCCTCGCGCTGGCCGCCTGCGGCAAGGCCGACGACGGCGGGGAGGCCTCGGGCGAGGGCTCCGTCAAGACAGGCCCCGGCACGACCGCCGACACCATCACGCTCGGCTACCTGCCCGACCTCTCCGGCGTCTTCGCCCCCAACGGCAAGTCGATGATGGAGGGTGCGAACCTCTACTGGGACGCCAAGAACGAGGACGGCGGTATCTGTGGCCGCCAGGTCGAGCTGGAGGTTCAGGACACCGGCTATGACCCGCAGAAGGCGGTTGCGGCCTACCAGCAGATGTCCGGCGACGTCGTCGGGCTCGGCCTCGTCCTGGGCTCCTCGATCACCTCGGCGCTGCTGCCCTCGGTCGAGCAGGAGGGCATGTTCCTCAACTTCGCCGGCTGGACGTCGGACATCCTGCCGAACGAGAACGTCGCCATCGCCGGTACCACGTACGACATCGAGGCGATCAACGCGGTCGACTTCCTGATGACCGAGCACGGCGTCAAGGAGGGCGACACGATCGGCCACCTGTACTTCGAGGGCGACTACGGCGAGAACGCCCTGAAGGGCTCCAAGTTCGCGGCCGACAAGCACGGCCTGAAGATCGTCGAGCAGAAGATCACGCCGGCCGAGACCGACATGACGGGCCAGGTGGCGGCCTTCCGGCGCGCGGGCGTGAAGGCGATCCTGTTCTCCGCCGCCCCGCCGCAGGCGGCGTCGCTGGCCGGCATCGCCGCCTCGCAGAAGCTCGACGTCCCGATCGTGGCCAACGGGCCGGGCTGGACGCCGCAGCTGCTCACCACGCCGGCCTCCGAAGCGCTGGCCGCCAACTACTACGTGGTCTCCTCGATGGCCCCGCTCGGCCTCGAGGCTGACGGCGTCAAGGCGTTCCTGGACGCCTACGAGGCCGAGTTCCCGAAGGGCACGCCGTCGTCCAATGGTTCGCTCTACGCCTACGCCGGCGCGCAGATCGCCGACGCGGCGCTCACCAAGGCGTGCGAGAACGAGGATCTCACGCGCCAGGGCGTGCTCGACGCGCTGCGCTCGATCGATGCGCTCGACACGGGCGGCACGATCGCGGGCACGCTCGACTTCACCGATCCCGCCCAGCCGCCGAGCCGCATGATCTACATCGCCAAGGTGAGCAAGGACGCGCCCGGCGGGCTCGAGCCGCTGGGCGAGGCGCAGACGGCAGCCGACGCCGAGGAGTACACGTTCTGATGGGCGTTCTCGACGGCAAGGCCGCGATCGTGACGGGGTCCGCCCGGGGCATCGGGCGGGCCACCGCCGCGCTGCTCGCCGAGCACGGGGCGCGCGTGCTGATCAACGACGTCGACGCCGACGCAGCGGCGGAGACGGCGGGCGAGCTCGGCGCCGAGGTGCACGCCGGGGACCTGACGGCCGACGGCGTCGCCGACGAGCTGGTGCAGCGCGCGGTGGAGGCGTTCGGCGGGCTCGACATCGTGGTCAACAACGCCGGCTATACGTGGGACGGCATGGCGCACAAGATGACCGACGAGCAGTTCCGGGCGATGCTCGAGATCCATGCCGTGGTGCCGTTCAAGGTGCTGCGCGCGGCGGCGCCCCACCTGCGCGACCCCGCCAAGCGCGAGGCCGAGGAGGGGCGCGAGGTGTTCCGCAAGGTGGTCAACGTGACCTCGATCTCGGGGACGCAGGGCAACCTCGGGCAGGTGAACTACGCCACCGCCAAGGCGGGGCTGGTGGGGCTGACGAAGACGCTCGCGCGCGAGTGGGGGCCGTTCAAGATCAACGTCAACGCGGTCGCCTTCGGGTTCGTGGAGACGCGTATGACGGCGTCGCTACCGGACCGGATGCGCGAGGCCGCGCCGCAGATCATCCCGCTCGGCCGGCCGGCCGCCCCCGAGGAGGCGGCGGGTGCGATCTTCCTGCTGTGCACGCCGTGGTCGAACTTCATCCACGGGCAGGTGATCACCGCCAGCGGCGGTCAGACGACGGGGATGACGACATGAGCTTCGACCTCGGAGCCGTCGGCCGGCCCGGCGAGCCGCACCGCTACGACGTCACCGCGGGCGCCTTGCACGCCTACGCGCAGGCCACGAGCGGCGCCACCGCGGGCCCCGTGTTCGCGATCGTGCCGGCGTGGGAGACGATCCCCGCCGCCTCGCGCTCGGTCGCCTCAGACGACGCGCGCCGGCGGATCGTGCACGCCGCCCAGGACATCCATCTGCACGCGCCGATCGAGGCAGGGATGTCGCTGGTCACCACTGCGACGCCGATCGGCATCTTCGCGCGGCGCAGCGGCGCCGCGCTGGTGATCCGCGCGGAGACCCACGACGACGGGCGGCTGGTGGCCGAGCAGTACGTCACCGAGCTGTTCCGCGGGCTGGAGGCCGGCGAGGACCGCGGCGAGCCGGCGCCCGACGTTCCCGCGGGCGCGCGCGAGGGCCAGCCCCGCGAAGCCGCATTCGAAGTGGCCGCCGACCAGGCGGAGCGGTACGCCGAGGCGTCCGGCGATCGCAACCCGATCCACCTCGACGAGGAGGCGGCACGGGCGGTCGGCCTGCCCGGGCGCATCCTCCACGGCCTGTGCACGATGGCGCTGGCCGGGCGGGCGGTCGAACAGGTCGCGGGCCGCGAGCCGACGCGGCTGGCGGTCCGGTTTTCGGCGCCCGTCGCGCTCGGCGCCACGGTGACGACGCGCGTGTGGCCCGACCTCTCGTTCGAGGCCGCGTCCGGCGAGGCCACGGTGCTCAAGGGCGGCTGGGCCGAGTGATCGACGACGTCGTCGCGATCGACTTCCACACGCACGCCGAGCGCGCGGCGGACGGCCACGACAGCCTGCCCCCGCACCTGCGCGAGGCGGCCGCCAGACACTTCCGCGGCGAGCTCCCACGCCCGACCGCCCAGGAGGTGGCCGACCACTACCGCGAGCGGCGCATGATGGCGGTGATCTTCCCCGTCGACCACGAGCTGGCCACCGGGCAGCCGCGCGTGCCGAACGAGGAGGTGGCGGAGGCGGCCGCCGCCAACCCGGACGTCCTGATCCCGTTCGCGAGCATCGATCCGGCGCGCGGGCGTGAGGGCGTCGAGGAGGCCCGCCGCCTGATCGCCGACCACGGCGTCCGCGGCTTCAAGTTCCACCCCAACATCCAGGCCTTCTATCCCAATGATCGGAGCGCCTACCCGCTCTACGAGGTGATCGCCGAAGCGGGCCTGCCGGCCCTCTTCCACACCGGCCACAGTGGCATCGGCTCCGGCCTGCCCGGCGGCGGCGGGATCCGCCTCAAGTACTCGCAGC
Source organism: uncultured Solirubrobacteraceae bacterium (assembly GCA_963811895.1). GTDB lineage: Bacteria > Actinomycetota > Thermoleophilia > Solirubrobacterales > Solirubrobacteraceae > DASSUW01. The sequence continues at coordinate 105,418 of CAWETE010000015.1, read as the reverse complement.
CGATCCACGTCGACGACGTCGCGGTCGACTTCCCGCAGCTGAAGATCGTGCTCGCGCACCCGTCGTTCCCGTGGACCGACGAGGCGATCTCGATCGCCATGCACAAGCCGCAGGTCTACATCGACCTCTCCGGCTGGTCGCCGAAGTACTTCCCGCCGCAGCTCGTGCAGTACGCCAACACGCTGCTCTCCCGGCAGGTGCTGTTCGGCTCCGACTACCCGATGATCGCGCCTGACCGCTGGCTCGCCGACTTCGCCGATGCCCCGTTCCGCGACGAGGTCCGCCCGCTCGTGCTCAAGGAGAACGCGGCTCGGCTGCTGGGGCTCGCAGCTTCGCCTTGAGGACCTTGCCGGCGCCCGTCTTGGGGAGCGGCTCGTCGCGGAACTCGAACGAGCGGGGGAGCTTGAAGCCGGCGATCTGCGGGCGGCAGTGCTCGACGATCTCGTCCCCGTGCAGCTCCGCGCCCTGCTCAGGGACGACGATCGCGTGGACGCGCTCGCCCCAGCGCTCGTCCGGACGCGCGACGACCGCGACCTCGCGCACGCCGGGGTGCGAGGCGATCGCGTTCTCGACCTCGATCGAGTACACGTTCTCGCCGCCGCTGACGATCATGTCCTTCAGGCGGTCGGCGAGGTAGAGGTAGCCGCCGTCAAGGCGCCCGGCGTCGCCGGTTCGGTACCAGCCGTCGTCGCTCAGCACCTCGCGCGTCACCTCGTCACGGTTCCAGTACCCCGGCATCACGTTCGGCCCGCGCACGCACACCTCCCCCACCTCGCCGTCCGGCAGCGGCCGGTCGGAGGGATCGCGGATCTCGATCTGCACGCCCGGGATCGCGTGGCCGACGGACCGCAGGTGCCGGCCGGCCCGGTGGTCGGCCGGCGAGAGGTAGGTGACGCCCGGCGCCGCCTCGGTCATGCCGTACCCGTGCAGGAAGTCGCACGACAGCGTGCGCATCGCCCGCTCGAGCAGGCTCTCGGACATCGGCGCGGCCGCGTAGTGCAGCAGCCGCAGGCCGGCGAGGTCGGCCGGATGCTGCTCGAGGTGCTCGAGCAGCATCTGGATCATCGTCGGCACGAGCACGAGGACGGTCGCGCCGTGCGCCTCGATGGCATGCACGAGGCGAGGCAGGTCGAAGCGGTCGAGCAGGATGTGCGCGCCACCGGCCCACGTGACGCAGAAGACCATCGTCGAGTCGGCGACGTGGAACATCGGCCCGGCGTGGACGTAGCGGTCCTCCGGCGTCAGCGCATCCTGGAACAGGAAGTGCTTGGCGTTGGCCACGAGGTTGCCGTGGCTGAGCATGACACCCTTCGGCAGCCCGGTGGTGCCGCCGGTGTAGGAGATCGCCGCCGGCGTGTCGGGAGGCGGATCGGCCGCGCGTGCCGGCTCGCCGTCGTTGAGCAGCGTCTCGTAGGCGATGCAGTCGTCGGGCGTCGCAGCGTCGCCGGCGTGGACGACGAGCTCGAGCGCCTCGCAGCGCTCGCGCAGGTCGCGGGCGGCGTCGAGCCGATCGTCGTCGGCAACGAGCACCCGCGTTCCGGAGTCGTCGATCATGAACGCCAGCTCGTCCGGCGCGAGGCGGTGGTTGAGGCTGTTGATCACGCGGCCGTGTGCGGGCACGGCGAGCCAGCACTCCAGGTGCGTGGCGGTGTTGCCGGCCAGCGTGCCCACGAAGGCGCCGGGCGGCACCCCGAGGCGGTCGAGCGCGCCGCCGAGGCGCGAGACGCGCGCGCCCAGCTCGCGGTAGGTCAGCTCTCGGTCGGCGTCGATGACGGCGGTGCGGTCACCATGAACCTGCACCGCGTGCTCGAGCGGCCAACTCAGGCTGCCTGATACCACGGCGCCATCATCGCACGCCCATGGGGCGCACGGCGATCAGCACCTTGCTCAGCGAGCAGGTCCGGCCGTCCTCATCACTGATCTCGACGTCCCAGGTCCACAGATCCGGCGCGGCGGCACGGCGCCGCGCCACGGCGGTCATCATCCGGCCCTCGCCGGCGTCGGCGACGATCGAGGTGTCGTTCGACATCCCGGAGGCCGTCATCCCCTCGCTCATCACGCCCGCGGCGGTGCCCATCGACGCGGCGCCCTCCGCGACCGCCGTCAGCACCCCGCCATGCAACCGCCCGCTGTGGTCGAGCAGATCGGCCCGCACCTCGAACGAACCCACGACCTCATCCTGCTCGATCCGGTCGTAGGAGAGCCCGATCTGCGCGTCGAACGAGCGCTCGAAGGCGACGGCCGGTGAGAAGTCGGCGGGGTCCAAGAGCGCGCACGATAGTCGAGCCCGCGCCTCAGCACCTACCGCCTCGTTCTCGCTGGTGGGTGTAGCAAAGCTCTCCACGGGAATCCCTGGAAAAGGGATGGGAGAGGTCACGCCCGCAGAGGACCGCGCACGGTTCGAGGTTCTGCCCTTCCCTGGCGTCGTCGAGGAGGCGGCGCGGATTCCGCGACCGATCCGGGTGACGGTCACCTGCTCGCCCAGGCAAGGGCCTGACCGCGCGGTCGAGGTAGCGGCCGGGCTGCGGCGGCTTGACCACTCAGTGACAGTGCACGTTGCGGCGCGCATGGTCCGCGATCGCGATCACCTCGGCCAGCTCCTTGCCGGCCTTACCGACGCCGGGGTGGACGACCTGTTCCTGATCGGCGGGGACATCGAGGACCCAGTGGGCGAGTATGCCTCGGCCGTCGACCTGTTGCCGCTGGTGGTCGACTGTGCGCAGCGCCCTGGGATGATCGGCATAGCCGGCTATCCAGAGGGTCATCCTCGGATCTCCGTGGAGGACCTCGATCACGCGCTTCGGTACAAGAGCCGCCTGGCTGACTATGTGGTCACGCAGATGTGCTTCGACCCGGAGGCCGTGCACACCTGGATCGTGCGCCAGCGCGAACAAGGCATGGACCGGCCGGTCGTGATCGGGATGCCCGGCAGGGTCGCCCGCCGCAAGATGCTCAAGATGTCGGCACGCATCGGGGTCGGGCCGTCCATCGACTTCCTGCGCAAGCAGAAGGGCCTGCGCAGTTTGCTCTCGCGGCGCTCGACGGCCGACCGGCTCTACGAAGGTATCGCCCCGCTGCTCGACGACCCTAACCTGGCGGTCGCCGGCATTCAGTACTTCACCTTCAACGAGCTCCTCCAGACGTGGGAGTGGCACCAGAAGAAGGCTGTCTCGGACCACGAGGGATCGAACGGCGTACCCGACCGTCGCGGCACGGCGGGGCACCCCGGAATTTCGGCACAGGAGAGTCGGTGATGACACCAAACAACCTGCAAGAGCTGCTGGATGCCTCCGGCAACACCGTCGAACTGCTGCGCAACTCGAAGATCGGCGCGTACGTGTATCCGGTCGTCCCCTACGAGTTCAGCAACTGGCGCCGGGAGCAGCGCGCCTGGCGCGAGACCGCGGTGCTGTTCGACCAGTCGCACCACATGGTCAACCTCTTCCTGCGCGGCCCCGAGGCGCTCAAGCTGATCTCGGAGACGGGGATCAACAGCGTGGCCGACTTCCCGGTCGACAGGGCAAAGCAGTTCGTGCCCACCACGCCGTCCGGCCATGTCATAGGCGATGGGATCCTGTTTCACCTCGACGAGGAGGAGTTCGTGTGGGTCGGCCGTGCGCCCGCTGCGAACTGGCTCTCCTACCGAGCGCAGAGCGGTGGCTACGACGTCGAGGTCGAGAAGGACGATCGCTCGCCGTCCCACCCCTACGGCAAGCCGGTGACCCGCGAGTACTGGCGCTTCCAGATCCAGGGCCCGAACGCCTGGCAGGTCATCGAACAGGTCAACGGCGGCCCCGTCGAGCAGTTGAAGTTCTTCCGCATGTCGGGCATGAATGTCGCGGGTCGCCAGGTGCGGACGCTGCGCCACGGGATGGCGGGCGAGCCCGGCCTCGAGCTGTGGGGACCCTATGAGACCTTCGACGAGACCCGCGAGGCGATCCTCGAGGCCGGTCGCGAATTCGGACTCGTGCCCTGCGGCGCTCGCGCCTACGCGTCGAACACGCTCGAGTCCGGCTGGATCCCGTCACCGCTGCCGGGCATCTACTCCGGCGACGAGCTGCGCGGTTACCGGGAGTGGCTGCCCGCCAAGGGTTACGAAGCTACCAACGCGCTCGCCGGCAGCTTCGTCTCCGAGCACATCGAGGACTACTACCTCAACCCGTGGGAGCTGGGCTACGGCCAGTTCGTGAAGTTCGATCACGACTTCGTCGGCCGCGAGGCGCTCGAGCACATCGACCCCAAGGAAGAGCGCAAGAAGGTCACACTGGCTTGGGAGGGCGACGACGTCACCAGGATCTTCGCGTCCCTGTTCGACACCGACGAGGACCCGTTCCAGTTCTTCGACCTGCCGATCGCCAACTACGGCGCCTCCAGCTTCGACTCGGTGCTCGACGCCAACGACGAACTGGTTGGCTTCTCGCTATTCACCGGCTACAGCGCCAACGAGCGCCGCGCGCTCTCCCTGGCCACCGTCGACTCAAAGCTCGAGATCGGGGACGAGGTCCACGTCGTATGGGGGGAGCCCGACGGCGGCACCCGCAAGACGACGGTCGAGCCGCACCGGCAGCTCGCGGTGCGCGCGATAGTCAGCCCCGCGCCCTACTCGGAGGACGCGCGCCTACGCTATGCAGAGGGCTGGCGGACGGCAGGCCGCCGGTAGCACTGCCTCACCGTGGAAGTCCTCATTGATGTGATCGTGACTGTGCTCGCACTCTTGATCATGGGCGGGGCGCCGATGGTCCGTCGCGCCGCTTAGACGCGCGCGCGAGACGGAGATACGCTCGCGGATCGCTGTCCGGGCGAGGTGGAAAGGCCGCCCGATGGAGCGAAGTCCCGCACGGTGGCGCTGCCGGAGGACACTTGGGCGAGACACGTCCCGGACGAGCGTCATTAGTGCACGAGGACGACCCCGACCGAGCGGCCGACCAGCGACTGCTTCCCGAAGCGGAGGGTGCGACACCGAGGTCCAGCTGGTGGCGGATGAACTCCCATTCAGGGCGTAGCCGCACGCGTCGTCGACGATGTCCGGCGACGTGTTGCCCAGGTGCTGGACGATCCGCGCGAGGCGACGGTGGACGTTCTGGAAGAGCTCGGCCTCGTCGCCACGTGGTGGATCGTCCGACCCCTCGTCGGATCGCCGGGACCAACAACCCGGAGCGTTCCTGCCCGTCGGGTGTTGGTCCGGGTCTACGAGACCGAACACTGCCGCCGCGGGAGTCGTGGCAACATCCGTGGCAACATCCAGATCGTCCGATGCGTCCGTATCGTCCGCGCGCCGGGACGTTACGGACGATCTGGCTCGCAACGGACGGATATGACACCCGGGTTACCAGGTTGAGGGCCTGGTCCGGGATAACCGGGTGGAGGTTCGAGTCCTCTTCGGCGCATCGGAAGGCCCTGCACAGCAGGGCTTTTCGCGTTGTGAGCGACCACTCGGGGGCCAGCGCCTCGGGTCGTGGCAACACACGTAAGGCGGCCCTCTGCGAAGCGCAGCGACTCCTCCTATTCGGAGGAGAGCAAGGCCCAAACGACCGATGCAGAGTGCTGGTTTGGTCGAGACGGGGGACTCTCCACCTGCGCTCCTGCTCGTCGTCCCGAGCGGGTGCCTCCAGCGGTCGAACGGAGAAGCTCGCATCTGCCTCGGAGCGACGGCCTCAGACGAGCTTGCCGACGGCGCTTGCAGCGTGCACCCTTCGGATGCGGAGGCAATTCGGTCCGAACCTGACAACGACGCCCGTCAAAACGCTCGGGACTTCCAGCGGGCTCGCCGTAGCTGACCCTTGCCCTGCCCGGCTGGCCGCTCTTTGAGCGTCGGCGGGGTCGCGGTGCGGTGCTCGTCGAGCACGACGGAGGACGATGCTGCCGCGAAAGACGACGGCGAGCTTTCTCGTAGCGGCTGGCCAGGCCGCGGCACTTCTTCATCCGCTCCACGACGCTCGCGGCGGGGCCCTCCCGCCGTCGGGAGACGCTGCCGCGCGCCGTTCCGCGGCGGGTGCGGAGGCCAGATTGTGGGCGCCGGGCGGGCTGTGGACGACCGTCGGCTGGGCGTCAGCCGCTGGTGGCGGTCGGGGCCGTGCGGGCCGCCTCCGCCTCCGGAGCCGGTGTGCCCTGCGCGGGGACCGCCGGCGCCGGCGGTGTCCGCCGCGCTGCGCGCAGCACCCCGATGACGGCGCCGATGAGCCACAGCGCGAAGGCCACGGACGCCATGCCCCCGCTCCAGAAGCTGGACAAGCACAGGACGGCGACGGCATAGGACACCCAGACGGCCCACGTCGGCAGGGCGCGCGCCTGCTGGGCGATCCGCGTCGTCGCGGCGACCAGCGCCGCGCCGCCGGTCAGCCCGGTGAGCGCGACGACGAGCCCCGCCGTGCCGAGCACGCGGGCGGTGTCCGGGTCGGGGGTGAACTCGTCCGACCATGCCGTGAACGCGCTCGACACGTCGAGCGACGCCCCTGTGATCATCAGCCCGCCGAGCAGCGCCGCCGCCGGCACGATCGCCTGCGCGAGCGGATCGCCGCCGGACAGCCGGTCCAGCATCCGCCGCAGCCCGATGGCGAACCAGAGCAGCAGCGCGATCCCCGCGCCGAGTACCGGCAGCCCGATGCCGGCGGCGGCCTGCCGCGCGCCGTCGTCGAGCCTCTCGAGAATGGCGGCGTCCGACATGCCTGGGTCGTCGACGCCGACCGGCACGCACAGCGCCACCCCAACGACGAGCAGCGCGACCGAAGCGGCGCCCGCCCATCCCGTGCGCTGAAGTGCTCGTGACTCGTCCATGTTGCCTTCCAGGGTCAGAGACGACATGGCCGCCTACTTCCGGTCGTTCGTTTGGTGGCGGTGACGCTAAGCGGTGGCCACGCCGCGCGCATCGGGGCGGACGCGCAACTTGACTCAGCGCTACCACTGATGCTCCGCAGCGCAAGCGATCGCACGGTCGCGCGGCGCTCATGCCGGCGCGGTGCGGCGACGCTGAAGGTCGCGGCGAACGAGCGCGGTGGCAAGCACGAGCACGAGGAGCGCCCCGAGCGGGTGCAGCCCGCCCGTCCAGCCGTTGGCTTCGGCGAGCGCGATCTGCGTCGTGCCGAGCAGCGCCATCAGCAGCGAAAGGCCGGTGTCGGCGCGCGGGAGCCACGCGACGAGCGCGACGAGGAAGAGCAGCACCTCGAGGGCATGGACGCTGAAGCCGACGGCGCTATGCGCGTCGAGGGCATCGCTGCCGGCGCCGAAGATGTAGGCGCCGATCAGGTAGACCTGCAGGAAGACGCCGAGCGCGATCGCCAGCGCGAGCGCGAGGTGCAGCCAGGCCGCGCCGCGCCGCAGCACGGCCACCCCGCCCGAGCGGCGCGCGGGCGGCAGGGGCTGCGTCGCTGACGACATGGCGCGACGGTATCCGCCGCTGCGGCGCCCGCGCATCCGTGGCGGCACTGTGCCTGCCTACGCGCTGGCACTGACGTCGGCGCCGTGGCGGCACGGTTGTCGCGCCGCACCAGCGCTGAGAGGATCGCCGCATCGTGCAGACAAGCGTCCGGCCCGCCGTCGCGCTCCTGTGGGGGCTCACCGTCGCCGTGGCCGTGGCGGCGGCGGTGTTCATAGTGCTCGGGCCCGGGCAGCCGCTCCGCGTGGACCCGTTCGGCGGCGTCAGCGGCGCTGTGTGGCTGATGCTCGCGCTCGCGTACGCGACGGTCGGCGCGCTGATCGTGTCGCGCCTGCCGGGGCACCGGGTCGGGTGGCTGTTCGTGGTCCTGGGCCTGCTGCTCGCGCTCAACGGCCTCTCCTACTCGTACGCGAGCTGGGGCGTCTACGCGCGGGGCGGGGAGGTCCCCGGGCTCGCCACCGCCGCAATCGGCTGGGGGCAGGCGATCGTGCCGTTGATGGGCCTCTCGCTGCTGCTGTTCCCCGACGGGCGCCTGCCCTCGCGCCGCTGGCGCCCGGTCGCCGCGATGGCCGGCCTCGCGATCGTCGGCTTCGTTGTGGGGGCCGTGCTGCGCCCGGGCCCGTTCGACGCGCCCTTCGACCCGGTGTCCAACCCTCTGGGCGTGCCGGGCACGCGCGAGGTCATGAGCGAGCTCAGCGGCTCCTCCTGGCTGCCGACCTTCCTCGTACTGGGACTGGGCGTTCGCGCCCTCGCGCTGCGGCTGCGCGGAGCGCGCGGTGACGAGCGTCAGCAGCTCAAATGGGTACTGACGGTGTGCACCGTGGCGGGCGCGGCGACGGTCGTGCTCATGGGGTCGTGGATGATCTGGGCCGGGGACGATCAGTGGCGCATGGCCGTCTGGGGCGCCGTGTTCATCGCGTTCCCGCTCGCCACCGGCATCGCGATCCTGCGCCACCGCCTCTACGACATCGACGTCGTCATCAACCGGGCCCTGGTCTACGGCGCCCTTACCCTGCTGCTGGGCGCCGCCTACGCGGCGATCGCGCTGTTGCTCGGCGTGGCGCTCGGTAGCGGGTCGGCGCCGGCGACGGGCGTTGCCACGCTCGCGGTCGCGCTCGCGTTCCGCCCGCTGCGCGCTCGCCTGCAGGACGCGGTCGACCGGCGCTTCAACCGCGCCCGCTACGAGGCACTGCACCGCGTGGCCGCCTTCCTCGAGGACGTCCGCGCCGGCGCGGCCGCCCCGGAGGCGGTCGAGCAGGTGCTGCGCGACGTGCTCGGCGACGCGCGGCTCGAGCTGCGCTTCCTGCGGCCGGAGGGCGGCGGCTATGTCGACGTGCGCGGCGGCCCGGCGGTCGACACGCCGGGCGACGCGCGCGAGCGCGCGCCGATCGAGCGCGCCGGCACGCGGCTGGGCATCGTGCTCTACGACCGCGGCGCCCAGGAGCGCCCCGACTTGCTGCGCAGCGTGGTCGAGGCGGCCGGGCTGGCGATCGAGATCGCCCGCCTGCGCACGGAGCTTCGCCGCCAGCTCGACGAGGTCGCCGCCTCGCGGGCACGCATTGTCGCCGCGGGCGACGCGGAGCGCCGGCGGATCGAGCGCAACCTGCACGACGGCGCGCAGCAGCGGCTGGTTTCGATCGGTCTGGCCCTGCGGCACGCCCAACACGAGCTCGGGCCCGAGGCGGCGGCGGGCCAGACGCTCGAAGGCGCGCTTGCCGAGATCGCCGACGCGATCAGCGAGTTGCGCGAGCTGGCCCGCGGGCTGCGCCCGGCGCAGCTGGACGCCGGCCTGGCGCCCGCGCTGCACGAGCTCGCGAGCCGGGCCGCTGTGCCCGTGGCCGTCGACGCCACCGTGGAGCGCTTCACCGACGGCGTCGAAACCGCCGCCTACTTCGTTGCGTGCGAGGCGCTCACCAACGCAGCCAAGCACGCCCACGCCTCGCGCGTCTCGCTGAGCGCGCAGCGCCGCAACGGCAGCCTCATCATCTGCGTGGCCGACGACGGCGTGGGCGGCGCCGCGCCCGGGAACGGCACGGGGCTGAGCGGCCTGCGCGACCGCGTCGGCGCCCACGGCGGGACGCTGCGGATCGAGAGCGAGCGCGGCGCCGGCACGCACCTGATCGCGGAGCTGCCGTGCGGGTCGTGATCGTCGAGGACCAGGTGCTCCTTCGGGCCGGGCTCGAGCGGCTCTTCGCCGACGGCGGCCACGAGGTCGTCGCCGCGCACGGCGACGCGAGCCACCTGCCGGCCACCGTCGCCGGCCACCGGCCCGACCTCGTCGTGCTCGACATCCGCATGCCGCCGACCTTCACCGACGAGGGCGCTCGGGCCGCCAAGGCCGTCAAGGAGGCGCACCCCGACATCGGGGTGCTCGTGCTCTCCCAGCACGTCGAGACCTCCCACGTCGTCGACCTCGTGCGGCTGGGCGGCTTCGGCTACCTGCTCAAGGACCGCGTGCTCGAGGTGCCGGAGTTTCTCGCCGCGGCCGACCGCGTAGCCCGCGGCGGCTCGGCGCTCGACCCGGAGGTCGTGGGCCGGCTCATCGCGCCGCCGGGCGCCGACGGCCCGCTCGCCGAGCTCTCCGAGCGCGAGCGGGAGATCCTCAAGCTGATGGCCGAGGGGCTGACCAACAGCGGGATCGCCAAGCGGCTGTTCGTCAGCGAGCGCACGGTCGAGGCGCACGTCCGCCATCTGCTGAGCAAGCTCGACATCCCCCAGAGCGAGGACGGCCACCGCCGCGTCCTCGCCGTGCTGGCCCACCTGAGCGCCGCGCGCGATCAGCGCTAACGCGTAGCCACGATCAGCGGAGGCGCCGATGCGACGGGCGCACCGCGACGCATAGCGTCGCAGAAGCCCCGCAACGACTCCCAAGGAGCTCCAGATGCGCCCAACGCAGAAGGCCGCCTTTGCCCTGATCGCCGGAGGGGTCATCCACGCCATCGTCGGCATCGTCGGCCAGATCGCGCAGTCCTCGACCAAGGTGAGCGACGACATGTTCAGCTACCCCTGGACGAGCGCTGAACTCGTCGCCGTCTGCCTTGTCCAAGCCCTCGCCTTCGGCCTTCTCCTCGTCGGGCTCGCCGCACTGCGTAACAGCGGCGTCGCCGGCCCCGCGCGCGCGGCGCGCCTCGGCCTCGCTATGGCGCTTGGCGGCACGGCGCTGTTGGTCCTCGCCGAGCTCGCGTCGATCGCGGCCCGCGACCAATACTGGGACGAGGGCGCCACCGGCGCGCTCGGCGACATGTACGGGCTCGCCACGCTCCTGCTCGGCGCCGGGCTGGCCGTCGCCGGCATCGCCGCCCGCCGCGCCGGACGCTGGGACGGCTGGCGGCCGACCGCCCTGCTCGCCTGCGGCCTGTGGACGCTAGCCATGCTCGGGATCGGGCTCACGCCGCTGATGCCGCTCGCCGTCGCCGTCATGGGGCTGCTGCAGGCCGCGATCGGCACCGCGCTCCTGACCCGACCGACCCCCGTAGGCGCTGGCGCCCAGCCAGTGGGCGCCACCCCCTCGATCGCGCTGTCCTGACGGCAAACCCGCGCGGCGGCCTCCCGGGGCCGCCGCGCGCACGCCGATCAGGCATCGGCGACCAGCCCTCGGCGGGCCGCGCTCGAGCACGGCCGCCTCGACGACGGCCACGTCGCGCGCTCGTGCAACCGACGCTCGGCGCACTCGAGTGCCGCGCGGCTGGGTATTCCGGCACTTGCGCTTAGCTCCAGGTGCGGGCGTCACCGCCGGCGCTGAGAAGACGCCCGCATCGGACGACGAGCGGGCGTCCGCTGGCGCCCGATCGGCCCCGCGCCGCTCCTACATCCGTGGAGCGGCAGCAGCCACGCACTCAGCACCCGCGAGTGGCCGTGTCACGCATCGTCGCCGCCCGTGACGGCGCTCGTCGCACCCGCGCCGAGCGCCCGTACGACTCTCCCCTACGGCGAGCACACCAGCGGTGCCGGCTCGTGGCAACATCCGTGGCAACATCCAGATCGTCCGATGCGTCCGTATCGTCCGCGCGCCGGGACGTTACGGACGATCTGGCTCGCAACGGACGGATATGACACCCGGGTTACCAGGTTGAGGGCCTGGTCCGGGATAACCGGGTGGAGGTTCGAGTCCTCTTCGGCGCATGACGCGAAGGCCCCGCATCGCGGGGCTTTTGTCGTTGGGTGAGCCAGGATGTGAATCGGCTCCGCTTTATCACGCCACGGCCGCCGGCGTCGGTGCCGGCGTCTGAACAACCGGCACCGAGCCCTGCGCGCGTGCGAGTAGGACCACGGCGGTGGCGAACACCACCAGGGCGACCGGGCCGACGGGTGGCGCATGCACCACCACGATCGACGAAAGCCCCAGCAGCACCACCGCTGACATCGGCGCGCCGACACCGCGATAGGCGATGGCGGCGGCGACCGTCGCCACGACCCAGGCGACCCCCCCGACGGTGATGAGGACGTCGTCGGAGATCGGGTTGTCCCACAACGCCGTGACCGCGTCTGCGGCGGCCGCTCTCTCGCCTGCGGGCACATCGTTGGCGTGCTGGACCAGCACGCCGGTCGCCACCCCCAGGATCGCTTCGCCCGCACCGTAGAACAGCACGAACGGTCCGATCGCCAGCCGGCTGATTCGGGCCGCCCGACCCGGCAGGTCCCTGACCAGCAGGTAGAGCGCAGCGCCGATCAGGCCGATGAAGACCAGGGTGCCGAGGTGGACGACCTGCCACTTGGTGACCTCGTCGCGCAGGCTGCCGTAGAGATCGTCGGGATCTGGGGCCGAGTGGAAGAGAAGCAACACCGCCCAGGCGAGGGGCATCCCGATCAGAAACGCGAGCCGTCGTCGAGACGGCCGGGGGGAGTCCATGTGGCCTCCTTCTGGAGCCAGGTCGTGAGGCGACCGTATACCTCCCTCGCTCTACGCGCTCACGAGCAGGTCGGGATCGAGTTAGAGTTGGCCTTCAGGCAGCAGCCGCATTGCTGCAGATGCCGGCGAGGAGGATCGAGTGATCAGCCGCTGGGCGCCGAGAGCAGCCGTGGCGAGCGGTCTCGCGCCGAGTCCGGGCGCTCAGCCGGCGGTGCGGGTCTCGCACCGCTTCACGGCCCCTCGCCGCGGCGCCGGCTTCTGGGTCGCGCTGTGGATGGTTGCGGTCGCGGCGGAGTTCGGCGCCCTCGTGCCGATCGTGTTCGCCGGCGACGTCCCCGTCGCCGGGTCGGACGTCGTGTATCGCCTCGTCGGCGGCTCGTTCGCAGCATGCGGCCTCGTCGCGTGGCATCGGCGGCCTGACAGCCGCAGCGGACCGCTCATGACAGCGACCGGTTTCGGACTGTTCCTCTGGCCGCTGCTGAGCCAGGTCGACTCGGCGTTCGCTCTGACCCTCGGCGAGGTTCTCGAGGACGTCTGGGCGATCGCCTTCGCTGCGCTGATCCTCACGTTCGTCACGGGCGGGCGGCTCGAGGCCACGAGCGATCGGCTGATCGTGGGCGCGTTCGTGATGGCGGTGCTGATCCTCGATGTCATCTCGATGCTGTTCCTCGAGCAGCCGGACAACCTCCTGCTCGCCTTCCCGAACGAGACGGTCGCCGACGCGTTCGACGCCACACAGCGGGTGCTGCTGATCTGCGCCAACATCGCCATCTGCCTGGTGGTCGGTGCGAGGTGGCGGGCGGCGTCCCGGCCACGGCGCCGAGCGCTGCTGCCGAGCGTCGCGGGCGCCGGCTGCGTGGCGTTGTTCGTCTGGCTACTGGTGACCGACCTGTTCGAGGGCCCGCGGTCGCAGGTGCTGATCTGGGTTGCGTACTGCTCCATGCTCGCGGTGCCCCTCGCGTTCCTCGCCGGGCTGCTGCGATCGCGGCTGGCACGGGCCGGGCTCGCCGAGCTGTTTCGCGAGCTGAGCGCCACGCGCGGGCCTGCGTTGCAGGCTGCGCTCGCGCGCACCCTGGGCGACCCGACGCTCGTGCTCGCGCACCGCCTGAACGACCTGCCGGGACATGCCGACGCCGACGGCAGGCCGGTGCTGGTTCCGCCGGTCACCGCCGACCGCGCGGTCGCGCAGATCCGGCGGGACGGCGAGGAGGTCGCGGTCCTGGTCTACGACGCGCTGCTCGACGACGACCCGGAACTGGTCGAGGCGGTATCGGCCGCCGCCGCGATCGCGCTGGAGAACGAGCGTCTGGAGGCGGTGTCGGAAGCGCGGCTGGTCGAGTTGAAGGCCTCGCGAGAGCGCATCGTCACGGCGGGCGATGCGGAGCGGCGGCGGATCGAGCGGGATCTCCACGACGGCGCTCAGCAGCGGATGGTGGCCATCGCATTGCAGCTGCGCCTCATCGAAGGCCAGATCCACGAGGACCCCGCTCTCGCGGAGGAGCTGGTGAAGGCGGCGAGCAGCGAGATGGCGCTGTCCTTGAGCGAGCTTCGCGAGCTGGCCCGTGGCATCCACCCTGCGGTGCTCGAACATGGTCTGTCCGCTGCGCTCGACTCGCTGGCGGTGCGGTCGCCGGTGCCGACCACCGTGTCCTTCGAGACGTCCGAGCGGCTGCCCGAGCGGTTGGAGTTCGCCGCGTACTTCGTCGCATCGGAGGCGCTGACCAACGTCGCCAAGTACGCCGACGCCGAGCACGTGACGATGCGGGTCTGGCGTTCCGGACGGACGGCGAGCATCGAGATCGCCGACGACGGCGTCGGCGGGGCCGACGACGCGAACGGCTCGGGACTGCGCGGCCTGGCCGATCGCGTGGAGGCGCTCGACGGCCGGCTCCGCGTCCGCAGCGCCCCCGGCGCCGGGACGGTCGTCACCGCGGAGATGCCATGCGCGTCGTGATCGCCGACGACAACCTGCTCACGCGCGAGGGCATCGCCTCGGTGCTGAAGCGCGCAGGAATCGACGTGGTCGCCCTGGCCGCCGCGGCCGACGAGCTGCTGCGCGCGGTCGCGGCGCACGATCCCGACGTGGCGATCGTCGACATCCGCATGCCGCCCACCCAAACGGACGAAGGCCTGCGCGCGGCACACGAGATCCGCCAACGGCATCCACACATCGCCATCGTCATCCTCTCGTCGCACGTCGACCTCGGGACGGCGACGTGTCTGCTGGCCGAGAGCCCCGAACGGCTCGGCTACCTGCTCAAAGACCGCGTCACCGATGTCGACGAGTTCGTCCACACGTTGCGGCGAGTGGCGGCGGGCGGCTCGGCGCTGGACCCGGAGGTCGTGTCCCGGCTCCTGTCCCGCACGCGCGAGGTGCGTCCGTTGTCACCGCGGGACAGCGAGGTCCTGCAGCTCGTCGCCGAGGGACGCTCGAATCGAGGAATCGCCGAGCGCCTGGCGGTCTCCGAGCGGGCGGTGCAGAAACACATCACGTCCATCTTCCTCAAGCTCGAGCTGCCGGACAGCGCCGACGACAACCGTCGCATCCTGGCCGTCCTGCGCTACCTGCAGCCCGAGCTCGCACACGCCGCGCGCTGACCCGCGGGGTTCGTCTTCACGTACCCCCGCAACCCCTGGAGGCTCGATATCGACGTGCCCGGCCGGCTGGGACGGTCGTCAGGTACCCGATTCAGGAGCACAAACCATGCAGACGATCGTTGTCCCGAACGGACTTCCCAGCACGTCGGCGCCCGCCGTCGTCACCGCGGCCGACGTCACCCGCCAATACGGCGAGGGCGACACCGCGGTCCACGCCCTGCGCGGCGTCTCCGTCGACATCGCCCAGGGACGGCTCACCGCCGTCATGGGCCCGTCCGGCTCGGGCAAGTCGACGCTCATGCACATCCTCGCCGGTCTCGACAAGCCGACCTCGGGCGAGGTCTCGGTCGCCGGCGTCGACATCAGCGGCCTCGACGACACGGAGCTGACGAAGCTGCGCCGCGACCACATCGGCTTCATCTTCCAGTTCTTCAACCTGCTGCCGATGCTGACGGCGGCCGAGAACATCGCGCTGCCGCTCAAGCTCGCCGGCGACAAGCCCGATCCCGCGTGGCTCGAGCAGCTGGTCGAGCAGGTCGGGCTCAGCGAGCGGCTGACACACCGGCCGGCCGAGCTCTCCGGCGGCCAGCAGCAGCGCGTCGCCGTCGCCCGCGCGCTCGTCTCGCGACCCAGCGTGATGTTCGCCGACGAGCCGACCGGCAACCTGGACTCCACCACCAGCGGCGAGATCCTCGCCCTCCTGCGCGACTCCGTCGACACGCTGGGACAGACCACCGTCATGGTCACCCACGACGCCCACGCCGCCGCGATCGCCGACCGCGTCCTGTTCCTGGCCGACGGCGACATCGTCCGCGACCTCGGCCGCTCCACCGCGCACGAGATCCTCGAGACGCTCGAGGAAGTGAGCGGACGATGATCGGGGTTGCGCTGAAGGGCCTCGCGGGCCGCAAGATCCGCGCTCTGCTGACCGCGTTCGCCGTCGTCATCGGCGTCTCGATGGTCAGCGGCACGTTCATCCTCACCGACACGATGCAGCAGTCGTTCAACGGGCTGTTCAATGCATCGTTCGACAAGACCGACGCCGTCATCCGCGGCAAGGAGATCGTCAAGGACTCCTTCAGCGGCAGCGGCGTGACGATCCCCGAATCCGTCCTCACCAAGGTCCGGGCGCTGCCCGAGGTCGAGGCCGCCAGCGGCGACGTCTCACCCCAGGAGGCCAACACCGCCGACATCATCGGCAAGGACGGCAAGGCCGTCGCCAGGGAGAGCTCAGGCGTCAGCTACGACGCCGCCAACGCGCGCTTCAACCCGCTCAAGCTCAAGACCGGCGAATGGCCCCAGGGCGACAAGCAGGTTGTCATCGACGCCGGCACCGCCGCCAAGGAGCACTACCGGGTCGGCGACACGGTGAAGGTCGCGACGGGCGGGCAGACCCGCCCCTACGAGCTGACGGGGATCGTCTCGTTCGGCGACGTCGACTCGCTCGGCTTCGCGAGCATCGCCGCCTGGGACGTCAAGACCGCCCAGACGCTGCTCGGCCGCGAGGGCCGCTACGACAGCGTGTCGATCGCGGCCAAGTCCGGCACGTCGGCCGCCGAGCTCGTCAAGGCCGTGCAACCGCTCGTCCCCAAGAACCTGGAGGTCAACGACAGCGCAGCGCAGGCCAAGCAGGACGCCGCGGAGCTCGACGAGGGAATGGGCATGATCCGCAAGTTCCTCCTCGGCTTCGCCGGCATCGCGCTCCTCGTGGGCGCGTTCGTGATCTTCAACACCCTGTCGATCACCGTCGCCCAGCGCACGCGCGAGTTCGCCACGCTGCGGACGCTCGGCGCCTCGCGCAAGCAGGTCATGCGCTCGGTCGTGCTCGAGGGCCTCGTGATCGGCCTGGTGGCCTCCGTGATCGGGCTCGTGCTCGGTCTCGGACTCTCCAAGGGCATGATCGCGCTGTTCAGCGCGCTCGGAGTCGACCTGCCCGACGCCGCGACGGTGCTCCAATCGCGGACGGTCATCGTGTCGCTGCTGCTGGGCACCGGCATCACGCTGCTGGCCAGCATCCTGCCCGCGAAGCGGGCGACGCGCGTCCCGCCGATCGCGGCGGTTCGCGAGGGCGCCGTCCTCCCGACCACGCGGATGGCCGCGCACTCCCACAACGCCGGCCTCGGCGTCGTGCTGGGATCGCTGGCCGCGATCTCCGCCGGCATCTTCGCCGGCGGCGTGAGCGGCGCCGCGGTCGCGTTGCTGCTCGGCGGCGGCGTGCTCGGGCTGTTCGTGGGCATCGCGCTCCTGGCCCCGCGGCTCGTCAAGCCGCTGGCCCGCGTGGTCGGCTGGCCGGCGCGCCGCGTCGGCGGCGTCGCCGGAGAGCTGGCCGGCGCGAACGCCGTCCGCAACCCCGGCCGCACCGCATCGACCGCCGCCGCGCTGATGATCGGGCTCACGCTCGTCACCGTCGTCGCGGTGCTCGGCGCGGGCTTCAGCGCCACGACCCGCCAGGCCGTGTCGGACCAGGTCCGCGCGGACCACGTGATCGACGGCGACCAGGGCCTGGGATTCCGGGCCTCCGAGGGCGACACGCTGGCCAGCGTGCCGGGCGTGACGAACGCCTCGCACGTGCGGTCGGACACCGCACTCGTTCAGGGTGAGGAAGGACCGATCAGCGGCATCGATCCGGCCACCATCGCCGACTTCTACAGGTTCGAGTGGTCGGCGGGCTCGGAGGACGCGCTCGGCAGGCTCGGGACCGACGGCGCCATCGTGACCAAGGACTACGCCGAGAGCGAGAACCTGAAGGTCGGCGCCGACGTGTCGCTCACGACGCCCGCGGGCGAGGAGCGCACGCTGGTCGTCCGCGGGATCTACGACCCGCCGCAGGCCAAGCAGCTGCTGGGGCCGATCAGCATGACCCAGCAGGCCTTCGACGAGGCGTTCAAGCAGCCCAAGAACAGCTACACGTTCATCGACGCGGACTCCAGTGCAGGCGCACCGTTGGAGGCTGCCGCGAAGGGTCTCGGCGACGCCAACTATCACGTCGGCGCCGAGTACCCGAAGGACGCGACCAAGAGCATGGCCACAGTGCTGGCGATGCTCTATGTGCTGCTGGGCTTCTCGGTCATCGTGAGCCTGTTCGGCATGGTCAACACGATGGTGCTCTCGGTGTTCGAGCGCACGCGTGAGATCGGGATGCTCCGGACGATCGGCATGACGCGCCGCCAGGCACGCCGCATGATCCGCCACGAGAGCGTCATCACCGCGCTGATCGGCGCCGCGATGGGCCTGGGCCTCGGCCTGTTCCTCTCGGGGCTGGTCACCAAGGCGATGTCGGACTACGAGCTCGCGTTCTCGATCCCCGTGCCGGTGCTGGCCGCGTTCACGCTGGTCGCGGTCATCGCCGGGATCGGCGCGGCGATCATGCCGGCACGGCGGGCCTCGCGGCTCAACGTGCTGGACGCCCTGCACTACGAGTAGGCGATGACCGCCACGATCACCGCGCCGCGCTCCGCCGCGGCTCCGCCCTCAGGGCGGAGCCGCGCGCGGCTCGCGCGCCTCGAGCGCCCGCTGCTTCTGGCCGGCCTCGCGCTCGTCGCGCTGCACCTGCTCGACCTTGCCTTCTCAGGCCCCGACACCTCGATCCTCGGGGTGCTCGGCATCCTCGCCGTGCCGGCTGCGTGGGCGCTCGCCCAGCCGCACATCACACGGCCGACGCGGCTCCTGCTCGGCGTGGTCATCGGCTTGGCCACGCTCGGCTTCAGCGTCGTCTCGCACGGCCTGCACGTCGTCAACTCGGGCCCCGCCTGGACCGACGTCACGGGCCTCGGCATGATCGCCGGCGGCCTGCTGCTGGTCGCCTCCGGCCTCGTCGCAGCGACCGGTCCCCGGCGAGCGCCGCGACGGGCCGGGCTCGGATGGCGCGCCGCCCACGTGGCGGCCTGGATCGCCGGCGCGCTCGTGATCGCGCTGTGCGGCGTCCTGCCGCTGCTGTACGGACTGATGGTCACCCACGCCCCGCGCTGGGAGATCCAGGAGGCCTCGCTCGGGATCCCCCATGAGGAGGTCGCGATCGAGACCTCCGACGGCCGCGAGCTGTCCGCCTGGTACGTCCCGTCCCGGAACCGCACCGCCGTGCTCCTCAGTCACGGCTCGGGCGGCAGCCGCGAGCGCGTGGCCCCGCACGTGCGCATGCTCGCGCGTCACGGCTACGGCGTGCTCGCGCTCGACAACCCCGGCAACGGCGAGAGCCAGGGACACTCGAACGGTCTCGGCGACAACGCGCAGCCCGGCGTCGACGCAGCTCTGCGCTGGCTGAGCCGCCGGCCTGACGTCGACCCGGAGCGCATCGCAGGCTTCGGCTCGTCGCTCGGCGCCGAGGTGCTGCTCGAGGCGGCCGCGCGCGACCCGCGGCTGCGCGCCGTCGTCGGCGACGGGCCCGCGCGGCCCAGGGACGCTCAGCAGATCGCCGATCCCGCGCTGCCCGAGCGCGTATTCGCCGAGCTCGGCCTACACGTCGTTCGCGGCGTGTCCGGCATGCTCGAGTCGCGGTCGCTGCTCGGGATCATGCCCCGCATCGCGCCCCGGCCGGTGCTGCTGATCGCCGGCGGCGGAGACCCGAACGAGATCCCCACGAACCGGCGCTACGTCGACGCCGGCGGCCCCACGGTCCGGCTGTGGGAGCTCCCCGACACCGGCCACACGGCCGGCCTTCGCACCCATCCCGCCGAGTACGAGCGACGGACCACCGCGTTCCTCGACCGTGCCCTCGGGCTGAAGGAGACCCCATGACCGCCACCCTGACGCCGTCCGCCCCTAACCCAGCGCCGCCGCGCGCGCGGCGCGGTGGCCGGAGTCGCGAGACTGCCCTCTTCCTGATCGCCATCGCCCTGATCGCGCTGCACGTGGTCGACGACAGCTTCGTGCAGCCGCAGCCGGGCACGTCGGCGGGCGACCATCTCGTCAGCGGGCTCGTCCCGCTCGCCCTGCTGTCGCTCGCAGCCTGGGCGTACCCGCGCCTGCGCGGCGGCCGGCGCGGAGCCCTCGCCCTCGCGCTCGGCGTGCTGGGCATCGCGGCCGGCGGCGAGGCGATCCACTATGCGCGCACGATCGGCGCCTCGGGGGACGACTACACCGGGCTGCTCGCGATCCCCGCCGGAGTGCTGCTCGTCGGCCTCGGCGTCGCCGGGCTGTGGCGCACCCGCCGCACGGACGACAGCCGTCCGCGCCGGTACATGCGCCGCTTCGCGCTCGGCGCCGCCGGCGCCCTCGTCTTCCTCTACGTGGTGCTGCCGATCGGCATGTCCTACGTCGACACGCACGTCGGCCGCGCGGTCGTGCCGCCGGCGCAACTGGGAGCCGCGCACGAAGACGTCTCGTTCGAGACGAACGACGGGCTGACGCTTCACGGCTGGTACGTCCCGTCGCGCAACGGCGCCGCCGTGATCGCCTTTCCGGGCCGCAAGGGACCGCAGCCGCACGCGCGGATGCTCGCTCGCCACGGCTACGGCGTGCTGCTCTTCGACCGCCGCGGCGAGGGTGAGAGCGACGGCGATCCGACCTCGTGGGGCTGGGGCAACGAGAAGGACCTCAAGGCGGCTATCGGGTTCCTCCAGCGCCGCACCGACGTCGATCCCGCACGCATCGGGGGTCTCGGGCTGTCCGTCGGCGGCGAGATGATGATCCAGACCGCGGCCGAGACGAACGCGCTCAAGGCGGTCGCGTCGGAGGGCGCCGGCATGCGCTCGCTGCGTGAGGCCGTCGACACGCCGCCATCGGCCGACACGTTGCTCGGGATCCCGTTCAAGGCGGTCGAGACGGCGGCGACCGCGGTGTTCCACGACCAAGCGCCACCGGCCAGCCTCGTCGACCTCGTCGCGAAGATCGGACCCCGTCCGCTCCTGCTCATGTACTCAGGCAAGGGCCAGGGCGGCGAGGTGCAGCTCAACCCCGAGTTCTACGGCGCCGCGGCCGACCCGAAGACGCTCTGGGAGATCCCGGGCGCCGGACACACCGGCGGCATCCGCGCTCAACCTGAGGAGTACGAGCGGCGCGTCATGACGTTCTTCGACGAGGCGCTGCGCTGAGCGGCGGCAGCCGAGCCGAGCAGAGGATCGGGCGTTGTGGAACCCCTTGCATCGGCGCGTCGCCGGGCGTTGGCGTCGTCACGCCGATGACGACCCCACGCGCCACGCTTGCGTCGGCGCCTCGGCGGACGGTAGCGTCGGTTGTGGCACCGGCGAATGGGAGGTTGCCATGAGGGTCAGGTTGCTCGCCTCTGCGATCGCGGCGCTGGCTGCCGCGGCGCCCCCGGCCGCCGCCGACTTCACCGCCCCGCTCTCCGCGGGGCTCGCCGCCCAGGTCGCCTGCCCAGCGATCGCCCGGATCGAGTGCGGCTCGCTGCGCGTGCCGCTGTTCCACGAGCGGCCGGACGGGAGGACGATCGACGTCGCGTACGCGCTCCTGCGCCACCGCGACACGTCGCTGCCCGCGGCGCGCGGCACGGTCGCGCTCAACCCGGGCGGCCCGGGCGCCGACGTCATCGTCCGCGCGGCTATGTACGAGACCGAGTTCGCGGACGTGCTGCGCGACCACGATCTGCTGCTCATCGACGCGCGCGGCACCGGCCAGTCGAGCCCGATCAGCTGCGGCTTTACACGGGTGCCGCTGAGGCGGGATGCGTACACCCGCGCGATCGCGGCGTGCCGCCGCGCGCTCGGAGAGCGTGCGCGCGCCTTCACGTCCGCCGAGACCGCCGACGACTTCGAAGCAGTGCGCGCCCACCTCGGCATCCCGCGGCTGGACCTGCTCGGCCAGTCTTACGGCTCCTATCTGATGACGGTCTACGCGCAACGCCACCCCGCGTCGGTGCGTTCGATCGTGATGTCCAGCGGCGACCCGTTGGACGTAGACATGTGGGCCCGGTCCAACGCCGGGGCCGTGCGGCTGGCGTTCCGCCGCGTCTGCGCGCGCTCGACGACCGGCACGTGCGACGGCCGCCGCACGCTGCGCCAGCTCCGCCGCATCGCGCGCCGGCTGCGCGCGGACCCGATCCCGTACCGGCACGAGGGCGAGCGCCGGCTGCTCGACGAGACCGCGCTCACCGGCATCGCCGCGGGCACCGACGTCCAGATCGGCCTGCTGCCCGCCCGCATCCGCGCTGCGGCGCGCGGCGACATGCGACCGCTGATCGAGGCGGCGCGCCTCGTCGGACCGTTCAGCGGATCGGCCGCGCAACCGCCCGCGCCCGACGAGGGCCTGACGTTCGCGATCGTCTGCAACGACTTCCCCACCCTGTGGGATCGCCGAGCGCCCGTCCTGGTCCGCCGGCGGCAGTTCGCGGCCCGACTCGCCCGGCGCCCCGACCGCGCCTACCGGCCGTTCAGCGCGCGCGCCTATACCGGCACGTTCGGCGACCGCGGCGACGCCTGCATCCGCTGGCCCGACCGGCGCGGGCCCGTGCAGCCCACCTCCGGCCCGTTGCCGGACGTCCCGGTGCTCGCGCTCTCCGGCGACCTCGACACGAACGTGCCGACCCGCGAAACGCGTCGGGCCGCGGCGCAGTTCGACAACGCGCAGGTCGTCGTCGTCCCGAACGCCGGACACGGGCCCGAGAGCGAGCCGTCGGGCTGCGCCGCCTCGATCGTGTTCGAGTTCGTCCGCAACCAGCGGCTCGGCGACACGAGCTGCCTGTCTCAGATCCCGCCCGTGCCGGTCAGTTGAGCGTCGCGAGACGCAGCGTCGCGGGCCGAGCGCTCGGCTGCTACGCCAGGCCACATTTCGGCTGCCGGCCCGTGGCAACATCCAGATCGTCCGATGCGTCCGTGTCGCCGCATTCTGGGACGTTTCGGACCGGATAACCGGGTGGGAGCGGCCTCTTCCGCCGCCGTCCTCTACTGCGCCCGAACGACGAGCGCGACGCCCGAGAGGTCGATCGCAACGGCGTTGTCCGAGAGGATCTCGGCGAGCGTCCCGGCGGCCAGTCCCGCCGATCGGATGGCGTCCGCATCGGACGCGGCGCGGAGCGTGAAGGTGACCGTGATCTTGTCGGTGCCGACGGAGCCCGTGCTGTGGCGGTCATAGCGGCTGATGAGGTCGCGGCGTAGCCGGTCGTCGATCGCGGAGCGAAGCTCTTGCAACGCGTGGAGCACTTGCCCGGGCGCGTGACCACGCTCGCAGCTCAGCGCGACCCGTGCGCTGTACCTCTGCCCTGAGGGCTCCGGTGGTGACGTGTTCGGATGCTCAGGCTTTGCGGGCACGGGCTGGCTCGTCGGTATTGAAGGCGGCGCCGCCCGTCAGCGTATGGGTTCGGCGTGCGAACCGCTCGGTGATGTCGCTGCGCTTGAGATGGTGTGGCCCGACGCCCGGAACACCAATCGTCTCGTCGCGATCACGGCCGACGCTCAGTATGCCGCCGGACACCGTCGCGTCGAACGCGAGCTCCGTCATGCTCGTAAGCGTGGAGGGCCTGCGTGACCCTGCCTGTCGGCGGTCATTACCGACTTGCTGCAGTGGGGTCTCCTCCCCCCCGGGACGCTGGGCAGCACCTCGCCGGCGGGATGCTGCCCCCGCTGTAGCGATGGACCGTTCGTGGGACCTTTCATCCCATGCCCGATCACGTCATGAACTACATCGAGAGCGACGCCTCGGCCGAGCTCACGCTCGTTGAATGGCGTCGGGTCCGCGCGGCCGCCTCACCGCGGCGTCGGCGCAGCCTTCGCAGCCTGCTGCCGGTTCGCCCGCGGCCCGCGTTCGCCTAGCGAAACAGCACCTGCCCCGCGTCTCCTGTCGGGGGTGCGTCAACCCCTCGCAACCCGGAGAACTCATGCAAGAGAACACGCCGTACACACCTGCCCCGCGACGAAGCGGCGGACGGATCGCCTCGATCGTCGCCGGCAGCATCGCCGCCCTGCTGGCCATCGGCTTGATCGCGGCGGGGGCGCTCCTGCTCTGGGGCGACTCCGAGAAGGACGCCCAGGGTTACCTCTCGACCGGCAAGGACCGCTACGCGGCGAGCACCTACGCGCTGGCGAGCGACAACCTCGACGTCGACCTCGACGGAGCGGGATGGATCATGGACCGCGACGACCTCGGCAAGGTCCGGCTCGAGGTCGAATCGAGTGCCGGCAAGCCCGTCTTCGTCGGGATTGCGCGTACCAGCGACGTCGCCGACTACCTGCGCGGCACCTCGTACACCGAGGTGACCGACGTCGACTACTCGCCGTTCCACGCCTCCTACCGCGAGCGGGCCCGCGGCGGCGATCGCCCCGCTCTGCCGGCCGATCAGGACTTCTGGGCCGCCTCGTCCCACGGCTCAGGCACGCAGACCGTCGCCTGGGACCTCGAGGACGGTGACTGGTCGATCGTCGTCATGAACGCCGACGGCTCCCGCGGCGTCGACACCGACATCAGCGCCGGAGCGAAGATCCCGTTCCTCGGCACCCTCGCCTGGGTCTCGTTCGGCGGCGCGCTGGTGCTGCTGATCACCGCCGGCACGCTCATGTACCTGGGCCTGCGCACGCCCCGACCGCCCAAGGCTCAGGACGTGACGCTCGAGCCGACACACGCCGCGTCCCCCTCGACGTAGGAAACGCAGACGCTCCCGGCCGCGCCAGCCTCGAGCCGGCCGGCCGGGAGTCCGCGTCGCCCGCCGCCATTGCCGGAGGCGATCGAGCCGTCGATGCCGTCCGCCGTGGCAACATGACGTGCCCACTGCGGTGGACCTCGACGCAAGCCGGTAGCAACAGTCCAGAGTGCTGACTACGGTTCGCGTTGCGGCGACCGGTGCCAGGCCCCAACCAGCGGAGGGCACTCGGGCCCTGACCACGGATCAAAGGGTCTCGGCTGATCAGGCCCGGGCCACCGCTCGCCCGCCGTTGTAGATCTTGCGGTGGGGATCCTCCATGTTGGCCTCGCGTACCGACTCGACGTCCCCGTGGAAGTCCCCGCGGCCGGTCGGATCGGTGAGCGCGAGCGAGGCGAGCTCGAAGAGGCACAGGGCCACGTGCGGGATCCAGTGGCGCCGGCCCTTCCGGAACTGCCCGGTGACGAACGGCGTCGCCGCCAGCGCGACGGCTCCGACCGCATCGAGTGCCAGGTGGGCCTGGAACGGGAGCACCTTGACCACGCCGAGCGGGTAGTCGGTCAGTGTGCTGTAGCCGGCGTGGATCGCGCCGGCCCGCCGGATCTGGCTGGCCGCTCGCGTCCCCTCGATCCCGGCGACCTTCGGGAACGCGGTCATCAGGAACGCTCCGGCGGTGTAGTCGACGACGCCATGCAGCGTCGCGTCGACCGGCCGTGGTGGCATGGGCATCTCCGGTCCTCCTTTCAGGGCTTGAGGACGACCTTCACGCAGTCGTCGAGCTTGTGCTTGAACGTCTCGTAGGCGTCCGGCGCCTTGCCGAGCTCGAGCCGGTGCGTGACGACGAAGCTCGGGTCGATGTCGCCGTTGCGGATCCGCTCGTACAGCGGCTTCAGGTAGCGCTGGACGTGGCACTGACCCGCCCTGAGCGTCAGGCCCTTGTTCATCAGGGCGCCGGTGGGGAACTTGTCCATCAGCCCGCCGTAGACGCCGATGACCGAGACGATCCCGCCCGGCCGGCACGCGAGGATGGCGTCCCGCAGCGCATGGCCGCGGTCGCTCTCGAGGCGCGTGGCCTGCTTGACGCGGTCGACCGCGTGCACGGCGCCGTGCCCGTGCGCGGCCTCCATCCCGACGGCGTCGATGACCGCGTCCGGGCCACGCCCGCCGGTCAGCACCTTGAGCTGCTCGACGACGTCCGGGTTCTCGGCGAAGTTGATGACGTCCGTGGCCCCGGCCCGGTTGGTCGCCATGGTGAGCCGGTAGTCGTACTGGTCGATCGCGATGACGCGCTCGGCGCCGAGCATCACCGCGCTGGCGATCGCGAACTGGCCGACCGGGCCGGCGCCGAACACGGCGATGACCTCCCCGCCCTTGATGTCGCAGAAGTCCGCGCCCATGAAGCCCGTCGGGAAGATGTCCGAGAGGAAGAGGACCTGCTCGTCCGGGAGGTCGTCCTCGAGCTTGAGTGGCCCGACATCGGCGAACGGCACGCGCGCGTATTCGGCCTGACCGCCCGCGTAACCGCCGGTGATGTGCGAGTAGCCGAAGATGCCGCACGTCGGGTGCCCGAACATCTTCTCGGCGATCCCGGCGTTCGGATTCGAGTTCTCGCAGAGCGAGTAGAGCTCGTTCTGGCAGTGCCAGCAGTTGCCGCACGCGATCGGGAACGGGACGACGACCCGGTCACCGGCCTGCAGGTTCTGCACGCCGCGGCCGGTCTCGACGACCTCGCCCATGAACTCGTGGCCGAGGATGTCGCCCTTCTTCATCGTCGGGATGTAGCCGTCGTAGAGATGCAGGTCGGACCCGCAGATCGCCGTGGAGGTGATCTTCACGATGGCGTCGCGATCGTTGAGGATCTTCGGGTCCGGGACGTTCTCGACCTGGACGGTGTTTCGGCCCGACCACACGTTGGCGCGCATCACGCACCCGCCTTCGCGAGCTCGGACTCGGGCAGCGGCTGGGCGGGACGCTGCTTGAGCTTGCGCTCGGCGCTCTCGCCCTCGGGCGTCGAGTCCGAGCGTGGGATCTCGCCGGTCTCCACTCGCGCCTTGAAGCGCCGCAGCTCGTCCTTCACCTTGGCCATTGTCGGCGCGCTGACCAGCTTCTGGAACGGCGACGGGAGCTTGCTCGCGGCGTCGCCCGACCCGGAGAGCTCGACGTGGATCTCGGTTCCCCGATCACCCGGCGCGTCGACGAACGAGATCGTCGGGCCCAGGTCCATCACGTACCGCGATCGGTACTCCGGGTCGTTCCAGAGACCCCTGACCTCGTCCTGTTGGCGATTCACGGTGACGGCTGCGTGGGTCGACATGGGGCCTCCGGTGGCTTCGGACCTTTCCCCAGGTCTCGCCACGCCCGCGAGGGATGAAACCTGGCTGTCAGATGTGAGTCACTCCGGAAAGCCGCCCCGGACGGAGCGGAGCGGCTGGACTCGAACGCCCCACGCCACGAGGGGTGCCAACCGTGCTGCACGCCAACGTCGCCTACCGTGTCCACCGCATCGAGGCGTGTCGCTGTCGACTGGTCGCGTTAGCGCGCGCGCCGATGCCGCTCGCGAAGGCAAGTCGACGCGGGCTGGATTGCGACCGGCCTCCCACTGGCTGTGCGGTTACTGGGTCGGAGCCGGGCCCCAGGTCGCGGTGCATCGCCGTCGCCCCGCCGACGACGAAGAGGGCCGGCCCGAGACGACGAGTGCGACGTTGCCCGCGCGGAGCCGGTCGCCCGGTTTCGGGACGCGGGAGATCACCGACGAGGTCGTCTTCAGCGCCGACAGCGGGAGCACGACCTCCTGCGGCGCGCCGTAGCGGACGGTGCCGCGCACGATGACCTCGGTGGCCAGCGCCCGCCGCTCGACCCGCGCGCCGACGAGCGACGGCTCCGGTGGCGCGGTCTCGGCCGCGATCCGCGCCGGCGAGCGGATCCGGCGCGAGGCCACCGAGCCGATCAGCGCGAGGACGACGACGCCCATCAGCGCCGCCGTGGCAATGCGCGCGTTCTGTCGGCGCGCGCGGACACCCGTCGCGGCGGCGCGTGGCCGCCGACGGATCCGCATGCATCGACCTCCAGGCTCGTGGCCTTCCGTGCCGCGACTGTCGCCCACGCGGCTTAGAGCCCGCTGAGGAGGTCGCGCGTCAGAGCACGTACCCGGCGCCCTGGACCGTGCGGATTGCGGCGGGCTCGCCGAGCTTGCGGCGGAGCTTCATCAAGGTCATGCGGACCGTGTTGGTGAAGGGGTCGGCATTCGCGTCCCACACGCGCTCGAGCAACTCGCCCGCGCTGACCACCGCGCCGTCGGCGGCCATGAGCGCCTCGAGCACCCCGAACTCCTTCGGAGTGAGATCGAGCGGCCGACCCGACAGGGTCGCCGTGCGGCGCGCCGGATCGAGCTCGATGTCGCCGCGCCGCATGACCGCCGGGCGGGCGGGTTCCGCGCGGCGCGCCAGCGCGTGGATGCGCGCCACGAGTTCGTCGAAGCGGAACGGCTTGGACAGGTAGTCGTCGGCGCCGAGGCGCAGGCCCTCGACGATCTCGTCGACGGTGGCGGCCGCCGTGAGCATCAGCACCTTGGTCGCGGGCTGCTCCGCGTTCAGCGCCCGGCAGACGTCGTCGCCGCTGACGTCCGGCAGGCCGCGGTCCAGCACGATTACGTCGTAGCGATACACGCGCGCGTGGTGCAGGGCGTCGGCGCCGTCGCCCACGACGTCGACCGCGGCGCCGTGCCGTTGCAGGCCGCGCGCGATGGCCGCGGCGACCGCAGCCTCGTCCTCGCAGAGCAGGATCCGCATGCGCGCCAGTCAAGCCCGGAAGCGTCAGCTGAGCCTGTGTGGAGGCTGGGAGTTCCCTGAGACCGCGGCCATGTTTACCCGCAGGTGACGCGCGGGTTGCCAGCTTGCCTGTCAACTGGAAGAAGACGCCGGCGACATCGATCTCAGGGAATTCCCAGCCGGCTCTCGGGACCGCCCCAGCAACCGGGCCGATCATCGAGCCACCGCACCACGGAAAGGATCGACTTTGTCCAACAGGATCAGACACACCCTCACCGCCGCCGCCGCCATCGGCGCGGCCGCGCTCGCCGGGACAGCCATCGCCGGCGCCGCGTCCGACCCCAGCCCGAGCGACACCAGAGGCGGCGGCCGCCCGAACGAGACGGCGCTGACCGGCGCCACGGCCGCCAAGGTCAAGCAGGCCGCGCTCGCCAAGGTCTCAGGCACGGTACTGCGCGTCGAGACTGACGAAGGTGGCGTCTACGAGGCGCACATCCGCAAGTCCGACGGCACCGAGGTCGAGGTCAAGGTCGACAAGGCCTTCAACGTCACCGCCGTCGAGGAACACGACCGGCAGCCCTAGACGTGATCACCAAAAAGGGGGAACTCCAGAGTTCACGTTGACCCGATCTCGAGGACCGTTGGCGATCGTTGCCCAACCCGTGGGTCCTATCGACGCGCGCTGCACCACGTGGGTTTCCGACCCCGACGCCCGGCGCCGCGCGGACGAGCTTCGAGCACCGGCTTGACCATGCGGTCGCGCTGTTGGGATGCTCGGCGGGATGGGAGCGCATAAGCCAATCGTTCGCTGCCTCTGGGGCGTTGCAGCGGCCGGTGCGCTGGTACTGGTGGTCGCGTCCGCTCCCGCGGGCGGCGCGCGGACCGGGGTGGACGCTGCGCAGGGCGGCTTTGCCGCGGACGTGTCGTGCCAGTGGGGCGCACGGGACTGCAACCCGCCTGTGCGCACGTTGATGTCCCAGTTTCGTAGGCTGCGCGACCACGGCGACCTGCTCGGGTTTCGTATGGGCCCGGCGCCGGATGTGAGCATGAGCAAGCACTGGCAGGGGGTGCAGCGGCTGACGGCGAACCAGGGGCGCTTCCTCGCGGTGTCGCGCTCCGGGAAGAACGTGAGCTTCGTGGTCGTCGCGATGGCCTCGCGCGACGGCTCCGGTGAGCGCTTTCGCTCGAACCGGATCGCTGCTCGCTCCGACCAACGGCGGCCGCCCGCTGGTGACCGCGTGGTGGAGGTGGTCCGCTCAGACCCCGGCTTCGACCATTCCGGCGGGATCCAGTCGGTCGGCCAGTTCGTCGTCGTGGGTCTCGAGGAGGGTTCGCGCTCGCGCGTCGTCTTCTGGGATCTCGCGGACCCGCGGCGTCCGCGCCGGACCGGCATGCTTCCGCACGCCACCGGGGTCAAGGGTGCGGGCACAGTCTCGATCGCAAAGCTGCGCGACGGGCGCTACCTCCTGATCGTAGGCGGCGCGAACGCCAACACGCTCGACTTCTATCTCTCGCGCGTGGGCACCGGTCTTACCAATCCGCGCTTTGACCACGTCGCAACCTGGAGGGAGAGCGAGCTGGTGGGTGGCGACAGCGAGTTCGGCAACTATCAGAACCTGGGGCTCGTCGCCGACGCCAAGGGAACCCTCTACTTGATCGGCACGCACCGGAACGCGGCTGGCGGCCCAGGGAGCGACTTCGCCGATCTCTTCAGGCTTGAGCGCACTCCGCGTACGCCGCGCATTCGCAAGATCGCCTCGCGACACCTGTACTGCGGATTCCCCGGCGGCGCGCAATGCAACCTCGACGCCGCGGGTGGCGTATACGTGACGCCCAGCGGCGGACTGATGCTCTACGGCACCGAGCACGACAACGACGGACCAGGAGGGAGCGTCAAGGCGGAGGAGTTTCGTCCCGCGCCGCACCGATCGAGCTGCACCAGCATCCTCGATTCCTGGGTGGAGCTCTATGACGACACCGGCTTCGACGGTGATCGCGGCGTGATGATCGACTACCTGGACCGCGGCCTTCGCAACTACGAGAACTACGACCGAGTCGAGGGCTTTGAGGACAAGAGCTCGGCTGCAAGATGGTGCCTCCCGAGCGGCGCGCGCTATCGCCTCTTCCGCCACAAGAGTGGCTGTCGTGGCCGCACCGTCGATCTGATCGGCACCGGCTTCCCGGCCAGAGATCCCAAGTTCGGCGACGGCTCCGGCGCAGTGCGGCGCTTCAACGACGAGGTGTCGTGCTCTCGGTGGATCGAGCCGCCGCCATCCCCGCCGACGCCGTCCCCGACACCACCTCAACCGTCTCCACCGACCGGCAAGCCGGATCTGGTGATCAGCAACTTCACTCTCAGCGAGTTCACCGTCCGGAACCAAGGCGCCGCTCCCGCCAGCGCCTTCACCGTCACGCTCGCCGAGGTCGGAGACTTCGCGTTCTCGGGGCTCGCCGCGGGAGCCTCGCAGACCCGCACCTACTCGCTCGCGTGCGAAGCAACGCACCAAGCGACCGCCGACTCGCGCTCCAAGGTCGACGAAAGCGACGAGACGAACAACGTCGCGGCGTTCACCGCCATCTGCTAGCTCGCCGGCCGCTATCAGCACCTCGCTCGTGATCCTGCTCCACGTCGTAGCGGCCGGAGCCGATCGCCGGAGCTTCAGCAGGCACTGCGGCGCACGCTAGTATCATTGCGCACAATGCTGGCCGCGGCTTGATTGCCGCGCCGGCCGCGAACTCGCGGTGTTGCCTGTGGCGACGCTCAGCTGAAGAGAGCAACGCCACCGGCCGGGGAAGCACCGCCGGAAAGGATCCATCAGATGATCGCTCGGGCTGACGCCGCCACGCTGAACAGGCAGCCGCGGCAACGACGAGAGGTGTACACGTGGTTGGCCGGCGCGGCGACGGGCCGGTCGGTCAAGCGCCTGCTCAATGACCTCGACATTCCCGAGGCCGAGCTGAGAGAGACGCTGCGCAAACTCGCGTCCGCCGGCCTCGCCAGGCGCACCAGCTCCACATGGACGGCCGTCCCGCTCGACCGCCCCGGTCCGGAGATCGTCCAGGCGTCGGACTGACTTGCCAGCCGCGCCCTCGCACGGCAGGCGCGCGGGCTTTTCGCGTTCTGGATCACGCTGCGCCGGACCGCGGTTGACGCGTTCGCGTGTCCGCACTCCCGCAAGGTCTGTGTCCGACTGTTGGGAGGCCCACCGACGGATCAAGCGGCGCCGGCGCTAGGGGTCCTCGAGGCTGTCGAAGCGCAGCCCGGAGGAACCCTCGCCGCGCCCCGCGCCCTTGCGCCGGCCGAGCCAGAGCACGGTGGAGCCGTCGACCCAGCGGGCGTATTGGTAGGACCGGGTGACGCGCGCGCCGGCGCGCGGCACCTCCTCCTCGTACAGGCTGAAGTCGACACGGTCGGGCTCGAGGATGCGGCCGCGCGGACGTGAGAAGCCGGGGCCGCTGCCCTCGTCCAGCAACGCCTTGGCGCGGCGCAGCTTCACCGGCGGTTGGGACGGGTCGATGCGCACGGGGGTGAACGGGATCCAGTTGTCGGGCACCGTCGTGGCGAGGCGGTAGCGCAGCGCCTCGCCGTCCGCCGCGGGCTCGGGGGCCGGGGTCTGGCCCGCCCGCAGGCGATACGCGGCGTCGCGGTCGAACGCGCCGCCGGCGAGGCTCGGCGCGAGGCGCTCGACGGCCCAGACCAGGTTCGCAACCTCGTCGCGCATGAGCAGGACCTCTTCCACGGGGTCGCCGCTCAGGCTGTCGGCGAGCACCGGCGGGAGGAAGAACATGTCGTAGAACGGGCTGACGACGAACAGCCGCCACTCGGGCTCGGGGCGTTCCGAGCGGCTGTAGTGCGGGATCATCGTGCGCTCGCCGAACGCGTCGGTGACGACCACCGAGTCGAGGAAGAAGATGCCGCCGGGCGCGAGATCGACCGGCACGACGAACCAGTCGTTCGAGTACAGCAGCGAGAAGTCGACGAGGGCCAGTCGCAGCAGGTCGTCCGCGTCGCCCTCGATGCGGTTGAGGTTCACGCGCGCGTCCTCGAACTGCCACCACCGGTCGCTCGCCATGCCCGGGTAGCGCACGGGCGCGGGCAGCACGGTCCGCACGACCGTCTCTGTGCGCTTCACGGGGACCGGAAAGCCGATCATCGCCATGAGCGCGTCGAACGCGTACCAGTCGAGCGTGCCGCCGGGGTACTCCGCGGCGGTCAGCGACACCTCGCCGCCGTCCGTCGGCGCGGTGAGCCTGAACGAGTACTCGAGATGCTCCGCGTCCCAGGCGGTCGCCGACGGCGTGGAGTAGCGCGCCTCGTACCACGCGCGGTAGCTCGCACAGGCCGCAAGGACCTTCGGCGCGTCGGCGTCGGGTACGACCGGCCCGGCGGGGAGCGCGCCGGCGGCGGCCACGATCGCGTCGTAGACGCGGAAGCCGTCCGGCGCACGCCGGGCCATGATCGAGAGGTAGCGGGTCCCGGCGGCGTCGTCGCCGGCGTCCGCGGGCGCGAGCGCAAACGCGGTCACGAACGCGGTCTTTGTCGCGGCGGCGACACCCGCGCGCGTGAGCATCTTCAGGAAGGTCAGCCCGGCTTCGGCGGCGACGCGCACGTCACCGCGCACGGCTTCGCGCTCGACGAGCGCCTCGAGCGGGAGCTCCGGGCGATACGGCTCGGCGGCGCCGCCACGTGCCTGGTAGCGAGTCGGCAGCGTGCGCTCGAGGCGGACGCGCGCCTGCACCGGCGTGCCCGCGTCCTCGCCGTGGAACTCGCCCGTCTGCCACTGCCGCGCGAGCAGCCACAGCGGGTCGTGCAGCCGCGCCTGCAGGCCGTCCTCGATGTCGTCGAGCCGGGTGTAGGGCTCGATCCGCGTCCAGAAGGTGATCGAGCTCACAGCAGCCTCGCAAAGTCGGTCGAGACGGTGTCGCCGGCCAGGTTGGCGCTCACGTAGAGCGCCGGCAGCGCGCGTTGCATCAGCGCCTCGCCGCCGAGCGCCTGCGGGTCGACGGCGCGCAGCCGGGCGAGCTCGAACGTCTCCAGCAGCGTCTTCTCGATCGTGTCGACGTCCCAGCGCTGCGCGCCGGGCGGCGTCACCGCGAGCACCACGCTCTGCGGCGGCCGCGCTCCCGGCGCGTCGAAGTTGAACGCCACCCCGGTCGTGACCTCGCCCGACGGCACGGACTCCGTCCACTCGTCGATGACCAGCCCGGAGAGTGGCGCGGAGACCTGGAACGGCCGCGGCATGTGCGCGACGAGCGACAGCTTGCCGCGCACCGGCGCGCCGCTGAGCCCGACCCACCGCTCGCCGGCGATGAACGGCAGCTGCGCCACCTTGAGCTCCAGCGCCGGCGAGCGGTCCAGCGCGGCGGCGTACATCAGCGCGGCGTCCAGGCGCGAGGCACCCGCGCGCACGCGGCTCACGCCCTGGAGCCACGAGAGCGCCTGCAGCGGGTCGCCGCCCTGCAGCTCGTCCGAGCGGCGCAACGACGAGTTCAGCTCGGCGATGTTCGCCGGGCGCTGGAGCGGCAGCACCTTGAACGCCTCGCCGAAGACGGCGCGCAGCCGGTCGCGCGGGTCGCCGGCGGCCGTTGCGGCGGCGACCCGCCGGTCGGCCTCGGCCAGCGTCGCCGTGACCTGTTCGCCGAGCGCGCTCGGGTCGCGCGGCGCGGCCGGGATCGCCTCCGCGAACCCGAAGAACGCGAGGTCAACGAGCCGCGCCCGCACGTCGTCCGGAGCCGCAAGCCTGTCGCGCGCGCCTCGCAGCGCCGCGACGGCCGCGTCCGCCCGCGCGGCGAGCTCGGTCAGGTCCGCCGTGTCCGCGACGTCCCCCGAAGCGGGCGCGAGGTCCGCCGCCGCGAGCGCGCGGGCGGGGAGGATCGCCTCCCGGAACGCGCGCACGAGCTCGAG
The DNA here is from genome assembly GCA_963811895.1 of uncultured Solirubrobacteraceae bacterium. Classification (GTDB taxonomy): domain Bacteria; phylum Actinomycetota; class Thermoleophilia; order Solirubrobacterales; family Solirubrobacteraceae; genus DASSUW01. The sequence continues at coordinate 71,401 of CAWETE010000015.1, read as the reverse complement.
GTACTCGCCGAGGCTGAGCCACGACGCTGGCAGGTCCGACGTCCGCTCGAGCACGAGACGCAGCCGCGCGTCAGCCGGGATCGTGGCCGGCGCGCCGCGCCACAGCGAGTACTCGATCAACTGCTCGAGCTGCGACTTCGCGCCCGGCTGCGACGCGGCGCTGAGATACAGGGCGTCGAGCGGCGAGGGCACCAGCGTCCCGAGCGGCTGGCGGTTCCGCCGCAGCAGGACCTTGCCGGTCGCGTCGAGGAACTCGGCGCTGTAGCCGACGAGGCGCACATCGCCGTGCATCTGACGAAGCCACAGCTCGAGCGCCGGCTCGGCCACCGCGCGCGGGCTCGCGCCGGCGAGTGGAGGCGGCGTCGCGCTGAACACGACCACCAGCCGGTGCGTGACCGGCGCGCCCGCCCGCGGCGTCGCGACGAACTCGAGCTCCGGTGGCTGCAGCTCGCCGTGCGCGAGCGCATCGACGCTCGCCGACGCGCGGTTGAAGTTGCCGCGCACCGCCTGGTAGACGCCCTCGGCGGTGAGCGCGTCGCCGACCGCGTCGAGCGCGTTCTCGAGGTTCTTCACCTCGGCCTGCAGGTGCGTGCGCTGCGTCTGCGTCGCGGTGGCCGCCGGCCGGTCGAACAGCATGCGGCCGTCGTGCAGGCCGCGCGCGAGCTCGAGTCCGTCGAGCACGCCGACGTCCGCCAGCGCCTCGAGCTCGGGCAGGCCCGCCGCGGCCGGCCAGCGGTGCTTCGTGCGCACCGCGTTCAGCGCGTTCGTCAACGCCCGCTGCGCGGACCTCAGCGCCTGGATCTTGAACGGGGAGTGCGGCCACGTCTGGACCTCGAGGAACCACTCCTGCGCGGTGTACACCGCCCACAGCCGCGCCTCGCGCCGGAACAGCGGCACGAAGCGGTCCAGCTGACGGTCGTGCAGACCGCGCTCGAACCGGTAGCCGAGCAGGTCGCCCAGCGCCTGCCCCTGGCGGATGCCGTCGAGCAGCTCCTGCGCGACGCGCACGCGCGCCGAGCTGAGGTCGATCGCGAACGGCTGCCCGCTGCCGTCGCCGTTGTCGGTCAGATAGCCGCTCCGCAGCACCGCCGCGGCCGCCGCCTGGCCCATCGACGGCGCGTGGATCGCCCCGCCCGGCTCGCGCGCCGCATACAGCGGGAGGCCGTCCGGCCCGGGCGCGACCGGCGTGCGAGGCTCGGGCGCGACGTCGTGCACCCAGCCGAACCCTCCGAGCCCCAACCCCCGGGGGGTCGACCGGCGGATGTCGTTCAGCCGCCGCGTCGCGAGCCCGGTGATCCACGGATCGAGGCGATGCGAGAACAGGTCCAGGCAGCCGGCGAGGTGTCGTTCGAGCGTCGTGGCCGGCTGCGTCTCGAGGAACGCGAGCGCCTGGCGCAGCTCGTCGAGCACCGTTGCCTCGGGCTCCTGCGCCGGGGTCAGCGTGTGGATCGACGCGCGCAGCGCGGGATCGAGCTCGAGCAGGCGAGCCAGTGTGCGCGTGCGCTCGGGAGCGTCGTTGCCGAGGATGTCGACGAGCACCGGCTCGCGGAGCGGCGCCGCGGGCAGCGTGCCGCGGCGCATCAGCACGCGCGCTCCCGTCATCGCCTGCGTGAGCAGCACCGAGTGGCGCGCGAGCGCGTAGAGCAACGTGGCCGGCGGGCCGCCGGTGATGCGCTCGGCGAGCACGTCGTCGAACGTGGCCGTGCGTAGGAAGTTGAGCGCGGCCTTCGGCGCCGGGCCGGCGAGCGGCGCGACGAGCGGCTGCGAGTCCGCCGCCGGCAGGGTGTCGACGAGGCGCGTCGCGCTCGCGATGCCCTGGTCGCTCCACGGCCGCAGCGCGTCGCGCACCATCCGTGCGTGCGGCTGCAGGTCGCTCGCCAGGCCGCCGGGCGTCACGACGTTGGGCGCCAGCGCGTCGCCGCCGAACGCGAGCCGGACCCGGTGCCCGGCGGCGTACGGCTGCATGCGCAGGATCTCGAGCAGCCGGAGCTCGTCGTCAGCGCCCGGCTGCAGCCGCGGGACGTTCGCGAGCGCCCGGCGCCAGACCGTGCGCAGGGACTGGAGCGTGCGGACGAAGCGCCCGCCGGCGAGGTCCAGCGACGTCGCCGGCAGCAGCCCGTACGGCTGACGGCCGACGCGCAACATCGGCAGCGGGCCCTGCGCACGCACGCAGTCGATGAAGAAGCGCCGCGCGGCGTCAACCTCGGCGTTCGTGAGCCCGGTGACCATCTGCTCGACATACGCGCCGCCGGTCACCGCCCACAGCAGCGCGTTCATCTTGCGCGCCGTGAAGTCCTCGAGGCGCGTCGCGCCCTCGACGGCAGTGAACAGATCGCGGCGGATGCCGACGAGCCGCGCGACCTCGCCGCAGTCCGTGCCGTTGCCGATCTTCGGCGGCGCCACCTCGACGTTGAAGGCGCCGGCGTCGCCCTGCGCATAGCCGGACGCGGCATCGGTGGTGTTGTTGGTCGGCGTGCCCGGCGCTGGGAGGGCGAGCCCGCGCGTGTAGTGATGGGCGTCGAGCAGCGTCTCCAGCCGCGTCGCGGCGGCGTCGGGCGTCAGCGTGGTCTTGACGCCGAAGACCAGCAGGGCGCTGTAGCTCGTCGCGGCGGGCAGTGCGACGCGAATGCCCATCCCGACCTTCTCGGCCTCCGCGAAGTCGACCATCCAGCGCATGCGCGCGTCGAGCGGCAGCTCCCCGGCCGCGGGCGGCGGCCCGGCCGGCTCGTCGGTGCCCGGGCCGACGACGAGCGTCTCGGGAATCGGCGCGCCGGCCTCGAGCAGCGTGCGCGCGCCGTCCACGTTGTAGCCCATGACGATCCAGCGGTCCGGAAGGGCGCGCGCGACCGGCGCGGGGGACGCGTCGGCGGCGCGAGCCGGGCCGGTGTCGGGGAACACGGGCGGCGTGCCGGGCCGCGCCGCGAGGTTGGTCGGCGTCAGCCGGCGCGCGATCCACGCGGCGCGGCGCGCGCCGAAGCGCTCCACGAGCGCGTCCCACGCGCGCCTCTGCGCCGGCACGTCGCCGGCGGCGGGCCAGATCAGCTCCCAGTAGCGTCGCCCCCACTCCCCTTCGGCCGCGGTCAGTCCCTCCTGGTGGCTGTCGACGTGGATCTCGTCGGGATAGACGCGGATCAGCAGTTGCGTGCCGACGTAGCGCGTCTGGACCTGCACGGGCAGCAGCACCAGCGGCGTCGCCGGGGACGGAAGCGTTCCGGCCAGCGCCCGGATCTCCTCGATCGTCTTCATGGCGGCGGCAGCAGTCGGTCGGCGTGGAAGGCGACCTGCACCGGGCGCTGGCGCAGGATGCCCGCCATGTGCGCGGAGTTGAACGACCACGTCGTCCCCGCCGGGCGCTGCGCCGCCGGCAGCAGCAGGTCGCCGGCCTTCACGCGCGCACCGGGCAGCGTGCGCATGTCCGTCCACGCGAGGTCGTTCCAGCTCGCCACGGGGTCCTTGCGGGAGTCGTCGAGCCCGAAGCGCGGCGCGCTCGGCTGCTCCTGGATGACGAAGAAGTGCCCGCGCGCCTGCGCCTCGGTGAGCGCGAAGCCGAGGAACGTGATGTCCGGGTCCATGCGCGCGCGGAAGATGGGCAGCACCTCGCCCTCGCCGAGCGTCGTCGGCCCCAGCGCGGGGACGGCGTAGATGAGCGCGTCGGGGTACCGGCGCAACAGCTCGCCGCGGATCACCAGCACGAGCGCGTCGCCGCCGATGAGCGAGCCGCCGAGCCCGGCCTCGGGATTCCAGCGGTGCAGCTCCGGGATCTGCGGCGGGCCGTCCCAGAACGTCTGGAAGTACGTGTGCCGCAGCTCGCCGGGCACCTCGCGCCAGAGCAGCTCGGACGCGAGCTCGTGGTTGAGACCGGCCATGAAGGCCTCGATGAAGCGCGCGTTGGACTTCAGCACCGTCACCGTGTTGGGCTCGATCGCGCCGACGCCCGGCACCAGCAGCTGGGGAGCGAGGTCGCGCAGCGCCTCGTACATCGGCTGCCGGAACGCGGGATGCGCCACGACGGTGGTGCCCGCCGGGGGCGCCGCCACGGGCTCCCCGGCCGCGGTGACGCGCGAGTAGAAGCGCTTCGGCACCGTCTGGGCCGGGTCGACGGCGGCGAGCAGCCCGGCCTTGTAGGTCTGGTCGAGCATGAACGGCAGTGGCGGCCCATGGATCGCGTGGGTGGCGAAGTCCTGCGCGTACTGGAGCACGGGGCCGAGTGCGCTGAGGAAGCGCGCCAGCGACGGCGAGATGATCGGATGCGGCGCCGCGATCTGCGCCTCCACGTGGGCCGGAGACACGAGCGCGGGCGTACCGAACACGGGACCGACGGTCATCGGCGGCACGCGCACGCTGCTCGCGAGCAGCTGCAGCGACGGCGGGTTCGGTGATCGCCGGCGCGCGACGGTCCCGGCGGGTCGCAGCGCGCGCCGGAAGGCCGCCGACGTGAAGGCCGCCGGCACGTTCTTGGCGGCGAGCGAGGCGCCGAGCGTCTGCGGCGACGTCCGCACGCGCGCCTGGGCCGGCCCGAGGAACTGGAGCAGGCGCCCGGTGTCCATCGTCTGCAGGTGGCGGCGGGAGAACGAGCCGAGCACGGCCACGCCGAAGTCGAGCCGGTTCTCGAGCCGCGCCACCGCGTCGGCCTCGCCGAGCTGCTCCCACGCGGACGCGACGAGCTGCTCCTGGCGCTCCTGGACGATCCGCGCACCCAGCCCGGCCGCGCCGCGGGCGGCCGGGTCGAGGTTGAGCTCGCGCAGCCAGCGCGGCGGCGCGGCGTCAGCGGGAACGGTCGGCTGGGCGGCCTGGCGGCTGCCGTAGACCGGCGGGGTGACGGCGTCCGGCTGGTTGACCAGGTTCCGCAGCGCGGCCTGGAAGGTCCCGGCCGGCGCCGGTGGCGCGGGCGCGTTGACGGCCAGCAGCGGGCCCTGGAACTCGAGCGGTCCCGGCTCGGGCAGCCCGAACGGCTGGTGCGAGGCGTCGAGCGCGCGCCGGCCGATCCCCGCGCCGATCCGCACCCCGGTCAGCAGGGCCGCGAGCGTCTCGAAGTCGCCGCCCTCGCCCGTGGCGAACTCCCACTGGAAGTAGACCGGGAGGTCGACCCGCGGCTGGGTGAGGTCCCAGGCCGGCGCGAGGTGGTCCTCGTCGGTGACCTCGAGCCCCAGCCCGGCGCGGCGGCCGGCGTCGAAGGCCGGCACGACGCACGCGCGGTACGGGGTGTGCGGCTCGAGCCGGCGCGGGCAGATCAGCCGCGACAGATTGCGCTCGGGCGCGCCGGTGAGGATCTGCTGCACGGGCTCCGCCGCGTCGGCCTGGACGACCTGCGCGTGCGCCCACAGATAGGACTCGGCCAGGTCGGGCAGCTCGGCGGCGGCCGCGTTGAGCACCGGCAGCGGGCGGCCGCTCGCCGCGCTGAGCGACGCTTCGTCGCGCTCGACGACGACCAGGCACAGCCAGGGTCGCAGGCGCCCCTGCGAGGCGGCCGCGGCGGGCGTGAACAGCCACGGGAAGTCCGGGGCGTCGAACTCGATCGCCGCGAGGTGGTTGGGCTCGAAGTCCCCCGTGCCGGGCGGCGGCTCGGTGCGGATCACGGCGCGGGGATCGAGGCCCAGCACGTCGCCGGGGCCGTAGAGGCGCAGCGGCACGTCCACCGGCGTCGTGTTCACCTTCAGGGCGACGGGCAGGCCGGTCAGCGGCTTCGTGTCCGGCCGCTGCAGGACGGGACGCAGCGTGTCGGCGTTCGAGTACGCGTTCGCGGCGCCCGCGCGGACCCAGGGGATGAACTGGTAGCGCGCGCTCATGATGCGACGAAGGTCGGGACGACCTGCAGGCGGGCGTCCGGGTTGGTGGCGAGGTGCGCGTCGAGCGCCTGGCGCGCGGCGGCGAACGAGCCCGTTCCGATCGTCGTGGGCGCGAGGTCGTCGGTGCTCGCGACGACGAACCGCTCGACGCCGACGGCGAGCGACTGCCCGTCGGTGTCCGGCTCGCGCAGCGGGCTGCGCGCGGCGGCGCCAAAGGCCGCCGCGAACGTGGCCAGGGTGCCGCTCAGGGTTCCCCCCGAGGGCGGCGCGCCGTCGATGCGGCGGTCGAAGTCCATCTCGGAGACGGCGGTCTGGCTGCCGAACGTGACGTCTCCGCTGCCGAGCGAGACGCCCGCGGGCATCGCCTCGAACGACGGCCGCGCGAGCTTCTCGTCGTCGGAGAGGTCGAGGAACTCCGCGGCCGCGAACTGCTCGTTGAGCGTCGTCTGGGTGGCGGGGCGCCCGCCGACGGTCGCCGACGTGATGTCGTAGCGCGCCGCTCCGGCCACAGTGCCGCCGCCGAAGCGCGCGATCCGGATTGAGAGCGGGACGACCGTCTGGCGCACGCCGATCCGGGCCAGCGGATGCACGAACACGCCGTCGCGCCGGCGCAGGGTGACGAGCGTCGGGGCGCCCGCGAGGTCGGTGCTCCAGTTGCCCGGCTCCTTGAGCGCGGCCACCAGCGGCGGCAGCGGATCGACGGCCGGCAGCGCGGCGGGCGGCCGGTCGGCGCCGAACGTGTGGTCGATCGTGCCGCCGATCGAGAACAGCCACAGGTCGATCGACCACTTGCCGACGACGCGCTTGGGGTGCGGCCCGGTGAAGCGGCCGGACACCTCGACCCCGAAGAACGTCGTGCCCTTGTACTTGAGCTTGAACTCGATGTCGAAGAGGACGACGAAGCGGACGTCCGGCTGCCACAGCGCGTCGAAGCTCAGGATGCCCTCGATGCTGACGCTCCCGATCTTCACGAACAGCTCCATGCGCGCGCCGATCTGCCGCGTGTTGGAGGTGATCGCGACGTAGCCGCTCAGCTTCAGCCGCAGGTTCTCGGAGTCGGCCAGGGCGATCGTCAGCCTGCGCAGCGCCGGGAAGCCCGCCGGGACGTTGAACTCCGGGTGGTAGCCGCCGGCCGAGAACAGGAAGAACGACGCGTCGCCCTTGCGCATGCGAACTGCCACGTCGCCCGTGAAGCTCACGGGCCCGATGTGCGAGTCGTAGAGCGTCGCGTCGAGCGAGAACTCGTTCCGGCCGGGATCCCACAGCCCGAGCGCGTCGACGTGCAGCTCGAGCAGCTTCTCGGCGGCGGCGGCCGGATAGGCGGCGTGCAGCTGGCCGACCACCGCCCAGCGGCCCGCACCGAACTCGTACACGACCCCGAGCTCGGCGCGCACCACCTGCTTGGCGCCGAAGCCGAGGCTGACCGTGAAGCCGAGCAGATGATGCTCCGGCGCCGGTGGGAAGACGGTCTTGAGCGCGGCGACGTAGCGTGCCGCGTTGGCAACTACGTCGGTCGGGAACAGGATCGCGTCCAGCGTCTTGTTGCGCACGCCGGCGCGCAGCGCCTCGGGATCCATCGTGCGGTTGATGCCGACCAGCAGCCCGATCCCGTTGAGCTGGATGCCGAGGAACAGCGGGTACGCGGGGACGAACTCGAGCGACGCGATCACGAGCAGCGAGAAGCCCGCGTCGCCGGCGGTCATCAGCCCGATCGCGGTCAGCGTCCAGCGCTTGCCGAGCGAGAGCTGCAGCGCGCCCGCGTACTGGTTGTTGTCGCGGTCGTAGAAGAGGTAGCCGCCGCCGGTGACGACCTTGCCGTCGACGACGATCCCGATCCCCTTGGGCGGCAGGAAGCCGACGTCGCCGATGTAGAGGAACTTGCCCATCAGCCGCGCCGCGTTCTCGGGCACCTCGCCCTTGGTGGTGCCGAGCGCGACGGTGGCGCCGATGCCGTCGACGGTCAGCTTCAGCGGGCCGAGCGACAGGCTGAACGCCGTCGTCGTGTCGAGCTGCAGCTCGGCGGCGCCCTCCGGTGCGCTGCGGGGCGCCAGCGCGATCGCCACGGTCTGCACCCGCAGGCCCTTGACGGACTTGTTGACGGCGATCGTGGTCGAGAGCCGGCTGCCGCCGTCGAGGTAGGCGCCGTGCTCGGTGTCGATCGTCAGGCCGAGCTCGAAGTCGATCCGCGTCTCGGATTCGCGCAGCACCTTCTTGGTGACCGGATCGGCGTCGCCGGTGACGATCACGAGCGCGGTGCGGCGCAGCTCGATCCGCAGCCTGGCCGCTTCGTCGTTCAGCTCGCCCGTGAGCTTGAAGTCGCCGATCTCGAGCCGTGTGCCGGTCGGGCTGGGGATGGCGAACGGGGGCAGGACGTTGGACGTCGCCTCCGGCGCGATCTCCAGCTCGAGCCCCGCCCCCGGCGCGCCCTGGAAGCTCGACGCGCCGCTGAAGCGCAGCACGGCCGACGCGTCCTGGCCGTGTGTCTCGAGCGTGGCCTTGACCTTGATCGGCCGCGAGGCCGGCTTGAACACCTGTTCCGCGCTGAAGCTGCCGCCGAGCGAGACGAGCCAGCCCAGGCGCCCGTCGGGGTCCTCGAAGAGGACCTGGGCGAGCGTGGCCTGAAGGCCGCCGCGCGTGACGCGTACCGTCGCGGTGCGGCTCGCGACGTGGTCGGCCATCGGGATCACGCGGCCCGGCTGCGTGCCGCCCAACGGCGCGGGCGGCCGCGGCACGATCTCCCACCCGTAGTAGAAGTCGGTGTCGTCGAAGCGCGACGCGAGGTAGGCGATCAGCCCCAACCCGAGGTCCGAGAGCCCGAAGACGCGCAGGCCGAGCTGCCGGTCCTTCACGCTCGGCGTCGCCGTCGGAGGCAGGATGTCCGGCTGTTGCTCGAGCCGGAAGCGCAGGTAGTTGGCCTCGAAGCGATCGAGCCAGCCCGACCAGTACTCCCTGCGGAAGATGTTCGCGCCGACCTCGGGCGCGAACACCTCCTCGAGCGTCAGCCGCGTGTTCTGCTCGATCACCCCGGTCAGCCGCATCAGCGCGTAGACCGTCGGATAGTCGAACTTGATGAGGTCGGTCGTGGTGGTCTGCAGCAGCCGGTAGAGCAGCTCGTCGGCGACGATCGACCCGTCCTCGGTCTCCGCCGCCGCGAAGATGTCCGACCAGAACTTGAAGTACTTCGCGAGCGCCTCGAACGTGACCTTGAGCTGCTCGGCGCTCGGGTTGGCGGCCGTGACGTAGGCGCGGATCTCCGGCGTCGGGTTGGGCCAGGACTTCGGGTCCTTGTTGGCGAGCGTCCCGGGCGGCAGCCCGAGATCGGCCTCGACCGCGGCGCGCACGAGCGGGTCGTCGCTGATCGCCGTCACGAGCTCGTCGAGCCGGTGATAGATCCACAGCGGGACGAAGAGCAGGACGCGGAGCATCAGGCCTCGGTCCGCAGTGCCGGGCGGCGCTCGTCGAAGCGCTGCAGGTTCACGCGGTGGGCCGCGACGAGCGCCGCGCGGTTCTCGCGCGGCGGGTGCGAGTAGAGGTCGTGGCAGGCGACGAGGTCGGTCCCCTCGCGCTCGAAGCGCACGAACCCGAGGTTGGACACGTAGAGCGCGCCGCGCGAGAAGCGCAGCTTGCCGCTGCGGAAGTGGCCGGCGTGCGCGGACGCGATCTTCGCGGAGGAGTCCGCGAGCTTGGCCAGGTCGAAGGTGGGCAACGGGTCGGGGCGCACGAACGCCTCGCGCGCGCTGTCCGGGCGGGCGTCGCGCACCATGTCGATCCGCCAGCAGGCATCGGGGGTGGTCATGGTCGTGCCCGCCGGCCAGTGCGCGCTCGGGACGGTCACCGGCTCGCTGCCCAGCCGGTCGCGGACGGCCGGCCCGAAGCGCCCGCCGGCGGGCGGCTGGATCGGCGCCGGCGTGTTGTCGAACCACACCAGCCGCTCGACGGGCACGCCGTCGATCAGGGCGAAGGCCATGCCGCCGGCGAGACGGCCCGCGATCGCGATCTCCTTCTTGATGTTCTTCAGTCCGCTGGAGGTGAACTGGGCCAGCCGCGCGGGCTCGTTCTCCTCGTAGACGTGCAGGCCGTCGGGCTCCGCGCGGACGAGGAAGAGGCGCCGGACCGGCGGCGGATCGATCACCAGCCACTCCTGGCTGGGGCGGGTCTCCACGCATGCCTTGTCGGAGAGCGTGATGCCGGCGGCCGCGAACGCCTGCCGCAGGGCGGGGGTGACGACCTTGCCGTCGAGGTCGGCGCGGCGGGCCGGGTCGAGATCGAGCCGCCGCGGCCCGCGGGTCCAGTAGCTCAGCTCGGCGGTCGATCCCCAGTGGACCTCGCCCGAGAGCACCACCACGCGCCTGTAGGCGGCGAGCCGGCGCAGCACGGCCTCCAACGCGGCCTCGTCACCCGGCCACATCTCGCTGTCCGGCTCGAGCCCGGTCAGGTTGCGCCACTTCGTGCGCGCCTTGAACTCCCCGACCGCGCCCATCAGCGGGACGATCACCGCGGAGGCGACCGCGGGCATGGCGACCGGCGTCTGCGAGATCACGACGACCACGTCCATGCCGGCCGGCAGCGGCGCCGTCGCCGGGTTCGGCAGCTGCTCCTCGAGCGCCTTGGAGGACAGCAGCCCGGGCGGCAGGTAGCGCGAGCGGAAGCTGCGGCGCGTGCGCGTGTCGAGCGCGATCACGCGGTGGCGCGGGCCGTCGACCGTCCAGTGCCACTTGAGCTGCGGCGGCGGCGTCTCGGGGTCGGGCTGGTTGAGCCCGAAGAGGCCCTCGAGGACGATCATCGAGCCGAGCGGTGTCGTGGGGCCGGTCGCCGGGAAGAGCAGCTGTGCGTGGCGCAGCAGCGCGTCGTGCGGGTCCTTGCGGTAGCGCAGCGGGTCGTTGCCCCAGTCCTGGAACAGCCCGTAGGCGAGCAGCGCGTTGGTGATGATGCGCCGGCCCAGCAGCGTCGTCTGCACCTGGTCGCGCCACGCTCGCCCGATGTTCCAGTCGTCCGTGACGTCGTGGTCGTCGAAGATCATGTAGGTCGCGACGTTCGCCAGCGCGCGGCGGACCTTCGGCAGGCCCATGACGAACGTGCCCAGCGTGTCGACGCTGCGCTGGTAGCTCCCCTTCTTCTCAGCGCGCTCCTTCAGGGCCTTGAGCTGCTTCTCGAGCGCGGGCCGGGCGGTGCGCGGGATCACGCCGTCGTCGAAGCAGGCGTGCAGGTCCCAGAGCTGCGGCAGCTCGGCCGGGAGCGTGTAGAGCTCGTCGAGGCTCGCCATCGCCGGCTCCCAGACCGCGTTGCACCACACCGCGAGGTACATCGCGCAGTACTCGCCGAACGACATCAGATGATTGGCGATGTCGGTGGTGGAGAACTTCGTCTCGCATTCGAGGACGGTCTTGCGGCGGTTGGCCGGGAAGTTCTTCAGGTCGGCCGGCCACAGCCGCGGCGAGCCGGTTGGAGCGCTCGGGTCGACGGCGTACGGGCGGTCGTAGAGGATCCTGAACTTGCGCTCCAGCGTGGGATCGCCGACCGCGCGCACCACGCGGTCGTCCTGCAGCGCGTCGAACGCATCGAGCGGGTGCTTGGCGATGAACGCCTCGATCGAGGCCGAGCCGGCCGGCGTCGGCACCCCGAGGTACGCCTGCTTGGTCGCCGGGTCGGCCGCCGGCGGATAGACCGTGGGCAGATCCTCGGTCCGGCCCAGCAAGCGGTTGCCGGCGCGATTGAGCATCGGCAGCATCGGCCCCTCGACGTCGTCGGCGTAGATCTGGTCGCCGGTCAGGAACAGCTGGTGCGGGCGGCGGTTGGCGTCGAAGCCGGGCTCGGCGCGCCACTTGAGGACCAGGTCGTCGACGAAGGAGAGCGTGTCGTAGCTCGTCTTGCCGTCCGCCTCATTCGCGTACGTGAAGCCCGGACGGCGGCAGCTGCCGTGCAGGATCCGCAGGTCGGTCAGCGACGGCGGTGGCAGCGCGAAGCTGGGGAGCTCGTTCGGCGCATAGCCCAACGCGAGGTGCGGGTGGCCATCGATCAGGCCGTCCTTGAGCAGCTGGAGCGAGTGAAGGTCGCGGCTCGGTCCGGTCAGGGTCGCCGGGTCGAGCACCGCGGCGCCCGGCGAGGCGCCGACGTAGTCGTGGAAATGGAGGTTGTACGCGTAGTTGCGCCCGCCGGTCAGCGGCGTCGCGGGCGCCTTGAGCTCCACGACCGCGACGGCGAGGTGCAGGCCGTTCCCGACACGAAGCGTGTTGGCGGCGCCGGCGGCCAGCGGCGCAGCGCTGACCGGTGCCTGCCGGAGACCGTCGTAAAGCACGAGCCTGACGGCCATCGGCTGGTTGAGCGCGACCCACACGGCGGCGAGTCTGGGTTCCACCCGCCTGACGATCGGTCCCGCCAACAGAATGAGCGGTACGGCTGCCATCGATCGCGTTTCGCTGGACGAACGACGGCGAGCATACGCCGATGGCGGTTCGCGCGGTGACTATTTCGCGGGCGTTCTCCGCGCTCGAGGTCGGGTTTGCCGAACGAACACGAAGGCGTATAGGAACCGGAGGTGGTCGCGCGGCGTCGGCTGGAGCGACAGTGCGAACGCTCTCGCAACCGGTCACGCAGCTACCGCCTCTCATACGCCAAGCACACCCAGCAGTGCCGGCTCCTGGTCCGGGATAACCGGGTGGAGGTTCGAGTCCTCTTCGGCGCATGACGCGAAGGCCCCGCATGTCGGGGCTTTTGTCGTTCTGGCGCCTGCTGCGCCTAATTGATCAGCTCGATGCGGTGACCTTCGACCGTGCGCGAGCGAGGGCGTCAGGGCGCGTGACGAGCTTGGCGACAACGCCAGGCACGCCTGCAACCTGACGAGCTTCGGGATCGGGACGCCGTAGTTCGATCAGCCACGTCGGGGGCTACGAGCGGAGCGCGTCGAACCGGCGCGCCGCCGAGACGGAGCCCGACGTCCTCACTCATTTTGGCGATGCGGCCGCCTCCGCTCGAGCCGGTGATCCCGGCTGCAGTCGCGAGGTCGGATGCGTGGATACGGTGAAAGAGCGCGGCGATGCCCTGTCTGCGCCTCGAACCTCGGGGGCGTGCCGCTGCGTGGACGCGACGTACGCGTCCGGGTCAGGCGGGAGGTAGCGGACCGCGCCCATCGCCGGCGCGAGCCAAACGGGAGTGCGTTCCCCGCGGCGGCCGGGGCCGCCGCGGGGCACGCTGAGCGGCTCAGGCGACGAGCGTCCGCACGTTGCTCTGGCGGCTGACGGCGACGGGGACGATCGGCGTCAGCGTCACCTCCGCCTGGATCTCGTCCGGGTTCGGCTCGGGCGGCTGATCCTCGTTGAGGTTCGCCTTCGCCAGCGTCTTCGTGAAGGTGAACGTCTTCGACGCGAGACCGTCCGACTGGATGATCTGCCCGAAGAACAGCGGGGTCAGGTTGCCGTTGACGATCGCCTCGTCGGGGTTGCCTTCCGGCGTGTCGTCGCCCATCAGCCGGCAGACCATGCGGTACTGCTGGCTGGAGGCGACGTCGTACGAGTTGAACGAGACGGTGTAGGACACGTTCACCGTCGCGTTCGCCACGACCACCTGGATCGGGTCGAGGGTGATGGGGCCGATGGAAGCCATTCCTGAGCTTCCTCCTTTCGGAGCCTCCGTGGCTCCTGTTGGGGTGTTCCATCCACGAGGACGCCTCTCGGCCGGAGCTATTCCCCGGCGCGGCGCACGCGTCTGCCTCGGTGGCCGGTCGCCGGTGGCCGTGGCAGTACGAGATGTCGCGACCGGGCTCTGGCTCCAACCTCATTCCGCCTGGCGCGCGGACCTTGAGTTGCTCAAGGCAAGGCCTTCCGCTGCTCGCTCCGAGGCGCCGCCTAGCGCGTCTCGCCTCCTGGCGTCACCTCACTACCTACCACGAGGCACCGGCGTCCGCAGACGCTGCGTCCTGAGTCGCCGCCGGCTCGCGGGAGCTGGTTTCGGACGCGACTCGGCGTGGCGGCTGCCGGGTCCGCGGCAACATCCGTGGCGACCGCCGCGACGCTGTCACCCAGAACCTCGGCGGTCTCGCGGGCCGACCAGCCGAGCACGTCGCGCAACAGCAGCACCGTCCGCTGCTTGGGCGGCAGGAACTGCAGCGCGGCGACGAACGCGAGCCCGATCGATTCACGCTGCTCGACCTGCGCCGCCGGCCCCGGATCGTCCCCCCGGAAGGTCCTCTAAGCGACGGTCCGGATAGATCGGCTCCATATCATCGAACGCGGCGAGCGTCACATCAGCCAGCGTGCCTCCAACCGTCGGGACTCAGGTGCTCTGCACGGGGTTGATCCGCGGCGCAACGCGAATCCATCGCTGGCCGCTGTAACGCTTCGGGGGCGAAGCGACACCTAGGGGGACCATGACCTTGTCCCGAGCCCTCAGAGGTATGCCGTGACCGCCCGACGCTTCTTCGTCGCCCTCGCCGTGACCGCCGGCGCCCTCGCGGCCCCGCATGCCGCGAGCGCCGCCGATCTCTACGTCACCGCGGGAGCCGCCGCGACGACCTGCGCCCAGGACGATCCGTGCTCGCTCGAGCAGGCGATCACGATCGCCGATATCGTGTCCAACGCCGACACGATCCACGTCAGCGGCCCTCTCGCCCACACCGGTGCGGTGGATCTGTCGAACAGCCCGATCGACTTGATCGGCTCCGGCCGCGGGGCCGGCGGCACTGAGATCGACGCAGGTACGGATAGCCTCCGCGTGGGCGCCGGTTCCAGCGCCAGCGCGCTCACCGTCCGCTCCGCCGGCCCCGAGGCCGTGACGCTCGAGTCCGCGAGCGCGATCGACCACGTCGATGTGGTCGCCGTGGTGTTCGGCATCCGGGTAGATCCGATCGCGGGCGGCGAGTTCGCGACGATCCGGGACAGCCACGTCGCCGCGCGCGACGGCATCGTCGACGACTCGGCCCCCCGCGACGTGAACGCGTTCCAGGTCGAGCGCACCACCATCGAGGCGACCAGGTTCGGGATCTACGTCCAGGACGCCAACGCCACGATCGCCAACAGCGTGATCCGTGCCCGGACGTCCGGGGCGAAGGGCGTTCACGCCAACAACGCCGCGCACATCGCCGTCGACGGCAGCACCATCGACGGCGGCGGCAACGGCGACTTCGGCGTGCGGACCGGAGCAGGGACCGACGCGACGATCGTCCTGACGGGCTCGATCGTGCGCGGCTTCGGCACGGACCTGTTCGCCGACGCCGTCCGCGCGGGCTACGGGCTGAGCGTCTCGGTCTCGGACTACGCAACGAGCAGCGGGGTGAGCGTCGGCGATCTGGGCGGCAACGTGAACGCCGATCCCCACTGGCTGGACGCGGCGAACGGCGACTACCGCCTGACGGCCGCCTCGCCGCTGATCGACAGGGGCGCGGCGCGCGCCGCCGCGCAGGGCGAGACCGACCGCGCCGGCAACCCGCGCGTGGTCGACGGCAACGGCGACGGCGCGACGGCGCGCGACATCGGCGCCTACGAGTACCTGCCGCCGCAGCCGAGCATCGCCGCACCGCCCACGACCGCCACGCCGCAGCCGACCACGTTCGCGGTCGGGCTGGGCAAGCTCGCACTGAACCGCCGCGGGAAGGGCAGCGTGACCGTCACGTGCAGCGCCAAGCCGTGCACCGTGAAGCTCCTGCTGGCCACGACCGGCAAGCGCCCGCACGCGCTCGCCCGCGCGAGCGGCAAGGCGGGCAAGGTCACGTTCCGGCTGTCCCGGTCGGCGCGCGCCTACGTGAAGAAGCACCGCATCCGCAAAGTCGCCCTGACCGCGACCGCAACCGACGCCGGCGGCCGCCGGATCAAGGCCCGGCGAGTTGTGACGCTTCGATGAGCGGCGCACGCTTTACTTTCGCCGCGTGGGAGCCCTCACCGTCGACCCGGACGGCGCGCTGGTCGCGCGCCTGCGCAGCGGCGAGGAGGCCGCCTTCGCGGAGCTCGTCGAGCGCTACTCGGGGACCGTGATGCGACTCGCGCGCGTGTACGTACCGAGCACCGCAGTCGCCGAAGAGGTCGTGCAAGAGACCTGGCTCGGCGTGCTGCGGGGCCTGGGGCGCTTCGAGGGCCGCTCGAGCTTCCGCACGTGGCTGTTCCAGATCGGTGTCAATCAGGCGCGCACGCGCGGCGCCCGGGAGCGGCGCACGGTCCCGTTCGCGTCGCTGGCCGAGCGCGAGACCGCCGACGACGCCCCGTCGGTCGATGCCGACCGCTTCCTCGGACCCGACCACGACCGCTGGCCGCACCACTGGGCCACGCCGCCGCAGCGCTGGGAGGAGTCGCCCGACCGGAGCGCCGAGTCGGCGGAGACGCTCGCTCGCGTGCGCGAGGCGATCGAGCGGCTGCCGCCGGCGCAGCGCGTCGTGATCACCCTTCGCGATGTGCACGGCTGCCAGGCGGACGAGGTATGTACCGCGCTGGAGCTTTCGGAAGGCAATCAGCGTGTGCTCCTCCACCGAGCACGCTCACGCGTGCGCGCCGACCTAGAGTCCTACTTCGCCGATGACTGAGCTCCCCGAGATGCCCTGCCGCGAACTGGTCGAGGTCATCACCGACTACCTCGAGGACGCCCTGACCGAGCGCGACCGCCTCCGCATGGAGGAGCACCTGGCCGAGTGCGACGCGTGCCGCGACTACGTCGAGCAGTTCCGGCAGACGATCGCTCTCGCCGGCCGCGTCGAGCCCGAGCAGCTGCCGGACGGCGTGCGCAACGAGCTACTGAGCGCGTTCCGCGATTGGCGCGCGGATCCGCCCGAGCGGGACTGAGTTACACGCGCGGCTTCAGGCGGATCCGCGCAGGTCCCGGAAGGCGTTCAGGAGCGCCTCGCGAGTGGCAGGATCGGGCACGGGCTCCGGGACCCGGTCCAGCGTGCCGATCAGCCGGCGCATGTCCTCGAGGTAGCCGGTGCAGCCTTCGCACTCGGCGAGGTGTGCCTCGAAGCGGACGCGCTGAGCGTCCGGGAGCGCGCCCTCGAGGTAGTCCGTGACGAGCTCGACGAACTCGCGGCAGACGAGCGGATCGTGGTCGTGGCGGTGGCGACGCCAGATGCGCATCAGCGGCTGACCTCCATGAGCGGCACGAGAGCTGCGCGTACCCTGGCGCGGGCGCGGTGAAGCAGCACGCGCTGGTTGACCTCGGTGAGCTCGAGCAGCTCGCACACCTCGCCGGCCGGCACCCCCACGAGATCGCGGAGCGTGATCACGGCTCGCTGCGCAGGCGACAGGCTGTCGACGGCCGATTGCCGAGAACGGGACGCTGCGCGCATCGCGGACGGCGCGCGTGCGGGCACGGTTGACGAGGATGCGGAAGATCCAGGTGCGCAGCGAGGAGCGGCCCTCGAAGCTGCGCAGTCCACCGACCACGCCGAGCCAGGTCTCCTGGACGACCTCGTCGGCGGCCGACGGCGTGTGCACGAAGGTCCGCGAGACGCGTCGCAGGGCCCCGTCGTGCCGCTCGACGAGCGCCTGGAACGCGGCCTCGTCACCGGCCCGCAGACGTGCGAGAAGAGCGCGATCGTCGTCCACCGCAGGCTGAACCTATCGCTCCGGCGGCGCACAGGCACGGTGCTGTGCGCCGCCCGGGTTCATCTAGGCGCCGGGGACCAGCGTCGCGGCGACCTCGTAGACGCCGTTGGTGATCACCGCGTCGACGAACGGGTCGATCGAGTCGCGGCGCGACTCGAAGTCGGCGGCCGTCTGGCTGGCCTCCAGTTCCTCGAGCGTCCCGTCAAAGAAGCCGAACGTGACGACCTCGTTGGTGTCGGCGAGCCCGCGGAGCAGGTGGAACCGGACCCACCCGGCAGGGGCTTCCTCCTCGGTCGGGATGAACGCCTCGCGGAACTGGTCGAAGGTGCCGGGCTTGAGACGGCGGATGGTGTGAGCACAGAGCATGGTTCCTCCTACGCGGGCTGGATGTTGTTGTTGATGTGAAAGAAGTTCTCGGGGTCGTAGGTCGCCTTGACCTGCGCCAGGCGGTCGAGGTTGCGGCCGTACGCGGTGTCGACGCCCGCACCGGCGGGCTCGTCGGCCAGGCCGGTGAAGTTGAGGTACACGCCGCCGTTGCCGTACTCCTTGACCGCCTCCCACGCCGAGCGCACCCAGGCGATCGTGTCGACGTCGTCGGCCGGGTCGCTCCACACTCCGTCGATCGACACCATGAACGGCGCGGTGCGCTCCGCGAACGCGGTCAGCTCCGGGTCCACGGCCGCGATCGCGCCGCCCATGTGCATCGTGTTGACGATCGTCAACGGGGCGGGCCGGTTCTGGGCCCGGCCGGCGATCACGTCGATCGCTGCGTCGGGGAGCTCGTCCAGGTACTGCGACTTCCAGTACGCCCGCAACGTGTTGCGAGGGAACAACGGGTCAAAGCCGGACTGCACAGCGGTGTACGGCATCGGGCCCGACATGTCGAACAGCGGCGTGCCGAGCGCGCGCAGCGGCGCCATCACCTGCAGGCCCTCCTCGGCGTCGCCGGCGTAGACGCCGGCGACGATCGCCACCTCCCGGTCGTGGATCGCCTCGGGCATCTCCGGGTTGGCCGGGAACGTGAACGCGACCACGGCCGAGGTGACCTCGTCCGGTGCCTGCGCGACGTAGTCGCGCCAGCCGCGCAGGATCCCGCCGATCTGCTCGACGGGGTAGAACGTCGCCGAGAAGCCGACCACCGGGCCGAGCGGCCGCAGCGCGAACGTGAACGACGTGACGACGCCGAAGTTGCCGCCGCCGCCGCGAATCGCCCAGAACAGGTCGGGATGCGAGTCGGCCGACGCGGTCCGGACCTCGCCGTCGGCGCCGACGACCTGGGCTTCGACGAGCGCGTCGATCGAAAGGCCGTACTTGCGGCGCACCCAGCCGTAGCCGCCGCCGAGCGTGAGCCCGCCGACACCGGTGTCGGACACCACACCGCCCGGTGCGACCAGCCCGAACGCCTGCGTCTCGTGATCGACGTCCGCCCACAGCGCGCCGCCCTGAACGATCGCGAGGCGGCGCTCCGGATCAACCTGGACGCCGCGCATCGGCGCGAGATCCAGCAGCATGCCGCTCTCGATCGCCGACAGTCCCGCGATCGAGTGCCCTCCCCCACGCACCGCGAGTTCCAAGTCGTGCTCGCGCGCGTGGTTGACCGCGGCGATGACGTCCGCCGTCCCGGTGGCGCGCACCGTCACTGCGGGGCGGCTCGGATGCATCGCGTTGAAGACCTCCCGCGTTGCCGACTCGAGTGTTGCGACCTGACTCATGGCTCGCCTCTTGGGGTCGTGGTCCAGGACAACCACGCCGATGCCGGCAGGTGTCCTCTTGCGGGCATGGCAGTCCCGGCAGGCCGCGGGTTGTTACACGCCCGTCAGCGATGCTCGGGATTGGGGAAGTCGAACCGGCAGCCGGCGTCCCACTCGGAGCGCTGATTGCCGTGCGCGGGGATGCCGCCGACGTCCTTGAGCATCCGCGCCACGTGCAGCAGGTTCCAGGTCGCGAACGTGGTGTTGCGATTGGTGAAGTCGTTCTCGGGGCCGCCTGAGCCCGCGTCGAGGTAGGACGGACCCGGGCCCGCCTCGCCGATCCAGCCCGCGTCGGCCTGGGGCGGGATCACATAGCCGAGGTGCTGGAGCGAGTAGAGGACGTTCATCGCGCAGTGCTTGACGCCGTCCTCGTTGCCGGTCACCAGACAGCCGGCCGTGCGACCGTAGTAGGCGTACTGGCCGGCATCGTTGAGCAGGTGCGAGTTGCCGTAGAGGCGCTCGATCACCTGCGTGGCGACCGACGACTTCTCGCCGAGCCAGATCGGCATCCCGATGACGAGGATGTCGGCGGCGATCACGCGCTCGAAGATCTGCGGCCAGTCGTCGTGCTCCCAGCCGTGCTCGGTCATGTCCGGCCAGACGCCGGTGGCGATCTGGTGATCGACGGCGCGTATGCCGTCGACCGCGACGCCGTTGCGCCGCATGATCTCCATCGCGATGTCCATCAGTCCCTGCGTGTGCGAGACCTCCGGGCCGCGCTTGAGCGTGCAGTTGATGAAGAACGCCTTCAGGTCCGAGTAGTCGGTGGTGCTGCGCTCGCACAGCTCGGCCTGCTTGTCGGTCAGGTTGGTCATGAGGCTCCTTTTGGGGTTCAGACGGGGTTGAGGGCGCGTCGCAGCAGCACGATCCCGCCGAGCGGGAACAGCAGCACCGACAGCAGGCCGGCGCCGATCAGCGCGGCGCTCTCGGCGGCGTCGATCAGGTCGAGCTCGATCCCGATCCCGGTGGCGGCGACGATGAACGGCAGCGACGTGGCCTGGAGCAGACCGGCGACCAGCGTCCGCTGAGGACCGATCGTGCGCCGATACACGAGCGCCGGAAGCCCGCGCGCGGCCAGCAGGGCGGCCAGGAAGATCGGGACCATGAGCAGGTTCGACGCGGACGCGGTGAGCGCGTCGAGGTCGAACCGCACGCCGCTTGCGACGAAGAACACGGGGATGAACAGGCCGAAGCCGGCGGCCTCGAGCTTGTGTCGGAAGTCGGGGTGCGTCATGTGCTGGTCGCGGTCGACCAGCGACACGATCGCGCCGGCGATGAACGCGCCGAGGATCGCCTCGAGCCCGAGCGACTCGGCGACTGCTGCGAAGCCGATCAGTAGCACGAACGCCGCGCGCACGCGGATCTGCGCGGTCGTGTCCTGGAGGCGCATCAGGTCGGCGCGAATCCGCATCGAGCGCTCGGCGCCGCGGACGAGCAGGAAGACGGCTGCCGACAGCGCGAACAGCTCGCCGAGCAGGAGCAGCGTCGATCCCGTCCCACCCTCGCCGGAGAAGAAGATCGAGAGCAGGATGATCGCCCCGAAGTCGGCGATCGACCCGGCCGCGACGATCAACTGACCGAACATGGTCGAGATCTCCCCCGCGTCCTTGAGCACCGGGATCAGCACGCCCAGCGACGTCGCGCAGAGGATGATCGTGACCAGGAGCGGCGTCTCGACCAGCCCGGCCGCCTTCAGGCCGAACGCGACCGCAAGCGCGATCGCCAGCGACAGCACGAAGCCGATCGAAGCGAGCCGCAGCAGCGGCCCGCGGAGCGCGTCGAACTCGATCTCCAGGCCGGCCAGGAACAGCACGAAGGCGAGCCCGAGCGTCGCGACCACCGCGACCGACGCGTCGACCTCGACGACGCCGAGCAGCGACGGGCCGAGCACGATCCCGGCGACGATCTCCAGCACGACCGACGGGAGCCGCACGCGCGGGAACAGGCCGAGCACGAACGGGGCGGCGAAGGCGACGGCCGCGACGATCACGAGGTTGCTGAAGGCGGGCATGGCGGTGAGTCCGCCTAGCGCCCGTTTCGTTACGGCGAAGGCCACCTCGGATGACGCCGCTCAGCTGCCGCGAAGCCATCGAACGCGTGACCGACTGTCAACCGCCGTCAGCGACGCATGCCGCGCACGGTCACTTGTAGTCGCCAAGCACACCCAGCAGTGCCGGCTCGTGGCAACATCGCTGGCAACATCCGGGATAACCGGGTGGAGGTCGAGTCCTCTTCGGTGCATCGAAAGGCCCTGCGGAGCGGGGCTTGCGCGTTCAAGGCGTCGTGACTCGGGCGACGATCGTAGCCGTGGCAGCGCTCAGCGCGCTGGTTCCTGATAGCGAACGGCCCGGACTCGCGCGTTGAAGAGGTCCGCGATGTACAGAAGTCCGTCGTCGCCGAGCGCAAGGCCGTTGGGATCGTTCAACTCGAGCTCGGTGGCCGGTCCGCTGTCGGCGGACGAGCCCTTCTCTCCAGTGCCGGCGATGGTCGTGATGGTGCCACGTGGTCCGACCTTGCGGATCCGCTCGCCGTGGTGGTCGGCGATCAGGAGGTTCCCGCGGCGGTCGACGGCCACGGCAGCGGGGAGATCGATGAACGCCGAGGTGGCCGGACCGCCGTCGCCGAGCCGGGTTCCCTTGCCGGACACCGTCCCCGCCACTGTCCTGATGATCCCGCCGGCGTCGACCCTGTACACGCGATTGCCGGAGCCGTCGGCGATGTAGAGGTTCCCGTGGCGGTCGAGGGCGACGTCGTCGGCAGCCAGCATGGCATCCGTTGCGCGACCGCCTTCACCCGCAAACCGTGTACGCGGGCCGACCTCGATGTGCTCCGGATCGGGGTTGCGGAACCACTTGCCCGTCCCGGCGACGGTCGTGATCCGGCCGGAGCGATCGATCTTCCGGACAGCGGCGAAATCGGCGACATAGAGGTTGCCTTGCGCGTCGAAGGCCAGGCCGGTGGGACTCGTCAGCCGCGCAGCCGTCGCGGGGCCGCCATCGCCGGAGAAGCCCCGCTCACCCGTGCCGACGACTGTCGTGATGGTGCCGGTGCCGTCGATCTTGCGGACGCGGAAGTTGTCGGCGTCGGAGACATAGACGCCGCCCTCCGTGTCGACGGCCACGGCAAGGGGTGCGTTGAGCAACGCCTTGGTGGCTGGGCCGCCGTCGCCGTCGAAGCCCACGACACCGGTCCCACCCGCCACCGTGGTGATGATCCCGTCGCCGTCGACCATGCGTATGGCGTTGCCGCCCGGACCGTCGCAGTACAGGCCGCCGTCGGCGATGTACAAGTTGCCGTCGGCATCCACCGCGACTTCGGTGGCCGAGCAGAGCCCGGCGGCCGTCGCGGGACCTCCGTCGCCGAGCTCCTGGCCCCCGCCGGCGACCGTCTTCATCTCACCGAGCGCCACGGTGGGCCGCGCCGCGCGTTCCTGCGGGCGAGAGCGGGAAGTCGGTTCCTGGCCGCCGCCACACGCCGCGACTGTGCAGGCGACGGCGAACATCACGGCGGCGGCTCTGCAATCACTCACGCCCGTCTACTCGCGCAGCGGCCAGGGTCTGCAACGGTCTCGCAAACTCGTTACATCAGGGCTCGCTCGTGCGAGAGTCCATACGTGACCGTGTCGGCTCGCGTGCCCACGGACGAGGAATTGCTCACAACTCCTGGACGAGCGGCGTTCGGGACGTTCTACGATCGCCACGCGCGCGCAGTCCTGGAGTACTTCGCACGCCGCACCCACGATCCCGAAGCCGCCGCCGATCTCACCGCCGAGACGTTCGCCGCCGCGATCGTCGCTCGCCGGCGGTTCCGCCCAGGACCTCAGCCGGCTTCCGCATGGCTCTTCGGCATCGCCAATCACAAGCTGGCCGACTATCAGCGGCGTGGTCGCGCGGAGGCACGGGCGCTCCGGCGTCTGGGCATGGAGCGGCCGCCGCTCGACGAGGAGGACGCGCGGCTCGTCGCGCTCATGGCAGACGAGGTCAGCATGCAGTTGCTGTCGAAGATCCCCGACCCGGAGCGTCTCGCCATTCAGGCGCACGTCCTCGAGGGGCGTGAGTACGCCGAGATCGCGGCGGCTGCCGTGATCTCGGAGCCGGCGGCGCGGATGCGGGTCAGCCGTGGTCTCGGACGCCTGCGCGCACGAATGCGAGCCCATCGATGACCGACTTCCTCACCGAGCTGCGCGAAGAGCTGCTCGACAGCCTCGAGCGGTACGAGCAGGCGCCGCGATGGCGGCGGCCCATCGCGGTGCGCGACCTGCTGAAGGTTCCCCCAACCGCACGCCGCATGGTCACCATCGCCGTCACCACCGCCGCCGCGATCGCGGTGGCCGTGCAGCTCGCCGGCCGCCCGCCCGAGCTCGAACAGGTGACTCCACCGCCCGTCTCGCGGCTCGACGGGTTCCATGCCACAGGACTCGTCGCCGACGCCGGCAGCCTGTGGGTCACCCAGTACGACATCTCCCGTCTCCTGAGGATCGACGCCCGGACCGGCGAGCTCGGAGCGAGTGTCGACGTCGGAGGATCGCCGGCGGGGGTGATCGCCGCGGCCGGGGCGATCTGGGTCCACGACTGGGAGCGCGGTCGGCTTCTCAAGGTCGACGCGCAAACGAACCGGATCGTGAAGACGCTGCCGATCGGCACGACCAACAGCGACCTCGCGTTCGCGGCGGATGCCGTATGGGCGATCGACGCCCAAGGGCTGCTCGTGCGCATCGACCCGGCCACCGTCAAAGTGACCCAGCGCGTGCCGCTCGGCGCCGGTGCGCCGCTCCCGACCGAGCCTCCGAGAGGCGCCACCCTGGCCGCGGCGGACAACGCCCTTTGGATCATCGCCGGGAACGGCCACATCACCGAGGTCGACGCACGGACGGGCGGCATTCTCGGCCGGACACGTGGACTTGCGCTACCGATGGAGAAGGCGCGCCGAGCCGTCGCCGACGCCAGCGGACTTTGGATTTCCTCTCCATTCAGCCGCGAGATCCTCCACATTGACGCGCGGACGCGCCGGACAAGTCGTCGCCGCATCGGCGGCGACCCAGGGCCGCTCGCCGTGGTCGACGGCCAGGTCTGGGTGGGGACGCTCCACGACACGGGTGCGCTGACACGTGTGACGGTGCTCGACCACGACGGCCGCACCATTGGCGCGGTACCCGTGCCCCACCTCGCGGTCAACATCGCTGCGGCGCCCAATGGCGGCGCGTGGATCAGCTTCGGCGAGAACGGCACGGTCAGCCCGTCGGCGATTCTCGTTTCTGCACGTTGAGCGCCCGGATCTCCCGCCACGCCGCTGTGGCGTGGACGCCCTCCCACGAGCGAGGACCTCCCCGCGAGCCGTCCAGCACCGTGCTGCACCTCCAGGCGGGCGGCTGGTTTCCGCCGGACCCCTCCCCTCGCGTGCCCGGCGCGGC
This sequence comes from uncultured Solirubrobacteraceae bacterium, assembly GCA_963811895.1. Classification (GTDB taxonomy): domain Bacteria; phylum Actinomycetota; class Thermoleophilia; order Solirubrobacterales; family Solirubrobacteraceae; genus DASSUW01. The sequence continues at coordinate 46,935 of CAWETE010000015.1, read as the reverse complement.
GAGGCCGCGCCGGGCTACCGCTTCGGCCTAGCGAGGGATCAGGACCTTGTTGATGACGTGGATGACGCCGTTGGAGGCGCCGACGTCGGCCGTGGTCACGCGGGCGCCGCCGACGCGCACGGTCTCGCCGCGGACTCGGATGCGGACGCGCTGGCCGTTGAGCGTCTTGACCGAGCGCCGCTTCACGATCTTGGCCGCGGTCAGCTTCCTCCCGACGACGTGGTAGCGCAGGACCGAGCGGAGCTTCGCCTTGTCCTGGCCGAGCTCGTCGAGGGTCGCCTGCGGGACCTTCGCGAACGCCGCGTCGGTCGGCGCGAACACGGTGTACGGGCCCTTGCCCTTGAGGGTCTTGACCAGGCCGGCCTTCTTGAGCAGCGAGGCGAGGGTGTTGAACTGCCCGGCCTCGACCGCGGTCTCGACGATGTCCTTCTTCGCGCCCGCCGAAGCGGCGCTGCCCTGCGGTCCGGCACTTGCGGGCGCTGCGACCGCCACGGCGGACGCGACCGCCAGGGCGGTGAGGGCGGAGATGCTGCGGATCTTCTTCATGCTCGAGTCTCCTGTCTGGTGTCGATCTAGCGCTGAGCGGACGCCGGCCGGCGCGCGTCCGTGGTCCGGCGCTGCGCGAGCAGCGCGCCGATGGCATAGATCGCGGCGAGCCCCACGAGGCCGTAGACGACCCGGCTGGCCGCATTCGTCGTGCCGAACTCCTCGCCGAAGATCCAGGCGACGAGGTCGAACTCGGCGAGCGCGACCAGGCCCCAGTTCAGCCCGCCGACGACGAGCAGGGCGGCGGCGACTGCATTCAGTCCCTTCATTGTTCACCTCTTGTACGAGTGTTGTTCATGGTCTGCACACAGTAGCCGCGGTCTCCGTCGTTGTCAAGCATTTGTTCAGGTGCTGTATAGTCATCGCATGGACAGCGACGGAGTCCTCCGGATCGGAGAGCTGAGCAAGCGCTCGGGGGTGAGCCCCGAGCTACTGCGCGCGTGGGAGCGCCGTTACGGGCTCCTTCGTCCCGTGCGCTCGGCCGGCGGCCTCCGCCTCTACACGCCCGCCGACGTCGAGCGCGTGCGCGTGATGCGCCAGCACCTCGCCGACGGCCTGGCCGCCGCCGAGGCGGCGGCGCTCGCGTTGCGGGCAGGAGTCGGCGACGCGGCGACACCGATGGCGCTCCGTCCCGAGGCGGTGCGGGACGATCTCGCCGACGCGCTCGACCGGTACGACGAGCCGCGGGCGCAGGCGATCCTCGACCGGCTGCTCGCCGTGGCGACTGTCGACACGCTCCTGAGCGAGGTCGTCCTGCCGTATCTGCACGAGCTGGGAGAGCGCTGGCAGCGCGGTGACGCCTCGGTGGCTCAGGAGCACTTCGCGTCCAGCGTCGTGCGCGGGCGGCTGCTCGGCCTGGCGCGCGGCTGGGGTCTCGGCCTCGGCCCGACGGCGGTGCTCGCGTGCCTGCCCGGGGAGCAGCACGACCTCGGCCTGATCGCGTTCGGGCTGGCGCTGCGCTCGCGAGGCTGGCGGATCGTCTATCTCGGTAGCGACTCGCCGATCGAGACGGTCGAGGAAGTGAGCCGGCAGCTCGATCCGAGCCTTGTCGTACTGGCCGCCGCCAGCAGCGAGCGGGTGGAGCCGGTCGTGATGCAGCTGCGGGCGCTCGCCGGCCGGCACCGGCTCGCGCTGGGAGGCGCGGCCGCCGGGAACGACGCGCTGGAGGCCAGCGGCGCGCTCGCACTGTCCGGCGACCCGATCGCCGAGGCGGCGCGGGTCACCGCGCTCGTCCAGGGCGGCGGCGAGCCGCTGTGAGGGCCGCAGTACTGGGAGCCACCGGATTCGTCGGCCGCGCCCTCGTTCCGGCGCTTGCGCAGCAGGGCGAGGTCGTCGCCGTCTCGCGACGGGCGAGCGCGTCCGAGCTGCCGGGAGTTCGCGTGGTAGGCGCGGACCTCACCGACGGCGAATCGACGCGCGGCTCGCTCGAGGGCGTCGACGTCGCCTACCACCTCGTCCACTCGCTCGGCGCGCGCAACTTCTCCGAGCTCGATCGGCGGGTGGCCGAGAACGTCGTGGCCGAGGCAGAGCGGGCGGGTGTCGCCCAGATCGTCTATCTCGGGGGCCTCGGCGATGACGCGGCCGACCTCTCGCCACACCTGCGGAGCAGGACCGAGACCGGCGCCGTCCTCGCGTCCGGCACCGTTCCGGTGACGACGCTGCGGGCCGCGGTCGTCGTCGGTCGCGGCAGTGCCGCGTTCGAGACGATCGTCGCCCTCGTCGACCGGCTACCGGTGATGGTCGCGCCGCGATGGGTCTCGACCCCGACCCAGCCGATCGCCCTCGCGGACATGGTCCGCTACCTCACGGGAGTCGCGGGCAGCACGGAGGCGTTGGGCGAGAGCTTCGACGTCGGCGGCCCGGAGGTCATCACCTACGGAGAGATGATCCGGCGGATCGCGCGGCTGCGCGGGAAGCGGCCGCTGATCGTCGAGGTGCCGGTGCTCAGCCCGCGACTCTCCTCGTACTGGTTGCACCTCGTCACGCCTGTGGGAGCGAGCGTCGCACGCCCGCTCGTCGAAGGGCTGCGCAACCCGACGATCGCGCGCGACGCACGCATTCGAGGCCTGCTCCCCTTCCCCCTCACGAGCTTCGCCGACGCCGCACGGGACGCGCTCGAGACGTGAGCACATTCGGAACGCGCGCGGTCGGCATCGGCTCGTGGCAACATCCGTAGAGTCCGTCCTGAGGGCCAAGGCAACAACGGCATCCGGCCAACGGTGATCACGGGAGATCCTCGCGAATCGAGATGAGCATGACGAGAGCGGCGACGGCATACCAGAGCGCTGCCCTCCGCCAGCCGACGTTCGTGCTCCGGTGGGACATCCCGCGGGTGCAAGACAGCTAGGACGTCCGCCGCGACCGTGCCGAGCTCGCGGGCACCGCAACCACCGCCGGTCTCGGTCGCCCGAGGTTCGGTCCTCTTCTTCGCCTCGAGCATCGTCGGCTCCGCCGGATTCTTCCTCGCGGCGCTGCTCCTGGCCCGAGCGCTCGGGCCTGCCGGCCGGGGGAGCGTGGCGTTCATCACGGTCACGGCGCTCGTCACCGCGCGGGTCGCGAAGGCCGGCCTGGGTCAGGCGACCAGCGTCCTCGCCGCGCAGCGGCCGGGCGCCCGGGGCGCGCTGCTGGCGAACCTGCTGTCGTTCTCGCTCGTCGCCTCGCTCGCGGTCGGCGGAGCCGTCGTCGGAATCATCTACCTGCTCGACGCTGAGCCGGCGGGAATCGACCGGTCGCACCTCGCGATCCTGATGGCCGGCATCGTGGCCGCCTCGCTCGTGGACGACAACTTCCTGATCGGCTGTGGCCGCCTACGTGAGGCGGCCGCGATCTCCGCCAGCGGCGGGTGGCTCTATGCCGCAGCGCTCGTGGTCGCGCTCGCGACCGTCGGACTCAGCGTCGACTCGGCCGTCGTCGCCTGGGTGGCGGCGCACCTTGCGTGGGCCGCGGTGCTCGCGGCGGTCGGAGCGCGGATCGGCGGCCTGCGCCCACCGAGCCCGCGTCTGCTCGCCGAGTCGGTGCGGTTCGGGGCGCGCGCGTGGCTGGGAAGCGTGTCGCTGTTCCTCAACGCGCGGCTCGACCAGATCCTCGTCGGCGTCCTCGCGTCGGAGGTGGCTCTGGGCCTCTACGCGGTCGCCGTCAACGGCGCCGAGATCCTGCTGTTCCTGCCGACCGCGATCGCGACCTCGCTGCTTCCGGCGGTGGCGCGCGAGCAGGACGTGCCCAGCGTCGATCGCACGCTCCGAACCTTCCGGTCGGCGTCGCTCCTGGCGCTCGGCACCATGGTGGTCGCCGCCGGCCTCGGATGGATCGCCATCCCGGCCGTCTTCGGGGCCGACTTCGAGGGATCGGTCGAGCCGTTCATGTGGCTGCTCCCCGGCGCGCTCGGCTACACGGCCCTGAGCATCTTCTCCAACTCGCTGCTCGCTTCGCGGGCTCCGGGGAGGTCGTCGCTCGGGAGCGCCACGGCGCTCGGTGTGGGCCTGGCCCTCGACATCGCGCTCATCCCGGCGTTCGGAGCCTCCGGCGCGGCCGCCGCCGCGAGCGCCGCCTTCCTCGCGGGCGGGGCCGCGGCAGCCGCCCTGTACCGCTCGACTGCGGGATTCCGCTGGCGGGATGCGGTGCCGACCGGCGAGGACGTGGCGTTCCTGCGCCGGGTCGCACAGCGCGCGCTGAGACGGGAGGCCGTGTGAACGTGCGGATCGTGCCCGCGGGCGCCCTCACGGCGTCGGAGCTGGCGCGGTGGGGAGAGCTCCAGGGCGCGAGCGAGCTCTACCGCAGCCCGTTCTTCCGGCCCGAGTTCACGCTGGCCGTGGCGCGTCTGCGGGACGTCCGCGTCGCCGTCGTCGAGGACGCCGGCTCGGTGGCCGGGTTCCTGCCCTTCGAGGCGAGCCGCAGGCAGGGGCGGCCCGTGGGCCGGCCGTTCTCCGACTACCACGGCCCCGTGCTCGACGACCCCGCCGCGGTCGACGCGCGCGGGCTCGTGCGCGCGTGCGGGCTCGCGACATGGTCGTTCGATCACCTCCCTGCCGGATTCGCGTCCTTCGCTCCGCACGTCTGGGGCCACGGCGCGAGCCCGTGCCTCGACCTGTCCGAGGGCTTCGATCCCGAGGCGCGGCCGTCATCCGACATCCGCGGGGCGCTGCGCAAGGCCCGGAAGCTCGCTCGCGAGGTCGGCCCGCTGCGCTTCGTCCCCCACAGCGACGACCCGGACCTCCTCGCGCAGGCGATCGCGTGGAAGCGGCGGCAGTACGCCGAGACCGGCGTGACGGATGTCCTCGCGGACGCCGGCGCCCGCGAGCTGCTCGGCCATGCGCAGGCGGCGAGGGCGACCGAGTTCGCCGGCCTCCTGTCCGTCCTCTACGCCGGCGACCAGGTCGCTGCCCTGCACCTCGGCCTGCGCTCCGGAGGTGTGCTGCACTCGTGGTTCCCGGCGTACAACCCCGCGCTTCACCGGTACTCGCCCGGGCTGGTGCTGCTGCTCGAGCTGGCCGGCTCGGCGCCGGCGCTCGGGATCCGCGAGCTCGACTTCGGCAAGGGCGAGGCGCGGTACAAGCTGGCGCTTGCCACCGGGGCGGTGCCGCTCCACGAGGGCTGCGTCGGCGCGCGCCCGCTCTCCGCGCTGCCGGTGCGGCTGCGGACGTCCGCGCGCCGCGCGCTGCGTTCCGTCGGCGTGCACCGCGCGGCCCGCCGCGTGCTCCGTCGCTAGGGGTCCCTAGGGCCAGAGCCAGCGGTTGCGAACCGCGGGCCGAACGGCCTTGTAGACGGCGCGGACGGGCGCACTGTGGCGCCAGGCGGCGTAGCGGCCGGCCGTCTTGAGCGCGAAGAGGGGCCGGGCGTCGGCCGGGACGATCGGGACCCGGCGGAGCGCGAAATCTCCGAGCGGGCCGAGCGGGCGGTCGAGGCCGAAGGCACCGCGCAGGCCGAGGCGGGCGGCTTCGGCGGCGGCGGCCGCGGTGGCGCGGCCGTACGGGTAGGCGAGGTAGCGTGGCGGCCGGCCCAGGAGCTCGGTCAGCCGTTCGACCGAGCTCCGCACGTCGGCCTCGACGGTGCGGGGATCCGAGCGCGCGTAGTCGATGTGGGCATGGCCATGACTCTCGACCGAGAAGCCCGCCCGGGCCAGCTCGACCAGCTCCTCGTCGTTCATCAGCTCGTGCGACACGTCGCTGGCGGCGTCCCAGCTGTTGTGGGTGCCGATCCACTTCGTCGGCACGAAGATCGTCGCCGGGAACCCGCGTTCGCGCAGGACCGGCACGGCGTGCTCGAGCACGGTGCGATAGCCGTCGTCGAACGTGATCGCGACCCGCGGCAGACCGGGGGATGGATCCGCTTCGAACAGCGCGTCGAGGTCGACGACCCGGCGGTGCTCGGCGAGATAGGCCATCTGTTCGGCGAACCGCTCCGGCCGGATGAAGCCGTTCCACCGCGCAGCGTTCCGCTCGACACGCCCGATCGCGTGGTAGACGATCACCGCAGCGCGCCGGCCCTGCGCGGAGTGCACGAAATAACCTTACCCGGGTGCGACGGGAGCAGCCGCTCGCGTACTCGGCGGTGATTCCGACCAAGGATCGGCCGGACGCCGCCGGCGAGGCCATCCGCGTCCTTCTCGGTCAGAGCCGGCTCCCCGAGCGGATCGTCATTGTCGACGCGAGCGCTCGTCCCTACGAGCTACAAGGGGAGCTGGACGCGCTCGCCGTGCGGCTTGCGGTCGAGGTCGTCGTCGTCGCGAGCCGGCCGTCCACCTCGGCGCAGCGCAATCTCGGCGCTCGCCAGATCGAGACGCCGATCGTGCTCTTCCTCGACGACGATGTCCGGCTCCCGCCGGCCTACGCCGAGACCCTGCTCGCACTGTGGGAGGCGGCCGGGCTCGAGGCGCTGGGCGGTGTGGCCGGGACGCCCGCGGTCGTGCCCCGGCAGGGCCCGGCCGCGCGCGCGCTCCGCCGCCTGCTGATGCTCAACTACGTCGATCCGTCCGGCGAGGCGATGACGCTGCGGCGCTCCGGGAACGTGCGCTACGTCCCCGAGCCGCGAAGAGCGGTCCGCGTCCCCACGCTCGGGGCGGGCGCGACCGCCTACCGGACCGACCTCGCGCGCGCCCACCCGTTCGACGAGCGATTCGAAGGCTATGCGCCGGGCGAGGACCTCGAGATGGCGTTCCGGGTCGGCCGGGCGGCGCCGATCCTGCAGACGCCCGAGGCCCGGTGGGAGCATCTCTGGGACCCGCGCGAGCGCGCCTCCCCCACCCGCTGGCTCGTCCGGGGACGCTGCGAGACCTACTTCCGGCTCCGGCGACTCGACCGGTCGCCGCTGACGCTCGCCGCCTTCGCGCTCTCCCTGGTGGCGGAGGCCGGCCTCGCGCTCGCCGACTCGGTCCGGGAGCGCGATCCCGGCCACGTCCGCGGGTTCGCCGCCGGCGCGCTCGAGTCGATCCGGCGGGAGATTCGCGAAGGCTGAGCCCGCACGCGGACCAACTGACCGTCCAACCTTATTCTCGTCCTATGAGCGTCGAACGGCCCGCCGCAGGCAAGGCGGCCGGCGTGCTTGCCATCGTCCTGTTCGTCTGGTGGGCGACCGCGGACGGCGGCTACGCGCCCGGCGCGTGGTACCCCGGCGCGCTGCTGGTGCTGGCCGCCCTCGCGGCCTGCGTCCGCCCCGGGGCGTTCCGGGCGCTGCCCCCTGCCGCTCGGTGGGCGCTCGCCGCGTTCGCCGGCTTCACCGTCTGGAGCTTCTGCTCGATCGCCTGGGCCGACGCGCGCGGCGACGCCTGGGACGGCGCGAACCGAACGCTGCTCTACCTGACCGTGTTCGCCCTCTTCGCCGGGGTCGCGTGGAAGGCGGGCGACGCGGCAGCGGGCTTGGGCGCGTTCGCGCTGGCGACAGCAGGCATCGGTGCCTGGGAGATCGCGCGGGCGCTCGCCGGCGACGCGCCGGCGGTGTTCCTCGACGGGAGGCTCACAGCGCCGATCGGGTATGAGAACGCGAGCGCGGCGCTGTTCCTGGCCGGCTTCTGGGCCGCGCTCCTGATCGCCGTGCGCCGGCAGACGCCGCCGCTCGCGCGCGGCGTCCTACTCGCCGCCGCCGGGCTGCTGCTCGAGCTCACGATCCTTGCCCAGAGCCGCGGCTCGCTCGTGGCGGGGGCCGTGACGCTCGCTCTGGCCGTCGCCCTCGTGCGTCCCCGCGGACCGCTGCTGCCGGCGCTGGCCGCGGTCGCCCTCGCGGCCGGAGCGTCCCTGCCCGCGCTGCTGAGCGTGTACGACGGTGGAGCGCCCGGCGGGGAGCCGGACATGGCTCCGGTCGTGGTCGCCATGGGTCTGTCGGCGGCGGCGCTGTTCGCGGCCGGCGTCGGCCTCGAGAGGATCACGCCGTGGCTGGCCGTCCACGCGCGCCCGTCGAGCACGCGCGCGGTGGCGGCGGCCGTGGTGCTGGTGGCCGCCACGGCCGGCGGGCTCGTGCTCGCCGGGGGCCCGGCCGCCGCGGCCCGGAGCGTCGCCGACTCGCGCTTCGCGGCCGGTCCCGGTTCGGGCCGCTACGACTTCTGGCGCGTGGCCGCGCTCGAGTTCGCGCGCAACCCGGTCGGCGGGGTGGGCGCCGACAACTTCGCGCACGACTACGTGCGGGACCGGGAACGCCGCGAGGAGCCGCTCTATCCGCACAGCCTCGTGCTCCGCGCCGTCGCCCAGACCGGCGCCGTGGGCGGTGCGCTGCTGGCGCTCTTCCTCGGTGCCGTGGCGATGTCGGTCCGGCGGGCCGGCGAAGACGTGGCCGTCGCCGCCCTCGTGGTCGGCGCGGTGTGGGTGAGCCACGGCGCGATCGACTGGCTGTGGGAGATCCCGGCCGTCGGAGCGCCGGCGATGGCCGCCTTGGGCGTGGCCGCGGGGATGGGCGCGCGCGGCGCCGCCGCCCCGGCCCGCGCGCCGATCGCCGTCGCGGCCGTGGCCGTGGCCTGCACGGCGGCGCTGTCCTATGCGTTGCCGGCGCTTTCGGCGCGCGAGGTCGACGGCGCTGTGCGCGGCTGGAGCAGCGACCCGGCGGCCGCGCTGCGCCGCCTCGAGCGCGCGCGGGCGCTCAACCCGCTGTCTGACCGGCCCGACCTCGCCGCCGGCCTGCTGGCCCGCCGCGCCGGCGACCACGAGCGGGCGCGGCGGGCATTCCTGCAGGCGCTGGAGCGCGACGCGCGCAGCTGGAACGTCCACGTCGAGCTCGCGCTGCTCGACGTGCGGGACGGCCGTCGCGCCGCGGCGCGCGAGCGCCTGGAGCGCGCGCGCGCGCTGAACCCCGGTGAGCCGCTGATCGGCGCGGCGCTGGAAACCGTGACGCGGGGCGAGTCTCCGTCTCCCGAGCTGCTCGAAGCGCTCTACGATCGCGGCATGCCGGGACCGACGGAACGGCGGCCGGTGGACTGCCTCCCCGTGCAAGGGCTGGGGTGCTGATGGCGGCGGTGACGACCGCTCCCCGCTCGCGCGGCGTCGCCGGCGCCCCGCTGGCGGCGGGGGCGCTCGGCCTGGTGCTGGCCCTTCTGCTCTACCGCTTCCCGCCCCCGCTCGGCCTCTCCCTCGCCGGCGGCGTCGCGATGCTCGCGGTGCTCGCGCTCGCCGTCGCCCGCTACCACGCCGCGGTGGCGCTGGCCTTCGGCCTGCTCGGCGTGGTGATAGTCGAGCCGGCGCCGTCCGACGGGGTGTTCGTGGTGCTGATGGGTATCGCGCTCGTCGGCCGGCGCTTCCGCCTGTCCGCCGTGCCGTTCCCGGTGATCGCGGCGCTCGGCACGCTGGCGGCGCTCAACCTCCTCTCGGCCGTGCAGGTCGCCGATCCCCAGCGCGCGGCGTCCTACTTCCTGATCAGCGTGTTCGTGGCCGTGATGGCGCTCTGGCTGTCCGGCTACGTGACGACGCGGGGGCGTGCACGGCTGCTCGTCCGCGCCTATCTGGTGGCAGCGGTGAGCTCGGCGGTCCTCGGCGTCCTGGCCCTCTGGACGCCGGTACCGGGCGCCGAGGTACTGGCGGAGGGCGGGCGTGCACGGGCGCTGTTCCAGGACCCGAACGTGTTCGGACCGTTCCTCATCCCGGCGCTGCTGATCGTCATCGAGGAGATCCTGCAACCCCGGCTGCTCTCGGCCCGACTGCCGACCAAGGCGGTGGTTGCGGCGATCCTCACGCTCGGCGTCCTCTTCTCCTACTCGCGTGGCGCGTGGCTCAACCTCGCCGTCGCCGTCGTCGTGATGGGCGCGGTGTTCTCGCTGCGCCCAGGCGGCGCGCGCCGGGCACTCGGACTGTTGGCGATCGCCGGCATGGCGGGGGTGGTGCTGGCCGGCACGGTCGTGCTGACCGGATCCGGCGACTTCCTCGCCGAGCGGGCGCAGCCCCAGGCGTACGACCAGCAGCGCTTCAGCGGCCAGCGGGCCGGGCTCGAGCCGGCGTTGCGGTATCCGTTCGGCGCCGGACCGGGCCAGTTCGAGTCGATCGCGCAGATCTCGGCCCACAGCACCTACGCCCGGGTCCTCGGGGAGCAAGGGTTCCCAGGCCTGATCGCGTTGCTGGCGCTACTCGCCTTCACGCTCGCGGCGGCACTGCGCAACGCGATCCTGGGCCGCGGGACCTACGGCATCGGCTCGGTGGCGCTGCTCGGCGCGTGGTGCGGGCTGCTCGCCAACAGCTTCGTCGTCGACACGTTGCACTGGCGGCACCTGTGGATCGTGGCCGCGCTGATCTGGGCGGGCTCGATGCGCCGCTATCGCCCAGGCACGCCGTTGCCCGTACGAGCGGGCGTCGACGCACCGACCGAGTAGCTCGCCCGGGCACCGCCGATCACGACCGCGCCGAGCGCCGGCGCCTCGACCCGTGCGAGCACCTCCGCCAGCTCCGTCGCATCGGCCGGCGAGAGCCGGTCCAGCCGGCAGACGACGAGCACGGCATCGGCTACGCGCGCCAGGAGCTGACCGTCGACCGCACCCATGAGCGGCGGCCCTTCGACGATCACCAGCCGGTACCTCGAGCGGGCGAGGGCGTCGAAGAGCAGGCCGATCGCGTCGCCGGACAGCAGGGCAGCCGGGTGGCGGGCCGGGGTGCCGCTCGGCAGCACGCGCAGCCGGCCGCCCGAATCGGGTCGCGGCTCGTGGATCGACGCCCGGATCACCTCGGTCGCGTCGCCGTCGCCGCTTTGCTCGAGCGCGTTCAGGACCTCGGCGAGCCCGGGCGCCTGCGGCACCCCGAGCCGCTCGTGCAGCCTCGGCCGGCGCAGGTCGGCCGCAACGAGCAGCGTCGGCACACCGCCGTCCGCGAGCGCCCGCGCAAGGCCTTCCGCGACGGTCGAGCGCTCCTCCTCGCGGTGTGCGCTCGTCACGAGGATCACGCGCCGGTCCTCCGGGAGCTGGAGGCGAACGTCGGCGGCGAGCGTCTGGTACGCCTCGGCGGCCTGACGCGGGCGTGAGCGCCAGCGCGGCGCCGGAAGAACGACGAGCGGGACGAGACCGGTCAGCCGGCTGAGCTCTCGCGGGCCGCCGAGGCGAGGTGCCAGCGCCTCGCGGCCGAGCACGGCGAGGATGGCGAGGAAGGTCGACGCGAAGAAGGCGAACAGGGTGTTCTCGACCGGCCGCGGGGAACTTGGCGCGTCGGCGGGCCGGGCAGCCTCGGCGACCTCCAGCTCGTCGGAGGCGGCCAGCTCGGCGACGCTCAGCTCGCTGAGCCGCTGCCGGATGGCGGCGATCTCCACCGCGGCGCCGGACGTGCCGCGCAGACGGTCGAGCGCGGCCTGGAGGTCACTCCGGGCCTGCGCGAAGCGCTGGCGCTCCTTCCCGCGCTGCTCCTGCACGAAGGTGTCCGCCACCAGGTTCGCGATGGCGGCGGCACCGTCCGCATCGCCGTCGCTCGCGGTGATGTCGACGATGCTGGCGACGGCGTCGACCGAGGCGCTCACCTTGTCCTCGAGCGTGTCGGCGGTCTCGCGCGGAAGCTCGTCGGCGGCCTGGGTCAAGACCTCGCGGCTGGTGAGCAGCGTCTCGATCGTCGCGAGCCGCCGCGTCATCGAGTCATTGTCGCCGCCGGACAGAGGACCCGGCTCGCTCTGAACCACCAGCCTGGCGGTGGCGTCGTACGTCTTCGGCAGGATGAGCGAGAGGACGAGGACGGCTCCGGTGAACGGGACCACGATGAGCGCGATCAGCCACCACGCGCGGCGAAGCGCCGCAAGGAACCTGGGGACCTCGACCGGCTGATCGTCTGCCGCGTCCCCGAGCGGGACGCTCGGCGTCCTAACGGCCACGTCGACGCGGTCTCCTCGTGGTCCCCCCCGCGACATTGAGGACCGCGGGCGCGGGCCCCGGGTGGAGGATGCGGTGGCTGTAGGCGATCGCGACCGCCTGGGCACTGCCGCGGGCGCCGAGCTTGTGCAGGATGTGCTCCACGTGCGTGGCGACGGTCTTCGGGCTGATGAACAGGCGCTGGCCGATCTCGTCCTGCTGGAGGCCCTCCGCCATGAGCTCGAGCACCTCGTGCTCTCGCTTCGTCAGGCGGCGCGCGAAGCGTGAGGCGTCCGGATCGGCACGCCGGTGCATGAGGTTCCTGAGGCGAACCAGCAGCTCGCCCGCAATGTACGGCTTGGTCACATAGTCGTCGGCGCCCAGCAGGAGACCGGCGACGCGGTCATAGGGCTCGGTGCGGATCCCCGTGAGGAAGATGACCGGCAGGTCGGCGCCGAACTCCTCCTTCAGCGCCGCGCACAGCTCGTAGCCGGAAAGGCCTTCCAGCGGGATCTCGAGGATGGCCGCGGCGGGGGCGCTCATACGTGCCAGCTCGAGGCCCTCGTCCCCCGTCTCGGCTTCGAGTGTCTGGTAACCCGCGTTGCGGAGCACTCCTGATAACAGGGTGCGAGACGATTCCTCCGCATCGGCGATCAGAACGGTATCGCCGGGTTCCATTACTACCTCCGGACGCGCCTCCGTGGCGCAGATCGCTGCCTCTCCTAGGCTTCTCTCCGTGTCTGACCCTAGGTGATACCGAAAAAAGACGCGGATAACACCCTATACAGAGGACTAGGCATTGCGGGAAGCATGGATCGTGGAGGTGCTCTCTCACGAAGAGACGGGAGCTGGGGATGAGCGATCCAGTGGGGAACGGACTAGGGACGCAGGGGGCCACGGGAGTCACGACGACGCCCGAGCCGGTGACGGAGTTGGCGCAGGAGGCTGCCGACGCAACCACTACCGCAGCCACGACGGCGCCCGCGGAGGTTGCGCCCGCACCGGTTGAGCCGCCGCCTGCTCCCACGCCGGAAAGCTCGCCCCCGGCCCCGCCACCCGAGCCCGCGGCAGCGGCAGCGGAACCCCCGGCACCGCCCCCGCCGGAGCCCGCACCGACGGAGCCGAGCGCACCCCAGCCGAGTGCGCCCGAGGCGCCGGCCACGGAAGCGCCGGAACCGCCCTCGGGCAACTCGGCCCCCGACCCGAACCCCGCGCCCGGACACGCTCCGGCAGCCGACGCCGGAAGTCCGACTCCGGACCTCGCACCGAGCCAGACTTCGGACACCGTCACGTCGACGTCCCCCGCCACCGGCGGATCCGCCGGCGCGCCCGACGCCGCCGGCCCGGCCAACGACGGAGGCGTCACCCCTGGCCCGGTTGACACCACGGTCAACAGCGCTGCGCCCGCCACCGACGCGGTCGACACCACGACCGCGCCACTCACCGACACGGTCAGCAGCGCCGCGGCGTCTGCGACCGACACGGTCGAGCCGACGACGATCGCGCCCCTCACCGACACGGTCAGCAGCGCCGCGGCGTCCGCGACCGACACGGTCGAGCCGACGACGATCGCGCCCCTCACCGACACGGTCAGCAGCGCCGCGGCGTCCGCGACCGACACGGTCGAGACCACGACGATCGCGCCCCTCACCGACACGGTCAGCAGCGCCGCGGCGTCCGCGACCGACACGGTCGACGCAACGACCGCGCCACTTACCGACACGGTCAGCAGCGCAACCGCACCGATCACCAACAGCTCACCAGTCACCGACTCCGTCGACACCGTCACCGCGCCACTCACCGACACGGTCAGCAGCGCCGCCACACCGATCACGGACACGGTCGACACCACGACCGCGCCACTTACCGACACGGTCAGCAGCGCAACCGCACCGATCACCAACAGCTCACCAGTCACCGACTCCGTCGACACCGTCACGGCGCCACTCACCGACACGGTCAGCAGCGCCGCCACACCGATCACGGACACGCTCGACGCGACCGTCGCGCCCGTCACCGACACGGTCAGCAGCGCCGCCACACCGATCACCGACACGCTCGACGCGACCGTCGCGCCCGTCACCGACACGGTCAGCAGCGCCGCCGCGCCGATCACCGACACGCTCGACGCGACCGTCGCGCCCATCACCGACACGGTCAGCAGCGCCGCCGCGCCGATCACCGACACGCTCGACGCGACCGTCGCGCCCATCACCGACACCGTCAGCAGCGCCGCCGCGCCGATCACCGACACGCTCGACGCGACCGTCGCGCCCATCACCGACACCGTCAGCAGCGCCGCCGCGCCGATCACCGACACCCTCGACGCGACCGTCGCGACGGTCGCTGAGAGGACCGTCAGCGCCAGCGGGCTCACGCGCAACGCCGCCGAGTCGCTGACGCCAGCGACCGGGCCCGTGGACGATCTGGTGGCGCCGATCAACGACACGGCCGTGGGCGGCGCTCAGAACGTGACACGACCGATCGCCGACCAGGCAGCTGACGTCGTGGACGCTGCTCAGAACGTGACGCGACCGGTCGCCGACCAGGCAGCCGGCGTCGTGGACGCCACTCAGAACGCGACGAGGCCCGTCGCCGATCAGGCAGTGGGCGCCGGCCACGCCGTCCGCGAGGTGGCCACCGCGCCGTCGTCCGGCCGTGCCGACCTCGCTGCGGCACCCTCGGTAGGCGGTGGCGATGGCCCCCCCGGCGGCGGCACCTCAGGTGCCGTCCCCTCGGCCGATCCGTCGGCTGTCGGAGGCGTGCCCGGATCCGGCGACGACCCGATCGCCTCGGTGCTGGACGCCCTCGCGGGCGGCGCTCAGACCGGCCCCGGCGTTCCGGACGGACCGCTCGCGAGCCTGCCGTTCGGCGATGCGGCGCTAACCGCGGTGCCGTTCGCCGCTCCGCCGCCCGACGGCGCCGCCGCCGCCGCCGCGACCTCCGCGCAGGGAGCGTCGGATCCCACGGTCATCGACACGATCGCATCGACCGCCACGGATCCGCACGTGCTCGCCGCCACAGCAGTCGCCTTTACGATCGGCGTGACGGTGGGCGGATCGCGACTCCTCTGCGCGAGTGAGGGCCGGCTGATGTTCACCAACCTCCGCCTCCTGCCGTGCCTGATTCAGGACGGCGTGCGGAACACCATGGAGCCGCTCGTCTCGGCGCTGCCGGGCTCGGGCGCTGCCGCGCCGGCCGCCGCCCTGTCACTGCCGCAAGGCGCGGTCGAGGGCGGGTCGGGTGCGAACGCCGGGACCCCCGGTCGGCAGCGAGGCCTCACCCAGTCATTCCGAGACGGATTCGAGGATGCCCTGCAGGGAGGCAACCGCGAGATCGGCGACGCCCTCGGCGACAGCCGGCTGATGATCCAGCTCGGGATGGCGCTCGGATTCCTCTACGCCGCCTTCCTGAGCGTGTGGTTCTGGGCTACGAGGCTGCGCGGGCGCCCCGATCGCGACCGAGCGGAGGCCTAGACGAGGCCGAGGATGAGGCCCACGACGAGCCAGCCCACGATGAGGGCGACGAGGACCCAGAGCAGGAACGCCGCCTCGCTGACCGGCAGCCAGGGCAGCGCCTTCTGCTCGAGCAGGAAGAACCGCGTGAGCCGCCGAGGCGCGCCGTGAGGGTCGTACTCGCGCACGGCGGCGGCGGGATCGTCGGTCGGTGCCGGTGCTCCGCCGTGCGGTTCGCTGTCAACCGGTCCCACGCCTTGAGTCTACCCCCCGACCTGGGCCCTATTAACCAAAAAGACCGCAAACGTCGAGGTGTCACATGACGCGCTGGCTGCTGACCACGATCGCCGTGCTCGCTCTCAGCGCACTCGGCCTCACCCTTCGCGGCGAGGGATCTGCAAGGGGCGACGCCGGCCAGACCGTCGTCATGCACGTCGGCGACGTCATGGAGGTCGACGGCGCGCCGATCGGCTGCAAGGTGACGCGCCGAGGCGGCCGCATCGTCATCGACTGCCGCCGAGCCGGGCGCCTCGCCGGCACGTACGGATCGCTCTTCGACGAGCGCCGGGTGCGAGTGACCCGCTTCCGCTCGAGCGACACGGCGAAGGTCGTCTTCAAGGCCAAGCACCGCGGCCGCGCACATCGTTGCGACGACGCCGGCACGGCGCGCGCGAGCCGGGAGGCGCGCCGTTGACGGCAGCGCAGGTGGATCCGCTCGCCGGGCCGGACCCCCCGAGCCCTGCGCCGCCACCGCTCGGCCCCGGCCGCAGACGGCTCAGCAGCCGGCTGATCGCCGCCGGCGGACGGTATGTGCTCGTCTGGCTCTCGGTCGCGGTCGTCGCGGCCGCGGACCATCCCCTCGACACCCGCGGCTTGATCGCTGTCTCGCTCGCCGCGGCGCTGTGGCTGGGCACTCTGCGCGCCGCGTCCGCCGGTCTGCCGTACGCCCTAGGTCAGGGCGTGCCCGCGCTCATCGGCACGGCGACCGGACTCGTCGCGGTGGCGGCCGTCAACGGGCACGGCTTGCAGCTGTCGCTGCCGGCGCTGCTGGGCGCGGCGGTCGGTGTCTTCGTCTCGATCACCGTCTGGGAGTGCGTGCTCGAGCGCACCCTGAGCCGTCGCCGCGTGCTCGTGATCGGATGCGCCGACGTCGCCGACGTCGCCGTTGCGGCGCAGCGCGGTCGCCGGATGGCGTTCGAGGTGCTGGACGGCGAAGCGGGGATCGCGCTGTCGCGTCCCGCCCTCGACGCGCTGACCGAGGTGGTGACCGTCCAGCGCCCGGACCTGATCGTGCTCGCGGACGACCAGAGCTCCGCCGCCGTGCTGGGCCGGCTGCTGGACATCGCCGATGGTCGCTTCCGCGTCGCCGGCCTGACCAGCTTCTACGAGTACGCCCTCGGCTGCGTGCCGCTGCACCAGATCACGCCGATGTGGTTCATGAGCCTGCTCCACGTCCGCCAACGCACGTACGCGCGCTGGGTCAAGCGCGCGTTCGACCTGGTCACCGCCGGGCTCGGGCTCCTCATCACGGCGCCGCTGCTGCCGCTCATCGCGCTGGCCGTCCGCGGCACTCCCGGTCCGATCATCTACCGCCAGATCCGTGTGGGCGACCGCGGGCGGCGGTTCGAGATCTACAAGTTCCGCACGATGGTCGACGGCGCCGAGCGGCCCGGCGAGGCCGTCTGGGCCAAGGACGCCGATCCACGCAGCACGCCGGTCGGCGCCTTCCTGCGGCGAACGCACCTGGACGAGCTGCCGCAGCTCTTCAACGTGCTCAAGGGCGACATGTCGATGGTCGGGCCGAGACCCGAGCGGCCCGAGCTGATCGCCAAGCTCGAGGAGAGCATCCCGTTCTGGAGCCGCCGCCTGCTCATCAAGCCCGGGATGACGGGGTGGGCGCAGGTGCACTGCGGCTACGCAGCGGACTTCGCGGCCGCGTACGAGAAGCTGGCCTACGACTTCTGGTACCTGCGCCACCGCAGCCTCGCCCTGGACCTCGCGATCTGCTTCCGGACGCTGCGGATCGTCCTCGAGCTCCTCGAGCCGGGCCGTGTGGCGCTGCGCCGGCTCCGCGCCTCGAGACATCACGCCGCGCCGTGAAGCTTGCGGCGCTGATCACGTGCGCCGCCTGCGGTCTCGCCCTGCTGCTGAAGGGGGATGCCGACCGCACCGAATCGCCGGCCGCGGGCCGCACCGCGCCGCCGGTCCGTCCGGCCGCGCCGGCCGGCTACCGCGTACCGCACCGCGCGATCCGTGTCTCGACGTCGCGGCAGCTGCACGCCGCGCTCGCGCGCGCCGCGCGGAGCACCATCGTCCTCGCCCGCGGCGCGTACGAGAGCCGCCGGCCGTTCCTGAACCCGCACGGGCACCGCGTCTACGCCGCACGGCGCGGGCGCGCGGTGCTGCGCGCGGGGCTGAGCCTCGGCGGCAACGCGGGCCGTCCCGGCGGCCTGATCCGGGGCGTCGTCGTCGACATCGACGACCCGCGCCGGACGGTCGACGGCGCCGCGATCGCCGTCTGGGGAACCGGGCGGGACGTGCGCGTCCTGGACACGGTCTTGCGGGGGAACGGCGTCGCTCGCGCCGGGATCTCCGCGCAGCAGCCCGAAGGACTGAGGATCGGGCGCGTCGTGGTCCGCCGGTTCACGGACTTCGGGATCTTCGTCGACGCGAACGATCTCCAGCGGGGCCCGCTCTCCAACCCGTTCCGCATCCGTGACGCCGATGTCGCGCATGTCGGCCGGTCCGACCCCGGATCCTCGAACGGCCGCGCTGAGGCGTGCATCTGGATCGGCAACACCGGGTCGGTGCGCCGCGTGCGCCTCCGCTCGTGCGCATGGACGGGCCTATGGACCGGGACGGCCACCGACCGGGCGCGGATCGACGGGCTCGACGTCGACCTCGCGCCCACCGGCGTGTACGTCGAGCACTTCACGCGCGACAGCACGTTCCGGCGGCTGCGCGTCGGCCCCCAGGTCCGGGTCGGCTTGACGGCCGAATGGGCGGACCCCGCGTGGGACCGCCGGCCGGCGAGCGTCGACAACCTGATCGAGCTGAGCCGGTTCGAGAGCTGGCTCGCGGGCGTCTACCTCGACGAAGGGACGACCCGGACCACCGTGCGCCGCTCGTCGTTCGCGAACCAGAGCTGGGCGGCGATCGGCGACTACCGGGGCGACGGGAACGTGTACGGGTCGAACCGCTACGACGGCGTGACGCCGGTTCGCCACGACCACATCAGCTCGGCCCCGGAGGGATGAGCATGATCGAGACGGTATCCACCGCCGAGGGCTTCGAGGCGCTGCAACCTGAGTGGGACGACCTCGTGCGCGCGATGCCGCGTCCCAGCCCGTTCCTCCTGCACGGCTGGCTGGCCGAGTGGTGGCGTCACTACGGAGCCAGGGCGGACCTCCAGGTCCACGTGGCGCGCCGTGACGGGCGGCTGGTGGGAGTGCTCCCGCTCGTCGTGCGCCGCCGTGCCGCGCTGCGGGTGGCGACCTTCATGGGCGGCCCCGAGTCGGTCCTTCCCGACGTCCTGCTCGCGGACGGCGAGGGGAGCGAGGTCAGCGAAGCGCTCGCCCTGCGACTCGCAGAGAGCGGATGCGACGTCGTCGACTTCCACGGCCTTCCCGCGGAGAGCCGGATCGCGGCCGCTCTCGGCCCTCGCCTGGAGGTGATCCAGCGCGTCGAGGCTCCGGTGCTCGACCTCACGGACGGCTGGGATGCCGTGTACCGAGCCAAGACATCGTCGAAGAAGCGGAGCCTGCACCGCCGGCGGCGGCGCCAGCTCGGCGGGCTCGGGACAGTGGACGTCTCCATCGCTCGGTCGCCCGATGACCTCGGGTTGGCGCTCGAGGACGCGTTCGAGCTGCACGCACGCCGGTGGGAGGGACGGCCCGACGGCTCCGGCTTCGCGAGCGCGGCCGGCCGGCAGTTCCACCGCGCGACGCTGGCGCGACTGGCGGCGATCGACGTGGCACGGATCGTGACGCTGCGGGTGGCCGGTCGCGCGGTGGCGTTCCACTACTACTTTGCGCTCGAGGGGTGCATGTACGTGCACCGCCTCGCCTTCGATCCCGCCCTGGCCCGGTTCTCCCCCGGCCTCGTGAACACGCTCGACGCGATCGAGGCCGCCGCCGACGAAGGTCTCCAGAGGGTCGAGTTCCTCGGCGGCGACGAGCGTTACAAGGTCGAGCTGGCGGATCGCTTCGAGCCGCTCTTCGACGGCATCGGCGCAGCCTCGAGCACTCGCGGGCGGGCCTATGCCGCCGCGCACCTGAACGGCATCCGCGTCCGGCTGCGCCTCAAGCGGTCCTCGAGGCTGCGCCGGCTGTACTTCGACGGCGTCGCGCCGGTGCGCCGCCTGGCGCGCCGCTGAACCCCATGCGCGTGCTCGTCACAGGCGGCGCAGGGTTCATCGGCTCGCACCTCGTCGACGCGCTGCTCGACCGCGGCGCCGAGGTCTCGATGGCCGACCACCTCCACCGCAGCCCGAAGCCGTGGTTCGCCGAGGCCCTGCTGCGCGGCGCCCAGCTCTATGTCGCGGACCTCCGCGACCTCCCGGCGCTGCGACCGGCGTTCGCCGCCGCGCGGCCCGAGATCGTCCTCCACCTCGCCGCCCAGGTCGACGTGCGTCTGTCGGTCGCCGATCCGGCCTTCGACGCCCAGGTCAACGTGGCCGGGACCGTATCGGTGCTGGAAGCTGCGCGCGAGGTCGGAGCCCGCCGGGTGGTGATGGCCTCGAGCGCGGCGGTCTACGGCGACCCGAGCGACCTCCCGACCCGCGAGGACGCCTCGATCGCGCCGCTCTCGCCGTACGGGACCTCCAAGGCGGCGGCGGAGTGGTACCTCGCCCAGTACCGCCGCCTGCACGGGATCTCGACGCTCGCCCTGCGGATGGCGAACGTGTACGGCTCCCGGCAGGATCCGCAGGGCGAGGCCGGCGTCGTCTCGATCTTCAGCGGGCTGGCGGCATCCGGCGGTCGCGCCACGGTGTTCGGCGACGGGCGCCAGACGCGCGACTACGTGTTCATCGACGATGTCGTCGAGGCCTGGCTCGCGGCAGCGACGAGCGACGTCACCGGGGCGCTCAACGTCTCCACCGGGATCGAGACGAGCGTGCGCGAGCTCGCCGAGGCGCTCGATCTCGCCTACGACTTCGAGCCAGGGCGCGTCGGCGAGATCGAGCGGTCGTGCCTGGACCCCTCAGCCGCCGCGGCGCAGCTCGACTGGCGGCCGGTCGTGCCGCTGGCCAACGGGCTCCGCCGCACGCTCGGCGCGATGTCCGAGATCAGTCATCAAGCGCATGCCGCGCCCGGTGTGCCGTGAAGCGGCTGCCCGAGACGAAGCGCGCGATCGGCCCGAAGCGTCGCTCGGCGGCGAAGCCGACGAACAGCACATCGGGATCGCTCGAGCGGAAGCAGCGATCGAGCACCGGCCAGCCGTCCTGAACCGCGATCGCCGCCTTGACGGTCGGCGAGAGGAACGTGAGCCGATCGAGCGCGAAGCGGAAGCCGGCCGAGACGACGACGGCATCCGCGCGCCGCGCCGAGCCGTCGCTGAGCGTGAGCTCGAAGCCGTCCGCGTGTCGGCGCAGATCGCGGACGGCCGCGCCCTCGGTGAGCGCGATCCTGCCCTCGACGACGCCGCGCACCCACGGCGATCCGCCGGCCCGCAGGATGCGCCCCGCGACGCGCCGCCGCAGCGGCGCCGGAAGCGCGGCGAACGCGTCGGGATGCAGCGCCAGCCGGTTCAACGGCGGCGGGCCGTAGCCGACGACCGGATAGGCCAGGCGGTAGAGCCGCTGCCGCACCGGGCCTCGAGGGCGGTACGGCTCGCGATCGGTGAACCAGCGCAGCTGCGAGCGGACGATGACCTCGACCTCCGCGCCGGCCCGCAGGGCCAGCGCGGCGGCCTCGAGGCCGCCCTGGCCGCCGCCGACCACGACGACCCGTCCTCCCCGGTACGCGCTGTAGTCCTGGCGCTCGATCGCGAAGCCGACGCCGTCGCCCATCGCCGCGTCGAACGGGGGCGGCGCGTACGGGAAGGGCGTGACGCCCACCGCCACGAGCACGCGCCGAGCATCCACCTCTTCCCCGGCGGCCGTGGTGACCCTCAGCAGCCCACCGGCGCGTTCCAGGTGAACCACGTCCGCAGGGTCGCTCTCGCGAACGAAGGTCTGCCGGAACCACTCCGCATAGCGCAGGAAGGTCTGAAGCGGGATCGGCTCGACGCGAGGTTCGCCGGCCGCGTGCGCCCAGATCCCGATCGCCCCCCGGTCGTGCGGCGCCGACAGCGAGGTCTCCTCCCAGTCCGAGCGCAGCAGCATGTCGGGCGGCATGCGCGTTCGCCAGGTCTGCATCGGCTCCCCGAACACGCGCACCGCCCGATGCGGCAGGTGCGCGGCAACCGACAACCCGAACGGCCCAGCTCCGATCACCGCGACGTCGAGCCGATCCACGGCGACATCCTCCTCGCCAATCGCTCGCGACAGAGCCTACCCGGCGGTGGCCTTCCTCAGCCTCAGGGCGGCGGTCGACGCCGCGGTACCGGTGAGCGGGCGCGGTGTCCGTGATTGGTCGTCACGTTTGACCGGTTCCGAGCAACGTCGTTACGGTCGCGCCATGCCCAGATTCCGGTGCTGCGGACTGGCGTCGCTCTTCGCGGCGCTCGCGCTCGCGGCGCCCGCGCACGCGGACACCATGGTCTTCATCAAGAAGGGCGACGTCTGGATGGCCAAGGACAACGGGTCGCGGCAGCGTCCGATCACGCGCGACGGCAAGCCGGGCCGGCCCTATTTCTCGCCGAGCGTCGCCGACAACGGGACGATCGTCGCGCTCAAGGGCATCCACCTGCACTCCTTCAAGCCCAGCGGCCGCCGGATCGTGGCGGCGCGCCAGTGGGCGATCGACCCCTCCCCCACGCTCTCGACCGAGCCGTTCACCGTCGACCTCTCGCCCAACGGCCGGATCGTCGCCACGCACAACGGCGTCTTCTCGACGTACTACGACCCGCGCACGTCGCAGACCCGTCCGGAGATCGAGGCCCAGTTCGTGGACTTCTTCGACTTCCGCACGCAACAAGGAGATCGGGCAGACCGACGGCTACTACGACTACGGCGCTCCCTCATGGCTCGGATCGGATCAGGTCCTGACCACCAGCTTCGGCGGCTACAACGCCCAGGTCCTGCTGGCGAAGGTCGGCAATCAGACGCGAGGCACCGACTTCTATTGGGACCCCGGACGCTTCACCGACACCGGCATGAACACGCACATCCTCACCGACGCCGAGGCCACCCGCGCCGGCGACCGGTTCGCGGTCATGCGGCGGCCGCTCCTCGGCGCCGACGCCGACGACCCCAGCGTCGCAACCATCCAGATCTACCGGATCGGCAGCCCATCGACCGCCTCCACCCCGATCTGCACGATCGGACCCGGCCGGCGCATCGGCTACGACGCCGACCCGTCCTGGTCCTCCGACGGCCGGCGCCTGCTGTGGTGGGAATCAGGCCGGGGAATCTTCTCCACACCGGTCACCGCCGATCCCGGCTGCGCCCTCAAACCCAAGCGGATCGTCCGTGGCGGCCTGACCCCGGATCTCAGCCGCGCACGCCTGCCGCGACGCTGAGCTCGCGCGCGTCGCAGAGTGCTGGCAGCGTTCGTGGCAACGATCCAGATCGTCCGATGCGTCCATAGCGTCCGAATTCCCGGACGGATCGGACGATCTGGCGCGATCTGGATGTATCTGACAACCCGGTCACCAGGTTGAGGGCCTGGTCGCGAGCCCAGGTTCCGTCTACACCGGACCACATCTACTGGAGGGCGTGCTCCGGCCGCCTGAGCGGCTCGCCGCTACTCGGCCGGCCGCCGGCGAGACAGCGCACGACGGATCGAGGTGAAAAAGGCCCGCAGTCCGCCGTGCTGCGCGCCTGGCTCCGGCGCAGGCTCGGCGCGCGATGTCTGGATCGCGATCGGTGGCGGTAGCCCAGGCGCCGCCGGATCCGCCTCCGGCGCCTCCGCAACGGGCGCAGCGGGAACGCCGGCCACGTAGCCGTCCGGCTCCCAGGCGAGGTACTCGCCGCACTCGCAGAAGTCGTTTTCCGGCGGCTTCTCGCGCCCACAACTCGGGCACGTCCGCCCACCGTGCGTTCCGTCCGCCATCCGCTCCGCCACCTACGCCGGCTCGCCCGGCCGGCGGTACCGCCAGTGTGGCTCGACATCGCCCCACAGGGCCGCAGGCAGGGTGCCCCAGCCCTCGGTGATGGTGGACACGTCGTCGCCCGTCTCGGTCATGTATGGCTCGGCCGTCACGCTCCGGTACCGGGCGGCGAGGCCTGGATCGTCGTGCCGCTGCTCGAGCCAGCGCCGTGGGACGATCCCGCGCCCTCCGGCGGGGAGCTCCGGCATGCGCAGCGGCAGGGCCCACTGCCCGTCGATCCGCTGCACGATCACGACGTCGAGCGCCGGGCCGTTCCCGATGTTGTCGAGGTCCCAGTGCCCCTGCTCGTGGTCCCACGCGAACACGAGCGACGGGCGGCGCTGGAGCTTGGCCGCCTCGATCGAGCGGCGCCGGTTCTCATAGAAGACGACGACCGAGACGAGGAGGGCGACGCCGGAGAATACGGCGCTCAGGGTGGCGAGCATGGCGTGCGCCGATCTTCCCGTTCGCCCACGCGGGCAGTCAACCCGGATTCGCGCCGGCGTCGCCCGCGGCGTGCGATGGTTCGCGCATGGCGATCGAGATCGCGCCCAGCGCGCTCCTGGCGGACCTCGACGGCACGCTCGCGCGGCTCGTCGGAGAGCAGCTGCGCCAGCTGGGGCATGAGAGGGTGGCGGTCGTGTTCGAGCCGCCCGCTGCCGCGTGGGCGGCCTCGACGCCACGGCCGGTGGTCAACCTGTTCCTCTACGACCTGCGCGAGGTGACGGCGCGGCGCGCGGTCGACTGGACGACCACCGATCAAGCCGGCCGGGCGGTCCAGCCGCCTCTGCGACTCGAGATCTCCTACGCCGTGACCGTCTGGGCGGAGACGGTCGTAGACGAACACGGCCTGCTTTCCGACCTGCTCGCGGTGCTCCACGCGCACCGCGTACTGCCCGCCGAGGCGCCCGCTGACGGCTCGCAGGCCCCTGGCCTGGAGGCCGCGATCGCCCGTCCGCACGATGACCTCGGCGCCCGGCTGGTCGCGCTCGGGGCCGCCGGCAAGCCCGCCCTGCGCTACACCGTCCTGGCATCCGTGCCGGGCGGCGGCCGGCCACAGCCCGCGCCCGAGGTCCAACGCGTGCACACGCGACTCGCCTCCGACCACTCGCCTCACCCGACGGACTAGCTCGCAGCGGCTGTTGACACCGTTTGCCCGCGCCGAGAAGCTGCGCGTGGCATGCCGACGTATCTGACGCCCGGGGTCTACGTCGAGGAGCTGCCGCTGGCCGGCGCTCCGATCGAGGGCGTCGGCGCCACCGTCGCCGGTTTCGTCGGGTTTGCCCCGGGCGGGCCGGTCGATGTGCCGATGCGGATCACGAGCTGGGACCAGTTCGCGCGCGTCTTCGGGGAGCCCACGGGATGGCATCTGTACCCGTTCATGGAGGGCGCATACCTCGCTCATGCCGTCTACGGCTTCTTCCTGAATGGGGGGACCAAGTGCTGGGTGGTGCGCGTCAATCACGAGGAGCGCGATCCCACCCGCGACGAGCCGCTCCGGGCGGCTCCGGAGGCGCTCTCAGGATCGCTCGAGCGACGGCGAGGCTTTGGCGGCCTGTCCGCTGTCGACGAGATCAGCATGGTCTGCCTGCCGGATCTGGCGCTGCTCGCGGACGACGCGGACACGTACCGCGGGCTGCAGTCCACGCTCGTCGCCCACTGCGAGGCCGCGGGCGACCGCATGGCGATCCTCGACGTTCCCCCGAACCTGCTCCCGGCCGAGGTGCTCGAGTGGCGCATGGAGGTCGCGGCGCACGACTCGAAGTTCGCCGCGATGTACTACCCCTGGCTGGAGGTCATGGATCCCCTGTCCGCGCGCCCGGTATTCGTCCCGCCGTCAGGGCACGTGGCGGGAGTGTGGAGCCGTACGGATGCCCAGCGCGGTGTGCACAAGGCGCCGGCCAACGAGTCCGTCCTCGGGGCGATCGGTCTGGGCTTCGGGGTCACCCACGTGGAGCAGGGCGCGCTCAACCAGGTCGGCCTGAACTGCATACGGTTCTTCCCAGGCCGCGGCATCCGCGTCTGGGGTGCCCGGACCCTGTCCAGCGATCCGGATGCCCGCTACCTGAACGTGCGGCGCCTCGTCATGCACGTTCATGAGGCGATCGTGCGCGGGACGGCGTGGGCTGTGTTCGAGCCGAACGACCCGCGCCTGTGGATCCAGCTCCGCGTCGCCGTCGCCAACTACCTCGTCCGCCTGTGGCGCGACGGCGCGCTCACCGGCGGCGCTCCCAGCGAGGCGTTCTTCGTCAAGTGCGACGAGGAGACGAACCCTCCCGAGATCGTCGAGGCCGGCCAGGTCGTGATCGAGGTCGGAATCGCCCCGGCCGCGCCCGCAGAGTTCATCGTGTTCCGCGTCAGCCAGCTGAGCGCCGGAGTGGCGTAGCCGCCACCTGTTCGAGTGTTCGACTCCGCCGCACTGGTGTACGCCGAGCTCAGCCTCGGGCCGCTGGGCTCGGTCGGCGGGCTTCGCGCGATCGTGGGCATCGCAAGCGCGACCGACGTCGTCGAGCACTCGTCGGTCGACGACAACGGCCGGCCGCTGATCCTCAAGACCGCCGGACCGCTGCGCTATCCGAACATCGTCCTGCGGCGCCCGGTGGACGAGAGCCGCACGCTCTGGGAGTGGCGCGACGTCGTCGTCAGCCGTGGCCCTGACGCGGCGCGCGTGGACGGCACCATCACCCTGCTCGACGCGGCCGGGCGGGCGGGCGTGACGTACAGCTTCGCGAACGGATGGCCCATCCGCTACGCCGTCACCGACGTCGACGCCTCATCCGAGGCCGGAGCGCTGGAGGAGATCGTCATCTGTCACGAGGGCCTCCAGCGGCTGTAGCTCGTGGCGGCCACGTCCTCCGTCGTCGGCGAGCTCCGCTTCCAGGTCCTGGCGCCCGGACTGGCGATCGGGCGGTTCTCCGAGTGCTCCGGCCTCGAGATGGAGTACGACGTCCTCGAGTACGCGGAGGGCGGCGGCCTGGCGCCGCACAAGCTTCGCGGGTCCCTGCGCTATCCCAACCTCACGCTGACGCGCGGCATCACCCACGAGGCCGCGCTGCTCGAGTGGTTCAAGCTGACTCAGGGCGCCCGCAGCAGGCCGACCATCACGGTCGCGCTGTTGAGCGACGACGGCGGCGTGCTGCGTCACTGGGCGTTCGCGGCGGCATGCCCGGTCAGATGGCGCGGCCCGTCGATGAACGCGGCGTCGACGCGCGTGGCCGAGGAATCGCTCGAGATCGCCCATGCCGGGCTCGTCCCGACGTCGGCCCCACAGGATGCGCCCGACGGCGGCGACCGCTCGCTCGTCCGCGGCTTCGAGCGCGCCCGCCTGGAGATCGAGGGGAGCGGCGAGGTCTGGTGCTGGTTCAACCCGCACGCCTACGTCGTCCGAGCCGTCCAGGGCGAGGCCCGGAGGGAGCTGCAGCTCAGCCTGCTGTTCGACGCATCCGACCAGCCGTCGCGTGACGTGCACGGCGTGTGCGAGGCCCTCTTCGCCGGGATGGATCCCGGCGAAGAGGACGACGAACGAGCGCCGGCGGTCACGTTCGCCTGGGGCGACGCGCCGCCGTTCCGAGCGGTCACGAAGCAGGTCAGCGTGCGCTACTCGCTGTTCGACATCGACGGAACGCCTCTGCGCGCGGATGTCGACCTCACGCTGGCCGAGGTCGACGCGCGGCCGGCGGCGCGCGCGATGCGGGCCGGCGGCGGGATCCCGGCCACCCGCACCCACACGCTGCGATCCGGTGACGATCTCCATTCGATCGCCCACGCCGTCTACGAGGACGCGGCACGCTGGCGCGTCATCGCCGAGGCCAACGGCATCGACGACCCGCTCCGCCTGCCGCCGCGCGGCACCGTTCTCCGCCTTCCGCACGCGCCTCCGGCCGAGGCGCCCTCGACGGCCGCGACTGCGCCGAGCATGGAAGCGCCGCTCGGCGGCGGTCTCGCCTTCCCGATGCGGACCGACGCCAAGGGCGCCCTTGCCGTCGTCGAGGGCGGCGAGCACATCGACAACGCGATCGACCTCATCCTCACGACGTCACCGGGAGAGCGAAGAGCCAACCCGGGATTCGGGTGCGACCTCCGGCAGTTCGTTCACGAGCGCATGGATGGGCACAGCATCGGCAGGCTCAAGGCGGAGGTCCGCGAGGCGCTCACCCGCTGGGAGCCGCGAATCGACGTGCACCAGGTCGCCTGCCATGTCGCCGATCCGCGGGCCGGACGGCTCTCCGTCGACATCACGTACAGCGTGCGGGCGACGGGCGAGACCCGTACGGTTGCGCACACGTTCTTCACGATCCCCGAGGAGATGCGATGAGGCTCCCGGACATCGAGCTCGACGACCGGCGTTTCGAGGAGCTCGTACTGGAGGCCAGGCTGCGCGTCGCCCAGGCGTGCCCGGAATGGAACGCGGACAACGTCTCGGACCCCGGCATGGCGCTCATAGAGGTCTTCGCCTGGATGACGGACCAGCTGCTGTACCGGGTCAACCGGATCCCGGACAAGCTGCACGTCCGCCTCCTCGAGCTCCTTGGCATCCAGCTCGCGCCGCCGGTGGCCGCGACCACCGACCTGCGCTTCATGCTCGCTGCACCGCCCGCGGATCCGGTCCACATCCCGGAGAGCACGGAGGTTGGGACCCTGACTCCGGCGCGGGGAACCGGCGATACCGTCGTCTTCCAGGTCAGCGACGGCTTCACGATCCCGGCGGCGCACATGGTCGCCTTCGTGATCGCCCGCGAGGGCGAGCTCAGAGCCGTCGACGTCGACGACGGGCGAGCGCGGCCGCGAGGCGACGACCGGCTCGTCTTCGGTGAGCCGCCGCTGTCGGGCAACGCGATCTACCTCGGCTTCGACCAGCCGCTCGGCCGTCTGCTCGTCCGGCTCAGCGCCGACTGCGCTCCCGCCCGGAGGATCGGCGGCGACCGTGGAGAGGCTCCGCTGCGCTGGCAGGTGTCGACCGCCGACGGCTCGTGGTCGTCCGCGGAAGTGCTGGAGGACACGACCGGAGGCCTCGAGCACGGTTCCGGCACGATCCTGCTCAAGCTCCCCGATGACGTGGGAGCGGCAGTGATCGGTGCGCGGCGGGCTCACTGGATCCGCTGCGAGATCGTCGAGCGCCGAGCCCACCAGCCGGTGTACGACTACGCCCCGGAGATCGAGGAGATCTCCGCTGTCCCGATCGGCGCGAGCGTGCCCGCCGCCCACGCCGCCGCCCACGCGGGCGAGACCGTCGGCACGAGCGAGGGCACGCCCGGCCAGACGTTCCAGCTGCTGCACGCCCCCGTGCTCCACCCCGTCCCGGGCGAGACCCTGCAGGTCCGCGACCCTCTGACAGGCCGGTGGGAGGACTGGGAGCTCCGTGGGTCGTTCGCCGAAAGCGGTGCGTACGATCGCCACTACGTGCTGGATCTGGCGGCGGGCATCGTCGAGTTCGGTCCAGCGGTTCGCGAGGCCCGGGGGTACTGGCGCCAGTACGGCGCGATCCCGCCGCGGGGTGCGGCCATGAGGATCACGAGATACCGGCACGGAGGCGGGGCCCACGGCAACGTCGATGCTCAAACCCTCACCGTCCTGCGGTCGTCGCTGGCCGGCGTCGAGTCGGTCACCAACCCGGCGCCGGCGTCGGGGGGCATCGACGCGGAGACGCTGGAGAACGCGAAGGGCCGTGCGGCACTCGAGTTCCGGACGCGATCGCGCGCAGTCACGGCGGCCGATTACGAGCGCCTCGCCCTCGAGGCCTCCCCGCGGGTCTCGCGAGCGCACTGCGCGCTGGTCACGCAGGACGGCGGCATCGAGCTGCGGCTCCTGCGCCGTGTGGAGCCCGCAGACCGGATGCTCGCGTACGACGAGGTCGTTCCTGACGAGGCGGTGTTCGAGCAGGTCGCCGCGTACCTTGACGAGCGGCGCACCCTCGGCGCGAACCTGACGCTCCTTCCTGCGGGCCTCCGCGGCGTCACCGTCGTGGTGGACGTCCAGGCCGCCCCGCTCAGCGATCCAGCGCGCATCCGGGAAGACATCGCGCACGCCCTCTACCGCTACCTGAACCCGCTGATCGGCGGCACGCCGGGCCAGCCGGGGGCCGGCTGGCCGTTCGGCCGTGCGCTGAACCAGGGCGAGCTCTACGGAATCGTGCACGGGATCGCCGGCGTCGAGTTCGTGCGCCTGCTTCGTCTCTATGAGACCAACGTACAAACCGGCGAGGTCGCGCAGAAACCGACCGGGCCCACGGTGATCCTCGACTCGCACGACGTCATCGCGTCCGGCATTCACGTCGTCCGCGTCACGGGCAGGGAGGTCTGAACTTGGACGCACACGACGTCCTGGATCCGTCCCTCGGCAAGCCTCCGGCCATCGCCTCCCGTTCGGCCCTCCTGCGCCGCGCGCTGCCCGAGGTGCATGCGGACGACGACCTCATGCAGCGGCTCACCCAGGCCTTCGAGGAGGTGCTCGATCCGCTGTTCGCGGCCCTCGACGGGCTGGCCCCCACGTTCGATCCCGCACTCGCGGACTGGCAGATCCTCGACGTGCTCGCGGGCTGGCTGGGCTTCGAGATCGACGAACGGCTCCCGCTCGAGGTGCGCCGCCGGTTCGTCAGCTACCTCCCGCAGCTCGCCGGCCAACAGGGGACGCGAAGTGGCCTCGAGCTGGCATTGAAGCTCCACTTCCCCGACCTGCCCGTCCGCGTCATCGATTCCGGCCGGGTCGCGTTCAGCTTGAATGGCGAGGATCTGCCGCCACCCAGCCCAGGACCCGTGGTCGTCTACTGCGACGTCCCGGTCGAGCAGGCGGTAGCGGCGGAGCTCGCCCGCGTCATCGAGAGCTTCCGGCCGGCGCACGTGGACTACAGGCTGCGGATCAAGGCGCCGACGGCCGACAACGCTACTCCGCAGTCAGCGAATAGGTAAATCCGCGACGGAAAGGAACGACCGGCATGCCCGCCAAAGACAAGAAGGCGCATGTCCCGATCTCGTGCGCGCTGAAGATCGGCGGCGCGGAGGCAGTGCTCTTCAAAGAGGCGACTGGCTTCGACTCCGAGAGCGAGGTCTCGGAGACCAAGCGCTCGCTGCCGAACGGGCGCACCGACGTGATCAAGGTGATGGGCAACACGAAGTGGAGCGACATCGAGCTCAAGCGCGGCGTCGACCAGGACAAGACGCTGTGGAACTGGCGCAAGCTCATCATCGACGGCAAGCTGAAGGACGCTCGCAAGGACTGCACGGTCACGATGCTCGACTCCGCGGGCAAGTCCGTCGTGACGTACTCGATCATCAATGCGTGGCCCATGAAGTACACCGGAGTCGGGCTCAAGGCCGACTCCAACGAGGTGGCAGTCGAAAGCATCACGCTCTGCCACGAGGGCTTTGAGATCCAGTAGAGCCGCCGAGTCACTGGGGCACGCGATGACGCGAGCCACTTACGCTGGGCTTGCGGTGCGTTTGCGGGCAGCCGGGACGATCGCTTCGTCAATCAACGTTCAGGAGATGGCGAATGGCGACGACAGCGATCGATCAGTCCAGGCTCGAGGCATTCCTGGGGCAGGCCGTGGTGGATCTGGCGGCCTCCTTCAGCGCGCCGCTCGTTCGGCTCGGTGCGCGGCTCGGCCTCTACCGCGCTCTCGCTGACGGCGGTCCCGCGACGCCGGACGAGCTTGCGGAGCGGAGCGGGACGGAGCCCCGGATGGTGCGGGAGTGGCTCGGCAACCAGGCCGCCGGCGGCTACGTGATCTACGACGCGGCGACCGGGAGCTACGCGCTCCCGCCGGAGCAGGCGGTCGCGCTCGCTGACGAGGAGAGCGATTTCTATCTGCTCGGTGCGTACGACATCCTGGCGTCGTTCTTCGCCGACGAGGACCGCCTGGTCGAAGCGTTCCGGAGCGGCGCGGGCCTGCCCTGGAACGAACACGACCACCGTCTCTTCGCCGGAACCGAGGCCTTCTTCCGCGCCGGCTACCGCCAGCACCTGGTGGGCGGCTGGCTCCCGGCGCTCGACGGCGTCGTCGAGAAGCTGCAGGCGGGGGCGCGTGTGGCGGACGTCGGCTGCGGCCACGGCGCCTCGACGATCATCATGGCCGAGGCCTTCCCCGCCTCGACCTTCGCGGGCATCGACTCGCATGCGGGCGGGATCGAGCGGGCCCGCGACGCGGCGGCGGAGGCAGGCCTCGCGGAGCGGGTGCGGTTCGAGGTGGCGGGCGCCGACGCCTTCCCGGGCGAGGACTACGACCTCGTCTGCGTCTTCGACACGTTCCACGACCTCGGCGATCCGACCAGGGCGGCGCACCACATCCGCGAGGCGCTGGCGCCCAACGGCACGCTGATGCTCGTGGAGCCGCAGGCCGGCGACCGGACGGAGGACAACCTCAACCCGGTCGGCCGGATCTTCTATGCGGGTTCGGCACTCATCTGCGTCCCGCACGCGATCGCCGACGGAGGTCAGGGAACGCCCGCGCTCGGCGCGCAAGCCGGGGCGGCCGCGCTGGGCGGGCTGCTCGAGAAGGCGGGCTTCTCTTCGGTTCGCCGCGCGGCCGAGACGCCGTTCAACCTCGTGCTGGAGGCCCGGCCGTAGCGGACGCGAGCAGCGCACGCGCGCGGCGGGCCGGCTCGGCGAGACCGAGCCGACCCGCCGTTGCGGCTGCCTCCTCGAGCAGCGCACCCGCCCGTGTACCGTCTCCGGGAGCGCCGCGGGCGAGCAAGGTCTCGGCGAGGTCGCGCTGCGCGTGCGCGGCGAACGGGATCCCCCCGCGCGCGCGATCGGCCGAGATCGCGGCCTCGAGCGCGTCGATCGCTTCGTCCGCTCGTCCAGCCGCCGCGAGGGCGCGGCCAAGCGGTCGTGCGGCCGAGCCGGCGAGCCCGGTTGCCCGCACGAGCACGACCATGCGGTCGGCGAAAGGCTCCAGCAGCGGGACGACCGCGGCGGCGCACTCGGCATGGCCGACCGCGGCGCACGCCTCGGCGAGCTGCGCGAGCCCGATCAGGAGGTTGCCGTCGCGCGGCATGCGCTCAAGGCCCTCGGCCACCGCCTCGTCCAGCAGCGCCCGCGCCGCGTCGTCGTCGCCGAGCTCGGCGAGGCAGAGCGCGAGGCAGGCCCGGTACGACCGCCCCGCCGGTGATTGGATCCGCGCTCGCAGGTAGCCGAGGTCGAACTCCTGCAACGTCTCTTCGACGACGTGCAGCGTGTACTGATTCGCCGCGAGCACATGGTCGGCGTTGTGGTCCCCGACGCGTGTCGCCTGAGCGTGCGCCTCGTGCGTGAGCTGTCTCGCCGGGGCAAGCTCGCCCCGGTAGCCCGAGAGCGCCGCACGCCAGGCCGGCACGTACCACGAGAACGCGGGCAGCCGCGCCTCGGCGGCCATCCCGTCATAGACGCGGATCTCATCGGCCGCCGAAGCGACGTCGCCGTGCTCGAGCAGGTCGACGACGCGCCAGTGCCGCCCGTGCAGCTCGATCTCCGGGTCGCCGGTGCGCTCCCCGAGCGCGACGAGCTCGTCGGCGGCGGCAAGCCGGGCGCTCAGATCCTCCGGCGCCCAGTGCACGACGTGCGAGGCCGTGAGCGCCACGGCGAGCGCGCCGGGATCCGCGAGCGTGCGTGCCGCCGCGACCGCCTCCTCGACGAGCGCCCGTCGGCGCGCCTCGGCAGGCGCGTAGGCAAGAGCGATAGCAAGCCTGGAGAGCAGCCGCACCCGAAGCGGAGCCTGGTCCGGCTGGAGGCGCTCGAGCGCCTCCTCGAGGAGCGCGACGAGCGGCTCGTCGACCGCGACGATCGTCACGCCGAGTCCGGCGGCGCCGAGCGCCGCACGCGCGAGCAGGTCGTCGCGCGACTCCTCGCGGGCGAGCCGCGCCGCCTCCTCGAACACGATCCGAGCACGATCGGTCTCGCCCGAGCGCAGGCGCGCGTCGCCGAGCGCGACGAGAACCTCGGCCAGCCGTCCGTGCGCTGCGCGGCTGCGGGCAAGTCCCTCGGCGCGCTCGAGCAGCTCGACCGCGTCCTCCCAGGCCAGCCGCTCGACGGCCTGTCGCCCGGCGTCCAACGCGTACGCGAGGGCGGGCTCGGGGTCGGCCGGGGCGCCGGCAAGCGCGTGGTGTGCGAGCGGGGCCAGCCACTGCTCGGGCGCGCTCTCGGCCCGCTCGGCCAGCACCTCTGCGATGCGGCGGTGCAGGTAGGCGCGCCGCGCGGCCGACAACTGTCCGACGAGCGCGTCTCGCACGAGCGCGTGCACGAACGCGAGCCGCTCGGTTCCCGGCAGCTCCCTCACCAAGCCCGCCCGCAGGGCGTCGTCGAGCGCGTCCAGCACCGTCTCCTCCGGCTCGCCCGTCCCCGCCCGCACGAGCTCCGCGTCGAACTCGGAGCCGGCGACTGCGGCGAGCTCGAGCAGCCGTCGTGCGCGCTCCGGGAGCCGGCCGGCACGTGCGGCGACGACGTCGCTCACGGCGTCCGGGAGCGAGACGGCCTCCCCTTGCCCAGCGTGCTGGGCCAGCTCGCGAACGAAGAACGGGTTCCCACCGGTTCGCTCGCGCAGCGCACGGGTCGGCGGCCGGATCCGGGCGCGTCCCCGTCAACGCCTCCACGACGGTGGCAACGGCCGCCTCGTCGAGCCCGTGCAGGGCCACTCGGACGACCGGCCGGTCGCGCCGGATCTCGGCGAGCGCCTCCGTGAGCGGGTGGCCCGGGCGTCGCTCGACGTCCCGGGCGCT
The DNA here is from genome assembly GCA_963811895.1 of uncultured Solirubrobacteraceae bacterium. Classification (GTDB taxonomy): domain Bacteria; phylum Actinomycetota; class Thermoleophilia; order Solirubrobacterales; family Solirubrobacteraceae; genus DASSUW01. The sequence continues at coordinate 12,826 of CAWETE010000015.1, read as the reverse complement.
TCCGAGCAGGAGCAGCGGGACGCGCTGAGGCCGTGTGGCCAGGCGGCGCAGGAGAAGCAGCGTCGGCCGATCCGCCCAGTGCAGGTCGTCGAGGGCGAGCACGAGCGGCCGCCTCGCCGCGACCTCTTCGAGCCACTCGGCGACGGCGTCGAACATTCGGACCCGGTCGGTCTCCGGGTCGGAGGCCGGCTCGCCCGGGCGGCCTGCCGAGAGTTCCCCGAGGCCGCCCGCGAGGACGTCAGGGACCGTGAGCGGCGCCAGCGCCTCCGCGAATGGCTGGTACGGCCTCGCCGGCTCCTCCTCGCACCGGCCGTACAGCACGAGTGCCCCGGCCCGCTGCACTGCATGCGCGAACTCCGCCAGCAGACGGGTCTTCCCAATGCCCGCCTCACCGGTCACCAACGCGACACAGCGCTCGCCGCTGCGCGCACGCGCGAACGCCTCGTGCAGGCGAGCGCCCGCCGCCTGCCGCCCCGCGAAGGCATCACCCCGAACCGCATCGAGGCGCTCGGGCAACGGCAGGCCGGACGCGGCCGCCGCAGCCGTACCGAGCTCCTCGCGCCGTAGCCGCGACGCCAGCTCGCGCGTCGGCGCCGAAGGCGTAACGCTCAGCTCGCGCGCCAGCCGCCGCGAGAAATCAGCGTAGGAACGCAGAGCGGCCCCACGATCGCCCGCCGCCGCCAGCGCCAGCATCAGCTCGCGCTCAGCCGCCTCGTCCAGCGGAGCCCACGCGGCCAGTCGGCGGGCCCACGCCAGCGCCGAGCCAGCATCTCCCGCCTCCCTCGCAGCGCGTGCCAGCACGATCACCGCCTCCGCTCGCTCGGCGGCGTGTCGCGAGCGCAGCTCGAACACCCACTCCTCGTCGAGCCCCTCCAGCACCTCGCCGCGGCAGAGCGCGAGAGCCTCCTCGAGCCGACCCGCGCCGATCAGCTCCGAGAAAGCGCGCAGGTCGACCCCCAGGCCCTGGCCGCCAAGCCCCACCGTCTCGCGCGTCGCCCGCAAATGCATGGCCGCCGGACCGAGCGCCCCGCGCAGCTCGCTGAGTGCGGTGCGCAGACTCGCCCGAGCGCTCGAGTCGAGCACGTCCGGCCACAACCGGGCCGCCACGTCGGCACGCGCATGCTCGCCCGGAAAGGCGGCGAGCCAACCAAGCAACAGACGTGCCGGTCTCCCCGCCGGGACGCCCGCTCCCGCAACCCCGGCATCGACCTCGAGACCACCGAGCAGGCGAACACGCAGCATCGCTGCCAAGCGTAAGGGCGATCGTCAGCCTTGGTGCGGCGGTCGACGCCGCGGCACCGGTGAGCGGGCGCGGTGTCCGTGATTGGTCGTCACGTTTGACCGGTTACGAGCGGCGTCGCTACGGTCGCGCCATGCCCAGATTCCGGTGCTGCGGACTGGCGTCGCTCTTAGCGGCGCTCGCGCTCGCGGCGCCCGCGCAGGCGGACTCGATGGTCTTCATCAAGAAGGGCGACGTCTGGATGGCGAAGGTCGAACGGGGCGCGGCAGGTGGCGATCACGCGCGACGGGAAGCCTGGCCGGCCCTACTTCTCGCCGAGCGTCGCCGACAACGGGACGATCGTCGCACTCAAGGGCATCCACCTGCACTCGTTCAAGCCCAGCGGCCGCCGGATCGTGGCCGCGCGCCAGTGGGCGATCAACCCCTCCCCCACGCTCTCGACCGAGCCGTTCACCGTCGACCTCTCGCCGAACGGCCGGATCGTCGCCACGCACAACGGCGTCTTCTCGACGTACTACGACCCGCGTACGTCGCAGACCCGTCCCGAGATCGAGGCGCAGTTCGTCGACTTCTTCGACTTCCGCACGAACAAGGAGGTCGGGCAGACGGACGGCTACTACGACTACGGCGCTCCCTCATGGCTCGGATCGGATCAGGTCCTGACCACCAGCTTCGGCGGCTACAACGCCCAGGTGTTGGTGGCGAAGGTCGGCAATCAGACGCGAGGCGCCGACTTCTACTGGGACCCCGGACGGTTCACCGACACCGGCATGAACACGCACATCCTCACCGACGCGGAGGCCACTCGTGCCGGCGATCGGTTCGCGGTCATGCGGCGGCCGCTCCTCGGCGCCGACGCCGACGACCCGAGCGTGGCCACGATCCAGATCTACCAGATCGGCAGCCCATCGACCGCCTCCACCCCGATCTGCACGATCGGACCGGGCCGGCGCATCGGCTACGACGCCGACCCGTCCTGGTCCTCCGACGGCCGGCGGCTGCTGTGGTGGGAATCAGGCCGGGGGATCTTCTCCACGCCGGTCACCGCCGATCCCGGCTGCGGCCTGAAGCCCAAGCGGATCGTCCGTGGCGGCCTGACCCCGGATCTCAGCCGCGCACGCCTGCCGCGACGCTGAGGTCGCGCGCGAGCCGGCGGGGCTAGGATCGCGCCAGTGCCGGAACGCGTACGGGCCGCTGAGGTGGTCGGCGCCTTCAGCCTGGCGACCGACCTCGGCATGGGCCTGCCGTTCGAGCACGGTCTACAGGCCACGATCTTCGCCGCCCGGCTGGGCGAGCACCTCGGCCTCGACGTCGAGACGCGCCGGCACACCTACTACGCGTGCCTGCTCTTCCACTCCGGCTGCACGACGGACGCGGAGCTCGGGGCGGAGATCTTCGCTGGCGGCATGACGCGGCACCACCTGCCGGTCATGTACGGCTCCCAGTTCGAGAGCCTGCTCGGCGTGCTCCGCGCGCTGCCGCCGCCGGGCAGCTCGCCTCCTCGCGCCGCGCTCGAGATCGCACGCAGGGCGCCGAGAGCGGCGCGCGGGCTCAAGCCGCACCTCACCGCGCACTGCGAAGTGGCCGAGATGCTCGCCCAGCGCGTCGGACTCTCGGCGTCGGTGTCACGCCTGTTCGAGCACGTGACCGAGCGGTGGGACGGCAACGGGCCGCTCAAGCGCGCCGCCCACGACGAGATCCAGCTCCCCATGCGCATCGTCCATGTGGCGCAGGACGCGGCGATCCAGCGCGCGCTGGGCGGCGTCGAGCGCGCCGCGCACGTGGTGCGCGAGCACGCCGGCCACGCACTCGATCCCGAGATCGCCGCGGTGCTCGCCGACAACGCCGTGGAGATCCTCGCGCTCGACCCGGAGACATCGGCGTGGGGTGAGGCGCTCGCCGCCGAGCCGGCCGCGTGGCTGAGCCTCGAGGGCGACGCGATCGATCGGGCGCTCGCCGCGATCGGCGACTTCGCCGACCTCGCGTCGCCCTACCTCGCAGGGCACTCCTCGGGCGTCGCCGGCCTGGCCGAGACCACCGCGCGGCGCTGCCGCTTCGACGACGACACCGTGGTCACCGTCCGCCGCGCGGCGAGCGTGCACGACATCGGGCGGGTCGCGACGCCGGTCAGCGTCTGGCACCGGCCCGGCCCGCTGACTCCCGACGACTGGGAACAGGTGCGGTTGCACGCGTACCACTCCGAGCGCGTGCTGCTGCGGTCCTCCTCGCTCGCCCCGCTGGCGCCGATCGCCGGCGCCCATCACGAGCGACTGGACGGCTCCGGCTACCACCGCGGGTCTCCGGCGGCCGGGCAGCCGCAAGCCGCGCGGCTGCTCGCCGCAGTCGACGCCTACCACGCGATGACGGAGCCGCGACCGCATCGCAAGGCGATGTCCGCCGGTCGAGCCGCGGAGGCGCTCGCGGAGCAGTCCCGCGCCGGCTGCCTGGACGCCGATCTGGTCGCCGCGGTCCTCGAGTCGACCGGACAGCGGTCGGGTCGCATCGAGCGTCCCGCCGGACTGACCGAGCGCGAGGCCGAGGTCGTCGGCCTGCTGGCGCGTGGCCTTCAGACGAAGCAGATCGCCGCGACCCTCGGAATCGCTCCCAAGACGGCGGACCATCACATCCAGAACGCCTACTCGAAGATCGGCGTCTCGACGCGCGCCGCGGCGACGCTGTTCGCGATGGAGCACGGCCTGGTCAAGTAGGGAGAACTCCCGATGGGCAGCAGCGGCAGGCACCCGTAGCGTCGTTCCAAGCAACCGCAGGAGGAACCCATGCGGACCTTGGATGAGCACGTCGAGACGGTTGTCGTGGGCGGAGGCCAGGCCGGACTCTCCGTCGGCTACCAGCTCGCGCGTCGCGGCCTGCCGTTCGTGATCCTCGATGCCGGCGATCGCGTCGGCGACGCCTGGCGCGGCCGCTGGGACTCGCTGCGCCTGTTCACGCCGGCGCGGTACGACGGGCTCGCCGGGATGCGCTTCCCCGCTCCACGGCACTCGTACCCGACGAAGGACGCGATGGCCGACTACCTCGAGTCATACGCCACCCGCTTCGACCTGCCGATGAGGCTCGGCATGCACGTGGATCGCGTGGCACGCAACGGGACCGGCTTCGTCGTGACGGCGGGCGAGCGCCGCCTGCTGGCCGACAACGTCGTGATCGCGATCGGAAGCTGGCAGCGCCCGCGGATGCCCGACTACGCCGCCGGACTGGACCCCGCCGTGGTCCAGCTGCATTCCGCCGCCTATCGCAACGCCGAGCAGCTCCAGGACGGCGACGTCCTGGTCGTCGGCGCCGGCAACTCGGGGGCCGAGATCGCGCTCGACGCGGTGCGCAGCGGCCGCCGGGTCTGGCTGTCCGGGCGCGACGTCGGGCACATCCCGATCCGCATCGAGTCGTTCGCCGCACGCTTCGTCCTGCCGCTCATCCTGCGCGGCCTCTTCCACCGCGTGCTGACGACGCGGACGCCGATGGGCCGCCGCAAGCGGCCGGAGGTCTTCGCGCATGGCCTTCCGCTCGTGCGGACCAAGCCGGAGGACCTCGACGCCGCCGGCATCGAACGCGTCCCGCGCGTCATCGGCATCCGCGACGGGCTGCCCGAGCTCGAGGACGGCCGCGTGCTCGACGTGGCGAACGTCATCTGGTGCACGGGCTTCGGCCCCGGCATCGACTGGCTCGACATCCCCGGCGTCGCCCACGACGACCCGGTGACCGAGCGCGGCGTCGTGCCCGGCCAGCCCGGCCTGTACTTCGTCGGGCAGCTGTTTCTCTACTCGGTGTCGTCGGCGATGATCCACGGCCTTGCGCGCGACGCGCGCCACGTCGCCAGGCACATCGACTTGAGCCAGGCTCGATAAGGGCCGGCGAGGCAGACTGCCGGTCGGCCCATGTGGGTAGCGGAATCGAATGGCCGAGCGCGGCGCGACTCCGAACGTCCCTGCCTGGCGCCGCAAGGCGCTGCGGGCGGTGCGGGCGTTCTTCACGCCCCTGATGCCCGACGACTACCTCGAGCTCATCAACCCGCTCTGGTCGACCCAGGAGCTGCGCGGCCGCATCGAGCGCATCGAGCGTGAGACGGACGACGCCGTCACCGTCGTCATCAAGCCGGGCTGGGAGTGGGAGGGCCACAGGCCGGGCCAGTACCTGCGCGTCGGGTTCCAGGTCGACGGCAAGCACCATTGGCGCGCGTACTCGATCACCTCCGATCCGGGGCGGCCGGACGGGTTCATCAGCATCACGCCGAAGCTGCTGGAGACCGGCGCCGTCACGCCGTACGTCGTCCGCGAGGCCCAGCCCGGGACGATCGTGCGCCTCGGTGGCGTCGAGGGAACCTTCGTGCTGCCTGACGAGGTTCCCGAGCGTCTGCTGTTCGTCAGCGCCGGAAGCGGGATCACGCCGATCATGAGCATGTTGCGGAGCCTCGCCCGCGACGGCGGCCTGCGCGACGCGGTGCACCTGCACTCCGCGCGCACGGAGGACGACATCATCTTCGCCGGCCAACTGCGCTCGCTCGACCAGCGCCACGACGGCTACCGGCTCGAAAAGCGGCTCACGAGCGAGCAGGGCCGCCTCGCTCCGTCCGACCTGGATGAGCTGTGCCCGGACTGGCGCGAGCGCGAGACCTTCGCGTGCGGTCCCGCCGGCCTGCTCGACGCGCTGAGCGAGCACTGGGAGCAGGCAGGCGGCGACCCGGGCCGGCTGCACATGGAGCGCTTCCAGCCGATCGTCGGCCAGGGCGAGGGCGAGCACGGCTCCGGCGGATCCATCCGCCTACTGCGCAGTAACGTGGAGGCTCACTCGGACGGCGACACGCCGATCCTCGTCGCCGGCGAGGAGGCCGGCGCGTCGCTCCCCTTCGGATGCCGCATGGGCATCTGCCACACCTGCGTCGGCCGGCTCTGCTCCGGCCGGATCCGCGACCTGCGGAGCGGTGTGGTGCATGGCTCCGAGGGCGAGATGGTCCGTACCTGCGTCAACGCGCCCGAGGGCGCAGTGGAGATAGCACTGTGACTGACACGATCGAGAGCCCGATGGCTCACCTCACGCCCGAGCAGATCGAGGAGATCGGCAAGGAATTCGCCGCGATCCACGACGAGGTCTTCGCCGAGCTCGGAGACCGTGACCGCCGCTACATCGTGAGCATGATCGAGATGCACCGGCGTCTGGTCGTCCTCAGCCGGGTGGTGCTCCTGTTCTCGCGCGCGAAGCCCGCGTGGGCGGCCGGGACCGCCACCCTCTCGCTGGCCAAGATCCTGGAGAACATGGAGATCGGCCACAACGTCATGCACGGCCAGTGGGACTGGATGAACGACCCCCAGATCAACTCGTCGACCTGGGACTGGGACTCGGCCTCGACGCCGGAGGCCTGGAAGCACTCCCACAACTACGTCCACCACACGTACACGAACATCCGCGGCAAGGACAAGGACCTCGGCTACGAGATCATGCGGATCGACCCGCACCAGAAGTGGTATCCGATCTATCTCCTGCAGCCGGCCTACAACCTGCTGCTGGCGGCGTTCTTCGAATGGGGGGTGGCCTTCCACGACCTCGACATGGAGGCGCTGCGCACGCGCTCGAAGCCGATGAAGCAGCTCAAGCGCGAGCTCAAGGGCATGGCCTCCAAGGCGCGCAGCCAGATCGTCAAGGACTACGTGGCGTTCCCGCTGCTCAGCGCCGCGGTCGCGGCGGGCGGGGCGGCCGTGCGCGGCCGCGGGCGGGCGGCCGCCGTGCAGGCCGGCCGCGACGCCTTCCGGATGACCCTGGCGGCGGACTTCTCGGCGAACGTGCTCCGGAACGTCTGGGCCTACATGATCATCTTCTGCGGCCATTTCCCCGACCAGACGTACACCTTCAGCGAGGAGGAGGTCGAGGACGAGACGCGCGGCGGCTTCTACGTCCGCCAGCTGCTCGGCGCCGCCAACATCGAGGGGAGCCCGCTCTTCCACGTCATCAGCGGCAACCTCGGCTACCAGGTCGAGCACCACCTCTACCCGGACATGCCGAGCACGCGCTACGGGGAGATCGCGCCGCGTGTGAGGTCCATCTGCGAGAAGTACGCGCTGCCGTACAACACCGGCCCGCTGTTCAAGCAGCTCGGCACCGTGCAGCGCACGATCCTCCGCCTCGCCTTCCCGGGCGGCAAGCCGCGCCCGAAGCCCGGCCCGTACCGCGGGGATCCGGTCGGCGAGCCCGAGCCGGAGGTGGCCGCCGCCGCCTAGTGTTGATCACCGACGCCGGGCAGCGCCGCCTCACGTGGCGAGCTCAGCGCCAGCCGTCGCGCAGCACGCGGCGGGCGTTGCCGCCCAGCACCGCCTCCACATCGGGAGGCGCGAGCGAGTGCTCCTGCAGCAGTGTGCGCACGAGCGGGAGCTTGCTCGCGTCGGCGCAGTCGTCCGGCGGGTCGGTGAAGCCGTCGAAGTCGGTGCCGATCGCGACGTGCTCCCACGATCCGGTCCACTCGTGCAGCGTGGCCATCGTGCGCCAGATCGCGTCGAGCCCGGCCCCGGGGTTCGCTCTGTCGAGCCAGTACGGCATGAAGATGACGCCGACGACGCCGCCGGAGGCGGCGATCGCCTCCACGTCGCCCTTGTCGAGGTTGTACTCGACGTCGTTCATCGATCGCACACCGACGTGCGACGCGACGATCGGGATGCGGTTGTCGACGAGGTCGTAGATCTCCCGCCGGGCGACCGGGGTGCAGTGCGCGACGTCGGGGAGGATGCGGCGCTCGACCATGTGCTCGACCACGGCGCGGCCCGCGGCCGTGAGGCCGCGCGAGAGGTCGACGCCCGTGTCGAGCGGGCAGATCGGGAACTTTCGCTGGTCCGCGGGGATCGCCTCCGCGTGGCCCGCGAGGTCGTTCGGGAACAGGTGGGCCAGCGTGATCGAGGCCACGCCGCGGTCGGCGAGCTTGTCGACGCGGGCGAGCCGGGCGGGCACGTCGCTCTCGGCCAGGCCGGCGGAGAGGACGTCACCGCCCTCGACGGTGTGGACGATCGCGATCTTCCCGGCCGCGAGCACGGCATCCAACTCGGCGTTCGAGCGGGCCAACTCGAACCGCTCGGCCCGCGCCACCTGCCGCTCCATGTCGGCCATCTGCGCCAGCAGGTTGTCCCACGGATCCTCGTTCAGCAGCCGGCGCCCGCCGGCGAAGAAGCGCGCGAAGAAGCGGATGACCCCGCACTCGAGGAACTGCCGCTCCGGGATGTGCAGCGAGGACCACAGCACGTCGACCCCGCCCTTCTCGAGCAGCTTGAAGTCGCTCAGGCTGGCCAGCGGGTTGAACGTGTGCACCGGCCCCGTCGAGTAGTGGCGGCGCAGGTCTCGGCCCCACAGAAACGCGTTCATGGCCGGGTGGGCGTGGATGTCGATCAGCACGGCAGACGCTCCTCCAGGTACCGGTTCAGGAACATCGGCGAGACCAGCGGCAGGAACCGCTCGACGTCGTGGTTGCGGCGCGCGAACTCGGCGTCGATGAAGTTGATCTTCCCCCAATGCGCCTTGAACGGGATGCCGACGCGCTCGAGGTGCTGCCAGAGCCCGCGCAGGTGGCTGAAGATCGCCGCCTTCTCCTCCGGCTCCCTGCAGACCTCGGTGAGGTACATGAAGTTGAGTTTCGCGATGTACGGCAGCCCGTCCCAGTTCCACGCCGACATGAAGCCGCCGTCCACCTTCGTCAGCTCGATCTCGGTCGGGATGTTCGGCCACCGGTGCTCCCCGAAGTACTGCTCGCACTCACCGAGGACGCGCTGCAGGTCCTGCGGACGGAAGCTCCACTCGGCCATGGCAACGCGCAGCGGTGCGCGGCGGTCCACGGGCAGCATGTTGCGCAGCGGGCCGGTGAAGCTGCGCTCGTCATAGGTGCGCGCCATGACGTCGTAGACGAACTCGAGCGGCCCGCTGAGCAGCGGGCCTTCGCCGCCGATCTTGTCGAGCACCTTGAAGACGACGTCGAGGATCTGCTCGGACTGATCCTCGGGGTAGTCGCCGTCCGGCCTGGACTCGTCGCGCGGGATGGCGGTGGCCGCCCAGAGCAGCGCCTTGGTGCTGTCGGGCACCAGGTTCACCCGCCAGAAGTCGTACCGGGCCGACGTTGCGTCGAGGTCGGGCAGCACGTCGTCGATGTCGACGACCTTCATCACGACCGCGAAGTGGCGCTCGTCGACCAGCCGGAAGCGCACGCGGGTCAGTACGCCGAGCAGCCCGAGCGAGCACACGACGGCGGGAAAGTCCTCATCGCCGCGCGCGATCCGGCGCTCCACCGCGCGGCCCGTGCTCGCGTCGACGGTCACGACCTCGACCCACTCGAGCAGCTCGTACAGCGCCCAGCGCGAGCTGGCCGGCGCGGTCCCGGTGGAGATCAGACCGGCCAGCGTCTGATGGTCGGTCCCGCCGGTCGCGGTCACCGACTTGCCGCGACGCCCGAGCGCGGCCAGGAAGTCGTGCAGCGACACATTGGCCGACGCCTCGACCGCCGCGTCGCCGTCGTCGAACTCGATCGTCTTCGGCAGCCCCGAGGTGTCGAGGATGGCGTCCGCCACGACGATCTCCGAACACGAGTGCATGGAGCCGGGCACGCGCACGCGGCCCTGGCGCGCGTGCACCTGCTCGAGCGCAGCCTTCAGCTCCCCCAGGCTACGCGGCCGGAGGATGCGCTCGGGGCGGAACGAGATGAGCTCCGCCCAGTCGGTCATCACGGGTCGCTCGCTCATGGTCACGGCCTCCGTGTTCCGTCATGCTCCCACGGCCGTGGAGCGGCCCGCCGGCCCGGCGCGGGGGGGGGCGAGAGGAGCGCAGAGAGGCAGAAGCTCGTTCATCAGAACCATCCGAACACGCTCGGCATACACCGGTCAAGAGCGCGGTCTGAACGATCGAAATACGTAGACCGTCGTCCCGGCGCACTAATCGGCACCAAGTGGCAGCGGGTGGAGTAGGCTCGTGACGAATCGTCATGGCGAATCCGAATGCCGTTCTCGCGACGGTCTACCGGCTCGATCCGCCACTGGAGGGACCTGCCGGAGAGGCCCTGCGCGCCGCCTCGGGACTCTGGGTGGAGGTGGAGGGGCAGCGCCGCCTGCGGCTGGACCCGGAGGACTCGCGGGCTGCCGGCTTCGCCGAGGTGATCGACGGCCTCCGCCGGAACCGGCTGCCGGCCTACATCGAGTTCGAGCCCGAGGCGTTCACGGTGACCGGCGTGCGTGTCCCGTACGTGTCACCCGTCCTCGGTATCCGCACGGTCGCCCGCGGCGTGCTCGACGTGGTGCTGGCGATCTCGCACGCCCGGCACGTCCTGCGGGAGAGCACCGAGGACTATGAGACGTTCCGCGCCCTGCTCGACGAGGCGATCGAGACGCAGACCCCGGTCATCCTCGTCGACGACGACGCCCAGGAGATCATCGACCTCCGTCTCCTCCCGCCCGGGACCGACATCCCGAGCCCGCCGTTCCCTAAGCCCCCGCCGCGGCCGCCGTGGCCGTGGCGCTGGATCGTCGACGTACGCGAGCTCCTGCGACGGGCCTGGTGGTGGTACTGGTGGCCGTGGTGGTGGTTCCGCTGCCTCTCGCGCCAGCGCGCCCAGCAGGTCTTCGACGACATGCAGGCCACGAGCTGCGCGCCGCTGACCGTGCCGGTGCCCTGCATCCCCTTCCTCTTCCCGGACGACGGCTGCTGGGGCCGGGCGAGCGAGATGTGCCGCCTGATGCTCCTCCAAGGCCTCAAGCCCAGGAAGGTGTGGATCCAGGGGTCCCTCCACGTCGCCACGCGCAACAACCCGACGTGTAACGTCTATTGGGGCTGGCACGTCGCGCCGACGCTGTGCGTGCGCGGGCCGAAGTTGTTCCGACGGGAGGAGATGGTGTTCGACCCGTCGCTCTTCACGTCGCCGGTGACCAAGACCCAGTGGAAGGCCGTGCAGAGCGATCCACTCGCGACGCTGACCGACACGGATGCCTCGGTGTTCCATCTGTTCTATCCGCCCCACGCCACCGATCCGACCTATGCGCTGACGAACGGCGTGCTCGCGACATATCGCCTGGCGCTCCAGAGCCGGTCACTCAGCCAGGGCGCCCCTCCTTACGCCCACTGCCCCTGAAGCGCCCGCCGGAGTGGTCCAACCCGCCCGGTCACTTCCGAAGCTGCGATACCCGCTGCTGCTGGCGGTCGGCGTCTGGCTGATGCACGCGCTCCGGCCTGACGCCCGGCTCGACGGCGTCGATGTGCACGACCGGTTCTTCAACAGCCGCGCGAGCGTTGCGTAGACCTGGCCGTAGGAGAGCGGCCGGTCCGTGCCTACTAAGCGGCGCGTACGCCGCACCATCGGCGAGCCGATGCCCGAAGCTTCCGCAGGCCTCGGTCCCGCCCCACACGATCAGCTCGCTCCCGGTCCAGACGGCTGCGTTGCGGCAGCGGCCGCCAATGGGTGCGGAGGGCAGCGTGCGCCACAGGTCTCGCCCGGGGTCGTAGGCGGCACCATCGGCGTAGGTACGCCGGTCGGTCGACCCGCCCCAGACGAGCATCTCGCGCCCTGTCCACATCACCGAAGCCCAGTGGCGGCCGGCGAGGGGCGACTCAGGAAGCGTGCGCCAGGTGTCCGTGTCCGGGTTGTAAGCGGCTCCGTCCGCGAGTTCGCCCGGGCCGTTCTTCCCGCCCCACACCAGCATCTCGTGCCCCGACCAGGCTGCGTGATGCCAGTAGCGACCGGCGAGCGGGGACCGAGCGAGCACGCGCCAGCTGTCCGCCTTCGGGTCGTAGGCGGCACCGTCGGCGAACGCGGGCTGGACGAGGTCGTCCCCGCCCCAGACGAGCATCTCGCGTCCCGTCCAGACGGCCGCATGCCACTGGCGGCTCTCGAGCGGGAACGGAGCGAGCGGTCGCCAGCGGTCCAACCTCGGATCGTAGGCCGCGCCTGCCGGAGACCGGTCCGGCTGGTGGTCATAGCCGCCCCAGACCAGGAGCTCCCGCCCGGTCCAGACCGCGCTCCACGCGAGGCCCTGTGCCGCGCGCCAGGGCGCAAGCCGGCGCCAGCTCCGGCGGGCGGGGTCGTAGGCGACCCCGTCAACGATCTGGTCGTCGCGCTCGCCCCAGCCACCCCAGACGAGCAGCTCCCGCCCGGTCCAGAACGCGGCAGAGCCGTGGGCGGCGAGCGGGGAGCGAGGCAGACGCTCCCAGCGGTCTGCCGCGGGGTCGTACGCGGCCGCGTCGGAGAACGACTCGGCCACCAGCCAGGTCGTGGTCTTCGTGCGTGGGTCGTACGAGTAACCCGCGCGGAAGCGTCGATCCTCCGGGCCCTTGTGATGCATCGAGGTTCTCGCCGCCGACAACGATGATGTGGTCGCCCGTCCAGACCGCTGCGGGGTTGCTGCGAGGGCTGAGCGGCGCGGCGGAGATCGTCCGCCACGCAGTCTCGCCCTGGCGCGGGACATCGGGCTCGCCGCCACAGCTTGCCGCGGCGGCGCAGAGCGCGAGCAAGCCGAGGAGCGGGGTGAGCGCCTTCACGTCTGGGGTACGGACGACGAGGCGCGTGCGGTCCCATCAACGGCGGCTGCGCTCGTTGCGCGGGTCGTAGAGGACGTCCGGCTCCAC
>CAWETE010000014.1:0-72290 GCA_963811895.1 uncultured Solirubrobacteraceae bacterium | reverse complement strand
GCGACCTGGATCCCGACCGCTGCGCTCGCGCCCGATGAGTCGTGGATCGTCAGGCCGTCGATGGAGCTGCCGTTGGTGTTGAGCGCCACGCCCCAGGCGGTGTTGACGGTGTCGATGACAACGCCCGTGCCGCGGAGCTGGACCGGCTGTGTGATCACCGGCAGATTGAACGCCGGCGTGATCGTGTTACCGCCGGCCGCGGGCAGGTTGAAGTCGATCACGCTGAGGTTCGCGTTCGCGTTGGCCTGGTTGATCGCGGCCCGGAGCGTTCCGGCTCCCGCGTTGGCCGTGCTCGTGACCGTCTGCGCCTGAGCGGCACTCGCGGTCGCGCCGAGCCCTATGAGCGCGGCGGCCAGCATCTTGCTGAACATGGTCTTCCCTTCGTGGGGTGGGGTCGGAGGGGAAGACCTCGCCTCAGGCGCGAAGGTTGGCCACGAAGGCCAGCGCCGCATCGCGCGCGCCCGCGGCGGGCGTGAGCGCATAGAGCGAGCGGCGCGGCTGCGGGCCCTCGAGCGCCACGGCCGGCACGTCCTCGAACAGCTCTGCGACCAGCTCCGGCACGAGCGTGACCGCGAGCCCGCTGCGCACGAGCCCACGCGCCGCGAGAACGTCGCGCGTGACGAAGTTGATGCGCGGCTCGAAGCCCGCCGCCACGCAGGCGCGGTAGATCAGGTGGTCGCGCGAGGGCGCCGTCCAGGTCTCCCCGGCCAGCTCGCCGAGCCGCAGCCGGTCGCGGCCGGCCAGCGGATGGTCCGGCGGCAGCACGGCCAGCATCGCCTCGCCGCCCAGCTCGTGGCGCTCGGTCCCCTCGGGCCGGCGCGGCTCGGCCTCGGCGTCCTGGAAGCACATCGCGGCGTGCAGGCCGCCGGCGGCGACGGCCGCGGCCAGCTCCTCCCCCGATCCCTCGACGGCCTCGACCTGGACCTCGGGGAGCTGCTCGCGCAGGCGCGCGATGGCGCCCGGGATCACGGAGGCGAGCGCGCTCGGGAACGCTCCGACCCGCAGCGTCTCGCGCTCGGTGGCGGCCAGCTCCGCGATCTGGGCGCCGGCCTGCGCCAGCCGATCCGCGATCGCGTCGGCGTGGGCGAGCAGCAGCGCGCCCGCCTCGGTCGGCGTCGGGCCCCCGGGCCCGCGGTCGAGCAGCCGCACCCCGAGCTGGCGCTCGAGAGAGCTCACCTGCTGGGACACCGCGGGCTGGGTGAGCGCCAGCTCGTCGCCCGCCCGCGAGAACGAGCGCCGGCGCGCCACCTCGCGGAACGTCAGCAGCCGCCGTGGATCCATCGTGCTTATAGTCTACGCCATCTCATCACTGCTGCGAATGCGAGTTCAAGTGCGCCAGGTCTCCTTCCGATGAGTGGTTCGTGGGAAGGTCAAAAGACCAGTGGATCGTGCGTGGCAGCGTGGCGGGCCTGCTCGCGGTCCTCTGCTTCCTCGCGGGCTTCTCGATCTTCACGCAGCGCCGCGCCGCGGCCGAGTCCAAGCGCGCCGACACCGCCGCCCGGCTGAGCACCACATACGTCGATGCCCGCCACTGGGTGACCGAGGCCAAGTCGCTCGAGCGCCGCTACCGCTTCGAGGCGTCCAGCTCGGTCCGCGGCAGCCACGACACGGCCAAGCGCCGCCTGGCCGAGGACCTGCAGAAGGTGCTGCTGCTCGACACCTCGGTGAAGACGCGCGAGACGGTCAGCCGGCTGCTCAAGCTCAACTGGCGCTACGACCAGGCGTCGCGGCGGCTGTTCTCGGCCGTCGACGCGAACGACGCGCAGCTGGCCGTGCAGCTCGACCACCAGGTGATCGACCCGATCTTCGGGCAGCTCGAGTACGGCATCCACCTGCAGGCGCGGGCCGCGCTGGCCGACGCGCTCGAGCACAGCGCGCGCCTGCGCGACGAGCAGGAGGGCGCGGCGCACGCGATCGCCGTCGCCTTCGGCGCCGGCCTCGCGCTGCTGGGGTGCTTCGCCTTCATCCTCCTGCGCTTCCGCCGCCAGGAGCTCGCGCGGCTCTCGCAGATCGCCGTCACCGACCCGCTCACCGGCCTGCGCAACCACCGCGCCTTCCAGGAGGACCTGGCGCGCGAGCTCCAGCGCGTCGGGCGCACCGGCATCCCGCTGGCGCTCGTCATGCTCGACCTCGACGGGCTGAAGGCGATCAACGACCAGCTCGGCCACCAGGCCGGGGACGAGCGCATCCAGGGGCTGGCCGACGCGATCCGCGACAGCCGGCGCGCGACCGACATCGGCTACCGCGTCGGCGGCGACGAGTTCGCGGTCATCCTCCCGGGCTCACGCGCGCTCGGCGCGCTCGAGTTCGCGGAGCGGGTGCGGGCGCTGGCGGCGGCCACCGTCGGCGTCGCCGAGGCGACCACGCTGCGCTCCCGCGACGACGTGCTGCGCGAGGCCGACCTGGCGCTCATCGGCGCCAAGCGGCTCGGGCAGGCGGTCGCCGTCTACGGGCCCGACTTCGACCTCGCCGAGCGCGAGCAGGAGCACCACGAGAGCACGCTGGCCAGCGCGCTCGCCCTGGCCGTGGACGCCAAGGACTCCTACACCCGCAGCCACTGCCAGACCGTCTCCCAGCTGTGCGCGGTGATCGCCGCCGAGCTCGGGCTGGACGGCGAGCGGGTCGCGCGCATCCGCCTCGCCGGCCTGCTGCACGACGTCGGCAAGATCGGCGTGCCGGACGCCATCCTCAACAAGCCGTCCGCCCTCACGGACGCCGAGTTCGAGATCATGAAGCGGCACTCGCTGCTGGGCGGCGACATCGTCGAGGCGGCCGAGATGCACGAAGAGGCGCACTGGGTCCGCCACCACCACGAGCGCTTCGACGGGAGCGGCTACCCCGACGCCCTGGCGGGCCAGGACATCCCGATCGAGTCCCGCATCATCCTCGTCGCCGACGCCTTCGAGGCGATGACCTCGGACCGCCCGTACCGCAAGGCGCCGGGCATGGAGTTCGCCGTCGGCGAGCTGCAGCGCCACGCGGGCGCGCAGTTCGACCCTCAGGTCGTGACCGCGCTGTGCGGGGCGCTGGACCGCGAAGCCGCGGTCGTCACGCCCCGTGGCACTTCTTGAACTTCTTGCCCGACCCGCACCAGCACGGGTCGTTGCGGCCGAGCTGCTCGTTCTCCTCGACGCGCCGCTGCTGGATCACCGGTGACGGCTCGTACTCCTCCTCGCCGGGCTCGCCGTACGCGCTCGGCTGGTCCTCCATCGTGCCGCCCGAGTAGTTGAGCGCGGCCGCCTGGCCGCCGCGCTGCTGCTGCGGCACGGCGCCGTCGCCGTTCTCGCCCTCGATCCGGACCTCGACGTTGTAGATCATCCGCGCGAAGTCGCCCCAGATGGTGTTCATCAGGTCCTGGAAGAGCGTGAACGCCTCGTTCTTGTAGGCGATGATCGGCTCGATCTGGGCGAACCCGCGCAGGTGGATGCCCTCGCGCAGGTAGTCCATGTCGTAGAGGTGCTCGCGCCAGCGCTGGTCGATGATCTGGAGCAGCAGGTAGCGCTCGAGCGCGCGCATGAGCTCCTCGCCGAGCTCGCCCTCGCGCTCGTCGTAGAGCTTCGCCGCGTCCTCAGCGAGCATCCGCTTGAGCTCCTCGCGGTCGACCGTCGCGGGATCGATCTCGTCGTGCCCGAAGTCGACCTCGAACATCTGGTCGAGCTGCGCCCACAGGCCCTCGAGGTCCCAGTCCTCGATGTAGTCGCCGGGCGTGTACTCGTCGACCAGGCGGCCGATGACGTCGCCGATCGCCTCGCGCGCCACGGGGCCCATGTCGCGGCCCTCCAGCACCTCGTCGCGGTACTGGTAGACGATCTCGCGCTGCTGGTTCATGACGTCGTCGTACTCGAGGACGCGCTTGCGGATGAGGAAGTTCTGCTCCTCGACCTTCCGCTGGGCGCCCTCGATCTGCTTCGTCAGCATCTTGGCCTCGATCGGCTCCTCCTCGCCCTCCTCGCTGACAGGGCCGAGGCGGTCGAGGATGCGGTAGATGCGGTCGCCCGCGAACTTGCGCACGAGGTCGTCCTGGGCGGAGAGGAAGAAGCGCGACTCGCCGGGGTCGCCCTGGCGGCCGGAGCGGCCGCGCAGCTGGTTGTCGATCCGGCGCGACTCGTGGCGCTCGGTGCCGACGATGTAGAGCCCGCCCGCCTCGAGCACCTGCTCGCGGGCGTCCTCCACCTTGGCCTCGACGCTCGGCAGGACGTCCTTGAAGCGCTCGTCGTAGTCCGGGTCGCCGGGCTGCAGGCCGAGCTTCGCCAGCTCGAGCCGCGTCAGGTGCTCGGCGTTGCCGCCGAGCTTGATGTCGACGCCGCGACCGGCCATGTTGGTGGCGATCGTGACCGCGCCGGGCGCGCCGGCCTCGGCGATCGTCTCGCCCTCGCGCTCGGCGTACTCGGGCTTGGCGTTCAGCACGGTGTGCGGGATGCCGCGCACGCGCAGCTGCTCGCCCAGCAGCTCGGAGACCTCGACCGAGATCGTGCCCACGAGGACCGGCTGGCCCTTCTCGTGGCGCTCGGCGATCTCGCGCACGACGGCCGCCCACTTGCCGTCCATGGTCTTGAAGATCTGGTCGTTCTTGTCCTTGCGGACCATGTCCCGGTTGGTCGGGATCTCGACCACCGGCAGCTTGTAGATCTTCATGAACTCGTTGGCCTCGGTGAGGGCGGTGCCCGTCATGCCGGCGAGCTTGTCGTACATGCGGAAGTAGTTCTGGAGCGTGATCGTCGCGAGCGTCTGGTTCTCCTCGCGGACGCGCACGCCCTCCTTGGCCTCGACCGCCTGGTGCAGGCCCTCCGACCAGCGCCGGCCGTCGAGGATGCGGCCGGTGAACTCGTCGATGATCTTGACCTCGCCGTCGACCACCGCGTAGTCGACGTCGCGCTTGTAGAGCGACTCGGCCTTCAGCGACTGCAGCAGGTGGTTGACCAGCGGGCCGTTCTCGGCCTTGTAGAGGTGGTCGATGCCGAGGAACTTCTCCGCCTTGGCGACTCCGCGCTCGGTGATCGAGACGTTCTTGTGCTTCTCGTCGAACTCGTAGTCGTAGTCGGCCATGAAGTCCTTCTTGGACTTCGGGTCCATCCCCTCGGGCTTCTTGCCAGGCTCCATCAGCGGGGCGAGCTTGGCGAACCGCTCGTAGTAGTCGGCGGCCTGCTCGGGGGCGCCGGAGATGATCAGCGGCGTGCGGGCCTCGTCGATGAGGATGTTGTCGACCTCGTCGACGATCGCGAAGTGGTGGGACGTGAGCGGCTTGCCGTCCTCGTCGAAGCGGCCGCCGTGCTGGACCTTCTCGTCCAGCGTCGTGGCCATGTTGTCGCGCAGGTAGTCGAACCCGAACTCGGAGTTCGTGCCGTACGTGATGTCGGACGCGTAGGCCTGGCGCTTCTCCTCGTAGGGCTGCATGTTCTGCAGCACGCCGACGGTGAGGCCGAGCGCCTCGTAGATCGGGCGCATCCAGTCGGCGTCGCGGCGGGCCAGGTAGTCGTTGACCGTGACCACGTGCACGCCCTCGCCGGCCAGCGCGTTGAGCACCACGGCGGTGGTGGCGGTCAGCGTCTTGCCCTCGCCGGTCTTCATCTCGGCGATCGAGCCGTCGTGCAGCACCATGCCGCCGATCATCTGCACGTCGAAGTGGCGCATGCTCATCGTGCGCCGGCCGACCTCGCGCACGAGCGCGAAGGTCTCGGGCAGCAGGTCCTCGATCGCCTCGCCGCCTCGCGCGCGCTCGCGCAGCGCGTCGGCGTTCGCACGCAGCTCGGCGTCGTCGAGGAGCTCGATCTCGGGTTCCCAGGCGTTGATCCGGTCGACGCGCTTCTCGTACTGCTTGAACTGGCGTGCTTCGCCCAGGCGCAGGGCGCGATCGAGGATCGACATAGCTACTTAGCGTAGCGGTCTGAGGAGGCCGTCAGACAGCCTCTTCGGCCCCCGCCACGGGGGGCGGGCCCTGGGCCGCCAGGGCGCGCGACTCACGCCGGTTGCGGCGCTTGTCGCGGTGGCGCTTGACCTGCCGCGAGAGCTCGTCGGCGACCAGGTTGATCGAGTGCTTGGCGTCCCGCGACGCGTTCTTGGCGCGCAAAGTCGTGCCTTTGAGGTGCAGGGTCGCCTCGGCCACCATCTGCTGCGGGTTGGCGGGGTTGTGCTCCTCGTACAGCTCGATGTCGAGCTGGGCCAACTCGCTGACCTGCTTCCCCACCTTCTCGAAGCGCCGCGCCACCGTCTCGCGCAGCTCGTCGGTGACCTGAAGGTTGCGCCCCTTGACCTCGATCCGCACAGGGGACTCCTCTCGGTGGAAGGGTCGACCTCTTGGATGCTAGCCGGAATTTCCACCTCTCCAAAGCAGTTGCCCCTCAACCATTGCGCCGAACGGCCGACATTGCAGGTGTGAGCACTGCTGCCGCTGCACGTCCCGAGGTCGCCGTCGTCCGTCATCCGATCGCTGACGGGCGCAACAACGTGGTCGGCTACGAGCTGAAGTTCGGCGGCGCCGTCGACCTCGGCGACCCGTCGCGCGACGCCAAGGGCACCTCCGCCCTGCTGGTGGAGGCCTTCGGCGACATCGGGCTCGAGCGGCTCGCCGGCCGCCACCCCGCCTGGGTGTCGATCGCCCGCAACTTCCTGGTCGAGATCGGCCCCCCGCCGGTCCGCCCCGACCGCGCCGTGCTCCAGATCGACGCCTACCCGGCCCAGGACGACCTGCTCTCGCTGCTCCAGTCGCTCTCGCGCTCCGGCTACACGCTGGCGCTCGGCGACTACGACGGGCGCAACGACATCGAGGCGCTCATGTCGCTGTGCTCGATCGTCAAGGTCGACGTCACCGACCGCTCCGAGGAGGAGCTGGACGCCGTGCTCGAGGCGCCGCGGGTGCAGGGCGCGCTGCTGGTCGCCACGGGCGTCGCGGATCACGCCTGCTTCCAGGGCCTGCAGGGCAAGGGCTTCACCTACTTCCAGGGCGACTACTTCGCCAAGCCGCGCCTGTTCCGCCACCGCGGCGTGGCCACCGCGGGCCTCGGCTCCCTGCGCCGCCTCGGTGAGCTGACCGCCGGCGACGTCTCGTTCGAGGACCTCGAGCGGATCATCGCCTCCGACGTCGGCCTCTCCCTGAAGCTGCTGCGCTACGTCAACTCCGCCTTCTTCGCGCTGCCCCGCACCGTCGGCTCGGTCCGCGAGGCGCTGTCGCTGCTCGGCGTGCGCACCGTGCGCCGGTGGGCCACCGTCATGGCCATCTCGGCGATCCCGGACGTGCCGGACGAGCTGGTCGCGCTCGGCCTGCGGCGCGCCCGCATGAGCGAGATGCTGGCCGGGTCCGCGCTCCCGGAGGAGCGCGAGACGATGTTCACGATCGGCCTCTTCTCGGTCGCCGACGCGCTGCTCGACGCCCCGATGGCCGAGGTGCTCGACTCGCTGCCCTTCACCGACGAGATCCAGGTCGCCCTGCTGCGCCGCGAGGGGCCGAAGGGCGAGCTGCTCGCCGCCGTCACGGCGTACGAGCGGGGCGAGTTCCCGCAGCTCGAGACCGGCGATGCCGGCGTCTCTCTGGCCGGCGCGTACCGCGCCGCGCTCGAGTGGGCCGACGAAGCCGGCCGCGCGATCGCCTAGCCGCCCCAGGCCAGGACCGTGCCACGCCCCGGCCTGGTCGGGGCGCGCCCGGCCGTCAGGTCTTCGCGCAGGCGCGCCAGGCCGGCTTCGAGCTCCTCCGCGTGATCGCGCTGGAGGCGCTCGAAGTAGCTCGTCTGGCGGTGCCAGCTCGGGTCGGCGAGCTTCTCGGGGTGCGCGGCCAGCGCGCCGAGGCTGCCGTCCTCGAGATCGCGGAAGACGATCTCGATCGGGCGGGAGCCGGGCAGCATCGCGAGGTGCTCGGCGAGCGAGGGATGCGACTCCACGATCCACGCCCGCGTGCTCGGGAAGTAGTCGGTCAGCCAGAGGTCCTCGACGTCCTCGCGCGTGAAGACCATCAGCGCGAGCCGCCCGCGCGGCCGCAGGATCCGCTTCGCCTCGGCGATCGCGGCGGCCTGGTCCTCGACGTGGTGGAGCATCGAGACGAGCATCGCCGCGTCGGCGCTCGCGTCGGGGAGGGGTAGCCGCTGTGCGTCGGCCTGGAGGGTCTCGAGGCCCTTGGCGGCGGCGCGGGCGAGCATCTCGGGCTGGCGATCGACCACCAGCGGCTCCCAGCCCTCCTCGCGCAGGGCGAGCGAGTAGTTGCCGGTGCCGCCGCCGATGTCGACGAGCCGCCGACCGGGAGCGCCGGCGAGCGCCTCGCGCAGCGGGCCGAGCACCGACGGGCTCGCGGCGCGGGTCTCGTCGTACGTCCGCGCCTGGTTCGAGTAGTCGCGAAGCAGGCTCATATGTGGATGGTCGCACGCTCCCGCCGGCGGCTCCGCGCGTTCGTCGCACCCCTGACACAGATCCGCAACGGTCGCGCGTTGTTCCGAAACAGGTCCCCCGGCAGGCTCGCGGACATGCCGTCCCGCGCCTTCGCCGAGCTGCTCGCGGTCGTCGTCCCACCCGCGTGCGTGGCGTGTCGCGATGCCCTCCCACGGGCTGAGCTGTGGCTCTGCGCCTCGTGCACGCGCGCGCTGCCGTGGCTGCCCTCGCGGACGTGCGCGCGCTGCGGCCTCGCCGCCCACCGCCGCGGCTGTCCGGCGGCGGGCGCCGCGTTCGCCCGCGCCTGGGCGCCGCTGGCGCACGACGGAGTCGCGCGCCAGCTGGTCGCCGCGCTCAAGTTCAGGGGCGCCCTGCCCGTGGCGGCGCTCATGGCGGCGCACGTGGCCGCCAACCTGCCGGAGTCCTTGCGCACCGGCGAGCCCGCCGCGCTCGTGCCGGCCCCGTCGCAGGCCGTGCGGGCGCGCCGGCGGGGGTTCGATCCCGCCTCCGCCCTGGCGGCCGCGCTCGCGCCACGGCTCGGGCTTCCCGTCCTGTGCTGCCTGCGGCGGCGCGACCACGCGGAGCGCCAGGTCGGCTCGAGCCGCCTCCAGCGCCGCCGCGCGGGCCGGCTGGCGATCGAGCTGCGGGCGCCACCACCTCGCCGCGCGCTGCTGGTCGACGACGTGCACACCACGGGCGCGACGCTCGACGCCTGCGCGCGGGCGCTGGTCGCGGGCGGGTGTGGCGAGGTGGTCGCGCTGACGTACACGCGCACGCTGTGAGCCGCGGGCGAACGTCAACGGCGGCTGGGTAGGGGAGCGGCGAGGCCGGCGGGGCCGATTTCTAAGAAGCGTCCTGCCTAAGGGTCGTATTTCGACCCCTAACCAGGACAGTGTCCTGTTCTAGTGGTCTCCTGCCCCACTAGAACAGGACGCTTCGCCGAAATCCGCCGCGCGGCCGGCTCCCCAGCTGCCCTACCCAGCCGCAGTTCGCCGATGCTGCCGCGACGCAACGGAGCCGCCCGCCGAACGCCTACGATCACCGCGTGCCCGTCGACACCTCGTGGTCGTTCGCGCCGGTCGTTCTGCTCTCGCTCGCGGCCTACGGGATCGTGTACGGCCTGCGCTGGCGCACGTCGCGCCGGGAAGGCGGCGCGCGTGCGGCCGGGTGGGGCCGGGCCGCGCTGTGGGCGGCGGGGCTGCTGACCCTGTTCGCCGCCCTGATCTCGCCGCTCGACACGCTCGGCGAGCAGTTCGCGACCTTCCACATGGTCCAGCACCTGCTGATCGCCGACCTCGTCCCGATCTTCCTGACGCTCGCGCTGACGAAGTGGATCCTGCGGCCGGCCACGAAGCGGATCCACGCCGTCGAGCGCAGGGCCGGGCCGTTCGGGCATCCGGCGTTCGGGGTCGTCGCCTACGTCGGCGTGATGTGGCTCTGGCACGTGCCCGTGCTCTACGACGCGGCGCTCGAGACCCCCATCATCCACACCGTCGAGCACCTGACGTTCGCGGCCGCCGGGCTCGTCTACTGGTGGCACCTGCTCTCCCCCATCCGCTCGCGGATGCGGCTGGCGGGCATGGGCCCGATCCTCTACATGGCCTCCACGAAGATCCTCGTCGGCCTGCTCGGCGTGCTGCTCGCCTTCTCGCCCGAGGTCCTCTACGCGTACGACTGGCCGGGCACGAAGTGGGGCCTCACGCCGCTCGACGACCAGAACGTGGCCGGCCTGGTGATGGCGCTCGAGCAGTCGATCGTGATGGGGATCGCGCTCGCCTACCTGTTCTTCCGCATGCTGGCCGAGTCCGAGGCCGAGGACCAGCGGGCCGAGCGCTACGGCGCCGCCTGACCCGCCGGCTCCAGCCGCGCCAGCTCGCGCAGGTTCCGCGCCACGCGCACGGCGAGCCCGCCGAGCATGAGCGCGGCGAGGGCGAGGCCGAAGGCGTCGAGGACGCCGAGCCCGAGTCCGGCCAGGGTGAACGACGGCACGAGGCCGAGGGCGAGCACCACGTTGACGGCGATCAGGCCGAGCCGCGCCTCGGTCGGGCCGAGCCGCCCGTAGCCGAGCGAGAACACGCCGAGCACGTTCGTCTCCAGATACGTGTTGATCGACAGCACGAGGTAGGCGACCACGATCACCAGGCCGGTGGCGAGCAGCATGTGCGGCGAGAGCCCGAGCCCGATGCCGATCAGCGCGGTGGCAATGGCGTCGACCAGGTGGTCGAGGTAGTAGCCGTAGCGCGGGCGCTCGGTGCGCCGCACCCGCGCCAGCGTCCCGTCGAGCGAGTCGCCCAGCCAGTGGACGACGAGCAGTCCGCTGGCCGCCCACAGCCACACCGGGTCGCCGGTTCGAGAGCACGTACGCCGCCGCGATCCCGATCGCGGCGAGCACGCCGAGGGCCGTCAGGTGATCGGGCATCACCCAGCGCGGCAGGCGGCGGGATATCCACTCGAGCACGCGCGCCTCCGGGCGGGCGAGCAGGAAGGTCTTCTCACGGGTGGCGGTCATGCGACACGGCTCCTTGTTGACCGATGGTCGATAGGAGATACACCGCATCCGCGAACCCGGTTACGCCGCTCCGTACACGGTCCGTAGGCGATCGGTAGGTCCGCCGCCGCACGCTTGCGCCGTCACATCCTCCCCTCCCCAAGGAGCACCCCATGGCAATCGCCAATCCCCGCAGGGCGCGGCGCGCCCTGCTGGCCGCCGCGCTCGCGGCCGCGGTCCTACCGGCCGCCGCCGACGCGTCGACCGTACGCGTCGGCGGCATCGGCCCGACGCAGGAGCCGCAGGTCCAGTACACCGCCGCGCCCGGCGAGAGCAACGACCTGCGCGTCTCGTTCACCGGGACGCACATCCACATCCGCGACAGCGTTCCGATCACCGTCGGCAACGGCTGCGTGATCGACGCCACCGGCGCCGCGCTGTGCGTCCCGGGCAACTTCCAGGACCGCTACTCGCTCGGCGACGGGCGCGACACCATGCGCTACCTCGCCCCGCACGCGGCTCGCGTCGACATGGGCGCCGGCGACGACACGTACTTCGGCGCCCTCCGCGAGGACTCGATCGGTCAGAACGGCAAGGTGGTCCGGCCCGCCGACGTCGTCAGCGGCACCGGCAACGACCTCGTCACCTACCGCAGCTCCCAGCGTGGCGTCCGCGTGACGCTCGACGGCCTGCTCAACGACGGCGACCGCGGCGAGGAGAACATCCGGCCCGACGTCGAGCACGTCGAGGGCTCGAACGGCATCGACACGCTGATCGGGAGCGACGACGCCGACAAGGTCGAGCAGTTCAGCGGCCTCGGCGGCAACGACACCCTCGAGGGCCTCGGCGGGACCGACATCTTCAACGAGGGTCCCGCTCCCAACGGCGCGGACACCTTCCGCGGCCAGTCGGGCACCGACCTCATCAACTACAGCCAGCGGACGACCCCCGTCACCGTCGACATGGCGAGCCTCCAGCGAACGAGCGGCGCGGCCGGTGAGGGCGACTTCATCGACCCGAACACCAACGACGCCTTCGGCGGCTCGGCGGGCGACACGATGCTCGGCGGCTCGGGCGCGAACGTCTTCAGCGGCGGCGGCGGCATCGACGAGCTGCGCGGCAACGGCGGCCCCGACCGCCTGATCGGCGGCTCCAACGCCGACAAGCTGTTCGGCGGCGAGGGCGACGACGTGCTCGACGCGGCCGACAACACGGCGGACACCACGCTGCGCTGCGAGGGCGGCGGCAACGACGTGCTCATCCACGACCTGCGGGACGAGGACGCCGAGGGCTGCGAGAACCTCAGCGCGGTCGGCATCCTCAGGCTCGCCCCGGCGGCGATCTCCGCCAAGGCCGGCGAGATCGCCAAGGTCAAGCTGAGCTGGACGCACCCGAAGAGCTGGAAGCAGCTCCGCAAGGTGACGCTGCGCCTGCGCGAGGGCAGCAAGGTCGTGGGTCAGGTCACGATCCGCCCGGCCTCCGAGGAGGTCGAGCACAAGGGCGCCGTGCGCGTCGTCCACCAGCGGAGCAAGCTCGTCCGCAAGGACAAGAAGGTGAGCGCCGAGCTCGCCCTGCGGATCTCCCGCAAGCTGGCCGACTCGGTTCTCGAGGCCGACGTGGTGGCGACCGACGTCAAGGGCAAGCGCCAGGTCTCGCGCGCCGCCGGCTCGATCCAGGTCTCGGACTAGCCCTCGAGAACGGCTCCGTCCTCGATACGTCGTGGTCCGCTGACCGTCACGGTCCCGCGGACCACGACGTCCGCCCCGAACGTCACGTCGCCCTCGACCGACAGCCGCTCGCAGCCCACCAGCGACGGCGCGCCCTCCGGGAACCGCGCGTCGAAGTCGCGCAGGAGCTTGAAGTGGTCGTCGTCGAGGTCGACGACGGGCGGCGTGCCGTCGCGCTCGGGCGCCAGCTCGACGCGCGCGTCGTCGGCGAGGACGTAGGCGTCCGAGCGCAGGGCGAGCAGGTCCTCGGTGGTCTTGACCGGCGAGAAGCGCCGCCGCGGGACGCGCACCGGCTGGGCGCCGTCGAACACCCCGATCGCCGCGCCCATGGCGGTCTCGAGCTGGAAGACCTCGGGCGTGGACTTGTCGCCGGGGTCGACGGTCTTGCGGTTGACGATCAGCGGCAGCCCGAGCACGCCCTCGCGCTCGCGCAGCACGTCGGCCAGCGCCTGCAGGTCGACCCACAGGTTGTTGGTGTTCACGTACCGGTGGCGCGTGATGTCCTGCAGCGCCTCGAGATCCTCCTCCGGCGTCTGGGCGGTCTCGCGCAGCACGAAGCGGCCGTCCTTGCTCGCGATGTGGCCGCCCTTGCGGTCGGCCTCGGTGCGGTCGGTGACCTCCATCGCGAACGGAATCTCCTCGCGCGCCATCCAGGCCAGGATGCGCGGCTCGAGCACCGCGCCGAGGTTGTCGGAGTTGGAGACGAAGGCGTAGCGGTAGCCGTGCTCGAGCAGCGCGTCGAGCATCCCGGAGGTGAGCAGCGCCGTGTACAGGTCGCCGTGGCCGGGCGGGCACCACTCGAGCGACGGGTCGTCCGGCCACTCGGCCGGCATCAGGTCGTCGACGCGGATCTTCGGCTCCTTGTGCTGCACGAAGTCGAGCGGGACGTCGGACTCGAAGTCGCCCAGCGCCTCGAGTGACTCCTCGTGCGTGTAGAAGGAGTTCATGAGCACGAGCGGCAGGCGCGCGCCGGAGCGCTTGCGCAGCTCGAGCACCTGGTGCGCCACGACGTCGAGGAACGTCTGCCCGTCCTTGGCCTCGATCAGCGACTTGGCGTGCGTCATGCCCATGCTGGTGCCGAGCCCGCCGTTGAGCTTCAGGACGACCGCCTGGTCGAGCGGCGCCTCCTCGTCGGGCAGCGAGTCGAGGTCCTGGACGTCGCCGACCGGCTCGATCTCGGCCTCCGGCAGCATGCCGGTGGCACCCTCCGCGAGCTGCTCGTAGTAGTGGCGGAAGGTGTCGATGGCCGGGTCCGGCAGACCCTCCTCGCGCATCTTCTGAACGCTGGCCTCGAGCCCGTCCACCGCGGTCAATCTACCCCTCGCCATCCGCGCAGGTAACGCGCCTGATCCTCGCTCAGCTCGTCGATCCGCACGCCCAGCGAGGCGAGCTTGAGCGCTGCCACCTCGCGGTCGATCCGCTCCGGCACCGGATGCACGCCGGGCGCGAACTCGCTGCGCGTGAGCTCCTCGGCGGCGAGCGCCTGCAGCGCGAAGGAGATGTCCATCACCGCGGCGGGATGGCCCTCGGCCGCCGCCAGGTTGACCACGCGCCCGCCGGCCAGCAGGTTCAGACGGCGACCGGAGAACGTGAACTGCTCCACGCGCGGGCGCATCTCGCGCACGCTGTCGGCCTCGGCGCGCAGGGCGACGACGTCGATCTCGACGTCGAAGTGCCCGGCGTTGGCGAGCACGGCGCCGTCCTTCATGCGCGCGAAGTGCGTGC
Organism: uncultured Solirubrobacteraceae bacterium; assembly: GCA_963811895.1. Classification (GTDB taxonomy): domain Bacteria; phylum Actinomycetota; class Thermoleophilia; order Solirubrobacterales; family Solirubrobacteraceae; genus DASSUW01. The sequence goes on along the minus strand of CAWETE010000014.1, from coordinate 57,998 downwards.
TGCCCAGGACGCCGCGGCCGCCGGTGACGGTCACGAACACGTCGCCGCGCTCGGCCGCCTCGAGCGCCGGCAGCACCTCGAAGCCGTCCATCCGGGCCTCGAGGGCGCGCATGGGGTCGACCTCGCAGACGATCACCGAGGCGCCGAGCCCGTCGGCGCGCAGCGCGATCCCCTTGCCCGCCCAGCCGTAGCCGAGCACCACGAGCGTGCGCCCGGCGAGCAGCAGGTTGGTGGTGCGCAGGATGCCGTCGAGCGCCGACTGGCCCGTCCCGAAGCGGTCGTTGAACACGCGCTCGGTCACCGCCTCGTTGACGGCGATGACCGGGCAGGCGAGCCTGCCCTCGGCCTGCAGGGCGCGCAGTCGCACCAGGCCGGTGGTGGTCTCCTCGGTGCCGCCGACGAGGCCGTCGAGCAGGTCGGGCCGCGCCAGGTGCAGGGCGGTCAGCAGGTCGGCGCCGTCGTCGAGCGTGATCTGCGGGCCTCGCGCGACCACGGCGGCCACCCGCGCGGCCCAGGCCTCGGCGTCGTCGCCGCGGACGGCGTGCACCTCGGCGCCCTCGGCGGCCACGGCGGCGGCGACGTCGTCCTGCGTGGCGAACGGGTTCGAGGCGCAGAGCGCCACCTCGGCGCCCCCGGCCGCCAGCGTGCGCACGAGGTTGGCGGTCTCGGACGTCACGTGCAGGCAGGCGCCGACCACCCGGCCCTCGAGCGGGCGCTCCTTGGCAAAGCGCTCGCGGATCGAGCGCAGGACCGGCATCTGCCCGTCGGCCCACTCGATGCGGGCCTCACCGGCGTCAGCCAGCCTCGGGTCGGCGACGTCGGAGGCGGCCATCGCCGCCTCAGACTACGACCGCGCGGCCTTCAGCGCGGCGGCGAGGCGATCGATGTCGTCTTCCGTGGTCGACCAGTTGGACACCGAGACGCGGATGGCGGCCCGACCGTGCCAGACCGTCCCGCCCAGCCATGCCTCGCCGCCGCGCTGGACCTCGTCGACGACCTTTCGCGTGATCGCGTCGTCGTCGTCGACGCGCAGCAGGACCTGGTTGAGCACCACGTCGTTGAGCACCTCGACGCCCTCGGCCTCGCGCATGGCATCGGCCAGCCGGCGGGCCAGCGCGCAGTTGCGCTCGATCAGCTCGGCCAGCCCGGCGCGGCCCAGCGAGCGCAGCGCGGCGTAGACCGGGATCGAGCGGGCCCGCCGCGACATCTCGGGCACATGGTCGAGCGGCTCGCGGCCCTCCGAGTCCGGCAGGTAGCTGGCGCGCACGCCCATCGCGGCCTTGAGCGCCGCGGGCTCGGCGACGATCGCCAGCCCGCCGTCATACGGCACGTTGAGCCACTTGTGGGCGTCGACCGCCCACGAGTCGGCCTTCTCGGCCCCGCGCACGAGGTCGCGATGCCTCGGACTGGCGGCCGCCCACAGGCCGAACGCGCCGTCGACGTGCAGCCAGGCGTCCCGCTTGGCGGCGGCGATCGCCTCGAGCGGATCGCAGGCGCCGGAGCCGACCTCGCCGGCCTGGGCGCAGATCAGCGTCGGACCGTCGCCCACCGTCGAGCTCGCCGGCCCGCATGGCGCCCTGCTCGTCCGCGGGCACGATCGTCGTCGGCGCGCCCAGCCCGGCGTAGCGCAGGGCCACCAGCAGCGACGCGTGGACGTGCTCGCCGACGATCACGCGGATCGGCGGGGCGCCGCTCAGGCCCTGCTGCTCGACGTCCCAGCCCGCCCGCTCCAGCAGCGCGTGGCGGGCGGCGGCGATGCAGGTGAAGTTCGAGGTCGTGGCCCCGGTGGCGAAGCCGACTGCGGCGGTGCGCGGGAGGTCGAGCGCCTCCAGAACCCAGCGCTCGGCGACCGCCTCGATCGCCGCCGCCCCCGGCGAGCTAACGCGGCTGAAGGCGTTCTGGTCCCACGCAGAGGTCAGCCAGTCCGCGCCGAGCGCGGCGGGCAGCGCGCCGCCGGTGACGAAGCCGAAGTAGCGCGGCCCCGGGTTGGCGACGACGCCCGGCCCGGCCGCCGCCACGAGGTGCTCGAGCACCGCGACGTCGTCCTCGCCCTGCTCGGGCAGCGGCTCGTCGAGCGCGGCGACCACGTCCTCATAGGACGCATGCGCCCGCACGGGGCGGTCACGAAGCGTCGCGAGGTGCTCCTCGGCGAGCTCGGCTGCGCGGCGCATCACGCTCATCGGCGGAGTCTCTCAGGCGGATCCTCCGCATCGCCACCTGGAGCGCCGAGCGCGACTGGATCGAGACGACGACGCGTGCCTTGAGGAGACCGCGGCGATCGACGAGGCGACGGCCCGGACGCGAGAGGTGCAGGCGCAGCCGGACCGGGCCGGCGCGCCGCGATCGCGCCTGGCCGGCGCCGATGGTGCGGGCGGCGCCGACGATGTCCCAGCGACCGGCCGAGGTGGTGACGTTGCCGCTCACCCGCCCGGCGCGCGGAGCGCGGAGCTTGAGCACGGGATCGCCGTTGGGCGCGAGCGCCAGGCCGAGCAGCTGGAAGCCTCGGCGGCCGCGGCGCGGCGCGGCCTCCTCGTCCTCGTCGAGCTCGTCGTCCCAGTCGTCGAGCCACTCGTCGTCGAACTCGTCGAAGCCGAAGCCGGCGTCGGGGTCCTGGGTGTCGTCGCCGAGCCCGTCCTCGTCGAAGTCGGGCTCGACCTCGGCCTCGAACAGCAGCTCGGTGCCGGTCCCGCCGTCCATGTGACACGGCTCGCACGGCTCGCTGAACCACTGCACCGCGCCGTCGGGCCGCGGGCGGCTGACGATCCCGACGTCGACCTGGCCGGCGGGCAGCAAGAAGCCGAGCGCGTCGCCCTCGGCAACCGGGACGTGGAGGTTCTGCACCTCGTGCACGGCGCCCTGGCGCGAGACCACCGGCACCGGCGCGAAGGCTCCGACGGAGACGCCGATCCCGCCGTCCCCCGCGGGGCTGAGGACGGCGATCCGCGGCTGCTCGGCGCCGGCGATGCGCTTGGCGTACACCCGCGCGGACACGAGGACGCCGGTCTCCTGCGCCGTGACCGTCGCGCCCTGGAGCGCGAACTGGCGGAAGCCGACGCTCTGCCCCGGCTGTGCAGCGCGCCACCTCGCAGGCGTACGCGTCAGGGGCGGCGCCGGCGTCGGGAGAGCCGAGCGTTACGGCCGCCTGTGCCTGCTCTGCGACGAGCAGGGCCGGCAGGGCGGCCAGGACGAGGAGGGGGCGGCGGAGGGTCATGTCCACCCATGCGCGCCCCGCCTCGTTCTGGATCACTCCATACGACTAGTAGCGGTAGTGATCGGGCTTGTACGGGCCCTGGACCGGCACGTCGATGTAGGCGGCCTGGTCGGGCGTGAGCTCGGTGAGCTTGGCGCCGACGGCCTCGAGGTGCAGGCGGGCGACCTTCTCGTCGAGGTGCTTCGGGAGCACGTAGACGCGCTTCTCGTACTCGTCGTTCTTCGTGAACAGCTCGATCTGGGCGATCGTCTGGTTCGTGAAGGAGTTCGACATCACGAAGCTCGGGTGGCCGGTGGCGTTGCCGAGGTTCAGCAGCCGGCCCTCGGAGAGCACGATGATCGAGTGGCCGTCGGGGAAGACCCACTCGTCGACCTGCGGCTTGATGTTGATCCGCTCGATGCCGTCGAGCTTGGCCAGGCCGGCCATGTCGATCTCGTTGTCGAAGTGGCCGATGTTGCCGACGATCGCCTGGTGCTTCATGCGCGCCATGTCGGCGGCGGTGATGATGTCCTTGTTGCCGGTGGCGGTGATGAAGATGTCGGCGGTCTCGACGACGTCCTCGAGCGGCAGGACCTGGTAGCCCTCCATCGCCGCCTGGAGCGCGCAGATCGGGTCGATCTCGGTGACGATCACGCGGGCGCCCTGGCCGCGCAGCGACTCGGCGCAGCCCTTGCCGACGTCGCCGTAGCCGCAGATCACGGCGACCTTGCCGGCGATCATCACGTCGGTGCCGCGGTTGATGCCGTCGATCAGGCTGTGGCGGCAGCCGTAGAGGTTGTCGAACTTGGACTTGGTGACCGAGTCGTTGACGTTGATGGCCGGGAACAGCAGCGTCCCCTGCTCGGCGAACTGGTAGAGCCGGTGGACGCCGGTGGTGGTCTCCTCGGTCACGCCCTTGACGTTGGCGGCGACGCGCGTCCAGCGCTGCCCGTCCTCGGCGATCGTGCGCTGGAGCGTCTCGAGGATGATCCGCAGCTCGTCGTTGTCGGCGGTGGCCGGGTCCGGGACCTCGCCGGTCTTCTCGTACTCGGCGCCCTTGTGGACGAGCAGCGTGGCGTCGCCGCCGTCGTCGAGGATCATGTTCGGGCCGTTCCCGTCCGGCCAGTTCAGCGCCTGGTCGGTGCACCACCAGTACTCCTCGAGCGTCTCGCCCTTCCAGGCGAAGACGGGGATGCCGGCCTCGGCGATGGCGGCCGCGGCGTGGTCCTGGGTGGAGAAGATGTTGCAGGACGCCCAGCGCACCTCGGCGCCGAGAGACACGAGCGTCTCGATCAGCACCGCGGTCTGGATCGTCATGTGCAGCGAGCCGGTGATGCGCGCGCCCTTGAGCGGCTGCGCGTCGGCGTACTCGCGGCGCGTCTCCATCAGCCCGGGCATCTCGTGCTCGGCGAGCTGGATCTCCTTGCGGCCATAAGCCGCGAGCGAGATGTCGGCGACCTTGTAGTCCGTCGTCAGGTTCGTTGAAGCCATTCGTTTCTCCTCAGGAGGTGGCGGTCAGGGCGGCGGCCTCGAGCAGGCGCTCGTGCTTGTCCTGCTCCCAGCGCATCCAGTCCGCTGCGGGCACGTCGTCGGGACGCTCGGCCCTGGCCTCCAGCCAGGTCTCGGTCGCCTCGCGCAGTCCGGGCTCGTGCCGCAGGCGCGACGCGAAGGCGAGGTCGGAGAGGCCGATGTCATGTTCCTCGAGCAGCTCGCGCAGGGTGCGCAGGCGCTGCAGCTCAGCCGGTCCGTAGAGGCGATAGCCGGACGGCGACCGCGCGGGCTCGACCAGCCCGACGCGCTCGACGTAGCGCAGCATCCGGGGCGACCAGCCGGTGGTCTCCGCCGCCTCGTGGATCGTCAGTGCGTCCATCCGGCGGCCAAGTGTAGCGCAACCCTGACACAACTGTGTCAAGGTTTCGGCGGGGGTAGGGTCAGACCGTGAGCATCTTCAACCGGATCATGCGCTTCACCCAATCGCCCCGCGGCCGCCGGATGGCGAACGACGCGGGCCGCTACGCGCGCAGCCCGCAGGCGCGCCGGCACTTCGACTCCGTGCGCCGCCAGCTCGCGAGCCGCCGCCGGGGTCGCCCGCGCTGAAAGGATGCGCGCCATGCCCAATGGCGCGCAGCGGATCGTCGAGCTGCTCGAGGAGCACGACGTCGAGGTCTGCTTCGGGCTGCCCGGCGTCCACAACCTCGCGCTGTGGGAGGCGCTGCGCGACTCGCCGATCCGGCTCGTCGGCGTGCGGCACGAGCAGGCGGCCGCCTACGCAGCCGACGGCTACGCGCGGGCCACCGGGAACATCGGCGTCGCGATCACGACGACGGGCCCGGGCGCGGCGAACACGCTCGGCGCGGTCGGGGAAGCCTGGGCGGCGCGCTCGCCGGTGCTGGTGATCGCGACCGACATCCCGTCGACGCTGCGGCGGCCGGACACCTATCGCGGCATCCTCCACGAGACGACCGACCAGGCGGCGATGTTCGCGCCGGTCGTGAAGGGCACTCACCGGGCGGGCAGGGCCGGCGATGTGGCGTACGCGGCTCGCATGGCCGTCGGGGAGCTCCTGACGCCGCCGTCCCGTCCCGTCTACCTCGAGGTCGCCACCGATCTGCTCGGCGCCGAAGAGCCGCCGGACAACTCCACCTCTTACGCGCCGTGGACGGCGCCGTCGCCCGAGCTCGACGACGCGCTCGCGCGGCTCGCCGCCGCCGAGCGGCCGCTGATCTGGGCGGGCACCGGGGCGCGCGACGCGGGCGCCGAGGTCACCCGGCTGGCCGAGCGGCTCGGGGCGCCGGTGTTCACCACCTACGGGGCCGCCGGGCTGCTCCCGCCCACGCATCCGTGCCTGGTCGGCATGCCGCCGCACGTCGAGCCGGCCGGCGCGCTGTGGGACGAGGCCGACCTCGTGCTCGCCATCGGCTCGGACCTCGACGGCGTGCAGACGCAGAACTTCGCGATGCCGCAGCCGGCGGCGTTGATCGCGGTCAACCTCGACCCCGAGGACGCCGCGAAGAACTATCGCGTAGACGTGATGCTCGAGGGCGACGCCGCGGCGGTCGCTGCCGCGCTCGCCGAGCGCCTGCCGCCGCGCGACGGCCTCGACGCTGTCGCGCAGCGCCTGCACGACGTCCGCGCCCGCTCCTGCACGCAGCTCGACGGCCGTGCACTTCGCTTCCTCGACGCCATGCACTTCGCCGTCCCCGACACAGGGGTGATCGTCGCCGACATGTGCATCCCCGGCTACTGGCTCGCCGGCTTCCACACGCCGGCCGCGCCGCGCCGGCTCCAGATCCCGCTCGGCTGGGGCACGCTCGGCTACGCCTTCCCGGCGGCCATGGGCGCCGCGCTGGCCGGCCGCGGCCCGGCGGTCGCGGTGTGCGGCGACGGCGGGTTCCTGTTCGCCTGCGGCGAGCTGGCCACCATCGCGCAGGAGCGGATCCCGCTCACGACCGTGATCGTCGACGACGGCGGCTACGGGATGCTGCGGTACGACCAGGACGTGCACGGCGACGAGCGCTACGGCGTCGATCTCCACACGCCGGACTTCGCCGCCATGGCCGAAGCGTTCGGGATCCGGGCCGAGACCGTGGACGGGCTCGAGGACGAGTTCGGCGAGGCCCTCGCGCGGCACGTGCTCGAGCCGGAGCCGTCGGTGCTGGTGGCGCGCACGCCGGAGCCGCTCGTGCCGCCGCCCAACACCTCGCCCAACTGGTACCGGCGGCGCTGACGGAATAGTCCACGCCGGCAATCGGTCGTTGCTCTTCGGAACTGCCCCCGAAGAAAGGACGCACGATGAAGCGTCTCGCCTCGACCGTCGCCGCCCTGTCCATGCTGGTCGCCGCCCTGGCCTGGTCCGGCGCGTTCGCCAGCGCCGACACCGGCCGCGCACACGGCTTCGATCGGTTCCTGCAGCGGTACGAGGCGGCCAACACGGCCTTCGTCAACGGCGACCCGCGGCCGTGGCTGTCGGTGACGGCGGAGAAGGACCCCGCGTCGATCTTCGGCGGCTTCGGCGGACTCGGCGAGACGGGCGTCGACGAGGTCCAGCAGCGCTACCTGCTCGCGGCTCGCGCCTTTCAGCCGAGCGGCGCCGAGGTCGACTTCGAGTACCTCGTCAAGGACGTGCGCGGCCGGCTGGCGTACACCGTCGCGATCGAGCGGGCCGACGTCCTCTACACCGGCCAGGCCGAGCGACAGGAGCAGGTCCTGCGATCCACGATGATCTTCCGCTTCGACAAGGGGACCTGGAAGATCGTGCACCGGCACGCGGACACGATGGTCGACCTCGAGCTTCCGGGAGCCGACTGACCCGTCAGCGCTCGCGGTGGACGGCGACGCCGGCCACCACGAGCGCGACGCCGGCGACCTCGACCCAGGTGGGCAGCTGGCCCAGCACGACGATCCCGATGACGGTCGCGGTGGCCGGCAGCAGCGAGACCATCAGCGCGTAGGTCGCGCGGCTGATCCGCGCCAGGGCGAGCTGGTCGGCGACGTACGGGATGACCGACGACGACACGCCGACGCCGATGCCCGCCGCGATCGCCACGGGGTCGTCCAGCACCCCCACCACGTACGGACCGCCGATCGGCGTGACCACCACGGCGGCGATCAGCATCGCGGCGGCGAGCGCGTCGATCCCCGCCCCCGCCCCCTGCTCGGCGACCTTCGCCCCGAGCACGATGTAGAGCGCGAACAGCACCGCGTTGACGGCGGCCAGCGCGACGCCGAGCGGCTCGCCCTCGAGCACGACGTCGGTCAGCAGGTACACGCCGGCGACCGCCATCGCCAGCGCGGCCAGGTTGCGCGCCGTGCGCATCCCGATCGCCGCCAGCACGATCACGGGCAGGAACTCGATCGCGGCGACCGTCCCCAGCGGCAGCCGGTCGATGGCGCTGTAGAAGACGCAGTTCATCACCGCCAGCACCGCGCCCCAGGCGACCAGCACCCGCCGGCCGTCGCGATCGAGCGCCGCGAACGCCCGCCACGGCTTCCGCCAGACGGCGAAGATCAGCGCCGCCGAGGCGATCCGCAGCCACGCCACGCCGAGCACCTCGACGCGCGCGAACAGCAGCACCGCGAACGCAGGCCCGAGGTAGTGGAACACCGCGCTGACCGCGAAGAAGCTCTCGGGCGGCGCCTTGGCCGCGAACGTCCCCGCCCAGCGGTTCACCGTCGTCGCCGTCACGCCAACGACCGTAGGCGCCGCCCCGCCCGGCACGCAATATCGATGCGTGATGGCGGCTATCACAGGGTCTGACCCCATGAGTCACCCGACTATGGGTCTGTCCCTGAGGCGCCCCGACTCACGGGGTCAGACCCTACGATGGCGGCATGGAGTTGCGGCAATTGCGCGCGTTTGTGCATGTCACGCATGCGGGGACGTTCACGCGCGCGGCCGAGGAGCTGCACGTGGCGCAGTCGGCGGTCTCGCAGGCCGTGGGCAGACTGGAGGCTGAGCTGGGGTTCGAGCTGCTGCGGAGGACGAGCCGTGGCGTGGAGCTGACCGAGGCCGGCGAGGCGGTGTTCGAGCGGGCGCGTGAGATCGTGGCCGGCGCGGATGCCATCCGCTCCGACCTGGCGGCGCTCCGTGGCCTGCTCGAGGGCACGGTGGCGCTCGGCACGATGCTGCCACCCGGCCCGATCGACCTCCCCGGGCTGCTGGCGAGCTTCCACGGCGCCCACCCCGGCATCACGGTGCGCGTGCGGGAGGGCAGCGCGCCCGACATCCTCGCCGGGCTGCGGCGCGACGAGCTCGACGTCGCCTTCACCGGCGTCGAGCCCGACGCTCTCGAGGAAGGACTGGCGGGCGAGCGGATGCTCGGCGAGGAGTTGGTGCTGATCACGCCGCCGGACCACCGAGCCGCTCTCGCTGGCCGAGCTGAGCGGCGTGCCGTTCGTCGGCTACCGGCGCGGCTCGGCGCTGCGCGACACGATCGACGGGGCCCTTCCGGCCACGCCCGACATCGTGTTCGAGACCGACGAGCTGGTCAGCGTGCGCGAGCTCGTCGCACGCGGGCTCGGCGTCTCGATCGTCCCACGCTCGACGGTCGACGGCGACGGCCCGCGCGTCACGGCGATCCCGGTCGGCCTCGAGCGTCCGCTCACCGTCGTGTGGCGCGAGCGGCGCCAGCCGCCGGCCGCAGCCGCCTTCCTGGGCTTCGTACGCGGCGCGCTGGTCGGGTGAGGCTGCGCCGGCTCCAGGCGGACGAGGTCGAGCCGCTGCGCGAGCTGCGGCTGCGCGCCCTGCGCGAGGACCCGGGAGCGTTCGCCGAGACCTACGAGGAGGCGCAGGCGCGGCCGCTGGAGGACTGGGCGAGCTGGGCGGCGGACGAGTCGCGCGTCATCGTGGTGGCGATCGACGGCGAGCACTGGATCGGCATGGTCGCCTGCCGGCTGCTCGAGCCGCGCAGCAGCTGGCTGACGGCCCTCTGGGTGGAACCGGCGGCCCGCGGCGCCGGCCTGGGCTCGCGACTGATCGAGGCCGCCGCCGACTGGGCGCTCGAGCAGGGCGCCGCGACGGTCGAGCTGTCGGTCACGACCAACAACGACGCCGCCGCGACGCTCTACGCCCGTGCGGGCTTCGCCGAGACGGGTCGCCGGCGTCCGCTGCCGAGCGACCCGTCCCGAACGGAGGTGTTCCTCAGGCGGGTCAGTCCTGCCAGGCCGCGAGGCCGGTGACCACGAGCCGCTTGCCGCCGCCGATGCGGCCGAGGGACTTCGTCTTGCCGGTCGCGACGTCGACCGTGTACAGCTCGCTGCCGCGGCCGGACTTCGCGTTCGAGAGGAAGCCCATGTTGTCGTCGCCCGCGATGTCGAAGCCGGCGTTGAGGCCGACGTCGATCCCGCGCAGCTTGCGCGGGTTGGTGAGCGTGCCGTTGTTCGGCGGGTTCTGCGTGAACAGCGAGTCGCTCGCCGCGTCGACGACGTGCAGCGTCGTCGCGGTCGGCTGCGTGAAGCTGAACGACGAGTTCTCATAGCCGGCGGCCACCACCTGCGGCGTGCCGGGGTTGAGGTCGGCGTCCTGCATGAGCACGGTGCCCTCGTCGACGTTCAGCCGCAGGTTCTGGCGGTCGTCGCCGACCACGCGGATCTTGTCGACCACCGGGTTGAAGTCGACGCCGAACGCCTTGCCGCGCAGCGCCGGCGTGAAGGCCGGGCCCTCGGCGATGGCGATGCCGGTCGACGGGTTGACGCGGTAGACGACGCTGTCGGAGCCGACGCCGTAGAGATCGCCGGTCTTCGGCCGGAAGTCGATCCCGCGCAGCGTCACGCCGGCGGGCAGGCCGGTGATCGCCTGGATGTCCTTGACGCGATCGGGGTTGCGGGCGTTGAAGGTGAGCAGCTGGTTCTGGTTCGTCGTGGCGACCAGCATCCGGTCCGGTCCACGTGACCAGTCGCGGTCGTCGTTCGACCTGTGCGAGGCCTGGGCGGCGACGGCCGAGAGGGCCAGAACGCAGGCCAGGGCGGCGCTCCAGCGGAGCATGCGGGGCATGGGGCCTCCTGGGGAGAGGAATGAACAGCGGCGAATGCGGGCCGCACCCGCCGCCGGTTCACCCAGTTGGCGTGCCCGCGCTACTCCTCGAGCTTGAAGTCGAGCTGCGCGTCGATCTCCACGACGTCCATCTGCGCCTTCTGGAGCTTGCCCGCGTAGTCCCAGTTCATCGACTGCCAGCGCGTGAACTGGTCGAGCACCCAGACGCCCGACTGGCGCGAGCCGTTGCCCGACTTGCCGTTGCCGCCGAAGGGCAGGTGCGCCTCGGCGCCCGAGGTCGAGTTGTTCACCGAGACCATGCCGGCCGTGATCCGCTCGCGGAAGCGGAAGGCGTGCTCGCCCGAGCGGGTGTAGATCGAGGACGACAGGCCGTAGCCGTGGTTGTTGGCCAGCTCCATCGCCTCGTCGAAGTGCGTGAACCTCGCGACGCCGGTGATCGGGCCGAAGGTCTCGGTCGCATAGAGGTCGTCGTCGATCGTCACGCCGTCGACCAGGACCGGGTGGTAGTAGATGCCGGCGTCCGGGTCGCCCACGAAGCCGTCGCGCGGGTTGGACGAGGTGATGCGCCCCTGCGCGGTGGAGCCGTAGGTGGTGTGGTGGTCGCGGATCAGGCCGATCCAGTCCTCGAAGCGCTCGGCGAAGCGCTCGTGCAGCATCGGCCCGTAGAGCACGTCCTGCGTCGGGTCGCCGATCGGAGCGGAGCGGAGCCGCTCGTCGAGCTTGCGGACGTACTCGTCGTGGACCGACTCGTGGACGATCGCGGTGCCGAGCGAGGTGCAGCGCTGGCCGGCGGTCCCGTAGCCGCCGAACAGGGCGCCCTCGACGGCGAGATCCACGTTCGCGTCGTCCATCACCACCATCGGGTTCTTGCCGCCGAGCTCGAGGCAGGGCGACTGCAGGTGGCGGCCGCACAGCTCGCCGATCTTGGAGCCGACGGCGCTCGAGCCGGTGAAGCCGACCTTGTCGACCAGCCGCTCGCCGAGCGCGCGCTCGAGGCCCTCGAAGGTCTGCGCACCCTCGGCCTGCACGACGTTGAGCACGCCGCCGGGGACGCCGCCGGCGTGGAAGAGCTTGGCGAGCGCGTCGCCGAGCGCCGGCGAGTACTCGGCCGGCTTCCAGACGATGGCGTTGCCGCACAGGATGGCCGGCACCAGGTACCAGGCGGGCACGGCGACGGGGAAGTTGCCGGCCGTGATGATCGCCGCGACGCCGACCGGCATGCGGAAGGTGAAGAGCTGCTTGTTCGGCATCTCCGACGGCACGGTCTGGCCGTAGAGGCGCCGGCCCTCGCCGACGAAGAAGTCGCAGGTGTCGATGATCTCCTGCACCTCGCCGAGCGACTCGGCGTAGGGCTTGCCGACCTCGCGCGTCAACAGCCGCGACAGCGCCTCCTTGTTCGTCTCGACGAGCCGGCCGACGTTGGCGATCACGCGGCCGCGGGCCGGCGCCGGAACCTTCGCCCACTCGCGCTGGGCGGCGCGCGCGGCGCGCGCGGCCGTCGACGAAGGTGTAGGCGTCGCCCGAGCCGCACCTCGGCGACGATCTCGGAGGTGTTGGCGGGGTTGGTGGAGGTCAGCGTGCCCCCCGGGGCGTCGGCGAGCGGCTTCCCGTCGACGATGGAGGCGATCTCGGTCGCGGCGATCGTGGTCATGCGTCCACGGTACTGCGACCGCCCAGCCACGTGTTGACGACGCGGGCTCCCGCGAGGTCGTCGAACGGGTCGCGGTCGAGCGCCACGAGGTCGGCGAGCATGCCGGGCGCCAGCCGCCCGCGCTCGGCGCTGCCCTCGAGCCAAGCCGGCGCCACGGTCAGCGCCTCGAGCGCCGCCTGCAGGTCGAGCGCCTCGTGCGGGCGCCACTCGCGCAGCACGGCGTCGCGCAGGCCCTGGAGCGGGTCCATCTCCTCGACCGGCGCGTCGGAGCCGAGCGCCAGCCGCGCGCCGGCCGCGTGCAGCGAGCGGTAGGCGTAGGCGCCCTCGAGCCGGCCGGCCCACAGGCGCTCGGCGAGCGCCTCGTCGCTGACCGCCATCGACGGCTGGATCGAGGCGGTCACGCCGAGCTGGGCGAAGCGCGGGATGTCGTCCGGGTGCAGGCACTGCGCGTGCTCGATCCGCGGCCGGACGGCGTCCGGCACCGCCTCGAAGACGTCGAGCGCCTCGCGGTTGGCGAGGTCGCCGATCGCGTGCACGGCGACCGGCACGCCCGCCGCGGTCGCGGCGCGCACGATCTCCTCGAACTCGTCGCGGCTCGTGATCTCGACGCCGGTGCCGTCGAGCAGCCGGGCGGTCTGCGAGCCGAGCGTGCCGTCCATGTAGGCCTTGACGTAGTCCGGCCGCTCGTCGAGCCGCTTGGCGGGCAGCGACTGCCAGACCCGGAACGGCAGCTCGAGCTCCGCGTAGACCTCGCGCGAGCCGATCAGGCCGTCCTTGCAGTGGATCGCCGTCACGCCGCGGGCGGCGGCGACGGGCAGCGCGGCGCGCGTCGCCTCCACCAGCTCCTCGTGCGTGGGCAGCGTGAAGCGGTCGCGGAACGACCATGCGGACTCCTCGCGCAGGACGCCGGCACGCAGGTCCACCTCTCCCCCCGGCCGCTCGAGGTCGCCCTGCGCGTGCGCGAGCGCGGCGGAGTTCAGCCACAGCGAGTGCCAGTCGTGCGCGAGCAGCGCGACCGGCACGTCGCCGCTGACCGCGTCGAGCGCCTCGAGCGACGGGTCGAGGTCGGTCCAGCCGAACCCGCGCAGCCAGCGTCCCTGTGGAACGCGCGGCACCGCCTCGGCCACGCGGGCGAGCACCTCCTCGCGGGTGCCGTGGAGCTGGAGCTCGCGACGGGTGACCGCCCAGGTCGGGAAGTGCACGTGCGAGTCGGTGAAGCCGGGCAGCAGGCAGCCGCCGTCGAGGTCGAAGCGCTCGGCGCCCGGAGGCTCCTCGTCGAGCGCGACGATGCGGTCGCCCTCGACGACGAGCGAGCGCGCGACCGGGCGCGCGCGGTCCATGGTGCGCACGACCCCGCCGTGGAAGACGATCATCGCTCGGCCAGCGCGGCCTTCAGGGCGTCGATCGGCGGGATCGACGCGGGGTCCTCGTCGCGCAGGACGGCGAGGTAGAGCGAGACGAGGTCGCCGAGCAGGACGAGCGAGACCAGCCGCTCGGTCGCCGTCTCGCCGTGCGCGGTCACGCGCTCGACGACGGCGGCGCCCGCCGCCGCCTGCTCGGCGGTCAGCTCGCTGCGCAGCCGGTTGCGCGGGTGCGCGCCCGGATCCTCGAGGAAGACCGCGGACAGCCTGCCGTCGGCGCCCGGCCAGCCGACCACCTCGTTGTGGTCGAGCTCCGGCAGCACGCTCGCGAAGGCGGGCAGGCCGGCGTTCTCGTTGATCTGGCACTTCCAGCGGTACGCGGCCGCGGCCGCCAGCTCGGCGCCGGCGATCACCGGGATCGTCCCGTGCAGGCGGCGGGCGAGCGCCTTGGCCTCGCCGTCCTCGGGGCCGTCGGGGCCCCAATCGGCGGCGAGCCCCTCGGCGAGCGAGGCAGCCGCCTCGACCTCGTCGCGCAGCGACGGCGCGGCGCCGCAGAGGGCGGCAGCCTCCAAAGCGGCCACGAGCGAGTAGCCGACCGCCGCGCGCGGCTGGAAGCCGCCGGGCACCGGGATCACCGGGACGCCGTCGCGCCGGGCGCGCTCGGCGAGCGGCCCGCCGGTGGTCACCGCGATCCTCGGCGCGCCGCGCTCCCCGGCGTCGTCATAGGCGGCGAGCGTCTCCTCGGTCGACCCCGAGTAGCTCGAGCACAGCACGAGCGTGTCCGGCCCGACCCAGCCCGGCAGCGCGTAGCCGTCGGAGACGAGCAGCGGGCGCCGCAGCCGCGAGCCGATCGCGCCGGCGGCCAGCCGGCCGCCGACCGCCGAGCCGCCCATCCCCGCCACGACGATCCCGCCGGGAGCGTCCCGCGGCGCGATCGCCGCCGAGTCGACGCGCCAGAGCGCGTCGCGCAGGTGCTCGGGAAGGCCGAGGATCTCGTCGACCTGGCCGGTCGAGTCGACGGCCGCCACGGCCTCGCGGTCGAGCGTGGTCATCAGAAGAGCAGCGCGCCGTCCGGCAGCGAGACGCCGGGGAAGAGCCGGGCGCCGTTCGAGACCATGTTGCCGTTGCCGATCGTGACGCCCTCGCCGAGCACGCTCATGCCGTCGACGTGGCACTCGTCGCCGATCCGCACGCCGCCCGCGATGATGCAGCCGGAGATCGTGCAGCGGCTGCCGATCTCGGCCCCTTGCATGACGACCGCGCGCTCGATCGTCGTGTTCTCGCCGACCGTGACGCCGCGCTCGAGCACCACGCGGCCGCCGATCCGCGCGCCCTCGCCGATCCGGCAGCCGCTCTCGACCAGCGCCGACGGGATGATCCGGCCGCCGTTCTCGACGTCCTTCTCGACGCACAGGTAGCCGTCCCCCATGCGCGGCTGGACGCCGCTGGAGACGGTCCCCTCGAGGATGTCGAAGGTCCCCTCGAGATAGCGCTCCGGGGTCCCGATGTCGAGCCAGTAGCCGTCCGCGACGTAGCCGTAGAGGCCTTCGCCGACGAGGCGCGGGAAGACGTCGCGCTCGATCGAGGCGGGCTGGTCGGCCTCGAGCAGCTCCAGCACTGCGCGTTCGAGCACGTAGGCGCCGGCGGAGATGTTGTTGGTGTCGATCTGGTCGGGCGCGGGCTTCTCGACGAACTCGGTCACCTCGCCGCCCTTGCGCGTGCGGACGAGCCCGTAGGCGGACGGGTCCTCCACGGGGGTGAGCGCGAGCGTCGCCGTCGCGCCGGTCCGCTCGTGCTGCTCGATCTGGGCGGTGAGGTCGATGTCGGTCAGCACGTCGCCGTTGAGCATCAGGAAGCGCTCGGCGAGCAGCGGCTCGGCGAACTTGAGCGCGCCGCCGGTGCCGAGTGGCCGCGGCTCCTCCATGTAGCGCAGCCGCAGCCCGAAGGCCGAGCCGTCGCCCAGCACGTTGCGCACGCCGCTGGCCAGGTGGCCGCAGGACATGACGACGTCGTCGACGCCGTGCGAGCGCAGCCAGTCGAGCATGAACCGGATGAACGGACGGTCCACGAGCGGTACCACGGGCTTGGGGACGGTGCTGGTGAGGGGGCGCAGCCGCGTGCCCTCGCCGCCCGCCAGGATCAGCGCCTGCATCAGCCGCCTCCGTTTCGCGTCGGCCGGCCGACGCCTTCGTACGTCAGCCCAGCGGCGCTCACCGCGTCGGGATCGAGGAAGTTGCGGCCGTCGACGACGAGCCGCCCGCGCATGGCGGAGGCGACGTCCGCGAAGTCGAGCTCGCCGAACTCGGGCCACTCCGTCACCAGCACCACCGCGTCCGCGCCCTCGACCGCCTCGGCCGACGACGCCTTGAAGTCGACGCCCTGGATCAGCTTGCGCGCCTCGCCCTCGGCGACGGGGTCGTACGCGCGGACGTGCGCGCCGGCGGCGTTCAGCCGCGCGGAGAGCACGAGCGACGACGCCTCGCGCATGTCATCGGTGTTCGGCTTGAAAGCAAGGCCCGAGCAGGGCGATCTCCTTCCCGACCAGCGAGCCGAGGTGCTTGTGCAGCTTCCCGATCACGCGCCGCTTCTGGAGCTCGTTGACCTCGATGACGGAGTTCAGCAGCTGGAAGTGATAGCCGGAGTTGCCCGCGAGCTGCTTGAGGGCGGCCACATCCTTGGGAAAGCAACTGCCCCCGAAGCCGATGCCGGCCTGCAGGAACTTCGGGCCGATGCGGTCGTCGAGCCCCATCCCGCGGGCGACCTCGACGACGTCGGCGCCGGTCTCCTCGCAGACGTTGGCGATCTCGTTGATGAAGGAGATCTTGGTGGCCAGGAACGCGTTGGAGGCGAGCTTGACCATCTCGGCGCTGCGGATGTCCGTGCGCACGAGCGGCGCGCCGAGCGGCTCGTACAGCGAGACCACGGCGTCGCCGGCCCAGTCGCCGTCGTCGCCGATGACCACGCGGTCGGGCTCCAGGAAGTCCTTGACCGCGCTGCCCTCCTTGAGGAACTCCGGGCAGGAGACGTAGCGGAAGCCGCCCTTGCCCTCCTCGGCGAACGTGCGCTTGATGTTGTCGCCGGTGCCGACCGGCACGGTCGACTTCATCACCAGCGCGTGGCGGCCGGACGGCGGCATGGCCGCCACCACGGCGCGCACGGCCGACAGATCGGCGTCGCCGGAGTAGGTCGGCGGCGTGCCCACGGCCACGAACAACAGGCGCGCGTGCTCGAGCGCGTCGGTGAGGTCGGTGGAGAAGTGCAGGCGGCCGCTGTGGCGGTGCACGAGGTCCTCCAGGCCCGGCTCCCAGATCGGGATCCGGCCTGCCTTGAGCCCCTCGATCTTGGCCTCGTCGATGTCGATGCACCAGACCTCGTTGCCCAGCTCGGCGAAGCCCGCGGCCGTCACGAGTCCGACGTAGCCGGTCCCGATCACGCCGATCGGCTCTCTCTCGGTACTGCTCATGAGCGGCGGATCAGCCTACTGCTTGAGCCGCTTGAGCGAGGAGGCGATGGCGATCATCTGGTCCTCGCCGATCGTCTGCGTGAGCGTGTTCGAGATCCAGTACACGCCGCGCTTCGTGCGCCATGCGACGAGCCGCAGCCGCTTGCCGTCGTAGTACAGGCGGAACTTGCGGTTGCCCCGGCGGATCGTGCGATCGGGGTCGTCGAGGATCGGCGGCGCCTTCCAGGCGAGGCCCTGGACGCCGTAGTACTCGCCGATGCGCCGCGTGCTGAGCACCAGCCGGTACGCCTGGCGCTTCTTGCCGCGCTCGTCCTTGATCGAGTACACGCGCGGCTCGGTGCCCGAGTAGACCGACCCGGCCACGCGCTCGCCGGGGAAGTAGAAGGGGAACTTGAGCTTGGGATCGGCGATCACCGCCTGGTCCTGGCCCTCGCGCCGCGCGTCCTCGAGCCCCGCGACCTGCGCGGGCTTGCGGTCGCGCGCCCGGCGCTCACGCGCGCGTTCGCGCGCGGACTGGCGATCGGGGGCCGGCGGCTCCTCCGTCGTCTCCGCCGACTCGCGCGGCGTGGCCGACTCCTTGACCTGCATGAACTCGCGGAACGAGCGGCGCAGGTCGCCGTCGCGGTAGTACAGGTTCGAGTCGAGCTGCGGGTTGGGCGCGTCGGAGACCTTGAACGCGACCTCGTGGACCTTCGGGTTCTCCTGCGCGAGGTACAGCACGAGCTTGAGCATCGAGATGACCTGCTTGTTCGAGCGCAGGGACTTGTCGACGCGGAAGTAGCGGCTGAACACGCGGATCAGGTGCCTGGTCTCGCCCAGGCCGCTGGCCAGCAGCTTGCGCACGCCGGCGGCGTTCTTGGCCTGGCGCAGGAAGTCCTGCTGGCGGGCGGCGCGCACGAGGTCGTTGTCCGTGTGGCGGTAGCGGACGTAGTCGAGCGCGTCCTTGCCCTTGAGCAGCTGGTAGCCCGGGTTGATGTCGATCGTCGCGTAGTTCTCGCCCGACGAGTTGTCGTTGAAGTAGTCGCGGTCGATGTCGACATAGACGCCGTCGATGTAGTTCACGGCCCGGCGGAAGGCGCCGTAGTCCATGATCATCACGTTGGTGATCGGGAAGTTCTCGCCGGTCGCGTCCTCGAACAGCTTCTTGACCGTGCGGACCGTGAGCCGCGGGCCTCCCTTCTTGCCGCCGAGCTCGAACGCGCTGTTGATCTTGCCCTCGCCGTGACCGGGGATCTCGACCTTGAGGTCACGCGGGATCGACATCACCGCGATCGCGTCCTTGTCCGGGTCCGCGCGGGCGAGCAGGATCGTGTCCGACCGCGGCGACATGCCGGCGTCGGCGCCCTCGCGGGCGTCGGAGCCGAGCACCATGAAGGTGCGCGGCCCGCCCGGGTCGGGGATGTCGAGCTCGGGCACGTCGATGTCGGCGCGGCCGTCCCGGAAGTCGCCCAGGACGTCGTCGAGCTCGCGCAGCGCGACGGTGGCGACTGCGGTGCCGGTGAGCACGGTGACGAGGAGAGCGGCCAGCAGCGCGCGCAGCGCGAGCTTCATGCCCACCCGCGGCGGGCGGTCGGGGTTCTTCACGCCGCCCCGCCCTCGACCGCGCGCAGCGTCGTCGTCCCCTGGGCCAGGCGGCCCGGCACGGCGCGCGCGAAGTCCACCAGCAGCTGCCGGTAGCGCGCGAGCGAGCGGATCGAGACCCACTCCTCGGGGCCGTGGTGGCCCGCGCCCGAGGGCCCGAACTCCACGGCGGGGATGCCGGCGCGCAGGAACGACACGGCGTCGGACGCGCCGTCGCGCCCAACCGACACCGAGGCGCCGTCGCTGCCGGGCCCGACGATCTCGCACAGGGCGCGCACGTACGGGTTCGTGCGCGACACGTGCGCGGGCGGGAAGATGAACGTCCGCTTGATCTCCATGTCCGGGATCGCGCGGATCTCCTCGAGGATCTCGCCGGGGTCCTGGTTGGGCAGGTAGCGGATGTCGATGTCCATCGAGCAGGCGTCGGGGACCTTGTTCGGCGCGTCCCCGCCCACGATCCGCCCCAGGTTGATCGATGGCCTGTCGAACATCTCGGACGACTCGCGCGAGAACGGCATCGATTCGATTCGCCGGAAGACGTCGACCGCCTTCACGATCGCGTTGTCGCCGAGCCATGGCGTGGACCCGTGGGCGGCGCGCCCGCGGACGAGGATGCGGGCCGCCAGCACGCCCTTGGCCTGGATGCCGATGTGCAGGTCGGTGGGCTCGCCGGTGATCGCGAAGTCGCCGACGTAGCCGCGCCGCACGAGATCGTCGCTCGAGCGGACCGAGATGTCCTCGGACTCCTCGTCGGGCACGATCACGAGCCGCACCCGCACGTCCTGCTGCTCCACGAGGTCGTGCGTGGCGCACATCATCGCCGCCAGCCCGCCCTTCATGTCGTAGGCGCCGCGGCCGTACAGGCGGTCGCCCTCGATGCGTGGCTGGAACTGCTCGGCGTGCCCGGGCACGACGTCGAGGTGGCCGTGGAAGACGATGGTCGGGACCCCCTCCGGGCCGACCGACGCGGTCAGCGCATGGAGGTCGCCGAAGCGGTGCGCCTCGACCTCGATGTCGCGTGCCTCGAGCCAGCCCTTGACGAAGCCGGCGGCAGCGTGCAGCCCCTCTGCCGTCGACGTGTCGTAGGTGACCAGGCGCTCGGTCAGAACCCGTTCATCCACCCGCAGGAGGGTAGCGGCGCATGAGACACTGAGCTCAGACGAGAAAGGAGCGCTCGATGACCCAGGTGAGCCATCAGACCGTCCGTCTCTCCCAGGGCAAGCACCGCGGCCCGGACCACGGTGCCTGCGTTATGGAACTGTCCTCCATGCTCGCCGGCGAGCCGTTCTCGGATCGCCCGCGCTGCGTGGATCCGGTCATCGCCGGCTTCCTGCGCACCTACAACGACGGGATCGACGAGCGCCGCCGGCAGGACCTGTATCCGCTGGCCGCCGAGGTGGTGGGCACGCGGTCGGTCGCGGGCGTCCAGGCGGAGCGCGCCCGCATGTGCCTGCGCTGGTCGCAGGAGCGGCACTCCGAGCTGCGCCACGGCCCACGCCGGCTGCTGCCCGTGCGGCCCCTGCTGCCCGACGGACGGCTGGGCGACGACGCCGCCGGGACCCTGGCCGGGCGGCTGGCGGTCAAGCTCGCCAGCCGGCGCCGGACCGAGGCCACGCACCAGGCGGCGATCGCCTTCGTGCGCGACCTGGTCGCGGTCGGCGCGCCCGAGCGGACGACCGACCGCGAGCGCCAGCTAGCCGCCCTCTGAGATCTTCAGGAAGGCCTCGTAGCGGCGCTTGTCGCGTTCGGCGGCGCGCTGCTCCTCGGTGCCGTCCTCGGCCTGCGAGAGCTCCTTCTCGGCCCGGTCGAGGCGGCTCTTGAGGTCGCCCGCGTCCAGGTCGTCGATCGCGAACGCCTCGTCCACCAGCACCAGCGCGTGCGTCCCCGCCACCTGGAGGAAGCCCTCCCCCTGGGCGAAGCGCACGACGTCCGACTCGGTCTTGTAGAGCCGCAGCTCCGTCGGGTCGAGCATCGCCAGCAGCGGCTGGTGGTTGGCCAGCAGGCCGATCGAGCCGACCGTCGTCTTGGTGGAGACCATCTCCACCTCGTCGTTGAAGACCTCGCCCTCGGGCGTGAGGACCTCGACCTGGAACGGAGTCCGGGCCATTACTTCTTGGCCGCCTCGACCACGTCGTCGATCGAGCCCTTGAGCAGGAACGCGGACTCGGGCAGCTCGTCGTGCTTGCCGTCGAGGATCTCGCGGAACGAGCGCACGGTCTCGGCGATCGGCACGTACTTGCCGTCGGTGCCGGTGAACGCCTGCGCCACGAAGAACGGCTGCGAGAGGAAGCGCTCGATCTTGCGCGCCCGCTGCACGAGCACCTTGTCCTCGTCCGACAGCTCGTCGATGCCGAGGATGGCGATGATGTCCTGCAGCTCGCGGTAGCGCTGGAGCACCTGCTTGACCTCGTTGGCCACGTTGAAGTGCTCCTCGCCGATGATCTCCGGCTTGAGGATCGTCGACGTCGAGTCGAGCGGGTCGACGGCCGGGTAGATGCCCTTCTCGGAGATCGCGCGCGAGAGCACCGTGGTGGCGTTGAGGTGCGCGAACACCGAGGCGGGCGCCGGGTCGGTGAGGTCGTCGGCCGGCACGTAGATCGCCTGCACCGAGGTGACCGAGCCCTTGCGGGTCGAGGTGATGCGCTCCTGGAGCTGGCCCATCTCGGACTCGAGCGTCGGCTGGTAGCCGACCTGCGACGGCATGCGGCCGAGCAGCGCGGAGACCTCGGAGCCGGCCTGCACGAAGCGGAAGATGTTGTCGATGAAGAGGAGCACGTCCTGCCCCTCCTCGTCGCGGAAGTACTCCGCCATCGTCAGGCCCGACAGCGCGACGCGCATGCGCGCCCCGGGCGGCTCGTTCATCTGGCCGAAGACGAGCATCGTCTTGTCGATCACGCCCGACTCGGTCATCTCGAGCCAGAGGTCGTTGCCCTCGCGCGAGCGCTCGCCGACGCCGCAGAACGCGGACAGGCCGCCGTGCTCCTGCGCCAGGTTGTTGATCAGCTCCTGGATCAGCACCGTCTTGCCGACCCCGGCGCCGCCGAACAGGCCGACCTTGCCGCCCTTGGCGTACGGCGCCAGCAGGTCGACGACCTTGATGCCGGTCTCGAACATCTCGGCCGTCGGGGTGAGCTGCTCGACGGTCGGGGCGGAGCGGTGGATCGGCCAGCGCTCCTCGACCTCGATCGGATCGCCCTGGTCGATCGCCTCGCCGAGCAGGTTGAAGATGCGCCCGAGCGTGACGCGGCCGACCGGCACGCTGATCGGGCCGCCGGTGTCGATGACCTCGGTGCCGCGCGCGATGCCGTCGGTGGAGTCCATGGCGACCGCGCGCACGCGGTCGTCGCCGAGGTGCTGCTGGACCTCGCACACGAGGTCGCCGCTGATGTTCTCGTCGCCGGTGTCGTTGCCCTCGCGCGTGACGATGAGGGCCGTGTAGATCTCCGGCAGCTCGTCCGGGAAGACGGCCTCGATCACGACGCCCTGGATCTCCTCGATCCTGCCGACGTTGCGCTTCTCGGTGTCTTCGGTGCTCTTCGTTTCGGTGGGGGCAGCCATTGGTCTCCTTAGTTGAGGCCCTCGGCCCCGGATACGACTTCCAGAATCTCCTGGGTGATCTCCGCCTGACGCTCGCGGTTCATCTGCAGCGTGAGGTCCTTGATGATGTCGCCGGCGTTCGTCGACGCGTTGCGCATGGCGGTCATGCGCGCGCCGTGCTCGGAGGCGGTCGACTCGAGCAGCGCCCGGAAGATCGAGATCTCCACGTAGGCGGGGATCAGGCGCTGGAGGATCTCCTCGGGATCGGGCTCGTACTCGACGAGCGCGCGCTTGGTCTCGTCCTCGTCGCCGTCCTCGGAATCCTCGTCCTCGCTCTCGAGGATCGTCGCCTGCTGGAGCGGGAGCAGCGTCTCGCGCGTGACCTTCTGCGTCAGCGGCGAGATGTAGTGGTTGTAGATGATCTCGACCTGGTCGACCTTGCCGTCGATGTAGGCGGTCATGAGATCGGACGCGATGTCGCGAGCGTCGCCGTAGGCGGGCCGGTCGGTGAAGCCCGTGTAGCTGCCGATCACCTCGCGTCCGCGGAACTGGAGCGACGACGTGCCGCGGCGCCCGGAGGCGTACCAGGCCATCGAGCGGCCCTCGCCCTCGTGCTCGGCCGCGACGCGCACGCCGGCGCGGACGATCTGCGAGTTGAAGGCGCCGGCCAGCCCGCGGTCGCCGGTCACGAGCAGCAGGCCGACGGTGCTGACCGACTCGTGCTCGTTGAGGATCGGCAGGTTCGGCACGTTGCCGGCCGCCTCGGCGGCCTGGCGCGTCATCCGGCGGATCGCCGACGCGTAGGGCCGCAGCGCCTCGATGCGCTGCTCGGCCCGGCGCAGGCGGGCGGCGGCGACCATCTCCATCGCCCGCGTGATCTTCTGGATGTTCTTGACCGACGCGATGCGGTTCTTGACGTCCTTCTGCGCCATGGCTACGCCGTTGCCGGCTCACGCTCCTCGTCGGTCTCGGCGGCCGGCTCGCCGCCGTCGTCGCCGCCCTCGTCGTCGTCGTTGTCGTCTCCGCCGTCGTCGCCCGAGTCGTCCTCGCCCTCGTCCTCGTCGCGGCTGCCGCGGCCCTCGCGGATCGCCTGCTCGTCGGTGAGCGGCGCGCCCTCCTCGTCGAGGTCGTAGCCGAAGTCCTCCGCGTACTGGGCGATCGCGTCGTCGAGCTCCTTCTGGGTCTCGTCGGACCAATCGCCGCCGGCGATCTTCTTCTGCGTCTCGGGGATCTCGGCGTGCAGGCGCTCGACCAGGCCGCGGTTGAACTCGCCTACGCGGTCGGCGTTGATGCGGTCGACGAACCCGTTGGTGGCCGCGTAGACGACGGCGACCTGGTCCTCGACGGCCAGCGGCGAGCGCTCGCCCTGGTTGAGCGACTTCACGAGCCGGTCGCCGCGGGCCAGCGTGCGCTGGGTCTCGGGGTCGAGGTCGGAGCCGAACTGGGCGAACGCCTCGAGGTCGCGGTACTGCGACAGCTCGATCTTCAGCTTGCCGGCCACCTTGCGCAGCGGCGTGATCTGCGCGTTGCCGCCCACGCGCGACACCGAGATGCCGACGTTGATGGCCGGGCGCACGCCGGAGTTGAAGAGGCCGGGCTCGAGGAAGATCTGCCCGTCGGTGATCGAGATGACGTTGGTCGGGATGTAGGCCGACACGTCGCCGGCCTGCGTCTCGATGATCGGCAGCGCCGTCAGCGAGCCGCCGCCGAGGTCGTCGTTGAGCTTGACCGCGCGCTCGAGCAGGCGGGAGTGCAGGTAGAAGACGTCGCCGGGGTAGGCCTCGCGCCCGGGCGGGCGGCGCAGCAGCAGCGACATCTGGCGGTAGGCGTACGCGTGCTTGGTGAGGTCGTCGTAGATCACCAGCGCGTGCTTGCCGTCGTAGAGGAAGTGCTCCGCCATCGCGCAGCCCGCGTACGGCGCCATGTACTTGATCGGCGCGGCCTCGTCGGCCGGCGCGGCGACGATGATCGTGTTCTCGAGCGCGTTGGCGTCCTCGAGGATCCGCGCGATGCCGACGACCGTCGACATGCGCTGGCCGATCGCCACGTACACGGACACGACGCCCGTGTCCTTGTTGTTGATGATCGTGTCGATCGCGATCGCCGTCTTGCCGGTCTGACGGTCGCCGATGATCAGCTCGCGCTGGCCGCGGCCGATCGGGATCATCGCGTCGATCGCCTTCAGGCCGGTCTGCATCGGCTCCTTGACCGGCTGGCGCTGGACCACGCCCGGGGCCTTGAACTCGGCCGGGCGCATCTCGGTGGTGTTGATGTCGCCCTTGCCGTCGAGCGGCACGCCGAGCGGGGAGACGATGCGGCCGAGCATCTGCTCGCCGACCGGGATCTCCAGCAGGCGGTCGGTGCGCTTGACCGTGTCGCCCTCGACGATCTTGTCCCACGGGCCGAACAGCACGGCGCCGACGTTGTCGGACTCGAGGTTCAGCGCGAGACCGGTGACGTCGTGCGGCAGCTCGAGCATCTCGAACGCCTGGCAGTTCTCCAGGCCGTGGATGCGGGCGATGCCGTCGGCGACCGAGAGGACGGTCCCGACCTCGGTGAGGTCGGCCTGGCCCTCGTCGAGGCCCTCGATGCGGCTCTTGAGGATGGACGTGATCTCGTCGGGCTTGATCTGCATGGATCTCCTAGGCCTTCACAACGGTCTTGCGAAGCTGTTCAAGTCGGTTTCGGATCGAGGCGTCGAGCACGGAGTTGCCGACCTGGACGACGATGCCGCCCAGGATGTCGGGCTCCACGCGGGAGGAGAGCTCGACCTTGCGGCCGGTCTGCTCCTGGATGCGATCGCCGAGCTGCTTGGCGATCGACTCGTCGAGCTCGACGGCCGAGGTGATCTCGACCGGGAGCAGCTTGTTCTCGTCCTCCCAGAGCCGGTCGTAGTTCTCGCGGATGCGGAAGATCACCGGCATGCGGTGCTTCTCGATCAGCAGCTTGAGGAAGTTCAGGATCACCGGGTCGGCGTCCGTGACGGCGCGGTCCAGCCCGTCCTCCTTCTCCGGCGTCGAGAAGTAGGGCGAGAAGAAGAAGACCTGGAGCTCGCGGCTCTCCGACAGGGCGTCGGAGAACGCGCCGAGCTGCTCGCGCACGTCGTCCAGCTTGTCCTGGTCCTTGGCGACCTCGAACAGCGAACGCGCGTAGACCACGGCGATCTCTTCCATCAGCGCTCCTCGGCCAGCGAGGCGAAGTCGAGCTCGGCGAGGGCCTCCTCGACGAGCCGCTTGTGGTCGGCGTCGGTGAGCGTCTTGCGCGTGACCTTCTCCGTGGCCAGCACCGTGAGGTCGGCGACCTCGGCGCGGATCTCCTGGATCGCGCGGCGCGTCTCGGCCTCGATGTCCTTGCGCGTCTGCTCCATCATCTCCTCGCGCTTGGCGCGGGCGTCGGCGAGGATCTCGCCCTCGGCCGCCTCGCCGGTCTTGCGCGCGCGGGCGACGATCTCGTCCGCCTGACCGCGCGCCTCGGCGAGCCGCTCGCGGTACTCGGCGAGGATCTGGTCCGCCTCCTTGCGAATCTGCTCGGCGTGGTCGATCGACTCCTCGATCGCGCTTCTGGCGGCGGTCGAGCGCCTCGGCGATCCGCGGGAACGCCAGCTTGTTGAGGAGGTAGAGCGAGAGCCCGAAGACGATCAGCGTCCAGATCATCAGCCCGATGTCGGGCGAGACCAGGAAGCTGCCGCCCTCCTCCTCGCCTTCGGCGGCGGTCGCGATCAGTAGCGACAGGTCGGTCATGTCCGGCCTAGAGGAAGAACGCGATCAGGCCCGCGACCAGCCCGTAGAAGAAGCAGGCCTCGGTGAGCGCGAAGCCGAGCCACTGGATGCCGGTGATCTCGTCGCGCATCTCCGGCTGACGGGTCACGGACTCGATGACCTTGCCGAAGATGATGCCGATGCCGACGCCGGCGCCGACGGCGCCCAGGCCACCACCGACACCGAGGGCGATCGCCTTGCCGGCGTCCGCCCCGTTCTCGGCGCCCGCCTGGGCCAGGATGGTCACTACAGAGAAGAGCAGGTCCACCGAAGTGCTCCTTTGCGTTAGTGATGCTCGGCGACGGCGCCGCCGAGGTAGATGGCAGTCAGCGTGGCGAAGATGAACGCCTGAAGCGTTGCGACCAGGCCGACCTCGAAGATGAACAGGGCGACGCCGATCGGCAGCGTGACGATGCCGAGCGCCTCGACGCCCGAGCAGCACGGCCAGGCCGCCGGACATGAAGAGGATGATCAGGTGGCCGGCGAGGATGTTGGCGAAGAGACGAACGGAGAGGCTGATCAGGCGCATGAAGTTCGAGAGGAACTCGAGGACGAAGATGAACGCCGCCATCGCGCCCGTGACGCCGGCCGGGATCAGGCTCTTGAGGTAGCCGCCCGCGCCCTTGGCACGGACGCCCTCGACGGTGTAGGAGACGAACACGATCAAGCGCGAGCGTCAGCGGCACCGACAGGTTCGCGGTCGCCGCGTAGATCGCGAAGCTCGGGATGTCGAAGCCGAGCAGCTCGAAGGTGTGCTCTGTGTTGGTCGGCAGCGGGATGTAGCCGATCAGGTTGTTGAACCAGATGAAGAGGAAGATCGTCCCGATGAACGGGAACCACTTCTTCGCCATCGTGTTGTCGAGGTTCCCGTAGGTGATGTTGTCCCGCATGAGCGAGAACAGCGCCTCGACGGCGGTCTGCACGCGGTTCGGCCGCTGCTGCATCTTGCCCGCGATCCAGATCATCGTGCCGCACGTCAGGATCCCGGCGATCATCGAGGTACATGACCGCCTTGTTGATGTCCATCGGCCCCGGCAGGTCGACCCAGGTGTCGAGCTTGAACTCGTTCTGCGGCACGAACTCGTCGTTGTCGGTGCGCGTGAAGCCGAAGATCACGACGACGGCGACCAGCGAGAAGAAGTAGAAGCCGAGGACTCCGAACAGGATCTTGGACCTGGTCGTCATGGGGTTGGGGACTTCCTCTCCAGAGGGCGAAGGATCAAGGAGGTGGCGAAGTACACGGTGAACGCGACGAGCACGGTTATGCCCGCCGTGAGCCCGTCTTCGCGTCCGGCGATCAGGCCGACGGCCAGGATGGTAAGGCCGATGAGCCACGCGCGTATTACCAACGAGCCCATGTTGAGCCCGAGGGCCGTCCTGACGTCGGTCGCGCGGGCCGCGCGGCGCTCGATCGCGACCGCCGCGAAGCGCTGGATGATCCACGCGACGGCCCCGACCACGAAGCCGAGCACGGGCGCGCCGAGCAGGATCACGAACGGCGTGGCGAGGACCAGCAGCCACACGTCGAGGTAGCGGAAGACGGCGAGGGCGTCGAAGCCACGCGGCGCGGTGTCAGCGGGCACGGTCGGCAAAGCGATCACGAGATGTGGACATGGCGAAGTCGCCCCCGGACCATCCCCGCGCGCGAATGCGGCGGCGGGACCATGTTCCCCCGGTCCCAGGCCTGGGCGGCGCGGCGGAGTGTAGCGAGGAATTCGAGTTTGTAACAACTTTGTGACACCCGGCGCGAGCCGGGTCGGGCCAAGAACGTCGCCAACAACGTCGCCAATAGCCTTCCGCCGCGCTGCCGGGCCCAAACTCGCGGTCACAGGGTCCTCGTGGTGCGACACAGAAGACGAGGCGCTCGGCCGGCTGAGCCCGGCGGCCTGGCTTTAGTTCGGCCGCGACCCCAGCGCCTGTTCGAGCTCGCTCGCCAGGACGCCGCCCGGCTAATCGCCGAACCTGACGGGGCATCGACCGCGAAGCACTCATTCGGCGTAAGAGCAGTCCGAGTGCCGCAGCGGACGTGCGTCGGTGCCCCCGGGCGTTCAGCCGTACACGTTGAACTCGATCACGGAGCGCTCGCCTGAGCGACAGCGGTGGATGAAGCTCGTGTCGGTGCCGTCTTCGAGCCGGCACGAGTAGCCGTAGACCGAGCATGTCTCGTCGAAGCAGTCCGAGTTGTCCTCCCAGAAGTAGGCGTCAGGACCGCCAGCGCCTCGCGGCAGGCGACGTTCGTCGTCCAGGTCTCGATGCTGTCGTCGTAGTCGCACTGCTGGGTCAGCAGCAGCTCGACGGCAGGATCGGTCGCATCCGGGCGCACGCACCGCACCTGATCCGGCGGTGCGCGCTCCCCGCGGGCGACTGGCCCGCACTGCAGTTCACCGGCGGCGCAGAACGTCCCCTCCGCGAGGCTGCTCCACGAGGGATCGGTCAGCCACACTCGCGCCGCCGCTCGCGCCGCGGTGCAGCCGATGTCGAGGTCGAAGACGTCCCAGCGTGCCTCCCGTGGCCACCGCCCCGTGAAGTATGGGTCGCAGCGGGACCCGCGACCGGTCACCGGCGCGCGCGGCCGGGGATCCAGTCGAGCCCTCAGTCGTACGCTCGTATGCATCTTGCACCGGGGGCGATGGCTCCGCACCACGAGCGTGCCGCGGAGCCGACGACCGCTGCGCGCGAACCGGCCCGCGAGCCGCACCGAAGGCGACGGAATAGCGGACGGTCCGCGAGAACGACTCATCGGCAAGCGATAGGAACCCGGTAGCGATCGTCCAGGGTGAACGCGTCGAACCAGAACGGGACATCGCCCGACATGCCATGTCGCCACCGCCGTGTCAGATCGATGGTCGAGGATCGCTGCAGTTCCCCGCCGTCGTTCGCCGCGACGAGCCGGACGCAGTTACGACACCGGTCGCCGCCAAACGAGACATCACCGACGTACCGCCCGCCTTCGACGCCTGCCCGGACGCCGACGGTGCCCAAGCCAGCAGCACGATCGAGGACGCGACAACCGAGAAGAGCACCCTCACGGGCCGACCCTACCGCCGGCCGTGTCGCGCGTGAGCGCCAACCGCAGCAGTGCGCGCAAAGAAGCAGCGCAGCAGAAGCGCTTCCGCGGTAACGCCTGACTACTGGGTTGCATCGAGCAGACCAGACACGGCCGAACGCGCCAAGTCAAACGTGGCCCGGTGTTCTTGTCCCCGCCGACGGCGATGATGCAGCGATGGAGTGGAGGCGAGCAGTGGGTATCGGGATCGCGCTGCTGGTCCCCGTCGGGCCTGCCCATGCACAGGTGCCTGCGTTCATGGAGCCGGAGGCGCGTGTCTACACGATCGCGGGCGGCGGCACGACGCCGCCGCGCGACGGGTTGGCGGCGACCGAAGCGCGGCTGCGCATCGCCCGGGTCGCGACGGCCCCGGACGGCACGATCGTCTTCACCGAGGAGACCGGAAGGCGGGCGGGTTGGCGCATCGACGCCGACGGCAGGCTCCGCGCGCTACCTCCGATCCACGTCGACGGCGAGCGCGTGGGTGCCCGCGACATCGATGTCGCCCCCGACGGGGCCCTGCTGGCGGTCGTAGGCGTCGACGGCAGCCTGCATCGTCTCTCGGCCGGCGCTGCCACGTGGGTGGCGTCGCCGCCGCTGCACGACTTCGGGTTCGACGAGGTGGCCGCGCTGGAAGACGGCGGCGCGCTGGTGGCCGTGAACGACGCGATCTGGAGGCTCGGCCCGCCGGGGGACATCGTGTGGCGCCGGCGCGGGCCGCCGGATGAGCTGGGGCAGCCCTCCACCGAGAACCTCGTCGGCCTGCCCGGCGACGGGCTCGCCGCAATCGGCGCCAGCGGCGTCGGGCTCGCGGTAGCGGGCGGCGACGGCCGCCGGCAGCGGCTCGGCTCGTCGACAATGAACGGCTTGGCGACGCTCGCCGACGGCACGCTGATCGAGCCACTCGGATCGGAGCGATCCGCCTTCGCCGCTCCGAAGAGCCGCCGCGCACGCTGTTCGGGCTGACGCCCCGGCTCGGCCGCGGAGACGGCGGTCCAGCCAGCGGCGCCCTGTTTCAGACGAGCTTGATCAGGAGCGACGCGGTCGCCGTCGGCGCCTCCGGCGAGCTGCTCGTGGCCGACGATGTCACACTCGACGCCTCCGGCGAGTTGGACATGCAGGTGTTCCGCTTTGGGTCGGGCTTGGTGACCGACTTCGATGTCCCGCAACGCCACGGGGAGCTCCTGCGCGTCGTCGGCGCGGGCCCGCACCCGGTCGTCGCGATCCGGCCGCAGACGTACAGGACGATCACGCACCGGGCCGTCTCCGTCACGTCGTCGTTTGGCGGAACAGCGACCCTGCGGATCCTCAACGGACGCCGGACGGTCGCGAAGATCACGGCCGTCGTGCCGCCCGGAGACAGCAGCCTGATGCTCCCGCGTCGCCTCGCGCCGGCCGACTACCGCCTCGAACTCACCGTGGCGGACGCGGTGCGCCGCGTCACCCACCGCATCGGCCTGAGCACGCGCCGCAGGGTCGAGCTCGCGCGGGCGAGACGCACGATCCATCGCGCGCTAGATGACTACGCCTACGGAGACGGCGGGTCGTACTACGAGCTACTGGCTCGTGGCTGCCGACGCGCCGCGGCCCGACTGATCCGATGCGCCCTGTGGTCCCGGTACACGAACTTCAATGACGTCGAGGAACGCTGTCGTGGCCGTATCGTCGCTCGCCAGCGACCCGACGGCCTACGCGTCGAAGTGCGACAGCGACGCTCACTCTGCCGCCGCTCATGATGGTCGCGCGATACGCGCTGGGAGCGCGCACCTCATCAGGCGGAAAGCGGTAGCTCGCGCTGGCGCCCGATAATCCGCCATTCCGTCAACTACCCAGATTGCGCTGGCATACGATTGACCGATGCCCTTACAGCGGATCCGCTACCTCGGCTTCACGTCCTTCGCGCTGCCCGGCGGCAACGAGATCTACGTCACGAACAAGCACTCGATCCTCTCGGGACCTGAGGAGTGGCTTGCGCCTATCGGCCTAAGTTCGCTGCGCAGATAGTCCAGCTCGGACGCGCGGCCGGCGATCACCGGGAACACGCACAGCGCGCCCACCTGATCCGGCTCGGCAACGGTGAGCGGTGCGGCGAGCTGAGCGGCGAGCGCGGGCGGGCGGCTCCGTCACCGTCGCCTAAGTGACACTCGCGTCGAGGGGCCGGTCGAAAGTTCAGGATGACCTCTCGCGGTCGTGGATACCGTCGCCTGCGATGGAGGCGTACGGGAGACGAGCGCTCGCCCTGTTCGCGCTGCTCGGCGCGCTCCTGATCGGGGCGGCGCCGGCAAGTGCGAGTTCGGTCGGCAGCCTGACCGTGGCCAACGGGTCGCCGTCGAACGCTGCCGGAGCGCGGACGCAGTACGTGGTGAGCTTCGTCACGTCGGCGAGCGGGGCGCTCGCCGCCGGGGGCACAATCACTGTGACGTTCCCGGCCGGGACGACGTTCGCCAACTACGGCGGCGGCGGCGTGTTCGACGGCGCCACGCGGATCGGTAGCTGCCCGACCCCCAACCCCAGCACGCGCCAGACGACCTGCTCGATCTTCGGGGCGATCGGCGCGTCCACCACGGCACGGCTTGAGTTCAACGGCATCACCAACCCCGCCACGCCCGCCAGCACCTACGCGCTCACCGTCGCCACCAGCTCGGACACCACCCCCACCAGCTCGCAGAGCTACACCGTCGCGCCCGCCAACACGCTCTCGAACATCAGCGTGAACAACACGTCACCTTCCAACGGGGCCGGCGCGCGCACCCAATACGTGATCGGCTTCGCCACGACCGCCACCGGCGGGCTCTCCAGCACCGCCCAGAGCACGGTCGACGTCACGTTCCCGGCCGGGACGACGTTCGCCAACTACGGCGGCGGCGGCGTGTTCGACGGCGCCACGCGGATCGGTAGCTGCCCGACCCCCAACCCCAGCACGCGCCAGACGACCTGCTCGATCTTCGGGGCGATCGGCGCGTCCACCACGGCACGGCTTGAGTTCAACGGCATCACCAACCCCGCCACGCCCGCCAGCACCTACGCGCTCACCGTCGCCACCAGCTCGGACACCACCCCCACCAGCTCGCAGAGCTACACCGTCGCGCCCGCCAACACGCTCTCGAACATCAGCGTGAACAACACGTCACCTTCCAACGGGGCCGGCGCGCGCACCCAATACGTGATCGGCTTCGCCACGACCGCCACCGGCGGGCTCTCCAGCACCGCCCAGAGCACGGTCGACGTCACGTTCCCGGCCGGGACGACGTTCGCCAACTACGGCGGCGGCGGCGTGTTCGACGGCGCCACGCGGATCGGTAGCTGCCCGACCCCCAACCCCAGCACGCGCCAGACGACCTGCTCGATCTTCGGGGCGATCGGCGCGTCCACCACGGCACGGCTTGAGTTCAACGGCATCACCAACCCCGCCACGCCCGCCAGCACCTACGCGCTCACCGTCGCCACCAGCTCGGACACCACCCCCACCAGCTCGCAGAGCTACACCGTCGCGCCCGCCAACACGCTCTCGAACATCAGCGTGAACAACACGTCACCTTCCAACGGGGCCGGCGCGCGCACCCAATACGTGATCGGCTTCGCCACGACCGCCACCGGCGGGCTCTCCAGCACCGCCCAGAGCACGGTCGACGTCACGTTCCCGGCCGGGACGACGTTCGCCAACTACGGCGGCGGCGGCGTGTTCGACGGCGCCACGCGGATCGGTAGCTGCCCGACCCCCAACCCCAGCACGCGCCAGACGACCTGCTCGATCTTCGGGGCGATCGGCGCGTCCACCACGGCACGGCTTGAGTTCAACGGCATCACCAACCCCGCCACGCCCGCCAGCACCTACGCGCTCACCGTCGCCACCAGCTCGGACACCACCCCCACCAGCTCGCAGAGCTACACCGTCGCGCCCGCCAACACGATGACCAACCTGGCGGTCGCTCCCGGAAGCTCATTGCAGTCCGCGACGACGCAGTACATCGTGACCTTCACGACCTCGCCGACGGGCGCGCTCTCGAACACCGCCCAGAGCACGGTCGACGTCACGTTCCCGGCCGGGACGACGTTCGCCAACTACGGCGGCGGCGGCGTGTTCGACGGCACCACGCGGATCGGTAGCTGCCCGACCCCCAACACCAGCACGCGCCAGACGACCTGCTCGATCTTCGGGGCGATCGGCGCGTCCACCACGGCACGGCTTGAGTTCAACGGCATCACCAACCCCGCCACGCCGGGCAGCTACCGGATGACCGTCGCTACCAGCTCCGACACGAGCGTCGCGACGTCCAGCCAGTACGGCATCGCCGTGGACGCCGTTCCGCCCGAGACGACGCTGGTCTCGGGTCCGCCCGGCACGACGACAAACCCGCAACCGACCTTCACGTTCTCGTCGAGCGAGCTGGGTTCGAGCTTCGAGTGCAGCCTCGACGGGGCTTCGTTTGCCCCGTGCACGTCGCCGTTCGTGGCGCCCCCATTGGCGGCGGGTGTTCACACCTTCCAGGTGCGCGCCAAAGACCCCTCGGGGAACCCGGACGTGACTCCGGCAACCCAGACGTTCACGATCGCCGCGACCTCGGCGGCGCCGCCCCCGGCCCCGACGGCCGGCAAGACGGTCGTGGTGAGCGAGGTCGCCGGGACCGTCCGCGTCCGCGTCAAGGGCAGCAAGGCATTCGTCGAGCTGAACGCGGCCGAGGGCATCCCGGTCGGCTCGACTGTGGACACCACGCACGGCACGGTTCTGCTCACCTCGCAGAGCAAGAGCGGAGGGGCCTCCCAGAGCGCCAAGTTCTTCGACGGCATCTTCCTCGTCACCCAGCAGGGCCCGATCACCAAACTCAAGCTCACCCAGAAGCTCGCCAAATGCACCGCCGGCAAGGCCAGCGTGGCGAAGAAGAGGCCGAAGAAGCGCCGCCTGTGGGGCGACGGCAAGGGCAAGTTCCGCACGGAGGGCAAGCACAGCGCGGCGACCGTGGTGGGCACCAAGTGGCTGGTGCAGGACTCGTGCGCCGGGACCCTGACCAAAGTGGCCAGAGGCGTCGTGTCCGTGCGCGACAACGTCAAGCACAAGACGATCCGCGTCAAGGCCGGCAAGCGGTACTTGGCGAAGCCGCCGCGCTGAGACGCCGCTCGCGCGTGTCCTACAGCGGCGGGTCGGAGAGGAAGCCTCTCGAAGGACGCTGGAAAAGCGGAAACGGGCGACAAGAGCGCCTGATCGCAGTTTTGCGCGTGCCGCTGCAGCGTTGGTTGTGAGGTTCTGCGCGCGCACCAGCCCTGCCAACCCCCTCCGCCCGCGCCGGGTGTCCAAACGCCTGTCAGCCCACGACGCGCAAGAAACGGCGAGCAGGCGGCGAGAGGATGCCGTTGGCCTGCTGGACCCGCACCATCAGGCGATACAGGCCAGGCCGCAGACGCAGGTCGAGCATCACCTGCCGGGGCACGGCCGCCGCGCGCACCTTGGCGACGGGCCGGAAGCTCGCGACCCGCCGGTACCGCTGGTTGCGCTCCGGGTTGGCGCGCGGGCAGCTTCGCCGGTTGCCGCTGCCGACCGCGCGGTCGACACGCACCCGGACCTCTCCGGGCCGCGACAGCTGCATGGTCATCGGCACCCGCACCCGCCCGGCGCTCGAGCGGCGCACGCAGCGCGACTCGAGCTGGAGGTCCGAGATCGCGGGCTCGGCGGCGGCCGGAGCGACCATCGCCGGCGGCGCCGTCGCGACGGGCGGCTCCGCGGCCGCCACGGGAGCCGGCGCCGGCCGCTCGGCGAGCGGCTGGTAGACGCGAACGTCGTCGATCGCCACTCCACGCGACTGGACGTCGGGGTCGGAGTCCAGGTGGAAGCGCAGCTGGATCGTCTTGCCCGCGTACTCCGAGACATCCGCACGGTGGCGTCCCCAGCCGGCGGACAAGGCGTAGCGACCAGCGGCACGCCGTGGCTCACCCACATGTCGCCTCCGGCCCACGTGAACAACGGTCGCGCGCGCGCGGATCCGGCCTCCTCGACCGAGACGGCGAGGTGGTCGAAGTGCGCGCTCCTCGAGCTGGTACCACATCTCCCACGAGGCGTAGATCCTCCCGCTGCGGCCTTCGAGCGAGATCGGCGGCGACACGAGATCCTGGCTGCTGTTCGGCTCGTACGTGCCGTCGAGGTCGGTCTTGA
The DNA here is from genome assembly GCA_963811895.1 of uncultured Solirubrobacteraceae bacterium. GTDB lineage: Bacteria > Actinomycetota > Thermoleophilia > Solirubrobacterales > Solirubrobacteraceae > DASSUW01. The sequence goes on along the minus strand of CAWETE010000014.1, from coordinate 22,774 downwards.
AGCAGCCGGTCCCCTCCGCGCAGTGGTCCAGCACGGCGAGACGGCCGCTCGCCGGGGTTGCGGGCGTGCCGCGCTCCCACTCGTCACCGGCGCCGGAGTGCGTGAAGCCGTCGTCGCCGCTCTCGAAGCCGGCGCTGAAGACGGTCTCCACCGGCCCCTCCTCGGGACGCGCACACAGGATCAGGTCCGCGCGCACGAGGGTGCCGACGTCGCTGGAGGCGTCGTCGCGGAGAAAGAGGTTCCAGGTCCCCGCCGCCTGCTGGCCCGCGAGCAGGCCGAGCGACCCGGCCGGTTCGGGTTGCAGGCCCCGGCCCTTCATCGGCTCGTACACGGGCTGCGTGGCGGCGTTGTCGTCGAACAGCGTGAGCATCCGCGTGTGCGGACCTCCGACCCTGTCGCCGCCGATGTCGTCGAACAGGCCGATGCGATTGCCGGGCGCCTCAAGCGTCGCGTCGAGATCGCGCATGAAGGAGTGCGTGACGTCGAGCCGGAGCGCCGCATGGTCGATCGTGGCGGCGTCGGCCACGTCGATCGGGAACGTCGCCGTGCCCCGGTCCGGGATCTCCCCCGCCGCCGGGCTGATCGTGTAGGTGCGGCAGCTGCGCTGCACCGCGGGGATCACCGTGATCGAGAGCATGTAGGTCCCGCTCTGGTCGGCGGCCGCGGCGTCGACCGACACGAGATGGAGGCCCGTGCTGTCGACGGTGCCGGCGTACGCCTCCGACGGGTTGGCGTCGCCCGTGCCGGACTCGTCTGAGTCGATCAGGTCCTCCTGGCCGAACGCGAGCCGCCCGTTGAACCGCGTGCCGTCGCGCTCGGGGTCGAGGTCGAGCGACAGGAACACGGTGTCGCCGGCCTCCAGCTCGAGCCCGAACCGATCCGACTCGCCGGCCGCCCTGGTGCCGGACACGTAGCGCTCGCCGTCGAGGATCTGCGGGTCGTTCGGCTCGGCCTCGGGGGCCGGATCGCCGGACTGGACGTCGAGCACGACGTCGTACGGCACCAGCTGGGAGTCGTGCTGGGGGCCGTCGACCTTGAGGTAGTACGTACCGGTGGCGGGGATCGTCGCCCCGGCGATGCTCGAGGACTGCGGCCCCAGCGTGCCGCCGTTGTCGTCGGACTCGATGACCGTCGCGCCGTCCGGGCCCAGCACCGCCAGCCTCGAGTCGCCGACCGTCACCACTGCCGCGAAGACGCGGTCGCCCTGTTCCGCCGTGAAGCGATAGTGGTCGACGTCACCGCCGGTGCGCACGGCGCGGATCCGCTCGCCGGCGGCGATCGGCGTCGCGGTCCCCGCGGTCCCGTTGGGCTCGGTCTCGCTGCCGGGCGGGGCCGGGAGCGCGGTCGGCTGCGCGTCCTCGGCGGACGCGGTGGTGGCGGAGAGCAGGAGCGCGAGCAGCGCAATGAGGGCGGTGCGGAGCATGGGCGCCAGCCGACCAGGCCCCGCTGACGTCCCGCGGACGTCTCGCTGACGTCTACGACCGCGCGGTGGCGGGCTCGCCGAGGCGCTCGTAGCCGTGGGGCACGACATGCGCGGCGGCGCGGCGCGGGATGAGCAGCGCGGCCACGAAGGCGAGCCCGAGCGCGGCGGCGGAGACGATGAAGGCGATCACGAAGCCCGACTCGGTCGGAAGGCCGGAGGCGGCGAGGTGCGCGCCGACGATGCTGGCGCTGATCTGGGCGCCGAGCGCGCCGCCGATCGAGCGCATGATCGTGTTCATGCCGGTGGCGATGCCGGTCTGCGACTGCGGCACGGCCTCGACGATCAGCGTCGCCATGGCGGCGAACGAGAGGCCGATGCCGGCGCCGGTGATGACGCTGTTGAGGTAGATGTGCCAGTGCTGGTCGTGCATCACCGCGAGCTGGATGAAGCCGAGGCCCACCAGGGCGATGCCGATCAGGGCCGGCGTTCGCGAGCCGAAGCGGCCGCCGAGCCAGCCGGAGAACGGGCCGGCGAAGAGCATCACGGCCGACGAGGGCAGCAGGAAGAGGCCGGCCTGGGTGACGGTCGCGCCGAAGCCGAAGCCCGCGGCGGCCGGCATCTGCACGAGCTGCGGCACGAGCAGGAACGAGCCGAACATGCCGAAGCCGACCATCAGGGCCGTGACGTTGGTCGTCCACACGCCGCGCAGGCGCATCATCCGCATGTCGACCAGCGGCTCGGCGACGCGCAGCTCGTAGCGCCCCCACACCAGGAGCAACGTGGCCGCGACGGCGAGCAGCCCCACGACCTCGGCCGATCCCCAGCCCCAGTTGCCCCCCTCGGACACGGCGAGCAGCCCGGAGCCGAGCCCGGCGGCCAGCAGCGCGGCGCCGACCCAGTCGATCTTCGCCGGCGTCTTGACCGGCGACTCGGGCACGAAGAAGTGGGTGGCGACGACGGCGGCGAGGATCACGACCAGGCTGAGCCAGAAGATCCACGTGTAGTCGAGGTGGTCGACGATCAGGCCGGCCAGCACGAGGCCGGCGCCGCCGCCGATGCCGAAGGTGGCCGAGATCAGGCCGATCCCGGCGCCGACGCGCTCGCGCGGGAACTCGTCGCGGATGATCCCGAAGGCGAGCGGGAAGATCGCGCCGCCGGCGCCCTGGACGGCGCGCCCGGCGATCAGCATCTCGATCGAGCTCGAGAGCGCGGCCATCAGCGTTCCGACGGCGAGCACGAGCAGGACGATCACCAGCAGGCGCTCCTTGCCGAACATGTCGCCGAGGCGGCCGAGCACCGGCGTGGCGATCGACGCCGTCAGCAGGTAGACGGTCATCACCCAGGTGACGACGGTCGTCGAGACGCCGTACTCGCGCTGGATCGTGGGCAGGGCCGGCAGCACCATCGTCTGCAGCAGCGCGAAGGAGAGGCCCGCCACCGCCAGCACGAGGAGCGTGAGCCCGTAGTGCTGGCGCTTCACGCCGGCACCTCGCGCACCGTGCGGCGCAGCGGCAGCTCGGGGATGGCGATGACGATCGCCAGCGTGACGGCCATCAGCACGCCGCCGATCACGAACACGGGATGGATCGCGCTCGCGAGCTGGGCGGGCGCGGCGGCGCCGTGCGCCGGCATGCCGGAGGCCAGGATCGAGCCCATCACCGACACGCCGATCGTGCCGCCGATGGTGCGGAAGAACTGGGCGGCGCTGGTGGCGGCGCCGAGGTGGCGGCTGGGCACGCCGTTCTGGACGGCGAGCGAGAGGTTCTGGATCAGCAGGCCGAGGCCGAGGCCGGTGACGATCATCGCCACGGTGGCGAGCACGCGGCCCGAGCCGGCGTCCATCATCGACAGCAGGACGAACCCGGCGCCCATGACCACCGGGCCGGCGACCAGCGCCCAGCGGTAGCGGCCGGTCCGCGTGATCACCTGGCCGGAGCCGACGCTGGTGATCATCATCGACAGCATCAGCGGCGTGAGCACGATGCCCGAGGCGGTGGCCGAGGCGCCCATCACGCCCTGCACGTAGAGCGGCACGAACATGATCGCGCCGAACATGCCGACGCCGACCGCGAACGCGGCGAGGTTGGCGGCGGTGAACACGCGCTCCGAGAACAGCTCGACCGGGACGATCGGCTGCTCGACGCGGCGCTCCCACCAGACGAAGACGGCCAGCACGAGCGCGGAGATCGCGTACAGCTCCGGCGGGCCGCCCTGGACGATCGCCAGCAGGCCGGCGGACAGGCCGAACGCGAGCAGGCCCGCGCCCGCGTAGTCGACCTTCGTGCCGCGGTCGGGGTGCGGCGGGATCTTGAGCGTGGAGGCGACGACGGCCAGCGCGACGACGCCGACGGGCAGCGAGACGAAGAACACCCAGCGCCAGTCGGCGTGGTCGGAGATCCAGCCGCCGGTGGTCGGCCCGATCACCGACGCGAAGCCGAAGACGGCGCCGGTCAGGCCCTGCCAGCGGCCGCGCTCGGACGGCGGGATGAGGTCGCCGATCGTGGCGACGGCGAGCGGGATCAGCGCGCCCGCGCCGAGGCCCTGGACGGCGCGGCCGATCACGAGCTGGGTCATCGAGCCGGCGAGGCCGCAGAACACGGCGCCCGCCATGAAGATGAGGATGCCGGCGACGAAGAACGGCCGGCGGCCGTAGACGTCGGACAGCCGGCCGTAGATCGGCGTCGTCACCGTCGCCGCGAGCATGTAGGCGGTGAAGACCCACGAGTAGTGGTCCATGCCGCCGAGGTCGCCGACGATGCGCGGCAGCGCTGTGGCCACGATCGTCTGGTTGAGCGCGGCCAGCAGCATGCCGAGCAGGACGCCCGACATCGCGAGCAGCGTGGCGCGGCGCGAGAGCAGGTAGCCGTCGGCCCTCACGGGGTCTGCTCCTCCATCACCTCGGACAGGCGGGCCAGCAGGAGGGCGGCCTGCTCGCGCTCCTCGGGCTCGAGCGCGTCGTAGACGCGGCGGCGCCAGGCGCTGACGTGCTCGTGCGCGGCGTGCACCGCGATGCGGCCGGACGGCGTCAGCGAGATCAGCACGGCGCGTCGGTCGGCCTCGGAGGGCCGGCGCGTGACGTAGCCGTCGCGCTCCAGGCAGTCGAGCATCCGGGTGGCGGTCGGCGGGGCGACGCCGGCCGCCTCGGCGAGCGCGCCGACGGTCAGGTCGTCGTCGTGCTGGAGCGCCTCGAGCAGGTGGTACTGCGGAAGCGTGAGGCCCTCGATCGGGCGGTTCCCGGCGCGCGCGCGGAGGCGGCGCGTGGTGCGGAAGAAACGCTCCCACGAGGCGGTGAACTGCTCGGTCGCGACTGGCACGACAGGAAAGATAGCGAGCTAATCATTAGCTTGCTAAATATTGTGAGCAGGCTCACGCAGTGGCCTGCGCCTGCAGGCCGAGCTCCTCGATCGCGGCCTCGCGCATCTTGTACTTCTGGACCTTGCCGGTCACCGTCATGGGCAGCTCGTCGACGAACTTCACGTAGCGCGGGCGCTTGAAGTGGGCGATCTTGCCCTCGCAGAACGACCGCACGTCGTCCTCGGACAGCGAGGCGCCCTCGCGCAGGCGGATCCAGGCCATCAGCTCCTCGCCGTAGCGGTCGTCGGGCACGCCGATCACGGCCGCCTCGAGCACGTCCGGATGCGTGTGCAGGAACTCCTCGACCTCGCGCGGGTAGATGTTCTCGCCGCCGCGGATGACCATGTCCTTCGAGCGGCCGACGATGTTCAGGTAGCCGTCCTCGTCCATCGTGGCCAGGTCGCCGGTGTGCATCCAGCCGTGCGCGTCGACCGCCTCGGCCGTGCGGTCGGGGTCGTTCCAGTAGCCCGCCATGACGCTGTAGCCGCGCGTGAGCAGCTCGCCGGGATCGCCGCGCTCCACCGTGGCGCCGGTCGCCGGGTCGACCAGCTTGACCTCGAGGTGCGGGTGGACGCGGCCGACGGTCTGCGTGCGCTTCTCGAGCGAGTCGCCGGCGGCCGTCTGGGTCGACACCGGCGAGGTCTCGGTCATGCCGTAGCAGATGGTCACCTCGTCCATGTGCATCCGCTCGATGACCTGCTTCATTACCTCGATCGGGCACGGCGAGCCGGCCATGATCCCGGTCCGCAGCGACGACAGGTCGAACTCGGCGAAGCGCGGGTGGTTGAGCTCGGCGATGAACATGGTCGGCACGCCGTAGAGGCTGGTGCAGCGCTCCTCCTGCACGGCGGCGAGCACGGCCTCGGGCTCGAACGCCGCCTCGGGGACGACCATGGCGGCGCCGTGCGTGGTGCAGCCGAGGTTGCCCATGACCATGCCGAAGCAGTGGTAGAAGGGCACGGGGATGCACACGCGGTCGTGCTCGTCGTGGCCGCAGCCCTCGCTGACGAAGAACGCGTTGTTGAGGATGTTGTGGTGGCTGAGCGTGGCGCCCTTGGGGAAGCCCGTGGTGCCGCTCGTGTACTGGATGTTGATCGGGTCGTCGGAGTCGAGCGCGCCGAGGTCGGGCTCGGGCCCGTCGCCGGCCGTCAGCGCGTCCCACTCCGGCGAGCCGAGCAGCACGACGCGCTCGAGCTCGGGCAGGTCGCCGCGGACCTCCTCGATCATCGCGGCGTAGTCGCTCGTCTTGAAGGCGCGGGCCGCGACGAGCATCCGGCACCCGGACTGGTCGAGCGCGTAGCGGAGCTCGGTCGTGCGGTAGGCCGGGTTGACGTTGACGAGGATGATCCCGGCCTTGGCGGTGGCGAACTGGGTGAGCACCCACTCGGCGCGGTTGGGCGCCCAGATGCCGACCCGGTCGCCCTTGCGCAGGCCGGCGCCGAGCAGCCCGCGCGCGAGCGCGTCGACCTGCGCGTTGAGCTCCTCGTACGTGAGCCGAACGTCCTGGTGTCGCACGACCAGCGCGTCGCGGTCGCCGAACCGCGCGACGGTGCGCTCGAGGTTCTCGCCGATCGTCTCCCCGATCAGCGGCTTGGAGGCGACGCCCGACGCGTAGGAACGGGTCATGGCGTCACGGTACGCCTACCCGGGCTCGACCGTGAGCTTGCCGATCTCCTTGCCGGCGGCCTCGAACTCGATCTCGAAGATGCCGGTGATGTCCGCCTTGAAGGACATCGTGATCGTCTCGCCCGCCGGCGCGTCCTTCGAGATGTCGTAGCCGTGCACGTGGACCTCGTCGTCCGTGGCCGAGCGGGCTCGGAAGCGCACAGTGTCGCCCTGCGTGGCCTCGAGCTCGGTGACCTTGCTCGCGGTCAGCAAGGGCGGCGGCGGAGGAGTCGGCTCGGGCGTCGGCGTCTCCGTCGGCGTCTCCTCGGCGGGCGATGCCTCGGTCGGCGTCGCGGTCTCCGTCGGGGTGGCGGTCGCGGCGGTCTCGTCGCCGCTGTCGTCCTCGCTGCTGTCGGCGAGGACGACGATCGCGACGAGGGCGATCACGACGGCGATCGCCAGGAACGTGAAGCGAAGGCCTCGGCTCATCGACCGAAGAGGTTAGAACCCGAGCACGCCGCCGAGCAGTCCGCCGATGCTGCGCGGGTCCACCCCGTACTCGCGTTCGTAGTCCTCGCGCGCGTCCGCGTCGACGAGCGCCAGCGCGAGCTCCTCGCGCGAGGAGCCGAATCGGCAGGCCGCGCGGTCGAGCGCGACCAGCGCGACGTCCTGGATCGCGCCCTCGAGCCCGCCGGTGCTCGGCAGGTCCCGGGACTGGCACGGGTCGGCGAGCGTGACGGGCTCGGGCGCGAGCGCCGGCCGGGCGAGCGCGGCGCCGCCCGCCAGCACGACGGCCGCGGCGCCGGCGGCGAGCACCCGGCGGTCGCGCGGGACGAGCGCGAGCGCGGCGAGCAGCGCGAGCGCGCCGCAGATCGCGAAGGCCGGCGCGAAGGCGGCCTGCACGCCGGCCACGAGCATCTCGTCGGCGCGCGTGGCGAGCTCGTCGAACGCCGCGCGGTCCTCGGGATCCACGTCGGCGACGGCGAGCCCCTCCTCGAGCTGGCCGCGCGGGTCGACCGGGTCGATGTCGGCCAGCAGCGTGCCCGCCAGCGAGAGCTTCTCGAGCGGGGGGAGGCGGGCGTCGAGCACGAGCGCGGCGCCCTTGATGCGGGTGTCGTCGACCGCGTCGTCGAGCTGCGCTGACGCGACCGGCGCGAGCAGGATCAGCGCGACGGTGATGCCGGCGTGGCGGATCGCGAGCAGGTTGGCGGCCTGCTCGGCGGTGTCCTCGGGCAGCAGCTCGCCGGCGAGGGCGGGCAGCGCGAGGCCGAGGCCGGCGCCGGCCATCGCCTGCGGCAGGACGGTCCACCACAGCGAGGCGCCCGGGAGGAAGGCGAGGGCGAGCACGCCGCCGGCCACGAGGAGGGCGCCGGCGGCCGCTCGCGTGCGCGCGGGACCGCGCACGCGCGCGGCGAGGACCGCGGCGATCGGCAGCACGGTGACCGCCGCGGCGGCGGCCAGCGGCTCGACCGACCAGCCGGTGATCAGCAGCAGGACGAGCAGGAAGATGACGCCGACGAGGGCGGCGGAGAGGAGCGCGAGCGCGATCAGCGGGCCCAGCGAACCCCGGGCATTGAAGGAGGCGCCGGGCACCGGTTGTCGGGTTATCCACCGTGGCGGTGTAAAAGGCGACAATCGATGCGGCGAGTGCGATGGGGACCTGGGCCAGGAAGATCGCCCGCCAGTCGAACGCCTGCGTCAACACGCCGCCGAGCGCGGGGCCGGCGGCGAAGCCGAAGATCGCCACCGCCGTCCACACGCGGCGGCGCGTGCCGCCGGCGTCGAGCAGCGTGAACGCGCCGACCAGCAGCGCCGCGCCGCCCAGCGCCTGCACGCCGCGGAGCACGAGCAGCGCCTCGATCGAGTCCGCGACGCCGCAGCCGGCCGAGGCGACGCCGAACACGAGCGCGCCGCCCGCCGCGAGCGTCCGCGCGGGCAGGCGGACCACGAGCGGCAGCGCCACCGCCAGCACGAACGTGTAGACGCCGAGCACCGCGGCGGCCTGCTCGACCGACGCGTCGAGCTCGGCGATGACCGGCGGCAGGGCGAGCGTGACGACCGAGGCGTCGGCCAGCACGAGCCCGGCGGCGAGGAGGAGCAGGACGTGGATGCCCCACATGCTGCCAAGCTCCCGTCAAACACCGACCAGGGGAGCATTCGACATGGCGACTCGCAACGCCTCGGCGCAGTGGAAGGGCAACCTGAAGGAGGGCGACGGCAGGATGGCGCTGGGCTCCGGCGCCTGGGAGGGCCCGTTCACCTTCAAGTCGCGCTTCGAGGAGGACCAGGGCACCACCAACCCCGAGGAGCTGATCGGCGCCGCGCTGGCCGGCTGCTTCACGATGCAGGTCTCGCACGCGCTGTCCGAGGCCGGGCACGTGCCGGACTCGGTCGAGACTCAGGCCAAGGTGCAGATCCGCAACGTCGACGGCAACCCGACGATCTCGCAGATCGACCTCGTGACCACGGCGCGCGTGCCCGGGATCGACGACGGCACGTTCCAGGAGACCGCGAAGACGGCCAAGGACGGCTGCATCATCTCGCGCGCGCTCGCGGGCGTGAGCGACATCACGCTGGACGCGACGCTCGAGAGCTGATCAGCCACAGCACGAGGCCGACGGCCAGCAGTCCGCCGGCGTAGGCGAACACGACCGCGTCCTCGACGAGCTTCTGCACGATCAGGGCGAGGCAGCTCAGCGCGCCCAGGATCGGGAAGCCCGTCCAGGCGCGGAAGTGCTCGTGGTCGACCGGCGTGCGCCGCAGCACGAGCACGGACACGTGCACGGCGACGAAGGCGAGCAGCAGGAGCAGCACCGTCGTGTCGGCCAGCGTCTCCAGGTCCCCGATCACGACGAGGACGGCGGCCAGCGATCCGCTGAGCAGGATCCCCGCCCACGGCGTGCGGCGGCCAGGGTGGACGCTCGCGAACCAGGGCGGGATCACGCGCTGCTCCCCCATGCCGTAGATCAGCCGCGACGCCATGACCATGTTGATCAGCGCCCCGTTGACGAGCGCGAACAGCGCGATCGCCGAGAACACCTTGGTGTTCATGGCCAGCGGACCGAGCTGGACGACCTCGAGCAGCGGCCCGTCGGAGCCGGCCAGCGTGTCGGTCGGCACGGCCATCGACGCGATGATCGTCACGAGCAGGTACACGGCGCCGGCGATCCCCAGGCCGAGGAACAGCGTGCTCGGGAAGGTCGCCGGCGCGTCGCGCGTCTCCTCCGCCACGTTGACCGAGTCCTCGAAGCCGATCAGCGCGTAGAACGCGAGCGAGGCGCCCGAGATCACCAGCAGCAGCGGCGCCTCGCCCTCCTTGAACTCGAACGCGCGGCCGACGTCGCCGCCCCCGTCGAACAGGAACGCCGCGCCGATGGCGGCGACGAGGACGAGGCCGGTCAGCTCGATCAGGGTGCAGCCCATGTTGAAGGAGACCGACTCCTTGATCCCGCGGAAGTTGATGAGCGACAGCACGCCGATGACCACCACTCCGACGAGCACCGTCGGCAGGTCGACGAACTCGCTCAGGTAGTCGCCGCCGAACGCGGTCGCCAGCGTGGCGGCCGAAGCGACGCCCGAGCACACGACCGCGAAGGCGATCAGGAAGGTGAGCAGCGGCAGCTTGAACGCCTTGTGCACGAACAGCGCGGCGCCGCCGGCCTGCGGATACTTGGAGACGAGCTCGGCATAGGAGGCGGCGGTGAACGCGGCGACGATGCCCGCGACCGCGAAGCCGGTCCAGAAGGCGCCGCCGACCTTGTCGCCCACCTCGCCGACGAGCGCGTAGATCCCGCCGCCGAGGATGTCCCCGACGATGAAGAACAGCAGCATGGTCCGCGTGATGGCGGGCTTGAGCGCGGTGTCGGCCATGGGCGGCCCGTACCCATGCGCGGCGGCCGGTACGCTCGCGCGGTGAGCTTCGACGCGATCGCGAAGGAGTTCCTGAGCGAGCCGGGCGTCGACGAGGGCACCGGGTTCGGCAGCAACCCGGGGCTGCGAGTGGGCGGCAAGATCTTCGCCATGCAGGTCGACGGGCGGCTCGTCGTGAAGCTGCCCGCCGATCGCGTGGCAGCGCTGACCGCGGCGGGCGCGCAGCCATTCGTCGTCGGCAAGCGCACGATGCGCGAGTGGGTCTCAGTCGAGCCGGGCGCGCACGATTGGCGCGCTCTGGCGGGCGAGGCGCTGGCGTTCGTTCGCTGATACGGCTCCCCGCACCCCATCAGGGGGCAACCGCACGGGCGTCGACAGGGTGGCCCCGTGGTCCGTGAAGGCCGCGATTGCGACCATGGTCACATGAACCTGAACAGCCTTCGCCGCACCTTCTCAGGCCTCGTCGCCGAGGACCGCCGCGGCTTCAAGCGCATCGACGCCTCGCCGGCCCTCGCCGACGACGCCGCCTGGCTCGCGCACCGCCGCTACAACGCCTGACGACGGTCACGGCGGCCGAGCCACTGCTCGGTCGCCGTGGCCAGATAGAGGCGCAGCTCGGCCGGCGGGCTGACGTCCGCGACCGTCCATTCGCTGCCGCCCTGGGCGACCGAGCGGCGCGAGAAGATCCCGATCGCCTCCTCCGGCTCGCCGAGCTGCTCGGCCACGGCGTCCATGTAGACGCCCTCCCCGGTGCCGATCGCCGCGCGCGAGTCGAAGATCACGATGCTCAGCTGCTGCCGGACGGCGAGGTTGCGCGAGTGGCGGGTCTCCTCGCGCGACACCCACAGGAACCGCGTGTAGCCGTCGGGCGCGAACCAGACGGGCGACGCCCACGGGACGCCGTCCTCGTCCGCGGTGGCCAGAACCATGTAGCGGGCGGCGTCGATGATCTCGTGCGCCGTCACAGGTACTCCCGCTCGCCGTCGCGCATGCGGAAGGCGGAGAAGGCGCTCGGGGGCGGGGGCGACGCGAGGAAGCGCTCGGCCACGATGCGGCGAAGGTTGGCGCGCCGGCCGGCCACGGCGAGCGCGTCGAGCACGCCCTGCGTGGCGCGCCAGGTCAGCACGGCGTAGGGATCGGGCTCGCGGCCGAACTCCTGCTCGAAGGCGGCCTCGAACTCCGGTTCGGAGCCCGGCTCGGGAGCGGCGGTGACGAAGACGGCGCGGCGGCGGGCGGAGCGGCTGAGCCGGCGCGGCAGGCCGGCGCGCGTGAGCTCGTCGCCGAACACGAGCGTGGCCGACGGCGCCTCGCGTGTGAGCGATTCGGCGACGCCCTTCGCGGCCCGCAGCTCGCTGCCCACGTAGATCACGGCGTCGGCGCGCCGCAGGTCCTCCACGATCCGGTCGCCGCCGGCCTCCTGCAGCGCCTCCACCTGCTCCGAGGCGACCTTGCCGACCTCGCCCTCGATCGCCACCTTCCCGCGGCCGGCGGCGCGCAGCAGGGCGCGCGCCTGCTCGGTGTCGTCCTCGATCACGCGCGCGAAGGTCGGGCGGCCGGACGGGTACCAGCGGTCGGGCTCGCCGGCCGCGACCGGAGCGGTGAAGCCGGCGTAGCCCGCGCCGGGGCTGACGAGCAGGATGCCGGCGGCGTTGAAGAGCGGCAGCGAGGTCATCGCGGTGTCCGAGCGCACGGCGCCGACGACGGCGATCATCTGCGGGTCGCGGATCGCCTCCTCGGCGGCGGCGCCCGCCACGCGCGGCGGGTCCGGCTCGCCGAGCGAGCCCTCGTCGACGGCGACGAAGTTGATGCCGAAGTCGCCCACCTTGCCGCCGGCCTGGGCGATCGCGAGCTTCGAGGCGTCGACCATGTCGCGCCCGACGCCGCGCGCCGGGTCCGGCACCGAGGCGTAGACGGTGAGGTTGTCGCCGACGACCCGGCCGCCCGCCGTGACGGCGCTGCGCTCCGAGCCGCAGCCGGCCAGCGCCACGGCGGCGGCCAGCGCGGCCAGGACGCGCATCAGCCCTCGAGCAGCACGGTGTCGTCGTGCGAGTACGGCGGCGCGCAGCAGCACAGCAGCACGAGGTCCTCCTCGCCCGGGTTCCACAGCTTGTGCGGCACGCCCGGCGCGATGACGACGGTGTCGCCCGCCTGCACCTCGGCCTCCTCGGCGCCCAGGCGCATCCGCCCGGAGCCGGAGGTGAAGTGGTAGATCTCCTCGGCCCGGCGGTGGTAGTGCTCGACCGTCTCGCCGCCCGGCGGAACGGTCGCCTGCGCGAGCGACTGGTTGACGGCGTTGCCCGAGGGCACGCCGGCGAGCTCGCGGATGGTGGAGCCGTCGGCGGTGATGAACGGCTCGCGCTCTTCGAGGCGGACGGTCTGCACGAGGCGGTCGACAGGGTAGACGACACGCCGGCGCGCGAAGCGCCCCCGGCCCTGAGCTCGGCCGGGGGCGCAACGTGATGAGTGAGCGTTGGACACGAAGGGGAACGCGCCTCGGCTCAGGCGACGGCCTTGCGGGCCGTCGCGGAGTCCAGCCGGCGGGCGACCCGCGCGGCCACGTAGGCGGCACGGCTCCGGACCGGCGGGGGGTGCTGCAGGCGCGCCGCTCTGGCGCGGCCCTTGGCGGCCTGGACGCGCTCTGCTTCAACGGAGCGGGCGTAGGCCGGGTGGTTCAGCGAATGCATGGGATGTGGCTCCCTGGTGTTGATTTGGACGGGAGCCGCCCGTGCCGGCTTTCGGCGGTGAACCTATGCAGGTCACGGGCGGCAGTGGTGCTGCTGCCCGCGACCGAGAAGAACTGCTAGAGCGCGAGCAGGAGCGGACGCCGGAGCACGCCGGCGTCCATGGCGATCTGCCAATTGAACGAGTGGCGCATGCTCTGCATCTGTCCTGCTCACCTCCTTCCGCGTGTGCGGTCGGTCGTACGGTCCGCAGGACGTTACAGGTGACCCCTGCGTGAACGCAAGTGCGGTTACCCGTACGGATTCGAACCCGACACGGCCTGGAACTCGCCGGTCTCGAGATCGCGGCGGACGCTCTCGTCGATCTCGAACTCGGTCGTGCCGGGGTCGGTGCGGCGCAGCTGCCAGGCGCGCAGCCGCCGCAGCTTGAGGATCTCGAGCACGTAGACGAGGTAGGCGCTGGCCGCCAGCGCGATCACGAAGCAGGCGGCGACGGCCGCCGTCCAGCCCGGGTCGAGATGGCCGCTGCTCTCCGAGTACGGGATGAAGCGCAGCGCCACGGCCAGGCCGGCCATGGTGATCGTCCAGGCGTAGAGGTAGAGGACGGTGCGCCGCTGGCTGAAGCCGATCCGGTGGAAGCGGTGGTGGAAGTGGTTGGAGTCGCCGCGATAGACGGGCCGGCGGTACTTGATCCGCTTCATGACCACGAAGCCGGTGTCCAGGAACGGCACGGCGAGCACCACGAGCGGCACGACGAGGGCGATCAGGGCGTTGGTCTTCAGCGAGCCCTCGATGATCACCGCGCCGAGCAGCAGGCCGAGCAGGTTGGAGCCGCAGTCGCCCATGAAGACCGACGCCGGGTGGAAGTTGTGCACGAGGAAGCCGAGCGCCGCGCCGGCCGTGATCGCCGCCAGCACGCCGGCGGCGTCGCGACCCAGGTCGAAGGCGATGATCGAGAAGGCGACGGCGCTGATGGCGCAGACCCCGGCCGCGAGCCCGTCGACGCCGTCCGAGAAGTTGACGACGTTGATCACGGCGACGATGCCGATCACGGTCAGCGGGCCGCCGAAGTCGCCGAACTCGAGCGGGCCGAGGAACGGGAAGGTGATGTTCTCGACGACGACGCCGGCGTTGACGAGCACGAGCGCCGCCACCACCTGGCCGGCGAGCTTGATCCACGGCGGCAGCTCGCGCACGTCGTCGAGCGCGCCGACGATGGTGATCAGCGCCGCGGCCACGAGGATCCCGCGCGTGCGCTCGTTGTCGGGCATGAAGACGAGCGCGGCGATCAGCACCCCGGCGAAGATGGCCAGGCCGCCGAGCAGCGGCGTCGCCTCGCTCGCCAGCCCGCGCTCCTTCATCTCGTCGACGGCGCCGATCCGGCGCGCCATCCGCGCCACCACCGGCGTCAGGACGGCGGCGGCGGCGAACGCGACGAGGGCGGCATAGAGCGCGTCGGACTCCATTCGGCAGAGAGGATCGCAGGGCCGGCGGGCGAATCCTGGTTGAAGGCACCCGGCGACGGGCACAGTCCGCTTGTCGCCACCCGCCACGCGACCATGGCAGCCCCGCCTTCCTCCCATCCGCCACTGGCCCGCGCCTACCTGGCGCTCGCCGACGACCCCGTGCCCCCGGCCGCCCAGCGCTCGCTCCCGCGAGCCGTGGTCGCTTTGATCGCGACCGTCGTGCTGGCCCTCGCCGCCCCGCAGGCATGGGCGTCGACCGCCCGCGGCGAGCCGCGCGACCTTCCCGCGGCGACCTCCGTGAAGGCCGGCCACGACGACGGCGACGACGACGACTGGGGCGACGACGACCCGTGGGCGGCCACGAACGCGTGACCTCGCCGGGTCCCGCGACGCGTGAGGAGATCGGCGCGCTCGCGACGGTCTCCGAGGCGCCGCCGTGGGAGTCCGAGCGGCGCGAGCGGCCCACCTGGGGGCTCACCGAGGGCGACGCGATCGCCCCGGGCCGCACGGTGTTGCGCCACCTGGGCGGCGGCCGGCGCTACGAGGTCTTCCTGGTCTGGGACGAGCACCGGCTGGCCGTGCTGGTGGCCAAGCTGCTGCGCCCCGACCACGCCTCGGACGCGACCGCGCTGCGCGAGCTGGCCGACGAGGCGGCAGCGCTCGCCCGGCTCTCGCACCCGGTGCTGGTGCGCGGGTTCGACGTCGTGCCGGGCGGGCGCTTCCCGCACCTGCTGATCGAGCACCTCGAAGGCCCGACGCTCGCCGAGCTGATCAGAGATGTGCGCGGCGCGCTGCCGCTCGAGCAGCTGCTGCCGCTCGGCCTCCACGTCGCCTCGGCGCTGCACTACCTGGCCGCCGAGGGGATGGTCCACCTCGACGTCAAGCCCGACAACGTGGTGATGGGAGCGCCGCCGCGGCTGATCGACCTCAGCGTCGCTCACACGCTGGAGGGGGCGCGGCGGCTGCGCCGGCCGGTCGGCACCGACGGCTACATGGCGCCGGAGCAGTGCGACCCTTCGCGTGGTGTGGTCGGGCCGCCGGCGGATGTGTTCGGGCTGGCGGCGACGCTGCACCACGCGGTGACGGGCGAGCGGCCGTTCGCGCGGGACGGGGCGGCGCGGTTCCCGCAATTGGAGCGCGATGCGGCGCCTCTGCCGCGGCGGGTGCCGCGGGAGCTGGCGTCGTTGCTGGGCGCGGCGCTGTCGCGCTCGGCGAGCGATCGGCCTAGCGCCGCCGAGTTCGCGGCGGGGCTGGAGCCGCTCGTGGCCGCGATGCCGAAGCGGTTTGTGCTCGGCCGCCGTGGTTGGCGGCGGCGCTGACGAACTCCCGGCTGGGTAGGGCGGCTGGGGAGCCGGCCGCGGCGGCGGGATTTCGTGCATCGCGGCGGGGTCGACTGCCGCGAGATTCACGAAATCCCCCTGGACGGGGGGTTATGTGCATCTTGCGACCGCTGCCGACGCGCCGAGATGCACGAAACCCCGGCGCGGCCGTCTCCCTCGCCGCCCCCTACCCAGCCGGGGTTGACGTTCGCCACGTGAGACCATGGCCGCGATGGTCCACGCGGCCCTCGCCTTCCTCCCCTTCGCAGCCTTCCTCGCCGTCCTCCCCGGCCCGGCGACCGCGATGGTGATCCAGTCGGCCGCCCGCGGCGGCCGCGGCCGCGCCATGCGCGCGACGGCCGGGGACGCCGCCGGCCTGGCGCTCTGGGCCGTCGCGTCCATGCTCGGCGTCTCGGCGCTCCTGGTCGCCTCCGAGGTCGCGTTCACCACGCTCAAGGTCGTCGGCGCGCTGATCCTGATCGCCTACGGCATCGCCGCGATCCGCGCCGCCCGAAAGGGCGAGCCGCCGCACGCGCCGCGAGCCCGGAACGGGGCGTTCCGCATGGGGCTCATCACGGCGCTGACCAACCCGAAGGTCGGCCTGTTCTACATCGCGCTGCTGCCGCAGTTCGTGCCCGAGGGCACGCCGGTCCTGCCGGCGACGCTGCTGCTCGCCGGCATCCAGATCTCGCTGAGCTGCGTGTGGTACTTCGTCCTGGCCTCGGCCGTCGGCCGCGCCCGCGAGGCGTTCACGAGACATCGCTCCCGCATCCAGGCGGCGACGGGCGCGCTGATGGTGGGCTTCGGCCTGACGATCCTCGCCGACCAGCGCTAGACGGCCGCGCCGACCCCGAGGTTCGCGTACAGCGGGTAGCGCTCGGCGATCGCCGCCACGCGCTCGGCCAGCTCGTCGCGGACGTCGTCGAAGCCCGGCTGCAGCGCTCGGGCGATCAGCGAGCCGACGGCCGGGAAGTCGTCGGCCTGCAGGCCGCGGCTGGCCAGCGCCGCCGTGCCCACGCGCAGGCCGGACGTGACCATCGGCGGCCGCGGGTCGAACGGGATCGCGTTGCGGTTGACGGTGATGCCGATCTCGTGCAGCCGGTCCTCGGCCTGCTGGCCGTCGAGCTCGGACTCGCGCAGGTCGACCAGCACGAGGTGCACGTCGGTGCCGCCCGTGAGCACGCTCACGCCGTGCCCGGCGCCGAGCAGCTCGTCGGCCACCGCCTTGGCGCCGTCCACGGTGCGGCGCTGGCGCTCGCGGAAGGTCTCCGTGGCGGCGATCTTGAACGCCACCGCCTTGCCGGCGATCACGTGCTCCAGAGGCCCGCCCTGCTGGCCCGGGAAGACCGCCGAGTTGATCTTCTTGGCGTACTCCTCCTTGCACAGGATCGTGCCGCCGCGGGCGCCGCCGAGCGTCTTGTGCACCGTGGTCGTGACCACGTCGGCGATCGGGACCGGGTTCGGGTGGATGCCCGCCGCCACGAGCCCGGCGAAGTGCGCCATGTCGACCATCAGGTAGGCGCCGACCTCGTCGGCGATCTCCCGGAAGCGCTCGAAGTCGAGGAACCGCGGATAGGCCGACCAGCCGGCGAGGATCAGCTTCGGCCGCCGCTCGCGCGCGATCTCCGCGACCGCGTCCATGTCGATCAGCGAGGTCTCGCGGTCGACCTCGTAGGGCGCGATGTCGTAGAGCTTGCCGGAGACGTTGATCTTCATCCCGTGCGTGAGATGGCCGCCGTGCGGCAGCGCCAGCCCGAGGATCGTGTCGCCCGGGTCGAGCAGCGCGTGGTAGACGGAGGCGTTGGCCTGCGCGCCGGCGTGCGGCTGCACGTTGGCGTGCTCGGCGCCGAACAGCGCCTTGGCGCGCTCGATGGCGAGCGTCTCTATGACGTCGACGTGCTCGCAGCCGCCGTAGTAGCGCTTGCCGGGCAGGCCCTCGGCGTACTTGTTCGTGAGCACCGACCCCTGGCACTCGAGGATCGCCTGCGGCACGAAGTTCTCCGACGCGATCATCTCGAGCGTCGACTGCTGGCGGTGGAGCTCGCCCTGGATCGCTTCGGCGACCTCGGGGTCGACCTCGGCGAGCGGGCGCTCGAAGTAATCGCTCTGGAGCTCAGTCATGGACCAAGGAACGTACCACCGCCTCCGGCACCGCTCCGGCGCGCACGATCTCCAGATCGCCGCCGTGCTCGTACCGCCGCAGATCGACGACGGTCGACGGCGTGCCGGGCAGCTCGCCGCCGTCGATGACGAGGTCGGCGCCGTCGCGGATCGCCTCCGGGACGTCCTCGAGCCGCCGCGCGTCGGGGCCTCCCGCGGCGTTCGCCGAGCTCTGCAGCACCGGGCCCGAGCCGAGCGCGGGGATGTCGGGCACGCGCAGGCCGAGCGTGCCCGCCCCGCCGGCCAGCGGGAACCGGTCGCTGGGGACCAGCAGCGTCACGGCCCCCGGAAGCAGCCGCGCCATCAGCGCGCGCGTGCGCGCCGTGAGCTCCGGCAGCGCGGAGAGGGCCCGCACGCGATCGAAGAACATCACGGCCGCCGGCTTGTCGGGCGGCCGGCCCTTGAGCGCGTAGAGCTTGGCGACGGCGGCCTCGCTGGTCGGGTCGCACGCGAGGCCGTAGACCGTGTCGGCCGGGAACACGACGACTCCCCCGGAGGCGATGCACTCGTCGAAGGTCACCGCCGCCCCACGACGACGCGCGAGATGCCCGCGAGGTCCGGCACGATCTCGATCTGGTGGCCGTCGAGCAGCGCGGCGACGTCGGACGCCCGGCCCATGCCGACCTCCAGCGCCACGAACGGCACGTCGCGCAGCGCGGGGACGAGGCGGCGATAGACCTCGAGGCCATCGGGGCCGGCGTAGAGCGCCATCGGCGGGCTCGTAGGCCAGCTCCGGCGCCAGGTCCACCCCGGCGGGCACGTACGGCGGGTTGCAGACGACGGCGTCGACCGGCCCTGTCACAGGCTCGAGCAGGTCGCCCTCGAGCAGCTCGACGGCCAGGCCGAGGCGCGCGGCATTGGCGCGCGCGACCGCCAGCGCGCCCGGGCTCGACTCGGTGCCCACGACGCGCAGGTCCGGCCGCTCGTCGGCCAGCGCCAGAGCGATCCCGCCCGCGCCGGTACCGACGTCGACCACCCGGGCGCCCTGCGGGCAGCCCCAGCGCTGCCTCCACCACGTGCTCGGTCTCCGGGCGCGGGATCAGCACGCGCGGGTCGACCTCCAGCTCGAGCCGCCGGAAGCCCTTGCGGCCGAGGATGTAGGCCACCGGCTCGCGCCGCACCCGGCGCTGCACGTACTCGCGGAACGGCTCCGGGCTCGACCCCGCGCTCCGGGTCGGAGATCAGCACGGCGCGGTCGACGCCCATGGCGTCTGCGAGCAGCACCTCGGCGTCGGCGAGCAGCACCTCGGCGTCGAGACGGGGCGTGTCGACGCCGGCGGCGGTCAGCGCGATCAGCGCGGAGTCGAGCGCGTCACGGACGGTCGTTCGTGCCAGCGGGGTGCGGGGCATCGCGCCCAAGCGTGGCAGGCCTCACGCGTCGCGCGGGCAGCGACCGGCGCCGAGCGAGACCGAGACGCGCTGCACCTCGTCGCCCGATACGACCTCGAGCGGGACGCAGCCGCGCCGTACCGCGAGGATCCGGCCCGCCCAGCCGGTGTAGGCGGAGCCGGGTGCCTCGTCGCTCGTGCACGCGGTGAATTTGACCGCGACGTCGCCGTGCCGCAGACGTGTCGAGTGGCGCCGGTCGGGCCGGAAGGCAAGCGCGACCTCGGCCCGCCGCTCGGCCGGCACCCGGAGCGTCGCGGCGCCGTCGACGCGCATCGCGAGCGGGAACTTCCACGCCAGCGCGCGCTCGGGCGTGCCGCGCCGCCGCGGGCGCTCGCGCTCGTTGCTCCGGTACGCGACGAAGACCAGGTTGCCGACGGTCAGGTCCCGCCCGGCGACGGCCTCGGCGAGCGTCGGCGAGACGCTGTGCTCGCAGCCGAGCCGGAGTCCCGTGGCAGCGGCGGCGGGCGCCGGGTCACGTCGCGGCGCTTCGTCCTCACCGCCGCCGGCGGAGACGACGACCGCCCCAGCGCCCGCGACGACCAGGAGCCCGGCGACCACAAGCACGGAACGGCTCACAGACCGACCACCACGCAGCCCATGATGCCGAGCGCGACCATCTGCCACGCGCAGACGGCGCGCACCGGCCCGCGGAGCGCGAGCACGGCGTCGACGGCGTGCTCATAGTCGCCCTTCGCTCGGGCAAGCAGGACGAAGCCATACGCCGACAGCGTTCGCACGAGCCCGTAGGCGCCGAAGACGATCGCCCCCAGCAGCGGGTCGGCGTACAGCAGCGCAGTCGCCGGCAGCACGTACCAGAGGGCGAAGCCGAGGCGCGAGGTCGCGCCGATGCCGAGCGCCGCGCCGTTGCAGGCCGCCCACGCCACCGCGCCACGGCGCATCCACGCGCGCGGCGTCTCGCGGTCGCACTGCAGGGCTGACGCCCGGCGGCCGCGAAGCTCCACGACGCCCATGCCCACCGCCGCGACGCCCAGCACGCTCGCCGTCACCACCCGCACCTCCTCAGCGATCTGCTCGCCGGCCCATCCGAGCAGAGCGCCCGCCGCGGCACCGGCGGCCGTCCCGCTCAACACGAAGACCACGAGCTTCAGCCGCCAGCTTCGACGTGTCTGGTTCCACTCGACCGCGGAACTGACGACCCCGGAGGCCGCGTTCGGCCCTCATGGGAGCGTCTGCTGGGCGAGCGCGACCATGACGGCCGACAGCAACAGGAGGCCCCACAGAAGCTCCATCAGCACCGCCCGAGCCCGGCACGGCATACACAGTGGTGCGAGTCGTAGCCGGGGAACTTCTCGTGCCAGTCGCGGCACCGGTAGCGGTTGCCGTTGGTCGTGCAGACCTCCCAGTACTGACCGCCGCTGGGACAGTGGCTGTGCGGCGGCCCGGGCCAGCTGCAGTAGCTGGTGCAGATCGAGCCGTCGCAGTAGTGGCACGCGCCCCACTCGGACCGGTCTCCTCCCTGGCACGGGCCTTGCACCGGATTGTGCCGCGCCAAGGCGGGCTCGGCGCGCAGCACGCGCCCCGTCGCGAGCCCCGTCAGGGCTGCGCCCGCGACCGCGAGGAACCGACTCCGCTCGAGCAGGTCCAGGATCTCGTCTTCCCGCTCACGCGTCGCCTGATCGGACATGGACATCCACTCCCCTCCACAGCTCCGTCGTCGTCACGGTTTCCGCCTCGCGGACGAAGCGGATGAAATGGTCGGCGCCGCGCAGCGCGGCCTTGGCGGCGACGCGGTTGGCGCGCACCTCGAACACGAACGGCGTCGTGCCGATCTCGAGGGCGCGGATGGCGCGGTCGGCCTCGGGGTCGCGTACTGCGGTGATATAGGGCGGGATCGTCTCGGCGAGCGCGCGGGCCGGCGCCTCAGGGCCGCTCACCAGCGCGACGATCGGCGAGCGCGGGGCGAAGCCGTCGAGGCCCTCCAGCAGGTCCCGGCACGGATTGCAGATGGCGGCAAGCACGAGCACGAAGGCCGGCGACTCCGCCTCGCCGGGCTCGATGAGCTCGGCGACCTGCGCGGGCACCTCGGACCCCATCTCGAGGCCGTCGGACACCGGCCGCGCGTCGTCGCGCTCGCGGTCGAGGCGCACGGTGATCAGGCCGATCTGACGGACGAGCAGCAGGATCACGAAGGTCAGCAGCGACAACCAGACGACCGCCGCGACCACGAGCGCGAGCTCGAGCCCGCTCATGCCCGCACGCTCCACAGCTCGTCGTCGAGGCCGAAAGGATCGGCGTTCATCCGCCGCAGGCGCGGGATCGACGCGCCGAGCACGACCACGGCAAGTGCGCAAACCGCGACGAGCCCTTCCAGCATCACCGCGCGGGCGCCCTGTCCGGCGACCTCCGACGCGACCAGCCACCCGGCGACCGCGACGAGGCCGAGCGATCGCGCGAGCGTCGTCCCGGACAGGACGGACTCGCCGCCGAAGCAGAAGCAGGCGAAACGGTCGCCCCGGCGCAGGCTGCGGCCGATGGCCGCGGCGAATAGGAGGAAAGCAGCGGCGGCGGCCGCGGCGACCGCCGGGAGCGCACCGGCGACCGCGAACGTCGCCACGAGCAGCCCCGCGAGGCACAGTTCGGCGATACCGAGAGCACGCCCGTAGGTCGGCAGCGCCCGGCGGGCGATGCCGAAGTCGACGAGGGCCAATGCCGCCTTGAGCGGCCGCCGCAGCTTCGCACCCCCGCTCCACGCGAACGTCATGGCTAGGACCCAGACGAGCACGCCCGCCCCTTCGGGCGACGTGAGCGCGTCACGAACTCCGCCGCCGAGGATCTCGAACCCGCCCACGACTCACCCGCTCTGGCGGAGCGTGGCGATCGCCCGCGCGATCGAACGCCCGGTCGCCGGCTCGCGACGCACGAGCGCGACCACGGAGTCGCCCTTGCGGATCGTCCGCGGCGCGACCGCGCCGAAGCCTCCGACATAGGTCCGGGCCTGCGTGCGGCCGTCCACAGCCAAGGCGCCGGCCTCAGTGTCGATCCGGTCGGCGCGCCGGTCGGTCACTTGGGTCTCGATCAGCTCGTACACCGGCTGGACCTCGTCGGCGATCCAGCCGCCGGCGGCGCCGGGCCTGCCGCGGGCCGTCACGCGCTCACCGGTCGTGAACGCCGGCAGCTCCGCCGGCCCGTCGCGGAACACCTTGGCGTCCGCCGCCAGCATGACCGTGACCAGCTCGCCAGCGCTCGCCCGCAGCTCGAGCGTCCGCGCGTCCACGAGCCGCTCGACCACCCCGCTCACGGAGTCGCCCTCCTCTGCGGCGGACGCCGCGAGGTCGCTGACCGCACCGAGGCCCGCGGACATCGCGGCACCTCCGGCGGTTATCCCGAACAGCGCGCGTCGACTGACCCTGCGCCCTTCCGTCTCGCCCTGCGACACCGCCGCCTCCCTCTCCCGGGGGTCTCGTCGGGCGCGACGCTACAGCTCCGAGCCACTACTCTCAAGTGCTGTCTAACAAACGTCTCTGACCGATGAGGATCTGGGCGGCG
>CAWETE010000013.1:0-130193 GCA_963811895.1 uncultured Solirubrobacteraceae bacterium | reverse complement strand
CGACGATCTGCGCACGGCGCGCGCGGTGATCACCGGCGGCGGGTTCTCGCTGCTCAGCGAGGCGATCTTCCTGCGCAAGCCGGTGCTCTCGGTGCCGCTGCATGGGCAGTTCGAGCAGCTCATGAACGCCCGCTACCTACAGCGCGAGGGATACGGGATGTGCGCACCGGCGGCCGGGGCGGCCGAGCTGGCCGAGTTCCTCGTCCGCCTGCCCGAGTACGACGAGGCGCTCGCCGGCTACCGACAGGCCGGTAACCAGATCGCCCTCGAGACGATCGCGGCACTGGTGACCCAGGCCGCCGCCGACTCGCGGCGCACCCGCCGGCAGGCGCGGCGGACGGCGAGGAGGGCGGCCTGATGCGCGCCGCCCTCGCACTCGCGACCGGCGTCGCGGCCGTCGCGCTCTACGGCGGCCAGGTCCCGACCGCCCAGCTCTACGGCCCCACCATCCACCGCTTCCCCGGCGCGCGCGGGGAGCTCGCTCTCACGTTCGACGACGGCCCCAACCCGCGCGAGACCCCGCGCCTGCTCGACCTGCTGGACGCCTACCACGCCAAGGCCACCTTCTTCCTTATCGGCAGGTGGGCGGGCCGGGAGCCGGCGTTGCTGCGCGAGATCGTCGAGCGCGGCCACGCGATCGGCAACCACACGCACACGCACCCGACGATGCCCCTGCACGGCGCCGACGCGATCCGCGAGGAGCTCGCGCGCTGCCGCGGCGCGGTCGAGCTCGCGGGCGTGACGTTCTCGCGAGTCGACGGCGCGATGCTGATCCGCCCACCGTACGGGCGTCGCCGGCCCGGGACGCTGCGCGTGCTCGCCGAGGAGGGCTACCTGCCGGTCACCTGGTCCGTCACCGGCTACGACTGGCGTGGCTGGGAGACGGCCGAGCGGATCGGGCGCCGCTGCATCCGTGCTCGCGACGGTGACCTGATCCTGCTCCACGACGGCTCCGACCACGACCCGCGCCACGACCGCTCCCGCTCGCTTGCGGCGGCGCGTGTGGCGCTCGAGCACCACACGGCACGCGGGACGCGCTTCGTTACGGTGCCCGAGCTCGCCGCGGCCCCCGCAGCCGCGGCATGACGGCGTACAGAGCCAACGGAGAGGGAGGAATTCGAACCCTCGGACGAGGTGACCCCAGTCGCACGATCCCAAGCGTCCCCGTTCGGCCGCTCCGGCACCTCCTGGAAGGACGGCTCAGTTGCGGCGCTCCGGAGCAGTGTTACCTGCCGGTTCCAGAACTGCGGCGGCTGCAGGTTGCTCATAGCTTGCGACGGTCGTTGACGCCGAGCTTTCGCATGGCGTGGTAGAGGTGGGTCTCCACCGTGCGGACGGAGAGAACGAGCCGGTCCGCGATTTCGGTGTTCGTTAGTCCGTTTCGAGCGAGGTCGACGAGTTGTCGCTCCCGGTCGGTCAGCCCTGTCGTTGTGTCGTCGAGACCGTCGATCACTGGCGGGTGCAACCCGTGGCCGGGCGCGTGAAGGAGGTGAGCTCGAGCGGCCGCGCGCCGCGCCGAGTCTTTTCGTCCCTCTTGGACGAAAGCGTCCGCGGCGTCTGTGGCCGCCTTCATGGCATAGCGCAGAGCGCCGATCGCTTCGAATCCGTCCGCGGCTTGGAGCAGTGCCGTTCCGTCACGGGCCGCGAGTGCGGCGGCGTGGGCGGCATACGCATCGATCATGCGCGTATTGCAGTGCGGAGCGAGCCGGGCGAGAAGGGCGGCGCTTCGATTTGGCGCCGCCCCTGCGATCAAGGCGTCGTACGCGAGCAGGGACGCGAATCCAGGCGTGGTATGGGCCAGGCGCTCGCCACTTGACAGCAGCTCGGCCGCGCCGGCCGCCGGACTGCGCGCATATGCAGCCCAGCCTTCGGCCCGGAGTAGATATGGGCCACGCGTTGGTCGCGGGCGCCGGGCCTCTGGGCTCGTCTGCGCTCGCTCGAGAGTGGCGGCGGTACGGTCAGGGTCTCCGCCCGTGCACGCGGCAACTCCGATCTGGAGCATGAGGACGTCGGCGATCGAGCCGAAGGCGTCCTCACGCTCGAAGTGCAGCTCCGCCTCCGCGAGCCAGCGCGTGGCGTCGCGGAAACTGCCGCGGAGGTAGTGCAGGTGCCCGAGCCCAGCTGCTGCTTGTCCGGCAGCCTCATGGTCGTTGAGTCGTACGCCGTCCGTGAGCGTCTGCGATAGGTAGGCCTCTAGATCTGGCCAGTCGGCTCCGGACTCGACTCCGACGCATCGGTGAAGAGCGAGTGTGATGAGTGCCAGTGGATCCTGGATCGGGATGGTCGGCCGGTAGCGACGGGCGATCGCGTCGGACTCTTTCCAGCGACCGCACTGCAGAAGCAGGACGGCGTAGCGCGGTTCTAGGCGCTGTCGCGTCTCGGTGGCGAGCGACTCGTCGGCCACGGCGTTCTCGGCCACCGCTAGCGCGGCGGCGGGATCTTCGGCCGCGGTGACGGCCAGGCTCAGCGGCAGGAGCTGTTGGTGCCAGTCAGGTTGAGCAGACCACGAGCGCGCGCGGTCGAGCAGTGCGCGCGTTTCGTCGACGCGATCGAGGCCGAGGTACAGCGTTCGGATGCGCTGTTCGAGGTAGTCGACCGCGGCTGGGTTGCCGGCCATTTCGTCCTCTACCGCAGCCAGTACCGCTTCGGCCTGCTCGAAGCGCTGACGCATGGAATGCGCGCGCGCCAAGGCGAGCGCCGCCTCGGCGTGTGCGTCGCCCGTGAGCGCGAGCTCGGCGAGTTGGGCGCCCAGCTCGGGGTCGCCGGCGAGGTTCGCCGCGCGTGCCGCGCTGACGAGCAGCTCCGGCGGTATCGGCGCGGCGGCGTCGAGTAGTAACCGGACCACGCGCAGCGCGTCGTCGGATTCGAGCGGCTCGCGGCGCTGGAGCGCCGTCGCCAGGAGTAACCGCAGCTCGCGGCAGCGGAGCGTGGGCAGCTGCGCACGTACGACGTCGCCGTAGAGCGGATGTGAGAGCCGGACCTCGGGCTCGCTGGGGCCCGGGGCGATCGCGATCAGCCCGTGCGACTCGGCTTCGCCGAGCGCGTCGTTGGAGGTCAACGTAGCGATCTCGCGTAGCCCCAGCGGTTCACCGAGCGCGAGCAGCTCCAGTGGCGCTCGTTGCTCGGCCGTGAGTGCGGACAGCCGCTGCTCGACTAGCTCCACCAGCGACTCGCCAACAGACAGCGGCTCCGAGAGCCGCCATAGATCGCGCGAGGGCCTCAGGCAGCCCGTGTCGACGGCGTTTAGCACGAGCTCGCGCGCGTACAGAGGATTGCCCTGGCTGCGGTCCACCACCCAGCGAATCGCCTTCTCCTCCAGCGGGCCACCGAGCGCTGTCTCGACCAGTGATTCGGACCGCTTCATCGCTGAGCCGGACGAGCGGTAGGCGGTGCGCGTCGGCGTCCTTCCAGAGCGACACGATCGCGTCGGGACACGGCTCGCCGACACGGACCGTAGCGACCACGAAGACGTCCGCGCTGGTCGCCAGGTGCAACACCAGGGTCGCCGAGACCGGGTCCAGAAGTTGCGCGTCGTCGACGCCGAGCACGACCGCCCGTCCTCGGGCACGATCGTGCACCGCCAGCGCGCTCCCGCGCAGCAAGGCGAGCGGGTCGTCCGCGCGCGCACCGTCGGGCAGCAAACCGGCGAAGGCGCCGAGCGGGATCGTTCGGGCGCACGTCGTCGCCTGCACCCACAGGCTCATGGCGCCGTCGTGCTCGGCAGCTGCCAGCGCCTCGCGCCCGAGTCGGGTCTTGCCGGCGCCCGCAGTGGCGCTGATCACGACGCCGCAGCAGCCTCGCTCGGCCGCGTCGGCGATGCGCGCGAGCTCGTCGTCGCGCCCGACGAGCGGCCACATCGTGGCGACTGCGCTCATCTCGCCGCCCGGTCGTGAGCCATGGATGAACTCTACGGAAGCTGTCGCACCCCGAACCCATCTTTCACGCAGGCAGCGGGCCGCCTTCTACGTAGTCGCGGCACGGAAGACGCCGGATCCGAGCGACGAGAACATGGCCGTTTCCTCCCCCGAAAGGGCTCCTGTGCTCCGAGTCGACTTCATCGCCGGCCGCGCCGCTCGTAGGCGCGGTCGTTCGCGTCCCGTCCCGCGACGCGCTGGTAGTGCGATGGACGACGAGCAGTCGACCACGCCGCCGCGTTGCATGGAACGCAGCAGTCTGTCGCGTCGGCGCTGGCGCTGCGGGGGTAGCTGCTTTCAGGTTGATTGTGCGTCAGAGCTGCGCACGCGCCGTCAGTCGGGCTGTACTGACCTCTCCGGCGGCCACGACTACGTAGCGGGCGACCTTCCGGTGCCGTAGCTCGGTACTGACGACGCGCGGGCGCTCGGGCGGAATCGTGCCCAGCCATGAAGACCCTCCCCACCCCCTCCCCGAAGACACGCCGCTGGCTGTGCGCGGCCGCCGTCGGCCTCGCCGCCGTCGCCGTGCCCGCCTCAGCGTCGGCCGCCACGCCGAGCAACCCGCAGGTCGCCCAGATCAACCCGACCACCGGCACCGTCACCTCGCTCGCCGGCGGCGCCCCCTGGACGACGCTCGGCGGCATCGCCATCAGCCCCACCGGCACGCTCTATGTCGCCAACCAGGGGCCCCTCGGCCCCAGCCCCCGCGGCGCCGGCATCTACTCGCTGACCGCCCCCGGCTTCGCCATCACGCCCGTCGCCTCCACCCCGTACCCGATGTCCGTGGTCGCCTCCGGCTCGTCCCTGTACGCGCTCGACACCGACCGCGTCCTCAGCCTCACCGGCAGCGCGCCGACCGTCGTCTCCTCCGGCGGCCTCTACGACCAGTACGACGTCGTGCCCGAGTTCGGGGCGGTCGCCGGCAACACCATGTACACGACCGCCTCCTCCTCGTGCGATCAGGCCGAGGGCGGCGGCAGCTACGTGATCGCCGTCAACCTCACCACCGGCGCCCAGACCCTGACCAAGAACTTCGGCTGCACGCCGATCAGCGGCATCGCCGCCACCCCCGGCGGTGAGCTGCTAGTCGCCCAGCCCGGCAAGATCGCCGAGCTCGACCCCTACACGGGCGTCACCGGAACCCTGACCAGCGGCGGCCAGCTCACCACCCCGCAAGGCATCGCGCTCAACTCCGCCGGTGACCTGCTCATCGCCGACTCCACCAGCGGCGTCATCGCCGTCGACCCCGAGACCGGCGACCAGTCCCCCGTCACGACGCCCGGCGCGGTCGCCGGCGCGTCCGGCATCACCGTCGGCCAGGACGGGACCATCTACGTCACCGAGGCGGGCCTGCCGCCGACGCTGCGGGCCTCAGCCGCCCGCCGGCAGCATTTCAGCGGCGCCGGGATCGCGTTCACCGCGGTTTGCAGCCGCACCTGCAAGCTCGGCTACAGCACGCAGGTCCGGATCGCCGGCAAGCCGGGTTACGCCCGCTACCGGGTGTTCGCCACGGTGATCGGACGCCGTCACCTGCACGCCAAGCTGCCCAGCCGGGTCAACCACCACATCAGGACGGCTCTGCGGCACGGCAAGAAGGTCGGCGCCACGCTGCAGCTCAAGCCGATGGACCACAACAGCGGCGCCAGCGGCAAGAGCACGACGCTGCGGGTGCGACTGACGCGACCGTGACCGCCCTACGGTAGTTCGAGCGCGCACCGCGCTTGGCCGCGCCGGTCGGGCCCGTCCCCACCAGGCGCGACGCGATCCGAGCGCAGCCAGCCGGATCAGTCGCAGCAGGTCATCGCGGAGTCACGGTGCGAACGCGAAGTGGGCAGCGGGCGTGCGCCTTCCAGACGGCGCACGCCCGCTCTTCGCGGCCCCGCCGGCGTCTAGTGCTCTCGCGTCATTGCGGGTCGCGCAGGCTTCAGCCTCGCTACTGCGTTGGACTGCCAGCATCAACGCCATTGACAACACGCCCTTCTTCATGGAGACGAGAAGCGACAGTCCGCGTTCCCGCGGGAACGCCCTGCACGTGCTATCGCATTCGCGTGAGGCTGTCGCGTAAAGTGCGGGTCGGCGCGGCGCTGGTCGGTGATGGGCCGCGGCAGGCGCCTTCGCGGAAGCGCGGCGCCGACCTTTCAGGCCGCGGCGGGCGTCAGGGTGTGCCGGTGGAGCTTGAGGAGGTTGTGGGTGGCGGTGATCAGCCGCCATTCGGTGCGGGCGGCGGCCCTGCCGCGTCGGTGCAAGCGGCCCAGGCCGCGGTTGAACTTCATGTCGCCGAAGACCGGCTCGATCATCGGCTGGCGTTTGCCGTAGAGCTCGCCGCCGTGCTCGGTAGCGAGCACGCGCCGCATGAACGCGTAGAGGCCGCCGTCCCAGCCCGGGCGGGCGCCCTTGCGGCGGCTGGAGTCGGGCGGGATCAGGACCTGCGATGCCCGCGATCGACGATGCGCTCCATCTGCTCGTGGTGCCAGTAGCCGGCGTCGGCGAGCACCACCTGCGGTGTGTCGCTGACGCCGGCGACTGGCGAGTTCGCGCTCGGCGGCGCAGAGCATCGGCTCCAGGTGCCCGAAGTCCGGTGAGGCGACCATGACCTCGGCGGCGAGCACGACCTGCTGCTCGTTGGTGACGGCCTGGGCGTTGTAGCCCTGGATGAACCCGCGCAACCCCTTGACCACCCGCGAGTCCGGATCGGTGACGTTGATCGTGCCCTCCGGTGTCGCCGGCGGCGTGTAGGGCTTCGGCGGTCGCGCCGAAGCGCCGGCCGTTCTTCATCCGCCCCGCGCGCCCGGTAGGCCTCGTAGGCCGCGTTGGCGCGGCACTCGGTCCAGAGCTCCTCGTCCAAGCGGCGCTTGGCGTCCTTGAGCCGCGCCGGCCGTGAGCGCTGCGACCGGCCGCGGCCTGCTCGCTGCGCTGCTCGTCGAGTCGCGCTTGGGCTTCGCGCAGCCACTTGCGCCGGCCCTGCGGGTCGGCCAGCTCCGGCGGCAGCTCATCGCCGCGCGCCTCACCGAAGGCCTCATCCTCGGCCGCGTCGACGGCCTCGCGCCTCCGCGAGGATCTCGCGCGCGATCTGCTCGTAATCCAGGTTCGCGTCGCGGCTCGCGTTGGCGTGCACCTTGGTGCCGTCGATCGCGATCACCCCGACCGTCGCCAGCCCCGCCCGCGCGCACAGTCCCGAGCACCGCCCCGAACAGACCGGCCAGCGCCTCCTGATGGCGCTCGACGAACCGCGCGATCGTCGCGTGATCGGGCCGCTGCTGAGCGGCGATCACGCGATAGGCGACGTCCTCCTCGCAGGCCCGCTCGATCGCTCGCGAGGACCGCATCCCGCGCGCGTACGCGTAGAGCAGCAGCGCGACCATCATCGCCGGCTCATAGGCCGCGCCGGCCATGCCCGTCGGACCGGTAAGCGCGCATAGAACGCCGCCAGATCCATCTCGCCGACGGCGTCGATGCACAAACCACGCCAGATGACCCTCCGGCAACCACTCACGCACGTCCGGCGGCATCAAGAACGACTGCTCACGATCACAAGCGATGAAGCTCTGCCCCATCACAGAATCGTCTTAAACGCATCGGACGCCAGGAGTGGCACCCTTACCCGGAGTCGGCCGGGCCTGGCGGTAAGGGATCGCCCCGCGACAGAGGCCGGGAAAGTGTGGGCGATTCGCCGAACTCGCTGCTTTGCGCGACAGCCTCGCGTGCTTGCAACAGCGAGCCCAGGGTGAAGGCGGTACCGACTTCGCGGAACGCGGCGGCGACGGTCTGGACGTCAAGGTTGCACGTAAGGCCGAGACGCGCCGCGATCGTGCCTGTAGCGCGACTGTGGCCCGGCAAGCGGCGCAGCGATCGTTGAATCAGATCCCGGAACGACCACGCCCGCGGGAGACCGCGGCCGCCCACCCGGGATCGGTATTCCGATCGCGACCGCTCCACAGAGCAGATGTCCTGGCCGATTGTCTGTGCCGCCCTCATGAGGCCGGCCACAGAGCACACGTCGGGGCAATGGGAAGTGCTGGTGGGCGGGCCGCGGCGTGGCCTCCCGGGGCGCTCGAGCGCGAGCTTGCGAGCGCTGCCCCGGGAGGGCATGACGCGGCCCGACCTCAGCCGCGTGCGAGGCGCTCGTAGCCCGGCCCGCGGTCGAAGAACGGAGGCTCGGCGCGCGGCGCCTCGCGCAGCGCGCGCGTGGCCTCGGCGTCGCCGATGACGACGCCGTAGTCGGCCGCGGCCGCCTCGGCGGACACCTTGCCCTGGAGCACGTCGAGCTCCACGAGCGCCGGGTCGCGCTCGAGCGGGTCGCCCCATCCGCCGCCGCCCGTCGTCTCGATGCGGACGATCTCGCCGGCGGCGATCGGCTCGTCGTCGCAGAGGCCGGAGAGCACGCGCTCGTTCGGGCCGGCCGGGTCGATCGTCACCCGGAACGGAAGACCGGCGCGGCCGCCCTTGACGCCCCAGCAGGCGAGGATCGAGCGGTCGGCGATCGACATGAAGCTGGCGTCCTCGAGCACGCGGATGTCCTTGCGGTAGCCGAGCCCGCCGCGGCGCTCGCCCGGGCCGCCGGAGTCGACGCGCACGCCGAGGTGCTCGACGCGCACCGGGTAGCGCGACTCGACGAACTCGACCGGCAGGTTCTTGGAGTCCGGGACGATGTGGATCGTGTCCGAGCCGTCGGCGTAGTGGCGGCCACCCGAGCCGCCGCCCAGGATCTCGCGGTACAGGTACCACTCGCCGTCCGGGTCGCGGCCGGTGATGCCCGTGTAGCGGATCGTCTCCTGATCGGCCGGCATGCGGCCGTCGACGGCCTGCGCCAGCGCGCCGGCGAAGACGCCGAGCAGCCGCAGGATCACGAAGGTGCGCGCGTTGGTGGGCGCCGGGAAGACCGGCGTGAGCAGCGTCCCCGGCGGCGGGAAGCGCATCTCGATCAGCTCCACCACGCCCTCGTTGACGTCGAGCTCGGCCATCCGCTCCGGCGTGTCGGCGAGGTTGCGCAGGATCGGCGCCAGCCACTTCTTGAGGAAGTTGCCGTCCGCGTAGTCGCCGGCGTGGTTGATCGGTCCCTTGGCCTGCGGGTCGGTGCCCGTGAAGTCGATGATCAGCCGGTCGCCCTGCTTGGTCAGCGTCATCCGCTGCGCGTGCAGCCGCGGCGGGTCGACGCCGTCGTGCTCGGCGTAGTCCTCCCAGCGGTAGACGCCGTCGGGGATCTTGGCCAGCACCTCGCGCCGGAACGTCTCCGTGGTCGAGGAGATGATCGCGTCGAAGCACGCCTCGACCGCCTCGCGCCCGTAGCGCTCGAACAGCTCCTCGACGCGGCGAGCGCCCATGCGGCTGGCCGCGCATCTCGGCGTCGATGTCGCCGGCCAGCGCTCTCGGGCATGCGCGAGTTGCGGGCGACGATCCTGAGCACGGCATCGTTGGGCACGCCGGCGTCGTACAGCTTCACCGGCGGGACCATCAGGCCCTCCTGGTAGGCCGACAGGGCGTTGCTCGGCATCGAGCCGGGGACCATGCCGCCGATGTCGTCGTGGTGGCCGAAGGCCTGCACGAAGGCCACCACGTCGCCGTCGCAGAACACCGGCACGGTCACGCACAGGTCCGGCAGGTGCCCGATGCCGCCCTCGGAGAGATAGACGTCGTTGTGGAAGTAGACGTCGCCGGGGCGCATCGTCTCGAGCGGGAAGTCCCGCACCACGGGATGCACGAGCGCCGAGTAGGAGCGGCCGGTCAGCTTGCGCAGGCGCCGGTCGTGGATGCCGGCGCGGAAGTCGTGCTGGTCGCGGATCATCGGCGAGCGGGCGGTGCGGCCGATCGACTCCTCCACCTCGGCCTCGATCGAGGCGAGCGTGCCCTGCACGATCTCGACGAGGACGGGGTCAGGCTTCACGGCGCACCACCACGTTGCCGAGGTCGTCGACGCGCGCTTTGAAGCCCGGGTGGAGCGGCAGCGTCGAGCCGAACTCCTGGATGACCGCCGGGCCGGCGATCTCGCCGTCCAGGCCCTCGCGCCGGTACACCGGCGTCTCCTCCCAGCCGTCGAAGTACACGGGGCGCGAGCCCGCGCCGGCTTCACCCTCGGGGCGTACCGGCGTCAATGGCGGGCGCGGCATGGCACCGATGACCGTGGCGCGCAGGTTCACCCATTCGATCTCGTGGCCGGGGTCATCGCGGTAGCAGTAGCCATAGAGCCGCTCATGGGCATCGTGGAAGCGCGCCTCCACCAGCTCGGCGAACCGGTCGTCGATCCGGCCGTCGGGCGCGGGCACGGTGATCTCGAATGCCTGCCCGTAGTACCTGAGGTCGGCCGACCGTTCGATGCCGCCGTCGTGCGCCTCGAGCCGCGCGTACTCGCGCGCCAGCTCCTCCACGTCTACGTGCCGCCGCACCAGCGTTTGCACGTGGTCGCTGCGCAGGTCCGTCGCCAGCAGGCCGAACGCGCTCAGGTTGCCGGGGTCGCGCGGGACGAAGACGGTCCGCAGGCCGAGGATGTCGATCAGCCGGCAGGCGGTCAGCGGCCCGGAGCCGCCGAAGGCGCAGAGGTCGAAGTCGCGCACGTCGAGCCCGCGCTTGACGGTGACCTGGCGGATGGCGTTTGCCTGGTTCCAGGCCGCGATCTCGAGCACGCCGGCCGCGCACGCCTCGAGCGTCAGGCCGACGCGGCCGGCGAGCCGCTTGTACACCGCCTCGGCGGCGGAGCGGTCGAGCGGGATCTCCCCGCCCAGCAGGTGCTCGGGGATGTGGCCGAGCAGCGTGAAGGCGTCGGTCGTCGTCGGCTCCGTTCCACCCTGGCCGTAACAGACCGGCCCGGGACTGGCCCCCGCCGAGCGTGGCCCGACCTTCAGCGTCCCCTCCGGCGAGACCCACGCGATCGAGCCGCCGCCGGTGCCGACGGTGATGACGTCGACCATCGGCACCTTGACGGCGAAGCGCCCGACCGATCCCTCCGTGGTGAGGCTCGGGCGGCCGCCGGTGATGACCGCCACGTCGGTCGAGGTGCCGCCGCCGTCGAGCGTGATCACCTTGTCGAACCCCGCCTGCCCGGCGACGAGCGCCGCTCCGAGGGTGCCGGCGGCCGGACCGGAGAGGATCGTCGTGATCGGCTTCTCCCCCACCTCGCGGGCGCCGCTCACGCCGCCGTTGCTCTTCATGATGTAGAACGACCGGCCGAGCCGGGCCTCGATCGAGGCCACGTAGGCGGCCACGAGCGGCTTGACGAAGGCGTCGACGAGCGTGGTGACCGCGCGCTCGTACTCGCGGTACTCGCTCAGCACGTCGGAGCTGAGGGAGACCGCGCAGTCCGGATGCTCCTCGGCGAGCACGTCGCGCATGCGCCGCTCGTGCTCGGGGTTCATGTACGCGTGCAGGAAGCAGACGCCGGCGCAGGCGATGCCCTGCTCGCGGAGCGTCCGCGCCACCTCGCGTGCCCCGTCCTCGTCGAACTCGCGGACCACCGCCCCGGTGCGGTCGAGCCGCTCGTCGACCTCCTGCACGAGGTGCAGCGGCACGATCCGGTCGGGCTTGACCCAGAAGTACGAGTTGCCGTAGCTGTCGGGGACGCTCTGGCGCCCGATCTCGAGCAGCCCGCGGAAGCCCTTGGTGGTGACGAACGCGAGCCCCGAGAAGTCGTCCTCCAGCAGCGCGTTCGTGGCGACCGTCGTCCCATGGACGACCTCGCCCGTGCCGGCCTTCTCGACGGCCCGCATGAAGGCGACGGACGGATCTTCCGGCGTCGAGGGAACCTTCGTGGCGACGACGGATCCGTCCTCGTGCACGGCGACCACGTCGGTGAACGTCCCACCGGTGTCGATGCCGATGCGGGTGGTCACGCGTGGACGAGCTCGAAGATCTGCAGCGGCGAGATCGGCATCCGGTCGATCGGCACGCCGAGCGCGTCGGAGACGGCGTTGGCGATCGCGCCGGCCACCGGGATGGTCCCCGCCTCGCCGACGCCCTTGACCCCGAGGACGTTGTTCGGCGAGGGCGTCTCGGTGTGGAACAGCGCCGGCTCGGGCAGCTCCGTGGCGTAGGGCATCAGGAAGTCCATGAAGCTGGCGTTCAGGAGCTGGCCGTTCTCGTCGTAGGCCATCCGCTCGTAGAGCGCCCCGCCGATCCCCTGCGCCACGCCGCCGTACATCTGACCCTCGACGATGATCGGGTTGATGACGCGGCCGCAGTCGTGGCCGACGACGTAGCGCAGGATGCGCACGTCGCAGGTCGCCTCGTCGATCTCGACCTCGGCGGCGTGCATCCCGAAGCCGAAGACGCCGCACTTGGGGCTGTAGTACTCGACGGCGTTGAGGCCGGGCGTGGTCCCGTCGGGCAGCGGCACGTCCTGGGTGGCGTAGATCCGCCGCGTGTAGAGCGCCGCCTGCGCGGTCTCCTCGCCGAAGGCGTAGCGCAGCGGGTTGGCCATCGCCGCGAGCTGGCCGATCTCCAGTGCCTTGGCGGGCGCGCCGATCACGCCGACCTTGCCGTCGGCGAGCTCGATGTCCTCCGGGTCGGCCTCGAGGATCCGCGCGGCCAGCTCGGCGGCCTGCCGGCGCACCTCGGCCGCCGCCTTGTGCACGGCGTTGCCGGAGACCACCGCGGTGCGGCTCGCGAACGTTCCCACGCCCCAGCCGAGGCTCCGCGTGTCGCCGGTCGTGACGCGGATCTGCTCGATCGGCACGCCGAGCTCGTCGGCGGCGATCTGGGCGAGCATGGTCTGGTGGCCCTGGCCCTGGCTGGACAGCGCCGTCGCCACCGTCACCGTGCCGTCGACCTGGACGTTGATCGCCGCGCCCTCGTACGGGCCGATGCCCGTGCCCTCGACGTAGCACGCGATCCCGAGCCCGATCCTTCGGCCCTCCGCGCGGGCGGCCTCGCGCCGGGCCTCGAAGCCGGCGTAGTCGACCGCCTCGAGCAGCTTGTCGAGGCCCGTCTCGTAGTCGCCGGAGTCGTAGATCGTCGGCCCGCCGTCCTGGAAGGTGATGCCGACGTCGTACGGGAACTCGTCGGGCCGGATGAAGTTCAGCCGCCGGATCTCGGCCCGGTCGAGCCCGAGCTCGATCGCGACGCGGTCCATCACCCGCTCCATGACGAACGCCGCGTGCGGGCGGCCCGCGCCGCGGTAGGGCGAGGTCGGGACCATGTTCGTGAACAGCGCCGTGAAGTCGTAGCGGTAGTTGTCGAGCCGGTAGGGGCCCGGGAGCTGCGCCGCGCTGATGATCGGGATGATCAGCCCGTACGGGCAGTAGGCGCCGCTGTCGTGCACGAAGCTCGTCTCGAGCGCGAGGATGCGGCCGTCCTCGCGCACGCCGACCCTCACGTCGTGGATCTGCTTGCGCTCGTGGGTGGAGCCGACGAAGTGCTCGCGGCGGTCCTCGGTCCACTTGACCGGCATCCCGAGGTTGCGGGCGGCGAGCGGGACGAGGACCTCCTCGGGATAGAACTGGATGACCTTCACGCCGAAGCCGCCGCCGACGTCAGGGGCCACGACATGGACCTTCTCGATGTCCATGTCGAACAGCCGGCTCAGCCCGCCCCGGATGCCGGTCGGCGCCTGCGTGGCGTCGTGCACCAGCAGGCCGCCCTCCTCGTCGAAGCGCGCCACCACGGCGCGGCCCTCGAGCGGCGTGGCGGCGCTGCGCTCGATCTCGAAGCGCCACTCGAACACGTGCGCCGACTCGGCCATGGCGGCGTCGACGTCGCCGTGCTCCTCGCCCACGCGGGCGACGACGTTGTCGGGGCGGTCGAGGTGCACCAGCGGCGCGTCGGCCTCGAGGGTTGTTGCGACCGGCAGCGGCTCGTACTTCACCGTGATGGCCCCCGCCGCGTCCTCGGCGATGTAGCGGTCGCGCGCGACGACCATGGCGATCGTCTCGCCGACGTAGCGGACCTCGTCGCGCGCGAGCGCGTACTGCGTGCGCCCGTCCACGATCGCCTCGTGCGGGATGATCAGCGGCAGCGGCTTCGCGAACGGCCCGTCGAGGTCGTCGTAGGTGTAGACCGCGTGCACGCCCTCGACGTCGAGCGCGCCGGAGACGTCGATGTCGGCGATCCGCGCGTGCGCGTAGTCGGAGCGGACGAAGGCGGCGTGCGCGGCGTGCGGCTCGAAGTCGTCGGTGTAGCGCCCCTGGCCGAGCAGGAGCCGGTCGTCCTCCCGCCGCTCCACCCGCTCGCCGAACATTCGGGTCGTCAAGGCTGGGACGATATTCGACATCGAGTACGAGCTGCTGAGATTTCGCGGCGCCGACGGCGGGGAGACGACCATCTACCTGGTCCGCCATCCGCTCGCCGCCACGCGCGTCCGGGTGGTGAGGTTCGAGGAGCCGCAGCGGCTCGACCACTGGTGCGCCGCCAACGGCCATCCCGAGGCGATGGTCGCCGGCTTCTTCGTGCGCGATCCATACCGGCCGCTGGGCGAGGTCCGGATCGACGGCGCCGTCGTCGAGCACGAGCCGGTCGCGGAGCCGTGGGCGGGGCGCCGCGCGTGCGTCCACGTGGACGGCTCGGTGCGCCTCGCGCCCCGGGACGAGCTGCCCGGCGAACCGGCCGGCGACCTCGTCCAGGCGGGACCGCTGCTGGTCCATGAGGGACGCGCCGTCGATGGCGACTCCGAGGGCTTCTCGGCCGGCTCCGGCCAGTTCGACTCCGACATCACGGTCGGCCGCTACCCGCGCTGCGCGCTCGGGGTCGGCGACGGCGAGCTGCTGGCGGTCTGCTGCGACGGCCGCCGCTCGGGCGTGGACGCAGGGCTCGAGCTCACCGAGCTCGCCCGCCTGATGATCTCGTTCGGCGCCCGCGAGGCGATCAACCTCGACGGCGGCGGCTCGGCGACGCTGGTCCACCGCGGGCACCTCCTCAACCGCCCGTACTCCAACGAGGACCAGCCGGCCCCGGAGTCGCGGCCGGTGGTGACCGCGCTGCTGTTCGATCCCGCCTGAAGACGATGACGACCGAGGGGCGTATGGTTTGTCGGCAGGCGACGACGAGGGAGATTCTGTGGCGACACCCAAGGAGCGTGAGGAGAAGCGCAAGGAGGATCGGCAGCGCGAGTTCGATCGCCAGGTGGACACCGGGTCGCTCGTCGTCCGGCAGATGACCCCCGAGGAACGCGAGAAGTACGCCGAATCGCCCAAGGCGGCCGAAGAGCGGCGCGCCCGGCGGGCGCGCAATCGCAAATGAACCGCGCCGGCGGCGATCTCAGCTAAGAGAGATCTGCCCGGTCACGACCACGTCGCGCGATAGACCCGCGACCGTGATGGTCGCCGTCGCGTCGAGGGTCTCGTCGCCCTGCAGGTCACCGCCGTCCAGCTGCTCGCGGACCGCAAGCTCGATCTCCCGCTGCGCGGTCACGCCCAGCGTCTTGAGGAACCTCCGCACCGACATGTTGAAGACCTCTTCGTCCATCGCTCCGCCTTTCGATCAGATCCATCCGAGCCTACGCCGCCGCAGCGCCTAGGCGCGATCGCACGTCACAGGGGCATCCGCTCGCCGGGCGCGAGGACGTGCACGGCGACGTCAGGCGCGTGCTCGGCGACCTGCTCGGCGAACTGGACGGCCGGCATCGCGGGCTCCGCGCGCCACCAGACGAGCGGGCGGGCCAGGGTCCCCCAGTGGATCGGGACGACGGTCCGCGGGCGGAGCAGCGCGGCCGCCCGGGCGGCGCGCTCGGGGTTGAGGTGACCAGGCCCGACGCGCGGGCCCCAGCCCCAGATCGGCAGCAGCGCGACGTCGAGCTGCCCCGCGAGGTCGCCCATCCCGTCGAACAGGTCGGTGTCGCCGAAGAACGCCACGCGCGAGCCGATCACGAAGCCGAGCGTGACGAGCTTCGAGTCGGTCGGCAGCCTGCGACCTTCGTGCTCGGCCGAGATCGCCAGCACCTCGGTGTCGCCGACCGGCACGCGCGCGCCCGGGACCACCTCGATCACCTCATGCCCGGTCTTCTGCCGGATCACCTTCGCGCAGCCCGGCGGCGCGATCACCGGCACGTCGCTCGGCACGCGCCGCAGCGACGGGATGTCGAGGTGGTCGTGGTGGGCGTGCGAGAGCAGGACCGCGTCGAGGCCCTCGACGGTGTCGGCGGGCGGCGACGGCGCGATGCGCCAGATGTAGGCGATGCGGTCGCGGAGCACGGGGTCGGTGAGGAAACGGGCGCCGTCGAGCTCGACGAGCACGGTGGCATGGCCCACGTACGTGATGCTGCCCACGTCGCGGAGCCTCGCAGGAATCAGCGGCACGGAACTTCTTGCTTGTAGGGAGGCGGGGTCGGCCGGTCTCGGCCGCGCGGCGGCACGCGTGTCGACTTTGCCTCGCTATGCGCGGGAAAGTCGACACGGACCCGATTCGGGCGTTCGCGCCGCCTCCCTCAATGCCGCAGTTCAGCCGCCCGCGGCGACGACCAGAGCGGGCTCGCCCGCCGAGGTCTGATCGGGCGAGTTCGCCCACGCCCCCGGCGGCAGCGGCACCGGCCCGTCGAGCAGCGGGTCGTCCGTGTCCACCATCCAGCGATGCAGGCGGTCGCGCAGGTCGCCGGCGACGTCCGCCAGCCGCGGGTCGCCGATCAGGTTGCGCATCTCGTTGGGGTCGAGCGCGAGGTCGAAGAGCTGCTCGGGCTCGGACTCCCACTCGGGCCAGCCGGCCGCGATCTGCTCGTCCTTGGTCGCCCCGTCGTCGCAGTTGGGCAGCACGGGCCCGACGTGGTCGCCGAAGCGGCGGATGTACTTGAAGCGCTCGGTGCGGATCGCGCGCTGGGGCTCGTAGGCCGCGTGGTAGGTGATCTCCGAGTAGAGCTGCTCGTGCAGCCGCTCCACCTCGCCGCTCACCAACGGGAGCAGCGACGTGCCGTCGAGCCGGTCCGGCGACTCGATGCCCGCCAGCTCGCACACCGTCGGGAAGAGGTCGAGGTGCGAGACGGGGGCGTCGATCACGCGCCCGCCCCACAGGCCGCCCGGCCCCCGCAGCATCAGCAGCACGCCGGTCCCGCGGTCGTACAAAGTCGCCTTGGCGCCCGGGAACGGCAAACCGTGATCGGTCGTGCAGATGACCAGCGTGCGCTCCCCGATGCCGTTCTCGTCGAGCGCGGCGAGCACGTTGCCGACGCCCTGGTCGAGGTGGCGCGCGCTGGCCTTGAACGCGGCGACGTCGCGCCGCACCGCCGGCGTGTCGGGCAGGTTGACCGGCGGCGCCGAGTACAGCTCGTCGCGGATCGTGCTCGGCTCGAAGAACTTGCGGTGGGTCTCGAAGAAGCCCACGGACAGGAAGAACGGCTCGGGCAGGCCTGCCCGCAGGCGCTTGACGGCCAGCGGGGCGACGGTCGCCACGTGGTTGCTGGTGATGTCGTGGACCTCGTCGTAGCCGATCACGTCCGGGTCGGCCGAGACGTGCTGCTCGCCGATCAGCTCCGAGTGGTAGCCGGCCGGGCGCAGCGTGTGGAGCAGGTGATGCCCGTAGTCGTTCAGCGTCCAGCCGCGGTGGGCCAGGCCCATCATGCCGTTGCGGTGCGGGTACTCGCCGGTGATCAGGGCCGCC
The DNA here is from genome assembly GCA_963811895.1 of uncultured Solirubrobacteraceae bacterium. Taxonomy (GTDB): domain Bacteria; phylum Actinomycetota; class Thermoleophilia; order Solirubrobacterales; family Solirubrobacteraceae; genus DASSUW01. The sequence continues at coordinate 112,773 of CAWETE010000013.1, read as the reverse complement.
CGGCTGCCCGAGCAGGTCGACGCGGCGGAGAACGCGCGGCGGAAGAGGATGCCCTGGTCGGCGAGCCGCTGGAGGTTGGGCGTCGGCACCGGATAGCCGTACGGCTGGATGTAGCGCCCGGTGTCGTGCGAGTGCAGGTAGAGGACGTTCATGGCGTGGCCACGGGATCGAGATCACGAGCGTAGGCGGCCACCCACGCATCCGACAACTCGTCCGCCTGGCGCCGCATGGCGGGCAGCTCCGGCTCCCGCTCGGGAGGCGCCACGCCGAGGTGGTCGAGCGTGCGCCGGACGGCGCCCGGCAGGTCCGCCGTCACGTCCTCGTAGGTGAGCTCCAGCACCGGCCTGCCCGCGAGCAGCTCACTCCAGCACCGGTCGTGCTCGGTCAAGCGGCCCACGAGGTGGTTCAGCGCCGCGAACGAGTACTGCGGCTCGCCGGCGCGGCGTGCGCCGTCGTCGCGCCACCACTGGGTCTGCATCGCACGCCACAGCGAGATCGCCTGGCGGACGACGTCGCGTCGGCGGACCCGGACGAGCGCCGGATCGCCGAACAGCTCCAGCGGCTCGCCCGCACGCCGCCGGAGCCGGCCGACGTGGTCCCACATCAACTTGGCGCCGAACACGCCGTTCGGCGTGGTGCCCCACTCGCGCACCCGCTGCAGGTGCTCGGCGTAGCTGGCGACGCCGTCGAGCGAGGAGTACGGCGGCGGCTCGGGAGCGGCCGCGCCGCCGAGCAGCGCGAGCGCCTCGGGATCGTCCAGGCCCTCGAGGTAGGCCTCCGGGCGCGGCGGCCGGCCGGTCGCCACGACCGATTCGAAGTACTCCTCGGGGCGCCCGGCGACGCCGGTCGCCTTCAGCGCCTCGCACAGCAGCGTGCTTCCGCTGCGAGGCGTGGCGCAGACGAGGTAGGCCTTGCTCATGCACGACGTACTTTACTGACTCGGTCGGCAAGGTGGAGTTAGGTGAGCCGGATGTCGAGGTTGCCGTGGACGCCCACGCGGAGCAGCAACGCCGCGTCGAGGCCGGCCATCGAGCCGGCGTGGCGCCACGCCGGCCGCGGCAGTTCCAGCACCTCGCCGAGCTGTCGGCGTGAGGCGATCCCGAGCTTGCGGAAGGCGCGGCGCAGGTGGAACTCGACGGTGGAGATGGTCACGAAGAGCGTGGCGGCGATCTCGCGGTTGGTGCGGCCCGCGGCCGCCAGTCCCGCGACCCGGCGCTCGCTGGGCGTGAGCGCCCCCGCCCCGCTGGTCAGCGGGCGGCGCGGCCGCGCGCCGGCGGCGCGCAGCTCGGCGAGCGCCTCGTCCTCCAGGTCGGCCGCTCCGCAGCGGTGGGCGAGGTCGACGGCGATCCGCAGCGGTACGCGCGCGTCGACCGGCCGGCCGGCGCGCCGCAGGGCGGCGCCCACGGCGGCGTAGGACCGCGCGCGCTCGAGGTGTTGATCAGGTTCGGCGGTGTGCATGGGGGTCTTGTACGAACCCGCCATTGCACAGCCGTTGGCGCCCCGTTGTACTACGCGGATGCCCGAGCCGCGGACCAGGATCCGCCTGTGCGGCCCGCTCGCCGTCGAGATCGACGGCCGCGACGCGACCGACGGCATCGCCTCGGGCCAGGCCGAGTCGCTCCTGTGCTTCCTGCTCGCCAACCGCGACCGGCCGGTCGACCGCGGCGAGCTGATCGGCGTCGTGTGGCCGGAGCGACCGCCGCGCGATCCGCAGGGAGCCCTGCGGCCGATCCTCTCGCGGCTCCGGCGCGCGCTCGCGCCGGCGACCATCGAGGGGCGCGACCGGCTCCGGCTCGCGCTGCCCGAGCCGGTGTGGCTGGACGTCGAGCAGGCCGCGGCGGCGCTCCAGGACGCCCGGCGGCTCGGGCAGCGCGAGCCCGCGCAGGCGGCGCTCGACCTGCTCGCGCCGGGCTTCCTCCCCCACCACGACGAGGAGTGGGCGCAGGCACGCCGCCGGCAGGTGGAGGAGCTGGCGCTGGAGGCGCTCGAGTGGGTCGGGCGCGGCGCCCTCGCCGGCGGCGATCTCGGCGCGGCCGAGCGGGCGGCGCGCGAGCTGGTCGCGCGCTCGCGCTACCGCGAGAGCGGCCACCGGCTGCTGATGGAGGCGCTGGCCGCGGGCGGCAACGCCGCCGAGGCGCTGCGCGTCTACGAGGACCTGCGCGTCCTCCTCCGCGACGAGCTCGGCGCGACGCCCGCGGCCGAGATCGTCGAGCTCCACGGGCGGCTGCTCGCCGGCGAGGGCGCGCGCGACCGCATCCCGCTGCCCGCCACCCTCGGCCGCCCCGGGGCGTTCATCGGCCGCGCGGCCGAGCTCGCGGCGCTGCGCGAGGCGTGGAGCGCCGGCGCGGCGCCGCTTCGTCCTGCTCTCCGGCCCGCCCGGGATCGGCAAGACGCGCCTGACCGCCGAGCTCGCGCGGGCCGCGCACGCCGAGGGCACCGTGCTCTACGGGAGCTGCCCGCAGGAGCCGCTGCTCTCCTACCAGCCGTTCGTCGAAGCTCTCGGCCACTACGTCCGCAACGCCGGCACCACCGGCGCGCCGGAGCTCGCGCAGCTGATCCCCGGGCTCGAGAGCGATCCCGCGCCGGGCCCGGCGCCGGAGGATCCCGAGACACGGCGCTACCTCATGTTCGAGGCCGTCGCGCGGCTCCTGAGCGACGCCGGAGCCCGCGCGCCGGTCCTGCTCGTGCTCGACGACCTGCACTGGGCCGACCGTCCGACGCTCCAGCTCCTGCGCCACGTCCTGCGCGCCCAGGACGAGGCGCCGCTGCTGATCGTCGGCACGCAGCGCGAGGGCGAGACGCCGGCCGAGCTCGGCGAGCTGCTCGCCGACCTGCGGCGCGACCGGCTGCTCCAGGTCGTCTCGCTCACCGGCCTCGACGAGCCGGCCGTCGCCGCGCTGATCGCCGACCAAGCCGGGCACGAGGCGCCTGCGGCACTGGTCCGCACGGTCCGCGCCGAGACCGACGGCAACCCCTTCTTCGTCGAGGAGGTCGTGCGGCACCTGCTCGAGTCCGGCCGCTGGACGGAGACCCTGACCCCCGACGAGATCGGCGTGCCCGAGGGCGTGCGGGAGGTGCTGCTGCGGCGCCTCGCGCGGCTCTCGGAAGGGTGCCGGACGACGCTCGCCCACGCCGCCGTGCTCGGCCGCGAGTTCGACTTCACGACGCTGCGGGCGATGGCTGACGGCGACGAGGACGAGGTGATCGTCGCGCTCGAGGAGGCGCTCGAGGCGCGGCTCGTCGTCGAGGCCCCCGGCGGCTACGCGTTCACGCACGCGCTCGTGCGCGAGACGCTCTACGGCACGCTCAGCGTCCCGCGCCGCCAGCGCATGCACGCCCGCGCGGCGGCCGCGATCCCGGACGGCGTGAGCACCCTCGCCGCGCTCGCGCTGCACCACCGCCTCGCCGGGGCGGCCGGCGATCCCGCCGCGGCGATCGACTGCTCGCTGCGGGCGGGCGACCGAGCGCGCGAGCTGTTCGCGTGGGAGGACGCGGCCGCGCACTGGGACGGGGCGCTCGCCGTCATGGACCGCGCCGGTGCGGACGCCGCGGTGCGCGCGAGGCTCCTGGTCGCGCTCGCGGAGCTCATGGCCGTCACCGGCGACCTCGGGCGCCAGATCGCCTACCTCGAGCGCGCGCTGGCGCTCTACGTCGAGCTGCGCGACGACGAGCGCGCGGCGCAGACCCACTCGCGGCTCGGGCAGGCGCACTCGCTGATCGACTCGATCTACGCCGACCACCTCGACATCCGGCGCGCGTTCCGCCACTTCGACGCCGCGAGCACGGTGCTCGAGCGCGGCCCGGCACGCAAGGCGCGCGGCCACCTCGAGACCGGCATCTCGACCGCCCTGACCTACGGCCTGCAGATCCCGCGCGGAATCGAGGCGGCGTCGCGCGCGATCGAGATCGCCGAGCAGCTCGGCGACGAGGCGCTGTGGGCAGGCGCCACCGAGGCCTACGGCTGGCACCGGATCATCGCCGGCGACCTGCGCGAGGGCTTCGACGCCCAGGAGCGCGCGTTCGTGTCCGCCGACGCCGGCCGGCGCCCGTTCCTGGCCTGGATGGCTTCCAACATCCCGGGCCAGATGGCGTGGGCGCTCGGCGACCCGGACGAGGGCCAGCGGTTCTTCGAGCGCGCGCTGATGCTGCCCTACGCGCAGGACACGGATTACCACCGCGAGACCGCCGACGGCATCGGCCGCTGCCACGCGTCGCGCGGCGAGATCGAGGTCGCGCGGCGCCTGCTCACCGACGCGCGGCCGGCCTGGGTGACGCACTCGCTCGAGCCGCTGCTCCGCCTCTGGGACGGCGACTGGGACGCGATCGAGGCGCTCGCGCAGCGGGTGGTCGACACCAGCCGGCGCAACGGCAACCGCTGGGACGAGTGGGCGTCGTTCCACCTGGCCGCGCGCGTCGCCTTCCTGCGCGGCGAGCACGAACGCGCGGGCGAGCTGCTCGAGAGCGCGCTCGAGATCGTCACCGGCGGTGGGGCCGACTACTTCGCGATGTGGGTCCTCCCGGATCTCGCGCGCGTGCGCGCGGAGACCGGTCGGGTCGAGGAGGCGCGGGCGTTGATCGAGCGCTGTCGGGAGATCGCGGATCGCGGCGAGGACTGGCGCGGCCGCGGGGGCATCGTCGGCATCGCCGAGGCCGTCGTGCTCGCCGCCGAGGGCCGCGAGGCCGATGCCGCCTTCCAGGCCGCCCACGAGACGCTCGAGCGCTACGGGCTCGTGAGCGAGCGCGCCGAGTGCCTGCACGAGTGGGGCCGCGCCACGGGCTCCGCGGAGCGCCTCGAGCAGGCGCTCGAGCTCTACCGCAGGTACGGCGCCGGCGCCGCGTGGATCGAGCGCGTGGAGGCCGACGCCGGCCTGCAGCGCGCCTGACGGGGCCGCGGGCGCGCCGCGCGATTCCGCGCTAGCCGAGCCGTTTCGGGGTACCACAGGCAGATGCATCTGCCGCCGCCGGATCCGAACGAGACGTTCGAGCCGAAGGGCCTCGAGCTGAGCTCGCCGCACGCCGTCTTCCTGACGGGCCCGCCGAGCGCCGAGGAGGATCGCGTCGCCGATGCGATCCTCGAGCGGCGCCCGGGTGCCCTCGTCGTGGTCGCGCGGCTCAGCGCACGGTGACCAGCAGCCTGCGCCCGTCGCTCAGGCGCAGCGTGTAGCGGCCGGGCCGCAGCTCGCTGCGGGCGCGCAGGCGCTTCGCCGTGCCGGTGGCGTAGACGCGGCCGCGCCGCACCAGCCGCGCGCTCGCGGTGCTCTTGACGCGGCACGTGACGCGCCGGCGCGAGCGCACGGCGCAGGTCACGCGGGCGCGAGGCCCGCGCGGGCCGCGGGCGCCGGCGGGACCGGTCGCGCCCGGCTGGCCGGGCGTGCCTTCCGGGCCGGGGGATCCCTGCGGGCCCGCGGAGGCGGTGGAGGCGCGCAGGCCGACCATGTCGCCGAAGGCGATGGCGCGCGTCTCCGACGCGGACTGCTCCGGCGTGCGGTTGAGGCGCAGCCGCCAGTCGCTCCGGCGGCCGTCGATCGTGGTGACGACCCCGCCCGAGGCGACGAGCGACGTCACGCACGGGGCGGCGGCGAGCAGCGTGGCGAGCGCGGCGCCGGCCGGTGCCGTCACGCTGCACAGGCGCACGTCCCCGGCGCCGTCGTCGATGGCCAGCACGTGCGGCGTCGGCGTGCCGTCGGCGACGGCCGGCACGGCGCGGAAGCGCGGGTCGGCCGCGGTGGCGCGCCGCGGCGGGTCGGCCGAGAAGGCCTCGCCGGCCAGGGCCCGCACGGCGTTCTGGGTCGAGTAGAGGTTCGGCGCGCCGGAGAACAGGAAGGCTCCGTTCGCGTCCTGCTGGGAGAGCAGGTAGTCGACCGGCGTCAGGCTCGCCGACGTGGTGAAGCGCCCGCCCTGCGGGGCGACCGCGCAGGCGTTGAGGCCGGACAGCGCCCAGCCCGTGGTGTCGACGTTGCCGAAGCCGCCGGTGGCCGGGTCCTGCCGGCCCTCGAGGAACGACAGGCCGGCGCGGACCTCGGCGTCGTTCGCCGCCGACCCCGTCTCGCACAGCGCGGCGAGCGCGACGCCGGTCATGTCGACGCTGCCCGCCGTGGCGCGCTGCGCGTCGGTGCTGACGCGGCCGACGCCCCAGCCGCCGTCGAGGTGCTGCTGGCCGCGCAGGTAGCCGTTGGCCTTCGCGAGCACGCCCGCCGGCACGCCGACGCGGGCGAGCGCCAGCGCGGTGAACGCGTTGACGTTCGTCGCGCCGTTGCCGAACGATCCGTCGAGCTCGCCGCCGCGGTTGTAGGCGGCGGCGATCTGCGCGACGAGGTTCGTCGACTCCGACAGCCGCTGCACGTCGAGCCCGGCGGCGTGGCCGAAGAGGATCGCCGTCGAGCTCGGCGCGACCTGGCCGGCCCACAGCCCGGCGTAGAAGTCCTGGGCGGACGGGGCGCCGACGTCGGCGGCGTGGACGCCCGCGGCGGCGAGCGCCGACAGCGCGTAGTCGCCGCCGAAGCCCGAGATCTGGCCGGTGGTGACGTTCTGCTGCGAGCGCATCCACGCCACTCCGTCGGCGACGCTCTGGTCGATCTCCTCCTGCGTGGCGGCGGCAGCTGCGGACGGCGCGAGCAGCGCGACCGCGGCGCACGCCGCGACGAGACGGGGGACCTTCATATGGGCTCCTTCGGTTGTGCCGCGGAGGCCACTCCCAGGAGCTCTGAGGCCGGCCGTCCGAGCGCGAGACGGGAACCTCACGACCGGATATTCGGGCTCGGGATCGTCCTCTCGAGCTTCCTTCCCAGGCCGGACCGGCCCAGTGGAACCACAACTCGATCGTCACCCACACCGCTGCGCGTCAGCCCCGGAGTCACACCGGGTTCCCCGTGCGTCGTGAGGAGCTCAACCCTATAGCCTCGTGCGCCGTGCTCGCCACCACTGTGATCGGCAGCTACCCCCAGCCGGACTGGCTGATCGACCGCGATCGGCTGCGGGGATCGCTGCCGCCGCGCGTCCGCGCCCGTGAGCTGTGGCGGGTGCCGGAGGAGCACCTGGCGCAGGCGCAGGACGACGCCACGGCGCTGGCGATCGCCGACCAGGAACGCGCCGGGCTCGACGTCGTCACCGACGGCGAGATCCGGCGCGAGAGCTACTCGAACCGCTTCGCGACCGCGCTGGAGGGCTTCGACATCGACAACCCGGCGATGGTGCCGGGCCGCGCGGGCGGGACGAACGCCGTCCCGCGCGTGGTCGGCCGCGTCCGTCGCGTCCGGCCGGTCGAGGTCGACGACCTGCGGTTCCTGCGAGCGAGGACCGAGCGGACCGTCAAGATCACGCTGCCCGGCCCGTTCACCATGAGCCAGCAGTCCTCCAACGAGTTCTACGACGACGAGGCCGAGCTGGCCATGGACCTCGCCGCCGCCGTCAACGAGGAGGTGCGCGACCTGTTCGCGGCGGGCGCCGACGTCGTGCAGATCGACGAGCCGTGGCTGCAGTCGCGGGCCGACAAGGCGCGCGAGTTCGCGATCCCGGCGATCAACCGCGCGCTCGAGGGCGTGACCGGCACCACCGCGCTGCACACCTGCTTCGGCTACGCCCACATCGTCCACGACCGCCCGCCGGGCTACCCGTTCCTCGCCGAGCTGGCCTCGTGCTCCGCCGACGTGCTCGCCATCGAGGCCGCCCAGCCGCGGCTCGACGTGTCGGTGCTGGAGCCTCTGGTCGAGAAGACCGTGATCGTCGGCGTGCTCGACCTGTCGGATCCGGAGGCCGAGACGCCCGAGGTCGTCGCCTCGCGCATCGAGGAGGCGCTGCAGGTGATCCCGGCCGAGCGGCTGCAGGTCGGGCCGGACTGCGGGATGAAGTACCTCTCGCGCGAGCTGGCGTTCGCGAAGCTGCGCGCGCTCGTCGAAGGCGCCCGGATCGTGCGCGAGCGGCTCGCGTGACGGTCGCCCTCGTCACCGGCGCGTCGAGCGGCATCGGCGCGGCCACAGCCCGGCGGCTGGCTCGCGAGCCGGGAGCGCAGCTCGTGCTCGTCGCCCGGCGCGAGGAGCGGCTGCGAGCGCTCGCCGACGAGCTGGGCGGTGCGACGGTCGTCGCCGTCGACCTGGTCGAGCCCGACGCTCCGGCGCGTGTCGCGGCGGCGGTCGAGGAGGCCCACGGCCGGCTCGACCTGCTCGTCAACAACGCGGGCGCCGGCTGGCACGCGACGTTCGCGGACGCCGGCTGGGAGGGCGTCCAGCGCCACATGGACCTCAACTTCAATGCCGTCGTGCGCCTGACGGAGGCGCTGCTGCCGCTGCTGCGCCGCAGCGCGCCGAGCGCGATCGTCAACGTCTCGAGCGTCGCCGGCCGCGTCGCCCGCCGCAAGTCGGGCGCCTACTCGGCGAGCAAGTTCGCGCTCGCCGGCTGGAGCGACGCGCTGGCCGCCGAGGAGCGCGCCGCGGGTGTGCATGTCGGTCTCGTGCTGCCGGGCTTCGTGGCGACCGAGGGCTTCCCGCAGCGCGATCTGGTCAGCCGCGCCGCCACGCGCTGGGCCGTGTCGACGCCGGAGAAGGTCGCCGAGGCGATCGTCGACGCCGGGCCCGGCGGGCGCGCCGAGCGCTACGTGCCGCGGCCGTACTGGCTCGTGGCCGCCGCTCGCACGCTTGCGCCCGGGGTGGTGCGGCGGTCGGTTCGCCGCTGACGAACGTCAACTGCGGCTGGGTAGGGAGGCTGGGATGCCCGCCGCGCGGGCGATCCCTGGCGCGTTGAACGGCATATGCCGGTCAAAGCGCCAGGCGTATGGAGACCGCGCAGCGGCCGGCCTCCCCGCTCCCCTACCCAGCCGCAGTTTGCGCCCGCGCCACCTCGCGGCACGGGGCCGACCGCACACGCTCCACCGCCCACCGCAGCACCTCGAACCGCTTCTCGTCCTCGAGCAGGAACGGGTGGAAGATGAGCGCGGCGAAGCCGTCGACCTCAGCGATCGCTTCGCGCAGGCGCTCCGGCGGCAGCGGCTCCTCCCCGCCGCGCAGGCCCGCGAAGTGCGGCAGGTAGTAGAGAGCGTCGACCAGCTCCCAGCGGAACGGCAGCAACACCAGACCGTCGCGCCGCTCGACCGACGTCCCCAGCGGCGAGCAGTACTCGAACCCGAACTCGCGCAGCAGATCCAGGGACACAGAAGTCAGCTCGCCGCCCGGCGGCCGGAAGCCGACGGGCCGGAGCCCCAGGCCGTCCAGAGCGGTCACGCCGCGCTCGAACGACTCGCGCTCCTCCTCCGGCGAGAGACTCGGCCCACTGCTCGTGCTGCCAGCCGTGGAACGCCACCTCGTGCCCGGCGTCGGCGATCGAGCGCAGCGCGTCGGGGTAGAGCTCGGCGTTCAGCCCCTCGACGAAGAACGTCGCCCGCACGTCCGCCGACGCGAGCAGCTCCAGCACCCGCGGCAGCGTGCGCGTGACCGACGCGTGGCGGCCCAGGGGCGCGTCGGCGGGCCACCGGCCGCGCTCGAGGTCGGCGACCTCGCCGAGGTTGTCGAAGGTCAGGCTGACTGTGGGGCCAGCGCGATGTCGAACGTGCACGTGAGGTGGCCGTTCTCCTGCTCGACCGGCCGCACGAGCGCCGGCTTGACCGCGCCGATGGTGTCGTTCTCCAGGTACGGGTCACCGGGGAAGAACACCTGCGTCACCAGCTTCCGGTGGCCGGGCGCCGTGACCTTGAAGTGGATGTGCGCCGGCCGCCACGGATGCTGGTCGACCGCCTCCAGGTAGCGCCCGACAGGGCCTTGAGTCGGAACCGTGTACGGCTTCGGCAGCATCGTCTCGAACTCGTACGCGCCGTCGTCCTCGGCCTTGATGCGGCCGCGGAAGTTGCCGTCCGGCTGGCGCTCGTCCCAGACGTCGTAGCCGCCGGCCGGCCCCGTCTGCCAGACGTCGACGACCGCGTCGGGCAGCGGCGTCCCGTCGACGGAGGTCACGCGACCGCGCACGAACAGCACGTCGTCGTCCGGCGACATCCCCTCGTACTCCTCGTAGATCTTCTTCCGGAACGGCGGCTCGACGGTGTACATCGGCCCCTCGACGTCGCTCGCCGTCGCCTCCGAGCCGTCTCCCGCGTGCGAGAGCTGGTCGATCAGGACCGACGTGCGCGTCACGTCGGACAGCAGGATGAGCTCGTCCGCCTTCGCGACCTCGCCCAGGAACGCGAGCGCGCCGAACCACTCCTCCTCCGTGACCTGGTGGCGCTCCAGCACCTCGTGGATCGCCGCCAGCATGTCCGGCACGACCTCTTGCAAACGGTCGCTCACTGCGCCTTCCCCCATTCGGTGTACTGGTACGGGTTCTCGAGGACCTGGGTCTCCGGGATCTCCGGGTGCATCCCACCCGTCCACGCCTCTCCGAGGGTACTCATCGCGAACTCGACGGTCTCGTCAACAGCCTGACGCGCGCGCCCCAGGTCGATCCCGACCAGCTTGCCGTCCTGCTTGACCACGCGGCCGTCCACGAGCACGGTGTGGACGTCGGCCCGCTGCGCCTGGAAGGCGACGTGCCCGTAGGGGTGCAGGATCGGGAACATGACCGGCGACGCATCGTTCTTGACGAGCACGACGTCGGCCTTCTTGCCCTCCTCGAGGCTGCCGATCAGCGAGTCCATCCCGAGCGCCTTGCTGCCGCCGCGCGTCGCCCAGTCGACCACCTGCTCGGCGCGCAGGTGGTGGTTGGTGACCGTCTCCTGCTTGGCGTGCGCCTCGAGGTGCTCGCGCGAGCGGTCGGCGCCGAGCGTGGTTCGCATGGCGCAGAACAGGTCGCCGCTCCACCAGACGCTGGTGTCCATCGAGAGCGAGACCGGGATGTCGTGCTTGCGCAGCGCCCACGTGGGCGGATAGCCCTGGCCGGCGCTCTGCTCGCTCTCGGTGGAGACCGACACCGACCCGCCGGTCGCCGCGATCCGGTGGTAGGAGTCCTCGGTCAGCGTGCACGCGTGCACGTAGATGTTGTCCGGCGTCATGAAGCCGTGCTCGTGCATGAGCCGGATGCCGTCGTCGTTGGTCGCGCCCCAGACGCCGGCGTGCGTGGTGACCGGCACGCCGAGCTCGCGCGCGACCTTGAACGCCTCCTGCTCGGGGAAGGCCGGGTCGCCGGTGACGTCGAAGGCCATCTGGAACCCGAGCATGTCGTCCTTCGAACCGAACCGCCGCTCGACGAAGCTCTTGAAGTCCGGCGACGCCGACCACTCCCACGGCCCCTGCTGGATGTTCCCGTAGGCGAGCACGAAGCGGCCGGGCACCGACTCGAGCGCATCGACCGCCGCGTCGGCGTGGTCGACGGTCTGCAGCCCGTGCGACCAGTCGACGGTCGTGGTCACGCCGGCGTCGATCGACTCGATGGCGGACAGCACGTTCCCCGCGGCGATGTCCTGCGGGCGGAAGATCTTGCCCCACTCGAGGTAGAAGAAGACGAAGTACTGGCTGAGGGTCCAGTCGGCGCCGTAGCCGCGCAGCGCCGTCTGCCACATGTGCCGGTGCGTGTCGACCATGCCGGGCATGACGATGCCGCGCGAGGCGTCGATCTCGAACGCGCCCTCCGGCACCTCGAGGTTCTGGCCGACTCCGGCGATCTTGTCGCCGACCACGAGGACGTCAGCGTCGTGCAGCACGTCGTGGGCGTCGTTCATGGTCAGCACGGTGCCGCCTCGGAAGACCACCGGGCGGCCGTTCTCGATGGTGGAGTCGCTCATCGCTCCACCTTAACCGCAGGCGGGCGCGTACGGACGACCCGGCAGCACCTCGGCCCACTCGGCGCGCGTGAGCGTGCGCCCGGCCACCGCGCACGCCTGCCGCGCCCACGACGACGGCCGCACGTCCCAGCGATAGCCCGGGCCGCCGTACGAGACCGCCAGCAGGTGCGTGCCGTCGGGCGTGAACAGCGGGGCGACGGGACGGTTGGGCAGCCCGGGCAGCCGCAAGGCCAGCGGACGCCGGCTCGCGAAGTCGAACAGCCCGAGCGTCCCGTCGTAGCTCCCGGCCGCCAGCAGCCGGCCGTCGGGGCTCATGGCGGCCCACAGCGCCACGTCGGTGTTCCCGGCGAACACGCGGGCCACCGGGCGGCCGGTCTCGGCGGACCAGACGCGTACCCAGCCGCCGTCGCCTCCGGCGAGGATGTACCGGCCGTCCGGGCTGTACAGAGTGAAGAAGCGCGCCGTCCCGGAGCCGGCCAGGACCGCGCGACGCCCCAGCGTGCCGGTGTCGACCAGCTCGATCCCCGTCCCCGGGATCAGGACGGCGAGCGTCCGGCCGTCGGGGCTCATCGAGGCGTCCTCGAGCCCTGAGGAGTAGTACGGCCGCGGAGGCCCGGCCTGCCGTCCGCCGCGCAGCGTCCAGAGCATCAGGTGACCCCCGAACTCGATCGTCGACATCCGGCGCCCGTCGGCGCTGACGCTCGGCCTGAACGTCGCGCCGGCGTGGCCGCGCAGCCGTGTGACGCCATGCCCCGGCCCCGTGTCCACGGCGAGCAGGGCGTCCTGGGCGCCGGCGACGACCGTGCGGCTGCCCGGGACGAAGGCGAGGCCGCTGATCGGCTCTCGCGCGGCGGGGACCCGGGCGATCTCCCGCAGGGTCCGGGCGTCGGTCAGGGTGACGGTGCCGTCGTCATGCCCGACGGCGAGGGTCCGGCCGCCGGGATCGAGGCCGTAGCTCGGGAACATCGTGCCCATGCGGAACCCCAGCGTTCCGGGGGCGGCGCCGTCGCCTTCTGATCCGGTCGAGAACGGGCGGCCGAGCCGGCGGGCGCCCGCCAGATCCCAGACGACGACCCGTGAGTCGAAGCCGGAGCTGTACAGCGTCCCGCCGTCGGGGCTGATCTCCACCCCGGTGATCTGGCCGGCGTGGCCGTCGAGCGTGTCGCGGGCCGCCGCCGCGACCACGTCCCAGACGACCACGCGCTTGTCCTCTCCGGCCGTGGCGGCGATGCGGCCGCTCGCGCCGAAGGTCGCTCGCACGACCGCCCCGACGTGGCGCCCGGACGCCCTGCGCACGCGCCCCGTGGCGAGGTCGAGGAACCGCACGGTGCCGTCGCTTCCGCCGAGCAGCAGCGTCCGGTCGTCCGGACCGAGGGCTGCCGTAGCGCCGCCGGCGGCGAACCGCGCGAGCGGGCGCAGCGTACGGGCGTCGCGGATGACGGTCGGGCCGCCCTCGACGCTCGTGACCACGCGCGCGCCGTCGCTCATGAAGATCGGCGTACACCGACTCGGACCGGCGGCTGACGTAGCGCGGCGGGGCCAGCGCGCGTCCGTTGCGGGCGTTGAACGGCTGCAGGCTGGTGGCGTTCCCGGGCGGCCGATCGACGGCGGCCAGCACGGTCCGGCCATCGGGCGAGAAGGCCACGCGGTCGACTTCCACCGGCGCCGTCAGGTGGGCGATCAGCCGCAGGGTCGCCGCGTCGAGGATGGCTCCCCACCCGCCGCCGACCACGAGCCGCGACCCGTCCGGGCTGAACCGCAGCACCTCGAGAGCCGGCCCGAAGAACGAGAGCTGGTCGACCTGCGTGGGTCCGGCCACGACACGCCGGGTCGCCGTGTCGACCACCTGGAGCTGCCCCTCGATGTCGATGAACGCCAGCCTGCGCCCATCCGGGCTGAGGTCGAGGGCGAGCACCCACCGGCCTTCGCCGCGCAGCACGCCGATCGCCGCCGGGCTCTTGAGCAGCGTCGCGAACAGGTTGCTGCGGGTCTGCACCGAGTCGTCGAGCGCCACGCCCTGGCGGGCGAGCAGCAGCGCCCGGTCGAGCTCGTCCTCCACCAGCGCCTGCGCGCCGAGCCGCTGCGCGGCGGCCACGGTCGCCTCGTCGCGCGCGTTGCCGCGCTGCTCGAGCGCCAGGGCACCGGCGACGACGGCGACCACCAGCAGCGATGCGACGCCCGCGAGCACGAGGCGCAGGCGGCGCTGAGCACGCCCGCTCGCACGCCGGCTGTCGTGCAGGAACGCCCGCTCGGTCGCGTTCAGCTCGGTCTCGTGGCCGGCCGCCCAGTCGAGCGCGGACGCCAGTCGCGCTCCGCGATACAGCCCGCCGGGATCGCGGCCATCGGCGTCCCAGGCTCCCGCGGCGTCGCTCAGCTGGCGGTGCAGGCGGCGGCCCTGCACGTCCTCGTCCAGCCACCCGCGCAGCCGTGGCCACTCGCGCAGCAGTGCCTCGTGCGCGACCTCCACCGAGCCGTCGGAGATGGTCAGCAGCCGGTGGTCGGCGAGCCGGCTCGCGACCTCGGCGAGCTCGGGCTCGAGCTGATCGAGCGCGATCCTCCGCCGCACGATCGTGCCGTCCGGGCTCTCGTCGCTCAGCCGCAGAAGCAGCCGGCGCGCAGCTACCTGCCCGGCCGGGTCGAGCGCCAGGTACGCGTCCTCGGCAAGGCGGGCGACCGCGCCCTGCACGCCGCCGCTGCGCGCGTAGGCGGCCAGGCGCAGGTGGCGCCCGTCGCGCGAGCGCCACAGCTCGAGCAGCGCCGTCGACAGCAGCGGCAGCGCGCCCGGCTGGTCATCCACGTCGCGGAGCAGGGTGTCGACAAGCTCGGGCTCGACGCTGAGCCCGACGCGCTCGGCCGGGCGCTCGATCGCGCGCCGCAGCTCGTCACGCGCCATCGGACCTACGAGCACGTGGTTGGCTCCGACCAGGCGAGACAGCTCCGGGTAGGCGGCGCAGCGGCCGTAGAAGTCCGCCCGCACCGCGAGCACGACGGTGGCGTCGGCCCGTAGCAACGCATCCACGAACTGCGCTCGCTGCTCCTCGTCGCGACAGGCGGTGAACAGCTCCTCGAACTGATCGACCACCAACAGGCCCCGCCGCTCGCGGCCGAGCCTGCGGGTCGCTCCGCGCAGCTCACGCAACGGCTCCTCGCCGGGGCGGATCAGCGCCTGCGTCCAGTTGTCGCTGCCGGGCAGGACCCCGCCCGCGAGCGCCGGGAGCAGCCCCGCCCGGACCACCGACGACTTGCCGCTCCCCGACGGGCCGACGACCGCGAGCAGCGGCGCGCCGACGAGGCGGGCGACCAGCTCCGCGACGAGCCGCTCGCGTCCGAAGAAGTACGCCGCGTCGTCTCTCTCGAACGTCGCCAGGCCCTTGTACGGGCAGGTCACCGGCGCCCCGTCGTCGTGCGGGGCGAGCCGTTCGCGAACCGTCTGGAGCTCGGCGACGCTGCCGGCGAGGTCGGCCTCCAGCGCGCGCGCCTCGCTGCGGCCGGAGGCCGCGAGATCGGCGGCAGCGTCGACGCGCCGCGTGGCCTCGCGCCGCGCCCACTCACCGGCCGCCTCGTGGATGCGGCGCGGCACGCCGCGGCTGGCCTCGAACATCGTGTCGATGGGGACGTCCCCGCCGGGCGGCGCGTAGAAGTTCGCGATGGCGCGCACGGCCTCGACGCCGAGCGGCTCGAGCACGATCGACTCCTGCGGCTCCAGCCGCGCCAGCGCCGCGGCCTCCTGGCCGGTGGCGAGCACGAGCCCGGGCGCGGTCAGGTCGCGCAGCGCGGACCGGACCACCACCGGCGCGCGATCCGCGTCGTCGACCACCAGCAGGGCCGTGCCCCCGCGCGTGCGGGCGATGGCCGCCAGGACGGACTCGGCCGGCCCGGTCCCCGCCGCGTAGAGGACGACGCCGCCCTCCCGGTGCACCTCGCCCGCGATCTCGGCGGCGACGCGCGTCTTGCCCATGCCGTACGCGCCGACGATAGCGACGAGTCCGGTCCGCCCGCGAAGCCGCTCGAGCACGTCCTCGCGCCCGATCAGCGGCGGCAGCGCCGAGGCGTCGAGCTCGCGCGGCAGCTCGGGCGCGGCGGGCTCGACGTCGAGCGAGGGATCCTGCCGCAGGATCGCGTCGTGCAGGCGGCGGAGCTCCGCCGACGGCTCGATGCCGATCTCCTCGACCAGCGTCTCGCGGGCCTGCCGGTACGCCTCGAGCGCCTCGGCCTGGCGACCGCAGCGGTAGAGCGCGAGCATGCGCTGGGCGTGGAGGCGCTCGCGCAGCGGGTTGGCGGCCAGCAAGCCGTCGATCTCGCCGACCAGCTCCTGGTGGCGGCCGACGGCCAGGTCGGCGTCGATCGCCAGCTCGGCCGCGGTCAGGCGGAGCTCCTCGAGCCGCCGGATCTCGTCGGTCGCGAACGGCTCGTCGGCGATGTCGGCCAGCGGATCGCCGCGGAACAGCGCCAGCGCCGCGCGGGCGGAGTTGCCGTTGCCGGCCCCGCGCGCCGCGTCCGCGACGAGCCGTTCGAGCCGGCACGCGTCCACCTGGTCGCGATCGACGTCGAGCTCGTACGCGCGCCCGTGCGTGACGATCGCGATGCCGCCGCCGCGCAGCCGCCAGACGTAGTTCTGGACCATCTTGGCGGCGCTGGGCGGCGGGTCCTCGCCCCACAGCCCTTCGATCAGCCGGTCGGCTGAGACCGCACGGCCGGCCTCCAGGCCGAGCATCGCCAGGACCGCGCGCTGCTTCGCGCCGCCGAGCGCCAGCGGGCGGTCGTCGAGGCTGGCCTCGACGTGCCCTAGGACACGGATCTGCATGGGGCTCGTCGTCAACCCAACCACGTAGACCACAGCGGATCAACGGCTGGTCTAAAGCTGGTCTACGCGGCCGGTCTACGTCATTCGGTGACCCGCTGAAGATCCGGCGTAGACCGGGCGGCCGGAAGGTTCAGCCATCCCGTTCCCCCCGGCCAAGGAGGCCAGCATGTTCCCCCCTCGCACCGCCCTCCGCTCGATCGCCGCCTGCACGCTCGCCTGCGGGCTGCTCGCGACCACGACCGGCTCCGCCGCGGCGCGCCCGATCGACGACCGCGGCGACGTCACCACGTCGAGCCTCGCGGGGACGGCGTCGGAGACCCCGCGACAGGACCTGCGCAGCCCCGACGCCCGCGACGCCGCGCTCCCGGTCACGCAGGACCTGCGCACGCCCGACGCCCGCGACGCCGCGAGCGCCGAGCGGATCGCCCGGTCGATGGAGGCCTACTACCAGTCCTTCGACAAGCCGGTGCCCGACGCGCCGTTCGCGTCGCAGGCCCCCACGGCGCCTTCGTCCTCGGACGAGACGCCGTGGCTGCTCATCTCGGCCATCGCCGCCGCGCTCGCCGGCGTGCTGGCGAGCACCGCGCTGGTGCTGCGGCGCCGGCGTACCGCCACCGTCTGACTACGCCGGGCCGGCGCCCACCGTGCGAACCGGGGTGGGCGCCGTCCGGCGGGGGAGGTGGAGCCGCGACATGAGCGGCTTGCGGGGGCCGCGCAGCTCGCGAGCGAACCGCTCGCGCTCGGCGAAGGCGATGCGCTCCTGGGTGTGCAGAGAGATGATGTGTGAGTGAAGGCTGGTTTCCATGACCGGGATACTCCGCCCCCGGCACGCCCCGCTATAGGGGCCCAAGGTGTCGACGTTCACACCCTGGGCGAGTTGTCCACCCCCTCGGTGGCGGTTACAACTGAGCCCGTGCCCGACCCCCGCATCGGCTCCGTGATCGCCGGCCACCGCCTCGAGCGGCTCGTGGGCCGCGGCGGCATGGGCGTCGTCTACGAGGCGGTCGACGAGTCGCTCGACCGCACGGTGGCGCTCAAGCTGATCGCCCCCGAGCTGGCCGCCGAGCCCGGCTTCCGCGAGCGCTTCATGACCGAGTCGCGGATCGCCGCCTCGCTCGACCACCCCAACGTGGTCCCGATCTTCCGCGCCGGCGAGGAGGACGGGCTCCTGTTCCTCGCCATGCGCTTCGTCGGCGGCGACGACCTGCGCACGCTCGTCGGCCGCGACGGCCCGCTCGATCCCGGGCGCGCCGCCGCCGTGGTCGGCCAGGTGGCCGACGCGCTGGCCGCGGCCCACGAGCGCGGGCTCGTGCATCGCGACGTCAAGCCCGCCAACGTGCTGCTGACCTCCGACGGCCACGCCTACCTGACCGACTTCGGGCTGGTCAAGGACCTCGCCGCCACCACCGGGGTCACGCGGACGGGCGAGGTGCTCGGGACGCTCGACTACGTGGCGCCGGAGCGGATCCAGGGCGGCGAGACGGGACCCTGGACCGACGTCTACGCCCTCGGCTGCGTCCTGTTCTTCGTGCTCACGGGCCATGTCGTCTTCCCGCTCGACGAGCCCGAGCGCAAGCTCTGGGCGCACCTGTCCGCGCCCCCGCCGTCGACCGGGGTCACGCCGGAAGTCGACGCGGTCGTGGCCCGGGCCTTGGCCAAGGACCCGCGCGAGCGCTACGAGTCGGCGCCGGACCTCGCGGCTTCGCTCCAACGAGCCGTCGGCGAGGCGCCCGTACGACCCGTCCATGAGATCGCGGAGATCGAGCGGCGGCTGAACGAGGTGCGCCGGCAGCAGATCCCCGGCAAGGTGCAGCTCGTCGAGCAGCTCGCGCAGCAGCTCGCGGACCTCCGGCGGGCGGGCGGCGCGTGACCGAGCTGCACCGATCCACCCCGGCCGAGCTCAAGGCGCGCCTGGAGGCCGAGCGGCGCGGCGCGCCGTTCCTGCTCTACTTCGACGGCGCCGGCCACCAGGTCCTGCACGAGCTGGACGGGGAGATCACCGTCGGCCGCGGAACGGACTGCGACGTGGCGCTCGCGTGGGATCGCGAGGTCTCGCGGCTGCACGCGCAGCTCGAGCGCGTCGGCACGCACTGGGTGCTGGTCGACGACGGCCTGTCGCGCAACGGCTCGTTCGTGAACGGCGAGCGGGTCGTCGGGCGGCGGGCGCTGCGCGACGGCGACCGGCTCGTGTTCGGCGACACCCCGGTCGTCTATCGGGCGCCGGCGACCGTGGGAGCGAGCTCCACCTTCAAAGTGACCACGAGCCCGGCCGCCGTCAACCTCACCCCCACGCAGAAGCAGATCCTCGTCGCCCTCTGCCGGCCGGTGCGCGACTCGGCGTTCGCCACGCCGCTCACCAACAAGGAGATCGCCGAGGAGGTCTCGCTCAGCGTGGACGCCGTCAAGGCGCACCTGCGGACCCTGTTCGAGCGCTTCGGGCTCGAGGACCTGCCGCAGAACCAGAAGCGCGCCCGGCTGGCCGCGATCGCGCTGCTGCAGGGCATCGTCACCCAGCGCGACTAGGTGTGGAGAACGCCACCGAGGGTGGCTGGGAGCAGCGGGCGCGGGCGCCGACCATGACGGCATGAAGCTCACGACCCGCAGCCGCCGCCGGGCCTTCATCGAGGGCTACGAGTTCCCGATGGCGCTCAAGAACAAGCTCCGCGAGGAGCTCGACGCCGACCGTCCGGTCAACGTCGCCCTGGAGGGACTGCGCCAGTGGTACCTGGCCTGCCTCCGGGCCGGCCCCAAGGCGTCGCTCGGCATGCCCTCGCACGCGGTCGACATCGCGTGGCACGAGATGATCCTCATGACCCGCACGTACCACCACTTCTGCGAGCGGGCCTTCGGCTACTACCTGCACCACAGCCCCGAAGCGGTCATGGACGAGCCGATGCGCGACGGCCTCGCGCGGACGCTCGCCGCGGTCGAGCGCAACCAGGCGCTCACGATGGCCGGCGTCCCGATGCTGTTCGCCATCGACGGCGAGCTCGACCTCGCGGGCGGCCAGGCGTGGGCGGCAGCCGACATCGATGCGCTGCGCGACCACCAGCGCTACATCGACCACGGCAGCGGCCACGGGTGGTCAGGCGGCGGCGGAAGCTTCGCCGGCTGCTCGAGCGGAGACGGCGGCGGTGGCGGCGGCTGCGGCGGCGGTGGCTGCGGCGGCGGCGCTTAGCGCTCGAGGCCGACGACGTCGAACGCCTGCGCGGGGCGAGCGAACCCGCGCAGGCTGAGCTCGCCGAGCTCCTGCGCGATCGCGAGATCGTCGGTGGCGGCGTGGACGCGCCAGCTGACGAAGATCTGGCCGGGCCCCGCGGCCTCGCACAGGCGCTCGGCGAGCATCGTCACGCTCCCGATGGCCGCGTAGTCCGAGCGGCCCTCGAAGCCGATCCGCCCGAGCGTGGCGTGCCCCTGCGCGATGCCGGCGATCGGATGCAGGTCATGCCCGCGCCGTGTCCAGCCCTCGGCCAGCTCCCACACCGCGTTGCGGATCGCGACGGCCAGGCGGACGGCGCGCTCCGGCGCGTCGGGGCACGGCACCGGGTCGTTGAAGATGACCATCAGCCGGCTGCCCGCGAAGCGCTCGAGCGTGCCCTCGAAGCGATGGATCTCCTCGCCCGCCCGCGCGTGGTACTCGCGCAGCACGAGCATCAGCTCCTCGGGCTCGACCGACTCGGCGAAGGCCGCGAAGTCGCGCAGCTCGCAGGCGACCACGGTGATGTCGGCGCGGTGGCTCTCCAGCGAGGCCGCGTCGCCCGCCACGAGGTCGGCGACCTGCGGCGAGAGGAACGTGGCGATCGTGTCGTGGTAGCGCTTGATGCGCAGCAGCGAGCGGACGCGCGCGAGCAGCTCCTCGTGGTCGAACGGCTTGGCGATGAAGTCGTCGGCGCCGGCCTCGATCGCCTCGCGCTTCTCCCGCTCGCCGCTCGCCGTGACCATGACCACGGGCAGGAAGCTCGTGCGCTCGTCGGCGCGCAGCCGCCGGCAGACCTCGTAGCCGTCGATGCCCGGCATCACCACGTCGAGCAGCACGAGGTCCACGCCCTCCAGACGCTCGAGGGCCTCCTCGCCCGAGGTCGCCGTGACGACGGTGTAGCCGCGCGGCGCGAGCACCGCCTCGAGCAGCCGGACGTTCTGCGGCACGTCGTCGACGACGAGGATGGTCGCGGTCATCGGCTGATCAGCTCGGCGACCTGGCCCGCCAGCGACGGGACGCTCAGCGGCTTCTCGAGGTACGCGTCGAAGCCGGCGGCCATGAAGCGCTCGCGGTCCTCCTTCATCGCCAGCGCGGTGAGCGCGACGACGGGGATGCCGGCCGTCGCGGCGTCCGCGCGCAGGCGCCCGAGCGCCTCCACCCCGTCGATCCCGGGGAGCTGGATGTCCATGAGGATCAGGTCCGGCCCCTCCTCGCGCGCGAGCGCGATCCCGCGCTCGGCGTCGCCGGCCTCGAGCACGCGGTAGCCGGCATGCCCGAGCACGTCGCGCACGAGCTTCAGGTTGAGGGCGTTGTCCTCCACCACGAGAACCGTCGCGGTCATGCCCGCTCCAGCGCCGCGAGCAGCTCCTCGCGCCCGACCGGCTTGACGAGGTACTCGACGGCGCCGAGCGCGAGGCCCTTGCCGCGCTCGTCGAGCATCGAGACCACGACGACGGGCGAGTCCGCCGTCGCCGGATCGGCCTTCAGGCGGGCGAGCAGGTCCCAGCCGTCGACGCGCGGGAGCAGGATGTCGAGCACGACGGCGCGCGGCCGCAGCCGGCGGGCCAGCTCGAGGCCCTCGGCGCCGTCGCGGGCCACCGTGACGCCGTAGCCGGCGCCCTCGAGGTAGACGGTGAGCAGCTCGGCCGAGTGGGGATCGTCCTCGACCACGAGCACGGTCTCCAGGTCGCGCTCGGCGGCCACGGTCCGCACCGGCTCGGCGCTCGGAGCGTCCTCGCCCACGGGGACGGCGAAGCCGAACGTGCTGCCGGCGCCGAGCCGGCTCGCCATCCAGATCCGGCCGCCGTGAAGCTCGACGATGCGCTTGGACAGCGTCAGCCCGAGTCCCGTGCCCTCGCTGCGCGCCTCGCGCCCGCCGCGCTGGAAGGCCTCGAAGATCCGCTCGTGATCGGCCGCGTCGATGCCGATCCCGCTGTCGCGCACGATCACCTGCGCCTCGGCGCCGTCGATCTCCGCACGCACGTCGACCGTCCCGCCGTCGGGCGTGAACTTCACCGCGTTGCTGAGCAGGTTGAGCACGACCTGCTTGAGCTTGAGCTCGTCCGCCCAGATCACGCCGACCTCGGGCGCCACCTCGAGCGAGAGCGCGATGCCGTGCCGCGCCGCCCGCTCGCGGACCATCGCCAGCGCGTAGTCGAGCAGCCCCGGCAGCGAGACGGCGGCCGGTTCCAGCTCCATCCGGCCGGCTTCCACCTTCGAGAGGTCGAGGATCTCGTTGATCAGCTCGAGCAGGTGGCGCCCCGAGTCGCGGATGTCGCGGACGTACTCCTCCTGGCGCTCGTTGAGCTCGCCGAACATGCGCTCGAGCAGCACGTCCGAGAAGCCGATCACGGCGTTCAGCGGCGTGCGCAGCTCGTGCGACATGCTGGCCAGGAACTCCGACTTGTGGCGTCCGGCCACCTCCAGCTCGCGGAAGAGCTGCGCGTTCTGGATCGCGATCGCTCCCTGCGCGGCGAAGGTGGTGATCAGGTCGTTCGTGCGCTCGCCGAACTCCTCGATCTGCTCGCGCCACAGCGTGATGACCCCGATGACCTTCTCGTCCGCCAGCATCGGCACGCCGATGATGGTCCGGAAGCCGCCCAGCTCTCGCGCGCGGTGCATCTCGTAGTCGGGGTCGGCGCGCACGTCGCGGATCTGGACGGCGCGCCGCTCGAGGCCCACGCGGCCGACCAGCGTGCCGGGGCCGCGGGCGATCGGCACCCCGGCGAGGTAGTCGCGGTAGACCTGCGTGCCGCCGATCGCGAAGACGAGCCGGTACACGTCCTCGTCGAGCACCCAGACCTGACCGGCGTCGGCGTTGCACAGCCGGACTGCCTGGCGCAGCACGGTCTCGAACACCGGCTCGAGCTCGAACCCGGTCCGCCCGATGGCCTCCAGCACCTGGCCGGCCGCCGCCTGGCGCTCGCGCGTCTCGGCGAGGTCCCGCTCGAGCTGCTCGATCCGCTCAGCGCTCACGCCACCAGCCTATGGCGGGCGGCGTGGGCGTGCGGGCTACTCGAACTCGCGCAGGTAGCGCTCGAACTGCCGGAGGTGGCCCTCCTCGTCGCGCAGGATGTCGATCACCATGTCCTGCGTCGCCCAGTCGACGCCGTCGCAGGCCTCGATCACGCGCGTGTAGTGCTCGATCGCGCCGGCCTCGGCCTCGATCACGCCGCGGATGACGGCGACCACGTCGGTGGCGTCCGCGGGCGGCTGGAGCGAGGCCTGCTCGGCCTTGAAGTCCATCGACCCGGGCGGCATCCCGTACAGGTCCTTGATGCGGGCCGCGAACTGGCGCGCGTGCCCGAGCTCGTCGTCGACGTCGGAGCTCAGCGCCTCGGCGACCTCCTCGGCCCGGATGCCGTCGAGCGCGGCCGCGTTGGCCACGTACGACACATCTACGACCCGCGCACCGACCAGCACCATCACCTCGCCTGCCGCCGCTGCGGCGCGATCGTCGACGTCGAGGGTCCGGTCGACGCGGGGGCGCTACTCGCCGCGGCTCGGTCGGCCGGCTTCGCGCCCGACCAGGCTCAGGTCGTCGTGCGCGGGCTCTGCGCCGACTGCGCGTAGCCGCCGGCGCGCGGACCAGACGGCGAAGCGACCCTCGGCCGTCTCCTGCCAGTCCGCCAGGTCGCGCTCGAAGCGCTTGAACTGGCGGGCGCGCGCGCCCACCAGCGGGAACTCCTGTCGCTCGTCGTCCGGCATGCGTTAGGGAACCCTAACACCTAGACGCTCATCCCACCGTCGACGGCCAGCGTGGCGCCGGTGACGAACGAGCTGTCGCCGCCGGCCAGGAACAGCACCGCGCGGGCGACCTCGTCGGGCGTCGCGTGGCGGCCCAGCGGGATCATCTGCTCGAAGATCCTTGCCGCGCTGTCGGCTTCCTCGCCGGTGGCGACGGTCTCGATCCGCTGCTGGAAGGCGTTGTCCACCGGCCCGGGGTGGATCGAGTTGACGCGGATGCCGCGGCCCGCGGCCTCCTTCGCCGCGGTGCGCATGAGGCCCACGAGCGCGTGCTTGGAGGTCGCGTAGCCGCAGATGCCCGGATCGGAGGTCAGACCGACGACGCTGGAGTTGAAGATCAGGCTGCCGTGCGGGCGCATGACGGCGAGGGCATGCTTGGCGAGATGGAACGGGCCGCGGACGTTGACCGCCAGCACGCGCTCGAAGACGTCGTCGGGGTAGTCGACGACCTGCGCGACGTCGCCGAAGATGCCGGCGTTGGCGAAGGCGACGTCGAGGCCGCCGAAGCGCTCGACCGCCGTCGCGACCGCCGCGCGCACCTGCGACGAGTCGGTCACGTCGGCGACCGCGGGCGCCGCCACGTCGTCGCCGAGCTCGGCCACCAGCGCTTGCAGCGCCTCCTCGTCGACGTCGCTGACCACGACGCGCGCGCCCTCGGCGGCGAACAGCCGGGCGGTGGCGGCGCCGATGCTGCCGGCGCCGCCGGTGATCAGCGCGATCTTGTCCTTGAGCCGCTCCACGTAAATTGCCTGACGTTTAAAGTGGACGCTACATGAACCCTCGGATCGCGATCGTGGGAGGCGGCGGCGGCGTGGGCTCCTCGCTCGCGTTCAACCTGCTCATGCGGCCCGAGCCGTATGACGTGGCGCTGGTCGACGGGCACTCGGGCATGGCGGTCTCGCACGAGATGGACCTCCAGCAGGTCCTGACCTCCGGGGCCACCGGCTCGATCGAGGTGGTCGGCGTCGGCGACGTGCCCGCCGCCGACGTCGTCGTGCTCACCGCCGCGGCGCCGCTGACCGTGAACCGGTCGCGCATGGTCTACCTGCGCGACAACGCGGAGATCCTGGCCTCGGTCACGGCCGCGATCCCGCCCGACTGGCCGGGCACAGTGATCGTCGTCACCAACCCCGTCGACCCGCTGTGCACCTGGCTGCAGGCACGGCTCGGGCTCGACCGCCGGCGCGTGCTCGGCTATACCGCCAACGACACGCTTCGGCTGCGCACGGCGGTCGGCGACCAGCTCGGCGTCGCCTCCACCCGCGTCGACGCGTGGGTGATCGGCGAGCACGGCGACGCCTGCGTCCCACTGCTCGACCGCCTCCGCGTCGACGGCGAGCCGGCCACCCTGTCGGCGGCCCAGGCGAGCGCCGCCGAGGACTTCCTCCGCGGCTGGTACGTGCGCCACGTGGCGCTCGACTCCGGCCGCTCCTCCACCTGGACCTCCGGCCTCGGGATCGCCCGCATGATCGCCGCGCTGCGCGGCCCCGGCGAGCTCTGGCCCGCCTCGCTCGTGCTCGACGGCGAGTACGGCATCACCGGCGTCGCCCTCACCGTCCCGGTCACCCTGGCCGGCGGCGGCGCCGAGCGCATCCACGAATGGGACCTCTCGCCCACGGAAGCGGCCGCTCTGCACGCCGGCGCCGCCCTCGTCCGCGAAGCCGCCGCCACCCTCTGAACCCCAAGGGGGGTCAGACCCCCCTTAAGGATCGGCTCGCAAACCACGGCGCCACGCGGCACGCCGTCGGCCACGGCGACCAAGGGGGGTCAGACCCCCCTTGGTTTTCGGGGTACGGGTAACCACCGAAAGTATTTTTTTTCTTGACAACTAGATACTTCGGTGGGAACCTGATCGGCATGCTCGACGTCGCCGTCATCGCCGATCCGCTCGCCGCCGAGGTCTCGCTCGATCCCGTGCGGGCGCGGCTGCTGGCCGCGCTGGCCGAGCCGGCCTCGGCCGCCTCGCTCGCGGGCGCGGCGGGGCTCTCGCGCCAGCAGGCCAACTACCACCTGCGCGCGCTCGAGCGCCACGGGCTCGTCGAGCTCGTGGAGGAGCGGCGCAAGGGCAACTGCACCGAGCGGATCCTGCGGGCGACGGCCGCGTCGTACGTGATCTCCCCCAGCGCGCTCTTCCAGGTGGCGCCCGATCCCGACCGGGCGCCCGACCAGGCGTCCGCGCGCTGGATGCTGGCGCTGGCCGCGCGGCTCGTCCGCGAGGTCGGCGAGCTGATCACGCGGTCGAGCGCCGCCCGGAAGCCGATCGCCACCTTCGCGATCGACACGGAGATCCGCTTCGCCGACGCGGCCGACCGCGCCGCCTTCGCGCGCGAGCTCGGCGACGCCGTCTCGGACCTGGTCGCCAAGTACCACGACCAGCAGGCCGAGGGAGGCCGCGAGCACCGGCTCGTGGCCGCGCTGCACCCGAGCATCACCGACCCCCCGACCAAGGAGTAGTCCAAATGGGCAAGCAGTTCGAGATCCGCCGCGAGGTGGAGCTTCCGGCAACCCCCGAGGAGGTCTGGGAGGCCGTCGCCACCGGCCCCGGCACGGCGTCATGGCTCTTCCCCGAGGAGCCCGGCCCGAACGACCTCGTCGAGTCCGACCGCCCCCACCGCTACGCCGTCCGCACCGAGGGCGAGGGCGGGTACTTCAACGCCATCGAGTTCGTGATCGAGGCCCGCGAGGGCGGCACCGCCGTGCTGCGCTACGTGCACAGCGGCGTCTTCGAGGACGAGGGTTGGGACGACCAGTTCGACGCCGTCGACGGCCACACCGAGTTCTACCTGCACACGCTCGGCCAGTACCTCGAGCACTTCGCTCCGAAGACGGCGAGCTACGTCGGCGGCGGGCCGGGCGGCCTCCAGGGCCCCGAGGCGTCGATGACCCCCGACGCCTTCGAGAAGCTCAAGCGCGAGCTCGGCGCCTCATCGGAGGGCGACCGCGTGAACCTGCCCAACGGCGCCGGCGACGGCGTCGTGGACTACGCGACCGACAAGTTCCTCGGCGTCCGCACCGGCGACGCGCTGTACCGCTTCTTCGGCCGCAACGCCTTCGGCGGGCCGGTCGGCATGAGCATCCATCACTTCGGCGACGTCGACGTCGACGCGGCCACCCGCGACTGGAGCGAGTGGCTGAACGGCGTGTACCGCTAGCCGAGCCCGCGCAGCACGGCGGACAGATACTCGATGTGCGCCTGCATCGCGCGCTCGGCCGCCGAGCGCTGGTGCCGGCGCACGGCGCGCAGGATCGCCCGGTGCTGGTCGAGGATCTTCTCGGCGTCCACGCTGGCGGCGATGTGCGCCACCAGCGTCGGCTGCAGCACCTCCAGGATCCAGGCGTTCAGGGCGCGCAGCAGGTCGTTCCCCGCGGCCTCGGCGAGGATCTGGTGGAAGCGGCTGTCGGCGGTGTTGAAGGGCTCCGTGCCGGGCTGGTGCCCGACCGCGGCCTCGATCGCCGCCTCCAGCCGCGCCACCACCTCGTCGTCCGCGTTGACCGCCGCGCGGCCCGCGATCGGCACCTCGAGCGAGAGCCGCGCGTCCACCAGCTCCTCCATCGAGATGCTCTCGGCGGCCAGCATCAGCGCGATCGACTCGCTGACGTTGCGGCTCATTCCCTCGCTCGGGGTGCTGGCCACGAAGATCCCGCCCGTGCGGCCGCGGCCGACGCGGATCAGGTGCGAGGCGGACAGCAGCCGCAGCGCCTCGCGAAGCGTCGGGCGGCTGACGCCGAAGTCGTCGGCCATCTCCTGCTCGGTGCCGATCCGCTCGCCCGGCTCGAGGCGCTGCTCCTCGAGCCACCGCCGAATCTGACCGGCGATCTCCTCGCTGGCCCCGGCGGCCGAGCGGCGGTGCTCGGGCCGGGGACGCTGGCGCGGTGTCGCCATGCCGCCATGCTACGGATTCCGGAGGCGGCTGACCACCGCTAAATAACCAAACGTTTTGCAGTAGGGTAGGCAAGGTGACAGAGCGGACGGTGCGCGACGCGACCTTCGAGGTGCTGCGGCGCCTCGAGCTGACGACGATCTTCTCCAACCCCGGCTCGACCGAGGTGCCGTTCCTCGCCGGCCTGCCCGAGGACCTGACCTTCGTGCTCGGCCTCCACGAGGGCTCGGTGGTGGCGATGGCGGCCGGGCACGCGATCGGCCGCGGCGCGCCTTCGCTGGCGCTGCTGCACTCGACGCCCGGCCTCGGCAACGCGGTCGCCGCGCTGGCCACCGCGCGCAGCAACCGCGCGCCGCTCGTGGTCATCGTCGGCCAGCAGGACCGCCGCCACCTCGCGCTCGACCCGTTCCTGGCCGGCCGCCTGCACGGGCTCGCCGGCGAGTACCCGGTGTGGAGCGACCAGCCCGCCCGCGCCCAGGACGTGCCGGGCGCGATCGTGCGCGCCTACCACGAGGCCGAGACCGGCCGCGGCCCGGCGATCGTGATCGTGCCGATGGACGACTGGCTCGAGCCCGCCCCCGAGGCGCACGAGGTCCTCGGGCCCGAGCGGCTGCTGCGCTCGGCGGCCGCCGACCCGAGCGCCGTGCAGGCGCTCGCGGACCTGCTCGCTCAGGCCGGGGCGCCCGCCATCGTGGCCGGCGCCGGCGCCGGCTGGAGCGCGCTCACCGCGCTGGCCGAGCGGCTCGCCTGCCCGGTCTTCCAGGAGCCGTTCGGCGGCCAGGCCGGCTTCCCGCAGGACCATCCCCTGTTCGCCGGCCACCTGCCGGCCCGCCGCGCGCGGCTGCGCGAGGTGCTCGCCGCCCACGACGTCGTGCTCGTCGTCGGCACCGGGGCGCTGCGCCAGTACCCGTTCGACCCCGGCCCGCTGGTGCGCTCGGGCACGCGCATGGCGGTCGTGACCCAGGATCCGGAGGAAGCGCATCGCAGCCCGGTCGAGCTGTCCGTGCTCGGCGACCCGGCGGCGATCTGCGCCGCGCTGGCGGCGGCGGTCGATCCACGCGGGGAGGCGGACACGCCCGGACTGCGGCGTCCCGCGCCGCCTCCCCCGCCCGCCGCCGGCGAGCCGCTGCGCGCCGGCCACGTGCTGGCCGCCCTGGCGGAGCGCCTGCCGCGCGACGCGATCCTCGTCGAGGAGACGCCGTCGAGCCGCCCCGAGCTGCACGCACGCGTGGCGACCACCGAGCCGCTGGGGTTCGTGAGCGCGATGGGCATGCTCGGCTTCGCCCTGCCGGCCGCGATCGGCCTGCGGATGGCGCGCCCCGACCGCCCGGTGCTCACCGTGGTCGGCGACGGCTCGTCGCTGTACCAGATCCAGGCCCTGTGGAGCGCGGCCCGCTACCGCGTGGGCGTGTTGTTCGTCGTGCTCTCCAACGGCGGCTACGCGATCATGGACCGGCTGGCCGAGCGCACCGGCGCGCCCGGTCCGTGGCCGCGGATCGAAGGGGTCGACATCAGCGCGATGGCGCGCGCGCTCGGCTGCGACGCGATCCGGGTCGAGCGCCACGACGAGCTGCTCGAGCGGCTCGATGCCGAGCTGGGCCAGCGCGACACGCCGCTCGTGCTCGAGGTCGTCGTCGCGCCCGACGAGACGTTCGATCCCTAAGCCGTGTTCATCGCCTCGAGCACCAGATGCGTCCGCAGCCGCTCGCCCGCCAGCTCGGCCGACACGCGACCCTGGTGGAACACCACGACCCGGTCGCACAACCCGGCCAGCTCGTCGATGTCGGTCGAGCAGATGAGCACCGGCGCGCCCGCCGCGGCGGTCGAGCGGATGAGCGCGTGCATCTCGTCCTTGGCGCCGACGTCGACCCCGCGCGTCGGGTCGTCGAGCAGGAACACCGACGGCTGCGCGTCGAGCCACTTCGCGAACACGACCTTCTGCTGGTTGCCGCCTGACAGCGAGCCCGCCTCCTGGTCGACCGAGCGGCTCTGGATCCGCAACCCGCGCACGTGCTCGCGGGCGCGCTCGCGCAGCGCGCCCGCGCGCACGACCGGCCCGTCGGCCGCCAGGCCGACCGACCGGATCTGACCCGCGTTCTCCCACAAGGGCTTGTCGAGCATCAGCCCGAGCCGGCGGCGGTCGCCGGTCACCAGCGCGACGCCGGCGCGCACGGCGCGCCGCAGCCCGTGCGGCACCTCGCGCCCGTCGGGCAGCAGGATCCGGCCCTGGTCCGGGGACCGCAGCCCGCTCACCAGCTCGAGCACCGCGTGATGGCCGGCCCCGGCCACGCCCGCGAGCCCGACGATCTCGCCCGAGCGCACCTCCAAGGTCAACGGCTCGAGCGCCCCCTCGACCGCGGCGGCCCGCAGCTCGAGCCGCCCCATGCCGGCGTCGTCGCCGACCGATTCGGCCACCGCCTCCTTCAGCGTCGCGTCCGGCGCCGCGTCCGCGACCTCGCGCTGCCCGAGCATCGCGTCGACGATCCGCGGCACCGTCAGCTCGGCGCGCGGCTCCGCGCTGAGCTCCACGTGCCCGTCGCGCAGCACGGTCACCTCGTCGCACAGCGCCATCACGTCCTCGAGGATGTGCGAGACGAAGACCACTCCGACCTGGCGGTCGCGCAGCACGCGCAGCACGTCGAGCAGCATCTCGGTGCTCGAAGCCCCGAGCGCCGACGTCGGCTCGTCGAGGATCAGCACGCGCGGCTCGGTCAGCAGAGCCTTGGCGATCTCGATCAGCTGCCGCTGCGCAAGAGGCAGCTCCTCCACGCGCGTGCGCAGCCCCACGTCGAGCCCGAGCTCGGCGAGCACCGGCCGCGCCCGAGCCGTCATCTCGCGCCGCGAGATGAACGGTCCGCGCCTGATCTCGCGCATCGTGAACAGGTTGGCGAGCACGTCGAGGTCGCCGAACAGGTTCAGCTCCTGCGAGACCACCGCCACGCCACGGCGCACCGCCTCGGCGGTGGTCGCGAACCGCACGGGCTCGCCGTCCAGCCGCAGCTCGCCCGAGTCGGGCACGATCGCCCCCGCGACGATCTTGACCAGCGTCGACTTGCCCGCCCCGTTCTCCCCCAGCAGCGCGTGCACCGAGCCGGCGCGGACCGTGAAGTCCGCGCCGGCGAGCGCCACGACGCCGCCGTACGTCTTGCGGAGGTCGCGGGCTTCGAGCACTAGCCTCCGGGCGCGCTCAGGTAGTCGTCGGGGCTGGAGAGCTGCTTGTCGACCTCTTCCTTGAAGTACTCCGAGCGGGTCTCCGCGCTCTCCTGACGCGTGAGGATCTCGTCGATGTTGTCGGCGTTGACCTCCAGCGCGCCCGAGTTCCACACGCCCTCGGGGAGCGGCTTGTCCTCGAGCTTGGCGTCGGCCATCAGCTTGATCGCCAGGTAGCCCTTGAGCCAGTGCTCGGGCGAGATGAGCGCCTTGACGAGCCCGTCCTTGACGCCCTGCATGGCGACCTTGTCGAGGTCGCAGGCGCCGACCAGCAGCTTCTGACCCGTGCGCTTCTGGATCCGCGACAGCGACACCGCGGCCTGGCTGCCCGGGCCGACGTACGCCACCGCGTCGGGGTGCGCCTTGACCTGCGCGCTCCAGGTGTTGAAGTTGTCGGTCGGGCTCTGCTTGGCGTCGAACACGATGAACTTCAGCCCCGGCCGCTCGGCCTTCATGACCTCCATGAAGCCCTCGTTGCGCTGCTCGAGCACCGGCAGGCCCGGCGTGTCGGTGCCGATCATCACGTCGCCCGTGGCGTCCTCGGGGATGTCCTCGAGCAGCGCCTTGGCCAGGTCCTGGCCGATCTCGACGTTCGAGTTGCCGATCAGCAGCTTGACGTCCTCCTCCGTGCCCGCCGGCGGCGGCACGTCGACGGCCACGAGCGGAACGCCCTGGTCGCCGGCCTGCTGCAGCGGCCGGATGAACAGCTCGGGCGTGAGCGTCATCATCGCCACGCCGTCCTTGGACGTGCGCACGGCGGCC
Organism: uncultured Solirubrobacteraceae bacterium; assembly: GCA_963811895.1. Taxonomy (GTDB): domain Bacteria; phylum Actinomycetota; class Thermoleophilia; order Solirubrobacterales; family Solirubrobacteraceae; genus DASSUW01. The sequence continues at coordinate 81,472 of CAWETE010000013.1, read as the reverse complement.
TGGAAGAGCTGCACCTGCTTCGGCCCGTCGACGTTGGCGGGGGCGGACTCGGTGAGATCCACGCCCGGCGTGTCGTCGGCCGCCGCCTTGGCGCCGAGCGCCATCTCCTGCGCGAAGTTCGTCGTCGTCGTCGGGTAGACGAACGCCAGCTTGGCCTCGTCGGAGCCGCCCCCGCCGGACGCTCCGGAGCCGCCGCCGTCGTCGTCGGACCCACAGCCGGCAACCGCGAGGGCAAGCAGCGCAACGCCCGTCGCAAGGGTTCTGGTCATGGCACCTCTCTCCTTGTGTTTCACAGGTCGAGCCCCGTACGTCGATGCCGGCGCCGGCCGCGGATCACGCTGTCGAGGGCGACGGCGGCGAGGATCACGGCTCCGGTCGCGAACGCGCTCCAGTTGACCGGCACGTCGAAGTAGGCGAGCCCGCTGTTGACAGCGCTCAGCAGGATGGCCCCCAGCACGGCGCCGACGACCGTCGCGCTCCCGCCGCGCAGCGGCGTCCCGCCGATCACGGCGGCGGCGATCGCCTGCAGCTCGAAGCCGGTGCCGATGTTGGGGTCGCCCGAGATGAAGAAGGCCAGCCCGAGCATCCCCGAGAGCCCGCACAGCCCGCCGACCAGCACCAGCGTCTGCACGCGCACGCGCGGGATCGAGATGCCCGAGAACGTCGCCGCCTCGGGGTTTGAGCCGATCGCCCGCACCCGGTAGCCGTAGGGCGTGAAGCGCAGGACGACCGTCAACACGATCGCGACGATGATCATCACCCAGACGCTCACGGGCAGGCCCGCGAGGTCGCCGCCGACGAAGGTGAAGAAGCTGTTCTCAGCCGGAAGGCCGGTGACCTGCTCGCCGTCGCTGAGCGCCTGCGAGAGGCCGCGGTACATGGACAGGGTGGCGAGCGTCGCGACGATCGCCGGGATGGCGATGAACTGAACGAGCACGGCGTTGAGCAGCCCCATCGCGCAGCCGAGCAGGATGCCCAGCAGCGCGGCCAGCCACGGGTTCATGCCGTCCTGCATGAACAGCGCGGAGACCACCAGCGCGAGGCCGAACATCGAGCCCACGGACAGGTCGATCTCCCGCATCGAGAGCAGGAAGGCCATGCCCGCCGCGATGATCCCCACGTAGGTCGCGTTCTGGACGACCTCCTTCAGCTGACCCCACGCGAGGAAGTCGGGATGCATGATCCCGATGAAGACGATCAGGGCGATCGTCGCGGCGAGCACGCTGTTGGACTCGACCTCGAGCGCGCGCCGCAGCACAGCTTGTCCCTCTCCTCCTCGCACCGTCGACCCGACGGTAACGAAGCCGCCGGATAAGTTCAAACATTTTTGCTTATCCGAGGTACTGCAGGTGCACGCCGTCGATCGACCAGATGGCGGCCGCGTCTCCGTCGTGGGCGTCCAGCAGAGCGGCGAAGTACTCGCGCAGCGCCTGCTCGTAGGTCAGCGAGCCGGCCAGCAGCTCGCCCGCGGCGGCGACGATCCGCTCGAGGTCGTCGCGGATCCGCGCCCGGCTCATGCTCGGCGTCCGCGGCCCGTCCTCACCGTCGTCGATCGTGGCCGCCGGGACGAACTGGCTGAAGCACGGGTAGCGCTCGACGTCGGGGATGACCGAGCGGAACGGGACGTGGTTGAAGTAGTACTCGAACCAGCGCCCGCCGGAGATCGCCAGCCACGGCGTGCCCACGGCGAGCGCGGCCAGCCCGAAGCCCGTGTGTGGCGCGAGGAAGACGTCGCAGGCCTGCACGATCGCGAGCTGCTCGGCCAGCGGGAGGTCGAAGGCGTCGAGGTCCGCGTGGCCGAGCAGCGCGGCGTGCTCGCCGGGCTCGAGCGTGGTCGCGCCGGTCTTGCCGACGAGGGCGAGGCGCGCGTCGGGGAGCGCGTCGAGGATCACCCGCCAGGAGGCGAGCGACGGATACAGCGAGCGCTCGCTCGAGCCGGCCGGCATGACCGCGATCCACGGCCCGCCGTCCAGCGAACGCGCCGGCAGCTCGAACCGCAGCGGCCGGTGGGGCGCGTAGGCGAGCCGCCCGGCACCGGCGATGGTCCGCGCGAAGCGCGCCGTGAGGTGCTCGTCGCTGGCCGCGTAGTAGTCGCGCAGCCCCGGGAACATCGCGAGCTGGACGTCCTGCCAGCGCCGCGGGTCGTCGGCGATCCAGTCCCACTCGCGCGGCAGCTCGGCCAGCCGCGCGGCCGAGTCGGGGCACGGTTCGAGCAGCGGATGGTCGATCGCGTAGGCGCGCTCGACGAACGGGCAGAAGCGCGCCAGCTCGACGGCGGTCGCGGCGTTCAGGGCGACCGACAGCTCGAGCTCGGGGGCGGCGACGTGATGGCCGTGCGCGTAGTGCAGCGCCTCGACCGCGTGGCCGACCGGGTGCGCGTAGAAGAAGTTGACGAGCGCCCGGCTCAATCGGCGATCGCGGTTGCGGTGTCGATCACCGTCGCGAACTCGCCGTGCAGGTTGGCGGCGCTGACGCGGGCGATCAGCTCGGCGGGGACGATCTCGCCGCTCGGATCGGGCCGGTCGAAAGTGTGCGTGGCGTCGAGCACGAAGCGCACGTCGTAGCCGAGGTTGCCGCCCACCCGTGCCGTCGTCTCGCAGCAGTGGTTGGTGGTGATGCCGCAGATGTAGATCGTCTCCACGCCTTCGCCGTCGAGCCACGCCTGCAGGTCCGGCTCGCCGTGGAAGGACGAGTTGACCGACTTGGCGACCAGCAGGTCCGGCTCGCCGGTGACGACGTCCTGGAACTCGTTGCCCGGCAGCCCGGGACGCAGCGGCGAGTCCGGCTCGTCGGAGTCGTGGCGGACGAAGACGACCGGCCGCCCCTCCGAACGCCAGCGCTCGATCAGGGCGGCGACGTTGCGCTCGCAGTCGGGGTTGTCGCGCCGGCCCCAGTAGGGGTCGGCGAAGGCCTTCTGGACGTCGACGACGATGAGGGCGGGCGCGCTCATGGCTTCGAAGACTGCCACAGCGGGAAGCCAACGAACATGGCCCCACGCTCCATCTGGAACGGCACGATCACGTTCGGCCTCGTGGCCGTGCCGGTCAAGGTCTACTCGGCCACCGAGTCCAAGACCGTCCACTTCCGCGAGGTCCACGCGAAGGACGGCAGCCCGATCGAGCACCGGCGCATCTGCCCCAAGGACGACAAGGAGATCGACTACAAGGACATCGTCAAGGGCTTCGAGGTGAGCAAGGGCAAGTGGGTCGAGCTGACCGACGACGAGATCGCGGCGGCCGCCGGCTCCCAGTCGCGCCGGATCGAGATCGACCACTTCGTCCCCTTCGAGGAGATCGATCCCGACTTCTACGAGCGCACCTACCACCTGGGCCACCGCGACAAGGGCAAGGACGCCTACGCGCTGCTCCACGCGGCGCTCGAGAAGTCCGGCCGCGCCGGCGTCGGCCATTGGGTGTTCCACAACCGCGAGCGGACGGTCGTGCTGCGCCCGCTCGACGACGTGCTCGCCATCCACACGATGCGCTTCGCGGACGACCTCGTCGACCCAGAGGACTTCGAGCTCGGCCGCGTCCAGCGCAAGCCGAGCGACCGCGAGATCAAGATGGCCGCCTCGCTGGTCGACGGCCTGCACACGAAGTTCGACCCCGCCGACTACGAGGACCAGTACCGCGAGGCCGTGCTCGAGGTGGTCGAGCGCAAGGCCGCGGGCAAGAACATCGAGCCGCCCGAGGACGTCGAGACCGAGTCCGCCGACGACCTGCTGGCCGCCCTCGAAGCGAGCCTGGCCTGATGCCGCGCTCGATGTGGACCGGCTCGCTGGGCTTCGGCCTCGTCAACGTCCCGGTGGCGCTGTTCAGCGGCGTGCGCGACACCGACCTGCACTTCCGCCAGCTCCACGCCAAGGACCACACGCCGGTCGAGATCCACCGCTTCTGCGCCGAGGAGGACGTCGAGGTCCCCTACGAGGAGATCGCCAGCGGCTACGAGACCGACGACGACGAGCTGGTGATCCTCACCGACGCCGAGCTGGCGACCGCCGCGCCGCGCAAGACGCGCACGATCGACATCGAGGCGTTCGTCGACGTCGCCGACGTCGACCCGGTCTACTTCGACCACCCGTACGTGCTCGTGCCGTCGGGCGACTCCGAGGGCACGCAGCGCGCCTATCGGCTGCTGGTGGAGGTGATGGCGCGCACCGAGAGGGCTGCGCTCGGGCGCTTCGTCCTGCGCACCAAGGAGTACCTGGTCCTCATCCGCGCGCACGAGGGCCGGATGAAGCTCACCACCCTGCGGTTCCACGACGAGGTCCGGCCGACCAAGGACGTGCCGACGCCGACCAAGCGCGACAAGCCGGCCAAGAAGGAGGTCGACCAGGCCGTCGCGCTGATCGAGGCGCTGGCCTGCCCGTGGGATCCCGGCCGCTACGAGGACCGCTTCCAGAAGCGGCTCAAGAAGATCGTGCGGAGCAAGGGCAAGGGCAAGACCATCGAGGCGCCCGAGAGCGAGAAGGAGCCCGCGCCGGTCCCGGACCTCATGGCCGCGCTCGAGGAGTCGCTCGCCGGAATCAAGAGCGGTTGACGAGCTCGCGCGCGGCGGCCCAGCGCTGTCGCTCGTGCGAGCGCTCGTCCTGCGTGATCGTGGGCTCGGCGACGAGGTCCAACGGGATCTCGGGGATCGCCTCCGGGCTGTCCCAGACGCCGGCGGCGAGGCCGGCCAAGGTGGCGGCGCCGAGCGCCGTCGAGTCCGGGCGAGCGGTGCGCTGGACGGTGACGCCGGCGAGGTCGGCGAGCCGCTGCGCGGTCCAGTCGGAGCGCGAGAGGCCGCCGTCGATGCGCAGCGTGTCGAGCGTGCCGATCGCCTCGACCGCGTCGGCGACCTGGTGGACGATGCCGTCGATCACCGCCCGCGCGAGGTCGGCGCGGGTGGTGCCGAGGTCGAGTTCGAAGAGCGCGCCGCGGGCGCCCGTGAAGAGGGGAACGCAGATGGGACCGGGCCGGCCGTCCGGCAGCAGGGCGTCGAGCTCCTTCGCCGGCGGCAGGGCCCCGATGCGCGCGAACCAGTCGACCGCGGCGGCGGCGGTCGGGATGAAGCCCTCGAGCGCGTAGCTGGTGGCGCCCGCGCGCCGCCAGGCGGTCGAGGCGAGGATGCCGTCCGGCGGACGCGGGGCGGTCGTTCCCGCCTGGGCGAGCACGAACGCGCCCGTGCCGAGCGTGACCTTGGCGGTCCCGGTCTCCCAGCAGCGCAGGCCGAAGAGCGAGGCCTGCTGGTCGCCGGCCGCGGCGCGCACCGGGATGCCCTCGATCGAGGCGTCGAGCGCGTCGGTGTCGACGATCGGCGGCATCAGAGCGCGCGGGATGCCGAACAGGTCGAGCAGCTCGTCGTCCCAGTCGCCGCCGCCGAGCGGGCACAGCAGCGAGCGGCCGGCGTTGCCGGCGTCGGTGACGTGGGCGCCGGCGAGCCGGAACAGCAGCCAGGAGGCGACGTCGCCGTAGGCCAGGTCGCCGTCGACGCGGTCGAGGACCGAGCGCAGCTTGGTTGCGGGGAAGGTGGCGTCGAGCTCGAGCCCGGTGCGCTCGCGCACCCAGTCCGCGTGCTCGCGCAGCGCCTCGCAGGCGGCATCGGTGCGGCGGTCCTGCCACACGATCGCCGGGTGCACGGCCTCCCCCGTGCCGCGATCCCAGACCACGAAGGTCTCGGTCTGGTTGGCGATGCCGAGCACGTCCGGCCGCACGCCGGTGGCCGCGATCGCCTCGCGCGCCGAGGCGACGATCGCCTCGGGGTCCTGCTCGACCAGCCCGGGCGCCGGGAACGAGCACTCGACGGGCACCGAGGCGGCGGCGACCTCGTTCAGCTCGGCGTCGAGCACGACGCAGCGCGTGCTCGACGTCCCCTGGTCGAGCCCGGCGACGAGCGTCACGCCCGCACCACGCGGCGCTCGGCGAGCACCGCGCGGTAGGCGGCGAGCGCGGCGTCGTCGTCGCGCTCCGCCTCCGCCGCGCGCGCGGCGGCGACCCGGGCGCGATAGGCGTCGACCTCGTGCCGCGTGCGCTGCGGGCTCCAGCCGAGCGCGTCGGCCATCGCCGCCGCGGCCGGCTCGGCGGCGGCCAGCCCGCGGTCGGGCGCGGTGAGGGCGAGGCGGGTCCGGCGCTCGAGCACGTCGTCGAGGTGCAGCGCGCCCTCGTGGGTGCAGGCGTACGTCACCTCGTCGGCGCCGTCGAGGTCGCGATCGACGAGCGGCACGTCCCGGGTGATCGAGCGCGTGCCGGGCGCGACGGCGTCGATCAGGTCGGCGGCCATCACGCGGTAGGTCGTGTACTTGCCGCCCGCGATCGTGGTGAGCCGCGGCGCCGGCGACTCGACCACGTGCTTGCGGCTGATCCGCGTCGTGTCGCTGCGCGCCGCCTCGGCCACCAGCGGCCGCAGGCCGGCGATCACGCCGTGGACGTCGTCGCGCGTGAGCGGCTCGGCCAGCAGCGCGTTGGTCTTGGCGAGCAGGTAGTCGACGTCGGCGCCGGTGGCGACCGGCGAGTCGGGGCCGTGCCGCCACGGCGTGTCGGTGTCGCCGATCAGCCAGCCGCCCTCCCACGGGATGACGAAGAGCACGCTCTTCTCGGTCCGCGCCAGCACCCCGGTGTCCATGGGCAGGCGGTCGCGGGCGACGAAGATGTGGATCCCCTTGGACGGGACGATGCGGTGCCGCGAGACGCCGCCCGCCAGCTCCCGCAGGCGGTCGGTCCACACGCCGGCGGCGCCCGCGACGTGGCGCGCCCGCAGGAGCAGTGGCTCGCCGGTCTCCTCGTCGACCGCCTCGACCTCGCCGGGGCGCCGGAAGCCGGTGACCTTCACGCGCGTGGCGATGTGAGCGCCGTGGGCGGCGGCGGTGCGCGCCACGTGGACGACCATGCGCGCGTCGTCCTCGGCGGCGTCGTGGAACTGGACGGCGCCCACCAGCGCGTCGGGGTTCAGCGCCGGCGCGACGGCCAGCGCGCCGCGCTTCGTCAGATGTCGGTGGCGCGGCACCGACCGCGCGCCGCCGATGGTGTCGTAGAGGATCAGCCCGGCGCCGAGGTAGGCGCGCTCCCAGGCGCGGCCGCGCAGCGGCCACAGGAACGGGACCGGCTTGACGAGGTGGGGCGCGAGTCGGGTGAGCAGCAGCTCGCGCTCGCGCAGCGCCTCGCGCACGAGGCCGATGTCGCCCATCTCGAGGTACCGCAGCCCGCCGTGGATGAGCTTGCTCGACGCGCTCGAGGTGCCGGCGGCGAGGTCGCGCGCCTCGACCAGCGCGACGCTGAGGCCGCGCGTGGCGGCGTCGAGCGCCGCGCCCGCGCCGGTGATGCCGCCGCCGACGACGAGCACGTCGAGGTCGCCGGACGTCGCCGCCTCGATCGCCCGCCGCCGCGACGCCGCGTCGACCGCCCCCGCGTCGCGCGTCACGCCGCGGCCCCGTTGAACAACGGCCGCAGCGCGTCGTACAGCGCCAGATGCCGGCGGTGCAGGTCGTCGTAGACGTCGCGCAGCTCGGCGTCGGGCAGCACGCGCTCCTCCCGCGCGCCGGCCATCGCGCGCGCCGCGTCCGCCACCGACGGGTGCAGGCCCGCGCCGGCGGCGGCGAGCATCGCCGCGCCGCGGGCGGTGGTCTCCACGTCCTCCGGCCGGCACACCGGCAGCCCTGTGATGTGGGCGCGCAGCTCGAGCAGCAGCCGGCCCTTGGCGCCGCCGCCGACGCAGACCACGTCGCTGGGCGGATGCCCGGCGCCGGCGATCGCCTCGATCACGTCGCGCAGCGCCAGCGCGTTGCCCTCGAGCAGCGCGCGGGCCAGGTGCGCGCGGCCGTGGGCGGCGGTCATCCCGAACCAGGCGGCGCGCGCGTCGGCGTTCCACTCCGGGGCCATCGCCCCGGCCAGCGCGGGCAGCCACGTCACGCCGCCGGCGCCCGGCGGCGCGCACTGGGCGAGCTCGTTGAGCAGCTCGTAGACGTCGGCGCCGCTCTCCTTCGCGCGCGCGGCCTCCGGGCCGCCCAGCTCGTCGCGGAACCAGCGGTAGGCGCCGCCCGAGAGCCAGCCGGGGTTCTCGAGCAGCCACGTGTCGGGGTCGGCGTGCGGATGGAGCTCGACCACGCCGGTCGGGTCGAAGGCCGGCTCGGCGACGACCGCGCAGACGGGCTCGGCGGTGCCCATGACGTCGCACACCACGCCCGGCTCCACCACGCCGGCGCCCAGCGTCGCCGCCATCTCGTCGCCCGCGCCCATCACCACCAGCGTCGAGCCGTCGAGCCCGGTCGCGTCGCGCAGCCAGTCGCGGATCGGGCCGAGCACGGCGTGGGCCGGGCGCACGGGCGGCAGCCGCGCCAGGTCGATGCCGAACGCCTCGCACGCCTCCTCCGACCACGCACGCGCCCGCGGGTCGAGCAGACTCGCCGACGACGCGTTCGAGGGATCGACGGCCAGCTCGCCGGACGCCTGCCACGCCACCCACGAGCCCGGCAGCGTGAAGACGGCGGCCGCCTCATAGGCGTCGGGCTCGTGCCGCGCGACCCAGGCGATCTTGGGCGCCACGTGGCCGGGGTCGAGGTTGCAGCCGGTGAGCTCGCGCAGGCGCGGGGCCTCGATGCGCGCCGCGGCGCACTCCTCCCCGGCGCGGCGGTCGCACCAGATCAGCGCGGGCCGCAGCGGCGTGCCGTCGGCCCGCGCGGCCACGAGCCCGTCGAGCTGCGACCCGAACGACAGCGCGGCGATCTCGCGTCCGGCGGTCTGCTCGCGGATCCGCGCCAGCGTGGCGACCAGCGCGACCGTCCACTCGTTCGGGTCCTGCTCGGCCCATCCGGCCTCCGGATAGCTGAGCTCATGCGGCTCGTAGGTCGACGCCACCAGCGTCCCGTCGAGCTCGAGCGCCTCGGCGCAGGTGCCCTGCGAGCCGACGTCGACGCCGACGACGAGCGGCGCGTCAGTCACCGGGACCGCGCCGCAGGACCGTGAAGGTGAAGGCGTCGGCGATGTGGTGCTCGCGCGAGACGAGCACCGGCACGCCGTCGGCCGTGCTGTCGACCTGGTCGATCGTGATCAGCAGCGCGCCGGCCGGCACGTCGAGCCGGCGGGCGACGTCGCCGTCCGCGTTGCGCGGCGTGAGCTCGGCGACGCCGTGGTCGACGGCCAGGCCGCGGTCCGCGAGCGCCGTGTAGATCGAGCCCTCGCCGAGCTCGGCGAGGTCCTCGGGCGACAGGTGCTCGATCCGGCACCAGTCGCTGACGTCGACCACGCGCCGCCCGTCGGCCGTTCGCACGCGGCGCAGCGAGCTCACGGGCGAGCCCGCCTCGACGCCGAGCGCCTCGGCCACGGCGGCGGGCGCGGGGACGGCGCCCGCGCTCTCCTCCACCGAGCCCGGAAGCATCCCGCTGCGCGCGATCATCGAGGAGACGCCGAAGTTGCGCCCGAGGTCGTTCGGCAGCGCCGGCCGGTGCGAGACGTAGGTCCCCGACCCGTGCTTGCGGCTGACGAACCCGTCCTCCTCGAGCACGGTGATCGCCGCGCGCATCGACGAGCGCGAGACGAACCGCCGGCGCGCCAGCTCGGGCTCCGACGGCAGCCGCTCGCCCGGCCGCCACTCGCCGGCGAGGATGCGCGTGCGCAGCTCCTCGGCGAGGCTGTGGCGCAGCGAGCGGCGGGTCTTCACGGCGCCACGACGACCTTCAGCGCCTCGCCGGCGCGGATGCGCGGGAAGGCGTCGGGCGTCTCGTCGAGGCCGATGATGTCCGAGACCACCGAGCGGATCCCGCCCGCGTCGGAGGCCAGCATGTCCAGCGCCGCGACCTGGTCGCGATGGCGCGAGGCGTACGAGCCGTGCACCTGGACCTCGCGGTAGTGCAGGATGTTGGAGGGGAACTGGATGTGCGTCGTGCCCTTCGGCAGGCCGCCGAAGAACAGGACGCGGCCGCGCGGGGCGGCCATCTCCATCGCCTCCTGCTGCGCGATGTCGCTGGAGCAGGCGACGATCACGACGTCGGCGCCGAAGCCGTCGGTGGCGCGCATGACGGCCGCGTTGCCGTCCTCCCCGTCGGTGTCGACGTAGGCGACGCGCTCGTCGCCGAGGATGTCGCGCGCGAGCTCGAGCCGGCGCGCGGCGCGCTCGAGCAGCAGCACCTGGCCGGCGCCCTGCAGCCGCGCCAGCGCGGCGTGGGCGGTGCCGACCGGGCCGGTCCCGATGACGACCACGACGTCGTCGAGCCCGATCGCGATGTCCTTGTGGCCGCAGATGACGTCGCTCAGCGGGTCGGCGAACGTGGCGTGGGCGGGCGACAGGCCGTCGGGGATGCGGAACAGGTTCTTGAGCGCGATGTTGGGGATCGCGACGCGGTCGGCGTAGGCGCCGGGATGGTCGAAGCCCATCAGCTCGCCGTTGAGGCACAGGTTCTCGGCGCCGCCGCGGCAGAGGCGGCAGCGGCCGCACCAGAGCGTCGAGATGCAGTGCACGGCGTCGCCGAGCGAGATGCCGCTCAGGGCGACCTCCGCCTCCGCCCGCGGGCCGATCTCGATCACCTCGCCGGAGATCTCGTGGCCGAGCACCCAGGGGGCCTCGATCCGGCGGTCGCCGTTGTAGAAGGAGCGCACGTCGGTACCGCAGACGCCGCAGGCGAGCACGTGCAAGAGCACCCCGTCCTCGGGGCACACGGCATCCGGAGCGGTACCGATCTCCATGCTGCCCGGCCCGTTCCAGATCGCTGCTCGCACGCTGCCCCTCCTCCTCCGCTGGACCGGTGGTAGCGTACCAGTTGTCAGACAACTCAGACTGGGATGGGGACCCGATGATCGAGTTCATCTTCATGCTCACGCGCGACGATGTGACGCTCACGGACGCCCGTGAGGTCTACGCGTCGGTCGCCGGCACCGGCCTCCGGCACGTCGGCTGCAAGGACGTGGGCCTGCCGCGCGAGGAGCTCGCGGCGCTGATGGACGACATCCGCTCGCACGGGCACGAGACCTGGATCGAGGTGGTCTCGGAGACCGAGGAGGACACGCTGAACTCGGCGCGTGTCGCGGCCGAGATCCGGCCCGACCACCTGATCGGCGGCACGCTGATCGAGCCGGTGCAGGAGATCCTCGAGGGGACCGGCGTGAAGTTCTGGCCGTACGTCGGGCAGATCGTCGGCCACCCGTGTCTGCTGCGCGGGGAGATCGACGAGATCGTGGCCGACACGGAGCGGGCCGCTGCGTTGGGCGTCGACGGGATCAACCTGCTCGCCTATCGGTATGACGGGGACGTCGAGGCGCTGGTGCGGGCGGTCGTGGGCGCGACCGACCTGCCGGTCATCTGCGCGGGCTCGGTCGACTCGGCTGAGCGGATCCGGGCCTTGGATGGCGCGGGTGCGTGGGCGTTCACGATCGGCACCGCGGCTTTGGACGGCAAGCTGGTCGGCGGTCCGCTCGAGGCCGAGCTGGCGGCGGCGCTCGACGCGGCCGGCGCCGTGGTCGACGAACCCCGCTTGTAGGGAGGCGTGTTCGGCCGATTTCGCGGCCGCGACGGGACGCGGTTCGCCACCCCGGCGGCGCCGCAGCGCCGCCGGGATCCGAACGGTTAGAGGACCGTCTCGCCCTCGTCGATCATGCGGCCGATCATGTCGAACTTCTTGCGGTTGGTCCGCTTGAGCCAGAACGCGTAGCCGAGCGCGATCGCCACGCCGATGATGGCGAGCGGGGCGATCAGGTCGACGTAGCCGATCGTGCCGGCCAGCACGTCGATGTTCTTGAACAGCAGATAGAGCGCGAACACCTGACCGGCGATCGCGATGATCGGGGCCACGACCACGACCCAGAACGAGTCGGGGTGCTTGTGGCGCCGGTGCCAGACGATCACGGCCAGTGCGCAGACCGTCTGGATGGCCATCAGCCACACCACGCCCTGCACGGCCATCATCGTGTAGATGCGGACATAGGCGGTGTCGAACCCGGCGCCGAAGCCGAACCCGGAGCCGATGCCCCACGCCAGCACGAGCGCCAGGGCGAGCACCGTCTGGAACACGCTCGCCACGTACGGCGACTTGTGCGTCGGGTGCGTCCGGCCGAGGGCCTTGGGAAGGATCTCCTCCCGGCCCATCGCGTAGTAGTAGCGCATGGCCGCGTTGTGGAAGGCCATCGCGCACGCGAACGAGCCGGTGAGGATGAAGACCTCCATCACGTGCACGAAGAACTGGTTGCCGTACTCGCCCATGGCGAGGAAGAACGGGCCGGCCGGGTTCTGCGCGTCCTCGATGAGCGACGACTCCGGGTAGGCGGAGACGAAGGCCAGTGACGTGATGACGTAGAGGATCCCCAGGCCGACGACCGAGATCAGCGTCGCGCGGACGATGATCATCTTCGGGTCACGCGACTCCTCGGCGTAGTTGGGCACGGCCTCGAATCCCACCCATGACCAGAAGGCGAGGAAGAGACCGACCCCCGCGGCCAGGCCGACGCCCGGGTCGGTCAGCTTGAACATGTTGAGCGATTCCCACTGGATGCCGCTGGCCTCGCTGCCGCCCGACCCGAAGACCACGAGGTCGAAGATCGCGAGGATGACGAGCTCGCCGATCAGCGCGGTGCCGAGCACCTTCACGGACAGCTCGACGTCGAACCAGCACAGCACGCTGATCAGCAGGGCAGCGCCGACGCCGAACAGGATCCACGGGATCTCCCAGCCGAACCACGACTCGAAGTTCGTCACCGCGAAGTACGAGAACCCGCCGAGCAGCGAGACCTCGAACAGCGTGTAGGCGAGCGCGCCGCAGATGCCGGTCGCGAGCCCGAGCTCACGACCGAGGCCGTGCGAGATGAGCGTGTAGAAGCCGCCGGTGGCGCGGATCTTGCGCGCCATCGCGACGTAGCCGATCGAGAAGATCGTGAGGATGATCGTCGCGAAGAGGAACGCGGCCGGCGTGTAGAGGCCGGTGCCGAAGCCGACGGCGAACGGCACGTTGAACAGCATCGCGGAGATCGGCGCGGCGCCGGTCACCGCGATGAAGATCACGCCCATGAGGCCGATGGCCCCGGGCTTCAGGCGGTCGACCCCGGAATCGGCCACCGAGACGGACTCGACCATGCCCGCGTGGTGCGCCTCGACCCGTGTGTCCGGCTGGGTGGTGGACATCAGCTCCCCTCTCTCCGTTCCCTCGGTTGGACCAAGTTGTCCGACGACTTCGCGCATTCAACCACCTGCGGGGGCGATGTGGCAAGCGTCACAAGACCTGCACGGCCGCACCCACCGAGCGTGCACGCACCACGATCCGGGCTCGGTCGCCGCGGAAGAGATCGTGCGAGCGCTCGAATGGCCGGCCGTCGGCGTCCCATGTCGTGCGCGCGACGGTCAGGAGCGGCGCCCCGCGCGCCACGCCGAGCAGCCGCGCCTCGCCCGCGCCGGCCGCCACGACCTCGATCCGCTCCTCCGCCTCGCCGGGCTCGAGTCCGTACTCGGACTGCAGCAGCTCGTACAGCGACCCCGACAGAGAGCGGTCGAGCAGGCCCGGGAACCGCTCGGCCGGGAAGCTCGCCCGCTCGAGCGAGATCGGCTCGCCGTCGGCGAGCCGCACGCGCACCACCTCGAGCACGAGATCGACGCCCAGCGCCGCCGCGGTGTCGGCGTCGGCGTCGAGCGTCGCCGTCGACAGCACGCGGGCGTCGGACTCGAAGCCCTGGCGGCGCAGGTAGTACGGCAGGCTCGTCAGGCTCGTGAGGTCGCGCTCGACCTTGCGCTCGGCGACGAAGATCCCGCCCGCCCTCCCCCGCGCGCGCCGCACGACGCCGTTGCGCTCGAGGTCGGCCAGCGCGGCCCGGATCGTCGAGCGCGACACCCCGTACCGCTCCGCCAGGTCCCGCTCGGCCCCGAGCCGATCGCCGGGCGCGCCGAGCTCGTCCAGCAGCCGGTCGCGAGCGGCACGCGCGGTCGGGCCGAGCGAGAGGTCGCTCACATCGCTTCCATCGCCATCGGCGACTCCGGCAGCACCTGCCCACCGTCGACCACGATCGTCTGGCCGGTGATGTAGCCGGCCTCGTCGGTGGCGAAGAAGAGCGCCGCGTAGCCGATGTCCTCGACCTTGCCGAGCTTCTTCTGCGGGATCGACGACTCCATCGCGTGCCGGTACTCCGGCCCCAGCTCGTCGAGCCCCTCGGTCTCGATGTTGCCGGGCATGACGGCGTTGATCGTGATGCCCTTGGGCGCGAGCTCGATCGCCGCCGTGCGCAGGAAGCCGAGCTGGGCGGCCTTGGTGGCGCCGTAGTGGGACCAGCCGGGGTAGCCGGTGATCGGGCCCGGTGATCGAGGAGGTGAGGATCACGCGCCCGTGGCCGCTCTGCTCCAGCGCCGGCATGCAGGCCTTGACCGAGAGCATCGTGCCCTTGACGTTGGTCGCGAAGATCGCGTCGATGTCCGCCTCGCTCATGGCCTCGAGCTTGACGTCGGGGAACACTCCGGCGTTCGCGCACAGGACGTCGATGCCGCCGAGGCGCTCCTTGGCCTCCGCGGCCATGCGCTCGCAGTCGGCGGCCACGGCGACGTCCGCCTGGATGTAGGTCGCGCCGAGCTCCGCGGCCGCCGCCTCGCCGGCCTCGGAGCCGCGGCCGGCCACCGCGACCTTCGCGCCCGCGCCCGCGAAGACGCGCGCGATGCCCTTGCCGATGCCCTTGGTGCCGCCCGTGACGAGGACGGTGCGGCCGGTGAGCGGGGTGAACAAGCTGGGCCTCCTATCGAGTCGAGAGATAGCGCTCGGCGAGCTCGCAGGTGACCGTGGTGAAGCCGGCGCCGAGCTCGGCGGCCTCCGTGGCGAACGTGTGGTGCGAGCCGATCCAGGCGACGAGCAGGAGCCGGCGGAGCATCACGAAGGTGTCGAGCTCGGCCTCGTCGGCCGCGTCCAGCGGCGCCACCGATCGGTAGCCCTCCACCCACGCCTCGCGCAGCTCGGGCACGCGCGGGTGCTCCTCCATGAACGACACGGTGGTCGCGAAGTCGTACATGAACCACGCGAAGCCGCTGTCGTCGAAGTCGATCACGCGCACGTGGCCGTCATCCACCAGGAGATTGGCGAGCCGGATGTCGGCGTGAACCAGGCCGAAGCGGTCTTCGGACTGGCCGTACGCGCCCAGCCGCGACTCGATCGTCGCCGCGAGCCGCTCGAGCAGGGCCAGCTCCTCGGCGCCCATGCCGAGGCCGTCCTGCCACAGGCCCCAGTAGCCCTCCGAGCCGAGTGTGTGCGCGAAGTCCCAGACCGGGCGGTCGAAGCCCGCGGGCCGGCTCCACGCGCGTGCGTGCGCGTGCATGCGGGCGGACACGGCGCCCAGCATCCGGAACCCGTCGATCACCTCGTCACCCTCGGGGTCCGGCTCGGCTCCCGGCAGCCACTCCCACAGCACCACGTTGTGCGTGCCGAGGTCCACGACGCGCTCGCCGGAGGGCGCCGCGACCGGAACGCAGGTGTCGACGGCGCCGTGCTCGCGCAGGGCGTCGACCCACTGCAGCTCGCACTCGATCTGGTGGGCCGTGCGGTATCCGGGACGGTGGACGCGCAGCGCGAAGGTGCCCTTCTCCGGGTCCTCGACGCGGTACGTGTGGTTCTCGGAGACGTTGCAGAGCTCAGCCGTCGCGCCGGGCGACAGGGCGAAGCGCGACAGTGCTTCCTCGATCATCAGTGTTCGCGTCCCGCGACGTCCTCCAGCACGCGGGTGATCTCCTCTCGTGCGCGGACGATATCCGGGGTCGAGCCCGCGAGATAGACGCGGCCGGCGGCGCCGATCATCGAGACGGTGACGAGCGTGAGCTCCGGCGCGACGCGCTCGGCGGCGTTGGCGGCGACGGCGGCGAACAGCGCGGGGACCATCTCGACGACGAGCAGCGTCTGGCCCGGGAGCAGCATCGAGGCCTCGCGGTTGCGGTTGACGATCACCGCGTGCTGGTCGGTGACGTCCTCGATGACGTCGGTGTAGAGGATCCGCGGCCGCAGCCCGTCCTCGGCCTTGGCCCCGATCCCGGCGAGGATCGCCTCGCCCGCCTTCTCCACGTCGGCCGGCTCGCGCGAGTGGACCTCGAGCACGCCGAACTGGCGCTCGACGTAGTGGATCCCGGGCTCGACCTCGGGCACGGCCTTGAGCGCCAGGTCGATCACGCGCTCGATCGCCAGGGCGGGCGCGACCTCGACGATCAGGGCGTGGTCGCCCTCGATCGGCGGGTAGCCGCGCGCCCTCAGCGGCGTGCCGAGGTACGCCGCGAACTGCCGGCCCAGCTCGGGGATCGGCAGGTAGACGCGGAGCTCTACGGTCACGCGGCCGTAGCCGTGAAGTGCTTGCCGAGCTCGTTGTGGGGACGCGGGATCACGTGGACGCTGATCAGCTCGCCGACCGTGCCCGCGGTCTCCGCCCCGGCCTCGGTCGCCGCCTTGACGGCGCCGACGTCGCCCTTGACGACCACCGACACGAGCCCGTCGCCGACCTCCTCGCGCGAGATGATGGTGACGTTGGCCGCCTTCACCATCGCGTCGGCGGCGGCCAAGGCCGCCACGTAGCCCTTCGTCTCGATCATGCCGAGCGCTTCGCTCATGAGTTGTCTCCTTGTTCGTCCAGCGAACCTATGATCAGGGCGTCGAGCGGAGGGTGCTCGGGGCTGAAGTAGCCCGAGGCCACCGAGCCCGTCGCCACCAGGACGCGCTCGCCCTGACCGCTTCCGAGGACGTCGAACGCGACCAGCGTCGCGCCGTCGTCCGTCCTGACCTCCAGCAGGGCGCCGCTGGGCAGCGAGTCGACCCGCCGCGTCATCCATACGGACCCCGTGACCGTCGCTCTCAGCATCAGCGCTCCCGTTCGATGTCGACACCCAGTGCCCGCGCCTTCTCGCGCGCCAGCGGGGTCAGCACGGCGCCCGGCCCGAGCACGAGCCGGCCGCCGGCCTCGGCCGCCTTCTTGATCGTCCGCTCGGTCACCGCCCCGTGCGCGATCCGCATGGCGCCGGCCGCGGCGGTCCCGCCGAGCGTGAACCGCAGCCGCCCCGCCCGGATCTCGCTGCTCTGATCGAGCACCAGCTGGACGAACGCCGCGAGGTCGGCGTCGCCGGCGATGCGGACGGTCTCCGTGCGCTCCGGGCTGCCGATCACCTCGCCCGGCGCGGCCGGCTGCGACCACGTCGACGGGCGGTGGACGGCGGCGACGGGCGCCGGCGGCACGGAGGCGGGCACCCCGTTGCCGTTGCCGAGCGCCTCCTGCAGCAGCTCGCGCACCAGCTTGCGCGCCTCCTCGCGATGGTCGCTCATCCCACCGTCTCCAGTGCATCGGTCGCCGCCTCGGCCGCGGCGCGCACGTCGGACTCCTCGCCCGTGATGTAGACGCGCCCCGTGGCGCCGATCATGCGGTAGTCCACGACCTTGATCCGCGCGGCCTTCTCCGCCTCGTTGACGGCCAGGATCGCGTACGAGGCGGGCTGCATCTCCAGCACGAACAGCGACTCGCCGGGCAGCGCCATCGAGCCCAGCTTGTTGCGGTTGATGAGGAACGTGTGCTGGTGGTCGAGCCGCGAGACGAGCGTCGAGGCCAGGACCTCGGGCCGGGTGGCCTCCGACGGCGACGCGCCGAGCGCGTCGAGCACGGCGGCGCTGGCCGAGCGCACGGCGGCCGTCGAGCGCGAGTGGAACTCCAGGTAGCCGAAGTGGCGCTCCACCACGAGGATCCCCGGCTGCAGCGCCGTGTGCTTGACCGCGACGTCGGTCAGCGGCTCGATGTCGAGCCCGGGCGCGACCTCGATCACCGCCGCCGCCATCCCCGTGCGCGGCAGCCGGCCGCGGATCCAGGTGCCCAGGTAGCACATGGTCTGCGGCTGCAGCTGGTCGATGAAGATCGCGGACCGCAGCTCAGCCATGGACCAGCTCCCGCAGCTCGTCGAGGATCAGCTGCCGCAGGTCGTCGCGCGTGAGCCCGTTGTCGGCCGGCCGCGCCACCGGCGCCGGCTCGGGGCGCGCCTCCCACGGCTCCAGCCCGCTGAAGTCGCCGAACGGCTCCTCGGTGGCGTAGGCGACGCGGGTCCACTGCGTGAGGTGCTTCGGCTGCAGGTTCTCGGTCAGGCTCGAGCGGCCGAAGAAGCCGGTGCCGACCGTCATCGTGGGCGCCAGGTTGGTGTCGAGCCCGGACGAGCCGGTGCTGCCGGGCGCGTTGACGGCCACGCGCAGCACGCGCACGGCGGCGCCGTAGGCCAGGATCGTCTTCGGGTCGGTCGAGTGGATGACCGCGGAGTGGCCGGCGCCGCCGATCCGCAGCAGGGCGCGCGCCGCGTCGATGCCGCGCGCGGCGTCGGGCACGCGCACCAGCCCCAGCAGCGGGAAGAGCTTCTCCAGCGCGAGCGGCTCCTCGGGCACGATCAGCGGGAACGGCGCGACCAGCACGCGCGTGCCGCCCGGCACGCCGATCTCGGCGGCGGCCGCCAGCGCGGCGGCGTCCTTGCCGGCCAGCGCGGTGTTGATCCGCCCCTCGGGGTAGAGCGCCGCGCGGGCCCGCGCGGCCTCCTCCTCGTCCAGCACGTGCGCGCCGTTGCGCGCCAGCTCGCGCTCGAGCGCGTCCGCCACGCGCTCCTCGACGATCGCGACCGACTCGTTCGTGCACAGGATCGAGTTGTCGAAGGCCTTGGAGTCGGCGAGGCAGCGCGCGGCCCGGGCGACGTCGGCGCTGGCGTCGACCAGCGCGGGCACGTTGCCGGGGCCGACGCCGAGCGACGGGTTGCCCGAGCGGTACGCGGCGCGCACGACCGCGGTGCCGCCGGTTGCCACGATCACGTCGACCCCGTCGTCGGACATGAGCGCCTCGATCAGCGGGATCGTCGGCTCCTCGACGACCTGCAGGCAGCCGTCCGGGGCGCCCGCGGCGCTCGCCGCCTCGGCGAGCAGGTGGACCGCCTCGGCGCACACCCCGCGCGCCAGCGGGTGCGGCGACACCACGACGGCGTTGCGCGTCATGAGCGACAGCAGGACCTTGAAGTAGACGGTGGCGATCGGGTTCGTCGACGGCGTGAGCGCGAGCACGACGCCGGCCGGCTTGGGCACCGCGACGATCTTGGCCTCCGCGTCGACGTGGATCCCGACGAAGTCGTCGCCCGCGTAGCGCTCCACCACGCCGCGCGAGCACGCCTCGTTCTTGCGCCGCTTGTGCTCGGCCACCCCCATGCCGGTCTCCTCGACCGCCATGACCGCGAACCTTTCGGCGTTCTGGTACGCCACCTCGGCGACCGCCTCGACCACGCGGCGCGTCCCATCGCGGTCGTACTCCGCGAACGCGGTGGCCGCCCAGCGGGCGCGCTGGAGCATCATCCGGGCGCGCTCGATCACGCCGGCACCGCCACCTCGGCGAGCGCCTGGCCGATCGCCACGCGGGCGCGGTCGAGCACCTCGTCGACCATGTCGGGCCCGAGCAGGATGCCGGGCTTGAACTGCAGCACGCGCGGGTCCAGCGTCGAGAAGATCGCCCACACGCCGTTCTCGTAGAGGTGCCGCATCACGAGCTTGGCGCCCTGCGGGTGGTCGAACTCGAGCCCCATCACCACGCCGTCCTGGCGGATGCCGACGAACCAGTCGGGATACAGCTCCTGGATGGCGCGCAGGCCGGCGCGGAAGCGGTCGGCGATGTAGTGCACCATCGAGCGCACCTCGGGCCGGCCGCAGATCTCGAGCACCTTCAGGGCCACGACGCAGCCGAGCTCGGCGCCGCCGCCGGTGGAGATGTGGCCGAAGCCGTCCTCCTTCAGCCAGGCGCTGCACTCCTCGCTCACCACGCAGCAGGCGATCGGGTACATGCCGCCGGTGATCCCCTTGCCGACGATCATGATGTCCGGCTCGATCCCGGCCTTGGCGATCCCCCACATCTCGCCCGTGCGCATCAGCCCGGTCTGCACCTCGTCGGCGATGTAGAGCGCGCCGTGCCGCTCGCAGAGCCGCTTCACGGCCTGCAGGTAGCCCGGCTCCGGGAGCGGGAAGCCGTACGTCGCGGGGATCGTCTCGATCACCACGCCGGCCACGTCGCCGCCCTTCAGCGCCTCCTCCATCGCCTCGAGGTCGTTGAACGGCACCTGCGCGAACTCCTCCGGGCGATCGGACAGGAAGAGCTGGCTGAAGCGCTCGTCGCCGGTCGCCACCGCGAGGCCGGTGTGCCCGTGGTAGCCCTTGCGGATCGAGACGATCTTGCGCCGCTGCCGCGTGTGGCGCGCGGTCTTGATGGCGATGTCGGTCGCCTCGCCGCCGCCCGAGCCGTAGATGACGCGCTTCATGTTCGGCGGGCAGGTGGCCACCAGCGCCTCGGCCAGCGCCGTGCGGGCGAGCGCCGGGAAATGGTGGTTGCCGATGTCGAAGCGGCCCATCGCCTGCTCGAGCGTCGCGATCAGCTCGGGGTTGCGATGGCCGAGGTTGTAGGTGCCGCCGTTGAGGTGCAGGTCGATCAGCCGGCGACCGGCCATGTCCCAGAAGCAGTAGCCCTCGCGGCGGTCGATGACGAGGTCGACGCCCGCTTCCTGCCAGAAGCGCGTCTTGTCCGGGTTCCAGAACTCCTCGGACTTGCGGAGGAAGTCCGCCTTGGACTCGTAGGAGAAGAAGCCGTACTCGTACATGCTCCCGGCGCGGAACGTACCAGAAGCCAGACCAAATGCAACCAATATCTACATTTGGTCCAACAGGCGATCGACCGCAGCGACGAACTCGCCCGGCCGGTCGAGCTGGGGCACGTGGCCGGCGCCGGTGATGACCTCGGCGCGGGCGCCCGGCACGAGGGCGCGCAGCTCATCCAGCGTGGCGACCGGGAACAGGTGGTCGCGCTCGCCCCACAGGAAGGCGACCGGCACCTTCAGCTCCGCCAGGCGCGACCGGAGGTCGGCCGCCGCCACGGCGGCGACCGCGGGCCCCACCCGCTTCGCTCCGCGCGAGGCCGCGATGGTCGCGCGCGCCTCATCGGCGGAGGCGGCCGCGGGGTCGGTGAGGAGGCCGTAGAGGAGCACCCGCCGGGCGGACGCGTTGCCGACCAGCCGCGGCGCGACGCGCCGCCGGGCGGCGACCACGGTCGCCGACACGCGCCCGGCGATCGCGGGGATCGGCGCGCGGTGCGGCGCGAGCCCGGCCGGCGCGGCGAGGATCAGGCGCCGCAGGAGGTCCGGCCGCCGCTCGGCCAGCACGATCGCCACGGCACCGCCGAGCGAGTTGCCGAGCAGGTCGACCGGCCCCGGCAACCCGCCGAGCGCCTCGGCGAGCTCGTCGGCCACGTCCTCGAGCACGAACCCGCGGCCGATCGGAGGCGAGTCGCCGAAGCCGGGCATGTCCGGGGTGGCGACCAGGTGGTGCTCCGCGAGGCCGGGCACGACGTGGCGCCAGATCGAGCGGCTCGTGGCCACGCCGTGGACGAGCACGAGCGGCGGTCCCTCGCCCTTCACGTCCATGGTGACCACGTGCGGAGCCTACGGCGTCCAGTCGAACACGAACGCGCCGTCGATCGGCAGCGTGTGGCCGCCAGTCCCGTCGAGCGGGTCGACGCGCACGTGTACGGGTCCTTCGGCGTGCTGGTAGTAGGTGAGCCGGCCGTCGGCGGCCCACGTGGGATGACTCTCGAAGAGCTCGGCGGTGCGGGTGACGTTGCGGACGCCGGTGCCGTCGGCACGCATCACGAACACGTCCTCGCCGCCGTCGCGGTCGGACATGAACGCGATCCGCTCGCCGTCCGGCGAGACGGCGGGCCACTGGTCGCGGCCGGGATGCGCGGTCAGGTTCGTCTCCTCCCCGCCCTCCGCGGCGATGCGGGCGATCTCGAAGCCGCCGGCGCGGTTGGCGCCGAAGGCCAGCCAGCGCCCGTCGGGCGACCAGCTCGGGTACTCGCTCAGCTCCTCGGCCCGCGTGAGCCGGCGAGCGTTGCCGCCCCCGGCGTCCATCACCCACAGCTCGTGCGTGCCCTCGCGCGAGGACATGAAGGCGATCAGGCGGCCGTCGGGCGAGACGGCCGGTGACCAGTCGGCCACGCCGGGGCTGCGCGTCAGGTTGCGGCGGCCGCTGCCGTCGCGGCGCATCCGCCAGATGTCGCCCTCGTCGCCGCGCGGCGGGTTGACGCGGAAGGCCAGCCAGCGGCCGTCCGGCGCCCAGGACGGCGAGAACTCGTTCACGGCGCCGTCGGTCAGGCGGCGGGCCTTGCCGCCGGGCGCGCGGACGAAGAGGTCGAGCCCGGTGGCCGGGCCGACCTCGGCCGAGTACGCGACGGTGCCGGGCCAGCGGTCGCCCTCGGCGACCGTGGCGGTCGGCCGCGGCTCGGGCGGATCGCGGTCCTCGCCGCCGCAACCGGCCGCGAGGGCGAGGACGACCAGCACCGCGATCCGCGTCATGCCTGCGCTACACCCGCTCCGCCGGGCCGGTTCCGGCCCGCTTGACGCTTGCGCATGCAACGAATAGCTTCCGCGGGCGCGATGGGAGGCGAGGCTCCGGTCAGCCACATCAGCCAGGCCCACCCCGACCGCGTCGAGGTGCGGGGCCGCGACCTGACCTCGGAGCTCATGGGGTCGGTGACCTTCACCGAGTACTTCCACCTGCTGGTCACCGGCCGCGAGCCGACCGACGACCAGCGCTACTTCCTCGACCTGCTGCTGGTCGCCATCGCCGAGCACGGGATGATGCCCACCAACGTCGCCGCGCGGATGACGCTGTCGGCCGACCCGAACGCGCTGCAGGGCGCGGTGGCCGCCGGGATCCTCGGCGCCGGGCCCGTGATCCTCGGCACCTCCGAGGAGTGCGCGCGGCTGCTGGAGAAGGACGACCCGGTCGCCGAGGTGCGCGCCATCCGGGCCGCCGGCGGCCGCGTCCCCGGCTTCGGCCACCCGGTGCACAAGCCGCTCGACCCGCGCGCCGAGCGGATCCTCGAGCTGGCCGACGAGCGCGGGGTCAGCGGGAAGCACGTCGCGCTGGCGCGCCAGGTCCGCGAAGCGGTGGCCGAGGCCTACGGCCGGCCGCTGACCATGAACGTGGCGATGCCGATCGCCGCCGTGATGCTCGACCTCGGGTTCCCGGCCGGCGTCGTCAAGGCGGTGCCGATCCTCGCCCGCACCGCCGGCCTGCTCGCCCACCTCGCCGAGGAGCGCGAGCAGCCGCTGGGCTTCCACATGGCCTCCGCGGCCGAGCACTCCATCCGCTATGAGTGACGACGCCGCGTACCGCGAGCAGATCGCCTACCTGCTCGAGCGCTCGCCCTTCTACCGCGAGAAGCTGGCGGGCCACGACCCCGGCGGGCTCGAGGACATCGCCGCCCTCCCGCTCACCGACAAGAGCGAGATCCGGGCGACCGTCACGCGCGAGAACCCCATCGGCGCGCACCTGTGCGCCGAGCCGCACGAGATCGTCCGCATCTACTCCACGAGCGGCACGACCGGCACGCCGAGCTACATCCCGCTCACCGCGCAGGACCTCGAGAACTGGGTGACCGGCTCGGCGCGCAGCTACGCCGCCTCCGGCATCGAGAAGGGCCAGCGCATCGTCAGCACCTACAACGCCGGCCCGTTCGTGGCCGGCGCCGCGCTGGCCTCCTTCGACCGGCTCGGCCTCACCCACATCCCGGTCGGCACCGGCAACACCGACCGCCTCATCAAGGCGGTCGAGCTGCTGCGGCCGGAGGCCGTGGTGACGACGCCGTCGTACGCCGCCTATCTCGTGGAGCGCGACTTCGACCGCTCGAGCGTCGAGCGCGTCCTCGTCGCGGGCGAGCCCGGCGGCGGAGAGCCCGAGTTCCGCGCCAAGCTCGAGGCCGGCTGGGGCGCGCGCGTGACCGAGGCGATGGGGATCGGCGACATCGGCGTCAGCCTCTGGGGCGAGTGCGAGCAGCAGGCCGGGATGCACCTGGGCGCGCACGGCTTCGTCCATCCCGAGCTCATCGACCCCGAGACCGGCGAGGCCGTGCCGATGGAGGACGGCGCGACCGGCGAGCTCGTGCTGACCCACCTCCGCCACCGCGCCGCCCCGCTGCTGCGCTTCCGCACCCGCGACCACGTCGTGGTGGGCACGACGCCGTGCCCGTGCGGGCGCGGCGGGCCGCGCATCCGCTGCCTCGGCCGCACCGACGACATGCTGATCGTCCGCGGCGTCAACGTCTTCCCCTCCGCCGTCCGCGAGGTGGTGTCCGGCTTCGCCCCCGAGGTCAGCGGCCACATCCTCGTGCGGCCGCAGGCGGCCGGCGTCAAGCAGGAGCCGCCGCTGCCCGTGAGCGTCGAGCTGGCGCAGGACGCGCGGGCCGACGCCGCGCTCGCCGATTCGATCCGCGAGCGGCTTCGCAGCGTGCTCGTCGTTCAGACTCGCGTCGAGCTGGTCCCGTGGGGCACGCTGCAGCGCAGCGAATACAAATCGAAACTGGTTGAGCGATGAGAAAGCTTCAGACCCAGG
Organism: uncultured Solirubrobacteraceae bacterium; assembly: GCA_963811895.1. GTDB lineage: Bacteria > Actinomycetota > Thermoleophilia > Solirubrobacterales > Solirubrobacteraceae > DASSUW01. The sequence continues at coordinate 57,135 of CAWETE010000013.1, read as the reverse complement.
GCGTCCACCACATCACCATCGTGGGCGCCGACCGCCAGACCTCGATCGACTTCTGGGAGGGGCTGCTCGGCATGCCCTTCGTCTTCGAGCAGCCGAACCTCGACAACGCGTCCGAGAGCCACCTGTACTTCGACCCCGGCGACGGACGCCTCATCACGATCTTCACCAACGAGGATCGGACGCCCGACCCGACCCGTACCGCGACGGACCCGGGCTGCGTGCACCACGTCGCGCTCTCGATCTCGCAGGCCACCTTCGCCCAGACGGTGGAGCGACTCGACGAGCGCGGCATCCGGCACAGCGGCGTCAAGGACCGCGGGTTCATGGACTCGATCTACTTCGAGGACCCGCTCGGCCTGCTGATCGAGCTCGCGTCCTACCGCTTCGAGCCGCCGTTCGGCCACCAGCACGGCGAGGTGCTGCTCGAAGCGCACAAGCTCCGCGTCGAGCGCGGCGACCACCACATCGACCGCGTCCACGTCGCCGACGCGATCGAGCGGCTCGCCGAGCGCTCGCGCGAGTCGCTGTCCGACGACCGGTCACCAAAGGACCCCTACCGCTAGGAGGAGCGCATGGCTGCGAACACGCTCAACATCCTCACCCCCAGCGTCAACAACTTGACGGTGCGGATCTTCGTGCGAGCGGCGGGGCTCGACTTCGAGGAGGTCGACGTCTGGGGCAAGACGTCCGAGCCCGAGTACCTCGAGAAGTACCCGGCCCACCTGACGCCGATGCTCGAGGAGGAAGGGCTGCCGAGGGGGACGCTCGGCGAGAGCTGCGCGATCATGGCCTACCTGTGCAACAAGCACGGGCTCGACCAGTTCTATCCGACCGATCCCGGGCGCCGCGCGATGGTCGACAACGCGATGTTCTACTTGATCGGGACCTTCTATCCGCTGCTGGCGCGGGCCACGTATCCGACGCTCGGCTTCCCGCAGTACGCGGGCGAGGTGGCGACCTCGGAGGCCGACGACGACATGAAGGCGAAGGCGGCCAAGGACGCCGAGGCGGCGCTCGCGGATCCGCTCGAGGTCTTCCACTCGTACTTCATGGACGGCCAGAAGTTCATCGGCGGCGACCACCCCTCGATCGCCGACATCCGGCTGGCTGCGACGCTCGAGTTCCTGCGCGCGATCGACTACCCCTTCCCGGACTGGGCCGAGGAGTTCATGAGCGCGATGGAGTCGGCGCTCGGGGAGGCGTACTCGGAGCCCGCCGCGGACGTCCGCGGCTTCGTCGCCTCGGTCAAGTCATGAGCGTGAGCGCTTGACGGCGTACATGGCCTGATCGGCCCGCCGCAGCACCCCGTCCACGTCGAGCTCGGCGTCCAGCTCCGCGACGCCGATGCTCGCGCTCGCCGTCACGGCCCGGCCCTCGAGCAGCGCGGGCCGCTCGATGAACTCCTGTTCGAGCGACTTGACGATGGCGGCCGCGCCGTCGGCGCCGGTCAGCGGCAGCAGCACGGCGAACTCGTCGCCGCCGAGGCGCGCGATCACGTCGCTCTCGCGCAGCCGGCCGGTGAGGACGAGGGCGACGTGCTTGAGCAGGTCGTCGCCGGACTGGTGCCCGAGCGTGTCGTTGACCTCCTTGAAGCGGTCGAGGTCGACGAACAGCACCGAGGACTGCCCGCCGTGGCGGCGCAGCAGCCGCAGCGCCTGCTTGACCTCGCGCTCGAAGAAGCGGCGGTTGTAGAGGCCGGTGAGATCGTCGCGCGTGGCGAGCCGGCTCAGCTCGGACTCGAGCCGCTTGCGCTCGGAGATGTCCTGGATCTGAGAGATGAAATGGAGCGGAGCGCCGGCGGCGTCGCGCACGAGCGAGACCGACAGCAGCGCCCACACCACCTGGCCGCCGGGGCGCAGGTAGCGCTTCTCCATCTGGTAGCCCGCCCGCCGGCCCGCGAGCGTGTCCTCGAGCTGGGCGAGGTCGGTGTCGAGGTCCTCGGGGTGGGTGATGTCCTGGAAGGTCATGCCGTACAGCTGCTCGCGCGTGTAGCCGACGATCCCGCACAGCGAGTCGTTCGCGCGCAGCCAGGTGCCGTCGGGCGCGACCAGCGCGATGCCGACCAGCGCGTCGTCGAACGCCGTCCTGAACTGCTCGTCGGCCATCTTGCGGTCGGAGATGTCGCGCGCCGACGACTGCACGCCGGTGAACTGCCCGTCGTCGTCGCGCAGGGCGCGGCAGCGCGCCTCCACCCACACCCAGTCGCCGGCGGGGGTCTCCATCCGCCGCTCCGCGACCTCCTCGTCGGCGCCGGCGGCCAGCTCCGCGCGGAGCGCGCGGTGCGCCTCGTGGTCGTCGGGATGCATGAACTCGAACACCGACCGGCCGAGCATCTCCTCGGGCGCCCGGCCGTAGACGCGCGCGGAGGCGGGCGAGACGTACGTGTACACGCCCTCCTCGTCCGAGCGCGACACGACGTCGCTGGCGTGCTCGGCCAGGTCGCGGTACTCGCGCGCGCTGTGCGCCAGCGCGCGCTCGGCCTGCTTGCGCTCGGTGATGTCGCGCGAGATCGCGAGCCCGCCGACGATCTCGCCGTCCTGGTCGATCGGCGCCACGTCGAACTCGTAGACCCGCGTGCCGTCGCCGGACCGGTGCTCGAAGCGCCGCCGCTCGCCGGTCAGCGCCGCCTTGTAGTGCGCGGCCAGGCGCTCGTAGCTCGGCCCCTGCACGACCTCGGACATGTGGCGGCCCTCGAGCTGGCCGGCGTCGTACCCGTGCGCGGCCAGCGCGCCGCCGGCGGCGAGCACGTACCGCAGCTCGGTGTCGAAGACCAGGACGCTGGTCTCCGACAGGGAGCCCAGCACCGAGAACGCCAGCTCAGCGGTACGGCGCAGCTCCCCTTGCTGTTCCGGGTCCCGACCCATCATTGTCGCCTGCCGCACCGGCGGTGCGGTCGGCTGACAATACAGGCGTCTGAGAGGATCTCGCGGGTGCGGCGCACCGCCACCATCGCCGACGTCGCCGCCCAGGCAGGGGTCGGGGCCAGCACCGTATCCCGCGTGCTCAACGACGGCCAGGTGAGCCGCCGCGCCCGCGCGCGGGTCGTGGCCGCCATGGCGGAGCTCGAGTACCGGCCGCGGGCCAGCGCCCGCTCGCTGGTCACCGGCGCCACGCGGACGCTCGCGCTGGTGATCCCCTTCTTCACGCACCCATCCGCCGTGCAGCGCATGCGCGGCATGCTCGCCGCGCTCGACCAGACGGAGTACGACATCGTCGTCTGCAACGTCGCCAACCCCGCGCAGCGCGACGAGTACCTCGGCCACGGCGTGCCGCTCGACCGCAGCGACGGGCTGCTGATCGTGTCGCTCGCCCCGCGCGACAGCGAGGTCGATGCGTTCCTGCGGTCCGGCGCCCGCGTCGTCCTGCTCGACGCCTTCCATCCCCGGCTGCCGTGCCTATGGATCGACGACGTGGCCGGCGGCGCGCTCGCCACGCGCCACCTGGTCGAGCTCGGGCACGAGCGGATCGCCTTCGTCGGCGACCACGCCGACCCGGGCCTCGGGTTCGTGTCCAGCGACCGGCGGCGCGAGGGCTACCGGCGCGCGCTCGAAGCTGCCGGCATCCCGATCACGACCGAGCTCCAGCGCCAGGGCCCGCACGGCCGGCTCGTGGCACATCGCCTGACGCGCGAGCTGCTCGCGCTCCCCGAGCCGCCGACGGCGATCTTCGCCGCCTCCGACACGCAGGCCCTCGGCGTGCTCGAGGCCGCGAGCGACCTGGGTCTCGCCGTGCCCGGCGATGTCTCCGTGGTCGGCTTCGACGACCTCGAGGTCGCGAGCTACATCGGGCTGACCACCGTGCACCAGCCGCTCGAGGAGAGCGGCCGCCGCGCGGTCGAGCGGCTCGTCGCCGCGATCGAGGGCGAGGAGCCGCCGCCCCGGGAGGTGCAGCTCGAGCTCGAGCTCGAGGTCCGGCGGACTACCGCGGCCCCGCGCTGACCTTTCGCGCGGCGGCGAGAACTGGCAATCTCGGAGCGTGACCACGAGCGCTCCGACCCGCACCGACGGCAGCGTCCAGGCGCTCACCCGCGCCGGAATCTGGGTGCTGCTGGTGCTCGCGGGCCTCAACGGCCTGTTCCTCTACTTCGTCCCGGGCCGCGCGGACACCGACTACGCCTGGTCGATCCTGCCGGCGGTCAACGCGGCGTTCATCGGGGCCGGGTTCCTGGCCGGCACGCTCGCCACCGGGCTCGTGCTGGCGATGGCGTCGCGCTGGCGCACGTTCTCGACGCTCCCGGCCGCGCTGTGGGTGCTCGCGGCCACGCTGCTGGCGGCGACGATCATCCACCAGGACCGCTTCAAGTGGGACTACGTGCCGACCTGGGTGTGGGCGATCGTCTACGCCGGCGTCCCGCTCGCCGTGCCGTTCCTCGTCGTCCGCCAGCGGCGCGCGGCCGACCCCGACCCGGGCGCCGATCCGCGGCTGCGGCCGCTTCGGTTGGTGTCGGCGATCGTCGGCGCGCTGGTGCTGGTGGGCGCCGTCGCGCTGTTCGTGGCGCCGGTCGAGCTCGGGGAGCACTGGCCGTGGCCGCTCACGCCGCTGCTCGGCCGCGCCGTCGCCGCCTGGTACATGCTGTTCGGGACGATGCTGCTGAGCTGCGCGTTCGGGCTGAGGCGCCCGGCCGAGGCGCTGATCCCGTACGCCACGCTCGCCGCCTGGAGCGTCCTGCTGCTCCTTCTGCCGCTCCTGCACCCGGACGACGTCAGCGGCGCAGGCCTCTGGATCGCGCTGATGCTCGCGCTGCTCGCCCTCTCGCTGTACGCGCTGCGCATCGCGGTGCCCGAGCGCGACAACCTCTGACTGCAGGTTTTATCGGCGGTTTCGGTTGCCCTAAGGCTCCCTGACAGGTTGTCCGCAACCATGGACCACGTGATCGAGCTACCGGACATCTTCGCCGCCGTGCTCGCGCTGCTGACCTTCGCGGTCTTCGCGGCGTTGACGTGGGCCGGCAACCACGGGCACTGATCTGCGAGGCTCAGCCGATGGGCGCGGCGATCGCGCGATCGCCGTCGGCGTGGAGCTCGGGACTCGACGCCTCCCGGCCGTACGGCGAGGTCTCGGCGAGCCTACGGGCGACGGGGCCTGTCGATACTCGCCTCGCTCGAGCGCGAGCTCGGAGACCTCGACCGCGTGACGGCCTGGATCAAGGCGCTCGGCTTCGTGAGCTGCGCCGAGGGCTTCAACGTGACGCCGGCGTCATCAACGGCTTCAGCGACCTGATCCTGGAGCTGTGGGGCGACGCCGGCCGCCATGCGCGGTCGGCGATCGGCGCCGGCGAGCTGCCGTTCGGCATGCCGGTCGAGGTCGAGGCCGTCGTCGCGCTCGCCTGATCAGGCGGCCGGCTCGCCGGTGTAGAAGCCCGTCGTGCGCTCCGCGGCGGCGCGGGCCTCGTCGGCGTCGGTGCCGAAGGCGATGCTGGCCTCGGCCCAGCCGTCGCTCGAGAGCCGATGGAACTCCCGGCCCTCATCCGACGCCTGCCAGGCCTGGACGGCCTCGGGGTCGACGCGCTCGGCTCCGCCGAGGTGCAGCGTGAGGCCCATGACGGCGCCGTCCCAGCCGACACCCACCGCGCCCGGGCCGTACTGCGCCCAGATCTCGTCCTCGACGTGGGCGATGTGCTCGAGCGCGAAGCGCGTGCCGCCGGAGGGCTCGGGCGTGAAGCGCAGCTCGACCCACGAGGTCTGGCCGCCGTACTCCCAGGTCGCGTCGAGGCTGTGCGGAGGCTCGCAGCGCTCGATCGTCCCCGACGCGTTGCCCTCGAAGGCGTAGCGGCCGCCCGGCCGCAGGTCGCCGGAGACCGGCAGGAACCAGCGCGGGATGCGCTCGGGGTTGGTGCAGGCGTCCCAGAGGTCCTCGGGCGACGTGTCGTACACGCGCGAGATCGTCAGCGTCCGCGCCTCGCCGGCGGCCAGCGTCCGGCTGCCGATCCGGCGTTCGACGCTGCTGATCTGGTGGGCGACGTCGATCATGGGCTGCTCCTCTCGTCGGGGTTGAGCCGGCGTTGCCGCCGGCCGCGGGCGATCTCGGTGGCGAGCGCGTCCAGGTGCGGGGTCCAGTGCGCGCGAAAGCGGTCGAGCCAGGCGTCGACGTCGCGCAGCGGCTCCGGCTCGACCGCGTAGAGCCGCCGGGCGCCCTCGGGGCGCACCGTCGCGAAGCCGGACTCGCGCAGCACCCGCAGGTGTTGCGAGACCGCCGGCTGGGTGATCCCGAACTCGTTCCGGATGACCTCGGTGATCGCGCCCGACGTGTGCTCGCCGGCGGCGAGCAGCTCGAGGATGCGTCTGCGGACCGGGTCGCCGAGGACGTCGAACGCGTGCACGCCGGCAATGCTTATCAGCATTTGCTTATATAAGCCGAGGCTGCTTCCGTGCCACGCGCTAGCGTCCCGCGCGTGCAACGCATCGCCCTCGTACGCGCGCCGAGCTCGCGGATGGGTGACGGCATCGTCACCCACCTCGAGCGCACCGGCGCCGACCCCGAGCTGGCCGCCCGCCAGCACGCCGCCTATGTCGCGGCGCTCGCCGGCGCGGGCTGGGAGATCCGGGAGGCGCCGGCGGCGGACGAGCTACCCGACTCGGCGTTCATCGAGGACACGATGGTGGTCTGCGACGGGCTCGCCGTGCTGGCGCGGCCCGGCGCGGAGGAGCGGCGCCCCGAGGTCGCGGGCGCCGAGGCGGCGGTGCGCGAGCTGGGGCTCGAGATCGCGCGGATCGAGGAGCCGGGCACGCTCGACGGCGGCGACATCCTGCAGATCGGCGACACCGTGTACGTCGGCCGCGGCGGCCGCACCAACGGCGAGGGGATCCGCCAGTTGCGCGCCCTCCTCCCTCACCGCACCGTCGTCCCGGTCCCGCTCGGAGGGGTGCTGCACCTCAAGTCGGCGGTCACCGCGCTGCCCGACGGCACGATCGTGTGCGCCGACCGCTCGGTGCTCGACACGTCGCCGCTGCCGCCCGTGCGCACCGTCCCCGAGGAGGGCGGCGCCCACGTCGTGCTGGTCGGCGAGGGCCGCGTGCTCATGGCGGCCTCGGCGCCGCGCACGGCGGAGCTCTTCGACGACTGGGGCTTCGACGTGACCGTCGTCGACATCGGCGAGTTCGAGCGCATGGAGGGCTGCGTCACCTGCCTGTCGGTGCTCATCCCGTACGGTGGGTGACATGGCAGACGAGCAGGTGCTCGAGCTCGCCGGGCGCGAGGTGCGGATCACCAGCCCGGGCAAGGTGCTGTTCGCCGAGCGCGGCGAGACGAAGCTCGACCTCGTGCGCTACTACGCCGCGGTGAGCGAGCCGCTGATGCGGACCATGGGCGGCCGGCCGGTGCTCATGCAGCGCTTCCCGCAGGGCGCGGGCGGCCCGTCGTTCTTCCAGAAGCGGGTGCCGGACAAGGTGCCCGACTGGCTGGAGACGACCACGGTCCAGACCGTCAACGGCACGCCGTCGCGAGCGCTCGTGGCCGCCGACGTCGCCCACGTCGCCTGGGCCGTCAACCTCGCCTGCCTGGGCTTCCACGTCTGGCCGAACCGCGCCGACGATCCCGACCACGCCGACGAGCTGCGGCTCGATCTCGATCCGCAGCCGGGCACCGACTTCGCGATGGTCCGCACCGCCGCCCGGGAGCTGAAGGCGCTGCTCGACGAGCTCGGGATCGCGGGCTTCCCCAAGACGACGGGCAACCGCGGCCTGCACGTCTACGTCCGCCTGGAGCCGCGCTGGGACTCCTACGAGGTGCGCTCCGCCGCGGTGGCGGCGGCGCGCGAGCTCGAGCGCCGGCGACCGGACGTCCTCACCGCCGCCTGGTGGAAGGAGGAGCGCGGCGAGCGCATCTTCGTCGACTACAACCAGAACGCCCCGCACAAGACGGTCTTCGGCGCCTGGTCGGTGCGCGCCCGCAAGGGCGCGCAGGTGTCGACCCCGGTCCGCTGGGACGAGCTCGACGAGATCGATCCCGACGAGCTCACCATGGCCGGCGTGCCGGGGCGGCTGGAACGCGACGGCGATCCCTGGGAGGGGTACGACACCTCGCCGCAGTCACTCGAGCCGCTGCTGGCCATGAACGAGCGCGACACCGCGAACGGCCTGCTCGACGCACCGTGGCCGCCGGTCTACCCGAAGCAGCCGAACGAGCCGCCGCGCGTCGCGCCGAGCCGGGCGCGCAAGGAGTAGCTCAGGCCGCGCGTCGCGCCGTCGCCGGCGTGACCAGGCACGGCGCGCCGAGCTTGTGCACGAAGCGGTGGCGCGCCTCGTGGTAGCTGCGGTCGGGCCCGAAGAAGCACTCGTGTGACTTCGCCAGCTCCTCGGTGCGGTAGGCCGAGAGCGGCTTGGCCTGCTCGTCGCGACGCCGCGCGCGCTGCTTGGCCTCGAGCAGCGTCTCGAGGTAGGCAAGGCCGGCCAGCTCGGTGGCGAGCGCTCGCACCTGCCCGCGGAAGCGCGGCACGTCCTCGCCGAAGGCGTCGTCGAGCAGCCCGATCTCCACGGCGCGGCGGGTCCCGATCGGGTCGAACGGCGCGGAGGTCAGCTCCTCGGTCAGCTCGTGGCCGATCCGGCGCGGCATCAGGTAGGTCCAGTACTCGGACCCGTAGAGGCCGCCCATGTGCCGGTAGTACGGGTTGAGCACCACGTCCTCGCGCGCCACGACGTGGTCGGCGGCCAGCGCGAACGGCACGCCGCCGGCCGCCGCGTCGCCGGCCAGCGCGGAGATCACCAGATGCGAGTCGGTCTCCACGATGTCGCGGACGAGGTCGTCGATCGCGTGCAGGTTCCACCACGACTCGGTGGCCGGGTCCTCGGCCGCCTCGATCACGTTGAGATGGATGCCGTTCGAGAAGAAGTCGCGGCCGCCCATCAGCACGATCACGGCCGTCGGCCGCCGGGTCGCGTAGCGATAGGCCTCGCGCAGCCGGCGGCACTGGTCGGTGCTCATCGCGCCGTTGTAGAAGTCGAAGTGCAGGTAGCCGACGCCGTCGCGCTCCTCGTAGCGGATCTCGCGCCACGTCCCGGGCACGTCCGCGTGCAGCGGCGCCGGAACCTCGCGCGCCTCGCACGGCACGCCGGCGAGCTCCAGCGCCCGCGTGGCCGGGAGCTTGAACGAGCCCGGCGCCTTCAGGTGCGTGATCCACACCGCGCCGTCGGCGGTCGCGCGGCAGACGGCGCCGTCGCGCTGGGCGATCAGCTCTCCGGGCCGGCCGCGCAGCGAGATCTCGCGGTGCCCGCCGAAGAGGTGGAACGGCTCGCCGCCGATGCTGTCGAGCACGCCCGGGTGGCCCTCGGCGGCGCGGATCCGCCGCAGCACGGCGTCGGTGCCGTCGCGCGTCCAGTCGATCGCCCGCTCGGCCTGCGTGAGCAGCGGCCGCGGGCGGCCGAAGACGTCGCCATGCGAGTAGTTGAGCGGCTCCGGCGCCACGTCGCCGGCCACGTCGCGCACGGCCTGCACGACGGCGTCGACCGCCTCGCGCCGCACCTCGTGGCGGTAGAGGCTGCTCTTGCCGGCCTCGCGCATCCGGAAGGTGCGGCTCGCCCAGATGTCGCCGCCGTCGACCTCGTCGGACGCCTCCAGGACGGTCACGCCCCAGCGGTCGGCGCCGAGCTCGATCGCCCAGTCGAGCGACGACGGCCCGCGGTCGCCCTTCGGGCCGGGGTGCACGATCAGGCAGCGGTGCCGGTCGGTGATCGAGCGCGGGATGATCGCCTTCAGCATCGGGCAGACGATCAGCTCCGGGCGATGGCGGGCGACCGCGGCCTCCATCTCGAGGGCGGTGGAGACGACGGCGACGGAGATCTCGTGGCCCAGCTCGGCGAGGGCGATCTGGGTTCGCTGGCTGAGGCTGTTGTGGGCGGAGACGAGGAAGAGGATGCGCATTGCGGGGAAGGACGCGGGGCGGGCGCCGGGTATTCCTCCGAGGGCGCGGGGCCGCGCCGTGATACGCCCTAGAACCGCAGCTGCCGCACCACCGGGCTCGCCCCGGCGCCGCGCAGCACGAGGCTCGCCCTCAGCCGGCGCGTGTCCTCCAGCGCCCGCCGAACCCGCTTGGCGAAGCGGAGGGTCACCGCGGTCTCGCCGGCCCCGGCGAGCTCGCGCGTCGCGCGGGCCAGCACCGTGCTGCGCAGTCCGAGCCGGCGCTTCGCGGCCTTCGTCACGGTGAGCCGGAGGTCGAGCACGCACGCGGTGTTGCAGGTCGCGCGGACGCGCAGCCCCCGGCGGAGCGCGGCACGCAGGGACGACGGAATGCGCGGCTCGAGCCCGAGCTGCGGCACGACCGCCGGCGCGGACGGCGACGGGCGCGGCGGATCGTCGCCGTACACCGGGCCGGGCTTCGGTTGGATCAGCCAGACGTGCTCGGGCGGCTCGGGATCGACGTTGCCGGCGGCATCGATCGCCCGCACCATGACCGAGTGCTCGCCCGGCGCGAGGCCGTCGTAGACGCGCGGCGAGGTGCACGGCAGCCAGACGCCGCCGTCGAGCCGGCACTCGAACCGCCCGCCCTCCGGCTCGTCGCTGGTGAACTCGAAGCGCGCCGACGTGCTCGTCGTGACGTCCGGCGGGGCCACCGTCATGTCGGTCTGCGGCGGCCGCAGGTCGCCGCCGCCGCCGTCGATCACCCACGCCCGCACGGCAGGGTGGGGATCCACGTTGCCGACGTCGTCGATGGCCCTGACCTCGAACCGGTGGATGCCCTCCTCGAGGCCGGAGTACGACGCCGGCGAGCCGCATGCGCTCCAGTCGTCGTCGTCGAGGCGGCATTCGAACTCGGCCGGCTCGTCGGCGTGGAACGTGAGCGTCGCCCCGCCCACGCTCACGATCCCCGGCGGCCCCGCGTCGATCGTCGTGTCCGGCGGCACGGCGTCCGTGCGCCACGTGCGCGAGGCGGGCGTCGGGTCGGCGTTGCCGGCCGGGTCGACGGCGCGGACGCTCAGCGTGCGGGTGCCCACGAACAGCGTCACGCGGTACGGCGTCGGGCACGGTTGCCACTCGGCCGACGTGTCGAACCGGCACTCGAAGCTCGAGCCCGGCTCGGAGGCCCGGAACGTCCAGCCGGCGAATGTCGTCCACGACACCGGGCCGGGCCCGCTCGCGATCGTCGTCTCGGGCGGCGTGACGTCGGCCTCGGGCTGGAAGCTCCACGCGAGCGTGACCGGACCGTTCTGGGCGTTGACGCCCTCGGGCGAGTAGCCGTCGACGGCGATCGCGTACTGCGTGCCGGAGCGCACCCACAGGCGCACGCGGCTCGTGAGGCGGCCGGGCGCGTCGTCGGACTCCGCGAGCCGGTGCTCCTCGCGGCAGCCGCCGGCGAACACGCCCAGCAGCGTGTCGATGGAGCTGTCCGCGGTGTCGAAGATCGCCCAGCCGTCCGCGGGCGCCGTCCACCGGTACCAGATCGACTGGGCGCCGGGGCTGTCGCGGGCGATCGGGCCGCAGGCGTCGTCGCGCGTCGCCGCGGCCGTGTTGGTGGTGAGCGACCCGCCGCCGGCGGCCAGGACGATCATCGCGTCGCGGGTGTCGTTCGGCGGCGCGGCGAGCTGCTCGTTGCCAATCCAGCTGCGGGTCGCCGGCGTCGTGTCGACCCGGCCGGCGCCGTCGACGGCGCGGACGCGGAACGTGTGGGCGCCGGGGAGGACGCGGGAGTGCTCGATCGGGTCCGGGCAGGGCGCGAACGGCGCGCTGTCGAGCGAGCACTGCAGGGTCGCGCCCTGTTCGGTGGCGTACGCCCACATCCGGGGCGACTGGCTCTTCACCGAGCCGGAGGGCGCCGACCGGAGCACGGTGTCGGGGTCCGCCGCGTCGCCGCCCGGGCCGACCGTGAACCGCAGCGTGTGCTCGAGCCGGTTGCCGCGCGTGTCGCGCACGCCGCTCACGCGCAGCGCGTAGTGGCCGGCGGCGAGCGTCGCCGCGGGCTGCACGCTGAGGATGCCGGCGCTGTAGGACGGCGCGGCGCCGACGGGCGCGCCGGCGCGCTCGAGCCACACGGTGGCGGTCGTGACCGAGGCGGGCGCGACCGCGCGCGTGAGCTTCAGCTGCGGCACGACGCTGCCCGGCACGTTGCGCATGCCCTCGTCGGGCGTCGAGTCGCGCACCCAGGCCGGCAGCGGGAACGTGGCCGACCGCGCGCGCCGGACCACCAGGCCGAAGTTGCTGTTGGCATACGAGATGTCGGCGGCGCCGTCGGCGTTGGCGTCGCCGATCGCGAGCCCGTTCGCGCCCGTGGAGCCCTGGGGGACCTGTCGCCCCTCCCCCGCCCCCAGGCCACCGACCGCCTGCTGCAGGTAGATCTCCGCCCAGAAGCCGCCGTCGTGGATGGCCGTCGCGTCGGTCCGCCCGTCGCCGTCGATGTCGCCGAGGTCGAGGCCCACCGCCCTGATGTCGTTGTTGTCCACGACCTGCGGCGCGCCCACCCCGCCCGCGATGCTCTGAGCGCGGACGGTGACGGTGCGGTCGTTCAAGGCCACGATGTCGGTGCGGCCGTCGCCGGTCACGTCCCCGAGCTCGACCTCGCTCGTGGCGCCGGCGACCCGCTCCTCCACGAACGTGTGGTCCGCCCCCTGGCGCAGGATCTGCAGGTACGGGTCGTGCGCCGCGACGACGTCGAGGTCGCCGTCGCCGTCGACGTCGCCGACCGCCACGTCGCGCGGGAAGCCGCCCGCCAGCTTGCGGAGATCGAACCCGGCGGGAGTGTTGCGGTACCACATGACGCCGCTGCTGGGCTCGCTGCCGCGCATGGAGGCGACGAGGTCGGCGTCGCCGTCGCCGTCGACGTCGGCGGCCTCGAGCAGCTGCGCGTGCCCGCCGGCGGCCAGCGGCCGGCCCTCCGTCAGCCGGCCGGCGCGCTGGTAGAAGAGCAGCAGGACGCCGCCGGCCGCGACCGCTGCGTCCTTGGCGCCGTCGCCGTCGAGGTCGGCCAGCGCGAGGCCGAGCCCCTCGGACGTGCCGGGCGCCGGGAGCACGACGGGCGGGTCGAGCGTCCCGGCCGCATTGCCGGCGAACACGAACAGCTTGTCGTCGTTCTCCTCGGCCAAGTCCTCGGCGGTCAGCACCGTGTCGATCAGCCCGTCGCCGGTCACGTCGCCGAGCGCGACCGACCGCGCCTGGTCGTCGTCGATGCGGTGGGCGACGGTGGGCTCGAACCGCTCCTGCGGGGACGCCGCGCCGGCTGGGAACAGGCCGAGCTCGTAGCCGCCGACGCTGCGCGACGGGTTGAAGTTGGTGACTCGGACGTAGTAGAGGCCCGCGGCGGGCAGCGAGACGACGTCGCTCTCCCGGGCGTCGTTGCCCTGGTCGTCGATGCGCGCGAGCCGCTGGAGGTCGGGCTCGAAGACGTCGATCACGACGTCGAAGGCCTCGGCGCGGCCGTCGACCCTCCCGGCGTCGGGATAGAGCGTGAACGAGAACGCCGTCGGCTGGGCGATCTCGATCGAGAACCAGTCCTCGTCGCCCTGGACCGCGATCGCGTCACGCACGCCGACGCCCGGTGTGAGTGGCCTGGCGCGCTGCGGCGTCCCGTTGCCGTCGGCCGCGGGCGGGCCGGTGGCGGGTGTCGGCGTGCCGCCGAGCGCCGCGACGGGGTCGACCAGCCCGGTGCCGTGGTAGGGGTCGCGCCCCGCGGGCCCGACGTCGAGCGCGGTGCCCGTCAGCCGCTGGGCGATCTGGTCGCCGGTCCATAGTCGGGTGCTCGGCGGCGAGCAGAAGGGCGACGCCGGAGACGACGGGCGCCGAGAACGACGTGCCGTCGTTGCGACTGCGGACGCCGCCCGCGGTCGGCGCGAGCATGTCGTGCCCCGGCGCCGTGATGTCGACCCAGTCGCCGTGGTTCGTGAACCACGTGGCGTTGCCCGCCCAGTCCGACGCCGCCACGGCGAGCACGCCGGGCGTGGCTGCGGGGTAGTGCGGCTCCGAGCTCGACTCGTTGCCGGCCGCGGCCACCACGAGGACGCCGAGGTCGCGCGCGTAGGCGACTGCGTCCTCGAGCACCTCCGACGCGCCCGGCCCGCCGAGCGAGAGGTTGATCGCGTCGACGCCCTGGTCGGCCGCCCACGCGATGCCCGCGGCGATGTCGTCGTCGTAGCCCTCGCCGCCGGAGTCGAGCACCTTGACCGGGACCACCGAGCCCTCCCACGAGACGCCGGCGGTGCCGAGGCCGTCGTTCGCGCGCGCGACGGCGACGCCCGCCACCGACGTGCCGTGGCCCTCGTCGTCGTCCGCCGTGTCGTCGCCGTTCACGAAGTCGCGGCCGGGGAGGACGCGGCCGGCGAGATCCGGGTGCGTGCCGTCGACCCCGGTGTCGAGCACCGCGACCCTCTGCGCCGGTCCGGCGCGGCTGAGGTCCCAGGCGGCTGGCAGCCGCAGCGTGTCGAGATAGCCGAGCGTGCCCTTGCGGTACAGCGGGTCGTCCGGCGGCGCGGCCATGCGGCGCCGGTAGTTCGGCTCCGCATAGACGACGTCGGGGTGGCGCTCGAGCGCCCGCGCCGCGACGGCGGGATCGCCGGCGGCGGCGACGACCTCGATCCCGAGACGCGGCACGCGCCCGACGGGGCGCAGGCCGCGACGCTCGAGGACGGCCGCCCGCGGCGCGCCCTCCTCGAACCGCACGAGGAGGGTGCCGGGCTCGAACTCAGGCTGCGCGGCCGGTGCCGGAGCGGCGAGCAGCACGGCGACGGCGATCGCCCCCAGCACTCCCCGTCCCAGCCTGCGCAGCAGCGGCCCTCTCCCCAGAGACTCCGGTTGGGGGAGGATAGTGCTGGACCTCGCTGAGTGGAAGACCAGCGGCAGCCGCGACTCGAGGCGTTACTCGTCCTGCTTCGATTGCTCCTCGTCGGTGGACTCGGGCGCCTTCTTGGGCTGGCCGGCCACGGTCTCCGTGTGCCCTACCCTGCCGCCGAGACAACGACGCACGTGGCAGCCGGACGCTCGCGCAGGAATACTCGGTCCCTGTGGGCATCTTCGACGTCCTCCCGAGGACCGCTGAGACGAGGGACGGCAGGCTGACGATCGGCGGCGTGGCGCTCGCCGACGTGGCCGCCGAATTCGGCACGCCGGCGTTCGTGGTCGACGAGGAGGGACTGCGCGAGACGGCGCGGGAGTACCTGCGCGAGTTCGCGAGCCGGCACGAGCGGACCGACGTGCACTTCGCCTCCAAGGCGCTCCCGTGCGCGCCGGTGACGCGGATCCTCGCCGAGGAGGGGCTGGGCTGCGACGTGGCGTCGGCCGGGGAGCTGGCGATCGCGCTGGCCGCCGGCTTCGACCCCGAGCACATCCTGCTGCACGGCAACGCCAAGAGCGACCTCGACATGCAGATGGCGCTCGAGGCCGGCGTCGGCGTGATCGTGATCGACAACTCCGATGACGTCGACCGGCTCGCCACGGCCACCCAGCGCGTGCTGCTGCGGGTCAACCCGGCGGTGCCCGGCGAGACGCACGCGGCGATGGACACCGGCAGCCCGGAGGCCAAGTTCGGCGTCTCGCTCGAGGAGGCGCCGGCGCTCATCGAGCGGATCCGGAGCTCCAACCTCGAGCTGCTCGGCCTGCACGTGCACATCGGCTCGCAGCTGCTCGACCTCGACGGCTTCGGCAAGGCCGCCGAGGCGCTCGCCGCGCTCGGGCGCTTCCCCGTCTACGACCTCGGCGGCGGCCTCGGGATCGCCTACCGGCCCGGAGAGCGGGCGCCGTCGATCGCCGACTACGCGGAGGCCACGGTACGGGCGCTGCACGAGCACCTGGACCCGGAGGCGCAGCTGATCGTCGAGCCGGGCCGCAGCGTCGTCGGGCGCTCGATGATCACGCTCTACGAGGTGATCACGGTCAAGCGCGCGCGCCTGACCCATGTCGCGGTCAACGGCGGCATGGGCGACAACCTCGAGCCGATGCTCTACGGCCAGCGCTTCGCCCCGTTCGTGCTCGACGAGGACCGTCCGGGCGAGGCGTGCGAGCTGGTCGGCCACCACTGCGAGAGCGGGGACGTGCTCGAGCGGGACGTCGAGCTGGCCACGCCGCGGGTCGGCGACCACGTCGTGATGCCCGTCACCGGCGCCTACTGCTACTCGCTCTCCAACAACTACAACGGCGCCCGCCGCCCGCCCGTCGTGCTGTGCCGCGACGGCGAGGCGACCCTCGCGGTGCGGCGCGAGACCTTCGACGACCTGCTCGCGAGGAACGTCCGATGACCCCGCATCCGCTCGATCCGCTGTCGGCCGATGAGATCCGGCAGGCCGCCGGGATCCTGCGCCGCGACCGCGGCGTCGGCGACCGCTGGCGCTTCGCCTCGATCGAGCTGCGCGAGCCCGCCAAGAGCGGGGCCGCCGCCGGGCGGCAAGCCACCGTGATCTGCTGGAACCGCGACGACGGGCGCGTCTACAAGTCGCGTGTCTCGCTCGCCGGCGACGCGGTCGAGACGTGGGACGAGATCGAGGACGGCCAGCCGAACATGACCGTCGACGAGTTCCACGAGTGCGACGAGGCGCTGCGGAAGGACCCGCGCGTCATCGAGGCGCTCGCCGCGCGCGGCATCACGGACATGGACCGCGTCCTGATCGACACCTGGGCCTACGGCGCCCACCTGGTCCCCGAGCAGCACCGCGGCGGCCGCGTCGGCTGGGCCGACGTCTGGTACCGCAAGGAGCCCGGCGCGAGCCCGTACGCCAACCCGGTGACCGGCCTGCACTTCGTCGTCGACCTCAACCGGATGGAGCTGCTCGAGGTCGAGGACACCCACCGCGTCGACGAGCCGAGCACGATGGGCGAGTACGTCCCCCACCTCGTTCCCGGCCTGAGGCAGCGCAGCGACCTCAAGCCGCTCGAGATCACCCAGCCCGAGGGCGCCTCCTTCACGCTCGACGGCAACCTCCTGACCTGGCAGAAGTGGTCGCTGCGGATCGGCTTCAACCACCGCGAGGGGCTCGTGCTCCACACCCTCGCCTACGACGACCGGTCGGTCGCCCACCGCCTGAGCTTCGCCGAGATGGTCGTCCCCTACCGCGACCCGACGACCGACCACTACCGCCGCACGGCGTTCGACATCGGCGAGTGGGGCCTCGGCTTCATGACGACATCGCTGGAGCTCGGCTGCGACTGCCTCGGCGAGATCACGTACGTCGACGCCGTCATGCACGACACCAAGGGCGAGCCGTACACGATCCGCAACGCGATCTGCATCCACGAGGAGGACGACGCGATCCTCTGGAAGCACGTCGACGCCGAGTCCGGCGCCGAGTCCCGCCGCGCGCGGCGGCTGGTCGTCTCCTTCCACGTGACGGTCGCCAACTACGAGTACCTCGTCTACTGGCGGCTCTACCAGGACGGCAACGTCGAGTGCCACGTGCGGGCGACCGGGATCATGGTCACCACCAGCTTCGCCGAGGGCGCCCAGCCGCCCTACGGCACGCTCGTCGACGAGCGCACCTACGCGCCGTTCCACCAGCACTTCCTCGTCGCCCGGCTCGACCTCGACGTCGACGGCGAGGCCAACACCGTGTACATGACCGAGTCCGAGGCGCTCCCGATCGGCCCGGGCAACGAGCACGGGCTCGCGCTCGTCCAGCACAGCACGCCGCTGCGCACCGAGGACGAGGGCAAGCAGGACTACGAGTGGAGCACCCAGCGCGCGTGGAAGGTGGTCAACGACAACGTGACCAACGGGCTCGGGACGCCGGTCGGCTACAAGCTCGTGCCCGGCGCCGCCTTCCCGCCGATGATGGACCCGCAGTCGCCGGTCATGCGCCGCGCGGAGGCGATCGGCCACACGCTGTGGGTGACGCCGTTCGACGAGGAGGAGCGCTGGCCGTGCGGCGAGTTCGTCGTCCAGAGCGAGCGCGACCGCGGGCTGCCGGTCTGGACGGCGCAGAACCGCTCGATCGAGAACACGGACGTCGTCCTGTGGTACGTGTTCGGGGTGCACCACATCACGCGCCCCGAGGAATGGCCGGTGATGGCGGTCGACGCGATCTCGTTCTGGCTCAAGCCGATCGGGTTCTTCGATCGCAACCCCGCCCTCGACGTGCCGCCCACGCACCGCCACTGTCAGACGGAGGAGACCCCATGAGCGAAGAGATCACGAACTTCATCCACGGCAAGGGCGTGGCCGCGGCGAGCGGCGAGACGACCGAGCTGGTCGATCCCAGCACCGGCGAGGTCTGGGCCACCGCGCCGCTGTCGCGCGAGGCCGACGTCGACGCCGCCTTCCAGGACTCGGCGCGCGCGTTCGAGAGCTGGCGCGACACCACTCCGTCCGAGCGCCAGCGCGCCCTGTTGCGGATCGCCGACGCGTTCGAGGAGCGCGCCGAGGAGCTCGTGGACATCGAGTCCCGCAACACCGGCAAGCCGAAGCAGCTCACGATGGAGGAGGAGATCCCTCCGATGTGCGACCAGATCCGCTTCTTCGCGGGCGCGGCGCGCGTGTTGGAGGGGACGGCCGCGGGTGAGTACATGACCGGCTACACGTCGATGGTCCGGCGCGAGCCGGTCGGCGTGTGCGCCGCCGTCACCCCCTGGAACTACCCGGCGATGATGGCCGTCTGGAAGTGGGCGCCGGCGCTGGCGGCCGGCAACACGATGGTGCTCAAGCCGTCCGACACCACGCCGGCCAGCACCGCGTGGATGGCCGAGGTGATGGCCGAGTTCCTGCCCGAGGGCGTGCTCAACGTGATCTGCGGCGACCGCGACACGGGCGCCGCCCTGGTGGCGCACAAGACGCCGCAGATGGTCTCGATCACCGGCAGCGTGCGCGCGGGCATGGCGGTCGCCAAGGCCGCGGCCGACGACGTCAAGCGTGTGCATCTGGAGCTCGGCGGCAAGGCGCCGGTCATCGTGTTCGACGACGCCGACCTCGAGCTGGCGGCCGAGAACATCGCCATCGCGGGCTACTTCAACGCCGGCCAGGACTGCACGGCGGCCACGCGCGTGCTCGCCGGCCCGCGGATCCACGACGACTTCGTGTCGGCGCTGGCCGAGCAGGCCAAGGGCACGCAGACGGGCCCGCCGTCGAACGGCGACGTGCTCTACGGCCCGCTGAACAACGAGAACCAGCTCGCCCAGGTCACCGGCTTCCTGGACGGCACGCCCGACCACGCCAACGTGGTCGCCGGCGGCCGGCGGCAGGGCGACACCGGCTACTTCTTCGAGCCGACCGTGGTCGACGGCCTCAACCAGGACGACGACATGATCCAGAAGGAGATCTTCGGCCCGGTCATCACGGTCCAGACCTTCGACGACGAGGCCAAGGCGATCGAGTGGGCCAACGGCGTCGACTTCGGGCTCGCCTCCAGCGTGTGGACGCAGGACCACGGGCGCGCCATGCGCGTCGCCCGCCGGCTCGACTTCGGCTGCGTCTGGATCAACGCCCACATCCCGCTGGTGGCCGAGATGCCGCACGGCGGCTTCAAGAAGTCCGGCTACGGCAAGGACCTCTCGATGTACGGCTTCGAGGACTACACGCGCATCAAGCACGTCATGTCGTACCTCGGGGAGTGAGCGTCGGCGGTCGGCTCTCAGGCGTTCCCGCGGGAACGCCTTCGAGCCCGGCGCCAGTTGAGCCACCCCCGACGGGCGAACGTCGACTGCGGCTGGGTAGGGCAGCGAGGGGGTCGGCCGCGCCGGTATTCCTCGAAGCATCCTGTCCTGGTGGTGTCTGACCCCACCTAGGCAGGATTCGACGCCGAATCGGCCGCGTGGCCGGTCCCCAGCGGGCGGATGGGTGACGGCTAGATGTAGGACCCAGGCACGTTGTTCAGCTCGGTGAGGCGAGCGATCGGGCGTCTTGTGGCTGAGGGAGCCGTGTGGGCGGCGATGGTTGTAGGTCCAGAGCCAGCCGTCAAGGGCTGCGGTGCGTTCTCGGCTTGAGCCGTAGATCGCGCCGTAGGCCCAGCCGGCCGAGCAGCGTGCGGATGAAGCGTTCTGCCTTGCCGTTGGTGCGCGGCCGGTAGGGCCGGGTGCGAAGGTGGCGGACGCCGAGCGCGCGGCAGGCGAAGGCGTGGATGGTCGAGCGGTAGGCAGGCGCCGTTGTCGCTCATCACGCGCTCGACGGTGATGCCGTGGCGGCGATAGAACGCGATCGCGCGGCGGAGGAAGCCGACGGCGGTGGTGGCTTTCTCGTCGCCGAGGACCTCGACGTAGGCCAGCCGGGTGGCGTCGTCGACGCAGACGTGCACGAACTCCCAGCCGACGACCCGCTTGCCGTCGCTTGCGCCGGCTGCGTTGCAGGCGACGCTGACCGTGGACGCGGTGCCCGGCCCCCAGCCGGATGCGCCCGAGCTTTTTGACGTCGACGTGGACCAGCTCGCCCGGGTGCCGGCGCTCGTAGCGGTTCGGCGGCTCCGGCGGCTCGAGGCGTGAGAGCTTGCCCAGCCCGACCCGCAGCAGCACCGCCGAGACGGTCGAGAGCGCCATCGCCAGACAGAACGCGATCTCCGCGCCGGTCATCCGCAGCCTGCCGCAGCGCGACGATCACCTCGACCAGCTCGTCAGGCGTGCGGTGCGGGATCGACCTCGGCGCCGAGCGAGCGATCCAGCAGCCCCGCCTCGCCCTCGGCGCGGTAGCGATCAACCCACTTGCGAGCACGTGCGCTCGCTCACTCCGGCGGCCTCGGCCGCCTCCGCGAGCGACCACCCCTGCTCGACAACGCGCCGCACCATCGTCAACCGGCCCTTCGGGCCGAGCGGCGCGTTAGCGTGAACCTTCATCCGGTGCCCTCCTTTGGAAGGACTGAGTGGCTTGAGCACCTCTCAGCCTCCAAGGAGGCCCGGATGAACAACGTGGTCAGGAACTACAGCTAGAGGTCGAGGCGCTTCCGCAAGTAGGCGAGCTGCTCCCCGTCAAGGCGAGCCTCGAACAGCGACCAGCAGCTGCGCGCGATGCGCGGATCGAGCCAGCGCAGGACGTCGTCGTGGACGTCCCACGAGTCGAAGAGATGTTCGTAGAACGCCACGGCAGCCGCGTTTTCCAGGCGGCCGCCTTGCGCGAAACACCACTCGGCGAAGCCGTAGCCACGCCGAAGGGCGTCTTCATCGCCGCTCCGGTGGGCGTCGCGGACAAAGGGGAGCACCTCGAAGAAGAACAGGTAGATCGACTCCCTCGCGTCCTCGGCGCGCCAAAGCTCCGGGAGTCGAACGGCCGCCTCTCGTCGCCACGCGCTCACAGCGCGTCGTCGGCGGGCATCACCGCCAGCGCCACGCTGCGTTGACGATCTTCCAACCGTCTGGCCCGCGGATGAGGTGAAGGAGGTCGACGTAGAGATGGCAGAGACACGTGACGCTCGCGATGTCGCCGCTGACGTGCTCGAGCTCGATCTCGATCCGCCGATCGTCGGCATCCTCGCGGCGCCCCTCCCCCTCCACGGTGGCGTCGATCATCTGACGCGCCGACAGCGTCCTGACGCCGGAGCCCGCGTCTCGGGATCGCTTCACCAACTCCGGGTGAAGCGCGCGCTCCATCCGGCCGCCATCGCCGTCGAACCAGCCCTCCACGTAGTCGAGCACCACAGCGTGGATCGCCTCGACATCCTCCGCGCCGGTCATGGGTCGCACCTCCACTCGACACCTGGCCACTCGACGTCGAATCTTCTCACCGGCCCGTGGGGTGCGCTTCCGGCGGAATGTCGGCGCGTGCCGGGCGTCCGTGGGGGTGATGTTGCTGGAGCGGGAGTCCGACGTCGCAGACTTCGAGCAGGCGCTCGCCGAGGCGCGTTCGGCGGGCCGGATCGTGCTCGTGGCCGGCGAGGCCGGGATCGGCAAGACGACGCTCGTGCGCAGCGTGCTCGGCGCCGCGGACGGGATGCGCGTGCTGTGGGGGGCCTGCGACGCGCTGGTGGTGGCGCGGTCGTTGGGGCCTGTGCACGATGTCGCGCGTCTGACCGGCGGAGCGCTCGCGGAGGCGGTGGAGAACGGCGCTGGGCGCGAGCCGCTCCTGGCTGCGCTGCTGGACGAGCTCTCCGCGCTTCGACCGACGACGATCGCGATCGAGGATCTTCACTGGGCCGATGAGGCCACGCTCGACGTCATCGCCCTGCTTTCGCGGCGGCTGCCCGAGACTCGCGGCTGTCTGGTGCTGACGTGCCGGTCGGAGGCGCTGGCCGCCCGTGAGGACGTGCGGCGGGTGCTCGAGTCGCTGCCGGCTGCGCACGTGACACGGATCGAGCCGGCGCCTCTGTCGGTGGCCGCGGTGCAGCGGCTGGCGCGGCGCGCGCGACGTGACGCGGCCGATCTGTACGCCCTGACGGGTGGCAATCCGTTCCTCGTCACCGAGGTGCTCGCGTCGGACGACAGCGTGCCGCGGAGCGTGCAGGGAGCGCTGCGCGTGCGGCTGGCCGACCTGCCGCCGCAGTCGCGATCGGTGGCGGAGCTCGTCTCGGTGGTGCCTGGTCAGGCCGAGCTGTGGCTCGTCCGCGAAGCCGTGCATGCCACGCCGGCGGCGATCGACGACTGCCTGGCCGCAGGCATCCTCGAGCTGCACGACGTCGCGCTGTCGTTCCGCCACGAACTGGCGCGCAGCGCCGTCGAGGCGTCGCTCGGACCGCTGCTGGGCCGGCAGCTCAACGCGGCAGTGCTGGAGACGCTCGAGCGTCATGGCGGCATCGACGACGCTCGGCTGGCGCACCATGCACAGGCGGCGGGCGATGACGCCGCCATCAGGCGCCTCGCGCCGGCCGCGGCCGCTCAGGCGAGCCGCGCCGGTGCTCATCGACAGGCGCTCGCACACTGGGAGGCCGCGCTGGCGGCCGGCAGTGGTGGCGACCCGAGGGCGCTCGGCGGTGTCGCGTTCGAGGCCTACCTGTGCGGGCGCAACGACCGGGCGCTCGAGGCGCGGCGTGCGGAGCTCGACTTCGCTCGGGCGAACGGCGACCGCGTCCGGGCGGGCGAGGTGACCCGCTGGATAGCACGGCTTCAGTGGCTGCTCGGCCGGAGCGCCGACGCCGCCGAGACCGTCGCGGAGGCGGTGAGCCTGCTGCGTAGCGTGCGGCCCGGCCGCGAGCTGGCGATGGCGCTCAGCACCCGATCGCAGCTGGCGATGCTGGCCGACCGTCCCGACGAGGCGATCGCCTTCGGCGAGGAATCGATGGCCCTTGCCCGCCGGCTGAACGATCGCGCGGTCCTGGCGCATGCGCTGACCAACGTGGGCGCGGCACGCATCGGCGGGCACGAGACCGAGCGCGGCCGTGCCGAGCTCGAGCAGGCGTTCGCGCTCGCGGCCGATGACTGCGAGCACGCCGTACGGGCGCTCGCCAACCTGGCGATGGTCAAGCAGCAGCGCGATCCCGGCGATCCCCGGATCGGCGACGACCTCGAGCGGGCGCTGGCGTACGCTCGCGAGCACGAGCTCGACGGTCCGCTGCAGTACCTGCTCGGCGCGCGAGCGCAGTTTCGGCTGCTGCGCGGGAATTGGGACGGCGCGGAAGACGACGCGAGGACGTCGCTGGCCACCGCAAGCGCCGGCCCGGGCGCCGGCGTGGCGATGCTGGTGCTGGGCCGCCTGCGCGCCCGGCGCGGCGACCCTGACGCGAGCGCGACACTCGACGAGGCGGGACGGCTCGCGGACGCCACCGGCGAGCCCCACCGCGTCGCGGCGGTGGCGGCGGCGCGCGCCGAGCACGCGTGGCTCGAAGGCGACACCCGCGGCGTCGTCGCCGCGGTCCGCGATGTCGACACCGCGCGCGTGGCCGTCCGCCACCCACTCGTCAACGCCGAGCTCGCGTTCTGGCTCTGGCGCGTCGGCGCGTGCCGTCGACCGCCTCTCAACGGCGGCGGCTACGCGCTCTCGATCGCCGGTGACCCGCGAGGAGCGGCCGCGACCTGGCAGGCGCTGGGCTTCCCGTACGAAACCGCCGACGCCGCGTCCCACGGCGACAAGGCCGCGGCGCTCGCGGCGCTGGAGACGTTCGACCGGCTCGGCGCCCTGGCCGCCGCGCGGCGCCTGCGCCGCCGGCTCCAGACGCGCGGGGTGCGGCGGGTGCCGCGCGGCCCGCGACCCGCCTCTCGCGCCGCGCCGGCCGGGCTGACGCCGCGCCAGGTCGAGGTGGCCCGCCTCATCACCACCGGCGCGACGAACGCGGAGATCGCTCGCGCGCTGGTCGTGAGCCCGAAGACGGCGGGTCACCACGTCTCGGCCGTGCTCGCCAAGCTGGGCCTCGCCTCGCGGCGAGAGGTCCAAGCGGCAGTCACCCGCCTCGGGCTCACAGCAATCTAGGGAGGGGCATCGCCCAACATAGGGCGCCGCTCCCGATGTCCGGTCCTGGCCGCGCGCGTACCGTCGCCGGACCTTGACCACCCGTACATCAGACAGGAGCACCGCCATGCACCCTCGTCTCGCAGCACGCATCACGCACCTTGGGGGCGCTCGCCCTCACCGCCGGTTTGCTCGTGGCCTTCCAGATCGTCGCGCCGGCGCCCGCCGCCGCGGCTCTGCCCGGCGCCGTGGCCAGATCGGCCCAGTCGCCGTTCGACTCCAAGCCCGCGAAGACCATCGAGGCGACCTGCCCGCCCGGAAAGCGGGTCACCGGGGGAAGCGGCCGGGTCACCGGGATCACGAGCCACGTGGTGCTGACCCGGATGCAGCCCCGACACACCAACAATCCCGACGTCCCGGACAGTTACGTCGTCACCGCCATCGAAGACGAGACCGACCCCGACGGGCAGTGGGCCGTCACCGCCTATGCGCTGTGCTCGGACCCGCTGCCGGGTCAGACGATCGTCATCTCACGCAGCCCGACCGACTCCGGGAACAGCGAGCGGGAGATCGCCGACTGCCCGGCGGGCAGAAGGGCGATCGGCTCCGGCGTCCGCGTCAACGGCGGGGCCGGCCAGGTTCACGTCACCGAGATGACCATGGGCGCGTTTGCCGACGGGCGGACGTCCTCGTTCGTGACCGCCCAGGAGAACCACGACGGCTTCGGAGGAGACTGGAGCCTCGACGCGTTCGCGGTGTGCGCCACGATCGCACCGGAGCGACAGGTGTATCTCAGCAGCTTCGCGCCGGAACCCGGCTCCGCAGACCGGAAGGTCGCCAACGTGACGTGCCCGGCCGGCATGACGATCACTGGTGGCGGGGCGGAGATCGGTGCTTCCACGGGCAGGGTGGTGATGGAACGCATCCTCCCGGAGTTCCTCGTCGGCGGTTTCCCCGGTGACGAGTACACCGCCGTCGCCCGCGAGGAGATCCTCAACGACGACTTCTGGTCGCTGCGCGTCGTCGCGTCGTGCGTCGCCTGATAGCGCATCGCCGTACTCGGCCGGCCCGGCTCCCGCCGGGCCGGCCCGGCATATTTGTGCGCCGTGACGGCCGACAAGACTGGCGAAGCCTCCGCGCTCGCGGCCGCGCAGGCCGTGGCGCGTGAGCACGGCGTGGCCTGCGACGAGGCGGTGCGGATCGCCGCGGGCAGCAACGCGCTGGTGCATCTGAAGCCGGCCCCGGTCGTGGCGCGGGTGATGACCGGGACGGCGGTCCTGCACGATGACGTCGAGCGATGGCTGGCTCGCGAGGTCGCCGTCGGGACCTTCCTGGCCGAGCGGACCGACCTGGTCGTTCCGCCGAGCGACATCCTGCCGCCGGGTCCCCACGAGCAGGACGGGTTGTGGATGACGATGTGGAAGTTCGTCCCACACGACGCGCAGGCTCCGCCGCCGGAGCCACGCGAGCTCGGCTGTTCGCTGCGGCGACTGCATGCCGCGCTCGCCGACTTCCCGGGCGACCTGCCCCCGCTGAGCGAGATGCGGGACTGGCTCGAGCGCCTGCTGGCCGAGCTGCCTCCATCGCCGGACATCGACTGGCTTCGCTCCAAGCTGGACGCGCTGACCCCAGCGGTCTTCGAGAGCTCACTGCCCGCTCAGCCTCTTCATGGCGACGCCTCGTTGTCGAATCTGCTGCGCACCGAGCGCGGGCTGGTCTGGAACGACCTCGAGGACGTGTGCGTCGGCCCCGTCGCGTGGGACGTCGCCGGGCTCATGGCGAGCGCCAGGGCTCGCGGGCAGAGCGCAGAAGAGCTGCTCGCCGCCTACGGCGACCCGGGCGTCGAAGACCTGGAGCCGTTCCTCGAGGCGCACGCTGTGTATGAGGTCGTCTGGCACGCGTACGCGGGGTTCTAGCTCCCCAGAAGATCCCACCGGTTCCCGGCGACGTCGACGAACACGGCGACGCTCCCGTACGGCTCCTGGCGCGGCTCGGAGACGAACTCGACGCCGG
The DNA here is from genome assembly GCA_963811895.1 of uncultured Solirubrobacteraceae bacterium. GTDB lineage: Bacteria > Actinomycetota > Thermoleophilia > Solirubrobacterales > Solirubrobacteraceae > DASSUW01. The sequence goes on along the minus strand of CAWETE010000013.1, from coordinate 30,986 downwards.
CCTCGCGCATCCGGTCGTACGACGCCTCGAAGTCGTCGACGCGGAGGAACAGCCCGACGCGACCGGCGAACTGGTCGCCGACGGCCCGCTCCTGCCGCTCACCGTCGGCCTGCGCGAGCAGGATCGCCGTCGTCGCACCGGGCGGCCGCACGACCACCCAGCGCTTCGGGCGTCCGTCGTTGGTCAGCGACGGCGAGTCCTCGACGAGCTCGAAGCCGAGAGCGTCCACGAAGAACCGGATCGCCGCGTCGTAGTCGTCGACGATGAGGGCGAACTGCTCGATGTGCATCGGGCTAGCCCGCGAGTGCGCCGACCTGCTGCAGCAGGGTCAGGACGTCGAGGTGATGGTGGATCTCCGCGATGGCGTCGCCTTCGTCGCGCGTCCAGAGCGACGCGTCGACCGAGATCCGGTTCCCCGACGCCGGCACGGTGCCCGCAGGCGTCTCCAGGGGACCCGTGTGCGTTCCCTCCCAGCGGATCTCCAACGCGGCGACGTCCTGGCCCCCGACCGCGTTGGTCACCGTGCCGGCGACGTCGTTGAACGCCTCCTTCCAGCCCTGGCACAACTGCAGGTAGGCGTCGGCGCCCTCCACCTCCCGTCCCGTTCCCGTTTCGGTGTAGCGGACGGCGGGAGCAAGAAGTCCCCGGAACCGGTCCCAGTCCGCCTGATTGAAGGCATCTATGAGATCGGTGGCCCGTCGAAGCTCGGCTGCTGGTGCAGACATCGCCCCTCCTTACGGACGAACACGGCGATGACGCGACACTAATGCGCCGTGGCCTCGGCGACCAGCGTTCCCGCGGGAACGTCCGGCTAGATTGCAGGCGTGAAGCTCCGGCTGGCTCTGATCGCGGCCGCTTGCTTGTTCGTCGCGGTGGGGGCGTTCGTATGGCTGCACACGGGCGCGCCCGGTGATGCGGCGTGCGAACGGTCCACGTTCGTCGAGTCGGACGGATTCTCCGCTTGGCCGCCTGGCGCGCGTTGCAGCTATGGCGAGCCGGCCCGGACCGACGTCGTCGTGAACGGTTGGTTTGCCGCGGTCGCCGGCGGATTGGCCGTGGCGCTCGCCGTCGCTCTCCCGCCGGCGAAGCGCAGCGATCAGGGCGGGATCATCCGACGGCAAGCAGGCTGACGGCCACGGCGGCGAGGCCGAGTCCGGCGAGCTGCGTGCGTCCGATGCGCTCGGCGAGGAACGCGCGCGCGAGCAGGACGGTGCCGGCGGGATAGAGCGCGGTGATCACCGCGACGATGGCAAGGTCGCCCTCGCGGACGGCGAGCAGGAACGCGAAGTTGGCCAGCGAGTCGAGCGCGCCGGCGCCCGCGGAGGCCGGCAGGCTCGGCCGGGCATCGCCGAGGCGACTTCGCACCGCGAAGGCGGCGCCGAGGACGACGGCGGAGGACACCGCGCGGCCGACGAGCAGCGGGGCGATGCCGCTGTCGCTGGGCGCCTGGTCGAGGCAGACGAGCTGCAGCGCGATGGCCGCGCCGGCGCCGAAGGCCAGGACGAGCGCCGTCCGGCTCGGGCGCACTCCACGGTGTCGGTGCCGCCGCTGACGACCACGATGGCCACGAAGGCGAGGGCCATGCCGCCCACGGCGAGCGCGCTGAGGGTCTCGCCGTCGATGAGACCGACGGTGACCGGCAGCGCCGCCGACACGAGCGCGGTCACGGGCGAGAGCACGCTCATCGGCCCGATCGCCAGGGTGCGGTACAGCAGGGCGAACGCCGCCGCCGACGCAAGGCCCGACGCGGCGCCCCACGTGACGGCGCCGGTGACGAAGCTCGCCCCGGCCACCGGCCACAGCACCAGCTCGACGAGCAGGCTCACCGGCGCGGCGATGACCACGACGAGCAGCACGTGAGCGCCTCGGGCGGCCAGGCCGCCGAGGAAATCGGCGGCGCCGTAGGCGACCGAGCAGGCCAGGGCGAGCAGTACGGCGGCGGTCATCGGAAGCGACCATGCCATCCTGACCGTGTGGCTGCACGGGACGTCAGTGAGTAGCCCCGAGTGGGCGAAGTGGCTGCCGGCCGAGGCGGTGGCGGCCATCGACCGCTGGTGGAAGCCGCTGTGGGACCAGATCCGGCTGCTCCCCGAGCGGCAGCCGACGCCCGGCGAGCTCGAGTTCGAGGCGATCGAGGAGCTCACACCCGGCGCGGCCTGGCGCGAGCGGTTCGAGGCCATGTGGCCGACCTACCAGGCGTGGTACCTGCAGGAGGGCGACGCCGCGCGGCCGAGCTACGCGGCCTGCCGCCGGGCGCTCGAGGAGCACATGCCCGAGCTGATGCCGATCTACGAGCGGCTGGTGGAGCTGGCCGGCGGGGGCGACCTCGCCGCCCGGCTGCTCTCGCTCTACCGCCCGCCGGGCTTCATCGTCGGCTGCTCGCAGGGAGCCTGGACCCGCGGCGAGCCGCTGCTGGTCCGCAACTACGACTACCCGGCCGACCGGCTGGAGGGCATCGTCGACCTCACGCACTGGGGCGAGCGGCGCGTGATCGGGATGAGCGACTGCCTGTGGGGCCTGCTCGACGGGATGAACGACCGCGGGCTCGCCGTCTCGCTGACCTTCGGCGGCCGGCCTGACGTCGGCGACGGCTTCGCGGTCCCGCTCGTCGTCCGCTACCTGCTGGAGACGTGCGACGACGTCGACAGGCCCGCACGGCGCTCGCGCGCATCCCGGTCCATGCGCCGCAGAACCTCACGCTGCTCGACCGGACCGGCGCCTACGTCACCGCCTACGTCGGCCCCGGCCGCGAGCCGCGGTTCGTCGACACGCCGGCCACCACCAACCACCAGGGCGAGGTCGAGTGGCCGGAGTACGCCGAGGCGATCCGCAGCGAGGAGCGCGAGCGCTGCGTGCTCGAGCTGCTGCAGGAGGACCGCGACCGCTTCGAGGACGCCTTCCTCGAGCCGCCGCTGCACAGCACCGCCCACGAGCGCGGCTTCGGCACCCTCTACACGGCGGCGTACGAGCCCGCGCGGGGCGTCGTCCGCTACCGCTGGCCGGACCTGACCTGGGAGCAGTCGTTCGAGCGCTTCGAGAGCGGCTCGCGGACCGTCAGGATGTCTTGAAGGCCATCGCGCCCGTGGGCGCCGGAGCCGCCGCGGACGCGCCGGCGAATTGCGCGTGGACGCCGTCGATCCACTCGTGCGCTCGCGGCGTCAGCACGTTGTCCTCCGTCTGCATGCGCGAGCGGGCGACCAGGACGCCGAGGTCGGCGCCCGGGTACGTGTAGTCGCCCGGCGCCAGCACGCGCAGGAAGAAGGCCTCGCTGTCGTCGTGCAGGCTGTGCCAGTCGTGCCCCCAGCGGGCGAAGGAGATCCCGCCGTCCTCGATCCGGTAGATCCCCGTCCGCGGCGCCTGGCTGAGCTGCTCGACCTCGTCGCCGGTGTCCTTGAGGATGAGCTGGCTCCAGACGTCGACGCTCGAGGCCTCGGCCCAGCGGCGGTTGATGTCGTCGACGTCGATCTCGTACTCGACGTCCATGTACTCGAGCAGGTGGAAGAGGAACAGCGGCATGTCGGCGTAGGCGCCGGCCGTCACGTTGGTCATCGACGTCACGCCGCTGATGCGCGGGTTGATCTCCCCCAGGTACAGCTCGCCGCTGTCGACGTCGGCGAGGTAGTCGATCTCCAGGAAGCCGCGGTAGCCCTCGCCGGCGAGTCGGTCGCCGAGCTTCTGGGTCAGCACCCGCGCGCGCTCGCGATGCTCGGGTGACAGGACCTCGGGGAAGATGTCGTTGCCGCACCAGCCGCCCTTGTGCGGGGTCAGCTCCGGGTGGCCGGTGAGGTCGGTCATCAGCGGCCCGACCACGGTGCCGTGGCGGGTGAGCACCGCCTCGACGGCCGCCGCGCGGTTGTTGATCCGCTTCATGACCTTCAGCTCCTGGTCGGCCATGTCGCCCGCGTAGCGGTCCCAGTCGCGCTCGCCGCGGATGAAGAACGTCGTCTTGCCGGAATCGCCGTACGGGGTCTGGACCACGAGGTCGTCGCCGAGGCCGGCGCCCTCGGCGAGCGCGGTCAGCTCCTCGTAGGTCGTGGCGCGGCCGAGCGTGTTCGGCGCGCTCGGCACGCCCGCCTCGTTGCCGAGCTGGGTGGTGACGATCTTGGAGTCGAGCCGGTGGCGCAGCTCGGCCGACGGGTGCGCGACCTCGAGGCCGGCGGCCGCCGCCGCCCGCTCGGTCTCGTCGTCGAACATGACGAACACGACCTTGCCGCCCTCGCCGCGGCTGTTGACGAGGTCGAGCACCTCCTTGTGCTCGAGCAGGTAGTTGCAGACGTCCTCCATCGACTCGAACTCGCGGTACGGCCGCTCCTTGGGGACGAACACGCGCGGGTGGTTGCCCTCGAACGAGTCGAAGTAGTTGACGTAGAAGAAGTTCCGCAGCCAGCGGTCGATGCCGAGCAGGTTGAACGCGGTCGGCGAGACGAAGTAGACCGGCGTCTGGTTGGTGCGGAAGAACGCGCGGATCTCGGAGATGCCCCGGAGCATGGCGCCGATCCTCTCGCGCACGTGTCCGCGTGTCCAACCGTCGAGTGCAAGAGTGTCGCCGCACACGGGTCGAGGAGGAGAGATGACGTCGTTCACGGGGATGAGGTCTCGTCGCCGACGCTGTGGCAGCAGATGCTGCGCCGCAAGCCGGTGACGGTGATGACCGAGGAGACCGGGACCGACACCGACGGCGGTGAGCTGAAGCGGACGATCGGGCTTTTCCAGCTCACGCTGTTCGGCGTCGGCGCGACGATCGGCACCGGCATCTTCGTCATGCTCACCGACGCGGTGCCGGAGGCCGGCCCCGCGGTCATCCTGGTCTTCGTGCTCGCCGGCGTCGTCGCCGGCCTGACGGCCATCTGCTACGCCGAGCTGGCCGGCGCCGTGCCGGTCTCGGGCTCGTCGTACTCGTACGCCTACGCGACGATGGGCGAGGCCGTCGCGATGGTCGTCGCCGCGTGCCTGCTGCTGGAGTACGGCGTCTCCGCGGCCGCGGTCGCGGTCGGCTGGTCGCAGTACCTCAACGAGCTGCTCGACAACCTGTTCGGCTTCACGATCCCGGAGGACTTCTCGAACGCGCCGGAGCAGGGCGGCATCATCAACCTGCCGGCCATCCTGCTCGTCTGGCTCTGCACGCTGCTGCTGATGCGCGGCGCCAGCGAGTCGGCGAAGGTCAACGCGGTCATGGTGCTGATCAAGCTCGCCGTGCTGGTCCTGTTCATCGCTCGTCGGCGTCACCGGCTGGAACTCCGACAACCTGTCGGACTTCGCGCCGTTCGGGCTTCGACGGCATCATGACGGCGCGCGAGCATCATCTTCTTCTCCTACATCGGGCTCGATGCCGTCTCGACGGCGGGCGAGGAGGTCAAGAACCCACGCCGGAACCTGCCGCTGGCGATCATCTTCGCGCTGATCACGGTGACGAGCTCTACATGCTCGTGGCCATCGTCGCCGTCGCCGCCCAGCCGGTGGCCGACTTCGAGGGCCAGGAGGCGGGCCTGGCGGCGATCCTGGAGGACGTGACCGGCTCGACCTGGCCGGCCACCGTGCTGGCCGCCGGCGCCGTGGTCTCGATCTTCAGCGTCACGCTGGTCGTGATCTACGGCCAGACGCGCATCCTGTTCGCGATGGGCCGCGACGGCATGATGCCCGCGTTCTTCCACCGGCTGAACCCGCGCACGCTGACGCCGGTGCAGGCGACGATCTTCGTGGCGGTCGTCCTCTCGCTGCTCGCCGGCGCTGCTGCCGATCGACTTCCTGTTCGAGATGACCAGCATCGGCACGCTGGTCGCGTTCCTGATCGTCTCGATCGGCGTGATGGTGCTCCGGCGGACGGCGCCCGACCTGCCGCGCGGCTTCAAGGTGCCGCTCTACCCGGTGCTCCCGATCCTCTCGATCGTCGGCTGCATCTGGATCATCCAGACCTGCGAGCGGTGACGATCTGGGTGTTCTTCATCTGGACCACGGTCGCGCTGATCTGGTACTTCTTCTACGGCCGCCACCACTCGATGCTGGGGAAGAAGGCGTCATGACCATGCTCGTCGCGCTACGCCCCCGACGGGCGCGGCCGGGCGGTGCTCCACCTGGCGGGCATGCTCGCGCGGTCGGCGGGCGACGACCTGCTGCTGTGCGCGGTGGTGCCGACGTCGTGGCCGCCGAGCCCGGCGCGCGTGGACGCCGAGTACCAGGACCGACCTCCAGCGCGCCGCCGAGGACGCGCTCGAGGGCGCGCGCGGGCGGTTGCCGGACGACATCCCGGTCGCCACCGTCGATCCACCACGCCCGCTCCACCCCGGCCGGCCTGCTCGAGCTGGCCGAGCAGCACGAGGCGAGCCTGATCGTCGCCGGGCTCGTCGCCGTCCGGCGGAGCACGGCTCGGTCACGCTCGGCAGCGCGACGAGCCGGCTGCTGCACAGCTCGCCGATCCCGGTCGCGCTCGCCCCGCGCGGCTTCCGCGTGGGTCCCGGCGCACGCGTGACGAGGGTGACGGCCGCCTTCGGAGGCTCGAGCGACGACCTCGTGGTCGCCGCCGCGGGCGTGGCGGCGCGAGTCGGCGCCCGGCTGCGGCTCGCCTCGTTCGCCGTGCGACCGCGCGCGCCCTACACCGTCGCCGTCGGGCGCGAGGCCGACGACTCGGCCGTGCGCGAGTGGGTGGCCGAGATCTCGGCCGCGCAGCAGGACGTGCTCGAACGGGTCCGCGAGCTGCCCGTGGTGCCGGACGACTGCGAGGCGGTGGTCGGCCGCGGCGAGAGCTGGGAGGACGCGCTGGAGGACGTCGAGTGGACCGACGGCGACGTGCTCGTCGTCGGCTCGAGCTCGATCGGCCCGGTCGCGCGGGTGTTCCTCGGCTCGCGCTCGGCCAAGATCGTTCAGCACGCGCCGGTGCCGGTCGTCGCCGTCCCGCGCGGCGTGGTCGCCGAGCTGGCCGGCGAAGCAGCGCGCTAGCCGGGCTTGCGGGCGCGGACGATCGCCGAGCCGGCGTGCTCGTGCACGCGGTGGGTCTCGGTGATCTCGACGTCGTCGAGGCCGGCGTCGTGGAGCGCGATCGCGAACTCGACGCGCGTGAGGGCGCCGGCGATGCAGCCGGTCCACTGCTGCATGTCCCTGCGCGTGGCGAGGTCCATGTCGGGGTCCGCGATCACGTCGGAGACGGCGAAGCGCCCGCCGGGCTTGAGCACGCGAGCGGCCTCGCGGATCACTTGCGGTGCTTGTCGGTGGAGAGGTTGATGACGCAGTTGGAGATGACGACGTCGACGCTCGCGTCCGGGAGCGGGATGGCCTCGATGTGGCCCTTGAGCCAGTGGACGTTCTCGACGCCGGCCTTGGCCTGGTTCGCGCGGGCGAGCTCGAGCATCTCGTCGGTCATGTCGAGCCCGTAGGCGGTGCCGGTCGGTCCGACGCGGCGGGCGGAGAGCAGCACGTCGATGCCGCCGCCGGAGCCGAGGTCGAGCACGGTCTCGCCCTCGCGCAGCTCGGCCATGGCGGTCGGGTTGCCGCACCCGAGCGAGGCGAGCAGGGCGGTGTCGGGCAGCTCGTCGCGCGTCGCCCTCGGCGTACAGGCCGGCGCCGAACAGCTCCGCCTGCTCGTCGGTGATGCCGGCCGGGTTGGGCTCACAGCAGCCGGCCGCGGCGGCCGGGTCGGTGGTCGCCAGGGCCGCCGCTGCGTAGCGCTCGCGCACCGTCTCGCGCAGCTCGTCGGCCTCGGGGAGCGTGCGCCCGCCGGCCGAGCATCCACACGTGCCGCCGGCGGCGCTCGCCTCGCAGCAGGCGGCCTTCTCCGACGGGTCACAACAGGTCTCCTGGGCAGTGGGCGCGCAACAGGTCGTCGTCGGTTGGTCAGCTCAGCCATGCGGTCAGCTCCTCCAGGGCGCCGGGCACCACGTAGTAGTAGGCCCACAGGCCGCGTCTCTCGCTGTCGACGATCCCGGCGTCGCGCAGCTTCTTGAGATGGTGCGAGAGGGTGGGCTGGGAGATGTCGAAGAGCGGCACCAGCTCGCACACGCACACCTTGCCGGCGTGCTTGCGCAGCACGTCGACGAGCTGGAGACGCACCGGATCGCCGAGCGCCTTCGCGACCTCGGCCATGCGGATCGCCTGCTCGCGCTCGACGTCGGGATAGACGACCGGCTCGCAGCACGGCTCGCCGGCGGGGCGCTTGGTCTTGGGCGCCAGCTCCAGATCGATCGCCATCTATCTACAAATATCGATTGAAGCGATGAATGTCAATGCAGTACCGTACGCAGACGGCCACCGTCCTCTTCCTATGCCTCCACAACGCCGGGCGCTCGCAGATGTCGGCCGCCCTGTTCGAGCGCGCCGCAGGAGGGCGCCACCGCGCGCTCTCGGCGGGCACCACGCCCGCAGAGCGCGTCCATCCCGAGGTCGTGCAGGTCATGGACGAGCTCGGGATCGACCTCTCCGGCCGCTCGCCACGCAAGCTCACGCGCGACCTCGCCGAGCGGGCCGACGTCGTGGTCACGATGGGCTGCGGCGACGAGTGCCCCTACATCCCGGGCAAGCGCTACATCGACTGGGACCTCGACGACCCGAAGGGACGTCCGCTCGACGACGTTCGCACCATCCGCGACGTCATCGACGAGCATGTCCAAGCGCTCGTCGCGGAACTGAACTGACTCGGTCACGCAGGTGGCCTCGCGCACGACCTCGCGCGCCGGCTTGTCGAAGCGAAGGCCGAGGAAGGACGGATGGCGCAGCCGGCCGTCGCCGGTCCATTCCATGAACGCGATCTGCGCCACGAGCTCCGGCTCGACCCACGTGGCGTCCCGCGGGATCCCCTTCTCGGGCTCGAACGGGGAGGTCTCGCGGACCAGCGGGGCGAGCCGCTCGGACAGCTCGTGGAGCGTCGCGCGCGTGAACCCCGTCCCGACCTTGCCCGCGTAGCGGAGCCGGTCGCCCTCGAAGTGGCCGACCAGCAGGGCGCCGAGATCGGTGCGTGAGCCGCGCGGCGCGGTGAAGCCGCCGATCACCAGCTCCTGCTCGGCCGTGCACTTGAGCTTGAGCCAGTCGCGCGAGCGGGTGGAGACGTACGGCGTGCCGACGCGCTTGGCGATCAGCCCTTCCCAGCCGTCGCGGCACGCGCCGGCGAGCAGCGAGGCGCCGTCGCCCGTCATCTGCTCGGTCATGCGCAGCGGGTCCTTCCAGCGCAGCAGGTCCGCCAGCACCGCGCGGCGCTCCTCCAGCGGAAGGGACCGCAGGTCGCGCCCGTCCGCGAACAGGACGTCGAAGACGTAGTAGAGGAGCTGGGCGCCCTCACCGCCGCCGAAGCGGTCGCGCCCGCCGACGAAGGTCACGGCCTCGCCGTCGATCACGAATCCGTCGGCCGGGTCGGCGTCGAGCGCGGCGGCGAGCGGCGCGTAGCGGTCGTTGAGCGACAGCTCGTTGCGCGAGTACAGCCGCGTGCCGCCGTCCTTGACCGCCAGGCAGCGGATGCCGTCGAGCTTGCGCTCGAACACCCATTCCGGGCCGGCCGGCCGCTCGGCGGTCAGCACCGCCTTCATCGGGATCACGAATCGAATGTCCAGGCGGACAAACGATCGCAGAGGGTTTCCTCCACAGGGCCAAAGACGCTCCAGCCCGACCTCGCGAGGCTGCCGCCATGAAGCTGGTTATCGGAATCGTGCGGCCCGACAAGGCCAACGAGGTGCTGGAGGCGCTGTATCGCGCCGAGGTGCGCGGGTTCTCCATGAGCCGCGTGCAGGGACACGGCGGGGAGCTCGACCGCGTGGAGACCTACCGGGGCACCACGGTGCGCCTCGGCATGTCCGAGAAGGTGCGCTTCGAGATCGCCGTGTCGGACGAGTTCGTCGAGCCGGCGATCGAGGCGCTGTGCGACGGCGGCCGGACGGGAGACGTCGGCGACGGCAAGATCTTCGTCCTCGAGCTCGAGCAGGTGGTCCGCATCCGGACGGGTGAGACCGACAACCTCGCCGTGACCCCGGTGGGTGCGTGATGCCGGCCGGGATCAACGCGGGCGACACCGCCTGGATGCTCGCCGCCACCGCGCTGGTGCTCCTCATGACGCCGGCGCTGGGCCTCTTCTACGCGGGCCTCGTGCGCTCGAAGAACACGCTGAACACCTTCATGATGTGCGTCGCCGCGCTCGCGGTCGCCACGATCTCGTGGGCCGTGATCGGCTACTCGCTGGCCTTCGACGGCGACGGCAGCCTCATCGGCGGCCTCGGCCACGCGTTCCTGAGCGGCGTGGCGTTCGAGCCGCGTGACGGCACGGCGATCCCGCATCTGCTGTTCATGGCCTTCCAGGCCACGTTCTGCATCGTCACCACGGCGCTGGTGGCCGGCGCGGTGGTCGAGCGCATGCGCTTCGGGCCGTTCCTCGTGTTCGCCGGCCTGTGGTCGGTGTGCGTGTACGCCGTTCTCGCGCACTGGGCGTTCGGCGGCGGCTGGCTCCAGGCGGGCGGCACGCTGGACTTCGCGGGCGGCATTCCCGTCGAGATGGGCTCCGGCTTCTCCGCGCTCGCCGCCGCGCTGGTGGTCGGCGCGCGCAAGGACTATGGGCGCCAGGCGATCCTGCCGCACAACTCCGTCTACGTCCTGCTCGGGGCCGGCCTGCTGTGGTTCGGCTGGTTCGGCTTCAACGGCGGCAGCGGCTTCTCGGTGGGCCAGGCCGGCGTGCTCGCCTTCGTGAACACGCTGCTCACGCCCGCCTGCGCGCTGGCGACCTGGTTCGTGCTCGACCTGATCCGATCGCGGCAGGTCACCGCGATCGGCGCCGCCACGGCGATCGTGGTCGGGTGCGTGGGCATCACGCCCGCCGCCGGCTTCATCAGCCCGATCTGGGCGATGGTGCTCGGCGTCGTCGCGGCGCTGCCGGCCTACGCCGTGATCATGCTGCGCACGCGCACGCGCGTGGACGAGACGCTGGACGTGCTGGCCGCGCACGGCGTGGCCGGGCTCACGGGCATCCTGTTCATCGGCTTGGTCGCCCAGACGGCCTGGAACGGCGTGTCCGACGGCCTGCTCTACGGCAACGCCGCCCAGCTCGCCGACCAGGCACTGGCCGTGCTCGCGGCGCCGGCCTACGCGTTCGCCGCCACGTTCGCGCTGCTCAAGCTGATCGGGCTCTTCAGCCCGCTGCGCGTGAGCGAGCGCGAGGAGGCGATCGGCATGGACATCGTGAGCCACGGCGAGGAGGCCTACGCCACGGGCGAGGGCGCGATCCTGGTCGAGCCGGCCCGGCCGCCCGTCGCGGAGCGGCGGCGCGAGCCCGCGATCGCGCCCGCGGCGTACTAGCCTGGATTCAGGCTTAGCTGCCGCCGTCGAGGGTGAGGGACAGTGCGCCGGTGTCGCACGCCTCGCCCTCGATGGTCCCGGTCGCGTGGATGTCCATGGTGATCGCGTCCGGCGTGATCGTGCCGCTGACCGTGCCGGTCCAGGGCTCCGAGCCGTCGACATGGCTGTCGATGTCGAACGAGAACGCGTCGCCCTGGCGGCGCAGCAGCGTGACGTCCGCGCCCCCGACCCGCACGCTGGTCGCCGCCGACCCCGGCACCGTGCACTGGGCCTCGAACTCCACGGTCGCCGTGACGGTCTTCTCGGTCGTGACGGCGACCGCGCCCGAGCTGTTGTCGGGATCCGCCGCTCCGCCGAAGTAGTCGCGCTCGAGGCGGTCGAGCCCCGCGACGGTCGACCGCAGCGCCTTCAATGAGACCTTGCGCGGGGTCCCCGACCCGGCCGTGTACACCTTGCCGCCCTCCACCCACGCGAGCTCGCGCGTCCGCGTTCCGGCCCGTCGCTTGAGGAGATAGCCGCGCTTCCCACGGACCCGCGTGCGGGAGCGCGAGGAGTACCCCTCCCGGCGGCGCTCGCGCCAGAGGGCGCGGATCGAGCGGAACTCCCCGCCGCTGACCTCGATGACGGCGTCCGGGCCGAGCGGACCCTGGTGCACGAGGCGGACGGCGTACCCGCGGCCTCCGATCGTCGAGCCGACCTCGGGCGCGCGGTCGATCGGCCGGAACGCCTTCGGGATCGTCGTGGGGACGAGCGGCGCCGGGCTGAGGTGGCGCTCCGCGATCTGCTGATAGGTGTCGAGGAAGCTCGCCTCGGCCACGGCGGGGACGCCGAGCAGCGCGACCGCGGTCAACGCCGGCACGGCAAGGCTTCTCATGACGGCACTCTAACCCGCCCAGTCACGCCGCAGGACGGCATAGATACGCAGGGTCGTCCACTCGCCCTTGAACCAGTCGGCCTCGACCAGGCGCGCCTCGCAGCGGAATCCGAGCCGCTCGAGGAGACGGTGGACGGCCACGTTGCGGTCGTCGGCCTGCGCGTAGACGCGATGGAGGCCGTGCTCGAGGAACAGCGCGTCGATCACCGCGGCCAGCGCCTCGGTCGCCAGCCCGGTGCCCTGATGCTCCGGCGCGAACGTCACCCCCACTTCCGCGGTCGCCGGCAGGTCGACGCGCACGGCGCAGTCGCCGCACAGCGTCCCGCCCTGATCGACCGCGGCGAGCTGCAGCCACGCGCCCGGCGTGCCGAGCTCGACACCCTGCTGCGAAGCCAGGAACTCCTCGGCGTCGCCCATCGAGTACGAGCTGTCCCACGACTGGTATCGCGCGACGTCCGGGTGGCTGCGGTAGGCGACGAACGCGGCGAGGTCCTCCGCGCGGAACGGCCTCAGGCACAGTCGCGGGGTGACGATCTCGGCCATCGACGTATCCTCGCCGTGTGATCGGCGGACTTGCGGCGATGCTCGCGGCAGCAGTGATCGCGGGGGCGGAGAAGGTCGAGGTGCCGCGCGAGGCGCGGGCCGTTGACACCTCGCGCCCGGATCGCTGGGTGGGCAGCGGGACGCCCGGCAGCTGCACGTCGCGCGCGGTGGTGCGGGCGGTCGCGCGAGGCGGGGTCATCAGGTTCCGCTGCGGGCCGGAGCCGGTCCGGATCGAGATGAAGCGGACCGCGAAGGTGGTCAACACCAGCCGGCGCGTCGTCCTCGACGGTCGCGGGCTGGTGACGCTCAGCGGCGGCGGGAAGCGGCGCATCCTCTACCAGAACACCTGCGACCAGCGGCAGACCTGGACCACGTCGCACTGCGACGACCAGGCCACGCCCCGCCTCGTGGTCCAGAACCTGACCTTCGCGAACGGCGACTCCACCGGCGAGACCTACGAGGGCGGCGGGGGCGGGGCGATCTTCGCGCGCGGCGGCCGGCTGAAGATCGTGCGCTCGAAGTTCGTCGGCAACCGCTGCGACGAGACGGGTCCCGACCTGGGCGGCGGCGCCGTCCGCGCGCTGTCGCAGCACGACGGCCGGCCGGTGACGGTGGTCGGCAGCACGTTCCGCAGAGGGGTCTGCAGCAACGGCGCCGCGCTGAGCAGCATCGGCGTCTCGTGGTCGATCTACAACAGCGTCTTCACCCGCAACCGCGCCATCGGCCGCGGTGCCAACCCCGCCCGCCCGGACATGCCCGGCGGCGGCTCGGGCGGCGCCCTGTACGCGGACGGCAACGACTTCCGCGTGCTCGTGGCCGGCACGAGGATGACCGGCAACCACGCGCGCGAGGGCGGCGGCGCGATCTTCTTCGTCAGCAACGACCGCACCGGCGAACTCGAGATCCGCTCCTCCACCCTGCGCGACAACCCGAGCGACGGCTTCGAGACCGATCCCGGGATCTTCTTCCTCGGCCGCGAGCAGATCGTCGTCGACTCGGTCGTGGAGTGAACGACGACGCGCCGTAGACTGCGCGCATGACGCCGGACGACACCCCTGAGGCCGCTCGCGAGTCTCGGCTTCCGCGAGCGGGAATCACGTCGGACGGAAAAGCCTCAGGGCATGGTCCCGGGCCGTGAGCGCCGGCGGACCGGGGTCGAGCGCGGCGTTCATGCGGATGATCGCGACCGGTGGCATCGTGGGCATCGGCGTGTTGATCGGAGCCGTCCTCGTCGGCCAGGACGTCGCCGGCTGGATCGTGGGATTGGCGGTGAGCGTCGTGTCGATCGTGCTCGCCGCGCTGCTCTGGTCGTCCCGGCAGCTCTGACCCGATAACGTACAACCGAATGGTTGTAGATGACCTGGACCGCGTGTTCCACGCGCTCTCCGACGCCACGCGGCGCGACATCCTCGACCGCTGCATCCGGAGCGAGCACTCGGTGTCGCGGCTCGCCGACGCGTACCCGATGAGCTTCGCGGCGGTGCAGAAGCACGTCGCGGTGCTGGAGCAGGCCGGGCTGGTCACCAAGGAGCGGCGCGGCCGGGAGCAGCTCGTGCACACCGACGGCGGCGCCGTCGGGCGGGCGCGGCGGGCGCTCGACGAGCTCGAGACGGCCTGGCGCGGACGCGTGGAGCGGATGGCCGGCCTCCTATGAGCATCGTCAGCGTCGAGAAGGACGTCGATGACCTCAGCCTGACGATCGTCGCCGAGTTCGACGCCCCGATCGAGCGGGTGTGGGAGCTGTGGGCCGACCCGCGGAAGCTCGAGCGCTGGTGGGGGCCGCCGACCCACCCATCGACGTTCGAGCGGCACGAGCTCGCCCCCGGCGCCGAGGTCAGCTACTTCATGACCGGTCCCGACGGCGAGCGGTCGTACGGCTGGTGGCGCGTGGAGTCCGTCGAGCCGCCGACGAGCCTCGAGTTCACCGACGGCTTCGCCCACGAGAAGACGCCGATCACGACGGTGCGGGTGCGGCTCGCCGAGCAGGGCGCGGGCACGCGGATGCACCTGCGCTTCCAGTTCGAGTCCCCGCAGCACATGGAGGACCTCGAGCGCTGGGGCGCGTTCGACGTCTTCCCGGTGTCGGTCGGCCAGATGGACGCCCTGCTTTCGTGACCACACAGCCAGGAGGCGCCGCGTGCGCAAGATCAAGTCGAACTTCTTCATCTCCCTCGACGGCGTCGTCGAGGCGCCCGACAAGTGGCACTTCCCGTACTTCGACGACGAGATGGGCGCCGCGGTCGGCGCCGGCTTCGCCGACACGGACGCCATGCTCATGGGCCGCGTCCTCTACGAGGAGTGGGCCGCGTACTGGCCCGAGCACGCCGACGAGCCGTTCGGCGACGTCATGAACGGCACCAAGAAGTACGTCGTCTCCAGCAGCCTGCAGGCGGCCGAGTGGGAGAACTCGGAGCTCATCAAGGGCGACGAGGCGGCGGAAAGGCTCGCCGCCCTGAAGGCCGAGGACGGCGGCGACATCACCATGTCCGGCAGCGCGACCACCGTGCGCTGGCTGCTGCGCGAGGGCCTGCTCGACGAGCTCAACCTGCTCGTGCACCCGATCGCCGTCGGCGGCGGCCTCGCCCGCCTGTTCCCGCCCGACGACCCGACCACCCCGCTCGAGCTCCTGCGCTCCCAGACGTTCGAGTCCGGCGTGCTGAACCTCAGCTACGGTCCGAAAAGCGGTTAGTCTCCGCACGTGAAAAGGCTGATCCTCGCGGTCGTGCTCGCGCTGGTTGCGCCATCCGCGGCCGACGCCGCGCCTTGGCGCCAGGTCACCGCCTCGGGCGGCGCGAGCATCGACCAGGTCGGCCTCGTCCGCACGAGCAACGGCGTCCTGCACGTGGCCTGGCACAAGGACGGCGACCTGCTCCACACGGCGATCGGGAGCAACGGGAAGATCGGCGCCACGTCGCCGATCCAGAGTGGCTGGACCGGCCACATGGACGCCGCGCTGACCGCGGTCCCGGGCGGCATCCGCGTCGTCTGGGGCGCCATCCGCTCGACCGACTCGAGCGACCCGAACCAGGACCTCAACACGGCTCTCTCGACCGACGGCGGCATCAGCTGGCAGCTCACGCCCGGCTCGATCATCCCGCGCGGCGCGCAGGCCTACGGCAGCGACGCCGCCGCGACCACGCTGCCGAACGGCGCGGTGCTGCAGGCGTGGGCGGGGACGCTCGGCACGTGGGTGCACTCGGGGCTCGACCCGGCGATGCCCAACGTCGACTACCAGGCTCCGCTCGGGACCTACGGCTACGGGCCCGGGCTCGCCTCCGACGCCGGCGGCCGGGCGATGATGGCGTGGTTCTCGAGCGGCAGCGCGCGCCGCGGCGTCGTCGCACAGGGCGTGAACGCGGACGGCTCCCCCGCCGGAGCGGCGATGACGATGCCCGGCAGCCAGGTGATGGTCGGCGGCGGCACGGTCTCGAAGACGCCGATCGTCGCGCGCGCCAAGAGCGGCGGCTTCTACGTCGGCTACGCGCTCGGCTACCCGACCGCCAACCGCGTCCGGGTGTGGCGCGTCGGCGCGGGCTCCGCGACGCTGCTCGCGCGCACCGACGCGAACTCGCAGGTCACGCTGGCCGCCGACGGCAAGGGCCGCGTGTGGGCCGTGTGGAGCGACGGGACGTTCGGCGAGCCGCGCGTGCTCGCGGCGCGCTCGAACCCCGAGGGAACCCGGTTCGGCGCGCCGGTCGACGCCGGCGCCGTGCGCGGCGCGCACTCGACCTACTCGGTCGACGCCAGCGCCACCTCGAGCGGGCTCGACATCCTCGCCCTGTTCGGCACCGGCAACACGTCCGGCGGCGCGACGTACGTGAAGCGGATCCGCCCGGGGCTGAAGCTGGAGGCACGCAGGCGCTTCGCGGCTGTCACGTTCACGGTCACCGACGCGGGCGACCCCGTGCGCGGCGCGACGGTCCGCCTGGCCGGCCGCTCCGGCCGGACGAACGCCAAGGGCCGCGTCACGCTTCCTTTCAAGCGGGCGAGGGCGAAGGCGAGCGCGCCGGGCTACGCCCCGGCGAAGCTGCGGGTCAGATGACACGCCGCACCTTGCGCAGGCACACGGCCTCCCGCTGACAGGCGGCGCGGGCGCGCCGAGCGGCGCGACGCACGGTCGCGCACTGAAAGAGCGCTTACGCGCGACTTACGCGGTCCGATACCGTCGCTCAATGCCTCACGAGGACTTCCCGGTCCTGATCGTCGGCGGCAGCCTGGTGGGCCTGACGACGGCCATGCTGCTCGGCCACCACGGCGTGCCGTCGCTGTCCGTGGAGCGCCATGCCGGCACCGCGATCCATCCGCGCGCGGGTCACTTCCAGCTGCGGACGATGGAGCTGCTGCGGCAGCTCGGGCTCGAGGAGCGCGTGCGAGCGAAGTCGCTGGAGACGTACAGCGCGACGGGCGGCATCGTCGCCGTCGAGTCGCTGGCCGGGCGGGAGATCGCCACCTACGTCAAGGAGCTCAACGAGGGCGTCGAGGGGTTCAGCCCGACCGTGCGCGTCTTCATCAACCAGGACGCGCTGGAGCCGCTGCTGCACGAGCGCGCGGTCGAGCTCGGGGCGACGGTGCGCAACCGGACGGAGGCGATCGGCCTCGCGCAGGACGACGACGGGCGTGACCGTCACGCTGCGCGACCTGGACTCCGGGGACGAGAGCGAGGTCCGGGCGCGCTACGTCGTGGCGGCGGACGGCAACCGGAGCCCGATGCGCGGGCAGCTCGGCATCGGCATGCGCGGCTACGGTCAGCTCTCGCGCAGCATCACGATCTACTTCCGCGCCGACTGCGCCGACCTGCTGCGCGACCGCAACCAGGGCGTCTTCTACGTGCACAACCCCGAGCTGCGCGGCTTCTTCCGGCTCGACCGGACCGGCGGCACCGGCTTCCTCGTGATCAACACGGTCGGCGCGGACGTCACGCAGGACTCGGCCGTCGACGTGCAGGAGGGATTGACGCCGGAGCGCGCGCTGGAGTACCTGCGCACGGCGATCGGGACCGACCTCCCGATGGAGCTCGTCGACATCGCTCCCTGGCAGGCGGAGGCGAACTGCGCCGAGCGCCTCCGCGCGGGCCGCGTGTTCCTGGCGGGCGACGCCGCGCACGTCGTGCCGCCCAACGGCGGCTTCGGCGGCAACACCGGCGTCCAGGACGCGCACAACCTCGCCTGGAAGCTCGCCGCGGTCGTCAAGGGCGAGGCCGGGCCGGGCCTGCTCGACACCTACGAGGCCGAGCGCCTGCCGCTCTGCGAGCTCATGGTCCGGCAGGCCTACACGCGCTACGCCACGCGCGTCGTGCCCGAGCGCGGCACCGAGGATGCGGAGCCGCCGGTCCCGGACATCGAGCTCGAGATCGGGCTCGTCGCGCGCTCGCCGGCGATCCTCGGCGAGGACGACGACGGCGTCCTGCATCTCCCGCCGTCGGAGCTCGACGGCCGCCCGGGCACCCGGGCGCCCCACGTCTGGCTCGCCGAGGGCCGCTCGACGCTCGATCTCTTCGGGTCCGGGTTCGTCGTCCTGCGCCCGGCGGGCGGCGACGACTGGGCCCCGCCCGGAGCGAGCTCGCACGTCGTGGACGCCGAGGGGTTCGCCGAGGCCTACGGGCTGATGGCCGGCTCGGCGGCGCTCGTGCGCCCGGACGGCGTGGTCGCCTGGCGCGGTACGGCGGACCGCGACGAGATCACGCGCGCGCTCGCGACAGCGCTCATGAGTTGACGGCCGAGCGCCGCGGCCAGATCTACGTCGCGCTGGCCGCGGTCGCGTGGTCGACCGCCGGCGTGCTGCAGCGCCAGCTCACGCTCGACACGCCGACCCAGGTCTTCGGCCGCGCGATCTTCGCGGGCCTTGCCCTGCTCGTCTACGTGGCGGTCGTCGAGCACGGCCGGGTGGTGCAGGCGTTCAGGTCCGTCGGGCTCGCGGGCGTCGCCGTGGCCGTGTGCGTCGCGACCGCCTCGGGCAGCTTCATCGCCGCGCTCAACCACACGAGCGTGGCCCGCGTGCTGTTCATCCTGGCCGTCGCCCCCGTGCTCGCCGCCGTGCTGGCGCGGGTGACGCTCGGCGAGGCGATCACGCGGCGCACGGTCCTGGCGATGGCGCTGGCGCTGACCGGCGTCGCGGTGATGCTCGGCGCCCCGGGCGAGGGCAGCCTGGCGGGCGACGGCCTCTCCTTCCTCGCGGCGCTCGCCTTCGCGGCGATGATCGTGATCACCCGCTGGCGCAGCGACGTCTCGATGGCGCCCGCCACCTGCCTGTCGCAGGCGATCCTCTTCGTCGTCTTCCTCCCGTTCGCCAGCCCCGGCGAGATCGACGGCGACGACGTCTTCTGGCTGGCGACGCTCGGCATCGGCCAGATCGGGCTCGGCATGGCGCTGCTCACGGTCGGCGCGCGGCTGATCCCGGCCGCGCAGGTGGGCCTGATCACGCTGCTGGAGGTCGTGCTCGGGCCGCTGTGGGTGTGGCTCGCGCTCAACGAGCGCCCGAGCACGCTCACGCTCGTCGGCGGCGCGATCGTCATCGCCGCCATCGTGATCCAGACGCGCTCGGCGCCTACTCGTACTGGAGCGCTCTCAGCACATTGAGCTTCGCCGCGCGTCGTGCCGGGACGATCGCGGCGAGCACCCCGGCGATCAGCGCGACGATCGTGAACGCCACCAGCTGGCCCCAGGGGACCTGGAAGCCGATCCCCTCGTCCTTGAGCGCATTCGAGACGAGCGCCGCCAGGAACAGCCCGAGCGGCAGGCCGACGGCTGCGCCGATCAAGGCGGTGATCACGCTCTCCTGGCGGACCATGCGGCGCACCTGGCGCCGGGTCATGCCGACGGCGCGGAGCATCCCGAGCTCACGTGTGCGCTCGAACACCGACAGGATGAGCGTGTTGACCATCCCGAACAGGCTCACGATCACCGACAGGGCGAGGAGGACGTAGAACAGGTTCAGGATCTGGTTCAGGCCGCTCGCCCGCGTGTCCACCCAGCCCTCCTCGGTGTCGAGCGCGAGGTCGGGGAAGCCCTGCAGCGCGCTGCGCAGGGCGGCCGTGTTCTGCGGCGTGGCGCCGCCGTCCATCTCCACGAACGTGAACAGGTTGCGCGGCCGGGGGAAGCCCTCGTCGAACTTCTCCTGAGGGATCGCGACCTTCGCGAGCAGCGGTTCGAGCTTGTCGATCGACCGAGGGGCCTGCACCGACGCCACGGTCAGCTCGATCGGGGTGCCGGCGGCCGTCGTGATCTCGAACTTGTCGCCGATCGCGAGGTCGTGCGCCTCGGCGAAGGACTCGCGGACGATGGCCTGGTCGCCCGTCAGGGCTCCCGGCGTCAGCTCGCTGCCCTCCACCAGGAACACGTTGAAGGTCTCGTCGGAGTCGCGGTCCATGCCCATGACGCCGATCTCCTCGCCGAACGCCACCGCGTTGTCGCTGCGCACGCTCGAGGCGATCTGCACGCCGTCGACCGAGGCCAGGGCCTCGCCGGCGGCGGCTGGATACGTCGAGTAGCCGTTCTCGGAGGTGAGCACGTAGTCGGCGTCCACGAGGTTGTCGAGCGAGTCCTCGGCCGTGCCCTGCATGCCGGCGCCGAGGGTGGCGACGAGCGTGACGAGCGTGAGGCCGATCATCAGCGCGGCCGCGGTGCGCGCGGTGCGCACCGGATTGCGCTGCGAGTTGCGCAGCGCGAGCCGCCCCGCGGCGCCCGCGATCCGCTCGGAGGGCGCGCCGACGGCGGCCGCGATGGGCACCACGAGAGTCGAGGAGACCAGCCAGAAGGCGACGAACATGAACACGCAGCCGAGCGCGGTCACGAGCAGCGACGTGCCGGTGTCGAGTCCGCCGACCGCGCCCCAGACCAGCAACGCGATCGCGATCACCGCGGTGACCGGCCGCAGCCAGCCGTGTCGCGTGAGGCGCCCGGGCGGCAGCGTCGCGCCCTCCCGCACGGCTGCGATCGGCGGGATGGCCATGGCGCGCCGGGCCGGGATGATCGTGGCCAGCATGGTGATGCCCACGCCCAGCACGAGCGACACGACGATCGTACGCGTGGCCAGGACCATGCCCGCCTGCGGCAACGACAGGTTCATGGCGTCGAAGACCGCGCTCAACCCCTTGGCCAGCGCCACACCGCCGAACAGGCCGAGCAGCGACGCCAGCACGCCCAACGCGAAGCCTTCGAGCAGGACGGAGCGCATGATCTGCCTTCGCGACGCGCCGAGCGTGCGCAGGGTGGCGAACTCCCGCACGCGCTGCGCGAGGGTGATCGTGAGCGTGTTGTAGATCACGAAGGAGCCGACGCCGAGCGCGATCGCCGCGAAGGCCAGCAGGAAGTACCGGATGAAGTCGACGCCCTCGCTGATGCCCGAGGAATCCGCGGTGGCCTGCTGGTCGCCGGTGCGCACCTGCGCGCTCGCGGGGAGCACCGGCTCGATGTTCGCGGTCAGCTGCTCGGGGGTGACGCCCTCCTCGGACGCCAGGAAGATGGTGTCGAGCTGTCCCTCCTTGTTCAGCAGCTGCTGCGCCGTGGCGACGTCGAAGACGGCGAGCGTCGCGCCGCCGAGCGACTCCACGTCACCCAGGGTCGCGATGCCCGTGACCGTGAACCCCTGCGCGGGCCCCTCGGCCGCGGCCTGGATGCGGTCACCGATCGCCCAGCCCTGATCCTTCGCCGTGCCCTGGTCGATCACCACCTGCGACGAGCCTGCGGCCCACTCCCCGTCGACGAGCTGAAGCGGATTGAAGCGATCGGCCCCGCCGTCGAAGCCGAACCCGAACGACGGAGCCTGGCTGGAGCCGGCCGCCTCGCCGTCGTCGTTGTAGAGCTTGACCGTGTTGCCCTCCGACTGCAGGTCGAAGATCGCGCCTTCCGCCTGCTGGACGCCCTCGACGCCTCGCACCGTCTCCAGGAGGGACTCCTCCACCGTCGCCTTGCCGGTGGTCGAGAACTCGACGACCTGCTTGCCCGAGATCACGGCGCTCGTGTCCTCATACGAGCCCGTGAAGATCCCGTCGAACGCGCGCTGGATGCTGTCCGTGAGGACGTAGGTGCCGCTGACCATCGCCACCCCGAGCACCACGGCCAGCGCCGTCAGCAGCGCGCGCACCTTGCGGAACGCGAGGCCCTTCAACGCCACCCGCCGCATTACGCCGCCAGCTCTTCCATCGTCGCCAGGATCTCGTGCGCCGTGACGCCGGCCTGGTCGCGCACGATGTTCCCGTCGTCGAGGAAGAGGACCCGGTCGGCGATCGCCGCCGCCTGCGGGTCGTGCGTCACCATCACCGTCGTCTGGCCGAGCGAATCGACCGTGTCGCGCAGCAGGCCGAGGATCTCCGCGCCCGTCCGCGAGTCCAGGTTGCCGGTCGGCTCGTCGGCGAACATGACGACGGGCTTGGACACGACGGCGCGGGCGACCGCCACGCGCTGCTGCTGGCCGCCGGAGAGCTCGGCCGGGCGGTGCGTGCGCCGGTCAGTGAGCCCGACCTTCTGCATCACCTCTTCGTGCCACCCGGCTTCGGGGCGCGACCCGGCGATCTCGAGCGGCAGGAGGATGTTCTCCTCGGCGGTGAGCATCGGGAGCAGGTTGAAGAACTGGAAGATGAACCCGATGTGGCTCCGCCGCAGCTTGGTCAACGCGTCGTCATCGAGCGCGGTGATCTCCGTCCCGTCGATGCTGACCGTGCCGCTGTCGGGCTGGTCGAGGCCCGCCAGGATGTGCATGAGCGTGGACTTGCCCGAGCCCGACGGGCCCATCACCGCGGTCAGACGGTGGCGCTCGATGTCGAGCGACACCCCGCGCAAGGCGTGAACCGCCGCCTCGCCCTCGCCGTAGGTCCTCGTGACCTCCGCGGCCCTGATGACGGGCTCACCGCTCCTCTCGAGCCCCTGGTCGAGTCCTGCGGATGCTGTCGTCATCGAGTCCTGCTCCTCCGTCTCGTCTGGACGCGGCCCAGAGCCACGCTAACCACGCGGTGGAGGAGAACGCAAGTTCGTGTCAGTGCACGTACTCAGAGGGCGCCGGCGCCATCCTCGGCCTTCTGGGCGGCCAGGAGCGCCCTGATGCGCTGCGTCGCGTTGTCGAGGGAGGCATCGGACACCGCCAGTGCGGCGGCGCCGTCCTGCCGGCGCGCGGCGGCGACCAGGTCATGCTGGTAACGCCCCTCCGCGACCAGCTGAAGCTCCGCCTCGTGGTGGCCGGCGACGCACTTGCAGCACGTACGCTGCTCGACGCGGTCGCCGAGGGCGCCCGCGCCGGCGCCGACGTGTAGAAGTCCCGAACTTGCGACCGATGAGTTCGGTGCGGCGGTCCGGTCTTGTCGACATGGCCGCTACCTACACGTTCGACATCTTTTCCAGCCTCGACGGCTACGGCGCCGCCAGTGGCGACTGGACCGGGTACTGGGGCAAGCAAGGCCCCGAGTTGCTCGACCACCGCCTTGCCCAATACGGCGCGGAGCAGCGGATGGTCCTCGGGGCCAACACGTATCGGGCATTCGCGCGGATGCTGGCGACGAGCACCGAGGAGTCCGAAGTGCGAGACCCCTGGGTCACTCGGATGAGGAACCTGCCGGCAACGGTTGTGTCGACGACGCTCGAAGGCCCCCTCGACTGGCCGGACGCGACCCTCGTGAGCGGTGACGCCGTCGACGTCGTCGCCCGGCTCAAGGAGGAGTCCGAAGTGCCGTTGCGCTCGCACGGCAGCCTGTCGATGAACCGGGCGCTGATGGCTGCCGGCCTCGTCGACCGCCTGCAGGTCACGCTCTTCCCCGTCATCACCGGTCAGACCGGGCTGGACCCGATCTTCCAGGGTGCGGCCGACTTCGACCTGGAGCTGGTCGAGCACCGGACGCTCGACCGGCACATCCAAGAGCTCATCTACCGACCCACTCTCCATTGACCCAGGCGCATTGAGGCAAGCTCGATAGTGAGTCACCTCGACGTCCGCTCGGCAGCCAGTCGATCAGTCCCACTCTCGCCACAACGCGACAGCTAGCCAGCCGAGCGCGAGTGACGGAGCACCGGGCAAGAGCGCCCAACCCCAATCGCCGGTAGCTGGGCTGCTGCTCTCCTGGGGGACGAGCGCTAGACCGAGGACGGCCGCTGTGACAAGCGCGCCGGAGGAGATTGTCGAGCGGGCGCTTGCGGCACAGGACCCGCCGCTCGAAATCCCCGCTGATAGAGCCGTCCTTCGCGTGCTCGCCGCCGAGCTCGATGAGTCGGACGATGACGCTGGTTTCCGCTCGCGTGACGACCGCCGTGGCCATGCAGGCACGACTGTCGTGCGGCACCCCCGGCCGACGCTGATATTCGCGCAAGGCGCTACTCACGTCAGATCGATCCGGCAGTGGTGACGCTCAGGGACCGCTGTTGTCCCAGCGAACCTTCAGCACGCCGCGATCGAGCCGTGCTCTCTGGCCCAAGACCACCGCCGTCACGGGAACGCCTAGCTCGTCCAGCCAGCGCAACGGCTGGGGATTCAGCCACTTCGGGCCAGGCGGCGGACGCGTCGAGACGAGCACTTCGTCGAAGGGCTGCTCACTTAGCGCACGCCGTACCGCGCCGATGCAATCCCGATCGCATTCCACCGTCTGTACGCGCTGGCCTGCGGCCTGCTCCACGTGCGACAGCGCGACGTCCAGCGTCCAGTCAGGATGCCGCCCGCCCGTCGGCGGAACGAGCAACGCGAATTCACACGCACCGCCCTTCGACCGCCGCTCGATCTCTTGCAGCAGCCAGGGCGTAGCCGCCGTGCGATTCGCGACCACGAGCACCCGCGTGGCTCTTACAGATGCCATCGCCTACTCCGGTCCAGAGGTTGCCACGGGGTCGCGGCGGGCGCAATGCCTCGTCAAGCGGCGGTGGCGCGCGCGGCGATCGGGATGAACGAACGCGAACGGCCACCAGCGCCGCCCTGACGGCTTCCTGTTGCCGCCTTCGAACCTCAGTGGCAGCGCAGGCGGGAGCCAGTCCACGGAGCAGTGCTGCTTGCGGCAGACGCGATAGCCAGCTCTGACGCGTCCCGGCTGTCGCGTTGCGCGCAAAGCGATAGCGCCGCCTGCGGCAGGGTCGGCCCTCACGGGCGCCGCTCAGACGCCTGAAGCCCGCAGCCGATCACCCGCTCCGCATCTGGCCGTCCGTTCTGCTTGCGACTACGCCGTAATGGTGAGAAGTTGTTGAGCGAGAGGAGGACTGAAATGTCCAGGGAGCGAGCCAGCGATGCGCTGGCGTCATGTTCGCTATTCGCTTCGCTGACGCCACAGGAGCTGGAGCAGCTCGAGCCGTCGGTTCAAAGTCCGCGATATACCGCCGGCGAAGTCATCTACGACCTTGGCTCGGCGCCGACGGAGCTCTTCGTGGTCATCCAAGGAGACGTGGATCTCGTCGTGCCGTCGGGCGACGGTGAAGAGCTCTTGAGTACGAGGAAGCCGGGAGAAGTATTTGGCGAAACGGCAGTCCTGGACGAGCAGCCGCGAATGGTGTTGGCGCGCGCACGGACCGATGTCGAAGCGCGGACCGTGGATAGCGACGCGTTTGTCAGAACTCATTCGATCGAACCCGCAAGTCAGGGAAGCGCTGCATGACTTCATGGTTCAGATCACTCGCGCGTTGGTCCGGGACTTGAGCGACGCCGGCGTCGAGCTGCTGCGGGCGATAGCCACCGCGATTCGGCGGACATCCAAGTAGCGCCAGACGCGACCGCTGCTATCGATTCGCTGCGCGGTGTCGTTCGGACGGTGGCGACGCAGTTGGTGCGCTGATCGCCCGCTCGGGAAGAGGGAGGGCCCTCACCTATGGCCCACCGCGTGTCTGTCCGGACAGCCAGCGCTAGTCACGGCGACCAGCGGCGCACCCGTTGTCTCCCTGCTGCATCGAGGCAGAGCCGATACTGCGGCTCATCCGCGGCGGGCTATCGCTCGTTGCGCAAAGCAGCAGTCGAAGCAAAGCGTTCCCGCGGGAACGCGGGAGTGCTGCGTTGCATGGAAGGCGATAGCTGCACCGCGACTGCTGCCTTCCGCGAAGGAGCACTCCATGGGCGTTCGTCGTGTCGCTCCCATCACGCCAGAGCGGAATCCATCGTTACTGCCGGCGAGGCCGGGTGGATGTGACCGCCGCCCTGCCGCCAGCTCGATCCGGTCCGAGAACACCGCGTGCTCCCACCACTCAACCGAGCGAACTTCATCCGGATGCAGACCCACCGCTCCGGTGCCCGTGGTGACGCTGCTGTTGCGATCGACGAGATGCTGCGTCACACGACGGCAAGATCATCGCCGACCCCGACGTACGCGACATACCGGCGCTTCGCCGCTGTACATCGCGTAAATCGCCGGCGCCAGCGTCCCTGGCGGCCCGCCGCCCTTGAGGGATGAGAATCCGAACGGGCATACCGTCAAGCCTCCCTTGGCGTTGGCACCGCCCGTGGAGGGGGCTACTCGCATCGACCCGCGACAGCAAGTGAGGCGTAGAGCCATCCTTCCACGACGCGGCGTCGATTCACAGGACAGCCTCCTCCCTTGCGGACGTCTTGCCGTGATGCGAACCAGCAGCATCGCCGCGTGAGTGTTGTTCAGGTCCTTGCGCGCCTGGTGGTCGGCGCGCTAGCCGTTGGAGCGCGTTGGGGCGAGGTCGTGACCGATGTCGTTCGCGGTGTGTGCCGCCGACAGCGCATCCATGACAGCGGCGAGAGGGCTTCGGCGGGCAACGCGGAATCGGTCGCCCAGCATGGTCGAGAGCGCGACGTGAACTTCCTCGGTGTCTTCCGTGAGTGAAATGGTGAACTTGAGTTCCATCGGCCTGCCGTACGTATCGCTCTCGTACTCGATCTTGAGATCGGCGCGGATGTTGCCCTTGAGGACTGCGGACTGGACCTGGTCCTTCCAAACGCGGCGGACCCGGCCCGGATAGACCGCGGCCAGCGTCTCGGACGTCAGCGGCTCGAGTTCCGCGATGCTCCTCTTCAGAGAACCGAACTTGGGTGCGATTCGCAGGAGTGCTGTCGCGGCCGTCCGACCCGGTATCGGAAGCGGTACGCGGTGCGCTGTCGCAGCGATGTAGTCCCGTCGCGGTGCCGCCTCGACGAGGATGAGTTCTGTGTCGAAGACGACGAGGACGTGGGAGTACTTGTCGGTGTAGAGCTGTCGCCTGCGGCGTTGGTCGACGCCGAACAGCCCGATGAACTGAGACATGTCCGATCGCACCTTCGGTGTCACGTCCGGCGTCTGAGCCACATCACGAGCGAGGTCAGGCTCATGAGGACGCCTCCGATGAGCCCGAGTGATTTCACGTCCAGGCCGCCGTTGTTGTTGTCGCCGTCGCTGGGATACTGCGACGTGCCGGTCGGCACCGTGTCGGTATCCCTGCTTCCACCGCCGCTGGCGTGGTTCAGCGCGTCGTCCGGGGACGCGTCGCTACCGGTGCTGCCGTCCCCGCCGTCGCGATCATCGGCGGGCTGCAGAGTGCCGCGCGGCGCGATGCCCGGCGGCACGCTCATATCGGGCGGGTCGTACTCGTTCGGATCGTTGCTCGGGCGCGGCTCCGGGATGATGTCGTCCACCGCGGGGCCCGGCTCCGGCGCCTGGTGAGGCAACGGATGGATCGGTGGCCGGACGGGAGGGGGGTGAGGGTGCGGGATCGGCGGCAGGGCGTGTGCCGGCGGAGCGGTGACGACCGTCGAGCCGGTCGCGATGAGCGCCGCGACGATGACTGCGGGCGCGAGCCTGAGGCTTGATCGCCAAGTGGTCACGGCTATTGGAGCCCTCACGACCTCCTCCTGATACGTCGACTTGCGTCGGGACCGTGTCCCCAAGCGCGTTGCCCGTCGAGGGCCGTCGTCCCGGGCGGAGCCCGCCGGCGCACCAGCGCATTCGCCTACCTGCGCTACCCAGCCACAGCGGCGCCTGAGTGCTGCTTCGCGCGAGATCCGGCAGCGAGCGGCACCTGCGTCCTACGGCAAACGACAAAGACCATCGGCCACGCCTCACCGTCTGACTCCGCCCAAGCAGGATCTCGCGCGCCCTAGTCGCCAGACAGGTACGGCATGAGATGGTTCCGCGCACGAGTGACTCCGAAACTCGCTGGGCACTCAGATCCGCTGGTCCTCAGACCAACCGTCCCGTTCCCCCGCACCGAGGACACAGGGTCTTGATGTGCCCGCCTGAGCATCCGCATGGCGTCGTTATTGACGCCGTACCCGCGTAGTTGACGCCGGTGTAGTGGAATCCCTTGCCGTCACACGCGGAGCAGTTGCGGTATAGAAATCGCTTACCGCGACATGTAGGGCACTCCCAATTAGAGCGGGGCTCAACACGCGCATCGGCGGCTGCTCGGGATCGCTGGGGCGCACGAGGAGCCTGGGGCGGCGGGGTCGACCCATGCACCTCGTTCGTCGCGGGCGCCGGTGGCATCCGACCACCGCTACATTTGCGTTGCTCGGCAGTCTCAGCGCTCTGTTTCATGACCTCGACGGCCAGTTCGCCCATGAACCTGGCGGCCCGTGCGAGTTTGATGGCCATTGCTGTCCGCCTTTCTCGAAGGCTCTCGAGCGCTTAGTGCTGGCCACACTCGAAGCCTTCGGCTCTCGATCGCATCGAACGACGCCAGCGGCACTCGAACATTCCCACGACCGGCGAGCTTGGCGCCTGACCGCTTCCCCGAGGCGCGGCCGTGGCGTGACCGGCATCGACGCGGCCGGCAAGCCCTGCTTTCCCGGTAACGCATGCGCGCTGTACGCAATGAAAGCTGTCGGGAAGGCACCGCCAGGGCCAAACAGCGACGGGGGTTGGTGGGTCCGGGTAGGGCGCCGCACTCGGCTCACTAGCTATGCCACAGCACCACGTCGGCAACGCTGATCCAGGTGAGCTGCTTTGTGAAGGCGAGCGGCGTCCAGCACACATGGGTCTAAGCGCGGCGCGGGTCGATCGAGCGTCGTGGCCGATGGAATACGTCGATCAACCCGGCGTCCTTGCGTAAGACGGAGCCGGCATCGAGTCACGAAGGCCGACACGAGGCCGGCGACCGTCGCGTCACACACCGTCGAGGTACGGAGGTCGCCATGGGCGAACCCACCTATCCAATCCCGCCAGGCGCGACCAGACGCTCGTTGGCCAAGAAGCGGCGGAAAGCCATCGGAATCCTTCTCGCGGCCGCGGGCGGCACGGGAGCCGTGTCGGCAGCGCCGACACCTGGGCTCGAGCTCGGTAAGCCTGTCATCGTCGGCCTCGCGGATGCCTTGGTCTTCTCAAACATCTACCAGGTGTACTTCGACGAGGAACTCGACGAGGAGAGCCTGCGGAGCATGCTGCAGCAGACTGGCGTCGCGGTGGCAGTCGGGGGCGGGGTCGCGTACGTGAGCATCAAGCTCACGGAAGGCCTGCTCGCCGAGATCTTGAACTTCTTCCCACTCGTCGGTTGGGCCATCTCAGGCGCCATCACGGCGTCGATGACGGTGACCTTCGGCGCGCTTTGGGCCGTCTTCTGTGACCGGGCGGTTCGCAACGGCACGTCGGCGACAGCGGAGATGCGAGCGCGAGTGCAACCCGCCGCCGCATAGGCGTACGGGGGAGCCGGCGCGTTCCACGCCGGCTGCCCCGCCTCGCCTTCCGTGCGAAAAGTGCGTCGAGGGCGCGGTCTGGGTGCCGCTTTGCGCGACAAGCAGGCGTGAGGCTGTCGCGTAAAGGTGCGGGTCGGCGCGGCGCTGGTCGGTGATGGGCCGCGGCAGGCGCCTTCGCGGAAGCGCGGCCCGACCTTTCAGGCCGCGGCGGGCGTCAGGGTGTGCCGGTAGAGCTTGAGGAGGTTGTGAGTGGCGGTGATCAGGCGCCATTCGGTGCGGGCGGCGGCCCTGCCGCGTCGGTGCAAGCGGCCCAGGCCGCGGTTGAACTTCATGTCGCCGAAGACGGGCTCGATCATCGGCTGGCGTTTGCCGTAGAGCTCGCCCCCTTGCTCGGTAGCGAGCACGCGCCGCATGAACGCGTAAAGGCCGCCGTCCCAGCCCGGGCGGGCGCCCTTGCGGCGACTGGAATCGGGCGGGATCAGGACAGCGATCCCGCGATCGACGATGCGCTCCATCTGCTCGTGGTGCCAGTAGCCCGCATCGGCGAGCACCACCTGCGGTGTGTCACTGACGCCGGCGATGGCGAGTTCGCGCTCGGCGGCGCAGAGCATCGGCTCCAGGTGCCCGAAGTCCGGTGAGGCGACCATGACATCGGCAGCGAGCACGACCTGCTGCTCGTTGGTGACGGCCTGGGCGTTGTAGCCCTGGATGAACCCGCGCAACCCTTTGACGACCCGCGAGTCCGGATCGGTGACGTTGATCGTGCCCTCCGGTGTCGCTGGCGGCGTGTAGGGCTTCGGCGGTGCGCCGAAGCGCCGGCCGTTCTTCATCCGCCCCTGGGCCCGGTAGTCCTCGTAGGCCGCGTTGGCGCGGCACTCGGTCCAGAGCTCCTCGTCCAAGCGGCGCTTGGCGTCCTTGAGCCGCGCCGGCCGTGAGCGCTCGACCGGCCGGGCCTGCTCGCTGCGCTGCTCGTCGAGTCGACGTTGGGCTTCGCGCAGCCACTTGCGTCGTCCCTGCGGATTGGCCAGCTCCGGCGGCAGCTCATCGCCGCGCGCCTCACCGAACGCCTCATCCTCGGCCGCGTCGACGGCCCGCGCGTCCGCGAGGATCTCGCGCGCGATCTGCTCGTAGTCCAGGTTCGCGTCGCGGCTCGCGTTGGCGAGCACCTTCGTGCCGTCGATCGCGATCACCCCGACCGTCGCCAGCCCCGCCCGCGCGCACAGTCCCAGCACCGCCCCGAACAGGCCAGCCAGCGCCTCTTGATGGCGCTCGACGAACCGCGCGATCGTCGCGTGATCGGGCCGCTGATGAGCGGCGATCACGCGATAGGCGACGTCCTCTTCACAGGCCCGCTCGATCGCTCGCGAGGACCGCATCCCGCGCGCGTACGCGTAGAGCAACAGCGCGACCATCATCGCCGGCTCATAGGCCGCGCGGCCATGACCGTCGGACCGGTAAGCGCGATAGAACGCCGACAAATCCAGCTCGCCGACCGCGTCGATGACAAACCACGCCAGATGACCCTCCGGCAACCACTCACGCACGTCCGGCGGCATCAAGAACGACTGCTCACGATCACAAGCGATGAAGTTCTGCCCCATCACAGAATCGTCTTAAACGCGTCGGACGCCAGGAGTGGCACCCTTACCCGGAGTCGGCCGGGCCTGCCGGTAAGGGATCGCCCCGCGACAGAGGCCGGGAAAGTGTGGGCGATTCGCCGAACTCGCTGCTTTGCGCGACAGCCTCGCGTGAACGCGATAGCGCGGCTCGGTTGCCTCGCGGCCGGCGC
>CAWETE010000012.1:0-316921 GCA_963811895.1 uncultured Solirubrobacteraceae bacterium | reverse complement strand
TGTCCGGCCCTACCTGCGGAACGCTCGCAGGAGCCCGCTCGCGCGGGCGAGTCGCTCCTGCCGGCGGCGGACGGTGTCGCCGATGAGCCAGAACATCGGGGGCCAGAGCCCGACGAAGATCGCACGGCGTTCAGCGTTGCCACGCTCATCCTCACCGATGGTCTTGGCGCGGATCCAGAGCGTGATGCACAGCGCGATCGAAGCGAGTGAAGTGGCGTAGAGATGCCCGCTGCGAAGCGGCACGGATTCAGGGAGGTTCGGCGTCATAGGACCAGGCAGCTTGACGCAAGCGCATGGTGGACGTCCCGATGGGTAAGCATCCAGGCGTGCCGCGGAGGCAATCCTTCCCATTGCGCCTCAGGACCGCCGCGCGCTGGCCGGGTGGTATGGCCCTCACGGCTTGGAGCTACTTCTGGCGCACCACCGCGGTCCACCGGTGGGAGATGACCGGCTCCCCCTCAGAGGACGCGGCGCCAGACCTTCCTGCGGACGTCGACCGCGACGATGTGCAGGAGACCGGCGACGGAACCGGGCCGCTCCTGCATCGCATCTACCGCACACGGATCGTCGGAGGTGAGCTCGGACCGGACGACCTCATGGACCGGATCACCGCAGATCTCGATGCCATCGCGCCGTCCGAGTTCGCCACGTTCCAGAAGCTCGGCGGCGACGGACCGCTCGCGGTCGGCGATGAGTACGTCGTGCGGATGCCCGGGCCCTGGGACGGGCCGGTACGGGTGGTGGGCCGCTGGCCCGGCGGCTTCCGCCTCGCGACGCTGACCGGCCATCTCGAGGCCGGCCAGATCGAGTTCCGTGCGCGCACCGATCGTCGCGGCCTCGAGTTCACGATCGAATCGTGGGCCCGCAGCGGCGACTGGTTGTCGGACCTCATGTACTCGCACCTGCGGCTGGCCAAGGAGGTCCAGCTGCACATGTGGACCTCGGTGCTCGAGCGCGTGATCAAGCTCGCACAAGGCACGATGGACGGCGGGGTCGTCATCACCACCCGCCGGGTCGAGGCCAGCGGTCGACGCGTTGACGGCGTGGCGAGCACCGCGAGCCGGCGGGCGCGCCACCGACTGGCCGAGCTCTCGCAACGCAGCGTGAACTTCGATGCCTCGAGGACCGCGGACTACACGAGCTCGACCGGCTGGCACGTCGACGATCTGGTCCAGCCGCTGCCACACGAGGCTCCCGGACCCCCCGAGCATGACGGTACCTGGGAGCTGGCCCGCCGGCTCATGGTCGATTACCAACTCGCCAATCCGGGCACGGTCCGCGCGGTCTACGACCCGGCGGCACCGCTCGAAGGTCGTGACATGCTCCTCCAGATCCGTTTCCTGTCGGTCCGGTTCGCCGTCGGCGTACGGGTCAGCGAGGTCTATGAGGACGAGCGTGTGGTCGACGGGTCCCGCGCACACGTGACCGGCTGGGCCTATCAGACGCTGGACGGCCATTTCGAGCAGGGCGAGATGCATTACCAGGTCTGGAAATGGATCGACTCGGGCGATGTCGAGTTCCGCCTGCACGCCGTCTCCAAGACGGCGGACACAGGCCCATGGCTGCTGCGAACCGGCTTCCGGCTGCTCGGCCGCACGAACCAGCTGCGCTTCTACCGCCAGATCTGCCGGAGAGTCCGCCGACTGACGGAGGCCACGCTCGAAGCTCGCCGAGTGGCAGAGACAGCCTGACCCGCGAACGCGCTCGCGCCGGCGACGCCCCGCGTCGTGATCCTGGGGCCAGTCTGCGCCGTACTAGGTGTCGACTTCAACGATCTGGGGGCCGACATGGCGAGAGTGCGCACAATCGACGGGTGGTCATCCATCCGCCAGCCGAAGGCCGGGACGTCATGACGAGACAGGACCTGGGCGTGAGGTTGTTCTTGGTCGCTGCCGTCGCGTCGTTCCTGCTCTCGATCGCGCTCTGGTTCACCGACAATCAGGACGAGGGCCTGTTCGTCGGGCTGTGGGTGCCGTCGATCCTCGCGGCCGGCGGCTTCTGGATGGCCGCGGTCAGGACACGATGACCGATCTCGACGTCCTGCTCGCCGTCGCAGGGCTCGCGGTGACGGTCCTCGTCGTGGCCGGGATGATCCTCATCACGCCGCGTGGCGCGGTCGATGCCTTCGACGACGTGACCGATCCGCAGGGCGCAGAGCTGAGCCGAGCCGATGCGATCGACCTCGCCCACACGGCCGCGCGCCGTCGGTGAGGGGGGCCGACCGGGTGAGCGCCAGAGCGACGATGAGGGACAGCTGGCGTCGCGGACAGCGTGGCTGGCCCGCGAGGTTCCCGGTCGCCCAGTTGCCCAACGCGCCGCTGTGGGTCGCACTTGGCGGCCAGCTCGTCGCCGTGATGACCGACGGCTCGGTGCACGCCTACGCACGCGCGGCGTTCTACGCCGGGCTCGCCGCATGGGCATGGGAGGAACTGGTCAGCGGCGTGAACTGGGTGCGTCGCGCACTCGGGGCCGCTGGGCTCATCTACGTCGTGGACAAGCTCGCCGCGGCTCTCCGAGCGTGAGCGGATCACACGTGGAACGAGTCTGGGACTATCCCCGCCCGCCGGCTGTGACGTTATGCCGACGCCGCATCCGCTTGGAACTGGCCGGTGAGGCGCTGGCCGACTCGACCCGAGCACTCCGCGTGCTCGAGACCAGTCACCCACCGACCGTGTACGTGCCGCCCGACGACGTGCGCGGCGACCTGCTGGCCGCCAGTGGCGCACGATCGACCTGGTGTGAATTCAAAGGCGCCGCGCGCTACCTCGACGCGGTCGTCGACGGCCGCCGCGTTCATGCGGTCGCGTGGACCTATCGCGACCCTACGCCGGCCTATGAAGCGCTGCGCGATCACGTCGCGTTCTATCCCGGCCGCGTGGATGTTGCATGGATGGGCGACGAGCGGGTGCAGGCGCAAGCGAGCGACTTCTACGGTGGCTGGATCACCGCCGACCTCGTCGGACCGTTCAAAGGACCACCGGAAACGCTTGGTTGGTGAGCCGTCTTCAGCAAGAGCTTCTAGGACGCGTAAACGCGGCGGACCTTCCGACGCGCAGCTGTGGCCGAGCGAGAGCCCGCGTCTCGGCGACCTCACTCCCGCCGCGCACGATCTGCAGAAGCGACGTCGGCGTCAGCCGAGGCGCCTGCTGGTCGTCCAGGGCAGGAGCGCAGGAGCTGGCGGCCGGCTCGCTCGCTCGCGCGTCAAGGAGGCGTCGTGTCAACTGGCCCTCCGTGGGCCTGACCGATGATTTTGCGCGCCGTGCTGGTCTGTACGCCGAATACCGACTCACGGGAGGATGACGCCGTGCGGAAACTGATCTTCGGCATGAACCTGAGCCTGGACGGCTACATCGCCGCGCCCGGCGACGACCTCGGCTGGAGCGTGCCGAGCGACGAGCTGTTCCAGTGGTGGTCCGACCGGGTGGGGGCGACAGGCCTGGCGCTGTACGGGCGCAAGCTGTGGGAGACGATGAGCTCCCACTGGCCGACCGCCGACAAGCAACCGGGCGCCACACCGGCGGCGATCGAGTTCGCCGGCCGCTGGCGGGACATGCCGAAGGTGGTGTTCTCCTCGACGATCAGCACGGTCGACTGGAACACCCGTCTGGTCACCGGCGACGCGGTCACCGAGATCACCAGGCTCAAGGCCGACGACGGCGGCCCCATGGACATCGGCGGTGCCACACTCGCCGCGGCGGCCATGCGGGCCGGGCTGATCGACGAGTACGCGATCGTCACCCATCCGGTCCTGGTGGGCGGCGGCACGCCGTTCTTCACGGCCCTGGACAACTGGGTGAACCTGAGCCTGGTGGAGACCCGGACGTTTCCCGACGGCGTGCTGCTGACCAGGTACGAGACCAGGCGCTGAGGATCTCGTGGCGCTGTGTTCCGAGGCGATCGTGATGCCCGTGCCGGATCACAGGCCGTGTATGTAAGGGATCCTTGGGTTCTCGCGGTGATCGCAACGCGGGGTCGTCAGGGACCCGCCGTGAGTCGGCGAGCGCTCGTCCTCGGCTGGTCCGATTCAGGAGGAGCCGATGGCGCGGTTCGTCAATGCCCAGGTGCCGGAGGTGGTGCAGCCGTTCTGGGCGGCGCTGCAGCGCGGCGAGTTCATCACCGACGCGGCCGCGGCGGCGGGCACGTATCGCAAGCAGGGCTCGCGCTGGGTGCGCGCGTGCGGCGGCGTGCGGCCGCGCCGCGGCCGCAATCTGAAGGGCCGCTGCCTGTCGTTCGCCGAGCGCGAGGAGATCGCGCTCGGCGCGCGCCGCGCGGCGAGTCGATGCGCGCGATCGCCGCCGGCTGGGCCGCGTCGCCGTCGACGATCTCGCGCGAGCTGCGCCGCAACGCCGACGCGCGCGGCGGCTACCGGGCGACGACCGCGCACGCGCTGGCCTACGAGCGCGCGCCGCCGGCCCAAGCCGGCGAAGCTCGCGACGAACCTGGCGCTGCGCGCGATGGTCGAGCAGGATCTGCAGCGGCGCTACTCGCCCGAGCAGATCGCCGGCCGGTTGCGCCGCGAGTTCCCCGACGACCCGGAGATGTGGGTGTCGACCGAGACGATCTACCAGTCGCTGTACGTGCAGTCCCGCGGTGCGCTGCGGCGCGAGCTGACCCGCTGCCTGCGCACCGGGCGGGCGCTGCGCCAGCCCGGCCGCCAGGCCGGGCAGCGCAAGAACCGCATCCCGAACATGATCAACATCTGCCGAGCGCCCGGCCGAGGCCGACGACCGCGCGGTGCCCGGCCACTGGGAGGGCGACCTGATCATCGGCAAGCGCAACCTGACCGCGATCGGCACGCTGGTCGAGCGCACCACGCGGCTACACGCTGCTCGTGCACCTGCCCGACGGCTACAAGCCCGAGCAGGTCGCGCCGGCGCTCGCCGCGCAAGATCCAGACGCTGCCCGAGCACGCTGCGCCGCGTCGCTGACCTGGGACCAGGGCCCCGAGATGCGCGACTGGAAGCAGGTCAGCGTCGACGCCGGCATCGAGATCTTCTTCTGCGACCCGCACGCGCCCTGGCAGCGCGGGACCAACGAGAACACCAACGGGCTGCTGCGCCAGTACTTCCCGAAGGGCACCGACCTCTCCCGGTCACCGAGGCCGAGCTCGACGCCGTCGCCGCCGAACTCAACGAGCGGTCGCGTCCCTGAGCTGCTGTAACTCCGCCGGCGGCCCAGGTTCCCGGTAATGGTCAGTTCATTTTACCTTATGCGGCGTTCACCTCCTCCGGGGCGGGTTCGTGTCCCTCGTCGCGCAGCCGCCTGAGGCGTTGGCGTTCGAGCTCGGTGAAGCGGATGCCGTTGGTGGCGTTGGTGATGTAGAGGTCGAGCACCGCCCAGACTAATAGGGTCAGGCAGCTGGTCTCGCCCGGGAAGCGGCCGATCACCTTGGTCCGACACTTGACCTCGCCGAGCGATCGCTCGAGCAGGTTGGTGCTTCGCCAGCGGCGGCGGTGTCGGGTCGGGTAGCGCAGGTGGACGACGAGCGCATCGAGCTCGTCGGCCAGGCAGCGGGCGGCGGCGGTGTAACCGGCGCGGTTGAGCTCGCCGGCCAGCGCCTGCAGCCGCTGCTTGCCGTCGCGCTCGCTGGTGGCGTCGTCGAGCGCCTGCCAGTAGGTCTCGCGGACGCGTTCGCGCTCGCGGTCGGGCAGCTTGGCGAGCAGGTTGCGCACGCGGGCGGGCCACCACCAACCTCGCCAACATCAACTGGGTCGAGTTCACCGGCCCAGGCGTGGCGCCGTAGATCGAGGGAGGGACGCCGCGGCGACGCGGCGCCCCGACTCCGATCGCGCCAGCTCGGCAAAGCTGACCGGCCGCGCCGCGGCGGACCTCCGTACCGATCGCACGTATCAGCTCGGATCGGAGGAACACGTGAGGAAGCTCGGAGTCGCCGGCCTGGTCGCCGGTGCCCTGCTCGTGGTGGCGCCCGCCGCGTCGGCCGACGTCAGGCTCAGCGGCGGGGCGACCAGCATCAAGCTCGACCGCGGCACCGCCCACGCGCTCGCGTCGCTGGGCGTCGCCGTCGCGCCGATCGACCCCGCGCGGGCGCGCAGGGCGCGGGTGGTCTTCCCGGTCACCGGCGGCCGCATCGATCCCGCGTCGGCCGCGGCGTGATCCGCCACGGCGGCGGCCTGCGGCTGAGCGCCGGCCGGACGCGCGTGGCCCTGCGCCGCTTCCTGGTCACGACCACCGGCCGCCAGATCAACCTGTCGGCCCAGGTGGGTGGCGGCCGTCTGCACGTCGCCAAGCTGCGCGGGCGGCCGACGGTGACGCGCCGCGGGTTCGAGACGCGCGTGCGCGGGCTCACGGCTCAGCTCACGGGCAAGGCCGCCCGCGCTCTCAACGCCGCGGTCGGGGTGCACGCGTTCTCCCGCGGCATCCCGCTCGGCCGCGTGTCGGTGCGTGCCGTGCCGTCGCGGACGGAGCTGCGCGCCACCGGTGCCACCGCGCTGGCGATCGACGCGAACGCACTCGCCGCGCTGGCCTCGCAGGGCATCACGCCCGGCGTCGTCGCGCCGGCCACGCTGAGCGGGACCACGGCGAGCTTCCGGATCTCGGGCGGCCGCGTGGACCTGGACCTGGCGGGCGGCACGATCCGCCACACCGGCGGCATCTCGCTGACCAAGGGCTCGACCGTCGTGCGGCTCGAGGGCTTCGACATCCGCCTCGGCGCCGCGCCGCAGCTGTTCGCGTCGGTCAACGGCAGCTCGAAGGTCGCGATCCTCGACCTCGACCTCAGCGTGGCGACGCCGACGGTCTCGGGCCGCCGGATCACGGTCCCCGGCGTCACCGCGGCGTTGACCCAGGGGGCCGCCGACGCGCTCAACGCCGCGTTCGGGACGACGGCGTTCACCGCCGGCCTCGTGCTCGGCACCGCCACCGTCGACGCGCGGGGGCGCTAGCTCGTGGCGCGGGCGGCCCTCAGGCCGCCCGCGCCACCTCGATCCGTGCGAGCCGTTCCGGCAGCACCGGCACGAGCACGCGCCTGACGTACTCGGCCCCGCCGTGGAGCGCGAGCGCACGGACGGGGTCCCAGGAGAAGCCGTACATGCGCCGGACCCGCGGCGGAAGCAGCCCGACCGTCACCTGGTTGACGAGCTCGAGCAGCGGCCTCGTTCGCCACGAGACCGGCGGGCGCAACACGATGTCGATCGCCAGCTCGCGCGCCCGGTCGGTGACGAACAGGTCCCCGCCCGAGAGCATCTCGGCCATGTAGGCATCGAAGGCATCCGCGGTCTCCGGCATCTGATCGTCCTCGAGGCCGAACAGCGAGCCGACCAGCCGGTAGTCCTCCCACAGCGCGTCGCGCGCGGCGGCGTCGAGCGGGCGGACGTACTTGCCGTACACCAGCCGGGCGGAGTCGGCGAGCGCAGCGAGGATCCACAGCAGCAGCGCCGGGTCGTCGGCCCGGTACGGCGTGCCCGCCGGGAAGCGGCCGGCCGCCTCCGGCAGCTCGCCGCGCACCCGCCGGTGCATCGCTCGGACGACACGCGTCCTCTGGTCAGCCTCCGCGACGGTGCCGAAGGCGATCACGTTCATCACCCGCGCCGTCCGCTCGAGCCGCGCGTAGGGGTCGTCGAGTGCCCCGGTGTGGGCGAAGAAGCCCTCGAACGCGACCGGATGGGCCGCCATCAGCAGGAGCGCCCGCGGGCCCGACAGCGCGGTGGCGCGGTGGCCGACGACCTGCCGCAGCGGCGAGGAGCTCGAGAAGTACCCCATCACCTTGTGTACGGGCGCGCGCCCGCGGTCGGCTCACGAGGTCGTCGGGCCGCGCAGGACCGAGTCGCCCGAGTGCCCGGGGTCGCCGTCAGCCGGCTCGAGCGAGAGGTCGAAATACTCGAAGCGCGCCGGGTCGACGGGCAGCGGCAGCGACACCCGAGCCGTGCCGTCGGGCGCGACCCGGAACGATCCGAGCGCCACCAGCTCGCCGTCGGCGCCGAGCAGCCAGAGCTCGTAGAAGCCGGACGCTTCGGGCTCGAGCCCGCTCACCCTGACGGTCACCGGCGTGCCGCCCTCGCGCGGGACCTCGACGGTGCCCAGCGCGCCCGCGGCGACGCCGAGCGGCTCGAGCGCGATCCGGGCCTCGGGCCCGCGGGGATCGCTGACCGAGCCGTCGTCGTCGAGCAGCGCGCCGACCGAGGCGCCGAGCACGACCAGGCCGACCGCCGCGACGGCCACGGCGAGCCTGAAGCGCACGCGAGACGGTCGCGGCTCGTCGGCCGGAAGCGCCAGTGGCGGTGGCGTCGGCGGGTCCCACGCCTCGGCGGGCAGGCGCGTCGAGCCCGAGTGCGAGCGGACGCAGCCGCTCGACCTCGTCGCGCAGCCGCGAGTCGGCGCTCATGGCGCGCTCGAACTCGGCCGCGGCGGTCGCGTCGAGCTCGCCGAGCACGTAGGCGGCGGCATCGTGCCCGCGCTTCATCGTCCCTCCGCGTCGAGCATCCGCCGCAGTCCGTCGAGCCCGCTGCGCATCCTCGACTTCACCGTTCCCAGCGGGATGCCGAGCGCCTCGGCGATCTCCGTCTGCGACTGCCCGAGGTAGAAGCGGCGACGCAGGAGGTCGGCCTCTCCCTCGGGAAGGCGCGCCACGAAGTGCCCGAGATGCCACTGCTCGACCAGCTCGTCGAACTGGCTGCCGTCCTGCGTCTGCTCGGACTCGAGCACGGCGATCGTGCCGGTCGGGTCGCGCGGCTCGGGGATCCGGCGCCGAAGCTCGTCGATGGCGCGGCTGCGCGCGATCGTGAGGATCCACGTGACGAGAGCGGCACGCCGGGGATCGTACGAGCGCCGGCGCTGCCAGACCTCGAGGAACACCTGCTGCTGAACGTCCTCGGCCGACGCGCGGTCGCGCAGGATCTGCATCAGCAGGCCGAACGTCATCGAGCCGAAGCGGTCGTAGACGTCGCGGAGCGCATCGCGGTCGCCGCGCCGCAGGCGCGCGGCGAGCCGCTCGTCGTCGCGCGGGGATCTGCGTCGACCGGGCACGGCGAGCATTCTGGCGTACGGCACCGGTGCGTCGGCTACGGCCATCACAGGAGTACTACGCGGCAGGGTGGCCCCGCGGTTGTGCGAAATCCGTCAACCGGCGCGGCTGCGCGCCACGTAGGTCAAGACGACAAGCCGTCCGACCCGAGGAGTCCATCGTGTCCCGTCTTCGAATCGCGTTCCTATCGGCGCTCGCGCTGCTGGCGATCGCGACCGCCCCAGCCGCCGCCAGCGGCGGCCACCATTCGCGCTACGGCGAGACGACGCTGAAGCTCGATCCCGCTGCGATCAGCGCCCTGACGGGCCTCGGGGTCGCCCCGGCCCCGATCGCCCCGGCACGTGCGCTCGCCGCCGACACGCTCGCGTTCCCGATCACCAACTCGTTCAAGGGCACCCTCCGGAGCGGCGTGATCCGCCACAGCGGCGGGATCTCGCTCACCGCCGGGGGGACGACGGTCGAGCTCCGCGACTTCATCATCGACCCGCTGCGCGGCCAGCTCACCGCCCTTGTGGGCGGTGCCCGCGTGCCGATCCTCTCGCTCGACTTCTCCCGCGCGCGTCTGGGCTGGGGCTGGGGCTCGCTCCGGCTCGGCCCCGTCGCCGGGTCGCTGACCGCGGTGGCCGCCGGGGCGCTCGACGGCGCCTTCGGGCTGCCGGCCGGGACGGTGCCGCCCGGCCTGAAGCTGGGCGACGCGACGGTTCGCTACCGCCTGTTCTAGACTTACACAGTCTGAAGCAGAAAAATTCAACAACAGGTCGATGGCACCACCGGCTCGAGCGCGAGCAGGTGGTGCCCGGCCGGTCGGCGAGGTGTTCGCCTTCTTCGCGCGAAGCGCGCAACCTCGAGCGGATCACACCGCCGTGGCTGCGGTTCAGCGTGCGCACGCCGGACCCGATCGAGATGCTGCCCGGCGCGCTGATCGAGTACGACCTGCGCCTGCATGCGCTGCCGCTGCGGTGGGTGACGCGGATCGAGGAGTGGGTGCCCGGCCGCTCGTTCGTCGACCGCCAGCTGCGCGGCCCGTACCGACTGTGGCACCACCGGCACGAGTTCGTCGACCGCGGCGACGCCACGCTCGTCCGCGACCGGGTCGACTACGCGCTGCCGCTCGGCGTGCTCGGCGAGCTCGCCCACGTCGCGATCGTCCGCCGCGACCTCGACCGGATCTTCGACTTCCGCCGTGACGCCGTGGCGGGCCTGCTCGGATGACCGCGCTCTTCTGGTTCACGCGCGATCTGCGGGTCCGCGATCAGCCCGCGCTGCGCGCGGCGCTCGACGGCCACGATCGCGTGATTCCGGTGTTCTGCTTCGACGACCGCCTCCTCGGCGGTCGCCACGCCTCCGGCCCGCGCACGCAGTTCCTGCTCGAGTGCCTGCGCGAGCTCGACGGGGCGCTGCGCGAGCGCGGCAGCGGGTTGGTCGTCGTCCATGGCCGGCCCGAGCGCGAGCTCCCGCGGCTCGCCCGCGAGAC
The DNA here is from genome assembly GCA_963811895.1 of uncultured Solirubrobacteraceae bacterium. Classification (GTDB taxonomy): domain Bacteria; phylum Actinomycetota; class Thermoleophilia; order Solirubrobacterales; family Solirubrobacteraceae; genus DASSUW01. The sequence goes on along the minus strand of CAWETE010000012.1, from coordinate 306,467 downwards.
GGGGGCGAGCGAGATCCACTGCAGCGCGGACAGCGGGCCGTTCGCGAGGACACGGGCACGCGCGCTCGAGCCGGTGAAGCTGTGCGAGCACCCCGGCCTGCACGCGGTCGACGACCTCGCCGAGCTCAGCACCGCCTCGGGCACGCCGTTCCGCGTCTTCACTCCGTTCCACCGGGCGTGGCTCAACGCGCCACGGCGGGCGCCGCTCGGCGCGCCGCGCTCGCTGCCGCCGCTGCCGTCGGGCCTGCGCAAGGGGCGGCTGCCGTCGCTGGCGGCGCTCGGGCTCGCGGACCGCGTCGACGATCCGCCGCCGGGCGGGGAGGAGGAGGCCCGCCGGCGCGTCCGCCGGTTCCTCGACGGGCCGGTGTCGCGCTACGCAGACCGCAACGACGCCCCCGGCGTCGACGGGACCTCGCGCCTGTCGCCCTACCTGCACTTCGGGTGCCTGTCGCCGCGCGAGCTCGAGCAGCGGCTCGCCGCGCGGGGCGGGCGCCGAGGCGTTCCAGCGCCAGCTCTGCTGGCGCGACTTCCACCACCACGTCCTGCTGCACAACCCCGACAACGCGCACCGCGAGTTCCAGCCGCGCTACCGGCAGCTGCGCTGGAGCGGCGACCGCGAGCTGTTCGCTGCCTGGTGCGACGGCCTCACCGGATATCCGCTCGTCGACGCCGGCATGCGGCAGCTGCGGCGCGAGGGCTGGATGCACAACCGTGTGCGGCTCGTGGTCGGCTCGTTCCTGACCAAGGACCTCGGCATCGACTGGCGCTGGGGCGAGCGCTGGTTCATGCGCTGGCTGGTCGACGGCGACGAGGCCAACAACAACGGCAACTGGCAGTGGATCGCATCCGTGGGCACCGACCCGCAGCCCGTCTACCGGCGCCTCTACAACCCGGCGCGCCATCAGGAGCGCTTCGACCCCGAGGGCGCCTACGTGCGGCGCTACGTGCCCGAGCTGGCCGCCGTGCCCGACGACCATCTCAGCGAGCCGTGGGGCATGCCGGAGGAGGTCCAGCGCGAGTGCGGCTGCGTGATCGGCCGCGACTACCCCGCTCCGGTCGTCGACCACCTGCAGGCCCGCCGCGAGGCGCTCGAGCGCTACCGGGCGGCGGGAGGTGGGCGCCGCCGACGTAGGCGAGGCAGCGGCTCATGAGCATCATCGCGTCCGGGAGGTCGGGCGGCGGCGGGGGCCGGTCCTCCAGCCGCCGCGCGCGCTCGCGCAGCGCCTCGGGCATCGAGCGAGGCGGCCGCGCGGGCGACGTGGCGCACCGCGTCGGGCTCGACCGTCCAGATCGCCTCAAAGCGCCGCGCCGCGTCGGCGAGCGGGCGCTCGGCGGTCAGCTCCCACGCGGTCATCGCCACGCTCAGCTCGTCGCTCTCGCAGACGATCGCCCACTCGCGCCGCAGCGGCGCGTCGCGGGCCAGCGGCAGCTCGCAGACCGCGTGCTCACGGAATGCGCGCCTGCTTGAAGTCCGCCGAAGGCGACGGCCAGCTCGGCGGTGCGGGCGAGCTCGCCCCATCGCCGCACGGCGGTGCGGTAGAAGCGCACGCGCTGGAACGCTGCGAACAGCACCGGTGTGCCGGCTCGCGCGCACAGCTCGTCCTCGATCGCGTGCGAGAGTGCGATCAGCGAGCGCTTCGGCAGCACGTACGGGACGAGCTCCGGCCGCGCCCGGCGCAGCGTCGCGAACAGCGACTGCTCAGCGGCGGCGGGCGCGGCGCGCACCTGCTCGATCGCCGCGGGCAGCGACAGGCCGCGCTCGCGCTCGGCGAGCACGCGCGCCGACGGCCTCGCAGTCCTCGTCGGTGTAGCGCCGGTGCCCGCTCGGCAGCCGCTGCGGGGCCGGGAAGCCGTAGCGCGTCTCCCACATCCGGAGCGTGCCGGCCGGCACGCCCGTGCGGCGCGCGACGTCGCGGATAGTCGGCCGCCTCGCTCACGCCGCGTCAGCCATGAGCGTGCGCATCTTCTCGAGGCCGAGGCGGATCCGGCTCTTCGCGGTCCCCTCGGGCATCTGCACGTGGAGGGCGATCTCGGTCGCCGACAGGCCGGCGTACCGGAGCAGCAGGGCGTTACGCTGCTCGAGCGGGATCGCGTGCAGCGCCTCGAGCAGGCGGCGCCGGCGGTCGCGCCGGATCACCGGCGCGGCGCTGCTCTCACCGAACCGGGGATGCGAGTCCAGCTCGCGCGCGGCCCGCTGCACGGCGGTCTGGCGCGCCGACCGCGACCGCCAGTGGTCGACGGCGCGGCTGCGGGTCAGCATCCCGATGTACGTGCGCAGCGAGCCGCGGCTCGGATCGTATGCCGACGGCTGCTGCCAGAGGTGCAGGAAGACCTCCTGCACGACGTCCTCGGCCGCCTGCTCATCGGCCAGCACCGAGCGGGCGATGCGCAGTGCGGTCGGCCGCAGGTCCGCGTACAGCTCGTCGAAGCCGGCCACGGCTTTCAACACGATGATTCACTAATCCTCAACAGCATGTGTAGATAGTGTACACACCGCGGGAAGTGGCGTCGCAACCCAGCGCGGCTTGGCCAGCAGCATCTGCACGTCGCCGATGCGGCGCTCGGCGAAGCCGGCCTCGCAGTAGGCAGAGGTAGAGCTCCCACAGCCGCAGGAAGCGCTCGTCGTAGCCGAGCGCGCGCGAGCGCGTCCGCGTGGCGCGTCGAAGTTCGCCGCGCCAGCGGCGCAGCGTCTCGCGCGTAGTGCGGCGCCGATGTCCTCGAGGTGCGACGAGCCGCAGGTCGGTCGCGCGCGCGCCACGCAGCGGGCGATCACCTCGACCGACGGCAGGCAGCCGCCGGGGAAGATGTAGCGTCTGGATGAAGCTCGTCGACGCCTTCTCGACCGTCGTAGGCGCGGTCGTCGATCGTGATCGCCTGCAGCAGCATCGCGCCGTCGGGCTCGAGCAGGTCGCGAGCAGCGCGCGAAGAAGCGTGCCGAAGTCGCTGCCAGCCGACCGCCTCGATCATCTCGATCGAGACGAGCTTGTCGTAGCTGCCGTCGAGCTCGCGGTAGTCCTCGCAGCAGCACCGTGACGCGGTCCTCGAGGCCCGGCCGCGCGCACGCGCGCGCGCGCGAGCTCGTGCTGCTCGCGCGAGATCGTCGTCGTCGTCACGCGGCAGCCGTGCGTCGCGGGCGGCGTGGACGGCGAAGCCGCCCCAGCCGGTGCCGATCTCGAGCACGTGGTCGCCGGGCCCGAGGTCGAGCTTGCGCGCAGACGAGCTCGAGCTTGGCGACCGACGCCTCCTCGCAGCGTCATCGTCCGGGCGCGTCGAAGACGGCGCACGAGTACATCATCGTCGGGTCGAGCATCAGCTCGAAGAACTCGTTGCCGAGGTCGTAGTGCGCGGCGATGTTGCGCGCGGCTGCGCGCGCGGCGTGTTGCGCGCGAGCGCCGAGCGCGCGCGCTGGTACGGCTCGCGCAGCGGCGCGAGCCGGCGCCGCGCGGCGCGTCGAGCGCGCCGGCGTTGCGGGCCGCGACGCGGATCAGCGCCGACGAGGTCGGGCGTGTCCCACAGGCCGTCGGCGTAGGACTCGGCGAGCCCGCGGCTGCCGCGCAGCAGCGCCGCGCCAGGCGCGCGGGCGAGCGCACGTCGACCGTCGCGTGCGGCGCGCCGGCGCCGAGCTCGTGCGCGCGCGGCCGCCCTCGACGATCGTCGAGGCTGCCCGTCGCGCATCCGGCGCAGCAGCGCGGAGCACGATGCGGCGAGCGCGGTCGTCATGCGCGCATCGCTGCGGGTGCCGGTGCACGGGCGCCCTTGAGCTCGCAGGCGCGACCGCGTGCCCGTAGATCAGCGGCAGCACGCGCAGCGTCGCGCCGGCAGCGCGCAGCGCGCGCGAGCGCGCGCGAGCGGCTCGCGCCGCAGGCTGAGCGTCGCGTCGAACGCGCGCTCGCCGCGCCTCGCGGTTCTCGATGTGCACCGACAGCGTCGGCCCGGGCGTCGCTGACGCGCCAGCTCGTAGTCGCTGGTCCATGCCCATGAACGGCGAGACGTGCAACGCCTTCGTCGACGCCGCCGCGCATGACGGCCGGCCGTCGCCGCGCGCAGCGACGTAGGCGTGGCGCTCGCCCCACGGCGTGTTCGTCACCTCGGCGACGACGGCCTCGAGCGCGCTCGTCGCGCGTCGAAGCAGTAGTAGAAGCTCACCGGGTTGAAGCAGTGGCCGAACGTGCGCAGGTGGGTGAGCAGCCGGACCGGGCCGTCGGGCGCGCTGCCGGTGCGCTCGGCGACGAGGGCGCGCACCGCGTCGGCGAGCGGGACGCCGGGGTCGCCGAGGTAGTCGCGCGCGCCGGAAGCGCACGAGCGCCGGCCGGCGGCGCGACGCAGCCGCGCCGCCGAGCAGCCGCGGCAGCTCGTCGAGGTCGAGGTAGGCCATCGCGATCGCGGTGGCGGAACGCGTGCGCGGCGGCCGCGAAGCGGCGGTGGCGGATCGTGCCCTCGTAGAGCGCGCTGTGCGCTCACAGCCGCTCGCCCCGAGCCGCTCGCGCGCACGCGCAGCGCCGCTGCGCCGACGCCGTCCTCGTGGAAGCCCCAGCCCCAGTAGGCGCCGCAGTAGTGCGTGCGGTCGGCGGCCGCTGATCTCGCGTGGCGCGCCTGCGCGGCGACGCCCGCCGCGCGTGAAGACCGGGTGCGCGTAGTCGGATCGTGCGGATCACGTGCTCGGGTCGATCGCGTCGGTGCGGTTGAGCGTGACGCAGCAGCTCGCGGTCGGCGTCGAGCGACTGCAGGCGGTTCATGTGGTAGGTGACGGTCGGCGCGGCCGGCTGGCTCGGTCGAGCAGGTGGTAGTTCCAGCTCGCCCAGGCGCGGCGGCGGCGCGGCAGCAGCCGCGCGGTCGGTGTGCAGCACCGCCTCGTTGGGCTGGTACGGGAACGCGCCGAGGATCTCGCGCTCGGCGGTCGGTCGGGTCGGCGAGCAGCGCCAGCGCCTGGTCGGCGTGGCGGCGAGGACGACCTCGTCGAAGCGCTCGGGCTCGCCGCCGCGCGGCGTGACCGCGACGTGGTCGTCGTGGCGCGCGATCGCGCGCGACCGGCGTCGCGAGCCGGAGCCGGTCGCGCCACGGGCGCGTCGAGCGCCTCCACGTAGCGCGCGCGAGCCGCCGCGTGACCGTCCGCCAGCGCGGGCGGCCGCGGAGGCCGAGCATGCCGTGGTTGTCGAAGAACTCGACCAGGAAGCGCGCCGGGAAGCGTCCACATCTGCGCCGGGTCGGCCGACCAGACGGCCGACGCCTGCGGCACGATCAGCCGCTCGACGAACGGCGCGCGAGTAGCCGCGCTCGCTCGAGCCAGTCGCGCAGCGACGGGTCGTCGTCGCGCGACGCCGAGCAGCGCGCGCGCGTCGCGGTTGAAGCGCACGAGGTCGGCGACCATGCGCTGGAACCACGGCGTCGACCAGGTGCGCGCGCTTGGCGAACAGGCCGTTCGGCGACGTGCCGTTGTACTCGAAGTCGCCGGCCTCGTCGCTGACCGAGAAGCTCATGTTCGACGGCTGCCGCGGCGACGCCGAGCCGCGTCGAGCAGGCGCTCGAAGCGCGGGTAGTTGCGGTCGTTGAAGACGATGAAGCCGGTGTCGACGTCGTGCGTCGCCGTCCGGTCTCGACACGCGACGGTGTTCGTGTGCCCGCCGGCGTGATCGCGCCGCCTCGAAGACGGTGACCTCGTGCGTCGCGATGGAGCAGGTGGGCGGCGACGAGGCCGGACACGCCGGCGCCGACGATCGCCACCCTCATCCGCTGAACCGGGAACAGGGCATTCAGTGACTGGTTCGTAGCACGGCGCGCCGCGGATCACCGAGGTGATCCGGACGGGGCGCCCGGCGCGTACCCCCAGTGATGAGTACCCCCCGCCTTGTCGCAATCGGCGTCCTGGGCCTGCGCATCGCCTACGGCGCTGCCCTGCTCGCGGCCCCGGGCCGCGTGACCCGCTCGTGGCTCGGGCCTGCGGGCGGCGAGCCTCCCGCCGCCGTCGCCCTGCGCGGCCTCGGCGCCCGCGAGGTGGCGATGCACGCCGCCGCGGCGGTCGCCGCCTGGCGCGGCCATCCGGTCCGGCCGTGGCTCGTGCTCAGCATCGTCGGCGACCTCTCCGACATCGCGGCCACCGCCGCCGGCCGGCGGAAGCTGCCGCCGAAGGCCGCGCCGGCCACGGCGGTCGTCGCCGGCGCGTCGGCCGCGATCAGCGCCGCGGTGGCCGCCGCGGTCGACTGCTGACGTGAAGCTGGACGGCGCGACAGCCCTGGTCACCGGCGCCAACCGCGGCATCGGCCGCGCGATCGCCGAGGCGCTCGCGCGCGAGCCGCTCGCCCTGCTGCTGGCCGGCGCCCGCGACCCCGGCGCGATGGAGCCGCTCGCCGCACCGGCGGGAGGCGCGCGCGAGGTGCGCGCGGTCGCTGTCGACCTGTCCTCGCGCGAGTCGATCGAGCGCAGCTGCACCGGCCTCCCCGAGATCGACCTGCTGATCAACAACGCCGGGCAGATGACCGGCGGCCTGCTCGAGGACCAGGACCTCGACGACGTCTACGCGATGTTCCAGGTGAACCTCGTCGGCGTCACACGCTGACCCGCGCCGTCCTGCCGGGGATGCTGGGTCGCGGCCGCGGCAAGATCGTCAACAACGCGAGCATCTCGGGCTACGCGTACTTCCCGGCGGCCAGCACCTACGCCGCCTCCAAGGCCGGCGTCGTCGCCTTCAGCGAGTCGCTCCGGCGAGAGCTCAAGGGCACCGGGGTCGACGTGCTCCAGCTCGTCACGCCGGGCGTGCAGACGGAGATGATGGACGCGACGCTCGAGGCCTACGGCCGCCACATGGACACCGGTGCCTGGGACCTCCAGCCGGCCGAGGAGTGGGCGGCCAAGGTCGTGAAGGCGATCCGCTCCGACGACGCCGTGCTCGGCCCGGGCGGCCGTCTGGCGCTCGCCAAGCTGGCCTCGCGCGGGCCGGCGGCGCTGCTCGACGCCATCGTCGCCCGGTCGTTCAGCCGGCGGCCGCGGAACTAGACGGGGCCCGTGATGAACCCATCTGGACTAATCCGGGGCGACTGAGCCGGCGTCGAGGCCGGCCTTCAACGCCTCGCGGATCGCGTCCGGCTGCACGCCGAGCGCGCGAAGCGTTGCGGGATGCGCCCCGGCGGGATCGTCGAGCGCGCTGAGCAGCAGGTCCTCGACCTCGATACGGGGACTGTGACGGGCGCGGGCCGCGCGCGCCGGCGCCTCGAGCAGGGCGCGGAGGTCGTCGGTCGCGGGCGCGCGCCGGAACAGGTTGCCGCGCGTCGTCGCGCCCTCGACGTGCGTGTGGGCACGGTCGAGGCTGATGCCCTCGGCGCGCAGCAGCTGCGACGCAGCCTTGCGCTGCTTGCGCCACGCCGTCAGATGCGACGTGTACAGCCCCTCGCGCCGCAACAGCTCGCCGATCTCCCCCGACCTCGTGCACGCCTCGGCCTGCTCGAGAATCTCCAGCTTGTACTTCGCCGTAAACCGCCGGCGCTTGGGCCGCTCAACCAGCTCAGGGTCAGGCGGGGACCCCGACGCGCCCCGCGCGCCGCGGCACTCCTCTCGTGTCCGTTCTCCTGCGACATCCCAACGTGCTCCGAATCTCGCCCTCAATGTCAGTAGATCCCTGATCGTGAGCGTCTCATCGGACGTTGGCAGAGAGGGGCGCCCACGACTCGGTCGAATCCAGGAACGCTATCCGCGACTGGCTGCACGACATGTTGACGCGACGCCCCGCACAACCGGGAATGCGAGCGCATTCCGCGATCGATGCCCACACGCCCGCCCCGGACGAGGTGCGAGCGGCGGCGTCGACGGTCTGCTCGCTTTCGCAACAGCGCTTGGCTGTCGCGTGAGTCCTGCGGAACCAGCAGACTCGATGCGAAGCTGTTGCCGCCATGGGCTACCGACCCATAAGCCAGATGGACGCGCTCCTGGAGGAGCTGTGCACGCGGCACGGCTGGTGCCTGCGCGAGGCCGTTGTCGACTCGATTGTCCGCGCTGAGTTCGGCGATTCCGCGGCGCTCGATAACGACACGCGGGGCGCGCTCCGGGCTGTCGCGTTGAAGCACGCACTGCGGTGGGCTGTACCGTGGCCGACCATGCGGTGATCCAACCCGGTCGGTCAACACGTCAGAACCTTGGTGCCGCTCGTGGGCGGGAACCTGACCTTGGCGAAGCTCAAGGGACTCCGTCGTCCCAGCGGACTTTGAGTACGCCTCGGTCGAGTCGCGCGCGCTCGCCCACGACCAACGTGGTCACGGGCACGTCGAGCTCGTCGAGCCAGCTCATGGGGTGAGGATTGAGCCACTTCGGGCCGGCGGGCGGACGCGTGCAGATGAGCACCTCGTCGTAGGGCTGCTCGCTGAGCGCGTGCCGTACGGCGCCGATGCAATCCCGGTCGCAGCTCACCGTGTGCACGCGCCGTCCGGCGGCCTGCTCGACGTGCGACAGCGCGACATCCAGGGTCCAGTCAGGATGCCGCCCACCGACCGGCGGGACGAGCAACGCGAACTCGCACGACTCGTCCTTGGACCGGTGCTCGATCTCGTGCAGCAGCCACGGCGTGGCCGCGGTGCGGTTCGCGACGACGAGGACGCGTGTGACTCTTCCGGCATCCATCGCTCTTGGCTCCGGCACAAACGATGGCACTCGGCCGTGACGGGCGCAACGCAACCGGCCAACCCGGGGGAGCATCCGCGGGTCCTTCTCCTCGATGACCCACTCACCCCAGGAAGGGGACCCCACGATGTTCTCCAAGACGACCAGCATGCGCGCCGCCGGAGCGGCGTTCGTGCTCGCTGCGCTGATCGCCATGCCGTTCGCGGCGACGGCGGGCGCGACGCAACACGCAGGCACGGCAAGTCCGCCGCCGGCCACCGCGAAGATGTCCCCGCCCGAGAAGCCGGGTGGGGCCCACGAGCACACGGAGTGGCCCGCAGACGGACAGCTGCATCAGGACTGCGGACCCTATGGACCCTGGTCGGGCGACCAGGAGAACTGTCCCGACGATGACGACGACGCCGCCGCCGCCCCGAGCGACCCCCAGTACGGCGGGCCCGGCGAACGGATCGCCGTCGGGCGCGACATGGACATGGACGCCGCCAAGGACAAGGCCGAGGACAAGGCCGACGATGTCTGCCACGGAGACTGGGACATGCGGGACTTCGATGTGGCGATCGCTCTGGGCGAGCCGGTCGTGTACACGCTGACCTACGAGTGCGCCTGACCTCTGCGCCGGAGAGGCGACGCGATCCTTGGCCACGCACACGCCTGCGTATGCTCATCAGCATGGCGCCAGCGTGCGAGCACGTCGACGAGGGCACACGCCTGCGTATGCTGGTCAAACGATGGCGGGAGCCTGTGAGCATGTCGACGAGGTACGCGCCGACTGGCCGGCGGTGGCCGACCCGGCGTGCGAGGACTGCGCGGACGGCAGCTGGGTGAGCCTGCGGCGGTGCCTGACGTGCGGGCACGTCGGGTGCTGCGACTCGAGCCCCGGCCTGCACGCCACGGCGCACCACAAGGAGACCGGCCATCCGATGGTCGAGACGCTGCAGCCCGGTCAGGACTGGGCCTGGTGCTACGTCGACGAGCTGAGCGTGCGGCGGGTCGACGAGGCTGGGTGCAGGTGGACCTGTTCTTCGAGGCCGGCCTCGCCTACATGCGCGACCACGTCAATGCCGGCGGTGACCCGAACGTCGACGCGGACTTCATCTATGGCAAGGGCTTCCCGCTCGGGCAGTGGGTCCAGGAGATGCGGCGGCGTGACCTGACCGGCGACCAGCGGTCTCAGGTCGAGGCGCTGGGCGTCAACCTCGGCGACGCATAGCGAGACCGGTCAAGGTCTCGCGCACGATGCGATCGGCCACCAGCGCCGAGTAGTCGTTGGTGCCGACCGTCGTCGGGATGACCTCGACCACGTCGGCGCCGACCAGCTCGAGCTCGAGAGCCACGGTGCGGACGGCGAGCAGCAGGTCGACGGCGGTCATGCCTCCCGGCTCCGGCGTGCCCGTGCCCGGGATGAACGCCGGGTCGAGCACGTCGACGTCGACCGTCAGATATACGGGGCCCGGCACCGACCGCTTCCATCAGCCTGTCGCACGACCTCGCGGATGCCGAGGTCGCGCACGTCGTGCATGAAGAAGCTCGTGATCCCCTGCTCGGCCTGCCAGGCGAACTCGGCCTCGCCGGGCCAGTAGCCGCGCAGCCCGATCTGGGCGTAGCGGCGGCCGTCGAGCTGGCCGGCCTCGACCAGCCGGCGGATGAAGGTGCCGTGCGAGCGCTCGACGCCGAACACCTCGCGGCCGGTGTCGGTGTGGGTGTCGAAGTGGACCATGCCGACCGGGCCGTGCTTGGCCGCCACCGCGCGCACGGACGGCTCGGTGATCGAGTGGTCGCCGCCGAGCACGACGGGCAGCACTCCGGCGGCCAGGACCTGCCCCACCGTCGCCTCGATCGCGTCGTGCGAGACGCCGGCGTCGGCGGGGATCGTGGGGGCGTCGCCGAAGTCGACGATCCGCAGCTCGGCGAAGGCGTCGATCTTGACCTCGAGGTGCGGGCCGGGCGGCGAGCTCGCCCCGCGGATCGCGCGTGGGGCCAGCCGTGCCCCCGGGCGGTCGGACACGAGGTCGTCCATCGGCGCGCCCACGATCGCCACGTCGAAGCCCTCGAGCTCTGCGGGGTCCTGCGTGTACGGCGCGCCGCCGAACGAGAGCAGCCCCGCGTAGTCGGGCTTCTCGCCGTACTTGGCCCAGCGCTCCAAAGGATCGATCACGAGCCCTCCACCAGCACGTTGATGGTCTCGAACTCCGGGTCGCTGGCGCCGTGCAGCCGCGCGCCGCTGGCCGCCAGCTTGCGCAGGTACTCCACCGTCGCGGCCGAGATGCGCTCGCCCGGCAGCAGGGCCGGCACGCCCGGCGGATACGAGGCGATCGACTCGCACGAGATGCGGCCCACCGCGGAATCCACGGCCACCTGCTCGGCCTCCCCCAGGAACGCCTCGCGCGGCGGGATCGCGACCTCGTAGCCGAGCGACGCGGCAGGCGCGACGATCGGCGCCGTCGCCCCCGGCTCCCTGAGCCGCTTGACGACCTCGTCCACGTCGCCGGCCAGCCGCCGCAGGTTGGCGGCCGACTCGCCGAGCCCGACGATGAACACCACGGTCGCCTGCATCGGCAGCTCGACGTGCACGTCGTAGGACTGCCGCAGCGCGTCGGCGATCTCGTAGCCGGTGCGGCCGGTGCCGCGGACGTCGAGCACGATCCGCAGCGGGTCGTAGCCGGCGACGCCCGACTTCCCGATCAGCGACCCGTCGACCAACGCGATGCCGTCGATCGTGTCGAGCTTCTCGCGCGCGACCTCGATCGCCCGCAGCGTCTCCCACAGGAGCTGCTCGCCGTGCAGCGCGAGCTGGCGCCGCGCGGCATCCAGAGATGCCATCAGCAGCGACGACGGGCTCGTCGAGCGCAGCAGCCGCAGCGCGCGGCCGACCGCGCCCGCGTCGACCCGCCCGCTGGCGCCGATGTGCAGCATCGCGCTCTGCGTCAGCGACCCCGCGATCTTGTGCGTGCTGGTGAGCATGGCGTCGGCGCCCTGTGACAGCGCCGTCGGCGGAAGCTCCTCGTTGAAGCCGAAGTGCGGGCCCCACGACTGGTCGACCACCAGCGGCACGCCGGCGCCGTGCGCCACCTCCGCCAGCGCCGCGATGTCGGCCGCCATGCCGTAGTACGTGGGCGAGACGAGGAACGCGGCCTCGGCGTCGGGCGCGTCGCGCAGCGCGCGCTCCAGCGAAGCGGGCGTCACGCAGTGGGTGATGCCCAGCTCGCCGTCGTACTCGGGCGCCACGAAGCTCGGCAGCCCGCCGCTCAAAACGAGCCCGTCGACGATCGAGGCGTGCGAGTTGCGCTGGGCCACGATCCGCGTGCCGAGCGGCGCCAGGGCCAGGCACAGCGCATGGTTGCCCTGCGTGGCGCCGTTGGTGAGGAAGAAGGTCCGCTCGGCGCCGAACGCCTGCGCGGCCAGCAGCTCCGCGCGCTCGTATGCGGTCGGAGACGGGCCGAGGTCGATGCCGTGGATGTCCTGCGGGATGTCGCAGGCGAGCGCGTCGACGCCGATCGCCTTGCGCAGGCCGGGGTCGGCTCCGGCCCCGCCCTTGTGACCCGGCACGTGGTAGCGCCCCGTGCCGCGGAAGGCGTAGGCGACGACGGCGTCGAGATACGGCGCCGTCGGTTGCTCGTTGATGTCCATCCTCGGGCGGATCCTATGTGGGAGGCTTGGCACATGACGACCTCACTGGGAACGGACGTGCGCGCGGCGCGCGAGCGATACGTGTCGCAGGCGGTCTCGGCGCCGCCGATCGTGGTCGAGCGCGCTGAGGGCGCCAGGATCACGGCCGACGACGGCCGCACGTACCTCGACTTCGCGGGCGGCATCGGCTGCCAGAACCTCGGCCACGGGCCGGCGGAGGTCGTCAAGGCGATCCACGAGCAGGTCGACCGCTACCTGCACCAGTGCTTCATGGTCGGCATGTACGAGCCCTATGTGGAGGTCTGCCGACGGCTCGCCGAGCTGTACCCCGGACCGGGCTCGGACTACAAGAGCGTGCTCGTGAACTCGGGCGCCGAGGCGGTCGAGAACGCGGTCAAAGTCGCCCGCGCCGCCACCGGGCGCCCGGCCGTCGTCGCCTTCGACCGCGCCTTCCACGGGCGCACGCTGCTCACCATGTCGCTGACCTCGAAGGTCGTCCCCTACAAGCGCGGGTTCGGCCCGTTCGCCCCGGAGATCTACCGCTCGCCGGTCTCGATCGAGGCGCTCGAGCATCTGTTCAAGGCGGACGTCGATCCCGCGAGCGTCGCCTGCGTGGTGCTCGAGCCCGTCCAGGGCGAGGGCGGCTTCATCGCGGCGCCGCCCGACTTCCCGCGCCGGCTGAAGGAGCTGTGCGAGGGGCACGGGATCCTCTACGTCGACGACGAGGTCCAGGCCGGCGTCGGCCGCACCGGCCCGGTGTGGGCGATCGAGCACTACGGCGTGACGCCCGACCTGCTCGTCTCCGGCAAGTCGCTCGGCGGCGGGCTGCCGCTGGCCGGCGTGACGGGCCGCGCGGAGCTGATGGACGCGGTGCACGTCGGCGGTCTGGGTGGCACGTTCGGCGGCAACCCGGCCGCCTGTGCGGCCGCCTGCGTCGTGCTCGACACCGTCGCCACGCCCGAGTTCCGCCGCCGCGCCGACGAGCTCGGCGTCAAGCTGCGGACGCGGCTCGACGAGCTGGCCGCCGGCATCGACGCGATCGTCGAGGTGCGCGGCCTCGGGCCGATGCTCGCCCTCGAGCTGCCGCCGGAGCTGGTGGCCGCCACCGTCGCGGCCGCGCGCGAGCGCGGGCTGCTGCTGCTCTCGTGCGGCCTCTACGGCGAGGCGATCCGGCTGCTGCCGCCGCTCACGATCTCCGACGACGAGCTCACCGAGGGGCTCAGCTCGCTGGAGGCTGCGCTGCGCTCGGCGACGGGCTGACGAGCTCGAGCAGACGCTCGCGCATCGGCGGCTCGAGCTGCTCGAACTCGAGTCCGTAGACGCGCGGCGCGCCGCGCCTGAGCACCGTCGCGCGGCCCTCGACGTGCGTGTGCGTGTCGTCGCGGGCCAGATCGAACTCGACCGTGTCGTCCGGCTGGAGCGGCCGGGCGGCGCGGACGCTCATGCCGCCCTCCCCCAGGTCGATCGTCTCGGCCCAGATCGGCGAGCCGCCGGACGGCTGCAGCACGCACGGCAGCGCCAGGCGGACCCGCCGTGCCCTTCTTCGTTCACCGGCTGCGCTAGCTGTCATGAATCGCCCCCTGCGGACATTGTGAAGGTATGGACCGCGACCCCGCCGCGTTTCGAGCGCTCTACGAGGCCCACTACGGCGCTGTCTGCCGTTACCTCGCGCGGCGCGTGGACCCCGGCGCCGTCGAGGACGTCGCCGCCGAGACGTTCCTCGTGGCCTGGCGGCGCCAGGCGGACATCCCGGCGCACGTGCTGCCGTGGCTGCTCACCACGGCCTCGAAGCTCGTGGCCAACCAGCGGCGCTCTCGCGAGCGCTCGGCCGCGCTGCTCCGGCGGCTCGACGCCGCCGCCGCGACCGACGCCGTCGAGAGCGACCTCGCGACGGCAGCCCGGCGCCGGGCGCTGCTGAGCGCGCTCGCGTCGCTGCGCGAGGGTGACCGCGAGCTGCTGCTGCTCCGTCACTGGGACGGCCTCGCCCCGCGTGAGGCCGCGACGGTCCTCGGCCTTGGCCCCGTCCTCGTCCGCACCCGCATGCACCGCGCCGAAAGACGGCTGCGGACGGCGCTCCGCGCCGCGCTGGAGGAGGAGGACATCGCTCTGCTTCCGATCGAACTCACCGAGGTCAACTGATGCCTGCTTACCCGGACGCCGTCGTCATGCTGCGCCAGCTTCGCCCGGAGGACGAACCGGTCCCCGATCCCGCGCTGCTCGAGCGGATCCTCGCCGCGCCCGCCGAGCGGCCCCCGCGCGCCGCCCGCCGGCTGGCGCTGGCGGCGGTCGCCGTCGCCGTGCTCGTCGTGGCGCTCACGCCACTCGGGCGCAGCTCGCCGGCCGTGGTGGCGCTCGCCGCCGCCGCGCTCGACGATCCCGACACGATCCTCCACTACCGCGCCGAGGTGCGCCGCCCGGGCGCCGACCCCGCGACCTTCGAGGTCTGGCAGACGGCCGGCGCGCGCCAGCGGCGGCTGCTGCACGACGGGCTCGAGTGGGCCGAGGACTGGGACACCAGGACCTCGCTGGCCTACAGCGCCGAGACGAACGAGCTCATGCGGCACACGGAGCCGGACATCTTCGACCCCGACCACCGGATCCCGCCCGGCATCGACGCGCCGAGCCCGCTCGCCGGCGGGCTGAACATGGCCGACGACCTCGCCCGCCTGTTCGAGCGCGCGGGCCGCGGTGAGGGCGGCGTGCGGCTGGTCGGCCCGGCGAGGGTGCGCGGGATCGACGTGCACGAGCTGGAGGTCGACTTCACGGCCGAGAGCCTCACCGGCCCGGTGGAGATCCTGCGGACCGTCTACGTCGACCGCGAGACCTTCCTGCCCGTGCGCGTGGTGGAGCGTTTCGAGAGCCGGACCACGGCGATCACCGACTACGTCCTGGCGGAGCGGCTCCCGCGCACGCCCGCGAACGAGCGGTTCCTGCGGATGTCGCCCCACCCGGGCGCCAGGCGGGTCACCGAGGGCCGGCTCTAGGCCCGGGCGAACGTCAACTGCGGCTGGGTAGGGCGGCTGGGGTTTTGGCGGCTGCGCGGGGAATAACGTGAATTGAACGTCAACGTACAGCGCCGGTTTCACGAAAGCCCCCGTCTAGGGCCATAACGTGAATTTCGCGCTGTACGGCGGCGTTCAATTGCACGAAACCCCCCGTCCCATGCAGCGGCCGAAACTCCAGCCGCCCTACCCAGCCGGGGTTGACGTTCGCCGTCGGGTCAGAACATGACCGTCCAGCCCTCCTCGCGCGCCTGCTCGCCGGTGTAGGCGACGCCGGCGACCTTCAGGCCGCCGCGGTCGAGCAGCGTGATCGAGCCGCCCTTGTTGCCGAGCTGGACGCCGTTGTGGAGCTCGACGCTCAGCACATCGCCGGCGGCCAGCGGGCCGGGCGGGAGTGGGCAGGCCTTCTTCATGCGGTCGACGACCGTCCAGCCGGTGAGGTCGACGGCGTGCGGCGAGGCGTTGAGCAGCAGCACGGTCTCACGCTCGGGAGCGCCACCTAGCGGATTGACCATGGCCGAGATGATGTGGATGGCGGATGCGGTCGTGGGGTCGGGCGGCGGCTCCGCGATCGCGTGGCCGGTGACGTCGTCGGTGTGCCAGGCCTGGCTCTGGAAGGCGAGGAAGATCGCGACCCAGCGCCCGTTGAGCCGCAGCAGCAGCCCGCCGTCCTGCCACACGCCGTCGTCGCCGCGGAAGCGCTCGCTGTTGCCCTGGTTCATGTGGATGTCGTGCACGCCGTTGCCGGGCTTGAAGCCGAAGACCTTGTCCTTCTTGCCGCTCTCGGGCCCCCAGCGCTCGCCGAAGACGTAGACGAGCGCGCCGGGGTCGGCGATCGCGCGCTTGACGTAGTGGTCGAGGAAGTCCGAGAGGTCGTTGTCGGGCCCGCTGACTTCGGGCGGCAGCGGCCGCATGGCGGTGCGGCTGAAGAGGTTGCCGCGGATGAAGTCGAGCCCGGCGCGCGGCTGCAGGTCGTGCCAGCCCGCGCCGAGGCCTGCCATCGCCGCGGTCACGGGGTGCTGGAAGTCGTCGTCGGCGAGGTACAGGAGCTCCGACGGGGACTCCTGCGAGAGCACGTTGACGGCGAGGCGGTAGCTGGTCCCGGCGGCGTCGATCCGGACCTGGTAGTGGGGCGAGTCGGTCCCGCCCTCGCGCCGGCTGTCGACGGCGCGCCCGACCAGGACTCCGTATGAGTTCAATGGCATGGCGCGTAGCATCGGCCACGCGCCTTGGGGTCAGCTTGCCGAAGCCTTGTAGCGCGTGAACAGATAGCCGCCCGACTCGTGCAGCGAGAGCAGCTCGAGCTCGAGCGGCGGCTCGAGCTCCGGGCCGCGCAGGATCGTGACCGGGTCGTCTCCCGCCACGAGCTTGGCGGCGACGACGAGGTGCAGCTCGTCGACGAGGCCGGCGCGCAGCAGGTCGCCGAAGAGCTGCGGCCCGCCCTCGCAGTCGATCGAGGCGATCCCGTGCTCGGTCCGCAGCCGGCGCACGCCCTCCTCCAGCGGCGCGCGCAGGTAGCTGACCTGGGCGTTGCAGGCCGGCAGCTCGGCGTCGGGCGACGGGGTGAGCACGATCACGCGGTTGTCCGGCGCCTTCAGCAGACCGACCTCGGCGGGCACGCGGGCGCTGCGGGTGACCAGCACGGCGGTCGCATCCATCGGGCCGTAGCTCTCGACGCGCACGGTCTCGGCGCCGACCATGACCGCGTCGACGCGCGTGCGCAGCGCGTGGAAGAGCTCGTAGTCGGCGCGGTTGGCGATCGGACCGGTGCGGCCGGCGATCGTGGCGCGCCCGTCGGCCGTGGCGATGAAGTTCGCCAGCACGAACGGGCGGTCCGGGGGCGGCGCGCCGGGGACGGCGGCCGCCAGGTCGGCGGCGGTGAGGTCGGCCGCCGGGTCGGGCAGCAGCCGCCGGAAGCGCTCCATCAGGCCTCGTGTCCCGGCTCGATGCGCTTGGCGCGGTGGAACGTGAACTCGTCCTCGCCGGTGCCCTTCTCGGCCGCGACCGGCTCGAGCAGGAAGAGGTCGTGGTCGCCCGCGTCCTGCCGCCACAGCACGCGGCCGACGAACCGGTTCGGGCACTCGTCGAGCAGGGGCACGCCCTCAGGCCCCTCGTGCCAGGCGGCGCGGGCGAACTTGTCGACCTCGTCGCCCGTCTCGCCGCCGAACAGCTCGGCCAGCTCGGTCGCGTGCTCGGGAACGCAGTGGACGCCGAGCAGCTCCGCGTCGCGGCCGCGGCGGTAGGTGCGGTTGTTGTGCGACAGGCAGACCGCGAAGCGCGGCGGGTCGATGCTCGTCTGGGTGGCGAAACCGATCATGCAGCCGAGCGGCTCGTCGCCGGCGCGGGCGGTGACGATGAACATCGGGTACTCGAGCCCGCCGACGAGCTGGTGGAAGGTCTTCGCTGCGTCCACGCGCTCGTCGTACCCACCGCAACCTGCGGCCTCACGCGCGTGTTGCACCCGGTGGACCGGTCAACCGCGACTGGAGGGGACTGCATGAGAACGACGTTGAAGGCCGTGCTGATCGCTGGAGCGCTGTTGTGCGCGCCCACGACCGCGGCCGCCGCCGAGAAGCCGGCGGTGACCACCGGCGCCGCGACAGCCGTCGAACCGACGACCGTGACGCTGAACGGGTTCGTTACGCCCAACGGTGCGAACACGACCTACTACTTCCAATACGGCGGCTCGAGCCTCTACGGCGCCGTGACGCCGGCAACCGTCGTGACGGCCGGCAGCGGGCGCGTGAAGGTCACCGCCGCCTTGACCGGGCTGGCACCGGTGACGACCTACCACTACCGCCTGGTCGCCCAGAACTCGCAGGGCGTCTCGCGCGGCAGCCACCGCACGTTCAAGACCAAGAAGGTGCCGCTCGGCTTCTCGGTCGCCGCGACGCCGAATCCGGTGGCGGCCGGCGGCGCCACGACGCTCGCCGGCGTGTTGGTCGGCACCGACGGACCCGACCGCCGGATCATCGTCAAGAGCAACCCGTGGCCGTACACGCAGGGATTCCTGCCGGTCGGCAACGAGCTGGTCACCAACGACGACGGCAGCTTCTCGGTCCCGGTCCTGTCGGTGCCCGTGAACACGCAGTTCAGGGTGGAGATGGTGGCCCGGCCGGACATCGTGAGCACGCCGCTGACGGTGGGCGCGACGCTCGACGTCACGCGGCGCGTCAAGGTGACGCGCGGGGACCGGCGCGGCAAGCTGCGCTTCCGCGGCCGCATCAGCCCGGCGGTCGACGGCGAGCAGGTGCTGATCCAGAAGCTGCGCCTGAGCGACGGCGTGTGGATCACGGTGGGTGAGACGTTCGCCCGCAACAACGGCGACTCGTCCTCCCGCTACCGCAAGTCGATCCGCCAGCGGCGCGGCGGCCGCTACCGCGTGCTGGTGAACGTGGACGAGGGCACGTACTCGCCCAGCTCGAGCCGGAGCATCCGGCGGAGGCACATTCGCGACTGAGCCATCACAGCGCTTCGTCGATGGGCGTCTCGCCGCCGCTGAGGTCGAAGGTCCGGCCGATCGTGTCGGGCTCGTGCAAGGCGGCGGCGAGCACGGCGGCGACGTCGTCGCGCGTGACGTCGCCGCGCCCGGCGTCGAGCGCCACGCGGCCGGTGCCCGGGTCGTTCGTGAGCGGGCCCGGCCGCACGATCGTGTAGTCGAGCCCGCTGGCCGCCAGCTCGGCGTCCGCCTCGCCCTTGGCGCGCAGGTAGACGCTGAAGGTGTCGTCGCCCGGGTGGTTCGGGTCGGCGTTGATGCTGCTCACCATGACGTAGCGGCGGATGCCGCCGGCCTTGGCCGCCGCGATCAGCTTGACCGCGCCGCCGAGGTCCATCGTCCCCTTTCGCTGCGAGCCGCTGCCGGGCCCGGCGCCGGCCGCGAAGACGACCGCGTCGGCGCCCCTCACGGCGTTGGCGACGAGGGCGTCGTCGGCCTCCTCCAGGTCGCACACGACGGGGTCGCCGCCGGCCTCCCTGATGTCGTCCGCGTGGTCGGGATTGCGGATCAGCGACCGCACCTCGTCGCCGCGCTCGCTCAGCAGCCGCGTGAGCCGCAGCGCGATCTGCCCGTGTCCTCCTGCGATTGCCACCAGCATGCCTGGCACGATACGCCCCCGATGGCTCGCCGCTCGTGGCGCTACCACGCGCACCGCCTCATCTTCCGCCACCTCGGCATCCCGCCGGGCACGATGCGCCCGTATGCGCTGCCGGGCGCCGCGCGGCTGCACGAGCTGCGCTGGCGCCGGCGGCTGGCGCGGGCGCCGGTGACGGACTACGCCTCGCACGCGGCCGCGCAGGGCGTGGGCGAGATCGAGGAGCCGATCCCCTGCAGCCTGTGCGGCGGCGAGCGGGTGCGGGCGCTGTTCCGCACCAAGGGCTACGCGGTCGTGCGCTGCGAGGGATGCGGGCTGCTGTACCGCAACCCGGGCATCAGGCCCGAGCGGCTCGGCGACCTGTACGCGGGCCAGTACAGCCGCTTCCTGACCGGCGACTACTCGCGTGACCGGCAGCGCCGCTACCGGCTCGTGATGGACGCCTTCGACCCGCTGTTCGCGGACGGCGCCGGCCGCCGGCTGCTCGACTTCGGGTGCGGCGCGGGGCTGTTCCTCGACCTGGCGTACGAGCGCGGCTTCGAGTGCTACGGCGTCGACCTCTCGGAGGACTCGGTCGAGCGGGCGCGCGAGCGGCCGAGCGGCGCGCACGCACACTTCGGCTCGCCCGCCGACGTGCCCGAGATCGCGGCCGGCGGCTTCGACGTGGTGACGATGTGGTCGGTGCTCGCGCACCTGGCCACGCCGGTCGAGGACCTGACGATGCTGCGCGGCCTGCTGGACGACGACGGCGCCCTGCTGATCCTCACCGTCAACGCCAACTCGCTGCTGCTGAAGGCACACGGGCCGGAGTGGAGCGGCTTCACGCGCAATCACCTGAAGATCTACTCGCCGTCCAACCTGCCGCTGCTGCTGCGCCGCGCGGGGTTCGAGGCGGTCGTCATGCGGCCGATGGCGAACGACCTCGTGGAGGCCGGCGAGTCGCCGCTCCCCGCCCGCCAGGAGCGGCGGCTGCGGCGCGCGGTGGCCGACGGCAACCGCGGGCAGATGATGCGCGCCGTCGCCTTCCCGAGCGCCTCAGCGGCGGCGCGCTGGGGCTTCTAACAGCCCACGCGGCGGCGGTAGATCTCGCCGGGGGCGTAGACCTTGAGCGTCACGCACTCGTTCCCGCGGCGCACGATGCCGCCCTCGAAGCGGGCCGCGCCGCCGCCGGTCGTCGTGTCCGAGCAGCCCTCGAGGCGGACGACCTTGGCGGCCTTCGCGAGCGTGCGCGGGCCCTGCCAGGCAACGCCGTAGAGGAGGCCCGCGCGACCGTCGACGGCGATCGTGACCGCGCTGCCCGGCTCGACGATGGCCCGGGCCTCGATGACCCGCTTGCCGCTGAGTCCCTCGAGCGTGAGCGGACCGGCGGTGACGCCGCTCTCGCTCTCCTCGCCCTGGCGCCCGCCGGAGCCGTAGCAGGACAGGCTCAGCTCGGGCTCCGGCCCCTGCCCTCCGCTGACCGGGGTGGCCGGCGAGTTCTCGTAGCCGGTGGGCGGGCTGGCGTCGTCGTCGCTGGCATCGCTGCCCGTCACGCCGGAGGCCGAGAAGTGCCGGTCGTCGGCGACGATGTGGCCGAGCTCGCCGTCGATCATCTTGTTGAGGTCGCTGATCAGGGGCCGCATGGACTTCGGCAGGTCGCTCTCGGCGACGGTGATGGAGACGCCGTCGCGCCGCATCAGGTAGCGGCGCTCGTTGTCGTTGCCGCCGAAGCCGCCGGGCGTGATCGTGTGGTCGGCCAGCGCGGCGAACGGCGCGGCGCGGACCCGGCTGAGCGAGCGCTCGGCCTGCGCCTCGGAGAGCTCGAGCGCGATGTCCCAGTAGCCCCGCCCGCCCCCGCGGCGGACGGCGGCGGTGCCGTCGACGCGCAGCGAGACCGACTCGGAGATCGGGTCGTCGCCGAGCACGCGCTGGAGGTAGACGGCCTCCTCGGCGTGGTTGTTGCGGTTGATGTCCGCCGCGTCGAGCGGCCGTTCGCTCGCGTCGCTGCCGCAGCCGGCGAGCACCAGCGTGGCGAGCAGAGCGATGCCGATCCTCACCCGGCTCAGCGTAGGACGGCGGCGAGCCAGCGTTCGATCTCGGCCTGGGAGCGGAGCCGGACCACCGAGTAGCGGGCGAGCTCGCCCGGCCACTCGCGACGCCTGATCGGCTGCTGGATCAGCGCGTAGCCGAACAGCGACTCGCGGCCCCAGAACGCGGTCTTGAGCGACTCGCGGTTGTCGTTCCACATGCGTTCGCGGCCGGACACGCGGCGGGCGGTGCGCCTGAGCAGCCGCGGGAGCCAGACGCGGGTGGGAAGGTCGAGCCAGACGACGGTGTCGGCGCTGTCGAGCACGATCGGGCCGAGCTTGCGCAGGTAGGTCCCGTCGATCACCCAGCCCTCCTGGCGCAGCACGGGCTCGATCAGGCGGCGCAGGTCCTCGTCGCTCGTCTCCTGCCAGTTCGGGCCGTGGACGAGCGCGTCGAGCTCCACGAACGGCACGTCGAGCTTCTCCGCCAGCGCCCTGCCGAGGGTCGTCTTCCCGTTCCCGCTCGCGGACGCGATGATCGCGACGCGCCTCACGGGCGCAGTGTCGCACTCACCATCCCGTCGGCCCGGTAGCGGTACGAGCTGCCCTGGACGAGCGGGCGGCGCAGCGCCCAGTAGCCGTTCGCGTTCGTGCGCGTGACCGCGAGCGTGGCCCAGGCTCCGCCCTTCGGCCGTCGCTCGACCGTCACCGTGTGGGCGCCGCCGGGCCGCACCTGGCCCCACAGGCGGCGGTTCGCGGCGTCGAGGGCGAAGGGCGTGTCGAAGTGCGCGAGGCTCGGCTTGGCGCGGCCGCCGGTGAAGCGCAGGCCGGACTGCCAGCCGCTCAGAGTGCCGTTCGCGCTGCGCGGCTCGTCGCGCCACAGGTACTGCGTGAACAGCTTGATCCGCGGCGTGCGCCAGGCGAGGTAGGCGGCGCGCTGGAGCCAGACGTCCTGCCGCTGCGGCTTGATGCCGGTGATCCGGTCGGGCGGGTTGGTCTGGTAGCCGTACTCGTCGATGAAGATCGGCAGGCGCGCGCTGGAGGACCTGATGGCCTTCGCGCGCTTGAGCCGGTCGAGCGTGGCCGACAGGTTGCGGATCTGGGAGAGGCCGACGTCATCAGCGTTCGGATGCCTGCGCTCGGGCGCCGTGCGCCCGCTGTAGGGGTGGATCGCGAAGCCGTCGCCGGTCGCCGGCTTGAAGCCGCGGCACTCGCCGGTGGTCATGCGCTGCCAGCCGTCGGTGCGGCAGCCGAATCGCCTGAGGAAGAGCAGCGGGCGCATCACCGTTTTCGCGTTGCGGAGCCGCTGGCCACGCGGCGACAGGGCGCCGATCACGATCTCGGCGACGGGGTCGTGGTCGGCGATGGCGGGGTACGCGGCGCGGACCAGAGCGCGGTAGAGGTGCGGCGAGACGGGCGTGCAGCGGCCCCGGCTGCAGCGAGCCTGGGGCGACAGCCAGATCGAGATGTTCGGCTCGTTCCAGAGGATGTAGCGGTCGACCCGCGAGGCGTACCGCTTCGCCACCGCGCTCGCGAACGCGGCGTAGGCGGACGGGCGCGGCTTCCACTGTCCCTGCTGCCGGCCGGGCGCGCTGGACGTCCACGCCGGCCCTGGCCCGGTGACGGTGAGCGTCACATTCATCCCGGCCGCGCGCACCCGGTCGACCGCGTTGTCGACGTAGAACCACTGGTAGTGCCCGTCGTTCGGGTCGGCCGGCTTGAATCCGCTCGGCCGCCGCGCGGGAGCGATCTGCGACCACAGCGCGAAGATCCGCACCGTGTCGACACCCATCGCGCTCCACTCGGCGACAGCACGATCCGCGGCCGGCCCGCCGGGGAGCAGGATCCGGTCGTCGGCGATCCCGATCTCCGGGTTCGCCGCCTGGGCGGGGGCGGCGAGGGCGAGGAACGTGAAGAGCGTGAGGACGAGGCGTCGCACTGCACTCGTGAACGCCCCTCATCGGTCCGAGTTGCGGACCACGCCTTCCGACGGGCGCGTGTGCGATGAAATACGCGCCATGGAGCTTGTCGCGATCGCCACCGTGGAGTCGTCGCTCAAGGACCGCGCCTCGGCGCCCAAGCAGGGCGACGAGGGCGCGCCAGAGGCGTGGCTGGTGTTCGACCCGAAGGTCACGGACGGACTCGAAGGTGTTGCGGTCGGCGACGAGGTCCTCCTGCTGACCTGGTTCGACCGCGCCGAGCGCGACGTCCTGCGCGTGCATCCGCGCAGCGACCTCTCCCGGCCCGAGCAGGGCGTGTTCAACACACGCTCGCCGGACCGGCCGAACCCGATCGGCCTGCACCGCGTGACCGTCCTCGCGATCGAAGGGCCGCGCGTGCGGGTCAGCGGCCTCGAGGCGCTGGACGGCACGCCGGTCGTCGACGTCAAGCCCGTGCTGGGAGACATCGGTGAGCGCTGAGCGAACGCGGCTGCTCGCGGGCGTGTTCGCGGTGCTGGCGGTGCTCGCCGCCGTCGTCACCGCGTTCGGCGTCGGGAGGACGACCCTGCCGGACGGCGGCGGCTGGTTGTTCGTCCTCATCGCCGGCGCCGTCGCCATCGCGTTCGGCGGCGCCTCCGTCGCGCTCTTCCGGCGGCTCGAATAGCTAGGGGTGGTTCCACGCCTCGGGGCGCGGCTGCACGAGGTACTCGCCCCGCCGCACCGCCTCGACGGCCTGCTCGCCCGGCGTGAACGACGCCTCCTGCCCTCTGCACAGCTCGGTCATCGCCCAGTAGACGCTGCGCCCGACGCGGTTCTCGGTCATCGCGCGCACGCGCTTGCGCAGTGCGGGCTCCCGGGCGAGCGCGAACTCCGCGCGGATCACCAGCTTCTGGCTCTCCATGTGCTCCGGTTGCCGCGCCAGGTCGCCGCAGGTGACCGCGTACGGATCGCGGTCGACCTCCTCGGCGTGGGCCGGGTCGGGAGTGCCGGGGACGCGGTCGGCGCGGCGCTGCTCCTCCTCGCCGCAGCCGGCCGCCAGAACCGCGAGCACGACGAGGCCGATCACCGGGCGCACGCCCGGAGTGTCCCACTGCGCGGTCGTCAGCGGTAGCCGGTCGGATCGGCCGGCAGGCCGCGGTCCTGGACCTCGACCATGTACCGCCAGCAGTCCGGCTGCGAGCCGTCGAGGTCGGTGAAGCCGTACTCGCGCGCGAGCCCGCCCGAGGAGAACGAGCCGCCGCTGCGGCTCAGGACGTCCGGGTCGGCGGCCAGCGCCGCCACGGCACGGCCGACGAGCCGCGGGCTCTCGGAGATGGCGGCGAAGTGCGGGTTGCGCCCCTCGCGCCAGTTCTCCTCGGTGACGCCCATGGCCTCGAGCATCATCTCCGAGCGCAGCCAGCCCGGCGTGAGGGCCACGGCGGCGCAGCCGTGCTCGGCCAGCTCCTGGCTCTGGGCGAACGCGAGGCGGATCACCGAGCTCTTGGCGAGGTCGTAGAACGCCGGCTCGCGGTAGTTCGCGTCGTTGTACTCGCGCGTGCCGTCGGTCATCTCGACCACGAGGCCGCCGGGCTTGCGGATCAGCAGCGGGAGCGCGAAGTGGCTGGTGATGAGGTGCGTGTCGATCTGCAGGCGCAGCATCCGCAGGCCGTTGGCGAGGTCGTGCTCCCACAGCGGCGTGTTCCACTCGAACAGCCGCTCGCCGCCCCAGATGTCGTTGACCAGCAGCTCGAGCCGTCCCTGCTCGTCGTCGATCCGCCGCACGAGCGCCTCGACCTGATCCGGCTCGAGGTGGTCTGTCGGGACGGCGATCCCGGCGCCGCCGGCGGCGGTCACCAGCTCGGCCGTCTCCTCGATCGTCTCCGGCCGGTCGTACTCCGACCGCCGCCCCTGCGTGCTGCGGCCGGTGCAGTAGACGGTCGCGCCGGCCTCGCCGAGCGCCACCGCGATCCCGCGGCCGGCGCCGCGGGTCGCGCCCGTCACGAGCGCCACCTTGCCATCGAGTGTCATGCGAGCTCCTTTGTGCGAATTGCGAGCACGGCCATCAGGACCAGCGCCCCGCCGGCGAGCTGGGCGGGCCCGAGCGACTCGCCGAAGGCGATGAAGGCGAGCGCGACGGTGACCACAGGCTCGAGGGTCGACAGGATGGATGCGGCCGTCGGCCCCACCCGCCGCAGCCCGGCGAAGAACAGGCCGATGGCGCCGACGGTCGAGACGACGGCGAGGCCGCCGAGCCAGACGAAGCCCGCGGCGGTCACGCTCGCGGGATCGAGGTCGCCGCCGGCCAGGCCGGCAGCAGTGAGCGTCGCGGCCGCGCCGGTGCACACCAGCGTGCTCAGCGCGAGCGGCGCGACGCGGGTGGAGATCCCCTCCGAGCCCAGGACGTACGCGCTGTAGACGACGGCGGTCGCCAGTCCCAGCAGCGTCCCGACCGGATCGAGGCCGCCCGCGGCGCCGGCGAGCACCAGCAGGAGGCCGCCCACGGAGAACGCGAGAGCCACGGCGGTCCGCCGGCTCGCCCGCTCGCGCCGCAGGGCGACGGCCGACACCGCCACGATCACCGGGAAGACGTACACGAGCAACGCCAACAGCGAAGCATCCAGCCGCTCGAGCGCCGCGAAGTAGCCGCCCGCGGGAGCGGCGTAGCCGATCGCGCCGAGCGCTAGGGCGATGCCGGCGTCGCGGCGCGAGACCGAGCGCAGCTGACGAGCGCCGGCGAACAGCCACAGCAGCGCGGCCGCCAGCACGAACCGGGTCGCGAGCAGCGTGCCGACGGTGGCTCCCTCGTCGTAGGCCAGCTTGCCGAAGATCCCCATGGCGCCGAAGGCGGCGGCGGAGGCGAGGCAGAAGGGCATGGCCGGATCCTGCGGCGTCGACCGATTAGTAGCGATTCGGATTCGTGATGCTGATCCGGTAGCGTTGCTACTTGATGCTCGACCTCCGGCGTCTGCGCCTCCTACACGAGCTGCACGCCCGCGGCACGATCGCCTCCGTCGCGGACGCGCTCCAGTTCACGCCCTCCGCCGTGTCCCAGCAGCTCGCCGTGCTCGAGCGCGAGGCCGGGCTGCCGCTGCTCGAGCCCGCCGGCCGCGGCGTGCGGCTGACCGACGCGGCGCTCGTGCTCGTCCACCACGCCGGCGCGCTGCTCGCGCGCGCCGAGCTCGCCGAGGCCGACCTGGCCGGCGCCACCGGCCGCGTCGCCGGGCGCGGGCGGATCGCGTCGTTCCAGTCGGTCGGCCTGCGCGTCGCCGTGCCGGCGATCCGGGCGCTCGCGCGCGAGGCGCCCGAGCTGCGGTGCGAGCTGATCGAGTCCGAGCCGGAGGAGTCGCTGCCCGCGCTCGCGCTCGGCGACGTCGACCTCGTGCTGGCCGACGAGTGGGAGCACCAGCCGCTCGCCCGGCCGGCCGGCATCGCCCGCGAGGACCTCCACACCGACCCGGTCCACGTCGTCCTGCCCGAGGGACACCCGGCGGCCGCACGCGACCCGGTGCCGCTGGCGGAGCTCGCCGGCGAGGTGTGGACCACCGGCCACCCCGGCACGGCGTGGGAGGACATCACCAAGCGCACCTGCCGTGGCCTGGGCGGCTTCGACCCCGACATCCGCCACCGCACCAACGACAGCGTCCTCAGCCTCGCGCTGGTCGCCGACGGCCAGGCCGTCACCCTCCTCCCTGAGCTCGTCCGGCCCGCCGCGCCGCCCGGCGTCGTCGCCCGCCGGATCGCCGAGGGCTCGGTCCATCGCACGATCTTCGCCGCCACCCGCGCCACCGACGCCGAGCGGCCGTCGGTCCAGGCGCTGCTGGCCGCCGTCCGCTCCGCCGCACTCGTCCTGTACCCTGCCTGACAATCGGGTCGGCGCAGGTAGGGGTACCGCGCGCCGGCACACATTCCCTCGGGAGGGGAAGTCATGAGACATCGCTGGAAGGTCCTCACGGCCGTGTGCGCGGTCGCCGTGGCCATGTCGGGCGGCGCAGCGTTCGCGCATCCGCCGGGGGATTTCGGCACGCCGCTGAGCGACCCGTGGGGCCACAACTTCTGGTTCCTCGGCAACTTCCAGACGGCGGCAAACCCGACCAACGCCGCCAACACGCACGTCACCAGCTCCGACATCGCGTTCTGGGACGACCTCGCCTACGTCGGCGACTACGGCGGCTTCCGCATCTTCGACATCTCGCGCGGGAAGCCGAAGCTCGTCTCCGACATGCGCTGCTACGGCCCGCAGGGCGATCCGTCAGTGATCGACACCGACCGCGACGGCGACGCCGACACGCTCGTGCTGTCCGTCGACAGCGTCCTGACCGGTCCGCAGTGCGGCGCCGGCCTGGCGACCAAGGACACCGCGACCGGTCAGTACCCGGCCGGCGCCTGGGAGGGCATCCGCGTCTTCGACGTGTCGAACCCCACGAGCCCGAAGCAGATCGCGGCCGTCTACCAGGACTGCGGGTCGCACACCAACACGCTGCTGCCGAGCCCGCGCGGCAGGTCGATGTACGTGCTCAACTCGAGCTACCCGCTCGGCGACGGCCCGACCTGCGGGCCGCTGGGCGCGGCGCAGGGACGTGCGATCAACCACGGCGTCGTGCAGGTCGTCGAGGTGCCGTTCAGCGACCCGGCGGCCGCCCGCGAGCTCACCGAGCTGCCGGTCGTCTACCCGGGTGACGAGGACGGCGTCTACCGGCCCGTCCGCGACCACGGCATCTCGGCGCCGCTGGACAACTTCCTCGGCTGCCACGACCTGAGCTCGTTCCCGGCCAAGGGCATCGTGGGCGCGGCGTGCGGCGAGCAGGCCCAGGTGTGGGAGATCGACCGTCGCACCGGCCTGCCGGACACCGAGGACCCGCTGTGGGCCTACGACCAGAAGAACGTCGACTTCTGGCACTCGGCGACGTTCAGCTGGGACGGCAAGATCGCCAACTTCATCGACGAGTCGTTCGGCGACGGCTGCCCGACCAAGACGGAGAAGCTGGGCCAGGGCGGCACCGAGAAGAAGGTGTTCGAGACCGGGAACATGTACTTCTTCAACACGCGGAGCGGCAAGCTGCTGTCCGAGTACCGCAACTCGCGCGGGACGAACGACGACCTCGGCGCGGGCGAGCGGCTCACGTACTGCTCGTCGCACCTCGGCATCCCGGTCCCGGCGAAGGACCGCTACCTGCTCGTCAACGCCTTCTACCGCAACGGCTCGTCGGTGATCGACTTCACCGACCCGACGAACCCGAAGGAGGTCGCGTTCGGCGATCTCGAGGGCACGAACACGTGGTCGGCCTACACGTATCCGCGCAGGTCGGGGCGGCAGAAGTCGCTGCCGGTCTACTCGAACGACGGGCTGAGCCGCGACTACGACACGACCGCGGGATTCGACTACCGCGAGGCCGCCTACGGCTTCATGCGGTTCGAGGCCCGGGTCCGGGCCGACCTGGTCGGCTTCAACCGCCTGAATCCGCAGCTCCAGGAGAAGGTGATCCCGATGAAGCGCGATCGGGGCCACTGGCGCTACTCGAAGGCGCGGAAGCACACCAAGGGCAAGGCCCTGGCCAAGGGCGCGCGCATCAGCTCGGCGCGGCCGTACACGAAGTAACCCGCTTCGGAGGGCCCCGCCGACGTGCGGGGCCCTCCGTAACAATCGCGGCATGTGGACGTGCCCGGTCTGCGGGCAGAGCTTCGTGACCCGCAACATGCCGCACTCGTGCCAGGTGGTGGAGCTGGACGAGTTCTTCGCGGGCTCCGGGCTGCGCGACCTGTTCGAGCTCTACGTTGCCGCGGCACGGGAGAACGGGCCGGTGACCGTCAACGCGACGAAGTCACGCATCTCGCTCCAGGTCCGCATGCGCTTCGCCGCCGTCCAGCGCCCGCGCAAGCGGTACCTGCCGGCGCACTTCGTCCTCACGCGGCCGGTCGAGAGCCCGCGGCTGGCCGTCGAGTACCTGCCTCCGTACTACTACGTGCACAAGCTGCGCCTCGCGCGGCCCGCGGACGTCGACGACGAGCTGAAGGGCTGGTTGGCCGAGGCGTACCAGGTCGGCGAGCAGCGCCACGTCAGCGACCCGGGCTGGCGCCGCGAGCGGACCCCGCCCGACTGGGTCAAGCTTCCCTGATCACGTTCCACGGCCGGCTCGCCGAGTGACGACGAGGCCGCCCCCGCTCGCGGGCGGCGGCAACCGCTGATGGAAGGCGCGCGCCACGCGTACGGCATGCGCCTTCGCGAGCTCGGCGCGCTCGCCGGCGAACAGCTCGTCGACCGTGCTCGACCACAGGCTCACCCACTGGTCGAAGTGCGCTCGCCGCAGCGGAGCCTTGGCGTGCAGCGCGGCGTGCGGACGGAACGCGCCGCCTCCGTAGCTCTGGGCGCCGAGCAGGATGGTCTCCCAGAACGACGTGATCCGCGGCACGTGCGCCTCGAGGTCGAGCTTCGCGACGTCGGTGAACAGGAACCCGATGATCGGGTCCTCGAACGCCCGCCCGTAGAAGGCGCGGACCAGCCGCTCGCAGTCGGCCCTGGTCTCGATGTCGCGCGCGGTCACGCGTTCACTATGACTCAGCGCGCCGGGCGCCCGGCCAGCCAGCGCGGGAGCGGCACCGGCGAGAAGGCGTCGGCGGTGGCCATCGCGAAGACCGCGGGCTCGAGCTTGCTGAGCAGCCGGCGCAGCTCGTCGCGCTCGGCGGCGCTCAGCGAGCGGCCGCGCCGCGCGAGCTCGCGCAGCCGGCGGCGGTCGCCGGAATCGAGCCGCAGCAGATGGCGGCGCGCGAGCAGCAGCGTCTGGGCGATGGCGAGAACCTTCAAGAACGGCATGCGCCGCATCAGTCGGAGCATGCTTATGGCCTACCCGCCCAGCGCGAGGCTGACGCCGAGCACCATCCAGAGGGCACCGATGGCGATCAACAGCCCGCCCATGAGGCGATGCGGTGGCACGCGCTGCCGCGGGGAGTAGCGCTCGCTGAGCGCCGCCATCGCGCGCCCGCCGTCGGTGGCCAGCATGACGCCGCCGGCTACGAGCATCACGCCGGCCAGGATCGCGAGCAGCAAGAACGGCATCTCGTCCGGGTTGAGCAGGGACACCAGCCCGATCGCCCAGCCGCCGAAGAGCAGGGCGCGCGCGAGGGCCATGAGAGCAGGCTGCCCGTACGGGTTCGTACGGATGCGCACACGGGCTCCACGGGTCAGACTCGGAAGCATGCGTTGGGTTGCCGCCTTGACCGCGCTCACCGCGCTCTACTACGCGCTGCTCCGCAGGCCGATCCTGACCTGGGGCGCGACCGAGGCCGAGGCGAGTGCACGGCTGCCGGGCGACGAGCTGCTCGAGGACGCCGACGGCGTCGCCACCCGCGCGATCTCGATCGAGGCGCCCGCCGGCGCGGTCTGGCCGTGGCTCGCGCAGATCGGACCGGCGCCCCGCGGCGGCGCCTACACCTACGACTGGATCGAGAACCTGCTCGGGCTGAACATGCACAGCGCCGACCACGTGCTGCCCGAGTTCCAGCACCCCGAGCCCGGCGACACCATCGGCTTCGGCGCCAACCAGATGAGGCTCGAGCGCGTGGAGCCCGAGCGCGTCCTCGCCTGGCGCTCCGAGGACGGCAACTGGGTCTGGAGCTTCGTGCTGGAGGAGGACGACGGCAGCACCCGACTGATCAGCCGCAACCGCTTCCGCCTGCCCACGCTCACCGCGCGCATCGGGATGGTGCCGATGGAGCCCGCCTCTTTGCTGATGGAGCGCAAGACGCTGCTCGGGATCAAGCAGAGGGCCGAACGCCTGGCGTCGCCCTAGATTCAGAGCGATGTCCGATATCGACGCGAGGCTGCAGGCGCTGGCCCGCCAGCCCTTCCGGGCGCGCTTCCACTTGCGCGGCCGGGACGCCGCGACGGTGGAGCTCCGCGGCATGGAGGTCGTCCGCAGGCACGCCGGCGAGCTTCTGGCCAAGCGGCTCGCGCCCGCCGTGCCGTACAAGGACGGCAAGCAGACGCCCTACCGCGGGCATCCGGTGTTCGTCGCCCAGCACGCGACCGCCACCTGCTGCCGCTCCTGCCTCGAGCGCTGGCACGGGATCCCCAAGGGGCGCGAACTGAGCACTGACGAGCAGGCCTACGCGGTCGACGTCATCTGCCGCTGGATCGAGACCGACCTCGCCGCGTCCGGCCGGCGCGCACCGCGCTGATGAGTTCCGGCGCCCGCGAGTGTCATACAAGGCGATGATCATCCAAGCCAATGGCGTCGACCTGTGCGCCGAGACGTTCGGCGACCCCGCCGACCCCGCGCTCCTGCTCATCCACGGCGCGGGCAACACCATGCTCTCGTGGGACGAGGCGCTGTGCGAGCGGCTCGCCGGCGGCCCGCGATTCGTGATCCGCTACGACCTGCGCGACGCCGGCCGGTCCGTGTCCTACGAGCCGGGCGCGCCGCCGTACGCGCTGCGCGACCTGGTGGCTGACGCCGCCGGGCTGCTCGACGCGCTGGGTGTCGCGAGCGCGCACGTCGTCGGCCTGTCCACCGGCGGCGCGATCGGGCAGCTGCTCGCGCTCGACCACGCCGAGCGCGTCGCCTCGCTCATCCTCGTCGCCTCGACGCCGGGCATCCCCGGCGAGGAGAGCGCGGGGCTGCCGGGCCCGTCCGGCGAGCTCCGCGAGCCGCCGCAGCCGGACTGGAGCGACCGGGACGCCGTCATCGAGTACCTGGTCGAGTCCGAGCGCCCATGCTCGCCGCGCTTCGACGAGGCGGCGGCACGCGAGCTCGCCGCGCGAGTGTTCGACCACACCACCGACCCGGCGAGCACGTCGAACGTCTACCTGCTCGACGCCGGCGAGCCGTGGCGCGCCCGGCTCGGCCGGATCGCCGCCCCGACGCTCGTGATCCACGGCACCGAGGACCCGGTGTTCCCGTTCGACCACGCGCGCGCCCTCGCGCGCGAGATCCCAGGCGCCGAGCTGCTCGCCATCGAGCACCTGGGCCACGAGTACTTCCCGCCGGCCACCTGGGACCTCGTGGTTCCCGCCATCCTGGCGATCAGCAGATAGCCGCCACGTCGAAGCTCACGTTCGTCAGGAACGGCGTGATCTTGTTCTCGCCGAACGGCAGCAGGCGCGTCGACTCGACGAAGATGCGAGGGCCGTCCAGGCGCAGCACGTCGAGCTCCGCGGCGACCTCCTCCGGCTTCGACGCCGTCTCGATGCGCGGCGTGGCCAGGATCGCGCACCGCTCGAGGTCCAGCGGCACCTTCGAGCCCGTCGGGCCGGTCGTGAACGTGATGTCGTAGATGCCGACGCCGGCCTTCTTGACGGTGCCGTCGTTGTCGGTGCCGATGAGCTTGCCGTCCTTGGCGACGCGCATCTTGAGCACGGTCTCGGGCGCGTCGGAGCCGGCGACCTGGGCGGCAGCGGTGCCGCCGAGGGCGACGACCAGCGCGGCCAGGGCGACGGCGAACGACGGGGTGGGCAGCCTGCGTAGCGCGAGCAAGGGTCTTCCTCCTGGGAATCGTTGTCGCGCGTAAAGACGCTCAGCCGCGGTCGGGCGATCGGTGGGGTTCCCCACGCCGATCCCCTTCCCACGCCGCGGCGATCAGCTCGAGCTGGCGCGGCTCGTCACCCAGCGGCCAGACGTACACGCGCCCGCAGCCGGCCTCGGCGTAGCGGGCGAGCAGCTCGGCGCAGTGGGCCGCGGATCCCACGCAGACCTGTGAGCGCAGCTCGTTCGGATCGCGGCGAAGGAGCGGAGCCAGCACGTCGCGCAGCACGCGCTCGGCCTCGCCGCGGTCCTCCGAGACCCAGGTCCACATCGTGGCGAGCGCGTTCGGGAACCCGTCCGCCTCGCGGCCGCGCTCCACGAGCGCGAGCGCCAGGTCCGCGCGAGCGGCGGCGAAGCGCTCGGGCGTGGTGTTGTAGGCGGAGGCGAGCCAGCCGTCGGCGGCTCTCGCCACGCGGGCGAGTCCCGCGCGGGAGCCCCAGCTCCCCACCCACAGCGGGATCTCGCGGGACGGCCGCGGCTCCAGCTCCGACCCGGTCAGCAGTTCGCGAAGCCGGTCGAGCGCCTCGTCGAACCGCTTCCAGCGCTCCTCGAACGGGATGCCGGCGAGCGCGTAGTCCTTGGCGGAGGAGCCCGGGCCGACCCCGGCGATCAGCCTGCCCCGCGAGAGCACGTCGACCGCCGCCAGCGCCTTGGCGAGCTGGACCGGACCGCGCAGCACGACGAGCGCGACGGTCGTCGCCAGCTCCATCTCCCCCGTCCGCTCGATCGTGCTCGCGAGCGCCGTCAGCCCGTCGAGCCAAGGCGTCTGGAACACGAGATGGTCGTTGGCCGAGACGGCCGCGAACCCGCAGTCGCGCGCCGCGTCGACGGTCGCCTGGAGCCGCTGCAGCGAGAGCGGCTCGTCACCGAAGCGCATCAGCGGCAGATGGACGCCCAGGTCCACCTCACGATCCTGCCACGACCTCGTAGTGCGCGCACGTGGCGTCGCGCTCGACGAGGAAGCGGTCGTCGTCGGGGTAGTAGACCGCGGCCTCGTAGTCGTCGCCCGCGAACGCCTTCACGGCGTCGAGCGTCTCCCACAGCGTGAAGGTGAGGAACTCCGTGCGATCGCCGACGTCGCGGCGCAGCATCCATGCGCCGCGGTTGCCGGCGGTCTCCTCGTACTCCGCCAGCCCGGTCGCGCCGATGTACGCGGCGTACTCGTCGGCGTCGGGCGCGCGGACGGCGCCGCGCCAGATCCGGGCGATCATGACTTCGCCGCGTAGCCGAGGATCACGGTGCCCGACCTGAGCGGCGTGGTGTCGCGCAGCTCGAACAGGCGCCGTGGGGGCGTCGCGATAGATGAGGTCGTCCGGCCCGCCGCGGCCGACGAACAGCGGGTGGACCCAGAGGCGCAGCTCGTCGAGCAGCCCGTGCTCCATCAGCGCGTGCGAGAGCGTGCCGAACCCGTACTGGACGATGTCCTGGCCCGGCTGCTCCTTGAGCCGCCGGATCTCCTCGACCGGGTCGCCGGCGATGACCGTGGTGTTGGCCCACTCGGGGTCGCGCAGCGTGGACGACACGACGTACTTGGGCATGGTGTTGATGCGGTCGCTGTAGGGATCGCCCGACCGCGTCGGCCACACCGGTGCGAAGCCCTCGTACGTCCGCCGGCCCATCAGGACGGCGTCGCAGCTCAGCAGCAGATCGGTCTGGATCGTGCCCGCCAGCTCGTCGTCGGGGCCGGTCGGCGGCCACAGGTGCGGCGCTTCGATGACCCCGTCGAGGCTGATGTACGTCGAGTTGATGATCTTGCGCATCGTCCGAGCGTTCCACAGATTGGTGCCCCGGATAAGATCCGATCCGGTGCTCCTGGAGAGGACCAATTCCGGCGAGGTGCTCGTCGAGCTCAGGCGCGACTCGCGCGTCGCGCTGCACCGCCAGATCGAAGCCTCGCTGCGCGACGCGATCCAGGCAGGCCGGCTGCCGCGCGGCGCGCCCCTGCCGCCGACCCGGCGCTTCGCCGACGACCTCGGCGTCTCCCGCGGGGTCGTCGTCGAGGCCTACCAGCAGCTCGCGGCCGAGGGCTACCTGACCAGTCGCTCCGGGAGCTTCACGCGGGTCGCGGTCGGCTCCGAGCGGGCGGCGCGGCCGGCGCCGCCGGCCCTGAGCCGCGGCCACGAGATCGACTTCTGCCCCTGCCGCGCCGACGTCTCGTCCTTCCCGCGCGCCGCCTGGCTGCGATCGGTGCGCCGGGTTCTCCGCGAGGCTCCCGACGAGCAGTTCGCCTCGGTCAGCGCCCGCGGCGTCCCGGTGGCGCGCCAAGCGCTCGCCGAGTACCTCAACCGCGTTCGCGGCACGTCGGCGAACGCGGAGAACGTCGTCGTCTGCACCGGCTACGCCCAGGGCATCGCCCTCGTGATCGACGTCCTCGTGAGGTCGGGAGCCAGGCGGCTCGCCGTCGAGGACCCGTGCGCGGACGACGATGCCGTGCCGGTCGCGCGCGCCGCCGGGCTCGAGGTCGTCGGCGTGCCCGTCGGCGACGAGGGCGTCCGCGTCGACGCGCTCGACCGCCTCGAGGCCGACGCCCTCGTGCTCACCCCGTCGCACCAGTGGCCGACGGGAGCGGTGCTGTCGGCCGGCGCCCGCTCGGCCGTGCTGCGCTGGGCACAGGCCCGGGGCGCGCTGATCGTCGAGGACGACTACGACGCCGAGTACCGCTACGACCGCTCGCCGATCGGAGCCATGCAGGGGCTCGCCCCCGACCGCGTCGTCTACGCGGGCACCGCGAGCAAGACGCTGGCGCCGGGGTTGCGGCTCGGCTGGCTCGTGGCGCCGCCCGGCCTCGTGGACGCGATCGCGGAGGCGAAGATGCTGGCCGACCGGGGCTCGCCCGCGCTCGACCAGCTCGCGTTCGCCGACTTCCTGGCCCGAGGCGAGTTCGACCGCCACGTGCGGCGGATGCGCCCGATCTACCGCCGCCGGCGCGACACCCTCATCCGCGCCCTGCGCGAGCAGATCCCGGAGCTCGAGCCCGCCGGCATCGCCGCGGGGCTGCATCTCGTCGCGTACCTGCCCGACGACCTCGACGAGGCGGCGGTGGTGATGGCCGCCGCCGAGCGCGGCGTCGCGATCGACGGCCTGGCGCCCTACCGGATCTCCGGCGACGGACGCCCCGGGCTCATCTTCGGCTACGCCGCGCTCGGCGAGCCCGCGCTCATCGAGGGCGTCCGGCTGCTGGCCGACGCGGTCAGGGCGTCGCGGTCGGCGTCGGCTCCGGGGTCGGCGTCTCCGTGGGAGTCGGCGTAGGAGTCGGCTCCGGCGTCGCCGTCTCCTCGGGCGTGGCGGTCGGCGTGGGCGTGGCGGTGGGTGTCGGGGTCGGCGTGGGGGTCGGCTCGATCAGGCCGTTGGCCTCGAGCTCCCTGTTGATCGCCTCGGCGACCGCGTTGACCTGCTCGAGCACTTCGGCGGGCGAGTCGCTCTCGTCGATCGCGTTCAGCTTCTCCAGCTCGGCGTTGAGCCGGCGCAGCAGCTCGTCCGACGGCAGGGAGTCGACCGTCAACACGATCTGACGGGCGATCGCGACGGTGACGCAGTACGGGCAGTCGACGTTGAGCGCCTCGGCGATGTTGATCGGCTTGATCGTCGCGCTCCGCCCCACGACCAGGACGAGCTGGAAGGAGACCGCGACGGTCGTGCACGCCTTGCAGTTCGCGTACGCGTGGGCGCCGTTCGTCGAGTCGACGGTCTCGCCGTCCTTGATCGTCACGAGCGAGTAGGCGACGTCGTACTTGATGCCGCCGTCCTCGGTGTTGACCGCCAGCGCCTGCGAGTCGTTCGCGCCCGGCGCCTCCGGGAGCTCGAAGGGGAACGCCGCCGCCGGCACGGCCGGCGTCGCCGGGGCCGGGGCGCCGTCGCCGCTCAGCGAGGGCGCGCCGCTCGTGTCCGGCGCCTGGTCGCTGACGAGGACCGTGGGCGTCTTGCCCTTGACGACGAAGATCGCCGGGTGCTCCCTGGTCGGGCCGCCCTCGGGGATCAGGGCGATGGCCAGGTGCCTTCCCGGCGCCAGTCCGCCCTGCGGGCGCGCGGCGACGGCGGGCGCCGCGACGTCGGTGGCCGCGCTCACCAGCGTGCCGTCGTCGGTGGGACGCACCGGCTGGTACTGGCCCGACGGCCACCACGCCCACGCGAGCAGGGCGGCGAGCGCCGTCGCCACGACCAGGACCGCGGCCTGCCGCGGGCGGCCGGCCGTCGCTCCAGCCGCGCGCCCGGCGGCCCGCCATGCGGACGAGCTGGTAGACGAGCAGGCCCGCGCCGAGCACGGGCAGCGCCAGCGAGAAGAGCCGGGCGATCGAGCCCGCCAGCGGCAGGGCGTCCTGGTCCGGCATCGCGCCCACGATGCTCGAGCCGCTCTCCCACGTGGAGGCGGCGAGCTTCGGGAACAGCAGGATCGCGCTGAACGCCATGCCCAGCAGCACGGGGACGATGACCAGCACCCATGCGGTCACCACGAGCCGCGCCCGTCCGGTGAGCGCGGACGGCTCGCGCCGTCTCCAGGGCAGCAGCCGGCGCAGGGTCGGGCCCATGTGCGCGTAGAGGTCCGGCACGCCGGTCGCATCGGACAGGATGTGGTAGCCGTCGGCGCGGATCACCGGCGAGAGGTTCTTGACGATCTCCAGCATCTGGAGCGCGACGAGCAGGAGCAGCGCGTCGGCGCGCACGACGACCCAGACGGCGAGCGTGACGACCGCGATCACCGCGTTGAAGTAGATGCCGCCCAGATCGGTGCGCAGGCGCGCGCCGCGCGGCAGCCGGTACGCGTCGGTGACGTCCGTGTAGAAGGCGGGCCAGACCATGTAGATGCCGGCGCCCATGCCGCCCGGCCGGCCGCCGCCGTAGCGGCAGGCCGCGGCGTGGCCGATCTCGTGGACGGCGCCCGAAGCGACGGCCAGCCCGAACACGAGCAGCAGCAGCTCAGGGCTGTCGAACGCCTGCGCGGTGGCCGACGCGACGCCCTTGTGGAGCAGCACGAACCAGAACACGACGGCGAAGCCCGCCAGCATCGGCACGAGCGCCCACGGGCGGAACAGGATCTGGAACGGCGCCGTGATGCGGTTCGTCACCTTCGGGTCGGTGACGAGCACCTTCAGGCGCAGCGCCAGCAGCGGGTTCAGGCGCGGCGGCGCGTTGTCCTCGGACCCGGCCAGCAGCCCGTGGCCGGCGAGCTTCTCGCCGAGCGCGGCGACGTGCTCGGTGTCGAGCCGGCGCCCGAGGCGCTCGGTGGCGGCGGCGGCCAGCGCCTCGTGGTCGCGCTCGCCGTCGATCTCCTCGAGCAGCCCGTACATCAGCGGCCCGAGCTGGACCATCTGACCGTCGGCGCGGCGCACCAGCGCCACGCCGTCCTTGTAGCCCGAGCCGCTGAACTCGCCGAGCAGCTCCAGGCCCTCCGCTCGCGCGAAGGTGCCCGGAGCGGCCGGCGCGACCGGCCGGTCCACGGTCGCGCTCACGCGGCGCTACTGCTGGTCGATCGTGGCGTCCTGCTCGGCGGTCGCTTCCGCCGACACGTCGTCGAGCGTCTGGTTGATGTTGACCTGCTGGTCGGCGAGCGCCTGCGCGGTGGCGCCGTCGGAGCCGATGTTCGCAGCGACGGCCGCGTCGATCGGCGCGGCGACGTTCGCGTTCGCCGCCACGGCGCCGTTGATCGGGGCCGTGAGGTTGGCGTTCGCGTCGACGTCGACATTGACGTCGAGCAGGCTGCCGCCCTGCAGCAGCGAATCCACGGCGCCCAGCTCGGGATCCACGGGCAGGCCGGTCGGCGGGTCGACGGGCGGGTCGATCGGCAGGCCGGTGCCGGGATCCACGGGAGCGGGGACCTCCGCGGGCGCCTCGGGGTTGGCGTCCTGCGAGATGTCGGCGTGCTGCGGAGCGGTGGCCTCGGCGCTGCCGCTGATGCCCTGGTTGATCGTGCCGTGCTGCTGGGCGACGGCCACCGCCTCGGCGTTGTCGCTCAGCACGTTGGCGCCCGCGGCGGCCTCGATCGGCGCGGCCACGTTCAGGTTCGCGGCGACCGCGAGATCCACCGGCGCCGCCAGGTCGAGCCCCAGATCGACGTTCGCGTTGACGTCGAGCAGCGACATCACCTCCTTGTCGGGAAGCGCCGTCGCGTCCTCCGCCTCGATCTCGCCCATCGACAACGGCTCGAGGTCCTGTCGGTTATCGCCCATGGCTTGCTCCAATCTCCATTGATCCGGTTTTCGGGGTTCTTCCCGGAGCGCCAACGAGCAAACGCACCGGAATGGAGAGCAGCGGTTCAGCTGTGGCGGCGGTAGACCATCTTGAGGTCGTCCTTCCAGTCGCCCGGCGTCTCGGCGACCTGCCACTGCCCCTCGAAGGAGTCCTGGCCGAGCGTGGCGGTGTAGCGCTGAGCGAACGCGGGGTCGTCGCGCCAGATGCGCAGCACGCCTTCCTCGAGCGAGATGCCGTACGTGCGGCGAACGCCGCGCGAGTCGAAGTACTCCATGACGAGGCCGTCGCCGGACTCGGGGGCGCCGATCACGGTGATCGCGTCGGGGAACAGCTCGTGCTCGTTGCGGGAGCGCTGGATGAGGAACCT
The DNA here is from genome assembly GCA_963811895.1 of uncultured Solirubrobacteraceae bacterium. Taxonomy (GTDB): domain Bacteria; phylum Actinomycetota; class Thermoleophilia; order Solirubrobacterales; family Solirubrobacteraceae; genus DASSUW01. The sequence continues at coordinate 267,150 of CAWETE010000012.1, read as the reverse complement.
GCCGCCCTCCAGCCACTCGAACGTGATGCTGCCCGCCACCACGCCGTCGAACTTCGGATGCGTCGCCTCGGTGGTCCAGGTGCCGATCAGCGCCTGGAACCGTTCGATGTCGGTCATCCCTGAACCGTACGCGCGCTGCGCCGCCCTTCGAGCCCCCAGCTGACGATCCGCTCGGGATGGATCCGGATCAGCGCCGTCGGCAGGGCGATCGCCTCGCCGCGGCCGCGTACCTCGACCCCGCGCGGATGCCACGGGTCGGTGCTCGCGAGGTCGTCGATGACGATCGCGGCCCGCCCCGTGCGGGCGACGTCGCGGAACTTCTTCGTGCGCTCGAGCTCGCTGCCCCCGACGTCGATCGTGTCGCGCGCCGCGTTGTAGATCCATGCGACCGGCACCACGTGCGGCGTGCCGTCCACGCCGACCGTCGCGATCCGCCCGAGCTGCCGGCCGCCGGCCAGGTAGCCGAGCTCGGCCTCCCTGAAGACGCTCATCGCGCCGCGAGCCAGCGCTCGACCGCCGCGCTGGCTTCGTCCACCGCCGCCTCCGGCGTTGCGCCCTGGTGGCGCAGGCTCCGCCACACCTCGAGGTCGGTGAGCGCCCTGAGGGACGCGACGTCCGCGCGGCGCGGACGCACCGCCTCGACGACGAGGGCGTCGAACGTGTTGTCGAGCTCCTGCAGCAGCTCGTCGACGGCCGGCACGTCCATCCGCTCGCGGCGCGCGGCCGTGATGCCGTCCGCTCTGCGCTCATAGGCGCCGAACAGCGTCTCGACCAGGCGGTGGATCCGGTCGTGCTCCGACGAGGCGCCGGCGAACACCTCCTCCGCCCGGTCGTGCGGCGGCAGCCGCAGGCTCTCCATGACGTGCCGGCCACAGCTTCGCGCCAGGTCGTCGAGCGTGGGGAACAGCGCCTCCAGGGTCTTCTCCGGCACGCCCGACCTCGCCGCGATGTCCGACAGCGTGGTGGCCTGGATGCCCTTGGTGGTGTGCAGCTCGAGCGTGCACGCGATGATCCGCTCGCGCGTCGGGTCGACCTCGGCGGGGCTCGCCGGGCTCGTCGCCGTACACGGTCTCGAAGCCGCGCCGGAGCGCCTCCTGCCAGAACTCCGAGTCGGATGATCGCTTCGGGGCCTCCTCGAGCGCACGCCGGCCGCGCGGGGTCAGCTCCCAGTACGCCTGCCGACCGACCTTGCGCCGCGTGACCAGGCCGGTCTCGAGCAGCCGGCGGCCGGTACGGCTCACCTGCGTCTCGTCGACCTCGAGCAGGCGGCGCAGCTCCGTGCTGCCCAGGCGCGGCGAGCCGTCGAGCGCGGCCAGGAACTCGTGGGCCTGCGTCCCGTGGGCCACGGCGGCCTGCGACGGCACGCGCTCGAGCCCCCAGTGCGCGAAGGCGATGGCGGCGTCGAGCCACCCGACCAGCTCCGGATCGCCGTCGGCGCGCGCGTCGCGAAGGGCCTGGAGCGCCGCGGCCAGCGTGTCGTGGTCGCGCTCCAGCAGGGCGTCGACCAGGCCGAGCGACACGGCCTCCCTGCGAGCCGGCTCCGCGCCCAGCCGCGCGATCCGGCCCACCAGGGCCTCTGCGCGGTTTACGGTGGGCATGCTCGAAGCTTAGCACGATCCATGTCAACTGTCTGTCAAGTATGAACGCCGACTACGCCGATCTCTTCTGCGAGCTGTTCGACCGGCTCGACGTCGAGCGCTTCCACGAGGAGGGCGAGGCATGGATGGCGGATCCGGCGGTCGCGGCCACCGCCGCGGCGGTCGAGCAGGCCGTGCTCGCCGGTGAGCAGGTGCCGGACGGTGAGGCCTTCGCCGTCCTGCTGGGCCTGGACGCCGCCCTCGCCCACGCCAACCCGCTGCTCGCCGGAGCCGCCCCGCCCGCGCTCACCGAGTACGCGCTCCGCTACGCGGAGTCGGGCCGCTTCGACTCCGGCGCGGTTCCCGGCGCCCTGCTCCCCCGCTTCGCCCGCCCGGGCCGCCGCGGCCAGCTGCCCGACGACCTGGCCGACGCCTTCGGCTCCGTGGTGCGGATCGACGCGACGGGCTGGGACGCCTGCGACCACCTCGCCCTGCCGGCCCGCTCCCGCCTGACGCGGCCGGAGCGCGAAGCCGGCCTCCGCGTGGCCACCGCCCCGATGATCCGCGCGCCCGAAGAGCTGCGATGGGAGGTGGAGGAGCGCTCCGGGCTGCGCTTCTACCGGATCCATCCCGCCGACCGGGAGCCGACGCGCGCCCGGATCGAGAAGGTGATCGCGGCCTGGGACGAGCAGGGGGTGGCGATCGGCGTCGCGCCCGAGCTCTGCCTGTCCCGCGCGCTGCTCGAGCGCTGGCAGGTCGCGCTCAGGGACCGCGCGGGCGCGGGGACGAGCCGGCTGCGCCTGGTGATGGCGGGCAGCGGCAACCTGGACGGCGCGTCGCCGCCGGCGAACGAGGCGGTGCTGCTCGACGCGCGCACGGGAGAGGTGCTCGTCCGCCAGCGCAAGATCCACCCGTTCAACTTCTCGCACGACGACCTCGAGCTGTGGGGGCTGGCCGACCGCCTCGCCGGTCCGGTGGACGAGGACCTGAGCCGCGGCCGGCGGGTGTGCGTGGTGGAGGCGGGCGGCGCCCGGCTGGCGATCCTGGTCTGCGAGGACCTGGCCCGGCTGCACGCGTTCGCCGCCGCCCTGCACGCCCACGGGGTGTCGCTGCTGCTGGTGCCGGTGTTCGCCCGGCCGACCAAGGACCGGCGCTGGGAGCGCGCGCGGGCGGAGGTCTACAGCGACGCCATCGGCTCGCACGTCGTGGTCGCCAACAGCCTGGTGATCGCCGAGATCCTCGGCAACGCCGCGCCGGTGGGGACGGCGATCGCCGTCGCGCCGGGCCACGCCGCGGTCGGGCACTCCTCCGAGCCGGAGGACGTCGTGGTGTTCGAGCTCGACGGCGACGGGCCGCGCGTGGCGCACGAGCGGGCCTAGACTCGCGCCGATGCATCTCTTCGCGGGCCTGCGCGTGCGTGACTTCCCGGCGGCGCGACCGTGGTACGAGCAGCTGCTCGGCGAGCCGTCCTTCTTCCCGCACGACACCGAGGCGGTGTGGACGCTGGCCGACGACCGGTCCGTCTACATCGTCGAGCACGCCGAGGCGGGACACTCCGTCGTGACGCTCTTCGTCGACGACCTCGACGGCGTCGTGGCCGGGATCGCCGCGCGCGGCCTCGAGCCCTCCGAGCGCGAGACGTACTCCAACGGCGTGCGCAAGGTGACCTACCGCGACCCCGACGGCAACGAAGTCGGGTTCGGCGGTGCGCCACTCTAGTCCGATGAGCAAGGTCGTGTTCGACATCAGCATCTCCCTCGACGGCTTCATCACCGGCCCCGAGCAGGCCACCGAGGGGCCGCTCGGCCGCGGCGGCGAACGGCTCCACGAGTGGGCGTTCAACGACGACCGCGGGAAGCAGCTGCTCACCGAGATGCTGGGAGAGACGGGAGCCATCGTCTGCGGCCGGCGGACCTATGACGACTCCCTCCCCTATTGGGGCGCCGACGGCCCTACCGGCTCTGTGAGGATCCCCACGTTCGTGCTCACGCACGAGCCGCCGGCGAGCTCGCCCGAGGGAGGCGTCTACACCTTCGTCGACGGGACCGGGGCGGCGGTCGAGCAGGCCAAGGCCGCCGCCGGCGGGAAGCTCGTCGCGATCGGGGGCGGCGCCGACAGCGCCCGGCAGTTCATCGGCGAGGGCCTCGTCGACGAGGTCTCCCTCCACATCGTGCCGATCCTCCTCGGAGGCGGGACCCGCCTGTTCGGTGAGCTCGACGCGCCGCTGGCGTTGGAGCAGATCGAGGTGGGTGCCTTCGACCAGGTGACCCACGTGCGGTACCGGCTTACCGATCGATGACATCGCGCGCGCGGCGGTTGGGCCCACCTGCGCCCGGCGCGCCCGGCTCCGAGCCCCGCCGGTTTCGCCCGTTGCGCAGGGTCCATAATCGGACCCGACCTCCATGCTGCACGGACGACTGACCCAGCTGCGGCCGGTACGCGAACCCGACCTGGACGCGATGTACGCCGCGCACGTGAACATCGCCGACCGCGGCCCTCACTTTCCGCTTGGCGTCCTGTCCGAGCCCGACTTTCGACGCGAGTTCGCCGAGCACGGCTTCTGGAAGCCGGACGAAGGCACGCTGCTGATCGTCACCTCCGACAACGGCGAGATGGTCGGCCACATCGAGTTCTTCAGAGCCGTCAGCTATTGGGATTGCTTCGAGCTCTCCTACCAGCTCTACGGTGACCGCCACGCCGGCCGCGGCTATGCGACGGAGGCCGTTCAGCTCGTGGTGGACTACCTGTTCGCCGCCAAGCAGAGGTATCGCATCCATCTGGTGATCGTTCCCGCGAACACCGCCTCCTGCCGTATCGCCGAGAAGTGCGGGTTCACGCTGGAGGGAACGGTTCGCGGCGCGTTCTTCAACGACGGCCGAAACCACGACGTTCTCATGTACTCCCTTGTGCGGACCGACCCGCGGCCGTGGCACAAGCTGGACCGGGGCTAGGCGCCTCACTCCGACTCATCGCGGGCGCGCACGTAGCGCTCGTAGATCACGCGCGAGCCGAACGTCCTGGTCTCGATCAGGTCCAGCGCGATGTCGTCGGTGACCGGCGGGAAGAACGGCGTCCCGCCACCGACGACGACCGGGTTGCGGAACATGCGCAGCTCGTCGACCAGGCCGAGCTCGATCGCCTGCGCGGCCAAGCCGGCGCCGCCGATCTCGACGTCCTTGTCGGTCGCGTCGAGCGCCGCGGCGATCTCCTCGGCCACTGACGCCTCGGCGAGCCGGGCGTTGCCCTGGACACTGTCGAGCGTGCGGCTGAAGACGACCTTCGGGATCGCGCACCAGACATCCGCGAACGCGGCCCCGAGCTCGTTCTCGCGCAACGATGGATCCGTCTCCCACACCAGCATCGACTCGTAGAGCCTGCGGCCGAGCAGACAACCACCGAGCTCGCTCACCAGCGCGGTGTGAAAACGAAACAGCTCCTCGCTCGGGGCCGACCAATCGAACGCACCCTCGCGGTCGTTGATGAAGCCGTCCGCCGAGACGCTCATCGAGTAGATCAGCATGGCTTCAGATCGTCGCACGGGGCGGAATCAGCAGTCCAGAGGACGTGCAGCGCGGGCGGCTTGCGGAACACGAGGCCGCGCGGCTCGGCCGGGCGAGCCGGGTCCAGGCGCAGGGCGGGCAGGCGTCGCAGCAGCCGCTCGACGGCGGTGTGGGCCTCCAGCCGCGCCAGGTGCATCCCGATGCACACGTGCGGGCCGTGCGCGAACGCCACGTGACGGTGCGCGTTCTCGCGCCGCACGTCGAAGCGATCGGGGTCCGGGAAGACCTCCGGGTCGCGGTTGGCGCCGGCGATCGAGATCCGCACGAGCTCGCCGCGGCGGATCGGCGCGCCGGCGAGCTCGACGTCGGCGGTCGCGTAGCGGTCGATGACCGCGGCGGCGGGCTCGAGCCGCAGCGACTCCTCGATCGCGTTGGGCAGCAGGCCGGCGTCCGCCTCCACGAGCGCGAGCTGATCGGGATGCGAGAGCAGGTGCAGGACGGCGTTGGCGATCATGCCGTCGGTGGTCTCGATGCCGCCGAAGAGCATCACGGCGGCGTTGGAGATGACGCGCTCGCGCTCCAGTCCGCCGGCCTGGCTCGCCGCGGCGGCGAGCAGCGAGGCGGCGGGCTCGCGATCGAGCGCCGGGCCGATCGCGGCGGACAGCGCCTCGTAGGCCGCGCGTCCGCTGTCACTGAGCGGGAGGCCCGCGGTGATGTCGGTCACCGCCGCCACGATCCGCTGGTACCAGCCGAGCACCGCGCCCACGTCGGCGTCCTCGAAGCCGAGCGCGTTCGTGACCACCGCGACCGCCAGCGGGCCCGTCAGGCTGGTCCGCAGCTCCGCCCGACCGGCCGGCTCGATGGCGTCTAGCAACCGCTCGGTCTCCTCGGCCACGACCTCGGTGAACCGCTCGCGCACGGGGGCGAGACGGAACGGGCGGGCGAACGGCTCCCGGTGGCGGCGGTGCTCCACCCCGTCGAGCGTGAGCATGCTCGAGCCGACGACCTGCCCGGTGGAGAAGCGCGGGTCGTCGACGGTGAAGGTCTCCGGGTCCCGCATCACCTGCATCGCGAGGTCGCGACGGGTCACGAGCCACCCGTCCAGCACGGGCAGCCACGACACCGGCTCCCGCTCGCGCAGGCGCGCCAGCAGCGCATGCGGGTCCTCCTCGAGCTCCTCCAGGCGAGCGCCGTGGCCGATCGGGAACCGCTGTCCCAGCTCCATGCGCACATGCTGACGCGCATCGCGTCACGCTTTCGCCATGCCACCGGTCACGTGTCACCTGCGCTACGAGATCGACCCGTCGAAGCTCGACGCCTTCGAGCGCTTCGCCAAGCGCTGGATCGCGCTCGTCGAGCGGTCGGGCGGACAGCACCACGGGTACTTCCTTCCGTCGGAGGGCGCGAGCGACGTCGCCTACGCGCTGTTCACCTTCCCGAGCCTCGCCGCCTACGAGGAGTACCGCCAGGCCTTCGGGCGCGAGCCGGACTTCGTCGCCGCCGACCGCATCCGCGAGGAGTCGGGCTGCGTGCTGCGCTACGAGCGAAGCTTCCTGCGGCCGGTCCTCGACGGAGACCTCAACGCCTAGTTGACATGGTTGTGATGTAGAGAGCTTCCGTGCGTAGTGTCATCACGATGCGCAGCGTGATCGCGGTGGTCATTGCCCTCAGCTGCGCGGGATGTGGGTCCGCGTCCGCCGTCGACGGCGGTCGGTCGACCGCCCCGCCCTACAGAGGGCCTTTGACCGCTCGTGCTGCGGTCGACGCGCTCGAGTGCGACGGCACAAAGCCCTTCCTTCGTTCGACCGGCGAGTACGACGACGGCCTCGCGACGGTCCAGTCGAGCGCACAGGACGCATTCGACAACTACATCGAGGAGTCCAGCCTCGGCTACAGCATGCCGCTCAAGGGCTATCGCATCGAGCGCAACGACACGGGCCGTGCATTGCTGTCGTACGACGTTGGTGAGCGCACCAAGGTCTCGGTCGTCGTCGCGGACGGGATCCGTGACTGGGACGATGACGTGGCGTGGGGGGTGGTCGCCTGGGCGCAGTGCGACCCCGCAGAGTTTCCCGCCGAGGTGACCGACGACCTGGGCATCGGCGTCTGGGAGGACGCCTCAGGCCAACGGGTGCCCGTCACACGCGTTCTCTCCCGCCAGGGGCCGGAGCACTGCTCCTGGACCGACATCACCTTTCTTCTCATCGGGCCTGACGATCAGCGCGCTGACTGGTACGTCCGCGACGCGACCGGCGAGTTTCCCGAGCTGCTCCGCGGCACGTTCGACGACGATGCGACGCTGCCGGAGGATGCGATCTCCACCGGCTGGCGCCGTGGCGGTCGCCAGTTGTGGCTCAGCCGCGACAAGCAGGCGGCCTACCTGGTCGACACCGACGACCCGCACGCCGTCGAGCGTTGGCCGGCAGCCAAGGAGCCGATCATGTGCGCCTGAGCCGCGCTCAGGCGCCGGCACCTCGGGATTGACGAGCGGTATCAGCGGCGGGGAGGCGCGCCTCTTCCACTGACGGCGGCCGACCAGCCAGCCGTCTCGCAAACCCGCCCCAACAGGAGTGAACATGCATCCATCGCGTATGCCCGTAGACGGGCCGCACCTGATCCGCCGTCTCGGCTTGTTGGCCGTCTTGGGGATCCTGCTGAGCGCGGGCCTGCTGGCGCTCGGCTCGACGACGCAGGCTGCGTCCGCGAAGCCGGACTGCGACGTGCCGAACCCGCCGCCCATCTGCGACCCCAAGCCCCCGCCGCCGCCCCCGAAGCCGGTCATCAGCCCGACGGGGAATCTCGACCTGGCGCGGCAGACGACGGACCGCACGGCAATCCGCGTGGCCGGCTGGGCGGCCGACGGCGACGTCCCGACGACCCCGTTGTCGGTGCGCGTCGATGTCGATGGATCGGCCATCCAGACGATCACGGCCAACGGGTCGCGCCCGGACGTCGGCGCGGCGTACCCGAAGTTCGGCTCTGCCCACGGCTACGACGTGACCGTTCCCGCCTCTCCCACGGCGTCGCGTGTCTGCGTCACCGCGCTCAACGTGGGCAGCGGCAGCAATCAGACCTGGTGCCTTGACGTCGACCAGGTGGTGCAATTCGACGCCTACAACGCGAACTACGACACCGCACACGCGACCATCGAGTCGAGCCAGCTCGAGCAGCTCGACAAGGTGAGGAACACCAACGACACCTCGGTGCAGCAGAGCACGGAGATCAGCGGCTCGAAGACCGTCACCGACACCCACGGATGGTCGACCTCCGTCGGGATCAAGGTGACCGCGACCGCCAAGGTCAGCTGGTTCGGCCTCGCGGAGGGGCAGATCGCCGTGGAGGGCTCGGCCAACTTCACGTGGAACGGAAGCCATGCCGAGGCCCGCACGTTCGCCTGGCGCCAGCCCGTGATCGTCCCGGCCCGGTCGCGCGTGGACGCGACGGTCGCCATCACCCGCTCCGTGCTGAAGGTCCCGTTCACGTTCTCGGGCGAATACGTGTACGCCAGCGGCGCCCGTGCCGCCGGCACGGTCGCCGGTCTGTACACCGGGATCAGCAGCAACGACCTCGAGGTCAAGCTGACCCAGTTCAACCTCGACGGCACCCGCTCTCTCCGTCCCTTCCATCAGCCGAAGCCTGAGCTGTTGGCGATCCGCTGATCCGAGCCGTCCGGGGCCGCCGCGGCGGCCCCGGACGGTCAGACGGCCGGGTCGAGATCGACCCGCGCGCTCTGCGATGCCAGGCCGGCTGCCGTCGCGCAGCTCACGTAGACGTCGTAGGACTTCAACGGATCGGTCGCCGTCTTCAGGTCGACGCTTCCGGTGCGGGTTGCGATCGTGAATGTCTCGGTGGTCGGCGGTGCGGTCTCCTCGGGCGAGTTGATCGTCACCGCCAGGCCGCGCGGAATGCGGCGGTCCGGACCGGGCTGGACCGTGTATAGGACGCGGATGGTGCTGCCCGCCCACTCGACGCGCACGAGCGGGGCGGCCGGTGGACGCGGCCGCTCCTCCGGCGGCGGGGGGCGCTCCGCAGCCTTCTCGACCATCACCAGAGGGTCGTCCCACTGGTCGTGGTCGGCCGGGCCATCAGGGCTGTTGGAGTCGAGCGGGTTGTCGCCCTTCTTCGTATCGCCCCAGCGGCCCGGCCACCGGATCCACCGCCAGTCCTCGTCCTCCTCGACGACGATGTTGAGCGAGATCTCAGGGCTCTTGCGCTTGGCGTCCGCATAGTCGAACCAGTGCCCCGTCCAGTGACGGCCGGGCTCGAAGTACGCCGCGTGCGACCCGCGCGCGACGTACACGAGCGGCCGCTGCGTGCCCGGCACGAGATCGACCTGGCTCCAGCGCCGCGTCTCGGCGGTGGCGTGCTGCGCGAAGATCGCGAGGTCGGGCGTCTCGTCCTGGAGGCGGATCTGGATCATCTCCCAGTCGCCCTCGTGCAACCCGGCCTTGATGAAGTTGCCGATCAGGTTGTAGTCGTTGAAGAAGTACCAGAACCAGTACTGCAGCCAGAGGTCGTCGTTGGAGTCGACGACCGCGTGGCCGTACATGCGGTTCGCGTAGCGCTTGTTCTCGTGCAGCTTGCGCGCCTGCTCGCGGTAGTTCTTCGACGGGTTGCCGATCAGGTCCCGCCGGTCGGCCTTGCGGCCGTCGGGGTACGTCAGGCCGAGGAACGCGGGGCTGAGCCCGTGGCCGGCGGAGGCGAGCTCCTTGCCGTTCTTGTCGAGCAGCCGGTTGCCCGGGTTGTCCGTCCAGGTGGCCGCCGAGTCGGAGAAGTAGGACTCCTGCGAGTCGTACTTCAGGAACGGCCGGTGACGCTTGAGCAACTCGGCACTGGTGGCCACGCCCGAACGCTACCGGGTGAACCGCTGCACGAACCGCAGCGCCGTGTCGGCTACCTCGCGCCAGCCGCTGTCGATGGTCAGCGAGTGGCCGCGGTCGGGGACCTTCGTGATCTCCGTCACGGCCGCGTTGCGACGCTGTCGCTTGTAGGAGGCGTTGGCGATCGCCCACGGGACCGTGTGGTCCTTCTCCCCGTCGATGATCAGCAGCGGCCCGCGGTCTGGGTTGCCGGGATCCAGCTTCGCCTCGGTCCGCGGATTGAGATTGGCGTTGGCCATCTGCATGAGCGCAACCCCGGGCGCCGCCACGTGGTAGCTGTCGTAGAGCTCTTTCGCCTCCTCGTCGCTGAGTGCGTTCGCCCACCCGTACTTGAACTGGTCGAGGGTCAACGTCACGGCACGGTTGCGGTTCAGCGGATTGGCCAGCACCGGAGCCGCGGAGCGCAGCGACGAGATCGGGAGCGGCAGCACGCCGCGGAACGGGCCCGGATCGATGGCCACCGTGGCGGCCGACAGCCCGCGGTCGGCGAGCATCTGGGCGATCAGCCCACCGGTCGAGTGACCCATCACGACGGGCTTTTTCGCAAGGGCCTGGATCACCTCGGCGACATGGTCGGCGACCTGGCCCAGCGTCTTGCGCGCGAACACCTCGGGATGCGCGCGCGCTTCCTCGATCGTCTCCGGGTCGTCCGGCCACGACGGCGTCACCGCCGCATATCCGCTCTGCTCGAACAGCTCGGCCCAGCGATCCCAGCTGCTGGGCAGCAGCCATAGCCCGTGGATGAAGACGACCGGCGTCTTCCCACTGGCGTTCGCCGCCTCGACCTGCTCCGCCTCGCGTGACGTGATCGTTCCAGTCTGCGGGGTGGTCGCCGCCATGTTCCCTCCTTGGTCGATGGCGATTGTAGGCGAGCCCTAGATCGGGTAGTGGCGCCCCTCCGTGCCGCCGACCGTGATCCAGCGCAGCTCGGTGAACTCCTCCAGGGCGGCCCGCCCGCCGAAACGGCCGAAGCCGGACGCCTTGACTCCGCCGAACGGCATCTGGGGCTCGTCGTGGACGGTGGCTCCGTTGACGTGGCAGATCCCCGTCTCCATACGCCTCGCGACGTCGAAGGCGCGGGGGACGTCCTGGCCGAAGACCGCGCCGGACAGGCCGTACTCGGTGTCGTTGGCCACGCGCACCGCCTCGTCGATGCCGGAGACCGGGACGACGGCGACGACCGGGCCGAAGGACTCCTCGCCGTAGAGCCGCATCTCCGGCGTGACGCCGGCCAGCACGGTCGGCGAGTAGCAGAGCCCTTCGGCGCTGCCGCCGCACAGCACCGAGGCGCCGCGGCCCCGGGCGTCGTCGACGAGCTCGGAGACGCGCTGCAGAGCCGCCGAGTTGATCATCGGCCCGATCTGGGTCGACGCCTCGCGCGGGTCTCCCACGACGAGGGACGAGGCGCGCTCCGCGAGCCGCGAGCAGAAGTCGTCGGATACCGACCGGTCGACGACGATCCGCTCGGTCGACATGCAGATCTGGCCCTGGTGGAAGAAGGCGCCGAAGTTCGCCGCCGCGGCGGCCTCGTCGAGGTCGGCGTCGTCCAGGACCAACAACGGCGCCTTGCCGCCCAGCTCGAGCAGCACCCGCTTCAGGTGCCGGCCCGCCTTCTCGGCGATGATCCGCCCGACCTTCGTGGAGCCCGTGAAGTTGATCCGGCGCACGGCCGGGTGCGCGATCAGCTCGTCGACGACCTCCGCGGCGTCGGACGGGTCGTTGACGATCAGGTTGACGACCCCCGCGGGGAAGCCCGCGTCGACGAGCACGCGGGCGATCGCGGCGTGGACCCGCGGACACTCCTCGGACGCCTTCAGGATCACCGTGTTGCCGTAGGCGAGCGGCGTCGCGATCGCGCGCACGCCGAGGATGACCGGCGCGTTCCAGGGCGCGATCCCGGCCACCACGCCGACCGGCTGCCTGACTCCCATGGCCAGCACGCCTGGCACGTCGGAGGGGATCACCTCGCCCACCGCGCCGTAGGCCTGGGCCGCCCCCTCGCGCAGCATCCCCGCGGCGAGCTGGACGTTGAACATGCCCCAGCCGAACGTGCCGCCCGTCTCCGCCGTCATCAGCCCGGCGATCTCCTCGGCCCGCTCCTCGAGCAACCCGGCCGCCGCGTTCAGCAGCGAGCGGCGTCCGCCCGGAGCCGAGGCAGACCACGCCGGGAACGCCGCCGCGGCGGCCTCGGCCGCACGCCGCACGTCTTCGGCGCCGGCCGCGGCCACAGTCGACGAGGGCTCGCCCTCCACCGGCCCGGAGCTCTGCCACGAGCGCCCCGAGCCCGCGTCGACCCACTCGCCACCGATCAACAGCCGCTGCGGCTCTTCGACCTGTACGGTCGCCATCGCTTCGCCCTCCTCAGGAACACGTCAGACTATTTGACGAGGATACGCAGACGGGAGGAACCAAGTGGCACAGAGGACGAGCCCGCCATATCGCGCCGACCACGTCGGCAGCCTGCTGAGGCCCCAGAAGCTGATGCAGGCGCGCGACGACCACAAGGCCGGGAAGCTCGACGACGCCGAGCTGAAGGCCATCGAGGACGAGGCCATCAGCGACGTCGTGAAGATGCAGGAGGACGTCGGCCTGCAGTCGGCCACCGACGGCGAGTTCCGCCGCGCCTCGTGGCACATGGACTTCATCTACCAGCTCGACGGCGTGAACACGGCCCCCGGCAACCTCAAGGTCGAGTTCCGCAACGAGGAGGGCACGATCGAGTTCACGCCCGCCAAGCTGCACATCGACGGCAAGCTCGGCGTCAGCGACACGATCTTCGGCGACCACTTCAGCTTCCTGAAGGAGCAGACGACCAAGAACACGCCGAAGCTGACGATCCCGAGCCCGAGCATGGTCCACTACCGCGGCGGCCGGGCGGCGATCGACGAGTCGGTCTACCCCGACATGGACGGCTTCTGGGACGACCTCACGAGCGCCTACGCCGAGGAGGTGAGAAGGCTAGGCGAGCTCGGCTGCACCTACCTGCAGTTCGACGACACCAGCCTCGCCTACCTCAACGACCCCAAGCAGCGCGAGATGATGGCCCAGCAGGAGGCCGACACCGAGCACCTGCACGAGCGCTACATCCGCCACATCAACGAGGCGCTCGAAGGCCGCCCCGAGGGCATGGCGATCACCACGCACATGTGCCGCGGCAACTTCCGCAGCTCCTGGGTCGCCGAGGGCGGCTACGACTTCGTCGCCGAGGCGCTCTTCAACGAGCTCCAGGTCGACGGCTTCTTCATGGAGTGGGACGACGCCCGCTCCGGGGGCTTCGAGCCGCTGCGCTTCGTCCCGCCCGGGAAGATCGTCGTCCTCGGCCTCGTAACCACCAAGAAGGGCGACCTCGAGGACAAGGACCTGCTCAAGCGCCGCATCGAGGAGGCGTCGCAGTACGTCGACCTCGACCAGCTCTGCCTCTCTCCCCAGTGCGGCTTCTCCTCGACGGTCGAGGGCAACGTGCTGAGCCATGAGCAGCAGGAGGCCAAGCTGCGGCTGATCGTCGAGACCGCGCAGGAGGTGTGGGGATAGACGTCCCGGTCGGGATCGTCGGCGCCGGCCCGGCCGGCCTGCTGCTCGCCCACCTGCTGCACCTGAACGGGATCGAGTCGGTCGTCCTCGAGAACCGCGACGAGGACTACGTGATCCAGCGCGTGCGCGCCGGCGTGCTCGAGCAGGGGACGATGGACACGCTGCGCGAGGCGGGCGTCGGCGAGCGGATGGACCGGGAGGGCGCGCTCCACGAGGGCATCGAGCTGCGCTACGACGGCGAGGGACACCGGATCGACTTCGAGGCGCTGGTCGGGCGGGCGATCATGGTCTACGGCCAGCAGGAGGTCGTGAAGGACCTCATCGCCGCCCGCCGCGAGGCGGGCCAGCCGCTGCACTTCGAGGTCGAGGACGTCGAGGTCGACCCCGAGAGCAGCACGATCCGCTACCGCCACGAGGGCGAGGATCACCAGCTCGATTGCAAGGCGATCGCCGGCTGCGACGGCTTCCACGGCGTCTGCCGCGACGCCATCCCCGACGGCGTCCTCACGCACCGCACGCGCGAGTACCCGTTCGGCTGGCTCGGGATCCTGGCCGAGGTCGCGCCGTCGACCGACGAGCTCATCTACGCCACGCACGAGCGCGGCTTCGCCCTCCACAGCCTGAGGTCGCCCCAGCTCAGCCGGCTCTACATCCAGGTCGACCCGCACGACGACATCGAGAACTGGCCCGACGAGCGGATCTGGGAGGAGCTCCACACGCGCTTCGAGAAGCCGGGCTGGACGCTCGAGGAGGGCCCGGTGATCGAGAAGGCGATCACGCCGATGCGCTCGTTCCTCGTCGAGCCGATGCAGTACAGGCGGCTCTACCTGGCCGGCGACGCGGCGCACATCGTCCCGCCGACCGGCGCCAAGGGCCTCAACCTCGCGGTCGCCGACGTGCGCGTGCTCGCCCAGGCGCTCACCGACTGGCTGACCAAAGACGACGAGTCAGGGCTCGACGGCTACTCCGAGAAGTGCCTCCAGCGGGTCTGGCGCGTGCAGCACTTCAGCTGGTGGATGACCTCGATGCTCCATCGCTTCCCCGACGAGGACGAGATCCAGCAGCGCCTCCAGCGCGCCGAGCTCGACTACGTCACGAGCTCCGAGGCCGCCTCGACGATGCTGGCCGAGAACTACACCGGGATGCCGTACGCATGATCGCCCCCACCGTCGCGGTCGTCTGCGTGCTCGCCCTGTGGCAGCTGGTGGTCGGCATCGGCCTGCTCAACGAGGACCACGTGCCGTCGATGGCGGCCACGGTCGCCGAGCTCGCCGAGCTGCTCGGCGACGGCGACTTCTGGAGCGCCGTCGGCAGCACGCTGCAGGGCTGGGCCCTCGGCCTCGGCATCGCCGCCGTGCTCGCGATCCCGCTCGGCATCGTGATCGGCTCGAGCGCCACCGCGTATCGCTCCGTGCGCTTCGTCGTCGAGTTCCTGCGGCCGATCCCCTCGGTCGCGCTCGTGCCGCTCGCCGTCCTGATCTACGGCGTCGGCCTGGAGAGCAAGGTCTTCCTCGCCGCCTTCGCCAGCTTCTGGCCACTGTTCGTGCAGACGCTCTACGGCGTCCAGGACGTCGACCCGGTGACCACCGACACCGCGCGGTCGTTCGGCCTCGGCCGCTTCGAGCGGCTCTATCGCGTGACGCTGCCCAGCGCCGTCCCCTACATCGCCACCGGTCTGCGCATCAGCAGCGCCGTCGCGCTGATCCTGGCCGTCACGGCGGAGATCGTGATCGGCAGCGCCGGTCTCGGGCGCGAGATCAATGTCGCCCGCTCGAGCGGTGCGGTCGAGGTCATGTACGCGCTGATCATCACCACGGGCCTGCTCGGCTGGCTGCTCAACATCGCCACCACGCAAGCCGAGCGGCGCGTGCTGCACTGGCATCCCTCGCACCGGCAGGTCGCGGCATGAGGCGCGTGGCCCCGGTCCTCGAGGTGCTCGTCCCGCTGCTGCTGCTCGGCCTGTGGGCGATCTGGTCGGCCGGCTCGGACACCTTCTACTACCCGCCGCTGACCAAGATCCTGGAGACCTTCAGCGAGACGTGGCTGTTCGAGCGCGTCGGGAGCGACGTCGTCCCGAGCCTGCTGCGGCTCACGGCCGGCTACTTCCTCGCCGTCGCGATCGCGGTGCTGGTGGGGATCCCGCTCGGGCTCAACGACACCGCGCGCCGGGCGGCGGCGCCGATCGTGGAGTTCCTGCGCGCGATCCCGCCGCCGGCGCTGCTGCCGCTGGCGATCGTGGTCATCGGCGTGGGCAACTCGATGAAGGTGGCGATCATCGCCTTCGTCTGCCTGTGGCCGGTGCTGCTCAACACGATCGACGGCATCCGCGGCATCGACCCGACGCTCACCGACACCGCCCGCGTCTACGGAGTGCCCCGCCGCGCCACGCTCCCCGCCGCGATGCCGCAGATCTTCGCCGGCATGCGGACGAGCCTGTCGCTGGCCCTGATCCTGATGGTGATCAGCGAGATGGTCGCGAGCACGAACGGGATCGGGTTCTTCGTGCTCCAGTCGCAGCGCTCGTTCGCGATCCCCGAGATGTGGTCGGGCATCCTGCTGCTCGGGATCCTCGGCTACGTCCTCAACCTCATCTTCATCCTCGTCGAACGCCGGGTGCTGGCCTGGCACAGGGAAGCGCACAGCTGATGCTCGAGATCCGCCACCTGTCCAAGTCCTACGGCGACACGCAGGCCATCGCCGAGCTCGACTTCACGGTCGTGGAGGGCGAGTTCGTCAGCGTCGTCGGCCCGTCCGGCTGCGGCAAGACCACGCTGCTGAAGTGCATCGCCGGCCTCCTGGCGCCCACGTCCGGCGAGGTCGTGCTCCAGGAGGACAAGGTCATGGCGCTCGTCTTCCAGGAGTACAGCCGCTCGCTGATGCCGTGGCTGTCGGTGCGCAAGAACGTCGCGCTGCCGCTGCGCGACAAGAGCAAGGCCGAGCGCGCGAAGCTGGTCGACGAGGCGGTCGAGGCCGTCGGCCTCACGGGCTTCATCGACCGCTACCCGTGGCAGCTCTCGGGCGGCATGCAGCAGCGCGTGGCGATCGCCCGCGCGCTCGCCTACCAGCCCCAGATCCTGCTCATGGACGAGCCGTTCGCCTCTGTCGACGCGCAGACCCGCGCCGACCTCGAGGACCTCATCCTCGAGGTGCGCGAGCGCTACGACGTGACGATCGTCTTCGTCACGCACGACATCGACGAGTCGGTCTACCTGAGCGACCGGATCGTCGTCCTGTCCCCCTCCCCCACCACGGTCAAGGAGATCCTCGACGTCCAGCTTCCCCGGCCCCGCGACCAGGTCGACACCAAGGAGCTGCCCGAGTTCGCGCACCTGCGCGCGCACGTCTACCGCCTGATCAAGCGCGAAGAGGCTAGGGTCGCGCGGTGATCGCCTACGGCGACCTGCTCGAGCTCGTCCTCGCCAGCAACCCCTTCTGGCAGGCCCGGCTGGCGGGCTGGGATCGCACGACCGAGCTCCCGCCGCTGACCAAGCAGGAGCTCGTCGCCGACCAGGCCGCGCACCCGCCGTTCGGCACCAACCTCACCTACGAGCTGGACCGCTACGTGGCCATGCACCAGACGAGCGGCACGACCGGGCCGCCGCTGCGCGTGCTCGACACCGCCGAGGACTGGGCGTGGTGGCGCGCGTGCCTGGCGCGCAACTTCGAGCAGATCGGCATCGGGGCGGAGGACCGTGTCGCGCTCGCCTTCAGCTTCGGCCCGCACGTGCACTTCTGGGCGACCAAGGAGGGGCTGCAGGAGGTCGGCGCCATGGCGATCGTGACCGGCGGCATGACCTCCGCCCAGCGCCTGCAGACGATCGCCGAGACCCGGGCCACCGCGCTCGCCTGCACCCCCACGTACGCGCTGAGGCTCCACGAGGTGGCGGTCGAGCAGCGGATGGAGGCGGCGCTCGACAGCATCCGGGCCGTGGTCTGCACCGGCGAGCCGGGCGGCTCGCTGCCCGCCGTCAAGGCCGCGATCGAGGAGGCCTTCGGGGCGCGCGTGTACGAGCACGCGGGCTCGACCGAGGCCGGCCCGTTCGGCTACCCGTGCCCCGAGGGCGGCGGCCTGCACATCGACGAGTCGCAGTTCGCGTGCGAGATCACCGCGCCCGCCGGCGAGCGCGGCGAGCTGCTGGTGACGCCTCTGGGCCGCACCGGCTTCCCCGTCCTGCGCTACCGCACCGGCGACGTCGTGCTCAACACCGACGAGCGCTGCCCCGGCGGCCACGACGACCGCTGGCTGCCCGGCGGGATCGTCGGCCGCACCGACGACATGGTGGTCATCCGCGGCATGAACGTGTACCCGTCGGCGATCGAGGAGGCCGTGCGCGGGGTCACCGGGGGCGAGTTCCGGATCACCTTCTACACCGAGGCCGGCGGCATGGACGAGGTCAAGCTCGAGGTCGAGCTCGGCGACGGCTCGTCGGCGCGCCGGCTGCAGGACGTGATGCGACACCAGCTCGGCCTGCGCGTGCGGATCGTGCCCGTCGCCCCCGGCGTGCTGCCGCGCAGCGACAACAAGTCGCGCCGCGTCGTCGACCTGCGGGAGCGGGGCTGGTCGTGAAGATCCGCGGCGCCAGCGAGCAGGTCGCGGCGGCGCTGCAGCACCGCATCCAGCACGAGGGCCTCGGACCGGGGGACTTCCTGGGCCGCGAGGAGGACCTCGCGGCCGAGTTCGGGGTCAGCCGCCCCACCCTGCGCGAGGCGCTCAAGCTGCTGGCGTCCGGCAACCTGATCCGCGCCAACAAGGGTCCCGGCGGCGGCATCTTCGTCGCCCACACCGCCGACCAGGGCGTCCGCCGCAGCCTCTCCGACAGCGTCGACATGATGGTCGAGACCGGCGCCGTGTCACTCGAGGAGCTGCTCGAGGCGCGCATCCTGCTCGAGGTCCCGGTCGCCGGCCTCGCCGCGCTGCAGGCGGGCGAGGAGACGGTCGACCGCCTGCGCGCGGCGCTCGCGGCCGAGACCGAGGCCGGCGCCGACATGGACGCCATCCACGCCGCCGACACCGAGTTCCACCGCGAGATCGCGGCGGCGGCCGGCAACCGGATCGCCCAGGCGCTGACCGGCTGGGTGATCGAGGTCCTCCAGCCGCGGCTGATGGCCGAGCTCCGCGACGCGGTGGTCCCCGAGGCCGTGCTCGACCAGCACGCCGCGCTGCTCAGGGCGATCGAGAAGGGCGACCGCCCGCGCGCCGAGCGCGCGATGCGCGAGCACCTGCTCTACCTGCGCGACGTGCTGGCCATGACGCGCGAACGCGACTAGGCTCGTCGCCATGGTCCTGCTCAGCAGCATGATGCGCGCCGAGGCCATCACCGGCCGCACCGGCTACGTCGACGAGTGGCTCGGCGGCCGCCAGTTCGGGCGCTGGGTCTACCAGACCGCCCCGACGCCGCCGCCCGCGGCGGCGGATCCCGCCGAGTCGCTGAAGACACTGACCGATCTGCACGAGCGCGGCGCTGATCAGCGACGCAGAGCTCGCGACTCTGCGCAGCCGGATCGAAGCCTGAGCGAACATCAACTACTGCTGGGTAGGGCGGCGAGGTTTCGACCCCGTTCGCGGTCCCTGGCGCCTTGACCGGTATATGTCCGGTCAAAGCGCCATGCGCCCTCGCCGCGGCGCGATTCGCCGCCGCCCCACCCAGCAGGCAGTTGACGTTCGCGCGAACGCTAGGCCAGCCCCACGAGGTAGGCGAGCCCCACGATCCCGGCCCAGAGGAAGAGGGCGACGATCAGGCGGGCGGCGAACCTCATAGGAGGTTCCCGATCTGGTCGACGCCCACGATCGCCGTCGTCGTGCCGAGCATGACCACGGAGAACAGCAGGATGCCGACGCGGTAGCCGCGCAGCTGGATGGCCTCCGGCAGGTAGCGCCGGTTGGTGACCAGCAGCAGGCACGTGTAGACGAACATGATCGCGCCGCCCAGCACCGTCGAGATCGTGATCAGCACGAGCGGCTGGTCGAAGCCGAGCAGCAGGATCGCGCTGCCGAAGATCACCATCGACCAGACGACGGTGAAGTAGAGCCGGCTCTCGCTGATGGTCCCGCGGTCGCGCGTGTAGCCGACGTGGATGACGTCGGCGACCAGGCGCGACACGTAGTCGACGATGCCCAGCGCGGCGGCGAACAGGCTGACGGCGCCGACGGCCAGGAACAGCGTGCCGAACCAGGAGCCGACAGTCGCGTCGAGCACGTCGCTCTCGAGCGCGATGAAGTCGAAGCCGCTCGAGTCCGGGAGGTCCGGGTGCTTGTAGACCGTCGTGTAGGCGATCAGCGAGAAGATGATGATCGCGAGCCCGCCGATCAGCGCGAAGGACACGAGCTGCTCGGTGTTCGCGCGCTTCCACCACGTCTGCCAGCGGCCGAGGTTGGCCTCGTCCTGCGGGAAGCTCAACCGCTCGCTGTCCGGCGCCGCCTCCTCCTGGCCGGTGATCGGGGACACGATCCGCGGCACGTACTTGCCCATCCCGAAGCCCTTGTCGCGGATCCAGTTGCTCTGGACGAGGTTGTTGGCGCCGCCGGCGCCGGCGGCCGCGAGCGCGCCGACGAGGATGGCGATCGGGATCTCGCTCGGGAACGTGCCGAAGCTGGTGACGATCTCGCTCGTCCCGCGATAGGCGTCCGCGCTGATCACGGCGAACAGGCCGACCACGAGCAGCACGATCACGGCGCCGACCTTGACGAACTGCAGCCTCTCGACGGTCTGGTAGACGACCGGTGACGCGGTCAGCGTGATGCCGATCGCGAGCAGCCCGGCGATGGCGATCACGACCGGGTCGCCGCCGCCGAACGCGAAGGTCGTGATGGTGGCGGCCGACGTGGCCCAGCCCGGCCACATGGTGGCGAGGATCGCGCCGCCGGCGAGGACGCCGCCCCACGGCTTCCACATGCGCATGAAGCCGCCGATCGCGGTCTCGCCGGTGGCCAGCGTGTAACGCTCGATCTCCATGTTGATGAAGAACTGGATGAGGACGCCGACGACGGCGGCCCACAGGAACACGAGCCCGGCCTGCGAGGCGATGAACGGGTAGAGGATGTACTCGCCGCTGGCGATTCCGACGCCGATCAGGATGATGCTCGGCCCGATGAGCCGGCGCAGCGGCGGCGCCTCGGGCAGCTCGCGCTCCTCCGACGCCGCGCGCGTGAACCGGCCCTTGACCGGCTCAGCTTCGACGACCTGCGTGCGCTGCATGTCTCCTCCTCGTGGTGGTTCGTTGCGCTGCCATCCGCACGGGTGAGTTCGCGGCCCCGTAGCCGTCATAGGTCCCCCGCCGCTCGAGTACCTCGAAGAACACGCGGCCCTCGAGGGCGCTGTAGAAGTGCAGGAGCTCGCCGCTCTCGCTGCGGTCGTAGAGCACGTCCAGCTCGCGCAGCTCGTCGAGGAACGGCAGCTCGTAGCGGGCGGCGAGATCGTCGTAGTAGTTGCCCGGGATGGGCAGGATCGGCGCGCCCCGCTCGTGCATCGCGCGGGCGGCGGCGAGCGCGTCCTCGCACGCGAAGGCCACGTGCTGGAGCTCGGCCTGCCCGGTCTGGGTGCCGGCCAGGGCGGGCACGTTGAGCACGATCCGCACGGGGCCGTTCGACAGCGCCCGGCTGCGGACCAGGCCGCCGGGCGCGGCCAGCTCGGCGCTCGCGGCGGGCCGCAGGTCGAGCACCGAGCGGTAGAACAGCCCGGCCTCGTCGAAGGCGTCGAACGGCTGGGCGAGCGTGATGTGGTCGATGCGATCGATCGGAACGCCGTTGCCCGGGCTCGGCCTCGAGCGCGACGAAGTCGTGCAGCCAGCTCCGGTCCGGGCCGGAGAAGAACACCGCCGTGCCGTCGGGCGCGGCGATCGCCGCGAGGTCGGCCTCGCCGGGACCGCGGCGGCGCTCGAGCACCGGCGCGAGCAGCGCCTCGGCGCGCTGCGCGGACGCCTGCGGGTCGGCGCTCTCGACCGCGACGGCCACCACCTCGGGGTCGTCGTCGCCCACGCCGTGGTTGACCACGATGCGGATGTCGCCGTGCTGCCAGAGCTGGACCGGCTTGCTGCGGTGGGGGCCGACGTGGGCGAACCCGAGCGTCCGCAGCAGCTCCTCGGTCTCCGGCGCAGAATGCCCGTCGACGCCGATCTCCACGAAGGCGAACCCGTCGAGCGCCGGCGACGCCGGCAGCTCGTCCTCCAGCACCAGCAGCGAGCGCATGGCGTCGATCGCCGTGCGGTCGGGGTCGGCCTGGCGGAAGACGTCGTTGAAGACCTCGAGCGAGAGCGGCCCGTCGTAGCCCGTCGCCAGCACGCGCGCCACGAAGTCCGCCAGGTCGAACGAGCCCTGGCCCGGGAAGCAGCGGTGGTGGCGGCTCCACTGGAGCACGTCCATGCTCAGGTGCGGGGCGTCGGCGAGCTGGAGGTAGAAGACCTTGTCGATGCCGGCGATCGCCCCGAGGTCGGTGCCCCGCGAGAGGATGTGGAAGGAGTCCAGGCAGGTGCCGAGCGCCGGGTGGTCTGCCGCCGCGACGATCCGCCAGGCGTGGTCGTACTCGTCGACGTGGCGGCCCCAGGCGAGCGCCTCGTAGGCGATGCGAAGGCCGCGCTCGTGCGCTCGCTCGGCCAGCGCGTGCAGCTGCTCGGCGGCCAGGTCGTCGTCGTCGATCGCCTCGGGCGAGACGTTGGAGCAGACGAGCAGGGTGTCGGCGCCGAGCTCCTCCATGACGTCGAACTTCGCCTCGGCGCGGCGGAAGTCGGGCTCCGGCACGGCCTCGAAGTCGCGGAACGGCTGGAAGAGGTCGATCGTCAGGCCGAGCTCGTCGGCCACGCGCCGGACCTCGGCGGGCGGCAGCGGCGAGTTGAGCAGGTCGGGCTCGAAGATCTCGACGCCGTCGAAGCCGGCGCGTGCCGCCGCGGCGAGCTTCTCGTCGAGCGTGCCGCTCAGGCAGACGGTGGCGATCGAGCGCCTCATCGCGCGGGCGCCCCCACGAGCTCGGCGAAGTGCCGCAGCATCCGGTCGCGGTCGGCCTCCAGGCCGGTGAACAGCTCGAACGAGTCGGCGGCCTGGAAGACGGCCATCCCGCCGCCGTCGAGCGTGCGGCAGCCGATCTCCCGCGCGCGCTTGAGCAGATCGGTCTCGAGCGGGCGATAGACGACCTCCGCGACCCACAGGTCCGGGTGCAGCGCGTCCTCGTCGAGCGGCAGGCCGGGATGCCCCTCCATGCCGGTCGGCGTCGCATGGATCAGCCCGTCGGCATCCGCGAGGCTCTCGAGCGTCCCGACCTCGGCGCCGAGCCGGCGGGCGCAGGCCTCGGCCCGCTCGCGGTCGACGTCGACGACGGTCAGCCGGCCGGCCCCGAGCCGGAGCGCGGCGAGCCCCACCGCGGTGCCGGCCCCGCCGCCCCCGAGCAGCACGACATGGTCGAGCTCGGCTTCGGGCAGGTGGCGCGCGAAGTGCTCGGCGAAGCCGGTCGTGTCGGTGTTGTGGCCGACGGTGCGGCCGTCCTCGAAGACGACGGTGTTGACGGCCTGGAGCGCTTCGGCGTCGTCGGACAGGGCGTCGAGGTGGGCGACCACGTCCTGCTTGCACGGACGGGTGACGTTGACGCCGCGGAAGCCGGCCTCGCGGGCGCGGCCGAGCACGTCGCCGACGTCCCGCTCGCCGATCTCGATCAGCCGGTAGGCGTAGTCGAGGTCGAGCTCGGCTGCCTCGCGCTCGTGCAGCGCCGGGCTCAGCGACGTGCCGATCCCCGCGCCGATCAGTCCGACCTCGTACCGCTCCACGGTCCTCCCCCGCGTCGTAATGTACGAACTGGTACGTTACTCACCGATCGCCGATGATGTCAAACGCCATACAATCGGCCGGGATGGCGGCCGCACCGGAACGCCAGCGCGACGCCGAGCGGACGCGGAACGAGATCCTCGAGGTGGCGACGCGCGAGTTCGCCGCCAACGGCTACGCCGGCGCCCGCGTCGACGACATGGCCGAGCGCATGCGCACCACCAAGCGCATGATCTACTACTACTTCGGCGGCAAGGAGCAGCTCTACATCGCGGTGCTCGAGCGCGCCTACACCGCGGTCCGGCAGGCCGAGAAGCAGGTCGACGTCGACGGCCTCGAGCCCGGCGCCGCCGTGCGCCGGATCGCCGAGCTGACCTTCGACCACCACGAGGCGCACCCGGAGTTCATCCGCCTCGTGAGCATCGAGAACATCCACCACGCCGAGCACATGGCGCGGTCGCAGGCGATCGCCGAGCTCGGGACGCCGGCCATCGACCTGCTCGAGCGGATCCTCGAGCGCGGCCGCGGCCAGGGCCTGTTCCGGCCCGACGTCGACGCGATCGACGTGCACATGATGATCAGCGCCTTCTGCGTGTTCCGCGTGGCCAACCGCCACACCTTCGGGACGCTGTTCGACCGCGACCTGGCCGACCCGAAGCGCCGCGAGCACTACCGCAGCATGCTCGGCGACATGGTCGTGGGCTATCTGTCAATTGATTTGACAAACTAGCCCGGTGGCCGACGTCACCACCCTCTCCGACGCGATCCGGACGCTCGTCCACGACGGCGACAGCGTCGCGCTCGAGGGCTTCACGCACCTGATCCCGTTCGCCGCCGGGCACGAGATCGTGCGCCAGGAGCGCAAGCGGCTCGAGCTGATCCGGATGACGCCGGACCTCATCTACGACCAGATGATCGGGATGGGCTGCGCGCGCCGGCTGGTGTTCTCGTGGGGCGGCAACCCCGGCGTCGGCTCGCTGCGCCGGCTGCGCGACGCGGTCGAGAACGGCTGGCCCGAGCCGCTCGAGCTCGAGGAGCACACGCACGCGGCGATGGCCAACCGGTACGCGGCAGGCGCCGCGCGGCTGCCCTTCGGCGTCATGCGCGGAGCCACGGGCACGGACCTCAAGGCGAACGTCGCGCGGATCACCTGCCCCTTCACGGGCGAGGAGCTGACCGCCGTGCCCGCCCTGCGGCCGGACGTCGGCATCGTCCACGCCCAGCGGGCGGACCGGAAGGGCAACGTCCAGCTGTGGGGCATCGTCGGCATCCAGAAGGAGGTCGTGCTGGCGGCGCAGCGCTCCCTCGTGACCGTCGAGGAGATCGTCGACGAGCTCGAGCCGCGGCCGGGCGCGATCGTCATCCCCAACTGGGCGGTCACCGCGGTGGCCGAGGCGCCGCGCGGCGCGCACCCCTCCTACGCCCACGACTACTACGACCGCGACAACGACTTCTACAAGGCCTGGGACCCGATCGCGCGCGACCGCGACACGTTCAAGGCGTGGATGGAGGAGCACGTCCTGTGGAGCACAGCGCCGACGAGATGATGACCGTGGCCGCGGCCCGCGAGCTGCGCGACGGCGAGGTCTGCTTCGTCGGCATCGGCCTGCCCTCGACCGCCGCCAACCTGGCCCGCGGCAGGCACGCGCCGGATGTCGTGCTGATCTACGAATCGGGCACGATCGGCTCCAAGCCGACCCGGCTGCCGTTGTCGATCGGTGACGGTGACCTTGCGGAGACCGCCGATTCAGTGGTGTCCGTACCCGAAATCTTCAATTACTGGTTGCAGGGGGGCCGGATTGACGTAGGGTTCCTCGGCGCGGCCCAGATCGACCGCTTCGGCAACCTCAACTCAACGGTCATCGGCTCGTACGACGAGCCGAAGGTGCGCCTGCCAGGGGCCGGCGGTGCGCCTGAGATCGCGGCGCACACTCGGCGGGTGATCACGATCATCCGCCAGTCGCCGCGCTCCTTCGTCGACGAGCTCGACTTCAAGACGTCGCTCGGCGCGCAGGACCAGGTGGTCATCACCGACCTCGGCGTGCTGCGCCGGCACGACGAGCTCGTGCTCGAGGCGCTCCACCCCGGCGTGACCTTGGAGCAGGCGCGCGAGGCGACGGGCTGGGAGCTGAAGGTCGCCGACGACCTCGAGACGACCGATCCGCCGACGGCCGACGAGCTCGACGCCCTCCGGGAGCTCGATGCCTGACGTCTTCATCGTCGACGCCATGCGCACGCCGGTCGGCAAGCTCGGCGGCTCGCTGGCCGGCACGCGGCCCGACGACCTGGCCGCCACCGTCGTGCGCGCGCTGGCCGACCGCAACGGGATCGGGAGCGTCGACGAGGTCTACTTCGGCGACGCCAACCAGGCCGGCGAGGACAACCGCAACGTGGCCCGGATGGCCGTCCTGCTGGCGGGGCTGCCGACCTCGATCCCCGGCGCGACCGTGAACCGCCTTTGCGGCTCCGGCATGGAGGCGGTGTTCTCCGCCAGCCGCGCCATCGCTGCCGGTGACGAGCACGTCTGCATCGCGGGCGGCGTGGAATCGATGAGCCGCGCGCCCTGGGTCGTGCTCAAGCCCGATAAGCCGTTCCCCCGTGCGAGCGAGACCATGTACAGCACCACGCTCGGGTGGCGCATGGTGAACCCCGAGATGCCCGACGAGTGGACCGTGTCGCTCGGCGAGGGCGCGGAGATCCTCGCCGACAGGTACGGGATCACGCGCGAGCAGCAGGACGAGTTCGCGCTCAACAGCCATCAGAAGGCGGCCGCCGCGTGGGACCGAGGCGCGTTCGCCGACGAGATCGTCGCGATGGAGGAGCTCGAGCGCGACGAGAACATCCGCGCCGACAGCACGCTCGAGAAGCTTGGGCAGCTCAAGCCGGTGTTCCGAAAGGACGGCACGGTCACCGCCGGCAACTCGTCGCCGATGAACGACGGCGCCTCCGCGCTGCTGCTGACCAGCGAGGAGGACCAGCCGCTCGCGCGCATCGCCAGCCGAGCTTCGAGCGCCGTCGAGCCGCAGCTCTACGGCATCGGGCCAGTCGAGGCCGCGAACAAGGCGCTGGAGCGCGCGGGCATCGGCTGGGGAGACCTGAAGGCGGTCGAGCTCAACGAGGCGTTCGCCGCCCAGTCGCTGGCCTGCCTGGCCGAGTGGAAGGAGCTCGACCCCGAGATCCTCAACGTCAACGGCGGGGCGATCGCACTCGGCCATGCGCTCGGCAACTCGGGCACGCGGCTGCTCACCACGCTCGCGCACGAGCTCAGACGGCGCGGCGGCGGCTGGGGCCTGGCGACGATGTGCATCGGCGTCGGACAGGGGGTCGCGATGGTGATCGAGGCGTGAACGGCTACCGGCACGATCCAGAGGGCACCCACCCGGCATACCTCAGCCCCGAGTACGCCTCGACCGCGCGGCGGGCGCCCGACAAGCCGCTGATCCTCCTCCCCCACACGCTGTCCGAGATCACCGGCCCGGTCTACGGGCACGACCGCGTCGGCCCGCTCGACCACGACCTCACGCGCCAGCACGCCGGCGAGCCGCTCGGCGAGCGGATCATCGTCACCGGCCGCGTGCTCGACGGCGACGGCCGCCCGGTCCGCAACTCGCTGGTGGAGATCTGGCAGTGCAACGCCGCCGGGCGCTACATCCACCGCGCCGACCGCCACCCGGCGCCGCTCGACCCCAACTTCACCGGCGCCGGCCGCGCCATGACCGACGACGAGGGCCGCTACCGCTTCGTCACGATCAAGCCGGGCGCCTACCCGTGGGGGAACCACGACAACGCCTGGCGGCCCGCGCACATCCACTTCTCGCTGTTCGGGACCGCGTTCGCGACCCGGCTGGTGACGCAGATGTACTTCCCCGGCGACCCGCTGTTCGGGCAGGACCCGATCTTCCAGTCGGTCCGCGACCCGGCGGCGCGCGAGCGGATGATCGCGAGCTTCGACCTCGGCACCACCGAGTCCGAGTGGGCGCTCGGCTACCAGTTCGACATCGTGCTCCGCGGGCGCGAAGCGACGCCGATGGAGCACTGATGAGCACGCCGTCGCAGACCGTCGGCCCCTTCTTCGAGTACGCACTTCCCTACGAGGGCGGCGAGCGCCTCGTCTCGCCCGGCGACCCCGACGCGATCCGCATCGTCGGGGCGGTGATCGACGGCGACGGCCAGCCGGTCGACGATGCGCTGGTGGAGATCTGGCAGGCCAACCGCCACGGCCGCTACCGCCATCCGGAGGACACGCGCGAGGAGCTGCCGCTGGAGGACGGCTTCGACGGCTTCGGGCGCTGCCCGACCGACGCCGAGGGGCGCTTCGAGTTCGTCACCGTCAAGCCCGGCGCGGCCGACGGCCAGGCACCGCACATCAGCGTCTGCGTGCTCGCCCGCGGGCTGCTGCGCCACCTCTACACGCGCCTCTACTTCCCCGACGAGGCGGAGGCGAACGCGGCCGACCCGCTGCTCTCGTCGATCGAGGACGAGGCGCTCAGACATACCCTCATTGCGCGACCGCAAGCTGGTGTGCTGACCTTCGACGTCCACCTGCAGGGCGAGCGCCAGACCGCATTCCTTGACGTTTGACTCGATCTTCGTGCCCGACGACGTCGCTGCCGCAGTCAGCGACGAGTCGTGGCTCGCCGCCATGCTCGAGGCCGAGGCCGCGCTGGCCGCCGCGCAGGCCGACGAGGGCGTGATCTCGCGCGAGGCCGCCGAGGCGGTCGCCGAGGCCTGCCGCGGCTCCTACGAGATCGGCGGGCGCGAGGCGGCCAACCCGGTCGTCCCGCTCGCCGCGGCGCTGCGCGAGCGGGCGCCCGAGGCGCACCACGGCGCCACCAGCCAGGACATCCTCGACACGGCGGCCATGCTCGTCGCCCGCCGGGCGCGCGCGCTGATCCTGGCCGAGCTCGACGGCGTCGTCGCCGCCTGCGCCCGGCTCGCCGGCGAGCACCGCGCCACGGTGATGGCCGGGCGCACGCTGATGCAGCCGGCGCAGCCGATCACCTTCGGGCTCAAGGCCGCGGGCTGGCTGGACGGCGTCGCCTCGGCGCGCGAGCGCCTGCGGCACGCGGAGCTCGCCGCGCAGCTCGGCGGGCCCGTCGGCGTGCAGTCGCCGCGCCTGATCGCCCGGTTCGCCGAGCGGCTCGAGCTCGGCGAGCCGCGGCTGGCGTGGCACAGCGACCGCACCCGCGTCGCCGGCCTCGGCGCCGCGCTGGCGATCGCCGCCGGCGCGTGCGAGAAGGTCGCGCTCGACATCGTGCTGATGGCCGAGGCCGGCGAAGCCTCGGAGTCGAGCGAAGGCGGCCGCGGAGGATCGTCGTCGATGCCGCACAAGCAGAACCCGGTGGGCGCCATCCGCGCGCGGGCGGCCGCGCGGTCGGTGCGCGGCGCGGCCGGCGTGCTGCTCGAGGCGATGGCCGGCGAGCACGAGCGCGCGGCCGGCGCGTGGCAGAGCGAGTGGAGCGCGCTGAGCACCGCGCTCGCCTGCACCGGGGGCGCCGCCTGGTCGCTGCGCGAGGCGCTCGACGGCCTCACCGTCCACCCCCACCCCGTCGAAGGCGAGGTCGACCAGGCACTCGTCGACGCGCTGATCGACCGCGCCCTGGAGCTGGAATGACCAACTACGTGCTCGAAGGCCCCGTGCTGGCCCCCGTCGTGATGTTCTCCAGCTCGCTCGGCACCACGCTCGAGATGTGGGACGCGCAGGCGGAGGCCTTCACGGACGAGTTCCGCGTGCTGCGCTACGACCACCGCGGACACGGCGACTCGCCGGCGCCGCCCGGTCCCTACACGGTCGGCGACCTCGCCGGCGACGCGCTGGCGCTGCTCGACGAGCTCGGCATCGAGAGCGTCACGTTCGTTGGGCTGTCGCTCGGCGGCGCCGTCGGCATGACGCTGGCGCTGCGCGCTCCCGAGCGGATCGAACGCCTCGCGCTCTGCTGCACCTCGCGGCAGTTCGGCCCGCCGGAGACGTGGAGCGGAGCGGGGCGGCGACGGTGCGCGCCGAGGGCGTCGAGGCGGTCGCCGACGCCGCCCTCGAGCGCTGGCTGACGCCGGAGGCGCCCGCCGCCATGCGCGACCGGCTGCGCGCGAACCTGCTCTCGACGCCGGCCGAGGGCTACGCCTCGTGCGCCGAGGCGATCGGCGGCCACGACCTGCGCGGGCAGCTCGGCGACCTCCGCATGCCGGTGCTGGCCGTCGCCGGCGACGGCGATCCCGCCTCGCCGCCCGAGGAGCTCGCGGCGATCGCCGAGGAGATCCCCGGCGCGCGGCTGCACGTGATCGAGCGGGCGCGGCACCTGGCCGTCGTCGAGCACGCCGACGAGTTCAACCGGCTGCTGCGCGGGTTCCTGGACGACGGGATGCGCACCCGCCGCGAGGTGCTCGGCGACGCGCACGTCGACGCGTCGATCGAGCGCACCACCGACTTCACGGCCGACTTCCAGGACCTGATCACGCGCTACGCCTGGGGCGAGATCTGGACCCGGCCGGGCCTCGACCGCCGCATGCGCAGCGCGATCACGCTGACCGCCCTGGTCGCCGGCGGGCACGAGAACGAGCTGGCCATGCACACGCGCGCGGCGCTGCGCAACGGCCTCAGCCCGGACGAGATCAAGGAGATCCTGCTCCAGACGGCGATCTACTGCGGCGTCCCGGCCGCAAACTCCGCCTTCGCCATCGCACAACAGATCATCGGCGAAGAAGCCAAATAGTCTGTTGTATTGTCCCCCGCGTCGTCAGACGAGGAGGAGCGATGCGACGGGGATGGCTGGTAGCGCTGGGGATCGCGGCTGCGCTCGTGGCCGGAGGCTGCGGCGACGACGAGGAGGAGCCCACCGGAGGCGGAGGCGGCCAGGCCGAGCAGACCACGCTGCGGGTCGGCGTCATCCCGATCGCCGACGTGGCGCCGCTCTACCTGGGCATCAAGCAGGGCTTCTTCGAGGAGGAGAATCTCAAGGTCGAGCCGCAGCTCGCCGAGGGCGGCGCGGCGATCACGCCGGCCGTGCTCAGCGGCGACTTCCAGATCGGCTTCTCGAACGTCGTCTCGCTGCTGATCGCGGCGTCCAAGGACCTGCCGGTCGAGATCATCAGCCAGGGCGTGCTGGGCGGCAAGACCGAGGAGGAGGCTTGGGCCGACCTGCTCGTGCTCAAGGACGGCCCGATCAAGGAGCCGAAGGACCTCGAGGGCAAGACGATCGCCGTCAACACGCTCAAGAACATCTGCGAGGTCACGATCCGCAAGTCGCTGTCCGACATGGGCGTCGACGACACCAAGCTCAAGTTCACCGAGGTGCCGTTCCCGGACATGAACGCGGCGCTCGAGGCCGAGCGCGTCGACGGCGCCTGCGTCGTCGAGCCGTTCGTCAGCCAGGGCAAGGCCGGCAAGGCGAAGGGGATCGACCCGTTCTACGTCAACACGGCGCCCGACCTGACGGTGGCGACCTACTTCACGTCCAAGCAGTACGCAGAGGAGAACGAGGAGGTCGTCGACCGCTTCGTCACCGCGATGGAGAAGTCGCTCGACTACGCGCAGAACAACCCGGACGCGGTGCGCGACATCCTCACCGAGTACACGCAGATCCCGCCCGAGGCGGCCGCGAACATCAAGCTGCCGCAGTGGCGGCAGGACATCACGACGGACACGGTCGAGCTGCTGTCGCAGCTCAGCCTCGAGTACGGGCTCATCGAGGAGGAGCCGAACCTGGACGAGCTGATCGAGGACTGATCAGCAGGCGCCGCTGCCGTAGGCGAAGCAGTCCAGCACGACGCCGCGGAAGCTCGTGACGCGGATCTTGTCGCCGCCGTCGTTGAGGATCGACTTCGGGAGGCCCCAGTACTTCTCGAGCGAGGAGTCCTCGAGCGGGTCGCCGCGCGTCTCGATCGTCATCTCCTCGCCCGGCTGCAGGACCGACTCGCGGGGGAACGCGTAACCGTAGGGCGGGCTGTGGAGCCGGTAGCCGTCGAGGTCGATCGCGAAGGCCGCCGTGTTGCGCACGGTCACGACCTCACGCCCGCGCGGCTTGGCGGTCACGTCGACCGCGCCCTGGTAGGGATCGGTGCAGGTGATGCGGCACGGATAGGTCATGAAGGCGCGCAGGTCGCCCTGCGGGTCGAACAGGTAGGCGCCGTCGCCCATGGCCTGCTCGCCGCCGGTCGCGTTCTCGAACGCGGGCTGCTTGCGGTTCCAGAAGAACTCGGTCCAGGTCTCGGTCCCCTTGCCGACGTAGACCGTGAGCGACTCGCCCGGAGGCAGCGTGGCCCAGCTGGGGAACGTGTAGCGGTTGAGCGCGGAGTCGCGCAGCCACCAGCCGCCGAGGTGGACCTCATTGACGGTGTCCAGGTTGCGGACGCGCATCCACTCGCCGTTGAGGTTGTCCTCGTCCGGCCCGTCGGCGTCCGCGTTGGCGATCACGCGCAGCGGCGAGAGCGTCGCTCGGACCGGCGCCGCAGTACGCCGGGTTCCAGAGTCCCTGCCCGGTGGCGGCCGCCTGCTCGGCGATCTGGCTGTAGCCGTCGTTCCACGCCCACTCGGTGCGGTTGGGCAGGAACAGCGCGTGGCCCTCGGCCAGCATGATCGCGCCGACGTCGCGCCAGCGGCCGTCGATCCGGACCGCCACGGCGCGCCGCGGGCGCAGGCCCGAGTGGCTGCCGGGATCCAGGGCCGCCAGCCGGACCCGCCAGCGGCTGGCCCGGATCAGCTGCTCGAGCCGGCTCGTCGCCTCGAGCGCGTGGCACTCGCCGCGCCGCCGGCTCGCGATGCTGCTGTAGACGCTCTGCTCCATCGCGTTGAAGCCCGTCATCCGGACGTGCAGCGTCTTGCTCGTCCTGTCGCCCTTGGCGTCGACGTAGATCGTGTCGCCGTCGCCGATGTAGGTGACCTTGCCGGTCCAGATCGTGCACTGGAGCTTGGAGCCCGGCGCCAGGCACGAGCCGACGCGGGCCTCGGCGGCCGGCGCCGCGACGAGGGCGACGACGAGGACGATCAGGCAGGCGAGAACGCGGGGCACGATGAACCGAACACGCGGCGGCGTCAGCGGTTGCGCAGCTTCGACAGAAGCCCTTGCCCCGGCTGACGGCGGTCGAGCTGGCGCTTGAGCTCGAGGTCACCGTACCGCCCGGTCAGGTCCACGAACGCATGACCGCTGTCAGCGGCCTTCTCGATCAGGAACTGCTTGTGGGGGAGCCCGTAGATCCGCGCGTCCATCGCCTCGGCGAAGTGCACGGCCAGCGGGAACACCAGCGTCGGCTCGTACTCCTCGCTGTGCTGCCAGATCGAGGGGCTGAAGTCGTCGCCGCCGATCCAGCCGCCCTCGCGCACCTTGGGGAACACCTTGATCAGGTCGACGGTGATTCCGCGCAGCGTGTGGTCGCCGTCGACGTAGGCGAAGTCGAGCGAGCCGTCGGGGATCTGGTCGATCACCTCGGTGGTCGTCCCGCGCAGCACCACGCGCTTGCTCTCGTGCGCGGCGGTCCGCTCCATCGACTCGTCGTAGAACCTCCGGAAGACGTCGTCGGACTTGTTGGCCGGCTTGTTCCAGTCGGCCAGGTTCCGCCACGGGTCGATCATGTAGTAGGTCGAGATGCCCGGGCAGTCGCCGAGCAGCCTTTCCGCGAACTGGCCGCGGTAGACGCCGATCTCGGCCACCGTGGCGGCCTCGGTCTCGCCGACGAACCGCGTCCACAGCTCCGTGCGCGAGGACGACGCCTCGCCCCACTCGCGCAGCTGCGCCTCGCCGATCACGCCAGATCCCGGAACAGGGCCTCCCAGCGCGGCCCGATGGCCTCGATCGTGTACTCGTGCGCCGTCTCGGCGGCGGCCGCGCCGCAGCGCCGCCGGAGCTCCTCGTCCTCGATCAGGGCGGTCAGGCCGGTGGCGAAGGCGGCGGGATCCTTGGGCGGCACGATGATGCCGTTGCGGCGGTCCTCGATGATGTCGCGCGGGCCGGTCGGGCAGTCGAAGGCGACGACGCCCATCCCCTTCCCCATCGCCTCCAGCAACACCAGCGGGAAGCCCTCGAAGCGCGAGCTGAGGGCGTAGATCGAGGCCTCCTCCATCTCGGCCGGCAGCTTGTCGCTCGGCCCGGGAAGCTCGACGGCGCCGTTGAGCCGGTGCTCGGCGACCGCCTGCTCGAGCTGCGGGCGCAGCTTGCCCTCGCCGCAGATCCGCAGCTGCCACTCGGGGTGCTCGGCGTGCACCGCGGCGAAGGCCTCGATCAGCATGTCGTAGCCCTTCTGGTACTCGAACCGGCCGGCGGCCAGCACGCGGCGGCGGCCGAGGTCGGCGCGCGGGCCCGTCACGTCGTGGACGGTGTTCGGGATGATCGCGAGCTTCAGCCGCCCGTTCAGCATCCGGTCGTACGACTCGCGGTCCTGCTCGGTGAGCACGACGAGCACGTCGAGCCGGGGGTAGCTCCTGGCCATCGCCTTGCGCAGCGGCTTGACGTGGTGGCCGAGGTTCATCTGCTCGAGCCCGACGGTGGTCATGCCGGGGGGCCGCAGCAGGGCGGCGAGGATGTTCAGCCCCGGCCGGGTCCCGACCAGGAAGCCCGTCCGCCGCCGCAGCGCGAGGACGAGCTGCAGGTCGACCCACAGGTTCCACGTGCTCGCCCGCCGGTCGGTGTAGGGGTACAGCGCGCTCCCCGGCTTGCGCAGCAGCCACCGCACGGGCCGCAGCGGGAGCGGCACGGCGCCCGGGCGGCGGTCGTCCAGCGCGCGCACCTTGATGCCCGGCGGGAACGAGCCGAAGAACGGCTCCTCTCGGGTCCGCATGGCGCTGATCAGCTCGACGTCGTAGCCGTTCGCCGCCAGGTACCCCGCCATGTTGTGGGCGGCCCGGATCGTGCCGCCCATGCCCCAGGCGCTGGTGAGCATGATCGTCACGCGGCGCTCGGCGCCCTCGCGGTCGCGCGGCTGAGCGCGCACGAGGCGCACCAGCGCCGAGCGCAGGACGCGGATCACGAGCCGCTTGACCGAGAGGACGATCGACCGCATGGCGGCGGCAGGATACTGCGGACCCCGTCGTTAGACTCCCGGCCCGCATCGTTTCGGCAAGCGAGGAGGGTGCCGTGCCAGACACGGGTCCGCTGCGGCCGGCCCCCGTGCACGGCCCGGTCTTCATCATCGGAGCGATGGGCTCGGGGTCGACGCTGCTCCGGCTCATCCTGGACAGCCACGACAACATCGCGATCCCGCGCGAGACGGGCTTCATGCGCGCGTACAACGCGCACCAGTTCATCCCCTACAAGTGGTCCGGGCGCAACTGGGCCAAGCGGATGGGCTGGAGCCGGAAGGAGCTCGACGAGGAGCTCGCGCGCTTCTACGACCGCATCTTCATGCGCAACGTCGAGCGCCAGGGCAAGCAGCGCTGGGGCGACAAGACGCCGTACCACACGTGGCACATAGACGACATGGCGCGGCTGTTCCCCGAGGCGGTGTTCATCGGCATCGTCCGCCACCCGGGCGCCTGCGTGAGCTCGAACATGAATCGCTGGCGCCACCCGGTCGGCCAGGCCGCTTACCACTACGCGCGCTACAACCGCGAGATCGCCCGCCAGGCGGCGCAGGTCGGCGAGCGCTTCGCCATCGTCCGCTACGAGGACCTGGTGCTGCGGCCGGAGGCGCTCCTGCGCGAGCTGCTCGACTGGCTCGGGGAGCCGTGGTCGCAGAGCGTGCTCGAGCACCACACGGTGCAGGGCGCCCGCGGCGGCAGGCTCAAGGTCGAGGGGCGAAGCCGCGTCGACGACCCGATCGACACGTCGCGGATCGCCAAGTGGACCAAGACGATGAGCGAGGGGCAGCGAGCGGTGCTGCGCCGGCGGCTCGGCGCGCTCGGCGCGTTCTTCGGCTACGACGTCGACGACCCCGCGGGGCTCGCGCCGCTCCGCGAGGGCTCGCTGATCGCCGCCGGCCCGGACATCGACGCGCGCATCGAGAGCCACGGCCACCTCGACCTGCGCACGCAGGGATCGGTGCCGGTCGCCGACCGCCTCTACGACCCGCGCAAGGTCGGGATCCGCACGCTCGAGGCGCTCGCCGAGCTCAGCCGCCCGCCGAAGCCGAGCGCGCCGCGGCGTGCGGCGCTGGCCGTCTGGACGCGGATTCCGGAGCGGCTGCGCAGCCCGATCCGCCGCGCCGTCCGGCGCGTCCGGGCGCTCAGTCGCTGACGAGCCGGCGCTTGGCGCGCAAGGCGATCCGGCGCACCGGCGAGGACGACTGCGGCTGCGCGCCGTCGGCGGCGCCCACCTCGGCCCTGATCTCGCGAGCCCGCAGCGCGAGGTCGTTGATGCGCTCGGCGCGCTCGATCAGCCGGATGATCTCGGGCAGCACCGCGTCGTCGTAGCGATCGGACGGGTCCAGCCCGCCCGGCATCGCGTCGTCGTAGCCGAAGCGCTCGAAGTCGTCCGCGTAGAGCTCCCGCGAGATGTCGAGCACGTCGGGCGGGAACAGCGAGGCGATCGGCTTGAGCGGCGTCTCGTTCGCGCGCAGCAGCTTGAGCGGCCCGCCGTCGTATCCGTGCGCCCGCAGGTGCTTCTCGAAGTCCTCCAGGAGCTCGCCGATCTCGCTCGTCCTGTAGATCCGCGTGTACGGCATGCGGTCGGCCGCCAGCATCCATGCCTGGGGCGCGAAGTGGCGGTTGCGCATGATGGTCTGCTCGGGGTCGCGAGCGATGAGCCGCGCGAAGCGCACGAACTCGTCGACGATGTCTTCGCCGTGCTCGGGCACGCGCGGGAACCACTCCTCGCCGCCGAACTGCTCGACCCACCACGGCTCGCGCAGCAGCAGCTTCGACTGCCAGGCCGAGAACAGCCGGGCGGTCGGGTGGCGGACGACGGCGAACACGAACCAGCCGCGCTCCGGCGAGATCTCCTCGAGCCGCTCGTCCGAGAGCCGCTTGGCCATCGGCGTCTTTCGCCA
Source organism: uncultured Solirubrobacteraceae bacterium (assembly GCA_963811895.1). GTDB lineage: Bacteria > Actinomycetota > Thermoleophilia > Solirubrobacterales > Solirubrobacteraceae > DASSUW01. Next base: position 231,002 of record CAWETE010000012.1, on the reverse strand, counting down.
GAGGCTGCGCCGGTGGATGGTCATGGTGCGCGAGATCTCCCGGCTGAGCGAGCGGTGGAACTGCTCCGGGTCCTCGTCCTGGAGCTCCGCCACCAGCCACTTCAGGCTCGTGCAGGCAGCCTTGTTGACGGAGACGTACACCGCCTCCCAGCGCGGCATGACGTACGTCGCGGTCTTGTGCGGGGGCAGCTGGTCGCGCTTCACGGTCGCAGCCAGCGTACCGCCGAGAACGAGTGCGGCTTACTCGCACTCTCAAGTTCGCGCGAGCGCCTTAGCATGACCGTCGTGCCGAGAGAGTCGCCGCGACGCCGCCTACTCGGGCCGCTCGCGGTGGCCGCGCACCGCTGCGCGCTCGCTCTCGCGGCCCGCCTGCCGCGCGGCAGCGCCACGCGAGCGCCCGGTCCCGTCCGCGTGCTGCTCGCGCATGCCTGGGGCATGGGCGGCACCATCCGCACGACGCTCAACGTCGCCGGCCACCTCGCGCAGAGCCGCGAAGTCGAGGTGGTCAGCCTCGTCCGCCGTCGCAAGCGGCCCTTCTTCCCGCTGCCCGCCACGCGGGCGCTGACCGAGGGCAGGAGCCTGCTCGACCGCCTGCCGAGCCTGCTGATCCATCCGGAGGACTACGTCTATCCGCTCTGCAGCCTGCGGACGGACATCGCGCTGCTCCGGTGGCTGCGGTCCCTCGACGGCGGCGTCCTGATCACGACGCGGCCGGCCTTCAACCTGCTCGCGGCGCGACTGGCCCCGCGCGGCGTCGTCACGGTCGGCCAGGAGCACATGCACTTCGCGTCGCACCGGCCGCGGCTGGCCGAGGACATCGCGCGCCACTACGACGCGCTCGACGCCCTCACCGTCCTCACGAGCCATGACGAGCGGGACTACGGCGCGCTGCTGCGCACGCGCGTCGAGCGGATCCCCAACCCGCTGGCGCCGCTCGGCGGCGGCACGAGCACGCTCGAAGCGCCGCTCGTCGTCGCCGCCGGCCGGCTCACCTCGCAGAAGGGCTTCGACCTGCTGATCGGGGCGTTCGCCAAGGTCGCCGAACAGCAGCCCGACTGGCGGCTGCGGATCTACGGCTCGGGACCGGAGCGCACGCGGCTGCAGGCGCAGATCGGCAACGGCAACGTCGAGCTGATGGGTCGCACCCGAAAGCTGGGCGAGGCGATGGCGGAGGCTTCGCTGTTCGTGCTCAGCTCGCGCTTCGAGGGCTTCGGGATGGTGCTCGTGGAGGCGATGAGCAAGGGCGTTCCGGTCGTCAGCTTCGACTGCCCGCACGGACCGGCCGACATCGTCAGCGACGGCGTCGACGGGATCCTGGTCCCGCCCGAGGACGTGGATGGGCTCGCCGCGGCTCTCCTGGAGCTGATCGGCGACCCCGATCGCCGCCGCCGCTACGGCGAGGCCGCGCTCGCCAAAGCGCGCACCTACGCGATCGAGACCGTCGGTCCGCGCTGGGACGCGCTGCTCGGATCGCTAGGCTCCGACGGCTTTGACGAGCGGGTTGAGTGACACACGCGCGGCCGCAGAGAGGACCGACTTGACGCCACCGCCCGCCGTCCGCGGCGGGACGCCGGTCGACGCCGCGGTGCTGTTCGCGACCGCCCGCGCCGGGGACGGCGGAGCCGCCGCGCTGCTGCCGTTTGCCGACGGGACGCTGGTCGGCCGTCTCGCCGCCCAGCTCGCGACGCTCGGCGTGTCTCGCACGGTCGTCATCACGCGCCCCGCCTGGGAGGCGGACGTGCGAGCGGCGCTCGGCGAGGACGCCGAGGTCGTCTCGTCACCCGACGTGGTCGCCGACCTGGGGCTCGTGGCCGAGCTCGCGGGCGCGGCAGGCGACCGCGGCCTGCTCCTCGCCAACGGCGACATCGCCACGCATCGCGAGGCGCTCGCCGGCCTCCTGGCCGATCCGCGCATGGCCACCGGCATCCTCGGCGGCGGCAGGCTGCGCCCGATGGTGTTCCGGATCCGCGGCCGCCGCGGGCGCGTGATCAGCGCCGGGTCGGCCTACCACGCCGTCCACCGGCCGACCGCGACGTTCCTCGGCCTGCTCAAGGTCACGCCCGGCGACGGACCGGCCCTGGCCCGGGCCGCCGAGCAGCTCGCTCCTCTGTGCGCGGAGCCGCCGGCGGCGTGGCTCGAGGAGCTCGACCGCAAGGCGGCGTCGTGGCGCGTCCGGCTCGCCGCCGGCGACGCCGCCGACGCTGACGCCGACGAGGTCGTGGAGTCGCCCGACGACGAAGGCGAGGCGCTCGAGGAGGAGCAGGGCGGCGCCTACGTCGTGCTGTCGCCCGAGGACGAGGCACGCCTGCGCGACCGGCTCGCGACGGCGCCCGACGACGTCGTCGCGCTCCTGCTGGTCGGGCTGGTGCGCGGCGGCGCGCACATCTGGACGAGCAACCTCCGCCGGCTGTACTGGAGCCGGCCGCTGTCCGCGGCGTCCGCCGCCGAAGCCGAGCGCGAGATCGCGGAGATCGACGAGGACCGCGTCCTGCTCGACTCGGCCGTCAAGGGCGCCGACGGCTTCTTCACGACCTTCTTCGTCAGCACGTACTCGCGGTACATCGCGCGCTGGTGCGCGCACCGCGGCTTCACGCCGAACCAGGTGACCACCGTCTCGGTGCTGATCGGGCTGCTGGCGGCGATCGCGTTCGCCACCGGCGAGCGCTGGGGCCTGGTGACGGGGGCGGTGCTGCTCTATCTCGCCTTCGTCACCGACTGCGTCGACGGCCAGCTCGCCCGCTACACGCGCCAGTTCTCCAAGCTCGGCGCGTGGCTGGACTCGGTGTTCGACCGCACCAAGGAGTACCTCGCCTTCGCCGGCCTCGCGATCGGGGCGAGCCGGATGGACGACCCCGTGTGGCTGCTCGCCTGCGCGGCGATCACGCTGCAGACGGCGCGGCACATGTCCGACTTCTCGTTCGGCGGCTCGCGGCGAGACGCGATCGGCCAGACGCCGCAGCCGCCGGTCGCGCAGGCGGCCGACGCCGCCGGCCAGGCCGTCGAGGCGCGCCGCAGCAGCCGCCGCGAGGAAGAGCCGGCGGCGCGGCCGGAGCGCTCGCTGCCGGAGCGCGTGCTCGGCGCCTGGCACCGGATCGACCGCGCGCCCGGCGTGCGCTGGGTCAAGAAGATGATCGCCTTCCCGATCGGCGAGCGGTTCGCGGCGATCGCGATCACCGCGGCGCTGTTCACGCCGCGCGTCACCTTCATCGTCGTGCTCGCCTGGGGCGGCGTCGCGGCCGTCTACACCCAGACCGGCCGGGTGCTCCGATCTCTGCGATGACCGTCACCGCCTCGCCGGCGGCGCTCGCGCCGCCGGACCCCATCGCCGTCTACCGCGACGACGGCCCGCTCGCGCGCGCGCTCGGGACGCTGCTGGGCCGCGCCCTGCGGCTGCCGGGCGCGGGGCTCCTGCTCGTCGCGCTGCTGGCGCTGGTGGCCGCTATCGCGATCGGCGGCGGCGACACGCCGCGCCCCGTGGCGGCGGCCGTGCTCGCGCTGGTCGTGCTGCTGGGCGGCGCCTCGAGCGGCGCCCGGCCCCGCCCGAACATCCGCTGGGCCGAGATGCCGCTCCTGCGCGGGACCGAGTACATCGCGCTCGTCTGGATCGCCGCGCTCGAGGGCCCCGACGCCTATCCGGCCGCCTTCGCCCTGCTGGCCGCGCTCGCCTTCCGCCACTACGACCTCGTCTACCGCCTGCGACATCGCGGCGTGACGCCGGCGACGTGGGTGAGCGCGCTGTCCGGCGGCTGGGACGGGCGCATCGTGGCCGGCTTCCTGCTGCTGGTGGCGGGCGCCCTGCCGGCTGGGTACTTCGTGGCCGCCGCGGTGTTCGGCGTGGCGTTCGTCGGCGAGGCGGTCTACGGCTGGCTCGCGGTCGGCCGCGTGCAGCGACCGCTCGAGTACGAGGACGAGGAGGACGAGGGTCAGTGATCGGGATGGTGCTCGCCGCCGGCGCCGGGACACGCCTGGGCCCGGAGACCGCGGAGCTGCCGAAGACGCTGCTGGCGGTGGACGGCGACCGCACGATCCTCGACGTCGCGCTCGGGAACTTCCGCCACGTCGGGCTCGAGCAGGCGGTGGTGGTCAGCGGCTACGCGCACGACCGGCTCGCCGAGCGCGTTCCCGAGCTGGAGCGCCGCCACGGCCTGAAGGTCGAGCTCGTCTACAACCCGAAGGCGCTCGAGTGGAACAACGCCTACTCGCTGTGGTGCGCGCGCGAGGCGTTCTCCGAGGGCGTGCTGCTCGCCAACGGCGACACCGTGCACCCCGCCTCGGTCGAGGAGACGCTGCTGGAGGCGCGCGGCCCCGAGCTGGTCATCGCGGTCGACGACTCCAAGCCGCTGGCCGAGGAGGAGATGAAGGTCCACGTCACCTCCGACGGCTACCTGGACCGCATCAACAAGGCGCTCGAGCCGTCGACCGCGCACGGCGAGTACATCGGCGTCACGCTGATCGAGCCGGCCGGCCGCGCAGCCGCTCGCCGACGCGCTCGAGGCCACCTGGCGGCGCGACCACTCGCTCTACTACGAGGACGGCTTCCAGGAGTTCGCCGATCGCGGCGGGCGCGTCGGCATCGCGCCGATCGGCGTCGTCGAATGGGTCGAGGTCGACGACCACCGCGACCTCGCGCGTGCCCGGGAGGTCGCGTGCCGCTGCTGACCCGCATGGTCGGCACGCCGCTGACGATCGACATCGGACCGGGCGCGGTGGCGGGGCTCGCCCCGCTGCTGGCCGACCGCCGGATCTCGAGCGGCGGCCACGTGGCGGTGATCGTCGGGCCCGGGCTCGGCGAGGAGCTCGCGGCGACGCTCCGGCCGCAGCTCGCCAATGGCGAGATCTGGGACGTGGCGGGCGGCTCCGTACAGGCCGGCGCCGAGCTGGCCGCCCGCCTGCGGGCCGGGTTCTACGACGCGGTGGTGGGGATCGGCGGCGGCCGCACGATCGACGTCGCCAAGTACGCCGCCAGCCTGTCCGGCCTCCCGTCGGTGGCGGTGGCCACCAGCCTCGCCCACGACGGCATCGCCTCGCCGGTCGCGTCGCTCGTCGACGACGACGCGGGCCACAAGGGCTCGTTCGGCGTCCAGATGCCGATCGCGGTGGTCGTGGACCTCGACTACGTGCGCCGCAGCGAGCCCGCCATGCGCCGGTCGGGGATCGGCGACGCGATCAGCAACCTGTCGGCGATCGCCGACTGGCGGCTGGCCGCGCGCGAGCGCGGCGAGGAGGTCGACGGCGTGGCCGTCACCTTCGCGCGCGTCGCGGCGACCTCGCTCGTGCACCGCGACGACGGGATCGACGACGACGCGTTCCTGATCGCGCTCGCCGAGGCGCTCGTGCTCTCGGGCCTGGCGATGGCCACCGCCGGGTCGAGCCGCCCGTGCAGCGGCGGCGACCACGAGATCCTGCACGCGATCGACGTGCTGTTCCCGGGCACGGCCAACCACGGCGAGCTGGCCGGCGCCGCGAGCCTGTTCACCTCGTTCCTGCGCGAGGACGAGGGCCTGGCGCAGGGGATCGACACGTGCCTGCGCCGCCACGGCCTGCCGCGCACGCCGGGCGACCTCGGGCTGACCGAGGACCAGTTCGTGGAGGCGGTGGTGCGCGCCCCGAGCACCCGCCCGGACCGCTTCACGATCCTCGAGCACCTCGCGCTCGACGAGGGCGGCGTGCGGCGCGCGGTCGCGGGATTCCTCGATGCCTACGATCGCTGAGCTGCGGGCGGCCACCCAGCCGGCCTCGATCTTCGAGCGCAACAGCGGCGAGCACTGGGCCGGCCGGCTCTACATCCGCCGCTTCTCGCCGTACCTGACGCGGGCGCTGCTGCCGACGCGGATCACGCCCAACGGCGTGACGTGGCTGATGATCCTCGCCGGCCTCGCGGCCGCCGGCGTGCTGGTCCTGCCCGGCGTGCTGCCGGCCGTCGCCGCCTTCCTGCTGATCCAGCTGCAGATCCTGCTCGACTGCTCCGACGGCGAGCTCGCGCGCTGGCGCGGCGTGAAGTCGGTCCGCGGCGTGTACCTGGACCGGATCGGCCACTGGCTGACCGAGGGGGCGCTGCCGATCGCCATCGGGATCCGCGCCGAGGAGCCGATCCTCGGCCTGGTCGCCGCCGTGCTGGTGCTGCTGATCAAGGGCGAGTCGGCGCTGGTGGCGGTGGCCCGCGCGGAGGCCGGGCTGCCGGTGGCGGCCGACACGCAGGCCGTCGCCGCTCCGCGGCCGAGCGGGCTGCGGGCGGTGCGGCGCGCGATGGGCGCGCTGCCCTTCTACCGCGCGTTCGTGGCCATGGAGGCGACGATGCTGGCGCTGGCGGCGGCGATCGTGGATGCCGTGGCAGGCGACCTGATCGGCTCGCGCGTGCTGGTGATCGCGCTGGTGGCGATGACCGCGATCACCGCGCTCGGGCACCTGGTCGCGATCATCACCTCGGACCGCCTCCGATGATCGGTGCCGTCGTCCTGACCCAGGGCCGCCGGCCGGCCGAGCTGGCGGCGGCCCTCGAGTCACTGGCGATGCAGACGGGCGTGGAGACCGACGTCGTCGTGGTCGGCAACGGCTGGCAGCCGGAAGGGCTGAGCGTGCGAACGGTGGCGCTCGCGGAGGACCGCGGCATCCCGGCGGGGCGCAACGCCGGCGTCGGCGCGGTCGGCGGCGAGCTGCTGTTCTTCCTCGACGACGACGCCCGCCTGGCCTCCCCCGATGCGCTCGCCCGCGTGGCGGAGCGGTTCGAGGATCCGGACCTCGGCATGCTGCAGCTCAGAGTGCGCTCCTCGGACGGCGGGCCGGCGCCGCGCGACTGGGTGCCGCGGCTGCGGGTGGGCGACCCCGCCCGCTCGAGCGAGGTGACGGCGATCTGGGAGGGCGCGGTGGCGATCCGCCGCACCGTCTTCGAGCAGGCCGGCGGCTGGCCGGAGGTCTTCCGCTTCGCGCACGAGGGCGTCGACCTGGCCTGGCGCGTGATGGACACCGGCCGCCGCGTCGAGTACGCGGGCGACATCGAGGTCCTGCACCCTTCCTACCGCACGGCGCCGCACGGCTACTCGGCCTACTACGGCGCCCGCAACCGCGTCTTCCTCGCCCGCCGGAACCTCCCGCTCCCGCTCGGGATCCTCTATGTCGCCGGCTTCGCGCTCCGCACGCTGCCGCTGCGGCCCGGTCGCGCCGCGCTGCGCGGCTACCGCGACGGGTTGCGCCAGCCGTGCGGCGCGCGCCGCCGCTTGCGTGTGAACACTCTGTGGCGCATGACACGAGCCGGCCGGCCGCCGCTGATCTAGCAGCTAGCCTCTCCCTGCCTTTGACCGCCCCCGTCACCGATCGCGAGCAGCGCCAGCGCACCGACGAGTTCACGTCCGTGCGGCACGTCTACGAGCCGCACCACGTCGGCCTACCGCCGCTCGGCTCCTACTTCCGCGAGCTGTGGAAGCGCCGCGAGTTCGCGCTCGAGCTCTCGCGCACCGAGCTCCGGGCACAGCACTACAACACGCTGTTCGGGCAGCTGTGGCTGATCCTCAGCCCGCTGCTGCTGGCCTGCGTGTACTTCGTGCTGGTCGACATCCTGCGGGCGCGGACGGGCGGCATCGTGTTCTTCGCGCACCTGATGGCGGCGCTCTTCGCCTACTACTTCGTGACCGACGCGATCCGGCAGGCGGTGCGGTCGGTCGTCGGCGGCGGCCGGCTGATCCTCAACACGGCGTTCCCGCGGCTCCTGCTGCCGCTCGCCTCGGTGATCACCGCCTTCTGGCGCTTCCTGCCGACCATCCTGATCTTCCTGCCCGTGTTCTTCGTCGCCGACCTGCCGGTGGGCCCGCACCTGCTCTGGCTGCTCCCCGTGTTCTTCCTGTTCGCGGTGCTGGCCATGGGCCTGGCGGCGCTGGTGGCCGCCGGCCAGGTCTACTTCCGCGACCTCAAGAACTTCCTCACCTACGCGCTGCGGCTGTGGCTGTACGGGTCGCCGATCCTCTACGTCGCCGCCGAGGTGCCGGACCGTTACCAGTTCCTGCTGGTGCTCAACCCGCTCGCCCCGCTGCTGACCGCGTGGAGTGACGTCATCGACCTCGGGCGCGCGCCCGACCCGGCCGACCTCGCCATCGGGGCCGCGTGGGCGTTCGCGTTCTTCATCGCCGGCGCGCTGTTCTTCATGTCACGGGAGCGTGAGTTCGCTGTCCGCCTCTAAGCCCGCTCGGATCCGCGTGGAGGACGTGTCGGTGACCTACCGCACCTCGCTCGACCGCAACCCGACGCTCAAGGGCACGCTGCGCAAGCTCGGCCGGCGCGAGCGGATCATCCGCGAGACCGAGGCGCTGCGGAACGTGTCGTTCGAGGTCCCGCACGGAAAGGTGATGGGCGTGGTGGGCGCCAACGGCGCCGGCAAGTCGACGCTCATGCGCGCCGTCGCCGGGATCCTGCCGCCGACCAGCGGGCGGATCGAGGTCCAGGGACGCGTGAGCACGCTGCTCTCGCTCGGCGTCGGCTTCAACCGCAAGCTGACCGGCCGCGAGAACGTGGTCCTCGGCGGGCTGGCGGCCGGCCTCACGCGTGCGCAGCTGCGCGAGAAGTACGACGAGATCGTCGCCTTCGCCGAGCTCGAGGACTTCATGGACATGCCGATGCGGACGTACTCGTCCGGCATGTACGGGCGGCTCGCCTTCGCGGTCGCCGTGACCATGGAGCCCGACATCCTGATCATCGACGAGGCGCTGTCGGTCGGCGACGCGCGCTTCCGCCGCAAGTCGTTCAACCGGATGCGCAAGCTGTGCCGGCAGGACCGCACGATCCTGCTCGTCACCCACGCGCTCGGCAGCGTCGAGAAGCTCTGCGACGAGGCGATCTGGATGGACAAGGGCGAGATGCGGATGTGGGACGAGCCGCACGCCGTCGTCGACGCCTACACCGACTTCCTCGGCGTCCGCGACGACGAGGAGGACGACCCCGTGACGATGGAGGACGTCTAAGCGCTGCGGGGCGGCACGCAGCCGCGGACGGCGTAGACGCGCCAGGAGCGGTTGCGGTAGATGCGCACGAAGTTCTCGGGCGGCTCGACCGCCGGGAACGTGTTCCGGGTGTAGATGCGGCGGGTCGTCCCGCCGCGGCGCGGCAGCAGCAGCATCCGGCCCATCGGGCTCGCGCCGCTGGCCACCGTGCCGACGGTCCCGGGGTCGCCGCCGAGCCAGTAGCGCACGAAGGGGATCGGGCGGTGGTCGCCGGTGGTGAGCGGCCCGCACCTCGCGAAGGCGGCCCGCACGCGCGGCGCCTCGGCCGCGCGCTGGAGGTGCCGGTACAGGACGCCGTCGAGCTGCACGCGCCGGTCGACCTTCTCGAGCTGCGGCACGTGCCAGGGCAGGTAGGCGATCGAGAGCCCGCCGGCGACGATCCCGGCCACCATCCACGTCGTGCGCGCGCGCCCGCGCGGGAGCATCGTCCAGCCGGCGACCGCGAGGCCGTAGAACAGGCAGAGCAGCACCGTCGGCGTGTCGACGTAGCGGCGGATGAGCGGCAGCCCGAACAGCGGCCCGGCGGCGAAGACGGCGATCATGGCGCCGACCGCGACCAGCGGCAGCGCCGCGCGGCGGCGAGCGTGCGCCCAGGCGAAGGCGAGGCCGATCGGGATCCCGAGCAGCAGCGGCTCGCGCAGGGCGAAGCCGAAGTACTGCGCCGTCCAGTACGGCACGTCATCGAGGCTGCGGCGGCGATCCGCCTCCTCCGCGAGCGCGGCCGTGCCGTGGAGCGAGTGCAGCGGGTCGCCCGTGACGATCCAGTCGGTGCCCGCCCAGATCAGCGGCGCCGAGACGGCCAGGGCGGCGGTGCGCACGCGGTCGCGGCTCGTCGCCGCCGGCCACAGGTAGAGCCAGTAGAGGCCGGACAGCACCCACGCCTCGGGCCGCAGCAGCCCGGCCAGCGCGAGCAGCGCGAGGACCGGCACGCCGCGGCGGTGGCGTTGGGCCTCCAGCAGGACGGCGCCGACCACGAGCGCGGCGAACGGCAGGTCCTGGTAGCCGATCAGCGTGTCGCGCAGGAGCACCGGCCGCGTGATCACGACCAGCGCTGCCACCGCGCCGACCCAGGGGTTGAACAGCTCGGCGCCGAGCCGGAAGGTCAGGTACACGAGCGCGCCGAACGAGAGCAGCGTCAGCCACAGGATCGCGATGTCGGCCTCGCCGCCGAACGGCAGCGCGAGCGAGCTCACCGCGGTGGCCAGCGGGTGCGGCGTCGGCGCGAAGTCGGCCGTGTACTCGGGCAGGAAGCCGCTCCAGGCGTCGCGTGCCCACAGCAGCGCCCACTGCGCGTCGTAGTTGACGAACGACGGCCGGTAGATCACGAACATGACCACCGCGATGCCGACCGTCGTCGCGATTCCGGCCACCCAGCCGCCGAGCGGGCGCCGGCGCCGCTCCGGAGTCGGCTCAGGAGGAAGCGGTGCTGCGGGAGCAGGTCTCGGAGGAGAGACGATCGCCATCGACCGCGCCACGATAGCGGCCGGAGCGGCTGTGCCAGCGCCGTTCGTCACGTTTCGGCAACGCGATTCCGCAAGGTGCTTGGTCTAGGGTGATCCGCCATCTTGCCCGCGTTCGCCGTCGCCACGCCGATCCAGGTCGTCGCGCTGCTCGCCACCGCGGCGGCGCTGGCGATCGCGCTCGTGTTGCCGGACCGGCGGCGGCGCGCGCTGGCCATGCTCGCGGCGCCCGCGCTGGCGGTCCTGGCGCTCGCCACGTTCGCCAACAGCCTCGACCCGCTGCTCCGGCCCAAGGTGCTGGCGGCCGCGGCGGCCGGAGGCGTGGCGATCCTGGCGCTCGCCTGGATCGTGCACCGGCGGCCGCTCGCGCTGCCGCTGTTCGCGGTCGCGGCGCTGCCGTTCCGCGTGCCTGTGTCGATCGGCGACTCGGCGGCGAACCTGCTGCTGCCGCTGTACGCGGTCATCGCCGCCGGGACCCTCTCGTATGCCTGGCGCGCCCTGCGCTGGGGCGGCCCGGACGCCGAGCGCGACCCGCGGCTGCGACGGGTGGCGTGGGCGTTCGCCGCCGTGCTGGCGCTCTACGGCCTGCAGGCCGCCTACTCGAGCGACGTCGAGCAGGCGATCAAGAACGTCACGCTGTTCTACGTCCCGTTCGCGCTGCTCTTCCTGCTGCTGCTCGAGGTGACGTGGAGCGCCCGGCTGCTGCGCTGGTGCCTGACGGTGACCGTCGGCCTCGCGCTCGTGTTCGCCGCCATCGGCTGCGTCGAGTTCGCCACCGGCCACCTGCTGATCACGAACGCCAAGGTCGTCGAGGCCAACGACCTGCTCCCGTACTTCCGGGTCAACTCGCTGTTCTTCGACCCCAACATCTACGGCCGCTACCTGGCGCTGACCATGATCCTGCTGGCCGCCGTGCTCCTGTGGACGCGCCGGCGGCGCGAGGCGATCCTGATCGCGCTCGCGCTCGGGCTGCTGTGGGTCGGCCTCGTGTTCTCGCTCTCGCAGTCGAGCTTCGCTGCCCTGCTGCTCGGCCTCGGCGTGCTGGCCGCGCTGCGCTGGAAGGCCTGGCCGGTGCTGGCCGGGGCCGGCCTGGCCGCGGTCGTCGCGCTCGGGCTCGTGCTCTTCGCGCCCGCCACGCTCAACCTGGAGACCGGCAGCGTCAAGGAGCTCGACCGGGCGACGAGCGGGCGCGCGAACCTGATCGGCGGCGGCCTGCGGATGATCCGCGACCGGCCGGTGTACGGCTTCGGGTCGGGCTCGTACGCCGAGCGCTACCGCGAGCGCGAGCGCGTCAGCTCGGAGAAGGTCGCCGCGGCCTCGCACACGATCCCGCTGACGGTGACGGCCGAGCAGGGCGCGGTCGGCCTCGCCGCCTACCTGGCGCTGGTCGCCCTCTCGCTCGCGCTGCTCTTCGACGGGCTGCGCAGCGTGGGGGCACGCTGGCCGGGCACGGCGATGGTCGCGCGGGCCGGGCTCGCGGCGGCCTACTGCGCGCTCGTCCTCCACACCCTCGTGTACGCGGCGTACCTGGAGGATCCGCTGACGTGGGCGCTGCTGGCGATCGCCGCCGGGCTGCGCGCCGCGCCGGTCGACGACGAAGCCGCCGCGGAGCCCGCGCCGGCGCTGGCGGCCACAGGGGCATGACGCTCGTCCGCCCCGAGTTCGAGCCGACCCTGCCGGTGCTCGTGCGCCGGAAGCTCGGCGTGCGCGAGCGCACCACGATCCTGGTGCTGTTCGCCCTGCTCGCCCTCGCGATCGCCGCGATCGTCCTCGTGCGCCCGCGCGTGGATCGCATCAGCGAGGTCGTCCACCGCGACGCGCCCGCGTTCACGCTCCAGTACCGCAACGACCTGTTCCACGACGAGCAGCCCGAGGCCGGCGAGCTCGCCCGGCTCGCGGGCCGCCGCGGGCGCCAGGCGGTGACCATCACGGTCCGGCCGTTCGGGCTGCCGGGCCGCGAGGGCAACGTCGCCCAGGCGTTCCTGCCGATCCACGCCTCCGGGCACATCGAGCAACTCGGCTCGGAGCTGGACGGCTTCGAGCTGCGCGCCGAGCATCGCGCGCGCGTGCACGACGCGCCCGGCTACGAGGTCCGCTTCCGCTCCGGCGCGCGCGGCCGCTACACGTTCGGGAGCGATCTGATGCTGCTGCCGAGCGACGAGGCGAGCACGGGCGGACTGCTGCTGAGCCTGCGGCGCGAGATCAGGGGCAGCCCGAGGCTGAGCGCCGCCGAGGAGGAGTTCGCGGACCTCGCGATCGAGGCGATGCGGTCGGTGCGCTTCGGCACCGGGCCGGTCTGAGAGGTCCGCGCGCGGCCGGCGCCCCGATCCTGGGCACCGGCCGTGTACGCGAGGCGCCCCGGTCCGTCCCGTCCTTGCGTCTCTCTCCGTCCGTAGCCTCCAGACGGCCCGACTGCGCGTCTCTCTCAGCCATGTCCCGCCACACGGCTTAACGGGGTCCTACCCGGCCTAACGCCGCTTAGCCGCGAGTGGACGAAAAAAATGAGCGCTCTCAAGCGTCCAGAAATGCCACCGCTCGGCAGAAGGCGGCCTCGCCGCCCTGGAAGCGCCAGGGGAAGCAGCCGAACGTGATCTTCTGGTCGAGCACCTGGTCGATCTCGCCGCCGAGGTTCTCGATGTGGATGACGTCGTGCGGGAACAGCAGCGTGTGCATGATCTGGTAGTCGGGCTTGGGGAAGATCTCGTCGAGCGAGCGGCCGAGCTTCGCCTCGGCGTCCTCCGCCTCGTCGGCGCGCATCCGGCGGATCACGGTGTTCATCGGGTGGTCGGCGCTGCCGACGTCGACGGCCAGCCAGCGCACCTTGCGCTCGAGCAGCCACTCGGCGAAGGCGCGCGTGGGCCCGGGGTGGCGGATGAAGTACTTCGTCTCGTCGACCTCGCTGAGGTCGGTCCAGTTCTCCGGGTAGTGCTTGTGGTAACCGGTATGGATGATCACGATGTCGCCCGGCTCGATCGCGATCCCGGTGTCGCGCTCCCACTGCTCGAAGTGCTCGGGGCCGTAGAGGTCGAAGTCGCCCAGCCCCATCTTCTCGAGGTCGACCACGCAGGCCGGCCCGATCAGCCACTCGAGCGGCAGGTCGCCGATGAACTTGCCGCCCGAGTAGAAGTGCGCCGGAGCGTCGAGGTGGGTGCCGACGTGGAGCGTGGAGGTGATCTCCTGTCCGCCGGCCTTGTCGAAGGCCAGCCGCTTGACCCACTTGACGGACGGGCCGTCGTAGCTGGCGAAAGCCGGGGTGTGGACGGAGAAGTCCTGTGAGAGGTCGAGGACGCGCATAGGCGCGTCAGCCTATTCCTCGGCTTCGGCCAGGCGCTTGATCGCGGCCAGCCGGGCGTCCCACTCCCCCGCGATCGCGTCGAGCTGCCGGGCGGTCGCGGTGAGCCTCTCGGGGCGGACCGTGTAGCGGACCTCGCGCCCGGCGCGGCGGCTCTTCACGAGCCCGGCACGGTCGAGCACGCCGAGGTGCTTGATCACCGCCACGCGGCTGACCGGCAGGTCGCCGGCCAGCGTCGTGGCGGTCGCCTCGCCGCGCTCGGCGAGGAGGGTCAGCACGCGCCAGCGCGTGGGGTCGGCGAGCGCGGCGAAGACCTCCATCTCAGGCGGTGACGCGCTCCGAGTAGGAGGCGACGTTGCCGAGCTGGACCTCCCAGCCCTCGGTGTTGCCCTCGAAGGCCTCGCGCCGCTGCTCGTCGGTGCCGTCGAGCTTCTCGAAGCCGCTCTCGACCACGCGCAGCCGCGTCCCGTCGCCCTCGGCGGCGAGCGTGAACTCCACGAGCGTGGAGTTGCCCTCGTCGGGCTCCTCGCCCCAGTGCTCGCGGATCGCCGCCCAGCGGTACGAGAACCGCCGCGGCGGGTCGAGATCCACGATCCGCGCGCGGCCGACGCCGTGCTCGGCCCAGCGCATCACCATCTCGCCGCCGGGCCGGAGGTCGATCTCGGCGCCGTCGTCGCAGAACCAGCGCCCGACGTGCTGCGCCTCCGTCAGCAGCGACCACACCCGCTCGACGGGCGCGGCGATCACGGTCTCGCGTTCGATCTGCATGGGAACCTCCCGAATCGACGTGTCACCACAGGGTTACACATTCGATGAGAACGTGCAACCCTACGGTTACACCACACTTCGTGGGGTTGTTTGTGGGTCCATACGACCCACAGACAGCCCCACGCCCGCGCCGCGGGCGATCGCGCGCCCCGTCGAGTGCCCGAGCGCCTCGAGCCGAGCGAGGGCGCCGGCGTCGCCGGCCAACAGCGCCTGCAACGGCTCGGGCCCCATGCCGGCCACGGCGAGCTCGAGCAGCGTCGCCGACAGCGCGGTCGTGCGCGAGCGGAGATCAGCGCCGACCAGAGCCCCCAACCACGCCTCCCTCAATGCCTCGGGCCAATCCAATGAGGCGACCACGGCAGCCACGCCCGCGACCAGGTCGTCGCCCTCCGGGGTCAGCCCGCCGCCACGCCCGATCAACCGGGCGCCGGCGACGCGAGCGCGGTCCGGGTCGCGAGTGCGGACGGCCTCGACGAGGTCGTCCGGCCCGTCGGCGACCAGGTCGGCGGCCACCACACGCAACGTCGGATCCCACACCTCGCCCGAAGCGACGACCTCGTCGCCCACGGAAGGCAGCCGCCCCACCTGCAAGCCGTTCGGCAGCACCGGCCGCCCCACGGTCAACACCGCCACGAAGCCGTCGTCCTCGCCGTAAGCGGCCTCCCGGCCCCGCCCGACGATCCGGAACCGCCGGCCCACCACCGGCGCGGCGGCGATCACAGCCCCGCCAGCGCCCGCACCGCCTTCACGAACGCCTCCATCGGCGGCTCCACCAGCCCGGCGCCGATCTGCCCCACCCCCGGCTCGCGGTGCGCGATGCCGGTGTTCACGAACGGCAGCACGCGCGTGTGCACGACCTCGCGCGCGTCGATCCCGGTCGGCGTGCCGCGGAAGCCCAGCGACGGGATCTGGTAGCTGCGGCTCTCGGTCCACGTGATGTCGTACATCCGCCGCGTGGCCTCCAGCGCGTCCTCGGCGCTCCCGCCCACCACGCGCACGATGGCCGGCGCGGCGGCCATCGCCAGCCCGCCGAGCCCGGCCGTCTCGGTGATCGTGCTGTCGCCGATGTCGGGGTTGGCGTCCTCGGGCCCGAAGCCCGGCAGGTACAGCCCGTCGATCATCCCGCTCGGGCCGGTGAACCAGCGGTCGCCGGTCCCGCTCAGCCGCACGCCGAACTCGGTCCCGTTGCGCGCCATGGCGACGACGATCGAGGAGCGCTCCACCCCTGCCGCGGCATCGGCGACCGCCTTCGAGGCCGGCATCGTCAGGTTCAGGAAGAAGTGGTCGTTGCCGGCCATGAAGCGCGCGACGGCGGCGACGTCGGCGGCCGGCTCGTCGAGCTCGATCAGGGCCGGCATCAGCTCGCGCAGCAGCAGCGAGGTGCCGGCGCGGTTGCGGTTGTGGCCCTCGTCGCCCATCTGGAGCGCCTGGGCGATCATCGCCCGCAGGTCGATCGGCTCGCGCAGGGCCCCGCCGAACACGCGCGCCAGCACGTCGCGGATCCACGCCAGCCGGTCGAGCACCGACGCGTCGTTGGCGCCGTACCGCAGCACCTTTCCGAGCCCCTCGTTGAACGTGCAGAACGCCCGGTTGCCGTGGGCGCCGTTCTCGATCACGCACATCGGCATCGAGGCGCTGACCACGCCGGCCATCGGGCCGACGGCGCCGCGCTCGTGGCACGGCCCGAACTCGAAGGCGCCGGACGCGGCCATTCGCTCCGCTTCCGACAGGTCGCCGGCCAGGCCCTCGTAGACCGCCGCGCCGAGCACCGCGCCGCGCAGCGGGCCCGACATGTCGGCCCACTCGATCGGCGGGCCGGCGTGGAGGATCGTGCGCTCGCCCATGCCCGGCAGCAGGTCACGCGCGACGCCGACGCCCGCGAGCATCGGCTGCGCGTCCTCCATGCGGGCCACCGCTTCGTCGTTCGCGCGCGCGATCGCCTCGGCCTCGCCCGCCAGCCGCGCGAGCGCCTCCTCGCTGCCCGGCTCGGGCGGCCGCCACTCGACGCGCTCCACGCGCACGTCCTGGCGCTCGAGCTCGTCGGCGAACAGGTCGACGCCCGCGTTGGCGACCGCGAGCGGCCGGCCGAGCAGGTGGCCCGCGGCAGGCTCCGCCGCCGCGAGGCGGCCGCTCGCGTCACCCACCGCTCGCCTCCTTCGCCAGCCGCGCCGCGTGCGCGTTGCTGCGTGTCACGACCGCGCCGGCCGCCTCCAGCCGGGCGCGCTGCGCGTCGAGCCCCTGCGGATCGCCGTCGGCGCCGCACAGCGCGACGATCACATGGCGGTCGAGGGCCTCGATCACCGGCGCGAGCTCGCCCGCCGGATCGGGGTGGGCGCCGTAGCCGAGCACGACGTCGAGCAGCAGGACGGGCTCCTCCGCGGCGGCGAGGTGCTCGAGCCGCAGCGACGGGTCGATCATCGGGTGCGCGCGGCCCTCGGTGTACTCGTCGGCGCCGAAGTCGGTGAACGTGCCGTGGCCGACGATCCGCTCCGCCTCGCCGCACAGCGTCCCGCCGCTGTAGAGGCCGCGGACCTCGCCGCGCACGGGCGGTCGCGTGAGCCGCTCGCCGGCCGCCGGGAGCGAGCCGCCGACATGCTCCGCCGCCGCGCGCGCCGCCTCCTCGAGCGTGAGGTCGAAGCCGAGCACCACCGGCTTGCCGGTCGCGGCCGCGGCCTCCTCGATCGCGGCGGCCACGGCCGGGTCGGGCGGCTTGGAGATCGCCACGATCGCGCGCGTGTCCTCGTCGCCGGCCAGCAGCTCGAGGCCGCGGCGCATCATCAGCCCGCCGACCTCGGCCGACAGGTCGCGCCCGCCGACGCCGATCGCGTGCGACACGCCGACGCCGGCGGCGTCGAGCAGGCAGCTCACCTCCTGGATGCCGGTGCCCGACGCGCCGACGATCCCCACCGGCCCGCGCCGTACCGCGTTGGCGAAGCCGAGCGCGACGCCGTCGATGATCGCCGTGCCGCAGTCGGCGCCCATGAACAGCAGCCCGCGCTCCGCGGCGCGCCGCTTCAAGGCCGCCTCGTCCTCGAGGGTCACGCCGTCCGAGAAGCAGAACACGTGCAGGCCGGCCTCGAGCGCGGCCGACGCCTCGTAGGCGACGTGCTCGCCGGGGATCGAGAGGAAGGCGAGGCTGAGGTCGTCCTCGCGGCGGGCGGCGGCGGAGATCGATCGCGCGGCGGCGCGCTCGGCCGCGGCGGACGGCGCGCCCTTGGACGCCAGCTCGCGCTCGACCGCCGCGACGGCGGCCTCGATCGCGTCCTCGTCGTCCGCGCGCACCGCGATCACGAGGTCGTTCGGGCCGACGTCGTCGCCGATCGCGAAGCCCTGGTCGCGCAGCAGCTCGACGTTGAGCGGCGTCCCCATGCCGACCGACGCCCCGGCGGCCCGCGACACGAGCATCAGCGTCACCGAGTCGTAGTACGCGCCGGCGCGCACGATCACGCGCTCGCTCATACGCGCGTCCCGACCGAGCCCTCGACGCCCTCGCGCAGCCGCTCGAGGCTCGTGATCACCGACCGGCCGCCGTCGCGCGCGAAGGCGAGCGCCGCCTGCACCTTCGGCCCCATGCTGCCGCCCGCGAACTCGCCGGCGTCGAGCAGCGCCTGCAGCCGGTCCGGCTCGACCTCGCCGAGCCACTCCTGGCGGTCGGTCCCGTAGCCGATCGCGGCCGCCTCGACGTCGGTGGCGATCAGCAGCACGTCGGCGCCGACCGTGCGGGCCAGCAGCGCCGCCGTGAGGTCCTTGTCGAGCACGCACTCGACGCCGCGCAGCACGCCGTCCTCGCGCACCATCGGGATGCCGCCGCCTCCGCAGGCCACCACGATCGCGCCGTCCTCGATCAGCGCCACGATCGTCGCGCGGTCGAGGATCTCCAGCGGCCGCGGGGACGGCACGATGCGGCGCCAGCCCTTCGAGCCGCGCTCCTGCCACGCCTCGCCGGCCGCGATCCGCTCGGCCGCTTCGTCCTCGCTCACGTGGCGGCCGATCGGCTTCGTCGGCGTCTGCCACGCGGGATCGCCGGCGTCGACCAGCACGCGGGTGACGACGGAGCTGACGAAGCGCCCGGGCAGCCGCGCCTCGAGCGCGGTGACGATCAGGAAGCCGAGCGTCGCCTGCGTCTGCGCCACGCACCAGTCGAGCGGCACGGGCGGCACCACGTGCCGGGCGAGGTCGTTCTTGAGGAGGAGGTTGCCGACCTGCGGGCCGTTGCCGTGCGTGATCACGACGTCGTGGCCGTGCTCGACCAGCTCGGCGATCTGCACGCACGCGCCCTCCACGGCCTCCTGCTGGGAGGCGGGGTCGGCGCCGCGCTCGCCGGCGATGGCGTTGCCGCCGAGGGCGACGACCAGACGCATGTGCGCAGGCTATTGGTCCTGGCCCGCCGCGTAGCGGGCGGGCGCGGTGCCGACCGTCGCCGTGAAGTCGCGCACGAGGTGCGCCTGGTCGTAGTAGCCGAGCGTGATCGCCAGCCGCGCCCAGTCGACGTCGCCGCCGGCCGTCGCCTGCGCGGCCGCCTCGTGCAGCCGGTAGCGGCGGATCACCCACGACGGCCCGAGCCCGACGTGGTCGGCGAACAGCCGCTGCACCGAGCGGACGCTGAGCGAGAGGCGCTCGGCGAGGTCGGACACGCGGTTGAGCTCGGGGTCCTCCTCCAGCAGGCTCACGGCACGGTCGGCGAGCTCGACCTCGGGGTCGGGCTCGGCCGGCAGCAGCGGCTCGAGCGCGGCCTCCATCGCCGCCACCGCCTGCTCGAGCTCCTCCGCCGCCTCGACCGCACGGGTCAGGGCGTCGCCGTCGAGGCCGGGCAGCGTGGCGGCGGGCAGCCGGCGGTCGCGGATCGAGGACACCGGCGCGCGCAGCAGCGGCCGCAGGCCGCCCGGCTTGAAGCGCAGCCCGACGGCCCGGCCGCTACCGGCCAGCGTGCGCTCGAAGCGCTCGCGCAGCGGCCCGTACAGCCACGCGCCGCCCTCTTCGACCACGAGGTGCGTGGACGGGTGCGGCAGCGTCGTCTGGTGGTGCGGCTCGCGGCCGCGCAGGTCCCAGACCACGATCCAGTGCAGGGCCGCGTATGGCGCGAGCCGCGGCCCGGGGTCGAAGCGGTGCAGCGACCAGGCGTCGTCCGGAGGTGTGCGCAGGACCCCGCGGACGCCGGTCATCCGGCGGAGCGTACCCCCGCTCGCTCGTAGTTCAGCCGCATCAGGTCGATCACCTCGCGGATGTCCGCGTCGGAGGCGATCCGCCGGGCGCCCCACGCCACCTTGTCCGGAAAGACCGGGTGCGGTTCGATGCGGCCCTGCGCCCTGAGCTCCGCGCCGACCGTCTTCGGGAAGCCGAAGTGGGCGAGGCGGTCGCCGTGCAGGTGGCCGATCTCCCGCCGGCCGGCCCGCAGCGACAGCTCGCCGCGGCTGCCCGACACGGCGGTCACGTCCGGCCACGACGTGACCTCGTCGACGATCTGCTGGCTCGCGCTGCGCGTCTCGGTCATGCCGTCATGGTGGCCTGTCGTCAGCCGGCCCGCCACGGGCAATTGGTCCTAGGTCCCTTGCCCTATCCGCTCAGGGCCGCCCCCGCTCCGACCAGCAACTGCTGGTCCCTGAATAGGCGGCGCCGTCGCCACTCTCGGCGAAGCGGAACTCGCAGAACAGCGGTTCGCCGTCGACCGCGCCCTCGCACTCGACCGCCCGCCCCGGTTCGCCGGTGCAGCTGACGTCCTCGGCGTCCGGCGCCAGCTTCTCGACCTGTGCGCGCTCGTCCGCATAGCGGTCGGAGCCACCGCACGCCGCGAACGCGAGGGCGAGGATCAGAGGCGCGAGCCTGGTCACCCGGCCAAGGTAGTGCCGCAATGTCGCGGAAGGTCGCGTGTCCGCATCGCGCGCCTGGCCTGGTAGCCGAGCGTGCATCGGCGCTATCGGTTCCGGGCGAACGCAGACGCGCCGCGTCGGGGCCGTCCGGGTACAACTAGCCTCATGCGCGCCGCAAAGGCTCTCATCGCGCTGGTCGTCATCGGCGCCACGCTTGTCGTCCTCGCAGTCGTGATCAAGAGCGCTGTCGTCGCTGCGCTGGCAGGCTTGGCCTTCCTTGGTGTGCTGGCTGTCGTCATCGCTCAGGCGGTGCCATCACTGCGCTACAAGCAGGCGGTCAAGTACGACCACAGCTTCCTCACGAATCTGATGGGCGAGACTTCTCGGCCACACTCCGGACCGGGCGCAAAGACGCAGCAGCCCCCGGACTAGCCGCTGTCGCATCGAGGCTTGCTGTTTGGATTCGACTCGTCGGTGACGTCCGACGCCGTGGAGATGGTCCCGACCGGGCGGCGAGCTGACTCTCTTTGAGGCTGTCGGCCGGTGTGGCCTGACTTCCTTTTGTTGTGTCGCTCGTCGCCGGTCGGGGATGTCCGGCGTGACTTGATAGGAGCGTGGCATCGCCCCCAGCAAGCCGTGTCCGCCGGAGGTCCACTCACGTCGAGGTGAAGGGGTGGACGACGTCAATGATCGTGCTCGGTGCGGACACTCACAAGCGCTCGCACACGATCGCCGCGGTCGCTGCGGCGACGGGCGAGTTGCTGGGCGAGAAGACGGTCCAGGTCGGCGCTCGCGGGTTCGCGAGCTTGCTGGTCTGGGCGCGCGGCCTGGAGGGCGAGCGGATCTGGGCGCTTGAGGACTGCCGGCACGTGGCGGGCTCCTTTGAGCGGTTCTTGATCGCGCGCGGCGAGCGCGTGTTGCGCGTCCCGACCAAGCTGATGGCCGGCGCCCGCCGCGGTGGGCGCGAGCGCGGCAAGTCCGACAGCATCGACTCGGTGGCGGTCGCCCGCGCAGCGCTGCGCGAAGGACTGGACGAGTTACCGGTTGCGCGGCTGGACGGGCCCGAGCTCGACCTGCGGCTGCTCGTCGATCACCGCGAGCGCCTGGTCCGCCAGCGCGTTGGGCTCAACAACACGATGCAGTGGCATCTACACGACCTCTGGCCCGAGCTGCAGTTGCCGGGCAGCTCACTGTTCTACGGCAACTGGGGCACCGCGCGTCGGCCCGTCGGCTCGCGCGCGCCGAGCAGACGATGCGCGTCCGCATCGCCCGCGACGAACTGCGCCGCATCCGGGAGCTCTCACAGACGATCAAGGCGTTCGAGGCCGAGATCGCCGGCCTGGTCGCCCAGATCGCGCCGCAACTGCTCACCGAGCCCGGCCTCGGACCCTTGACCGCCGCCAAGCTCGTCGGCGAGATCGCCGGCGCCGGCCGCTTCGCCACCGACGCCAAGCTCGCCCGCGCCGCCGGCCTGGCACCGATCCCGGTCAGCTCCGGCAAGACCAACCGCCACCGCCTCGACCGCGGCGGCAACCGCCAGATCAACGCCGCCATTCACCGCATCGCCGTCACCCGCGCCCGCTGCCACCCCGAGACCCGCGCCTACCTAGACCGCAAACGAGCCGAAGGCAAGAGCACCCGCGAAGCCATCCGCTGCCTCAAACGCCACCTCGCCCGCCGCATCTGGCACCTCCTCCAAGCCGCCCCGCCCGCTCCCGGACAGCCCCACCCATCAACTTCTTGACATAGGAGCAGCAAGAGCAGCAGCGCGTTCAGGCCAGGGCAGCGCTTCCGGAAACAGCGAAAAGAGCAGCGCGGGTCAACGCGCTCGCTACGGCTTGACGACGCTCGCAACCTCAGGGCGCGACGTGGGGCAAACGTCACTTGCGCTGCCCCGCGACGCCGCTGCTCGTCAGGCGAGCTGAATCTTGTACTCGGTGATCGCGGACGCCGGGAAGCTCGCCTCGATCTGGCCGGCGGCTTCGCGGAAGTCGCGGGTCCCCCCGAGGATGGCGGCCCGGATGCCGCCGGCCGGCGGCAGCGAGAACATCGTGCCGGCCATCAGCAGGCCGCCCGGAAAGTCGTACGTCGCAAAGCAGGTCGGCGGTGAAGACTCGCTGGTCGCCAAGCCAGTCACCGTGCGGTGATCCGGATCATCATCTCGACGCTGCCCAGACGAGTGTCGAAGTGGCTGCGGCGCGACCTGATCCGGCGCGTCGAAGGATTGGGATTGCCGGTGACGGCGATCGTCCCGAAGACTGCCAGGATGTCGACAGAGGACGCGATGCTGCTCGGGGGAGCCGGCGGCGGCGGTGGCGGTGGCGGATGAAGGTGGCGGGTCAAGGACGAATCAGCTCGGAGAGCAGCGTGGCCACCGTGCGCTCGGTGTACTGCTCCGCGCTCCAGCCGCGCTCGCCGACGAGGTGCTGCCAGGTGGTGGGCTGGATCCGCGACCACGCCCAGTCGGCGGCCTCGTCCACCGTCCAGCCGGGCGCCAGGTCCACGCGCTCGACCGACCGCCGGAGCGCCGCGCGCAGCTCCCCCATCCGCTGGCGCCAGGCGCTGCCGCCGTCGTCGCCGGTCACCTCGAGCGCACGCGCGACGGACGCGATCGTCGGCATGTAGTCGCACCAGGCGCGCAGCAGGTGCTCGAGCCCCTCGGCGGGTGGCATCGTCCGCGAGGCCGCGACCTCGTCGACGAAGCCGCTCGCCTCGTCGCGGTGCCGCGCCATCGCGGTCAGCAGCCCGGCGCGGTCGCCGAAGTGGAAGTAGACGAGCTGGCGCGAGACGCCGGAGGCGGTGGCGATCTCGCCCACCGTGACGTCGGCCGTCCCGCGCTCGGTGACCAGCTCCCACGCCGTCTCGAGGATGCGCGTCGGCGTGTCGGTCATCGCACCAGCCGCTGCTCGCGCACGGTCTCGGCGACCACGCGGCCGCCGCGCAGGACCCAGCGGCGCGGCGCCTGCTCGCGCAGCGCGTCGCGCGCCGTCTCGGCGTCGAGCACGACGAGGTCGGCGCGGGCGCCCGGGAGCAGCCCGTAGTCGGGCAGCCGCAGCAGCCGGGCCGCGTCCTCGGTGACCATCCGCAGCGCGGCGGCGATCTCGTCGGGCGTGCCGAGCTGGGCGGCGTGAGCGGTGATGAGCGCGACCTGGAGCGGGTCCGCGTTGCCGAAGGGGTAGAAGGCGTCGTCGACGCAGTCCTGCCCGGCGGCGACCACGACGCCGCCGCCGATCAGCTGCTTGATGCGCGGGATGCCGCGACGGCGGGGCTCGAAGTCGCCGCGCCCCTGGAGCATCAGGTTGGTCGGCGGGTTGGTGGCGACCATGACTCCGGCGCGGGCGGCGCGGTGGATGACGGAGTGCGCGTAGTCGTCCTCCCACGCGGCCATCGCGCACACGTGGCCGGCGGTCGTGCGCGGCCCCCAGTCGCGCCGCTCGGCCTCCTCGACGAGGATCTCGAACGAGCGCCAGTACGGGTCGTCGGTCTCGTCGACGTGCATGTCGACGTCGGCGTCGTGGCGGCGCGCGAGGTCGAGGCAGAACTCGATGTGGCGCCGCGCCTCGTCCAGCCCGTCCTCCCAGTGCGGCATGCCGCCGACCACGTCGGCGCCCTCGGTCATCGCCGCGGCCATCAGCTCGTCGGTGCCGCGGGTCTCGCCAGATGCCCTCCTGCGGGAAGGCGACGAGCTGGATCTCGCACAGGTCCGCGTGGTCGTCGCGCGCGGCGGCCACGCCGCGCAGCCCCTTCAGGCCGCCGATCGTGTCGACGTCGACGTGGCTGCGGATCGCCGTCGTGCCCGCGATCACCGCCGCGCGGATCACCTCGCCGGCGCGGGCGCGGATCTCCTCCGGAGTGGCGGCGCGCTTGACGCGGTGCGAGATCGAGATCGCCTCGGCCAGCGTGCCGGAGCGGTTCGGCCCGACCAGCGATCCGGTGCGCACCTTGTCGAGGTGGATGTGCGGCTGCACGAACGCGGGCGAGACGAGGCGGCCGCCGGCGTCGAGCGCGGGGCCCGGCAGGCCGGTCCCGATCTCCGCGATCCGCTCGCCGGCGATGCCGATGTCGACCCGCGCGCCGTCGACGCGGGCGTCGTGGATGACGAGGTCGTAGGTCACCAGCCGGCGAGCGTCTCGACCGCCTCCTCGAACCGCTCCGCCGACTCGCAGGCGAGCAGCAGCATCAGCAGCAGGCGGGCCTTGGCGGCGCTGAGGTGGCCGGCGCCGACGACCCCCAGCTCGCGCTGGGTCACCACGCCGCCCGGGCCGCCGTAGATGGCGTGCACGCCGCCGCTCGGCACGCGCGTCGCGTTCACGACGGGCAGGCCGCGCTCGACCGCCGCGCGGATCCCGCGCTCGGCGCTGCCCGGCACGTTGCCGAGCCCGGTGCCCTCGAGCACGAGCCCGGCGGCGCCGGTGGCGTCGAGCACCGTCTCGATCAGGTGCTCCTCGAGGCCGGTGTAGGTCTGCACGATCGGGACCGCCGGCAGCTCGCCGGGGAGCGGGAGCAGCACGCGGCGCGGCGGCGGCATGGTGATGGTCACCGACCCGGGCACCGCGATGCCGACCGGCCCGTGGCCGGGCGACTGGAGGGCGTGCACGCGCGAGGAGTCCTGCTTGCGCGCCCAGCGCGCGGCGTGGATCTCGTCGTTGAGCACGAGCACGGTGCCGAGCCCGCGCGGCTCGGCCGCGACCTGCGACGCGCACAGCAGGTTGCGCGGGCCGTCGGCCGAGATCTCCGAGCCGTTGCGCATCGCGCCCGCGAAGACCACGTCGGACTCGACGGTGAGGTCGCAGAAGAACGCCGTCTCCTCGATCGTGTCGGTGCCGTGGGTGACCACGACGCCGCCGCCCGACGCCCGCCGCGCCACCTCGAGCATCGTCTCCGGCGTCACGTTCCAGCCGTTGACGTGGGCGATGCTCTCGACCTCGACGGGCCCGAGCCCGGGCACGCTCGCCACCAGGTCCTCGGCGCTCACCGCCGGACGGACGGCGCCGGTCTCGGGATCGGCGAGCGAGGCGATCGTGCCGCCGGTGGCGACCAGCCGGATCATCGCGCGTCCTCGATCGCGGCCGCGGCGCGCACCGCCTCGACGATCCCGACGTAGCCGGTGCAGCGGCAGAGCTGCCCGCCCAGCGCCTCGCGCAGCTCGGCGTCGCTCATCGACGGCGCCTCGCGGTAGATCGGCAGCGCGGTCATCAGGAAGCCGGGCGTGCAGAAGCCGCACTGGAGCCCGTGGTGGCGCTTGAACGCCTCCTGGAGCGGATGCAGCTCGCCGTCCGGCCCGGCCATGCCCTCGATCGTGCTGATCTCGGCGCCCTCGGCGGTCGCCGCCAGCATGAGGCACGAGCGGGCGGGCTCGCCGTCCACCAGCACCGTGCAGCAGCCGCAGACGCCGTGCTCGCAGCCGACGTGCGTGCCGGTCAGCCCGAGCTCGTGGCGCAGCACGTCCGAGAGCAGCCAGCGCGGCTCGACCTCGACCTCGTGCGCGGTCCCGTTGACGCGCAGGGTGATCTCGATCATGCCCGCTTCACCACCCGCTCGGCCAGCCGCAGCGCCAGGTGCCGTCGGTACTCCGCGGTGGCGTGGATGTCGTCCTCCGGCTCGAGCTGCCCGACCGCCTCGCCGACATCGCCGACGAAGCGCACGGGCGTCGCACCCATGCCCACGAAGGAGAACGCGACGCCACCCTCGTCGGCGAGCGCGGCCACCCCGCACAGCGCGTAGTCGCCGTGCCGGCGCGCGAACTCCTCGAACGCCCCGCCGGGGTGCGCGGGGAGGCGGATCTCCTCGATCCACTCGCCGGGCTCGAGGCGTCGTCTCGAGATGGCTCACGAAGAGGTCTGACGCGCGCACCGTCCGGGCCCGTGGGTCTGACGCGCGCCTCGCCCTCCAGCAGCACGAACAGGGCGGGCAGCTCGGCGGCGGGGTCGGCGTGAGCGATGCTGCCGACCACGGTGCCGCGCGAGCGGATCGCCGGATGCGCGACGTGCTGGAGCACCTCGACCATCAGCGGCAGCCGCTCGGCCACCAGCGCCGAGCGCTCGGCGGCGGCCTGGCGCACCAGCGGGCCGAACACCAGCGTGCCGTCGTCGAGCACCGGCTCGGCGGCCTCGTCGCGCAGGAAGTTGAGGTCGATCAGGTGCTCCGGGGCGGCCAGGCGCATGTTGAGGATCGGGATCAGGCTCTGCCCGCCGGCCAGCAGCTTCGCCTCCGTGCCGAGCTCCGCGAGCAGGCCGTCGACCTCCTCGCGGGTGCCCGGCCGGTGGTAGGAGAAGGGTGCGGGCTTCACGGCCTCCGCGTGTCCGGCGCGGCCGCCAGCGGCTCGACGAGCGGGTCCCCGTAGGCGGTGTCGGGCTCGGCCAGCTCGGGCTGGAAGAACCGCAGCACCTGGTAGATGAGGATCGCGCCGATCGTGCCGAGCGCGATGCCGCCGAACGAGTAGTCGCCCCAGTTCAGCGTGTAGTTGGCCGTGCCGACGATCAGCGCGACCGCCGCCGTGACCAGGTTCACGGGGTCGCGGAAATCGACACTGGCCTCGATCCAGATGCGCGCGCCCAAGACCGCGATCATGCCGAACAGCACCGTCACCGCGCCGCCCAGCACGCCGATCGGGATCGCGGTGATGATCGCGCCGAACTTCGGCAGCAGGCCGAGCCCGATGGCGATCGCGCCGGCGATCAGGTACGCGAGCGTCGAGTAGATCCGCGTGTAGCCCATGACGCCGATGTTCTCGGCGTACGTCGTGGTGCCCGAGCCGCCGAACATGCCGGACAGCGTCGTAGCGACCCCGTCGCCCATGAACGAGCGGCCGATCATGGGGTCGAGGTCCCGCTCGGTCATCGTGGCGACGGCCTTGACGTGACCGGCGTTCTCGGCCATCAGGACGAGCAGCACGCCGGGCACGACGAGCAGGATCGCGCGCATGTTGAAGTCGGGCGTCACGAAGTCCGGGAACCCGAACCAGCTCGCGGCGTCCACGCCGTCCCAGTTGACGTCGCCGAGCAGCCCCGCGACGACGTAGCCGAGGACCACGCCGAGGAACACGCTCATGCGCGACAGGAAGCCCTTCACCGCCACGCCGATGATCAGGATCGCGACGAGCGTGATCATGCCGAGACCCGCCTGCTGCTCGAACTGCTGCCACGCCACGGGCGCGAGGTTGAGGCCGATCAGCGCCACGATCGAGCCGGTCACGATCGGCGGGAACAGGAACTCGAAGACGTTCCAGCCCACGCGGTCGACGAGCAGGCCGACGAGGAAGAGCGCGACGCCGGCGGCCACGATGCCTGCCAGCGCCGCCTCGAGGCCCTCTGACTTGGCGGCCAGCACCGGCGCGATGAAGGCGAAGCTCGAGCCGGTGTACGACGGCACCCGGTTGCGGGTGAGGAGGTTGAAGATGATCGTCCCGATGCCGGAGAAGAAGATCGTCGTGGTGACCGGGAAGCCGGTCAGCACCGGGACCAGCGCGGTGGCGCCGAACATGGCCAGGATGTGCTGCCCACCCAGGCCCAGCATGTACGGCATGTTCAGCCGCTCGTCGGGCCGCACCACCTCGCCCGGCGCGACCGTCCGGCCATCGCCGTGGATCGTCCATCCAACGCGCGTGCTAGCCATCGTCCCTCCTCTCAGCGGAACCGATTCGAGGATTCTGCCTGGTACGGCGGCGTCCGTTCAGCGGCGGGCCGTCCAGCGACCGACCGCGACGCCGATCAGGGCGAGCGCGAAGCCGCCGAGCGCGCTGGCCACGATGACCTTGGCGCCGGCCGGAGCGGCCTGCGCGGCGGGCACGACCGCGGCGCCCGGCTCCGCGGCCGCCGCCGCGGGGGCGCCGCTCACGATCCGTTCGTCGAGCGCGCTCAGGAACTGCTCCGTCGTCCGGCGCGCGGCCGCCCCCATCAGCCGCTGGCCGACGCCCGCAAGCGGACCGGTGACGTTCGCGTCGGCCTCGTAGCTCATCCGGGCGCCCTCGCCGTTGTCAGCCAGGCGCATGCTCGCGACGGCGGTGACCGAGCCGGGCCGGCCGCTCGCGGTCGCCGTGACCGTGCAGCTCTCGCGCTCCTCCTTGTCGGACAGGGCGAAGGTCCCCTCGTACGTGCCCCTCACCGAGCCGACCCCGACATCGACGCTGAGGGCGTACTCGTCCGGGCCGGTCGGCTCCAGGCGGCGCGCGCCGGGAAGCGTCGCGGCGAGGATCTCAGGGTCGTTGAGGGCATCCCAGACCTGAGCGCGAGAGGCTCGGAAGTCGTGGTCGCCGTTGATCTTCATGCCGTCAGCTTCTTCTTCTGGACCTTGCCCATCTCGTTGCGCGGCAGCTCGTCGAGGAAATGGACCACGCGCGGGCGCTTGTGCGGGGTCAGCAGGTCGGCGACGTGGCCGGCCAGCTCGTCCTGCGACGGCGACTCGCCGGGTCGCGTGACGATCCAGGCGACGATCCGCTCGCCGAGGTCGGGATCGGGCTCGCCGGTGACCGCGGCCTCCTTGACCGCGGGGTGCTCGAGCAGCGCGCCCTCGATCTCGCCGGCGCCGATCTTGAAGCCGCCGCTCTTGATCAGGTCGGTCGCGCGGCGGCCGACGATGCGGATGTAACCGTCGGGCGCGCGGGTGGCGAGGTCGCCGGTCTTGAACCAGCCGTCGGTCATCGCCTCGGCCGTGGCGTCAGGACGGTTGAGGTACTCGAGGAACAGGTTCGGGCCCTTGACGTGGATCTCGCCGATCGTCTCGTCGTCGGCCTTCTCGATCGGGTCGCCGTCGTCGTCGACGAGCCGCAGCTCGACGTCGTTCAGCGGCGGGCCGACGTAGCCGGGGCGGCGCTCGCCGGAGGCCCTGACGCCGGTGTTCATCAACGTCTCGGTCATGCCGTAGCGCTCGGCGATCTGCTGGCCGGTCTGCCGCTCGATCCGCTCGTGCTCGATCGCGGGCAGGGCGGCGCTGCCGGACACGAGCAGCCGGGCGCTCGCGAACGCGCGGCACAGCTCGTCGTTGCCCTCCGCCTCGGTGGCCAGCCGGTGGTACATGGTCGGCACCGCGAACATCATCGTGGCGTCGCCCTGCAGGGCGGCGGCCGCGCCTTCGGCGCTGAAGCGGCCGAGGTGGTGGACGCCGCCGCCGCGCCGGATCGGGCCGAGCGTCCCGAGGATCAGCCCGTGCACGTGGAACAGCGGCAGCCCGTGCGCGACGACGTCGTCGCCGGTCCACTCCCACGCCTCGGCCAGCGCGTCGAGGTTGCTCGCGATGGCGCGTCGCGGCAGCACGGCGCCCTTCGGCGGACCCGTGGTGCCCGACGTGTAGACGACGATCGCCGGCGCCTCGGGCTCCGGCTCGTCCGGGATCTCTCCGCCCTTGGCATCCAGGTCGACGTCGACGCGGTTCTCGACGGGTGCATCTGTGCCGGGCGGGCAGAGCACGAGCTCGGGGTCCGAGTCGGACAGGATGTGCTTGAGCTCGCTTGTACCGGCCTTCGGGTTGATCGGCGTGATGGGAACGCCGGCCAGCAGCGCGCCGACCACGGCCACCGCGATCTCCGGCTCGTTCACGGCCCACGCCGCGACGCGCTCCTTGTCGCCGATCTGCTCGGCCACGGCGGTCGCCGCGTCGCGCAGCTGCCGGTAGGTCAGCGTGCGGTCGCCGAAGCGGAGCGCGACCTTGTCGGTGGGGTCCGAGAGTGCTGGGAACAGCACGCGCGGGAGACTAGCTTCCGCCCATGCGCACGCGCACCTGGACCAGGCAGTCCAGCGTGCCGTCCTTCGCCGACAGCGCGACGGCCTCCAGCGTCCCGTCCTGCCGCGATGCCGCCGGGTAGTCGAAGCTCGTGCTCCACGTGCGCATGAACGCCGTCTCGGCCTTCTGGCGGTGGATGCGGCCGCCGCTGCGACGCAGCCGCACGACGAGCGAGTGCTCGAACAGGTCGCGCTCGGTCCCCTCGGCGTCGACGTGGCGGCGGGTCACGGTGTGGTCGGTCAGGCGCAGGCAGCCGCCGCGCCCGCGAAGGATCTCGGCGGCGTCGGTCGGAGGCCGCGCCTTGTAGAGGTCGAGCACCAGCCGCTCCGGCGTGTGCTGCGCGAAGTAGCCGACGTACTTGAAGCGGCGGTCGTCGCCCGTCAGGCGGATGGTGATCTTGCCCGAGTTCTGGGCGATGCGGGCGAAGACGCCCTCGTCGCGCACCGGGTCGGCGGTGGTCCGCACCCCGGCGCGGGTGAGCGGCAGCCGCACGAAGCCGTCCGGGAACGGGTTGGGGTCGGTGGCCACGACCTCTCCGGTCTGCACGCGGCCACCCGTGAAGTCGATGACCACACGGACGAAGCCGGGGTGATCGCCGATCCGGATCTCGCGCGCGGTCAGCGCGGCCGAGGCGGACGGGGCGAGCACCGCGCCGCCGACGAGGGTGGTGGCGAACACGACCAGGAGCCGGCGCATCGAGCCGAATCCTACGCCCACGGCAAAGCCGCCGCCGCGCTGCAAGACTGCCTGCATGAACGGCCGGCACACGAAGATCGTGGCCACCCTCGGGCCCGCCACGGACCCGCCCGGGAAGCTGGACGAGCTGATCGCCGCCGGCCTGGACTGCGCCCGGCTGAACTGCTCGCACGGCACCCACGAGGACCTGCGCCGCCGCGCGCGCGAGGTCCGCGAGGCGGCCGCCCGCGCCCGCCGGCCGATCGGCCTGCTGTTCGACCTGCAGGGCCCCAAGCTGCGCCTCTCGGCCGGCACCGAGACGCGCGCGCTCGAGCTCGACGACACCGTCGTGTTCTGCGGCGACGGCGGCGGCGGAGACGACCGCGTGGTGGTCGACTTCCCCGGCTTCGCTTCCCTGGTCACCGAGCGCAGCGAGATCGTGATCGGCGACGGCGTCCCCCGCTTCGCGGTCGACAGCATCCAGGAGGGCGAGGTCATCGCGCGCGTGCGCTCCGCCGGCCCGCTGTCCGCGCGCAAGGGCATCAACGTCACCTGGGCACGACCCGAGCTGCCCGCGATCACCGAGAAGGACGTCGACGACCTCGCGCTCGCCGCCGAGCTCGACGCCGACTTCGTCGCCCTCTCGTTCGTGCGCTCGGCCGCCGACCTCAACGAGCTCAGGACCCGCCTCGAGGCGCACGGCTCGCAGGCTCGCCTCATCGCCAAGATCGAGAAGATCGAGGCCTACGAGCAGCTCGACGGCATCATCGCCGTGAGCGACGGGGTGATGGTCGCGCGCGGCGACTACGGCGTCGAGGCGGGCGTCGCACACGTGCCGCTGATGCAGAAGGACACGATCTATCGAGCCACGCAGGCCGGCAAGCTCGTGATCACGGCGACGCAGATGCTCGAGTCGATGATCCACTCCTCCGAGCCCACCCGCGCCGAGGCGGCCGACGTGGCCAACGCCGTGATCGACGGCACCTCCGCCGTGATGCTGTCGGCCGAGACGAGCGTCGGCGACTTCCCGGTCGAGGCCGTGCGCGCGATGGCCGAGATCGCTCACGCGGCCGAGCAGGCGCCGGAGATCCACGGCCGCGCGCGCGAGCTCCGCGGCGAGACCGCGGCGTCGGCGGTCATGCACGCCGCCGTCGAGCTCGCCGACGAGGTCGACGCCGCCGCGCTCGTCGTCCCCACCTCGACCGGCGGAGCCGCCCGCGCCTGCGCGAAGTACCGCCGCCGCCGGCCGATCATCGCGCTCGCCTACGAGCCCCGCGCCGCCAACCAGCTCACGCTCGAGTGGGGCGTCAAGCCGTACGCCGTCGCCGTCGCCGACACGGTCGACGAGATGATCGACGCCGCTCTGGAAGGCGCCCGCGACCACGCCGGGCTGCCGAGCGGCGCCCGCGTGATCGTCACCGCGGGGCGGCAGACCGGCACGCCCGGTGGCACGAACCTGATCATGGTTCGCGAGATTCCCTGAGCGCCGTCGGCGAACGTCAACCCCGGCATTGAGGGAGAGGGATCGAGGCCCGCGCGGGTCGATTGGTCACTTGTCCACCCCACAGGTGGATAAGTGACCAATCGGCAGGGCGAGCGGCCGATCCAGCCGCCTCCTCACCCAGCCGCAGTTGACGTTCGCCGCCCTACACCAACGCCATCATCGACCGGGCCGCCACGCGCGAGTGCCGGGCGAGCAGCGCCAGCAGGTCCCCCGCCCGGTCCATCGCGGCGTCGTCCATCTCGGCGTGATGGAACATCACCCCCACCGGCGGCTCCGCAACCACGAACCGCCGCACGAGCTCCTCCGGCGACAGACGCACGAAGTCGAGCGAGACCGGCAGCTCGCGGAGCACGCCGAGCGGCTCGGCCCGCGACTCGCGCGAGAGGACCTCGAAGCCCAGCTCGGCGAGACAGAGCGCGGTGTCGCGCGTGCAGCGGTTCCACGGCGGCGTGAAGATCGGCTCCACCTGCCCGTCCAGCCGCTCGCGCAACAGCTCCCGCCCCGCCTCGATGTCGCGCCGCTGCTCCGCGACAGCACGGCTCGGTCCGAATTCGCACTTGCGCCCCTCCGGCTCATGATTGGCGTGCGCGAGACCGTGCTGGTGGACCGCGACGCCGCGGGCCACCAGCTCGCGGGCCATCCCCGCGCCGAGCGCCTGCGGGATGGCGGCGACGTCCACCGGAAGCCCGTGCGCCTCGAAGCAATCCAGCAGCGCGCGTAGCCGGTCGTCGCGCCAGCCGGCGTCGTCGTCCCGGAAGAACACCTGCACGGGGCCTTCCGAGTCGAGGGCCTCAGCCAGGGGATCGAGCCATCGAACCATTCGCCAGAGGAAACGTAAGTCGTGAAGGAGATGTTCACGGAAGAGGGGCAGGGGTCGATCGGATACGTGCTGATGGGCTTCCCTCGCGTGTCGGAGACGTTCATCGCGAGCGAGCTCCACCGCGTCGAGCGAGCGGGCGTTCCCGTGCGCCTGTTCGTGCTCAAGCCCGTCGAGGAGCGCGAGCGCGGCCTGCGCCATCCCGTCGTCGACGCGATCGCCGCCGAGCCCCGCTACCTGCCGGACACCGCGTCGCTCACCGCCCCTCTGCACCGCTGGCGACCGACGGACCTCAAGCCGTTCATGCCCGCGCTGCGCCGCACGGCGCGCCGGCGCCCCCGCGGCCTCGCCCGCGCCGTGGCCCGGGCCGGCGGCCAGGCGATCCGGGACCGCCGGACCCCGCTCTCCGGCCCGCGAAAGGTCTACGTCAAGGAGCTCGTCCAGGCGATCGGGCTCGCCGACGAGCTGCTCGACGCGCCCGACGTGCGCCACCTCCACGCGCACTTCGCGCACGGCACGACGACCGTCGCCTGGCACGCGGCGACGATCGCCGGCCTGCCGTTCTCCTTCACCGGCCACGCGCGCGACATCTACGCGCCCGAGCTGAACCCGAAGGGCTGGCTGCGCCGCAAGCTGCTCGCCGCGCGCTTCGCGGTCACCTGCACCCAGGCGAACGTCGAGCACCTGAAGCGGATCGCGCCCGAGGCCGAGGTGCACCTCGTCTACCACGGACTCAACGCCGACTTCGCCCGGCTCGTCCAAACCGAAGCCCCCGCCACCGCACAGAACGGCACGCTGCGCGTGCTCGGGGTCGGCCGCCTGGTCGCCAAGAAGGGCTTCGACGTCTTCGTCGACGCCTGCGCCGAGCTGCGCCGCCGCGACGTCCCCTTCGAGGCGCTGATCGTCGGCCAGGACGACAAGCACGGCGACGTCGTGCGCGAGCGGATCGCGGCGCAGGACCTCGGCGACAAGATCGAGCTGCCCGGCGCGATGGGTCAGGAGGAGCTGCTGCGCGAGTACCGCCGCGCCGGCGTGCTCGCCATGCCGTGCCGCGTGCTCGACAACGATCGCGACGGGATCCCCAACGTGCTCGTCGAGGCGATGGCGGCCGGGGCGCCCGTGGTCGCCACCGGCGTCTCCGGCATCCCCGAGCTCGTCGAGGACGAGGTCAACGGCCTGCTCGTCGAGCCCGACGACCCGTCGGCGCTCGCCACTGCCCTCATCCGCCTGCACGAGGACCGCGAGCTGGCGGCGCGCATCTCCGACGCCGGCCGCCGCACCGTGCGGGAGCGCTTCGACGGCGACCGCCTCGCCCGCCGCCTCGCCGACCTCTTCGAGGAGGCGCTCCGGTGAAGCCCGTCTTCAGCGTCATCGAGCACCTGCACCGCGACCGCGCGGTCGCCGAGGACGCCGTCGCCGGCCGCTTCACCTGCGCCGGCGAGAGCCGGAAGCTCGGCACCGAGCCGGACTGGCTCGGCGCAGACCTGCCCGCCGACGAGGAGTGGCGGATCGACTGGGTCAAGTTCTATTACGGCCTCGACCTCGCGCACGCCTACCGCGACACCGGCGACACGAGATTCCGAGACGCCTGGGAGCGCCTCGTCCGCTCGTACCTGCGCCAGGTCCCGCCCGACAGCGACCCGAGCGAGGTCACCGCCCGCCGGATCGTCAACTGGATCTACGCCTGGCAGGGCTTCGGCGGCCTGGCCAACGGGCTCGAGCCGGCGCTCGCCGACCGGATCGCCGCCGAGGCGCGCCACGTCCGCGAGACACTCACGCCCGAGCGCAACCACCGCACGCTCGAGCTGTACGCGCTCGCGATCGTCGCCTTCGCCTTCGACGACGCCGAGCTCCGCGACCTGGCGGTCGAGGAGCTCGATCGAAACCTGGCCGAGGACTTCCTGCCCGACGGAGTGCACCGCGAGTGCTCGACGCACTACCACATGATCGCCCTGCGCTCGTTCGCCGGCCTGCGCGAGAACGCCCGCCGCCACGCGATCCCGCTGCCCGACGGCTTCGAGGAGCGGCTCGCCCGCGCCGCCGAGTTCGCCCGCCACTGCTGCCGGCCGAACGGCACGATCCCCGCCCTCTCCGACGCCGACTCCGAGGACTACACGCAGCTGCTCGCGCTACTGGGCGTCGAGCCCGCCGATACCGACGCGAGCTTCCCCGACGGCGGCTACTACACGCAGCGCAGCGGCAGCAACTTCCTGATCTTCGACTGCGGGCCGCTCGGCGACGGCGGCCACGGCCACTACGACCTGCTCAGCTTCGAGGCCTGCGCGGGCGGGCAGCCGCTGGTGGTCGACCCCGGCCGCTACACCTACGCCGAGGGCGAGCCCAACCTGCGCCACTGGTTCAAGGGCACGGCGGCGCACAACACGGTCTGCGTCGACGGGCTCGACCAGACGCCCTACGCGCGCAAGGCGCCGGACGGCCCGACCGCCCAGCCGCGCTTCATCGAGCGCACGGAGGACGAGCTGGTCGGCGAGGCCCACAGCCCCGTCTACGAGGCCGTCCACCGCCGCCGCATCCGGTTCGTCGACGGCCGGCACTGGGTGATCGAGGACAGGCTGACCGGCGAGGACGAGCACCGCTACGACCTGCGCTTCCACCTGCCGCCCGGCGAGGCGTGGACGTCCGGCTCGGCTGTGCTCGCGCCCGGGCTGGCGCTGGTGATCGACGGCGCCGACGAGATCGCCATCGAGCCCGGCTGGGTCTCCCCGCGCTACGGCGTCAAGCACAGCGCGCCCGTGGTCAGCGCCGTCGCTCATGGCCGCGAGGCGACGTTCCGGACGGAGCTGCTGCCGCGATGATGCTCGCGCCCGACCCGGCCGTGCCGCACCGCGACGAGCTGCTCGACGGCGATCGCGTGGCCGAGCTGCTGTCCGGCCGCCTGCTCGACGGCGAGCCGGTCGAGGCCTGCCGGCGCAAGTTCGCCAAGTACCGCGTCGGCGACGGCCTGCGCGTCGTCTACCGGATCGTCGCCGGCGGCCGCGAGCACCACGTCGCCGCCCGCGGCTTCGCGCCCGGCGCCAGCGCCGTCGCCTACCACCGCGCGCTGTCGGCCGCCGTCCCCGCCCCGCCGCTGCGGCCCGTCGTGCACGTGCCGGAGCTGGACGCCGTGTTCTGGACGTTCCCGAACGACCGCCGCCTGTCCACGCTGCCGCTGCTCGCCGGCCGCTCGGGCACGCTCGACCGCCTCGTCGGCCGCGCGCGGGTGACGCCGCGGCTCGTCGCCTACTCGGCCGAGCGCTCGGCGAGCGCCGAGTGCGCGACCGAGGACGGCCGCGTGCTCGCCTACGCCAAGGTGCACACCGGCGACGTCGCCGAGCGCGAGCGGCGCCGGCTCGAGGACGCGCGCGCCGCCGAGAGCGACTGCCTGCACGTGCCGCGCGTGATCGGCACCTCGGCGCTCGATGGCGCGCTCGCCGTCGAGGCCGTTCCCGGCCGCTCGCTCGAGGAGCTCGGCGAGAGCGAGCTGCCGGACGCGCTGCGGCGCCTCGGCTGCGCCCTCGCCACGCTGCACGACCGCGTCGCCGCTGCCCTCGGACCGCTTCGAGCGGCTCGACATCGAGCGCCTCGCCAAGGCGGTCAGCGTGATCGCGCGCGCCCGGCCCGACGCCGGCCCGGGCGCCGCCGAGCTGCTCGCGCGGCTGCTCGGCGACCTCGGCGACGCCGCCGGCCCGCACGTCTACCTGCACGGCGACGCCAACCTGCGCAACGCGATCTTCGACGACGACCGCGTGACGCTGATCGACTTCGAGGACGCCTCGGCCGGCCCGGCGGCCGCCGACCTCGGCCAGGTGCTCGCCCGCCTGCGCGCCGCGCGCTTCACGGACGCCATCACCGCGACGACCGAGACCGAGCTCGCCGCCGCGGTGCTCGAGGGCTACGCCGAGATCCGCGCGACGCCGCCCGAGCGCTCGCTGCGCTGGCACATGGGCGCCTCCGTGCTCGCCCGCGTAGCGCTCCCCGCCGTCAGCCGCGTGCGGCCGTCGCTGCTCGTCAACCTCCGTCCGCTGCTGGAGGGCGCATGACCGTGCGCCCGCCGCTGCTCTTCTACTGCCAGCACTCGGTCGGGCTGGGGCATCTCACGCGCTCGTACGCGCTCTGCGCCCACCTGGCCGAGTGGTTCCGCGTCGTGCTCGTGTGCGGCGGGTCGCTGCCGGAGGAGATCGATCCGCCGCCCGGCGTGGAGATCGTCGCCCTGCCGCCGCTCGGGGTCGGCGCCGGGTCGCGCTTCGTCAGCCACGACCCGCGCTTCACGGTCGAGCGCGCGTGGGCGGTCCGCGGCGAGCTGCTGCTGCGCACGCTGCGCACCCTGCGCCCCGGCGTCGTCTTCGTCGAGCTGTTCCCGTTCGGGCGCGCGAAGTTCGCGCGCGAGCTGGTGCCGCTGCTCGAGCTGGCGCGCGAGGGCGGCGCGATGACCGCCTGCAGCCTGCGCGACATCCTCGTCACCGGCCGCGACAACCAGGCCGGCCACGACGAGCGCGCGTGCCGGCTCGCCAACGCGCACCTCGACGCGGTCCTCGTGCACAGCGACCCGCGCTTCGCCCGGCTCGAGGAGACCTTCGCGCCGGCCGGCGAGCTCACCGTCCCGGTCCGCTACACGGGCTTCGTCGTCGGCAACGGCCTG
Organism: uncultured Solirubrobacteraceae bacterium; assembly: GCA_963811895.1. Classification (GTDB taxonomy): domain Bacteria; phylum Actinomycetota; class Thermoleophilia; order Solirubrobacterales; family Solirubrobacteraceae; genus DASSUW01. Next base: position 193,336 of record CAWETE010000012.1, on the reverse strand, counting down.
CCGCGGCGAGCGGAGCGCGAGCGCCGTGTCGTGGTGTCGGCCGGCGGCGGCCTGGTCGGCGAGCCGCTGCTGAGCGCGGCGATCGAGGCGCAGCGGATCGGCACCGGCCTGCCGATGCGCGCGATCGCCGGGCCGCTGATGCCGGATGACGCCTTCGAGCGCCTTCGCGCGGAGGCCGCGGGCGTCCCGGAGCTCGAGCTGCTGCGCTCGGTGCCCGACCTCGTGGCCGAGCTGGCGGGCGCCGCGGCGGCGGTGAGCCAGGCGGGCTACAACACGACGCTCGAGATCGTCCGCACCGGCGTCCCGGCGCTGGTCGTCCCGTACGCCACGCCGGAGGAGGACGAGCAGCTCCGGCGCGCCCGCCGGCTTGCAGACCTCGGCGTGCTGCGGGTGCTCGAGCAGCCTCGACGCGGCGACCCTCGCTCGCGAGATCCGGCGGCTCGGGGACTTCGAGCCGACCGCGCCGGCGATCGACCTCGACGGCGGCCGCGGCACCTGCCAGGAGCTGTGGGACCTGATGCGCGACGACCCGCGGCCCGCCCTGCTCTCGACGGTGGCGAGCCCATGAGCCCCGCCGCCCGCGCCCTCTCCCCGTACATCCGCCGCCAGTGGAAGGCGCTGGCCGGCGCCGGCGCCGCCACCGGCGTGCTCACGGCCGCCGACCTGGCCAAGCCGTGGCCGCTGGCGATCGTGGTCGACCAGCTGCTCGGCCGCACGGCCCCGTTCGCGCTGGACGGCGCCGACTGGCGGTCGCTGATCGGCGTCGCCATCCTCGTGCTGGTCATCGCGCTGTCCGAGGCCGCCGCGCTCTACTTCTCCAACCTGTGGCTGCAGACGGCCGGCGAGCGGATCAGCCACGAGCTGCGGATCGCCGTCTACGACCACCTGCAGCGGCTGTCGCTGGCCTTCCACCAGAAGCGCCAGAAGGGCGACCTGCTCACGCGCGTGACCGGCGACGTCAACGCCATGGGCGACCTCTTCGCCCAGCAGCTGGGGGCGATCACCCAGGCGCTGCTGCTCTCGCTCGGCATGACCGTCGTCCTCCTGATCCTCGACCCGGTGCTCGCGCTGGTGTCGCTCGCCACCACGCCGGCGCTGCTCGGCATCAGCTGGATCTACCGCCGCCGCGTGCGCAGCACGGCGCGCGTGCGGCGCGCGCACGAGGGCCACATCGCGTCGATGGCCGGCGAGGCGCTGTCGGCGATGGCCGTCGTGAAGGCGTTCGGCGGCGAGCGGCTGGAGGCCGACCGCGTGCGCGCCGGCAGCGAGCAGCGGATGGCCGTCGGCGTCGACATCGCGCGGCTGCAGGCCGGCTTCGACGGGCTGGTGGGCTCGGTGCGCGCGATCGGCACCGCGCTGGTGATCGTCGTCGGCGTCATGCGCGTCGCCTCCGGCGCGCTCTCCCCCGGCGAGCTGCTCGTCTTCGTCAGCTACACGCGCAAGGCCTACAACCCGCTCAAGAGCCTCGCGCGCGAGAGCACCAAGGTCGCGGCCACGATGGCCAAGGCCGACCGGATCGCCGAGATCCTCAGCGCCGACGACGTGCTCGAGGAGCGGCCCGGCGCCTACCGCGGCGGCCGCGCCGCGGGCGACGTGGCGGTCGAGCACGTGTCGTTCGCCTACGACCGCGCGCGCCCGGTCCTGCACGACGTGTCGCTGGAGGTCGGCGCCGGCGAGTGCGTCGCGCTCGTGGGCCCGTCCGGGGCCGGCAAGTCGACGCTCGGGGCGCTGGTCGCGCGCTTCCACGACCCGACCGAAGGCCGCGTCCTGATCGACGGCCGCGACGCGCGCGACTGCGCGCTCGAGTGGCTGCGGGCGCAGGTCGCGATCCTGCTCCAGGACACCGTGCTGTTCACCGGCTCGGTGCGCGACAACATCGCCTACGGCTCCGACGCGAGCGACGAGGAGATCGTCGACGCGGCACGCGCGGCGGTGGCGCACGACTTCATCTGCGAGCTGCCGGAGGGCTACGACACCGAGCTCGGCCCGCAGGGCGCCGGGCTGTCCGGCGGCCAGCGCCAGCGCATCGGGATCGCCCGCACGCTGCTGCGCGACCCGCCGGTCCTGCTGCTCGACGAGCCGACCACCGCGCTCGACGCCGCGAGCGAGGCGCAGCTGCTCGACGGGCTCAAGCGCCTCATGCGCGACCGCACCACGATCCTCGTCAGCCACTCGCCGCGGCTCACGCGGCTGGCCGACCGCGTCGTGACGATCGAGCGCGGCCGCGTGGTCGATCGCGGCCGGGCGCTCGACCCGGCGCTGCCGCAGCTCGAGCGTCTGCTCGACCCCGAGGCGATGGCCGAGGTGCTGGACCGCTCGCTGGACGGGTCCCCGGGTGACGTGGCGGTCGAGCGCGTGGTCTACAAGCCCGGCGAGCTGATCGCCGTCCACTACCGCGCCGACGCCGGCGATGCGGTCGCCACCTGCATCGCCGGCGTCGACCTCGCCGAGCGCGCGCAGCAGCCCCGCTACGCCGACCGCGCGCGGCGGATCAACGGCCGCTCGCCCGCATACGACGACGAGCTCGACACGCTCGTGACCTGGCTGCCGTTCGATCCGCGGCTGCCGGCGCTCGGCGAGCAGCTCGCGCGGCGGCTGGGCGTGGACGGCGAGCCTGAGCTGATCAGCTACAAGCCGCGCGGCCGCGCGGTGCTCCGCCTGGACGGCCTGATCCTCAAGGCCTACGGGCGCGAGCGCCAGTTCGAGGCGGCGCTCGCCGGCCTGCGGGCGTCACAGCACGGGCCGCTGCCGACACCCGCGTTCGCGGGCGCCATCCCCGAGCTCCGGCTGACCGCGCAGGAGCGCATCGAGGGCCGGATCGCCGAGGACGCGGCCGACGTCGCCGCCGAGGCCGGCGCGATGGCCGCGACCCTCCAGCGCGCCGACCTCGCGCCCGCCCTCGCCCACCCGCCCGAGAAGCTGCTCGACTCCGCCGTCCGCAAGGCCGAGGTCGTCGAGACCGTGCTGCCGGAGCTCTCAGGCCGGCTCGACGCGCTCGTGAGCCGGCTCGCCGGCGCGCTGCCCGCCGGGCTGCCGCTCGTCCCCGCGCACGGCGACTTCCACGTCGACCAGCTGCTCGTGCGCGACGGCGACATCGCGGTCGTCGACTTCGACGGGCTGTGCGTCGCGGCGCCGGCGCTCGACCTCGCCACCTACGCGGCGGACGTCGTGCGCGGCCGGCCCGGCGACCACGAGAAGCTGCAGGCCGTTCTCGAGCCGCTGCTCGAGGGCTACGGCGACCGGCCGGACGCCCTCGACTGGCACCTGGCCGCGGCCGTCCTCGCCCGCGCCGCCCACCCGTTCCAGCGCCAGGTCCCAGGCTGGCGCGAGCGCGTGGAGGCGACCGTCGCCGTCGCGGAGGCCACCCTTGCCTAGAGCGCTCGTCACCGGCTGCGCCGGCTTCATCGGCTCGCAGGTGGCCGAGGCGCTGCTCGCGGCCGGTCACGAAGTGGTCGGCATCGACTGCTTCACCGACAACTACCCGCGCGAGCACAAGCAGGCCAATCTCATCCCCGCCCGCGAGCACGACCGCTTCACCTTCGTCAACGCAGACCTCGTGACCACCGACGCCGAGGCGCTGCTCGACGGCTGCGACGCCGTCTTCCACCTCGCCGCCGAGCCCGGCGTCCGCTCCAGCTGGGGCCAGAAGTTCGACCGCTACCTGCGCAACAACATCCGCGCCACCCAGCGGCTGCTGGAGGCGTCGGCCCGCGACGCCGGAGCGCCGCATCGTCTACGCCTCCTCGTCGTCGGTCTACGGCGAGTCGGAGGCGCTGCCGACCCCGGAGGACGCGACGCCGCAGCCGCTCTCGCCCTACGGCGTGACCAAGCTGGCCGCCGAGCAGCTCTGCCGGCTCTACCACGCCGAGCAGGGCGTCGACGCCGTCGCGCTGCGCTTCTTCTCCGTCTACGGTCCGCGCCAGCGCCCCGACATGGCGTTCCGGCGCTTCTGCGAGGCGGCCGCCGCCGGCGCGCCGATCGAGATCTACGGCGACGGGCGCCAGACGCGCGACTTCACCTTCGTCGGCGACGTGGTGGCCGCGGTGCTGGCGGCGGGCGCCGCCGACGGGGTCGGCGGCGAGGCCTACAACATCGGCGGCGGCTCGCGCGTCAGCCTCGCCGCCACGCTCGAGCTGCTCGCCGCCATCGCCGGCCGCCCGCTCGACGTGCGCCACGAGGAGCGCGAGTCCGGCGACGTGCAGGACACGGGCGCGGCGATCGACCGCGCACGCGAGGCTCTGGGCTTCGAGCCCGCGACCGAGCTGCGCGAAGGCCTGCAGGCCGAGTTCGAGTGGGTGCTCGAACATTCGCGCGCACGTAGCGGCGCGATCGCCTCGACCGGCTGATAACCGGTGTGTTGAAACGCCGGTTGTACGGGTACGGTTCCATGGGGGGATGACCAGGACGGTCGACATCGAACGGGGGGCTCGCGCTGTTGCCGCACCCCCAAAGCCGTCGCCGCCTCGTCCCAACCCGCGCGCGCTGCTGCTCAAGCACGCGCTCGACCGCGTCGTCGCGCTCGGCGGGCTGCTGGTGATGGCGCCCGTCATCGCGGGGGTTGCGCTCGGCATCCGGCTCCGGGGAGGGCCGGTGCTGCGGCGCGAGGACCGGATCGGCTTCGGCGGGCGGCCGGTGCTGGTGCGCTCGTTCGCGATCACCGACGAGATGTGCGACTCGGCGATCTGGCGGCTGCTGGCGCGCGTCGGCGTGACGGCGCTGCCGCAGCTGTGGAGCGTCGCCCGCGGGCAGATGAGCATCGTCGGCCCGCGCCCGCGCGAGCCGGGCTTCGAGGCGCCGCCGGCGCGCCCGGGGCTCACCGGCCTGGCGCAGCTCGAGCAGCTCAGCCGCTGGCTCTCGGTCGCCGAGCAGCTCGAGCTCGACGAGCGCTACGCGCGCACGTGGTCGCTCGGGCTCGACGCGCGCATCGTGTGGCGGACGCTCAGCAGTGGCGGCGGCCCAGCACAGCCGCGGCGGTGAGACCGGTCGGGTACGCGTCGTACGGCGTGCCGGCCTGCAGCCCGATCCCGATCTGCCCGTAGCGGCGCGAGATCAGGATGCGGCGGTGCGACGGGCTGTCCATCCACGCCTGCACGGTGCCGGCCGCGGTGCTCCGCGTCGCGACGCCCCAGGCGAGCACCTCGCCGACCATCCACGAGCACCTGCGCTTGGCGAACCCGGCCCGGCGCGCGCGATCCGCGAGGTCGCTGCCGCCGGGACTGACATGGGAGAAGTAGCGCCGCTCGAACATGTCGGTCGCGTGCCGGCTGGCAGCCAGGTCGAGCTGCTCGTTTGCGCGCAGGTCGCGTATGTCCCGCTGTTCTCGCACCTCCGCGATCTCGCACAGCAGCGCGTCGCGCACCACGGCCGGATTGGCCGCGAACTCGACATCGCGGTTGGCGCACGCGGCGGACGCCTCGTCCGGCGCGAGCGGGAGGGTGACGGCGGCGACGGCCAGTGAGGCCGTGGCGCCACGCCGGCTGACGCGGACGAAGCGTCGTCGTTCGTCAGCATGAGCGGCCGAACGACAGATGCACAGAATGGACGCGGCAGCCAGAAGCCACAGCGCCACTCCCCCTGCCAGGAAGAGCAACATGACACCGTGTTATTACCCAGTGTTCAGAGCATCGAACCCCAATCAGACAGTTCTGACCGGAGGAAGCCCATGAGCGAGCGCCGCGGCTTCGCCAGTGACAACTGCGCCGGCGTCCATCCCGAGGTGATCGAGGCGATCGCCGCCGCCAACGATGGCCACGCCGCGGCGTACGGCGGCGACCCGTGGACCTCTCGCGCGCAGCAGCGCTTCCGCGAGCACTTCGGACAGACCGCGCGGGCGTTCCCAGTGTTCAACGGGACGGCGGCGAATGTGCTCTGCATGGAGGCGCTCACCCATCCCTGGCAGGCGGTCGTGTGCGCGCGCACAGCCCACCTGAACGTCGACGAGTGCGGGGCGCCCGAGCGAGCCGGGCGCAAGCTGCTGACCCTCGACACGCCGGACGGGCGGCTGACGCCCGAGCTGGTCGCGCCGCTGCTCACCCGCATCGGCGACGAGCACGTCGTACAGCCGCGGCTGATCTCGATCACCCAGAGCAGCGAGCTCGGCACCGTCTACCCACCGGAGGCGATCGCGGCGCTGGCCGAGTGGGCGCACGCGCACGGGATGCTGCTGCACCTCGACGGCGCGCGGCTGTGCAACGCGGCCGCCGCGCTCGACGTCCCGCTGCGGGCTCTGACGACCGACGCCGGGGTCGACGCGGTCTCCTTCGGCGGCACCAAGATCGGGCTGATGGGCGCCGAGGCGGTCGTCCTCCTGCGCGACGACATCGGCGACGGCTTCAAGTTCCGCCGCAAGCAGGCGATGCAGCTCGCGTCGAAGATGCGCTACATCTCCGCCCAGCTCGAGGCGCTGCTGAGCGGCGACCTGTGGGAGCGCTCGGCGGCGCACGCGAACGCGATGGCGCGGCGGCTGGCCGCCGCGGTGCGCGACCTGCCAGGGGTTCGCATCACGCAACCTGTGGAGGCGAACGCGGTGTTCGCGATGCTCGATCCGGCGGTGACCGAGCGGCTCCAGGAGAGCTGGCCGTTCTACGTCTGGGACGAGGGCACCGGCGAGGTGCGCTGGATGGCCTCGTGGGACACGGCCGAGGAGGAGGTCGACGCGTTCGCGGCCGACGTACGCGCCGAGCTCAGCTCGTGAGCGCGACCGCGGTGCCGGTGACGTCGATCTCCGGGCGGTCCGCGTGCAGGTCGATCAGCAGCCGTCCCGGCCGGCCCATGTCCTCGCCCTGGATGATCGTGACCGTGGCGGGCGGCTCGACGTACCCGAGCTCGCGCAGGTAGGTCCCGAGCGCGGCAGCCGCGGCGCCGGTGGCCGGGTCCTCGACCACGCCGCCGGGCGGGAACGGGTTGCGCGAGTGGAAGCGCAGCCGGTCCTGGCGCCAGACGAGCTGGATGGTGGTCCAGTCGCGCCTGGCCATGATCGCGCCGAGGCTGGTCGAAGTCGTAGGCGAGGTCGGCGAGCCGCTCGCGCGTGCGGACGGGCAGCACGAGGTAGTAGCCGCCGACGTAGCCGATCGCGGGCGGCAGCGCCGGGTCGAGGTCGTCGCGCCGCCAGCGCAGGGCGGCGAGCACCTCGTCGACGTCGGCGGCGTCCACCTGGTCGACGTGCGGGGTCACGCTGGTCAGCGTCGCGGTCAGGCGGCCCTGGTCGTCGCGGCGGGTGATCACCGGAACCGGGCCGCCGACCGTGTTGAGCACGCGCTCGCCCGGCCCGTCGCGCTCGGCCAGCGCGACCGCGGTGGCGATCGTGGCGTGGCCGCAGAACGGCACCTCGGCGAGCGGGCTGAAGTAGCGGATGTCGTCGCCCTCGAGGAACGCCGTCTCGCTGTAGCCGACCTCGGCCGCGATCTCGAGCATGCGCTCGTCGGACAGGCCGGACGCGTCGAGCACGACCCCGGCGGGATTGCCGCCGTCGGGGCGGTCGGAGAAGGCGACGTAGCGCAGGACGTCCATGACCCGGCATCATCGCCGACGTGATCGTTCTGTGTGAGACCTGCGGCGCCCAGTTCGAGGAGCAGCCCGACCGCTGCCCGATCTGCGAGGACCAGCGGCAATACGTGCCGGAGGACGGCCAGCGCTGGGTCGCCGCCGACGAGATCGACCGCCGCACCGTCGTGCGGCCCGAGGGCGCCTTCGAGGGCGTCGGCCTCGAGCCGGGCTTCGCCATCGGCCAGCGCGCGCTGCTCGTGCCGCACCGCGGCGCGCGCCTGATGTGGGACTGCCTGCCGTTCGTCGGAGACGCCGACCTCGGCGAGCTGACCGGCATCGCCATCTCGCATCCGCACTACTACACGGGGATGGTCGACTGGGCGCGCGCCTACGACTGCCCGGTGCATCTGCACGCCGACGACCGCGAGTGGATCACGCGCGGGGACTCGCACATCGAGCTGTGGGACGGCGAGACGCTCGATCTCGGCGACGGGCTGACGCTCATCCGCTGCGGCGGCCACTTCGCCGGCGGCACCGTGCTGCACGTCGGCGACGCGCTGCTTGGCCGGCGACATCGTGCAGGTGATCCCGGACCGCGGCTGGGTCGGGTTCATGTACAGCTACCCGAACCTCATCCCGCTGCCGGCGGAGTCCGTGCTGGCGATCGCTCGCGCCCTGCAGCCGTACGCCTTCGACACGATCTACGGCGCCTGGTGGGACCGCATCGTGCGTGGCGACGGCGCGGCGATCGTCCGGCGCTCGGCCGAGCGCTACGCGCGCGCCGTCCGCGGCGAGATCTGAGCCGTTCGCTCGCGGATCGTCTCGAGGCGCTCGACGGGCTCGGCGCTGAAGACCAGCCGCACGTGCCGGTCGGCGACCTCGCCGCCCCAGCCGGTCATCGGCGTGGCGGCGATCGCGGCCTGCTCGATCAGCGCGCGCGAGAGCTCGCTCGCCGTGGTCCCCATCTCGACCGCGTCGATCAGCAGCGACCAGCCGCCGGCCGGCTTGATCAGCGGCCAGCCGCCCAGCTGCTCCAGGATCGTGTCGCGCCGGCGCTCGAGCTCGTGCGACCGCCTCGGCGACGTGCCCCTGGTCGCCGCGCAGGACGGCGGTGGCGGCGGCGCGGGCGACGCCGGTCGGCATGGTGGTGTTGTAGACGTGCATCCAGCCGACGGACTCGACGAGGTCGGCCGGGCCGGCCACCCAGCCCACGCGCCAGCCGATCATCCGATGCTCCTTCGAGAGCGAGCCGGCGATCACCGTGCGGTCGGCCATGCCGTCGAAGTGCAGCGGGTGGACGAGCGGGCGGCCGTCGAACAGCAGCCGCTCCATGGCGGCGTCGTAGAGCAGCGGCACCTCGTGCTCTTTGAGGATGTCCGCGACCGTCGCCCACTCGTCGTGCGTGAGGACGGCGCCCGACGGCATGCTCGGGCTCATCAGCACGGCGAGCACGGGGCGGGTGGCCGCCGCGGCGGCGAAGGCGTCGAGGTCGAGCCGCCACTCGCCGTCCTCGACGCGATAGGGCACCAGGCGGGGCGTGCCGCCTGCCAGCCGCACGCGGTTGACGATGCCGGCGTAGGTGGGATCGGTGAGCAGCACCTCGTCGCCGGGGTCGACGATGGCGAGCATGATCTCGAGGATCGCCGCGGTGCCGCCGCTGGTGACGATGACCTCGCGCTCGGGGTCATAGCGACGGCCGGTCCGCTCGGCCAGGAAGTCGCTGATGGCGGCGCGCAGGCCGCGGTCGCCCGTGAAGGGCAGCCAGCTGTTGGCCTCGGGAGTCTCGAGGCCCTTGATCGTCTCGGGGATCGCCTCGGGCGGGAGCGGGAGGTCGGTGTCGAGGTTCTCCAGCCGGAGCACGTCGCCGCGGGCGTCGGCCGCGTTGGCCAGCCGGTCGATGCCGAAGCCCTGCACGTCCTTCAGCCGCTGCGCCCGCTTGAAGGTTTTACCGTCTGACATGTCGTTATATTAGGCAGGTATGCAGGACTCGGTCAAGACGATCGCGGCCAACGTGCGCCGCCTGCGTGCCGAGCGGGGCCTCTCGGCGGCCGGCCTCGCGCGCGCCTCGGGCGTCGCGCGCGCGACGCTCGCCGAGCTCGAGGCGGGGCGAGGCAACCCGACCGTCGAGACGCTCTACGGCATCGCCTCGGTGCTCGGCGTCACGCTCGCGGAGCTGCTCGTGGAGGCCGAGGCGCCGGCCGTGCAGGTGGTCCGCGCCGGCGAGGGCCCGCACGTGTCCGGGCCTGTGCTGCAGGCGCGGCTGCTGCGGCAGGGGCAGGTCGATCGCGCGCGAATGGAGGTGTATGAGCTCCACGTGCTGCCCGGCCGTCCGCGCCGCGCGGACCCCCACCAGGCCGGCGTGGTCGAGCAACTGCTCGTCCATGCGGGGCGGCTGCGGGTGGGTCCCGAGCAGGACCCGGTCGAGCTCGGCCCGGGGGACTTCGTCGCCTTCGACGGCAGCGTCGCGCATGTCTACGAGGCGCTCGGGGAAGCAGTCACGGCAACGCTGGTCATGACCTCCCCTCCCTGATGCGAGCGGTCTTCGTCCTCTACCTCGCGGTCATCGTGACGGGCCTCGTCTTCTTCACGGTGATCGGCATCGTCAACCCATGAGGAAGACGCTCCGCGACAACGGCCTGTCGCTGTTCTTCTTCGCGATCTTCATCGCGGCGCTGATCGGCCAGGCGATCGCGGGCAACGCCGAGTTCAACAACGAGGCGATCGCGCACGGGAGCGCGACCAAGTCGCTGACCAGCTACGTCGTGTCGGCCGACTTCGGCCAGGCGGTGATGGAGAACTGGCAGTCGGAGTACCTCCAGTTCACGCTCTTCATCGTCGCGACGGTCTGGTTCGTGCAGAAGGGCTCGCCGGAGTCCAAGAAGGTCGAGGAGGTCGGGACGCAGTCGGATGCGGACCAGAAGATCGGCGAGCACGCGGACCACGACTCGCCGAAGTGGGCTCGCGCGCGCGGCTTCAAGCTCTGGCTGTACTCGAACTCGCTGCTGATCGTGATGCTGACGATCTGGCTCGGCTCCTGGCTCGCCCAATCGCTGACCGGCTGGCGGGTCTACAACGAGGAGGCGCTCGATCACAGCGAGGCGACGCTCGGCTGGTTGCAGTACCTCGGCACGGCCAACTTCTGGGAGACGACGCTGCAGAACTGGCAGTCCGAGTTCCTCGCCGTCGGCTCGATGGTCGTGCTGAGCATCTACCTGCGCCAGCGCGGCTCGCCGGAGTCGAAGCCGGTCGGGCTGCCGCACGAGTCGACGGGCGTCGAGGCCTAGAAGGCGCTCGTCAAGGCGAACGGGTAGACCGCGGGCGCGCCCCGCCGGCGGAGCTGGCCGGCGAGCATCGCGAGCGTCCACCCGCTGAAGCGCACGTCGTCCACGAGCAGGCACGCTCCCGCGGGAACGTCGCCCACAACCGCGAAGGCGCCGCGCACGTTGGCGACCTGCTGGGCCGAGTTGGCCATCTCGCGTTGCGGCGGGCGGGCGGCCACGCGCTCGAGGGCCGGCGCGTACGGCAGGCCGAGCTTCCCGGCGAGGGCTTCGGCGAAGTCGGGCATGAGCGGAGACGGCACGGCGGTGACCCACTCGAGCGGCATGCCCCAGGCGCGCACGACCTCGGCGGCCGCGTCGAGCAGCTCGCCGTCGTAGGCGCCGCCGCGCCTGCCGGCCTGCACGACCGGGTCCCAGCCGCCGTCGCCGAGCCGCGCCAGCGCGCGGCCCTCCTCGGCGCGCACGTCCTCGGGGATCTTGCGCATCGCGCCGCTCTCGTCGGGCGCCATCTTCTTGGTCTCGAGGACGATGGGGCGCGAGCGCAGCAGCAGCGCCGCCTCGCGCACCAGCGCCGGGTCGAGCGGCCCGGCGAAACGCGGTTCCGCGCAGACCGAGCAGCGCCCGCAGTCCTGCGGCTCGGGGTCGTCGAGCTCCTCCTGCAGCGCTCGCATCAGGCAGCGCCCGTCGGCGCCGAAGGCGGCCATCGCCTCCTGCTCGCGCCGCCGCAGCGCGGTCACGCGCGCGTAGCGCTCGGCGTCGTAGGTCCAGTCCGAATCCAGCCGCGACCAGCGCGAGCCGTCGCGCTCCACCGCGCCCTCGACGTCGAGCACCTTCAGCAGCGCGTCGATCCGGCCCCGCCCCAGGTTCACCTCGGCCATCAGGTCGCGCGCCGTCGCCCCGCCGTCCTCCAGCCGCGCCAGCACGCGGTCGACGAGCTCGCGCGGCGGGAACGCCTGCTGGATGAAGAAGTCCTGGATCCGGCGATCCTCGGCGCCGCGCAGGAGCACGACCTCGGCGCGCTCGACGCCGCGGCCCGCGCGGCCGACCTGCTGGTAGTACGAGATGACGCTGCCGGGCGCCTGGTAGTGGACGACGAAGCCGAGGTCGGGCTTGTCGTAGCCCATGCCCAGCGCGCTGGTGGCCACCACCGCCTTGAGCTCGTTGCGCAGCAGCTTCTCCTCCACCACGATCCGCCGCTCGCTCTCGATCTCGCCGCTGTAGGCCTCGGCGGCGATCCCGCGGCCGTTCAGCCAGTCGGCCACCAGCTCGGCGTCGCGCTTGGTGAGCGTGTAGACGATGCCCGAGCCCGGCAGCTCCGGCAGGTGCGTGGCCAGCCAGGCGAGCCGGTCCGCCTGGCCGGGCAGGTCGACGACCTCGAGCCGCAGGCTGGAGCGGCCGAGCGGCCCGCGGTAGGTGCGCGGCGTGCCGCCCAGCTGCTCCTCGACGTCGGCGACGACGCGGTCGTTGGCGGTCGCCGTCGTGCACAGCACGGCGACGCCGTCGGGCAGCCGGGCCAGCATCTCCTCCAGGCGCCGGTAGTCGGGCCGGAAGTCGTGCCCCCAGTCGCTGATGCAGTGCGCCTCGTCGATCACCAGCAGCCCGACGCGTGCGGCGAACAGCGGCAGGAAGTCGGCGCGGAACTGCGGGTTGTCGAGCCGCTCCGGGCTGATCAGCAGCAGGTCGACCTCGTCCGTCTCCAGCAGCCGGCGCACCTCCTCCCACGCCTCGCGGTTCGTCGAGTTGATCGTGTGCGCGCGGATCCCGAGCCGCTCGGCGGCAGCGATCTGGTTGCGCATCAGCGCCAGCAGCGGCGAGACGATCAGCGTCGGCCCGGCGCCGCGCTCCCGCAGGAGCGCGGCGGCGATGAAGTAGACCGCCGACTTGCCCCACCCCGTCCGCTGCACGCACAGCACGCGCGCCTGGTCGTCCACCAGGTCCCGCACCGCCTCGAGCTGGTGCTCGCGGAACTCGGCGTCGGGGCCGGCCAGGTCATGAAGGAGGTCGAGAGCGCGATCCACGACACTGACGGTACGAGGGCGGTCAGACGCTCGCCTGATAGCTGCGGAAGGCCCGCGTGGCGAGAGCTCCGCACGCCGCCAGCAGAACCGCCAGCAGCCCGACGTCGGTGGCGATCATGCCCCAGTCCGGGCTCGCGGCCGTCGCGCTGCGGCCGGCCTCGATCGCCCAGTCGACGGGATTCACGGACGCCACCGTCTGCATCCAGCCGGGCATGAGGTCCTCGTTCACCAGCGCCGTCGACAGGAAGGTCAGCGGCAGCACGAGGAACGTGACCGCCCCGATCAGCGACTCCTCCTGGCGCGTCACCAGCGCGAGCGCGTTCGAGAGGGCCGCAAGGCCGGAGCCGAGCAGGGCGGCGACGAGGATGAGCACGACCACTCCTAGGACGCCGCCCGGAAAGCTCGCCCCCACGGCCAGCGCGATGAGCACCATGATCACCGACTGGACCACGATCACCACGCCGGCCTGCGCGACCCGGCCGCCGATCAGCGCCCAGCGCCTCACCGGCGAGACGAGCAGCCGGTCGGTCACGCCGCGGTTGATGTCCTCGATCGTCGCCATCCCGCTCCAGCCGGAGGAGAACAGCGCCGACATCACCACGATCCCGGGCGCCAGGTACGCGATGTAGGACTCCTCGCCGAAGCCGGGCAGGTCGGCCATGCTCTTGAACAGCTCGCCGAACAGCAGCAGCCAGATGAGCGGCTGCACGAGCGTGACGGCGACGAACCACGGCTGGCGCCAGAGCGCCCGCAGGTCGCGCAGGGCCAGGTAGAGCGCGTGCCTCATTCGAAGCTCCTTCCCGCGTGGCGGAGGTAGACGTCGTCGAGCGAGGGGCGCGAGACGGTCACCGACGCGACGTCGATGCCCCCGGCCTCGAGCGCCCCGAGCACCGCGGGCACCGCACGGGCGCCCTCGTCGGCCCGCGCGCGCAGCGAGGTGCCCTCGATCACCAGCTCGCGGATGCCCGGGAGCGGGTCCAGGGCCGCCCGGACGGCGCCGTTGGCCGCGAAGCCGAGCTCGACGTGGACCGAGTCGCCGCGCAGCTCCGCCTTCAACGCGTCCGGCGTGCCGCCCGCGACCATGCGGCCGCGGTCCACGATCGCCAGCTCGGACGCCAGCCGGTCGGCCTCCTCGAGGTAGTGCGTGGTGAGCAGGATCGACAGCCCGTCGTCACGGGTCAGCCGCTCGATCTCCCGCCACATCTCGGCCCGCACCTCGGGATCGAGCCCTGTGGTGGGCTCGTCGAGGAACAGGACCTGCGGCCGGTGCACGAGCGCCGTCGCGATGTCGAGCCGGCGCTGCATGCCGCCCGAGTAGGTCTTGACCAGCCGCCCGCTCGCCTCCGTGAGCCCGAACTGGTCGAGCAGCTCGGCCGCCCGTGTCGCCAGCTCGCGCCCGCGCATGCCGTGGATCTGGCCCTGCAGGATCAGGTTCTCGGCGCCGGTCGCCTCGAGGTCGACGCCGGAGCGCTGGCCGACGCAGCCGATCGCGCGGCGCACGGCGCCCGGATCGGCCAGCACGTCGAAGCCGGCCACCCGCGCCGCCCCCGAGTCGGGCCGCGACAACGTGGTGAGGATGCGCACGGTCGTCGACTTGCCGGCGCCGTTGGGGCCCAGCAAAGCGAAGATCGTGCCGGCGGGAACCGCGAGGCTCAGGCCGTCGAGCGCCTGGACGTCGCCGTAGGCCTTGACCAGCCCTTCCGCCTCGATCGCATGTACACTTGTCTTCATAGGCAAGTATCTTAGAGATCAAGAGACTTAGATGTCAAGAGAAGATCTGGAAGCCGCGTTCGGCAACGCGATCCGCGCCTTCCAGACGGGCACCGACAACTTCGACCAGGCGATGGCCGACCACATCGGCATCAACCGCACCGACGCCCGCTGCATCGACCTGATCGACCAGGCCGGGGGCATGACGGCGGGTGAGCTGGCGAAGGCCGCCGGGCTCACGACCGGCGCGGTGACGGCGGTCATCGATCGGCTCGAGAAGGCCGGCGTGGCTCAGCGCGCGGCCGACCCGAAGGATCGCCGGCGCGTGCGCATCGAGGCCACGCCGAAGCTGTGGGAGCTCAGCGAGCCGCTGATCGGCCCGATGATCGCGGAGTCGCAGGCGATGATCGACGAGCTCTCAGACAGCGAGATCGCGCGGTTCACGGACTTCATGAACCGCGCGATCGAAGTGCAGGCCCGCCACACCGAGCGGGTCCGGAACCTGCGCTAGGCCGAGGTGTTGATGGTGATCTCGGCGACGCCGATGACGAGGCCCTCCTGCAGGGCGTCGACGCCGAAGGTGGTGTTGAGCAGCTCGGCGGCCTCGGCCTTGAGCTTGACCGTCGTGCCCTCGAGCACGGCGGTGCCGTCGGCTTCGTTGACCTCGAGCGGGTTCAGCGTGCGGCCGTCGAGGAAGAACAGCGGCGCGCTCTCGGCGGCCACCTTGCCGTCGACGGTCACCTTGCCGGTCAGCACCGAGGCGCCGGGGTCGACGACGAAGTCGGTCAGCTCGACGCGCTTGCCGCCGCCCTCGAGGCTCAGGCCGGCGCCGTCATGGTCGATCTCGCCCTGCACGTACGGGCTCACCGTGCCGGGCTTGTAGTACGTCACGTTGCCGCCCGTGATCGGGAACGAGGCCACGCCGGCCTTGCTGATCGACGCCGCGCCGAGCGGCCCCGGGGTGAGCTTGAGCGACTGCAGCGCCTCGACGAAGCCACCGTCGAGCGTGACGGCCGTGGCGCGGCCGGACAGCTGGTCGACCTGGGCGACCGGGTCCGGCTGGGTGGGCGTCGACGACGAGGATTCGTCGTCGCTTCCGCAGGCCGCGACGCCGAGTGTCAGCGCCACCGCCGCGAGGATGATCGTGAGTCTCATGGCGGTTACTGCGCGCCAGGTTCCGCCGCGGATGAAAACCTGGCGCCCCGGCGGTCGCGGCTAGCCGTGCGCGACGTGCAACACGCGCTCGCGATCCGCGCCGTGAGCGGCGCTGACCCGCCGCAGGGCGTCCATCACGGCGAGCGTGCCGACCGATAGCACCTCGCTGGCCGGCCGCGCGGCGCGCAGCTCCCACTCGGGAGCGCCCGCCAGGGGCCGCAGCGCGACGCCCGGGGGCAGCGGCTCGGCCGCCAGGGCGGGCACGAGCGCCCAGCCCTCGCCGGCCGCCACGAGCGCCATCAGGGTGCGCAGGCTCTCGACCCGCGAGCGGTCGCCGATCTGCGGGGTGGCGGCGAGCGCCTCGTCGTCGAGCTCGTCGAGCCGCGTCAGAGGATGGTCGGAGGGGATCGCCGCGCACAGCGGCTCGCGCCGCAGCACGGTCTCGACCAGCCGCGGATCCTCTTCGCCGCCCGCGAGAGCGACCCACACGCCGACCTCGAGCCGTCCGTCGATCACCGCCTGCCGCGTGTCCTGGGCCGCCGCTTCCTCGAGCAGCAGCTCCGCCGTCGGCAGCCGCCGGCGCAGGAGCCGCAAAGCTCGGGGCAGCACCGCGCCGGCGGCCACCGGGCAGCCTCCGAGCCGCAGGCGCCCGACCTGTTCGGCCTCAAGCGCCTCCAGCTGGGCCTGCGCGTGGCGCACGGCCTCGACGATCCCGATGGCGTGCTCTTCCAGCAGCCGTCCGGCCTCAGTGAGCCGAACGCCGCCCGCCTCGCGGACGAGCAGCGACTGGCCGGTCTCGGCCTCGAGCTTCGCCATCTGCTGGGACACCGCCGAGGGCGTGAACGAGAGCGCGTCGGCGGCCGCGGCGAACGTGCCGCACCGCGCGACTTCGACGAACGTCTGTAGACGGGTCAGATTCATCGACAGCCCTCGGCGGGAACATCGACCGCGGCTGTGAGAGGTCTCTAAGAAACAGCCGATAATCATGGTGAGGTGACCGTTCGCTCGCACAGACTGCTCGTCGTGGACGACGACCCCGCGCTCTCGCGCACGCTCCGCCGTGCTCTCGGCGTCGAGGGCTACGACGTCGACATCGCGCCGGACGGAGCCGAGGCGCTGCAGCTCCTGGCGGCCTCCCACTACGACGCCGTCGTGCTCGACGTCAACATGCCGCGCGTCGACGGCCTCGCCGTCTGCCGGAGCATGCGCGCGCGCCGCGACAGCACGCCGGTTCTGATGCTGACTGCGCGCGACGCCGTCGGCGATCGCGTCGAGGGCCTCGACGCCGGCGCCGACGACTACCTCGTCAAGCCGTTCGCGCTCGACGAGCTGAATGCGCGCGTGCGCGCGCTGCTGCGCCGCGCGAACGGCGACGACCACGCCGAGCGGCTGAGCTACCTCGACCTCACGCTCGACCTCGCCAGCGCCCGCGCCCGCCGCGGCGAGCGGACGCTCGAGCTCACGCGCACCGAGCAGCGCGTCCTGGAGCTGCTGCTGCGCAACCCCGACCAGGTGCTGCCGCGCGACATGATCTACGAGCGCGTGTGGGGCCATGACATCAGCGCCACCTCGAACTCGCTCGACGTCTACGTCGGCTACCTGCGGCGCAAGACCGAGGAGGGCGGCGAGCCGCGCCTCATCCACACGGTCAGAGGCGTCGGCTTCCGGCTCGGCACATGAGCTACCGCCGCCGCCTGATGCTGCTGGCCGCGCTGGCCGTCGCGCTCGCCGTCGCGCTGGCCTCCGTCGCCACCTACGTGCTCGTGCGCGCGCAGCTGCGCGACTCGGTCG
Organism: uncultured Solirubrobacteraceae bacterium; assembly: GCA_963811895.1. Taxonomy (GTDB): domain Bacteria; phylum Actinomycetota; class Thermoleophilia; order Solirubrobacterales; family Solirubrobacteraceae; genus DASSUW01. The sequence continues at coordinate 175,899 of CAWETE010000012.1, read as the reverse complement.
ACGACGGGCTGCACTCGCTGAGCGAGCGCGTGGGCACCGCCCCCGAGCCGCGCGACAGCCCGCAGCGGCGCCAGCTCGACCCCGAGCAGGAGCGGCGGGAGTTCCTGCTGCTGCTCCCCTCCTCCCCGCTCGGCGAGCAGGCCGGCTACGCCCAGGTCGTCTCGAGCGCGGGCAACATCCAGCCGCCGCCCAACCAGCGGGCGCTGCTGGCGGCCGGGCCGCGCGTGGTCGCCGTCGCGCAGGGGAACGCGGACCCCTTCTTCTACGACTCGGAGCTCAACGGCACCGACGTCCGCGTGTACGTGGCCCAGTTCGCCGAGGGCCAGGCGCTGCAGGCCGCGCGCTCGCTCGAGGACGTCAACGCGACGATGCGCCGACTGGCGCTCGTGCTCACGCTGGTCAGCCTGGCCGGGATCGGGCTCGCCGCGCTGTTCGGCGGCCTCGTGGGTCGCAGCGCCATGCGCCCGGTCAGCCGCCTGATGCGCGGCACGCGCTACGTCGCCGCCACGCAGGACCTCTCGCGCCGGGTCGAGGCGACGGGCGACGACGAGCTGGCCGGTCTCGCCCGCAGCTTCAACGCGATGCTCGAGAAGCTCGCCGAGTCGCGCCGCGCGCAGCGCCAGCTCGTGGCCGACGCCTCGCACGAGCTGCGCACGCCGCTCGCCACCGTGCAGGCCAACGTCGAGCTGCTCTCGCGCGCCGGCGAGCTGCCGCCGCAGGAGCGGGTCGAGCTGCGCGAGGACCTGCTCTCCCAGCTGCGCGAGCTGACCCGCCTGGTCGGCGACCTCGTCGAGCTCGCGCGCGAGCGGCCGCCGGAGAGCGACCTCGAGGAGCTCGACCTCGCCGAGCTGGTGGCGGGCTGCGTCGATCGCGCCCGCGGGCGCGGCTCCTTCGACTGCGACCTCCGGCCCGGCGTTGTGCGCGCCGACCGCGCCCGGCTCGACCGCGCGGTCACCAACCTGCTCGACAACGCGCGCAAGTGGAGCCCGGCCGGCGGCACCGTGCACGTCACGGTGGCCGACGGCGAGCTGATCGTGCGCGACGAGGGCCCGGGCATCGACGACGCCGACCGCCCGTACGTCTTCGACCGCTTCTACCGCTCGGCCGAGTCGCGCGCCCTGCCCGGCTCCGGCCTCGGCCTGGCGATCGTCCGCCAGGTCGCCGAGATGCACGGCGGCGCCGCCTGGGCGGCGCCGCCGCGCAACGGCTCAGGGGCGGAGCTTCACCTTCGGCTGGGGCGGGTGGGGACGGTCTCTACTTCAGCGAGGTCCACGCCAAGTCCCACTGCGAGTTGAACTCGCTGGCCACGCCGTTGACGTCGGCCGACCGCAGCAGGGTCTGCTTGTCCCAGATCCACGAGACCACCGGCGCCTGCTCGGTGATCATGCGGTTGATCCGGGCCCACGCCTGAGCGCGCTCCTTCGGATCGGACAGCACGGCCGCCTCGTCCATCGCCTCGTTGATCTCGGGCACGTCGAGCTCCGGCCAGTTCGAGTTCATCTGGGGGATGATGTTGTCCCCGTTGAACGTCGGGTCGAGGATCGTCTGCGCGTCGCCGAAGTCCTTGCCCCAGCTGACGTTCGGGCAGATCGCCACGTCGGCGGTCGGGACATTGCAGAACTTCGTGTACATCGCGTCCTGCGTGACGAGCCGCAGCCGGACCTTGAAGCCGAGCTGCTCGAAGTTCTCCTTCGCCACCTCGGCGGTCTTCTGCGCGACGCCCTCGGTGGTGCCGACCATCAGCAGCTCCTCGTCGCCGTCGTACTTGCCGGAGGCGTAGCCCGCCTTCTTCATGTACTCGGCGGCCAGCGCGGCATCGCCGCCGGGGTGGGACATGAAGTCCAGGCCGAAGCCGTCGTAGCCGCCGGACTCCTCGAACCCGGGCATCCCGGGCGGGATCATGTGCGTCGGGATGTCGCCGAGGAGCTCGCCGCCACGCACCAGGCGCAGCGCCTCGCGGTTGAAGCCGGCGACGACGGCCTTGCGCACGTTGATGTCGTCGAACGGCTTGACCGTCGAGTTCATCGACACGTAGCGCGCGCTACCGGACGGCACCAGCGCGAGCTGGTCCTTCTCGCGCTTGACGACCTGCGCGAGCACGGCCGGCGGGACCGACCAGTCGCCGCTCAGCATGCCCTCGCCCTCGAGGATCTTGCGCGACGAGACGGTCGTGTCGTCGTTGCCCTGCGGCATCTCGATCTCGTCGACGTAGGCCGGCTTGTAGTCGGTCGCGGCATCCCAGTTCGGGTTGCGGACGAGGTGGATGCGGCGGCCGGCCTCGTAGCCGATCGCCTTGCCCGACGTGTCGTTCTCGATCATGTACGGGCCCGTCGCCACCTGGTTCATGCCATAGGACGACGGGTTCGCCTGGTCGAACTTCTCCGCATACTCCGCCGGCACCGGAGCGCTGAGCGGGAGCGCGAGCGCGCCGGCCAGCACGCCGCCGCTGCCGCGCGAGAGCTTGAAGACGATCGTGCGGTCGTCCGGCGTGCGGATGCCCTCGATCTCGGTGCCCGGCTTGGCGCCCGGCGCGGCGCCGACCACGTCGCCGAAGTAGGCGCCGGCGTAGCCGTTGTTGACGGTGTTGAAGAAGCCGCGCTCGATCGCGTACTTGACGTCCTTCGAGGTGACCTCGCGGCTGACGGGCGGCGAGAAGCGCACCCCGTCGCGGATCTTCACGGTGACGGTCTTGCCGTCGCGCGAGATCTCGGGCTCGGACTCTGCCAGGTCCGGGACCGCGGTCTCGCCGTCGTCCGGCTTCCACGAGTACAGCGGGCGCTGGGTGGCGTAGCTCACCATGTAGCCCATCTGGTAGTAGGTGATGCCGGGATCGATGTTGTCCACATCATCGGTCCACAGCATCGTCAGCTTGCCGCCCTGCTTGCCCTCGACGGGCGCCTTTCCGCCTGCGTCCTTCTCGGAGCTGCCCCCGCCGCCGCAGCCCGCGAGGACCGCGCCGGCGAGAGCGAGCGCGAGGAACGCGCCCTTGGCCATGCGATGCATGAGGTTCCTTCCTCCGGCGGCCCCCGCCGGGTCGTCGACCATTCCCCCTTAATCGTCGTGCGCGCGCGGGGCGCGCGCGACGACGATTGCTGGGGTCGGCGTGAAGGAACGCTTACTTGGCCGCCGGGACCTGCTCGTTGGCGCGGATCACGCGCCAGGCGGCCTGCATCGGATCGAGGAAGTACGGCGGGCTGCGGTAGCGCAGCGCGTCGTTGTAGTTGTAGTCCTTGGCGTAGCCGCTGTTCAGGTTCGTGCCGCTGAAGGTGCCGACCGGGCCGCGGAACTTCTGGGCGATCGCGCCGAAGACCGTCAGCGTGCCCAGCGGGGCGCCGCACTGGTAGTTGTCGACCACGAACGAGTCCTTGAGCGCGAGCATCGCGGCCTCGATCCGGTAGTTGTTGCGGGCGTTGACGTTGTCGCCGCAGGCGCCGCTCACGTCGTGCTTGACGCGCACGAAGCGATTGGCGATCAGGCCGAGCACCGGGTTGTTCGCGTTGGCCACCAGGTCGCCGTCGACCAGGATGTCGTCCTCGGAGCCGAGCGTCATCGACTTCGGGTAGGTGCCGCGGACCACGAGGATCGCGCAGCGCCACTCGCCGGCGACGTTGTAGTCGATCTGGCGCGGCGCCTGCAGGGTGCACGCGCCGTTCTTCTCGACGTAGATGACGCCGTTCTGGGGCAGCGCCATCGTCGTGTCCGTGGCGACGCCGTTCGGGAACGTGCGGACCACCATGTTCGACGTGCCGTTGAACGTGATCTCGGTCTTGCCCCTGAACACGTACGCGGGGTCGGCTGCCTGGCGCAGCGCCGTGTTGGACGTCGGCACCGGCAGGTGCTCGGCCGGCTGGCGCACGGGCCCGTAGAAGTCGGGGCTCCCGCTGCAGCCGCCCGTGGTGCTGCGCGTGTAGCCGCCGGGCGCGGGGCCGTGGACCTCGATCACGTCCTCCTCACCCTGCCGGCCGAAGTCCGGCGAGCCGCAGGTGAGCAGATCGTCGTTGGTGTGCAGCGGGCCGCGGATCGCGTCCCAGGTCGGGAACGTGATGTTCACGTTGTCGCGGCACCAGTCGTTCTGGTTGCGGATCGCGCGGTACTGCACGCAGTAGGTGCGGGCGCGGTTCTGGTCGTCCGTCGAGGCGAAGCTGTTCGGGTCCGAGGCCTCGTAGTCCGTGAAGTACAGGTAGTCGAGGAAGCTCGTGCGCCGCAGCGTGGTGACGATCGAGCGCTTGACGCCGCGCGACATGCCGGTCGCGCGGATACGGAACGCGCCGGAGTTCTCGTTCAGCATCGACTCCTCTTCGCCCTTGACGCAGTCGTCCGAGCCCTCGGCGGGCAGCAGCTCGATCGAGAACTTCGCCTCGGTGTCGGTCAGCGTGCGCCAGGTGCGGTGCGCGCCCGGATCCTCGAGGTTGACCGGGCTGGGCTCGCCGTCGCCCGGATCCTCGACGTCGGCGCAGTTGGTCCAGTAGTCGTTGTCGCGCGTGAGCTGGTACAGGTAGTACTCGATGCCGGCCTCCGCGGCCGCGTACGCCTGCTTGCGGTCCTGCGAGTCGCGGGCGAACGGGACGTCCGTGCCCACGGCCGCGAACGCGGCGGCGCCCAGGATGCTCGTGGCGAGCAGGATGAGCATCACGGCGGCCATCGTGAAGCCGTGCTCGGCGGACAGGTGAAGACGTCGGCTCATACGCATCTCGGATCTGGGAGGGTCGGGTTCGCTACGTCCCATTTGGCGAGGTTGGGGTCCGAGTGGCGCGCCATGACCCGGTCGGTCAGGTTCACGCCCTTGGTCCGGTCGTTGGCGCCCAGCGGCTGTGACATCAGCGTCACGTCGATGCGCGCCACGCGGCGGGCTTCGTTGGCGTCGATCGGGGGCACGAGCTCGAGCGAGGCCTCGGGCCGCGCCGGGTTGCCGACCCAGCGGTAGGCGTAGTAGCGCAGGAACGGGATCGTGTTGCCGCCCGCGTCCTTCTGCAGCGCGATGTTCTCGAGCCGCATCTGCCTGTTGGCGGGCGCAACCGGGAAGTCGCCCGGCCGCGGCTCCAGCTTGTTCGTCATCCAGACCGCCGTCGTGACGTCGCCGGTGACGGGGTCGTACTGCAGCCGGCGCTTGGTCGGCGGGACGGTGCCGTCGCCCTCGCTGAAGTCGCTGTAGAACTCGATCGTCGTCGCGTTCGTCACGTTCGGGACGATCGCCGGACCGGCGAGGTTGTCCAGGCAGACCTGCGAGCGCAGCTCCTGCGTCATGACGTCCATCGCGAGCCGGCCGCGCTGCATCGCGTCGGTCTTGGCCATCGCGTTCGTGTTCATCCGCACCGTGTTGTCGAGCAGCGCGAACATCCCGAGCATCACGATCATCCCGATGGTGACCGCCGTCAGGAGCTCCATGAGCGTCATGCCGGCCTCTTGGCGGAGACGGCTCATGAGGCCGGACATGCGCCGCTCTGCGACGGGTTGGGGGTGGTGGTGTTCACCGCGACCGCGTGCCGGGTCGGGTTCCCGCCGATGACGTTGGTGTTGGCGATGCCCGTGATCGTGCGCCGATAGATGCTGCCGTTGCTCTGGCGCGTGAACTGGACGCAGATGTCGTAGGTGCCGTACGGCAGCCCGCGGCGCGTGGCCTGGCCACCCGAGACGGTCCCCATGTCGTACTGGGCAGGGTCGCCGCACGTGCCGCTGCGCGGATATGCATAGACGTGCGAGGCGCTCGCCGTCTGGGTGAACGTCGCGTTGAGGTTCACCGGCGGCTCGAGGATCGTGATCGCCGCGACCTGGCCGGGGGTCAGGGTCGGCGCCGCCGCGGTGTAGACGTCGAAGTAGTTCTCCTGGAAGCCCGTGGGGTCCTGGCCCATGCAGCGCCCGCTGAAGATCTTGTAGGGGTCCTCGAACGGGAACAGCCGGTTGAGCGTGTGGGGCGTGGTCGGAGTCGCGCTCGTCCACTGGCGGAAGCCCGTGAGGATGCCCGTGTGGGCGGCGATCACGCCGTACGAGTTGTCCGTGTTCGGGACGGCCGGCGGGCCGCCGTAGAGCGACTGGACGTTGACCGTGAGGGTGGCGGCGAGGTCGTAGACGAAGTCGACCGTGGTCAGCGTGCCGGCCGAGACGGTGGCGGTCTTGATGACCTCCTGGTCGCCCTCGGGGTCGACCCAGCCGTTCTGGTTGACCTTGACCTGGTAGGCGCCCGCGGTGACGGCGCCGAACACGGCGCAGCCCGCGTCGTTGGTGGCCTTGGTGATCGTCTCCGGCCCGATCGCCTGCACCGGCATGTTCTTCACCGGGTTGTCGCGGGCGTCCACGACCTTCGCGACGAGCGCGCCGGAGCCCGGCTCGGGCGCCACGATGCTCGAGATCACGACCGGCTTGACCTTGGCGCCGGTCATCGGCGAGGTCACCTTCGAGGTGATGCGGATGAAGCTGCCCTCACCGTCGTCGAGCGAGCAGCTGATGTCCTCGCCGCCGGCGTCGGTGACGAGGTAGGCGTCGGACTCGACGATGTAGGGGACGCCGTCGACCTTGACCTCGCGCGGACCGGGGATCACGGAGCGGATCCGGTTCAGGTCGACGGTCATGAGCGACCGCAGCTCCTCCTGGTCGCGCTCGGCCAGGGTGGCCGCGACCGTGCGCGCCTTGTTGGCGCCGGCGGTGCCGGCCACGGCGTCGAGCCCGGCGAACACGCCGAGGACGATCAGGACGAGGATGGCCGCCGAGACGACGACCTCCATCAGTGCGAAACCTTCTTGGGACCGCGCGCGAGGTCGACTCATTCCTCAGTCGTTTTCGGCCCCGGCGCGGGGCGGCTTGAGGCGTCTGGACGGAAAGTGGGGTCAGCCCACTAGCCGACGAGCTCGAGCCGCGGGCGCCGCGACTCGTAGCGGGACGCGACGTCCCGCAGGATCTCCAGCATCGCCTGGGTGGCGGGCGAGCGGTAGCCCTCCTCCAGCGTGGCGGCGTAGATCTGCCGCACGGGCGTGTCGCGGCCGAGGTCGCGCACCACGATGTCGTCGCGCACGGTCGTCAGGCCGAGCTCGGCGATCAGCGACACGCCGACGCCGGCGGCCACGAAGCCCTGCATGGCCGTGTAGTCGTCGGTCTCGAAGGCGAACCGCGGGTCGTAGCCCGCGGTTGCGCACGCGCGCGAGATCAGCCGGCTGCACTCGCAGTCGGGCTGGCCGCCGATCCACGCCTCGCCGGCGAGGTCGGCGAGCCGCACGCGGCGGCGGTTGGCCAGCGGGTGGTCGCGCGGCAGCACGAGGTACATCGGGTCCTCGATCAGGTGCACACGGTGGATGCCGTCGTCGGCTTGCTTGACGGCCGACTCGAAGACGATGGCCAGGTCGAGCTCGCCGCTGCGCAGCAGCGGCACGCAGTCCTCGGGCTCGGACATGCTCATCGACAGCTCGACGGCCGGGTGCTTCTGGCGGAAGGCGGCGATGGCGAGCGGCATCAGCGTGGCGCCGGCAGACTCGAAGGCGGCCGTGCGCAGGCGGCCGCCGCGCAGGCCGGCGATCGCCTCCAGCTCCGCGTCGGCCTCGGCCAGGCGGGCCATGATCGCCTCGGCGTGGCGGACGACGGCCTCGCCCGCCTCGGTCAGCCGCACGCCGCGCGCGCTGCGCTGCACGAGCGTGGTCCCCGCCTCGCGCTCGAGCGCGGCGATCTGCTGCGACACGGCGGACTGCGTGAAGGACAGCGACTCCGCGGCGGCGGAGAACGAGCCCTTGATCGCGACCTCGCGGAGGACTCTCATGCGGCGGACGTCAAGCATGAGCAGAACTTATACCACCCTTTCCGAACGTTCATTTGAACTGATGGCCACAAGGGGTGATGATTCGTCTCACGAAGTCCTCCCCAGCCCCGTTGAAAGGACATGACCATGACCCCGCTCTCCCTCGCTCCTACCGTCCTCATCCGAGCCGCGCGTGGCTCCGACGGTGACGCGCTGGGCCGCCTCGCGGCGCTCGACTCGGCGCACGTCCCCGCCGGCGAGCTGCTGGTGGCCGAGACGGACGGCGCGCTCGTCGCCGCCCACGCCCCCGCCACGGGCGCCACGATCGCCGACCCGTTCCGGCCGACCGCCCAGGTGGTCGAGCTGCTCCAGCTGCGGGGGACGCTGCTGCGGGCCGCGTGAGCGCCGACTCCCCAACCCTCCCCTCCTCCCCGTCGAACGCGGGGGCGGCCGTCGCGGCCGCCCCCGCGTGGCAGGTGTGGACCGGCCTCTGGATCGTCTACATCGTCTGGGGGTCCACGTACCTGGCCATCCGCGTGATGGTCGAGACCGTGCCGCCGTTGCTGGGCTCCGGCGTGCGCTTCTTCGTCGCCGGCGCGGTCATGCTCGTCGCGCTCTCGTTCCACCGGCGCGTGCGGCCTACCCGCGCCCAGCTCCTCAGCGCCCTGGCGGTCGGGCTGCTGCTGCCGGGCGCCAACGCGGTCGTGACGGTCGCCGAGCAGGAGGTGCCGTCGAACCTGGCGGCGCTGCTGATCGCGTCGATCCCGCTGTGGGTGCTGCTGATGCGCCGGACGGCCGGCGAGCCGGTCTCGGCGCAAGGGCATCGGCGCGGTGCTCGTCGGCTTCGCGGGCGTGGCGCTGCTGCTCCAGCCCGGCGAGCAGACCGAGGGCGCGTCCCTGCTGGCGCTGGGCGCGTGCGTGATCGCGGCCGTCATGTGGGCGAGCGGCTCGTTCGCCTCGCCGCGCCTGCAGATGCCCGGCGATCCGCTGGTGGCGGCGGGCTGGCAGATGCTGCTCGGCGGCGCCGTGATCCTCGCGTCGGGCCTGGCCGTCGGCGAGGCGGGCGACGTCGACCTCGAGGCCTTCTCGACCCGGTCGGTCGTGGCCCTCACCTACCTCGTGGTGTTCGGCTCCTGGCTCGCGTTCACCGCCTACGCCTGGCTGCTGCAGAACGCGCCGATCTCGCGCGTGGCGACCTACGCGTACGTGAACCCGGTCGTGGCGATCGTGCTCGGCTACCTGATCCTCGACGAGCTGATCACCCCGACCACGCTGGTGGGCGCGGCGATCATCGTCGTCTCGGTCGCGCTCGTCACCCGGATCGAGAGCGCGCGGCGGCCATAGCCAGCTCGACGGCGGCCGCCAGCTCGGTGCGGCGCCCGCGCTCGAGCGCGACCTCGAGCGCGTCGGGCTTGAGCGCCGCCTGGAGCGCGGCGACCAGATCGTCGACGGCCGGCTGCTCGTCGGGCTGGCGGACCGCGCCGGTCGCGTCGCGCTGCGCCTCGGCGGCGCCCAGCAGGGTGGCGCCCGTGACGGGGTCGACGACGCTCGCCAGCGTCTCCAGGCACTCGACGGTCAGCACGTTCTCACCGCGCCCCAGCTCCAGGCTCTCGAGCACCAGCGGGACGGCCCGGTCGAGGTCGCCGCGGCGGGCGAGCAGGCTGCCGAGCACGTGCAGCGTGGAGGCGACGTGCGCCGGGTCGCCGGCCGCGCGGGCGAGCTCGACGCTCTCCTCGAGCAGCGGCACCGCGCCGTCGACGTCCCCGCTCAGCTCGTGCGCGATCGCGAGGTTCTGGGTGACGATGCTCTGCCCGCGCACGTCGCCCACCTCGCGGTAGATCTCCGCCGCCGCCTCGTAGCGGGCCTGCGCCGCTTCGTGGTCGGAGGCGAAGACGTCGAGCACGCCGAGGTTGGTGATCACGCGCGCCTCGCGCCTGCGGTCGTCGACGTGCTCGAGCGCGGCGCCGAAGGCGGCGCGGGCCGCCTCGTGGTCGCCCGCCGCCCCGGCCAGGATCCCGGCCGCGTTGTGCGCGCGGGCGGCGGCCGTGGCGCTCGCCGGGCCCGCCGCCATGGCGGCCTCGACCAGCCGGCGCCCCTCGGCGACCGCTCCGCGCGCCAGCCAGTAGCGCCAGAGGGCGCCCGCGATCCGCTGCCTGCTCTCGGGGTCGCCCCACTCCGCGGCCGCGACCAGGTTCTCGCGCTCGGCGTCGAGCCGGCGCATCCAGCCCGGTCTGCTCGGCGCCCTCGAGGCCGGCCTCGGCCGCCTCCGCCAGCTCGAGCGCCCACGCGGCGTGGCGGTCGCGCACGGCGTCGTCGAGCCGCTCGCGGGCGAACTCGCGGATCGTGTCGAGCATCTGGAACCGCTCGCCGGCGCGCACCACGAGCGAGCGGTCCACCAGCGCCTCCAGCGCGTCGAGCACGTCGCCGGCCACCTGCTCGGCGGCCTCCAGCGTCCAGCCGCCGGCGAACACCGCCAGGTCCGCGAACGCGCGCCGCTCGCGCTCGTCCAGCAGGTCGTGGCTCCACTCGATCGCCGCCCGCAGCGTGCGCTGGCGCTCGGGCGCGTCGCGCGGGCCGCCGGTCAGCAGGTCGAGCCGGCGGCCGAGGCGCTCGAGGATCGCCGCCGGGGAGAGCAGCCGCGTGCGGGCGGCGGCGAGCTCGATGGCGAGCGGCAGGCCGTCGAGCCGCCGGCAGATCTCGGGGATCGCGGGATCGCCGGGGTCGACGTCGCGGGCCCGGCGGACGAACAGCGCGGCGGCGGGCTCGGCGGCGAGCGGGGCCAGCGGGACCTCGTGCTCGCCCGTCAGGCGAAGGGCCGCCTGGCTGGTGACGAGCACCGTGACGGCGGGCTCGCGCGCGAGCAGCGCGGCCACCGCCGGCGCGGCGTCCACGAGCTGCTCGAAGTTGTCCAGCACCACGAGCGCCTCGCCCTCCACCTGCAGCTCCTCCTCGAGGCGCTCGCCGCTGTCGACGGCGGCCAGCGGCACGAACCGCGCGCCGTCGCGGAAGTCGCCGGCCAGCCGGTGCGCCAGCTCGAGCGCCAGCCGCGTCTTGCCGACGCCGCCCGGGCCCATGACCGTCACGAGGCGGATCGTGGGGTCGCGGATCAGCGTCGCGAGCTCGGCGAGCTCGGCCTCGCGGCCGACCAGGCTCGAGGCGAGCGGCGGCAGCGCCGGCGCGGGGGCGGGCGCCTTGGGGGCGGGGCGCTCGGCGGTCTCGAGCGCGGGGTCCTGGGCGAGGATCGCCGCCTCCAGCCGCTGCAGCTCGGGGCCCGGCTCGAGCCCCAGCTCGTCGACCAGCGCGGCGCGGGCGCGGCGGTAGGCGTCGAGCGCGTCGGCCTGGCGGCCCGCGCGGTAGAGGGCGAGCATGAGGTGGGCGTGCAGGCGCTCGCGGTAGGGATGCTCGCCGACCAGCGCCTCCAGCTCGGGGATCGCCTCCCCGTGGCGCCCGAGGGCGAGGTCGAGCTCCAGCCGGTCCTCGAGCGCGGCCAGCCGCACGCCCTCGAGCCGCGCGCCCTCGCTGGAGGCGCGGCCGAGCAGCTCGACGTCGGACAGCGCCAGGCCCCGGAACAGGTCGAGGCCGGCGCGCAGCTCCGCCGCGGCGCCTTCCTGGTCGCCGGCGGCGCGCAGGCGGCGGGCGTCGTCCAGGTGGCGCTCGAAGCGCTCGAGGTCCAGCGCCCCGGGCGCCAGCTCGACCGCATAGCCGCCCGGCCGGGTCACGATCGGCTGGCCCTCGCCGAGCTCCTGCCGCAGCTGGGAGACGTGCACCTGCAGCGACTTGGCGGCGGTGGCGGGCGGGTGGTCGCCCCACAGCTCGTCGATCAGGCGGTCCGCCGAGACGACGCCGTCGCGGTGCTCGAGCAGCAGGACGGCGAGCAGCGCGCGCCGCTTGGCCCCGGCGACGGGGATCTCCCCGCCGGGGCCCGCCACCCGCAGCGGTCCCAGGATCCCGAACTCCATCGCCTTACCTCGACCTTACCGCCGGCTTGCCGGTGGTCCCGAACATGCCGCCCATGCACTTCGACGACGACATCCGGAAGGAGGGCGACCGTGATCGCCAAGCGCGCCACCTGGACCTAGTCCCCGAGCTTTCCCTGATCAACGACGACGCTAAGGAGGGCGACGATGATCGCCAAGAAGGCCAGCTGGACCTAGTCACGACGCATCGGGAGGCCGCCGCAGACACGACATCGCGGCGGCTCCTCATCCCTCTCCGCCGCCGGCCCGTCCGGCGGCTGCTCATGGGCAACCTCGTCTCCAAGACGGGCGACTGGCTCACCGTCGGCGCGCTCATGGGCTGGATCTTTCAACAGACGGGCTCGACGGGCAGCGTCGCTCTGCTCATGCTCGTCCGCCTCGCGCCTCCGATCCTCGGTGGCGGGGCCGCCGCGGCGCTGGTCGACGGCGTGCGCAAGGAGCGCCTGCTGGTGTGGGTCGAGCTGCTGCGGGCCGTCGCGCTCGCGGGCGTGCTGGCAGGCATGCTCGCGGGCGTGATGCCGGTCGTCTACGTGGCGATCGCCCTCAGCGGCCTGCTCGGCGCCATCTCCCCCGTCGCCGTCTCGGCGCTGATCCCGAGCCTCGTGCCGCGGGCCGAGCTGCCGGCCGCGAACGGGCTCGCGGGCGTGATCGACAGCACCGCGATGGCGACCGGCGCGCTGGCGGGCGGCGCGCTGCTGGCGCTCGTGGGGATCGGCCCCGCGCTGGCGGCCGACCTCGTCACCTTCGTGCTGGCGGCGCTGCTGTTCGCCGGCATCACCGCCGGCGCGCACGCCGCCGGGGCCGAGGCGGCCGCCGCGGACGACGCGCCCGCGCCCCGGCTGCGCGACCTGCTCGGCGACCGCACGATCGTCACCGCGGTCTGCGCGCTGTGCATCACCGTCGCCGGCGCCGGGCTGGTCAACGCGACGCTGCCGCGCTACCTCGCCGACCTGGGCCTCGGCACGGGTGCGTACGGCTTCGGCTTCGGCGCGATCGCGATCGGCCTGGCGCTCGGCGGCGCGATCGGCGGCATGATCCGCGTCGAGCGGGCCGGCACCGACGTGCTCGGCCGCACGCTGCTCGCCACGGCGGTGCTCTTCTGCGCGCTGGCGGCGGTCACGCACGCGCCGGTCGCCCTCCTGCTGCTCGTGCTGGTCGGCGTGCTCGACGCCATCGGCTGGGTCATGTTCGACACGGTCATGCAGCGCTCGGCCGACCCGCGGCTGCTGGGCCGCGCCTTCGGCATCAGCGACGCGGTCGTGCGGACGGCGATGATCGGCTCGATCGCTCTCGCCCCGCTGGCCAACGAGCTCGCCGACCCCGACACGATCCTGCTGGCCGGCGCCGCGACCCTGTGCGTGGCCGGCATGGTCGCCTCGGGCCGCTACACCTTCGCCGGCGGCTGGCGGACCGCGGCTGGGTAGGGCCGCGGGGCTCATCCCGGCTGTTCAGCCGCCGGCCTGCGCTGCGGTCCGGCTGACGAACGATCCGCTCGAGCCGGGGCGCCCCGCGGTCCTACCGAGCCGCGCGACAAACGAGCCGCGGCGTCAAGGCGCTCCGCGCTGCTGTCCTGTCGCAGTCACTGGATGGCGGACGACCGCCCAGAACTGGTAGCCGCCCTCGTTGAACGGGACGGTGTCGGGCTGGGTCAGGCCGGTGCGGTCGGTGGCGCGGGCCAGCAGCTCGTGGCGGCCTGGGCGTGGGGTCCACGGCAGCTCCCAGTTCGCCCAGCCGTAGCGCTCGTTCGGCCCGTGCAGGTGCGCGCGGCGCCAGCTCGCGCCGCCGTCGGTGCTCACCTCGACGCGCGCGGATCGGCGCGTGGCCCGACCACGCGCGGCCGGTGAGGACGGGTACATCGGCCCGGCGGGCAGCACCGCGTCCCAGGCCAGCTCGAACGCGCTCTTGACCGGCTGGACGGTGAGGCCCGCGGTACCAGCGCGTGTTCCACGGCGAGCTCGAGCGGGCGCGTCCGACACCTCGAGCCGCGCCGAGCCACTTGATGCTGGCGACGCCGACCCAGCCCGGCACCACGAGGCGCGCCGGGAAGCCGTGGTCGAGCGGCAGCGTGCTCGCCGTTCATCTCCAGCGCGATCAGCACGTCGTCGAGCGCCTTGCCGACCGGCAGCGGGCGGCGGACGCGCCCGTAGTCGACGCCGCCGGTCACGTACGAGTCGTCGAGCCCGTCGGGCCATGCACGTCGACCGCGTCGGGGCTGATGCCCGGCGCGGTCGAGCACCTCGGCCAGCGGCACGCCGCGCCAGTGGGCCGCGCCGATGCCGCCGAGCTTCCACGGCGTGCCCTCGACCGGCATCCCCTGCTGGGAGGCGAAGAGGTCGCGGCCGCCGCTGCCGGCGCACTCGATCACCGCCGGTCAGGCCGTGCGACGGCAGCCGCTCGAGGTCGGCGTAGCGGAGCTCGAGCTCGCCGCCGGACGTCCCCGCCGTGCACGTGCAGGCGCCACGTCGCGGGGTCGATGCTCGGCGTGCGCGTGTGGTTGCGGACGAAGAAGCGCTCGGTCGGCACCAGGTAGCCGGTGCCGGCGCATGGCCTCCCAGCGCATCTCCGCGTTGTGGCCGTGGTCGACGAACCACTCCTGCGGGAGCGGCTTGACGATCGGCTCGACTCCGACCAGCACGTCAGGCGGCCGTCACCGGATGGCGGACGACGGCCCAGAACTGGTAGCCGCCCTCGTTGAAGGGCACCGTGTCCGGCTGGGTGAGGCCGGTGCGGTCGGTGGCGCGGGCCAGCAGCTCGTGGCGGCCTGGGCGCGGCGTCCACGGCAGCTCCCAGTGTCGCCCAGCCGTAGCGCTCGTTCGGGCCGTGCAGCTGCGCGCGCCGCCAGCTCGCGCCGCCGTCGGTGCTGACCTCGACGCGGCGGATCGGCGCGTGGCCGGACCACGAGCGGCCGCTGAGGACGGCTTTGCGGCCCGCGGGCAACGTGGCGTCCCACTCGAGCTCGAAGGCCGACTTGACCGGCTGGACGGAGAGGCCCGGGTACCACTTCGTGTTCCAGGCGGTCTCGACGGGCGCGTCGGAGACCTCCAGCCGCCCGAGCCACTTGATGCTGGAGATGCCGATCCAGCCGGGGACGACGAGCCGCAGCGGGAAGCCGTGGTCGGCGGGCAGCGTGCGGCCGTTCATCTCGTAGGCCAGCAGGACGTCGTCGAGCGCCTTGCCGACCGGGACCGGCCGGCGGACGCGCCCGTAGTCGACGCCGCCGGTCACGTACGGGTCGTCGAGCCCCTCGGCCAGCACGTCGACCGCGCCGCGCCGGAGCCCGGCCCGGTCGAGCACCTCGCCGAGCGGCACGCCGCGCCAGCGCGCCAGCCCGACGCCGCCGAGCCTCCACGGCGTCCCGCTCGCCGGCGTGCCCTGCTGGCTGCCGAAGAAGCTGCGGCCGTTGCCGGCGCACTCGATCACCGAGGTCAGGCTCTTCGAGGGAAGCCGCTCGAGGTCGCGGTAGCGGAGCTCGAGCGGCCGCCGGACCCCCGCGCCGTGGACGGTCAGCCGCCACGTGGCGGGATCGATGCTCGGCGTGCGCGTGTGGTCGCGGACGAAGAAGCGCTCGTTCGGGATGAGATGCCCGAGCCTCCGCGCCGCCTCCCAGCGCATCTCGGCGTTGGTGCCGTGGACGACGAACCACTCCGGCGGGAGCGGCTTGACGATCGGCGGCGCCGCCTGGCCCCACGCGATCCGCGGCGCGATGAGCGGCAGCGAGCCCGCGGCGGCGAGCTTCAGCAAGTCCCGTCTCGTCACATTGTCGATCATTACGATCGAGAATGTACAGAACTACCAACCCCAAGGGGGGTCTGACCCCTCTGTGCTACTACAGATCGGAACTGTTGCAGTACAGAGGGGTCTGACCCCGCTTAAGTGGCCGGGGGCTCCTCGAAGGGGCGCTCGAACAGGGTGGAGAGGACGATCTGGGTCTGGGTGCGGGTGACGCCGGGGTGGTCGCGGAGGCGTTCGAGCGCCTCCTCGAGGTGGGCGGTGTCGCGTGCGCGGACGTGCAGCATGGCGCTCGCCTCGCCGGCCACGGTGTAGCCGGCCTCGACCTCCGGATGGCGCTCGACGGCCTCGCGGACCTCGGCCGCGGCCATCCGGCCCTCGGTGTAGAGCGCGACGAAGGCATGCGTTCCCCAGCCGTAGCGGCCGGGGTCGACCTGGGCGGTGTAGCCGCGGATGACGCCGTCGGCCTCGAGCCGGTCGACGCGCCGCTTGACCGCCGGGGCGGACAGGGAGACGCGCATCCCGATGCTCTGGAACGAACGGCGGGCGTTCTGGCGTAGCAGCGCAACGATCTGGCGGTCGATGTCGTCCATCAGGCCAGTGATTGTGGCAGGGGACGCAACGGATCTCGCTTGTAGGACGCGTGCGACAGCGCAACCATGAAGTAGCCCAACTTTGAGTCCCAGGGAGGCCTGTCCGTGAGCACCCAGCCCGTCGTCGCGCCCGATGCCCAGGGCCGCGACGATTTCATGCCGCTCCACGGCATCGACCACGTCGAGCTCTATGTCGGCAACGCCCTGCAGTCCGCGTACTTCTACGTGCACGCGCTCGGCTTCAAGGAGGTCGCCTACGCCGGCCTGGAGACCCGCGTGCGCGACCGCACCTCGCACGTGCTCGAGCAGGGCCGCATCCGCATCGTGCTCACCGGCGCGCTCGTGCCCGACCACGAGATCGGCCGCCACGCCGCCCAGCACGGCGACGGCGTGAAGGTCATCGCCCTCTCCGTCCCGAGCGTCGAGAACGCCTACCGCGAGGCGACCTCGCGCGGCGCCAAGGGCGTGCGCGAGCCGTGGGAGGAGAGCGACGAGCACGGCACGATCCGCTTCGCCACCATCGAGACCTACGGCGAGACGCTGCACACCTTCGTCGACCGCAGCGAATACAAGGGCGCGTTCACGCCCGGCTACGTCGCGCGCGACCACAGCGCCGGCGACGTCGGCCTGCTCGCCATCGACCATGTCGTCGGCAACGTCGAGCTCGGCGAGATGGAGACGTGGGTCAAGTACTACGAGGACGTCTTCGGCATGACGGAGATGCTGCACTTCACGGACGAGGCGATCTCCACGGAGTACTCGGCGCTCATGTCCAAGGTGGTCACGAGCGGCAACGGCCGCGTCAAGTTCCCGATCAACGAGCCGGCCGAGGGCAAGCGCAAGTCGCAGATCGACGAGTACCTGGAGTTCTACGGCGGCGCCGGCGCGCAGCACATCGCCGTCGCCACGCGCGACATCGTGCGCACGGTCACCGAGCTGCGCGACCGCGGGATCGAGTTCCTCAACGTCCCGGACACGTACTACGACGACGTGCCCGAGCGGATCGGCGAGATCAAGGAGTCGCTCGAGGACCTCCGGCGGCTCGGCATCCTCGTCGACCGCGACGACGAGGGCTACATGCTGCAGATCTTCACGAAGCCGATCGGCGATCGCCCGACGATGTTCCTCGAGGTCATCGAGCGCCACGGCGCGCGCGGCTTCGGGGAGGGCAACTTCAAGGCGCTCTTCGAGGCGATCGAGCGCGAGCAGGAGCTGAGGGGGAACCTCTGATGCGTTACCACTCGCTGGGCCAGGTCCCGCAGAAGCGACACGTGCAGTTCCGCGACCCCGAGGCGCAGTCCGGCAACGGGCAGGCGCCGCTCCTCGTCGAGGAGGTCCTCGGCTTCGAGGGCTTCTCCGGCAACGAGTCGATCCTCTACCACCTGTGGTCGCCGTGCCGGATCAGCGACGTCGGCGAGTTCACGCCGATCGAGCTCGAGGAGTGGGTGCCCGAGACGCACGTGCACCGGCTCACCAACACGATGCCGATGCAGCCGATGGGCGACTCCGTGCTCGGGCGCCAGGTGCTCCAGTACAACAACGACGTAGAGATCGGCCTCTGCATCCCCGAGGCCGAGGCGGACTACTTCTACCGCGACGGCGAGGGCGACGAGGTCATCTTCGTCCACGAGGGCGAAGGCGTCGTGGAGACGATCTTCGGCACGCTGCCCTACTCGAAGTGGGACTACATCGTGATCCCGCGCGGGACCACCTACCGCTTCCGGTTCGACAGCCCGCAGCGCTGGCTGACCTTCTACACGCCGGGCGAGATCGAGACCCCGAACCGCTACCGCAACCGCTACGGCCAGCTGCTCGAGCACGCGCCGTTCAGCCAGCGCGACTTCAAGCCGCCGGCCGAGCTGAACACCCACCGCGACCGCGGCGAGCACATGGTCAAGGTGCGCGTGCGCGGCGGCTACCAGGACTACGTGCTCGACTACCACCCGCTCGACGTCGTCGGCTGGGACGGCTACGTGTACCCGTACACGTTCAACATCATGGACTTCGAGCCCAAGGCCGGGCGCCTGCACCAGCCGCCGCCCGCGCACCAGAACTTCCAGGGCCCGAACTTCGTGATCTGCTCGTTCTGCCCGCGGATGCTCGACTGGGACCCGATGGCCATCGCCCTCCCCTACCACCACTCCAACGTGCAGTCGGAGGAGATGATCTATTACGTCGACGGCCAGTTCGGCTCGCGCAAGGGCGTCGACATCGGGGCGATCACGCTGCACCCGTCCGGGCTGCCGCACGGGCCGCAGCCGGGCCTCGTCGAGAAGTCGCTGGGCGTGACGCGCACGGAGGAGCTCGCCGTGATGTGCGACACCTTCCGGCCGCTCAAGCTCACCACCCTGTCGCGCGACCTCGACGACCCGTCGTACGCGTTCTCGTGGTACGAGGAGGGCGCCGAGGTCACGACGACAGGCTGAGATCAGGGGTACATGACCTGGTCGGTGACGGTGTCCCAGCCGCCCGCACCGTCGGGCTCCTCGATCTGCACGTGCACGTGGTCGACGATCGCCTTCGAGACGCGCGTGCCGGTCTCGTCGACGTAGAACGTGCTCAGCGGGCTGCCGTTTCCGGTCCCCGGGCTCGAGCTGAACTTCGTGATCGTCTGGCCGCCGAGCTGGTGGTAGACGACGGCGACGCGGGCCTCCGCGGTGGTGGCCTGGAGGCAGAGGTTGCCCTTGATCTGCGGCCGGACCGACGTCTGGGCGGCGTTCTCGTGCCAGTCGAGATCGGCGGGCGCTGCGGGGGCGAGGCCCGGAGAGCACGTGTTGTAGTCGCCGAGCTGGAACTCGAAGCCCGTGTCGAGCGTGACGGGGTCGGCGAACGCGGGCGAGGCCAGCGCCGCCGTCGCGAGGGCCGCGGCGGCGATGGCCGCCGCGAGGTTGGACTTCTTGAGCATGTTCCCTCCTTGGGAAGCTCGTGGTGGGGTCGGCGGGGATGACCCGGGGCCTGCCGCGAGGGTTGGCTGCAAGCGCATGGAGCTGGCGCGTCGCCGCTTTGCTTATCCGCTGCTGACGCGCTCGACGCCATCGTCTCCGGTCATGAGAAAAATGACCGGTGCGACGCTGATCGTCGTGCTGGGACTCGTCGGCGCGTGGTTCTTCGTGGGCTCCGCGAGCGCCTACGACGAGCCCGAGGGCTCGCAGTCCCAGACCATGGAGCAGTTCCTGACGTCCGTCACCACGGACGTGGACACCTACTGGACCAAGACCTTCGAGGCCTCCGGCCTCGCCGAGCCGCGCGTCTCCTACGCCTGGATCCCGGCCGGCCAGGCGGCGTCGAGCGCCTGCGGCCCGCTCGGCGACAGCGCCGCGGCCTACTGCTCGGCCGACGACGCGATCTACATCTCCGAGAAGTTCGCGACCGACATCTACAACGGCGCGCTCGACCAGGTGCTTCCCGGCAGCTCGCAGGGCTTCGGGCGCACGTACGGCGACTTCGCCGTCGCCTACATCGTGGCCCACGAGTACGGGCACCAGATCCAGGACGAGCTCGGGCTGTTCGACCAGCAGATCCCGACCGCGGCGCTGGAGCTCCAGGCCGACTGCTTCGCCGGCGCCTGGGCCAACAGCGCCGACCGGGAGAACCGGGTGGAGGAGGAGGACGTGCAGGAGGCGCTCGACGCCGCTCTCGCCGTCGGCGACTTCGACACCGCCAACCCCGGTCACCACGGAACGCCCGAGCAGCGCCGCGAGGCGTGGCTCAGCGGCTTCGAGTCCGGTGACCCGGAGGCGTGCAGCCTGTAGCTTCGGAGGCGATGACCGTCCGTGTAGCCGAGCTGGCCGACGCCGAGGCGATCGGCCGGCTGCTGCACGACTTCAACAGCGAGTTCGGCGATCCCAGTCCGGGCGCGGCGAAGTTGGCGGAACGGGTACGGGAGCTCCTCGCGGCCGATGAGCTCACCGTGCTGATCGCTGACGACGGCGTGGCGGTCATGTACTTCCGCCCGTCGCTCTGGAGCGATGCGCGCGAGTGCTACCTCGCGGAGCTCTACGTCGTCCCGGCGCGCCGCGGGGAGGGCCTGGGGCGGGCGCTGCTCGATGCATCCGTCGAGCTCGCCCGCGAGGCCGGCGCCGACTACATGTGCCTGGCGACCTCCGAGACCGACGTCGCGGCCCGCTCGCTCTATGAGAGCGCGGGGTTCAGCAACCTCGACGACGGCTCGCCGATGTTCTTCTACGAGCGCGAGCTCTAGTACTCGAGCGTCGCCACCAGCGGCAGGTGGTCGGACGTGCCCTTCAGCGTGCGGCGGTCGAACGCTCGCGGGCGGCCGCTCGGCGTCGCCACGCTCGGGGCGCTGAAGATCTCGACGCTGTCGAGGTCGAGCCGCAGGCCGGCCGGCTTGAGCAGCCCGCGCGAGACGACCAGCTGGTCCAGGACCTGGTAGCGGTTGGCGAACGCCTCGCCCACCGGCGTCGAGCTGATGAAGAAGGTCCCGAGGTTCTCGGGCGCCAGGAAGCGCCAGCACGGGTTGTAGAGGAACGCGTCGGTCTCGCGGTAGTCGGCGGTCTGCGCCCTGAAGCCGTCGATGTCGTTGGTCGGGCCGGTCACGCGGTCGAGCTCGCTCGAGGCCTGCAGGTGGTCGACGACCGAGCTGTCGGACGGCTCGTCGTTGAAGTCGCCCATCAGCAGCACGGGCGTCTCCCACCTGGCCTGCACGGGCGCGAGGTCGCCGGAGTCGCGCAGTTGCTCGTAGGTGATCGAGTCCACCATCAGGTGGTCGCGGACGAGGTACGACAGGTTCTCGGCGACGGCGATCCGGAGCGGCTCGGACTCGCGGCGGCCGATGCGGCGCGACGGCCAGTGGCTGGCCATGACCACGAACCGCTCACCGCTGTCCGTGAGCTCGAAGACGACCTCGAAGATGTCGCGCGTGCGGTAGCGCAGGTGCACGACGTGCGAGCGCCGCTCGACCACCGACAGCCTGCGCTCGTCGTAGGCGAGCGAGACGTCGATGCCGCGCAGGTCGCTCGTCCCGCCGGGATCCTCGACGACCTTCAGGTGCGGGTTGGCCGTCTCGGCGAGCAGGTCGGCGAAGACCTGGTCGCCCTCGACCTCGGCCACGCCGAGCAGCTCCGGGCCCTGGCCTCCGTGCAGCTCGTCGAGCACCGCTGCGAGGTTGGCCCGCTTGGCCGCGTACGCCTCCTCGGTCCAGCCCTGGGCGGGCGTGAACTCCAAGTCGCGCGAGATCGGGTCGTCGACCGTGTCGAAGAGGTTCTCGAGGTTCCACCAGGCGATCCGCAGCGACGGCATGACTGCATTCTCTAAGGTGGCCCGCCGACATGGCGGCCACCCTTGACGAGCTGATGGCGATCGCCGAGCGGGCGCTGGCGGGCGTCCGCGGCGAGCAGGCGCAGGCGACCGCGTGGTGGGAGCGGCAGCTGAGCGCCGGCGCCGGCCGGGCGGTGACCTCCGAGGCGCTGACGATCGAGCTCGCCGTCCTGCGCGGGGGCCGGGTGGGAACCGCGACCACGACGTCGACAGACGGCCTGGAGCGTGCGGCCGAGCTCGCCGTGAAGCTGGCGGCGACCGGTCCGGAGGCGCTCGCCGAGCTGCCCGATCCCGCCCCGGGCCGCGACCATGACGGCTACGACGCGAGCGTCGAGCGGCTCGATCCGCCCGCCGGCCTGCGCGACTGGGACAGCTGGCGGGCGGCGGCGGCGAAGACCGCGATCGTGTCCACCAAGGGCGTCAGCGCGTACGAGCAGCGCAGCCTCGGCGAGCTGCGGGTCCGGCGCCAGGGCGTTCCGGGGCGCTCGCTCGAGCTGACGGCGACGGCCGTCGCGCCCGGGGAGCTGGACGCCGAGGCGCTGGGCGTGGAGGCGGAGGCGCTGCTGGGCGGCGGCGATCCCGTGGCGATCGAGCCCGGCGAGTACGCCGTGGTGCTCGGGCCGTGGGCGATGGCCGAGGTCGTGCGGCGGGCGGGGCTGGCCTTCGGTGGGCCCCTGTCGCCGCTCGCGGGCCGGCTCGGGACCAAGCTTGCCGCGCCGGCGATCAACCTGTCGGACTCGCCGCGCTTCGCCGCGACCCTGCCGCGCTCCTACGACGCGGAGGGCGCGCCGCGGCAGCCGCTGCCGCTGGTGCAGGACGGCGTCGCCCACCGCGTCGTCGAGGCCGGGACGGGCCATGCGGCGGGCGCCGGCGGCGTCGGCGGCACCGTGCCGGACCATCTGGTGCTGGTGGGCGGCGGCGCGGCGGACGTCTCCGAGCTCGCGGCGCCGGTCGAGCGCGGGCTGTTCATCCCGGCGCTGTCGCTCCACGGCGGGTGGGTGATCGGCCGCCGCGGCTCGGCGCTGGCCGAGGGCGTGCGGGTGATCCGCGGCGGCGAGCCGGCGGAGCCGGTCGCCAACCTCACCGTCCTCTTCGAGCCGCTCGAGCTGCTCTCGCGCGTCCAGGCGCTCAGCGGCCGCCAGCGCACGATCCCGTCGCCGCTGCAGCGCTCGGCGCGCACGGCGTCGGCGACCGTCGCCCCCTCCGCACGGGCGGCCGGCGGGCTGCACGTCGCCGGCCCCGCCTGATCAGCCGTCCTTCTTGGCCTGGCCCGGCGCTGCCTTGGCGGGCTTGTCGGCCTTCGGCTTCGACGCGGATCTTCACCGCCTTCACCTTCGGGGCCTTCATCACCCTCGGCTTCTCCACCTTCGGCTTCGGTCCGCGGACCTTCACGTCCTTCGGCTTCGGTCCCTGCGCCCGGACGGGCCGCGCGGCCTTCGGCTTGGGACCCTGTGCCCCAGCCGGCCGCGCGGCCTCCTGGATCGCGCCCTTCCCCCGTTCCCCCTTGAGCTTCGGCGCCTCGTGCCTGCCGTGTCGGCGCTTCGCCTTGTGCCGGCCGTGATCCGCCGGTCCCGTGCCGCGGCGCGTCTTCGGCGCGGCACGCCGCTCGACCGCCACGGTCGTCGCCGGAGCTGCGGCCGCCGGCACCACCCGCGCGGGCCGGGGCTCCCGAACCGCCGGCCGCGTCCCGTCGTCTTCGCGGGCGATGTCGACGGCCGCCGTTCCCCCTCCAGCCACGCATACGGCGACGATCTGCGGTGGCCACGATCGAGGCCGACCCGGCGCCGGCCGCCGTGACGCCCGCGGCGCCCAGCACCGTCGCCTTGAGGCCCAACGTCGGGGCGACGGGCAGGATCAGCGCCAGCGCGCTGCGCTGCGCGAGCACCTGGTCGCGATAGTCGCGGCAGCCCGGGCACTCGCGCAGATGGCGACGCAGCGTGTTGCGCCGCAGCGACGCGCCGCGCAGGTTCGCGAGCTGCTCGCGGATCTCGGCGCAGGAGGTCTCGCGCGCCGTCCGGCTGGCGATCAGAGAGCTGCGGGCCTGGAACACGAGCGCCTTCACCTTCTCCTTCGGGCACCCGAGCACGGCGCCGATCTCGTCGTGCGACATGTCGCCCAGCTCGGCGAGCACGAGCGCCGCGCGCTGATCGGGCGCGAGCTCCGCGAGGTCGCCCAGCAGGGCGCGAAGGTCGTGCCGGCGCTCGACCTCGTGCGCGAGGTGCTCGGTCGACGGCTCGATCGGCGCGTCGAGCGAGCGCTCGCGGCGCGCCCGCAGGACGCTGAGGCAGCGGTTGCGGGCGATCGCGTACAGCCACGGCCGCAGGTGGATCGGCTTGTCGGAGCGCAGCAGGTCGCGGTAGGCCGCGAGGAAGGTGTGCTGGACGGCGTCCTCGGCCTCCTCCACCGAGCCGAGCATGTGGCGGCAGAAGGAGAGGACGCCGCGGTGATGGCGCGTGTAGATGACCTCGAAGGCCGCCTCCGAGCCGCCGCGCAGGGCGTCGACGAGCCGCTCGTCGGAGGCGAGCCGCAGAAGCCGGGCAGGGACCCGCGGCCCGCGCCGTCGTGCCTCGACTCCACGCTCATGGCCGCCGCTTGCCGTCGCGCTCATGTGGCGGAGCCGGCGCTAGATCTTCAAGAGCACGATCGTGTTCACCGCGAACACGATGGCGAAGAAGATCGTCCAGCGGTCCAGGTTGCGCTCCATGAGCGAGCCGCCGGTGCTTCCGCCCGCCCCGCCACCGACGCCGAAGGCGCCCGACATCCCCGCGTCCTTCCCCGAGTGGAGCAGGATCAGGAAGATCAGGATGACCGAGACGAAGACCTGCAGGACTGACAGCGCCGACTGGAGCATCGGCAGCCCAGGGTACTAGCTCCCGCCGGCCGCGACGCGCCCTACCGGGGGTAGGTGGCAGGGCGGTCGCGACCGGAACGGGCCGGAGGCTGGACGGGACGTGCCTCCGGCCCCGAGGGCTGACTGGGCAGCTGCCCCCAGGGACTTGTCAGTCGTGATCGGGCTTGCCATGGCCGTGGTGGCCCGTCGGGCTTGTCGTGGCCCTTGTGGTGGCCGCCGCGCTTGCGCTCGAGCACGCCGCACGCGATCACGGTCCCGTCCTCGAGATGGACGTTCACGTAGAAGTCGCCCTCGCTCTCCTCCTCGGCGACCGGGAAGGTGCTGGAGCGGCCCTTGGAGTTGGCGTTGCCGGAGTCCCGCGCCTTCAGCTCGCGGTAGGTCCAGCCCGGGTACGGCGCCGGGTTGCCGACCGTGCTGCCCGCCGCGCACGGATCGCCCTCGGCCGTCGCCTGGTGGACGTGCCACAGATACGTCTCACCGGGCTCGAGACCCTTCATGTGCAGCGTGACATGGTCGTGCTTGCGGCCGTCGACCAGATGAGCGCGGCCGCGGGCGTCCGGGATGCCCGCCGCAGTCGCGGCCTCAGTGGCCTCCAGGTGCGCCTTGGAGACCTTCGCGTGCTTGCCGTGCTTCTCGTGAGCGCTCGCGGGTGCGGCGATCAGCAGCGCCCCTGCGCAGAGGATCAGTGTCCGTCTCATGCATCTAGGAACGCCGCTCCTCGCCCGAGGTTGGAGAGTCGAGCTCGTCGAGCTGCCGCAGGATGGCGACGGCCTCCGCGCGCAGGCCCCGGTCGAGCGCGCGCCAGTCGGCCTCGGAGAGCTTGCCGACCCGGTAGTCGAGCTCGGCGTCGCGGATCTCGCGGTACTTGGCGTCGCGCGCCGCCTCCAGCTCCGCCCGCTCGGCGTTCTCGCCCGTCTCCTCCGCGCGCCGCGAGCGCAGCGGCGCGGTGACGAGCAGCACCACGAGGGCGAGCACGACGAAGATGACGAGCAGGTCGATCAAACGGAGGCGCGGGCCTCGCGGCCGACGCGCGCCGCGTACGCGGCGGCCGTGACGCGCACGGCGCGCGGCGACGGCCAGAGCGCGATCAGCCCGCCGAGGAAGACGACCAGGGCGCCGATCCAGATCCACGTGACCATCGGCGACACGAGCAGGCGGAACGTGGCGGGCGGCGGGTCGTCGGCGTACGAGCGCACGAGGCCGCGCAGCGCCTCGGCGAGCAGGGCGTCGCGCTCGCCCGCCGAGAGGTCGTCCTCGGCGGCGGCGAACACGTCGTCGCCCTCCTTGATGCGCGGGTCGAGCTTGCGCGTGTCGGGCGCCACCGACAGCCAGACGTCGCGCCGCAGGCCGGCGTTCAGGCCGACCTCGCTGGTCGCCTCGCCCTCGAAGAAGCGCGAGACCGGCCCGAGCATCGGCCCGGCCGACGGGAAGAAGGAGCGCTTCGTGGTCAGCGTCGTCGTCTCGCCGTCGCGGGTCACGTGCATGACGGCCCCGAAGTCGATCCGCTCGAGGCGGCCGTTGCCGGCGGCCACGAGGTCGGCGGTCGGCTTGACGTACTCGATGTCGTAGCCGCCGACGCGCGCGGACTGGCCGGGCACCAGCTCCACGTCGCGCTCGTCGGCGAAGCTCGAGGAGGCGGCGATGCCGACGAACAGCACGGCCATCCCGGCGTGCACCAGGTAGCCGCCGTAGCGGCGGCGGTTGCGGCGGATCAGCGAGACGACCGCCACCGGCACCGGCTCGCGCGCCATCACCCGCCGCGCGCGCGTGCCGCGCACGAGCTCCTGCCCGACAGCGCCGAGCACGAAGCCGGCGAGCACGAACATGATCAGCGCGTCGGGCTGCGCGCCGCCGCCGAGCAGCAGGGCGAGGGCGAGCGCGGCGCCGGCCACGAGGATCGGCGCCGTGAAGTTGCGGCGCAGGTTGGCGGCCGTCGCGCGGCGCCAGGCGATCAGCGGCCCGATGCCCGACAGCAGCACGAGCACCATCGTCAGCGGCACGGTGAAGCGGTCGAACCACGGCGGCCCGATCGAGGCGCGGCTGCCGGTGATCGCCTCGGAGATGAGCGGGAAGAAGGTGCCCCACCAGATCGCCACGCACAGCAGCACGAGCACGAGGTTGTTGAGCAGGAACACGGCCTCGCGCGAGAGCAGCGAGTCGAGCCGGTGCTCGGACCGCAGCTCGGAGGCGCGCGAGCTCACCAGGTAGATCGAGCCCGCGATCATCGTCACGATCAGGATCAGGAACGGCACGCCGAGCGTGGAGGCGCCGAACGCGTGGATCGAGTCCAGGATCCCGCTTCGCACCAGGAACGTGCCGAGGATGGCGAGCACGCCGGTGGCCAGCACGAGCGAGACGTTCCAGGTCTTCAGCATCCCGCGCTTCTCCTGGATCATCACCGAGTGCAGGAACGCGGTGCCGGTCAGCCACGGCATCAGCGACGCGTTCTCGACCGGGTCCCAGGCCCAGTAGCCGCCCCAGCCGAGCTCGCTGTAGGACCAGCGCGCGCCGAGCACGATCCCGACGCCGAGGAAGAACCAGGCGCCGAGGGTGAAGGGCCGCGTGGAGCGGATCCAGTCGGCGTTCAGCCGCCGCGCCACCAGCGCGCCGACCGCGAACGCGAAGGGCACCGCGAACAGCGTGTACCCCGAGTACAGCATCGGCGGGTGGATCATCATGCTCGGGTGCCGCAGCAGCGGGTTGAGGCCGGCGCCCTCGGCCGGCAGCGGCCCGATCGTGCGGTCGAAGGGCGACTCGAGGAACACGAGCAGGGCGGCGAAGAAGGCGCCGAGCCCGAGCAGCACGGCGGTCGCGTACGGCGCGACCTCGCGCAGCCGCCGGCGGGTGGCGAACAGGATCAGGCTCGACCACAGCGACAGCAGGAGCAGCCACAGCAGCAGCGAGCCCTCCTGCGACGACCACACCGCGGTCGCGCGGTAGAAGGCCGGCGTGGTGGTCGACGAGTGGCTGGTGACGAGCGCGAAGCCGAAGTCCGAGCGCAGGAAGGCCGCCTCGAGCACCACGAAGGCCACCGCCGCGGTGCCGGCCAGCGCGTAGACGGACCGCCGTCCCGACGCCACCCACTCGCGCTTGCGCGTCCGCGCGCCGTAGAGCGACGCGCCGACCCCGTACAGGCAGACGGCGAGCGCCAGGATCAGGCAGGCCTTGCCCGCTACCAGCATCCTAGGTTTCTTCGGCCGTGAACTTCGACGGGCACTTGGTCACCAGCGAGTCCTTCTCGCCGACGAACACGCCGCCCTCCTTGCGGACGTCCACGATGACCTCGCGCCCGGCGCGGAAGGGGTCGGGCAGCACGCCCTCGTAGCGGACCGGGACCGAGACGTTGCCCGTGCGGTCGCGCACCCTGAAGTGGGTGACGGTCCCCTCGCGGTCGTAGCCGGGCACCACCTTGCCGGTGAGCTGGTAGGTCTTGCCCGGCTCGGCCGCGCTCAGGAGCTGGCTCGGGCTGCGCGCCTCGCTCGAGGCCGAGAAGCTCGTGTACACGAGCGCGCCGGCCAGCAGGACCGCGGCGCTCAGCGCCACCACGAGCCGGACCGTGCGCTTCCTGGCGGGATCCATCGCCCTCGATTATGGCGAGCGTGCATCCGGAAGGCGCTGCCCCAACGCGCCCGGAACTAGACGATCGTCAGTTACCTCGTGTCAAAGAACACATAAAGGTTTGCAACAAGAGGCCGAGAAACATTCGTACAAGTCCGGCGTTCATCTCAGGTAACCGCACGATGCACCTCACCGCCACATTCCCCCACCGCCACCGCCGCGACCGCCATGACGGCCGGTCCCGGACCCGCAACGCCGTCCTCCAGACCCTCGCCCGCGCCAAGCGCAGCGGCGGCCCCGAGGACCATGCGCTCTACTCCTGCCACTGCGGCTACGCCTTCAAGGCCGAGGTCACGACCTCGGTCGGCTGCCCGCACTGCGGCACGAGCCAGGCCTGGTAGCGCTGCGGCGTAACCTGGCGGCATGGCCCGCCAGGACGCATCCCACCTCTTCGGCCCCGAGCACGTCCGCGCCTACCGCGAGACCGGCGGCGAGCTCGGCCACGACTGGCAGCACGGCAGCTCGATCCTGCTGCTCACCACCACCGGCCGGCGCTCCGGCGAGGAGCGGACGACGCCGCTGATCTACGGGCGCAGCGGCGACGACTACCTGATCGTGGCCTCGAAGGGCGGGTGGCCCGAGCCGCCGGCCTGGTACCAGAACCTGACCGAGCAGCCGGAGGTCGAGGTCCAGGTCCTCGCCGACCGCTTCCGCGCCCGCGCGCGCACGGCAACGGCCGACGAGAAGCCGGCGATGTGGCAGGAGATGGTGAGCCACTGGCCGGCCTACGACGAGTACCAGCAGCGCACCGAGCGCGAGATCCCGGTGGTTGTCCTAGAGCGCGTCTGAGAACGCGTCGTAGGCGCGCTGGTCGAAGAGCCAGAAGCGAGCCTCCTCGACCTCGGGGTGGCGCTCGAGCGCCTCGGCCGTCGCGCGTAGCGCCACCTCGGCGGCCTGCTCGAGCGGGTAGCCGTAGATGCCGGCCGAGATCGCCGGGAAGGCGACGCGGCGGCACCCGTGCCCGGCGGCAAGCTCGATCGCGCGGCGGTAGCAGGAGGCCAGCAGCTCGGGCTCGCCGCTCTCCCCTCCGCGCCAGACCGGGCCGACGGCGTGGATGACGTGCTTCATCGGCAGCCGCCCGGCGCCGGTGATCTTCGCGTCGCCGGTGTCGCAGCCGCCCAGCAGGCGGCACTGCTCGAGCAGCTCCGGCCCGGCCGCCCGGTGGATGGCGCCGTCGACGCCGCCGCCTCCGAGCAGGCTCGAGTTGGCCGCGTTGACGATGGCGTCGGCCTCGCCGTCCGTCGTGATGTCACCGAGGTGGAGGGTGATCAGAGAGAGCGGGCGAGGGGAATCGAACCCCCATTTCTGGCTTGGGAAGCCAGCGTCTTAACCATTGGACAACGCCCGCGGGTCGCGGGCAGTCTACCGGCCCGCCACTACCCTTCAACACGTGCGCCCGCGCGTCTATTGGCCCGTCGTGATCGCCGCCGCGGCGCTCGTGGCGCTGCTCACCTACGGCGTCGCGTCGAACGGCCCGGACACCTCGATCGACGAGCGCCTGGCCGACGGCGAGCGGGTCGAGGCGCCGGTCCAGGACCTCCCGAGGCTGGGCGCCGAGGGCACCGGATCGCTGGCCGAGCACGAGGGCAAGGTGGTCGTGCTGAACGTGTGGGCGTCGTGGTGCCCGCCGTGCGTGTCCGAGATGCCGCTGCTCCAGCGCACGCACGAGAAGATCTCCCCACAGGGCGGGCTGGTGCTCGGCATCGACACCCAGGACGCGCAGGAGGACGCCTTGAAGTTCCTGCGGGAGAAGGAGATCGATTTCCCGAGCCTGCGCGACCGCGGACCGCGAGTACGGCCGTGAGCTCGGCGTCACCGGCTACCCCGAGACCTTCCTGATCGACCGCGAGGGCCGCATCGCCGCCGCTCGCCGCGGCCCGGTCACGCAGGCCTGGCTCGACGAGCACCTGGAGCCGTTGCTGTGAGGCTGCTCGTCGCGTTGCTGCTCATCCTCGGCCTCACCGCGGCGGCCGAGCCGCAGACCACGCTCCCCGACGTCGAGGACGAGGTGATGTGCGTCGAGTGCCGGACGGCGCTCAACATCTCCACCGCCCCCGTGGCCGACCAGGAGCGCGCGTTCATCCGCGCCCGCATCGCCGAGGGGATGACGAAGGAGGAGATCAAGGCGGCGCTGGTGGAGGAGTACGGCCCGGACGTGCTGGCCGAGCCGCCCAGCGAGGGCTTCGACGTCGCGGCATGGCTGGTCCCGGCCGCCCTGGTGGCGCTGGCCGCCCTTGGCATCGCGGTCGTGGCGCGCCGCTGGCGGCGGACCGAGGCCGCACCCGCCGGGCCCGAGCTCGACCCCGACGACGCGCGCCGGCTCGACGCCGAGCTGAGCGCCTTCGACCGATGACCGGCGGCGTCGACACCACGATCATCGCCGCCTTCGCGGTCGGCTTCGTCTCCTTCATCTCGCCGTGCGTGCTGCCGCTGGTGCCCGGCTACCTGTCCGCCGTCTCGGGCATGTCGCTGGCCGAGATCCAGCAGGGAGAGAAGCGCCTCAGCCGCATCCTGATGCCCGCGATCGTCTTCTGCCTGTCCTTCACCGTCGTCTTCGTGGCGCTGGGCATGACCGCCACCTCGCTCGGCTCGACGCTGCAGGACGGCCGCGGGACGCTCGACAAGGTCGCCGGCGCGATCATCATCGCCCTCGGCGTGCTGTTCGTGCTCACGCCGTTCGTCCCGAAGCTCAACCGCGAGTGGCGGCCGGACATGCTGATGTCGCGCGCCGGCTCCGGCGGCCCGCTGATCGCCGGCGCGGCCTTCGCGTTCGCCTGGACGCCGTGCGTCGGCCCCACCCTCGGCACGATCCTCACCGCCGCCTCGGTGCAGGACACGGTCGGCGAGGGCGCCGTGCTGCTGCTGTTCTACAGCGCCGGGCTCGCCGTCCCGTTCCTGCTCACCGCCATCGCCTTCACCCGCGCCACCACCGCCTTCCGCTGGCTGCGCGACCGCTACCTGATCATCACCGCGCTGTCCGGCGCCGTGCTGATCGCGATGGGCATCCTGCTCTTCACCGGCGAGCTGACGACGCTCAACATCGAGGCCCAGCAGGCGCTCGACAGCCTGGGGCTGAACTTCTTCAACGAGCTGTAGGGCTACATGCTGTCGGGGGCGGAGACCCCGAGCAGCCCGAGCGAGCGGGCGAGGGTGCGCTGGGAGGCCACGCACAGGGCGAGCCTGAACGCCTCGACGGGCTCCGGCTCCCCGACGACCTTGCAGTCGCGGTAGAACGCCGTGAAGGTCTGGGCCAGCTCGAGCACGTAGACGGCGATCCGGTGCGGCGCCCGGCGCTCGGCCGCCTCCGCGGCCTCGGCCGGGAAGGCGAGCAGCTTCTTGATCAGCTCGCGCTCGGAGGGATGCAGCGTGAGGTCGGCGACGGCCGGCTCGCGCTCGGCCTTGCGCAGGATCGAGGCGATCCGCGCATGGGCGTACTGGACGTAGTAGACGGGGTTCTCGGCCGACTCCTCCGTCGCGAGCTGCAGATCGAGATCGATCGTCGAGTCGTTGGAGCGCTGGAGCAGGAAGTAGCGCGTGGCGTCGACCCCGATCTGGTCGACCAGCTCGTCGAGCGTGACGAACTCGCCGCGGCGCTTGGACATCGACGCGCGCTGGCCGCGCTCGACGATGTGCACGAACTGCAGCAGCGGGATCTCGAGCTTGTCGGGGTCGCCGCCGAGCACCGCGAGCGCCGCCTTGAAGCGCGGCACGTAGCCGTGGTGGTCCGCGCCGAGCGGCGTGATCTGGCGCTCGAAGCCGCGCTCGAGCTTGTTCTCGACGTAGGCGAGGTCGGCGGCGAAGTAGGTCGGGGCGCCGGTCGAGCGGACGATCACGCGGTCCTGGTCGTCGCCGAAGTCGGTGGTCCTCAGCCACAGCGCGCCCTCCGACCGGTACGCGTGGCCGGCCTTCTCCACCCGCTCGAGCGCGTGCTCGATCGCCCCGTCGTGCAGGCTGCGCTCCGAGAACCAGGTGTCGAACCGGACGCCGAAGCGCTCGAGCGTCTCCTTGATCCGCTCGATCATGAGCTGGCCGCCGGCGAAGGCCAGGTCCTCGGCGTCTCGCTCGGAGGCGTTCTCGATCCGGTCCGCCAGCTCGGTCACGTACTCGCCCGGGTAGCCGTCCTCGGGCACCGCCTCGCCGCGGGCTCGCGCGCGGATCGACTCGCCGAGCCGGATCAGCTGCCCGCCCGCGTCGTTGAAGTAGTACTCGCGCGACACGTCGTGGCCCGCGAACTCGAGCAGCCGCGCCAGCGCGTCCCCGTACGCGGCATGGCGGCCGCTGGCCGCGGTGATCGGGCCGGTCGGGTTGGCGGAGACGAACTCGACGACGATCCGCTCGCGCTCGGCCGCCGTGCCGGCGCCCCAGTCCCCGGCGTCCAGCAGGTGCGCGGCCGCGGCCGTGTACCACGCGTCCGACAGGTAGACGTTCACGAACCCGGGACCGGCGACCTCGACCTTCTCGACGCGCTCGCCGAGCCGCTCGCTCAGCGCCTCGCCGAGCCGCTCGGCGATCTCGCGCGGCGGCGCGCCGAGCTTGGGCGCCAGCAGCATCGCCGCATTCGTCGAGTAGTCGCCGAAGCCGGCCTTCTTCGGCCGCTCCAGCGTCGGCGTCGCGGTCGCGCCGTTGCCGAGCTCGGCGGCGGCGGCCTCGACGGCGGTGCGGAGATCGTCGATCGGAGTCGGCACGACGGCTAATGATGGTACGGCTCGCCGGCCAGGATCTTGTGCGCGCGGAAGAGCTGCTCGAGCAGCACCACGCGCGCGAGCTGGTGCGGGAGCGTCATCGGGCCGAGCGAGAGCTTGTGGTCGACGTGGTCGAGCGAGGTGCCGTACGGGCCGCCGACCACGAAGCAGACGTCGCGCGCGGCCAGGCGGCGGTCGTCGATCCAGCGCGCGAACTCCTCCGAGCCGTAGGCCTGCCCGTCGGCGTCCAGCAGCGAGACGTACGCGCGCTCGGGGATCCGCCGCTCGACCTGCTCGTCCTCGCGCACCTCGATCAGCGACAGCCGCGCGTGGCGTGCGAGCAGCCGCTGGTAGTGCTGGACGTCGTCCGTGAACGGCGGGCGCACCTTGCCGACCGCGAGCACCGTGTACTGCACCGCTGCGATACTAG
The DNA here is from genome assembly GCA_963811895.1 of uncultured Solirubrobacteraceae bacterium. GTDB lineage: Bacteria > Actinomycetota > Thermoleophilia > Solirubrobacterales > Solirubrobacteraceae > DASSUW01. The sequence continues at coordinate 143,022 of CAWETE010000012.1, read as the reverse complement.
GGAGCGTGGACGGCGACCAGCCCGAGCGCCACATCAACCTCCATACGTCGCCGGAGGTGATGGCCGGGATCTACTCGAACTTCGCGAACGTCTCGCACTCGGACTACGAGTTCACGATCACGTTCGCCCGCGTGGATCACGAGGTGGAGAGCGAGGAGGTCCCCGGCGTCGTGGTCTCCCGCGTCAACCTCTCGCCCCGGTTCATGCGCGAGCTGATCGACGCGATGGAGGACAACTGGTCCAAGTGGCAGACCAAGCAGGGGATCAGGGACCTCCCGGAGTTCGAGGCGCCTCCCGATCCTTGAAGGCCAGCGCTTGGCCGATCCGCTCCATCGCGGTCGGGTGGGTGCCCAGTAGGAACGAGACCCACGCGGGCGGCTCGGGGTCCGAGACGTTCTTGACCACGATCCGCTCCTGGAAGCCGATCAGGGCGTCCGGCGCGTCGGTGAGCTCGAGCGAGAAGCGGTCGGCGCGGGCCTCGACCGCGCGCGAGAGCTGGTTGGAGATCATCGTGATCGCGGGGACGAGCAGCGCGAGCGAGAGCGCCACGGCGGGGATCGCCGCCGGACCGCCGGCCGGCGCCATCCGCTCGGACAGCCGCGCCACCGCGAACATCCCGAACGGCGCCACGATCGCCAGGTAGAGCAGCCCGCGCGGGACGTCGTGGTGGTGGACGTGCCCGAGCTCGTGCGCCACGACGAGCCGCACCTCGTCCTCCGTGAAGTCCTTCAGCAGGTTGTCGTAGAGCACGACGCGCTTGGTCGAGCCGAGCCCGGCCACGTAGGCGTTGGAGGCGGTCGTGCGGCGCGAGGCGTCCATCTCGTAGACCTCGCCGACCTCGACCCCCGCCTCGTCGGCCAGCTCGAGCACGTCCGAGCGCAGCTCGCCGGCCGGCAGCGGCTTGAAGGTGTTGAAGAGCGGCTCGATCAGCAGCGGGCTGGCGTAGGTCATGAAGACCCCGAAGGCGACCACGAGCCCGCTCGCGGGCGCCCACCAGTGGCGGCCGAAGCGCCGCATGCCGAACACCAGCACCGCGCCGCCGGCGCCGACCAGCACGGCCTCGATCGCCATGCCCTTGGCGACGTCGCCGGCCCAGCCGATCCAGTCCTGCGTCACCAGCCCGACATCCTTGGCGCGCTCGCGCGCGATCGCCCTGACCGGCAGCGTGATCACCGTCACGGCCGCCGAGAGGGCGACCGCGGTCACCGCGCCGGCCAGCACCGGGCGCCGGAACGGGCCGTTCAGCCGCGCCGGCGGGCGGCGCACGACGTAGACGAGCAGCCCGATCTCGAGCGCCATGCGGACGCCGAACAGGATCAGCTGGCCGGAGCGGAAGTCCTCCGCGCGCTCGATGAAGGCCGTGCTGAAGTACGTTTGCGGCTCCGCGTCGACGGGCTCGATGCCGCCGCGCGGTCGCATGATCAAGACTGCGGCCTCGGCCACCACCAGCGCGGCGACGATGCTGACCGGCAGGCGGAGCCGTCTGAGCACCGAAGAGACGATAACCCCCCATGCGCGTCGCCATCGCGTCCGACATCCACGGCAACAAGCAGGCGTTCCAGGCGGTCATCAGGGCAGCGGAGGCCGACGGGGCGGACGAGCTGTGGTGCCTCGGCGACCTCGTCGGCTACGGCGGCGAGCCCGACGCCTGCGTGTCGCTGGCCGCCGCGCACTGCACGATCTGCCTGGCCGGCAACCACGACCTCGCCGTCGTCGACGTGCTCTCGCTCGAGGACTTCTCGCGCGGGGCGGCGCTGGCCGCCCAGTGGACGCGCGAGGTGATCACCGAGGAGACGCGCGAGTACCTGCTCTCGCTCAAGCCCCAGGGCAGCAGCGAGGGCATCGGCCTCTTCCACGCCTCGCCGCGCGACCCCATCTGGGAGTACGTCCTGTCCGCGCTGGCCGCCGAGCTGTGCTTCGACGCCACCGACCACCGGATCTCCTTCATCGGCCACTCGCACGTGGCGCTGTCGTTCCACCGGCCCGAGGGCGAGCCGGCGAGCGGTACGACGCGCCGCGAGGGCGTCGAGGTCGACCTCACGGCCGGCGAGTGGCTGATCAATCCGGGATCGACCGGACAGCCGCGCGACGGCGACGCGCGGGCGGCCTGGCTCGCGCTCGACACCGACCAGCTGACCGCCACCTGGCGGCGGGCCGAGTACGACATCGCGGGAGCCCAGGCGGCGATCCGCGCCGCGAACCTGCCGGACTCGCTCGCCGAGCGGCTTCAATACGGGCAATAGGCCGCTAGCCTGCGAGGCCGATGCGCGTCCCCTTGGTGCTCGCGCTGGTCGCCGCCATGCTGGCGGCCGGCTGCGGTGAAGAGAACAACCGGGCCCTGATCCCGCAGGAGAACTCCGAAGCGCTGCTCGCGTCGGTCGACCGGGTCGAGGCCGCGTGCAACGACGAGGACGCATCGGCCGCGAGCTCCGAGCTGAACGAGACGAAGGCGCTCATCAACGAGCTGCCACGCCGGGTCGATGACTCGCTTCAGAACAACCTGCTCGAGTGGGTCGACCAGATCGATCGGCGCATCGACCGGGACTGCGAGCCCGAGGAGGAGGAGACGCCGACCGCGACTCCGACGGAGGAGCCGACCGAGACCGCGACCCCCGAGCCGACCGAGACGGCGACGCCCGAGCCGACCGAGACGGCGACGCCCGAGCCGACCGAGACACCGGCGCCGACCGAGACGCCCACCGACGGCGGCGCGGGCGGCGCCCCCGCCCCCGACGAGGACGGCGGATGACCGACGAGCTCTTCGCCGACCGCTACCGGCTCGAGCGCCGCCTCGGCGTCGGCGGCATGGCCACCGTGCAGCTGGCGTTCGACACGCGGCTGGAGCGCAACGTGGCGGTCAAGCTGCTGGCCGAGCACCTGGCCGACGACTCGAGCTTCGTGTCGCGCTTCAAGCGCGAGGCGCTCGCCGCCGCCCGGCTCGTGCACCCCAACGTCGTCCAGGTCTTCGACTTCGGGCTCGACGACGAGTCGCACCGCAACTTCATCGTCATGGAGTACGTCGACGGGCAGTCGTGCGCGGAGATCCTGCGCGAGCGCGGCACGCTGCCCGCCGACGAGGCGGTCGAGATCCTCGCCCAGTCGTGCCGCGGGCTGGCCTACGCCCACCGTCACGAGGTCGTCCACCGCGACGTCAAGCCCGGCAACCTGCTGCGCAGCCGCGACGGCATGGTCAAGCTCGCCGACTTCGGCATCGCCAAGGCGGCCGAGCAGTCCGACATCACCAAGGTCGGCTCCGTGCTCGGCACCGCCGCCTACCTGGCGCCCGAGCAGGCGCGCGGCGAGCCGGCCGGCCCGGCCTCGGACATGTACGCGCTCGGCGTGGTCGCCTACCAGCTCCTGGCGGGCCGGCTGCCGTACGAAGCGGCGTCGCTGACCGACCTCGCCCGCCTGCAGGAGAGCGGCCCGCCGCCGCGGCTCGACGAGGTCACGCCCGACGTCTCTCCGGCGCTCGCCGCCGCCGTCGCCCGCGCCCTGCACCGCGACCCCGACCAGCGCTACGCCGACGCGTCCGAGATGGAGACCGCGCTGCGCGACAGCCTGCGCGGGCGCGCGCCGGCCGCGCCGACCGGCTGGGCGGCGGACGAGGACACGGAGGCGACGCGGATGCTGACCGGCACGGGCGCCACCTCGGCGATGCCGCGCACCTCGCAGGCGCCGCCGCGCCGGCAGCTCGAGCCGCTCGACGAGCCGCCCACCCGCGCGCCGCGGCGCGCCCCGGCGCCTCCGCCGCCGCGCCGCAAGGAGAGCGGCGGGGCGCTGCGCTGGGTCGTCGGCGGGCTGATCGTGCTCGCGCTGGCGGCTGCCGGCTTCGCCGGCTACCAGGCGCTCGAGAGCTCCGGCGGCGGCGGCTCGGTCGAGCTGCGCGAGGACGTCGGCGGGAACGTCGACGACGCCGTGGGCGAGCTGCGCGGCCTGATCGAGGACAACACCGCCCAATAGGACGCCCGGACGGCCGGCCGGATGCCGGCCCGGGCACTACATTCGCTCGAGCCCCGCGCGGGCTCGCGGCACCCACCACTCCAGCTCCTCGCGCGCCCACGCGCGCTCGGCCGGATCGGGATGGACCACGGCGCTGTGGCCGAGGATCCAGCCGTACATCACGAGACCGGAGAGCAGCCCGAGGTCGAGCGCTACCGGGTCGTCGCGCAGCGCGCGGAAGTCCTCGACCAGCTCGTCGCGGGTCGCGCGGATCCGCCACGCGCAGTGCATCAGGTACCACCCGAGATCCTCGGCGGGGTTCCCGCGCGTGGCCAGCCCCCAGTCGAGCAGCACGACCCGGCCGTCGGGCGCGAAGCCGAGCTGCTCGTCGCGCACGTCGCCGTGGATGAGCGTCGTGCCGCGCGCGGCGAGGGCGTCGGACAGCGGCCGCGGCTCGGTCACGAGCGCGACGACGGCCTCGCCGACGTCGGGCTCGACCGCGTCCTGGAAGGCCTCCCAGGCGGCCTCGAACTGGTTCGGCAGCAGGTCGTGCCCGTCGCGCTCGCGCTCGGCCACGGGCGGGCCGGGCAGGCCGAGGCGGCTGCGGCTCTCGGCGAGGCAGTCCAGCGTGGTCCCCTCGAACGCCGTCCACATGCCGTCGAGCGCCGCCAGGATGCGGCGGTGGTCCTCGCGCTCGAGCGGCGAGGTGTCGTCGAGCAGGTCGTCGGTGGCGTCGCGCATGACGATCCACCATGCGTCGCCCTCCGGGGCCGCGGTGATCGCCGCCGGGTCGATCCCGCCGAGGCCCGCCAGCACTCCGTCGCGGGCGAGGATCGCCTCGCGCCCTGGGTCGTCCGTCCAGCGGCTGATCCACTCCGACGACGGGTCGATCCGCTTGGCGATGAGACGGCGCCCGTCGGTCATCGTCGCGCGCTCCAGCCGGGCGCCCGACCACCCGCGCGAGACCAGCGGCTCACGCTCGGCGACCTCGCCGGCCAGCGCGAAGGCCTCGGCGGCCGAGTGGTCCACGACGGGCGCGGTGCTGCGCGGCGGAGCGGCGTAGATCCAGTGCGCGGTGATCGCGCCGCCGTCGACGTGCAGGTAGTGGCGCTGGCGCTGGGCCGTCCCGTCGGCGTGGCGGCGCTCGACCCACAGCGCGATCCCGGCCGGATGCTCGCGGCAGTCCCACTCGACGATCTCCGCGGGACGGTCCCACAGCTCGGCGAGCGCCGGTCCGCGGGCCACGATGCGCCGGCCGGGCAGCCCGGCCTCGAACCGCGCCCCGGCCGCATAGGACAACGGTGAGACGTCGCCCGATTCCGCCGCGGCGCGCAGTCGCGCGGCGACGGAGCCGGTCATGGGCGTCGCCCGGAGGCGATGCGGACGAGCGTCGGCAGCGCGTAGCCGGCGCCGTCGCGGTACGGCTCGGCGACCTCTCGGAGCGCCTCGCGCGCGGCCTCTCCTCCGGCGACGAGACGGCGCGAGGTGCGCACCGAGCCGCCCAGCACGCCGTTCCACAGCTCGTCGAAGCCGGCCACAGGGAGCGTGTAGGCGATCTCGTCGACAGCGACACCGGCGAGCCCGGCGCTCTCGAGGACGGCCACGAGCTCGTCCTCGTGGGTGAAGCGCAGCGAATCGGGACCGCCCGGACCGTCGTCGTCGGCCACCCCGACCGCCGCCGCCGCGCGCGCGGGAAGGCCGAGCAGCGCCACGCGCTCGAACGGCCCCCACATGGCGACCGCGACACGGCCGCCGCCCCGCGTCACGCGCACCATTTCGGCGGCTCCGCGCTCCGCGTCCGGCAGGTGGTTGATGACGAACGCGCTGACGGTCGCGTCGAACGCGCCGGCCTCGAAGGGCAGCGCCTCCCCGTCGGCGACCGTGAAGTCGAGGCCGGGATGGCGGCGGCGCGCGGCCTCGACCATCCCCTCGGCGAGATCGGTGCCGGTGGCGGCCGCTCCGCGCGCCGCGGCGGCGGCCGCCAGGTCGCCGAGCCCGCAGCCGACCTCGAGCACGCGCGAGCCCTCGGTCACGCCGGCGGCGTCGAGCAGCGGCTCGATCGCCGCGGCCGTGGCACGCCCGACGAGCATCTCGAAGGTCGCCGCGCGCTCGCTCCAGCCGGCCGCCTCGAAGGCTTTGTAATCGGCGGGGGGCCCGCCCGACGGGCCATTCCGTGTGGAGCGATGTCCCGTCGGGCACCCCCTAGACCGGAGCCGGCTGCTCGGAGTCGAGGTCGAGCCTGAACAGCTCCGAGCGCGAGGCGATGCCGAGCTTCGCGAACACCTTGCGCAGGTGGTACTCGACCGTCTTCGGGCTCACGAACAGCTGGGCGGCGACGGCCTTGTTGGTCGCGCCCTCGCCCACCAGGCGCGCGACCTGCAGCTCCTGCGGGGTCAGCTCGGCCAGCGGGCTGATGTTTCGCTTGCGGGCCGTCTCGCCGGTCGCCCGGAGCTCGCGCCGCGCGCGCTCGGCCCATGGGACGGCGCCCATCCGCTCGAAGCCCTCGAGCGCGGCGCGCAGGTGGCCGCGGGCGTCGATCCGCCGCCGCTCGCGCCGCAGGTGCTCGCCGTAGTGCAGGTGCACGCGCGCGCGGTCGAGCGGCCGGGCGGCGGCGATCTGCTCGAGCGCGGCCTCGAAGTGCGGCTCGGCCTCGTCCGGCGGCGCGATCAGCGCCCGGCAGTCCTCGAGCACGACCGTCGCCCAGCCGGTGGGAGCGGCGGCCGTCCAGCCGGCGAAGCGCTCGACCGACTGCTCGGCGACGTCCGCGCGCCCGCAGCGGACCGCGGCCTCGACCCGGTCCCATGAGGTCATGATCGGCACCATCGGGTGGCCGAAGCCGGGCCGGATCTCCTCCAGCGCGAGCAGCCGCACGAGCGCCTCCTCCCAGCGGCCGAGGGCGAGGTCGAGCTGCGCCAGCGCCCAGGTCGCCGACGCCGCGGGCAGCGCGAGGCCGCGGTCGATCGCCAGCTCGAGCACCTCGTCGGCCAGCCGCCGGCACTCGGCTTCGTCGCCGCGCAGACCCGTGAGCCAGGCGAGGCTGGTGAGCGGCAGCGCGCGGGCGTTCTCCGCGCCGATGTCCTGGGCCAGCCGCGCCGCCTCGTCCGCGTCGGCACCCGCCTCGGGCAGCCGCCCGTCCCACAGCGCCAGGTTGGCGCGCAGGCCGAGGATGTGCGGGAGGAAGGAGACCGAGGCGCGCTCGCGCGCCATCACGACGGCGCGGTCGAGCGAGCGCAGCGCGCGGGCGCGATCGCCGATGAAGATGCCGCCGGCCGCCGCCCACAGCACCTGGCGCGGGTCGTCGAGCGCCTGGGCACGGGTCAGGGCCTCGTCGAGGCACGGCGCGGCGCCCTCCGGGTCACCCCTCAGCAGCCGGCCGAACCCGGCTTGGATCAGGCTCGCCACCGCCTGCCGCTCGCTGCCCGGCTCCGGCTCGAGGCCTGCGGCGATCTCGCTCACCTCGAGCACGCGCTCCGGGTAGCCGCTCATCGCGGCGGCCTCGAGCGCGAGCCCGAGCAGGTCGAAGGCGGCCCCGCGATCGTGCGGGGCGACGACCTGCGCCGCCGCCACGATCGCGCCGTGCGACGTGCCGGGGCGGCCGGAGACGATCTCCAGCTCGCCGCGGATGCGCGCGGCGTGCGCGCGGCTCAGCGGGTCTTCGAGCTCCTGGTCGGCGCGCGCCAGCAGGCTCATGGCGTGCTGCATGCGGCCGGCCGTGACGGCGGCGTCGGCGGCGGCCAGCAGCCGCTCTCCGCGGCGCGTGGCACCCAGCTCGGCGGCGCGCTCGAGCGCCCGCGCCGCCGCCGCAGGGCCGCCGCGCGTGTGCGCGCGGTCGGCGGTGCGCTCCAGCTCGGCGGCGGCCTCCTCGTCGGGCGCCGTCGCGGCCGCCGCCCGGTGCCACGCGCGCCGGTCGGCGTCGAGCACGGCGGCCAGCGCCTCGTGCGCGGCGCGGCGCTCGCCCGACGTGGCGGCGCGGTAGACGGCGGAGCGGACCAGCGGGTGGCGGAAGAGCACGCGCTCGCCATGGGTGTCGATCAGCCCCGCCCGCTCGGCGTGGTCGAGCGCGTCGCGCGGCAGGCCGAGCCGCTCGGCGGCGCTCAGCACCGCTCCCAGCTCGGCGCTGTCGTCGGCCGCGGCGAGCACGAGCAGCCTCTGCGTCGGGTCGGGCAGCGGGCGGATCTGCGCGAGGAAGGCGTCCTCGATCTCGGCCGTCAGCGGCACGTCGCCGAGCAGCGGCGCGCGGCCGGCGCGCTGGTCGTCGGACAGCGCGCGCGGCAGCTCCATCAGGGCCAGCGGGTTGCCGTGGGTGACGCTCACGAGCTGGTCGCGCACGCCCTCCGGCAGGCGCTCGTCGAGCAGCGCGGCGGCGTCGCCGGGCGCCAGCCCGGTCAGCACGAGCTCGGGCAGCCCTTCGAGGCGGCCCTCGAGCCGCGACGCCATGACCAGGGCGATCGGGTCGGCCTGCAGGCGGCGGGCGGCGAACACCAGCGCGTCGGCGGAGGGACGGTCGAGCCAGTGCGCGTCGTCGACCACGCACAAGAGCGGCCCGTCGTCGGCGACGGCGGTCAGCAGGCCGAGCAGCGCGACCGAGACGAGGAAGCGATCGTCGACGCGCTCGCCGGTCAGCCCGAAGGCGCCGCGCAGGGCCGCGCCCTGCACGCCGGGGAGCGACTCGGCGCGGTCGAGCACCGGCCACACGAGCTGGTGCAGGCCGGCGAAGGGCAGCTCCATCTCGGCCTCGACGGCGGCGCCGGACAGCACCCGCATGCCGTCCGCGCGCTCACGCGCGTAGGCGACGAGCGACGACTTGCCGATGCCGGGCTCTCCTCGCAGCACCAAAGCCCCGCTGCGCGAGGCGCGCGCCTCTTCCAGCAGGTGGTCGAGCGCCGCGCGCTCTCGATCGCGGCCGACCAGCACATGCCGACTTTACGCGAGCGCCCACGGCGGCGCACCCGCGCGCACGGCGGCGGCGGCCTCGGCGAGGCGGCCGGCGTCGATCGCGTCGCGCAGGGCGGCCATCAGGAGCTGCAGGTAGGCGAGGTTGTGGATCGTCAGCAGCCGCTGGGCCGTCTGCTCCTGCGCCTTCAGCAGGTAGTGCACGTACGCGCGGCTGTAGCCGTGTGCGCAGGCCGGGCACGGGCAGCCCTCCAGCACGGGCTCGTCGGCGGTGCGGTAGCGGCCCTTGGCGAGGTCGACGCGCCAGCGCTTCTCCGGGTCCGGGACCACGGCCATGCCGTGGCGGCCGATGCGGGTCGGCATCGCGCAGTCGAAGGTGTCCATCCCCAGCTCGACGCCGCGCACGAGGTCGTCGATCTCGCCGATCCCGAGCAGGTGGCGCGGGCGCTCCTCGTCGAGCTCCTCGACCGTCCACTCCACCACCTCGAACATCTGCTCCTTGTCCTGGCCGAGCGTGCCGCCGATGGCGATCCCGCCGACGGGCCGCGCCGCGACCTCCTGGGCCGAGGCGCGCCGCAGGTCCTCCTCCACCCCGCCCTGCACGATCCCGTAGACGACCTGGCCCGGCGGGCCGTGCTCGGCGTGCCAGGCGAGGCAGCGGTCGAGCCAGCGGTGGGTGCGCTCGGTCGAGCGCGCGGTGTAGTCGCGGCCGCCGTGAAACGGGGTGCACTCGTCGAACACGAGCGCGATGTCGGAGTTCAGCGCCGCCTGCACCTCCATCGAGGTCTCGGGACCCATGAACTGCGTCGAGCCGTCGAGATAGGAGCGGAAGGTGACGCCCTGCTCCTCGATCTTCAGGATCGCGCCAGAGCGCTCGCCGGCGGCCGACGCCTGGGCAGCGCGGCCCTTGATCTCGTCGGCCACCGTGCCGTGGCCCATCGAGAAGACCTGGAAGCCGCCGGAGTCCGTGATCACGGGCCGGTCCCAGCGCATGAAGCCGTGGAGGCCGCCGAACGACTCGATGAGCTCGCGGCCGGGCGTGAGGAACAGGTGGAACGTGTTCCCGAGGACCATGTCGAAGCCCAGCTCGGCGGCCTCGCGGACCTCGAGCGTCTTGACGACGCCCTTGGTCGCGAGCGGGACGAAGGCGGGCGTGCGGACCTCGCCGTGGGCGAGGTTCAGGGTGCCGGTGCGCGCGCGGGTGGCGGGGTCGCGGGTGCGGATGGCGAAGCTCACGGCCCGGGCACGTTAGCCGCGCGATCGCGCATGCGGACGTCAACGGCGGCTGGGTAGGGGGAGCTGGCGAGGCCTGCGCGGCCGACCTCCCCGCTTCCCTACCCAGCCGGGGTTGACGTTCGCCGGGTCTCAGCCCTCGATCGTCTGCTGAGCCGACCCGCCGATCTCGATGCGGCGCGGCTTGCGCTGCTCGGGCTTCCGGACGCGGACCTCGAGGACGCCGCGGTCGAAGCTGGCGGTGACGGCCTCGGGGTCGACGCCCTGGGGCAGGGTCAGCGAGCGGGAGAACGAGCCGAAGGCTCGCTCGACGCGGTAGTAGCCCTCGTTCTTGCTCTCGTGCTCGGCCTTGCGGTCGCCCGAGACGGTGAGGGTGCCGTCCTCGAGCTCGATCTTGATGTCGTCCTCGGACAGGCCGGGCAGATCGGCGCGCAGGACGAAGTGGTCGTCGGTCTCGACCAGGTCCATGGCGGGCATCCAGCGGCGCATCGTTCCGCCGTTGCCGGCGGGCGCATCGAAGACGTTGTTGAACAGGCGGTTCATCTCGTTCTGGAGCGACCCGAGCTCACGGAGCGGCTCCCAGCGCACAACGGCCATCTGACGATCCTCCTGGAAGGGCGAGGGAAAATTGTCCTCGCCATTATAGCGGATCTCAGTCGGGTTGTGTCAAGTTTCTTAGTCGGCAAGACTAAGATCTGCGGCACCGGGGTGGACCCGGTTCCAGAACCGCGCCAGCTGCTCCAGCTCGTCCTCGGTGAAGTGCTGCAGGAAGCGGTCGCGCACGCCGTCGAGATGCGTGCGGCGCGCGCGCGAGAGCAGCTCCTCGCCCTTGGGCGTGAGCACCGCGAACGTGCCGCGCCCGTCGGACACGCACGCGTCGCGCTCCAGCAGCCCGTCGCGCTCGAGCCGGTCCACCAGCCGGGTCATGCCCGAGCGCGAGAGCAGCACGCCGTCGGCCAGCTCGGCCATGCGGCGGCGGTGGCCCGGGGCCGCCTGGAGGTTGATGAGGACCTCGTACGAGGTCAGGGGCAGGTCGTACTCGGCGAGCAGCTCCGCGTCGAACGCCTTGACGAGGGCGCTGTGGACGCGCAGAAGGCCGCGCCAGGCGCCCAGCTCCTGCCGGCTGAGCTCCCGGATCGCCTCCGATGTCGCGGGTTGAATCGACGCCATGGCAACAGGGTACCGTTGACTTGATTGCGTGAACAACCTGAGGAGGAGCCATGGCAGGGACCGAGTTCTGGCGCGATCTGAAGCCGATCCCGAACGTCTTCAAGTCGCACGCGCTGCCCGAGGTCTACCTGCAGGACGCGCCGACCGACGACGAGCGCTACTACGTCCCGCTCACCGAGACGGTCGGCACGCGGCCGCTGCTCATCCAGCCGAGCCAGAACCGCTGGTGCGACGTCCTGCGCGCCACCGGGCCCGGCCTGGTGAACCGCCACTACCACCCGCACCAGGTCTTCGCCTACACGATCTCCGGCAAGTGGGGCTATCTCGAGCACGACTGGATCGCCACCGCCGGCGACTTCGTCTACGAGGCGCCGGGCGAGGCGCACACCCTCGTCGCGCACGAGTCGGACGAGCCGATGATGGTGACCTTCAACGTCACCGGCCCGCTGATCTGGCTCGACGAGAACGGCGAGGCGGAGGGCACCTTCGACGTCTACGACTACATCGACCTCTGCAAGGAGCACTACGAGAAGGTCGGGATCGGCGCCGACTACGTCGAGGCGCTCTTCCGCTAGCTACGGGTCGACTTCGCCCTCGAAGAGCGCGAAGGCCGCGCCCTGCGGGTCGCTGACCGCGGCGACCTTGCCCACCGGCGTCTCCAGCGGGCCGGCGATCAGCGTGCCGCCGCCCTCGGTGACGGCGGCGATCGCGTCCTCGCATGAGGCGACCGTGAAGTAGACGAGCCAGTGCGTCGGCTCGCCGTCCTGCAGCAGGGCGCATGCCGCCGTTGAGGGCGCCGTCGAGCCGGATGATCCCGTAGCCGGACTCCTCCGGCTCGATCGTCCAGCCCAGCAGCTCGGCGAAGAAGTCGCGCGCCCGAGCGGGATCGGGCGAGGCCAGCTCGTTCCAGCACATGCAGCCGGGCTCGTTGACGCGGCCGGCCCCGCGCTGCTCGCGCGGCTGCCACAGGTGCAGGAGGGCGCCGGTCGGGTCGCGCAGCACGGTCATGCGGCCGGATGCCTCGACGTCGAACGGGTCGGCCAGGACCTCGCCGCCGAGCTCGCGCACGCGCGGCGCGAGCGCGTCGACGTCCTCGACCGAGACGTACGAGGACCAGTGGGGGCGCAGCGTCTTGCGCTCCTCGTCCCCCATCTCGTAGAGCGCCGCCACGTCGCGGCCCTCGAGCTTGAAGGTCGTGTAGGTGCCCGCGTCACCGGCCGGCGCGTCGGCCGCCTCCCAGCCGAAGACGCTGGTGTAGAACGCCTTCGCGGCGTCCGCGTCGTTGGTCCCGATGTCGGCCCAGCAGAACGTTCCGGGCGCGTAGTTGTCGCGCTCGCCCATGGGATCGGCAGCCTACGCGAGCAGCGAGCGGCCCGTCATCTGCTCGGGCTGGTCGATCTCCATCAGCTCCAGCACCGTCGGCGCCACGTCCGCGAGGATGCCCTCGCCGTCGAGCGAGGCGCCGTTCGCGGTGACGATGAACGGCACCGGGTTGAGCGAGTGGGCCGTGTTGACCGACCCGTCCTCCTCGAGCATGTGGTCGCAGTTGCCGTGGTCGGCGGTGATCACGCACGCGCCGCCGCTCGCGTGCACCGCCTCCACCACCTGGCCGAGGCACTCGTCGACCGTCTCTACCGCCTTCACGGCCGCCTCGATGACGCCGGTGTGGCCGACCATGTCCGGGTTGGCGAAGTTGATGATCGCGAAGGCGGGCTCGTCGTCGTTCCAGTGCTCGACGAACGCGTCGGCCGCCTCGCGGGCGCTCATCTCCGGCTTGTGGTCGTAGGTCGGGACGTCGCGCGGCGAGGGCACCAGCTCGCGGGTCTCGCCCTCGTACGGGTCCTCCTCGCCGCCGTTGAAGAAGTACGTCACGTGGGGGTACTTCTCCGTCTCGGCCACGTGCAGCTGCTGGAGCCCGCGGTCGGAGACGACCTGGGCGATGGTGATCGCGGGCCGCTTCGGCGGGAAGAGCACCGGATAGTCCCAGTCCTCCTCGTACTGGGTCATGGTCACGTAGCGGTCGGCGGTCTCGGTCAGCTTCTCGGTGATCTGGCGCATCCGGTCGGGCCGGAAGTTGAAGGCGATCACGGAGTCGCCCGGGCGGATCCGGGCCTCCTCGCCGACCGTGGTCGCCGTGATGAACTCGTCGGTCTCGTCGCGCTCGTACGCGTCGCGCACGGCCTGCTCGCCGGTGTCGGCGTGGTGCTCCGCCTCGCCCTCGACGAGCAGCTTGACCGCCTTCTCGGTGCGGTCCGCGCGCTTGTCGCGGTCCATCGCGAAGTAGCGCCCGATGACCGAGCCGACGCGCGCGGTCCCCCAGCTCTCCACCTCGGCGAGCGAGCCGGCGCCCGAGGTGGGCGACGTGTCGCGCCCGTCGGTGAACGCGTGCACGACGACGTCGCCGTCGGCCAGCTCGGCGAGCGCGCGGAGGTGCTCGATCGAGGAATGGACGCCGCCGCCCGAGACGAGGCCGATCAGGTGGACCCGCTCGGCGTCGAGCGCCTCCTTCAAAGCGTCGATGTCGCCCAGCGACCCGTCCTCGACCGCCTTGTTGATGCGCGCCAGGTCCTGCGGCACGATCGCTCCGGCGCCGAGGTTGAGGTGCCCGACCTCCGAGTTGCCCATCTGGCCCTCGGGCAGGCCGACGGCCTCGCCCTTGGCCGTGAGCTGGGTGTGCGGGTGCTTCTCCCACAGCTCGTCGAAGACCGGGGTGTCGGCCAGCGAGATCGCGTTCCCCGGCCCGTCCGGGGCCAGGCCCCAGCCGTCGAGGATGATGAGCGCGACGTTCACGCCCGGGCGGCCTCGACGATCTCGGCGAAGCTCCCCGCGTCGAGGCTGGCGCCGCCGACCAGCGCGCCGTCGACGTCGGGCAGCGCCAGCAGCTCGGGCGCGTTGTCGGGCTTCAGCGATCCGCCGTAGAGGATCCGCACCGCCTCGCCCGCCGCCTTGTCGCGGTCCTCGACGAGCGCGCGCACGAAGGCGATCGCCTCCTGCGCCTGGTCGGGCGTGGCGGTCAGGCCGGTGCCGATCGCCCAGATCGGCTCGTAGGCGATGACGACCTCGGCGAGGCGGTCCTTGGGCACCTTCTCGAGCGCTTCCTGGACCTGGTGGCGCAGCTTGCGCTCGGTGTCGCCGCGCTCGCGCTCCTCCTCGGTCTCGCCCACGCACAGGATCGGCACCAGGCCGGACTCGAGCGCCTTCGGCACCTTCTGCTGGAGCGCGCGGTCGGTCTCGTTGTAGTACTGGCGCCGCTCGGAGTGGCCGAGGATCACGCCCTGGACGTCGATCTCGGTCAGCATCGGCGCCGACACCTCGCCGGTGAACGCGCCGTTGTCGGCCTCGTGCATGCTCTGGGCGTAGACCTGCACGCTCGATCCGCGCGCGGAGTCGACCATCGCCTGCAGCGCGAGTGTAGGGCGGGCAGATGACGATCTCGACGTCGCCGATGGCGCCGACCTTCGGCAGCAGCGCCTGGATGTACTCCTCCGCCTCGGCGATCGTCTTGTTCAGCTTCCAGTTGCCGGCGATGAAGGGCGTGCGGCTCACTGGAGTGCCTCCACGCCCGGGAGCGCCTTGCCCTCGACCAGCTCGAGCGAGGCCCCGCCGCCGGTCGAGAGGTGGTCGACGTCGTCGTCGAGGCCGAACTGGGCGAGCGCCGCGGCGGAGTCGCCGCCGCCGACCACGGTGGTCGCGCCTGAGGCCGCGATCGCCTCGGCCACGGCCTTCGTGCCGGCCGCGAAGGGCTCGAGCTCGAACGCGCCCATCGGGCCGTTCCAGAACACCGTGCCCGCCTTGGCGATCGAGTCGGCGTAGCGGTCGGCGGTGGACGGCCCGATGTCCAACCCCATCCACCCCTCGGGCACGTCCACGCCGTCGATCGCCCTCACGGGCGTGTCCGCACTGAACGCTTCACCTGCAACGAGGTCGACGGGCAGGCGCAGCTTGTCCGAGTCCATCACCCGGCGGGCGGGCTCGATGCCCTCCTCCTCGCACAGCGAGTCGCCGACCGAATGGCCCTGGGCCTTGAAGAACGGGAAGCACATGGCGCCGCCGACGAGGATCTCGTCCGCGCGTTGCACGAACGCTTCAAGGACGCCGATCTTGTCGGTCACCTTGGCGCCGCCGACCACGGCGACCAGCGGCCGCTTCGGGTCCTCGAGGATGCCGTTGAGGATCGACACCTCGCGCTCCAGCAGCCGCCCGGCGGCGCTCGGCAGCAGGTGCGCGACCGCCTCGGTCGAGGCGTGGGCGCGGTGCGCGGCGCCGAAGGCGTCGTTGACATAGGCGTCGGCCAGCGCGGCGTAGCGCTTGGCCAGCTCCTCGTCGTTCTTGGTCTCGCCCTTCTCGTAGCGGACGTTCTCGAGCATCACGACGTCGCCGTCGGGCACGTCGTCGAGCGACTCCGCCAGCTTCACCTCGGTCCCGAGCAGATCGGACAGCCGCTCCGCGGCCGGCCGCAGCGAGAACTCGGGCTCGCGGTCCTTGGGCCGCCCGAGGTGGGCGGCCAGCAGCAGCCGGGCGCCGCGCTCGCGCAGCTCCTCCAGGGTCGGCAGCGAGGCCCGGATGCGGGCGTCGTCCGTGATGTTGCGGTCCTCGTCCAGCGGCACGTTGAAGTCCACCCGGACGAGGACGCGCTTGCCCTCGACGTCGAGGTCCTCAAGCGTGCGCACGTACGAGCACCTTCTGCGCCAGCTCCACGCAGCGGTTCGAGTACCCCCACTCGTTGTCGTACCAGGCGACGACCTTGACCATCGTCCCCTCGAGCACCGAGGTCAGCCCGGAGTCGAAGATGGACGAGTACGGCGACTTGACGATGTCCGAGGACACGATCGGGTCGTCCGTGTACTGCAGGATGCCCGTCAGCGGGCCGCTGTCCGCGCGCGAGCGGAAGGCGTCGTTGATCTCGTCCACGCTCGTCTCGCGCGAGGTCTGCACCGTGAGGTCGACGACCGAGCCCGTCGGCACCGGGGCGCGCACCGCGAAGCCGTGCAGCTTGCCCTGGAGCTCCGGGATCACGAGCCCGATCGCCTTGGCGGCGCCCGTCGAGGCCGGGACGAGGTTGATGGCGGCGGCGCGGGCGCGCCGCAGGTCCTTGTGAGGGGCGTCCTGGAGCCGCTGGTCGGCGGTGTAGGCGTGGATCGTCGTCATCAGGCCGCGCTCGATGCCGACCGTCTCGTGCAGCACCTTGGCCACGGGCGCCAGGCAGTTGGTCGTGCACGACGCGTTGGAGATGACGTGGTGGTTGTCGGCGTCGTAGACGTCGTCGAAGTTGACGCCGAGCGCGACGGTGGCGTCCGGCTCGGTGGCCGGCGCGGAGATGATCACCTTCTTGGCGCCCGCGTCGAGGTGCTTGGCGGCGTCCTCGCGCTTGGTGAAGAAGCCCGTCGACTCGATCACGACCTCGGCTCCGAGATCGCCCCACGGCAGCGCGGCCGGATCCTTCTCGGCGAGCACCTTGACCTCGCGCCCATCGATCGCGAGCGCGCCGTCGCGGACCTCGACCGACCCCGCGAACGGCCCGTAGACCGAGTCGTACTTGAGCAGGTGCGCGAGCGTCCCTGCGTCGGTGATGTCGTTGACCGCGACGACCTCGATGTCCGCGTCGGACTCCTGCGCGGCGCGGAACACGTTGCGGCCGATGCGGCCGAACCCGTTGATCCCGACCCGTACGGGCATGGATGACTCCCCTGATTCTGGACTGACGAGAGTTATGAAACGAGCGCGAGCGGGGAAGGCTACCCGGCCCGCCGCAGCGGCAGCCGGTCGACGTCCCGGTGCTGGACCTCGACGAAGTACTCGTCACGGTCGCGGAAGACCGCCGCGAGGTGCTCGGCGATGACCACCGAGCGGTGCCGGCCGCCGGTGCAGCCGATCGCCACGACGAGGTGGGCCTTGCCCTCGGCGACGTACTGCGGCAGCAGGTACTCGAGCAGCGGCATGACGTGGTCGTAGAACTCCTGCAGGCGGCCGTCGCGGCCGACGTAGTCGACGATCCGCTGGTCGAACCCCGTCAGCGGCCGCAGGTCGGCCTCGTAGTGGGGGTTCGAGAGAAAGCGCACGTCGAAGGCGAGGTCCGGATCGCGCGGGGGGCCGTGCTTGTGGCCGAACGAGGTGAAGGTGACCGCCATGCGCCCCGGCGCCTCGCGCTCGAGCAGCTCGTCGGCGACCTTGCGGCGCAGGCCGGCCGAGCTCAGGCCGCTGGAGTCGATGCACGTGTCGGCGCGCTCGCGGACCGGCGCCATCAGCTCACGCTCGCTCGCGATGCCGTCCACCACGCTGCCGTGCGGTGCCAGCGGATGCCGCCGGCGCGTCTCCTTGTAGCGGCTCAGCAGCGTCTGGTCGTCGGCCTCGAGGAACAGGACGCGGTGCACGATGCCCGCCTCGTCGAGCTCGTCGATCACGTGAGTGAGCGCCGACAGGTACTCGCCGCCGCGCGAGTCCGACACCACCGCGGCGCGCTCGACCTTCGAGCCGGGATGGCGGAACAGCTCGGCCAGCGAGCGGATCATCTCGGCCGGCAGGTTGTCGACGCAGAAGTAGCCCGCGTCCTCGAACACGTTCATGGCGGACGACTTCCCGGCTCCGGAGAGGCCGGAGATGATCACGAAGTCCTGCAGGTGGGAGGGGCCGCGGCCGTTCTCGCTCATCGGCCCGTCTTGTTGAGGTGGGTGTAGAGCGCGCGGGCCACCTTCTGCGGCAGCCCCGGCACCTGCTCGAGCTCCTCGCGCGTGGCGGCGAGCACCGCGTCGGGCGAGCCGAAGTGCTTGAGCAGGGCGCGCTTGCGCGCGGGGCCGATCGCCGGCAGGTCGTCCATGATCGACTCCGTCATCGCGCGGTCGCGCCGGAGCCGGTGGTGCGTGATGGCGAACCGGTGCGCCTCGTCGCGCACGCGCTGGAGGAGCTGGAGCTCGGGCGTGTCGTGCGACAGGACCACGGGCGCCGGGCTGCCGGGCCGGAAGACCTCCTCGATCCGCTTGGCCAGCGAGATGACGGCCGCGCCGCGGTCGCGGAAGCCCTGGAGCGCCTCGAGGCCGGCCGCCAGCTGCCCCTTGCCGCCGTCGATCACCACCAGATTGGGCAGGGCGCCGAACGACGGATCCCGCTCTGCGTCGTAGGGCGAGCGCTCAGCCTGCTTCTCCCACTGCCTGTAGCGGCGTGTCAGAACCTCGGCCATAGCAGCGTAATCGTCGCCCGGATCGACCTCGCGGATGTTGAATCTCCGGTAGTCCGACTTCTTCGGCGCGCCTCCCTCGAAGACGACCATCGAGGCCGTGGTGTGGGTGCCGCCGAGATGGGAGATATCGAAGCACTCGATGCGGACGGGCAGCGTGTCGAGCCCGAGCGCCTTCCGCAGCCCGTCGAGCGACTCGACGCGCTGCTGGCGCCGGCGCTCGGCCTTGAGCTTCTCCTGCTCGAGCGCGAGCCGGGCGTTGCGCTCGGCGAGATCGAGGATGCGGCGCTTGCCGCCGCGCTCCGAGGCGCGGATCTCGACGGAGCCGCCGCGCCGCTCGGCGAGGATCTCCTCGAGGATCGGGATCTCCGAGCCGGTGGCCAGCACGGACTGCACGACGATCAGGGACGGGATGCTGAGCGCGGAGGCGTAGTACTGGAGGAGGAACTCCTCGGCCACGATGCCCGGCGGCTGCTCGGCCTCGTTGTCGAGGTAGAACGACTGGCGGTCGCTCAGCACGCCGTCGCGAACCTGGAAGACCTGGGCGTTGGCCTCGGTGCCCTCGACGTCGACGGCCACCGCGTCGTAGGTGCCGGCGCCCTCGTTGGCCACCCGCTGGCGCTCCAGCAGCGCGCGCACGGCCTGCAGCCGGTTGCGCTCGAGCGCCGCAGTCTCGTAGTCCTGCTCGCCCGAGTGGAAGTGCATGCTGCGCTCGAGGTCGCGCTCGATCTGCTTGTAGCGGCCGCCGAGGAAGGCGACCACGCCGTCGACGCCGCGCCGGTACTCCTCCTTGGAGACGTAGCCGACGCAGGGCGCCCCGCAGCGCTTGATGTAGTAGTCCAGGCACGGCGAGCCGGAGTGGCGGCCGGGCTCGGCCCCCTCGCAGCTGCGCAGCTGGAAGATCTTGCCCAGCAGGTCGAGGGTTCCCCTTACGCGCTTGGCGCTCGAGTAGGGGCCGAAGTAGGCGCGGTCGCGGCGGTGGCGCTCGCGCGTGAAGTAGACGCGCGGGAAGTCCTCGTCGAGGCTGATCGCGATGTAGGGGTACGACTTGTCGTCGCGCAGCCGGATGTTGAAGCGCGGCTTGTACTGCTTGATGAAGGTCTGCTCGGTGAGCAGCGCCTCCGCCTCGGTGGCGACCACGAGCGCCTCGATGTGGTCGACCTCGTCGGTCAGCGCCCGCGTGCCGTACAGCGTGGGATTTGAAAAATGGCTTGCAACCCGCTTGCGGATCGACTTCGCCTTGCCCACGTAGATGACCCGTCCGCGGACGTCGCGGAACAGGTAGACCCCGGGTTGGTCGGGGAGGCCTCGTCGCTGCTCGGCGAGCCGTCCCGCGCGGTCCTGTTGTACGGCTTCGGCCTCGATCGCCATGCGGGTCTAATCAGAGATTAGAGGTCGGTCCCTCCGGATCTTTAGCTGTTCTTTACGCAACTAACCCCTCGCTGCGGGGATGGAGAGGGCATGGCATTCCGCAAGATGCTCCCTCTCGCCCTGCTCGCGACGCTGGTCCTGGTCCCCTCCGCGGAGGCCAAGTACCGCGTCGGAGTCGGCGACCAACACGCCTCGATGTTCGATTCTGCGCGCTGGCAGTCGCTCAAGCTCAAGCGCACGCGCTACATCGTGCCGTGGAACTGGAACAAGGACGCCGCCCTGACCGCCGAGGTCACGGCGTACATGAACCGCGCCCGCGCCGCGCGCCAGCAGGTGCTGGTCGCCTTCACGGCCCGCAACGGCTGCTGGAACAACGGCCGCTACTCGCGCAGCAGGGCCTGCCGCGCGCCGAGCGCCAAGGCCTACCGCAGCTCGTTCCGGGCGTTCGACAACGCGTTCCCGTGGGTGAAGACGTACTCCGCGTGGAACGAGGTCAACCACGCCTCGCAGCCGACCTACAAGAAGCCCGCGCTGGCCGTGCGCTACTACGAGGTCCTGCGCAAGGACGCGCGCGGCCGCAAGTTCAAGGTCATGGCCGCGGACATCCTCGACACGTCGAACATGGCGGGCTACCTGCGCTCGTTCATGCGCAAGGCCAAGGGCTCGCCGCGCCTGTGGGGCCTGCACAACTACCAGGACGTCAACTACCGGACGTCGAGGGACACGCGGCTGATGCTCTCGATGGTCCCCGGCCAGGTCTGGCTGACCGAGACGGGCGGCATCGCGAAGTTCGGGCGCCTGAAGTTCAGCACCTCGCGCCAGGCCAAGCGCACCAAGTGGATGTTCACGCTGGCCAACCGCTACGACTCGCGCAAGCGCGGGCTGCGCTCGAAGATCACGCAGCTCTACGTCTACTGCTGGTTCGGCGAGGCGCGCGGCGCGCGCTTCGACGCCGGCCTGGTGAGCGCGACCGGAGCGCCGCGCAAGGCGTACAACGTGTTCGCGAAGACCGCGAAGACGCACCGGTAGTAGGGGCTTCCGGCCACCCGCAGGTACCTTCCTGCGGGTGGTCAACCTCTATTCAGATACCCAGACCCGCCCTACGGCGGGCATGCGCCGCGCCATGGCGGAGGCCGAGGTGGGCGATGAGCAGTCCTTCCGCGACCCCACCGTCAACGCCCTCTGCGAGCGGGTGGCCGACCTGCTCGGCCACGAGGCCGCCGTCTTCCTGCCGAGCGGCACCATGTGCAACGCGATCGCCTTCCGGCTCCACGTGCGCCCGGGCGGCGACGAGGTCGTGCTGCACCGCACCTCGCACCCGATGATCGCCGAGGCCGGCGGGCCGGCGGCGATCTCGGGCGCGGTCCTGTGCCCGGTCGAGGGCGAGCGCGGCATGTTCGACGCGGACACGCTCCGCGCCAGGCTGCGCCCGCACGGTGACCGCTACACCCCGCGCTCGCGCCTGGTCTCGCTCGAGCAGACGACCAACATCACCGGCGGCCACGTCTGGCCGCTGGAGCAGATGCGGTCGGTGCTCGCCGTGGCGCGCGAGGCGGGCATGCGCGCGCATCTCGACGGCGCGCGCCTGATGAACGCGGTCGTGGCCTCCGGCGTGCCCGCCCACGAGTGGGCGGGGCAGTTCGACACCGCGTGGCTGGACTTCACGAAGGGCCTCGGCGCGCCGGTCGGCGCCGTGCTCGCCGGCTTCGCGCGAGCTGATCGACGAGGCCTGGCGCTACAAGCAGATGTGGGGCGGCGCGATGCGCCAGGCGGGGATCGTGGCCGCGGCGGGCATCTACGCGCTCGACCACCACGTCGATCGCCTGGCCGACGACCACGCGAACGCGCGGACGCTGGCCGAGGGCCTCGCGGAGATCGACGGCGTGGAGCTCGACCCGGAGCGGGTGGCGACCAACATCGTCGTCTTCGGCGTGCCGGACGCGCCGGCGTTCTGCGCCGCGCTCGAGCGTGCCGGGGTGCGGATGTCCGCGCTCGGGCCGCGGCAGGTGCGGGCCGTGACCCATCTCGACGTCGACGCCGCGGGCATCGAGCAGGCCATCGCGGCCGCCCGCTCGGCCGTCGGCACGGGCAGGTCAGTTACCGCTAAGTGAGTCGGCAGGGCGACTTATCAAGCATTCTGAGCGGTGACCGTGTACCTTGCACGGCGCACCGGCCCTCATCCCTCGGTGCCTGCCCCGGCGACGACCGACCCCGTCGCCGGGGCACTTCATCGCTTGCGGGCGCGCGGCGGGCGGCGGCGGCTCTTGGCGGGGCCCGTCCCGGGACCGGCGGCCGGCTCGCTCGACAGCCGGGCGGCCTCGAACAGCATCACGCCGAGCCCGGTCTCGATCACGTCCTCGCCGTGCGCGTCGGCACCGAGCCGCTTGGCCGCGTCGGCCTCGATCTTCTCCACCCGCTCGAGCAGCGTCTCGCACGCCTTCGAGAGCTGGGCGAAGCCCTTCGCGTCCAGCTTGAGCAGCGTACGGCGGAGCTGGGCCTCCGAGCGGTCGAAGCCGCCGGCGGCGGCCGACAGCCGCGCGTACTCGCCGATCACCTCGAGCGATGAGCCGACCGCGGCCTGCTTGGCGATCTGCGAGGCCTGCGCCCAGGCCTCGGCGTTGACGGTGGGCCGCGGCACGGCGCGGTAGTGGTGCTCGACGGCGCCGCGCACGCGCGTCTCGTCCACGAGCTCGATCAACCCGAGCTGGAGGAGCGTGCGCACGTGGTAGGCGACCGTTCCCAGGCTGGCCTCCAGCCAGCCGGCCAGCTGGTTCGGCGACGCCTTGCGCTCGTCGAGCATGGCCAGGATCCGCACCCGCAGCGGGTGGCTCATGGCCTTGACGTAGCGGGGGTCGTCGATGCTGGTGATTGAGGTCAACTGCGGTCCCTTGGTTGAACCTGGCGGCTCAGCCGCTCGCTCGAGCGGCGCGGCGGGCGCGGGGCCGCCGCCCGGCTGCCGGCTTGTTCCCGTCCTCGCGGCCGGAGAGCCGGACGGCCTCGAAGAGCATCAGGCCGACGCCCGCCTCGACGACGTCGTCGGCGTGCGGGTCCTTGGCGATCCGCTCGGCGGCCGCCGTCTCGATCTTCTCGGCCTGCTCGAGCAGCTTGTCGCACGCCTTCGAGAGCTGCGCGAAGCCCTTCGCGTCCAGCTTGATCAGCGCCCGTCGCAGCTGGGCATCCGGGCGATCGAAACCCCCGGCGGCTCCGGACACGCGCGCGTACTCGCCGATCACGTCCAGCGAGGAGCCGACCGCGGCCTGCTTGGCGATCGGCGGGGCCTGCGCCCACCCCTCCACGGTCACGTTCGGCCGCGCCTTCGCCCGGTAGTGGTGCTCGACGGCGCCGCGCACGCGCGTCTCGTCGACCAGATCGATGAGGCCGAGCTGCTCCAGCGTGCGGACGTGATAGGCGACGGTGCCGAGGCTGGCGCCGAGCCATCCGGCGAGCTGGTTGGGCGACGCCTTGCGCTCGTCGAGCATCGCCAGGATGCGCACACGGAGCGGATGGCTCATCGCCTTGACGTAGCGTGGATCGTCGATGTTCTTGATCGGTTTCAATTCCTCCACCATATGTCGGGCAGGCCGGAATCCGAGACGTCGAAGGCCTGACCCGGGCCATGTCTCGGCCACTCCGAACCGCTCTGATAGCTCGCTGTCAGACAGATCTTGCCAGTACCGGAGGATCGACAGCGCCACCCCCGGTGAGGATTTGGGAAGGCTCCAGAACTGGATGACGCGGCGCAGCGTGCAAAGATGTCGAGCGCTAAAACTCGTTTATCGATGCATGTGGTCCACCAAAGGTGAGCAGCGCGCCCCATGACCTCCTGGATACCGACTGCGCCTACGACGTCCTGGCGCCAGCCTACGACCTCCTGACCGCAGGCTACGCGTACGCGCCGTGGCTGGCGGCGATCGCGCGGCTGGCGCGCGCGCACGGCCTGCCGGCCGGCGCGCGCTCGACGTGGCGTGCGGAACCGGCAAGAGCCTCGAGGCGCTGCTGGAGCTGGGCTTCCAGGTGCTGGGCAGCGATGCCTCGCCCGGCATGGCCGCTGTCGCCCGGGACAAGCTCGCGGGTCGCGCCGACGTGCACGTCGACGACATGCGCGAGCTCCCCGTCTACGGCAGCTTCGACCTCGTCACCTGCCTCGACGACGCGCTCAACCACCTGCCGACGGCGGCCGACGTCGAGCGCGCGCTGCGGGCCATGGGCGCCAACCTCGCTCCCGAGGGACTGCTGGCGTTCGATCTCAACACGCTCACCGCCTACCGCGAGACGGGCGACCGGATCGTCGAGGACGGCGAGCTGCTCGTGCTCTGGCACGGCGGGCCTGCGCGGCTGGACGAGCCCGGCGGCCGCGCCGTCGTCGCCATGGACGTCCTGCGCCAGCGCGGCGACGGCCTCTGGCGGCGCGCGAGCGCCTCCTGGGGCCACTGGCACTACCCGCTGGCCACGATCCCCGCGATCGTCGCCGCGGCCGGCCTCGAGCTCCTCGCGGTCCGCGGGCAGCGGGCCGGCGGGCGCCTCGAACCGAAAGCCGACGAGGCCCGCCATCACAAGGCGCTGTTCCTCGTCCGCAGAGCGAGACGGGAGAGGAGGCCGCATGCCCTGGCAGCCGTAGATCGCTGACCGGCGGATGCGGCCCGCCGATCGGGCGGGCCGCGCGCCGGCTCAGGCCGCCGCGACCGAGTGCAGCGCCAGCGCGACTCCGAACGCGAGCAGCCCGGCGGCGGCGATGCCGTCGGCGGCGCGGATCGCCTTGGGACCGAGCGCCCGGCCCGCGCCGGCGGTGCCGGTGGCGAGCAGGCAGACCCAGGCGAGGCTTCCGAGCCCGACGCCGGCGACGAGCAGCGCCGCGCCACCGGCCGTGTCCGCCGCGCCCGCCGCGCCGGCGGCCGCGAAGACGGCGGCCCACGAGACGATCGTGGCCGGGTTGGCGGAGGTGGCGGCCAGCGACGTGAGGAAGGCGCGCCGCGGCGTGGTGGCGACTCGCCCGTCGCCGCTCGCGCCACGGGGCCTGCGAGCGCTCTGGAGCGTCTTGGCGGCGAGCAGGAGGATGACGGCGGCGCCGAGGAGGCCGAACGCGGTCTTGAGCGGGCCGATCGCCAGCAGCGGGGCGGCGCCCGCCGCGCCGGCGGCGGCGTAGGCCGCGTCGACGAGCGCGATCCCGGCGCCGACCGCCAGGCCGGCGTACCAGCCGCCGGCGAGCGTCGAGCGGACCAGGAACAGCGACATCGGCCCGAGCTGGAGGGCGACGACGAAGCCGAGTCCGAAACCGAGGGTGAGCGCGTGCATGCCGCATGGATTAGCCGCGCCCGCCGCGGGAGCGCAAGCGCCGCACGGCGCACGCTGCGAGACTCGCGGTCGTGGACGCGATCGACCACGAGATCCTCAGGCTGCTCCGGGAGGACGGGCGTCTCTCCTGGCGCGACCTCGGCGCCGCGGTCGGGTTGAGCGCGAACGCCGTCGCGGACCGCGTCCGGCGGCTGCGCGAGGACGGCGTCATCACCGGCTTCACCGCGCTCGTCGATCCCGCGGCCGGCGGGCGCCGGCTGGAGGCGCTGGTGGGCGTCACGCTCGCGCGCGGGACCGACTCCGACGCCTTCGCGATCCTCGTGGACCGGCTCGAGGCGGTCACCGAGGTCCTGCATCTGAGCGGGTCGCCGGACTACCAGCTGCGGGTGTCGTGCCGCGACACCGCCGAGCTCGACGTGCTGCTGCGGACGCTGCGGATGCGGGCGGGGGCGGCGGACACGGAGACGACGATCATCCTGCGCTCGGGGCCGCCGCGAGTGGGTGAGGCGGGTTCCTGAACTTCGCTTGCCTCAACGTCACCGCACGAGCCGCACCTCCAGCCCCGCGCCGGCGGCCAGCTCGCCGGCCCCCCGCAGCAGCCCGAGGATCCGGGCGACGTAGCCGCGCGTCTCCGCGTACGGCGGGACGCACATGCAGCCCGCGACCGCACCCGGCCCGGCGTTGTACGCGGCGAGGGCGAGCGGAACGGTGCCGAAGCGGCGCAGCAGGTCGCGCATCAGGTGCGCCTGGGCTTCGATCGCCTCACCCGCGTCGAACGGATCGTCAAGGCCCATCGCCTCCGCCGTGGCGGGCATGAACTGCGAGATCCCCTGGGCGCCCGCCGGGCTCCGCGCGAACGGGTTGAAGTTGCTCTCGGCGTAGATCTGGGCGGCGAGCAGCGCCGCCGACACGTTCCAGCGCTGCGCGGCGCGGGCGAGCATCGGCGCGAAGCGTGGAGGCACGAAGGCGGGCACCGCGCTGCCCTGGTGGCCGCCATCGCCCGTGCCGGGCCGCGGCGACGAGCGCGGGTTCAACACATATCCCCAATGCCAAGGCTCGTGGTCGTACCGCTGGATGAAGTGGAAGCGGGTGGCGTTGGCAGCCAGCCACGCATAGGCCGACCGGGGCCCGAGGTCGAGCTCGGTGGCGTTCCGGTGCAGCGACGTCCCGGGCGGCGCGACCCACTTCGGGTCGGGATGAAGGCGGAACAGCTCCGCCTGCTCGGCGTCGGACCGGTAGCCGCTGGCGACCAGCAGCGTCACGCCGTCCTCGCGCGCGGCCTCGGCCATGCGGTCGAAGGCGAGCGCGACGTCGGGGCGCATCGGCTTGCCCTGGCGGTAGGCGAGCGGCCCGTCGTACCCGCCGCCGGTGGCGACGTCGACCATCACGGGAGCGAGCTCGGCCTCGGCCGCGACGGCGATCGGAACCCGCCGCCGCTCCTCCCCACGCCGCACCTCGACGACCTCGCGCGCGGCCACGCGGATGCGGACCGGGGCGAACGTGGCGCCGTCGGGGAACTCGACCCGCGCGTGCTTCGCACCGTTCCCGCGCGCGACCCGCTCGGCGGCGTCGCGCGCGAGCGCCAGGTACGCGTCACGCGTCAGGTGCCGCGGGTTGGGCACGCCGTCGATCGTGGCCGGCTCGAACAGCCGCGGGTTGGCCTCGTGCATCGCCCGCGCGCCGGCCAGCGCGGCCAGATCGACCGCCCGCTGCGCCGCGGCCTCGCGGGCCACGCCGCGAGCCACCGCGCCGAGCACGAGCACGCCGACCAGCAGCGCGGCGAGCGCCCCGACGAGCAGGACCGAGGCCTGCCCGCTCGCGCCTCGGGCCGACCGCGACACGACGCTCGCGGCGGTCGGGCGCGGCCCACGGGCGGCTCCGGCGATCAAGGCTCCTCCCCCGGCGACGCGGCGGCGAGCTTCCCGACATCGAGGCGCGGCGCGGCGAGGCCGGCGAGGGCGAGCGTTCGCCGGACGCCGCGGCCGAGCGGCTCGCACGCCGACGCGGCGACGCCGGCCTCGGCGAGACGGCCGAGCGCGGCGCGTGCCAGAGGCGAGCCGGGGTCGGCGGCGACGATCGCGAGGTCGTGCTCGAAGACCAGCGCCTCGAGCTCGGCCGGC
This sequence comes from uncultured Solirubrobacteraceae bacterium, assembly GCA_963811895.1. Taxonomy (GTDB): domain Bacteria; phylum Actinomycetota; class Thermoleophilia; order Solirubrobacterales; family Solirubrobacteraceae; genus DASSUW01. Next base: position 115,833 of record CAWETE010000012.1, on the reverse strand, counting down.
CGGGCTCCGGCGAGCGCGCTGACGAGAGGCCCTTCGACGATGGCCGAGGCGCGCCGGACCGCCGCGGCCGCCGCGCCGGGCTCGGCGGGCAGCGCGAGCCAGACGAGCCGCCCGCGCGCGCGGGCCTGCAGCCCATGGGCGGACAGGCGGGCCGCGAGCCGGGCGGCCCCGCGGCCCGCCGCGACGCGCCGCTCGCGCTCGTCCGCGGCGCCCCACACGGCCACGAGCGCGGGCGCGCCCGCCGGCAGAGACAGCGCGATCGCGGCGGCCAGCGGGACGGCCGCCTCCGCGGCGCCCAGCACGACGGCGCGTGCCGCGGGCGGCAGCGCCACGGTCTCGGTCCTCTCGGCCGGAGCCGGCGCCAGGAAGAAGCCCGCCGCGCGGTGCAGCACGCCGCTCACGGCGCCGGCTCCGGGCCGGCCCCGGCGGTCACCGCACGTGCCGCGACGCCGCTCATGGCGCCGGCTCCGGGCCGGCGTCGGCGGTCACCTCGGCGGTCATCGCGCGGGCCACCACGGGCAGCGGCGGCCGCACGCGGACCGTCACGGTCCGGCCGTGGATCTCGACCGCGGCTCGGCGGCGCACGGCGGCGGGCAGCGCACGCCGCGCAGACTCGCGCGGATCGCCGCCCTGCAGCATCGCCATGGCGCCCGCCTGCGCCGCGTGGCCGGCCTGCTCCCGCGCTCCGTGGCCGGCGAGCAGCGCGGCGGCGGCCAGCGCTACGAGCAGGAGCAGGGGGACGAGGGCGACGAGCTCGACGGTTGCCTGACCGGCCTCGCGCCTCATGACTGCGGCAGGAAGCGGGCGCCGGCGTGCGCGCGGCCCGGGCTCGGCAGGCCTGGAAGCGCGGGGATGCGGACGCTGACCCGCACCTCGCCGCCCGAGCGCGTCCGAACCCGCAATCCGCGCTCGAGCGAGCGCGGGAGGTGGTCTCGCGCGGCGGCGCGCGCGTTCCCGCCCACGGCGTCGGCCCGGGCGGCCGCGCGGGCCGCGGTGGTCACCGCCCAGACCGCCTGCCCGGCGAGCACGGCCTGCCACAGCGCCGCCAGCAGGACGGCCAGAATGGGCAGCAGCGCGACCAGCTCCACCGTCGCCTGACCTCGTTGATCCGCGATGCGCCGCATGGCGCCACCATCGCGGGGAAGGTGTTACGCCTCTACGCGCGTCTGTTGCGGAACCGTGCCGATTCGCGCGCAACACCCGAAATCCGGCCAAACGGCCTGGTCACCTCGGCGTAACCGGGTAGGGTGGGCGCGATGGGCACGGAACGCCTGGCAGTCGAATTCGAACGCGAAGACGGCGGCGGCGTCCTGTTGCGCGTCAGCGGACGGTTGGAGCGAGCCACGGCAGCGCTGCTCGACGGAGTCCTGCGCGCCCTGCGCAACGACCGCTCGCCGGTGACCGTCGACCTCACCGACGTCGACCACATCGACTCCCACGGGCTCGAGGTCCTGCTCGCGGCGGAGGCCGACGCCCGCGCCCGCCACGCGTCGGTCGAGGTCATCGGCGTGCGCGAGAGCCTGCGGCTCCGCCGCTCCCCCTCGAAGAGTGATCAGTACTCGCGGTACGCGCGCCAGACGCTGTAGATCGCGTAGACCGAGAGGCCCAGGAAGGCGAGCCACAGGATGGCGCCGAGACCGCCGCCCTCGTCCCACATGCGCCGCGTGGCCACGAGCGTGATCGTGGCGAGCGCGAGCGCCGCGTAGAGGATCCCGCGCTGGCGCTCGGCCAGCCCGAAGAGCGTGTCGCGGTGCTCCATGTACATCCGGAAGCCGAAGAAGAGCATCCCGCCGACGAAGACGATCCACAGCAGGTTGCTGATCGTCAGGCTCGCCTCGCCGCCGCCCGGCAGCTTCCAGACGGCGACCGCCAGTACGACGATGATCGCGATGTTGCGCAGGTGCTTGCCGGTCTCCGACCCCACGGCACCCACGATAGTGGCTGGAAAGCTCAGGCGGGCGTGACGACCGGCGCCTCGGCCTCTGCCTCGGCCGGCTGGGCGACCGCGGGCTGCACGGCCGGATCCGCCGCCACCACGTCCGGCTCGGGGGCGAACCGGTAGCCGATGCCGAAGTGCGTGTGGATGTAGCGCCAGCCCGGCGAGGCCCGCTCGAGCTTCTGGCGCAGCTTGCGGACGAAGACGTCGACCGAGCGGTCGCCGTGGACCATCGCGTAGCCCCAGACGCGCTCGTAGATCTCCTCGCGCTGGAGCACCCGGCCCTCGGCGTCGGCGAGCAGCTGGATGAGCTCGAACTCGCGCCGCGTGAGGTCGACCGACTGGCCGGCCGCGAAGGCCTGGAACTGGTCGGCCCGGATCTCGATCTCGCCGACGGCGACCGGCGCCGCGACCGTGCGCGCCTCGGCGCGCTTGCGGCGCCGCACGACGGCCTCCACGCGGGCGATCAGCTCCTCCGGGTGACACGGCTTGGTGACCCAGTCGTCGGCGCCCATCCGCAGCCCGCGCACGCGCTGGGCCACGCTCGACTGGCCGGTGCAGACGACCACGCCGAGCTGCGGCAGGCGCGTGCAGAGCTTCTCCAGGTAGTTCCAGGCCTGCGGCCCGAGCACCGCGAGGTCGATCACGACGGCGTTGAGGCGCATGGCGACCAGCGTGTCGAGCGGAACGGGCGAGGCCAGCACGCGGTGCTGCCAGCCGGCGGCGCCGAGGCGCTTGGTGAGGACCTGGAGGAACCCGCTGTCGGAATCCAGGATCGCGAGGCGGATCGCGGCTTGCGTCGTGGTCGTCATCGCGCCACCAGCATAGGGGCAACCCATGACGGGGGACCACATACGGGAAGTCCCGGTAACAGGCTGGTCACAAGCACTTCACCCCGCAAGGGGCGATCCCGCATCTTCCGGGAAACCGGCCTCACACGCGTGAAGCGTCCGAGAACTCGCGGAAGAGGCCCGTGACCACGAAGGCCACCTGCTCCCCGATGTCGACGGCGTTGTCCCCGATCCGCTCCAGCGCGCGCGCCACGAGCATCATCGTCATCGCCCACTCGCGCCGGTCCTCGTCGGTCCCGACCTCCACCGCGCGGCGGAAGACCTCGCGGTTGAGCTGGTTGATCTCGTCGTCCTGGCGCACGAGGTCCTGGGCCAGCGAGACGTCGCGCAGCACGAACGCCTGCTTGGCCTGGGCGACCTCCGAGCGGGCGAGCTTGCCCATCTTGAAGATGCGGTCGAGCAGCGGCTCGTCGGCCGGCGGGTTATAGCCCACCAGCGGCAGCACCTTGGCGATGTTCACGCACTGGTCGCCCATCCGCTCGGCGTGCTTGATCACGTGCAGCAGCGCCGCGACGGTCCGCAGGTCGCCGGCCACCGGTGCCTGCAGCGCCAGCAGCGAGAGGATCCCCTGGTGGACCTCGAGGAAGCGGCCGTCGATGCGGTCGTCGTCGTTGACGACGATCGTGGCCAGCTCGATGTCCTGGTGCTCGAGCGCCTCCAGCGTCCGGTCGAGCGTGTTGACGACCATGTCCAGCGCGCCGAGCGCCTGCTCCTCGAGCCCTCGCAGCTCGTCCTGGAAGTGGACGCGCGCGTGCTCAGCCATCCTCAGCCCACCTTGCCGGTCACGTAGTCCTCGGTCCGCTTGTCGTCGGGGTTCGTGAAGATCTTGTCCGTCGCCGCATATTCCACCACGCGGCCGGTGCGGTGCTTCTCGCCCGCGTCGAGCTCGACGGTGAAGAAGGCCGTCATGTCCGACACGCGCGCCGCCTGCTGCATGTTGTGGGTCACGATGACGATCGAGTAGTCGGCCTTCAACTCCATCATCAGATCCTCGATCCGGCCGGTCGAGATCGGGTCGAGCGCCGAGCACGGCTCGTCCATCAGCAGCACGTCGGGCTCCGTGGCCAGCGCGCGGGCGATGCACAGCCGCTGCTGCTGGCCGCCGGACATGCCGAACGCGTTCGTCTTCAGCCGGTCCTTGACGTCGTCCCACAGCGCGGCGCGGCGCAGCGCGTTCTCGACGATCTCGTCCATCTCGCCCTTCATGCCCATCACGCGGGGGCCGAAGGCGATGTTGTCGTAGATCGACTTCGGGAACGGGTTCGGCTTCTGGAACACCATCCCGATCCGCTTGCGGACCTGGACCGGGTCGATCTTGTCGTCGTAGAGGTTCTGGTCGTGGTAGATGACCTGGCCCTCCACGCGCGCCGACGGGATGAGGTCGTTCATCCGGTTCAGGCAGCGGATGAAGGTCGACTTGCCGCAGCCGGAGGGTCCGATCAGCGCGGTGATCTGGTTGCGCGCGAGGCTGAACGTGATGTCCGTGACCGCGCGATGGTCGCCGTAGAACACCGCGACGTCGCGTACGTCGAAGATCGGCTCCTTCATCGCGGCCGCGGGCACGGGGTGGGCATGCTGGGCCGCCTGCGTCGAGACGAACCTCCGCTCCTCCACCGCCAGGCTCGACGACGGCCTCCTCGTCTCTCACGTGCTCAGGCATGTCGGGCTCCTCTACCACTTCTGCTCGTATCGATTGCGAAGCCAGATGGCGACGGAGTTCATCGCCAGCAGGATGATCATCAGCACGCAGATGGCTCCGGCCGCGCGCGCCACGAACTCCTGGTTCGGATCCTGCGTCCAGGCGAAGATCTGGATCGGCAGCGCGGTGAAGGCGCTGTCGAGGCTCTCGGGGTTGAACCGTAGCGAGACGCCGGCGCCCACCACCAGCAGCGGGGCGGTCTCACCGATCGCCCGCGAGAGCGCCAGGATCACGCCGGTCGCGATGCCGGCGATCGAGCCCGGGAGCACCTGCTTCCAGATCGTCTGCCACTGGGTGGCGCCGAGCGCCAGCGAGCCCTCGCGGATCGAGGGCGGGACCGCCCGGATCGCCTCGCGCGCCACGATGATCACGACCGGCAGCACGAGCAGGGCGAGCGTGATGCCGCCCGCGAGCAGGACCGGCCCCATCGACAGCGGGCCGCGGACGATGAAGGCGAGGCCGAGGATGCCGTAGACGACCGACGGCACGCCGGCGAGGTTCTGGATGTTGACCTCGATGAAGCGGTTGAACCACCGGCTGCCGTCGGCGTACTCCTCGAGGTAGATCGCGGTCATCACGCCGAGCGGGATCACGAGCACGGCGCAGATGACCATCAGGTAGATCGTCCCGATGATGGCCGACTGGATGCCCGAGCTCGACGGGATCACGCGCGACGGGAAGCTGGTCAGGAAGTCCATGCTGAGGACCGGCACGCCGTCGCTCGCGAAGTCCCAGATGATCAGCCCGAGGCCGAGGAACGCCACCCCGACGGCGGTGTACATCAGCAGGACGAAGCCCCCGCTCCTGACCGCGTCGCCCTGCGAGCGGCGGGGGATCACGGACTTCTGCGCCCGGGCGGCCGCGGCAATCTGAGCTCCCGTCATTCGTACACCTGCCGGTACTTCCGGACGAGCCGGATCGAGATGATGTTGAGCACCAGCGTGAGCAGGAACAGCGTGAAGCCGACGGCGAAGATCGTCATGTACTCGACCGAGCCGGCGGGGATGTCGCCGCGCGCCTGCGCCGCGATGTAGGCCGCCATGGTCTGGAAGCTCTCGCGCGGGTCCAGCCCGAGGTTCGCCGTCTGGCCGCCGGCGATGAGCACGAGCACGGTCTCGCCGATGGCGCGCGAGGCGCCGAGCACGAGCGCGGCGACGATGCCGGACAGCGCCGCCGGGAACACGATCCGCAGCGACACCTGGAGCTTCGAGGCGCCCAGGCCGAACGCCCCCTCGCGCAGCGAGTAGGGCACGGCCGACATGGCGTCCTCGGCCACGGAGGCGATCGTCGGCAGCACGAGCAGGCCCATGATCAGGCCGGCGCCGAGGCCGTTGAACACGCCGACCTGGATGCCCAGGAGGTTCTTGAGGACCTCGGGCGAGAAGAACGTGAGCGCGAAGTAGCCGAAGACGATCGTCGGCACGCCGGCCAGCAGCTCGAGCACCGGCTTGATGGTCTTGCGCACCCGCGGGGGCGCGTACTCGGACAGGTAGACCGCGCTCAGCAGGCCGAGCGGAACCGCCACCGCGAGCGCGATCAGCGACAGATAGATCGTCCCCCAGATGAGGGGCACGACGCCGAAGGACTGCTGCGCGCCGGCGAACTGCGGCGTCCACTTGGTGCCGAAGATGAAGTCGCCGATCGGCACCTCGCCGAAGAACTCGATCGACTCGAACAGCAGTGACCCGATGATGAGCAGCGTCGTCAGCACGGACAGGGCGGCCGCCGCCATCAGGGCCACCTTCACGCCCGCTTCGAAGCGCGAGCGTGCGGAGGGGGTCCGGTTCAGGTTGAACCGGACCCCCTGCGCGCCGGACGATGCCGCGAGGCGCGGCTCGGCCATGAGGCTAGGCCCCTCCCTCCAGCTCGGAGAGCGCCGACTGCGCCTCCGTCAGCTGCTCCTCGGTCAGCGGCACGATCTGCGCCGCCTCGGCGATCGCCTGCTGGTTGGCGATCACGAAGTCCATGAAGGCCTTGACCTCGGGCTTCGCCATCGCCTCCTTGGAGGGGTACATGAACAGCGGGCGCGAGAGCGGCGTGTACGAGCCGTCCTGCACGGTCTCCGAGGTCGGCGCGACGCAGCCGCTGCCGCCGTCGACCTGGACCTCGTTGAGCTTGTCGGTGTTCTGCTCGTAGTAGGAGAGGCCGAAGTAGCCCAGGCCGCCCTCGGTGCCGGCGATGCCGGTCACGAGCTGGTTGTCGTCCTCGGAGGCCTCGTAGTCCTCGCGCGACGCGCCTTCCTCGCCGTTGATCGTGTCGGTGAAGAAGTCGAACGTGCCCGAGTCGGTGCCCGGCCCGAAGAGCTTGACCGGCGTGTCCGGGAAGCTCGGGTCGATGTCGCTGTAGCTCTTGACCTTCGACTTGGGCTCCCACAGCGCCTTGAGCTGGTCGACGGTCATGCAGTCGATCGTGAGGCCCTTGTTGGTCGCGATCGCGATGCCGTCGTTGGCGATCTGGACCTCGCCCGGCTCGACGCCGCCCTTCTCGCAGAGCGGGACCTCTTCCTCCTCGTCGATGGGGCGCGAGGCGGTCGAGACCTCGGTCTCGCCGGCGCAGAACTTCTCGAAGCCGCCGCCGGTGCCGGACTGGCCGACCGTGATCTGGACGCCGGACTGCTCCTCGTTGAAGAGCTCGGCCGCGGCCTGGGCGAACGGGTAGACCGTCGACGAGCCGTCGATCCGGATCGAGCCGGACAGCTCCTCGCTCGATCCGCCGGAGCTCGCCGCGGCGCCGCCGTTGCCCCCCTCGTCGTCGTCGCCGCACGCGGCGACACGAACGCCAGCGACGCCATCATGGCGACGACCAGCAGTAGACGTTCGATTCTCATGACACTTCCTCCATCCGTGGTGTGTCGTGCCGGGCCCGCAGCGGGCTGCGCCCACCTGTTACCGAGTCGTGGCCATCTTGTGAAAACGCTGTGAAAGCTCCGCCTGGAAGCGGTAGCCGAAGCCGAAGTGCGTATGGATGAAGCGCCACTCCGGCAGCGCGTCCGCGAGCTTGGACCGCAGCTTGTGGACGTAGACGTCCACCGAGCGGTCCGCCGCCCGCATCGGTGCTCCCCACACCGTCTGGTACAGCTCCTCCCGCGGGACCACGCGACCTTCACGCCGCCCCAGTGCCGCGAGCAGGTCGAGCTCGCGCACCGACAGCGTCAGGGCTCGCCCGCCTGCGAGAACCAGGTACTCCGAGGGGCGGATCTCGAGCTCCCCGGCCCTGATGACCTCGGTCGTGACTTGCATCGCGCCGGAAGATCGAGCAGCCGGGGCGGCGTGCGGTTACCGAAGGGTGAAACGGTCGTGAAAGCCCTGTGAACGGCTCGCTGGCGCGCGTCGCGCGCGGCTACGGTGCCGTCATGTGGTCCACGAAGACCAGGGAGGACGTCGAGCTCCTCGAGCTCTTCGAGCAGTCAGGCCGCAACGTGCAGCGGGCCTCCGCTCTGCTGCGCGATCTCTTCTCGGACTATCCCGAGCGGCCTGAGCTCGCCACCGAGGTGCTGGCCTGCGAGCACGAGGGCGACCGGATCGCGCACGAGATCCTGAGCCGGCTCGCGGAGCGCGGGGCGGCCGAGTTCGACGCCGCCGACGTCCACGCGCTGGCGGGCGCGCTCGACGACATCGTCGACCACGCCGAGGAGGCCGCCGACCAGCTCGGGCTCTACGGCGTCGAGGCGCCGATGGAGCAGGCGCAGCAGATGGCCGAGATCCTCGTCGGCACCGCCGACCTCGTGGCCGACAGCCTGCGCGGGCTGCGCGAGGGCGAGGCGGTCGCCCAGCAGCTCGTGGAGATCCACCGGCGCGAGAACGAGGCCGACCGGATCGTCCGCGCCGCCGTCGCCTCGCTGTTCGCCAACGGGATCGACCCGATGATGGTCATCCGCTGGAAGGACATCTACGACACGCTCGAGTCAGCCGTCGACGCGTGCGAGACGGTCGCCAACGTGCTCGAGGGGATCACCCTCAAGCGCGCGGCCAACGGCCGGCACTAGCTGGCGACCGTCTCCCACTCCTCGTAGAGCGCCTGCAGGGCCTGCTTGGCCTCGTCGTGCCGGCGCGTCGACCTGGCCGCCGTGCGCGGGTCGTTCCAGGCGGACGGATCGGCGAGCTCCGCCTCGAGCGCCTGGAGCTCCGCCTCGGCTGCCTCGATCGCCTTCTCCAGCTCGCCCGCGCGGCGCTGCTGGTTCTTGGACGGCACGTCCGGCTTGGGCGCGCGCTCCTTCGGCGGCTTGGAGCGCTTCGCGGTGCGCTCGGACTCCTTGCGCTCCTCGCGCACGCGCACGTACTCCGGCCACCCGCCGACGTACGAGTGCAGCGTCTGCTCCTCGACCGCGACCGTCCGCGTGCCGACGGCGTCGAGCAGCGCGCGGTCGTGGGAGATCAACAGCAGCGAGCCGGGGAAGGCCTGCAGCGCGGCCTCCAGCGCCTCGCGGCTCTCGAGGTCGAGGTGGTTGGTCGGCTCGTCGAGCACGAGCACGTTGGCGCCGGAGTGGACGAGGATGGCCAGCGAGAGCCGGCGGCGCTCGCCGCCGGACAGCCCGTCGAGCGGCTTCTCGGCCGCCTCGCCGCTGAACAGGAAGCGCCCGAGCAGCGAGCGCGCCTCGTTGGGCTTGAGGCCGGTGGAGCGCTGGGCCGCCTCCAGCACCGTGCGCGCGCCCGGCGCCCCGAGCTCCTCGGCGTGCTGGGAGAGGAGCCCGAGCTTGACGTTGTGGCCGCGCCGCAGCTTGCCGGCGTCGAGCTCGCGCTGCCCGGCCAGCGCCTTGATCAGCGTCGTCTTGCCGGTCCCGTTGGGGCCGATCAGCGACACGTGCTCGCCGCGCTCCAGCCACAGCTCGAAGTCGTCGAGCAGCGTGCGCTCGCCGATCCTCAGCGTCCCGTCCTCGACCTCGAAGACCACGCGTCCCGACCGCTCGGGCGGCTTGAAGGCGAAGCCGAGCGCCTTGCCGTCACGGGGGTCGCGCGTGACCCGGTCGATCTTCTCCAGCTTCTTCACGCGCGACTGCGCCTGGCGCGCCCGCGTGCCGGCCCGGAAGCGGTCGACGAACCGCTCGAGCCGCGCGATCTCGGCCTCCTGCTTCTCGATCGCCCGCCCGAGCGCCAGCTCGCGCGCCGCCTTCTCCTTGCGCCAGGCGTGCCAGGTGCCCTTGAAGAAGCGGCCGCGGCCGGCCTCGAGCTCGAGCACCGAGGTGCCGACCGCCTCCAGGAACCAGCGGTCGTGCGCCACCAGCACGACGGCGGCGTCGAGCGACTGCAGGTGCGCTTCCAGCCACTCGAGCGACTCGATGTCGAGATGGTTGGTGGGCTCGTCGAGCAGCAGCAGGTCGGGATCGCCGGCCAGCGCGCGGGCCAGCGAGGCGCGCGTGAGCTCGCCGCCGCTGAAGGTCTCCAGGCTGCGGTCCATGTGCGCGTCGCGGAAGCCGAGCCCGTGCAGGGTGCTGTTGATGCGCTCGCGCCACGTGTAGCCGCCCGCGTGCTCGAGCCGCGCCTGGGCGCGCGCATACGCGTCGAGCGTGGCGGCATCGTGCGCGCCCTCGGCCATCGCGTGCTCGAGCTCGGCCAGACGAGTCTCGAGGTCGAGCAGGTCCTTGGCGCCGGAGAGCACGTAGTCGCGCAGGCTGAGGTCGCGGTCGCGCGGCGGCCGCTGGTCGTGCAGCGCGAGCCGGACGTCCTTGGCGAAGCTGAGCTCGCCGCCGTCCACCGACGTCTCGCCGGAGAGCATCCGCAGCAGCGTCGTCTTGCCCGCGCCGTTGCGGCCGGACAGCGTCATCCGGTCCCGGCGCTCGAGCCGGAAGGAGACGCCGCGCAGGAGCGGCTCGCCCGCCATGTCCTTGGCGAGATCGGAGGCGATGACGACTGCCATGGGGGTTCGAGGGTATCCTCCGGCTCGTGCTGCGGACCATCGTGCTGACCGGTCTGTTCCTGGCCCTCACGGCGCCCGTCGCCCTCGCCTCCGAGGGCCACGACGGCGGCGAGGGGCTGTGGGGCGAGACCAACGACAAGGTCATCACCAACGCCGGCTTCGTGATCATCGCGGGCATCCCGCTGCTGATCCTCGTCCTCACGCTGATCCAGTCCTCGCTGGACCGGCGCAAGGACCGCCGGATGGCGGCCGCCAAGGCGCGCACGGCGCGCGTCGACGAGCGCGGCGGCTGGTAGCCGCATCTTCACACCGCCGGAGCCGTCCCCCGCGACGCTGAGCGGGCGAGATCCCTCCTCGTGCCAACGGCCCCGGCGTCTCCCCGCACGGGGCCGTTGTTGTTGACTGCGCGCATGGTGCGTTATGAGCGGACGGGCGCCGCCGCGGTGGTCACGATCGAGCGGCCGGAGCGGCGCAACGCCGTCGACGGCCCGACGGCGGCGGCGCTGCTGGAGGCCTACGAGCGGTTCGCGGCCGATGACGGCGCGCGCGTCATGGTCCTCACCGGCGCCGGTGAGCAGGCGTTCTGCGCGGGCGCCGACCTGAAGGCGCTCGAGACGCTGAACCCGGACGCCCCCGGCGGGCCGATGGGCTTCACGCGGATCACGCCGGTCAAGCCCGCCATCGCCGCGATCCGCGGCTGGTGCGTGGCCGGCGGGCTCGAGCTGGCGCTGTGGTGCGACCTGCGGATCGCGCGCGAGGACGCGCGGTTCGGGTGCCTGGAGCGCCGCTGGGGCGTGCCGCTGATCGACGGCGGCACGCAACGGCTGCCGCGCGTGGTCGGGCTCGGCCGCGCGCTCGACCTGATCCTCACCGGTCGCGAGGCCGACGCGCAGGAGGCGCTGACGATGGGCCTCGTCAACGAGATCGCGCCCGACCCGCTCGCCCGGTCGCTCGAGCTGGCCGAGGCGATCGCCGCCTTCCCGCAGGACACCATGCTCTCCGACCGCGAGGCCACGCTCGCCGCCGGTGGACTGGAGCTCGAGGCCCGCCTCGGCCGCGAGCGGATCGGTACGGCACTCGAGGGCGCGCAGCGGTTTAGGGTTCGGCCATGACCTACTTCGTGACCGGCGCCACGGGCTTCATCGGCCGCCATCTCGTCGAGCGCCTGCTCGAGCGCGAGGGCGACATCCACGTGCTGGTACGCGAGGAGTCAGCCGACAAGCTCGAGCGCTGGCGCGGCGAGGAGCGCATCAAGCCGGTGTTCGGCGACATCTCCCAACCGCAGCTCGGTATCGACGACTCGGCGCGCGAGCAGCTCCAGGGCGTCGACCACTTCTTCCACCTGGCGGCGATCTACGACATCACCGCCGACGAGACGCAGAACGCGCTGCTCAACGTGGGCGGCACGCAGAACGCGGTCGACCTCGCGAACGCGCTCGGCGCCAAGCGCTTCCACCACATGTCCTCGATCGCGGTCGCCGGCGACTACGACGGCTGGTTCACCGAGGACAACTTCGACGAGGGCCAGGGCTACCCGACGCCGTACCACCGCACGAAGTTCGAGTCCGAGAAGCTCGTCCGCGAGCGCGTGCAGGTCCCGTGGCGCGTCTACCGCCCGTCGATCGTCGTCGGCAACTCGAAGACCGGCGAGATGGACAAGATCGACGGTCCCTACTACTTCTTCAAGGTGATCCAGAAGCTGCGGTACGCGCTGCCGCAGTGGTTCCCGATCGTCTCGCTCGAGTTCGGGCGCACCAACCTCGTGCCCGTCGACTACGTGGCCGAGGCGGTCGATCACATCGCCCACCAGGACGGGCTCGACGGGCAGGCCTTCCACGTCGTCGACCCCAAGCCGCCGAAGTCCGGCGACGTGCTGAACGCCTTCGCGAACGCCGCGCACGCGCCGCACGCCGTCATGCGGGTCGACAAGAAGCTCGCGGACATGCTGCCGAAGGGCGTCCTCTCCTACGCCATGAAGATCCCGGCGCTGCAGGGGATCAAGCGCAGCTTCCTGGCCGACTTCGGGATCCCCGAGGAGGCGCTGCAGAACGCCGAGCTCGTCACGAAGTTCGACGCCCGCGACACCCAGCGGGCGCTGGCGGACTCGAGCATCGAGCTGCCCCCGCTCGACACCTACGCCGAGAAGCTGTGGGACTACTGGGAGCGCAACCTCGACCCGGACCTGTTCAAGGACCGCTCGTTCGAGGGCGCGGTCAATGGCAAGACGGTGGTCATCACCGGCGCGTCCAGCGGCATCGGCCGCGCCGGCGCCCTCAAGATCGCCGAGGCGGGCGGGATCCCGCTGCTGGTGGCCCGCACCGAGGAGAAGCTCAACGAGGTCAAGGACGAGATCGAGGCCAAGGGCGGGACCGCCTACGTCTATCCGTGCGACCTCTCGGACTACGACGCGATCGAGCAGCTCGTGGAGCGGATGCTCGCCGACCACCCGGCGATCGACGTCCTCATCAACAACGCGGGCCGCTCGATCCGGCGCTCGGTGAAGCTCTCCTACGACCGCTTCCACGACTACGAGCGCACCGTCCAGCTCAACTACCTGAGCCCGGTCAAGCTCATGCTCGGCCTGCTCCCGCACATGACCGAGCGCGGCTCGGGCCACGTCGTCAACGTCTCCTCGATCGGCGTTCAGACCAACCCGCCGCGCTTCTCGGCCTACGTGGCCTCCAAGTCGGCGCTCGACGCCTTCACGCGCGTGGTGAGCTCGGAGATGATCGGCGACGGCGTGACCTTCACGACCATCCACATGCCGCTCGTCCGGACGCCGATGATCGCGCCGACCAAGATGTACGACTCCTTCCCGACCATCTCGCCCGACGAGGCGGCCGACCTGATCTGCGAGGCGATCCGGGCCAAGCCGAAGCAGATCAACACGCGGCTCGGCACGTTCGGCGAGGTCGCCTACGCGCTGGCGCCGAAGGCGGTCGACCAGATCCTGCACATGGCCTACAAGGTGTTCCCCGAGTCGGCCGCCGCGAGCGGGAAGAAGGACTCGAGCGAGCGCGCCTCCGGTGAGGCGCAGGCCCTCGCCTACCTGATGCGAGGCGTGCACTGGTGACGGACGACCGCGTCACGGTGACCGGGACCGCCGAGCGGGCGGTCGCACCCGGAGCCGCGACGTGGCGGGCCGAGGCCGTCGAGGCCGACGACGACCCGCGGGCGGCGTTCGAGCGCTGCAGCTCGCGGCTGAACGCCCTGGTGGAGCGGCTGGACGCGCTCGGCGAGGTGGCGACGGAGGCGGTCGTGGTGCAGCCGCGCTGGGAGCAGCGCGGGCAGGCGGGCGCCGAGGCGATCGGCGCGGTGCGCGTGCGGGCCGCCGCCGCGCGCGCCGGCGACGTCGCGCAGGCCGCGATGGCGGCGGGCGCCGACCGGCTGCACGGCCCGCGCTTCGAGTACGACGACGCCGAGGGAGTGCGCCGGGAGCTGCTCGCCGAGGCCGTGGCCGACGCTCGCGGCAAGGCCGAGCGGTTGGCCGCCGCGGGCGGGCGCCGCCTGGGGCCCGTGCGGGTCATCGAGGAGGCGGGCCCCGAGCGCTCGACGCCCTACCGCGCGCTGGCGGCGGCGGAGGTCGTGGAGACGCCCGACGTCCGCCCGCGCGAGCTCACCGTGACCGCGCGGGTCACCGTGACGTTCGCCCTCACGGACTAGCGCCGCCGCGCGCGCAGGGTCATCGTCCGCGTGGCGCTCGCCCGGGTGACCTTCAGCCGCACCGTGTACGTGCCGCGCCGGAGCCCGCGTGCGCCGACCCGCAGCGTGCGGCCGGCCGCGAGGCGGCGGTTGGCGAGCCGGCGGACGACCTTGCCGCGGCGCAGGACGTCGATCCGCACCCGCGCCGTCTCGGTCAGCCGCAGCACGACGTTCAGGCGGCGGCCGAAGGAGGCGCGGAAGGTCTGGACCAGCGGCTGCGAGGCCGCGGCGACCGGCGCCGTGGTGTCCGGCTTGCGCTCGGTCCGCGGCGGCGTCGGGGCGGGCGGGACGACCGGGTCGCCCTCGCCCCAGCCGTAGTTGAACGTCGCGCAGCCCGGGCCGGTGCGGAAGGCCACGTCGCCCACGAGGTCGTAGGTGCCCGGCGCCTCGGGGCCGGGTCCGGCGCCCGCCAGGCTGGTCACGTCGAAGCCGAGGCAGTCGAAGTCGAACCGCCACGCCCCGTCCTCCCGCGACGGGTCGGAGTAGTTGTCGACGTGCCCGGCGCCCGCGTCGGAGAACGACTGGCCCTGCTTGAAGGCGGCGTCGTCGAGGTTCGGCGTGTCGCTGCCGGGCTCGGGCGCCGCGTCGAGCGGGCTCTGGGCCGGCGGGTTGTCGGTGCCGACGTTGCCGTAGCCGTGGTTCTCGTCGGTGTAGGCGAGGTAGACGCCCGGGGCGAAGGTCGGCGCGCCGCGGTCGCTCTCTCCCCGGCCGGTCAGGTCGAAGCCGGAGCGGTCGCGCATCTCGAGCAGGTAGGCGTGCTCGGCCGGCGAGCCCTCGGAGGCCGAGGCGAGCTGCCAGCCGTCGGTGCACTCCTGCGCCGTCTGCAGGCCCTCGCGGCAGCCGCCGTTGTAGATCGCCGGGTCGGTGGCCGTCTCGAAGTCGGACTCGTAGATCACCGTGTCGCCGGCCTTGACGATGAGGTCGTCGATGAACCAGCCGGGCCGGGCCAGGCCGGGGTCGGTGGCGTAGGTCAGCCGCAGCGTGGCCGGCGTGCCCGCGAGGTCGGTCAGGTCGTAGCTGTCGTCGACGAACGTGGCGTCGGCATACGTGCCGGTCACACGATCGACGGTCTGCGTGCCCGCCTCGTACGAGCCGCTCGAGCCGGTGATGCCGTTGCCGTACTGGCTCTGGCAGCCGCTGGCGTTCGGGTTCTGCGAGGCCGGCGTGGTGTAGCCGTTCGCGGACGCGTAGGACTTGTAGCTGCGCCCGTTGTCGGTGGTCGCGAGCACGAAGCCGTAGTCGTAGTCCCACTCGACGTCCCAGCGCGACTTGAAGGTGAGCGTCACGGGCGTTCCCGCGGGAACGTCTCGCAGCGCCGGCAGCGCGATGTCGAGGTTGTGGCCGCCGGACGGCGGGCAGCCGAAGTCGTTGCCCGAGCGCGACCACCAGACGTGGTCGCCGGAGGGGACGAGCGACGGGTCGATGATCTGGCGGCCGGGCAGCGGCGCGGCGTACGCCTCGCCGTTGTGGACGCCGGCGCCCGTGAGCGTGTACGGCGTGCCGTCCGGCTGCTTCCAGTCGATCCGGTTGGTGTCGCGCTTGGTGTCCTGCCAGCCGTCCGCGTCGACGGTCTGACCGGGCTCGAGCACGCGCGGGACGACCCAGCCGAGCTCCTTCTTGCCGACGATGTCGATGTTCTGCGAGTGGTCGGAGGCCATCAGCGTCCACGAGCCGTAGGTCTCGCGCGAGCCGGTCGAGTAGTAGTCGGGCAGGCCGAGCGAGTGGCCGTACTCGTGGCTGATCACGCTGGCCTTCTCGATCGCCGACTCGGGGTTGACGTTGTACGGCCCGACCCGCACGTGGACCGGGATGCCGGTGTCCTGCGTGGTCTTCTTCGAGCGGCCCTCGTCGGTCCAGAACAGCGGCCGGCCCTCGAGGTCGGTGAGCTGGTCGTCGGAGACGTAGCCCTTCTCGCCGTTCTCGTCGACGTAGGCGCCCTGGAGATCGGAGGAGTGCGGCCAGATGTTGTCGTAGCCGGAGAGCTGCGACTCGCCGTTCCCGCCGACGCCCGGGAAGACCATCATGAAGAAGTCGACGACGCCGTCCTTGTCGGTGTCGTAGTCGTTGTAGTCGATCTCCGGGTCGGCGATCTGGGCGGCGTCGAAGACGGCCTTGCCGGTCGGCCCGCAGGCGGAGTCGATGTCCTGGAGCGCGCCGACGCCGGCCAGCGCGCCGATCAGCGCCGAGCCCTTGGCGTCGTCGCCGTAGTAGTCGGTCGAGCCCGGGAGCTGGTACCAGCCGTCGCGGATGCGCTCGGGCTGGATCTGCTGATGCGTGGGCAGCATGGCGTTCGTCACGCCACGGCAGGTGTCGGGCTCGAGGCTGTTCTGCGTGAAGCCGAAGCCCGGCTCGTAGTCCCAGCCCGCGGTGGCGACGCCGTCCGACGGCACGGTGCCGTGCGGGAACAGCTGGCCGTACGACATCTCCTGGTAGAGGTTGAACGTGGAGCCCGGGGTGTCCGGGTCGTTGATCTTGGTCGCCAGGCGGCCGGCGCTCGAGCCCGCGCCGTGGGCGCGGTCGCTGAAGTCGACGGGCACGACGGGGAACGGGCGGTCGCCGTAGCGGGCGGTCTCGTAGCCGCCGCTGGGCGGGATCACCTTCGGGCCGTGGCTGGTGGCGGTGACGTCGCCGAGCGTGGCGGTGCTCGAGAGGTCCTTCCAGACGATCTGCGGGTCCTGCTGCAGCGTGTCCGCCCTCGCCTCGAGGACCTGGGCGGCGACGCCTCCCGCGGGGACGTCGACGGTGAAGGTCGGCTCGCTGAGGAGCGTGGTGCCGTCCGGCACGCTCGACGGTGACGGTGAGGTCCTCGAACGGCGCGTCCGTGTGGTTGCGGACGCGGACGGTGAAGGGGTAGGTCTCGCCGGGCTTGACCCAGCCCTTGGAGGACACGAAGGAGTTCTCGAGCACCGGCTCGTCGGGGACGGCGGCGATCGCGGCGGAGCCGGCGGGCTCGCCGTCCGGGGCGGCCCAGAAGCCGCTGCCGAGCGGGCCGTCGTCCTCGAAGCCGGCGCCGAGCAGCTCGATCCGCACGGTCTCGCGCCAGTTCGTGGCGCGGCCCGGCTCCAGCGCGGACGTGGCCGAGGCGGGCAGGGTCTCGTCGACCGTGCCGTCCTCGGCGGCGGTGAACGGGCCGAAGGGCGCTGCGGTGGGCTCGCCGTTCGCGTCGACCACGCGCAGCCGGAACTGGGCGGCCACTCCGGTGCGCTGCGTGTCGGTCGCGACGGAGCGCAGCTGGAAGACCTCGCCGCGCAGGCGGAGCGGCTCGCCGGGGGCGTGAGCGCCGGTCGTCGCCAGCTCGGCGCCGAGCTGGTTGAGGAAGAACGTGCCCTCGCCCTCGGCGATCTCGTCGCCGACCCGCATCGTCACGGTGACCGGGCCGGCCGGCCAGTCGGCCTCGGGCGCGACATCGAACTGCCACAGGTCGCCGTCGGCGGTCGCCGGCACGTTGGCCAGCTCGGTCCCGGCCGAGCTGAGCACGGCGGTCACCTCGTCGGTCGCCTGCGCGCCGGCGATGCGGACCTCGGCGAAGCCGCAGTCGTTGCGCGTGAAGTAGGGCGACTGCCGCAGTCCCACGCCGGCGCACGCCGGGGTCGGGAACTTGACGAAGTCGAACGCGGAGGCGACCGGCGTCCCGGCCTCCTGGCCGGTGGCGGTGGCGCCCGGTACGAAGACGGCGGCGGCGATGGCGAGGACGGCGAGCGCTCGAGACATGCGGTCTGGAACGCTGAGCGCCGCTCAGACTTGCGGTCAGAGACCACTCAAAGGATCGATCGCCGCGCCGTGGAGGCGGAGCTCGAAATGCAGGTGCGGGCCGGTCGAGTTGCCGGTCGACCCGACGGTGCCGATCGGGTTGCCCGCGACGAGGCACTGGCCAGGCCTGACGGCGATGGTGTCGAGGTGCGCGTACCAACTCGTCATCCCGGCCCGGTGCTCGATCACGACGAGGTTGCCGTAGCCGCCGCCGTCGTAGCCGGCCGACTGCACGCAGCCGCGACCGGCGGCGGCCACGCCGGTGCCGGCCGCGGCCGGGTAGTCGATGCCGGTGTGCATCGAGTTGCCGCGTGGGCCGAAGCGGTCGGTCGGCGCGCCGCCGAGCGGAGCGAGGAACTGCAGCGGCGAGCGCGCCGGCGCCCGGCGGACCGCGGCCAGCGTCGCCGGGCCGGCGACGCCGTCGGCGCCGAGGCCGGCCCACGCCTGGAAGCGGCGCAGCGCAGTGTCACCGCGAGCGCCGAGGCGGCCGTCGAACGGGCCGGACGCGAAGCCGCGGGTGGCGAGCAGCCACTGCAGCGCGGCGACGTCCCAGCCGCGCGCCCCCGCGGTGATGGCCCGCGAGCCGAGCCGCGGCCGGCCGCGCCAGCCGAGCGCCGCGCGCGTGCGCGGGCCCGCGATGCCGTCGACCACGAGGCCGCGGCGGGCCTGGAAGCGGCGGACGCCCTCGCTCGTCATCGGTCCGCGGACGCCGTCGACGGTCGCCGCGTAGAGCCCGCGGGCGCGCAGCGCCACCTGGAGCGCCGCGACGCCCGGACGCCCTGAAGAGGACGCCTGGGCAGAGGTCGCCTTCGGATCCGCGTGGGCTACGGGCGCAGCAGTCCCCGCCACCGCATCTGCCGCGACGAGGAGTGCCACGCAACCTGACGCGGCCCACCAGCTTGGTCGCCGGGCCACGTATCAACCATGGCAGCGCTTCCAGTCGCCGACCGAACTGGGCGAGATCTTTCAGCCTGGCTCAGCGGCCGGCTGCGCGGCGGCGGCGGTAGTAGGCGCCCGCCTTGGCGCGTCCGCCGCACACGCTCATCGAGCACCAGGTGGCGCTCGCGTTGGTCGAGCGGTCGTAGAACGCCCAGCCGCAGAGCTCGCCGCGGCAGGCCTTCAGCCGCGCCCAGCTGCCGTCGAGCATGGCCGCGAAGGCGGCGGCGAGGATGCGCCCGATCGCCGCGTCGACGCCGTCGGCCTGCGACACGAGCGCCGCGCCGTCGGGCGGGAACGTCGCCTCCAGCCGGGCGCGTCTGGCCCCCGCGTCGAGCACGGCCCGCGCCCGCGGGTCGTCCGGCTCGCCGTTGTTGGCGAGCAGCAGGGAGCGCAGCGCCTCGCGGACCTCGCGCGCGGTGCCCAGTCGCTCGGCCGCGCCGTCGGCGGGCAGCAGGTTGCGGTCCAGCCACTCGGCGAAGCCCTCGCCGTCGTCGAGCAGGTCCGGGCCGTGCTCGCGATCGACCGTGTTCACGAACGCCTGCACGACCCGCAGTGACCCCGGCGCGGGCTCGCGGCCGCCCGGGTGCACGAGGCCGGAAAGCAGCGCTTCGCGTTCCACGCGCCGAGCCTAGCTGGAATACGGCGGGGCAGATCGGCGTCTCGGAGAACGAGGGGAAAATGAACGGGCCGATCGAACATCTTCCGCCGGAGGACGAGGCGGACCTGGCGGCTCTTGCCGACGGCAGCCTGTACGGGCCGCGCCGGGCCGCGCTCGAGGCGCGGCTGCGCCGCGAACCCGAGCTGGCCGCCGCGCTCGCACGCCAGCGCGCCGTGGTGGCGAGGCTGATCGCGACCGCCCCGCCCGCGCCGCTGAGCCTGCGCATGCGCGTCGAGGAGCTGGAGACCGAGCAGCCCGCGCTCGCCCGCCGGCGCCCGTGGCGGCCCGCGGCCGCGCTCGCGCTGGCGGCCGTGATGGCGGCGTTCGTCGTGCTGCTGGCCGCCGGTGGGCCGGCGGTCGAGCAGGTGCTGGCCGTGGCGGCGCGGCCGGCGACGGCGCCTGCCGCGTTGGATCGCGGCTTCGAGGGCATTCGGTTCCCGCGGTATGAGAAGTGGCGGGCTACCGGGGAGCGGACCGACGTCGTCGACGGCCGTTCGGTGCGCACTGTCTTCTACGAAGGACGCGACGGGCGGGTGATCGCGTACGCGATCGTGGCAGGGCCGGCGCTGTCTTCCGAGGAGGCGCTGCGGGTGGTGCGTGACGACGGCGTCGTGGCGGTGACGTGGACGCGGGATGGGCGGACGTGTGTGATCGCGGCTCGCGGTGGCGACGCGGACGCGCTGGCTCGGCTGGCCGTCTGGTAGCGCCGGCGAACTGCGGCTGGGTAGGGAGGCGAGGGTTTCGACGTCGCCGGTCTGCCGATTGGTCACTTTGTCGGTCTGAGGCCGACAAAGTGACCATCGACCGCGCGGGCCTCGATCCCACTCCCTCAATGCCGGGGTTGACGTTCGCCTGCGCTACGCCACCCGCAGCCGCCGCCGCGGAACCCCACCCCGCAGCTCGCGCACCACGGCCTGAACCAGCGCCTCGGACTCGTCCCGCCGCCCGTCCGTCACCGCCCCCACGATGCCGCGCTTGCGGGCGATGAGCTCGATCATCGTCTCGTCGATCGTGTCGGCGGCCAGCAGGTACCAGGCGGTCACGGCGTCGCGCTGACCGATGCGGTGGGTGCGGTCCTCGGCCTGGTCGTGCATCGCCGGCGTCCACTCGAGATCCAGGAACGCGACGTTCGACGCTCGCGTCAGGGTGATCCCCTGGCCGCCGACGCGCGTGCCGCAGACGATCATCTGCGGGCCGTCCGGCTCCTGGAACGCCTGGACGGCAGCCTCGCGCTGCTCGATGTTGTCGCGGCTCACGAGGTGCAGCGCCTCCGGGAAGCGCTCGATGACGATCTCCTGCACCTCGCGACTCCCGCAGAACACCACGAGCGGCTCGTCGGACTCGAGGAAGTCGTGGATCCAGGCCAGCGCCGGGCCCGACTTGCCGCGCGCGGCCAGGCGCTTCAGGGCGTTCAGCTGCGCCAGCCGCTCGGCGCGCAGCGCGGCGGCCACCTTCGACTCGAGCTCGCCGAGATCCAGAGGCTGCTCGCGCAGCCACGCCACCACGTCGCGCTCGGCCAGCCGGTACTCGCGCTCGTTCTCCAGCGCCACCGGCACCACGACCTGGCGCTTGGCGGGCAGCTGCGGGAGCACGTCGGCCTTGAGCCGGCGCACGAAGCAGCTCCGGCGCAGGTGCCAGTGGATCCGCTCCTCGGCGCCCGCGCCCTGGAAGCGGCGGGCGAAGCGAGCCCCGCTCCCGAAGTCCTCGAGCCGGCCGATCACGCGCAGCTGGGCGATCAGCTCCTCGGCGTGGTTCATGACCGGCGTGCCGGTCAGCGCCAGCCGCAGCGCGTCCTCATTCAACGACTCGGCGAGCTTGCGCACCGCCTGGGTCCGCTTGGCGCGCGGGTTCTTGATGTAGTGCGACTCGTCGAGCACCAGCGCGCGCGGCTGGCGCAGTGACAGCCGGACGCGGTGGGCGTGGACGATCTCGTAGTTGATGACCGTGATGTCCGCCGGCTCGGCCACGCCGCCGGTGCCCGAGACCACGGTGACCGAGCGGTGCGGCAGCCAGTGCTCGATCTCGCGCCGCCAGTTGAGCTTCAGCGACGCCGGGCAGACGACCACGGCCGGGTAGGCGTCGTCGGCCTCCAGCGTGGCCAGCGCCTCCACCGTCTTGCCGAGGCCCTGCTCGTCGGCCAGGAAGGTGCGCCGCGCCTCGAGCGCGTAGGCCACGGCGGCGCGCTGGAACGGACGCAGCTCTCCGCCGAGGCGATCCTCGATCGCCAGCTCAGGCGCCGAGTGCGCCCGCGACCGCCGCACGCCGTGGATCGCCTCGTCGTGCTCGGTGCGCAGCCTCTCGAGCACCTCGCGGGCGTTGGCCGCCGGCTCGACGCCGTACGTGCGCAGGTAGTGCTCGAGCGGCTCGAGCAGGTACGGGTCGACGGGCAGCGAGCGGCCGTGCGCCTCGCAGGCGGGCAGCGCCAGGAAGGCCGGGATCGTCTCCGGGTCCCAGTTGACGTCGAGCGCGAAGCGCGGCTCGCCGACGCTCTCGACCAGCGCGAGCGTCGCCGGCGGGGGCGGCTGGCCGACCTGGAGCCGCGACGCGCAGCGCAGCGCGCGCGGGTCCAGCCGAGCGCCCGCCATCTCCAGCAGCTCCTCGGCGACCTCCTTCGAGAAGGGCAGCCAGGCGCGCCCGCCCGCCGTCTCGGCCAGCTCGGCGAGCGGCTCCGGCAGCTCGCCGGAGATGACGTCGAGCACGAAGTAGCCGGAGCCGGACCGCTTGCCGGCCGTCACGCGGCCGACCCAGCCCTTGACCGCCCGCGCCAGCCACGCCTCGACGTCCGGCGCCACCGACAGCGCCGGGAAGCGCTCGAGCACGCCCTTCACGTACGGGGCGGTGGCGTCGGCGCGCGGCGCCCACCACTCCTTGACCTCCCAGTTGAAGCGGCGGCCCGGGATCGAGCGCACCGCGTCGACGATGTCGGCCCGGTACGGGAACGCGAACACGACGGACTCCTGCCCGTGGTGGTTCAGCCGGAGCTCGACGTTGTGGACCGGGTCGGCGACGCGCACGCGAACCATCCACGGTAGCCGCGCCTCCGGTGGAATGAACGGGGGATAGCCGGCGTCTGCACCGGCATGACCAAGAAGAACCTCTTCGCCGCGGCCTCGGCCGTGGCTGCGATCGCCGCCTTCCCGGCGGCGGCGAGCGCCGCCACCGTGAACGTGGCGGCGCCCAACATCACCGTCACCGGCGACAACACGAACGAGACGATCGTCGTCGCCGACGCCGGTGGGTTCATCACCGTCGACGGCGTGGCCACGACGGCCACAGCCGACAACACCTTCGACCTGACGGTGAACGCCCTCGGCGGGGCCGACACCATCACGGTCACCACCGCGCTCCTGCGCGGGGTCACGATCAACGGCGGCGACGGCAACGACGTCGTCAACGGCTCGCCCGACGACGACATCATCAACGGCGGCAACGACCTCGACACGCTCAACGGCGGCGCCGGCGACGATCGTCTCTCCGGCAACGACGCCAACGACACGATGAACGGCGACGCCGGCAACGACGTCGGCGTCTGGAACCCCGGCGATGATGACGACATCATCAACGGCGGCGCCGGCGGCGGCGACGACGCCGAGCTCAACGGCGGCAACAACCCCGAGAACTTCGCGGCCGCGCCGAACGCCGGTCGCGTGACCTTCGAGCGCGTCAGCCCGGCGCCCTTCAAGCTCGACGTCGGGCCCGACACCGAGCGCCTCGTCCTCAACGCCAACGGCGGCGACGACAACATGGTCTCCGACCCGGCGACCCCGACCGCGATGCTGCTCAACGGCGGCACCGGCCTGGACAACATGAGCGCCGGCGCCGGCGCCGACTTCCTCAACGGCGGCGACGACAACGACACGCTCACCGGCGGCCCCGGCGGCGACCGCATCGTGGGTGACCGCGGCGGCGACACCATGATCGGCGGCGGCGGCGACGACACCACGGTGTGGAACAACGGCGACGGCTCGGACAAGATGGACGGCGAGGCCGGCCTCGACGAGGTCGAGGTCAACGGCGCCGCCGGCGCGGGCGACGCCTTCGAGATCGCTCCGAACGGCCAGCGCGTCAAGTTCGACCGCGTCAACCTCGTGCCGTTCACGCTCGACATCGGGACCGCGGAGACGTTCGAGATCAACGGCCTGAGCGGCGACGACACGCTGCTCGTCAAGCCCGGCGTGCCGATGGCCGTCCAGGCCAACGGCGGCGAGGGCAACGACAGCCTGACCGGCGCCGAGGAGCAGGACACGTTCTTCGGCGGCGTCGGCGACGACACGCTGAACGGCGGCGGCGGCAACGACCTGCTCGACGGCCAGGAGGGCGACGACACGCTGCTCGCCCGCGACGGCGTCGGCGACCTCGTGCGCGGCGGCGGCGGGACCGACTCGGCCAAGGTCGACAAGGCCGACATCGTGGTCGACGTCGAGAAGATCGACCGCAAGAAGCACGGCTACAAGGTCGACGTCATCAACCACAAGTACGAGGTCAAGTACGACCGCAACAAGAAGCGCTACTACGCCTACGTCAAGGTCGAGGCCCCGAAGGACACCAAGGGCTGGCTGACCCTCGTCACGAAGAAGTACTACGAGGTGGACGGCTACGAGTACCGCATCGTGCTCGGCAAGGCGAAGTACGACCTCGACGAGGGCGACGAGAAGCGCATCAAGGTCTACCTCGCCAAGGGCTACAAGTCCTACTACAAGCACGGCAAGATCGCCGTCCTCGCGCAGGCCTACAGCCAGGACGGCGGGTGGGCGAGCGAGAGGTTCTCGCTGAAGCGCTAGGCGGTTGCGGCCTCGGCCGCGCGGGCAGCGTGCCCGACCATCAGTTCCTGTTGCACGGAGCGCGGCTCACCGGCCGCGCTCCGTCGCGTCCAGCGGCCGTCCTCGCCCAGCTCCCATGAGCTGGTGTCGGCGAAGCAGCGGTCGAGCGTGTCCTCCAGATCGGCCCGCAGCGTCTCGTCGAGCACCGGGGTGAGCAGCTCCACGCGCGTGTCGAGGTTGCGCGGCATGAGGTCGGCCGACCCGATGTAGACCTTGGTCTCGCCGTTGCGCTCGAACGCGTAGATCCGCGAGTGCTCGAGGAAGCGGCCGACGATCGAGACGACGCGGATGTTCTCCGACACGCCGGCCACGCCCGGCCGCAGGCAGCAGATGCCGCGCGTGTTGATCTCCACCGGCACGCCCGCCTGCGAGGCCCGGTAGAGCGCCTGGATGCACGCTCGGTCGACGAGCGCGTTCATCTTCATCCGGATGCGCCCGCCGCCGCTCTCCTGATGGGCGGTGATCGTGCGCTCGATCTCCTCGAGGATCCCGGCGCGCATGTGATTCGGCGCCGTGAGGACGCGCCGGTACGCGCGCGGGCGCGCGAAGCCCGTCAGGAAGTTGAACATGTCGGCGACGTCGGCGCCGATCTTGTCGTCGCACGTCAGCAGCCCGAAGTCCGTGTACAGGCGCGCCGTCTTCGGGTGGTAGTTGCCGGTCCCGACGTGCACGTAGTGGCGCACGCCGTCACCCTCGCGGCGCACGACGAGGATGCACTTGGCGTGCGTCTTGAGGGACGGGACGCCATAGACGACGTGCACGCCCGACTCCTCCATGGCACGCGACACCTGCAGGTTCGCGCGCTCGTCGAAGCGCGCCTTGACCTCCACCACGCACACCGCCTGCTTGCCGCGCTCGGCGGCGCGGATCAGGGCCGGCACGAGCGGCGAGTCGTCGCTCGTGCGGTACACGGTCTGCTTGATGGCGAGCACGTTCGGGTCGTTGACCGCCTGCTCGACGAAGCGCTCGACCGAGGTGGCGAACGAGTCGTACGGGTGGTGGAGCAGGATGTCGCCCCGCCGCATGGCGGCGAGCACGTCCGGCTTCTCGGTCTCGTCGGCCTGGAGCCGCGGCTGCGTGACGGGCGTCCACGGCGGGTCTCGGAGCTCGGCGTAGCCGGGCACCTTGACGATGTCCCACAGGTCCACGAGGTCGAGCAGGCCGGGCACGTCGAAGACGTCCTCCGACTCGACCTCGAGCGAGCTCATGAGCTGCTCGCGGATGACCGGGCTCATCCCCGCGCCGACCTCGACGCGCACGACGTCGCCGAAGCGCCGCCGGCGCAGCTCGTCCTCGACCGCCTGCAGCAGGTCGTCGGCCTCGTCGGAGACCGTGAAGTCGGCGTCGCGCGTGACGCGGAAGACGTCGTAGTCGACGATCTCCATGCCCGGGAACAGCGTGTCGAGGTGCTTGGCGATCAGGTCCTCGAGCGGCACGAACGTGTAGCCGTCGCCCGTGGGGACGAAGCGCGGCAGCATCTCCTTCGGCACCTTCACGCGCGCGAAGGTCTCGACCGCGGTGACCGGATCCCGCACCAGGACGCCGAGCGAGAGCGAGAGGTTGGAGATGTACGGGAAGGGCCGCCCGAGGCCGACGGCCAGCGGGGTGAGCACCGGGAAGATCTGGCGCCGGAAGCGCTCGTCGAGGGCACGCCGCTCCTCGGCGCTGACGTCGTCGACGCTGACGATCCGGATCCCGTGATGCGTGAGCGCGGGCCGCAGCTCGAGCTCGAGGCAGCGCGTCTGGCGCTCGGTGTGCTCGCGCACGATCCGGCGGATCTCATCGAGCGTGGCGCTCGGCGTGCGCCCGTCTTCGCGCGGCTTCTCGATCCCGGCCTCGATCTGGTCGTGCAGGCCGGCGACGCGGACCATGAAGAACTCGTCGAGGTTCGAGGAGACGATCGCGCAGAACTTCACGCGCTCGAGCAGCGGGAGGCTCTCGTCCTCGGCCAGCTCGAGCACGCGCGCGTTGAACTCGAGCCACGACAGCTCGCGGTTGAAATAGAGCGCGGAGGCCGAGAGATCCGGCTCGGCGGTGACCCGCTCGGTGCTGCTCACGACCCTGATTGTGCCCGTTCGGAGATGGCGAAGGCGAGCCGGGCAGCGAAACCTTTACGTTCGGCTACGGGCCATGTCCAGCACGGCCCCCTCGCGCAGGCCGCCGCGGCCGATCTGGAGCGGCTGCCGGAGCTGCTCGGCGGCGGCGTCGAGGATCACGATGCCGGCGGGCAGCAGCCGCACGCGGCGGGCGTCGAGCGCGAGCTGCTCGGCCACCTCGGCGGCGGGCGCGCCCGACAGCGCGCCGATCGCCCGGCGCAGCGAGTCGCCGTCGAGCACGTCGCCCACGAGGCGGCGCAGCGAGGCGGCGCTGCCGCCGACCGCCACCGCGCAGTCGGTGTGCGGGACGGTGCGCGCGGCGAAGACGTCGCAGGCGTGCTCGCGCACGGCGCGCAGCTCGTCCAGCGACGGCGGGTCCGAGCGCAGGTAGCGGTCGGCCAGCGCGCCGGAGCCGACCAGGAACGACGACGACCAGGTCACGCCGCCGGCGACCGTCCCGACCGCGATCTCCGTCGAGCCGCCGCCGACGTCGACGACGCCGACCACGCCCGGCAGGTCGTGGCCGAGCGTGTGCGTGGCGCCCAGGAACGCGAGCCGCGCCTCCTCGTCCCCGTCCAGGATCTCCACCTGCTCGCTCATGCCGGCCAGGAACTCGTCGCGGTTGACCGCCGCGCGGATGCAGGCGGTCGCCACCACGCGCACGCGCTCGGCGCCGGCCGTCGCGGCCAGCGCCACCTGCTCGGCCACCACCCGCGAGACCTCCTCGATCTTCTCGTGGGGGATCTCGGCCCTGGTGCCGATACGCGTGAACGCGCGCCGCTGGAGCACCTCGGTGAGGCTCCCGTCCTTCACATCGGCGACGAGCACACGCGTCGTGTTCGTACCGATGTCGACGCACGCGCAGACCATTGAGGCCCGACATAGTGTGCCTGCGTCGCCATCCGGGCGACGCCTTGACCGCGACCGGGGCCATCCAGGCCCCGGATAGCATGCGCCGCGTGAGCACGACGGCCGCCATCGAGGTCGAGGGCCTGCGCAAGGCCTACGACGGCCATGAGGCCGTCCGCGGCATCGACTTCGCGGTGCGCCGCGGCGAGGTGTTCGGGCTGCTCGGGCCCAACGGCGCCGGCAAGACCACGACGGTCGAGATCCTCGAGGGCTACCGGCTGCGCAGCGGCGGCGCCGTGTCGGTGCTCGGGCATGACCCGGGCGAGCGCCCGGCGGAGCTGCGCGAGCGGGTCGGGATCGTGCTCCAGAGCTGCGGGACCTATCCGCATCTGACCGTGCGCGAGACGGTCGCCCACTGGGCGTCGCTGTATCCGGCGCCGCGCGACGTGGACGAGGTCGTCGCGATCGCGGGCCTCGAGGCGGCGGCCGACCGCCGGGCGCGGACGCTCTCCGGCGGTCAGCAGCGGCGGCTCGACCTGGCGCTGGCGCTGATCGGCGATCCCGAGCTGGTCTTCCTCGACGAGCCGACGGTGGGCTTCGACCCCGCGGCGCGGCGCGCGGCGTGGGACACCGTGCGCTCTCTGCGCGCGCTCGGCAAGACCGTGCTGCTCACCACGCACTACCTCGACGAGGCGCAGGCGCTGGCCGATCGCGTGGCGATCATCAAGGACGGCGCCATCCTCGCCGAAGGCCCGCCCGGCGAGCTGGTCTCCGGCCGGCCGCGGTATCGCGTGACCTACCGCGGCGGCGAGCACGTGACCGACGACCCGACGGCGCTCCTGCACGAGCTGACGGCGGCGGCGCTGGAGCGCGGCGAGCGGCTCGAGGACCTGTCGGTCACCCGGCCGTCGCTCGAGGACGTCTACCTGGAGCTGACCGAGTGACCGACCACGCGCTCGAGGCCATGCCGGCGGCCGCACATCCGGCGCGGCGCCCGCCGTGGGGCGTCGCCGCCTGGCGCCAGTACCGGCTCGAGCGCCGGATGTTCTGGCGCAACCCGACCGCCGCCTTCTTCGGCTTCCTGCTCCCGCTGCTGCTGCTCGCCATGTTCGGCGCGGTCTTCTCGGGCGAGCAGGAGCAGCTCGACGTGGTCGTGCCGGGGATCGCCGGCATGAGCGTGATGGCGGCCACGTTCGTGGCGCTTGCGTACAACCTCACCTTCCTGCGCGAGCGCGGGATTCTGAAGCGCTTGCGAGGCACGCCGCTGCCGTCGTCGGCCTACCTGGCGGGCATCGCCGCCAACGCGGTGGCCAACACCGTCGTCCAGATCGCCGTGGTGATCGTCGCCGGCCGCGTCTTCTTCGGCATCCCGTGGCCCGCGGACTGGCTCGCGCTGCTCGTCTTCCTGGCGCTCGGCGTCGTCTGCTTCGCGTCGCTCGGCGTGGCGCTCTCGCACGCGATCCCGAACAGCGAGTCCGCGCCCGCCTACGTGAACGCGGTCTTCCTGCCCATGATCATGCTCGCCGGCGTCTTCTACGACGACGAGGACGCGCCCGCCGTGCTGCGCGACCTGGCCGAGGTGATGCCGCTCAAGCACCTGATCGACGGGCTTTCGGGGGCGATGGTCTACGGCGAGGGGCTTGCCGACCACATGACGGCGCTGGTGGCGCTGGGGCTGTGGGCTGCTGTGGGTGTGGTGCTTGCGGTGCGCGGTTTCTCGTGGGACGCGCGGCGGAGCGTAGCGGGACGAACTTCGGCTGGGTAAGGAGGCGAGGGGATCGGCCTCGCCGGTCTGCCGATCGTCACCTTTGTCAGCCTCAGCCGTACAAAGGTGACAATCGACCTCGATCCCACTCCCTCAATGCCGCAGTTGAAGTTCGCGCCCTCGACTACTTCTTGCCCACGTCCAGCACCCAGATCGCGCCGCTGTCGCCGCAGGGCGCTTCCGACCCCACGCCCAGGCCGCCGCGGCGGTAGGTGCCGGACAGCAGCAGGTCACGGTGCGGCGGGCTGTTGAGCCAGTTGCGCAGCGTCGCCTTGGGCGAGCTCGACGAGCCGCAGCCGTAGGCGATGTTCTCGCCCCAGGCCTCGCCGTTCCAGCCGACGCGGTCGAGCCGCTCCGTGAGGTCCGGCCCGCCCTCGCGCTGATGGGCGAAGTAGTCGTTCTCGACCATGTCGCGCGCGTGGCGGCCGGCGGCGCGCTGGAGCTTGCGGTCGAGCCGCAGCGCCTTGAGCCCGTTCTTGGCGCGCTTGCGGTTGACCAGGCACAGCAGCGCCGAGCGCAGCTTGCTCGGCGACGCCTTCGAGATGCGCGCGGCGGCGCCCGGGCAGGCGCTCGCGGCGTGGGCCACGGGCTCACCGGCTGTGGCCAAAGACGATGCAGGCGCGAGCAGCGCGACGGTCGCGCACGCGCCGATGAAAGCGGCCAGGAGGCACGGCCGCCGGTCGACATGTTGCATCGAGACCTCCCCTTGGTCTCAGCGGTGAAAAAGGATCGATTCCCGCTCGGTCGCCCTTTGTCCCCGTTCGGACAATTGTTTACTCCCCCAACAGTGATTGCGTAACGAGAATTTGAGCGTTACCGTCCTGTATGACCACGGCTGATAACGCTTCTGTCGCGCCTCCGGTAACGCTGCTCGCCTCGAACGCCGCCGTCTGGGGTGGGCTCGGCGTCCTCGCCTTCTCGTTCTCGCTCCCCGCCACCCGGCTCGCCGTCGCCGATCTGAGCCCGGCCGTCGTCGGCCTCGGCCGCGCGCTGGTGGCCGCCACGCTCGCGGCGGCGCTGCTGGCCGTCAGGCGGGAGCGCGTGCCGGATCGCGCCGACCTGTCGCGGCTGCTGCTGACCGGTGTCGGCGTCGTGATCGGCTTCCCGCTGTTCTCCTCGATGGCGCTGCGCGAGCTGTCGTCGGCTCACGCGTCGGTGATCGTCGGCCTGTTGCCGGCCGCGACGGCGGCGTTCGCGGTCGCGCGCGGCGGCGAGCGGCCCGGCCGTGCGTTCTGGGCGGCGGCCGTGGCCGGGCTCGCGGCCGTGCTCGCCTTCGCCGCCACGCAGGGCGCCGGTGGGCTCGCCGTCGCCGACCTCTACGTGCTCGCCGCGGTCGCGCTGTGCGCCTTCGGCTACGCCGAGGGCGGCGTGCTCTCGCGCCGCTACGGCGGCTGGCAGGTGATCTGCTGGGCGCTCGTGCTGACCGCGCCCGCGCTCGTGCCGGTGGTCGCCTTCGCCGTCGCGCGCGACGGGCTTTCGGCCGGCGCCGACGCCTGGCTCGGCTTCGCCTACGTGTCGCTGTTCTCGATGTTCCTGGGCTTCTTCGCCTGGTACCGCGGGCTGGCGCTGGGCGGCATCGCGCGGATCGGCCAGATCCAGCTCGCCCAGCCGGTGCTGACGCTCGTCTGGGCGGCGCTGCTGCTCGGCGAGCAGGTGACGACCGCGACCGTGGTGGCGGCGCTCGCCGTGCTCGCCTGCGTCGCGCTCACGCAGCGGGCGCGGGTGAGCCGACCGCGAATGCGGCCGGCGGCGAGCCCGTGACCTGCACGGGCACCTCGGCCAGCGGCGAGGCCTCCCACTGCTCGCGCAGCATCCCGAAGACCACCACGTCGTGCCGCTCGTCCCCGTGGCGGTGCCAGCCGCGCAGCACGCCCTCGCGCCGGAAGCCGACGCGCTCGAGCGCCACCTGCGAGCGGCCGTTGCGCGTGTTGGCCCACGCCGTCACGCGGTCGAGCCCGAGCTGCCGGAAGGCGACGGCGGTGATCAGCGCCTTCGAGTCCCGGTTGGCCCCGCTCCCCCACCACTCGCGCCCGAACCACGAGCCGACCGTGGCGCGGCGGTCGCGCGCCGCCAGCTCCGAGAGGCCGGTGACCCCGATCGGGCCGGCCTCGGGGTGCACGACGAGGAAGTCGAGCAGCTCGCCGGCCTCGCGCTTGCCCTCCAGGCCGGCGATGTAGGCCTCTGGCTGGTCGAGCGATGAGTACGGCCCCCACGAGAACCACGCCGTCACCGCGGGGTCGGAGGCGAGCTCCAGGAGCCGCGGCGCATCGTCTGGCGTCGCGTAGCGGAGCGTCAGCGTCGGGCCGGTGACCAGCACCCGGGCGATGGTATACAGGCGACCCGTGATCGCCTGCCTGTACGACGTCCACGGCAACCTGCCGGCCCTCGAGGCGGTGCTGGCCGACATGCCCGAGGTCGATCGCTACATCCTCGGCGGCGACTACGCGCTGTTCGGCGGCTGGCCCGCCGAGACGCTCGCGCGGCTGCGCGAGCTCGAGCCGGCGACCTGGATCCGCGGCAACGCCGACCGCTGGCTCGGCGACCCGCCCGAGCCGCTCCGGGAGGCAATCGACCACGCGCGCGCGCAGCTCGGCGACGCGCTCGCGGCCGAGCTCGCCGCGCTGCCCGAGACCGCCGAGGACGGCGACATGCTCATCTGCCACGGCTCGCCCGTCAGCGACGTCCGCTCGTTCCTGCCCGAGCCGGCCGAGGACGAGCCCGAGCTGCTGGCGGGCGTCACCGTCTCGCGGCTGATGTTCGGCCACACGCATCTCCAGTTCCGCCGCATGGCGGGCGACATCGAGCTGGTCAACCCCGGCTCGGTCGGCGTGCCGCTCGACGGCGACCACCGCGCCGCCTATGCGGTCATCCACGACGACGGGCGCCTCGAGCTCCGCCGCGTCGGCTACGACCACGAGGCGAGCGCGGCCAAGGTGCGCTCGCTCGGCGACTGGGCCGAGGTCGTGGCGCTGCGCATCGAGCGCGCGCGGTTGGAGGAGCGCTAGGGTCGGCCGCGTGCCGACTCTGGAGGAGCTCGAGGCGGTCGCCCGCGGCGCCGAGGCGCCGCCGCTCGACGCCGCCGACCTCGAGCGGATCGCCGCCGGCCGGGCCGTGATCGAGCGGGCGCTCGAGACCGGCGAGGCGGTCTACGGCGTCACGACCGGCTTCGGGCAGCTCGAGAGCGTGCGGATCGCGCCTTCCGACGCCGCTCAGCTCCAGGTCAACCTGCTGCGCTCGCACGCGGTCGGCTCCGGGCCGCCGCTGCCCGAGGAGATCGTGCGCGGGATGCTGTTCCTGCTCGCCTCCTCGCTGCGGCGCGGGCATTCCGGCGTGCGGCCCGGGCTGGTCGAGCTCGTGCTCACGCTGCTGGAGAAGCGCGTCACGCCGGTGATCCCGAGCAAGGGGTCGGTCGGCTCGTCGGGCGATCTGGCGCCGCTCGCCCACCTCGGGCTCGTGCTGATCGGCGAGGGCGAGGCGACGTTCGACGGCGACGTCCTGCCCGGCGGCGAGGCGCTCATGCGCGCCGGCCTCGAGCCGGTCGAGCTGAGCGCCAAGGAGGGCCTGGCCATCATCAACGGCACGCACCTGATGGCCGCCGCCGGGGCGCTCGCCGTACAGGACGCGCGGCGGCTGCTCGACGCCGCGGTGGTGGCCGTGGCGCTCTCGCTCGAGGCGTTCATGGGCTCGACCGTGCCGTTCGACGAGCGGCTGCACGACCTCCGCCGCCAGCCCGGCCCGGCGACCGTCGCCGCCCGGCTGCGCGGACTGCTCGCCGGCAGCCCCGTGGTGGCCAGCCACGCCGACTGCGGCCGCGTCCAGGACCCGTACACCCTGCGCTGCGCGCCGCAGGTGGTGGGCGCCGTGAGCGACGCGCTCGGCTACGTCGCGGGCGCGATCGAGCGCGAGCTGGACGCGGTGACCGACAACCCGCTCGTCTTCCCGCCGGAAGCGATCCTGTCCGGCGGCAACTTCCACGGCCAGCCGCTCTCGCTGCCGCTCGACCACCTGGCGCTCGCGCTCACCGAGCTGGCCTCCTTCTCGGAGCGGCGGATCTACGCCCTGCTCTCCCCCGGGTACGCCGGCCTGCCGCCGTTCCTCACCCCGCGGCCGGGGCTGAGCTCGGGGTTGATGATCGCCCAGTACGCCGCCGCCGCGCTGGTCAACGAGTGCCAGGTGCTCTCGCATCCGGCCGGCGCGGGCTCGATCCCGACGAGCGCCGGCCAGGAGGACTTCAACTCGATGGGCGCGCTGGCGGCGCTGAAGGCGCGCACCGTCGTGGAGAACGCCGCGCAGGTGATCGCCATCGAGCTCGTCTGCGCCACTCAGGGCCTCGAGTTCCACCGGCCGCTGCGCAGCACGCCTGCCCTCGAGGACGCCCTCGCACGCGTACGCGAGTACGTTCCGCGTGTGGAAGAGGATCGATCGCTGGCGGCGGAGCTGGCCGGGCTGGCCGGCGCGCTGCGAACCGGGGAGCTCGTGCTGTGAGGTGCCGCGGCTGGGTGCAGGAGGCGGCGCTGCGGATGCTGGAGAACAACCTGCACCCGGACGTCGCCGAGCGCCCCGAGGACCTCGTCGTCTACGGCGGGATCGGCAAGGCCGCGCGCAACCGCGACTGCCTGGAGGCCATCAAGCGCGAGCTGACGCAGCTCGGCGACCGCGAGACCCTGCTCGTGCAGTCCGGCAAGCCGGTCGGCGTCTTCGAGACGCATCCGGACGCGCCGCGGGTGCTGATCGCCAACTCCAACCTGGTCGGCGACTGGGCGAACTGGGACACGTTCCGCGAGCTCGACGCCGCCGGGCTGATGATGTACGGCCAGATGACGGCCGGGTCCTGGATCTACATCGGGACCCAGGGCATCCTCCAGGGCACCTACGAGACGTTCGCGGCGCTCGCCCGCCAGCGCTTCGGCGGCTCGTTGAAGGGCCGCCTGGTGGTCACCGCCGGGCTCGGCGGCATGGGCGGCGCGCAGCCGCTGGCGGTGACGCTGAACGAGGGCTGCGCGCTGTGCGTGGAGGTCGACCTGCAGCGGATCGAGCGCCGGATCGAGACGGCCTACCTGGACGAGCGGGCCGGCTCGCTCGACGACGCGCTCGCGCGGCTCGAGGCCGCGCGAGCCGAGGGCCGCGCGCTGTCGATCGGCCTGCTCGGCAACGCCGCCGAGGTGCTGCCCGAGCTGGCGCGGCGCGGCGTGGAGATCGACGTGGTGACCGACCAGACGAGCGCCCACGATCCGCTCAACGGTTACGTGCCAGCCGGGCTGACGGTCGAGCAGGCCGACGTGCTGCGCGCCTCCGACCCGGGCGAGTACCTGCGCCGCGTCGGGGAGAGCGCCCTGGCGCACGTGGCCGCGATCCGGGAGCTGGCGACGATCGGCGCCGAGGCCTTCGACTACGGCAACGCGCTGCGCGGGCTGGCGGCCGAGCACGGCGATGCCGACGCGTTCTCGTATCCCGGCTTCGTGCCCGCCTACATCCGGCCGCTGTTCTGCGAGGGCAAGGGCCCGTTCCGGTGGGTCGCGCTGTCCGGCGACCCCGCCGACATCGCCGTGACCGACGACGCGATCCTCGACCTGTTCGGCGAGCAGGACCACATCCGCCGCTGGATCGAGCTGGCGCGCGAGCGCGTGAAGTTCCAGGGGCTGCCGGCGCGGATCTGCTGGCTCGGGTACGGCGAGCGGCACCTCGCCGGCATGCGCTTCAACGAGCTGGTGGCGAGCGGGGCCGTCCAGGGGCCGATCGTGATCGGCCGCGACCACCTCGACGCCGGGTCGGTCGCCTCGCCGCAGCGCGAGACCGAGGCGATGCAGGACGGCTCCGACGCGGTCGCCGACTGGCCGATCCTCAACGCGCTGGTCAACACCGCCACGGGCGCGAGCTGGGTCTCCTTCCACCACGGCGGGGGCGTCGGGATGGGCAAGTCGCTGCACGCCGGCCAGGTGATCGTCGCCGACGGGACGCCGGAGGCCGGCGAGCGGATCCGCCGCACGCTGCTCGCCGATCCGGGCATGGGCGTGATCCGGCACGCCGACGCCGGCTACCCGGAGGCGCTCGAGGCGGCCGAGCGACTGGGCGTGCGGGTGCCCATGGCATGAAGGTCTCGATCCGCGGCGCGGCGCAGGTGCTGCTCCCGCCCGAGGACGGGATGCCCTGCGTGCGGCGGCCGAACGAGCTGCGGCTCGAGCCCGGCTCGCTGACCGTCGAGGACGGCGTGATCGTCGCGCTCGAGCACGACCCGGGCGCCGACATGGTCATCGACGCGACGGGCGGCGCGGTGATCCCGGGCTTCGTCGACTGCCACACGCACCTGCCGTTCGCGGGCTGGCGGGCGGAGGAGTACGAGCAGAAGGTCACCGGCGTGCCGTACGAGGAGATCTCGCGGCGCGGCGGCGGGATCGCCTCGTCGGCGCGGGCGCTGGCGGAGGCGAGCGACGACGAGGTGCTCGCGCAGGCGCGCGAGATCCGCACCGAGATGCTCTCCTGGGGCACGACGACGCTCGAGTCCAAGACCGGCTACGGGCTCTCGCGCGAGGGCGAGCTGCGGCTCGTCCGGCTCGGCCGCCAGGTCGGCGACCGGGTCACCGGCCTGTTCGCCCACTCGATCCCGGAGGGCTACGACGCCGCGGGCTGGATGGACGTGGTGGACGAGCTGGCGGCGGAGGCCGAGGTCGACGCGCTCGACATCTACGTCGAGTCGGTCGCCTTCCGCAACGAGGACCTCGAACGGCTCGGCGAGATCGCGAAGCGCGAGGGCGTGCCGCTGCGCGCCCACGTCGAGCAGTTCAACGCCAACCGGTCGGTGCCGGTGGCGCTTGGCCGCGGGCGCCCGCTCGGTCGACCATCTCGCCTGCCTGCACCCCGACGACCTCGCGCCGCTCGCCGCCGCCGAGTGCGCCGCCGTGCTGCTGCCCGGCGCCGAGTTCCTGGGCGCCGAGGAGCTGGCGCCGGGGCGGGCGCTGATGGACGCCGGCGCCATCTGCGTACTGGCGACCGACTGCAACCCGGGCACCTCGCCGCTGCAGTCGCTGCCGTCGGTGATCGGGCTCGCGGTGCGCCGTTACGGCTGGACGGCGCGCGAGGCGCTGGCCGCCTGCACCCTGAACGCCGCCTGGGTGCTGGGCTTCGACGACCGCGGGTCGATCGAGGTCGGCAAGCGCGCCGACATCGTCGTGCTCGACGGCCCGGTCGAGCACCTGGCCTACCGCTTCGGCCGCAACCCCGTCGCCGAGGTCATCGCCGCGTGATCGAGGCGGCCGAGCTCGAGACGCTGCTCTCCGACCTCGTCCCGATCGGCCTCGACGAGAGCGGGGCGACGACGCGGCTGGCCTGGACCGACGAGGACGAGCGGGCGGCGGCGTGGTTCGCGCGCCGCGCCGAGGCGATCGGGCGGAAGCTCGAGCGCGATCCGGCCGGCAACCTGTGGGCGTGCCCGGACACGCCGCCGCCGTGGTGGGCGGTCGGCTCGCACCTGGACAGCGTGCGCGGCGGCGGGCGCTTCGACGGCGCGCTCGGCGTCGCCGCCGGCTTCGCGGTGGCCGAGCGTGTGCCGGTGGCCGTGGTCTCGTTCGCCGACGAGGAGGGCGCGCGCTTCAACACGCCGACCTTCGGCTCGCGCGCGCTGGTCGGGCGGCTCGACGTCGACGACGCGGTCGACCGCGTCGACGAGCACGGAGTCGCGCTCGGCGACGCGATGGCGGAGGCGGGCGTGGACCCCGAGGGCCTGCGCGACGCCCCGGCGTGGCTCGACCGCCTCGCGGGCTTCCTCGAGCTGCACATCGACCAGACGCGCGACCTCGCCGCCGCTCACGCGCCGGCCGGTGTCGTCACGCGGCTGGCGGCGCGGCTGCGGCTGCAGGTCGAGCTGTCCGGCCGGGCCGACCACGCGGGCACGACGCCGCGCGAGGAGCGCCGCGACGCGCTCGCCGCCGCCGCGCGCGTGATCGTGCGCGCCGACACCGAGGCGGCCCAGCGGCTCGGCATGGTCTTCACCGCCGCCCGCATGGAGGTCGAGCCGAACTCGCCGACCACCGTGCCCTCGCTCGTGCGCCTGTGGCTCGATGCGCGTGCGCCCGAGCCGGAGACCGTCGAGTCATGGCGCGAGACGGTGGCGCTCGAGATCGAGCGGGTGGCGAAGGACGCGGGCGTCGGGCTCGAGCTGCGGACCGCCGCGTGGTCGTCCGGGCACCGAGTTCCCGGACCGCGTGCGCGACGCGCTGCTGGCGGGCCTGCGGCCGCCGAAGCCGCGGCTGGTCTGCTACGCCGGCCACGACGCGGGCGTGATCGCCGCCGCCCGTCCCGCGGGGATGGTGCTGGTGCGCAACGACACCGGCGTCAGCCACTCGCCCGAGGAGGAGGTCTCGCTCGACGACGCCGCGGTCGCCGCCAACGGCCTTCTGGCCGCCGCCGCAGGAGCTGGCGCGGTGAGGATCGCGGCGATGGCCAACGTGCACTCGCACGCCTTCCAGCGCGACCTGCGGGGCATCGGCGAGCGCAGCGAGCGGCCGGACGACGACTTCTGGAGCTGGCGCGAGGAGATGTACCGGCTGGCCGAGGCGCTCGAGCCGGAATCGATGCGCGAGGTCGCCGGCCACGTCTACGCCGAGATGGCCGCCGCCGGCTACGGCGCCGTCGGCGAGTTCCACTACGTCCACCACCGGCCCGACGGCACGCCGTACGAGGAGCCGAACGCGATGGCGCTCGCCGTCGCCGGCGCCGCTGCGGGACTGACCGTCGTCCTGCTGCCCGCGGCCTATCACCGCGGCGGGCACGCGCGCTTCCGCGACCCCTCGGTCGACGACTACCTCGCCCGCGTCGACGCGCTGCGGCTGGCCGGCCACCCGGTCGGAGTCGCCGCCCACAGCGTGCGGGCGGTGCCGGCGGACTGGCTGCGCGAGATCGCGCGCTACGCCGAAGCGCACGGGCTCGTCCGCCACGTCCACGCGCACGAGCAGCCGCGCGAGCTGGAGGAGTGCCAGGCCGAGCACGGCTGCTCGCCGATCGAGCTGCTGGAACGCACCGGGTTCCTCGGCGAGCGCACGACGATCGTGCACGGGATCCACGTGAGCGACCGCGACATCGCGCTGGTGGCCGAGACCGGCACGATCGTGGCCACCTGCCCGACGACCGAGGGCAACCTCGGCGACGGCCACTTCCCGGCCCTGCGCTGGCGCGACGCCGGCGTGCGGCTGGCGATCGGGAGCGACAGCAACGTCGTCGTCGACCCCTTCGAGGAGCTGCGCGAGCTCGAGACCGGCGCCCGGCGCGAGCGCCGCACCCGCCACGCGCTGCTGGCCGAGGCCGGCGACCTGTGGGGCGCGGTCGTCCGCGAACGGCCTCGCCTCGCTCGGCCTCGAGGACGCAGGCGAGGTGGCCGTCGACCTCGATCATCCGCGGTTGCGCGGCATCGCGGAGGAGGACCTCATGCGGGCGCTGGCCACCTGCGCGTCGGCCGATACCGTGGCGCCCGTGCGCCGCCTGATCTCGTCCGGCTCCACCTTCGAGGAGCAGATCGGCTACTCGCGCGCGGTCGTCGACGGCGACTGGATCCACGTCTCCGGCACGACGGGGTTCGACTACTCGACGATGACCATCTCCGGCGACGTGGTCGAGCAGGTCGACCAGGCCCTGGCCAACGTCGCTGCCGCGCTCGCCGAGGCGGGCTGCACGTTCGCGGACGTGGTCCGCGTCCGCTACCTGCTCCCGGACGCCGGCGACTTCGAGGCCTGCTGGCCGGCCCTGCGCCGCCACTTCGGCGACGTGCGCCCGGCGGCCACGATGCAGGAGTGCGGTCTGAGCGACCCGCGGATGCGGATCGAGATCGAGGTCACCGCGCGGCGGCGCTGAACGCTCGCCGGTAGGCGGTGGGCGTGGTGTGGACCGAGCGGCCGAAGTGCTCGCGCAGGGTGGTCGCCGTGCCGAACCCGCAGCGCGCCGCCACGTCCTCGATCGGCAGGTGGCTCTCCTCCAGCAGCCGCCGGGCGTGCAGCACGCGCTGCTCGTGCAGCCAGCGCAGCGGCGTCGTGCCCGTCTCGGCGAGGAAGTGGCGGGCGAACGAGCGCTCGCTGCGCGCGGCGTGCCGGGCCATGGCGGCGACCGTGAGCGGCTCGTCGAGGCGCTCGAGCATCCACTCCCGCGTGGCCTCCAGGCCGTCGCCGGTGGCGGCCGGCAGCGCGCGCTCGACGAACTGCGCCTGGCCGCCGCCGCGATGGGGCGCGACGACCATGCGGCGGGCGATCGCGTTGGCGGCCGCCACCCCGTGGTCGCGCGCGACGACGTGCAGGCACAGGTCGATGCCGGCGGCCACGCCGGCCGACGTGAGGATGCGCCCCTCGTCGACGTAGAGCACGCGGGCGTCGACGTCGACATCGGGGTAGCGCGCCTGCAGCTCGGCGGCGTGGCGCCAGTGGGTGGTCGCGCGGCGCCCGTCGAGCAGCCCCGCCGCCGCGAGCACGAAGGCGCCCGTGCAGATCGAGATCATCCGCGCGCCGCGGCGGTCGGCCGCCCGCAGGGCGGCGATGACCGCGGCGTCGGGCTCGGGCGCGGTCTCCTCGATGCCGGGGACGACGACCGTGTCGGCCTGCCGGACCGCGCCCAGGCCGTGGGTGGCCACGATCGCGAAGCCCGTCGAGCTGCGCACGGGCCCGGCGCGCCGCCCGCAGACGGTGAGCGCGTAGCGGTCGCGCTCGTCGTGGTGGCCGAAGACCTGCGCGGCGATCGAGAGGTCGAAGGCGACGACCTGGTCGAGGGCGAGCACGGCGATCCGGTGCATCCGCTGATCGTATCTGGCAGGAATCCTGCGACATGTGCCGGTGCTGCCACTGGCGGGATCACACGTGTAGCGCCACGATCCCGCCATGCAGATCGACATCATCCTGTTCGATGGGTTCGACGAGCTCGACGCCATCGCCCCTTATGAGGTGCTGCGAACGGCCGCCGAGCTCGGCGCGCCGATCGAGGTTGAGCTCGTCGGCGCCCACGGGCCCGCCACCATCACCGCGTCGCACAAGGCGCGCATCTTCGTCGAGCGCGGCCCGTCCGTCGACGCGGACATGCTGATCGTCCCCGGCGGCGGCTACTTCCACGGCTCGGGCATCCGCACCGAGCTCGAGCTGCGCGAGCTGCCCCGCGTGGTGGCCGCGGCCCATGCGCGCGGCGCGATCATCGGCTCGGTCTGCACCGGCGCGATGCTGCTCGCCGCCACCGGCATCACGGCCGGCCGCCGCATGACGACGCATCACCTCGCGATCGAGGACCTGCGGGCCTCGGGCGCCGAGATCGTGGAGGGCCGCTTCGTGGACGACGGCGACATCGTGTCGGCCGGCGGCGTCACTTCGGGGATCGACCTGGCGCTGCACCTCGTCGAGCGGTTCGCCGGCGCCCGGATCGCCGGCGAGGTGGCGAAGGAGATCGAGTACGAGAGCGTCGTGACCGCCCCTTAGGCTGCGGCGGGTGACCGCCGCGGACCTCGGCCTCGTCGTATCGGTCTTCTTCGCCTCGGCGGTCGAGTTCGTCGAGGCGCTCACCATCGTCCTGGCGATGGGCGTCACGCGCGGGTGGCGGTCGGCGCTGGCCGGCGCCGCCTGCGCGCTCGTGGCGCTGGCGGTGGTCGCCGCGCTGGCGGGCTACGCGCTCGCCGAGTGGCTGCCGGAGGCGCTGCTGCAGCTCGTGATCGGGACCCTGCTGCTGATCTTCGGGCTCCAATGGCTGCGCAAGGCGATCCTGCGCTCGTCGGGCCTGAAGGCCCTCAACGACGAGGACGAGGCCTACCGCGAGGAGCTCGAGGCCGGCCGGGCGGCGCAGGACGAGCGCCGGCTCGGCCTCGACTGGTTCGGCTTCGTCGTGGCCTTCAAGGGCGTGTTCCTCGAAGGCCTGGAGATCGTCTTCATCGTGATCACCTTCGGGCTGAACGCGGACAACGTGCCGCTCGCCGCGGCCGGGGCCGCGGCGGCCGGGGCGATCGTGCTCGCGATCGGCGCGATCGCGCACCGCCCGCTGGCCGGCGTGCCGCAGAACACGATCAAGTTCGCGGTCGGCCTCCTGCTCACGACCTTCGGCACCTTCTGGGCCGTCGAAGGGCTCGGGCTGTTCTCGGAGAGCGGCGAGAGCCTCGCATGGCCGGGCGGCGACGTGGCGATCCTGATGCTGCTGGCCGCCTGGGCGGCCTTCTCCTGGTCCGCGATCCGGCTGCTGCGGGCGTGATCCGGGCCTTCTTCCGCTTCTGGCGCGACTTCATCGTCGGTGACGACTGGCGAATCGCGGCGGGAGTGACGGCCGTCCTGGCCGTGGGGGCCGTTCTCGTGGCCTCGGAAGCGGTCGCCGAGGACGTCCTTGCGCCCTTGGTCGGCCTCGGCATCCTCGCCGTCGCGGGGCTGAGCATCGCGCTCGGTCGAGAGTAACTCTTCGATCGACCCTTAGATTGCGGATTCACAACTTAACGTCGTGAACCGCGCTTCACACCTTCAGAAGGCCGCGCGGCGGGTTCGACGGCCCGCGACGGGGCACCGGCCGCTCGAGCGGCCGCACGCCTCCAGGTCGCAGAGCCGGCAGAGCCGGGCCTCGGCGGCGGGCTCGTCGGCGAGCTCGCGCAGAAGGCGATCCGCCAGGTCGGCGATCCCGGCTTGTTGATCGTCGGTCAGCAACTCGAGTGCCGAATGCATGGCTGCGTGCCGCTCGGCAAGCACTCGGCGCGCCGATCGGCGTCCTGGCGGGGTGAGATAGAGGGCTGTTGACCGCTGGTCGGCCCCGCGCCGGCGCTCGACCAGGCCTTCGACCTCCAGTCGGTCGACAAGCCGCACAGCGCCCGAGTGGGAGAGACCCACAACCCTCGCCAAGCCGTCGATTCGAATCCCGGCCCGAGTTCCGTAGAGCGTCACCAGGGCCGCCGCGGCCGACCCGCCGCCGACGCGCTCGCCCGCCTCGGCCAGGCGGTCGGAGAGGGCGAGGGCGAGCGCGCCAAGCACATTTGCCGCATGTGCATGACTCATACATCCCAGAATATATGCTCGGGCAGCGTTCGTGGCGCGCGTCACATGGGCGCCACGCTCTTCGCCGCGGGGCCTGGCACCCGCTTCGCCGGCGCGGCGATCAGCGGGCCCATCCATACTCATTGTCCGGCAACGACCGGACGGATCCGCGAGCTGGGGCGCGGTCACTTTCGCGACTTCGCACGGGCGAGAAGCGCCGGCACTCGTAACGGCGTGTCAATAAGGGTCTCGAGTCTCCACCGAAGGCTTAGAATCGCGGATCCGGGCGATCTCCCGCTGGACACCCGGTCCGGTCCTGCTCGACCGAAGGCTGAAATTCGCAACGGACGCGCATCGCGCCCGTACCCTCCGGGCATGTCGCGACCGCGCCAGATCCTCGCCATGGGCGGGGGCGGGTTCTCGATGGAGGCGGGCAACGCGCTGCTCGACGAGCACGCGATGGCCCTGACGGCCGTCGAATGCCCGCGCGTCTGCTTCCTCCCCACCGCTTCGGGCGACGCCGACCACTACATCGTGCGCTTCTACCGCGCCTTCCCGGCCGGCCGCTGCCAGCCGTCGCACGTCTCGCTCTTCCGCCGTGACGGCGGGGCGTGCGACCTCGCGGACCACCTGCTGGCCCAGGACCTGGTCTACGTCGGCGGCGGCAGCGTGATCTCGCTGCTCGGCACCTGGAACGCGCACGGCGTCGACGGCATGCTCCGCCGCGCCTGGGAGGCCGGCGTGGTCATGGCCGGCCTGAGCGCCGGCTCGCTCTGCTGGTTCGAGCAGGGCGTGACAGCGTTTCACGGTGAAAGCGCGCCGGTGCGCGGGATGGGCTTCCTCCCCCACTCCAACGCGGTTCACTATGACGACAAGCCGGAGCGCCGGGCCGCGTACCTGCGCGCAGTGGCGGACGGGATGACGCCGGGCTACGGCACTGGAGACGGGGCGGCCCTGCACTTCGTCGGCGCCGAGCTCGCCGAGGTGGTGACCTCGCGCCCCCACGCGCGGGCGTTCCACGTGACCGGCGACGGGGAGACCGAGCTCGTCACGCGCTATCTGGAGCGGACGCTTGCCGCCGCCTGACGGGCGGCGCACGCCGACGATCCTGGCCATGGGCGGCGGCGGCTTCACCGCCGGCTCCGCCGACCCCGCCCTCGACGAGCTCGTCCTGCGCCTCACCCGGCAGGCCCGCCCGCGCGTCTGTCTCCTCCCCACCGCGGGCGGCGACTCCGAGCACCAGATCCGCCGCTTCTACGAGACGTACCAGGACCGGCTGTGCGAGCCGAGTCACATCTCACTGTTCAGGCTCGGCCGCGAGCCGGTTCCACTCAGGTCGCACTTACTGTCACAGGATGCGATCTACGTCGGCGGCGGCTCGATGGTGAACCTGCTCGCCATCTGGAAGGCGCAGGGGCTGGACACGATCCTCCACGAGGCATGGCAGGCGGGCGTCGTCCTCGCAGGCCTCAGCGCCGGCTCCATGTGCTGGTTCGAGTACGGCGTCAGCACCTCGCACGGGCGCCCGGGCCCCGCGCGCGGCCTCGGCTTCCTTCCCGGCTCCAACTCCGTCCACCACGACAGCGAGCGCTCGCGCCGCCCCGTCTACCTCGAGGCCGTCCGCAGCGGCCGCCTCCCGCCCGGCTACGCCGCCGACGACGGCGCCGCACTGATCTTCCGCCACCAGACCCTCGATGAAGTGGTCAGCGCGCGACCGACCGCGCGTGCATACGAGGTGGACGAGGACGGCGAGCGGGCCCTCCCGCTCCGCAGCATCACGGCCGCGCCGCGAGCCACCGCCGTCGCGGAGTTCCGCCGGTTGCGGCTGGCGGCGAGGCTGGCGGACTAGGAGTCCGTGGCGTCGTAGGCCTGCTCGTGGACCAGGTCGGCGACCTCCTCGTCGTCCGGCTCCTCGTCGTGCTCGCTTCGCAGGTGCTTGGCCAGGTGCGCGGCCAGCTCCTCGTCGTTGGCGGCGGAGACGGCGTCCCCGCACTCGTTGCATTCGATCACGCGCATGGCGCAAGTCATACCGGGGCAGACAGGCTCGCGTGTCCCGCACCGCACTCGTTGTCATCGACATGATCAACGCGTACGACTTCCCGGACGCCGAGAAGGTCGTCCCGTCGGCCGAGAAGGCCGTCCCCGTCATCGAGGAGCTCATCCGCGACCACGACGGCCCGGTGATCTACGTCAACGACAACTTCGGGCACTGGCGCTCCCACCGCGACGAGCTGATCGAGGAGGCGCTGGAGGGCAAGCACCCCGAGCTGGTGAAGCCGATCGAGCCGGGCGACGACGCGCTGTTCGTGGTCAAGGCCCGGCACTCGATCTTCTACCAGACCCCGCTCGAGTACCTGCTCAACCAGGAGGACGTCGGCACGCTCGTACTCACCGGCCAGGTGACCGAGCAGTGCATCCTCTACTCGGCGCTCGACGCCTACATCCGCCACTTCAAGGTGCGCGTCCCGCCCGACGCGGTCGCGCACATCCACGAGGACCTGGCCGATGCCGCGCTCGAGATGATGGAGCGCAACATGGAGGCCGACCTCACCCCGGTGCGGTGAACTCGTCCTCGATGGCCTGGATCTTCGCCAGCCGGCGCACGTGACGCTCCTCGCCGGTGAACCGCGCGTCGAGGAACGCCTCGATGACCTCGCGCGCCAGCGCCGGCCCGATCACGCGCGCGCCCAGGCAGAGCACGTTGACGTCGTCGTGCTCGACGCACTGGTGCGCCGAGTAGGTGTCGTGCGTGCAGGCGGCGCGGATGCCCGGCACCTTGCAGGCCGCGACCGCCACGCCCGCTCCCGACCCGCACACCACCACGGCGCGCTCGGCCCGGCCGGAGCGGACGGCCTCGGCGGCGGCGCGCGAGGTGTCTGGATAGTCGACGGGGTCGGTCGAGTTCGTGCCGAGGTCGACCGGCTCGTGGCCGCGCTCGACGACCACCTCCAGCACGAGCTCCTTCAACGGGAAGCCGGCGTGGTCGAACGCGCACGCGACCTTCATCGTCCCTCCACCGCCTCCTCCATCACCTGACCGGTCTCCTCCGCGTACTCCTGCGCCGCGATC
The DNA here is from genome assembly GCA_963811895.1 of uncultured Solirubrobacteraceae bacterium. GTDB lineage: Bacteria > Actinomycetota > Thermoleophilia > Solirubrobacterales > Solirubrobacteraceae > DASSUW01. The sequence goes on along the minus strand of CAWETE010000012.1, from coordinate 70,887 downwards.
AGCGCCGCGCCGAGCACGCCCGCCCGCGGGCCGTGGCGCGCGAGCCGGATCTCGCACTGCGTGCCGGCGCCCGGCACCGCGTACTTCCACGCCACCTCGCGCGCCGGGCCGAGCAGGAGCTCGCCCGCCGCCGACACCCCGCCGCCGACCACGACCTCGAGCGGGTCGAACATCGTGATCGCGTTGGCGATGCCGATGCCCAGCCGCTCGCCGAGGATCCGCAGGCACCGGATCGAGGCCTCGTCGCCGTCGCGGGCGCCGTCGACCACGTCGTGGCCGGTCACCCCGCCGTCACGGGTGAGCCGCCGGCCCAGGAACGAGTTCGGATCGGCCTCGGCCGCGTCCCGCGCCAGCTTGTCGAGCGCGGTGCCGGAGGCCAGCAGCTCGAGCGAGCCGGCCTGCGGGAACTCGCCGGTGTGCGCCGGCGCGCCCTCGAGCAGGTCGAGCCCGATGATCGTGTGCCCGACCTCCGAGGCGGTACCCGTCGCTCCGCGGTACAGGCGCCCGTTGAGCACCAGCCCGCCGCCGACGCCGGTGCCGACCGTGAACATCACCAGGTGGGGCACCGCCATCCGCCCGTCGACGAACGCCTCCGCCAGCGCGGCGCACGAGGCGTCGTTCTCGACGTACACGGGCACGCCGACGCGCTCGGTCAGCAGCTCGCGCAGCGGCAGGTCCTTGAGCGGGATGTTCACGCTCGACCGGATCCGCCCGGTGGCGAACTCGATCAGCGACGGCAGGCCGATCCCGACCGCGCGGGTGTCCGGCGTGCGCGCCTGCTCGATCGCGTCGATCAGCTGCGCGACCAGCGCCTCCTGGCTGCCCAGCTCGGTGTGATGCAGGACCGACTCGCTCAGCTCGCCCGCCTGGAGCGTGGCGACGGCGATCTTCGTGCCGCCGACGTCGATGCCGACGAACTGGTCGCTCAAGATGCGGCTGCGGGGTCGAGGTACACGGTCAGCTCGCCATCGGCCGGCCGCACGTGCGCGGCCGGCGAGGTCGGATCCGGATCATCCCCGAACACGCGCCGGACGGCTTCGCGCTTGGACTCGCCGGTCACCAGGAAGACGACGTGGCGCGCCGCGTTGATGGCGGGCAGCGTCAGCGAGATGCGCGGGACCTGGGGGTCCATGCCGGCCTCCGGCACGCCGACCACGAGGCGGTCGGTGACGTCGACCTCGGGCTTGCCGGGGAACAGCGAGGCACAGTGCAGGTCGGGCCCCAGGCCGAGCAGCAGCAGGTCCCAGCGCGGCTCGTCGCCCAGCCGCTCCCGGATCAGCGCCTCGTAGGAGGCCGCGCCGCGCTCGTGCCCGAGCTCGCCCTCCATGCGCATCACCTCGGGTCGCGGATCGACGTGCGAGAGCAGCGCCGCCTCGGCCATCGCGTGGTTCGACCACTCGTGATCCTCCGGGACGCAGCGCTCGTCGCCGTACCAGACCGTGGCGGCGCCCCAGTCGCCGCGGGCGGCGAGCTGGTACGCGCGCTTCGGAGAGCTGCCGCCGGTCAGCACGATGTGCCCGCCGGCCGCCGCCGTCTCCAGCAGCAGGTCTGCGACCGCGGACGCCGGGTCGTCGAGCACCTCGATCCTCATCGCGCGAGCTCCCGGGCGCAGGCCAGCGCCGGCCGGTAGGTCGGGTCGCGCAGCAGCGCCTGCCGCACACCCTCGCCGAGGATGCCGCCCTCGCCGCGCGAGGCGCCCAGCACGGTCCAGGTCTGCTCGGTGCCGTCGCGCGCGCGGCGCACGGCCTGCAGGCCGCCGGGCGACCGGTCGAGCGAGACCGCCTCGCCGGACGCCGTCTCGATCGTCACGCCCGCCAGCCCCGGCGCGTTCTGATGGACCGGATCGAGCTGGATCCGCACCTCCTGCCGCCGCGCCCGGGCGTGACCGACCATCGCCGTGCCGGACCGCGACAGGGCGCCGGGCTTCCAGTCGAGGCGCGACGACAGCCAGCCGCAGAACAGCAGCGCGGCGGCGAGCGAGTCCTCGCGATGGCGCACGGTGACCGCCGACACGCCGCCGAGCGCCGCCCGCAGCTGCGGCGGGTCGAAGGCCGCCGCGACGCGCTCGCGCCAGGGCGTCGAGCGCAGCCACGCGAGGTCGACCACATAGGCGTGCTCGGAGAGCGACTCGACGCGGGACAGCGAGGCCGCCACGTCGGGCTCGTCCTGCGTGTCGACGAGCACGATCTGCGCCAGCCGCCGCAGCGCGTCGATCGCCTCGGCGTGGCCGTGCGGCGCCCACACCATCGTCGCCAGGTCGGTGACGAGCAGCGGGTCGACGATCGTGTCGAGCTTGGACAGGTGGCGCGAGCCGATCTCGATCTCCACCCGCTCGCGTGCGACCGCGATGTGGCCGGGCACCGGATGCGCGTCGTCCGTCCCGACTCCTGCCCATGCGTCGATCGTGTCGCGGCCGGGCTCGACCGCGCACAGCACGAGCCGCGACGGGTGATAGCGGCCGACGCGCTCGAAGCGGTTCTCGATCTCGCCGCGGAAGGCGCCGTCGACCACGACGACGACGTTGAGCACGCGCGCGGGCACGAACGGGTGGTCCGAGTGGTGGTGCTCGGTGACGATCTGCCGCAGCGCGGCCTCGATCTTGGCCGGCGTCGTGTTGCGCTCGGACCAGACCTCGTCCATCAGAGAGGTCTCCAGTGCCGGCCCTCGCCGATCAGCTCGTCGGCCTCGGCCGGCCCGGGGGTTCCGGCGTCGTACTCGGCCAGCGGCGGGCGGCCCTCGCCCCACGCCTTCAGGATCGGGTCGATGATCGACCACTGGGCGTCGACCTCGTCGTTGCGCGTGAACAGCGTCGCGTCGCCGCGCATGGCGTCGAGGATCAGCCGCTCGTACGCCTCCGGCGACTGGGACATGAACGACGTGCCGTAGAGGAACTCCATGTTGACCGGCCGGATCCGCATGCTCGCGCCCGGGATCTTCGCGCCCAGCGAGAGCGAGACGCCCTCGTTCGGCTGGACGGTGAGGATCAGCTGGTTGGGCTGCACGCCGACCGAGCCCTTGGACTGGAAGGCCATGTGCGGCACGGGCTTGAGCTGGACGGCGATCTCGGTCACCTTGCGCGCCAGCCGCTTGCCGGTGCGCAGGAAGATCGGCACGCCCGCCCAGCGCCAGTTGTGGACCTCGAGCCGCAGCGCCGCGTAGGTCTCGGTGTCCGAGTCCTGCGGCACGCCCTCCTCCTGGAGGTAGCCGGTCGCCTCGCCGCCGCCGACCATCCCGGCCGTGTAGCGCGCGCGGACCGTCATCTCGGCGACCTGCTCCGGCGTCGGCGGCTCGATCGCCTGCAGCACCTTGACCTTCTCGTCGCGCACCTGGTTGGCCTGGAACGTCGTCGGCGGCTCCATGCAGACGAGCGTGAGCAGCTGGAGCATGTGGTTCTGCACGAGGTCGCGCAGCGCGCCCGCCGAGTCGTAGTAGCCGGCGCGGGAGCCGATCCCGATGTCCTCGGCCGCGGTGATCTGGATGTGGTCGATGTAGTTGCGGTTCCAGACCGGCTCGAACATGTAGTTCGCGAACCGGAACGCCATCACGTTCTGGACCGTCTCCTTGCCCAGGTAGTGGTCGATGCGGAAGACCTGGCGCTCGCGGAACACCGAGTGCACGACCTCCTGCAGCGACCGCGCGGAGGCGAGATCGGTGCCGAACGGCTTCTCGATCACCGCGCGCACCTCGGCGTGCTCGGCCCGGTGCAGGTCGTTCTCCTTGATCGCCGACGTGATGACGGGGAAGAACTCCGGCGCAGTCGAGAGGTAGTACACGCGGTTGAGCGGCTGGCCCGCCTCGGCGTCGAGCTCGTCCATCGCCTCTCCCAGGCGCGCGTAGCCGGGCACGTCGTCGAACGGGATGCCGAGGTAGCGCATGCGACCGACGCAGGCCGTCGAGCACCTGTCGCATCGGGCGGCCGGCGGGAGAACTCGCCGATCGCCTCGCGCGCCTGCGCGCGGAAGTCGTCGTCGGAGAGATCGCGGCGCGAGACGCCGATCAGGTTGAAGCGCTCCGGCAGCGCGCCCTCGTGCGCGAGGTTGTAGAGCGCGGGCAGGAGCTTGCGCCGCGCCAGGTCGCCCGACGCACCGAAGATGACCAGCGTCGTGGCCGGGACCGGGAGACGCTCCAGGCCTTCGACGAGCGGGTTCTCGGTCGGCGCGATCGCCATCAGCCGCCTCCGGCCGCCCGCTCGACCGCGTGGCCGCCGAACTGGTTGCGCAGGGCGGCGAGCATCTTGTGCGTGTAGTCGCCCTCGCCGCGCGAGTAGAAGCGGGCGTAGAGCGAGGCGGTGATCACCGGGGTCGGCACGTCGAGGTCGATGCCGTCGATGATCGTCCAGCGGCCCTCGCCGGAGTCGCTCACGTGGCCCTTGAGGCCCTCGAGGTCGTTGCCCTCCTGCTCGAACGCGCGCTCGGCCAGCTCGCACAGCCACGAGCGGACGACCGAGCCGCGGTTCCACAGGCCGGCGACCTCCTTGAGGTCGACGTCGAACTGGCACTTGTGCATCAGCTCGAAGCCCTCGGCGTAGGCCTGCATGATCCCGTACTCCACGCCGTTGTGGACCATCTTCACGAAGTGGCCGGCGCCGGCCTCGCCGAACTGCCGCCAGCCGTCGGGCGGGGCGAGCACGTCGAGGATCGGGCCCAGCCGCTGCACGGACTCGTCGTCGCCGCCGACCATCATGCAGTAGCCGACCTCGAGGCCCCAGACGCCTCCCGAGGTGCCGACGTCGACGTAGTGGATGCCGCGCTCGCGCAGGGCGGCGGCGCGCCGGACGTCGTCGTGCCAGTTCGTGTTGCCGCCGTCGACCACCGTGTCGCCCTCGTCCATCAGGTCGGCGAGCTTGAACACGGTCTCCTCGGTCGGGTCGCCCGCGGGAACCATCACCCAGACGGTGCGCGGCGCTTCGAGCTTGGAGACCAGATCCTCGAGCGACGAGGCGCCGGTGGCGCCGTGGCCCTCGGCGGCGCTGACGGCGTCGGCGCTGAAGTCGAACGCCACCACCTGATGGTCCGAGTCGCGGTGGATGCGATGGACCATGTTGCCGCCCATCTTCCCGAGACCTACGAAGCCGAGCTGCATCAGAGGTTCTCCTTCCCGATACGGACGGCGGAGAGCCCGTGCGCCCGCAGCGTCGCGAGGTCGCCGTCGGCCTGGGCTCTGATGAGGGTTCCGAAGGAGTACGACTCGCCCGGCACCTGGAGGTTCTCGGCGCCGTCGACGATCTCGACGAACACGCCGCTCGACGGGCCGCCCTTGTGGAACTGGCCGGTCGAGTGCAGGTAGCGCGGGCCGTAGCCGAACGTGGTGGCCACGCCGTGCTCGGTGATCAGCTTCTCGCGGAAGCGCGCGGCCGCGGCGTCGGTCTCCTCGCTGTACGGCACGAACGCCAGGATCGCGACGTACGACGGTGCCTCGAGGCCGTCCAGCAGCTCGTCGAGGCTCCCCGCGTCGACGTCCTGCGGCCCCTCCGCGAGCGCCTTGGCGGTGTTGTCCTTGGCCTCCTGCACGTTCGGCTGGTCGAACGGGTTGAGCTCCAGCACCCAGCCGGACACGGCGGTGGCGAACTCGGAGTGGAAGAACAGCCGCCCGAGGTCGGCGGCGCCCTCGGCGCGAACGGTGATCGTCGGGTGGCCCGCCTTGCGCAGCGCCGCGACCTTGGCCGCGTTGCCCTCGTCGCCGACCGCGATGTGCAGGAACACGCGGTCCTGCCCGTAGGCGTCCGGATCCACCAGCGGCTCGTCGGCGATCGGCAGGATGCCGCGGCCGTGCTTGCCGGTCGACTCGGCCACGAGCTGCTCGACCCAGAGGCCGAACGAGGACAGCGGCTCGTCGACCACGAAGGTCAGCTTGTCGCGCCCGTTGCGGGCCAGCTCGCCGAGCGCGATCCCGAGCCACAGCCCGGAGTTGCCCTCCTTGAGCTGGCAGTTGGTGGCCGCCAACTCGGCGGCCTCGAGGACCGCCCGGATGTCGACCCCGATCAGCACCGCCGGCACGAGCCCGAAGTACGACAGCGCCGAGTAGCGGCCGCCGATGTCGGGGTCGTTCTCGAACACGCGCCGGAAGCCGTGCTCGCGGCCCAGCTCGGCGAGGCCGCTGCCCGGATCCGTGACGGCCGCGTAGTGCGCGCCGTCGCTCTGGAGCTCGTGGAAGTACTTGAACTGGGACAGCGTCTCGATCGTCCCGCCCGACTTGGAGGAGATGACGAACAGCGTCTTGGAGAGGTCGATCGCGTCCGTCGCCGCCTTGACGACGTCCGGGTGCGTCGAGTCGAGCACGTGCAGCGTCATCTTGTGGTTCGGCCAGGAGCGGCGGAAGACCTCGGGCGCGAGGCTGGAGCCGCCCATGCCGCACAGCACGACGTCGGTGTAGCCGGCCTCGCGCACCTCGCGCGCGAAGCCCTCGAGGTCGTCGACGCAGTCGAGCATCTTCTCGTGGATGTCGAGCCAGCCCAGCCGGTTGGTGACCTCGGGCGTGCCCTCCGGCGCCCACAGCGTGCCGTCGCGGTGCCAGATGCGGTGCACGACGTCGTCGTCCTGCGCGCGGCGCAGGCGCCCGGCGACGGCCTGCTCGAGCGCGGCCGGCAGGTCGGCGTCGATCGTCTCCGGGCGGCCGGTGACGATCGCCTCGCGCTTGCTCTCGATGCCGTCGAGGAGCTTGTTCATCGGCACCACGAAGGCGTCGATGCCGTCGCGCAGCAGCTTGTCGGTGACGTCGTCGAGGTCGATGCCCGCCTCGCGCAGGGCGTCGAGGTCGGCGGTCGGGTCTTCGGCCGACGTCTCGCCGGTCGACCTCGCCGTCGCGCGCGGCGGCGGTCAGCGTCGGCAGCGGCATGGTGTTGACGGTGTCGCGGCCGACCAGGCCGTAGACGTACATCGTCTCGGGATAGGCCGGGTTCTTGACGCCGGTCGAGGCCCACAGCGGGCGCTGGACCGGGCACCCGGCCTCGCGCAGGGCGGCGAAGCGCTCGCCGTCGAAGACCTCGCGGAACTTGAGATAGGCGGCGCGGGCGTTGGCGAGCCCGGCACGGCCGGCCAGGTCGGTGCGGCCGGCGGCCTCGAGCCGCTTGTCGACCTCGGTGTCGACGCGCGAGACGAAGAACGAGGCGACCGAGTGGCGGTCGAGCGGGCGCCCGGCCTCGTGGCGGCGCTCCATGGCGCGGATGTACGCCTCCATCACCTGCTCGTAGTACGACACCGCGAAGAGCAGCGTGACGTTGACGTTCATGCCCTCGTAGAGGGCCTCCTCGATCGCCGGGATCCCCTCTTCGGTCGCCGGGATCTTGATCATCAGGTTCGGCCGGTCGACGAGGCCCCAGTACATGCGCGCCTGCTCGAGCGTGCCCTCGGTGTCGTGCGCCAGCCGCGGCGCGACCTCGAGCGACACGTAGCCGTCGTAGCCGCCGGTCTCGTCGTAGACCGGCCGCAGCACGTCGGCCGCGAGCTGGACGTCCCTGACCGCCAGGCGGCGGTAGACCTCACGTGCCGACAGCCCCTCGCGCGAGGCGGCGGCCATGTCGTCGTCGTAGTCCGACGACCCGAGGATCGCCTTCTCGAAGATCGCCGGGTTGGAGGTGACGCCGCGCAGCGAGTCCTCCGCGACCATCCGCTCCAGCTCGCCGTCCTCGATCATCCCGCGGCGGATCTGGTCCAGCCACACGCTGGTGCCCGCGGCGGTCAGGGCCGCGAGCCGCTCGTTCACCGATGTGACGCTCATCCCTTCGTCCTTTCCAGAACGGTGCGCGCGCGATCCGCGATCGCCTGCCCGCTGAAGCCGAAGTGCTCGTACAGCGCCTTGGCCGGGGCCGAGGCGCCGAACCCTTCCATGGCGATGACGTCGCCGTCGTCGCCGACCCAGCGATGCCAGCCGAGCGGGCTGGCGGCCTCCACCGAGACGCGCGCCCGCACCGAGGGCGGCAGCACGCTGTCGCGGTAGGTCTGGTCCTGCTCCGCGAAGCGGTCCAGGCACGGCATGCTCACGAGCCGCACGCGGATCGCCGTCCGCCTCCAGCAGCTTCATCGCCTCGTGCGCCTGGTGGACCTCGGAGCCGGTGCCCATGAGGATCAGCTCCGGGTCGCCGCCCTCGCTGTCGCGCAGGACGTAGGCGCCGCGCTCGATCGCGTCCTCCGGCACGCCGGACGGGTCCCACACCGGCAGGCCCTGGCGCGAGAGCGCGAAGGCGGTCGGCCGGTCGGTCTGGCGCAGGGCGTGCCGCCAGGCGAGCGCGGTCTCGTTGAAGCCCGCCGGCCGCACGACGTCGACGTTCGGCGTCGCCCGCAGCTGGGCGAGCTGCTCGATCGGCTGATGGGTCGGGCCGTCCTCGCCGAGCCCGATCGAGTCGTGCGTGTAGACGAAGATCGACGGGATCCGCATCAGCGCCGCGAGGCGGACCGCCGCCTTCATGTAGTCGTTGAAGATCAGGAAGGTGGCGCCGTAGGCGCGGAAGCCCTGGAGCGTGAGCCCGTTGACGATCGCGCCCATGCCGTGCTCGCGGATGCCGAAGTGCAGGTTGCGGCCCGAGTAGCTGCCGGGCTCGACACTTCCCCCGCCGTTGATGAGGGTCAGCGTCGACGGCGCGAGGTCGGCCGAGCCGCCGACCAGCTCGGGCACCTTCGAGGCCGCCCACTGGATGATCTCGTTCGAGGCCTTGCGGGTGGCGATCATGCCGGCGTCCGGGCCCTTCTTCGGCACGTCGGAGTCCCAGCCGTCCGGCAGCCGGCCGGCGAACATGCGCTCGAGCTCGGCGCGGTGCGGCGAGGACTCGAACTCCTGGCTCCACGTGTCGTAGTCCTCGTTGCCGCGGCCGACGCACTCGCGGAACTGGCTGCAGCGCCTCGTCGGGGATGAAGAACGGCTCCTCGCTGGGCCAGTTGTAGGCCTGCTTGGTGAGGCGGATCTCCTCCTCGCCGAGCGGCGCGCCGTGCGCCTCGTGGGTGTCCTGCTTGTTCGGCGAGCCGGGGGCGATGTGCGTCCGGATGACGATCAGGCTCGGCCGGTCGGTGACGTCCTGGGCGGCGCGGACGGCCGCCTCCATGTTGTCCAGCTCGAGGTCCTCGCCGAGGTCCTGCACGTGCCAGCCGTAGGCCTCGTAGCGCTTGCCGACGTCCTCGCTGAAGGCGAGCGCCGTGTCGCCCTCGATCGAGATGTGGTTGTCGTCATAGAAGGCGATCAGGCGGCCGAGGCCGAGGTGGCCGGCCAGCGAGCTGGCCTCGGAGGCGATGCCCTCCTCCAGGTCGCCGTCGGAGACGATCACGTACGTGAAGTGGGCGATCAGCTCCTCGCCGAAGCGGTCGGCGAGCATGCGCTCGCCGAGCGCGAGGCCGACGGCGGTCGAGATGCCCTGGCCGAGCGGCCCGGTGGTGGTCTCGATCCCCGGCGCGTGGCCGTACTCCGGGTGCCCGGCGGCCGGCGAGTTCAGCTGGCGGAAGTTCTTGATGTCGTCGAGCGAGACCCCGTAGCCGGTCAGGTGCAGGGTCGAGTACAGGAGCATCGACGCGTGCCCGGCCGACAGCACGAAGCGGTCGCGCGCCGGCCAGTCCGGGTGCTCCGGCGCATGACGCATGATGCGCGTGTAGAGCAGGTACGTGACGGGCGCCAGCGCCATCGGCGTGCCCGGGTGGCCTGAGTTCGCCTTCTGGACCGCGTCCATCGAGAGCGTGCGGATCGTGTTGACGCACAGCTCGTCGAGCGTGGTCTCCGTCGCCTGGGTCAAGTCGGCTCTCTCTCCTGGTTGTCGTGAGGCCCACAAGCTACGCGACGACGCGCCCTAAGGGGTTCTACGCCGCGCCTAAGGGGTCTGACCCCTTAGGTCGGCGCGACCTCCCGATGTGCGGGCGCCGTCTCAGCCGCATCATGCCCTCCATGCACACGCTCAACGCACGAGTCATCGCCGCCCAGTTCGTCGAGGAGCGCATCGACAGCGCCTCTCGCCGCCGCCGCTTCGGCCGCGCCCGCAGCAGGTTCGCGCGCGGCGAGCGCCGTGAATCTTCCTCCTCCCCGATCCCCGGCCGGCTCCGCCCCAGCGGCGCCGGCCGGTGAGCGCGCTCCCCGCGGACACGGCCTCCACAATGGAGGTCGTGTTCCGCCGCGTCTCCAGCAGCACCTTCGTCGGGCGCGCCGGCGAGCTGGCCGTGCTCGAGGCGGCGCTGGACCGCATGCCGGCCTTCGCCTTCGTGGCCGGCGAGTCGGGCGTCGGCAAGAGCCGCCTCGTCGCGGAGTTCGAGGCGCGGGCCGAGGGGCGGGCGGGCATCCCAATCCTTGTCGGCCACTGCCTGGAGCTCGGCGGCACGACCTTCCCCTACGCGCCGCTCGCCGAGGCGCTGCGGCCGCTCGGCGAGTCGGTGCCCGAGGCGTCGAGCCAGGCGCAGGTGTTCGAGGCGCTGCTCGCCCTGCTGAACCGGCTCGGCCCCGTCGCGCTGGTGATCGAGGACCTCCACTGGGCCGACCCCTCCACGCGCGACTTCCTCGTCTTCCTCGTCCGCAACGCGCGGACCGAGCCGCTCTTCCTGCTCGCCACCTACCGCTCCGACGAGCTCCACCGCCGCCATCCGCTGCGTCCCGTCCTCGCCGAGCTGGAGCGCGCCCCGCGCGTCGAGCGGATGGCGCTGGAGCGCTTCAGCCGCCACGAGGTGATCGAGCAGCTCACCGGCATCCTCGACGACGAGCCCGATCCCGGCCTGGCCGACCGCCTGTACGCGCGGGCGCAGGGCAACGCCCTCTACACCGAGGAGCTGCTGGCCGCCTCCGCCGACACCGGCGAGCTTCCGGCCACGCTGCGCGACGCGCTGCTCGGGCGCTTCGAGCGCCTGCCGGCCGCCGCCCAGGAAGTCGTGCGCGTGGCGGCCGTGGCCGAGCGGCCGATCGGCCACGAGCTGCTGGAGACCGTGCTCGCCGGCGACGTCAACGACGGCGCGCGCGAGGCCGTGGCGCACCAGCTGCTCGTCACCCACCCCGACGGGACGTACGCCTTCCGGCACGCGCTCGTCGGCGAGGCGATCTACGAGGACCTGCTGCCCGGCGAGCGGACCGCGCTGCACGCGGCGCTGGCACGGGCGATGGAGGCCGACCCCACGGCGCCGCAGGCCGAGCTCGCCTGCCACTGGCACGGCGCGCACGACCTGCCGCGGGCGCTCGCTGCCTCGGTGGCGGCGGGCATACACGCACAGCGTGTCCACGCGCCCGGCGAGGCGCTGCGGCAGCTCGAGGACGCCTTGGCCCTGTGGGATCGCGTGCCGGACGCGGACGAACGCGCCGGGATGACGCGGCCGGAGGTGCTGCGGGCCGCGGCCGCGGCCGCCAACGACGGCTTCGAGTCCGGGCGCGCGATCGCGCTGCAGCGGGAGGCGATCGCGAGCGCCGCCGGCGCGGATCCGCTCGCGCTGTCCGGCATGCACGCCCAGCTCGGGCACTACCTGCGCCACGCCAACCAGCACGACGCGAGCGACGACGAGGTGCGGCGGGCGCTCGAGCTGCTGCCGGCGGACGCGCGGCTCGAGCGCGCGCGGCTGCGCGATCAGAGCTCGAAGAGCCTGATGCTGCGCGGCCACTTCCACGACGCCGCGCTCGAGGCGCACGAGACCGCGGTGGAGGCGCGACGGCTCGGCGCGCTCGACCTCGAGGCGGGCGCCGTCAACACCGAGGGCATCTCACGCGGCGCGCTCGGCGACGTCGAGGAGGGCGCACGGCTGCTGCGCCGCGCCCGCGACCTCGCGCTCGAGATCGACTCGCCGGCCGAGCTGTCGCGCGCGGCGGCCAACCTCTCCGAGCTGCTCGACCTGGCCGGCCGCACCGAGGAGGCGCTGGCCGAGGTCCAGGCCATTCTGCAGGTGATCTACCGCCACCCCGAGCGCTCGCTCTACGACACCTTCCTCGAGCTCCAGGGCGCGAGCCAGCTCATGCGGCTGGGGCGCACGGCGGAGTCCGCGGCGGCGATGCCCGACCGCGTCCCCGGCGACGCGATCACCTCGACGGGGACCTACTACGCCGCGATGCGCGCCAACCTCGCGCTGCTGCGCGGCGAGGACGACGCAGCGCGCGCCGCGCTCGAGGAGCTGCGCCAGTCCGTGCAGGCCAACCGGCACCCGCAGTGGGTCGAGGTCCTGGAGACGATGACCATCGAGCTCGCCCTCCGCGAGGGCCGGCTCGACGCAGCGCGCGCGGCCGTGGCCCGCGGCCTGCCGGAGTTCGATGGCACCGAGGAGGGCGGCCGGCTGGTCAAGCTCCTCTGGGCGGCCCTGCGGGTCGAGGCCGAGGCCGCCGAGCGCTCGCGCGCGACGTTCGACGACGAGACCGCGCGGACGCTGCGCGCGCGCCTCGCGAACGCGGTCACGCGGCCCGGGCAGTGGGCCGAGGGCCCGCTCTACGCCGCGCTGGCCGCGGCGGAGCTGACCCGGATCGAGCACGCGCCCGACCCGGGCGCGTGGCTCGCGGCCGCCGCCGGCTTCGACGAGATCTCGCTGCCGTTCCCGGCCGCCTACGCCCGCCTGCGCGCGGCCGAGGCGTTCGTGGCGGCCGGCGACCGGCCCGCCGCCGCCGAGCCGCTGGCCGCCGCGATCGCCACGGCGGAGGCGATGGAAGCCACGCCGCTGGCCGAGGCCGGCCGTGCCCTCGCGCGCGGCGCGCGCGTGCGGATCGAGGTCGGCGGCCCCGCTCCCGAGCCGGAGCCCGCCGCGCCGTTCGGCCTCACGCCCCGCGAGTTCGAGGTGCTGCTGCTGGTCGCCGAGGGCCACACGAACCGCGAGATCGGCGAGCGGCTGTTCATGAGCGAGAAGACGGCGAGCGTCCACGTGTCGCGGATCCTGGCGAAACTCGACGTGAGCGGCCGCGTCGAGGCCGCGGCGGTGGCGCACCGCCTCGGGCTGACAGCGGGGTCGCGCTAAGGACATTCGCTGATCGGCCGACATATGGGGCGATGACCCCAGCCGCCGCAGAGACCCTGAACAAGATCCGCAGCCGCGCCGACCGCATGCTCGCGCTGCTGCTCGTCGCCCACTTCCCCGTCGCCCTCGGCCTCGCGGCCCTGCACGGCACGTGGCTCACCGCGGTCCTCTGGGGCGGCGCCATGTCGGCCACCTGCTGGTGGCTGGCCCACACGAAGCCGGGAGCGGTCATCACCCGGTTCGCCATCGCCGCGAGCCTCATGGGCTACTCGGCGCTGCTCATCCACGAGAGCGGCGGCGTCATCGAGGTCCACTTCCACATCTTCGCCGGGCTCGCCTTCCTGCTCGTCTACCGCGACTGGCGCCTCCCGGTGTTCGCCGCCGTCGTGGTCGCAGTCCACCATCTCGCGCTCGACACCTTCCAGGACACGCACCACCAGCTCATCCACCTGCTGCCGGCCGGGCGCCACGGCCTCCCGATCGTCCTCCTGCACGCGGTCTTCGTCGTCTTCGAGACGGTCGTCCTCGTCTTCCTCTCCGTCACTCTGGAGCGCGAGGTGGCCGAGATGGCCGACCACCGCGCCCGGGAGGCCGCCGGACGCCGGGAGCTGGCCGAGCTGGCCGGCCGCCTCGAGCGCCGCGACCTGTCCGCCCCGGCGGGCGACGGCGGCTCGGAGGCGAGCGTCGCGATGCGCGACGGCATCGCCCAGGTCGCCGACCTGGTGCGCGCCATCCGCGCCACCGCCCACGAGGTCGCCGAGTCGTCCCGCGAGGTCGTGGCCGGCGCCGAGGACGCGGGCCGCGTGAGCAACGAGATCGTCTCCGCCGTGTCCGACGTGGCCGCCGGCGCCGAGCGCCAGGCCGTCCTGGTCTCCGAGACCCACGACGCCGCCGTGCGCGTGACCGAGGCCGTCCGCGGCAACGCCGAGGAGGCCGAGGCCGCCGCCGGCGCCGCCGAGGAGGCCCGCACGCTGGCCGGCGAGGGCCGCACCGCCGTCGAGGAAGCCGGCCGCACGATGGCCGGCGCCCGCGAGGGCTCGCAGGCGATGACGTCCGCCATGGGCGAGCTGACCGAGCGCTCGCAGGAGATCTCCGGCCTGGTCAGCACGATCACCGCGATCGCCGACCAGACCAATCTGCTGGCCCTCAACGCCGCCATCGAGGCCGCCCGCGCCGGCGAGCACGGCAGGGGCTTCGCCGTCGTCGCCGACGAGGTGCGCAAGCTCGCCGAGAAGTCCGGCGACGCCGCGCGCAGCATCGCCCAGTCCGTCGGCGTGATCGACAACCTGACCGGCCAGGCCGCCGAGGCCGTCCGCGAGGCCGCCGATCGCACCGAAGCCGGCGCCGGCACGGTCGCCAACGCCGGTGAGGCGTTCGAGCGCATCGACGAGGCCGTCGCCGGCCTGGTCGACCGCGTGCAGCGGATCGCCGAGCGCGCCGGGCAGGTCGCCGAGGACTCCGACGCCGTGCGCACGCGCATGGACGAGGCCGCGCGCCTGACCGAGACGTCGTCCGCGAACACCGAGGAGGTCTCGGCCACCACCGAGCAGACCGCCTCGGCCGCGCGCGTGATGGCCGGATCCGCCGCCCGCCTGGGCGAGGCCGCCGCCGAGCTCGAGGAGCTCGTCGTGCAGTTCACGGTGGATCAGCCCCAGCCTGTCTAGCAACTAAAATCTCCGTCATGGAGACGGAGAAGAAGACAGACGCCCAGTGGCGTGAGGAACTGACCCCCGAGCAGTACGACGTCCTGCGGAAGGGCGCGACCGAGCGCGCGTTCACGGGCAAGTACTGGGACAGCCACGACGACGGCACCTTCCGCTGCGCGGGCTGCGGCGCGGAGCTGTTCTCGTCGGGCACGAAGTTCGACTCGGGAACCGGCTGGCCGAGCTTCACCGAGCCGGCCGTCGCAGAGGCGGTCGAGCTGCGCGAGGACCGCTCGTGGGGCATGGACCGGACCGAGGTGATCTGCCGCAACTGCGGCGGCCACCTGGGCCACCTGTTCGACGACGGCCCGCGCGACGCCGGGGGCATGCGCTACTGCATCAACTCCTGCGCGCTCGACTTCAACAAGAGCTGAGCGCGTGGCCACCAGGGTCACGAGCACACGGCTAATTGGCCGTGCCGCCGAGCTGGCGGAACTCGAGGCCGCGCTCGCCGAGGCCGCCGACGAGCGGCCCTCGATCGTGTTCCTGGCCGGCGAGTCGGGCGTCGGCAAGTCGCGCCTGCTCGCCGAGCTCGAGCGCCGGGCCGTCGAGGACGGCACGCTGGTGCTCGCGGGCGACTGCGTCGACCTCGGCGAGAGCGAGCTGCCCTACGTGCCGCTCGTCGCCGCGCTGCGCCCGCTCGCCCGCTCCGGCGACCCGGCCCTGACCGAGCCGGTCCGCGCGGCCGTGGCGCCGCTCCTCCCCGGGCTCGCGCCGACCTCCCCGGAGGCGGAGGACGGCGCCCAGGCCCGCCTCTTCGAGGGCCTCCTGTCGCTGCTCAACGCGCTCGGCGAGCAGCGCTCGGTCCTGCTCCTGATCGAGGACCTGCACTGGGCCGATCGCTCGACGCGGGCGGCGCTCGCCTTCCTGGCGCGCAGCCTGGTGGCCGAGCGCGTGCTCCTGGTCTGCTCCTACCGGCCAGACGAGCTGCACCGCCGTCACCCGCTGCGCCCGCTGCTGGCCGAGGTCGAGCGCAACGCGCGCGCCCGCCGCCTCACGCTCGAGCCGCTGACCCGCGAGGAGCTCGCCGGCCAGCTCGCCGACATCCTCGGCGCGCCGCCCGAGGCCGACCTGCTCGAGCGGCTGTGGACGCGCTCGGGCGGCAACCCGCTGTACAGCGAGGAGCTGCTCGCCGCCGGGCTCGACGGCCGCGGCGCCGCGCCGGACACGCTGCGCGACGCGCTGATGCTGCGCGTCGAGCACCTGTCCGAGCCCGCGCAGGAGATCCTGCGGCTCGTCGCCGTCGGCCAGCGGACCGACCATCCGCTGCTGGCCGGGACCAGCGGCCTCGACGAGCGCACGCTGCGCGACGCGCTGCGCGAGGCCGTCGACAGCCACATCCTCGTCGCGGACGACGACGGCCGCTACCGCTTCCGGCACGCGCTCCTGCGCGAGGTCGTGGAGGACGACCTGCTGCCCGGCGAGCGGGCGGCGCTCCACCTCGCTCTGGGACGCGCGCTGGAGCAGCGGGTCGACGAGCAGGCCGGCGCCGTCCTGACCGCCGCCGTCGCCCACCACTTCGCCGCCGCCGGCGAGCAGCCCGCCGCGCTCGAGTGGTCGGTTCACGCGGCGACAGCGGCCGAGCGCGTCTACGCGCACGGCGAGGCGGGCGCGCTGCTCGAGCGCGCGCTCGAGCTCTGGGACCGCGTGCCCGACGCCGAGCAGCGCGCCGGCGAGGACCACGTCGGGCTGCTCTGGCGCGCCGGCCAGGCGGCCTCGGCACTCGGCCATCCCGGCCGGCAGCTCGCGCTCTATGAGACCGCGCTCGGCGAGCTCGACCCCGCAGCCGACCCGCACCGCGCGTCGAAGATGCTCGAGGGGATCGCCCGCGCGCAGCGCAGCCTCAACCGCCCGAAATCCAGCATCGAGACGCTGGAGCGGGCGCTCGAGCTGGTCGAGGGCGCGGACGGCAAGGCCGGCGAGGCGCGCGCCCGCCTGCTCGCGGGCCTGGCCCGCGGCCGCATGCTCGACGGGCGCTTCGTCGACAGCGCGGAGACCGCCCGGCAGGCACTCGACGCCACGATCGCGGCCGGCCTGCGCTGGGCCGAGGGCCACGCGCGCAACACGCTCGGCTTCTCGCTGGCCATGATCGGCGAGATCGACGAGGGCGCCGAGCAGCTGCGCCACGCGATCCGCATCGCGCGCGAGCGCGACGACCTGGCCGACCTCAGCGACGCCTACGTCAACTACTCCGACATGCTCCACGTCCTCGGCCGCTCCGACGAGGCGCGCGCGATCACGCTGGAAGGCCGCGACGTGGTGGGCGGCCGCCGGCCGATCGCGACCATGTGGCTCGACTGCCAGCTCTCCGAGTTCGCGTACGACGTCGGCGACTGGGAGGAGTCCGAGCTCCGCCTGCCCGACCCGCTGCGCTGGACGGGCGTGCACACGCGCGTGAACCTCAACCTGCGCAAGGCGCATCTGCTGGTGGGTCGCGGGCGGCACGACGCCGCGCGCGACGTGATGACCGAGCTCACCGAGCTGGCCGCCGACTCGAGCGAGCCGCAGTTCGTCGGGCCCGTCGCCACGCTCACGGCCGAGCTGCGCCGCCGCGAGGGCGACCTCGACGCGGCGCGCGCGGCGATCGACCGCGGGCTCGACCAGATGGAGTTCTGCACCGACGACGCGGCGCGCGTGTCGGCCGTCGCCGCGGCCGGGGTCACGATCGAGGCCGACGCCGCCCAGCGTGCCCGCGACCTCGGCGACAAGGAGGCGGAGACCGCCGCCGTCCGGCGCGTCGACGACCTGCTCTCGCGAGTCGCCGCGGCCGCCGTCCGCACGCGGCCGATCGAGTGCGCCCTGCTGCTCGCCGCCCGCGCCGAGGCGGGCCGCGCCGGCGGGCGTCCCGACCCGGGCGCGTTCGCCCGGGCGGCCCAGGCGTGGTCGGACGTCACGCGCCCGGAGCCCGCGGCGATCCTGCGTTGGCGCGAGGCCGAGGCCCACATCGCCCGCGGGGACCGCGAGGCGGCCACCGTCGCCGCCTGCGCCGCGGAGGAGATCGCCGTCCGGCTCGGCGCCGGCTGGTTGCGCGGCGAGATCGAGGGCCTCGCCGCCCGCGCGCGCCTCGACATCGCCGCCGAGCTCGACGAGGAGCCCGCGGACGAGCCGGAGGAGGACGACGGCTTCGGCCTCACCTCGCGCGAGCGGCAGGTGCTGGCGCTGGTGGCCGAGGGCGCCACCAACCGGGAGATCGGCGCGCAGCTCTTCATGGCCGAGAAGACCGCCAGCGTGCACGTCTCGCGCATCCTCTCCAAGCTCAACGTGCGGTCCCGGACCGAGGCGGCGGCCGTCGCCCACCGCAACCGGCTGTCGTGACGCTCGAGGACGTCGTCGCCCTCGAGCTCAGCCTGCTGGATCCCGAGGTCCGCCGCTCGCCGGAGCGGGTGCAGCGGCTCCTGCACCCGGACTTCCGCGAGTACGGCGTATCGGGCGCCTGGGAGCGCGACGGGATCGTCGCCGCGCTCGCCGCCGACCCCGGGCCCGGATGGAAGGCGACGGAGGTCGAGGCGCGCGAGGTCGCTTCCGGCGTCGTGCTCGTTACCTACCGCGCGGCAGGCTCGCTGCGCAGCTCGCTCTGGGTCGAGGGGTCGGAGGGCTGGCAGATCCTGTTCCACCAGGGGACGCCCGCCGGGTGACGAGCTCGGCCACACGGTGCTCGATCCCACCGGGCCGGAGTGCTGGTGCGGCAACCGCGGCTGCCTGCAGGTCTACACGAGCATCCCGGTCGGTGCTCGCGGCGGCTCGCTCCAGGCGGGCGCGAGCTACGCTGCGCCAGGTCGTGGACGGCGCGGCGCCGGCGACCCCGCGATCGCGCGCGTGCTCACGCGCGTCGGCGAGGTGGCGGGCACCGCGATGGCCGGCGTCTGCAACGTGCTCAACCCGCGGCGCTGGTGGTCGGCGGCGCGCTCGCGCAGGCCGGAGAGGTCCTGATCGGCCCGCTGCGCAACACGCTGCGGCGAACAGCCTGCCGCTGATCGGCAGCAACACCGAGGTCGTGGCCGGCGCGCTCGGCGCCGAGGCGGGCGCGCTGGGCGGAGTGGCGCTCGTCCTGCGCGAGAGCGAGCGCCTCGTCGGCCCCCGGCGTGCGGCTCTAGTCTCCGCGCCATGCCATCGCCTGAAGCTCCGCTGACCGGCTCCTGCCCCTGCGGCACGGTGACCTTCGAGGTCACCGCGCCCTTCCAGACCGCCGGCTACTGCCACTGCAAGCGCTGCCAGCGACGCAGCGGCGCGCTGTGGTCGGAGAACGGGATCGTCGACGCCCGCGCGTTCCGGCTCGTGACCGGCGCCGACGTGGTCCGCGCCTGGAAGCCGCCGGACGGCCTCGCCAAGTCGTTCTGCACGCTGTGCGGAGGTCACCTGTTCACGGGCGAGCCCGGCGGCGACGGCATCGTCGGCGTGCGGCTCGGCGCCGTCGACGGCGATCCCGGCATCCGCCCCCAGTGGCACCAGTTCGTCGAGTCGGCGCCCGACTGGGAGCCGCTGCCCGACGACGGCCTGCCCCGCTTCCCGGGGCGCCGACAGCTCTAGAGCCCGAGCAGCTCGGCGAAGTTGAGCCGCGGCCCGCCGGCCTCGAACACCGCGTAGTCCTGCACCACCATCCGCACGCGGCCCGCGCGCTCGCGCCGGTGCGTGAGCCGCAGCAGGCTCCCGTCATCCTGGGAGATGTAGAGCCGCGTGTTCTGCGACGGGTCTGGGTCGACGACCACGAGGTACGCGGGCCGGCCGCCGACCTCGGCCTCGGAGACGACCTCCAGGCGTCCCTCGCGCACGAGCCGCACGGGATCGACGACCACGCCCGCGCGCCACGGCCGCATGAGGAAGTCGGCGTCGTCGCCCTCGGCCGAGTCGAAGCCGACGAAGCGGCCACGCGTGTACGTGCGCACCCCGCGCTCGTCGGCCACCTGCTCGAAGCCGCCGTCCTGCGTCGTGCGCTGCGGCGCGCCAGCCGGAGCCGCCGAGGTCGAGCCAGACCTCGTCGGTCCAGTTCGACCGCGGGAGGTCCGGCATGTTCGGCTCCGGCACCACCCGGATCTCCTCGGTCACCACGTGCAGCACGCCGTGCGTCGCCTCCAGCTCCCGCTCGAACGACTGGACGGCGTCCGGCAGATCGGAGCCGCCGCAGCCCGCGAACATGAGCAGGAGCGCGACGCAGGCGAGCCTCATGGCCGGTACGGCGGCGCGACGCCCCAGCCCCAGCGCGGGACGGGGGCGTGCGGGACGGTGTCGGCGCCGGGCTGCGAGTTGTGCAGGGCCAGACGGGACCCCCACTCGGCGTAGCCCATCAGCGCGGCGCGGAACTCGGGGTCGTCGGGGAGGGCGGCGAGGTCGGCCGCGCGGCTCAGCAGCGTGACGAACCGCAGCCGCATGGCGGGGGTGATGCCGAGCCCGCCGTGCTTGGCGAGCATGTGCTCGTAGCCGCCGTGATCCTCCGTGTAGCGCGCCGGGCCGCCCATCACCTCGCACCACCACAGCGTCACGTTGCGGCGGTGCTCCTCGCTCACCCGCCCGCCGAACAGGGCGGCAAGCTCCTCGTCCTCCTCGACGAGGTCGTAGAAGGCGTTCAACCAGCGCCCGAACGCCTCCTCGCCGCCGCCCCATTCGTAGATCGTGGGGTCCACCCCCTGGACGCTACACCGGCTTGCGCCCCGCGTTGACGAGCCCGACGCCGCCGGCCACGGGGTCGCCGGGGAACGTGTAGAACGCGCCCGGCTCCGCCCCGCGCTCGTTGAATCCGATGCCGGCGCCCTCGAGCGCCTTGATCATCCCGGCGACCGTCTTGATCGACCACGGCGCGAAGCTGCGGTCGATCGAGATCTGCTGGCGACCGCCGAGCGCGGTCTGCGCGAAGCGGGCGATGGCGCGGTGCTCGGCCTCGACGGCGCAGCCCTCGGCCAGGTAGCGCGCCGCGCGCTCGTCGCCGCGCTTGGCGAAGGCCGTGGTGCCGGTCAGGTAGCCCATCAGCTCGACGGTGTCGGCCGTCTCGATCGACTCGAAGAGGCCGAAGCCGCCGGCCCCGAACGCCGCTTCCGGGATCCAGAAGCGCAGCGTGAACTGGCGGCCGCCGAGCTTGCGCAGCGCGACGACGTGGTCGTACTCGGCCGTGTTGGCGGCCTTCAGCGTCTCCACCAGGCCCGCCGACGGCGTGCCGGGGGCGCGCTTGATCGCCTCCGTCAGGAACGTGACGCCGAAGCTCTCGGCCGTGGCGAGGCTGTTGAGGATGCGCCGCGGCGACTCGCCCTTCGCCGCCCACGCGGGGGTCGCGGCGCCGAGCGCGACGGCTCCTCCCGCGGCGACCTGGAGCAGCCGGCGGCGCGTGTGCGAGTCGGCCTCCGTGTCCTCGAGGACGTTGGCAAGCACCTGCATGTCGTGGGACTCCATGAGCCCTCCTCGGGTTCGCTCATCAACCTGAGCGCCCCGCGGCGCGTAGTCCTTACCGTGATGGGCATGGCGACCGTGACGGCCCGCGGGCTGGTGAAGACCTACGGCGAGGGCCGGGCGGCGCGGCGCGTGCTCGACGGGGCGGACCTGACCGTCGAGCCGGGCGAGGTGGTGGCGGTCCTCGGGCGCTCGGGATCGGGCAAGTCGACGCTGCTCCATCTGCTCGGCGGGCTCGACCGGCCCGAGGCGGGGACGATCGAGGTGGCGGGCGAGCCGGTCACCGGGGCGGGCGAGCGCGAGCTGAGCGCGCTGCGGCGGCGCCGGATCGGTTTCGTGTTCCAGTTCTTCCACCTGCTGCCCGAGCTGACCGGCGAGGCGAACGTGCTGCTCGCGGGTCGGGTGCGCGGGGCGCACCCGGAGGCCGCGTCGCGCGGGCGCGACCTCATCGACCGGCTGGGCCTGCGCGCGGTCGCGGACACGATGCCGAGCAAGCTGTCGGGCGGCGAGCAGCAGCGGTTCGCGATCGCCCGCGCGCTGGTCAACGACCCGGCGCTGGTGCTGGCCGACGAGCCGACCGGGAACCTCGACGTCGAGGCCGGCGCCGAGGTGCTGCGGCTGCTGCGCGCCGGGGCGGCCGACGGGCGCGCGGTGGTGCTCGTCACGCACGAGCCGGCGGCGGCCGCGATCGCCGACCGCGTCCTGACGCTGCGCGACGGGAAGCTCGGCGCATGATCGGGGCAAGCAAGCTTGCCCTTGCGAGTTCGCTTCGCGAACATCGGGCGCGCAGGAGGCTGGCGGCGGCCGGCATCGTGGCGGCGTCGCTGGTGGTCGGGACCGGTGTCACGGTCGGCTACGGGCTGGCCACCGGATTCGACCGCGCGGCCGACCAGGCCGGCCTCCCGGACGTGATCGCCCGCTTCGACCCCGAGTCACGGGAGACGCTCGACGAGCGCGTGCGCGCGCTGCCGAACCTCGCGGCGCGCTCGTATCGGTTCGAGCGCACGAACGTCGGGCTGTGGGCCGGTGGCCACCACAACCACCGTGGCGCGGTGCACGTGGTGATGGGCGGCCCGCGCGGCTACCTGATCGCCGACGGCCGCGACCTCTCGGGCCGCGCGGACGAGGTCGTCGTCGAGCGCGGGCTGGCGCGCGACTGGGACCTGTCGGTCGGCGACCGGCTCGCGATCGGGCGGCCCGGCGAGGGGCGCGAGGTCGTCGGGATCTCGGTCTCGCCCGACAACGTCGCCTATCCGCTCGCGCGCGCGGCGCGGGTGTACGTCGCCGGTGACGGGCGGCCCAATGTGGCGCTGCTGTGGCTCAACGACCCGTCGAAGGCCGACGTCACGCTGACGCAGGCGCGCTCGGTCTCGTTCGGCCTGGGCCGGCTGGAGTTCGTGACGCGCGAGGGCGTCCGGGTGCTGCTGAGCCAGGCCGCGGGGATCGTGATCTCGCTGCTGGTCGCGTTCTCGCTCGTCGCGCTGCTGGCCGCGGGAACGATGCTCGCCGCGAGCGCGCACGCCGACGTGCAGCGCCGGCTCGCCACCTTCGGCGTGCTTCGCGCGCTGGGCTTCACGCCCGCCAGGATCGCGGCACGGCAGGCGAAGGAGGCGGCGCTCGTCGCGCTGCCCGCTGCCGCCCTCGGGATCGCGCTCGGCGCGGTCGCGGTGGCCGGCCCGGCGGCCGGCCTGCTCGCGTCGCTGAACGAGCGCCCGCCGGGCGGCGCGCTCGCGCTTCCGCTGCTCGCCGCGCTCGCCGCCGTGGTGGCGATCGTGGTTGCCGCCGCGACGTGGCCGGCCTGGCGCGCCGCGCGGCGGCCGCCGGTGGAGATCCTGCGCGGCGGCGACATCGCCCCGCGGGCGCACGCCTCCTCGGGCGGGCTGGCGGCGCTCGGCGCCCGCTTCGCGACCGCCGCCCGGGCGCGCTGGGTCGCCGCCGTGGCGACGATCGGCGTCTGCGCGGGCGTCGTCACGCTCATGCTGGCGCTGGCGTCGCTGCTCGAGCGGCTGCGCGACGACCCCGGGACGGTCGGCAAGCGCTACCAGCTCACCGTGCAGCTCGACAGGGCCACCCTCGAGCAGGTGCGCGCCGTTCCCGGGGTGGCCGACGCGAGCCCGCGGTTCGCGACCGACGCCGCCGACTCGTTCCGGCTCGACAAGCCGTTCCGGATCGTCGCCTACCCCGGCGACCACACGCGCTTCGAGGCGCCGCCGCTGGCCGCCGGGCGGAGGCTGCGCGGCGCCGGCGAGATCGAGGTCGGCCTCGGGCTGGCCGACGCGCTCGGCCTGCGGCCGGGCTCGGCGCTCGCGGCGCAGCTCCCGGCCGGCGACGAGGTGCGCTTCCGCGTCGTGGGCGTGGTGCGGGCACTGGAGAACGACGGGCGGATCGCGTGGGCACGGCCGGACCGGCTCGGCGACCTGACGGGGTCGGTGGCGGTGCGGCTCGAGGCCGGCGCCGACCGCGTCGCCGTGGGACGGCGGCTCGAGGCGATCGGCGCGCCGTCCACCCGCGTGGGCGGAGCGAGCACCCGCAACGCGGACTTCCTCGGCGTGCTCGCCGCGCTGCTGCGCGGCGTCGGGCTGGCGGTGGGGCTGGTGTGCCTGTACGCGCTCGTGCAGGCGCTGGCCATGACCGCGCGCGAGCGGCGCGGGGCGGTCGCGCTGCTGCGCGCCTGCGGCGGCGACGCCGGCACGGTCGCGCTCGTGCTGCTCGGCGCGTCGGCCGCCGTCGCGGTGCCCGGCGCGCTGCTCGGCGTCGCCCTGGAGGCGGCGGTGCTCGGGCCGCTGGTGGCGCGCCTGGCCGCCGGCTTCGCCTCGCTGCCGATCGCTCCGAGCCCGGGCCAGGTCGTGCTCGTCGTGTTCGGCCTGCTCGCGCTGTCGGCCGCCGCGACCGCGCTCGTCGCCCGGCGCGTCCTGCGCGAGCCGATCGTCCTGGGACTGCGTGAGGAATGAGGCGCGCGCTGCTCCTCGTGTGCCTCGCGCTCGCCGGCTGCGGCGGCACCGGCGCCGCGACCACGCCCGCGACCTCGACGCTCGCCGTCACCGCTCGTCGATCGGGACGGCGACGGATTCCTCGAGCGCGGCCCGGGCGAGCCGCTCCGCGGGCCGCGCGGCGGCCGCGTGCTGGCCACCTTCGGCCAGCTCACCGACACGCACGTGCGCGACGAGGAGTCGCCCGCCCGGGTGCCGTTCCTCGACCGGCTGGGCGCTCCGCTGAACTCGACCTTCCGCCCGCAGGAGGCGTTCTCGACCCAGGTCCTCGATGCCGCCGTGCGCGCGCTCGGCCGCGAGCGCCCGCAGGCGGTGGTGGTGACCGGCGACATCGTCGACTCGGCGCAGGAGAACGAGCTCGACCAGGCGCTGGCCGTGCTCGAGGGCGGCGTCGTCGCGCCCGACAGCGGGCGTCCCGGCTACGACGGCGTGCAGGCGGCCTCCAACCCCGACCCGTTCTACTTCCGGCCCGACATCGACGCCCCGCGCCACCCGGGTGCGCTGGCCGCCGCACAGGGGCGCTTCCGCGCGAGCGGCCTGAGCGTGCCGTGGTACCCGGCGGTCGGCAACCACGACGTGCTGGTGCAGGGCGAGGTGCCGGCCACGGACGCGATCGAGGCGGTGGCCACCGGCGACCGGATGGTCACCGGGATCGACCCCGCCTTCCTGCCGCCGACGATCGACGAGGACGACGCGGCCGAGGCGGTCGACGTGCTGCTGCGCCAGGGTGAGGCGTTCGGGCGCGCCGAGACCGTCCCCGCCGATCCCGCGCGGAGGCACCTGGCGCCCGCCGAGCTGGTGTCGCGGCTCGCGTCCGCCGCCGGCGTGACGCCCGCCGCACCGGACCGGCTCGACTACGCGTTCGACGTCGGCGAGGCGCGGGGGATCGTGCTCGACACGGCGAACCGGGAGGGCGGCTCGCGCGGCGTCGTGTCGCCGCGCCAGCTGGCGTGGCTGCGCGCGCAGCTCGACACCGATCGCTGGGTCGTCGTCTTCGCCCACAACCCGCTCGAGTCGTCGGACGGCGGTGAGGCCGCGCTCGCCGCGCTCGACGCCGCTCCCCGGGTGGCCGCGGTGGTGTCCGGCAACCGCCACCGCAACACGATCGAGCGGCGCGACGGCTACTGGCTGATCGGCACCGCGTCGCTGGCCGACTTCCCGCAGCAGGCGCGCATGTTCCGGCTGCGCGAGGCGCGCGGCGGCGCCGTGCTGGAGACCTGGATGGTCGACCACGACGGCCGCGGGCTCGCCGGCACGGCGCGCGAGCTGGCGTTCCTCGACGCGCAGGGCGGACGTCCGCAGGGATTCGCCGGCCGGCCTACCGACCGCAACGTGCGGCTCTTCGTGCAACCGTAGGCCGATGGCCCGACTCCTGCTCGGCGCGTTCTTCCTCGTCGCCGGAACCCTGCACTTCATCAAGCCGAAGCCCTACGCGGCGACCGTTCCCGACGTGCTGCCGCGCAAGCTCGAGATCGTCTACCTCAGCGGCGTCGCCGAGATCGCCGGCGGGGCGCTCGTGCTCCCGGAGCGCACGCGCCGCGCGGCGGGCTGGTGGCTGATCGCCACGCTGGTCGCCGTCTTCCCCGCCAACGTGAACATGGCCGTCAACGCCGAGCGCTTCCGCTCGGTGCCCGAGCCGCTGCTGTGGGTGCGGCTGCCGCTGCAGGGGCTGCTGATCGCCTGGGTCTGGCGGGTCGCGGCGCGATGAGCCACCGGGCGGCGCTGCTCGACTGGCTCGCGTGCGCCTACGGCGGCCGCGAGCAGCGGGCGCCGCGTGGCCGCGCGGGCAGCCGGCGACGGGCTGCTCGAGCGGGTCGCCTGGCTCGGCACGGCCGGCCACGTGCTCGACTTCGACGACACCTACCTGCCGGGGATCGCGCACCTGAGCGCGCCGACCGCGCCGGCCGCGATCGCGCTCGCCGCCTCGCTCGACCG
Source organism: uncultured Solirubrobacteraceae bacterium (assembly GCA_963811895.1). Lineage (GTDB taxonomy): Bacteria > Actinomycetota > Thermoleophilia > Solirubrobacterales > Solirubrobacteraceae > DASSUW01. The sequence continues at coordinate 45,006 of CAWETE010000012.1, read as the reverse complement.
CAGCGTCGGCGACGCGCTCGACGCCTACGCGGCGGGCTTCGAGGCGATGGGCCGGCTGAGCCGGTCGCACGACCTCTACGAGGGCGGCTGGCACCCGACCGCGGTGTGCGGCGCCGCGGGCGCTGCCCACGCGGCCGCGCGGCTGCTCGGGCTCGACGAGGAGCGGACCGGCGCCGCGGAGCGGCTGGCGCTGCTGCAGGCCGGCGGGCTGCGCGCCGCCTTCGGCTCCGACGGCAAGTCGCTGCAGGTCGGGATGGCGGCGGCGGCCGGCGTGCACGCGGCGCGGATCGCCGCCGCCGGCGTGACCGTCGGTGATGCGATGGACCATCCGGCGGGGTTCGCGGCGGCCTTCGGCGCGGCGCGGGACGCGGACGGCGGCGCGGCGGTCGAGCAGAACTGGATCAAGCCGTGGCCCTGCTGCCTGATGAGCCACAGCGCCGTGCAGGCGGCGTCCGAGGCGCGCGAGGCGCTGGCCGGCTCGCGCGCCCCGATCGAGGTGTCGGTGCATCCGGTGGCGCGGCGGGCGGCGGCCTACGACGACGTCGCCGACGGCCTGCAGGCGAAGTTCTCGATCCCGTACCTGGTCGCGTACGTGGTGCTGCACGGGGAGCCCGAGCCGGCGAGCTTCGACTCCGTCGACCCGGACGCGCGGGCGCTCGCCTCGGAGCGCGTGCGCCTCACGTGCGACGAGTCGCTGCGCCAGGCCGAAGCCGTCGTCGCCCTCGACGGCGAGGTCGTGGCCCGCGTGCCCGCCTCGCGCGGGTCGCCTGAGGCGCCGATGGACGCGGACGCGCTGGCCGCGAAGTGCCGGCGGCTGGCCGGCTCCCGGCTCGACGGCGTGCTCGACGACCTCGGCGCGCCGGCTCAGGTCCTGCTCGACGCGCTGGCCTGAAGGCGGGCGAGCACGTCGGCGTGCAGCGCCGGATTGGCGGCCACGGCGCCGCGGCCGGCCGCCGTGCGGTCGCCGTCGAAGTCGGTGAAGGTGCCGCCGGCCTCCTCCACGATCAGCTGCATGGGGAGCAGGTCCCACAGGTAGCCGCGCGGGGCGAAGGCGGCGTCGACGGCGCCCTCGGCGAGCAGCATCAGCGCCAGAAACGACTCGAAGCCGCCGCTCAGCCGGGCGGCCTGCAGCAACGGCGTCGCGTCGATCTCGAAGCCGAGGAACAGGTTGGCGTGGGCGACGAACGCGTCCTCGACGCGCGCCACGCGCGAGACCTCGATCCGCCGCCCGTCCCGGAACGCGCCGCCGCCGCGCTCGGCCCACCAGCGCCGCCGCAGCGCGGGCGCCGACACGACCGCCACCAGCGGCCCCCGCGAGTCCTCGAGCGCGATCAGCGTCCCCCACACGGGGATGCCGCGCGCGAACCACTCCGTCCCGTCCAGCGGATCCAGCACCCACCGCCGCTCGCCGGAGCCCGTCTCCCCCAGCTCCTCACCGAGGACCCGATCCGCCGGCCGCGCCGCCGCGAGCCGCTCCCGCAGCACCCGCTCCACGGCCCGATCCGCCTCGGTCACGGGAGTCCCATCCGCCTTCACCACCGCCCGCTCACCCCGCTCGAACGCGGGCAGCGTCAGCGCATCCGCGGCATCCGCGAGCTCCAGCGCAAGAGCCAGATCGTCCACCCGCCAACCCTAAGGGGGGTCAGACCCCCTTAGTCCTGAGGGTGCGTTTGCGCGCAATTTGCGGCAATCGGACCCGCCGCCAACGACCAAGGGGGGTCAGACCCCCCTTGGTCGTGTGGTGGTCAGGCGGGGACGGGGGCGGGCTCGAGCTCGCCGCGCTGGGCGGCCGCGGCGTGCTCGCGCGACGCGCGGCCGGAGACCAGGACCATGGCCAGGACCGCGCCGGCGATCGCGATGCCGGCGCCGACCACGAAGGCGGCCTGGAAGCCCTCGGTGAGGGCGGAGGGCATCGCGGTGCCCGAGGCCAGCGCGTCAGTGGTGGTGCTGTTGGCGACCGTGGCGAGGATGGCGAGGCCGAGCGCGCCGCCGATCTGCTGCGAGGTGTTGATGAGGCCGGAGGCCAGGCCGGCCTCGTGCGCCTCCACCCCGCTCACGGCGGCCACGGTCATCGACACGAAGGCGAGGCCGAGGCCGACGGCGGCGAGCATCATCGGGCCGAGCAGGTCGCTCACGTAGCTGCCGCCCACGTCGACCTGCGTGAACCACAGCAGACCGGCCGCGGTCACCAGCAGGCCGGTGACGAGCACCGGCTTGAAGCCGAACCGCGTCACCAGGCCGGCGGACGCGCCGGCCGCGATGATGATCCCCACCGCCAGCGGCAGGTAGGCCAGCCCGGCCTCGAGCGCCGAGTAGCCCAGCACCTGCTGCATGTACAGCGAGATGAAGAAGAACATCGAGAACAGCGCCGCCGCGATCAGCACGGCCGACACGTTGATGCCGGTGATCGTGCGGATCCGGAAGATGCCCGGGAACGGCATCAGCGGAGCCTTCGAGCGACGCTCGATGAAGTAGAACGCGCCGATCAGGGCGAACGACAGCAGTCCGAGGCCGATCGTCTGCGCGGAGGCCCAGCCGGCGCTGTTGGCGTCGACCAGCGTGTAGACGAGCAGCGACAGGCCGGCGGTCACGGTGAAGGCGCCGGCGAAGTCGAAGTGCCGGCCCTCGATGCGCGACTCGGGCAGCAGGCGCGGCGCCAGCGCGGCGGCGGCGATGCCGACCGGCACGTTGACGAACAGCACCCACTCCCAGCCGGCCCACTCGGTGAGCATGCCGCCGAGCAGGACGCCGGCGGCGCCGCCGGAGCCGGCCACCGCGCCCCAGACGCCCATCGCCTTGTTGCGCTCGGCGCCCTCCTCGAAGAGGACGGTCACGAGCGACAGGGCGGCGGGCGACAGCAGCGCGGCGCCGAGACCCTGGATCGCGCGGGCGATGATGAGCTGGGCCTCGGTCGAGGCGAGCCCGCCCGCCAGCGAGGCGAGCGCGAACACGACGAGGCCGATCATGAACAGCCTGCGTCTACCGAGCAGATCCGCCATGCGCCCGCCCAGCAGCAGGAAGCCGCCGAACACGAGCACGTAGGCGTTGACGACCCAGGAGAGGTTCTCCTGGGAGAAGTTGAGATCGGCGCCGATCGACGGCAACGCGACGTTGACGATCGAGGCGTCGAGGATGACGACGAACTGGGCTGCGGCGAGCAGCGCCAGCGCGAGCCACCTGTTGGGAGTGGCGACTGACATACGGGGAGCTCCTGGGGAGGTAGGAGGTGTGTCGGGCCCTGGCTGACCGACCAGGTATCAAATCTGGAACCTGAGTTCCGGTTCCGATGTTGTACCATACGGAGTCCGCGTTCCGCTTTCAAGTACGGATGACCACACTCGACAAACCGCTCCGCGCCGACGCCCGCCGCAACCGCGAGAAGATCCTCGTCGCGGCGCGAGCGGTGTTCGCAGAGCAGGGCGTCGACGCTCAGATGGACGACGTCGCGCGACAGGCCGACGTCGGCGTGGGCACCGTCTATCGCCACTTCCCGACCAAGGAAGCGCTGCTCAACGCGCTCACCGACGAGCTGTTCGCGGTGATCGCCGTCCACACCCGCACCCTGCTCACGCTCGAGGACCCGTGGGAGGCCTTCACCCGCGCGCTGTGGTTCGGCGCCGAGAAGACGGCCGGCGACCGAGCGTTCACGGAGATCATGGCGGCCCAGCAGAAGTGGCCCGCGCGCAGCTGTCCCGGCAAAGAGGATCTGCTCATCACGGTCGGCGATCTGATGGAGCGCTGCAAGGCCGCCGGCAGCATGCGGCAGGACGCCATGGTCGAGGACATCGGCCTGCTGATGTGCGGCGTCGGCAGCGCCAGCCAGATGGAGCACACGGTGCCGGACGCCTGGCGCCGGCACCTCGCGATCATGCTCGACGGCCTCCGCGCGCAGGCCGCCAGCGGATCTCTTCACACCTGAACTACCCTGCGCGCTTATGAGCGCGCCTGACGTCACCGAAGATCCCGAGCTCCAGGCGGTCGCCTGGGACCTCGACCCGCTGCTCGACGGCCGGGCCGACGACCCCGACGCCGCCGTCGGCGAGATGCTCGCCGAGGTCCAGCGGCGCGCCGACGCGTTCGCCGAGGCGCACGCGGGCAAGGTCGCCGAGCTGGACGGCGCCGGGCTGGTGGCCGCCCTGCGCGAGCTCGAGGCGATCCAGGAGCTGCTCGGCCGCGCCGGCTCCTACGCGATCCTCAACTTCTCCGGCGACACCGCCGATCCCGCCCGCGGCCACCTGCTCCAGAAGCTCCAGGAGGGCTCGACGCACATCGAGACCCGCCTGCTGTTCTTCGAGCTCGAGTGGGCCGCGCTCGAGGACGACCGCGCCGAGGAGCTGCTCGCCGCCGACGGGCTCGACTTCGCGCGCCACCACCTGGAGACGGCCCGCCGCTACCGCCCGCACCTGCTCTCCGAGCCGGAGGAGAAGATCCTCGCCGAGAAGGCGCTGACCGGCCGCACCGCCTGGACGCGGCTGTTCGAGGAGCAGGCGTCGGCGATCACCGTCCAGCTCGAGGAGGGCGCCGACCCGATCTCGCTCGAGGTCGCGCTCAGCCGCCTCTTCGCGCCCGACCGCGAGGTCCGCCGCCACGCCGCCGAGCACGTCACCGAGGCGCTCCAGCCCGGCCTGCGCACGCGCGCCTACGTGCTCAACACGCTGCTCGCCGACAAGATGGTCGAGGACCGGCTGCGCCACTTCCCGCACTGGCTGGCCAGCCGCAACCTCGCCAACGAGGCCTCCGACGAGTCGGTCGAGGCGCTGGTCACCGCGGTCCGCGAGCGCTACGAGCTCCCGCGCCGCTGGTACCGCCTGAAGGCCCGCCTGCTCGGGCTCGACTCGCTCGCCGACTACGACCGGATGGCGGCCGTCACCGACGAGCAGGAGCACGTCGAATGGGCGAGCGCCAAGGAGACGGTGCTCACCACCTACGGCGCCTTCTCGGACGAGCTCGGCTCGCTCGTGCAGCGCTTCTTCGACGAGTCGTGGATCGACGCCCCGGTCCGCCCCAACAAGCGCGGCGGCGCGTTCTGCGCCTACACGGTGCCCAGCTCGCACCCGTACGTGCTGCTCAACTACACCTACACGCGCCGCGACGTGCTCACGCTCGCGCACGAGCTCGGCCACGGCGTCCACGCCGCGCTCGGCGCGCGCCAGGGCGTCTTCCACATGGCGACGCCGCTGACCATGGCCGAGACCGCGAGCGTGTTCGGCGAGACGCTGGTGTTCGGCCGCCTGCTCGATCAGGCCGGCACCGCGGAGTCGCGCCTCGCGCTGCTGGCCGAGAGCATCGAGGGCTCGATCGCCACCGTCTTCCGCCAGATCGCGATGAACCGCTTCGAGCACCTCGTGCACACCGAGCGGCGCGAGAGCGGCGAGCTCGCGGTCGAGCGGATCGGCGAGCTGTGGGCCGAGTCGCAGACCGAGCTGCTGGGCGACGCCGTCGAGGTCACCGAGGGCTACCGCTCGTGGTGGTCGTACGTGCCCCACTTCATCAGCACGCCGGGCTACGTCTACGCCTACGCCTACGGCCAGCTGCTCGCGCTGGCGGTCTACGGCCGCTACGAGGAGCAGGGCGAGAGCTTCGTGCCCGCCTACCTGGACCTGCTGAAGGCAGGCGGCTCGCGCAGCCCCGAGGAGCTCGGCCAGATCGTCGGCGTCGACCTCGCGGACCCGGGCTTCTGGGACCGCGGGCTCGACATCGTCGACCGCCAGCTCGACGCGGCCGAGGCGGCGCGCGCCGGCGAAGGCCGGCCGGATCTGAGCCTGCCCGCGAACCTGGTCGGTGAAGGTCTCGCCGCCGTCGTCGGAGACCTTCAGCGTGCCGTCGATCAGCGCCACGTAGAGCTTGCCGTCCTCGTCGACGGTCATCGCCTGCGGCTCGCCTCCGGTGGAGCCGCGGTCCTCCCACTTCTGGCCGCCGTCGGTGCTGACCTTGATCGGCCCGCCCGGGTCGACGCGGTAGAGCGTTCCGTCCTCGGCCCACGCGAAGCGCGAGTTGGGCGTCGGGTCGCGCTGGCGCCACGTCTGCCCGGCGTCCTGCGAAACGAAGATCCCGCGGTCGGTGCTGCCGATCCAGAGCTGCGGATCCTGGGGGTCGACCTCGAGCGCCACCAGCGGCAGCGGCGCGGCGAGCGTCTCCCAGTTCTTCCCGGCGTCGCCCGACTTGAGCACCTGCGGCTGCTGGAACAGCGCGCCGACGATGTCGTCGCCCGCCGGCTCCAGCGCGTGGAAGTCGGCCTTGCCGAGCTCCGACACCGAGGTCCAGGTCTTCCCGGCGTCCTCGGAGCGGATCAGCCCGAGCGCCTGGGGCAGCGACGAGCCGGACGCCGGGTGTCCGGAGCCGATCAGTGTGTCGGGCCCGGTGAAGCGCACCACGAGCGCCTCGGAGACCTCGCCCGAGCCGTCCGGCGTGTCGAGCTGGCCGACGAGCCGCTCCGGCTTCGACGCGCCCTCGGGGATGCGGAAGAGGCCGGTGTTGGTGGCCATGAAGAGCGTGTTGTCGGCCGGGTTGACGGAGAGCGAGCCGACGATCGGCGGGTCGCCGTCAGGGTCGATCCACGGCACCGCGAGGTCCGCCGCCGGGGTCTGCGTTCCCGTGCCGTCGTCGCCGCAGCCCGCGATCAGCGCGCCGGCCAGCGCGAGCGCCACCCAGAGCCTCACGAGTCCCCCTCGCTCACGGCCGACGATCCTAGCCGGACGAGCGTCCGAGCCAGCGTGACCAGCTCTCCGGCGTCCACCCACTCGTCTACCGCGTGGGCGCGCTCGATCCCGCTCGGGCCGGCCATCACGCACGGGATCCCACGCGCCGCGAACAGGCGCATGTCGGCGCCCCACGGGACGCCGACGCGCCGGGCCGGCCGCCCGCGCTCGACCTCGACGGCGGCCGCCACCGCCTCCACCCACGGGTGGTCGGGGGCCGTCTCCGCGGGCAGGAAGGCGCCGCCCGTCCAGTGCACCTCGGCCGGCGCCTCACCGTCGTCCAGCGCGGCATCGACGGCGCTCTCCAGCGCGGCCCGGGCGGCCGCCGGGTCGGCGCCCACCGGCACGCCGAGGCGACCCTCGAACTCCACGCGGTCGGGCACCTGGCTCGACCACTCGCCGCCGCTCACGCGGCCGACGAGCAGCGGGTACGGCAGCGCGAGCTCGCGCATCAGCGGGTGGGCGACGTCCGCGTTGACCCGGCGCTCGAGCTCCTGCAGCGCCGCGTGCACGCGCACGTAGCGGTCGATCGCCGAGCAGCCCTCGAGCCGGTGCGCGGCGTGCGCGGAGCGGCCGGGGACGACGCACTGGAAGGTGAGCGCGCCGGCCTGCGCGCAGACGACGTCGAAGGCGGTGGGCTCGGGGATCAGGGCCGCGTCGAACGCGGCGTCGCGCTCGAGCGCGGCGAACGTGCCCAGGCCGCCGTCCTCCTCGGAGGCGACGCACTGCAGGACGACCTCCGGCCCGCCCCGCACGGCAGCGAGCGCGTGCAGCGAGGCAACGACGGCGCCCTTCATGTCGACCGACCCGCGGCCATAGAGGCGGCCGTCCTCGAGCACGCCCGACCACGGCCCGTGCCGCCACGGCGCGGTGCCGGGTCCGACGACGTCGACGTGCCCGTTCACGCACAGCCGGCCCGCCGAATCGCCGGGCCGCGTGACCGTCAAGCCCCACAGCTCGTCGCGCGGCGCCTCCTCGCCCGGATGACCCGGATGTGCGCGCAGACGCGCCAGGTCATGCTCGTGAAGGTCGGCGACCAGACCTCTAGCAGTAGCCAGCTCCGCGAGCGCCTCGAGCACCGGCCGCTCCTGTCCGGTGACGCTCGGGATGCGCAGAATCGACGCTGCGTCGCGGAGCAGGGCTTCGGGATCGATGGCGGCGAGCGCGTCCACGGCGCGCGAGGCTAGCGACCCGAACTGTCCGTTCGGGGAGTAGCAGACTGCTTTCAGGACTTCTAGGCTGCGCCACACAAGTTGGTCAACCCCTCGGCGACGGGCCGAGGTGGGACCCGCCCCGCCCGCCAGGGGCGGGTCCCACCTGGGTTCGTGGTCAGGACTCAAATAGAACCGGTGCCCCGGCGCACGATGCGCCGGCGACCGGCGAGGGACCGTCAGCGGCGCACGACGCGTCGCGGTCTCACGCTCATCGCCCCGGAAACGTTCGCCGGCACCGGCGCGCCGTCAAATGGCGTGCCACCCCAATACGCTGTAAGACGGTGCTATGCGGACGGTGAGCAGATGAGCATCAACGAGGCGGCCTTCTGCCTCGGGGCGCGCGTGCGTGAGCTACGCCACGAGCGCGGCCTGACCCTGAAGGCCCTGGGCCGCAGTGCCGGGCTCTCCCACCCCTTCCTCAGCCAGCTCGAGCGCGGACTCGCGCGGCCGAGCGTGAGCTCGGTGGAGCGGATCGCGTCGGCGCTCAACGTGCCGGTCGGCGCTCTCTGGAGCGCGCCGCGGCTCGAGACGTCGGAGATCGTCCGCGCGGGCGAGAACGCGTTCAACGGGGTGCGCGACCTGTGGTCGGACCCCGCGGGGATGCGGGTGCGCGAGTGGACCGCGGGCGATCGCTCGTGGCCCGAGGAGGCGGAGAGCACCTCGGGCGAGGTGCTCCTGTACGTCGTGCGCGGCTCGATCGAGGTCGACCTCGACGGGAGCACGCACGTACTTGGCGCCGGCGACGCGCTGAAGTTCGACGGCGCCGTGCGGCACCGCGTCCGCCGTCGCGGACCGGTCACCACGCGGGCGCTGTACGTTGCCAGCGGCTAGGAAGCCTGGCTGAAGCGCAGCATGTTGCCCGGCGGGATCGCGGAAGGCGCAGTCCCGCACGCCGTACGGCATGTCCATCGGCTCCTGAAGCACCTCGGCGCCGGAGGCGCGGATGCGCTCGAAGGTGGCGTCGCAGTCGTCGGTCCTGAAGTTCACGCCGCGCAGCAGGCCCTTGGCCAGCAGCTCCGCCGCGGCCTCCTTGTCGGTGGACGATGCGCCCGGGTCGGCGACGGGCGGCTCGAGGACGATCTCCACGCCGGGCTGCGACGGCGAGCCGACCGTCACCCAGCGCATCCCCTCGTACGAAACGTCGTTGCGCACCTCGAACCCGAGGGCGTCGCGATAGAAGGCGAGTGCCTTCTCGTGGTCGTCGACCGCGATGAAGCAGTGCGAAAGCTCGATGCTCATGCGGCTGACGCTACTGCCGGGCAGCGGGCTTCGCTTCTCCGTTCCTGATCGGTCGCGTGCCGATCTTGGCGACGCAGGCCGGGATGGCGGCGCCCTCGTCGTGGCGGCGGGCCCGGTATGAGCTGGGGCTCTCGCCGACCAGCTCGGTGAACCGCGAGCTGAACGAGCCGAGCGACGTACAGCCGACCTCGAAGCAGACCTCCGTCACGTTCAGGTCACCCCGCCGCAGCAGCGTCTTGGCCCGCTCGATCCGGCGTGTCATCAGGTAGCTGTACGGCGTCTCCCCGAAGGCGGCGCGGAAGCTGCGGGAGAAATGGCCCGGCGACATGAGGGCGACGCGGGCCAGCGCCGGGACGTCGAGCGGCTTCGCGTAGTCGCGGTCCATCGTGTCGCGGGCCTGGCGCAGCCGGACGAGGTCTTCCAACGTCACGCGAGGTAAGGCTACGCCGGTGGGCGGAACGCGAGGTCGGCAGGCAGCGGCTCGTGGGCCAGCAGCGCCTCGGCGGCGCGCGAGAGCGCCGCCATCGCCACGCCCATCGTGCCCGGGCCGACCGACGCGCGGGCAACGCCGAGCCGCTCGAGCTCGGCCAGGCTCGGGCCGCCGGGGTGGGCGAAGACGCTGACCGGCGCGCCGATGCCGGCGACGAGCCGCTCGATGGTGGCGGCGTCGGGCGCGCCGGGCACGAAGATGCAGTCGGCGCCGGCGATCGCGTAGGCGCGGCCGCGCTCGATCGCCTCCTCCAGCTCGCCGCCGACCAGGAACACGTCGGTGCGCGCGTTGATGACGAGCGGGACGCCGGCGCGCTCACCGGCCGCGCGGGCCGCGGCCACGCGGTCGGCGTGCTCGGCGACGGGCCGGAGCGGGCCGGCCTCGTCGTCCTCGGAGTCCTCGAGGTTGCAGCCGACCGCGCCGGCGGCGATCGCCGCGGTCACCGTCTCCTCCACCTCGACCGCCGTGGCGCCGTAGCCGCGCTCGAGGTCGGCGCTGACCGGCAGCTCGACGGCAGCGGCCACGCGCTCGACCGCGGCGAGCATGGCGTCGCGCGACAGCGCCTCGCCGTCGGGCAGCCCGTGGGCGGCGGCGATCGACCAGCTCGCGGTGGCGAGCGCGCGGCAGCCCGGGACGGCGGCCACCGTGCGGGCGCCGGCGGCATCCCAGACGTTGACCAGCACCAGCAGCTCGGGCGCCGTGTGCAGGCTTCGCAGGGTCTCGGCCTTCTCGCGCTGGGTCATCGCCGCCGAAGCCTATGCACCGCGCCCTGGGGGAGCCCGGTCGCGGGCTGCGAGCGGATCTCCCAGTCGCTTGCGGCTGCCTCCAGGAACGGCGCTGCGGTCGTGCGGCCGGGGTCGGCCAGCCAGACCTCGGGCCCGAGCCGCGGCAGCAGCTCGAGCAGCACGTCGCCGTTGCGCGCCTCGTAGAGCACGTCGGAGGCGAGCACGAGATCCCACGGCGCGCGGGCGAGCAGCGGCTCGGGCTCCGTCCACGAGCACACGAGCGTCTCGACCGCCGCGTCGTTGCGCTCCGCGTTGTCGGCGGTCATGGCCACCGCCTCGGCGGACCAGTCGGTCGCGAGGACGCGGCCGCCGGCGAGAGCGGCGACGATGCTGGGCAGGCCGAGGCCGCAGCCCAGCTCCAGCGTGCGGGCGCCGCGCAGGGCGCGGCCGGCGATGGCGCGCGCGAGCGCGAGCGAGCTCGGCCACAGCTCAGCCCAGTAGGGCATGAACTCCTCGCGCTCGAACGCGTCCTCGTCGAGCAGCGCCTCCGCGTCGCGGGGGCGCAGCAGGCGCAGGTCGCGCCCGGCGATCGGCACCACCTCCTCGACCAGGTCATCCATGGACGTGGTTGTATCCGGGTCATCGCTCGAGGGGATTCACGAGTCACGAGCGTCGACGTGGCGCGCCGGGCCGGCGTGTCGCAGTCGACCGTGTCGCTGGTGCTGTCCGGCAAGTCCGCGGGACGCATCTCGGCGCGCACTGAGGCGGCGGTGCGCCAGGCGGCCGACGAGCTCGGCTACCGGCCCAACGTCGCCGCGCGGGCGCTGCGCACGGGCACCGCGCGGACCGTCGGCCTGGTGGTGACCGACGTGACCCATCCGTTCTTCGGCCCCGTGCTGCGCGGCGCCCAGGTGGCGGCCTGGCGCGCCGGGTACGCGGTCGCGCTGGTCGACGTCGCCAACGACCCCGACCGCGAGCTGGCCTCCTTCGAGGCCCTGCGCGCCGGGCCGGTCGACGGCTTCCTCTTCTTCACCGTCGACCCGCCCGAGTCGACCGGCGAGCACGTCGTCGCGCTCGAGGTGTCGCCGCCGGGCATGTCGTTCGTGCGCTTCGACACCGAGCGCGGGACCGAGCTCGCGCTGCGCCACCTGCTCGAGCTCGGCCACACGCGGATCGGCCACCTGGGCTCCGAGCTCGACGCCGAGACCTTCCGCTACCGGCGCGACACGTTGCTGCGCGTGCTCGGCGAGGCGGGCCTGGAGCCCGGCCCCTACGCGCGAGCGCCTTTCCGGTTCGACGAGGCGGAGGGCCCGGCGCTCGAGCTGCTCGACGCGCCGGAGCGGCCGACGGCGATCTACTGCGACGACGACCTGCTGGCCGGCGGCGTCTACCTCGCCGCCCGCGAGCGCGGCCTCCGGATCCCCGGCGACCTCTCGGTCGTCGGCTTCGACGACCTCCCGTTCGCGCGCGTCTTCGAGCCGCCGCTCACCACGATCCGCATCGAACCTGAGGCGCTCGGCAGCGAGGCCTTCGAGGCGCTGGCGAAGCTCATGGCGGGCGAGCCCGCCCCACCCGGCCGCATCCTCCCGGTCGAGCTCGTCATCCGAGGCTCGACAGCCGCGCCGCACTAAGGGGGGTCAGACCCTTCTGTAGTAGTACAGATCGGATCTGTAGCACCACAGAGGGGTCAGACCCCCCTTGGTGTGACTTTCCTCACAAGTCGCTTGACATCTGCGTCATACGTATTACGCTCATTCGTATGACCAACCGTATCCTCCTCATCGCCGGCCTCCTGGCGCTCATCGTCTTCGGTGGGCTGCAGAGCGCTTCGGCGGCTCCGGAGCGGCGGGTCGCCGTAGTGGTGGACGCAGCGGCCGGACCGGCCGCGCTCGCCGAGGCGAAGGCCGCCGTCAAGGCGGCCGGGCCCGAGGCGCAGCTCCGCGTCCCCCGCACATCGACCGAGCAGCTCTCGGTGACGCACTACCTCGCCGCCTCGGGCTATCGCCTCGTGGTCGGCGTCGGGCTCGACCGCGACGTCGCCGTCACGCCCGTGGAAGCCAAGTACCCCCGCACCCGGTTCGTGGCCTCACAGCCCGGCCAGGTCGCGCGGGCGCTCGGCGACTGACCGACCTAGACTGCCGGAACTCCTCTCCTCCCCAAGGAGCTCCCCATGTCGGTCGCCGAGCACGAGGTCAACCCCTGGCTCGTCCTGGTCCTGGTCTGCCTGGGCCAGTTCATGGTCATCCTCGACGCGACGATCGTGAACGTCGCCCTGCCGTCGATCCAGCAGGACCTCCAGTTCTCGGCCGCCGACCTCCAGTGGGTCATCAACTCCTACACGCTCGTCTTCGGCGGCTTCCTGCTGCTCGGCGGTCGCGCCGCCGACCTCATCGGCCGCCGCGCCCTGTTCGTGGCAGGCGTGATCGTCTTCTCGGCCGCCTCGCTGCTCAACGGCCTCTCGAACAGCTCCGAGATGCTCGTCGCCGCGCGCGGCCTGCAGGGCCTCGGTGGCGCCCTCGTCTCCCCCGCGGCGCTGTCGATCATCACCACGACGTTCGAGGAGGGCCCTGACCGGACCAAGGCGATGGGCGTGTGGGGCGCGATCGCGGCCGGCGGCGGCGCCTTCGGCCTCCTGCTCGGCGGCATCCTCACCGAAGCGCTCTCGTGGGAGTGGATCTTCTTCGTCAACGTGCCGGTCGGCATCGCCGCCGCCGTGCTCGCGTGGCGCTACGTGCCCGAGTCGCGCGCCGAGAAGCGGCCGGACTCGTTCGACTTCGCCGGCGCTGTCACGGTGACCGCCGGCCTGATCGTGCTCGTCTACGCGATCGTGAAGGCCGAGGAGTTCGGCTGGGGCTCGGCGAAGACGATCGGGCTGGGCGCGCTCGCGATCGCGCTGCTGGCGGTCTTCGTGCTCATCGAGCGCCGCTCATCCGCCCCGCTGGTCCGGCTCGGGATCTTCAGGATCCGCTCGCTGCTGGGCGCCAACCTGGTGCTGCTCGTGGTCGCGGGCGGCCTGTTCGCCAACTTCTTCTTCTCGTCTCTGTACGTGCAGCAGATCCTCGGCTACACCCCGATCGAGGCGGGCCTCGCGTTCCTGCCCGTGACGGTCGGCATCGTCGCCGGCTCCGGGCTCTCGCAGGTGCTGGTGAAGAAGGTCGGCGTGCGCGAGACGACGATGGGCGGCATGGTGCTGGCCGCCGCCGGCCTGTTCTTGCTGTCACGGGCCGAGGTCGACGGCACTTACGTCGGCACGCTGCTGCCCGGCCTGCTGCTGATGTCGATCGGCATGGGCCTGACGTTCGTGCCGGTGACGCTGATCGCCACCACGAACGTCTCGGCCGAGGACGCGGGCCTGGCGTCCGGCCTGTTCAACACGTCGCAGCAGATCGGCGGCGCGCTCGGGCTCGCCGTGCTGGCGACGCTGGCGGCCGACAAGACCGCGAGCGTGGCCGGGAGCATGGATCGCGCGAGCGCGATCGTCGAGGGCTTCCAGGTGGCGTTCCTCGGGGCGTCGATCCTCATGCTGGTGGGCGTCGTGCTGCTCGCCGCGATCGTGCGCCGGAGCGACGTGGCGAACGTGAGCCCGGACCAGGGACCGGTGGCATGATGGGAGCCGTATCCCGTTCGTGCGCCTTGCCGTCCCGCTGCTGATCCTGGCCGCCCTCGCGCTGCCGGCGGCGCTGCTCGCCGCGCCGGGCGACGAGCCGCCCGCCCCACCGCCGCCGCCGGAGCAGCAGCCGCTGCCGCCGGTGGCGACCGCGACGCCGCAGCCGCTCCCGCCCGTGGCCGCACCCGAGCCGCTGCCGCGCTCGCGCGCGGCCGGCCTGCCCTGGAGCGGCCGGCTCGTCCACGGGCGCCAGCTGCCGCTGACCGGCCCGGGGTTCGCGACCTGGGACCCGATCTTCAAGCAGGTCGGCAACCGCCCGTGGCGGCGCTGGGGCACCGACCGCCTGCTGCGCACGCTGCACCGTGTGCTGGGCGCCTACGCGCAACGCCATCCGGTTGCGCCGCCCGTGCTGGTCGGCGACCTCTCGCGCCCGCACGGGGGCGACTTCGGGCCGCGCTTCGGCGGCATCGGCCACGCCTCACACCAGAACGGGCTCGACGCCGACGTCTACTACCCCCGGCTGGATCGCCGCCTGCTCCGCGCGTGGCGGCCCGATCAGGTCGACCGCGCGGCGGCGCAGGAGCTGGTCGACGCGTTCGTGGCGGAGGGCGCGGAGTACGTGTTCGTCGGCCCGTCGCTCGGCCTGCGCGGCCCGCGCAAGGTCGTGCAGACGCTCACGCACCACGACGACCACCTGCACGTCAGGCTCAGGGCGTCGCGGTAGGTTCGGGCAGCCGACGGTCGAGCTGCTCGCGCACGTCGCGCTGGATCCCGTCGAAGTTGCGCTCCAGCTCGCGCTCGACGCGCTGGACCTCGCGGTCGAGCTGCTCGTCGACCTCCTGGCCGGCGACCACGAACATCGCGTACATGCCGCCGAGCACGACCACCGCGAAGACGGTGAGCAGCGCCGCGATCGGCAGGACCACCGAGCGCCGGAAGGAGCGCCCGCAGTAGGGGCAGCGCCGCCCGCTGTCGTAGGAGATGCGCGCGCAGTGAGGGCACACGCGCTGGACGGCCGGCTGATCCACCGCGAGAGCGTATCGTCGCGCCGATGCCACGCTTCGCACTCGTCACCGGCGCATCGACCGGCATCGGCCGCGCCTGCGCCGTCCACCTCGCCGGACTCGGCTTCCACGTCCTGGCGGGGGTCCGCGACCCCGCCGACGCGCCCGAGGGCCTCGAGCCGCTGCGGCTCGACGTCACCTCCGAGTCCGACGTGGCGGCCGCGGCCGAGCGCGTCGGCGCCGAGCTCCACGCGCTCGTCAACAACGCGGGGATCGCGATCAGCGGGCCGGTCGAGGTCGTGCCCGTCGAGGAGTGGCGCAAGCAGATGGAGGTCAACCTGCTCGGGCAGGTCGCGGTCACGCGCGCGCTGCTGCCGGCGATCCTGCGCGCCCGCGGCCGCATCGTGAACATGAGCTCGATCGGCGGGCGCGTGGCCAACCCGCTGTTCGGGCCCTACTCGGCCTCCAAGTTCGCGCTGGAGGCGGTCAGCGACGCGCTCCGCCGCGAGGTGGGCCCGCACGGCGTGCGCGTGGTCAGCATCGAGCCGGGCGGGATCGCGACGCCGATCTGGGGCAAGGGGATGGACGACGCCCGGCGGATCACGGGCGACATGTCCCCTGACGCGCAGCAGCGCTACGCGAAGCTGATCCCGGCCGTGACCAAGGCGGTCGAGCGGCTCGAGCGCGAGGGACTACCGCCGGAGGCGGTGGCCGAGGTGGTGGGCAAGGCGGTCACGTCACGCCGCCCACGGGCCCGCTACGTGGTCGGGCGCGAAGCCAAGATGCAGGCCATCGCGGCCCGGCTGCTGCCGGATGCCGCGATGGACGCGCTGATCCGCGCCTACTTGAGCCGATAGATCATCCGGGCGCGGCTGAGGTCGTACGGGGAGACCTCGACGCGGACGCGGTCGCCCGGGTTCACGCGGATGCGGGCGCGGCGCATGCGGCCGGCCATGTGAGCCAGCACGGAGTGTCCGTTGTCGAGCGTGACGCGGAACATCAGGTTCGGTAGCGACTCCTCGACCAGGCCCTCTAGGGAGAGCTTCTCTTCGACGGCCATGGCGGTACCTCCAGATTCGATGGAAGAGCGCCGCAGGACACCGCACGGGGCGGCAGGCGCTCGGAAAGCTCGTAGAGCGCGAGCCCGCATGCCGCCTTGGGCGGGGCGACCAGGCTCGCGCGGCTACCCCCCATTCTAGCTGGCTCACCTCGGCCTGAGCCCGAGGACCAGGCGCTCGACGGCCTCGTCGACCACGTCGTCGAGCTCCGCGTCGCCGAGCATGCCGTTGTTGGCCAGCGAAGCGATGCCGTGGAGCGTGGCCAGCGCCACGACGCCGACCCGCTCCGGGTCGCCGGGCACCACCTGGCCGGCGGCCTGGGCCGTCACGAACAGCGTGAGCGGCGGCTCGAAGGCGCGGTTGGCGGCGGCGCGCAGGTCCTCGTCGCGGTGCTTGCCGGCGAACATCAGCTCGAGCAGCGCGGCGTGGCGGGTCGCGAAGCGGACGTAGGCGCGCGCGAACGCGGCCAGCTGCTCGCCCAGCGAGTCGCCGGCGGCGCCCATCGCGGCCTCCAGCTCGCGGCCCAGCCGCTCGAAGCCGTCCTCGGCCAGCGCGTCGAGCAGCGCCTGCTTGTCGGCGAAGTGACGCCGCGGCGCCGCGTGGCTGACCCCCGCCTCGCGCGCCAGCGCGCGCAGCGACAGCTCGCCCGCCCCGTGCTCGCTCAGCGTGCGCTCGGCCGACGCGAGCAGCGCCTCGCGCAGGTTCCCGTGGTGGTAGGCGCGCGCGGTGGCCATCGCCCGCAAGCGTAACGAATGTTTCCGTTGACAGCATTGTTGTCAGCGTCTACTTTGTAGGCATGACGACCTCGAAATGGACTCCTGAAGACCTCCCGCGGCTCGAGGGCCGAACCTTCATCGTGACCGGCGCCAACAGCGGCATCGGGCTGATCGCGGCGCGCGAGCTGGCCCGCGCCGGCGGGCGCGTGGTGCTCGCGGTGCGCGAGCCCGCCCGCGGCGAGCAGGCAGCCGCTTCGATCGAGGGCGACACCGAGGTGCGCCGGCTCGACCTCGCCGACCTGTCCTCGGTGCGCGAGTTCGCCGACGGCTGGGAGGGGCCGATCGACGCGCTGATCAACAACGCCGGTGTGATGGCGACGCCCGAGCGCCGCACCAAGGACGGCTTCGAGCTGCAGATCGGCACCAACCACCTCGGGCACTTCGCGCTCACCAACCTGCTGCTCGAGCACATCACCGACCGCGTCGTGACCGTGTCCTCGGGCGCGCACCGCGGGGGCTCGATCCGGCTCGACGACCTCAACTGGGAGCACGGCCGCTACTTCCGCTGGCGCGCCTACGGGCAGTCCAAGCTCGCCAACCTGCTGTTCACGCTCGAGCTGCAGCGGCGGCTGGCCGAGGCCGGCTCGGACGTGCGCGCGGTCGCCGCCCACCCGGGCTACGCGCGGACGAACCTCCAGCACCACACCGAGAGCGTCCTCCACCGCGGCGTCATGGTCATCACCGACCTCACGGCGCAGAGCGAGGAGATGGGCGCGCTGCCCACGCTGTACGCGGCGACCGAGGACATCCCCGGCGGCAGCTACGTCGGCCCGGACGGCTTCATGGAGCAGCGCGGCCACCCGCGGCTCGTGGGCCGCAGCAAGGCGGCGAGCGACGCGGAGACCGCCCGGCGGCTGTGGGACCTGTCCGAGGAGCTGACGAAGACGACGTTCCCGCTCACGCCCGCCGCTGCGTAGCGCACTTACACGAAGTGGTAACAAGCGGCGCGGGCCGGGCAGCCAGAATCGCGGCGCCTCTCTACGGAAGGAGCCACTTGCGGACCAAGAAGACGATGGTCGCCCTCGGGGCGGCCGCACTGGCGGCTGCCTGCTCGACCGGCGTCGTGATCGCCGGCGGCACGGGCCCGTCGGACAACACGAAGGAGATCGAGCGGGCGCTCGACTCCGACAAGCCGAAGAACGTGATCCTGCTGATCGGCGACGGCACCGGCGACAGCGAGCTCACGATCGGCCGCTACTACCTCAACGGCGTCAACGGGCCGCCGATGGCGTACGAGACGCTGCCGTTCACCGGCGAGTACCACACCTGGAACCTCAAGTACGGGCCAGGCCCCGACTACGACCCGAACTACGTGCCCGACTCGGCGCCGACCGCGACCGCGTGGTCGACCGGCAAGAAGACCGGCGACGCCCGGCTCTCGCAGGGCATGAGCACGGCCGAGACGGTGCCCGGCTCGAACCAGGGCTTCACGACGACGTTCGAGGTCATGAAGTCACGCGGCAAGGCGATCGGCAACGTGACGACCTCCGAGCTCAGCGACGCCACGCCCGCCGCTCCGTCCTCGCACATCTCGCGCCGCGGCTGCCAGGGCCCGGCCGACACGCGGACCCTGTGCCCGACCGAGCGCAAGTCCGCCGGCGGGCTCGGCTCGATCGTCGAGCAGCAGGTCGACCACCGGCTCGACGTCAACCTCGGCGGCGGGCGCGCCCGCTACGAGCAGACGCTCGACAACACCACGCAGACCGTCGTCGACTATGCGAAGTCCAAGGGCTTCCAGTACGTGACCGACACGACCGGCCTGAACGCGGTCAAGAGCGTGAAGGGCAAGCCCGTGCTCGGTCTGTTCGCCCCGGTCAACCTGACCACGCAGTTCGCGCCGCTGATCGCGGCCCCGACGCCGGGCGCCGGCTCGCCCACGACGCGCTGCGACGAGGACTTCCGGCCCGACAACGAGCCGAGCCTCGCCGCCATGACGAAGAAGGCGATCGAGCTGCTCGACGACGACCGCGACGGGTTCTTCCTGCAGGTCGAGTCGGCGTCGATCGACAAGCGCGACCACGCGGCGGACCTGTGCGGGCAGATCGGCGAGACGCTGCAGCTCGACGAGGCGCTGAAGGTGGCGCTCGCGTTCCAGCGGCGGCATCCAGACACGCTGATCGTGCAGACCGCCGACCACTCGCACACGAGCCAGATCGTGGGCGACACGGTCGACACGCCGGGCTTCTATGCCACGGTCGAGACCGCCGACGGCGCGCCGCTGCGGGTGTCGTACGCGACGGGCAAGACCCCGCCCGGCCAGCAGCACACCGGCGCCCGCGTGCCGGTGGCGGCGATCGGGCCGCAGGCGTCGAACGTGATGGGGGTCCGCGACCAGACGGATCTCTACTACACGCTGATCGGGCGCTCGCGGCACCGCTGGGACGACTGACGGATCAGGCAGACACCGCGCGGACCGCGGCCGACATCACGTCGATCGCGTCCGCGCGGGTCAGGCCGCGCTCGTGGAGCGTCCGCCAGGCGAGGAAGTCGAGCGCCAGTCCGATCGTCGCGCGCAGCCGCTTGGCAGCGCTCCCGCGCACGCCCCAGCCCGCCGCGAGGCCGTCCTCGACGCCCTCGAGGTACGCGAGGCGGCCCGCCTGGATCTCCTTGAGGGTCGGCACCGCGTCGATGTCGCGCATCACCGCGCTGAGCATCGGCTCGACCCGCTCGTACCAGGCGTAGATCGCGTCGAGCGCCTCTTGGAGCCGCGCCGCGGGATCCGGCGTCGACGCCCAGGTCGCCGGATCGGGCGCCGGGTTGCGTTCGGCGTACGTCCCGGAGCAGCCCAGGAAGAGCGAGCGCTCGTCGGGGAAGTGGCGATAGACGGTCGCCCGGCGCACGCCCGCGCGGTCGGCGATCGCCGAGATGCTCGTCCGCGCCGGCCCGACCGAGCCGTGGAGATCGATCGCGGCGTCGATGATCCGCATCCGCGTCGCTTGCTCGTGAACCGCGCGCGCTCGCTTCTCGTAGCGGCGCTTGGGAGTTTCCGTGGTCATAGGTGTTCGATGAATCTTGACACATCGGGCGGCGCATGTGTACCGTATTCATCGAACAGCACTGTCCATCGATTCCGAGGAGCCCCAGTCCGATGTCCACGATCGTCTCGCCGAAGATCATCGGCCCCACCGACGGCGAGTCCGTCTCCCTGCAGACCATCGGCGTCCGCTTCATGATCCCCGGCGCCGATACCGACACCCGCTTCAGCCTCGTCGAGCACCCGATGCCGCCCCGCGGGCTCGCCGCGCCGCTCCACCGCCACAACCGCGAGGACGAGTACAGCTTCGTGCTCGAGGGCCGCATGGGCGCGCTGCTCGGCGACGACGTCGTCGAGGCCGGCCCGGGCGACCTCGTCTACAAGCCGCGCGGGCAGTGGCACACGTTCTGGAACGCCGGCGACGAGCCGTGCCGCATCCTCGAGATCATCTCCCCCGCCGGCTTCGAGCAGTTCTTCGCCGAGCTCGCGCCGCTCACGGCCGGCGCCGAGCCCGACGAGGAGGCCTTCGGCGAGCTGTGCGCCCGCTACGCCCTCGACATGCAGCCCGACAGCGTCCCCGGCCTCTGCAGCCGGTTCGGCCTCTGGTTCCCGGGCGTCGAGTAGCGGGCTCACAGACCCATGGCGCTCGACATGAGGCGGGCGGTCGCAGTGGCGCGCTGGTTGGCGCGCCGCTCGCCCGCCTCGAGCGCGGCGTCGAGCCGGGCGGGGTCGGCGAGCAGCGCCTCGTAGCGGTCGCGCATCGGCGCGAGCGTCGTGTGCAGCTGCGTCGGCGAGCAGAGCCTTGACGTCGCCGTAGCCGATGCCGCCGGTCCGGTACCGGCCGCGGACTTCCCGGGCGACCGCCGGGTCGGCGAACGTGTCGAGCAGCGCGACGAGCGTGTCCGGGTCCTTGGGGTCCTGCGGGCGGCGGCTGTCGGTGACGACGCGGCGGACGAGCTTGGCCTGCTGTTCGGGCGGCGCGAGCAGCGGGATGGTGTTCCCGTGGCTCTTGCTCATCTTGCGGCCGTCCAGGCCGGGCAGCACGCCGCCGGCCGGCGCGACGACCAGCTCGCGGTTCCCGGAGGGCGCCGGGGAAGTAGGCGCGCCCGAACGCGCGGGCGAGCTCGACGGCGATCTCGACGTGCTGCGTCTGGTCGGAGCCGACCGGGACCTCGTGGGCGCGCATGGCGAGGATGTCGGCGGCCATCAGCACGGGATACGTGAACAGGCCCATGTTCACCCCATGGTCGGTGTCCCGTCCGGCGGCGGCATTGGCGGCGACGAGCGCCTTGTAGGCATGCGCCCGGTTGAGCGTCCCCTTGCTCGTGACGTTCGACAGCAGGGCGCTGATCTGCGCGATGGCGGGCACGCGGGACTGCCGGTACACGTGCACGCGGTCATGGTCGAGGCCGCAGGCGAGCAGCGCGGCGGCCATCTTCCGCGTGCGCTCGCGCAGCTGGTCCGGCTCGGGCCGGCCGTTGAGCGCGTGCAGGTCGGCGACGAACACGTACGTCTCGCGAGCGGGCTGGGCGGCGAGCCGGGCGAGCGGCCTGATGGCGCCGGCGTAGTTGCCGAGGTGCAGCTCGCCGGTGGGCTGGATGCCGGTCAGGGTGATGGTCACGACGGTGTCCTTTCGCGCGCCCATACGTCAACGAGGGCGGGAAGGCACCGGTGGGCGCAGCGCAGCGCGTCCCCGCGTCAGGCGAGGTCGGCGTGGCGTCCGGGAGGAGAAACGCGGCCGACGGTCAGTCGGCCCACCAGAACGCGCGAAGGAGATGAGCGGCGGCGTTCATGGTCTGCTCATCGTAGACAGAGACGCTCCGGTCTCCCAGTGTGGAAAACCGAAGCGTCTTCGCTGGCCGGCGTGCGCGGCTCCGGGCGTTAGGCGACGCGGATGGCGAGCTTGCCCTGCGTGTGGCTGGACGCGAGGGCCTGGAGCGCTTCGGGGGCGCGGTCGAGCTCGTAGGTGGCCTGGACGGGCACCTTCAAGGCGCCGCTGTCGAGCAGCTGCGCGACGCGGTCGAGGTTCTCCGTCGTCGGCTGGGCCATGACCATGGTGCGGCCGGGGCCTTCGCCGGCGGCGCCGAGCGGTGAGGCGATGCGGGCGCCGTCCTTGAGCGCGGCGTCGTAGGTGCCGGGCGCATAGTTGACGAGGTCGAGCAGCGCGTCGACGCCGTCGGCGAAGCGCTCGCGGACGGCGGCGACGACATCGCCCTCGCGCGGGAGGATCTCGGTGACGCCGAGGTCGCGCAGGTAGTCCTCGTCCTCGGGTAGCGCGGGAGCGATGACGGTGGCGCCCGCCTGGGCGGCGAGCTGGACGGCGAAGCTGCCGACGCCGCCGGTGGCGCCGACGATGAGCACGGTGTCGCCGCCGGCGAGGTTGAGGGCGTCGATGGCGGTCACTGCGGTGATGGCCGCCAGCGGCGCCGCACCCGCGGTTGCGATGTCCACGCTCGTGGGCCGGCGGCCGATCGAGGCGTCCTCGGGGACGGTGATGAGCTCGGCCCAGCTGCCGTCACGGACGGTCGGGTCGGCGTGCACGAGGAACCCGTAGACCTCGTCGCCGACGGCGTAGCGGGTGACCTCGGCGCCGACCTGCTCGACCACACCGGCGTAGTCGCGGCCGAGGGTGACGGGGTACTCGTGCTCGACGCCCATGGCGGCGAGCATGCCGGCGGCGATGGCGTTGTCAGCGGGGTTCGCGGAGGACGCCTGCACGCGCACGAGCACCTCGCGCGGGCCGGGCATCGGGGTGGGCAGGTCGTCGCTGACGGCCGGCGGCGTGCCGGCTTCGTTGAGGGTGATGGCCTTCATGTTGTGCGTCACCTTTGGGGTCCGAGGGTTCAGTTGGACGGCGTTACGCGCGAGCAGCGCGACCTGGAAGCCGGCGGCGCCGAACCGCTTGGCGATCGCCGGACTGAGCGCAAACCAGCGCGACCAGCTGCGCGACCTGCTCATCGCGCTGCGCGACAGCCGCGACGCGTCCGACGCCGAGACCTGCGCGTAGCGCGACAAAGACGCTCCGGTCTCCCAATGTGGAAAACCGAAGCGTCTTGGAGGTGGAGACGGTGGGAATCGAACCCACGTCCGCGACCGCGCTAAAGACGGCGTCTACGAGCGTAGCCGGCGCTCTAAGTCTCGCTCTCCGCTCGCCGACGCCGGCGGGGTTGAGGAGAGCCAGCCTCGAAAGATGTCCCCCGATCGGCTGAGGCGGACCTCACGGGGTGAGCCTGCTACTGAGTCGGCCGATCCCGTCGCAGGCTCCGGGGGCCGACACTCACCTAACCGAGGTTAGGCGAGGGCGAAGTCGTGAGACTCCGCGATGGACTTGTTGTCCGCACTTATGGTTTTTCCGGGGTTTTACGAGGCCTCCGGAACCTCGGCTCGCAACCGCCCCTGCGAACCGGCCACGTCGAAGCCGTGTCGTCCCCAGGGGTCTATGTTCGCTGTCCATTGTAGAGATCGACGGGAGGGCTGATGCGGAGCTTCGACGTGGTGGTGATCGGGGCAGGGCCGGCCGGCGAGGTCGCCGCCGGGCGGCTGGCGGATCACGGCATGAGCGTGGCGATCGTGGAGGACCGGCTGGTGGGCGGCGAGTGCTCGTTCTGGGCGTGCATGCCCTCCAAGGCGCTGCTGCGGCCTTACGAGGCTCTCGAGGAGGCGCGCCGCATCCCCGGCGCGGCGCAGGCGATCCAGGGCCGGCTCGACGTGCAGGCCGTGCTCGATCGCCGCGACGAGATCATCCACGGCCTCGACGACTCGTCCCAGCTGCCGTGGCTGGAGGACCGCGACATCGCGCTCGTGCGCGGCTCCGGCGAGCTGACCGGCGAGCGGCGGATACGGGTGGGCGACGAGGAGCTCGAGGCCACGCGCGCGGTGATCCTGTCGACCGGCTCGCTCCCCTCGATGCCGCCGATCGAGGGGCTGGACGCGATCGACGACGCGTGGACCAACCGCGACGCGACCATCGCGAAGGAGATCCCCGAGCGGCTCGTGATCATGGGCGGCGGGGTCGTCGGCGTCGAGATGTCGCAGGCGTTCCAGACGCTCGGCGCGCAGGTCACGCTGATCGAGGGCGAGCGGCGACTGCTGCCGCGCGAGGAGGAGTTCGCGTGCGCGCAGGTCACCGAGGCGCTCGAGGGATACGGGGTCGACGTCCGCACCGGGCAGAAGGCGGAGTGGGTCGAGCAGCGCGGCGGCGACGTCGTGGTGCGCACCTCGGACGGTCGCGAGGCGGTGGGCGACAAGCTGCTGGTGGCGCTCGGCCGCAAGCCGCAGACCAAGGGGCTCGGGCTGGAGGCGCTCGGGATCGACACGGACAAGCCGGTGTCCGCCGACGCCCTCATGCGGGTCGACGGCCACCCGTGGCTCTACGCGATCGGCGACATCAACGGCAAGGCGCTGTTCACGCACATGGGCAAGTACCAGGCCCGGATCGCGGCCGATCACATCCACGGGCTCGACACCGCGATCTCGCACGGCGCCGACGGGCCGCTCAGCCCGCGCGTGATCTTCACCGAGCCGCAGGTGGCGGCGGTCGGCCACACCTCCGACACCGCGGCCGAGGCGGGGCTCGAGGTCGAGGCGGTCGAGACGAGCACGTCCGGCAACGCCGGCGGGTCCTTCTACGGCCGCGACGCGCCCGGCACCGCTCGGCTGCTGATCGACCGCGAGCGGCGGGTGGTGGTCGGCGCGACGATCACCGGCGCCGAGGTCGGCGAGATGCTGCACGCGGCGACGATCGCGATCGTCGGCGAGATCCCGCTGGAGCGCCTGCGCCACGCCGTCCCGTGCTTCCCGACGCGGAGCGAGATCTGGCTCACGCTGCTGGCTGACGCCGGGGTTTAACGAAAGCGACGCGAAGGAGCCGCTCGAGGGCCCCCTGCCGACGGCGAACCGTCAACCGGATGGGCGGCGGGCCTTACACCTCATGGCCTCGCTCTTTACGACTCACTCCGCGTCTGGACAGAACTTATGCACGGCGCCGCCGGCGCGCAAGAGGGCGGGAAAGCCGCATCCCGCATCCTCCGGAAAACTCGTGTCGCATTTGTCCAAGACGGACTCCCGAGGGCGGCCTAGCGTGGTCGAGGACCAAACGAAAGGAGACCCCCGATGGCGGGTGAGCTGACGTTCTTCGAGATCGGCGTCGAGGACGCCCAGCGCGGGCGCGCGTTCTACGAGGCGCTCTTCGGCTGGACCTTCGAGCCCGGCCCCTCCGGCGGAGGCGGCTTCGGGATCACGGCGCCGAACGTCGCCGGCGGGATGCACGGCGGCGACAAGGGAGCCGCGCCCTACGTGTTCTTCGCCGTCGACGACATCGACGCCGCCGCGGACCGCGTCCGCGAGCTCGGCGGCGAGATCGAGGACATGGACATGGACGGCGAGGAGGAGTCCGTCGCCAAGTTCGGGCGCTTCAAGCTGTGCAAGGACGACCAGGGGTCGCGCTTCGGGTTGCACCAGCCGCCCCGTTAACGAAAAGACGCGAAGGAGCGGGCCGCTTCGAGGTCCCCCTTCGGCCGGCGAACCGGCTTCAGGTATTGGGCGGCGGGCCTCACACCTCGATGGCCTCGCTCTTTGCGACTCACACCCTCGCGTCAGGAAGGAACGTATGCGGTGCGGCGAGAGCGCGCAAGCGACCATCCCGCATCTTCCGAGAATACGTATGAACGACCCCGGGGAGGCGTCCGCAAAGACCGAGATCACCGAGCTCGGGCACGCGACGGCGCCAACTGCGGCTGGGTAGGGGAGCCGGTGAGGCCGGCGGGGCGGTTTTCTTCGAAGCGTCCTGCCCAGGGGTCGTATTTCGACCCCTAGGCAGGATGCTTGCCGCCGCGGCCGGTTCCCCAGCCTCCGTACCCAGCCGCAGTTGACGTTCGCCCGAAGTCGCCGAGGTCTACGCGCCAGGAGTCGTGCGGGGCGCTTAACGAAAACGACGCGAAGGTGCGGGCCGCTTTGAGGTCCCCCTCCGGCCGGCGAACCGACCTTCGGTATTGGGCGGCGGGCCTTACACCTCGGTGGCCTCGCTCTTTACGACTCACTCCTTCGCGTCTGCGAGAAACCTATGCGGTCATGACGCGCTTGGCAAGGGGTCTGTTGCGGTCGATCCCGCAAAATGGGGATCTTTGCCGTCTGAGGCCGTCTAGGCGCAAAAAAATCGACGCGAAGGGAGCCGCTCGAGGAGCCCTCTGCGCCAGCGCAAGCGCCGTCGCGGACGGGGCGGCGGGCCTCTCACCTCGATGGCCTCGCTCTCTGCGTCTCGACCTTCGCGTCGAAGCGGCGAAACTATCCGGGGCCCGCTCCGTCATGCAAGACCGTTCGCGGCCGAATTCCCGCAATCTGCGGTGAAATCCGCGGCGCCCGCTGCGTCAGTAGGACGCCCGAGACGACCAGCACGGCGGCGATCACGGTCCGCGCGGTCAGCGGCTCGCCGAGCAGCAGCGCCGCGAAGCCGAGCCCGAAGACGGGCACCAGCAGGGAGAACGGGGCGACCGTCCCGGCCGAGTACGCGCGCAGCAGGAACGCCCACAGGCCCCAGCCCAGAGTCGTCGCCGCGAACGCGATGTAGGCGACCGCGGCGATGCCGCCGAGGTCGATCCCGGCCAAAGCGTCACCGACCCGCGAAGGACCCTCGAACGCGAGCGACAAAGCCAGCAGCGGCAACGGCGGCACGACGCAGATCCAGGTCATGAACCGCAGCGGGTCCGGCGGCGCGGCGCGCTTGATCGCCACGTTGCCGATGCCCCACGCCGCGGCGGCGCCGATCACGAGCGCGAAGCCGGCGGGCGTGGCCACGCCGTCGAGCCCGCTCGCCACCAGCGCGAGGCCCGCCGTCGCGAGCGCGAGGCCCGCGCCGACCACCGCCCGCGGCCGCTCGCCGAGCAGCACGATCGCGAAGCCGACGGTGAAGAACGCCTGCACCTGGAGCACGAGCGAGGCCAGGCCGGCGGGCATGCCGACGTCCATCCCCACGAACAGCAGCGAGAACTTGACGACGCCGATCGCTCCGCCGACCGCGAGCACCCACTTCCACGGCACGCCTGCCCGCCCGCCGATGAGCAGCAGCGGCAGCGAGGCCAGGAAGTAGCGCAGCGAGGACAGCAGCAGCGGCGGGAAGTCCTCCAGGCCGACCTCGATGACCACGAAGTTCAGGCCCCAGACCGCGGCGACCAAGACGGCGAGGGCGACGTGGACGGGGCGCATCACGGCCCATGGTGAACGCCGCCCATGCAAACTTCCAGTTGCGATTTCTTCGCTCGAGCGTAAGCTGCGCTTTCGCATGCTTGACGTCCGCCGCCTCCGCGTCCTACGCGAGCTCGCCGCCCGCGGCACCATCGCGGCGACCGCCGACGCGCTCGGCTACACGGCTCCCGCGGTCTCCCAGCAACTCGCCGCGCTCGAACGAGAAGCCGGCGTCGCGCTGCTCGAGCGCAACGGCCGCACGCGCCGCCTGACCCCCGCGGGCGAGGACCTGGTGCAGCGCACGGAGGGCATCCTGCGCGAGCTGGAGGCGGCCGAGGCGGCGCTCGAGCGCACGAACACGCACGTGGCCGGTGTGCTCCGCGCGGCGGGGTTCGCGAGCGCGCACCGGATCCTGCTCCCGCGCGCCATCGCCGCCCTCTCGCAGCGCCATCCCGACCTGCGCGTGACCACGCGCGACATGGAGCCCGAGGACAGCCTGCCCGCGCTCAAGCTCGGCGAGCTCGACCTGGCGATCGCGCAGGAGTACGCGTTCTCCCCCGTGCCGGCCGACCCCGCGATCGAGCGCACCGACCTGCTCGAGGACCGGCTGCGCGTGGCGCTGCCGGAGGACCACCCGCTGGCCGCCGAGCCCGAGGTCGACATGCGCGCGCTCGAGCACGAGCCGTGGATCGCCGGCCGCGAGGGCTCGTTCTGCCACCTCGTCGTCATCCACTCCACGCGCGCGGCCGGCTACGAGCCCAGGCTGACCCACATCACCAACGACTTCGCCGTCTCCTACGCGCTCGTAGCCAACCGCGCCGGCGTCGGGCTCGTGCCCGAGCTGGCGGGACCGCCGCCGCCCGGCGTCGTCGCGCTGCCCGTCAAGGGCGCGCCGCCGAGCCGGCGGATCTACGCCGCAGTGCGCGCGGGCAGCAGCGAGCGCCCGGCGATCGCGGCGATGCTCGCAGCGCTCACCGAGCGCTGAGGACCGAGTCCAGCAGGCCCGGGAAGCGCTCGTCGAGCTCCTCGCGGCGCAGCCGGTTCACGAGCGCCGTGCCTTCGGCGCGCTGCTCGATCACGCCCGTCTCGCGCAGGACGCGGAAGTGATGCGTGCGCGTGGACTTGGTCACGGGCAGGTCGAAGGCGCCGCAGCGGCACTCGCCCTCGGCGGCGAGGGCGCGCACGATCTCGAGCCGGACCGGATCGGCGAGCGCGTGCAGGACGCCGGTCAGCTCGAGCGTGTCGGCGGGAGGATGATGCAGAGTTCGCGGCACGAGTTTGATTGTACGACGCTCATCGAACGTTTGGTACGATGGTCGTCGTACTTTCGGATGAAAGGACCCCGCATGACCCCTCCCTCCTCCCCGCCCAAGCGGCCACCGTTCCGGCGCGTCGTGGTCTTCACGGGCCGCGCCAGTTGATGCGAGCCCTCGTGGCCGACGGGTCGGGCGTCTCCCTCACGGAGGCGCCCGACCCGCAGGTGGACGCCTCGCACGCGCTCGTCGAGGTCAAGGCCGTCTCGCTCAACCGCGGCGAGGTCCGCCGCCTGCCGGCGCGCAAGCCGGGCACGATCCCGGGCTGGGACGTGGCCGGCGTGCTCGGCGACGGCACCCGCGTGGTCGGCCTCGCCGACGAGGGCGGCTGGGCCGAGCTGGCCGCCCTCCCCAAGGACCGGCTCGCGAGCTCGAGCCCGAGGGCGAGCCGTTCGACCTGCTGCTCGAGTCGGTCGGCGGCGCGAGCCTCGCCGCCGCGCTCACGCGCGTCGCGCCCCAGGGCACCGCTCGGGCGTGCGCGACCTCACGCTGCTCGTCAACGAGCTGACCGCCGGCCGGCTCGACCGCAGATCGACTTCGTGACGAGCTGGAGGACGTGGACACCGCCATCGACGCCCTGATCGACCGTCGCGTGGCGGGCAAGGCCGTCCTCACCGTCGGATAGCCCGCTCCATCTCGCGCTTCATCTCGCGCTCCTTGATCGACTGGCGCTTGTCGCCGACGTCCTTGCCCTTGGCCAGCGCGATCTCGACCTTGGCGCGGCCGTCGCGGAAGTAGATGCGCGTGGGGACGAGCGTGAGGCCCTTCTCGCGCGTCTTGCCGATCAGGCGCTCGATCTCGCGCCGGTGCATGAGCAGCTTGCGCGGGCGCTCGGGCTCGTGGTTCTCGCGCGAGGCGGGCGCGTAGGGCGGGATGTGGACGTTGTAGAGCCAGACCTCGCCGTCGCGCACCGCGGCATACCCGTCCTTGATCGTGGCCTTGCCGTCGCGCAGCGACTTGACCTCGGTGCCGGTCAGCATGACCCCGGCCTCCCACGTCTCGAGGAAGTTGTACCGGTGCCGCGCCTGGCGGTTGGTGGCGATATCCTTCATTTCGGATCAGGTTTCATGTTTTCTTTTCCCAACCCAGTGAACGAGAAGGCGGCGCGGCTGGTTGCCGGTGTCGTGGCGATCACTGGACTCGTCATTCTGGCGACCGGCGCGTACTGGCTGCTGATTCCGCTCACCTACGGCTTCTGGGCGCGCGTCCTGACGGGGCCGACTTTGAGCCCGCTGGCGCGCTTCGCCATGAGGTTCGCCCCCGGCGAGCCGAAGCACGTCCCCGGCCCGCCCAAGCGCTTTGCGCAGGGCATGGGCGCGGCGATGACCACGGTGGCGACGGTCCTGTGGCTGGCGGGCGAGACGACCGCGGCGACCGTGCTCGTGGCCATGCTGCTGGTCGCCGCCACGCTCGAGTCGGTGTTCGCGATCTGCCTCGGCTGCCACGTCTTCGCCCTCCTGATGCGCGCCGGCCTCGTCCCAGACGCGATCTGCGCCGAGTGCTCGGACATCAGGCTGGCACGAGGTCGACGCGTCCCCGCGGCGCATCAACCTTCTCCACGCGCACCGTAACGGCGTCGCCGAGCCGCAGCCGCTCGCCGCTCCCGGCGCCGACGAGCATCGTCTCGAGCTCGTTGAGCTCCCACCAGTCGCCGACCAGCCGCCGCACCGGCAGCATGCCCTCGTAGCCGGCGAAGGCGACGAAGGCGCCCGCGCCGATGACGCCGGTCACCTCACCCTCGTAGACGGCGTCCCAGCCGTTCTCGAACAGCTCGGCCTCGAGCAGGAAGCAGCGCGCCACGGAGTCGGCGTCGCGCTCGATCCTCATCGCGTCGCGCTCGCGCTGGGAGCACCACTCGGCCTCCTCGTCGAGCCGCGAGGCTGCCGGCTGGTCCTCGCCCGCGCCGATCGCGTGCAGCAGCGACCGGTGGCAGACGAGGTCCGGATAGCGCCGGATCGGGGACGTGAAGTGGCAGTAGCGCGGCGAGCGCAGGCCGGCGTGGCCGAGGTTGCGCGGCGAGTAGACCGCCTGCTTCAGGGAGCGCAGCACCAGCGAGGTGAGGGCGGCGCCCCCGTGGCCGCGGCGGCGGACCTCCTCGGCCACCAGGCGCGAGATGTCGGCCACCGCGTCGCCGGCCTGCTGCGGCGTCATCGCCTGGGGGAGCGGCGGCGTCGGGACGTCCAGTGACGCGAGCTGCTCGACCAGCCGCTCCACGCGGGCCGGCTCCGGGCGCTCGTGGACGCGGTAGAGCGCCGGCAGCTTGCGCGTCTCGAGCAGCGTGGCCACGGCCTCGTTGGCGGCGATCATCAGGTGCTCGATCAGGCGGTGCGACTCGGTCTGCTCGCTCGCCACCTGGCGCGTCACGTGGCCCGCGCGCGAGAAGTCGAACTCCGGCTCCGAGCTCTCGACGGCGAGCGCGCCGCGCCGGGCATCGGCCAGCGCGGCGGCCACCTGCCGGGCGGCGGCCAGCGGCTCCTCGACGGGGCCCTCGAAGAGCTCGTCGACCTCCGGGTACGTCAGCCGCCGGTCGGAGCGGATGATCGAGCGGTGGAACGCGCTGCGCCGCACGCGGGCGCCCTCGAAGTCCATCTCCACGGTGACGGCCAGCCGGTCCTGGTGGGGCACCAGCGAGCACGCCTGGTTCGACAGGGCCTCGGGCAGCATCGGCTCCACCAGCCCCGGCACGTAGACCGAGGTGGCGCGCCGGAACGCCTCGCGGTCGACGTGCGAGCCCGGCCGCACGTGGGCGGCGACATCGGCGATGTGCACCCAGACGCGCACCATGCCGCCGTCGAGCCGCTCGGTGGAGATCGCGTCGTCGAAGTCGCGCGCGGTCGGCGGATCGATCGTGAAGGTCGGAAGGTCGCGCAGGTCCAGCCGCGCCACCTCAGGAAGCGACGGGTCGCGCGCCTCGCGCTCGACGAGCGGGTCGAACCGACGCCGCAGGCCGCGGTGGAGCATCAGCGCCTCGATCACGTCGCGCGCCACGTCGGGCCGGCCCAGCGAGCGGACCCGCTTGCCGCGCACCTCGACCAGCTCCCCTGGGCCGGCGTCGCGCGGGCGGTCGACGTTCATCCGCGGGCCGCGGTCGAAGAACGGCTCGACCGTCCAGAAGCGGCCGCGCTTGGCCAGCACGCCGACGACGGATCCGGCCGCCGCGCGCCCAGGGGCGCGCTGCTTCACGCCGCCTCGCGCAGTGCGGCGGCCAGCGCCTCGTCCTTCGGCGTGTCGGGGTCGTCCTCGGCCTGCACGTCGGGCGCCACGCCCGCCCCGCGCTTCACCCCGCCGCCGCCCAGATTGCGGCCGCTGGGCAGGAAGTACTCGCCGACCGTGATGTCGAGCGCGCCGCCGTTCTGCAGCGGCTCGATCTCCTGGAAGACGCCCTTGCCGAAGGTGCGCGTGCCGACCACCTTCGCCCGGTCGCGGTCCTGGAGCGCGCCGGTGACGATCTCGGACGCGGACGCGCTGCGGTCGTTGACGAGCACGACCACGGGGATGTCGGTGTCGATCGCCCCGCCGGTCGCCTCGTAGACCTGCTCCGGCCGCGAGCGCCCCCGGGTGGTGACGATCTTGCCGTCGGGGATGAAGATCGACGAGACCATCACGGCCTCGTTGAGCAGGCCGCCGCCGTTGTCGCGCAGGTCGAGCACGACGCCGTCGGCGCCCTCCTTGATCAGCTTCTTGACGGCGGAGCCGACCTCGCCGTGCGCGCCGGACGTGAAGCCGGCCAGGTGCACGTGCGCGATCTTGCGGCCGTTCGAGCGGCGCATCTCGGCCTTGACCACCGGGATCTCGACCTGGGCGCGCTCGAGCGCGAGCTCGCGCGTCTCGCCCTTCGAGCGCACGGTCAGCCGCACCGAGGTGCCCGCCGGGCCCTTGATCCGGGTCGTCGACTCCTCCGAGCTCTCGCCGGCGATCGGCCGCCCGTTGACATGGGTGATCACGTCACCGGGCCTCAGCCCGCCGCGGTCGGCCGGGGAGCCCTTGTAGACGGTGAGCACGCGCAGGCCGCGCTCGATCTCCTCGACGGTCATGCCGACGCCCTCGAAGCGGCCCTCGGTGGCCGCCTGGAAGTCGGTGAAGTCGCGCGGCGCGAAGTAGTGCGAGAAGCGGTCGTCCAGCGAGCCGACCGCCTGCTCGAGCGACTGGTCGAGCAGCTTCTTGCGATCGACCTTGCGGTAGTAGTCGCGCTCGAGCGTGTCGATCGCCTCCTCGTACACGCGGCCGTCGGTGTCGGCGACCAGCGTGTCGCGAACCTTGTCCGGCAGGTTCTCGGGGTGGCCGCCCAGCCAGATGCCGGCCACCAGCATGACTGGCAGCAGGATGACGAGCAGGGGCGTGAGCCAACGACGGCGCATTCGGCCACCCACGGTACCGAGCGCGTGTCAGGTCCACGTAAGCGCTCAGACGCGCAGGAAGCGCCGCAGCGACAGCCCGGAGCCGACCGCCGACACGCCGATCGCGGCGGCGAGCAGCAGCCCGATCAGCAGCGGGAAGCCCATCGTCTCCGGCGCGGCGATCAGCGCGTACTCGGCCGCCAGCGGATCGACCACGGCGACCTTGAAGACGGCCAGCACCAGCACCGCCAGGATCCCGCCGAGGGCGCCCACCAGCATGCCCTCCATCACGAACGGCCAGCGGATGAACCAGTCGGTGGCGCCGACCAGCTTCATGACCTCCACCTCGCGCCGCCGCGCGTAGAGCGAGAGCCGGATCGTGTTGGCGATCAGCAGGATCGAGGCGATCACCAGGAGGCCGGCGAGCAGCGCCGTGGTGAGCTTCACGGCGCGCGTCACGGAGAGGATCTTCTGGGTGTCCTCCTCGCGGTTGGTGACCTCGTCGATCGCCGGGTCGATCACCGTGCGGGTGCCGCCGGGGCCGATCGGCGAGAGCGCGCTGCGGACCTTGGAGATGTTGTCCGGGTTGTCGGGCGTGATCCGGAACAGGTGCGGGAGCGGGTTGAACTCGCCGAGCTCGCCGTAGGCCTCCGGGTTCTTCTTGCGCTGCTCCGCGTAGGCCTGGTCCTTGGAGACGAACTCCACGCGCGCGACGTGCGGCGTGTCGTTCTCCAGCAGGTTGCGGATCCGCTCCACGTCGGCGTCGTCGGCGCGGTCGACCAGGTAGACGTTGGCGATCACGCGCCCGCGCACCTCGTTGGCGGCGCCGGTCGTGGCCTGCACGACGGGGATGAAGACCCCGAGGATGAGCACCGTCACCAGCACCGTGGCCATGGCTGCGAACGACGGCACGGCGTTGCGCTTCAGGGCCCTGAGCGCCTCGCGGATGAAGAAGCCGATCCTCATTCCTCGCGCAACCTCATCTCGAACTCGCCGGTCGTCTCGCGGGCCGTGTAGGCGCCGGCCTGCTCGTCGCGCACCACGCGGCCCTCGGACAGCTCGATCACGCGCCGGCGCATCTTGTCGACCATCTCGACGTCGTGGGTGGCGACCACGACGGTCGTGCCGGTGCGGTTGATCCGGTACAGCAGCTGCATGATCCCGATCGAGGTCTCGGGATCGAGGTTGCCGGTCGGCTCGTCGGCCAGCAGCAGCGGCGGGTGGTTGACGAACGCGCGCGCCACCGAGACGCGCTGCTGCTCGCCACCCGAGAGCTGGTCCGGATGGTTGTGGAGCTTGAGCGACAGGCCCGTCAGGCGCAGGATGTCCGGCACCTTGTCGCGGATGTCGCGGCGGCTGCCGCCGGTGACCTGGAGCGCGTAGGCGACGTTCTCGTAGACCGTGCGGGTCGGCAGCAGCTTGTAGTCCTGGAACACCACGCCGACGTTGCGGCGGTAGTACGGGACCTTCTTGCGCGAGATCTGCGACAGGTCGCGCCCGGCGACGTGGATCGTGCCGCCGGTCGGCTCGGTCTCCTTGATCAGCAGCCGGATGGTGGTCGACTTGCCCGAGCCGGAGGCGCCGACGATGAACACGAACTCGCCGGGATGAATCGCGAAGGAGACGTCGTCGAGCCCGATGTCGCCGCTCGGGTAGCGCTTGGAGACGCCCTTGAAGTCGATCACCGACGGG
This sequence comes from uncultured Solirubrobacteraceae bacterium, assembly GCA_963811895.1. GTDB lineage: Bacteria > Actinomycetota > Thermoleophilia > Solirubrobacterales > Solirubrobacteraceae > DASSUW01. Next base: position 10,700 of record CAWETE010000012.1, on the reverse strand, counting down.
CCCCGTGAGGGCGCGGTCTCGCGGCGGACATGTCGTTCCGTAGTGGCCATCGTGTCCAAGCAGGGTATTTCGTGCCCGAGGGCGCGCCCCTCCTTTGAAACCGACATTGCAGCAGGGAGCGACGATGGCAGACGAATCGCGAGTGCGGGTCCAGATGGTGGACGGGCGCCACCTGGACGTGCGGGGCACCCTCGAGGACGTGGCGGCGAAGCTCTCCCCGGAGGCGTGCGGCCCCCACGGCTTCTGCGAGATCCAGGACACGCGGGGCAACGCGATCCTCGTGAATCGCGACCACGTGCTCTATCTCGAGCGCCGCGGCCAGACCCGGAGCGACAGCTTGGTTAGATAGAGGGATGGCTCGAATCGAATCGTCGACCCTCGCCTCCGGCCTCCCGGTCCACCGGATCGAGATCGAGGGCACGCGGGCGACCACCGTCCTCGTGGCGTTCGACGCCGGGGCGCGCACCGAGCGCCCGGAGGAGAACGGGATGGCCCACTTCCTCGAGCACCTGGTGTTCAAGGGCGGGCAGAAGTACGACGACTACCGCAAGGTCAACGAGACGGCGGAGCGCATGGGCGCCGTGCTCAACGCGTACACGTCGCACGACCTCGTGGCCTTCCACATCACGTGCCGCGCCGAGGTGGCCGGCGACGCGATCGACCTGCTGACCGACTTCGTCGGGCGTCCCAAGATCGACGCCGAGGAGCTCGACCGCGAGCGCGGCGTGGTGATCCAGGAGATCGCCCGCGCGCACGACCAGCCCTCCGTGGTGGCCGAGCACCTGATCGACCGCGCGGCGTTCGGCGAGCACCCGCTCGGCCGCCCGGTCCTGGGCCCCGCCGAGCACCTGCGCACGTTCACGCGCGACGCGATCGTGGCCTTCCGCTCGCGCCAGTGGGCGGGCTCCCGCGGCGGCGCGTTCCTGGTCGGCAACCTCTCGCACCTGCCCGACGACACCGACCTGGCCGAGGCGTTCGGGCGCTTCCCGTCGATCTCCCCGGACGGCGGCACCGAGCCGGCGCCGTCGTTCGCCCCGCAGACGCTGGTCGAGGCACGGGATTCCAACCAGTCGCACCTGCGGATCTCCTACCGCCCGTCCATCGATCCGCGCGATCCGGAGGGGCGTGCCGCGCTGAACATCTACACGACGCTGCTCGGCGGCTCGATGGGCTCGCGGCTCTTCGACGAGATCCGCGAGCAGCGCGGCCTGGCGTACTCCGTCTACTCGGCCGACCACTCCTACGCCGACGTGCCGATCCTGCAGCTGTCGGCGGGCCTGGAGTCCGGCAAGGCGGTCGAGGCCTTCACCCGGATGCGCGAGATCGTCGACGAGCTGCGCACCGAGGGGCCGCGCGAGGACGAGTTCGAGCGCGCCCGCGCCTACGCCGCCGGGCGGCGCGTGCTGGCCTTCGAGAACACCAACGCCGTGGCGCGCTACGCCGCGAACCAGTCCGTGGTGTACGGGCAGGACATCGACCCGGACGAGGCGATCGCCGCGCTCGACCGCGCCACCTTCGACCAGGTCGTGGACGTGGCCCGCGGGATCTCCGAGGACTCCTCGGTGGCCTGCGTCGGCCCGCACGAGACGGACGACTTCACTGCATAGCCTCCGCATCGGCGGGCCTGCTCTGCTGTTGTAGTCGCAGTGCCCCGGATCCTGGTACTCGCGCTCGTGGCCGCCCTCGTGGCGGCTGCGCCCGCGCAGGCGCAGAAGAAGAAGCGCGAGCGGCTGCCGGACGAGGTCGAGGTCCAGCTGCTCGGGATCAATGACTTCCACGGCCACCTCGAGGCGGACACGCCGGGGACGGTCATCCGCCGGCTGCACCCCACCGAGGTGCGCGTGCCCGCCGGCGGCGCCGAGTACCTCGCGACGCACGTCCGCGCGCTCAAGCGCCGCAACCGCAACACGCTGGTCGTGGCCGCCGGCGACCTCGTCGGCGCCAGCCCGCTGCTGTCGTCGCTCTTCCACGACGAGCCGGCGATCGAGGCGCTGAACGCGATCGGCCTCGACGTCAGCGCGGTCGGCAACCACGAGTTCGACGAAGGCCCCGCCGAGCTGCTGCGGCTCCAGCGCGGCGGCTGCCACCCGAGCGACGGCTGCGCCGACGGCAACGGCTACCGCGGCGCCGACTTCCCGTTCCTGGCCGCCAACGTGACCAGCGTCAGGACCGGCCGGACGCTCTTCCCGCCGTACGTGATCAAGCGCGTCGGCGGAGTCCGGATCGGCATCATCGGGATGACGCTGGAAGGAACGCCCGAGCTGCTCCTGCCGGTCTTCTCGACCGTGCTGCACTTCGCCGACGAGGCGGACACCGCCAATCGCTACGTCCGCGAGCTGAAGCGCAAGAAGGTGCAGGCGATCGTCGTGCTCCTGCACGAGGGCGGCGCCCCGATCCGCCGCGCGTCGCCCGACGGCTGCCCGGGGCTGTCCGGTCCGCTGGAGGACATCGTGGACCGCACGTCGCGCGAGGTGGACGTGTTCCTCACCGGCCACACGCACGCGGCCTACGACTGCGTGATCGACGGCCGGCGCGTCACCAGCGCCGCCTCGTTCGGCCGGCTGATCACGCGCGTGACGCTCAAGATCAGCCGCCGCCGCAACGACGTCGTGCGCGCCACGGCCGACAACTGGGTCGTCGGCCAGGACGTGATGCGCGCGCCCGACATCACCCGGCTGATCGGGCGCTACGCGCGCTTCGCCGACCCGCTGCGCAAGCGCGTGATCGGCCGCATGGCGAGCTACGCCAGCCGCGGGGCGAACCGGGCCGGCGAGCGGCCGATGGGCACGATGACGGCCGACGCGGAGCTGCTGGCGACCGGGGCCGAGGCCGCCTTCGTCAACCCCGGCGAGGTTCGGCGCGGGCTCTCGGCGGGCGAGATCACCTACGGGCGCGCGTTCGCGTCGCTCCCGTTCGGCTCCACGCTGGTCACGATGTCCCTGTACGGCGCCGACGTGCACGAGCTGCTCAAGGAGCAGTGGTGCGGACGCCCCAGCCCGCGCGTGCTCCAGCCCTCGTCGGGCGTGTCCTACACGTGGAGCGCGCAGGTCGCGGCCTCGATCCTCGACCAGCCCTGCCTCGGCGCGCCGAATCCCGTCTCCGGCCTGCACATCGCCGGCGCGCCGGTCGAGCCGGAGCGGCTGTACCGGATCACGGTCAGCTCGCGGCTGGCCGAGGGCTTCAACCGCTTCGACGCCCTCGCGCCCGGCGCGAGCAAGGTCGGGGGCCCGGATGAGACCGCCGCGCTCGAGACGTATCTCGCGCCTTCGCTGACCGGCGACCCGATCGTCCCGCCGGTGCGGAACCGCATCGTCGTTGCGCCCTAGCGCCGGGTTTGCCACGATCAGCAGACGAGTGACCCTGCCTGAGCTCAACCACCGCGAGCTCGAGCGCTACGTGCAGCGGGTCGCGGACCGGTGGCCGGTCCAGCGCGCGCTGCTCGGAGGCGCCCGCGTGGCGGACCTGCGCGGCGCCGGGCCGCAGCGCGAGCGCGGCCCGGAGTTCGTCGTCGTCCTCGTGTCCGAGTTCTTCGACGGCGTGCCCTGGCTGGAGCGCGTGTACGTGTGCGGGAGCCTGTGGGATGCCTACGAGATGGGCGGCGCCGCCGACGTGCACTGCTACACGCCGGCGGAGTTCGAGCGCAAGCTCGACCAGCTGCCGATCGTGCGCGAGGCCGCCGAGCGCGGGCTCGAGCTGCTGCCCGAGCCCGCCTAGAGCGGGTCAGCGCACCCGATCGCGGCCGGGCCCGCCGATCAGCTTGTCGCGCCCGGCGCCGCCGAGCAGGCGGTCGCGGCCGGCGCCGCCGCAGATGACGTCGTTGCCGCCGAGACCGCGCACGACGTCGTTGCCTCCGAGCGCGGCGATCACGTCGCGGCGCCGCGTCCCGCGGATGACGTCGCGCCGCGGCGTGCCGACGATCGTGGCGGTACGGCCGCCGCAGCGGACGACCTTGGCGGGCGACTGCTGCCCGCCCGGCTGGGGCTGCGCGGGCGGCCGGGAGTCGCCGAGCAGACGGGCCACGAGCACGTCGCGGTTGCTGGCGTTGTACTCGGAGGCCAGCACGATCTTGCCGTCGGGCTGCAGGCCGACGCTGTCGACCCACTCGAAGCCCAGCCCGCCCAGGATCGCGGCGCCGCGGTCGCCGAACGCCGGATCGCGGCTGCCGTCGCGGAGCAGCCGCCAGACGACCGGGTCGTCGCCGATGGCCGTCCACGCGCCGACGACGAGCTTGTCGTCTCCCTGCACGGCGATGGAGTACGCCTCCTCGTCGCCGCCGAGGTCGAGCAGGGTCCTGCCGTTGGCCGCGAACATCTGGTCGGACGTGCCGGGCGGGAGGCGGTAGACGACACCGTCGTACTCGGTCGAGCCGGCGGCCACGATGCTCCCGTCGCGCTGGACGGCGACGGAGTAGAGCTCGCCCTCGTCGGCGCCGCGCCGCCAGCCGCCGGGCCCGAACGTCTCGTCGGGCTTCCCGTTGGCGTCGAAGCGAGCGATCAGCGGGTACTCCGGGCCCTGGTCGGTCGTGCCGGCGACGACGATCTTGCCGTCGGCCTGAAGCGCCACGGCGTAGCCGTCGTCGGCGCCGCCCGCGTCGATCCCGCGAGCGCCGTCCTCGTCGAACGTGTTGTCGGGCTTGCCCTGCGACGTCAGCCGGTACGCCGTGAGGGCGCTGTCGACCGACGTCTCGCCGGCCGCGACGATCCTGCCGTCGGGCTGGACGGCGACGCCCCAGACGACTTCGTCCCCGGCGCTGTCGAGGACCGCCAGGCCGTCGGTGCCGAACTGCTTGTCGGGCGAGCCGTCGGCATTGAGCCGGCGGACGATGCCGTTGAAGCCGGTGGTCGTACCGCCGGCGACGACGAGCCTGCCGTCGGGCTGGACGGCGATCGCGTTGAGCCACTCGATGCCGTCGCTCTCGACGATCGCGACGCCGTCGCCACCGCCGAAGGTCGGGTCGGGGGCGCCGTCGAGCGTGAACCGCATGACGACCCCGTCGCCCTTCACCGCCGTCGAGGCGGCCACGACGGTCTTGCCGTCGGGCTGGACGGCCATCGCGCCGATGTCGTCGCCGCCGCCGGAGTCGAGGATCGCGCGGCCGGCGGCGCCGTATCCGCGGTCGATGTCGGCGGGCGCGGCACTCGCCGCGGCGGGGAACAGGAGGATCAGGAATATGGGGAGGATTCGGAGCATCCGGCGATGCTGCCGATGCCCCGCTCTCCCAGCAACGTGAGTCTTTTCGCGTCCCGACCTGAGTTTTAGCCGATCGCGACCATGCGCTCGATCGGCAGCCGGGCGCGCTCGGCGATGGCTTCGGGCACCTTCACCACGGGCGCCATCTCGCGCAGCGCGTCACGCAGCTTGGGCAGCGTGATCATCTTCATGAAGCGGCAGCTCGCCGCCTCGTTGGCGGCCACGAAGGCCATGTCCGGCCGGGCCTCGCGCAGCGGATGGAGCATCCCGGTCTCGGTGGCCACGATGGCCGTCGTGCCCGCCGGCGCCGTCTGCGCGTAGCGCAGCATGCCGCCGGTGGAGAGCATGTGGACGCCGTCGGCGTCGACGTCGCCGGCGGCGACGTACTCCATCACCGAGGTCGAGCAGCCGCACTCGGGGTGGATGAGGAAGTCGGCGTCGGGATGGGTGTCGCGCATCTCGCGGATGTCGGACGGCCGGATGCCGGCGTGGACGTGGCACTCGCCGTCCCACACGCGCATCCTGCGGCCCGTCACCTTCTCGACGTAGGCGCCGAGGAACATGTCCGGCCCGAAGAGGATCTCGGTGTCCTCGCCGTGCTCGCGGTAGATGTGCTCGACCACCGCTGCGGCGTTCGACGACGTCACGCAGTAGTCGGTCTCCGCCTTCACCTCGGCCGTCGTGTTGACGTACATGACCGCCAGGGCGCCCGGGTGCGCGGCCTTCCAGGCGCGCAGCTGCGGAGCGGTGATCGAGTCCGCCAGCGAGCAGCCGGCGTCCGGATCGGGCAGCAGCACGGTCTTCTCGGGCGAGAGGATCGAGGCCGTCTCGGCCATGAAGTGCACGCCGCAGAACGCGATCACCTCGGCGTCCGTGCGCGCGGCCTGCTGCGAGAGGGCCAGCGAGTCGCCGACGAAGTTCGCGACGTCCTGGACCTCGGGCAGCTGGTAGTTGTGGGCGAGGATCACGGCACCGCGCTCGGCGGCCAGCGCGCGTACCTCGGACTGCAGCGCAGGGATGTTGTCGAGCGAGAGCAGGGTCATTTCGGGGGGAGGGCCTCCAGGGCCAGGGAGAGGTCGAGCCCGGGCGCTGAGTGGGTGAGCGCGCCCATCGAGACGTAGTGTAGCCCTTCAATGGTCGCATAGACCAAAACCGTCTGCGCATCGACCCCGCCGGACGCCTCGAGCTCGGCCCGCCCGTCCACCTGCGCGACCGCGGCGCGGATCTCGTCGGGCGTCATGTTGTCGAGCAGCAGCCGCGGCGCGCCGGCCTCGAGCGCCTCGGCGATCTCGTCGGCGTCGCGCACCTCGACGGCCAGCGGCAGGTCGGGCCGCTGCTCGCGGGCGCGCCGCACCGCCTCCCCCACGCCGCCCGCCGCCGCCGAGTGGTTCTCCTTGATCAGGATCGCGTCGTAGAGCCCGGCGCGGTGGTTGACGCCGCCGCCGTCGGCCACCGCCTGCTTCTCCAGCCGCCGCAGGCCGGGCGTGGTCTTGCGCGTGTCGAGGATCTTCGCGCCGCCGCCCGCCTCCTCGACGGCCCGCACCACGCGCGCGGTGGCCGTCGCGATGCCGCTCAGCCGGCCGAGGAAGTTCAGCGCCGTCCGCTCGGCGGTCAGCAGCGCGCGTGCCGAGCCGGTCGCGCGCAGCACCACCGCGCCCGCGTCGCGCCACTCGCCGATCGGCCCGAGCTCGAGCTCCACGTCCGGATCGAGCCGCCGGAACACGGCCGCGGCGACCTCGAGTCCCGAGATCACCCCGGGCTCCTTCTGCGTGATCGTCGCCCGTGCGCGGGCGCCGGCCTCGACGGTCGCCTCGGTGGTGGCGTCGCCGTCGCCGACGTCCTCGGCGAGCGCGCGGTCGATCAGGTCGTCCATGCGCGTCAGCGTGGCAGGCGGGACGAACTTCGGGCATTGAGGGGCGGGATCGAGGCCTGCGAGGGCTCGGGCGGCCAGAAACCCTCGCTTCCCTACCCAGCCGCAGTTGACGTTCGCCAGCAGCTACGGCGCCCGCCCGAGCTCCAACCCGGCCAGCGAGCTCTCACCCTCGTAGACCAGCCGCCCCCGCCGCTCCACGCGCACACGAAGCCGCCCCGCGAGATGCTGGTGCGACCACGGAACGACGCGGCGCTCGGCCGGCACGGGGACGTCGAGCACGTGCGCGGCTGCCGGATCGCCCGACGCCTCGATCTCGACCCGATGGCGCAGCGAGCGGCCGCGCAGGACCCAGCGGCCCTCCGAGACCTCCGCGCGCACGCCGGCGATGAGCGGCTCCCCGAGGCGGACGAGCCGGCCGCCCACATACACGACGATCGCCGTGGCGCGGAGCGGCCCGATCGCCGGCCCGCCGGCGAAGGCGACGGTCACGGGGTCGCCGCCGAAGTCGTGCGCCTCGCCCCACCACCAGATCGGCGGGAAGCCGTTGCCCCAGTTTCGCTCCACGTAGGCGGTCGCGCCCTCCAGCGACCAGTCGCCGATGAAGCCCTCCGCGCGGGCGCGCAGGACGAGCGGGCGCCAGTACTGGCGCATGAACGGCAGCCAGCCGCCGGGCCCGGTGCCGTGCCACGGCCGCGGCCACTCGACGACGTCGTGGAGCCGGGCATCGACGCCGTCGAGCTTCACATGGCGGGCGTCGCCGGCGAAGGCGGCGCCGATCCGCACGCCGTGCGAGTCCTCCACGGGCCCGTCGAGGATCGCCGGATGCCAACCGCCCGGCTGGGTGGCGAAGCCGGTCAGCGCCCAGCCCGGACAGACACCGCAGAGCACTATCGCGGCCCGCCCGTCGGGCCACGTGAACCGCCAGAACCAGCCGCTGAGCGACGCGCTCAGTTGGCCGAGGCCTTCGCGTTGGCCTCGAGCCAGGCGCGCACGAAGCCGTCGAGGTCGCCGTCGAGCACCCGCTCGGCGCTGCCGACCTCGAAGTCGGTGCGGTGGTCCTTGACCATCGTGTACGGGTGCAGGACGTAGGAGCGGATCTGCGAGCCGAAGTTCACGTCCTGCGCCTCGCCGCGCTCGCGCGCGATCTCCTCCTGGCGCTCGCGCTCGGCGCGCTCCACCAGCTTGGAGCGGAGCATCGCCATCGCCGTCGCCTTGTTGGCCGACTGCGAGCGCTCGTTCTGGCACTGCACGACGACGCCGCTCGGCTTGTGGGTGATCCGCACGGCCGAGTCGGTCTTGTTGACGTGCTGGCCGCCGGCGCCGGAGGCGCGGTAGGTGTCGATCTGGATGTCGTCGTCCTCGATCTCGAGGTCGCCCGTGTCCTCCACCACGGGCGCCACCTCGACGCCCGCGAAGCTCGTCTGGCGGCGGTTGGCGGCGTCGAAGGGCGACAGGCGGACCAGCCGGTGCACGCCCTTCTCGGCGCTGTAGAGCCCGTAGGCGTTCTCGCCCGAGGCGCGGAAGGTGGCGGACTTGATGCCGGCCTCCTCCCCCGCGCTGGCCTCCAGCAGCTCGACCTTGAAGCCGCGCCGCTCGGCCCAGCGCATCATCATCCGCAGCACCATCTCGGCCCAGTCCTGCGCGTCGGTGCCACCCGCGCCGGCGTTGACCGTGACGAGCGCGTCGCCGGCGTCGTACTTGCCGGTGAACAGGCGCTCCTCCTCGAGCGCGGCCAGCCGCGACTCGACCGAGGCGAGCGTCTCCTCCAGCTCGCCCGCGATGTCCTCGTCCTCCTCGGCGAGCTCGACCAGGCCGTCGAGATCCTCGGCGTCGGCCTGCAGCTTCTCGAAGGTGTCGACCCGGCGGCCGAGGCGCGAATGCTCGGCGCCGACCTTGCCCGCGGCGGCCGGGTCGTCCCAGAAGCCCGGCTCGCCCATCTGCGTCTCGAGCGCGCCGATGCGCTCCTTCAGCCCTGCCGGGTCAAAGGTAGTCCGAGAGCAGGGACAGCTGCTCGCGGATGGCGGCCAGGCGCTGCGGCGTGGGCTGGGAGGTGGAGGGCGTGGCCATCGCTCCCGGTCACACTACCGCAGCGCCTGGCGCGCTCAGATCAGCCGCAGGTGCTCAGCTCCGAGGTCGGGCCGGCGACGAACCCGTTCGCGTCGGTCTCGGTGGCGGTCACCGTCACCTTCTCCTCGAGCGTCCCGACGACGAACGTGCCCTGAGCGAGGCCGTTCGCGTCGGTGGTCACCTGCTGCGCTCCGAGCAGCTCCTTCGCGTCGTGGCTGCCCGCGCACTGGTCGTTGAGGTAGAACTCGAGCCGGTAGTCGGTGCTCGCCGCGGTGCGCAGCGTCCAGTCGACGGCGTCGGCGATCGAACGGCCGTCGATGATCGGGTGGTTCTGGAGGCCGTTCGCCCCCGGGTCGAGGTCGAGCAGGCCGTCATTGGCGGTCACGCCGTCGCCGGCCAGGTCGATCCCGAGGTCGGCGTTGCGGTAGATCGAGTTGTTGACGACCGCGTTGTCGTCGCCCGACTCCACCGTCGCGCCGTCCTCGCCGTTGTCGGTGATCACGTTGACGTCGCCGTCGACCAGGCCGACCGAGTTCTCGTCGCCGTCCTCGATCCGGACGCCGCTGAGGCCGTTGCCGTCGATCGTGTTGCCGGTCAGCCAGTTGCCGTCGGCGCTGGGCCGATCGAACGCCTCGATCAAGACGCCCTCGTCCAGGTTGTCGGTGATCGTGTTGTCCGTGACCGCGTTGCGGTGCGAGTCCTCGATGACGACGCCCTGCTCGTTGCCGGAGCTGTCGTTGCCGTCGATGACGTTCCCGAGCGCCGGCGGGCCGGCGGCGGGGCTGTCGATCTTGACGCCGGCGTCTCCGTTCCCGGTCGCCGTGTTGCCGGTGACGACGTTGAAGCTGCTCTGCACGAGCACGCCATCGTCGTTCGGCAGCGCGGCGGTGCCGAGCTCGTTCGCTTCGATCCGATGGTTCTGTCCGGCCTCGACCTGCACGCCGGAGTCGTTGTTGCCGGCGGCGAAGTTGCCGCTGACGAGGTTCGTGGCGCCGCCCGCGATCAGGACGCCGTCGTCGTTGCTGATCTCGACGGCCCGCCCCACGTCAGTGCCGAGCGTATTGGCGATGATCGTGTTGCTGGTGCCGTCGACGAACACGCCGGCGTCGTTGGCAGATGACAGGTTGCCGCGCACGAGGTTCTGGTTGCCTTCCACGTGGATGCCGTCCTCCACGTTGCCGAGGCCGTTGGCACCGGCGTCGTCGAGACCGACGTAGTTGCCCTCCACGCGGTTGAGGTTGCCGGCGATCTCGGCGCCGTGGTCGTTGTTGTCGGCGACGACGTTGCCGTCGCCGTCGTTCATGCCGCCGATCTGGTTCTGGTTGCCGGTCACCACGAGGCCGCTGCCGAAGTTGCCGAGCCCGCCCGTCGCGAGACCGAACCGGCTCCCGACGACGATGTTCCCGTTGCCGTTGACGGCCAGCCCGTCGCCGTTGCTCTCGGAGATCAGACTGCTCTTGACGACGTTCTGGTTGCCGTTGATCAGGACGCCGGTGCTCTGGTTCCACCCGAATGCGGCGCCCGCCGCGTCGGTGCCGATCTGGAGCCCGGCGAGGCTGTTCCCGTTCCC
>CAWETE010000011.1:0-92486 GCA_963811895.1 uncultured Solirubrobacteraceae bacterium | reverse complement strand
CTGGTGGGCGCCTCGGAGACGGTCCCGCTCGTGGGCGGGCGCCTGGTCCTGGGCACCTGGCAGCAGGTGGTCCTGGTCGACTTCGACACGCGCCCGCGGCGGCGCGAGGTCCACGTCCAGGTCCTCTCGTAGGTCCTGCCACGCCGAACGCGCTACACTCCAGAGCCCGCCTGGGACGGTCCCGGGCGCGCTCGTGCGGAGGAAGCCCCTCCGCCAGGGGCGCACGGTCTTTGAAAACTCAACAGCATGCGCACCGATCGGCCCTGGCCTCGTGCCAAGGCATCGATCGTTGTGCGTCCAGGTTCGTCAACGCCGACGGCGCTACCCAGCGCCGGACGGCACCAAGAATCAAGAAGTACCTCGTCGATGCATCCGGCGCCGGCCACGTGTACGGCAGCGCCCTTGTGTGATGCGCGACAAGCTCTGTGTGAGTAGTTCTTCACGGAGAGTTTGATCCTGGCTCAGGACGAACGCTGGCGGCGTGCTTAACACATGCAAGTGGAGCGACGAACCAGGCTTCGGCCTGGGGCAGAGCCGCGAACGGGTGAGTAACACGTGGGTAACCCACCCCGATGACCGGGACAACCCGAGGAAACTCGAGCTAATACCGGATGTACTGCTCTCTCATGAGGGAGAACAGGAAAGATAGCTTCGGCCTTCGCATCGGGACGGGCCCGCGGCGCATTAGCTTGTTGGTGGGGTAAAGGCCTACCAAGGCGACGATGCGTAGCTGGTCTGAGAGGACGATCAGCCACACTGGGACTGAGACACGGCCCAGACTCCTACGGGAGGCAGCAGTGGGGAATCTTGCGCAATGCGCGAAAGCGTGACGCAGCAACGCCGCGTGGGGGAAGAAGGCCTTCGGGTTGTAAACCCCTTTCAGTTGGGACGAAGCTTCCACGGTTAACAGCCGTGTGGAGTGACGGTACCTTCACAAGAAGCCCCGGCTAACTACGTGCCAGCAGCCGCGGTAATACGTAGGGGGCTAGCGTTGTCCGGAATCATTGGGCGTAAAGCGCGTGTAGGCGGCCCGGTAAGTCCGCTGTGAAAGTCGGGGGCTCAACCCTCGAATGCCGGTGGATACTGTCGGGCTAGAGTACGGAAGAGGCGAGTGGAATTCCTGGTGTAGCGGTGAAATGCGCAGATATCAGGAGGAACACCAATTGCGAAGGCAGCTCGCTGGGACGTTACTGACGCTGAGACGCGAAAGCGTGGGGAGCAAACAGGATTAGATACCCTGGTAGTCCACGCTGTAAACGATGGGCACTAGGTGTGGGGGGTGTCGACTCCCTCCGTGCCGAAGCTAACGCATTAAGTGCCCCGCCTGGGGAGTACGGCCGCAAGGCTAAAACTCAAAGGAATTGACGGGGGCCCGCACAAGCAGCGGAGCATGTGGTTTAATTCGACGCAACGCGAAGAACCTTACCTGGGCTTGACATGTAGATCATACCTGTGGAAACACAGGGTCAGTTCGGCTGGATCTTCACAGGTGGTGCATGGCTGTCGTCAGCTCGTGTCGTGAGATGTTGGGTTAAGTCCCGCAACGAGCGCAACCCCCGTCGCATGTTGCCAGCATTTAGTTGGGGACTCATGCGAGACTGCCGGTGACAAACCGGAGGAAGGTGGGGATGACGTCAAGTCATCATGCCCCTTATGTCCAGGGCTACACACGTGCTACATTGGCGCGTACAGAGGGCTGCGATACCGTGAGGTGGAGCGAATCCCTCAAAGCGCGTCTCGGTTCGGATTGCAGGCTGAAACTCGCCTGCATGAAGGCGGAGTTGCTAGTAATCGCGGATCAGCATTGCCGCGGTGAATACGTTCCCGGGCCTTGTACACACCGCCCGTCACACCACGGAAGCAAGCAACACCCGAAGCCGGTGGCCTAACCCTTTGGGAGGGAGCCGTCGAAGGTGGGGCTCGTGACTGGGGTGAAGTCGTAACAAGGTAGCCGTACCGGAAGGTGCGGCTGGATCACCTCCTTTCTAGGGAAGCTCCAGGATTGGAGCGGTCGTTCGGCCGCCGGCGCATTTCCGCGCCGGCGACAACAACCGAGCGACTACCGAAACGTCGACCGGACCTGGGGCCGCTCGAGCTCGTCTCGTGCGGCCCATGCTGTTGAGTTTTGAGAGACCGAGCGCCCAGTCCGGGCGCGCGCCTCTTCGCGGACCTTGAAAACTGCACAGCCATGCCAACAAACGGGTATCACCGTTCGTTTCCGCGTTAAGCGGGAGCGGATGATCACCGTCAAGATAGGAAGGGCACATGGTGGATGCCTTGGCACCAGGAGTCGATGAAGGGCGTGAACGGCTGCGATAAGCCGCGGGTAGGCGCTGAATAGCCATTGATCCGCGGATTCCCGAATGGGGAAACCCAACGCTGGTAATACGGCGTTACCGCATGCTGAATACATAGGCATGACGGGGGCAAGCCGGGGAACTGAAACATCTCAGTACCCGGAGGAAAGGAAATCAACCGAGACTCCCCGAGTAGTGGCGAGCGAAAGGGGAATAGCCCAAACTTCGTACGTGTAAGCGGTCACGCGTTGCGTGCGAGGGGTTGTAGGGCGCCTGTCCGGGATGTGGCCATCCCGGCGAGAGTTACCAAGCCGATCGGTAGTTGAAGCGCGTGGAACCGCGCACCACAGAGGGCAATCGTCCCGTAGACGAAACCGACCGGCCTCTCGATGGCGTTCCTGAGTAGGTCCGCACCCGTGAAACGCGGACTGAATCTGGGGGGACCACCCTCCAAGGCTAAGTACTCCCTGGTGACCGATAGCGGACTAGTACCGTGAGGGAAAGGTGAAAAGTACCCCGGAAGGGGAGTGAAATAGTACCTGAAACCGCGTGCCTACAAGCGGTCGGAGCAGCTTCGTGCTGTGACGGCGTGCTTTTTGCATAACGAGCCGGCGAGTTACGCGTCTGCGGCAAGCTTAAGCGATGAGCGAAGGCGTAGCGAAAGCGAGTCCTAATAGGGCGACTTAGTCGTAGGCGGTAGACCCGAAACTGAGCGAGCTACCCATGGGCAGGTTGAAGCGGGGGTAAGACCCCGTGGAGGACCGAACCGACCTAGGTTAAAAACTGGGCGGATGACCTGTGGGTCGGAGTGAAAGGCTAATCAAGCTCAGAGATATCTGGTTCTCTCCGAAATATATTTAGGTATAGCCTCGGATAAATTCCGATGCGGCCGTAGAGCACTGTTTGGTCTAGGGGGCCTACCAGCTTACCGAAATCAGGCAAACTCCGAAGACCGTTTCGGCTACTCCGGGAGTCAGTTGCTGGGGGATAAACTTCAGCGTCAAAAGGGAAACAGCCCAGACCGCCAGCTAAGGACCCTAAGTGCTAGCTAAGTGGCAAACGATGTCCGAGTGCACAGACAACCAGGAGGTTGGCTTAGAGGCAGCCATCCTTGAAAGAGTGCGTAACAGCTCACTGGTCAAGTGTTCGGGCGCGGATAATGTAACGGGGCTCAAGCTAGCCTCCGAAGCTGCGGGTGCGTCGCAAGACGCGCGGTAGGAGAGCGTTCCCATGGCAGTGAAGCGGCGGTGGAAACCAGCCGTGGAGCCGTGGGAAGTGAGAATGCCGGCATGAGTAACGAAAGAGGGGTGAGAATCCCCTCCGCCGATTGCCCAAGGATTCCTGAGTAAAGTTCGTCTGCTCAGGGTTAGTCGGGACCTAAGGCGAGGCCGAAAGGCGTAGTCGATGGACAACAGGTTGATATTCCTGTACCACGTCGCAACCATTTGACCGATGGGGGGACGGGGAAGGCTAAGCGAACCCAGGCGATGGTCGTCCTGGGCCAAGCATGTAGGGGTGGCTTCAGGCAAATCCGAAGCCGCATAACCTGAGGTGTGATGGCAGCTGGCTACAAGCCGGCGAGTCGCAGACGCCATGCCCCCGAGAAAAGCCTCTAGGGAGGTTGCACGTGCCCGTACCAAAACCGACACAGGTGGGCAAGTAGAGAATACTAAGGTGATCGAGATAACCCTCGTTAAGGAACTCGGCAAAATCGCCCCGTAACTTCGGGAGAAGGGGCGCCCTAGTAGGGTGAAGCCACTTGCTGGTGGAGCCCGAGGGGGCCGCAGTGAATTGGTTCAAGCGACTGTTTACCAAAAACACAGGTCTCTGCTAAGTCGCAAGACGACGTATAGGGGCTGACGCCTGCCCGGTGCCGGAAGGTTACGTGGAGGTGTTAGGGCTTCGGCCCGAAGCACTGAAACTAAGCCCCGGTAAACGGCGGCGGTAACTATAACCGTCCTAAGGTAGCGAAATTCCTTGTCGGGTAAGTTCCGACCTGCACGAATGGCGTAACGACTTGAACGCTGTCTCAACGAGGGGCTCGGTGAAATTGCAGTCTCGGTGAAGATGCCGAGTACCCGCGGCTAGACGGAAAGACCCCGTGAACCTTTACTACAACTTGGTATTGGAGTGCGGTGCATCTCGCTCAGAATAGGTGGGAGGCTTTGAAGCATCGGCTGCGGCTGGTGTGGAGCCAACTTTGAGATACCACCCTTGATGTATTGTGCTTCTAACAGGATTCCGTGAATCCGGGTCCTGAACAGTGCCAGGTGGGTAGTTTGACTGGGGCGGTCGCCTCCTAAAATGTAACGGAGGCGCGCAAAGGTTCCCTCAGTACGGTTGGAAACCGTGCGTAGAGTGTAAAAGCAGCAAGGGAGCTTGACTGCGAGACCGACAGGTCGAGCAGGTGCGAAAGCAGGCTTTAGTGATCCGGCGGTTGCAAGTGGAAGTGCCGTCGCTCAACGGATAAAAGGTACTCCGGGGATAACAGGCTTATCGAGTCCAAGAGTCCACATCGACGACTCGGTTTGGCACCTCGATGTCGGCTCGTCGCATCCTGGGGCTGAAGTAGGTCCCAAGGGTTGGGCTGTTCGCCCATTAAAGCGGTACGCGAGCTGGGTTCAGAACGTCGTGAGACAGTTCGGTCCCTATCTGCCGTGGGCGTTGGAGAATTGACAGGATTCGTCCCTAGTACGAGAGGACCGGGATGAACGCACCTCTGGTGTATCTGTTGTCCTGCCAAGGGCACCGCAGGTTAGCTACGTGCGGATCGGATAACCGCTGAAGGCATCTAAGCGGGAAGCCGACCTGAAGATGAGTTCTCCCATCCCCTAGAGGGAGTAAGACCCCTGGTAGACCACCAGGTTGATAGGCCGGATCTGTAAGCGCAGCAATGTGCGTAGGAGACCGGTACTAATGGGTCGAGGGCTTGACGGATATTTTTTAGTGGTACCCGAGGTTGGCGGGTTGTGCAGTTTTGAAGGTCCGCGCTGGGGCGTGGTCTTGACAAGTTCGGTGGCTTTAGCGTGGGGGAAACACCTCTTCCCATTCCGAACAGAGCAGTTAAGCCCCACAGCGCCGATGGTACTTGGCCTTCACGGGCCTGGGAGAGTAGGTCGCCGCCGGTTCTTCATCGCCGAGCCGCCCTGAGGGCGGCTCGTCGTGTTTAACCGTCCCCGAGGAAGAGGGCCGCCGACGCGACGACGGGCCGCCATCGTGGCCGTGCGCGGCGTGGTGCCGGGGGTCCTGCATCCTCGGATCGGCATCGGCGGGACGGCGCCGGCTGTCAATGGGGTCCCGACCCGGATCGGTAGCGTCCGCGCCTTCGTGGCGTGGGACCTCGTGATCTTCGACTGCGACGGCGTGCTCGTCGACAGCGAGCGGATCAGCGTGCGGATCGACGTGCGCGTGCTCGCCGAGCTGGGCTGGCCGCTGAGCGAGGCCGAGGTGATCGAGCGCTTCGTCGGCCGCTCGGAGGAGTACATGATCGGCGAGATCGAGGCCACGCTCGGTCGCCGTCTGGCCGCGGACTGGGAGGAGCCGTTCAAGCACCTGTACCGCGAGGCGTTCGAGGCCGAGCTCGAGCCCGTCGACGGCATCGTCGCCGCGCTCGACGCGATCGCCGCGCCGACGTGCGTGGCGTCGAGCAGCAGTCACGAGCGGCTGCGCCACACGCTCGGCCTCACCGGCCTGCTCGAGCGCTTCGACGGCCGCATCTTCAGCGCGGAGGAGGTGGAGCACGGCAAGCCGGCGCCCGACCTCTTCCTGCACGCCGCCGCCACCCTGGGCGCCGATCCCGCGCGCTGCGCCGTCGTCGAGGACAGCCGCCACGGGGTCGAGGCCGCCCGCGCGGCCGGGATGCGCGCGTTCGCCTACGCCGGTGGCGTGACCCCCGCGGAGCGCCTCCGAGGACCGGCCACGACGGTCTTCCGCGACATGAGCGAGCTCCCGCGCCTGCTCGCGTAGCGGAGGCGGTTCGGCGCGCGAGGGCGGATAACCGGCCAATTTGCAGCGGGTAACCGGCGAGCGGTTCGCCGGTCGGCACGAGTGCCGGGCCGCTACGCCGCTGGCAGGCTCTCCCGCCATGCGACGGACCGCGATCCTCACTCTCGGCGCTGCCCTCTGCGCCCTCGCGCTGGCCGGGCCGGCCTCCGGCCAGGTCCAGCCGGCCGGCACGGGCGAGCCCCTCTTCACGAACTCGACTCAGAACACCCAGTGGTTCGAGTGGCCCGCGGCACAGGCCGCGGACGCCTACCGGATCCGCTACGACTACTACGCGAACAACACGCTCGGCATCTCTCCCATCGTCAACCTGCCGAGCGCGGGCTCAGGCTCGTCCTGGGCCAACTGGAGCGGGGTTGCCACGCTCCAGCACGGTGGCCAGTACGGCATCTGCGCGCAGGGCCAGTACCGGTTCCCCAACGACCCGATGTGGATCTCCGACGGTGCGAACTCGTGCTCGATGGGCACGCTGCTCGGCCGCCGCGCGCACACGACCATCGACCGCTCCAAGCCGACCGCGGGCATCCAGCTCGCGGCGGGCGCCGCTTTCGTCAAGGACGCCAAGGTCCCCGTGAAGGTCGACTTCTCCGATGACGTCGCCGGCCCGTTCCCGGCGAACTTCCTGTGCTTCACGGTTGGCCGCTCCTGTGACACGAACGCCGGCGACATCTACGGCTACAACACCTCCTGCTCCGTGCCGGCGACCGGCGGCAAGTCGACCACGTTCTCGTGCACGGCCGACTACGGCGCCGTCCCTGACGGAAGCGTCTCCGCCTGCGTGATCGCGGCCGACGCCTCGATCCCCGACAACCCGAACGGGCCCAATCAGACCGCCACGGCGGAGAGGGCGAACCTGTCCGCTCCGAGCTGCGACGCCGTCGTGGTCGACCGCACGCCGCCCGCGGTCTCGATCGCGGGCGCCTCGACGAGCGTCAAGGTCGGCGATCTCGTGTCGCTCCAGGCGTCCGCCTCGGACGCCACCTCGGGCCTGGCCGGCGCCGGCCAGTGGACGTGGGGCGACAACACCGCGGGCGCCGGCGGCGACGCCGTCACGCACACCTTCACGCAGCCCGGGACCTACGAGGTCGCGCTGACGGTCGCCGACGCGGCGGGCAACACCGCGACCGCGAAGAAGGCGATCGCGGTGACCGCCGTCGGCGGCGGGACCACGACGCCTCCCGGTGGTGGCACGACGACGCCCCCGGGCGACGGCGGCACCACGGAGCCCGGCGACACCGTCCACGAGCCCTCGCTCGACGTGTACGCGCCCCGCAAGGCGCGGGTCCGCGCCAAGTCGATCCCGGTCGAGCTCACGGCCAGCGACGCGGGACGCGTCCAGCTCGAGCTCGCCCGCGGGAATCGCGTGATCGTCCGGACCGGCATCCGGCTCGACGAGGACGGCACCGCCGACTACCGGCTCAAGCTCCCGAGGGGCAGCAGGGCTGGGCGCTACACGCTGCAGGCGACCTACACGCCGCCCGGCCACCAGGCGATCACGGCGTCGCGGAAGCTCACGCTGACCGGCAAGGCGTCGTCCCGGCGCGCGCGCACGAGCTCCCGCACCGGCGTGGCGCTGGGCCGCGGGCCGCGAGCGCTCCCCGACGGACACTTCCACGGCGACCGTCCCGCGCGCACCTTCAAGGTGGGCTGAGACCCGCCCCAAGGCGCTCGAGCCGCCAACCAAGGCGGCCCGAGTGCGTTGGAGCTGTATGCCCGACCGGCGCGCCCGTCCTCCCAGACCGGGCGCCGGTGGGCGGGTGGTCAGGCGCCCCGTGCCGGCTGATGGGGAACCGGCGAGACGCAGACCTGTGCGCGTGGCGTGCCCGGATTGGGTCTCCGCCTGCGCGGGTGACGACCGAGTGGCCGGCGGTGCGGGTGCACGCGCGTGGGGGCGGTGGGGGCCCGGGGCAGAACCCGCTCCGGAGCCTGTGCCTCACCCAGCGTCGCGAACTCCGCGGCCGTGTCGACAGCCGAACGCACCAGCTCGCGTAGCGAGCGCTTTCTCGGGCGGCCGATGGTCGTCGGGGGGAACATGTGTTCGGCACACTAGGAAGAGCGTCGGACGGAACCCGCAACGTGCGGGCACCCACGTCACAGACCGCACGAATTTGGCTCCACAGAGCGGAATGAGGCTGCCGCAAACTGCAAGCGATCTTGCAACCGGGGGATGCCCGGGTAGCCTGCCCGCCGCATGGTCCACCTGCGGATCGTCTCGCCTGCCGACCTGACCGAGCAGGTCATGGAGGTCCTGACCCGGACGGCGTCCGTCATCAACATCGTCCGCCTCGCCGGCGCCGCCCAGCGGCCCGACGGCGACGTGGTCCTGTGCGACGTCGCGCGCGAGGACGCGAGCGTCATCCTCGCCGACCTGAAGGCGCTCGACCTGCGCGAGCGCGGCTCGATCACGCTCCTGCCGATCGACACCGTCATCTCGAAGGCCGCCGACGAGGCCGAGCGCAACGCGCCGGGCGCGCCGTCGGACGCCGTGGTCTGGGAGGAGGTCGAGCAGCGGACGAGCGAGAACGTCGAGCTCTCCGCCGTCTTCCTGCTCTTCATGGTCCTGGCCGCGATGCTCGCGGCCGTCGGCATCTTCCTCGACTCGGAGATCCTCATCGTCGGCGCGATGGTGGTCGGCCCCGAGTTCGGCCCGATCGCCGGCTTCTGCGTCGCGCTCGTGCAGCGCCGCCGCGACCTGGCGGTCAGATCCGGCGTCGCCCTCGCGGTCGGCTTCCCGCTGGCCATCGCGGCCGTCTTCCTGGCCACCCTCGTCTTCAAGGCGACCGAGCTCACGCCCGCGGAGTTCACCGCCGAGGACCACTCGGTCGCCAACCTGATCTCGAGCCCCGACGCCTTCACCGTGATCGTCGCCCTGTGCGCCGGCGCCGCCGGGATGCTCTCGCTCTCGACCGCCAAGTCGGGCGCGCTGATCGGCGTCCTGATCAGCGTGACGACGATCCCCGCGGCCGCCAACATCGGCGTCGCCGCCGCCTACGGCGACCGCGACGGCTGGACCGGCTCGCTCGCCCAGCTCGCGCTCAACCTCGTCTCGATCGTCGTGGCCGGCACGCTCGTGCTGACCGTCCAGCGGTCCCTCTATGACCGCCGGCGCTCAGCGCGAGCCCAGCGATGACCAGACGTCGACCTTGGTGCGCACCTTCTCGACCACCGCGTCCGTGAACTCGCTGGTCGTGGCGTGCCCGCCCAGGTCGATCGTCTTCGTCCCGGTCGCCACCGTCTCCAGGACGCCCTCGTAGATCGCGCGCGAGGCCCGCTCGGCGCCGCTCTCGCCCGCCGCGCCCGCGTAGCTCAGCACCGCGCCGCAGGCCAGGAGCATCGCCATCGGGTTCGCGAGGTCCTTGCCCATCAGCGACGGCGCCGTGCCGTGCGGCGCCTCGGCCATCGCCACGTCGACCTCGTAGTCGTCGTCGAAGGCCAGCAGCACCGACTCCGCGCCCGCGATCGAGCCGAACATCGGCAGCACCATGTCCGACAGGCAGTCGCCGTCGCGGTTCAGGGCGGGGATCACCAGCGGCGTCTCGGTGGCGCCGGTCAGGAGCCCCGCGTACGTCGCGTCGATCAGGACCGGCTGGTACTCGACCTCGGAGTGGCGCTCCGCCGCCCGGTCCATCTCCTCCTTGAGCATGCCCTCGTAGACGGGGGAGACCGTCCACTTCGGGCCGCCGTAGACGCGCGCGCCCATCCGCTCGGCGGTCTGGAAGGCGTACTCGGCCACCGCGCGGCAGGTGGAGCGTGTGACCTTCTCGGTGCGGTAGGCGACCTCGTCGACGGCGCCCTCGTCGCCCTCGCGCCACTGCTTGGCGCCGTAGGCGTCCTCGATCGCCATCCGCACCACCGCGATCGGGTGGAAGACGCCCGAGACGGGGCCGACCACGCCCGGGATGCGGCGGCCCGTGCGGACGATCACCTTGCCGCCGACCTCCTCGCGCAGGATGCGATTCGGGGAGCCGACGTCGTCCTTGCCCTCCGGCGTGACGGTCGCCGCCTTGATGCCGTAGCCGGCCTCGCGCATGGCGCGTGCGGCCTCGTGGACGATCTCGTTGTCCGTCTCGCGGCGCTTCTCCAGCGAGAGGTCGAACGACTGCCGCTCGACCTCGATGCCCAGCACGTCGGGGTCGAGGACCCGCAGGGCCTGCTCGAGCAGCTCCTGGCCGGTCTCGTCACCATCCAGCACGACGACCCGCATCAGGCCACCGCCCCGCGGCCGTCGAGCCCGAGCGTGCCGGCGTTCTCGTCGAGCGCGGCGATCACGAAGGCCACGTGCTCGTCGAAGTCGACGCCCAGCTCCTCCGCGCCCGCGCGCAGCTCGTCGCGGTTCACGGCGGCGGCGAAGGCGGGCGTCTTCATCTTCTTCTTGACCGATTTGGGGGTCATCCCGTGGATGCCCTCGGGCCGCACGTAGGCGCAGGCCATCAGGAAGCCGGACAGCTCGTCGACCGCGAAGAGCGTCTTCTCCATCGCCGAGTCGCGCGAGACGCCGAGGAAGTCGGCGTGCGAGGCGACGGCGCGCACGAACTCGGGCGAGAAGCCCTGCTCCTCGAGCTCCTTGAGCGCCACGCGGGGATGCCCGGTCTCGAGGTCGGGATGGCGCTCGTAGTCGAGGTCGTGGAGCATGCCGACCAGGCCCCACTGCTCCTCGTCCTCGCCGAACCTGCGGGCGTAGGCGCGCATGGCGGCCTCCACGGCCAGCACGTGCCGGCGCAGCGACTCCGACTCCGTCCAGGAGCAGAACAGGTCCCAGGCCTGTTCCCGCGAAAGAGGCTCAGACATGGCTGTTACCCTAGCCCAGCCTCGGGGCCCTAGCCCCTCCACGCTCATGGAAAAGCTCCTGATCGAGGGCGGGGTGCCGCTGTCAGGCACGATCGTGCCCGCCGGCAACAAGAACGCGGCGCTGCCACTGCTCGCCTGCAGCCTCCTCACCGATGAGGAGGTCGTGCTGCACAACGTCCCGCGCATCCGCGACGTGGAGGCGATGCTGGACCTGCTCGACGACCTCGGAGTGCGCGTCGAGTGGCGCGCCGAGAACACGGTCTCGCTGCAGGCCGACGAGGTGCGCGGCACCGAGGTGAGCGGCCCGCTCGCCGAGCGCATCCGCGCCTCGTTCCTGGCCGCCGGGCCGCTGCTCGGCCGCTTCGGATCGGCGCTCATGCCGCCGCCGGGCGGAGACGTGATCGGCCGCCGCCGGCTCGACCCGCACCTGGACGCCTTCCGTGCCCTCGGCGCCACCGTCGAGCACGGCCGCGACATCCGCATCACCGCCAACGGCGGGCTGACCGGGACCGACTTCCTGATGGACGAGCCGTCGGTGATGGGCACCGAGAACGCGCTGATGGCCGCCGCTCTGATCGACGGCACGACGGTCATCCGCAACGCCGCCTCCGAGCCGCACGTGCAGGACGTCGCGCGGATGCTCAACAAGATGGGCGCCGCGATCGAGGGCATCGGCTCCAACGTCATGTACGTCCACGGCGTGAGCACGCTCGGCGGCTGCGAGCACAGCGTCACGCCCGATCACATCGAGATCGGGTCGTTCATGGCGCTCGCCGGCGTCACCGGTGGCGAGCTGCGGATCGAGGGCTGCATCCCCGACGACATGCGGATGATCCGGCTGGTCTTCCAGCGCCTCGGCCTGCGGTCCGAGCTCGACGGCGACGACATCGTCGTTCCCGGCGGGCAGGAGCTCGTGGTCGAGCGCGACGCCGGCGACTACCAGTCCAAGGTCGAGGACGGTCCGTGGCCTGCCTTCCCGGCCGACCTCACCAGCATCGCCGTCGCGCTCGCGACGCAGTCCCGCGGCTCGGTGCTGATCTTCGAGAAGATGTTCGAGAACCGCCTGTTCTTCGTCGACGAGCTCATCACGATGGGGGCGGAGATCACGATCTGCGACCCGCACCGCGCCATCATCATCGGCCCCCGCGGCCTTCGTGGGCAGCGCCTCTCCTCGCCCGACATCCGGGCGGGCATGGCCAAGCTGATCGCGGCGCTGTGCGCCGAGGGAACGAGCGAGATGCACAACGTCCAGATGATCGACAGGGGATACGAGCGGATCGACGAGCGCCTGCGCGCGCTCGGAGCGCGGATAGAGCGCGTCGGGACGTGATCCACCCCATCCCCAGCGGCACGCGCGACGTCCTGCCGGACGAGATGCGCGAGCTGCGCGCCATCACCGAGGCGTTACGGGGCGTGTTCGAATCCTCCGGCTACGGCGAGATCGCCACGCCTGCGCTCGAGTACGAGGAGGTGCTCACCCGCGGCGATCCGAGGGCGGCCGATCCCGCCTACAAGCTGTTCGACGAGCACGGGAACGTGCTCGTGCTGCGCTCGGACATGACGATCCCGATCGCGCGCGTCGTCGCGAGCCGCTACGCGGCCGCCGAGCCGCCGCTGCGCTTCTGCTACTTCGCCCACGCCTACCGCTCCGTGCGGCCGCAGCGCGGCCAGGCGCGCGAGATGCTGCAGGCCGGGCTCGAGCTGGTCGGCGCGCCGGGGCCCGACGGCACGTCCGAGGCGCTGAGCGTGCTGTGCGCGGGGCTCGACGCCGCCGGGCTGGAGAACTACCGGATCGGGCTCGGCGACGCCTCGCTCTACCGCCGCATGCTCGACCGGCTCGCCGTGCCCGAGGGAGCGCGGCCGCAGATCCTGCACGAGCTGGTCACGCGCGACTTCGTCGGCCTGGCGCGCGAGGTCGAGGCGCACCGGCACGAGGAGCTTGTGCGCGTGCCGCAGCTGCGCGGCGGCGTCGAGGTCCTGGACGGCATCCCCGAGGCGGGCGAGCTGCGCGCCGTCTACGACCGGCTGGCGCCCGAGATCGCGGAGCGCGTGATCTTCGACCTGGGGCTGATCCGCGACCTCGACTACTACACGGGCGCCGTCTTCGAGGTCTACGACGCGGCGCTCGGCGCCCCGCTGGGTGGCGGCGGCCGCTACGACGACCTGCTCGGCCGCTACGGCCGCGACCTGCCCGCCTGCGGCTGGGCCATGAACGTGGAGCGGCTGCACATCGCGCGCGTGGGGGAGGGACGGTGACTCTCGAGGGGCTCCGCCTGGCGGTGCCGCGCGGGTCGCTCATGGGCGACACGCTGGACCTGCTCGACCGCCTGGGCGTGGACACGAGCGAGGTCCGGGCGAACGACCGCAAGCTGCTGTTCGAGGACGCCGGCCTGGTGACCATGCGGCCCTCCGACGTGCCGACCTACGTCGAGGCCGGCGCCGCCGACATCGGCATCACCGGCAAGGACGTGCTCGCCGAGCAGGCCGAGCGCGAGGTGTACGAGCTGCTCGACCTCGGCTTCGGGCCGTGCCGGATGGTGTTCGCCACCGTCGACGGGGAGGACCCGGCCGCCGAGGCGCTGCGGCGCCTGGGCGTCATGCGGGTGGCCACCAAGTACCCCAAGATCGCCGCGCGCTACTTCGAGCGCACCGGCCGCCAGGCGGAGATCGTCGAGGTCAAGGGCTCGGTCGAGCTCGCGCCGCTGACCGGCCTGGTGGAGGGAATCGTCGATCTCACCGCCACCGGCACGACGCTGCGTGAGAACGGGCTCGTGATCCGCGAGGAGATCGCCGCCTCGACGGCGCGGCTGATCGCCAACCCGGTCGCCCACAAGCTCAAGGCGGCGGCGATCGACCGCCTCGTGGAGCGCATCCGTGCGGCTTGAGTGCACGGTGGAGACGGCCGCCGAGGTCGCTGCTCAGGTGCGGCGGACGATCGCCGAGACGGTCGACGTCGCCCCGATCTTGCAGGCGGTGCGCGAGCGCGGCGACGAGGCGCTGCGCGAGTACGAGGCGCGGTTCGGCGGCGACGATCCCGTGGTCGTCGGCGGCGACGAGCTCGCTGCGGCGCTCGACGCGCTCGATCCCGACGTGCGAGCCGGCCTGAAGCGGGCGGCGGCGAACGTCCGGGCCGTGGCTGAGGCGGGACTGGACGACGAAGCCGAGGTCACGCTGCCCGAGGGGCAGACGATCCGGCTGCGCGAGGTGCCGGTGCGCCGCGCCGCCGTCTACGCGCCCGGCGGCCGCCACCCTTACCCGTCGTCGGTGATCATGGGCGCCGTCACCGCCCGTGCCGCGGGGGTCGACGAGGTCGTCGTCGCCGCGCCGGGTCACCCCGTCATCCTCGCCGCAGCCGCGCTGTGCGGGGCCGACGAGGTCTACCGCATGGGCGGCGCGCAGGCGATCGCCGCGCTCGCCTACGGCACCGAGACGATCCGGCCCGTCGACGTCATCGTGGGTCCCGGCAGCCTGTGGGTGCAGGAGGCCAAGCGCCAGGTGTCGGGCTTCGTCGGCATCGACGGCTTCGCGGGGCCCAGCGACCTCACGATCATCGCGTCCGAAGGCGCCGACCCGGAGCCGCTGCGCCTCGACCTGATGGCCCAGGCCGAGCATGGCGAGGGCTCGCTGGTGGTGGCGGTGAGCGACGACGAGGCGCTGCTCGACGCGCTCGATGTGGGCGTGACGGTGCATGCGGATCTCGAAGCCGCGCTGGCCTTCGCCGAGGCGCTGGCCCCCGAGCACCTCCAGCTCGCCGGCGAGGCCGCCGAGCAGCTCGCGCCGCGCGTGCGCAGCGCCGGCTGCCTCTTCGTCGGCATCGAGTCCGGCACCGCGTTCGGCGACTACGTGGCGGGTTCGAACCACACGCTGCCCACCGACGGCGCCGCCCGCTTCGCGTCCGGGCTCAATGTCCGCCACTTCCGCCGCCGCATGGCCGAGGTGCGCGTGGGGCCCGCCGCGGCGGCCCTGGCGCGCGCCGGAGCGCCGATCGCCCGCGCCGAGGGCTTCGAGCACCACGCCGCTTCCATGGAGATCCGCGAGAATCCGCCGTCCCCATGACCCGCACCGCCGAGATCACCCGCACCACCGGCGAGACCGACGTCAAGCTCACGCTCGGGCTCGACGGCACGGGCGCCGGCAGCCGCAACACCGGCGTCGGCTTCCTCGACCACATGCTCGACCTGCTGGGCCGCCACGGCCGGCTCGACCTCGAGGTCCAGGTCACCGGCGACCTGCAGACCGGCGCCCACCACACGGTCGAGGACACGGGGATCGTGTTCGGCCAGGCGCTCGACAACGCGCTCGGCGACCGCCGCGGGATCGCCCGCTATGGCCACGCCATCGTGCCGATGGACGAGTCCCGCGCCCTGTGCGCGATCGACCTCTCGGGCCGCCCGTTCGCCGCCATCACGGGCTTCGAGCGGCTCCCGGCGGGCGACATCGCCGGCTTCGAGCACGAGCTGGCGGAGGAGTTCTTCCGCGCCATCGCGTCGGCCGCCCGGCTCACCCTGCACCTCGACCTCCAGGCCGGCACCAACGCGCACCACATGATCGAGGCGTGCTTCAAGGCGTTCGCCCGCGCGCTGCGCGTGGCGGTGGCCGTCGACCCGAGCGAGACCGGCGTGCCCTCCACGAAGGGGACGCTGACGTGATCGCCATCGTCGACTACGGCATGGGCAACCGCCGCAGCGTCGAGAAGGCGCTCGAGCACGTGGGCGCCGACCCGGTGCTGACCGCCGACCACGCCGTGCTGCGGTCCGCCGACGGCATCGTGGTGCCGGGCGTGGGCGCCTTCCCGGAGGCGATGCGCCGCTTCCGCGCCGCCGGTCTCGACGAGCTGATCCGCGAGCGCGCCGGCGCGGGCGTGCCGGTGCTGGGGCTGTGCCTGGGCATGCAGCTGCTGTTCGACAGCTCCGGCGAGCACGAGGGCGCCGCCGGCCTCGGCCTGCTGCCCGGCCGCGTGACCGCACTGCAGTCGCCGCGTGTGCCGCACATCGGCTGGAACCTCGTCACCTTCGAGCGGCCTTCCGCGCTGACCGAGGGCCTGGGCGAGGCGGCCGCCTTCTACCACGTGCACTCGCTGGCGCCGGAGCCGGAGGTCGAGGACGACGTGGTGGGCCGCGGCGAGTACGGCGGGCCGTTCGTCTCGATCGTCGAGCGCGGCAACGTCATGGGCGTCCAGTTCCACCCGGAGAAGTCGAGTCGCGACGGCCTCGCGCTCCTGCGCAACTTCGCCCGCGTGGGTGTCGCAGCGTGATCCTCTACCCGGCCATCGACATCTACGAGGGCAAGGCGGTGCGGCTCGTCCAGGGCCGCTTCGAGGACGCGACGACGTACCACGACGACCCGCTGGAGGCCGCGCAGAGCTGGGTCGACGCCGGTGCCCGCTACCTGCACGTCGTCGACCTCGACGGCGCCAAGCACGGCGAGCCGCGCTCGATCGAGCACCTGCGGCGGATCGTGCAGGGCACCGGAGTCCCCGTCCAGTACGGCGGCGGGCTGCGCAGCGTGGACGCCGTCCGCGACGCGCTGCGGGCGGGGGCCGAGCGGGCGATCGTCGGCACCGCCGCCTTCCGCGACGTCGACTTCCTCGACGAGATCCTCGCCACGTGGGGGCCGCGGATCGTCGTCTCGGTCGACGTGCGCGACGGGCACATCTCCACCGCGGGCTGGACCCAGACCACGGAGCTGCCGGCCGCCGAGGCGATCCACCACCTCCACGACCGCGGCGTCGCCTCGTTCGTCTACACCAACGTGGACCGCGACGGGAAGCTCGAAGGGCCCGACCTCGACGAGGTCGATCAGATCGCGCACGCGGTCCGCGGGCGCTTCCTCTACTCGGGCGGGATCGGCAAGCGCGAGGACCTCGCGGCGCTCGCGCGGCTGCGGCAGGTCAACCTGTCCGGGGTGATCGTCGGCAAGGCGCTCTACGAGCAGCGCTTCACGATCGCCGAGGGCCAGGCCGCACTCGACAAAGCCTGACCGCGGCTCTCGACCATCGCCGCGCGGCTTGGGACCATTGATCTCATGCCCTCCCGCCTGCTCGAGCGCGACCGCACGCTCGAAGCGCTCGAGCGCGCCGTCGGCGACGCGGCGGTGGGTCGCGGCTCGGTCGCGCTCGTCACCGGCGAGCCCGGGATCGGCAAGACGAGCCTCGTGCGCGCCTTCGCGGACGCCGCCGCCGCCGAGCGGGCGCGGGTGCTGCTCTCGGCCTGCGACGACCTGATCGCGCCGCGCACGCTCGGCCCGCTGCGCGACGTCGCGGGCAGCGGCGGGCCGCTCGCCGCGGCGCTGGCCGACGAGCAGCCGATCGACGCCGTGTTCGGCGCGCTGCTCGAGGAGCTCGCGGCGGAGCCGCCGACCGTGCTCGTCGTCGAGGACCTGCACTGGGCAGACGACGCAACGCTCGACGTCCTCGGCTATGTGGCGCGGCGGATCGAGCAGGTCGGCGCGGTGATCGTGCTCACCTGCCGCGACGACCAGGTCGATCCCCGCCATCCGCTGCACCGGTTCCTCGGCGTGCTCGCCGGCGGTCCCGTGCACCGTCTCGTGCTGCGGCCGCTGTCGCACCTGGGCGTGCGCGAGCTGGCGACGGGCACGGGCGCGGACCCCGAGGTGCTCTACCGGGTGACGCGCGGCAACCCGTTCTTCGTGACCGAGGCGCTCGCCTCGCCCGGCGATGTGGTCCCGGTGAGCGTCGTGGAGGCCGTGCTGGCCCGCGTGCGCCGGCTCGGGGCCGAGTGCCGCGAAGCGCTCGACCAGCTCTCCGTGATCCCTCGCCAGGTCGATCTCGACCTCGCCGCCGCCCTGCTCGGCCGGCGTTTCGAGACGCTCGCCGAGGCGCAGGCGGCCGGCGTGCTCGAGGACCGCGCCGACAGCATCGCCTTCCGCCACGAGCTCGCCCGGCGGGCGATCGAGCAGAGCCTGCCCGCCATCCGCCGCAGGCACCTCAACGCGGCGGTGGTCGCCGCGCTCGGCCTCCGGGAGCGGCCGGAGCGCGCGCGGCTGATGCACCACGCGGTCGAGGCGGGCGACGCCGACACGATCGTTGCCGTCGGCCCGGCCGCCGCCCGCGAGGCCGCGCAGGCGGGCTCGCACCGGCAGGCGCTCGCGCACTTCGAGTCCGTGCTACCGCACCTGGGTCGCATCGGCGAGCGCGAGCGCGCCGCCGTGCTCGACGCCTACGGCTGGGAGCTCTACAACGCCCACCGCTTCCGCGAGGCCGTCGAGGCGAGCCGCGCGGCGGTCGAGCTGTACGAGCAGCACGACGATCCGGTCGCGGCCGGCGAAAGCCTCGTGCGCCTCTCGCGCCACCTCTACATGGCCGGCGACACCGACTCCGCGGAGGTGACCGCCCAGCGCGCGGTGATGACGCTCGAGCCGACCGGGCACGGCGCGGCGCTCGCGTACGCCTCGCTGAACGAGGGCGCGATCCTCACCATGACCGAGGAGGATCCCGAGCGCACGATCGAGCTGCTGGTGGCCGCGCGCGACCTGGCGACGCGGGCGGCGCGGCCCGACCTCGCGGCGCTGGCGCTCAACTACCTCGGCATGACGCGGGTGCAGATCGGCGATCCGGAGGGGGTCGAGCATGCTGCGCCGGAGCATCGCCGACGCCGAGCTGGCGCGCCAGTACGAGCACGCCGCGCGCGGCTACTGCAACCTCGCCGAGCTGCTCTTCCGCGCCGGCGAGCTCGACGAGCTCGAGGCGTGCGTGGAGGAGGGCATGCCGTACGTCCGCGAGCGCGGGTTCTGGTCGCACGCGTACGGGCTCGAGCTGCACCGCTGCGCGGCGCTGATGCGACGCGGCCGCTGGGAGCCGGCGCTCGCGGGGCTGCGAGCGCTCGTCGACGACGTCGACGACCCGGGGATGCTGTACGCCTACAGCGTGCCGCTGCTGGGCCGCCTGCTCGCGCGGCGCGGCGACGAGGAGGCGGCGCCGATGCTCGCCGCCGCCTGGAGCCGGGCGGTGCGGCAGCGGCTGCTGATCGGGCTCGCCTACGCGGGCCTGGCCTCGGTCGAGCGCGCCTGGCTGGTCGGCGACGTCTCGGCGGCGTGGCCGGTCGCCGACGTGCTCGAGCTGCGGACCCGGCATCCCGGCGCCGCGCCGTTCCGCGCCGAGCTGCTGCGCTACATGGCGCGCTGCGGGCTCGAGGCGGAGCCGTTCGACGGCTGCCCCGAGCCGTGGGCCGCGGGCCTGCGCGGGGACTGGGAGGCTGCCGCGGCGGGCTGGGAGGCGGCGGGCGACCCGTACGAGCAGGCGCTCGAGCTGGCCGAGTCGGGCGAGCCCGAGCCGACGCTGGAGGCGGTGCGGATCCTCGACGGGCTCGGGGCGACGGCCGCCGAGATCGCCCGCGACCGCCTGAAGGCGATGGGCACGCCGGTGCCGCGCCGGCCGCAGCCGGCGACACGGGCCAACCCCGCCGGGCTCACCAGCCGCCAGCTCGCGGTGCTGGGGCTGGTGAGCGAGGGGATGACGAACGCCGAGATCGCCGACCGGCTGGTGGTCTCGGTCCGCACCGTCGACCACCACGTCGCCGCCGTGCTCGGCAAGCTCGGCGTGCGCTCGCGGCGGGAGGCCGCCGCCGCGGCGCACGAGCTCGGTATTCCTACTTCACCTCCAGGCCGATGACGTCGGGCCCGAGGCCGCTCGTGTCGACGGTGTCCTCGCCGCCGAGCGTGTCGATGGCCAGGGTGTCGAAGCCGATCTGAGCGAAGCTGACGCCGAGCTTGACCGGCAGGCCGGTGACGGTGGCGGCGCCCCAGACGACCTTCTTGCCGGTGACGGTGACGGCGTCGTCGCCTTCGGTGCCCTCGATCTCGATCCGGTCGGGGTCGTTGGCGCCCGAGCCGGGCGCGAGGCTGGCGTTCAGCTCCGTGACGGAGGCGTCGCGGATGCGGAAGGTGTCCGCGCCCGCTCCCGCCTGGGCGTCGATGATCTCGACGCCGTCGAGGTCCATGACGATGTCGCCGACGTCGCGGGTGAAGCGGTCGCCTTCGAGCTCGAAGGTCTCGGCGTCCGCCGAGCCGAGGAAGGAGAGCGAGTCGCGGCTGCCCGGGCCGCCGTCGACGGTGTCGCTGCCGTCTCCCGGCGCCCAGCTGAAGCGGTCGAAGTCGGCTCCCAGGTAGGCGGTGTCGTCACCGCGGCCTCCCTTGATGTCGTCGAAGTCGTCGCCGCCGATCAGTGTGTCGCGGCCGGGCCCGCCGAGGACGACGTCGGTGTCGTCGCCGCCGTCGAGCGTGATCGCCATCGCGTCGGTCGATGCGCTGGAGGATGTCCTCGCCGCCGTTGCCGTTCAGGCGCAGACGGTCCGTGGGCTCGTTGCCGGCGATGCGTTGTGAACACGCCGGCGAGCACGCTCAGCCGGCCGAAGTTGCCGACGAAGCTCTGGTTGTCCTCGTCGGAGTCGTTGACCGTCACGCGGTCGAGGTCGCCGTCGGCGGCGCCGAGGTCGGTGTGGACCTCCCAGAGGTCGTCGATGGCGTCGATCGTGAGGCTGTCGTCGCCGTCGCCGGCGTTCACGTCGACGTACTCGACGCCGGTGAGGCCGCGGACGGCGATCCGTGTCGTCGTATCCGGTGCCCTCGTGGATCAGCTTGTCGACGCCGTCGCCGAGGTCGATCTTCACGCGGTCGTAGCGGCGGCGGATGGGCTCGAAGTCGATCACGCCGTCGTTACCGAAGTCGATCTCGTTCTCGTGGATGGCGAGCGTGTCGTCGCCGGGCGTGCCGGTGATGTGCAGGGTGCGCTTCTCGATCCGGGCGCGGCCGTCGGTGGCGACGTCCACGAACCGGCGCGCGCCGTAGCTGGTCCTGGCGCGCTTGAGGTCGCCGCCGATGCGCTTGGCGAAGCCGCGGGCGAACTGGGCGTCCTCCAGGGCGGCGACGAGCAGCAGATGGCGGTCGAGCGTGACCGAGCCGCCGAACAGCCGCTCGCGCGCCTCCTGGTCCTCGGTGAGGCCCTTCTGCAGGGCCCTGGCGCTGACGCCGGGCACGTCGAGCAGGACGGCGTCGACCGGGCCGTCAGGATCGAAGGTCAGCACCGACTGCTGGAGGAAGCGGCGGCGGATCGTCTCGGCGATGTCGTCCAGCTCGTCGTCTGAGACCTTGTCGACGGTGAATCGGCGCGAGCGCTCGAAGGTCAGCTCGTCGCCGAAGAACACGCCGTCGAGCAGCTCGGAGCCGCGCGGGCGGGCGCCGCCGTCGTCGATGATGCGCTCGACGCGGCGGGCGAAGCCCTTCAGGTGGTCGTCGAGCCGCGGGTCGCGGGGGTCGGTGATGGTGGCGGTGTTGTCGGTGGCGAAGATCTCCGCGTCGTGGGCGGCGGCGGAGGGGGCCGCGACCGCGAGCAGGGCGAGCGCGGCGGCGAGGATTCGAAGCATCGGGGAGGGGTCCTTGGTTCGGGGTTCAGGCCGCGAGCGAGACCGAGAGGCGCTCGCGGGCGCGGTAGAGGCGGCTCATGACGGTCCCGTTGGGGATCCGCAGCGCCTCGGCGGCCTCGGCGTAGGTGAAGCCGGCGACGTCCACGGCCGCCACGACCTCGCGCAGATGGGTCGGGAGGCGCCCGATCTCGGCGTAGATCTCGCCGGTCCGGACGGCGGCCTCGGGATCGGCGGTCGCGTCCGGCGCGTCGGCGAGCAGCTCGTCGCTCACCGGCACGGGCCGGCGGCGCTCCGCGCGCCAGTGGTCGCGGAGCACGTTGCGCAGCGTCCGGGCGAGGTAGTGGAAGTCGTTGCCGGTCAGCCGCCGCGGCCGGGCCAGGACGCGGGCGTACGTCTCCTGCGTCAGCTCCTCGGCCAGGTGGCGAGAGCCGCACATCGACCACGCGAGCCGGTACAGGCTCGTGAGGTGATCGGCGGCTGCCTCGGGGTCGAGTAGGCGCTCGGCGGCGATGGCGGACATGGCCGCGGCACTGTCTCGATCCGCGACCCTGCGCGCATCGGCAGGCGGTTACCTATCTTCGCCTGCCCGGTTACCTAGGCGAGCGGCCCGTACCCTCTCCGGCGAGTGCACTACAAGCGGATCATCCCCTGCATGGACGTCGACGCCGGCCGCGTGGTCAAGGGCACGCGGTTCATCGACATCCGCGACGCGGGCGACCCGGTCGAGCTCGCCGCGCACTACGACGCGACGGGCGCCGACGAGCTGATCTTCCTCGACATCACGGCGACCTCGGACAAGCGCGACACCGTGGTGGAGCTGGCGCGGCGCGCGGCCGACCAGGTGTTCATCCCGTTCACGATCGGCGGTGGGGTGCGCGAGGTGGTGGATGCTCAGGCGGTGCTCGACGCGGGCGCCGACAAGGTGGCGGTCAACTCGGCCGCGGTGGCGCGGCCGGAGCTGGTGTCCGAGATGGCCGACGTGTTCGGCGCGCAGTGCGTGGTGCTGGCGATCGACGCCAAGCGCCGTGCCGAGGGGTTCGAGGTGTACGTGGCCGGGGGGCGGACGCCGACGGGGCGCGACGCGGTGGCCTGGGCGCGCGAGGGCGTCGAGCGGGGGGCGGGGGAGATCATGCTCACCTCGATGGACCGCGACGGCA
Organism: uncultured Solirubrobacteraceae bacterium; assembly: GCA_963811895.1. Taxonomy (GTDB): domain Bacteria; phylum Actinomycetota; class Thermoleophilia; order Solirubrobacterales; family Solirubrobacteraceae; genus DASSUW01. The sequence goes on along the minus strand of CAWETE010000011.1, from coordinate 69,863 downwards.
CCAAGGACGGCTACGACCTAGAGCTGGTGCGCGCCATCTCCTCGGCGGTCGAGGTGCCGGTCATCGCGTCGGGTGGGGCCGGGGAGCCGGCGCACCTGGTCGAGGGGCTTTCGGCGGGGGCGGATGCCGTGCTGTGCGCGTCGATCTTCCACTACGGGGAGTACACGATCCCCGAGGTCCGCGACGCGCTTCGGAGCGCCGGCGTGCCGATGCGGCCCTGAGGGACGAACTTCGGGCATTGAGGGGGTGGGATCGAGGCCTGCGCGAGGTCGATTGTCGGGTTTGTTCCCTCAGCGGGAACAAAGGTGACAATCGACCGCCGAGTGGTCGGTTTGTCGACCCGAGGCCGACAAAGTGACCAAGCGACCCGCGCGAGCCTCGATCCCGCCTCCCTACAAGCCCGAAGTTCGCCGGCCCCGCCGCTAACCGCCGTTGTTGTTGCGCTGCCGCCGCTTCTTCGCGGCCTTGCGCTTCTTCGCCGCCTTCTTCTTGGCCGCTTTCTTCTTCGCGGCGGCCTTCTTCTTCGCCGCCTTGCGCTTCTTGGCCGCCTTCGCCTTCTTTGCCTTCGCGGCCTGCCGCGCCTTCGTGGCCTGCTCCTCGGCCTTCGTCTTGGGCAGCATCGCGGCGACCGACGAGAAGCCCGTGATGTAGATGGTCTGGCCGTCGGACACGATCGGGTTGAAGGCGCCGCGATCGCTGTGCCAGGCCACGTCGCCCGAGCGTGCCCACAGGCCTGTCGTGTCGCGGTGGCCCCAGTTCGAGTAGTAGACGATGTCGCCGACGACGGTGGCGGCGCCCGAGATCTTGCCGCCGTCGCGGTGCGTCCAGCGCGTGGCGCCGCTGCGGGCGTCGAGTGCATAGAAGGTCCCGTCGTAGGACCCGAAGTAGACCGTCGGCTTGCTGTTGCGCACCTGGGCCACGGCCGGCGAGGCGTAGACGTAGGAGCCCGTCCCGCGGCGCCAGGCAAGCTTGCCGCTCTCGGCCGAGAACGAGTACATGTTGCCGTCGGTGTTGCCGATGTACACGCGCCCATACGCAACGGCCGGGCTGGAGTAGAAGTTGCCCGCGCTCAGGCCGAAGTTGGCGCCGCTGGTGCCCGCGCGCCAGACCTGCTTGCCGCTGCGCTGGCCGATCGCGTAGACGTTGCCGCCGTAGGTCCCGAAGTAGAGCTTGCCGTCGGCCAGCGCGGGGGCGCCCTTGACCGCGCCCGCGGCCTTGAAGCGCCACTGCGTACTGCCGCCCCTCGCGCGCATCGCGTAGACGGTCCCGTCCTCGGCCCCGAAGTAGATGCGGCCGTCTGCGAACACCGGCGAGGACTCGCTGCGGCTGGGCAGCGGCTTCGACCACAGGGCCTTGCCGGTCTTGGCGTTGAGCGCGACGACCCGCCCGCCGGAGCCCTTCGCGCGCTCGAGGATCGTCACGAAGATGCGCTTGTCGCCGTAGGCGGGGGAGGACGCGGCGAGGTAGCCGGCGTCGTAGCGCCAGACCCGCTTGCCCGTCGTGCGGTTGAGCGCGACGACCACGCCCGCGTTGCCGACGGTGAAGAGCCGGTTGCCGACGATGATCGGCGGGAACTCGAGCAGGACGCCGAACTGGCGGCTCCACTGGTCTTGTACGGCGGCCGCACCGACGGCTCGGTCGGCAGGTAGCGCCGGCGGTCCTTCGAGTAGCCGTAGGTCGGCCACTGGAAGCCCGCGAGCGGGTCCTTCTTCTTGCCCTTCTTCGGCTTCTCCGGCTCCGGCTCCGGCGTGGGCACGGAGGTCTGCGACGGCTCGTCGAAGAACTCGACGTCCGCGTTGAAGACGTCACCCGGGCGGGTGAGGGCGAAGACGGCGGCGGCGCACACGAGCACCGCCACGAGTGCTCCGAGAACGATGACGAGCCGCCGCCGGTACCAGCGTGGAGGCTCCGACGACACCCCATGGAGGTTAGCCAGCCGCCAAGATGCCCCCGTGGATCTGCCGCGCTCGCCAGCCGTCGCCGCGCTCGAGGGTGAGGACGACGTGTACGTCGTCGGCGGCGCCGTGCGCGACCTGCTGCTGGGCCGCGAGCCGCACGAGCTCGACTTCGTCGTAGAGGGCGACGCGCTCGAGATCGCGGGGCGCATCGGCGGTCGTGTCGTTTCGCACGAGCGCTTCGGGACGGCCACGGTCGAGCTCGACGGCGTGACCTTCGACCTCGCGGGCGCGCGCCGAGAGCGCTACGAGCGCCCGGGGGCTCTGCCGGACGTGGAGCTCGGCGCCTCGCTGCGCGAGGACCTCGAGCGGCGCGACTTCACGGTCAACGCGATCGCCCTGCACCTCAAGGACGGCGAGCTGATCTGGCTGCCGGGCGCGCGCGAGGACCTCGACGCGCGGCGCCTGCGGGTCCTGCACGACCGCTCGTTCCTCGACGACCCGACGCGGCTCCTGCGCCTGGCGCGCTACGCGGCGCGGCTCGGGTTCGAACCGGAGGAGCGCACCGACCGGTTGGCCGCCGAGGCGGTCGCCGGCGGGGCCGTCGACACCGTCACCGGCTCGCGGCTGGGCGCCGAGCTGCGCCTGCTGCTGCGGGAGCCGCAGCCGGCGGCGCTGCAGGCGCTCGAGCGCCACGGGCTCGGGGAGGCATTACTGGAACGATTCAGCGTCCAGGCCGACATCGTGGACCGCGCGATGGCGCTCACACCGGCGGACGCCCGCGCCGATCTCGTGGCGCTGGCCGCGACCCTCGGCGGCGAGCGCAAGGCGATCGCGGCGAAGCTCGACGATCTCGCATTCCCCGCCGCGGAGCGGAACGTCGTCGCGCACTCGGCGGCCAGCGCCGGCTACGTGGCCGATGTGTTCTCGCCGACGTCCGACGGGCCGGCGAACGACGCTGAGCTCTGGAGCGCGTTGCGCAAGCAGCCGCCAGAGACCGTCGCGCTGGCCGGCGCCTACGGCGAGGCGGCGGCGGCCGCCGCCCGGCGCTGGCTCGACGACGTGCGCCACCGCCGGCTGGCCATCACCGGCGACGACATCGTGGCCGCCGGCCTGTACGGACCCGCGGTGGGCGAGGCGCTCGACCGGGCGACCGTGGCGATGCTGCTGGGCAGGGCCGACACCCGCGAGGAACAGCTGGCCGCGGCCCTAGGATGAGCGCCATGGCCACCGCCACCCTGCCGCAGCTGAAGGCCCCGTTCCGCTGGGAGGGCGACCACATCTCGGCCGACCTGCCCGGCGCGCGGGCGCTCTTCACCACCCGCCGCGGCGGCGTCTCCAGCGGGCCGTTCGCCTCGCTCAACCTCGGCCTGCTGACCGACGACGACGGCGCCAACGTCAACGAGAACCGGGCGCGCGTAGCCGCCGCGACCGGCTGCCCGCGCGAGAGCTTCCTCTACGGCAAGCAGGTGCACGGCGCCACCGTGCGGCGCGCCACCGAGCCGCCCGGTCCAACCCGGCCCCGCACCGACGAGGACGGCCAGGCGACCGCGCTGCGCAACCACCCCGCGCTGGTCTTCGTGGCCGACTGCACGCCCGTGATCCTCGCCGCGCAGGGCGCGATCGCCACGCTGCACGTGGGCTGGCGCCCCGCCGCCGCCGGCATCGTCCACGAGGGCATGAAGGCGCTGCGGGAGGTCGGCGGCACCGGGCCGGTCACCGCGCTGATCGGCCCCGGGGCACGCAGCTGCTGCTACGAGGTCGGCGAGGAGGTCCACGCCCACTTCGCCGGCTATGAGGCCCGGCAGGGAAGGAACCTCGACCTGCCCGCCGTCATCCGGCAGCAGCTCGCGGACGCCGAGGTGCACGACGTCGAGCTCTGCACCATGTGCTGCTTCGGCCTGTTCTTCTCGCACCGCCGTGACGGCGCCGGCACGGGCCGCCAGGCCGGGATCGCGTGGCGACTCTGACCGCCGAGCGCGTCCGGGAGAACCTCGCGCGCGTGCGCGAGGAGCTTCCCGAGCACGTGCAGGTCCTCGCCGCCGTCAAGTACGTGCCGCTCGAGGAGCTGCATGCGCTCGCCGAGGCCGGCATCGAGCTCGCGGGGGAGAACCGCGCACAAGATCTCGAGGCCAAGGCCGAAGCGCACCCTGAGTTCCGCTGGCACTTCATCGGCCAGCTCCAGAGCCGCAAGGTCAAGCTCATCCTCCCGCACGTCGAGCTCATCCACTCGGTGGCCTCGGACTCCGCCCTGCGCCAGCTCGAGCGCCACGGCACGCCCGACACCAAGATCCTCGTCGAGGTGAACATCGCCGGCGAGGAGGACAAGGCGGGGATCGCTCCGGCCGAGCTCGGCGACTTCATCGCCCGCAGCCCGGTCACGGTCACGGGCCTTATGACCATGCCGCCGTTCACGGAGGACCCCGAGGACAGCCGGCGACATTTCGCCGCCCTGAAGCGCCTCGCCGACGAGCACGGCCTCACCGAGCTGTCGATGGGGACCTCGCAGGACTACCGCGTCGCCGCCGAGGAGGGCGCGACGATCGTCCGCCTGGGTACCATCCTCTACGCGTAGCAGGGAAATCGTGCCCTGCCGCGAACCCATATCCCGCCCATGGCGTTTCGCGATACCTGGCACCGCACGCTCGTGTACTTCGGCCTAGCCGAGGACCGCGACCCCTACGACGAGGAGCCCGCCGACTACCGCGAGCCCGAAGAGGAGCTCGAGAGCCGGTACCGCGAGCGTCCCAACGTCCGCCGCCTCTCCTCGCGCCGCAAGCGCGACGAGATCGAGGACATCTTCGGCGACGAGACCGAGTCGGAGCGCCGCACGGCGGTCCTGCGCCCGGTCGGCGGCAGCCAGCCGCCGCCGTCGCGTCCCGCCAACGGCCGAGGGGACGTCCGCGTGCACTTCGTGATCCCCAAGTCCTTCAACGACGCCCAGGACGTGGCGGACAAGTTCAAGGACGCGATCCCGGTGATCCTCAACCTCCAGCAGTCCGACAACCACCTCTCGGTGCGCCTGATCGACTTCGCCTCCGGCCTCACCTACGCGCTGGACGGCGGCATGCAGCGGATCGCCGACAAGGTCTTCCTTCTCACGCCTCGCAACGTCGAGGTCTCGGCCGAGGAGCGCGCTCGGCTGATCGAGAAGGGCTTCTTCAACCAGTCCTGAGATACCGTCCTGGGCATGCAGGTCGGCTTCATCGGCGCTGGCAACATGGCGCGGGCGCTCGCCCGCGGGTGGGGCGACCCCGTGCTCTGCACGGACTCGGGCTCCGGCCGGGCGCGCGAGCTCGCCGCCGAGCTGGGCGGGGAGGCGCTGTCCTCCAACCGCGAGCTCGCCGAGCGCGCGGACCTCGTGATCCTCGCCCACAAGCCCGCCCAGCTCGCCGAGGTGGCGTGGGAGGCGGCGGGATCGGCCAAGGCCGTCGTCTCGGTGCTGGCGCGCACCTCGCAGGCCGACCTGCGCTCCGCCTATCCCGGCGTCCCCGTCTTCCGGATCGAGCCGAACACCGCCGTCCAGATCCGGCGCGGCGTGCTCGCCTTCGCCGAGCCCGACGCCCAGACCGACGAGGCGGTGCGCCAGCGCGTGCGCGAGCTCTTCGCCCGCGTCGGCACCGTCGTCGACGTGCCGGAGCGGCTGATGACGGTCGCCGGCGCGTGCTCCGGCGTCGGCCCGGCCTACTGGGCGCTGCTGATGGAGGCCCACGTCGACGCCGCCGTGAAGGCCGGGATGCCGGCCGCCATGGCCGCCACGCTGGTCGCCGAGACGATGGCCGGGGCCGCCGAGCTGATCCGCGAGCGCGGCGGCGACACGCTGGCGGTCCGGCGCGAGGTCGCCTCGCCCGGCGGGACGACGGCGCGCGGGCTGGCGGCGCTCGAGCGCGGCGGCGTGCGCTCCGCCTTCGCCGCTGCCATGGACGACGTGGTGGGGGGCTGAGGTGACCGAGGCGCGCGAGCAGATCGCCGGCTTCCTGGGCGCGCTGATCACGGTCTACACGATCATCATCATCGCCTGGGTGATCGCCTCGTTCGTGTTCTCGATGGGCCTGCGGGTGCCGTACTCGCGGCCGCTGAACGCTGTGCTCGACTTCCTGCGCGACGTCACGGAGCCGTTCCTGCGGATCTTCCGCCGGCTGCCGCTGCGCATCGGGCCGCTGGACCTCACGCCGATCGTTGCGATCCTCGCGCTGCGGATCGTCGGCGGGATCGTCGTGAACCTGATCGATCCGGGCTCGTGACCGCAGGCGCCAAGGCCGCGCTGGTGGCGGTCGTCACGGTTGCCGCGGACCAGGCCGTCAAGGCGCTCGTGCGCAGCACGATCGACCGCGGCGAGCAGGTCGACCTGATCCTCGGGATCGACCTCGTGAACGTGCGCAACCGCGGGATCGCGTTCGGGATGTTCTCCGGCGGCGGCATCCTGCTCGTGCTGTTCGCCGTCGCCGCGCTGGTCGCGCTGCTGGTCTTCTTCGCCCGCCACCGCGACCGGCCGCTGGTGTGGCTGCCGACCGGGCTGCTGATCGGCGGCGCCACCGGCAACCTGATCGACCGCACGCGCGAGGGGGCGGTCACCGACTTCTTCGACCTGCCTGCGTGGCCGGCCTTCAACGTGGCCGACGTCGCCATCACGTTCGGCGTGCTCAGCCTGCTCTACGTGCTCGAGGGACCGCCGAGGCATGCAGCTGGTCGTAGACCCTGAGCACGCGGGCGAGCGGCTCGACGTCTTCCTGGCCGCCACGGCCGGCTCGCGGGCCGCGGCGCAGAAGCTGATCGACGCCGGGCTCGTGCTGGTCGACGGCGAGCGGCGCCCGAAGCGGCACGCCGTGGCCGCCGGCGAGCGGATCGACGTGCAGCCGGCGCCGGAGCCCGAGGAGCCGGAGGTCCCCGACGCGACCTTCGCGATCGCCTACGAGGACGAGCACCTGCTGGTGGTCGACAAGCCGCCGGGCGTCGTCGTGCACCCGGCGCGCGGGCACCGCGCGGGCACGCTGGTGCAGGCGCTCGGCGACCGCGTGGCCGGCGGCGACGACCCGCGCCGGCCCGGGATCGTCCACCGCCTCGACCGCGACACCTCCGGCCTGCTCGTCGTCGCCCGCACGGAGGCCGCCCACGCGGCGCTGAAGGACATGCTGCGCGAGCGCGCCGTCACGCGCGAGTACCTCGGCCTGGTGCAGGGCCGCCCGGCGGCCCGCACCGGCACGATCGACGCGCCGATCGGCCGCGACCGGCGCGTGCGGACGCGGATCTCGACCGACACGGACGACCCGCGGCCCGCGATCACGCACTTCGAGACCGAGGACACCTTCGAGGACTTCACGCTGCTGCGCGTGCGGCTCGAGACCGGCCGAACGCACCAGATCCGCGCCCACCTGCTGGCCATCGGCCACCCGGTGGCCGGCGATCCCGAGTACGGACACGCCGCCCTGGGGCTGGAGCGTCAGTTCCTCCACGCCGAGCGGCTCGCCTTCACGCATCCGGCAACGGGAGCGGAGATCGATGTGCGGTCTCCGCTCGACCGAGCTCGCGAGCGCCTAAGCCGCACGTCTCGCTGGAAAAAGCGGGCCGGTCCACCGGAGGTAGGGGAAGGGAGGGCCGGCCCGCATCGACGTAAACGGAGCTTCGCCGTAGAACTTTCGTAAACTGGTGCGCGATTCGTAAATCGACCCCGGGCGGCCTTCCAACAACCGTCCCGAGGCCGCGGCCCTGCCCGGCATGAGCCGGGTCCGCGAGCCTCGATCGCCCGGGCTGCTCTGCACATACACAAAAGGGAGTTGTTCCGTGGCTCAGGTAGGAATCAGAGAGCTGCTGGAGGCCGGCGTGCACTTCGGCCACCAGACGCGTCGCTGGAACCCCAAGATGCGCCGCTTCATCCACGGCGAGCGCGGCGGGATCTACATCATCGACCTGCTGAAGACCGAGGCCCTGCTCGCGCAGGCCCAGCGCTTCGCGGCCGAGGTCGCCAACCGCGGCGGCACCGTGCTCTTCGTCGGCACCAAGAAGCAGGCCCGCGACGGCATCAAGGAGATCGCCGAGGCGGCCGGCCAGCCGTACGTCAACCATCGCTGGCTCGGCGGGCTGCTGACGAACTTCCAGACCATCTCGCTGCGCATCAAGCGCCTGCACGACCTCGAGCGCTACGCCTCCGACGGCCAGCTCGCGCTGCTGCCCACGCGCGAGCGGCTGGCCGCCGAGGCCGACCTCCTGAAGCTCCAGGCCAACCTGGGCGGCGTCAAGAACATGCAGCGCGTGCCCGACGCGATGTTCGTGGTCGACCTCAAGACCGAGCTGATCGCCGTGCGCGAGGCGCAGCGCCTGCGGATCCCGATCATCGGGCTCGTCGACACCAACTGCGATCCCGACGGCATCGACTACGTCGTGCCGGGCAACGACGACGCCATCCGCTCCTGCGCGCTGGTCACGCGGGCGATCGGCGACGTGGTCGCCGAGGGCCGCAGCCGCTTCCGCGCCGAAGAGGAGCGCGCCCGTCAGGAGGCCGAGGAGCAGGCGCGCCGCGAGGCCGAGGAGCGCGCACGCCAGGAGGCCGAGGAGCAGGCACGTCGCGAGGCCGAGGAGCGCGCCGCCGCCGAGGCGCTGACGCAGACCGAGGCCGAGACGCGCGACGCCGCCGAGCAGCAGGTGGCCGACGCCGTGGCCGAGGCGCCGCCGCAGGCCGAGGGGACGACCGCCGACGAGGCGGGCGCCGCCGCCCAGGCCGCCGACGAGCCGGCGATGCCGGCCGCCGGCAGCGCGGACCAGCCCGCCGCCGAGCCCGAGGTCGCCGCCCCGGCCGAGCCCGAGGCGCCGGCTCCCGAGCCCGAGCCCGAGCCCGAGGCAGCGGCTCCGGCAGCCGAGCCCGAGGCTCCCGCTCCCGCGGAGCCGGAGACGCCGGCCGAGCCGGAAGCCGAGGCACCGGCGCCCGAGCCGGAGGCGAAGCCCAAGCCGAAGGCGAAGCCCAAGGCCAAGCCGAAGGCCAAGGCAAAGGCGAAGCCCGCCAAGGAGGCCCCGAAGACCGAGGACGAGACCCCCGAGGAGAGCAAGTCGTGAGCATCACAGCTGCGCAGGTCAAGGAGCTGCGCGACCGCACCGGCGCGGGCATGATGGACTGCAAGAAGGCGCTCGAGGAGACGAGCGGCGACATGGACGCCGCCGCCGAGCTGCTGCGCGTCCGCCTCGGCGACAAGGCGCTCAAGATGGGCGGCCGCGAGGCCACCGAGGGCACCGTCGCCTCGTACATCCACGGCGGCGGCAAGGTCGGCGTGCTCGTCGAGGTCGACTGCAACACCGACTTCGTGGCCCGCAACGAGGACTTCCAGGCCTTCGCCCGTGAGATCGCGATGCACATCGCGGCCTCGCCCACGACGCAGTACGTGTCCGAGGACGACATCCCGCAGGAGGACAAGGACGCCGAGCTGCGCGTGTTCGAGCAGCAGGCGGCCGACAAGCCCGAGAACGTCCGCGGCAAGATCGCCGAGGGCAAGCTGCGCAAGTGGATGGAGGAGGTCGTGCTGCTCAACCAGCCGCACGTGAACCCGGACAAGCACGACGGCAAGACGATCGAGCAGCTGCGCGCGGAGCTCTCCGGCACGACGGGCGAGAACGTCGTGATCCGGCGCTTCTCCCGCTTCCAGGTCGGGGCGTGACGGACAAGCCCGCCTTCCAGCGGGTCCTCGTGAAGCTCTCCGGCGAGGCCCTGATGGGCGATCTCGAGTTCGGCACGGACGCCGCCACGGTCGAGGCGATCGCCAAGCAGCTCAAGGGCGTCCGCGACCGTGGCGTCGAGGTCTCCGTGGTGCTGGGGGCGGGCAACATCTACCGCGGCCTGAAGGGAGCGGCGGCCGGCATGGACCGCGCCACCGCGGACTACATGGGCATGCTCGCGATCGTCCTCAACGCCCTGACGCTGCAGGACGCGCTCGAGAAGGACGGCGTCTACACGCGCGTGATGTCGGCGCTCACGATCTCCGAGGTCGCCGAGCCGTACATCCGCCGCCGCGCCATGCGCCACCTCGAGAAGGGCCGCATCGTGATCTTCGCGGCCGGCACCGGGAACCCGTTCTTCACCTCCGACACCGCCGCCGCCCTGCGCGCGCTGGAGATGCACGCGGAGATCATCCTGATGGCCAAGAACGGCGTCGAGGGCGTCTACACGGCCGATCCCAAGAAGGACCCGGACGCCGAGTTCATCCCGGAGATCGCGGCCCGCGAGGCGATCTCGCGCGATCTGAAGGTGATGGACGTGACGGCCCTCTCGCTGTGCATGGAGAACAAGCTCCCGATCAACGTCTTCAACATGAGCGACGACCGGAACATCGACCGGATAATCTCCGGCGAGCGGGTCGGGACCCTCGTGAGACCGGAATGATCGACGACCTCCTTCAAGACGCGCGCGAGCACATGGACAAGTCCGTGGACGCCACCCGGCACAAGTTCGGGTCGGTGCGCACGGGCCGCGCCAGCACCGCGTTGCTCGACCGCATCTCAGTCGACTACTACGGCGCCCAGACGCCGCTGAAGCAGCTCGCCACCGTGTCGGCGCCGGAGGCGCGGCTGCTGACGGTGCAGCCGTACGACAAGAGCTCGATCAAGAACATCGAGCGGGCGATCATGGAGTCCGACGTCGGGCTCACGCCCAACAACGACGGCCAGATCATCCGCCTGCAGGTGCCGGAGCTGACCGAGGAGCGTCGCAAGGAGCTCGTGAAGGTGGTGCGCCACCTCGCCGAGGAGGGGCGCGTGGCGATCCGCAACATCCGCCGCGACGTCATGCACGACCTGCGCGAGCTGCGCGACGCGGGCGAGGCCGGCTCGGACGACGAGCACCGCGCGGAGGAGGCGCTCCAGAAGCTCACTGACGAGAAGGTCAAGGAGCTCGACGCGGTCCTCAAGGCCAAGGAAGAAGAGATCCTCGAGGTGTGAGCGCCTCGTACGTCGCCATCATCACGGATGGCAACGGACGCTGGGCCCGCCAACGGGGCCTGCCCGTCGAAGAGGGGCACCAGGCGGGCGCGGACACCGTCAAGGCCCGCCTCCGTGACGCCGTCGACCTCGGCGTGCGCGAGCTGACCGTCTACTCGTTCTCGACCGAGAACTGGTCGCGGCCGCCCGAGGAGGTCGCCGCGCTGATGGCGATGTTCTCCGAGCGGATCCTCGCCGAGACGCCCGAGCTCGACGGGGAGGGCGTGCGCATGCGCTTCATCGGCCGCCGCGAGGGCGTCGACGCCGAGCTGCTCGAGCAGATGCGCTGGGCGGAGGAGAAGACGGCCGCCAACGACCGCATCACGCTGTTCGTGGCCTTCAACTACGGCGGGCGCGCCGAGATCATCGACGCCGCGCGATCCTTCAGCGGGACGACCGAGGAGGAGTTCCGCGCGCTGCTCTACGCGCCCGACATGCACGACCCGGACCTGATCATCCGCACCAGCGGCGAGCAGCGGCTGTCGAACTACCTGCTGTGGCAGTCGGCCTACTCGGAGCTGCACTTCACCGAGGTGCTGTGGCCCGACTTCTCGCGCGAGGACTTCGAGGCCGCCCTCGGCGAGTACGAGGTGCGCCGGCGCCGGTTCGGCGGCCGATGAGCACTCGACGGCGACGGCGCCGGGGCGGCTCGGATCTCGGCCTGCGCGTGCTCGCCGCGATCCCGGCCGCCGCGTTCGCGATCTTCATCATCGTCGCCGGCGGGTGGATCTTCGCCGCCGGCGCGCTGCTGCTGGGCCTCGTCTGCCTGCACGAGCTGTTCCGCATGTACGACTCGCGGCGGCCGGTCCGCCTGGCGGGCTTCCTGGGCATCGGAGGGCTGGCCCTGGCGGCCCTGGAGGGCGGCGACCGCCAGGTCCTGCTCGCGCTGGTGGCCTTCATCCCGGTGCTCTTCCTGCTCGCCCTGGCCATGCCCCGCCGCGAAGGCGTGACGATGACCGAGGGCATGGCGATCACCACGCTCGGCGTGGTCTGGGTCGGGATGGCGATCGCCCACGCCATCCTGCTGCGCGGGACCCCGCACGGCGACGGGATCATCGTGGACATCCTGGTCGGCACCTTCCTCGGCGACACGGGCGCCTACTTCGGCGGCCGCTGGTTCGGTACACGCCCGCTGGCGCCGCGGATCTCGCCGAACAAGACCGTCGAGGGCCTGGTCATCGGGTTCCTGACGGCGGTGATCTTCACCTGGGCCGCCGGGCTCTACCAGGACTGGCTCACGCACGGCCAGGCGCTGATCCTGGGCGCCGCGGTCGGCGCCACGGCGCCGCTGGGCGACCTGTTCGAGTCGGCCATCAAGCGCGACGCGGGCACCAAGGACGCGGGGACGCTGTTCGGAGCCCACGGCGGCGCGCTCGACCGGCTCGACGCGGCGTTCTTCACGCTGGTGACGGGCTACTACGTCTGGCTCGCGTTGATGTAGTGCCGTTCCTTCGCCGCCTCGCCTTCGCACCGGTAGTCCTCGTGGCGGTGGCGGCCGTCACCTACGGGATGCCGCGGATCCTGCGGCCCGACCTGTACCCGGGTGAGGACTTCCTGCCGGGCCTCGGGCGCGACCTGGAAGGCGCCTTCTTCCACCTGGACTTCGGCTGCGCCGGCATCCTCCCCGGCTGCCCGCCGATCTACGACCTGTGGCTGCGCGGCCTGGCCTGGGACCTGTGGCTGCTCGGCGGCGCCGTCCTGATCGGTGCGGGCGGTGGCATCCTCGCCGGCGTGTGGTGCGCGCGGCGCCCGCGCTCGCTGCGGGCGCGCGCGCTGGAGTCGGCGGCGATGGCGGCCTACTGCGCTCCCGTGTTCTTCGTCGGGCTGTTCGTGCTGTTCATGTTCAACCCGATCTACGGGCGCCTGCCGTTGCCGTGGTTCTTCGACGCCGAGCCGCGCTGGGTGCAGCCGTGGAACGCGCCGTGGGACTGGTTCCGGCAGCTGCTGGTCCCGTGGCTCGTGCTCGCCGCGCCGCTGGGAGCGATGTGCCTGCGACTGACGCTGTCGGTCACGCGCGAGGCGATGGAGGAGGACTTCGTACGCACGGCGGCCGCCAAGGGCCTCGGCTCCGATCAGATCGTGCGCCGGCACGCGGCGCCGCTCTCGTTCCCGGGGACGATCTCGTTCGTCGGTGTCTCGGCGCCGCTGGTCATCACCAACCTGGTGCTGGTGGAGCGCACGCTGTCCGTTCCCGGGTTCTTCAAGTACACGTGGAGGGCGGCCGGGCACTCCAACCCCCTGGTGGAGCCCGTGCCCGACTTCCCGCTGCTGTGCGCGCTGGGCCTGTGGGCGGCCGTGCTGCTGATCGTGCTGGGCCTGATCGCCGACGGGATCGTCTCGCGGATCGACCCGCGCGTGCGTTCGTCGCACGGCCGCGCGTGGTAGATCTTGGTCATGGATGAGGAGGAACGCACCAACCGGCAGCTCACGGAGCTGCTCCAGGAGCTGCGCGTGGCGCTGCCGGGAGTGCAGATCCTCTTCGCGTTCCTGCTCACGGTGCCGTTCGCACAGGGCTTCCAGCGCGTCACCGACTTCCAGAAGAACCTCTACTTCGCCACGCTGATGTGCACGGCGATCTCGACGGCGTGCCTGATCGCCCCGACCGCGACCCACCGGCTGCGCTTCCACCAGCGCGACCGCAACTACGTCATCGAGGTCGCCCACAGGCTGACGATCGTCGGACTCGTGTTCCTCGCCCTGGCCATCCTGCTGGCCGTGACGCTGATCACCGACTACCTGTTCGACGGCGCGGCGCGGTGGCTCTGGCCGGCGCTGATCGCCGTGGTGATCGCCGTCCTCTGGTTCATCCGGCCGGCGCTGCGCAAGGGTTCATCCGGCCCTTAGGGAGTCGTTGCCACAATGGGTCGCCGATGAAGCGGCTTCTCATCCTGGGCTCGACCGGCTCGATCGGCACGCAGGCGCTCGACGTCATCGGCGACGGGTTCGAGCTGGTCGGCCTGTCCGCGGACACGGGGCATGAGGCGCTCGTGGAGCAGGCACGTGCTTCCGGCGTAAGCCGGATCGCGCTCTCGGATCCCGACGCCGCTGCGCGGGCGGCCGAGGGGTGGACCGGGGGCGAGGTGCTCGCCGGACCCGAAGGTCTCGTGGAGCTGGTCGCGAACTCGGACGCCGACCTCGTGCTCAACGCGATCGTCGGCTCGGCCGGCCTCGGGCCCACCATCGTGGCGCTGACGGAGGGCATCGACCTCGCGCTGGCCAACAAGGAGTCGCTGGTGGTCGGCGGCGAGCTCGTCACCGCCCTGGCCGAGGCCACCGGCGCGCAGATCATCCCGGTCGACTCCGAGCACTCGGCGCTGCACCAGCTGATCGCGGGCGAGCGCGTCGGCACGGTCGACAAGCTGGTGCTGACCGCCTCGGGCGGCCCGTTCCGCGGGCGCTCGCGCGCGGAGCTGGAGGCCGTCACCGTCGAGCAGGCGCTCCAGCACCCGACGTGGGCGATGGGCGGCAAGATCACGATCGACTCCGCGACGCTGATGAACAAGGGGCTCGAGGTGATCGAGGCCCACCACCTCTTCGGAACGCCCTACGAGCGGATCGACGTCGTGGTGCACCCGCAGTCGATCGTCCACGCGCTCGTGACGCTGTGCGACGGCGCGGCGCTCGCCCATCTCGGGCATCCGGACATGCGGGTGCCGATCGCCTACGCGCTGCACCATCCCGAGCGGGTCGACGTGCCGGTGCGCACGCTCGACCTGGCCGAGGTGGCGTCGCTGACGTTCGAGCCGCCTGACGAGGACGCCTTCCCGTGCCTGCGGCTGGCGCGCGAGGCCGCGATCGCCGGCGGCACCGGTCCCTGCGTCCTGAACGCGGCCAACGAGGTCGCGGTGCATGCCTTCCTGGGCGGGCGGCTGCCGTTCATGGGCATCCCGGCGGTGATCGAGCGGACGCTCGAGCGCGTAGGAGCCACCGGTGTCCACGGGTTCGACTCCCTGTATGCGGCCGATTCCGAGGCGCGGGCCGTGGCCGGCGAGCTGATCGCGGTGCACGCATGAGCTGGGTGCTCGCCTTCCTCGGCTTCGCCCTGCTGATCATCCTGCACGAGCTGGGGCATTTCTTCGCCGCCAAGGCGGTCGGCATGCGGGTGGAGCGCTTCTCGCTCTTCTTCCCGCCGCTGCTGGCCCGGCACCGGCGCGGCGAGACCGAGTACGCCGTGGGCGCGATCCCATTGGGCGGCTACGTGAAGATCACCGGCATGAACCCGGCGGAGGACATCCCGCCGGCCGTCGCCCACCGCGCCTACTACCGGCAGCCGGTGTGGAAGCGGATCTTCGTGATCGGGGCCGGGCCCGCGGTCAACATCGTGCTCGCCTTCCTGATCCTGTGGGCGCTGCTCTGGGCGAACGGCATCAACGAGCCGAAGGGGGAGATCAGCCGGGCGACGACGCCGCCGGCGCTCGGCGCGCTGCAGCCGGGCGACCGCCTCGTGTCCGTCGACGGCGTGCGCGGGGACTTCGAGACGCTGCGCGAGCAGATCTCGTCCCACAAGTGCGCCGACCAGTCCGACGGCTGCAAGGCGGAGACGCCGGCCACGATCGTGGTGTTGCGCGACGGACAGGAGCGGACGGTCGAGCTGGCGCCGGTCTACAACGCCGAGCAGGACGGCATGTTCGTCGGGTTCGAGGTCGGCACCACGCACCGGGACCTCGGGCCGGGCGAGGCGGCCGACGAGTCGGTCACCGCCATGTGGAGCTTCACCACGCGCACGATCTCGACGATCGCGGGCGTCTTCGAGGCCGAGAAGCGCAAGCAGATCTCCGGCGTGGTCGGCTCGTACAACGAGACGCGCAAGAGCTTCGAGCTGAGCGTCGAGCAGGCGATCTTCCTGCTGGGCGTCATCTCCCTGTCGCTCGGCGTCATCAACCTGTTCCCGTTCCTGCCGCTCGACGGCGGCCACATCTTCTGGGCGCTGGCCGAGAAGGTCCGCGGCCGCGCGATCCCCTTCAGCGTGATGGAGCGCGCCGGGTTCGTCGGCTTCGTGCTCGTCATCGCGCTGTTCATGGTCGGGTTGACCAACGACTACAACCGGCTGACGGGCCCGTAGGATCGCTCCATGGAGGAGACGACCCTGGTGCGCGCCACGGGCGCAGCCACCATCGCTGAAGCGTTCCGGATCACCGCGGAGGAGCACCCGGACCGGGTGGCGGTCCGGACCAAGGACGACGAGATCTCGCTCACCTGGAGCGAGCTGCGCGAGCGCGTGGACGCGCTGGCCGGAGGGCTCGCGGAGCTGGGCGTGAAGCGCGGCGACAAGGTCGCGCTGATGCTGCTCAACCGCCCCGAGTTCCATCTCGCGGATCTCGCGGTCATGACGCTCGGCGCGACGCCTTTCTCGATCTACGCCACCTACACGCGCGAGCAGATCGAGTACCTCGTCGAGGACTCGGGCGCCACGGTCGCGCTGATCGAGGCGGCGTTCGCCGAGCGGTTCCCGGAACTCGAGCACGTGCTGGTGCTCGAGGAGGGCTGGCCCTCGGACGAGGCGTTCGACGCCGAGCCGCACTGGCGCGCGATCGAGCCCGACGACGAGATCACGCTGATCTACACGTCGGGAACCACGGGCCCGCCGAAGGGCGTCCAGCTCGTCCACCGCAACCTGATGACGGCGGTGCAGTCGGTCGAGGCGCTGATCCAGTTCCCCGACGCCTCACGGGTCATCTCGTGGCTGCCCGCCGCCCACATCGCCGAGCGGATGGCGCACCACTACCTGCCGATCGTCTACGCGATGACGATCACGACGTGTCCGAACCCGCGCGAGGTGGTCGGGTACCTGCCGGCCGTCAAGCCGACCTGGTTCTTCGCCGTGCCGCGCATCTGGGAGAAGCTCAAGGCCGGCCTCGAAGCCCACGCGATGCAGGGCGAGAACGCCGAGCGGCTGGCCGCCGCCGTGCGCAGGATCGAGCTGCAGCAGGCTGGGGAGGAGGTTCCCGCTGAGCTGGAGGCGGCGGTCGCCGAGGCGGATCGCGAGGTCTTCGCCGGGCTGCGGGCGATGCTCGGCCTCGACGAGGCGGTCTCCGTGAACGTGGGCGCCGCGCCGACGCCGCGCGAGGTCCTGGTCTTCTTCCACGCGATCGGCATCCCGCTCGCCGAGCTCTGGGGCATGTCCGAGACCTGCGGGGCGGGCGCCTGCAACCCGCCCGATCGGATCAAGATCGGCACCGTGGGACCGGCCGGCCCGGGCATCGAGCTCAAGCTGGCGGAGGACGGCGAGCTGCTCATGCGCGCCGGCGTCGTCATGACCGGCTACCGCAACGCGCCCGACAAGACCGCGGAGGCGATCGACGCCGACGGCTGGCTGCACACCGGCGACATCGCGGAGATCGACGAGGACGGCTACGTGCGGATCGTCGACCGCAAGAAGGAGATCATCATCAACGCGGCGGGCAAGAACATGTCCCCGGCGAACATCGAGTCGACGCTCAAGGGCGCCTCGCCCCTGATCGGGCAGGCGTGCGTGATCGGCGACCTACGGCCCTACAACACGGCGCTGATCGTGCTCGACTCCGACTTCGGGCCGGCGTGGGCTGCGCAGCAGGGCATCGAGGGCGATCTCGCGACGCTGGCGGCCGACGAGCGCGTGCGGGCTGCGGTGCAGGCCGGTGTGGACGCGGCCAACGAGAAGCTCGCGCGCGTCGAGCAGATCAAGAAGTTCCACCTCGTGGAGGGGGACTGGCTGCCCGGCGGCGACGAGATCACGCCGACCATGAAGCTCAAGCGCAAGCCCATCGCCGCCAAGTACGACAGCCAGATAGACGAGATGTACTAGAGCAGCGTCTCGCTGTTCCCGCCCGAGCCGCCGGAGCCGTCCTGCCCCTCCGGGCAGTCGTCGCCGCGAGGCTGCTGCTGGGGCTGCTCCTGCTGATCCTGCTCCTGCACCGGCGCCGTCGAGGGCGCCTGCTGCTCGGTGGTGGAGTCGCCGTCCCCGGCGGCCAGTGAGACGGCCGGGACGGCGAGCGCGCCCGTGGCGAGCGCGATGGCGATAGTGGTTCGTCTCATGTGGCCAGCCTGGTCTTTTGGGCGTCAGCTCGGCGTAAGCGTTTCCTGAGACTTCTATCCTTGTAGGCCGTGGCTTCCGAGCGCTCAGTGAACGTCGGCGGGGTCCAGATCGGCGGCGGGGCGCCGGTCGTGGTCCAGACGATGACCAAGACGGAGACGGCGAACCTCTCCGCCACGATGGAGCAGATCCGCAAGGTCGCCGACGCCGGCGCCGACATCGTGCGCGTCGCCGTGCCGCGCGACAAGGACATCGAGGCGCTGAAGACGATCGTCGTCGAGTCGCCGATCCCGATCATCGCCGACATCCACTTCAACCACACGCTGGCGCTGAAGGCGATCGACGCGGGCGCTCACTGCATCCGCCTGAACCCGGGGAACATCGGCGGGCCGGAGAAGGTCGCCGAGGTCGCCGACCGGGCGCGTGCCGCGGGCACGCCGATGCGGATCGGGGTCAACTCCGGGTCGCTGCCGAAGCATCTTCATGCGCTCGAGCGCGAGAACTCCGTCGAGGCGCTGGTGACTGCCGGCGCCGAGTTCGTGGCGCTGATGGAGCGGCTGAACTTCACCGACTTCAAGGTCTCGATCAAGTCGACCAATGTGCCGAACACGATCGCGGCCAACCGGCTGCTCTCCGAGCGCATCCCGTACCCGTTGCACCTCGGCATCACCGAGGCGGGGACCAAGTGGTCGGGCTCTTTGAAGTCCGCCGTGGGGTTGGGGACGCTGCTGGCCGACGGGATCGGCGACACGATCCGGATCTCGCTGTCGACCTTCCACGCCGAGGAGGAGGTCAAGGTCGCCTGGGAGATTTTGAAGGCGCTGAAGCTCCGTGAGCGCGGGCCCGTGTTGATCGCGTGCCCGACCTGCGGGCGGCTGCAGTTCGACATGGACACCGTCGTGGCCGACATCGAGCGTCGCCTGGAGGCCTACG
Source organism: uncultured Solirubrobacteraceae bacterium (assembly GCA_963811895.1). Classification (GTDB taxonomy): domain Bacteria; phylum Actinomycetota; class Thermoleophilia; order Solirubrobacterales; family Solirubrobacteraceae; genus DASSUW01. Next base: position 51,065 of record CAWETE010000011.1, on the reverse strand, counting down.
AGGACCCGGTCGAGGTCGCCGTGCTCGGCTGCGCGGTCAACGGGATCGGCGAGGCCTCGCACGCCGACTTCGGGATCACGGGCGCCAAGAACGAGGGCCTGATCTTCTCGCGCGGCAAGCCGCTGAAGAAGGTCCCGCAGGAGCGGCTCGTCGACGAGCTGTTCATCGAGATCGACAAGTACGCGCAGACGAAGCGCATCGACATCGACTCTGTTGAGCAGGCCGCGGGCGCCGAGTGGCTCGAGCGGATCGAGGAAGAGAACGCGGGCGAGCTCACGCCGGAGCGGCTGGCCAAGCTCGAGGCCGAGCAGGCGCGGGCTGACGCCGACGCCATCGACGAGGCCGTGTCGCCCGTCGAGGGCCGGCGTTTCACGCGGGCCTGACGCTCAGCAGGGCTCCCAACTGCGCACTGACGGAGTGCGCCTCGTACCGCAGCCGTCTCCACGTGATCCGTACGACCCGGTAGCCGGCGACGGTCAGTGCCGCATCCTTGCGCCGGTCGCTCTCGAAGCGCCGGGGTGTGCGGTGGTACTTGTAGCCGTCCACCTCGACGACCAGGCGCTCGGCAGGCCAGAAAGCGTCGACCTCCCAGCCCGCCACGCGGGCGTTCATCCGCGGCAGCGGCAGCCCGGCCGCCTTGCACAGCGCTTTCAGCCGCTTCTCGCCCTCGGAGCGCGTGAACTCCGGGAAGCGCTCTTCGTCGGGGATCACGAGGCCGAGAACGTGCGCCTGCTCGGTGGCCCGGTCGAGCTCGTTTGGGGCCAGCGTTCGCGCCAGGTCCTTGAGGGTGCGGGCGGGGGTGGTGAGGGGCAGGCCGTTGTGAACGGCGGCATTGAGGGAGGCGGTGCGGTGGACTCGGAGGCCGGGGCGGGAGCGGCGTCGCGTCGGTGCGGTGACGTGGACCTCGCGACCTCGTTCCCGGCTCTGGTGGTCAGCATCGCGCCTCGCCGCATGCGAGCACGCGCCATCACCTGCCGAGTGTGGCCCCGACCTGGAACACGCCGCGGTGCAGCGGCACAAGCCAGCCGCCCTCGACTCGCCGCGCGATCGAGCCCCGGCCGACCCCGGCATCGAGGAGCTGCGCGGTCGTGACGATCCCGTGCTGCCGGGCCGCGAGCGCCACGACGGGGTGCATTTCGTTACCCGGGCGGCCGTCCGACCTGTGCGGGTTACGTTGCGCACCCTGGTGGTGCGCTTCGTCACCCGACGCGAGCGCTCCAGTCTGCTGGTAACGAAATGCACCCTCGGAAGGCATGGGCCCGAGCATCCCACCGGGACGCCCGGACCCACTCCCTCAATGCCGCAGTTGATACGAAGGCGTTACAGATTCGCTACTAAGCGACGCTGTCGTACGCCGAGCCGACCTTCGACCAGTTGACCACGTTCCACCACGCGTCGATGTAGTCCGGGCGCTTGTTCTGGTAGTTGAGGTAGTACGCGTGCTCCCAGACGTCGACGCCGAGCAGCGGCGTCGAGCCCGACGAGATCGGGTTGTCCTGGTTGGCGGTGCCGACGACGGCCAGCCCGCTCCCGTCGTGGACGAGCCAGGCCCAGCCGGAGCCGAACTGGTTCACGCCGGTCTCCTTGAGCTTCGCCTGGAAGTCCGAGAACGAGCCGAAGGCCGAGTCGATGGCGTCGGCCAGGGCGCCGGAGGGCTCGCCGCCTCCGTCAGGGCTCATCCACTCCCAGAACAGCGAGTGGTTGTAGTGGCCGCCGCCGTTGTTGCGGACCGCCTTCTGCTTGTCGGCGGGCAGGGAGTCGAGGTTCTTGAGCACGTCCTCGATGTCCTTGCCGTCCCACTCCGTGCCCTCGAGCGCGGCGTTGGCCTTGTCCACGTAGGCCTGGTGGTGCTTGTCGTGATGGAGGCGCATCGTCGCCTCGTCGATGTGCGGCTCGAGCGCGTCGTACGCGTAGGGGAGCGCGGGGACTTCGTAAGCCATCGAATAGCTCCTGTCAGTCGTCGGTCGTCACAAGGCGTTCTATCACCAAGGCTTCCCCGGTCTCCTCGACCTCCACACGACGACCGCCGACGACCTCCACGAAGCACCCGCGAGAAGGAACGAACGAGCCCTCGCGAGCGGACAGGACAAACCGCCCACCCTCCTCTACATGCGCAGTTCGTCGACACCACGGCCCATAGCCGTCACCGGCATCCTCGTACAGCGATCCAGAGCCTGAGCCACCACCGGCGAACACCCGCCAGGTAAGGAAGTCGGGAACCTCGTCCGTGTGCTGCAGCACGGGCCACATAGGGATCGGCATGTCGCAGCGCGCATACACGGCCGGCTGCCCGAGCGGCGCGTGCGCCAGCACGTGTGCGGGTCCTTCAATGCGGGTGTGCGTCCACCAGTGCGCCCATGAGCCCGCGGGCAGGTAGACGTGGCGGTGCTCGATGCCGGGGCGGCTGATCGGAGCGATCAGAAGGCTGGAACCGAAGAGGAACTCGTCGTCGGCCGTGTAGGTGACCGGGTCGTCGGGATACGAGAACAGCAGCGGCCGTAACACGGGCGCGCCCGTCCGATGGCACTCCTCGAATGCCGTGTACAGGTACGGCAGCAGCTGCATCCGGAGCTCCAGCATCGCCCGGCAGACGCTCTCCCACGGCTCCCCGAAGGCCCACGGCTCCTGCCGCGCGGTCCCCATCGCGCTGTGATTGCGGCAGAACGGCTGGAACGCGCCGAACTCCGTCCAGCGCGCGAGCAGCTCGCCGTTGCAGTCGTCGAAGAACCCGCCGACGTCCACGCCGCACCACGCGATCCCCGACAGCCCGAGGTTCTGCAGCTGCGGCATGCTCATCCACAGGTGCTCCCACCAGGACGAGTTGTCGCCCGTCCACTGCAGCGCGTGCTGCTGCAGCCCGGCGTAGCCGGCGCGTGAGATCACGATGCACGACGTCCTCGGGCATCGTCGAATGGTCCGGCACGAACATCGCCGGCTCGTTCATGTCGCACCACACGCCCGCCACTCCCGCGTCCACCAGCCCCGCATGCAGGGAACCCCACCACTCCCTCGCCGCGGGGTTCGTGAAATCCGGGAACGCACACAGCCCCGGCCACACGACGTTCCGGTACTCGGAGCCGTCCCGCGCCAGGCAGAAGAACCCGCCGTCTCGCCCCTCGCGATACACCGCGTACGACTCGTCGACTTTCACGCCCGGATCCGTGATCACCACCACGCGGAACCCCTCAGAGCGCAGTTCGGCAATCAACCCGGCCGGGTCCGGGAAGCGTTCGCTGTTCCACGTGAACACCCGGTAGCCGTCCATGTGGTCGATGTCGAGGTAGAGCACGTCGCACGGGATCCCGCGAGCCCGGAACTCGGATGCCAGGGTCCGGACCTCGTCAGCATCCATGTAGGACCATCGCGACTGCTGATTCCCCAGCGCCCACAGCGGCGGCATCGGCATCCGGCCCGTCAGAGCCGTGTAGCGCTCGAGCACGTCGGCCGGCGTCGGGCCCGACAGCACGTGGACCGAGAGGTCGTCGCCCGCCGACACCGTCACGCGCGACGGATCCGTCTTGGCCAGGTCCAGCTCGACCCGCCCCGGGTGGTCGTAGAACACCCCGTGCGCCCGTCCCTCGTGCAGGCACAGCACGAAGGGGATCGACGTGTAGAGGTTGTTGAACGACGCGGTGTGCCCCTCCGGCGGATCCACGTTCCAGAAGACCTGCCGCGTCCCGGTCTTCTCGAGCCCCGCCGTCCGCTCACCGCAGCCGAAGTACCGCTCACCCGGAGGGCGCAGCTTGACCAGGCCATCGAACTCCGCATCGCCGATGGTCTGGCGACCACTGGGCTCCACACGCACGACCCCGTCCATGACCGCGGACACACTAGGCTCTCCACCCCGTGACACGCCTCTCCAACTACTTCCTGCCGACCGAGAAGGAGGCGCCCGCCGACGCCGAGGCGACCTCGCACAAGCTGATGGTCCGCGCCGGGCTCGTCCGCCAGCTCGGCACCGGCCTGTGGACCTGGCTGCCGGCCGGCTGGCGAGTGCACGAGAACGTGGCGCAGATCGTCCGCGAGGAGCTCGACGCGATCGACGCGCAGGAGCTGCTGATGCCGGTCATCAACCCGGCAGAGCTGTGGCAGCGCAGCGGCCGCTACGGCATCGACGAGCTGTTCAAGCTCAAGGACCGCCGCAACGCCGACCTCGTGCTCGCCATGACGCACGAGGAGGTCGTGACCACGCACGTCGCGCCCGTCGTGCGCTCCTACCGCGACCTGCCCTTCAGCCTCTACCACTTCCAGACCAAGGGCCGCGACGAGCCCCGCCCGAGAGCGGGCGTCCTCAGAACCCGCGAGTTCATCATGAAGGACGCCTACACCTTCGACCGCGACCGCGAAGGCCTCGACGCCCACTACGAGCGCTATCGCGAGGCCTACGACCGCATCTTCGACCGGGTCGGGCTCGAGTGGTACCGGGTGGAGTCCGACGTCGGCATGATGGGCGGCGTCGGCGCCCACGAGTACATGGCGCCCTGTGCTGCCGGCGAGAACGACGTCGCGCTCGCACCCGGCTACGCCGCCAACGTCGAGATCGCCGGCGCCCAGGCCAAGCCGGTCCAGCTCCCGGACGGCATCGACCAGCCCGAGCTGGTCGACACGCCCGGGCTGACCACCGTCGCCGAGGTCGCCCAGAACCAGCACGTAGAGGCCGGCACGCTGCTCAAGGCCTACCCGGTGATCGTCGACGACCGCGGCCTCGTGATGGTCGTCGTCCGCGGCGACCACCGCGTCAACGACATCAAGCTCGCCAACGCGCTCGGCGCCGGCTTCCGGCCGGCCCGCGAGGAGGAGTTCGCCGAGCGCATCGGGCCGGCCGGCTACATCGGCCCCGTCGGCATCGACGTGCCGATCCTGCTCGACGACGCCGTCGAGCCCGGCGCATACATCACCGGCGCCAATCGCGAGAACGCACACCTCAAGGGCGTCGAGCCCGGCCGCGACTTCCCCTTCAAGCGCGGCGACGTCCGCCGGGTCGAGCCGGGCGACACGGTGGACGGCAATGAGATCCGGATCGAGCCCGCGATCGAAGTAGGGAACATCTTCAAGCTCGGAACCCGCTTCTCGGAGCCGCTCGGCGCCACCTACCTGGACGAGTCCGGCAAGGCCCAGCCGATCTGGATGGGCTCCTACGGCATCGGCCCGGCGCGCATCACCGCCGCGGCCGTCGAGCAGTTCGCCGACGACAGCGGCATCTCGTGGCCGCGCTCGATCGCGCCGTTCGACCTGCACCTCGTCGGCCTCGGCAAGGCCGGCAGCGAGGAGCGCGAGCTCGCGGAGAAGCTCTATGGGGAGCTGAGGGAGACGGGCCTCAAGGTGCTCTACGACGATCGCGACGCCGGCCCGGGCGAGAAGTTCGCCGACGCGGAGCTGCTCGGCGTGCCCGTGCGGCTCACCGTAGGGCGCCGGACGCTGCAGAACGGCGAGATCGAGGTGCAGGTCCGGCGCGGCCGCGAGACCAGCACCATTCCGCTCGAGGGCGCTGCCGAGGCGGCCGCAGAGCTTTGGCGGACCGTCCCGTAGCCGACGCGGCCGAGAAGGCCCGTCTCACCTTCCGCCGGCTCTCCGGCCTCGACCGCTCCGGCCCGCCGCCCCCGCAGACGCTCAAGGGCCAGCCGCTGCGCCCGTGGACGATCCCGAACGCGATCGGCTACGTCCGCCTGGCGCTGATCCCGGTCTTCCTCATGATCGCGTTCTCCTCCGGCGACGGGCAGGACTGGCGGGCGACGCTGATCTTCGGCATCGTCGGCTGGAGCGACTACTTCGACGGCATCGCGGCCCGCCTGACCGGCCAGTACTCGCGCCTCGGCGCGCTGTTGGACCCGCTCGTGGACCGGCTGCTCGTGATCTCCGGCGTCGTCGTCTGCTGGCACTTCGAGCTGCTCCCGCGCTGGGGCCTGGCGCTGCTCGCGGCGCGCGAGCTCTTCATGCTCGGCCTGGTCCGCTGGGGCCTGCGTCACGGGGCGGACATCAAGGTCAACTGGCTCGGCCGGCTCGGCGTCTGGCCCGTCCTGAGCGCGCTGTTCTTTGCCATGGCGGGCCTCGAGACGGTCGGTGAGATCTGCCTCTACGTCGGCCTCGCGCTCGTCCTCGGGTCCACCGTCCAGTACGTCCGCGACGGGCTCGCGTCACGACCCTCAAGTTCAGGTTGACGATTGCTATGCTCGCCCGCATGGACACTTTCCCCGATCTAGGCTCCCTCTCCGACCAGGAGCTCAAGGACCTCATCCAGCAGCTCACGGACGAGGAGCAGGAGGTGTCCTACAGGCGCCGGATCCTTCACGGCAAGATCGACATCCTGCGTGCCGAGCTGGTCAACCGCCTACGCAAGAAGCACGAGGGTGGCGAGGACGTCATCTCCGGCGCCGACGTCCAGCGGCTGACCGACATCCTCGCCGGCCGCGCCTCCGGCGGGGTCGACGAGATCTAGCCAGGGACCGGCGCGGTGGCGCGCCACTGCCCAGAGTGCGGGTTCGTCCTCACCGACGGGGCGAACTACTGCCAGAAATGCGGCGCCTTCGTGGGAACCCGCGAGCCGCGTGACGACGTGACGACCGCGACGTACGTGATCGACGAGCAGACCGGCGAGCTGCGGCCGGTCGACGTCGGCGACGTCGCGGCCGAGAGCGGCGCCCTGGTCATCCGCTCCGGTGGCGGCCGCGTCGGCCAGTCGTTCCCGCTGCACGGCGAGCGCATGACGATCGGCCGCTCGCCCGACGCCGAGATCTTCCTCGACGACGTCACCGTCTCGCGCGACCACGCGGTGCTGGTGCGCCGCTCCGGCGCCTGGTACCTCGACGACTCCGGCTCGCTCAACGGCACGTACGTCAACCGCCGCCGGATCGATTCGCACAAGCTCGAGGACGGCGACGAGCTCCAGATCGGCAAGTACAAGCTGACGTACCTGGCCCGGTGACGGACGAGCCGCTCACCGAGGATGTGCCGCTTCCTGCCCCCGCGGACGACGAGGCCCCGCGCAAGTCGCTGACCATCGGCGCGGTCTGCAAGGCGCTCTCGCAGGAGTTCCCGGACATCTCGATCTCCAAGATCCGCTACCTGGAGGACCAGAAGCTGCTGACGCCGCGGCGCACCCCCGGCGGCTACCGGCTCTACGCGCAGAACGACGTCTCGCGCCTGCGCACGATCCTGCGCCTGCAGCGCGACGAGTTCCTGCCCCTGCGCGTCATCCGCCAGGAGCTCGCCGCCGGCCGCACGGAGACCGACACGCCCGCCGCCGCGGCGGCGACGCCCGCGCCCGAGGTCGCGCGCCCCGGCGCCGCGCTGCGCCGCCTCAGCTTCTCGATCCGCGAGCACGGGGCGCTGTACTCGCTCGACGACGTGGTCGAGGAGACGGGCGCCGACCCCGCGCTGGTCAGGGAGCTCGAGGACTTCGGGATCGTCCAGGGCGAGGTGCGCGGCGGCACGCGCTACTACGACGAGACCGAGCGCGAGATCGTCCGCGCCGTCACCGAGCTGTCGCGTTACGGGGTCGGCGGGCGCAACCTGCGCGTGTTCAAGTCGTCGGCCGACCGCGAGTCCGCGCTGCTGCAGCAGATCCTCGCGCCGGCCCTGCGCTCACGGAACCCCGAGCGCCGCAAGGAGGCGATCGAGGCGCTCGAGAACCTGGCCGCCGTCGCCTCGCACCTCAAGCACCTGCTGCTGGTGCGCGACCTGCGGCGGATCGCCAAGTGACCGACCTGGGCGCCCACATCCGCGACATCCCGGACTTCCCCAAGCCCGGGATCCTGTTCAAGGACATCACGCCGCTGCTGCTCGATGCCGACGCGCTGTCGAGCGCCATCGGCCAGCTCGCCGACTGGGCGCGACCGCTCGAGGTCGACTTCGTGGTGGCCGCCGAGGCGCGCGGGTTCATCCTCGGCGCCGCGATCGCCCGCGAGCTCGGCGCCGGCTTCGTGCCCGCCCGCAAGCCCGGCAAGCTGCCGCACGACACGATCGCGGCGGAGTACATCCTCGAGTACGGCGTCGACGCGCTGGAGATGCACTCGGACGCGCTCGCCCACGGCGCGCGCGTGCTCCTGCACGACGACCTGCTCGCCACCGGCGGCACGGCCCAGGCGCTCGCCGAGCTGATCGAGGGCACCGGCGCGAAGATCGCGGGCTGCGCCTTCCTCGTCGAGCTGGCCTTCTTGCGAGGGCGCGAGCGGCTCGCCGGCTACGACGTGCACGCTCTGCTCAGCTACGACGAGTGATCGTCCGGCGATCCCGAACGCTGGCCGCGGCCCCCGAGGCGGTGTGGCGCGTGGTGGCCGACCCGCGGTCGCTGGCGCGCTGGTGGCCGCGCGTCGAGCGCGTGAAGTCGGTCAGCGACGACGGCTGGACCACGGTGCTGCGGTCCGAGCGCGGCCGCGCGCTGCGCGCCGACTGGCGCCTGGAGGCCAGCGAGGCGGGGCAGCGGCGGGCGTGGGCGCAGGAGCTGGACGGGACGCCGTTCGAGAAGGTGCTGCACCACCGCCGGGTGGAGGTGCGCGTGGAGCCGGCGGGGGAGGGCGCGAGGGTGACGATCGAGCTGCGCCAGCGCGGCCGCCGGATGGCGCGCTTCGGCTCGTTCATGCTGCGGCGCGCGGCGCGCAAGGAGCTCGACGGCGCGCTCGACGGGCTGTCGAGGGCGGCCTCGTGAGGCGCGAGCAGGTGTTCTGGGGCTGGGGCGAGCCGGGGGCCGGACCCTCGTTGCCCGAGCATGCCGGCGAGTTCCTGCGCGACGAGCTCGGCGTGTCCGGCGAGATCGTCGACCGGCCGGTCGCGCTCGAGGACGTGCGGCTCCGCGAGCCGGCGCTCGACCCCGCGCTCCGCCGCCGTCTGGAGGAGATCACCGGGGACGTCCGGACCGACCGCGAGGCGCGCGTGCTGCGCTGCCGCGGCAAGTCCTACCTCGATCTGCTCGCCCAGCGGGCGGGGGCCTGCGAGGACGCGCCCGACGCCGTCGTGGCGCCGGCGGACCACGACCAGGTGCTCGCCGTGCTGCAGGCGTGCAACGAGGCGGGCGTGGCCGTCGTCCCGTTCGGCGGCGGCACCAGCGTGGTCGGCGGCCTCGAGCCGCTGCGCGGTCCGTTCGGCACGGTGGTCTCCCTCGACCTCGGCCGGATGGACTCCCTGCTCGCCGTCGACGAGCGCTCGCTGACCGCGACGTTCGCGCCCGGTCTGCGGCTCCCCGAGGCGGACCGCGCGCTCGCCGCCCACGGGCTCACGCTCGGCCACGTGCCGCAGAGCTACGAGTGGGCGACGGTCGGCGGCTGCGTGGCCACGCGCTCGGCCGGCCAGGCCTCGACCGGATACGGGCGGATCGACGAGAACCTGATCGCGGTGCGGGTCGCGACCCCGCTCGGCGAGCTGGCCACCCGCGACGCGCCGGCGAGCGCCGCGGGGCCCGAGCTGCGGCAGCTCGTGGCCGGCAGCGAAGGCGTGCTGGGCGTCATCACCGCCGCCACGCTGCGCGTGCACCGTGTGGTGGAGGAGCGCTACGAGGGATGGCTCCTGCCGGACTTCGAGGCCGGCTGCGACGCGTTGCGGCAACTCGAGCAGTCCGGGTTCGCGCCGGCGGTGGCGCGGCTGTCCGACGAGGAGGAGACGCGCACCGCGCTCGCGCTGGCCGGCGCTGGGACGGTGGTGCGCCGCGTGGCGGGCGAGCGCTGCCTGCTGATCCTCTCCTCGCACGGTCGCGAGGTCGGACGGATCCTGCGCGGGGCGGGGGCCCGCTACGCGACGCGGAAGCCGGGCGAGCGCTGGGCGCACGCGCGCTTCGACGGGCCGCACCTGCGCGACGACCTGCTCGACCGCGGCGTGATGGTGGAGACGCTGGAGACCGCGACCTCGTGGTCGAACCTGGCGGCGCTGCGAGACGTCGGTGCGGGCGGCGCTGCCCGGACTGCTGGTGGGCTGCCATGTCTCGCACCTCTATCCCACGGGCGCGTCGCTCTACTTCACCGTGCTCGGCCGCCGGAGCGACGATCCGGCGGCTCAGTGGCGCGCGTTGAAGGCGGCGGCCACCGACGCGATCGCGGCCGCCGGCGGGACGATCACGCACCACCACGCGGTGGGGCGCGATCACGCGCCGTGGATGGGCGCCGAGGTGGGGGAGATCGGACTGGGCGTGCTGCGGGGCTTGAAGGACCGCTGCGACCCGGCGGGGATCATGAACCCGGGGAAGCTTCTATGAGCACCGCCTGCTCGGGCGCCAGCAGCGGCATCTGCAGGCCGGCGGTGGCCAGCGCGCGGCCGGTCAGCGTGAGCCCGTTGACGCTGTAGGTGCGCTCGGGGTCGAGCCCCGGCAGCCGCACGGCGCCGGGACGCTCGCTCGCCGAGGTGGCGAGCGCCACGAAGCAGAACAGCGCCTCGGACCTGTCGGCGGCGACCACGCCGTGCAGCGCGAAGGCGGGATCGGGCAGGTCGGCCCTGACGACCTCGCCGCTGTGCAGGAGCCCCCGCCATCGCTTGTAGCGCTCGATCCACTCGGCCAGCTCGGCGCGCTCCTCGTCGGAGGCCGAGGCGATGTCCCACTCGATCCCGAAGTGGCCGAACAGCGCGGTGGCGGCCCGGAACGAGAGGTCGTGCGTGCGGCCGGTGGTGTGCGCCTTGGGCGGCCCGACGTGCGAGCCGACCAGCTCGGGCGGCAGCAGCAGCTGGGTCCAGCGCTGGATGTTCTGGCGCTCGAGCGCGTCGTTGGTGTCGCTCGCCCACACGCGGTCGGTGCGCGCCAGGATCCCGAGGTCGACGCGCGCGCCGCCGGACGAGCAGCTCTCGATCTCGACGCCCGGGTGGCGCTCGCGCAGCTCGTCGAGCAGTCGGTAGACGGCCAGCGTCTGCTCGTGCGTGGGCGTCACGAGGTCGCGGTTGTGGTCCCACTTGAGGTAGGCGATGTCGTACTCGGTGAGCAGCGCGTCGAGCCGCTCGAGGATGTACGCGTAGGCCTCGGCGATCGTGATGTCGAGCCCCTGCTGGTTGCGCCACGGCGGGCCGGCGAGGACCCAGTCGGGGTGCGCGCGGGCGAGGTCCGAGTCCGGGTTGACCATCTCCGGCTCGACCCACAGGCCGAACTCCATGCCCAGGCCGCGCACGTGGTCGATCAGCGGGTGGAGCCCGTCCGGCCAGACGTCCTCGTCGACGTACCAGTCGCCGAGCCCGGCGGTGTCGTCGCGGCGGTGGCGGAACCAGCCGTCGTCGAGCACGAACCGCTCGACGCCCAGCTCCGGCCGCCGTGTCGGCCAGCGCCTTCAGGCGGTCGAGCCGGTGGTCGAAGTAGACGGCCTCCCACGTGTTGAGCACGACCGGCCGCGGCCGGCGCGGATGGCTCTCGCGCGAGCGGATGAAGCGGTGCAGTCGCGCGCTGAGCCCGTCGAGCCCTTCGTCCGACCACGCCGCGTAGACCCACGGCGTCGCGTACTCCTCGCCGGGCTCCACCACCACCTCACCGAGCTCCGCGGCGCCCAGGACCGACGAGCCGTCGGGCAGCCGCTCGGCCCACCAGGACGCGTCGCCGCTCCAGGCCAGGTGGATGCCCCACACCTCGCCGCTCCGGAACCCGAACCCCTGCGTGCCGGCGACCAACAGCAGCGGCGAGTCATGCCCCGTCCGCCCGTGCCGCGTCTGCCGCAGCCAGATCCCCTGGTCGAACGCCCGCCGCTGCGGATGCCGCTCCCGGCACCACCGCCCGGTGAGATCCAGCACCTCCGCGGCCACATTCGGCACCGGGAGGATGCACGCCAGCTCATCCACCCTGATCGCCTCGTCCCCGCCATTCCGCAACACCTGCCGCAGCCGAAGCACCCCCGACGCGTCGAGCCCGTACTCCGGCACAACAAGGGGGGTCTGACCCCTCTGTGCTACTACAGTTCGCGACTGTGGTACTACAGAGGGGTCAGACCCCCCTTGGAGTGCTGGGCGGCCTCGCCAGCCTTCGGCTCGGGATGGGGTGAGGGTGAGGGGGACCGGGACGTCGAAGGAGGCTCGCGGGAGGGGTGGCTCCAACGCCGCGGCGAGGGTCGAAGGGTCGTCGGGGAGGGCGGCGCCCCAATGGATGACCTGGCCGCGGTCGTCGATGACGACCGAGACGCCGCCGGCCGACAGGTGCTCCATCAGGCGACGGGCTGCGCCGAGTGCCGGACGGCCAGCGCGTCGCCGGTCTCCGGGTCGAAGCAGTGCAGCGCCGTGAAGTCGACGGCCAGCTCCACCTCGCCGGAGGGCAGCGGCCGCTTGCCGTCGACGCTGGCCGTGAACATCGCCCGCTCGTCGCCGGCGAACAGCTTGCCGTCGTCGTCGCTGTAGGCCTCGGAGGCGGCCTTCACCGCGTCGGCCATCACCGGCGGCGCGTCGATCCCGAAGATCAGCAGCGTCTCGGAGCCGAGCTGCTCGATCACGTCGGGCTTGATCCGGATGCGCGGCCAGTCGGGGTCGGCGCCGGCGGCGTGCTCGAAGTCGCTCGGCCGCAGGCCCAGGATCACGCGCCGCTGCTCGCCCGCCAGGGGAGACCCTCCCGGCAGCGGGAGGTCGATCCCGGCGAAGTGCACGCGTCCGCCGTCGATCTTCGCCTCCACGAGGTTCATGGCCGGCGAGCCGATGAAGGCGGCCACGAACAGGTTGCGCGGCTTGTTGAAGAGGTTCTGCGGCGTGTCGACCTGCTGCAGCAGGCCGTCGCGCATGACCGCGACGCGCTCGCCGAGCGTCATCGCCTCGACCTGGTCATGCGTGACGTACACGGTCGTGACCCCGAGCCGCTCGTGCAGCCGCGCGAGCTCCGCGCGCATCGAGACGCGCAGCTTGGCGTCGAGATTCGAGAGCGGCTCGTCCATCAGGAAGGCCTTCGGCTCGCGCACGATCGCCCGGCCCATGGCCACCCGCTGCCGCTGGCCGCCGCTCAACGCCGAGGGCTTGCGGTCGAGCAATTCTTCGAGCCCCAGCTTGCCCGCGATGTCTCGCACCTTGGCATCGCGCTCGCCCTTGTCCATCTTGCGCAGCTTCAGCCCGTAGGCGAGGTTGTCGGCCACGCTCATGTGCGGGTAGAGCGCGTAGTTCTGGAACACCATCGCGATGTCCCGCTGCTGCGGGGTCTTCTCCGTCACGTCGGTGTCGCCGATCCAGATCGAGCCGGCGGTGACGTCCTCGAGCCCCGCGATCGAGCGCAGGAGCGTCGTCTTCCCGCAGCCGGACGGCCCGACCAGCACCATGAACTCGCCGTCGGCGATGTCCAGCGACACGTCGTCGACCGCCTTGACGCCGTTCGGGTAGCGCTTGGTCACGTCCTCCAGGCGGATGCCGCTCATCCCTTGCTCGCCCCCAGTGTCAGTCCGCTGATGAAGTGGCGCTGGAGCACCGCGAAGACGAGCAGCGTCGGCAGCGCTGCCAGCATGGCGCCGGCCGCGATCAGGTTGTTGTCGGTGAAGAAGACGCCCTGCAGGTTGTTCAGCGCCGACGTGATCGGCCGCTTCTCACCCGACTGGATGAGCGCGACCGCCCACAGGAAGTCGTTGTAGACCCACGTGAACTGGAGCGTCGCCAGCGCCGCCAGGGCGGGCCGGCACAGCGGCATGATGATCCCGAAGAACTGCCGCAGGACGCCCGCGCCGTCGACCCGCGCCGCATCGCCGAGCGACTGCGGGATCGTCTTCATGTAGTTCGAGAGCACGAACGCACAGAAGCCGGTCTGGAACGCGACGTTGATCGCGATCAGCCCCCACAGCGAGTCGTACATCTTCCCGGACTCGCTCATGAAAGTCGGGAGCGGGATCTCCAGGTACATGCGGTAGAGCGGGGGGATCACGACCTGGGGCGGCAGCAGGTTCGCGGCCAGGAAGACGATCAGCAGGATCGCGTTGAAGCGGAAGCTCAGCCGCGACGCGACGAACCCGATGCACGAGGCGAAGAAGAGCGTGATGACCAGCGCGGGCAGCGTGACGAGCAGCGAGTTGAGGAAGTAGTGCGGGATCTCGCCCTGCGTCCACGCGTTCGTGTAGTTGTCGAGCGTGATCGTGTCCGGCAGCGACACGTAGCCCTTCTCCGCCGTCTCCGAGTACGGCCGCAGCGACGTGTAGAGCGCCCAGAGCACCGGCGCCAGCCACAGGACCGCGGCGACGATCAGGAACGCGTGCAGCCAGACGCGCGGCCACCGGATGCCCGCGCGCTTGCGCTCACGCGCCATCGCCACGGAAGCGGTCTCGCTCGTCACACCTGCTCCTTGTTCATGCGCGCGACGAAGATGACGATCGGCGGCAGCGCGATCAGCAGCAGGATCACCGCGATCGCCGAGCCGAACCCGATCCGGCTCGCCTCGCCGACGATGTTGTCGAACACGAGCACGGACAGCAGCTCGAGCCCGTTGCGGCCGTTGTTGATGATGTAGACGAGGTCGAACGCCCGTAGCGCCTCGATCACCGTCACGACCACGACCACGATGTTGATCGGCTTGAGCGCCGGCAGCACGACCGTCCGGAAGGCGTACCACTCGCCCGCCCCGTCGATCGCCGCGGCCTCGCGCAGCGACGGGTCGACGCTCTTCAGCCCCGCCAGGTAGAGGATCATGATGTAGCCCGCGTGCCGCCACGCGGCGGCCACGAGCACCGCCCACAAATTGATGTCGGGGTTGCCGAGCCAGTCGATCAGGTTGCCCTGCTCGGTGGTGCCGAGGATGTTGTTGAGCAGCCCCTGCTCCGGCGCGTAGACGAGCTGCCAGATGAAGCCGACGACGGCCAGCGAGAGCACGACGGGCAGGAAGAAGATGCTCTGGTAGACGCGGGTGCCGCGGATCTTCTTGTCGAGCAGGTAGGCGAACAGCAGCCCGAGCATCGTCGGGACGAGCGTGAGGAAGACCAGCCAGATGACGTTGTGGCGGAACGCCGGCCAGAACGGCGGGTAGATCTCGAAGATCTGCTGGTAGTTGCGGGTGCCGACCCACTCGATGGTCGACACCCCGCCGATGCCGTCCCAGCTCGTGAACGAGAGGAAGCCGGAGAGGATCGTCGGGACCCACACGAGGGCGACGACCACGAACAGCGGCACGCCGATCATCAGCGTGACCGCGACCCTGTCGCCGCCGCTCAGTCGAGCGGCACGGCGGCGGCGACGGGGAACGGCTGATGCCATCAGACGAAAATGGTCTTCTTCTGCTGCTCGATGCTCGAGGTGAGCCCGTCGATGTCGTCCGGGTTCTTGATGAAGTCCTGCAGCGCCGGGATCATCACCGTGGAGGCGAAATCGGGCCGCGTGTCGCGGTCCAGGAACTGCGAGATCTGCTTGGCCCCGGAGATCAGCTCGTTCGCCTTGGTCTGGATGGCGTTGTAGTTGCTGGTGTCCGCATCGTTGTTGGCGGCGACGTTGTTCGGGTCGCTCTTGAGGTAGGTGTTCTGCGCCTCAGGCCCCGCAAGGTACTCCAGCAGCGCCTTGCCGGCAGCCTCGTTCTTCGGGTCCTTGGAGAGCATGAAGCCGTCGATCGGGGCCTCGACCGCGTCCTGCGCGTGCTCGGAGTTGATCTCCGGGAACGCGAAGAAGTCGAGATCCTCGAGTGCCTCACCCTCGAACTGCTGGCCGACGAAGGAGCCGAGCACGTACATCGCCGAGTCCTTGTTGAGCGTCTGCGCCGCGTCCTGCCACGTGCGGCCGAGCGAGCCCTCGGCGTGGTACGGCAGCAGCTCGCGCCAGGTCTCGAACACGGTCTTGACCTCGGTGCCGTCCCACGCGGCCTCGCCGGCCATCAGCTGCTTGTGGAAGTCGTAGCCGTTGACGCGCATGTTGATGTAGTCGAACGTGCCCATGGCGGGCCAGCCGTCCTTGTCGCCGAAGGCGATCGGCGTCATGCCGTCCTTCTTGATCTGCTCGCAGAGCGCCTTGAAGTCGTCCAGGTTCGCGGCCGGCTCGTAGCCGTTCTTCTCCCAGACGCTCTTCTTGTAGAAGACCGCCCAGGGGTAGTTGTAGAACGGGATGAAGTACTGCTTGCCGTCGAGCCCGGTGGAGGCCTGCTTGAAGGCGTCGGAGAAACTGCCGCCGATCTTCTCCCAGACATCGCTGATGTCGGTCGCCAGGCCGCGCTCCGCGAAGAACTGCATGCGGTAGCCGGCGAACCAGGTGAACACGTCGTCGGGCGTGCCCTGGAGGTAGTTGTTGATCTGCTCCTGGAACGTGTTGTGGTCGACCGTGTTGACGTCGACCGTGATGCCCGACGAGGTCTTGAAGCCGTCGAAGACCTCCTGCAGCGCCTTCTTGGGCACCGGGTCCGAGGCGTTCGAGCCGAAGCTGACGGTGCCCGAGGCCTTCTCGGTGCCGCCGCCGCTGCTGGACTCATCGTCGTCGCCGCAGCCGGACAGGCCGTAGACGATGGCCAGGCCGGCCGCGCCGGACTGCATCAAGGACCGGCGGGTGAGCAGCGGCACTCCATCCGTCATGGGATCTCCTCCTCCTCACATGGCAACGACAAACTGGGCGGATTCCCTCTAAATCCACCACGATCACTCACGAACCAACTTTGTGAAGCCTTTCACCCCGTTCAATGGCTGTCAAGGAACGGAGGACTTGACGACTTGATGGGCGAAGGTGTTGGATATTGTTGAGATGCTCGCTGCCAGGCGTCAACATCTGATCGCCGAGGAGATCCGGCGTCGCGGGGCCGTTCGCGTGAGCGAGCTGACCGAGCTGCTCGGCGTGTCGGACATGACGATCCGCCGCGACCTCGACGTACTCGCGGGTTCGGGGCTGGTCGACAAGGTGCACGGCGGGGCCACCGCGCGTCGCCAGCTCAGCACCGACGAGCCGGGGTTCGACGCCAAGTCGCGCCGCCAGTTCGCCGAGAAGGAGGCGATCGCGCAGGCGGCCGCGAGCCTGGTGGAGCCCGGCCAGGCGATCGCGCTCAGCGCCGGCACCACGACGTGGCGGCTGGCGCACCACCTCGCCGCCATCCCGGACCTCACGGTCGTCACCAACTCGATGCAGGTGGCGATCGTGCTCCACCGCCAGGCGCGGCCCGACCTCACCGTGGTGCTGATCGGCGGTGTGCGCACGCCGTCCGACGCCCTGGTGGGGCCGATCGCGGTCACCGCGCTGCGCTCGCTGCACGTCGACATGCTCTTCATGGGCGTGCACGGGATGGCCGTCGACTCGGGCTTGACGACCCCGAACCTGCTGGAGGCCGACACCAACAAGGCGATGATCGAGACGGCCGATCAGCTCGCCGTCGTGGTCGACCACACGAAGTGGGGCGTCCGCGGCCTGAGCCGGATGGCCGAGCTCGGCGAGGCGCAGGTGCTGGTCACCGACGAGGGCCTGGCGCAGGACGCGCAGTCCGTCGTCAGCGAGCACGTCGGCCGGCTGATCGTGGCGCCGACCGCGCGGTGAGCGTGGATCCCCTCAGCGGGGCGACGACGTTCGTGGTCTCCTCGCGCCAGGCGCGCCCGAACCTGCCCGACGCGGTGTGCCCGTTCTGCCCTGGCGGGATCGAGGCGCCCGAGCCGTACGAGGTGCGCTGGATCCCCAACCGCTGGCCGGCGATGCCGGATGAGCGGTGTGAGGTGATCCTGTACTCGCCGCGCCACGACGTGGCGTTCTGGGAGCTCGGGGCCGATGGCGCCGCGCGGGTGGTCGAGCTGTGGGCCGAGCGCAGCGCCGTGCTCGGCGCGCGGCCGGACATCGCCTACGTGCTCGTGTTCGAGAACCGGGGGCCGGAGGTCGGGGCGACCATCACGCACCCGCACGGGCAGATCTACGCGTTCGACTTCGTGCCGGAGATGCCGCTGCGCGAGCTGCACCGCAGCGGGCCGGTGAGCGAGCCCGGCGACCGGCTGGTGGCGAGCGTGGACGGCTGGCGCGCGTGGGTGCCGGAGGCGCCGACCTTCCCGTACGTGCTGCTGCTGATGCCCGACGATGCGGTGCCGGACCTGCCGTCCCTGGACGCGGCCGGCCGCCGGGCGATGGCGGCGCTGCTCGTCGACGTGCTGGCGCGGCTGGACCGCCTGTTCGAGGCCGACACGCCGTACATGCTGTGGATCCACCAGCGGCCGTTCGACGGCGGCGACTGGCCGGGGGCGCGGCTGCACGTGGAGATCGTCACGCCGTGGCGCGCGCCCGGCGTGGCACGCTACGTGGCGGCCGGAGAGCTGGGCTCCGGCGTGTACTTCAACCCGGTGGTACCGGAAGAGGCGGCGAGAGCGCTGCGGGAGGCGGTGTGAGGATCCTCGAGGGCCGGCCGTGGGAGCGGCCGGAGCTGACCAGCCAGGGGCGAGTGGCCCCGTCGGCCACGCTGAGACGGCCCACGGCGCCGCTGAACGGGCGCTGGGACTTCCAGCTGCTGCCGCACCCCGAAGCCCCGCTCGGCGAGTGGTCGTCGATCGAGGTGCCGGGGCTGTGGACCATGCAGGGCTTCGCTCCGCCCGCCTACACGAACGTGCAGATGCCGTTCGACGAGAAGCCGCCGAACGTGCCGTCCGAGAACCCGACCGGCATCTTCCGGCGGCGGTTCGCGCGGCCGGAGGGCGAGCGCGTGGTGCTGCACTTCGGCGGCAGCGAAGGGGCGCTGTTCGTCGAGCTCAACGGCGAGCCGGTCGGCATCCACAAGGACGCGCGCACTCCCGCCGAGTTCGACGTGACGCATCTGCTGGAGGACGACAACGAGCTGGTCTGCGCGGTCGTGCAGTGGTCGGACGCGAGCTTCGTCGAGGATCAGGACCAGTGGTGGCACGGCGGCCTGCCGCGCGACGTGTTCCTGTACGCGACGCCGCGCGAGTACATCGCCGACGTGTTCGCCCGGGGCTTCGCCGACGGGCGGTTCGAGGTCGACGCGCCCGGCGAGGTCCGCCTGCTCGACCCAGACGGCCGCACGGTGCTCGACGGGCCCGGACGGGTGAAGGACCCGCTGCTGTGGTCGGCCGAGACGCCGCACCTCTACACGCTCCACGTCACCGCCGGCGACGACGAGGTGTCGTGCCAGGTCGGCTTCCGCACGGTCGAGATCGCCGGCCGGCAGCTGCTCCTCAACGGCAGGCCGCTCCGGATCTGCGGCGTCAACCGCCACGACCACGACGACCGCCGCGGCCGCGCCGTCACGCGCGAGCTGATGGAGGCCGACGTGCGGCTGATGAAGGCCTTCAACGTCAACGCCGTCCGCTGCTCGCACTACCCCAACGACCCGTACTGGCTCGACCTCTGCGACCGCCACGGCCTTTACGTGATCGACGAGGCCAACATCGAGGCGCACGCCTACTACGACGAGGTCTGCAACGACCCGCGCTACGCCGATGCGTTCATGGAGCGCGTCCAGAACATGGTCGAGCGCGACAAGAACCACCCGTCGGTGATCCTGTGGTCGCTCGGCAACGAGAGCGGCTACGGGCCCAACCACGACGCCGCCGCCGACTGGCTGCGCGAGCGCGATCCGACGCGGCCGCTGCACTACGAGGGCGCCATCAACCGCGACTGGAGCGGCGGCCGGCGGGCGACCGACGTCGTCTGCCCGATGTACGCCGACGTCGCCTCGATCGAGGCGTTCGCGGAGTTCTCGGACGACCCGCGGCCCCTGATCCTGTGCGAGTTCTCGCACGCGATGGGCAACAGCAACGGCGGCCTGGCCGACTACTACGCCGCCTTCGACCGCCACGACGCGCTGCAGGGCGGCTTCGTGTGGGAGTGGATCGACCACGGCATCAAGGTCGGCGACCACTGGGCCTACGGCGGGGACTTCGGCGAGCAGCGCCACGACGCGAACTTCTGCGCCGACGGCCTCGTCTGGCCCGACCGCACGCCGCACCCCGCGATGTACGAGCTCAAGTACCTCGCCGCGCCGCTCGAGGTCGAGCACCTCGGCGGCGGGCGCTTCCGGATCCATAACCGCAACCTGTTCACCGGCCTCGATCACCTGCGCGGGGAGTGGGAGGGAGGCGAGCTGCCCACCAGCGGCGAGTTCGCGCTCGACGTGGGCGATCGCGAGCACGTGACGATGCGCTTCTACGACGGCGACCACGAGGTGGCGTGGCGGCAGTTCGAGCTGCGCCCGCCGGTCGCGCCCGAAGTGCGCCCGGGCGACAGCCCGGAGCTCGCGGACGTGCTCGACGGCCCGCACCTCCAGCTCTGGCGGGCGCCGACCGACAACGACGGCCTGCCGCTGTATCCCGGCCGCACCGTTGGTCCGCTGCAGCGCTGGCTGAAGCTCGATCTCGACGTCCCGCACCGCCAGGACGTGACGGCGCTCGAGGACGGTTGGCTGTTCGAGCACGAGGTGGAGGTGCCGGCCGACCTGCCGCGGATCGGCGTCACCTTCACGCTGGCGCCCGGCCTCGAGCGGCTCGAGTACCTCGGCCGCGGCCCGTGGGAGAACTACCCCGACCGCCAGGCGTCAGCCGTCGTCGGCCGCTGGACCAGCACGGTGACCGACGAGTACGTGCCCTACATCGCTCCGCAGGAGCACGGCCACCACGGCGACACCCGCTGGCTGCGCCTCACCCGCGAGGACGGCACGGGGATCGAGGTGCTCGGCATGCCGACGATCGGCTTCTCGGCGAGCCACTTCACGACGCAGGACCTCACCGACGCCCGCCACACGAGCGACCTGAAGCCGCGCGCGGAGGTCATCCTCAACCTCGACCACGCGCAGCGCGGCCTCGGCACCGCCAGCTGCGGGCCCGACACCAGCCCGCAGTACCGCTCGAGCGCCGGCACGCACCGGTTCAGCTACGTCATCCGCCCGCTAGCAGCGCGCTGATCTCGTCGGCGGACGGGAACGCCTCGAGCGCGCCGCGGCGCTGCGTCGACTGCGAGGCGACGCGCACCGCATCGCGGGCGGCGCCGACGAGCGACAGACCGCCCGCGAGGCCGGCCGCGAGGCTGCCGCAGAAGGCGTCGCCGGCGCCCGTGGTGTCGACGGCGACGACTCGCGGCGCCGGGACGTGCGTGGTCTCGTCGCGGTCGACGACGAGCGCGCCCGACTCGCCCATCGTGACGACCACGGCGCAGCCGCCGGCGAGCAGCCGGGCGCGCGCCGCTACGTCCCGCACCGTCGACGGCACGCCGCCGCCGGTCAGGGCACCGAGCTCGGGAGCGTTCGGGACGAGCACGTCGACCTGATCGAGGAGCTCGCTCGGCAGCTCGCGCGCCGGCGCGGGGTTCAGGACGATGCGCGCTGTCGCCATCTCGGCGGCGGCGATGACCGCCTCGACCGGGATCTCGAGCTGGAGGAGCAGCACGTCGGCGGCCGGGAGCCGGCTGAGCTCGTCGCGGACGTCGGGGGCGCCGAGCCTGCCGTTGGCGCCGGGAACGACGACGATCGTGTTCGCGCCCTCGGGATCGACGGTGATGTGCGCCACGCCCGTCGCGACGTCGTCCCGTACGGCGATGCCGCTGACGTCGATCCCCTCGGCGGCCAGGGCGCCGGTGAGCGCGCGCCCCTCGGCGTCGGCGCCGACGCAGCCGACCATCGCCACGTCCACGCCGTGCCGCGCGGCCGAGACGGCCTGGTTGGCCCCCTTGCCGCCCAGCGCGCGGCCGTGGCCGTCAGCGAGGAGCGTCTCGCCGCGGGCGGGCAGGTGGGCGACCTCGGCGACGAGGTCGAGATTGAGGCTGCCGACGACGATGACGCTCATCGGACCGCGAGATCACTTCTAGCGGGCGGATTCGACGATGGCGAGGAGGTCCTCCATGCGCCGGCGCGCGACGCCGTCGAGGAACGCCCGGCGCTCGGCGGCCGGCCGGCCGACGCCCTCCTTCCACAGCGAGCGCCCGGCGATGAAGCCGTCGGCGCCGCCGTCCATCGACGCGCGAAGCTGGCCGCAGAACGCCTCGTGGTCGACGCCGGCGGACAGCACGGCCCAGGGGACGTCGATCGCGTCGGTGACCCGCCGGCAGCCCTCCGCGGAACCGGGGTACTCGAGCTTGAGCACCTTCGAGCCGCACTCCTGCAGGAACACCGCGCCGTCGACGACGAGGTCCTCCTTGCGGGCGGCGAAGTCCTCCGGGCTCTCGTCGTCGAGCCGGTAGGTCATGAGCTCCATCACGCACAGCAGGTCGGCTCGGGCGCAGTCCTCGAGCGCCGCGCGCACCATGCCGGCCGTGTAGCCGTCGAGGTCCTCGCGGTCGGCGCGCAGGAAGACCATCACCTTCGCCGCGGTGGCGCCCAGTGCCCGCGCGCCCTCGGCTCCGAGCCCGTCGATGAGGCCGGACCGCCGCAGGCCGTCCTCTTCCTCGTGGCCGTCGGCCTCGATCCGCACGAGCAGGCCGACGTCACGCGCGAGCACGTCCTCGTCGACGATCGCGGGCAGCGAGACGTCCGGATCGAGCAGCACCGCGCTCGCATCGCGCCCGACGGTGTCGACCAGGTCGGCCTTGAACGCCCGCTGCTCCTCCGGGGCGCTGGAGACGCCGAGCGCGTCGAGCATGTCGACGAGCGGCTGGCCGTGGTCGGCTGCGATGACGGCGAAGCGGCCGCCGGCGGTCTGGATCTGCCGGAGCGCACGGCGCTCGGCCGTGGTCAGGGCGGTGGTGGTGACGGGCATTGCTTTCCTCGTTGTCGTGGTTCTGGTACAAACCTACGACGTGCCTGAGCATTTGTCCAGCACAAATGTGCATGAGCTGATCGCGGCAGCCGAGCTGTACTACCGCGACCAGCTCTCCCAGCAGGAGGTCGCGCAGCGGCTGGGCGTGTCGCGCTCGACGGTTTCGCGCATGCTGCAGCAGGCGCGCGACGAGGGCATCGTCCAGATCGAGATCCGCCGGCCCTCGTCACCCGAGAGCCTGTCCGAGGCGCTGCGCGAGAAACTGGGGCTCCGGCGCGTCGTCGTCGTGCCGGCGTCTGCCCGCGGCGGCCTGCACGGCATCGTGGCGCCGGCGCTCGACGAGGTCGCGAGGCTCGCCCTGCAGCCCGGCGACGCGCTGGCCGTCTCGTGGGGGAGCACCCTCGCCGAGATCGCCTCCTCGCAGCACTTCCCGCCGCTGGCCGGCGTCCAGCTCGTCCCGGCGATCGCCGCGTTCGACGAGGTGGACGGGCGCTTCCAGACGAACGAGATCGCCCGGCGCATCGCCGCCGTGAGCGGGGCCGACGTCAAGTTCCTGCACTCGCCGGCCATGCCGTCCGCCGAGCTCCGGCGGACGCTCCTGGCGGACGACGACACGCGAGCGCGGCTGGAGCTGTGGGACCGGCTCGCGGCGGCGCTCGTCGGCATCGGCCCGCCGACGTCGGAGGCCGACACGGCGCCGGCGCACGTCCTCGCCGCGTCGCGCAGCGAGCTCGGGCACGCGGCCGGCGACGTCGTCTCGCGGTACTTCGACGTTCACGGGCAGGCGGTCCCGTTCGAGGGCGAGGAGCTCCTGCTCGGCATGACGCGCGATCAGCTGCAGCGCACCGGCACGGTCATCGCCGTCGCCTCGGGAGCCCGCAAGGGGCCGTCGATCGTGGGCGCCGCGCGCGCGGGGCTGATCGACGTGCTCGTCACCGACGACGCGGCCGCGACGGCCGCGCTGGAGCACGCGTCATGAGCGCCGGCAAGACGTATCGGATGGGTCGCATCTTCGGACCGGACGGGCGCACGCTCGTCCTTCCCGTCGATCACGGGCTCACGCTGGGGCGGGTCGAAGGGCTCGAGGACCCCGTCGGGCGGATGGACGGGCTCCTCGATCTCCCGTGCGACGGGTTCCTCATGACCCCGGGGCTGACGAGCCTGACGACCGACCGCTTCGCGCGCCGCGACGCTCCCGCCCGGCTGCTCACGCTCGACACCTTCTTCCGCGACCCCGGGGAGACCGAGGCCGGCGCCGGGCTGGCCGGCTCCGTCGAGCAGGCGGCCAGGCTCGGCGTCGACGGCGTGAAGCTCTTCATGGCCTGGAACGTCCCCAACCGGGAGCGCGCGGAGACGCTCGCCCGGATCGCCGAGGTCGTCCGCCGCGCCGAGGCGTACGACCTGCCGGTGATGGTCGAGCCGATCGCCGTGGGAGAGCCGCGCAGCCCGGAGGCGATCGCCCTCGAGGGCGACGGCGCGCGCACCGCGCTGGAGGTCGGCGCCGACATCATCAAGATCGCCTACCCCGGCCCGGAGCTGATGGCGGCCTGGTCGGCGGAGCTGCGGATCCCGCTGGTCATCCTCGGAGGGCCGCGCACGGGCGAGCCGGAGGACGTGCTCGCGCTGGCCGAGGAGGCCGTGCAGCACGGGGCGCGGGGGATGGTCATCGGGCGCAACGTGTGGCAGCGGCCGCCCGACGTGACGCGTCACCTCATGCGGCGCCTGTACGAGATCGTCCACGGCTAGCTGCCGGCGAACTGCGGCTGGGTAGGGAGGCTGGGGAGCCGACCGCGCGGCCTGATTTCGGCGTCGAATCCTGGATAGGGGTCGCTATACGACCCTAGGGCAGGATTCGATGAAGGAAACCGGCCCCGCCGGCCTCCTCGCCGCCCTACCCAGCCGCAGTTGACGTTCGTTCAGCCACGGCCGGCCATGTCCTCCGCCGAGGCCCAGACCCCCGCGGCGCGCCCGGCGGCCAGGGCAGCCCCGCGCGCGCCCGTGAACGTCGCCGGCAGGTAGCGCACCTCGCCGAGGTGGCGCTGCTTGACCGCGCGGGCGGCGTCACCGGCCGCCCAGCCGCCGGTCACCAGCAGTCGTCGCGCCGGGCCCGCCACCGCGGCGATCCGTACGAGGACGGCCGCGCCGGCGACGCCGGCGGCATCGAGGACGGCGTGGTACGCCGCCGCCGGCGAGGCGTCATGCGGGATGCGCGCGAGCGCGTCCTCGCCGAGCCCGGCGACCGACAGCGTGGGCCCGCGATGGCGCCGCTCGATCTCGAGCGCGGCGGCCTCGACCGCGTCGCGATCGGCCGGGCCGACGCCGAACAGGGCGAGAACGCGTTCCAGGGCCGATCCCGACATCACGCCGCCGATCACGGCCTGCCGCCCCTCGACGGCGTGCCAGCCGACGCTCAGCCCGCTGCGCACCGCGCTTCCGACCGCCTCGGGCCCCAACGGCGCGGTCGCCTGGACGAACGCCTCGGCCGTGCCGCAGGAGTCCAGGACGTCGCCGGTCTCGGCGGCGCCGGCCCCGACCGCGCCGGCCAGGTGGTCGTGACCGCCGACGGTCAGCACCGCGCGCCCGAGCTCGGAGCTCGCATGGCCCATCGGCGTGCCGGCGGGCACCGGCTCCGCCGCAAAGCCGGGCGGGGCGTCCGCCCAGGCGAGCGCCTCCGGCCACGGACGGCGGCCGTGGAGGTCGTAGAAGCCCGTGCGCGACGCGAGCGAGAGCTCGGGCGCCGGGTCGCCGCCCAGGCCCAGCACGATCCACTCGGCGACGTTGAGCCAGCGGACGCCGCGCGCCGCGGCCGGCCAGTTGCCGCGCATCCAGCGGTACTTGACGAGCGTGCGGTCGGCGGTCGGCGGCACGCCGACGCGGGCGGCGAACGCGTCCTCGCCGAGGCGCGCGGCGAGGTCGGCCGCCTCGGCGCTCCCGCGGCCGTCATGCCAGGCGATCGACGGCACCACCGGCGCCCCCGATCGGTCGAGGAGGACGCCGGTCTCCGCCATGCTGGCCACGCCGATGGCGGCGACGGGAGCGGAGCCGAGCGCTGCGCGGACGGCCTTCAGCGTGGACGCGACCAAGGCGCCGGGATCCAGCTCGGCGCCGGTGTCGACGATGCGCCACGGCGTCGGCTCGCGGCTGTGGGCGACGTCGCGGCCGTCCGTGTCGAAGACGGCGGCCTTGATCGAGCTCGTGCCGACGTCGATCCCGAGGACGAGTCCGCCGCTCACGGCTCCACCGGCGCCTCCATCGCGCCGAGCACGGCGACGGAGGCCGCAGCCGTCCGGCACGCGAACTCCGCGGCCGCCAGAGCCGTGTCGCCCGCTCTCAGGGCGGTCACGAAGGCGGCCGCGAAGGTGTCGCCCGCTCCGGTCGGGTCGACCTCGTCCACGGGCACGACCGGCACGTGCACCGGCTGGGGATCGAACAGCAGCGCGCCCTCGCGCCCGCGGGTCTCGCAGACCACGACGCCGCGGCCGGCGAGCTCCTGCGGATCCAGATCGAGCGTCGCGAGCTCGCCCTCCGAGGGGAACAGGACGTGTGCCGTGCGCGCCAGTTGCGCGACGCTCTCGCGCAGGCGCTCGTCGGCGCCGGTCCGCACGTTCGGGTCGAGCGACAGCCGGCCGCCGCGCTCGAGCACCCGCGCCGCGGCGGCCTCGATCGCGCGCGCCGGGCCTCCGCCGAACCCCAGCGTCGACCCGGAGACGTGGAGCCAGTCGGCGCGGTCCGCCAGCCGCTCGGCCGTCTCCGCGTCCAGGTCCATCGCGGCGGAGTCGTGGACCGAGAACCAGAAGTCGCGCCCTCCGCTCTCGCGATAGGCGACGAGCGCGACCGGCGTGGCCCGCCCGGGCGCCGTCACGATCCCCTGGTCGTCGACGCCGTCGCTGCGGAGCCGCTCGATCAGCGCGCGGCCGAACGCGTCGTCGCCGACGCACGCGGCCAGGGCAGTCGGCGCGCCGAGGCGCGCCGCGACGGAGGCGAAGATCGCGGGCGCGCCGCTCGGGAACGGCCCGGCCCAGTGGCCCGGGCTCACGAGCTCGCCGTCGAGACTCGCCCGGCGGAACTCCATCAGCGCCTCTCCGACCGCGAGGATCATCGCGGTCTAGTGTCCGCCCGATGATCGCCACGGTGACGCTCAACCTCGCGCTCGACGTCACCTACACGGTCGGGGAGATCGCCTGGCACGCGGCCAACCGCGTCGCCGCGGTCTCGGAGCGCGCCGGCGGCAAGGGCGTGAACGTCGCTCGGGTCCTGTCGGCTCTCGGTCACCGGGCGGTCGTCTGCGGGCTCGTGGGCGGTCACACCGGGGACTCCATCACGGCCGAGCTCGAGGCCGCGGGGATGCCGACCGCGCTGACGCCCATCTCGGGCAACAACCGCCGCACGGTCGCCGTCGTCGACTCCTCGGCGGGCGACGCGACGGGCTTCTGGGAGCCCGGCCCGACCGTGACCGAGGACGAGTGGCACGACTTCCTGGGCGCGTACGAGGCCGTGCTCGGGGAGGCGAGCGCCGTCGTCCTCGCCGGCAGCCTTCCGCCGGGCCTGCCGCCCGACGCCTACGCCCAGCTCTGCCGGCGCGCGGCGGAGGCGGGCGTCCCCGCCATCCTCGACGCCGACGGTGACGCGTTGCGCGCCGGGCTCGCCGGGCACCCGGCCGTGATCAAGCCGAACCACGAAGAGCTGGCCCGCGTGGCCGGGGGAGAAGACCGGGTCGCCGCCGCGGACGGCCTCCGGGCGGCCGGAGCCGGCTCGGTCGTGGTGTCCGCCGGAGCGGACGGCATGATCGCCGTCACGCCCGACGGCGTCTGGCGCGCCGCGCCGCCCGAGCGCGTCGCCGGCAACCCCACGGGCGCCGGCGACGCCGCCGTGGCGGCCCTGACCGCCGGGCTCGTCGACGGCAGGGCCTGGCCCGAGCGCCTCGCCGACGCGGTCGCCCTGTCCGCCGCCGCGGTCGGAGCGCCGGTTGCCGGCGGCTTCGACCGCGAGCTCTACCGGCGGCTTCGCGACCGCGTCGAGGCTCATCGAGGCTGATCAGGCGGCGGTGGCCGCCGCGCTCTCGTACAGCTCGATCGTGCCGCGGTAGTTGCCGGCGATCTCGGCGACCGCGGCCTCGCGATCGCTCTCGCCGGCGATCCACTTCTTCAGGGCGTCCCAGAAGATCGTGCGGCCGATGGCGAAGCCGACGAACCCCTCGACCGTGGCGGCCTCCCGCAGCCAGTGCGCGACGGTCGCCTCGTCGGCGCCCGCGCCCAGCACCACGCAGGCGACGTCGTCACGGCCACCGGCGCGGGCGGCGTCGGCCACGAGCCTGCCGTCCTCCGCGGTCTCGAGGCCCTCGACCTTCCAGATGTCGGGCTCGACGCCGGCCTCCTGGAGCTCGGCGATCGCGGTCGCCACGAGCTGCGGGCGCATCTCGATCGCATAGCGCTCCGAGTCGGACTCGAGCGCGGCGAGCTGGTGGGGCTCCGCGGGCACGAGCAGCTCGAACAGGTACTTGGTCTCGCGCGGGGCGAGGTAGTCGGACAGGCGCGCGAGCCGCTCGGCCTGGCGGCGGTTCACCTCGCGATCGCCCTCCGGGTTGTAGCGCGCGAGGATCTTGACGAAGTCGGGCTCGAACTCCTCGATGTGGCGCGCGAAGTCCTCGCCGAACTCGAAGTCGAACTCGGGCACCGAGCTCATCTCGGCGCACATCGCGAACGGGAGCCCGCTGCGCTTGGCCTCGCGCGCGGCGTCCGCGCCGTTCTCCTCGTCCACCAGCGCACCGACGGTGCCGGGAGGCGCGGACTCCGAGGCGGCGAGCAGGCCGTCGAGGATGATGCCCTTGGCCTCGCGCATGCGCTCGCGCTCGCCGGGCGTCGGCGTTCCCTCGATCCCGAACAGCTTGGTCTGGAACGAGGTCCGGTGATCGAACGCGAGGATGTAGAGGGGTCGGTCGTATCCGAGGCTCACGGGGTTTCTCCTTGGTTGAACGAGGGAACGGCGGCTGGCGCCTGAAGGGGGACGGGGGCGACGGCGCCGTCGGCCGTCAGCCCCACGAAGGTCGACTCTCCGCCGGCGATCGCGGCGACCGCGGCGCGCCCGGCGGCGACGCCGAGTGCGCGGTCGAGCTCGGACGGGCGCGCGGCGCGCTGGGCGTGGCCGAGGATCGTCGGGTGGACCCGCAGCCCGCTGCGCGCGGCGAGGTCCTCGGCGATGCGCACCGCGTCGCCGACGGCTTCCGACATGACCGCGACGGCAGTGCCGGTGGCGGCCCGGTCGCGCAGGCGCGCGGCGATCTCGTCGAGGTCGAAGGGCCGCTCGGGCACGAGGACGTCGTGGACGCCGGCGGCCGCCGCGACGGCGTCGGCGAGGAAGCCGTTCGGGGCGCCGAGCGTCTGCAGCAGGAAGGCACGGCCCGGCAGCGACCGCCCCGTGATGCGCAGGCGCTCGATGGCATCGACGGCGTAGGCGATGGCCGAGTCCATGCCGATCGTCAGGTCGCTGCCGTGCAGGTCGCGGTCGATCGTGGCCGGCACGACGGCCACCGGCACGACGTCGGCGAGGGCGCGCGCGCCCTTCGTGGACCCGTCGCCGCCGATGACGACGAGGCCGGTCAGTCCCAGCGTCTCGATCGCCCGACGGCAGTCGGCAAGACCCTCCGGCTCGCGCAGCTGTGGCCAGCGGCTGGTGCCGAGCCAAGTCCCGGGCTCGCCGGCGTGCTCGTGCGCCTGGAGCCCGGTGACCGGCTCCGCGCGTGCGCTCGCGAGACCGGCGAAGCCGGCGCGGACGCCGAGGGCGCGACCGCCCAGGCGTTCCGCTTCGTCACAGGCTCCCGCCACGGCGGCGTTCATGCCCGGGGCGTCACCGCCGCTCGTGAGGATTCCGATGAGGAGCTTCATTCCGTTATGGCACTTATAGCTTGCTGAACCGAAAGCGTCAAGAACAAAGCGTGTGTAAACGGAAGCGAATGGATGATACAGTCCGGCCATGGCGCGAACGCCAGTGACGATCGGCGTCGATCTGGGCGGCACGAAGCTGCTGGCCGCGGTCGTCCACGGCGGCGGCCGCGTCTCCTCGCTCCGTCGCTGGCCGCGGCGCGTGGCCGGCTACGAGGAGGCGCTGGACGCCATCGCCGGCCTGGTGGCGTCGCTGCGCCGGGAGTCCGAGGAGCGCGAGGAGGCGGTCGTCGCCGTGGGGGTGGCCATCGCGGCCTTCCTGACCGCGCAGCGCGACCGGGTTCGCGGCGCGACGTACCTGACGGGATGGGACGACCGGCCGTTCCCCGCCGACCTGCAGGCGCGCGTCGGCGTTCCCGTGATCATGGAGAACGACGCCGACGCGGCCGCGTGGGGCGAGTTCGTCCATGGCGCCGGCCGCGGCGAGCCGTCCGTCGCGATGACGACCGTGGGCACGGGCATCGGCGGCGGGATCGTCGTCGACGGTCACCTGCTGCGGGGCGGGTTCGGCCTCGCGGGCGAGCTCGGGCACATCGTGGTCGCACCGGGCGGACGGCCGTGTGGATGCGGATCGCGCGGCTGCCTGGAGGCCTACGCGAGCGGGACGGCGCTGACGCGGTCGGTCCGCGCCGCCGCCGCGGGCGATCCAGCTGCCGCCGGGCTGCTGCTCGAGCGCGCCGGAGGCGATCCGGAGCGCATCGACGGCCCCACCATCATCGCGGCGGCGCTCGACGGCGACCCGACGGCGGTGGCCGGGCTGCGCGAGGTCGGAGCGTGGCTCGGGCGCGGCCTTGCGCAGGTCGCCGCCGTGCTCGACCCGAGCGTGCTCGTGGTGGGGGGAGGCCTGGCCGAAGCGGCCGGGGACCTGATCGCCGATCCCGCCCGCGCCGCCTACGCGGAGGCGGTGAGCATCCCCGCCGTGCGCCCGCTCGCGCCGATCCGCCTGGCCCGGCTCGGCAACACGGCCGGCATCCAGGGCGCCGCCGCGCTGGCACTGTTCGCAAACGATCCGAAACAGGCCGAGCCTGAAATACGGTCCAATGATAGGCTCCGCACCGATGACACTCGAACGCGATGGCGACAATCCGGTGTTCGCTGACGAGCGACAGGCCAAGATCGCCGAGCTGGTGTCCGTGCGCGGGCGCGCGCGCATCGGGGAGCTGGCGGCGCAGTTCGGCGTCACCGAGCCGACGATCCGCAAGGACCTCCGCGTCCTGCAGTCCCAGGGGCTGCTGAAGCGCACGCACGGCGGGGCGCTGGCCCTGCAGCCGACGGTCGAGCGCGAGTTCTCCGGCCGTGAGGGGACGAACGCGGACGCCAAGGAGGCCATCGCACAGGCCTGCGTCCGGCTGATGCAGGACGGCGACTCGGTGTTCCTGGACAGCGGGACGACGGTCAGCGCCATCGCCGGCGCGCTCGCGCGCAACGGCGGCGGCCTGCGGCTCTCCGTGCTCACCACGAGCCTCGGCGTGGCCAACACGCTCGCCGATGTCCCTGCAATCGACTGTGTTCTGGTCGGCGGCCAGCTCCGGCCCGTCGACGGCGCGCTCGTGGGCGCCCTCGCCCTCGAGAACCTCCAGCGGTTCACCTTCGGCCTGGCCTTCATCGGGGTGAGCGGGTTCTCCGAGGTCGGGATCAGCGTCGGCAGCCTTGCCGAGTCCGCCGTCAAGGCGGAGGCGATCGAGCGGGCGCGACGCGTCGTGCTCGCGCTCGACCACACGAAGGTCGGGACGACCGACTTCGCGCGGATCTCGGGGCTCGACGTCGTCGACGTCGTCGTGATGGACAAGACGACGCCGGCGGTCGAGGAGCTGTGCGCCGGCTATGACATCGAGCTCATCGCAGCAGGCTGAATCGCTTCGGCGCGATCGTGACGCGATTTAGTTCCGATACCTTTCGTTTGCGCTTGACTTACCCATAACCCCGCGCTAGGGTCGAGGCGAACTCAGCAAGACCCGTGTCGAGCTGAGGGTCAATCGTCGGAGGGAGAGGTCCTATGCGAAGGTCACTGCGCTCCGGGAGGAGCGCTGACGATGTCGCCTGAGCCGGTACTGGAAGCCCGGAACGTCGTCAAGACGTTCGGCAAGGTCCAGGCGCTGCGCGGCGCGAACTTCACGGTGTACCCGCAGGAGGTCGTCGCGCTGGTCGGCGACAACGGCGCGGGCAAGAGCACGCTCGTCAAGACGCTCGTGGGCGTGCATCCGCCGGACGCCGGCCAGATCCTGTTCGAGGGCCAGCCGGTGGACATCCACACGCCGGTCGATGCACGCCACCTGGGCATCGAGACGGTCTTCCAGGACCTGGCGCTCGCGGCGGAGATCGATCCGGCCGCGAACATGTTCATGGGCCGCGAGCTCATGCGGCCGGGTCTCCTGGGCAAGCTGGGCTTCCTCGACAAGGCCGCGATGCGCCAGAAGAGCGACGAGGCGTTCAAGAGCCTCGGGGTCAAGATCCAGGACACGAGCGCCCGGGTCGCGAACATGTCCGGCGGTCAGCGCCAGGGCATCGCCATCTGCCGCGCGGTGACCTGGGCCAAGCGCGTCGTCTTCATGGACGAGCCGACCGCCGCTCTCGGCGTCGTGCAGACCCGCAACGTCCTCGAGCAGGTGCAGCGCGTCCGCGAGCAGGGCCTCTCGGTCGTGCTCATCAGCCACAACATGCCCGAGGTCTTCGAGGTCGCCGATCGCATCGAGGTGCTCCGCCTCGGGACCCGCGTCGCACGGCTCAAGCCCAGCGAGGTCTCGATGGAGGACGTCGTCGCGGCGATGACCGGCGCGCTGACGTTCCACGAGGAGGAGGGGACGTCATGACCACGCCCACGCTGCCCGCGCCCGACGAGGAAGTCGTCGACGCGACGGCCGAGCCTTCACAGCCGGTCTGGAAGCAGCTGCTGACCGGCTCGAGCACGTCGATCTTCCTGGTCCTCGTCGCGATGATCGCCGTCTTCTCGTTCCTGCAGTTCGAGCAGTTCTTCACGGTCTCGAACGCCCGCAACATCGCAACCGACGCCGCGGTGCTCCTCGTCGTCGCGACCGGCCTGACCTACGTCGTCATCACGGCCGGCATCGACCTGTCGGTCGGATCCGTGCTCGTCTTCTCGAGCGTCGTGTCCGCGCGGGCGATGAACGCCGTCGGCGGTGGCGACACCTGGGGCGTGATCATCGTCGGCCTCCTCGTCGGCCTCGCCGCCGGCGTC
Organism: uncultured Solirubrobacteraceae bacterium; assembly: GCA_963811895.1. Taxonomy (GTDB): domain Bacteria; phylum Actinomycetota; class Thermoleophilia; order Solirubrobacterales; family Solirubrobacteraceae; genus DASSUW01. Next base: position 18,453 of record CAWETE010000011.1, on the reverse strand, counting down.
GGATGGGGCATCCTGAACGGCTTCCTCGTCTCCAAGGCGAAGATCCCGGCGTTCATCGTCACGCTCGGCACGCTCGGCATGGCGCTCGGCGCAGCGCTGCTGATCACCGGCGGCGTCGACGAGCGCGACGTGCCGTTCAAGCTGGTCGAGACGATCGGCACCGGCAGGCTCTTCGACCAGATCCCGTATCTCGTGGTGATCGCCGCGGTGATCGCGCTGGTGTTCGGGATCATCCTCGCCCAGACCCGGTTCGGCCGCTACACGTACGCGATCGGCTCGAACGAGGAGGGCGTGCGGCGGGCCGGCGTCAACGTCGACCGTCACCTGATCAAGGTCTACGCGCTCTGCGGCGCCCTTTCCGGCCTGGCGGGCGCACTGTCGCTCGCGCGCTTCGGCACCACGTCGATCGCGGGCAACACGACGCTCAACCTCGACGCCATCGCCGCCATCGTGATCGGCGGCACCAGCCTGTTCGGCGGCGTCGGCACGATCATCGGCACCGTCGTCGGCGTGTTCATCCCCGCCGTGCTGCGCAACGGCTTCGTGATCGTGGGCGTCCAGCCGTTCTGGCAGCAGGTAGCCGTCGGCGCCGTGCTGATCATCGCCGTCTACATCGACCAGCTTCGCCGCGCCAAGTACGCGCGGTGACTTCCAATCACTCCTGGAGGAGAGATCAAATGCAACGCACATTCTGGGCCCTCGCCGCGTGCTTGTTCGCCGCCAGCCTCGGGCTCGTCGCCTGCGGCGACGATGACGAGGGCGGTGGTGGCGGCGCCGCCGGCGGCGACGACTACAAGATGACGCTGATCGCCGGCGTCAAGGGCGACGAGTTCTACATCACGATGAACTGCGGCGCGCAGGCCGAGGCCGAGAAGCAGGGCGTCACGCTCGACTTCCAGGGGCCCGACCAGTTCGACGCCTCGCTGCAGACCCCGATCGTCAACGGCGTCATCGCCAAGAAGCCCGATGCGATCCTGATCGCGCCCACGGACGCGAAGGCGATGTACGCCCCGATCAAGCAGGCGGCCGACGCGGGCATCAAGATCGTGCTCGTCGACACGACGCTCGAGAACGCCGACATGGCCGTCTCGCAGATCGCCTCCGACAACCTCGGCGGCGGCAAGGCCGCAGCCGACGCGCTGTCCGAGCAGATCGGCGGCGAGGGCAAGGTGTTCGTCAACAACGCCAAGCCGGGCATCTCGACCACCGACCAGCGTGCGCAGGGCTTCGAGGAGCAGGCGAAGACCCTCGGCCTCGACTACATCGGGCAGGAGTACAACCAGGATCAGCCCGACAAGGCCGCCTCGATCACGAAGAGCATCCTGGCCAAGAACCCTGACCTGGCGGGCATCTTCGCCACCAACCTGTTCGGGGCCGAGGGCGCCGCGGCCGGTCTGCGCGAGTCCGGCAACACGGAAGTCAAGATCGTCGGCTTCGATGCGGGTCCCAAGCAGGTCAAGGACCTCGAGGAGGGCCTCCTGCAGGCGCTCGTGGCCCAGAAGCCCGCCGACATCGGCGCCCAGGGCGTCCAGCAGGCCGTCGCTGCCCTGAAGGGCGAGGCGACGAAGGAGAAGATCGGCACCGGCTCGACGATCCTCACCAAGGACAACCTGGCCGACAACCAGGACGCGGTCTACAAGTCCAGCTGCTGAGACCGATCGCACACGGGCGCCGGCCGACACCGGCCGGCGCCCGTCGCGATCTCGCTCCGCATGACCTGGCCCGCGCTTCCATCGCACCGCGAGTGGCTCGCCGGCGAGACCGGCCGGCTGCTCGACTTCGCGCGCGGGTCCCGCGTGGAGGGCGGCTTCGGCTGGCTGGACGAGGAGGGCAGGCCCGATCCCGGTCAGCCGCTCCAGCTCCTGAACACGACGCGGATGACGCACGTGTTCGCCCTCGGTCACCTGCTGGGCGTGCCGGGCTGCGGGCCGCTGGCCGACCACGGCCTGACCGCTCTGCGCGACACGTTCGAGGACCGCGAGCACGGCGGGTGGTTCCCGGAGGTCGGCGGGCGCACCGCCAAGGAGGCCTACCAGCACGCCTTCGTGCTCCTGGCCGCCTCCAGCGCGGCGATCGCGGGCCGCCCCGAGGCCGGCGCGCTGCTCGATCGGGCGACGAGCGTCGTCGAGCGGTTCTGGTCCGAGGCCGAGGGCGCGTGCGTCGACTCGTACGACCGCGAGTGGCGCAGCGCCGAGGACTATCGGGGCGCCAACGCCAACATGCACGCGGTCGAGGCGTTCCTGGCCGCGCGCGACGCGACCGGCGACGCGCGCTGGTCCGAGCGCGCCCTGCGCATCGCCGAACGGCTGATCCGCGAAGTCGCGGGCGCGCACGACTGGCGCGTCGTCGAGCACTTCGATGCCGGCTGGACGCCGCTCCCGGACTACAACCGCGACGAGGTCCGCCATCCCTTCCGGCCCTTCGGGGTGACGCCCGGCCACGGCGTGGAGTGGGCGCGCCTGCTCCTGCACCTGCACGCGGCGCTCGACGAACCGCCCGACTGGCTCGTCCCGGCCTCGCGGTCGCTCTTCGCGCGCGCGGTCGCCGACGGCTGGCAGCAGGGCTTCGTGTACACGACGGACTTCGACGGCCGGCCGGTGGTGACCGACCGGCTGCACTGGGTGCTCACCGAGGCGATCGGCGCCTCAGCCGCGCTGCTGGCGGTGACCGGGGAGCAGCAGTACGACGACTGGTACCGGATGTTCTGGGACCACGCCGACGCGGCGTTCCGCGACCACGAGCGCGGCAGCTGGCGGCACGAGCTCGACGAGCGGCTGCAGCCGAGCGCGCGCACATGGGCCGGCAAGCCGGACGTCTACCACGCCCTCCAGGCGACGCTGATTCCCCGCCTACCCGTGACCGCGAGCCTGGCGGGGGCGCTACGCCGCTGACGGCGGGCGGGCGCGCAGCACCTCGAGGTTGCCGCGCAGCTCGCCGGCGCCGGCGGCGTGGGGGAGGAGGACGGCGGCGCCGCGCCTGAGCTCGAGCTCGCCGGCCTCGGTCGCGAGCGTGCCCTTGCCGCCGAGCGTCACGAGGATCGAGAAGCCCGGGTCGAGCACCGCGCCGCGGTGCAGGCGCTCGGCGCGGAAGTAGGGGTCGGCGCCGTCGGGCAGCTCGGGCCCGCGCAGCGCGTGCGCCTGTTCCTTGTCCCAGCCGCGGCGGTCCAGCGCCTGCAGCGCGAGGTCCCAGCCGAGGTTCAGGTGCCCGTCGTCCTCGCTGAGCTCGAAGCCGTCCCACTCGAGCAGCACCGACATGTCGGTCGGCTCCTGGAGCTCGACCATGAGGATGTCCTGGCCGATGGCGTGCGGCGTGCCGGCGGGGACGAAGACCACGTCCCCCGGGGCCACGACGAGCTCGTGCAGCGCGTCGAGCATCGCCGCGGAGTCCTGCGCGCGCATCCACTCGCGAACCTGGTCGAGCTCGACGTCGCGCTTGAACGCGACGTGCACCGCGGCGCCGCGCTCGGCCTCGACGATGTACCACGCCTCGGTCTTGCCGTAGCGGAGGCCGAGGTGGTCGCGGGCGAAGGCGCGGCCAGGGTGGAAGTGCACGGGGAGGCGCTGGCCGGCGTCGAGCAGCTTGACGAGGAGGGCGGGGTCGGCGCCGAAGCGCGCGACGTGCTCGGCGCCGAGATAGGCCTCGGGGTCGGCCTGGATGGCGTCGCGCACGAACGTGCCGTCCTCGAGCCGGCTGAGACCTCGCTCTTCGGCGCCGAACGTCGTGTTGGCGGCGCCGAGCCACTCCTCGGGCATGTGGTCGGAGTCGAGGTCGAGGCCGCGCAGCGCGGCGATCCGGGCGCCGCCCGCATAGAAGTGGCGCAGCACGTTGGGCGGCAGGAGCTGCGGCTTCACGGCGGCGGGATCTCCCCGGATCCGCGGACGACCAGCTCGGTCGGGACGATCACCTGGCGCGGCGGGTGGTCGCCGCCGTCGAGCCGCGCGAAGGCGAGCGCGGCGGCATGGGCGCCCATCCGATGGCTGTCGTGGCGCACGACGGTGGCGGGCGTGGCGAGCAGGTCGGCGAGCTCGAAGTCGTCGAAGCCGACCAGCGCGACCGGCGGAGCGCTGCGGAGGGCGCGCAGCGCGCCGACGGCGTTGCGGTTGTTGCCCGCGAACAGGGCGGTGGGCCGGCGATCGGGCGGCAGCGCGAGCAGCTCGTCCACGACCCGCTCGGCCTGGGCGGCGTCGTGCGTGCCGAGCCGGATCAGCTCCTCGCGGACCGTCACGCCGGCGGCCTCGAGCGCGTGGCGATAGCCGGCGAGGCGCTCGGCCGCGGTGAACAGGTCCTCGGTGTCGCCGACCATGGCGATGCGCCGGTGGCCGTGGGCGAGCAGGTGCTCGACCGCGGTCCGCGCGCCGCCGAAGTTGTCGAGCAGCACGCTGTCGGCCTCCAGGCCGGCGGGCGGGCGGTCGAGGAACACGACCGGCGTGTCGCCGGCCAGGTAGGAGTGCTCGCGCGAGGCGGGCACCAGCAGCAGCGCGTCGACGCGCCGGCGCAGCAGCGCGTTCACCAGCTCGCGCTCGCGCTCGGGGTCCTCCTCGCACGAGGCGGTGATCAGCAGGTAGCCGCGCTCGCGCGCGGCGGCCTCGACCGCTTGGGCGATGGCCGAGTAGAACGGGTTGGCGACGTCCTCGATGACCAGGCCGAGGGTGGAGGAGGACACGCCCTGCCTGAGCGAGCGGGCGAGGTCGTTGCGCTGGAAGCCGAGCTCGTCGATGGCGTCGCCGACGCGGGCGGCGGTGGCGACGGCCACGCCCGGCTCGTCGTTGATGACGCGAGAGACCGTCTTGAGGCTCACGCCGGCGCGCGAGGCGACGTCGCGGATAGTGGGCCGTGTGCTGCGCAGGATGCTCATCGGATGCGGACAACGTGTCCGACAACGTTGTCAGCGGCACGCTATGGCCGCGGATCGGACCTGTCAAGAAATCCTGACTTGACGGTACGTGACCCGCTGGCGATGCTCCGGCCGGTGCTGCGGTACTACTACCGCGTGCCGCGGGCGGCGCCGCGGATGATCGTGAGCGACGTCTGCGTCTACGGCGGCACGTCGGCGGGCATCGCGGCGGCGGTGATCGCGCGGCGGCTCGGCCGCAGCGTGTCGGTAGCCGCCTTCGGGCGCAAGCTCGGCGGGATGAGCGCGAGCGGGCTGGGCGCCACCGACACGGGCCGGATCGCCGCCATCGGCGGGCTGTCGCGCGAGTTCTACCGCCGCGTGGGCGAGCGGTACGGGAAGCCGGAGAGCTTCGCCTTCGAGCCGCACGTCGCCGAGGAGGTGTTCGAGGCGTGGGTCGCCGACTACGGCATCGAGGTCGTGCGCGAGCAGCGGCTCGACACGGTCCGGATGAGCGGGGACCGCATCCTCGAGCTGCGGATGGAGAGCGGCCTGCGGTTCCGCGCGGCGATGTTCATCGACGCCACGTACGAGGGCGACCTGCTCGCCCGTGCCGGCGTCTCGTGGTTCGCCGGCCGCGAGGGCAACGCGACGCACGGCGAGACCTTGAACGGGGTCCAGTTCCGCTCCGGGCACCAGTTCCGGGTCCCCGTCGACCCGTACGTCGTCGCCCGGCGATCCGTCGAGCGGGCTGCTGGCCGGCATCGCCCCCGATGGGGCGGGCACGACCGGCGAGGGCGACCACCGGATCCAGGCGTTCAACTTCCGCGTCTGCCTGACGCGCGCGGCAGACCGGCTCCCGTTCCCCAAGCCCGAGGGCTACGACCCGGCGCGCTACGAGCTGCTGCTGCGCTACATCCAGGCCGGCGTCTGGGACGTGCTCGGCAACAACCAGCCGATGCCGAACGGCAAGACCGACTGGAACAACAACGGGGCGGTCTCGAGCGACAACATCGGCCGCAACCACGACTGGCCGGACACCGACTACTGGGACCGCGAGCGGATCTTCCAGGACCACGTGACCTATCAGCAGGGCCTGCTGTGGTTCCTGGCCAACGACCCGCGCGTGCCGGCGGCGATCCGCGCCGAGGTCGGCGCGTGGGGGCTGCCGCGCGACGAGTTCGTGGACACCGGCGGATGGCCGCACGAGCTGTACGTGCGCGAGGCGCGCCGGATGGTCTCCGAGTACGTCATGACCGAGCACGACTGCCGCGGCACGGCGGTGGCCGAGGACCCGGTCGGCCTGGCGTCGTACACGATGGACTCGCACAACTGCAAGCGCGTGGTGGTCGGCGGGAAGGCGCGCAACGAGGGCGACGTGCAGGTGCCGACCCCGGCGCCGTTCCCCGTCTCCTACCGCTCGATCGTGCCGCGGGCCGGGGAGTGCGAGAACCTGCTCGTGCCCGTCTGCCTGTCGGCCTCGCACATCGCCTACGGCTCGATCCGGATGGAGCCGGTCTTCATGGCGCTGGGCCAGGCGGCGGCCACCGCGGCGTCGCTGGCGATCGACGAGGGCGTGTCCGTGCAGGACGTCGGCTACCCGGCGCTGCGCCGGCAGCTGCTGCGCGACCGCGCCGTGCTCGAGTGGCCGCCCCGCCGCCCGGCCTGACCGTCTCGGCGCCGGAGCTGCGACCAGGGTCACCGGCCACGCTGGTGGTGAGGCTGGGCAACGACGACGTACTGTTCCTCGACGCCGCGGCCGGTCCGGGCACGGTGGCGATCACGCGGCTCGTCTCGCAGGATCCGACCGACCCGAACGCCCGCGCCGGGCTGGCGATGCGCAACGACCTGTCGGGTGCGGGGAAAGCCGCCGGCTACGTGCTGCTGGTGGCGAAGCCGCTGAACGGCTTCCTGCTGCTGTGGGACGCCGACGGCAGCGGCACCGTCGCCGGCTTGGCTGCGGCTGACGCGCGCCGGGTCGTCGTTCACGGGCGCGTGGAGCCTGGACGGCGCCCAATGGACGACGATCGGCACGGCGACGGTGCCGAGCGCCGCGACGACGCAGGACGTCGGCGTGGTCGTGTGCTCGCACGCTGACCGGCTCGGCCGCGCGGTGTTCGACGAGCTGGAGGTCCGAACGGTAAGACTCATCATGACGAGCTTGCAACTCGTCATGACAAGTGCGTAGACTCCCGCGCCGTGATCGACCGCGCGTCCAGCGAGCCGCTACATGCGCAGCTCCGCCACACCATCCTCGACGCGATCGCGGCCGGTCGCTGGCGCCCCGGGGACCGCCTCCCGTCGGAGACGGAGCTGTGTCGGCAGTTCGACATCTCGCGCACCACGGTCCGGCAGGCGCTGACCATGCTCGAGCTCGAGGGCGCGCTGCGCCGGGAGCAGGGACGCGGGACCTTCGTGGCCGAGGCGGCGCCGTCGACGGGGTTCCTGCAGTCGTCCGCGGGCTTCCAGGAGGACGCCGAGCGCGCCGGCCACGTCGTCACCTCGCAGGTCCTCAAGGTCGGGGTGGAACGGATGCCCTCGTGGGCGGCGTCAGGGCTCGACCGCGAACCCGAGACGCACGGCGTGTCGGTCGAGCGCGTGCGCTCGATCGACGACCAGGCCGTCATGTACGCCGACACCTGGATCCTGCTCGACTTCGCGGAGGGCGTGCTGGCGGCGGACCTGGGCCGCGAATCGCTCTACCACGTGCTGCGCGAGCGCCACGGCGTCGTCGTCCACGAGGGTCGCCGCTCGGTGCAGGCCGTGATGGCCGAGCCGCGCGTGGCGCAGCTGCTCGACGTGCCGGAGGGCTCGCCGCTGCTCTACGTCGAGGCCGTCTCGAGCGACCGCGACGGCCGGCCGTTCGAGTGCTACCGGGCCTGGCACCGGACCGACCGCTCGCGGCTCGAGATCCGGGTCGAGGGCGGATGAGAGTCGCGCTGGTCACCGGCGCGACGAGCGGCATCGGCCGCGCGGCCGCGCTCGCGCTGGCCGACGCCGGCTGGTGGGTCGCCGCCCACGGCCGCGACGCCGGCCGCGGCCGCGAGGTCGCGCAGGCGCTCGGCGAGCGCGGCACCTTCGTCGCCGCCGACCTCGCCGAGCCGGGCGCCCCCGAGCGCCTCGTCGACGGGCTCGACCGGCTCGACCTGCTGGTCAACAACGCCGCCGTCTATGCCCGCGCGCCGGTCGCCGAGCTCACCGCCGAGGAGCTCGACCGGCTGCTCGCCGTCAACCTGCGCGCGGCGATCCTGCTGGCGGGCGCGGCCGTGCGGGCCATGAAGGACGGCGGCGTGGTGATCAACGTGGCGAGCGAGGCGGGCCTGGTCGCCGTCCCCGGGCAGGTCGCGTACAACGTGACCAAGGCGGGGCTGATCATGCTCACGCGCTCGATCGCGGTCGACCACGCGCGGGACGGCATCCGGGCGGTGAGCGTGTGCCCGGGCACCACGCGCACCCCGCTGGTCGATGCGGCGATCGCCGCGGCCGCCGACCCGGCCGCGCACGAGCGCACGCTGGAGCAGAGCCGGCCGCTGGGCCGGCTGGGGACGGTCGAGGAGATCGCGGCGGCGATCGTCTACGCCGCGTCGCCCGCGGCGGGCTTCATGACGGGATCGGAACTGGTCATCGACGGCGGCTACACCGCCGCCTGACGCTGGAGGAGAGGGAGCACATGAGGATGCATCGCTGGGTGTTGGCCATCGCCGTCGCGGTGCCGCTGGTCCTCGCGGGCTGCGGCGACGACGACGAGGGCTCCGGCGGCTCGGCCGCCGAGAACGGCGGCGAGACCAAGAAGGTCACGATCGGCTGGACGCCGCCGGACATCACCGGCGTGTTCAAGACCGCCACCGACTACTTCGAGCGCGCGGCCGAGGACGCCAACGCGGCGGGCTTCGAGGTCGAGGTCGTCAGCCGCTCGCCGGCCACGCACACCGACTTCGCGAGCCAGCAGGCGATCGTCGAGGACTTCATCTCGCGCAACGTCGACGTGATCGCCATCTCGCCCGCGGACACGGAGGCCATCAAGCCGGCGATCAAGCAGGCCAACGACGCCGGGATCCCGGTCATCATGGTCAACCTGCTCGAGAAGCAGGACGACATCGAGATCGCCAGCTACATCGGCTTCGACAACGCGCAGGCCGCAGCCGTCTCGGCCTACTCGGTGCTCGACTACTACGGCGGGCCGGGCGTGCTCGGCGCCGGCGAGAAGGTCGACGCCAAGCCCGAGGACTACCTCGACCTGAAGTGGTGGGAGGAGACCTACGCCGACGTCGACAAGGAGTCGATCGAGGCCAGCGGCGTGATCATCGAGGGCATCGCCGGCACCTTCTTCTCGCAGGCGCGGCTCGACGGCTTCAACGGCGTGATCGAGCAGTACCCGAACGTGAAGATCCTCGGCAAGCCGATCGCCGCCGACTGGAACCGCGAGAAGGGCGTGGCGGCCGCCGAGGACTTCCTGTCGCGCTACTCGCCCGACGAGATGCAGTTCATGTGGGCGGCCTCGAACGAGATGGGGCTCGGCGCCATCGCCGCCTCCGAGCGCAAGGACGTGCTGTCCACGGCAGGCGGCACGAAGGAGCCCGAGGAAGGGAAGGTGGCGATCTTCACCAACGACGTGACGCCCGAGTCGACCGACGCGATCCGGGCCGGCAAGCTGATGGCCGAGACCCACCACGGCTTCCCGGAGTGGGGCTGGTTCGGCACCCAGTTCGCCGTCCAGCTCGCGTGCGGGCAGTCGGTGCCGGAGACCGAGGACATCCGCCCGCGGACCGTCTACACGGACAACGCGGACCAGTTCTACCCGGACCCGCAGCTGCCGCCGATCGACTGGGACGCGATCAAGCAGGACTGCGAGGAGTGACGGCGCTCCTCCGCGTCACCGGCGTCTCGAAGGCGTTCGCGGGCGTGCAGGCGCTCTCAGGGGTCGACCTCGAGGTCGGCCCCGGGGAGGTCCACGCGCTGCTCGGCCAGAACGGCGCCGGCAAGTCGACCCTGATGAAGATCATCGCGGGCGACCTGGAGCCCGACGCCGGCACCGTCGAGGTCGATGGCGACGTCCGGATCGTCTACCAGGAGCTGAGCCTGGTCCCGCAGCGCTCGGTGGCCGAGAACGTGCTGATGGGGCGCTGGCCGATGCGCTTCGGCGGCCGGCTGGTCGACTGGAAGGCGCTCGAGGCGCAGGCGCGCGAGCATCTGCGGCGGGTCGGCTTCGACGTCGACCCGTCGGCGGCCGTGGCCGAGCTGGGTATGGCCGAGCGCCAGCTCGTCGAGCTCGCCAAGGCGCTGTCGGTCGACGCCCGCGTCGTGCTGCTCGACGAGCCGACCTCCGCGCTGTCGGACCCCGAGGCGCGCAGGCTGTTCGAGATCATCGACGAGCTGCGGGGGCAGGGCGTGGCGATCGTCTACGTCTCCCACCATCTGCCCGAGATCGTCGAGATCTCCGATCGCGTGACGGTGCTGCGCGACGGCGAGCTGGTCGAGACGGTCGACACCGCCGGACTCGACGAGCAGCAGCTCGCGCGGATGATGGTGGGCCGCGCGACGACCCTGATGGAGGCGCACGAGAGCGAACGGCCCGGCAATGGGCGCCCGGTCGCCTTGCGGGTCAACGGGCTGGCGCGGCCGCCACGGCTCAAGCCCGTCGACCTGGAGATCGCCGAAGGCGAGATCGTCGGCGTCTTCGGGCTGGTCGGCGCCGGGCGCAGCCGGCTCGCCAAGACGCTGTTCGGGCTCGAGCCGGCCACCGAGGGCACGATCGAGGTGCTGGGACGCGAGCGGCGCATCCGCACGCCCGACCGCGCGGTCGCCGCCGGCATGGGGTACGTCGGCGAGGACCGCCAGGCCGGGCTCGTCCCGCGCATGAGCGTGGCCGCCAACATCACGCTGGCCGCGCTCGGCAAGGTCAGCCGGGGCCCGCTGCTGCGCTTCGGCGACGAGCGGGCGGAGGCCGGCCGCGTCGTCGAGGCGCTCGGGATCCGCACCGCCTCGATCGACACGACGGTCGACGCGCTGTCAGGCGGCAACCAGCAGAAGGTCGTGCTCGCGCGCTGGTCGTGTGCGGGCGCCCGCGTGCTGGTGCTCGACGACCCCACGCGCGGGATCGACGTCGGCGCCAAGGAGGAGGTCTTCCGGCTCGTGCGGCGGCTGGCCTCCGAGGGCGTGGCGCTGCTCTACCTCACCTCCGAGATCCGCGAGGCGCGCTCGCTGTCCCACCGGCTGCTGGTCATGGCCGGCGGGCGGATCGTGGCCGAGGTGGCGCCGTCGACACCGGAGGAGGAGATCATGGCGGCGGCGGGAGGCGTCCATGCCTGAGACCCGCCGGATAGCCCGAGTGGTCGGGGGCCGCGGCGGGGCGCTGATCATCCTCTTCGGGCTGCTGGTGGTCTTCACCATCGCCTCGGAGGACTTCCTCACCAAGAACAACCTGCTGAACATCCTGCGCCAGTACTCGGTGCCGCTGATCCTGGCCGTCGGGCAGACGCTGGTGATCGTCAGCCGCGGCATCGACCTGTCGGTCGCCTCCACCGCCGCGCTGAGCGGCAGCGTGATGGGGGTCGCCTTCGCGCATTGGGGCTGGCCCGAGCCGCTGTGCCTGGCGCTCGGGGTGGCCGCCGGCTTCGGCGTCGGCGCCTTCAACGGCTTCGTGATCACCAAGCTGCACGTGCCGGACTTCATCGCCACGCTCGGCACGTTCACGGCGGTGCGTGGCGTCGCGCTGCTCATCACCGACGGCCTGCCGGTGCCCGATTTCGAGCGCGCGGTCGAGGGCCGCACCGTGCCGGGCTCGGTCACCACGCTCGGCTCGGAGGAGATCTTCAGCATCCCCGTCATCGCCATCGTGGCGCTCGCCTGCGCCCTGGTCGGCGCGGTGATCCTCGGTCGCACGCGGCTCGGGCGCTCCGCCTATGCGATCGGCGGCAACCCCGAGGCCGCGCGCGTCTCCGGCATCAAGGTCGAGCGCTCGAAGATGCGGATCTACATCCTCTCCGGCGTGTTCGCCGCGATCGCCGGCTTCCTGCTCGTCGGCCGCCAGGGCAGCGCCAACGCGCTGATGGGCGAGGGGATGGAGCTCCAGTCGATCGCCGCCGTGGTGATCGGCGGCACCAACCTGTTCGGCGGCGAGGGCCGCGTGAGCGGCACCGTGATCGGCATCCTGGTGATCGGCGTGCTCTCCAACGGCCTGGCCATCGTCGGCGTCGCCGAGTTCTGGCAGCGCGTGATCAACGGCCTGATCATCATCGCCGTCGTCGCCCTCGACCAGTGGCGCCGCCGTGCGGCGCGAGTGGGAGCGTGACCATGCTCGAACCTCACACCACGATCCTCGACCTCGCCACCGGCACGCTGGAGCCGCAGCGCAAGCTCACCGAGCGGCGGCTGGCCGACCTCGACGGCCTGTTCGCCGTGCCGGTCGACCCGGCGCGGCGCGACGAGCTCGCCTACACGGTGTCGGAGATCCCGGCGCCGCACGACAGCGCGAACCTGCCGTCGTCGACCACCGTGATCCGAGCCCGGCCGCGTGGGCGAGGAGTACTTCATGACCAAGGGCCACTTCCATGCCCAGCGCGACCGCGCGGAGATCTACGTCGGGCTGAGCGGCGAGGGACGGCTGGTGATGGCGACCGAGGACGGGCGTGCGGTCGTCGAGCCCGTGCGGCCGGGGACGGTCTCCTACGTGCCGGGACACTGGGCGCACCGGACCGTCAACGTCGGCGACGAGCCGCTCGTCTTCTACGCCGTCTACCCCGGCGACGCCGGCTACGACTACGCGACGATCGAGTCCGAGGGGTTCCCGGTGCTCGTCATCGCCGGGCACGAGGGCCCGCTGGTGGTGCCGAACTCGAGGTACGGCGCATGACGGAGGTCGTGGCCGGCGTCGACCTGGGGACCACGGGGACCAAGGCCGCGCTCTACACGGTCGCCGGCGAGCTGCTCGCCGAGGCCACGGAGGCGACGATCGGCGCCGGGGGCCATCAGGAGGCCGGCGCCTTCTACACCGCCGCCGTGCGCACGCTGGCCGCGTGCGCGGCGCGCGTGGAGCCCGGTCGGGTGCGAGCGATCGCCGTCTGCGGGCAGATGGCGGGCGTTCTGGGGGTCGATGCAAGACATCACGCATCAACCCCTTACGACTCGTGGCTCGACACGCGCTGCGCCGGCGACGTCGCGGCGCTCGACGCAGGAGCTGGGCGACGAGCTGCCCGCGACGTCGGGATGCCCGGCGATGGTCAACCACGCGCCGAAGATCCGCTGGTGGCGGCGGGAGCGGCCCGAGGCGTTCGCGAACACGGCGAAGTGGGTCACCCCGGGCGGCTACGTGGCCGGACGGCTGGCCGGCCTCGACGGCCGCGAGGCGTTCATGGACCGCACGTACCTGCACTTCAGCGCGCTCGCCGACACGCGCGCCGGGGAGTGGTCGGAGCGCCTCGCGGGCGCGGCGGGCGCCGAGCCGGCGCAGCTGCCGCGGATCTTGGAGCCGACGACGGTGATCGGTGAGCTGACGCCGCGATGCCGCGGCGGACTGCGGACTTCCGGCCGGGACGCCGGTGGCGGCCGGGCTGGGGGACACCGCGGCGGCGACGCTGGGGGCCGGCGTCGTCCGCCCGGGACAGGTGCTCGACTCGGCCGGCACCGCTGCGGTGCTGGCCGGGTCGGTGCCTGAGTTCCGGCCCGACGTCGCGCAGCGGACCTTGATCACGATGCGCGGCGCCGTCCCCGGCCAGTGGGTGTCGCTCGCCTACCTCACCGCCGGGCCGCTGCTCGACTGGCTGGCCGAGCTCGCCTTCGAGGGATCGTTCGACCGGCTGTCGCACGAGGCGGCGGCCGCGCCGCCGGGCGCAGACGGCCTGCTCTGCCTGCCGTATCTCGACGGGCGCGTGCTGCCCAACGACCCGGACGCGCGCGGCGTGTTCGCCGGGCTGCGTCGCATGCACGGGCGCGGGCACCTGGCGCGGGCGGCGCTGGAGGGGGTCGCGCTCGAGTACGCGGAGTACCTCGCCGTGCTGCGCGACCTGCATCCGGACCAGGCCTTCGACGAGGCGCGCGTGGCGGGCGGCGGCGCGCGCAGCGAGTGCTGGAACGCGATCAAGGCGTCGGCGCTCGGCGTCCCGTACGGACGCCTGCCGCGGAGCGAGCTCGGCTGCTGGGGGGCCGCGCTCGTCGCCGCGGCGGCGGTGGGCCTCGTCGAGGATCTCGCGGACGCCGCCGAGGCGGCCACTCCCCTGGCCGGCCGGGTCGCAGCCCGACCCGGCGGCCCGCGAGGTCTACGAGCGGCTGCTGCCGGAGCGGCGCGCCCTGCTCGCGGCGGTGACGCGCATGAGGGTCCTGCTGGTGGGCGCGGGCCGCGCCGGCGCGAACCACGCCTCGCACCTGCTCCCCGGGGAGATCGCCGGCGTCTACGACAGCGACGTCGACGCCGCGCGTGGACTCGCCGAGCGGCACGGGACGACGGCGTTCCCGTCCCTGGAGGCAGGGCTCGAGGCCGCCGAAGCGGTCGTCGTCTCGACGCCGACCTTCACGCACTGCGAGCTGGCGGTGGCCGCGGCGCGCGCCGGGCGGCATGTGCTGTGCGAGAAGCCGATGGCGCTCGACGAGGCCGAGTGCGAAGCGATGATCGAGCGCCGCGCGCGAGGCCGGCGTGGTGCTCCAGATCGGCTTCATGCGCCGCTTCCAGCCGGAGTTCGCGGAGGCGGGCCGGCGGATCGCGGCCGGAGACATCGGCGAGCCGATGGTGCTCAAGTCGCTCACCCGCGGACCCGGCCTGCCGCCGCCGTGGGCGTGGGAGATCGAGCGCTCGAACGGCATGCTGGCCGAGGTCAACTCGCACGACTTCGACAGCGTTCGCTGGCTCGCGGGATCCGACATCGTGCGCGTGTACGCCGAGACGGCCAACCGCAAGGGCGCGGCCCGCGGGGTCGAGGCCGAGGGCTTCTACGACAACGTGGTGGTGACGCTGCGCTTCGCCTCCGACGCGATCGGGACGATCGACGGCACGTGCCCCGCGGACTACGGCTACGACGCCCGGATGGAGGTGGTCGGCAGCGAGGGGCTGCTCATCATCGGCGACGTGCGGGGCCAGGCGCTGCTCGAGGTGCGCGACCGCGACGTCGGCGTCGTCATGCCGACGCACCGCACGTGGCCGCGAGCGCTTCGAAGCCGGCTACCGCGCGCAGATGCGCGCGTTCCTGGAGGCGGCGGAGACGGGCGCCGAGGCGACCGTGAGCGGCGCTGACGGGCTCGCGGCGGTGCGCGCGGTGCGCGCCGCCAACCGCTCCTGGCGCGAGCAGGCCGCCGGTGGCGCTGTGATGGACGCGCTCGTCTACCGCGGGCCGAGCGCGCTCGCCCTCGAGCGGCGGCCGACGCCCGAGCCCGGCCCCGGCGAGGTGCTGGTGCGGGTCCAGGCCTGCGGGATCTGCGGGACCGACCTGCGGATCGCCGCCGGCACGCACCGCGCCTATCCCGACGGGACGGTCCGCGTGCCGGGCCACGAGATCGCGGGCGTGGTGGAGGTGGTCGGCAACGGCGCGCCGGTCGCTCCCGGCGACCGCGTGTTCGTCGCCCCCAACGTCGGCTGCGGCAGCTGCGACCAGTGCCTGGCCGGCCGCATCAACCTCTGCCGCACGCCGCAGGCGCTCGGCATCACGCGCGACGGCGCGCTGGCCACGCACCTGCTGGCCGGAGCCGACGTCGTCGCCCAGGGCAACCTGCTGCCCGTGCCCGCCGACGCCGACGCGGCCGCCGTCGCGGTCGTCGAGCCGCTGGCCTGCGTGCTGCGCGGCCAGCGGCCGTGCCGGATCGGGCCGGGCGACCGCGTGCTGATCGCCGGCGCCGGGCCGATCGGGCTCCTGCACCTGCTCGCCGCCCGCGCGCGAGAGCCGGGCGAGATCGTGGTCTCCGAGCCGTCGGCCGCGCGCCGCCGGCGGGCCGCCGAGCGCGGCGCGGACCGACGTCGTCGGCGCCGGACGAGCTCGACGGGGCGTTCGACGTCGTGATCGTCGCTGCGCCCGCGGCGGCGGCGCAGGCTGCGGCGCTCGAGCTCGCGGCGCCTGGCGGACGGATCAACTTCTTCGCCGGCCTGCCCCGCGACGGTTCGCGCGTCGAGCTCGACACCAACCTCATCCACTACAAGGAGCTGCTCGTCACCGGCACGACGGCCTGCACCACCGACGACTGCCGCGAGGCGCTCGAGCTCGTGCTGTCGGGCGCGGTCGACACAGGCGCGGCTCGTCACCGCCCGGCGGCCGCTGGCCGAGGCGGCAGACGCCCTCGTCGCCGCGCGCTCGGGCGAGCAGCTGAAGGTGGTGGTCGAGCCGTGATCGACGCGACCGTGCTCGTCACCGCGCGGTCGTTTGCGCTCGGGCGAGCACTCGAAGGCGCCGTGCGCGAGGTCCGCTACAACGACCTCGGCCGCCCGCTGGCCGCCGGCGAGCTGCGCGCGCGGCTCAACGGCGTCGACGGCGTGCTGGCGGGGCTCGACGACGTCGACGCCTCGGTGCTGGCGACGCCCGGGCTGCGGGTGGTGGCGCGGCACGGCGTCGGCGTCGACCGGGTCGACCTGGCCGCGGCCGAGCGGCACGGCGTGACGGTCACCAACACGCCGGGGGCGAACGCGGCGGCGGTGGCCGAGCTGACGGTGGCGCTGATGCTCCTGCTGTGCCGGCCGGTGCGGCGGGCCGAGCGCGCGGTGCGTGCGGGGGAGTGGCCGGTGCTGAGCGGGTCCGAGCTGGGTCAGCGGACGGTGGGGCTGCTCGGCGCCGGCCACGTCGGCTCGCGGGTGGCACGGGCGCTCGCGGGCCTCGGCTGCGCCGTGCTGACGCACGACCCGGCGCGCGCGGACTCGCTGCCGCTCGACGAGCTGCTGCCGCGCGCCGAGGTGCTGTCGCTGCACGCGCCGCTGACGGCGGAGACCAGCGGCCTGGTCGAGCGATGAGCTGCTCTCCCGCTTGCCCGCGGGCGCGCTGCTCGTCAATACCGCGCGCGGCGAGCTGGTCGACGAGCCCGCGCTGGTGCGCGCGCTCGACTCGGGCCGGCTGGCGGGCGCCGCGCTCGACGCGTTGGCCGAGGAGCCGCCGCCGCCCGGCCACCCGCTGATCGGCCGCGACGACGTGATCGTCACCTCCCACATCGGCGGCCACACGACCGAGGCGCGCGAGGCGATGGGACGCGCGGCGATGGACGACCTGCTGGCCGTGCTCGACGGCCGCGCGCCGCGGCACGCGGTGGTGGCGACATGATCGAGCGGCTACGCGCCGCGCGCGTCATCGCCGTCCTGCGAACGCCCGACGGCGAGTCCGCCGTGCGCGCCGCGGAGGCGCTCGCCGCCGGAGGGGTGCGCGCGATCGAGCTCACGTTCACCATTCCGGGCGCCGCGCAGGCGCTGCGGCGGGTGCGCGACCTGTTGCCCGCCGAGCGTGGTCGTGGGGGCGGGGACGATCCGCGACCGCGAGCAGCTCGACGCGGCGCTCGACGCCGGCGCCGAGTTCCTCGTCACTCCGCACCTCGACCGTGAGCTGCTCGACGCGATGCTCGCCGGGGGTCGGCTGGCGCTGCCCGGCACGTTCACGCCGTCCGAGGTGGCGGCAGCGCTCGACAGCGGGCGCCGAGGCGGTCAAGCTGTTCCCGGCGTCGGTTGTCGGCCCGTCGTACATCAAGGCCCTGCGCGGGCCGTTCCCGGACGTGCAGGTGGTGCCGACCGGCGGCATCGGGCCGGCCGACGTGCGTCCGTGGCTGGATGCCGGCGCGATCGCCGTCGGTGCCGGCGGGGAGCTGTGCCCATCGCCGCTCGTGGCCGACGGCCGTTGGGACGAGCTATCAGCCGCCGCCGAGCGGTTCCTGGCCGCATGAGCCGCCGCTTCCTGTTCATCGGCGTGACGACGGGCTCGTCCTCGATCATGCGCATCTTCCCGCGCTGGCGCGACGCCCTCGGGCTGCCCGGCGACGTCGAGATCGCGGGCGTCGACCTGCCGGTCGGTGCTCCGCCGCAGACCTTCCGTGAGGCGATCGCCGCTCTGAAGGCGGACGCCGACGTGCTCGGCGCGCTCGTGACGACGCACAAGCTCGACGTCTTCCGCGCCGCCGGCGACCTCTTCGACGAGGTCGACGAGCATGCCCGCGCGCTCGGCGAGGTCTCCTGCATCGCGCGCCGCGACGGACGGCTGCTCGGCTGGGCGAAGGACGCGCTCACCGCCGCCCGCTCGCTCGAGCACGTGACCCCGCCGGGGTTCTTCGCCGGCGGCGGGCACGCGCTCATCCTCGGCGCCGGCGGCGCCGGCGGCGCGATCGTCGCGAGCCTCTTCGAGGCCGACCCGCCGCCCGCCCGGATCGTCGTGACGGACCGCTCGCCCGACCGGCTGGAGCGCTTCACCGACCCGCGCGTCGAGCCCCGGCTCGCGGAGCCGGGCGGCGAGACGCTCGCCGGTTTGCCGCCGCGGTCGCTGATCGTCAACGCCACCGGCATGGGCAAGGACCGGCCGGGGACGCCGCTGGCGCCCCGCCCCCGGTTCCCCGAGCGCTCAGCGGCGTGGGAGCTCAACTACCGCGGCGAGCTCGAGTTCCTGCGACAGGCGCGCGCCCAGCCCGGGCTGCTCGTGGAGGACGGCTGGCGCTACTTCATCCACGGCTGGACCGCGGTG
>CAWETE010000010.1:0-380355 GCA_963811895.1 uncultured Solirubrobacteraceae bacterium | reverse complement strand
GCTCAGCACCGCGTAGTAGAAGATGAACATGTAGGCGACGAACGGCTCGACCTCGAGCGCGATCAGCGCCGGCGCGATGACGACCGCGGCGATGATGAACGAGGCCGTGACCGGCACGGCCAGGCCGAGGATCAGCACCGCGATCGCGCTGAAGATCGCCGTCAGCGCCAGCGAGTCGCCGGCCGCGTCGACGATCAGGCCCGACAGCTCGAGCCCGAGGCCCGTCAATGAGACGACGGCGACGATGATCCCGGCCGCCGCGCAGGTGGCCGCGATCGGCAGCACGCCGCGCGCGCCGGTCACCAGCGCGCCCCCGACCTCGCGCGGGCCCATCCAGTCGCGCCGGTCCAGGAACGACATCAGGAAGGCGACGACCGTCGCGTAGAGGACGGCGCGGAACGGCGACATCCCCATCGCCAGCAGCACGACGATCGCGATCAGCGACGAGAAGTGGTAGCCCCAGCGGCCGAGCAGCCGCCAGAACCCGGGCGTGTCGAGGTCGATCCCCTGCACCCGGAAGCGCCGCGCGTCGGCCTCGATCGCGAGCAGGACGCCGAGGTAGTACAGGAGCGACGGGACGGTCGCGTAGAGGAGCACCTTGAAGTAGCTCTCCTCCAGGAACTCGGCGATGATGAACGCGGCGGCGCCGAGCGTCGGCGGCGACAGGATCGCCCCGATGCCCGAGGCGGCGAGCACGCCGCCGCCGGACTCCTTCGGGTAGCCGGCCTTGCGCAGCAGCGGCCAGGTCACCGAGCCGAGCGTGACCGTGGTCGCCACGCCCGAGCCCGACACGGTGCCGAGCAGGAAGCCGGCCAGCGTCGTCGTCCGGCCCGGGCCGGTGCGCGAGCGTCCGAACGCCGCGTAGGAGAGCTGGACGAAGAAGCGCGCCGCGCCCGAGTACTCGAGCACCGCCCCGTAGAACGTGAAGAGCACGATGTAGGTCGCCGCCACGTCGAGCGGGATGCCGAAGAGGCCCTCCAGGCCCATGTACGTCATGCCGACGATCCGGTCCAGGCCGTAGCCCTTGTGGGCGATGCCGAGCGACTCGGGGATCAGGCCGCCCAGGTAGGCGTAGGCGATGAAGCCGAGGCAGATCGCGGGCAGGATCCAGCCGACGGTCCGCCGCGTGGCCTCCAGCACGAGCGCGATGCTCACGACGCCGGCCACGATGTCGAGCCCGGTGGGATCGGCGGCACGGCGGAACACCTCGTCGGCGTTGACCGCCGCGTAGCCGACGGCGACGAGCGCGAGGACGCCGAGGATCCAGTCGAGCGGCGACGGGCTCTCCTCGGGGTGGTCGGCGCGGCTCTCGCGGGCCTGCGCGCGGAAGACCAGGAAGGTCAGCAGCAGCGCGACGGCCAGGAACGCGGGCCGGTACTCCTGCGCCGGGATCGGATTGAAGACCCAGTAGATCGCGAACAGCACGAGCCCGGCGCCGAGCACGTTGACGACCACGTTGGCGAAGCCGGACAGCCGCCGCCCCGGGCGCTCGGCCTCGAACTCCTCGAGCAGCTGCTCCTCGGTCTTCGGATCGGCGACCGGCGCGCTCGTCATCGCTCCACCTCCAGCCGCAGGTGCACGTCGTCCCCGCCGTAGAGCGGCACCCGCCGGTCACCGGCCACCAGCGTCCGCCGCCCGATCCCCGTGGCCGCCAGCGCCATCCGCTCGAACCGCGCCGGATGCGCGGGCCGCAGCGTCCAGGCCCCGCCGCGCCGCTCGCGCGCGCCCTCGATCTCGTAGTAGTCGAGCACCGCCTCGCTCGGCGAGCTGATCGCCACCAGCTCGAAGCCGTCCTCGGTGGCGCGGAAGGTCTCGCGCGCCGGCACGCGGTAGTACGAGTGCCGATAGTCGAGCGCGAAGGTGCCCGAGGCGGGCAGCCGCAGCTCGGCCACCACGTCGCCGTCGCTCGCGCGCGCGACGACGTGCGGCGATCCGCCGGTCATCGCCATCGCTCCGAGCGCCGTGGCCAGCAGCAGCTTCACCCGCCCTGCTCCGCGTAGAAGCGCTCCGCGCCGGGATGGAGCTCGACCGGGTCGATCACCTCGCGGCCCTTCGCCGGGTCGAGTCCCTCGGCCGCGGGCACGATGGTGGCCAGCCGGTCCTTGCCCTCGTACAGCGCCTTGGTGATCTGGTACGCGAGCTCCTCGTCCATGTCCTCGTTGACCATCAGCACGTTCGGCACGCCGATCGTCGGCACGCCCGCGACGCCCTCGTAGCCGCCCTCCTCGACCTCCGTGGCCTGGTAGGCGTCGCCGTACTCGCTCTGCAGCGCGTCGCGGTACTGGGCGGTCTCGAGCAGGCGGATGTCGTCGGTGGTCGCCAGGTCGGTGACCGCGCCGGTCGGGACGCCGCCGGACCAGAAGAACCCCTCGATCGACCCGTCGCGCAGCGCCTGCACGGACTCCCCCACGCCGAGCTGGCGCTTGGTGAGGTCCTCGTCGGCGTCGATGCCGGCGACCCCGAGGAGCCGCAGCGCGATCACCTCGGTGCCCGAGCCCGGCGATCCGACGGAGATCGTCCGGCCCTTCATGTCCTCGATCGACTCGATGTCCGAGTCGGCCTTGACGACGACCTGGGTGATGTTCGGGTACAGCGTCCCGAGCGCCTTCAGCGGGAGCGGCTCGTCGAAGCTCTCCTGCCCGTTCACGGCGTCGATCGCCGAGTCCTCGAGCGCGAACGCGATGTCGGAGTCGCCGTTGGCGACCAGCACGAGGTTGTCGACCGAGGCCGAGGTGGTCTCGGCGGTGGTCGGCGAGTCGGGCAGCTCGTCGCTCAGCAGGTCGGCGAGCCCGCCGCCATAGACCTGGTAGACGCCGCCGGCGCCTCCGGTGGCGATCGAGAGCCGCCCCTCACCGCCCGGCGGGTCGTTCGGCGAGCACGCCGCGACGAGCGCGCCCAGCACCAGCAGCACCGCCAAAGCCCCCCGCATGCAGGGGTCCTGCCCGTGTGGAAACGATCCCTAACCGGCGGCTTGGAGCTCGAGCCGCCTGCGCTTCTCGGCGTCCTGGAGAGCGCCGGTGATGTCGTCCAGCTCGCCCGCCAGCACCTGCTCGAGGTTGTGGACGGTGAGGCCCTCGACGCGGTGGTCGGTCACGCGGCGCTGCGGGAAGTTGTAGGTGCGGATCTTCTCCGCCCGCTCGCCGGTGCCGACCTGGGCGCGGCGGTCGGCGGCCAGCTCGGCCTGCTGCTCGGCGACCTTCTGCTCGTACAGCCGCGCGCGCAGGACCTTCATCGCGCGCTCGCGGTTCTGGAGCTGCGACTTCTCGTCCTGCATCGAGACCACCAGCCCGGTCGGCTTGTGGGTGATGCGCACGGCCGAGTCGGTCGTGTTGACGGACTGGCCGCCCGGGCCGGAGGAGCGGTAGACGTCGATCTCGAGGTCGTTCTGGTCGATCTCGACCTCGACGTCCTCGGCCTCCGGCAGCACGGCCACGGTGGCCGTCGAGGTGTGGATGCGGCCCTGCGACTCGGTGGCCGGCACGCGCTGGACGCGGTGCGTCCCGCCCTCGTACTTGAAGCGGCTGAACGCGCCGTCGCCGCGAACCTCGAAGGTGTACGCGCTCTCGGACGCGTCCATCGTCTCGGTCTGGAAGCCGAGCCGCTCGGCGTAGCGCGTGAGCATGCGGAACAGGTCGCCCGCCCACAGCCCCGCCTCGTCGCCGCCCGCGCCGCCGCGGATCTCGACGATCACGTTCTTGTCGTCGTTCGGGTCCGTCTCGACCATGGCGAGCCGGATCTCCTCCTCGAGCTCCTCGATCCGCTCGCGGGAGGCGCGCAGCTCGTCGCGCAGCTCGGCGTCCTCCATGCCCTCGTCGAGCATCTCCTGGGCGCCCTCGGCGTCGGACACCGCGTGCCGCCACTCCTCCGCCAGCTTCGCGGCGGGGGCCAGCTGGTTGAACTGGCGCCCCGCGTCCGCGTAGCGCTGACGGTCGGAGATGACCTCCGGATCCGACATCTGCTGCTGCACCTCGGCGTAGCGCGCCTCGATCTGCTCGACGAGCGACTCGATCACGCCTCCGAGTCTAGGCCGCGAGCGGCAGATCGGTGATCGACACCGGCACGCCCGGCAGCACGCGCAGCTGCTCGCCGAAGTGCTTGACCGGGAGCCCGCGGCCCTCGATCAGCGTGTAGGTCGTGCCCGCGTGCGTCATGTCGACCTCGACCACCTGGCCGCGCACCTGGACGCGGAAGCGCAGGCGCTCCCACTCGGCCGGCAGGCGCGGCGAGAAGCGCACGTCGCCGTCGAAGTCGCGCAGGCCGCCGAAGCCGGCCACGAGCGCGAGCCAGGTGCCGCCCGCCGACGCGACGTGGATGCCGTCGGCGGTGTTGCCGTGCGCGTCGGCGAGGTCGACCATGGCGGCCTGCTCGAAGTACCGCAGCGCCGCGTCGGGATAGCCGACCGCCGACGCCACCACGCTCTGCACGCAGGCCGACAGCGTCGAGTCGCCCGTCGTCAGCGGGTCGTAGTAGTCGAACGTGCGCCGCATCTCCTCCTCGTCGAAGTGGTGCTCGACGAGGTAGGTGGCCAGCACGACGTCGGTCTGCTTGATCACCTGGTGGCGGTACAGCTCGAGCGGGTGGAAGTGCAGCAGCAGCGGGTGCTTGTCGCGCGTCCCCTCGAAGTCCCAGCGCTTGCGCTCGAGGAAGCCGTCGTCCTGCAGCACGATCCCGTCGTGACGCGGGAGGTACATGGCGTCGGCCGCGCGCAGCCACCCGTCGATCTCCTCGTCGGTCAGCCCGGTGGCCAGGACCAGCTCCGCGTAGGCGACCGGGTCCTCGCCGCGCAGCCACTCCATGACGCGCACGGCGCCCTCGAGGTTCTCCTTGGCCATCAGGTTCGTGTACGCGTTGTTGTCGACGACGGTCGTGTACTCGTCGGGGCCGGTCACCGCGTTGATGACGAACCGGCCGCCGGAGAAGAAGCCGAGCTCCATCCACAGCCGCGCGGTCTCGACCAGCACCTGGGCGCCGTCGCCGATCAGGAAGCCGATGTCGCCGCTGACCCACGCGTAGTGGCGGAAGGCGTACGCGATGTCGGCGTTGATGTGGTACTGCGCGGTGCCGGACGCGTACCAGGCCGAGGCCTCCTCGCCGTTGATCGTCCGCCACGGATACAGCGCGCCGCGGTGGCCGACCTCGCGCGCCCGCTCACGCGCGGCGTCGAGCATCCTGACCCGGAAGTCGAGCACCTGGCGCGCCCAGCGCGGGCTGGTGTGCATGAGGAACGGGACGACATAGATCTCGGTGTCCCAGAAGTAGTGGCCCTCGTAGCCGCGTCCGGTCACGCCCTTGGCCGCCACGCCCAGACCCTCGGCGCGGGCCGTGGCCTGCATGAGCTGGAACAGGTTGAAGCGCACGGACCGCTGGAGCTCGGGCGCGCCCTCGATCTCGACGTCGCTGCGCTCCCAGAACTCCGTCACGTGCCGCGTGTGCTCGCGCTCGACCGTCTCGTAGCCGTCGAGCGCCGCCCGGTCGAGCGTGCGGTCGACGCGCGCCACGAGGTCGGAGGCGCCGTCCGCCCAGTGGTAGGCGACGTACTTGGACAGGCTGAGCTGCTCGCCGGGCTCGAGGTCGGCCAGGACGACGACGCGGGCGCCGTCGCCCTCCGCGCTCACCTCGACGCTGCGGGCGCCCTCGATCTCGTGCTCCATCCCGACCGCCATCTCGAGCCCGCTGTTGCGGGTGGCGAGGCCCAGCACGGCGCGCGCGCCGCCGGCCCGCGCGCTCACCGGCACCAGCACCTTCTCGGCGAAGCCCTTGCCGCGCCGCGGGTCGTCGGACGTCTCGCCCGGACCGTAGGTCACGAGCTCTGAGGAGATCGCGATCCGGGCCGGTCCGTCGAGCGCCGACACCTCGTAGGACATGGCGGCGAGGTGGCGGTGCTCGAACGACACGAGCCGCGTCGAGCACACGAGCAGCCGCTGCCCGCGCTCGGTCTCGAACTCGACCTCGCGCTGCAGGATGCCGGTCTTCATGTCGAGCACGCGCTCGAAGCGGCGCACCTTGGACGTCGCGAGGTTCAGCGGCTCGTCGTCGACGAACAGGCGGATGATCGAGCCGTCGGTGGCGTTGACGATCGTCTGGCCCGTGCGGGCCAGCCCGTAGGCGTCCTCGGGGTAGACGATCGGCCACGTCTCGTGGAAGCCGTTGAGGATCGCGCCGGCGTCGTGGGCGGGCGCGCCCTCCTCGGGCGTGCCGCGCAGGCCGAGGTAGCCGTTGCCGACCGCGAACACCGACTCGAGCGACGGGTCGGCGCAGTAGCGGTCCTCTGAGATGGACCAGGTCACGGTGCCAGCTCCCCGAGGTCGTCGACGACCACGTCGGCGCCGGCCGAGCGCAGGTCGTGCGGGTCGGCCGAGCGGGCGACGCCGATCACGAGCCCGAAGTCGCCGGCGCGGCCGGCGGCCACGCCGGCGAGGGCGTCCTCGACGACGACCGAGCGCCGGGGAGTCACCCCGAGCCGCCGGGCGGCCTCGAGGAAGCCGTCAGGAGCGGGCTTGCCGGCGAGGCCGAGCCGCGCGACGTCGCCTCCGTCGACGGTGAGGTCGAACAGGTCGCTGATGCCGGCGGCGTAGAGGACCGCGTCGGCGTTGGCGCTCGAGGAGACCACGGCGGTGCGAACGCCGGTCTCGCGCAGGTGGCGGACCCAGCGCACGGAGCCGGGGAAGGCCTCGACGCCGCCGCGCAGCAGCGCCTGCTCCACCAGCGCCTGCTTGCGGCCGGCGATCAGGCGCACGGTGAGCGGCGGCACGTCCAGGCCGCGCGAGCGCAGGAAGTCGCGCACCCCGTCCTCGCGCATCTTGCCGTCGACGTGCTCGAGGTACTCGCGCTCGGCGTCGAACGGCGGCTGGCCGTGGAGGGCGAGCACGGGATCGAAGGTCTGCTTCCAGCACTGGGCGTGCAGTGCCGCGGTCGATGTCAGGACGCCGTCGAGGTCGAACAGGACGGCGTCGTAGATAGGCGTTGTCATGCCTGGCGAAGCTACGGACGAGCCGGTGCCATCGAATCGATGGCGTGCCTAGTCGTGACCCTAGGCGGCGACTTCGATGCCGACGAGATCCTCGTCGGACGCGGCCCGCGGGTCCTCGAGCGCGAGCACGGCCTCCATCGCCGCGATGGCGACGGCCAGCTGCTCGTGGTCGGGCTCGCGGGTCGTGAGCTTCTGGAGCATCATCCCGGGCGCCATCAGCTTCTGGACCCACGGCTTGCGACGGTTCTTGCCGGCCCACTTGATGACCTCGAAGCTCAGGCCCGCGATGAGCGGGACGCCGAGGATGCGCGAGGCGAGCAGGATGTACCACTCGGGCAGGCCGATCGGGGCGAACACGAAGATCGCCACGATCATCACGATGAGCAGGAAGCTCGTCCCGCAGCGGGGGTGCAGGCGCGAGAAGCGCTGGGCGTTCTCCGGGGTCAGCGGGAGGCCGGCCTCGTAGCAGGAGATCGTCTTGTGCTCGGCGCCGTGGAACTCGAACACGCGCCGCAGGTCGGGCACGCGGGCGATCAGCACGATGTAGCCGAGGAAGATCGCGGTCCGCACGACCCCCTCGACCAGCCAGAAGAGGAAGGCGGAGCCGAGCTGGTCCTTGAACAGGCTGGTGAGCCCGACCGGGACGACGAAGAAGAGGCCGACGGCGAACACCAGCGCGACGAGCACGGTGCCGAACCACATCGCGCCGGAGATCGGCTCCTCTTCCTCGTCGAGCTGCGAGTTGGCCGACATGCCGAGCGCCTTGAAGCCGATGTTGAGCGACTGCACGAGCGCGACGACGCCGCGGATGACCGGCAGGCGGAACGCGCGGTGGCGCTTGGTCCAGGAGACGAGCGGGAACGACTGCACGTCGACCTCGCCGTCGGGCTTGCGGACGCCCACGGCCCAGGTGGAGACGCCGCGCATCATCACGCCCTCCATGACGGCCTGGCCGCCTACAGGAGCGTCGCGCTGGAGGCTGAGGAGGTCGTCGCTCACCGACTATGCATCGGCAGCGACGGCCTCAGACGTGAGCTTCAGGACTCGCCGCGCTGGCGCTTGGCAGCCCGGCGCTGGAACCGCTCGACGCGGCCGCCGGTGTCGACCAGCTTCTGCTTGCCCGTGTAGAACGGGTGGCAGTTGGAGCAGATCTCCACGTGCAGGTCACCCTTCGTCGAGCGCGTCGTGAACGTGTTCCCGCAGGTGCAGGTGACGGTCGCCTCGACGTATTCGGGATGGATCTCGGTCTTCATGATGTAGTTCATTCTAGATGGCAGTCCAAGTCCGCGATCTCGGCGACGGACCGCCCGTCGTGCTCCTCCACCCCGGGCCGGGCCTCGACGGCTCGGTGTTCCTCCCGCATGTGCAGCAGCTCGTCGACGCCGGCTACCGCGCGCTGCTCGTCGACCTGCCCGTCGACGACTTCACGCTGACGCACCAGGCGGCGGCGGTCGAGGAGCTCATGCGCGAGCTCGAGCAGCCGACCCTGCTCGGCCACTCGTTCGGCGGCTACGTGGCCATGCAGCACCTCGTCGACTATCCCGGCAGCGCGGCGCGTCTCATCGCCTCGTGCACAGACGCCGACGAGGAGCCGGCGCCGGGCACGCCGGAGGATCCGTTCGCGGACCTGCCGCCCGACGTCGAGGCCGCCTTCGAGCGGGAGAGCTCGGTCCAGACGCCCGAGGAGTGTCGTGAGGTGTGGATCGGCCAGATGCCGTTCTTCGCCGTGAACCCGGAGAAGGTCGTCCCGATGCTCGACGACGTCGTCTTCAATGTCGAGGCGCACCACGGGCACGACCTCGGCGAGCTGCACGCGCTCGAGGCGCTGGCCGCGGCCGACATCCCGGTGCTCGCCATCGTCGGCGCGCAGGAGCGGTTCGGGACGGGCGGCAGCCGAGCGGATCGCCGAGACCGCCCCGCACGGCGAGCTGGTCGTCATCGAGGGCGTCGGCCACTTCCCGTTCGCCGAGGCGCCCGACCGCTACTGGCCGGCGCTGATCAGCTGGCTCGAGCGGACGGGCAGCGGCGCGTGACCGCGTTGTCGCGCTCGTTGCGCTCGTCGATCAGGTCGAGCGGATCGGCCGTGGCGGTCACCGGCGTGCCCGGCTCGCACTCGGGCCCGGCGGCCTCGATCAGCCGCTCCTCGCCGGGGGCGAGCTCGGGGACGACGATCGGCGGCAGGCCGGTGATCTCCAGGTCGAAGTCGGCGGTCGGGCTGAGGCCGGTGTTGGCGACCAGCGCGACGTAGGAGCCCTTGCCCTCGAACGAGAGCTCGCGCAGCTTGAGGTTGGGACGGTGGTCGGGCTGCCAGCAGGCGTGCGTGCGCGACCGGGCGCGGGCGATCACGTCGCCGTCCTCGTCGATCCAGCGGAAGCGCACCAGCGCGCGGTAGTACGTCGGGCCGGTGAGCTGGGTCACGCGCCGCTCGGAGATGAAGCGCGTCGTCTCGGTGGAGGCGGCGCGCCAGCCGCCCAGCTCGGGCGCGGCCACGCGGTGCCACGCGCGCTTGGGCTTGCGCGCCTCGAGCGAGTAGCGCAGCTTCATGCGCTCCGCGCCGGAGATCTGGTCCATCCGCGCCTCGAACGCCGCCGTCCGCTCCTTGGGCGTGCAGCCGGTCAGCGTCACGGATGCCGCGCCGGCGGCCGCCGCGGATGCGGAGGCGGGCAGGAGCAGCAGAGCGAGTGCGGCGATGAGTCCCGTACGAAGCATGGGATCCCCATAACGCCGCAAACCCGCCCGAGTTTCGCTACGTCACCTGATACATGGGCCCATCCCCTCCTTCGGGGGGAGTGAGCCGCCCGCCCTTGGCCGTGATCGCCCCGCACTGCACGCAGTTCGAGGGGTTCACGGTCAGGTCGACGTGTCCGTTCTCCGGCGCGTCCTCGGGGATCTCGTACACCCCGGCCGGGCACATGTACGCCCACGCCTCGGCGATCTCGCGCGGCACGCGCTTCTGGATCCGGATGTGGCTCGGCGCGTCGTCGCGCGTCGCGTTGCCGGTCAGGAAGACGCCGGAGAGCTTGTCGAACGTGTACTTGCCGTCCGGCTTCGGATAGCGCTTGTCACGGTCCGACGGCTCGACCGGGCTGTCGGCGTCGCGGTGCGTCGCCCAGTGCCCGCCCGGGAAGCGGCCCTTGGTGACGACCATCGCGTTGGTGATGGCGCCCCCGATCACCAGGCCCTTGCCGAACGGCTGCTTCATGTTGCGCGACTGCCACAGGTCGGTGCCGATCTCGGAGTCGTGGACGGCGTCCTCGTAGGCCGAGAAGTCGGTCGAGCCGGCCTTGAGCTGGCGGTAGATCGTCTCGGCGGCGAGCATCCCGGAGCGGATCGCGTAGTGGATGCCCTTCAGCCGCGGCACGTTGACCATGCCGCCGGAGTCGCCGCAGATGACCATGCCGGGCGCGTGCAGCTTGGGCATCGCCCAGTAGCCGCCCTCGGGGATCGCCTTGGCGCCCCAGGCGACGCGCTTGCCGCCCTCGAGGATCTTGCGCACGAGCGGGTGCAGCTTGAACTCCTGCAGGACGTCGTGGACCGAGAGCCGCGCGTCGGTGTGGTCGAGCCCGACCACGAACCCGATCGAGACCTTGGGCTTCTCGCCCTCGCGGTTCATGCCGTAGATCCAGGAGCCGCCGAACTCCTTCCACTTGCCGCCGGGGCGCAGCGGCCAGCCGAGCGTGTGGACGACCTTCTGGAAGGGCTCCTCGACCTCCCACACCTCCTTGACCCCGAGCGCCCACACCTGCGGATCCTTGGCCGCGAGGTCGAGGCCCTTCAGGGCCGCGCCGGCCAGGTGGCCCCAGCAGCCCTCGGCGAGCACGGTGGCCTTCGCCACGACGTCGGATCCCGGCTCGAAGTTGGACTTCTCGCCGCCGTCCTTGTCGCGGCCCTTGTCGCCCGTCCGCACCCCGCGCACCACGCCGTCGTCGACCAGCAGCTTGTGGCCGGTGGTCTCGGTGAGGATGTAGGCGCCCGCCTCCTCGGCCTTCTCGGCCAGCCAGCGGTTGAGCTCGGCCAGCGCCACCACGTGGTTGCCGTGGTTGCGGAACGGCGGCGGCGTCGGCTTGAGCGGGACCGCGCGCTTGCGGTTGAGCATGAAGTAGACCGTCTCGCCCTCGACCGGGCCGTAGGTCGGCCACGAGTCGTCGTCGGGGAACAGGTCCTTGATCGCCGACGGGTTCATGACCGCGCCGGAGAGCTGGTGCGCGCCGGCCACCTTGCCCTTCTCGATCACGGCCACCGGGACCTCGCCGAGCTTCTCGGTCAGCTCCGGGTCGTCCTCGAGCAGCTGCAGCAGCCGGATGGCGCAGGCGAGCCCCGCCTGCCCGCCGCCCACGATCGCGACGCCGACCTCGATCCGCTCGTCCTCGGGGTCGGTGGGCGGACCGATGAACTCGGCCGCCGAGTCGACGGGCGGCGGGTACTCGCTGGGAGCAGCCATCAGCCGTTCTTCTTCGCCTTCACGGCCTCGGTGAGCTTGGGGACGATCTTGTTGAGGTCGCCCACGATGCCGAGGTCGGAGAACTCGAAGATCGGGGCGTTCGAGTCCTTGTTGATCGCCACGATGTTCTCCGAGCTCTGCATCCCGACCTTGTGCTGGATCGCGCCGGAGATGCCGGCCGCCAGGTAGAGCTTCGGCGCCACCGTCTTGCCGGTCTGGCCGATCTGGCCCGCGTACGGGAACCAGCCGGCGTCGACCACCGCGCGCGTGGCGGCGACGGCGCCGCCGAGCGCGTTGGCCAGCTCCTCGAGCTGCTCGAAGCCCTCGGCCTTGCCGAGGCCGCGGCCGCCGGCCACGAGGACCTTGGCGTCCTCGATGTTGACGTCGCCGCCGCGCTGCTCGCCGCGATTGACCATGGACGCCTTGAGGCTGTGCGCCTGGAACTCGACATCGACGTCCTCGACGGTCGCGCTGCCGCCGGTCTCCTTCGCCTCGAACGCGTTCAGGCGGCCGATGATCACGCCGACCTTCGAGCGGTAGTGCACGTCGGAGACCTGCGAGTCCTTGAGGATCGGGCGCTTGGCGACGAGCTTGCCGTCCCGCGCCTCGACCTCGGTGACCTCCATGACCACGCCGGCGTCCAGCCGCGCGGCGAGGCCGGCGCCGATCTCGAAGCCGAGCAGGCCGCCGCCGAACAGGAGGTACTCGTGCCCGTTGTCGTTGGCCACCTTGGCCATGGCGTCGACCACCGGCTGGGCGAGGCCCTCGGGACCTTCGACGCGGAAGACCTTGCTCGCGCCGTAGTTGCCCAGCTGGCCCGCGAGGTCGTCGGCGACGCCCTCGCCGACCACGATCGCGTGACATTCGGTCCCGAGCTCGGAGGCCAGGCGAGCACCCTCGGAGACGGCGCCGAGCGAGTTCTTGTTGAAGGCGCCCTCGTAGTGGAGCGCGTAGACCAGGATCCCGCTCATGACAGGAGCTTCCTCTCGTCGAGCCAGGCGACGATCTGCTCGACCGTCTCGGCGGTGTCCTCGTCCTCGATGATCTTGCCGGCCTCCTTGGCCGGCGGGGCGGCGAAGTCGCTGCAGTGGGCGCGGGCGTTCTCGTAGCCGACGCGGTCGGCCTCGACGCCGGCGTCGCCCACCGACTTGGTGTCGAGCGGCTTCTTCTTGGCGCCCATGATCGCCTTCAGCGACGGGTAGCGCGGCTCGTTGATCGCGTCGCCGACGCTGATCACGGCGGGAAGCTCGACGAGAACGGTGTCGTAGCCGTACTCGGCCTGGCGCTCGCAGCGCAGCTTGCCGTCCTCGACGTCGATCTTGATGACCTGCGTGAGCGAGGGCATCTGCAGGTGGTCGGCCACCACGGCGCCGATCGTGTAGCACTCGCCGTCGTCGGACTGCTGGCCGAGCAGGACCAGGTCGGGCGACTCGGACTCGAGCACCTTGGCCAGCGCGTAGCCGGTGCCGTTGACGTCGGAGCCGGCGAGGGCGTCGTCGGTCAGCTGGACGGCGCGGTCGGCGCCGAGCGACACGGCCTTGCGCAGGGCGCGCTCGGACGTGGTCGGGCCCATGGTGACGGCGACGACCTCGTCGACGTCCATCGCCCCGCCCTCCTTGAGCTGCATCGCCGCCTCGATGGCGTGCGTGTCGAACGGGTTCAGGTTCTTCTCCCCGTTCCGGTCCAGCCGCCCCGTCGAGGGGTTGATCCGCTTCTCGACGGCGGCGTCCGGCACCTCCTTCACCAAGACGCAAATCTTCAACTCAGGTCACCTCTTGATCGAAACCGACGGTCCTGATGCTACCTCGTTGACTGACGAGTCAATCGCATAGTTCGAGCAGGCGCGCCAATACGCGGGCGCGCAGCTCGCCCTCGGGCGGGGCCATCCCGAGCAGGTCCGCGAGCCACAGCCCGTCGGCGGCCAGCCTGGCCACCGTGGCCTCCACGGGGTCGCCACCTTCCGTGACGACGCGATCCTGCCACGTCGCGTAGCGCTCGCGCACCACGGCCAGCACCTCGGGGTCGGCGACCAGCGCCGCCAGCAGCCCCGCCTCCTCCGCCTTGGCGCCGTCGGAGGCGCGCACGTAGCCGGCCAGGAACCCGGGCCCGGCCGCGTCGATGTCGTCCTGGAACTCGTCGAGCCAGCGCCGGACGACCGCGTCCAGCAGGTCGCGCTTGGAGGCGAAGTGGTACAGCAGCCCGCCCTTGGAGACGCCGGCCTCGGCGGCCACGGCGTCGAGCGTCAGCGCCTGCGGCCCGTCGCGCCGGATCACGGCGCTTGCCGCGTCGAGCAGCTTCGCGCGCGTGTCGCGCGCCACTAGTGACTGCCGGCCATGTTGAGCCCCACGACCCCGATGATGATGAGGGCGAGGCTCGCGAGCTTCAACGCCGTGGCCGGCTCGCCGAAGGCGAACACCCCGACGACGGCGATCAGCGCCGTCCCGGCCGCCGACCACACGGCGTACGTCGTGCCGACCGACAGGTCTCGCAGCACCAGGGCCAGCAACCAGAACGAGATGCCGTAGCCGAGCACGACGAAGGCGCTCGGCACCAGCCGGGTGAAGCCCTCCGAGTAGCGCAGGGCGACGGTGCCGGCGACTTCGGTGACGATGGCGAAGGAGAGGAGGAGGGCGACGGGCATGATGCCCATAACTATACCGTCCAGACGGTAAAGTTACTCGCTCAACGCTTCGCGGCGGGCGCCTCGATCTCCGAGATCGGGATCTCGTCGTGCGCGACGTTGACCGTGAGCTCCGGCAGCAGGTCGGTGAGGAACTTCTGCATGCGCTCCTCGTCGCGCAGGATGCCGCGCGCGAGCTTCGCGGTCTCCTTGTCCCCGACCGCAGTCGCCAGCGACTCGATGACCAGGTACGTGGCGATCTCGTGCGCCTCGTCCTCGTACTCGATGCGCGCGTTGTGGAGCATCTTCTCCTGCTCACCGGCCCCGCGGATCGCCTGCAACGGAGCCTTGGGCGGCGGCCTTCGCCTTGCCGAGCGTCTCGGAAACGCTCTCCGCCATGCGACCGAGCCCTTCGGGTCCCGGTACGGAGACCGTCTCGGCGCTCCCGCCGAGCTGCTTGATGCGGCGAGCGAGTTGCGTCGCGTGCGACTTCGTCTCCTTCAGGTGGTCCTTGAGCCGCTTGGCGTAGTCGTCCCGCGTCGTCATGTCCGCATGGGACTCGAGCGATATCTCGAGCTGCTTCTCCTTCGCGTAGGCCTCGTTCAGGAACTGGACGAGCTTCGCGTCGCGCGTCGGCGTATCGGACATCCTTGCCTCCCTTCCCTTTCACCGAGACCTACCCATTGCAGGGACTTCGCATCGCGTGACGGCTAGCGCGGTGTGGGTAGGACGAACACGGAAGGGTGTTCGGAACGAGAGGTAGGAGACATGGCCGATACGAAGCAGAACAGCCGCTGCGAAGCGTTCGAGTAGCCGGTCCACCGCCGCGCGGAAGAGCGACAGCGCGACACGTTCGTCCAACGGAAGGGCGCCGGCGAAGAAGCGCGCGCCG
Organism: uncultured Solirubrobacteraceae bacterium; assembly: GCA_963811895.1. Taxonomy (GTDB): domain Bacteria; phylum Actinomycetota; class Thermoleophilia; order Solirubrobacterales; family Solirubrobacteraceae; genus DASSUW01. The sequence goes on along the minus strand of CAWETE010000010.1, from coordinate 365,432 downwards.
GCCAAGCGCAAGGCCACGACGCGAGCGACGGCGACCTCGTCGTCGAACGGCGTCCCCGCGACGATCAAGCAGGTCGCAAACACGGCGAAGCGCCCGGCGATCGCGGTCGGCGCGGCCGCCGCGGGAGTGGCCGGCGGCCTCGTGCTCCGCAGCCGCACGCGCCGCAAGACCGTGCTCGGTCTGACGGTCCCGCGCTCGATCGGCAAGACGCTCTCGGGGCTCGACGCGAAGTCCGTTGCCAAGACGGTCGGCCAGGCGAGCAAGCAGTTCGCGAAGACGACCAAGAACGTCTCCAAGGACCTCGAGCGGGCCGGGGATCAGGCCGAGCGCATCGGCAAGATCCTCGACTAGGAGGTCGCGTCGATGGCTGCCACACGATCACAGCCCACCCTGACCGGGCCCGCCAACGGCGCGGTCGCCAAGGCGAAGGACGCCGGCGATGCGGTCGCCACCGCTGCACGCCGCGCGCCCGCCGGCGCGCTCGCGGCCGGCGCCGCCGCGGCCGGGCTCGCCGGCGGCCTGGCGCTCGGCGCGCGCGTGCGACCGAGCCGTGGCCTGATGCGGACGACGAAGGTGCTGGGCATGCCGATCGGCCGGCGCGGCAGGGCGCGCGCGATCGCGCGCGGCGCCCGGCGCGCCGCCGCGGCCGCGTCGAAGGCGTCAACCACCGCTGACGACATCCGCGCGATCCGCCAGCAGCTCGAGCACGCGAACCGGCGCTCGCCGATCGAGATCGTGCTCGACGGGCTCACCCACCGCCGCGGCGCCCACAAGCTCGAAACCTAGGGGGGTCAGACCCCTCTGTGGTAGCACAGTTGCGAACTGTGCTGATACAGAGGGGTCAGACCCCCCTTGGGGTTCAGTGGTGGCCGAACGTCGAGAACGCGTAGATCGTCGACGTCTTGTACGTCTGGCCCGGCCGGAGCAGGGTCGACGGGAACTGCGGCTTGTTCGGCGAGTCGGGGTAGTGCTGGGTCTCCAGGCACAGCCCGTCGGTCTGGCGGTAGGCGCGACCGCTCGCGCCGTACAGCCGGCCGTCGAGGAAGTTGCCCGAGTAGAACTGGATCCCCGGCTCGGTGGTCAGGACGGACAGCTGCCGGCCGCTGCCCGGATCGCGCAGGCGCGCGGCGGTGAAGAAGCCCTTCGAGGAGCCGCGGGCGAGCACGAAGTTGTGGTCGTAGCCGCGGCCGAAGACCAGCTGCTCGTGGTTGTCGCGGATCCGGTCGCCGATCGCGTGGAAGTCACGGAAGTCGAACGGCGTACCCGCCACCGGCGGCGTCATGCCGGTCGGGATCAGCGTCGCGTCGACCGGGGTGTAGCGGTCGGCGTTGAGCTGGAGCTCGTGGTCCTCGATCGTGCCCGAGCCCTCGCCCGCGAGGTTGAAGTAGGCGTGGTTGGTGAGGTTGACGTGGGTCGCCTTGCTCGTGGTCGCCTTGTAGTCCATCCGGATCTGGTTGTCGTTGTCGAGCGTGTAGACGACCTCGACCGGCAGCCGGCCCGGATAGCCCTCCTCGCCGTCCAGGCTGACGTACGTCATCCGCAGGCCGACGCCGTCGTGCGAGCGGAACGGGTCGGCGTTCCAGACCCGGCGGTCGAAGCCTCGGATGCCGCCGTGCAGGCTGTTGGGCGGGTTGTTGATCGGCAGCTGGAAGACCTGGCCGTCGATCGTGAACCTCCCCAACGCGATCCGGTTGCCGTAGCGGCCGATGATCGCCCCGAAGTACGGGTTGCTCGAGTTGTAGACGTCGCTCGTGTACTCCTCGACGCTGTTGAACCCGAGCGTGACGTTGGTGAAGCGACCACGACGGTCCGGCACCTTGATCGAGGTGATCGTGCCGCCCCAGGTCATGATCGACACCGACATGCCGCGCTTGTTGGTGAGCGTGTAGTTGTCGATCGCGGTGCCGTCCGGAGCCTTGCCGAACGGCCGCTTGCTGATGGTGCCTCCGCCGTGCGCGGCCGCCGGCCCGGCCAGCGCAAGGGCGATCACCCCGACGCACACTGCGACGAGGGCGAACCTGCTGTAGCTCTGCATGACTCTCTCCCGTGTAGGGACTCGGTACCTCGGATTCAGGCCGCGGCGAACTCGATCCCGGTCGCCTCGCAGAAGAGGCGCCATGCCGCGGCCTGTCGCCCGGGGTTGAGCACCTGGTGGTGCGGCCCCCCGAACCTCAGCCACGCATCCATGCACTGCCTCACTCCCGTGTCCGGCCGGAAGAGCCCGTAGGGCATCTCCAGCGCAGGAAGCTCGTCGCTGTCCAGGACCTCACCCTCCGCCACCACGAGCCGGAAGCGCTCGTCCCCCACCGCTGTGAGCGTTGCCAACGTGGCGGGTCCGGTGCGGTACTGGAACAGGAACGTCGGCGGGTCGTCCAACCCGCCGATGCCGAGCGGCCGCTTGATCAGCCGTACGGGGCGATCCTCCCGGGCCAACGCCCAGTTGCCCTCGCCCATATGGCTCATCAGCACCGCGTCGCGCGGGAAGTCCATCGCGTACATCTCGGTGAACTGCGTCTCGCCGAGCAGCCAGTGGGCCGCCGACATCAGCGCAGCCGTGAGCGCGTCGCCCTCGGCCGCGAAGCCGTAGCCCTTGGCCATCAGGCTCGAGGCGGCGGCGAGCGGCAGCCGCTCGAACCGGCCGTCCTCGGCGATGACGCCGAAGTGCGTCGAGTAGGCGCCGTAGCCGCCGTCGACGAGCACCTGCTCGATCCCGAGCTGCATGCGCGCGTGCTGCTCGCGCTCGACCTCGCTCAGCCGCGGGTCGACCTCGAACTGCGCGTTCTCGTCGGCGATCAGCTGCCGCACCTCGGCGGCGCCGACCGCCGCCGCGGCGCGGTGCAGCGCCCCCGGCGCCAGCGCGTCGACCTGCGGGCCGAGGGTGCGCAGCAGCGTGTGCACGTCGACCCGGATGTCGCCCATCCCGTTCATCGCGTAGCCGAACACGGCCACGCGCAGGTCGCGCCAGCGCGAGGCGGCGGCGGCGGCGCGCGCCCAGGCGCCGATCGCGCGGGCGAAGGCGGGCGCCCGCCAGTCGTCGGTCACCACGTGGAACGGCCGGCCGGCGCGCACCATCGCGTTGGCCGTGTCCTGCGCGCCGTGGATGCCCTGGTTGTAGGTCAGGTCCGCCATGTCCCACGCGGCGGTGACCTCGGGCTCGGGCTGGATGTTGGCCAGGCAGACCGGCAGCCGCGAGTCGGCCAGCGCGCGCACGCGCATCGCCGGCCCGTAGGTGAGCATCACGACCAGCAGGCCGTCGACGCCTTCGGCCTCGAAGGCGCGCACGGTGCGCTCGACGTCCTCGCGGTTGCGGGCCGGCGGCGCCACCTGGACGTCGGCGACGCTCGAGAGCTTGGAGCCGATCGCCTGCGCGTAGCCGGCCTGGCGCTCGGTGATGCCCGGGAGCATCTCGTCGTAGAGCTCCTGCATCACGCCGAGCAGCCCGATCCGGGGCCGCGCCGGTCTGCCGTCAGGCCCCGGCATTGCGCCTCGCGGGCCGGAACTCGCTCACCACCATCTCGGTGAGCTCCTCGACCGACGACTCCGCCGTCGGCTTGTCGAGGACGATCTCGCCGTCGTTGATGAGGTTGACGCGGTCGCACGCCTGGAAGACGTGCACGTAGTTGTGGAGGATCATGATGATCGAGACCTCGCCGGCCTCGCGCAGGCGCCGGATGAGGTCGAGCACCAGCGCCCCCTCGCGCACGCCCATCGCCGCCAGCGGCTCGTCGAGCAGCAGGATGCGCGCGTCCGAGTGGACCGAGCGGGCGATGGCGATCGCCTGGCGCTGGCCGCCCGACAGCCGCGCGACCGGCGCCTTGACCGACGGGATGCTGACCCCGATGTCGTTGATCGCCTCGGTCGCCCGCTTGCGCATCGCGCGGTTGTTGAGCAGCGGGATCGGGTGCACGATCTCGCGGTTCAGGAAGACGTTGTGGAAGACGCTCAGCTCGTCGACCAGCGCGAGGTCCTGGTAGACGGTGTCGATCCCGAGCGAGCGGGCGTGGACGACCGAGCTGATCTCGACCGGCTCCCCGTCGATGTAGATCTGGCCGGCGTCCGGCTTGTAGTAGCCGGAGAGGATCTTGATCAGCGTCGACTTGCCGGCGCCGTTGTCGCCGAGCAGGCCGAGCACCTCGCCGCGCTCCAGGCGCAGGTCGACGCTGCGCAGCGCGGTGACCGGGCCGAACCGCTTGGCCACGCCCTCGACGCGCAGGACCTCGGTCATGTCAGGTCTCCCCCCTGCCGCCGCGGTGGCGCAGCCGCGTGACGTAGATGTCGACCACCATCGCGACGAGGATCGCGAGGCCCAGGATGAGGTCGAACGTGAAGGCGCTGACCCCCTGGAGCGTGAAGCCGTCGCGCAGGATGCCGAGCACGCAGGCGCCGAGGAAGGCGCCGATCACCGTGCCGCTGCCGCCCGCCAGCAGCGTGCCGCCGATGACGGCGCTCGCGATCGCCGCGAACATGATCCCCGAGCCGCCGGCCAGCGGGTCGGTCGACGTGATGCGGACCGCCTCGAGGATGCCGGCGAAGCCGGCCAGCGTGCTGGCCAGCATGAAGTTGCGCGTCTTGACCCAGCGCACGCGGATGCCGGCCTCGCGCGAGCCGAGCAGGTTGCCGCCGACGGCGAAGGTGTGCAGGCCCCAGCGGGTGCGCATGAGCAGCACCTGGAGCGCCAGGGTCAGGCCGATCGCCCACAGGATCCCCGAGTAGGAGCCGCCGCCGAAGATGCTGGTGAACGACTCGCCGCCGGGGGTGTCCACCGGGCGGCCGTTGGAGAGCGTCAGCGTCAGGCCGTTGAGGAAGAAGAACGCCCCCAGCGTCGTGATGAACGACGAGACGCCGACGACGGTCGTGATCACGCCGTTGACGAGGCCGATCAGCGACGCCGCGACCAGCGACAGGACGACCGCGAGCATGAGCGGCACGCCCGCGTCCTCGAGGTAGTACATGACGAACGCGGTGAGCGCGAAGACCTGGCCGACCGACAGGTCGATCTCGCCCGAGATCATCAGGAAGACCTGGCCGGCGGCGATGATCGCGGTCGCCGCGATGAAGGTCCCGAGCGTCTGGATGTTCGCCGTCGAGGCGAAGTCCGTGGCCGTGTTGAGGAAGTAGACGTAGAGCGCGATCGCGACGACCGCGATGCTCAGCTCGCGCCGGCCGAGCGCGAGCTCGACCGCACGGGCGGCCCGGCTCGGCGGCGCAGCTTCTGCGGCGGATCCCGCCGCGGCGGCCTCGGGCGCCGCGGCGGGAGCCGTATCGACCGGCTCAGGTGCCACTCCTGATCACCTTTTGGTCTTCGGTGGAGCCCTCGAAGCGCGACGGGTTCGCGCTGTAGGTGCCGGCGTCGTCCTTGGTCACGAACTTCAGGCCCGTGTTCGACTCGGCCGGGCCCGTCAACCCGCCCGAGATCTTGTAGACGAAGAGCTGGATGACCGGATACATGCCCTGCAGGTAGGGCTGCTGGTCGATCGTGAAGTCCAGCTGGTCGGCCTGGAGCAGCTCGAGCGTCTTCGGCAGGGTGTCGTACCCGCCGCCCTTCACGTCCTGGTCGCGGAGCTTGTACTTCTCGATCACCTGGCCGACGCTCTGCGTGGAGCCGGCGTCGACGGCGAACATGCCCTTCGCGTCCTTGTTGCCGATCCACCACGCGTCGACGCGCGAGAGCTCCTCGTTGAGCTCGGCCCCGGTGGCGATCGTCTTGTAGTCGATGTCCTTGCCCGAGTCCTTGATCGCCTGGATCGCCCCGTCGATGCGCGGCTGGATGTTGAGCGAGCCCGGGGTGGCGATGAACAGCGCGATCTTGCCGGAGGGCACGAGCTCGACGATCCGCTTGCCCATCTCCACGCCGGACAGGAACAGGTCCTGCCCGATGTAGGCGAGGCGGTTGTTGGCGGGGTCGTCGGCGTTGTAGGACACGACCGGGATGCCGGCCGCGAGCGCCTTGTCGGTCGGGCCGTTGAAGGCCTTCCCGTCGGTGATGGCGATCGCGATGCCGTCGGCCTTGCCGGCGATCGCCGTGTTGAAGGCGTTGACCATCTCGGAGACGTTCGCGGTCTCCGACCCCGTCCACTGGTACTTGCACTTGAGCAGTGCGCAGGCGTCCTCGGCGCCGTACTGCGTCGGGACGAAGAACGGGTTGGTCGTGACGTGGTTGACGAAGACGAAGTTGTACTCCGGGGTCTTCGGGAAGTTGCCCGCGCCCGCGCTGCCGTTGCTGGCGGCGTTGTCGTCGTCGCTCGACTGGCCGCACGCGGCCAGCGCCGTTGCCAGCAGGGCGGCACCACCGCCCGCCAGCGCCGTCCGACGCGTGATATCGAGACGCGATCGGTCCTCCAGAGGCCTGGCCTGGTCAGTCAAGGGTCCTCCTCCTCTCGTACGCTCGCGCGGACCTGGTGGTCGCTGCTGGCGAAGTCCAATTGTTATCGCTAACATTTCGCGCTGTCAACCGGACATTGCATTCCTGACCTGCAATGGAGAGCGCTCACATCTTGACCTCGTTGCCACGCCTGGTGCTCGGCACGATGCTGCTGACCGAGTCGGACGAGGGCGTGCTCGACGAGTACGTCCGCCTCGGTGGCAACGCGATCGACACGGCTCGCGTCTACGCCGACGGCGACAGCGAGCGCGCGCTCGGCGAGTGGCTCTCGCGGCAGCCCTCCGCGGCGCGCGAGCGGCTCGTGATCGTCTCCAAGGGCGCGCATCCGAGCGGCGCCCGCAAGCGCGTCACCCCGGAGGAGATCGAGCGCGATCTGCGCGAGAGCGTCGAGCTCCTGCACGGGCCGATCGACGTCTACCTCCTGCACCGCGACGACCCGTCGGTGCCGGTGGGAACGATCATCGAAGCGCTCACCGGGCTGCGGGAAGCCGGCCTGATCCGCGCGTACGGCACCTCGAACTGGACGACGGCGCGGATCGACGAGGCCAACGCGTGGGCGGCCGAGCACGGGCTCGAGGGCTTCTGCCTGAGCAGCCAGCACCTCTCGCTCGCCGGCCAGAACGAGGAGCAGTGGGCGGACACGCGATCGGCCAACGAGCCGGAGATCTTCGCCTGGCACGAGCGGACGCAGACGCCGCTGCTGGCCTGGTCCGCCCAGGCGCGCGGCTACTTCTTCGGACGCGACGGCTCAGACGTCCTGCGCGTCTACGACAACCCGGTGAACCGCGAGCGGCGCCGGCGCGCCGAGCAGCTCGGCGAGCGGCTCGGCTTCACGGCGTCCCAGGTCGCGCTCGCGTGGGCGCTCGCGCAGCCCTTCCCCGTCTACGCGTGCTTCGGCGCGCGCACCGCCGATCAGGTGCGCGAGGCGTTCGGAGCGCTCGAGGTGGACGCCTCGGAGCTCGCGGCGCTCACGGAGTGACGGCGCCGCGGATGAAGTCGATGATCGCCTGAGTCGGCGCGCCGGGCGTGAAGACCTCGGCCACCCCGAGCTCCTTCAGCTCGGGGATGTCCTGCGACGGGATCGTGCCGCCGACGGTGACCACGACGTCGCCGGCGTCCTGCTCGCGCAGCAGCTCGACGACGCGCGGGACGAGCGTCATGTGGGCGCCCGACAGGATCGACAGGCCGACGGCGTCGGCGTCCTCCTGCAGGACCGTCTCGACGATCTGCTCGGGCGTCTGGTGCAGGCCCGTGTAGATGACCTCCATGCCGGCGTCGCGCAGCGCGCGGGCGATGATCTTCGCGCCCCGGTCGTGCCCGTCGAGCCCGGGCTTCGCCACCACCACCCGGATCTTGCGCTCGGCCATGGGCGGTGAGTCTAGTCTCGCCCGGCGGCTACCAGCCCTGATGCCAGGCCACCAGCAGCACGATCGCGGCCGCGACGCAGACCAAGGTGATGAGGATGTGCGCGACGAGCGCTGCCGGAAGCCAACGAGGCCCCGGAGACACCTGTTGATGCTCGGCGTGCAACGCCGAGTCGAGCACGTTGGTGATGTGCTGATTCAGGCTCAGGCCCTCGCGCCCCGCTGCGTCGGCCAGCTCGTCGTGCATCGGCGGCGGCATGCGGACGAGGATCCGGCCACCCCGCACACCCACCCCGCCCCGCTGGGAAGGGCCGGCTGCGCTGCCGTTCTGGTTCCCCTCTGACGCCGGCAGGGCCTCGGTCTCGTCGGCTTCGTCTCGATTGTCATCGGCGACGCTCGGAAACGCACTGTCTTCGAGCTGGGCGCGCAGCTTGGCCAGGGCGGCCTCGGTCCGGCGCCCGAGCAGGTCGGCGGTCATGCCGAGCTCCGCCGCCGCCTCGCGGCGGCTCACTTCACGGACGAAGCGCAGGTAGACGATCCGCCGCTCGGTCTCGTCGAGGACCTCGAATGCCCCGGTGAGCAGGAGGTGACTGTCGAGCTCCTCGTCTGCGGTGGCGTCCACCGCCTCCACCGGCAGGTCGGCCGGCCCCTCGAGTACCGGGAGATCCTCCTCGGCCACGCCGAGCTCCTCGGCGAGCTCACGCGCGTCCGGGGGCCTTCCGAGCCGGGCGGTCATGTGCTCGCGAGCGGCCGGGAGGCGCACGCTCGCCTCCACCAGCTGTCGCGGCAGCCGGACGGTCCTGCAGCGATCGCGCAGATGACGCTTGATCTCTCCCGCGATCGTGGGGACGGCGAAGGCGGCGAACTCGTCGCCGCGCGTCGGATCGAAGCGCTCGATCGCGTTGAGGAGCCCGATCGCCCCGACTTGCACGAGGTCGTCGCGTTCCGCGCCGAGAACGCGGTAGCGGTTCGCGAGCGCCTCGACGAGTGGCAGGTAGAGCTGCACGAGCCGCTCGCGAGCCCGGTGGTCGCCGGCCGTGTGGTAGGCCGCCAAGAGCCGTCCCGTGGCCGTCTGTCTCTCGCTGCGTGTCAGCTGTCTCGTTCAATCACCGCCAGTCGGCGCCGGGCGTTGGGTGGCCGAGACACCCTACCTTCGAAGTCCCCAGCGTGCACCGGTTTCCTGCACTCAAATTTCACCGAACAGTGAACGATTGACCAAAAATGACTTTTAGTCACCCACGCGCGAGGTGAAGAGCGCGACGAAGCGATCCCGGATGCCCTTGGGTGGGGGATCCGCAAGCAGCGAAGCCGGCGGCGGGGCGCCGAAGCTCGCGGCCGCCTCACCGAGCTCACTCAGGTCGACGACCTCGGCGCCGAGGTTGGCAGCGACCTCCTGCACGGCATCGCGCTGGCGTCGGCTCCACCGGCTGTACAGGGCGAGCGCCTCGACCCGCGCCAGCTCGGCGCGCATCTCGTCAGCGCCGATCTCGATCCTGCCCCAGAGGGTTACGATCCCGGAGACCGCGCGGTAGTCGACCTTTGAGAAATCACCGGTGGGCGCGTGGTAGGCGCGGATGCCGCAGCCGCACTCGGATCGGGGAGCGGCGTGGGGTGGGTCGAGCAGCGCCTCAGGCGTGCGCCACCGGCGGCACTCCGCCCGCATGACGGGCTCCGACCAGACGACCGGGACATACGGCGAGCTGAGTGCGCCCTGAGCGGAACCGGTGCGGAGGATCCTCCAGTTCCTGAAACCGACCACCGGCTCGATCAGGTCGGGCGCGTGCATGCGGCCCGGCTCTGGCGCTGCGACGATGCCGACACCGGCCGCCCCATGCGGATGATCCCCCTGAGCGGCCCGCCCTGCCGGAGGCGCCACCGGCTCGACCGTGATTGTTATGGGAGGCATCATCGCCGCAGGCTGGACCCATCCTGCACTCTAGATCAGCTTTCCGCCTGCGCTTGGTTCTTCCTTGTTAACGCGGTCTCAAACCCCCGCGCACCTCCGCCGGCGGCGATGATGCGCGTGGAAGGATCCCCCCGTGGTGACCGCAGTGATCTCCGACCTTCACCTGGGGACGCGCACGGAGGCGGATCTCCTGCGCCGGCCGGAAGTTCGGCAGAAGCTGATGACCGAGCTCGCGGCGGCCGACCACGTGGTTCTGCTCGGCGACACGATCGAGCTTCGCGACGGACGCCCCAGCGAGGCGCTGGAGGCGGCGGTGCCCTTCTTCGAGGATCTGGGCGAGGCGATGAGCGGTCGCCGCGTGACCGTGGTCGCGGGAAATCACGACTACCAGCTCGCGTCGCGCTGGTTGACGCGCCGCCGTGCGGCGGGAGCTCGGGCTGCGCTCGGGCTCGAGCAAGTCTCCGTCCCGCAGCCCGGCGATCCGCTCGCGCAGCTGGCGCAGCGTATGGGCGGGACCGAGGTCGTGCTCGCGTATCCGGGCCTGTGGCTGCGTGCGGACGTCTACGCCTCCCACGGCCACTACCTCGACTGCCACAACCAGGTTGCGACGTTCGAGTGCCTCGCTCGGCGAGCCACCGAGAGGCTGCTCCGAGAGCCTCGGAACGGCTACCGGACGCCCGACGATTACGAAGCCGTACTCCAGCCGCTCTACCGGGCCATCTATCGCGTCGCTCAGTCTCAGAGGGCGAGGGTGTTGGCTCGCAGCGCGAAGGCCATGGTGAGGTGGGGGGAGGGTCTCGCCGGCTATCGCGGACCGCGCCGGCGGCCCGGCCTGCTCGCGATGGCGCAGGTCGTGGAACGTCTGACGATCGAGGCGAGCTACGTCATCTTCGGCCACCTCCACCGTCCGGGCCCGGACGAGGCCGATGACCCGGGCTGGACGACGGCGACCGGCGTGCAGCTCGTGAACAGCGGCTCCTGGGTCTACGAGCCCGCATATCTCGGGACGACCCCGGCCGACAGCCCGTACTGGCCTGGGACGTGCGTCGTCGTCGCCGGCGATGGGCCACCCGAGCTGAGAGGGCTGCTACGCGGCTGCACCCACGAGCAGCTGGCCGTTCGCCGGCGGTGATATCGGCCCACGCGCCGGCCGATACCAGATTCGGCTTGCGGTGATTGCAGCGGCCGCGGCACACACGGCGGGGTACTTGAAAGGTAAGTGCTTCACTGGCCCTCACAACCAGCCTCACTGCCCCGGGTGCTTCTGATCGCGGCGTTGTCGACGATCGTGCTGCTGCTCTGGTCACCCGCCACGAGCTTCGCTCGCGACACGGCGCGTGCCGAGCAGGGCAAGTCCTTCCAGACCGCCCTCGTCGCCGCCGGTCTGCTCCGCCGCGGGGCCGGCTACGGAACCGGGCACGGCTCCACCGCGGTGCGGCAGCTGCAGCTCCGCCTGCGCACGCGCCGCTTCCATCCGGGGCCGATCGACGGCCTCTTCGGTCCGTTGACGCAAAGGGCTGTCGAGCGGTTCCAGACCGCCCACGGCCTGCGGGCCGACGGAATGGTCGGCCCAGAGACCAGGACGTTCCTGCTCCGGCCGAAGGGGCGGGAGAGCAAGCCAGTGCGCTCGAGTCGACCCGATCGACATCGCGCCGCGCCCGGGAAGCGAACAGCGGACCGTCCGCCGGCGGTCGACGTTGCGCCAGATCGCCCCGTCACCCCCGACACCCGCAGCGCGCCGAGCGTGCCGGCCCGGCCACAGCCGTCGGACGGGCTCGCCCCCGAGGTTGCCGCGGGACTGGGCGCTCTGGCGATGGCGGTGCTGCTGGGCGGCGCGTGGCTGCTCGGCGGCCGGCGTCGCAGAGGAACCTCCGACGGCGACGAACCCGAACGAGACCGGACGCCTGCGACCAACCTCCGGCTCGGGATGGTGTGCGCTTCGCTGCTTGCCGTGTTCGCCATGGGGGCGGCGGCGGGAGCGCTGTTCGCGACGCACGCCTCACCCGGCGAGCGTGAGACGGGAGAGGCGCGCGGCACCGCGGCGATGCCCGACGTGACTCGAGCGGGCGACGCGGGCGTGGCGGTCCGGCTCTCTCCACAGCGGTCGCCGAGCTCACCGTGAGCGCGCTGATCCGCACGACGTCCGGGATGCCCGGACCTGGCTCCGATCCCGCCGGTGCGCTCTCGGGAGTCGCTCCGGCGCTGAGGAGCCTGCGCCAGGCGACGTCGCTACCGAAGCTGTTCAGCCACGCCACCCGCGCGCTGTGCGACGAGATGGGCTTCGGGCGGGCGGCCCTGTTCGGTATTCGTGATCGTGCACTCGTGGCCGAGAGCGTGCACGTGCGAGGGGCGCCTGACGAGGGCAGTCGGCTTCTGAAGTGCCTTGCCGCGACACCGGCGCCGCTGCGTCCGTCGCTGCACGAGTCGGAGATGCTGCGCCGGCGGACGACGCTGCTCGTCGCGGACGCGGTGGGCGATCCGCATGCACTGGCACCCCTCCCCGGCACGCGTTCGTACGTGGGCGCGCCGGTCATCTGCGAGGCGCAGGCCGTCACGCTGCTGCATGCCGACCACGGCCGTCACGGGCCGGCGGTGACCGAGCTCGAGCGCAGAGCACTGTGGGCGTTCGCCGAAGGTCTGGGCTTCGCGCTCGAGCGATGCGTGCTCGAGGAGCGCCTCCGCCGGCACTCGAACCGGGTGCTTGCGCTCGTTCGCTCGACCGAGGCCAGCGTGGAGGAGCTCATCACGCCTGCGGTCGCGCTCGCCGCCGCGATGCCGGTGATCCCCCTGAGCCCAGCCGCCGGCGTGCCGGAGCGCGAGCGTCTGGAGATGCTGACGCGCCGCGAGCGAGAGGTGCTCGTCATGCTCGCCGAGGGAGAGACGAACGCTCGCATCGCTACCCGGCTCGTCGTCTCCGAGGACACGGTCAAGACGCACGTGAAGCACATCCTCCGCAAGCTCGCGGTGCAGAACCGCTCGCAGGCGGTCTCGCGGTACTTCCACATGCGCGGCCCCGGCGTCGAGCAGGCGCTGGTGGCGCCCGCAGGCGGATTCGGATAGGGAGCCGCGGAAGATGCCCCTTTTGGGGAAGCAGGATCACCCGTTGTTCCGACGCGGCCGGAACCGACGCGAGTCTACGCTCGCAACAGAAGGGAATCTGGCGGCGTTTCTCAAGGAGACCAGAACGGTGAAACTGCGGACTCTCACGGCTGACAGCACTGAACCGAGTGCCCCGAGGACGCCCCAGTCTCGCGTTCGGCCGCTCCTCTCGATCGTCGTTCCGACGAAGAACGAGGCCGGGAACGTCGCCGCCCTGCTTGCGCGCCTCGAAGCCGTGGTCCCGACCGTCGCGATGGAGATCATCTTCGTGGACGCAAGCAGCGACGGCACGCCAGAGACGATCGAGGCGACCGCCTGGCAGTGCAGTCGTGAGGTCCTGCTCCTGCGACAGAGGAGCGAACGCGGCCGCAGCGGCCTCGGGGCAGCGGTCGTTCAGGGACTGCGCGCCGCGAGGGCGCCATGGGTCTGTGTCATGGACGCCGACCTGCAGCACCCACCCGAGCTGATCGCGTCACTGCTCGAGCAGGTCGAGTCCTCCGACGTCGACCTCGTCGTCGCAAGCCGCTACTGCGAGAACGGCTCGACCGGTTTCGGCTGGGCGCGCGGAATGGCCTCTCGTTTCACGACGGGGGCAGCGCGGCTGCTGTTTCCGCGGCGCCTCCGAAACATCACCGATCCCATGAGCGGCTTCTTCCTGGTGCGCCGCGATGCGATCGACGTCGACGCTCTGCGGCCACGCGGGTTCAAGATCCTGCTCGATCTGTTGATCCGCACGCCCGGGCTCCGGTGCGCCGAGGTTTGGTTCGCGTTCGGCGAGCGACACGCCGGTCGCAGCAAGGCGACGATCCGCGAGGGGATGCGCTACCTGTCGTTGCTCGCGCGCCTGCGGTTCGCCCGCTTCGGAATCGTCGGCGTCTCAGGTCTCGTCGTCAACACCGTCGTGCTGGCCGTGCTCACCGACGTCGTCGGCCTGTTCTACGTCGTGTCGGCGGTGATCGCGACCCAGGCGTCGACGTTGTGGAACTTCAGCTTCACCGAGCTCTGGGTGTTCGCCGATCGCGAGGGCAAGCGAGGCAGGGGCCACCGCATGGCGCTCTTCTTCCTCATGAATAACGTCGCACTCGCGGTGAGAGGACCACTACTCGTGCTGCTGACCTCCGGGCTCGGTATTCACTACGTGGTCTCGAACGTGCTGTCCCTGGTGGGCCTCACGGTCGTGCGCTTCGCGCTCGCCGATACCTGGATCTGGGCGAAGGCGCCGCCGGGCACGGGCGCGCCGCGCTCGTTCAGCTACGACATCCACGGCATCGTCACCGTCAAGTCGGACGCCCGCCTGCCCGAACTGGAGCGCTTCCGCATCGGCGAGCTGATCGGAGAGGCCGACATCCGCGTGCGGGTTGGCAGGGTGAGCCCGAACGGCGACTCCGCCGTGCACTACCGCGAGGGTCCCGGCCGCCTGGGGTTCGGCGTGGTGATCGATCTCGGCGATCGCATCGAGGCGACCGCGTCGCCGCTGCTCCGGCGGTCCCCGCACGTGCTCTACACGAATGTGGTCGAGCCGATTCTTCGCTGGAAGTTCGCCGAGCGAGGCTATGCGCTCGTACACGCGGCGTGCCTGGCCGACGGTGAGGGCGCCTTCCTGGTCACGGCCAGGACCGATACCGGGAAGACGACCACGAGCCTCCTCATGCTCGAGAGCCATCCCTACTCGTTCCTCTCCGACGATCTGACGCTCGTGAGTCCCGACGGCCGGGTGCTGACGTACCCCAAGCCCCTCACGATCAGCCGGCACACCTTGAAGGCGGTGAAGACGCCGTTGCTGTCCCGGCGGGAACGCATCGGCCTGGTGGTCCAGAGCCGGCTGCACTCGCGGTCGGGGCGGCGCTTCGCGCTCATCCTCGCCCGCACCCACCTTCCCGCCGCGACGATCAACGCGGTCGTCCAGATGATCGTCCCTCCGCCCAAGTACCACGTGGAGCGGCTCGTACCCGGCGTCGCGGTGGCTCCCGAGGCTCGCTTGACGGGGATGGTGGTGATCCAGCGCGGTGGCGAGGGAGCCGTTTCGCTGGACGAGTCAGAGGCGCTCGAGACCCTGATGCGCAACTGCGAGGACGCCTACGGCTTCCCTCCGTATGCGGCGATCGAGGGATCGCTCCGCCGGCGCAACGGCACCGATCTGAAGGACGTCGAGCGAGGCATCGTCGCGAGCGCGCTCAGCGGCCTCCCCGCGGCGGCGATGCGAAGCGAGACGATGGACTGGTGGCGCCGGGTGCCCGGTGTCGTGAGCCGCTGGACGCCGCAGGCGCCCCCCAAGGGCGAGACCTCACTGGCTCCTCGCGTCCTTGCCGCACGGAACGGCAGAGGCGCGGATGAGCTGGGTCGAGGCGCCTAGCAGCGGGACATCGACGGTCGAGCCTGGAGCGGAGCGGGTCGCAGCGGCGACCCGGCCGACCCAGGCCCGGACCGGGGCGGAGCGGCGCGCGTTGGCCCATGTCCCGGCCGGCGCGTCCCTGGCTCTCATCCTCGCCCTGGCCGCCGTGCTGCGGGTGTGGCAGCTCAACAGCACAGGGTTCAACAGCGACGAAGCGGTCTATGCGGGCCAGGCGGCGGCGATCGCCGACCATCCGCAGCTCGGTGAGCTCTTCCCCATCTTCCGGGCCCATCCCCTGCTCGTCCAGACGGTGCTGTCGGCCGGGTTCCAGCTGAACCTGTCCGAGGGCTTCGAGCGGCTCACGGTCGCCGCCATCGGCGTGGCGACGGTCTACCTGGTCTTCGACCTCGGGCGTGTCCTCTACGGCCGCCCGGCCGGGCTGATCGCCGCGTTGCTGATGGCGCTGATGCCCTACCACGTCGTGGTCACGCGCCAGGTGCTGCTGGACGGACCGATGACGTTCTTCGCCACGCTCACGCTCCTCCTGCTGGCCCGCTTCGTGCTCAGCGGTCGGGCGTCGTGGCTGTACGGCGCCGGCGCGGCGATGGGGCTCACCTTCCTGGCGAAGGAGACCAGCATCGTCCTGCTGGGAGCGATCTACGCCTTCCTGGCGTTGACCCCGGAGCTGCGCGTGCGGCTGCGCGACCTGGCCCTCTCGGTGGCCGTGATATCGCTGGTGATAGCGCCGTTCCCGCTGAGCCTCATGCTGGCCGGGCGAACCGGTACCGGGGAGAGCTACCTCACCTGGCAGCTGTTCCGGCGCCCCAACCACGACTGGCTCTTCTACCCCGCGACGGTCCCCGAGGCGATCGGCCCGCTGGTGGTACTCGCCGCCGTGATCGGGCTCTGGCTGCTGCGTCGGGAGGCTTCGTGGAGGGAGACGCTGCTCGTGTCGTGGATCGCGGTGCCGGTGGCCTTCTTCTCGCTGTGGCCGGTGAAGGGATTCCAGTACCTGCTTCCCATCGCCCCGGCGCTCGCGGTCCTGGCCGCCCGCGCGCTCAGCCGGTTGCCGATGCCGGCCGGGCACCATCTCAGGTCGCTCGGAGTCGCAATCGCCGCCCTCAGCCTCCTCATTCCGACGTGGGGGCGGGTCCAGGGCGCCAGGCCCGACACGTTCCTCGCAGGATCGGGCGGGCTACCGGGCGGTCGCGAGACCGGGGCGTGGATCGACGCCAACGCGCCGGAGGGATCGACCTTCATGACCATCGGTCCGTCGATGGCCAACATCGTCCAGTACTACGGCCACCGCAAGGCTTACGGGCTCTCGGTCAGTCCCAACCCGCTGAACCGGAACCCCTCGTACGAGGCCCTCATCAACCCGGATCGCGCCATTCGCGACAGCGAGCTGCAGTACGTGATCTGGGACACGTTCTCCGCCGCCCGCTCCGCCGGCTTCGCGAAGAAGCTGCTGGGATACGTCGACCGCTACGACGGCCGGGTGGTCCACTCCGAGGTGCTCCCGGCCAAGACGGCGCTGGGCGAGAGCTCGGACCGGCCGGCCATCGTCGTCTTCGCGGTGCGGCCGTGACCCGGGCCGCACTGCTCGCCCTGATCCTGGGCCTCGCGGGCGCGGCGCCCGCCGCCGCCGACAGCCGCCCGACGACGCCCATCGAGCACTTCGTGGTGCTGATGCAGGAGAACCACTCGTTCGACAACTACTTCGGCACCTATCCGGGCGCGGACGGGATCCCCGGGGGCACCTGCATGCCCGTCGGAAAGCGCTCGCGGCCATGCGTCCGGCCGTTCCGGCTCGGTGGGCTGCCCGTCCCCGACCTCGGTCACGACCGCCGCATCCACCGGATCCAGTACGCGCGCGGGCGCATGGACGGCTTCGTCCGCGCGGCCTCGGTCGACCGCCAGACCGTGGACCGCTCGGTCATGGGGTACTACGACGACCGCGATCTGCCCTTCTACTGGAACGTGGCCGACGAATACGTCCTCTTCGATCGGTTCTTCGCCGCCACGCCGGACGGGAGCGTGGCCAGCCACATGTTCTGGGTGACCGGGACGGCGGGCGACCCGGACGGAGGCTTCGGAGACCGCGCCACGATCTTCGACCGGCTCGACCGCCGCGGGATCTCCTGGAAGTTCTACGTCGAGGACTACGACCCGCGCCAGCCCACGCAGACGGTGCGAGTGCCGCTCCTCAACTCGGCTCGCTACGTCCGGGATCCGAAGCTCTTCGGCCGCATCGTGGACCTCGACGAGTACTACGAGGACCTGCGCGACGGACAGCTGCCCCAGGTCGCGTACATCGTGCCCGCGGGCTCGAGCGAGCATCCGCCGGGCCGCATCGGGGCCGGGGAGGCGCTGGTGAAGAGGCTGGTCACGGCCCTGTCGCTGAGCAGCGCCTGGGACAGCTCGGCGTTCATGTGGACCTACGACGACTGGGGCGGATGGTTCGACCACGTGCGGCCGCCGAGGATCGCCGGAGGCACGCTGGGATTTCGGGTGCCGGCGCTGCTGGTCAGCCCCTATGCGCGCCGGGGCCACGTCGACAGCACCCCGCTCGACACCACCTCGATCCTCCGGTTCATCGAGGCCAACTGGGAGCTCGAGCCGCTTACGCGCCGAGACGCTCGTGCCAACAGCTTCGCCGGCGCGTTCGATTTCTCGAAAGCGCCCCGCGCGCCGAGCATCGTCGCCGCCGAGCGCGGCTCCGAGGACGCGGCCCCCGTCCGTCGCTGGGTGATCTACCTGGGGTACGGGGCGGCGCTCGTCCTGAGCGCGATCCTGATCGGCTGGGGTGTTCTCCGTCCCGCTCCGGCGGTGCTGGCGATCGCCGTCCTGCTCACGCTGAGCAGCGACCGGGCGGAGGCGCAGACGCCGCCCGCCATCCAGACGGTTCCGGCGGTGCCCGGCATGCGCTTCACCATCGACGGCCACCGCTTCGAGGCCGACCGTACCGGCCGGGCGAGGCCCCCGGCGGCGTTCCGGCGTGCCGGCGCATCGCTGCGCGCCCTCGACACGGAGATCGCGCCGGGTGTCCGTGCGAGGTTCGATCGCTGGTACTCCGGCCGTAGGATCGCCGCGCTCAACCTCTACCACCGCGTGGGGATCAGCTTCGTCGACCTCGACGCGAACGCCGTCGACCCGAGCGCGGTCACTTCGATCACCGTGCAGGGGAGTGACGGGAGCCGGCACGTGCTGGCGGGCGGCCGCAAGGTGTGGCTGCAGGGCAATCGGGTCGTGCCCGAGAGCCAGGGCAGGACGTCGACGCGGCTCTACTACTCGGCCGACGAGGTGCTCGTCGCCGGCGCGAACGTCGTGCACCGCGGCCAGCAGCGTTTCTTCCCTGCGGCCGGTCCGAGGCATCAGCTCCGGTTGCTGTTGTTCGCGGTGCGCGTGACCGTCCGCGACGCTCTGCTGGGCTTCCCGATCGGCTCCGCCGTCCGCATGCAGTACCCCGACGGCCGCGAGCGACGGATGGCACTCGGCCCGAGCGCCGATCTGACCGTGACATCGCTGCCCCGGGGCGACTACCGGGTGGGCGTGGACGCGCTCGGCATTTCGTCGTCGAGACCGGTTGCGCTGTCGCGCGACCAGGCGGTGAACGTGCGGGTGATCAGCTGGCTGGACGTCGGCGTGGTGTTGCTGGCTCTCGCCTCGCTGGCGCTGGCGCTCTTGTTCATCCGCCGCCCCGCACCGGCCGCTCGCCGGCGCGCTGCGACCCTCGTCTCGTCGGTGCTGGTCGCCATCGCGATCGTGGCGGTCGCCGGCCCGCCGGCGAAGGCGGCCGGCCCGGCCGACCGGCTGTTCGCCTACTACTACATCTGGTTCAACGCCGGGTCGTGGGATCGAGCCAAGACCGACTACCCCCTTCTGGGCCGTTACTCGAGCGACGACCGGGAGGTGATGCGAAAGCACGTCGAGTGGGCCAAGCGGGCGGGCATCGACGGCTTCATCGTGAGCTGGAAGAGCACGCCGGTTCTCAACCGCCGCCTCCGGCGGCTGGCCGAGGTCGCAGAGGCGGAGCGGTTCAAGCTCCTCGTGATCTACCAGGGCCTGGACTTCCAGCGCGAGCCGCTTCCCGCCGCGCGCGTGGCCCGCGACCTCGAGCTCTTCGAACACCGCTACGCACGACGGCGGGCGTTTCACGTCTTCGCCAAGCCGTTGGTCATCTGGTCGGGCACGCCCCGGTTCACCCGGGCCCAGCTCGCGAGCGTGACCGAGCAGGCGCGGCGAAAGCTCCTCGTGCTGGGCTCAGAGCGGAACGTGGCGGGCTACCGGCGCGTCGCCGGCGTCGTGGACGGCAACGCCTACTACTGGGGATCGGTCGATCCGGCGACGTATCCGGGCTATGCCGAGAAGCTGGCCGAGATGGCCGAGGCGATCCATTCGCGCGGCGGCCTCTGGATCGCGCCCGCGGCTCCCGGCTTCGATGCGAGGCTCGTGGGCGGCACCAGCGCCGTCGACCGCAGAGACGGGGCGACCCTGCGCACCCAGCTCGACGCGGCGACCGGCTCGTCCCCCGATGCGATCGGTCTCATCAGCTGGAACGAGTTCAGCGAGAACACGCACGTGGAGCCGAGCCAGAGGTACGGCTCGCGTTACCTGGACGTGGTCGCCGACGCACGCGGCGCGAGGGTTCCGGAGCTGCGCGACTTCGATTCGAGCGAGCCGGCGGCCACCGGAGTCAACTACGGCCTGCCGCTCCTGGGCGGGGTGGCGCTCTTCGTCGTGGGCATCCTCCTGCTGGGGAGGCGCTCGCAGCGACGCCATCCACCCGCTCCCGATCTCACTCGTCGAGGGTACGGAGGTCCCCAATAGGCGGCTTGTGGCCCCTCTTGCCGAGTTTTAGGGTCGGTCGAGGAGGATCTGACGTGACGCGCAGACGCCCGGTTGCCACCCGGCGGCCCCTTCGACTGGTGCTGGCACTGGTCGTCATGCTGCCGACGGTGGCATGGGCGCCCGCGGCCGAGGCGCAGGACCCCGTGATCGCCGCCGCCGGCGACATCGCATGCGCTCCGGGCGATCCCGTGACCGCTGTTCGCTGCCATCAGCAGGCGACATCCGACCTGCTCGTGGGAGCTGGGCTCGCCGTAGTGCTTCCGCTGGGCGACATCCAGTACAACAGCGCCTCGCTGTCCAACATCCTGGCGGTCTACGACCCCACCTGGGGGCGAGTCAAGTCGATCAGCCGTCCGATCATCGGCAACCACGAGGGCAGCGGAACAGGCTACTTCGACTACTTCAACGGAGTCGGTGTCGCGGACGGCCCGGCGGGGGTCAGAGGCAAGGGGTGGTACAGCTTCGACGTCGGCACCTGGCACCTGGTGGCGCTCAACTCGAACTGCGATGACGTCGAGTGCACGGCCGGCTCTGAGCAGGAGCAGTGGCTGCGCGCCGACCTCGCCGCGCATCCCACCAGCTGCACGCTCGCCTACTGGCACCACGCGCGCTACAGCTCTGGCCACGACGACGACAACACGTTCATGCAGCCGCTCTGGGAAGCGCTCGACGACGCCGGCGCCGAGATCGTCCTGTCCGGGCACAGCCACAACTACGAGCGGGTCGCTCCCGTCGACCGGAACGGCACGATCAACCAGGCCGAGGGCATGCGCCAGTTCGTGGTCGGCACGGGCGGTGCCTTCTTCACCGGAGGACTCGGGTCGCGGATCCCCCAGAGCGAGGTCGTGCAGGGGGACACCTTCGGCGTGCTGTTCCTGACACTGCACCCGACGAGTTACGACTGGCGCTTCGTTCCCGAGGCGGGCAAGACGTTCGCCGATTCCGGCAGCGCCGCGTGTCATCGGCTCATTGCGCCTCCGCCGCCTCCACCGGATCTGACGGCACCGACCATCTCGGAAGTGACGATCTCGCCGAAGCGCTTCCCGGTCGCGCGGAAGGGCGCCACGGGGCCGGGCATCTCGAACCTGACGCTCTCGCACAGGCGCTTCACGGTCGCATCCCGGGGCGCCTCGCGCGCGAAGGGGGGCACGACGTTCCGCTATGAGCTCTCGGAGCCCGCCACCGTCACCGTCACGCTGCGGCGTCGGTCGGCGGGCCGGAAGGTCGCGGGGAAGTGCCGAAGCCGAACCCGTGCGAATCGGGGGCGCCCGGCCTGCATCCGCTATCGCCGGGTGGGCCGCTTCCGCCACGCGGGCGTGGCCGGCAACAACACCAGATGGTTCAGTGGCCGGCTGGGCAGGCACAAGCTCAATCCAGGCACCTTCCGAGCCGCCTTCGTCGCCACCGATGCCGCCGGTAACCGCTCCCGATCGAAGAACGTTGGCTTCACGATTGTCAGCCGCCGCCATCGCCCAGGATCGCGTTGACATCCCATTTCTACGCAGCTACGTTCACCATTGAGAGAGTGGCCAGTTAAGGAGAGTGAACCGGTTTGGAGTCGCAGACTCCAAACTCCACGATGAGCAGGGCGGCGGGGTGCATCGGCGTCACGGGCGTCACCTCGCGGGGCGCCCTCGGTCTCGTCGTGTTGGCAACGCTTTTGATCGTGCTCGCGTGCGCCTCGAGCGCGGCTGCTCAGCAGCCCGATCCCGCGCCGACCACGCCGCCGGTCGCTCCGGACCCCGCGCCTGGCGCCGCGCCCACGGCGCCCAAGCAGACCGCCCCGGTGCAGCCCGTCGCTCCGCCATCCGGCGAACAACCGGCCCCGAATCCCAACGATGCGCCGGCCACGTCCAATCCCGCGCCGAGCACACCGGCCGGTGCCGGATCGCGGACTCGAGAGCGGGCCGCGAAGGCCCGGGCGCGGCACGCTGCACAGGCCCGGGCGCGGCGCCGCGCTGATCGGCGTCACCACCAGCGCATCGTGGCCGCCGCCGCCAGGCGGCAGGCCGCGGCCGCCAAGGAGTTCGCGCCGGCACAGCTGGCCTCGTCCGCGCGCGCTCGGACCGCTCGTCCCGAGCACCAAGTCGGCGGACGAAACGCGATCGGGGATCCTCCTCGTCGCAGCGGGAGGCCTCTTGGCGCTCGTGCTGGCGAGCGGCTCGCTGCTCACCGTGGCGACACGGGTGATGAAGGGGCAGGTCCAGTGAGGCGAGTCGGACGCCGTCTAGTCGTCGTACTGGCTGTGGTAGGCGTCTCCGGGTGCGTTCTGGCGGGTTCGGGCGGCCGCCCAATCCGTCACCGTCTCCTGTGATTCGCCAAGCGGTCACGACACCTGCGACCGCTGGTACACGAGCGGCTCGGTGTTTCTGGATTGGAACGTGGACTCTCAGCCCGTTCCTACGAGCGTGACCGGTTGCGTCGGTGGCCTCTTCACCGGCGAGGCACGCGTGGTACGCGCGTGCGAGGTTGTCTGGCCGGGAACCACCGTCAAGAAGGACGTCTGGATCGGCATCGACAGGACGCCACCCCAGCTCGTCGCGCGTCGCTCCAAACCGGGCGGCGGATTACAACGGATGGTTCAACCACCCGGTTGGATTGACGTTCCAGGCTGTCGACCAGACGTCCGGCGTGGCCTCCTGCAGTTCCACGAGCTATGGCGGCCCGGATGGGCTGGGAGCGGCGATCGGCGGAAGCTGCACCGACGTGGCGGGCAACACCGCGTCCGGCTCCTTCCCCCTCAACTACGACGCAACCCCGCCCGAGCGCCCGTCGGTCGAGGCGCTGCCGGGGAACAAGCGCGTGGCCGTCGCATGGCCCCCGTCGCCGGGCGCGGAGGCCTGGGTCGTGCGGATCCGCAAGCGGGGCGCGCCGAAGCTCATCTACCGCGGTCCGAACGCCAGCTTCACGGACCGCAAGCTCCGCAACGGACGGCGCTATCGCTATCGCGTCACGCTGGTCGACCAAGCCGGAAACCGGTCGGCCGACGGGGCGAGCGCGGTGCCCACCGCCTCCCCGCTCCTGCGGCCGGCGGACGGTGCGCACCTGCGCCGGGCACCGCTGCTCGTGTGGAAGCGGGTCAAGCGGGCGAGCTACTACAACGCCCAGCTCGTTCGCGGCGGAACGAAGATCCTCAGCAGCTGGCCGCGCAAGCCGCGCCTGCAGCTCCACCGGCGGTGGCGCTTCGACCACCGGGTTCGCCGGTTGGTGGCGGGCCACTACTGCTGGTACGTCTGGCCGGGCCTTGGCGCGCGCTCCGAGCGACCGGTACGGCCGACGGCTCGGCAAGAGCTGCTTCACCGTCGTGCGCTGAACGGAGTCGCTGGGCGGCTGATGCGTGGACGGGGTCAGTGCGGAACGCGAACGCGCTCGCAACCCCGCACGCGGTCGACGCGATCGACCCGGGCGATGTCGCGTCCCCGACCGCAGTTGACCCGGTCGAAGCTCCCGTTCCTCGCGCTCAGGCGGTCGTTGCCGGAGCCACCGAGCAGGCGGTTTCGGCCCGGTCCACCCGTCAGTCGATCCGCGCCGGATCCGCCGGAGAGGCGATCATTGCCGCTGCCGCCGACCAGGAGGTCGTCACCGGCGTTCCCGGAGATGCGGTCGTCGCCGCCGACGCCCCTACGGCTGTCGTCGCCGAACAAGCGGTCATCGCCCTGCGCGCCGGACAGGCGGTCGGATCCGAGGCCGCCGAAGACGCAGTCATCCCCCAGCCCACCCTTGAGGATGTCGTCTCCCTGCAGGCCCAACAGGTTGTCGCCGAGGGGCGTGCCGGTCAGAAGGTCGTTTCCGGGCGTGCCGACCATGTCGCCGGCGCACGCGCCGGGCGCCAGCGTGCTCGTCTCCTGCGGGCCGAGATAGGCCTCGGCCGAAGGGGCCGGCGGAGGAGGCCCTGGAGGAGGCGGCGGGACGATGCCCCGGTCGACCGTCTCGCAATCGAGCGCGATCGAGTCGGCGGCGTCGGCCATGACGGTGTCGTCGCCGTCCCCGCAGCTCACCACGTCGCCTCTGTCGCCACGGGCGTCGATCAAATCGTCGCCGGCGCCGCCGGCGTGCGTGTCGACCCCTTTGAGGCCCCGAAGCTTGTCGTTACCGGAGCCGCCCGCGAGCGAGTCGTTGCCGTCCCCACCCGAGAGCGTCGAAGGCGTCGCGGTCGTGTTCGTGATGCTGTCTGCCCCGTCTCCGACGCTGACCGTGATGCCGATGATGGCGGTGGCCGGACAGGTGACGCTGGAGCCCAGCCCGACGATGCAGGCGGGTGCCGCTGTGATGGTCGCCCCAGGATCGTCGAGCGAGTAGTCGGTTCCAACCAGGGAGATGGTGAGGTTGTTCACCTCGCCCGGGGCGGCGGTGTAGAAGACGCGCTTGATGCGCGTGCTCGCATCCGACGCCAGGGCTGCTGCGGGAGACAGTGCAAGCAGGCACAAGGCTGTGATCCCCAGGCACTGCACCATCGTGATGTCCGATGTCTTCCCTCGCATGCCCGCGGCACTCCTTTCCGCCCCGAGGCTCGACCTGGGAGCCGGGCGCTCCGTCTACCCCGGTGGTAGCTCGCCGCCCGGATTGAGCCTAGGTCCTGAGCGCTGCGGCCCGCATCGCACCAATGGGTGATCTTTGATCCTCAGACGAGGGCTTCTGAGCAGCTCCGCGGCATACCTCGACGATCGGTCAGCTGACATTGCTCTCCGGACGCTGCACACGTAGGGTCTGTCTCATGGCCACGGCTCGGGCCGAACACGCGAAGCCCAAGGACGACGCCCATCACAGCGGCCGCCTCCTGCTGCGGTTGCCCCCCGCCATGCACAGCGAACTGGCGCAGGCGGCCGAGCGCGAGTGCACGAGCCTGAATGCCTACATCACGCAGGCGCTGTCGGCGTCGTTGAGCGACTTCGAGGCGCTGCACGCCGCGGGCGGTCCCAGCCGGTTCATGCGCATCGCCGTGATCATCGACCTCGTGATCGTGGGGGTCGCGACCCTCTCGGCGGTCGCTTTGCTGATCGCCGCGTTGCCCTAGGGCCGACGGACCCTCAGCTTCATCTCCATGTCGGGCGCGTGGATCGAGCACTGGAGCGTGTAGGTCCCGACCCTGGGCGGCGTGCGCTCGCAATCCCCGGACCGCCTGAGCCCGCACTCGATCTTGGCTTTGCCCGGCCCGTCCACCGTGACGACGTTGTGCTGGCGGGTGCCGGTCCAGACGAACCTGACGACCTTCCCCTTGCGGACCTTGACGGTGGGCGGGCTGCCCTTGCGGACGAAGAAGTCGTCGCCGACCGTGACCTCGCGCGGCTTGGCGGCGGCGGGCGCGGCCACGAGAAGGGCCAGGATCAGAGCAAGTGGCAGTGGTCGCATGGTCATCAGAAAACCGGCGTCTCCGTGTACGTGCCGAAGACCTCCTGGAGGGCCTCGACGATCTCTCCTTCGCTCGCGTGTACGCGCGCGCAGGCCAACAGGTTCGGCATCAGGTTGCGTTCCTCTTCCGCCGCCGCGGCCTTCAGCTCCCCCAGCGCGCGCTCGACCGGCTCGCTCTCGCGGCGCGCGCGCACGGCCTGGACGCGGCCGATCTGCTTGCGCTCGAGATCGGGGTCGATGCGGAGGATCTCGATCTCGGCGTCGTCGCCCTCGCGGTAGTCGTTGACGCCGACCACGATCCGCTCGCCGCCGTCGACCTGGCGCTGCAGCTCGTAGGCCGCGTCGGCGATCTCGCGCTGCGGGAAGCCGCGCTTGACCGCCTCGACCATGCCGCCGAGCTCGTCGATCTTGCGGAAGTACTCGTACGCGAGCTCCTCCATGCGGTCGGTCAGCGCTTCGACGAAGTAGGAGCCGCCGAGCGGGTCGACGGTGTTCGCGACCCCGGTCTCGTGGGCGATCACCTGCTGCGTCCGCAGCGCGATGCGCACCGCCTCCTCGCTCGGCAGCGCCAGCGCCTCGTCGTAGGAGTTGGTGTGCAGCGACTGGGTGCCGCCGAGCACGCCGGCCAGCGCCTCGATCGCGGTCCGCACGATGTTGTTGAGCGGCTGCTGGGCGGTGAGCGAGACGCCCGCGGTCTGGGTGTGGAAGCGCATCAGCCACGAGCGCGCGTTGCGCGCGCCGTAGGTCTCGCGCAGCTCGCGCGCCCAGATCCGCCGCGCGGCGCGGTACTTGGCGATCTCCTCGAAGAAGTCGACGTGCGCGTTGAAGAAGAAGCTCAGGCGGGGCGCGAAGTCGTCGACGTCGAGCCCGCGGGCCATCAGCTGCTCGACGTAGGTGAAGCCGTCCTTGAGCGTGAACGCGAGCTCCTGGGCGGCGGTCGAGCCGGCCTCGCGGATGTGGTAGCCGGAGATGGAGACCGGGTGCCAGCGCGGCATCTCGCGCGAGCTCCACTCCATCATGTCGCCGAGCAGGCGCATCGCCGGGTCGACGGGGAAGCACCACTCCTTCTGGGCGATGTACTCCTTGAGGATGTCGGCCTGGATCGTCCCGCCCAGCCGCGTGCGCGGAACGCCGGCCTCCTCGGCCGCCACCACGTAGAAGGCCATCATGATCGCCGCCGGCGCGTTGATGGTCATCGACACGGTGACCTCGCCGAGGTCGATGCCGCCGAACAGCGTCTGCATGTCGTCGAGCGTGTCGATCGCCACGCCCTCGCGGCCGACCTCGCCGAGCGAGCGCACGTGGTCGGAGTCGTGGCCCATCAGCGACGGCATGTCGAAGGCGGTGCTCAGCCCCGTCTGGCCGTGGTCGAGCAGGTAGCGGAAGCGCTCGTTGGTCTCCTCGGCGGTGCCGAAGCCGGCGAACTGGCGCATCGTCCACAGCCGCCCGCGGTACATGCTCGGGTAGACGCCGCGGGTGAACGGATACTCGCCCGGGAACCCGATCCGCTCCTCGAAGGAGCCGACGTCCTCGGGCGTGTAGAGCGGTCGGATGGGCTCACCCGACATCGTGCTGAAGCCGGCGCGGCGCTCAGGCGTGGCCGAGTAGCGCTCGCGATACCAGCGCTCCGCGTCAGTCCACTGCCTCTCCTCCGTCGCCATGATCCTGAGTCTAGGGTGCGTTGATGCGCGCGTTGCTCGTGCACGTCCGCCCTCACCGCCGCACGCTGATCGTCGCGGCCGTGCTCGGGCTGTTGGGAGCTGCCGCCGGCCTGGCCCAGCCGCTGGCCGCGCGCGAGGTGATCGAGGCGCTCGCCGAGGACGAGTCGCTCACCGGAGCGCTGGCGATCCTCAGCGCGCTGGTCGCGGCGGCCGCCGTGGTCACCGCGGTGCACTACTGGCTGCTCGAGCGGACCGCCCAGCGGATCGTGCTGCGGGCGCGGTACGCGCTCACCGGCCGCGTCCTGCGGCTGCGGATGGGCGAGCTGGACCGGCTGGCGCCGGGCGACCTGGTGGCGCGCGCGACGTCGGACACCACGCTGCTCGGCGAGGTCTCGTCGACCGGGCTCGTGCAGCTCTTCAACGGCACGATCGCGCTGGTCGCGGCGATCGTGCTGATGGCCGTCATCGACGTCCCGCTGCTGCTGGTCACGCTCGTGGTGCTGGTGGTGATCGCCGGCTCGGTCGGCGTGGTCCTGCCGCGCATCATGCGCGCCACCGAGCGCGCGCAGGCGGCGGTCGGCGAGATGGGGTCGGTGCTCGAGCGGGTGCTGGGCGCCATCCGCACGGTCAAGGCGAGCGGGGCCGAGGGGCGCGAGGCGGCCGCGCTCGAGCAGGCGGCGGGCAGGGCCTACGAGCAGGGCATGCGCAACGCGCGCTATCAGGCGCTGGTCGGCACCTCGACGGGTCTGGCCGTGCAGGTCGCGTTCCTGGCCGTGCTGGGCGTCGGCGGCGCCCGGGTGGCCGACGGCTCGCTGGCGGTCGGCGACCTGATCGCCTTCCTGCTCTACCTCTTCTACATCTCCGACCCGATCGCCGGCATCGCCAACGGCGCGGTGCAGCTCCAGGCCGGGATCGCCGCCGTGCACCGGCTCGAGGACGTCGGTGAGCTGGCCGTCGAGGAGGACGACGGGCTGACCGCGGCGGCCGGCGGCGACGGCCCGCTCGTGCGCTTCGACGAGGTCGGCTTCCGCTACCGCGACGACGGGCCGATGGTGCTCGAGGGCGTGAGCCTCGAGATCCCCGCGCGCGGGCTGTACGCGCTCGTCGGCCCGTCCGGGGCGGGCAAGACCACGCTGTTCGCACTGCTCGAGCGCTTCTACGACCCCACCGAGGGCTCGATCGCCTTCGCCGGCCGTGACCTGCGCGCATGGCCGCGGGCCGAGCTGCGGTCGGCGATCGCCTACGTCGAGCAGGAGGCGCCGGTGCTGGCCGGCACGCTGCGCGGCAACCTGCTCTACGCCGCGCCGGGGGCGACCGAGGAGGAGCTGGCCGCCGTGGTGGCCACCACGAGGCTCGAAGGGCTCCTGGCGACGCTGCCCGACGGGCTCGACACCGAGATCGGCGCGCGCGGGACGACGCTGTCGGGCGGCGAGCGCCAGCGGATCGCGATCGCCCGCGCGCTGCTGCGCTCGCCGCGGCTGCTCCTGCTCGACGAGGCGTCCTCGCAGCTCGACGCGGTCAACGAGGCGGCGCTGCGGGCCGCCGTGGCGGGCGCGGCGGCCGAGCGCGCGGTGGTCGCCATCGCCCACCGGCTCTCGACCGTGGTGGCCGCCGACCGCATCCTGCTCGTCGAGGGCGGCCGCGTGCGCGCGCAGGGGACGCACGTGGAGCTGGTCGAGGCCGACGACCTCTACCGCGAGCTGGCCGCCACGCAGCTCACCGCGTGACGAGCGCGCTGCACGTGAAGCAGTGCTCGGCGAGACCGGCAAGGTCGCGGGGACGCTGGCGAACGTCGACGGCGCGGGGTAAGAGAAGCGGCGCATTTGGCCCCGGTGGCGTCCCGTAGGCCGACAACATCACGCCCAGCGCGATCAGCCACATAGACCAGGCAATGTAGGCGATCGAGTTCCATGCAAGACATCGGCGGCGCGCGGGCGGTCCGGAGTTCGTGGCAGCGTCGGACGATGGCCCGCACGTTTTGGCTCTGCAGAGCCAAAACGTGGCGGAATTATAGTCCGCTTGCGGGGGTTCGAGTCCCGCCTCGGGCATGAGAAATGCCTGCAAATGTCCATGCTCTCGATCGACGGGTGACGTGGTGCCGGAGAGCGCGTCCTCCGAGCGGCGCTCACCCAACCGCCAACCGCCGGGACGACAACCGGCCCTCGGAGTCCTCAACCCGGCTGTCGCGCGGTCGCGGGCCGCCCGAAGCGCAGGTACAGCGACGGGAGCACGAACAGGTTCAGCAGCGTCGACGTGACCAGGCCGCCCAGGATGACGATGGCCATCGGATGCTCGATCTCGTGGCCAGGGATGCTGCCGGCCACCGCCAGCGGCACGAGCGCGAGGCCGGTCGCGGAGGCGGTCATGAGGATCGGCGCGAGGCGTTCCTTTGCGCCGCGCAGGACCAGCGCGGGGCCGAACGCCTCGCCTTCGTACCGCTCGAGATGCTGGAAGTGGCTGATCATCAGGATGCCGTTACGTGCGGCGATCCCGAAGACGGTGAGGAAGCCGACGAGCGAGCCGAGCGAGAGCACGCCGTCGCCGAGCCACACGGCGAGCACCCCGCCCACGAGCGCCATCGGCAGCAGCAGGAAGCTGAGGACGGCGAGGCGCAGGCTGCCGAGGGCGGCCTGTAGCAGCAGGAGGATCGCGATCGCGGCCGCGGCGCCGAAGAGCAGCAGACGGTCCTGCGCGGCGCTGAGCTCCGTCGACTCGCCCAGAACCTCCGCCGTGTACCCGAGCGGGAGCCGCACCTGCGCGACGCGCTCCTCCACCTCGGCGACGACCGAACCGAGGTCGCGTCCCTCGACGTTGGCGCCGACGTCGAGTCGGCGCGACTGGAGCTCCCGCTCGATGGCGTTCGGCGTCGGCGCCAGCCGCACGTCGGCCACCTCGGCCAGGCGGACGCGGCCGCCGTTCGGCGTGTCGATCGACAGCCGCTCGACGTCCGCCACGCTGTCGCGCACCGACGGGATGCTCCACACGCGGACGTCGTACGCCTGGCCCGCGTACCACAGATCGCTTACCTCCTCGCTGGCGAGCAGCGTCGAGGTCTGGCGGCGGATGTCGCCGGGCTTGAGGCCATGCTCGCGCGCGGCCGCGAGGTCGGGCTCGACCTCGATGTGGGGCAGCTCGTCATGGAGGTCGGTATGGGCGTCGATGACGCCCTCGACGCCGGCGACGCGCTCCTGGATCTCGTCCGCCTTCTCCTGCAGCACGTCGAGATCAGGGCCGGAGATGCGCACGACGACCGACTGGCTCGTCCCGGTCAGGACCTCCTTGATCCGCTCCCGCAGGTAGGTCTGGACGTCGCGGAAGAGGCCCGGGTAGCCCTCGACGGTGCGATGGATCGAGGCCAGCGCGATGTCGTAGTCCACCTCGGGGTCGACGCTGACCCAGTTCTCGCCGAAGTCCACTCCGTAGACCTCGTCCGCCTGCTTCGCCTGCCCGATGTGCGAGCCGCAGTTGCGAACGCCGTCGATCTTTCGCAGGTCACGGCAGGCACGGGTCGAGATTCGGGTCTCCTCCGCCAGCGACGTGCCGGGCTGGGTCAGCCAGTGCATGAGAAAGTCGCGCTCCTTGAAGCTGGGGAGCAGCGACGAGCCGAGTGTCGGGACCACGAGCAGCCCAGCTGCCGTCAGCGCCACCGCGGCGAGCATCGCCGGCCGCGGGCTGCGGATCACGCGCGCCAGGATCGCCCCGTAGCCGCGCTTGAGCACACGCAGCAGCGGCGCCTCGCGATGCCCGAGGCCTCGCCGAGAGAGCATGATCAGGCACAACGCCGGCGTCAGCGCGAGCGCCACGACCATCGACACCAGGACCGCGAGCCCGTACGACAGTACGAGCGGCTTGAAGAACGACCCGGACAGCCCCTCGAGCAGGAACACCGGCGTCACGGCGACCAGCACGATCAGCGTCGCGTAAGTGATCGCGGATCGCACCTCCACGGTGGCGTCGAGCACGACGGCGCCCGTTGACACGCTGCTGCCCGCGGCGCGCGCCTGCCGCAGCCGGCGGACGATGTTCTCGACGCCGATGATCGCGTCGTCGACGACCACCCCGACGGAGACCACCAGCCCCGCGAGGATCATCACGTTGATCGTCGCGCCCTGCAGGTCCAGCACCAGCAGGGCGGCGACCAGCGAGAGCGGGATGGCGACAAGGCTGATGAACGCCGTGCGCCACTCGAAGAGGAAGGCGATGAGGATCGCGATCACGAGCAGGCAGCCGAGGATCAGGGCGGTGGTGAGGTTGTGCACGGCCGTCTCGATGAACGTGGCGGGGCGGAAGATCGTCGTATCGATCTCGATGCTCGGCAGCCCCGGCCGCATCTCGTCGATTGCCGCCTCGACCTCGCGCGTCACGTTCATCGTGTTGGCCCCGCGGAACTTCTGCACGACGAGCAGGAGGCCCGGGCCGTCGTTGACGACGGCGTCGCCCCACAGCGGTGGCGCGTCCTCCACCACCCGGCCCAGGTCCCCTAGGCGCAGCGTCCGGCCGCCGCGCCTGGCGACCACGACCTCGGCGAGCTCCTCCGGCTCCTCGATGGCCTGCAGGTGGCGCACGTTGTACCGCCGCCCGCGGGACTCGACGAACCCGCCGGTGCCGACCACGGCGCCGTCGGAGTACCGCAGCAGGCCCGCATCCAGGGCGTCCGCCGTCACGTCCTTCACCTGCTCGAGCGAGATCCCGTACGCCGCAAGCCGCGCCGGGTCGACCTGCACGTGCCGCTGCTGCGGCCGCTGGCCCCAGATCGCGACCTGGGCCACGCCCGGAACGCGCATCAGGCGTGCGCGGATCTTCCGGTAGGCGATCGAGGACATCTCGATCAGGCCGACCTCATCGGAGGAGAGCCCGATCTTCATGATCCGGCTCGTCGCCGACAGCGGGGGCATCATGAACGGCGGCACCGCCCAGCTCGGCAGCGTCGGTGCGATCTGGGCCAGCCGCTCCTCGACCAGCTGACGGGCTCGCAGCTCGTCGGTGCCGCGCTCGAACACGAGCTCGATCGACGACAGCTGCGCGACGGACTTCGAGCGCAGCTGTTCGAGGCCGGGCAGCCCATTGAGCTGCTCCTCGATCGGGACCGTGATCAGCTCCTCGACCTCGTTCGAGGAGTTGCCGAGGGCCGCGGTCTGGATCTCCACGCGGGGCGGCGCGAACTCCGGGAACACGTCCACCTGAGCGCGCCCGAGCTGCGCCGCGCCGAACGCGGTCATCACCGCCGCCGCGAACACCACCAGCCATCGGAAGCGCAGGCTGCGCGCGACCAGCCAGCGCATCAGTGGCCGCCCGAGATCTCGAGCTCGGCCCCGTACACCTCCGCCGCTCCGACCGTCACGATCTCGGTGCCCGGCGGCGGGCCGGCCCCCAACCGCACTCGGTCGCCCTCGGCGCCTTCGGCCACGACCTCCGCGCGGACGTACGACAGCGGTCCGGCGACGGTGTACACGTAGCTGATGCCGCCGGCGTCGTAGATCAGCGCCGCGGACGGCACGACGCGGTCGCCGCCGATCGTGACCGTCCGGAGCCCGGTCCGTCGCGCCCCCTCCTCAGTGAAGGTGACCCGCTTGAACTCCGAGCCGGCGACCGCTTCCAGCCGCGCCGGCTCGTAGCCGCCGCTCGTCTCCTCGACCTCGCTGCACGCCGAGAGCGAGAGCACGAGCGCGACGACCACGGCCGCGACCCTCACCGCAGCTCCCTCTCGACCGGCTTGACGCCCTCGAACTGCGTGACCAGCGCGCCCTCCCAGTCGTCCCGCGGCTGCGGCGCGCCGCCAAGCCCGCCGTACAGGGCGGGCAACACGAAGAGTCCGGCGAACGTGCAGGTCACGAGGCCGCCAAGGAGGGTCACGGCCATCGGGTGGACGACCTCGAGGCCGGGACGCGCACCCAGGACCGCGAGCGGTAGAAGGAGCAGCGCGAGCGTCACGGCTGTCGTCACGATGGGCGCGAGGCGATCCTGGGCGGAGCCGTGCTCCTCAAGGTGACGCACCGACGCCGCGACGGTTCGGGCGGCGAGGCCGAGCAGCGCAAGCAGTCCCACCAGAGAGCCGAGCGAGAGCTCGCCGCCGGCCACCAGGGTCGCAAGCAGGCCGCCGGCGAGCGCGGCCGGAAGCAGTACGACGCCCAGCGCGGCCAGACGCCAGCTGCGGAACGCCGCCTGCAGGAGGAGGAACGCGGCGAGGGCGGCGACCAGCGCGACCACGAGCGCACGCCCCGCGCCTAGCTCATCGGCCGTGCTCTCCTCGAGCACCTCGGCGTGGTACTCGAGCGGGAAGCTCAGCTCCGCGACGCGATCGCGGACGTCGCCGGCCACGGCGCCGAGGCTCCGTCCCTCGACGCCCGCCTCGACGTCGACATAGCGCGAGACGGCCTCGCGCTCGATCGCGACCGGGTCGTCTTCGAGTCGCACGTCGGCGACCTCCCCGAGCCGCACGTGCCCGCCGCCCGGGCGGTCGAGCAGCAGGCTGCGCACGTCCGCGACGCCACGCCGCGTGGCCGGCACGCCGACGACGATGACGTCGAAGACCTTCTGGCCTTCGAATACGCTCCCGACCTGGATGCCCTGGAACAGCGTGGCCTGTGCCCGCCGCACGTCGCCGGGCTTGATTCCGAGTCGCCGCGCCCGGTCGAGATCCACCTCGACGACGACGGTCGGCTGCGTCTCGGGCCGCTCGATGCGAGGCGCCACCACGCCTTCGACGCCGGCCATGACTCGCCGCACCCGCTCGGCCTCGCGGTCGAGAACCGCGAGGTCCTGACCGTAGACGCGCGCGGCCAGCGGCTGCCCGGACCCGGCCAATGCGCCGAGCCCGCCGCCGTGCTCGTCGTCGCCGTCGTCGAGCGCCCCGATGTCGCGGATCCGGCGCTCGGAATACGTGGCGACGTCGTGCTCGACACCGGCCACGCGGGCCACCGTCTCCTCGATCAGGCGCACGGTCCCGTCGCGGTCGGCGCCCGCGGCGATGGCGGCCCAGAGCTCGCTCGAGCTCACGTCCACGGCGCGGTCCCCGGTCACTGCCCGGCCGACGTGGGCACCGACGCCCTCGATGCCGGGCAGGGCCCGCAGCTCGCGGCTCACGGCCGCCGTCAGCTCGGCCATGCGCGGTCGCGACGTGCCGGGTTCGCCGTCGAGCCGCACGAGCACGTCACGCTCCTGGAACGACGGCACCGGCGACGACGCCAGGAGCGGCAGCACCGCGAGCCCGGCGACCAGCAGGACGCCCGCCGCGGCCGGCGCCACCCGCGCGTCGCGCATGAAGCGCGCGAGCGCGGCGGCGTAGAAGGTCCGCAGCCGGCGAAGGACGGCCGGCTCGCGCCCGGCCCCCTCGCCGAGGAGCGCGCGGAGCGCGGGCGTCACCGTGACGGCCACGCCCGTCGCGGCCAGGACGGCGAGTGCATACGCCAGCGCGAGCGGCTCGAAGAATGCGCCGGGACGCCCCTCCATGATCGCGACCGGCACCACCGCCAGGAGCGCGATCAGGGTTCCGTACACGAGTGGACGTCGCACCGCTTCCGCGCGCCGCGCCGGCGTGACCGCGCCCACGACGGCGTCGTCGACGACGACGGCGACGGCGGCGGCCAGGCCCGCGAAGGAGATCGCGTTGAAGCTCACCCCGAGGAGGTGCAGCACGAGGGCGGCCGCCACCAGCGAGACCGCGAAGGCCGCGAGGGCGATCAGCACGTCGCGCCGGCGCCCGAGCAGAGCGAGCAGGCCGAGGGCGGCGAGCACGGCGCCGAGCGCGAGCGCGATCGTCAGGTTGTCGATCGCCTCCTCGACGAAGGTGGCCGGCCGGAACACCGACGTGTCGGTGCGGATCCCGGTGAGGCCCGGGCGGAGCGTCTCGAGCGCGGCCTCGACGCCGCGCGTTACCTCCAGGGTGTCGGCTCCCGGCAACTTCTCGATGACGAGCAGCAGGCCCTCCCCGTCGTGGACCACGGCGTCGCCGATCAGAGGCTGGTGATCGACCTTGATGTCAGCGACGTCGCTGAGCCGGAGCCGGCCGCCCGTCTCCTCCACCGGGACCCGGCCGAGCTGCTCGGGGTCCGCGAGGCGCTCGAGGACGCTGCGGACCTGGAGCCGCTGCTGCGGCGTCTCGATGAAGCCGCCCGAGCCGGGCGTCGAGGCCTCGAGGAAGGTGAGCGGCGACACGACCTGCGCGTTGCCCGCGGTCTTGACGATCTGGGCCAACGTCACGTCGCGGTCGCGCAGCCGCTCGGGGTCGACCTGCACTTGGAGCTGCTGGTCGCGCATGCCCCAGACGGCCACGTTGGCCACTCCGGGGACGCCCATCAGCCGCGGGCGCACCGTCCAGCGGGCGATGACGGAGCGCTCGATCGCCGACACGCGATCCGAGGACAGGGCGATCATCATCACGCGGCTCGACGACGAAAGCGGCTGGAGCAGGGTCGGTGGCTTGGAGACACGCGGGAGGACATGCGCATGGGCCAGGCGCTCCTGCACGAGCTGACGTGCCCGGTACACGTCCGTCCCCGGAGCGAACACGAGCACCACCGACGAAAGGCCGGGAAGCGACTCCGAGCGGATGACCTCGACGCCCTCGACCCCGTTGAGCAGGTCGGCCTCGAGCGGCACCGTGATCAGGTTCTCGACCTCCGTCGCCGACAGACCGAGCGCCTCCGTCTGAATCTCCGCGTACGGCGGCGTGAACTCCGGCAAGACGTCCACCGGGGCGTCGCGGAGCTGTGCGAACCCGAAGGCGAGCACTCCCGCGGCGAGGGCGACGACCAAGAGCCTGAATCTCAGACTCCATCCGATGATCGCTCCCATCCAGCCACATCCTCCGAGGATTGCGGAACGTCCTTCCCGATCCAGGCTTCGCAGCCCGTCCGAGAGTTCAGCATCGCTCTATCGGGGCAGTGCAGTCAATCCCTCGAAGTGATGAAGTGTTCGGCGCTCCGCTCGTCGGCCACGAGGTGGCGGCTCAGGCCGCAGGGAGCTGCGCCACCTGGTCTTTGATCTCAGCCGCCGCACATGTGCTGGCGGGCGCGGTCGATCTCGAGATCATCGACACCGTCCAAGCTCGCCGTGCCCCGACATCCCGGTGCGGCGGCGTAGCTGCGCGCGCAGCGATCTTGGGGAGAAAGGCACCGGCAACCGGCCTTCCTCCCGTCAATGCGAGACTTTGACGTGCGCCCTCAGCGCACAGTCGCCTTGATCAGCCCGCGCGACATCGCCGCCATGCCCTCGGAGATCCAGCCGGCGGTGAAGAGGGCCACGACGCCGAACGGGAAGAAGGCGAGGCCCTCGAGCAGCGTGTCCGGCTCCCAGAAGCCCAGGTCCATCGCGCCCAGCGGGGCGAGGAGCGGGGCGGCGAGGCACCACAGCGCGACGCTGTAGGTGGTGACCGCGACGGTGAAGGTCGCGACGCCGACGGGGAAGCGCGCGAGCAGGTAGCCGATGCCGCGCCAGGTCGTGCCGTCGGTCCAGTAGGCCTTCAGCCGGCCGAACCAGCCCTCGCCCCGCGGAGCGACGGCGACGGGCGGGAGGGTGCTGCCGAGCAGCGCGTTGGCGAGGCCGCGCTCCAGCATCAGGAGAGGACGGGTGGCGGCCAGCACGAGCGTGAGGAGCGGGATGCCGATGATCGTGATGGCGAGGCCGAGGCCGGTGGCCAGGCCGGTGACGAGCCAGATGAAGTAGGCCGTGCCGAGCGGCAGGCCGAGCAGGTTGTGGGTCAGTGAGGTCCAGCCGCGGGCGGTGATCAGGGGCCGCAGCGCGACGCGCCAGGCCGGGTCGGGAGTCAGGGTCGTGTCCATGCCTCCAGGATCGCCCGCGCGGCGTCCGTCCACCTTCCGGGCAACCTGTTTCCTGAGCGGTGGCTGGCCTCACTCGCGGGGTGCGGCTCAGGCCGGGACCAGCACGGTCTCGGACCCCGGCAACGCGCGCGACAGCTCCCGCCGGGATTGGATCCCGAGCTTGCTGAACACCTTGCGCAGGTGCCACTCGACGGTGCGCGGGCTGAGGAACAGCCGCGCGCCGATCTCCGGGTTCGACAGCCCGTCCCGGGCGAGCTCCGCGATCTGCCGCTCCTGCGCGGTCAGGTCGTCGC
Source organism: uncultured Solirubrobacteraceae bacterium (assembly GCA_963811895.1). GTDB lineage: Bacteria > Actinomycetota > Thermoleophilia > Solirubrobacterales > Solirubrobacteraceae > DASSUW01. The sequence continues at coordinate 328,416 of CAWETE010000010.1, read as the reverse complement.
GCGTCTCGAGCACCCGCCTGCGGACCTTCTCCCCCGTCGCCTGCAGCTCACCCCGGGCGCGCTCGGCGAACGCCTCCATGCCGATCGCCACGAACAGCTCGTAGGCCGCCCGCAGCTCCGCGCGAGCGTCGACGCGCCGGTTGCCGCGGCGCAGCCACTCCCCGTAGAGCAGGTGCGCGCGCGCGAAGTCGGGCCGGAGCCGCGTGCGCCCGAGGCGCTCGATGGCTTCGCGGTACAGGTCCTCGGCGGCCTCGCCCTCGCTCAGGAGCGCGCGCCCGCGGGCGTGGAGGCCGAGCACCCAGTCGGAGTCCGTGGCCTCCGTGTGCTCGGCGAGTCGCGTCAGAGCGCGCTGCGCGAGCTCGGGGCTCCCGGTCCTGGTGGCGGCCTCGATCAGCTCGCTCAGCGTCCACGCGGCGATGTAGAGCACCGGCGTGTCCTCGCTCGCCTCCACCGCCGACGCGAGCGCCTCCTCGTAGCGGCCGAGCCCGTTCATGAGCACGGATCTCGCCCAGTGCGCGTACTGGACGGCGGTCCCCTGGCCGGCGGCGGTGGCCTCCGCGATGACGCCGTCGATCAGCTCCGTGGCCTCGGCCTCCCGCCCGCGGATCCCCGCGACCGCGATCGCGGCGTGCGGTGGGATGCGGGTCATGGTCGCGTCCTTGACGGCCTCGACCTCCGCCGTCAGCACCGCGGCGGTCGCGAAGTCGCCGCCGAACGCGGCGGCCTGACCGTACGCGTTGTCCGCGGCGCCGAGGACCTCGAGCGCCCCGGAGTCGCGGGCGAGCTCCACCGCGCGCCTGCCGAGCTCGAGGCAGCAGTCGTGGTCCCACACGACGTTCGCGGCCCGGGTCGCCAGCCAGCCCCACCGGAGGATCTCCTCCACGGTGACCTCGGCGCCCGCGAACGCCGAGAGCGCGCGCCGCAGCACGGGCGCGGCGGCCTGGCGTCCCTCGGTGAAGACCAGCGCCAGGCCGTCCAGCAGCAGATCGCACGCGAGGGGCGGATCCGCCGGTGGCGCGGTCGCCACGGCGCGCGAGACGTCGAGCAGGCTGCCACCCGGACTCGCGAGGTGTCCGGCGAACAGCGCCGCCGCCCACGCGTCGAGGTACGTGTTGCGCGAGAGGCGGACGTCGAGCGTCTCGAGCTTCCTCGCGGCCTGGAGCAGCAGCAGCGGCGCCTCGCCGCCGCGGTTGCGGGCGAACGCGACCTCGGCCTGGAGCAGATCCAGGCGGGCCTGCCCGAGCTCGTCGAGCGGCCCTGCCTCCGCCGCCGCGAGCAGCTCGCGAGCCAGGTCGAACGCCCCCGCCCCGAGGCTGGCCTGGGCGGCCGCGAGCGCTCTGTCCGCCCGCCGCGCGGGATCGCCCGACAGCGCGACCGCGCGTTGCAGGAACGCGGCGGCGGCGGCCAGGCCGCCGCGCGTCTGCGCCCGGACGGCTGAGCGCTCGAGCTCCAGGGCGACCTCCTCGTCGGGTCCCGCCGCCGCGGCGGCCAGATGCCAGGCACGGCGGTCCGGGTCGGCGTCCCGATCGGTCTCCTCCGCGAGTGCGAGGTGGACCGCCCGGCGTTCCTGTGCCCCCGCCGACCGGTAGACGGCCGAGCGGGTCAGCGGGTGACGGAACCGCGCCTGCTCGCCGATCGCGAGCAGCCCGCGCGCCTCGACGTCATCGGCGGCCGCCGGCTCGATGCCGAACTTCGCGGCCGCGCGCCAGAGCAGCAGCGGATCGCCGAGCGGCTCCGCCGCCGCGAGCAGCAACAGGCGCCGCGCGTCGTCGGAGTGCGCCTGCGAGCTGCCGGACGAAGCTCTCCTCGATCCGTCCCGAGAGGCTCTGCGCGCCCAGCAGCCCGAAGCCGCCCGCCAGCTCCGTCGCCGTGAGGCCTCTCGGCAGCTCGAGCAGCGCCAGCGGATTGCCCCCTGTCTCGGCGATGATCCGGTCCCGGATCCGCTCGTCGAGCTGGAAGCGCACCGCCGAGCCGAGCAGCGCGCGAGCGTGCCCGTTGCGCACGCCGCGCACCTCCAGCTCGGAGATGTGCTGGAGCTCCTCGCCCGGCTCGCGTGCGGCGAAGACGATCCCGACCGGCTCCGCCAGCAGGCGACGGGCGACGAAGGCGAGGGTCAGCGCCGACGCCTGGTCGAGCCACTGCGCGTCGTCGACGACGCACAGCAGCGGCCGATCGTCGGCCGCCTCCGAGACCAGGCTCAGGACCGCCAGGCCCACGAGGAACCGATCCGGGGCGCTGCCGGCGCTCTGCCCGAACACGATCTCGAGCGCCTGACGCTGCGGCGGGGGAAGTCGCGGGAGCCGGTCGAGCATCGGCCCGCAGAGCTGATGCACGCCGGCGAAGGCGAGCTCCATCTCGGACTCCACCCCGACCGCGCGCACGACGGTCTCCTCCGACGCCGACTCGACCAGGTACGTCAGCAGCGCCGTCTTGCCGATCCCGGCCTCGCCCCGCAGGACCAGCGACCGGCTCTCGCCCCGGCGGATGTCCGCGATCAACCCGTCCAGCAGGGCGCACTCGTCGGCCCGCCCGAGAAGGCTCGTCACAGGGCCAGCCTCCCAGAGATCGGGGGCCAGTGGCCAATCGCGCGCACCAGGGAGTGGACCAGGGTCCTCCACGGGCGCGACGGGCGGCCGTGAGGAGGACGCTGCACGACATCACCGAGCCAGGCCGTAAGGCCTCTGAAAGGAGATCCACATGAACTCGACCGCCACCCCCGCAGGACCCGGATCCGTCTCCGGCGCGCCGAACCTCCCTGCCGGGTTCACCGACACGTTCACGAGCCGCTACGTCGACACCGGCGACCTGCGGCTGCACGCCGTCATCGGCGGCGAGGGTCCGCCGCTCCTGCTGGTCCACGGCTGGCCCGAGACCTGGTACGCCTGGCGCCTGGTGATGCCGGCGCTGGCCCGGGACTTCGAGGTCATCGCGGTCGACCAGCGCGGTATCGGCCTGTCCGACAAGCCCGCGGACGGCTACGACACCGGCACGCTCGCCGCCGACCTGGTCGCGCTGATGGACGCGCTCGGCCACGAACGGTTCGCCGTGGCCGGCCACGACACCGGCTTCGCGATCAGCTACGCGCTGGCCGCGGATCACCCGGACCGTGTCGACCGCGTGGCCCTCGCCGAGATCCCCGGCCCTCCCGGGGCCGCTCCCTCACCGCCGCTGTTCGTGCCCGCGCCGCTCAACGACCGGCTCTGGCACCTGGCCTTCAACCGCGTCGAGAACCTGCCCGAGCAGCTCATCGCGGGACGCGAGGCCGCGTTCTTCGGCTACGAGTTCGCCGTCCAGGGTGGGAAGCTGCCCGACGAGGTGGTCGACTACTACGTCCGGATCCTCTCCGAGCCCGACGTCCTGCCCGGAAGCCTGGGGTTCTACCGGTCGCTCGACACGACGCTCGCGCAGCAGCAGGAGCGCAAGACGCGCCTCACCATGCCCGTCCTGGCCATCGGCGGAGCGGCGAGCTACGGCGACCACGTCGGCGAGGCGATGAAGCTCGTCGCCGACGACGTGCAGAGCGTGGTCATCCCGGACACCGGCCACTGGGTCGCCGAGGAGGCGCCCGAGGCGATGCTGGCGGCGCTGACCGCGTTCCTGGCCCCGTACCGTGACCAGCCGGCCGCGGAGCTCGCCACCGCATGAGCTCGCTGTCGGCGCTCGACGGCGCGCCCGTGTGGCTGAACTCGGACCCGCTCGGGGCCGAGGGGCTGCGCGGGCGCGTCGTCGTCGTCGACTTCTGGACCTACTCGTGCGTCAACTGGCTCCGCACGCTCCCGTACGTGAGCGCGTGGGCCGAGCGGTATCGCGACGACGGGCTCGTCGTCGTCGGCGTGCACGCGCCCGAGTTCGGGTTCGAGCACGACCTCGGCAACGTGCGCCGCGCGGTTCGCGATCTGGGCGTCGGCCACCCGGTCGTGATCGACAACGACTTCGCCGTCTGGCGCTCGTTCGACAACCACTACTGGCCCGCCCTCTACCTCGTCGATGGCGACGGCCGCGTCCGCTTCCACCACTTCGGCGAGGGCGCCTATGAGGAGATCGAGGGTGCCATCCAGCGGGTGCTCGACGTCGGCGGGGAGCCCGTCCGCGTCGCGGCGGACGGCGTCGCCGAGGCCGCCGACTGGGACACGCTGAGATCCCCGGAGACCTACGTGGGTCACGCGAGGAGCGAGCGCCGCACCGACCCGCGCGCCGACGGGCTCGCGCTCAACCAGTGGACGCTGGCCGGCGAGTGGTCGGTCGGCGAGGAGGACGCCGTGCTCGAGGCGGCTCCCGGCTCGATCGCGTACAGCTTCCAGGCACGCGACCTCAACATGGTCCTGGCGCCATCGGGCGCCCCGGTCCGCTTCGCGGTACGGCTCGACGGCCGGCCGCCGGGTGACGCCCACGGCCTCGACGTCGGCGAGTCAGGCGAAGGCACGGTCTCCGAGCCCCGGATGTACCAGCTCGTCCGCGAGCGGGGAGCCGTCGGCGAGCGCACCTTCGAGATCACGTTCCTCGACCCGGGCGTGCGCGCGTACGTTTTCACCTTCGGCTGACCCTTGACACGCCGACCGTCGTTTGGTCAACTGTATTAGTCGCTTGACTAACGACGGAAGGAGACCGGTATGTACGCCTCACCCGCCGAGGCCGGAAACGCGCCGGCCGAGGAGTTTCTCTATCTCGCCTGCCTCCACGAGGGCACCGGTGTCGAGAAGCCGGACTTCATCGCCGTGGTCGACGCCGAGGAGGGCCGGCTCGTCCACGAGCTCCCGATGCCGAACGTCGGCGACGAGCTGCACCACTTCGGCTGGAACCGCTGCAGCTCCGCCTGCCACGGGCCGGACCGCTCGCACCTGATCGTGCCCGGCTTCCGCTCCTCGCGGATCCACATCGTCAACGTCGCCGACGATCCGCGACGTCCCCAGCTCGAGAAGGTGATCGAGCCCGACGAGCTCGTCGCCGCCACGGGCCTGACCCGCCCCCACACCGTCCACTGCATGCCCGGCAACAACATCGTCATCAGCATGCTCGGCGACGCCGACGGCAACGGCGCCTGCGGCTTCGCCGTCCTCGACGCTGAGACCTTCGAGGTCAAGGGCCGGTGGGAGAACGGCGGCCCGCACCCGCAGCTCAACTACGACTTCTGGTACCAGCCGCGCCAGAACGTCCTCGCCTCGTCGGAGTTCGGCGAGCCCAAGGCCTACGAGGGCGGGTTCGATCCCGCGGACGTCGCCGCCGGGCACTACGGCAGCCGCCTGCACTTCTGGAACCTGAGCGAGCGCCGCGTCGAGCAGACGCTCGAGCTCGGCGAGGCCGGGCTCGTGCCGCTCGAGATCCGCTGGCTGCACGACCCCGACGCCGACGAGGGCTACGTCGGCGCCGCGCTGTCGAGCACGATGTGGCACTTCCACCGCGACAACGGCTCCTACAGCGCCGACCAGGTGATCGGTGTCGAGGGCGTCGAGCAGGAGGGCTGGCCGTTCCCGGTCCCCGGGCTCATCACCGACCTCGTCGTCTCGATGGACGACCGCTTCCTGTACTTCTCCAACTGGCTGCACGGCGACCTGCGCCAGTACGACATCTCCGACCCGGCGAACCCGCGGCTCACGGGGCAGCTGCAGCTCGGCGGCGTCCTCGGCAGGCCGTTGGACGGTGGTCGCGACCTCAACGGCGGCCCGCAGATGCTCCAGCTGTCGCTCGACGGGCGCCGGCTCTACGTGACCAACTCGCTCTACTCGACCTGGGACAACCAGTTCTATCCCGGGCTGCGCTCCTGGCTGCTGCGCGTGGACTGCGACCCGAACGGCGGCATGGAGCTCGACCCGGGCTTCTTCGTCGAGTTCGACCCCGCCCGCACGCACGAGGTCCGCCTCCAGGGCGGCGACTGCACGACGGAGATCTTCCAATGAGTCTCGCCCACATCGGCGGCGTCCCGGTCGAGGAGGGCGTACCGGCGCTCGCTCCTGCCGGGGCGGCGCTGATCACCATGGTGATGGCGTGGCTCCGGCGTCGGTAGCCCGGCACCAGACCGAGGAGGCGTTCCTGGACGCCGCGGAGCGCCTCCTCGTCGAGGTCGGTCACGCCGGCATCTCGACCCGCGCGCTGGCCGAGGAGGCAGGCGCCAACCACGGGCTCGTGCACTACTACTTCGGATCGATGGAGAACCTGCTCGCGCGCGTGCTCGAGCGGTTCACCGAGCGGATGATCGCGCGCCAGCGGACCATGTACTCGGCCCCCGGCGTGCCGTTCGCGGACAAGTGGCGCACCGCCATGCGCTACCTCGACGCCGACCGCGAGTACCAGAAGGTCTGGTACGAGCTCCAGGCGCTGGCCTGGAACCGCCCCGAGCTGCGCGAGCGCGTCGCGCACGTCGACGCCGAGTGGCGGGCCGTCCTGAGCGAGGCCCTCGCGGAGCCGCGCGAGCGGTACGGCATCGACATGCCGCTCCCCGCGCTGGTCTCGCTCGTGATCACGTTCAACGAGGGCATCATCTTCGAGCGGCTCTCCGGCATCGAGACCGGCCAGGCCGAGCTGCTCGAGTGGATCGAAGGATGGCTTCGAAAGAAGGAGGAGCCATGACGACCATCGAGGCGTCGCGCGAGCAGACGCGGGCGCGCTATCCGGACAGCGAGGGCTACGTCGAGCGCGACGGCGTCCGGATCTTCTACGAGGTCTACGGCACGGGCGATACCACCGTCCTGCTGCTGCCCACGTGGTCGATCATCCACTCGCGCCACTGGAAGGCGCAGATCCCCTACCTCGCCCGCCACGCGCGCGTCGTCACGTTCGACGGGCGCGGCAACGGCAAGTCCGATCGCCCCGGCACCGTCGAGGCCTATGACGAGCGCGAGTTCGCCGCCGACGCGCTCGCCGTCCTGGACGCGACCGCCACCGAGAGCGCCGTCATCGTCGGCCTCTCGGCCGGCGCGCTCTGGGGCACGGTGCTCGCCGCCGAGCACCCGGAGCGAGTCACCAGCGCCGTCTTCATCGCGCCCGCCGCGCCGTTCGGTCAGCACTTCGCGCGGGTGACCGACGCCGTTCGGCGAGCGACTCGAGTCGTATGAGGGATGGGCCAAGTACAACCGGCACTACTGGCTCGAGAACTACCGGGACTTCCTCGAGTTCTTCTGGTCACAGGTCTTCGTCGAGCCGCATTCGACCAAGCAGATCGAGGACTGCGTCGGCTGGGGGCTCGAGACGACGGGCGAGACGCTCGCGCTGACCGTGATGGGGCGCAAGCTGAACGACCCCGAGGAGTTCCGGCGACTGTGCGAGCGGATCACGTGTCCAGTGCTCGTCATCCACGGCACCGAGGACGCGGTGCGGCCGTTCCTCGTCGGCGAAGAGATGGCCGCGGTGACCGGTGGCACCCTCGCCCCGCTCGAGGGCGGCGGCCATTGCCCGCACGCGCGCGATCCCGTGCGCGTGAACCTGCTGCTCCGCGAGGCGATCGCGCCGCCGCCTCCCCGGCGGCTGGACGCGCGGCCGCAACCGCCGCAAGCGAGCCCTCTACGTGTCGTCGCCGATCGGGCTCGGCCACGCGCGGCGCGACATCGCGATCGCCCGCGAGCTGCGCAACCTCCACCCCGACCTCGAGATCGACTGGCTCGCCCAGCACCCGGTGACCGCGGCGCTCGACGCCGCGGGCGAGCACGTCCACCCCGCCAGCCGCGAGCTCTCCAACGAGTCCGTCCACATCGAGTCCGAGTCGGCCGAGCACGACCTGCACTGCTTCCAGGCGTGGCGGCGCATGGACGAGATCCTCGTGGCCAACTTCATGGTCTTCCACGACCTCGTCAGCGAGACCGACTACGACCTGTGGATCGCCGACGAGGGCTGGGAGATCGACTACTACCTGCACGAGAACCCGGACCAGAAGCGGGCCGCCTACGCGTGGCTCACCGACTTCGTCGGCTGGCTGCCGATGCCCGACGGCGGCGAGCACGAGGCCATGCTCACCGCCGACTACAACGCCGAGATGATCGAGCACATCGCGCGCTACCCGCGGATCCGCGACCGCGCGATCTTCGTCGGCAACCCGGAGGACATCGTCCCCGACACGTTCGGGCCCGACCTGCCGGCGATCGCCGACTGGACCGGGGAGCACTTCGACTTCGCCGGCTACGTCACCGGCTTCGACCCCGCCGAGCTCGCCGATCGCGAGCGTCTGCGCGCGGAGCTCGGCTACGCGCCGGCCGAGCAGGTGTGCGTGGTGACGGTGGGCGGGTCGGGCGTCGGCCGCTCGCTGCTCGAGCGGGTCATGGCCGCCTTCCCCGAGGCCCGCCGGCACGTGCCCGATCTGCGGATGATCGTCGTCGCCGGGCCGCGGATCGACCCGGCTTCGCTGCCCGCCCACGACGGGCTGGAGGTCCGGGCCTTCGTGCCCGACCTCTACCGGCACCTGGCCGCCTGCGACCTCGCCGTCGTGCAGGGAGGCCTGACGACGTCGATGGAGCTGACCGCCAACCGCCGGCCGTTCCTCTACTTCCCGCTCCGGCACCACTTCGAGCAGAACACCCACGTGCGGCACCGGCTCGGCCGCTACGGCGCGGGCCGCTGCATGGACTTCGAGACGGCGACGCCCGAGATCATCGCCGCGGCGATCGCCGAGGAGATCGGCCGCGAGGTCGACTACCTGCCGGTCGAGACGGGCGGCGCCGCCCTCGCGGCCGCACGGATCGCCGAGCTCCTCTGAGCGTCACCGCTTCTCGAAGAGCCCCGCCTTCTGCGCCGCCCGGTGGCCGCCGACGATCGGCAGCCGGACCTTGCTGGCCTTCGTGTCGACAGTGATCACGGACCCGTTGGTCGCGGGCGGCCCGCCCTCGATAGCGCTCGTCTGGCCGATCAGATGCCCCGTCACGATGATCCCGACCCGGTGACCGGCCTTGAACGTGTGCTCGGTCGGCATCGTCGGGATCGGGAACCGGTACTCCTTGTCGATCCTCACCGGCGTCGCGTTCTGGTACCACAGCGAGTCGCGGTTCGAGGAGTCCAGTCCGCCTCGCGTCACGCGCCACTGCGTGACGTCCTGGGTGCGCTTGGTGACCTCGCGATAGCAAGCATGGTCGACGGTCTCCGGCGGCGCCGTGCAGGCGTCGCCGATCGCGCACGGCGTGCCGTCGCTCGCGGCGCCCCAGCACGTGCGGTCATCCGTCTGCGTGATCCCTTCGCCGCTCCGGCTGACCATCGTGAACGGCGTCGCGCTGTAGTCGACCACCAGCACGCCGAGGTTCGACTGCTCGGTGCTGAGCGACGCCTCGAGCTCGAGCCGCGCGGTGCCGGACAGGCGCAGATCGGCCTTCAGCGGCTGCGACACGAAGACGCGCCGGTTCGTCTGGGCGCCGTCTGGGGCGTTGATGTACGCCGTCTCGCCGACCGAGTTGCTGCCGACGAACGACAGCGTGCGGGCTCCGTGGCCGCCGGCGTTGCCGCCGAGCGTGCCCGGCGCGGCCTCGCTCGTGCCGCGCAGGAACGCGTTGACGGTGGAGGTGCCCGGGACCGGCCAGTCGGCGTAGTTGTTCCAGACGTCCATCTCGTCCTCGACCGTCACCCGCCGCTCGCGCTCGATGTCGTTGTCGACGCCGTGCAGGTAGTGGTCGAACCAGCGGTGCAGCGTGTCGACCCAGGCAGCGCGGCGCACCTCGAACGGGTCGGTATGCCCGGTGCGCATCAGCCACAGCTTGCGCGGCACGTGGTTGCGCTTCAGCGCGTCCCACCAGAGGCCGAGGTGATCCATGCGGACGTTGTCGTCCTGGAAGCCGTGGATGGCGAAGACCGCGGCCCTGATCTTGCGCGCGTCCTTGACGTAGTCGCGGGCGCGCCAGAACTCGTTGACGTCGCCGTGCGAGTCGCCGTCGATGGTGTTGACGAACGCGTTGAGCTCGGCGCACAGCGGCCTGCGATTCGGAAGGTCGACGCCCGGGGGCGGATCGTCGCTGGTCGTGACCGTCGGGTTGAGGCTGCCGCCCGGATAGTTGTTGTTGTGCCGCACGCCGCCCGTGCGCGAGTAGTGGTACCAGGCCGATATCGCCGAGACCGGGACGATCGTCTTCAGGCCCTTGACGCCGGTCGCCGCCACTCCGTTGGCCAGCGTGCCGTCGTAAGACTTGCCGATCATCGCCGAGCTGCCGTTGTGCCAGTCGGCGACAACCTCCGGCGACGTCACGTCCGCCTGCTCGTAGGCGGGGACGCGGCCGTTGAGCCAGTCGACGATCGACTTCTCGCCGGCGATGTCCTCCGGGCCGCCGTGATTCGGGCAGCCCTCCGTCGTGTAGCCGGTGCCGAGCATCTGGCCCAGCACGTACGCGTAGCCGCGCGGCACGAAGTAGTTGTCGTAGAACAGCGGCCAGCGGTCGTTGACGCCGTCGCCGTCCCAGTCGGCCATGCACTGCGACTCGTTGCCGCGGCACACGGTCGTGTAGTACGGGCTGGGGTCGATGATCGCCGGGACCTCGACCTCGGTCCGCGGCCGGATGATGTCGGCCGTGACGAAGTCCGTCTTGCCGTTGCCGTCCTGGTCGACGCCCGGCTGCGGGATGAACACCCGCTCCCGGATCGCCTGCGTGTAGTCGAACACCGGCGCCGTCTTGCCGTCCGCGCCGAGCTTGACCTCCGCCGCCTGGGCGGTACCGCCGAAGCCGAGCGTCGCGAGCACGAGGATCGCGACCTTCCCGCCAAACCTGCTCATAACGCCTCCCCTGCCTTGCCCTGCGGGGAAGACTACTCCGGCAGCCCCACGACCTTGCCCGCGGCGCGGTTCTCCTCCATGTAGCGGTGCGCGTCCGCGATCTCGGTGAGCGGGAACGTGCGGTCGAGGATGTCCCGGTAGCGCCCGTCCTGCACGCGGTCGACGATGTCCTGGAAGGTCGCGCGCCAGCCGCGCGTCGATCGTGCCGCTCTGGAAGTTGCCCAGCGGGATGCCGAGGCGCTCCGCCTCGGCGCGGGCGGGGTCGAGGTTCCAGTCGAGCTCGAGGAACCCGGAGATGCAGGCCCGTCCCGCCCGCGCCGACGGCCTTCAGCGAGTCGAAGATCGTCCGCGGGCCGACCAGCTCGAACAGGCCGTCGACGCGCACGCGCGCCCCGACCTCGCCGTCGTCGATGACGACGTGATCGGCGCCGGCGGCCTCGAGCGCGGAGCGCTTGCTCTCCTGGCGCGTCGTGGCGAAGACCTCCAGGCCGCGGTCCTTGGCGATGGTGATGGCCGCCATGCCGACCGACGACGAGCCGCCGCGGACGAGCAGCGACTGGCCCGGCTCGAGCCCGAGCTCCTCGAGCGAGCCCCATGCCGTCCCGAAGCTCTCGGGGATCGCCCCCAGCTGCGGCCAGGAGAGCGAGGTGTCGACCGGGATGACGTGCGTGGCGGGCAGCAGCGCGTACTCGGCGTAGCCGCCATCGAAATCCCGCCCCATCCCGCCCATGGCGGCGACGATCGTCTGACCCGTTTCCACGACCTCCCCCACGCATTCGATGCCGAGGACACGGGGGAACTTCACGGCGTCGCCGGACTCCCCGGCCCGCGTGCCCAGCTCGGAGCGGTTGAGCCCGAACGCCCGCACGCGCACCAGGACCCAGCCCGGGCGCGGCTCGGGGGTCGGGATCTCCTCGACGCGCAGCACGTCCGGACCGCCGGGCTCGTGGACGACGGCGGCTCTCATGAGCGCATCGACTCGCCGAGCAGCGCGCGGGCGATGACGAGCTTCTGGATCTCGCTCGTGCCCTCGTAGATCTCGGTGACCTTGGCGTCGCGGTAGTAGCGCTCGGCCGGGAACTCCTTCGTGTAGCCGTAGCCGCCGAGGATCTGGATCGCCTCGCCCGTCTGGCGGCGGGCGACGCCGCTCGCGAACAGCTTGGCCTGGGCGCCCTCGACGGTGTGGGGGCGGCCCGCCTCCTTGAGCCGCGCCGCGCGCCAGGTCAGCGCGCGCGCCGCCTCGATCTCGGTCTGCATCTCGGCCAGCTTGTGCTGGATCGCCTGCAGCCGCGCGATCGGGCCGCCGAAGGCGTTGCGCTCCTTGGCGTAGCCGGTGGCGAGGTCGAGCGCCGCCTGCCCGATGCCGACCGCCTGGGCGGCGATCCCGATGCGGCCGGTGTCGAGCGTGCGCAGCGCGATCTTCATGCCCTCCCCCGGCTGGCCCAGGCGCTCGCCGGGCGTGGCCTCGAACGAGAGGTCGGCGGTGGAGCTCGAGTTGAGCCCCATCTTCTCCTCCTCGCGCGTGACCGCGAAGCCCTCGGCGCCGGCGCGCACCACGAAGGCGCTGGCGCGTTCGTCCTCGCGCGCGAAGACGATGAAGGTCGAGGCGTACGAGCCGTTGGTGATCCACTGCTTGGAGCCGGTGATGCGGCTGTCGGCGGCCCGCGTGCGCATCGCGCTCGCATCCGAGCCGGAGCCCGCCTCGGTCAGCGCGAAGGCGCCGAGCTCCTCCCCGGAGGCCAGCGCCTCCACATACGGGGAGCCGTGGGCGAGCAGCGGGAGCGTGCAGGCGCTGGTGTGGACCGCCACGGTCACCCCCACGCCGGCGTCGGCGCGCGAGAGCTCCTCGAGGACGAGCACGTAGGAGAGGAAGTCGGCGCCCGCGCCGCCGTGCTCCTCGGGCACGCAGACGCCCATCAACCCGAGCTCGCCGAGCTCGGCGAACAGCTCGCGCGGGAACGTGTGGTCGCGATCCCACTGCGATGCGTGCGGGGCGACCTTCTCGTCGGCGAACCGGCGCGCGAGGTCGCGGATCTCCTCCTGCTCGTGCGTGAGCTCGCTCACGCGCGGACCCTCGTGACGGCCACGCCGCCGCCGACCGCCGCGGCCGCCACGGCGGCGCCCGCGAACCGCAGTCGGCGGCGGTCGAACCGCAGGATCTCCCAGCCCTCCTCGCGCGCCACGCGCGCGAGCGTCTTGTCCGGGTGCACGGCGACCGGGTGGCCGACGGCGCGCAGCATCGGCAGGTCGGACTCGGAGTCCGAGTAGGCCCACGAGGCGTCGAGGTCGATGTCCTCGCGCTCGGCCAGCTCGCGGATCGCCTGCGCCTTGCCCTCGCGGTAGGTGAAGGGTCCGCCGGGCCGGCCGGTGTACTGCCCGTCGATCACCTCCGACACGCTTCCGACCGCGCCGTCGAAGGTGAGCACGATCGCCATCAGCTCGGCCATCTCCTGCGAGGCGGCGGTGCAGATGAACACCGGCCGCCCGGCGTCCTGGTGCTCGTAGGCGATCTGGAGCATGCGCGGGTAGAGCCGCGGCAGCACGCCCGCCAGCACCTCGGGCGCGAGCCGCTGCAGATCGCGCACGCGGACGCCCTCGAGCAGGCTCGCGATCCGCTCGCGCAGCGCGTCGGTGCCCTTGTCGGTCGAGCCGCGCATGCTGAAGACGAGGTTCTCGTAGGCGTCCTTGGCGAGCTGGCGGCGCGAGACGAGCCCGGCCTTGTAGGCCGCGCGCCCGAACTGGTACGCCGACGAGCCCGCCATCAGCGTGCGGTCGAGGTCGAAGAACGCCGCGCCCGGCTCCTCCGGCCGCCGCAGCGCACCGCCGCCCGGCGGCGGAGGGAGGATGTGCGGGCGCTCGGTCACACCTGCACGATGACTGCGTCGCCCTGGCCGCCGCCGGAGCAGATCGCCGCGCAGCCGTAGCCGCCGCCGCGCCGGCGCAGCTCGTGCACCAGCGTGGCGAGGATGCGGGCGCCCGAGGCCCCGATCGGATGCCCGATCGCCACTGCCCCGCCGTTCACGTTCACGCGGTCCTCGTCGATGCCGAGCATCCTGACCGAGTTCAGCGTGACCGAGGCGAACGCCTCGTTGATCTCCCACAGATCGATGTCGCCCGGCTGCAGGCCGGCCTTGTCGAGCGCCTTCAGCGCCGCGTTGGCCGGGGTGCGCGCGAGCCACTCGAACTCGTCGGCCACCGCCGCCTGGGCGATGATCGTCCCCAGCACCTCGCGGCCCTCGCGCTCGGCCCACTCGTCGGAGGCGAGGACGAGCGCGCCGGCGCCGTCGTTGACGCCCGGCGAGTTGCCCGCCGTGTGCGAGCCCTCCCTGTGGGCGAGGCCGGGCAGCTTGGCGAGCGACTCGAGGCTGCTGTCGCGGCGCGGCGCCTCGTCGACCTCCACCACGGTGTCGCCCTTCCGCCCCGGGACCGTCACCGCCACGATCTCCTCCGGCAGCCGGCCGTCGTCGGTGGCCGCGATCGTGCGCTCGTGCGAGCGCAGCGCCCACTTGTCGAGGTCCGCGCGGGTCATCTCGAGCTGCTCGCCGACCTCGGTGGCCTCCTCGAACATCTGCTTCCCAGTGAACGGGTTGCGCAGCCCGTCCTGGACCATCGCGTCGAGCGCCTTCATGTCCCCCATGCGGGCGCCGAAGCGCGCCTTCGGCAGCAGGTACGGCGCCTGCGACATCGACTCCATGCCGCCGCCGACCGCCACCTCGAGGTCGCCGGCGCGCACGGCCTGGTCGATCAGGCCCGCGGCGCGGATGCCCGACGCGCAGACCTTGTTGATCGTCTCGGAGGAGACCTCCTTGGGGATCCCCGCCTTGATCTGCGCCTGCCGCGAGGGGATCTGCCCCGTGCCCGCCTGGAGCACCTGGCCCATGATCACGTGCTGCACCTGCTCCGGCGCCACCTCGGCCCGCTCGAGCGCCGCCTTGATGGCGATCCCGCCCAGGTCGGTGGGGTGCAGAGACGACAGTCCGCCGCCCAGCTTCCCCACCGGGGTGCGTGCAGCGCCGAGGATCACGGTTCGTGGCATGGGGCGAGTCTATTAAGGTGCGGTCCCCATGCGCGTGAGTTCGACCACTCAGGCGCCGCCGGACACGGGAGCCGACACGATCGCCGTCGGCGTCTTCGAAGGAGAGCGGATCGCCCATGACGTCGACGGTGCCCTGCAGGGCATGGTCGACTCCGGCGAAGCGCGCGCCGGGCTGCGCAAGCTGGCGGTAACCCACGCCGGCGGCAACCGCTACGTCCTCGTGGGGCTCGGGAAGCGCGACGACTTCGACGCCGAGCGCGCCCGCGTGGCCGCCGCCGCGGTGGCCGGCCGGGCGCGCGAGCTGGGCACCAAGCGGCTGTGCTGGGAGATCCCGCACCACGTCGGCGCGCCCGGCTTCGTCGAGGGCACCGTGCTCGCCGCCTACGAGTACCGCGCCTTCAAGACCGACTCCGACGACGATCCTCGGCTCGAGGAGCTGATCGTCTCCGCGCACCACGACACGAGCGCCGAGGTCGAGCGTGCGGCGGCCGCCGCCGAGGCCGCCAACGCGTGCCGCGACCTCCAGAACGCGCCCGCCAACGAGATGACGCCGAGCGCGCTGGCCGAGCGGGCTCGCGCCCTGCCCGGGCTCCAGGTCGAGGTCTGGGGCCGGGCCGAGATCGAGGCGGCCGGGATGGGCGCCTTCGCGGGCGTCGCGCGGGGAACGCACGAGGAGCCGCAGCTGATCACGCTCCGCTACGAGCCGCCCGACGTCGCCGGCCCGCTGCTCGGGTTCGTCGGCAAGGGCGTCACCTTCGACTCCGGCGGGATCTCGATCAAGCCGGGCATGAAGATGAGCGAGATGAAGTTCGACATGTCGGGCGCGGCGGCCGTGCTGGAGGCCACGGGCGCGATCGCCCGGCTCGGGCTGCCGGCCCGCGTGGTGACGGTGATCGGCGCCACCGAGAACCTGCCGAGCGGCCACGCCGTCAAGCCCGGCGACATCCTGCGCGCCAAGACCGGCACCACGATCGAGGTCATCAACACCGACGCCGAGGGCCGGCTCGTCCTGGCCGACTGCCTCGCCCACGCGATCGACCAGGGCGCCGAGCGGCTCGTCGACCTCGCCACGCTGACCGGGGCGATCGTCACCACCTTCGGCAACACCTACGCAGGGCTGTTCGGCTCCGACGACGCTTGGTGCGCCGAGGTGCAGGCGGCCGGCGAGCGGAGCGGCGAGCTGGTGTGGCGGCTGCCGCTGCACGCCGAGTACGCCGACCTGATCAAGAGCCGCTACGCCGACATCATGAACGCGGTCGAGGCGCGCAAGGCCGGCTCGATCACCGCGGCGCAGTTCCTCAAGCGCTTCACCGGCGACGTCCCGTGGGTGCACCTCGACATCGCCGGCACCGCGTACGAGAACGGCAAGCCCTACACGCCGAAGGGCGGCGCGGGCTTCGGCGTGCGGCTGCTGGTCGAGCTGGCGGCGGCGAACGCCGGCGCCCCCGACCTGCATTGAGTGCTTGAAATCCGCTGAGCGGCGAGACACACTGGCTGCACTGTTGTGCGGGACAGGGGGAAGACATGCTGCGTTCATGTCTGGCTGTGTGCGCGTCCACGCTCGTCGTCATGGGGGTGGTCGGCACAAGCGCTCTAGCGGCGCCGGGCTTCCAGGGGGAGAACGCTCTTACGGCGGACGTCGACACGCGTGACGGCCGAGTAGCGCCGACCGCGCGCCAGCGGTCGCAGGCCGCGGGCCTGCGGGTCACGTGGAACCGATTTGGAACGCCGCAGGCGGTCGTCACCCAACAGCGGCTACCTGGCCACCGGGCTCTCGTCCGACCAGGAGACCGCGGCGCGCCAGTGGATCGCGCGCAACCGCGCGCTGCTGGGCATCGGCGCGACCGACCTCGAGCTGGTGACCGTCACCGACCACGCCGTGCTGCTGCGCCAGACCTTCGACGGCGTCGCCGCCGGCCACGACGGCCTGATCGCCATCGGCGTCAAGGACGGCCGGGTCGCCTATGTGTCTTCGTCGCTCGCCCAGGACGACGACGTCACCGGCGCCCGGGAGATCGGCGCCGCGGCCGCCGTCCGCGCGGCGGCGGACGACGCGCGGATGAGCGAGGGGACGCTCGGCAACGCCCGCCAGCGGCGCGGCTGGACCGTCCTCGACGCCAGCGGGCTCGACCGCCCGGCGCAGGCCCGCCTCGTGGCCGTGCCGACGCCGCGCGACGGCGTCCGCCTGGCGTGGCAGACAACGCTGCTCGAGGGCGAGGACGGCTTCGGCTCGTTCGTCGACGCCGAGACCGGCGAGGTGCTCGTCCGCGAGAGCCTGGTCGACCACCTGGCCGACAACCCGACGTGGACGGTGTTCCCGAACTCGCCGCTCCAGAACTACGCGAGCACCGACACGCGCACGCGCTGGTGCTGGCTGGCGACGACCAACTGCACGCTCGTCCTGAACAACCCGGCGTCGCTGCCGTGGGACATGCTGACGAACGCGACCTCGCCGCCGTTCGCGACCTTCACCACGCGCGGCAACAACGCGGTCGCCACGCACAACTGGAACAGCAACGATCGGGTACTCGGTCGGCCCCGAGCACGGCGACGCCCAGGACCGACCGCGAGTACACGTACCCGTGGACGAACCAGTGGTTCAACGCAGAGCTGCAACCCGACGACGTTCGCGTCGGCGGCCCGCAACGACATCGACGCGGCGCGGGCGAACCTGTTCGCGATGCACAACCGGATGCACGACTGGTCGTACGGCCTCGGCTTCACCGAGGCGACGTGGAACATGCAGACGTACAACTTCGGCCGCGGCGGTGCGGAGGGCGACCACGAGCACGGCAACGCCCAGGCCGGCGGCATCAGCGGCGGCCCGCCCGGCTTCCAGGCGCGCAACAACGCGAACCAGTTCACGCTGCCCGACGGCCAGCTGCCGATCACGAACATGTACCTCTGGCAGCCGATCCCGGCGGCGTTCTACGCGCCCTGCGTCGACGGCGACTACGACATGTCGGTGATCGCGCACGAGTACGGCCACGCGATCTCCAACCGCATGGCGGGTGGCCCGAACATGAACCTGTCCGGCAACCAGCCGCAGGCCATGGGCGAGAGCTGGTCGGACCTGATGGCGATCCAGTACCTGCACGAGCAGCGGTTTCGTGCCGGTCGGCGGAGAGAACCCGTTCGCCGTCGGTCCGTACGTGACCGGCGACAAGGTGGCCGGCATCCGCAACTACGGGATGAACAACAGCCCGCTCAACTACTCCGACGTCGGCTACGACTTCGTCTGCAACGACGGCAACTGCACGCAGCGGACGCAGGTGCACGCCGACGGCGAGATCTGGAGCGCGACCAACTACGACCTGCGGCAGGCGTTCATCGGCCGCTACGGCGACAGCGGCGGGCGGCGCTGGATGCAGCTCGTGTTCGACGCGCTGGCTGCTGATGGCGACCGGCAACGTGAGCATGGTCGACGCCCGGAACGCCATCCTGGCCGCCGACCAGCTGCGCAACAGCGGCGTCAACCAGGACATCATGTGGAACACGTTCGCCAAGCGCGGCCTGGGCCAGGCGGCGAGCAGCAACGGCGACGAGGACTTCGATCCCGTGCCCGCGTTCGACTCGCCGCACGCCAACGAGGCGACGGTCCGGTTCCGCCCGACCGGCAACGCGTCGGGCGCGTCCGCCCAGCTGTTCGTGGGCCGCTACGAGGCGCGCGCGAACCCGGTCGCGGACACCGACCCGGCCACGCCGCTGGACGACGTGTTCACGCTCGTGCCCGGCACGTACGAGATGCTCGCCCGCGGCAACGGCTTCGGCCATGTGCGGACGACGCTCACGGTGCGCGCCGGCCAGCTGCGTGACTTCACGGTCAACATGCCGCTCAACCTGGCGTCGAGCGCGAACGACGCGACGGCGACCGGAGACGGCGTGAACCTGGGCGCCCTGATCGACGACACCGAGATGACCAACTGGGCGTCGCTCAACTCGCCGATCGCGGGCAAGCAGGTCACCGTGCGCCTGGATCCGTCGCGCGCCCGCCAGGCGTTCGACCGCATCCAGGTCAGCGCCATGCTGCGCCATCGAATCCCGGCCGCGACCGAGCCGGACAACCAGTCGCAGAGCCGGTTCTCGGCCCTGCGGAAGTTCGAGCTGCTGGCCTGCGACGCCCGCGGCGCCGTGGACTGCTCGCAGCCGTCGCAGTTCACGACGGTGTACACGAGCCCGGACGACGCGTTCCCGTCGGCGATCCCGCGGCCACGGGCGCCGGAGCTGATCATCCGCTCGTTCGACGTGCCGCGCACGACCGCGACGCACGTCCGCCTGCGGGTGCTCACCAACCAGTGCACGGGCGGGCCGGCGTACCAGGGCGATCAGGACAACGACCCGCGCGTCAACAGCGACTGCAGCGCCGGCTCCCCGCAGGACGACAACGTCCGCGCGGCCGAGCTGCAGGTCTTCAGGTGATGATGAGGACGATCGCCACGATCGTCCCGTAGACGATGACCACGCGCCGGAGGATCTCGGGAGGGATCCTCCGGCCGTAGCGCGCGGCGACCAGCGAGCCGACGGTCGAGCCGGCGGCGATCAGCGCCGCGGCGTCCCACGCGACGTCGGCGACGATGATGAAGAGCAGGCCGGCGACGGCGTTCGCGACGCCCGCCAGCACGTTCTTCATCGCGTTGAGGACCTGGAGGTTCTCCGCGAACGACAGACGCAGGAGCGACATCAGGATGATCCCCTGGGCGGCGCCGAAGTAGCCGCCGTAGATGCCGACGGCGAACGACGAGGCCACGCCGGCCGGCATGTTGTCGCCCCCCTCGTGGAGCTTGGGCGAGGGCCGCAGGGCCATCAGGGCGACGGCGAGGAGGATCAGCGCCGGCACGATCGCGTCGAACACCGCGTCGGGCAGCTCGAGCAGCAGGATGCCGCCGATCACGGCGCCGATCGTGGTCCCGATGGCGAGGATCCCGAGGCGGCGCCACTGGCCGCGCAGCTCGCGCCGGTACCCGAACGAGCCCGCCACGCCGCCGGGCACGAGCCCGACGCAGTTCGAGACGTTGGCCGTGACGGGCGAGAAGCCGACCGCCAGCAGGGTCGGGAAGGTGATCAGCGAGCCGGAGCCGACGACCGTGTTCACTGCGCCGGCCACGGCTCCCGCGACCAGCACGGCGAGGGCCTCGAGCTCCGTCATGAGTCGGGAAGTGAAGCAGTCGCGTCAGAATCGTCGGCCATGGACTTCGACCTCTCGCCTGACCACGACCTCATCCGCAGCACCGTGCGCGACTTCGCCGAGCAGGAGATCGCGCCGGTCGCCGAGGAGCTCGACCGCGAGAAGCGCTTCCCGTACGAGATCGTCGCCAAGCTCGGCGAGCTGGGGCTGATGGGCATCCCGTTCCCGGAGGAGTACGGCGGCGGCGGCGGCGACTCGCTGGCCTACGCGATCGCCGTCGAGGAGCTGACGCGGATCGACTCCTCGGTGGCGATCACGCTCTGCGCGCACACCTCGCTCGGCACGCAGCCGGTCTACCTGTTCGGCTCCGAGCAGCAGAAGCAGGACTGGATGCCGGAGCTGACCGCGGGCCGCAAGCTGGGCGCCTTCGGGCTGACCGAGCCGGAGGCCGGCTCGGACGCCGGCAACGTGCGCACCCGCGCGAAGCTCGAGGACGGCGAGTGGGTGATCAACGGCGCCAAGCAGTTCATCACCAACGCCGGCACCGACATCTCGGGCATGGTCGTGATCACCGCCCGCACCGGCGACGACGAGATCTCCAACCTGCTGGTGCCGAACGGCACGCCGGGCTACGAGCAGGGCGAGCCGTACCGCAAGATGGGCTGGAACGCTTCCGACACGCGGCCGCTGACCTTCACCGACTGCCGCGTGCCGGAGGACCACCTGATCGGGCCGCAGGGCGCGGGCTTCAAGCAGTTCCTGCGCGTGCTCGACATCGGGCGCATCGGGGTGGCGGCCATGGGCGTCGGGCTCGCGCAGGGCGCGCTCGATCAGGCGCTGGCCTACGCGAAGGAGCGCAAGGCGTTCGGCAAGCCGATCTCCAAGTACCAGGCGATCCAGGCCAAGCTCGCCGACATGTCGACCGAGATCGAGGCCGCGCGGCTGCTGACCTACAAGGCGGCGCTGCTGAAGGACGCCGGCCGCAACTTCACGCTCACGGCGGCACAGGCCAAGCTCAAGACCGGCCGGCTCGCGGTGCGCTCCGCCGAGGAGGCGGTCCAGATCCACGGCGGCTACGGCTACATCGAGGAGTACCCGGTGTGCCGCTTCTACCGCGACGCCAAGATCCTCACCATCGGCGAGGGCACCGACGAGGTCCAGCAGATGGTGATCGCCCGCGCGCTCGGCGCGTGAGGCTGTTCGCGCTCTGGCTGCTGCTGTTCGCCGTCTATCTGATCGGCGGCGAGCCTCTGGGCGCGGAGGAGCACGAGTACCTGCGGATCGCCGGCGCGCTGGGGGACGAGATCGTCCGCTCGCCGCTCGGCCTCGGCTTCCCGCTCCTGATCGCGCCGTTCGGCGAGGGCGCCGCCGGGGTCGTGCTGGCGGGCGTCGCGGCGCTCGGCTTCGTGCTGGCGGCGCTGGTGGCGCGGCGGATCGTGCCCGAGCCCTACGCGAGCTTCGGGGCGGGGCTGGCGGGCCTGTCGGCGCCGGCCGTCGCCTACGCCGGGACGATCCTGCCGGGCGCGACCGCCGCCACGCTGCTCGCGGGCGCGACGCTGTGCGCGGTGACCGCGCGCGAGGCGCCGCGGCCGGCGCCCGTCTTCGCGGCGGCGGCGATGCTCGGCGTGCTGCCGTGGCTCGATCCGCTCTACGTGGTCCCCGCGGCGCCGGTCGCCGTCGCGCTGTACCTGTGGTGCCACCGCGGGCGGCGCGGAACGATGGGGCTGATCGCGGTCGAGCTGGCCGTCGCCTCGCTCGTCCTCTACGCGACGCTCAACGAGCGCCTCTACGGCGGCCTCACGCCGTGGTCGGAGCTTCCCTCGGGCGTCTCGCCCACCGGCGCCGAGACGCTCGGCGAGTACCTGGAGCGCGTGCCGCGGCTGCTGACCCTCTGGCTCGACCCCTCCGCGGGCCTGCTGCGGTGGGCGCCGATCTTCGCCTTCGTGCCGTTCGCCGCCTGGCTGCTGCTGCGCTCGCGGCGCGAGGATCTCGCGCGCGTGGTCCCGGAGTGGGCGGGCGCCGAGGCGGCGGCCGGGCTCGCACTGACCGTGTTCGCCGCCGTGCTGCTGGTCGCGACGTTCCTGGTGGCGACGATCGACACCGAGCCGTTCGCGGCCCGTCACCTGATCCCGGCCCTGCCGGTGGCCGGCGCCCTGATCGCCTGGGGCCTTCGCCGCGCGCCGCGCACCGGCGCCGTGCTCGGCGCGGTCACGCTGGCGATCAGCGCCTGGCAGCTGATCTAGAGCACGTGACGCTCGAGCCAGTCGTTGCGGAACGCGCCGCGCGGGTCGAGTCGCTCGGTCAGCCGCGCGAAGTCCGGTAGGCGCTCGTAGCGGTCGGCCATCGTGGCCGACCCGGCCAGGAACACCTTGCCCCAGTGCGGCCGCGGTGCGAAGGGCGACAGCGCGACCTCGAGCGCGCCGGCGAGCCGGCCGACCAGCTCGGGCTCGCGCTTCCAGGTGAAGTGGAAGCCGATCGTGTCCTGCCCGTACTGCGGGCTCAGCCACAGCGAGTCGGCGTCGACCGTGCGGATCTCGGCGATCTGGAGGGCGGGCCGCAGCGCGTCGCCGAGCGCTCGGACCGCCTCGATCGCGGCGACGGCGTGCTCGCGCGGGACGAGGTACTCGCTCTGGATCTCCTCGCCCGCGCTGGGCGTGAACTCCATCCGGAAGTGCGGCAGGCGGTCCGACCACGCGCCGGGCACGCCGAGCTGGCGCGTGGCGTGGACGGGGTCCATGCCCGGGAGCGGATGGACGTCGGCCTCCGCCGGCCGCGCGCCGTCCAGCTCGGCGGGCGGCTCGCCGCGCGACTTGACCCACACCTGGTCCGCGGTCTCGTCCCAGCGCGTGAAGACGCTGACGCTGTAGGCCGCGCCGAACGCGTCCGGCACGGCGTCCCAGGGCAGGCCCTCGAACACGCGCTGGCGGATCTCGTAGGCGGGCTCGGCGTCCAGCGTCACGCGCGTCACCACACCGAGGGCGCCGAGCGAGACGACCATGCCGTCGAAGTCCGGATCGCCGCGGCGGGCGGTGACCAGCTCGCCGCTCGAGGTCACCAGCTCCAGCCCGGCGACCGCGGTCGCGAGGTTGCCGGTCCCGGAGCCGTGGGTGGCGGTGGCGATCGCGCCCGCGACCGAGATGTGCGGCAGCGAGCCCAGGTTGTGCAGCGCCAGCCCTTCGGCCTTCAGGCGCTCGGCGACGTCGCCGTAGCGCAGGTGGCCGGGCACCGTCACGGTCCCGTCGCCGACCTCGATCTCGCCCGGCAGGCCGTCGAGCGCGACGAGCTCGTCGGAGTCGCCGATGTCGGTGAACGAGTGGCGCGAGCCGATCGCGCGGATGCGCGGGGCGCGCGACACGATCTCCCGCAGCTCCTCGACCGACCCCGGGCGGTGCACCGTCCGCGCCCGGTACTCGTAGTTGCCCGCCCAGTTGCGCATCAGCGCCGGCCGACGCGGAGCACGAGCGCGTGGATCTGGTCCTGCCCGTAGGAGCCGGTCTGGACCGGGCCGGCGGCGCTCACGCGGTCGCCGACGCGCGGGTCGCGCCGCGGGCGCAGGTCGGGCGCGATGTCGATCGCCGTCATGCCCGGCAGTGTGATCGAGCCGCCTTCGAGCACGACGTGCAGGTCGCCGTCGCCGTCCGGGTCGACGCTCTCGACGTAGAGCACGGTGCCGCGCACGGCGCGGCAGCCGGGCACGTCCTCCGGGCAGCGCGAGCGGCGGACGTCGGGCACCGGCCTGGCACGGACCTCGACCTTGACCGGCTCCGGCGTCGCCGTCGGCGCTGGCGTCGCGCGGGGCGCCTCGCCGCGATCGCGATCACCAGGACGGCCAGCGCCACGGCCGCGACGAGCACGATCGGCAGCAGGTACCGCACATGATCAGCCTAGTCGCGTGCGCTGGTCGGGCCGGGCGGCATCGCCGGCCTCGACCGCCCCGCGGGCGAGGATCGCGCTGGCGGCGCTGGCGGGATCCAGCCGCCGCGCCACGACCTCGTCGAGCAGCTCCGCCACCTCGGGGTCCTCGCGCAGCGTCGCCTCCAGCGCCCGCCGCAGGCGCATGGTGGCCAGTCCCAGCACCTCGCTCATCAGGTTGCGGCGCCGGCGCTCGGACAGCGTGCCCTCCGCCTCGACGTGCGCGCGGTGCTCGGCGATCTTCTCGGCGAGCTCCTCGATCCCGGTGCCGCGGACCGCCTCGGTCTTGATGATCGGCACGCGCCAGCCCTCCTGCGGCCCGAGCGACAGCACGCCGCGGATCTCGCGCACCATCGTGTCGGTCAGCGGGTGGTCGGACTTGTTGACGACGATGATGTCCGGGATCTCCATCACGCCGGCCTTGAGCGCCTGGATCGAGTCGCCCGACCCGGGGATCAGCACGAGCACGACCGAGTCGGCATGGTCGATCACGTCGACCTCGGCCTGGCCGACGCCGACCGTCTCCAGGAACACGTCGTCCTTGCCGGCGGCGTCCATCAGCAGCGCGGTCTGCAGAGCCGCCTCGGCGAGGCCGCCGAGCGCGCCGCGCGTGGCCATCGAGCGGATGAACACGCCCGGGTCGAGGAAGTGGTCGGACAGGCGGATGCGGTCGCCCAGCAGCGCGCCGCCGCGGAACGGCGAGCTGGGGTCGATCGACAGCACGGCGATCTCGCGCTCGAGCGCGCGCTGGTGCTTGATCAGCGCGCCGATGAGCGTCGACTTGCCCGCGCCCGGCGGCCCGGTGAAGCCGACCACGGCGGCCTTGCCGGTGTGCGGGTAGACCTCGCGGACGAGGTCCCAGCCCTCGGGATCGTCGTCCTCGACCAGCGAGATCCCGCGCGCCAGCGCGCGCTTGTCGCCCGCCAGCAGGCGCTCGGCGAGGGTGGGCTTCGGATCGGCCATCGTGGCGAGGATACGATCAGAGGCCCATGGCGACGGTCGCCAAGCCGCCAACTCCCCTCCATGTCCGCGGCGCGCCGGAGCCGCTCCACGGCGGCCCGCTGGCCCTGCTGCGCTTCCTTCGCGCGCACGGGATGCTCAACCACAAGTACGCGCGGCTGCTGTTGCGGTGGGTGTGGCTGAAGCTGCGCTGGGGGCGCCGGCTGCAGACCGACGGGATCTGCTTCGTCGGCCCGGGCGTGAAGCTCGAGATCGGGCGCGACGCGGTGCTGCGGCTGGGCCGCTGGTCGTGGATCGGCCACGGCACCAAGATCCGCGTGCACGAGGGCGAGGCCGAGATCGGCGCCAAGACGGTGCTCGGCCAGGAGTGCACGATCTCGGCCTTCCAGCACGTCTCGATCGGCCGCGAGTGCGTCGTCGCCGACCGCGTGATGCTGATCGACTTCGACCACGGCGTCGTCGAGACCGAGCGCCCGATCCGCCTCCAGGGCATCTACAAGCGCGACGTGCGCGTCGGCCACAACTGCTGGATCGGCTACGGCGCGTGCATCCTGCGCGGCGCCACGGTCGGCAACAACGCGATCGTCGGAACCTCGACCGTGGTGACCAAGGCCGTCCCCGACAACGCCGTGGTGGCCGGCGCGCCGGCCCGGCTGCTGCGCATGCGGCCGGAGCCCGAGACTCTGCGCTGGGACTAGGCGCCGGCGTCGCGCGCGAGGCGGCGCAGGTGGTCGACCTCGGCCTGCGCGGGCGCCGGCAGGTCCATCGTCGAGAGCCGCTGGGCGCTCTGCGCCACCTCGGCGGCGAAGCCGCTCCCGCGCCCCACCGCGACGGCCGCCTGCGAGGGCGTCGGAGTGCTGCGCATCCGTCGCAGGAGCGGCGCCAGCACCGTCGTCACCACCGTCACGACGATCAGCGCCGCGAGCACGTTGATGCCCTCGCCGACGTCCATACCGAGGATCGCGCCGACGCCGGCGAACGTCTCGATGCCGAGCGTGACCGCGGAGACCTGACTCAGTCTTCGCACGGCGGGCGAGTCGGCCGGCCGCAGCGCGCCGAGCATGAGCGACGCGTGCGAGGTCCACAGCGCGGCGAGGCCGGTCACCCCGAAGGCCTGCCACAGCCAATCGACGTCGTCGATCCAGAGCCCGCCGATGAGCGTGACGAGCGCCGCAATCGACGCCGCGATCGTCGCGAGCCCGAGCGCGCGCAGGCGCTCGTCCGAGCGGTCGCGCAGGCCGGCGCCCGCCGCCGCGGTGCAGGTGAAGACGCTGAAGCCGAGGCTGGTCCCGACGACGCGCCAGTGGATCTCGTCGAACGAGCCGCTGAGCAGCGCGATCACGGCGACGGCGCCGGACACGCACAGTCCGCCGACCAGGGCCCTGCCGACCAGCCTACGGAGGTCCATCGGCGGCCAGCGTAGCGCCGGCCACGACCGCGTCCTCCCATGCCATCCCGGTGCTCTTGAACAGCCGCGGCCCGGGCGGGATCTCGGCGCCGGCGACCAGCTCGCGCAGCGTGACGAGGTCGTCCGGTCCCAGGCCTGCGGCGATCACGTCGCCGGCCTCGCGCAGCGCCGAGGCGCGCGACTCGACGACGACGGTGGCGCGCCGTGCCAGCCGGTCGTCGGTCTCGCGCGCCGCCGGCTCGTGCGAGCCGATGGCCACCACGCACGCGTGGTCGGCGACGAGCGAGCCGTCGAACAGCGGCTCGCGTGCGGTGGTGCAGCAACAGATCACGTCGGCGGCGGCCACCAGCTCGTCGCGGCGCGGGTCGTCGCGGCCGAGCAGCACGGTGTCGTCGATCGCGAGTGCGTCGGCGTGGGCGTGGGCCTGCGGGCCGCGGCCGAAGATCACGGCGCGCCGCGGGTCCGGCACGGCCAGGCGGCGCACCGCGAGGAGCGACACGGCGGCCGTGCGCAGGTTCGTGAGGGCGATGCCGTCGACGAGCGCCACGGGCGCCAGCGTGGCGGCGTCGAAGACCACGCAGATGCCCTGGACGCGCGGCTCGGCCGGGCCGACGGTGACGAGCTTGACCGCCGCCACCGGCCCGAACGCGGCCGGCATGACCAGCAGCTCGCCCTCGCCGGCCGGCAGGATCGTGCGCGCGGGCTGCGCCTCCGGGTCCAGACCGGCCTCCAGCGCCGCCTCGAGCGCGTCGGCGGCCGCGCCGAACGACAGCCCGGAACCGTCGAGGAACCTCATCGCAGCACGAACCCGGTGCCGAGCTCGTCGCGCGGGTCGAGCACGAAGCGGTGCTCGCCGGTCCGGTAGGACGTCCCCTCGATCTCGGTGATCACGCCCTCCGCGGTCCGCTCGACGATGCGGCCGGAGAACGTGGTGCCGACGATCGACTCGTGGCGCGGCAGATCGCGGTCGAGCAGCGCGAGGCGGGCCGAGGTCCCGGAGCCGCACGGCGAGCGGTCGACCTCGCCGTCGGCGAACACCGTGACGTTGCGCTGGTGCCCCTCGGCCAGCTCGTCGTAGAGGATCGTGCCGTAGATGCCCGAGAGGCGCTCGTCGGCGTGGCGCGCCACCTCGGTGCCCTCGAGCGCGCGCTTGACCTCGCGCCCCGCGGCGATCAGCTCGTCCAGTCGCTCGGGCACGACCTCGAGCCCGAGGTCGGCGGCCGCCACGCTGGCGTAGATGGCCCCGCCGTACGCGACGTCCACGCGTACGCCCGCCGCCTCCACGCCGCGCGCGATCACGTAGGCCGGCACGTTGCGGAACGTCACCGACGCGACCGCCCCGCCCGCGCAGCGCACCCGCGCCACGACGCGCCCG
The DNA here is from genome assembly GCA_963811895.1 of uncultured Solirubrobacteraceae bacterium. Classification (GTDB taxonomy): domain Bacteria; phylum Actinomycetota; class Thermoleophilia; order Solirubrobacterales; family Solirubrobacteraceae; genus DASSUW01. Next base: position 300,928 of record CAWETE010000010.1, on the reverse strand, counting down.
GACGGCACGTCGATCGTCACCGCCGCCTCGCCGTCGGGCTCGCACGCGATCCGCCCCGACTCCACCGCCCACGCGCCGAGCGCGATCGTGCCGTGCCCGCACGCGGTCGAGTAGCCGTCCTTGTGCCAGAACAGCACGCCGAAGTCGGCGCCGGCGTCGTCGGCCGGGACCGGGAAGCAGCCGTACATGTCCGCGTGCCCGCGCGGCTCGTGGCACAGCAGGCGGCGCACGGCGTCCACCTCGGCGCTGCCGCGCGCGTGCTCGCGCCGCTCGCGCACGGTGGCGCCCGGGATCTCGGGCGCGCCGCCTGTGACGATGCGGAACGGCTCGCCCGCGGTGTGGTAGTCGGTCGTCACAAGTTCCATGAGCGGAGTATCTTCGCGCCCAGCACTGTCGCCGAAGGGGAGCGGGCGTGAAGGTACGAGACGCGATGACCCAGGAGGTCCTGACGATCACGCCGGGGCGGACCCTGCGCGACGCCGCACGCTTCCTGAGCGAGCACAACGTCGGGTCGGCCGTGATCTTCGACCCCGAGCAGCCCGGCCCCGGGATCGTCAGCGAGCGCGACATCGTGCGTTCGCTCGGCGCCGGCCAGGACCCGGACCAGGAGACGGTCGGGGAGCACCTGACGGCCAACGCGGCCTTCGCCGACGCCGACTGGGATCTGGAGAAGGCCGCCGACGCGATGGCGCGCGGCGGCTTCCGTCACCTCGTCGTGGTCAGCGGCGGCGAGGTCCAGGGCATCATCTCGATGCGCGACATCATGGCCACCTGGCGGCCTAGCGCACGAGCCTGAACGGCACCTAGAGCCCGCGGCCGCAGACCGGCCAGGGCCGCGTGCCCTCCTGCTCGTAGAGCATCGCCGCGCGCTGGTCCTGCTCGGCCTCGGGGGCGCGGGCCGGGTTGCCGCGGCCGCCCATCCGGCGCCACGTGGCGCGCGAGAACTGGTACTTGCCGAAGTAGCGCCGGTCGGCGGAGACGGCGGTCGGGTCGCCGCCCGACTCGCACTGCGCGATCTTCGCGAGCACGGTCGCCGCGTCCTGCGGCGCCGACGAGCTACGGGCGGTGAGGCCGAGCGCGGCGAGCGTCTGAGGGCCGGCGATGCCGTCGACGGCGAGCCCGTTGGCGCGCTGGAAGCGGCGGACGGCCTTGCGCGTCTGCGGGCCGTAGATGCCGTCGGCGGGGATGCCGAGCGCCTGCTGGAGCGCCGAGACCGAGCTGCCGGAGGTCCGGACGACCTTGGCGGCCTGGCGGTCGGCGGCGACGGCACCGCCGGCCGCGAAGGTCAGCGAGACGAGCGCCATGGCGGCGAGGCTGCGGCGGCCACGCAGGCGGCGCAGGCGGCGTACGCCTCGAAGCGCCGCGCACGAGAACGGCGCTGGGAATCCAGCCAGGGTTCAAATTCAGTTGTCGGCACAGCGGGAACTCCTCTGGTCTCTGCGCCTACGGGGTTAGCTGACGGGCTCGCGCGAAGACCTGCGCTACGCCGCTCTACTGCGGCGATTCGCCCCGGGAACCGGACATCCGGCTCCAGGCGGTTCCCCCGTTCCCCGCCGCCTGGGCGACGGAGATTCGGCAAGGTTCGGTTGTGACGAAGCGGGGCACCTTACACACCGCCTCCCCCGGAATGATCGGCCGGGGCAACTAAAGCTTCAGAGGAGCGGCGCCAGAGACCGCAGACCGGGCTCGACCGCCGGGTCGGCGAGCGCGGCCTCGAATCCCGCCCGGTGCCCCTCGGCGCGCTCGCGCGGGTAGTCGCCCGCCGTGCCGGCCGAGATCAGGAACGCCCAGTCGGAGGCCTGGAGCGCGAGCAGCTCGCGCAACGCGCGGTCGGACGGCCGCGCGCGGCCGCTGAAGGCGCGCAGCTCGGCGCCGCGCTGGGCCCACGCGAGCCCGCCGACGGCAGGGCCGCTCCAGGTCCGCAGGTCGCGCCCGTCGCCCCAGCTCGTGACCGGCGGGTCGGCCGGTGCGTCGACCGGCTCGCCCTCGCCCGGCGGCACGAGCTCGACCCCGTGGCGCGAGCACGCCTCGAGCACGGCGCGCAGCCAGTCGACTCCCTCCGGCCAGAAGTGGCCGAGCAGCTCGGTGTCGAGCGCGACGACCGACGGCCCGCCGCGGGCCGCCACGCGGCGCACGAAGTCCTCGGCGTCGGCGGCCACCTGAGCCGCGGCGCGGCCGGGGTCGTAGACGGCGCCGTCGTTCGCCCACGCGCGGTGGCGGTGCTCGGTCAGCCGGTGCGTGTCGAGGTACGGCGCGCCGGCGGGATAGCCGTCACGGTGCCAGACCAGCTCGATCGCCTCGCGGTCGAGCGGCGCCAGCACCACGCCGGCCTCGGTGCAGCGCGGCGCCTGCGGCCCGGGCCCGAGCACGTCGGTCCAGTCGACGCAGGCGACCCGCACGCCGGCCTCCTCGAGGATGTCGTCCAGCCACGGCGCGTGCGCGCACTCCGGCAGCCAGAAGCCCCCGCCCCACTCCCCGAAGCGCGCGCGGTGCGACGCGATCCCGGTGCGCAGCTGGAGCCGCACGCCGGTGCCGGTGGCCAGCAGCGGCAGCACCGGGTGGGTGGCCGCCGAGGTCCAGGTCGCGTGCGGCGCGAAGGCGGCGAGCAGGTCGCCGCGGCGCTCGAGCGCGTCGGCGGCGGCGGCATACGACGCGGCGCTGCGCTCCAGCGCGGCCGCCACCGGCGCCTCCGCCTCCTCGATGTCGAGCTCGTGCGAGGCGGGCCGGATCTCGCGCAGGAAGGCCAGGCAGCGCTCGAGCGCGCCGGGCGCCTCGAGCTGGTCGCACAGCACGGGCGTCAGCGAGACGGTGACCCTGCCGGGGTGGGCGTCGAGCACGTCGAGCAGCGGCAGGTAGCTGGTGGCGATCGCCTCCCACAGCCACTCCTCGCCGAACGGCCACGTGCCGAAGCCCTCGACGTAGGGCATGTGGGTGTGCAGGACGATCGACAGGCGGGTCACGGACGCAGCACCGCCAGGAAGTCGAGCGCGCGGTCGAGGCCCCGCCGCCGGAGCGCGAAGTCGCGCGTGGAGATGGCCGGCGTGAAGCGGTCGTAGAACGCCTGGGTGATGCCGAGCCGCGCGTGCACGGCGTCCCAGCCGGCTTTGAGCGCCCACGCGTGGGCGCGCAGCCTGCGCGCGTGGAAGAGGCCCAGCGAGGTCGACCGAGCCGAAGTGGCGCTCGCACAGCGCCCGGTACTCCTCCGCGCGGTACTCGCGCACGTGCCAGGGGTTGCCCGAGCGCTCGGCCCCCTTCGGGGCGAGCGTCAGCACGTTCGGCGTCGAGACGTAGGCCACGCCCTTCGGGCCGACCAGCTCGCGGATGTGATCGAGCACGCCGTCGGGATCCTGCACGTGCTCGATCGTCTGCAGGAACACGACGCAGTCGACGTTCCCGGTCCACAGCTCGATCATGTTGCGCTCGAAGCGGACGCCGGGGTACTTCAGCCGCGCGTGCTCGAAGGCCTCCGGGTTGGCGTCGACCCCCACCACCGACACGGCCGTGGACGCGAGCACCGCCGAGCCGTAGCCCTCGCCGCACGCCAGGTCCACGACCCGCCGGCCGTGGGCGCGCGCCGCGATCCACTCGTAGACCACGAGGTGGCGGCGGAACCAGTAGTTCTCCTCGGGGACGTCCGGCAGCGTGCGCTCGCCCGTGAGCGAGAGCGGCGGGACGCCCGGCGGCTGGTCGCGCTGGACGTAGAGCTGCGACATCGGCGGCGACCTTAGCGCCACGTCGGCCAACCGGATTCGGGCGCGTGGTGCAAAACGTGTGCCGATCAGACCAATAGGCTTGCCGCCCAGGTTGGAATCCACGCCCGACATCCGGCTGCGCGGCCTGGTCAAGCGCTACGGCGAAGTCGTCGCCGTCGACGCCGTCGACCTCGACGTCGCCCGCGGCGAGTTCTTCACCCTGCTCGGCCCGTCCGGCTCGGGCAAGACGACGACGCTGCGGATGATCGCCGGCTTCGAGCGGCCGGACGCCGGCTCGATCGAGCTGGCGGGCCGCGACGTCTCGCGGCAGCCCGCCGTTCCAGCGCGACGTCAACACCGTCTTCCAGGACTACGCGCTGTTCCCGCACATGAACGTGGCGGACAACGTCGGCTACGGGCTGCGGGTCGCCAAGGTGCCGCGCGAGGAGCGGCGCCAGCGCGTCGACGAGGCGCTCGAGATGGTCCGGCTCCCCGGCCTCGGCGGCCGCAAGCCGGCCCAGCTCTCCGGCGGCCAGCGCCAGCGCGTGGCGCTCGCGCGCGCGATCGTCAACCGCCCGCAGGTGCTGCTGCTCGACGAGCCGCTCGGGGCGCTCGACCTCAAGCTGCGCCAGGAGATGCAGGTCGAGCTCAAGCGCATCCAGCAGGAGGTCGGCATCACGTTCGTCTACGTGACGCACGACCAGGAGGAGGCGCTGACGATGAGCGACCGCCTGGCCGTGTTCAACGAGGGCCGGATCGAGCAGGTCGGCGCCCCCGCCGACGTCTACGAGCGCCCGGGCAGCGAGTTCATCGCCGGCTTCGTCGGCGTCTCCAACGTGCTCGAGCGCGACGGGCGCAGGTTCACGGTCCGCCCCGAGAAGGTCCGGCTGCTCGACGGGCCGCACGACGGCCTGCACACCGAGGGCGGGCGTGGTGCGCGACGTCGCCTACGCGGGGATGATCACCCGCTACCTGGTCGACCTCGAGCACGGCGGCGAGCTCCAGGTCGTCCACCAGAACCTGGAGACGACCTCCTCGCAGGCGCTCGAGCAGCAGGGCCGCGAGGTGACGGTGGGTTGGAGCGAGGAGCACACGTACGCAATCCCTGAGGAGGGTGAGACGTGAGGTACGCGAGATGGGCCGCCCTGGTGGCGGCCACCGCCGCGCTGGCGTTCACGGTCGGCTGCGGCAGCGACGACTCGGATTCGAGCGGCGGCGACGTCAAGGCCCCGGAGGGGCCGAAGGCGGCCACCGAGGTCGGCGAGGGCGAGGGTCAGGTCAACCTCGTCGCCTGGGCCGGGTACGTCGAGGACGGGTCGACGGACCCGAAGGTCGACTGGGTGACGGACTTCGAGAAGGAGACCGGCTGCCAGGTCAACACGAAGCTCGGCAACACGTCGGACGAGATGGTCACGCTGATGCGCACCGGCCAGTACGACGCGGTCTCGGCGTCCGGTGACGCCACGCTGCGGCTGATCGCCGGCGGCGACGTGGCGCCCGTCAACACCGACCTGATCCCGAACTACGCCGACGTGTTCGAGGGGCTCAAGGACCAGCCCTGGAACACGGTCGACGGGCAGAGCTACGGCGTGCCGCACGGCCGCGGGGCGAACCTGCTGATGTGGCGGAGCGACCAGGTCGAGCCCGCGCCGGACTCGTGGGGCGCCGTGTTCGACCCGGACTCGCCCCACAAGGGCAAGGTCACGGCGTACGACAACCCGATCTACATCGCCGACGCGGCGCTGTACCTGAAGGCGACCCAGCCCGACCTCGGGATCGACGACCCCTACGCACTCGACGACAAGCAGTTCCAGGCCGCCGTCGACCTGCTCAAGCAGCAGCGCGAGATCATCGGCGAGTACTGGTCGGACTACACCAAGGAGCAGGCCGCGTTCACCAGCGGCGACTCCGTGATCGGCACGACGTGGCAGGTGATCGCCAACCTGCTCGAGGCCGACAAGGTGCCGATCAAGACGACGCTGCCGAAGGAGGGCGCGACCGGGTGGTCGGACACCTGGATGATCGCCTCCAAGGCCGCCAACCCGAACTGCGCGTACATGTGGCTCAACCACATCATCTCGCCGAAGGCCAACGCGGCCGTGGCGGAGTGGTTCGGTGAGGCGCCCTCGAACTCCAAGTCGTGCGCGGAGACCGCGGTGAAGAACCACTGCGACATCTTCCACGCCGAGGACGAGGAGTACTTCTCGCAGGTGGCCTACTGGAAGACGCCGACGAAGGACTGCGGCGACGACCGCGGAGAGGTCTGCAAGGACTACTCCGAGTGGGTCCAGGCGTGGACGGAAATCAAGGGCTAGCCACCTTTCTCTGGCGCCGGCCCCGCCTGCAGCTCTCGCTGCTGCTCGCGGGGCCGGTCGGCTGGCTGCTGGTCGCGTACCTCGGCTCGCTCGCGGTGCTGTTCGTCGCTGCCTTCTGGCGGCTCGACACGTTCTCCGGGCTGGTCGTCCAGGAGTACGGGCTCGACAACTTCCGCACGCTGATCGAGCAGGACGTCTACCGGACGATCGCTCTGCGGACGGTCCTGATCGCCGCGGCGGTGACGGTGACCGACGCGATCCTGGCCTTCCCGATCGCCCTCTACATGGCGCGGTTCGCGAGCCGTCGCGCGCGCGGCCTGCTCGTCGTCGCCGTGCTGATGCCGCTGTGGTCGTCCTATCTCGTCAAGGTCTACGCCTGGCGGATCATCCTGGCCGAGGACGGCATCCTGAACTGGGCGCTCTCACCGCTGGGACTGAGCGGCCCCGGCTTCGGCAACGTGGCGACGTGGCTCGTCTTCTCCTACCTGTGGCTGCCGTTCATGATCCTGCCGATCTACGCCGGGCTCGAGCGGATCCCGAGCTCGCTGCTCGACGCCTCGGGTGACCTCGGCGCCGGCGACTGGCTGACCTTCCGCCGCGTGGTGCTGCCGCTCGCCCTGCCCGCCGTGGTGGCGGGCTCGATCTTCACCTTCTCGCTGACGCTCGGCGACTACATCACGCCGCAGATCGTCTCCTCGACGCAGTTCATCGGCAACGTCGTCTACACGAACGTGGGCGTGGCGAACAACCTGCCGCTGGCCGCCGCGTTCGCGACGGTGCCCGTGATGATCATGGTCCTCTACCTGCTCGTCGCCCGGAAGCTGGGCGCGTTCGAGTCGCTCTGATGCGCCTGCTGCTGCGGATCGGCACCGCCTTCACGCTGGCCTTCATCTACCTGCCGATCGCGGTCATCTTCCTCTACGCGTTCAACGAGCGGCGCACGCTGAAGTGGCCGATCCCGGGGCTGACGCTCGACTGGTTCGGGCGGGCGATCGACAACCCGGGCGTGCGCGAGGCGCTGTGGACGTCGCTGAAGGCCGCCACCGGCGCGACGCTGATCGCGCTGCTGCTCGGCACGCTGGCCGCGTTCGCGGTCTCGCGCCACCGGTTCTTCGGCCGCGAGACGATCTCGTTCGTGGTCATCCTCCCGCTCGCGCTGCCGGGCATCGTCACCGGCATGGCGCTGAACGCGACGTTCCGCGAGGTGCTGTCGCCGTTCGGGATCGGCCTCGGCATGTTCACCGTGATCGTGGGCCACGCGACGTTCTGCATCGTCGTGATCTACAACAACGTGATCGCGCGGCTGCGGCGCACGTCGGGGTCGTTCGAGGAGGCGTCGGCGGACCTGGGCGCCGACACGTGGACGACGTTCCGGCTCGTCACCCTGCCGGCGCTGCGCTCGGCGATGGTGGCCGGCGCGCTGCTCGCCTTCGCGCTGTCGTTCGACGAGGTGATCGTCACCACGTTCACGGCCGGCCAGCAGCAGACGCTGCCGATCTGGATCCTCGCCAACCTCTCGCGCCCGAACCAGCTGCCGATCGTCAACGTGGTCGGCGTGCTGGTGATCCTGCTGTCGGCGATCCCCGTGTACTTCGCGCACCGGCTGACCGTGGACAAGGAGGGCGACTCCGCGGCGGCGGCGCCCGCCGCCGCGGTGACCGCGGTCTAGAGCGCGTCGACGACGAAGACCAGCGTCTCGCCGGGGGCGATGACGTCCCCGGCGCCGCTGTCGCCATAGCCCAGGTGGGGCGGGATCACGAGCATCCGCCGGCCGCCGGCGCGCATGCCGGTGACGCCCTCGTCCCAGCCGGCGATCACGCGGCCGGCGCCGACCGGGAAGCTGAACGGCCGGGCGCCGCGGTCCCAGCTCGCGTCGAACTCGCGGCCGGTCGACCATGAGACGCCGACGTACTGGACGTTCGCGGTGTCGCCCGGCTGGATCTCCTGGCCGTCGCCGGTGACGAGGTCCTCGCTGACGAGCTCGCCGGGCGGCTCCGCGCTCGTGTCGACCGTGACGGTCGGCTTGCTGACGAGGTCCTCGGCGCCTTCGACGGTGACTGAATCCATGCGAGGGACCATACGTAGACTCTTCTCGTGGCGCTCGTCCGGGACTTTCCGTTGTTCCCGCTCGGTCTGGTGGCCCTCCCCACCGAGCTCGTCCCGTTGCACATCTTCGAGGAGCGGTACAAGGCGATGATCGGCCGCTGCCTCGACGAGCAGTCCGAGTTCGGGATCGTCTGGATGGCCGAGGACGGCCTGCGCCCGGTCGGCTGCGCGTGCGAGATCGCCGAGGTGGTCGAGCGGCTCGAGGACGGGCGCATCAACCTGATCGCGCGCGGCACGCGGCCGTTCCGGATCGAGGAGCGCCAGGAGGAGCTGCCGTACCCGGCCGGCACCGTGGAGTTCCTCGACGATCGCGCGGAGTCAGCCGACGCCGACGCCGCCGAGGCAGCCCACGCCGCCTACGCCGACCTCGTCAGCGAGGCCACCGACCGCACGCCGGACATGGACGAGATCGGCGCCATGAGCGCGTACCAGATGGCCGCCACGGTCGAGTTCGGGCTCGACGCCAAGCAGGGGCTGTTGGACCTGCGGTCCGAGGCCGCGCGATTGAAGCTCGTGACGCGCCTGTTCCGCGCGGCGATCAAGCGGCTCGACTTCGTGAATCGGGCGCAGGCGCGGGCGCGGTCGAACGGCAAGGTCAACTTCGAGGCGTAGGCGGCTGGGGCCGGCGAACTGCGGCTGGGTAGGGAAGCGGCGAAGTGGGCGGGGCTGTTTGTTCACGGTATGCGTGCATGAACAACCCCATGGGGCTGTTCGTGGGTGATATGGACCCATAGACAACCCCAGCGGCCGACCCCGCCACCTCCCCACCCAGCGCAGTTGACGTTCGTCAGCGCCCCCGCGAGCGCACGCGGGCCTCGTCGACGTCGATCTCCGCCTCCAGCTCGCGCAGCAGCTCGGCCGGAAACGCGCGCTCCCGGCGCATCTCGGCGAGCAGCTCGCGCTCGGCCTCGAGCGCCTCGATCTGCGCCTCGGCCGCCTCGGTGCGGTGGTCGGGGTGGCCCTCGGCCTGCTCGAGCCGGTCGCGCAGGCGATCGAGCCGCGCCTGGTAGCGGTCGCGCAGGCGCTCGAGCTCATCGCGCGGCACGTCGCCGTGCTCGCCGAGCTCGTCGAAGCGCTCGAGCGCGGCGTGGGTGATGCGCATGCGCGCCTCGACCTCCTGGCGCTGGTGCTCTTCGCTCTGGCCGAGCCCGAGCGCGCGGATGAGCGGCGCGAGCGTGAGCCCGGGCACCACGAGCGTGACCAGCACGACGCCGTAGGTGACGAGGATCACCAGCTCTCGCTCGTCCACGTCCGTGGAGATGGCGAGCGCGGCGGCGAGCGAGACGCCCCCGCGCATCCCGCTCCAGCCCAGCACGAGCCGCTCGGGCAGGCCGGTCGGCTCCCGCGGGACGATCCGCAGGTGCGCGATCGCGGGCACCACGAACATCCATGCGAGGCGCACGCCGAGCACGACGACGGCGATCACGAGGGCCTCCCACGCGATCTCGACCAGCTCCTTGTCGTCCACGCCGTCGACGAGGTCGACGAGCTGGAGCCCGATCAGCAGGAACAGCAGCGAGTTGAGCAGAAAGTCGGCCGACTGCCAGAAGGCGAGCGTGCGCAGCCGCGCGCTCGCGTCGGAGAGCTCCTGCGAGCGCGTGCCGATCACGACGCCCGCGGTCACCACCGCCAGCACGCCCGACACGCCGATCCTCTCCGCCGGCACGTAGGCGACGAACGGGGTGAGGATCGAGAGCACCAGGTCGATCGACGGCTCGCGCGTCATCCCGCGCAGGTGCCCGAAGACCCAGCCGACGGCGAGCCCGATGGCGACGCCGCCCGCCGCCGTGAGAACGAAGTCCAACGCGATGTCACCGGCCGTGACCGTCGCGCCGATCGCCGAGATGGCCAGCGAGTAGGCCGTCAGGCCGGTGCCGTCGTTGATCAGCGACTCGCCCTCGAGGATCGTACGGATGCGCGCCGGGGCGCCGAGCCGCGCCATCACCGCCGCGGCGGCCACCGGGTCGGTCGGGCCGACCACGGCCCCGAGCACGAAGGCCAGCGGCCAGGACAGGCCGATCAGGTGGTGCCCGACCACGGCGACCGCGACGACGGTGACGAGCACCAGCCCGACGGCCAGCAGGGAGATCGGCCCCGCGTTGGCGCGCAGCTCGTAGGCGGACGCCTGGAAGGCCGCCGCGTAGAGCAGCGGCGGCAGGAACACGAAGAAGATCACGTCGGGCTCGAGCTCGGGCGCCGGCAGCCACGGCACGAAGCCGAGCGCGAGCCCACCGAGCACGAGCACGATCGGGTACGGGACGTCGTGCCGCAGGGCGAAGCCCGCCAGCAGCGCCACCGCGACCAGCAGGAAGACGAGGACCTCGGCGCCCGCCACTAGCCGAGCAGCTGCGCGACGCGCGTGCTGCCGTCGTCGGCCGCCATCCGCCGCGCGTCGCGACCGTCGTCGGCGGCCAGCGCCGGGTCGGCGCCGTGAGCGAGCAGCAGCTGCGCCATCTCGACGTCGTCGGTGTGCGCCGCCTGGTGCAGCGGGACGAAGCCGCCCTGCTGGCGCTGGTTCGGGATCGGCGCCCGCCTCCAGCAGCAGCCGCATCGTCTCGTGGTCGTGCGCTGCGCTCGCCGCGTGCACCGGCCGCACGCCGAACGGGTTGTTCGCGTCATCGTCGGCGTCGGCGCCGTGGTCCAGCAGCACCTTCACCGCCTCGGGACCGCCGAGGAAGGCGGCGAGACCGAGCGTCGTGAAGCCGTCCGGGGTGCGTTCGCGGATCGACTGCGGGGTCTGCCGCCAGCAGCTCGCGGACGCGGTCGGCGCGGCCGGCGGCCGCCGCCTCGAGGATGCCCAGCTCGGGCTCGGCCTCGAGCAGCGCGTCGGCTGCCTCGCGCTGCTGATGGAAGAGGGCCAGCAGGAGCACCGGAAGACCGTCGTCATCGCGCGCCTCGGCCAGCGCGGGGTCCTCGCGCAACAGCTCGCGCACGGCGTCGACGTCGCCGCCCGTGATCGCGGCGACCAGCGCCGTTACGCGCGCGTCCATCAGCGAACGATCCCACAGACGCGCTCGGCCACGTCCTTCGTGAAGGCGGCGAGACGGTTGAACTCCGGCGGGTTGCCGCGCGACGTGTCCGAGAACGCGACCGACCCTGCCTCCAGACGTACGCGGTAGCTCAGGTTGGCGCCCGGCCCGGGTGGCAGCTCGAGCCCCAGCTCGGCCGGCTCGGCGAGGTCGCGCGAGAGCTCGCGGGCGCGCAACAGCCGGTCGGCGTCGAGCGGGTGCTCCTTGCCGTTGCAGGTCACGTGCCCGCCGTCGTTGACGACCATCGTCAGGTTCGCGGCGCGGTCCTCGCCGCTGCGCTTGACCTCGAACAGGTCGGGCGACGCCGTCCCGCAGCCGGTGAACAGCAGCGCGACGACGAGCGCGAGCCTCCTCACACCACCACCAGGTCGGCGCCGGCGACCTCGCGCAGGAAGCGCGGGGTCGACAGCACGCCGTGCAGGCGCTCCTCCACCAGCGGTGCGATCCGTCCCCGTCGCCTCGACGGCCGCGGCGCAGGCCCAGATCCGGCAGTCCTCGAGCGCGAGCGCCGTGTCGCGCAGCTCGGCGAGCGTGCGCGCGAACGCCTCGCGTCCGACGTCGGACACGTCGGGCGCCGCCTCCGGGCGCAGGGCGCGCGCGAACAGGCGCTCGTCGAGCATCGGCGCCAGCGCGCCGAAGCCGACGAGCGCGCGGGCAGGCCCGTCGGCCGAGACGAGCAGGGACAGTCCGGTGTACAGGCGCTGGAGCTCGCCCGACTCGAGCACGACCGCGATCATGGCCTGATCGTACGAACCCTGGACGCCCGCGGTCTGATCTGCCCGCTCCCGCTCATCCACGCGCGGCGCGAGCTGGCGGGCTTGCCGGCGGGCGAGACCTTGGTCGTGCTCGCCACCGATCCCGAGGCGCCGATCGACCTCGCCGCGCTGGCCGCCGACGAGGGCCACGCGTTCGCCCGCGAGCGGCGCGGAGACGAGTGGCGGATCACGTTGACGAAGGGTGCCGCGGGCCGGTAGTGTCGCGCTCGACGGCACCCGTCTAGACAACCGGACATGAGCTCGCACAACGACGCGGCGACGACCACGGTACCGGCCGGGCCAGCCGCCTTCAGCCTCCGCGGACGGCGCGCCGTCGTCACCGGCGCCTCGACGGGCATCGGCAGCGCCATCGCGCTCGCGCTGGGCGCCGCGGGCGCGCACGTGGCGGGGATCGACAAGGTCGAGTCCGGCGCCGATCACCTCATGCTGCAGGGCGACACCGGGCGCGTCGAGGACGTCGAGCGGCTCGCGGAGGCGGCCGTCGAGGCGTTCGGCGGCATCGACATCTGGGTCAACAACGCGGCCCGGCTGATGGTCAAGCCGCTGCTGGAGACCACCGACGAGGACTGGCACGGGCTGCTGGCCGCCAACCTGCACGGCTACTTCTACGGCTGCCGCGCCGCCGCCCGCGCGATGGTTGCCCAGGGCACCGGGGGCCGCATCGTCAACATCTCGAGCGCGGCCGACATCCTCGCCGTCGCCGACCTCGGCGCCTACACGGCGGCCAAGGGGGCGATCGTGGCGATGACGCGCGTGCTCGCGCTGGAGCTCGCCGACCACGGCATCACGGTCAACGCGCTCGCCCCGGGGGCGATCGACACGCCGCTCAACCAGACGGCCTGGTCGGCCGAGGTGCGCCGCGTGTACGAGCAGCGGATCGGGCTGCACCGGATCGGCACGGCCGACGAGGTGGCCGACGCGGCGCTCTTCCTGTGCTCGGACGCCTCGCGCTACATCACCGGCCAGGAGCTGGTCGTGGACGGCGGGCTGACCATCAACGGCAGCGTGGGTCACGCGCGCACGTAGATGGATCCGCTAGCCCACCTCCCCGCCCCCGGCCGCGCGCGCGTGCTCGTCGACGGGCTCGACCATCCCGAGGGCGTCGCCTACGACCCCGACGCCGGCGTGATCTGGGCCGGCGGCGAGGCCGGACAGCTCTACCGCGTTTCCGGCGGCGCGGTCGAGGAGGTCGCGCGGGCGCCGGGCTTCGTGCTCGGGCTGGCCGTCGACGGGGCCGGCCGGCTCGCGGTGTGCGCCTCCAGCGACGGCTCGCTGTGCGCGTACGACGGCGAGGCGGTCGTGCGCGTCGCGCCGGACCTCGGCTTCCCGAACTGGCCCGCCTTCGCGCCCGACGGCACGCTGTTCGTCAGCGACTCCGGCCGCTGGGGCGCGGACGACGGGCGGCTCGTGCGCATCGACGCCGACGGCACGGTCGAGACGTTCGCGCGCTCGGTCCCGCACTTCACCAACGGCTGCGCGGTGTCGCCGGACGGCCGCTGGCTGTGGGTGGTCGAGTCGTACGTCCCGATCGTCTCGCGCTTCGACCTGCAGACCGGGGCGCGCGAGGAGGTCACGGCGCTGCTCGGCACGGTGCTCGACGGGATCGCGTTCACCGCCGACGGCGGCGTGCTGATCTCCTGCTACCGGCCGGACCGCATCTACCACCTCGACGCGTCCGGGCACCTCGAGGTCGTCGCCCAGGATCCGCAGGGGACGCTGCTCGGCGCGCCGACCAACGTCTGCTTCGTCGGGCCGCGGCTCGACCGCGTGGTTTCCGCGAACCTCGGCCGCTGGCACCTGACGCTGATGGACCTCGGCCTGCGGGGCGCGCCGCTGCACCGGCCGTCGCGCTGGGCGCTGGACGCGCTGGCGGTGCGGGCATGAACCGCCGCGCGCGCGTGCGCGAGAGCACCGAGCCGCCGGCCCGGTTCGTCCCGCGCTACTACGAGATCGAGCAGGCGCTGCGCACCCGCATCGCCGAGCTGCGGCCCGACGACCCGCTGCCCTCGGACGCGATGCTGTGCGAGGAGTTCGGCGTGTCGCGCATGACCGCCCGCAACGCGGTCCAGCGGCTCACGCAGGAGGGCCTCGTCTACCGCGTGCCGGGCCGCGGCACGTTCGTCGCCGAGCCGCCGGTCCACCGCCAGGCCGGCAGCCTCCTGTCCTTCACCGAGGAGATGCGCCGCCGCGGCCGCGAGCCCAGCTCACGGCTCCTCGCCCGCGAGGTCCGCGAGCCCCGTCCCGCCGAGGCCTCCCGGCTGCAGCTCGACCCGTCCGTGGAGGTCATCGCCCTGCGCCGCCTGCGGCTGGCCGACGACGAGCCGGTGGCGATCGAGGAGGCCGTCTTCCCGGCGATCCTCGCGACGCTGCTCCAGCGCGCCGACCTCGAGCACCGCTCGCTCCACGACACGCTGGTGGAGGGCGGCCACGTCCCGACCATGGGCCGCGCCCGCCTCGGAGCCGAGGCCGCCGGCCCGGAGGACGCCGAGCTGCTCGACGTCCCCCTAGGCTCACCGCTGCTCGTCGAGAAGCGAGTCATCCACGACCAGGACGGCAGCCCGCTCGAGCTCTGCGAGTCGCGATACGCCGCCGAGCGCTACGGGCTCGACGTCCAGTTCGACGTCGAGCTCTCGCGGTAGAGCCCGAAGCGGGTGGTCTCCGGCTCGAACCCGAGCGACTCGACGCACCTCCGCGAGACTCCCCGAGCTCGAGCTCGGTGCGGATGACGAACACGTCGTGCTGCCACAGCCAGTCGACGGCGGCCTGGATCAGCGCGCGCTCCAGCTCGGCGTCGCCGCGGGCGTCGAGCTCCTCGATGCGGCCGTACTGACACGGCAGCAGGCCGTCCTCGGCCAGCTCGGCGAGGACGAAGCCGTTGAGGCCGTCGTCGACGAAGCAGGCGGCCCGGTGGCTCGACGCGGCGAGCACGAGCATGGCGGCGATGTTGCGGCGGCCGCGCTCCTTGAGCACGCCGCCGCTCGACTCGTCCCACAGGTCGGTGACGGCCTCGGCCTCGGTCTGGCGGATGCGGCGGATCTCCATCGTTCGTCTCCTTTCGAAAGCGTGCACGCGTGAACAGCGCACGCGGAAGGAGGCGGTCGCGGGTACTGCGCGTAGCTCTAGAGACTTCGTCGCACCGCGCCGAACTCTAGTGAGCGACCGCTCGGGCGCGGATCTCGAGCCGGGTGCGGCGCTCCTCGCCGGGTGCCAGCTCGGGCAGCCGGCCCTCGGCGCGGTCGTGCGCGACGCCGAGGACGGAGCAGTTGGCCGGCTCGAGGCCGAGCACGCCGTAGGACGGGTGGACCCACTGCCACATGCGCGGCATGGTCGCCGCGTCCCAGCGGACCTCGAGCTCGATCGGGCCGTGCTTGACCGTCGCGCTGCACCAGCCGTCCGCGCCCGGCGCGACGTCGTGCTCGTACACGCGCTCGGGCGCGCCCGGCTGCAGCGCCGGCGCGTCCGGCCACGCGTCGGCGAACGCGGCCGCGTCGGCGTCGCGCGGACGGGTCTCGCGAGCGTTGATGGAGAGCGAAGCGCCCTCCGACCACAGCGGCGGCCCGAGGTTGACGTGGTAGAGCTGGAGCGCGGGCTCGGTCGCGTGGCCGCGGTTGGTGACCACGTCCTCGAGCTGGACGAGCCCCTGGCCGGCGTAGGTGCGCCAGGTGCGCGCCACGTGCAGGTGATGCCCGAGCGCGGCCACCTCGGAGATGCTGCCCTGGACGATCAGCGCGTCGCCCGAGCGCTCGATCGCCTCGACGTCGGCGCGCTGGAACGTGTAGTCGCCGTGCTGGCCGTGGCCCTCGCTCGGCACGCCGACGTTGCGCAGGCCGCACGTCACCATCAGCCCGCCGCCGAAGGAGAGCATCCAGTCGTCCGCGACGCTGCCCGTCTCCCCCACCGGCGAGCGCCAGTCGAGCGGCACGCCCGCGTACCAGGCGTCGGCGGCGTCGAGCCCGCGGTCGGGCAGCAGCCGGAGCGCGATCCCGCCCTCCACGCGCAGGTCGATCGCGCGGCAGCCGGCGGCACTGCCGTTGGTGACGATCGAGGAGGTGGCGGTGGCGATCACTTGGCGAGGATCACGTCGGCGGTGAGGAAGTCAACCACGCGGTCGGCGCCCGTGAGCGTCGCCCCCGTGCGGGACACGCCGATGGTGTGCATCCCGGCGGCCACGCCCGCCTGCACGCCGGGCGGGCTGTCCTCGATGACGATGCACTGGTCCGGCGCGACGCCGAGCCGCTCGGCGGCGAGCAGGAACATGTCCGGCGCCGGCTTGCCGTTGGTCACCTCGTCGCCCGCCACCACGACGTCGAAGGCGTCGAGCAGGCCGGCGCGGCGCAGCGTGCGCTCGAGCCGGTCGCGCGGGCTGGAGGACGCGACGCCGACCGGGATCCCGCGGGTGCGCAGCTCGCGCGCGGCGCCCACCGCGTCGTCGAACGGCGCCAGCTCGCTGTCGATCAGCGCGAACAGCTCGCCCGAGAACTCGGCCCAGAACGGCTCGGCGGCCGGCAGGTCGGCGCGCTCGGCGAAGTACGCGTGCACGCGCGGGTACGGGAGGCCGACCGAGGACTCGGCGTCCGCGTCGGTGAGCTCGTAGCCGTACGGCGCGAGCGCGCGCTCCCAGGCGGTGCGGGCCAGCGGCTCGGAGTCCACCAGCGTCCCGTCGCAGTCGAAGATCACCGCGGTCATCGCGGGTCCAGCACGTACTTGACGCCCTCGCCGGCGCGCGAGGCCTCGAAGGCGCGCCGCCAGTCGCGCAGCGGGACGACCTCGGTCACGAGCGGCCTGAGCCCGACCTGGCCGGCGCGCAGCAGCAGCATCGCCCGCCGCCACGAGAGCGGGTTGGAGGCGAAGCCGGCGCTGACCGTCAGCTCGTGGAAGCAGATCAGGTCGTAGGGGATCGTCACGTCGGCCCCGCGCAGGCCCATCTGCACGATCTGCCCACGCGGCCGGGCGGCGCGCAGGGCGTCGGCGATCCCGGCTTCGGCGCCCGAGCACTCGACGACGACGTCGGCCTCCGGCGGCGCGCCGCCCACCGAGGTCTCGAACCCGAGCTGCTCGGCCAGCGCGAGCCTGGCGCCGTCGCGCTCGGTGCCGCGCACCGTCACGCGCCGCGCGTTGGCGGCCGCCGCCACCTGCGCGGCGAGCAGACCGATCGCGCCCGGACCGATGACGAGGACCTCGTCGGTGTGCCGGACCCTGGGCGGGTCGATCAGCGAGTTGCACACGCAGGCGAGCGGCTCCGAGAGCGCCGCGGCGGCGTCCGGCATCTTCTCGGGCACTCGGTGCAGGTTGCGCGTCCGGGATCACCAGCCGTGGCGCGAACCCACCGTCGACGTGGGTGCCGATCGAGCGCCGCTGCGGCGCACACGCTCAGCCGGCCCGCGCGGCAGTAGTCGCACGTCCCGCAGGTGGAGAAGAACGTCTCGACCGCCACCCGGGCGCCGAGCCACGAGTCGTCGACGCCTTCGCCGAGCTCGGCCACCGTCCCGCACACCTCGTGGCCCATCGTCACGGGCGGCACGCTGTCGTACTCGCCGAGCCAGATGTGCAGGTCGGTGCCGCACACGCCGGCCGCGTGCACGTCGAGCGCCACCTCGCCCGGCCCGGGCGGCCGCTCCGGCCGCTCGGCCAGGTCGACGTTCCCCTCGCCCGGCGCCAGCTTGGCGAGGCCGATCACGCCAGCAGCGGCCGCAGCGTGTTGCGGGCGATGATGAAGCCGCGCTGGACCAGCTCGACCGAGCCCTCGAAGCGACGGTCCTCGTGCTCGATCGAGACCACGTTGTCGTAGCCGACGGCGTACAGCGCGCCGATGAAGCGGCCCCAGTCGACCTGCCCGAGCCCGCACAGCCGCGGCACCTGCCAGCCCATGCCGGCGCTCATCACGCCGTGCTCGTACAGCCCGTCGGGCCGCACCTCGAGGTCCTTGCCGTGGACGTGGAAGATCCGCTCGCCGAACTCGTGCACGGCGCGCTCGACGTCGATCATCTGCCAGATCAGGTGCGAGGGATCGAAGTTGAGCCCGAAGTGCTCGTCGGGGATCGCCGTGAACATCTCCCGCCAGATGGCGGGCGCGTAGGCGAGGTTGTCGCCGCCCGGCCACTCGTCGTGGGAGAAGATCATCGGGCAGTTCTCGATCGCGATCCGTACGCCGTGGCTCGCGGCGTGCTCCACCAGCGGCGGCCAGACCTCGCGGAACTCGGCCAGCGAGTCCGGCAGGCTCTTCGTGCGGTCGCGGCCCACGAACGTGCCGACGATCCCCACGCCGAGCTTCCCCGCCGCCTCGATCACCTTGCGCAGGTGCTCGTGGGCCGCGGCGCGCGCCTCGGCGTCGCCCGACAGCGGATTGGGGTAGTAGGCGAGCGCCGAGATCTGCAGGCCGCGCTGCGCGAGGCGGTCGACGACCCCCTCGTCGAGGCGGTCGACGTCGATGTGGCAGACGCCCGCGTAGCGGCGCGCGGCGCCCTCCCCCGCCGGCCAGCACGCCACCTCGAGCGTCTCGAAGCCGTTGGCCGCCGCCCAGTCGGCGATCTCGTCGAGCGTCAGCGTCGGGAAGGCGGCGGTGAGCAGGCCCAGCTTCATCGCGCGACCACCGGGTCGACCACCACCCAGCGCTGCTCGGCGTGCGAGCGCGCGACGGCGTCGGCGATCAGTGCCTCCTCGTGGCCGTCGGCGAAGGTCGGGTAGTCCGGCTGGTCGGGCGGACCGCCGTTGGCGACCGCCGCGTAGACCGCGCGGTAGAGGTGCTTGAAGGTGTCCGGGAAGCCCTCGGCGTGGCCGGGCGGGTAGTCGCCGGCCTCGCGCAGCAGCAGCTCGCTCGGGCGCTCGCGGTGGCCCAGCCACAGCTCCTCGGGCGCCTCGGAGTGCCAGGCCATGGCGGACTCGGAGCCGTCGATCTCCCAGCTCAGCCGGTTCTTGCGGCCCGCCGAGACCTGCGAGATCGTCACCACCGCCCGCGCTCCGCCCGTGAGCCGCAGCAGGATGCCGGCCGCGTCCTCGGTCTCCATCGCGGTGTCGACCGTGTCGCCGGCACTCGCGCCGCTGAAGGTCTCCACCGGGCCGGTCGGCTGCTTGCGCACGCCGATGAAGGTGGTGAGGTCGGCCATCACGGCCTCCACGTGGCGGCCGGTGATGAAGGTGACGAGGTCGATCCAGTGCGAGCCGATGTCGCCGACCGCGCGCAGCGAGCCGCCGGCCGCCGGGTCCAGCCGCCAGTTCCAGTCGGTGTCGAACAGCAGCCAGTCCTGCAGGTAGCCGCCGGAGATGAGGCGGACCTCGCCGACCTCGCCGCGCTCCACGCGCGCCCGCGCGTCCTGGTTCTGGGCGTAGAAGCGGATGTTGAAGTTGACCGCGTGGACGAGCCCGCTGTCCTCGGCGAGGCGCAGCAGCTCGGCCGTCTCCTCCGAGTTCATGGCGAGCGGCTTCTCGCACACGACGTGCTTGCCGGCCGCGAGCACCGCGCGCACCTGCTCGAAGTGCAGGTGGTTGGGCGTCGTGAGGTGGACGACCTCGACGGCGGGGTCGGCCAGCATCGCCTCGAAGCTCGGGTACGGCGCCGGGAGGCCGGCCGTGCGCGCCTTCTCGGCCGCCCGCTCGGGGCTCGAGCCGACGATGCCCGTGACCTCGACGCCGAGCCTGCGCAGCGCCTCCACGTGAACCACCCCGATGAAGCCGGTGCCCACCACGGCGGCCTTGATCTCCCGGATGTCCCTCACGCCGCCCACCTCCCCGACGGGTTGTCTATACAGGTCGTGCGGCGAGCCTATTTCTCCGTCGACAGAGTGTCAACCGGCGGTCACGCCGACCGGGCGCGCGAAGCGGGTGACCGCGGCGAGGATCGCCGCCAGCCACGCGAGCGCGACCACGGCCAGGATGCCGTAGGCGGCGCCGCTCAGCCACGCCGCGCCGCCGGTCTCCTCGCGCCGGAGCACCTCGCTGTCGGCCTGGAAGGCGCGCTCGAAGCGCGGCTCGGCCGGCACCTCGCGCACCGGGATCGCCCGGTCCTCGGGGAGATAGACGGGCATCGCGAGGATCGCGGATCCGGTGTGGAGGCGGACCATCGCCTTCCAGTCGCCGTGGATCGGCAGCGGCTCGGCCGTCCGGTACACGCCGGGCGACACCTCGCGCAGCTCGACCAGGCGGCTGCCGCCGCCCTGCCAGGCCATGGCGTGCAGCCACTTGGCGTCGGCGGCCGGCGCGGCCGGGTCGATCTCGACCGTGGCCATGGCCTCGCGCGTGGGCGCGGGGCGGACCTCGTCGAGCGTGACCGAGGCGCGCAGCGGCGGTCCGCTCTCGGTGCGCAGCGGCAGCCCGATGCAGACGACCAGCACGGCCAGCGCCGCGGCGGGAAGGAAGCGCGGGAGCGCGCGCGACTCGCCCTGGAGCCCGGAGCCGAGGTGCGCGCCGAGCACGCCGCCGGCCAGCGCGACGATGAGCGCCAGCACGGGCGCCTCGGGCAGCAGCTCGGCCGGCCACGGCAGCGGCATCGCCACGTGCGAGAAGCCCCACTCGGCGGCCAGGCCGACGGTGCCGATGAGCGCGCCCGAGCCGAGGCCGACGGCGAGCGAGCCGCGGCGGGCCAGCGCGAGCGCCGCCAGCTCGACGAGCACGGCCTCGACGATGTAGAGCGGGTAGTGCATGAACGTGTGGCCGAAGCCGGGCCCGACGATCAGCACCATCGGGGTCATGATCAGCAGGTAGGCGCCGGTCGCCGCCAGCGCGCCGCCGCGGCCGAGCCGCAGGCGCGCGGCGACCAGGGCGATGCTCGCCGCCAGCGCGATGAGCACGGGGTGGAAGACGAGCTGGAACTGCGGCACGCCGAAGCCGAACTCGAGCTGCAGGGTCGAGAGGCCGATCAGCGTCGCGCCGGCGAGCTGGACCTCCCAGGCGAGCAGCATCTTGCGCCGGCTCGCGTGCGGGCGGCCCGTCGCGCGGCGCCCCTCGACCAGCAGCAGCCACGCGGCGATCGGCGCCAGCGAGGCGCCGCCGATCATCAGCACGTGGGTCGGGCCCCAGAGCGTGACGTCCTGGCCGAACAGGCGGTGCCAGACGTCGTCGAGCGGGAAGCCGAGCATGGCGACCGCGCCGCACAGCAGCAGCAGCGCGCCGCCGAGCGGGACGCGCCAGCCGGGCGCCAGCGTGAGCGCCGCGCGGTCGCGATCGTCGGCGCCGAGCACGCAGGCCAGGAAGCCGGCCAGCGCGACGCCGCCGAGCCCGAGCAGGATCGGGTAGTGCGCGACGTTGGCGAACGGGCCGGCGTCGCGGCCGTTGTCGATGTGGGTGGCGACGTCCCAGAAGAAGCCGAAGGCGGCGATCCCGAGCGAGCCGAGCGTGACCAGCACCGGCAGCGCCGACCAGCCCGGCACGGGCATCACGCGCTCGGCCAGCCCCGCCAGGCGGCTGAGCAGCGTCACGCGCCCCGAGCGATGGCCGGCGCCGAGCACCAGCGCGGCGGCGGTCAGCACGCCCGCCACGAGCGCCGCGGGGACGAGATCCTGCACGGGGGCGCCACCGGCGGGCTCGCCGGCGGCGAAGAGCTGGATGAGTTCGGTCGTCATCAGGTCACCTAAGGGGGTCTGACCCCCGTACTACCGGCGGTAAGGAGTGGGGTCTGACCCCCGTACTACCGGCGGTAAGGATGGGGTCTGACCCCTTTGTTACCGACGGTAGGTTACTGGCGGTAGGTTACCCCGGGTAGACTCGGCTGAAACGCCATGCGTGACGTCCATGCACACAGAGCTGCCGCCCGACCGACTGCCGCCCGACCTGCGCCGGGCCCGCGCCCGACCCGCCCGGCACCGTGTACCCCCGCGGGCGCACTCCGCGCGCCGTCCGGGAGGCGCAGATGGTGGCCGCCGCCGAGCGGCTGTTCTCCGAGCGCGGCTACCACGGCTCCTCGATGGACGAGATCGCCGCCGCCTCGGGGATCTCCAAGCCGATGCTGTACGACTACTTCGGCTCCAAGGAGGGGCTGCTGCTGGCCTGCGTCGAGCGCGCCCGCGGGAGGCTGTTCGAGGAGATCGCGATCGCCGTGCGGCACGCCGACGAGCCCGAGCGCGCGCTGCGCGCGGGCGTCGAGGCGTTCATCTCGTTCGCCGACCAGCAGCGCGCCACGTGGGTCGTGCTGTTCGGCGAGGGCGGCCGGTTCGGGGAGACCGCGGGCGCCATCCGCGCCGAGCAGTCGGGCCTGATCGCCCAGCTGCTGCGCGAGCTACCGGGCTGGACCGGCGAGCCGGACGCCGAGCAGCTCGACGCGATCGCGCACGTCTTCGTCGGCGCAGCCGAGGCGGTCGCGTTCTGGGCCGTCGACCATCCGGAGGTCCCGCTCGAGCGGGTCGCCGATCACCTGATGTCGGTGCTGTGGCCGGTCGTGCGCGAGCTGCCCAGCCGCGCCAGCGCGGCGACGGCGAACCAGGGCGGGAAGTCCAGCTCGACGGTCTCGCGGTAGCGGGCCGCGACCACGGCGGCCTCGACCGCCGCGCGCGGGCCGGTCGGGAGCCCGAAGCGGTTGATCCTGCGCGCGAGCGACAACTCGGCCACGGCCTCGAGGAACTCCTGCAGCTCGAGGCCCGGCTCGGCGTCGGCGACCAGGTGCGCCTCGACCGCGCCCGTGTTGCGGTAGGCGTGGCGCGTGCCCGCCGGCACCACGACCGAGTCGCCGGCGTGCGCGCGCAGCTTGCGGCGGCCGAGCGTGAAGGTGATCTCGCCCGCGCGCACCTCGAAGCGCTCCTCCATCCGCGGGTGCCGGTGGGGCGTCACGCCGCCGCGCGGATCGACCCACGCCTCGACGCGCACGACGTCGCCCCGGCGCTCGAAGCGGTAACGCTGCCGGAGGACCGGGTCGTCGATCAACCTGGTCATCGTCAGGAACCTACCGCGGCGAGCGGTGGGGCTAGAGCAGCCCCACCGCGAGCGCGAAGACGATCAGCGCCATCCAGATGAACAGCGCGAGGACGATCCGGATGCCGAGTGTCTTTAGAACAGCTGCTTCCCCTGGTCGATGACGAGCAGGACCGAGAAGATGCCGAAGAACAGCACGGAGAAGGCCATCACGCCGAGCCGCGTGTTGCGGATCTTGATCTCGTGCGGCAGCGCGCGCCGGTTGAGCTGGATCAGCAGGATCGAGTAGATGAACATCATCACGCCGGCGATCGACGACGAGATGACGAGCAGCAGCAGCGGCTGCTCGAGCCCGCTCAGCAGCACGATGCAGCCGAACGTGATCATCGTCCAGACGGAGGCGAAGTAGATCTTGCTCTCCGACCAGAACTTGCTGGTGCGCGCGGCGTTGACCTTCAGCTGGTCGGCGATCAGGCGCGACGTGTAGTCGAGGATGCCGAGGTTCGTGGAGAACAGCGCGATCGCGCCGCAGATCCAGAACGCGGTGCCGAACCACGGGGCGATCGAGTCCTTCAACGAGTTGCCCTCGGCCTCGATGAAGTCGAAGCTCTCGCCGAGGTTGGCGCCCACGCCCACGGTCGCGTAGGTCAGGACCGACAGGACGATCAGCGACGTCACGCCGATCAGGAAGAAGGTGATGAACTGCTCCTTGTTGGCGACCTTCCACCAGCCGTCCCAGCGCCTCATGTTCTCGTCGTTGACGGTGAACGTGTAGCCGAACGGAGCCTCCGCCTCCTCCTCGCCGGTGATCGGCGAGACGATGTGCGGGATCCGCTCGCCCATGCCCATGTTCTTGTCGCGGATGTAGTTGCTCTGCACGAGGTTGTTCGCCCCGCCGGCGCCCGCGAAGGCGAGCGCGCCGAGCAGCAGCGCGATGGTCAGGTCCCCGCCGACCGGGATCTCCGGCTCGGTGAAGCTGGTCGCGAAGTCGCCCCAGTCGCTGGCGCTGGTCGCCATCACGACGGCGATGACGACGAAGGCCATGATCAAGACGACCATCACGCCCATCGCCTTCTCGACCGTCTGGTAGACGACCGGCGAGGCGGTCAGGGCGATCCCGATGCTGATCAGCGCCAGGACCGTGATGGTCACCACGTCGCCGCCGCCGAACACGAAGGTCAGCGTCGTCGCCGCGCCGGTGGCCCAGCCGGGCCAGAAGTTCTGGCACAGGGCGAAGACGATGAAGAGCGCGCCCCACGGCTTCCACAGTCGCGAGAAGCCCGTGAGCGCCGTCTCGCCGGTGGCGAGCGTGTAGCGCTCGACCTCCATGTTGATGAAGAACTGGATCAGGAAGCCGACGATCGCGGCCCACATGAACACCAGCCCGACCTGCGACGTGATGTACGGCCACAGCACGAACTCGCCCGAGCCGATCGCCGTGGCGAGGATGATCACGCTGGCGCCGGCTACTTTCCTGAACGGCACCGGTTCCGGCAGGTCCCGCGTCTCGACCGCGGGCAGGTAACGACTCGGCAGCTCGAAGCCCTGTGGCTCGGGTGGCCGCGTCCGGTCGGGCGTGATCGTCGCCATACGCTCCCCCTTAAGGTCGCCTCCCAGAGGCGGCCTCCCCCGTGCCGAAACGCACTAAACCTGGCGTACGCGGCGGGCGCCCTCCACCATGTTCTCGAGCTTGCGGCGCGCCGCCCAGCGGGCGGTCTGGGAGAGCCCGCAGTCGGGCGCCACGGACAGCCGCTCGGGCGGGACGTACCGCAGGGCGGCGCGGATCCGCTCCTCGACGTCCTCGGGCGACTCGACGTAGTACGACTTGACGTCGATCACGCCGACGTTGACGTCCTTGCCCGCCGCCACGACCTGCTCGATCACCTCGAGCTCGGCGAACTCGCGCGAGGCCATCTCGAGGTGCAGCTCGTCGGCGTCCATCGCCAGGAACGCGGGGAACATCGGCGCGTAGCGGCGCCGGCCGACCGCGCGGCCCTTGAAGTTGCCGAAGCACAGGTGGGTGCCCAGATGACAGCGGCCCTTGACGCCGGCGACCGTGCGGTTGAAGACGTCGACCATGCGGGCGGTGTCCTCGCGCCACGCGTAGCAGGACATCGAGGGCTCATCCAACGTGATCCGCTCGCAGCCGGCCTCGACGAGCGCCACGAGCTCGCGCGCCACGATCGGGATCAGCATCTCCGTGACCGCCCAGCGGTCGGGATGCTCGATCCGGCCGGCCAGCGTGTACGGGCCGGGCACGCTCGCCTTCAGCGCCGGGCCGGGGGGCGCGAGCTCCCGCAGCCGCTCGAACTCCTCGACGGCGCCCAGCCCGCGCGGGGCGCTCAGCTCGCCGACCAGCTTGTGCTTGCCGCGCTGGTCGTGCGCGGGCGGGCCCCAGAGCCGGCGCGGCGCCGACTCCAGCTCGAGACCTTCGAGGTACGCGTAGAAGGAGAGGTTGAAGTCGAACCGCCCCTGCTCTCCGTCGCTGATGACGTCCAGCCCCGCCCGGACCTGGTCCATCACCGCGGCCAGCGTGGCGTCGCGCGCCGCCTCCTCGAGGTCGTCAGGCCCCATCTCGGCGGTGCGGCCGGAGACGAGCTCCAGCCACCCCGGGAAGGGGTACGACCCGATGACCGTGGTGGTGATCAAACCCGCTTGGTCGACGTCGCGTACAGCCACGCCAGCAACAGGATGATCGTGCCGTAGAGGATCTGCTTGAACGCCTGCGAGGCGTCGAGCAGCGTCAGCAGCGAGTCCAGCACCACGAGGATGATCGCGCCCAGGATCGTGCCCGAGTAGCCGCCGATGCCGCCGAAGATCGAGGTGCCGCCGATCACCACCGCGGCGACCGAGGGCAGCAGGTACGGCGAGACGAGCTGCAGGTCGGCGGCGTTGATGACGCCGACGTAGAGCACGCCGCCGATCGCCGCGAGGATCGAGCACAGCACGTAGACGAGCAGCAGGACCTGCCAGATCCGCACGCCCGCCAGCCGGCAGGCGAGCGGGTTGTCCCCGACCGCGTAGAGCATTCGCCCGTAGCCGGAGTAGCGCAGGCCGTAGAGGATCAGCGCCGCCACCGGCGCCCACAGCAGCAGCGACTTCGGGATCGCCTCGCCGATCAGGTTGCCGGTCGCCAGCTCGCGCACGAAGCTGGGCACGAGCGGCACTCCGGTCACGAACGACTGCGCCGAGACGGTCAGGTAGCCGCTGACGATGCTCGCCATGCCGAGCGTCATGATCAGCGGGTTGACGCGGAAGATGCCGACGCCGACGCCGTTGATGAGCCCGACGACGAGGCCCACGAGGATGGCGATGGCCACCGCGGTACCGGTCCCGCGCGAGGCCTGCCCGGCCATGATGTAGGCGGCCGCCGTCGCGGTGGCGGCCACCGACAGGTCGATGCCCGCCGTCAGCATCACGAGCGTCTGGCCGGCGGCCAGGAACGCGAGCGGCGCCGAGAACTGCAGGATCGAGCCGATGCGCCCCGCCGACATGTAGCCCGGCGAGACGATCTCGCACGCGATCAGCAGCAGCACGAGGATCACCGACAGCATGATCAGCGGGCGGTCGATCAGGTAATACGCCGCCGCGCGGGCCGGGCCCGGGCGCGGCTCGTCGGGCGTGGCGGCCACGGCCGTCATCGGCGGTCCTTCAGCAGCAGCAGGCCGCCGAGCATGACGACGATCACGATCAGGGCCCCCTGGATCACCTGGCCGTAGTTCGGATCGATGCCCTGGAAGACCATGATCGATGGGACGAGGGTGAGGCAGAACGCGGCCGCCACCGGCCCCACGACGCCGCCCTTCCCGCCGGCGAGCGAGACCCCGCCGAGCACGATCGCCGCGACGGAGTTGAGCGTGATGAAGGTGCCCGCGTACGGGGTGCCGATCCCTGTGGTCGCCGTCGCCGCCAGCCCGCCGCAGCCCGCGAAGAAGCCGCCGATGGCGTAGGCGAGCACGCGAGTCCGCGCCACGTTCACGCCGGAGAGGTACGCGCGGTCGCGGTTGGAGCCGATGGCGTAGATGGCGAAGCCCGGCCGCCGCCAGCGGATCGGCCACCAGACGAGGGCCAGCACGAGCGCGATGACGATCGCGCCGGCCGGGATCCACTCGCTGAAGAAGATGCCGGTGCCGAGCGCCTGGTACTCGACCGGCGAGCCGCCGCCCGGCGTTCGCATGATCAGCAGCGCGACGCCGCCCCACACGAACGACATCGCGAGCGTGACGACGATGTCGGGGACGCCGGTGATCACGCACAGGCCACCGTTGATGGCGCCGAGCAGGACGCCGACGCCCATCAGCCCGACGGCGATCAGGATCGACGTCGCGAAGCTCTGGTCCTCCATCAGCGATGCCGCGAGCACGTTGATGACGGCGACCATCACGCCGAGCGAGAGGTCGATGCCGCCGGAGATGACGATGACCGCCTGCGCCATCGCGGCGAACGCCAGCGGCAGGGCGCCGATGACGATCGTCTTGAGGTCGAACGACGTGAACTTGACCGGGGCCAGCGCCCAGATGTAGGCGATGACCAGCAGCAGGAGCAGGACGTAGACGCCGATCGTCCAGCCGTGGCGGTTGGTGACGCGGCGCCAGTCGGTGCCCTTGCGGCCGATCGCGGCACTGGCGGTCGTCATGCCGCCGCCGCCTCCTTCGTGAGCCCGTGGGCGGCCTTCAGCAGCGCGGGCTCGTCGGCATCAGAGGCAGGCATCTCCGCCGTAACCGCGCCGCGGTAGATGACGATCGTGCGGTCGCAGACGAGCTGGATCTCCGGGAACTCGGTGGTGAAGAGCAGGACTGCCGCGCCGGCTTCGGCCAGCTCGCGCAGCAGCGCGTAGATCTGGCGCTTGGTGCCGACGTCGATGCCGCGCGTCGGGTCGAAGCAGAGCATGGTGGTGAAGCCGGCGGCGAGCCAGCGCGCGATCGTCAGCTTCTGCTGGTTGCCGCCCGACAGCCGGCGCGCCTGCCGCTGCGCGCGCGTGTCGATCGACAGCCGCTCGATCGCGTTCGACACGCGGCGGTTCTCGTCGCCGCGGTTGATCGGCCCCCAGCGCGGGAGGCGGTTGTAGAGCGGGGTCGCGATGTTCTCGCGGATCGGCCGCTGCGGGAGCAGGGCCAGCATGCGGTCGGCGGGGACGAGGACGACGCCGGAGCGGATCGCGTCGTACGGGTGGCCCGGCGTGTGCGGCTTGCCGGCCACGAGCATCTCGCCGCCCTGCGGCTTGCGCTCGCCCGCCAGGTAGTCGAACAGCAGGTCCTGCCCCTGGCCCTCGAGCGCCGCGACGCCGAGGATCTCGCCGGCGCTCACCGAGAACGAGACGCCCCCGGGGTCGTCGCCGACCACGAGGTTGCGCACCTCGATCTGGGTCTGGCCGGCCTCGGCCTCGACCTCGACGACGGCGCCCTCCGCCTCGCTGACCTCGGCCTCGATCTGCTGGGCGAGCTTGGTGCGGCTCTCACCGAGCATCAGCTCGACGATCTTCTCCTCCTCGCCCGCCTTGGGAATGAGGGTGCCGACCGTGTGGCCGTCGCGCAGCACGCTGGCGCGGTCGCACGTCGCGGACACCTCGGCCAGGCGGTGGGAGATGAACAGCACGGAGCGGCCGCGCTCGCGCCACTCGCGCATCACGGTGAAGACCTTCTCGGCGAGGTCCGACGGCAGCGCGGCCGTGATCTCGTCGAGCATCAGAAGCTGGGGGTCGCGCGCCAGCGCGCGGGCGAGATCGAGCATGCGAAGCGTCGGCAGCGGGAGGTCGCCCGTCATCTCCGTGAGGTCGACCGTGAGCTCCATCCGCTCGAGCCATTCGCGCACACCCGCCATCGGGGTGCGCGTGAGGCGCATGTTCTGCGCGACGGTGAGGTCCGGCAGCAGCGCCGGGTCCTGGTACACGGGGGCGAGGCCGATCCTGCGGGCGCCCTCGGGGGAGCCGATCCGGATGTCCTTGCCGTTGAGCTGGATCGTGCCGGAGTCGTGGCGGATGACGCCGGTGAGGATCTTCACGAGCGTGCTCTTGCCGGCGCCGTTGGCGCCGAGCAGCGCGTGGACCTCGCCCGGCTCGACCACGAGGTCGGCGGACTTGAGCGCCACGACCGGGCCGTAGCGCTTTGCAACGTTGCGGACTTCAAGCAGAGGCATAGGGCGTTCCGGGGGCGAGCCTACGCCCGCCCCCGGACCGTTGCGTTCTGGCCTACGGCCCCTGGCAGCCGGTGAGCTGGTCCTGGGTGTAGGTGGTGTACGGCTCGACGATCATCTGGCTCGAGTACGTCGGCGGGAGCTCGGGATCGTAGAACTCGTCGATCTTGTCCGAGGCGGTCTCCATGTCCCACACCTCGGGCGTGAGCGTCGTGACCTTCTCGGGCTCTTCGCCGTTGAGCGCCTGGATCGCGATCGCTGTGCCGACGCCGCCGACCGCGGCCGGGTTGGTGACCGCCGCGCCCGGAGCGCCGTCCTTCAGCTGCTCCAGGAACTTGTTGTTGTCGGCGCCGATGACCGGCGTCTTCTCCTGGCCGGCCTTCTTGAGCGCGTCGACGACCACGTAGTCGATGCCCGACGTCCAGAACCCGTCGACCTGCGTGTTGGAGTTCAGGATGTCGTTGGCCTGCTTGCCGGCCGGCGCGAACGACCAGTCGGTGAAGGTCTCCTTGACGACCTTCATGCCCGGGTTGGCCTCCATGACCTCCATGAAGCCCTTGTGACGGTCGTCGTCGGCGGGCACGCCGCTGATGCCGCGCATCTCGACGATGTTGCCCTTGCCGCCGAGGTTGTCGACGAGCCACTGGGCGCCGAGCTTGCCGTACTCGACCTGGTCGTTGGTGACGACGTAGGCCTCCGGCGCGGTCACCGCCTGGTCGACGGCCACGACGACGATGTCGCGGGCGGCGGCCTCCTTGATGACCGGGTTGAGCGCCTCACGATCGGCCGGGTTGACGATGATCGCGTTGGCACCCGACGAGATCAGGTTGCGGATACCGGCGATCTGCGCGCTGGCGTCGCCGTTGACGTTGTGCACGAGCACTTCGTCGACCTGCCCCGAGGCAAGGGCCTGAGCCTTCACCGAGCAGATCATCTCCTCGCGCCAGCCATTGCCCACGAGGGTGTTGCTGACGCCGACTTTGTACGTCTTCTTCTCCTCCGACGAACCGCTGCCGGAGTTTGCGCTGCCACCGCTGTCCTCGTCGTCGCCGCAGCCGGCGGCGACCAGGGCGAGCAGCCCTACGAGGAGCGCGATAAGCGCGAGTGGACGAGCCCGAAGACTCATGGGGACGGTGACCCTCCTCCTGAGATGGGACATGACGAACAGCTCATCGGGCACCCTCCAGCACCCTTGCCGCTCGGCGGGCGTGCTCGGCGTAGGCCGCGTCGAACAGACGGGCCGACTCCTCGGCGCCCACCACCGACGCGCTCGTGAGGACCGGGGGCATCGCCCCCCGCTCCACGAGCCGCGCCGCGGTACGAACCTTCACTTCGTTGGCGAGCGCCACCGCCGCGATCGTCGAGCCGGGACCCACGGGGGTGTCCAGCCCGTCGAGCGTGACGAGGGCGTCCGCCGGCGGGGTACGAAGGTCGAGCACCACGTCGGCGTGATCGCGCAGGCGCGATCCCGACGAGTGGGTGCTCTCCCCCGCCTCGGTCGCCGCGAGCGAGGTGACGACGATCACGGGCAGTCCGCGCTCGCGCGCGCCGCGTGCCACCTCGATCGGCACTGCGCCGAGCCCGGACGCGCTGAAGACCATCATCGCGTCGGGCGGGTGCAGGTCGAAGTTGCGCAGGATGGTCTCGCCGAGACCCTCCACGCGCTCGATGAACATCGCCTGACGCTGACCGTTGGCGCCCACCACCTGCGTGTGGAACGTCATCGACAGCTCGACGATCGGATGGAAGCCCGGATAGGACCCGTAGCGCGGGAACATCTCCTCGACGGCGATCCGCGAGTGGCCGGTCCCGAAGAGGTGGACGAGCCCGCCGCCGCCGATCGCGTCGGCGCACAGGTCGGCGGCCTGCTCCAGCTCGGCGTCCTGGTCGGCGAGACGGTCCAGCAGGTCGCGCACGACGTCGAGGTAGCCGGCCGTCGCCACGGTCATCCCGCCACCGCTGCCTGGTCCGACGCGCCCACCACGTCGGGATCGAGCGCGATCGGCTCCCAGCGGCCGGACTTCATCGAGCGGTAGCACGCGTCCAGCGCGCAGTTGACGATGTAGCCGTCGACGAAGTCCTCGCGCGGGGTCGCCCCGGAGCGGTAGCAGTCGATGAAGTGGCGCAGCTCCTGGCTGTAGCCGTAGGCGCGCGCCTCGTCGGGCAGCGGGTAGACCCAGCCGGTCTCGGCGTCGGCCTTCTCGATCAGGTAGCCGGCGGGCTTGGTGATGAAGCCGCGGATCGGCGTGTCGAGCGAGTCGGTCACGAGCCGGCCGTCGGTGCCGGTGATCTCGTTGCGCAGCTCCATGCCGCCCTTCATGGACCAAGACGCCTCCGTGATCGAGATGCCGCCGTTGGCGAACTTGATCATCGCCACCGCGTTGTCCTCGCCGGTCGTCTTGTCGCCGTGGGTGAGCGTGGCGCCCCAGGCGAACGCCTCGGTCATCGCGATGTCCTTGCCGAACAGGTAGCGCGCCGCCTCGATCGTGTGGCAGCCCATGTCGAGCAGGGCGCCGCCGCCGGCGGTCTCGGCCTCCCAGAAGTGCGGGGCGTGGGGGCCGGAGTGCGCCTCGCGGGCCCGCACGCAGATGATCTCGCCGATCGCGCCGGACTCGATCATCTCGCGCGCCTTGACCACGTTGGGCGCGAAGACCTCGGTCTCGGCGTAGCCGTGCAGCACGCCGGCCTCGCGCACGATGCGCACGATCTCGGCCGCTTCGTCGCCGTTGCGGGCGAGCGGCTTCGTGCAGACGATCGCCTTGCCCGCCTGAGCGGCGGTGCGGATCGCGTCCAGGTGCATGTGGTTCGGCAGGCCGATGATCACCATCTGGACCTCGTCGTCGGCGCACAGCGCCTCGACGTCGGTGTACTGGCGCGGGATGCCGTACCGGCCGCCGAAGTCCTCGGCGCGCTCGGCGCTGCGCGAGTAGTTGGCGACCACGCGGGCGCCGGGGACGTCGTCGAGCCCCGCCATGTAGAAATCGGCGACGAAGCCCGAGCCGATCATGCCCAGGGCGACTGATTGATGATGTCCGTGCGTCATCGGTCTAGTTGTGTAGACAGGTTGCAACCTAGTCGCGGAACGGGAGGGATGTCAAGCACGGAACGAACCCCCGAGGACGGCCCGGTCGCACTTGTGACCGGGGCCGCTGGGGGCATCGGTGGCGCGGTCGTGGCGGCCTTCGAGGCCGCCGGACATCGCGTGCTCGGAGTCGATCGCGACGAGGCGGACCTGACCGACGCCGATCAGGCGGCCGCCGGTTCGGTGACGGGCCCGTCGACGAGTGCACCGAGGAAGGCTGGGACGCCACGCTCGACATGAACCTCAAGAGCGTCTATCTGGTCTGCCGGGCGGCGGTGCCGGCGCTCCGCGCGGCGGCGGCCAGCAAGGGCGGGCTGATCGCGACGCCGATGAGCGAGCGCGCCCAGGGCGATCCGGCCATCCGCGAGCGGCTGGCCGAGCTGCAGCCGCTGACCGGCGACCTCGGACGGCCCGAGGACGTCGCCGAGGCGGT
Source organism: uncultured Solirubrobacteraceae bacterium (assembly GCA_963811895.1). Lineage (GTDB taxonomy): Bacteria > Actinomycetota > Thermoleophilia > Solirubrobacterales > Solirubrobacteraceae > DASSUW01. Next base: position 268,527 of record CAWETE010000010.1, on the reverse strand, counting down.
GCTGTACCTCGCGACCGCCCGGTTCGCCACCGGCACCGTGCTCACCGTCGACGCCGGCTGGACCGCCCGGTGAGCCTGCATCTCGGCCTCGACCTCGGCGGCACCAACATCAAGGCGGCGGTCGTCGACTCGTCGCTGCGCGTGCTGGCCACGGAGACGTGCCCGACGCGGGCCGGCGACGGCGAGGAGGCCGTGCTCGAGCGGGTCGCCTCGGTCGGTCGGGCGGTGGTTTCGCCCTTCGGCGAACCGGCGTCGGCGGGCCTGGCGCTGCCGGGCCACTTCGACGCGGCGACCGGCGCCGGATCGCTGCTGCCGAACCTGCTCGGCGACTGGGCGGGGCGTCCGATCGCGGGCCCTGTCGGCTCGTCATTGGGCGTGCCGGTGACCCTCGTGAACGACGTGCGGGCGCTGACGCTCGCCGAGCTGCGCCTGGGCGCCGGCCGCGGCGCCACCGACCTCGTCTGCATCGCGCTCGGGACCGGCGTCGGCGGCGGCGTGGTGATCGGCGGCCGGCTGCACCTCGGGCTCGGTCACGCGGGCGAGATCGGCCACACGACGGTGGATCCGGACGGGCCGCTGTGCGGCTGCGGCAACCGCGGCTGCCTGGACCGGATGGCGAGCGCCCAGTCGATCGCCGCCGCGGCGGGGCGCGCGGACGTGGCGGAGGCGGCCGTGGCGGCGCGGGCCGGCGACCGGGTGGCGCTGGCCGCCTTCGCGCGCGCCGGCGAGTACGTGGGCCGGGTCCTGGCCGGCGCGGTCGTGCTTGCTGTGGCCCGAGCGCGTGGTGGTGGGCGGCGGCGTGGCCGACGCCGGACCGCTGCTGCTCGATCCGCTGCGCGCCGAGCTGCGCCGGCGCGCCTGCGTCGCGCCCGACATCCCCGTCGTGCCCGCCGAGCTCGGTCCGGTCGCGGGCGCCGTGGGGGCGGCGCTGTGGGGCGCCGAGATCAGCCGCGCCGCGTGATCATCGGCCGGCAGCCGGAGTGCTTGAAGGCGCCGATGAGCATGGCGCCGATCGGCCACATCGGCCAGAAGTAGCCGGCGCCCGTGAGCGCCCAGATGGCGACGAGCAGGATCGCCAGCGGGATCACGGGCGGGATGCTCGGGATCTGGCGCCGCTGTTTGGGAGGCGTGGCGGGCAGATCGGCGACGAGCGGGGCGAGGTCGGCCCGGGTGCGGGCTGTCAGGGCCTGACCGACGCGGTCCTCGAGCTCGTCTGGATCGAGCCGGCCGGTGGCGGCGTGCGTGCGGAGGGTCTCCGCGACCTGCTCGCGCTCGGCGTCCGAGGCTCGTGTCTGGTCCGTCATGGAGCGTAAGTTAGTGATCACTCAGCTGGTTTTCAAGGGACGAACTCCGGCTGGGTGGGGAAGCGGGGAGGCCGGCGGAGCCGGTTTCCTTCATCGAGTCCTGCCTAAGGGTCGTATAGCGACCCCTGGACAGGATGCTTCGCCGAAATCCGAGGCGCGGCCGGCTCCCTCACCGCCCTACCCAGCCGCAGTTGAAGTTCAGCCCGCCAGCACGGCAGCAGCGGAGCCGACCCGGTTCCGCCCCGCCCGCTTCGCCTCGTACAGCGCCGCATCCGCCTGCGCATACAGCTGCGCCAGCCGCACGTCGCTCCCAGACACCGCCCCAGCCCCGAAGCTCATGGTCACCGACACCCCGCCGGTGTCCGACCCCGCAACCGCGGCCCGCAGCCGCTCCGCGATCTCGCGGGTCTTCTCCTGGTCGGCGCCCGGCAGCAGGATCGCGAACTCCTCTCCGCCCAACCGGTAGATCAGGTCGAAGGCGCGCAGCTCGCTGCGCATGGCGTAGGCGACGTCGCGCAGGACGGCGTCGCCGACCGGGTGACCGTGCTCGTCGTTGATCCGCTTGAAGTGGTCGATGTCGCCGATCAGGAAGCCGAGCGAGGACTCGGCGCCCTGATCGAGCTGGTGCTGGAGCTCGAGCAGCCGCTGTGCGAAGGCCGAGCGGTTGAGCAGGCCGGTCAGCGGATCGATGACAGCGACGCGGCGGTGCTCGCGCTCGGACCGCACGGCAGCGCCGCCCAGGATCGCCATCGCGATGATCAGCGCGAAGGGGAAGATGAGCTCCTCGGGATGCTCGAACACGAAGCCGGCGTCGAGCCCGACCGTGACCAGCAGCAGCAGCGTGATCGTGTAGCCCACCCCCAGGCGGACGCCGAGCGGTTCGAAGCGCGCGCCCAGCGTCACAACGGGAAGCCCGAGCCACATGAGCGCCGGGCTCTCCGGGCCGCCGGTCAGCGCCGCGCTGCCCGCGATGACCAGCGGCGCCACCGCCCACCCGAAGGCGGCCCACCGCTCCGGGCGGCGGCTGCGGTGCATGCGGCGGTCGGCGAACGAGAAGGTCGCGAGCGCGGCGGCGAGGACGATCAGGAACTCGAAGCCGATCCATGGGCCGGCCGCGATCAGCGCGAGGGCGAGTACGCCGAACGCCTGCCTGCGGACATGGCCGAGCCGCGCCTCCATGTCCAGGAGCCGCTCGCGGCTGAGCTGTTCGGTCAGCGACTCGTCCGTGAGGTCGCGCATATCACCTACGTGATCGGCCACTTCCATGGCCGTATTGAGGCCGCTGTCAGGCAGCGACCACGGCGCCGCCGCGGCGCGGATCGCCCCCGCCGTGGAGCGCGCCGGTCGCCGGCTCGCGCTCGACCGCCTGGCAGCCGCCGAAGAACAGGTTGCGGTCGCGGAACCAGGCCAGCGTGCGCCCGCTCGCCTCCAGCCCGGCGGCGTCGATCCCGGGCTCGGCGTAGACGACCCCGTCCTCGAAGTGCAGCCGCGGAGCGTCGACCGCCTCGGCGGCCTCCATCCCTCGGTCGAGCACGTTGACGATCACCTGCAGCAGCGCCGAGCGGATCCGGTTCGAGCCGGCCGAGCCGAGCGCCAGCTCCGGCGCGCCGTCGCGCCCGAGCACGACGGTCGGCGCCATCATCGACGGCAGCCGCAGTCCCGGCGGGTGCGTGAAGAAGCCCAGCGGCGAGAGGTCCTGCTCGCCCATCATGTTGTTGACGTGCACGCCGGTCCCGGGCACCACCACGCCCGACCCCTCCCCGTTGGTGCACGTGACCGAGCACGCCCAGCCGTCGCCGTCGATCACCGAGATGTGGGTGGTGGCGCCGAGCCGGCTGGCCATGAAGCGGTCGAGGAAGCCGGGCTCGCCGAGCCCGGTGAGGAACTCGGGCGTGCGCTCGGCCTGGGCGCGCTCCATCGCCTCCACCAGCGCCATCGCGTCGGGCGGGCCGGACGAGCGCTGGAGCAGCGCGAGCGCGTAGGCCAGCAGGGTGCCGCCCGCGCTCGGCGGCGGGTTGGTGAGCACCTCGCGCCCGTGGTAGCGGACCCGCACCGGCTCGCGCGGCAGCGCCTCGTAGGCCGCCAGGTCCTCGCGCGTCAAAGTCCCGCCCAGCCCGCACACGCGGTCGGAGATCGCCGCCCCGATGTCGCCGGAGTAGAACGGCGCCGCCCCCTCCGCGCCGAGCCGCTCGAGCGAGTCGGCCAGCTCGGGGTCGCGCAGCACGTCGCCCTCGTGCGGCACCCGCCCCTCGGGCATGAACAGGGCGCGGCACTCGGCCGTCGACGAGTAGATCGGCGCGAGGATCTCGTACACGTACGCCTGCTCGCTGTTGACGCGCACGCCCTCGCGCGCCAGCGCCACGGCCGGGGCGGTCAGCTCGGCCAGCGGGACGGTGCCGAAGCGGTCGGCGGCGGCGCAGACGCCGGCCGGCGTGCCGTACGTGCCGCACGAGGCCGCGCCGATGTGGAAGGCCTGCACGACGTCGCCGAACGAGACGTCGACCGCCAGCAGCGATTCGCGCGCCGCGAGATCGGCCCCGCGGCCCGAGGCCTCGACGAAGAAGTCGAGCAGGACCGGCTCGCCGTCGGGCGGGACGACGAGCATGTAGCCGCCCGCGCCGAGCCCGGTCAGCAGCGGCTCGGCGACGAACGAGGCGAGCATCGAGGCCAGCGCGGCGTCGACCGCGTTGCCGCCGGCGCGGAGGATCTCCGCGCCGGCCTCGGCGGTCAGCGGATGGCCGGCGGCGACGACGCCGCTCATGCCGCTCAGTATCGGGGAATGAACTCGGGCACGTCGACCTCGCTGACGCGAGACGAGGTCACTCGCCGCACGCGCGGCTCGCCGGCCGGCTCGCGGAACGAGGACTGCTCCTGCCGCGGCGCGCGCTTCTCGCCGTAGCCGGTGGCGACCACGGTGATCCACACCTCGTCCTCGAGCTTCTCGTCGAGCATCGCCCCGAAGATGATGTTCGCGTCGGGGTGCGCGGCCTCCTGGATCGTGTGGGCGGCCTCGTTGACCTCCCACAGCGACAGGTCCTTGCCGCCGGTGATCGAGAGCAGGATCGAGTGGGCGCCCTCGAGCGTCGTCTCCAGCAGCGGCGACGAGGCGGCGGCGTGGGCGGCCTCGATGGCCCGCTTGTCGCCGGTCCCCATGCCGATGCCGAGCAGCGCGTTGCCGGCGTCGGACATGATCGTGCGCACGTCCGCGAAGTCGAGGTTGATCAGGCCCGGCAGGGTGATCAGGTCCGACACGCCCTGCACGCCCTGGCGCAGCACGTCGTCGGCCACCCGGAAGGCCTCGACCATCGAGGTCTGCTTGTCGAGCACCGAGAGCAGCTTGTTGTTGGGCACCACGATCAGCGTGTCGACCTCGCCGGCCAGCGCCTCGATGCCCTCGTCGGCGGCCTTCATGCGGCGCGAGCCCTCGAAGCCGAACGGCTTGGTGACGATGCCGACGGTCAGCGCTCCCAGCTCGCGTGCGACCCGTGCGACGACGGGAGCCGCGCCGGTGCCGGTGCCGCCGCCCTCGCCCGCGGTGATGAACACCATGTCCGAGCCCTTGAGCAGCGACTTGATGCGGTCGTAGTCCTCCATCGCCGACGAGTGGCCCAGCTCGGGGTTCGAGCCGGAGCCCAGCCCGCGCGTGATGTCGGCCCCGATCTGGAGCGTCACGTGCGCGGACGACGAGTTCAGCGACTGCGTGTCGGTGTTGAGCGCGATGAACTCGACGCCGGAGACCTCGGCCTCGATCATGCGGTTGACGGCGTTCACGCCGGCGCCGCCGACGCCGATCACGCGCAGCTCGGGCTGGCGGGTGGCGTCGGGGCCGACCGAGGCCCACTCGTACTCGGACGCGCGCACCGGCTCGGGCGGGGACATCATGTTGTCCGGCAGGTCCGACGAGAAGGCATGGCGCAGGCGCTCCTGCGGCGTGGGCACGCGCGGCGCGGCCGGCTGCGGCGGCTCGGGCGCAGCGGCCTCGGGCTCGGGCTCGCGCGCCGGCTCGACGGGCGGCGGCTGCGCGGCCGCCGTCTCCTGCGCCTCGTCCGTCTTCCGGAAGAGCGCCGCCAGCGGTCCTTCGCGCATGCTCGCCCGCTTACCGCTTGCCATTCGAGAGCACCTCCTTCGCCAGCTGGCGATAAGCGTCAGCCGCGGTCCCCTTGGGGTCGTACTTGAGCACCGACATCCCCTTCACAGGGGCCTCCGCGAACCGGATGGTCTTCCTGATCCGCGCTCCGAACACGCGGTCGCCGAAGTTCTCCTCGAGGATCTCGAGCGCCTCCTTGGCGTGCAGCGTACGCGTGTCGACCATCGTCGGGAGGATGCCCGCGATCTGCACGTCGGGATTGAGGTTCTCGCGGATCATCGCAAGGGTGTTCTGCAGCTGAAGCAGCCCACGCATCGACAGATACTCGCACTGGACGGGGACGATCACCTGATCGGCCGCGGTAAGTGCGTTCACCGTCAATAGTCCCAGCGACGGCGGCGTATCGATGAACATCCAGTCGTAGTCGTCGTCGACGGCGAGCAGCGCCTTGGTCAGCGAGCGCTCGCGGCCGATCTTCGTCGACATCGCGATCTCCGCTCCGGCGAGGTCGATCGAGGCGCACGCGACGTCGATCTCGCGGCGCTTGATCACCTCCCGGATCGAGAGGTCGTGGACGAGCACGTCGAACATCGACTGCTCGAGCGTGTCGGGGTCGATGCCCTGCGACATGGTGAGGTTGCCCTGGGGGTCCATGTCGACGCACAGGACGCGGTGCCCCACCTCGGCGAAGGCCGCCGCGAGGTTCAGCGTCGTGGTGGTCTTCGCGACGCCGCCTTTTTGGTTGGCGAAGGCGATGACCTTGGCCTTGCCGGTCACGTCGTGCTCCGATCCAGGTCGGGGAAACCCATCGGCCTTGCCTGTTCGCCCCCGAGCAGAGGTTTCCTCCCGCGCCCTAGCATGCACGCCCGATGGATCGTGTGACGGCAAGACGAATCAACCGAGCGCATTGGGACGCGATGGCCGCCGCGCATGGTCAGGACGCGTACTACGACACCGAGGCGCTGATCGCCGGCGCCGACACGCTGCAGCAGGCGGAGCAGGCCGGCATCCGCGAGGCCGTGGGCGCCGTGGCCGGGCTCGACGTGCTCCACCTCCAGTGCCACATCGGCTTCGACGCCATCTCGCTCGCCCGGCGCGGAGCGCGGGTGGTGGGCGCCGACTTCTCCCCCGCCTCGCTGGAGAAGGGCCGGGCACTCGCGCGCCGCTGCGACGTGCAGGTCGAGTTCGTCGAGGCCGACGCGACCAAGCTGCCGGTCGAGCTCCACAACCGCTTCGACCTCGTGTACGCGACCATCGGCGTGATCGGCTGGATCGACGACCTCGGCGCCTGGATGCGCTCGGCCACGTCGGCCCTGCGCGGCGGCGGGAAGCTCCTCCTCGTCGACCTCCACCCGGTGTACGCCATGTTCGAGTCGATCGACCCGGTGCGCATCGACTTCCCGTACGCGAACGACGGCCCGCGCTCGTTCGACGAGCCCGGCTCGTACGCCGGCGCCGACCTCGACGTGGCGGCCACCGCCACCGTCCAGTACGGCCACTCGCTCGCCGAGATCGTCAACGCCGCGCTGGGCGCCGGCCTGAAGATCCAGCGCCTCGACGAGTACGTCGAGGCCGACTTCGATCCCCGCGGCGACCTCCTGCCGCGCGAGGACGACGGCCGCCACCGGCTGCGCGTGAACGGCGAGCTGCTGCCGGTGCTGTTCGCGCTCGTTGCCGCCAAGCCGTGACGGACCCCAGGACCGAGCGAGAGCTCGTGCAGGACTGCGTCAACACGGTCGGGCAGATCTTCAGCAACTACCAGGCGGCGATGCACCTGCTCGAGGAGGCGGTGCCGCGCGAGCCGGCGCTCGAGGCGCTACGGCAAGCGGCCGCCGAGGTGTTCACGCCGGTGCTCGACGCGTGCGCCGGCGTCGCGCCGGGGCTCGAGGAGCTGGTGGCGGAGAGCGTCGGCGAGGTCGAACGCCCCACCGCCGCGGTGCGCAACCTGCTGACCGCCGAGCGCCAGCGCGTGGCGGCCACGCACTCGCGCCTGATCCGCCGCCAGCTCACGTACATGAACGGCGCCGACGACCGCGCGGCGGTCGACCCCACCGGCTACCGCCGCACGCTCGTGGCGGCCGCCGGGCGGCTCGACGAGCTGGAGACCGGCTCGCACTCGGCGGGAGCGCTGTTCCAGGTGCTGTTCGACCGCTGGCGCTAGGGATACCGCTCCCGACCCTGGGTTCCAGGGGCGAACTTCCGCGCCTGGCGCCTTAACCGGCATATGTCCGGCAAAGGCGCCATGGAGCTTCCGGTCGCCGCGCTGGCGAACGCTCAACACGGCGTGGTGTCGCGCGCGCAACTGCTCACGCTCGGCCTCGGCCGGCACCGGATCGAGCACCGGCTCGCGACCGGACGACTGCAGCCGGTCCATCGCGCCGTCTACGCGTACGGACATCGTGCGCTCACCAGAGAAGGCCGGTGGATGGCGGCGGTGATGGCAGCGGGTGACGACGCGGTCCTCAGCCACGCGACCGCCGCCACGGCGTGGGAGCTTCGCCCCGCAGGCTCGGGCGCAATTCACGTCACGGTTCCACGCGACACAGGCCGCAAACGGCGGACGGGGATCCGGTTCCACCGCAGCACGACGCTCGAGCCGGCCGAAACCACCACGGTCCGCGGCATCCCCATCACGGCGCCGGCCCGCACGATCATCGATCTCGCGCGGACACTCCAGGGTCGCCCGCTCGAGCACGTGCTCGATCTCGCCGAGCAGCGCCGGGTCGTCGACTTCGCCGAACTGCACGGCCGCCCGATCCCTCAGTCCCTACAAGCGGTGTTGTCCCTCTACACCGCCGGCTCCACCGTCACCCGCAGCGAGATGGAGGAACGGTTCCTGCGCTTGTGTGACGACTACGGCATCCGCAGGCCGAACGTCAACCCCCGCATCGAGGGGGAGGAGGTCGATTTCGCGTGGCGGGACGTGAGACTCGTCGTCGAGGTCGACGGCTACCGCTACCACCGAGCGCCATCGCGATTCGAGTCCGACCGCGAACGCGACGTAGAGCTGGTCCTCGCCGACTGGCAGGTCCTGCGGTTCACGTGGACGCAGCTCACCGAGCGGCCGAGGTGGGTCGCCCGGGCGGTCGCCAAACGGCTGGCGCGTTGAACGGCATATGTCCGTTCAAGGCGCCAGGCGCACCGCGAGTATGTCCACGAAGGCGCGCAGCCGTGAACCGGCATGGGGTTCCGGACGAAGGACTACCTGATCGTCGCTTGACGCAATCGGTTGCATCGGGCAACGTGGCACCCTGTTGAAAGGGTGGGCAACGGTCCGGTCCACATGAGGAAGAGGGACGGGTTGCAGTTACACGAACGGAGACTCGCCGGCCGCGCCGCGGCGCTCGAAGCTGAGCGCGTGCCGTACGTGTGCGCCACGGTCGTCCGCGCCGGCCGTCCCGCCAGCGTCCAGCCGGGCGCCGGAGCCATCGTTCTCGGCGACGGCACGATCGAGGGCTTCGTCGGCGGCCACTGCGCCGAGCCCAGCGTGCGCCTGCACGCCCTGCACGTGCTCGAGACCGGTGAGCCGCTGCTTCTGCGGATCGAGCCCGGCAACGGCGAGGAGGCCGCCGCCGAGGGCGCCGTCACCGTGCACAACCCGTGCATCAGCGGCGGCGCGCTGGAGATCTTCCTCGAGCCGCGCCTGCCCGCGCCGCGCATGCACGTGATCGGGGACACGCCGATCGCGCGGGCCCTCGAAGAGCTCGCCGGCCGGCTCGGCTATGACGTCGCCGCCGGCGAAACCGACCCGACCGACGACGACGCGGCGGTCGTCATCGCCTCGCACGGCCGCGACGAGGAGCACATCCTGGCCACGGCGCTCGAGGTCGGCGTCCCCTATGTCGGCCTGGTGGCGAGCCGCAGGCGCGGCACCGCCGTCGTCGGAAGCCTCGACGTGTCCGACGAGGACCGCGCCCGCGTCCACACCCCCGCGGGCCTGGACATCGGCGCGCGCACGCCCGAGGAGATCGCGCTGTCGATCCTCGCCGAGATCGTCGCGTCGCGCCGCGCCCGTACGACCCCGCCGCCGGTGGAACAGCATCACCATCACGAAGAGGGCCATTGCTGCCATGAGTGACCTGTTCGTCGCGGGACTCGTCCTGGCGGCGGGCGGCTCACGCCGGCTCGGCCGGCCCAAGCAGCTGCTGCCGTTCGCCGGCGCCACGCTGCTCGACCACACGGTCGCCACCGCGCGGGCGTGCGAGTTCGACCAGCTGCTGGTGGCCGTGGGCGGCGAGTCGGAGAAGGTCCTCGCGCGCGTGGACCTGTCCGGCGCCCAGGTGGTCGTCAACCCCGGCTTCGGCGCGGGCTGCTCGTCCTCGATCGCCGTCGCGATGGAGGCGCTGGACCCGCGCACCACCACCCTCGTGCTCATGCTCGGCGACCAGCCCGGCGTCCTGCCCGGGACGGTGCGCGTGCTGCTGGCGGCACGCGGCGACGCGCCGATCGCCGTCTGCCGCTACGAGGACGGCCGCGGCCACCCGTTCGCATTCGGACACGAGGTGTTCGGGGACCTGGGCTCGCTGCACGGCGACAAGGCGGTCTGGCGGATGCTCGACGAGCGAGCCGGCGAGGTCGAGGAAGTCCCGGTGGCGGGCCGGATCCCGCTCGACGTGGATACGTGGGCGGATTACGAGGCCGTGGTCGCGGCCTCAGGAAGGAGCACTGCATGAGTGGCTGGACGGTCGGGTTGATCCTCGGCATCGTTGTGGTCCTCGTGGCGGCAGCCATCGTCATCGCGATCGTGCGCCTCGCGCGCGGGATCGCGGCGCAGGCCAAGACGGCCGAGGAAGCGGTCGAGGTGGTGCGCCGGCAGACGGAGGAGCTCGCCGGGATCCCGCGCATCAACGACTCGGGCGTGCGGATCCTGCACTCCGCCCGGGCGCTGCGAAAGGTGGCGGTGGGCAAATGAGCGGCAACACCTACTGGGTCATCTCGCTCGTCATCGGGCTCGCCGCGGCGCTCATCGTGGCGACGCTGCTCGTGATGCTCCTGCGCTCCGTCGCGAGCATCGAGAAGTCGGTCGGCGGGCTGCTGGGGATCGCCACCAGCGTCGCCGGCAACACGTCGAACATCCCCCAGCTCCAGGCGACCGCGCCGGTGCTGGCGCAGATCGTCGACGAGGCCGTGGTCCAGGACGGATACATGAACGCCCTCACGGACGGGTTCGGAGGCAGCAATGGAAACTGAGGACCTCCTGCTCCTGCTGAGCGTCGTGCTCGGCCTCGTCGTCGTCGCCGTGCTCGCGATCGCCCTGCTCCAGGTCCGCCGCGGCCTGGACCGCATCTCCGAGGGCCTGGCCACCCTCGGCTCGGCGCTCGAGATGGTCGAGGCCGAGCACCTGCGCCCGCTCGAGCCCGCCGTCAAGGCGATCAACGAGCAGTTCGACATCATCCTCGGCGCGCTGCCGGGGATCGGCAAGAAGGCCGCGATCGTCGCTGAAAGGAGGCCGCGATGACCCTCTGGTGGATCGGCAACGCCGTCCTGCTCGTCGTCCTGGTCGTCGTGATCCTGCTGCTCACCGGCGTGCTCAACGCCGCGAAGGGCATCGTCCCCAGCGTCCGCCAGATCGCGGGCGCGGCTGCGGCCGGCTCGAAGGACCTCGACGCCGTCCCGATGCTGCTGACCACGCAGGACCAGGTCCGGCAGACCGTCGCGGGCGTCGCCGCCTACGGCGGCTCGCTCGACGTGATCCTCGACGACGCGAAGGAGGCGTGAGATGCCCGCCGCCGGAGTCGCGACCATCGCGCTGATCGTCCTGATCGTCCTCGCGCTCGTCTACTACCTGCTCAACACGATCCTGCAGCTGCGGGCGATCAACCACGGCCTCGACGAGGTCATCCAGAGCGTCGGCGAGATCGTCGAGAAGAGCGCGCCCGTCGCCGACGTCGTGCACGACATCAACGACAACCTCGACGCCGCGGTCAGCGCGCTCGAGGGCCTGCTGGTCAAGAAGGCCGGGATGGAGGATGCGGTCGGCCTCGTCGACGGGCTCTACCCCGGCGCCGCGGCGGAGGGCCTGCGCGACTTCCCGGAGAGCCGCGAGGTCACGCCGCCGCGGATCGGCGAGGTCTACACGAGGGGCACGCTCACGCTCGCCCGCCTCGGCCGCGAGGCGCCGGTCGCCATGGCCAGCCCCGCGGGCCCCGCCCTGCGCAACCCGGCGTACGGCAGCGCCGCCGCGCGCGACCTCTACCCGGGAGCCCGGCCGGAGCGCTCGCCGGTGATCGGCACCGACGCGCCCGTCCAGTACGAGGACCGCGAGGACATCGGACAGCCGCGCAAGCGGTTCAGGAGGGCCTGATGCAGACGCCGGCGCCATTCGGCTACGAGCGGGCGACCAGCGTGCAGGGCGCCGTCGAGGCGCTCCAGCGCCTCGGCTCCGAGGCGCGCATCATCGCCGGCGGGCACAGCCTGCTGCCGATGATGAAGCTGCGCCTGGCCAACCCCGAGCACCTGATCGACATCAACGGCCTGACCGAGCTTTCGTACATCCGCGAGCAGGAAGGCGAGGTCCGGATCGGGGCGCTGACCCGCCACGTCGACCTCCTGAAGTCGGAGCTGCTCGGCGAGCGCTTCCCGGTGTTCGGCGACGCCGAGACGGTGATCGCCGATCCGGTGGTGCGCAACCGCGGCACGATCGGCGGCTCGCTCTGCCAGGCCGACGCCGCCGAGGACCTCTCGGCCGTCTGCACGGCGCTCAAGGCCCGGGTCGTCATCCAGGGCCGCGAGGGCGAGCGCGTCGTCGGCATGGAGGAGTTCCACGTCGGCCCGTACATGACCGCGGTGGGCGCCGGCGAGATGCTGACCGAGATCCGCCTGCGGGTCCGGCCGGGCGCCGGCAGCGCGCACGAGAAGGTCGAGCGCCGCGCGGGCGACTGGGCGATCGCCGCGGCGTCGGCGGCCCTCTGGCTGGAGGGCGGCAGGATCGCCGACGCCGGCATCGGGCTCAGCGCCGTCGGCCTCACGACGATCCACCTGACCCGGGCCGAGGAGCTGCTGCGGGGGAGCGAGCCGTCGGAGGAGCTGTTCGAGCAGGCGGCCGCGATCGCCTCCGAGGACTGCTCGCCGATGGCCGACGGCCGCGGGCCGGTCGACTACAAGCGGCACCTGGCCGGTGTCCTCACCCAGCGAGCACTGCGCCGAGCGACCGCACGCGCGCTTCACCAGGAGGCCTGAAGCATGGATGTATCGATGACGGTCAACGGCGAGCGGGTGACGCACGACGTCGAGCCGCGGATGCTGCTCGTGCACTTCCTGCGCGAGACGCTCGACCTCACCGGCACCCACTGGGGCTGCGACACCTCGAACTGCGGCGCCTGCGTCGTGCATCTGGACGGGCAGCCCGTGAAGTCCTGCACGGTGCTCGCCGCGATGTGCGAGGGGCAGGAGGTCCGCACCGTCGAAGGGCTCGCGCACAACGGCGAGCTCGATCCGGTGCAGCAGGGGTTCCACGAGCTGCACGCCCTTCAGTGCGGGTTCTGCACGCCCGGGATGATGATGACCGTCAGGGCGCTGCTGGACGAGAACCCCAACCCCACCGACGCGGAGATCCGCACGGCCATCTCGGGCGGCATCTGTCGCTGCACCGGCTACAAGAACATCGTCGCGGCGGCACGTTGGGCCGCGGCCCAGGAGGTCCGCGCATGACCGCCATCGAGCACACGCCGACCGAGCGCCCGATCGGCTTCGGGCGGCTCAAGCGCAAGGAGGACGCGCGCTTCATCCGCGGCGAGGGCAACTACCTCGACGACATCAAGCTGCCGGGGATGGTCTACGGCCAGGTGCTGCGCTCCCCGTACGCGCACGCGAAGATCCTCTCGATCGACACGTCGCGCGCGCTCGCGCACCCGAACGTCGCGGCCGTGGTCACCGCCAAGGACCTGGAGACGCTCGGGCTCGCGTGGATGCCGACGATCTCCTACGACACGCAGGCCGTGCTGGCCGGCGACAAGGTCCGCTTCCAGGGCCAGGAGGTCGCGTTCGTGATCGCGACCGACGAGTACTCGGCCAACGACGCGCTGTCGCTGATCGACGTCGAGTACGAGCCGCTGCCCGCGGTCGTCAACGCCCGCAAGGCGCTCGACGAGGACGCGCCGCTGATCCGCGACGACAAGGCCGGCCAGCGCGACAACCTGGCCAGCCCGCTGTGGGAGGCCGGCGACGAGGAGGCGACGAACCGCGCGTTCGCGGAGGCCGACACGGTCGTCACGCGCGACATCATCTACCCGCGCTGCCACCCGGCGCCGCTGGAGACGTGCGGGATGATCGCCGACTTCAACCCGAAGACCGGCCAGCTCAACCTCTACAACGGCAACCAGGCGCCGCACGCCCACCGCACGGTCTACGCCCACGTGGCCGGCCTCGCCGAGCACATGATCCGGATCCAGTGCAACGACATCGGCGGCGGCTTCGGCAACAAGGTGCCCGTCTACCCCGGCTACGTGTGCGCGATCGCCGGCTCGATCGTCGCGGGCGTGCCGGTCAAGTGGGTCGAGGACCGCACCGGCAACCTCGTGTCCACCGGCTTCGCGCGCGACTACATCATGCGCTCGGAGATGTGCTCCAAGGACGGCAAGATCACCGGCCTGCGGGTCGACGTGATCGCCGACCACGGCGCCTTCGACTCGACCGCCCAGCCGACCAAGTTCCCGGCCGGCTTCTTCCACATCGTCTGCGGCTCCTACGACCTGCAGGCCTCGCACGTGAAGGTCAAGGCCGTCTACACCAACAAGGCGCCGGGCGGCGTCGCCTACCGCTGCTCGTTCCGCATCACCGAGGCCGTCTACCTGGTGGAGCGGATGGTCGACGCGCTGGCGATGGAGATGGACGTCGACCCGGTCGAGCTGCGCATGCGCAGCTTCATCGGCAAGGACCAGTTCCCGTACGAGACGACCACCGGCTGGACCTACGACTCGGGCGACTACAACAAGACGATGCAGGTCGCGCTCGACATGGCCGGCTACGACGACCTGCGCCGCGAGCAGAAGGAGAAGCGCGAGCACGGCGAGCTGATGGGCATCGGCGTGTCGTTCTTCACCGAGGGCGTCGGCGCCGGGCCGCGCAAGCACATGGACATCCTCGGCCTGTCGATGAACGACGGCGCCGACCTGCGCGTGCACCCGTCGGGCAAGGCGGTGGTCTCGCTCTCGGCGCAGACCCAGGGCCAGGGCCACGAGACGACGTTCGCGCAGATCGTCGCCGAGGAGCTCGGCATCCCGCCCGAGGACGTCGAGGTGCGCCACGGCGACACCGACAAGTCGCCCTATGGGCTCGGCACCTACGGCAGCCGCTCGACGCCGGTGTCGGGCGCCGCGGTGGCCGTCGTCTCCCGCAAGGTGCGCGACAAGGCGCGCCTGATCGCCGCCACCATGCTCGAGACCCGGCCCGAGGACCTCGCGTGGGAGAAGGGCCGCTGGTACGTCAAGGGCGACCCGGAGCAGGGCGCGCTGATCGAGGACATCGCCGAGCGCGCCTACAGCGGCGACGAGCTGCCCGAGGGCATGGAGGGCGGGCTCGACGCGCAGGTCATCTACGACCCGCCGAACCTCACCTATCCGTACGGCGCCTACATCGCGGTGGTCGACGTCGACCCCGACACGGCCCAGGTCACCGTTCGCCGCTTCATCGCGGTCGACGACTGCGGCGTGCGCATCAACCCGATGGTGGTCGAGGGCCAGATCCACGGCGGCCTCGCCGAGGGCGTCGGCATCGCGCTGATGGAGCTCATCTCGTTCGACGAGGAGGGCAACTGCCTGAACTCGTCGTTCATGGACTACCTGATCCCGACCGCGCTCGAGTGCCCCGACTTCGAGCTCGGCGAGACCGTCACGCCCTGCCCCCATCACCCGCTCGGCGCCAAGGGCGTCGGCGAGTCGCCCAACGTGGGCTCCCCGCCGGCGATCGTCAACGCCGTGATCGACGCGCTGCACGAGTCGCACGGAGTCGACCACATCGACATGCCGTGCACGCCGGCGCGCGTGTGGAGGGCGATGCAGGGGAACCCCGAGCCGCCCCAGTGAGCGACGAGGTCGCCCACCTCGTCCCCGACATCGAGACGCTGGCGCAGCGCCTGGCCTCCGTCGACTACCTGGTCGACGAAGGCCTGGCGACCTCGATGTTCCTGGGCCTCCGCCTCCCCCAGCCGCTGCTGCTGGAGGGAGCGGCGGGTGTCGGCAAGACGGAGGCGGCCAAGGCGCTCGCCGCGGTCCTGGACACGCCGCTGGTGCGGCTGCAGTGCTACGAGGGGATCGACGCCGCCGAGGCGCTGTACGAGTGGAACTATCCGCGCCAGCTGATCAGCATCCGGCTCGCCGACCAGCGCGAATCCGAGCTGCGCGAGGAGGACCTGTTCGGCCCGGACTACCTGATCCGGCGGCCGCTGCTGCGCGCGCTCGAGCACCCGGGCCCGCGGCCGGCCGTGCTGCTGGTCGACGAGATCGACCGCGCCGACGACGACTTCGAGGCCTTCCTGCTCGAGCTGCTCGCCGACGCCGCGGTGACGATCCCGGAGATCGGCACGATCCGCGCGACGCATCCGCCGGTCATCGTGCTCACCTCGAACCGCACGCGCGACCTGCACGACGCGGTCAAGCGGCGCTGCCTGTACCACTGGATCGAGTACCCCGACGAGCGGCGCGAGGTGGACATCATCCGGCGGCGCGTGAAGGGAGCGGCGGAGGTGCTGGCCGTCCAGGTGGCGACGGCCGTGTCGCGCATGCGCGAGAGCGACGTGCAGAAGCCGCCCGGCATCGCCGAGGCGATCGACTGGCTGGCCGCGCTCGAGCTGCTCGGCGTCGACGCGCTCGACGAGGCGACGATCGACCGCACGCTCGGCGCGGTGCTCAAGTACGGCGAGGACCAGGAGGTGATCCGCGCGGCCGGCCTCGGGTCGCTGGTGGGATGAAGGTCGACACGGTGTGGCTCGACCTGCCGGCGCTCGTGGGCGCGTTCAGCCGCCGCCTGCACGACGCCGGGCTGCCGGTGACGCCGGCGCGGTCGGCGGGCATGGCGCGCGCGCTCGAGCTGACCCGGCCGATCGCGCGCCGGCGGCTGTACTGGACGCTGCGCTCGATCGTGGTCACCGACCCCACCCAGGTCCCCGTGTTCGACGCCGTCTTCGCGGGCGTGTTCCGCGGGTACGAGACCGGCTCGTCCGAGCCGCCCGCCGCGAAGGCCGTCCCCGAGCAGAGCGGCCATGTGCCCTCGGCGGGGCGCGGCAAGCGCGGCGAGATCGAGGTGCCGATGGCGAGGGCGAGCGCCGAGGAGCGGCTCTCCGAGAAGCGCTTCGACGCGCTCGAGCCGCACGAGCTCGCGCACCTCTACCAGCTCATGTCGCGCCTGCGGCTGGAGACCCCGCAGCGGCGCACGCGGCGCTACGAGCACGGTCATGGCCGCCGGATCGACATGCGGCGCACCCTGCGCCGCAGCCTGCGCACGGCCGGCGACCCGATCCACCTCGCCCGCCGCCACCGCCGGGTGGTGCGCAGGCGGCTCGTGCTGCTGTGCGACATCTCCGGCTCGATGGAGCCGTACGCGCGCGCCTACCTGCAGTTCCTGGCCGGCGCGGCCGCTGCCGGTCCGAACGCCGAGGCGTTCGCGTTCGCCACCCGGCTGACGCGGCTCACCCGGGCGCTCGGCTCGCGCAACCCCGAGCGCGCGATCCAGCGCGCCGCCGAGACGGCGCCGGACTGGTCGAGCGGCACCCGGATCGGCGACGCCCTGAAGGCCTTCAATGACCGCCACGGCCGCCGCGGGATGGCGCGCGGCGCCGTCGTGGTGATCCTCTCCGACGGCTGGGAGCGCGGCGACCCTGCGCTCGTGGGCCGTGAGATGGAGCGGCTCGCGCGGCTCGCGCACCGGATCGTGTGGGTCAACCCGCGCGTGAGCGCGAGCGCGTTCTCGCCCCAGGCCGGCGGCATGGCAGCGGCGCTGCCGCACTGCGACGCGCTGGTCAGCGGGCACAGCTTCAAGGCGCTCGGCGAGGTGGTGGCGGCGATCGGAGGTGCGCTCGTCGAGGCGCCCGAGGCGGCCGACGAGGCCCCGGAGTCGTGGGGCAGCGCGACCCCCGTGGCCGGCAGCTCGGTGGCGATGCCGAGCGGTCACGGCCCGAGCCGCGGCAACACGACGCCCGGATGGGTGACCGACTCGGCCTCGCCCGTGCCACCACGAAGCGGGGACGAGTGATCGATGGGCGAGGTTAGACGTGCATCTACCCCGGGTGCGAGCGGCCGGCGGTGCCGCCGCACCCGCTGGGCGGGCCGCAGCCGGCGTTCTGCGACCGCGAGGACCACAACGCGCTGACCGCCCACCAGGAGCGGCAGCGTCTCGAGAAGGAGGGATCCGACGATGGCGAATGAGGCGTACCGGGCGGTGTTCCTGCGCATCCACCCGACCGGCAAGATGGTGCTCAGCCTCACCACCGACTCCGACGGCCGCGAGTCCGAGTACGCGCAGCTGGTGGCCGGCGAGCTCGGGGTCCCGCCGCTCGACGTCAAGGTCGTGCCCGCCGACACCGACCGCTTCGGCAACGGCCACGGCTTCAACACGAGCCCGTCGGACGGGACGCCGGCGGCGATCACCAGCGCCACCGCCAAGATCCGCGACAAGGCGAAGCTGCTCGCCGGCATGGCGCTCGAGGCGTCGCCCGAGTCGCTGACGTGGACGAACGGCGCGTGGGCGGCCGGGGAGAGCTACAAGACGATCGAGGACATCGCGCTCTACGCACACGGCTCCGGCCCCCTGCCCCCGGGCGTGGAGGGCGGGCTCGACGCGCAGACCGTCTACCGCGACTGAGAGGCGGGCGTCGATCTCGACCCGCACCTCGTCGGCCACCTTGAGCGCTCCGAACAGGGCCGAGTACGGCTTGATGCCCCACTCCGTCTGCGTGACGACCGCGCTTCCCGTCACCCGCCCGTCGTCGACGGCGAGGTCGAACGTGATCGGGCGCGTGGCGCTGATGATCGTCAGGTCGCCGCGGACGGCCAATCCGTCGCCGTTCGTCTCGACGGCCGTCGAGCGGAAACGGATCTCGACCCGCTTGAGGATCTCGTCGTCGATCGTCTGGCGGATGTTGGCGCGGTCGTCCTCGTCGAGCGACTTCATGCCGCCGGTGCCCTCGATCACATGCAGCGAGGTGGCGTCGGCGTCCAGCGTCACGCTCGGCGCCTCCAGGTCGAGCGTCGCGCTCCACTTCTCGACGTGGATCAGCAGATCGTGGCCGGCCTTGGCCACGGTGCCCGTCCGCCCCGTCCGCACCGATAGCGTCCCGTCATCAGGCCCGAGCGTGTAGGTCGGCACGCGCGGAGACTATCCAGGAGGAATCGCCCATGGCAGTCCAGCTCGAGCACAAGTTCACGATGGCCAAGCCGATCGACGAGAGCTTTGCCACGATCACCGACCTCGAGCAGGTCGTGCCGTGCGTCGAGGGCGGTCACGTGCTCGAGCGGACGAGCGACGACGCGGTCAACGCGGAGATCGTGGTGAAGATGGGCGCGATGTCGATGACCTTCACCGGCACCGTGGAGATCACCGAGAAGGATCCCGAGGCCCACCGCGCGGTCATGTCGGTCAAGTCGCGCGAGAAGGGCGGCCAGGGCCACGCCAACGCGACCGCGGTGTTCGCGCTCGACGACGGCGGCGGCACGCTCAACACGAACGCCCAGATCACCGGCAAGGCGGCGTCGATGGGCGAGGGCGTGGTGGCCGGCGTGCTCGACGCCCTGATCACCGACTTCACGGGGAAGCTCTCCAAGCTCTGATGGGCACGGTGACGATGCGGCAGGTGAACGCGGGCGAGGTGCCGCCGGACGGCGGCACCGCGATCCAGGAGGACCCGGACCGGCCGGTCTTCCACGGCAACGGGCCCGACGACTACGTCTGCGTCGAGTGCGGCAACGTGCTCGCCGAGGCGATGCACCACGCGCAGATGACGCTCAAGGTCCGCATCCGCTGCGGGCGCTGCCGCACCGTCAACGTGGCGATCACCGACATCAAGGGCTCGCCGATACGGATCCGATGAGCGCGTCGCGCTGGCGGATGTAGGCCGCCGCGCCGTCGCCGTCGGGCGCCGAGATCCGCACCACCGGCGGGTGGCCCATGGCGGGCACCGCGAGGTCGAACAGCGCGTCGCGGTAGGCCCGCTCGCGGCCGACGCCGCCGAAGCCGAAGCCCTTGGCGGCGAGGCCGCGGTCGAGCCCGTCGGTGCGCGGCGCCAGCTCGCGGCACAGCGCCATCTGCTCGGAGACGTCGAAGGGGTAGAGCTCGAGCGCGGCGAGCCGGAACGACGTGAAGTGCTTCGCGTCGTCGACCTCGATCACGGTGCCCGTGGGAACGTGCACGAGCTCGACGGGCAACAGCAGGTTCTCGCGCGCGGCGCTCAGGACCGAGAGGTCGCCGCCGAGCCGCGCGTAGATGGCCGCCAGCACCTGCAGCGCGGCCTTGACCGGCGCGACGATGGCGGGGTCGCGGCGCGCCTTGGCGATGCGCTCGAGACCGACGTGCCCCTGCTCGGACAGCCAGTCGTACGTGCGCGGCTCGAGCACGATCCCGTCCTCGGCCGCCGCTCGCGCGAACGCCGCGACGAGAGTCATGCTTGGACTATGACGCCCGACGAGCTGCGCGCCGCCGTGTCCCGGCTGGGGTGGTTCCACACGATCGACCTAGGGCACGGCATCGTCACGCCGGGGCGCGACGAGTCGCAGCGCAAGCTCGGCTGGATCGGCCTGCCCGAGGACCTGCGCGGGCGCACCGTGCTCGACGTCGGCGCGTGGGACGGGTTCTTCTCCTTCGAGGCCGAGCGGCGCGGGGCCGACCGCGTGCTGGCGGTCGACGGGCCGGCGTGGAGCGAGCCGGCATGGGGCCCGGACGGGTACGGCACCAAGGCGCCGTTCGAGCTCGCGCGACGCGCGCTCGGCTCGCGCGTCGAGGACCGCGACGTCGAGCTCGAGGACCTCGGGCCGGAGACCGTCGGGCGGTTCGACGTCGTGCTCTTCCTCGGCGTGCTCTACCACCTCAAGCACCCCTGGCCGATCCTCGAGCGGGTGGCGAGCGTGTGCGACGAGCTGCTGATCGTCGAGACGCACGCCGACCTGCTCGACGTCGGGCGCCCGGCGATGGCGCTCTACCCGGGCGCCGAGCTGGCGGGCGACGCGTCGAACTGGTGGGGACCCAACGTCGCCGCGCTGACCGCGATGCTGCGCGAGGTCGGCTTCACGCGGGTCGAGGTCGTGCACCGCGAGCCTCGCGCCTACCGGTACGCGCGGGCGGCCTACCGGCGCCTCCGCGGGCCGCGCTTCCTGGCCCAGCAGGGCCGCGTCGCGCTGCACGCGCGCAGGGCCTGATCGGCCTAGTCCTCGCCGCCGCCCGTGACCGGCCCGGGCTCCGGCTCCGGCGCCGGAGCCGCGGTCGCCGGTGCGGGCGCCGGCGAGGCGGTCGACGTCGACGGGCCGGCCGCCGCGGTGCTCGGCTCGGGCTGCTCCGGCTCGGGCGTCGGCTTGGGCTTGAGCGAGGGCAGGCTCTCGGACTCGACGTCGGCGGTGATCGCCGCCGTCGGCACGTCGAACGCCGCGGCGGGCTCGCCCGGCGCGACGGCGGCCGGCTCCTCCCCGCCGCCGCCGGCGAGCTTGCCGATCCCGAAGGCGACGGCGAAGGCGGCGAGCGCGGCCCCCGCGGTGATGACGATCTGGCGGCGTTCCATGGCCTCGCTCCTCAGGATCCGATCTCGTAGCCCGCGGCGCGCAGCCGATCGAGCGCGCCGTCGAGGTCCCGCTGGGCCGCGGTCACGGCCTTGCCGGCTTGCTGGTACCGCGCCTTGCTGCCGTCCGCGGCCGCGGAAGCCGCCTGGCCGTACGCCTTCGCCACGCCCGCCAGCGCGGCGACGAGCCGCGCGTTGGCGCTCGCGTCGGCCGGGTTGACCTGCTGCTCACCCAGCGCCTGCGCGGCGCCGCGGTACGCGGCCTGCAGGTCGCGGGCGGCGGCCGCCTGGGCACGTGGCGTCTCCGCGCGGCGCAGCGACGCGTCGGCCTTGTCGACGCCGGCGGACAGGTCGCCCAGCGCATCCTCGACCGCCTTGGCGTACTGGCCGCTGGGCCCGACGGGCAGCGGCTCGCCCGCGGTCAGCTCGAGCGTGTTGGCCGCGCCCTCGCAGCTCGCGCTGCCCGGCAGGCACGCCACCGTCGCGACGCCCTCGCTGGTCGGCACGGCGTAGACGGTCAGCGGCTGGTCGAGCCCCTCGACCTCCACGTCGCTGTAGCGGTACGCCTGCAGCTTGTCGGGGCCGAGCGCGACGGGGGTGCGCTGCTCGGGCACCCCGCCGGCGGCCTGGATGAGGCCGGCCGGAAGCAGCGCCGAGTTGTCCGCGTCCTCGCTGACGGTGCCGAACATGACGGCGCCGCCGTCCGGCGCCGTGTAGCCGGTGGCGCCGTCCAGCGTCAGCCCGGGCACGGCGGGGAGCGTGGTCGCCCGCGTCCAGCCGGCGGGCAGCTCGAGCCGCATGGCGTCGTTCTCCGCCGTCGTGGCCTCGCCGCCCGTGCCCTCGCCGCCACCCGAGCCGGCGAGCAGGAAGCCGGCCACCGCGGCGACGAGGACCACCCCGACCACGATCAGCGGGAAGCGGCTGCGCCGCTCGCGCGGCTCGGCGACCGCCGGGTCGGCCTCGGGCAGCGCCTGCGGCATGACCGTCGACGGCGCGATCTGCGGCCCCCACGCCTCGTCGGCCACGGCGCCGTCGGCGCTCGTACCGTCGAACGGCGCCGGCGTCAGCGGCGTCGGCGTGTCGAAGGAAGCGGTCTCGGCCGGCAGCCGGGCCTCGCGGCGCCAGCGCGGGCCCAGCAGCGCGATCAAGATCTCCTCGAGGTCGTCCCAGGCGTCGGCCGCCGACTGCGTGCGCTGCTTCGGGTCCTTCACGAGCAGCCGCTCCACCCAGTCCGAGAGCCGCTCGTCCACCGACGGGTCGATCGACTTCACCGGCGGAATCGGCTCGTTGACGTGCCGCAGCAGGATCGCCATCGGCGCCTCGCTGTCGTGGAACGGCACGCGGCCCGTGAACAGCTCGAACGCCATGCAGCCGACCGAGTAGAGGTCAGTAAACGGACCTATTTCCTGTGCCATGGCCTGCTCGGGCGCCATGTACCTCGGCGTGCCGACTGTCGTGCCCGTGGCGGTCAGGAACGTCTCCGACTGCATCTTGGTCGTGGCCTTGGCGATGCCGAAGTCGGCGATCTTGACGCGCCCGTCCGAGGTGACCATGAGGTTCTCCGGCTTGAGGTCGCGGTGCACGATCCCCTGGTGCTCGGCGTGCGCCAGACCGGCCAGCAGCCCCTCGAGCACGCCGCCTATCTGCGCGAGCGACAGCTGCCCCACGTACGGCCGCAGCGACCCGCGCTCGACGTACTCCATCGCGATGTACGGCGTGCCGTCGTGCTCGAAGTAGCCGTGGACGGTGACGATGTTCGGGTGCGAGAGCGAGCCCGCCACGCGCGACTCGCGCAGGAAGCGCTGCACGGTCGAGTGGTCGGCGGCGTGGAAGGCGGCGAGCTCCTTGAGCGCCACGAAGCGGTCGAGGTCACTCTGCCGGGCCAGATAGACGACCGCCATCCCGCCCCGCCCGACCTCGCGCAGGATCTCGTAGCGGCCGACCGTCTTCAGGACTTCCTTTCCTTGGGCCACGGCCGCACGTAGTATCGCCCCACCAATGAGGCTCGGCAAGTCGAGCCAGCCGTGAAGCTTTTCGTCGTCGACTCACATGAAATCTCCCGCAGGGGACTCGTGACCTGTCTCGAGTCCATGCCCGCCGTCGAGTCCGTGGCCGAGGCCGGCTCGCTGGAGGCGGCCCGCGCGGACGACCGGCTGCTGAGCGCCGACCTCGTGATCCTCGATCCGGCGGTCGGGCTCTGCGACGTGTTCATCGCCGACGTCTTCGAGGCGAGCGGCGCGCGCGTGATGGTCTGCTCGTCCGACTGCAGCGAGGACTCGGTGCTGGCGGCCATCCGCGCGGGCGCCGTCGGCTTCCTGGGCAAGGACAACCTCACGCCCGAGGTCCTCGGCGCCGCCGTCACGGCCGCTGCCAACGGCACCGGCGTGGTGGAGCACGGGCTGCTCGGCAACCTGCTCAGGGACGTCACGCCCGGGGCGCCCGACCGGCCCACCGTCGCGCGGTTGACCGAGCGCGAGCAGCAGGTGCTGACGCTGATCGCCGCCGGGCACCCGACGCGCGAGGTCGCCCAGCAGCTCTGCTACTCCGAGCGGACGGTGAAGAACGTCCTGCACGACGTGGTCACCAAGCTCAACGCGCGCAGCCGCTCGCAGGCGGTCGCCTTCGCGGTGCGCGAAGGACTCATCTAGCCTTCCGGCGTGCTCCACATCCTCGAAGGGCGCCGGATCGTGGTCTGCGCCGGCGCCGGGGGCGTGGGCAAGACCACCACGGCCGCGGCGATCGCGATGGGCATGGCCGAGCGCGGGCTGAAGGTCGCGGTGGTGACCATCGACCCCGCGCGGCGGCTCGCCGACTCGCTCGGCCTCGAGGAGCTGGACAACGAGCCGCGGCTCGTCGACGGCCCGTTCGAGGGCGAGCTGTGGGCGATGATGCTCGATTCCAAGCGCACCTTCGACGCGCTGATCGAACGCCTGGCGCCCGACGAGGCCACGCGCGACGAGGTGCTCTCCAACCGCATCTACCAGCAGCTGTCCAACGCGGTCGCCGGCTCGCAGGAGTTCACCGCGATCGCCAAGCTCTACGAGCTCGACCAGGCGGGCGACTTCGACCTGCTGGTGCTCGACACGCCGCCCTCGCGCAACGCGCTGGACTTCCTGGACGCGCCGAGCCGGCTGAGCGGCTTCTTCCAGGGCCGCGCGATCAAGATGTTCCTCCGGCCGACGGGCCTGCTCGGCCGCGGCACCGGCATGGTCTTCGGGCTGCTCGAGCGGCTCACCGGCGTCGACCTGCTGCACGACCTGTCGGTGTTCTTCCGCGCGCTCGGCGGGATGATCGACGGCATCACCGAGCGCGCCCGCCGGGTCGGGGCGCTGCTCGAGGATCCCGGCACGACGTTCGTGATCGTCACGGCGCCGCGCCACGACCCGGTGGAGGAGGCGATCTTCTTCCACCGCAAGCTGGCCGAGGCGTCGATGCCGTTCGGCGGCCTGGTCGTCAATCGCATGCACACGGCGCAGGAGGCCGACGGCCCGCTGCCCGCGGAGCTCGGCGAGGACCTCGCCGGCCGCGTGGCGACCGCCGCGCACGAGCTGGCGGCGCTCGCCGCGCGCGAGGCGGCGAGCGTCGAGCGGCTACGGGCGGAGCTCGGCGACCCGCCGACGATCGTGGTGCCGGAGCTCGACGGCGACGTCCACGACGTCGAAGGGCTCGCGCTGATGCGCGAGTACCTGTTCAGTCCTTCTGAAGCTGCGTAGCCGCGGCGTCCTTGAGGTCGGGCTCGACGCCCTCCGGCACCTCGGGACCGCCGTCCCTCACGGCGTCGGCCTGGTCGCCCGCGTGCGGGTCGACGCCCTCCTCGGTCGCCGGCTCCTCGCTCTCGGCCCGGCGGCCGACCGGCCCCGAGTCGTCGTCGTCGCTCAATTCGTCGGGGACGATGCCCTCGTCCGCGACCTCCGCCCACTCGCCTTTGTCTTCGGTCATACAGGCGTAGTACCCGTCTCGAGCATTTCGTCGGCGACACGGCGCAGCTGCGGGTCCAGGTGGCCGCACAGGACGTCGCGCAGGACGGCGCGCAGGTTGCCGCCGAGGTCGGCGATCAGGTCCTCGACCATCGGGTCCGTGCGGATGCGGCCGGAGATCGCCGCCCGCTCGAGCCGGATCGCCTCGTCGACCCTGCTCTCGAGCGCGGCGCGCTCCTCGGGCGTCGCGCAGATCACCGCGAGACGCTCGGCCATCCCGTCGTACCCCTGGCTCGCCTGGTCGGCGAGCAGCGCCCGGGCGACGAGCAGCCAGTCGGTCAGCGCCTCGACGGCGCTCGCGCGCTCGCAGCCGAGCTCGAAGCGCCGCAGCGCCCAGGCGAGCTCGCCGCCGCGCGGGGTGCGGCGGGTGATGAGCGAGCAGAAGGCGCGCAGCGGGTCCTCCTCGTCGGCGGCCAGCAGGCAGTCGCCGGTGTCGCGGCGGATGCCGGTGGCGAGCGGGACGGCGCTCCAGGCGCTGCCGCCGGTGCGCGCCCAGGCGGTCGGGCCGAGCGAGGGCTCGGCGTCGTCCCACAGCCGCAGCGCGGTCTGCAGCCGGCGCAGGCGGCGGCCGGCGTCCTCGAGCGCGCGATCGTCGCCGGCCGCCGAGTCGAGCGCGAGCACGGCCACGGTGCCCATCTCGTCGGCGAGCAGCTCCTCCGGCGCGTCCTTGAGCGTCTCGACGCGCACCAGCGCCAGGCCGTCGCCGAGCGTGACCTCGTCGCTCTCGATCACGAGCCCCTCGACCGCGGCCAGCACGACCGACAGCGTGCGGTCGCCGTAGCCGGCCTCCTCGAGCTCGCCGAACGCGGCGTCGAAGCGCTCGCGCTCGAACCCGAAGTCGCTCGACTCGGCCCAGACGGCGGTGAGGAAGGCCTGCAGGACGGCGTCGGCCTGCGTGCGGCGGTCGGGCGACGGCGTGCGCCGCCCGCGCGCCTTCAGGTAGTCGGGCAGGTCGGGCAGCGTCATCAGGTTCTGGACGGCCGGCGCGTAGGACGGCAGCTTGGCCAGCTCCGGCGAGCGCTCGGCGATGAAACGGCCGGTCAGCGGGCGGTAGCAGTACAGAGGGGCGGACGTGCGGCCTCGCTCGATGAGCTCGAAGGGCACCTCCGCGCCCCCGGAGACCTCCTCGGCGAGCTGCCAGGCGGCCTCCTCGACGAAGGCGGCCAGCGAGTCGTACAGGGCGCGGTTGTGCATGGCCCGCTCGTTCGCCCCCGGCGCGAGGGCTCCTCCCGCGCGCACGCGGGCTTGCAAGCACACGGGTCGGACGGAACGCTTCTAGGCGGCGACCGGCTCGGGCTTTTCGCCAGCGAAACCGTCAGGCGGCGACCGGCTCGGCGGCCGGCTTCTCGACGGTTTCGCCCTCGCCGTCGTTGCCCAGCCACTCGCGGCCGTACACGCGCATCGTCTCCACGATGGGGACCAGGGCGCGGCCCTTCTCGGTCAGCGCGTACTCGACTCGCGGAGGAACCTCGGGGTACGTCTGGCGCGCGACGATGCCCTCCTCCTCGAGCGCCCGCAGCCGCAGCGACAGCGTGCGCGGCGAGATCCCGGCGAGGCTGCGCTCGAGCTCGCAGAAGCGCGAGCGGCCCTCCGCCAGGTCACGGATCACGAGCAGGGTCCACTTGCCGCAGACGATGTCGGCGGTGCGGCAAACGGGACATTCGGAGTTCGGCACAAAGCCAAGGATATCGCAAGACTTCACGAACTGAAGTTACTTCAGGTCGATCTCGAGCTCGCGCTCCTCGCTGCCGCGCACCACGCCGAGGGCGAGCTTGTCGCCCGCCTCGCCCAGCGCGTCGAAGAGATCGTCCATGCTCGCCAGCGTCCGGTCGCCGGCTCGCACCAGCAGGTCGCCGCGCTCGAGCGCCGCCCGGGCGGCGGGGCTGCCGTCGACCACGCCGCGCACGAGCAGCCCGTCGCGCTCGGGCAGCCCGACGGCGGCGCGCATCCGGCGCGCCACGCGCGGCGGCGCCAGCGCGACGCCCAGCCGTGGCCGGTCCGCCGCCTCGCCGCGCGCCAGCTCGCCGACGCGGCGGCGCAGGGCGGCGTCGGCCGGCAGGGCGAGGATGAAGCCGCCGTCGCGGCGGACGGCGTTGAGGCCGAGCAGGTTGCCGGAGGTGTCCACCAGCGGGCCGCCGGAGGAGCCGCGCGGCAGCGGCGCCGTGTGCTCGATCGAGCCGGCCACGCGCCGCCCGCGCGGGCCGCGGAAGCCGCGCCCGGTGGCGGACACGAGGCCGAAGGTCGTGCGCAGCCCGCGGCCTCCGGGATTGGCGAGCGCGAGCACCGGCGCGCCGGCCGGCGGGGTGTCGCCGGGCTCCCAGGTGACGGGCTTCGCGTCTCCGGTGTCGACGGCGATCACCGCCACGTCGAGGTCGGGGTCCGAGCCGGCCACGCGACCCTCGGCCGTGCGGCCGTCGGCGAACGTGACCGCCACCTCGTCGCCGCGCAGCACGTGCGCGACGGTCAGCACCTGGCCGTCGGCGACGATGACGCCGGAGCCGCGGCCCCAGCCGCGCCCGAGCCCGACCACCGCCGGGCCGACCTGTTCTGCCGCGTCCGTCACCGCCTGCTGGAGAGCTTCGAGTACCGTCACTTGCAATCTGCAAGTGACTCTATCAGTGATACGACATGCGCTGTGCCCCGCCGAGCCCCCACCACCCCCCTCGCCGACGCCCTCGCCCGCGTCGGCGACCGCTGGACCCTGCTGATCGTGGCCGCCCTGCTCGACGGCCCCCGCCGCTTCAACGAGCTCCAGGACGAGCTCGACGGGATCGCGCCCAACGTGCTCAGCGCCCGCATCAAGGCCCTCACCGAGCAGGCGCTCATCATCGCCGCGCCCTACTCCGAGCGGCCGCCGCGCTTCGTCTACGAGCTCACCGAGCCCGGACAGGAGCTCGCCGGCGCGCTGCGGCTGCTCGCCGACTGGGGCGCCCGCACCGGCGGCGGCGAGCCGTACCGCCACGAGCCCTGCGGCACGGCGCTCGAGGCGCGCTGGTGGTGCCCGAGCTGCGAAGAGGTCGTCGACGACCCCGGCGACGAGGTCGTCAATGTGTAACTAAGGCGCTCGCACGAGCTTGCGAGTGCGAGTAAGCCGCACTAGCTATTCAAGAGACCCCCCAGGCCTCCGCTGCTGCCGCCGCTCGAAGCCGTCTGCCCCAGCCCCAGCATCCGGCCCTCGGACGGCTGCACGAGCACCCAGCCCTGGCCGGTGAAGGACATCTGGACCGACTCGCCCGAGCCGCGGCCGACCAGGTTCTTCATCTTGAAGTCGGTCTTGATGCCGGTCGACACGCCCGACGACCAGGTGATGGCGGCCTGGGCGTCGGCGAACGTCGGCGCGCTCGCCACGTTCAGCAGCACGGGCGGGCCGTCGGAGAGGATCGCCACCCAGCCGGTGCCCTGCAGCGAGAGGTTGAACAGCCCGCCGCCCATCATGCCGCTGGCGCCCTCGACCCGCTTGATGTCCCAGTCGATGCCCGCGTCGAAGGCGAGCAGGTTCTGCCCGTTGACGGTGATGAAGTCGTTCTCGAGGTAGATCAGGTGGATGTCCTGCGCCTGGTCGGCCAGGAACACCTCGCCCGTCCCCGCGATCTTCATCAGCTGCGTGCCCTCGCCCGTCATCGCCTTCTTGAGCATCCGCCCGAGACCGCCCGAGCCGGCGTGCTCGAACGAGACGTCGCCCTGGTAGGCGACCATCGAGCCGAGCTTGGACTGGACCGTCACCTGGTCCAGCCGCACCTTCAGCAGCTTCGAGTTCTGGAGCGCGAAGGCTTCCTGCGACTGGGTCTCATTGAACTGAGCGAGGGTCGTCTGCATGCGCGGCAACGTAGCCGCGCATGCGAACGACCGTCAACTCAGAAGCTCAGGCCCGGCGGCGGCGCCGACGGGGGCGGCGGCGACGACGGGGAGGAATCGCCCACCGGCGGGGCCGGGGGCGGCTCGTACGACGGCGGGGCGACCGGCTGGTGCTCAGGCGCGGCGACGGCGACGGGCTCGCGGACCGGCTCGGCGACCGGCTCCGAGATCGGCGACGGGGCCGGCGAGCTGACCGTGGCCTCCGGGCCTTCGTCGTCGACCGGCTTGGACGAGGCGGCGACCATCAGCTTGAAGTCGTGCGGCGAGGTCGCCACGCGCATCGCGGCGTCCATCGTGACCCGCCCGGTCTGCAGGTGCTGCAGGAGGTGCTGGTCGAAGGTCTGCATCCCGTAGTAGGTGCCCTCGCTGATCACCTCGGGCAGCTGCCCGGTGAGCTTCGGGTCCAGGATCATGTCGTGCACGCGGCCCGTCATGACGAGGATCTCGCAGCACGCCACGCGGCCGTTGCCGTCGGCGGTCGGGACCAGGCGCTGGGACACGATCCCCTTCAGCGTGCCGGCGATCATCGCGCGCGCCTGCTGCTGCTGGTGGGGCGGGAAGAAGTCGATGATGCGGTTGATCGTCTCGGAGGCGTCCACGGTGTGGAGCGTCGAGAGCACGAGGTGGCCGGTCTCGGCCGCGCTCAGCGCGGTGTGGACCGTCTCCTCGTCGCGCATCTCACCGATCAGGATGGTGTCCGGATCCTGGCGCAGCACGCGGCGCAGCGCGCGCTTGAAGGACGCGGTGTCGGCGCCGACCTCGCGCTGGTTGATGATCGACGTGCGGTCGCGGTGCAGGAACTCGATCGGGTCCTCGATCGTGACGATGTGCTTGGCCATCGTCCGGTTCATGTGATCGAGCATCGCGGCCAGCGTGGTCGACTTGCCGGAGCCGGTGGTGCCGGTGAGCAGCAGGATCCCGCGCTCCTGCTCGGCCAGCTGCGTGACGACCTCGGGCAGCCCGAGCTCGTCGACCGACTTGATGACGACCGGGATGGCGCGCATCACGATCGAGACCGAGCCGCGCTGGCGGAAGGCGTTGACGCGGAAGCGGCCCAGACCCTCGACGGCGTAGGAGAAGTCGACCTCGTTCTCGGCGTCGAACTCGGCGACCTTCTCGTTGTCGTTGAGCATCTCGGTGAGAGCGCTCTCCGTGTCCTCCGGGTAGAGCCGCTCGGTGCCCGGGATGGCCTCGAGGTGGCCATGCAGTCGGATGAGCGGATAGGAGGGGACCTTCAGGTGGAGGTCGGAACCCTCTGCGGCGATGAGGTAGCGCAGCGCGTGATCGAGATCAAAAGCCATGTCCCGGTCTAGATCGGCGCGGCCGCGCCACCGCTTTAACCGTTGTCAGCCCGCGGCGGCGAATTCGCCCATCTTGGCCACCGCGCGAGCGCGCGTCGGCACGTCCAGCTTGCGCAGGATCGCGGAGACGTGGTGGTCGACCGTGCGGCGCGAGACCACCAGCCGCTCGGCGATCTCGGCGTTGCTGAGGCCCTCGGCGACGAGCGCGAGCACCTCGACCTCGCGCGCCGTCAGGCCGGCGGGGTGCTCGCGCGTCGCCGAGCGCGGCCCGCGCCGGCGCAGCCGCAGGACCGCCGCCCGCGCGCCGAGCCGCCCGAGCGCGCCGAGGTCGGCGCGCGCCACGGCCGCCTCGTACGGGCAGTTGAGCGCGTCCCAGCGCTCGGCCGCCTCCTCGGCCCGGCCGGTGATCTCGAGCAGATAGGGCTCCGCGATCCACTCCGGCGGGTCCTCGGTCACGCCGGCCCGCGCCCGCCAGAGGGCGAGTTCCCCGGTGAACCAGGCTTCGCGGCGCTCGAAGGCAAGGTCCCACGCCAGCTCCGTGGCGGCGAGCGAGCGCTCGGCGTCGCCGTCGAGCCAGGCGGCCTCGGCCAGGGCGGCAGCCACCTGCCCGATGCGCTGGAGCTCGCCGGTCGGGCCCGCGAGCTCGAGCGCCTGCGCGAGCGCCGCCTCGTGCCGCGCATTCCCGCGGCGCGCGTAGGCGAGGCCGATCCCGATGAGCGCCGGGATGCGCGAGATGACCGCGGTGCCCGGGTCGCTGAGCATGTCCGCCGCCGTCTCGATCGCCGCGTCGTAGTGCCCGGCGTTCAGCTCCCCGACCGCGCGCCAGGCGAGGATGTAGCGGGTCCAGGAGTCGAGGTCGTGGTCGGTGCAGTAGGTGATGCCGTCGGCGATCACGTCGGCCGCCTCGAGGTGCTGCTTGACCTTGACCGCGATCGAGGTCAGGTTGCAGTAGGCGCGCGCGACGTGCTCCTCGTAGCCGGATGCCTTCGCCAGCGCGAGGCTGCGCTCGAGCGCCTCGCGGCCGTCCCGGCTCCCGTCCTCGTAGGCGGCGGAGCCGACGTTGTTGAGCGCGTGGATGACGATCTCGTCCTCGCCGAGCGACTCGGCGAGCGCGATCGCGCGCCCGCCCCAGTCGGCCGCGGCCGCGGTGTCGGAGGCGAGCATCGCGAGCTGGGCGCGGTTCGAGAAGGCCATGGCGAGCTCCGGCCCGGGCGGGAGCTGCTCGAGCTGCGCGACCGCCTCGGCGGCGAAGCGCTCGGCCTCCGCGTTCTCGCCCCGGAACCAGTGCAGGCGCGAGAGCCAGCGGCGGTCATCGCCCTCGGAGATGCCGTCGCCGAGCTCGCGGTGGCATGCGAGCGCCTGCTCGCGCGCCTCGATCGCCTCGGCCATCTGGTCGGTCAGGTAGCACTCGTAGGAGCGCCGTTCGAGCAGCACCGCCCGGTCGCGGGCCGGCAGCTCGCCGGCCCAGCGCAGGGCGCGCGCGAACTGCGCCGCCGCCTCTCGGTGCGCGCCGAGCCGCGCCGCGTGCTCGCCGGCCACGGGCGCGTGCCGCAGCACGGCGGCGGTGTCGCCCGCCGCCTCGGCGTGGTGGGCGAGCCGCGCCGGGTCGGCGCCGCGCGCCTCGAGCCGCTCGAGCACCTCGCGGTGCAGCGCCGCGCGGCGCCGCGGCGGGACCTCGGCCTCGAGCGCGAGTCGCGCCAGCTCGTGGCGGAAGGCGACGGTGCGGCCGTCCATCCGCGTCATGCCGGACAGCAGGCATTCGTCGAGCGGCTCGTCGGCGGCGTCGATCAGCTCCGGGTCGGCGGCGCCGGGGATCATGGCCAGGCGCTCGAGCAGCTCGCGCGCCGGCGGGCTCAGACGGGCGGCGCGGGCGAGCACGGCATCGCGGACCGTGGCCGGGATGGCGGCGGCGGGCGCGGACAGCACCTCGGTCACGTAGAACGGGTTGCCGCCGGTGCTGCGGTGCAGGGCGTCGGCGTCGATCCCGTGCGGCTCGGCCAGCGCGCGGACCGCCTCGGCGGACAGCGGCGGCAGCTCGATCCGCTCGACGCCCATGGCCGTGGCCAGCTCGCCGAGCACCACGCGCAGCGGACCCGGCTCGTCGTCGCGGAAGGTCACGAGGGCGAGGGCGGGCACGCCCTCCATCCGGCGCCCGAGCAGCCGCAGCACGTCGAGCGTGCCCTCGTCGGCCCAGTGGACGTCCTCCAGCACCAGCACGGTGCCGGGCGCCTCGCGCAGGGTGCGCAGCAGGGCGGTCACCAGCACCGCGGGGCGCGGGCCGGAGGTCACGAGCTCCTGCAGCTCGCCGCCGGCGGCATCGGCGACGTCGAGCAGGGGGCCGAGCGGACGTGGCGTGTGCAGCGGGTCGCACGCGCCCCACAGGACCTGGCGCCCTTCGGCGAACTCGCGCACGAGCGCGGTCTTGCCGACGCCCGCCTCGCCGCCGACCAGGATCAGCCGGCCGGGCGGGCCGTTGAGAGTGTCGAGGAAGGCCTCCCGCTCCAAAAGCACGAGGCCGATCCTCTAACGACTACGCGACGTCGCGCAACTTCTGAGCCTCAGCGAGGCTCTGGAGCTTCTTCAGCGACTGGTTCTCGATCTGGCGGATCCGCTCGCGCGTCACGTTGAACGTGCGGCCCACCTCGTCGAGCGTGCGCGGGTGCTCGCCCCCGAGGCCGTAGCGCAGCTCGAGCACGCGCCGCTCGCGGTAGGAGAGGTTCTCCAGCGCCTCGCGCAGCGCTTCCTTGGTGAGGATCTCGGCGGCGCGCTCGTACGGCGACTCGGCCCGCTCGTCGGCGATGAACTGGCCGAACTCGGACTCCTCCTCGTCGCCGACCGGCTTCTCGAGCGAGACCGGCGCCTGCGCGGACCGCTTGATCGACTCGACCTCGTCGGGCTCGATGCCCGTGTGATGCGCGATCTCCTCGGCGGTCGGCTCGCGGCCGAGCTCGGTGACCAGCTTGCGCTCGGCGCGGCCGATCTTGTTGAGCTTCTCGACGACGTGCACCGGGATGCGGATCGTGCGCGCCTTGTCGGCCAGCGCGCGGGCGATCGCCTGGCGGATCCACCAGGTCGCGTAGGTCGAGAACTTGAAGCCCTTGCGGTAGTCGAACTTCTCGGCCGCGCGCACGAGGCCGAGCGTGCCCTCCTGGATGAGGTCCAGGAACGGCAGGCCCTGGTTGCGGTAGTTCTTCGCGATCGAGACGACGAGCCGCAGGTTGGACTCGACCATCTTCTGCTTCGCGTCGAGGTCGCCGCGCTCGATCCGGCGCGCGAGGTCGACCTCCTCCTGGGCCGTGAGCAGGCGGACCTTGCCGATGTCCTTCAGGAACAGCTGAAGGCTGTCGGTGGTCATGTCCGGCTTGAGGTCGAGCGTCGTCTTCTTGCGACGCCCGCGCTTGTCCGGCGCGCGCTCGACCTGCGCCGCCTCGAGCGCGGGATCGACTTCCTCGACCAGCTCGATCTCGGACTTCTCGAGGTAGCCGTGCAGCTCCTCGACATCGGCCTCGTCGAGGTCGATCTCGGCTACGGCGGTGGCGATCTCGGCGAAGGTGAGCACGCCCACCTGCTGCCCCTTCAGGAGCAGACCCTTGACTTCTTCAAGCTCTTGGAGGTCAACGACAGACATGCAAGTCCTGTTCTCGGCGACGCCCTGCTGGGGCGACAGGGTTCTGATGCGTACACCGTCCTGGATCGACGCTCCTGGACCCGGAGCAAAGCTGGAGACCACGATCCTAGGGCGGTGAGTCTAGGCGCTATATTTTTTGAAGTCAAAGCGGGCGACGCCCGCTTCGCTCAATGACTGTACCCCGCCGAAGCGCGAGTTCGGGAAATTCGCCTTCGGCTTTGAATCTCGTGGCCCAAAAGTCCGCCAAGAAGAAGGCGAAGAAGTCCGCCAAGCGCGCCGGCGACGCGAGCGTCCTCGGCAGCCTCGGCTCGACCCGCCCGACCCGCATCGGCGGCGAGCGCCGCGGCTCGTTCCGGCGCGCCGACACGGAGGCCGCCGCGACCGCGAAGCCGAAGCCCGCGAAGGCCAAGGCCGCGAAGCCGAAGCCTGCGAAGGCCGCAAAGCCCAAGCCCGCGAAGGCCAAGCCCCCGAAGCCCAAGGCCGGAAAGGCCACGGTCAAGCCCACGAAGCCCGTCGCGCCCGGCCCGAAGCCGGCGCCCAAGCGCGTGCCTCCGCCCGAGCCCGACGGCCGCCCGGCGGCCCGCCGCGCGGCACCGAGATCGTCACCACGGCCGTCCAGGCCGCCGGCGAGCTGGCCCAGATCGGCGCCACCGTCGGAGCCCAGCTGCTCAAGCGCGCGGCACGCCGGATTCCCCGGCGCTAGCGCTACATAACTTCTGCTAGCTTCCCGCGCGCCGAATCGCCGGTGTACATCACCGGCGAGCGGGGGAACCACTAAGCGGCAGGACGCCGCGGGGGCGAATCGACCGGATGGGAAACTTGCGCCTTCGGCGCGCGTGTCCTAGGGACCTGGTCGTAGCGCTGCTTTCTCTGCGCGAGCCCGTCAGCTCACCTCGTAGGCGCTGGAGAAAGCACCGTGAAGAACTCAAGGGGTCGAACACTGCTGCTGTGCGCCGCCGTTGCCGCGTTCGCGGCTCCGGCTGCCGCCGCCGACCCGCCCTCGACGGGCGGGACCGAGGCCCCTCCCCCGCCCGCGACCCAGAGCGTGGTCACCGCGCAGGGGCCGCAGGTGACGGTCGCCACCCGCGCCGGCACCATGCTCCGCCGGCTCGCGCGCTTCAGCGGCACGGCGCCGGCCGACCAGGCCGGCCGCACGGTGACGATCGAGCGCTTCGACGACGCGACCCAGATCTGGGGCGCCGTGGCCACCGCCACGATCGCCGCCGACGGCACGTACCTGGCGCGCTGGCGCACCGACCGCGCCGGCGAGCACCGCGTCCGCGCGGTCATCGCCGCCGACGGTCAGGCCGTCGCCGCCTCCGCGACGCCCGAGCTGGCCATCACCGTGCACCGCCAGGCGATGGCCACCTGGTTCGGGCCCGGCTTCTACGGCCGCCGCACCGCGTGCGGGCAGAAGATGAGCCGCACGCTGCTCGGCGTCGCCCACAAGACGATGCGCTGCGGCACGCAGGTCGCCGTGCTCTACAAGGGCCGCCGCATCACCGTCCCGGTCGTCGACCGCGGCCCGTTCCGCCGCGGCACGGACTGGGACCTCACCGCGGCGACCGCGCAGGCGCTGGGCTTCGAGCACACCGACCGCGTCGGCGCGGTCCGCGTGCAGCCCGCGCCGTAGCACGCCATCCTTCACAGGCATGAAGCGCCGGCGCACCGACGCGGTCATCAGCGCTCTCGACGACCACACGGTCATGGACTCGCGCGGCAGCGTGCGGTCGATCCAGGCGGCCACGGTCACCACCCGCGACGGCGAGCTCGACGCGATCTGGACGCCGATGTACCTCGAGCGCCTCGCGCGCACGTACTGGAAGTACCTCTCGCGCGTGTCGCTCGGCCTGATCCGCATCGAGTACACCGACACCGAGCGCCGCGTCGTCCTGCTGCGGCGGCCGTTCGTGCTCCTGCGCTTCCGCGCGCCCGAGTACGAGACCAGCGACGGGCGCGGGATCGTCCGCTGGCGGATCCGCGACGGGGTGCTGGTCGCCAAGCGCGACGAGGGCTACCTGGAGATCGACGTCCGCCGCCTGCAGTCCGAGGAGCCGGGCACCGACCAGGCGCACGTGGAGGTCGAGGTCGCCAACTTCTACCCGGCGATCGCGACCTGGATCGCACGCTGGTTCTACAAGCAGACCCAGTCGCGTATCCACGTGCTGGTCACGCACGGCTTCCTGCGCTCGCTCGCCAACCGCGAGCTCGAGCAGTCGGCCGTCGGGCGCTTCGCCGGCCCGGGCGAGAAGCCGGTCAACGTCGGCGATACGCCGTGGCCCGTCGTGATCGCGCTGGTCGCCGCGTTCGCCGGGGTCGTCGCCCTGGCGGTGCGGCTCATCCGTAGCGGCCGGTGAGCGCGCGCAGCTTCGTGCGGTCGTGGCGCGACTGGATCCGCCGCACCGTGCCCGACCGGCTGCGCATGACCAGCGACTCGGTGCTGGCGCCCTTCTCGCCCTGGTAGCGGACGCCCTCGAGCACGTCGCCGTCGGTGACGCCGGTGGCGCAGAAGAAGCAGTTGTCGCCCCGCACGAGGTCGTCCTGCGTGAGCACGCGCGTGACGTCGTAGCCGGCGTCCTCGGCCGCCTTGCGCTCGTCGTCGTCGCGCGGCCACAGCCGGCCGATCAGCCCGCCGCCGTAGCACTTGAGCGCGGCCGCCGAGATCACGCCCTCGGGCGTGCCGCCGATGCCCCACAGCAGGTCGGCGGGGCGGTCGGGCGCCACGGCCAGCAGCGCGCCGGAGACGTCGCCGTCGGGGATCAGCCGGACGCGGCCGCCGGCCGCGCGGATCGCCTGGATGCCCTCCTTGTGGCGCGGCCGGTCGAGCACGACGACCATCACGTCGCGCACGTCGGTGCCCTTGCGCTCCGCGACGAGCTGGATCGTCTCCCCCAGCGGGCGGTCGAGGTCGAGCAGGTCGGCCAGGTGCTCGCCGGCCGCCATCTTCTCCATGTACACGCACGGGCCCGGGTCGAACATCGAGCCGCGCTCGGACAGCGCGATCACGGCGAGCGCGTTGGGCCGGCCGTCGGCGGCCAGCCGCGTCCCCTCCAGCGGGTCGACCGCGATGTCGACCTCCGGGCCCTCGCCGGCCCCGACCTGCTCGCCGTTGTGGAGCATCGGCGCCTCGTCCTTCTCGCCCTCGCCGATGACGACGATGCCGTTCATGGACACGGTCGGCAGGACGGCGTGCATGCCGTCGACGGCCGCCTGGTCGGCGGCCTCCTTGTCGCCCTGGCCGACGAGCCGCGCCGCGGACAGGGCGGCGGCCTCGGTCACGCGCACGAGCTCGAGCGCGAGGTTGCGATCGACAGGCGTGCTCATCTACATGACCCCCGGGGGCTTGCGTACTCGTTCGGTCTGGCCGGCGGCCATCCCGCCGCCGGCGATCATCAGGACGCTACCCAGGAAGGCGAGCCAGAACCCCCAGTCGAGGCCGATCGCGCCGCTGGGCGAGCCCGGCCGGTCGAGCAGCCCGGTGTAGGCGATCAGCCCGAAGGCGGCGATGCCCACCACGGCGGTCAGCTCCCCGCGCGGCCACGACAGCTCGTGCTCGCGGATCACGATCCACGCCAGGATGAACGGCGCCGTGGCGGCGGCCAGCAGCAGCCAGCGCAGGATCGGATGGACGTCCCAGGCGCTCAGGCCGGCGGTGGCGCCGTCGATCGACGCGTTCGGGTTGTCCCGGTCGAGCGAGTACCAGGGGAGGAACACGCCGGCCGCGAGCAGCAGGCCGCCGAGCGCCGCGACGAGCTCCGCCCTTCCGAGCCGATTCATCTGCGGGCGAGCGTATAGGGTGCCCGCCGTGCGCTGGGGCCTCACGCTTCCGTTCGCCGGTGTCCCGCTCGCCGCGCACGAGCCGCTCGTGCGGCGCGCCGAGGCGGCCGGCTACGACGACTTCTGGACCGGCGAGACGAACGGCTCCGACGGCTTCACGCCGCTGGCGCTGGCCGCCACGTGGACCGAGCGGATGCGGCTGGGCACGGGCGTGGTGAACCCGTTCACGCGCGGGCCGGCGGTGCTGGCCCAGCACGCGGCCGCGCTGGCCGACGCCAGCGGCGGGCGCTTCGTGCTCGGCATCGGCTCCTCGTCGGACGTGATCGTCGAGCGCTGGAACCAGCGGGAGTTCTCGAAGCCGCTCACGCACGTGCGCGAGAGCGTGACCGGGCTGCGCGACGTGCTGGCCGGCGGGCGCGGGCCGGGCGGCTTCAAGCTCGAGACGCCGCCTGAGCATCCGATCCCGATCGTGATCGCGGCGCTGCGCGACCGCATGCTGCGGCTGGGCGGCGAGCTGGGCGACGGCACGTTCGTGAACTTCCTCCCGCTGTCGGCCGCCGAGCACGTCGTCGCGCGCGTGCGCGAGGGCGAGGCCGGGCGCGAGCCGACGGAGATCGTCTGCCGCTTCTTCTGCATCCCCGGCGACGGGCTGGACGTCGCGCGCTTCATGTTCGCCGCCTACGGGACGGTGCCGGTCTACGAGGCGTTCTTCCGCGCGCTCGGGTGGGGCGAGGCGATCGACCCGATGGTGCAGGCCTGGCGCTCCGGCGACCGCAAGCTGGCGCTGGAGAAGGTCCCGGAGGAGCTGATCCGCGAGATCTTCATCCTCGGCGACCCCGACGCCATGAAGGAGCGCCTGCACGCCTTCGCCGAGCGCGGCATCACCACGCTCGTGCTCACCCCGATCGGCGCCGACCTCATCGACGAGCTCGCTCCGTGAGCGAGGGGCTGGTCGACGGCCGCTGCTGGTGGGGCTCCTCCACGCCCGACTACATCGCCTACCACGACGAGGAGTGGGGCCGGCCCGTCCACGAGGACCGCGCGCTGTTCGAGAAGCTCTGCCTGGAGGCGTTCCAGTCGGGCCTGTCGTGGATCACCATCCTGCGCAAGCGCGAGAACTTCCGCGCGGCCTTCGCCGGCTTCGAGATCGAGCGCGTGGCCGCGTTCGGGGATCAGGACGTCGCGCGGCTGATGGCCGACGAGGGCATCGTCCGCAACCGGGCCAAGATCGAGGCCGCCATCGCCAACGCCCGCGCCGCGACGGACCTCTCGCTCGACGAGCTGCTGTGGTCCTTCGCCCCCGAGCCGCGGCCGCGGCCGCGCACGCCGGCCGACGTCCCGGCCGTCACGGCCGAGTCGACCGCGATGGCCAAGGCCCTCAAGAAGCGCGGCTTCCGCTTCGTCGGCCCGACGACCGCCTACGCCCTGATGCAGGCGTGCGGCCTGGTCGACGACCACATCGAGGGATGCCTCGTGCCGGCCCGCGGGTAGGTCGAGGCATGGACGCTGCTTACGTCTCCCGGGTCCGGATCGAGCGTCTCGGCGGACCGCAGCGGCTGGCGTATCTGCCGGCCGAGGACGAGCCTGTGGCCTTCGGGGTCCACTCCGAGGTGGCGGAGCACTACGGCGTCGACCCCGAGCGGTTCCCGCCGCACGCGACGACGCTCGACTACGTGGTGGCCGCCGCCGGCGGCTGACTGGGCCGGCACCTTCGCCGGCGCGCTGGAGGCGAGGGCGGCATCGAGATCCGTACCGAGCTCGAGCTCGTCTAGGTGTAGGTACCGAGCACGTTGTTCAGTCAGCGAACTGCGGCCGGGTAGGGAGCGGTGAGGCCGGCGGGGGCGGTTTCTTCGAAGCGTCCTGCCTAGGGGTCGTATTTCGACCCCTACCCGGCGCCGTTGACGTTCGCCCGTCGGGCACGGCGGCCGGAGGAAACGTGCTCAGGAACTACACCTAGGGCTTCCCGAGGTAGCGCTTCCGCTTGAGCGCCTTCTTGATCGCCTTGCGGCTGTCCGGGTAGCGGCTGAGGCGGAACGGGCCGCCCGACGTGTTGCCCTGGTTGTAGAGCAGCATCCGCACGCGCTTGTGGCTGTTGACGAAGCTGAAGAACCGGCGCACGAAGCCGGGGCTGTCGCCGTCCCACAGCGCCCACTCGCCGAACACGAACGGCTTGTTCGGGAAGTCGTCGTAGAAGGTCTCGAGGTCCGTGAAGTTCGGGAACTTCGAGTAGAAGTCGGTGCCGACCCAGTCGACGTACCTGCCGCCGGGCCAGTACGCGCGGGCGCGGTTGGCGCGGGTGTTGGGCGTGCCCTCGGTCTGCGGCACCCACATCATCGCCACCTGCGGCTGCGGAAGGTCCTCGGTCAGGTCGACGGGCGGCAGGCTCATGCGGTCGAGCGCGGCGTTGATGCTGGCGATGGGACCGCCGCGCAGGATCAGCGTCGCGCGCCGCCACGCCTGCTTGAACGCGCGCGTGGAGTGCGACGGGCCGCGCGAGCTGCCGTTGTGGTTGTACGCGCAGTAGCCGTTGTTGGCCTGGTTCATCTCGGCCAGGAAGCGCACGTACGTCGGCTGCCCGTACTCGGCGATCCGCCGGTTCGTCTTGATCAGGTACCCGTCGCCCTCGCCGTTGGCGATCTCTCGCGGGGTGACGGCCTCCGGCGTGCCGTAGCCGTCCTGCGTGGAGATGTGCAGCATGAGCCGCGACTCGGCGCGCTGGACGGAGTCGTAGATGTACTCGACCGGCCCGTTCCAGCGCGTGAAGAAGCCGAACACGGACGGGTGCTTGCCGACCTGCTCGGCGAACGGCCCGACGTCCTGGGAGCCGGTCACGCCCGAGTACACCTTCCCCTTGGGCGGCAGCATGGGGTCCGCGGAGGCGGTCGCGGGAAGGGCGAGGGCGAGCGCGGCGGCGGCGAGGACGATGCGCGACATGCCGCGACTGTAGTTTGCGCCGCTTGGAGAAGCCACCGCAGGAGCGAGCGCCGGCCGACCGGCCGTTCGTGTTCGTGAACATGATCTCGACCGTCGACGGGCGCGCCGGGCGCGACGGCCGCAGCGCCACCCTCGGCGGCGAGGCGGACCTCCAGCAGCTGCTCGAGCTGCGCACGATCGCCGACGCGGTGCTGATCGGCACCGGCACGCTGCGCGCCGAGGGCTACGACCGGCTGGTGCGCCGCGAGGAGCGGCGGGCGCGGCGGCGCGCGATGGGGCTCGCCGAGGATCCGCTCGCCGTGATCCTCGCGCGGCGCTTCGACGTGCCGTGGGAGGCCGGCCTCTTCCAGGCGCCGGCGCAGCCCGTGCTGATCTACACCGGGCCCGACGCGGGCGAGCCGCCCGAGGTCCCCGCACCGGTCGAGGTGGTGCGCCTCGCGGTTCCCGGGCTGACCGAGATGCTCGCGGACCTGCGCGCGCGAGGCGTGCGCGCGCTGCTCTCCGAGGGCGGGCCGACGATGCACGGCGCGCTGTGGGCCGCCGGGATGGTCGACGAGCTCTTCCTCACCGTCACGCCGCTCATCACCGGCGACGCCGACGAGCCCAACATCGTCGAGGGCGGCCGGCTGCCGGACGCTGCCGAGCTCGAGCTGCTG
Organism: uncultured Solirubrobacteraceae bacterium; assembly: GCA_963811895.1. Taxonomy (GTDB): domain Bacteria; phylum Actinomycetota; class Thermoleophilia; order Solirubrobacterales; family Solirubrobacteraceae; genus DASSUW01. The sequence continues at coordinate 227,314 of CAWETE010000010.1, read as the reverse complement.
TCGGTCGAGCGCGTGGGCTCCGAGCTGTTCCTGCGGTACGGTCGCGCGTCATGAGAATCGAGGGAGCCAGCACGCTGGTGGCCGGCGGGGCGTCCGGGCTCGGCGCCGCCACCGCCCGCCGGCTGCGCGCCGCGGGGGCCGAGATCACGATCGCCGACCTCAACGCCGAGAAGGGCGCGGCGCTGGCCGAGGAGCTCGGGGCGCGCTTCGTCGAGTGCGACGTCACGAACGCCGAGCATGTCGCCGACGCCATCGAGGCGGCCGGCTCCCTGCGGATCTCGGTCTGCTGCGCCGGCATCGGCTGGGCCGAGAAGACGGCCGGCCGGCGCGGGCCGCACTCGTTCGACCCGTTCGAGGCGGTCGTGCGCGTGAACCTGATCGGGACCTTCAACGTGCTCCGCCTGGCGGCGGCGGCGATGCTGGCCAACGAGCCCGACGCGGAGGGCGAGCGCGGGGTCTGCGTCAACACCGCCTCGATCGCCGCCTACGACGGGCAGATCGGCCAGCTCGCCTACTCGGCCTCCAAGGGCGGGATCGTCGGCATGACGCTCCCGGCCGCGCGCGACCTGGCGCAGTCGGGCATCCGCGTCGTCACCATCGCGCCCGGCCTGTTCGACACGCCGCTGCTCGCCGGCCTCCCGGAGGAGGCGCGCAACGCGCTCGGCGAGCAGGTCCCGCATCCGCACCGCCTCGGCCGCCCCGAGGAGTACGGCGACCTCGCCGCCCACATCGTCGAGAACCCGATGCTGAACGGCGAGGTCATCAGGCTGGACGGGGCGTTGCGTATGCCCCCGCGCTGAGTCCGATCATCTCGCGGGCCGCGCCGCCGGGCCGGAACATCGGCAGGCAGTCGGCGTCGCGCTCGATCTCCACGCGCAGCAGCGCCGGGCCGGGCTCGGCGAGCGTGGCGGCGATCGCGCCCTCGACGTCGTCGCCCGCGTCGCGGGCCGCGACGCCGAACGCTCGCGCGAGGGCGACCCAGTCGGGCGTGGTGCCGAGATCGACCTCGCTGCGCCGGCCGCCCCAGAACATGTCCTGCTGCTGGCGGACCATGCCGAGCGACGCGTTGTCGAGCACGACGAGCTTGACCGGGATCCGCTGGTGGGCTGCGGTGGCCAGCTCCTGCACGTTGAGCAGCAGCGAGCCCTCGCTGGTGACGCACACGACGGTGGCGTCCGGCCGGGCGACCTGCGCCCCGATCGCGGCCGGCAGGCCGAAGCCCATCGTGCCGAGCCCGCCGGAGGTGATCCAGCGGCGCGGGCGGTCGAAGCGCAGGCGGTTGGCCGCCCACATCTGGTGCTGGCCGACGTCGGTGGTGACGATCGCGTCGCCCTTGACCGCGTCGAGCGCGTCGAGCGCCGCCTCGGCGGCATTGCGCGGCGACCGGTCGGCGCTCCAGCCGCGGATCCGCTCCCACCAGGCGTCGAGCCGGCCGGGGTCGCCCTCGTAGGCGGACGCGATCGCGGCCAGCGCGCGCTTCGCGCAGCCCACGATCGGGATGTGGGCGGCGACGTTCTTGTCGATCTCGGACGGGTCGACGTCGATGTGCACGACCTTGGCCCGCGGGGCGAACTCGCCGAGGTCGCCGGTCACCCGGTCGTCGAACCGCGCTCCGACGGCGACGATCAGGTCGGCCTCGTCCATCGCCCAGTTGGCGGCCGGCCGGCCGTGCATCCCGAGCATCCCGATCCACTGCGGATCGTTCGCGGGGAAGGCCCCCAGCGCCATCAGCGTGGTGGTGACCGGCGCTCCCGTGACACGCGCGAGCGCGGCCAGCTCGGCGGCCGCCTCGGCGTGGACGACCCCGCCGCCGGCGTACAGCACCGGCCGCCGCGCCGCGGCCAGCGCCCGCGCGGCGAGCAGGACCTGCTTGCCATTGGGCTTGGTCCGCGGCCGGTAGCCGGGCAGCTGCGGCTGGTGCGTGTCCGCCCGCGCGGGGCCGTTGGCCACGTCGACGGGGACGTCGACGAGCACCGGGCCGGGCCGGCCGGCGCGCGCCAGGTGGAGGGCGTCGGCGATCGCCTGGGCGACGTCGCCGGGGCGCTCGACCGCGATCGAGTGCTTGACGACCGGCGCCGTGATCCCGATCACGTCCGCCTCCTGGAAGGCGTTCGTGCCGCGCAGCGCGGTCCGCACCTGGCCGGTGACGAACAGCGTGGGGATCGAGTCCATCTGCGCGTCGCAGATCGGGGTGACGAGGTTCGTCGCCCCCGGCCCGCTGGTGGCGAAGGCCACGCCGACCCGGCCGGTCGCGCGCGCGTATCCCTCCGCCGCGTGGCCGGCGCCGGCCTCGTGGCGCATCAGCACGTGCCGGAGGCCGCTGTCCAGCAGCGCGTCGTAGAGCGGCAGGTTGGCCCCGCCGGGCATGCCGAAGACGGTGTCGACCCCGGCCGCCTCCAGCGCGGCGATCAGGGCGTCGGCGCCGCGCATGGTTCTCTCCTCTGGCGAGCGGTGCGCGGACGACGAATGGAAATGAGTACGAGCATGGGACGGCCTTTCGGACGCTGAGGACGAGACGGGAGGTGTGCCGAGGAGGCTCGGCTCAGCCGGCTACTCGCACGCCGACGAGAGCGCCCTCGGCGCTCGTAATTCGGTCAGCGTGGGTGACGGCCATCGCGGCAATCATGCCGGATCGGGCGGCAGGTGCCAAATCTGTGAGAGGGTCGGCCCGTGCCGAAGGCGGATCTCGTGCTCGAGGGCGGCGGCGTCAAGGGGCTCGGCCTGGTCGGCGCCGTGCTGGAGCTCCAGCGGCAGGGCTACACCTTCGAGCGGCTCGCCGGAACGTCGGCCGGCTCGATCGTGGCGGCGTTCCTGGCCGCCGGCGCCACGGCCGACCAGCTGACCGCCATCATGGGCCGCCTCGACTACCGGAAGGTGCCCGACCGCGCAGGCATCCCGGGCCTCGGCGAAGGCCTCGGCCTGCTCGGCCACAGCGGCGCTCACCCCGGGAACTACGTCCACGGCTTCGTGCGCGACGAGCTCGAGCAGCTCGGCGTCACGACGTTCGCCGACCTCGAGCGGGAGCTCGTGGTGACGGCCACCGACATCACACGCGGGCGGCTCCTGCGGCTGCCATGGGACTACGCGCGGCTCGACCTCGACCCCGACGAGCAGCTCGTGGCCGACGCCGTCCGGGCCTCGATCTCGATCCCGCTGTTCTTCGAGCCCGTCAAGCTGGGCGACCGCGAGCTCGTGGACGGCGGCGTGCTCTCGAACTTCCCGATCGAGATCTTCGACGTCCCCAAGCCGCGCTGGCCGACGTTCGGGGTGAAGGTGATCCCCGACGCGCCCGAAGCGACCGCGCTGCTCTTCCCGGGCCTCCCGCTCCCCCAGCTGCCGCCCCTGCGGGTGCTCATGCAGGTGGTGACGACGGCACTGCTCGGCCACGACCAGACCGACCTCGATCAGCCGTGCGTGCGCCGCCGCGCGATCCAGGTCGACACCAGCGCCGTCGGGATCGTCGACTTCGGCGCCGATGAGAGCAGGCGCGCGGAGCTGGTCGCCAACGGCGAGCGCGCCGCGCGGGACTTCCTCGCGACCTGGGACTGGGACGCCTACCGGCGCGAGTGCCGCGGCATCAGTCCGCGTGCAGCAGCTGCTCCGCGATCGACTGCACGCGCGCGACCGTGATCCCCTCGCGCTGCTCGACGGCGAGCGGATGATCGGTCGGCTCGAGCTCGACGAGCGGCCGCAGGCCGAGCGGCCGTGTCTGGACCATGGTCTGCTCTGACTCCCGCCCTTCGCGCTCCCAGATGTCGAGCGTTCGCGCGAAGTTGTCACGGCTCAGGGACGTCCACACGCCCCATTCGAAGTCCTGTTCGGCATCGACCACCGGGATGCGGACGAGCCCGCGGACGAAGAAGTGCTCGCCCTCGACGACGCACAGCTCGTCCTCCAGCCAGCTGGTGGCGGCGACGCAAGGGGACAGACCCCTGGCGTGTGGTGGGCTCGTAGAATCTCAGTGACTGGGACTGAGATCGTGCGCTATGCTTACGCACGATGCGTAAGTTCCTACAGGAAGTGAAGCTTTAGATGACCTCGATGATTCTCGTCCCGCTGGACGACACCGTGGTCTTCCCCACCATGGACGTCACGCTTCCCGTCGACGTCGGTGACGAGGATCGCGTGCTGGTCATCCCGCGGCACGACAACGCCTTCGCCAAGGTCGGCACCATCGCCGAGGTGTCCGACAGCGTCCGGCTGCCGGGCGGCGGCCGCGCCGTCCAGCTCTCCGGCGTCGCCCGCGGCGTCGCGGGAGCCGCCCACACCGATCACGCCGGCCGCCTCCGGATCGAGGTGACCGAGTCGACCGACGACGTTCCCGTCGACGGCCGCACGCGCGATCTCGAGCGCGAGTACCGCGCCGTGGTCGAGGAGATCCTCGAGCTGCGCGGGGTCGACGAGCGTGTCGGCGCCTGGCTGCGCGCCATCGGCGAGCCCGGCCCGCTGGCCGACACGATCGGCTACGCGCCCGACATCTCGTTCGAGGACAAGGTCAGCGTCCTGGAGACGCTGAACGTGACCGAGCGGCTCGAGCTCGCCGTGCGCCTCCAGCGCGAGCGGCTGACCGAGCTGCAGCTCCGCCGCAAGATCCGCGAGGACGTCCGCGAGGGCGCCGACAAGCAGCAGCGCGAGTACTTCCTGCGCAAGCAGATGGAGTCGATCCAGCGCGAGCTGGGCGAGGACTCCGGCTCCGTCGTCGAGGAGTACCGCACCAAGATCGCCGAGGCCGGCATGCCGGAGGCGGTCGAGGAGCAGGCCACCAAGGAGCTCGGGCGCCTCGAGCGCATGGGCGAGCAGTCCGGCGAGGCCTCGATGATCCGCTCCTACCTCGACTGGCTGATCGCCGTGCCGTGGAAGGAGCGCTCCGAGGAGATCCTCGACCCCGTCAGCGCGCGCGAGGTGCTCGACACCGACCACGCCGGCCTCGAGGACGTCAAGGACCGCATCGTCGAGTACCTGGCGGTCAAGAAGCTGCGCGTGGAGCGCGGCATCAGCGAGGACAAGCGCTCCGGCGCCATCCTCACGCTGATCGGCCCGCCCGGCACCGGCAAGACGTCGATCGGCGAGTCGATCGCCCGCGCCACCGGGCGCGAGTTCGTCCGCATGTCGCTCGGCGGCGTCCGCGACGAGGCCGAGATCCGCGGCCACCGCCGCACCTACATCGGCGCCCTCCCGGGCCGCCTGGTGCGCGCGCTGCGCGACGCTGGGACCATGAACCCCGTGATCATGCTCGACGAGGTCGACAAGGTCGGCGCCGACTGGCGCGGCGACCCGAGCGCGGCGCTGCTCGAGGTGCTCGACCCGGCCCAGAACCACTCGTTCCGCGATCACTACCTCGACGTCGAGCTGGACCTGAGCGAGGTCATGTTCATCGCCACCGCCAACGTGGCGGAGACCATCCCCGGCCCGCTGCTGGACCGCATGGAGGTCATCCGCTTCGACGGCTACACGGTGGCCGAGAAGACCGCGATCGCGCGCGACTACCTGTGGACGCGCCAGCGCGAGCGCAACGGCCTGCGCGAGGACGAGGTCAGCATCAGCGACGAGCTGCTGCAGACCGTGGTGAGCGAGTACACCCGCGAGGCGGGCGTCCGCAACCTCGAGCGCGAGCTCGGCACGGTCCTGCGCAAGACCGCGACGAAGATCGCGTCCGGCAAGGCCGAGGCGCCGGTGGCGATCGACCTCGACGCGATCCGCGACGCGCTCGGCCGCCAGAAGGTCTTCCAGGAGGCGGCGCTGCGCACCGCCGTGCCCGGCGTGGCCACCGGCCTGGCGGTCACCGGGGCCGGCGGCGACGTCCTCTTCATCGAGGCCACCTCGATGGAGGGCAAGGAAGGCCTGGTGCTGACCGGTCAGCTGGGCGACGTGATGAAGGAGTCGGCGCGGATCGCGCTCTCCTACGTGCGCGGCCACTCGGACGACCTGGGCATCGGCTCCGGCTCGTTCCACGACCGCGAGTTCCACGTCCACATCCCGGCGGGCGCGATCCCGAAGGACGGCCCGAGCGCGGGCATCACCATGATCACGGCGCTGGCGTCGCTCCTGAGCGGCCGCCCGATCAAGCACACGGTGGGCATGACCGGCGAGGTCACGCTCCAGGGCCGCGTGCTGCCGATCGGCGGGCTCAAGCAGAAGGTGCTCGCCGCCCACGCCGCCGGCCTGACCGACGTGATCCTGCCCGAGCGCAACCGCGGCGACCTCGACGACGTCCCCCAGGACGTCCGCGACGCCATGACCTTCCACCCGGTCATGAGCATCGACGAGGTGCTCGACATCGCGCTCGAGCCGGCCCGCACGGAGGCCGTGGCTTGATCAAGCGCATCACCGCGCTCTTCCGCCCGTACCGCGGGCGGTTGAGCGCGGTGCTGGCGCTGATCGTCGTCTCCGCGGGACTGGGGATGATCTCCCCGTTCCTGCTGCGCGACGTCCTCGACGTCGCGATCCCGGAGAACGACGACACGCTGCTGATCGTCCTGGTGGCGGGGATGATCGCCATCTCCGTCGCCACCGGAGTGCTCGGCGTCGGCCAGACCTGGCTCTCCAACGTGGTGGGCCAGAAGGTCATGCACGACCTGCGCGCGCAGGTCTACCGCCACCTCCAGCGCCTCTCCCTCGCCTTCTTCACGAAGACGCGCACGGGCGAGATCCAGTCGCGCATCGCCAACGACATCGGCGGCGTGCAGACCGTGGTCACCAGCACGGCCACGTCGATCGTCTCCAACGTGACGACGGTGCTGGCCACCGTGGTGGCGATGGCGCTGCTCGACTGGCGGCTCGCGCTCTTCTCGCTCGCGCTCACGCCCTTCTTCGTCCTGCTCGCCCGCCGCGTCGGAAACGAGCGCAGGAAGATCGCCGCCACCCGGCAGGGCGCCATGGCCGACATCTCCTCGCTCGTGCAGGAGTCGCTCTCGGTGTCCGGGATCCTGCTCGGCAAGACGATGGGCCGCGGCGACGAGCTGGCCGACCGCTTCGAGCGCGAGTCCGAGCGCCTGGCGGACCTGGAAGTACGCTCGCGGATGGCCGGCCGCTGGATGATGGCCTCGATCCAGACCTCGTTCGCGGTCATGCCCGCGCTCGTGTACCTGTTCGCCGGCCTGGCCCCGGGCGCGGTGACGATCGGCACCCTGGTCGCCTTCACCACCTTGCAGACGCGCCTGTTCTGGCCGATCCAGTCGCTGCTCAACGTCGGCGTCGACATCCAGACCTCGATGGCGCTGTTCGAGCGCGTGTACGAGTACCTGGACCTCGAGGTCGACCTGGTCGAGGGACGAGACGCGCTCGACCGCGTGAGCGGCGACGTGCACTTCGAGGACGTCTGGTTCAAGTACGACGAGGAGTGGACCCTGCGCGGCGTCGATCTCGACGTGCCCGCCGGCACGAAGCTCGCCCTGGTGGGCGAGACCGGCTCGGGCAAGACGACGATCGGCTACCTCGCCGCTCGGTTGTACGACCCCGACCAGGGCAGCGTGGCCCTCGACGGGACCGACCTGCGCGAGCTGCGCTTCGGCTCGCTCGCCGACGCCGTCGGCGTCGTCTCGCAGGAGACCTACCTCTTCCACGCCAGCGTGCGCGAGAACCTGCGCTTCGCGAAGTCGGAGGCGACCGACGAGGAGATCGAGGAGGCGGCCCGCGCCGCCCAGATCCACGACACCATCGCGGCGCTGCCCGACGGCTACGACACCGTCGTCGGCGAGCGCGGCTTCCGCTTCTCCGGGGGCGAGCGCCAGCGCATCGCCATCGCCCGCACGATCCTGCGCAACCCGCCGGTGCTCGTCCTCGACGAGGCGACGAGCGCGCTCGACGTACAGACCGAGCGCGCGGTGGGCGACGCGCTCGAGCGGCTGGCCGAGGGCCGCACGACGATCGTGATCGCTCACCGCCTCTCGACGGTCCGCGACGCTGACCAGATCGCGGTGCTCGACGGCGGCGCCGTCGTCGAGCGCGGCACGCACGAGGAGCTGCTGGCCGCCGGCGGCCGCTACGCCGAGCTGGTGGCGCGCGACGACGGCGTCGGGATGTTCGCCTAGCAAACTCGTACGTCTGTCGAGAGGGGTTCTGTCAGGCGGCTGACTTCCTACGCTGCGATTTGTGAAGCGCCGTCCGTCCGTCGCTCTCGTCATTGCGCTGCTCGCGCTCTTCGTCGCGCTCGGCGGCCCCGCCCAGGCGCAGAAGCTGCTGGGCAAGGGCGACGTCGACAGCCGCGTGGTGAAGGACCGCTCGCTCAAGACGCGCGACCTGAGCCGGCGCGCGGTGCGCGAGCTTCGCCAGACGCCCAACGGCTCGGTCACCGAGGCCAAGATCGCCAACGGCGCGGTCACGCCCGGCAAGCTCGCCACGGGAGCGGTCGGGACGGGCGCGATCGCCGACAGCGCGGTCGGCGGTGCGCAGATCGCCAACGGCTCGATCACGGCCGCGGACCTGGGCCGCTTCTGGGGCCGCTTCCGCTCCACGATCGGCCCGATCGACTTCGGCAAGTGCTGGTCGGGCGAGCCGACGGGCCTGCCGCCCGAGCTGGCGGGCGCCGACATCAGCGGCGACATCGTGATCGTCCAGCCCGACGACCGCCTGCTCGAGCGCCGCCTCACGTTCAACACGCGCGTGTCGTCGACCCGCGGCCGCTTCGTGCTGTCGGCGTGCAACGTCGGGCAGCCGCTCACGCCGCCACCCCACGACATCGACGCGTTCGAGGTCTCGTTCCGCTACCTGGTCATCGATCTGCCTTAGCCCGGTAGCGCCGCATCTTCACGCGGGTGCCGCAGTCCTCCATCGAGCACCAGCGGCGGCTGCGGTTGCGACTGGTGTCGAGGAACAGCCACGGGCAGTCCTCGCACGCCTTGAGCCGGTCGAGCGGGCCGTGACGCAGGAGGTCGAGCGCCGAGACGGCGAGCGGCCACAGCGGCCGCTCGAGCTCGTCGCCGTCCCAGGCGAGCTCGCGGCCCACGAGGCCGGCGCGCTCGACCGCTTCGCCCGCCCTCTGGACCATGTGCGAGAGCGCGGCCTCCGGCGGTGATGAACCCGTGGCGAGCGCGCGGAACACGGCGTCGACCGTGGCGCGCAGGGAGCGCGCCTCGGCCAGCGCGCGGCCGCCCGCGGCAGGGCGCGCCCGGGCCGTGAGGCGGCCGGCGACGGCCTCGTCGATCACGCCGATCCGCGCGGCCCAGGCAGCGAACTCCGCATAGTCCTCGAGCGGATCGGGCACGCGGTCGTCGCCGACCGTGTTCGCGAGGTCGAGCGCCGGGTCGCCGCCGACGATCTTCAGCTCTGTAACCACCGAATGTGAGTTTACGCCGGTTACCGGCCGGGGAGGGCAGTTGTAACCGGCTATGAAGCGATCGACGGTAACGCTCCTGGTGCTCTGCGGCACGCAGTTCCTGCTCGTCCTCGACCTGACGGTCGTCGCCATCGCGCTGCCCGACATCCGCGGCTCGCTCGGCTTCACGCCCGAGGACCTGCAGTGGGTGATCAGCGCGTACGCGCTGGCCTTCGGCGGCCTGCTCGTGGCGGCCGGGCGCGTCGCCGACCTGGTCGGGCCGCGGCGCGTGTTCGCGACGGGCGTGGTCGGCTTCGGGGCCGCCTCGCTGGCCTGCGCGCTCGCGCCGACCGCCGCGCTGCTCGTCGCCGCCCGCGCGGCGCAGGGCGTCGCAGCCGCGGTGCAGACTCCCGCCGCGCTGGCGCTGCTCACGGCGACGTTCTCCGAGCCGCCCGAGCGCCGCCGCGCCATCGGCTGGTGGACGGCGGCCGCCGCGGGCGGCGGCGCGTCCGGCTGGGTGCTGGGCGGCGTCCTCGTCGAGGCGTTCGGCTGGCCGGCCGTCTTCCTCGTCAACGTGCCGCTGTGCGCCCTGGCGGTCGCCGCCATCCCACGCGTGCTCCACGAGCAGCGGCCCGCGCGGCACGGCCGGCTCGACCTCGGCGCCGCGCTGGCGATCACCGCGGCGCTGGCGCTGCTCGTGCTCGGGCTGACGCGCGCGGAGGTCGCGCTGGCCGGCGCGGCGGCCGCGTTCGCCGGCTTCGTCCTGCTGGAGCGACGCAGCGCCGAGCCGATGCTGCCGGCCTGGGCGCTGCGGCGGCCGGCGTTCGGCACGGCCGTGGCCGTCGCGCTCGCCAACACGGCGGTCACGACGTCCGCCATGTTCCTCGCGATCCTCTATCAGCAGGGGGCGCTCGGCCGCGGCCCGCTGGAGGCCGGCCTGTGGTGCGCGCCCTTCAACCTCGCGGTGATCGCGGGATCGCTGCTCGCCCCGCGCGCGGGCTGGTCCCCGCGCGCCGCGATGAGCGGCGGCCTCGCGGCGATGGCGGCCGGCGCGCTCGTGCTGCTCGCGCAGTCGCCCGCCGCCCTCCTCCCGGCCTTCCTGCTCATGGGCGCGGGGCTCGGCGTGTCGGCCGTCGCCTCCACCGCGTCGGGCACGGCGGCGCTGGACGACACGGAGCAGGGCATCGCCTCGGGCGTCCTCAACGCGGCGGCGCAGGTCGGCACCGCGCTGGGCCTGGCGGTCAGCGTGCCGCTCGGCTTCCGTGGCGGCTGGATCGCGGCCGCGGCGATCGCCCTCGCCGCCGCGGCGGCTACACGATGGTCCCGACCGTCCCGCCGTCGACCGACCACGCCGCGCCCGCCACGTTCGAGGCCCGCTCCGAGCACAGGAAGGCGATGACCGCCGCGATCTCCTCGGCCTCGGCGAAGCGCCCGAGCGGCGCCCGGCCGCCCTGCGCCTCGAGCGCCTTCTCGCGCGACAGGCCCTTGGCCGCCGCCGTCTGGTCGCCCAGCCCGCCCTCGGCCATCCACTGCGGTGTGCTGGTCGGGCCGGGCGCCACGGCGTTGACGAGCACGCCGCGCGATCCGTAGGCGTCGGCGAACACGCGCGAGAGCGAGAGCTGGGCGGCCTTGGCCACCGAGTAGGCGGCGCTGAGGTTCGAGGACGGCCGCTTGCCCGCCGACGACGAGACGTTGACGATCCGGCCCCAGCCGCGCTCGGCCATGCCGGGCGCGAACGCGCGCATGAGCCGCATCGACGCCATCACGTGCAGCTCGAACTGCTCGTGCCACTCCTCGTCGGTGACGTCCTCGAGCGCCTTGACGGCGCTCGTGCCGGCGTTGTTGACGAGGATGTCCACCGGCGCGCCCGCAAGCTCGGCGATCCGCTCGGCGGCGTCGAGGTCCTTGACGTCGATCCCCTCGCCGCGCGAGACGCGCACCACGCGCGCGCCCTCGGCCTCCAGCATGTCCGCGGTCGCGGCGCCGATGCCGCGGCTCGCGCCCGTCACCACCGCGAGGCGCCCCTCGATCCCGAGATCCATGACGCTCAGTATCGCCCGGCGGCGCGCTCGACCGAGCTGCCGTAGCCGCCGCCGAACAGCACGGCGTGTACGAGCAGCGGGAAGAGCTGGTAGAGCGCCACGCGCTCCTCGTGGCCGCCCGCCAGCGGCGCGACCTCCTCGTAGGCGGCCAGGAAGCGCGAGCCGGGCGAGCCGAACAGCCGCAGCATGGCCAGGTCGACCTCGCGATGGCCGCCGTAGGCGACCGGGTCGATGACGTACGGCCGCTGCCCGCTCCAGAGCACGTTGCCGCTCCACAGGTCGCCGTGCAGGCGCGCGGGCGGCTCCGGTGGCCCGGCGAGGTCCGCCATCCGCTCGCAGACGCTCTCGACCGCCCGCACGCCCGCGGCCGACAGCGAGCCGCGATCGCGGGCGGGCGCGAGCAGCGGCCGCAGCCGGCGCTCGGCGTAGAACGACGGCCAATCGGGCAGCGGCTCGTTGAGCAGCACCAGCGGGCCGATCCGCAGCGGCTCGGGGCCGCCGAGATCGCCGGCGCCCGCCTGGTGCACGACCGCCAGCCCGCGGCCGAGCTCCGCCTCGTCGCCCGCCGCGCCCTCCTCGAGCCACTCGAGCACGAGCACCTCGTCGGACGCGCCGAGCACTTCGGGCACGCCCAGCCCGCCCGGCTCGCGCCAGCCAGCGCAGCCCGGCCGCCTCGGTGGCGTACTCGCCCGCCGGCACGTCAGCGCGCGTCTTCACGAACGCGCGGCCGCCGTCCTCGAGCTCCGCCGCGTAGGCGTCGTTGATGTCGCCGCCGCCGACCCGCCGCAGCGACCGCACGGCGCGGCCCGCGGCATGTGCGACGGCCGCCTCGAGGCTCACGCCTTCCCGGCGGCGCGCAGCTCGTCGATCAGCCCGCGGCAGGACGCCTCGACCATGTCGAGCACGGTCTCGAAGCCGCGGTCGCCGCCGTAGTACGGGTCGGGGACGTCGAGGACGCCGTCGGCGGCGGGGTCGAACTCGCGCAGCAGCCGGACCTTCTCGGCGCCCTCCTCGTCCGGGGCGCGAGCCAGCAGCTCGCGCAGGTTGGAGCGGTCGAGCGCGATCAGGAGGTCGAAGCGCCGGAAGTCTTCCGGGCGGACCTGCCGCGCGGCGCCCTCGAGCGTCACGCCGCGCCGCCGCGCCGCCAGCGTCGCCCGCTCGTCGGGCGGCTCGCCGGCGTGCCAGCCGCCCGTGCCCGCGCTGTCGATCTCGACGTCCAGTCCCTCGTCCTCCAGCAGCCGCCGCATCACGCCCTCGGCGGTCGGCGAGCGGCAGATGTTGCCCATGCAGACGAACAGGATGCGCACGCCCGGCAGGCTAGTTGAGTCGCTCCACGATCATCGCCTGGCCCATCCCGCCGGCCACGCACATGGTCTCGAGCCCGTACGTGCCGCCGGTCGCCCGCAGCCCGTTGAGCAGCGTGGTCATGATGCGCGCGCCGGTCATCCCGAACGGGTGGCCGAGCGCGATCGCCCCGCCGAACGGGTTGAGCTTCTCGGGGTCGAGGCCGAGCTCGTCGCGGCACGGCACGACCTGGGCGGCGAACGCCTCGTTCAGCTCCACGATGTCGATGTCCTCGATCTTCATCCCGGCCTGCTCGAGCACCTTCTTGACCGCCGGGATCGGGCCGAGGCCCATGATCTCGGGGCGGATGGCGGCCACCGAGGAGGCGACGATGCGCGCCTTCGGCTCGAGGCCGAGCGCCTTCGCCTTCTCGTCGGACATGACCAGCACGGCGGCCGCGCCGTCGTTGAGCGGGCACGAGTTGCCGGCCGTCACCGTGCCGTTCTCGGGATCGAAGGCGGGCTTGAGCTCGGCGAGCTTCTCCATCGTCGTGCCAGGGCGCGGGCCGTCGTCGCGCGCGACCTCGCCGACGGGGACGATCTCGGCATCGAAGTGGCCGGAGTCGCGGGCGGCGACGGCGCGGTTCTGCGAGGTCTTCGCCCACTCGTCCTGGGCCTCGCGGCTGACCTGGCAGCGCTTGGCCACGTTCTCGGCCGTCAGCCCCATCGGGATGTAGACGTTGTAGGGCGCGCCGTCGGAGCCGTCGAGCTGCGAGTGCGGCTCGAACGGGGCATGGGCGGGGAAGCGGCTGACGGCCTCGACGCCGGCGGCGATGTACTGGTCGCCCTCGCCGGCCTTGATCGCGTGGAAGGCCATCCGGATCGTCTGCAGGCTCGACGCGCAGAAGCGGTTGACCGTCGTCGCCGGGATGTGATGGTCGAGCCCGGCCAGCAGCGCGGCGTTGCGGCCGACGTTGTAGCCCGCCTCGCCCATCTGGAAGCCGCAGCCCATCATCAGGTCGACGGTCTCGGAGAAGTCGACGCCGGGATTGCGCTCGACGAGCGCCTTCAGCGGCACGGCCGCCAGGTCGTCCGCGCGGACGTCCTTGAGCGACCCCTTGGCCGCGCGCCCGATCGGCGTGCGGATCGCGTCGACGATGACGGCTTCAGGCATTGCGGCTCCGTTTCGATTGACTCGCGAGTCAATCGTACGAAGCGTCAGCCGAAAAGGCGGAACACCATCGAGATCGTGGCGTCCAGACTGGTAGGGGCGCCGGGCGAGCTGACGACTCCGGCGCAACTTTGACTGAAGCTGTAGGCGCCAGGCAGCAGCGGGCCGAAGAGCGGCTGCCCGTCCCCCTGCGCTACGACACGGCTCTCGCACGATCCCCCGGGTAAAAAGCCGGTACGACTGGCGCTGAAGGCCACCGGTCCGCCGGAGACGACGAAATCCAGGTTCACGAAGATCGTGCCGACGCCGCTGCCGCGACTGGGGGCGTCTCCGCTCGCCGCCCCGCGAATGCGCCCCCCGGTGGTCAATACGACCGACGTCGCGCTCTGCACGAGCGTCGACGTGGCCTCCACCTGGACGCTCGCCGACGCTCCAGCGCCCGCGGCGGTGGCCGATCCCTGGAGCGCGAAGGCCGCGGTCGGGACGAGCTGGTCGTCGTTGTCGCCGTCCACCGTACCTCCGCTCCCCGACGCGTTTGCGCGCACGAAGATCCCGCCGGTCGCATCCCCGAGCGTGACGGTGCCGTCGGCGCTCAGCTGCGCGGTCACGGCCCTGGTGGCGAGCTCGGGACCGCCGTCGCCGGCCCGGGCAACGATCTCGATGCGCAACTGGCTCTGCCCGGAGAACAGACGAGCGCCGGTCGAGAACGCGCCGGCTGCGTCGGTGGCTCCGACGAAGTCGTCGACGGTGCCTCCCGAGACGGTCAGGTCGAGGTGCACACCGGGCAGCCGGTCGTCCGGCGCGCTGATGTCGGTGCGTCGCGCCGTGATGCTCAGCGGGTTGGTCGCGCCGGCATCGACGCTGCCCGGGAGCGCGACGTCGAGGGTCACCGGCGGCAGGCAGCGCTCCTCGAAGAACTGGTCGCGGACCGCGGGGTCGCCGAGATAGAGCGGACCGGCCGCCTCATGGCAGAGCACGTCGAGGTCCGCCGCCGCGTTCTCGTCGTGGCCTATCTGCAGGCCGAGGACGTCGCGACGCTCGCTGAAGTCCCAGGCGGGCGGACTCTCTCTGTCGAGGTCGACGCGGTCGACGAGCTCGCCGCCGGTGCGGCCGTCGCCGTTGAGGTCGTAGCGACCGTAGTCGACGGCGCCGTCGGCGGCGTCGAAAGCAGCGGTGAACGCCGCGAGGTCCTTCTCGTCGAACCGCTGGTTGGTCGGGATCACCTCGTCGCCGCTCGCGTTCACCGGGTCGAGGATCGCCGCGCGGGCAGGCGCGATGTCGGCGTCGTCAGCGGCCAGCGTCGCGGCGTAGAAGTCGAGCACCGGAGCGGGAGCGACGTCCGGATTGCAGCGCGTGTCGCCGCTCGTGCCCGCGGGCCGCGCGGTGGAGACGAGCCGGTCGACGACCTGTGCCGGGCTGAGGGATGGGTCGAGCGCCCACACGGTGGCCGCGGCGCCCGTGACCTGCGGCGCCGCGCTCGAGGTGCCGCCGCCCGCGAGGAAGGCTCCCGTGTCGGGACCGTCGAGCGATGTCACGTCGGTGCCGACGGCGGCGATCTGGCCTCCTCGCTTCGACGTGGCCCGCAGGCAGATGGGCTGGATCGGATCGGTCTGCGACGCGATCGCGTTCTCGACGACGAGCATGTTGCGCAGGTTCGGCTCCGGGAGGGGGAGCAGCGCCGCCGACGTGTACGAGCTGCTGAGCCGCGCGTCGGTGTGCGCCGGGAGGGCCGGTTGGATGTTCCCGGCCGCGGCGACGTGGATCATCCGTCCCTCGAGGTTGCTCGCGCGGACCTTCTCGATCCAGCGCAGGCCGCCTGCCACGCCTTCGGCCACCGTGCATCCCGTGGACGTGATGGTGCATGGCGCGCTGATGCTCGTGTTGACGACGACGTTGCCCGGGGTGCTGCGCAGGCCCGCGACGAGGCGATCCTCCACGACCTGCTCCCCGAGGCCGAACTTGACGTCGACCACACGCACCGGTCGCTGCGGGCCTGCCCACATGCCGGTCGTCTGGTCGGCCACGAGGTCGGCGAGGCCGAGCGGGTCGAAGGTCCCGGCGAGCAGGCCCAGGATCAGATACCCGTGGTCGACCGCGTCGCCGGTCGCGAAATCCGCAGCCGTGGGCGTCAGGGCCACCGCGGCGCCGGGTGGCCCGTCGCCGAAGTGGTCGGTGACCGCGAACGAGGGCAACGAACCGCCGGTCAAGGCCGCTCGCGCGTTCCAGGCGGCGTGCGCGCGGGCGGCGAGCTGCGGTCGGATCGGGCTGGTCTCCGTCGGCAGGATCAGCTCGGGTAGGTCCTCGGCCGGCGGCAGGGCGACGAGATCCGCCCGGTCGAGCGCTGGATCGCCGGCCAGCCCGGCGAGGATCGCGTTCAGCGCGGCGAGGCTTCCCGGGTCGGGGATACGGACGGTGAGGTGGCCGACGCCCCTCAGCGACGAGACGACCTGGGCGCTGAGTCGAGCCAGCAGCGCGTCGACCGCGGCCTGCGTGGCGCCCGCCCTGAGGTCGAGCGCGAGCTGGGTCCGAACGATGTCGTCGGTGATCTCAGCGGGCGGCGCCCGCGCCGCGTCGCTCACGACGTCGTCCGGCACGAAGCGCGGTGGCGCCGGGGGCGCGGGAGCGGGGCCCGGCGGCGAGGGCTGTGGCTGCGGCTTGTCCAGGCAGCGCCGACGAGCGCGCTTGAGCTTCGCCAGCTTGTGCTGCCGGCGCTTGACGAACTGCTTGCGCGCCTTCTTGCCGGGATGCGACCTGAAGAACCGGCGCTTTGCCGCCTTCGTGCCGCGCTTGAACTCGTTGAGCCGCTTCGTCTCCTTGGCACACCGCGCGGCCGCGACGGTGCCGGACGCTTGCGCGGGCTGCGGGCCCGCCATCGCCACGACCGCCGCGAGTGCGCCGGCCGTCAGCCAGCGGGCGAGATGCCGCACCAGCCGACCCTCGCACGCCGGTGGCCGCAGCACAAGGCCGCTCGTGCTCAGGCGCCCCGCGTCGTCGTGGCGCCGACCCAGCGCACTCGGCCGGCCCGCAGGCCGATGCGGACCCGGCCCCGCCCGCGGACACCGGGCGCCAGACGGCGCGTGCGCCGTCGCGTCGCCTCGGAGAGCCGGTGACCGGGCCGTGCGCCGAGCGCGCCGTGCGCGGGCGCCGTGCTCCTGACGGCCGAGACGCGGCCGTGGCGCGTGAGCCGCGCGGTCACGCGGCCGCCTCCGGTCGCGCACCACCGCCAGGTCCGGCCCGCCCGCCGCCGCGGCTGGCCGGCGCGGCGCAGCACGCCCGTCGCCCGCGCCCGCAGGCGCACGCTGCCGAGCCCGCGGGGGGTGGCGCGTGCGCGCCGCTGCTGCAGCGCGTCGCCGGCACGCCCACGGCGCGCTCCCACATCTGCAGGTACGCCTCGGCGCCGCGGCCGAGGTCGTCCACGACCTCCTGGCCGGCGAGCAGCCGCAGGTCCTCGACCCAGTCCGGGAACAGGCCGTAGTGGGCGACGCCGTCGACGTTGATGTCGTACACGCGCTGCCCGCTGCGCTGACGGTCGACGAGGTGCCCGTCGAACGACCGGAACGGGTAGCTGACGTTGCCGCCCTGCCGCGGACCGCCCTGGGAGGCGAAGCCGTTCATGTCGGCGCCCCAGCCGATGCCCCAGTAGAAGCGCGGGTCGCGCTGGGACTTGGTCTCGCGCCAGGCGGCCGCGAAGTCGGTGGTCGAGCCGGCCATCGGTGTCACGACGCCGCCGAGGCGCAGGATCCGCGGGATCGCGTCCGGCGTGCTCCAGCTGTGGCTGGACACGACGCCGGAGTAGCCGCGCCGCTCGACCACGTTCATCAGCTGCTGGCGCGCGAGCACGCTGAGGTGGTCGGGGTCGATGACCATCCCCCGCTCCATCATCCGCGTGACCAGGTGCTCGCCGAGCGGGGACAGGCCGAGCGCGTTGCAGTGCGGCGGCTCGCCGTAGAGCGGCGCCGTGCCCGGCGGGAGCAGGGCGTGCAGGAGGTTGCCGGCGAGCTGGTCGCGATCCGGCACGCCGGGCGCCGTGGGCTGCGCGCGGTCGTGGTTGTGCGCGTCCTGGCACGCGCCCATCTGCCAGAAGCGGCCGGTCTCGATCCGGTTGCCGACGTTGACCACCACGCCCGTCGTCCCGCTGTCGCCGGCCACGCCGCCGAGCGCGTTGTCGAACTTGTTGACGAGCTCCATGTCGCGCACGCCGAGGTCGTGGACCTCCTTCAGCCGCTGGTCGATCTGCTCGGCGGTGCATTCGGGCTGCCCGTCCTGGACGCCGCAGTCGAAGAGCTTCGAGACCTCGATGCCCATGACCACGGCGAGCTTGCCGTCGTTGATGACGCGCCGCGCCTCGAAGGGGTCGGTGACGATCCGGAACCAGCCCTTGCCCGGCCCGCCGTGCTGGGCGTCGATGTAGTCCTGCAGCTCGCGCAGCCGCCTGGCCTGCAGCCGCACGCCGTCCATCTCGTTGCAGGAGTTCTTCTTGTACGGATAGAGCGTGCAGAGCACCTCGTTGTCGACGAGCAGGTTCACCATCAGCCGCAGGCCGGCGCGGTATGAGCGCTCGAGCCAGCGGTAGTAGGTCTGCTCGTGCGTGAGCGAGGCGTGGTGCGGCCAGTCCTTGAGCGTGGGCCAGCCGCGCGTGTCGTGCGTGCCGACCGGGTTGCCGTACGAGAGCACGTTCTCGCCGATCGCCCCGGCGCCCATCGGCTCGTGGTCGGGACAGTCGACGAGCGCGCTCGCCACGCCGTATTGATGCCACGGGCGCCCGCAGTGGACGCGGCCGCCGAGGAACTCGAAGGCCATCATGTGCATGTGGGCGTCGAGCAGGCCGCGCACCTCGCCGAACGGCGTGGCGCCGCGGGTGGGCTCGCCGCCGACGTTGGTCTCGGCCTCGGGATAGACGGCGCAGCCGTCGGCCGGCTCGAACGCGAAGCGCGTCGCCACGTTGCCGAGGACGAGCCGGCCGTCCTGCACGCCGAGCCTCCTGTCGCCCAGGCGCAGCGTGTAGCCGTCCTCGATCGTCCAGTCGGCGGACTCGCTCGGCGCCGCCTGGCTCTGGACGCGCTCGGGCGAGATCGGAAGCGGGCCGCGGCCGTAGCCGAGGAAGTCGCGCCCGGAGCCGTAGAGCAGGTAGCGGCCGAGCGCCGTGGGCTGCAGCCGGAAGCGCTCGCCCTGAGCGCCGAGCCGATAGCCGCCGTCGGCGGTCCTGGCGACCTGGGAGCCGCCGTTGGTCAGGACGTAGCAGCCGCCGGCCAGGGCAAAGCGATCCTGCGCCTCCGCCGGCGCGGCGAACATCACTGCGATCAGCACCCCCAGCGCGACCCGCACGAGTGCGAAGGTACCCGCATCGGGCGCGATGATGCGCCGGTTTCAGGACGGGCGCGCGCCGACCTGCGAGACGACGCGCGCCGCGGCGCCGCAGCCGGCCTCGAGCGCCTCCTGCTTGCCGGCGCCGTCCAGGCGGGCGGAGAGCAGCCCGGCGGCGAACGCGTCGCCCGCCCCGGTGGTGTCGATCACCTCGACCGCCTCGGCGGCGACGTGGACGTCGCCCCAGCGTGCCCCGTCCGCGCCGAGCTTGACGACCATCTCGCCGCGGGAGCCCAGGACCTCCGCCTCCCGCTCGTTCGGCAGCAGCAGGTCGACCTCCGGGATGGCGCCGGGGCGGATCAGCGCCCACGAGGACGGGTCGACCGACACCGTCATCCCCGCCGCCTGCGCGCGCTCGATCGCGGCCAGCGCGCCGGGGCGCGCGCCGTCGCGCAGCAGCGCGTAGCCCACCACGTGCAGGTGGCGGCCGGGCTCGAGCCAGGCGTCGGGCACGTCGACGGGCGCGTCGTTGGCGCCCGGGTCGGGCAGCATGGTCCGCTCGCCGCCAGGCTCGACGAGCACCACGCAGGTGCCGGTGGGCCGCTCGCGGTCGACGGCCGCGTGCACCTTCACGCCGGCCGCCAGCAGCGTGTCGACGGCGCGGCGGCCGGGCAGGTCGTCGCCGACGCGGCAGGCGAAGCAGACCGGCGTCCCGAGCGCGGCGGCCCAGGCGGCCACGTTGGCGCCCGAGCCGCCGCCCTCCAGGCTCACGTGCGCCGGCGTGTCGCTGCCGCGCGCCAGCGGGCCGCTTGCGCGGGCGATGACGTCGATCATGAGGTCGCCGAGGACGACGAGCGTCATGCCGTGGCGCGGGCGATCTGCGCCGCGAGCGCGGCGTTGCGCAGGATCAGCCGCACGTTCGCCTCGAGGCTGGCGCCGTTCGTCTCGCGGTGGAAGCGGTCGAGCAGGTACGGCGTGATGTCCTTGCCGCGGATCCCGTCGCGCGACGCGGCCTCGAGGCTCTCGGTCAGGACGCGGTCGTGCAGATCGGGGTCGAGCTCGTGCTCGATCGGGTTGGCGACCACGATCGCGCCGAGTCCCAGCTCGGCGCGCGCGTGCGCGACGTCGGCCACCTCCTCGGGCGTGTCCACGCGCCACGGGACCGGCAAGCCCGAGTCGGCGAGGTAGAAGCCGGGGAAGCGGTCGGTGCGGTAGCCGAGCACGGTGATGTTGAGCGTCTCGAGCCGCTCGAGCGTCGCCTCGACGTCGAGGATCGACTTGATGCCCGCGCAGACGAGCGTGATCGGCGTCTGGCTCAGCGTGATCAGGTCGGCGGACTCGTCCCAGCTGTCGCGTGCCTCGCGGTGGACGCCGCCGATCCCGCCGGTGGCGAAGACGCCGATCCCGGCGCGGACGGCCAGCGTTGCCGTGGCGGCCACCGTCGTGGCGCCGGTGGCGCGCCGCGCCATCACCACCGACAGGTCGCGCGCGCTGCACTTGACCACGTCGTCGCCGGCGGCGATCTCCTCGAGCCCCTCGCGGTCGAGCCCGATCCGCACCATCCCCTCGATGATGGCGATGGTCGCCGGCGTCGCTCCCTCCTCGCGCACGACCTCCTCGACCGCGCGGGCGACCTCCAGGTTCTCGGGTCGCGGCAGGCCGTGGGCGATGATCGTGCTCTCGAGCGCGACCACCGGGCGGCCGGCCTCGATCGCATCTGAGACCTCGCGGGTGTAACGCATGAGGCGCTCACCGTACAGTGAGAGACACCATGCTCTTCTCCTCGCGCAAGACACAGATGATCGAGCCGGACCGTGCCCTGCCCGGGCGCGACGAGCCGATGCCGGTCCCGGCGCGCCACGAGGTGCTCGGGACGCCGCTGATGCCGCCGTTCCCGGAGGGCCTCCAGCGTGCCGTGTTCGGCATGGGCTGCTTCTGGGGCGCCGAGCGCGTGTTCTGGCAGGCCGACGGCGTGTACACGACGGCGGCCGGCTACGCGGGCGGCTTCACGCCAAACCCGTCGTACGAGGAGGTGTGCTCGACCGCGACGGGCCACGCCGAGGTCGTGCTCGCCGTCTTCGACCCGAACGTGACGTCGTACGAGGCCATGCTGCAGCTCTTCTGGGAGAACCACGACCCGACGCAGGGCATGCGGCAGGGCAACGACGTCGGCACCCAGTACCGGTCGGCGATCTACGTGGCCGACGAGGCGCAGCGACAGGCCGCCGAGGCGTCGAAGGCGATGTACCAGGAGCGCCTGAGCGCAGCCGGCCACGGCGAGATCTCGACCGAGATCGCCGACGCCGGGCCCTTCTACTACGCCGAGGACTACCACCAGCAGTACCTGGCCAAGAACCCGAACGGGTACTGCGGCCTGGGCGGCACGGGCGTCTCCTGCCCGATCGGCCTGCACGCATAGTGCGGTAGGGGTATCCCCCATAGTCGGGGGGTTTGAGCGGCCGTACGGTTGCCGTATGGCCGACGCCCCGCCCACCTCCCGCTTCGCCCGGACCGGCGCCGTCGGCGGCCTGGTGGCCGGCCAGGGCCTGCGCTGGGCCGGCACCCGCGCCGCGAACCTGGTGCGCTCGCCCGAGCGCGCCGAGGCGGCGACCGGCGAGCGCGCCGCGGCCTTCGCGCGCGAGCTCGTGGAGCAGCTCGGGCGGATGCGGGGCGCCGCGATGAAGATCGGCCAGGTCCTCTCGACCGTCGAGTTCACCGCCATCCCCGAGGCCGAGCGCGAGCAGTTCAAGCGCACGCTCGCGACGCTGCGCGACGACGTGCCGCCGCTGCCGTGGTCGAAGCTCGAGAAGCTCGTGCGATCGGAGCTCGGCGGGCCTTTGAGCGAGCACTTCGCGGAGTTCGAGCACGAGGCGTTCGCCGCCGCCTCGATCGGGCAGGTGCACCGCGCGGTCACGCGCGAGGGCGAGCGGGTCGCGGTCAAGGTCCAGTACCCGGGCATGGCCGAGGCCGTCGAGATCGACCTGCGCAACCTCGGCCTGCTCCTGCCGCTGGTGAAGCGCCTGGCCCCCGGGCTCGACGTGCGCGCGCTCGCCGGCGAGCTGCGCGAGCGCGTGGCCGAGGAGCTCGACTACGAGATCGAGGCGCAGAACCACCGCACGGTCGCGCGCGCCTGGCGCGGGCATCCGTTCGCCCACGTGCCCGCCGTCCACACCGATCTCTCGAGCCGCCGCGTGCTGGTCACCGAGCTGCTCGACGGCATGCGCTTCGAGGACGTGAAGGAGCTGAGCGCCGCCGACCGCGACCGCTTCGGCGAGATCGTCTTCCGCTTCTTCTTCGGCACCCTGAACCACCTCGGCCGCGCGTCCGGCGACCCGCACCCCGGCAACTACCTGTGGCTCGAGGGC
Organism: uncultured Solirubrobacteraceae bacterium; assembly: GCA_963811895.1. Taxonomy (GTDB): domain Bacteria; phylum Actinomycetota; class Thermoleophilia; order Solirubrobacterales; family Solirubrobacteraceae; genus DASSUW01. The sequence goes on along the minus strand of CAWETE010000010.1, from coordinate 204,896 downwards.
GGCCGCGTCGGCTTCCTCGACTTCGGGCTCATGCGCGTCGTCGACCCGTCCTACCTGGCCGCCGAGCAGGCGATCGCCAGTGCGGCCGCCGCCGGCGACGCCGCTGCCGTCCACCGCGGCATGGCCACGCTCGGCTACCTGCCCTCGCCCGGCGACTTCGATCCCGAGCGGCTGCTCGAGCAGCTGCGGGTCGGCGCCGAGTGGTACTTCGAGCCCGGCGAGCGCCAGATCACGCCGGCCTACGTGGTGGGCCTGATGGAGCGCAGCGGCGAGTACCTCGACGACCTGCGCCGCATGACCCTGCCGCCCCAGGCGCTCCTCATCCGCCGGATGGAGGGCCTCGTCTTCCAGACCCTCGGCGAGGTCCGCGCCTCCGCGGACTGGGCCGCGATCGGCGCCGAGTACCACGGCACCGCGGCGCCCTCCACCGAGCTCGGCGCGCTCGACGCCGAGTTCTGGGGCGACCGCCGCCCGCTCGCCCGCGCGGCCTAAGCTGAGCTTGTCGCGCCGCGCGCGGCGGCGGCCGGTGAGCCAGCGCGGCAGCGGCACCGGCTCCAGCAGCGTGTCGGTGAAGACGTTGTGCGCCGCGGCGAGGTCCTCACGGTTCGGGCGCTCCATCGGATCGAGGAACTTCTCCCACGGCGGCTTTGCCTTCGCCGGCGGCGGGGGCGGCGGGGCTGGGCTCTGCTTCCTGAGCTTCATCTGTCGTGCCTCTGTGATCGACGGGCTTGGACAGCTGGAGCCTTCCGCGCCGGCGGCGCGTCGACCAGCAACCGAAGGTGTCGTCTCTCACACCTCGCGACCGCTAGCGGAGACCGCGCGCGACGAGGCGGTACGTGCGCTTGGAGCGCTCGAGCTCACCGGCGACGGTCACGTACCGCGCGCTGACGCGGACCGTCATCCGGCGCTTGCTCGCCAGCCGCCGCCGGGCGGCGGCGCGCACCTTGACCTCGACCCGCTTGTACTGGCCCGGCTCCAGCGAGAAGCGCCGTGAGCCCATGCGCACCAGCCGGTCGCGCCCGGGACGCTTGCGGCGCTCGTACACGGTCAGCCTGCCCGAGCAGCCGTCGTCGGCGCCGAGCGCGCAGCGCATCGGGATGGCGATCCGCTTGTCGCGGCCGAGCCGGATGCGCCGGTCCAGCAGCCGGACCGAACGCCCGACCGGCGTCACCGAGTCCGGGACGGAGAGCGGCGGAGACGACGGCGCCGGTACCGCGGGCGGCTGCGGATCGACGCACGACTCGCCGGCGCAGGTCTTGAGCACCTCGAGTCGCGCGTCGAGCTCCGCCAGCGTCCCGAACTGCGCCGGGTCGCTCGCGACGTTGACGAGCTCGTCCGGGTCGCTGCGCAGGTCGTAGAGCTCGCGCTCGCCGTTGGCGTGCTCGACGTACTTGTGGGTCCCGGTCCGGATCGCCTGATGGAAGTTGCGGTTGGAGAGCCCCGGCACGCCCGTCTCGTTGAGCAGCGGCCGGGCGAGCGCGCGAGCCGATCCGCCGGCCACCTCGCGCAGGTCCAGCCCGTCCAGGACGCGCCCGGGTACGGCGCCCGCGGCCGCGGCGAGCGTGCGCGGCAGGTCGACGTTGATCGCCACGGCCGGCGCGACGGCGCCGGGGGCGAAGCCCGGGCCGCGGACGATCAGCGGCACCCGGATGGACGGCTCGTACACGCGCACCTTGCCCTGCACGACGCGATGCTCGCCCTCCTGCCATCCGTTGTCTGACGTGAAGGCGACGATCGTCTGGTCGAGCTCGCCGGCGGCGCGGAGCTCGTCGATCATGCGCGTGATCGCCTCGTCGACGGCCAGCAGCGACGCCAGCCGCCGCCGGTTGCGGACGTCGATGTCCGCCCGGGCCTGCGCGCTGATCCGCGGCAGCCCCCGGATCGACGCCGGCTTGTCGCGCACGTCCGCCTCGTCGTAGGCGGGGCCGAGGTCGAGCGGCTCGGTGGCGTACGCGCCGCGGTGGCGGGGCGCGGGATCCGGGCCCATGCCGTTGTGGCCGGCGACGGCGCCCGAGCCGTGCGGCGCCAGCGGCGAGAACTTCAGATAGAAGGGCTGCGGCGACGCGGCGCGCTCGCGGATCGCGGCGACGGCACGGTCGGCCAGCACGTCCGTCTGGTAGTCCGCCGGCGCGGTGCCGTAGGGCACGAGCGTGCCGTTGTCGTTGACCGAGTAGTTGTACATCCGGTACGTGCCGATCGCGAGGCCCTGCCAGTCCGAGTAGCCCGGCGGCACGGTGCTGCGGGTGGCCGCGTTCTCGTAGCCGTTGAGGTACTTGCCGACGTGCGTGGTGTGGTAGCCGGCGGCCTGGAGCCACACCGGCAGCGTGTTGGTGTGGTCGAGCCGCGCGAAGCCGCCGTCCGGCGCGGCGTTCGAGAGCACCCCGTTGTTGTGGTTGTACTGCCCGCTCAGGTACGTCGCGCGCGACGGGCAGCACAGCGAGTAGCCGACGAACGAGTTGCTGAACGTCGTGCCCTGCTCGGCGAGTCTGCGGACGCTCGGCAGCGCCTTGAGGTCATCCACCTCGAGGTCGTCGGTCATGAGCACGAGCAGGTTCGGCCTGTCCGGCGGCGCCTGGCCCGATGCGGGCGGACCGCCGAAAGCGACCGCCAGGGTCAGAGCGAGCACCAGTACCGCGGCACGGATCATGGTGCCCGCTCGAACCCGGCGGGCCGCTCAGGGTTGCGGAGGGCTCAGCAGCCCCAGCGCGGATTGCAGATCCGGCCGTCGCTCATGATGATCCCCTGGGTCTCCGGGGCGGGCGCGACGGTGGGCTGGGTGGAGACGGACGCCCCGCTGACGGGCGTCGCGGCGAACGACGGTGCGGCGATGAGCGCTGCGACGAAGACGGCGGTCGGGAGCGCGAGGATGCGGCGCGTGTGAACCATGAGTCGGTGTCCTTTCCTTGGACGTGAACCGGCTGGTGGACGGATGAATGTGTAGACCCGGCGGCTTGGCGGAAAGTTGGCGTCTTGTTGGCTTCCGGTACGGTCGCGGCCGTGTTCACGTTCGTCGCCGGATCATTCGAGTGCCGGCTGGTCGCGGACGGCGAGGGCGTGATGCCGGCCGAGATGATGTTCGCGGGCGCGCCGGAGGCGGAGCGTGGCGGGAACGCGATCGCCATCCCGTCGGGTGCCTGCTCGTCCGCGGGACCGACGGCGGCCGCCCGCGGTTCGGGGCCGCCCGGCACGTGATGTCGCGCGTCGAGCGCGACTCGCGCACCGATCGCGTCGCGGCCGAGCAGCTGGAACCGCTCGAGCTGGAGCTCGTCGACGCGCCCTTCGAGCCCGCGCCGGGCCTGCGGCTGATCCCCGCGCCCGGCCACACGGCCGGACATCTGGCGCTCGAGATCGGCACTGAGGCGCTGTTCCTCGCCGACACGGTCGTCGACCCCGCCCACGTCGAGCACCCGGACTGGACGATGGCGTTCGACGACGATCCCGAGCAGAACGTCGCCACGCGCCGCGCGCTGCTCGGCGAGGCAGCGACCACCGGGCGGGTGATCGCGGCCTCCCACCTCCGGACCGCCGGCCCCGTCGAGCGGACCGCCGACGGGTTCCGGCTCGGGTAGCGGGATGGCGGTCCGCGCGCTCGTATTCGATGTGTTCGGCACCCTCGTCGACTGGCGCTCGGCGATCGCGGAGGCGTTCGGGGCGAGTGGAGTGCCGGGCGATCCGGAGGAGCTGGCCGACGCCTGGCGCGCGCGCTACCGGCCGATCCTCGACGAGGTCAACGAGGGCGCGCGGCCGTGGGGCGACTTCGACGAGCTCCACCTGGCGACGCTCGACGACCTGCTCGCCGAGCGCGGCGTGGACCTGCCGGCACGCCGAGCGCCGGAGCCTGGTGGGCGCCTGGCACCGGCTCGACCCGTGGCCGGACGTGCGGGCGGGCCTGGACGCGCTGCGGCAAGATCGCATCACCGCGGCGCTCTCGAACGGCCACCTGGCCCTGCTCGTCGACCTCGCGCGCCACGGCGACCTGCGCTTCGACTGCCTGCTCTCGGCCGAGCTCGCGCGCGCGTACAAGCCGGCGGCCGCGGTCTACCGGACCGCGGCGCAGCTGCTCGGCGCCGAGCCGGGCGAGCTCATGCTCGTCGCCGCCCACCCGTGGGACCTCCAGGGCGCGCGCGAGGCCGGCCTGCGGACCGCGTTCATCGACCGCCCGCTCGAGTACGGCCCGGGCTCCCCCGCCCGCGAGGACTTCGAAGCCGACGTCTCGGCCGGCGACCTGCACGAGCTGGCACAGCGGCTGCGTTAGGGATTCCCCCGATGTGCGCCGGCGGCCGGGGCACGATCATCGCTGCCATGAGAGCCATCGCACTCGCCCTGATGCTCTGGGCCCCCGACACGAGCGACCGAAAGACCCGATGAAAGCCGCGTTCCTCGCCGTCGCCTTCCTGCTGCTGCTGCCGGCTGCCGCGCCGGCGAGGACGCTCGACCTCCCCACGCTGTTCGAGGACGTGCTGCCGCAGGTGAAGGAGCAGACCGAGGTGCCGGTCCTGCTCCCCCAGGTCGAGGACGACGTCCTGTACTGGATCCAGGCGCACGCCGGCACCAAGAACAGGAGAAGAAGCGGCTGCGTCAGATGGCGAACAGCGCCATCCGCCACGGGGCTCGCTGACCTCAACGTCCCCGGCCGGGAGCCGATCACCTGGTCGGTGCGCTTCCTCTTCGCGACGCTCATCGCCTTCCTCGTCTCCGTGAGCCCGGCCTCGGCCTCCGTCGGCCCCTGCAAGCCCGGCGGCAGCCCCGACGGGCCGCTCTGCACCTTCTGGAAGGGCAAGGTCACCCTCGTCGCCGACGGCGACACGATCGACGTCGACATCGCCGGTGACGGCCGCAGGCCTCGCGGCGGGTCCGGATGACCGGCTACAACGCGATGGAGCTGACCACCTACAGCCACACGGCGTCCAAGCGCCGCGGCGACTGCCACGGGGTCGAGGCCGCCAACCGGCTCGAGCAGCTCCTGCGCCCCGGGCGCATGCGCGTGCGGCTCGCCGCCCAGGACCCGAGCAGCACGACCGGCGGCCGCCTGCGCCGTCAGGTCTCGGCGCGGATCGGCGGCCGCTGGGTCGACGTCGGCCGCTACCTGCTGGCCGAGGGGCACGCGCTGTGGATGCCGAACGGCATCGAGTGGGCCTGGAACGGCGAGTACGCCGACCTCAGCCGCCAGGCGGCCGCGGCCGGCCTGCGGCTGTGGGACACGCACAGCTGCGGCGAGGGCCCGTCGCCCGGCGCGCCGCTTGACCATGCACGTCAACTTCGACGCCAAGCGCAACGACCGCTTCAACGTGAACGGCGAGTGGGCGGAGATCCACAACGACTCGGCGTCCGCCGTCCCGCTCGAGGGCTGGTGGTTCCGCGACTCCGCGCTGCGCCGCTACACCTTCCAGAACGGCCGCCGTCGTCCCCGCCGGCGGCACCGTCACCCTCCACATGGGCTACGGCGCCGACACCGCCGACGAGCTCCACTGGGGCCTCGACGCCCCGCCGTTCGAGAACCCCAGCTACGACGAGCGGGCGACCGGCGACGGCGGCTACCTGTTCGATCCGCGCGGCAACCTGCGCGCCTGGGAGATCTACAACTAGTCTCCGGCGTCGATGGCGACGCCGGTCCTGATCGACTGCGACCCCGGGCACGACGACGCGATGGCGCTGCTGCTGGCGCTCGCGAGCCCCGAGCTGGAGCTGCTCGGCGTCACGACCGTGCACGGCAACCAGACGCTCGACAAGACGACGGCCAACGCGCTGCGGGTGCTCGAGTTCGCCGGCCGCGGCGACGTGACGGTGGCGGCCGGCGCCGACCGGCCGCTGGTGCGCGAGCCGCGCGTGGCCGCGCACGTGCACGGCGAGACGGGGCTCGACGGGCCGGACCTGCCGCCGCCCGCCGGCAAGCCCGAGTCGCTGCACGCGGTCGACTTCCTCGCCGACCGCCTGCGCGAGCACGGCCGGCCCGTCACCCTGATCCCGACCGGCCCGCTGACCAACATCGCGCTGCTGCTCGCCCACCATCCGGACGTGGCGGACGACATCGAGCGGATCGTCCTGATGGGCGGCGCGATCGCCGAGGGCAACGTCACGCCGGCCGCCGAGTTCAACATCTGGGTCGATCCCGAGGCGGCCGCGCGCGTCTTCGCGAGCGGCCTCGACGTCACGATGGTCGGGCTCGACGTCACCCACCGCGCGCTGATGACGCCCGACCACGCCGAGCGGCTCAGAGCCTCCGGCCGGGTCGGGACGATGGTCGCCGAGCTCTGGGACTTCTACCACCAGTGGCACAGCCGGGTGTACGAGTTCGCGGGCACGCCGGTGCACGACGCGCTGGCCGTCGCCCACGTGATCAGCAGCGACTTCCTGCGCACCGAGCACCGCAACGTGGAGGTCGACTGCGCCTCCGAGCTCTGCCGCGGCCGCACGGTCGTCGACCTGTGGCAGATCAGCGGCCGCGAGCCGAACGCCCACGTCGGCGTCGAGGTGCAGGGCGCCGCCTTCCTCGACCTGCTGGTCGAGCGGATCGGCTCTCTGGGTTGAGTGGGCGACGACGGCCACATCCGCCTGGCGGAGCTGATGTCGTCGCTGTCGCTGGCCACCGACCTCGGCCTCGGGTAGGCCGGTCGAGCACGAGCTCGGCGTGTGCCTCGCCGCGCTCGGGCTCGCGGAGCGGCTCGGGCTCGACGCCGGCGAGCGCTCGGACGTCTACTACGTCGCGCTCCTGATGCACGTCGGCTGCACCGCGGCCGCCCCCTACTTCGCGAGCTGGGTCGGAGGCGACGAGATCCACTTCCAGCGCGGCGCCCAGGTCCTGGGCCCCGCCTCGGAGCCGGCCGAGGACGTCGCATTCCTCGTCCGCCGCCTGGCCGACGACCGGCCGCTGCCCGAACGCGCGCGCCTGGTCGGCAGGCAGCTGGCCGGCGGCGGCAAGCAGTTCGAGCTGGCGGCGGCGAACCTCTGCGAGAGCGGGAGCCTGCTGGCTCGCGGCCTGCGCCTGCCGGAGGAGGTGGCCCGCGCGCTCGGCCAGGTGACGGCGCGCTGGGACGGCAAGGGCGTGCCCGCCGGGGTCGCCGGCGAGGAGATCTCGCGGCCGCTCCGCGTCGTCCGCGTCGCCCACGACCTCGTCGCCCTCGCCCGCGCGCGCGATCTCGCCGCGGCGACGAAGACGCTCGCGCGGCGCAGCGGGCGCGGCTACGACCCGCAGGTCGTGGCCGCCGCCCTCGACGGACCCGCGGAGCTCATGCGCGCCGCGGACGTGCCCGACGCGTGGGAGCGCGTGATCGCCGCCGAGCCCGAGCCGTCCGCGACGGTCTCGGAGGCGGGCCTGGAGATGGTCGCGCGCGCCTTCGGCGAGTTCACCGACCTCAAGGTCGGCTTCCTGCGCGGGCACTCGGCCCGCGTGGCCGAGCTCGCGGCGAGCGCCGCGGCCGCCGCCGGCTGCTCGCGCGCGGAGGCGGCCGAGGTTCGCGCCGCGGGCCACTTCCACGACGTCGGCCGGGTCGCCGTGCCGAACGGGATCTGGGACAAGCCCGGCGCGCTGACCGCCGGCGAGCGGGAGCGGGTGCGCCTGCATCCCTACTACACCGAGCGCGTGCTGGAGCGCTCGGCCGCGCTGGCGCCGCTCGCCCCGCTGGCCGGCTCGCACCACGAGCGCCTCGACGGCTCCGGGTACCACCGCGGAGCGACCGCCGCCCAGCTGAGCGTCGGCGCACGCGCGCTGGCCGCCGCCGACGCGTGGGACGCGATGGCGCACGACCGCCCGTTCCGGCGAGCGCTGACTCCCGCGGAGGCGCGCGCCGAGCTCGCCGCGATGGTCCGCGCGGGAGCGCTCGAGAAGCGCACGGTCGACGCCGTGCTCGAGGCGGCCGGGGCCGCGCCCGTGGAGGTCAAGCAGGGCCATCCGGCGGGGCTGACCGACCGCGAGGTCCAGGTGCTGCGCCTGCTCGCGCAGGGCCGGACCAACCGCGAGATCGCCGACGTGCTCGTGATCACCGAGAAGACCGCCGGCCATCACGTCGAGCACATCTACGTCAAGGCCGGCGTGTCGACGCGCGTCGGGGCCGCCATCTTCGCGATGCGCCACGACCTGCTCCAGTAGATGGGGAGTTCGCCCGATGCCGGGCGGGAGGATCGCGCCTAGCGTCGCTGACACCCGAAAGGAGCAGCGATGCCGACCACTTCAGGCGTTCTTGCCGATCTGCACCACGAGGTCCGCGGCGACGGCCCGCCCGTCGTCTTCATCACAGGCGCCAGCGGCGACGCCGGCCACTTCGCCCGCGCCGCCGAGCGGCTCGCCGGCGAGTTCACCACGGTCACCTACGACCGGCGGGGCTGCTCGCGCAGCGCGCCGCTGCCCGCAGACGAGGTGATGTCGATCGCCGGCCAGGCGGACGACGCCGCCCGGCTGGTCGAGGAGCTCGAGCTGGCGCCGGCGGTCGTCTTCGGCACCAGCGGCGGGGGCGACATCCTGCTCGAGCTGCTCGCGCGGCGGCCGGCGGTGCTTCGCGGCGCGATCGTGCACGAGCCGGCCGTCATCACCATGGCGCCGGTGGGAGACGATCCGCTCCAGCCGATCGCCGAGCTCGCGAGCACCGATCCCCGCGCCGCGATGGAGGCCTTCCTGCGCCTGAACACGAGCGACGCGACGTTCGAGGCGCTCGACCCGGGGCTGCGCGAGCGGATCCTGGGCGGCGGCGCACGCTTCTTCGCGCAGCAGCTCCCGGCGTTCCGAGCCTTCGTCCCCGACGTGGATCGGATCCGGGCGTCGGGCGTCCCCCTGCGGCTGCTGGTCAGCGCCGACGGCGTGCCGCCGCTGATCGGCGCCACCGAGCGGCTGGCGCGGGAGCTCGCGCTCGAGGTCGGGTCGATCTCCGGCCACCACGCGCCGTACCTGCAGCAGCCGGAGGCCTTCGCCGAGGAGCTGCGCCCCATCCTGCGGGAGCTCGTCTGATGCCCGGCGTGCGGGTGAACGGCGTCCGCCTCCACTACTCCGAGCACGGCCAGGGGCAGCCGATCCTGCTCGTCCACGGCTGTGGAGGCTCGGCGCTCGGCTTCGACGGCGCGGTCGGCGAGCTGGCGAGGATCGGGCGCGTGATCGCCTACGACCGGCGCGGGTCCGCCCGCAGCGAGCGGCCGGAGCCCTACGAGCGCACGAGCGTGAGCGAGCACGCCGACGACGCCGCGGCGCTGCTCGACGCGCTCGCGGCGACCCCCGCGATCGTCGTCGGCCACAGCTACGGCGGCACGGTCGCGTGCGACCTGGCGCTGCGGCACCCGGAGTGCGTGCAGGCGCTGGTCCTGCTCGAGCCCGACGCGCCGCGCGAGCTCGCGCCGGCGGCCGCCGCGTGGGTCGACGCGCTCGGCGACCGCCTGCGCGTCGTGGCCGCACGCCACGGCGTCGAAGCCGTGGGCAAGGCGCTGATCGCCGAGGTCGCGGGCGAGGGCGCCTGGCGCTCGTTGCCCGAGGAGCGGCGGCGGGTGCTCACCGGGAACGGCCCGGCGATCCTGGCCGAGCTCGCGGGCGAGTGGTGGCTGGATGCCGACGCCGGCGACCTCGCCGCGATCGAGCAGCCGGCGCTGCTGGTGGCAGCGGCCGACTCGCCGCCCGAGTTCCACGAGCCGGTCAACGCGCTCGCCGCCGCGCTTCCGGACGCCCGGACCGTGCTGGTAGGGGGCGACCACATCATCGACCCGGCGACACCGGAAGTGCTCGCCTTCCTCGAGTGGGTGTCCGCCGGGCTGAGCGCGAATCAGCCCCAGGGCTGATGGCAGGCCGCGCCGCGCGGCTCAGCATCCGCGGCATGACACTCACCCGACTCTTCCTCGCCGTCCTCGCCCTCGACGTCCTCGGCCTCGCGGTCACCCTGATCGCCGGCAACGAGGACCTGGTCCACGCGCTGGTGATCGGCACGCCGATCAACGCGCCGTTCACGTTCGTCGCCGTGCAGGCGCTGATCGTGCTGGCCGCCACCCGTCATCGCGCGGGCGCCGCCGTGCTGACCCTGCTGTGCCTGATCAGCGTCGTCTCCGGCGCCTCCGACGGCTCCTACGCCGCCGACCTGTCCGCCGCCGAGCGCACGCTGCAGCTGGCGCTCGTCGCCGCCACGGCCGTGCTCGGCGCCTACGCCGCGCGCGCGGCGATCCGCCCGCGGGCGCTGGCGGTCGGTTAGCTTCGGCGCGATGCCGTCGTTCGCCTCGCTCCGCCGGTCCGTCGCGGCCTCGCCGCGGCGGACCGACGCCGTGGTCGCGGCGGTGCTGGCCGCGATCTCGGTCGCGCAGGTGCTCGCCTTCCCGATCGCGCCGCGGGGGGTCGGCGTGGCGATCGCGCTGTGCAGCACGGTGCCGATCGCCTTCCGGCGGCCGCATCCGGTGGCGGCGGCCGTGGTCGGCGTCCTGCCCTGGGCGATCGAGACCGACGGCTTCCTCGTCGTCGGCTACGTCGCGGTCCTGCTGCTCTTCTACATGCTGGCCGTCGAGGTCGACGACCTGCGCGTCGTGGCCGCCGTCGCGGCGCTGGCCATCGCGCTGTCGGTCTCGACGCTGATCCGGCTCGACGAGGGGATCGCCGAGTACCTCAGCTCGTTCCTCGCGGTGATCGCGCCGTGCGCGGTCGGGCGCCTGGTGCGGCGCGAGCGCGCGACCGCGCAGCGGATCGCCGTGGCCGAGGAGCGCGCGCGGATCGCTCGCGAGCTGCACGACGTGGTCGCCCACGGGGTCAGCGTGATCGCCGTGCAGGCCGACGCCGCCGAGGCCGCGCTCGAGCGGGACCCGGCGCGGGCGGGCGAGCCGCTGCGGACGATCCGCGGCTCGGCGCACGAGGCGCTCGGCGAGATGCGCCGCATGCTCGGCGTCCTGCGCGAGGGCGACGAGGGTTCCGACCACGGCCCGCAGCCGGGGCTGGCGCAGCTGCCGGCGCTGGTCGAGCACGCGCGCGCGGCCGGCATCCCGGTCGAGCTGCGGACCGACGGCGATCCGCGACCGCTGCCGGCCTCGCTCGACCTGACCGCCTACCGGATCCTGCAGGAGGCGCTCACCAACGTCCGCAAGCACGCGCCCGGCGCCCCGACGACCGTCCGCCTCTCGTGGTCGCCGGCCGCGCTCGAGCTCGCCGTCCGCGACGCAGGGCCCGGGCCGAACGGCGTCGGTCGCCGGCGGGCACGGGCTGCTGGGGATGGCCGAGCGCGTCCGCATCCACGGCGGCCGCCTGCACACCGGCGCTCCGGCGGGCGGCGGCTTCGAGGTCATCGTCCAGCTCCCGCTGCCGTGACCACCGTCCTGCTCGCCGACGACCAGGAGCTGGTCCGCAGCGGCTTCCGGCTGATCCTCGAGCTGGCGGACTTCGAGGTGGTCGGCGAGGCCTCCGACGGCCGCGAGGCGCTCGAGCTCGCGCGCACGACGCAGCCCGACGTCGTGCTGATGGACGTGCGCATGCCGGGCATGGACGGCATCGAGGCGACGCGCCGGATCGGCCAGGCCGGGCTCCCGAGCCGCGTGCTCATGCTCACCACCTTCGACCTCGACGAGTACGTCTACGAGGCGCTGCGCGCGGGCGCCAGCGGGTTCCTGCTCAAGGACGCGGGGCGCGAGCGGCTGATCGAGGCGGTGCGGACCGTGGCGGCCGGCGAGTCGCTCTTCGCGCCGAGCGTGCTGCAGCGCCTCGTCACCCACTTCGTCGCCCGCCCGCCGGCGGGAGCCGCGCGGCCGCAGGGAGCGCTGGCCGACCTGTCCGAGCGCGAGACCGAGGTGCTCAAGCTCGTGGGCCGCGGCCTGTCGAACGCGGAGATCGCCGAGGCGCTCGTGATCTCGCAGGCGACGGTCAAGACCCACGTCCGGCACGTGCTGCAGAAGCTCGGCCTGCGCGACCGCGTGCAGATCGTCGCGCTGGCCTACGAGGCGGGGCTGCTGTGAAGGCGATCCTCATCGGTGTGCCGCGCCTGCTGGGCGAGCTCCTGCGCGACGCCGGGATGGAGGTGCTGGCCGACGTCGCGACGCCGGACGAGGCGGTCGAGACTCTCGAGGCTATCGTCGGACGACGGGACACGGGCGACGCTCCACGAGCTGCGGCTGCATGGCACGCCGCTCGCGGACATGTCTCCCGCTGCCATCGTCGCCGTCCTCTCACGATAGTTCGATGACCGTCGTACTATAGGTCGGGTGCGTCGTTTCCTCCCCAGCCTCGTCCCGGCCTTCGGCTGGGGCGCGATGTTCCCGATCGCCGCCTCGGCCATCGTGTACGTCGACCCGTTCCACCTGACCGCGATCCGGTATCTGCTGGCGGCGGCGGGCTTCCTGGCGCTGCTGTGGATGTTCGAGGGGATGAGGGCGCTGCGGCTCGAGGGCCGCGGGCTCGAGCTGTGGGCCTTCGGGTCGGCGGGCATCGCCGGCTTCAACCTCTTCGCCTTCGCCGGCCTCGAGCACACGACGCCCGAGCACGCGGCGCTGATCGTGGCCACCAGCCCGCTGATGACGCTGCTGGCCGACGCCGCTCTCGCGCGCCGCGCTCCCCGGCCGGTGACGCTGGCCTTCGTGCTGATGGCGCTGGCCGGCGTGCTGCTCGTGATCGGCCACGGCGACCCCACCGCGCTGCTGCACGGCGGCGTCAACGGCGGCGACGTGCTGGTGCTGATCGGCACCGCGCTCTTCGTCGTCTACACGTTCGGCGCGCGGCGGTTCGCCGGCTACACCTCGCTGCGCTACACCGCGCTGAGCGCGACCGGAGGCACCATCACCGTCGTCGTGGTCACCGCCGCGGCGACCGCGGCCGGCTGGCTCACTGCGCCCACGGCCGGTGACATCGCGGCGATCTGGTGGCAGCTGATCTACATCGTCGTGATCGGCGCGCTGGCCGCGGTGCTGGCCTGGAACGAGGGCGTCAAGCGGCTCGGGGCGCCCAACGCCGCGCTGTTCATGAACCTCGTCCCCGTCGTCGCCTTCACGATCGCGATCGTGCGCGGCTACCACCCGGACGGCATGGAGCTGCTCGGCGCGGTGATCACGGTGGCCGCGCTCGTGGGCGCGAACCTCACCAGCCGTCAGGACAGGCGGCGGCCGGTCAGCGCGGCGTGGGCGGACACGCGCTCCGCGAACCCGGCGAAGTCGCGCGCGTAGAGCGCCTGCGGACCGTCGCAGAGCGCCTCCTCGGGGTCCTGGTGGACCTCGACGATGATGCCGTCGGCGCCGACCGCGGCGGCGGCGCGGGCCAGCGGCTCGACCAGCCGCCGGTCGCCCGACGCGTGGCTCGGATCGACGATGACCGGCAGGTGGGTGTGCAGCTTCAGCCACGGCACGGCCGAGAGGTCGAGCGTGAAGCGCGTCGCCGTCTCGAACGTGCGGATGCCGCGCTCGCACAGCATCACCTTGTCCATCCCCTCCTTGAGGATGTAGTCCGCCGCCATCAGCAGCTCGTCGAGCGAGGAGGACAGCCCGCGCTTGAGCAGCACCGGCTTGCCGAGCTTGCCGGCCACCTCCAGCAGCGCGTAGTTCTGCATGTTGCGGGCGCCGATCTGGATCACGTCCGCGTACTCGGCGATCGCCTCGGCGTGGGTGGTGTCGAGGAACTCGGTCACCACCGGCAGGCCGGTCTCGGCGTGCGCCTCGGCGAGGATCTTCAGCCCTTCGATCCCGAGGCCCTTGAAGGCGAACGGCGACGTGCGCGGCTTGTAGGCGCCGCCGCGCAGCATCGCGGCGCCGGCCGCCGCCACGGTGCGCGCCACCTCGAGCGTCTGCTCGCGCGACTCGACCGTGCACGGCCCGGCGATCAGGCAGAACGTCCGCTCCCCGCCGACCTCGCGGCCGTCGACGCTGAAGACGGTCGGCTCGTGGTGGGCGAGCTCGGACGAGGCGAGCTTGTACGGGCGCGAGATCGGCACCACGCGGTCGACGCCGGACATGCCCTCCAGGCCGAGCTCGCGCACGCCCTCCGGGTCGCCGATCGCGCCGATGGCCGTCGTCAGCTCGCCGGGCAGGACGAGCACGTGCACGCCCGTGGTCTCGAGGCGCTTCTTGACCGCCTCGATGTTGGCCTCGGTGGCCTCGGGTGTCATCACGATCATCAAAGGCCGAGCTCCCGCACGCCGAGCTCGTCGGCGCCGAGGTGGTGCGCCAGCTCGTGCCGGACCGTGCGCGTGACCTGCGCGCGCAGCTCGTCCGGGTCGTGGCCGAAGTCGCGCAGCAGCGTGTCGCGGAAGATGATGATCCGGTCCGGGTAGTTGTCGCGGGCCGCGGTGTCGCCCTGGTAGAGCCCGTAGGCGCGGTGGCGGCGGCCCTTGTCGGAGATGACGACGGCGACGTGGTCGAGCGCCTTGAGCAGCAGGTCGGGCAGGTCGTCGAGCGCCTCGCGGACAAGCTCCTCGAAGTCGCGCGGGTTGCGCGGGTCGAGCTCGAGGAACTCGAACTCGTCGGGCTCGGCGGCCAGGTTCTCCTTCGCGAGCCGCTCCGAGCGGCGCACCAGCTCCTCGAACTCCTCCTCGTCCTCGGGCGAGGTGTAGTCCGCCAGCCGGCCCGTGATCACCACCATGATCGCCGCCAGCACCACGATGGCGGCCAGGACGCAGGCGATGATCTGCATCAGCTTGACGGCGTAGATCGTCGACAGCCCGCCGATCACCGTCACCACGAGGATCGCGGTGCAGAAGGTGATGAGCGCCGTCATCGCGATGCGGCGGCCGATGGGGAGGTCCGAGAACATTGGTGTCTTCCTATCGAAGGCTACGCGCGATGACCAGCCGCTGGATCTCGTTGGTGCCCTCGTAGATCTGCGTGATCTTCGCGTCGCGCATGTAGCGCTCGACGGGATACTCGCTCACGTAGCCGTATCCGCCCAGCACCTGGACCGCCTCGACGGTGACCGCCATCGCCGTGTCGGAGGCGAAGAGCTTGGCCATCGCCGAGTACTTGCCGGCGTCCTTCTCGCCGCGGTCGATCTTCGCGCACGCGCGGTAGAGCAGCTCGCGCGCGGCGGCCGTGCGCGTCTCCATGTCGGCGAGCTTGAACTGGATGCCCTGGAACTCCGCGATCGGCTGGCCGAACTGGCGCCGCTCGTTCGCGTAGGCGGAGGCGTGGTCGGTCGCCCCCTGGGCGATGCCGACCGCCTGCGCGGCGACGCCGAGGCGCGAGTGGTCGAGCGTGCCGAGCGCCACGCGCATGCCCTTGTCGACCTCGCCGATCAGGTTCTCGGCCGGGATGCGGACGTCGTCGAAGATCGGCTGGCCGGTCGGCGAGCCCTTGATGCCCATCTTGTGCTCGAGCTTGCCGACGCTGAAGCCCGGCCGGTCGGCCTCGACCACGAAGGCGCTGATGCCGCGCGAGCGGGCGGCCGTCCGGTCGGTCTTGGCGAACACCACGTAGAAGTCGGCGATCCCGAGGTTGGTGATCCAGTTCTTGGTCCCGGTGATCACCCACTCGTCGCCGTCGCGGACCGCGTTCGTGATCATCCCGCCGGGATCGGAGCCTGCCTCGGGCTCGGACAGCGCGAAGGCGGGCGACCACTCGCCGCTCGCGCAGCGCGGCAGGAAGCGCTGCTTGAGCTCCTCCGTGCCGAAGAGCTGGATCGGCAGCGTGCCGAGCTCCTGGATCATCAGGATCAGCGCGCTCGAGGCGCACGCGTGCGCGACCTCCTCGATCGCCACGTTGAGCATCAGCGTGCCGGTGCCGGTGCCGCCGTACTCCTCCGGGAACGGCAGTCCGAGCAGGTCCTGCTCGGCGAACAGCTTGCGGATGTCCCACGGGTACTCGGCCTTGGCGTCGATCTCCGCCGCGCGCGGCGCGACCCGCTCGGCCACGATCTGCCGGATCGTGTCGCGGAACTCGAGCTGGTCGTCGGTGAGCGCGTAGTTCGCGGCGGTCGATATCTCCATGGCCCTAGTTTGGCAACGCACGCGCAAGGGGATGCGGAGACCATGGGAATCGGCACCTCACTCTTTCTGATCGCCGTCGGCGCGATCCTCTACTTCGCCGTGAACGCGACGATCTCGGGGCTCGAGATCGCCACGATCGGCCTCATCCTGATGATCGTCGGCGTCGTCGGCCTGGTGATCTCGCTCGTGTTCCTGAACTCGGCGCGCCGGGATGCCGGTCGCACCGTGGTCAGGGAACGCGACGTGTACTAGAGACCGCTCGGATGCCGGACGGCGTAGTCGCCGGTCGGCCGCATGTCGTCGCTCCACCGCGGGCCCTTGCCGGCGTTGTTCCAGCCGGTGTCGAATCGCAGGCCGGCGATGACGAGGAACCCGTGGCCGCTGTGGGCGTAGACCGTGATCCACGCGCCCTTGCCGGCCTTGCCCCAGCGCATGTAGTCGCCTGACGTTCGCGCGCGGTTGACGAGGCCGGCGCCGTGGAGGGCGTACGACATCGCGCCCGAGCAGTCGTAGCCGGAGTCCTCCCACTTGCCGTGGCCGCCGCCGTACTTGTACGGCTTGCCGACGATCCGGTTGGCGGCCGCGATCGCGTCGACGACCTCCTGCGGCGCCGAGGCGGGCGCGACGGCCAGGCCGTCGGCACCCAGGGTGGCCTTCTCGCCCGCGGGCGCCGACGCGGTCGGCTCGGGAGTCGACTCGTAGACGCGGACCCCCTGCTCGACCTGCGAGCGCAGCTTGCGGGCGTTGCCGCGCGAGACGCGGCCGTTCACGCGTGTCTCGGAGCGGCGCTCCCACGAGCGCACGCGACGAGCGGTGTACGGACCGAACTGGCCGTCGACCGTGGTCGTCAGCCCGACGCGGGTGAGGAAGTCCTGGAGCACGCGCACGTCGTGGCCGCGGCTTCCCTGACGCAGCGGACGATCGCCGAAGTCCGCATAGGCGGTGGCGGGCAGCAGGAGACCGAAGGCGATGAGCCCCACGGCGAGCGAACGACAGCTAGGCACGGCGGACGACCCTTTCTCTCTTCCGCCTACGGGGTTAGCTGACGGGCTCGCGCGGAAAGAAAGTCGCGCTACGCCGCTGAGATGCGGCGATTCGCCCCCGGCCGGTGAGACCCCGGCCCGTGGTTCCCCCGTTCCCCGCCGGCAAGGCCGCGCGGGAACTCGGCGTTTATGTTCCCCAAACGAAGGGCGGCACCTTAGCGAACCGCACGGCGGCTACCGTGCGATCCCTTGCAGAAGCACCTGGAAACCGCCACCGCCGACCTCGAGCCGCCGTTCGCCGCCGTCGACCTCGAGGCCTTCGACGCCAACGCCGCCGACCTGCTGCGGCGGGCGGGCGGCAAGGGCGTCCGGCTGGCCACCAAGTCGGTCCGCTGCCGCGCCCTGATCGACCGCGCGCTGGACGCCGGGTTCCGCGGGTTGCTGGCGTTCACGCTGCCCGAGGCGCTCTGGCTCGGGCGCGAGGACACGGTGGTCGCGTACCCGACGGTGGACCGCGTCGCGCTGCGCGAGCCGCGCGACGGCATCACGCTGATGGTCGACTGCCGCGAGCACCTCGAGCTGCTCGACGGCGGCCGCGTGTGCATGGACGTCGACGCGGGCTGGTGGCCGCTCGGCGGCCGGGTCCGGATCGGGGCCAAGCGCTCGCCGCTGCGCACGCCCGAGCAGGCGGCCGCGCTGGCGCGCGAGATCGCCGCGCGCGGGCTCGAGCTCGACGGGCTGATGATGTACGAGGCTCAGATCGCCGGCGTCGGCGACCGGCCGGCCAACCGCGCACTCGGCATGGCGCTGCGCGTCATGCAGCGCGCCTCGGCGCGCGAGCTGGCGACCCGCCGCGCCGCCGTGGTGGCCGCCCTGCCCCCGCTGCGGTTCGTCAACGGCGGCGGCACCGGCTCCGTGCAGGGCACGGCCGCCGAGGCGGTCATCACCGAGGTGGCGGCGGGATCCGGCCTGTTCGCGCCGGCCCTGTTCGACGCCTACACGAGCTTCACGCCCCGCCCCGCCGCCTTCTTCGCCCTGCCGGTCGTGCGTCGCCCCGGGCGCGGCGTGGCCACCGTGCTCGGCGGCGGCTACCCCGCCTCCGGCGCTCCCGGCCGCGACCGCCTCCCCCGCCCCGTCTTCCCGCCCGGCCTCCGGCTCGACCGCCAGGAGGGCGCGGGCGAGGTCCAGACACCGGTCCACGGCGCCGACCTGGCGATCGGCGACCGCGTGTGGTTCCGCCACGCCAAGGCCGGCGAGCTGTGCGAGCGCTTCGACGTGCTGCACCTCGTCGAGGGCGACCGCGTCGTCGAGACCGTGCCTACCTACCGAGGCGAGGGCCGGACGTTCCTCTGACGATGAGACCGGCCTCGTAGAGCAGGATCACGGCCTGCACGCGGTCGCGGACGCCGAGCTTGGACAGGATGTGCGCCACGTGGGTCTTGACCGTGGCCGCGGTGACCACCAGCTCGGCGGCGATCTCGGGATTCGAGAAGCCGCGCGCGAGCAGGTCGAGCACCTCGCGCTCGCGCTCGGTCAGCTCCTCGAGCTCGGGCGCGGGGGGCGCGTCGGGGCGAGGCCGGCGGGCGAACTCGTCGATCAGCCGGCGGGTCACGGACGGGGCGATCAGAGCGTCCCCGCTCGCCACCACCCGCACCGCCTCCGCGACCTGGTCGGTCGGCGCGCCCTTGAGCAGGAAGCCGCCGGCGCCCGCGCGCAGCGCCTCGTAGACGTACTCGTCGAGGTCGAAGGTGGTGAGGACGAGCACGTGCGGCGGGTCCGGCTCGGCGACGATCCGCCGAGTCGCCTCCAGCCCGTCCATGACCGGCATCCGGACGTCCATCACGACGAGATCGGGGCGCAGCCGGCGCACGGCCTCCACCGCCTCGCGCCCGTCGCCGGCCTCGCCGACGACCTCGAGGTCGTCCTGGGCGGCGAGGATCGTGCGCAGGCCCGCGCGCACGAGCTCCTGATCGTCGGCCACCACGACGCGGATGCTCATAGCGGCAGCCGCGCCCGGATCTCGTAGCCGCCGCCGGGCCGGCTCCCGCTCTCGACCACGCCACCGTAGACACTCGCGCGCTCGCGCATGCCGATCAGCCCGTGGCCGCCTCCGTTCGCCGCTGCCGCGCCGGCGCCGTCGTCGCTGATCCGCAGCTCCAGCTCGCCGGCGCCGTAGCTGACGACGACCCGCGCGCTGTCCGCGCCGGCGTGCTTGAGCGCGTTGGTCAGCGCCTCCTGCACGATGCGGTAGGCCGAGAGGTCGACGCCCGGCGGCAGCGAGACCGGCTCGCCCTCGATCTCCACCGCGACCGGCAGCCCCGCCTCGCGCACGCTCGCCGTGAGGTGGTCGAGGTGCCGCAGGCTGGGCTGGGGCGCGAGCGCGACCTCCTCGTCCTCGCGGCGGAGCAGGCCGAGCAGCCGGCGCATCTCGGTCAGCGCCTCGCGGCCGGTCGACTCGATCGACCGCAGCGCGCGACCGGCCTCGCTGTCGGGCTCCGTCGACTGCTGCGCCGCCTGCGACTGGATCACCATCACGCTCACGTTGTGGGCGACCACGTCGTGCAGCTCGCGCGCGATCCTGGCGCGCTCCTCGGCGATCGCCGCCCGCGAGAGCACGTCGGCGCGCTCGTCCCGGATGCGGAAGCCGCGGCCCGCCAGCCATGCCCCGGCCACGAAGACGCCGGTGAACATGTAGTTGGCGAAGTCGTTGTCGGTCACCGCGATCTCGAGCCAGACGGCCGCGAGCCCGGCGACCCCGCCGGCCACCGCCCGCCGCGGCGTCTCGCGCTGGGCGGCGGCGAAGATGCCCGCCAGCAGGATCACGAACGGCATCAGCGCGCCGGCCGGCGGATCGATCAGCACCCAAGCGGCGTTGATCACGCACATGGCCCCGAGCGCCGGCAGCGGCGCCCGGCGGCGCCAGAGCAGCGCGGCGGCCATGAGGGCGAGGGCGACGGAGGCCAGTGCGCGCGGGCCCTGCTCGGCCTCGACCCACCAGATCCAGACCTCGAGCTGGGCGGCGATCCCCAGTCCCAGCGCCGGCAGCCATTCGCGTCGCGCCACGAACCAACCGTAGCCCCGCCCGCGGCGCCGCGCATCGGCCGGCCGGGCGAGCCCAGAATCGCCCGATCGGGCGAGCGCGAGTCCACTCCGCCGGCCGATGTGCGCGCCGCCGGCCGGATCTAGCTTCGGCACCGACCACGACCCGGAGGTGCACCATGAAGTTCAAGATCGCCATCGTCGCCGGACTCGCCGTCCTCGCCTTGACCGGCGCCGCCGGCGCCCAGGACGCGCCGGGCACGCTCGAGCTCGTGTCGGTCGAACAGCGCTGCGGGACCGCCGACAACGGCCGCCGCGGCGACAGCCTCGGCGACCTGCTCGCCTGCCGCGGCAGTCTGCAGCAGGAAGGCCGCAACGCCGGCCGCGTCCACTGGACCTGCGTCTATCTGGGCGCCGAGCGCCGGGGCGAGGACTGCACGGCGTCCGTCAACCTGGCCGGCGGCTCGCTCCAGCTCGCCGGCGTGCTCAGCCACACGAACCCGGTCAGCACGTGGGCGATCGTCGGCGGGACCGGCGACTACGCCGGCGCGCGCGGGACGGCGCGGCTGCGCCAGCTCAGCGCGACCCGCACGGCCGCGACGCTCACCCTGCTCCCCTAGTAGGCCCGAGCACGCGCCGGACCCACTCGTTCTCGAACCGCCCCTCGGGGTCGAGCTCGGCCCGCGCCGCCCGGAAGGCGCCCCACTCCGGGTAGCGCGGGGCCAGCTCCTCAGCCCCCAGGAACGACCACTTGCCCCAGTGCGGCCGGCCGCCGAAGCCGCTCATCAGCGCCTCGACCTCGCGGAACGGCGCCTCCCACGCCATGCCCTCGAACAGGTGCACGGCGACGAAGGCGCTGTCGCGGCCGTACGCGGGTGACAAGAGGGCGTCGTCGGCGGCCACGAAGCGCAGCTCGATCGGGAACGAGACGGGATACCGCTCGAGGATCTCGCGCGCGCCGCGCACGGCGTCGGCGGCGTGCTCGCGCGGGATCGCGTACTCCATCTCGAAGAAGCGCACGAGCCGCGGGCTGGCGAAGACGCGGAACGACCAGTCGACGCGCTCGCGCCGCGAGGCGGCGCGCGACATCGTCCGGTTGATGGCCGGGATCGCTCCGGGGAAGCGCCGCGCGGCGCGGTTGAAGAGGCCGAAGACGTGGTTGTCGACGAGCACGTCCTCGAGCCACTCGCGGTTGCGGCCGGGCGCGTGGCGCGGCGCCTCGGTGCGCGTGTTCGTGCGGGTCAGGGCCAGCGGCGAATGCGGGAAGGTCCAGAACTCGAAGTGGTCGTGCGCCTCGGCGCGCTCGCCGAGCGAGGCGAGGACGTCCTCGAGCGGCTCGGGCGCGTCGACCGCGTGCAGCCGGAAGCTCGGCACGCAGCGCAGCGTCACGGCCGTCACGACGCCGAGCGCGCCGAGCCCGACCCTGGCCGCCCGCAACAGGTCGCCGCCCGTGAGCTCGCGCTCGCTGCCGTCGCCGAGCACCAGCTCGATCGCCTCGACCTGGGCCGACAGGTTCGGCAGCCGCGCCCCCGTCCCGTGCGTGCCGGTCGCCAGCGCGCCGGCGATCGACTGCACGTCGATGTCGCCGAGGTTCGGCAGCGCCAGCCCGCGCAGGTGCAGCTCACGGCTGAGCCGGTGCAGCGACATGCCGGCCTCCACCCGCACGAGCGGGCCGTCGACGTCGAGCACGCCGGCCATCCGGTCGAGCGAGAGCAGCGTGCCGGGGGTCAGCACGGCCTCCGTGAACGAGTGCCCGGCCCCCGCCACGCGCACCGGCCCGGCGGCGCGGCCGAGCACGTCGGCCAGCTCCGCGCGCGATCCCGGCCGCTCGATCGCCGCCGGCTCACAGCGCTGGGTGCGCGACCAGTTGACCCACGCGGGCACGGGCGCACCCTAGTACCGTGATCGCGCATGTCCGAGGTCGACGTGGCGCCGGAGCAGGTGCGGAAGCGCCACGAGGCTGGCGAGATCCAGCTGGTCGATGTGCGCGAGGACTACGAGTACGAGTCCGGGCACGTCTCCGGCGCGCGCCACATCGAGCTCCCGCTCGTCGCGGCGCAGGCGGACACCATCGACCGCGACAAGCCGGTCGTCTTCTACTGCCGCGTGGGCTCGCGCTCGAGCATGGCCGCCGGCGCCTTCCGCCGGGCCGGCTACGACGCCTACTCGATGGACGGCGGGCTGGTGGCGTGGGAGGAGCAGGGCCTGCCGCTCGAGCCCGACGGCGGACACGTGGCGGCCCATTGATGCGCGCCGCGCTGCTGGCCGCCGTGCTGGTCCTCGTGGCCGCCGCGCCGGCCTCCGCCGCCCCCGAGCTGGTCAAGCTCGGCGACTTCCAGTCCCCCGTCCACGTGGCGTCGCCACCCAATGACGACCGGCTCTTCGTGGTCGAGCAGGCCGGCCTCGTGAAGATCGTCGGCGGCGGCACGTTCCTCGACGTCACGGGCATCACCGACAGCAGCGCGGAGGAGCGTGGCCTGCTGTCGATCGCATTCCCGCCCGACTACGCCACGAGCGGCCGCTTCTACGTCTTCCTGACCTCCAAGCCGAACGGCGACGTCGAGATCCTCGAGTACCGGCGCTCGGCGGCCGACCCCAACCTTGCCGACCCGCTCACGCGCCGCCCCGTGTACGCGACCGGGCACTCCGCCACGAATCACAACGGCGGTCAGCTCCAGTTCGGGCCGGACGCGATGCTGTACGCGAGCATCGGCGACAACGCCTCGGGAGCGAACGCCCAGGACCCGGGCGGGCCCTACGGCAAGATCCACCGCTTCGACCCGCTCACCGGAGCGCGGCAGACCTGGGCTTCGGGCCTGCGCAACCCGTGGCGCTTCACGTTCGACCGGGCCACCGGCGACATGCTCATCGGCGACGTGGGCCAGGTCTCGCGCGAGGAGGTCAACCGGGTGCAGCGCCGCGGGCGCCAACTTCGGCTGGCCGTGCCGCGAGGGCAAGATCGCCGGCGCCGGGCCCCGCGTGCGTCGGCACCCTCACCGAGCCCGTCTTCGACCGCGCGAGCGCCGACGGCTTCCACACCGTCATCGGCGGCTACGTGGTCCGCGATCCCGGGCTGCCATCGCTCAACGGCCGCTACCTCTACGGCGACGCGGCCCTCGGCGCTCTGCGGTCGGTCGTCCTGCCGGATACCGACGACCGCTCCGAGCCGCTGGCGGTCGCCGCGCTGTCCTCGTTCGGCGAGGACTCCTGCGGACGCCTTTACGCCGTCTCCCTGACGGGTCCGGTCTACCGCATCCAGGACGGCGCGCCGACACCCTGCGCCGTCGTGGCGCCCGATCTCGCCGCCCCGAACGTGCGCGTGCGCTTCCGCGGCGTCAAGGGCCGGCGGCTGCGGGTGCAGCTCCGCTGCGACGAGGCCTGCCGCGTGACGGTCAACAGCCGCATGCGGCGCGTCCGGCGGCTCAAGGCCCGCCATCGCAGCCTGGCCGCCAACCGGCGGGCGATCGTGCGCGTGAAGATGAGCCGCAAGGTGGCGCGGCGGCTGCGGCGCGCGCTCGCGCGGCGCGGCTACGTGCGCGTGGTGGTCCGGGTGCGCGCCGTCGACGCGGCGGGCAACGCCCGCGTAGTCACCCGGCGCGGCCGGATCAGGCGCTAGCTGTAAGTACCGAGCAGGTTGTTCAGTCGGCGAACTGCGGCTGGGTAGGGGAGCGGTGAGGCCGGCGGGGGCGGTTTTCTTCGAAGCATCCTGCCCTGGGGTCGTATTTCGACCCCTAGGCAGGACAGTGTCCTGTTCTAGTGGGCCAGGACCCCACCTAGGCAGGATGCTTGCCGCACGGCCGGCTCCCCAGCCTCCCTACCCAGCCGCAGTTGACGTTCGCCCGTCGGGCACGGCGGCCGGAACAACGTGCTCAGGGCCTACACCTAGCCCTCGTCGTCGTTCGCGGGGCGTCGGGCAGCCGCTCGCCCTTGTACTCCTCGGGGTCGTCGACCTTCTCGCCCTCGATCGAGACCGAGCCGTCCTCGTGGTGCTCCAGCGAGGACGGGCCGAGCTTGCGGGTCGGCCCCTCGTCGTAGCCCTCGGTGCCCTCGGGCCCGCCGTAGGTCAGGTACTTCGCCTTGCCGTCGGGCCAGTCCTCGAGCTTCTCGGGCGGGTCGCCCTCCTCGAGCTCGCTCATCTGCTCCCGGGCCTCTTCGACCTCGCGCTCATCGTCGCCCATACGAGGCGGCTACCCGGCGCCGGTTAAAGGAAACGGCCGGGTGGCTTCTCGCCACCCGGCCGTTTCAGCGAATCCTTCCGCGCCTCCTCCGTGAGCGGGCCCTAGGGCCCGGAATCCGTACGCCCTCCAGACGATGCTCAATCTCGCATCAGGGCGCCCGGCGGGCCATCGGACATGCGTCCAACGGTCCGTTCCGTGACTCAGGAAACCGGAGCGTCGGCGAGCGGCTCCCGCATCGCGCGCGTCTCGGGGGCGCGCTTGTACGGGTGCTCGTCGGCCACGGTCTCCTCGTGGTAGACGGATTCGGCGTTGACCGCCCAGATGTCGTGGCCGGCGCCCAGCGTGATGTTCTCCACCGCGCGCATCGCCGTCAGCATCGAGTGGTCGGAGTTGTTGTAGCGGTGCAGGCCGTTGCGGCCGACCTGGATCAGGTTGCCGACTGTGCCCAGCCAGTCCTTGATCGACTCCACGCGCTCGGCGTAGTCGGCGTCGTACATCGGATAGGCCTTGGGCACGCGCGTCACGTAGCCCTTCTCGACCTTCGACGGATCGGCCAGCCCGAGCTGCGCCAGCTCGCGCTTGGCGAGCTCGACGAGCCCGTCGTCGTCCATGTCCCACAGGTCGTCGCCCTGGAAGCAGAAGTACTCGAGGCCGACCGAGGCCTTGGACTGGTCCGGGACCATCCACGGGCTCCAGGAGCGGAAGTTCTGGATCCGGCCGACGCGGACGTCCGGATCGTGGATGTAGATCCAGTTGTCCGGGAACAGGTCCTCGCCGTCGATGATCAGCGCCACGGTGAGGAAGTCGCGGTAGCGCAGGCCCTGCGCGGCGGCCTGGACGTCGCCGGGCGCGGCGGCGCCGGCCATGCCGACGGTCGAGCGCAGCGGCAGCGAGGAGATCACGTGGGCCGGCTCGATCCGCTCGTCGCCGGCCACGATCGCGACGATGCGGCCGTCGCGGATCTCGAGGTCGGTGACCGGCGTGTTGAGCCGCACCTCGCCGCCGGCGGCGATGATCTCGTCCGCCATCGTCTCCCACATCTGGCCCGGGCCGAAGCGCGGGTAGTGGAACTCGTTGATCAGCGACTTGATCTTGTTGCCCTTGTTGCCGAAGAAGGCGGCCTTGGCGGCCGAGAAGAAGGACAGCCCCTTGATCCGCTGGGCGGCCCACTCGGCGCGCAGCTCGGTGGTCGGGACGCCCCACACCTTCTCGGTGTAGGTCTTGAAGAAGTGCTGGTAGAGCCGCTTGCCGAAGCGGTTGGAGACCCACTGCTCGAGGTTCTCCTCCTTGCCCTTGGGCTTCATGGAGGCCCACAGGTAGGAGAGGCCGGAGCGCACGAGCTCGATCGGGCCGAGCTGCTTGATCACGTCCATGCCCTCGAGCGGATAGGCGAGGAACTTGCCGTTCCAGAAGATGCGCGACTGGCGGGGGCGCTTGAGGAACTCCTCCTTCATCACCTCGTGCCAGAGGTCGTCGACCTCCTTGGACTTGGTGAAGAAGCGGTGGCCGCCCAGGTCGAAGCGGTAGCCGTCGCGCACCTCGGTCTTGGCGATCCCGCCCACCTGGTCCTCGGCCTCGAAGACGATCACGGGACGGCCCTGCCGCGCGAGCAGGTAGCCGGCCGTCAGGCCGGCCGGGCCGCCGCCGAGCACGGCGACGGGACGGTCGGTCCCCTCACGCCGGAATCGGCGGCGTGTGGGTTCGAAGTCAAGGGTCGACATGAGTTGCATCCTTGCCCCCGACCCGGCGATTTCAGGGGTGCCGTTAAGGGCTCCTAACAGCCCTTAATCGCTACGCTCGGCGGGCCGTGCAGACCTCTTCGACGCTCGACATCCTGCTGGTGGACGACGATCGGCCGCTGCGGGAGATGCTCACGCGCTCGTTCGAGCGCGAGGGTCATCGCGTGACCGCGGTGGCCGACGGCCAGGCCGCGCTCGACGCCGCGCAGGACCGTCCGTACGACGTCGTGCTGCTCGACGTCGCGCTCGGCGCCGGGCCCACCGGGCACGACGTGGCGCGGATGCTGCGCGGCCGCCGCGACGTGGTGCCGATCATCATGCTCACCGCGCTCGACAGCGAGGCCGACGCCGTGCAGGGCCTGGAGGCGGGCGCCGACGACTACGTCACCAAGCCGTTCGGCCTCGCCGAGCTGCGCAGCCGGATCCGCGCCGTGCTGCGGCGCGCGCAGGGCCGCGTGGTGGAGGGCAGCCTGCGGGTGGGCCCGGTGCTGCTCGACCAGGAGGAGCGCCGCGTCGAGGTGGAGGGCCGCCCGGTCAAGGTGACGTTCAGCGAGTACGAGCTGCTCGCCCGCCTCATGAGCCGCCCCGGCCACGCCTTCAACCGCCAGGAGCTGCTGCGCTCGATCTGGGGCGACAGCGCCTACCGCGATCCGCGCGCGATCGACGTCCACATCCGCCACCTGCGCGAGAAGCTCGAGGCCAAGCCCGAGCAGCCGACCCTGATCCTCACCGTCCCGGGGCGGGGGTACCGCTTCCGCGAGCCATGAGGGGACGGCTTCCAGGCGGTCTGCGCGGGCGCCTGCTGCTGGCCTTCGTCCTCACCAGCGCGATCACGCTGGCCGTGGTGTCGGGCATCCTGCTCGGCCCGCTGCGCGAGCAGCTGCGCGAGCAGAGCACCGACAACCTCGAGGGCGCCGTGATCTCGGCGGGGCCGCGGATCCAGGGCGCCTGGGACAACGAGTTCGACCTCGGCAACGAGGTCCGCGCCCTGCGCCAGCGGACCGACGCGCGGGTGCTCGTGGCCAACACCTCGCTCACGCGCCCCAACCCGCTCGACGTCGACGGGGTCGTCAGCGGCTTCCTGGTCGACACGGAGATCGGCGAGCCGCCGCTCGACGCGCGCCTCGTGGCCCTGCGCGCGCAGCGCCTCGGCCGCGAGGTGGTCCAGGTCAGCGGCGACGACGTGAGCATCGCCGTCCCGCTCTACGCGAGCGGCGAGATGGTCGGCGCGCTCGTCGCGAACCGGCGGCTGACCGAGGTGACGACGGCCGTCGACCAGGTCCGCAACGCCCTGATCGTCGCCGCCGGCCTCGGCATGCTCGTCGCCGTCGCGCTCGGCGTGGCGCTCTCCAGCACGCTGCTGCGGCGGCTGGCCCGCCTGCGCGCCACCGCGCTCAGGATCACCGCCGAGGGCCCGGACGCGCCGGCACCCGAAGGACGACGGGCGCGACGAGGTCGGCGACCTGGCGCGCACGCTCGCCCGCATGCAGGAGGCGCTGCGGCGCCAGGAGGTCGCGCGGCGCGCGTTCGTCTCCACCGCCTCGCACGAGCTGCGCACGCCGCTGACCATGCTCCAGGGCACGATGGAGCTGCTGGAGGAGGACCTGCGCGACGGCCGCGTGGACATCGAGGACGCCCAGCTCCAGGTCACCAACGCCCGCCGCGAGCTGCGCCGGCTCTCCACCCTGGCCGGCGAGCTGCTCGACCTCAGCCGGCTCGACGCCGCCGTCCAGCTGCGCTCGGAGCCGGTCGAGCTGGGCGAGATGGCGCGCGCCGTGGCGGCCGAGTTCGACCTGCGCGCGCGAGAGCTCGACGTCGAGCTGCGCGTGCTGCCGCCGCCCGAGGGCTGCTGGGGCCGCGGCGACCCCGACGCCGTCGCCCGCGTGGTGCGGATCCTGATCGACAACGCGCTCCGCTACGGCCCGCAGGGCCAGCTGATCACGATCACCACCACCTCCGGCGCGGGCAGCGCGGGCGTCTCGGTGACCGACCACGGGCCGGGCATCCCGCCCGAGGAGCGCGAGCACGTCTTCGAGCGCTTCCACCGCGGCCGCGCGACCGGCCCGGAGAGCGGCTTCGGCCTCGGGCTGGCGATCGGCCGCGAGCTGGCCGAGAAGATGGGCGGCACCCTCGAGCTCGCCGACCGCGAGCCGCCCGGCGCCTGCTTCGTGCTCACGCTGGCCGCCGCCGAGGCCGAGGAAGCGGGCCCGCCGCAGCGCGAGCCGGTCTCTACTCGGCGGTCTTGACGAGCACCGTCGCCTGCTGCGCGTTCGGGCGGCGCTCGATCGGCAGCGCCGGCTCGACGGCGCTGACCGCGAAGCGCGAGTCGTTGGAGACGGACTGGCGCCACTCGCGCGATTTGAGGCGCACGAGCTTGGTCCACGGCGCCTGCCAGCGCTCGATGTCGAGGAAGATCGGCGTCACCAGCGCGACGCGCTGTCCGGGCTCGAGGTCGTCGAGCAGCGGCGCGAGGTCGCGCCCCGGCGAGGTCGCCGCCAGCCGCTCGGTGCCGTCGCGCCAGTCCGTCACGCCCGGGTCCCCCACGGCGCCGGTGAGCGTCGCGAAGCGCACGCCCTCGGGAAGGTAGTAGTCGAGCACGGCGATCTGCTCGGGCTGGGTGGCGATGACGAGGTCGCCGGCGCGCAGGCTCGGCGCGATGGCCCGCGCCACCTCGCGCACGTTGCTCTTGTCGTCGGGCGCCCCGTCGCCGATCCCCAGCAGGGCGGCGACGATCAGGCCGGCGATCCCGAGCCGGCCGGCGTGCGCGAGCCCGGCCGCGACGGCCAGCAGCAGCGGCGCCGCCGCGACCGTCAGGTAGCGGCTGGCCCACGCCGGCGAGAGCTGCGACGACATCCACGCGAGCGTGACGGTCAGCAGCGCGATGGCCAGCAGCCACGCCGCGGGCGAGGTGCCCGGCCGCCGCAGGAGCACGGCCAGCCCGGCGCCGGCGGCGAGCAGCAGCGCCACCGACGCGAACTGCCCGAGCATCGTGACGGGCGTCCCGAGCAGGTCCACGACGTTCGGCGACTCCGACCACGGCGCGCCCGTGTGGGCCGCCTGGTAGAGCGTGGTCGGGATCCACGGCAGATACAGCGCCAGCGCGCCGCCGAAGGCGATCGCGCCGAGGATCAGCGTCTGCCGCCGCTCCTCCGAGCGCCACACCAGGTAGAGCCAGACGAGGCCGCACGCGGCGCCGAAGAACAGCGCCCAGTTGTGCGTGTAGAGCATCGTCGCCAGCACCACGGCGTAGGCGACCGCCCACCCCCGCTGTCCGCGCGCGAAGGCGCGCCCGAAGGCCGCCGAGGCCACCAGCGCCAGCAGGGCGACCAGCGCGTACATGCGCCCCTCCTGCGCGAACTGGGTGAGGAACGGGTTGGTGGCCACGAGCACGGCCGCCATCCAGCCCGCGCGCGTGCCCCACAGACCGGCCGCCGCCCAGAACGCGACGGGCACGGCCAGCAGCATGCAGGCGACCGACAGCCAGCGGACCGCCTCCTCCGAGCTGCCCGCGACGCCCATCCAGACGTGCAGCAGCATGTAGTAGAGCGGCGGCGAGCCGTCGAGGCGCAGCGCCTCGGGGATGTCGCCGAGCGGGCGGTCGGAGATCCCGACCGACAGCCCCTCGTCGATCCAGAAGCCGATCCCCAGCTCGCGCGTGCGCAGGACGAGCGCGAGCAGGACGAGCGCGGCGAGACCGGCCGGGACCGCGAGCTGCGTGCGCGACGGCAGGCGCGCGCGGAGCGCCGAGGCGGGGCGCGGCGCGATGGTCGCCATGGGCTCCAGGTTACCTCCGCTCGCAGGTGCTCCCGGCCAGCCAGTGCCGGGTCTTCGTGTAGATCGGATAGCGCGGATCGACCGACAGCGGGGTCGCGCCCATCGACAGCGCGGTACCCGGCCCGAACGGGAAGATCTCCGCCTCGTTGAGGTGGATGTGCAGCCGCCACGCGACCGACGGCACCTGGAAGTTGCCCGTGAAGACGCGGCCGCACGACTTGATCCGCTGCTCGCCGCCGGCCTTGGCGATCATGGCCTTCAGGTTGGGACCGTAGAAGTTCGCCTCGTACTCGACGAGCTCCCAGTCGGCGCGGAGGTTGTCGACGCCGGTGGCCACGAACGGCACCGAGGCGACGGCCAGCGCTACCGCGACCGCCGCGGCGGCGGCGACTCCCCAGCGCCGGCTCACGCCCGTCACCACCGCCACCCAGCCCGCGCCGGCCAGCACGCAGACGAACGCGGCAGGCAGCGCGACGTAGCGCAGGTTGCCGGCGAAGCCGCCCTCCGTCATGAGCGCGACGGCGACCATGAGGATCGCAGCCATGCGCCGCCAGCGCCAGCTGCACACGGTCGCGCCGCCACGCCGCGATGACGACGGCGATCATGGCGCCCACGATAGACCGGGAACGAGAGGATCGCCTCCGAACGCGCGAACACTTCCAGGAACGGCGAGTCGGCGAAGGCGGCCGAGTCGGGGTTCGGGTCCCGCGCCCGTGAGGCGGCGCGCAGCCAGTCGCCCGAGCCCAGATACTCCGGCAGGAACCACAGCACGAGCGCGGCCGCGCCGCTGCCGAACACGAGCAGCGCGGTGCGCCGGTCGCGCTGCCGGTACAGCAGCCACAGGCCGTAAAGACCCCAGAACGGCCACACCTCGGGCCGCAGCAGGGCGGCGGCGAAGCCGAGCAGGAAGGCCTGCGAGAAGCGCCCGTCGAGGTGCCGTTCGACCGCCCACAGCACGAGTGCGACCAGCATCCCCTCGGAGTTGCCCCGGACGAAGTTGAAGATGAACTCGTCCGTCAGCACGAGCGCCACGGCGGCGATCCCGCCCGCCCACGGCCCGGCCAGCCGCGCGCCGAGACGGTAGGCCATCGCGAAGGCCAGCAGTCCGGAGGCTCGGGCGACCACCAGCCACAGGGCCGGCGCGCCGTCGTCGCCGAAGAACGAGAACGGCGTCGTGAACAGCACCGGCAGCGGCTTCCACGACGGCCCGTCGGTGGTCACGAGGTCCCACTGGGTGATCTCGCGGCCCCAGATGATCCACGACCACGGGTCGTAGGTCGGCGCGGAGACCATCAGGAGCGAGAGCGCGGCGAGCGCGAGGCAGGCGAGCAGCAGCAGCGGCATCGGCAGCTCGCGGAGCGCCCGGTCCGGGCGCGCGACCGCCGGCCGCGGCGGCGCGAGGATCGCCGGGGCGCTCACCGCAGCGACAGGGCCGCCAGGACCGGTGCAGGCGCCTCGGCGGCCAGTTCGGCGTGTTCGCCCGGCGTGCCCCAGACCGCGAACGCGCGGTCGAGCGCGCCGAGCGGGACCTCGGCGGCCTCGGCCAGCTCGCGCGCGCGGCGCTCGAGCAGCAGCTTGTCGCCGGACACGAGGAGGCGCTTCGCCGCCTCGGTCGTCTTGTCCTCCCCCGCCGCCAGCCACAGCTCGCCGGCCTCCAGCTCGTAGCGCCCGGCCGCGCCGAGCCCGATCAGCAGCTCGAACCGCGCGGCGCGGGCGAAGCCGGGCAGCGCCAGCCGCTCGAACACGCGCGAGAACCGCCGCTGCGGCGTCCAGCTCGGCTCGCCGCGGAAGGCCTCGGCCTGCGAGCCGGCGCGCTCGGCCCAGGCGCGGTAGGCGGCGGCGGTGCGATCCGGAGCCTCACCGGACGCCCACGAGGGGCGCTCGCCGGATCCCTGCGCGAGCAGGAAGGCGAGCCACGTCGCCTCCTCGAGATCGGGCTCGGCGGCCACCTCCGGGTACGGGCCGGGCGGCTCCAGCCGCGCCACCGCGGCCGCCAGCGCGGCGGCGAGCCGCTCGGCGTCGGCGGTCGCGCGCAGGCCGGGGACGAGCGGGTTGCGGTAGCCGTCGTCGGCCGCGCGGGCCAGCTTCTTGGTCACCACACCGGTGCGCCGCGGTGTCGAGCCGCCGCGCGAGCGCGGGGCGCCCGGCGCCGACGGGCGCCGCGCCGGCTTGCCGCCCAGCTCAGGCGCGAGCTCGCGACTGCAGATCGGGCAGTTGACCGTCAGACGGTTGTGGCGGCAGAACATCGGCATGGCGCGGAGAGTGTGGCACCACATACCCGCCACGAGCAGGAGTCATCGTGATCGAGCGCCGGCGCACCCGTTCGCCCGCCTTCGCGGCCGGACTCAGGTCGAAGCGACCCGCCACCGCGCGCAGCACCTCCTTCATCTCCAGCGACGCGAAGGCGGCGCCGACGCAGCGGCGCATGCCGCCGCCGAAGGGGATGAACGTGTAGGGCTCGGGGGCGCCGTCGAGGAAGCGCTCGGGCTTGAAGGCCGTCGGGTCCTCCCACACGTCGGCGCGGCGGTGCGCGAGGTAGATGCAGGGCGTGACGTGCACGCCCTCCGGGAGCGTCCAGCCCTGCAGCTCGTAGCTGCCGACCACCTGGCGCGGCGTGATGGCCAGCACCGGCCGCACGCGCAGGACCTCCTTGACCGTCGCTTCGAGGTACGCCTCGTCGCCCTCGCGGATGCGGGCGAGCACCTCGCGGGTGGCGGGCGAGCCGCTCGAGCGCCCAGCCGAGCGACCCGGCGGTGGTCTCGTGGCCCGCGGCGAGCAGCGTGGCGAGCTGGTCGCGCAGCTGCTCGCGCGAGGCGCCCGTGCTCTTGAGCACGGAGAGCAGCGTCCCGCCTGAGTCGTCGTGGTCGATCCGCTCGTAGAGCAGGGCGTCGAGGGCGCGGACGCGGCGCAGGTAGGCGGAGTACGGCTTGCCACTGCCACAGGCTCATCGCCACCAGCAGCGGCATGGGCACCTGGAGCGCGCGGCGGATGGCGTCGCGTAGTTGCGCGTCGCCCCCGCCGAACACGACGCGCAGGATGATCTCGAGAGCTACCGCCTGCATGCGCTCGAGCGTCTTGATCGGTCTCCCGGGCTCCCAGCCCGGCGAGCTCCGCCACGTGCCACGCTCGCCATCGTCTCGCGCCAGCGCTGGAGCTCCTCGCCGTGGAAGGGCGGCAGCATCAGCTTGCGCTCCTTCAGGTGCTCCTCGCCGTCGAGCACGAGGATCGAGCGCGGGCCGGCGAACGGCTCCAGGAACGCTGAGCTCGCTCCGGCGCGGAGCTCGGGGAGCCGCGTAGATCGCGCTTGATCTCCGCCGGGTCGGAGGTGAAGACCATCGGCGCGTCCGACCACGCCAGCCGCAGCGTGAACGGCTCGCCGTAGCGGGCCTGCGCGCGGCGCATCAGCGTGGTCGGGCGGGCCACCCACTCGTAGGTCTGCAGGGCGGCGGGTGCCTTGGGACCCGGGGGGAGCATGGAACCCATCTTCCCGTACCGCTGTACTAGCGGTTGAAGTGGTGGGCCGGCCACTGACAGAGAACGAGTTGATCGAGCGCGCGCGCGAAGGCGATGGCCACGCGTACGCGTCGCTCGTCCGTGAACACGAGGAGATCGCCTTCCGCATCGCATACGTCATCTGCGGCAGCGCCGCCGATGCCGAGGAGGCGGCCCAGGAGGGCTTCGTGAAGGCCTACAACGCCCTGGGCCGGTTCCGCCTCGGCGAGCCGCTGCGCCCCTGGCTGCTGGCGATCGTCGCCAACGAGGCCCGCAACCGCCGCCGTTCCGCCGGCCGGCGGGCGGCGCTGGCGCTCCGCGCCGCCGGCGAGGGGCGTCCCTCGGGAGAGGCGGCCCCCTCTCCGGAGGCGGCGCTCCTCGCGGGCGAGCGCCGCGCCACGCTGCTGGCCGGCCTCGCCCGGCTGTCCGAGCGCGACCGCACGATCATCTCCTGCCGCTACCTGCTCGAGCTTTCCGAGGCCGAGACGGCCGCCGCGCTCGGCGTGCGGCCGGGGACGGTCAAGTCACGGCTCTCGCGCGCGCTGGATCGGCTCCGGGAGGAGGTGGGCGAGCGTGTCTGAGCTCGAGCTCGAGCTGCGCGAGCTGCGGATCGAGTGGCCCGAGACGCCGGACGTCGCCGGCGCCGTGCAGGGGCGCCTGGCCGCTCCGGCGCCGCGCCGCTCCTGGCTCTCCCGCCCGGCCTGGCAGCTCGCCGTGGCGTCCGTGGCGCTGATCGTCGCCGTGGTCATGGCGATCCCGCCGGCGCGTGCCGCGGTGCTCGACTTCCTCGGCTTCGGCAGCGTGCGGATCACGCGCGAGGAGCCGAACCCGTCGCGGTTCGGCCAGGCGCTCGTGCTCGGGGACCCGGTGACGCTCGCGCAGGCGCGGCGAGCCTTGCCGGTGCTCGTCCCCGAGGAGGTGGGCGATCCCGACGCCGTCTACCTCGACGACCATCCCGCGATGGGCCCGCGCGTGGACATGGTCTACCGCGCGCGTCCCGGCCTGCCGAGCTCCAGCAACACCGGGGCGGGCATGCTGATCACCCAGTTCCGGGCGGTCGCCTCACCGCTGATCGAGAAGTCGGTCGGGTCAGGCGCGAAGGTCGAGCGGCTCACGGTGGACGGCGACCCGGCGTTCTTCCTCTCCGGCGCCCCGCACGGCTTCGCCTACTACAACCCCGACACCGATCAGACCAACTTCGAGGAGCAGCGCCTGGCCGGCAACACGCTGCTGGTCGACCGCTCCGACGGCATGCTGCTGCGCATCGAGGCCGACATCTCGCGCGACCGCGCCGTGGAGATCGCGGAATCTATTCGTTAGTCGAGCGGTTGCCGGCCGGCGAAGCCGGTCTCGACCCCGTGCCAGTGGCCGACCGACGGCTCGTCGAGCAGCCAGCACAGGTAGACCTCGCGCCCGTCGATCAGGGCGGGGAAGTCGACCAGCCCGCGCTCGAGGTCGCGCACCACGAGGTCGAGCTTCTCGAGCGTCTCGAAGCCGATCGCGATCTCGACCGACTCGCGGGCGCGCTCGCGGCCCGGCCAGGCGCCGCCGGTGGCCTCGGCGTGCAGCGCGAGGTCGCTGTCGAAGCCGTGCTCGGCGAGCCGGCGCCGGGCGTCGCGCACCCGGCGGACGATGGCGCCGACGATCGGGATCAGCCGGTTGGCCTGCTCGGGTGTCCAGTGGCGCTGGTGCAGCATTCCTCGTGAACAGATACCCCACGGAGGGCGCGACGTCACGAGGGCACCGCCTAGAATCGAACGGCGGTTATGCCTGCACCCGGGGAGCTCGCGACGCTCGAGGCGTTCGTCAATGCGGACGACGAGCGCGAGCCCGCGTTCCGCGAGGCGCTGCGGGCGCTGTTGGCGGACAAGGGCGATGCGGAGGCGATCGCCGCGCTCAATGCCGCGGCGGGGCAGGCCCGCCTCGGGGTGAGGTTCGATCCCGGCGGCGCGGCGCGACTCGAGGGCGACGGCCTGGTCGCCTCCCTGCTCGCGATCATCGCCCGCGCGCAGGCCGACGGAACGTGGGCGCGCATGAAGGCGTGCCGCGCAGAGGACTGCCGCTGGGCGTTCTACGACCGCTCGCGCAACCGCTCGCGCGCGTGGTGCTCGATGAGCGAGTGCGGCAACCGCGCCAAGGCGCGCAGCTACCGCGCGCGTCAGCGGTAGCGGCCGCCCGCCTTCGCCCACTCGAGCAGGTGGGCGACCGAGCAGAACCCGTCGTCGACGCGGTGCTCGCCACGCGAGCGCACGAGCAGCACGTGCGCCTCCTCCAGCTCGGCCTCGCACCACGAGCAGCGGGTCAGCCGCGGGTCGTCGACCGACGCGCCGGGCTCCCACCACGCGCCGCGGATCGCCCACGGCACCACGTGCTCGAGCCGGCAGAACACGGCGCGCCGGCTGCCGGCCGGCTCGTAGGCGCGGAAGCCGTCGTCGGCCTCCACGTCGGTGCCGCACCACGTGCAGGGATCGCTCATGTGACGTCCGGCAGCACGAAGCGGCGGTCGCCGGCCGCCAGCACCAGCGGCTCGCCCTCGCGCGCGGCGATCGTGATCGGCATCTCCGGGTCGCGCGTGGCGAAGTCGGCGGTGGCCACGCTGCGCCCGCCGAAGGCGGTGGCCAGGCCGAGCACGCCGCGGGCGAGGTTGGTGACCACGCCGAGCGGCGCCTCGATCTCGCCGCTGTCGGGGTCGATGGCGAGCGCCGACGACGGCGGCGGGCGCAGCTCGGGCAGCGGGCGCGCCGGCGCGGTGACCGGCGTTCCCGCGGGAACGCTCCAGCGCGCCTCGTCCTCGGCCAGCTCGAGCGCGCCGTCCGCTCCGCAGTCGAGCATCGTGGCCGCGCTGCCGTCGCCGCTGTCAACCAGCAGCACCACGCGCAGGGCTCCCGCCTGCCGCGCGAACGCGCGAACGGTCGCCACAGCCTCGGCGTGGCGCGCCAGCGCGTCCTCGAGGTCGCCGCCCACGTGCGGGATGGTGCCACCTCGGGTAGGGATCCGCCGATGCGAACGCCCTACAGCGAACCGGCCCCCGACCTCGACGGCCGCGACCCCGCCGTGCTGGCGGACGCGGCGCGCTGGGAGATGCGCGACGTGAGCTTCGGCGACGGGCGCTTCGCGTTCGATCCTGTGCCGCGGGTGATCCCCGCCGCCGAGTGGGAGCCGCTGGCCGCCGGCCTCGCCCAGCGCGTGCGGGCGCTCGACCGCTGGTGTGCCGACGCCTACGGCTCGCGCCGGATCGTGGCCGACGGGGTCATGCCGGCGCGGGTGGTGGAGACGATCGACACGCTCGAGCCCGAGCTGATGGGCCTCGAGCTCCCGCTGTGGGTCGGCGTCGCGGGGCTCGACGTCGTGCGCGCGCCCGACGGCCGCTTCCTCGTGCTCGAGGACAACCTGCGCACCCCGAGCGGCATGGCCTACGCCGAGGCGGCGCGCGAGGTCAGCGTGCGGCTGCTCGATCCGGCCGAGCCTCCGCGTCCGCTCGACGAGCTGCCGACGCTGCTGGCGGGAGCGCTCGAGGCCGTCTCGCCCGTGGACTCGCCGCGCATGGCGGTGCTCACCGACGGGCCCGAGAACACCGCCTACTGGGAGCACGAGCGGCTCGCCCTGGAGCTCGGCGTCCCGCTCGTGACGCTCGACGAGCTCGACCCGTCGGCCGTCGACGTCGTCTACCGCCGCACCAACGGCGACCGGCTCGAGCACGCCACCGGCCAGAAGCTGGGGCAGGCCTTCCGCGAGCGCCGGATCGGGATGGTGAACGCGTTCGGGATCGGGGTCGGCGACGACAAGCTCGTGCACGCCTACGTCGAGGACATGGTCCGGTACTACCTCGGCGAGGAGCCGCTGGTGCCGTCGGTGCGCACCTACGATCTCGGCCGTCCCGAGGTGCTCGAGGAGGCGCTCGACCGCTTCGAGGAGCTGGTGATCAAGCCGCGCGCGGCCTACGGCGGCGTCGGCGTGGTCATCTGCCCGCACGCCGAGCGCGAGGACGTGGAGCAGGCGCGCCGCGACGTCCAGGCCGCGCCGCAGGACCACATCGCGCAGGAGCTGATCCCGCTGTCGTGCCACCCGACGGTGATCGACGGCCGGCTCGAGCCGCGCCATGTCGACCTGCGCCCGTTCGTGTTCCTGGGGGCCGACGGCCGGGCCGGCGTGATGCCCGGCGGCCTCACGCGCGTGGCGTTCGACGAGGGCGCGCTGGTGGTGAACTCGTCCCAGAACGGCGGCGCCAAGGACACCTGGATCGTCTAGCGGGTCTCGGCGGCGGCCCGGCGCGCCTCGACCTCGTGCGGGTTGTTGCGGTAGCCCTGGTAGAGGTAGGACGTCCACATCCGCCAGCGCCGGTGCTGGTCCTGCCAGACGTGGCAGAGCTCGTGGACGATCAGGTCGTCGGAGACCTCGGCCAGCGGGCGCTTGATGAGGATCAGCGGCCCGACCTCGTACCCGCGGAAGCGGCGGAAGCCCGGGATGCGGAACAGCCACGGGGTGTGGAGGATCCGCACCCGGTCGATCCGGACCTGGGCGGGATAGAAGTCGAGCCGGTCGAGCCGGGCCTTGGCCCGCTCGAGGGCCGCGGTCTCCTCGGGGGAGCGCACGGCCCGACGATAACTAGGGGGCCCCACCCAACGGACCATTCCGTGTGGAGCGATGTCCCGTTGGGCACCCCCTCACGCGTTCTTCGCCGCCTTCTTGACCTGCGTGCCGCTGCTCGCCGCGGCGCGGCTGGCGGTGGCGCGCTTCTTGGCCGGCTTGCGCGGCTTCGCCTTGGCCTTCGCCTTCGGCTTGCGCTTCGGCGCGGTGGACGACTTGGGTCCGCCGGCGGTGCCGGGCTTGGCAGCGCCGACCGTGGACGGAGCGCCGGACGGTCCGTCGCTCTTGCGTCCACGTATGCGGCGTTCGGCCGCGCCGACGGCGGACTTTCCGACGTCTACGGCCGTGTCGAGGATCTGCTTCGGTTTGATTGCCATACGGGCCACCCTTCCCGGCCCGCAGACGCGTTACACGGCGACGGCCATCCTGGCGTCACCGCACGCGAGGGCGAGCGCCTCGGTCGCGCTGATGGCGGTCATCAGCTCGCCGTCGTCGAGTCGCAGCTCCGCCCACGCCCGGCCGAGGGCCGGCTCGGAGGCGAACCACAGCTCGAGGTCGCCGGGGAGCGGCTCCTGAGCCCGCTCCCACGCAGCCGCGACTTCCTCGAGGACCTCAGGCGGCGGTCCTTCGGAAAAGTCGGGGATTTCGTGGGAGCGGGACATCAGGGGCCTTCTCGACGACAGGAGGGGCACGCTTCAATCACTTCATCGGCTCTCGGTCGGTGGGCTTGCATAGGGTGCGGACCCCAAGCCCTTAAAGCCCCGCCGGATGGCGGGCGACGAATCCGGCCGTGGAGCGCATCTGGTTGCCCCAGCGCGAACCGGCCACACGCGCGTTCGAGGTGTCGAACAGGACGCCGGCGACCTCCATGAACACGTGGCCGGAGTGGGCGTAGATGGTCACCCACTCGCCCTTGCCCGGCTTGCCCCAGCTCATCAGCGGCCCGGAGGCCATCGGGCCCTCGAGCAGCCCGGCGGCCGCGAGCGCGAACGAGACCGAGCCGGAGCAGTCGTAGCCGTTGTCGAGCCACTTGCCGTGGCCGCCGCCCCACTTGTACGGCGAGCGGGCGATGATGTTGCCCGCCTCGATGATCTGCTTGACCTCCTCGGGCGCCTCGAGCGGCGGCAGGGCGATCCCGTTGGGCAGCGCGGTGGCCTTGGTGATGTCGGTGTGGCCGATCTTGCCCGGCTTGACGCCCGCCGAGGCCGGCTTGGTCGGCCTCGGACCGGCGTCCTCGAGCCCGGGGTCGGGGCCGACGTCGGCGGTGCCGGCGTCGCCGGCCACCGGCTCGACGACCTTGGGGCGCAGCTTCGGCAGCGGCGGCAGCTCGGACTTCTTGACGGCGGCGGTCTGTGCCTTGGCGCGCGGCTCGTCCCCGGACGCGCCCAGCGCGACGACGCCCGCGGCGACGGCCGCGAGCCCGACAGCGAGCATGACCAGCCGTCGCCTCACGACGCCCAGAAGCTCGTCTGTGCCTTGGCGCCCGGCTTGCTCATCCCGATGTGGATGTGGTCGCGGTGCGCGATCGTCTTGTTCACGTGCTTGCGCAACTTGCCGCGCTTGGTGTAGCACGGGCTGTACGGCTCGAAGGTGCTCATCCCGGCACCCCAGTACCCGCAATCCCAGATCAGCTCCTGCACGCCCATGCGGCGGGCGAGGGCCTGCGGGTTGCCGTTGGCGTCGGGCGCCAGCAGGAGGCGGAAGAGCTTGTCGGCGGCCTTGCGGTCGGCCTTGACGGCGACGTCGAGGTGCCAGTCGATGGCGCGGTTCTCGGCGTGCAGCGAGGCGGAGTCCTTGCCCCACTTCTCACAGCGGTAGGAGCCCCAGAACACGCCGCGCGTGTTCTCGCCGAGCCACTCGGTCATGGCCACGACGCCGGGCTTGGTGCGCTTGGCGCACTTGCTGGCGCGGTCGTAGCGCGAGTCCTCGAGCTCGACGTCGAGCAGCTCGTCGGCGGGGTTGTCGGCGACCGGCGGGAGCGGGTCGGGAAGCTTGGGGAGGGCGTGAGCGCTGGTCGTGAGCAGCGCGAAGATGATCACCGGGAGAAGAAGACGCATCCCCCGATGAATCGGACGCCGCTAGATGCCCTTGAGCCCGCGAACCTTTACCACTGCCAACTCCTAATAAAGGAAAACCCCGTATCCTTTACTAAGGTCGATGCTTGGTAAAGGATGCAACCAGTGATCGAGACGATCGAGCGCGCAGGTCGTCTGGTGCCGGCTCAGGCCGGGCCTGACGGCTATGCCGCCTTCGTGCCCGCGCCCCTGCCCCCGGAGCCGCCGCTGCGGATTGACGTCCGGCTGCAGAGCCTTCTCGACGAGGCCAATCAGGCCCTCGGGCGCTTGGACGCCGTCACGGTCCTGCTGCCCGATCCGACGCAGTTCCTCTATTCCTACATCCGCAAGGAGGCAGTGCTCTCCTCGCAGATCGAGGGCACCCAGTCCTCGTTGTCGGACCTGCTGCTGTTCGAGAACGAAGGCGCCCCGGGTGCGCCGCTCGATGACGTCGAGGAGACCTCGAACTACATCGCGGCCATGAACCACGGTCTGGCTCGGATCCAGTCGGGCGAGCTGCCGCTCAGTAATCGGCTGCTGCGCGAGGTCCACGCGCGGCTCATGCGAGGCGTGCGCGGAGGCGACAAGGCGCCCGGCGAGTTCCGGCGGACCCAGAACTGGCTCGGCGGCACCCGCCCCGGCAATGCCCGATTCGTCCCGCCACCGCCACCGGAGGTCGCGCCGGCGATGAGCGATCTCGAGAAGTTCCTGCACGACGACACGCCGATCCTCATCAAGGTCGCCCTGGCCCACGCGCAGTTCGAGACCATCCATCCCTTCCTGGATGGAAACGGACGTGTCGGGCGACTCCTGATCACCCTCTTGCTGACCTCTGAGCGGGTGCTCCAGCAACCGCTGCTGTACCTCAGCCTCTATTTCAAGGAGCACCGCGACACCTACTACGACCGCCTCCAGGCCGTTCGCACCGAAGGCGCCTGGGAGGAGTGGCTGGAGTTCTTCCTCGAAGGAGTCATCGCCGTCGCGGGTTCAGCGACCGAGACCGCTCGCCGGATCAGGGCGCTCATCGAGCGCGACCGAGAGACGATCCACGGCTTCGGTCGCGGCGCGGCGTCCGCGTTGCGCGTCCACGAGCTGGCCGGCCGACGTATCGCGCTTTCCACACGCGTCGCGTCGGAGCAATTGGGGCTCAGCGCGCCGACGATCAACGCTGCGATCGCCCGACTGGAGACGGCAAACGTCCTGCTCGAGGTCAGCGGGCGCAAGCGCGGCAGGCTCTACGTCTACGACGCGTACCTCGCGCTGCTTCTCGAGCAGTGACCGTCAGACGCTCGCG
Source organism: uncultured Solirubrobacteraceae bacterium (assembly GCA_963811895.1). Classification (GTDB taxonomy): domain Bacteria; phylum Actinomycetota; class Thermoleophilia; order Solirubrobacterales; family Solirubrobacteraceae; genus DASSUW01. The sequence goes on along the minus strand of CAWETE010000010.1, from coordinate 163,914 downwards.
GGCACCGGCGCGCCGATCGCCCGCGCGAGATCCTCGACGAGGTCCTCGGGGGCCTCGATCCCGCAGCTGAGCCGGATGAGGTCCTTCGGGACGGCCGCGGCCGAGTCCTCGACCGACTGGTGCGTCATCGCCTGCGGCACCTCGATCAGCGACTCCACGCCGCCGAGCGACTCGGCGAGGCTGAAGAGCTCGGTGGCGGCGGCGATGCGGTTCGCGTCGGGGTGCCGGAAGGAGACCATGCCGGAGAAGCCGGGCCAGCGGACGTCGGTGACTCCGTCGATCGTCTTCAGCCACTCGCTGACGGCGCGAGCGTTCTCGCTGTGGGCCTTCATCCGCAGGTGCAGCGTGCGGATGCCTCGGAGGATGAGGAAGGCGTCGAGCGGGCCGGGCACCGCGCCGACCGCGTTCTGCACGAACTGCACGGCCTCGTGCAGCGCGGCCTCCTTGACGACCAGCGCGCCGCCGACCGCATCCGAGTGCCCGCCGATGTACTTGGTGGTGGAGTAGACGGAGGCGTCGGCCCCGAGGTCGAGCGGGCGCTGGTAGACCGGCGTGGCGAACGTGTTGTCGACCGCCACGAGCGCGCCCCGCTTGCGGGCCACGATCGCCTCGACGTCGACCACCTTGAGCGTCGGGTTCGTCGGGGTCTCGACCCAGATCAGCTTCGTGTCGTCGCCGACCGCGGCCTCGACGGCGGCGAGGTCGGTCTGGTCGACCATCGTGTAGCGCAGGCCCCAGCGGTTGAGCACCTTGTCGACGAGCCGGTAGGTGCCGCCGTAGAGGTCGTCGGGGATCACGACGTGGTCGCCGGCCGCCGCCACCGCGGTGATCAGCGCGTGCTCGGCGGCCATGCCGCTGCTGTAGGCCGACGCCAGGCCGCCCTCCAGCTCCCCGAGCGCGCGCTCGAGGGCGCTGCGGGTGGGGTTGGCGCTGCGCGAGTAGTCGTAGTCCCCGAACGGCTCCCCCGGCGCCTTCTGAACGTAGGTCGACGACTGGTGGATGGCGGGCACGACGTCGCCGAAGCCCGGGTCGGGCTCGAGGCCGGCGTGGACGGCGCGGGTGGCAAAGCGGCGGCTCATGAGGCCAGTGACTCAAGCAGGTCGGCGCGGGTCATGATCCCGACCGGCCTGCCTTGCTCGGTCACCGTGAGCGCCTGGCCCTCGCCGGACAGCAGCTCGACCGCCTCGCGCACGGGATCGGTGGTGGACACGGCCGGGAAGGGCGGCTCCATCACGTCGACGATCTCGGCGCCCATCAGGCCGGGGTTGTCGATCGCGCGCTTGAGCAGCCCGCGCTCTCCGACGGAGCCGACCACGGTGTTGACGTCGCTGCCGGAGACGACGGGCAGCTGGGAGACGCGGTGCTCGTGCAGCAGGCTGATCGCGTCCTTGACCTTCTGGTGCGTCTGCACGGTCACGAACGGCGGGATCTCGCCGGCCGCCGTCTTGGCGAACAGCACGTCGCCGACCGTGCGGTCGGCGCTGCGCTCCAGGAAGCCGTACTGGCTCATCCAGGCGTCGTTGAAGATCTTGGAGAGGTAGGCGCGGCCGCCGTCGGGCAGGATCGTGGCCACCATCGCCTCGGGGTCGTCGATCCCCTTTGCGACCTCGAGCGCCGCGTGGACGGCGAGGCCGCACGAGCCGCCGACCAGCAGGCCCTCCTCGGCGGCGAGGCGTCGTGTCGTGAGGAAGCTGTCCTTGTCGCTGACCGTGACGTAGCGGCTGACCACCGACGGGTCGTAGGTCTCCGGCCAGAAGTCCTCCCCCACGCCCTCGACGAGGTACGGGTGGACCTCCTCGTTGGAGTAGATGCTGCCGACGGGGTCGGCCCCGATGACCTCGATGTCGGGGTTCTGCTCCTTGAGGTAGCGCGCGACGCCGGTGATGGTGCCGCCGGTGCCGACGCCTACGACCAGGTGCGTGATCTTGCCGCCCGACTGGCGCCACAGCTCCGGGCCGGTCGTCTCGTAGTGCGTCTTGGGATTGGCGGGGTTGCGGTACTGGTTGGGCTGGAAGGCGCCGGGGATCTCCTCGGTCAGGCGGTCGGCGACGCGGTAGTAGGACTGCGGCGAGTCCGGGCTCACGTCGGTGGGCGCCACCACGACCTCGGCGCCGTAGGCGCGCAGGAGGTCGATCTTCTCCTTCGACATCTTGTCCGGCATGACCGCGATCACGCGGTAGCCCTTGAGGCGGGCGGCGATGGCCAGGCCGGTGCCCGTGTTGCCGGACGTCGGCTCGATGATCGTGCCGCCCGGTCTGAGCCGGCCGTCACGCTCGGCGGCGTCGACGAGCCGCATGGCGACACGGTCCTTGATCGACCCGCCCGGGTTGAAGTACTCGAGCTTGGCGACCAGCTGCGGCGCGACGCCGGAGCCGATCCGGCTGAGCCGCACCAGCGGCGTCTCGCCGACCGTTTCGAGGATCGAATCCTTGATGTCGGCCGCTGTCGTGGACGAGCTCATACGGCTGACTATAGGTAACGCGGCTCACCCCGCGTCAGGCGTGTTGACCCAATCAACTCACCGGTCTGCACGCGTCTGACTGGTGCGAAATCTTGCGCAATTTGCGGATCTTTTCCCGCAAAGTGGGGCCTACAACAGGCCGGTTTCCGCTAGATCGTGCTGGAGCCGACGGCGAGCGTGGCTCCAATCGTGAATTTCGAGTCATACCCGGAGGGGTACCGCCGTTGGCTGTCGCAAGGATCGACGCACTCGCCGATGAGTCGCATGCGCGCGTAACCGAGGTCGTCGCTCGTCACGAACGGACGCTGCTGCGCGTCGCCCGTCAGGCCTCTCTGTGTCACGACGACGCGCTCGACGCCTACCAGCGCGCGCTGGAGATCTTCGTCCGGCGGGTCGACACCGTGGATCGCGCGACCGAGGTCGCATGGCTCAAGGTCGTCGTCCGCCACGAGGCGATGGCGATCCGGCGCGCGCGGGTGGAGTCGGTCGCAGGCGACGAGCTCGACCTCGACGCATTCGTGCCCGCGGTCGAGCGCAGCGTCGAGGAGCAACTCGTCTCCGAAGAGCGCGTCCGCCGCTCGGCCGAGGCGCTGCGAGCTCTGAAGCCGGACGAGGCCAAGGCGCTGATGATGAAGGCGCACGGCCTCTCCTACGCGGAGATCGGAGAGCGCAACGGCTGGTCCTACACCAAGGTCAACCGCGCGGTGACCGAAGGCCGGCGCCGGTTCATCAACACCTACAACGGCATCGAGGCCGGCGAGGAGTGCGAGCGCTTCGAGCCGATCGTCCAGGCTCTCGAGCGCGGGCTCGGCGACGACGGCCCAGGTGCTTCAGATCCGGCCCCACCTGCGGCACTGCAACGCCTGCCGAGCCACGGTCCGCGAGCTGCACGTCTCCAGGCTCCACCGAGCGTCCCTGTTCTCACCGATCTTCGCCCTCACCAGCCTCAAGCACGACATCGCCGCGCTGTTCCACCGAGCCCAGGCGTCAGACCTCGCCACCGGCACCGGGCTCGCCACCGCCGGCGGAGGCGGTCGTGTGGCGACCGTCGGAGCCGTGCTCGGTCTATGCCTCGGCGGCGCCGGCGTGGGAACCGTCTGCGTCGTCAACGGCGGGCTCCCGGACCTCGGCGGCGACAAGCCGGCGTTGGTGCGGGCGACGCACGACCGAGAGCCCCGCAAGGAGCGCCCACGCGAAGCGCCACCCGCTCGGCGCGAGCCGCCGGTCATCACCAAGCCCGCGTTGTCGTCCACAGCCGAGACCGCGCCCGCTCCGAAGCCCAAGGCCTCCACGGCACGCGCACGTCGCCGCGAGGCGAAGAAGGAAGCAGCACCCCGCGAGTTCGGCTTCGAGAACCAGGCGCCCGCCGCCAGCACGGCGGAGCCATCAGCAACCACCGCATCCCAACCCCCACCGACGCCGACCAAGACGGCGCCCAAGACGTTCAGCCCCGCCGAGCAGGAGTTCTTGCCGTGATGTCCCGCCTCAAAGCCGTCCTGACCGCCCTCTTCTACTGCGTCGTCGCGTCGACGACGCTGCGCGTCCTGTTCCTCCCAGCTGCGCTGTGCTTCCTGTTCGTCGTCCCGTCGACGACGGTGGCGCAAGAGCGAGCGGTCGGCACTTACGCCGTGGCGAATTGCTGGTCAGACTCACAAGGACGCAGCGTCAGCGCGTTCACGCCCTCCACCAACCACAAGGGCATGAGGATCCGATACGCCTGCGGCAAGCACGGAGCCGGGCTACGCGGCGTCGTCACCCAGAACATCCCGGGTAAGCGCCGCGTCGTGGCCGGTTCGACGGCCGCAGTGAGCATCATCGCGCCGGCAGGCACGGAGATGCTCGAGTTCACGTGGGACGCCCGGCTCCGGCGTGTGGACTGCCGCTACGCGATGCAGGCGTGGGCGACAGTTCCGGGCAGCAAGTCGATCACGCTGCTCAACGCCAAGGCCAACCGCGACTGCGCGCGTACCGGGCGCGCGCAAATCGCCCAAGCCAAGCACACGAAGATCTCCGTCCCGGGGGCAACGGCGATCACCCAGCGAATCAAGTGCATGGGTAAGGGCAAGCAGAACTGGTGCTCGGCAAAGAGCGCGAACTTCGTCCGCACACTCGAGGCCGTAGTTCTCTTCAAGGACGTACAGGCGCCGACCGTGCAGATCCTCGGCGACACGCCGCTGGCCGCCGGCGCGTGGGTCCGAGGGATCAGCCGCTGAACTACACGGCCTCGGACAACATCGGCGTCGAGCGCGCCCAAGCCTGTGATCGGCGGAGTCGCACAGCGCGCTCATCACGAGGCCGTGTCTCGTCACTGCTCCGGGCGGCGATTTCACCGCGCTGCAACCGTGTCCGAATGGCCCGGGCCAGATCGTCGTGCAGACGGGTCGTCTGGCTGAAGGAACGCAGCAGCTCGTGGTGCAGGCCGAGGACGCGGCGTCGAACACGGCCTCCTCGGAGCCGCTCGTCGCGCGGATCGACAACACCGCGCCCGCCCGCGTCGACGTCGCTCTCGAAGGCGGCGATCAATGGCGCAACCAGAACGCCTGGACGGCAGTCTGGGAGAACCCCGACGAAGGCGACCGTGCGCCCATCGTCGCCGCCGACTACAAGCTGTGCGACGCGCAGGAAGCGAACTCGTGCAGCCACGACACACAGGCAGCGCCGGGCATCTCTCGGTTGCCCTTGACCGTGCCGGGTCCGGGCGAGTGGAAGCTGTCGGTCTGGCGCACGGATGCCGCAGGCAACCAGAGCGAAGCCCACCGTTCGGTTCCCGTGACCCTGCGATACGACCCGGAGCCGCCGAAGCTCGCGTTCGAGTCGCCGGACCCCGCTGACCCGACGCTCGTCGCCGCGCGCGCGACAGACGACGCTGTCGGGAGTCGCCGGCGGCGCGATCGACATCGCTCCTGCCGGTACCACGGCGTGGCAACCCCTGCCCACGGGTCACGATGACGGTCGGCTCGTGGCGCGCATCGACGATGCGACGCTCCCGCCGGGCGCGTACCTCCTCAGAGCTCACGCGAGCGACCGGGCCGGAAATCAGACGACACAGGATCGCCGTGGCGACGGCCAGCCGATGGCGGTCACGCTCCCGCTGCGGAAGCCGGCGTCCATCGAAGCCGGGTTCGAGCGCACCGTCCGCAGACCCGGCAGACGGCGCGGAACCATGGTGGTGCTACGTCCAGCTGCCCTTGTGGGATACGAGCAGCGTGCGGCAATCGCTGGTCGCCTGGCGACCAATGAAGGCCGGGCGATCGCCGGCGCAGCGCGTTCAGCTGTTCGCCGCGGAGCAGCTCATCGACACCGTCACGACGGATGCCAACGGCCGGTTCCGAACCTCCGTGATCGGTGCTCGGTCGCAGGATCTGCGACTCGCGTACGCGGGCTCATCGCAGGCTCTGCCGACGCAGACGACGCTCAAGCTGCGCGTGCCGGCGGCGACCTCGGCCAAGGTGAGCCGGAGTCGCGTCCGGAACGGGCAGGCGATCAAGTTCCGCGGAAGGGTGCGGGGCCTGCCAGTGCCCGCCGCCGGCAAGCTCGTCGAGATCCAAGTCCGGTTCACCGACCGCTGGCAGACGTTCCGCACGACGCGCAGCGACGCGCTGGGGCGCTGGTCGAGCCGCTACCGCTTCGAGCGCACCCGGGGAGTCCAGCGCTACCGGTTCCGAGTCCGGCTCCCGAAGGAAGCCGGCTATCCCTTCGAGACGAGCGTGTCCCGGACGCTCGCGGTGCAGGTGTCGGGCACGTGATCGCGTGGATGACGAGAATTGGTCAGGACCCATGAGAGGAGATCGCGTGCTTGACCAACTCCGCCAGCGACTCACCTACGCCAACGTCATGGCGACGGTCGCGGTGTTCATCGCGCTCGGCGGATCGTCGTATGCGGCGCTGCAGATCGACAGCGGCGACATCGCCAACAACAGCGTGCGCGGCGTCGACGTGCGCAACCGGACGCTGAGCGACCGCGACGTCAAGCGCAACGGCCTCACGGGACGCAGCATCCGCGAGTCGCGCCTCGGGCGCGTCCCGCACGCAAGGGAGGCCGACCGCCTCGGTGGGATGACCGCGGCCGACCTCCTTCTGAAGTGCCCGGAGGGAACGTTCCTCATCGCTGATGTCTGTGTGGAGACAACGCCAAGGTCGGCCGTTCCGTACGGCGCAGCGGTGGCCGCGTGCGCGACCACAGAGCCGACCCGGAGCCCAGGAAGACGGCTTCCGACGTACGGGGAGCTGCGGGCGGCGCTCAGCGGCGTCCAGCTAGCTCCGGGAGGCGAGCTCACCGCCGAGGTCTATCCCTCGTCCGCGAGGCCGGGGACGTCGACGCACTCGTCGTCACCGACCAGGGCGGCAGCGTGGCGACTACGCCGAGACACGGCAGCGGGCGCCAAGGCGTTCCGCTGCGTCACCGACCCCAGGAACTGACCCCATGCGAGATCACGCCAACACGGAAGGAGTGCGATGTCATCGCTGAGTGTTCACCTACGGCTCCCGGAGGACCATTCCGGGCTGCCGTTCCACCCGAGCTGTCCTGTCTGCCGTCGCGATCGGCTGGCCGGCTCGCTCGAGGGAGACGAGATCGTGTCGCGGAGGACGCAGGCGGCCCTCGCGGCCGGCCTGCTCGTGTTCTCGGGTGTCGGCGCGCCGGCGGCCGCGGTGGCTGCGGGGCCTGACCAGGACGTCGATGGCTCCGCCGAGGTTGTCGCGAGCCCGGACACGGTTGCGGATATCGACGAGACGACGACCGGGTGGACCGACGGCGGGGCGGCTCCGCTGGACGACGAGCCCGCGGCTGTCGTGCCAGAGCCCGAGGACGGGCCGTTGGAGGCGACGCTGCGCGTGCCTGCCGAGGAGCCGCTCGACGAAGCCGCGGTCGACGAGCAGGCCGCCGCCGAGGAGCCGGTCGCGCTCGCCGCTCCGCCAGCCGAGGATCCCACGGCGACGACCGAGCCGGCCGCGTCGGACGGCATCCACGTCGACACCGCCGACCGCACGAAGCGGGAGCGGACGGTGAAGCGCACGAAGCCTGCCGTCGCGCCTCGCGTCATCGCCGCTCCGGCGCCCGTCGTGGCACCGGCGACGACGAACCCCGTGACGGTCCGCGTCGCGGCGGGCACGAACCAGAACTCGGTCGTCCGAATCTCGTCCGGCGCTCGGGTCCATGTCGTCCAGCGCGGCGAGTCGCTGTGGTCGATCGCGACCGACCGGCTCGGCGAGCGGGCCGGCGTGGCGCAGATCGCCCGCGAAGTCGACCGTCTGTGGCAGCTCAACGAGAACCGGATCGCCTCGGGCAGCCCCGACCTGCTGTACACCGGCACACGCCTCCGGCTTCGATGAACCAACGCACGCGTGGCGCTCTCGTCGACGGGCTTCCGGCCCGGCAGGGAGCGCTCGCGCGCGCTCGGAGACGCGCCCAGCGGCTGACCGTCTCCCGCGCGGAGATCGAGGAGGCGCAGCTCGAGACGCGGTTGCTGGCGCATCCCGGCGTGACGCGGGCGAACGTCGTCGCCTTCATGAGCCCCACTGGTGGCGTCGGCAAGACGACGTGCGCGTTTGCCGCGAGCACCATTCTCGCCACCCACCTCAAGCTGCGCACCATCGCCGTCGACCTCGGCCCCGGCTTCGGGACGCTCGCCAACCTCGTGCCAGAACGCCGGCGTGCCGAGCGAGGGATCGAGGAGCTCCTCGCCGACGCCGACCGGCTCCTCACAGCGGCGGAGCTCGGCCCCTACGTCTCGAAGATGTCGACCGGGCTGCACGTGCTCGCGGGCCGCCATGACCACGGCCTCGACCCCGACAGGTGCGCCGAGCTCCTGGCCCTGCTGTCCTGCTTCTACGAGGCGATCGTGCTCGACCTGGGCGCCGGCGTGATCGGGCCCACGCCCACGCTCGTCGCGAACCGAGCCGATCAGATCGTGCTCGTGACCACGCCGGACAGCATGGCGTCAGCCGTGACGCTCCACGCTCGCGCGCACCTCCGTCACCCCGAGCGGATCACCGTCGCCATCAACCGCAGCCACCGCTACGCCCGCGGCGAAGATCGGCCGTACCGCGCGGTGGCGATTCCGGATGACCACCAGCTCGCCTCAATGCTCGCGAGCCGCACGTACTCGCTTGGGGCCACGAGCCACCCCACCCGAACGGCGATCAAGCGGCTCGGGCTCGCCGTCGCCGAGCAGCTCGTCTAGCGCTTGCGCACGAGCGTGAGCCCGTCGGCGACATGGATCATCACGCTGTCGACGCGCTCGTCCGCGGTCACGCGGTCGTTGAGCTCGTGCATGATCCGCGTGCGCTCGTCGTGCGGCGTGACCACGTCGCCTCCGAGGAACACGTTGTCGAGCAGGAGCAACCCGCCCGACACCAACCGAGGCACGACGAGGTCGTAGTACGTCGGATAGCCCTTCTTGTCGGCGTCGATGAAGACGTAGTCGAAGGTGGGCTCCTCGGGCATCGCCCGCAGCGCCTCGTCGGCCGGGCCGAGGCGGATCTCGACGCGGTCGGTCAAACCGGCGAAGTCGATGTTGCGACGGGCGATCTCGGCGAACTCCTCGGAGACCTCGAGGCAGGTCAAGGTGCCGCCCTCGGCCAGACCGCGCGCGATCGAGATCGCTCCGTAGCCCGTGAACGTGCCGATCTCCAAGGCATTCCGCGCGCCAATCAGCCGGGCGAGCATCTCCAGGAGCGCCGCTTCGTCGGGCGTGGTGGCCATCATGGCCATCGGCAGCTCGGCCGTGTCGCGCTCCACGCGCGCGAGGACCTCGTCCTGCCGCGCATGGAGTGCCAGGTAGTCGGCGAGCTCCTGCGTGACCTGCGTCTTCATCCGGGCCATGGACGCCGCAGCATACGTTCCGTGACGTAGTCGGCTGTCGCTCCCGGACGGATGCGAACGCCGCAACGCGGACCTACCCTGGGCAGAGCCATGGCCCGCGACCGACTCGTCCAGCGCTCATCCCCGTCGTCACCGGCGTGGTGCTCGGCGTCGCGCTCGTGCTCGTCACCTCGCAGCAGGCGGCCGACGCCGACAGCAAGTCGATCGACGCCGTGGCCCTCGCCCTGTGCCTCGTCACCGGCCTCTCGCTCGCCTTGCGGCGCTCGCACCCGCTCGAGCAGTTCCTGGTCGCGATCAGTGCCACGATCGTCTACGCGGCGCTCGACTACCCGGGCGGACCGATCTACGTCGTCGCCTTCGCCTCCGCGCTGGCCATGGTGGCCCAGCGGCGGAGCCTGATGCCGGTCGCCTTCGCCGGCGGCGCCGCGCTGATCGCCGTCCAGTTCGCCGTCTACGGCTGGGCGCTGCACCTGTTCGGCTTCGCCGCCGTCTGGTTCGTCGGCACGGCGCTGTTCGGCGAGGCCGTGCGGCTGCGGCGCGAGCAGCAGCGCACCACCGAGGCGCGCGCCGAGTTCGCCGAGCGCAGCCGCGAGGAGGAGGCACGCCGGCGCGTGGCCGAGGAGCGGCTGCGGATCGCGCGCGACGTGCACGACGTGGTCGGCCACAGCCTGGCCACCATCGCCCTGCAGGCCGGCGTCGCCGAGCACCTGCTCGACGAGCGCGAGCCGAAGGCGCGCGAGTCGATGGCCACGATCCGCCGCCTCAGCAAGGAGGCGCTGGCCGAGGTGAGCGCCATGCTCGGCGTGCTGCGCGCCGACGACGGCGCCGAGCGCGCCCCGACCCCCGACCTTGCGCAGGTCAACAGCCTGGTCGAGGACATGCGAGCGGCCGGTCTCAACATCGACCTCGAGCTCGACGAGCAGCCGGTGCCGGAGGTGGTGGGCGGCGCCGCGTACCGGATCGTGCAGGAGTCGCTGACCAACGTCGTCCGCCACGCCGGCCCGGACGCCGCCGCGCGTGTGCGCGTGGCCGCGACCGATGGCGCCGTCGAGATCGAGGTCTCGGACAACGGTCAGGGCGCAGAGCCCGGCACGGCCGAGGGCAACGGGCTGACCGGCATGCGCGAGCGCGCCGCCGCGCTCGGGGGCAGCTTCAGCGCGGGCAGCGCGCCCGACGGCGGCTTCCGCGTCCAGGCGCTGCTCCCGGCACGATGACCCGCGTCGTCCTCGTCGACGACCAGGCGCTCGTGCGCGGCGGCCTGCGCGCGCTGCTCGAGGCTCAGGACGACCTCGAGGTGGTCGGCGAAGCCGCCGACGGCGAGGCCGCCGTCGCCACGGTCTCCGACACGAAGCCCGACGTGGTGCTGATGGACATCCGCATGCCGAAGATGGACGGCCTCGAGGCCACACGCCGGATCGCCGCCGACCCGGCGCTCGCCGACGTCAAGGTGCTCGTGCTCACCACCTTCGAGATCGACGAGTACGTGTTCGAGGCGCTGCGCGTCGGCGCCTCCGGCTTCCTGCTCAAGGACGAGGAGCCCGTCGAGCTGCTCCGTGCCGTCCGCGTGGTCGCCAACGGCGACTCGCTGCTCTCCCCCAGCGTCACCCGCCGAGTCGTCGAGGCATTTGCCAGCGGCCCGAAGCCGAACGCGCCCGCGCTGGCCGGCCTCGACGAGCTGACCGAGCGCGAGCGCGAGATCGTCGCGCTGGTCGGCACCGGACTCTCCAACCAGGAGATCGCCGAGCACCTCGTCATCTCCCCCGCCACAGCCCGAACCCACGTGAGCCGGGCGATGCTCAAGCTCGGCGCGCGCGACCGCGCCCAGCTGGTCGTCTTCGCCTACGAGGCCGGCCTCGTCAGCCCCGGCCGCGGCGCCGCCTGACACGTAAGGGGGGTCAGACCCCCTTAGTCGCTGCGCGCTGTAGAGCCAAATCGCCGCCGGCAACGCAGGTAAGGGGGTCAGACCCCCCTTGTACGGTGGGGGGCGTAGTGGAAGAGCCGCCTGGGGGCCGATGACGGATCGGGGAGGCGGGCCGACGATGGAGGCATGAAGCCTCCAACGACTCGACTCGGCCGGTTGGCCGACCTCGCATACCGCCGCCGCGGGCGCATGGTGCTCGCATGGATCGCCGCGCTGGCCGCGGTGATCGTTCTCGCCCCGATGCTCGCGGGCGAATCCGATGCCGACTTCGGGACCAGAGGCTCGGAGTCGGAGGAAGTGGCTCAGCTGCTGAACCAGAAGTTCGATCGCAGTGGTGAGTTCGTCACCGTTGCGTGGGAGGGCGCCGACCAGCCCGGTGCCAAGGACACGATCGACCGCTTCGTCGCCGAGGCGCGAGAGGTGCCCGGCATCGGAGATGCCGAGGGCGCCCGCGTGTCGCCCGACGGCACCATCGGGGTGACGCAGCTCCAGCTGACCCGCCGCGGCTGGGACGTCCCGCCCGAGACCGGGCAGGAGCTGATCCGGCTGGCGGAGCAGAGCAGCACCGATGACGTGGAGATCGCGGTCGGCGGCGTGGTGATCCAGAACGCCGAGGAGGGCGGGAGCCCGGAGGGCATCGGCATGATGGCCGCCGCGGTGATCCTGCTGATCGCGTTCGGCTCGATCGTCGCCGCCGGCCTGCCGCTCGCCGTCGCGCTGTTCGGCCTCGGCATCTCGGCCGGCCTCATCACCGTGCTCGCCGCCTTCGTCGACGTGCCCGACTTCGCGCCCGCCGTGGCCGGCCTGATCGGCATCGGCGTCGGCGTCGACTACGCGCTGCTCGTGCTCACCCGCTTCCGCGCCGCGCTGGAGACCAGCACGCCCCGCGAGGCCATACGAGAATCCGTCGAGACCGCCGGCCGCTCGGTGCTGGTCGCCGGCACCACCGTGCTGATCAGCGTCAACGGCCTGTTCCTCATGGGCGTCAGCTACCTGCAGGGCGTCGCGCTGGCCACCAGCCTCGCCGTGCTCGTGGTGATGGCCGCCTCGGTCACGCTGCTGCCCGCGCTGCTGGCCTTCGCCGGCCACAAGGTGAACCGGCTGCGCATCCCCGGCCTCGGCCGCGGCTCGCTGACCAGCGACCACACGCCGGCCGCGCGCTGGAGCCGGATGGTGCAGCGCCGCCCCGCGGCAGCGCTGATCGCCGCCTCCGCCCTCGTGCTCGTGCTGAGCGCGCCGGTGCTCGACCTCAGGCTCGGCTTCCCGGACGCCGGCAACGACCGCGAGGGCACGCCGACCCGCACCACCTACGACATGATCAGCCGCGGCTTCGGCCCCGGCGCCAACGGCCCGCTCCTGCTGGCGTCGAACGATCCGCAGGCGCTGGACGAGGCAACGAAGACGATCCGCGAGACCGAGGGCGTCGCCTTCGTGTCCGAGCCGCAGCGCAACGCGACAAATGATGCCGCGCTGCTCACCGTGGTCCCGACGACAGCGCCGCAGGACAGTGCCGACCTGGTGCATCGCCTGCGGGATGAGTTGCCGACCGGCGTGATGGTCGGCGGCACCACCGCCGCCTTCGTCGACCAGAGCGAGCTGGTCGCCGCCCGGCTCCCGCTGTTCATCGCCGGCGTCGTCGGGCTGAGCTTCCTGCTCCTGCTCGCCGCGTTCCGCTCACCGCTGATCGCCCTCAAGGCCGGCGTGATGAACCTGCTCAGCGTCGGCGCCGCCTACGGCGTGATCTCCTACTTCGCGCAGGGCACCTGGGCCGGAGAGCTGATCGGCATCGACACCGCCACCCCGGTCGCGCCCTTCATCCCCGTGATGATGTTCGCGATCCTCTTCGGCCTCAGCATGGACTACGAGGTGTTCCTGCTCAGCCGCGTGCGCGAGGAGTACCTCAAGCACGGCGACACCGCCAAGGCCGTCGCCGAGGGGCTCGCGAGAACCGCCCGCGTGATCACCGCCGCCGCGGCGATCATGGTCGCCGTCTTCCTCGCCTTCGTCAGCTCCCCCGAGCCGTTCCTCAAGCTGCTCGGCATCGGCATGGCGACAGCGATCCTGGTCGACGCGACGATCGTCCGGATGCTGCTCGTGCCCGCCCTGATGCAGCTCGTCGGGCGCGCGAACTGGTGGATCCCGGACTGGCTCGACCGGGCGCTGCCGCGCCTGGGTCAGGCGGCGACGGCGGCGCCGAGCGGGAGCGGGCGGCCGATCAGGTAGCCCTGCCCGAGCTCGCAGCCGATCTCGGCGAGCGCCTCGCGCTGGTCCTCGCGCTCGATCCCCTGCGCGACGACCTGCAGGCCGAACATCGCCCCGAGCTGGACCACCATCGAGAGGACGGCCCGGTCGTGCCCCGCACGGCCGGCGCCGTCCACGAACGGCCGGGCGATCTTGAGCATGTCGACCGGGCGCGAGCGCAGCAGCTCCACCCCGTGGCGGCCGCTGCCGAAGTCGTCGACCGCGATCCGCACGCCGATGCCGCGCAGCGCGGCCAACCCCTCCGCAGGGGCGGCGGCCAGCGCGCGCTCGGACAGCTCGAGCACGAGCCGAGCCGGATCGAGCCCGGTCGACTCGAGCACGTCGCGCACCGTTGCCGGATCGAGCGTCGCCACGTTCACGTGGACCGCGGGCACGGCGCCGCGCGCAGCGGCCTCGCAGGCCTGGAAGAGCACCTCGCGGTCGACGGCCACCGCCAGGTCGCCCTCCGCGTCGGGCATGAAGGAGCCCGCCCCGAGCAGCCCGAGCCGCGGATGCCGCCAGCGCGCCAGCGCCTCGGCCGCAACCTCAGCCACCGTCCACCAGCGAGACGATCGGCTGGAAGTGGGCGACCAGCTCGCCGCGCCGCAGCGCCTCGGCCAGCTCGTCGCGGCCGGTCAGCGCCTCGCCGGCGGCGTGCATCTCCGGGAACCAGACGCGCATCTGGCTCTTGCCCGCCTCCTTGGCCCGGTACATCGCCACGTCGGCGCGGTGCAGCAGCTCGCCCGAGCCCAGCGATCCCGCCGCCGCGGTGGCGATGCCCACAGAGCTCCGCACCCACAGCTCCTCGCCGTCGACCACCACCGGCTCGGCCAGCAGGTCGAGGATGCGGCCCGCGACCTGCTCGCCGTGGTGGTCGTCGACGTCCTCGAGCAACACGGCGAACTCGTCGCCGCCCATCCGCGCGGCGATGTCGCCCGGCCGCACCGACGCCTCGATCCGCCCGGCGGCCGCCACCAGCACCGCGTCACCCGCGGCGTGCCCCGCGCGGTCGTTGATCGCCTTGAAGTCGTCGAGATCCAGGAAGAGGACCGTCGCCATCCCCGACGCGCGCTCCAGCGAGGCCTCGACCCGGCGCAGGAACAGCGTGCGGTTGGCCAGCCCGGTGAGCGGATCGCTCTGGGCCTGGCGCTCCAGGCGGTCGAGCTCCAAAGACAGACCGGCATGCGCGGCGAGCGCCTCGAACAGGCGCAGGTCCTCATCGGTGAACGTGTCGGTGGCGCCGATGCGGTCGCCCAGCACCATCACGCCCGCCAGCCGCGTCTCGCCGCGCACCGGGGCGATCAGCGCCTGCTCGATGCCGCGATCGTTGAGGTACTGGCGCAGCTCGGCCGGGCAGCGGTCGCGCTCCACCCGCACCGCCCCGTCGTGCTCGACGGCCGCGCGCAGCGCGCCGGCGGCCGCGTTGGCGAGCGGCACCATGACCTCCTCGTGGCCGTCCGGCCCGCGCGAGGTGCGCAGCGCGCCGACGTCCGGCCCTGGCAGCACCACCAGCTCGGCGGTCTTGACGCGGAAGCTCGAGCGCGTGCGGCGCAGCAGGTCGAGCAGCTCGGCCTCCAGCTCACCGCCGCGCGACAGCGACCGGGTCACGCCGTAGAGGAACTCGAGGCTCTGGTGCTTGGCGCGCTCGGACACCCAGGCGCGGTAGGCGAGCAGCAGCACGGCGGCGGGCGGGAGCAGCAGCCAGCCGGCCTTCAGGTCGTGCGCGACGACGGTCGCGCCGGCCAGCGCCACGCTCGTGTTCGTCAGAGCGACGAGCAGGTCGGCGCCGAGCATGCCGGCCAGCTTGCGCGACGGGATCGAGCCCTCCGAGAGCCCGATCGCGCAGAAGACGAGCACGGCGGCGGTGGCCGAGCTGACGAGCACGGCCACGAACGTCGCCCCCCACACCGCGGGCCCGATCTCCGCCGGAGCCGGCGCCAGCGCGTGCAGCGTGATCGCGGCCAGCGCCGCGGTCAGCCCGAACTGGGCGAGGTTGAAGAACAGCCGCGTCGGGCTCTGCCCGCGCGTGCAGACGAGCACGACCGCCGGGCCGGCGATCGCCGCCAGCACGAGATCGCTCGGCGAGGCGAGCAGCAATCCGAGCACCAGCGGCAGCTCGGACAGCGACAGCGAGTGCGCGCTCCCGCGCACGTGCGCGTGGATGACGAACAGCTCGGTCGCCGCGAAGCCGGCGGCCAGCGCCCACCACGGGATGCGGACCTCGTCCCCGTAGGGCACGAGGTCCCGCACCACCTGGTGCCACAACACGAACGCCGCGACGGCCGTCGCGGCGATCAGTGCGCCGAGTGTGACCCGGGTCAGCCGACCAAGCTGTCGATCCACGAAGCTCCAGACCAGCGGCGGCCGGACCAGCGGCGGCCGGACCAGCGGCGACCGGACCACTCGGCACCGCCGGTCGCGTACTCGTCGTTGTCGTGCAGGGCGCGGGCCAGCGCGCGGCGGTCGAGGACGGCCGGCTCCCAGCCCTGGCGGACCGATGTCGACGTCCGGCACCGGCGCGGCGAGCGTGCGCTTGAGGTCCACGCGGCCGGCGCCGTCGGCCTCGCGCGGGTCGGGCAGGTCGACCGCGCCGGCCATCAGCAGCGCCTTGACCTGGTCGGGCGCCAGCTCCGGCTTGGCCGACAGCAGGCGGGCCACGACGCCGCTCACCACGGCGGAGGCCTGCGAGGTGCCGCTGCCGCGGAAGTAGGCGCCGCCGACGCGGGCGCCGGGGTACTCGCGGTCGAGCGCGGAGCCCGGCACGCGCAGGGACACCACCTTCGTGCCCGGGGCCACCACGTCGGGCGAGCGGTAGCGGGAGCGGCTCGAGAAGTCGGCCACGCGATCGTCGGCCGGATGACGGTGTCGCGAGTGTCGGACGCGCCGGCGGCGATCACGAACGGGTCGGCGGCCGGGATGTCGAGCCGGTTGGCGTAGGCGCCGTTGTTGCCGGCGGCGGCCACGACGACGATGCCGTCGCGCCACAGCTGCTCGACGGCCCATGCCAGCACGTCGTCCTTGTAGCCGCCGCGGTCCTCGACGCCGAGCGCGAGGTTGACGACGCGGATGTTGAGCCCGTTGGCGTTGCGGTTGCGGTGGACCCACTCGAGCGCGGAGAGCACCTGCGCGAGGCTGGTCTCGCCGTCGGAGCCGGCCACCTTCAGGCTGACGACCCGCGCGCCGGGCGCCACGCCGGCGAAGCCGGTGACCGGGTCGCGGCCGGCGATCAGGCCGGCCAGGTGGGTGCCGTGACCGAAGGTGTCGAGCGTCGCGAGCCGCCGGTTGCGCCGCTCGGAGGAGAAGTCGGGCCCGTGGATCACGCGGCCGGGCTCGGCGAGCCCGCCGACCGGGACCACTCCGGAGTCGATCAGCGCCACGTCGACGCCTGCGCCGAGGGGCGCGCCCGCCACGATGCCGCTGCCGCCGGCGACGCGATCCATCGAAGTGGTGCCCTCGTCCGCGCGCGCGGAGGCGGGCAGCAGGAGCACGAGCGCGGCGAGCCCGAGGGCTGCCATCCGGGCCGGCTTCGGCCGGCCCCTTCCGTCCCAGCGGATCCCGTAGCGAATCGTCAAGCGGTTCCTTCCGTGGCCTGTTGTCGGTGGCGATCAGTCGCCTCCGAGACCGGTATCGGCAACCGCCCGCCCGGGCCTCAGCCAGACATACGTCCAAACTTGCCGCCAAGCCTCCACAGGCGTACCGTCAGAGCAGCCCGTTGGCGACCGGGAGGACGAGGGTCATGAGCACCACGCAGGCGCATGGCATCGACGCGGTGACCGCGTTTCTGGACGCCGAGGGGGTGAGCCACGAGGTCGTTGAGCACCGGCCCACCTTCAGCGCCGCCGCGGAGGCGCGGGCCTCAGGAGCCGAGCCGCGCGAGGCCGCCAAGACGCTCGCCCTGCGCGACCACGATCAGTACCGGATGGCGGTCATCCCGGCCACCCACCGTCTCGATCTCGCGCGCGTGCGCGAGCTGCTGGGCTGCTCGAGCCACCTCCGGCTGGCCACCGAGGCCGAGCTGGAGCAGGACTTCCCGATGTTCGACGTCGGGGCGATGCCGCCGCTGGGGCCGATGATGCCGATGCCGGAGATCATCGACGTGCACCTGCTCTACCACGAGCGCATCGTGTGCGCGGGCGGCGACCACAAGCACTCGCTGAGGATGGACCCGCGCGACCTGCTGCGGGTGTGCGAGCCGCGGGTGGCGGCCATCTGCGAGAGCTCGGACGGCCGCAGCCGCTTCCGAGACCTGCCGAGGGTCTAGACGAGCCGGAGGCCGGCGGTCACGACAGCCGCGATCGCCACCACGGCGATCATCGGCAGGCGCAACGCGAGCGCGCCCGCGGCGGCCAGCAGGCCGACGGCGCTCTCGTCGACCGCGATCGTGCGCTCCGGGCCGCCGAAGATGTCGACCACCACGAGCGCGGCGAGCAGGCTCGGGGCGAGCCGGGACACGACGCCCGACATCGACTCCGGCAGCTCGCGGCCGCCAAGGGCGACCGGCCCGAGCGCCTTGATGGCGACGGTGCCGGCGGTCAGCAGGAGGATGGCGATCCAGGCGGTGCTCATCGGGAGCGCACCCCCAGCAGGGCGGCGAACGCGGCGGCCACGACCGGGATGCCGGGCGGCGTGAAGGGGATGAGCACGAGCGCGATGGCCCCGCCGAGGAAGGCGCTGGCGAACATCGAGCGGTCGCTCATCTCCTCGGCCAGCAGCGCGAGGTAGAACGCCGGGAAGATCGCATCGAGCCCGAGCGCCTGCAGGATCGCCGAGCAGGGCGCCTCCGAAGGCGCCGATCGCGGTCCCGACCCACCACGCGGCGGCCTGCGGGATCGTGGCGCCCATCATCAGATTGCGGCTGAACGTGCCGTCGCCGCGGTTGGCGATCGCCCACGACGCGTCGACCATCGTCTGCGCCTCGACGGCACGGCGGAACGGCCCGCCCTTGAGCGCGGGGGCGACCGCGAAGCCCATCGGCAGGAAGCGGGTGTTGATGAGCAGGCCGGCCGAGACGGCGGAGGCGAGGCCGCCGCCGGCGGCGAGGATGCTCACCGAGCCGAACTGCGCGGCGCCGCCGAACACGAGGATCGACATCGCGATCGCCGCCCAGGCGCCCATGACGGGCTCGGCCAGCACGCCGAAGGACATGCCGATCGCGAGCGTGGGTAGGACGAACGGCAGGGCGGCCTTGATGCCGTCGCTGAGCGGCGGGTCGTCGCGGGGCGTGACGACGAGGTCCTCGCGCTCCGCGTTTGCGTCGTCTTCTGATACCTGCAAAGTGCTCATGCCGGTGTTATAACACACCCAATCGGGATTTGCTAGTATGAATTCATGGAGCAACCGCAGACCGAGCCCGGAGAGCGCAGCCCCGCCCCCGGGCCGCTGCGCGTGATCCAGCTGTTCGTCAACACGAACGACCTCGAGACCGGCCCCGATCTGCTGCCCGGCGCCGGCGCCCTGCGCGACTGGCTGGTCGCGCACGACCTGCTCGGCGCGGACGAGCCGGTGACCGCCGAGGACCACGCGCGCGCGATCGAGCTGCGCGAGGCGATCCGCGGCCTGGTCTCGGCCCACGCCGGGCTCGACCACGACCCGGCGGCCGGCGAGATCGTCAACGAGGCCGGCCGCCGCGCCGGCCTGGTGCCCGTGCTCGAGGACCCGGCCACGCGCTTCGAGCCGACGGCCGGCGGGGTCGACGGCGCGCTCGGCCACATCGTCGCCGCCATCCACGCCGCGATCGCCGAGGGCACCTGGGATCGCCTGAAGGCCTGCGAGCGCGACATCTGCCGCTGGGCCTTCTACGACCACTCGAAGAACCGCTCGGGCCACTGGTGCTCGATGGCGGTCTGCGGCCAGCGCGAGAAGAACCGCCGCGCCTATCGCCGCCGCCGCGCCCGCGTCGCATGACCGTCACGTCGAGTGACGGCACGCGGATCGCCTACGACCGCCAGGGCGACGGACCGGCGCTGATCCTGGTCGGCGGCGGCCTCGACGACGGGTCCGAGAACGTGCCGCTCGCGGCCGAGCTCGCACGCTCGTTCACCGTCTTCAACTACGCCCGCCGGGGCCGCGGCGACAGCGGCGACACCCAGCCTTACGCGCTGGAGCGCGAGATCGAGGACCTCGAGGCGCTGGTCGCCGAGGCCGGCGGGTCGGCCCACGCCTACGGCGTCTCCTCCGGCGGCGCGCTCGCGCTCGAGGCCGCCGCGGCAGGGGTCGCGTTCGAGCGGCTCGCGGTCTACGAGGTGCCCTACAGCATCGGCGAGGACGCGGTGCGGCGCTGGCGCGAGTACACCGAGCAGCTCGCCGGCGCCGGAGGCGACGAGGCGATCGAGCTCTTCATGCGCCTGGCGGGCTGCTCCGACGAGAGCATCGCGGCGGCACGGCAGCTCGCCCTACTGGCCCGCCGCCCTCGCCCACACGCTGGCCTACGACGCCGCGTGCCTGCGCGACGGCCTCCCGAGCGTGACGATCGAGCACCCGGTGCTCGTGGCCACCGGCGGCGGGATGGAGTTCTTCGAGCTGGCCGGGGACGCCCTCGCGGCTAGCCTGCCGAACGCTGAGCGGCTGGTGATACCGCGTCAGGGACACGTGGCGGACCCGCAGGCGGTCGCGCCGGTGCTCGAAGGCTTCCTGCGTAGATGAGCAGGCCGCCGAGCGCGGCCACCACCGAGATCGCGCCCGCCAGCGCGAGCGTGCCGCGCGCGCCGATCGTCACCACCAGCACTCCGCCCCAGGCCAGCGCGACGAGCTCGGCGCCGTTGCGCATCCCGTTGTAGGCCGCGAAGGCGCGGCCGTGGTAGCGGCCGGGCACGCGCTCCTGGATCAGCGCGCGCGTGAGCACGTTCTTGACGCCGTGGCCGATGCCGCCGGTGAAGAACATCGCGGCGCCGAAGCCGGCGGCGAGCCAGACGGTCGGCAGGCCGAGCCCGGCCCCCTGCACGGCGACGGCCACCAGCGCGGCGCCCGCCAGCGCGCCGGCCTTCACGCGCCGCGAGACGACGAGCGCCCCCAGCACCATGCCCAGCATCCAGGACGAGAAGATCGCGCCGTAGGCGATGCCGCTCGCGCCGAGGTCGTCCTTGATGAACACCACCTCGGCCGCGATCGAGGCGCTCATGAACAGCAGCGACACGAGCACGGTCGCGATCACGACGGCGAGCGTGCGGTCGCGGAACAGCAGGACGATGCCGTCGCGCGCCCGCTCGCCCTGCGCCTCCGGATGCGGCTGCCGGCGCGCCCGCAGCAGGCCCGCGGCCAGCGCGACGAGCGCGAAGGACGCCGCGTCGACGAGCACGGCCGCCTCGGTGCCGCCGGCAGCGGCGAGCGCGCCGCCGAGCACGGGTCCCGCCGCCATCCCGGTGTAGCGGGCCGCCTCGACGGGCCCGTTGAGCTTGCCGCCGCCGATCACCGGGACGAGCGCGAACTCGGCCGGCTGGGCGACGGCGAAGCCGGCGCCGAGCAGCGCTGCCAGGGCGAGCGTCGCCGCCGTCGAGTCCAGCGTGAGCGCCAGCGCCGCGGCGACCACCGCCTGCGCGACGGACGCCCACAGCAGCAGCCGGCGCGTCTCGACGCGGTCGGCCAAGAGCCCGGCGGCCGGCGCCAGCAGGACGATCGGGCCCCACAGGCAGATCATCAGCGCGGCGACCGCCGCCCCGGAGCCCGTCTGCTCGTGCACGTGCAGCGTGAGCGGGATCCAGAGCAGGAAGTCGCCGAGCGCCGAGATCCCGACCGCTCCGACGATCAGCCGGCCGTCGCGGGTCATGCCGCCCGCTTGAGCGCCGTCGGCGGCGGGACGTTGCCGCTCGCGCGGAACACGTTGTCCGGGTCCCACACCGCCTTGATCCACCCCAGGCGCTCGTAGCTGCCGGGGCCGTAGCCGGCGCGCACGCGCGCCTGTGCCCTCGTCGCCGACGAAGTTCAGGTACACGGCGCCGGTCGAGAAGGCGGCGAGGTCGTCGCGGAAGCGCGCGCGTCCACGCGATGTTGGCCTCGTCGTCGGCCGGGTCCTGCCACATGCCGAACGGGTGCACGACGAAGCGGGCGTCGCGGGCGGACAGCGGCGACGCGTCCTGCCCGACGCGGGCGACGGCGCCGCCCCAGCTGACCATGAAGAGCTGCGAGGCGCCGGCGGGCATCGCCTCCGACCGGGTCGCGATCGCCTCGATGGCGGCGTCGGGCAGGTCGACGAGGTGCTCGGAGGTCCAGTAGTTCCGGAAGCCCGGCGGGTCGTCGATCATGCACTGGAAGTCCGCGTACGGCATCGGGCCGAAGTGGTCGACCTCGGGTCCGGCGGCGCGGAACTGGCGCAGCGCCTCGCGCCCCTCGTCCAGCGGCCCGGCGTACATGCCGGCGATCGCCACCACCAGCTCGCCGTGCAGGTGCTCGGGGATCTCCTCCTCGGCCGGCGCGCGCAGGTACAGGAAGGCGAGGCTCAGCCCTTCGGGGGCGTCGCGCATGACGTCGCGGTAGAGCGTCATCAGCTCGCGGCCGCGGGCGGCCGGGTAGAGCGCCAGCCCGGCGAACACCTCGCGCTCGATCGGGTGCAGGCGGAACTCGAACGCGGTGACCACGCCGAAGTTGCCGCCGCCGCCGCGCAGCGCCCAGAACAGCTCGGCATGCTGGTCCGCGGACGCGCGCACCTGCTCGCCCTCGGCGGTCACGAGCTCGACGGCGAGCAGGTTGTCGCAGGCCAGGCCGTGCTTGCGCTCGAGCCAGCCGGACCCGCCGCCGAGCGTGAGGCCGGCCACGCCGGTGGTCGACACGCGGCCGCCGGTGGTGGCGAGGCCGTAGGGCTCGGTGGCGCGGTCGAACTGCGACCAGGTCGCGCCGGCGCCGACGCGCGCGACCCGGCGCTCGGGGTCGACCTCGACCGACGCCATGCCGCGCACGTCGATCACGAGCCCGTCGTCGACGAGCGAGAGCCCGGCGACCGAGTGCCCGCCGGCGCGGACCGCGAGCGGGAGCCCTTCTCCGCGGGCGTAGGCGATCGCGTCGGCGACGTCCGCCGGCGAGGCGCAGCGCGCCACCACCGCGGGCCGGCGCTCGATCATCGCGTTGTTGAGCGTCGTGGTGTCGGCGTACTCGGGAGTGCCGGGCTCGTACAGGTTCATGCGGCGAAGCTACGGGCCGCCGCGCGCCGCGACTTCGCCGTTTGCGGCCATCCGCGCGTCTGGCCGGAAACGGCCAGTCAGAGCAGGCCGGCGCGCGCCGCGTAGGCGACGGCGGCGGTGCGCGAGGGCAGCCGCAGCTTGGTGCGCACGTTCGCCACGTGGCGGTGCACGGTGTGCTGGCTCAGGACCAGCCGCTCGGCGATCTCGGCGTCGTTGAGGCCCTGAGCGACGAGCCGCAGGATCTCGAGCTCGCGCGGGGTGAGCTCGTTCAATGCACGCCGCTCGGCCGTCGGCACGCGCACGCCGAGCCGCTCGAGCGCCGCCCGCCCCGCCTCCTCCTCGGCGGCGGCGGCCGGGTCCCGGCCGAGCGCCGCCAGCGCGCCGGCCAGCTCGAGCCGGGCCAGCGCCTCCTCGTAGGCGGCGGCCGACTCGGCCAGCAGGTCGACGGCGTCCTCGAACGCGCGCCGCGCCTGCTCGTGGACGCCGCGCGCCGCGGCCAGCGCGCCTGCCGCGCGCCGCGCCCGGCCGAGCACGTACGGCGTGCCGACCTCGGCCGCGATGCGATCGAGCTCGGCGAGCGCGTCGGCCGCCTCGTCATACTCGCCCAGCGACGCGCGGGCGCGTACGAGCAGCTCGAGCGCGGGCAGGTGGTCGAGCCGGGCGCCGGCCGGCGCCCGCCGCAGCGCGCGCTCGGCGGCATCGGCCGCCGCCGCGGCGTCTCCGGCCTCCAGCGCGATCGCGCCGAGCCCGACGATCGCGCGCTGGTGTGTCCCGGCCTGCGTGAACAGCTCGCGCGCCTCGTCGGTCCGGCCCTGGCGGGCGCGCAGCTCGCCGAGCCGGGCGAGCGCGCCCGAGGTCATGGCCGGCCGCGAGCGCCGCAGGTCGCCGACCGCCCCGGTGAGCTCGAGCTCCGCCGTGACCCAGTCGCCGTTGGTGGCCAGGACGTTCCCGTAGGCGCTGCGGCAGATGCCGACGAGCTGGCGCACGCCCCAGTCGTCCGCATGCGTCCGCACCGCCTCGCACCACTGCGTCGCGCGCGGGAAGTCGCCGACGCCCTCGCAGGCCGAGATCAGGTAGCAGAGCGCCCAGCCCCTGGAGATCGGCAGCCGCAGGTCCTCGCCGCGCGCGATCACCGACGCCTCGTCGAGCAGCCGCATGCCGGCCTCGATGCGGCCGCTCCGCACGTGGGTGATGCCCTCCAGCGATAGCCCTACCGCCTCGAGGTCGGGCAGGCCGACCGTGCGCCCGAGAGCGGCGGCGCGCTCGGCCAGCAGCGCCGCCCGGTCGAGGTCGGCGTCGACGTTCATCGCATAGGAGCCCTCGTGCAGCGCGAGCCAGCCGTGCTCCTCGCCCTCGGGGGCGACCTCGTCGAGCAGCCGGTGGCTGCGCTCCAGCCAGCCGCGCGCGACCGCGTGGTCGCCGCGGAACTCGAGGTGGTCGGACGCCAGCCAGGCCGTCACCCGACCGGCGCCGCGGGGATCGCCCTCGGCGCGGTACGCGCGGTACGCGTGCTCGCGCGCGTCGAGCGTGAGGCTCTCGTCCGACAGCCAGTAGCCCGCCCAGCCCAGGCCCTCGTATGCCTCGCCGGACGGCGCGGCCTCGATCGCCGCGGCGAACCGCACGCGCGCCTCGTCCCAGGCGCCGGTGCGCAGCGCTTCGTGCGCGGAGGCGAGCGTGTCCGTGGTCATGCCCGTGCGAATCCTCGCACGGGCATGACCGGGCCGGGGGGAGGATCAGTCTCGCTCGAAGTACCGCTCGAGGCTGTCGCGGGCGATGTCGTGCCCCATCTCCGCGGCGTCGACGTCGGACTTCCGGAAGTGGATGCCGGAGTAGACGCGGGCGTCGACCACCTCGTCGACCGCCTCGTCGAAGCTGCGATAGCTCCGTGTCGTGTTCGAGCTGAGGCTCGTGATGCTGAACCGCACGCGGTGGCCGAAGACCTCCTCGAGCGCCTCGGCCATCGCGGCGCTCACGCCCGACAGGCCGGACGGCTGGTCGGGATAGGCCGGTGTGTTGATCAGCGGCAGCCACCCGGTGTCCGCCTCGGTCGCCGGGTTGTCGTCCCGGCCGGCCTCGCGGATCGCGGTGATCGGACGCCAGAACAGGTAGTGCGCCTTGCCGTTCCAGACGCTGATCAGCGCGTCCGCGCCCGTCATGTACTGCATCGCGAACATGCGCGCGCTCTCGATGGTGCGCAGGCCACGGTCGATCGCGAGCTGACGGGCGGTGCGGGTCCACCCCTGCGGGCCTTCCGCCCAGAAGCGCGCCTGGTCCGTCTGGTCGGCGGTGCGCGTCGTGGAGGTGAGCGAGCCGATGGTCTTGACCTCGTCGAACTCACGCGCGTAGCGCTTGCTCGTGAGCGGGTACGGGGCGGGACCGCGGACCGGCTCGCGGATGAGGAACGGCCGGACGTCCTTGATCCACGCCGCAGGGTCGTTGGCGAAGGCCGGCAGCACGGGCCGCCACTGCCCGACGGGCCACGGGTCGGTCGACGTGGCGGGAGCCGGGAAGCGGTAGGCGCCGAAGCGGCCGTCGTTCTTGCGATCGGCCAGCATGGCCGCCGCGGCGACCTCGCCGACGCGGATGCCGCCGTCCTTCGCGCCGCCGGCCGGGATGGCGGCGAGCGAGGCGTTGTACAGCGACGTCAGGGCCGCCTCCTGGGTGGGGACGATGCCGAGCAGGACGCGGTACGCGGCGGCGGCCGCCGCGGCGTCCTTCGAGTACCACTCGCGCGCCCGCACCTCGACGAGGTAGGGCTCGTAGCGCTCGTCGATCGAGTTCACGGCGTCGTAGACGGCGCCGTGGACCATGGCCAGGTGGACCGTGGAGACGGTCGGCGACTGGCCGGCCGTGGTCACGAGCGCGTTGACGGCGTTGGCGTTCCAGTCGGTGACGGTGTCCGCGCGGGCGGACGCGGAGGCGGTCAGCGCGATCAGCGCAGCCGCCGCCAGGCACAGCCCGAGGCTGCGCGAGCGGAGCTCGAGCATCATGCTCCTAAGTGGCGGGTTGGACGTTCTGGTTGACGCGGAAGGCGTTGTCCGGGTCGTACGCGGCCTTGACGCGCGCGAGGAGGTCGTAGTTGCCGCGGTAGCTGGACCGGACGCGCTCCCGGCCCTCGTCCATCATCATGTTCACGTAGGCGCCGCCGGCCGAGTGCGGGTGCAGCGCCTCCTGGTAGTCGACGCTCCAGCGGCGGATGGCGTCGACGTTCGCCGGGTCGGGGTCGACCCCCGCGTAGACGTTGGCCCAGCGCGCGTCGCGATACGCCCACGCGGTGTCGGACTCGCCCACGTCCTGGGCCGCGCCGTCGATCGGGTACATGTGCATGAGCGAGCTGCCCGACGGCATCGCGCTGCCGAAGCGGTGATGCAGCTCGACGGCCTCGTCGGGGATCTCGTTGACGAAGTCGGCGCGCCAGTACCACTGCTCGCCCTTGGGGTAGAGCGGGTCGAACACGCCCTGGAGCCCGGGGAACGGGACGTAGTGCGGGCCGTGCAGGATCGGCTCGGGCAGCGAGTCCATCAGCGGCGCCATGTCCTTGACGGCCTGCTCCTCGCTGCCGAGGTGGCACCAGACGACGCCGCACACCTCGCGCAGGTGGACGTGCTCGGGGAACGGCGGCGCCGGCGGAACCGTGTGGTAGCAGAAGAAGCCGTTGAGCTCGCGCGGTGCGTCGGAGATGAAGTCGCGGTAGGCGGACAGGACCTCGACGCTCTGCTCGACCGGCCAGAAGGTCGGCCCGGCGAACACGGTGTGCACCTCGTGCGCCCGGAACAGGAACGAGGTGACGACGCCGAAGTTGCCGCCGCCGCCGCGCAGCGCCCAGAAGAGGTCGGGGTTCTCGTCGGCGCTCGCCGTCACCTGACGGCCGTCCGCGAGCACGACCTCGGCCCCGAGCAGGTTGTCGATGCTGAGGCCGTACTTGCGCGTGAGGTGCCCGAGGCCGCCGCCGAGCGTGAGGCCGCCGACGCCCGTGGTGGAGATGATGCCGCTCGGCACGGCGAGCCCGTGCTCGTGGGTCGCGCGATCGAGCTCGCCCAGCGTGCAGCCGCCGCCGACGCGCACGGTCCGCGCCTGCGGGTCGACCTCGATCGAGTTCAGGGCGGAGAGGTCGATCACGACGCC
This sequence comes from uncultured Solirubrobacteraceae bacterium, assembly GCA_963811895.1. GTDB lineage: Bacteria > Actinomycetota > Thermoleophilia > Solirubrobacterales > Solirubrobacteraceae > DASSUW01. Next base: position 137,233 of record CAWETE010000010.1, on the reverse strand, counting down.
GTCGTCGCACGTGCCGAGGCCCGCGCCGTTGTGTCCGCCGCCGCGTACGGCGATCAGCAGATCCCGCTCGCGGGCGAAGGCGATCACCTGCGCGACGTCCGCGGCGTCGGCGCAGCACGCGATCAGCGCGGGATGGCGGTCGATCATCGCGTTGTAGACGGCCCGCGCGTCGTCGTAGTCGCCGTCGCCCGGCTGGATCAGACGGCCGCCGAACCCGGCCAGCTCCTCGCGAGCGTTGATGAGAGTGGTCATGCCGCGACGCTATGGCCGGGCCGTGGGCCGTGTCATGACGCGCCTTGACCGACTTTCCGGCGGCGTCCGACTTGCCTCGAGGCGGCGGCAATGATCAGATCTGACTATGAGCACGCTGCCCGGCCCGCTGAGCCTCAGCTCGGGGTTCCCCTTCGTGGGGCGCGAGAGCGAGCTGGTCACGCTGCGTTCGCTCGTCCCGTGGGCGCCGGGCGAGGGCCGCCGGATCGCGCTCGTCGGCGGCGAGGCGGGATCGGGGAAGAGCCGGCTGGTGCGCGAGTTCGCCGGCGAGGCCGCCGAGAGCGGCGCGAACGTCCTCTACGGGGCGTGCGACGCCGTCGTCCACCCGCCCTACGGCCCGTTCGTGGAGGCGCTCGGCGAGCTGCGCGCCGGCACCGGGGCGGCCACCGACCCCGACACCGAGCGCCATCGCCTGCACACCGCGGTGGCCGACCTGCTGGAGCGCACCGGCCTCGAGCGGCCCGTGGTGCTCGTGCTCGAGGACGCGCACTGGGCCGACGCCCCCACGCTGGGGCTGCTGCGGCACCTGGCCCGCGCGGGCGGACGCGCCCGGCTGCTGCTGGTCGCGACCTTCCGCGAGACGGAGACCGACATGCCGGACGCGCTGTCGGAGATGCTCGCGGACCTGCGCCGTTCCGACGACGTCGTGCGTCTGCGCCTCGACGGCCTGTCCGGCGACGACGTGACCGAGTTCGTGCGCCGCGTGGCGGGCGAGGAGCCCGTGCCCGAGCTGGCACCTGAGATCGCCGACATGACCGGCGGCAACCCGTTCCTCGTGTGCGAGCTGTGGCGCAGCCTGGTCGACGGCGGAGGCGTCGAGATCTGGGGCGGTTGCGTCCGGCTCACCCGCCCGCTCGAGGAGCTCGCGCCGCCGGAGAGCGTGCGCGAGGTGGTCGCGCGCCGGCTGGCCCGCTTGCGGCCGACCACCGCCGACCTGCTCGAGCTGGCGGCCACGGCGGGCTCCGAGTTCGATCTCGAGGTGCTGCGCGATGTGGCCGATGCCGATCTGCTGCCGGCGCTGGAGGAGGCGGTCTCGAGCGGCATGATCGAGGAGATCCCGTCGCGCGGGCTGGCCTACCGGTTCACGCACGAGCTCGTGCGCCGCTCGCTCTACGACGGGTTGTCGGCGGTCCGGCGCGCGGAGCTCCACCTGCGCGTCGGCGAGGCGCTCGAGCGTTCGGGCGCGCGCTCCGTCGCCGACCTCGCGCATCACTTCGCGGCGGCCGCCCCGTTCGGCGGCGTGGAACGCGCCGTCGAGTACAACGTGCGCGCCGCGCGGGCTGCGAGCGAGGGCCTCGACTTCGACGGCGCCGCGGAGCAGCTCGGCGTCGCGCTCGAGCTCGGCGTCACGCAGCCGGCGGAGCGCGTCAGGCTCCTGCTCGAGCTCGGAGCCGCCCGCCACCGGGCCGGCCGCGCGCTCGAGGCGCAATCGGCGTTCGCCGAGGCGGCCGAGATCGCCGATGGCCTCGGCGACGCCGAGCTGCTCGCGCTGGCGGCGATCGGTTACGAGGAGGCGTGCTGGCGGCCGGGGATCGCCGACCAGCTCTCCGTCGGGCTGCTCGAGCGGGCGGCCGTCGCGCTCGGCGACGAGCCGTCGCAGCTTCGCGTCGGCGTGCTCGGGGGCCTCGCGCGCTCGCTGGAGATCCGCGGCCGGCACGAGCGCGGCGCCCGGGTTCGCGACGACGCGGTGACGATGGCGCGGCGGCTCGGCGACCGCCACGGGCTCGCCCGCGTGCTGGTCGGGAGCTACTGGGACCGTGGGACGCGCTCGAACCAGGAGATCCTCGCGATGCTCACCGAGGCGCGCGACATCGCCTTCGCGGTCGGCGACGACGAGTTGCGGACCGAGGCGATGAACTGGCGTGTCTCCTCGTTCCTCGCCCAGTTCGCCATGGAGCCGGCACGCCGCGAGTTCGAATCGGCTCGCGAGATGGCCGAGACGATGGCGCAGCCGTTCCACCTCCACGTCGCGGAGCACTCGGGCTCGGCGATCGCGCTGTGCGAAGGACGCCTGGCCGATGCCGAGGCGATGGCCGAGCGGTCGCACGAGTGGAGCCGGCTGCTCACCGGCCGCGACGCATCGGGCGTCTACGGAATCCAGATGTTCAGCGTCCGGCGCGAGCAGGGGCGGCTCGCCGAGCTGGCCCCGCTGGTCCGGATGCTCGCCAGCCGCGGCGGCGCGTGGCGCCCGGGGACGGCGTCGCTGCTCACCGAGCTCGGGATGGAGGCCGAGGCGCGGCGCGAGCTGGCGCGCATCGCTTCGGAAGGGCTTGACGAGTACCGCGTGTCGCTCTGGCTCGCCGCACTGACCTACCTCACCGACGCAGCCGCGGCGCTCGGCGACGAGGCGATGGCCGCGCTCCTCTACCCCGAGCTCGCGCCGTACGAGGGAGCGAACACGCTGATCGGCCACATGGTCGCCTGCTACGGGGCGGCCGACCGGCACCTCGGCATGCTGGCGGCGACGCTCGGCGAGTGGGAGCGCGCCGAGTCGCACTTCGAGCGGGCGATGGAGCTCAACCGCCGGCTGGGCGCCCACACCTGGATCGCCCACACCGCGTACGAGCACGGCCGCATGCTGCTGTTGCGAGGCCGCGACGGGCGCGACCGCGCCGGGGAGCTGCTCGGCGAGGCCGACCAGCTGGCGGAGCAGATCGGCATGCCGGCGCTGCTCGCCCGCATCCGCTCGCTCGGCGCGCCGCGCCCGGTGGCGGGCCCGCCGGACGGGCTGTCGTTCCGCGAGGTCCAGATCCTCGGCCTTGTCGCCAAGGGCATGAGCAACCGCGAGATCGGCAGCGCGCTGTTCATCAGCGAGCACACGGCCGCCAACCACATCCGCAGCATCCTGCGCAAGACGAGCTGCGCGAACCGCACCGAGGCGGCGTCGTACGCGCACCGGCACGGGTTGGCCCAGCCGTAGGGCGCTGGTACCGTCGGTACATGCCCCTGTTTGTCATCGAGCGCGAGTTCGCCGAGGAGCTCGACCTCTCCAGCGAAGACGTCCGGCTGATCGACGAGATCAACGCCGACGAGGGCGTCCGCTGGGTGTTCTCGTTCCTCAGCGCCGACAAGCGCCATACCTACTGCCTATACGAAGCGCCGTCACCCGACGCCATCATGGCCGCCGCCAAGAAGGCGAACGTGCCCGCCGACGCGATCGTCGAGGTCGGCGCGGCCTCGCCGGATCTCGTGCCGCGCATGCGCGAGTGGGCGGTGGCTCAAGCCGCCGGCTGAGCCGTCACGCGGTTGGGCTTTGACTGGCCCGCAACGGGGTACTCGCGCGGCCATGCCCATCGCCACACGCAAATTCCGGAGGATCGGCGTGGTTGCCGGCCTCGCCGCCGCCCTCGCTGTCGCCGGCGCGTCGGACCCCGGCCACGGCGGCGACGACTCGCTGTGGTGGACGAAGATGAGGCTGAAGAATCCGACGATCAGCGCCACAGGCTGGCCGATCTCGGGCGCCGGCTGTGATTCGACGAAGCGGTGGAACATGAAGGTCGACCTCGAACAGGGCTGGCACCAGAATGGGTGCGATCTGTCGGTGGACCTCGGGGTCGGGGTGGCGGTCCCGTGGAGCGTCTCGGCGTCGCCGAAATACAGTTGCGGAGATAACCGGGTGGGCCACCGCAGCTCCACCGAGGGTCCGTCCAAGGGCGAGCACAACCAATTCAACAGCGGGCACCCGCTCAAGTTCTCCAACACCGCCGCGTCCGTCCGCGCCGGCGGGGTCGCCTTCACCGGTGTGATCACGGTCCGGGCGCACACCCGGAGCTCCTCCGACGCGGTGCGCCACACCCTGAACGTCACGCTCAACAAGTGATCGAGTAGAACATCGCGCGATGGGTCTGCTCAGCTGGCTCAACCGCAGCGGGAACGAGATCCTCAGTCCCACGCTCGTCGACCCCGCCTTCAAGCGCGCCGAGAGCGCGTTGGAGAAGGGCGCCGTCGCGGGCGCGACGATCGTCGGCATCGAGCGCAAGCTCGACGACGGGACCGCGACGCGCTTCGTGGCGGTCGCCGTGCCGACGGCGAGCGGAACCCGCACCGGGGGCGTCCAGGTCATGCATGGTCCGGCACACGTGCTCGCGCGTCTGCGCCTGGGCGTCGAGGTCCTCGTGCGTCACAGCGACGGCGACGCGGTGGTGCTCGACTGGCCGGCGATGTGCGCGCTCTGGGGCGTGGCCGACGAACCCGGGCAGAAACGCCGGCGCAAGCCGCCCGGGAACGGCGTGACGGACAAGGCCGTCGACTGGGGCGAGCAGCGCCGCCTCAACAAGTGGGCGCCGCGGCGCGCGACGATCACCGCCCTCAGCCGGCGCGACGGCGTCATGGGCCCGACGCTGAACTTCGACGTCGCGCTGCAACTCGACGATGGCGCCCAGGCCGTGGCCGGCAACACCGAGATCCCCTTCTACGCCGCCTGGCTCGCGGCGCCAGGCGCCGGGGTCCCCGTCGCCGTGGACCCCAAGGATCCCGCGAAGGCGGTCGTCGACTGGGCTGCCGCCGCCAACGAGCCGGGCCGGTCACCGGGACGACTGGACGACCCGCCGCCGGACGGCAGCGCGGCGGCGCTCCTCGCGCCGTAGCCGCATCCGCGGGTTCGGCTGGCCGCACAAAGGCGGCGGGCGCCCGAACCCGAAGACGCTGGGCAGCGCGATATCGGCGGTGGCCCGGTGGCGGGAGTATGCGTCCCATGAGCCCCACCGACATCCACATCATCCACGCGGCCGCCGCGCACACCGCGCGCATCAGCCGCCGCGGACGTCGCTCCAGCTAAGGACTTCGCCGTGACCGTCACCATCACACCCCGCCGCCCCGCCGCCACCGCTCACGCCTTCTCCTCCCCCACCGTGCGTGAGATCCCCCCGGTGCAGCATCCGGGCACCTTCGACTCGACCTGGTGACCTGAAACCGCGGGCCACCACGGTCCGCGGGCGGTCGAGCCCTCAGAACGTCAGTCCAGGATGCGGCTCAGCCGGCGCTCGAGCGCGCCGGACATCGCCTCGCGGATCGGGCCCTCCTCGAAGCGCTCGACCAGCTCCTGCATGAAGCCGTCGATCACCAGCCGCTGGGCGATCGGCTCGCCGAGCCCGCGGGCACGCAGGTAGAAGAGCTGCTCCTTGTCGATCTGCGCGATCGCCGCCGCGTGCGTGCAGCGCACGTCGTTGGCGAGGATCTCCAGGCCCGGAATCGCGTCGGCATGGGCGCGCTTGGAGAGCAGCAGGTTGCGGCACTCCTGGAAGGCGTCGGTCTGCTGGGCGCCGGGGTCGACCTTGATCACGCCGCGCCAGACGGCATGCGAGCGGCCGGCCAGGATCCCGCGGAACGCGAGGTCGGACGTGGTGTTCGGCGCGCCGTGCTCCTGCGTGGTGTCGAAGTCGATGTGCTGGCGGCCGTGCGGCGCGTAGGCGCCGGTGACCTTGGCGTGGGCGCCCTCGCCGGCCAGCAGCGTCTCGGTGCGCACGCGGCCGTTGGCGCCGCCGAAGCCGATCGCGACCCAGTCGAGCGCGCCGTCGCGGGCCACCTCGGCGCGCTGGGCGCCGAAGATCCACGACTTCTCGTTGAGGTCCTGGCCGCAGACGTAGCGCAGGCGGGCGTTCTGGCCCACGACCATCTCGACCACGGTGTTGAGCAGCGTCTCGGACTCCTCGTCGCCGGACAGGTACTGCTCCCACACCTCGGCCTCGGCGCCCTCCTCGAGCACGATCAGCACGCGCCGCTGGAGGGCGGTGCCGGCGGCGGCGGTGACCGCGGTGAGCAGGATCGGAGCCTCGACGCGCACGTTGCGCGGGATCCAGACGAACGCGCCGCCGTCCCACGTGTCCTCGTTCCAGCGGGTGAAGACGTCGTCGGCGGCCACCACGCGGCCGAGGTGCGGCTCGACGAGCTCGGGATGGCGCTCGCGGGCGACGGAGAGCGGGAGGACGACCGGGCCGTCCTCGACCGCCGCGCCCTCGGAGACCGCGCCGTCGACCTGGTCGAGATGGGTGCCGTCGAGGCTGAACATGCCCTCGGGGATCTCGTCGAGCGAGCCGCCGTCGGGCGCCGAGAAGGCGCTCAGGTCGAGCCGGCTCAGATCCGTGAACTCCCAGCCTGGCCGGCCCTTGAAGGTCGGGAGCTCGAGCGCGGTGACTTCAGCCAATGGAGCCCTCCATCTGGAGCTCGATGAGGCGGTTCATCTCGACCGCGTACTCCATCGGGAGCTCCTTGACGATCGGCTCGATGAAGCCGTTCACGATCAGCTTGCCGGCCTCCTCCTCGGAGATGCCGCGCGCCATCAGGTAGAAGAGCTGCTCCTCGCCGATCTTGGAGACCGAGGCCTCGTGGCCGACGTCGACGTCGTCCTCGCCGATGCGGATCGTCGGGTAGGTGTCCGAGCGCGAGTGCTCGTCGAGCAGCAGCGCGTCGCAGACCACCTTCGAGCGAGAGCCGTGGGCGCCCTTGGCAACCTCGAGCAGCCCGCGGTACGAGCCGCGCCCGCCGTCCTTGGAGATCGACTTGGCGAAGATGTTCGACGTCGTGTTCGGGGCGACGTGGTAGATCTTCGCGCCGGCGTCCTGGTGCTGGCCCTTGCCGGCGAAGGCGATCGAGAGCACCTCGCCGTGGGCGCGCTCGCCCATCAGGTAGACGCTCGGGTACTTCATGGTCAGCTTCGAGCCGAGGTTGCAGTCGACCCACTCGACGGTGGCGTCCGTATGCGCGACTGCGCGCTTGGTCACGAGGTTGTAGACGTTCTGCGACCAGTTCTGGACGGTCGTGTAACGGATCCGCGCGCCCGGCTTGGCGATCAGCTCGACCACCGCGGAGTGCAGCGAGTCGGTGGTCCACACCGGTGCCGTGCAGCCCTCGACGTAGTGCACGTAGGAGCCCTCGTCGGCGATGATCAGCGTCCGCTCGAACTGGCCCATGTTCTCGGTGTTGATCCGGAAGTAGGCCTGCAGCGGCATCTCCACGTGCACGCCCGGCGGCACGTAGACGAACGAGCCGCCCGACCACACGGCGCTGTTCAGAGCCGCCAGCTTGTTGTCGTTCGGCGGGATGATCGTCGCGAAGTGCTCGCGCACGAGGTCCTCGTGCTCGCGCAGGCCGGAGTCCATGTCCATGAACACGACGCCCTGCTTCTCGAGGTCCTCGCGGACCTGGTGGTAGACGACCTCGGACTCGTACTGCGCGCCGACGCCGGAGAGGAACTTGCGCTCGGCCTCGGGGATGCCGAGCCGGTCGAACGTCTTCTTGATGTCGTCCGGCACGTCGTCCCAGGTCTTCGACGACTTCTCGGACGCGCGCACGAAGTAGTGGATGTCGTCGTAGTCGACCTCGGCCAGCATCGGCGAGCCCCAGGTGGGCTGCGGGCGGCTGAGGAAGTGCTCGAGCGCCTTCAGCCGGAACTCGCGCATCCAATCGGGCTCGTTCTTGAACTCGGAGATCTGCCGCACGAGCTCGTGCGTGAGGCCCTTGGGAGCCTTGAACGCGTAGGCGCTCTCCGGGTCGTGGAACCCGAACTTCTCCTTGTAGTCAGCGTTGATGCCGACCAGCGCCTGCTGCTCGGCGATCACCTCAGGCGTAGCCATGAGTCAGTCGACCTCCACTTTGATCAGCCCGTCCGCGACCGACACATCGAAGGTGTCGATGGGGATGTAGGCAGGCAGGTTCAGGGGCTTTCCGGTCCGCAGGTCGAACACCGACCCGTGCCGCGGGCACTCTACGGTGCAGGTCTCCTCGTCGACGTCGCCCTCCATCAGGTCGCCGTCGTCATGCGAGCAGCGATCCTCGATGGCGAGGATCTCGCCGCCGCAGTTCACGACGCCGATCTCGAGGTCCTCCCACCGGACGACGCGCTTGGCGCCGGGAGGGAGGTCGTCGATGGGGCAGATGTCCACAAAAGTCCGACTCACGAGGTCGGTTTTAGTCTAGCGGCCGGCCTGGGTATGCCGTGCCCGTGACTCCATACGAGGAGGCGACCCCGAACGGGCTCGCCGAGGGGGACGTGGAGCGGTTGCAGGAGGACGCCTGCGTGCTCGTCGAGCGCGCCGGGCTGCTGCACCGCCCGGGCGGCCGGCGCATCAGCTTCCCGCTCGACGTGGTGCCGCGCGTGCTGGAAGCCGGCGAGTGGGAGCGGGTCGAGGCGGCGCTCGCGCAGCGCGTCACGGCCCTGAACGCCTTCGTCGCCGACGCCTACGGCCCGCGCCGGATCGTGCAGGCGGGCGTGGTGCCCGCGCGCGTGATCGACACGGCCGCGCACTACGAGCCGGCCATGCGCGGCGTCGAGCCCGCCGGCGGCCTGTGGATCGGCATCGCGGGGCTCGACCTCGTGCGCGACCCCGGCGGCGAGTTCCTCGTGCTCGAGGACAACCTGATGACCCCGAGCGGCTTCGCCTACGCGGCCGCCGCGCGCGACGCCGTGACCGGCGCGCTCGACCCGGCGGTCGAGCGGCCGCGCGGCTACGACGAGCTGCCTGACCTGCTGGCCGGCGCGCTGCGGGCGGGCGCGGCGGGCGACGAGCCCTATCTCGTGGTGCTCAGCGAAGGGCCGGAGAACGGGGCCTACTGGGAGCACAAGTGGGCGGCCGAGCAGCTCCGGGTGCCGCTCGTGCGGCCGGACGAGCTCCATCTCAAGGGCGACCACCTCGAGCACGGCGGCCGGCGCGTCGACGGCGTCTACCGCCGCACGGACGCCGACCTGCTGCGCACCGAGGTCGGCGCGCTGCTCGGCCCGGCCATCCGCGCCGGGACGGTCGGCGTCGTCAACGCCTTCGGCGCCGGCGTCGGCGACGACAAGCTCACGCACGCCTATGTCGAGGACATGATCCGCTTCTATCTCGGGCAAGAACCTCTAGTGCGGTCGGTGCAGACCTTCGACCTCGCGCGGTCAGATCACCTCGAGCAGGCGCTCGACCGCTTCGGCGAGCTCGTGATCAAGCCGCGCGCCGGCCACGGCGGCATCGGGGTGCTCGTCTGCCCGCTCGCCGAGGACGAAGAGGTCGACGCGATGCGCGAGCGCGTGCGCGCCGATCCGGAGGCGTGGGTGGCGCAGCCGACGGTGCAGCTGTCCACGCACGCGACGCTGATCGACGGCGCCCTGGCACAGCGGCACGTCGACCTGCGGCCGTTCGTGTTCATGCACGGTCCCGACCGCCCGCGCGTGATGCCGGGCGGCCTGACGCGCTTCGCGCGCGACGAGGGCCAGATGGTGGTCAACTCGATCCAGAACGGCGGGTTCAAGGACACGTGGGTGCTCGACCGCTGATCGGCGTCACGACCTCGGAGGTGCGGCGCAAGAAGGACGCCAGGCCGCTGCCCGAGGGAGATCTGAGGCAGCCCGAGATCGTGCTCGGCATGACCTACGCGGGCGCGGTCGAGGACGCCGGCGGGATACCGGTCGTGCTGCCCCCGCTCGCCGACCGCGACGTGGCGCCGCTGGTCGACCAGCTGGCGGGGATCTGCGTGTCGGGGGGTCCCGACATCGACCCGGCCGCCTACGACGCCGAACCGCACCCGAAGCTGGGCCCGGTCGAGCCGCGGCTCGACGCGTTCGAGCTCGCCGTCGTCCGCCGCGCGGACGCGCTCGGGCTCCCGGTACTGGGCATCTGCCGCGGCAGCCAGGTGCTCAACGTCGCGCGCGGCGGCACGCTGCACCAGCACGTGCCGGACGTCTGCGACGGATCGGTGGCCCACCGCCAGACCGAGTCGGGCCGGGAGACGACGCACGACGTGAGGATCGAACCCGGCTCGCGCCTGGCCTCGATCGTGGGCCCCGAGGACCTCGACGTCAACGCCTTCCACCACCAGGCCGTCGACCGCCTCGGCCGCGATCTGCGCGCCGTGGCGTGGGCCGACGACGGCATCGTGGAGGCGATCGAGGACGACGGCGAAGCGCTCTATCTCGGCGTCCAGTGGCACGTCGAGACGCTCGTGCACCTCCCGCGCCACCTGCGGGTGTTCGAGGCGCTGGTCGAGGCGGCCGCGGGAGCGAGCGCGCGCCGCGCCGCGTAACTGAGGCGAGGCCCGGGTAGGACTTCGACCGGCGGGCGATCACCGGTCGCCCCGGCTTGTACAGGAGGACCCAGGCGTTTCGGCGCCCGGGTGGGGAGGCTGTGTTCCGAAATGGCAACTGAAGACCTACTGCCCGCCTGGGCTGCCTGGAACGGAGACCGGTCGGTCACGGCCTGGACGACGGGCATCGAGGAAGAGGTCATGCTCGTCTCGCCCGAGACGTGGATGCCGGCCTCGCGCTGCGAGGACGTGCTCGGCGCCCTGCCGGCGGGCGACGCCGAGTGCGCGCGCGCCGAGACACACGGGTCCGCGCTCGAGCTCGCCACCGCTCCCAGCCGGACGGTCGGCGAGGCGGCCGCACAGCTGGCCGGTCTGCGCGCTTCGCTGGCCGACACGCTCGAAGGGCTAGGGCTGCGCGCGGCGGGGTCGGGCACGCATCCGATCGCGCGCTGGGAGGACGTCGAGGTCTCGCCGGGCGCGCGGTACCAGTTCGTGCACGCGTCGATGCGCGAGCTGGCGCGGCGCGAGCCGACCTTCGGGCTGCACGTCCACGTCGCCGTCCCGGATCCGGAGGCGGCGCTGCGGGCGCTGAACGCGATCCGCGGCCATCTGCCGGTCCTGCTCGCGCTGTCGGGCAACTCGCCGTTCTGGCAGGGCCGCGACAGCGGCCTGGCCTCGGCGCGGACGCCGATCTTCCAGGCCTTCCCGCGCACCGGGCCGCCCCGTCACTTCTCGAGCTACGCCGAGTACGTGGAGGCGATCGACGTGCTGGTGCGCTGCGACGCCATCCCGGAGCCGACCTTCCTGTGGTGGGACGCGCGGCTGCAGCCGCGCTTCGGGACGCTCGAGGTGCGGATCATGGACTCGCAGATCCAGGTGGCCGACACCGCGGCGATCGCGGCGCTGGTGCAGTGCCTGGTGCGCCTCGAGGCGCAGCGCGAGCCCGCCGAGGTGGCCGACGAGGTCCTGAGCGAGAACCGCTTCCTGGCGGCTCGGGACGGTATGGAGGCGCGGCTCGTGGAGCCGGCCGTGTGGGGGCGGCGGCCGGTGCGGGATCGGTTGGCCGAGCTGGTCGACGCGTGTGCGCCGGTGGCGCGGGAGCTGGGCTGCTCGGGTGAGCTCGCTGACGTGGCGCGGTTGGCTGACTCGCCAGGCGCGGCGTGGCAGCGGGACGCCGGGCTCGACGGGATCGTCGCGGCTTTGGCGGATCGGTTCGTTTGAGGCGGGACGAACTGCCCTTGTAGGGAAGCGGGATCGAGGCTCGCGCGGCTCGCTTGGTCAGTTGTCCACCTCAGCGGTGGATAACTGACCAATCGGCGGCCGATCCCACTCCCTCAATGCAAGCCGTTGACGTTCGCCGAGCGGAGCAGCGCGGCGACCGCGCTCCCGTCAACCGCGTAAGCAACCCCCGCCCGCGTGCGCGAGCGCGCGAAGACCACGCCGGCGACCCGCCCGTCCGCACCGATCACCGGCGCGCCTGAGTCTCCGACCGCCACCTGGGCCCGCAGCTCGAGCGCCGGCCGCCGCGGGCCGCCGTCGACGCTCGCCCGTATGTGCCGCACCACCGGAGCCGGGCGGCCCAACACAGTCGTCGCGTCACCGGCACCGAACCGCGCAGCCTCGCCGCGGACGCCGGGCACGCGAAGCAGCGCGAGGTCGAGCCCGCGGTCGACCCGCAGAACGGTCGCGGGGCGCCCGTCGACCGACACGTCGTTGCCGAGCACATGAGCCACGGTCACCACCAGGCCGTCGCCGGCCACGAACCCCGTCGCACGGTCATGACCCACGGCAACGGTCACCAGCTCCGGCGCACGCGGCGGCGCGCCCACGACGGCGGGCGCCATCAGCATCGCCGCCACCAGCGCCAGGAGCTTCATCGCGGCGGTCCCGTGGTCCTCCGGACCACGAGCGTCGGCTCGGTCAGCCGCCGCACCGGCTCCTGCCGGCCGTCGAGCCGCTCGAGCAGCAGCTCGAGCGCGAGCCGGCCCGTCTCGCGCCGCGGCTGGTTGATGGTGGTCAGCGAGATGTGGTGCAGCGCGGCGAGGAAGGTGTTGTCGAAGCCGACGATCGAGACGTCCTGCGGCACGCGCACGCCGTCGTCCTCGAGCCGGTCGAGCACGCCTGCGCCCATCAGGTCGTTGGCGGCGAAGATCGCGGTCGGAAGGTCGCCGCCGGCCAGCAGCTGCTCGGCGGCGCGCACGCCCGCGGTCTCCGTGAACTCGCCAGGGATGACGGCGGCATGCCCCTCGAGGCCGATCTCGCGCATCGCGCGCAGGTAGCCCGCGCGGCGCGGAGCGGCACCGGCCCCGCGGCCGCCGTCGATGTGCACGATGCGCTCGTGGCCGAGCTCCGCGAGGTGGCGCACCGCCAGGCGCGCTCCGAGCGCCTCGTCGGTCTCGACGCAGTCGACGGCGTCGCTGCGCAGCACGCGGCCGGTCACCACCACCGCGGTCGAGCGCGTCGCCTCGAGGATGTCGCGCGTCTCCATCCGCGGGCTGACCATGATCACGCCGTCCGTGCGGTACTCCAGCAGCGCCTCGAGCATCGCCCGCTCACGTTCGGGACGGCGTCCGCCGGTGCTCAGCAGCAGCCGGTACCCGAGCCGCGAGGCGACGTCCTCGATGCCGTCGGCGATCTCCGCGAAGAACGGGTTGTGGAGGTCGTTGAGCAGGACGCCCACGGTCCGCGTGCGCCGGCTGGCGAGGCTGCGCGCGTGGGCGTTGGGCCGGTAGCCCAGCCGCGCCGCCGCCTCCAGCACGCGGGCGCGGCGCTCGTCGCTGACCTTCGGGCTGTCGCGCATGACCAGCGAGACCAGCGCGCGCGACACCGCGGCCTCGCGGGCGACGTCCTCCATGGTGGGGTGGGGGTTGACAGCCTGGGCCATCTGGTGATTGACTCCGTTAGAGCGCTCTAATCGTAGCCCGGTTGGCAAGCGCTCCGGAGAGGGTCAACGTTGCGGTGGCGGGGAGCCGCCCGATTTCTTCGTGCCTCGGATTAGAGCGCTCTAATGGCAGACATCGACAACCGGCTGGCGGCGGCGCCGATCTCGTGGGGCGTGTGCGAGGTGCCGGGCTGGGGGCACCAGCTCGAGCCCGAGCGCGTCTTCGGCGAGATGGCCTCGCTGGGCATCAAGGCGACCGAGCTCGGCCCGATCGGCTACCTGCCGTTCGAGCCGGCCGCGATCCGCGAGGCGCTCGACCGCCACGGGCTGCGACTCGTCGGAGGCTTCGTGCCGCTCGTGCTGCACGAGCCCACGCTCGACACCGCCGAGGCCGAGCGGGTGGCCGCCGTGCTGGCCGCCGCCGGCGCCGAGGTCTTCAACGCCGCCGTCGTGGCCGACGCCGGCTGGTCTCCCCCGCTCCCGCTCGACGACGACGCGTGGAAACGCCTCGCGCTCCACCTCGCCGAGGTGGAGCGCCGCGTCGAGCAGCACGGCCTCACGCTCGCGCTGCACCCGCACGTCGGCACGCAGGTCGAGACGGCGGCCGACGTCGAGCGGATGCTGGAGCTGAGCGAGGTCGGCTGGTGCCTGGACACCGGGCACCTGCTGATCGGCGGCGTCGACCCGGCCGAGTTCGCCCGGCGCCACGGCGACCGGGTCGTCCACGTCCACCTGAAGGATGTGGACATGGCGGTCGCAGGACGGGGGTTGTCGCTGGTGCAGGCGGTGCAGGCGGGTCTCTTCCGCCCGCTCGGCGCCGGCGACGTCCGCCTCGACGAGGTCTTGGATGGGCTGGACGGGTACGGGCGCTGGCTCGTGCTCGAGCAGGACACCGCACTCACCGGGGAGGAGCCGCCGGTGGGAAGCGGTCCGGTCACCGATGTTCGGGCGAGCATCGGGTACCTGCAATCGCTGGCTCCGCTGAGAGAGAGGGTGGCGGAATCATGAGGCGACTCGGGTTGCTGTTCCTGGTGCTGGCGGCCGGCGTGTTCGTGTTCGCGGGCTGCGGTGGTGGCGACGACGACGGAGGCGGCGGTGACGACAGCGTCGACCTCACGCAGTCGCAGGACGTCACCATCGCGATGGTCACGCACGGTGACGGCGGATCGTTCTGGTCGGTGGCCAAGAAGGGAGCCGAGAAGGCGGCGGAGGACCTCGGGGTCACGCTCAAGTACTCCGAGTCCAACAACGACCCCGAGGAGCAGGCCCAGCTGATCGAGGCGGCGGTGACCGAGGGCGTCGACGGCCTCGCCGTCTCCGCGCCGAACCCGGACGCCATCCGCGACGCGCTCGCGACGGCGAAGGACGCCGGCATCCCGATCATCACGCTCAACTCGGGCGCCGAGGAGTCGGCCTCGCTGGGCGCCATCACGCACGTCGGCCAGACCGAGACGATCGCCGGCGAGGGCGCGGGCGCGAAGCTCAAGGAGGCCGGCGCCACCAAGCTGATCTGCATCATCCACGAGCAGGGCAACATCGGCCTCAACCAGCGCTGCGACGGCGCCAAGAAGACCTTCGGCGGCGAGGTGGAGAACGTCCAGGTCGCCGGCACGAGCGACATCTCGACGACGCTCACCGAGATCCAGTCCAAGCTCGAGTCCGACAGCTCGGTCGACGCCGTGCTGGCCCTGAACCCGGACATCGCGGTCGCCGCGCGTGACGCGGTCGCCGGCGCAAGCTCGGAGGCCAAGCTCGCCACGTTCGACCTCTCGGCCGACGTGATCAAGGCGATCAAGGACGACGAGATCCTGTTCGCCGTCGATCAGCAGCAGTACCTCCAGGGCTACCTGCCGGTCGTCTTCCTCACGCTCAACAAGACCAACCTCAACACGGTCGGCGGCGGCCAGTTCGTCCTCACCGGCCCCGGCTTCGTCGAGAAGTCCAACGCCGCGGAGATCGAGAAGCTGGCGGAGGCCGGCACGCGATGAGCACCACCGCGCTCCAACCGACGTCGGAGCCGCCGGAGACACCGCTGGACGAGCGGCTGGCGAAGGTCTCGTTCCTCACCAAGCTGCTCCAGCGCCCCGAGCTGGGGGCGATGATCGGCGCGGGCGCGGTGTTCCTGTTCTTCGCCGTCACGGCGGAGCAGTTCGTGACGCTGAGCGGCATCGCGCGCTGGACCGACGTGGCGTCGACGCTGGGCATCATGGCCGTGGCGGTCGCGCTGCTGATGATCGGCGGCGAGTTCGACCTGTCGTCGGGCGTGATGACCGGCTCGACGGGTCTGCTGATGGGCATCCTCGCCACCGAGGTGGGGATGAACATCTGGCTGGCGATCCTGCTGACGTTCGTGTTCGCCGCCTGCATCGGGCTCATCAACGGCTACATGGTCATCCGGACCGGGCTGCCGAGCTTCATCGTGACGCTGGCCACCTTCTTCATCCTCCAGGGCGTCAACCTGGGCGGGACGAAGGCGATCACCGACACGGTGCGGGTCGGCGGCCTGCGTGACACGGCCGGGTTCGAGAGCGCTCAGAAGATCTTCGCGAGCGACTTCTGGGACCCGCACAACTACCGCGTGAGCGTGATCTGGTGGATCGTGATCACGGCGCTGGCCACGTGGGTGCTCTTCCGGACGCGCGTCGGCAACTGGATCTTCGGCGTGGGCGGCGACAAGGTCGCCGCCCGCAACGTCGGCGTCCCGGTCAACCGCGTCAAGGTCGGGCTGTTCATGATGACCTCGATGGCCGCCGCGCTGGTGGGCATCATGATCGCCCTCCGGCTCGGCTCCGTGCAGGCCAGCCAGGGCGTCGGCGAGGAGTTCACCTACATCATCGCCGCGGTGGCGGGCGGCTGCCTGCTCACCGGTGGCTTCGGCTCGGCGATCGGCGCGGCGATGGGCGCGCTGATCATCGGCATGACGTTCATCGGTATCCAGTTCAGCGGCTGGAACACGGACTGGCGGTTCCTGTTCCTCGGCGTGATCCTGCTGGCCGCCGTGCTGGTCAACACCTACGTCCGCCGGCGCGCGGAAGGAGCCCGGTCATGACGGCCCTGCTCGAGGTCAAGGGCATCGGCAAGTACTTCGGCAACGTGATCGCGCTGAAGGACGTCTCGACGGTGGTCAACGCCGGCCAGGTGACGTGCGTGCTGGGCGACAACGGGGCCGGCAAGTCGACGTTCATCAAGATCCTCTCGGGCGTGCACGAGCACAGCGAGGGCGAGCTGCTGCTGAACGGGGAGCCGATCCGGTTCGGCTCGCCGCGCGACGCCAAGGAGGCGGGCATCGCGACCGTCTTCCAGGACCTCGCGACGGTGCCGCTGATGGCGATCTGGCGCAACTTCTTCCTCGGCTCGGAGCCGACGAAGGGGAGCGGCCCCCTGCGCCGGATCGACATCAAGCAGGCGAAGTCGGTCATGCACGACGAGATGGCCAAGATGGGCATCGACGTGCGCGATCCCGACCAGATGGTCGGCACCCTGTCGGGCGGTGAGCGCCAGGCGGTGGCGATCGCCCGCGCGGTGTACTTCGGCGCCAAGATGCTGATCCTCGACGAGCCGACGTCGGCGCTCGGGGTCAAGCAGTCCGGCGTCGTGCTGCGCTACATCGTGCAGGCGCGCGACCGCGGGCTCGGCGTCATCTTCATCACCCACAACCCGCACCATGCCTGGCCGGTGGGCGACCGCTTCGTGGTCCTCAACCGCGGTCGGATGATGGGCGCGTGGGACAAGGGCGGCATCAGCCGCGACGAGCTGGTGAAGATGATGGCCGGCGGCGCCGAGCTCGAGCAGCTCACGCACGAGCTGGAGCGTGGGCCGGTGACCGCATGACACAGGTGTCTCCCGCCGCCGACCCGGTCGGCGGCGGGCAGCGGACCCGGATCGGGGTGGGCCTGATCGGCTTCGGCTGGCTCGGCCAGGCCCACAGCCGCTCGCTGCTGCGCATCCCGACGCTGTTCGCCGACCGCCCGTTCGACGCCGAGCTGGTGATCTGTGCCGACAACGTGCCGGCGCGCCAGGGCGAGGCGACCGGCGGCTTCGGCTATGCCGAGGCGGCGGACGACTGGCGCCGCGTGGTGGAGCACCCGGACGTCGACGTCGTCTACATCACGGCGCCGAACATGCTCCACCTCGAGCTGATCGAGGCGGCCGCCGCGGCGGGCAAGGACATCTTCTGCGAGAAGCCGGTGGGCGGGACGCCGGAGCAGACCGAGCGCGCCGCTCTCGCGGCGCGGGACGTGATCACCGGCGTCGGTTACAACTACCGCTGGGCGCCGCTCGTGCAGTACGCACGGCAGCTCATCGCGGACGGCCGGCTGGGCGAGATCACCAACTACCGCGGCCGCTTCTTCTCGATGTACGGCAGCGATCCGCTTAACCCGCTGTCGTGGCGCTACCGGCTCGACGAGGGCGGGCACGGCGCGTCGACCGACCTGCTCAGCCACTCGGTCGACCTCGCCCACATGCTGCTCGGCCCGATCGCGCGCGTGGTCGGCATGACCGAGACGTTCATCCGCGAGCGACCCGTATTGGATCCCACCCATCCCGGCACGCACTACGCGCGCGGCAGCGCCGACGACCCTCTCGGCCCGGTGACCAACGAGGACTACGCCGGGATGCTGTGCGAGTTCGCCTCCGGCGTGCGCGGGACGTTCGAGGCCAGCCGCACGATCGTCGGGCCCGAGAGCCAGATGGCGTTCGAGGTCTACGGCACCAAGGGCGCTCTTAGCTGGAACCTCGAGAAGCTGAACGAGCTGCAGGTCTACCTGATGGAGGACGAGCTCCACAGCGGCTACCGCACGGTGTTCGGCGGCGACCGCTTCCCCTACCACGGCAACTTCGTGCCCGGCAGCGCGAACGGGATCGGCTTCGAGGACCTGGTGGTCATCGAGGACTTCGAGTTCATGCGCTCGCTCGCCGCGCGGCGCAAGCACGCGCCGGGCTTCGAGGACGCGCTGGCCTTCGTGCGCGTGCAACGCGCGCTGCTGGAGTCGGTGCGCTCCGGACGCTGGGAGGACGTGTGACGATCTCGACCGCCGACCGTCGGCATGGGCGTGATCGGCGTCGGCCGGATCGGGCGCATGCACGCGGGCCTGCTCGCGCGCGAGGTTCCCGGGGCGACCCTCGTGGCGGTCCACGACGCCGACCCGGCGGCGGCGGAGTCGATCGGCGTCCGCGCGTGCGGGCTGGAGGAGCTGCTGGCCGACCCCGGCGTCGACGCCGTGGCGATCTGCTCGAGCACCGAGACGCACGCCGACCTCATCGTGGCCGCCGCGGGCGCGGGCAAGGCGATCTTCTGCGAGAAGCCGATCTCGCTCGATCTCGCCGAGGTCGACCGCGCGCTGGCGGCGGTCGACGCGGCCGGCGTGCCGTTCCAGATCGGCTTCAACCGCCGCTTCGACCCCGCGCATCAGGCCGTCCACGCGGCGGTGATGCGCGGCGACGTGGGTGAGCCGCAGCTCGTGCGCATCTCCAGCCGCGACCCGGAGCCGCCGCCGTTGGACTACGTGCGCGGCTCGGGCGGGATCTTCCTCGACATGACGATCCACGACTTCGACATGGCCCGCTACGTGACGGGCAGCGAGGTCGTCGAGGTGTTCGCGCGCGGGGCGGTCCGCGTCGATCCGGCGTTCGCCGAGGCCGGCGACGTCGACACGGCGCTGGTGACTCTTGTGCACGAGAACGGCTGCCTGACGGCGATCGACAACAGCCGCCGGGCCGTCTACGGCTACGACCAGCGGGTCGAGGTGTTCGGCTCGCTCGGGATGGCGGCGTCGGAGAACCCGGTCGCGCACACCGCCGTGGTGCGGACGGCGACCGGCGGCAGCATGGCCGCCCTCCCCTACTTCTTCCTCGAGCGCTACATCCCGAGCTACCTGCGCGAGTGGGCGGCGTTCGTGGACGCGGTCCGGACGGGAGCGCCGCCGCCCGTCTCGGGCGCCGACGCCCGCGCCCCGCTGGTGATCGGCCTCGCCGCCTGGCAGTCGCTCACCGAGGGAAGGCCGGTCGCCCTATGAGGGCATGGATCAGCGGCGGCTCGGGCTTCGTCGGGCGCCACCTGGTGGAGGCGTTCGACGACGTGCTCGCCCCTTCGCACGCCGAGGTCGACGTGACCGACGCCGAGGCCGTGCGGCGCAGCGTCGACGCCTTCGCTCCCGACGTGGTCGTGCACGCCGCGATCCTCAACGACTTCACGCGGCTGGAGCGCGAGGGCTGGGCGGCGTACGTCGGGGCGACGCGCAACCTGGCGGCGACGGGCGCGCACGTGATCCTCGTGTCGACCGACTGGGTGTTCGACGGGACGGGGGTGTCGGACGAGGCGACGCCGCCGAACCCGATCAACCTCTACGGGATGCTCAAGGCAGCCAGCGAGCAGGAGGTCGACACGGTCGCGCGCATCTCCGCGGTGCAGGGCTCGTCGGATGCCCCGCGCAGCCAGGACGCCGGCTTCGGCTACTTCGTGGCCTCGATCGTGCGCGCGCTGCGCGCCGGCGAGCGGTTCACGGTCTGGGAGGGGCCGGACATCAACGGGATCGCCACGCCGACGCTGGCCTCCGACGCGGCGCGCCTGATCGCCCGCATCGCCGAGGGCGGGCACCGCGGGATCTTCCACTGCTGCGGCGGCGAGTCGGTCACGCGGCGCGAGCTCGCGCTGCGGACCGTCGACGTGTTCGGCCTCGACGGCGAGCTGCTCGAGTTCGGGCCGCCGCCGGACCCCGGGTTCCCGGTCCCCTACGACACCCGGCTCGACGCGACGGCGACGGCCGCCGCGCTCGGCGTCGAGCTGCTGGGCCTGGACGACCAGCTGCGCCGGCTGGAGAGGAGCCTCGCGTGCACGACCTGATCACCATGGGCCGCGTCGGCGTCGACCTCTACCCGGAGCAGATCGGCGTGTCGCTGGCCGAGGTGGAGACGTTCGCCAAGTCGCTCGGCGGCAGCGCGACGAACGTGGCGGTGGCGGCCGCGCGGCTCGGGCTGCGCAGCGCGGTGATCACCAAGGTCGGCGACGACCCGTTCGGGCCGTACGTCCGGAGCGCGCTGCGGGGGTTCGGGGTCGACGACGCGTTCGTGGGCACGCACCCGTCGCTGCGCACGCCGGTCGTGTTCTGCGAGATCCACCCGCCCGACGACTTCCCGCTGCTCTTCTACCGCGAGCCGACAGGCGCCGGACATGACGCTGGCGGCGGACGAGCTGGACTTCGATGCGATCCGGGCGGCGCGCGTGTTCTGGACGACCGGCACCGGGCTGTCGGCCGAGCCGAGCCGCGAGGCGACGCTCGCCGCGCTGGCCGCTCGCGAGGGCGGCATCACCGTGCACGACCTCGACCACCGCCCGATGTTCTGGTCCGACGAGTCCGAGGCCGGGCCACTGGGCGCGCGCGGCGCTGCGGCACGCGACCGTGGCGGTCGGCAACCGCGACGAGGTCGCGGTGGCCGTGCGCACGCGCGACCCGTACGCGGCGTCGGCCGCGCTGCTCGAGCTGGGCGTCGAGCTCGCGGTCGTCAAGCGCGGGCCCGAGGGCGTGCTCGCGCGCACGCGCGACGAGCTGGTGGAGGTCGAGCCGGTCCCGGTCGAGGTCGTCAACGGGCTCGGCGCCGGCGACGCGTTCGGCGGCGCGCTCGTCTACGGGCTGCTGAACGAGTGGCCGCTGGAGCGCACGATCCGGCTCGCCAACGCAGCCGGCGCCTTCGTGGCCGGGCGGCTCGCGTGCGCGGACGCGATGCCGTCGCTGGCAGACATCGAGCCGCAGGAGGTGCGGACATGAGGCTGACCGTCGCCCAGGCGCTGGTGCGCTTCCTCGCCGCGCAGGAGATCGAGCGCGACGGCGAGCGCCGCCGCTTCTTCGCCGGCTGCTACGGCATCTTCGGGCACGGCAACCTGGCCGGGCTCGGCCAGGCGCTGCACCAGCACCAGGACCTGCTGCCGTATCACCAGGCGCGCAACGAGCAGGCGATGGTGCATCTCGCCGCCGGCTACGCGCGCCAGCGCAACCGGCTCGGCGCCTACGCGTGCACGACGTCGGTCGGGCCGGGCGCGACCAACATGGTCACCGGCGCGGCGCTGGCCACCATCAACCGGCTGCCGGTGCTGCTGCTGCCGGGCGACACGTTCGCCACGCGCGCGCCGCACCCGGTGCTGCAGCAGCTCGAGGCGCCGCACGACGGCGACGGTGTCGGTCAACGACTGCCTCCGGCCGGTGTCGCGCTACTTCGACCGCATCTCGCGGCCCGAGCAGATCGTGTCCGCGGCGCTGGAGGCGATGCGGGTGCTGACCGACCCGGCCGAGACCGGCGCGGTGACGCTGGCGCTGCCGGAGGACGTGCAGACCGAGGCGGTCGAGGTGCCCGAGGCGTTCCTCGAGCCGCGCGTGTGGACCGTGTTCCGCCGGCCGCCGGCGCCCGAGGCGCTGGCGCGGGCGGCGGACCTCGTGCGGGCCGCGCGGCGGCCGCTGATCGTGGCCGGCGGGGGCGTGATCTACGCCGAGGCGACGGACGCCCTGGCGGCGCTCGCCGACGCGACCGGCATCCCCGTCGCCGAGACGCAGGCCGGGCGCGGCGCGCTGCGCTCCGACCACGCGTCGTCGCTCGGCGCGATCGGGGCGACGGGCACGGCGGCGGCCAACCGGCTGGCGCGCGAGGCCGACCTGGTGATCGGCGTCGGCACGCGCTGGAGCGACTTCACGACCGCCTCCCAGTCCGCCTTCCAGGACCCGGACGTGCGGTTCGTGAACGTCAACGTGGCGGCCTTCGACGCGGCCAAGCAGAGCGGGCTGGCCGTGGAGGCCGATGCGCGGCTCGCGTTGGAGGAGCTGCAGGACGCGCTGGCCGACCACCGGGTCGATCCGGCGTGGTCGGCGCGGGCGGCCGAGGAGGCGGAGGAGTGGGCGGCCGAGGTGTCGCGGCTCGTGACGGCGGGCCACCAGCCGCTGCCGAGCCAGGCCGAGGTGATCGGCGCGGTCAACGACGCCGCCGGCGAGACGGGCGTGGTGGTGTGCGCGGCCGGCTCGATGCCGGGCGACCTGCACAAGCTGTGGCGGGCGCGCGACCCGAAGGGCTACCACGTCGAGTACGGCTACTCGTGCATGGGCTACGAGATCCCGGGCGGGATGGGCGTCAAGCTCGCCGCGCCCGAGCGCGAGGTGTTCGTGATGATCGGCGACGGCTCGTACCTGATGCTGCCGGGCGAGCTGCCGACCGCGGTGGCCGAGGGGATCAAGCTCGTGATCGTGCTGGTGCAGAACCACGGCTACGCGTCGATCGGCGCGCTGTCGCGCTCGGTCGGCTCGGGAGGGTTCGGGACGCTCTACCACTCGCGCGGCAACGGCTCGGTGCCGACCGACGACCGGCCCACGGAGCCGCTGCCGATCGACCTGGCGGCCAACGCCGAATCGCTCGGCGCCCGGGTGATCCGGGCGCGCACGATCGACGAGGTGCGCTCGGGCCTGGAGGCGGCGCGCGAGGCTTCCGGGCCGGTGGTCGTGCACGTCGAGGTCGACCGCTACGAGGGCGTGCCCAGCTACGAGAGCTGGTGGGACGTGCCGGTGGCGGAGGTGGCTTCCGACGAGTCCGTGCGCGCGGCGCGCGCCGAGTACGAGCGCGCGCGGCAGGCGCAGCGCCGGCACGTGGAGGCGCCATGAGCCTCGTCGTGCGCGGGCCGGTGACGCCCGAGTCGGCCGGCTGGAGCTACGTCGGCTTCGAGGCGGCGACCGCCGCGTTCGAGGGCGACACCGGCGCGCGCGAGCTCTGCGTCGTCGTGCTCTCGGGGAGCTGCACGATCGAGTCCGAGCACGGCTCGTGGACCTTGGACGGCCGCCCGGACCCGTTCTCCGGCCCGCCCGATGCCGCCTACCTCCCGCCCGGCACCCGCTACGTGCTGGAGGGCGGCGCCGAGGTCGGGCTCTGCAGCGCGCCGGCGTCGGCGGGCGCGCCGGCCCGCGTGCTGCCCGGCGACCGCGTCGTGCCCGAGACCCGCGGCCACGGCTCCCACGAGCGCACCATCCACCCCATCCTCATGGGCGACGAGGCAGGCCGACTCGCTGCTCGTGTGCGAGGTCCTCACGCCTCCCGGCCACTGGTCCAGCTACCCGCCGCACAAGCACGACCGCGACGCGATGCCCGAGGAGTCCTTCCTCGAGGAGACCTACTACCACCGCATCAGCCCGCCCCAGGGCTTCGCGCTCCAGCGCGTGTACACCGACGACGGCTCGCTCGACGAGACGCTGGTGGTCCGCGACGGCGACACAGTCCTGGTGCCGCGCGGCTACCACACCGTCTCCGCCCCGCCCGGCTACGCCCTGTATTACCTCAACGTCATGGCCGGCCCCGTGCGCGCGTGGGCCGTCGCCAACGACCCCGACCACGAGTGGACGCTCAGCTGACCGGCGGCGGAATGCAGCCGAGATCCTTCGCCCTCACGCAGGCCTCGCGATAGCGGCGTCGTGAGTCCGCCGTCTCGATCCGCCTGACCAGCCACTCGCCGTACGCGGTCTGGAGGTCGAAGATCGCCAGGTCGGCAAGTTCGTGCTGCGTGCGTGGCAGGTCGAGTGCGCTCAGCCTGTGCTGTGCCCGGACGGAGACACGGTTGAGGACCTCCAGCGCCTGGTTCTCCGCCGTGAGCCGATCGAGTCGGCCGCTGTCCACGTCACGATCGTCCAGGAACGGCTGGCCGAGGCCGACCACCATCGCCGTGATCAGGTTCGTGAGCTCCGCCCGCTTGTGCGCCGGCAGGCCGGCGATCTGAGGATTGCCGGTCAAGCCCAGCGCGTTCGCCCGCGCCTCCGAGCGCTGTCGCTCGGCGTCCTCGAGCCGGCGATGCTCGCGCGTGACGGTCCTCGACGCCTGGTTCACGGCGGCTCGGTCGCGTGAGCGGTCCAGGCTGCTCGAGATCCCGGACTGAGCAAGGATCGTGAGCGCGAGCAGGATAAGACCGGCGGCCACTACCCAGCGTCCCGGTCTCGCCATCGGGATCCACGGCAACGCCGTCCACGCGGCCACCAGCACGGTGCCGACCACGACGACGAACACGACGAAGCGCTGTCTGAGCTCGCCGACGCTCGGGTCGATGACCCCGCCGATGGCGATCACCTCGGCCGTGACCGCCATGGCCAGGAACAGGACGATCGCGCCGGCTATCCACCGGTTTACCGGCTTGCTGCGCTCGCCTCTTAGCTCGAGCAGCGCCCCGCCGAACAGGAGACCCGGGATGAGGGCGACCACCACCTGGAAGAACGCCTTGGTGCCGCTCACTGCTGCCGACCGTACCCGACTCGCCGCTCGCGTTACCGGCTAGCGCAGCGGGATCGAGGCGCCGCGCTCGTCCTCGGGGCGCGGCCCGAAAATCCGCCGCTCGGACTCGTCGATCGCGACGTCGTTGATGCTCGCCTCGCGCCGGCGCATGTAGCCCTCGTCGTCGAACTCCCACTGCTCGTTGCCGTAGCTGCGCCACCACTGGCCGGACTCGTCGCAGCTCTCGTACTGGAAGCGGACGGCGATGCGGTTGCCGCTGAACGCCCACAGGTCCTTGCGCAGTGCGTACTCGCGCTCGCGCGCCCATTTGCGCGTGAGGAACTCGACGATCTCGGCGCGGCCGTCGAGGAACTCGTCGCGGTTGCGCCACTTCGAGTCCTCGGTGTACGCGCCCGCGACCCGCTCGGGGTCGCGCGTGTTCCAGGCGTCCTCGGCCGCCTGGACCTTCTGGCGCGCGGTCTCCTCGGTGAACGGCGGTACTGGCGGTCGCATGGGCCGGACGATATTCTCCCGGCAGGCTTCGTCCCACGCCCAACCCCCGATCCCGGCGCTCACGCCGCCGGCCAAGTGGGGGCAAAGGGGTCCTGAGACCCCGGGATGCCGGTCAGCAGCCCCTTTCCGGCGGGGCGTCGTGAGCGTGAGTCGCGGAGCCGCCGCCAGTCGAAAGGTGCATCCCGATGACCAGGCAGAAGTCCTTCAAGCGCCTCGTGCGGACGAGGATGGAGAAGACCGGCGAGAGCTACACCGCGGCGCGCGCGATGCTGCTGGCCGCGGACGAGTCGGACGGGGCGTGGCTTGCCACGTCGGACGAGCGGATCCGCGAGCGGACCGGCCGCGGGTGGGAGGAGTGGTTCGACCTGCTCGACACGTGGGGCGAGCTCACGCACCGGGAGATCGCCCGCCGCATCGCCGCCGAGCTCGGCATCGACCCGCTCGCCTGGAACGCGCAGGCGATCACCATGAGCTACGAGCGCACCCGCGGGGGGCGGCTCGCCGGCCAGCGCGAGGACGGCTTCGCGGTCACCGCCACGAAGACCCTGCCCGTGCCGGTCGAGCGGCTCTTCGACGCCTTCCTCGAGCAGGGCGAGCTGCGCGAGCGCACGTCCACGAGGCCGAAGTCGGCGCGCTTCGACTGGGCCGGCGGGGAGAGCCGCGTGAACGCCACCTTCGTGGCGAAGGGCGAGGCGAGCAGCACGGTGTCGGTCGAGCACCGGCGGCTGGCCGACCCGGACGAGGCCGAGCGGATGAAGGCGTTCTGGCGCGAGCGGCTGAGCGGCCTCGCGTCATGAGCATCGCCGTCGCGACGGTCGCCGCCTTCCTCTCCGGCGGCGCGTACTACACCGTGCTCGGCCCGGACACCGACGAGCCGATGCCGCCGTGGAAGCTCGCCGTCGAGGTCCTGCGCTGCCTGGTCCTCGCCGCCGTGGTGGCGGCTCTCGCCTCGCAGATCGACATCGACGACTGGACCGGCGGCCTGCTGCTCGGGCTCGTGCTGTGGATCGGCTTCCCGTTCGTGCTCTGGACGGGCGCCGTGATCCACGAGAGCACGCCCGTCAGGCTCGCCGCCCTCCACGCCGGCGACTGGCTGCTCAAGCTGCTCCTGATCGGCGTGATCGTGGTCGTGCTCCAGTAGCGAGGCGGGCCGACAGCTTCTCCAGCTCCTCGGCCAGCTCGGGCGGCTCGTGCAGCTCGAAGTCGACGCCGAGCATGGCCACGCGCATCGCGAGCCACTCGAGGTTGTCGTCGCCGCTGCGGTACTCGCAGGTGTGCTCGTCGAGCGGCTCGATCGTCCCCCAGCCGGCCGGCACGCGGACCGTGTCGGCCGGCGCGTGCAGCGTGAGCCGCGCCTCGTAGCGGCTCGGCAGCGCCGAGAAGCGCTGCTGCACGAACTCGGCCGCGTCCCCGCCCGGCAGCTTTCGCGGCGTAAAGCGCGTGCCGATCCCCGCGGGCTCGGTGATGCGGTCGACGCGGAAGGTGCGCCAGTCGTCGCGGCCGCGGTCCCAGCAGACGAGGTACCAGCGGCGGCCGCGGTTCACCAGCGCGTGCGGCTCGACCTCGCGGCGTCCGAACTCGCCGTCGCGGGCGGTGTAGCCGAAGCGCACGCACTCGCGGTCGCGACACCCGCCGGCGAGCACCGTCAGGCACTGCGGGTCGACGGTGGGACCTCCCGGCGGCAGCGACATCGTCGTGGCGGCGAGCGCGGAGACGCGGCGGCGCAGGTGGGCCGGCAGCACCTGCTCGAGCTTGACCAGCGCCCGCACCGAGGTCTCCTCGATCCCGGTGACCGAAGCGCGCGCCGCGGTCCGCAGGCCGACGGCGATGGCGATCGCCTCGTCGTCGTCGAGCAGCAGCGGCGGCATCGCCGTCCCCGCCGCCAGCCGGTAGCCGCCCGCCGGCCCGGTCAGCGACTCGACCGGATAGCCGAGCTCGCGAAGGCGCTCGACGTCGCGGCGGATCGTGCGCCGCGACACCTCCAGCCGCTCGGCCAGCTCGCCGCCCGGCCAGTCGCGGCGGGCCTGCAGGAGGGAGAGCAGGGTCAGCAGGCGGCTCGAGCTCATCGAGGACAGATATTGACCTAAACCGCCCGTAGCCTGCCGGCAATGTCAGAGAACGCAGAAGGCGCCACCGTGCTCCCCCGCGACGGCTACCCCGCCGGCGTCCCCTCCTTCATCGACACCTCACAGCGCGACGCCGAAGCCGCCCAGCGCTTCTACGGCGGGCTCTTCGGCTGGGAGTTCGACGAGATCGTGCCCGGCCGCTACTGGCTGGCGAAGCTCGACGGCCTCGACGTCGCCGGCCTGTCGCTGCTGCCCGACAGCCAGCCGGCCTGGAACACCTACATCGAGGTCGCCAGCGTCGACCAGGCGACCGCCGACGCGCTGCAGCTCGGCGCCCATGTGCTCATGCCGCCCATGGACGTGTCCAACGACGCCGGCCGCATGTCGGTGATCTGCGACCCGACCGGCGCGACGTTCTGCACCTGGGAGTCCAGGCAGCACCACGGCGCCCAGCTCGTCAACGCCGCCGGCACGTGGAACTGGAGCGACCTCTACACGCCCGACCCGAGCCTGGCCGAGCCGTTCTACCGCGCGCTGTTCGGCTGGGAGGCCACACCCGTCTCGTTCGGCGAGGCCTCAGGCATCATGTGGACGCAGGGCGGCTACGGCGACTCGCTGGAGGCGCGCACGCCCGGCCTGCGCAGGATGCACGAGGAGGCCGGAGCGCCGGAGGGCTTCACCGACTGCATCGGCTGGCTGATCGAGAACGACGGCCCGTCGCGCTGGAACGTCACCTTCG
The DNA here is from genome assembly GCA_963811895.1 of uncultured Solirubrobacteraceae bacterium. GTDB lineage: Bacteria > Actinomycetota > Thermoleophilia > Solirubrobacterales > Solirubrobacteraceae > DASSUW01. The sequence continues at coordinate 109,545 of CAWETE010000010.1, read as the reverse complement.
CGGTCGACGACACCGACGCGAGCGCCGCGCGGGTGGCGGAGCTCGGCGGCGAGATCGTCGTAGAGCCCTTCGACGCCGGGCCCGTGCGCGTGGCCCAGGTCAGGGACCCGCAGGGCGCGCAGTTCACGATCAGCTACTACGACTCAAGCCGCTAGCGAGAGCGGAGCCGCGCCCTGCTCGAGCAGCAGGCGCGGGTTGTCCTGCGTGAGCAGCGCCGCCAGGCGCTCGCTCGCGCCGCCCGCGACGAGCGCCTCGAAGCCGCGGTCGAGCGTGTCGTCGCGCGTGCCCGGATGGCCGTCGGAGGCCAGGCACCACACGAGTCCGTCGCCGAGCAGCTGCTCGGCGACGACGCGCGCCCGTGGCCCGTGGCGACCGAGCAGCGAGGTGGCGTTGACCTGCAGCAGCGCGCCGCGATCGACCAGGCCGAGCAGCCTCCCCTCGGCGCCGCGCACCGGCGCGGCGCGCTCCGGGTGGGCGAGCAGCAGGTCGTAGCCGAGCTCCCAGAGGCGCTCGGCGGCGTCGATGAAGTCGTCCTCGATGCCCTCGAACGGGCACTCGAGCAGCAGCCAGCGAGCGTGCCCGGGGCCCTGCGCGATCAGCTCGAGCTCGTCCGGAGCGAGCAGCAGCGCGTCGTCGTGCCCCAGCTCGCCGCCGCCGTGCAGCCGCACGTCGATCCCGCGGCCCGCGATCAACCGCTGTGCCTCGTCGCGCAGCCGCTCGAGGGTGATCAGGTCGATGCGCGGGAACTCGTTGCTCTTGACGTGCGGCGTGCACGCGACTTCGCGCACGCCGGCCGCCTCCAGCCGGGCCGCGTGGGCGAGCGTGGCCGCCATCGTGGCTGCCCCGTCGTCGAGGCCGGGGAGCAGATGGCAGTGCAGGTCGACATACGACATCCCCTTCCACGGTACGACGCTCACCGCGCCGCCTCCTGCCGGCTTCACCACCTGGATACGATCGGGACGTGCCCGATCGCCTCTACTTCACCGAGTCAGACGACGCCAACGCGCTGATCGCGACGGACCCGATGGCCCTGCTCGTCGGCTTCGTGCTCGACCAGCAGGTCTCCGTCCAGAAGGCCTTCTCCGGCCCGCTCGCCATCAAGGAGCGGCTCGGATCGATCGACGCCGCCACGCTGGCGGCGGCCGACCTCGAGCCCGTGTTCCGCGAGCGCCCGGCCGTCCACCGCTTCCCCGGCAACATGGCCAAGCGGGTCCACGAGCTGGCCGTCCACGTGCGCGACACCTACGACGGCGACGCCGCGCGGGTGTGGACCGACGCGTCGGACGCCGGGGAGCTGCGCGCGAACCTCGCCGCCCTGCCGGGCTTCGGCGAGATGAAGATCAAGGCGCTGGGCAGCGTGCTGGCCAAGCGCTTCGGCGTCGAGGCCGCGCAGGAGCTGGTGCCGTGGCACCCGACGCTCGGCGACGTCGACTCGGCGCAGGCGCTGACCGACTACCAGGCGGCCAAGCGCGTGCACAAGGCCGAGTGGTCCAAGGCCCCCGCCTAGCCGTGGCGGTACCACGGCGGCGCGTCGAGCGCCGCCGCCAGCGCGGCTGAGCCGTCGCTCACCACGGGCTCGCCGTGGGTGACGAGGATGCGCTGCAGCGACAGCTCGCGCAGCGGCTGGAGCGTCGGCACGAAGCGCTCGCGGTACCAGCGCTTCCGCGCGTCGTCGACCGGGTCGAAGTGCCACATCCGCAGCTCGCCCTCCGGCGTGGTGACGATGGCGTCGCCGAACGCGAGCGCGTCGTGCGAGGGCAGGTGGATCGGCGTCTCGTGCCGGCGCGGCTTGCCGATCGGGAAGGCGCGGGCGCCGCCCGGCAGCTCGCCGTCGATCGGCTCGACGGACGCCTTGCGCAGCCGCTTGGCCACGGCGGGGTGGCCGTAGATCTTCGCGCCGTAGCGCTCGCTCAGCTGCTCGGCGCTGCGCGTGTGGTACGGGATCGTGATGAGGATCGCCACCGGCCCGCTGACCAGCGGATCGAGGAAGTCGTCGTCCGGCACCAGCGGGTCGACGAGCAGCAGCACGTCGCCGGCGTCCAGGGCGAACGACGCGACCTGCGCGCCCCATTCGCCCGGATGCCATTCGCCGTGGCGCGTCGTCCAGCGCCACAGGCCGTCCGCCAGCTCGTCCACTAGTAGGTGGCGAGCACCCGCGCCGGGCCGCCCGAGCCGTCCTGCCACGGGATCACGCCGACGATCGCCGTCGCGCCGTGGGCCGGCAGCTTGTCGAGGTTGTTCAGGTTCTCGAGCCCGAAGTTGTCCGCTCCCAGCCACTCGACGTGAACCGAGAACGTGGACGACGGACCGTTGTCGAGGCTCAGCGTGTCGACGCCGATGGCCGCCGCCTTGCGCCGCTCGAGCAGGAACTCGACCGCCTCGTCGCCGAAGCCGGGGAAGTGGTAGGCGCCCGCCGGCCCGCCCTTGAAGGCCGCCTCGTCGCCGACCTTCTTGGCCCACCCGGAGTCCATCGCCACCAGCGCGCCGTTCGGGATCCGGCCGTGCTTGTTCTCGAAGCGCCGCAGGTCCTGCGCGGTGACCACCGTGTCGGGGTCGGACGCCGCCCGCTTGGCGATGTCGATCACCACGATCGGCAGGATCAGCTCGCTCGCCTTCAGGTCGGGCGTCAGGCGGCCGCCGGCCGTGAAGTGCCCTGGCGCGTCCATGTGCGTGCCGGAGTGCTCGTCGAAGGTCCACTCCTGCTTGTAGAAGCCGTCCGGATCGATGCTGGCGAGCGTCCGGCGGGTCGGCGCGCTGCCGGTGTAGACGGGGAAGCCCGCGGTGAAGGTGTGCGTGAGGTCGACGACCTTGCCGCGCCGCTTGCCGCGGCGCCGCTTGTGGGCGAGCGCCTCGCCCGGGAGGAGCGCGGCGAGCGCCGCGGCGCCGCCTCCTGCCAGCACCGTGCGCCGCGACAGCTGCGGCTGCTGCTCACGAACCGCCTCGACCGTGCCCGGAAGACACATCCCCGACCCCCTTGTTCGGCTTGACGGTCGGGAAACTAGCGAAGCGGCCTCTAGGCGGCTTCCTCGGCGTTCGGAGGAGTGGTGCTCTCCCACTCCGCCGCGTGCCCGAGGGACGCGCTCTTGAGCACCTTCAGGGACAGCAGCGCGCACTTCATGCGGGTGGCGCTGATGTCGATCCCGAGCAGGTCGAGGATGAACTCGCGGTCGAGCTTGAGGAGGTCCTCGATCGGCATGCCGATCACCTCGTCGGAGGCCATCGAGGCCGAGGCCTGCGAGATCGCGCAGCCGTGGCCGGAGAAGCGGATGTCCTCGACCTTGCCGTCCGAGATCTTCAGCTGCACCTTCAGCTCGTCGCCGCACAACGGGTTGAGGTCGTCGGCCTCGAGATCCGCGTCGGGGAGCTCGCCCCAGTGATGCGGGTTCTTGTAGTGCTGCAGGATGTTCTCGCGGTACAGGTCGTCCATCAGGCGAACACGTCCCGCACGGTAGCGAGCGCGTCGATCAGACGGTCGACCTCCTCGCGCGTGGAGTGCACCGCGAACGACGCGCGCGTGGTGGCGGAGACGCCGAGGCGGCGCATCAGCGGCTGCGCGCAGGCGTGGCCGGCGCGGACGCAGACGCCCTCGCGGCCGAGGATCTCGGCCACGTCGTGCGGGTGCACGCCCTCGAACGAGAAGGCGGCGACGCTGCCGCGGTGCTCGAGGTCGGGCCCGTAGAGGGTGAGGTCGGGCACCTCGCGCAGGCGCTCGACGGCGTAGCCGACGACGTCGCGCGAGTGCTCCCAGACCGCCTCCATGCCGATGCCGGACAGGAAGTCGGTCGCCGCGCCGAGGCCGATCGCCTCGGCGACCATCATCGTGCCGGCCTCGAACCTGGCGGGCGGATCGGCGTAGGTCGTGCCCTCCTCGGTCACGCGGGCGATCATGTGGCCGCCGCCGATGAACGGCGGCATCGCCTCGAGCAGCTCGCGCCGGCCGTGCAGGACGCCGATGCCGGTCGGCCCGTAGGCCTTGTGGCCGGTCCAGGCGTAGAAGTCGACGTCGAGCTCCTTGACGTCGACCGGCAGGTGCGGGACGGCCTGCATGCCGTCGACGAGGATGAGCGCGCCGGCCTCGTGGGCGCGGCGGGCGAGCTCGGCGATCGGGTTGACGGTGCCGAGCACGTTCGAGACGTGGGTGACGGCGAGGAGCTTCGGCCCCTGGGCGAGCGCGGCGTCGAGCGCGTCCATGTCGAGCAGGCCGTCGTCGGTGATCGGCACCCACTCGGTGCGGCAGCCCTGGAGCTGCCACGGCACGATGTTCGAGTGGTGCTCCATCTGCGTGAGCACCACCGTGTCGCCGGGCGTCAGCCCCAGGCTGTAGGCGACGAGGTTGATCGCCTCGGTCCCGTTCTTGGTGAACACCGTCTCGCCGGCCGTCGAGCCGGTGAAGGCGGCGACCTTCTCGCGCGCGACCTCGTAGGCCTCGGTCGCCTCGGCGGCGAGCGGGTAGACGCCGCGGTGGATGCTCGCGCGGTACTCGTTGTAGTAGCGGTCCATCGCCTCGATCACCGACCGCGGCGTCTGCGACGTCGCGGCCGAGTCGAGGTAGACCAGGCCCTCCTGCGCGAGGACGGGGAACTCCGTCGCGGGAGGGACGGTGAGGCTCATGCGGCGGCGGCGACCTCGTCGCGGATCCAGCCGTAGCCGCGCTTCTCGAGCTGCTCCACCAGCTCCGGGCCGCCCTGCTTGACGATCCGGCCCTCGAACATGATGTGCACGAACTGCGGCTTCACCATGTGCAGGATGCGCTGGTAGTGGGTGATGATCAGCACGCCCATGTCCGAGCCCTCGGCGATCGTGTTGACGCCCTTGGCGACGGTGTTGAGCGCGTCGATGTCGAGCCCCGAGTCGGTCTCGTCGAGCACGGCCAGGCGCGGCTGCAGCAGCGCGAGCTGGAGGATCTCCATGCGCTTCTTCTCACCGCCGGAGAAGCCGTCGTTGAGGTAGCGGTTGGAGAACTCGCGCGGGACGTGGGTGAGCTCCATCGCCGCCTCGACCGTCTTGCGGAAGTCCTTGAGGCTGATCTCGGCGTCGCCGCGGGCCTGGCGGTGGGCGTTCATGACCATCCGCAGGTACTTGGCGACCGAGACGCCCGGGATGGCGACGGGGTACTGGAAGGCCATGAACAGGCCGGCGCGGGCGCGCTCGTCCGGATCGGCCTCCGTGATGTCCTCGCCGTCGAAGAGGACCTGGCCCTCGGTCACCTCGAGGTTGGGATGACCCATCACGACGTTCGCGAGCGTCGACTTGCCGGACCCGTTCGGGCCCATCAGCGCGTGGAACTCGCCGGAGCGGACGTGGAGATCCACGCCCTTGAGGATCTGCTTGTCCCCGGCGGAGACGTGAAGGTTCTTGATCTCGAGGTCAGCCATGTATCTCCAGGGTCTTCTCAGTGGGTGAGGCGAAGTCGACGAGCTCTTGGAGGGTGGTCCGCTGCAGGGACTTGATGACCCCCATCTGCACGCGCGTCCACAGCAGCTTGGTGGCGCAGTGCTCGCCGTCGGAGAGGTGCGAGCACAGCACGCGCGACTCGCGGTCGTCGATGAAGCAGTCCATCGGCGCGATCGCGCCCTCGAGCGCGAGCACGACGGCGTCCATGGTGATCTCCTCCGCGGGGCGGGCGAGCACGTAGCCGCCGTGCGCGCCGCGCGTGGCCTGCACGAGCTCGGCCTTCTTCAGCAGCGCCGCGATGCGCTCCAGATACGCGAGCGGGAGGTTCTCGGCGTCGGCCACCGCCTTGAGCGAGACCGGAGCGCCGCCTCCCTGCAGCCCGAGCTGGATCAGCAGGCGGACGCCGTACTCCGCCTTGGTGGTGAAGATCACGGCGGTAATCCTACCAGCGAGGTAGGAGTTGTCTGTCTGGAATCATGTTCCGGGTGACGGAATTCGCAGGCAAGATCGCGGTGGTCACCGGGGGTGGGTCGGGGATCGGCCAGGCCGTGGCGGAGCGGCTCGAGGCCGGCGGCGCTTCCGTGACCGTGGCGAGCCGCAACTCGGGCCACCGTACCGACGTCTCGGACGAGGATTCGGTGCGGGCGCTCTTCGAGGCGGTCGGGCCCGAGCTGCACATCCTCGTGAACTGCGCCGGCGTGCTGGCCTCGACCGAGCTCACGCCGGACATCGCGCTCGAGGACTGGGAGCTCGCGTTCGCCGTCAACGTGCGCGGCACGTTCCTGTGCTGCAAGCACGCGCTGCCGCGGATGAAGCGGGGCGCCGCGATCGTCAACGTCGCCTCGGTGGCGGGGATGGTCGGCGTTCCGGGGCGGGCCGCGTATGGCGCCTCGAAGGGCGCGGTGATCGCGTTCACGCGCGCGCTGGCCATCGATCACGTCGCGGACGGTGTGCGAGTGAACTGCGTCTGCCCGGGGACGATCGACACGCCGTGGATCGACCGCGTGGTCGACGAGCTCGGCGAGTCGCGCGAAGCGCTCGTGGCGCGGCAGCCGCTGGGCCGGCTGGGCACCGCCGGCGAGATCGCCGACGCGGTCGCCTACCTGGCCTCGGACCGCTCGCAGTTCACCACCGGCAGCCAGCTCGTGGTCGACGGCGGCATGACGGCGGCGTGATGGACGCGACCGAGAAGACGCTGAGCGTGCTCGACGCGCTTGATGGCGCGCGGTCGCGGCTCGGCGACATCGCCGAGCGCGCGGAGCTGCCCAAGTCGACCGTCCACCGGATCCTGCGGCGGCTGGTCGAGCGTGGTTACGCGCGCGCGCAGGGCGACGGCGTCTACGTGCTCGGCCCGCGCGTGCTGACGATGGCCGGCGCGATGCTCGGGCGGCTCGACGCGACGACGCTCGCCGCACCCGTGCTGCGCTCGCTGCACGCCGACGTCGGCCACACGGTGCACTTCGCGATGCTCAGCGACGACGAGGCGGTCTACCTGGAGAAGCTGGTCGACCCCGGCCTGCCGTACCAGTTCGCCTCGCGCGTCGGCGGCCGCATCCCGCTGCACTGCACGGCGATCGGCAAGTCGCTGCTGGCGGACATGGAGGCGCTCCCGCAGCTCGAGCTCGTTCCGCGGACCCCGCAGACGCTCGTCTCAACGGGCGCGCTGCGCGCCGAGCTCGAGCGCGTGCGCGAGCGCGGGTTCGCCATCGACGACGAGGAGAACGAGCGCAACATCCGCTGCGTCGGCGCGGCGGTGCGCGACCACACGGGCGCCGCGACACACGCGATCAGCGTGTCGGCACTGACCGTCGAGCTGTCGTTCGACGACGCGCTCGCGCTCGGCCCGCGGGTGGTCGACGCCGCCGATGCGCTCAGCCAAGCGCTCGGCGCACGACCTGGTCGATGAGCACGGGGTCGCGGCCGGCGGCGCGCAGCTCGTCCGCGGCCGGGATGAGCCGCTGGGCGATCTTGTGCTCGGCGCCGGCGGCGATCTGGTCGAGCCGGTGCTCGATGCGCGGGTTGCGGAAGCGCTCGAGCATCGTGTCCACGTAGCCGTCCGGAGCCGACACCGTGAGCAGGAGCTCCTCGTCGAGCAGGCGGCGGACGAAGTCGTCGATCTCGGGGTCGGCGATCGCCTCCGCCACCGTCTCGTGGTGCGTGGCGAGCGCGGCGAGGGCGGAGTGCGTGCCGTTGAGCAGCCGCAGCTTCATCAGCTCGTACGGGCGGCTGTCCGGGACGAACTGCACGCCCGGCCAGTCGGGCCGCGGCCCGGGGAACTCCTCGATCACCCACTGGCTGAACGGCTCGGCGACCACCGTGAGCGGGTCGGTGGGCGTGGGGACGATGCGGTCGACCATCGTGCACGGGAACGCCGCGACGTCGCCCAGCAGCCGCCGCAGCACCTCGCCGTTGCGCGGCACGTTGTCGCAGCTGATCACGGTGAGCGGCTCCGTGCGCCTGGCGATGCCGCGGGCCAGCAGTTCGAGCATGCCGCCGCGCTCGTACGCGCCCTCGGTGATCGTCAGCGTCACGAGGTCGGCTTCGGCGATCCGCTCGACCACCGCGTCGGGCTCGTCCGCCGCCACCAGCGCGTCGCGGATGACGTCGATCTCGCGCGCCTCGTCGCGCTCGGGCCCGCGCGAGATCACGGTGTAGCGCCAGCCGTTGGCGCGCAGGGCGTCGACGACCGTGCGGCGCCGGTGGGCGACGCCGCAGATCTCCCAGCCGCCGGCGTCCTGCGTGTAGACCGCCTGGTGCGCGCGGTGGAACGCCCCCAGCCCGAGGTGGACGATCACCTGCTGAGCACTGGCTCCGGCTGCGCGACGATCTCCTCCTGCGCGGGGTCGGGCTCGCCGATGTCGACGTCCTTGGTCTCGCGCGAGAACAGGAAGGCGACGAACGAGATCACGGCCAGGCCGAAGAAGAACGCCGCCACCAGCCACGGGTCGCCGCCGCCCTTGTCCAGCAGCCAGACGGAGATCAGCGGCGAGAAGCCGGCCACCGCCGCGCCCAGCTCGCGCGAGGTGGCGAAGCCCGTGTAGCGCACGCGGGCGCCGAACAGCTCGGCGTAGAAGGCCGGCTGGACGGCGATCATCGGCGCCCAGCCGAACACGGCGGCGACGATCAGCGCGGTCCATACGAGCACGGGCTCGCCGGTCTGCACGAGCGCGAAGAACGGGAACGCCCACAGGCCGGTGAAGACGACGCCGAACAGGTTCAGCGGGCGCCGGCCGATGCGGTCGCTGAGGGCGCCGTAGAGCGGCTGGGTGGCGATCACGAGGACACCGTATGTCACCACCGCCGCGAGCACGACGCCCTTCGACATGCCGAGCTCGTCGGTCGCGTAGGCGACGGTGAAGGTCGCGTACATGTAGGCGGCGGCGGTGTCGCACACGTGCGCGCCGATGCCGACCAGCACGCTGCGCGGATAGCGCTTGACCGCCTCGACGAGCGGCATCTTGACCACGGTCTGGCGCCGCTGGACCTCCTTGAAGACCGGCGACTCCTCGACGCGCAGGCGCACCCACAGGGCGACGCCGATGAGCAGGAAGCCGGCCAGGAACGGAACTCGCCAGCCCCACGCGTTGAGCGCCTCGTCGGGCATCGTGGCGACGAGCAGGAAGGCGAGCGTGCCGAGCACGAGGCCGATCTGCACGCCGGTCTGCGCGAACGAGCAGAAGAAGCCGCGCCGCTCCTTCGGGGCGTGCTCGGCGAGCAGCGTGGATGCTCCGCCGAACTCGGCGCCGGCGCCGAGGCCCTGCAGGATGCGCAGGGCGACGAGCAGGATCGGCGCCAGCATGCCGGCGCTCTCGTACGTCGGCAGCAAGCCGATGGCGCCGGTGGAGAGGCCCATCACGAGCGTCGTGACGATCAGCGTCTCGCGGCGGCCGATGCGGTCGCCGAGATGGCCGAAGATCACCCCGCCGAGCGGCCGCACCACGAAGCCGACGCCGAACGTGGCGAAGGCGATCAGCGTGCCCGAGCCCGAGGCCGGGTCGAAGAACAGGTCCCCGAACACGAGCGCGGCGGCCGTGCCGAAGATGAAGAAGTCGTACCACTCGAGCGCCGTGCCGATGGTCGCCCCCGCGACCACGCGCCGGAGCGCTCCGGGCTCGGGCTGCGGTGGCTGCCCGTCTCTGATGAACCGGCTCATCCTCGTGCGCCTCCCTTCAGGCCCCCATCCGGCCGTATTCCATGTGACGGAACGAGATTCGCCCAGATGGAAATTAGGAAGATGATTCCCTCGCTGGGCGGCGGCAAACGCGGCATAAGCTGGGGCGGGTGGAGGTCGTCGTCGCGGACGACGAGACGCTCGTCCCCGAGCTCGTCTCGCTGATCAACCGTGCCTACGCCAGGGGCGAGGCGGGACTGTGGCGGGACGACCCCGGACGCACCGACGACGCCGAGATCGCCGAGGCGGTCCGCGCCGGCCACATGCTCGTGGCGCTTGCCGGCGGCCGGATCGCCGGCTGCCTGCGGACGCGGGCGCTCGACGCGACCACGTCGGAGGTCGGGCTCATCGGCGTCGACCCCGGGGCCTGGGGCGGCGGCACCGGCCGCGCGCTCGTCGACGCGGCCGAGGACCGTGCGCGCGCCCGCGGCGCTTCGACGATGCAGCTCGAGCTGCTCGTCCCGCGCACGGGCACGCACCCGGACAAGGAGCGGCTGCGCGAGTGGTACTCGCGCCGCGGCTACGCCCTCGTCCGCAGGGTCCCGATGGAGGAGTATCTCCCCCACGTCGCGCCGCTGCTCAGTGCGCCCGGGGACATCCTCGTCTTCGCGAAGCCGCTCTAGGGAGTCTCGGCTTCGGACGTGTCCTCGAGGTACCAGCCGCCGCCGGTGCGCACGACGGCCAGCGTCGTGACGGGCTTCTTCTGGCCGCTCTGGTGGATGTCGACGCCGGCGACGTCACCCTCGATCCTGACCTCGCCGGCCTCGCTGCCGTCGAACAGCTCGGTCGGCTTGTCCTTGAAGATCACCTTGTACATGCGCTCGCACGAGCCGGCCATGCGCGCGAACTCCTTGCGCTCGCTCGGGCTGCGGGTCTCGCACACCGCCTCCCAGTCCTTGTCGACGACGGCATCGAGATAGCGGAGCGCCACGTCGGCCGCGGCCTTCTCGTCCGCGGAGGGCGCGGCCTCCGTCGCGGGCTCCGCGTCATCGGACCCGCAGCCGGCCAGGAGAGCGCAGATGCCGAGGAGCGCGAGGCGGCCTTTCACGACCGCCCATGTACCCGGAAACTAGATGATCTTCTCCGACCGCGTCAGCAGCCGCACGCGCCCCGCCGCGTGGCGGGCGACGTCGTCGCCCGCAGCGCGCCCGGCGTCGCTGGCGAAGGCGGCCTTGAAGGCGTCCTCGTCGTCGAAGTAGAGCTCCGTCACCGCGTGGTAGGGCAGGTCGGGGTCGTCCTGCTCGATGACGCTGACGTGGTACTCGCGCAGGCCCGGCAACTCCTTGCCCATCGGGGCGTGCTTCTCGAACACCCACTCGCGGAACTCCTCGAGCGACAGGTCCTCACGGCGCTTGATCAGCGAGAACACCTTGAGCACTACGCAGCCTCCTTGGATTCCAGGGCCCGGAGCACCTTCTCGGGCGTGATCGGCAGGTCGCAGATCTGCACGCCGATCGCGTCGGTGACCGCGTTGGCGATCGCCGGGATCGGCGGGTTGGCGGTCATCTCCCCCACGCCCTTCATGCCGTAGGGGCCGTTGCTCGACGGCATCTCGAGCACGACCGCCTCGATCTCGGGGAGGTCGAGCGGACCGGGCATCAGGTACGTCGAGAAGTCGCCGGGCGCGTGGTCGATCTCGGGGTAGTACGGCGCGGTCGTCTCGTACAGGCAGTGCGACATCCCCATCCAGGCGCCGCCGCGGATCTGGCCCTGCACGAGCGCGGGGTTGATCGCGCAGCCGATCTCGTAGGCGCTCGAGAGCTTGAGCACGCGGACGACGCCGGTCTCGGTGTCGACCTCGACGTCGGCCACCGTGCACGCGTGCGCCTCGGTCGAGTCGGGGTCCATCTCGCCCGTCTCGGGCACGACCTCGCTCTTGGGCTTCATGTACATGCCGCGGCCGGAGATCGTCTTGCCGTGCTTGAAGTGCGCGGCCAGGGCGACGTCCATCACCGTCATCGAGGAGCCCGGCGAGCCGATCACGCGCACGTTGCCCTCGCCGTCGGTCTCGAGGTCGTCGGGCGAGGCCTCCATCTCCTCGGCCGCCACCTCGAGCAGGACCTGCTTGGCCTCGTCGGCGGCGCGCATGATGGCGTTGCCGGCGCGGTGGGTCGCGCGGCTGGCGAAGGTGCCCATGCAGTGCGGGCCGGTGTCGGTGTCGCCGGTGTCGACGCGCACGGTCTCGAACGGGACGCCGAGCGCCTCGGCCCCGATCTGGGCGAGGACCGTCTTCAGGCCCTGGCCGAGGTCGACGCTCGAGAGCGTGATGACGAAGTTGCCGACCGTGGTCGCGTGGACCAGCGCCTGCGTCGGGTCGCCGCCCAGGTTCATGCCGGTCGGGTAGTTCACGGCGGCGATGCCGCGTCCGTAGAGCTTCATAGCTCGTGCCCCACGAGCTCGGCGGCGGCTCTGATGGTCTCGATCAGCGTCGCGTCCTCGACGATCTTGCGGTAGGGCCGCTCGTCGCCGTCCTTGTAGGCGTTGAGCAATCGCAACGTCCACGGATCGACGCCGATCGCACGCGAGATGCGGTCCATCTGCATCTCGGTGGCGAACGACGCCTCGGTCACTCCGAAGCCGCGGAAGGCGCTCGACGGCTGGCGGTTGGTGTACACGCAGTGCACGTCGATCGAGACGTTGGGGATCGTGTACGGGCCGGCCGCGTTGGCCGCGTGCTTCGTGGCGCCGTACGGGCTGTGGCGCGAGTAGGCGCCGGCGTCGTGGTAGCTGGCGACCTCGCGCGAGACGATCCGGCCGTCGTTCATCACGCCGTCGACGATCTTGATCCGGTTGCCGGAGCGGGTGGAGCTGACGCGCATCTCCTCCTCGCGCGTGTAGACGTAGCGGACCGGCTTGCCCGTCTTGAGCGCGGCCAGGCAGGCGATCGGCTCGGTGATGACGTCGACCTTGCCGCCGAACCCGCCGCCCACCGTGCCGCCCATGAAGTGCAGCCGGCCCGGCTCGACCTGCAGGATGAGCGCCGTGTTGTCGAGCGAGAAGTAGAGCGCCTGCGTGTTGGTGTGGACGGTGATGCGGCCGTCGGCCTCGGGCTTGGCGATGCAGCCGGTGGTCTCCGTCGGCGCGTGCTCGGTGGGGCTCGTCTGGTAGGTGCCCTCGATCACGTGGTCGGCGGTGGCGCGAGCCGCCGCCGCGTCGCCGTAGCGGATGCGCCGGCAGTGGTGGCCCTCGTACCAGAAGTGGTTGGTGTCCCAGTGGGTGACGCGGGGGGCGTCGGGCTTCAGCGCCTCCTCGACGTCGAAGACGGCGGGCAGCTCCTCGAGGTCGAGCTTCGTGCGCTTGACCGCCTCGTTGGCCGCCTCCTCGCTCTCGGCCACGATCGCGACGATCGGCTCGCCGCGGTAGCGGACGCGCTCTTGCGCGAGGACCTGCTCCTCGTCCGGCTCGACGCCGATCAGGCAGAGGATCGTGTAGACGTTCTTCGGGACGTCCTTCGCGGTGAGCGCGGTGACGAAGCCGGGGACCTGCTCCGCCTCGCTGAGGTCGATGCCCTTGATGCGGGCGTGGACCAGCGGGTTGCGGACCATCTTGAGGTGGAGCATCCCGGGGTAGCGGATGTCGTCGACGTACTCGGTGGTGCCGGTGACGTGGCCCATGCCGTCGCGGCGCGCGACGTCGCGGCCGATGACGTGGAACGGCTGCTGGCTGGTTGCGCTCATGCCGCGGCCTCCGCGATGGCGTCGATGATCGACTCGTAGCCCGTACAGCGGCAGACGTTGCCGGCGATCGCCTCGGCGATCTCGTCGCGGGACGGGCTCGGGTTGCGGTCGAGCAGCGCGCGGGCGCTGATGAGCATGCCGGGGGCGCAGTAGCCGCACTGGACGGCGAAGCGCTCGTGGAAGACGCGCTGCAGCGGGTCCTCGCTCCAGCCCTCGAGCGTGGTGACGCTGCGCCCGGCGACGTTGGCGACCGGCAGCAGGCACGAGAGCACGGGCTCGCCGTCGACCATCACCGTGCAGCTGCCGCAGCCGCCCTGGCGGCAGCCGACCTTGGCGGCCTTGAGCTGGAGCTGCTCGCGCAGCACGTGGTTGAGGGAGGCCAACGGGCCGGCCATCACCTCGGTGGCGCGGCCGTTGAGCTCGAACTCGAAGACCTCAGACGGCATCGGCGGCCTCCAGGGCTCGGCGGACGAACAGCTCGGTCATTCGGCGGCGGTACCAGGCGCTGGCGATCGCGTCGCTCGGCGGATCGATCTCCTCGGCGGCCTGCTTCGGATCGGCGACCGAGAGGACCGGGTGGGGCGCGACGCCGCCGAGCGCAACCCGGCCGCGGCTCACGGCGACGGACACCACGGCCGGCGAGTTGGCGGCGCGGCGGGCGAAGCGCAGGAAGACGCCGGCGGGGTCGTCGTCGAAGGCGACCGCGGTGATGATCTCGGTGGTCGGGTCGAACGAGGTCCAGAGCTCTTCCAGCGGGATCGTCCGGCCGGTGAGCTGGACCTCGGCGTCGAGCGCGAGCAGCGCGACGCCGACGTCTCCGTACGGCGCGCCGACCAGCAGGTTGCCGCCGATGGTGGCCATGTTGCGCAGCGCCGGGCCGCCGACGGCGGCGGCCGCCCGGCCGACGGCGCCCTCGAGCTCGGCCACCTGCGCCAGCGGCGTCATCGCCTTGATCGTGGTGCGGCCGTTCTCGCGCTCGATGCCGGTCAGTCCGGCGCGGGCGAGGCCGATGACGCGCTCGGCGTCGAGCGCGCCGGCATGCGCGGCGGGCATCACGGTGGTGCCGCCGCCCATCACCGCGGCGCCGGACGCCAGCTCCGCGACCGCCTGCTCGGCGGAGTCGGGGAGCAGGTACTGGGTGATCATTCCTCCTCCTCGATCAGGGCGAACATCCGCCCGGGAGACCCTTCCGCCCCGCGGATCGGGACGAAGCCTGCGAAGAACTGCACGCGCTTTCCGACCGGCAGCTGGCTGAGCCCGGTGAGCTGCTGGATCAGGATCGCGCCGCGGTCGAGGATCGCCTTGTGGACGACGAAGTCCTCGGACGTGAAGTCGGGCTCACGGGCGCTCCGCTCGCTGAAGCAGTCGAAGCCGACGACCTTGGCTCCCTGGTCCACGAGCCAGCCGGCGGCCTCGGGCTCGCAGTAGGGCGAGCGCATGTAGTAGTCGGGGAAGCGGCCCCACGCCTTCTCGGTCCAGTCGGTGCGGCAGAGCGCGACGTCGCCTTTCTCGTATCGGCGGCGCGTGCTGCTCGAGCAGCTCGACGGTGATCGGCTCGTCCTCGCCGAGGAAGGTGAGGTCGATCACGATCGCCTGGCCGCAGGTGCGGTCCAGCGACACGTCGGCGGCCGTCTCCCCGTCCTCTGCGCAGTGGCGCCCGAAGTCCACGTGCGAGCCGGTGTGCAGCAGCATGTTGATCTCGCTCGCCTGCCAGAAGCCGGGGCCGCGGTGGTGGCTGGTGAGCTGCAGCTGCTTGTTGACGGACGGCGGGCTCAGCGTGTCCTCGCCGATCTTCAGAGTCAGGTCGACGATCCGCGTCATGCGCGCTCCACGTTCTCGAGATGACGGTGCATGGCGGCCGACGCCGCCTCGGGATCGCGCGCTCGCAGGGCGGCGACGATCTTCTTGTGGTCCTTGACGGTCTGCTCCTGGACGGCGCGGCGGGCGCCGGTGCGCATCCGGCTGGCCAGGCCGAGCGCGCGCATCGACTCCATGAAGCGGCCGAGCACCGCGTTCTCGGCGGCGACGCGGATCGCGTCGTGCAGCTCGAGGTCGGTCTCCATGAACGCCTCGGCGTCGCCGATCGCCTGGCGCGCCCGGTCGACGCAGTTGTCGAGCAGGTCGAGCGTCCCGTCGTCGATCCGCTCCGCCGCCAGCGCCGTCATCGCCGGCTCGACCACCTTGCGCGCCTCGAACAGCTGGTCCGACGCGTCGTCGGACAGGGAGAGCACGAAGCTCAGGTGGCGGACGAGCAGATCGGGCTCGAGCGACGAGATGTACGTGCCGGTGCCGTGGCGCATCTCGGTCACCCCGAGCACGGTCAGCGCGCGCAGCGCCTCCCTGAGCGACGAGCGGCTCACGCCCATCGTCGCCGCCAGCTCGCGCTCGGCCGGCAGCCGGTCGCCCGGCTCGAGATGGCGCTGCTGGATCAGGTCCAGCAGGCGCGAGACGATCTGCTGCGGCACCGCCTCCCTCGTGACGGTGCCGAACGCGGGTGGTCCGACCACCGGTCCACCGTACCTCTGCTGTCAAGCCGCCACGAACTCGAGGTAGCGGTCGAGCGAGTCGCCGCCGTCAGCGCCGAAGTAGCCGAGCAGCAACGGCGTGTCCAGCCAGCGCGGGCGAGCGCCGTTGAGCGTCGCCGGGTGGCTGCTCCACCGCCAGTCGGCCGCCTCGCGGCACAGGCCGGCCTTGACCGGATTGCGGGCGATGTAGCGCGCCGCCAGCAGCAGCTGCGCGTCGGTTCGCATCACCTTCGTCCCGAACCGCCCCTGGAACAGATGCCCGCACCGCCGGTACCGCCGGTTGAAGTACTGCGCGTACATGCCATGCAGCCGCTGCATCCCGCGCCCGAGATTCGGCTCCGGCGTCTGGACCAGCAGGTGCACGTGGTTGTGCATCAGGCAGAACGCGAGGCAGTGCCACCGATGCCGCTCGACCACCTGCCCCAGCAGCACCAGATACCGCTCCCGATCCTCGTCATCGAGAAAGATCACCACTCGGTTCACGCCCCGCCCATACACATGGTGCACGGCATCCGCGAACTCCTCACGAGGCTTCCTGGGCACGACCCCACTAGGCCCCCGAGCCCAACTCTCGCCCCCAACGGGGGTCAGACCCCCCTTGGTGCCGGCGTGGCGAACCGCGGCGCAGCAGCGGCGCCCGCGGCCGCGCAACCCCGCAAGGGGGGTCAGACCCCCCTTAGGTAGCCTCGTTGCGCAATGCAACGCCGCGAGGACCTCCGCAACGTCGCGATCATCGCCCACGTCGACCATGGCAAGACCACGCTGGTCGACGCGATGCTGTGGCAGTCCGGCGCCTTCCGCGCCAACCAGGACGTCAACGAGCGCGTGATGGACTCGATGGACCTGGAGCGTGAGAAGGGCATCACGATCCTGGCCAAGAACACGGCCGTGCAGTACGGCGACGTGAAGCTGAACATCGTCGACACCCCCGGCCACGCGGACTTCGGCGGTGAGGTGGAGCGGGGGCTGACGATGGTCGACGGCGTGCTGCTGCTCGTGGACGCCTCCGAGGGGCCGCTGCCGCAGACGCGCTTCGTGTTGCGCAAGGCGCTCGAGAACCGGCTGCCGGTGATCCTCGTGGTCAACAAGGTCGACCGGCCCGACGCCCGCATCGCCGACGTGGTCGACGAGGTCTACGAGCTGTTCATCGACCTCGACGCGCGCGAGGACCAGATCGAGTTCCCGATCGTCTACACCAACGCCAGGGCCGGCTGGGCGAGCCTGACCGAGGGCGAGGAAGGCACCGACCTCAAGCCGCTGATGGACCTGCTGGTCGAGCACGTGCCCGCGCCCGAGTACGACGAGACCCACCCGCTCCAGGCCCACGTCACCAACCTCGACGCGAGCCCCTACCTCGGCCGGCTCGCGATCTGCCGGGTGCGCAACGGGACGATCCGCCGCGGCGAGCAGATCGCCTGGTGCCGCGCGGACGGCAGCGTCACCAACGCCAAGGTGGCCGAGCTGTACATCACCGAGGCGCTCGACCGCGTCGAGGCCGACGAGGCCGGCCCGGGCGAGATCATCGCCGTCGCCGGCCTGCCGGACGTCACGATCGGCGAGACGCTCGCCGACCCCGAGGACCCCCGCGCGCTGCCGGTCATCACCGTCGACGAGCCGAGCCTCTCGGTCACGATGGGCCAGAACACGTCGCCGCTGGCCGGCCGCGAGGGCGACAAGCTCACCTCCCGACAGATCAAGGACCGCCTCGACGCCGAGATGATCGGCAACGTCTCGATCCGCGTGCTCGAGACCGAGCGGCCGGACACCTGGGAGGTCCAGGGCCGCGGCGAGCTGCAGCTGGCGATCCTCGTCGAGCTGATGCGGCGCGAGGGCTTCGAGCTGACCGTCGGCAAGCCGCAGGTCGTCATCCGCGAGGTCGACGGCAAGGTCCACGAGCCCGTCGAGCGGATGACGATCGACGTGCCCGAGGACTACGTCGGCGTCGTCACCCAGCTGCTCGCCCTGCGCAAGGGCCGGATGGAGCAGATGGTCAACCACGGCACCGGCTGGGTCCGGATGGACTACCTCGTCCCCGCGCGCGGCCTGATCGGCTTCCGCACCGAGTTCCTCACCGAGACGCGCGGCACCGGCCTGCTGCACCACGTGTTCGACCGCTGGGAGCCGTGGGCCGGCGAGATGCGCCTGCGGCCGACCGGCTCGCTGGTCGCCGACCGCACCGGCAAGACGGCGAGCTTCGCGCTGTTCAACCTGCAGGAGCGCGGCATCCTGTTCGTGGAGCCCGGCGAGGACGTCTACGAGGGCATGATCGTGGGCGAGAACGCCCGCGCCGAGGACCTCGACGTCAACGCCTGCAAGGAGAAGCACCTCACGAACATGCGCTCGTCGACCTCCGACGTGCTCGTCCGCCTCGTGCCGGCGCGCAAGCTGTCGCTCGACCAGGCGCTCGAGTTCGTCAGAGAGGACGAGGCGGTCGAGGTCACGCCGCACGCCGTCCGCCTCCGCAAGGCGGATCTCGACCAGATCGCCCGGGTCAAGGCCGCCCGCGCGCGGGCGCGCGCCTAGCCGGCGGCGACCGCGACCGTCGACCGAGGCAGGCGGAACGGCAGCCGCTCGGCCCGTGCGTCGCCCGGTCGGTAGGCCTTCACGCGGAAGCCGTCGCGGATGAAGAGCCGGCCGCTCGAGCGCGACCAGGCGAGCTCCGGGAACCGGCGGCCGGTGGCCGAGCCGCGGATCGCCGTCCGGGTGCCGGCGGCGTCGACCAGCGCCACGCTCCAGCGGCGCCGCGTTTGGACCGGCAGGGCCACCAGCGAGCCGTCGGGCGAGGGCACGGCGTCCAGGTCGAACGTCACGTCGGTGGTGCGCCCCGTGCGCGGGTCCCACACGAAGTCCTCGCGCTCGTCGAGCACCACGAGCCCGCCCTCCACGGCGCCGGCCACCCAGTTCCCGGGCACCCGCCTTTCGCTCTCGAACATCACCTCGCCGTCGACCGACACCTCGCGCACACCGGCCGTCGCGTCCCGTCGCAGTCCGTGCCCGCCAGCCAGACGAGCCCGTCCGTCGCCGACGGCACGAACACATGGGCCACGCCGAGCCGCGTCGGGCGGCGATCGAGGTCCAGCGGGATCGAGAACGCCGTCGTCGCGCCGTCGACCACGGCCGAGAAGACGATGTGGCCGCCGGTCACGAACAGCTCCGCGCCGCAGGCCGGCAGCGACCGCACGCGCCGCATGACACGCCGCCCGCTCCCCGCGTCGATCGCCGTCAGCCGGTTGCCGTCCGAGAGGACGACGAGCGTGCCCGCCGGCCGGGCCGGAGCGACGCCCTCGGCCTCGCCGCAGCCCGCCACCACGAGAACGGCGAGCAGGATCGCGATCCAGACCATCGCGATGTCTACGGCCGGCGCGCCGCGGCAGGTCCAGCGCACGATCCTGACACTGGATTCCCGTAGCGTCCTCGCATGAGGAGAACCACTCGGCGCATCGGCGCCGTCACCGCCGCGCTGCTCGCGGCCGGCATGCTGGCCGGCCCGGCTGCCGCGAACCACGACAGGCCGTCCCCGGGGGCGCCGGGCATCGGCGACCGCCTGTTCCCGACCCTCGGGAACGGGGGCTACGACGCGAAGCACTACACGCTCTCGCTGCGCTATCCGACCGCCGCACGCTCGCAGACCGTGGTCGGCGCGCTGACCATGGAGGCCAAAGCCACCAAGGCGCTGTCGCGCTTCAACCTGGACTTCGACGGCGAGGCCGTCAGCAGCGTCCGCGTCGACGGCCGCACCGCCGACTTCCGGGTCGACGGCGAGGAGCTCGTGATCACGCCGCGCAAGTCGCTCAAGGACGACGAGCGCTTCACCACGACCGTCCTCTACACCTCGGGCCCGTACCTCTACACGCCCGACTTCGACAACTTCCCGCTCGGCATCCTGCCGTTCGGCTGGTTCAGCACCCAGGACGGCTCGGTCACGGCCGGCCAGCCCGACCGGGCGCACGAGATCTACCCGGTCAACGACCACGTCGCCGACAAGGCGACGTACTCGTTCGTGATCGACGTCCCCGCGGGGACGACGGCCGCGGCGAACGGCGTGCTCACGAGCCGCCGCACCCAGAAGGGCCGCACGGTCTGGCGCTACGAGATGCGCCAGCCGATGGCCTCGCAGGTCGTCCAGGTCGCCGTCGGCCAGCTCGACATCATCGACCAGGGCACCTTCAAGGGCGTCGACCTGATCGACGTGGCGGGCAGCGCGATCGCCGACGACCCGGGCGTGCAGGCCGGCCTCTCGCACACGCGCGAGCACATGCAGTACATGACCGGCCTCGTCGGCCGCTACCCGTTCGAGAACTACGGCGTGCTGGCCGCGGACGAGCTGTTCGGCTACGCGCTCGAGACGCAGACGCTGTCGCTGCACCCGGGCTTCCTCGTCGACGAGACGCAGGCCGCCCCGATCGACGCCGAGCCGATCCTCGTGCACGAGCTGGCGCACCAGTGGTTCGGCGACGACATCGCGCCCGCCGAGTGGAGCGACGTCTGGCTCAACGAGGGCCACGCGACGTGGTACGAGGCCCAGTACGCCGACGAGAAGTTCGGCGTCAGCTTCGTCGACCGCATGCACGGCGCCTACGAGGTCGGCAACCAGTACCGGCACGACTTCGGGCCGGTGGCCAGGCCTTCGAGCAACGACTTCCTCCTCCTGTTCTCGGACAACGTCTACAACGGCGGAGCGCTCGTGCTCTACGCGCTCCACAACCGGATCGGCGAGCGGAGGTTCTACGAGCTCCAGCGTGAGTGGGCGAAGCGCTTCGGCGGCGAGTCCGCGACCACGTTCGACTTCATCCTGCTGGCCGCGTGGGTCGCGCGCGACCCGGGCGTCGTGCCCTTCCTGGTCCGCTGGGTGTACGGCGACACGATCCCGCCGATGCCCGGCCATCCGGACTGGGTGTCCCCGCCCGCGACGGACGCACCGGTCGCGGCGGCTTCGCGCCTGAGCGCGCGCGGCCTCGAGGTGGCGCGCCTGCTCAAGCGCTGACCGCCCTCCCTGCGAACGAGCGGCATCGTCCTTACGGACGAGCCGCTCGGGCGTAGGGTTGGTCCGATGGCCCGTTGGCGACCGCCGGCGCTCGTCGTCGACTCACTGCTCGCGATCGCGCTCGCGCTGGTCTCGCTCGGCACCGTCGAGACCGGCCAGTCGGTCCAGGAATCACCCGCGCCGCAGGTCCACTGGACCGTCAGCCCGCCGCCCGCCGATGGTAAGACCGGCGACGTGTGGGACGCGCGGATCGTCGTGTTCCGCGACGGCGCGCCGGCCGCCGCGCTCGGCGAGGCGCCCCCGAGCGTGGAGCTGCGAAGCGGAACCACCTGGACGACGACGACCGCCACGCCCGACGGCGCGCCCGGGTTCTACCGCGCCCGGGTCGTGCTGCACGGCGACGCGCCGTACGCCTACGCCGTCCTGGTCGACAACCCCGGCGAGCCGCCGGCGCCAGCCGAAGGGATCCCGTTCTGGGTCGTGATCCTCATCCTGCTGGCCACGCTGCCGGTCGCGCTCCGGCGCCGGTTCCCGCTGCCGGTGCTGGCGGTGACGCTCGCCGCCGCGCTCGGCGCCGCCTTCGTCAACGACGCGTTCGTGTTCCCGGGCGCGCTCGTCGCGCTCTACACGGTCGCCGCTTACGTCGGCCGGCCGCGCTCGCTGTACGCGGCCGCCGTCACGGCCGCCGTGCTCGTGTTCCACGTGCTCGCGATCGACTCGCTCGGGTTCTGGGAGCTACTTGCGAACTACGCCCTGTTCAGCGCCGCCTGGCTGCTGGGCGACAACGTGCGCACCCGGCGCGAGCGGGCGCGCCGGGTCGAGGCCGAGCAGCAGGCCAACGTGCGGCGCGCGGCGGCCGAGGAGCAGGCGCGGATCGCGCGTGAGCTGCACGACGTCATCGGCCACAGCGTGAGCGTGATGACCATCCAGGCCGCGGCCGCCGGCGACGCGTTCGACAGCCGGCCCGCCGAGGTCCGCGAGGCGCTGCGCGCGATCGAGTCGACCGGCCGCGAGGCGCTGGCCGAGCTGCGGCGCCTGCTGGCCGGCGAGAACGGCTCGTTCGCCCCCGCCCCCGGCCTGGAGAGCCTCGGGGCGCTCGCCGAGCGCGTCCGCTCCGCGGGCCTCGCCGTCGAGCTGTCATCCGAGCCGGCGTCGCTGCCGCCGAGCGTCGACCTCTCGGCGTACCGCATCGTGCAGGAGGCCCTCACCAACACGCTCAAGCACGCCCGCGCCACCACCGCGCGCGTCGACGTGCGCCGGCGCAACGGCGCGCTGGAGATCGAGGTCGTCGACGACGGGCAGGGCGCGGAGGCCGTCACGCCCGGCCACGGCATCATCGGCATGCGCGAGCGCGCCGCCCAGTTCGGCGGCGACCTGACCGCCGGGCCCGCGCCCGGCGGCGGGTTCGCGGTGCGGGCGAGGATCCCCGTCGAATGATCCGCGTCCTGCTCGCCGACGACCAGGCGCTCGTGCGCAGCGGCTTCCGGCTGATCCTCGAGACGCGCGAGGACCTCGAGGTGGTCGGCGAGGCGGAGGACGGCCGCGAGGCGGTCGAGCTCGCCCGCAAGGCGCGGCCCGACGTGATCCTGATGGACGTCCGGATGCCGAACGTCGACGGCGTGGAGGCGACGCGCCGGCTCGCGGCGCTCGGGCTCGCCCGCCCGCGTCCTCATCCTCACCACCTTCGACCTCGACGAGTACGTCTACGAGGCGATCCGCGCCGGCGCGAGCGGCTTCCTGCTCAAGGACGTCCAGCCGGCGCAGCTCGTCGAGGCGGTCCGGGTGGTCGCCGCCGGCGAGGCGCTGCTGGCGCCGACCGTCACGCGCCGCCTGCTCGACCGCTTCGCCGCCCAGCTGCCGGGCAGCAAGCCGCCGCCGGAGCTCGCGCGGCTCACCGAGCGCGAGCTGGAGATCCTCACGCTGATGGCCGAGGGGCTGTCGAACGCCGAGCTCGCCGAGCGGCTGTTCCTCAGCGAGACGACCGTCAAGACCCACGTCTCGAGCGTGCTGCGCAAGCTCGGGCTGCGCGATCGCGTCCAGGCTGTCGTCCTCGCGTACCGGGCGGGCCTGGCCCGACCTCATCCCTGAGGACGAGCAGAACCGTGCTCGGGAGGGATGGCCCCGGCCGTACGGTCGCCCCATGACCCTCGCCATCGAGACCTCGGGTCTCACCAAGCGCTTCGGCGACCGGATCGCGGTCGAGGACGTGGACCTGCTCGTCCCGCGCGGCTCCGCGTTCGGATACCTCGGGCCCAACGGCGCCGGCAAGACGACGCTGATCCGCATGCTGCTCGGGCTCACCGGCGCGTCCGCCGGGACGATGACGATGCTCGGCCGCCCGCTGCCGGACGAGCGGCGCCCCGCGCTCGCGCGCGTCGGCGCGATCGTCGAGGAGCCGCGCTTCCACGGCTATCTGACCGGCCGCGAGAACCTGCGCATCGTGGCGGCCGCGCGCGAGCGCGAGGCGCACGCAGCGCATCGACGGCGCGCTCGCCCGCGCCGGGCTCGCCGAGCGCGCGGACGAGCGCGTCAAGCGCTACTCGCAGGGCATGCGCCAGCGGCTCGGCGTCGCCCGCGCGCTGCTCGGCGACCCCGAGCTGCTGATCCTCGACGAGCCCACGAACGGCCTCGACCCCGCCGGCATCCACGAGTTCCGGGCCATGATCCGCGGCTTCGTCGCCGAGGGCCGCACGGTCCTGCTCTCGTCGCACCTGCTCGACGAGGTCGAGCGGATCTGCGACCGGGTCGCGATCGTCGACCGCGGCCGCGTGGTGTCGCAGGGGACGATCGCCGAGCTCGCCGGCGGAGGCGAGCGGGGGCTGGCGATCGCCACGAGCGACGACGAGGAGGCGCTCGCGATCCTGTCCTGCCACCGCGCGGTCGCCACGATCGACGTCGACGGCGAGGGCATCCGCGTCGGGCTGCTGCCGGACGTGGACGCCGACGCGGCGGGCGACGACATCGGCCGCCGGTTGGTGGAGGGCGGCATCGCGATCCGCCGCTTCGAGCGGACGCGACCGTCGCTGGAGGAGCGCTTCCTGGAGGTGACGTCATGAGACTGGTGAACGCGGAGTTCCTCAAGCTCTACCGGCGCACGGGCTTCGTGCTCGCCGCGGTCGCCCTGACCGTCGCCCCGCGCTCGCTCATGAACACGCTCGACGGCGGCCGGTTCGAGGACCACTTCGGCGTGCTCGCGCTGCTCGTCGTGGTGGCCGGGATCATGGTCGGCTCGTCGCTCGGCACGTCCGACGAGTCGTCCGGCGTCTTCCGCGAGCTGGTGGCGACCGGCCGCCCGCGGCTCGACCTCTTCGCCGCCCGCGTGCCCGCCGGCCTGGCGCTCGTCCTGCTCTCGGCCGAGGCGGGCTACGTCGTCCTCGCGGCGGGGGGCGGTGACGCTCGGTGGTCCGCATACGCCGGCTGGCTCGCCCTCGTCGGCGCCGTCAGCTTCGCGCTCTCGCTCGGGGTGGCGAGCCTGGTCGGCTCGGCGGCCCAGTCGATCGCCATCCTGCTCGCGCTGTGGCTGATCGTGACCCCGCTGGTGCAGAACGCCGAGTCGCTCGAGTGGCTCGAGGACAGCGTCGTCATCGCCGGGCTCGACCGGGTCATGCCCGCCGGGCTCACCGAGGGCGACCCCTTCCACTCGCTGTCGCTCGCCGGGGCCGTCGGCGTGCTGCTCGCATGGAGCGTCCTGCCGCTGCTGGCCGGCGCGTGGCGGACGATGACGCGCGACGCCTAGCAGCGCGCGGCGACGCGCGGCGCCGGTCGGTCGCCCACCTCGAGGCGGACGAGGTCGGCGCCGCGGCGCTGGAGCGCGAGGTCGACCTGCTCGCCGGTGACGCGCAGAGCGTAGGCGTCGCCGCTCGCGTCGAGGTGGATGTCGAGGTCGTGGCGCAGCGCGAGGCGCATGAAGTGGCCGCCGGCGAACAGGAGCGACGGGACCGTCTCGGCGTAGCGCCGCCGCCGCTGGCGATAGCAGAGCTGGGTGCGGTCGACCTCGACCAGGACGGCGTCGGCGGCGCGCTCGCGCGCCAGCACCGCCGCGGGGCGGGCCGGCTCCAGATCGCGCGCCGCGACGAACGCGATCACGACGATCAGCCCGAGCAGGACCAGCCGCCCATCCACGCGACCGACTTTACGCCTGACCGGGTACTGCGGAGGAGGTGACGGCAACGCTCATGGCCGAGACGTTCGACCCGCTGGAGCCCGAGGGCGCGGCGGAGCTGTACCGGCGGCTCGAGGCGGCCGAGCCGCGCCGCGTCCCGCGCCACGAGCTGGACGGGCACGTCGGCCTCACCAGCCGCGAGCTGTACGAGCTCGGGTGCACGCTCGAGCCGCTCACCGTGTCGAGCCTGGGCGGCATGTTCTGGTGGCGGCTGTTGACGGTGGCCGGCATCCTGCTCGCGACGATCGGCGTGGCGGGAGCCGTGATCGGTGTCGTCGACGCGCTCGGGATCGACCGCGGCGACGACGACCCGCTCACGTCGGCCTCCGGCGTGGCCGCGGCGGTCCTGTTCCTGTCGGCCGCCTGGGGCGGGCTCGCGCTCATGCGCCGCGGCATCCGCGCCGTGCGCCGGCTGGCCGCGGAGCGCCGGCGAGCGGCCAGGCACACCGCAAGACGCGCGTCGAACGACCCGCACGGGCGCGCGACGGTCGGCATGCTGCGCGGGCCCGGCGTGCTGCGCGTGCTGCTGCTGTGGGTGCGCGGCGACGCGCGCGACGCCTCGTGCGTCGAGGTGCGCACGCTCGCCGAGCACGAGTTCGACGAGGACGACGCCGGCCGGGCCGAGGACGCGGTCGCCGCCATGTCGGAGGTCGCCCTGCGGGCCGACAACGCCCATGCGCTGCGCCGCGAGGGAGCGCTCGGGCTGCGCCGGCGCCGCACCGCCGAGCGGCACAGCGATCCCGCGCCGCGCCACGCGATCGTCGCGCTTCCCCGCGAGGTCGACGGCGCGTGGCAGCCCGAGCCCCTCACCGACGCCGGCCAGGCCGAGATCGCGCACCGGCTCGTGACCGCCGAGCGCGAGCGCTGGAGCGCGGCGGTGCTCGCGCCGCTGCTCGTGACCGGTGCCGACGACGCCCCGCACCCCGCCCCGCCGTGGCCGGAGCAGCGCAAGGGCCCGCCGAAGGTTCCAGGCATCGACAAGCCGTCGCGCTGGATCTTCTGGATCAGCGTCCTCGCCTTCTTCACCGCGACGTCCTACCTCGACGACCCGTCGGTGCCGGACGGCGCGCCGGCGGTCGCCGTCGTCTCAGCCGTGACGGCCCTCCTCGCGGCGGCGGTGCCGAAGGTGCTCGCCTGGCGACGGCCGGGCGGGCGGCTCCGCCGCGCCGTGCGCACCGCCGCGGCGAGCCCGCCGCTGGCGCTCGAGCAGGGCCTCCCGGGCGCCGCCGGTCTCTTCGCCGTCGCGCGCGGCGAACGACGGCTCGCGCTGCTGCACGTCCGGCCCGCTCCCGACGACGGCCGTCGCGGCGAGCTCGAGGTGCGCACGCTCGCCACACGCGAGGCCGACGACCTCGACGCGGTCACCACGTTCTGCGCGGTCGCGGGCGAGGCTCGGCTGCGGACCGAGAGCGCCGGCCGCTCGGCGCACTACGTGCGCACGCTGATGGCGCGGCTCGGGCGCGTGCCCGCGCGCATCGGCGAGCCGGCGCTCTGGCGCGAGCCGCTCGCCTGGGCCGCGGCGGCCGGCATCGGCGTGCTGATCGCCGCCTCGATCAAGCACATGATCGTCGGCACCTGGCTGGAAGACGGCCTGCTCTCCCGCGTCGTCAGCTATTCGTGGGTGCTGATCGCGAGCTATCTGGCGCTGAGGGCCGCGCGCCGGATTCGCGATCCCTTCGCGCTGTAGGGTCGCGCCATGAGCGAGCCGACCAAGTACCTGCTCGGCGAGGAGCAGATCCCCACCCACTGGATCAACCTGCTGCCCGACCTGCCGGGAGAGCCGCTGCCGCCGCTCAACCCCGGCACCGGCCAGCCCGCCGGGCCGGACGACCTCACGCCGATCTTCCCGATGGGGCTGATCATGCAGGAGGTCTCGCCCGAGCCCGAGGTCGAGATCCCGGCCGAGGTGCGCGAGGCGTACGGCCTGTGGCGGCCGACGCCGCTGTTCCGGGCGCGCCGGCTGGAGAAGTCGCTCGGCACGAGCGCGCGGATCTACTACAAGTACGAGGGCGTCTCGCCGGCCGGCTCGCACAAGCCGAACACCGCCGTGCCGCAGGCGTACGAGAACGCCAAGGCGGGCGTCAAGAAGCTCGTCGACCGAGACCGGCGCCGGGCAGTGGGGCTCGTCGCTCGCCTTCGCCTGCTCGCTGTTCGGGCTCGAGTGCGAGGTCTTCATGGTCGGCTCGAGCTACGACCAGAAGCCGTACCGGCGCTCGATGATGCAGGCCTGGGGCGCGACCGTGCACCGCTCGCCCTCGGACCTGACGAACTCGGGCCGCGCCAACGCCGAGCATCCCACCGGCTCGCTCGGGATCGCCATCTCCGAGGCTGTGGAGGTCGCGGGCCAGGACCCGGACTGCAACTACTCGCTCGGCTCCGTGCTCAACCACGTGCTGCTGCACCAGACCGTCATCGGGCAGGAGGCGATCCTGCAGATGGAGCTGGCGGGCGACCAGCCGGACGTGATCGTCGGCTGCGTCGGCGGCGGCTCGAACTTCGCCGGGCTCGCGTTCCCGTTCCTGCGCGCCGGCTCGAAGGCGCGCTTCGTGGCCGCCGAGCCGGCCGCCTGCCCGACGCTCACCCGCGGCGTCTACCACTACGACTTCGGCGACACCGCGGGGCTCACGCCGCTGATGCCGATGTACACGCTCGGGCACGACTTCGTGCCGCCGCCCGTGCACGCCGGCGGCCTGCGCTACCACGGCGACGCGCCGATGCTGTGCGGCCTCGTCAAGGCCGGCCGGATCGAGGCGCGCGCCTACAAGCAGAACGAGACGTTCGAGGCCGCCGTGCGCTTCGCCCGCAGCGAGGGGATCATCCCGGCGCCCGAGCCCGCGCACGCCATCCGCGCGGTGATCGAGGAGGTCGAGCGCGGCGACGCCGAGGTGATCCTGTTCGGGCTCTGCGGCCACGGCAACTTCGACCTGGCGGCCTACGACGCGTTCCTGTCCGGCAACCTCGAGGACCCCGAGTTCTCGGAGTCCGACATGGAGGCGGCGCTGGCGCGGCTGCCGGAGGCGCCCGCGATCGCCTAGTGGCGGCCCGGCTCATCCTGTGGGCGGCGGCCCCGCTCGGGCTGGCGGTCTTCGCGATCGTCAGATGGACCGGGGACACATCGGAGACGCCCCTGATCGAGGTCTGGGAGCTGCTCGTGGCCGCGAGCGTCGTGCTATGGACGGCGCTCGCGAGCGCCGGCGTCCGGATGCTCGAGACGCTGCCGCGCCGGAACGTGGGCGGCTTCCTCGTCGCCGTCTACGGAGCCTTCGCGCTGCTGCTCGTCCTCACCGGGCTGGCGGAGATCGGCAACGACCTGGTCGTGGCCGGCCAGCGGTGGAAGAACGGGCTGCTGCATGCGCTCGCCGCCGTGGCGATCCTCCCGTGGCTCGTCGCGCTCGAGCGGATCCGCCTGGCCGCGCGGGACGAGGACGCGACCATCGAGCGGGTGCGCGTCTGGCGCGCCGGCCTGAAGGCCGCGACCGCAGCGCTGGGCGGGATGATCGCCGTGGCCGTGATCCTCACCGGGGCGCTCCGCGAGGCGGTCGCCGAGGCGGGCGGGACGCCGTCCCCCGACGCGTACGTGCTCGTGTACGGAGCCTGGCTGACCGCAGTCCTGGCCGCCATCTACGTGCGCGCGTTCGGCGCCATCGAGCGGAGCGCCCGGTCGATCATGGACCGGGCCGTGCCGCTCCCGGGCCCGGCCGAGGACGGGTTTCCCGCGGCCGCAGAGCGGCGCGCGCTGCTCGCGCGCGAGCTCGAGCTGGGCGGCGACGCGAGGACGAACCTCGAAGGCCTGGTCGCCGTGCTCGCGCCGTTGGCCGGTGCGCTGCTCACCCGCTTCGGCGGACTCTGAGCTAGCGCGGGGGCTCGGTCCCGAGCGAGGTGGCGAGCCGCGCGATCACGTCGTTGACGCGCGGGTCGTCGTCGGCCTCCCAGTCGGCCACCAGCAGCGTGAGCCGCTCACGGCGCGCGACGATCAGGCGCTCCGCCGTGGCATGGCCGGCCTCGGTGAGCCGGGTCTCACGGACGAGCGCCCGCTCGTCGAGCTCCGCGATCAGCATGCGCACCTGCGCCGCGTCGATCGGCCGGCCGGCGGCGATCGCCTCGGGGTCGTGCAGCGCGATGCCCTCCTTCCCCTGCACGAGCAGCCACGCCTGCCCGGCCGAGAGTTCGACGCCCGCGGCGGCAACGGTGCGCTCGATGAACACGCGCGCCCGCTCGCGGCCGACCAGCCGGGCGAGCTCGCGCGAGAGCTCGTGCACGGAATCGCCATGGGTCGGCTGCGCGAACGCCTCGCCGACGCCCGCCGTGTCGACGGTCTTGCGCAGCGGCCGCTCCTCGATGAACCACGACAGCAGGAAGGCGAGCAGCACGATCGCCGTGGCGACGATGAAGACCGTGGAGAGCGAGTCGGTGAAGGCGCCGATGTAGGGGTCGCGGACCGCGGCCGGCAGCGACTCCATCGCGCTCGGGTCGATCGCGCCGCTCCCCACCTCGGCGGCGGGCGTGCCGGCGAGCTCGTCCGACAGCCGGTTGGCGAAGATCGCGCCGAGGATCGCCGTGCCGAGCGAGCCGCCCATCGAGCGGAACAGGGTCGCGCCGGAGGTGGCGACGCCGAGCTCGGCGTAGTCGACGGCGTTCTGCACGGCGAGCACGAGCACCTGCATCACGAGCCCCAGCCCGAGGCCCATCACGAACATCGCGAAGATGCCGAAGACGGTCGACGTGCCGGCGTCGAGCCGCGAGAGCAGCAGCATCCCGACGGCGGCGATCGCCGTCCCCGCGATCGGGAACGCCTTGTAGCGGCCGGTGGCGGTGATCACCTGGCCCGAGCCGATCGACCCGATCAGCACGCCGGCCATCACCGGGACGAGCTGGAGGCCCGACTCGGTCGGCGAGTCGCCGCGCACCACCTGCTGGAACAGCGGCAGGTAGGTCAGCGCGCCGAACAGCGCGAAGCCGATCACGAAGCCGATGGCGCTGGTGATCCGGAAGACGCTGTTGCGGAACAGGTGCAGCGGCAGGATCGGCTCGGCCGCTCGCGACTCGGCCCAGACGAAGAGCGCAAGGCCGGCGATCCCGACAAAGCCCAGCGCGACGATCTCCGCCGATCCCCACGCGTAGGTGGTCCCGCCCAGCGTGGTCAGCAGCACGATCGCGCTCAGCCCGACGGCCAGCAGCACCGCGCCGGCGTAGTCGATCGAATGGCTCACCCGCTCCTTCGCGGCGGGCAGCGACACGGCGAGCGCCGCGAGCGCGAGCAGGCCGAGCGGGATGTTGATGTAGAAGATCCAACGCCACGTCAGGGCGCTGGTGAAGAAGCCGCCGATCAGCGGCCCCGCCACCGACGAGACGCCGAACACGGCGCCGAACAGGCCCATGTAGCGGCCGCGCTCGCGCGGCGAGACGACGTCGCCGATCGCCGCCTGCGCGCTGACCATCAGCCCGCCGCCGCCCAGACCCTGGATCGCCCGGAAGAGGATCAGCTCGGTCATCCCCTGCGCCAGCCCGCACAGCGCCGAGCCGATCAGGAAGATGACCAGCGCGCCCTGGAGCACGACCTTGCGGCCGTAGAGGTCGCCGAGCTTGCCGTAGAGCGGCGTGACCACCGTGATGGCCAGCAGGTACGCGGTCACCACCCACGAGATGTGCTCCAGCCCGCCGAGCTCGCCGACGATCGTGGGCAGCGCGGTCGAGACGATCGTCTGGTCCAGCGAAGCCAGCAGCATCACCAGCATCAGCGCACCGAGGACGAGCCCGAGCCGCCCGGAGCGCGGAGGTGCGGTTTCCGCCATCGCGTCAGACTTGCATGTCGTGGACGCCGCACCTCTGCTCCAGGCCATCCTCGACGCCGCTTTCGACTCCATCATCACGATGGACTCCGAAGGGCGGGTGGTCGAGGTCAACCACGCGGCCGAGGAGATGTTCGGCTACACGGCGGAGGAGATGGTCGGCCGCGAGCTGGCCGAGCTGATCATCCCGCCGCACCTGCGCGAGCCGCACCGGCGCGGGGTCGAGCGCTACGTGGCGACCGGGGAGGGGCGCATGGTCGGGCATCCCGTCGAGCTGCCGGCCATGCGCTCGGACGGCAGCGAGTTCCCGGTCGAGATCGCGATCAGCCGTCCCGATCTGCCGGGCCCGCCGCTCTTCACGGGCTTCCTGCGCGACGTGACCGAGCGACAGCGCAACGAGCTGGCGCTGCGCACCTTGGCCGCCGAGCAGGCCGCGCTGCGGCGGGTGGCCACCGTGGTCGCGCGCGAGGCCGACCCCGCGCGCGTGTTCGAGGTGGTGACCGAGGAGCTCGGCCGCCTGCTCGGCGCGCAGACCTCGAACATGATCCGCTTCGAGCCCGACGGCGGAGGGGTCGTGGCCGGCGGCTGGAGCACCGGCGGCGCGCGCAACGTGCCGGTCGGCACGCGCGTGGCGCTCGACGGCCCGACCGCGGCGGCGTTCATCCGCGACAGCGGGCGGCCGGAGCGCGTCGACGACTACTCCGAGACGCCGGGCTCGACCGCCGACCTGCTGCGCGAGCTGGGCCTGCGCTCGAGCGTCGGCACCCCGATCTGGCTCGGCGGGCGGCTGTGGGGCGCGGTGCTCGTCTCAACCGTCGGGGAGACCACGTTCCCCGAAGGGGCTGAGCAGCGGATCGCCGACTTCGCGGAGCTCGTCGGCGTGGCGCTGGCCAACGCCGAGGCGCGCCAGGAGCTGGCCGACTCGCGCGCCCGCATCGTGCGCGCGGGCGACGAGGAGCGGCGGCGGCTGGAGCGCAACCTGCACGACGGCGCGCAGCAGCGCCTCGTGGCGCTCTCGCTGGAGCTGCGGCTGGCCGAGCGCAAGCTCGCCAGCGGCGACCCGAAGGCGGGCGAGCTGATCCAGCAGGCGAGCGACGACCTGGCCGCCGCGCTCGAGGAGCTGCGCGAGCTGGCCCGCGGGATCCATCCGGCGATCCTGTCCGACAAGGGCCTCGTCCCCGCGCTCGAGATGCTGGCCGGCCGCGCGACGCTGCCGGTCGAGCTCTGCGCCGCGCTCGAAGGCCGCCTCCCGCCGGCCGTGGAGGCGGCCGCGTACTACCTGGTCGCGGAGGCGCTCACCAACGCGTCCAAGCATGCCCGGGCCTCGTGCGTGAACGTGAGCGTCACCCGCGCGAACGGCCGCGCCGTGGTCGAGGTGGCCGACGACGGCGTCGGAGGCGCCGACCTGCGCGGCGGCTCCGGCCTGCGCGGGCTGCGCGACCGCGTCGAGGCGCTCGGCGGCGAGCTCGACGTCGAGAGCCGCGAGGGCGACGGCACCACGCTCACCGCGCGACTCCCCTGCGGCTGATCGGCGTACCGTCAAGGCATACCGGTCTCGATCACGCCGCTCGGCCGCGAGATCGTGGACATCGACCGGGGTACAAGCGACTCATCCGCCGCTTCGTTCCGCTGATCGTCGTCATTGCCGTGCTCTGCGCGGTCGCGGTGCCGCTGGTCGCGCGCGTTCAGGTCGGTCGAGTGGGAGGGCGGCGGCTCGTACCTGGGAATCGTGCTGCCCGCCCTCGCGCTCGTCGCCGGCGGCTACTTCTGGGGCCGCTGGAAGGCGCTGCTGTGGCTGGGCACGGTCCCGTGGGTCGCGCTCGCGCTGCTGAGCGACATCGCGTGGATGACGGGCCTGTGGGACCGGTCGGAGGACTACGAGCCGTTGCCGACGACGCCGTTCCTCGTCATCTTCGGCCTGCCGATCCTGATCGGGCTCGTCGCGCTCGGCGTGGCGGTGCGGAAGGCGCGCACGGCTCCCCAGGGCGCCGGCGGCCAGTAGCCGCCGGCGCCCTGTCACTCCCCTACTCGTAGGCGAGCGCGGCCAGCACGTCGGTGCGGGCGGCTCGCCTTGCCGGGAGCACGGCCGCAGCCATGCCCGCCAGCACCGCGATCACGGCGACCGCCACGAGGGCGCCCGTCGGGATCACGAACTCCAGCCCGTACTCGCCGAGCGCGGCGACCACCGCGGCGGCGAGTGCGAGCCCGACGCCGATGCCGGGCAGGGCGCCCATGAGCGCGGTGATCACGCTCTCGTGGCGCACCATCCGGCGCAGCTGGCGGCGGGACATGCCCATCGCCCGCAGCGTCCCCAGCTCGCGCCGGCGCTCGAAGGTGGCGAGCACCAGCGTGTTGACGATCCCGAACAGGGACACGATCACGGCCAGGGCCAGCAGGACCCAGAGGATGGCCAGGATCTGGCCGATCCACTCGGTCTGCGTGGTGATGAACTGCGACTTGGTCGAGACCTCGACCTCGGGGAACGCGGCCAGCGCCTTGTCGAGCTGCGCCACGTCGCCGCCGGAGATCAGCGTGAAGCGGTTGCGCTCGGTGGTGAACGCTCCGTCGAAGGCCTCGCGCGAGATCGTGATCGGACCGAGGCCCAGGATGTCGAGCACCGGCGACTCCTCGATCGCGCGCACGCTCAGGTCCAGTTCGGTGCCGTCGGGCGACGTGATGGTGAACGCGTCGCCGACTCCCAGGCCGTGCTCGGTGGCCCAGCCGTCGTCGACCAGCGCGCCGCCGAAGCCGAGGCCGGCGATCGCCGCCTCGTCCCCGGCCTTCAGGTCGTAGGCGAACACCTCGTTCACGGTCGCGGTGTCGATGGCGTTGACGCCCTCCTCCTCGCCGAAGGCCAGCGCGGCGTCCTGGGCCAGCGAGCTGACCGCGGTCACGCCCGGGGCGTAGGCCGACCGCCCGCTCGACCGCGGGGTCGATCGGCGTCCAGCCGTCGGCCGACGCGACCACGGAGGTCGCCTGCACGCGCCGCTCGAGCGACCCGGCGGAGACGTCCTGCAGGCCCTTGGCCACCACGGTCACCGCCGTCACCAGGGCGACGCCGATCAGCAGCGCCGACGCGGTGGAGGCCGTGCGGCCGGGGTGGCGCATCGCGTTGGTGCGCGCGAGCCGTCCGGCCGAGCCGCCGAGACGCGCCGACGGGCGGCCGACGAGGCCGGTCACCCAGCGCAGGACGCGGCCCGGGAGCCGCACGCGGCTCACGGCGTCGCCGGCCTCGCGCAGGGCGGCCACGGGGGCGACCTTGGTCGCCCGGCGGGCCGGCAGCAGCGCCGCCACCAGCGTCACGCCGACGCCGACGATCAGCGCCGCGATCACCGTGCCGCCGCTCAGCGACATGCCCGCGATCGGCAGGGACAGGCCCATCGAGGTGAACAGGCTCTCCAGCCCGGCGGCGAGCAGCAGCCCGGCGCCGATGCCGAGGGCGGAGGCGCCGAGGCCGATCGCCAGCGCCTCGAGCAGGACCATGCGGCGGACCTGCCGGCGGCTGGCGCCGACCATCCGCAGCAGCCCCAGCTCACGCGTGCGCTGGGCGATGGCGATCGAGAGCGCGTTGAAGATCGTGAACGCGCCCACGAGCAGCGCCACGCCGGCGAAGGCCAGCAGGATCGTGCGCAGGATGTCGACGAACGACTTCAGGCCCTCGAGGTCGAACCGGTCGTCGGCCGCGGCCGAGCCGACCACCGTGCCGGCCGGCCCCTGCTCGAGGTCGCCCGCGACGAGGATGCGGTCATACGCGCCCGCCTTGCCGAACAGCTCCTGCGCGGCCGCGAGGTCGAACACGGCGAAGCTGGCGGTGCCGATCGACTTGACGTCGGCGAAGGTGGCGATGCCGACGACCTCGAACTCCCGCGCCTCGCCGCGCGTGGCGACGGTGATGCGGTCGCCGACGGCGTAGTCCGCCTTCTCGGCGCTGCCCTGGTCGATGACGACCTCGCCCGGAGCGGCGGCCCAGCGGCCCTCGCCGAGGCGGAACGGGGTGAGCTTCTCGGCGCCCGGCGTGCGAGCGTCGAAGCCCGAGCCGAAGTACGGCCCGTCGCCGAGCGGCTCGCCGTCGCGGTCCATGATCTGTGCCGTGTCGGAGATGTCGCCGACGGCGACGTCGACGCCGGCCGTCCCGCGCACCTCGTCGAGCGTGGCGGCGGGCAGCGTCGGCTTCTGCGCGAACGAGTCCGTCCCGGGCTCGAACGCGGACTTGGCGGTCACGACGGCGTCGGTGCCGTCGTAGGCCGCGCTCGAGAGCGAGTCGGCCGCGCCGCGCATGGCGCCGGTGAACGTGAGGGCCGCGCAGACGAACGCCACCCCCACCACGATCGCGAGCGCGCTGAGCGCCGTGCGCAGCGGACGCGCGGCGAGGCCCTTGAGAACGACCTTGGTCATCGGTTCATCACCGCGAGCACGTCATCCTCCGTCGGGCGCTGGAGGTCGGCCACCACGCGGCCGTCGGTCAGGTAGAGGACGCGGTCGGCGGTGGCCGCCGCGCGCGGGTCGTGGGTGACCATCAGGGTGGTCTGGCCGTCGAGGTCGACGGCGTCGCGCAGCAGGGCGAGGATGCCGGCGCCGGCCTCGGAGTCCAGGTTGCCGGTCGGCTCGTCGGCGAACAGGACGGTCGGGCGCGTGATCAGCGCCCGCGCGATCGCCACGCGCTGCTGCTGGCCGCCGGAGAGCTCCGACGGCCGGTGGTCGCGCCGGTCCTGCAGGCCCACGCGCGCCATGAGGGCGTCGAGCTCCTCGGCCGGAGGCCGGCCGCCGGCGATCGCCACCGGCAGCACGACGTTCTCCTCCGCGGTCAGGGTCGGGAGCAGGTTGAAGGACTGGAAGACGAAGCCGATGTGCTTGCGGCGCAGCCGCGTGAGGTCGCGGTCCTTCATGCGCGTGATCTCCTGGCCGGCGACCTTGACCGTGCCCGAGGTGGGCGTGTCGAGGCCGGCGAGCAGGTGCATGAGGGTCGACTTGCCGGAGCCCGAGGGACCCATGACGGCCGTGAACTGGCCGGCCGGCAGGTCGAGCGAGACGCCGCGAAGGGCGTGCACGGCCGAGTCGCCGTGCGCCGTAGGTGCGGGTCAGCGCCATCGCGCTGACGGCATGCGACGTGGAGACGTCGAGGAGAGCGGTCAAGGGAGTCCTTTCTCAGTAGGCGACCGCTTCCCGCGACACTCGCGAGAGAGCGGCTTCCAGGGCACCGGCGGACAGCAGGGCGCTCGTCGCCTCGGCGAGCAGACGCCCCAGGATTCCGCCGGATGGGCGGACGGACACGGACGCGCGCACCTCGCTGCCGCCGTCGACGGCGGCGAGGCGATAGTCGACGTCGAACCCCACGGGGCCGTTGGCGGCGAGCGAGAGCCCGTCGCCGGAGGCCTCGTGGACCTCGAGGTCGAACCCCACGCGCCGGCCCGCGAGCTTGCCGCTGATGCGGGCCCGGCTGCCGGTCGCGAGCCGCCGCCCGTCGAGATCCTCGACGTCGAACGGCAGCGGCGCCCAGCGGGCGGCGGCCTCCGGGTCGGTGAGCACGTCGAGCACGGCTTCCGGCCGTGCGGCGGTGGTCGTCTGGGCGGTCCATGTCCTCATGGCGAGGACTCTCGCCGCCGCCGCGTCGCCTGTCGTCGGCCGCCGTGACGATCCTGCCGCTGCCCCGGGGAGGATCCGCCGTCATCCTCGAGGATGACCCGGCGATCGTCACCGAGGACGACGATGCGGGCGTTCTGCGCGGCTAACGTTGCCTGACCATGCTCGCTCGGCTGCGCGCAATGGGCCCTTACCGGGCCGATCTCCTGCTGGCCTCCGCGCTGCTCGTCGAAGGGCTGCTCGAGGTCGTCTTCCTGCTGCCCGACGAGACGCCGCGCAAGCCCTTGGTCGCCCTCATGGTCGCGGGCATGGCCGGATGCGTGGCGATCCGCCGCCGCCTGCCGGTCGTGGCCCCGATCGTCGGCATGGCGCTGTTCTGCGCCTTCCCGGCCATGGGCAACCAGTACACCGAGAACCTCGTCAGCCCGTTCTTCGTCGCGCTGTTCCTGGTCTACGGGATCGGCCGGCACCTCGAGGGCCGCACGGTCTGGGTCGTCACCGCGTGCGCCGTCGTCTTCATGTCGGTGTTCACCGCGGTCGAGCAGACCGACGACACCATCGGCAACTACGTGCTCGAGCATCGGCGCCCTGGTCGTGGCCCCGGTGGTGATCGGCCGCGTGATCCGGAGCCGCGCGCGGCTCAACGAGGCGTTGCGCGAGAAGACCGCGCGGCTCGAGGACGAGCGCGCGCACCGCGCCGAGGCGGCGGCCGTGGAGGAGCGCAGCCGGATCGCCGGCGAGCTGCACGACGTCGTCGCCCACGCGCTGAGCGCGATGGTGGTGCAGGCCTCGGGCGCGCGCCGGCTCGCCGAGCGCGATCCGCAGCGTGCGGCGGACGCCTTCCAGGCGGTGGAGACGAGCGGCCGCGAGGCGCTCACCGAGATCCGCCGGCTGCTCGGCGTGCTGCGCCGCGACGACGAGGAGCTCGCGCTGGCGCCGCAGCCGTCGCTGCGCCACGTCAGCTCGCTCGTCAAGCGGCTCGAGGCCGCCGGCCTGCCCGTCGAGGTGGGCATCGAGGGCGAGCAGCGCGACCTGCCGATCGGCATCGACCTGACCGCCTACCGCGTCGTCCAGGAGGCGCTCGGCGGGGCGCTCGAGCACGGCCACGCGGGCCACGCCGAGGTGAAGCTGCGCTACGGCGCCGACCACGTGGAGCTCGTGGTCGCCGACGACGGCAACGCGCCGGACCGCCCGCTGCTCGGCATCCGCGAGCGGGTGACGCTGTCCGGCGGCCAGCTGCGCGCGGGCGCGCGGCGCGACGGCGGGCACGTCGTCCGCGCACGGCTCCCGCTCGGGGGCGCCGAGCGTGATCCGCAGGCTCCGGCGGCTGGACCGCCGCTGGCTGGACCGCGCCATCGCGACGGTGTTCCTGGTCGCCGGCCTGATCGAGCTGTTCGCGCGCGTGGATGCGCCCGCGCCGCAGAGCGTCGCGATCATGGCGGTCGGCTACTCGACGCTGTACTGGCGCCGCAGCCGGCCGATCGCCGCCGGGTGCCGTGATGTTCGCGATGTGGATCCTCTTCAACCTCGCCGGCGACGACGTCAAGTCGATCCAGATGCCGCTCATGGCGGGCTCTTCGCCGGCTACGCGATGGGCGCGTACACCGACGGCCGCGCGGCGCGGATCGCGCCGGTCTTGATCCTGATCGGCGTCACCGGGGTCACCTCGACGTGGGAGGACCAGGTCTTCACCGACTACATCTTCCCCACCGCGTTCGTGCTCATCGCCTGGCTCGCCGGCCGCGGCGTGCGCACGCGCACGCGGCTCACCGAGGAGCTGCACGAGGCCGCCGTGCAGGCTCAGGAGGCGCACGAGGAGGAGGTCGCCCGCGCGGCGGCCGACGAGCGGCGCCGGATCGCGCGCGAGATGCACGACGTCGTCGCGCACTCGGTGTCGGTCATGGTCGTGCAGGCGGGCGGCGCGCGCCGCATCCTGGACCGCGACCCCGCCCGCGCCGTCGAGGCGGCCGCCCACATCGAGGAAGTCGGCCGCGCGGCGCTGGCCGAGATGCGGCGGCTGCTCGGCGTGCATGCACCACGAGCGACGAGCGCGCCCCGCAGCCGTCCTTGCGCGAGCTCGACGCGCTGGTGGACCGCACGCGCGCCGCCGGGCTGCCGGTCTCCCTGAGCGTCGAGGGCGAGCCGCGCTCGCTCCCCGCCGGCATGGACCTCGCCGCCTACCGCGTCGTGCAGGAAGCTTTGACCAACGCGATCAAGCACGCCGGCGCCGCGCCGACCGAGGTGACCGTGCGCTGGGAGCCCGAGCACCTGGAGCTCGAGATCGTCGACAACGGCGCCCCGGCCGCCAACGGCAAGGCCGGCGGGCACGGGCTCGTGGGCATGGAGGAGCGGGTCCGCCTCTACGACGGCGAGCTGCGCGCCGGCCGCCGGCAGGGCGGCGGGTTCGAGGTCGTCGCTAGGTTGCCACTGTGATCCGGGTCCTGATCGCCGACGACCAGGCGCTCGTGCGCGCCGGCTTCCGCATGATCCTCGACGCCGAGGAGGACCTCGACGTGATCGGCGAGGCGTCCGACGGCAACGAGGCGGTCGCGCAGGCGAAGCGGCTCGACCCCGACGTCGTGCTGATGGACATCCGCATGCCGGAGCTCGACGGCATCGAGGCGACGCGCCAGGTGGTCGCCGCCGGCGGCGACTCCCCCGCGCGCGTGCTGATGCTCACCACCTTCGACCTCAACGAGTACGTCTACGAGGCGCTGCGCGCCGGCGCGTCCGGGTTCCTGCTCAAGGACGTGCCGCCCGAGGAGCTGGCCGCCGGCATCCGCGTCGTCGCGCGCGGCGACGCGCTGCTCGCCCCCTCGATCACCAGGCGCCTGATCCACGAGTTCTCGCGCGCCGCGCCCGCCGCCGGGCCGCCGCCGGGCTTCGACGAGCTGACCGCGCGCGAGGTCGAGGTGTTCAAGCTCGTGGCGCGCGGGCTGTCGAACGCCGAGATCGCCGCCGAGCTGGTGGTGAGCGAGACCACGGTCAAGACCCACGTCGCCCGGCTGCTGATGAAGCTCGGCATCCGCGACCGCGTGCAGGCCGTCGTGCTCGCCTATGAGTCGGGGATCGCCGTGCCGGGAAGCACCGGCTGATGGCCTGGTGGCAGAGCGCCGTCGTCTACCAGATCTACCCGCGTAGCTTCGCCGACTCCGACGGCGACGGCATCGGCGACCTCGGCGGCATCATCGACCGGCTCGACCACCTGGCCGAGCTGGGCGTCGACGTGCTGTGGCTGTCGCCGATCTACCCCTCGCCGCAGGACGACGCCGGCTACGACATCAGCGACTACCAGGGCATCGACCCCACGTTCGGCACCCTCGAGCAGTTCGACGCGCTGCTGGCGGGTGTCCACGAGCGCGGGATGAAGCTCGTGATGGACCTGGTGGTCAACCACACGTCCGACGAGCACCCGTGGTTCGTGGAGTCGCGCTCGAGCTCGCGACAACCCGAAGCGCGACTGGTACTGGTGGCGAGATCAGCCGACCAACTGGCGCTCGTTCTTCTCCGGCCCCACGTGGGAGCTCGACGAGGCCACCGGCCAGTACTACCTGCACCTGTTCTCGCGCAAGCAGCCCGACCTCAACTGGGAGAACCCGGAGGTCCGGGAGGCGATCTACTCGATGATGCGGTGGTGGCTCGACCGCGGGGTCGACGGCTTCCGCATGGACGTCATCAACATGATCTCCAAGGACACCTCGCTGCCCGATGCGCCCGGGGGCGACGGGTCGCCGTACTACCTGTGCGGGCCGCGCATCCACGAGTTCCTGCAGGAGATGCACCGCGAGGTGTTCGCCGGGCGCGAGGACGTGCTGACGGTCGGCGAGATGCCGGGCGTGACGCTCGAGAACGCCAAGCTCTTCACCGACCCCGCGCGCGGCGAGGTCGACATGGTCTTCCAGTTCGAGCACGTCCAGCTCGACCAGGGCGCCTCCAAGTGGGACGTGCGGGAGCTGAAGCTGCGCGACCTCAAGCGCTCGTTCGGCCGCTGGCAGGACGGGCTGGCCGAGCGCGGCTGGAACAGCCTGTACTGGAACAACCACGACCAGCCGCGGGTGGTCTCGCGCTTCGGCGACGGCAGCCCCGAGGCGGCCAAGATGCTCGGCACGGTGCTGCACCTGCACCGCGGGACGCCGTACGTGTACCAGGGCGAGGAGCTCGGGATGACGAACTTCCCGTTCACCTCGATCGACGAGTTCCGCGACATCGAGTCGCTCAACCACTACGCCGAGGCGGGGCCGGACTCGCTGCCGGCCCTCAAGGCGATGGGCCGCGACAACGCGCGCACGCCGATGCAGTGGGACGCCTCACCGCACGCGGGGTTCACCACCGGCACGCCGTGGCTGGCCGTCAACCCGAACCACTCCGAGCTCAACGCCGAGGCCCAGCGCGCCGACCCCGGCTCGGTCTTCCACCACTACCGGCGGCTGATCGAGCTGCGCCACACCGTGCCGGCCGTCGCGCACGGCGACTTCACGATGCTGCTCGAGGAGGACGAGCGCGTCTACGCGTTCACGCGGCGGCACGAGGACACCGAGCTGCTCGTGCTCGGCAACTTCTCCGGCGAGGAGGTGCCGGTCGACCTCACGGGCTGGGAGGACGCCGAGCTGCTCATCGGGGAGCCGGGCGACGCGCTGCGGCCGTGGGAGAGCCGCGTCTACTGCCGGTGATTGTTGAGTCCGCCCGTGCTGCCGGAGTTCTCGAACATCTTCGTCGAGACCTCGATCACCAGCCCGAAGGCGACGATGATCAGGACGAAGGCGATGATCGCCGACACCTTCGTGGCGGCGAACAGGCACACGAAGGCCGCGACCAGCGGGAGCCAGTAGCGCACGCTCTTGATCCTACGCTGTGCGCGTGCGCGACGTGCGGATCACCACCGACATGATCCGCCTCGGCCAGCTGCTCAAGCTCGCCGGGGTGGTCGACTCGACCGGCGAGGCGAAGGCGTTCCTGGCCGCGACGGCGGTGACCGTCAACGGAGAGCCGGAGGACCGGCGCGGCCGCCAGCTGTTCCCGGGCGACGAGGTGCGCGCGGGAGACGAGGCCCTGCGCATCGTGCGATAGCCCTCAAGCCCCGGTGCCTCGCGGTCGATTGCGTGGGGGATCTCGATGGCGAGCACGCAGTACCCGACCTATGAGGACCCCCGTGACGAGGGGCCGCTCGCCGACCTCGTGTCGGCGGGGATGTGGACCACGGCCGGCCTGGTGGGCGCGGCCATGTTCGCGCTCCCCGGCTCGACGCACGAGCATCTGCTCGCAGGGCTGGCGGTCGCCGGCGCCGCCGTGCTGTGGGGCGTCATCTCGCTGGTCCTCTATCTGAGGCGCGCGACGATGTCGCTGCGCACCCGCGCGGTGGTCACCGCCACCACGGCACCGCTGGTGGCCGCGGCGATCTGGGCCTCCGGGGGCGCCACCAGCTTCCTCGGGCCGCTGTTGCTCTTCACCTCGCTCTTCATCGCCTACTTCTTCCCGCCGCGCATGGCCTGGCCGCTCGTGGCCCTGTTCGCCGGGGTCTACGCCACGCCGCTGCTCTACGACCCGATCGCGATCGAGACCGCCTACCCCGCGCGGGCGCTGGCCTTCGCGGTCGCCATCGCCGGCGAGTCGTTCGTGATGCAGATCCTCAAGCGCCGCCTGCTGCGCGCCGAGGCGCGCCAGCGCGTGATGGCCGAGCGCGACCCGCTGACCGCGCTCTACAACCGCCGCAGCTTCGACGCCGCGCTCGAGCGGGCGGTCGGACGGCCCGACGGCGTCGCGCTCGTGCTGTTCGACTTCGACGCCTTCAAGGCGATCAACGACGAGTACGGCCACCCGGTCGGCGACGCGGTGCTGCGCGCCGTCTCCTCCGCCTGCGCGGAGGTCGTCCGCGAGGGCGACACCCTGGCCCGCCTCGGCGGCGACGAGTTCGCGGTGATCGCCCCGGGAGCCCGCTCGAGCGGCGTGGCGCGGATCGTCGCCTCGCTCGAGGACGCGATCGCCGCCGCCGACTTCCCTTCCGGCATCCCCACCGTGCGCGCGAGCTTCGCGTGGGCGGTCGGGCCCGCCGACGGCCAGAGCGGCCAGGCGCTGCTCGACCGCGCCGACCAGCGCCTGCTCTACCGCAAGCGGCTCAACAAGCAAGCGATCTAGCGGCGCGGTACGGTTTCGTCGACCGATCGGCGAAACTCGGGGGGAGTCGCATGAGAAGGGTCGTGGCAGGGCTTCTGGCGCTGACCGCTGCGCTCGTGTTTGCGCAGCCGGCGACGGCGAAGGACTGGACGCTGGAGCGCTACGCCGAAGGCACCTGGCGCTCGTTCGACGCGATGACCGACGCCCGCAGCGGGCTCCCGAGCGACATCCTCGAGAGCGACGGGGATCGCAGCGTCCAGACGTCGACGACGAACATCGGCGCCTACCTGTGGAGCGCCGTGGTGGCCGAGGAGCTGGGGATCATCCGCCGCTCGGAGCTCGTGTCACGCGTGCGCCGCACCGTGAGCACGCTCGAGGGGATGGAGCGCTACGCCGACACGGGCCAGTTCTACAACTGGTACGACCACCGGACGGGCGAGAAGCTGACGGTCTGGCCGCCGTCCGGCGAGCCGCTGACGCCGATCCTCTCGACGGTCGACAACGGCTGGCTCGCGGTCGGCCTGAAGATCGTCGCCCAGCGCGTGCCCGAGGTCTCGCGCCGCGCGCGTGTCCTCTACGACGCCATGGACTTCGGGTTCTACTACCGGCCGGACGTCAACCGCATGCTGTTCCACTACGTGCCCGACACCGGGGCGGCCCCGTGCTGCTACGACACGATCATCAGC
Organism: uncultured Solirubrobacteraceae bacterium; assembly: GCA_963811895.1. GTDB lineage: Bacteria > Actinomycetota > Thermoleophilia > Solirubrobacterales > Solirubrobacteraceae > DASSUW01. The sequence continues at coordinate 66,466 of CAWETE010000010.1, read as the reverse complement.
GAGTCGCGCATCGGCGCGTACCTCGGCATCGCCAAGGGCCAGGTGCCCGAGCGCGTTCACTTCGGCCAGTTCCGCTCGTTCCCCGACTCGTGCGACTGGTCGTGGACCGAGACGAGGCCCGTCGGCTTCACCCGCACGTACTACGGAACGCAGGTCTATGACGGCTCCCTGCCCTACAACGGCACGCTCGTCACGCCCAGCTGGGGCGGCAGCATGTTCGAGGCGCTGATGCCGCCCCTGTTCCTGCCCGAGGAGCGCTGGGCGCCCGGAAGCTGGGGCGCGAACCACCCGCTCACCGTGCGGGCGCAGATCCACCACGGCCTCGTCGAGGCCGGCTACGGCTACTGGGGCTTCTCGCCGGCCAACGTCCCCGAGGGCGGCTACACCGAGTACGGCGTCGATGGCATCGGCAGCAAGAACGACGGCTATCCGTCGAACAACGACCGCACGCTGACCGACCTCGGCTGGCCCGGCTGCCGCGAGCCGGTGCCGACGACCGGCGAGTTCACGAACGGCGTCGTCACCCCCCACGCGGCGTTCCTGGCGCTGCGCTACGCGCCGCGCGAGACGCTGACCAACCTCGCGCGGCTCGAGCGCGACTTCGACATCTACACGCGCTGGGGCTTCCGCGACTCGGTCAACGTCGACACCGGCGTGGTGTCGGACTCCTACCTCTCACTCGACCAGGGCATGATCATGGCCGCGATCGGCAACGCGCTCGGCCACGATCTGCTGCGGCGGGCCTTCTCGACGCACGACGTGGAGCGCGAGCTGCGACCGGTCATGGGCGTCGAGGAGTTCAGCGCCTCGCCGCGGCCATGCACGATCACCGGCACGCCGCGCAGCGACCGCCTGCGCGGCACGCGCGGCGACGACGTGATCTGCGGCCTCGGCGGCGACGACGTCATCGACGCGCGCGACGGCGACGATGCCGTGATGGGCGACGGCGGTCACGACCGGATCGAGGGCGGCGACGGCGACGACACGCTGTACGGCGGCGAGGGCGACGACCGGCTGGACGGCGAGCGCGGCGTCGACGTGCTGTCCGGCGGGCCGGGCGTCGATGTGCTGCGGGGGGAGCACAGAGAGCAGGGCTAGCTCGACACGGCGGCGGCGTGCGGTTACCGTCGGTGGGTGCAGGGAGCACTGAGCACTGCTGAGCGCTGGCTGCGCGGCGTCCTGATCGCGCACGCGATCTGGAGCGCGCTGCTGGCCGTCGGGTACATCGTCGACGGCGACACGCGGACGCTGGTCAGCCTGCCGAACTCGTTCGCGAAGGACGCGCTGTTCGTGATGCTGTCGGCGCTCGGCGCGGCCGATGTGCGGCGCTGGGGCGGCCTCGCGCTGGTGATCGCCGCCGGCTACGTCGCGCTCGTCCTCGGCCAGGTCGCCACGCTGATCTGGGGCGGCGCCCCGCCGCTGGAGCTGCCCCTGGCCGGCGACGTCGAGGCCACCGTCGCGCTGTTCGCCTGGATGGGGATCGACGTCGTGCTCGCCGGCCTCTTCACGTGGCTGTGGCTGCGCGCGGCCCGCGACCGGACACGACCTGCGGTTCCTGAACCCGCTCGCCTTCTTCACGCTCGCCGCCGTCGCCGAGGTCGCGATCGAGGGCGAGCGGGAGGTGATCGCGCCGCGCGAGGTCGCGCGCAACGTCGACCGCTACCTCGCCGGCCTCGACTCCACCGGCAAGGCGCGCATCCAGGTCGGGCTGACCGCCCTCGGCCTGTGGCCACTGCTGACGGCCCGCCCGCCGCTGCCCCTGCTGGACGCGGAGACGCGCAAGAAGTTCCTGGAGAAGCGGATGGAGGAGATCGTCCCAGCGGCGCGTCCTGCAGCCGCTGCGGCCGATCGTCCAGGCGCTGATCCGCACCGGCTCGCAGATGTCCTACCTCGGCTACTACGGCGACCGCCGCTCGTGGGCCTCGATCGGCTACACCGTCCACCAGCACCGCCCCGGCGGCCGGCTGCCGCTGCCCGAGGACGCGATCCACCCGCCGCCGCTGGTGACGCTCGAGGAGCCGCCGCAGCGCCGCTACGACACGATCGTGATCGGATCCGGCGCAGCGGGCGGGATCCTCGCCCACCGCCTCGCCGAGTCCGGCCGCAAGGTGCTGGTGCTCGAGCGCGGCCCGCACGTCGACCCGCGCGAGTTCGGCGACGACGAGGTCGTCCAGTACCTGCGCCTCTACAACGAGGGCGCGCTCCAGCTCGCCGCCAACTTCAGCCTGCAGGTGCTCCAGGGCATGTGCGTCGGCGGCGGCACCACGATCAACAACGCGCTCTGCCTCGACCCGCCCGAGCTCGTGCTCGAGCAGTGGGAGCCGCGCGGGCTCGACCGCGCCGCGCTGAAGGCGGCGATCGCCGACGTGCGCACGTGGTTCGGCGTGGCGCCCATCGCCGAGAGGACGGTCACCGAGGCCGCCAAGCGCTTCAAGCGGGCCGTGGGCGAGCTCGACCTGCCCGGCGAGTTCGAGCGCATGCACGCGAACATCTCCCCCGCCTGCCGCGCCACCGGCTACTGCAACATCGGCTGCGGCTACGGCGCCAAGCTCTCCACGCTCGACACCGTGCTGCCGCAGGCGCAGCACGATTACGGGCTCGAGCTGATGGCGGACGCGCAGGTCGAGAAGGTCGAGCGTCCCGGGCGCGTCGTCGGCCGCCACGGCCCGAGCGGGAAGCGCGTCGAGGTCGAGGCCGACGAGATCGTGATCGCGGCCGGCGCGATCGGCTCGAGCTACCTGCTCCAGCGCAGCGGGCTCGGCGGGGATGCCGTCGGGCGCGACCTGCACTTCAACATCAACTCGCCGCTCACCGCCGACTTCCCCGACGAGGTCGACTCGTTCGACGGCATCCAGATGTCCGACGCCTACCGCTCCTCGGACGGCGTGCCGCGCTACCTGGTGGAGACCTGGTTCAACCCGCCCGCCACGCAGGCGCTGGCCATGCCGGGCTGGTTCGACCGCCACTTCCACAACATGCAGCGCTACCGCCACATGGCCTGCTCGGGAGTGCTGGTCGGGACGACGACGCCGGGCCGCGTGAAGGCGGGCAAGCACGCGCCGGAGATCGAGTTCGACGTGTCGGCCGACGACCAGAAGGCGCTCGCGGAGGGGCTCCAGGTGGCCGGGCGGATCTGGATGCAGGCCGGAGTGGAGCGCGTCATGCCGGCCACCTTCGGCTGGCAGGAGTACCGGACGCCGGAGTCGCTGTCCGACCTCCCCAAGCGGATCCTCGAGTCCGACGACCTCCTGATGACGAGCGCGCACCCGCAGGGCGGCAACGCGCTCGGAGCGGTCGTCGACGAGGACTTCCGCGTGCGCGGGGCGGACAACGTCTACCTCTGCGACGCGAGCGTGTTCCCGACGAGCGTGCACGTGAACCCGCAGCTGACGGTCATGGGCATGGCGCAGTACGCCGCGCAGAGGATCATCATCGGCTGATGCATGTCGTGATCGTCGGGGCGGGGACCTTCGGCGCCTCGCTGGCCTGGTGGCTGGCACGCGCCGGCGAGGAGGTCACGCTGGTGGACCAGTTCGAGCCGGGTGACCGGCGCGCCACCTCGGGCGGCGAGTCGCGCCTGATCCGCTCCTCGCACGGCGCCGACCCCGACTACACGGCGATGGCCTGGCGCGCGCGCACGCTGTGGCGCGAGCTGGAGGCCGAGAGCGGCGAGGAGCTCATGCTCGTGCGCGGCGTCGCCTGGTTCGCTCACACCGAGGACGGCTGGGACGCGGCGTCCGAGCGCACGCTGGCGGCCCAGGGCATCCCGGTGGAGCGGCTCGAGGTCGGCGAGGCGGCGAAGCTGTACCCGAGCTTCGGCGGCCGCGACCTCGCCTTCGTCGTGTTCGAGCCCGAGGCGGGCGCGCTGCGCGCGCAGCGCGCCGTGCAGGCGCTGGTGCGGCAGGCGCAGGCCCACGGGGCGCGGCTCATGCGCGGGCGGGCGCGGCCCGAGGGCGCGGCGGCGGTGCTCGAGGACGGCACGCGGCTCGAGGGCGACGCGGTCGTGTGGGCGTGCGGCGGCTGGCTGGCCGGCCTGTTCGGCGACCTCGTGACCCTCAGGGTCACGCGCCAGGAGCTGCTGTTCATCGACGGCGGCCCCGACTGGCGGGACGTGCCGGCGTGGGTCGACTACGACCGCGCGATGTACGGCACGGGCGACCTCGACGAGCTCGGCTTCAAGGCCGCGCTCGACCTCGACGGGCCGCCGCTAGACCCCGACGCCGAGCTGGTCGACACCCCGACCACGGAGCCGCAGGTGCGCGCCTATCTGCGCGACCGCTTCCCCGCGCTCGAGCACGCGCCGCTGAACGAGGCGCGCGCCTGCCGCTACGAGCTGACGCCGGACTCGGTCTTCCTCGCCGGCCGCCACCCCGAGCACCCAGGCGTCTGGCTGATCGGCGGCGGCTCCGGCCACGGCTTCAAGCACGGCCCGGCGATGGCCGAGCTGCTGGCCGCCGCACTCGGCGGGGCGCCGTTGCCCGATCGCTTCGCGCTCGGAGCACGGACGGCGACGCGCGGCTTCCGCACGGCGGGTTCGGTTGTGAAACCCTGACGGCATGCGCACGCTCGTCGCCGTGCTCGCCACGGCGGGCCTGCTGGTGCTCGCCGCGCCGGCAGCCGCCCAGGCGCCCGGCGTGCCGCCCCCCGGCGCCAACGACTTCGCCTGCCGCTCGGCCGCGCCGCCGGTGATCCTCGTCCACGGCACGTTCGGGGACATGACGGTGTCCTGGAATCTCGTCTCGCCGGCGCTCAAGACCGCGGGCTACTGCGTGTTCGCGCTCGATCTCGTGCGGCGCGGCATGGCGCCGATCGACAAGTCGGCGGACAGGCTGGCGGCCTTCATCGACGAGGTGCGCACGCGCACCGGCGCGGCCACCGTGTCGCTCGTCGGCCACTCGCAGGGCGGGATGCTCGGCCGCTACGTGGCCAGGTTCCGAGACAAGCTCTCGGTGATCGACGACATCGTGGGCCTCGCGCCGTCGAGCCACGGGACCACGAACCCGCTGGCGCCGGGCGCGGGGCTGTTCTGCCCGGCGTGCGCCGAGCAGGCCGCCGGCTCGGCGTTCATGCGCAAGCTCAATGCCGCGCCAGAGGCGCCGCCGCCCCCGTCGTACACGGTCGTGTCGACCAGGTACGACCAGGTGGTCACGCCGTACCGGTCGCAGGCGCTCGAGGGCGCGACCAACGTGGTCCTCCAGGACCGCTGCCCGGAGGACGTGACGGACCACGTCGGGATCATCTACGACCCGATCGCGCTGCAGTGGGTCCTGAACGCGCTCGGGCGGCCCGGGCCCGCCGACCCGGCCTTCGTGCCCCTGTGCAGCGACGCGGGGACGGCCGCGCTGCCGTTCGCCTTCGTGGCCCGCCCGCGCGCGGCGCTCGCCGGCGACGACGCCGGCGTGCGGGTCGCCTGCAACGCGGCCGTGGGCCGGTGCGCCGGCCGCGTGCAGGTGCGCGACCGCGCCCGCCGGCTCGGCACGGCGCCGTTCGACCTCGCGGCCGGCTCGACGCGGACGATCCACGTGCCGCTGCGGCGCGAGCCGCGTGGGCGCGCGACGGCCACCGTCGTCACGCTCCAGCCGGGCGGCTACGTCAAGGCCACGCTGCGGCTACGGCGGAGCCACGACGGCTGACGCCTGCCGCGCCTCGCGGCGCTCGCGCGTGTAGTTCAGGACCGCGCCGGTGACGGCGGCGATCGGCACGGCGAGGAAGGCGCCGACCACGCCGGCCAGCACGCCGCCGGCGGTCAGCGCGAGCAGGATGCCCACCGGATGCAGCTGCAGCCTGCGCCCCACCACCACGGGATAGAAGACGTTGCCCTCGAGCTGCTGGACGGCGACGATCACCGCGAGCATGACGAGCGCGGCGCCGAGCCCGTTGGCGACCAGCGCGACGAGCACGGCCGCCGCCCCGGCCACGAAGGCGCCGACGACCGGGAAGAAGGCGCCCACGAAGGTCAGCACGATCAGCGGCATCGCCACCGGCACGCCGAGGATCAGCAGCGCGGCGCCGATCAGCACCGCGTCGATCGTCGCCACCAGGAAGACGCCCTGCACGTAGGCGCTGAGCGCCGCCCACGAGCGCTCGCCCACCTCTCGCAGCACCGGCTGGCGGTCCTCGTGGAAGAGCTCGAGGACCCACTCCCAGAGGCGTAAACCGTCCTTGACGAAGAAGAACGTCAGGACGACGATGAGGATCACCGCCGCGGCCCACTGCGTGAGCAGGATCGCCCCGGTCAGCACCTCGTTGGCCACCGCGCTGCCCTGGACGGAGCTCAGGCCGTCGTCGATCGCCTTGTCGACGTCCTCGCGGCCGACGCCGAGCGGCTCGAGCACGTCCACGGCCTGGCGCGCGCCGTCCTGCACGTTGGTGAACAGGTCGTCGGACTGCGACAGGACGCCGGGGACGATCAGCGCCCACAGCCCGAAGAACACGAGCAGGGCGGCGAGCGTGACGGCCGCCGACGCGGGCGCCGGGCGCCAGCGCCGGGCCTGGAGCCAGCGCGCCGCCGGCTGCAGCAGCGTGGTGAGCAGCAGGGCGATGATGACCGGCAGCAGGACCATCATGAGCCGCGAGGCGCCGCGCGCCAGCAGCACGACGCCGGCCACCACGATCAGCAGCCGCAGCGTGATCGCCGAAGCGACCGCCAGGCCTCGCGGGACGGCGTCGTCGCCCTTGAGGAACGCCGGCGGTACCGGCGGCTTTGGGCGGCCGTTGGGCGTGGGACGGCGCGTCTCGACCGGAGCGCTGGCCATCGTGTCCTCTGAATAACCGCCGCTCATGCCGCCCAAACGCGGGCGGCTATCGTGCGCCGCCGATGCCCGCTCTGATCTTCGACCTCGACGGGACGCTCGTCGACACCGTGTACGCGCACGTCTTCGCATGGCAGCGCGCCCTCGCGCGCTGCGACCTGGCCATCGACGGCTGGCGCATCCACCGCCGGATCGGCATGAGCGGCGGGCTGTTCACGCGCGCGGTCGCGCGCGAGCTCGGCCGCGACCTGACCGACGAGGAGGCCGCCGAGGTGCAGGACGTCCACGGCGAGCTGTTCCGCGAGCTGCTGCCCGAGCGGCGCCCGCTGCCGGGCGCCGTCGACCTGCTCGCGTACCTGCGCGAGAGCTCCGTGACGCACGGCATCGCCACCTCGGGCCGGCGCCCTGAGATCAATGCCTCGCTCGACGCGCTCGGCGTGCCGCCGGAGACCGTCGTGGTCGAGCGCGGCGACGTGGCGCGCGCCAAGCCGGAGCCCGACCTGTTCGTCGAGTGCGCGCGCCGGCTCGGCGCCGACCACGGCGACTGCTACGTGGTCGGCGACGCCGTCTGGGACCTGCTGGCGGCGCGCCGCGCGGGCATGCTCAGCATCGGCCTGCTGTCCGGCGGCTACGGCGCCGAGGAGCTCGAGCGCGCCGGCGCCTATCGCGTCTACCGCGACGCGGCCGAGCTGCGGGTGTCGCTGGACGAGCTCGGCGTGGGCTGATCCTGGACCCAGTCCTGGGTGATGAAGAGCCAGAAGGCGAGCCCGGCGAAGTCGCGGTAGCGGCGGAAGCGCCGCTCGATCGTGCGGTCGCCGATCTTGCGGCCGGTCGTCACGCTCGAGTACTTCGGCCGCGTCCAGGAGTCGAGGATCAGGCGGCCGTAGCGGCCGAGCAGCATCATGATGTGCGCTGCCGCGTACGGGCCGACGCCGGGCAGCGCCAGCAGCCGCTCGGCGACCACCTCGTCGGGCACGTCGCTGCGGCCGTCGAGCGCCTCGAGGTCGAGCGAGCCGTCGGCGACGGCGGCGGCGATCGCGCGCAGGTACGGGCCGCGGTAGCCGGCGCGCGCGACGTCCTTGTAGAAGTCGTCGCCCGCCGCGGCCATCGCCTCCGGCGACGGGAACGTGCGGCCGTCGACGCCGAGGCTCTCGACCAGCGCGGTCACCATGCGAACCGTCCCCGACCAGGCGCAGTTGGTGGTGCACACCGTCTTGACGACGTCCTCGAAGACGGTCGGGCTCCGCAGCATGCGCCCCGCTCCGCGCCTGGCCCATGCGAGCTGGTCGTCGTCCGCGATCATCGCGTAGAAGCGCGACAGGTCCTCGTCGAGCCGCAGCATGTGGCGCACGACGTCCAGCGCCGCCGCCGGGCCGTCGACGTCGGCGTAGCCCGGCCGGCCCTCGCTCACGCGCACGGTCCGGGCGCGTCCCTTGATCGCCAGCGTGGTCTCGAGCGTCCACGCCTCCTCGTCGAGCCGGTTCGGGAGCAGCTCCGCGACCCCGTGCGAGGCCAGCGTGCGGCGGAGGTCCACCGGCTCGCCGCCGGCGCCGACCAGCTTCAGCTCAGGCAACGGCCCAGTCCCTCCAGCGCCTCCCGCTCCACTCCGCTCATCCCCTCGTCTCGCCCGTACACCGCCAGGACGACGGAGAGGTTGACGGCGAGCGCGCGCGCCCGCAACAGCTGCGCCTCGCTGACCGGGCCGTACTCGGCCAGGAAGGCGGCGCGGCCCTCGGCTCCGAAGAAGCTCCACAGCAGCGAGAGGTCGATCGACGGGTCGGCGCGACAGACGTCGCCCCAGTCGATGACGCCCGTCAGCTCCCCGTCCGGGTCCACCATGACGTGCCGGATGTGCAGGTCGCCGTGGGCGACGACCTCGCCCTCGGGCGGCGGCAGCGCCTCCGCCTCCTCGAGCAACTCGTCCAGGCCCGCCGGCCGGTGGCCGAGCTTCTCGATCCACTCGTGGGTCATCGCCGCGCGATGGCGCATGTCGGCGCGCTGGTTGGGGTCGTAGAGGAGGCCGTCGATGATCGGAATGTCGTGCAGCGCCCGCAGGAAGCGCCCCAGGACCGGCGCCAGGCGGCGACGCGCCTCGTCGTCCAGCGCGGCGTCGCAGGCCTCGACGCCCGGGAGCAGCGGCGCCCCGAAGAACGACCACGGATAGCCGTGCCCCGGCCGGCCGGCGAAGACGGGGACCGGGATCGGGGCGGGCAGGGCGGGCGCGATCAACGGCAGCACCCGCAGCTCGCGCTCGATCAGGTCCGCGCCCATCGTCCGCTGCGGGAAGCGGAACGCCCAGCGCTCGCCGACGAGCCAGACCACGTTGTCCCAGCCTTCGGCGAGCCGGCGCAGCGGCGCCTCCGCGAGCTCGGGGAACTGGTCGGCGATGAGCCGCCGGGCCAATGTCTCGTCGACCGTCACTTCAGCGCTCCACACGGGCACGCGGTCGAAGGTACCGTTTGGGAGTGCCCCATTCGGGATCAGTGAGGCGCCGCCAGGCCGGCGTGCTCGTCGTCGGGCTGGCCGAGCCGGAGATCCAGCCGTGGGTCCGCGCGGCCGGCCACGCCGTGCGCGCGGTGCGCGACGTCAAGTCGGCGCTCGCGGCGCTGGAAGAGGACGGGGCCGATCTCGTGATCGTCGACCGCGAGCCGGGCGGGCTCGACGTCCCGGGCGTGTGCCGCGCGCTGCGCGGCGACCACCGCGCCGACGAGGCGTGGCTGCTGGCGCTGACCATCGCCGCCTCGAAGCGCACGGCCGACGCGGCGCTCGACGCCGGAGCCGACGACTACCTGCACCGGCCGTTCACGCGCGCCGAGCTGCTCGCGCGGGCGCGCGCGGGCCTGCGCGCCGCCCAGCAGCGCGCCGACGACGCGATCGTGCGCGCGCTGATGGTCAACGTGCCGGGCGCCATCTACCGCTCGGCGTGGCACGCGAACTTCACGCTCGAGCTGATCAGCGACGAGATCGAGCGCATCTCCGGCTACCCGGCGGCGAACTTCATCGCCAGCAAGAAGCGCACGCTGTGGAGCATCGTGCACCCGGACGACAAGCCGAAGATCCAGGAAGGGCTCAACGACGCGCGCGAGGACGGCGAGCCGTTCGGCTTCGAGTACCGGATCATCCGCGCCGACGGCGAGGAGCGCTGGGTGCTCGACCGCGGCCAGCTCGTCTCCGGCTCCGGCGGCCGGCTGTGGTGCGACGGCGCGCTCTTCGACGTCACCGAGCGGCGCGCCGCCGAGGAGGCGGCCACCGCGCGCGAGATCGAGCGGGCGCGCAGCGAGGAGCTGCACGCCTCGCGGGCGCGCATCGTCGAGGCGGCCGACGCCGCCCGCCGCAAGATCGAGCGCGACCTGCACGACGGCGCGCAGCAGCGGCTGGTCGCGCTGGCGCTCGAGGTCCGGCTCGCGCGGGCGCGCGTCGACAAGGACCCGGAGCTCGCCGGCCCGTTCCTCGAGCGCGTCGGCCAGGAGCTGACCGACGCGTCGGCCGAGCTGCGCGAGCTGGCGCGCGGCATCCACCCTGCCGTGCTCACCGAGCGCGGCCTTGCGCCCGCGATCTCGGCGCTCGTCTCGCGCGCCCCGCTGCCGGTCGACATCGTCGAGATGCCGGAGGACCGCCTGCCGGCCGCGATCGAGGCGACGGCCTACTTCACCGTCGCCGAGGCGCTCACCAACGTCGCCAAGTACGCCGAGGCATCGCACTGCGCGGTGCGGATCGCGCGCGAGAACGGCGTCTTCGCCGTCGAGGTGCGCGATGACGGCAAGGGCGGCGCGCTGGCCACGCCGGGCTCGGGCCTCAGTGGTCTCGCCGACCGCGTCGGCGCGGCCGACGGGACGCTCATGATCGAGAGCCCACCGGGCGACGGGACGCTCGTGCGCGCCGAGCTACCGCTTCCGGCCTAGCGCCTGCTTGAGCTTGCGGGCGTCCTCGAACAGCGTCTCGCGCAGGCCCTGACCGCGCAGCGCGGCGGCCGGGTGGTACATGGGGAACAGCGAACGTCCGCGCTCGTCCATCTCCGTGCCGTGGACCTCGGAGATCTTCGCGTCGTCGGTGAAGTGAGCCAGCGCGTGGCGGCCGAGCGGGATCACGAGGCGCGGTTGGACGAGGGCCAGCTCGGCCTCCAGCCACGGCATGTGGTGCGCGACCTCGTCCCTCTTGGGGTCGCGGTTGCCGGGCGGCCGCGCCTTGACGACGTTCGTGATGTAGACGTCCTCGCGCTCGAGCCCGGCCTCGGCCAGCAGCTCGTCGAGCAGCTTGCCGGCGCGGCCCACGAACGGCCGGCCCTGCTCGTCCTCGCTCGCGCCGGGCGCCTCTCCGACCAGCATCACCTCGGCATCCGGGTTCCCCTCGCCCGGCACCATGTTGGTCGCCGTCTCGCACGTTTCGAACCCGCAGCCCCCGTGCTTGCGTATGTCGTCCCGCAGATCATCGAGTGACAGGGGAGGTCCATTCATGAAGCGCATCCTGACGATCGCGCTGCTTCTGTGCCTGGCCGCGCCGGCCGCCGCCGGTGGGCGCTACCCCGAGACGATCCCGCTCCCGAACGGCTGGCAGCCGGAGGGGATCGCCACGGGCAAGCACAAGTCGTTCTACAGCGGCAGCCGCGCCACCGGGGCGGTCTACAAGGGCAACCTGAAGACCGGCACGGGCGACGTGCTCGTCGAGCCGTGGGGTGGCGCCGCGCTCGGCATGAAGGTCGACCACCGCAACCGCCTGTTCGTGGCCGGCGGAGGCACGGGCACGGCGTCGGTCTACGACGCCCGCGACGGCGAGCTGCTCGAGCGCTACACGCTGACCGCGGCACCGACCTTCGTCAACGACGTCATCGTCACCAAGCGGGCGGCGTACTTCACCGACTCGCAGCGCGAGCAGCTCTATGTGCTCGAGTTCGGTCGCCGGGGCCGGCTCCCGGAGCAGGCGCGGACGCTGCCGGTGACCGGGCTGCCCGCGTCCACGGGGTTCCGGCTCAACGGCATCGAGGCGACCGGCCGGCGGCTGATCGCCGTCCACAGCGCGCTCGGCAAGCTCTTCGAGATCAACCCGCGCAACGGGGCGGCCGAGGAGATCGAGCTCGAGGGCGGCAACGCGATGAACGGCGACGGGCTGCTGCTGGACGGCCGCACGCTCTACGTGGTGCAGAACCAGCTCAACCAGATCGCCGTCGTGCGCCTGGATCGCGACCTCGACGAGGGCGAGGTCACCGGGCTCCTGACCGACCCGGACTTCGACGTCCCGACCACGATCGCCGAGAAGGGCGGCTTCCTGTGGGCGGTCAACGCGCGCTTCTCGACGCCGCCGACGCCAGACACGACCTACGACGTGGTGAGGGTCCGCCGCTAGGAATCGCCATCATGGCGGCCGATGAGCTTCAACTGGGAGCCCTTCGGCCCGACGCAGCGCGCGGGGCCGGCGGCTGAGCCGGCCCCGGCCGCGCCGGCGCGCGAGCCGGCGCGGCAGTTGGCCGTGCTGACCTGCATGGACTGCCGCATCGATCCGCTGCGCGCGCTCGGCCTCGCGTTCGGCGACGCCGTCGTGCTCCGCAACGCCGGCGGCCAGTGGAGCGAGGACGTCGTGCGGTCGCTGCGGCTCTCGCTGGGCCTCGGGGTCACCACGGTGCAGGTCCTGGCCCACACCGACTGCGCGGCCTACGGCGGCGAGGATGACGCGGCCGAGGCCGGCGCCCTACGCGCGGCGGCGCGGATCCACGCCGCCATCCCGGAGCTCGAGGTCCACGCCGCGGTCCTCGATCTCCGTACCGGAGTCAATCGACCAGCCTCCGCTCGACCGCCCAGCGGCTGAGCTCGTGGCGGTTGGAGAGCTGGAGCTTGCGCAGCACGGCTGAGACATGCGCCTCGACGGTCTTGGTCGAGATCGAGAGCCGCTGCGCGATCTCCTTGTACATGTAGCCCCGCGCGATGTGGCGCAGGACCTCGCGCTCGCGCGGCGACAGCTGATCGAGCTGCGGGTCGACCGCCTGGGCGGGCAGGCCGCCCGCGAACGCGTCGAGCACGAAGCCGGCGAGCCGCGGCGAGAAGACGGCGTCGCCGTCCGCCACGCGGCGCACCGCGTCGGCCAGCTCGGGGCCGGAGATGGTCTTGGTCACGTAGCCGCGCGCGCCGGCGCGGATGACGGCGATCACGTCCTCGGGGGCGTCGCTCACCGAGAGCGCGAGGAAGCGCTGGGCCGGCCGCCGTTCGGCGACCTGGCGGATGACCTCGACGCCTCCCCCGCCCGGCATCTGGACGTCGAGCACGACGACGTCGGGCTCGGCGTCGATCACGAGGCGCACGGCGTCCTCGACCGTCGCGGCGTCGCCCAGCACGTCGACCAGCCCGTCGAGCTCGGCGCGCACGCCGGAGCGGAACAGCTGGTGGTCGTCGACGATCACGACCGAGGTCATCGCGACAGCACCAGCTCGATCTCGGTGCCCTCGCCGGGAGCGGTGTGGACGACGGCGCGGCCGCCGTGGCGCTCCATCCGGCCGACGATCGACTCGCTGACGCCGCGCCGGTCGGCGGGCACGAGCGCGGGGTCGAAGCCCGGCCCGCGGTCGCGCACGAAGACCTCGATGCGCTCGGCGTCGACCTCCGCGTAGAGCGCGGCCGGACCCGCGAACTTCGCGGCGTTGACCATCGCTTCGCGAGCGGCCGCCACGAGCGCCTCGGCCCGCTCGTCGAGCGGCGCGTCGCCGACCGCCACGACCTCGATCGGCACGCCGTGCGCCTCCTCGACCTCGGCGGCGGCCGACTCGAGCGCCAGCGCCACCGTCTGCTCGCCGGACGCCCGGCGGCCGTTCAGCCACGCGCGCAGCTCGCGCTCCTGGCGGCGGGCGAGCGCGGCGACCTCGCGCGGGTCGTCGACGCGCTTCTGCATCAGCGCCAGCGTCTGCAGCACGGAGTCGTGCAGATGGGCGGCGACCTCGGCGCGCTCCTGCGAGCGGATCCGCTCCGTCCGCTCGGCGGTCAGCCCGCGCACGAGCCGCAGCCACCACGGAGCCAGGATCAGCGTCGCCGCGATCAGCACCACGACCACGGCGAGCAGCACGTCGCGCGCCGGCCGCAGCGCGTCGTTGAGCCACAGGAAGACCAGGCCGCCGCCGACGACGAGCGCCGCGCCGACGAGCATCCGGCCCGTCGCGTCGCGCGGCAGCGAGATCGAGGGCGCGCGCGGCGCCGCCCGCGCCGCGCGATCGGGAGCGGGCTCGTCGACCGTCGACTGGCGCCACATCAGCGCGCCGCCGGCGGCGGCGAGGATCACGGGCCACACGACGGCGTCGCTGAACCAGATCCCCCACTTGCGCAGCAGCAGGAGCGCGGCGAGCGCGAGCAGCATCATCCCGGCGACGACGAGCCAGGTCTCGCGCCGGCCGGCGATCCGCTCGATCGGCGCCCGCTCGCTGTCCTCGCCGGGCATGAGCGCCCAGGCGAGCAGGTACAGCGCCAGGCCCATGCCGCCCGCAAAGGAGGTGGCGATGAAGCCCACCCGCACGATCAGCGGGTCGATCCCGAGCCGGCGCGCGAGCCCGGAGGCCACCCCCGCCACGACGCCGCGGGCCGGGTCGCGGCGCAGCGCAGGGGCGGCGGTGGAGTCGCTCATCCCGGCCAATCCTGGCACGGTCAGGAGCGCTTGCGCGGGCCTTCAAGCCCGGCCGTGAGCAGGATCGCGCCGACGGCCGCGATCAGGAGCGGCATGCCGTAGCCGAGGTCGAGGTCGATCTCGTCGAGCCGGTCGAGCAGCAGGATCAGGCCGGCCACGGTGGTCACCAGCCCGGCGACGAGCGACGTGCGGTCGACCGCCCTCACGCGCAGCCCGTCCCGCCCTCGAACCGGGCGTCCTCGCTCGCGTCGAAGATCTCGAAGTTCTCGCGGTGGCGTCCGAGGTCGGGCAGCGAGCCCTCGCGCACGACCTCGAGCACGCCGACGCCGACGTCCGCGTCGATGTGCAGTACCGGCCGGCCGGCCGGCGGCGTCGCCCCCTCGGCGAACGAGACGTCGACGCCGTCGTAGTCGCGGTCGAAGATGTCCGCCGCCCCCGCCGCGATCTCGACGTCCGAGGTCACGCACGCGCCGTCGGGGACGTAGACGATCGCCTCGCCGAGCCCGACGTCGATGTCGAGGTCCGTTCGGCCGGTCGGCAGGTCGAGCTCGGTGAGGTCGACGTCGATGCCGCCGATGCCGATCTCGTAGTGGTCGTTCAGCTGGCTCATCGTGGCGGGACGGTACTCGCGGTCGCCGATGCCGCCGTCGAGGTCGATGTCGGCCGCCGCCACCACGCCGAGCGGCAGCACGAGCGCCAGCGCGGGCACGATCAGCCAGCGCGCGCCGCCCACGAAGGCCGTGCCGATCAGGACGAGCCCGGTCACCACGGTCAGCGAGGCGACTACCACGCCGCCCCCCAGGGCAGCCGCGAGGCCGACGCCCAGGGCCGCACCTGCGACGGCGATGGCGAGGAGCGCGGCGAGGAAGAGCCGTCCGGCGGTGCGGGCCGGGTCGTCGGATGCCGCTCCGCCAAGAGCGCGCCAGAGCAGGAAGCCGGCCAGCCCGACAACGGCGACGACGAGCAGGCCGGGACCGAAGAAGAAGAAAGGAGTGCCGAGAAACGCCACCAGCGCGACCCCCAGCACGACGGCGCCGGCCACCGCGGCCGCCTTGCTCGTGCCGCCCGGGCGCGTCTCGCCGTCGGACGGCATGAAGGCGAGCAGCAGCAGGTAGGCGAGCACGCCGATGCCGCCAACGAAGCTGAGCGCCACGAAGCCGATGCGGAACAGCAGCGCGTCGACGTTGAAGTAGCGGGCGAGCCCGGTGGCGACGCCGCCGATCACGGCGTCCGAGCCGGAGCGGGTCAGGCGGCGTGGCTCGGGAGCGGGAGTCTGGGGAGGAATCTCGTCGGTCATGGAATGAACTGTCGGGCCTCGGCGTCCGCATTCCCATTGGGAATGACCCTCACCCGACCCGGATCAGTCCCTTACCGAGTGACGTATCTCACGGGGAATTTCGGGCTCCTACTGAAGACCACGCCTAACCTGACGATGACATGAGCACCATGAACTCCGAGCGCACGCAGGCCTACGGACGAATCGTGAAGACCCTCGAGGACCTGGGGCCCGCGAAGCTCCAGCCCGCCGAGCAGGACCGCATCCGCGAGGCCGCGGACAACCTGATCTTCGCCTCCGACTTCGACGACGCGCGCGGCGCCCTCGAGGACGTCGACGGGCTCACCGAGCACCTCGTCGCCAGCGGGCGCTGGACGTCCGAGCGCGCGCAGCAGCTCCTGCAGGACCTGATCGGCTGCGGGCCGGTCGCGCCCGTCGCATAGACGGGCGAGACCGACCCGCGCGCAGCCTTCAGCGCCGCAGGGTCACCCGCACCGGGAAGGCGCGCGAGACCTCGTCCGTGGTGACCGTGGTGATGGCCGTGAGCGTGACCTGCCGCATGCCGGCCTGACGCATCGCCGCGATCAGGTTCCGGCGCACGTTGCGGCTGAGCTTCGCCACCACCGTGCGCGAGCCGCCGGCGCCGATCCGCAGCCGCTTCGAGGCCCCGACCCGCTCGCCGGAGATCCGCAGCACGGACTTCGCGCGGCAGGTCTCCTCGCAGCTGACCCGCAGGCGCAGGCCGCGCCGGATCACCGAGCGCACCTTCTGCGACTTCGGCGTCCGGATCGACGGCCGGGTCCGGCAGCTCGCCCTGCACGCCGCCCTGCGGCGCCGAGCCGCCGGCGGCGAGCTCGACGCCGATCTGCACCGTGATCACGCGTCGCTGACCGTCATGGACGCCGTCGCTCACCGTCAGCGTCGCCGTGTAGGTCCCCGGCTGCGTGTAGGTGTGGCTGACCGGCCCGGGCCCGAACGGCCACGCCGCCGTCGCCGAAGTCCCACTCCGTCGTCGAGCTGATCGCCGTCCGGGTCGCCGGACTGCGAGCTGAAGCTCACCTGCAGCGGAGCCGTGCCGGACCTCGGCGCGGCCGCGACCTACACGGTCGGCGGCTGGTTGCCCGGCGGGTCGAGGACCTCGATCGTGCACCTGGACGGTGTCGGACACGCCGTCGCTGTCGGTCGCCGTCACCGTCGCCGTGTACGTGCCCTTCGTCCGGTACGTGTGCTGGACCTCGCGGCCGTAGCGCGTTCGCGCCGCCGTCGCCGAAGTCCCACAGGTAGAACGACGTCGCGCGCGTCGCCGTCGGGATCGATCGCGCTCGCGCTGAACTGCACCTCAGCGGCGCCGTCCCCGTCCTCGGGGTGGCGACGCGCCCTGACCACCGGCGGCCGGTTGCCGGCCGCCGTGACCACGACCTCGACGGTGTCGGTGCCCGTCTTGCCCTGCTCGTCGGTGACCGTCACCGTCGCCGTGTACCTGCCCGCCCTCGTGTACGTGTGCTGCGGGCTCTGGTTGGCCGTGCCGCCGCCGTCGCCGAAGTCCCACTGGTAGATCAGCGGGCGGTTCTGCGGATCCCGGCCGGTGGCCGAGAACTGCACCAGCAGCGGCGCGGCGCCCGTCGACGGGTCGGCGGCGCCCGCGGACCGTCGGCGCGTCCGGATCCTCCGCGCCGATCTCGAACTCGACCGACTTCGTCGTCTCGATCGTTGCCGGCGTTGTCCGTCGACCGGTACTCCACCGCGTGCTCGCCCGGCGCCGACACCGTGAACGAGCTCTCGAACGGATCGTCGCCCTCGGTGTTGTCGAAGCGCACCGGGTCCGCGCCGTCCAGCGAGTACTCGGTGAAATCGACGCCCGAGCCGGGGGTCCCGCCGGCGGCCGACGCCTGGGCGGTGCCGACCATGCCGTCCAGTGGCCGTTCTCGACGTGCGAGTGGATCTTGCACACGTAGGTCCAGGTCCCGGCCTCGTCGAGCGTGGCGGTCACCGGCGGCGCGCCGGGCAGCACGACCTCGTCGCTCACCAGGTGGCCGGCCGAGTCCGGCGCCTCGTCGGGCTGGATCAGGTAGACGTTGTGCGGAGCGCCCGCCGTCGCCTCGGGGAAGTTCCACCGGACGACGTCGCCGGTCGCGGCCTGGACCGTGTTCGGGTTCCAGCTGCTCGGCAGGGCGTTCACGTCGTGCGTCTCCGCCGGCCCGCCGCCGCCCGGCTCCTCCGGGTCGGTGGCCGACAGCCTCACCGTCACCGGGCCGGTCGTCCGCCCCCCGTTCCCGGATCGAGCTCGTGCGTCGTCACCGGCGGCGTCCCGTCGGCGTCGCCGATCGTGAACGTGACGCGACTTGACGTCCTCCTCGTTGCCCGCCACGTCGGTCGAGCGGTACTCGACCGTGTGCTCGCCGTCGCCCTCGACCGTTACCGGCCCGCGTGACCGCGCCCGCGTCGAGCGGCAGCACGCGGACGTTGCGGAAGTCGACCACGTCGCCGCCGCCGTGGTTCTGGAGGCCGAGGTAGCCGCGCGCGAACTGGCGGTCGTTCGTCGGCGGGTCACCCGGCCGCGACGACTGCTGGTCGGGCGCGTTCAGGAACGACTTGATGACGTTCCCGTTGCGGATGATCGTGTACTGCTGGCCGACCACCCGGAGCTCGTAGTCGACCCACGTCCCTCTCGGCTGGATCTGCGCCTGCGTCTCGTTGTTCGGCGAGAAGTTGTAGATCGAGCCGGTCTTCTGCGTGTCGCCCTGATGGTCGTTGATCTGGATCTCGTGGCCGCAGTAGATCGCCACCCAGGCGGGCTGGCTGGTGGCCGAGCCGACCTGGCACGGGTAGCGCTGGGCGGCCGGCCGCGCGACCGCCTCGTCGGGATGCGGGAAGCGGGCGAAGATGCCGGAGTTGCCGTTCGTGCCGGTGCTGGAGTCACGCCACTGGAGCTTGAGCGAGAAGTCGCCGTACTCCTTCGGGTACCACGGCATGCCCAGGCCGCCGTTGGTGCGGGCGAACCCCCGTCCATCCAGATGAGCCCGCCGGGCCCGGCCTGCTCCCACCGCTCGAGGTCGGCCGCGGAGTTGAGGATCGTCTCCTCCTCCACGTACGGCTGCCACGCGCCGCCGTCGACCCGGATCTGCGTCGCGCCGACGCCCGACCCGTCGCCGTCGTCGGCGTTCAGGTCCACCTCGACCGCGCCGTCATAGCCCGCCTCCGGCGCCTCGCCGTTCAGCAGCGCCGTCGTCGTCGGATCGGTCGCGTCGATCCTGAAGGACACCGACTTGATCGACTCGGTGTTGCCCTCGTTGTCGGTCGACCGGTACTCGATCGTGTGCCGGCCCTCGTCGTCGACGGTGAACGGCGCCGTGTACGGCGTCCACTCCTCGTCGCCCGCGAAGCGGTACTCGGTGGTGTCGACGCCCGAGCCGCCGTCGTTGTCGGTGGCGTTCAGCGTCACCTCGACCGGCGACGTGTACCAGCCGTTGTCGCCGTCCGGCTCGGCCGGATCGAGCTCGTGCGTGGTGCGCGGCGGCGTCGCGTCGGACTGCTCCTCGCAGCTCTCCGCGTCGACCCTGAACGAGTCGAACTTGACGTTCGTCGCCGGGCCGCTGCCGTCGTGCTTGACGAACAGGCCGATCTTGGTGACGCCGTTCGGCCCGTACGCGGTGGCCGGGACCGGCGGCGCCTGCGTGTTGAACGCCACGCCGTCGTACGAGTACTCGGTGATCACGTTCGTGCCGTCGTAGCGCGCGCGGATCCACAGGTCGTTCGTCGGCGGCGTCAGCGCCCCGCTGTTGGGGAAGCTGCCGCCGTAGCTGCTGTCGAGGTTGTTGTTGGTGGTCAGGGTCCGCTCGATCCACTTGCCGGGCTGGCTGCCCGGGGTGTTGGGATCGACGTCGTTCTTGAACTGCAGCGTCGCCTTGGCGAAGTGGTTCGGGTTCTGCCGGCCGTAGAGCACCAGGCCGGCCGCTTGGCCGTTGACCGTGATCGCCGTGTGGTCGAGCTTCGTCGTCACCGTCCACGTGCCCTCGGGCACCTCCTGCATGAGGATGTTGTGGGCCGTGAAGTTGCCGCCGAAGACGTCGCCCTGGGCGGTGGTCAGCGTCAGGTTGCCGCCGCCGACCGACAGCTCGGACGGCGTCGGGTTGACGACCTCCCACTTCTCGTCGAGCGCCGTGCCCTCGAACTCGTCGTTGTGCGGGCACTGCGCGGTGCCGCCGCAGTCGTCGCCCGGCGTCTGCGGGTCGGCGCTGCCGGCCACGACGTTGAAGGCGTCGACCTGCACCTCGTCGTCGCCCGAGCCGTCGTGCTTGCCGAACAGGCCGATCCGGAACCCGCCGGGCTGGTTGAGGTACTGCGGGACCGAGATCGGCGCCCCGAACGAGGTGAACGTCGTCCCGTTCGTGGACGTCCAGGTCGTCAGCTGCCCCGCGTCGGCGTCATGGACGAACCGGACCCACACGTAGTCGCCCGTGAGGTTCAGCGGCCCCGAGTTCGGATACGGGACGGTGGCGGGCGGGATCGTGACGGCGTTGCCGTTCGAGGTGACGACGCGCTCCGCCCACTTGCCGGGCTGGTCGCCCGGATCCGGGCTGGCATCGGACTTGTACTGGAGCGCGGTCTTGACGAAGTGGTTCGGGTTCAGGCGGTTGACCAGCGCCAGCCCGGCCGCCTCGCCGTCGGTGTCGACGTCCGCGTGAGCGATCTTCGCCGTCGCCACCCAGTCGCCGGCGGGCGCCTGCTGGAGGATCATCTGCGCCGTCCCGTTGCCGCCGAACAGGTCGCCCTGCACGAGCGGCACCGTGAGGTGGCCGTCGGCCACCGCCGGCCGCTCGGTGGCGTGCGGGTTGACGAGCTCCCACTTCGGGTCGAGCTCCGCGCCCTCGAACTGGTCCGAGAGCGGGTTGCACTGGCCCGGGCACTCGTCCGGCGTGAACCGGATGTACTCGTAGGTCGCGGTGACCTGGCCGTTGGCGCCCAGCGGGCCGATGTAGACCGGTCCGTCGGCCTCCGGGAAGATCGTCGCGAGGTTGAGATTGACCTCGAGGTCGGTCCACTGCGTGCCGTTGCGGCTGAAGGCGGCCTTGAGGCTGTCTCCGGTCCGCGTGGCGCGCAGGTAGTACGTCGGCAGGTTCACCGAGGCGTCGGCCTGGCCGATGCGGTTCCCGGCGACCCAGGACCCCTCGTCCTCGTGCTTGACCTCGAAGTAGGTGCCCTGGTCGGTGCTCCCGCCGTCGCCGTTGCGGGTCTGGTAGATGCCGACCCAGTCGTCGTTGCCCTGGAAGAGGCCCAGCCCGACCTGCGCGTACGGGTCGTCCGCGCGGCTGTCGTCGGTGTCGAGCCCGGGCGCGTTGATCTTCGCCTCGACGGTGAAGTCACCCTCGGGCAGCGGCTGGCCCAGGAAGGCCACCGGGCCCGTCTCGGCGCGGTCGACCGCGCCCGCGCCCAGCGGGAAGGCGAGGTTGCCGCCCTCGATCCGCGGGGCGCGCTCACCGGTCGCCGGCGTCGTGGGATGCCGGAAGCTCCACCGCTGGGTGTTGAGCGTCCCGTCGAACGAGTCCGACTTCGTCAGGCACGTGCCGGCGCAGTCGAACGGGCCGCCGGCCTCCGAGCCCGCGTGGACGCGGAACCAGTCGAAGGTGGCGGTGCCGCCGCCGTTGGAGCCGCGGAACGCGGCGAGGCCCACGCGCAGCGGCGCGGTCAGCGGCGCCGCATGGCCCGCCGAGCCGATCAGCGTCCAGGTCTGGCCGTCGTCGCCCGAGAACTCGCCGATCACCTTCGTGCCGTCGTAGCGGGCGCGCAGCAGCACCTGGTCGGGCAGCTGGCCGCCCGGCGCCGGCGTGATGCTCGACGGGATCGGCGGATCGACGTCGCCGTCCTGGGTGACGATGTGCTCGAACTGGTGGTTGCCGTCGCCCGCCTGGATGGCGACGATCTTGCTGAAGGTGTTCGGGCTCTCGGACTTCCAGATCACGAGGCCCGCCTGCTCGCCGTTGGCGTCGATCGTGCGTCGTGTCGAGCCGCGTCGTGACCGTCCACTCGCCGCTCGGCGCGTCCTGCAGGAGCGTGTTCTTGGCGAGCGCGTCGTTGGCGATGAAGTCGCCCTGGAGGATCGGCAGCGCCGACGGCTGCCGTTCGCGACCGCCGGGCCGCCGCCGTCCGGGCGCAGCACCGTCCACTTGGAGTCGAGCGCCGTGCCGCCGAACTCGTCGGACGGCGGCAGGCAGCTGCTGCCGCCGCCGCGGCGGCTGGATGGTGAAGGACGACCGACTTCGGCGGGTCCTCGACGTTGCCCGCGCGGTCGCGCGAGCGGAACTCGACCGTGTGGGCGCCCTGGCCGCGGACCGTGAAGGTCGTGACGAACGGGTCGGCCGTGCCGGTGTTCTCGTTGCGCGTCCAGGCGCCGCCGTCGACGCGGTACTCGGTCCACTCGACGCCGGTGCCGCCCGTGCCGTCGGTCGCGCTCAGCCGGACCTCGACCGGGTTGGTGCCGGTCGTCTGCGCGGTGGTCACCGGCACGGTGGCATCGGCGCTGACGTTGACCTGGACGGTCTTCGAGAGCTCCTCGCCGTCGGCGTAGGTGACCGTCAGCTTGGCCGTGTACGGCCCGGCCGCCGCGTAGGTGTGCGTCGGCGAGCGGCTCGGTCGACGTCGGGCTGCCGTCGCCGAAGTCCCACTCGTACGAGACGCCGCCGGAGCTGCCGAGCGAGAAGCGGATCTCGCGCGGCGTGCCGGTCGTCGCCCACTGCGGGTCGGGGTTCGGCGTGTCCGGGCCGCCGGTGTAGGCGAAGCGATAGAGGCCCGCCTGCGCCCCGGTGGTGAAGAAGCCCGAGTAGACCTGCACGTAGAGCGCGCCGTCGGGCCCGAACTTGGAGTCCATGTAGTTGGCCTGCCAGTTCAGGACGCCGCTGAGGCTGTCGGCGTAGACCGGCTTGCCGCCGTCCTGGTCGGTGGCGGGGTCGAGCAGCAGGCCGTGCTTGGCGCTGTTGTTGCCGAAGTCCTGCAGGAACCAGCGGCCGTCCCAGTACTCGGGCCAGCGCGCCGAGTTGTCCTCGGCGTCGTCGTCATAGCGGTAGACGGGGCCGTTGAACACCGTCGCGCCGGAGGCCGTGAGGTACGGGCACAGCTGCGTCGGGTTCGACCCGTAGTTGGGCGCGCTGTTCGCGCCGAGCTCGCGCGGGAAGTTCGGGCAGCCGTTGGCGCCGCCCGGATTGCCGCGGCTGTACCAGAGGTTCAGCGGCCGCGCGCGGCCGGCGTCCTTCCCCGTGCCGGTCTGGTGCGGCAGCACGGTGAGGCCGGTGTTGTTCGTCGAGTCGTTGACGAGGTTGTTGCAGTCGTACCAGCCCTGCGTGGGGCTGGCGGCCGGGCCGCCGCTGACGAAGCCGGCGGCGTTGGTCGTGCGCAGCGAGCCGTCGGCCACGCGGTCGCGGTAGGCCTGCTGGTTGCCCATGCAGTAGGGCCAGCCGTAGTTGCCGGCCTCGGCGAGCTGGGTGGCGCTCTCGTAGGTCGACGGGCCCAGCGTGGCCGACGGCTGGCCGGCGTCGGGGCCGACCCACGCCGAGTACGGGATGTCGGTCTCGGGGTCGATGAACAGGCGCGACGGGTTGCGCAGGCCCATCGCGTAGATCTCCGGCTTGGCCTGGCTGCCGTTGCCCTCGGTGCCGTTGAACAGGTTCGCGCCGTTGGGCGAGTCCGCGTTCGGCAGCGTGTAGGTGCTGTTGACGCCGACCGTCGGCTGCGACCCGTCGGGGATCGTGTCGACGGGGTTGAAGCGCAGCATCTTGCCGTTGTAGTCGTTCGTGCTGCCGGCGGTCCGGCGCGCGTCGCTGAACGAGATGTTGTTGCTGCCGCAGTGGTTGTTGGAGGCCTCGTTGGCGGGCCGGTCGGGCAGCGCGCGGGCTGGAAGTTGCCCGAGTGCCGTCCGTGCGCTGCGACGAGTTCGAGTCGCCGGTGGTGACGTAGAGGTTGCCCTCGGAGTCGAAGCCCATGCCGCCGCCGCGGTGGCAGCAGCTGTAGATCTGCGAGTCGTACTCGAAGATCACGACCTCGGAGTCGAGCTCGAGCTGCTTGGTGGCGAGGTCGACGGTGAAGCGGCTGATGCGCCGGCTTGGCCATCTTCGTGATGCGCCGCTGGTCGCCGTCGGCGAGGCCCGGGTGGACCGGGTTCTCCGGGTTGAAGGTCGGGAAGTACTGCAGGTAGATGTGCCCGGTCGTGGCGAAGTCGGGCGAGATCGCGATGCCGAGCAGGCCGGCCTCGATCTTGCCGTTGATCTCGTCTCCGCCGCCGCGGTCGCCGTAGACGGGCAGGACGCCGGCCTGCGTGACGCCGCTGTTGACGGTCCCGCCGGCGGCCGCGGGGTCCCAGATGTGGACGTTCCCGCAGCCGACGCCGACGTTGCGGTTGGCGAAGTCGAGGATGCGGCCGGTCGGGCCCTGTGCCGATCATCTGCGCCGCGCTGCGCGTCGGTGCGGCAGTCGGCGCGGCCGATGTAGAAGACCCAGCCGTTGGGCGCGGGGGCGACGCCGTGCGACTCGCCGGTATGCGTCATGTCGCCGGTCGAGCCGTCGACCAGGCGCTGGCCGCTGTAGTTGGCGGCGATGGTGGCCTTGCAGCCGGCGCGGACCATGCCGGCGCTCCACTGGATCGCGCCGAGCAGGTGGGTGCGGAAGTTGGCCTCGTCGTAGCTCGCCGCGGTCCGGCCCATGCCGGTGTAGAAGGAGCGGCCGCCCTGGAAGTCACGGCACCACGAGATCGGCCAGTCGGTGCCGCCGATGTCGGTGCCGTCGCCGGCGGGGGCGTTCGGGGCGCGGTAGCGGGCGACCGTGTGGACCTGGCCGGTGGGCCGGGTCTGCCACTCGTACCAGACGTCCGGGCGGGTCCACTCGAGCGGGAGCGTCCTGGTCGCGGGATGGACGCGGTCGCCGACCTCGACGACCTTCTCGGCCGTGCCGGTCGGGCTGCCCGCGGCGGGACGGGCGCCGATCAGGTTGCCGTAGAAGGTGCTGCCCGGCTCGCCCTCGGCGGCGCCGCCGATGCCGACGAAGCCGCCGCCGTTGTTGATGTAGCCCTGGAGGGCGTTCTCCTGCGCGGCGTTGAGCGCGTTGCCGGCGTTGCCGAGGAAGATGACGGCGCGGTAGCTGTCGAGGTTGGCGGCCGTGAAGTCGGCCGCGTTCTGGCTCGTCTCGACGTCGAAGTCGTTCGCGGCGCCGAGCGCCTCGATGGCGGTCGACGCCGGCGTTGACCGTGGCGTCCGGCGGCCCATGGAAGACGAGGACCGCTGGTTGCGGGCGCCTGAGCGCTCGCGCTCGGCCGCGGCGAGCAGGCCGAATATCGCCGCCACGACGACGAATCGCCGACAGTCCCCTGACCTGACGCATCGGTTCTCCCCTCCCGATTCTCCCTATTCCCGCACTGCGGGCGGGAAGTTATCTCCGCCCCCCGGCGTATGTCAACGAAGTTTCGATATGTCTGATGCAAAAGCCCCCCGTGATTGGTAGCCTCCGCGCCCTCGAAGCCGCGCAGGGGGGAGGGAGTAGCGGGTGATGAGCACGAGGGAGTGCGTCATGGTCGAGGCGCGAGTTCATGCGCAACGGCTTCGCCTCCGTCGGCCTGCTCTGCACGCTGCCGGGCCAGGGATCGTTCGGGTCGCGCCGCGCCGTCACCTCGGCGGCGCTGCGCGCGCAGCAGCGCTCGCCGTTCGAGCCGTTCCGCCGCGACCTGCCGCTGATCCCCGAGCTCGCGCCGGTGCGGCGCACGCGGACGACCGACTTCTACGACGTCTCGATCCGTGATGGGTTCGCCGACGTCCTGCCCGGCTACCAGACGCCGGTCTACGGCTACGAGGGCATCTATCCCGGGCCGACGATCCGCGCGCGCAAGGGCCGCCGGGTCGTGGTCACCCAGCACAACCGGCTGGCGTTCGACTCCAACGTGCACCTCCACGGCGGCTACGTCCCGGCAGCGCACGACGGGCATCCGATGGACGTCATCGCCCCCGGCTCCTCGTTCCGCTACGAGTACCCCAACGACCAGGACGCGGCGACGCTCTGGTACCACGACCACGCGCACGGCCGCACGTCGCGCACGCTCTACTACGGCCTGCTGGCCTTCTACGTGCTCGAGGACGACCTCGAGCGCGAGCTGGAGCTGCCGGCCGGCGACTACGACGTGCCGATCGTGCTCGCCGACCACGCGTTCAACCGTGACGGCTCGTTCCGCTACCAGGAGAACGTCGACGTCGCGTTCCGCGGCGACACGCTGATCGTCAACGGCGTGATCTCGCCGCGCATGCGGGTCGAGCGCCGCCGCTACCGCTTCCGCTTCCTCAACGCCTCCAACGGCCGCTCCTACGTGCTCCGGCTCGGCGGCGGGCGGCGGATGGTGCAGATCGCCGGCGACGGCGGGCTGCTCGAGCGGCCGGTGACGCGCACGCGCGTGCCGCTGCATCCGGCCGAGCGCGCCGATCTCGTGATCGACTTCTCCGACTACGCGCCGGGCAGCGAGCTCGTCCTCCACAACGCCGACGGCAGCGGCGGGACGGTCGCCGGTCATGCGCTTCGACGTCGCGCGCGGGGGCAGCGAGGACTTCCGCGTGCCGGGGCGGCTGCGGCCGCGCGAGCCGCTGCCCCGCAGCAACGCCTCGCGCCGGTGGGAGCTGGCGCTCGGCTCGTCGGCCTGGGAGATCAACGGGCGGATCTTCGAGCCGAACCGCGTGGACGTCCGGCCGCGCCTCGGCAGCACCGAGCGCTGGACCTTCGTCAACCGCTCCAACCGCGTGCACCCCATGCACATCCACGGCTTCCTGTTCCGGATCCTGTCCCGCAGCAGCGGCCGCGTGGACGCGGCCGACCGGCTCGGCTGGAAGGACACGGTCGGCGTGCTTCCGAACGAGACGGTCACCGTCCTCGCGTGGTTCGCGCCGTACGCCGGGAAGTACGTGTTCCACTGCCACGCGCTCGAGCACGCGGACAAGGCGATGATGCTCCAGCTGGAGGTGAAGCGATGAAGGGCCGGATCGCCGTCGCGGGAGCGCTCGCCGCGCTGGTCGCCGCGCCGCCCGCCCTGGCCGCGAACGTCGACGTCCAGGCCGTGGACGGGACGACGCCGACGAACAACGCATGGTCGCCGGTCGAGCCCAAGGCGAACGTCGGCGACACGGTGACGTGGCACTTCAACACGGTCGGTCTGCACAACCTCCAGGCCACGACGACCAACTGGACGATGTCCACGGAGAACCGGTCGTCGGGCGCCCCGCCCGCGATCTACACGTTCACCGCGGAGGGCACGTACGGCTTCAGGTGCAGCCTCCACGCGGAGATGACCGGCACGGTGACGGTGGGCAGCCCGCCGCCGCCTCCCCCACCGCCGCTGAGCGAGCAGCCGTTCGCCAACGACCAGGCGGCGCCGACCGTGTTCGAGGTCACCGACGAGCGGCGGCCGCGGGTGACGCGGGTCCGCGCCACCGGCGGGGAGGGCGCCGCGCGCGTGCGCTTCACGCTCGACGAGCCCGGGCGCGTGACGATCCGGCTCGAGCGCGGCTCCCGCGGATACACGCGGACCGTGACGATGCGGCGGGCCGGCGCGCGCACCGTCAGGCTGCGCGGGCTGGCGGCCGACTCGTACCTCGTGGAGGTCCGGGCGCGCGACCTCGGGGGCAACCGCTCGCGCGTGAAGCACGCGCACGTGACCGTGCGCTGAGTTCAACGGGCGGCGCTGCCGGGTAGCGCCGCCCCGTGAGCACCATCGAGACGAAGATCCCGGCGCGGCTGGACCGGCTGCCGTGGTCGCGCTTCCACTGGATGGTGGTGATCGGCCTCGGGACGGTGTGGATCCTCGACGGCCTCGAGGTCACGATCGTCGGCTCGATCGCCGCGCGGCTGACCGAGGAGGACAGCGGGCTCGGGCTCTCGCCCAGCCAGGTGCTCACGGCGGGCTCGATCTACGTGTCCGGCGCGTGCCTGGGCGCGCTGTTCTTCGGCCAGCTCACCGATCGCTTCGGGCGCAAGAAGCTCTTCCTGGTCACGCTCGTGCTGTACCTCGTCGCCACCGTGGCGACCGCCTTCGCGGGCTCGGCGCTCTACTTCTACATCGCCCGCTTCTTCACCGGTGCCGGGATCGGCGGCGAGTACGCGGCCATCAACTCGGCGATCGACGAGCTGATCCCCGCGCGCGTGCGCGGGCGGGTGGACCTGATCATCAACGGCTCGTACTGGCTCGGGGCGGCGGCCGGCGCGCTCGGCTCGCTGATCCTGCTCGACACGTCGATCTTCGCGCCCGACGTCGGCTGGCGACTCGCGTTCCTGATCGGCGCGGTGCTCGGCGTCGGCATCCTCGTGGTCCGCCGGCACGTGCCGGAGAGCCCGCGCTGGCTGTTCATCCACGGCCAGGACGACGAAGCCGAGCGGATCGTGGGCGGGATCGAGGACGAGGTGCGCTCGGAGACCGAGCAGGAGCTGGAGGAGCCGGGCGACGCGATCACGGTGCGCCAGCGGAAGACGATCTCGTTCCGGGAGATCGCCTCGACGGCGTTCAAGGACTACCCGCGCCGCACCGCGCTCGGGCTCGCGCTGTTCGTCGGGCAGGCGTTCATCTACAACGCCGTCACCTTCGGGCTCGGCACGTTCCTGGTCGAGTTCTACGACATCGAGTCCGGCCGCGTGCCGGTCTACATCGCGCTGTTCGCGTTCAGCAACTTCCTCGGGCCGCTGCTGCTGGGGCGGCTGTTCGACACCGTGGGCCGCAAGCCGATGATCGCGGGGACCTACCTCGGCTCGGCCGTCGTCCTGACCGTGCTGACCGTGTTCTTCGTCGGCGGCTCGCTCGGGCTCTGGGGCTTCATGGCGCTGCTGCTCGTGACCTTCTTCCTGGCGAGCGCCGGCGCCAGCTCCGCCTACCTGACGGTGTCGGAGATCTTCCCGATGGAGACCCGCGCGCTCGCGATCGCGTTCTTCTACGCGATCGGGACGGCGGTCGGCGGCATCACCGGCCCGTTCCTGTTCGGCAAGATGATCGAGTCCGGCTCCGAGTCGCAGGTGGCGATCGCGTTCTTCATCGGGGCGGGCGTGATGGCGATCGGCGGCATCGTCGAGCTCGTGCTCGGGGTCAAGGCCGAGGGCGAGCAGCTCGAGGACATCGCCACGCCGCTGTCGGCGACGCGCTCGTCGCCGGGGATGGCGGTCTCCGCCCCGGTCGCCATGGTCGGGTTCGAGCGCGAGGTGGAGGCGATCTCGCGCGTCGTGGCCGAGCGGGAAGGCGGGGTCGAGCGCCGCGAGCTCGCCCGGCTCGTGGGCGCGCGCTTTTGGGGCCCGGGCCGGTTCGGGTCGGCGCTGCACGCGGCCGTGCGCGACGGCCGCGTCCGCCGCGTGGCCCGGAACCGGTACGGCCCGGCCGGCTGACTCAGCCGGGCGGGTCGCCGCGCAGCACCCAGCCGCGGCCGTTGCGCTCCAGCCGCCCCTGCTCGGCCAGCTTGGTCAGGGCGCTCGACACCGACGGCCGGCGCGCGCCGGCCAGGTGGCTCAGCACCTCGTGCGTCAGCGGCAGATCCACGTGCACCCCGTCGGGATGGACCTTCCCGTGCCGGTCGGCGAGCTCCCAGAAGAGCATCCACAGCCGGTCGTCGAGCCGCGGCTGCTGGGAGATCGCCATCATCGCCGCGAGCCGGCGCGTCCTGAGCATGACGCGGCCGGTCAGCGCCGGCCCCACTCGCGGGTAGCGGCCCATGCGCTCGGTCCACAGGAGGTCGAGCACCGCCAGGCGCGTCCGCGTGAGCACACGCCAGCCGGTCTCGAAGCCGAGCAGCGCGTCACCGTCGAACTCCCATGGCCGCAGCAGGTCGCCGTCGGCGAGCAGCTCGGCGCCGAAGCGGCCGCCGTAGCCCACGCGCCGGATCAGGGCGCCGGTGAGAACGAGCAGCCCGAAGCCGTCGCGGGCGCGGTCGGCGTCCTCGCGCGCGTTCCACATCCCCGTCCCCACCTCGAGCACCGCGGCCAGGCTGGCCTGGCGAGCCGCCCCGAGTCGTGCTTCGGGAATCAGGTCGGCAAGCTCGGGATCCTCGTCCAATACGTAGGCACGAGCGTTCGTCACCGGAACCCGGTATAGCGCACCCGGAGAACTAAAGCCCGGCCGCGCGGGCCACGCCCGTCACGTATGCGGCGGCCCCGTCGGGCCGGTCCTCGGGCTCCTTCTCCATGGCGCGCGTGACCGCGCGCGCGGTCGCCGGCGAGATCTCCGGCCGCATGGCCGACAGATCGGGCGGCTGCTCCTGCAGGTGCGCGAACAGCACGCGCATGCTGGGCCGGCCGCCGAACGGCGGCGCGCCCGTCAGGCACTCCCACATCACGCACCCGAGCGCATAGACGTCCGTCGCGGGCGAGACGTCCTCGCCGCGGATCTGCTCAGGCGACATGTAGTCGAGCGATCCCAGAGCCTGGCCGGGCCGGGTCAGGTTCGAGGCCTGGCTGTCCTTGGCCAGCCCGAAGTCGGACACATATGGCGTATCTCCCTCGAGCAGGATGTTCGCCGGCTTGATGTCGCGATGCACGAGCCCGGAGGCGTGCAGGGCGTCGATCCCGCCGGCGGCGGCGCCCAGCAGCTCGACCGCGTACGGCAGCTCGAGCCGGCCGCGGACCGCGATCCGGTCGGCCAGCGAGCCGCCCGGGATGAGCCGCTGCACCAGATACGGCAGCCCGCCCTCCTCGCCATGGGCGAGCACCGGCACGACGTTGGGATGGCTGATCCTCTGCGCCGCCTCGACCTCGCGGCGGAAGCGCCGCAGGAAGACCTCGTCCTGCGAGAGCTCGGTCGTCACCACCTTGAGGGCGACCGGATCCTCGCCGTCCACCGTGCCCTCGAAGACGATGCCCATGCGCCCACGCCCGATCACCCGGGTGATGCGGTAGGGACCGAGGGAATCGCCCGGTCGGGGCTCAAGCGCGATCTCGGGCATGCGAAGGCGGCGAAGCATATCCGTACCGGATGGACGGCCGGCACCTCTACTTCTGGACAGTCGTCCACTTGCGCCACCGCTCCCCAGCCACGACACTTCGTGTTGATCTCGTCATGGACAGGCCACAGCTCGGTTATTACAGGATCGAGGGGATCGTCGGCTGCGGGCGCACGGGCATCGTGTACCTGGCCACGGATTCCCGAAACGGCCGCGCCGTTGCGTTGAAGGTGCTGCGGGAAGACGTCAGCGTCGATCCCGTGTACCGCGAGCGCTTCCGCCGCGAAGGTTCGATGCTGGCCGCGCTCGACCACCCGCACGTGATGCCGATCTACGGCATGGGCGAGATCGACGGTGAGCTCTACATCGCCGCCCGGCTGGTGTCCGGCAACCTCAAGGGCCTGATCGTCAACGACGCGCTGGACGTCGACGGGGCGCTGAGGATCCTCACCGCCGTCGCCGAGGCGATCGACGCCGCCCACGAGGCCGGCATCGTGCACCGCGACATCAAGCCCGCCAACGTGCTGGTCGACCCCGGGCGCGACGGCCTGCAGGTCTTCCTGGGCGACTTCGGGCTGGCGCGCGACCCCAACGGGGCGATGCTGACCGTGCCGGGCCAGATCATCGGCACGCTCGACTACATGGCGCCCGAGCACCTCGAGGCCGAGGGCGTCGGCACCCAGGCCGACATCTACGCCTTCGCCTGCCTGGCGGTCGAGACGCTCACCGGCGAGGTCCCCTTCCCGCGCGGCACCGACGCCGCCGTCATGTACGCCCACGTCGTCGACTCGCCTCCGAGCGTCTCCGAGCGGCGGCCCGAGCTGCCCACGGCGCTCGACGACGTGATCGCGGCCGGCATGGCCAAGGACCCGGATGACCGGCCGGCGACGGCCCGCGCCCTGCTGACGGACATGCTCCGCGCGCTCGGGCGTCCGGTGCCGGCGCGCCTCGTCCCGGCCGTCTGAAAGGCTGGCAACCTGTGTCGGCCGATTCGGGGACCACCCCAGGCGGCGCGATCTTCAACGAGCGCTACGAGGTCGTCGCCCCGATCTCCAGCGGCGCCATGGGCGCCGTGTACCGCGCCGTCGACCTCGCGAGCGGCGGCGAGGTGGCGATCAAGCGCCTGCTCGACGTCAAGCACGCCGCCCGGTTCGAGATCGAGGCGCGCCTGCTCGCCAGCCTCAGCCACCCGCGCGTCGTCAAGGTGCTCGACCACGCGGGCGACGAGGAGGGGCTCTACATCGTCATGGAGCTCGTGCGCGGCACCGACCTCGGCGCCCAGCTCAAGGACCGCGGCCACCCCGGGCTGCCGCCGACGGAGGCGATCGAGTACGCCCGCCACGCCTGCGAGGCGCTCCAGTACGTACACGACCAGCAGATCGTGCACCGCGACGTCAAGCCGCAGAACATGATCCTGGCCGACGACGGCGTCGTGCTCGTCGACTTCGGCGTGGCGCGGGCGATCGGCAGCGACGAGACGGTGGGGACGATCGCGGTCGGCACGCCGCGCTACATGGCCCCCGAGGTGTTCGCCGGCGGCACGGTGTCGGCGGCCAGCGACATCTTCAGCCTGGCCGCCACGCTGTGGACGCTGATGGTCGGCAGCCCGCCGAGGTACGGCGACACGCTGAAGATCGACAAGGTAGCCCCGGAGCTGCCGCCGGAGCTCCGCGAGGCGCTGGTCGGCGGGCTCGAGATGCTGCCCGAGATGCGCAT
Organism: uncultured Solirubrobacteraceae bacterium; assembly: GCA_963811895.1. Taxonomy (GTDB): domain Bacteria; phylum Actinomycetota; class Thermoleophilia; order Solirubrobacterales; family Solirubrobacteraceae; genus DASSUW01. The sequence continues at coordinate 34,199 of CAWETE010000010.1, read as the reverse complement.
CTCGTCCGCGCTGGCCTTCGCCGAGGCGATCGGCGTCCCGATCAGCGACCGCGGCGGCCTCTCGCTGGCCCAGAGCCTCGGCCGGGCGCCCGTGCACCGGCGCGTCATCGAGGCGATCGTGCGCACCGCGGCCGGCATGTTCGAGGCCGCCGCCGCGTCGATCGCGCTGACCGACCCGGCCACCGGCGAGCTCGTGTACGAGGCGGCCTGGGGCGCCGGCGCGTCCGAGGTGGTCGGCATGCGCCTGCCGCCAGGCGCAGGTCTGGCCGGTGCGGTGGTGGCGAGCGGCGAGGGCGTCGCCGTCCCCGAGTGCCGCACGGACCCGCGCTTCGCCAAGCAGGTCGCCGCGAAGACCGGCTACGTGCCGTACACCATGCTCGACACGCCGCTGATCCGGGAGGGCAAGACGATCGGCGTGCTGGCCCTGCTCGACCGCCGCGACGGCCAGCCGTACCGGCACGAGGACCTCTTCCGCGCCTCGCTGTTCGCCGACCTCGCCGTCGTCGCGCTCGACCTCGACACCTTCCCCCTGTCCACCACCGGTGGCCGCGCGCGGCTGTAGCGGTTAGGTTTGGGCGGCATGACGCACTTCGACGCGATCGTGGTGGGCTCCGGGTTCGGAGGATCCGTCATGGCCTACCGACTCGCGGAGGCCGGGCAGCGCGTGTGCGTCCTCGAGCGCGGCCGCCCGTACCCGCCGGGCTCGTTCACGCGCAGCCCGCACCGGGCGCGCGAGAGCTTCTGGGATCCCAAGCGCGGCCTGACCGGCATGTACCACTACTGGTCCTTCAAGGGGATCGACGCGCTGGTCTCGGCCGGCCTCGGCGGCGGCTCGCTCATCTACGCCAACGTGTTCCTGCGCAAGGACGAGAAGTGGTTCGTGAAGGAGGACGTCAACGACGGCGGCTACGAGTACTGGCCGGTCACGCGCGAAGACCTGGACCCGCACTACGACCGCGTCGAGGCGATGATCGGGCTCCAGCGCTACCCGTTCGAGCACGAGCCCTACTCGCGCACGCCGAAGACCAACGCCTTCAAGTACGCCACCGAGGCCCAAGGGCTCGAGTGGTTCCTGCCGCCGCTGGCCGTCACCTTCGCCAACGAGGGCGAGGCGCCGCGGCCCGGCCAGAAGATCCAGGAGAAGCTGCGCAACCTGCACGACCGCGACCGCGTGACGTGCCAGCTGTGCGGCGAGTGCGACGTCGGCTGCAACTTCGGCGCCAAGAACACGCTCGATTACAACTACCTCACGCACGCCAAGCACCAGGGCGCTGAGATCCGCACGCTGTGCGACGTGCGGACGATCGAGCCGCGCGACGGCGGCGGCTACCAGGTGGGCTACGCGGCGCTGGACGCCGAGGACGGCGAGGCCACGGCGAACGGCCGCCCGGCGCCGCTGCTGGCGCTGACCTGCGACCGGCTCGTGCTCAGCGCCGGCACGCTGGGGACCACCAACCTGCTGCTGCGCAACCGCAGCGCGTTTCCGCGCATCAGCCGCAAGCTCGGCTCGCGCTTCTGCGGGAACGGCGACCTGCTGACGCTGGCGCTGAACTGCGCCGAGGTGGTCGACGGCGTCCGCACTCCGCGGATCGTCGACCCTGGCTACGGGCCGGTGATCACCAGCACCGCGCGCGTGCCCGACGCGCTCGACGGCTTCGAGGGCCGCGGCTTCTACCTCCAGGACGCCGGCTACCCGCAGCACCTGGCCTGGATCCTGCACGTGCTGGCCGCGCCGCAGACGCTCTGGCACTGGCGCGAGCACGGCTTCTACCTGATCAAGAACTGGCTCAAGGGCTCGCCCGACACCGACGTCACCGGCCACATCGCCGACCTGCTGGAGTCCGCCGAGCTGTCGGCGGGCGGCCTGCCGCTGCTGGGCATGGGCCGCGACATCCCGGACGGGCGCATGTTCCTGCGCAAGGGCCGGCTGGACCTCGACTGGAAGACGGAGAAGTCGAACGCCTACTTCGAGCGCATGCGCACGACCTCGCGCGGCGTCGCACGCACGCTCGGCGGCCGCTACGCCGACAACCCGATCTGGTTCCTGCGGCGCGTGATCACCGTCCACCCGCTAGGCGGCGCGCCGATGGGCCGCTTCGCGAGCGAGGGCGTCGTCGATCCCTACGGCAACGTGTTCGGCTACCCCGGCCTCTACGTCGCCGACGGCTCGGTCATGCCCGGGCCGGTGGGCCCGAACCCCAGCTTCACGATCGCCGCCCTGTCCGACCGCTTCGCCGACCGCATCCTCGAGACCACACCGGCCAGGGAGGCCGCCGCCACATGACCAGCGTTCGTTTCACGGAGGAGATGCTCGGCCACGTCACGTTCGGGGAGGAGGACTTCCTGCGCGGCGCCGTGGCAGAGCGCGACGGCGCCGGGGCGCTGAAGTTCCACCTCACGATCGTCGTCGACGACATCGACCGCTTCGGGTCCGATCCGCGCCGCAACGCCGCCGCGCACGGCTACCTCGTGTGCGACGCGCTCGGCGGCAAGCTCCCGGTCGAGCACGGCGCCTTCAACCTGTTCGTCGACACCGAGCCGGGCGTGAAACGCATGCTCTACCGGCTGTTCTTCCGCGACGGAGCCGGCCACCCGCTCACGCTGAGCGGCTACAAGCTGATCGAGGACAACGCGGGCTTCGACGTCTGGAAGGACACCACGACGCTGTTCACCCGCGTCCTGCGCGGTCACGTCGACGAGCCCGGCGAGGAGGGCGCGGAGGTCGTCGCCTCCGGGGTGCTGCGCATCCGGGCGCGCGACTTCGCGCGCCAGCTCACGACCTTCCGCGGCACCCTCAGAGGGCTGCTCAAGTTCAACGTCATCTTCCTCGGCCAGCTCGCCGAGGCCTATCTGCGCAAGGGGCGCCGGGCGCATGTCGCAGCGTAAGGACAAGCGGCTCAAGCAGGCCAAGGAGGCCGGGCGCAAGCCGTCCGGCCGCACGCGGCTGCTCGGCGCGCTCGCCGGCGGCGCCCTGGTCACCGTGTTCGGCGCCGAGGTCACGCGCGTCTGGCGGCTGGGCATGCTGCCGGTCAGCCGCGAGGAGGCCGCCGCGGACAAGAAGCCCGGCAAGGCCCTGCACGCCGTGCGCGTCATGCGCGAGGGCTACTCCGTCAGCCGCACGCGCGAGAACTCGCTGTTCAACATGCTCGCCTCGTTCTCGGTGACGTTCGGCGTCACGCGCGGGATCACCTGGTACATCCGCGAGCACGGCGGCCTGGGGCCGATCCAGAACGTGGTCGTCGGCAAGCGCCACATCCACCATTTCCTCCCGGGCGGGATCATCGCGCTGTCCGCCGGCGGCGTGGCGATCGGCATGAAGGGCAGCGACCTGGACAAGTACCTCGCGCTGCCGTTCGGGATCGGCGTCGCGCTCGTGCTCGACGAGTCGGCGCTGCTGCTCGAGCTCGAGGACGTCTACTGGACCGAGGAGGGCGTGCTCAGCGTGCAGATCGTCTTCGCCGCGATGGCGATGCTCGCCGCGCTCGCGTACCTGATCCGGATGCTGCGGACCACCGAAGGGCAGGACAGCGAGACCGACTGGGAGCTGGCCGCCAAGGCCTGGGACGACCTACAGATGATCCCGGGCGAGCCGGGCATCGGGCTGTAGCTCGGTCCCTGGTCCGCACCCGCGCGGGCTTGACTCGCAGTGCCGATTGGCAGGAGCATCGTCGTACGCCGACGACCAGCGATCGTTCCCGACGTGTCGCCTGGCTGGTGGCTCTCGGGGCTGCCGGCTGGCTGGCGCTCGTGCTCGCGGCCCTGCTGATCGTCCCGCCGCTCGTGCATCCGGAGCTGACCGGCGCCGAGCTCGGTGCGCTCGGACCCGAGCAGCGGATCCAGCTCCAGCAGGAGCAGGGCAGCCTGCAGAACGACGTCAGGGCGAGCCTCGTCCAAGGGGCCGTCGGGCTCCTGGCTCTTGCCGGTGCGGGCGTCGGCGTCTATGTCGGTCTGCGCCAGCTGCATCTCACCCGCGAGGGCCAGATCACCGACCGCTTCCTGCGGGCGGTGGACCAGCTCGGCAGCGACAAGGTCGAGATCCGGTTCGGCGGCATCTTCGCCATGGAGCGCATCGCGAAGGATTCACCGCCGGACCGCTCCGCGATCACCGAAGTGCTCAGCGCCCACGTGCGCCGAAGCCTGCCCAGCTCCAAGATCCGCGAGGGACACATCCCGGAGCTCCATGACCGTGCGCCCGACGCGCAGGCGGCGCTGACCGTGCTCTGCCGGTCTCCCCTTTCCGCCGAGCGCGCCGCCCCTGGCGCGGAACCGCTCAAGCTGTCACGCACCGACCTTCGGCGGGCAGACCTGCGAGGAGCACAGCTCCAGCGGGCGAATCTGTGGTCGGCGCGGCTCGAAGGCGCCAACCTGCGCGGCGCGCACCTGGAGGGCGCCATCCTCGCGAACGCCAACTTCGGCTTGTTCGAGGCGGAGAACCCGGCCTATCGGCGGGGCGCGGACCTGAGAGGAGCCGATCTCACGGGCGCGAACACGGAGCATGCGATCGCCCTCGACGTCGCGCTCACGGAGGGCACGATCGGGCTCGATTAGACGGTCGCCGGCTCCCGCTCGTCGGTCTCGAAGTCGGCGCGCGGCAGGATGCGGTCGAGGCTGCGGGGCAGCCACCAGTTCCACTTGCCCATCATCTCCATCGTCGCCGGCACGAGCAGCAGGCGCACGAGCGTGGCGTCGAGCGCGATGGCGACCGCGAGGCCGACGCCGATCTCCTTGATCTGCGGCACGCCGGTGAGCGCGAAGGTGCCGAACACGACGACCATGATCAGCGCCGCGCTGGTGATCACCTTGGCGCTGGCCTGCAGCCCCTCGGCGACCGCGCGCCGGTTGTCGCCCGTCGCCAGGTAGCGCTCGCGGATCCGCGAGAGCAGGAACACCTCGTAGTCCATCGAGAGGCCGAAGACGATGGCCAGCAGCAGCGGCGGCGTGACCGTGTTGATGTAGCCGAGCGAGTCGTAGCCGGTGATCCCGTCCAGCCAGCCGTACTGGAAGACGGCCACGATCACGCCGTAGGCGGCGGCGACCGAGAGCAGGTTCATGACGACCGCCTTCAGCGGCAGCAGGACGGAGCGCAGCACCACCAGCAGGACCAGGTAGCTGCAGACCATCACGAACAGGAAGACCTTCCAGATGCCGCCGGAGATCAGGTCGTTGAGGTCGAGCGCCTGGGCGGTGGCGCCGCCGATCTCCACGCCGGGAGGCGCTTCCGCGCGCAGGCGCTCGACCAGGGCGAGCGCCTCGGGGCTCTCCGGATCGGTGTCGAGCACGACGCGGAACAGCACGGCGCCACCGTCCTCGGAGGGCTGCGGCCCGCCGACCTCGGCGACGCCCGGCGTCGCGGACAACCGCTCGAGGTAGCCGTCGGGTGCGCTCCCGTCGGCCACGATCAGGACCGGCGACGCGGCGCCCGGTCCCGTGACCTGCCCTGCGAGCTCGGCGCCCCGCCGGACCTCGTGGTCGGGCGGGAACATGCGCAGTGCCCCGTTGCCGTAGTCGAGTGACAGCGCGGGGATCGCGAGGACCAGCAGGATCGCGGCAGCGAGGGCGGCGGACAGCCATGGCCGGCGCATCACGCGCGCCGTCCAGCGCGCCCAGAAGTCGCCCTTCCCGCGGCGCGCGAGCGCGCCCGTCACGCTCACGATGCGGCCGCGCTCGTCGGCCCGCCGCCCGAGCAGGGCGATCAGCGCCGGCAGCAGCGTGACCGCGCCGAGCACGGCGATCGCCACGACGACCATCGCCCCGATGGCCAGCGACCGCATCACCGTCGAGTTGAGCAGGAACAGCCCGGCCATCGAGATCAGGACCGTCACGCCAGAGAAGACGACGGTGGAGCCCGAGGTCCGCATGGCGACATCGAGCGCCTGCGCCCGGTCGCTGCCGCCGTGAACCTCCTCGCGGTAGCGCGACAGCATGAACAGCGAGTAGTCGACGGCCACGCCGATCCCGAGCATCGACGCCACGTTGGTGACGAAGACCGACATCGTGGTGGCCAGCGCCAGGAAGTACACGGCCGCCCCGGTGACCAGCACCGCGGCGACGCCCAGGCCGACCGGCAGCAGCGCCGCCAGCACGGAGCCGAAGACCACGAGCAGCACGATCAGGATCAGCGGGAAGCCGGCCGCCTCCGCCTTGGCGAGGTCCTCCTGCTGGAGCTCCTGCATACCCGCCCACAGGGCCGACTGGCCGACGACGTACGCCTGGACGCCGTCGACGCGCTCGCCGACCTGCAGCTCCTCGCGCAACTCCTTGGCCGCGTCGAGCGCCTCGTCGCGCCCGCCCTCGAACAACAGCGGCACGACGGCCGGGCTCCCGGTCACGGGCACCTCTTCGGGTAGGCCGACGCCATCGACCGCGTCGACGGCCTCCTCCACGCGGCCGATCGCCGCTGCCGGATCGTCGCCGTCGAGCACCACGGCGAGCGTCTCCGTGCTGCCTCCCTCGAAGCGGTCGATCTGCTCCTCGACCGCCACCGAGCCGGTGCCCGGCACCTCGAAGCCGCCGCCGGTGAGGTTCTCGGTCTGGCGCGAGGCGAACGGCAGCGACGCGAGCAGCAGCAGGCCCCAGAGGACCAGGACGAGCCTGCGGCGCCGGCGAACGAATCCCGACAGCCGCTCCATGGCCCTCTGCATGGGTGAATCAATACTGGACGCCGCGGGCGGCGTCGAATAGAAACCCCGAATGGACGCGGTCGTCACCTCCGACGGGACCGAGGTGGGCATCACGCACCACGCGGCGGGCGGCAAGGGCCCGGTGGTGCTCGCCCCCGGCTACGGCAACGCCGCCCGCGCCTTCGCGCTCGACACGGTTCCCAAGAGCTTCGCCGACTATCTCGGCGAGCACGGCTACGACGTGTGGCTGTTCGACTACCGCGCGAGCCCCGACCTGCCGTCGAACCAGACGCAGTTCACCGTCGACGACATCGCGATGCGCGACTGGCCCGCCGCGATCGCTGAGGTGCGGCGCGAGACCGGCGCCGATTCGGTCCAGGCGCTCGGCCACTGCATCGGCGGCCTCACGCTCTTCATGGCGATCGGCGGCGGGCTGGAGGGCGTGCGCTCGGCCACCTGCTCCGCGCTCGCCGGCCATCCGATCCCCACGCCCGCCAACCGCCTGCGCGCCCACCTGCGGGTCCCCACGGTGCTCCGCAAGGCCGGCATGCCCACGATCAGCACCGACTACCGGCCCGACTCGCTGCAGGACCGCGCGCTCGAGCGCGTGATGCGCGCGCTGCCGATCAAGTACATGCACGACAGCCCGGTCGGCCGCCGCATCTACTTCATCTACGGCGACGTGTTCGACCACGCGCGGATCGACGAGAGGACCATGTCGCAGGCGGTCCCGGGCTTCTTCGGCGCGAGCAACATGACGTTCTTCGAGCACATGGGCGTCATGGTCCGCAAGGGCGGCCGCGCGGTCGACGTGCGCGGGCGGGACGTCTACCTCTCCAACACGGACCGCTACCGGATGCCGATCTCGCTGATCACCGGCGAGCGCAACCGGATGTTCCTGCCGCGCGGCCTCGAGGCCACGCACGAGCTCCTGCGGACGGCCAACGGGCCCGAGCTCTACACGCGGCACGTGATCGAGGGCTACGCGCACCTCGACCTGTGGCTCGGCCGTGAAGCCGAGCGAGACGTGTTCCCGGTCGCGCTGGCCGAGCTCGAGCGCCACGCGTGAGCCAGGCCGGGCTGGCCGACCTCTTCGGCTACTCCGTGGCGGCGTGCCTGCAGGACCGCCGCACGCGCCGCATGGCGCAGGGCACGTCGATCGCGGGCTATGACAGCGCCAACGAGCCGTCGCCGCTGACCGCGCTCGAGGAGGCGATCCTCATCGCCTCCACGGGCCCGACCGGCATGACCATGCACGACGGGCCGCTCGACAAGCCGGACGGCTCGCCCGAGCTCGGCACGCCGTTCCTGCACGTCACCGGACGAGCGGCCGCGAGCGCCGACAACTGCCAGGCGACCTCGCTGTTCATGATCAACGACGAGGCGATCTGGCTCATCGAGCGGGCGCCCGTCGACGACATCCCACCGCGCTGGGAGGACCGCAGTGAGGACGACTGGCTGGCGTACGCGAAGGCGGTCAAGCGCAAGGTCCACGACGGGCGCTTCGAGTTCCCACGCGAGTGGCCGTACTACCTCGGCTGGAACGCCCAGCACTCCAACGCGCCCGGCACGACCTGCTTCCTGCCGGTCGTCGATCGCACGCGCCAGTACATCAACGGGCTGCTGATCCTGCTGTCGGAGCCGCACGGCAAGGTGCCGCTGTTCCTCGACGAGTGGCGGCCGTTCCGGCCGCGCGGCGCGGTCGAGTGGGTGGCGTGGCTGGCTGTCGAAGGTCGGGCTGGTGGACCCGATCCCGTACCAGCCGATCGGCGGCCTCGCGCGCGCTCGCGGCGGCTTCGCGACGCCGGACGCGCCGCTCCCGATCGGCGCCGTGTTCGCCGATGCGCGCACCGACCCCGAGCCGTTCTTCCTGCTGCAGAACCTGATGCTGATGGGCGAGGGCCTGCGGCTCGGCGGCTGGGTCCACGGCACGCCGCTGATCCCCGGCATCTGGCACCGGGAGCCGGGCCGGCTCGGCCTCGGCTTCCGCGAGCACCTGGCCAAGCCCGCGCCGGGACGGTGGCGCCGCTGGCCGCCGGTGCCGGCCTCGCAGCCGAACTACGTGGGCATCGACGGCGTGCTCGAAGGGCTGTGCCCGCCGTACGTGACCGACATGGACGCGGCGGTCGACCAGGTGATCGAGGAGAAGCTGAGCGGGGCGTACGGCGCGGAGGCGTTCGCGCCGGCGCGGGCGCGGACCCACCCGCCGGAGGCGATCGCCTACACGAAGGAGATCTGCCGCTACCTGGTCGAGACCTACGGCCGCTTCCCCGCCCACACCGACGCCTTCCACCTGCCGGGGATCTGGGTGCAGTTCGCGCACCTGGAGGTCGAGTACTACGAGCGCTCCGCCGAGCCGGGCTTCGCGCGCCGCGCGGCCGAGGGCCGGGAGATCTGGGGCCGCTGATGGGCAACACGACCGGCCGCATGACCGGCCTCACGATGCTCACGCCGATCCGGCCGCAGTGGCTGTGGTTCCTGCGGATCGGCTTCTTCGGCGGCCGCTTCGTGCCGATGGCGCAGAACGCGATCCTCCAGTTCGACTTCATCCACTACGTCCGCTGGGCGATCGTCGACGGGCTGCCCGGCGAGAAGCTGCGCTACCGCTACCTGTTCTTCGAGAGCAACTTCGACGGGCCGTGGCAGCACTACATCGACGCGTTCGCCTACGTGGTGCCGAAGTGGATCCGGCTGACCTGGGGGCGCGGGCCGTCGTTCCCCGGCCCGCCGCCCGCCGAGCCGCTGAAGGCGTGGATCGCCATGAACAGCCTCGACGGCGGCCACTACCACTGCGCCTATCCGCAGGCGAGCACGCGGATGGTCAAGGGGGCGCTGGAGGTCCGCGAGCGGTTCGAGCGGCTGGTCGAGGACTCGGCGCGGATGGAGCCGGAGGCGTTCGCGGCAGCGTGGGAGCGGTTCCTCGTCGAGTCGCAGGCGCAGCTGTGAACCGCGTCGGCGTCGTCTACTCGCTGACCGTGATCGCGCCGGTCGTCGCCGGGCGCGAGCAGGAGGCGCGCGAGGCTCTCGAGGCGCTGCCGGCCGGATTCCTGGCGGGCCTCGAGAACCTGCACTTCTCGCGCATCCACGTGGTCTCGGGGCTCGTCTTCCAGGGCCCGCAGCAGCGCCACCGCGATGAGCTGCGCGCGAGCCACCTGGTGTTCACGAGCACGTTCGACGGCGAGCTGGAGCCGTACCTCGAGGCGCTGCGCTCGTGCGCGGACACGTGGTGGCAGTACTGCGCCGGCTACCCCGGCAGCGCCGGCGAGGAGTTCGTGCCCTGGGTGCGCGAGCACCAGCTCGACAGCAGCCTGTTCGCCTCCGCCCACCCGGACGTCACGGTGCCCGGCGTGTTGGAGAGCCTCGCGCTGCGCGAGCGGATCGTGGACTTCGCGATCGAGGCGCGAGCGCTCGAGCCGGCCGAGCTCCAGCGCCGCTTCCGCGACGAGTTCGCGTGAGAGCCGAGATCGATCTCGCGGATCTGCAGGGCGACGTCCTGCGCGGCTACACGTATCCGTCGGTCTCGTACCTGTTCCTGAAGATCGTCGATCCGGAGCGCATGCGCGACCTGATGCGCCGGATGCTGGCGCAGGTGAGCACCGCCGAGCCATGGGAGAGCGGACCGCCGCCGACCGCACTGCATGCGGCGTTCACGTACGACGGCCTGGTCGCACTCGAGCTGCCGGACGACCTGCTCGCCACGTTCCCGGACGAGTTCCGCGAGGGCATGGCGGCGCGCGCCGAGCAGCTCGGCGACCGTGGCCCGAGCGCACCCGCGAACTGGGAGACCGGGCTCGGAACCGGCGAGGCGCACGTGCTGGTGACGCTCTACGGCGTCGACGAGGAGCGGCTCGAGCAGGCGCGCGAAGCGCTCCGCGGCGTGGGCGCCGCGGGCGCGATCAAGATCGTCCACGAGCAGCGCGCCGCGGCTCTCGACGAGGGTCGCGACCACTTCGGCTTCGCCGACGGGATCGCCCAGCCGGCGATCAAGGGCAGCGGGGTGGCGCCGCGGCCGGGCGACGGCCTGCCCGACGGGCGCGGCGGCTGGCGGCCGGTCCGCACCGGCGAGTTCTTGCACGGCTACGAGGACGAGGACGGCGGGCTGCCCGAGGCGCCCGGCGCGCCCTTCGACCGCAACGGCACCTTCGCCGTCTACCGCAAGCTCCACATGGACGTCGCGGCGTTCCGCCGCTTCGTGGCCGAGAGCGACTTCCCAGGAGGCCCCGAGCTGCTGGCCGCCAAGCTCGTCGGCCGCCACCGCGACGGCACGCCGCTCGTGCGCCACCGGGGGATCAACGACTTCACGTACGGCGGCGACCCCGACGGCCTGGCCTGCCCGCTCGGCGCCCACATCCGCCGCGCCAACCCGCGTGACTCAGCGGGCTTCTTCGACGGCCGGCTCTCCAGCCGCCACCGCATCATCCGCCGCGGCCGCTCCTACGGCCCCCCGCTCCCGCCGGGCGCCACCGAGGACGACGGCGTCGACCGCGGCCTGATCTTCGTCTGCTTCAACGCCAGCATCTGGCGCCAGTTCGAGACCGTCCAGGCGCTCTGGATCGACGACGGCGACCCGTTCGGCCTCGGCCCCGACAAGGACTTCCTCATCGGGGAGCCGCACGGCACGCAGGGCAAGATGACCATCCAGGGCCACCCGCCCTTCTTCCTGAAGCCGCAGCCGCGCTTCGTCACCCTGCGCGGCGGCGAGTATCTCTACCGGCCGAGCATGACCGGCCTGCGCTTCCTGGCCGGGGTTCCGTAGTCAAGGGAGCAGCGTCAGCGTCGTGATGTTGCGCTTCTGCTCGGGGTCTTCGACGATGGTCGCGTAGCCGCGAGCGCCCGCGTAGGCGCCGGTGCCGCCCACGACCACGCCGGTCTGCTCGCGGTCGGTGTGCCGCAGCAGGGCGGCGAGCTCGATGCGCCCGTCGGCCAGCCGGCCGGAGCCGTAGGCCATGACCGTGCCGTCGTGCCGGCCGGACACGATGGTCTCCACGCCGTCGGAGGTCCCGATGCGCCGGCCGGTCGCGAAGTCGGAGACCGGGACATCGGTCGTAAGGAACATGTCGCCGGGGCCGATGCCCTTCTTGCCGCGGTCGATGAACTTCGTGTGCCCGCCGACCCACGGCTCGGTGAACTTCAGCGTCCGGGGGCCGTCCGCAGCCCCGGCGGGCGTGTGCGCCAGCGCAACGGCGCCGCCTGCCGCTGCAGCCGTCGCGAGGCCGGCGGCGATGATCTTGTGAGGTGTGATTCGCATGGCACCGACGCTAGGGGCGGACGGCCGGGTCGCCATCGGACCTGCGGGGGATCTTCGCCCGGCGCCATCTCCGACCTGAGGGGGAGGTCGACCCCGACCCGGTCGGTTACGTTGATCAGGTGCTCCGCCGTCCTCCCGCGGATGACGTCGCCATCGCGGCCGTGCTGCTCGCCGTCGCCGCGGTGGAGATCGCGCTCTCGGTGGAACCGAGCGAGGCAACGCGCAGCGAGCTTGTCGCCGTCGCGTTGATCGCGACGACGGCGCTGGCCTGGCGCCGCCGGGCGCCGGTGGTCTCCGCCATGATCGTGCTGACGGTGCTGACCGTGATGTCGGCGCTGTGGCAGACGAGCGGGCTCTGGCTCGCGCTCGTCGGCGTGCTCTCCACATACTCCGTCGCTGCACACGCCGCGCTCGTCCCCGCCGCTGTCGCCGGCGCGGTCTGGCTCGGCGCCGGTACGCTCGCGGTTGCGCAGGAGAACAACCGGAGCGCCTGGGAGTTCCTGGGCAACTTCCTGTTCCTGGCGGTCTTCCTGGCCGTCGGACCGTGGGTCGCCGGGCGGATGATCCGGCGCCGCCAGCTGCGCGCGGCGCTGCTGGAGCGTCGCGCCACCGAGGCGGTCGCCGAGGAGCGGCAGCGAATCGCCCGCGAGCTCCACGACGTGGTCGGACACGCACTGGGAGTCATCGTCGTGCAGGCGGGCGCGGAGCGAGCGACGCTGACCGACGCATCCACCTCGACGCGCGAGACGCTGCTGACGATCGAGCGAGCGAGCCGGGAGGCGCTCGCGGAGATGCGCCGCCTGCTCGATCTGATGCGCCTGGACCACGACCCGGTCGCCCTCGCGCCGCAGCCGAGCCTGGCGCAGCTGCCGGCGCTGGTCGAGAAGGTCCGGGCGGCCGGCCTGCCCGTCGAGGTGAACACCGAAGGCGAGCGCCATGCGCTCCCGCCCGGCGTCGACCTCTCGGCCTATCGGATCGTGCAGGAGGCGCTCACCAACGCGCTCAAGCATGCGGGTCCGGCGCGGGCGCGCGTCAACTTGCGCTACGGCACCGCCGACCTCGAGCTCGAGATCACGGACGACGGCGTCGGCGCCGCAAGCGCCGGTCCGCGGAACGGCCACGGCCTCATCGGCATGCGCGAGCGCGTCGCGCTCCACCGCGGCTCGCTCGAGACCGGCGCGCGGCCGGGCGGCGGCTACCTCGTAAGCGTACGTCTCCCCTACGCGCCGTGACGCTTCGCGTGCTGATCGCCGACGACCAGGCACTGGTCCGCGCCGGCTTCCGCAAGCTCCTCGAGTCGCGGCCCGACGTCGAGGTCGCCGGTGAGGCCGTGGACGGGCTGCACGCCGTCGAGCTCGCCCAGCGCCGGAATCCCGATCTCGTGCTGATGGACATCCGCATGCCGGGGATCGACGGCATCGAGGCGACGCGGAGGATCGTCGGCAGCTCCCAAGGTGCCGTCCGCGTGATCATGCTCACCACGTTCGGTAACGACGAGTACGTCTATGAATCGCTCTGCGCCGGGGCGAGCGCGTTCCTGCTCAAGGACGCCGCGCCGGAGGATCTGCTCGCGGCCATCGACACCGTCGCCCGCGGCGACGCCCTGCTCGCGCCCGCCGTGACCCGGGCGGTCATCGAGGCGGCCGTGCAGGGCCGGCGGCGGCGGCCGGACCGGGACGCCGCGCTCGACGAGCTCACCACTCGCGAGCGCGAGGTCCTCGAGCTCATCGCACAGGGCCGGTCCAACGCCGAGATCGCCGCGGCGCTCGTCATCGGCGAGGCCACCGTCAAGTCCCACGTCGGCCACATCCTCATGAAGATCCACGCCCGCGACCGCGTGCAGGCTGTGATCTTCGCCTATGAGACCGGCCTCGCCGGGGCCTAGACCGGCTCCTTCGGTCGCTCCCCGGCCTCGACGGCCTCGGCCTGGGGCGCGGTGCGCGCCAGCGCGGACGGCCACCAGCTCTTGTCGCCGACCACGGTGATGATCGCCGGCACGAGCATGCTGCGGACGATGAAGGTGTCGACGAGCACGCCGAACGCCACGATCGTGCCGAGCTCGAGCAGGATGTCGATCGGCAGCATGGCGAGCACCGCGAAGGTGCCGGCGAGGATGATGCCGGCGCTCGTGATCACCGGGCCGGTGGCCACCAGCGCGCGCAGCGCGCCGCGTCTCGTCCCGATCCGGTGCGCCTCCTCGCGGACCCGGTCCATGAGGAAGATGTTGTAGTCGACCCCCAGCGCCACCAGGAAGATGAAGGCGAAGATCGGCAGGCTCGGGTCGAAGCCCGTCTCGTCGAGGACCTGCGTGAAGAAGACGAGGCAGACGCCGAAGATGCCGAAGAACGACAGGATCACCGAGCCGATCAGATAGAGCGGGGCGACGATCGCCCGCAGCAGCGCGATCAGGGTGAGGAGGATCACGAGCAGCACGAGCGGCACGATGAGCTGGGCGTCACGCTGGGCGCCGTCGCGGTAGTCGGCCTGGATCGCCGACACGCCGCCCACGTAGCCCTGCACCTCCGGGGCCAGCGCAGCGAGCGCGTCGCGCATCTCGTCGGTGCGGTCGAGCGCGTCGTTGCTGTACGGATCGTCGGGGAAGGCGACGTTGAAGGCGGCCGCCTGGCCGTCCTCGGACTGCCCGGTCACATCGGTGATCGTGCCGATGTCCGGCACCTCGCCGAGCGCCTCCTGGGCGGCCGCGATGTCCTCCTCGGTGATCGGGCCGTCCTGGCGGTCGATGACCACCGTCGCCGGGCCGAGCGCGCCCTCCGGGAAGCTGGCCTTCAGCGTGTCGAAGCCGTCGGTGCCTTCGGTGGCGTTGCGGAAGGCGCCGAGCACGCTCGCCTCCTGGTTGTACTGCGTGAGCCCGAGCGCGCCGACGAGGAAGACCGCGACGACGGCGGCGATGGTGAAGTACGGCCGGCGCGTGACCCGCCGCCCGAGCCGCGCCCAGCGCGAGTCGCCCTCTTCGGGCGCCTCCTCCGGCACGTACGAGGGGTCGTACACGGCCCGCTTGCTCGGCCAGAAGCCGCGGCGGCCGGCGATCGCGAGGATGGCCGGGAGCAGCGTCAGGCTCGCGGCCATGACGATGAAGATGCCGATCGCGTTCACCGGCCCGACCGTCCGCGTCGAGGCGAGCTCGGCGAAGATCAGCACGAGCATGGCGGCGATCACGGTGCCGGCGCTGGCCATGATCGCCGGCGCGGCGCGCGGGATCGCCAGCTTGAGCGCGTCGTGCTTGTCCTCGTGCGTGTGGAGCTCCTCGACGTATCTGGACACGAGGAGCAGGCAGTAGTCCGTGCCCGCGCCGAACATCAGCACCAGCAGCAGCGAGGTCGAGATGCTCGTCACCTGCAGGCCGGAGTCGGCGAACACCTTGATCACGCCGCTCGCGATGACGTAGGCGATGATCACCACGAACAGCGGGATCACGGCCAGCAGCGGCGAGCGGTAGATGAAGAGCAGCAGGACCAGCACGAGCAGGCCGGTGACGAGCAGCAGCTTCACGTCGGCGGACTCGAACGCGTGCCGCAGGTCGGTCTCCAGCGCCGCCGGGCCCGTGACCTCCGCGGTCAGCCCCGAGCCGCCGTTGGTGATCTCGCGGGCCTCCTCGACGAGCGTGTTGATGTCCTGCTGGCGCGTGGCGCTGATCGGGATGACCGTGAACGCCGTCGACCCGTCCTCGGAGACGAGGCCCTCGGGCGCATCGGCGCTGAAGGGCACGACCGGCGGCAGTGCGAACTCGAGGCCCGCGACCTCGTCGGCTTCGGTCGCGATCGTCTGCTGGTCGGCGTCGCTCAGACCGCCGTCACGGTGGTAGACGATCACCGACGAGGTCGTCTGGCCGCCCGGGAAGCGCTCCTCGATGACCTTGTCGGCGACGATCGCGTCGGCGTCGTCGGGCAGGAAGCTCGAGATCCGGTCCTCGGTGACCTCCGTGAGCTGCCCCGGCAACGTGCTGATGGCGAGCAGGAGCACCCAGAAGCCGACGACCCACCACTTGGTCCGGCGCCCGCTCGCCCACCTGGCGATCGTCTTCATCCCAGCATCACCCTGTTTCTTCCACGCGCCTGCGCAGCGCTTCGTTGAAGGCGTCGTAACCGCGGTACAGCTGCGCCTCGAGGTTCGTGGCGAACATGACCGGGGTCAACCAGCCGGTGCACTCCTCCGACATGACGAACAGCACGCCCCCGTCATGGGGCTTGATCTGGAAGGCGCGATCGACGTCGAACACGCCTGGCCGTCCGAGCGTCGCGAGCCATCGCAGCTCGCGGCCCGGATCCACCACGGTCACCCGCGGGCGGAAGCCCATCTTCAGCCCGTGGTCCAGCCGCAGCTGGATCTTGAGCTGCTCCCCGGGCACCAGCTGTCCCTGCGCCTTGCGCACGAACGGGTTCCAGTCCGGGAACGACGCGAAGTCGGTCATCTCGGCCCACACGCGCTCGGCGGGGGCCTTGATGACGGTCTCGGTCTTGATCAGGCGGCTGCCCACTGCTCCGCCGACTGCGACTTCGCCGGCTCCCCGTGGCGCCGCATGAACTCCAACATGGCGGGGAAGCAGTCGCGCGCGACGTCCTTGCCCATGAACACGTCCTGGTGGCCGTAGCCGGGGTAGACCTTCAGCTCGTGCTGCGTGCAGCCGAGCGCCTGGAGGCGCTCGTGGCAGACGATGTTCGAGTCGCTGAAGACCTTGTTGTCCGCGCCCGTCGTGAGCAGCACCGGCGTCTCGATCTCGCGCGCATAGGCGAAGTAGTCGTCCGGCAGCGCGGCGAGCTCGGGCTTGCCCATCTCGTACTTCACCGGCCGGCTGCCCGCGCCGATCATCTTGTTGATGCACCGGTAGTAGTTCATGCTCGTCGCGCCGTAGAGGTCGCCGCCGCGCCGGTGCGTGACGTCGTGCAGGTTCTCGTGGCTGTAGAGCGCCGGCCAGCCGCTGCCCCACATGAGGCTGAGCATGTGGCAGGCGGGGACGTCGCACTCGCGGTGGAAGAACGAGACGCCCTTCGAGAACAGCTTGCCGCGCGTGAGCCCGGCGTCCTGGCTCCAGCGCGGATTGAGGTTCGGGAAGCCGAAGACGTTCTCGATCATCCCGGGCGCGCTGCGGAGCTTCATCCTCGACCAGAACGGCACCCGCGGCGTGAGCCCGACGCTGTTGGCGACGAGGCTCGAGATGCCGGTGACGGCCTTCCCGAACAGGCTCATCATGAAGCTGACCGAGCCGAGGCAGTGGGCGATCACGTGCAGCGGCCGCGTCCCGATGTGCTCGCGGATGATCCGGACCGCGGGCGGATAGTCGTACAGCGCGATGTCGTCGAACGTGTAGCGGTGCGGGAACAGGTTGTAGTGGTGCCGGTTGGACATCCGCATGTCCAGGCACCACACGTCCGTGTAGCCGTTGTCCAGCAGGTAGCTGACGAGGTTGTAGTGCTCGGGCATGATGAACATGTCCGTCGAGGTCGTCAGCCCGTGGACGATCATCACGGACTCGCGCGCCGGCGTGTCCCCCTCGCGGTTGAACCGCAGCATGCTCAGGCCGAGCCCGTCCTCGGTCGAGAAGTAGTGCGTGGTGACCTCCGCCCCGGTCACGCCCTCGAGCGTGTAGAGCGGGATCTCGCGCTTCATGACTTGGCCTCCTCGAGCGCGGTCAGCGGCGTCGAGCCGTTGCCCGCGGCGCGCCGGCGCTCGGCATGGCGCGCGTTCGGGTCGACCTTCGCCCGCTTCTCCGGGTTCTTGGTCGTGCGCGTGTGCATGTACTTGTAGGCGTTGTTCTCGATGACGATGTCGTCGAACTGCTCGACGATCTCCTCGAGCAGCTCAGAGGTCATCTTGTCGGGGTGAACGCCCGTGTAGAACATGAGCTCGCAGAAGCGGTCCTGGCCGTCGCGGGCGAGGTAGTCGGAGCGGATGCTCTTGACGTAGACCGACAGGAACGTGAAGCAGCCGTGGCTGTCGCGGTAGCCGTCGAGCAGCGCCCACAGGCGCCGGAAGAGCTCCTCGTAGCGGTCGAGCGGGCCGAGCACGATCAGCATCCGCTGCGGGTCGCCGACCGTCGAGTCGAGCACCTTGTCGGTGAAGAACTCGATGTTCTTGATCGACGCGTACTTGGGGCTGAGCATGACCCCGCCCATGCCGACGTACTTGAGCGCGAGGTCGAGCTTCTCGGGCAGGTTGCCGGCCACGCGGCCGATGCCGTGGAGCATGCCGTACGAGCCGGTGTTGCGCGCCTTGTGGACGGCGGTCTGCGAGGTCTCGCGGTACTCCGAGAACTGCCCGATGCCGAGCTTCTTGCCGCCGGGGAACTTGAACTCGACCCAGACGCCGCGCTCCATCATCACGTCGCCGGGCTCCTCGATGATCGGCTTCGTGCCCGCGATGAACTCGTCCATCGAGCGGTAGTGCGACTGGTGGTTCTCCCAGATCGTCCGGTACTTGTCGATCTCGATCAGCCGCAGCGTCACCTCGGTGATGACGCCGTGGCGGCCGAGCCCGGCGAGCAGGCTGTAGAAGTCCTCGGAGTTGTCCTCCGGGCTGGCGCGCTTGATGTTGCCGTCCCAGTCGACGAACTCGAGCGCGAGCACGTTGTCGATGAACATGCCGAAGCGGTGCGAGGCGGGGCTGATGCCGCCGACCGACGCGAAGCCGCCGACCGTGATGTCGCGGTGGTCGCCGATGACCGGCAGCCCGATCCCGAGCGGCGCGAGGCTGTCATCGATCAGCGCGCTGATGGCGCCGCCCTGGACGGTGGCGGTCAGGTTCTCCTGGTCGACGTCGAGGATCTCGTCCATCCCCTGCATGAGCATCACGGCGCCGCCGGGGTTGAGCACGAGGTCGTTGCTCGAGTGGCCCTTGCTGCGGATCCGCAGCTCCTGGCCGAGCTTCTTGCACTCCTTGACGGCCTCCGCAACGTCCTCGGTCTTGCGCGGCAGGTAGACCTTGAACGGGAACTTGGGCTCGATCTTCGGGTTGCCGATCCGCTCCCAGTCGTAGCCGAGGCTCTCGATGCTGTCGTGCGAGAAGGTCTCGTGGCTCTCGATCTTCCGCCGCCACGTCGTGGACGCGGTCTTCAGCTTGCGCTTCTCAGCCATCAGGCCATGTCCTTTTCGACGGTGTTGTAGGGCGGGAAGATCAGCAGCGACATCGCGTAGCCGAGGCCGGCGGTGGTGGCGAGCAGGCCCACCCACAGCGTCGGCTCCCAGCCGAGCCCGTCCTGGAGGAACTCGACGCAGAGGAAGAAGATCGCCCACAGGATCGGCGGCAGGAGCAGCGCGAAGAGGCGGATGCGGGTCTCGCCGAAGCGCGCGAGGAGCAGATCGCCGGCCACGCCGGCGAGCACGAGCGCCGGGATCAGCTCAGCTTCGCGGTACTCGCTGAGCATCGGCCACAGCAGGGCCAGGAACGTGCCCATCATGGTCAGCGACCCGGCCGGGATCCGCCAGCGCCGGCGCATGAGCAGGATCGCCCCCATGAAGGCGATCGTGAACAGGAGGATGCCGGCCACCGCGGTGTGGACGCTGAAGAAGTAGAACGGGAACGCGTCGTCGCCGTAGTGCGTGAGCGCCTGCGAGAGCCCTTCGGTGTGGACGGCGTCGGCGCCCGGCGAGAACGCGTCGGCGCGGCCGGCGATGTCGTCCTGGAAGCCCTCCGTGGCGACCACGCCGGCGCCGCCGTAGAACGGCAGCAACTGGTGGACCACGAACAGCATCGCCGCGATCACGGATGTCACCGAGAAGACAACCGGCCAGAAGCAGCTCAGCGGCGGGGCGCTCCAACCGCGCTGCCAGGCCGAGGCGGCGGGGATCGCGGCGAGCATCGCGCCGGCGTAGAAGAGGCCCTGATGCGGCGGGCTGAAGGTCGAGTCGATCTGGTTCTCGAAGCCGTACGCCTCGTGCCAGATGAAGTCGAGCGGGCCGGCGATCGCCGCCAGCGGAAGCGCCGCGAACGCGAGCCGGTAGCCGCGCGGGACGGCGGACCAGTCGAGCACCTCGAGGCCCTTCTGGTAGCGCAGCAGGACGATCGCGATCCAGACGCCGATGCCGATCAGGCCGAGGTACATGGCGATGTGCGGCGGCGAGAAGAAGTTGTCGACGCCGGTCAGGTTGTTGTGCCGCAGGCCGTCCCAGAACAGCGCCACGAGCGTGTACGACGCCAGGACCGCCGTGATCGCGTCCTCCTTGAGCGTCGTCTCAGGCCTGGCGTTGCCGCTCACCCTCACGGTCGGCAGCCAACTGGCGAGGGTATACGTCTTGCCGGCATCGCCGGTCGGCTCGAGCACCTGGCTCACGAAATCGTCCTCTCTGTGGTCACGACTCATCCCCGTGCACGTCAGGCGCCCGCCTTCGTGCGTCTTGTGGCAACGGTAAACAGGGTGCGGGACTCCGCGCAAGGGTCCTTCACTGGCCGGTCGGACGGGTTATCGCAACGCGCCATCAGGCTTCCGCCGTGGCCGGGCTCGGCTCGCGCGCGGGAGGTGCCGCGTCGCCGAGCGACCACAGCTTGATCGTCGCGCGGCGGCCGCGGACCTCGAACTCGCCGACCTCGACGAGGTCGTCGACGGGCGTGCGCAGCGCCTCGCGCGTGGAGTCGGCGACGTAGAGCTGGTAGGGCGTGCCCTTCGTCATGCCCTCGAGTCGCGCCGCGGTGTTGGTGGTGTCACCGAGCGCGGTGTACTCGAGCCGGCGCTCCGATCCGACGTGGCCGGACATGACCGAGCCCGTGTTGAGGCCGATGCCCATTTTGAAGCCGTCGTGCATGTCGGTCTCGCGCAGCCACTGGTTGAAGCCCTCCAGCCGGTCGAGCATGTCGCGAGCGGCGGCGAGCGCGCGGTCTGCATGGTCGGGCTGCTGGAGCGGCGCGCCGAACACGGCCATGATGCCGTCGCCCATGTACGCGACGAGCGTGCCGCCGTGGTCGAGGATCGCCTCGCTCATCTCGGTCAGATAGCGGTTGAGGGCGTCGATGACCTGGGCGGGCTCGAGCGTCTCAGCGAAGCTCGTGAAGCCTCTGAGGTCGCTGAACATGACCGTCGCCTCGCGCTGGACGCCGCCCAGGCGCAGGCCGTCGGCGCTGCGCAAGACCTCCTCGACCACGGACTCCGGGACGAAGCGGGCGAACGCCTCGCGCGTGCTGGCGCGCTCGAAGGCGATCGTGATGCCGTGGATGGCGGCGGTGAAGAGCAGCGCCACGATGCCCGCCACCGCCGCGTAGACCACGCTGACGATCACGCCCGCCTCGAAGGCGATCTGGGCGCCGACGGCGAGCCCGACGAGGGCGAGGATCGCCAGCGGGATGGCGAAGAGCATGCGAAGGCGGATGGCGATCGAGCGGGCCGAACGACGCCGAGCGCGACGATCACGAGGATGTCGATCCAGTCCGGGCGCGCTCGCGCAGCGGGAAGCCGTCGAGCGCCGTGGTGATGGCGTTCGCGTGGACCTCCGGGCCCGGCCATCGCGCGCTGGTTCGGTCGTCGACGTCTCGCGGATGTCCTGGAGGGCGGTCGCCGTGGCCCCGACCACCACGACCTTGCCGCGGACGTCCGCGGGGTCGAAGTTGCCCTTCTGCGACGTCGATGAAGCTGAGGTGCGGAACGGTCTCCGGCCCGCCCTCGAAGTCGATCCAGTCGGCGCCGCTCCGGGCGGAGCGTCGATCTTGCGGCCCGAGCTTCTTCTGGGCCGCGGCGATCGGGAACGCGGTCGAGCCCGTTCTCGCTGTAGAGGAGGCGGCGCTGGATGCCGTCCGCGTCCTTCTCGAACGACGAGAACGCCGGAGTGGCGCGGCTGTACTTCAGGCCCTCCGCCGCCGCCGAAGATCTGCGTCTTGCCGCCGGGGTCGACGGCCGTCGTCGCCAGCACGACCTTCGGCGCCGCGGCCCGCACCGCCTCGATGAGCGCGTTGTCGTCGCCGGGCCGCGGGCTCTGCTGGGTGAACTGCACGTCGTAGGCGATGACCGCGGCGCCCGCCTTGTCGAGGTTCCGGATGACCTGCGCGTGGTAGCGTGCGGCGGAACGGGAACGTGTAGCCCGTTGGCGTTGATCGTGGGGTCGTCGATCCCGACGACGACGACGCGGTCCGGCGTCGGGTTGTCCCCGCGCCGGTCGAAGCGGGCGTCGATGCTGCCGAGGTCGACGCGCCGCAGAGCGTCGGTGGCGTAGAGCGACCACGCCGGTGCCCGCGCACAGCAGCGCCGCTCCGAGGAGCAGCAGGGTGCGCAGGCGGCGGGTACGGCTGTTCATGCCGTCCCCACCAGCAGCGCGACGAGGAACAGGGACAGGATGTGGAACGACTGGTCCACGGAGGCGGCGATGCCAACGTCGAAGCCCTCGACGTGCTTCACGTTGGCCAGGTAGGCACGCACGAAGCGTCCATCATCCAGCACGAGGTGCGGCAGGAAGATGAGAGCGGCCGCAAGCGCGGCCCAGCCGGCGCTGACCTCGTCCCCGATCCAGACCAGCGCGGGCAGGAACGCGAGCGTGTACGTCGTCACGTGGCTGAAGAGCGCGCGGAACGCCACGCCGCCGCTGAGCCCGCCGCGCTTGTGGCGCGCCTGCCAGTCGGTCTGGAAGAGGTAGTCGCCGACCATGTGGGCCACCAGGAACGCCGTGAAGACGGAGACCCAGTTCACCGGGCGCGCGCGAAGTACTGCTTGCCGGCCCTGACCACAACGCTCCGGCGAGCACGGAAGTCACGGACGCGCACCTTGCCCTTCTTCACTCGCGTGAGCGTTCCGTTGCAGCGGTCCTCGACCAGCCACCTGGTGCCGACGACCGTCGCCGCGCTGTGCTTGCCCTTGGTGCGGAACTTGCCCTTGCCGTCTCCCCACAGCCGGCGCTTCTTCTTGGCCGCCGCGTTCGCGCTGTTGCCGCAGGCCAGCCTGCCCGTGAGCGTGAGCGTGCTGAGCGGCCTGGCGCCCTTGCCCTGGCCGAGCTTGAAGACGCCCTGGTAGAACCACGAGCGCTGCTGGCCGGCGGCGATCAGGTTCACGCGGCCCTTGCTCGTGTCGAAGGTCGAGCCGACCGGCACCTGCTGGGCGTCCTCGAGGTCGAAGAACTCGTCGCTGCCGGGGAGCTTGATCTTCACTATGCCCCGGGACTCTGAGACGTTGACCGTCTCGCCGGCCTCGGGAGGCGGCAGCTCGATGATCGGGGGCACGCCGTTGAACTCGAACGCGCCGATGTCGCAGTTTCCGACGAACGGCGCGCGGCGCTGGTCGGTCCCGGTGATGCCGCAGAACTGCGCATTGCCGCCGTCGATCGCCGGGCTGCCCTGGCGCAAGGCCCGCGTGTCCGTCGGGCCGCCGTTATTGGCCACCGGGCCGAGCAGCGGATCGACGCTCATGACGCCCTGCCCGGGGCCGAAGGCGCAACTCGCGTCGTCGGAGAGGTTGCTGACGACGTTGGTCGATCCGGGCTCTACCACCGCTCCGCCGCAGGCGTCGCCGGAGGCACCGCGAGCGACGATGCTGTTCCACAGCGCGACGTCGGCCGGGGCCGTGGGCTCGTGGAAGATCGCACCGCCGCTCGACGCGCTATTGCCCGCGATCGTGCTGCCCGCGATGATGCTCGAGCCGCTGCTGTAGAGGCCGCCGCCCGCTGCTGTGGCGCTGTTGCCGCTGATCGTCGAGCTGAGGACCTGAAGACTCGAGTCGAGGTCGCTGGCGATGCCGCCACCGACGCCGTCGTTGACGCGGTTCCCGATGACGGTCGAGTTCTGGAGCGCGACGGTGCCCTGGTTGTGGATGCCGCCGCCGCGCGCTCCGGCGGAGTTCCCCTCGACGATCGTGTTGTAGAGGTTGAGGATGCCCTGGGCGGCCACGAACGCGCCGCCGCCGGTGGTGGCCGAGCCACCCGTGATGGTGACGCCGGCGACGATGGAGCTCGAGCCGGCCGGGACCTCGAAGACGCGGCTGCCGCGACCGTCGATGATGGTCGTGCGCGCGCCTGCGCCCTGGCCGCCGGACAGTCCGGCGCCGATGATCAGCACCTCGCGCAGGACGAGCGGACCCTGGCTCAGCCGATAGACGCCCGGCCGGAGCGAGATCGACGACGTCTGCCCCGGCTGCGAGAGATTGACGGCCTCGCGCAGCGTGCAGTCGCGCGTGCACTCGCCGTCGTTTCCGTCCGCGCGCGTGTCGACCTGGAAGACGCCGGGGAACTGCTGCGCGGACGCGAGCGAAGGCACCGCGAGCGCGATCAGCGCCGCGGTGAACACCGCGACACCCACCCGGATTCCGGTACGCGCGTGCAACCTACGACCGATGGTCTTGGAGTGAGGCTGTCCCGTCAAGGGGGCCTGGACGGTTGGATGGGTCACCCGGCGCGCGCGATGTAGCGCTTTCCGCGCTTGCACGATGACCGTCTTCTTGAGCTCGAAGTCGCGCACCGAGACGCGTCCGCGGACCACGCGGGTGAGCGTACTGGTGCAGCGATCCTCGACGAGCCACTTGGTGCCGACCACCGTCGCGGCGCTGTGCTTGCCCTTGGTGCGGAACTTTCCGCTGCCGTCGCCCCACAGGCGCCGCTTCTTCTTCTTGGCCGCCGCTATCGCGTTGCCGGCCTTCGGGCAGCTCAACTTCTCGGTCAGCGTCAGCGTCGTGGTTGGCCGGCGGCCCTTCGACTGCCTGAACTTGAAGACACCGTCGTAGAAGTCGGCCTTCGACTCCTTCCCCTGCTTGTTGGCCGCCGCGATCAGGGTCACGCGGCCCTTGAGCGTGTCGATCGTCGTGCCGTTCGGCAGCAGGTCGCTCTCGCGCAGCACACGGAACCTGCCGCCGGGCCGCTTGAAGCGGACCGTCCCGCGGACCGGGATCACGCCGACGGACCGGCCGGCCACGGGCGGCTTGTCGTTCGCGGTGACGGTGCAGGTGGCCGCCTGGTTCTCGCTCAGCGTGACCGTGCCGTCCGTCGCGCACGCCCCGCCGATCGTGAGCGTGTAGAGGTCAGGCCCGTTGGCCGAGACGTCGAAGGTGCCGGGCGCCAGCGTGTAGGTCGTGCCGCTCGAGCTGCCCGGCTGCGGGCTGCCGGCGACGTCGGCGCCGCCCGAGGTGACGCGTACGCTGAAGTCGGCAGGCCGGTCCTCGCCGCCGTCGCGGTTGGTGACGGTCGTGGTCACGGTGAGCGTGGGCGCGACGTACTCGAAGGCGCCGATGTCGCAGCGCGCCGGCGGGCGGGCGACGCCGCGCTGGTCCGTCGCGGTGCAGCCGCTGCCCGCGTTGATCGCCGGGCTGCTCGGCGCGAGCGCCCGCGTGTCGGTCGGGCCGCCGTTGTTCGCCAGGCGCGCCGAGTTGTGCGGCGAGGGCCTGAAGGTTGCCGGGGCCGGTCAGCCCGCAGGTGCCGTCCGAGACGAGGTTGTGGTGCGAGCTCGCGGAGATCCCGGCAACCGCCCCGCCGCATGCACCGCCCGCGTTCTCGGCGACGATCGTGTTCGCGAACGTGGCCGTCGCGCCCGTCCCGACGTACACGCCCGCCGCCGCCACCGACCGCCTCGTTGCCGCGCGACGGTGACGTTCGAAAGGGTCAACGTGGTGCCGGTTTCGACGTCGATGCCGCCGCCGAGCTGCGTTGTTGGGGCCGACGTCGCGGGCGACGTTGCCGCTGATCGTCGAGTTGATCAGTGTGATCGGCGTGGCCGCTCGGCGTTCGTAGCGATCCCGCCGCCGGTCGTGCCACTCGAGTTCGATGCCGTGTTCCCGGCGACCGTGGATCCGACCATCGTGAGCGACAGCTCCGCCGCCGCCGCTGAGAGAGATGCCACCGCCGGTCGGTGCCGTATTGCCGACGATGTGGCTGTTGTTGAGGTTGACGGTGCCGTCGCACGTCGATGCCGCCGCCGCGCTGCGCCGCGGATACGCCGCCGCGGATCGTCACGCCGCTGATCGTCGAGGCAGTTCCGCCCGAGTCGGTCGGCCGACATCACGCGGTCGTTGCCGGCGCCGTCGATGATCGTCGAGCGCGCGCCGGCGCCGTTGATCGTGTCGTCCGACGAGCGACAGCTCACCGAGCGCGAGCACGTACGTTCCCGCGGGAACGCTGATCGAGTCGTCGGTCTGCGCCTGATCGACCGCCTCGCGGAGCGTGCAGTACCTTGGGCGCACAGACCGTTGTCGGGTATCGGATCGGCCGTGTCGTTGACCACGATCACCTCCGCCGAGGCGACCGCGGGCGCGGCGAGGACCACCAGGCATGCGGTCACGGCCACGGCAACAAGACGACTGGCACCCCTGGCGGTCAAGGGGGCGATGGTCTTGAAGCAGGTTCGTCGTGTCAACCCGCGCGAGCGATGTACCGCTTGCCGCGCCGCACGATGACCGTCTTCTTCTTCGCGAAGTCGCGCACCGAGACACGGCCGCGGACGACGCGCGTGAGCGTCGACTTGCAGCGGTCCTCGACGAGCCACTTGGTGCCCGACCACGGTGGCCGCGCTGTGCTTGCCCTTCGTGCGGAACTTGCCGCTGCCGTCGCCCCACAGGCGGCGCTTCTTCTTCTTGGCCGCCGCGATCGCGTTGCCCGCCTTGGGGCAGCTGAGCTTCTCGGTCGAGCGTGAGCGTGGTCGTCGGCCTCGACGCCCTTCCCCTGCCCGATCTTGAAGATGCCGGCGTAGAAGTCCGCCGCCTGACCGCCGGCGGCCTCCAGCGTCACCCGTCCCTTCAGCGTGTCGACGGTCGTCCCGACCGGCAGCTGCTCGTCCTCGGATAGCTCCCGGAACCGACGGCGGCCTGGGAGCTTGACCTTGACCGTGCCGCTCTTGGGCAGCAGGTTGACGTTCTTGCCCGCCACGGGCGGCGGCAGATCGTCGCCACCTGCCTGCCAATTCGTACGCTCCGATGTCGCAGGCGCCGCCCTGTGGCCGAGCTGACTCCGCGCTGATCGGTTCCTGTGCAGCGGTCCGGAGCTTGGCTGGCGGCTCCGATCGCCGGGCTCGTGGGCCCGAGGGCGTGCGTGTCTGTCGGCCCACCGTTGTTGGCGAGCGCTCCGAGGGCCGGGTCGCCCGCCGCGGCGACTGAGCACGTCGCGTCGGTCGCCAGGTTGTTGCTGCCGATGAACGCAGCGACGCCGGTGCCGGCGCACGCGGTACCGCCAGTCGCGGCGATGATCGAGTCTTCGATGACCGTTCCGGATCCGGGCTTGAACAACCCGGAGCCGCTCCGCGCGGTGTTGCCCGCGATCGTGGTGCTCTGCAGGTCGAGCGATCCGGCGACCGAGTAGATCCCGCCTCCGTCGCCGTTCGTCGTGTTGCCGCTGATCGTCGAGTTCGTGATCGTGAGGAGCCTGGGCGGATTGTTGTTGCTGTTGTGGTAGATCCCGCCTCCGTGGGCAGGGGCCGCGGCGCCGGTGGCCTGGTTGCCGGACACGGTGACTCGGTTGAGCGTGAGCGTGCCGTCGGTGTAGATGCCGCCGCCGTTGCCGTTCTGCGAGTCGCTGTTCGTGACCGCGCTGTCGCTGAGGGTCAGCGTGGCGCCGGCGGCGACGTGCACCGCGCCGCCGTTGGCGTTGTTGCCCCCGACGCCGTTGCCGTTCGTCAGCGTCACACCCGACACGCCGACGCTGATCGGCGTCGTGGGCGAAGGCGGCAAGAGGTGGAGGCACGCGATTGGCGTTGTTGCCGCTGATTGATCGTCTGGCGCGCTCCCGCGCCGATGATCGTGACGCTCGACGTCGACCAGCAGCACTCCGCCGGGCAGGGTCGAGCACGTAGTTGCCCGCCGGCACGTTGATGGTGTCGCCGTTGGCGGCATCATTGACGGCGGCGCGCAGCGGGCAGTCGCCGGGCCTGACTCCCTCGCAGACGTTGTCGTTCGCGTCGCTCAGCGTGTTCACGGTGAAGACGTCAGCGGACGCGACGGACGGCGCGGCGAGCACGATCAGCCAGGCGGACAGCGCTATGGCGATCCGACGGGAAAGGCCCGGGGCGGCCACAGACCCGATGGTCGTGCAGCGCCGGCGGCCGTGTCAACCCGCGCGCGCGGTGTACTTCTTGCCGGCGCGGACGATGACCGTCTTCTTCTTCGCGAAGTCGCGCACCGAGACGCGGCCCCGGACGACACGCGTGAGCGTGGACCTGCAGCGGTCCTCGACGAGCCACTTCGTACCGACCACGGTGGCCGCGCTGTGCTTGCCCTTGGTGCGGAACTTGCCCTCGCCGTCGCCCCATAGGCGGCGCTTCTTCTTGCCCTTCGCCGCGATGCTTGCGTTGCCGGCCTTGGGGCAGCTGAGCTTCTCGGTCAGGCGAAGGATCGTCGTCGGCTTGGAGCCCTTGGACTGCGCGATCTTGAAGATGCCGCCGTAGAACACGGCCGTGTCGGTGCCGCCCTGCCCGTCACTGGCGGCCACGATCGTGACGCGACCCTCGAGTGCGTCGACCGTGGTGCCGACCGGCAGCTGCGCGCCGTCGTCGGCCAGCTTCCGGAAGCGTTTCGCGCCCGGCCGCTTGACCCTGATCGTGCCCCTGGCGGGGATGGCGTTGACCTTCTCGTGCAGGACGGGCGCGGGAAGCCCGGGCGGCGGCTGGCTCGGCGGCGCCTGCGTGGGCACGAACTCGAACGCGCCTGCGTCGCACGTGCCCTCCTGAGGCCGCGCGACGCCGCGCTGGTCCATCCCGGCGCACGCAGACGGGTTCGCCGCCCCGATGGCGGGGCTGCCGGCGAGCAGCGCATGAGTGCTCGTCTGGCCGCCGTTGTTCGTGAGCAGCGCCAACGTCGGATCGACGTTCTCGCGGTCCCCCGTCCCGCCGAGGGCGCACGTCGTGTCGTCGATGACGTTGTGGCTCCCGGCCGTCGTGTTGATCTGAGCGACGGCGCCGGTGCACGCAGGGCCGGCGCCGCCGGCGACGATCGAGTTCGACATCGTCGTGCTCGTTGCCGCTGCGGCCGCCGTAGCCTGGTTGATGCCCCCGCCCTGGCGTGTCGGCCGCGATCGTGGCGAAGCTGAGTGACAGCGTGCCGGCGTTGAACACATTCCCGCCCATGACCGCGCGATTGCCGCTCACGGTGGAGTTCGTCAGGCTCGCCGAGCCGCCGACGATGTAGAGCCCGCCACCCTGCGTATTGGCGACTGAAGGTCGGGGTCGTCACGTTGTCGGCCACCGTCGTGCCGACGAGCGACAGCGTCCCGGCGCTAGCGATGCCGCCACCGGCAGTCTGGCGCAGAGTTGCCCACGACGGCGCTGTCCACCAGCGTGAAGGAGCCGCTCTGGACGAGGATGCCTCCTCCGCTGCACGATCTGGCCTGTCGCATGTGCCGTTCGTGATCGTCACGCCGGAGACGTAGTTCGTGCCCTGGGGCGCGATGAACACGCCGTTGACATCGCTGTCCGTCGATGATCGCCGTGGCCGCGCCGGCGCCCTCGATCTCGCTTGTTGACGAGGCTGATCTCGCCCTGGGTGAGGACGTACGTGCGGCCGCCGGGCACCCTGATCACGTCGTTGGGCGTGGCGGCCGCGATCGCGCTCCGGAGCGTGCACGTCGCCGTGGTGCGGCAGTTCGGATCGATCGGGCCGTCGGTCGTTACATCGACGTTGATGTCCACCGCCATCGCGGCGGTCGGAGCGAGCCGCGAGCAACGCGGCAACCGCCGCCGTCCCGACCCAGATTCGTCGTGTCCCGCGCAAGAGATCGATGGTCATGTAGGCGACGGTCGCGCGTCAACCGCCTGGACGCACGGACGGTCAGGCCGCGCCGATCAGCAGCGCCACGATGCAGAGCGAGAGCGCGTGGAACGCCTGGTCGACGGGTCCCGCGATCCGGGCGTCGGTCGCCTCGGCGTGCTTCACGCGCGTGAGGTAGAGGCTGATGATCCGGCCGTCGTCGACGACGAGATGCGGCAGCGCGACGAGCGCGGCCGCGAGCACCCCCCAGCCGGCGCTCAGCTCGTCGCCGATCCAGATGAAGGCAGGGACGAAGGCGAGCGTGTAGGTGGCGACGTGGGCGACGAGAGCGCGGCGGGCGACGGGATCGCGGCCGAGGCCGCCGGCCTTGTGGCGGGCCTGCCAGTCCGTCTGCAGCAGGTAGTCGCCCACCATGTGCGCGACGAAGAAGCCCGCCAGGACCGCTGTCCAGGTCACGGTTTCTTGGCTCTGGCCACGTACTTCTTGCCGGCGCGCACGATCACGGTCTTCTTCTTTACGAAGTCTCGCACCGACACCCTGCCGCGGGCCACGCGGGTCAGGGTCGACGTGCACTTGTCCTCGACCAGCCACTTCGTGCCGACCACGGTCGCCGCGCTGTGCTTGCCCTTGGTGCGGAACTTGCCGCTGCCGTCGCCCCACAGGCGCCGCTTCTTCTTCTTGGCCGCCGACGATCGCGTTGCCCGGCCTTCGGGCAGCTGAGCTTCTCGACCAGCGTGAGCGTCGTCAGCGGCTTGGCGCCCTTGCCCTGGCCGATCTTGAAGATGCCGTCGTAGAAGTCCGCCTTCTGGCCGCCCGCCGCCACGAGCGTCACGCGGCCCTTGAGCGTGTCGACGACCGTGCCGACCGGGATCTGCTCGCCCTCGTCGAGCGTGCGGAACCGGTTGCGGCCCGGCAGCTTGACCTTGACCGTGCCGCTCGGGGAGCACGTTGACCGTCTTGCCGGCCTCGGGCTCCGGCAGCTCGTCGTCGGGCGGCGGCTGCTGGTCCGCCGCCGCCCCCGCCCTGGGCGGCGCCGGCGGCGCGATGCTGCCCTCGAAGGCGCCGATGTCGCACGGGCCGGCGGGCCGCTCGACGAGCCGCTGGTCCTCGGCCGGGCAGCGCGTCCGCGTCGGCGCCGTCGATCGCCGGGCTGCCGGTGTAGAGCGCGTGGGTGCTGGGTCGGGCCGCCGTTGTTCGCCAGCGGCGCGAGACGCGGCGTCGACGCCCTGCGAGGTCACTCGGCTCGTCGAACTCGCAGGTCGCGTCGTCGGCCAGGTTGTGTCTCCGTCGCACGGTGGCCATCGACGCCGCCGCACTCGGCGCCGCCGTTGCCCGCGATCAGCGTCGCCGACAGCCCGCGCCCTCACCGTTGGCGTCGTACAGACCCGCCGCCCTCGCCGTCGGCCGAGTTCCCGGTGATCGTCACGTGCGTCCAGCTCGTGCGACGTCGGTGGCGTACACGCCACCTCCGAGACCGCGCCGCCCGCGACTGCCTGGCGGTGTTGCCGCTCACCGTCGAGTTCTCGATGTCGCCGCGCCTCGCCCGATGTTAGCGCTGTAGATGGCGCCGCCGAGCGCCGGCGAGCCGCCGTCCACGCGGTTGGCGTGGGCGGCCGACTCGATGAACAGGAAGTTGCCCGTGTTCGAGACCGCGCCGCCGGTGGCCGAGGCGAAGTTGCCGATCAACGTCGTCTCGCCTGAGCCGGCAGCCTGGCCGGGGCCTGGACGCGGAACGCGCCTCCCTGACCCGCGTCCAGGTGGTCGCCGACGTCGGCGTCACCGCCGGTGATCGTGACGCCCTCGATCGTCACGCAGGTCGTCACCGTCGACGAACCCGACCCGGCTCGTGCCGTTCGCGTCGATCGTGGTCGGCGCGCGCGCCGGCGCCGTCGATCTCGAGCACGTCGCTCGAGCTCCAGCGGCCTCGCCGGACGTCAGCTCGTACGTGCCTGCGCCGAGCATGATCAGGTCGTCGCCATCCGCCGCGTCGATGCGCTCGCGCAGGGTGCAGTGGTCGACCGTGCAGCCGGGCTGGGTCGTCTCGTCGGTGAAGACGCTCACGTCCGGCGTCAGGTTCTCCGCGCCGAACTCGTAAGCGCCGATGTCGCACTCGATGTCGAACGGCCGCGGGAAGCCGCGCTGGTCGTCGGCGGGGCAGTCGACCCCTGCGCCGATCGCCGGGCTGTTGTCGGCCAGCTCGTGCGTCCGAGTCAGGCCGTCGTTGCCCGCCAGCGTGGCGACGACCCCGGCGGTGCCGGCATTGACGAGGGTGTTGTCGCCCAGATCAGCGTTGCATGAGGGTCCCGTGACCCGGTCGAGCTCGTCCAGGAGCCCGTTGTTCGAGTCGAGCGGGAAGGGGTCTGCCGTGCCGCCGCAGCCCCCGTTGGTGTTCAGAGCCAGGAGCGTGTTCCTCGCCGTGGTCACGGATCCAGAGCCCGGGGCGAACTGCTGATAGAGGCCGGCGCCGTTCTGGCCCGGCGAAGGTGCGCGGCGCGATGTTGCCGACGATCGAGACGTTCTCGCAGCCGCATCGATCGTCGCGTGAAGATGCCGCCGCCGAGGCTGCCGGCGTCGTTGCCGCTGAAGGTCGTGTTCGTGAACGTCGCCGGCGCCGACGTGCCCTCGAGGCCGACGCCGCCGCCGAGACCGACGTCCGGCGCCGACGCCGACGGCCGCGTTGTCGGCGACGGTCGTCCTCACGAGCGTCAGCGGCCCCGCGCTCCAGATCCCACCGCCGCTCACGGCGCGGTTGTTGACGATCTCGCTGTCGGTCACGACCAGGCTCGAGCTGGCCGGGACGTAGAGACCGCCGCCCAGACCGTCGTCGACGCCGCCGCCCGGCAGATCCTCCTCGTTGCCGCCCTCGATCCGGAGCCGGAACAGCCGGACGCGATCTCGGGCCCGATCGTGATGGCGCGATCCCGGGTCTCGGACGTTGGCCGCGATCGTGGCCAGCTCGTCGTCGTCGATGCCGCCGCGGATCGTCAGCGGCCGCGAGATCACGAGCGGGTCGTCGGGCTCCAGCGAGTACCTATCGTGGGGAAGCTGGATCTCCGTCGCGGTGTCGAGCGTGATCGCCTCGCGCAGCGTGCAGTCGACGGTCGGTGCACGCACCGTCGTCGTGGTCCTCGCCCGTGGTGACGACGCGGATGTGCCCTGCGCGGCGGCCACGGACGGCAGCGCGCACACGAGCACTGCGGCGGCCGCCACGCCAAGGATCCCGACCCGGACTCCGTTCCAGTCGCGCAGGCTTGCGATCGTCGCCGCAGCGCCTACCGCGATGTCAACCGAGACTCACCAGACGACTGGGACGCCGTAGGCGCCCAGCGCCTCGTCGCGTGACACGAGCGTGGCGTCTTCGATCTCCGCCTGGGCGACGAGCATGCGGTCGAACGGATCGCGGTGATGCCATGGCAGCCGCTCGACGGCGGCCGCATGCTCGACCGTGATCGCGAGCGCCTGAGCGCCGCCGGCGAGCATCGTGGCAGCGAAGTCCGGTGGCGCCTTCAGCGTTCCCAGCAACCGCTTGACGGCGACCTCCCAGACGCACACGGCGCTCAGCAGCACCTGGTTCGTGGCATCGCGTAAGCTGCCGCGCTGCCTCGTCGCCGAGCCGCTCCTCGTCGCTCAGCCACCACAACGCGGCGTGCGTATCGAGGAGGAGCCTCAACGAGCGCCGAAGGCCTCGGCGATGTCGTCGGGAAGCTCGTCGAAGTCGTCGGCGATCTGTACTTGGCCACGCCAGAGCGCCGCGAATCGCGGCCATCGAGTTAGAGCGGGCGACCGGTACGAGGCGCGCGACGGGCTTTCCGTTCCGGGCGATGATGATTTCCTCGCCGGCTTCGGCGCGCTCGACGAGTTGCGAGAGCTTGGTCTTCGCCTCGTGCATGCCGACCTGTGCCATGGCCCTACGGTAGCGACCGTTTAGCTAAGCTCTAGCTAAGGCTTGGCGCGAGCCACGTACTTCTTGCCCGCCCGCACGATCACCGTCTTCTTCTTGGCGAAGTCGCGCACCGAGACGCGGCCGCGCACCACGCGCGTCAGCGTCGACTTGCAGCGGTCCTCGACCAGCCACTTCGTGCCGACCACGGTCGCCGCGCTGTGCTTGCCCTTGGTCCGGAACTTGCCGCTGCCGTCGCCCCACAGCCGCCGCTTCTTCTTCTTCGCCGCCGCGATCGCCTTGCCCGCCTTCGGGCAGCTGAGCTTCTCCACCAGCGTGAGGGTCGTGGTCGGCGCCGTCGCCCTTTGTTTGGCCGAGCTTGAAGATGCCCGCCCAGAACTCGGCCGTCGCCGTCCCGCCCGAGTCGTCAGCGGCGGCCACCAGCGTCACGTGGCCCTTGGTGGCATCGACGACGGTGCCGACCGGGAGCTGCTGCGCCTCGTCGAGGTCGACGTACGCGGCGCTCCCGGGCACCTTCACCTTGACCGTTCCGCTCTTGGGCAGCGCGTTGACGCTCTCGCCCGGCTCCGGCGGCGGGAGCTGCTGCGAGCTCTGCGCCCGGACAACCGGCGGATCGTCGTTCGCCGTGACCGTGCAGGTCCGGTTGTCGCCGACGCCCACGGTGATCGAGCCGTCGCCGGCGCAGGCGCCGGAGATCGTCGAGCTGTAGCCGGACACCGCGTCGGCGGAGACGACGTGGCTGCCCGCAGTGAGCGTGTAGGGCGTCCCGGAGCCGCTGCCGGGCTGCGGGCTACCGGAGACATCCGTGCCGCCGCTCTTCACGTGCACGGT
>CAWETE010000009.1:0-443317 GCA_963811895.1 uncultured Solirubrobacteraceae bacterium | reverse complement strand
CCGCGCTCACTGGGCGCGCCGTGATCGCCTGCCGTGCGCTTCCTGGTCAGACGATCCGGATCTGGAGCGTGGTGCGCTTGCCGAGCGAGCCGCTGCGCGGGTCCCGCGGCGTGAGCGCGACCTTCGCCGTGACCTTCTTGCCGTGCCGCAGCGCGGTCGCGATCTCGCGGCGCACTTGGCGGGGCACCGTGATCCGGACGCTGCGGCGGCCCTGCACCCCGCGGAACGCCGCGGACTTCGTGAAGCCCGAGACGGTGAAGCCCGAGACCGTCGCCGAGTAGCCGACCGTGCAGGCCTGGTTGCAACGCACCGTGAGGGCGAGCCCCGAGGCGCTGAGCTGCTGCCGGCCGGCCGCGGTCGCCGCGAGCTTCGGCGGCACGCCCGCCTCGCTGACGTAGAGGGCGCCGTCGGGGCCGATGGCGATGCCGGTCGCGCCGCCGAGGGCGCCGGGCGACGTGTAGGGCGACTGCTCGCCGCCCTGGCCCGAGACCGCGATCACGCCGCTGGTCGAGTCGGCGACGAGCACGTCGCCCGCGGCGTCGAGCGCGAGGCCCTGCGGCGTCTTCAGCGAGCCGCCGCTCGACAGCGTGGTGACCGCGCCGCTCTGGGGATCGAGCCGGACGATCTTGGCGGGCCGGCCGCCCACGGCGACCGTGAGCATGCCGCCGGGCGTGGTCGCGATGCCGCCGAGCGCGTGGCAGCCGAACGCCTTCACCAGTGTCTGCGCGCCGGTCGTAGTGTCGACGGCGATGACGTACGCGCCGCTGCCCTCGACCGAGTCGCACGACGACCACGCGGTGGTGTAGAGGGTGTTGCCCGAGACGGCGCCGAACGTCGGATAGACGCCGTACGCGTCGTAGAGCCCGCCGGCGGTGACGGTCCGCTCGGCGCCGGTCGTGCCGTCGATGCCGACGACGCGATCGCCGTCGATCGAGTACAGCGTGCCGCCGGAGGCCACGACCGCGGTGGGAGTGGTGCCCGAGGCGATCGAGGCGGCGGCGTAGGTGGGCGGGCGCAGCGCGTAGATGCCTGCGCCGCGCGGGCTCGGGCCGATCGGGCCCTGGTTGGCGACATAGAGTGTGCCGCTGGGCCCGAAGGCGAGGCCGCCGAGGTGGGTGAACGGCGCGCCGCCGGCCAGCTGCTTGACGACGCCGGTGGTCGGATCGACGCGGACGACCTGCGGGTTGCCGGCCGCGGAGGCGGCGGCGGGGAGGAACGCGAGGAGGGCGAGCGACCCGGCGAGAGCGGCCGCGCGACGGAGGGCTGGGGAGGTCATGGCCGCAGGTTCCTTCCGCGGGCGCACTGCGTCGTCAGTACACCGCTACGGCACTTCGCTGGGTCCTACGTAGTCCGCCGCGACGACGGGCACGAACAGGCCGACGGTCCCGAGCAGCACCCGCCCTTTGGCGAAGCAGACGATCGCGAGGCCGGCGACCAGGCCGACCGCGAGCGCCGTCCCCGCGATCGAGGCCGGCTCGTCGAGCCCGAACGGCCGTGTGCCGATCACGACGAGCAACGCGAAGGCCCAGGTGCAGACGACGGCGTCGAACGAGGCGCCTCGAGCGGGGCGGCGAAGGCGAGGAAGCCGCACAGGAGCATGAGACAGATGCCCCAGACGAGATGGTGGAGGTGCACGCCGCCGGACTCACTCCGCCCGGCCACCAAGAGACGCTGCGCGTCAGGCGGGCGCTCGTGCGGATGGCGAGGAAGCTGACGAGGAACGCGACGAGCACCACGAACGCCGCACCGGATCCCGGCCGTAGCCGGGACCCGAAGGGATCGACGAGCTCGACGACGCTCAGCGTCATGCGGGATCGAGCCTAAAGCCCACGCCGCCCGGCGGCGCGGCAATGTCGGCGGCGTCAAGTCTCGACCACTCTCCAGGAGCCTCCCCATGCCTATCGCCATCCGTACCGCCGCCGTCGGCCTCGTGATCGCCGCCGTCGGCTCGGCCGTCGCTCCCAGCGCCGGCGTCGCCGCATCCCAGCCCACGCTCAAGACCGGCTACACGATCAACGTCACGCCGGGCACGCTCGCGAACGGGAACACCGTGCGCGCGAAGGTGACCGTCACCAACCCGCAGAACGACGTCGCCCGGTGGTGGAGCCGCGCGACGGTCGCGAAGGTCGTCCGCAAGGGCGTCAACAACGGCTACCAGATGCCCTACCGCTCCCAGGGCTACCAGTGCACCCCGATCGTGCGCGGCGACACGACGAGCTTCACCTGCCGCCTGCAGGGCGCCGACGTGCCGACCAAGGTGGTGCTCCGCTTCAAGGCCGCGTACTAGAGGTCGTGGCGGTCGCTGACGCCGAGTTTGCGCATCGCGCGGTAGAGATGGGTCTCCACCGTGCGGACCGACAGGACGAGCTCGTCGGCGATCTCCGCGTTCGTCAGCCCTCGCCGCGCGAGCTCCACCAGCTGCGACTCGCGTGACGTCAGCGCGATGGCCGCGCCGTCGAGGCCGTCAATGGCAGGCGGCGCGGCCCCGTGCTCGGGGACGTGCAGCTCGCGCGCCAGCGCAGCGGCGCGGCGGGCGGAGTCCTCGCGGCCCTCGTCGATGAAGATCCGGGCGGCGGCCACCGCCGCCTCGACGCCGTAGGTCTGCGCCCCGATGGTCGCCAGCTCCTCGGCCACCTCGAGCAGCGCGACGCCGTCGCGCGCGGCGAGCGCATTACCGTGCGCCACGTAGGCGTTCACGAGCCGGCCGTCGCAGCGCTC
The DNA here is from genome assembly GCA_963811895.1 of uncultured Solirubrobacteraceae bacterium. GTDB lineage: Bacteria > Actinomycetota > Thermoleophilia > Solirubrobacterales > Solirubrobacteraceae > DASSUW01. Next base: position 440,599 of record CAWETE010000009.1, on the reverse strand, counting down.
GGCGTAGCGCGTGAGCTCGGCCGCGGTGGTGCCCGCGGGGGCGCCCGCGCGCAACGCCTCGTAGACGAGTTGCGCCGCGTAGACGGGCATTGCCTCGAAGCGGGCCGCGTCGCGCAGCAGCTGCTGCGCGGCGGTGCGGTCGCCCTGGAGCCGCGCGAACCAGCCCTCGGCACGCGCGACGTACGCCGCCTGGCTCGACACCGGCTCGCTGCCGGCGAGCGTCGCGCGCAGGCGCTCCACCGAAGCGATGGCGCCCTCGCGGTCGCCCGTGAAGACGTCGACGCCGACCCGGACCGCCCGGACGTGGATCAGCGTGCCGAACGTGTCCTGCTGCTCGAAGTGCAGCTCCGCCTCCGCGAACCAGCGCGCGGCGTCGCGGTAGCGCCCGGCGAGGTAGTGCAGGTAGCCGCGGCCGAAGGCGCCGTGCCCGGCCGCCTCGTGGTCGCTGACCCGTACGGCCTCGCGCACCGTCGCCGTCATGTCGGCCTCGAACCCGGCGCGGTCCTCGCAGGCCTCGAAGCCGAGCAGGCGCCAGAGCCCGAGCGCGAGGGCGTCGCTGTAGCCGTCGAGCGGGACCGACGGCTGGACATGGCGGGCGAGCGCGTACGACTCCCGCATGCGGCCGGCGAAGAACAGCGCCAGGGCGAGGCGGCGCTCGGCCATCAGCCGCGTCCGGGCGTCGAGCTGCGGGTCGCCGAGCAGGGCGTGGAGCGCGTCGATCGAGCCCGCGAAGCCATCGACGATCGCGGCGTAGGTGAGCTGCACAGGCTCCAGCCGCCGCTGCCAGTCCGCGTCGGCCGACCAGTTCCCCGCGGCCGTCAGCAGGGCACGGGTCTCGGCCTCGCGGTGCAGACCCCAGAACAGCACGTGGGCACGCTGCTCGAGGTAGTCGATCCCGGCGTCGTCCGGTCCGGCCAGCTCCTCGGCGGCCGCCATCACGTCCTCCGCCTCGGCGAAGCGCTTGCGGACGGAGTGCGACCGCGCGAGCAGCAGGGCCGGCCGGAGCCCGAGTCCGTGCTCGAGCGCCGTCTCGGCGAGATGGGCGCCGAGGTCCGGGTCGCCGGCGAGGTTGGCCGCCCGTGCAGCGTCGACGAGCAGATCGGCGGGGATCTCGGCGCCGGCGTCGAGGCGCAGCCGTGCAACCCGCAGCGCGTCGTCGGGCGTGACCGGCTCGCGCTGCTGCAGCGTCTCCGCCACCCAGAGGCGATGCTGGCGTGCACGCAGGACGGGAAGCTCGCGGCGTAGGACCTCGCCGTAGAGCGGGTGCGCGAGCCGGACGGTGCCGCCGCCGGCCTCGACGACGACCAGCCCTCGCGCTTCGGCTTCGACGAGCGCCGCGTAGTCGGCGAGCAGCGCGATCTCGTCCAGCTCGAGCGGCTCCCCGACCGCCAGCAGCTCGAGCGCGGCGCGCTCGGCGTCACCGAGCCCGGCCATCCGGCGCGACACGAGGTCGGCCAGGGGGGCGCTCACGGCAGGACGGCCGGACAGCCGCCAGAGCCCGCGCGACTGCCGGAGCGCGCCGGCGTCGACGGCCGCCGAGACGAGCTCCCGCACGTAGAGGGCGTTGCCCTGGCTGCTGTCGACGACCCACCGCAGCGCGGCCTGCTCGACCGGACCGCCGAGCGCGGTCTCGACCAGCGTCTCGACGGCCTCGTCGCTCAGCCGCCGGAGCTCGATCCGGCGCGCGCCGCCGTCCTTCCACAACGAGACGATGGCGTCCGGGCATGGCTCCCCGGAACGGACGGTGGCGACCACGAACGTGCCCGGGCTGCGTGTGAGGTGCAGGACGAGCGCCGCGGACACCGGGTCCAGCAGCTGCGCGTCGTCGACGCTGAGCACGATCGTGCGGCCATGCGCCCGCTCGAGCAGCATGTCGGTGCTCTGGCGCATCAGATCGAGCGCGTTGTCCGAGCGCGCGGCGGGTGGGATCAGGCCCGCGAAGGCGCCGAGCGGCACCGTCGCCGCGCTGCTCGTCGCCTGCACCCAGTCGACGAGCGCGCCGTCGCGCTCGGCCGCCAGGTGCGCCTCGCGCGCGAGGCGCGACTTGCCCACCCCGGCCGCGGCGCTGACGACGATGCCGCGGCACTCGGCGTCGCTCCGCGCGAGCGCGATGTCCTGCAGCTCGCCGTCACGACCGACGAGCGGCCACGGCGCGCTTGCCCGCCCGAGCTCCACTCACCAACTGTAATCGGGTCGGGCGGCGGCGGTCAAAGGCACGGCTGCGTACCGCGCGCCTCGATTGCGTAGTGGCCTACTGACGACGGGGCGCCTGCGGGGGCGGAAGCTCGCGGATGCAGTGCTCCATCCTCCCCGAACCTCAAGGAGCTCCATGACCTCCCCGGCCTCCGCCGCGCGGACGAGCCCTCGGCTCGTGCTCGTGGCGATGATCTTCGCGGTGGCGATGATGTTCATCGACCAGACGATCGTCAGCCTCGCCATCCCCGACCTGCAGAAGGACCTCTCGCTGTCGGCGACCAGCACGCAGTGGATCGTCAACGGATACCTGCTCTCCCTGGCCGCCCTCTTCATGCTCGGCGGCAAGCTCGCGGACGTGCTCGGGCATCGTCGGATGGTCGTCACCGGCGTGGTCGGCTTTGCCGCTGCTTCCGCGTTGTGCGGCGCGACACCGACCGGCAGCCTCGGCGAGGTGTGGATGATCGGCTGGCGCGTCGTCCAGGGCGGCTTCGCGGCGCTGCTGTTCCCGGCGGCGCTGGCGATCGTCGTCGGCGCCTTCCCCGTCGAGCAGCGGGGGCGCACGCTGGCAGCGTTCTTCGGCATCACCGGTGCGCTGACCGCGGTCGGGCCGCTCGCCGGCGGCTTCCTGGCCGAGTGGACCTGGCGCGCGATCTTCTGGGTCAACGTCCCGGTCGCTCTGATCGCGCTGATCCTCATCGCCCGCGCGAAGCCCGCTCAGAACCGGCAGCCGGCCGCCATCGACTTCGGCGGCGCCGCTCTCATCACCGCCGCCATGGGCCTCCTGGTGCTCGGCCTGCAGCAGGCCGGCACGTGGGGGTGGACGAGCGTGGCGACCATCGGGTCGATCCTGGCGGGCGTGCTCCTGCTCGGGGCCTTCGTCGACTACGAGCTCCGGCAGGCGGATCCGCTCATCCGTATGCGGCTCTTCACCCGGCGCGCCTTCGCCGGCGACAACGCCGTCCTGCTCCTCATGTCGGCCGTCTTCGTGCCGTACTTCTTCTTCGCCAGCGTCTATGCACAGGCGTCGCTCGGCGACTCGGCCACGCAGGCGGGCGTGTTCCTGCTTGTGTTCTTCGCCGGCTTCGCCGCGGCCTCGCAGTGGGGCGGCCGGATCGTCGACAAGCGCGGCGCGCGGCCCGCGATCCTGCTCGGCGGTCTGATCTCCGCAGTCGGGTTCTACGTGTGGGGGAGCAAGGTCACGGGCCTCGACTTCTCGAACCAGTGGCCCGCGCTCGTGCTGGCCGGCGCCGGACTGGGGCTCGTGCTCGGACCGGTCAGCACCGACGCGCTCAACCGCGCCCCCGACGCGGGCTACGGCGAGGTGACCGGCATCACCCAGACGGTCCGCAACCTCGGCGCCAGCCTCGGTCTCGCGATCATGGGCTCACTGTTCGTCGGCGCCGACGCCGGCCCGATCGAGGTCGCCCACTCGACTCACACGCTCGCGTGGATCATGGCCGGGGTCATGGCCGCCACCTTCGCGGTCGCGTGGGCCTGGCTGCCGAAGGATCCGGCGGCCGAGATCGCCCCTGTCGCGGTCGCGGCACAGCAGGCCTGACGGGTATGGGGCGGGGCGACGCACTTGTCGTCCCGCCCCTCAGCTCTTCGCGGGAACGAACGAGTCGAGCAGGGCGACGCTCGTGCGGTGCGAGACCGAGATGTTGCGCGGGTTCGACTGCGTCCAGCGAATCCCGAGCCGCTCGCAGTAGTCACAGAACAGCCTGCGGATGTCGTCCGAGCGGTTGGAGAAGAACCAGCGCGGATACGCGTACTCCGCCACCCGCCCGCTCGGCAGCGTCGTCTTGAAGCGGTTGATCGTCCGGCAGCCGTCCGAGTGCAGCAGTCCGCGCAGGAACTCCTGCGGATGGCGGTCCACGATCTCGCGCTGCCAGGGCACGAGCTCGATCTTCCGGTCGTGCTTGCGTCCGGGACCGTGCTGGGGGAACGCCTCTGGCCATCGCGGGCTGCTGCCGACGACACGGACGCAGCGGTGGACGCGATGCGGATTGCAGCTCACCCGGCGCGGCAGGAGCGTGAGCATCATCGCCGTCCAGCAGTCCTCGATGATCGCCGGGTAGGCGGCGTCGCACGCCACGACGAGCTGGTAGCTGCGGGCGGCACCGGTCACGCATCCGTCGCCGAGATACATGCCGAGCAGATAGCTGTATGACCAGGGATCGGGCGGCTGCCAAATCATGCGAACAGATGTTCGCATGAGGGGCGGATGGAGCGGGGGATCCAGGACTCGAACCTGGGACCTCCGGTTTTGGAGACCGGCGCTACCACCAACTGAGCTAATCCCCCAGAGGTGGCAGCCAGTCTAACGCCGCTCGGTGCTCACGGCCTCGCGGATGAAGTTGTCTTGCGCCTCCGACCCTGACCCGATTCGCGCGCGAGTTGGCCCCCTACCGGCCGGCGCGGCGATGCATCAGCGACGAGGCGGCTCCACGAGAATCAGCTTGCCCCGGTTCAGCATCTGAGCGATGGCGCAGGCCTTCTCGATCTGCGCGTACGTGTAGCGGACCGGGTTGTGCAGAGTCTCGATGTGGACGCCTGGGATCTGCATGCCTGTGTGGTTCCCGTTTTCCCTGCATGCGTACCATCGGCGCGGATGAATGCCGGCATGAGATCTGCCGTGTTTGCGGACGGCGTTCTGGACGAACGTGTGACGCTCGTGACCGGCGGCGGCACGGGGCTGGGCAGGGCTGCGGCGACCGAGCTCGCCGCGTGCGGCGCGAGCGTGGTCATCGCCGGGCGGCGCGAGGAAGTGCTCGCCGAGGCGGCGGGCGAGATCGGGCCGCGCGCGTCGTACGTCGCCGGCGACGTCCGCGAGCCGGAGGACGCCGAGCGCATCGTCCGGACGTGCCTCGAGCGCCACGGCCGGCTCGACGTCCTCGTCAACAACGCCGGCGGCCAGTACTTCGTCCCCGCGGAGGCGATCGAGCCCAAGGGCTGGCGCGCGGTCACGCGGCTCAACGTCGGCGGCACCGAGCTCATGACCCGCACCGCGGCCGAGCTCGCCATGCGTCCCGCGAAGCACGGCACGATCGTCAACGTCACCCTCTCGCCGCACCACGGCCTGGCCGGCATGGCGCACTCGAGCGCGGCCCGCGCCGCCGTCGAGGGCTACACGCGCGCGCTCGCCCGCGAATGGGCGAGCGACGGCATCGCCGTGCTCGCCATCGCCGCCGGCCACTTCGACACGGCGTCGCTGCGCAAGTACCCCGAGCCGGTCTGGAGAGCGGCCGCGCGCACCGTCCCGCTGCAGCGGCTCGGCAGGGAGTCCGAGCACGCGTGGCTCGTCGCCCTCGCCGCCTCGCCGCTCGGCCGCGCGCTCTCCGGCTCGGTGATCACGCTCGACGGCGCGCGCGACAACTGGTTCGGCCCGTGGCCGCCCCCGTCGCTGCTCGACGACAACGGCACGGTGCCCACCGAGGAGCGCCGTCCGCGGGCCTGACAGGCGCCTCCCGCACGGCTATCATCGGGCCGACGCTTGCGGGCGAAGTGTTGTGGTTGCACAGAAGCCTTCCAAGCTTCTAGGGCGGGTTCGATTCCCGTCGCCCGCTCTAGCGTGCACATATCGGGGAGTGGCGCAGTCTGGTAGCGCACCCGGCTGGGGGCCGGGCGGTCGCAGGTTCAAATCCTGTCTCCCCGACTAAAGGAAAGGTCGAGGCTCTTCCCGGCCAGCGTGAGGTCGCCGACGACGTGATGTCGGAAGTGCTTGACGTTGGTGCTCTCCACGTCGGCGATTCGGTACCGCCATAGGCCGCCGACCTTGAGTGCCGGCAGACCATCGCGGTGCCTCAACTCGATCCATCGGGTCCATACCTGGAGGTGCTTGGCAAGTTCCCGCTTACTCACCAATGGGCCGTGCTCCGTGGGCTCCGCTGACTTCGTCGCGACGGTGCCGCTGCGCTCGTCGGAGCTGCCGCTGCTCGGAACGTTCGGACCGGGCGTCGGCCGGTCGCCTCGATCAGGCACTTCGACGCATTTGCGGCTGGCGTTGCCGCCGTGCTCCGCAGCAGGGCGCGTCGCACATCGCCGAGATCGCCGATCACCGCATCGAGCAAGTCAACAATCCATCGAGCTGTAAGTCGCCAACCGGCCAACCCTCGCGGCGCGCCCCGGGTCATACCCGGTGACAAGCAACCCAAGGAGGAAACATGCAACGCAGACGTATCGGCCGGGCGGTCGTTGCCGCGATCGCCGTCTCGGTACTCGTCATGGTGGCCGCCGCTGCCCCGGCCTCGGCGCTGTCATCGAAAGTCGACATCACGCTCACCGCGACGAATGGGTGCCGTTACCACATCGAAGGCACGGTCTTCTACGGACCGTTTACGACCGGCGGTTTCGTCGGCACCGTGACGGTGTCGGGAGACGGCCCCGCGTGCAATGGCATCATCACCTTCGACCAGAATGATCAGGGCTCGAGGACGACTGGGCGGCTCACGGCCAATCTCGATACCAACGATCTCCGGTCGCTGTCGAGGATCACATGGCAGGGAAGCAATCGCGCAGCCACCACGTTCTTGAACGCCGACAACACGAACAGCGTCATCTGTGACGCGATCAGAAACGCCGTAAACGGCGGATAGAAGGCGCGTCGCGCCACGCCGTCGGTCGCTCGCGCGGCCGGCGGCCGTGCGGCGGCTCCGCTGGTGGGCGCGGCCCGACCCCCGCGGCGGCCGCGCGCGTCGCCTCAGTCCTCCGGCGGCAGCACGACGACGGTGATCGTTCCCGGAACCTCGGTCCTGTTCGCCTCGCTGATGCCGGGGGAGGGCCGGCCGAGCGGTGTATCGCGGACCGGCTCGACGACCTGGCGGCCCGCAACGGCTACGGCGTGATGGGCGGGCGCGTTGTACACGGCTCTGTGGACCTCGTCGCTGTCGGGCCGCGGCGGCTCGACGGCGACGACCATCTCAGAGGCTAAGGGCCCCAACAATCGTCGCCTGACCGAACTGCGGCGGCCGGCCGGACGGCCTCGTAGGGGCTTGAAATAGGGATCTGTACCTGTCTTCCCGATCAAGCGGAAAAGGCCTGCAAATGCAGCCTTTTCTATCTCTTTCAGAGCTCCCGAGGCGAGGATCGCGCGTGGGTTTGCTGGAAAGAAGCGGTCGCGCCGGCCTACGCGTCGCTTCCGCGTCCAGGCGATCGCGCAAGCGACGACCGTACGAGCGCAGGCTCTGGCTATGCACCACCGGCCTGACGTCGCCTATCACGCAAAACGCGTGACGACAGCTCACACACGCGGCGCTGAGGATTGGTCGCGTCAACAACAGCGACCTTGGAGGTCATCATGAGCGAACACGCCGCGACACCGCAGTTCGAAGTCCCCCGTATCCGATCCCTGCGCGACAGCGCACGCAGGCTCACGGGCTACTGGTGGGTCTGGCTGGTGGCAGGCATCGCCTGGGTTGCCGCCGCGCTGGTCATCCTGCAGTTCGACCAGGCGTCCGTGACCACGGTCGGTGTCCTCGTCGGACTCATGTTCCTCGTCGTCGGCATCGAGAACTTCGCGCTGGCGACGTTGGACGTGCCGATGCGCTGGGCATGGGCTCTCTTCGGCGGCGTTTTTGTTGCTTCCGCAGTCATCTCGTTCGCCAGTCCCACGGACACCTTCACCGGCCTGGCCGACGTGCTCGGCTTTCTGTTTCTGATCGTCGGCGTGTGGTGGATGGTTCGCGCGTTCCTCGAGCGTGCCGTCAATCCGCTCTGGTGGATGGGGCTCATCTCCGGGATCGTGATGACTGCGCTCGCCTTCTGGACCGAGGGTCAGTTCTTCATCGACAAGGCGTACACGCTCCTCGTCTTCTCCGGGATCTGGGCGCTGATGCAGGGCATCACGACGATCGTGCGCGCAGCGGAGATCCGTGCTCTGCGCGAGAAGCTGTAACCGTCAGCTCCGCACCGCACTGGGCGCAACGAGGCCGAGCTCGCGCGCGCGAGCGACGGCCTCGCTGCGCGTGTGCGCGTCGAGTTTGGCGTAGATGTGCCGCATGTGCGTGCGCACGGTGTTGGTGGAAACGACCAGCTGGGACGCGATCTCCGACGCGGTGAGGTTGCTGGGCAGGTACCTGACGACGCGCAGCTCGGCGTCGCTCAGCTCGTCGCGCAACGGCGCCGCCGATCCGCGCTGAGGAGCGGCGTGCCCGGCCAGCGTGTCGAGGATCGTCGAGATCAGCGTGCTGTGGGCGGTCCGGTGCCTGGGGTGGCGCTCGAGCAGCTCGCGGGTGGGCCAGAGCATGAACGGCAGGATCAGGCCTTCGGGCTCGGCGAGCTCGAGCGCGCCCTCGAGCGATTCCTCCGTCGCGCGTCGGTCGCCGAGGCGATCGCGCGCCGTGGCGTCGAGCAGCAGCGCCTCGACGCGCGCCCACCGCGCGGACAGCGCCGGCGCAGAGCCGTCGACCACCGGCGCCAGCGTCTCGACGGCCTGGTCGATGTTGTCCTCTTCGAGCTCCAATGCCGCGAGCGCGATGCGGATTACGGCACGGTTGCGCTGATCCGTGCTCAAACCGGCCAGCGCGAGCCGCGCAGCCTCGGTATCGCCCTTTCGCACGAGTACCTGGAGAGCCCGGCCGCGCGCGTCGACGGTGAACACGTGCTCGCTGGCGAGCAGTCGCCGCAAGCCCTGCGCCCGCGCGAAGTCCGCCAGTGCTTCGTCGAACCGGCCCTCGCCGAAGTGCAGCATGCCGCGGGCATGGTGGAGCGTGACCTCCGTCCCCGGGTCGGCTGCCAGGAGGAGCGTCTCCTCCGCCCGAGAGAGATGGCGCTCGGCTTCGGCGAAGCGTCCCATCCGTACGAGCGCCATGCCGGTCATCGCGTACGCCCCGGCGGTCAGCGACTGGCTGGTCCAGCCATGCTCCTCGGCGATCGCGATCGCCCGCTCGCTCAGCTCGAGCGCGACCGGCAGCGGCTGGCCGGTGAGCGGCGCCGCGATCGCGAGATGCGCGAGGCAGCCCAGCTCGAGGAACGGCCGTGAGATCCGGCGGGTGTGGCTGAGGGCGTCCTCGAGGTGCTGCCGGGCATCGTCGGGACGGCCGGCCCACAGCTCTGCGATGCCGAGGTTGATGAGCGCGAACGCCCGGTAATCGGGTGGCACCGGCAGCTCGTTGATCTCTGCCGCGGCGCCGAGCGCTGCTTCCAGGCCGCGCGTTGCTTCCTGAGCCCTGCGCAGATCGCTGTGCCGGCGGGCGAGCTCGACCTCCAGGAAGGCCAGGTACACGTCGAAGAGGCGCCGTCTCTGCGCCGGAACTGCGGCCGCGAGACCCCGAGCGACGCGCAGGTGGCCGGCGGCCTCGTCGAGCCGGCCGTGGACAATGCTGTCGATCGAAAGCGCAGCCGCGAGGTTTCCGTCGCTCACGTCGGCATTGGTCGGGAACACTGCGAGCAGCGCGTGGAGCGTCTCGCCCCGGCCGGCCATCGTCAGCGTGTAGTAGCTGTCCAGCAGCAGGCGCCCGGCGGGCCCCCACTCACCGGCCGCCTGATAGTGGCGGACGGCTTGGAGAGCGTCGCCGTCCCGTTCGTGCCAGGCGGCCGCGGCGCGGTGCAGCGACGGGATCGTCGCCGGTGCGACGCGCCGCAGTTCGAGGCGCAGGAGATCCGCGAACAGGTGGTGGTAGCGGAACCACGTACGGGCGGCGTCGAGCGCGTTGACGAAGGCGTTCTGGTCTTCGAGCCGCTGGAGGATCGCCTCGGCCCCCATGGCGCCGGTGAGCACATCGGCGAGCGGGCCGCTGACGCGCTCGAGGATCGACGTGCACAAGAGCAGGTGGCGCACCTCCGGTGGTTGGCGCTCGAGCACCTCGGCGAGGAGGTAGCCGGCGACGGTCCGCTCGCTGCCGGAGAACTCGGACACGAAGCGCTCAGGCTCCGGGTGCGTGGTCAGCGAGATCGCCGCCAGGCGCAGACCGGCCGGCCATCCCTCGGTGCGTTCGTGCAGCGAGCCAAGAACGGCATCCGACAGCGTGATGCCGCCGGCTCGGAGAAGGGAGTGGCTCTCGTCGAGCGAGAAGCGCAGGTCGGGGCCGCGCAATTCGGTCAGCTCGCCCGCGACCCTCAGGCGGTGCAGGCCGAGCGCCGGCTCCTCGCGTGTCGCGAGCACGACCCGCAGCGGTGGCGGTAGCCGCGCGAGCAGCATCTCCAGCCAGCCGAGCGCGTCTTCGGAGCCGAGCTCTTGCAGCTCGTCGAGGACGAGCACGAGCGGCTGCTCGAGCCGCTGCAGCTGGGCCAGCAGTCGCTCCACCACCACGGCGCCGGTGAAGCTCGGCGCCGGGCTGACTCGCTCGATGACCTCGTCGCCTGCCGCGCCGGCGAGCCCGTCGATGAGGTCGAGCCAGAACCGTTGCGCGTCACCTTCGTCGCGCTCGACCGAGACCCAGGCCACGGCCTCGTCCGTCTCCGCTGCCCATTTGCGCAGGAGAACGGTCTTCCCGCTTCCCGCGGGTGCGCAGACGAGCGTCACCGTGCCCGGAGCGGCCGCTGACAGCCGCTCCAAGAGAGCCGGCCGGGCTACGAACCGATCGGCTGAGGATCGAGGCTGCTGGCGTGTCGAGACCAATCGCCACGACTGTCCCAGAAACTCGCGGCGATCACACAAAACTTGTGACGACCGCTCACACACGTCGGCGGGAGCCTTGCGTCGTTGGCAAACCCCCCTCAACGAAAGGTCCTCCCATGAGCACCGACTACATCTCACCGGACAACGTGCTGGTCGTCACCTTCGGCGACGACCCGGAGCGCGACACCAACGCCTACCAGGCGCTCACCGACCTCAGGCAACTCGACTCGCAGGGCCAGGTCAAGATCGCCGGCGCCGCCGTCGTCACACGCGACACCGGCGGTCGCGTCGACGTCAAGAGCGAGGTCGGGAACGACAGCTACGTCGGCAGCGCCAGCGGCGGCATCATCGGCCTGCTCGTCGGGATCATCGGCGGCCCGGTCGGGATGCTCCTCGGGGGCACGTACGGAGCGCTCGTCGGATCGCTGTTCGACATCAACGACATCGCGACGACCGACTCGGTCCTGGGCGAGATCTCGAACCAGGTCCAGCCGACGCGAACCGCGGTCCTGGCGCACGTCACCGAGCAGAGCCCGGAGGTGATCGACACCGCGATGGCGCGCCTGGGCGCCCAGGTCATGCGCCGGCCGGTCTTCGAGGTCGAGCAGGAGATCGCCGCGGCGCAGGACGCGGAGCGGAAGGCCGAGCGCGAGGCCCGCAGCGAGCTGCTGAAGGCGCGGCTCGAGAAGGGCGAGGAAGACGCGCACGCCAAGGTCGAGGAGCTGAAGTCCAAGCTCCATCGCACCAAGGCCGGCGCGGCGGCATAAGCCGCACCGCGATGCACGATCCGGCGCCGGCTCAAGCCGGCGCCGGACGGTGCAGCGTCTCCCGGTCGGAGGAGCTCGACCACCGTCGCATTCGCATTGAGGCAGGACCGATAGTGCCGCGGCGGGCCGGTGGGCGATCGCCACGGACGAGAAGCAACAGCGCTCCGTAGGCCCGCTTTTGCGGGCCTTTTTCGTTCCTCGGATGCTTACCTGGCGTGAGCTGGGGTCCAAGTGGGGGTCCACCAAGCTGCCACTCGCAATGCGACAATCGGCCCATGACCTCGACCGGCGCCGTTCAAGCAGACCTGCCCATAACGACCGCGCAGGAGCTGCCCGGAGTGCAGGTCGCCGAGAGCCTGGGTCTCTGCTTCGGCCTGATCGTGCGGTCGATGGGCTTCGCCAAGGGCTTCACGGCGAGCTTCTCCGCGCTGCGGTCGGGCGAAGTCAGTCAGTACACCGAGGTGCTCGAGGACTCGCGCCGCCACGCGGTGGACCGGATGATCGCGAACGCCCACGTGCTCGGCGCCGACGCGATCATCGCCGTCCGCTTCGACTCGTCGGAGATGGACAAGAGCCTCACCGAGATCCTCGCCTACGGCACCGCGGTGAAGCTCGCGCGGTGACCCAAACTGACGCCGTCGCCGCGGAGCTCGGACGCCACTACGTCGCGGGGCACCTGCAGGCCGACGAGCTCGACGAGCGGTTGGGCCGTCTCTACGCCGCGCCCGAGTCTGCCGTGGCGTTGCTGGAGGATCTGCCGGGGCTCGAGCCCGCCGTCTCTGCTCCCGTCGCCAGCCGCAAGGGCTGGTGGCGCCGCCGCCACGGCGAGAGCGACGGTGCGCACCCGGACTGGATCCCGACCTCCGAGCGCTTCCTCGACCCGACCACCGACCGCCTGATGCGCGTCTGGCTGGACCGGCAGACGCGCACGCGGCACTACGTGCCCGAGCCTCGCTAACCCCTATCGACGGCCTCAGCGCGCCTGTATGCTCGAAAGCGTCCAACCGCTGACCAATCGAGGGCAGGCGTGGACTCCGCGGCCGTTTCCCAGCCGGACCGGAAGGCGCTCGACGCGCGCGTCGTGCAGTTGACGCGGGACCTGGCGGACGCGATCGAGCAGCGGACGGCGACGAGCGAGGTGCTCGGTGCGATCGGCCGGTCGGCGTCGGAGCTCGGGCCCGTCTTCGAGACGGTGGTACGCCATGCCGTGAGCCTGTGCCGCGCGGGCTGCGGCTACGTGTACCAGCTCGACGGCGACGTCTACCGGATCGCCTTCATCGTCGGTGGCTCCCAGGAGTACCGGGAGTACATGCAGCGCCATCCCGTGAAGCAAGGTCCTGAGACGCTCGTAGGCCGGGTCGCGCTGGAGCGACGCGTCGTTCAGATCCCCGACGTGGACGCCGATCCCACCTACCGTTGGCCGACCGGGCGCGAGCTCGGCGGATACCGGACGATGCTCGGCGCGCCGATGCTCGTCGGCGACGGCGTCGTGGGGGTCCTGATCCTCTGGCGGCTCGAGGTCGATCCCTTCGACGAGCAGACGATCGAGCTGGTCACCACGTTCGCGGCCCAGGGCTCGATCGCGCTGCGCAACGTCGAGCTCTTCCAGCAGCTCGAGCAGCGCAGCGCGCAGCTCGCGCGGTCCGTGGACGAGCTCCGCGTGCTCGGCGAGATCAGCCAGGCGGTGAGCTCGACCCTCGATCTCGGGCAGGTCCTGACGACGATCGTCACGCGCGCCGCCGAGCTCTCGGGTGCGCACGGCGGATCGATATTCGAGTTCGAGACGGACACCGAGGAGTTCGTGCTGCGGACCTGCGCGGGCACGAGCGACGAGCTCGTCGGCGCTCTGCACGGGGTCCGGATCGGTCTGCACGGGACGTTCATGGGCGAGGCGGCCGCCGTCGGCGAGGTGCGCCAGGCGCCGGATCTCGACGCCGAGCCGCCAGATCCCCACGTCGATGCGCTCCGCGAGCACGGGTGGCGCTCGATGGTGGTGCTGCCCCTCCGTCGCGAGGACACGATCTTCGGCTCGCTCGTCGTCCGGCGCACCGTCCCCGGAGCGCTGCCGGAGGAGACGGTCGACCTTCTCGAGACGCTCGCCGGCCAGTCCGTCGTGGCCATCCACAACGCCCGCGTGTTCCAGGAGCTCGAACAGAAGACGCGCGAGCTCGAGGCCGCCGGCCGGCACAAGTCCGAGTTCCTGGCCAGCATGTCGCACGAGCTGCGGACACCGCTGAACGCCGTCATCGGCTTCTCGGACGTGCTGCTCGACCGCATGTTCGGCGAGCTCAACGAGCGCCAGGACGAGTACGTCCGCGACATCCGCGACTCGGGGCGACACCTGCTCGAGCTGATCAACGAGATCCTCGACCTCTCGAAGGTCGAGGCGGGCAAGATGGAGCTCGACCTCGATCCGCTCGTCCTCGCGGACCTGATCGAGCACGGCGTCGCGATGGTTCGCGAGCGCGCCGCCGGCCGCGGGATCTCGCTCGCGTCCGACATCGAGCCGGGCCTCGGCATCGCGCAGGCCGACGAGCGCAAGCTCAAGCAGGTGGTCCTGAACCTGCTCAGCAACGCGGTCAAGTTCACGCCCGACGGAGGGTCGGTCACCGTCGCGGCCCGGCGGGTCGGCGACGAGGCGCAGGTCAGCGTCCGCGACACGGGCATCGGCATAGCCGACGAGGAGAAGGACCGGATCTTCGAGGCGTTCCACCGAGGCGGGCGCGCGGCGCGGACCAGCACGGAGGGCACCGGCCTCGGCCTCACGCTGTCCAGGCGGATCGTCGATCTCCACGGCGGGCGCCTGTGGATGGAGAGCGAGCTCGGGGTCGGGAGCACCTTCTCGTTCGCGATCCCACTGCTCCCCGGCTCCGCCGCGCCCGCCGAGCCTGCCCCGGATGCGGAGCCCGCGGCCGGCGGCAGCGTGCTCATCGTGGAGGACGACCATCGCTCGGCCGCGCTCCTGCGGGTCTACCTGGAGGACGCGGGATACGCCGTCGCGGTCGCTCGCGACGGCGTCGAGGGGCTCGAGCTGGCCGGGCGCCTCGAGCCGGCGGCCGTGATCCTCGACGTCCTCCTGCCGCGACTGAACGGATGGGAGGTGCTCGCGCAGCTCAAGAGCGATCCCGCCACGTCCGCGATCCCCGTCGTCATCGTCTCGATGATCGACGAGCAGGGCGCCGGGTTCGCGCTCGGCGCCGCCGACTACCTCGTCAAGCCGGTCGAGCGCGCGAGCCTGCTCGACGCGCTGACGCGCTGCGTCGCGCCGCGGCGCGGCCGTCGCACGCTGGTGGCGATCGACGACGATCCCGTGGATCTGGACCTCCTGGAGGCGGTGCTCGCTCCGGAGGGATGGGAGGTGGTGCGCGCGCGTGGGGGCGAGGAAGGGGTGCGCGCCGTACGGCGCGCGCGGCCCTCGGTCGTCGTGCTCGACCTCCTCATGCCCGACGTCGACGGCTTCGACGTCGTCGAGCGACTGCGCGCCGATCCGCTGGTCGGCGACGTTCCGATCGTCGTCCTCACGTCCAAGGACATGACGCGGGCCGACCACGATCGGCTCGCGGGCCAGATCAACTTCATCGCGCAGAAGGGCGCGCTGCCCAAGGCCGGGCTCGTCGACATCGTGGACCGGCTCGTCGCGGGAGGAGACGCATGACCACGCCCGAGCAGGCGACCATCCTCGTCGTCGACGACCTTCCCCAGAACGTCCGGCTCCTCGAGGCCATCCTCGCTCCACGCGGCTACCGCGTGGCCGCGGCGAACTCGGGACGGGAGGCGCTCGAGCACCTGGCGGCGGAGCCGGTCGACCTCGTGCTGCTGGACATCCTGATGCCGGAGATGGACGGGTACGCGGTGTGCCGGGCGCTGCGCGCCGATCCATCCACGAGCTTCCTCCCGGTCGTGATGATCACCGCGAGCGGTGAGCAGGAGAAGGTGGCCGCGACCGAGGCCGGCGCCGACGACTTCATCCAGAAGCCCTTCGACCAGTCCGAGCTGCTGGCGCGCGTGCACTCGCTGCTGCGGATCAAGCGCTATCACGACACGATCGAGTCCCAGGCCGCCGAGCTCGCGGCCTGGAACCGCGAGCTCGAGCAGCGCGTCAGCGACCAGGTCGACGCGCTCGAGCGATTGGGCCGGCTCCGCCGGTTCCTGCCGCCGCAGCTCGCGGAGCTCGTCGTGTCGTCGGGCGACGAGTCGTTCCTGAAGAGCCACCGCCGGGAGATCACCGTCGTGTTCTGCGACCTCCGCGGCTTCACGAGCTTCGCCGAGACGGTCGAGCCCGAGGACGTCATGGCCGTGCTGGGCGAGTATCACGGGGCGCTCGGTGACCTCGTCCACCGCTTCGACGGCACGCTCGAGCGGTTCACGGGCGACGGGCTGATGGTGATCTTCAACGACCCGCTCGACTGCCCGGACGCGCCCGAGCGCGCCGTGCGCATGGCGCTGGCGATGCGCGGTCGCGTCGCCGAGCTGGCGGAGGGCTGGAAGCGCAAGGACTATGACCTCGACTTCGGGGTCGGCATCGCGCAGGGCCACGCGACGCTCGGGCAGATCGGGTTCGAAGGCCGTTCGGACTACACCGCGATCGGCAGCGTCACGAACCTCGCGGCGCGGCTGTGCGCCGAGGCGGAGCGGCGGCAGATCCTCATCAGCCAGCGCGTCTTCTCCGCGATCGAGGACATCGTGGTCGTGGACTCGCTCGGCGAGCTGGACCTGCGCGGGTTCTCGAAGCCGGCGCGCGCCTACAACGTGGTCGGGCTCGACGAGGCACGAGCCAGGGTGTGACCGAGCTCGCCGAATCCGCGCCCCGCCTGAGCGATCTCAGCGAGCTCGAGCGGCGCGAGCGCTTCGCCCGGCTCCAGGAGCGGCTCGTGCCGCTCTGGACCGCGATGCGACTCAACCAGCCGGGAGAGTCGATCGTCGTCGTACCGTCGATCACGCCGGACGCGACGCAGACCGGAACGGTGCTGCAGGCGCTGGAGGAGCGCATGCTGTTCCTGCTGTTCCTGCTGCGCAAGCCGCGGATGCGGGTGATCTACGTGACCGGGCGTCCCGTGCCCGAAGGCGTGGTCGACTACTACCTCGGGCTGCTGCCGGGCGTCATCCCCCGCCAGGCCCGCGGCCGGCTGCACATGGTCGCGACCCACGACGGCTCGGCGCGCTCGCTGGCCGAGAAGCTGCTCACGCGCCCGCGCGTGATGGCGGAGATCCGTTCGCTGATCCCGGATCCCCAGCGCTGCCATCTCGTGCCGTACGCGACGTCGGCGCTCGAGCGCGACCTGGCGCTGATGCTCGGCATCCCGCTCTACGGCGCCGATCCGGTGTACCTGCCGTTCGGCACCAAGACCGGCTGCCGGCGCCTCTTCGCCGAGGCGGGCGTCGTGCACCCGATCGGCTACGAGGACATCCGCGACGCGGACGGCGCCGTCGACGCGCTCGCGCGGATGAGGGCGACCAGGCCGGCCGTGGCCAGCGCGATCGTCAAGCTCAACGACGGCGTCGCCGGCCGCGGCAACGCCGTCGTCGACCTGCGCGACCTGCCCGCGTCCGGTGCGGCCGACGAGCGGGTCGAGCTGGGCCGCCGGCTCGAGGCGATGGCCTTCGAGCACCCCGACGTGCTGCTGGATCGCTACCTCGCTCAACTCGCGCAGGACGGTGGGATCGTCGAGGAGCGGATCGTCGGGGTCGAGCTCAGGAGCCCGAGCGTGCAGCTGCGCGTGACGCCCCTGGGCGAGGTCGAGATGCTGTCCACCCATGACCAGCTGCTCGGCGGGCCGAGCGGCCAGACCTATCTGGGCTGCCGCTTCCCCGCCGACTTCGGCTACGCGCGGGCGATCACGCGGGAGGCCGCCAAGATCGGGGCCCGGCTCGCGCAGGAGGGGGTGCTCGGCCGCTTCGCCGTCGATTTCGTGGTGGTGCGCGACGGCCAGGACGCGTGGACGGCGTACGCGATCGAGCTCAACCTGCGCAAGGGCGGGACGACGCACCCGTTCCTCACCCTGCAGTTCCTCACCGACGGCGCCTACGACGCGGAGACCGCGCTGTTCATCGCACCGAGCGGACGCGAGAAGCACCTGGTGGCCACCGACCACCTCCAGGACGACCTGCTGCGGGGCCTGACGATCGACGACCTCTTCGACATCGCGGTCCGGCACCGGCTGCACTTCGACCAGGCGCGCCAGACCGGCGTCGTCTTCCACATGATGGGGGCGCTGGCAGAGCTCGGGAGCGTCGGCCTGACCGCGGTGGCTGACAGCCGCGACCAGGCGGATGCCGCGTTCCGGCGCGCCGAACGCGTGCTGCACGAGGAGGCGGGGCCCCGGCCCGAGCTGCCGCTCCCGGCACTCTGACCGGGCGTCCCTCCCGCGGTGCTCGACTCGACCGGCAGGATCCTCCTGGACGTCGCGGTGATCCTGCTCGCCGCGCGAGCCGGTGGCCTGCTCTTCGCCCGGGCGGGCCAGCCGGCGGTGATCGGCGAGATCGCGGCGGGGATCGCGCTCGGGCCGACGCTGCTGGGCGCGCTGCCGGGCGATCCGTCGAGCGAGCTCTTCCCGCCTGGCGCGGTGGACGTGCTGGAGCTGATCGGGCAGCTCGGGCTCGTGCTGTTCATGTTCTCCGTCGGCTGGGACCTCGACCTGCGGCTGGTACGCCGGCGCGGGCGCGCCGCGGCCGCCGTCTCGATCGGGTCGACGCTGCTGCCGTTCGCGCTCGGACTCATGCTCGCGGTGTACCTGCACCCCGATCACGACGTCGTCGCGGGCGAGCCGGTGTCCTTCTGGCCGTTCGCGCTGTTCGTCGGCGCGTCGTTGGCGCTCACGGCGTTCCCGGTCCTCGCGCGCATCCTGAACGAGTCCGGGCTCGCGGCGACGCCGCTCGGCACGCTCACGCTCACGGCCGCGGCCGCCGACGACCTGATCGGCTGGTCGGTGCTCGCCGTGGCGCTCGCCGTGCTCGCCTCGAGCAGCGTCTGGGACTACGTGCTGATCGTCCTCGAGAGCGCGCTGTTCGTCGTGGTCGTCGTGTTCGCGGTGAAGCCACTCCTGCACAGCCTGCTGCGCAACCCGTCGCCGGCGCGCGAGGCGCTCGTGCTGCCGGCGGCGTTCGCGGGCGCGTACGCGACCGAGGCGATCGGCATCCATGCGGTGTTCGGCGCCTTCCTCGTCGGCACCGCGATGCCGCGCAGGGACGGAGCGGCCGCCCTCGAACGGCTGGGCCACCAGCTGTCGGGCGCCATCGCGGTGCTGGCTCCGATCTACTTCGTGACCTCGGGGTTGGCGGTCGACATCCCGGCACTGCGCGCGAGCGATGTCGTGGCGTTCGTTCTCGTCCTGGTCGCCGCCTGCGCCGGGAAGTTCCTCGGCGCGTTCGCCGGCGCACGCATTGGAGGGATCGGAGGGCGCGACTCGGTCGCCCTCGGCGTCCTGATGAACACGCGCGGGCTGATCGAGATCGTGCTGCTGACCGTCGGCAGGGACGCCGGGCTGATCGACGACCGGCTGTTCACGCTGCTGGTTCTGATGGCGATCGTCACGACGATGATGACGTCGCCATTACTGCGCCGGATCCTGCCGTCGCCACGCTACGTTGTGCGCGCGTGAGGCGCTCCCGATTCCTGATCATCGCCGGGGTTTGGGCGGAGAGGCGTTCCGCGTTGAGAGAGGGGGCTCGCAGGAGGCTCGGCCCGGCCCTCGGTGGCGAGCAGGAGGTCAACGGCGCCCCGTACCTGGATCCGTGCAGCGTGCTGAACGACGAGATCTTCGAGCTCGCCACCGGGCGCGCGCCGACCGAGCACGCGGAGTCCGTGTCGCTCCCGGTCGACACCGCCGGGCTGCGCGAGGCCGCCGACGAGCTGATCGGCCAGTCCCCGGAGGCGTCGTGCAGCCGCCGCGCCCGGTACAAGCGCAAGCCGAGCGACGTCATGTCGCGCAGCCACCACGCCGACCTCTCCGTCCGCGTCGCCGCGCGACCGCAGGGCGACGAGGTGCTCAGCGTCGGGACCGAGCTCGTCCAGGACTGGATGATCAACCGCTACGTCAACGAGGACGCGCGCGACCGCGTCACCACGAAGGACCTGGTGACCGCCGGCGTCGTCGATCAGGTCACCGCCGACGAGACCGAGGCGGACGCGCTGTACGTGTTCGACAGCACGCTCAAGACCGGCGCCAGGGAGGCGTCCCGGGTGGCGTTCTTCAACGTCGGGCCTTACGCGTTCATGCTCGCCGTGAGCCGCAACAACACCCTGGAGCTGTACTCGGGCAAGGACCTCGACGTGGCCGGCTACCGCAAGGTCGTCGACGCGATCGCCGCCGACGTGCGCGCCCGCACCGAAGGGCCCTAAGGCGTGACCTGCTCGAAGTGCCAGGCGACCTGGTCGGCCTCGCACGAGTCCGCGTCGCGCAGCGCGCAGTTCGAGCACCTGTCGCCCTCCGGCTCCGTGTAGGCCAGGCAGCACCCGCCCTTCTGCTGCACGCAGATGCCGTCACGGGCGATCCACAGCCGGGAGCGCGCCTTCCACGGCGTGCCGGGGGTGGCGGCCAGGGCGTCGAGCAGCGCGACCCGCTCGGCGGTGACGGCCACCGTCGACTGGTACGCGAGCGGCCCGCCGAACCCGTCGCCGACCTCCGCCCACAGGCCGGGCAGGCCGAGGCCGCTCAACTCCCGCAATGCCTCGACCAGCGGGCGCACGGCCTCCACCACCGCATGCACCGCTCGCACGTGGCCGTCGGCGGTCGTCTCGGTGCCGGGCTGCCCGCTCCAGCGGTGGCCGCGGGGGACGAGGGCGACGGCGTCGCCGAGGTGGAGCACGTCGGCCCAGCCCCCGGGATGGACGCGCCAGCGCAGCTGACCGGGGTCGGCCACGAAGGCGGCGCCCGTGGCGAGCACGCCGTAGCCGACGGTGCGCGCCGCCATCCCGCCGAACCACGCCGCCAGATACTTCGCGGCGGCCTTGCGCGGCGTGCCCTGCTCGGTCCGCAGCGCGTGCAGCTCGGGCAGCAGCGCCACCGCCTCGTCACGCGAGACGAAGCGGTGCTCGGGCAGCGCCGGCCCGAGGTCGGCGAACCATGCGGCAAGCTCGGTGTCGAGCCACGCGCGCGGCGTCGACGTCGCAACATCCATTAGGCAACCCTAATACCCAACCTCCCGTGCTCTAGCCGGTCACGTTGACCTGCACGGCCACGCCACCGACGATCTGCGATCGTGCGCGGCCGGCGCTGGACCAGGTGGACCGTCGCCTTGCCGCGCTTGGCGCCGGGCGCGACCGCCACCTTGAGGCCGACGACGGTCTGCGAGAAGCGCTCGATCTCGACCGGGAGGGCCTCGCCCCGGGCGATCGGCGCCTCCCAGCCGTCGGGGAAGCGCCCGGCGATCGGGTCCGGCTCGTCGGCTGCGCCGTCGAGATGCCCGCCGCAGTCGAGCACGATGTCGCGCGGCCGGCCGCCGGCCGGGCGGAACCGCTTCGCGACGCTCTGCGAGGGCTCGAAGAACGAGCGCGAGCGGTGGATGAGGCCGGCTGTCGAGGCGGGACTCGCGCGGCGATGCGAGCAGCTCCAGCTCGAAGGCCGTATCCGTCGTCGCCGGACAGGTTCGCGATCACGACCGGGAGGATCAGGAACTCGTCGGCAGCGAGGTCGACGACCGTCAGGTTCTTCTGCGCGAGGTTGTTGTGCTCCCAGACGTGCCGGCCCGGCGACCGGATGGTCCGAGCGGGTGAGGACCGAGGCGAGCAGGCAGGTGTGCGTGCCGGCCGGCGGGACGAGCGCCGCGGCCAGCGCGCCTTGACGACGCGCGTCGCGCCCGGCGCCGAGATCGAACTCGGCCGTGGCCGCGATGCAGGGCAGGAAGTCGGCCGGGTAGACGAACTGCGTGCCCGGCGAAGCCGCGGGCATGGAAGGTCACGACGAAGTGCGCGGCGTCGCCGCCGCCGCCTCGGTTGCGCACGCGCGCGTGGAACCAGTTGTCCTGGCCGTACTCCGGCGACTGGTGGGTGGTGCCGCCGTCGTCGTGCGTTGCGGACCCAGAGGTCCGGCGAGTCCCAGAACGTCGCCGCCCCAGGGGTCGGCGCCCGGATCGCCGGGTCGTCGCGCAGCCAGAGGTCGGGCGCGGGCGCGGGATCGCCGAGCCCGTAGACGAAGCGGTGGAACGCGTCGACGACCGCGGCGTTGCCGCTCGGCTGCAAGCAGGAACTCCTCGAGCTCGGCGTCGACACCGGCGGCCGCCCTTGTGCGTCTCGTAGCAGCTCGCCCATGAGCGCGTTGAGGTCGGTGACGCCGAGCAGTGACGCCATGCCGCGGACAGAAGCGCGATGCCGTCGGCGTAGGAGTTGCCCGGCGTGTGGCGCTGCCAGGGGTCGCGCGAGCACAGCACGACCGGCGGGTCGGTGAAGTCGAACGGGCGGCTCGTCCGCCCCGTCGTCGTGGAATGTGGTGAAGCCTCGTCCCACCAGCCGTCGGCCTGCGACGCCGGCTTGATCGCCGCGCGCGTACCAGCTGTGGAAGGTCTCGTGCGCCAGCGCGCCGGTCGACGTCGTGGTGCCGCCCTCGTACTCCATGCCGCCGGCCGTTGAAGAAGGCGACGAAGCGGTTGCCGTGCAGGTAGGCGCCGTAGTCGTTCTCGTTGTCGGTCAGCAGGTCGCCGATGTTGGCGATCTGCGTCGTCAGGTTGATCGCGCTGCCCGGCGGGCTTCCAGGCCTCGATGGTGACCGTCGTGCCCGGAGACCGGCAGGACCACGGTGCCGTCGCGTGCGTCAGCGTGTCGGCCGCCCGCACCTCGAGCAGCGGCGAGAGCGCGCGTGAACCGGGCCGGGAAGGCGACCGCCAGTGGTTCGTGCCGAGCACCGGTGACCGTGCCGTTGGTGATCACCGAATGCGCCGCCATCGTGTTCGACGATGCTGGATCTCGAGGTCGATCGCGATACTGATCGAAGATCAGGTTGGCCGGCAGCCAGGCCTCGGCGTAGCGCGCGCGGTTCAGGTCCGACAGGCCGAAGACGAACCGCAGCTGCGGTCCGGCAGCCCAGTCGAGCGCCGGCAGGTAGCTAGCCGCCGAGCTGGGCAGTCGGGCAGGGCGAGGGTGTACTGGACCCGCAGCGTGTGCACCGAGCCGGCGGCCTGCACGGACTCGATGACGCGCAGGTCGGTGAAGGCGCCGGTGCCGAAGCGTGGTGCGCGAGCTGCGCGGCGGGAACGGCGCGCCGTCGAGCCAGGCCTGCGTGATGGTCTGGCGGAGGTCGAAGATCGGGTTGCCGGCGGTCGGCCCGACGCTCGTAGGTGATGGTCGCGTCGGCCGTGGCGACCTGGGCCGCGCCGTCGAAGGTGAAGACCGCGTCGATCGTGGCGATGTCGATCGGCACGGCGAGAGTCCGTCGACCGCTTCGGCGGCGGCGCGAGATGGAAGTTGGTGGACATGTCGCCTCGTCGTCAGCCGCAGTCCGAGCCGCCGAGGTCGATGTCGAGCGAGACGCTCTTCACGTGGACTTTCTTCACCTTCGCGCCGCAGCTGCTCACCTCCAGGCAGTCGAGCAGGTCGCGCGCCGCGTCCGTCGCAATTCGGCACGACCGCTTGCCACCGGAGTGCGTCTTGAGGTCCGGGTCGAGCCGGTAGGTCATGCCGCCGAGCTCCATGCCGTTCGCCGTACAGGTCGACGTCGATGTTGCGGTCCGCGGCGGCGCGGATCTCGTCGGCGCGTGAAGTCGTCTGCCGGGCACAAGCCGCAGCGTCACGTGCCGCTTCTCGCCCGGCTTTAGGCGGAACGGACGCGCGCTCGTCGCCGAGGTCGAGGGACCAGCCGTCGGCCAGTACGCGCGGGAGCTTCACCTTGAGCTCCATCGGCGCCGGCCGGTTGAAGTGTTGCCGGCGACGAACAGCGCGCCGTCGAGCGCGCGATCAGTGCCTCGCCGCCGCCGCCTGCCGGGACGACTGGTCACGTTGCGCTGGCCGACGTTGTTGTCGTTCGGGACCAGCCGCCACTCCTGCGATGGTCTCGCCGGCCGTGAAGTTGTCGATGTTGCTCGGGTCGCCGGCGGCCGAGGCGATCATGAGCACGCAATCGTGGCCGTAGACGTTGATCGTTCGGCTCCCACTCGAACGGGCCGACGGTGACCTCCGCGGCTGTTGTTGGCGCCGATCGACGCGACCGAGCGGCCGGCCGAGCGGGTGTCATCTCTATGAAGTCCGTCGGCCAGGTGAGCCCAGCGCCCGGGCAGGCAGTGGTAGCCGCTGACCGTTACGTTGCTTGCCGCCGTCGTGCCGCGGTTCTTGACCTTGACGTAGACGTAGTTGGTCGCCCCGTCGATCGCCGTTCTGGTGGCCCGGCATCCCGTCGGCGCGTTGCGGTTCCACATCGACTGGTTGTTCCAGTGGACGGGCTGGAACGGGTACTCGCCGCTGCGGCCGTCGTCGATGTAGACGTCGACGGCGGGCGGATTGCCGCCGTAGGTGCCCCTGCTTCTCGAATGCCCACCGGATTACCTTGTTGTAGGCGCCTGCCCGAGAGGCCCTCGGAGTCCCAGTTCTTGTCGTCGGTGTCGCCTGCAGGTGCCTCGCACCACAGCTCGCGCGCCGCGGCCGGGCACGTTGGACCACGTCGCCGGGTTCCAGTTGCTCGGGTTCGTCGCGGGGTGAGGTCGCCGATCGCACGCAGGATCAGGTAGGTCATGACGCGCGACGCGAACCGGCGCCGTCCGAGGTCGCCGTGGTCGCCGCCGATCGAGCGGTAAATCCGGAAGTGGCAGGTCGCGAGGATCTGCTCGGCGCCGTAGTTGCCGTCGTCGTTGGCGCTTCCCCACGCCCATGCGAGCCCCAGCCGGTCGAATCGACGCTCGGTGGTCAAGGCGGCGGAATGGCGCATAGCGGAACCGCTCCGGCAGCGCGCGCAGCGCTGACTCGGGGTCCATCTGCAGCGCGGCGAGACCGTCGCCGGCGCTGTGGGAGAATCCGAAGTGCCGCCGCCGACGTGATCGCCCAGAGTCCCGTGCCCGCCCATCTCGTGCCAGTGCACCCACGGATCGACCGCGCGCCCGAGCGGTTGCGCTGTGTTCGTGAGGTCACACAGCGCATAGCACATGTGATCGGTCCCGCCCATGCCGTTCGATGACCAGTGAGCGTTCATGACGTTGCCCATCCGCGATGGTCGACCTGGATCGTCAACGTCGTGCCGTCGAAGTAGTCGCCGATCACGAAGCCCAGGTCCTCCATCGTCCGGAACAGCTCGGTCATGTGGTAGTAGGCGTTGACCGCGGCGAAGTCGTTCGTGCGGACCTCGAAATCGAAGTCCGCGCCATCGGTGCGCGTCGGCGCCGCGATCATCGGGCTTTCTTTCTCCTGATCTCGACGTAGTCGCCGATCAGGTTCTCGTCCCGCCGGCCGGCGGTCGAGGTCGTCGAGCAGCTCGTCGTCGTCGTTCCGCGTGAGCACCGCCTCGCTGTCATCGCCGGTGATCGCGAGGTCACCGGTCGCCACCATCGGATCCCGCTTAAGACCATCCCGTTGATGCCCTGCGTCTGCCACTCGATGTAGAGGATGGACCCGCTCTCGACCTCCACCAGCACCAGCCAGACGAGGCCCGTGAAGCCCGCCACGTCGAAGCGGGTGATCAGCTCCGCGGTCAGATACGCGCGCCCGGGCGTGATCTTTTTTTTTTTTTTTTTTTTTTTTTTTTTTTTTTTTTTTTTTTTTTTTTTTTTTTTTTTTTTTTTTTTTTTTTTTTTTTTTTTTTTTTTTTTTTTTTTTTTTTTTTTTTTTTTTTTTTTTTTTTTTTTTTTTTTTTTTTTTTTTTTTTTTTTTTTTTTTTTTTTTTTTTTTTTTTTTTTTTTTTTTTTTTTTTTTTTTTTTTTTTTTTTTTTTTTTTTTTTTTTTTTTTTTTTTTTTTTTTTTTTTTTTTTTTTTTTTTTTTTTTTTTTTTTTTTTTTTTTTTTTTTTTTTTTTTTTTTTTTTTTTTTTTTTTTTTTTTTTTTGCCAACCAGGAGGGCACCGTCGTCCTCGACGGCGGGTACGGCGCTCGTCTGGACGGAGGCGCTCTAGAGATGCCCGAGGAGTGGCTCGCCCTCAACCGGGCGCTGTGGGACGAGCGCGTCCCGATCCACGTCGCCAGCGACTTCTATGACGTCGACGCGTTCCTGGCCGGCGCCTCGACGCTGCGCTCCTTCGAGCTGGAGGAGGTGGGCGACGTCAGCGGGCTCACGCTGCTGCACGCGCAGTGCCACTTCGGCCTGGACACGCTCTCCTGGGCGCGCCGCGGCGCGCGCGTGACCGGGCTCGACTTCTCCGAGCCGGCGATCGCCGCCGCGCGCAAGCTCGCCGCCGACGCGGGCATCGAAGCCGAGTTCGTCGCCTCGGACGTCTACGAGGCGGCCGCCGCGCTCGGCGGCCGGCAGTTCGATGTGGTCTACACGGGGCTGGGCGCGCTCAACTGGCTGCCGGACGTCGAGCGCTGGGCACGGGTGATGGCGAGCCTGGTGGCGCCGGGCGGGCGCTTCTACCTCGCCGAGTTCCATCCCTTCTCCGCCGTCTTCGCCGAGGACGCCCTCACCGTCAAGTACCCGTACTTCCACACGGAGCCCTTCATGTGGGACGAGCCCGGGACCTACGCCGACGCCGAGGCCGTACGGAGCAGAACCGCAGCGTCGAGTGGAACCACGGGCTCGGCGCGGTCGTCTCCGCGCTCGTCGCCGCAGGCCTGCGCGTCGAGCTCCTGCACGAGCACGACCACACGCTGTTCGCCGCCTGGCCGTTCCTGGAGCGGGCCGCCGACGGCACCTACCGGCTGCCGGCTGGCATGCTGTCGCTGCCGCTCATGTACTCGCTGCTGGCGACTACGACCTGAGCGCGGCCGGCTCCAGTGCCGGGTTCGCGTAGGAGTTGTCGGCCGGGTTGATCGTGACCCCGGGCGGAACGATTTGTCGATCCGGTCCAGCACCGCCTGCTCGAGCACGATGTCGCGGCGGCGAGCTGCGTTCGAGCTGCCCATCGTGCGCGGCCCGATGAGCGGCGCCGTGATCGCAGGATGGTTGGGGCCGAAGGGATCGCGAGCTGGATGAGCGTGATGCCGGCTTCGTCGGCGAGCCGGGCGAGCTCCTCGACCGCATCGAGCTTGCGCTGGTTCACGGGTTGACGAGATCGAAGCGCTCCGGGAGGCGGCCGGCGCGCGAGGACCCCTGGTGGCGGGAGTCCTTGCGCCACCGGCCCGACAGCCAGCCCCCGGTAAGCGGGCTGTAGGGGATCACTGCGATGCGGTGGCGCCGCACGTGGGCAGGACGTCGACCTCGACGCCCCGCACGAGGATCGAGTACGCGGGCTGCCCGGTCACGAACCGCTGCAGCTGCGATCGCGCGCGATCCATTGGGCTTCGACGATCTGCGGAGCGGGGAATGTCGAACCGCCGATTAGCGGACCTTCCCTTTCGAACGAGGTCCGTGAGGACGCCGAGCGTCTCATCCCTATCGGTCCCCGGTCGGGGCGGTGGACCTGGTAGAGATCGATCCAGTCGGTGTTCAGGCGCCGTAGCGATCCTCGACCGCGCGCATAATCGACGACTTGAGTTGCCCTGTTGTGGGTCGTCGCCAATCGGTTTGTCCGGAACTTGGTCGCGAGGCCGACGTTGTCGCGGCGGTCTTTGAGTGCCTTGCCGACATCTCTTCGGACTCCCCGGAACCGTAAACATCGGCGGTATCGATGAAGTTGATACCGGCGTCCAGTGCCTCGTGGATGATGCGGACCGACTCGTCGTGGTCGGGATTGCCCCAGGCGCCGAACATCATCGCGCCGAGGCACAGTCGCCTGACGAGACGCCCGTATGTCCGAGCGCGTGATGGTTCACCGGCTGTCCAGCTCCCGACGAGCGCCAGCGTAGCGTTCTACGCCAACGTCACCAAAGGAGCCCTCGTGCAGATCACCCGTAGTTCGCTCGACACCACTCCGGGACCCGCGACTGGTTCCGCTTCGCACACTCACCCGCTCGGGCAGACGATCTACGTGACCGAGGGCGCCGTCGGCGTCTGCCAGCGTCGCGGCGGCCAGATCGAGACGATCCGGCCCGGGGCGCGGCCCCGAGCCGCTTCATGACCCACCTCGCCATGCACCAGGCCGACGAGGAGGGCAGCACCGTCACCACCGACGAGGAGTACTCCGCCGCGCCGGAGTAGGGTCACCTCGTGAGCACCTGCGCGCACCTCGATCAGATCGAGCTCGTCGAGCTGCCGGCGGAGGTGGCGGGCTGCGAGGAGTGCCTGGCGAGCGGTGACCGCTGGGTGCATCTCAGGATGTGCCACACGTGCGGGCACATCGGCTGCTGCGACAGCTCGCCGAACCGGCACGCCACCGCGCACTTCCAGTCGACCGGCCATCCGGTCGTGCGCTCCGCCGAGCCCGGCGAGGACTGGAGCTGGTGCTATGCCGACGAGCTGATGTTCCGCCTGCGGCGCGGATGAGCTCAGGCGTCCGGCCAGGGCGAGTCGGAGATGACGCCGTCGCCGCCCTCGGGCTTCGGCCCGCCGACCGCGATCAGCTCCAGCCCGTCGGGCCCGGCCTCGAACGACCGCACGACCCCGGGGCCGACGCGGACGACGTCCCACTGCCGGATGTCGCGGATCTCGTCGTCGAGCCGGACGCGGCCGGAGCCGACGACGACGACGTAGGCCTCCTCCTGCTCGCGGTGGCTGTGGCCGACGGGGTTGCGCAGGTTGGGCGCGTACTTCCAGTGGCTGACCCCGATGTCGCGCGAGCCGAGGGGGTTGCGGCTGAAGCGCCCCTCCAGGCCCTCGAGCCGGCCTTGGACGGTGTCGTCCTGCTCCAGCAGGTTCACGATCGCGTAGTCGGACATGGTCCGTCAGCCTAGAGCGGCGAGCAGCGACCGCCTCATCTCAGGCAAAGTAGTCGCTCGCGCGTGAATCGAAGGAGGACTGGATGAAGAGCAGCCTCGAGATCGCCCAGGACGCGGTCCTGCGGCCGATCGAGGAGATCGCGGAGGGCCTCGGCCTCGAGCCGGAGGAGTTCGAGCCCTACGGGCGTTACAAGGCGAAGATCGACCTCTCGGTCAACGAGCGGCTCGCCGGCCGCGCCGACGGCAAGCTGATCTGCGTGACCGGCATGACGCCGACGCGCGCGGGGGAGGGCAAGACCACGACGCTCGTCGGCCTCACGCAGGGGCTCGGCCACATCGGCAAGCGGCCCGTCGCGTGCCTGCGCGAGCCGTCGCTCGGGCCTGTCTTCGGCATCAAGGGCGGCGCGGCGGGCGGCGGCATGACGCAGGTCGTCCCGATGGAGGACCTCAACCTCCACTTCACCGGCGACATCCACGCGATCGGCGCCGCCAACAACCTGCTGGCGGCGATGCTCGACGCGTCGATCCTGCACGGCAACCCGCACAGCATCGACCAGCTCAGGATCGACTGGCGGCGGTCCGTCGACATGAACGACCGCGCGCTGCGCCAGATCACGGTCGGGCTCGGAGGCCGCGCCAACGGCTACCCGCGCGAGAGCGGGTTCGACATCACGGCCGCGAGCGAGGTCATGGCGATCATGGCCGTCGCGCGCGACCTGCAGGACCTGCGGCGCCGGCTCGGGCGCATCACCGTCGCCCACTCCTTCGACGGCGCCGAGCCGGTCACCGCCGAGGACCTCGGAGCGGCCGGCGCCATGGCGGTCCTGCTCAAGGACGCGCTCAAGCCGAACCTGATCCAGACGCTCGAGGGCCAGCCGTGCCTGATGCACTGCGGCCCGTTCGCGAACATCGCCCACGGCAACAACTCGCTGGTGGCCGACCTGATCGGACTCAAGACGGCGGACTACGTCGTCACCGAGTCGGGCTTCGGGTCCGACATGGGGATGGAGAAGTTCTTCGACATCGTCTGCCGGTTCGGCGAGCTGAAGCCGAACGCCGTCGTGCTCGTCACGACCGTGCGCGCGATCAAGCACCATGGCGGCGTCGAGGACGACCCGCGCGTCGGCCGCGCCCATGCGTTGGACGCGCTCGAGACCGGCATGGCGAACGTGCGCCGCCACCTCGGGATCATCAAGGAGTTCGGCATGCCCGCCGTCGTCGCCGTCAACCGCCGGCCGGGCGACACCGACGACGAGGTCGACTTCGTCAAGCGTGCCGCGCTCGACGCGGGCGCGTTCGCCGCCGAGGCCAACGACGGCTTCGCCCGCGGCGGCGCCGGCGCGGCCGACCTGGCCGCGGCGGTCGTCGAGGCCTGCGAGCAGCCGAACGACTTCAAGCTCCTGTACGAGGACAGCGCGCCGATCCGCGACAAGATCAAGGCGGTGGCGAAGCGCGTCTACGGCGCGTCGGACGTCGTCTTCTACATGGACGCGGAGAAGCGGATGGAGACCTACACCCGCGACGGCCTCGAGCACCTGCCGGTCTGCATGGCCAAGACGCACCTGTCGCTGTCGGCCGACCCCTCGCTGCTCAACGCGCCGGAGGACTTCACGCTTCCGGTGCGGGACATCCGCGCCTACACCGGCGCGGGCTGGCTCGTGCCGCTGTGCGGCGACATCACGCAGATGCCCGGGCTCGGCAAGGAGCCGGCCGCCCTCAACGTCGACATCAACGAAGATGGCCGAACGGTTGGCCTCTTCTAGCGTCGCCGGCCTGCTGGCCGACGTCGCCGCTCGCACGCCGGCGCCGGGCGGCGGCTCGTCGGCCGCGGTGGCGTGCGCGCTGGCCGCTGCGCTCGTGGAGATGTGCGGGGACGAGCGTGCCGCGGCGCTCAGGGAGCGGGCGCTCGAGCTGGCGGAGGCCGACCTCGGCTCCTACGCGCCGGTGATCGAGGCTCAGCGCCTGCCCGCGGACGACCCGGACCGCCCCAAGCGGCTGCGTGCTGCCCGGTCGGAGGCGTCCACGGTCCCGCTGGAGATCGCCGAGGTCGGCGCCGAGGTGGCCGAGCTGGCCGCGGCAGCCGCCCGCGGCGCCCGGCGCAGCGTCGAGGGCGACGCCACGGCGGGCGCGCTGCTGGCCGAGGCGGCGACCCGCGCCGCCGCGCGCCTGATCGAGCTGAACCTCGCCGAGCAGCCCGCCGACCCCCGCCTCGCGACCGCGCGCGAGCTCGCGGCCCGTGCGTGGGCCGCGCGGTCGGAGTTGCGGCTCGGCTGAGCCAAGATAGGTATTCCCGCCGATGTAGGCATGGACGGTGCCCCGTACGGTCGATGGCGTCACGTCACACCTCCCCAAGGAGCACCAATGCAGACCTATGTGATCCTCCGCCGCGGCGGCTGGGCGACCGGAGCCGACCTCGAGGAGGCCGCCGCCCGGTCGACGGCCGAGGGCGACGCGATGTCGGACGACATCCGCTGGATCCGCAGCTACGTCACGGCGGAGACCGACGGCTCCGTCGGCACCGTGTGCATCTACCAGGGCAGCAGCCCTGAGGCGGTCCGCGAGCACGCCCGCCGCGCCGACCTGCCGGCCGACGAGGTCATCGAGGTGGCCGACACGGTCATCGTGCGGCCGGACCCGGCTCCCGTCGGGAGCTGATCCCCGCTGCGGCGCACGACCTCCATGGTCGTGCGCCGCGGCTACTCCTCCGCGAGCGCCGTCGCCAGCTCGTCGCGCCCGCCGACGCCGAGCTTGCGGTACGCGGCGGTCAGGTGCTTCTCGACGGTCTTGTGGCTCACGTAGAGCGCCTGCGCGATCTCGCGGTTCGAGCGTCCGTCGGCGGCCATGGCGGCCACCCGCCGCTCGTTCGCGGTCAGCGCGTCGACTCCGCTGAGCTGCTCCCGCCGCGGCCGCGCGCCGGCGATCGCGAGCTCGGTCCGGGCGCGCTCGGCGAGCGGCTCGGCGCCGCAGCCGATCGCGAGGTCGAGCGCCTGGCGCAGCGGCTCGCGCGCCTCGACGACGCGGCGGCGGTGGCGGAGCGCGACGCCCAGGTCGGCGAGCGCGTACGCGTGCTCGAGCCGCGCCGGCGACGCGCCCAGCACCTGCACCGCCTCCTCGAGCCGCTCGAGCTCGTCGGCGATCGCCCCGAGCGTGCGCAGCGCGATCCCGATCGCCCGCGGGGCGCCGTAGCGGCGCGCGAGCTCGAGCTCCTCCCGCGCGAGGGCGAGCGCGGCGGGCCGCCGGCCGAGGGCGGCGTAGGCGAACGCGCTGCGCGATCGCCAGTCGAGCGTGGCCGGGTTCGGCTCGCGCATCGCCGCCTGGCGCCGCCCGACCGCGACCAGGTCCGCGAGCGCGGCCCGCGCGTCGCCCTGCGCGAGCCGCAGGCGGGCGCGGGCGTTGAGGACCATCGTGCCGGTGTAGGCCTCGCCGATCGCCTCGAGCGTCCCGTGCGCGTCGGCGGCCTCGAGTGCCTCCTCGGCCTCCTCGTACCGGCCCATCTCGGTCAGCGCCTGCACGAGCGCCGTGGCCGACCCGAGCACGCTCAGGCGGCCGGCGTGGGAGTAGCTCGCGCGCGCGGCCGCGGCGTCGGCCACGGCGTCCTCGAGCGCGCCGGCCCTGAAGCGCGCCTCCGACCGGAACACCAGCAGCGGGCCGACGCGGTAGTTGGCCTGCGCCCGGCGGGCCTCGTCGATCGCCTCGGAGAGGATCCGCTCGGCGTCCTCGAGCCGGTCGGAGACCGTCATGTTGTGCACGGCGAACCCGATGACGACGACCAGGATCGGGTCGCCCTTGAGCGCCTCCACGGCCCGCTCCGCGAGGTCGGCGGCGTGGGCGGCCGACTCGCCGCTCATCGCCACCTCCATGGCGGCGACCGTGAGCTCCAGGGCGCCGTCGAGCTCGCCGTCCTCGACGCGCTCGCGCATCCGGGCGGCGCGCTCGTACATCGCGCGCCGCGAGTCGACGGCGAAGCGCGCCATGCTCAGCATGTGGCCCTCGATGTGCAGGGCCAGAGCCGGGTCCGCGTCCGGGCTGGCGGCGAGCGCGCGCTCCTCGATCTCGACCGCCTGCATCGGGTCCTGCATGCCGACCATCGCCCCGAGCGTGCGCGCCGCGTAGAGCCGCGCCACCGTGTCCTTGGTGGTCTCGATGCCGCGGCGCAGGTGCTCGATCGCCGGCTCGCGCTGGAGCGTGAGCGACTCCGCCAGCCCGAGCTCGAGCAGCGTGGCCGGGCGGCTCTCGGGCCACGGCGGCTCCTCGAGGGCGCGGCGCAGGTACGTGACCGACGCGTCGGGCGCCCCGCGCGGGACCGCCTGGCGCGCCGCGTCGCGGAGCCGGTCGCACACCCATTCGCTGCCGCGCGGCTCGGTGGAGAGCAGATGCGCGGCGATCCGCTCGGCGGGGGCGTCCTCGCCCGCGAGCAGGCTCGCCGCGCGTGCGTGGCCGGCCGACCGCACGGCCGGGGTGAGCTGCTCGTAGACCGCGCTGCGGATGATCGGGTGAGCGAAGCGCAGCGCGCGCGTGTCGGCCAGGATGCGGCCGGCGCGCAGGGCGTCGGCGGCCTCGGCGGCCTGCCGGTCGTCGAGGTCCGCGAGCGCGGCGGCGTGGCGGATGAGCGCGCCGTCGCCCGCGATCGCGGCCGCACCCGCGAGCTGCTGGGCCGCGGGCGGGAAGCGCGACAGGCGCGCGCGGACCGAGGCGACCACGCCCTCGGGCGCGACGCCGAGCACGTCGCCGGCTCCGGTCTCGCCGAGGGCGCCCGTGAGCTCGCGCAGGAAGAACGGGTTGCCGCCGGTCAGGTCATGGCACGTGCGGCACAGCGGCGCAGGGGCGTCCGGGACGGCGGCGCGCACCAGCTCGGCCGACGCGTCCTCGCTGAGCGGCTCCGGGCGCAGCAGCACCGGCGCGCTCTCGGCCAGCTGCTCGGCGACCGCGGCGCCGCCGGGCTCGCCGAGCGGCCGCGCGGCGAGCACGACCAGGACCGGAACCCGGCCGAGCCGGTTGCCCAGATAGGCCATGAACCGCAGCGACGCCGCATCGGCCCAGTGCGCGTCGTCGACGAGCAGCGCGAGCGGCGCCCGGCGGGCGAGGTTGGCGGTCAGCCGGTAGAGGCCGTGCAGGGCGGCGAACGACCCCTCCGGCCCGAACGGCAGGTAGGCGGGCTCGGCGAGCTCGACATCGAGCAGCGCCGCGGCGCGGCGCGCCGCGCCTTCGAAGAGGTCGTCGTCCGGGACGACGGGCTCGAACAGCTGGCGCACGATGCCGAACCCGAAGGCGCGCTCGAGCTCGGTCCCGCGCGCCGTCAGCGGCGTCAGCCCGGCGCTCGCCGCCTCGGCGCGCGCCGCGGCGAGCAGCTCGGTCTTGCCGATCCCGGCCGGGCCCTCGAGGACCACCGCGCGGCCCTCACCGGCGGCGACCGCCTGCGCGGAGGCGCGGATGTCGCCGAGCTCCTCGCTCCGCTCGAGAAGACCCACCGGCCCATCTTATGGTTGCGTGGTGGAGAGCGTGAAGGTGAGGGTCTTGCTGTAGGTGCCGGTGCGCAGCGGGTCGCTCGACGCGATCGATTGCTTGAAGCCGATCGTCACCGCGTCGTTGGACACGGGCCCGCCATAGGCGAGCAGGGGAGTCGGGCTCGCCGCGCCGCCGACCGCCGCGTACGCGCCGTCGTTCGCGCGCGCCTGCAGCGCCTGCGGCAGGGCGAACGAGCCGTTGACGAGCCTGCCTGTGTTCGCGCCGCTCGGGTCGGCGACCGTGAGCGTCGCGTCGGCCGCCGTGCTGACCACCGTGGCGCCCATCGTCGCCAGGTACTCGCGCGCGACTCCCGGCGTGAATGCGCCGAGGCTCGCCGGGCCGCCCAGCGCGAGGCTGAGGGTGGCCGGCACGGTGCCGCTCACGGTTCCCTCCTCGAGGTCGCCGCCGGTCGCCGTGGCCAGCGCCTTGGCGCCGCCCACCACCGGGATCGAGACCGCGCTGCCGGGCACGTCGAGCGTGACCTGCGTGCCCGGGGCCGGCCGCACGGTGAACTCGCGGTCGCTGGAGAGCACCATCAGGCCGAGCCGCCGCCCGGCGGGCACCACGACGTCCTTCGGCTGCAGGTCGAAGCGCAGGCGGTAGAAGACGCCGGGGGTGACCGCCTCGGTCGTCCAGTCGTCCGTGCGGTTCTCGGGATCGATCCAGCCGCGCGTGAGGATCGTGCCGTTGCCGGACTCCGGCAGGCTGACGAGGATCGCCGTCAGGTTCGCCTTCGACTTGCTGAACGAGGCGTTGAGCGACACGCGCGGCGTGCCGCTGATCCGGACGGGCTCCCTGAGCACGTTGGTCTGGTAGAGCAGGCGGCTGTCCTCGGTCGCGGCGTTCATCAGCGTGGCCGCGGTGACGCCGGCGTCGTCGGTCAGCGTCTCCGGGCCGCCGCTGCCGGCCGCGAAGGTCAGCCCGCCGCGGGCCGGCGCGCCCGCCGCGAGGTGGAGCACCGCGTCACCGGAGGCGGGGTCGGGCCACTCGGGGTACGGCGTCGGGTTGGGGTTGCCGCACACGAGGCCGACCGTCGCCCCGTCCACCACGCGCTGGCCGGCCGCCGTGGCGACTGGGCTCGCGAGCGTGAGCGTGTTGCCCGCGATGTTGTTGATGAGGCGCGTCGTGCTGGTGATCGTCCCGTTGGCGTTGGTCTGCGGGACGGTGAGCGTGAAGCCGATCCGGAACGGGCTCGCGTCGGCCACCGTCAGCGTCGCGGTGTTGACGTGCTCGCCGGTCACCGCCGACTGGCGCGGCGGGCAGGCGTCGGCCTCGGAGCGGACCACCCACGACTTGGGCAGGTTCTCGACGCCGTTCTGCTGGCCCCACAGGTAGCGCGTGAACCAGTAGTTCACGAGCACGTCCGGCGGCGCGCCGCCGTGCCCGCCCTGGTGGAAGAAGAACTGGTGGGGGACGCCCTGCGCCTTGAGCGCCTCGTAGAGCTGGGCGGCGTGCTTGGTCATGACGTTGAAGTCGTTGTTGCCGTGGGCGAGCAGCGTCGCGGCCTTGACGTTGGCGACGTCCTTCATGTAGTTGCGGTCCTGCCAGAACGCGCTGCGGTTGCCGGTCACGCGGTCCTGGTTGGCGGCCACCTGCTCGATCGTCGGCCAGCAGATCGTGCGCTGGCCGGTCTCGTCGGCGCGGGAATAGATGAACTCGGTGAGCACGTCCAGGTCCTCGCCCTGGAAGCCGCCCGGCGCGCGCACCATGCCGTTCGCGCGGTAGTAGTCGTACCAGTCGGAGATCGCGGAGATCGGGACGATCGCCTCGAGCCCCTCGACGCCGGTGGAGGCGGCGGCGATCGGGAGCGTGCCGTTGTAGGAGGTGCCGATCATGCCGACCTTGCCGGTCGTCCAATTGGCGGCGACCTCGACGGCGCCGCTGCGCGTCGTGTAGCCCTTCGCGCGGCCGTTGAGCCAGTCGATGACCGCCTTGGCGCCCTCGGTCTCGATCGGCGCGCCGGAGTTCGGGCAGCCGTCGGAGTGGCCGGTGCCCGGCGACTCGGAGTGCACGACGGCGAACCCGCGCGGCACCCATGTGCTCTCGTAGATCGTGCTGATCGTCGGACTCGTGTTGCCGGCGGCGAAGAACGGGGCGCGCGGGCGGGTGGCGGGCGGCACGCCGATCTCGTGGTCGACCGCCCAGTTGGTGACGTCGGCGCCGCCCGCGTAGTACGGGCTGTCCTCGTAGATGACCGGGACCTTCAGCCCGTCGGTCTCGGTCTCCATCGGGCGCGAGACGTCGACGTGCACGCGGTCGAGCTGGCCGTCGAAGTCGGTGTCCATGGTCGTCTCGACCCACAGCTCGTGGTTGACCCAGTTCGCCGAGCTGGTGGCGAAGACGGCCTGCGAGAGGCCGTTGACGAACGTGGGAACGGCGGGCTCGGCCTGAGCCGTGCCCGCGGCGAGCAGCGCCGTGACGATCCCTGCGATGACACCCCTCTGCATGCGTCCCCCCATCGCTCTGCGATCACCGGTGAGTTTCCCGTGCGCGCGCGAGATCGGCAACCGGTGTTGCGGGGAGATGTCTACACGGTTCGTAGACTGTCGTCGGGTGTGGGTCCTGGCAGGGGTCATATTTGCGCTGCTTTTCGCTGCGCCGCCGGCGGTTGCCGACGAGTCGGCGCACGTCACCTCGATCCGTTGCGTCGAGCGCTCGGCCGAGCCGTGCCCGGAGCGCGACACGGCCGTCGCGGGCGGCCGGCTGCGCGTACGCGGCAATGACCTGAGCGAGACCCGCAAGGTGTGGTTCCGCGGCGGGCGCGCGCCCGGCGACGACGTGTCCGCCACCGCGGTGCGTCGCACGGCGAGCCGGTTCGAGGTCGCCGTCCCGGTCGCCGCGCGCACTGGTCCCGTCGACGTGATGGGGGAGACGGCGGGCCGGTTGCGCGTGACCGCGCCCGAGGACGTGCCGGACGACACCTACTTCGTCGGCGACGAGCGCCGCCCGAGCCTGACCTTCGCGGCGACCAGCAGCGGGCCGGTCACCGTCGAGGTGGTCAGCCTCGAGCGGGACACGGTGGTCCGCCGGCTGGACGTCCAGGCGCGCGCGGGACGCAACGCGGTGACCTGGGACGGCCGCACCGCCGACGGCTTCGCGCCCGCAGGCCGGTACCGCATGAGGCTCGAAGGCGACGCCGCGGGCACGTCCTTCGAGCTGCTCGCGCACATCTTCCCGATCCGCGGCAAGCACGATCTGGGCCGGACCGCGACGAACGGCTTCGGCGGCGGGCGCGGGCACAACGGCCAGGACATGTTCGCGGCCTGCGGCACGCCGATCGTGGCCGCGCGCGCGGGCCGCGTGCACGAGGTCGGCTACAACGGCGCGGGCGGGAACTACGTCGTCATCACCTCGCAGGCCACCGGCTTCGACTACGTCTACATGCACCTGATCGCGGAGCCGCTCGTGCGCGAGGGCGACCGCGTCGCCACGCGCCAGCCGCTCGGCGCCGTCGGGCAGACCGGCAACGCCTGGGGCTGCCACCTGCACTTCGAGCTCTGGAAGGCGCCTGGCCACTGGTTCGCCGGCGGGCAGGTCATCGACCCGTACGGCCACCTGCGCGCCTGGGACGAGGCATCCTGATCGTGTGAACCCCTGGCTGGGAGCCGAGCGCGGCCACCTGAGCGACTGGACGACGCAGCAGTGGGTGCGGCGGACCGGGCGGCGGGTGGATCTGCGCGAGGAGGCGTGGCTCGACGGGCCGTCGGCGCCGACGGGGCGTGGCTGCGGCGCCGGCTGCCCGAGCGCGAGGTGCTGTTCGCCGGGCTGTACTCGGTCGGCCGGCCGCGCCTGGTCGCGCACGGTGGCGGCCATGAGCGAGCACCTGCACGTCTATCTCGAGGGCTCGGACCTTCACGCCGACCATGCGCTGCGGCTGTGGGGCCGGCCGTTCCTGCGGCTGCATTACGCCATGCAGCCCATCTAGGACGCTCTCGTCCGCCGGCCGCATGACGGCAACCTCGCCCGGCGCGTGCTCGAGCAGCCAGGCGACGTCGGCGGCGCTGAGCCCGTCGGTGTGGGCGGTCCTGGCGGCCACGACGAGCCGGTCGTAGCGCTCGCCGTCGAGCAGCTGGCGCAACGCGTGGCGGACCGTGCGGCCGGTGGCGATGCGCGCGTCGACGACGATGCCCGGCGGCCTGCGCCCGCTGCTCGATCGCCTCCTGGAGCTCGAACGCGCTGCCGCACGCGCGCGGGAGCGGCGCCTCGAGCGACAGCGTCATCGGCACCGGGACGAGGTAGGCGGCGACGAGCGTCGCGTCCTCGAAGCGCGCGATCCGCAGCGCCGCGTCGAGCGCGCGGACCGACAGCTGGCTGCCGACGTAGGGGAAGAGGATCCGGCGCGCCGGCGGCGTCGCGTCGATCCGCCGGCGGCGGACGAGCAGCAGCGCCACGGCGGCCCCGGTGGCCAACCCCGTGAGCAGGAGCAGCGCCTCGATCATCGCCGCTTCGATCGGTCGGCGACGATGCGGACGTCGATGCCGGGCAGGGCGCGGATCAGCCGATCCGTGATGGGCTCGGAGAGGCGCCCGAGGCCGCGCCGCGGCGCCGGCGTGCCGATCAGGACGTACGTCGTCCGGCGCTCGCGCGCCACGCGCGCGGCCACCTCGGTGACGTCGTCGCCGTCCTCCACGAGCACCTCGGCGCCGAGCAGCGACCCGAGGCGCCGGAACGCCTCGATCTGCTCGCGCTCGGCCTCCGTCGGCTCGCGGCCGAGCACGATGAGGACGTCCAGGTCCGCGCCGAGGCGCTGCGCCGACCGCCAGGCGCGGCGGATGATCCGCTGCGAGGACGGCTGCGGCGTGACCAGGGCCAGCAGCCGCTCGCCGACGGCGACGGGCGCGGCCGCCTCCATCAGACGGTCCTCGCGCGAGCCGACGACGTCGACCTTCAGGCGCTTGGCCTCGACGTCCTCGGCCACCTGGCGCAGCGCGACCTCGCGCAGCGCCTCCAGGTTCTCGACGCGGAAGAAGCCGTTGAGCGCGGCCGGGACCCGCGCGGCGGGGTAGACCTTCCCGGCCTGCAGGCGCTCGATCAGGGCGGGCGGCGTGAGGTCGACGAGCACCACCTCGTCGGCCTGCGAGAGCACCGAGTCGGGGAACGTCTCGCGGACCCGCACGCCGGTGAGCTCGGCGACCTGGTCGTTGAGCGACTCGAGGTGCTGCACGTTGACGGTCGAGTACACGTCGATCCCGGCGGCGAGGACGTCGGCGACGTCCTCGTAGCGCTTGCCGTGCTCGAGCCCGGGCGCGTTGGTGTGGGCGAGCTCGTCGATCAGGGCCAGCTCGGGCCTGCGGGCGACGATGCCGGGGAGGTCCATCTCCTCCAGCGGCACGTCCTTGTACGTGGCGCGCCGGCGCGCCAGCAGCGGGAGGCCGGTCGCCTGCGCCTCGGTCTCCACACGGCCGTGCGGCTCGAGGTAGCCGATCACCACGTCACGGCCCGCCTCGAGCTCCGCCCGGCCCTCCTGGAGCATGCGGAAGGTCTTGCCGACGCCGGCGGCCATGCCCAGGAAGACCTTGTGATGCGCGGTCACGCCCCCAGCACATTGTGGACCAGGAGGTCGATCAGCTTGATGCCGAGGAAGGGCGCGATCAGGCCGCCGACGCCGTAGATCATGAGGTTGCGCCGCAGCAGCGCGGTGGCGCCCACCGGCCGGTAGCGCACGCCGCGCAGGGCGAGCGGGACCAGCAGGGGGATGATCAGCGCGTTGAAGACGATCGCCGAGACGATCGCCGACTGCGGGGTGCCGAGATCCATGACGTTGAGGTCCGCGAGCGCGCCGCCGTAGGTGGCGGCGAAGATCGCCGGCAGGATCGCGAAATACTTGGCGACGTCGTTGGCGATCGAGAACGTGGTCAGCGCGCCGCGGGTGATCAGCAGCTGCTTGC
Organism: uncultured Solirubrobacteraceae bacterium; assembly: GCA_963811895.1. Taxonomy (GTDB): domain Bacteria; phylum Actinomycetota; class Thermoleophilia; order Solirubrobacterales; family Solirubrobacteraceae; genus DASSUW01. Next base: position 400,869 of record CAWETE010000009.1, on the reverse strand, counting down.
CGACCTCGACGATCTCGATGAGCTTCGTCGGATTGGAGTCGAGGTCGACCATGTTGCCGGCCTCGCGCGCGGCCTGGGTGCCGGTGTTCATCGCGACGCCGACGTCGGCCTGCGCGAGCGCGGGGGCGTCGTTGGTGCCGTCGCCGGTCATCGCCACCAGCCGCCCGTCGGCCTGGTGGGAGCGGATGAGCTCCATCTTGGCCTCGGGCGTGGCCTCGGCGAGGAAGTCGTCGACGCCCGACTCCTCGGCGATCTTCGCGGCCGTCAGGCGGTTGTCGCCGGTGACCATGACGGTGCGGATGCCCATCCGCCGTAGCCGCTCGAAGCGCTCCGCCATGCCCTCCTTGACGACGTCCTTGAGCTCGACGACGCCGAGCACCTGGGCGTTGCGGGCGACCGCCAGCGGCGTCGACCCCTGGCGCGCGACGCGGTCGAGCTCGGACCGGAGCGCCGGCGGGGCCTGGCCGCCCTCGTCGGAGACCCAGCGCAGGATCGCGTCGCCGGCGCCCTTGCGCAGGCGCGTGCCGTTGAGGTCGACGCCGCTCATGCGCGTCTGCGCGGTGAACGGGACGAAGCGCGCGTCGGTCGACCTCGTGCTCGCGGATGCCGTAGCTGCTTGGCGAGCACGACGATCGAGCGGCCCTCGGGCGTCTCGTCGGCCAGCGACGCGTACTGCGCCGCCTCGGCCAGCTCGGCCTCGTCGACCCCGGGCATGGGGATGAACGCCGCCGCCTGGCGGTTGCCGAGCGTGATCGTGCCGGTCTTGTCGAGCAGCAGCACGTCGACGTCGCCCGACGCCTCGACCGCGCGGCCGGACAGGGCGAGCACGTTGCGGCGCACGAGCCGGTCCATGCCGGCGATGCCGATCGCGCTCAGCAGCGCGCCGATCGTGGTCGGGATCAGCGCCACGAGCAGCGCGATGAGGACCGTGATCGAGATGTCGGTGCCGGCGAACTCGGCGAACGGGCGCAGCGTCACGACCACGGCCAGGAACACGATGGTCAGGCCCGAGAGCAGGATCGAGAGCGCGATCTCGTTCGGCGTCCTGCGCCTGTTCGCGCCCTCGACCAGCGCGATCATGCGGTCGAGGAACGACTGCCCCGGCTCCTGCGTGATCTCGATCAAGATGTGGTCGGAGAGGACGCGCGTGCCGCCGGTGACCGCGCTGCGGTCGCCGCCCGACTCGCGGATCACGGGCGCCGACTCGCCGGTGATGGCCGACTCGTCGACCGAGGCGATGCCCTCGATCACCGTGCCGTCGCCCGGGATCACCTCGCCGGCCTCGACGACGACCACGTCGCCGCGGGTCAGCTCGCCCGCACGCTTCGCCGAGCCGTCGCGCAGACGTGCTGTCGTGTCCTTGCGCATCGCTCGCAGCGAGGCGGCCTGGGCCTTTCCCCGGCCCTCTGCAAGCGCTTCGGCGAAGTTGCCGAACAGCACCGTCAGCCACAGCCAGACCGCGACGGTGAAGGTGAACCAGCCCGGGTCGTCGCGAGCCCGAGGACCCAGATCACGGTCGTCATCGCTGCGCCCACCTCGACCACGAACATGACCGGGTTGCGGGCCATGAGGCGCGGGTCGAGCTTGCGGAAGGCGCCGCCAGAGTCGCGCTCGACAGGGAGCGCTCGAGACGGTCATCATGCAGCGCCTCCAGCGCCTCGTTCAGTTCGACGACGTTCACGGACTGCGGGCCCGCCGAGCCCGAACAGCGGCTGCGAGGTCGCCGCGTCGTACCAGCTCCAGGACGTCGTCGAGCGACATGTCACGCTCGGCGGCCACGCGGTTGGCCTGGATCCGGGCGTTGTCGTAGGAGATGTCGGGGTCGACGCCAGACGCGGAGGTCGTCACCGCGTCGGCCGGCACATCGGCGGCGGTCAGGTCGGGCGTGAACTGCCGCTCGCGCTCGAGGTAGTCGTCCATGTAGCCCTTGAGCTGGTCGGCGAGCGCCTGCTGGTTGGGGCCCTGGTTGTTGAAGAAGGTCGCGTCGGCGGCGTACCCGGTGACCGACGGCCGGCTCTGGAACAGGCTCGGGTCCTTGGAGTAGTCCTTGGCGATCAGGGTGGGGTCGCCGTCGGCCTTCTCGGGGAAGACGACCTGTGCCACGCCGGTCATGAAGAGCGGGTAGGCGAGGCCGAACACGAGCGTCAGGCCGATGGCGGCGATGAGGGCTGTTTTCAGTTCACGCATCTCAGAAGAGCTGGTCGGTGAAGCCCTGGACGATGGGTCCGAGGAGCAGGGCGGGGACGAAGGTGAGGAGGGCGACGATCACGACGACGCCGACGAGCACGACCACGAAGGTGGGCGAGTCGGTGCGGAACGTGCCGGCGCCGGCCGGCGCCACGCGTTTGCCGGCCAGCGAGCCCGCGATGGCGAGCGCCGCGAGCAGCGGCAGGAAGCGCCCGCCGAGCATCGCGAGGCCGCCGAGCACGTTGGCGAAGCTGATGCCGAACTGCTCGGCGTCGGCCGGCTGCAGGAAGCCCGTGTAGCCGGCGAACGCCGAGCCGTTGTTGTTGGCCTGCGACGTGTAGGCGTACAGCGTCTCGGACCAGCCGTTCGGGCCGGAGTTGTAGATCGACTTCTGGCCGTACGTGGTGGCGATTGCCAGCGCGCTCGTGACGAGCACGATCATCGGCACGCCGATCGTTCCGAAGACCGTGAGCTTGATCTCGCGCGCCTCGATCTTCTTGCCGAGGAACTCCGGCGTGCGGCCGACCATCAGGCCGGACAGGAAGACGCCGAGGATGGCGAACATCAGCATCCCGTAGAGGCCGGAGCCGACACCGCCGAAGATCACCTCGCCGGTCTGCATCTCGGCCATCGGAACGGCGCCGCCGAGCGCGGTCAGCGACTCCATGGCGCCGTTCACGGCGCCGCAGGAGGCGGCCGTGGTGACCACGACCCACAGCGCGGTGGACGCGATGCCGAAGCGCTGCTCCTTGCCCTCCATGTTGAAGCCGGCCACGCCGGCGGCGTCCATGGCGGGCGTCGAGTTGTTCTCGGCGATCGCGACCGCGACGACGAAGACGACGAACAGCGAGAGCATCGCGGCGTAGATCGCCCAGCCCTGGCGGCGGTTGCCGACCATGCGGCCGTAGACCGAGGTCAGCGCGGCCGGGATCGCGAGGATCAGGAGCAGCTCGACGAAGTTGGAGAGCCAGGTCGGGTTCTCGAACGGATGGGCGGAGTTGACGTTGAAGAAGCCGCCGCCGTTGGTGCCGAGCTGCTTGATGACCTCCTGCGAGGCGACGGGCCCGGCGGTCAGCGACTGGATGACGCCCTGCGACACGAGGAACAGGCCGACGACGACGGAGATCGGCAGCAGCACGTAGAAGAGCGTCCTGACGAGGTCGCTGTAGTAGTTGCCGAGGTGCGGCCGGAGCGCGCGGCGAGCGCGCGGATGAAGGCGATCGCGACGGAGATGCCGACGGCGGCGGAGACGAAGTTCTGCACCGTCAGGCCGGCCATCTGCGAGAAGTTCGACATCGTCGTCTCGCCGGCGTAGTACTGCCAGTTCGTGTTGGTCACGAACGAGGCCGTCGTGTTGAACGACGACGTCCCAGGGCGGCGAGTCGAGGCTGTTCGGGTTCCACGGATGGATCCCCTGGGTGCGCAGGATCAGGTACAGCAGGCCGAAGAAGACGGCGCTCGAGACGAGCACCGACCGCGCGTAGCGCCTTCCAGTCCTGCTCGGTCGCCACCGAGCGCGACGATCGACCGCTCGACGAGCCCGATCCGGATCTCGCCCGGTACACCCGCGTCATGTAGCGCGCCGAGCAGCGGCGTGATCGCGGTGAGGATCGCGATGTAGAGCGCGATCTCGATCCAGCCGGCAGCGGTCATCTCGAACCGCTCCGGCCGCAGCAGCGCGACCATCAGGTAGGCGAAGACGGCCAGCGCGATCACGAGGCCGACGGCTTCCGCGCCGCTCATACGCGATCGAACCCTTCGAGCACGAGGAAGAGGGCGACGAACGCCAGTGCCGCGAACGCCACGGACGAGACGTCCTGGAGCGAGTCGAGGATCGAGGCGAAGATCATGGAAGCGACGCTAGGCGCGCTCCCGTCAAGCCCCCGTTCAGGTGTGCGGCTGCGGCATCAAGATGTCGTGAAGACGCCGCTCAGTCGGCGAAGCGGTAGCCGACGCCGGGGTCCGTGCGGATGTGCGCGCCGCCGATCTTGCGGCGCAGATTGGCGATGTGCGTCCGCAGCACCGCGGTGTCGCTCGCGTACTCGGGCCCCCACACCTCGACCAGCAGCGCCCGGTGCGTGAGCATTCGCCCGCGGTTGCGGGCCAGCGTGCGCAGCAGGTCGAACTCGATCGGCGTGAGATGGACCTCGGCGCCCTCGACCCGCACGATCCGGGCGGCGAGGTCGACCTCGAGCCCGTCGGCGCGGATCGCCGGCTCGTCGGGCGGGCCGCTCGCCCGGCGCAGCGCCGCCTGCAGCCGCGCGACCAGCTCGCGCGGGCCGAACGGCTTGGTCACGTAGTCGTCGGCGCCGGCCTCGAGGGCGCGCACCTTCTCGGCCTCGTCGCCGACCGCGGAGAGCACGATGATCGGCATCTGGCTCCACTCGCGCAGCCGGCGCGTGACCTCGACGCCGTCGCCATCGGGCAGCACGAGGTCGACGATCGCGGCGTCCGGCGGGCGGATCGACGCCCGGTCGAGCGCCTCCTCGGCGGTCTCCGCGGGGATCGCCTCGTACCCGGCCTCGCGCAGCACGACCCGCAGGGCGCGCAGGATCTGCGGCTCGTCGTCGACCACGAGCACGCGCATCACGCGGGCGCCTCCACGGCGGCGGGCAGCGGCAGCTCGACCACGAACGAGGTCCCCTGCCCGGGCAGCGACTCGACGTGCACGTGCCCGCCGTTGGCCTCGACGAGCCCGCGCACGATCGCCAGGCCGAGCCCCGAGCCCTGGCCCGCCGCGTCGGTCCCGCGATAGAAGGGCGCGAAGATGCGCTCCTGCTCGGCGAGCGGGATCCCCGGCCCCTGGTCGACGACGCGCATGAGGATCCGGCTGCCGCTCACCCGGGCGCGCACCGACACCGGCTCGTGGTCGCCGTAGCGCAGCGCGTTCTCGATCAGGTTCGCGAAGGCGCGCCGCAGCTGCCCGGCGTCTGCGCGGACCAGCGGCAGCTCGGCGGCGATCGACAGGCGGACGCGGTCGCCGGCGGCCGCGTCCTCGGCGGCGGCGCGGATGACCTCCTCCAGCGAGCACCAGTCCTCGCGCGGCGGGGCGGTGCCGGCCTCGAGGCGCGCCAGATCGAGCAGCTGGTCGACGAGCCGTGCCAGCCGGCGGCTCTCGAGCGCGATCGTGTCGGCCAGCTCGAGCCGGTCGGCCGGCTCGAGCGCCGGCGACGACAGCGCCTCCCCAGAGGCCACGATCGCCGTCAGCGGCGACCGCAGATCGTGCGAGACCGAGCGCAGGACGGCGGTCTTGATCTCGTCGCTGCGCCGCAGCGCGCTCGTCTCGACCACCTCGGCGGTCAGCCGCTCGCGCTCCAGGGCGGCCCACAGCAGCGCCTCCAGCGCCGGCGCCACCCGTTCGCGGGCGACCTGCTCGGCGTCGACCGGCACCAGCAGCGTGCCGAGCCCGCCGAGCGGGATCGCGGCGCGGCGCTCGTCGCCCTCCACGTGCTCGAGCACGACGGCCGCCGAGTCGATCCGCAGCGCGTCGGCGATCCGCTTGGCCGCCGGCGCCAGTGCCGATCTCGGCTCCGGGGCGCCCAGCAGGAGGCGGGCGAGCTCGGCGGCGAGGTCCGCCTCGCGGCGCCGCTGCTCCGCCTCGCCGGCGCGCACGCGCGCCATCTCGGACAGGCTCGAGGCTACGATCGCGGCCACGAGGAAGACGAGCAGGGCGACCCAGTTCTCGGCGTCGGCGATCGTGAACCGGCCGGTCGGCGGGATGTGGAAGAAGTTGAACGCCAGCGCCGCCGCCACGCTCGTCGCGAGGCCGAGCCAGAGGCCCCAGTACGTCGACACGAGCAGCACCGCGAGCAGGTACAGGACGCCGAGCGAGACCGGCTCCGCGACCTCGCTCAGCGGGTACAGCACGAGCGTCGTGAGGGCGAGCGAGCCGGCGGCGACGAGCACGCCCAGCATCGGAGAGCGACCGGCCATCACGTCATCAGCGTAACCTTGCGCCCGACCACCCAGGAGGAAACGACGATGGCATTGCAGCTGGGCGACACCGCTCCCGACTTCGAGGCCGAGACCACGGAAGGCCCGATCCGCTTCCACGACTGGATCGGCGACTCGTGGACGGTCCTGTTCTCGCATCCGCGCGACTTCACGCCGGTGTGCACGACCGAGCTCGGCTACATGGCGAAGATCAAGCCCGAGTTCGACAAGCGCAACACGAAGATCATCGGGCTGTCGGTCGACCCGATCGACAACCACGCCAAGTGGGCGGCCGACATCGAGGAGACGCAGGGCACGGCCCCGAACTACCCGATGATCGGCGACGCCGACTTCGCGGTCTCCAAGGCCTACGGGATGCTGCCCGACGACGTCGAGGGCGACCCGACGGAGCGCACGCCGGCGATGAACCAGACCGTGCGCAACGTGTTCGTGATCGGCCCGGACAAGAAGGTCAAGCTGATCCTGGTCTATCCGATGACGACGGGCCGCAACTTCGACGAGGTGCTGCGGGTGATCGACTCGCTCCAGCTGACGGCGGACCACAAGGTGTCGACGCCGGTCAACTGGCAACAGGGCGAGGACGTGATCATCGCCGGCTCGGTCTCGGACGACCAGGCGCGCGAGATCTTCGGCGAGTGGGAGTCGCCGAAGCCCTACATCCGCATCGTGCCTCAGCCCAACTGAGCCTCATCCGGCGAGCGGGTTAGCCTTCTCGCCGTGGCGAGCATCGGGGTGCTGGCCGAGGGGCCGCTTCACGCGGCCCTGAAGGCCCTGCTGGCGTCGCCGGGAGACCGCGTCGAGGTCCCGGTGGGCCGCTTCGTGATCGACCTCGTGCGCTCCGACGGCGAGCTGGTCGAGGTCCAGACGGGGGGCTTCGGCGCGCTCGGCGCCAAGCTCGACGCGCTGCTGGACGACCACCGGATGCGGATCGTCTACCCGGTCGCGGCGGAGCGCCGGATCATCCGGATCGACGAGCACGGCCAGGTCCTGGGCACGCGCCGCTCGCCCAAGCGCGCGACGGCCGTGGCGGTCTTCGACCGGCTGGTCGCCTTCCCGTCGCTGCTCACGCATCCCAACCTCACGATCGAGGTGATGCTGCTGCGAGAGGACCACGTCCGCGGGCCGGGCCCGACGACGACCCGCCGGCGCACGCGCGACCCGGGGCAGCGGCGGCTCGTCGACGTCCTGGACCGCATCACGCTGCGTACGACCGAGGACATCCTCGCCGTCCTGCCGGCGCTCCCGCCCGAGCCGTTCACCACGCGCGAGCTGGCGGAGGTGCTCGGCTGCGGCACGCTGCTGGCCCAGCGCACGCTCTACTGCCTTCGGGCCGTCGGGATCGTCGAGGCGGCCGGCAAGCGCGGCCGCGCCCCGCTCCATGCGCTCATAGTCCGGTAGTAGGGTCGCCATGTGCCGGAGGAGCCATCCGTCGGCCCGGAGCGCGTTCGCACGGCGGAGGTCGTGGCGGCGCTCTGCCTGGCCACGGATCTCGCCATCGGCTTCCCGTTCGAGCACGGCCTGCACGCGACGCAGATCGCTATGCGGCTGGGCGAGCGTCTCGGGATCGACTCGCAGACGGCCTCGGAGACCTACTACTCCTGCCTGCTCTCCTACTGCGGCTGCACCGCCGACTCGCAGATCGCCGCCGAGGTGTTCGGCGGTGACCTGACGACGAGCTTCGGGCCGGTCATCTTCGGATCGCAGCGCGAGATGCTGGCCGGCATCGTGCGCGCGCTCCCGGATCCGGACAGCCCGGCGCCGGCGCGCGCGGTCCAGATCGCGCGGCGGTTCCCGAAGGCGGCGAGTCACGGCAAGCCGCATCTGGTGGCGCTGTGCGAGGTGGGAGAGATGCTCACCGAGCGGCTCGGCCTGCCGAGCTCGGTGCACCGCCTCTTCGCCTACACCACCGAGCGCTGGGACGGGAAGGGCCCGCTACGGCGCGCGAAGGGGGAGGAGATCCCGCCGGCGATGATGATCGCCAACGTCGCGCGAGACGCCTCCGTCCAGCAGCTGCTGGGAGGGGTGGAGCGGGCCGCGGAGGTCGTCCGGGCGCGCGGGGGAGGCGCGTTCGACCCGCGGGTCGCCGACTGCCTGGCGGACAACGCGGACGAGATCCTGGCGCGCGATCGCGAGGCATCGGCGTGGGACGAGACGGTCGCGGCCGAGCCGCACCCGCGGCTGACGCTCGAGGGAGCGGCGATCGATCGCGCGCTGGCGGCGGTGGGCGCCTTCGCCGACCTCGTCTCGCCCTCCTTCGTGGGTCACTCGGCGGGGGTGGCCGAGCTGGCCGGGGCGGCAGCGGAGCGATGCCACTTCGACGATGCGCAGCGTGCCGTCATCCGGCGGGCGGCGCTCGTGCACGACGTCGGGCGGGTCGTTGTCGCGCCGCGCGTCTGGAACCGGCCGGGTCCGCTGTCGGCGGACGAATGGGAGCGCGTGCGGCTGCACCCGTACCAGACCGAGCGCGTGCTCTCGCGCTCCGGGTTCCTCGCCGCGCTCGCTCCGATCGCCGGCGCCGACCACGAGCGACTGGACGGCTCGGGCTATCACCGCGGCGCGACCGCCGCCGCGCTGGTCCCGGCGGCACGGCTGCTCGCCGTCGCCGACGCCTACCACTCGATGATCGAGCCGCGGCCGCACCGCGAGCCGCTCGCGCCCGAGCTGGCGGCGAAGGCCGTCACCGAGCAGGCCCGCCACGAGCGGCTCGACGCCGACGCCGTCGCCGCGGTGCTCGAGGCGGCCGGCCAGCCGGTGACGCGGATCGAGCGTCCGTGCGGGCTGACCGAGCGGGAGGCCGAGGTCATCTGCCTGATCGCGCGTGGCCTGCAGACGAAGCAGGTCGCCCGCGCGCTGGGCATCTCGGCCAAGACCGCCGACCGCCACATCCAGAACGCCTACGGGAAGATCGGCGTCTCGACCCGGGCGGGCGCGGCCGTGTTCGTCATGGAGCACGGCCTCGCCGCATGGGGAGAACTACCGATTGCCCCCTCCGCCGGTCGCTCGTAGCTTCGGGTGACAAGCTGGCTGCTCTCCGACGACAACCACGGCACGGACGTGCTCGTGTTCGAGTCCGCGGAGGCCGCGCAGGGGCTGGTGCGCGTGGCCGCACGAGCGTGACGAAGAGCTACCGTCGACTGAATCCTGGCGCGAACCGCAGTCGCGAGCACCTCGTACTGGGGCGCCAGACGCGCGGACGTCGTATCGGGAGGCCGCGGGACGACGTCCGGCTCCTGGACGATCTCGGTCGCGCTGAACTGGTCGCGGGTCAGATCGACCTCCACGCCGCTCGCGAGCCGGTTCCAGTAGTGCAGGCCCTGCCGCGATCCGTCTGCGTTGAGCACCTCGGCGAGCAGCAGCTCGCCGCCGAGCAGGTCCTGCACGACCAGCGCGGTCGCGGCGCACTGGCCGCGGCCGGGGTTGTCGCTGGACCACTCGTCGAGCGCCAGTGGGTCGCACGTCTGCTCGGACCAGCACGAGCGGATCGCGCGCTCGATGTCGGCCAACGACCGGAAGACCATGCCCACAGGCTGGCAGAGCACGGCGACGGCTCGTGAGGGGATCGGCGTTCGCTGTGATGAGTTTTGAGGGCTCGCCGGGTCATACCGGTTGACTGTCCCCAGACGAAGAGGCATGCGGTTGCCGAAAGTGAGCTACACGATGAACGTCCCCGCCTCGATCACCATCACGCCGGTCTTCGTTGCCGACCTTTCCGTCGAGGGCGAGCGGATGCCGGTCTACGTGCACGTCATCGACCATCCTGATGCGCGCGTGCTGGTCGACACGGGCATGACGGAGCTGCACCCGGCGATGGCCGACATGGATCCCCGCCTCCGGCCGCTGAGCGAGCAGGACTTCGATCTCGCCGGCATCGACATCGTCGTCAACACCCACCTGCACGCCGACCACTGCGGCGGGAACCACCTCTTCGCCGGCAAGCCGATCTACGTCCAGCGTCGGGAGCTCGACGACGCGCGCAGCGAGGACGGCTACACGATCCGCGATTGGGTCGAGGCGCCCGGCGTTCAGTACGTGCCGGTCGACGGCGAGCACGAGCTGCTGCCCGGGCTCCGGCTCGTCCCGGCGCCGGGCCACACGCCCGGCATGCAGATGGTCGTCGTCGAGACCGGCGGGCGCCCGGTCATCGTCGGCGGCGACGTGGCGGTGTGGTTCGGCGAGTTCGACGAGCCGCCCACCGAAGGCCGGCAGCGGGTCCTTGCGCTCGACCCCGAGCTCGTCTGGCTCACGCACGAGCGCGAGCCATGGCGACCCCCCACCGTCTAAGGAGAACCTCGCTGTGCGCAAGATCATCGCTTTCACCCACGCCACCCTCGACGGCTATATCGACGAGCCGCACAAGTGGTCGTTCCAGTACGCCAACGAGGAGTTCCAGGACTACGGCCTGAAGATGACGCTCCGCGCCGACGCGCTGCTGCTCGGCCGCATCACCTACGAAGGCATGGCGCAAGCCTGGCCCACCAGGGGCGGTAACCCCTTCGCCGACCACGTCAACTCGATCACCAAGTACGTCGTCGCCTCCCAGCCGGTCGACACCACGGCGTGGGATCCGACCGTGGTCATCGCCGGCCCCGACCTGCTCGACGAGGTCAGCCGACTGAAGCAGGCCGAAGGCGGCGACATCCTCATCTGGGGCACCGGCCGGCTGACCGACGCCCTCGCCGCGGCCGGCCTGCTCGACGAGTACCGGATCTGCACCTCCCCGGTCATCAAGGGAGGCGGCGAGCCCCTGTTTCGCCCCGCCAGCACCGGCACCGTCGAGCTCCTCGACACCAAGACCTTCGCCACCGGCGCCGTCGTCCACGCCTACGGCGCGGGAGGCTGACGCCATGCGGAATCTGACCTACGCCATGAACCTGAGCCTGGACGGCTACATCGCCGCGCCCGGCGACGACATCGGCTGGAGCGTGCCGAGCGACGAACTGTTCCAGTGGTGGTCCGACCGGGTGGGGGCGACAGGCCTGGCGCTGTACGGGCGCAAGCTGTGGGAGACGATGAGCTCGCACTGGCCGACCGCCGACAAGCAGCCGGGCGCCACACCGGCGGCGATCGAGTTCGCCGGCCGCTGGCGGGACATGCCGAAGGTGGTGTTCTCCTCGACGACCAGCACGGTCGACTGGAACACCCGTCTGGTCACCGGCGACGCGGTCACCGAGATCACCAGGCTCAAGGCCGACGACGGCGGCCCCATGGACATCGGCGGTGCCACACTCGCCGCGGCGGCCATGCGGGCCGGGCTGATCGACGAGTACGCGATCGTCACCCATCCGGTCCTGGTGGGCGGCGGCACGCCGTTCTTCACGGCCCTGGACAACTGGGTGAACCTGAGCCTGGTGGAGACCCGGACGTTTCCCGACGGCGTGCTGCTGACCAGGTACGAGACCAGGCGCTGAGCGCCCGACGTCGGATCCGCTTACGGCATTCCGCGCCCCGCTCTCTCATGAGTCAGATCAGAGGACGGCGAGCTCCTCGCGGGACATGCCGTCCAGGCCGAGCGTGCTCACGGTCCGCTTCCCCTCGCCCCGAAGGTCGCGCGCGAGAACGACCGAAGCGATCGCGATCACGGCGTCCATCACCGGGGTGGCTACGCCGAGCCGCGCGGCCAGATCGGTCAGGAAGACCAGCGAGTAGCCGACGTCTTCTGTGAGATACCGGTGGTCGAGCTGGCTCTGCGCTGCGATCCCGAGGAAGCCGGGGGCGGTGCTGTACCCGGTCGAGTAGTTCTCCTCGCGCATGTATCCCTGCCTGACGCCGAGCGCGGGTTCGGACAGGATCGTGACGCTCAGCGCGGCAGCGATCGCCAGCCGCTCCTGGTCGACCGCCTCGATCAGCCGCCCGACGCTCTCAGTCACGCCCTCCTCGTAGAACAGGAAGTCGCCGCCGGTTCGCTCGAGAAGGCCGGCGTTGAGCAGCGTGACCGCGGGATGGATCACCGGGTTGCCGTTCTGGAGGGTGGTCTGGAAGACGCCTTCAGCCATCTCGACAGCCGGCCAGACATCCCTCACGAGCTCGTACAGGCGCTCCGTCGCCGCTCGCGGCAGCGCTGCGAGGTAGACCCCGGTCGTCAGCTTGAGGAAGACGTTGACGACGCCCGGCTCGGTAATCCGCACCGCGTAAGGCAGCGTGCTGGTCTCGCCGACGATGTATCGCTGGTCGTCGAGCTCGAGCCCGGCCGCACGCTTGAACGCGATCGCGCCGGCGCACGACCCGGGGCAGATGAGAACGGCCATGCCGTCGGTCAGGTGGGCCCCGGCCACGGCAGCTAGCGGCTCGGTGCTGTACGCCGGGCCCACGAGCACCACGAGCTCGGCACCGGCCATGGCCTCCGCGGCGTCGTGCCCGGCATACCGGATCGGAGCGAAGCCCTCCAGATCACCGAGCGCGGTGATGCCGCCGGCCTTGTCCACCGCGACCACGTTCGCGCCGAACTCCGGCGACGCGTACAGCGACACCTCATGGCCGTGCTGGGCGAAGTCGAACGCCGACGCAACCCCTCCGTTACCCGCTCCGAGCACTGCCACGCGCATCCCGACCTCCCCGATGTCAGACGTCCGCGTCGGTCTGAGTTCGACGGACCCTAGGCCACCGCTGCCTCGCACGTCAGCGGAACGTCAGCGAGACGTCAGCGGGTCGCGATCTGCTTCGGAGCGTCAGCTCTCTCCTACCAAGCGGCTGGCTCAGCCAGCCACGGCGAGGACGGAGGCTCAAAGTCCGGAGGTTTCCCTCGTGTCGGCTCGTCTGGTCAATCTGCTTCGGCGCCATGGTGTGGCGCTGGTGGCCCTCTTCATCGCGCTCGGCGGCACGTCGTTCGCCGTCACCGCCCGGCATGACCAAAGTGACGGCCACGGCCGTCAGGTCGTCCTCGGGTGCGTCGGCAAGAACACCGGCACGCTGCGTATCGTCGACAGCTTCACTCGCTGCGGGAGACTCGAGACGCCGGTCTCGTTCAACCGCCAGGGCGTGCGCGGACGCACCGGCCACCGCGGCGCACGCGGGAGGAACGGCGTGACGGGCGCGCTGGGCCCGCAAGGCGTGAGCGGTGCGACCGGTGTCGACGGCCCCGCGGGGCTCGACGCTGTGACGGCAACCGCAGCCGAGGCGGCGGGTGCCAACTGCGCGACGGGCGGCGTGAAGCTCATGAGCGGGATCGACGCTGACCGCAACGCGACGCTCGATCCCGGCGAGATGAACGACGCTGCCACCCGGTACATCTGCACCGGCGCCACGGGCGCAACGGGCGACACGGGCGAGAAGGGCGAGAAGGGCGACCCGGGCGCGACGGGCGCCAAGGGCGATCCGGGCGAGAAGGGCGAGAAGGGCGACGCGGGCTCGACCGGCGCCAAGGGCGACGCGGGCTCGACCGGTTCAGCCGGCCAGTCAGTGACGTCCGCCGTCGAGGCTCCGGGCGCCAACTGCGCCACCGGAGGGGTGCGCTACACGTCCGCCAGCGGCACCAGCTACGTCTGCAACGGCGCCGCCGGCGGCGGCGGCAGCGATACCGCGGCGCAGGTACTGGGCAAGCTCACGACGGTCGACGGCGCCGGATCCGGGCTGGACGCGGACACGTTCGACGGCATCGACTCAGCTGCGTTCGTCCGGACGAACCAATTCGGCGGCCTGTTCAACTCGTGGATCGACGGCATGTTCGGCACCGACGACTCCACCACGTCCAACGGCAGCAGCAGCACCAGCCACTACCTCGGCGAGGTCTACCTCACAGCGGCGAGCTACCCGCCCAACGGCACCGCGTTCGCGGCCGGCCAGCAGCTCACGATCACCGACAACACGGGACTGTTCTCGCTGATCGGCACGACCTACGGTGGCAACGGCACGACGACGTTCGGGCTGCCGAACCTGCGCCGGCAGGCTCCCGGTGGGCTGCACTACGTCATCCAGACCAAGGGTCTGTTCCCGACCCGGCCGTAGCCGCCGCGCGGCCGGTTCCCAGCTCGGGAACCGGCCGCGACGGGGATGCCTGCGACGTGGGCGAGCACGTCAGAGCGTGTGGTCGTACTTGTCGTGCCAGCCGCCCCAGGTGTAGGGCGGGGTCTGCGGCCAGTCCTCGGGGGAGTCCTCCCACTCCTCCTGGCGGCCGTACGGGGTGATGTCGAGGAAGCTCCAGGTCGACCCGAGCGCCTCGTCGCCACGGGCGTCGATGAAGTACGTGCGGTAGACCTCGTCGCCGTCGCGCAGGAACACGTTCGTGCCGTGCCACTCCGCGACGTCGTGGTCGGCGTCGAAGTCGTCGCGCAGCGTGTACCAGGGGAACTCCCAGCCCATGTGCTCGCGATAGCGCTGCAGGTGCTCCTGCTCGCCGCGGCTGACGGCGACGAAGCGGGTGTCGCGCTCGCGCAGGTGCAGCAGGTTGCTCAGCTGGTCGGCGTACATCGAGCAGCCGGGGCAGCCGCGCTCCGGGTAGACGTCCATGTCCGGATCCATGAAGAACCGGTACAGGACGAGCTGGCGGCTGCCGTCGAAGAGGTCGAGCAGCGTCGCGTCCCCGCCGCCGGGCGCGGTGAAGCGATAGTCCTTCTCCACGCGGATCATCGGCATGCGGCGGCGCTCGGCCGCAAGGGCGTCACGCGCGCGGGTGTGCGCCTTCTCCCGCTCGAGCAGCGCCTCGCGCGCGGCGCGCCACTGCTCAGGGGTGACGATGTCGGGCTTGGCGGTGCTCATGGTGGTCTCCTGGTGTCGTGGGCCGCGCCTGTCGTGGTCCTTCACCTGGTGAGCGGAGCCGGTCCGAGGTTCTCGACGCGGCCGAACCGATGAGTTTCGCGACGGCCGGCGGTCCTGGATCATGGAAACGCCGAAAGGAGCGACATCGTGTTCGCAGACACCAACGCCTTCAGCGGCTTCGCCGTGCCCGACATCGAGCAGGCGAAGCAGTTCTATGGCGACAAGCTCGGGATCAAGGTCACCGAGGAGAACGGCCTTCTGACTCTCCACCTGAACGACGGGGAGCGGCCGACGCTGATCTATCCGAAGCCCGACCACGAGCCGGCCGGCTTCACGATCCTCAACTTCCAGGTCGAGGACGTCGAGCAGGCCGTGGACGCGCTCACCGAGCGCGGCGTGGAGATGGAGAAGTACGACGGGTTCGGCCAGGACGAGAAGGGGATCATGCGCGGCCAGGGGCCGGACATCGCGTGGTTCAAGGACCCGGCCGGCAACGTGCTGTCAGTCCTGAAGGGGTAGCGGCCCGGCCGGCTTGACCGTCCGCAGCGCGAAGTTCGAGCGCACGTCGGCGACGTTCGGCAGTCGCAGGAGCGTCTCGAACATCAGCCGCTCGTAGGCGGCCAGGTCGGCCACCACGACCTCGAGCAGGAAGTCCGCCGAGCCGGAGACGATGTGGGCCGCCACGACCTCCGGCGCGGCGGTCAGTGCCTCGCTGATGGTGGCCGCGGTGCGGTCGGAGTGGCCGTCGACCTTGAGCTCGACGAAGACCGTCAGCCCGAGGCCGAGCTTGGACCGGTCGAGCGTCGCCCGGTAGCCGGAGATCACGCCGTCGGACTCGAGCGCCCGCAGACGGCGCAGGCAGGGGGAGGGGGAGAGGTGCAGCCGCTCGGCCAGGGCGGCGTTCGAGATACGGCCCTCGCGCTGGACGATCTCGAGCATCCGCCGATCCGTGCTGTCCAGGGGCATGATCGTCTCCTTAATCGCCAGCGAGGGGCAGATCATTGCGCACACGGCGGCTGCATGGGCTCAAAACAGCACCAAATGCCCTCGATTCCGCGGGACACTGCCTGCATGCTCTCCACCCGCACGGCCACCGCCCTGTACGTCGGCGCCGTCCTCGGGCCCGGCGTCCTGATCCTCCCGGCGCTGGCGGCCGAGGCGGCCGGCCCCGCGTCCGTGCTGGCCTGGGTGGGGCTGCTGGCGCTGTCGGCTCCGCTGGCGATCGCGTTCGCCGCGCTAGGCGTCCGCCACCCCGAGGCGGGTGGGACCGCCGCCTACGCGCGCGAGGCGTTCGGGGCGCGCGCGGCCGGCGTCACCGGCTGGTGGTTCCTCGCGGGCGTGGTCATCGGAGCTCCGGCCGTCGCGCTGATCGGCGGCTTCTACGTGGCCGAGCTGATCGGCGCCGGGCGCGAGGGCGCCGTCGCGGCCGCGGCGGGGATGATGGCCACGGTCATGGCGACCAACGCCGTCGGGCTGCGCACTTCGGCGAAGCTCCAGCTCGGGCTCGCCGCGCTCCTGGCGGCGCTCCTGCTCGTGGCGGTCGTGACCGCGCTGCCGGAGAGCCGCCAGCAGAACTGGGCGCCGTTCGCGCCGCACGGCTGGGCGTCGATCGGCACGGCGGCGAGCCTGCTGATGCTCAGCTTCATCGGCTGGGAGGCGGTCTCGCACCTGGCGGGCGAGCTCAAGGACCCCGCCCGCCAGCTCCCCAAGGCGATCTTCTCCGCGCTCGCGGTCGTCGTCGTGCTCTACCTCGGCCTGGCCGTCGCCACCGTCGGCGTGCTCGGCACCGCCGCGCCGAGCCGCGTGCCGCTCGCCGACCTCATGGCCGCCGGGCTCGGCGCGCCCGGCCGCACGGCGACCGCCGCGCTCGCGGTCCTGCTCACGATGGGCGCGATGAACGCCTACGTCGCCGCCGCGGTCAAGCTGGCCGGCGCCCTCGCCGAGGAGGGCTCGGCGCCGAAGGCGCTGGCCAACCCGGGCCGTGCGCTCGCGACGATCGCCGCAGCCGGCGCCGTCCTGCTCGTGCCGCTCGGAGCGGATCTGCTCAGCGTCGACGGCCTGGTCCGCGCCTGCAGCGCCTCGTTCGTCGCCGTCTACGTGATCGCCACCGCCGCCGGCATCCGGCTGCTCGACGGCTCCGCTCGCGCCGCGGCCGCCGTCGCGTTCGCGGCCGTGGTCGTCGTGCTCGCCTTCTCGGGCCCGTATCTGCTCGTCCCGGCCGCGGTCGCCGTCGCGGCGCTCGCGTTCACCCAGCGGCGAATCGTGCAGAGTGTGCAATTTTGCACGGAGGGAAGCATTCGCGCCTGAGCGTGCTACCTTCGGCGACGCCTCCCCAGCACCCGACGTCTCTGGAGAACCATGTCGCTCCTCCTCGCTCGCATGGCGAGAACCATCACCCAGCACTGGGTGCGCAGCCTGTTCGCCGCGATCGCCGTCATCGTCCTGCTCGGCTTCGCCGCCGGCGCCGGTGGTGAAGCCGCCGACGACTTCTCGATCCCAGGGACCGAGTCCCAGGAGGCGATCGACCTCTTCAAGGCCCACACGCCGGCGCTCGCCGGCGCGGACTCGACGCTCGTGTTCACCGTCGAGGACGGCAAGGTCACCGACGCCGCGCACAAGCAGGCGATCGAGTCGGCGCTCGGCAAGGTCAAGGGCCTCGACGGCGTCGTCCAGGTCGGCGACCCGTTCGCCGAGGGCGGCGCCGTTTCCGAGGACGGCACGCTCGCCGCCGTCGACGTCCGCTACGAAGGGGAGCCCGGGGACCTCGAGAAGGCGGACGGCGAGGCGCTGCTCGCCGCCGCCGAGACGGCCGAGCAGGGCGGCGTCGAGGTCAACGCCCGCGGCGTCCTGATCGACCTCGCCTCCGAGCAGGAGGCGCCCGTCGGCGAGCTGATCGGCGTCGGCATCGCGATCATCCTGCTCACGGTCCTCTTCCGCTCGCTGGCCGCGATGGCGGCCACGCTGATCGGCGCGCTGATCGGCGTCATGGTCGGCCAGATCCTGATCGCCGCGCTGGCCAAGCCGCTCGGGCTGCCGTCCTTCGCGGCGGTGATCGCCGTGATGCTCGGCCTCGGCGCGGGCATCGACTACGCGCTGCTCATCATCGGCCGCTACCGCGAGCAGGTGGCGGCGGGCGACAGCGTGCGCGACGCGTCCGCCAAGGCGCTCGCCACCTCGGGCGCCTCGGTCGTCGCCGCCGGCCTGATCGTCATGGTCGCCATCGCCGGCCTGCTCGTGATCGGCATCCCGCTGATCGGCAAGCTCGGCGTCGGCGCGGCCATCGGCGTCGCCGGCGTCGTGGTGTCCGCTCTGACGATCCTGCCGATCATGATCGGGGCGCTGAACCGCTGGCTGAAGCCGAAGAAGCCGGAGCATGTGCGCCCGTCGCCGGGCTTCGAGCGCTGGGCGACCTTCATCACGGCCCGCCCGTGGACGGCGATCATCGCCGGCGTCGCGATCCTGCTCGTCTTCGCCGTGCCGGTCACCTCGCTCCGGCTCGGCCAGCCCGACGACGGCAACCAGCCGGAGTCGAGGACCCAGCGCGCGGCCTACGACAAGCTCAGCGAGGCGTTCGGGCCGGGCTCCAACGGCCCGTTCCTGCTCGCCGTCGACATCCCGAAGGGCGCCGCGGAGAACGAGCAGCAGCTGACCGACCTCCAGAACGCCGTCGCCGACACGCCCGGCGTCGTGAATGTCACGCCGGCACAGCCGAGCGAGGACGGCGAGATGGCCACCATCGTCGCCGTCCCCGAGACCGCGCCGCAGGACAAGCGCACCAGCGACCTGCTCGAGCGCCTGCGCGAGGACGTGATCCCGCAGGCCACCGCGGGCACGCCGCTGAAGGTCTACGTCGGCGGCAACACGCCCGGCTTCGAGGACTTCTCCGACAAGGTCGCGGCGGGCCTGCCGCTGTTCATCGCGGTCGTCATCGGCCTGAGCGTCCTGCTCCTGATGGCCGCCTTCCGCTCGCTCTGGATCCCGCTCGTCTCGGCGCGTCTTCAACCTGCTGTCGGTCGGCGCCGCCTACGGCGTGGTCACGGCGGTCTTCCAGGAGGGCTTCGGCGCGAGCCTGGTCGGGGTCGACAGCGGCGTCCCGATCGTCTCCTTCATCCCGGTCATGCTCTTCGCGATCCTCTTCGGGCTGAGCATGGACTACAACGTGTTCCTGCTCTCACGCGTGCACGAGGCCTACAACGAGGGCGACGGGCCGCGCGAGAGCGTGATCCACGGCGTGGCGCGGATCGGCAAGGTGATCCTCTTCGCCGGCCTGATCATGGCCGCCGTGTTCCTGGCCTTCGTGAGCCAGCCCGACGTGATCGGGAAGATGATGGGCCTCGGGCTCGGCCTGGCGATCCTGATCGACGTGCTGTTCGTCCGGCTGCTGATCGCCCCCGCGGTGGTCACGCTGCTCGGCGACCGCGCGTGGACGCTGCCGCCGTGGCTCGACCGCATCATCCCGAACGTCTCGCTCGAGGGGCACCTCGTCCAGGGCCTGGACGAGCCTCAGGAGGCGGAGGAGACGACGGAGGAGAGCCGCGAGGCCGCGCTCTCCAGCTCCGGCTCGCCGAGGTAGCTGAAGGCCACCCGCAGCTCGTTGGGCGCGCCGCCGAACGGCGCGCCCGGCACGTAGGAGACTCCGGCCTCGATGGCCAGGGGCCGGAGCGCGATCGTGTCGGTCCCCTCGGGCAGCGTGAGCCAGCTGAAGAAGCCCCCCAGCGGGTCGCTCCAGGTGACGCCGTCGGGCATGTGGGCGCGCAGCCCGCGGTCGAGCGCCCGCCAGTGCGACGCGTAGAGCTCGCGCGAAGCCGGGATCTGCCGCTCGAAGTGGCCGGCCCGCCCGTAGGCCTCCACGAGCTTCTGACCGAACCCGCCGGAGCACTGGTCGGTCGTCTGCTTGGCCGCCGCGAGCTGGGCGATCACCTCGCGCGGTCCGGCCGCCCAGCCCATCCGCACGCCGGGGCAGAAGATCTTCGAGAAGGTGCCGGCCTGCACCACCACGTCGGGGCCGAGCGACCACAGTGACGGCGGCGCCGCGCCGTCGAAGTAGATCTCGCGGTAGGCGACGTCCTCGAGGATCAGCACGCCGTGCCGGCGGCACAGGTCCACGAGCGCCTCGCGCCGCTCGAGCGGGAGCGTGCGGCCGGTCGGGTTCTGGTACTCGGGGATGACGTAGAGCAGCTTCGGCCGCAGCCCGCCCTCCAGGCGCTCCTCCAGCGCCTCGACGACGAGGCCGTCCTCGTCCATCGCGATCCCCTCGACGACCGCTTCGTAGCGCTCGAAGGCCATGAGCGCGCCGAGGTAGGTCGGCGCCTCGACGGCGACCGTGTCGCCGGGGTCGATCAGGCTCTGGCACGCGAGCGCGATGCACTCCATGCCGCCGCTGGTGACGATCAGCTCCTCACGGTCCGGCCGCCGCCCGTGCAGCAGCTCCTGGCGCTCGATCAGGTACTCGCGCACGCTGGGGATGCCCTCGCACGGCGCGTACTGCAGGGCGACCCCGGGCTCGTCGCGCAGCACGCGCGCCGTCAGCTCGTCGAGCAGCTCGGACGGGAAGGTGGCCGGGTTGGGGAAGCCGCCGGCCAGCGAGAGCACGCCCTCGGGCGCGCCGGCGAGGATCGTCGTCAGCTCGTCGTTCTGAGTCTGCGCTCGGCGGGCGAAGGTGACCCGACGTCAGTCGTCGGGTGCGGCGCCGCCGACCGGCGCGTAGCGCCGCCGTTGGCGTTCGCCTGCAGCACCTGCGGCAGCGCGAAGGTGCCGTTGACGAGCCTGCCGGTGTTCACCGTGTCCGGGTCGGAGACCGAGAGCGTGGCGTCGCCCGCCGTCGAGACGACGTTGGCCATCATCGTGGCCAGGTAGTCCTTGGCCAAGCCGGGCGTGAACACGCCGAGGTTGGCCGGCGATGCCGAGCGTCAGCGACAGCGTGGCCGGCACGGTGCCGGACACCGTGCCCTCCGGCCCGATCAGGAACCGCTGCGTCTGGACGGCCGACGTGTTGCCCTTGATGTCGACCGCGATCCACTTGACGTCGTGGATCCCGGGCCGGTCGATGCTGAGGATCTGCCCCGGCCGCCGCGGCCCCTGCGCCTCATACCTCGGTGAGGCCGTGGTCGGCGTCGAGCCGTCCGTCGTGTAGTAGACGACCGCCCCCTCGCCCGGCCAGGTGAACCGGTAGTTGATCGGCGGCGCCGGCGCGCGGGTCACGCCGTCGGAGTCGAGGTTGACGACCGGCGGGGCGACGTCGCGCGAGTAGGCGAGCGCGCTCTCGAGCAGGCCGAAGTTGCCGTCGCTGAACTCGAACGCCTCGGCTCGGCCCTCGGGGTCGAACGGCGGCCGGAAGCCCTCGAAGCCGCCGCCCGCCACGTCGGTGCGCGTGATCTCACCCGTCTGCTGGTTCACGGCGAAGATCCGCGAGCCGGCCTCGAACGAGTAGGAGATGATCCCCTTGCGGTAGTACTGATCGTCGGCCGAGTTGCCCGCCGCCGAGTACAGGACGTCCGCGATCGGGCCCGTCCGCTCCGGCTCGATGACCGTGTTGCGGTGCTCCTTGATGCGCGCCAGGATCAGGTCAGCGACGTCGAAGAAGTAGCGCTCGATGCCGATGTTCGGCGCCGGCAGCGTCACGCGGCCGGCCGCGATGTACGCGCCCGGCGCCCACATGAAGTAGCCGCCGTAGGTGTGGATGTTGATCGCGAACTTGATGTTCGAGAACGTGTCCACCACCCAGTGCTCGTTCTGGATCTCCACCTCGGACGCCTCGAACGGTCCGGCGTAGACGTCGCTCGTGCACTGGTTGTAGGTCGAGGGACGCCGGGGTGATCCCGGCAGCGCCGGCGTAGTTGTCGAAGAACGTCCCGATCGTGTTGTTGCGGTTGAGGTCGACGCCGATGGCGTTGCGGGCCAGCGGGTCCTGGAAGGTGTCCGGCTGGCAGTGGTTGACCAGGTTGCGGCGCTGGTTGTTGTTGTCGTACATCGAGTAGTGCGCGCCGTCCGGGTTGATCGACGGGACGATGAAGACGTCGAGGTTGTCGACCAACTCCCTCGTCTGCGGGTCGATGGCGTAGTTGCGCAGCAGCCGCTCGGCCGTCTCGAGGCACGTGATCGGGGTCACCCACTCGCGCGCGTGCTGCTGGCAGTAGATGAAGACGCCGACCTTCGAGCCGTCGCGCTGCTTGCCGATCCGCAGCATCTTCACCTGGAACGGCGCCGCGCTGGACGTGCGCCGGCGCGTTGAGGAAGTCCGACAGGCGCGAGCGTGGCGTCGCCTGCGAGATGCCGGTGCCGACGACTCCCCGGTAGCGGAAGGCCCTCAGCTTGGCGGACGCGGCGGGGTCGGCGTTGATCGCGCTCACCACCTGCGCGGCGGTGCTCGACAGCGCGCCGTTCGCGTTGGTGGCCAGGCCGACCACGAGGTCGTCGCCGGTCATGTTCACGGTCAGCGGCGCGTTCGCGACGCCCGGGTTGTTGACGGTCGCGAAGAGGTCGTTGCCGCCCTCGTCTCCGTCGGCCAGCGACTCGAGGATGACGGCCTGGTTTGCCGCGGTGGCGTTGAAGTTGCCGGTCTGGCCCGCGTACGGCGCGCCGAACGGCACGCCCATGACGGTCTGGGCCGGGCGGCGGTAGCCGTGCGTGAGGTGCGGCAGGTTGCGGATCTCGGCGATGTCGGGGAACTCCGCCGCCAGAGCGGTGAACCGGTCGGTGATCTCGGTCGGGTCCATGTACCTGGAGAAGAACCCGGTCAGGTAGCCCTGCGCATGCGGCGGCCGCGTCGCGCCGACCCACTCGCCGACCGGCGCCTCGGCGACGCCGCCGGCACTCGAGGCCACGCGCACGTGCTTGGGCTCGACGTCCGTCACGCGCACCAGGTGCCGGTGGTACATGTAGACGTTGTTGTTGTTGATGCCGGTCATGTTGTCGCGGAAGATCGGCATGTTCGAAGCGGCGCCGAACACGCCGTCGGCGCCGGCGAAGCTGAGCGCCATGACCGGGCTGCCCTCGACGCCGTTCGGGGTCACCGGCGTGGCGGCCTTCGTGTGCGCCTCGACGTAGAGGAAGCGGCCCGCGTAGTTCGTGAACGTGTACGCGCGCTGGATCGTGACCTCGCCGGGCAGCGGGATCGCGCTCTGGCTGCGGCTGCCGGAGGACGCCGAGCCGGTCTCAGCGAGGTTCTGCGCGAGCGACTCGCGCGCCTCCGCCGCGGCGCGCTCGTCCACGCGCCGCTCGGTGGCGGCGTCGGTCTCGAGCGTCTTCACGAACTGGACGCCCTGGGCCTGCAGGAGCGCGCGCTCGCCGGGGTTGACGAGGATGTCGGTCGACAGCGATCCGTCGCCGTTGCGCTGCACGGCCTCGACGAAGTCGTAGGAGGAGTAGAGCTGGTCGTAGAGGCGCTGGTTGGGCACCTTCACCTCCATGAGCACCTTGCCCGGCTCCAGCGTGATGTCGCGGTGCGCCTCTTGCGCGGCAGCCGGTCCAGCTGCAGCGAGCAACAACGCCAACGTCCCGACAACGGCGAACTTCCCCTTCATGGGAACCTCCTCCGTAAGGCCTGTAGGGCCAATCAGACCAGATTCGAGAGGCGCTGAGGAAATTTCGACCTATGACGACGGGCTCACACGACCTCATCCTAGGGTGCGCGTTTAGGCTTGCGGCTTGAGGCCCGACGCCCTCACGCGCCGTGACGCGCTCGGACTGCTCGGCGGGGCGGTGGCCGGCGCGTGGCTGCTCGGCCGTGTCGAGCTCGCCTCCGGCTGGGCCGGCAACGACTACTGGGCGTTCGCGGATCGCTGCCAGCTGCTGCTCGACGACCTCTGGTCGCCCGCCGACGGCTGCTACCGCAGCGGCGGGCGCGGCGAGACGAGCCTGAACGCGAACCTCCTGTTCACGCACGCCTCGGCGGCGCTCGCCGGCCATCAGGGCGCCGCGCGGCAGGACGAGCGGGCGCGGGCGATCGCGGCGCGGCTGTGCGGGGTCCCGCCCTGGCGTCCCGAGGGGACCGGCCCGCCGGCGACCGGCTCCGCCTGGGACCAGACGCACGACTGGGGCTGGGGCGCGGCGGTCGACTCGCACGAGCTCCAGCACGTCGCGATCGACGCGGCGGTCGTCCGCGGCCTCGCGCAGGCCTGGCTGGCCCGCGGCACGCTCTCGCTCGAGTCCCCCGACCTCGTCTGGACCGCCGTCCAGCGCTGCGCGACGAGCCCCTTCTACGCGTATCCCGCCCTGCGGCTCAACCAGATCAACTGGCCGCTCGAGATCTTCGCGTGGGCGGTCGCCGCGGGCGGCGACCCGTGGCTGCTGCACCACGAGACCCGGCTGCAGCTCGGCCGCTTCGCCGACGCGCTGACGCGCGTGGTCCCGCCGTACCGCATCCCGTTCACCGGCCCGGGCTACCGGTTCCACTACGTGCCGGGCGACCGCGCCGGCGCCCGTGCCAACTTCGACAACCCGGAGTACGCGACGGCGGTGTGCGGCGCCCTGCAGTTCTACGAGCCGGCGCTGCGCGCCGGCATGGAGCCGCTGTCAACGCGCCGGCGGGCCGCGCTGCTCGCGTGGGTCGAGCGCGTGCTGTGCGGCTACTGGACGCACGCGGGCTACCTGAACTGGGACACCGGCGCCAGCTTCCGCCGCTGGCACCAGGGGACGAAGTTCGGCCTCGCCCAGGGGGCGCTGCTGGCCATCGCGGTCACGCCGTCGCTGCAGCCGTCGCCCGAGCACGGCCGCTGGGCCAAGTACCTGCTCGACAGCGGCCTGGCGCTGTTCGACCGCTGGTCGGCCGGCGGGACGACGCTGCCGCCGTCGGTGCACTACGGCGTCACCCGCACGCCCGGCGGGCTGGGCGACGCGCGGCTGGCGGCCGCGCGGATCCAGGCCAACGCGGCGCGCGCCGCCGGCCTCGGGCTCGGCGCGCTGCCCTCCGAGGTCCCGCCGCCGCTGTACTCGTACGACCCGGACGTCGGCCGGCTGGCGGTGACCACGCCCGCCTACAGCACGGCCGTGACGGTCGTCGACTACGAGCGCCTGCCGTACGGCGGCGCCGAGCTGGCGCGGCTGTTCGACGGCGAGATGCGGGTCGCCGCCGGGATCGGAGGCCGGCACCCGGCCGCGTTCGGGGTGGTGGCCCGCAAGGTCGGGACCGGCCACCGGGTCGAGAGCCAGCGCGGACGGCCGGACGCGAGCCTGCGGCATCCGCCGCTGCGGCTGCCCTCCGTGCCGAGACCGAAGGCGTACCCGCGACGGCCGTACGCCGGGCCGTTCCGGCGGCTCGAGGCGGTCGCGGTCACGCGCGACGAGGCGCTCACCATCACCACGCGGCACGTCTTCCGCGCCGACGCCATCGAGACGTACTGGACCGTCGAGCCGCGCCGCGCTGCGCGCGGGCGCTGGAGCGTCGACGTGACGTTCCCCTCGACCGGCGCCGACGCGTTCGTGGACGCCGAGCTCGAGGACGGGACGCTGGAGCGCCTCGGCGAGCGCCGCCTGGGCGACGTGCGCCGCCTGCACGTGCACAGCCGGGACTCCGGCTACGTCATCGAGCCGCTGACGCGGGTGCCGGGCCGGCTGCGGCTGCTGCACCCGGCGCCGCAGGACTCGGCGCCGGAGCCGGGGCCGACGCTGGCGATCGCGCTGCTGAGCGCGAGCCGGCTGCGGCCGCTCAGCTTCGCGGTCCGGATCACGCTCTAGCGGCGCCCGACGCGCGTGAGCGCCTCGAGGACGCGCTGCACCGACTGGTCGACGGTCTCCTCGGCGCCCCGCAGCCGCACGTCGGGGCGCTCCGGCGCCTCGTACGGCGCGTCGACGCCGGTGAAGCCCGGACAGGGTGCCCGCGCGAGCGCGCGCGTAGAGCCCGTGCGGATCGCGGCGCTCGCACTCCTCGACCGGCGTGTCGACCCACGCCTCGACGAAGTCCAGCCCCGCCTCGTCGTGGAGCTGGCGCGCGGCCTCGCGGTCGGCCGCGGCGGGGGAGACCAGCGCGACCACGGTGACGAGCCCGGCGTCGGCGATCATGCGCGCGACGCTGGCCACGCGGCGGGCGTGCTCGTGGCGGTCGGCGGCCGAGAACCCCAGGTCGCCGGACAGCCCGTGGCGGACGTTCTCGCCGTCGAGCAGGTAGGCGGGGCGGCCGCTGGCCACGAGCGCGCGCTCGAGCTCCTCGGCGATCGTCGACTTGCCGGAGGCGGGCAGGCCGGTGAGCCAGACGGTGGCGCCGCGCAGGCCGAGCACCGCCCAGCGCTCGCGCCGCGGCAGCGCCGGCTCGTGCCAGATGACGTCCGGGCTGTGCGGTCCGGTCGGCGGGCCGGGGTCCTCGTGCGCCTCCAGCACCATCCCCGCCGCGACGGTGGCGTTGGTCGTCTCGTCGACGAGGATGAAGGCGCCGGTGACGCGGTTGCGCTCGTACGGCTCGGCCATCACCGGCGCGGCCAGGTCGAGGTGCACGAGGCCGATGTCGTTGAGCTCGAGCTCGCGGTGGGGGACGTCCTCGAGCCGCTCCACGTCGAGCCGCGCGTCGATCGACTCGATCCGCGCCCGCACGCGGCGGGTGGTGTGCTTGAGCACGTAGCGGGAGCCGGGCGTGGCCGGCGCGTCGGCCATCCAGCACAGCCGCGCCTCGAGCCGGCGGGCGACGGGCGGCGGGTCGTCGGGCGCGCAGATCAGGTGGCCGCGACCGGCGTCGATGTCGTCGGCGAGCACGACGGTGACCGACTGCGGCGGCGACGGCCTCCTCGACGGGCCCGTCGAAGGTGTCGATGCTGGCGATCGTCGTCCGCTCGCCCTGCGGGAGCACCAGCACCTCGTCGCCGGGCCGGAAGACGCCGCTCGCCACCTGGCCGGCCGAGCCGCGGTAGTCGGTCGCGCGCACGACCCACTGGACCGGCAGGCGCGGGTCGTCGAGGTTGCGGTCGGAGCCGACCTCGAGCTCCTCGAGGTGGGTGAGGATCGGCGGCCCGTCGTACCACGGCGCGCTATCGGTTGGCTCGACCACGTAGTCGCCGTGCAGCGCCGAGACCGGGATCACGCCGCCGTCGGGCACGCCGAGCCGCTGCATCAGCTCGGTGAAGTCGCGCTCGATGGCGCGGAAGCCGCCCTCGTCCCAGTCGATCAGGTCCATCTTGTTGACGCAGCCGACGATGTGCCGGATGCCGAGCAGCGCCGACAGGTAGGCATGGCGTCGCGACTGCTCGACGACGCCGTTGCGGGCGTCGATCAGCACGACGGCGACGTCGGCGGTGCTCGCCCCGGTGACCATGTTGCGCGTGTAGCTGATGTGGCCCGGGGTGTCGGCGATGATGAACGAGCGCCGCGGGGTGGCGAAGAAGCGGTAGGCGACGTCGATCGTGATGCCCTGCTCGCGCTCGGCGCGCAGGCCGTCGGTGAGCCGCGAGAGGTCGACCTCGGCGTCGTCGACCTGGTCGGTCATCAGCGCCTTGGAGTCGTAGAGCAGCCTGCCGATGAGGGTCGACTTGCCGTCGTCGACCGAGCCGGCGGTGGCGAGGCGTACGAGGTCGGGCATCTAGAAGTAGCCCTCGCGCTTGCGGTCCTCCATGGCGGCCTCCGACGTGCGGTCGTCGGCGCGCGTGGCGCCGCGCTCGGAGACGCGGGTGGCGAGCGTCTCCTCGATCACCTGCTCGGTGGTCGTGGCGTCGGAGCGCACGGCGCCGGTGATCGTCATGTCGCCGACCGTGCGGTAGCGGACGCGCTCGGTGAACGCGGGCTCGGTCCGCTCGATGTAGCCGCTGACCGCGTAGAGCATGCCGTCGCGCTCGAACACCTCGCGCTCGTGCGCGTAGTAGATCGGCGGCAGCTCGAGCGCCTCGGCGCCGATGTAGCGCCAGACGTCGAGCTCGGTCCAGTTGCTGATGGGGAACACGCGGGCATGCTCGCCCTGGCGGACGGCGCCGTTGTAGAGGTTCCACAGCTCCGGCCGCTGCGCGCGCGGGTCCCACTGGCCGTGGTCGTCGCGGAAGGAGAAGATGCGCTCCTTGGCGCGGGCGCGCTCCTCGTCGCGGCGGGCGCCGCCGAAGGCGGCGTCGAAGCGGTGCTCGGTGATGGCGTCGAGCAGCGTGACGGTCTGGAGCCGGTTGCGCGAGGCGCCGGTCTCGACCGCGCGGCCCTTGTCGATCGACTCCTGCACGGAGGCCACGATCAGCCGCTCGCCGAGCTCCTCGACGCGGCGGTCGCGGAAGTCGAGCACCTCGGGGAAGTTGTGCCCGGTGTCGACGTGCATGACCGGGAACGGGAAGGGCGCGGGCCGGAACGCCTTCTCGGCGAGGCGCAGGAGGACGATCGAGTCCTTGCCGCCGGAGAACAGCAGGACGGGCCGCTCGAACTCGGCGGCCACCTCGCGCATGACATGGATGGACTCGGCCTCCAGCCGCTCGAGCTGTGAGAGGGTCCGCGGGTGATCTTCCGTCAGCTCATCCATGACGACCTGGGCTGTGCTTCCTATCTGATCGGGGACGAGAAGGTCGGCGTGGCGGCGGTGGTGGACCCGCGCTTCGAGGTCGACGAGTACCTCGAGCTCGCGCGCTACATGGGCGTGCGGATCGAGCACGTCTTCGAGACCCACAACCACGCCGATCACGTCTCGGGGCACGGCAGGCTAGCGGCCGCGACCGGTGCCGCCATCCACATCCACCGTCTCGCGGAGCCCGACTACGACCACGAGCCGTTCGACGACGGCGACTCGTGGGAGCTCGGCTCGCTCGTCGTGAGGGCGCTCCACACGCCCGGCCACCGGCCGGAGCACACGGCGTTCGCGCTGTTCGACCTGCGGCGCGGCGACGAGCCGTGGGCGGTGCTGACCGGCGACACGCTGTTCGTGGGCGACGTGGCCCGGCCCGACCTGGCGATCGAGAAGTCCGACGGCGCGCGCGGCATCTTCCGGTCGCTGCGTGAGCAGCTGCTGTCGCTGGGCGGCGACGTCGAGGTCTGGCCCGGCCACCTCGGCGGCTCGATGTGCGGCGGGCCGGGGATGGACATGAAGGTCTCCTCGACGATCGGGTTCGAGCGCCGCCACAACCCGGTGCTGAGCATCTCGGACGAGGACGAGTTCGTCGACCGCGCGCTGGCCGGCCTGGGCCCGCAGCCGCCGAACTTCCGCGCGATCGTGGAGCTGAACCGCGGCCCGCTGCTGACCGACGGGGTCGAGCTGCTGCCGTTGGCGCCGCGCCAGGTCGAGCACGCCCGGGCGGACGGCGCAATGCTCGTCGACGTGCGCACCGACCAGCAGTTCGACGACGCCCACATCCCCGGCGCGGTCTCGATCCCGATGCTCAACGCGGGCTTCGGCTCCAAGCTGGCCTGGCTCGCCGACCGCGAGCAGGAGATCGTCTTCGTCGGCCGCGACGACGAGGACGGCCGCCAGGCCGGCCGGCTCGCGGTCGCCGTCGGCATCCGCCGGATGGCCGGCTTCCTGCACGGCGGCATGACGAGCTGGCGCCAGGAGAAGCGCGAGGTCGCCCGGATCGAGCGCCTGCCGCTGGCGGACTTGCCTTCGCGTGCCGGCGAGGTCCAGATCCTCGACGTGCGCGAGGAGAGCGAGTGGGACGAGGGCCACATCCCGGGCTCGGCGTTCATGCCGTGGCACGACATCGACGGCCTCCCCGAGGGCCTCGACCCCGACCGCCCGATCGCCGTCGTCTGCGGCTCGGGTCAGCGCGCGGCGGTGGCGGCCAGCCTCGTCCAGCGCCACGGAGGGTCACGCGTGATCCACGTGATCGAGGGCGGCGTTCCGGCCTGGGGCCGGCTCGGCCATCCGCTCGAACGCTAGTTGTTGAAATGCGTCTGGTAGACGCGCACGGGCGAGTCCCAGGTCACGCCCTGATACTCCTCGCCGGGGAGCACGTCATCGCGATTCTCGTCCGCGTGCCGCTGCAGCGCGGTCGGGAGCAGGTCGTGGAGGTCGTCGTCCGACATCTCGAGGCTCGTGCGGTCGTCCTCGTGGAGCTCGACCGGAACCGGCTCGGAGCGGCCGTGGAAGAACACGTGCCAGCGATGGGGATGCCCTTCGACGCGCTCGTGGTGGGAGATGTTGAGCTTCGCCATGGTTGGACGGTATCGCCGTTGGGAATATCTCCGCGCCCGCCGGCGTCTGTCCCGGTATGCCGATGTGGCCCTGGACATTGACGGTGGTCGCGCAGCGACTGCAACGAGAGCGCGACGAGGCTCGCGGGAATTGGCCTGTACGTGAGGCCAACGAAGCTTCCGATCGAGACCGCGCTGCCGCCCGGCGCCAGTAGCCCTTCCTCGACTTCACGCCGGCGTGTGCACCTCGAGGTGGCGGGCCGCGGCGGAGACGCGGTGGGGCACGCCGGCCCCGACCTGCAACCACGTCCCCTCGGTCGCGCGGATCTCGCGACCCTCGACCTTCACGAGCAGCTCGCCTTCGAGCACGTAGCACGAGGTGACGCCGTCGCCGGCGGCCTCGCCGCCGTCGCTCCGCACCGCGACCGCGATCTCGCCGGCCTCGCACAGCACGCCGTCGCCGGCGGCGATCGCGGCCTCTGAGGCAGGCCGGCCTCCGTCCGCCGGCGGCTCGTCCTGGTCGAAGTCGCTCAGGCCGCGCATGTAGTCGGCGAAGCCCTGGCCGGGGGCGTGGAAGTTGAGGTAGCGGACCTCGGCGTCGCCGCCGTTGCGGAAGCCGTGGACCACGAGCGGCGGGATCCGCACAAGCGTCCCCGCGGGGGCGACGGTCTCGTCGCCGTCCGGCCCGAGCATGACCGTCAGCTCGCCGGCCAGCACGTAGAACAGGTCGCTGTGGTGATAGTGGACGTGCAGGCTCGCGCCCGCGCGGCGCGGGCCGAAGCGCGACCACGTCGCGTGCAGGGAGTCGTCGTCGGAGAGGATCTCGACGCGGCGGTCCGGCGCATCGCCGATGACCTCGCCCTCGCGCGGCGGGATGACCCTCATCGCGCCACTGTACGTTGTGCCGCCATGGTCCGCCGCTGCCGTGATGACGAACGCGACGAGATCCTGGCCATCGTCAACGCGGCCGCTGTCGCCTACCGGGACGTGATCCCCGCCGACCGCTGGCACGAGCCGTACATGCCCGCCTCCGAGCTCGACCACGAGATCGCCTCCGGCGTGGAGTTCTGGGGCTATGAGGACGACGGCGAGCTGCTCGGCGTCATGGGCATCCAGCCGGTCCAGGACGTCGACCTCATCCGCCACGCCTACGTGAAGCCGAGCAGCCAGCGCGGCGGGATCGGCGGAGCGCTGATCGATCACCTCATGCGCTCTGCCACGCGGCCCGTCCTGGTCGGGACCTGGGCCGCCGCCGAATGGGCGATCGCCTTCTACCGGCGGCACGGCTTCGTGCAGGTCTCGGTGGAGGAGAAGACGCGGCTGCTGCGGCGGTACTGGGACATCCCCGAGCGCCAGGTCGAGACTTCGGTCGTGCTGAAGGCACCAACTTCTCGCTTGTAGGGAGGCGGGGTTGGCCGGCTCGGGGGTGCATTTCGTCACCCGAACGCGTGTCCGTGGCCCGAGGTTGACGTTTGGCACCTATACGGTGCGCAACGTCAACTCCTCGACCAGCTCGCCGGATGTGCTGATCTCGCCGCCCACCGCGAGCACGGGCACGGCGAGCTTCCCGTCGCGCTCGAGCGCCGCGCGGTTGTCGGCGGCGTCCCGGTCGAAGGCGCGGTAGACCTCGAAGCCCGCGCGCATCGCGCCCGGCGCCGAGTACGCCGAGACGTAGACGTCGAGGTCCGCGTCGGAGATCGGGACGTAGCTGCGGGCGTTGAAGAAGGCCTGCAGGTACGGCCGCCACTGCCACCAGGTCTGCGGGAAGCCGTGCAGGAGCACGATCGTGCGCGGCCCCTGCCCGGCGGTCACGTGGTGCAGCCGCAGGCCGGGCTCGATGTCCGCCATTCCATGCGTCACGTCCACCCGGCAAGCTTGCCGCATGGACGCGCGCTTCACCCCGGCGCACCGGGGCGGCGAAGGGCCGCCGCTCGTGCTCATCCACGGCTTCACCGGCTCCTGGCGCATCTGGGAGCTCGTGCTGCCCGCGCTCGAGCGCCGCCACGACGTGCTCGCGCCGACGCTGCCGGGCCATGCGGGCGGGCCGCCGCTGGAGGGCGAGCTCGGTCACGGCCTGGTTCCCGACGCGATCGAGCGGATCATGGACGCGGCCGGTTTCGAGACCGCGCACATCGTGGGCAACTCGCTCGGCGGCTACGTCGCGCTGCAGCTCGCGGCCCGCGGCCGCGCGGTCTCGGTCGTCGCGCTGGCGCCCGCCGGCGGCTGGGCGCCGGGCGACGAGTCCTACAAGGACATGCTGCGCGACTACAACGAGATGCACGAGCTGGCGAAGGCCGCGGCGCCGCATGCGGAGGCGATCGCCGCCACCCCGCAGGGCCGGCAGCAGGCGACCGAGTGGATCGCCGCGAACGGCGAGCACATCCCGCCGGCGACGGTCGCGGACATCATCCGCGCCACCGCCGACTGCGACGGGGCGCCGGCGATGGTCGAGTACGCGCTGCACAACCCGTGGACGCTCGACGCCGAGCGCATCGCCTGCCCGGTGCGGATCGTGTGGGGCACGGGGGACCGGATCCTGCCGTGGCCGGGCGCCGCCTCCCGCTACCGACGCGACTGGCTGCCGCACGCGGACTGGGTCGAGCTCGACGGCGTCGGCCACTGCCCGCAGGTCGACGTCCCGCTCGAGACGGCCCAGCTCATCCTCGGCTTCACGAGCTGAGGAACGCCTCGACCGCCGGCACCAGGAGCGGTGAGGCGAGGATGTCGTAGTGGGTCGTGCCGGGCAGGACCGCCAGCTGCGGACCCGGGTGCGAACCGTCCCAACCCGGATCGCCCAGCCCACCGCCGAGCCGCCCGTAGAACTCGACCACGTGATCCGGGCGGACCGAGTCGGCGTCGGCGTAGACGAGCAGCGTCTGCGCCCGCACCGCCGAGAGCTCGTCCATCCAGTCGTAGTCCTCGCGCAGCAGGTCGCCGGTCTTGCCGATCAGCACCGGCCAGTCCTCGGGACGCGGCGCGACCTTCGCGTAGTGGGCGTACTGCGGCGACGCCTTCATCGGCTCGGCCGCCGCCTCCGTCAGCTGGTCGAACGCCGCGACCACCTCGGGATGGTTCCCGTCGCGCCGCGCCGCGATCGAGACGAGCACGAGCCGGCGGACCAGCCCCGCGTGCTGGATCGCCGTCCGCAGCGCTACCGTGCCGCCCAGCGAGTAGCCGAACAGGTCGATCTCGCTCCAGGCCGAGCTGCGAGGCCAGCGCCGCGATGTCGTCGGCCATCAGCTCGGGCCGCAGCGGCCGGTCGGCGTCCGCCGTTCGTCCGTGCCCCTGGAGGTCGACCAGGATCACGCGCCGATCGAAGCCCGGCACGAGCGGGGCGAGCGTCTCGCTCGCCCCGATCCCGCCGTGCAGCATCACCAGCGGCTCACCCGAGCCGTGCTCCTCGTGGTACAGGCTCATGAGTACCGGACCTCGTAGCGCAGGTGCGTGACGCTGACGTCCTCGGCGATCGAGACCGGGCCCTCCAGCTCGAACGGCGCGCCCTCGAGCGAGTCGAAGAACGGCGTGCCGCCGCCGAGAATCACGGGCACGAGGTCGATCCACACCTCGTCGAGCAGCCGCGCGCTCAGCGCCTGGCTGGCGATCGTGCCGGAGTTCAGGCCCGACGCCCTTGTCGCCCGCCAGCTCGCGCGCCTTGGCAATCGGCGGCCTCGATGCCGTCGGACACGAACGTGAAGTGCTCGCCCTCGCGCTCCCAGCCGTCCGGCACGCTGTGCGTGAGCACCACGACCGGCACGCCGAGCGGGTGCAGCCCGTCCCAGCCGTTCGTGAAGTCGAACAGCTTGCGGCCGACGACCAGGGCGCCGCTCAGGTCCATCACCTGGCGCCAGTACTCGGCGCCGGCCTGCGTCATCTGCAGCGTCATCTCGGACTTGGCGGTCCGGACCTCGACGTCGCCGGCGGAGTACCACTTGAACAGGTACTCGAAGCCGGACTCGTCCGGGCCCGAGACGAAGCCGTCGAGGGACATGCTGGCGCCGGTGTAGACCTTGCTCATGGTCGTCCTCCTGGTTGGTTCACGACCCTTAAGACGATGCCCGCCGGAAAACTCATCGGTCGGCCACGCCCCACATCTTCTGCGCCTCGAGCCGGTGCCCCGCGTCGGCCAGCGAGCGCACCGTCTCGTCGCCGAGCAGAGACGCGAGCGCGATGAACGCCTGCGCGGTGGTGAGCGCGTCCCCCGAGGCCGTATGCGGGCGGTGGGCAGGCAGACCGAGCGCCGCCGCCAGATCCGCGAGCGGCAGCCTCGCCGGCGGCCGGTCGCCGCGCTCGGCCAGCCACAGCCGGCCGAGCACGCTGGTATCGACTACCGCGCCGCGAAGGCGGGCGCCGCGCGTACGCAGCAGCCGCCCGAGGAACGCGCGCTCGATCCACGCCGCATGGGCGACCAGGAAGCGCCCGGTCATGGCCTCGAGCAGCGCGTCGGCGGCCTGCTCGGGCGACGGCGCGTCCGCGAGGTCGAGCTCGCGCAGGCCGTGGATCCGGATCGACGCCGGGGGTACCGAGCCCGGCGGCCGCGCGAGGCCCTCGCGCGCTCCCGCGAGCACGACGCGGCCGCCGTCGACCGGCACGGCGCTCCAGGCCATGATCGCGTCGCGCCGCGGGTCGAGCCCCGTGGCCTCGACGTCGACGACGCAGAATCCCGCCTCCCGCCACGGCGTCCGGCGCGCGGGCAGCCGCGCGGCCCGGTAGGCAGTCGCGGCTGGGCTAGGGGGTGCCCAACGGGACATCGCTCGACACGGAATGGCCCGTTGGGCGGGTCCCCTCACGATTTCACCGGACGCCGAGGCGCAGGTCCGAGCCGATCCGGCGCTGGACGCCGGCCACGGCCCGGAACGCCTCCTTGAGCGAGCTGCGCGTGAGCTGGCTCAGCGCGCCGGGGTCGAGGAAGTCGTCGGGCTCGACGCCTGCCTTGAGCTGCTCGATCTGGTGCGCGAGCCGCAGCCCCGCGATCAGCTCGTGCGCCTCGTCGAGCAGCCGCGCGTCGTCGGCCTCGAGCGTGCCCGCCTCGGCGGCTGCCCGCAGCCGCGCGGGCGTCGACGCATGGGTGACGCCGGCGGCGAGCCCGGCCCAGCGGGCGAGGTCGGCGATCGGGATGATCCCGCCCCGCTTGAGGTCGAGCCGGCCGCGGTGCTCGCCCGAGTCCTCGACGACGAGGCCGCGCAGGAAGCCCGTGGGCGGCCGGTGCGAGAGCGCGAACTGCGCGAGCAGGCGCAGCAGCGCAGGCTTGCGCCGGGCGTCGCGGAACGCCTCGGGCACCGGCGGTCCGGTCTGGATGCCCCACACGGGCCGGCCGTCGACCACGAGCGAGACGAGGATCAGCGCCTTCTCCTGTGTCGGGTTGTCGATCCAGCCGTTGACGGCGGCGACCCACTGGGCGTGCGAGCGCGCGAACAGCGGCTTGGAGGCGATCGCGCCCTTTGGGTCGGTCTTGAACCCGCAGTCGGCAAGGCCGTCCATGACCGGCCCGGCCAGCCCCATCAGCGTCTGCTTGAGCTCCGGGTCCTCGTCGTCCGTGTACCAGACCAGCGCGCTGTCGATGTCCGACGACGGCACCGCCTCGCGGCGGGCGACGCTGCCCAGCGCGATCCACGCGAACGGCACCGGCGGCTCGGTGACCGTCAGATCGAGCAGCCGGCGGGTCGCCGCGTCGATCACCACCGACTGGATCGCCGAGATGTCGGTCGCCGCCACACGCGCGTCGTGCAGCGCGACGATCGCCGGCCGCAGGCCGGCGCAGGCGGCGGCGACCTCCGCCGCCGTGTCCGCGCGGGCGATCGCCTGGCGCAGGTGGAACGAGCTGCGCGTTGCCACGGCGACCAGGTCGGAGTCCTCCACCACGCCGACGACGCGCCCATCCGGCGCGACCACCGGGAAGTGGCGGATCCCGCGATCGAGCATGTCGAGCAGCACCTCGCTGCCGATGCGATCGGCGGTGACGGTGTAGGCGGGCGCGCTCATGACCTGCGAGACCGGCACGTCGGGGTCGGTGCCCGCGGCGACCACGCGCGTGCGCAGGTCGCGGTCGGTCATGATCCCGAGCGTCGTCGCCCGCGTCGATCACGACGCACGTCGCGCCGAGGTCCGCCATCACGCGTGCGGCCTCGCGGATCGAGGTGTCCGGGGTGCAGAGCACGAGCGGCCGGCGGATGAGCTCGGTGACCGGCCGTTGCGCTGGGTTGAACGCGGGCTCCGCGCGGTCGTCGCCGCCGAGCGCCTCCAGCAGCGAGCGCGTCACGTACTGCAGGCCCGCCGGCCGCGCAAGCAGCGGCAGCGCCACCTCCCAGCGGATGCGGTAGCAGAGCGAGTCCTCGGCCGCGACCGCCGCGAAGCCCGTCGGCAGGCACGAGAGCATCGAGGCGTGCCCGAACAGCTCGCCAGGACCCAGCAGGTCGAGCACGCGGCCGTCGTGGACGATCTCGACCGCGCCGGTCCGCACCACCCAGACATGCTCCACAGGCCCGGCGCCCTGCTGGAAGATCGCCGTGCCCGCGGGGTGGAACTCGACCTCGGCCGCCTCGGCCACCCGCGCGACGTCTACGGGCTCCAGCGAGTCGAACGGCGGGTGGGGCGCGAGGAAGTCGGCGACGTCCTGCAAACCGGTCGAGATATATCAGTTTCTTGACACTGTCCGGTGGCGCGAAGATACTCGCCAGCAATTGGATCCGGCTCTTTCGGAGGGCGGTCGGAACGGTTGACGAGGAACGGGGATGAGGCATGACGGCGACGGTTGACCCGCGCTCGACCGACGATGCGGAACTCAACGAGTTCGGCTACAAGCAGGAGCTCGACCGCTCCCTCGGGAGCTTCGCCACCTTCGCGG
Source organism: uncultured Solirubrobacteraceae bacterium (assembly GCA_963811895.1). Classification (GTDB taxonomy): domain Bacteria; phylum Actinomycetota; class Thermoleophilia; order Solirubrobacterales; family Solirubrobacteraceae; genus DASSUW01. The sequence continues at coordinate 364,181 of CAWETE010000009.1, read as the reverse complement.
CGGGGATCAGCTACATCTCGATCCTCACCGGCACGTTCCAGCTCTTCTACTTCGGGTTCGCCTTCGGCGGCCCGGCGTACTGGTGGTCGTGGCCGCTGGTCTTCTTCGGCCAGCTCATGGTCGCGCTCTGCTTCTGCGAGCTCGCCTCGCGCTACCCGATCGCGGGCTCGATCTACAACTGGTCCAAGCGGCTCGGCAGCCAGCACGTGGCCTGGCTCGCAGGCTGGATGATGCTGACGGCGTCGATCGTCACCGTCGCCGCCGTCGCGCTGGCCCTCCAGATCACCCTGCCGGTGATCGACCCGTTCTTCCAGTTCTACGGCGACGGCACCGGCCAGTACGACTACGCCGCCAACGCGGTGATCCTCGGCAGCGTGCTGATCATCTTCACGACGATCATCAACGCGATCGGCGTCAAGCTGATGTCGCGGATCAACAGCACCGGCGTGGCGATCGAGCTCATCGCCGCCTGCCTGATCGTGCTCGCGCTGCTCGTCAACGTCACGCGCGGCCCGGGCGTCGTGTTCGAGACCCAGGGCCTGGGCGCTGACTGGGACCTCGGCTATCTCGGCGCGTTCCTCGCCGCCTCGCTGGCCTCGGCCTACGTCATGTACGGCTTCGACACTGCGAGCTCGCTCGGCGAGGAGTCGGTGAACCCGCGCAAGAACGCGCCGCGGGCGATCCTGCGGGCGCTGGTGGCCTCGTTCTTCATCGGCGGGGCGATCCTGCTGTTCGCGATGATGGCGGTGACCGACATCAACAACCCGGAGATCGCCGTCGGCGGCCTGCAGTTCATCATCCTCGACGTCCTCGGCAACACCGTCGGCGACGTCTTCCTGTGGTGCGTGGTGATCGCCATCACGGTCTGCTGCCTCGCGGTCCACACCGCGACGATCCGGATGATGTTCGCGATGGCGCGCGACAACAACCTGCCCGCCGGCACGCACCTGGCGCGCGTGCACCCGAAGACGCGCACGCCGATCATCCCGTCGATCATCGTCGGCGTGCTGGCGATCGCGATCCTCGTCGTGAACATCCGCCAGCCGCAGATCTTCGTGGTGATCACCTCGATCGGGATCATCATGATCTACATCGCCTACCTGCTCGTCACCGGGCCGATGCTGATCGCCCGGCTGCGCGGGCAGTGGCGCTCCGAGGACGCCGGGCCGGGCTATTTCTCGCTCGGCCGCTGGGGGCTGCTCGTGAACATCCTGGCCGTCATCTGGGGCCTGTTCATGGCGACCAACCTGATCTGGCCGCGGCAGTCGATCTACAACGCGGTCGAGCCCTTCCACTGGTACCTGAAGTGGGGCGGCGTCCTGTTCGTCGGCATCGTCATGATCGGCGGGTTCGCGTACTACTGGTTCGTGCAGCGTCACAAGACCGGCACGCTGGCCGAGCACATGGTCGGCGCCGGCGAGGAGCCCGCGCCGGCGCTGGCGGGGTCCGAGTAACCGAGAGGAGCACGCCATGGAGGAGTTCGACTACGTCGTCGCCGGAGGCGGGACGGCGGGCGCGGTGGTGGCCGCGCGGCTCTCCGAGGACCCGAACGTCACGGTCTGCCTGCTGGAGGCCGGGCCGTCCGATGTGGACGACCCGGCCATCCTGAGGCTCGAGGACTGGATGTTCCTGCTCGACTCGGGCTACGACTGGGACTACCCGGTCGAGCCGCAGGAGAAGGGCAACAGCTTCCTCCGCCACGCGCGGGCGAAGGTGCTCGGCGGCTGCTCGTCGCACAACTCGTGCATCGCGTTCTGGACGCCGAAGGAGGACCTCGACGAGTGGGCGGCGATGGGCTGCGAGGGCTGGGGCCACGACGGACACGTGGCCGCTGATCAAGCGGCTCGAGACCAACGACGGTCCCGGCGACCACCACGGCCGCTCCGGCCCGGTGAACCTGATGACGGTCCCGCCCGACGACCCGTGCGGGGTCGCCGTGCTCGAGGCCGCCGCGCAGGCCGGGCTGCCGACGGTGCGCTTCAACGAGGGCCGAGACGGTCACCAACGGCGCCGGCTGGTTCCAGGTCAACCGGACCCCGGACGGCACCCGGATGTCGTCGTCGGTCGCCTACCTGCACCCGATCATGGCGAGCCGGCCGAACCTGAAGGTCCGCACCGGCTGCTGGGTCAAGCGCATCGTCATCGACGAGGACAAGCGCGCCCGCGGCGTCGAGTACATGAACCCCGACCTGTTCACCTACTCGACGGTCGGCGCCCGCCGCGAGGTGATCCTCTCCTGCGGGTCGATCGACACGCCGAAGGCGCTGATGATGTCCGGCATCGGCCCGGGCGAGCACCTGCGCGAGTTCGGGATCGACGTGCTCGTCGACAGCCCGGGCGTCGGCTCCAACCTCGACGACCACGTCGAGGGCATCGTGATGTGGGAGGCCGCGCAGCCGATGGTCAAGCGGTCGACGCAGTGGTGGGAGATCGGCCTCTTCACGATGACCGAGGAAGGGCTCGACCGGCCCGACCTGATGATGCACTACGGCTCGGTGCCGTTCGACATGAACACCGTCCGCTGGGGCTACCCGTCGGCTGAGAGCGCGTTCTGCCTGACCCCGAACGTCTGCCGCGGCCGCTCGCGCGGCACCGTGCGCCTGCGCTCGCCCGACTTCCGCGACCGCATGCGGGTCGACCCGCGCTACTTCACCGATCCCGACGGCAACGACGAGCGCGTGATGCTCCACGGCGTCAAGCTCGCCCGCGAGATCGGCAAGCAGGCGGCGCTCGAGGGCTGGGCCAAGCGCGAGCTCGCACCGGGCCCGGACGCGACGACCGACGACGAGCTGGTCGACTACATCCACAAGACGCACAACACCGTCTACCACCCGTCCTGCACGGCGCGGATGGGCGCGCCCGGGGACGCCGACGCGGTCGTCGACCCGCGCCTGCGCGTGAAGGGCGTCAAGGCGCTGCGGATCGCCGACGGGTCGATCATGCCGTTCCTGCCGGCCATCAACCCCTGCATCACGACGATGATGATCGGCGAGAAGTGCGCTGACCTCGTCAAGGAGGACGCGCGCCAGAGCGCTAAGGAGGCGGTGCACGCGTGACCTCCACGCAGACGGCGACCTACAGCATGTTCGTCGACGGGGAGTGGTGCCAGGCCGCCTCCGGCGAGACGGCCGAGACCACCAGCCCGGCCACCGGCGAGACGCTCGGCAGCGTCCCGCAGGGCGACCGCTCGGATGCCCAGCGGGCGATCGACGCCGCGAACCGCGCCTTCGAGCCGTGGTCGCGGCTGACCGCCTTCGAGCGCGCCGCCAAGATGCACGCGGTCGGCGACGAGATCGAGCGGCGCCGCGACGACCTGGCCCGCACGCTGACGCTCGACCAGGGCAAGCCGCTGCGCGCGGAGGCCTACGACGAGGTCGATGAGCTCGTCGAGTACTGGCGGGCGGCGGCCGAGGACGCCAAGCGCCTCGGCGGAGAGCTGCCGAACTCGTTCTCGCCCGGAAAGCGCGTGATGCTGATGCGCCGCGCGCGCGGGGCGATCGGGATCATCACGCCCTGGAACTGGCCGTACACGATGCCTGCCGAGCTGCTGGCGCCGGCGATGGCGGCCGGCAACACCGTCGTCTGGACTCCGGCGCCCACCACCGCGGTCTGCGCGGTCGCGCTCGCCGAGTGCATGGCGGCGGCCGACCTGCCGCCTGGCGTCGTCAACCTCGTCACCGGGCCCGGGGCCGGAGGTGGGCGACGAGATCGCGCGCAACCCGGGCACGCGCGGCGTCGCCTTCATCGGCTCGACGCCGACCGGCCGCTCCGTGGCGTCGGCGGCGGCCGGCAAGGCCGTCGTCATCGAGATGGGCGGCAACGGACCGGTCGTGGTCATGGACGACGCCGACGTGGACCGGGCAGTCGACGCCGTGGTCGCGGCGTGCTTCCTGTGCGCCGGCCAGAGCTGCACGGCCGGCGAGCGGATCCTCGTGCAGGAGGGTGTGCGCGACGAGTTCGTCGAGAAGCTGGCGCGCAAGGTCACCGAGACCGTCCTGCTCGGCGACCCGTTCGACAATGCCACCACGATGGGCCCCGTCAACAACGAGGGCGTCGCCGGCAAGATGGACGAGCACGTGGCCGACGCCGTCGACCGCGGTGCCGGCGTCGTGGCCGGCGGCTCGCGCGCCGACGGGTTCCCGACCGACCTCTACTGGTCGGCGACGGTGCTGGACGGCGTGCCCGCCGACGCGCGCGTCGCCACCGAGGAGACGTTCGGTCCGATCGCCCCGGTGGTGGCGATCAGGTCGCTGGAAGAGGCGATCGAGCAGACCAACGCGTCACCGTACGGGCTGCTCTCGGCCATCTTCACTCGCGACCTCGCCGCCGGCCTGCGCTTCGCCGACACCGTGCGGACGGGCTGGGTGAACATCAACGAGTCGTCCAACTACTGGGAGGCGCATCTGCCGTTCGGCGGGCGGGCCGGCACGGACAGCGGCATCGGGCGGGTCGGCGGCAGCCACGTGATGGAGGCCTTCACCGAGCTGCAGACGGTGACGCTCTCGGCTTGATCGCGCTGCTCGAGCACCCGCGCTACGAGGTCCTGCCGGTGGACGGGATCGAGGAGCAGGTGCTCGCGCACGTGCCGCGCGAGGTCAAGGTGACTGTCACGGCGTCGCCGGCCAAGGGGCTCGACGCCACGCTGGCCGTGGTCGAGCGGCTGGCGGGGGAGGGCTACGCGGTGGTGCCGCACCTGTCGGCGCGCCTCGTGCGCGACGGTGCCCACGTGGAGGAGATCGTGGCGCGGCTGCACGCCGTCGCGGTGCGCGAGGTGTTCGTCCCGGCCGGCGACGCGCGCGAGCCCGGGCCGTTCCAGGACGCCGCGTCGCTGCTGCGCGAGCTCGAGGGCAGCTTCGCCGAGGTGGGAATCACCGGCTACCCGGAGAGCCATCACCTGATCGACGACGAGACGACGATCCGGGCGATGTTCGAGAAGGAGCCGATGGCCACGTACATCGTGAGCCAGATCTGCTTCGACCCGGTGACGATCCAGACCTGGATCGCGCGCGTACGCGAGCGCGGGACCACGCTGCCGATCTGGGTCGGGATGCCCGGGATCGTCGACAACTCCAAGCTGCTGCGCGTGTCGATGAAGATCGGGCTCGGCGAGTCGGCGCGCTTCCTGCGCGCGCACCGCGCGTGGCTGCGGCGTCTCGTCACGCGCACCTTCACGCCCGACCCGCTGATGCGCCGGCTCGACGCGAGCGACGTCGCGGGCCTGCACTTCTACACCTTCAACGAGCTCGAGCGGACCGAGCGCTGGCGCCGCCAGACGCTCGCTCGGCTGCGCGCCGCCTGACCGTGAACGTGATGCGCTTCGGCGCGGAGCGGTTGCCGGCGGCGTCGGCGGCGCGGACGGTCGCGCGGTAGCGGCCGGGGCGCAGCGTGCGCCCGCGGGTGCGGCCCGTGTAGGCGATCCGGTTGGTCCCCGCCCGGGTGCGGCGCTTGAGAACCACCCGCCGGCGCTGCTTGCGCGAGATCGTGATGGTGGTGCGGGCGTCCTCCGAGAGCCGGAATACGAAGGCCGTGCCGCGCCGGGTCCTGGCGGTCAGGGGCGTGCGGCGCCTTCCGACGGCGAAACGGCGACGGGTCATCCGCAGCCTGCTGATGCGCGGCGCGGTGGTGTCAGCTCCGGGCGTCGGGACGCCGCTCGCGGCGCAGCCGGCTCCCAGGGCGTGCAGGAAGACGTGCTCGAAGTCGGGCCCGTAGCCGGCGACGAGCTCGCCCGCTTGCAGCGCGACGCACGCTCCGTTGGCGCTGAGGACGGCGGCGCTCACCGGGCTGCCGCCCTGAACCACCACCGACGTCGTTCGCGTCACGAGATCGCGGACGTATGCGGTGCGGAAGCGGCCGACCGGGCCGCCGAGGTTCCTGGCATCGGAGAGGAACGTGACCTTGGACCCGTCGCCGCTGAGCGAGCTCTCCGACGCGCCCGTGTCGGCGGGACCGGCCGGGCCGGTGCTGGCCAGCGTGGTCGTGCCGGCGGCGAGGTCGCGGACGAAGACCTCATCCTCGTCGATCGCGCCGTAGCCGAACTCGGGGTGCTCCTGCGTGAACGCCACCCGGCGCCCGTCGGCGCTGATCGACGGGTCGCGCGCGCCCGAGTGCGCGGGGTCGCCGTCCTCCGGGACCGAGGCCCAGGTGGTGGTCCCCGCCGCGAGGTCGCGGACGTAGACGTCGTCCTTGGGCGATGTCGCGCCGCCCAGGTTCGTCGAGATGCTCGCGAACGCGACGCGGTTGCCGTCGGCGCTCACGTCGGGATGGTCGGCGCCGTGGTTCGCGACGGCGCCGCTGCTGGAGCGGTCGACGAGGACGATCTGCCCGCTGGCGAGGTCGGCCCGATAGACGTGGTTGTTGCCGTCGCCGGGCGCGCCGGGCAGGTCCGGGTTGCGGGACGAGAACACCACGACCGCCCCGTTCGCGCTGATCTGGGGTTCGCTGTCCGCGCCGGCCGGGGCGCCCGACGTCGTGCGGTCGACGAGGGTGGTGGTGCCGGTGGCGAGGTCGCGCGCGTACACGTGCACCGTCTGGCCGGTCACCCCGGGCGCGAGGTTCGTCGCGATGCTGGCGAAGGCCACGCGGCGCCCCGTGGCGTCGATGCCGGCGTTGAAGGAGTCGTCGTTCGCCGGCGTCACGCCGTCGGGCGCGATGGTGACGAGCGTGTTCGCGCCGGACACGACGTCGCGGACGAGCACGTGGTCCGCGTATCCGGCCGGGCGCAGCCGGCTTCCCAGGGCGGGCGCCGCGCTTGCGAAGACGACGTGCCGCCCGTCGGCGCTGGTCACGTGGCGGCGTCCCAGCCGGGCGTGGCCGGCCTCGTTGAGCCGCGGCGGCGCGCCCAGCGGCTGAGAGAGGTTCGCGAAGCCGCCGAGCGTCGCGAGCCAGACCTGCCGCGTCGTGCCGTCCGACCCCGGCAGGCCGGTCGTCCGCTGCATGCCGAAGACGAGCATCAAGCCGCCCACGTCGGCGCCGGTCACGTCGCCGTCGCCGGTGGACTTCAGGAAGACGTGCGGGGCAGCCACGACGTCGGTGCCGTAGAGGTCGATGGCGCCGTCGGTGTCGGCCGGGTCCAGCGCTGCGGGCGTGCGCCAGTACAGCTCGACCGGGTCCTGCGGCACGCCGTTCTCGAGCGGCCGCGGGAAGAACGGGCCTCTGGCGCCGCCGGGGGCCGGGCCGGCGTCCGCCTGGGTCGGAGCGCCGCAGGCGACGGCGCACGTCGCGAGCCAGACGTGCCCGTTCGTGTACGCGAGTCGCGTCGAGTTGCCCGAGAGCGCGACCGCTTCCGCTGTGTCCGGGCCGGCGCTCACGAGCTGCGTGCTCTCGCCGCCGCCGCCCACCTGGTGGCGGACGTACGCGTCGAACGAGGCGTCGGCGTCGCGCGTGGACAGCGGGTTCCGCGTGACGAACGCCACCCGCGCGCCGGTGTGGTCGATCGCGGGCGGTGTGGCGGCGTCGACCCCGCTGCCGCGTGTGTCGCCGGTCGTCAGGCTCACCATGTGCGTCGTGTCGTCGTCCAGCGATCGCACGTAGGCGTCGCGCTGACCGGCGGCGCCGTTGACGTTGTCGGTGGCGAGCACGCCGGAGGCGACGAACGCGACGCTCCTTCCGTTGCCCGAGATCACGCCCATGTCCGCGCGCTCCGCGGGCCTTCCGTTCGGGCCGTCGCCGCGGCTGGCGAGCTCGAGCATGCCGGTGGCGAGGTCCTTGACGAAGATCTCGTCCTCCCTCGCCGTCACGCCGGGCGCCAGGTTGGCGGCGTTCGAGCTGAACGCCACGTAGCGGCCGTCGGTGCTGATCGTGGCGTCCTCGTTGTCCGAGAAGGGCTCGGAGGGCGTGCCGTCGCTGCTCGTGTTCACCTGAGCGAGCGGGAAGCCCGGCCGGCAGAGGTCGAGCCGGAAGACGTTCTCGGCCGCGTTCTCGTCGGTGGCGGAGAGGACGTCCGAGTGCGAGGTGAAGACGACGAAGCAGCCGTCGGAGCTGAGCGCGTTCGCGCCCACCTTCGAGTCTCCGATGCCGTCGAACGGGAGCGCGCCGAAGCCCGGCGGGCGGTCGACCAGCACGGTGGAGCCGGGCGGCACCGCCTGCGCCGGCGCGGCGAGCAGCAGGGCCTGGCCACTCCGCTGCAGGACGGCGAGTCTCACGGCTTCGTCCTGTCGCGGCCGGGGCCGCCGAGCAGCCGGTCACGTCCTGCGGCCGCCGATCAGAGCCGGTCGTCGCCCGCGCCGCCGCAGACGATGTCGCGGCCTGCGCCGGCCGCGCACGCGGTCGTTGCCGCCGAGGGCGACGATCACGTCGGCCCGCCGCGTGCCGCGCAAGCGGTCGCGTCCGGGCGTGCCGACGATCGTCGCCCGCCTGCCGGCGCAGCGCGGCCTCGCGCGCGGCGGCACCGTGCCGCCCGGCGCCGGTCCGCCGCCGCCGGGCGGCGGAGTCGGAGGGCCGCGCAGGTCGCGGACGAAGACGTTGCGCGGCCGTGTCGTCGTCCTCGGCGCTCAGGCTGTTCGCCTCCGACTCGAAGGCCACGAACCGGCCGTCCGATGAGATCGACGGCCGGTAGGCGAAGCAGAGGCGCGCTCCGGCTCGCCGGGCGTCGGGGCTCGCCCGGCCCACGAAGGCGGTCGTCTTCGCCACCAGGTCGTGGACGAAGATGTTCTCGCCCGGCTGGGGCTCGCCGGCCGTGTCGTTGACCTCCTGCTCGAACGCGACGAAGCGGCCGTCGGGCGACATCGAGGCGTCGAGGGCGCCGCCGCGGATCGCGCCGCTCACGATCCTCGTCGTGCCCGCGTGGAGGTCGCGCACGAAGATGCTCGGGCTGCCGTCGACGTCGGCGGGGTCGAGCTTCGCGGCGTCCGAGCCGAAGGCGACCAGGCGGCCGTCGGCGGAGATCGAGGCCGCGTACGAGTTCGCGTCGCCGCCACGGCTCACGTACGTCGGTCGTGCCCTCCTGCAGGTCGCGCACGAAGACGTCGACGGCCGCCGTCGGCGTCGGCGTCGCTGAGGTTGCGGGCGAACGACTCGAACGCGACGTAGCGGCCGTCGGCGGAGATCGAGGGGTTGAGCGAGTAGCCGTCGGCCGGCGCGTCCGCGCGGCTCACGAAGGTCGTCGTGTGCTGCTGCAGGTCGCGGACGAAGATGTCCCTCTGCGTGTGGGAGGCGGACCCGTCGCCGAGATTGCCGGCGACCGAGTGGAAGGCGACGAAGCGTCCGTCGGCCGAGATCGAGGCCTCTTCGGACGACGCGTCGCCGCCGGCCCCGGCCGGCCCGCTCGCCCGGCTGACGAACGTGGTCGTGTTCGTCTGCAGATCGCGTACGAAGACGTCGGGCGTGTCGTCCTTGGCGTCGTCGGCGGTGAAGTTCTCGGACTCCGAGGTGAACGCGACGAAGCGGCCGTCCGCGGAGATCGACGGCGCTGCGGAGAACCCGTCGCCGGCCTCGCCCGCCACGCCGCTCGCCCGGCTGACGTAGCGTGGTGGTGCCCGTCTGCAGGTCGCGCACGTAGATGTTGCGCACGACGTCGTTGTCCTCGTCGCTCAGGTTGTCGGCGATCGACGCGAACGCGACGTAGCGGCCGTCGGCGGAGATCGAGGCGTCGATCGAGTCGTCGTGTGGCCGGCACTCCCGCGACGCCGGTCGCGCGGCTGACGAGGAGCGTGCCCACGAGCAGCAGACCGGTGAAGCTCATGGCTTCGTCCTGTCGCGGCCGGGGCCGCCGGCCAGGCGGTCGCGGCCCGCGCCGCCCAGCAGCCGATCGCGCCCCCGGCCGCCGAGCAGGCGGTCGCGGCCCAGGCCGCCGCTGAGCCGGTCGTCGCCCCTCCCGCCGCAGACGATGTCGCGGCCGGGGCCGGCCACGACGCGGTCGTTGCCGCCGAGGGCGACGATGACGTCGGCCCGCCGGGTGCCGCGCAAGCGGTCGCGTCCGGGCGTGCCGACGATCGTGGCGCGCCTGCCGGCGCAGCGGGGTGTTGCGGCCGCGGGCGCGGGGGCGCCGCCACCGGCCGCCGGGGGCGGCGGATCGGGCATCAACCGGGCGAGCACGGCGCCGACCTGTATCTGGCCACCGACGAGCAGCTTCCCGTCGGGCTGCAGCGCGAGGGCGGACCCGCTGGCGTCGCTGTCGAAGTCGACCGTGATCATGCCGGCGGACCCGAAGCTGCGGTCGAGCGCGCCGTCGGCGCCGAGGCGGGCGAGCGCGACGGTGTAGGGCGGGACCGCGGTGCCGGCGAGGACGATCTTGCCGTCGGGCTGGAGCGCCGCCGCCACCCCGGCGCTGGCGCCGTCTAACTCCGGCATGCCGCGCCCGCCGGAGCCGAACGAGGCGTCCGCGCCGCCGTCGCGGTTGAAGCGGATCGCCTCCATCGACGGCGCCCTCAGCGTCGCGCTGCTGCCGGCGACGACTATCTTCCCGTCCGCCCGCACGAGCACGCTCGCGGCCTGGTCGCTGCCGCCCGTGTCGTAGACTACCTTCCCGACGCTTCCGAACGTATCGTCCAGCGTTCCGTCGACGTCGTAGCGCGCCAGGACGATCCGTGCGCGCTACCCCCGAGGAAGTCCGTGCCGGCGAACACGATCCTCCCGTCCGTACCGAGCGCGGCGGCCGCTGCCTCCAGCCCACTGCCGAAGTCACGGGCGTGAACGTCGTCCCGTCGTTTCCGCCGTCCGGAGTGAGGCGCGTGACGGCCATGCTCGGATTGCCGTCTATCCTGCCCCGTCCGGCGAGCACTATCCTGTCGTCGCGCTGGATGATGACCGAGCGTACCTCCTCCAGCGTGCCGAGGGGGAGGAGCTTCTTTCCGTCGCCGTCGAACGTCTGGTCGAGCCGTCCGTCCGCGTTGAACCGGGCGACGGCGCCAGTCTGCCCTTCCTGCGGCGTACCTGCGCCGGCGACGACTAGCTTGCCGTCCGGCTGGAGCGCGGCCGCGAGCGCGCGGTCCTGGGGCCCGAAGTCGACGGTCGCGCTACCGTCACGCGAGCCGTCGGGATTCAGCCGCAGCACGCCGAAGTCGCCGCCGACGGTGTCACCGGCGATCACGATCTTTCCGTCCTCCTGCACGAGCACCGCGTTCGCGCTGAAGATGCCCGGCAGCACCTTGCGCCCGTCGTGGTCGAAGGACAGGTCGAGGTCGCCTGCGCCGCACCCGCTGCGACGGCCGCGAGACGGCCAGCAAGGTGGCGACAGCGAGGATGGCGGGGAGCATGCGCGTCATGGCGGCGAGCTTCCCGGCGCCGCCGGATCGGGGGTATGGGGAGGGGCCCCTACTCTTCTGGCCGCTATGACAGGCGCATGGGATCGGCCGGTCGAGCGGGCGACCCGGCTGCTCCTGGGGCTCGTGCTCTTCGGCCTCGCGCTGGCCACGCTGGTGCAAGGCCGACCTCGGCCTGGACCCGTGGAACGTCTTCACCCAGGGCCTCGCGCGCCAGATCGGCCTCAGCCTCGGGCAGACGACGGTGATCGTGTCCGTCCTGCTGCTGCTGCTCTGGATCCCGCTCGGCGAGCGCCCGGGCGTCGGCACGATCGCGAACGCCCTCATCGTCGGGCCGGTGGTGGACGCTCGGCCTGGCGATCATCCCCGCGCCCGACCAGCTCGCGGGCCAGGTCGCGTACATGGTCGTGGCGATCGTGGGCACGGCGATCGCCACCGGCCTCTACGTCGGGGCCGGCTGGGGCCCGGGGCCGCGCGACGGCCTGATGACCGGTCTGGCCGCGCGCGGCGTCCCGATCGCCTTCGCGCGCGCGGGCATCGAGATCACGGTGCTGGTCGTCGGCTGGTTCCTCGGCGGCACCGTCGGCGTGGCCACGGTCCTGTTCGCCACGACGATCGGCCCGCTCGTGAAGGTCGCGCTCCACCGGCTCGCGGTGCGGCCGGCGGTGCCCGGCTGACCGCCCGGCCTACGTCGCCCGGTCGCTCTGGCTGATCGCCACCGGCGTCGTGCTCCTGTAGCTCGTGCGCGCGAGCTCGGCCAGGTCGCGGTTGAAGCGCTCGGGCTCCTCCATGTGCGGTAGGTGGCCGACGCCGTCGTACCACGCGGGCTGTGCGGTCGGGCAGGTCGCGAGGATGTGCTCGGCCATCGCCGGCAGCACGACCGAGTCCGCCCGGCCCTGCATGACGAGCAACGGCACAGCCAGCGTGCGCAGCACGTCGTCGTAGTCGAGCTCGCGCGCGGCCAGTCCGGCGCGTGCGTGCGCCGGCGCCGCCATGTTCCAGCACAGCGCGCTCTCGAGGTCGTCGGCGGCCAGCGGCTTGGCCGCGCACGCGCGGACGAACGCGCGAACGCCGCGGATGTTGGTAGGCAGGTCGTCCGCCGTCAGGTCGGCGAAGTGGTCGAGGAAGCCGGGCCCGATGAGCGTGCCGAACGCCGCCGGGCCGAGCTTGACGGCGCCTTCGACGAAGGCGATCGCGGCGACGCCGGCCTGCCCGTAGCTGCGCACGTAGTCGCAGATCGCGAACGCGCCGTAGGACCAGCCGACGAGCACGGGCCGGTCGAGGCCGAGCTCGTCGATGATCGCGGCCACGTCGTCGGCCCACAGCCCGCCGTCGGTGTAGTGGGCGGGGTCGAGCGGCGCCTCCGACATCCCGTGGCCGCGCAGGTCGTAGGCGACGAGCCGGAACTCATCGGCGAGCGGGCTGTCGTACTGGCGCGCCCAGCAGAGGTGGTTCTGCGACCAGCCGTGGATGAAGAGGATCGGCGGACCGGCCGCATCGCCCCACTCGCGGACGTGGAGCCGCAGGCCGCCGCCTCCGGTGACGGTGTGGATCTGCATGGACGCGATCGTCGCGGGGGACGGATCCGGGCGCATCGGGCAGTGGGCCTCATCTTGCGCGCCGGGCCGCCCTATCTTGTGGCGCCGCGACGGCTTACGGCGAGATACTTGCCGGATGAAGGCCCGCACGAGCGCGGCGTTCGTCGGACGGATACGCGAGCTCGAGGAGCTCCGGCAGGCGCTCGACGCGGCGCAGGCGGGCAGCGGGTCGACCGTCCTCGTCGCCGGCGAGGCGGGCATCGGCAAGACGCGGCTTGCCTCTGAGGTGGCGCGGCAGGCCCGTGCTGCCGGATTCGAGGTCCTGCTCGGGCGCTCGATCGACCTCGTCGGCACCGAGCTGCCGTACCAGCCGTTCGCCGAAGCTCTGCGACCGCTCGGCGAGATGCGGGAGGCGGACTCGCAGCTGCGCGTGTTCGAGCGGGCGCTGGCGCTGCTCGGCGACCACGCGCCCGTGCTGCTGGTGCTCGAGGACGTGCACTGGGCCGACCGGTCGACGCTCGATCTGCTCGCCTTCCTCGCGCACAACGTCGGCGATCGCCGGATCGTTCTGCTCGCGACCTACCGCCCGGACGAGCGCGCATCGGCCGAGCGCGTGCGCCGCCTCGCCGACGGCGTGCGGCGCTCGGAATCGGCCCTGGTGCTCGAGCTCGGGCCGCTGACGGACGCCGAGCTGGCTGCGCTGCTCGCGGCGCCGGCGGACGTCGCGGACGCCATCGTCGCCCGCGCCGAGGGCAATCCGTTCTTCGCCGAGGAGCTGCTCGCCGCCGGCGGCGAGCTCCCGCGTCGCGTGCGCGACGTGCTGACGGCGCGCCTGACCGGGCTCGATCGCACGGCGCGAAGCCTGCTGCGCGTCGCCGCGGCCGCGGGGCGAGACGTCTCCTACTCGCTGCTCGTCGCCGTCGCGGCCCTGCCCGAGCGCGACGTGCGTGAGTCGCTGCGCGAGGCGGTCGAGCACGGCGTCCTCGTTGCCGACCAGGCGAGCGGGCGGTTCCGCTTCCGCCACGCGCTGCTGGCGGAGGCCGTCTACGAGACCGTGCTCCCCGGCGAGCGCGAGTGGCTGCATGCCCGGATCGCCGACGAGCTGTCGCGCAGCGCCGACGCCGGACCGTCCGAGCTCGCGCCGCACTGGGCGCTGGCCGGGCGTAGCGCCGACGCGCTGGCGGCCTCTATCGAGGCGGCGCGCGAGGCGGAGGCCGTCTTCGGCCTGGCGGAGGCCCTGAGTCATCTCGAGCGGGCGCTCTCGCTGTGGGACGCCGTGCCGGACGCCGGGCTCGATCTCGCCGAGCTCTGCGCCTGGGCGGCGGAGCTCGCCGGCCACGTCGGTGCCGCCCCGCGCGCCGTCGAGCTCTCGCGACGAGCGATAGAGCTCGTCGGCCCGAGCGATCCGCACCGGGCGAGCCTGTTGCATGTCGCCCTCGGTGAGCACCTCCTCTCGACGGGCGCCGGCGAGGCTGCCCTCGCGGCGTTCGAGCGCGCGGTCGAGCTGGTGCCCGCGGCATCGCGGGAGCGCGCGTGGGCGGTGGGCTCACTTGCCGGGGCGTTCATGGTGGCCTGGCGCCACGCGGAGTCGCTGCCACTGTCCGAGGAGGCGCTCGCCCTCGCGCGCGAGACCGGCGCCGGCGAGGCCGAGGTCCGGGCGCTCACCGTGCTCGCGGGCGACCTCGCCTACCTCGGCCGCGCGGACGAAGGCGTCGGCCACTTTCGTGAGGCCGTGCGGCTCGCCGAGGAGATCGGCGACCACCTTGGCCTGGAGCGGGCGTACACCAACTTCACGGACGCGCTCACGATGCTGGGACGCCCCCGGGAGTCCGCGCGGGTGGCGCAGGCGGGGCTCGACGTCATGCGCCGGTACGGGATCCACAGCACGGGGCTGGTCTCGAACCGGATCGAGGCGCTGGTCGCGATCGGCGACTGGGACGAGGCCGAACGGCTCAGCGCCGCCGCGCTGCGCAGCTTCACCCCGAGCTTCCGCCACTGGCTGCTCGTCATCCGCGCGAGCGTCGAGATCGGCCGGGGCGCGCTCGATGCCGCGCGGGCCCACCTCGACGCCGCGGGCGACGTAGTGCGCGAGGACGGCGTCGGCCTGTACGACGCCTACGTCGCCGAGCTCGCGCTCTGGGAGCGCCGCTGGACCGACGCCGAGGCAGCCGTCGAGGGCGGGCTGGCGCGGGCGCGACGGCGCGAGGCGGCGCAGGTCCGGGTCCAGCTCTGCGCCTTGGGGTTGCGCGCGCAGGCCGAGCTGGCAGCGCTCGCCCACGCTCGCCGGGACGCTGACGGCGCGCGCCAAGCGCTCCGCCGCGCCGACGCACTGCTCGGCGACGCGCGCGACGCCGCCGCGCAGGCATCACCGGTCACGCCGAACGCCGCCGGTTGGCTCGCCCTCGCCGAGGCCGAGTGCGAGCGCGCGCGGCCCGAGCGGTGGTCGGACGCCGCCGGCGCCTGGGACCGGCTCGAGCGCCCGCCGCTCGCGGCCTACTGCCGCTGGCGCGAGGCCGAGGCGCTCGTGGCCGCCGGCGCGCCGCGCGCCGCGGCGACGGCTTCCCTGAGCGCGGCCTACGCCGTCGCGACCCACCTGCGGGCGCGGCCGCTCATGCGTGAGCTCGAGCTGCTCGCGGAGCGGGCGCGGCTCGATCCGGCGCCGCCGGAGACGGTCACGGCGCCCGCCGGCCTCGCGGAGCAGCTGGGCCTGACGGCGCGCGAGGCGGAGGTGCTGGCGCTGGTCGCGCGCGGCCTCACGAACCGCGAGATCGCCGAGACGCTTGTGATCAGCGTCAAGACCGCCAGCGTCCACGTCTCGCACATCCTGCGCAAGCTCGACGCGCCGAACCGGCTCGCCGCGGCCGCCATCGCGCACCGCATGACGCCTCCGTGATCTCAGCTCGGAAGGCCGAAGTTCGTCCCTACTCG
This sequence comes from uncultured Solirubrobacteraceae bacterium, assembly GCA_963811895.1. Lineage (GTDB taxonomy): Bacteria > Actinomycetota > Thermoleophilia > Solirubrobacterales > Solirubrobacteraceae > DASSUW01. The sequence goes on along the minus strand of CAWETE010000009.1, from coordinate 348,517 downwards.
CGCCAGAAGGCGGCCATGATCTCGCGCTCGAACTCGGCCACGTGCTCGTACATGAGCGCCCGCGCGGCAGCGCTGTCGCCGCCCAGGATCGCCTCGAGCAGCTTCGCGTGGTCGAAGACCGCCGTGCCGAGCCCGGGCACGCGGTCCAACACGACGTACCAGACGCGGAGCGAGAGCACGAAGTAGCGCTCGAGCGTCTCGATCAGGTACGGGTTGCGCGAGCCCTCCCAGGCGAAGCGGTGGATCGACTCGTCGAGCGCCATCAGCGCGTCCGCGTCGGCCGCCCGGTCCAGCGTGCGCACCTGCTCGAGGAGAGCCTCGCCGCGCTCGCGCAGCCCGTCGTCCATCCGGCGGGCGGCGAGCTCGGCGGCCTGGGCCTCGAGCTCGGCCCGCACCTCGGAGATGTGGACGATGTCGGCGGCGTCGACGGACGTCACGTAGGTGCCGATCCGCGGCTGGACGGCGACGAGGTTCTCCAGCGCCAGCCGCTTGACCGCCTCGCGCAGCGGCGTGCGGCCGATCTCCAGCTCGCGCATCAGATCGTCCTCGCGCAGCACCGTCCCCGGCGCGAGCCGCAGCGTGACGATGCGGTCGCGCAGCTGCTCGTACGCGCGCTCGGAGATCACTTCAGTCACCCAGCTCGGCGCGCCTCCGCACGACGAACTCCTGCAGCTGCGCGCGCACGGCCTCGTCGATCGGCGGCTCCTCGTACTCGTCGAGGGTCTTGCGCCAGATCTCGCCCGCCCGCTCGACCGCGTCCTTGCCGCCGTTGCGCGTCCAGCGCTCGAAGTTCTCGGTCGAGGACAGCAGCGGCCGGTAGAAGCACTCGCGGAAGCGCTCCAGCGTGTGCGCCGCGCCGAGGAAGTGCCCGCCGGCGCCGACCTCCTGGTGGGCGCCGAAGGCCAGCGACGCCTCGTCGATCTCCAGCGGCGTGAACTCGTGGCGCAGCATGCGCAACAGCTCGATGTCGACGATGAACTTCTCGTAGCAGGAGACCAGTCCGCCCTCGAGCCAGCCGGCCGAGTGCATGACGAAGTTGGTGCCCGCCAGGAAGGTGGGCAGCAGCGTCATCAGCGCCTCGTAGGCGCCCTGCGCGTCGGCCGTCTGCGAGGCGGTCAATCCGCCGCCGGAGCGGAACGGCAGCCCGAAGTGGCGCGCGATCTGGCCGGTGCAGAGCAGGCCGATCGCCGACTCCGGCGTGCCGAACGACGGCGACCCGGACTGCATGTCGGTGTTCGAGAGGAACGAGCCGAACACGACCGGGCAGCCCGGCTGCACCAGCTGGCACAGCGCGATCCCCGCCAGCGCCTCGGCCATCTGCTGCACCAGCGTGGCCGGGATCGAGACCGGCGACATCGCCCCCATGAGCAGGAACGGCGTCATCACGACGGCCTGGTTGGCGCGGTTGTACTCGACCATCGCCGAGAGCATCCGGTCGTCCCAGCGCAGCGGCGAGTTGCAGTTGATCAGCGAGATCGACACCGGCGAGTCGGGGAGGCCGCCGAAGAGGATCTCGCCCATCGCGATCGTGTCGAGCGCGTTCGGGCCCGAGATCACCGAGCCCATGTACGGCTTGTCGCTCAGCGTCTGCAGCGCGTAGACCATGTCGAGGTGGCGCGAGTCCAGCGGCGTGTCGTTGGGCTCGACGATCGTGCCGCCGGGCGAGTCGAGCTCGGGGAACGACTGCGACAGCTTCACGAAGTTCTCGTAGTCGGCCATCGTGGCGTCGCGCCGCACGTCGCCCTCGCGCACGAACGGCGGGCCATAGACGGCGGAGAAGACCATGTGGTCTCCGCCGATGTGCACGGAGCGCTCGGGGTTGCGCGCCACGAGCTCGAACTCGCGCGGCGCCTTGGCGACCTGCTCCAGCACGAAGTCGGGGTCGAGCTTGACCAGGTGGTCGCCCTCGACGGTCTGGCCGGCGGCGCGGAACAGCTCGACCGCCTCTGGGAGCAGGAACTCGATGCCCAGCTCGCTGACGATCCGTCGCCAGCCGCGATCGAGGGTCTCCATCGCGTCCTCGCTGAGAATCTCGTACCGCGGCATTGTGTTGACGAACATGGCTCCGTAACATATCTGTCGTGGAACAAGAGTTCCAACGAGGGACGCAGACCATCGACCGCGCCGCCCAGCTGCTCACGCTGGTGCTCGAGGCGGACGAGCCGCGCGCGCTGTCCGACCTGGCCGGCGACGCCGAGCTGCCCAAGAGCACGGCGAGCCGACTGCTGAGCGCGCTCGAGCGCCAGGGCCTGGTCGAGCAGCACGGCCGCCGCGGGAGCTTCGAGCCCGGGCCGGTCCTGCGGCGCTACGCCAACCGCGGTCAGATCGTGGAGCTCGCGCAGCCGCACCTGGAGCAGCTCTCGGCCCTCAGCGGCGAGACGATCAACCTCGCGGTGCCGGGGCCGCTCGGCGTCGAGCACCTCGCGCAGATCGAGAGCCGCCACTTCCTCGGCACCGGCGACTGGGTCGGTCGCCGCGTCCCGTACGACTGCACCGCCGTGGGCAAGGTCCTGATCGCGTTCGGGGGCGCCGATCCCAGCCCGCTCGAGCCGACGGTGATCGCCCGCGTGCGCCGCGACGGCTACGCGACCGCGATCGACGAGCTCGAGGTCGGGCTCGCCGGCCTCGCCGCCCCCGTGATCGGCGCCGGCGGGCGCGCGATCGCCGCGCTATCGATCTCCGGCCCGACGCTGCGCCTCGGCGCCGAGCAGATCGAAGACCTGTACCCGCAGTTGATCAACCAGGCCAGGGCCCTCGGCCACGACATGGGAGCCAACGCCGCATGACGCACGACGAGATCCTCCAGCTGCTCTACGACGAGACCCTGGTCGGCAACGCCCCCGCCGTCGCCGACGGCGTCAATCAGGGCCTCGCCGACGACCTCGCGCCCGAGCGCATGCTCTACGACGCGCTCATCCCGTCGCTGGAGGAGGTCGGCGCGCGCTTCGAGCGCGGCGACTACTTCGTGCCCGAGATGCTGATCGCCGCGCGGGCGATGCAGGGCGCGCTCGACATCCTGCGCCCGCTGCTCGCCGAGACAGGGACGAAGCCCGTCGGCACGTTCCTGATGGGCACGGTCAAGGGCGACGTGCACGACATCGGCAAGAACCTCTGCAACATCATGCTCGAGGGCGCCGGCTTCGAGGTGATCGACCTCGGGGTCAACGTGCCGCCGGAGCGGTTCGTCGAGCAGATCAACGAGCACAACCCCGACGTGGTCGGCTTCAGCGCGTTCCTGACCACCACGATGCCGATGTTCAAGGCCAACATCAACGCGCTCGAGAAGGCCGGCATCCGCGACAAGGTGATCGTCATGGTCGGCGGCGCGCCCGTCACGCAGGAGTACGCCGACGCCGTCGGCGCCGACGGCTACAGCGCCGACGCCTCGACCGCCGTCAGGATGGCCAAGCAGCTGATCGAGCAGCGTCGCGAGATGGTGCCGGCCTGATGGACACCGTCCTGCGAGGTCGCTCGGCGACCGTCACCATCGGCGCCGGCCACCCGTTCTGCATCATCGGCGAGCGCATCAACCCGACCGGCCGCAAGAAGCTCGCGGAGGAGCTCAAGAACGGCGACTACTCGACCGTCGTGCTCGACACGCAGACCCAGGTCGAGGCCGGCGCCGACATGCTCGACATCAACGCCGGCATCCCGCTGGTCGACGAGGCCGAGCTGCTGGCGCAGATGCTCCAGACCGTGCAGGCGGAGGCCGACGTCCCGATCTGCATCGACTCCTCGGTGATCGAGGCGCTCGAGGCCGGCCTGGCCGTCTATGAAGGCAAGGCGCTGGTCAACAGCGTCACCGGCGAGGACGACCGGCTGGAGGAGATCCTGCCGCTGGTGGCGCGCCACGGCGCCGCGGTGATCGGGCTCGCCAACGACGAGACCGGCATCCCGGAGACGCCGCAGCAGCGCCTCGACATCGCGCGCAAGATCGTGTCCGTCGCCGGCGACCACGGCATCCCGCCCGAGGACGTGGTGATCGACCCGCTGGCCATGACCGTCGGCGCCGACACCGAGGCGGTGACCACCACGCTGGAGACGATCAGCCTGATCCGCGACGAGCTGGGCGTGAACATGTGCCTCGGCGCCTCGAACGTGTCGTTCGGCCTGCCCGAGCGGTTCGTCCTCAACGCCGCCTTCCTGCCGATGGCGATGGCGGCCGGGCTCACCAGCGCGATCATGAGCACGGCCGAGGTGTGCGTCTCGAGCGTCCGGGCGGCTGACCTGCTGCTCGGCCACGACCCCTGGGGGTCCAGTTGGATCGCAGCCCACAGAGCACGCCAGGCGGCGGCAGCGACGTCGTAGCCGAGGGCCCGGAGCGCGTTCACCTGCGCTTCGAGCCCGACGGCACCGGCGTGCGCGTTCCCGCGGGAACGTCGATCTTCGACGCCGCGAGCTGGAACGGCATCGCGATCGACTCCACGTGCGGAGGGCACGGGACCTGCAAGAAGTGCAAGGTGCGCGTGCTCGACGGCGAGGTGCCGGTCGGCTCGGTCGACCCGCGCGCGTTCAGTACCGACGAGCTGCGCGACGGCTGGCGGCTCGCCTGCCGCGCGGAGGCGCGCGCAGACCTGGTGATCGACGTGCCGCCGCTGCAGACGCGGCCGAAGGCGGCGCTGGTCGGCGTCGGCCGCCACGTGATCCTGCGGCCGGCGGTGATGAAGCGCCATCTCGTGCTCGAGGATCCGTCGCTCGAGGACCAGCGCTCCGACGTGCAGCGCGTGCTCGACGCGCTCGACGACCTCGAGCCGCGCGTCGAGCTCGCGGTGGTCAAGACGCTCGGCAAGGTGCTGCGCGACTCGCACTTCGACGTCACCGCCGTGGTGGTCGACGACCTGCTGATCGGCGTCGAGCCGGGGGACACGACGGAGCGGCGTTTCGCGATCGCCTTCGATCTCGGGACCACCACGGTGGTCGCCACGCTGCTCGACCTCGAGACCGGCACGCCCGCTGCCGTGCGCTCGATGCTCAACCGCCAGCAGCCCTACGGCGCCGACGTCATCTCGCGCGTGTCGGCGACGATGCTCGACGAGAACGCGCTCGGCGCGCTCGAGGCCCGCGCCCACGAGACGCTCTCCCAGCTCGCCGGCGAGGTGTGCGAGGAGGCGGGCGTCCCGCCGCACGACGTGTACGAGATCGTCGTCGTCGGCAACGTGACGATGACCCAGCTGGCGCTCGGCATCGACCCCGAGCCGCTCTCGATGGCGCCGTTCATCGTCGCCTCGCACGACCTGCCGCCCGCGCTGGCGAGCGACTTCGGGGTCAGCGTCCACCCGCGCGCGCCGGCCGTCGTGTTCCCGTCGCTCGGCGCCTACGTGGGCGCCGACATCGTGGCCGGCATGCTGGCCACCGGCCTCACGCGCGACAAGCGCGTGCGGCTGTTCATCGACGTCGGCACCAACAGCGAGATCGCGCTCGGCTCCAACGAGCGCGTGCTGGCCACCGCGGCGCCCGCCGGCCCGGCCTTCGAGGCCGCCCAGATCCGCTGCGGCATGCGCGCGGCGGACGGCGCCATCGAGGGCGTGAAGATCCGCGACGGCGAGCTGGAGCTGCAGGTGATCGGCGACACGGACCCGATCGGGATCTGCGGGTCGGGGCTGGTGGACTGCGTCGCCGAGATGGTGCAAGCCGGCCTGCTCGACCATTCCGGCCGCTTCACCGACGACCCGCGCATGACCAAGATCGGCGAGGAGCGGGTGTTCATGCTCGCCGACAACGTCTACCTGTCCCAGCGCGACGTCCGCGAGCTGCAGTTCGCCAAGGCCTCGATCGCCACCGGCTGGAACATCCTCCTGCGCGAGATGGGGCTCGAGACGGACGACATCTCGCAGGTGCTGCTGGCCGGCAGCTTCGGCGCCTACCTGTCGCCGGCCAGCGCCGTGCGGATCGGGCTCGTGCCGCCGCTCGCGCTGCCGCGGATCGTGAGCGCCGGCAACGTGGCCAGCGAGGGCGCCAAGATGGCCGCCCTGAGCCACCGCGAGCGGGCCGAGGCGCGCTCGATCGTCCACGAGGTCGAGTACGTCGAGCTGTCCGGCCGCGAGGACTTCAACGACATGTTCATCGACCAGCTGGCCTTCCCGGGATGAAGATCGTCGCCTGCGGAGCCCTCGCCGTTCACGTGCAGGCCGTTGCGCGGCGGCGCGGGCTGGACGTCGAGGTCGTGCCGCTGCCCGGCGCTCATGCACAACCGTCCGGAGCAGATCGCGCCCGCCGTCAGGGAGGCGCTCGATGACGATGTCGTGGCGGTCGCGTACGCGGATTGCGGGACCTACGGCGCGCTCGACGAGGTGCTCGGCGACATCCCGCGCCTGCAAGGCGACCACTGCTACGACGTGCTGGCGCGCGACGAAGTGCGCGAAGCGCTCGAAGAGCAGCCCGGCACCTACCTGCTGACCGACTTCCTCGCCCGCACCTTCGAGCACACGGTCATGCGCGAGCTGGGGCTCGACCGCCACCCGGAGCTGCGCGACGCCTACTTCGGCCACTACACGCGCGTGCTCTGGCTCGCCCAGCACCCGACGCCCGCCACCCGGGCGGCGGCCGAGCGCGCCGCCGCGCACCTCGGGCTCCCGCTGGAGGTTCGCGAGGTCGGCGACGACGCGCTCGAGCGGCAGCTGGAGGACCTGCTCACGGCATGACGCTGCGCATCGGGGACGACCCGCTCGCGCCCGCGGCCCTCGTGGCGGCGGCACGCGGCGGCGCCCTCGACGTGGAGCTCACGCCCGCCGCGCGCGAGCGGATGGTCGCCGGCCACCGCGCGGCCGAGGAGATCGCGGCCGTGCGGTCCGTCTACGGGCGCACCACGGGCGTCGGCGCCAACCGGCACGTCGACATCCTCGGCGACCTCGGCGGCCACGCGCTGCGGCTCCTGCGCAGCCATGCGGGCGGGCTCGGCGACGCGCTGCCCGAGGACGTGGTGCGGGCGACGATCCTCGTCCGGCTCGCGCAGATGGCGGCGGGTGGCGGCAGCCGCCCCGAGGTCGCCGCCGCGCTCGCCGGCATGCTCGGCGACGACCGTGTGCCGACGGTGCGCGACCTCGGCGGGCTCGGGACCGGCGACCTCACCGTGCTCGCGCAGCTCGGGCTGGCGCTGGCCGGCGAGGGGGAGGACGGCGGGCCGCAACGGCTGGAGGTCGCGCCGGGCGACGCGCTGCCCCTGATGAGCTCCAACGCCGCCACCTTCGCGACCGCCGCGCTCGTGTGGGCGGATCTGGTCGACCTGCTCGACGCCGGGAGCGGCGTCGCCGCCCTGAGCTTCATGGCGCTGCAGGGCAACCGCGAGGCATTCGCGAGCGCGGTCGCGGCCGCCCGCCCGCTCCCCGGCCTGACGAGGGTGTCGGCGCGCCTGCGCGCGCTCACCGCGGGCACCGAGCCGCCCGCGCGGCGGCAGGACCCGTTCGGGCTGCGCTGCCTGCCGCCCGTGGCCGGGGCGCTGGACGACGCGCTCGCCACGCTGCACGACATCCTGGCCGTCGAGATCAACGCCGCGGCCGAGAACCCGCTCTTCGCGGGCGGCGAGGCGCTGCACAACGGCGGCTTCCACGCCGCCAGCTGCGCGCTGGCGCTCGACAGCCTGCGGCTGGCGCTCGTCCCCTTCGGCAGCCTCTCAGGCGCCCGGCTCTCCCACCTGATGGCGCCGGAGCTCACCGGCCTGACCCCGTTCCTGGCCGCCGACGAGGGCAGCTCGGGGCTGATGATCGCCGAGTACCTGGCGGGCGACGCGCTCGCGCGCCTGCGCACGGGCGCGACGCCGGCCGTCCTCGGCTCGGTGTCGATCTCACGCGGCCTCGAGGAGCACGCCAGCTTCGCCTGGCAGTCGGCCGGCCACGCCCGCCGCGCGGTCGGCCTGGTGCGCACCGTGCTCGGGCTCGAGTGGCTGGCGGCGGAGCGCGCCCTGCGCATGCGCGACGTTCCCGCCGAGGGAGTCCTCGCGCCCGCCCGCGAGCTCGCGGCCGGCTTCGACGACCGTCTCGAGGACCGGCCACTCGGCGAGGACGGAGCGCGCGCCGCGGCGGCGCTCCCGGCCCTCGCCGAGCTGGTCCGAGCTGTCGTCTAGAGCAGGTTGTTGGCCTCCAGGAAGGCCTGAGCCACCTCGGCCGGCTTCTTCTTGTCGAGGTCGACGGCGGCGTTCATCGAGGTCATCGCCTCCTCGGTCAGCAGCGTGTTGACCGAGTTGATGACGTCCATGAACTCCTGCCCGCCGAGCTCGTCGTACTTGTCCTTGTTGATGACGAAGTAGACGTTCTGGAAGCCGAACACGCCCTTCGGGTCCTCGAGCACGGTGTACTTGCCCGAGGCGAGCTGCGCGTCGGTCGAGAACACGTTGGCGGAGTCCACGTCGCCCTTGTCGAGCGACGGGTACTGCAGGCCGAGCGCGAGCTGCTTGAACTTGGCGTTCTTGATCCCGTAGACCTGCTCCATGCCCTTGAGGCCGTTGAAGCGGCTCTTGAACTCCGGGCGGGCGCCGATCGTGAAGCTGTCGAGCTTCTTGAGGTCCTCGACCTTCGTGAGCCCGTTCTCGGACGCGAACTCCTTGGTGGTGGCGATCGCGTCGGTGTCCTGGAACGGGGTGGCGTCGCTCACCACCTGGCCGCGGCCCTCGTAGAACTCCTTCACGAGCTGCTGGGTCTGCTCGGGGCTCTCGGCGAGGATGTCGTTCTTGGCGACGACCGACAGCGACACGCCGGTGTACTCGGGATAGCCGTCGATCTCGCTGCTGGTGAGCGCCTTGTCGATGATCTCGGTCGACCCGATGTTCTCCTTCAGGTTGACCTTGTAGCCCTTGGCCTCCAGCGCCTGGGCGTAGAGGTTGCCGAGCACGAACTCCTCGGTGAAGTCCTTGGTGCCGATCGTGACGGCGGGCTTGCCCTCACCGGGCTGCTCGCTGCTCGACGACGAGCCGGTGCCGCCGCCGGACGACGACGACTCGTCGTCGTCGCCGCAGCCGACAGCCAAGGCGGCCATGACGGCCATGAGAACGAACAGTGCGCGTGTCATAGGAACCCTCCCCTTGGTTCTATGCGAGTGCCCGGTCGGCCGGAAGGTCCGACTCCGCGGGCGGGACGATGGTGTGCAGTTCCTTCGGGACGACGACCCCCGTCGGGGTCACGCGCCGCTGGGCGACGCCGAGCAGGCCGTCGACCGCGAACGCGAGCGCGACGGTGACGATCGTCGCCGCGATCACGCCCACGAGGCCGTAGGTGGGCTGGTTGACGATGATGTCGCCGAGGCCACCGCCGCTGACGAGGGCCGCCAACGGCGCCGTGGCGATCACGTAGACGGAGGCCGTGCGGATGCCGGCGAAGATCAGCGGCCACGACAGCGGCAGCTCGACCACGCGCAGCACCTGGCCCTCGCTCATGCCCATCCCGCGCGCGGCCTCGATCGCGTCGGGGTCGACCTGGTCGACGGCCGTGTACGCGTTGGTGAGGATGGGCGGCAGGGCGAGCGCGACGAGCGCGATCTGGATGTTGAGCCTCGAGAGGCCGATGAAGGCGAGGCTGATCGCGATCAGCGCCAGGCTCGGCAGCGCGCGCAGCACGTTGGAGATGTTGATGGCCAGGAACGATCCGGCATGACGATGGCCGAGCAGGACCCCGACCGGCAGCGCGATCGCGATGGAGACGGTCATGGCGATCGCGCAGATGACGATGTGCTCGATCGTCCTGTCGACCAGCAGCGACACGTTGTCGGCGAAGAAGTTCAGGAGGTCGATCACGTCGCCTGCCTCCGGGCCCTCGCCCACGGCGTGAGCGCCCGCTGGAGGAGCACGATCAGTACATCCGCGATCAGCGCGAGCGCGATCGCCAGGACACTGGCGGCGACGAACTCCGTGTTGGCGCCGGTCTGGATCGCGCTGAAGATCGGCGCGCCGAGCCCGAGCGGCGTGATGAACGCCGCGACGGTGGCGAGCGAGATCGTGGTCACGGTGGCGACTCGGATCCCGGCGACGATGGCCGGCAGCGCGAGCGGCAGCTCGACTCGCGTGAGCGTCTGCGCCCGGGTGAGGCCCATGCCCTCGGCCGCCTCTTTGGCCTCGGCGGGCACCTCCCGCAGCCCGGTCAGCGTGTTGCGGAAGAGGATCAGCAGCGTGTAGGAGATCAGCGCGATCTCGACGCTCAGCCAGCCGATGCCCGTGATCGGGACCATGATCTGGAAGAAGGCGATGCTGGGGACCGTGTAGAAGAGCGCCATGACGTTGGAGAACGTCACCTCGAGGCTCGAGTAGCGGTAGGCGATGAGCGCGGCCGCGAACGCGATCACGAAGCCGAAGGCGAGCGCGATCAGCGTGAGCTGGATGTGCTCCACCACGCGCGGCCAGTAGCGGTCCCAGAACTCGTCGAGGAACCAGTTCAGGCAGAACTTGCCGTTCTCGCGGATGCAGTCGTCCCCGCGCCCGAAGTCGGGGATCACCGGCCCGTCCTGGGCGAACAGCGGGATCACAGCAGCCGTCTCACGACCTCGAAGGTCAGCAGGCCCTTCTTCCCGTTCTCCCCGTGCACGACGACTCCGGCGGCCCCCTCGGTGAGCATCAGCGAGAGCGCGTCGCGCAGCGTGGTGCTCGACGAGCATTCCGGCAGGCCGTCGCCGTCGGGGGCCGGCTCGAGCTCGACCTCGTCGAGCCGACGCAGGGCGAGCCGCTTGAGCCCGCGGTCCTCGCCGACGAACTGCGCGACGAAGTCGTCGGCCGGCGTGGCCAGGATCGCCTCGGGCGTGTCGTACTGCGCGAGCACGCCGCCCTGGCGCAGGATGCAGATCCGGTCGCCCATCTTGATCGCCTCGTCGATGTCGTGCGTGACGAAGACCACCGTCTTGCGGATCTCGCGGTGCAGGCGCAGGAAGTCGTTCTGCAGGCGTTCGCGCGTGATCGGGTCGATCGCGCCGAACGGCTCGTCCATCAGCATGAGCGGGGGATCGGCGGCCATCGCCCGCGCCAGGCCGACGCGCTGGCGCTGCCCGCCGGAGAGCTGGGACGGGTAGCGCTTCGCGTGCTCGTCCGGATCGAGCCCGACGAGCTCGAGCAGCTCGTGCCCCCGCGCGCGGATGCGCTGCTTGTCCCAGCCGAGCAGCCGCGGCACCGTGCCCACGTTGTCCTCGACGGTCATGTGCGGGAACAGGCCGATCTGCTGGATCACGTAGCCGATCCCGCGGCGCAGCTCGGTCTTCTCGAGCGCCTTCACGCTGGTCCCGTCGATGGTGATGTCGCCCTCGGTGATCGAGATCAGCCGGTTGATCATCTTCATCGCGGTCGTCTTGCCGCCGCCGGACGGACCGATGAGGACGCAGATCTCCCCGGCCGGGATGGTCAGCGACAGGTCGTCGATCGCGGGCCGCGGGCTGTTCCCGTAGCGCTTCGTGACGTGATCGAGCACGATCTCGGCGGCGCCGGCGCCGTCTATCACGGTCGTCCTCCTGTGATGGGGCCCATCCTCCCTCATCGGGGGCGGCCGCGTGTGGGCGGCCTCGTGGGCCAGATATACCAGCGGGCGCGGCTACGCGACCGGACGAAGCTCCTCGGCGTAGGAAATCGACCGTCGCTCCAGCGTGCCGTCCGGCGCGACGGCGTACGTGCCCATCCGCCACAGCGGCGGCGAGTACGCGTGGATCGAGACCGCCGGCGCCTCGCGGTCCTGCCGCATCCGGTGCACGTGGGAAGCGTCGAAGTCGAACACGTCGCCCGCGCGGTGGCGCAGCTCGCGCGGCGCACCGCCGAGTACGAGGCGCTCCTCGATCACCTCGCCCTCGACCATCGCCACAGCGCCGCACGAGACGTCGTGGTCGTGGAAGCCGGTGTCGTTGCCGTTGGTCCACGTGATGACCCACACGTCGACGTGCTCGTCGCGCCAGAGCTGCTCGAAGGCGCGGTCGGGCGTGCCGTGGCGCACCAGCGACCGCCACCGCTCCGGGTCGGCGGCGATCTCCGCGACGAGGCCGCGCAGCTCGTCCCGGTCGAGGTCGCGGCCGGTCATGCGGCGGCCAGGAGACGGGCCGGGTTGCTCCTCCGCAGGGCGCCCTGCACCGCGTCGCCCAGCGGCAGCTCGGCACGCGTGCCGACGGGCCGGTCGGAGCCGAAGACGAGCCGGTCGACGCCGACTTCGCGCAGCACGGCGTCGACGGCCCGGGTGCCGTAGGAGGAGACGTCGAGGAACACGTCGGGATCGCTGACGGCGGCGCCGCCGCGCGCCACGAGCCGCTCGCGGTGCAGCGGCGCCAGGCCGGCGAGCATGGCGAAGCACACCCGCAGCCGCGGGTGCGCGGGCCGGCCCCAGACCGGGAAGGCGTGCCACGCCGCCTGCATCTCGGCGACGTAGTCGGTCAGCGCGGGCCACCAGGCCGGCATGTGAGCCGGGGCGGTCGCCGGCCCCGGATGGACGAGCAGCGGCGCGCCGCGGCGCTCGAGCGTCTCGAGCACGGGGCCCAGGCGCTCGAAGCCGGCTGGACCGGACAGCGCGCCGGCCGCGACGCAGGCGCCGGCGAAGCCGCGGTCGAGCAGTCGCGCGAGCGCCGCCGGGTCCGGCTCGGCGAGTCCGATGGCGGCCCAGGCGCCGAACGCGGCCGGGAGCGCCGCGACGCCCTCGTGGTAGGCCTCCAGCAGCGGCTCGGCCTCGCCGGGCGGGAGCGCCTCGATGCCGAGCGGGACGGAGGGGGCCACCAGCGCGCGCTCGAGGCCGTCGGCGCCGACGAGCGCCGCGCGGCGCTCGGGGTCGTGGTCGGCGAGGTCGACGGGCGTCTCCGGCTCGCCGCGCAGGTGCAGAACCCAGCCGGTGGCGCGGCGTTCGAGCCGCGGAGGGGCCTGGCGACGGGACAGCTCACGCAGCAGCGGCTCGGGCCACAGGTGCTGGTGGATGTCGGTCGCGAGAGGCACTGGTGAACCGGTTCAGTGAACCGGTTCACGAGTATCGCTGTGGACGGCCCGCGTGTCAACGGGTCGGGCGAACGTCAACGGCGGCTGGGTAGGGAAGCGAGTGCGCCGGCGGCGGCGGCGGCGGTCCCTGGCGCCTTGAACGGACATATGCCGGTCAACGCGCCACGGACGGTGAACGCGGCCGGCTCCCTCACCGCCCCACCCAGCCGCAGTTGACGTTGCCGGCGGACGACCAACTAGGCTCAACGGCGTGCCCGAGGGCGCGAGGCATCGCATCACGATCCGCGAGCTCGCCGAGTACACGGGCCTCTCTCCGGCTGCCGTGAGCTATGCGCTGCGCGGCATGCAGGTCTCGGCTGAGACTGAGCGCCGCGTGCGGGAAGCCGCCGACAAGCTCGGGTACGAGGCCGATCCCATCGCGCGCGCGCTCGCCGGGGGCGCGACCGGCGTCGTCGGGCTGCTGGTCGGGAGCCTGGCCGACTTCTGGAACCAGGAGCTCGTGCGCGCCGTCCAGCTCGAGCTCTACGGGGCCACCCTCAGCACGCTCGTGGCCGACGCCGACGGCGAGCCCGGGCGCGAGCTCGAGCTCGCCCAGCGCCTGGTCGACCACCGCGTCGACGGGCTCGTGGTCGTCCCGATCGGCCCGGCGAGCGGGGGCTGGGAGTCGATCGCCCGGCAGGTGCCCACGGTCACGATCGGAGACGCGCTGCCCGGGGTGGCGCCGGCCGGCGAGGTGGTCTTCGACAACGAGCGCGGCGTTCAGCAGAGCCTCCAGCACCTCGAGCGAGCTCGGCCACCACCGCGTCACCGTGCTGTCGTGGGCGGTCGAGACGTCGCCCGACCGCGCGGCCGAGCGCGCGGTGGCCGCCTCGGCGGCCTCGCTCGGGATCGACTGCCGCGTGGTCGCGTGCGCGTACTCGCTGAACGGCTCGCGGCCGCTGGCGCTCGAGCTGCTCCGCGGCGAGGACCGTCCCGAGCGCCGTCCTGTGCCTGTCGGACTCGATCGCCTACGGCGTCTACGCCGCGTGCGCGGAGCTCGGCCTGTCGATCCCCGGCGACGTCGCGGTGGCCGGCTTCGGCGACCATCCGATCTCGCGACTGCTCGCGCCGCCGCTCACCTCCACGGCGTGGGACATCGAGCGCGTGGCCGAGCTGGGCACCGGCTTCCTGCTGAAGGCGATCGACGCCGAGGGGCCGCAGGCGACCCTGCGCGAGGTGATCGCGCCGGTGCTCGTGGCGCGCGCGTCTACCGGCTGACGTCCAGCCTGACCTGCCCGCTGTCGGCGCCGGTGACCTCGATCTGCTCGTGCTGCGCCGGCTCCGCCCCGCCCTCGATGACGATCTCGAGCAGACCGTCGACCACCGTCGCGTTGATCTGGTCGCCGCGGATCCCGCGCGTGAGCTTGACGCTGCGCTCGAACGGCCCGTAGCGGCGCTCGCGGACGTAGAAGTCGGCCCCGTCCTCGGGCGCGCCTGAGCGCTCGCCGGAGATCCACAGCCGGCCGTCGGTGAGCGAGACGTCGATCTCCTCCTTCGCCACCCCGGCCAGCTCGCAGCGGATCACGAGGTCCTGGCCGCTGGCGAAGATGTCGACGGCCGGGACCCAGGGCGCGGGCTGGCTGCGGCCCTGGGTCGGCTCGACCTCCGTCCAGTGCTCGCGCATGCGGTTGAGCTCGGAGAACATGTCGAAGACGCCGCGGAACGGGCGCTGTGAGTTGTCGGGCATCAGACCGGTACTCGCTCGGTGGGCTCGGGGGCGTGTTCGGGGATGATCAGCGGCGCCGCCTCCTCGGCGAGCGCCTTGAACACCGATATACAGAGCCCGACCATCACGATCGTGAACGGCGCGGCGGCGATGATCGCGGCCTGCTGGAGCGAGCTGAGACCTCCGGCCAGCAGCAGCACAGCGGCCGACGCGCCGGTCGCGACGCCCCACACGATGACCACGGGGCGCGAAGGCGTGAGGCTCCCGCGCGAGGACAGCATGCCCATGACCAGCGACGCGGCGTCCGCGCCGCTGACGAAGAACAGCGCCACGAGCACGATCACGACGAACGAGGTGAGGCCGGCGAGCGGGAACTCCTCGAGCATCGTGAACAGCGCGATCTCGGGCGTGCCGACGATCCCGCCGAGGTCCGTGCCGCCGAGCTGGAGGTCGATCGCCGCGCCGCCGAAGACGGCGAACCAGACGAAGCTCACGCCGCTCGGGATCCCCAGCACGCCGATGACGAACTGGCGCACGGTCCGGCCCTTCGAGATGCGGGCGATGAAGGTGCCCACGAAGGGCGCCCACGAGATCCACCACGCCCAGTAGAAGATCGTCCATGCCGACAGCCACTCGGAGTCGCCGAACGCGCCGGTGCGGAAGCTGGCGGGCACGATCATCGTCGCGTAGCCGCCGATCGACTCGACGAGCGTCTCGAACTGGAACACCGTCGGCCCGACGATGAGCAGGAAGAGCACGAGCAGGATCGCGAGGATCATGTTGCCGTTGCTGAGCCACTGGATGCCGCGGTGGACGCCCGAGACGGCCGACAGCACGAACGCCAGCGTGAGCACGGCGATGATCGTCACCGCGATCGCGTCGCTCGGCTCGACGCCCCACAGGAAATCGAGCCCGCTGTTGATCTGGAGGGCGCCGAGGCCGAGCGAGGTCGCGCTCCCGAACAGCGTCGCGAAGATGGCGAGGATGTCGATCGACCGCCCGATCGGCCCCTTCACGCGGTCGCCGAGCAGGGGGTAGAAGGCCGAGCTGATCAGGTTCGGCATGCCCTTGCGGAAGGTGAAGTACGCAAGCGCGAGTCCGACGATCGCGTAGATCGCCCACGGGTGCAGCGCCCAGTGGAAGTAGGAGATCGACATCGCCTGCTGGGCGGCCGCGGCGGTGCCCGCCTCCTCGGTGCCGGCGGGCGGCGCCGTCATGTGCGAGATCGGCTCGGCGACGGCGTAGAACATCAGCCCGATGCCCATCCCGGCGCTGAACATCATCGCGATCCACGACACGGTGCGGAACTCGGGCCGGTCGTCGTCGAGGCCGAGCCGCACCTTGCCGAAGCGGCTGAAGGCGAGCACGAACGCGAACACGAGGAAGCCCGCGGTGCCGATCACGAACACCCAGCCGAAGGTGGAGATGATCCAGGTCAGCGCGTCGTCCGCGACAGCGCCGACGCCGTCGGCGTCGATCACCCCCCACAGGACGAACGCCAGCGAGATGCCGGCGGCGATGAAGAACACCCACGGGTCGATGGCGGCTCTCGCGCCCTGGGCTGTCGGGCCGTGCTCACTCATCTCGGGCCTCCCCCGATGCTGATATATCAAGCTCTAGCAGGAGTGAAGGAACGTAGTCAAGGCCTCCTGACCATCTGATATATCTCCCCTCGTGAGCAGGCTCCCGTCCAGCGCGCGCGTCGTCGTGATCGGCGCGGGCATCGTCGGCAACTCGCTGGTCGGGCACCTTGCGCGACTCGGCTGGACCGACATCGTGCAGCTCGACAAGGGGCCGCTGCCCAATCCCGGCGGGTCCACGGGGCACGCGTCGAACTTCATCTACCTGGTCGACCACTCGCGCGAGATGACCGCGCTCACGCTCGACAGCGTGGAGCAGTACAAGGAGCTGGAAGTTTTCACGGAATCCGGTGGGATCGAGGTGGCGCGCACCGAGGAGCGGATGGAGGAGCTGCGCCGGCGGATGGCCTCGGCCAAGTCGTGGGGCGTCGAGCCGGTCAGCCTCGTGAGCCCGGCGGAGATCAAGGCGCTCGTCCCGTTCATCGACGAGTCGGTCGTGATCGGCGGCTTCTACACGCCCGGGGTGGGGGTCGTGGACTCGCTCCGCGCGGGCACTTTGATGCGCGAGGAGGCCCAGGCACTTGGCGCGTTGACGGTCGTCCCGAACACCGAGGTGACGGGGATCGAGACCGAGCGCGGCCGCGTGAAGCGCGTGACCACCACCGACGGCGACGTCGAGGCCGAGACCGTGGTCATCGCCTGCGGCGTCTGGAGCCCGACGATCGCGCGCATGGCCGGCGCCACGATCCCCCTGACGCCGGCGATCCACCAGATGATCGACATCGGCCCGGTGCCGCGCTTCGCCGGCGCCAAGAAGGGCATCGAGTGGCCGATCGTGCGCGACATGGACACGAACATGTACGAGCGCCAGGACGGCACCGGCCTGGAGATCGGCTCGTACGCGCACCGCCCGATCCTGCACGACCCCGAGGAGATCCCCTCGATCGAGGAGTCGGCCCTGTCGCCGACCGAGTTCCCCTTCACCGAGGACGACTTCGCGCTCCAGATGGAGCAGGCGCTCGAGCTGATGCCGGAGATCGTGGGCGACGAGTCGGTGGGCATCAAGTACGCGATCAACGGCCTGCTCTCGCTGACGCCGGACGGGCTGCCGCTGCTGGGGGAGACGCCGGAGGTCGGCGGGCTGTGGAGCGCCGCCGCGGTGTGGGTGAAGGAAGGGCCCGGGGTGGGCCGCGCGGTCGCCGAGTGGATGACGCACGGCGAGAGCGAGATCGACCTCCAGTCGTCCGACATCGCGCGCTTCTACCCGTGCCAGAAGACGCGCACGAACGTGCGCGCGCGGGCCGCCGAGGGGTTCAACAAGACGTACGGCATCGTGCATCCCGGCGAGCAGTGGGGCTCGAACCGCGACGTGCGGCTGCCGCCGTTCCACTCGCGTGAGCAGGCGCTCGGCGCCGTGTTCTTCGAGACGGCCGGCTGGGAGCGGCCGTTCTGGTACGAGTCGAATGCGCCGCTGGTGGAGAAGTACGGCCTCGACGGGCGCGAGCACGAGTGGGACGCGCGCTGGTGGTCGCCGATCATCAACGCCGAGCACCTCGCCATGCGCGAGACGGCGGCCATGTTCGACCTGTCGGCGTTCAGCATCTTCGACATCGCGGGCGATGGCGCGCTCGACGCCGTCCAGCGTGTGGCGATGCGGCAGATGGACGTGCCGGTCGGCCGCGCCGTCTACACGCCGCTGCTCACGCCGGGCGGCGGCTTCCGCTCCGATCTGACGATCCTGCGGCTCGCCGACGACCGCTTCCGCGTGGTCACCGGCGGCCTGCACGGGATGGCGGACCTCAAGTGGTGCCGCGACAACGCGGACGGCGCGGTCGTGACCGACCTCACCGGGGCCTGGACGACGATCGGCCTGTGGGGGCCGCGGGCGCGCGACATCCTCTCGAGCCTCACGAGCGACGACGTCTCGCACGAGGGCTTCCCGTTCGCGCGCTGCAAGTTCATCGAGGTCGGCCCGCTGCAGGTGCTCGCGCTGCGGATCTCCTACGTCGGCGACCTCGGCTGGGAGCTGCACGTGCCGATCGAGCAGGGCGCTCGGTTGTGGGACATGCTCTGGGAGGCCGGCGAGCCCCACGGCGTCGTCCCCGCCGGGATCGGCGTCTACGGCACGACGGGCAGGATCGAGAAGGGCTACCGCGCCTTCGGCTTCGAGCTCGACGCCGAGTACGACGTGGTCGAGGCCGACATGGCGTGGGGGAAGGTCAAGGACCAGGACTTCGTCGGGCGCGAGGCGCACCTGCGCCACCGCGAGTCCGAGCCGGCGGCGCTGATGTGCACGTTGACCGTCGACGACCACACGTCGGCCTCCGGCGTGAAGCGCTACATGCTCGGCCGCGAGCCGATCACCACCCGCGATGGCGCGCCGCTGGTGGACGCCAAGGGCCGCCGCTCGTTCGTGACCACGGCGGGCTCGGCGCCGTCGGTCGGCAAGTACGTGCTGATGGCCTACCTGCCGCCCGAGCACGCGCGCGAGGGGGAGGAGCTGGCCGTCGAGTACATGAACGAGCGCTACCCCGTGACCGTCGCGGTGGCCGGCTCGACACCGATCTTCGACCCGGAGAACTCCCGCATCCGTTCCTGATGGACGTCCTCGTCTGCGTCAAGCGCGTGCCGCTGACCGGCGGCAAGATGGTGCTCACGGCCGGTGACCGTGCGCTGGAGACCCGCCATCTCGGCTTCACGATCTCGCCGCACGAGGAGTGCGGGGTCGAGGAGGCCGTGCGGATCGTCGAGGCGGGCGGCGGGTCGGTGACCGTGGTGACGCTGGGGCCGCCCGAGGCCGAGGAGCAGCTGCGCGAGTGCCTGGCCCTGGGCGCCGACCGCGCGATCCTGCTCGAGACCGACGGTTCCGACTGGGATCCCGAGGCGACCGCCGCCGCCTTGCACGAGGTGATCGCGGCCGAGTCGCCCGACCTCGTGATCTTCGGCAACGAGTCGGCCGACTCGGGCGGCTTCCAGGTCGGCATCCGGGTGGCGCACGCGCTGGGCCGTCCGGTCGTGACCGGGCTGAAGGCGCTGGCGGTCGAGGATGGCGCGGTGCGCGGCCAGCAGGAGACCGGTGACGTGTACCGGGTGCCGCTGCCCGCGGTCGTCACGGTCAAGGAGGGCATCAACCTGCCGCGCTACCCGTCGGTGCCGGCGAAGCTGCGCGCGCGCAAGAAGCCCGTCGACCGGCGGACGCCGGCAGGGCGCGAGCCGCGCCTGGAGATGGTGCGCCTGGTCGTCCCGGAGGGGCGTGGGAAGCAGGCGGAGGTGCTCGGCGAGGGGCCGGGCGCCGCCCCTGCGGTGGTCGAGCTGCTGCAGAAGCTGGGGGTCGCGTGAGCGTCCTGGTCTTCGTCGAGGACGCGGGCGAGCTCGCGCAGCAGGCGCTGACCTTCGCGCGCGCGTACGACTCCGAGGTCGACGCGATCGCGTTCGACGAGGCGCCGGCGGTGACCGGGGTGCGGACGCTGCACGTCGCCGAGGCCGACGGCTACGCGCCTCAGGCGTGGGCGCGGGCGATCGCGCAGCTGTCTCCCACCACGGTCGTCGCCGCGGGCACCGACATCGGCAACGAGGTGCTCGCGCACGCCGCGGTGATGACCGGCGGCGTGTTCGCGGCCAACTGCGTGAGCGCTCGCGGCGACGAGGTGACGCGCCAGCGCTGGGGTGGCTCGCTGCTGGAGGAGGCGCGGCTGCACGGCGACGTGAAGCTGATGACGGTGGCGCCGCACGCGGTGCCGATCGAGGAGGCGGCGGGCGAGCCGGCGGTCGAGCGCTTCACGCCGGAGCTGCAGCCGCAGGACACCGTCGCGCGCGTGGTCGAGCGTGTGGACACGTCGACGGGCGGGCTGTCGCTGGCCGAGGCGCCGGTGGTGGTGAGCGGCGGGCGGGGCGTGGGCTCGGCCGAGGGCTTCGCGCCGCTCGAGGAGCTGGCCTCGCTGCTGGGCGGGGTCGTGGGCTGCTCGCGCGCGGTGACCAGCGCGGGCTGGCGGCCGCACACCGACCAGGTGGGGCAGACCGGCACCAAGATCTCGCCCGAGCTCTACATCCCGTGCGGGATCAGCGGCGCCACGCAGCACATGGCCGGCTGCAAGGGCGCGAAGAAGCTGCTGGCCATCAACTCCGACCCCGAGGCGCCGATCATGTCCAGCGCCGACTACGCGGTGATCGGCGACGTGCTCGAGATCGTGCCGGCCATCACGGCCGAGCTGCGACGGGTCAGGGGATGATCGGCGCTCTCGCGCTGGCCGTCGCCCTCGCCGTCTCCGGCTTCCTCTTCGCCCGCCGCGTCCTGCTCCTCTCCCGGCTCGTCCGGATGGGGCACGCGTCCGGGATCGAGCGCCGCGACGACGTGCCCGAACGGCTGCGGTCGGAGGCGGTCGTCGTGCTCGGCCAGCGCAAGCTGCTGCAGCGGCTCGTGCCGGGCCTGATGCACGCGTTCATCTTCTGGGCCTTCATCGTGCTCTTCCCGGCGATCCCGCTGGCGATGATCGCGATGGTCGACGCCGACGCGGCGCCGCACTGGGAGTGGTACGAGGCGCTGGCCAACGCGTTCTGCGTGCTGGCACTGGCCGGCGTGGCGGTCGCGTTCTACATCCGCAAGGTCGTGCGCCCGCGGCGGTTCGACGGCAGCCACCTCGGCGAGGCCGACCTCATCCTGGCCTGGATCGCGGGCATCGTTCTCACGCTGCTGGCGTACCACTTCACCGAAGAGGTCGCCTTCGCGTGGGCGCACATCCTGCTCATCCTCGGCTTCCTCGCCTACCTGCCGCACTCCAAGCACCTGCACATCGCCACCGCGGCGATCAACGTCTACTTCGGCCGCACGCGCTCGCGCGGCCGGCTCGAGCCGCTGAAGTTCGACGAGGACTTGCCGGAGGAGGAGATGCGCTTCGGCATCGGGACCGTCGAGGACCTGACGTGGAAGCAGATGATGGACGCCTTCTCGTGCACCGAGTGCGGGCGCTGCCAGGACGCCTGCCCGGCCTACTTCACCGGCAAGACCCTGTCGCCCAAGCTCGTGATCATGGGGGTCCGCGACCACCTGTTCGAGGAGGGCCCGAAGGCGCTCGCCGGCGACTACGAAGGTCCGGGGGTCGCGTCGACGGGGCAGCTCGAGGAGATGGCGTGGGACTGCGTGACGTGCGGCGCGTGCGTGGAGGCGTGCCCGGTCAACATCGAGCACATCGACCACATCGTCGACCTGCGGCGGCACCTGGTGATGGTCGAGTCTCGCTTCCCGAGCGAGGCCGAGCCGATGCTGCGCGACGTCGAGCGCCAGGGCAACCCGTGGGGCAAGCCGCAGGCCGAACGCACGGACTGGACCGAGGGCCTCGACGTGCGCGTGCTCGAGCCCGGCGATCCCGTGCCCGAGTACCTGTACTGGGTCGGCTGCGCGGCTGCCTACGACGAGCGGGCTCGCGAAGGGGCCCGCTCCACGGCGAAGCTGCTGATCGCGGCGGGTGTCGACTTCGCCATCCTCGGCCCGGCCGAGGCGTGCACCGGCGACCCCGCGCGGCGGATGGGCAACGAGTTCGTCTTCCAGGCCTACGCCGAGCAGAACGTGGCGACGCTGAACGAGTCGGGCGTCACGAAGATCGTCGCCAGCTGCCCGCACTGCTTCAACACGATCGCCCACGAGTACCCGGACTTCGGCGGGCGCTACGAGGTCGTCCACCACACCGAGCTGCTCGCCTCGCTCCTCCGCGACGGGCGGCTGTCGCCACAGGCCGGCTCGGACGAGATCACCTACCACGACTCCTGCTACCTCGCCCGCCACAACGACGTGCGCGCTTCGCCGCGCGAGCTGGCCGCGGCCGTCGGGCAGCCCGTCGAGATGGAGCGGCGCGAGGAGAAGACCTTCTGCTGCGGCGCGGGTGGCGCGCACATGTGGATGGAGGAGCGCGCCAAGCCGATCAACGAGGAGCGCGTCCGCCAGGCCGCCGACACCGGCGCCGGCACGCTCGCCGTCGCGTGCCCGTTCTGCACGGTCATGCTCGACGACGGCGTCAAGAGCAGCGGGCGCGACATGCGGGTAGTGGACCTCGCGACCCTGCTGGTGGAGGCGATGGATGACTGACTACGCGATCGTGGACCCCGACGATGCCGACGACGCCTACGCGGGCTCCGACGTGCCCGGCGAGTTCCGCCGGCTGACCGAGGCGCTGGGCGCCGAGCAGCTCGCGGCGACCCTGATCCGCGTAGCCGCCGCACTCGGACTTCGAGCAGGGCACCGGCCATTTCCACGACGAGGTGGAGGAGCTCTACCTCGTCACGCGCGGGGTGTTGACCATGCGGTTCGGCGACGAGGTCCGGACGGTGAGCGCGCCCGCCGCGGTGCGCGTCGCCCCGCGGACGCCGCGCTCGCACCGCAACGAGGGTGACGAGCCGGTCGAGCTGTGGGCGGTCTCGCGCAAGCTCGACCACGGCGACTCCACGAAGATCGACGAGTTCTGGGATGCCTCGCCGGACGCCCGGCAGCATTCGGACACCTGAGGCGCCGCGCCCGGACGAGGTCGAGCGGATGGTGGACGCCGACCTCAGCGCCCGGCAGCTCAGGGGCTGGCGGCTGATCGACGTCGCGATCGAGCGCGGCAACCTCGCCAACCTGGTCGCGCCGGAGCCGTTGCTGCGGCGTGTCACGGTCACGGGCGCGCGGATGACCGGCGTCCAATGGACGCGCGGCACGCTCACCGACGTCATGTTCCGCGACTGCCGCATCGACCTCGCCACCTTCGCCGGCGCGACGCTCGAGCGCGTGGCCTTCGTCGGCTGCATGCTCGCGCAGGCCGAGCTCCGCGAGGCGCTCCTGCGCTCCGTCCGCTTCGACCACTGCGACCTGACCGAAGCCGACCTCACCGGCCTGCGGATCGACGGCTGCGAGCTGCGCTCGTGCACGCTCGACGGCATCGTCGCCGCCGAGCGCCTGCGCGGCGCCGCGATGCCGTGGGGCGACATCGTCGGTCACGCCGGCGTGTTCGCCGCCGCGCTCGGCATCCGGCTGCTCGACGAGGCCGACCGCTAGTCGAGGATCGTCAGATCGAGCCGCGCCAGGCGCTCCGGATCGGCCAGCGCGTCGATCTCGACGACCCTGCCCCCGGCGACGGTGAAGCCCATGACCGCGAACGGCCGGCCGCGGGGCGCCACGACGACGCCGGCCGCGCCGTTCACGAGCGCCGGGCGGACGTACGGGCCGAGGTGGGCGAAGCTCATCGCCCGCGCGGCGACGGCCTCCGCGCCGCGGACCTCGTGCGTGGGGCCGCTGAGGCCGCCGTCGGAGCGCACCACGACGTCCGGGTCGAGCACCGCGACGAGCCCTTCGAAGTCGCCGTCGCGGGCGGCGGCGAAGAAGGCGTCGACCACGCGGCGCTGCTCGGCGAGGTCGGCGTCGGGAGCGGGGGCCTCGCCGCGCACCCGCCGCCGCGCGCGGCTGGCGAGCTGACGGGCGGCGTCCGGTGAGCGGCCGACCATCGGGCCGATCTCGTCGAACGGCACGGCGAACATGTCGTGCAGCACGAAGGCGAGCCGCTCGGCCGGGTTGAGCTTCTCGAGCACGACGAGCAGCGCGAGCCCGACCGAGTCGGCCAGCAGCGCCTCGTGCTCGGGATCGAGGCCGTCCGCGCGGCTCACGATCGGCTCGGGCACGTGCACGTCGTCGAGCGATGCCTCACGGCGCGACCGGCGCGAGCGCAGCATGTCGAGCGACACGCGCGCGACCACGGTCGTCAGCCAGCCGCCGAGGTTGTCGATCTCGCCCGCGTCCGAGCGGCTCAGCCGCAGCCACGCCTCCTGGACGGCGTCGTCGGCCTCGTTGAGCGATCCGAGCATGCGGTAGGCGACGGCCCGCAGGTGCGGCCGCGTGGCCTCGAACTGCTCGGCAAGGAATTCGTTCTCGGTCATTTGTCACGTTCTTCCGTCGGCATCCGTCAATGCACTGACGCGGCAAAGCCAACGGATGTGACGAAGGAGAGCAGAGATGACCAAGATCGCAGTCGCGGGAGCCACCGGGCGGGTCGGCCGCCCTGCCGTCGAGATCCTCGAAGCCGCCGGCCACGAGGTCGTCGAGATCGCGCGCTCCAAGGGCGTGGACGTCATCACGGGCGCGGGTCTCGCGGAGGCCCTCGAGGGAGTCGAGTGCATCATCGACGCCACCACGCCCCCGACGCCCGACGAGCAGGCGGCCATCGAGTTCTTCACCACCGCGGCCCGCAACCTGCAGGAGCAGGGCGAGCGCGCCGGCGTGCGCCGGATGGTGCTCGTGTCGATCGTCGGCATCGACCGCTTCAACGGCGGTTACAACGCGGCCAAGGTCGTGCAGGAGCAGACGCACCTGGTCGGCCCGATCCCGGTCCGCATCCTGCGCGCCACGCAGTTCCACGAGTTCGTCGAGCAGCTGATGGACTGGGGCCGCCAGGGCGACGTGGCCTACCTGTGGCGCATGCGCACGCAGCTCGTCGCCGCGCGCACGGTGGCCGAGGCGCTCGTCGAGCTGGCCACCGAGAACAGGCCCGTCCCGGCGACCGGCGACGGCCCGATCTGGGAGATCGCCGGCCCCCGCGAGGAGAGCCTCGTCGACGCCGCGCGGCGGCTGGCGGCGCGCAACGGCGACCCGGTGCGCGTGGAGGAGGTCGACGCGCCCGACCCGCTGTTCGAGACGGGCGGCTCCCTCCCCGGCCCCGACGCCGCCCTCGCCGGGCCGACGTTCGACGAATGGCTCGACGCGCGCGTCACCGCGTGAGCGACGGGAGCGACCGTGTGTTCACGACCTGATCGGCCGTCGCCCAGCCGCGGCGTGCCGTACGCACCGAGAGCTCCATGTTGCCGAGCCCCTGCACGGAGTGGGCGTCGGTGGAGCAGACGATCGGCACCCCCGCCCGCAGCGCCTCCCGGACGTGCTCGCCGCTGAGGTCGAGCCGGGGGGCGAGGCCGTTGACCTCGAGCGCGACGCCCGTCTCGAGGGCGACCTCGAACACGCGCTCGAGGTCGAGCGCGTTCTCCGGCCGCCGGGTGATGATCCGGCCCGTGGGATGGCTGAGGCAGCGCACGTGCGGGTTGCGGAGCGCCTCCTCGACGCGCTTGGTCATCTCGCGCGCCGGCATCCGCTGGCCGCCGTGGACGCTCGCCTGCACCCAGTCGAGCTCCGCGAGCACGTCGTCGGGCAGGTCGAGCCGGCCGTCGGGCAGGATGTCGCACTCGATCCCGCGCAGGACGCGGAACGGGGCGAGCAGCTCGTTGGCGGCCGCGATCTCCTCGCCCTGGCGGCGCACGTCGTCGGGCGTGAGGCCGCGGACGGCGCCGACGGCCGGCGTGTGGTCGCAGATCGCGACGTACTCGTAGCCGCGGTCGAGCGCCGCTCGGCCCATCTCCTCGACGCTCGCGCGGCCGTCGGACCAGGTGGTGTGGCAGTGCAGGTCGCCGCGGATGTCGGCCACCTCCACCAACGGCGGCGGCTCGCCGCGGAACGGCTGCTCGCGCAGCTCGGGCGGGCACCAGGGGACGCCGAGCGCGCGGTAGACGGCCTCCTCGTCGGGCGCGTCCGGCAGCGGCTCGAGCGCGGCGACGTAGGCGTCCGAGCCGGTGGCGCGCACCAGCGCGGTCCCGAAGCGCTCCGGCTCGGCGGCCACGACCTCGATCGGGACGCCCTCGACGGTCACGCCGACCGCGCGCCGCTCGTCCTGCTCGATCACGGCGACGATCTGCGGCAGGTCGGCGAAGAGCGCCAGGTCGGGCGCGACGACGGCCAGGCGCTCGCAGACGTCGCGCCAGCGCCGCACGTCGCCGGCGGCCGCGCCGCCGAGCGCAGTCGCCACGCCGCCGACGAGCTCCCGGGCGCGATTGAGCAGGAGCCCCTGCTGCGGCGCGGGCCCGCGGGCGAGCGCGTCGCGCAGCCGCGCCTCGGTCTTCGGCCCGATGCCCGGCACGCTCTGCAGCCGGCCGGCCTCCGCGGCCGAGCGGAACTCGTCGAGCGTCCGGACGCCGAGCGCCCGGGCGATCTCCACGCCGCGCCGGGCTCCGAGCCCGAGGTAGCGGCCGATGCCGATCAGCTCCGGCGCGAGCTCGCGCTCCAGCTCGGTGAGCTCGGCGATCTCGCCGGTCTCGACCAGCTCGCGCAGCCGCGCCTCGATCCCCGGCCCGATCCCGCGCAGCCGGCGCACCTGCCCGTTCCGCACGAGGCCGGCGACCGGGACCCCGGCGGCGCGGATCGTCTCCGCCGCGCGGCGGTAGGCGCGAGCCGTGTACGGGTTCGCCTCGGCGAGCTCGAGCAGCGCGGCGAACGCGTCCAGGCGGTCGGCGATGTGGGCGTTGTCCACGGTCAGGCCGGGAGGGTGAAGCGGAACGCGCTCCCGGCGCCGGCCGACTCGACCCAGATGCGCCCGCCATGGGCCTCGACGATGCGGCGGCAGACGGCGAGGCCGATCCCCACGCCGTCGACCTGCTGGTTGGCGCGGGAGAACATGCCGAAGATCCGGCCCGCCTGGTCCGGATCGACGCCGAGGCCGTTGTCGCGCACGGTCACGACCCACTCCCGGCTGTCGCGGAGCGCCGAGACCTCGATCCGCAACGGCGCCACGCCGTGGTACTTCACGGCGTTGCCGAGCAGGTTCTGCAGCACGCGGCGCAGCTGCCGCGGGTCGCCGTCGATCTCGGGCAGATCGCCGATCTCGAGCGTCGCGCCTTCGATGCGCAGGTCATCGGCGACCTCGGACACGAGGTCGGCGAGCGCCACCCGCTCCGTGTTCAGCTCACCGGCGCGCGCGTAGACCAGCACGCCGTCGATCAGGTCACGCGCGCGCTCGGTGCTCGTGCGCAGCTGCTCGAGGACGCCGGCCGGCGGTGGCTCCGCGGCCCGTCGCTCGAGCAGGCCGACGAGCATCGCGATGCCCGCGACCGGTTCGTTGAGGTCGTGCGCGACCACGTCCGCATAGCTGCGCAGCTCGGCCTCCATGCGCCGCTGCTCGGTCACGTCGGTGAGGAAGTTGACGATCCCGTCGCCCAGCTTGGCGCTGCGCTGCACCCAGGTGCCGAGCATGTAGCCGTCGCCGAACGGCGTGTCGTAGGTGACCTCGTGAACGAACGGCTCGCCGGTCTCGCAGACGCGGATGTAGGCGTCGAACGCACGGCTGCCGCGCATCGGCGGCAGGGCCTCGAGCAGCGTGTAGCGGTCGCGCGTCGCGGCCGGCAGCCGGAACGCGCGCAGGATCGAGGGATTGCCGTAGCCGAAGCTGAAGTCGACGATCCGGCCCTCGCCGTCGCGCATCGCCCAGAGGACACCGACCGCCTCGGGGAAGCCGTCGAGCATCGCGCGGAACTCCGCCGCCCCCTGCGCGCCGAGGACCTCGACGAGCTTCGGATCCTCTCCCCACGGGTCGACTTCCACGCGCGCAGGCTACTCGCGCCGTGCGCGCAGCGAGTCGAGCAGGTCCTCGAGCTCGCCCTGGAATCCGAGCTGGACCGACACCGTGTGCGCCTGCTCGATCGCCACGCGTCCGAGCAGGCCGAGCCGCGCGTCGCCGAGTCGGGCGGTCGGGCCGGCGACCGACAGCGCTGCCACCACGCCGTCGGCGTCGCGGACCGGCGCCGCCACGGCGGCGAGGCCGACCTCGAGCTCGTCGGAGATGGTCGCGAAGCCCTGGCGGCGCACCGACTCGAGCTCGCGCTCCAGCAGCGGGCGGTCGGTGATCGTGCGCGTGGTGGGGCGCTCGAGCTCGCCCGACGGCAGGGAGGAGGCGCCGAAGGCGAGGAAGACCTTGCCGGCGGCGCTGCAGTGGTCGGGCACCTCGCGGCCGATCCAGTTGCTGACGCCGAGCACGTGGCGGCCGTCGACCTGGGCGATCGCCTCCGCGCCGCCGGTCGTGCGCACCATCAGGTTGACCGTCTCGCCGCTCTCGGAGGCGAGCCGGCGCATCGCGGGCTCGGCCAGCTCGGCCAGGTCGCGGCCCGACTGCGCGTAGCGCACCTCGCGCGGGCCCGGGCGCACGTGCGTGCGCGTGGGGTCCCACTCGACGAGCCCGTTGCGCTCGAGCGCGTCGAGCGCGGTGTGGACGCTGTCGGCCGACGCGGCCGCCGCCGTCTCGAGCTCGACCACGGTCCGCGGCGAGCGCTCGAGCACCAGCGCGAGCACGCGAGCGGTGAGGTCTGCCGCGTCCACGACGCCAGATATATCAATTCTTCACACGCCCGTCGGCGTGTCGGTTAGGTTCGGGCTCACGCAGCAAGAGTGAGGGGGAACCATGAGGACTTTCCTGCTGGTGCTGGTCGCGCTGTTCGCGTCTGCCGCTCCGGCGATGGCGCATGACGACGAGCCGCTGGTCATCGGCCACCGCGGCGCCCCGGGCTACCTGCCCGACCACACGCTCCAGGGCTATGCGCTGGCGGCCAGGATGGGCGCCGACTACATCGAGCCCGACCTCGTGGCCACCAAGGACGGCCACCTGATCGCGCGCCACGAGCCGAACATCACCGCGACCACCGACGTCCGGTTGCATCCCGAGTTCGCCTCGCGCGAGACGACCAAGAACGTCGACGGGATCGACGAGACCGGATGGTTCGCCTCGGACTTCACGCTGGCCGAGATCAAGACCCTGCGCGCCGTGCAGCCGCTCGCCAACCGCCCGCACGGCTTCGACGGCGAGTTCGAGATCCCGACCTTCGAAGAGGTCATCGCGCTGGCGAAGCGCAAGGGGGTCGGGATCTACCCCGAGACCAAGCACCCGACCTTCCACCAGCGGCTCGGATTGGCGCTCGAGGGCCGGCTCGTCCGCGCGCTCGACAAGGCCGGCTGGAACAAGAAGCGCTCGCCGGTCTTCATCCAGTCCTTCGAGCAGTCGAACCTCAAGCAGCTCAACCGCATGACCGACGTCCGGCTGGTGCAGCTCGTCGACGCCGCGGACGTCGCGGCCGACGGCACGCTCGTCTACTACGCGCCGTGGGACCGCCCGTACGACTGGACCGTCTCCGGCGACCCGAAGCTGCTCGCCCGCACGTTCGGCTTCTTCGCGACCGACAAGGGCCTGGCCGAGATCGCGACCTACGCCGACGGGATCGGGCCGTGGAAGCGCTACATCGTGAGCACGAGGGTCGCCGCCAACGGCGCGCTCGTCACGCTCCCGCCGACGGACCTGATCAAGCGCGCGCATCGCAAGGGCCTGCTCATCCACACGTGGACGTTCCGCGACGAGCCGAACAACCTGGCCTCCGACTACGGCGGAAACCCGCTGCGGGAGTACCGCCAGTTCTTCAAGCTCGGGATCGACGGCGTGTTCTCGGACTTCGCCTTCACCGCCGTGCTGGCGCGGGAGCGGTACTTCGACTAGGCCGCATCGCCCAGCAGTCGCTCATACAGGACACAGTCCTTCCAGCGCCCGTCCAGCCGGCCGTGGCGGCGCTGGATGCCGACCTCGTGGAAGCCGGCCGCGACATGGAGGGCGCGGCTGGCGGCGTTGTCGGTGAAGACGCGGCCGGTGAGCTTGTAGAGGCCGGCGCGCGCGGACTCGTCGCACAGCGCCTCGAGCAGCTGCCGCCCGAGGCCGCGCGCCGCGGGCGGCGCGCGCGACGTAGACGCCGTGCTCGCCGACGCCCTCGTACACGCAGCGGTCCGAGTACGGGCTCACGCGCGCGAAGCCGACCACCTCGTCGCCCGCCGTCGCGACCAGGAACGGGAGTCCGCCCTCGAGCCACGTACGCACCTCGCCGGCCTCGCGCGGGCGCGTCTCGAACGTCGCCAGCCGGTCCTCGATCCCCTCGTTGTAGATCGCCGCCACGGCGGCGGCGTCGGATTCGTTTGCGGGCCGGATCGATAACGGCGCGTTCATGGGTACGATCACTTCAGCATGTGGGACGCAGCCGCGGAGCTGGCGGCTGCCCTGGAACATGCGCTGGGGAGCTTCACGGAAGCGCTCGCCGGCGTGTCGATCGGGTGGCTCGTCCTCGGGGTCGTACTTCACCTGGCCAATCAGGTCGCTCGTGGCCGCGGCTGGTGCACGCTGGTGCGTGCCGCCGGCGGTGAGCACGTCCGGCGCCGCGACGCGATCGCGGCCTGGGTGGCGGGCGCCGGGGCCGGTGGCCTGGCGTCGGCGCGCGCGGGCGACGCCGTGCGCGTCCTGCTGCTGCGGCGCCGGCTGCCCGACTGCTCGCTGCTCGCGGGAACCATCGTGGCCGAGGGCGCGGGCGAGCTGCTGGTCGGCGCGGCGCTGCTCGCCGTGGCCGTGAGCGCCGGCCTCGGGCCGGAGTTCGGCGCGCCCGGGCCGCTCTGGATCGTGGGCGCCGCGGCGGCCGCGGCGCTGATCGTCCTCGTGGTGGCTCGCACGCCGCGCCTGCGCGCCATCGCCCGTGGCGTGGGCAGAGGCTGCGCGCCGCTGAAGTGCCCCGGCGCCTACGCGCGCGGCGTGCTGCCGTGGCAGATCGCGAGCCGCGCCTGCCGGCTCGGCGCCCTCGCCTGCTTCCTCGCCGCCTTCGGCCTGCCCGCCTCGTTCGCCGCCGTGCTGCTCGTCACCGCGGCGCAGAGCGGCGGCCGCCTCGTCCCGTTCGCGCCCGCCTCGGTCGGCGCCGGCGCGGCCATGCTCGCGGCCACCTTCGCGCCCGTCACGGGCGTGGCGGTGCCGGCGGGTGAGCTCGCCGCCTTCTTCGTGGGGACGAGCGTGGTGCTGACCGTGGTGGGGACCGTCTTGACGCTGGCGATCAGCCTTCAGGCCGTGCGGTGGCGTGGCGTTGTCGCCGTGCTGCGGCGGCCGGCGACGTCAACTGCGGCTGGGTAGGGAAGCGAGGAGGCCGGCCGCGCCGGCCCTCCGCGACGTCCTATCACATGGCCGCCTTGACCACCGGCGATCGATTTCCGGTGAAAGCGCCAGTTGACGTTCGCCTAGGCCCCAGCCAGGCACGGCTGCGCCGCAGCCGACCGCGGCGTCATCCGCGCCACAGCGGCGCCGAGCAGGTAGCCCAGGCCCGCGGCGACCACGCCGGCGGCGATGTCGAACACGTAGTGGTTGCCGGTGGCGACGACCGCGAGGCCGATGACCGGGCCCCACAGCAGCCAGGCGAACTTGACCATCGGGTTGCGGACGGCCGCGGAGACGGCCACGCCGATGATCACGGCGAAGCCGACGTGCAGGCTCGGCACCGCGGCGAGCTCGTTGTAGAAGCTCGTGGTCAGCGACGAGTCGAGCGACAGGCCGGTCTGGGCGGTGATGGTGTCGACCAGCCCCGAGTCCGCCAGCCGCGGGGGAGCGACGGGGAAGGCGGCGTAGATGGGGATCGACAGGACCCAGGTGGCGAGGATCGTGTTGCGCAGGCGCTCGTACATCGGGTGGCGGCGCCGGTAGAGGAAGATCAGCGAGCCGGGCAGCACGACGAGCTGGGCGGCCAGGTAGAGGTGGTTCAGCAGCCACAGGGCGATCGTGCCGGTCAGGCCCTGCTGGACCGAGGCCTCGACGGCGACGCTGAGGTGGTCTTCGAGATCCATGATCCAGTCGGCGTTGGACTGGGCCACCGAGAGGTCGCCGATGGTCACGAAGCGGGCCGCGCTGTAGACCAGATACGCGAAGAGGAAGATCCCGAGCTGCGCGCGCGCGGCCGGGGAGAGGGAGAAGCTGGGGAGGGCGCGAGCGAGCATCAGTCGAAGGTACGGCGGGACGTTTGCGCGCGCACCGGGGGTGCCGCGAGGTATCAGGTAGGGGTACGTCGACTCTTAGGTGCGGAGAACCGCACCCCGCGGATCACCGAGTTTCGATACGCCACCACCAGGGAATCCAGCCGCAATGCCGAGCGCCAAGACGATGCTGGAGCACTACCGCTCGCAGGTCACGGCCGCTCGCGGCGCCGGACTGGCCGGTGTCGGCGAGCAGGCCCGGCTCGGCGCGACGATCCGGGCGCTGCTCGCCGTCGTCGACGACGACCACGACCCTCGCAAGACCTCAGATCGCTGACGAGGGCCGCGCGTGGCCCTCGGCACCCTGGCCTCCTGGGGAGGAGCAACGATGCCGCGAGGTCCTAGCGTTGAGGCGATGAGGCGCCTGCTTCCCGCATGTGCGACGTTCGCACTGCTCGTGTTCGCCGCCCCGGCCGCGGCCGACACCTTCACCGTCACGACGACGACAGACTCGACGGACCCGTGCACGGGCACGAGCTGCCCGAGCATCCGCAGCGCGCTGTTCGCGGCCCAGCAGACCGACATCGTGGGCGACACGATCGTCGTGCCGGCGGGCGACTACATGCTGACCGGCGGTGAGTTGACGGTCGACGCCTCGTCGAGATCGTCGGCGCCGGCACCCGCGCAACGCGGATCTTCATGTCGCCGGAGTTCCCGGACCGCGTCTTCAACATCACGCGGCGTGACCGCGACCATCTCGCACCTCACGATGGAGGGCGGGACGGCGTTTCCCGCCACGGACTGCTTCGGGCGGCAACCTCGTCAACTCCGGCGGCATCCTGACGCTCGAGCACGTCCGCGTCACGAGCGGCATCCGCCTACGAGCGGCGGCGGCTATCTCCAACGTCACCGGCACGATGGTCATCGAGCACAGCCTGATCGACGACAACGAGGCGCTCCAGCGGCGGCGGCGACTCTGGCGGCATCCCGAACTTCGGCACGGCCAACGCGCCCGGGAACCTCACCGTGCGCGCACTCGACGGTGTACAACAACCGCGCGAACAACGGCGGCGGCATCTTCGCCTGGGACGACCCGGCAGCCATGACGACCGGACATCGTCCCGGTCGACCACTCACCGGGTGAACCAGGCCGGCGTTCGCGGCGGCCTCGGCGCCGGCAGGGGAGACCGGCCACGAGTTCACCGTGCTCGGCTCGATCATCGCCGGCAACACGCCCAGCAACTGCGTCTCGAACTGCGGCGCGCCTCCCGATCAGCGACTCCGACAACGTCGTCGCCACGGCCGACTGCGGCTTCACCGTCGACCGGCGACGTCGTGGCCGACCCTCAGCTCACGCTCTACACCGGCGGCGAGACCGACGTCTTCGCCGTCGCGCCGACGAGCCCGGCGATCGACCGCGCGGGCAACTGCACCGGCGACCGACCAGCGCGGGATGGCGCGCCCGCAGGGCGGCGCTGCGACTCCGGCGCTTACGAGTCGCGCAGGCGCCGCCGTCTTCGCCGGCCGGCGACATGACTTCGCAGCAGGACCCGCAGCCCGAGTTCAAAGAGACCGTAGTGGTCGACGAGCTGAGCGGCACCGTCAAGGTCCGCGTGAAGGGCTCGAGCCGCTTCGTGGCGCTCGACGACGTCCGCGACATCCCGATGGGCTCGGAG
This sequence comes from uncultured Solirubrobacteraceae bacterium, assembly GCA_963811895.1. Classification (GTDB taxonomy): domain Bacteria; phylum Actinomycetota; class Thermoleophilia; order Solirubrobacterales; family Solirubrobacteraceae; genus DASSUW01. Next base: position 315,105 of record CAWETE010000009.1, on the reverse strand, counting down.
ATCGACGCGCGCAAGGGCGTCGTCGAGCTCGTCTCGGTCGCCAGCGACGGCGGAGCGCCGCAGACCGCGAGCTTCTCCGAGGGCGTCTTCAAGGTCACCCAGTCGGGCGCCGTCACCGTGCTCACCCTGACCGAGAAGCTGTCGTGCAGGACGGCCGGGAAGGCGTCCACCGCCGCCAAGAAGGTCAAGAAGCGCCGGCTGTGGGGCGACGGCAAGGGGAAGTTCCGGACCAAGGGCAAGCACAGCGCGGCGACCGTGGTCGGCACGAAGTGGCTCGTCGCGGACACGCTGCACACCACGCTCACACGCGTCGTGCGCGGCAAGGTCAAGGTGCGCGACTTCGTCAAGCGCAAGACGGTGACCGTCAAGGCGGGCGGCCGCTACACCGCCCGCCGCAAGCGCTAGATCGGTGACGAGGGCCGGGCGAGGCCCTCGGCGAGGTCTCCGAAGCCCGGTGCGATGACCGCGCCCGGCTGGGCGATCAGCTCCTCCGCGACCAGCGCCTCGGTGGTGAGCAGGAGCGCCGCCACCGATGCCGCGTGCTCGAGGCTGAGCCGCGTGACCCGCACCGGGTCGATGATCCCCTTCTCGTAGAGGTCGCCGAACTCGCCGGTCAGGGCGTCGAGACCGTGGCCGGCCGGCATGGCCGACACCTGGTCGACCGCCGCCCGGCCGTCGTAGCCGGCGTTGCTGGCGATCCAGTACAGCGGCTCGGTGAGCACGCTGCGGACCACTTCGACTCCGCGCGCGTAGTCGCCCTCGAGCTTCAGCGCGTCGAGCGCGCCGGCGCTCCGAAGCAGCGCCGTGCCACCGCCCGGCACGATCCCCTCGGCGACCGCCGCCTGCGTCGCGGCCAAAGACCCCTCGGCACGCCGGAAGCGCTCGTTGCGGACCACGTCGGTGGCCGCGCCCACACGGATCACGGCGAGGCTCGTCGCGAGCCGGGCGAGCCGCTCCTGGAGGATCTCGACGTCGCGCTCGTGGACCGCCCGCGCGAGCTCGGCGCGGATCATGGTCATGCGCCGGGTCACGCCCTCGGCCGTGCCGCCGCCCTCGATGAACACTGTCGAGTCGGTGGTCACGATCACCCGCCGCGCGGTGCCGAGGTGCTCGGCACGCACGTCCTCGAGCTTCAGGCCCGCCTCCTCGGCGATCACCGCGCCACCGCAGAAGGCCGCGAGGTCGCCGAGGTGCTGGACGCGCCGGTGGCCGAAGCCCGGCGCCCGCACGGCGATCGCCTCGAGCGTGCGGTGCTGGGTGTTGGCCACCAGCATCCCGAGCGCGCCGCCGTCGACCTTCTCGGCGAGCACGACGAGCGGACGCTGGTCGCGCGAGACGAGGTCGAGCACCGGCAGCAGGTCGTTCGGGTGCGACAGCGGCTTGTTGGTCATGAAGATGTGCGGGTCCTCGAAGACCGTCTCCATGCGCTCCGGGTCGCGCACCATGTACGGCGAGATCCAGCCGTTCTCCACGTGCATGCCCTCGACGAAGTCGACGGTGATCTCCGGGACGGCGCTCTCCTCCAGCGTCACGACGCCCTCGGGCCCGACGCGGTGCAGCGCCTCCGCCACGGCGGCGCCGATCAGCTCGTCCTCCTTGGCGGCGATCGTGGCGACGTGCTCGAGTGCCTCACGGCTCTCGATGGGACGCGCCGAGCGCCGCAGCTCGTCCGCCAGCACCTCGGTGGCCTGCTCGATCCCGCGCCGCAGGAGCATCGGGTTGGCGCCCTCTTCGAGGGCCTTCATGCCCTCGCGCACGATCGCCTGGGCCAGCAGCGTCGCCGTCGTGGTGCCGTCGCCGGTGAGGTCGCTCGTCTTGTTGGCGACCTCGCGCACGAGCTGCGCGCCCATGTTCTTGTACTGGTCGCTGAGCTCGATCTCGCGCGCGATCGAGACGCCGTCGTTGGTGATCGTCGGCGCGCCGGTCAGCCGCTCGAGCACGACATTGCGGCCCTTGGGGCCGAGCGTGACCTTGACCGTGTTGGCCAGCTCGTCGACGCCCGCCTGGAGCAGCCGCCGGGCCTCGGTGTTGAAGAAGAGCCGCTTGCCCATTTACGCACCTGCCGGGATGAGGATGCCGCGGCCTTGGAGCCGCCCGTTGTCGAGGTCCGCCATCGCGTCGTTGACGGCGTCGAGCGGATACGTGCTCGTGTGGAGGGTGACCTTGCCCTGCGCGGTCAGCGTCATCAGATCCTGCAGGTCGACGTACGAGCCCACCAGGTTTCCGATGAAGGAGATCTCGCGGAAGATCACGTCGATCGTCGGGATGTTGATGTTCTCGCCGTAGCCGATGACGTAGTGGAAGCCGCCGTTGCGGACCATCGCGATGCCGTCCGCCACGGCGCCCCGCTCGCCCACGAAGTCGATGATCACCTCGGCGCCGACGCCGTCGGTGATCTCCTTGACGGTGTCCACGTGCGTGCCGTCCACCTTGATCGTGTGGTCGGCGCCGAGCTCGCCCGCCAGCGCCAGAGCCTTCTCACTCGGATCGATGACGATGATCTCCGCCGGCGTGTAGGCCTTCAGGCACTGGATGCCGATGTGGCCGAGCCCGCCGGCGCCGATGACGACGGCGCGCGTACCGGCGCCGAGCACCGGAGCTGCCTTCTTGACGGCGTGGATGGCGGTCAGGCCCGCGTCGGCCAGGGCGGCGATCTGCGTGGGGTGCAGCGACGGATCGAGCTTCACGACGGACCGCGCGCTGGTGAGCATGTACTCGGCGAAGCCGCCGTCCATGACGAGGCCGGGGAAGGCGCCGTTCTCGCAGTGCATGTCGTTGCCGGCCCGGCAGGCCCGGCACAGCCCGCACGTGATGAGGGGATGCACGATCACGGTGTCGCCGACCTCGACGTTGGTCACGCCGGAGCCGATCTCGTGTACCCAGCCCGCGTTCTCGTGGCCCGGGATGTACGGCAGCTCGATCTGGGAGATCTCGGCCCACTGGCCCTCCCAGATGTGGAGGTCGGTGCGGCACAGGCCGGCCGCGCCGATGCGCACGATGACGTCCAGCGGGCCGGTGATCTTCGGCTCGTCGACCTGGTCGATCTTGAGCGGCTCGTGATAGGCGTGCAGACGCGCGGCCTTCATGCCGCCACCTCCCCGTATCGAGTCTTCAGCAGATCGCGGCACATGCCGCCGTTGACGTCCAGGGACATCGCGGTCAGCGACGCCATCCGCCAGAAGCGCACATCCCCCGGCTCGACCGGCTCGCCGTCGCCGGTAACGAACGCAGGCGCGTCGTCCGACGCGTCGATGCCCAGCTCGCGGCGCAGCTCGCGGCAGCGGTCCGCGTCGGGGCCTTCGAGCTCGCCGAGCGTGGTCGCCGTCGAGCGCAGCCGGCTCTGGCGCGCCAGCAGCGCCTTGCGCTGGAACAGCATGCGCAGCGCCCGCAGGTCCCCGGCGGTCTCGCCCGGGAACGCGTCGTCGAATCCCTCGCCCCGGTTGACCGCGGCGTTGATCTCCTTGCCCGTGTAGTGGTCCTCGAGCACGATGCTCACGGACCCGTCCGCGACGGTGCGGACGGCGGCCGCGGCGTCCGCCGCCATCAGGAACGCGAAGTTGGGCGCGCACTGCGGCGTGGGGAGCCGCAGGCGCACCGCGACATCGTGGCCGTCCACGACGCAGGAGCCGACGAAGCCGAGCGTGGTGATCGGCTCGTCGAGCTCCGGGTCGTAGACCGTGCCCAGCGCCTCGAAGACTCGGGCGCGCAGGCTCACGCGGGCCCTTCGACCAGCTGCGCGTCCTCCTGGGCCGCCGGCTCGCCTGCTGCCTGGAACTCCTCCGGCACGTCGACGCCGTAGAGCGCCGCCGCGTTGAGGCCGAGGATCTTCTTCTTGCCGTTGGCGTCCAGCCGCGGGTAGTCGGCGTACTCGGAATCGTCGGGCATCTCCCAGTCGACGAAGCCCTCGACCTGCCACTTCGGCTCCCAGATCGCGTAGTCCGAGCCGAACAGCATCTTGTCCTCGCCGACCCAGAACAGCAGCTCGCCCATGACCTTGGCGAAGAACTTCGGGCGGGCGTGCATGAGACCGCCGATGACCACGGCGAGGCCGGCGTAGACGTTGCGCTCCTGCGTCGCCATGAAGCAGAAGTCCTCGATCCGCGGCAGCCCGACGTGCTCGATGATGAAGTTCAGGTCCTGGAAGTCGGTCGCCACGTGATCGATGTCGGAGACGTCGAAGGCGTCCTTGTCCAGCGGCCAGATCGTCGGTCCCTTGTGGACGTGGATGTTCTTGATGCCGAGCTCGACGCACGCCTCGAGGAACGGCACCGCCTCGGGGTCGGTCAGCTTCCAGCCGCGCGAGCCCTTGTACCACTCGGCCGTGTAGAGCTTGACGCCCTGGATGCCGTACTTCGCGTGGTCGGACCTGAGCTGCTCGAGGCCGGCCTCGCCCTCACGCGGGTCCCAGCGGCCGTTGAGGAGCAGCTTGCCCGGGAAGCGGTCGAGGATCGAGGCGTTCTGCTCGATGTCGTTGAACCCCTTCGTGTACCACTCCTTCAGGTACGTCGACTGGAAGATCGCCATGTCGACGTGCCCTTCCTGGAACACGTCCTTCTCGAAGTCCTCGACGGAGTACTTCTGGAAGTGCTCGATGCTCCAGTGCGTCTCCGCCGGGCCCAGCCCCTGGTAGGCGTGGAAGCACTCGATCCAGCCCTTGGCGTACTCCTCGGCGCCCGGCACCCAGTTGGCCGGGCTCGCATCCCAGAAGTGCAGGTGGCTGTCGAGGACGAAGTACTTCTCGCCGTTCTTCTCGTACATAGGCTCCTCCCTCCTAGGTGACGGGCTGAAGGTCGAAGCCGATGTACTCCGCGGCATCCTCGGGGTTCGCGAACATCACGATGCGATCGTCGAGGACGACCATCCGCCCGTAGTGGGTCGACATTATCTCCTCGAAGTCGTCGTTGCCGAAGTCGTCCCAGCCCAGCGCCTCGGCCATCTCCTCGTAGTTGAAGTCGAACTGGTTCTCGCCGTCGACGCGGATCATCGACGGCAGCTCGCTCACGGTGACGTTGGACTTGCCCCGCATCACCTCGGCGACGACGTGGCCGACCTGGTTGTTCATCAGCGTCACCCCCGCCATGTTCGAGGAGGTGGGATCGGACTTGAACTCCGTCATGCCGTGACCTCCTTCGGGGCCTCGAGGCCGATGTCGCCGACCAGGCCCTCGAAGCGGCCGCGCGAGCGGTCGAACGAGTCCTCGAAGCGCACGACCTTCTCGGACAGCTGGGACCAGATCGGCTGCAGGTTGCGGGCGGCGCCGATCGCACGCGGCGTCCACTCGGCGAGCCAGCCATTCATCGTCTGCTTGTTCTCCGCGCCGTGGGCCTCGTCGTCGGCGAGCATCCGGAACAGGGCGCGGGCGCCTCTTTGCTCGCGCGCGGCGTCGGACTCGCCGGCGCCCATGATCGTCGGGGTGACGAAGTCGCCCTGCGGCGCGGCGGCCTGCATCACGAACCCCGAGCGGAACAGCTCGCCGACCAGCGGCTCGAAGACCACCGTGGTGACGAACAGCGCCTCGGACCAGTCGCGGATGCCGGTCAGGCTCTCGACGAGCTCGCGCGTCGGCTGCCAGACCGGGTCGTCCTGCCAGGTCGCCTTGTGGATCGTCCCGTCGAAGCCGTCGATCTCCTCCGAGAGGGCGAGGTTGTAGAGGATCAGGTCCTGCGCGAAGCGCAGCTTGTGCACCGCGCCGACGGCCATCGCGTTGTTGATCATGTTCGTCGGCGCGTCGCGCTGGGCGGGCGTGTAGACGTGCATGCCGAGCCCGTGCTCGAGGTGCGCCCACGCGAACACGTGCCGCTCGAGGACCTTGACCCACGCGGGGTTCATGGCCGCGAACACGTGAGCGGTGCGGCCGTGCTCGATGTTCTGGGAGATCTGCCGGACGACGTTCGCGTTGTTCCGGTAGATCGTCTGCTCCCACTCCTCGTTGGGATCGAGGAACTCGTGCCAGTTGGACGACTTGAGCGCCGACCACTCCTGCGGGTAGCCGGCGATGCCGTCTGCGAAGGCGTAGACCCAGCCCTGGCTCAGGTGGCGCGCGGGATCGGGCTGGACGTCGACGGTGACGTCCTCGTACACCGTGGCGCGCCGCTTGCGCGGCGTGAAGTAGTTGTAGCTGCGGCTCTGCCAGGACGGGAACTCCTGGGCGCCGGCCTCGGCGTCCGTGAAGACGGGCTTCGGGACGCTGCGTTCCTTGACCTCCGTGGCCATGGCTCTCCTCTCTCACTCGTCCGCGGTCGTTGTGAACTTGTCGAAGTAGATGTGCGCCTCGGGCACGCCCCGGCGCTCGAGCAGGGCGATCGCGGCCTCCACCATCGGCGGCGGGCCGCAGACGTAGGCGTCGACCTCCGTGACGTCGCCCTCCAGGCGGTCGACGACGTCGGTGATCAGGCCTGCCTCGCCGGCCCAGCCGTTGCTGTCCTCCGAGCACGCGGGCACGAAGCCGCACGGCAGGCCGGACAGCTCCTGCAGGTGGAACAGGTCGTCCTCGGTGCGCGCGCCGTAGTAGTAGGTCGCGTCGCGGTCGCTGCCCGACTCGGACAGCGACCGCAGCAGCGAGAGGATCGGCGCCATGCCGGCGCCGCCGCCGATGAACAGCAGCCGGCGTGGGGAGGAGGATCGAAGCGTGAAGACGCCGTAGGGCCCGGTGACCGTCAGCTCGTCGCCGGGCTTGACGGCGCCGTCGGCCAGCAGGCCGGAGAAGCGCCCGCCCGGGTAGAGCTTGATCATGAACTCGAGCTCGCCCGGGTTGGTGTTGGCCATCGAGAACGAGCGGTGCTCGCCCTCGTGGCCGGGCACGTGGATGTCGACGTACTGGCCGGGCTTGAAGATGAACGGCTCGTCGTCCAGGACGGTGAGGTGCAGCCGCCGGATGTCGCTCGTGAGCTCGTCGACGGCCTCGACCCGGGTGGTCACCGTCCGGATCGGCGTGCCCGACTGCAGGATCTCCTCGTCGTAGTTGATCAGCTCGATCTCGAGGTCCGAGTACGGGTGGGCCCGGCACAGCAGGATCCACCCCTCGGCCTCCTCGAAGTCCGGCAGGGCGAACGTCGAGTAGCGATCGAGGTCGACGTCGCCGTCCAGCAGGAACGACTTGCACGCCGAGCACTGGCCCTCCTTGCAGCCGTGCATCAGCATCAGGCCCTGCCGGAAGGCGGCGTTGAGGACCGTTTCGGCCTCGTCGACCTCGATCTCGAGGCCGACGGGCTCGAAACGGACGGTGTGGGTCGTGCCCACGCCGCCTACTTACGCGGGCGTCGCCGGTCGGCCGGCGGGGCCGCCGCGCTTGTAGTCGGCCATGTGCTGCTCGCGCTCCTCGGGAGTCATCTCGTTCAGCAGCACGTTGGGGCTGTTGAGCGTGATGCCCTTGACCTCGTCCAGGGTCCACATCTCCTTGGGATCGAGGTTCAGGTGCGGCTGCGGGATGAGCGTGTGCCCGTCGTCGCGGACGTACCCGAGCGAGTCCTGCATGATCTCGGCGAGGTCCTTGCCGTGGTGCAGGGTCTCCCATTCGCGCTGGCCGCTGAGCTGACCCATCGACGGCGTCGGCCGGCCCTCGTACTCGGGCCGGAACGCCACCTTGTCGGTCCAGTGGCAGGTCTCGGAGCAGTAGGTGCGGACCTGGCCGTCGACCTCGTCCATCACCGTGTCCTCACGGATCAGGCACGGGACCATGCAGGTCCAGCAGCGGTGCGGATACTGGTAGTCGGCCTCGGCCTCGAAGGCGATCGGCTTGTGGCCGTTCTTCTTCGAGAGCTCGCCGTACTTCTCCCACCAGCGGCCGTACTTGTCGTACCAGCCCGGGTACTTGAACTCGAACCACTCGAAGTCGTCGTCGTCCATGCCGTCGATCCGCCAGTAGTTGGCGAACCAGCCGGTGGCGAAGAACTGCGCGACCTCGTGGATGTAGCCCTTGTTCCAGATCCGGTTCCACGACTCCTCGACGAGGTCGTGGGGGACCGTCAGGCCGTACTTCTCCAGCGGGACCAGGTACGACCGGTAGTAGTCGTCGTAGATCCAGCGGCGCCAGGCCTCGGCGTAGGACTCGCGGTCCTTGCGGCGGTCCTTGGTGCCGTACTCGATGAACGTGCCGATCGCGGCGTCCACGACCGCGTGGTTGTTCCACCACGCGTAGCGGAGGTCGCGCTCGAGCAGCTGGCGATTGCGCTCGTCCGCCAGCGCCATGAGGATGATCGAGTAGCCGTTGGAGATGTGGCGCGACTCGTCGGACTGGACCGAGTGGAACACCGTCGGCAGCAGGTAGTCGCCGTTGGCGGCCGCCTCGCCCGGCATCGCGACGAAGAGGACGTTCGTGAACGCCGTCTCGGCGACGATGGTCAGGTAGACGTTGGCGGCGGTGATCGCGTCACCGGTGATGAACCCCTCGCCGAACTGCCGGCCGATCGTGCCGGCGTAGCAGTTCGCGAACCCCTTCTCGGTCAGGTCGAAGCCGGCCGGATCGATGTAGTGGTTCATGTACAGCCGCTTGAGGTTCATCTGGATCGTCGAGTGGCGTACCTCGTCGATCATCTGGATGGCGAGGCCGTTGTGGACCTCGGGGTTGGGGACCGCGTTGATGGCCAGCGGCATGGCCCGGGCGGCCGAGATCTCCGGGAACGGGATGATGCTGAGGAACAGCTTCTGCCACTCCATCCAGCGCTGCTGGACCTGGCGGAACATGTTCCCCCGGATCGCGCCGTCCATCGCCCCGAAGACGCGGTTGTCCTTCTCCTCCTCCATCGGGAAGTAGGAGCGCAGGACCTGCTTGAGCGGGTCCTTCTTGGGTGCACGCTCGAACGTGTAGTCGGTCGGGTACTTGTCGACCGGCGTGACGAACGTGGGCTCCCAGGACAGCTCCTGGATCTTCGCGTGGGCCTTCGTGATGCTGGCTCGGCTCAAAGCCGACACCTCCTTTCGCGCAGGCGGCGCTTCACCGCACGGTGCTTTCGGCGGAAACTAGGACCGCGCCGGGATCGGGTTCAAGAACGCCCTGCTTTTCCGCAGATGGCTGGAATCTGGCCACGTCGCGGAGGGTCTCCTCGAGCGCGGGACGCTCGTCCTCGTACGCCCGGCGGGTCATCGAGATGCCGACGGCGCCGACGAAGCGGTGGCGATGGTCGAGGACCGGGGCGGCCAGACAGCAGAAGTCCTGATCGAACTCCTCGCAGTCACTCGCGACCCCGGTCCGCCGGATCCGGCGCAGCTCGGCCCGCAGCGCGTCGGGCCGGGTGATGGTGCTGTCCGTGAATCCGCGCAGGCCGGCCTGGATGTAGCGCTCCACTGCCTGGTCCGGAGCGAGAGCGAGCACGACCTTGCCGAGCGCGACGGCATGGGCGTTGTCGCGGATCTCCGGTCCCAGGCCGGGCAGCTTCAGCATCCCCTGGACGCCCCGCTCGACCACCACGCGGAGGTGACCCTCCTCCGGCACCGCGAGATAAGCGCGCTTGTGCGTGCGCGCGAGCAGGTCGTCGACGAGCGCCGACAGGTCGTGCAGCTCGGGTGCTTCGGAGACCTGGCGCCGGAACTCGGGGGCGAGCGCGTAGACGCTGCCCGGGCGCCGGGTGGCGACGCCCTCCTCGACGAGGCTGGCGAGCAGGTTGTAGGCGGTCGAGACGCTCTTGCCGAGCGCCTCGGAGACCTGGTCGGCGCGCACGCCCTCGGGCTCGCGTGCGAGCAGCCATTCCACCTGGAGCACCGCACGGGCGGTGCTCAGACCGCGATGGTGGGTCTCCTCCATCGAGCCAAGTGGACCACCGATCCGTTACATCAGCGTTGCACGCAGCTCGCCGACCCGGGAGGCGCAGAGACTGCGTCGCGGGTCGCGGAAGGAGAGCTGCGAGAGCAGGCGCTTCCAGGCGCCGAGGTCGTCCTCGCCGCTGGTGCAGTGCACCCACGCCCACAGGGCCTCGGGATCGTCGGCGGTCATCACCGCCTGGCGCAGCCAGCTGTCGAGATGGTCGCGCTCGCGGGCCACGCCGGGCGCCTCGGAGCCGGGCAGCATCGGGCCCGTGTACTCCTCGGCGGCCTCGCGCACGGCGCCGGCCGCGAGCAGGCCCTCGACGCGCCGCGCGTCGGTCTCGACGTCGCACGTGAGGCGGTAGCGCTCGGTGTCGACCCAGGGGCCGAGGAGCTTGCGCAGGCGCGAGACCTCGACGCGGACCGACGAGGCGTGGCCGCTGTCGCCGTAGAGGCCGGCGGTCAGCGCCTCGGCGCTCATGCCGTCCGGGTGCGCGCACAGCAGCACGAGGATCTCGGCGAGCCGCGGGCGCAGCTCCTCGCGCCGGCCGTCGATCTCCAGCACGGCCTTGCCGCTGCCGAGCAACGCGAGCTTGAGCAGCGGCCTGGGCGCGTGGGCAGGCCCCCGCCGGTCGACGGCCTGGACGACGAACGCGTTGAGCGACGCGTTGACGGGCTCGGCGATGGCGTGCGCGCCGCTGGGCAGGATCAGCTCGCCGCCGCCGGGCGGGATGGCCAGGCGGTCGGTGGCGCCCCAGATGGCCGGCAGCCGGGTGATCGGCCGGCCCGACGGCGCGACCAGCGCGCTGGTGGCGGGCGCGCGCATCACCGCGTCGCCGTAGCGGGTGCGCAGGCGGGCGTCGCGCTCCTGGAGATCGAGCAGCAGCGACCCCTCGACGGCCGCCGCGGTCGCGGTGGCGACGGCGAGGCTGGCCGGGTGCACGGTCGAGAAGTCGCCCGTCAGGTCGATGACGCCGATCATCGCGCCGGTGTCGGGGTCGTGGATCGGCGCCGCCGAGCAGACCCAGCGCTGGACCGGCTCGTGGAAGTGCTCGGGCCCGAAGACCTGGACGGCGTGGTCGACCGCCACCGCCGTGCCGATCGCGTTGGTGCCGGCGCCCGGCTCGCTCCAGAGCGTGCCCTCGGCGAAGTTCATGACCTCGGCGGCGCGCATGCGGATCGCCGCGCTGCCCTCGATGCAGAGCAGGACGCCGTCGGCGTCGCTGATCACGATCAGGTAGCCGCCCTCCTCGGCGGTCGCCGACAGGCAGCTGCGGATCAGCGGGTAGGCGCGGCCCAGCGGGTGGTCCTCCCAGAGGTCGTGGGTCTCCTCCTCGCCGGCCACCACGGGCGCGAAGCGGTTGCCGGTCGGGGCCACGCCGGCGGCGGACGAGCGGCGCCACGAGTCGGCGATCGCGTCGCGGACGAGCTGCGGGTTCTCGTCGTCCTCGCCCTCGACGAACCGTTCCCAGGCAAATCGCAGCTCTTGCGCTCGCACCATCGGCGCCGTACCGACGTCGATGGCCAGCCACGAGTTGGAGTGCATCAAGGAACCTCAGTCTCTCGCCTTCAGACACTACCGCGGATTCCAAGCATCGTGGAGCTTGTTGACCCGCGCGGTAACAGCGCGCGACGGTGAAAGGCGATGGCGACTGCCCCCGCAGCCGCGCGCGAGCGTGCCGCCGCTCCGTCGCGCCAGTACCGGATGCTGATCGGCGGCGAGTGGGTGCCCGCGCGCTCGGGCGAGACGTTCGAGACGGTCGATCCGTACACCGGACGGCCGTGGGCGACGGTGCCCCGGGCGGGCTCCGACGACGTGGATCTGGCGGTCCGCGCGGCGCGGTCCGCGTTCGAGGATTGGGGGCGCACGATCGGCACCGAGCGGGCGCGGCTGATGCGCCGGCTGGCCGAGCTGATCGCCGCGAACGCCTCGCGCATCGCGGTCGTCGAGAGCACCGACAACGGCAAGCTGATCCGCGAGATGGAGGGCCAGCTGCGCGGGCTGGCCGACTACTACCACTACTTCGCGGGGGCGGCCGACAAGATCGGCGGCGACACGATCCCCGCCGACCGGCCCGACGTGCTGATCTACACGCTGCGCGAGCCGGTCGGCGTGGTCGCCGCCATCACGCCGTGGAACTCGCCGGTGCTGCTGATGAGCTGGAAGGTCGCGCCCGCGCTGGCCGCCGGCTGCTGCGTGGTCGTCAAGCCGGCCGAGCAGGCGCCCTGTTCGACGCTCGAGTTCGCCGAGCTCGTGGAGGAGGCCGGCTTCCCGCCCGGCGTCTTCAACGTGGTCACCGGCTTCGGCGAGGACGCGGGCGCGCCGCTGGTCGCGCATCCGGGCGTCGACAAGGTCGCCTTCACGGGCGCGACCTCGACCGGCCGCGCGGTGATGGCCGGCGCCGCGTCGCACCTCGCGCGCGTCTCCTTGGAGCTGGGCGGCAAGTCGCCGCACATCGTGTTCGCCGACGCCGACCTCGAGGCCGCGGCCGGCGGCGTGGTGGCGGGCGTGTTCGCGGCCACCGGCCAGACCTGCATGGCGGGCTCGCGGCTGCTGGTCGAGGCCGCGGTGCACGACGAGTTCGTGGCGGGCTTGGCGGAGCGGGCGCGGGCGATCCGGCTCGGCGACCCGCTCGATCCTGAGACGGAGATGGGCCCGGTCGCGTTCGAGGCGCACCGCGACCACGTCGAGGCCTGCGTCGCCGCCGCGCGCGAGGACGGCGCCGAGCTGATCACCGGCGGCTCGCGGCCCGCGCACGACGGCTACTTCGTGCAGCCGACGATCTTCGGCGCCGTCGAGCCCCCGATGCGGCTCGCCCGCGAGGAGGTCTTCGGGCCCGTCCTCGCCGTCATGCCGTTCTCCGGCGAGGCCGATGCCGTCGCGAAGGCCAACGACACGGAGTTCGGCCTGGCGGCCGGCGTCTGGACCCGCGACGTCCAGCGCGCGCACCGGATGGCTCGTTCCTTGAGGGCCGGGACGGTGTGGATCAACGCCTACCGAGCCGTCGCGCCGATGGCGCCGTTCGGCGGCGTGAAGGCGAGCGGGATGGGGCGCGAGAACGGGCTGGCGGCGTTGGATGAGTACACGGAGGTCAAGACCGTCTGGCTCGACCTGGCCGGCGGCCCGCGGGATCCGTTCAAGCTCGGCTAGGGCCGCGGGCGGCCGCCACGGCTCGCCGGGCTTCCGCGGCGGCGGGGTGAACCCGGAGGCGGTCATGCGGAGCGCCTTCATGGCCCGCGTCTTGACCGCCCACGGCACGCGCCGGTAGACGGGCACGAACAGGAAGCGCCACAGGAGCCCGCCGCGCTCGCCGTAGGGCTTGACGGTGCCGGGCACGCCGGTGCCGTGCCGGCGGATCGCCGCCTGCATGAGGAAGTGCTCCGACCGCTCGCGTAGCCGCTGTCTCATGACCGCAGGGCGGCGAGGCCGTTCTGGGCGGCGATCGCCATCGGCTCGAACAGAGCCCCGATCGGGGGCGAGTAGATGTTCTCCATCCACGCGATGTCCTCCAGCGTGGCGCCGCGCTTGGCCGCGAAGGCGAGGAAGTCGGCTCGCTCCTTGACGCCCTCGCCGCCGTGGATCTGGCCGCCGATCAGCTTGTGGGTGTCGGGCTCGGCGAGCAGCTTGACGTGGGTGCGGGTGGCGCCCGGGTAGTAGCGGGCGCGCGAGACGCCGACGCCCTTGGCGACCACGTAGGGGACGCCCATCGCGGTGGCGAGCGTCTCGCCGATCGAGAAGCCGCCGATCGTGTAGTCGCCGGCCACCATGCCCCACGGCACCCAGACCGGGTCGTAGACGAGGTCCTGCCCGGCGGCGTTGAACGCGGCGGTGCGGCCCTGGGCGTAGGCGTGCGAGCCGGTGAGCCCGCGGATGGGGATCATCGACAGCCCGTGCGGGACCTCGATCACGTCGCCCGCCGCCCACACGCCGTCCCTCGACGTGCGCATCCGCTCGTCGACGATGATCCCGCCGGTGGTGCCGGTCTTGATGCCCGCCGCCTCGGCCAGCGCGCTGTTGGGCTCCTTGTGCAGGCAGACGATGACCGCGTCGCACTCGAGCTCGCCGGCGCTCGTGGCGACCGCGCCCACGCGCCCGCCACGATCCACGAACCCCTCGACCTTGGTGCCCAGCCGCATCGTCACGCCGCGCTTCTCGAGCGACTCGTGGACGGGCTCGGCGACGTCCGGGTCGAGCACCTCGGAGAGCACCCACGGGCCCTCGTCGACGAAGTCGACATGCAGCCCGCGGTGGCCGAGGTTGCCGGCCATCTCGACGCCGAGCGGCGTGGCGCCGTAGACGACCACGCGCTTCATGTTCTCGAGCTCCTCGTCGAAGAGCATCGCGGCGCGGATGTCCTTGACGTAGTGCAGCCCCTCGAGGTTGGAGCCCGGCACGTCGGGCTTCTGCCACGTGAAGCCCGTCCCGATCACGAGCTTGTCGAACCCCTCGTGCGTGTTCCTGGCCGTGAGGGTGCCGCGCTCGAGGTCGAGGTCGGTGACCGTCGTCTCCATCCGCATGTCGAGCCCGTCCTCGACGTAGCGCTCGACGGTGGAGAGGAACAGGCTGTCGAAGTCCTTGATCTCGCGGCCGTGCACGAACGGGATGCCGCACGGCGAGTACGCGATGTCGGGGAACTCGGTGAAGAGGGTCACGTGCAGGTCCGGGTTCAGCCGCTTGGCGATCGTGGCGGCGGCCGTTCCCGCGCCGCCTCCGCCGATCACGATCAGACGCTCGCTCATGTGACCTCCGTGGATCGGTACTCGACCGCCGGCGGCTTCGCCAGCGTGTTCGACACCCAGCACACGCGCCGCGCGCGCGTGACCAGGGTCTCCAGCTCGTCGGCGGGCACCGCGGCGCGCGCGGTGACCACGATCGTCCCGTAGCGCAGCTCGCTGCCCGCGCGCTCGGCGCGCACGTCGACCGTCAGGCCGGCCGGCTCGTCCATCCCGTCGCGCCTCGCGCAGTGCGCGACGGCCAGGCAGAAGCAGCTCGCCAGCGCCGCGCAGAAGACCTCGGTCGGCATCATGCCGCCGTCGTCGCCGCCCGCGTGCTCGGGCTCGTCGACCGGGATCGCGTGGCCGCGGGCGTCGACCGTGCAGGCGTAGCCGCCGCCCCAGGTCGCGGTGACCTCGAGCGCGTCAGCCAACGCGGGCTCCCAGGAACGCCTCGTAGGCGCGCTCGTGCGCCGCGGCGGCGGCGTCCCATGTGTACGCCGGCACCATGCGACGGCCGCCGGCGCGCAGGTGGTCGCCGAGCGCCGGGTCCAGCGCGAGCCGGGCGAGCGCGCGGCCGAGGGCGGCGCCGTCGCCGACGGGCGTGAGCAGCGCGCTGACCTCGTCGATCAGGAAGTCCTTGAACACGTCGAGGTCGGACGCGACGACCGGCAGCTCGGCGGCCAGCGCCTCGAGGGCGGCGAGCCCGAAGCCCTCCTTGACCGACGGGAACGCGAAGGCGTCGGCGGCGCGGAAGAGCCGCTCCATCTCGGCGGACGGCTGCGGCCCGAGCACGCGCACGTGCGGCGCGATGCCGAGCTCGCCGGCGAGCGCGTCGAACCGCTCCCGCTCGTGCCGGTAGTCGAACAGGGTCATGCCGCCCGCGATCAGCAGCAGGGGGTCGCGCTCGGGCACGAGGTCGCGGAGCGCGGCGAAGCCTTCGAGCAGCGTCAACGAGCCCTTGCGCGGCTCGATGCCCCCGACCGTGAGCACGGTGAACCGCTCGCGCGGACTTTCATCTCGCGCCGGTCGATAGCGCCGCGGGTCGACGCCGTTGCGCACGAGGCCGGCCTCGATCCCGAACTCGTCCGCCAGCCGCTCGACCCACGGCTGCGACACGCACAGCACGTGATCGGGCGCGACGATCGAGCGGTCCTGGCAGGCGACCAGCGACGGCGACGTGAAGTCGTCGACGTGGTGGACGGTGCGGATGAGGTGGTCGATCACGCCGTCGTCGCGCAGGGTGAGCGCGGCGTTGGCCGACAGGCAGTCCTGGGCGTGGACGATGTCGTAGTCCCCCAGCAGCGTTCGCAGCCCGCCCGCGTACGCCTCGATCATCCACTGGATGCGCTCGTCGAACGGCGCGTCGATCGGCTCGTAACGGACCAGTCGCACGTCGGCCGGGCGGAACAGCTCCTCGTCGGCGCGCGCGAGGGCGAAGAGGTGGGCCTCGTGGCCGCGCCGCGCCAGCGCCTCGGCCACCTCCAGCGCATGCACGACGCCGCCGCGCGGCTTGACCGAGTAGGTGAGCATGGCGACCCTCACGCGACAACCCGCTTCGCGAGTCGCGCCGCCGCGGCGTTCGTCGGCGCCACGTGCACGCCGGCGGCGCGCAGCGCGGCCTCCTGCCGCCCGGCGTTCTGGGGGTCGGCGTCGGTGCCGCACACATGGGCGATGACCGGCCGCTCACGCGCGAGCGGCTCGAGCGTCTCCGCCAGCTCGCCCGCGGGGTCCGGGTGCGCGCCGTGGCCGAGCACGACGTCGAGCAGGATGCAGCCCGCGCTCGGGCCGTCCTCGCGCAGCATGCGGCGGCGCAGCTCGAGGTCGACCATGGGGTGGGGGCGGCCCTGCGTGTACTCCTCCTCGCCGAGGTCGAGGATCCGGTGGCCGGGCCCGAGGATCGTCTGTGCCTCGTAGGCGAGCGAGCCGCCCGAGAACAGGCCCAGCAGCTCTCCTTCACCGCGCGCCGGGGGTATGTCCCCCAGGGACATACCCCCAAGGGAAATGGCCCCCAGGGCCATTGCCCCGGCCTCGAGCGTGGGGTAGACGTCGAACGGCGCCTCGCCGCCGTCCCAGCCGACGAAGGCGGC
This sequence comes from uncultured Solirubrobacteraceae bacterium, assembly GCA_963811895.1. GTDB lineage: Bacteria > Actinomycetota > Thermoleophilia > Solirubrobacterales > Solirubrobacteraceae > DASSUW01. Next base: position 298,564 of record CAWETE010000009.1, on the reverse strand, counting down.
GACCACGCGCTTGCCGCGCACGTCGACGTCGCCGAGCGCGCGCACCGCATCGGCGTCCGGCGGCTTCGAGACGAGCAGCAGCGTCTCGGTCTCGTCGTCGGCGGCCAGCAGCTCCATCCCGGCGCGGAACATGATCCCGCCGACCTGCGCCGACAGGTCGCGGCCGCCGACGCCGATGATCTCCGACACGCCGGAGCCCGCGCCGTCGAGCAGCACGCTGGCCTCCTGGGCGCCGGTGCCGGCGGCGGCCACGATCCCCACCGGACCGCGCCTGACCACGTTCGCGAAGCCGAGCCCCACTCCGCCGAGCATCGCCGTGCCGCACTCGGGCCCCATCACGAGCCGGCCGCGCTCGGCGCCGCGGCGCTTCAGGGCGATCTCGTCCTCGACGGAGACGTGGTCGGAGAACAGGAAGACGTGCATGTCGCAAGTGAGGGCGCGGTGCGCCTCCAGCGCCGCGTACTCGCCGGGCACCGAGATCAGGGCCACGTTGCCCTCGGCGGTGGCCAGCGAGCGCGGCGCCGCCTCGACCACCTCGTGCGACTCCGCCGCCTGCGACAGCTCGCGCTCGGCGGCGTCGAGGGCCTCGTCCGGGCCGTCCACGGCGATCACCACGTCCGCGGGCGTGGCGTCGACGCTGAGGCCGAGCTGCTCCAGATTGGCCGGCGTGCCCATGACCAGCTCGCACGCGGCCACGCCGTCGCGACCGCGAACCGTCTGGGCCACCTTCATCAGCCGCACGCTGTCGACATAGCGGTTCGGCACCACGCGCACCTTCACGCCGAGACGGCCTCCTCGTCCGGCACGACCCACGTGCCGTCGTCGCCGTCGGCCGCGGCGCGCAGGTGGCCCGGCGTGGTGATGACGGCGTGGCCGCCGCCCTCGACGAAGTGCCGTGCCGACTCGATCTTGGGGCCCATGCTGCCCGCCGGGAACTCGCCCTCGGACAGCGCGCGCGCGGCGTCCGAGACGCTGATGCGCTCGAGCTCGCGCTCCCAGCGCGTGCCGTAGTCGATCGCCACGCGCGGGACGCCGGTGAGCAGGATGAGCAGGTCGGCGCCGACCGCCAGCGCCAGCTCGGCCGAGCAGCGGTCCTTGTCGACGACGCCCGGCAGCCCCGCGCGCCCGGCGTCCACCGGCACGCCGCCCCCGCCGCCCGCGATCACCAGGACGCCGGCGTCGAGCAGCGTCCGCACCTGGGCGGCGCCCAGCACCTCGAGCGGCCGCGGGCTCGCCACCACGCGCCGCCAGCCGCGGCCGGCGTCGTCGGCCACCGCCCAGCCGTGCTCGAGGGCGAGCCGGCGCGCCTCCTCGGGCGCGTAGAACGGGCCGACGGGCTTGGTCGGCGCCGCGAAGGCGGGATCGTTCCGGTCGACCACGACGCGCGTGAGCAGCGTGGCCGTCGGCACGCCCGGGTCCACCGAGCCGATCGCCGTCTCGAGCAGGTAGCCGGTCTGGCCCTGCGTCATCGCCGTCAGCGCGTCGAGCGGCTGCTCCGGCATGGCCAGCGCCAGCAGGCCGACCTGCGGGCCGTTGCCGTGGGTGAGCACGAGCTGGTGGCCGGCCCGGCGCAGCGCCACGACCTCCGCGGCGATCTCGCGGGCGTGCCCGAGCTGGCCCTCCCAGGTCCCGTCCTCGCCCGCCGCGATCAGGGCGTTCCCCCCGATGGCGACGACGATCCTCACGACGCTCGCACCACCAGCCACACGGCTCGCGCGGGCGCTTCGCTCGGGTTGCGCCACGAGTGCGGGCGCACGGCGCGGAAGTGGATCGAGTCGCCGGCCCCGACCTCTTGGCACTCGCCGTCGACCTCGAACTCCATCCGGCCCTCGAGCACGATCACCAGCTCCTCGCCGGGATGGTTCATCGGCACGGGCCCGCTGTGGGCGAGCGGCTCGACGACCGCCTCGGCGCCCGCCATCGCGAAGCCGCCGTAGCGGCCGGACAGGTTGCGCAGCTCGAGCCCCTGCTTGGAGGTGTAGACCTTCGCGCGCTCGTCGCCGCGGATCAGGTTGACGTTCGCGTTGGCCGGCTCGTCGACGAAGTAGGACACGCTCTTGCCCAGCGCCGCGGCGACCTTCATCAGCGAGGCGATGGTCGGCGTCATGCCGCTCTTCTCGATCTTGTGCACCGCCGCCGCCGAGAGGCCGGCCCGCTGGGCGAGCTGGGCCAGCGACCAACCGCGCTCGGCGCGGGCGCGAGCCACCTTTGCTCCGATCTCTGAAACGGTGCGCTCGATTTGAGGAAGTGCGTCCACGTTTCCGATGGTATACGCGGTCGAACCGCGCTGTAAAGCCGTGCTTGACGACTTGCGGGGTCGACGCGTAGAGTCGCCGTTCACGATCCGACACGACGGAGAGGGGCAGCCGTGGCGAAGTCCGATGTGATCCAGCGCCCGGAGAAGGGCACTGAGCTCTTCGACGTATCCGAGAAGGTGTTCCCGGATGTGCAGGCGGAGCCGGGGGAGACCGCGTACACGTTCATGCACACCGTGCCCTACGAGGGCTCGGTCGGCTTGGTGAACCTGCTGACCACCACGCGCGTCCAGCGCAAGGGGTTCAAGACCCACCTGATCCTCTACGGGCCCGGCGTCCTCATGGCCTCCGGCTCGCGCGGCTTCCCGAACGTCGGCGACGAGGCGTTCCCCGGCCACATGGCGATCAACAAGCAGCTCGAGACGTTCATCGGCGAGGGCGGCACCGTGTTCGCCTGCCGGTTCGCGTCCGGCGCGCTGTACGGGTTCCCGGAGAACCTGCTGATGGAGGGCGTCAGGCCCTTCCACCCGCTCGACGTGCTCGACTCCGCCCTGACCGCGTGGCGCGAGAAGGCGTTCCAGCTGAACACCTGGACCGTCTGAGCAGGATGCCGGTGCAGGACCGCGAGGCCGCGATCGCAGCGTGGCGGCGTGCCGAGTCGCGCATCTACCCGTCCGTCATGCTCAACGCCGACCTCTACCAGCAGTACATCGGGCTCGTGCGCGGCATCGCCGAGCTGCTGGAGGACGTCCGGACGGAGGACGAGCTGGTCGCCGCCTACGGCGAGCGGAGCGAGCTCGTCGAGGAGGCCGTCTCGCGGTCCGCGCCGTCGATGCTCGCGCTGATGGACCGCCAGGCGGTGCGCGACGCCGCCTTCTGCCATCGGCACCGGGAGATCACGCGCGAGCAGGGCAAGGTGCTGGCGCGCGAGCGGCTCGAGCGCGCGCGGATCGAGGGCGCCGACTGGGTCGTCCTGTTCGAGGACGTCACGCCGCTCGGCTCGCACCGGCTCGAGATGCACGTGGCCAGCGGCCGCGCGCTGCACGCCTCGTCGGAGCTCCCGCTCGACGCGTCGCGACCCACCTTCAAGCTCGCGGTGGTCCAGCTCGATCCGGCCGACGGCGCATGGCTGCTCGACAAGCCGCCCCTGATGTCGGAGCAGACGTACGACACCCGCGAGGAATGGGAGCTGCGCGTCGACCAGGCGCGGGCCGAATTCGGGAGGGTCTGACATGGCCACGCACCCCCAGAAGATCATCGACGCCCACTGCCACATCGGCGAGATCCCGCCCTGGAAGTACTACGACCTCGAGCACCCGGTCAAGCCGACGGTCTACGACTACAAGGACACGCAGCAGTTCATCAAGAACCACATGGACGAGTTCAAGATCGAGCGGGCGCTCACGATGTCCAACTACGGCGTCCCCGTGCACGAGATCTCGTTCGACCTCAACGACGTCGTGATGGAGGCGGCCACCTCGAACGACCGCATCCTTGCGGCGATCTGGGTCTCGTTCCTGCCGCGCAACGCCGAGCTGACGCGCAAGGCCCTGAAGCTCGCGAGCGAGACGCGCGTGGTGGCTCTGAAGACGACGTTCCTGCTCGGCGGCAACCCGGACCCGGGCAGCTGGGACGAGGAGACGCTGGCGCTCGCCGACGAGATCTTCGACGTCTGCGAGAAGCACGACCTGATGTTCCACTTCCACACCAGCCCGGGCGGCAACTCGGACATCACCAACTTCATCCCGCTCGTCGAGAAGTACGGCAAGCGGTGCAAGATCTACCTCGTGCACTTCGGCGGTGGCGTCTCCGGCCACATCAGGCTCGTCCCGAAGTTCCTGCAGTGGGTGCGGGACGGCTACAAGGTCTACACCGACACCTCGTGGGCGATCGGCTTCGGCGCGCGCTGGCTGCTGACCGAGATCGAGAAGCAGGGCGTCGGCGGCGACCGTGTGTTCTTCGGCTCGGACGAGCCGTGGTCGGACTTCGACAGCGAGTACTGGAAGCTGAACGGCATCCGGAACATCTCCCAGGAGCTCAAGGACCGCGTGTTCTGGCGCAACTACGAAGAGGCGTTCGGCACACATGCTTGAGGAGCTGGACGACAGGAGGCTGCTCGTCGAGCTCCAATCGCTCGGGGTGAGGGTCGAGGAGGAGGATTCGGGCGCGCTGCCCGGCCGGCGCGGAGGCGCCGGGCCGTCGGACGCGCTGTTCCTGTGGGTGCGAGGGCTGCCGCTGACGGTGCCCGCGCACGCCTCCTTCGTGCAGGCCTCACCGTACGTGCTGCGCCGCAACGGCCGCAAGGCGACGCTCTATCGCGACGACGAGCTGATCGGCCCGGTGACCGTCCCGCGCCGCCCGAAGATCTACGACATGGAGACGGCGGACGGGATCCCGTACTGGAAGATCGCGCTGCTCCACCTGGACTCGATCGCCTCGACCGTCGTCCAGAAGTGCATCTACTGGGGCACGCACGAGCAGTGCGGGTTCTGCGGGATCGAGCTCACGCGCGGCGAGCAGACGATCCCGGTCAAGACGCCGGCCCAGCTCGCCGAGGTGTGCACGGCGGCGCGCGACCACGACCACGCGGTCGACGTCACCCTGACCACCGGGTCGCTGAACCGGCGCGACCGCGGAGCGATCTACATCAGCCGCTGCGCGGCGGCGATCAAGGAGGCGAGCGGGCTCCCGATCCAGGTCCAGTTCGAGCCGCCCGACGACCTGCGCGTGCTCGACGAGGTCAAGCGCGCCGGGGTCGACGCCGTCGGCATCCACTCCGAGACGTTCGACCCCGAGGTGCTCGCGCGCGTGGCGCCCGGCAAGGCGCAGTGCGGGATCGAGGGCTACTTCGCGACCTGGGAGCGGGCGGTCGAGGTGTTCGGCCGCGGCGCGGTGACCACCTACGTGCTCCTGGGCATGGGCGAGAAGCCGGAGCTGATCCTCGAGGGCTGCCGGCGCGCGACCGAGATGGGCGTCTTCCCGTTCGTGGTCCCGCTGCGGCCGGTGCCCGGCACGCTGATGGCCGACTCGCCGGCCCCGGAGCCCGACTACGTCGGCCGGATCTACGCCGAGGTGTCGGCCATGATCGCCGACGCCGGGCTCAACCACCTCGACGCCAAGGCCGGCTGCGCCCGCTGCCAGGCCTGCTCGGGGCTGTCGGCGTGGGAGCGCGTGGCGGCGCGGGAGCGGGACGATGTCCTCGTCGGCAATCGCTAGCACTCTCGCCTGCCGGCTCGCCGAGACCGCGGACGAGCTGGCCGCGCACCACGCCGTCCGCCACCAGATCTTCGTGCTCGACCAGCGGCTGTTCGTGGGCGACGATCGCGACGAGCGCGACCTCGCGCCGGAGACGCTGCACGTCGTCGGCGTCGACGACGGCGCGGTGGTCGGCGCCGTGCGGCTGTATCCGCTGACCGGCGGCTACTGGCAGGGCGACCGGCTGGCGGTGCTCCCGCAGGCGCGCGTGCGCCATCTCGGCGCGCAGCTCGTGCGGTTCGCGGTCGCCACCGCGGGCGAGCGCGGGGGTCACACGATGGTCGCCCGCATCCAGGTCCCCAACGTGCGCTTCTTCGAGCAGCTCGGCTGGCACGCCGACGGCCCGCCTGGGCCGTTCCACGGCGTCACCCACCAGCCGATGGCGATCCCGCTGGGCCTGGGGGCCCGTTGAAGAATTCCGATACACCTGCTGCGGCCGGCCCGAGGCATCCACGGCTGCACCACATCAGGTGCATCGACCATTCTTCAACGACCCCCCAGCCCGGTGAGCGGGGTGCGGCCGAGGTCCCACACGGGAGCCTCCACGCCGCCGGCGGCCAGGCGCAGCACCCGCGTGCGGTCGAACTCGCCGCACGGCCCGCACGCGAGCCCGCGGCGGGTGAACGCCCACGCCGCCGCCTCGGCGTGCTCGGGCTTGGCCGCGAGCAGGAAGCCGAAGCTCGGGAAGGTCGGCAGCCAGCGCTCCAGCGGCACGCCGTGCGGGCGCGGCAGGCGGTCGAGGTCGAGCACCGCGCCGCAGCCGGCTCCCTCGATCATCTGGAGCAGCGAGCCCGCGATGCCGGGCATCGAGACGTCGCGCGCCGCGTGGCAGATGCCGGCCTCGGCGACCTCCACGAGCGCCTCGCCGTCGTCGCGCAGCTGCTCGGGCGTACGGTCGTGGAGCGCCGTGAAGAACGGCCGCGTGTCGCTCATGTACTGCCCGTCGATCGCGAAGGCGGCCAGCAGCGTGTCGCCCGGCTTCGCCGCCGTGCCGCGCAGCGGGCGCCGGGCGACGCCGGTGCACGACGCGGACAGCGAGGCCTCGTGGCCGATCGTCAGGTGCCCGCCGACGACCGGCACGCCGAGCCGCTCGCTCGCCCAGGCGATGCCGTCGAGCACGGTGTTCGCGTGCTCGCGGTCGGGGCTGACGAGCATGTCGACCAGCGCCAGCGGCCGGCCGCCCATGGCGCGCACGTCGGAGACGTTGGTGACCACGGCCGCGGTGCCGGCGCCGTACGGGTCGGCGGCCAGGAAGGGCGGCGAGATCGCCTCGCCGCAGATCACGAGGAACTCGCCGGCGTGGGGGACGAGCGCGGCGTCGTCGCCGTCGCCCCTGAACCGCTCGACGATCTGCACGTCGCGCTTGCCGAGCAGGCCGGGCGCCGACCGGACAGCCTCGACCAGCGCCTTGAGGTCCGACATCGGCGGCATTGAACCATGACGCTGCCGCGCAGCGTCCAGGCGGTCAATCTCGGGCTGTCGACGTTCGCCGACGCGCTGCGCGACCAGGGCGCCTCCGTCGTGGAGATCGACTGGCGCCCGCCGCCCGCCGACCTCGTCGACGTGCTCACGCGCCTGTGGGGCGATCGCGTGGCCGCCGCCAACGCCGAGGTGGTCGAGCGGCTCGAGGCCGCGGCGCCCTGCGCCGTGACCGTCGCGCCGGCCCGCGACGTCGTGCCCGGCCTGCGCGACGGGCTGCTGCTGCACTCCGGGCCGCCGATCGAGTGGGAGCGGGTCTGCGACCCGCAGCGTCGGGCGCTGGTCGCCGCCGCGCTGTTCGAGGGCTGGGCGGGCGACCGCGAGGACGCGGCGGGGCGGCTGGAGCGCGGCGAGATCGAGCTGGCGCCCGGCAACGAGCACGACCACGTCGGCCCGATGACCGGCGTCTGCTCGCCGTCGATGCCGGTCTGGGTCGTCGAGGGCGGCGGCGCGCGGGCCTTCTCGACGCTCAACGAGGGCCCCGGCCGCACGCTGTGGTTCGGCGTCGGCGACGACGAGTCGGTCGAGCGGCTGCGTTTCTTCCGCGACGACCTCGGCCCGACGCTGGCGCGGCTGCTCGAGCGCCGCGGGCCGGTCGACGTGTTCGCGCTCGCCGCCCAGGGCGTCAACATGGGCGACGAGCTGCACATGCGCAGCCAGGCGACCGGCAACCTGCTGATGCGCGACCTGCTGCCGGCGTTCGCCGCGCTCGGCGGGGAGGCGCCGGCGCGGTTCATCAGCGGCAACCACCACTTCTTCCTCAACCTGACGATGGCGGCGTGCAAGTGCGCGTGGCTGTCGGTCGGCGCCGTCGAGGGGTCGAGCATCGTCTCGGCGATGGCGCGGAACGGCACCGAGATGGGGCTGCAGCTCGCCGGCCTGCCGGGGCGCTGGTTCACGGCGCCCGCCGCGCCCGTGCAGGACCAGCTCCTGCGCGAGGGTCATACGGCGGACGATGCGGCGCTCGACATCGGCGACTCGGCGGTGATCGAGTGCACCGGCCTCGGCGGCATGGCCCTCGCCGCCGCGCCCGCGGTGGCCGCCTTCTTCGGCGGCGACGCGGCGGCCGCGGTGGCGCGGACCGAGCTGATGGCGCAGATCTGCGCGACCCGGTCCTCGCGCTTCTCGATCGGCGGGCGCGGCACGCCCGTCGGCATCGACGCCCGGCTGGTCGCCGAGCTCGGCATCACGCCCCAGATCACCACCGGCGTGCTGCACGCGAGCGCCGGCAGCGGGCAGATCGGCGCCGGCGTCGCCCACCAGCCGCTCGAGCCGTTCCGGGCAGCGGTGCTCGCGCTCGGCGAGACTCTGTCGGGATGAATGACGTCGGGCCCAACTTCATCGCGCGGCCGTACCGGGGCGTCTCCGTCCAGGACGCGCCCGGTCTCGACGAGGGCGCGCTGCGCGAGTGGCTGATCGGGCGGCGGGTCTATCGCCGCACCGAGTTCGTGGTCGCCAGGCGCGGCGGCGAGCACGCCGTGGTGCAGGTCGAGCATCCGGTGGGCGACGACATCGTCGCCGCGGTGACCGGCCTGCGGGTCCTGGCGCGGCCGGACGAGGTGGCGTTCGTCGCCGACCCGGCAGTCGACACGGGCAACGCGTCCCAGATGGCGCGCGCCGCGCGCGCGGGCGCGCGCGTGACCGTCGTCCAAGGCCGGTTCGAGCACGTGAACTTCATCGTCGACCCGGCGCCGCTGCGGGTGCGCGTGGTCGAGGTCGTCCCGCCCGAGCCGCCGAAGCTGCTGGAGATGGCGCAGTCCGTCCTCGACTTCGACGAGGACCTGCCGCCCGTCGAGCTCGACTTCGCGCCGATCGACCTGCGCGAGCTGGCTCCCGCGGGCCCGGCCATGTTCCCGTGCCGCTGCTCCGGCCTCGAGGGCGAGTTCCTCGACGCCGGGCCGGACGAGCTCGGCGACTGGACGCTGGTGGGCTGCGAGCGCTCGCGCCAGATCCACGTCGCGCTGTACGGCGCCGAGCCGGCCGCGCGAGTGGACTTCTGCCCGCGCCTGCTCACGAGCGAGGACGGCCCGACGCTGATGAAGTGCTGCCTGTTCGAGCGCGGCATCCGGCGCGAGGGCGCGTCGCTCGTCGTGCCCTGGGGCGCGGCGCTCGAGGAGGTCCGCGAGGCTCTGAGGGAGCTGTGCCGATGATCTTCGGGCACCTGTGGGAGACCGCGGAGGCGCGCGAGCTGTTCGGCGACGAGGGCCGCACGCGGATCTGGCTCTCGGTCTACGGCGCGCTCGCCGAGGCCCAGGGCGAGCTGGGGCTGATCCCCGCGGAGGCCGCGGCGGAGATCGCCGCCCGCGCGGGCGAGCCGGTCGACCTGGATGCGGTGGCGGAGGAGACCCGGCGCAGCGGCCACTCGACGCTCGGGCTCATCCGCGTGCTCCAGCGCGACCTCGACGCCGGTCGCGAGTGGGTCTCGTTCGGGGCCACGGTGCAGGACGTCTCCGACACGTGGACCGGGATCGTCGCCCAGCGGATGCTCACCATCGCCGAGCGCGACCTCGGGGAGATCGAGACGTCGCTCGTCGCCCTGGCCCGCAGGCACCGCGACGCGGTCATGCTCGGCCGCACGCACGGCCAGCCTGGGCTGCCGATCACCTTCGGCTACAAGGCGTCGGTCTGGGTGGCCGAGATCCGGCGCCACCAGGAGCGTCTGCGCGAGGCGCGACCCCGGCTCGAGGTGGGCCAGCTCGCGGGCGCCGTGGGGACGCTGTCGGCGTGGGGCGACGCGGGCGTCGAGCTCCAGCGCCGAGTGCTCGACGGCCTCGGCCTCGGCACGCCCGAGATCTCGTGGACCTCGGCCCGCGACCGCGTGGCCGAGCTGGCCACCCTGCTCGCGCTCATCACCGGGACGCTGGCGAAGATCGGCAACGAGGTCTACAACCTCCAGCGCCCGGAGATCGGCGAGCTGAGCGAGGCGCCCACCGAGGGCGTCGTCGGCAGCATCACGATGCCGCAGAAGCGCAACCCGGAGCGCTCCGAGCACCTGTCGACGCTGGCGAGCGTGGTGCGGGCGGCCGCCGGCCAGGCGTTCGAGGCGATGGTCGCCGAGCACGAGCGCGACGGCGCCGCGTGGAAGATCGAGTGGGCGCTGCTGCCCCAGGCCTGCGGCGCCGCGGCCGTCGCGCTGGCGCTGGGCGCCGAGCTGGCCGCCGGCCTGGGCGTCGACGAGCAGCGGATGCGCGAGAACGTCGACGCGCAGCGCGGCTACGTCCTCGCCGAGCCCGCGATGCTCGCGCTCGGCGCCGAGATCGGCCCCCGCCGCGCCCACGCGCTTGTTGAGGGTCTGACCCTCAACAGAGGTGATGCGGCGCAGAGTCTGCGCGAAGTCCTGGCAGCCGATCCCGAGATCGCGGCGCTGCTGTCGCCCGAGCGGCTGGAGGCGCTGCTGCGGCCCGAGCTCGCTCTGGGCTCGGCCGCTGAGCTGGTGCAGCGGGTGCTCGGCGATGACTGAGCCGCCCGAGGGATACCTGGGGGCCGGCGGCCCGATCCGCAGCGGTCCCGCACCGGAGCTGGTCGAGGCCGGCTACGAGCTCGAGCTCGCCGACGCGCCGCTGCTGGCGCGCGGGTTCGGACTCGCCGACCTCGCGCACGCGATCGCGCTGGACGCCATCCCGGCCGGCGACCGCCGCGCGCTGGTCGGTGCGCTGGTCGGGCTGCTGGACGAGGAGATCGAGATCGACTCGCGCTACGGCGATCTCGCGAACGTGCGCGAGCGCGAGCTCGAGGAGCGGATCGGGAGCGCGGCGGGCTGGCTCAACGCCGGCCGCCCGCGCCGCGAGGCGGGGCGGATCGCGTTCCGCATCGCCCTGCGCTCCCGCGTGCTCGACCTCGCCGCTGCGGTCACGCGCTTCGGGGCCGCGCTGACCGAGGTCGCGGCGCGTGAGCGCGACACGCCGTTGCCCGACTACACCTACCTGCAGGCGGCGCAGCCGACCACGGCCGGCCACTGGCTGCTGTCGTTCGCCCATCCCGCGCTGCGCGACCTCGAGCGCCTGCGCGGCGACTTCGAGTGGGTCAACCGCAGTCCCGCCGGCACCGGCGGGGTGAACGGCTCGCGCTTCGCCCTGGACCGCGAGCGGCTCGCCGAGCTGCTCGGCTTCAGCCGGCCGATCGAGCACACGCGCGACGCCAACTGGCAGACCGACGGCCTCGCCGACCTGACCTCGCACGCCGCCATCGCCGCCACCGGCGCGAGCCGCTTCGCCGAGGACGTCGAGCTCTACGGCAGCGACGAGTTCGGCCTGCTGCGGATCGGCGACGAGCTGTGCCGGGCCAGCGCGCTGATGCCGCAGAAGCGCAACCCGTACGCGCTCGTCGTCCTGCGCGGCGGCGCCGGGACGCTGATCGGCCGCGCCACCGGCGTGCTCGCCACCCAGCGCACGCCCTCCGGCCGCACCGACAACCTGCTCTACGCCTACGGCGAGGTGGCCGGCGCCGTCGACCTGGCGGCGCGGCTCCTGCGCCTTGCCGCCGCCGTGGCCGAGAGCCTGAGCTTCGATGGCGAGCGGGCCGAGCGCGTGCTGCGCGAGAGCGGCGCGATGGCCACCGACGCGGCCGAGGAGATCAGCTTGACCACCGGCCTCGACTATCGCTCGGCGTACCGGCAGGTGGCATCACGCGGAGCCGGCGACAGCCTCGATCCCCGCGAGGCCATCACCACCCGCACGGTGCCCGGCGGCGCCGCGCCCGAGCCGATGGACGCCATGCTCGAAGGCTGCCGCGACGAGATCGCCCGGGCGCGGGCGTGGATCCAGCACGAGCGGGACGCGATCGAGCAGGCCGAGCAGCAGCTCGTGACGCTCGCGCGCAAGTAGCCAACCTCGCCGCGGGTCGACGGGTCATACCCGTCATGCTCATCCGCTTGCTAGCCATCGGCCTCGCCGCGCTCGTGATCGCGCCCGCGCAGGCCACAGCTCAATTCGACCACCGCCCGGTCCGGTACTGGTCGTTCACCGAGGACCGCAGGGGCCAGGGCGAAGTCCGCGTTGCAGACGGCTCGCTCCAGGGTGGCCCGCTTGCGGTGCGGCACGAGTTCGGCATCGCCGCCTTCGAGTTCACCGGGCCTCGCGACGGCATCGCGGAGGGCGAGGTCAACGCCTCCTCCAACGGCAGGACGTTCGAGGTATACGCCCAGTCGCCGAACCTCGCCGAGCCTGGACACGCGATCGGCGGCACGTCCCACCTCGACCACGTCCAGAGCTACGAGAAGCAGATCGACCAGGCGTCGATCGACCTCCAGATCTCCGGCGCCTTCATCAACGCCGTCGACGCGAACGGGGGGAACCTGCTCCCCACGGAGTGCCCGAACGGCATCGATTGCGTCCCGCTGGTCGGCAAGGTGAAGTTCACGGCGTATGCGTACAACGCCCAGGACGAGTTCTTCCGCGTCGGTGGGATGGCCTATATCACCGGGCACCAGGGGCACTGGACGATCGACGCGGTCACCTACGGCAGCTCGCAGCAGCCGCTGTGGGACGACTCGGACTTCACCATCGATCCCGACGTCGCAGGCACCGGCTCCGGTTCGCGCGCACTGCTGAGCCTCGACGACAAGGTCGACATCCCGATCGACATCTCCTCGCTAGGCGTCGGCGAGCTGTTCGCCGTTCACGTGATCCTCGACGCGCAGGCCGTCGACCATCGGTCGCGGGAGTCGATGGTCGAGGCGTTCATCCGCGACCCGCGCCGCGGCGACGACCTCGTGCAGACCACCGGCCTCAGCCCGCGCGGCGAGCCGGCGTTCGCCGAGCCGCCGATCGAGGCGCACGCTCCGGCGGAGTGCCCCCAGGGCGCCGACCCCGCGGCGGGCACGCTCCAGTTCAGCCAGCCGTCCTACGTCGCGTACGAGTCGGACGCCGGCGGGCCGCTGGCCCTCGTCACGCGCACCGGCGGCAGCACCGGTGCCGCGAGCGCGACGATCACGACCAGCGACGACTCGGCGGAGTCCGGCGCCGACTACACGGCGGTCAGCACCACGGTCCGCTTCGACGACGGCGACAGCTCGCCGCGGCTCGTCGAGATCCCGATCCTGCCCGACGAGCCGGCAGAGGAGCCGGAGACCTTCGACGTGTCGCTCATGGACGCGAACTGCGCGCCGCCGGGCGACCAGTCCACGGCCGAGGTCACGATCGTCGACGAGAACGCCGGCCCGGACGTGCCGGAAACCTTCACCGTCGGCGGCACCGTCAGCGGCCTCGAAGGGTCCGGCCTTGTGCTGGCCAACCTCGGGACCCGGCTCGACGTGGCGGCGAACGGAGCCTTCGAGTTCCCGGAGCCCATGGCCGACCGATTCCCGTATCGCGTGACGGTGGCCGAGCAGCCCACCGAGCCCGGCCAGGTCTGCACGGTGGCCAGCGAGGCGGGCACGATCTCGGGCGCCGACGTCACCGACGTCGCGGTGGAATGCGTCACACCGCCGCCCGTCACCGGCCTCGACCTCGGATTCGGGGCGGATGGGAAGGTGTCGACGGCGGCCGGCGGACGCGGCCAGGCGATCGCCGTCCAGCCGGACGGGATGATCGTCACCGCGGGCGGCAGCAGCGACTTCGCCGTCACCCGCCACGAGCCCGACGGAGACCCCGACCCGACCTTCGGCGGCGGTGACGGCATCGTCACCACGAACCTCGGCGTGAGCGACGCGGCCTTCGATGTCGCGATCGACGCGGAGGACCGGATCGTGGTCGCCGGCCAGACGTCGCTCGGGACCGGTGACTTCGCGGTCGCCCGCTATGAGAGGGACGGCGATCTCGACCTCACCTTCGGTGGCGGCGACGGGATCGTGGTGACCGACTTCAACCTCGGGCCGGACTCGGCCAGCGGCGTCGCGGTGCAGAGCGACGGGAAGATCGTCGCGGCCGGCAACGCGGGCGTCTCGCGCGGGCCGGGGCTCGGGTTCCAGAACGACTTCGCGGTCGTCCGCTACGAGGAGAATGGCGAGATCGACCTCAAGGTGACCACCGAGCTCGGCAGCGACACCGACCTCGGCAGCGACGTCGCGATCGACGCGCAGGATCGCATCATCGTCGGTGGCCAGGTGAATGAGGGCGACGACTTCGCTCTCGTGCGCTACGAGAACGATGGCGGCGTGGACTCGAGCTTCTCCGGCGGCATCGTGATCACCGACTTCGGCGGCCGTGAGGTGATCAAGGGCATCGCCGTGCGGCCGGACGGCAGGATCGTCGTCGCCGGGTACACGTCGAGCCAGGGCACGGACTACGACTACGCGGTCGCCCAGTACGACGCGAACGGTGCGCTCGACCTGTCCTTCGGCGGGCTGGGGCTCGGCCTGGCCACGACAGACATCTCGGGGCGCCAGTTCGGCGACGACTTCGGCGAGGACCTCGCCCTCGACGCGGACGGCGGGATCGTCGTGGTGGGCCGCAACACCAGCGACACGTCTGACCTCGTGATGGTCCGGTACACCGAGGGTGGCAACCTCGACGGGACATTCGGCGTGGAGGGCAAGATGGTGGCCGACTTCTTCGGGACCGGTGACGTCGGCACGGACGTCGCCGTTCAGGCGGACGGGAAGATCGTGGCCGCGGGGTACGCGCCGGAGGGCTCCACGACCCGGTTCGTACTCGCCCGCGCACTACCGTGAGGAGCATGTCCGCCGCCGTTACCCGCCTCGCGATCGCTCCGGTCAAGGGGCTACGGGTGGCGGCGGCGGACGAGCTCGACATCGGTCCCACCGGCCCGCTCGGCGACCGCGCCTTCCTGGTGGTGGACGAGGCGAACGAGCTCCTGCTCAGCACGCGCACGCCGGAGCTGCTCCAGGTGGCCGCGCGCTGGCACGACGGCACGCTGACCCTCAGCTTCCCGGACGGGAGCGAGGTGGCCGCAGCGCCCGAGCCCGGCGCACGGGCGACGACCGCGAACTACGAGGGCCGGCGTATCTCCGGGCGGCTCGTCGACGGCGAGCTCGCCGCCGCGCTGTCCGCCCACCTGGAGCGGGCGGTGCGGCTGCTGGCGCGCGACCCGCAGGACCGCGGCGCCGACGACGCCCCGGTCACGCTCATGTCCGAAGCCTCGCTCGAAGCCGTCGGCGTTCCGGACCCGCGCCGCTTCCGCATGACCATCACCATCGACGGGGTCGAGGCATGGGAGGAACACGGCTGGGGCGGCCGCGAGCTCGTCGCCGGCGACGCGGTACTGCGCGTCACCGAACCCGTCCCGCGCTGCGCCGTCACCACCCGCGACCCGGACAGCGGCCGCCGCGACGCGCCGACGCTCAAGCGCCTCGCCGAGCTGCGCGGCAAGCGCGACGTGACCTTCGGCGTCTGGTGCGAGGTCGTCGCGCCCGGCCGCGTGCGGGTGGGCGATCAGGTCGCGACCGCGACGTGACCGTGGTGCCCTGAGTACTCGTCGCGGCGCAGGAGCATCGCGACGAGCATGGCGGGGAGCATGCCGACGTGCTGGATGGCCATCAGCGTGCCGCGCTCCTCGGCGACGCCCATCCACAGCAGCGCGATGGCGGCGAAGCTGGGGATGAACATCGACGCGGTCATCTCCCAGGCGGGCGCCCAGCCGTGGCCCCGGTAGCGCATCCAGGCGACCATCGGAACGGACATCGTGAAGGCCATCCAGAGCAGGGCGAGCTCGACGGCATCGACCTCGAACCCGGCGGCCGCGGGCACGCCGGCGAGGACGCCCATGCCCACGAACATCGCGATCAGCATCTCGAGGTAATGGCGGATGAAGGTCTTGTTCATGAGCAGCACCGTATACCCCTGGGGGGTACCACGAAGTGCGGCTGTCCACACAGTTGCGCTACGGACGCACGGCGCTCGGCAGCAGGTCGAGCGTCTCGAACCGCAGCCCGCGCCGGAGCGTCTCCAGCGCGATCACGTCCTCGGCCTGGATGTTGCCGAGGTTGACGTTGGGGCCGGCGTGCTGGAGCAGCCACGCCTGCTGCATCCGGCGCGGCGCCTCGAAGATGACCGTCTCCTGGCCGACCGCGCGCAGGATCGCCTCGACCAGCTCGGCGTGCACCGCGCCCGTCTCGTCGAACAGGCCGACCGTTCCGCTCTCGCGGCCCTCGGCGATGACCAGCGCGGCGCCGGCCGCGAGGTCGCCGAGCATCTCGCTGCACCACTCGTCGGCCACCGCGTCCTGCGAGCGCTTGCTGCCGACCTCGGAGATCACGGTGAACTCCGCGGCCAGCTGGGCGATCAGGGCGCGCTTGTCCTCGACGGCGATCGCCAGCGAGCCGTTGGAGACCTCGACGTGGTCGATCCCCAGCTCGCGCAGCCATTCGAGGTAGTGCTCGATCCGGCCCTGGTCGAAGGCGATCTCCAGCAGCGTCCCGCCGAGGCTGACCGCGATGTCCGCCTCGCGGCAGATCGCGACCTTGTCGCGCACGCCGCGGCTCACGTAGGCGGTGCCCCAGCCGAGCTTGATCAGGTCGATGTGCTCGCCGGCCGTCTCGAGCAGCGACTCGAGGGCCAGCGGCGACAGCCCGCGATCCAGGACATGGGTGATCCCCGATCGCCGGGGCTTCGCCGTCCGCTCCGGCAGGTCGAGGAAGTCTGGGGCCACACGGCCATGGTAGTGGCGGCTCAGGCCGTGGCCACGAACAGGTAGCGGTTGAGGCTGAAGAAGTAGTCCTCGCCCAGCCCGGTCAGCTCGTCCGCCCAGGCGGCGGCCTCCGCCTCCGTCACGTCGCGGCGCCCGGCGACGTAGCTCGCGACCATCGGGATCATCCCCGCGCTGTAGGTGTCGGCGTCGTACGGGTGGTTCAGGATGGCCAGCACGGACGCGTGGGTCAGGGTGAGGCCGGCGTCGCGCAGGAGCTGCGGCAGGCGGCGCGGGAGGTACGGGTCGGCGAGGTGGTCCTCCCAGGCGGCGAGCACGCGCCGCAGCCGCTCGCGGTCGGCGGTGCGCCAGACGGTCGAGCCCCAGTCGGTGTCGAGCACGAGCAGCCGCCCGCCGGGCCGCAGCACGCGGCGCGCCTCCGCCAGCGCGGCGGCGACGTCCTCGACGTACTCGAGCACCTGGGTCGAGACGACGACGTCGAAGCTCGCGTCGGGGACCGGCAGCTCGAGCGCGTCACCGGCGACGAACTCGGCGGCGTCCGTACGCCCGCGCGCGAGCGCGAGCATGCTCTCGCTCGGATCGACGCCGACGACGCGGCCGTCCGGGGCGACCTCCGCCGCCATCTCGGCGGCCAGCATGCCGGGGCCGGATCCGACGTCGAGCACCCGCTCGCCGGCCCGCAGCGCCAGGATCTCGCGCGTGGCCCGCCGCTGCTCGACCACGTCCGGCGTCGTGTAGACCTTCACGAGCCGCTGCGCGGTCTGCTCGTCGAACTCGAGCATGGGAGGATCAAACCACGATGCCGATCACCCGGGGCTTTCGCCGCCGCCACGCCGAGCCCGACTCCTCGCTGCCGCCGGGCCAGTACCTGACGCTCGACTTCCCGGTCCTTTCGGCCGGGCCGACGCCGCACGTGCCGCTCGACGAATGGCGATTCGAGGTCGGCGAGCGCAGCTGGAGCTGGGACGAGTTCGTCGACCTTCCGAGCGAGACGATCACCGTCGACATCCACTGCGTGACCTCGTGGTCGAAGCTCGGCACGCGCTGGGAGGGCGTGTCGGTCGACACGCTGCTGGAGGACGTCGAGCCGGGCGCCTACGTGATGGCCCACAGCTACGGCGGCTACACGACCAACCTGCCGCTCGAGGATCTGACCGACGGCAAGGCATGGGTCGCGTACAACTACGACGGCGAGCCGCTCGAGCCCGAGCACGGAGGCCCGGCCCGCCTGCTCGTCCCGCATCTGTACTTCTGGAAGAGCGCCAAGTGGGTGCGCGCGCTGGAGTTCATGGACTACGACGAGCCGGGCTTCTGGGAGTCGCTCGGCTACCACGACCGCGGCGACCCCTGGCGCGAGCAGCGCTACCAGGGTGACTAGCTGGAAGGCAGCGCAGGTGCGGGAGGTGGTGCGCGAGACGCCGACCGCGACCACCCTCGTCCTCGACGTGACCGGCTGGCCCGGCCACCGCGCCGGCCAGCACGTCGACCTGCGTCTCACCGCCGACGACGGCTACACGGCCCAGCGCAGCTACTCGCTCTCGTCGGCCCCCGGCGATCCGCCGGCGGTCACGGTCGAACGGCTCGACGACGGCGAGGTCTCGCCGTACCTGGTGGACGAGGCGCAGGCGGGCGACGAGCTCGAACTGCGCGGCCCTGTCGGCGGCTGGTTCGTCTGGGACGCGGCGCAGGGCGGCCCGCTCCAGCTCATCGGCGGCGGGTCCGGGCTCGCGCCGCTGATGTCGATCCTGCGCCACCACCGCCGCTCCGGCAGCGACGCCGAAGTGCGGTTGCTGCTCTCCGCGCGGAGCCCGCAGGACGTGCTGTTCGCCGGCGAGCTCGTCGACCCGGTCATCACGTACACGCGCGAGGCTCCGCCCGGCTGGACCGGCTACGCGCGCCGCGTCGACCGCGCCATGCTCGAGGAGGCCGCGTTCCCGCCCGCGCGCGACCCGCGGATCTTCGTCTGCGGGCCGACCGGGCTGGTGGAGGGCGTGGCGGCCGACCTCGTGGCGCTCGGCCACGAGCCGTCGCGGATCCGGACCGAGCGCTTCGGCGCCACAGGAGGATGAGGATGAAGACCGAGGATCTGCGGCTCGACGGCAACGCGATCGCCGGCATGCTCAGCGAGATGCTGAGCGTCGAGGCCACCACCATCGTCGCCCGCTGCGCCGGGTGCGGCGCCGAGGGCGCGCTCGGCACGGCCGCCGTCTACCTCAACTGCCCGGGCGTAGTGGTTCGCTGCGCGGACTGCGACGCCGTGCTCATGCGCTTCGCCCACATCCGCGGGCATCTGGTGGCCGACCTCCACGGCGCCGGCCGGCTGATGATCTAGATCGGCTCCTCGTCGCGGGCCGACCACCACTCCTCGCCGTAGCTGATGGTCAGCTCCTCGCCGCGCTCGACCCGCCGTAGGGTGACGAAGTCGAGCGTCTCCGAGTCGTCCTGGTAGTAGTCGACGTTCGGCTCGGCCGAGTGGTTGTAGAGCATCCCGAAGCCGAGCACGACGAGGAACTTGCCCTCGTTGGTCGACTCGAACAGGTAGTCGCCGAGGTCGCCGCCGCTCTTGGAGATCTCCACCGTCGGACACACCTCGACGGTCTCGCCCTCGGCGAAGGTACGGGTGGCGAAGACGCCGCGGCCGCGCGGACCCACGCGGACGGCAAGTCCTCTCCTGCCCCCGATCTTCTTGGTCACGAGCCGGGAGGCTAGTCGCTGATGAGCTGCTCGACCGTCACGGCCAGATCCGACCAGCCGGACGTGGTCGCGCGGTAGAAGCTCTGGATGGAGCCGCGCCGGCGTTCGGTGCCGACGAGCTCGATCAGACCCGCGGTGTGGAGCACGCGGAAGTGGTACGCGACGACGCCCAGCGGCTCGCTGAGAGCGACCGCGACCTCGCTCGCGCTGATGTCCTCCGTCTCAGCGACGGAGAGAATGTGCAGGCGAATCGGATGAGCGAGTGCGCTCAAACGCTTGCCAGAGATGCCACCACCATCGGCCACCACGAGCGGAAATATAGACGGACTTCCGGCGTTTATGGAGCGACATTCGTTTAGTCCTTGTTCCGAAAATGCAGGGAGTGGCCCGTTTTGCTCGACCAGTCGCACGTGTCTCAGCGCTGGCAGCGGGTTGAGCGGGTTCCGAACGTCTTTCTCCGGACTTGCCCGAAAGGTCCGAATGACGACAATCCGCGAGGTCAGCTAACCCCCTGGAGGGCGCCGTCGAGCGTCGCGTGGGTGGGCACGGCGCGGTCCAGCCCGGTGATGTTGAGCACGCGCGTGAGCTGCGAACCCTCCGGCACGACGAGGTGGAGCACCTGTTGGCGGCGACGGAGCTCGTCGAACAACCCGAAGATCAGCGCGATGCCCGAGCTGTCGAGATAGGTCGTCGGCCCGAGGTCGACGATCAGCGCCACGCTGCGGTTGGTCAGCAGCTCGCGCAGCCGGTTGCCGATCGGCTGGGCGTTCGAGAGGTCGATCTCGCCCTCGATGCGGGCGACGACGATGTCGTCGCCGTGCGTCTCGGGGACGATCCGCGCGAGCTGCCTCATGCAGCGCTCCGCGATCGCAGGGTTCGTTCCAGCACGACGACGGTGCCCTCCGTTCCGTGGTCGACGTCGACCGAGTCCATCAGCGCCCGCATCAGCGGCAGTCCGCGCCCGCGATGGCTGCCGCGCGGCGGCCGCCAGTGCCCCTGGTCGCGCACGGTCACGCGGATCCGGGAATCGAGGTGGTCGGCGTCGACGACGAAGTAGGCGTGCCCGGGGCCGTAGGCGTGCTCGACGGCGTTGGCGCACGCCTCCTGGCACGCGACGACGACGTCGTGCAGCTCCTCCTCGCCCGCGCCGTGGAACGTCAGCCATCGGCGCAGGATGCGGCGGATGCTCACCAGCGCCTCGGGGTTCGCCGGCCAGGTGGTGCGAAGGTCGTCGGTCAGCGGCGGCATGCGGGCGATCACGATGGCCACGTCGTCCTGCGGCTTGGGCGGCACGAGCTCGTCCAGCGCCGCCGAGCAGAGCTTCTCGACGTCCACGCCGCCCACGCAGAGCGCGCGCAGCCGGTCCATCCCGACGTCGATCGAGGCGCCGCGGCGCTCCACGAGCCCGTCGGTGAACAGCACGATCGCGCTGCCGGCCGGGAACGGCACGACCCGGCTCCCGTAGACCTCGTTCTGCGAGGTCCCCAGCGGCAGCGCGCCCTCGACGCTCATGTAGCCGGGCGATCCGCTCGGCTCGATCAGCAGCGGCGGCAGGTGGCCGGCGTTGACGACCTCGATCGTCTCCTCGAGCGGGTCGAGGACGAGGTAGACCAGCGTGGTCATCGCCGTCGGCCCGAGCTGCCACATCAGCCGGTCGACGGACTGCACCACGCCTGGTGGGTCGTGGCCCTCGGCGGCGTACGCCCGCAGGGCGGTCCGCAGCTGGGCCATGACGGCGGCGGCGACGACCCCGTGCCCGACCACGTCGCCCACCGCGATCGCGATCCGGCTCTCCGGGAGCTCGAAGACGTCGTACCAGTCGCCGCCGAGGCCGGTGCTCTCGGCGGGCACGTAGCGAGTGGCCACCTCGAGCCCGGCGATGCTGGGCAGCTCGGTGGGCAGCAGCGTGCGCTGGAGCACCTCGGCCACACGGCGCTGCTCGAACAGCTTGGCGTTCTCGATCGTCGGCGCCGCGCGGTCGGCGGCGAGCTGGAGCAGCTCCGTGTCGTCGGCCGTGAACTCGCGGTACGTGAGGGTGCCGACGTGCAGCACGCCGATCACGCGGCCCTCGATCAGCAGCGGGACCCCGAGCAGGGAGCGGATGCCCTTCTCGCGCAGGATCGGGTTGTAGATGTCGGCGTGGTCGACGTCGGGGATGAAGATCGGGCGCCGCTCGGCCGCGATGCGGCCGGCGAAGCCGCCGCCGACCGGGATCGTCACGCCCTGCTCGACCTCCTCCTCGATCCCCTTGGCGGCTCGCGCCCGCAGCAGCTCCCCGCTCGGCTCGAGCAGGAGGATCGCGGCGGTGTCGCTGTTGAGCGCGGCGGCGACGCGCTCGAGCAGCTCGGGGAGCAGCTCTTCCTCGGGCAGATAGGCCAGCGCGGCGTCGGTGACGCGCTGGAGCGCCTCCAGGCGCAGGCGGGCGTTGCGCTCCTGCGCGTACAGGTGCGCGTGCTCGATGGCCAGCGCTGCGCGGTCGGCGGCGAGCTGCAGCAGCTCCCGGTCGTCGGCCGTGAACTCGCGCGGGGTCAGGCTGCCGACGTGCAGCACGCCGATCGGCCGGCCCTCGACGAGCAGCGGCACCCCGAGCAGGGAGCGGATGCCCTTCTCGCGCAGGATCGGGTTGAGGATGTCGGCGTGGTCGACGTCGGGGATGAAGATCGGCTCCCGCTCGGCCACGATGCGGCCGGCGAAGCCGCCGCCGACCGGGATCCTCACGCCTCGCTCGACCTCCTCCTCGATCCCCTTGGCCGCCCGGGCGAGCAGCATCTTGCCGTCGGGCTCGAGCATCAGGATGGCGGCGGTGTCGCTGCGGAGGATCTCGGTGATCCGGTCGAGCAGGGCCGCGAGCAGCTCGTCCTCGGAGAGGTAGGCCAGCGCGGCGTCCGTCACGCGCTGGAGCGACTCGAGCCGGCTGCTCACCGGCCGATCATATGGGCCCCGCGAAAGGCTCAGGTTTCACGGACACGCGCGCCGAAGGCGCAAGTTTCCCGCCTGGCGGGCGATTGACTGGGCGATGGGCCTCGACAGCTCACGGTTGCGCCTGCGCGTGCAGGTCATCGGAGCCGGGGTCTGGGTGACGTACCTGCTGTGCCTTGCCCTGGCGGGATGGCTGGTGGTCACCTGGGACCGGCCGTACCGCGTACCGATCGCGGCGCTGATCGCTGCCGGAATGCTGGGCGCGTTCGTGGTCTCCCGCCTGCCGGCGGAGCAGATCGTGCGCAGCCGCTTCCGCGAGGCGTTCTTCGTGACCTGGAGCGTGCTCGACGTGGCGATCATCTGCCTGATCGCCTACCTCGACGGCGGGATCACGAGCCCGGCGGCGCTGATGCTGTTCATGACGCTCGTCTTCGCCGCCACGTCGTATCCGCTCGGCTCGATGGTCGTCGTGGTGGTCGCCAGCGTGACCGGCGTCGCGCTGCTCGGCGTGGTCGGAGGCGCCACCGAGCAGTCGTTCCGCGCCGATCCCGCCTACGTGTGGGTCTTCCTCGTCAGCATGGCGCTCAGCGGCGTGCTCTGCATGTGGCAGTCCCGGCTCGGCGAGCGCCACCGGGAGGAGCTGGCCGAGCTCTCGCGGACCGACCCGCTCACCGGCTGCCTGAACCGCCGCGGCTTCTCGGAGCGCTTGGACGCCGAGCTGGCCGAGGGTGGCGAGGTGGCGCTCATCCAGCTCGACCTCAACGACTTCAAGTCCGTCAACGACCGGCACGGGCACGCGACGGGCGACGAGCTGCTGCGCTGGGTCGGCTCGACGCTGAGGGCGCTGCTGCGCGGCTCGGACGCCGTCGGCCGCCTGGGCGGCGACGAGTTCGCGCTGCTCCTGCCGGGCCTGTCGGCCGGCGAGGCGCGCGCCGTCGCCGACCGCACGTTGGCCGCGCTCGCCGAGCGCATCGGCGCCACCGCCGGTGTCGCCTGCCACCCCACCGACGGGGCCACCGGCGACGAGCTGCACCGCCACGCAGACGCCGAGCTCTACAGCCGCAAGTCGACCACGCGCACCGGCTGATCCTGGGAGACTCCGGCGGCGATGCCGGATCCACGCACCGAGCGCCTGATCCGCTACGGCGGCGCCTTCGCCGACGACCTGGTCGTGCGCGCCCGCGGCTCCTGGCTCGAGACCGCGGGCGGGAGCCGGGTGCTCGACTTCACGGCCGGCCAGATCTGCGCGACTGTCGGCCACAACCACCCGCGCGTGATGGATGCCGTTCGCGGCTCGCTCGAGGACGTGGTGCATCTCAACTCCTGGATGCTCTCGCCGCCCGTCCTCGATCTCGCCGACGCGCTGCTGGCCACCCTGCCCGCTCCGCTCGAGCGGGCGATGTTCCTCTCCACGGGCGGCGAGTCGGTCGAGGTGGCGGTTCGCATGGCCAAGCTCGCCACCGGCCGCTTCGAGGTCGCGTCGCTCACCCGCAGCTGGCACGGCCTGACCGGCGGCGCGGCGGCGCTCACCCTGGCCGCGGGCCGGCGCGGGTACGGGCCGACGCTCCCAGGGTCGTTCGCGCTGCCGGCGCCGTACTCGTACCGGTGCCCCGTGCGCGCCTGCGACCGCGAGTGCGACTGCACGTGCCTGGAGGCCGGCTTCGAGCTGTTCGACCAGGCGTCGGTCGGCTCCCCGGCCGCCGTGGTGGCCGAGCCCGTGCTCTCCGCGGGCGGTGTGATCGTGCCGCCGCCCGGCTACTTCGCGCGGCTCGTCGACCTGTGCGCCGAGCGCGACATGCTCACGATCTTCGACGAGTGCCAGACCGGGCTCGGCCGGCTCGGGACGATGTACGGCTTCGAGGCCTACGGCGTGGTGCCGGACTTCCTCGTGCTCTCCAAGACGCTCGGCGGCGGCATCCCGATCGGGGCGGTGGTGACGAGCGCGGCGATCGAGGAGACCTGCCACGAGCGGGGCTTCGTCCACGTCACCTCGCACGTCTCGGATCCGCTGCCGGCGGCGGCCGCCCTGGCCGTGCTCGACATCGTGCGCTCGGAGGACCTCCCGGACCGCGCGGCGCGCGCGGGCGAGCGGCTCGCCGCGCACCTGACCGAGCTGGCCGTCCGCCACGAGGCCGTCGGCGACGTCCGCGGCATGGGGCTGCTGCAGGGGATCGAGCTGGTCGAGGACCGGGACAGCCGCCGGCCGGCGGAGGCGCTCGGGCTGGCCCTGACCGAGGAATGCGAGCGGCGCGGCCTCTCGATCAACCTCGTCCGCGGCGGCACCGGCGGCGCCGCCAACTGCCTGCGCATGGCGCCGCCCCTGACCGTGACCGACGACGAGATCGACCTGGCCGCCGAGATCCTCGACAGCTCGCTGGCGGCGGTGGGGAGCGTGACGCATGCTTGACCCGACAGAGCTGCCGGACGATCTTCCGGTCCCGGAGGACGACGGCGCGACCGCCCACCTGAAGGAGCAGCCGCTGCCGCCGGTGGCGCTGCCGGCCACCGACGGCACGAGCGTGCGGCTCGACGAGCTGCCCGGGCGCAGCGTCGTGTTCGCCTATCCGCGCACGGGACGGCCGGGCGAGGAGTCCCTCGGCGGCGACGCCGCCTGGAACGCGATCCCGGGCGCGCGCGGGTGCACGCCCGAGGCGTGCTCGTTCCGCGACGAGCTGGCGCGCTTCCGGGAGGTCGGCGCGCGCGTGTTCGGGCTCTCCACGCAGGACACCGAGTACCAGCGCGAGGCGGTCGAGCGCCTCCACCTGCCGTACCTGCTGCTCTCCGACGAGGACCTGCAGTTCACCCGCGCGCTGGGGCTTCCCACCTTCGAGGTCGAGGGCGTGACGCTGATCCAGCGGCTGACGCTGATCGTGGCCGAGGGCCGGATCGCCGACGTCGTCTATCCGGTCTTCCCGCCCGACCGCGGCGCCGAGCTGGCGCTGGAGCGTTTGTAGGAGGGACCTCACGGGCCTCGCGTGGCGTATACCGGGTGTGGACGCCGCCGAGGTGGGCCTCGACGACACGCGGATCGCCATGTGGCGACCGGCTCGGCGCGCGAGCGAGGCCTCGCTCGTGCGCGCCGCCCAGCGCGGGTCCGAGCGCGCCGTCGAGGAGCTGTTCGCGCGCCACTGGCCGGACGCCTACCGCACCGCCCTGCTGATCGCCCACGACCGGGCGGCGGCCGAGGACATCGCGCAGGAGGCGTTCCTGGCGGCGCTGCGGGCGCTGCCGCGCTTCGACCGCCGGCGGCCGCTGCGGCCGTGGCTGCACCGGATCGTCGTCAACCGGGCGATCGACTGGGCGCGGGCGCGGCGGCTGCGGGCGGAGGTCGACGTCGACGCGGTGCCCGAGATCGAGGCTCCGCCGGCTGACGTCACCGGGCTCGGGGAGCTCGGCGCCGCGCTCGCCCGGCTGTCGCCCGAGCACCGTGCCGTCGTGGTCATGCGCTACCTGCTGGAGCTGACGCCCGGCGAGATCGCCGAGACGCTCGAGCTGCCGCGCGGCACCGTCAACTCGCGGCTGCGGCGGGGGCTCGACGCGCTCGGCGGCGTGCTGGAGGAGGAGCCGTGAGGGAGAGGCGACTGCGCGACGAGCTCAAGCAGGCGCCGATCGACGACGGCGCGCGGGCGCGCGCGCTGGGCGTGGTGCGGGCCGCCTTCCTCGAGGTCGAGCCCGCCCGCCGGCCGCGCCGGTGGGCGCCCGCGCTCGCCGTCGCGGGCTGCGTGCTCATGCTCGCGGCGGTCGCCGTGGCCGTGACCGAGCCCGGCGACGCGGTCGCGCGCTGGGTCCGCGACGTGCTCGGCGTCGGGCGCGAGAACGCGAAGCCGGCGCTCGTGCGCGTGCCGGGCGGCGGGCGGCTGCTGGTCACCGCCCCGGGCAGCGCGTGGGTCGTCGCGGCCGACGGCTCGCGGCGGCGGCTCGGCGACTACGCGGGCGCGTCATGGTCGCCGCACGGGCGCTTCGTGGTCGCCTGGCGCGACGGCGAGCTGCTCGCGCTCGAGCCGAACGGGCGCGTCCGCTGGTCGCTCTCGCGCCCCGGCCGGATCGCGACGGCGCGCTGGTCGCGCGGGCTCGGCTACCGCGTCGCCTACGTCTCGGGCGGCACGCTGCGCGTGGTCGCGGGCGACGGCACGGGCGACCACCGCCAAGGGCCGGCCGCCGCGGTGGCGCCCGCCTGGCGGCCGGACGGCGCCCACGTGCTCGCCTACGTCGACCGGCGCGACCACGTGCGCGTCGTCGACGTCGACTCCGGGCGACAGCTCTGGCGCTCGGCGCAGGTCGGCGGGCCGACCGAGCTCGCGTGGTCGCCCGACGGGCGGCGCCTCCTGGTCGCGACCCCCGATGGCTGGCAGCTGCTCGGCGCTGCCGGCCTCGTGCTCGCGCGCCGGTCCGAGCTCGGCGTCGCCGACGTCGCCTGGTCGCCGAGCGGGCGCCGGATCGCCGTCGTGCTGAGCGCCTCGGACGGCAGCGACGTCCTGCTCGTGAACCCGGCGGGCCGCGGCAGTCGGCGCGAGCTGTTCAGCGGGCCGGGGCGCTTCGGGCAGGTGGCGTTCTCGCCGGACGGGCGACGGCTGCTCGTGCCGTGGCCGGACGCGGACCAGTGGCTGTTCGTGTCGCCTTCGCGCGGCGGGCACGTCGGAGCGGTGGCCAACATCGGCCGCCAGTTCGCGCGCGGCGGGCGCAGAGGCGCGTTCCCGGGTCGCGTCGAGTGGTGCTGTGCCGGCTAGCGCGCTCGCACGCTGACCGCGGCCGCGCGGAGCCGCTCGGCGACCGCTTCGGCGTCCTGCAGGCGCTCTTCGACGACGCCGGCGGCCAGCTCGAGGTTGGTGTCGAGGATGCCCGCCAGCCAGCCGACGTGGTGCTGCATGTCGACGCGCGCGAGTTCCCGCTCGAGCATCTCGCGGCGACGACCTCGTACGTGTGCAGGTGCTCGAGCCGCTCGAGCTCGATCTGGAGCTCGGGCGGGATCCGGTCGTGCGAGATCCTGTGTTCCTCCGACCGCATGTAGGCGGTGAACGCGGCCCGGTCGCGCCAGCGCGAGACCATGATCACCTCGCCGGGGTCGCGGTCGGACCGCCAGACCTGGAGGATGCGCAGGCGGGACATCGACACGTACACCGGTGTCCCAACCGTAATGCACCCCGGCCCGTGCTTCAGAACGTCGTGGCGTACATCTGCAGCAGCTCGGTCCAGCCGCCCGGGCCGGAGACCGTCTCGCGGATCTGGGCGCCGCCGTCGGCGCGCCGCTCGAAGCCGCGGTGCTCGAGCTCGACCAGCGTGCCGCCGTCCTTCGGCGTGAACGTGACCTCGATCTCGGACGCCTTGTCGGGGTCCGGGTCGAACTTGTACTCGGGCGTGAGGTGCCAGGAGAGCACGAGGCGGTGCGGCGGGTCGTAGCCGGTCACGAAGCCCCACTCGCACTCGCCGCCTTCGGCGTCGCGCTCGAACCAGCGGCCGCCGGCTCGCGGCTCGATGAAGACCTCGACGGCCATCGTCTCGCCGATGTGATGGCTCTCGATCGGCCACCAGGAGCTGAAGCCCGCGGTGAAGACCTCGAACGCGCGCTCGGGCGAGGCGTTGACCGTGACGCTGCGGGTCACGGCGGAGAGGGTTGCCTCGGTCATCGATCCTCCTTCTCGACCGCCGTCTTGAAGGCGGCCAGGGCGTGTTGCCAGAGCGTGTCGAAGTAGGTGCGGACGGCCTCGATCCCGGTCGGGTCGAGCTGGTAGATCCGCCGCGTGCCGTCGCGGCTGTCGATCACCAGGCCGGCGTCCTTGAGCACCTTGAGGTGCTGCGAGACGGCCGGGCGGCTCACCGGCAGGTCGTTGGCGATCTCGCCGACCGGCAGCGGGCCGGCGGCGAGCCGCTCGAAGATCGCGCGGCGAGTGGGGTCGCCGAGCGCGGTGAGGCCGTCAGATCCGTAAGTCGACACTAACCGTAAGCATACACTTACGGATGATCGACGTCTAGAGACCGGGCGGGTGGCGGACCACGTAGCCCGCCGACGAGCGATCCGAGGCCTGCCAGCGCGAGCCGGTCTCGCTCCGGCCCGTGGTGTCGAACCGGCGGCCGTCGATGACCATGTAGACGTGGCTGGGGGAGGCGTAGATGGTGATCCGCCGGCCCTTGCCGGCCGCGCCCCAGCTCATGAAGCCGCCGCTCGTGAGCGCCGACGAGAGCAGGCCGCCGCCGTGGAGCGCGTAGGAGACCGAGCCCGAGCAGTCGTAGCCGCTGTCGTTCCAGCGGCCGTGGCCGCCGCCGTACTTGTACGGCTTGCTCTGGATCCGGTTGGCCGCGCGCACGATGCGCGCGACGACGTCGAGGCCGCCGGAGCTCGAGCCGCGGCGCTTGAGGATCGTGCTGCGGCCGGCGTGGCCGAGCGCGCTCCAGGTGGCGGGGCCGACGATGCCGTCGGCGGTCAGCCCGTGGCTGCTCTGGAAGCTCTTCACGGCCGCCTCGGTGCCGGGTCCGAAGATGCCGTCCGCGCTGATGCCGAGCTCACGCTGCAGGAGGACGACCGCGGACCTCTTCCCACCGCCGGTGGACGCCTTGCGCGCGCGGCTGCCCTTGAGCGCGCTCCACGTGACGGGGCCGACGATGCCGTCGGCGGCCAGGCCGTGGCTGCGCTGGAAGCGCTTGACGGCGCGCTTGGTGCCAGGGCCGAAGATCCCGTCGGAGGCGATGCCGAGCCAGCTCTGGACCTTCGCCACGCGCGCGCCCTCGGAGCCGCGCTTGAGCGGCTTCGCGTCAGCGGCCGCGGGAGCGAGCAGCAGCACAGCCACCGCGAATGCCGCGATGCCGCCGCGTCGTGCGTCCGTCACGTCTCGTCCGTCCCCATAGGTCTGTCCGTGTCGCCTACGAGGTGAGCTGACGGGCTCGCGATCGTTCGCTACACCGCACTCGGCGGCGACTCGCCCCGGCGGCCATCGGGCCACATCGGTTCCCCCGTTCGCCGCCCCTCGGAAGGGCGGCGACTCGGCGGCCGTCGTTCTATCAGTGCAGACTCCTCCCGCCTGCAAAATCCCTTGCAAACGGGAGGATTGGGCGTGTCAGGCCACTTCGCGCAGCTTGCCCGTCTCGACCTCGTAGACGAAGCCGCGGATGCCGTCCTTGCGCGGGATGAAGGGGCTCGCCTTGATGCGGGCGATCGACTGCCGGACGTCCTCGTCGAGGTCCCCGAACGCCTCCGCGGCCCACTCCGGCTTGATCCCCGTCTCCTCCTGGATCGAGCGCTTGAAATCGTCGTCGGAGAACGTGAGCATGCCGCAGTCGGTGTGGTGGATGAGCACGATCTCCTCGGTGCCGAGCAGCCGCTGCGAGATCGCCAGCGACCGGATCTCGTCGTCGGTCACGACCCCGCCGGCGTTCCGGATCACGTGCGCGTCACCCTCACTGAGCCCGAGCACGCGCGCCGGGTCGAGCCGCGCGTCCATGCACGCGAGCACGGCCACCTTCTTCGCGGGCGGAAGCGGAAGGTCGCCCTTGTCGAACTGCGCGGAGTACTCCTGGTTGTTGGCGACCAGCTCGTCGGTGACGCTCATCGGGGGCTCCTTACGGAATGTGTGTGGCCGACGAGCGAAAGCTACTAAATCCGACCGGCTTTCCGGGGATAGCCATATCGGCCCCAACGAGCGACGGCCCCGGAGTCGGGGCCGTCGGTCATGCGGCTGAAGGGACTCGAACCCCCACGGGCTTACACCCACGGCGACCTGAACGCCGCGCGTCTACCAGTTCCGCCACAGCCGCAAGCGGAGGCAAGAGGGTACCGCGTCATCGTCACGACTTGGTCCCGACCTCGGCGAGCAGACGGGCGACGTCGTCCCGCCGGTACAGCCGCACGTATCGGCGATAGCGGCGCGGTCGAAGACCCAGGCGCTCGCACGTCGCCATGAAGAGATCGACGATGTCCAGCGAGAGGTTCGAGAACTCGTAGCTCAGGTACTCGTAGCGGCCGGTCCGGTTGACGAACACGCAGCCGTCCGTGCGGATGCAGCCGCGCAGGAAGCGCCACGGCTCGGCCTCGACCAGGGTGCGCTGCCACGGCTCGAACAGCATCGGGCGGAGGTGCTTCTTGCCCGGCCCGGTCTGCGGGAACAGGCAACTGAGGTGACCGTGGTAGACGCACAGCACCACCATCGACCCGTCATGCCGGCTGGACCGACCGACGCGGTTCGCCGGGAAGCAGCGCCGGAGCAGCGCCTCCGCGTCATCGACCACCGTGGGGTACTTCGCGTCGAGGTGCAGCCGCAGTCGCTCGGTACGCGCGAACGGGCTGATGTGACCGTCGCCGAGATAATGCCCGAGCAGCTCCGCGTAGTCCCCGACTGCGAACCGCACCGGCCTCGTCGTCCTCCAGCACCGCGGGCACACCTCGGCCTCGCGCACGCGCGTGCGCCAATCGCGGATCGTGCTCCGTGGCACGCCGAGCCGCCGCGCGATCTCGCAGTCGTTCACGCCGCTCGCGGCGAGGGCGATCGCGGCGTCTCTGACATTTGCAGCGTGCATGCGAACACATGTTCGCATATGCCTCGGGACGAAACTCGGCTTAGACCGGTCTCAAGACCTCGCTAGACTGGCCGACGACTTGGTCACCTGCCGCTATCGTCTAGGGGACTAGGACGCCGCCCTCTCACGGCGGAAACCGGGGTTCGAATCCCCGTAGCGGTACCTTCAGAGACCCGCCCGGCGAGGCGGGTTTCGTCGTTGAGGGGGCGGTGGCGTGCACGACTGGTCAGGAGGGCTTGAGTAGATCAAGCTTGTGCGTCAGCATGCGCACACTCTTCGATTCGTGGTGGGGGACATTTATCCCCCGCTTGGAAATGGCCAAGAGGATTCCGACCATGACCGATGCCCTCGCCGCCCTCCGCACGGAGGCCCCGACGCAGGAGACCGGCCCGCTCCCGACCCTCTCGGAGCAGGAAGGCCTGCAGGCCGCCGCTGCCGCGGCGAAGACGGCGCCGGGTCGCTATCTCGCGACCGAAGAGCGTGGTGAGCTCGTGCTCTACGCGCTCGGCGATCGAGATGGGCAGAGCCTGCATGTCGGCCGCAGCCCCGCATCCGACATCCAGCTCGACGACCCGTCGGTGTCTCGCCGCCACGCCGTGGTGACCCACCGCGGCGGGCGGACCATGCTGCTCGACGACAGGAGCCTCAACGGCATCTACGTCAACGGGGAGCGGGTGGGCGAGGCCGCGCTCAGCGACGGCGACTGGATCGGCATCGGCCACGTCAGCTTGCGGTACGTCGAGGTCACTGGCGGCTGAGCAGTCCCGGCCGCCGGCGCTACCGACCCGCACCGCATGACCCCGGCCCGGGCTTGCCAACCAAGCCCGGGCCGGGCATATCTTTCCCGTGGCCTCCAGTGTGAAGCTCCACGGGCACTTCTCGGCCGGTGAGGTCGGAGAGCTCGCCGGCGTGTCCGGCAACACGATCGGGCAGTGGGCGCGCTGGGGCTACATCCGCGCCTCGCAGTCCGACGGCGAGCCGCACGTGTACGCGGTCGAGGACGTCGCCGAGGCCGTGATCGTCAACGAGCTGCTGCGGCGCGGCGTCCGTCACCGCGACGTCCGGCGAGCCATCCGGCACCTGCCCGACTACGGCGCCTGGCCCCTGAGCGACGCGCCCCTCGCCACCACGCCGGAGGGCCGCCTCGTCCTGCTGCGGGAGAACGGCGAGATCTACGCGCTGTCGGCGCGCGGGTGGCAGCTGATGTCGGTGCCGCCGGAGATGCAGGACGTTCGCTTGCGCCTGCGGCGCGTGAGCTAGCGCTTGCGCAGGCGGCCGACGGCGCCGTCGATCGCCTCGCCCAGCGTGCCGAGCCCGTTCGCGACCGCATGGCCCGCGCGGCCGAGCGAGCCCGACCCGGCCGGCTCGATCGCGCGGTCCGGCTCCCGCCCCTCGGCGACCGCCACCGCCCGCGCGTCCTCCTCGAGCGTGCGCAGCCGCGTCTCCCACCCGCGATGCCACGCCGCGAGCGAGGCGTCGCCGCGGCGCTCGGCCAGCTCGCCGAGGTAGCCGAGCACCATCGTCACGTGCTGGATGTCGTGGACGGCGCTGCGCAGCGCCTGGTTGCGCTCGAGCAGGAGGTCGCTCACGCCGCGCGCCCCGGCGGCGGTGCCGCCGACGCCCTGCGAGGCCGGGTACAGCTCGATCCCGAATACGGCGCAGCGGTCGGTCAGCTCGCCGATCAGCTCGCGCGTCGTCCCCGCGCCGTCGCGCAGCAGCGGCTCGCCGAGCCGGTCGCCCAGCCGCTCCCAGTGGCCGACGAGCTGGCGCGAGAAGGCGCTCAGCTCGCGCAGGGCGCGGTGCTCGGCGGGGTACAGCCCCGCGTCGGTCACTGCTGGAAGCGACCCGGCTGCCACAGCGGCTCGCTCTCGCCGGCGCCGACGTTGGCGGCGCGGGACAGGATGAACAGCAGGTCCGACAGCCGGTTCAGGTAGCGCACGCACTCGGCGCTGACCTCGTCGCCGCAGGCGATGGTGCGCCGCTCGGCCCGCCGGCACACGGTCCGGCACACGTGCAGCTGAGCCGCCAGCGGCGTCCCGCCGGGCAGGACGAACGACTTGAGGTTCGGCAGCTCGGCGTTGACCTCGTCGCAGATGCCCTCCAGCCACGCGGTCTGCTCGGCCGACAGGCGCAGGCGCTCGCGGTCGCCGCCGTGCGGGACGCAGACGTCGGCGCCCACGTCGAAGAGGTCGTTCTGGACCCGCGCCAGCCAGCCGGCGATCCGCT
The DNA here is from genome assembly GCA_963811895.1 of uncultured Solirubrobacteraceae bacterium. GTDB lineage: Bacteria > Actinomycetota > Thermoleophilia > Solirubrobacterales > Solirubrobacteraceae > DASSUW01. The sequence goes on along the minus strand of CAWETE010000009.1, from coordinate 265,688 downwards.
CGGGCACGTCCGGCATGGCGAGGGCCACGCCGAGCTGCGCGTTGAGCTCGTCGACCGTCCCGTAGGCCTCGATCCGCGCGTCCGTCTTGGGCACCCGGCTCATGTCGCCGAGATGCGTCTCGCCGCCGTCGCCGAGGCGCGTGTAGATGCGGGTGAGATTGACGGTCACCGGTCGTGCCCGGTATAGCATGGGCCTGACCAAGGTCGGTGGACAGGGAAGCCGGTGCGAATCCGGCGCGGACCCGCCACTGTCACCGGGGAAGCCAACCGCAGGCGGTCATTGAGACCGCAGTCACTGATCCGCAGCGCGGAGTCGGGAAGGCGCGGTCGGTAGGCCCGGGAGCCAGGAGACCTCCCTCCGACCAAAAGCCGTTATCGCCCTCGCGGAAAGGGGTGGCTCCACCGATGAAGCACCGCTCAGCCGCCGGCCTCGCCGGCCTCGTCCTCGCTCTGCTGCTCACGGCGCCGGCCGTGGCCGCGCCCGTCACGGTCGACCTGCGCATCGAAGGCGCCAACGCCACGCTGTTCGAGGGCAAGGTCACGACCGACGTTCGCGGCTTCCGCTTCAGCGGCGACCCGGTCGAGCACGTCTGCGACGGGACCGCGGTCAACAGCGGTCCGAGCCAGACACCGGTGCCGACGCGCGGCGCCGCGCTCGCCGAGGCCGCCGAGCGGACGCCGTTCGCCATCGCCGGAACCTGGAACGCGCAGTTCGGGGCGCCAAGCTTCAGCACGGTCCTGGGCGAGAACGTCGAGTACGACCCGGGCACCGACCGCTTCCTCGCGGAGATCAAGGACGGCGAGGGCTCCGACTTCGGCGCCTGCGGCGACCCGATCCAGACCGGCCAAGAGGTCGTCTTCGCCTACGCGCGCTTCGGCGACCGCGTGCTGAAGCTCTCCGGCCCGGCCACCGCCCAGCCCGGCGCGCAGGTCTCCGTGCGCGTCACCGACGCCGGCAACGGCAACGCGGTCGCCGGCGCGAGCGTCGCCGGCGTCACCACGGACGCTGACGGCCGCGCCAACGTCGGCCCGTTCGCCGCGGGCGGCCAGTCGCTGCAGGCAACCAAGGCCGGCACCGTCCGGTCCAACCACCTGAGGCTCTGCGTGACCAACGGCTCCGACGGAGCCTGTGGCAGCCCGCAGCTCTCGCCGCCCGACACGACCGCGCCGGCCGCGTCGATCCTGGGCATCCGCGACGGCCAGCGCTTCACGCGCCGCCGCGCCCCGCGCGAGCTGAGCGGCAAGGTCTCCGAGGACGCGTCGGGCCTGTGGGCGGTCAAGATCCGCCTCACCCGCCGGCTCGACGGCAGGTGCTGGTACTTCTCCGGCAGCCGCGAGCAGTTCCTCAAGCGCACCTGCGGCAAGCAGCACGCGTTCAAGGTCGGCGACCGCGCGGAGTGGAGCTACCTGCTGCCCGCGCGCCTGCCGCGCGGCCGCTACGTGCTCAGCACCTACGCGATCGACAACGCCTTCAATCACGGCGAGGAGAGCCGGGTGGTGTTCCGCGTCCGATGAGGCGGCTGCTGCTCATCGCCCTCGCCGCGGCCGCCGTGCCCGCCACGGCGGCCGCGGCCGAGGTCGACGTGATGGTCGTCGGCAAGGAGCGCGTGCTGCGCGCGCCCGCCGAGGTGCGGCTGAAGGTGCGCACGGTGACGGTCGCCGGCCGGCGCTGCCGCGTCGGCGCGGCGACGCCGCTCTCCGCGCTGGCGGCCACCAAGCTCGAGCTCGGGCTGCGCGACTACGGCCGGTGCGGCAAGCGGCCGCGCGATGCGGCCGGCCTCTACGTGGCGCGCGTGAAGCGCGAGCGCGAGAAGGGCCGCGGCGGCTGGGTCTACAAGATCGGGCGCCGCACGCCGAGCCTCGGGGCGGGCGATGTGAGCCGGCGGCTGCGCGACGGGCAGCGCGTCGCGTGGTTCTGGTGCGAGCAGGACGACAGCGGCGGGTGCCAGCGCACGCTCGAGGCGCGGCCCGATCGCACGACCGCCGCACCCGGCGAGACGCTCACCGTCACGGTCCGCGGCTATGACGACCAGGGCAGGGGCATCGCGGTCGAGGGCGCGACGGTCACGCTCGGCTCGGCGACAGCGGTATCGGACGCGGCCGGCGCGGCCGTCCTCACCGTGCCCGCCGAGCCCGGCGAGCATCGGCTGGAGGCGACCGGCGACGGTCTCGTGCGAGCCTTCCCCGTCGAGGTGACGATCGGATGAGGTGGCTCGCTCTCATCGTGCTGTGCGCGGCCCTGGCCGGGTGCGGCTTCGGCGAGGGCGAGTCGACGGGCGAGGTCACGCTCACCGTCACGCGCGACTTCGGCAGCGAGAACCTGCACGAGGGCGTCGACGAGGAGACGGCCACTGACGGCGACACGGTGATGCGCGTGCTGCAGGGCGCCTACGACGTGAAGACCCGCTACGGCGGCGGCTTCGTGCAGGAGATCGAGGGCATCGCGGGCGGCCGCGCCGACGGGCGCCGCGCCGACTGGTTCTACTACGTCAACGGCATCGAGGCGCCCATCGGCGCGGCCGAGCGCCGCCTGAGCGCCGGCGAGCGCGTGTGGTGGGACCACCACACGTGGGAGGCCGCGCAGCGGATCCCCGCCGTCGTCGGCTCCTTCCCAGAGCCGCTCGCCACCGGCCTGGAGGGCAAGCGCTTCCCGGTCAAGCTCGTCTGCGCCGGCGACGCCGAGCGCTCCTGCGACGAGGTGACCACGCGGCTGACCAGGTCCGGGGTCGACTCCGTCTCGCGCTCGGTGATGGAGCAGTCGGGCGGGGAGGAGGTCCTGCGCGTGGTCGTCGGCCGCTGGTCCGACGTGCGGCAGGACAACGTGGTGCGCCGGCTCGAGCGCGGCCCGGGCGCCAGCGGCGTGTTCGCGCAGCCGACGAGCGCCGGCGACGCGATCGTCGCGCTCGACTCCGACGGCAAGCCCGTGCGCACGCTGCGGGCCGGGGCCGGCCTGGTGGCGGCCACCAGCGTCGAGGGCATGGCTCCGACCTGGATCGTGACGGGCACCGACGAGGTCGGCCTCGCCGCGGCGGCCGCCGCGCTGACCGAGGAGCGCCTGGCGCAGCACTTCGCGCTGGCCATCGAGCGCGGCGCCGACGTGCCGCTGCCGGTCCGCACCGAGGCCACGCCGTGATCCACGAGCGGCGCGCGAGCCCGTTGCACGCCGCTCGCGCCGGGGTGGGCGCCGCCTGGTGCCTGACCCTCGTGGCGGTCGCGCTGTCGTTCGAGCATCCGCTGCTGCTCGCCACCCTGCTCGGCGTGACGCTGGCCGCCGCGGCGGCCGCGCACGTCGGCCGCGCCGTGGTGCGCTCGCTGCGCTGGTCCGTCCCGTTCGCGCTGGCCATCGCGGTGGTCAACGCGCTCGTCACCCGCGACGGGCTGACCGTCGTCTTCCGCGGCGGCACGGTGCCCGGCCTCGGCCGGCTCGACATCACGGCCGAGGCGCTCGCGTACGGCGCCGTGCTCGGCCTGCGCGCGATGGTGCTGATCGCCGCCGGCGCGCTGCTGGCGGCCGCGGTCGACCCGGACGAGCTGCTGCGCGGGCTGCGCTCGCGCTCGCTGCGCGCCGGCGTCACCGCCGCGCTCGCCACCCACCTGATCCCCGTGCTCGCCCGCGACGGCCGGCGGCTGGCCGACGCCCAGCGCGCGCTCAACGGGACGCCGCCGCGGCTGGCCGTGCTGCGGGCGGTGACGGCGGGGGCGCTCGATCGCGCCACCGACGTGGCGGCGACGCTCGAGGTGCGCGGCTTCGGGAGCGGCGTGCGGCCGCCGCGGCTGCCGCAGCCGGTCTCGCGCCACGACCTCGCGTTCGGGGCCTCGGCGGTCGCGCTCGCCGTCCTGGCGGTGGTCGCCGGAGTGGGCGGCTGGGAGGGCTTCGACGCCTACCCGCGCACCGTCGCGCCGGTCGACGGCCGGCTCGCGGCGCTCGCCGCGGCGCTCGCCGTCTGCGCGCTGGCGCCGTTCCTCGACCGCCGGGGGATCGAGTGAGCACGCTCGCGCTCGACCAGGTCACCTACGCGTATCCGGACGCGGAGCGCCCGTCGCTGCGCGACGTGACGCTGACCGTCGAGCCGGGCGAGTTCGTCGTGCTGGCCGGCGGCTCGGGCTCCGGCAAGTCGACGCTGCTGCGCGCCGCGTCCGGGCTGGTGCCGCACTTCCACGGCGGGGACTTCGCCGGCCGGCTGGTCTGCGGCGGGCTCGACACTCGCGAGCACGGCCCCGCCGAGCTGGCCGCCGTGGCCGGCACGCTGTTCCAGGACCCCGAGACGCAGGTCGTGATGGGCAGCGTGCGCTCCGAGCTCGCGTTCCCGCTCGAGAACCGCGGCTGGAGCGCGGCCGCGGTGGCGCGCGGGGTGGAGGAGGCAGCGCTCGCGCTCGGGATCGCGGCGCTGCTCGAACGCTCGACCCGCGAGCTCTCGGGTGGGGAGCTCCAGCGCGTCGCGCTCGGCGCCGCCCTGGCGGGCCGCCCGCGGCTGCTGCTGCTCGACGAGCCGACGTCGCAGCTCGACCCCGTGGCCGGCGACGAGCTGCTCGGCGTCCTGCGGCGGATCAACGAGGAGTGGGGGACGGCGGTGCTGCTGGCCGAGCACCGGCTGGAGCGCTGCCTGCCCGCCGCCGACCGCGTGATCGCGCTGCGCGACGGCGCGCTCGCCTTCGACGGCACGCCCGAGGCCTTCGCGGCCTGGGCGCCGCCCGAGCTCCAGCCGCCCGTCACCCGCCTGTGCGCGCTCGCGGGCGTCCCCGAGCGGCCGGCGACGGTCAAGGCCGCCCGCCGAGCCCTTTTTCAAAACCAAGGGGGGTCTGACCCCCCTTACGCCGCCGTCGCCGAGGCCGCACCGCGGCGCAGAGCCAAATGGGGGTCCCGGGACCAAGGGGGGTCTGACCCCCCTCGGGTTGCCGTGCGGCGTGGCTGGTATGAGATCGAGCGTGGGCCGGCGATCCTGCGGGGGCTGGATCTGGAGGTTCGCGGGGGCGAGACGGTGGCGTTGATGGGGCGCAACGGGGCGGGCAAGTCGACGCTGCTGCGGCTGCTCGCCGGGCTGATCGAGCCGACGCGCGGCAAGGTGACGCGCGCGGGCCGGGTGGCGCTGCTGCTGCAGAACCCGGGCGACTACTTCCTGCACGACCGCGTGGGCGACGACGTCCCGGGCGCCGGCGCGCTGGCCGACCGCCATCCGCGCGACGTCTCCGGCGGCGAGCGGCAGCGGCTGGCGCTGGAGCTCGTGCTCACGACCGGCGAGGCGCCGGTGGCCGTCTGCCTCGATGAGCCGACTCGCGGCATGGACCGCACGCACGGCGCGCGCCTGGCGGCGCGGCTGCGCGAGCTCGCGGCCGGCGGGACGGCGGTCATCGTCGCCACCCACGACGCCGAGTTCGCCGCCGCGTGGGCCGGCCGCACGATCCTGCTCGGCGACGGGCGGCCGGTGGCCGACGCGCCGACCGCCGAGGTGCTCGGCGGCGGCTGGTACTTCGCCACCCAGACGGCCCGCGTGCTGGGCGGCGGGGCGCTGCTGCCCGAGGACGGCGCCGCGCTGCTGCGCGGCTCGGTGGAGGCTCCCGCATGAGCTGGGCGGCCGCCTCGTTCGCGTTGCTCGCGGTCGCGCTGACCGCGGGCTTCGCCTGGTACGAGCGCTCGCACCCGACCGCGCGCGTGATCGCGCTGGTGGCCACGCTGGCGGCGCTGGCCGCGCTCGGCCGGATCGCCTTCGCGGCGCTGCCCAACGTCAAGCCGACGACCGACATCGTGCTCATCTCGGGCTACGTGCTCGGCGGCGCTCCCGGCTTCGCGGTCGGCGCTGTCGCCGCCCTGGCCTCCAACCTGTTCTTCGGCCAGGGGCCGTGGACGCCGTGGCAGATGGCCGCCTGGGGCGGCGTCGGGCTCGCCGGCGCGGGGCTCGCGCGCGTGGCCGGCCGCGAGCTCGGCCGGATCCCGCTCGCCGCCGCCTGCGCCATCGCCTCGCTCGGCTTCGGGGCGGTGATGAACCTGCACCTGTGGGTCACCTACTCGGGCGACCTCACCGCCGCCAAGCTGGCGGCGATCTTCGCCACCTCGCTGCCCTTCGACATCGCGCACGCGACGGGCAGCGCGCTGTTCTGCCTCGCCTTCGGGCCCGCGCTCGTCCACGCCCTCTCGCGCTACCGCCGCCGGTTCGAGGTCCGCTGGGCGCCCGCGCCCGCGGTCACCGTCGTGCTGCTCGCCCTCGTCGCGGTCGCCGTGGCGGCGCCCGCGGCCCGCGCCCAGCACGCCACCGACGCGGCCGCCGCGCGCGCGTCCGTCCGCTACCTGGTCGAGGCGCAGAACGCCGACGGCGGCTGGGGCGGCTCGCCCGGCCAGTCCTCCTCGCAGCTCTACACGGGCTGGACGGCGATCGGGCTGGCCGCCGCGGGCCGCAACCCGCGCGACGTCGGCTCGCCCAGCGCCGTCGCCTACATCCGCGACCACGCCGGCGAGCTGAACGACCTCGGCGAGATCAACCGGACGATCATGGTGCTCGTCGCCGCCGGCGTGGAGCCGCGGCTGGGCGACCGCGACCTGGTCGCCGAGCTGCTCTCCAAGCAGCGGCGCAACGGCTCCTTCGCCGACCGCGTGAACACGACCGCGTTCTCGATCCTGGGTCTGCGCGCGGCCGGCCGCGGGCAGCGCTCGCGCGCCGTCCGCCGCGCGGCCGACTACGTCGCCGGCGAGGTCAACTCCGACGGCGGCTTCAACTTCGCCGGCCAGGGCGGCCCGTCGGGGATCGACGACACCAGCGCGGCGCTCCAGGCGCTGGTCGCCGCCGGCCGCCGCCGCAGCGGCGTGGTCAAGCGCGCGGTCCGCTTCATCGTCCGCAACCAGGCCTCCGACGGCGGCTTCGCGCTCGTGCCGGGCGGAGGCTCGAACGCGCAGTCGACCGCCTGGGCGATCCAGGGCCTCGTCGCCGCCCGCCGCGATCCGGCCAAGGTCAAGCGCAACAGCTCGCGTGACCCGATGAGCTACCTGCGCTCGCTGACCGCCGCCGACGGCTCGGTCCGCTACTCGCGCAGCAGCCGGCAGACGCCGGTGTGGGTCACCGGGCAGGCCGTCGCCGCGCTGTCGCGCAAAGCGCTGCCGCTGAAGCCCGTCCCGCGCGCCAAGCGCGTCTCGGCGACCACGGCGACCACGGCGACCGTCGTGGCCGCGCCGACCGCAACGCCCGAGGCGCGCAAGGCGAAGACCGTCGAGCCGCAGCCGCTGCCCGCGGTGGCGACCGCCGCGCCGACCCTGCCGCCCGCGGTCGTGGCGGCGGCCGCGGTCCCGGCCGCCGGCTTCGCGGTCTCCGCGCTGTTGGGCTCCGGCGCGCTCGTGTGAGTGCGCCTCCTGCGCGCCCGCTCCTATACCTTGCGGCGCCGATGAGGATCGGTGTGCCCAAGGAGACGGCCGAGGGCGAACGGCGCGTCGCCATCGTCCCCGACGTCGTACGCCGGCTCAAGAGCGCCGGTCACGAGGTCGTGATCGAGCCGGGAGCGGGAGTGCCGGCCGATCTGCCCGACGACGAGTACACCGAGGCGGGCGCCGAGCTGGGAGACCCGTGGGGCGCCGAGGTGATCGCCCGCGTCGCGCCCAAGGACCCCGGCGACCTCGCCAAGGACCAGGTCCTGATCGGGTTCCTCGCGCCGCTGACGAACGCCGAAGGCATCGCCGAGATCGCCACCACCGGCGCCACCGCCTTCGCCATGGAGTCGATCCCGCGCATCAGCCGCGCGCAGTCGATGGACGCCCTCTCGAGCCAGGCGACGGTCACCGGATACCTGTCCGTGATCATCGCCGCGGGCGAGATGCCGCGGTTCCTGCCGATGCTGATGACCGCGGCGGGCACGATCCCGCCCGCGCAGGTGCTCGTCCTCGGAGCCGGCGTCGCCGGGCTGCAGGCGATCGCGACGGCGCGCCGGCTCGGCGCGGTGGTGACCGCCTTCGACGTGCGCTCCGCCGTCAAGGAGCAGATCCAGTCGCTGGGCGCGAAGTTCTTCGAGGTCGAGGGGATCGGCGACGCCGAGGGCGGCGGCGGCTACGCGCGCGAGCTGACGCCCGAGGAGCAGGAGGCCCAGCGGCAGGCGCTCACGGTCCAGATGGGCAAGTCGGACGTGATCATCACGACCGCGCTGGTGCCCGGCCGCCCGGCCCCGAAGCTGATCTCCGCCGAGGCCGTCGAGGCCATGCGGCCCGGGAGCGTGATCGTCGACCTGGCGGCCGAGGCCGGGGGCAACTGCGAGCTGACCAGGCCGGGCGAGACGTTCACCACCGACGGCGGCGTGATCGTCGCCGGGCCGCTGAACCTGCCGTCGCGGATGGCCCAGCACGCCTCGCAGCTCTACGCGCGCAACGTGCAGTCGCTGATCGAGCTGATGACCGGCGAGGACGGGGCGCTGCGGCTCGACTGGGAGGACGAGGTGATCAAGGGCGCCTGCGTGGCGCGCGACGGCGAGAGGGTGGAGCGCTGATGAACCTCCTGACCGAGCTGGCGATCCTCGTGCTGGCCGCCTTCGTCGGCTTCGAGGTGATCTCGAAGGTGCCGAACACGCTGCACACGCCGCTGATGTCGGGCACCAACGCCATCCACGGCATCGTGGTGGTCGGGGCCCTGCTGGTCATCGGGCCGGCCGACGGGCTGCTCGAGGAGATCCTGCTCGTCGTCGCCATCGCGTTCGGCACGATCAACGTCGTCGGCGGCTTCCTCGTCACCGACCGGATGCTCGGCATGTTCAAGGGCAGGAAGCCGGATCCAGATGAGTGATCTGGTCACGGCGCTCTACATCGTCGCGTTCAGCCTCTTCATCGTCGGGCTGCACATGCTGCGCGGGCCGCGCACGGCCGTGCGCGGCAATCTGGTGGCGGCCGCCGGCATGGCGATCGCCGTCGTCGCCACCCTGCTCAGCGACAACATCGGGGACTGGGCGCTGATCGTCATCGGCCTGGCCATCGGCACCGCGGTCGGCGTCCCCGCGGCGCGCAACGTGAAGATGACCGCGATGCCGCAGATGGTGGCGCTGTTCAACGGCGTCGGCGGCGGCGCGGTGGCGCTGATCAGCGTCGTCGAGTACCGGGAGGCGCTCGAGGAGACGGGCGTCAACCCGGAGCTCGAGGCGCTGATCCCGATCCTCCTCGCGGCGATCATCGGCTCGATCTCCTTCTGGGGCTCGATCATCGCCTTCCTCAAGCTGCAGGAGACGCTCAAGCGCGGCTTCCGGATCCCGAAGGCGGTCAACGCGGTCCTCGCGCTGACCGCCGCGGGCCTCGCCGTGGGGATCGCCTCCGGCGTCGAGTCGGAGCTGATGTTCTGGCTGATCCTGCTGGCCGCGGGTGCGCTCGGCGTGCTCGCCGTGCTGCCGATCGGCGGCGCCGACATGCCGGTCGTCATCTCCACCCTGAACGCCTTCACCGGCCTCAGCGCCGCCGCGGCGGGCCTGGCGCTCGACAACACCGCGCTGATCGTGGCCGGCATGCTGGTCGGCGCGTCCGGCTCGATCCTCACCAAGCAGATGGCCGACGCCATGAACCGCTCGATCGGCAACGTGTTCTTCGGCGGGCTGGGCGCGGGCGGCGCCGTGACCCCGGCCGCGAGCGACGGCGGCACCGTGCGGTCCACCAGCGCCGCCGACGTGGCCATCCAGCTCTCCTATGCGCGACTGGTCGTGGTGGTGCCGGGCTACGGCATGGCGGTCGCCCAGGCCCAGCGGGCGGTCGCCGACCTGGCCGCCGAGCTCGAGCGGCGCGGCGTCGAGGTGCTGTACGGGATCCATCCGGTGGCGGGCCGCATGCCGGGCCACATGAACGTCCTGCTCGCCGAGGCCGACGTGCCGTACGACCAGCTCAAGGAGATGGACGACATCAACCCGGAGTTCCCGCGCACGGACGTCGCACTGGTCATCGGAGCGAACGACGTGACTAACCCCGCGGCGCGTACCGTGGCCGACTCGCCGATCTACGGGATGCCGATCCTCGACGTCGACAAGGCGGGCTCCGTGATCGTCCTGAAACGCTCGATGAGCAGCGGTTTCGCGGGCATCGACAACCCGCTCTTCTACAACGAGAAGACGGCGATGCTGTTCGGCGACGCCAAGTCCTCGGTGGGCGAGGTGCTCGCCGAGGTCCAAGCGCTCTGAGAATCTTCACATCGGCGTCTGGGCGCCGGATAGGGTCGGCCGATGCGCGCACTCTTGATCGCCGCCGCGGCCTTCCTGGTCATGGTCGCCCCGGCCTCCGCCCAATCCACCAGCCTCGTCGTCAACGAGGTCGACTACGACCAGGCCTCGACGGACACGGCGGAGTTCCTCGAGATCAAGAACGTCGCGGTGGGCGTGACGAACCTCGACCCGTACGCGGTCCGGTTCGTCAACGGTGCCAACAACGCCGTCTATCTGAACTTCGACCTGCCGAGCGTGGACCTCCCGCCCGGCGGTCACTACGTCGTCTGCGGCGACCTGGCTGCGGTGGCGAACTGCAATCTCGACATCGGCGCCAGCACCGACCTGATCCAGAACGGCGCACCCGATGCGGTGGCGATCGTCCAGGGCGACACGGTGATCGACACGGTCTCCTACGAGGGGTTGGTCCCCGGGTACTCCGAGGGCACGAGCGCGCCCACGGACACGGCCGCTCTGCCACCGACAGGCCCGGAGAGCATCAGCCGCGTGCCCGAGGGCTGCGACACGAACGACAACAGCGTCGACTTCGTGCGCGTCGCCTCGACGCCGGGCGCCGCCAACGGCGGCATCCCGTGCGGCGGTCCGCCGGCTGACCCGGCGCCGACCGTCACCGACACGACGCCCGACGCCAACCAGAACGACGTCGCGCTCGACGCGAACGTCGTGATCACGTTCAGCGAGGACGTCGCGGTCACCCCGACCGCCTTCGCGATCTCGTGCGCGTCGAGCGGACCGCATGCCGCCGACGTCAGCGGCGGTCCGCGCACTTACACGCTCGACCCCACTGTGGGCTTCGCCAGCGGAGAGCAGTGCACCGTCACGGTCAACGCGTCCCAGGTGACCGACACCGACGCCAACGACCCGCCGGACACGATGACGTCGAACTTCACGTTCAGCTTCACCACGCTCGGCATCGAGGGCCTGCGCATCCACGACATCCAGGGCATGCAGCACCGCTCGCCCTATGAGAGCCGGGTCGTGAGCGGCGTGCCCGGCGTGGTCACCGCCCTGAGCACCAACGGCATCTGGGTCCAGGACGCCTCGCCGGACTCCGACAACCGCACGTCGGAGGGCATCTTCCTCTTCAGCCCGAGCGCGCGGCCGCCGGTCGGCACCGCGGTCACGTTCAGCGGTTCCGTGAGCGAGTTCAAGGCGGCCGGCTGGGGGCCTGAGAGCCTGACGCTGACCGAGATGTTCCGGCCTACGGTGACCGTCGGCGCGGCGGTCACGCCGATCGCCCCGACCGTGATCGGCCAGGGCGGCCGCGTCCCGCCGAACCGGGTCATCGACAACGACTCGACCGGCGACGTGGACACCAACCCGATCTTCGATCCGCAGCAGGACGGGATCGACTTCCACGAGAGCGTCGAGGGCATGCTGCTGCAGTTCAACAACGCGGTGGCGACCGGGCCGTCGAACGACTTCGGCGAGGTCTCGATCGTCGGTGACGACGGCCGCAACGCGGGTCTGCGGACGCGCCGCGGCGGCGTCATCGTCGCGGAGAACGACTTCAACCCGGAGCGGTTCATCCTCGACGACGTGATCGGCGAGACGCCGAGCACCGCCAACGTCGGCGACAAGTTCTCCACGCCGATCGTGGCCGTGGGCGACTACTCGTTCGACAACTTCAAGTACTACCCGCTCACCGAGGCCACGGCGACCGGCGCCCTCCAGCGGGAGGTCACCGAGACGCCGAAGACGAGCGAGATGGCGGTCGCGACCTTCAACGTCGAGAACCTCTCGCCGAACGACCAGCCGGCCAAGTTCGCGGCGTTGGCGCGGACGCTGATCGACAACCTCAAGTCGCCGGACCTCCTGGCGATCGAGGAGATCCAGGACAACGACGGCACGACCGGGGGCACCGGCAGCCCGGTCGTCGACGCGAGCGTGACCTGGAACCTGCTCATCGCGGCGATCGCCGCGCAGGGCGGGCCGGTCTACCAGTACACGCAGATCGACCCGGTCGCCCACCAGGACGGCGGGGCGCCCGGCGGCAACATCCGCCAGGGCTTCCTCTACCGGACGGACCGCGGGCTGGCGCTCGTGAGCCGGCCGGGCGGGACGTCGACCAACTCGACCGAGGTGGTCCGGACGCGCCGCACCGCGCAGCTGACGTTCAGCCCGGGGCGGATCGAGCCGACCGACCCGGCGTTCACCACCAGCCGCAAGCCGCTCGCCGCCGAGTTCACGTGGAAGGGCAAGACGGTCATCGCGATCGCCAACCACTTCAACTCCAAGGGCGGCGACCTGCCGCTGTTCGGGCACTTCCAGCCGCCCGAGCGGGTCACGGAGACCCAGCGCCACCAGCAGGCGACGATCGTCAACGGCTTCGCGCGTGACATCCAGCGCGCCGAGCTGCTGAACAACACCATCGTGCTCGGGGACATCAACGACTTCGAGTTCTCGCGCACGGTGGAGATCCTCCAGGGCTTCCAGCTCCTGGACCTCTACTACCTGCTGCCGCGCAACGAGCGGTACTCGTACGTGTTCGAGGGCAACTCGCAGGCGCTCGACCACATCCTCGTGTCACCGGCGCTGCTGCTGCCGTTCCCGGAGTACGACTCGGTCCACGTCAACTCCGAGTTCCACGACCAGCAGTCCGACCACGACCCGCAGGTCGTCGCGGCTGCGGCCGAACTGAGACAGAACGCCCCTGACGGGGGCCCGCCGCGGCGGGCCCCCGCGAAGGGACGGAAACTACTTCGCCGGCGGCGGGGCGCTGGCGACAGCCGGGGCGGGCGTCGACTCGGACGCCGGCTGCGGGTTCGAGCCGGTCAGCATCCACTGCACCTGAGCGGCCGGATCGGCCGACTGGCCGTCGCGCGGCTCGCGCACGACGCTCAGCAGCCGCTCGTTGCCGAAGCGCAGGACCGACACGCTGAAGCAGGAGATCTCGACGCCGTGGCGCTTGGCCAGCCACTCGACGGTGGCCAGCGCGCGCGGGTCGAACCCGCCCGCGACCAGCACGAGCGCCGGCGAGTCGCCGGGCACGACGGCCTCGAGCGCCTCGGACACGGACGCCAGCTTGGCGGCGTCCCAGCTCGCGACCTCGGCCGCGGCGGCCAGGGCGCGGGAGACCTGCCACTCGACCGTCTCGCCGGTGACGTGCAGGACGACGGCGCGGCCGTTCTGCTCGTCGAAGGCCAGCAGGTCGGCGCCGGGAGCGGCCTCGCGGGCGGCAAGGCGCAGGTTGGGCAGGCCCAGCTCCTGGGCGAATGCGGGCCATGAGGCGCCTACGAGCGCGAGCAGCTCGTCGCGTTCAGGGCTGTTCTCCGTGACGAGGCCGCCGGCCTGGGGGGCGACCAGCGTCCCGGAGGTCTCGTCGATGCGAAGCAACGGTTCCTCCATTCGGGGCGTCGGCGAGGCTCTTATCGACCGCTCAGGCCGGAACCTGAAGCGTGACCGTCTCGCCGGCCGCGATACGGCCCCCGGTCACCACGCGCGCGTTGATCCCGAAGACCTGCTCGTGGGCCGCGTTCAGGTGGCGCAGGAGGCCGGCCCACTTGGCCTGCGTGTCGGGATCGCGGGTGGGGATGGCGCAGCGCTCGCACGGGTGCAGGAGGCGCAGCCGCACGCCGCCCTCGAAGGCCAGCTCGCCGCCCTCCCAGCCGAGCTCCGACCATCCCGGCACGGCGATGTCGAGGTGCAGGTTGGGGCGGAAGCGGCGCAGGTCGACCGGCTCGCCGAGCTCCTCGCCGAGCGCGTCGAGCGACGGCTGCAGCGTCACCAGCAGCGTGCGCGGGAGGTCCTGGATGCCCTCGACGTCGCGCACGAGCTGGACGGGCCGCCCCAGGTCGTCCTCGAGCGCGAAGCGCAGCCGCGGGTCGCCCCAGCGGTAGCGATGGCCGTCGGGCGCGATGACCACCGCGAACGGCGGACGCGTGGGATCGAGCCCGCCGTCGAGGTTGAACGGATACGTCGCCTGCCAGGCCAGCAGCCGCGGCGCCTCGCGGGCGGTGAGCCGCTTCCACTCGCCCTTGTGCTCGTAGAGCACGGCGTGCGTGCGGTCGCCGCCGGCGCCGCGGCCGTCGACGCGCAGGGCGTTGACGCGCTCGCCCGCCATCGACTTGACGGGCCAGCGCCAGAGAGCGGCCAGGGTGCCGGCGGGGCGGTCCATTCCGGGCTTCACGTTAGTGTCTTATCGGCAGATGCTCTCCCGCGCCGACGCCGTCTCCGCGCTTGCCGGAGAGCCTTTCGATGTGCTGGTCGTGGGCGGCGGCATCACGGGCGCGGGCGTGGCGCTCGACGCCGCCACGCGCGGCTACTCGGTCGCGCTGGTGGAGCGGGCCGACTACGCGATCGGAACCTCCTCGCGCTCGTCCAAGCTCGTCCACGGCGGCCTGCGCTACCTGCAGAACTTCGACCTCGGGCTCGTGCGCGAGGCGCTGCTCGAGCGCCAGCTCAACGTGGCCCTCGCCCCGCACCTGGTGCGTCCGCTGCCGCTCGTGGTGCCCGCCTTCGACGGGGCGCGGCCCGACCGGCTGACCGGCATCGGCCTGAACATGTACGACGTCATGTCGACGGTCCGCCGCCGCGGGCGCGACGACGACTACTGGAGCCCCGCCCGCCACCGCACGATCGCCGGCGACGAGGTGATCGAGCTCCTGCCGGCGCTCGCCGGCCGGCAGCCGACCGGCGGCTACCTGTTCTATGACTGCCAGACCGACGACGTGCGGCTGGTGCTGACGGTGCTCGCCGAGGCGACGCGCTTCGGGGCGGTGCCGGCCAACCGCGTCGAGGTGACGGGCCTGACCGCCGGCGGCGCCCGCGCCGTCGATCGCGACAGCGGCGAGGAGATCGAGATCCGCGCCGAGAACGTGGTCAACGCCACCGGCGTGTGGGCCGACCGCCTGCGGCCCGACGAGCTCCACGACGAGGCCGAGGTGCCCGTCATCCGGCCCTCCCGCGGGACGCACATCATCGTGCCCACGGCGAAGCTGCCCGTGGTGGCGGGGGCGATCGCGCCGGCCGGCGGCGGGCGCACGATCTTCGTGCTGCCGTGGCTGGGGCAGACGCTGATCGGCACCACCGACAAGGACTACGAGGGCGACCTCGAGCGCGTGCAGCCGTCCGAGGAGGACGTGGAGTACCTGCTGGACGCCGTCAACGCGTTCTTCGCGAGCTCGCTCGAGGCCGGCGACATCGCGGGCGCCTACGCCGGCGTGCGGCCGCTGATCTCGACCGGCGACCCGCGCAAGTCGGTCGACATCTCGCGCAAGGCCGAGCTGTACGAGACGTCGAGCGGCATGATCACCATCACCGGCGGCAAGCTCACGACGTGGCGCCGGATGGCGAAGATGACCGTCGACCGGATCGTCGAGCGCGAGGGCCGCGACGCGCCCTGCGTGACCCATCAGGTGCCGCTGGGCCTGCCGGTCGACGCTGCCGAGCTGCCGCGTGTGGACGGCGTGCCGGAGGAGGCGTACGCGCAGCTCGCCGGCCGCTACGGCCATGTCGCGCACGACGTGCTGCGGGTCGCGCGCGAGCGGCCGGAGCTGGCCGCCCCGATCCAGCCGGGGATGCCGGACCTGCTGGCCGAGGCCGTCTACGCCGCGCGCAACGAGCAGGCCCACACGGTCGGCGACGTGCTGCTGCGCCGCACGCGCCTGGCGCTCACCGCTGCACGTGAGGTGTGTGCGGGCGACGCCCCGCGACGGGTGGCCGAGGTGCTGGGACTTGACGCGGAGCACGCGGTGGCCGAGTTCCGTCAAGAGGCGGTCGCCGAGGGTGTCGTCGTCTAAGCTCGCCCGCTTGCCGGTCCTCCTCGCCGTCCTGGTCCTGCTCGTCGCCGCCCCGGCGGCCGAGGCGCGCTGGTTCGCCGCCGAGCCCATCGACGGCGCGGGCGCGCGGCCCGTCGTCGATCTCGGCATCGAGGAGGGCGGCGGCGTCGTCTACGTCAAGGACGGCGTCGCGTGGCTGTCGCGGCTGGGCTCGCGCGGGTGGGGCGCCCCGGCCGCGCTGAGCGGCCCGAACACGACCGAGGCGGCGGTCGCGGCGGGCCAGAGGAGGCTGGCTGCCGCCTGGATCCAGGACGGCAACGTCGTCGGGACGCTCGTCGGCGCCCCGGCGGTCCCGCTCTCGGCGGGCGGCGGCGCTTCGGACCTGGCGATCGAGATGGGCGTCAACGGCGTCGCCTACGCGGTCTGGACCCAGAACGGCGACGTGCGTGCCGCGCAGCTTCGCGCCGCGACCTGGACGGCCGTCCCGGCGCCGGTCGACGTCGCCCCCGCGGCCACGGCGACCGAGCCGGAGGTGGCGGTGGCCGCCGACGGCAGCGCGCTGGTGGCATGGACCGAGGCCGGCCACGTCTTCGCCCGCCGCATCTACGGGACGACGCTGTCGGCGCTTCCACAGGACGCCGGAGCGGGCGACTCGCCGCAGGTCGACATCGAGTACGACCGCTCGTACGCCTGGGTGGCCTTCCGCCAGGGCACGCACAGCGTCGCGCGGCGGCTGCGCGCCTCGACCTTCGAGGCGCCGTTCGCGCTCGACCGCGGCATCGACAGCGGCGGGCCGGACGTGTCCATGAGCTCGAGCGGGGTCGGCCACGGGGTCGGCGTCACGACGACGGGCTGGCTGGTCGGCGCGGCGCTGCGCAATGACGTGTTCCGCACCGCGGGCCGGCTGGACCGCACCGGCGGGGTGACGGCCGCCGTGCTGGCGACCTCGGAGCGCGACGACACGGCGGTCGCGTGGCTGGCCGGCGACGTCGTCCGCGGCCGCGTGCTGCCGGACCGCGGCGGCATGGGCGGCCCGGCCGTGCTGGGACGCGGCGCCGTGGGGCCCCTGTCGGCGTCGTCGAACCGCATCGGGGACGTGGCGGTGGCCTTCTCCGCCGGAGGCGGCGTCGGCGTGGCCATGTACGACCTCACTCCGAGCGCGCCCACGCTGCGCGACCTGCCCGACGTGGTCGGCCGCAGCGTGCTCGTGCGCTGGGTCGCGGGCCAGGAGTTCGGCGGCCGCCAGCGCTTCCGCGTGCTGGTCGACGGCCGCCGGGTGGGGACGACGGGCGGCACCTCGCTGCGCGTGCGGCTGCGCTCCGGGCGTCACCGCATCGTCGTCGTGGGCGTCGACCGCCGGGGGCAGCGGTCCGTCGCCGCGCGGCGGCAGATCGTCACCGTGCGGTGAGCACGCCGCTGTTCCTGCGGCTGCGCGGCGAGGTGATCGGGCGCTGGCCGCTGCTGATGGGCATCGTCAACGCCACGCCCGACTCGTTCTCGGACGCCGGCGACCATCCCGACCTGGAGGCGCGCGCGGTCGAGCTGCTCGAGGCGGGCGCCGACCTGATCGACGTCGGCGGCGAGACGGCCAGCGGCCACCACCCGGCGGTGTCCGCCGAGGAGGAGATCGCGCGCGTCGTGCCGCTGATCGAGCGGATCGCCGGGCTCGGCGCGCGCGTCTCGGTCGACACCTACAAGCCGGAGGTCGCGGAGGCGGCGATCGCGGCCGGGGCGGTGCTCGTCAACGACGTCTCCGGCCTGCGCGACCCGGCGCTCGCCGACCTCTGCGCGCGCACCGGCGCCGGGCTGGTCGTCATGCACACGCGCGTGGCGCCCAAGGCCACGCTGCTGGACCCCGGCCACTACGACGACGTCGTCGCCGACGTGACGGGGTTCCTGCACGAGCGGATGGCGGTCGCGATCGCGCGCGGGGTGGACCCCGAGCAGCTGCTGCTCGACCCCGGGCCCGACTTCGCCAAGACGCCGGCCCAGACCGTCGCCGTCCTGCGGCGGCTCGAGGACGTGCTCGCGCTCGGCAGGCCGGTCATGCTGGCCATCTCCAACAAGGACTTCGTCGGCGCCGTCACCGGCCGTCCGCCGCGCGAGCGGCTCGCCGGGACGCTGGCCGCGGTCGCACATGGGCTGGAGGCGGGCGCCCACGTCCTGCGCATCCACGACGTCGCCGCCGCGGCGGACTTCCTGCGCGTGCGTGCCGCTCTGCGCGGGGATCTCGAGCTCTCGCCCGAGGATGGGCTGACCCCCGACCGCTACCCTGAGTAAGTGCAAGGGGTTGCCGGCCGCTGCGCACAACGCGGCCGGGTGCCAACCAACCACCCACCTGAAGGGAACACACCATGTCCGCAGTCCTGGATCGCTCCGAGCTGGAGCAGAGCCCGCTCGCCGACCTTCACCTGCTGGCCAACGAGCTCGGCGTCGACGGATTCCGCCGCCTCCGCAAGGCCGAGCTGATCGACGCGATCGTCGCGCGCCAGTCGGGCGACGCCGCACCCGAGGCCGAGGCTCCCGAGGCCGAAGCTCCCGAGGCGGAGGCTCCCGAGGTGGAGGCTCCCGAGGTGGAGGCTCCCGAGGAGGACGACGAGGCCAAGCGTCCCCGCCGCGGGCGCCGAGGAGGCCGCGGGCGCGGCCGCGGGCGCGAGGAGGGTGCCACCGACGAGGACGCCGGCGACGACCGCCCCGACCCGCGCGCCGAGGACAAGGACGTCGAGGGCGTCGTCGAGCTGCTCGCCAACGGCTCCGGCTTCATCCGCCTCGCGCCGCCCGAGCCGACCGACGACGACGTCTACATCTCGGCCGCCCAGGTCAAGCGCTGCGAGCTGGTCTCGGGCGACCGGATCGGCGGCCCCGTCCGCGCCGCGCGCCGCTCCGAGCGCTTCCCGTCGCTGATCCGCGTCGACACCATCAACGGCCGCCCCGCGGAGGAGGTGGCCGAGGGCACCCGCTTCGAGGACCTGCCGGCCGCATTCCCGAGCGAGCGGTTCGAGCTCGGCTCCGACGATCCCACGGTCAAGGCGATCGAGTGGCTCACGCCGTTCGGCCGCGGCTCGCGCGTCGTGCTCGCCGGGCCGGCGCGCGCCGGCAAGAGCGAGGCGCTGCGGCGGCTCGCCGCCGCGCTGTCCGCGCTCGAGAACGTCGAGGTGTCGACGGTGCTCGCCGGCGTGCGGCCGGAGGAGACCGGCGAGTGGAGCGAGCCGCTCGCGGCGCTGTCCTTCGCCGCCTCGTCCGACGCGCAGGCCCAGGCCGTCGAGCAGGCGATCGAGCAGGGCCGGCGCGTCGCCGCGCGCGGCTCCGACGCGGTCGTCCTGATCGACACGCTCGAGTACCTGCCGCCGCAGGCCGCGCGCCGCGCGCTGGCCGCGGCGCGCAACATCAAGGACGGCGGCTCGCTGACCGTGATCGCCACCGCCCCGGCGCCGTTCGGCGGCGAGACGACGGTGGTCGCGCTCGACGCCTCGCTGGCCTCCCTCGGCCGCTTCCCGGCGCTCGACCTGTCCGCCTCGGGCGTCGTGCGCCCGGAGCTGCTCGTGGGCGAGGCGGGCGCCGAGGCGATCGCCAAGACCCGGCTGGAGCAGCTGCCGGGCTAACGGCGGCTGTACGCGACGCGCTGCCAGTTCGGCTCGGGCGAGAGCTCGATCGGCTCCGCGTCGCGCTCGGGCTGCACGTAGCCGAAGGAGCTGGTGGCGTCGTCGAAGACGACGTCCAGCTCGCCTTCCTTGACGCGCTGGTCGAGCCAGGCGGAGCGGAAGACGAGCCGGCGCAGCCAGTGCACGAGCGAGCGGTCGGCGGGGCCGACCAGCTCGGGCCAGCAGTCGTTGACGTGCTCGCCGAGGGCCGAGGCGGGGTCCTGGATCTCGCCGTTGACGGCCAGGTTCACGAGGTCCTCGAGCTCGGCCGGATCGAGCCGCGATCCGACGAAGCCGAGCTTGCGCGCGGCCTGCTCCACGCGCTCCGAGAAGTCCCGCTCATTGAAGGTGAAGCGAAGCTCGCCGTACTCGAGGACGTAGTCCTGTCCTGAGTCGTAGTTGCCGCGCCGGAGTGGGTCCATGGTCTCGAGCCCGGTCCCCGCCGGGGCGTCTGCATCTTAGGCGCGAGTCCTGCCCGGGCGCTGCCCCTGAGACAGATCTTTCACTGGTGGCAGCGGTCGCGCAGGTCGAACGTGTCGGGCCAGTCGAAGAAGCTCTTGTTCACGCACCGGTAGTCCTCCAGCCCGCGGCCGTCGTAGGCCTGCTCGACGGTGAACCGGCAGCGCGGCAGAGGCGCCGCCGCGAGGCGCACGGTGCCGTAGCCGGCCCTGGTGCGCTCGGCCTGCCGGAACAGCTCGACGTCGATCTCCGAGGCGAACACCTGCTGGATGCAGCCCATGAAGCGGCGGCCGGTGAGCGGGTCGTCATAGGCGTACAGATACGGGCACCCGTCGGCGACGCAGTTGGCCGGAGCGATCACCCGGTCGCAGAACGTCGAGCACTCCCGGCACTCGTTGAGCTCGGTCCGTCGCAGGACGGTGGCCATTGCGGGATTCTACGCGGCGAGTCGCTCGGCGGCGGGCTCGACGCCGAGCACGTCGAGCAGCGCTTCGACCACCGCCGGGTCGAACTGCGTGCCGGCGCAGCGCACCAGCTCGGCGGCCGCCGCGGCCGGTGCCATCGCCGCCCGGTACGAGCGCGTGGTGGTCATCGCGTTGTAGGCGTCGCAGGCGCAGATGATGCGCGCCTCGAGCGGGATCGCCTCGCCCGTCAGCCCGTCGGGATAGCCGCCGCCGTCCCAGCGCTCGTGCGAGCCGCGCACGATCGCACCGACCTCGCTCATGGTCCCGCCGACGCGGTCGAGCATGCGCTGGCCCTCGGCCGTGTGCGTGCGCATGATCGCCCACTCGGCGTCGTTGAGAGGGCCTGGCTTGTTGATGATCTCGTTCGGGATCGCGACCTTGCCGACGTCGTGCAGCAGCGCGCCGAACTCGACCTTGCGCCGCTGCTCGGACCCGAGCCCCATCTGGTCGGCGACCTCGAGCGAGAGGTCGACCACGTCGCGCGTGTGCATGCCCGTGTAGGCGTCGTCGGCGTCGACGACCTCGGCCAGCACCATCGCCGTCCCGCGGTAGGCGCCGTTGAGCTCGGTGAGCTGCTCGAGCCGCACGCGGCGCTCGCTCGCGAACACCGCCAGCACGCCGAACAGCGGGGTGAGCAGCGCCACGTAGTAGGGCGAATCGTCGATCGCGAAGGCGGCGAGCAGGCCGACCGGGAAGAGCATGGCGTCGATCGCGTAGACCATGTAGCTCTCGCGCATCTGAGCGGCGAGGGGCGCGCGGTGGGTCAGCCGCTGCCACAGCACGGAGACCGAGAAGTCGGTGGCGATCTGGGCGACGAGCATCGCGACCAGGATGAGGATCCCGGCCTCCTCGGGCGACGGCACGCCGGTCGAGGGCGAGGACGGCGGCGGGGCCGACGGTGAACCAGGCGTTGGCCGGCGCGAGCAGGAGCCGGGCCGGCACCACGCGTCCGCGCACGACGTCGGGCAGGCGGGCGATCACGATCGACGCCGCCATCGCCACGGGCACCAGCCACGGCGGCAGCATGAACAGGACCGGCACGAGCGCGAGCTGCACGGGCGAGGTCCAGGCCAGCGGCAGGTCGAAGCGCGCCACGTGGCCGAGCGAGATCATCGCGATGCTCAGCAGGACGAGCAGCGGATCGCCGCCGGCCGGGGCGAGCAGGTAGAGACCGGCGATCGCGACGATGAGCGCGAGCACGAACGCGATGTCGGTCAGCACCTCCGCCCGCGTCGGAGCCGCCTCGTCGAGGGCGAGGGTCTCCTCCTCGGGGGCGATGTTGGTGAGCGTGAGCGGCGGCATGGGCGATCGCGGCGATGCGGTAATCGCTACGCACGGGAATCGGCGCCTTGGCTCAGGGCTTGAGCGTTTCCGCGTTCTCAGACGTCCGTCCGGTCGCTGTAGTTGCGGCGGCAATCTGCCGATGCCGGGAGGGACACGACGTCAATTTGACTCCGGATGGAACCGAATGCATAGCTTGAAGCGCTCTCGTCCCGGCCTCGCGTTAGCGATGGCCCTCGCCCTGCTGGTCGTCGCGGCTCCGGTCGCGTTCGCCGACCGTCCGACGACGCGTGACGCCGGCGCCGAGAGGCGAGCGGCACGCGAGCACGTGGAGCGCGAGCAGGACAAGGCCGAGGTCAAGCCGGAGAAGGCCGAGAAGGAGCGCCCCAGCCGGGAGGACGTCGTCACGAAGGCGCCGTGCGAGGCGCGGACCTTCGCCCGCGTGTTCAAGCCGTGGAACGACAGCCGCCTCTACACGCTCGCCCCCGGCGGCGACTTCGAGACGCTGGCCGAGGGCTGGACGCTCGAGGGCGCGACCGTGGCCGCCGACAGCTCGCCGTTCGTGCTCGGCGCCGCGCTCGGCGTGTCCTCGCTCGAGCTGCCCGCCGGCGCCACCGCGCTCAGCCCGCCGATCTGCGTCGAGCGCGGCTTCCCCAGCTTCCGCCTCGCGGCGCGCACGGTGAGCACCGACCAGGCCGTCGTGAAGGTCGGCGTCGTGTACGCCGACGGCCGCGTCAAGAAGGCCGGCCGCCTGAAGCCGGCCGCCGACTGGGCGGTCACGCGCAAGCTCTCGCTGGCGCAGGGCCGCTTCCGCGTCCGCCGCGGCGAGTCGGCGCTGGTGCAGCTGCGCTTCGCGGTGACGGCCGGCACGGCGCGCCTCGACGACGTGTACGTCGACCCGCGTTTCTGGCGCTAGGGAGACGGACTCGAAGCGTCCTTCCCGCGGCCTCGCGGGCGCCGCGGTCGAGGCGGGCAGCTCGGGCTTCGCGCCCGGCGCGTCCTCGCTGTCGCTCCCGGCCGGCGCGTCCGCGCTGAGTCCCGCCGATCTGCGTCGAGAAGAACTACCCGAGCTGGCGCTTCGCCGCCAAGTCGGGCGGCGGCAAGCTCGGCGTCGAGGTGCTGTACCCGAAGAAGACGAAGGACTCGGGAACGGTCACGCCGAGCGGTGGCTGGAGCCTCTCGCCGGTCCTCAAGTTCTCCACCGGCCAGTTCACGGGCTCCACGCAGATCCAGGTGCGGTTCACCGCGTCCGGCCAGCGGGTCCAGCTGGACGACGTCTTCATCGACCCGCGCTTCCACCGGTAGACGGGGGCGAAGTTCTGGGCGCTGCCACCTACTGGTGGCATGCGCCCCGACACGCCGATCCTGCTGGTGGTGGAGGACGACCCGGTCCTCAGCACCTTCCTGGCCGACAACCTGACGGCCGACGGCTTCGAGCTCGTGCTCGCGGACTGCCTGCGCGACGGCCTGCGCGAGCTCGAGTTCCGCCGCCCTGACCTCGCGATCGTCGACCTCGGGCTTCCCGACGGCTCGGGGCTCGAGCTGCTCGCGCAGGTGCGGCAGGCCGACGGCGTCGCCTCGCGGCTCGATCCCGTCGCTGCCGCTGATCGTGCTCTCCGGCCGGGCGACGGAGCTCGACCGCGTGCGCGGGTTCGAGCGCGGGGCGGACGACTTCGTCGCCAAGCCGTTCTCCTACAGCGAGCTGCGGCTGCGGATCGCGGCCGTGCTGCGGCGGACGCGCGAGCAGAACGGCCACGGCCGCCTGCGCGTCGGCGAGCTGGAGCTCGACCCGGTGGCGCGCGAGGTGCGGCTGCGCGGCCGCCGGATCGAGTTGTCGCAGAAGGAGTTCGCGCTGCTGCGGGCTCTGGCCGCCGACCCCACGCGCGTGCTGACCAAGGAGGAGCTGCTGCGCGACGTCTGGGGGTTCAGGTCGCTCGGCACCACGCGCACGCTCGACAGCCACGCCTGCCGGCTGCGGCAGAAGCTCGCCGGCGACGGGGACCGCTTCGTGGTCAACGTGTGGGGCGTCGGCTACCGGCTGGTCGACGGACCGGTGGTGGAGGCGGCGGCGTGAGCGTCTGGCTCGCCCTGCTGGCGTGGGCTCTGGCGGCCCAGGCGCTGCACCTGCGCGGCCGCCGCCGGCTCGTGCTCGCGGCGCGCGCCGGTCACGAGGTGCGCGGGCCGCTGTGCACCGCGCAGCTCGCGCTCGACGGGCTGGAGCGCTCGGCACGGGTGGAGGCGATCGGGCTCGAGCTGCAGCGCGCGGCGCTGGCGCTCGACGACCTCACCGGGTCGCCCCGCCGCGACGCGGTGGCCGCGCTCGACGTCGGCGGACATGCTGGCGGACGCCGCGCCGGCGTGGCACGCGCTCGCGGCTGCGCACGGCGTGACCCTCGCCGTCGAGCCGGGCGACGCCCGCGTCGTCGGCGATCGGCTGCGTCTCGCGCAGGCATGCGGGAACCTCGTTGCCAACGCGATCGAGCACGGCGCCGCCCTCGAGCTTGCCGGCCATCGCACCGCGCACGGACCGCGGCTCTTCGACGACGACGACGAAGCTGACCCGCGACTCGTCCGCGTCCGCTCGTACACCGCGGGCGGCCTGGTCGCGGATCGAGGTCCGCGACGCCGGGCCGGGCCTGCCGGCGCCGATGGACGAGCTCGTTGTCGCCGCCCGCGGCCGCCGGTCGGCGCGCGGTCACGGGCTCGCGATCGCAGCCGCCGTGGCCGAGAGCCACGGCGGGAGGCTCGCCTCGCTCCCCGCCACCCGGGGCGCGCACCTGGTGCTCGAGCTGCCGGCGGCGCCGTGAGCCGGCGCCGGCGGGCCGCGCTGCTGCTCGGGCTCGCGCTCGTGCTGGGCGCGCTGGCGGCGTCGGACGTCGCGCGGCGCGAGGCGGCGCTGCGCGAGCAGGTCGGGCCCGCGGTCGAGGTGCTGGTGGCCAGCGGCCCGCTCGCGGCCGGCCGGCGGCTCGAGCCGGGTGACATCGCGGTGCGGCGCGTGCCGGAGCGCTTCGCGTCCGCGGGGGTCGTGGTGCCCGAATTGCTCGTGGGCCAGCGCCTGGCGGTCGCCGTTCCCGCCGGGGCGCCGCTCGACGACCACCTGCTCGAGCGCGCCGCTCCCGGCGCCGGCCCGCTGATCCGGCGCGGCGAGCGGGCCGCCGAGGTGGTCGGCCGCGCGTCGCCGGAGCTGGTGGTGGCCGGCGCGCACATCGACGTCGTGGTCACGCGCGAACGGCGCGCCGAGCTCGCGCTGGAGGACGTCGAGGTCCTCGCCACGCGGCCTGTGCGCGCGGCCGAGCGGGAGGGTGAGGGGCCGCAGGTCGCGGCCACGCTGCGGGTCACCGTGGCGCAGGCGGTCTACCTGGCGGCGGCCTCGGCGTACGCGAACGAGATCCGTCTGCTCGTCCGCGCGCCGGGCGACCGTCGCGCCACGGGCCGGCCCACGGTCGGCGAGGACCTGGTCAGCCGGTGAGCGACGACCTCGACATCCTCGCGGGCGACCTGCGCGACCGCCTCGCCGCGGAGGGCGGCGACCCCGAGCTCGACCTGACGACCCGCATCCGCGCGCTGGTGGACCGCGAGGCCGCGGTGCTCGACGCCGGCACGCGCGCCGAGCTGGCCGGCCGGATCGCGGAGCGGGCGTTCGGGCTCGGCCCGCTCGAGCCGCTGCTCGGCGATCCCGCGGTCGAGGAGCTGATGGTGTGCGGGACCGAGGGCGTGTGGGTGGAGCGCGGCGGGCGGCTGGAGCGGACGGCGGTGCGCTTCGCGAGCGAGCGCGACCTGCGCGACGCGATCGAGCGCATCCTGGCGCCGCTCGGCCGGCGCGTCGACGAGGCCGAGCCGCTGTGCGACGCGCGGCTGCCCGACGGCTCGCGCGTGAACGTGGTGATCCCGCCGCTCGCGCTCGACGGGCCGGTGCTCACCATCCGCCGCTTCCGCCGCCGCGGCTTCAGCGCAGACGAGCTGATCGCCAACGGCACGCTCACATCGCCGCTGCTCGAGTTCCTCGCCCGCGCCGTGCGCGCACGCGCGAGCATCCTCGTCTGCGGCGGCACCGGCTCCGGCAAGACGACGACGCTGAACGTGCTGTCGGGGTTCATCGGGGCGGGGGAGAGGGTGGTCACGATCGAGGACGCGGCCGAGCTGCGGCTGCGCCAGCCGCACGTCGTCCGGCTCGAGGCGCGGCCGCCGAACCTCGAGGGCCGCGGCGAGGTGACGATCCGCCGGCTGGTGCGCAACGCGCTGCGGATGCGACCCGACCGGATCGTGGTCGGCGAGGTGCGCGGGCCCGAGGCGCTCGACATGCTGACCGCGCTGTCCACCGGTCACGACGGCTCGCTGTGCACGATCCACGCCGGCTCGCCGGCGGAGGCGCTCAGGCGCGTCGAGACGCTCGCCCTGATGGCCGACCTCGGGCTCCCGCACGCCGCCCTGCGCGAGCAGGTCGCCGACGCCTTCGACCTCGTCGTGTGTCAGGCGCGCGGCGCCGACGGAACGCGGCGCGTCGTCGCGGTCGCCGAGGTCGTCCGCCTCGCCGGCGGCCCGGCGGCGCGCGAGCTGTACACGTGGCGCGGAGGCCGCGGCCGCTGGCGCGCCGCGCTCACTGACGAGCTCGCTGCCCGCCTGGCCGGCGCGGACGGCGCGTGACCCGAACCGTCGTACTCGCGTTCTGCGCCGGCGCTGCCGCGGTGTTCGGCGCGTGGGAGGCGCTCGCGGCCGTCGAGCGTACGCGCCTGGCGTCGGCGCTGGAGCGCGCGATCGAGCCGTTGCGGCGCGCCGGCCGCGAGGGCCGGGCGCCCACGCCGGCCGAGCGGCGCCGTCTCGCGCTGCTCGCCACCGGCGCGCTGGCCGGAGCCGGCTGGCTGCTCGGCGGCGTCGCCGTCGCGCTGATGGCCGCCGTCCTCGGGCCCGCGCTCGTCGTCGGCGCCGTGCGCGCGCGGCGCCGCCGCTACGCGCGCGCGGTGGGCAAGGGCGCCGCCGGGGTGGCACGGGCGCTCGCCGACGCGGTCGGCGCCGGCCACTCGATCCGCGGCGCGATCGAGGCGGCGGCCGGCGGGATCGCCGGCGCCGCCGGCCACGAGCTCCGCGCGACGGCACGCGCGCTCGCTCTCGGCGAGTCCACGACCGACGCCCTCGAGAACCTGCGTCGCCGCGTCGCCGATCCCGCCTGGGACGCGATCGTGGCCGGGATCCTGCTCCAGCGCGACGCCGGCGGCGACCTCGCCGGGCTGCTGCGCGACCAGGCCGCGGCGCTCGAAGTCGCCGACCGCATCGGCCGCGACGCCCGCGCCGCCACCGCGCAGGCGCGCTTCACGGCGCGCCTCGTGCTCCTGCTCCCGGCCGGCGCGGCGGTGCTGGCCGAGCTCGCCAGCCCCGGCCTGATCGGCGGCCTGCTGGCCCACCCGCTCTCGGTCTGGCTCGTCGGCATGGCCGCCGTCCTGCAGCTGACCGCGATCCTCGCCGTGGCGCGGCTGGCGCGCGTCCGATGAGCCCGCGGATCGCGCTCGTGTCGTGCCGGGCGGGCGTCCGATGACCCGCGCGGTCCTGCTCGCCGCCGCAGCCGGCGCGCTCGCCGCGCCCGCCCTCGTCGACCTGCTCGTCGGCCTGCGCCCGCGCCGGCGCGCCCGCCGCGAGCGCATCGGCGTCGCGCTGCTCGCGCGGCTCGGCCGTGGCTTCGGCGCGCGCGCCCCGCGCGGCCTCGGCCAGAAGCTCGTGGCCGCGGGCGTCGAGGCGACGGTCGACGACGTGATGGCGGTCAAGGTCGGCGCCGCACTCGCCGGCCTGGCCTGCGCGCTGATCCTGCTCCCCGCGGCGCCCGGCCGGACCGGCGTCATGCTGCTCGCGGCCGCGCCCGCCGCCGGGTTCCTCGCGCCCGACGTGTGGCTCGGCCGCCGCGCCCGCCGCCGCGGCCGCGCGATGGAGGCCGAGCTCGCCGACGTGCTCGACCTGCTGCGCGTCGCCGTCGCGGCGGGCCTCTCGCCGGCGCGCGGCCTGGCCGAGGTCGGCCGGCGCCACTCCGGGCCTCCTGGCGACCGAGCTGCGCCGCGCCGCCGCGCGCGCAGCGCTCGGCATCCCGCGCGCGAGCACCTACCGCGAGCTCGAGCGGCGCTGCCCCGCTGCCGGCATCGCCGGCGCTCGTCGCGGCGCTCGAGCGCGCCGACCGCCACGGCGCTCCGCTCGCACCCGCGCTGGCCGCCGAGGCCCGCGCCGCCCGCGCCCGCAGCGCGCAGCGCGCCGCCGAGGCCGCCGCCCGCGCCGGCCCGCAGATCCAGCTCGTCGTCGCCCTGCTGCTCGTGCCCGCCGTGCTGCTGCTGGTCGCCGCCGCCCTGCTCCCGGCGATCGTGCCCGCGTAGCGCTACTTCGGCGGCAGCGTGGCCACGAACGCGAGCGCGCGATCCAGCCACTCGCCGAGCGACGCGTCGTCGCCGACCGCGTCGGGCGCCACGAAGACGTAGCTCTTCATCGGCCGGCCGGTGAAGTCCATCGGCCGCACTCCGGGCCGGTCGAGCGCCTCGTCGGCGCCGTCAGGCCCGAGTCGCAGCATGAGATCGTCCCCGCTCACGCCGCACGCCATGTGGCCGCCGACCATGAAGGCCAGCCCGCCGAACATCGCCCGCTCGTCGCACGCGGTCCGGTCGGCCAGCGCCGTGCGCACGCGGTCGGCGAGCTCGGGGTCGAAGCTGATCGCTACTCCAGCCCGGCCGCGACCCGGCCGACGACCTCGTCGCCGTCGACGACCGTTCCCGCCGCCACCACCGAGTACGCCTCGAGGTAGGGACGGACTTCCTCGTCCTCCTCGATCACCTCGAGCAGCGCCGGCATCGAGAGCAGCGCGCTCGGCTCCATGCCCACCAGCTCCTCGGCCTCCGAGTACAGGTCGGTGTCGCCGAGCCGGTCGCCGGAACCGAGCGCGGCCGCCGCGGCCGGGCGGCCGACGGTGACCACGACGAGGCCGGAGCCGCGCGCGATCACGATCGGGGACGGCGAGTGCGCATGCCTGAGCTCGAAGGCCTGATCCGCGCCGGCCACTTCGATCGGCTCCGCTCGCGCCTCGGCCTCCACCTGGACGGCGCCGACGATCCTGCCGAAGGCGGCGGCCGCCACGTCCTCGTCGGTCGGCTGGATCACGACGCCGCCGTCGAGCGTCGAGGGCGTCGGGACGCGCACGAAGAACCCGACGTCGCCGATCCAGTCGAGCAGGTCGCGGTCGAGGTCGAGCCCGTACTCGCTGCTGGAGCTCGCGCCGCACGACGATCCCGCCGAGCGCGCCCGC
Organism: uncultured Solirubrobacteraceae bacterium; assembly: GCA_963811895.1. Taxonomy (GTDB): domain Bacteria; phylum Actinomycetota; class Thermoleophilia; order Solirubrobacterales; family Solirubrobacteraceae; genus DASSUW01. Next base: position 236,692 of record CAWETE010000009.1, on the reverse strand, counting down.
GAGGCCGTCGACGGTGTCGCGCAGCGTCTCGCCGACGTCGGCCGAGCCGAACGCCGCCCACGAGTCACCGGGGAGCTCCTGCAGCAGCGGCGTGCTCCCGCTGCCGATCAGCGGCCCGAGCTTCGAGCCGCGCGCCTTCACCTCGACCGCCAGCCGATCGCCGTCCGCCGCGAACGAGCCCGCGACGGGCGGCAGGTCGTCGAGCGGCACGAGCGCCGAGAGCTGATCGGCGCGGGCGCCCGCCTGGGTGCGGGCGACCTCGATCAGCCCGGCCGTATCGGCCCAGAAGTGCGCGAGCCGGTCGTCCTCGAGCGCGTCGATCGCATCCGAGTACTCGTCGGCCTCGGCCAGGGAATCGCCCTCGAACGCGTCGATCGTGCGCTTGTACTCGGCCTCGCGGCCGATGACCGCGAAGTCGCCCACGATGCCGGCGGCCACCTCCTCGGAGTTGACGAGGTAGTCGGTGCCGTTGTGCGAGCGCTCGGCGACCGTCTTGCCGCCGCGCTCGAGCGAGGCCTTCAGGGACGTCTCGGCCTCCTCGGCGTCGGTCGTCGCCAGCAGCAGCGCGCCGAAGTTGTCCTTGGCCTCGCTGGGCCGGACCCAGAAGGCGGCGCGTTCGCCCAGCCACGGCTCGACGTCGCGGTCGAAGTCGAAGTCCTCGCCCGTGTCGGCGAACGCCAGCCCCATCAGCCTGCGGATCTCGGCCTCCGGGTCGTCGGTGCGCAGGACCTTGCCCGCGGCGTCGAGCGCGTCCTCGCGCAGCGATCCCTCGGGCCGCACGACCAGCTCCGCGTAGAAGAGGGCGTCCTGGGGAACGGCCGACGCCGGGTCGCCCTCGCCGCCGGCGCCCGCGCCGCCGCAGCCGCCGGCCAGCACTGCGGTCGCCGACAGCGCCGCCAGCGTCTTTCGCATCCCCCACAAGGTCCCACGAAGGCTAGGGAGGCCCCCGAAATCGCGCAAGCGGCCGTGCAGATCGCGCGGGTGCAAGCGGACGTGCAGACCCGGCAACCGATCTCGCAAGACCTGTCCCACCCCGGAAATCGCTGGAAAACCGCGAAATCAGGGTCCGCGAAGTGACCGGAATCAAGTCGAGTGGGACATTTGGCGATATTTGTGTTGCAGAGTGGGACACTGTGGGGTACGTTCCTCTCGCGAAGCCGGTCCCGGGTGGCGGGGCTCCTCCCACTCCGCCACCCGGGATCGACTGAACCTCCTTCGCGCAAAGACATGAGCCTTGGCCTTCCACGGCACCTTCGAACACTCGCTCGACGCCAAGAACCGGCTGACGATCCCGGCCAAGTTCCGGGCGGCCCTGGCCGGGAAGGTGTTTCTCGTACGCGGCGTCGACCCCTGCATCGCGCTCTATCCGGAGGCGACCTACTCGGCGCTGACCGAGGCGGCGCTCTCCGGGCTGAACCCGTTCTCGCCCCAGGCCCGCGAGCTCAAGCGCTTCTTCCACGGGAACGCGACCGACACGGAGCTGGACTCGGCCGGGCGCGTGATGCTGACCCCGCGCCAGATGGAGCACGGAGCCATCGGCCGCGAGGTCGTCATCACCGGCGCCGGCGACTGCCTCGAGCTCTGGGACCGCTCGGCCTGGGAGGCCTACGACCGCGACCTCGCCCAGCGGGCGCCTGACCTCACCGCATCTCTTGGCCATCCTGCTTGACATGCCACGCGTACACGTCCCGGTCCTTGCCGGCGAGCTGATCGAGGCGCTCGATCCGCAGCCGGGCCAGGTTGCGGTCGACTGCACGCTCGGCGCCGCCGGCCACGCGCGCCTGGTCGCGGACCGCCTCGGCCCGGCCGGGACGCTGATCGCCATCGACCGCGATCCGCTCGCCGAGCGCGCGTTCGCGGAGCTGGCCGCCGAGGTGCCGTGCGAGACGCGCTTCATCCGCGCCGACTTCGAGCACGGCCTGCGCGCGCTCGCCGAGGAGGGCCTGAAGGCCGACATGGTCTACCTCGACCTCGGGATGTCGTCGATGCAGGTCGACACGCGCGAGCGCGGCTTCTCCTACGCGTACGACGCGCCGCTCGACATGCGGATGGATCCCGAGCAGGAGCTGACCGCCGCCGACCTGGTCAACACGTGGGACCGCCGCCGCCTCGCGCGCGTGATCCGCGAGTACGGCGAGGAGCGCTACGCCGAGCGCATCGCCGGCCAGATCGTGCGCCGCCGGCCGCTCACCACCACCTTCGAGCTCGTCGACGCGATCACCGCCGCGATCCCGGCGCCGGCGCGCTTCGCCGGCGGCCATCCCGCCAAGCGGACCTTCCAGGCGATCCGGATCGCCGTCAACGACGAGCTCGCCCAGCTCGACGCGGCGCTGCCGCTGGCCTGGGACGTGCTCGAGGTCGGCGGCCGGCTGGCCGCCATCTCGTTCCACTCGCTCGAGGACCGGCGCGTCAAGCGCTACCTCGCCGAGCGGGCGCGCGGCTGCATCTGCCCGCCGGACCTGCCGGTCTGCGCGTGCGGGCGCACCCCGGAGGCCGAGCCGGTCTTCCGGCGCTCCGTCGCGCCCACGCCCGGCGAGGTCGCGGACAACCCGCGCTCGAAGTCGGCCCGCCTGCGGGCCGCCCGCAAGCTCAGGGAGGAGCCCTAGATGCCCCCGCAAACGGCAGCCGCCCGCGCCCGACACTCCCAGCGAGCGCGCCAGGCGCCCGCCCGGCGCCCCGCGCCGCGGCGCGTCTCCGGCCCGCTGCGCCCGCTGCCCGCCGCGGCGCCCGGCGCCGTCCGCCGCGGCTCGACCGGCGTCTTCGAGCGCATCCGCGCGCTGCCCGAGACCCGCCTCGTCGACGGCCTGCTGCGCGGCCGCTCGTGGATCTGGCTGATCGGGATCCTGCTCGGCGGCATCGTCGCCATGCAGGTCTCGCTGCTGAAGCTGAACGCCGGGATCTCGAACGCGGTCACCACCGCGAGCACGCTCGAGCGCCAGAACGCCGAGTTCGAGGCCCAGATCGCGAACCTCTCCTCGGGCGAGCGGGTGCGCGACGCCGCCGCCGCCGACAACATGGTCACCCCGTCGCCGGGCGCGATCGAGTTCCTCAGCGCACGGCCCGACCGCGACGGCCGGCTCGCCGCCCGCCGGATGGTGCCGCCGAGCGACACGGCGACGGCGATCATGAACAACCACGGGTTCGAGCCCGGCGTGCTGGCCGTCGCCGCTCCGGAGGTGGCGGCGACCGATCCGGCCGTCGCCGCCACGCCGGCGACCGAGGCCGCGACGACCACGGCGGTGGAGCCGACGCCGACGCCGACTCCGGAGCCGGCGGTCACCGAGACCGTCCCCGCAACCGAGACCGCTCCGGGCACCGGCGCCCCCGTCGCGCCCCAGGGCTAGGCGCGTGCGGCTCATCGAGCGCCGCATCGGCTTCCTCTTCGCCGTCTTCCTCGCCCTGCTCGTCATCGGCGCCGCGCGCTCGGTCTGGCTCGGCGTCGTGAAGGCGGGCACGCTCAAGCACGCGGCCGTCACCCAGCAGGAGTCCGACATCACCGTGCCGGCCCGGCGCGGGACGATCCTCGACCGCGAGGGGACCGAGCTCGCCGTCTCGCAGCCCGCGTACTCGATCGCCGCCACGCCCTACCTGATCGAGGACGCGCCGGGGGTCGCCGCCCGCCTGGCGCCGGTGCTCGGCGAGCCCGAGGACGAGCTGCTCCGCCAGCTCGCGCGCCGCGACACCGGCTTCGCCTACCTCGCGCGCCACGTGCGGCCCGCGAAGACGCGCCGCGTCCAGCGGATGGAGCTCGAGGGGCTCGAGTTCATCCCCGAGTTCGAGCGCCTCTACCCGCGCAAGTGGACGGCCTCGCAGCTGCTCGGCGTCACCGGCACCGACGGCAACGGCCTGGCCGGCCTCGAGTACTCGCTCGACGAGTACCTCCACGGACAGGACGGCGAGCGCCGGCTGACCAAGGACGCGCTCGGCGACGCGATCGAGCTGCGCGACGTCAGGAAGACCGTCCCCGGCGCGGACATCCAGCTGACGCTCGACGCCAGCGTGCAGGACCGCACCGAGGAGGTGCTCGCCGAGGTCGGCGAGGAGTGGAAGCCCAAGGGCGCCACGGCGATCGTCATGGATCCCCGCGACGGCGCGATCCTCGCGCTCGCCAACTGGCCGCAGGTGGACGCCAACGCGCTCGGCGACGCTCCCGACTACGCGCGCCAGAACCGCGCCATCGGCTCCACCTACGAGCCCGGCTCGACCTTCAAGGCGTTCACGGTGGCGGCCGCGCTGGAGGAGGGCGAGGTCACGCCCGACACGAGCTTCAACGTGCCGCCCACCATCACCGTCGCCGACCGCGAGATCGGCGAGGCGCACGACGCCGGCTACCGCACGCTCAACACGCGCCAGATCCTCGAGCAGTCCTCCAACGTCGGCTCGGTGATGATCGGCCAGCGGCTGGGCGCCGAGCGCTTCGACTCCTGGATCCGCCGGTTCGGCTTCGGCAGCCCGACCGGGATCGACCTGCCGGGCGAGGAGCGCGGCATCCTGCTCGACCTCGACAAGTACTCCGGCTCGTCGATGGGCAACCTGCCGATCGGGCAGGGCCTGGCCGTGACGCCGATGCAGATGGCGGTCGGCTACTCGGCGATCGCCAACGGCGGCATCCTGCGGCCGCCGCACATCGTGGAGCGCGTCGGCGCCCGCGCGGCGCGCAAGCCGAAGGGGCAGCGCGTGATCTCCGAGCCGACCGCCGCCTCGGTGCGCCGCATGCTCGAGGGCGTGCTCGGGCCGGGCGGCACGGCCTCCGGCGCCGAGATCCAGGGCTACGTGCTGGGCGGCAAGACCGGCACGGCCGAGAAGCCCGACGAGTACGGCGGCTACTCGAAGACCAAGTTCGTCGCCTCCTTCGTCGGCTTCGCTCCCGCCCGGCGGCCGAAGCTGCTCGTCGCCGTGATGGTCGACGAGCCGCAGGGCGACATCTACGGCGGCACCGTCGCCGCCCCCGCGTTCCAGAAGATCACGAGCTTCGCGCTCAACTACCTACGCATCGCACCGTAAGCGGGGTCTGTCCCCCTCACTACCGGCGGTAACCAGGGTCAGACCCCCTTACTACCGGCGGTAACCAGGGGTCAGACCCTCCATACTTCGCGTGAATGAGTGAATCGTGATTCACTTCTAGGGTGCCGTATCGCCCGACAGAGCGGACGCGCGCTCGCCTGGCCGCCGCGCGCGAGCGGATCGTGGACGCCGCGCTGGCCCAGCTCGCCGAGGGCGGCTACGCGTCGGCGTCGGTGGCGAGCGTCGCCCGCCGGGCCGGCGTGGCCACCGGCACCGTCTACCGCCACTTCCCGTCCAAGGGCGACATGTTCGCCGAGGTCTTCCGCCGCGCGTCGCAGCGCGAGGTCGACGTCCTGATCTCGATGACCGACCTCCACGAGCCGATCAGCCATCGCCTGGCCGCCTGGGTCGAGGCGTTCGTCCGGCGCGCGCTCGCCGAGCCGGTGCGGGCCTACGCGCTGATCGCCGAGCCCGTCGACCCCGCCGTCGAGGCCGAGCGGCTCACGTTCCGGCGCGCCTACGCAGACCTGTTCGAGCGCGCGCTCCACGACGGCGTCCAGCGCGGCGAGATCGCGCCGCTCGACGCGCAGCTGACCGCAGCGGCGATCGTCGGCGCGCTCGCCGAGGCGCTCGTCGGCCCGCTCCAGCACCGCCAGGCCGGCGCCGACGCGCTCGTCGCCGGCCTCCAGACCTTCGTTCTCCGATCCGTGGGAATCGCGCATGAGCACGCTGACGCATGACGTCCTCAACCAGTCCGTCCCGTTCGAGGACGTCAATCTCTTCGACAGCGACACGCCGCTCCGCGAAGCGCTGGAGCGCGAGGGCGCCGGCTGGGCGATCGACCGCGTCCGCGACGCCGGCGCCGTAGCCGGCAGCGCCGAGGCGCAGGAGCACGGCCGCCGCGCCGAGCGCAACGAGCCGCGCCTGAGGACCCACGACCGCTTCGGCCACCGGCTCGACGAGGTCGAGCTCGACCCGAGCTGGCACTGGCTGCTGCGCGGCGCCGTCGAGCGCGAGATCCACTCGCTCCCGTGGCGCGACCCGCGCCCCGGCGCCCACGTGGCGCGCGCCGCGCTCGAGCTGCTGTGGACGCACGCCAACGCCGGCGTCATGTGCCCGGTCTCGATGACCTACTCCGCCATCCCGGCGCTCCGCAGAGACCCCGAGCTGGCCGCCGAGTGGGAGCCGCGCCTGACGCTGCCCGACTACGAGCGCGGCGCGCTGTGCGGGATGGCGATGACCGAGAAGCAGGGCGGCAGCGACGTCGCGCGCGAACACGACGACGCGCGGAGCCGATCGGCGACGGCTGGTTCGAGCTCACCGGCCACAAGTGGTTCTGCTCGTACCCGCCGTGCGCCGTCTTCCTCGTGCTCGCCCAGGCGCCGGCCGGCCTGAGCTGCTTCGTGCTCGAGCGCGGCCCCGGCATGGAGTTCCAGCGCCTCAAGGACAAGCTCGGCACCCGCTCGCTGCCGTCCTCGGAGGTCGAGTTCCGCGCCGCGCCGGCCCGCCTGCTCGGCGAGGAGGGCCGCGGCGTGGCGACGATCATCGAGATGGTCACCCACACGCGGCTGGACTGCGTGATCGGCAGCGCGGCCGGCATGCGCCGCGGCGTCGCCGAGGCGGTCCACCACGCCCGCCACCGCAGCGCCTTCGGCTCGAAGCTCGCCGACAAGCCCGCGATGGTCAACGTGCTCGCCGACCTGGCGATCGAGTCCGAGGCCGCCACCGCCACCGCGCTGCGGCTCGCGCGCGCCTACGACGAGGAGGACAACTCGCTGCGCCGCTTCGCCACCGCGGTGCTCAAGTACTGGATCTGCAAGCGCGCCACCCCGCACGCCGCCGAGTCGCTCGAGTGCCTGGGCGGCAACGGCTACGTCGAGGAGTCGCCGATGCCGCGCCTGCTGCGCGACGCGCCGCTCAACGGCATCTGGGAGGGCTCGGGCAACGTGATGAGCCTCGACGTCCTGCGCGCGCTGGCCCGCGAGCCGGAGGGCCTGCCCGCCTTCCTGGCCGAGTGCGAGCTCGCCCGCGGCGGCAACGCCGTGCTCGACGCCCACCTCGACTCGCTCACGCCGCCACAGGACGAGTGGTCCGCCCGCCGCGGCGTCGAAGACCTGGCGCTCGCCTTCCAGGCCTCCCTGCTCGTCCGCCACGCGCCGCCCGCCGTGGCCGACGCGTTCTGCGCCGGCCGCCTGGGCGAGGCCCGCGGCCGCGTGTTCGGCACGCTGCCCGCGGGAGTCGACGGGGATTCCATCCTGGAGCGCGCGCTGGCAAGCTAGCCCCATGCTGGGCGACCGCCTGCGCGAGGCTCGTCGCCGGCGGTTCGTGGGCCGTGCCGCCGAGCTCGAGCTGTTCGCGACGGCGCTCGAGACGTCGTCGTTCGCCGTCCTCTTCATCCACGGACCCGGCGGCGTCGGCAAGACGGCGCTCCTGAGAACCCTCGAGGAGGCCGCCCGGCGCGCCGGCGCGTCCGCCACCTACGTCGACCTGCGGTCGATCGCGCCGTCGCCGCGCGACTTCGTCGCCGCGGCCGGCGAGGGGCGCGTGCTGCTGCTCGACACCTACGAGTCGGCCGGCGCGCTCGACGGCTGGCTGCGCGAGCGGTTCCTGCCCGCGCTGCCGTCCGAGGCGATGGTGGTGATCGCGGGCCGCGACCCGCCCGTGCCGGCCTGGCGCGAGGACCCCGGCTGGCGCGACCTGCTGCGCACGGTGTCGCTGCGCAACCTCGATCCCGATGACGCGCGCGCCTTCCTGCGCGTGGAGGGCGTGCCCGAGGCGCTTCACGAGCGGGCGCTGGCCGCCACGCACGGCCACCCGCTGGCGCTCCGCCTGCTGGTCGACGTGCTCGCCCAGCGCTCCGCGCCGGTCGAGCTCGGCGCTGCCCCCGACGTGGTGCGCCAGCTGCTGAGCCGCTTCGTCGCCGACGCTCCGAGCGCCCGGCACCGGCAGGCGCTCGACGTCTGCGCGCATGCCCGCGTCACGACGGAGGACCTGCTCGCCGAGGCGCTGGACGGCGACGACGCCGCCAAGCTGTTCGACTGGCTGCGCGGCCTGTCGTTCATCGAGCAGGGCGCCGACGGAGCCTTCCCGCACGACATCGTGCGCGACGCGCTGGAAGCCGACCTGCGCTGGCGCGATCCCGCCGGCTACGTCGACCAGCACCGGCGCATCCGCGACCACGTGATCGCCCGGATGCGCGCCACGAGCGGCGCCGAGCAGCAGCACGGCGTCGCCAACCTGATCTTCCTCCACCGCGGCAACCCCTTCGCCCAGGCGATGTGGGACTGGGGCAGCTTCGGGCTCGCCTACGCGGAGGCGGCGCGCCCGCAGGACCGGCCGGCGATCCTCGCTATGGTCGAGCGCCACGAGGGCGCCGAGTCGCGCGCACTCGCCGAGTACTGGCTCGACCGCCAGCCCGAGGCGTTCGTGGTCTTCCGCGGTGCCGAGGCCGAGCCGTTCGGCTTCATCGCGGAGCTCGCGCTCCATCTCGCGAGCGAGCAGGACATCGACGGCGATCCCGGCGCCGGCGCCATGTGGCGGTACGCCCTGGACCACGGCCCGGCGCGGCCGGGCGAGGAGGTGCTGTGCGGGCGCTTCTTCATGGACCGCGATGCCTACCAGGGCCCGTCGCCGTCCTTCAACGCGATGACCATCGCGGCCACCCAGCTCTGGGTCAGCCGTCCGCGCCTCGCCTGGGAGCTGATCGGCCCGTGGGGCGACCTCGCTTCGGCCGAGCCGATCATGCGCTACGTCGGCTACCACCACGCGGCCGAGGCCGCCTACGAGGTCGGCGGCCGCCGTTACCACGTGTTCGCGAACGACTGGCGCCGCCGGCCGATCGAGGATTGGCTCGACATGATGGCCGAGCAGGAGCTCGGCTCGGAACCCGCGCCGCCGCCGCCCGCGCCGGTCGTGGCCCTGTCGCAGCCCGAGTTCGCCGCCGCCGCGCGCCAGGCGCTACGCGACCTGCACCGGCCCGACGCCCTCGCCGCCAACCCGCTCCAGCGGGCGCGCATGACCGCCGCGGCGCCGCTCGACGAGCTGCTCGAGCAGGCCGTCGGCGCCCTGCGCGCCGACCCGCGCGACGCCAAGCTGGCCCGCGCTCTGGAGCGCACGTACCTGCGCCCGGCGCCGACCCAGGAGGCGGCGGCCGAGGTCCTCGGTCTCCCGTTCAGCACCTACCGCCGCCACCTCACGCGCGGCGTCGACCGCGTGGTCGACTGGCTGTGGCACCGCGAGCTGTACGGGCCGGAGTGAGCACTTTTCGAACTGGTGGATGAGCGGTCTGCGGGCGGATCGTCCGCCCATGAGCGAACACGCCGTAGTCATCGGGGCGAGCATTGCCGGACTGCTCGCCGCCCGAGCGCTCGCCGAGACCTGCGAGCGCGTCACCGTCATCGAGCGCGACGAGCTGCCGGCCGGGGCCGAGCAGCGCCGCGCGATCCCGCAGGGCCGTCACGTGCACGCGCTCCTGCCACGCGGTCAGAAGGAGCTGGAGATGCTGCTGCCGGGCATCACGGGCGAACTGACCGACGCCGGCGCCGTCACCTACGAGGCGCTGAGCGAGATGTACTTCTCCGTCCAGGGCCACGAGATCGCGCGGGTGGCCATGAACCGCGACACCTTGCTCGCCAGCCGGCCGCTGATCGAGGCCCACGTCCGGCGGCGCGTGGGCGACCGCCCGGGCGTGGAGATCCGCGACCGGTGCGACGTCGCCGGCCTGGTCGCTGCGCCCGGCCGCATCACCGGCGTGCGCGTCCTCCCGCGGGCCGACGGGAGCGCCGAGGAGGTCCTGGCCGCCGACCTCGTGGTAGCGGCCGGCGGGCGCGCGGCCCGGCTCCCGGCGTGGCTGGAGGGGCTCGGCTACCCGCGACCGGAGGAGGAGCGGGTCGCGATCGACCTGCTGTACGCGAGCCGGCCGATCCGGATCGCGCCGGGCGCCCTCGGGCCCGACAAGCTTGTGCTCATCGGCGCGCGGCCGGGGCTGCCGCGCCAGCTCGCGCTCGCGGCTCAGGAGCACGACCGCTGGCTGCTCACGCTCGCCGGCTACTGCGGCGACCATCCGCCGACCGACCCGGACGGGTTCCTCGACTTCGCGGCGACCGTCTCCCCGCCGGACGTGGAGGCCGCGATCCGCGAAGCCGAGCCGCTCGGGGACATCGTCACGCACGGCTTCCCGGCCAACCTGCGCCGCCGCTACGAGCGCCTGCGCCGGTTCCCCGATGGGCTGATCCCGATCGGCGACGCGGTGTGCAGCTTCAACCCGCTCTACGGCCAGGGGATGACGGTCTCGGTGCTCGAGGCGGCCGCGCTGCGCCGCTGCCTGGCTGACGGCACGGCCGGCCTCGCCCGGCGCTATTTCGCCGCCGCGGCGCCCGCGATCGACCACGCGTGGGAGATGGCGATCGGCGGCGACCTCGCGCTGCCCGAGGTCGAGGGCCCGCGGCCGGCACGGCTGCGGGCGATCAACGCCTACATCGGGCGCCTCCAGGCGGTCGCCGAGCGCGACCCGGTGGTCGCGGCCGCGTTCGTCAACGTCGTGGCGATGCTCGAGCGGCCGCAGCGCCTGCTGCGGCCCGGGATCGTCCGCAGGGTGGTGATGGCGTGATCGTCAACGGCATCCACACCGTGGTCCGCGAGGCCGGTCCGTGCGGCGACCGCGAGGCCGTCGTGTTCATCCACGGCAACCCCGGCTCGAGCGCCGACTGGGAGCCGCTGCTGCCGGTCGCCGGCATGCGGGCCGTCGCCTGGGACGCGCCGGGCTTCGGCCAGGCAGGGAAGCCCGACGACTTCCCGCATACGCTCGCGAGCCACGGCGCCTTCATCGGCGCCGCCATCAACGCCCTCGGCATCGAGCGAGCGCATCTCGTCCTGCACGACTTCGGCGGGCCGTGGGGGCTCGAGTGGGCAGCCTCGGAGCCCGAGCGCGTGGCGAGCGTGACGCTGATCAACACCGGAGTCCTGCTCGGCTACCGCTGGCACTGGCTGGCGCGGCTGTGGCGCACGCGCGGGCTCGGCGAAGGCTTCATGGCCACCACCACGCGACCGGGCTTCCGGATGCTGCTGCGCCAGGGCAACCCGCGCGGCCTTCCCGCCGCCTTCGTCGACCGCATGTACGACGACTTCGACGCGGCGACGAGGCGCGCCGTGCTGCGGCTCTACCGGGGGGTCGACGACCCCGCCGCCGAGGCTCGGCGCGTGCTGGGCGGCCTCCCGGACGTGCCGGCCCTCGTGCTCTGGGGCGGGCACGATCCGTATCTGTCGTACCGGCTCGCGCTTCGCCAGCGCGAGGCGTTTCCGACCGCCCGCTGCATCGTCCTGCCCGAGAGCGGCCACTGGCCGTTCGCGGACGACCCGGGTCGCGTGGCGCACGAGCTGAAGGCCTTCCTCAGATCTGCACGACGAGCGCGGTATGCACCAGCCTGAAGCCGAGCCGCTCGTATAGCGGCGTGCCGGATTGCCCTCGGTGACCATCAGGCCGAGGGCCGGCGCGTCGGCGATCGCCAGCGCCCGCTCGATCAGCGCGCGGCCCACGCCCGGGTGGGCGGGGTGGCGGAACACCTCGATGATCCACGGGCCGTAGAGCGGCGGGTCGCCGGGCAGCGTGCCGATCAGGATCGCGCCCGCCACCGCGCCGTCGGGCGCGACGGCGAGGCCGCTGCCGCGCCGCAGCGGCCCGAACTCACCGCCCTTCACGTAGTCGTCGATCGCCGCGAGCGCTCGCTCGTACGTCTCCGCCCGGTGGTCCGGGTGCCCGGGCGGATAGGCGGCGAAGAAGGCATCCATGAGGTCGGCCGCGGGCCGTTCGACGTCGGTCAGGCGGTAGCCCGGCACCTCGGGGAGCTCGGGGCGCTCGGACAGGTCGTGCGACAGCAGGTGGGCGTGCCTGAGCGGCTGCCCGCCGGCCGCGATCAGCTCGTGGCCGAGCTCCTCGTCACCGGCGATCCGCACCCCGCGCAGGTCGGCCAGGACCGCCGCCGCGGCGCGCTCCGCCGAGATGCCCGGCTCGCGCAGGAACAGATCCGCGTGCACCTGTCCGTGCCGTTCGTCGTGGTCGTAGCGACCGACGGGCGTGCCTGCCGCGTCCAGCAGCACGCGCTGGTCTCCGGGACCCTCGACGACGGGCACGGAGCGCATCGTAGGCGCCGGGGGCGCTCGTAGACTGCCCGCGGATGACCGTCCGAGACTTGCTCGGCGATGGGCCGGCGGTCGAGATCGGCGGCCTGGCCTACGACAACCGCGCGGTGGAGCCCGGCACCCTGTTCTTCTGCGTGCCCGGGTTCACGCGCGACGGCCACGACTTCGCGTCCGACGCGGTGGCGCGCGGAGCCGCCGCGCTGGTCGTGGCGCGGCCGGTCGACGCCGGTGTCCCCGAGGTCCAGGTCGAGGACGTGCGCGCCGCCATGGCCACCGCGGCCGCCCGCTTCTACGGGGACCCGACGGCCTCGCTGCCCGTAGTGGGGGTGACGGGCACGAACGGCAAGACCACCACCGCCTTCCTCGTCCGCGCGCTGCTCGAGGCGGCCGGACGGCAGTGCGGGCTGCTCGGGACCGTGACCTCGGTGGTGGCGGGCGAGGAGCGGCCGACCGTGCGCACCACGCCCGAGGCGATCGACCTCCAGCGCACGTTCCGCGAGATGCTCGACGGCGGCGACGGCGCCTGCGCGATGGAGATCTCCTCCCACGCCCTGGAGCTGCGCCGGGCCGAGGGCGTGCGGGTGGCCGCCGCCGTGTTCACGAACCTCACGCAGGACCACCTCGACTTCCATCCCACGATGGAGGAGTACTTCCTCGCCAAGCGGCGGCTGTTCGCGTCGCCGCTGACGCAGGCGCGGGTGGTGAACGTCGACGACCCGTACGGACGCCGGCTGGCCGAGGAGTTCCCGGACGCGGTGACGTTCGGCATCTTCGGGGCCGCCGACTATCGCGCCGTCGACGTGGAGACCGGCTTCGCGGGAACCGATTGCCGGTTCGAGACGCCCGACGGCGCGTTCGGCGTGCACGTGCCGCTGCCCGGCCGGTTCAACGTCGCCAACGCGCTCGGCGCCTGGGCGGCGGTGCGGGTGCTCGGCGTCGAGCTGACGGCGCTGCCGCAGAGCGCCCGCGTGCCCGGGCGCTTCGAGCCGGTCGACGAGGGCCAGCCCTTCGCCGTGCTGGTCGACTACGCGCACACCCCTGACTCGCTGGAGAACGTGCTGCGGGCGGCGCGCGAGCTGGCGTCGGGGCGCGTGATCGCGGTGTTCGGGGCGGGCGGCGACCGCGATCGCGGCAAGCGGCCGCTGATGGGCGAGATCGGCGCGCGGCTCGCCGACGTCGCCCTCGTCACCTCGGACAACCCGCGCTCCGAGGAGCCGGAGGCGATCATCGCCGAGATCCTCGCCGGGGCCGGCCGCGAGGTCGAGCACGACGTCGACCGGCGGCGCTCGATCCACCGCGCCGTGGCGCTGGCCGAGCCCGGCGACGTCGTGGTCATCGCCGGCAAGGGCCATGAGCAGGGCCAGGAGTTCGAGGGCGGCCGCAAGGAGCCCTTCGACGACGTGGCGGTCGCGCGCGAGGCGCTGCGCTCGTGAGAGGCGCGAACTGGATCGCCGACGCAGCGGGCGCGCGTCTCGTGGGCGACGCGGGCGGCGAGCCGCGGCGCGTGGTCATCGACTCGCGCGAGGTCGGCCCCGGCGACCTGTTCGTCGGCCTGGTGGGGACGCGGTCGGACGGCGGCGAGTTCGCGCGCGGGGCGCTGGAGGCGGGTGCCTGGGGCGTGCTCGTCGCTCCGGCCTGGGCCTCCGGGCTGTCGGGCGGCGCCGTGCTCGCCGCGGACGACCCGCTGGCCGCGCTCGGGCGCCTCGGGCGAGCGTGGCGGCGCGAGCTCGGCTCCCAGGTGATCGCGGTCACCGGCTCGGTGGGCAAGACCTCCACCAAGGAGCTGATCGCCGCGCTGCTCGCCCCCCAGCGGCGCGTCGTCGCCTCGCGCGCGAACTTCAACACCGACATCGGCATGCCGCTGGAGATCCTCGCCGCGCCGCCCGGGACAGAGGTGCTCGTCCTCGAGGCGGCCATGCGCGGCTTCGGCCAGATCGCCGACCTCGCCGCCATCAGCGAGCCGGACGTCGGCGTCATCACCAACATCGGCGCGGTCCACCTCGAGCAGGTCGGATCGCTCGAGGGCGTGGCGCGGGCGAAGGCGGAGCTGCTCGAGGACGTCTCGACGGCCGTCGTGCCCGCGGGCGAACCGCTGCTCGAGCCGTACCTTGGCGGTCTCCAGGTCGTCCGCTTCGGCGACGGCGGCGACGTGCGGCTGGACGGCGAGACCGTCGTCGCGCACGGCGAGCGGCTCGACCTCGAGCTGGCCTTCACCGCCCGCCATCACCGGGTCAACGCGCTCGCGGCGGTCGCCGCCGCGCTGGCCGTCGGCGTCCGGCCGTCGGGCCGGGTGGAGCCGCCGACAGGCCACCTGCGCGGCGAAGTGGTGGAGCTCGACATCGGCGCCACGATCATCAACGACTGCTACAACGCGAGCCCGCTGTCCATGCGCGCCGCCCTCGACGAACTGGCCTCGCACGACACCGCCGGGCGTCGCGTCGCGGTGCTCGGCGACATGCTCGAGCTCGGCCGCGAGTCCGAGGCGCTGCATCGCGAGATGGGAGAGGCGGCGGCGGAGGCCGGCGTGGACGTGCTGGTCACCGTCGGCCCGCGTGCGGTGGTCATGCTCGACGCCTTCGACGGCGAGTCCTACGCGGTGGCCGACGCGCAGGAGGCCGCGGCGCTGGCCGGCGAGCTCGTCGAGCCGGGCGACGTGATGCTCGTCAAGGGCTCGCGCGGCGTCGGCCTCGAGGTGGTCGCCGAGGCGCTGCAGGGGGCCGTCCGTGGGTGAGGTGCTGATCGCCGGGACGGCGTCGCTGCTGATCTGCGTCTTCCTCTCGCCCAAGTTCATCGAGTTCCTGCGCGCCCGCGAGTTCGGGCAGCAGATCCGCGAGGAGGGGCCGCAGGAGCACCACGCCAAGGCGGGCACGCCGACGATGGGCGGGATCATCATCTTCACCGCGATCGCGGTGCCGTTCCTGCTGCTCACCGACCGCGACGCGCGGTCGCTGACCGTGTTCGGCGTGGCCGTGGCGTGCGCGCTGCTGGGCTTCGCCGACGACTACACGAAGCTCGTCAAGCGCCGCTCGCTCGGGCTGCGCGGCCGCACGAAGCTGATCGTCACCGCCCTGATCGCGGTCGGCCTGTGGCTCGGGGCCTCCGAGGGCGCCGCGCTGGGCGACACGCTGAGACTGCGGATCGTCGACGCGCAGATCGACCTCGGCTACCTGTACCCGGTGCTGATCTACTTCGTCGTCGCCGGCACGACGTCGGCGGTGAACCTCACCGACGGGCTCGACGGGCTGGCGGCCGGCTGCGCGGCGATCGTGCTGCTGGCCTACATCGCGATCGCGTTCATCTCACGCGCGGATGACCTCGCGCTGGTGGCCGGCTGCCTGGTGGGCGCCTGCGTCGGGTTCCTGTGGTTCAACTCGTTCCCGGCCTCGATCTTCATGGGCGACACGGGATCGCTGGGCCTGGGGGGCGCGATCGCGGCGATGGCGGTGATGACCAAGACCGAGGTGCTGCTGATCATCCTCGGCGGCATCTTCGTGATCGAGGCGCTGTCGGTCCTGATCCAGGTCTTCTCCTTCCAGACCTTCCGCAAGCGCGTGTTCCTGATGGCGCCGATCCACCACCACTTCGAGCTGCAGGCGTGGTCGGAGACGAAGATCATCCTGCGCTTCTGGATCGTCGCCGCGGTCTGCGCGGCGATCGGCTTCACGCTCTACCAGCAGTCGGTCGGATGAGCCGGCGGCTCGTCTCGTCGGGGTCGACGTACGAGCGCGACATCGGGTTCTCGCGCGCCGTGCGCCTTGGTGATCGGGTCTGGGTGTCGGCGACGGCGGCGATCTCGCCCGGCGGCGCGGTCGATCCGGACGCGGGGCGGCAGGCGGAGCGGTGCCTGGAGATCATCTCGGCGGCGCTGAGCGAGGCGGGCGCCTCGCTGGCCGACGTGGTCCGCACGCGCGTCTTCCTCGTCGACGCCGCGGACGGCCCGGCGGTGGGGGAGGTGCACGGGCGCGTGTTCGGCGACGTGCGGCCGGCGAGCGGCTTCATCGTGGTGAGCGGCTTCCTCGACCCTCGCTGGAAGGTCGAGATCGAGGCCGACGCGGTCGTCCGCTAGCCGCTCATCGCGGCTGAGACGAGGTCCTTCAGCTCGTCGCGGCCGATGCCGGCCTCGCCGAGCGCGCGCGGCACGGTTCCCGCCTCGGGCCGCAGCAGCGCGAGCAGGATGTGGGCGCCGTCGATGCGCTTGTCGGCCCGCTCGAGCGAGATGCGCAGCGCGTGCTCGAGCGCGCTCTTGGCGCCGGCCGCCATGCGCGGCCTGCTCGACGGATGCGGCGGCGGGAGCTCGAAGTCGTGGATCGAGATGCCGACGGCGGCCAGGCTGCGCTCGCGCTCGGCCTCCAGCGCCTCGGTGACGCGCTCGTGGTCGAGCCCGGCCGCGGTGAGCGCCCGGCCGACCGCGGTCGACGGGTCCTGGCGCGTGAGGGCGAGCAGGAGGTGCTCGGCCTCGATCGCCGGGCTGCCGAGCTCGCGCGCCTCGCTCTCGGCGTCCTTGACCGCCGTTCGCGCCGCGCGCGTGAACCGTTCGAACATCAGCGCCTCCTCGGCTCGACGCCGACGGCGCGCAGCCGCTTGGCGTGCTTCTTGTGGACGGCCTGCCGCGTCACCCCGAGCGCCTCGGCGACGAGCGACCATGTCCACCCGTCGCGCAGCGCGCGCTCGACCTCGGCGTCCTCGAGCTGGTCGGCGAGGCGCCGCAGGGCGACCACGGCGGCGAGGCCGTCGGCGGGGTCGCGGGGCGAGGCGAAGTCGGTGGCCTGCATGATTCGCAACTCTAGTTGACGAACATGTGTACGTCAACCCTGGTTGCGTTACGGCTTCGTTCCAACTCTGTGCCGATTCACGCGCATCGGGCCCGGATCGCCCCGATCGGCCGTAGCGTCGGCCGCCGACATGCCAACCAGAGGAGGACCCCATGGATCTCGAACGCGTCCGCGACGTCGTCGGCGCGATCCCGGAGGGCGCGTGGATGAGCTACGGCGACGTGGCGCTGGCGGCCGGCGGGACCGACGTCCACGCGCGCACGCTCAACCAGCGCTTCATCCGGGAGGGGACGCCCGGGTCGCATCGCGTCCTGAAGTCCGACGGCACGGTCGGCGGCACCGCCCTGGGGGATCCGGCCGAGGTCCGGCGGAGGCTCGAGGCCGAGGGGCTCGAGTTCGAGGGCGGCCGGGCGAACCCGGCGGCGCGGGTCAGGCCGGTGGAGGCGGTGGTGTGACGCGACGGGGCGCCGGCCGCTCGCGCGGCCGGCGCCCCGAGGTCATGCGCTGTCTACGGCGTGGTCGTGGACAGCGTGAACGTCAGCGTCTTGCTGTACGTGCCCGTCCGGAGCGCGTCGGTCGCTCCGATCGCCTGCGAGAACTGGACGCTGACCGGGTCATTGGACACCGGGCCCGGGTACGTCAACAGTGTCGTCGGGTTCGCACTGCCGCCGACGTCGGCGTACGTGGTGCCCGTGTTGGCCGCGTTGCGCGCCCGCGCCTGGAGTGCGGACGGGAGCGAGAACGCGCCGTTGACCAGGTGGCCGGTGGCCGTGCTGCTCGGATCGGCCACGCTCAGCACCGCCTCGCCCGCCGTGGAGACGACGTTGGCATCCGTCGAGGCGAGGTACACCCTCGGGAGGCCCGGCGTGAACGCGCCGAAGTTGGCCGACCCGACGCTGAGCGACAGGGTGGCGGGCACGTTGCCCGTCACGGTGCCGTCGGCCGTCGTGTTCAGCACGCTGTAGACGACCGTCCTGCTCTCGGTGTTGCCGGCCAGGTCCCTCGCCGTCACCGTGAACTCGAAGTGGCCGATCTGGCCGGTCGCGATCGGCGCGCCGTCCGCGACGGTGCCGACGCACGACTCGACGGCCGTCTCCGCGTCGGCGCAGCTGAAGTCGGCCAGGACGGTCGAGCCCTTCGTGATCGGCGCGCCGGCCACCGGCGAGGCGATGTCGATCGTCGGCTTGGCGACGTCCTGCTCGAACGACGTCAGCTGGGTCTGTGGGTTGTGACTCCCGGTCAGAGTCCTGGCCCGGTTCTCACGCTCGTCGTTGAGGTCCCAGATCAACAGGCCGCGCCGGATGTCGGCCTCGTACAGCTTCCCGTTGTGCCAGTAGGTCGACCAGTCGCCGCCCGTCCGGGTCGGGACCAGCGGCGCCGGATCGGCGAACGCGAACTGCGTCGGGGCGGCCGGATCGGTGAAGTCGATCGCCGTGATGCCCATCTGGTAGCTGCCGACGATCGCGACACGGCCCTTGTACGTCGGCACGACGTTGAAGTTGTGCCACGTGCAGTTCTCCTGGGCGGTCTGCGGCCGCGGCTGCAGCAGCGTGCCGAGCTGAGTACCGGCCTCGGCGTCGTAGAAATACAGCGTGCGGTCGATGATGTTCTGCGCGGTGCCCGTAGCGACGCACCGGGCACCGGTGCCGCCGCCCGGCTCCCAGCCGAAGATCAGGACGTCGCCGTCGTAGGAGAACGAGCCGGAGTGTGCGGGGCTGACGCCTGGGAGGCTGCGCGAGTAGAGCAGCGTCGGGTTCTCGATGCCGCCCGGAGCGGCCGGATCGAGAGCCGGGTCGAAGCGGAACACCGAGAAGCCGTTGCCGCCGGCGCACATCGCCAGGTTGACGTTGCCCAGGATCACGTTGTTGTCATGGCACTGGCGCCCGGCCTGCGCCCGCGTGACGTACGTGGCGTTGGTCGGGTCGGAGATCTTGATCCGGACGACGTCCATGCCCGTGCAGGTGCCGCTCGAGCCGCCGACGTAGAGGTAGAGGTTGTCGCGAGCGGGATCCGGCACCGCGGTCGCGGTGTGGGCGCCGCAGGCCAAGGGCGGATTCGGATTGGCGGCGGTCGCTCCCGCCATCCGCAACCCTCTGACGAAGACAGGGTTCGCCGGGTCCGAGATGTCGAAGATGTGGATCCCCTCGAAGCCGGTGCCGACGAGTTGGCCGCCGCACGAGTGCGTGGTGTTGGCGGGCGAGTCCCAGGTGCGGACGAGGATGTTGCCGTAGACGACGACGTCGCCCTGACCCGAGGGATGGGCGCACTGCTCGTAGTTGCTGACCTGGACCGGGTTCGCCGGATCGGAGACGTCGACGATGCGGAAGCCGTTCCAGTGGCCCTCGATGACGAGGTTGTCCTTGAATGCGAGGTCGGAGTTGATGGCGGCGAGGCTGGTCCCCGGCACGTCGCGCGCGGAGAAGCCGACCGGTGTCATGTTGTCGCTGTACGTGAACGAGGCGACGGCGGGGCCGACCGGATCGGCCGCGGCGGTCGTCTCGATCGCCGTGGTCGTCTCCTGGTAGCTCGACTCCGCGCAGTTGATGTTCAGCGCCTCGCCGGCCGGCAGGCTTCCCGCCCACCCCGACGACCCGTCGATCGACAGGAAGGCCGTCGATCCACCGGTTGCGCTCAGGCACGGGTGTGCGCTGGCGGCGGCCGGCAGCAGTGCGACCGCGATCAACGCGCCCGCGAGGCCGGCCAGACCGACGATTCCCTTCTTCCGAGCCAAGGCGTTCCCTCCCCCTCGTATGTCCCTATATGGGGCCTGATTTGCATTGTCAGACCCCGAACAAACGAGACATACCAGGAATGGGAGGGGCGGGTTCAAAGCGCGGCGTGGAATCTTCTCAACGCCGGGGCCGCTTCAATTGCCCGCGTGATCGAGCGCCCTCCACTGCCGCCGGGTCCGCTGCTGGTCGTCGGGCTCGCGCGTTCGGGCATCGCCGCCGCGCTCGCGCTGCGGGCGCGCGGGGCGGAGGTGGCCGGGTGCGACGCGCAGGCGGTCGACCCGGCGACGCGCGCCGAGCTGGAGGCCGCCGGCGTGCCGGTCCACGCGCCCTCCGACGGGGTCGACCTGCTCGACGGCGCGGCGACCGTGGTCAAGAGCCCCGGGGTCCCGCAGGAGGCGCCGGTCGTGGCCGGCGCCCGCCGGCGCGGCATCCGCGTGGTGGGCGAGCTGGAGATCGGCTGGCGCCTGCTGCCGAACGACTTCGTGGCCATCACCGGGTCCAACGGCAAGACGACCACGACCGAGCTGGTCGGCCACATCCACCGTCAGGCGGGCGCCTCGGTCGTGGTGGCCGGCAACGTCGGGACGGCCCTCACGACCCTGCCGGGAGCGATCGAGCGGTCGGCCGTCGTGATCTGCGAGGCCTCGTCGTTCCAGCTCGAGGACACCGAGGCCTTCGCGCCGGACGCGGCCGTCCTGCTGAACCTCGCCGAGGACCACCTCGACCGCTACCGCAACGTCGACGCCTACCGCCAGGCGAAGCTGCAGGCCTTCGCGCGCCAGCCGGCGGAGGCGGTGGCGGTCGCGCCGCCCGCCCTGGCCGGCGCGCTGGGCGGGGCCGGCGAGCGGGTGACCTTCGGCGGGCCGGGCGCGGACGTCGAGCTGCGCGACGGCCGCCTGTGCTGGCGCGGCAAGCCGTTCATGGACGCCGCCGAGGTGCGCCTGCGCGGCGCCCACAACCTCGAGAACGGGATGGCGGCGGCCGCCGTCTGCCTCGCCCGCGGCATCGCGCTCGCCGCCGTGCGGTCCGGCCTCGCGACCTTCACCGGCGTGCCGCACCGGCTCGAGGAGGTCGCCACGGTCGGCGGCGTCCTCTACGTCAACGACTCGAAGGCGACCAACGTCGCGTCGGCGGTGGTGGGGATCCAGTCGTTCCCCGGCGGCGTGCACGCGATCCTCGGCGGCCGCGGCAAGCGCAGCGACTTCGGCCCGCTCGCCGCCCCGCTCGCCGAGCGGGCGCGCGCGGCGTACCTGATCGGCGAGGCCGCCCCCGAGCTCGGCGCCGCGCTGACGGGGATCGGGGTGCCGCTGCGCGAGTGCGGCGACCTGGCCGCCGCGGTCGCCGCCGCGCGCGCCGCCGCGCAGCCGGGCGACGTGGTGCTGCTCTCGCCGGCCTGCGCGTCGTACGACCAGTACCGGTCGTTCGAGGAGCGCGGCGAGCATTTCCGGGCGCTCGTCGAAGGGGGTTAGCCGCGGGCGTCGAAGCCAGGCCTGATGGCCACCTCCGCGCGCGCGAAGAAGCCGCAGCCGCTCGAGCACAGGCTCCTGCTGACGGCGACCTTCTGCCTGCTCGCGGGCGGCGCGGTGATGGTCTACTCGGCCTCGTCGGCGCGGACGCTGCTGCAGGGCCAGGGCGACGGCACCGCGTACCTGGTCAAGTACGTCGCCTACGGCGCCGTCGGGCTCGTGGTCATGCACCTGCTCTCGCGCCACGGTCTCGTGGCGGCGCGGCGCTGGACGCGCCTCATCCTCTTCGCGGCGGGCGCGATGCTCGTGCTGGTGCTGATCCCGGGCATCGGCGTCGAGGTCAACGGCGCCCGGCGCTGGCTGGGCGCCGGCGTGCTCACGTTCCAGCCGTCGGAGGTGATGAAGCTCGCGCTCGTGCTGCACGTCGCCGCCGTCGTCGCCGCCCGGCCGAAGATCGCGCACAGCCTGCGCGGGGTGGCCGGGCCGGTGCTCGCCGTCGGCGGCGGCTGCGTGCTGCTGATCCTCGCCCAGCCCGACCTGGGCACCGCGCTGGTCATCTGCTTCACGCTGGCCGCCATGCTGGTGATGGCCGGGCTGCCGCTGCGCCAGCTCGGGCTCGTCGCGGGCGCCGGCGCGGTGCTGGTCCTGCTCTACGCCCTGATGGACGCCGAGCGGACCTCGCGCCTGACCAGCTTCATCAACCCGTGGGCGCACGCCGCCGACGCCGGATTCCAGTCGGTCCAGGGCCAGATCGCGATCGGCTCCGGCGGGCTGTTCGGGCTCGGCCCCGGGCAGTCGGTCCAGAAGATCTTCTACCTGCCCGAGGCCCACACCGACTTCATCCTCGCGGTCATCGGCGAGGAGCTCGGGGTGGCGGGGATCTGCGCCCTGCTGTGCCTGTACGGCATGATCGGGTACGCCGGGCTGCGAACCGCGCGCAAGGCCAAGGGGGCCTACGCGAAGCTGCTCGCGGGCGGACTGACCAGCCTGATCCTGTGCCAAGCACTGCTCAACGTCTACGCCGTCCTCGGTCTCGCGCCGCTCACCGGCGTGCCGCTGCCGTTCATCTCCTCGGGCTCGACGTCGCTGATCGTCCTGCTGTGCTCGATGGGGCTGCTGCTGAACATCGCGGGCGGCGGCTCGGCGCACCTGCGCGCCGTGGACGGCGGGCGTGAGCGCGCCGCGCGTGGTGATCGCGGCGGGCGGGACGGCGGGCCACGTCGTACCGGCGATCGCGGTCGCCGACGCGCTGCGGGCTGAGGGCGCGGACGTCCGCTTCGCCGGCGGCGAGCGCGCCGAGGCCGAGCTGGTGCCCGCGGCGGGCTACGAGCTCGACCCGCTGAACATCGAGGGCATCTCGCGCAGCAACCCGCTCAAGGCCGCCCGCGCCGTCGGCAAGGCGACCGCCGCGCTGTTCGCCGCGGGGCGCCTGCTGCGCCGCCACCGGGCCGACGCCGTGCTGGGCGGCGGCGGCTACGCGGCGGGGCCGGTCGGCCTCGCGGCCGTGCTGCGCGGCACGCCGCTCGTCCTCACCGAGGCCGACTCCCACCTCGGCCTCACCAACCGCCTGCTCGCCGGCCGCGCGCGCCGCGTCTGCCTCGCCTTCCCGATCGAGGGGCGCACCGGCGAGCACTACCTGGTCACCGGCCGTCCCGTCCCGCCGACGATCACCGACCGCGCCGGCGCGCGCGCGCGGTTCGGGCTCGAGGAGGGAGAGACCGCGGTGCTGGTGTTCGGCGGCTCGCTGGGGGCGCGCTCGATCAATGAGGCGGCGGTGCGGGCTTTCGCCGGCGCCCCCTACCGGATCCTGCACGTGGCCGGCCGGCGCGACTTCGCGACCCTCACGGCGCCGGACTCTCACTACGTGCTGCGCGACTACGTGGTCCCGTTCGGCCTCGCCCTGGCGGCGGCCGACCTCTCCGTGGCGCGCGCGGGCGGATCGGTGTTCGAGCTCGCCCAGTACGGGCTGCCGTCGCTGCTGATCCCGTATCCGCACGCGTCCGGCAACCACCAGGAGGCGAACGCCCGCTGGATGGAGCGCGCCGGGGCCGCGACCGTGCTGCCCGACGCCGAGCTGAGCCCCGAGCGGCTGCGCGCGGAGGTCGACGCGCTGGTGTCGGATGCCGGCCGCCGCGCCGCGATGGCGGCCGCCTCGGCGCGCCTGGCGCGCCCAGACGCCGCGCGCGCGATCGCGCGCGAGGTGCTGGCCGCCGCCGGCCGAAGTGCCGACTGATCGTCCAGAGGCCTCATGCGCGCGGCTTGATCAGCCGTTAACGAACGGAAATGAGGTCTGAGCGCGGATTCACACTCGTCGAGCTGCTGGTGGTGATCCTGATCATCGGGATCCTCGCCTCCATCGGGATGGCCCTCTTCCTCAACCAGCGTTCGAAGGCCCAGGACACGGAGGCGAAGGCGGCTGCGTCGCTCATCGCCAAGACGCTGATCATGTACGAGCACGACGCGCGGACGTTCGCGACGGCCGACAGCAACGACCTGATCGCGCTCGAGCCGGTGATCGGCGACGGGCCGGCCTTCACGATCACCACCGGCGCCGAGGACTTCGAGGTCGAGGTCACGTCGGAGTCCGGCGTGAGCGGCGGCGGGCCGTTCCGGGTCGAGTACGACGCCGGCGACATCGCCAAGAGCTGCGACGCGCCCGGCCAGGGCTCGTGCCCCGACAGCGGCCGCTGGTAGCTCAGGCCTCCTCGAGCAGCGCGCGCTCGCGCACCACGCCGAGCGCGAGCGTCTTGTAGCCGACGTCGTCGAACAGCACGATGACCGCGTCGCCGTCGTAGCGTTGCACGACGCCCTCGCCCCACTGCTCGTGCGCCACCCGCGCGCCGACCGCGAAGGGGACGTCCTCGACGGGCGCCTCGCCGCGCCCCGCATCGCAGTTGTCGCAGCGCCCGCACGGAGGCCGGAAGGGCTCGCCGAAGTAGGAGAGCAGGAACTCGCGCCGGCAGCCGTCGGCCTCCGCGTAGCCGCGCATCATGTCCACGCGCGAGCGGTCGAAGACGCGGCGCTTCTCCGCCTCCTCGGCCGCCGTGCGCACCGCCGCCGCCGGGTCCTCGGGGGCCGCCTCGACGGCGCCGGACGGCAGTACGCGGACGGCGCCGGCCTCCTCGAGCCGCGCGAGCGCGCTCGCCAGCTTCGTCTCCGACAGCTCGGTGGCGTCCTGGAGCGTGGCGGGGTCGGTCACGCCGCCGGCGACCGCGGCGAGCACCTGCGCGATCTCGTCGACCTCCACGTGGCCGCCGGCCGAGAAGAAGCGCCGCAGCCCGAGGTCCTCGCTGCGGTAGAAGAGCCGCGCGTGCGCCGGCTCCCCGTCGCGGCCGCCGCGCCCGATCTCCTGGTAGTAGGCGTCGAGCGACTCGGAGACCTCGCTGTGGAAGACCCAGCGCACGTCCGCCTTGTCGATGCCCATGCCGAACGCGGTGGTGGCGACCACGACGTCGAGCTCCGAGTCCATGAAGCGCTCCTGCGCCGCGTCGCGCTCGGCCCCGCGCATGCCGGCGTGGTAGGAGGCGGCGGAGACGCCGCGCTCGCACAGCGACTCCGCGAGCTCCTCGGCCTGGCGGCGGGTGGCGACGTAGACGATCCCCGGCTTCGGCGCCGCCTCGACGGCGTCCCGCAGCGCGCGCAGCTTGCGCTCGGCCCCCTGCTCGCCGTGGAAGCGCTCGACCGCGAGGTGGATGTTGGGCCGGTCGAAGCCGCGCACGAGGACCACCGGGTCGCGCAGCGCGAGCCGCTCGGCGATCTCGTCGCGCACGGGCGGGGCGGCCGTCGCGGTCAGGGCGAGGATCGGCGGGCGGCCGAGCGCCTCGGCTGCCGCGCCGACCCGCAGGTACTCGGGCCGGAAGTCGTGGCCCCACTCGGAGATGCAGTGCGCCTCGTCGATCACCAGCAGCGACGGCCGCGCGACGGACAGCTCGGCCAGGACCTCCTCGTTGGCGAGCTGCTCGGGCGCCAGGAAGAGGAACTCGAGCGCGTTCTCGGCCAGCTCGGCCAGCGCGCGGTCGCGCTCCGACGCCGGCAGGCTGGAGTTGAGCTGCGCCGCTCCGCCGGCGGCGCGCTCGGCGAGGTCGTCGACCTGGTCGCGCTGGAGGGCGATCAGCGGCGAGACGACGACCGTCGCGCCCTCGGTCAGCAGCCCGGCGATCTGGTAGATGGCCGACTTGCCCGAGCCGGTCGACATCACGACCAGCGTGTCGCGGCCCGCGAGCACCGACTCGATCGCCTCGCGCTGGCCGGGCCGTAGGGCCTCGAAGCCGAACGCCTCGCGCGCCACGCGGTCGATGCGGTCCACGGGGCTGGCCCTCCCCGCGGCCGCGCGCCACGAAACGTGGCGCGCGGCCCGGCCGTTCCCCCTCAGTCGATGAGCGCGGGAACCGGCATCGCGAGCACGCCGGCGCGGCGCTCGCGCCGGATCAGCCGCCGCAGGCTGCCGCTGCTCGCGGCCTGCGCCGAGGCTCGGAACGGGCTCGGCTGGGTGCACGTCACGCCGGGCGCCGGGACCTCGAGGTCCTCGAGATAGCGCTCGGCCAGCTGCATGACGCACGGGTTGCGCACCGCACCGTGCCCGTCGCCGTGAACGGTCAGCAGCCGGGCGCCGAGATCGCGCGCCAGCCGCTGGCCGCCGCGGTACGGAGTGGCCGGGTCGTGCCGCAGGGCGAAGATCAGGGGCGGCACGGTGGCGCCGTGCGCGCGGATCGGTCCGCGGTACGCGCCGCGACCCTCGACCGGCCAGAAGCCGAAGCGCGCCCCGATGTAGCCGCGCACCATCCAGAAGTGGTCGGCGAGGCCCCACGTGTGGCGGACGGAGTCCAGGTACGGCGTCAGGCCGCGCGGGTGGTCGCCGTCGGCGGCCGTGATGGCCCAGAACGCGTCGGCGTCGATGCCGAAAAGGTCGATGCCCATGAGGTCGAGCGCGAGGTCGACCACGCCCTGCTCGAGCTCGGCGAGCATCGCGGCGGTCGCGGGCCACAGCGACGGCACGTACATGAGCTCGAGCATGCCGACGCGCAGCGTGTCGCCGTCGATCGTCACGCCGGGCCGGCCCGGGACCGGCAGCGGCTCGTGGTCGAGTCGCTCCAGCAGGGCGTCGAACGCCGCCTCGGGGTCGTCGCCTCCGAACGCGCAGGCGGGACTCGCCGCGCAGTGCATGGCGAAGCGGTCGAGTGAGCCCTCGAAGCTCGCCACCTGCTCGCGCGTGTCCTCGAGCGGCCGGTTGACCGCGGCGTCGACGTCCATCGGCGCGTCGAGCGCCATCGCCCGCACGCGCCCGGGGAACAGGCTCGCGTAGGTCGCGCCGAGCATCGTGCCGTAGGAGCCTCCCATATAGGTCAGCTTCTTCTCGCCGACGGCCACGCGCAGCCGGTCCATGTCGCGGGCCGCGTTGCCGGTGGTCACGTACGGCAGCAGCAGCGGTGTGCGCTCCAGGCAGCGGCGGCCCGCCTCGCGGGCGCGGTGCGCGAGCAGGATGGGGTCGACGTCGTGCGGCTCGGCCCAGGTGGGATCGAGGTCGGGGTCGTCGCCGCAGTCGACGGTCCCGATGCCGCGCTGGTCGAAGGCCACGAGGTCGAAGCGGTCGTTGAGCGGCGCGAAGAGGGTCGGGCCGACGCTGCGTATCAGGTCGACGCCGGACTGGCCGGGCCCGCCGGCGCCGCCGATCGCCGTCCCGATCCGGCGCTTCGGGTCGGTGGCGGGGAGCTTGATGACCGGGATCTCGATCTTGCGCCACCAAGGGCGTGAGTAGTCGAGCGGGACTTTGAGGTCGGCGCACTGGAAGCGGTCGCCGCATGGCTCCCAGTCGAGGTCGTCGGCCTGGGCGGCCGGCGCGACGGCGAGCGCGACGACCAGCAGGATGGGGATGAGGAGGAGTCCTTTCACGGGAGGGCAAGACCGGCCGGGGCGGCCGGCTATTCCGCGGCCGGAATAACTCGCGTCGCGGGGGCGTCGTTCATACGTACCTCCCCAGACAAAGGAAGTCCCGATGCCCGCCTCTCTCCACTATGGGCTGGTCACCGACCGCCCCAACTCCACCCGCCCGCAGCCGCGCATGAGCTGGACGCGCGAGTCCCCGCGCCATCTCGTCATCCGCTTCGTGAACTGACTCCCTCTAGGGTGGCGGCCGATGGGCGAGCCACCCTGGAGCGGCCGGCGGCTGCACTTCGTCGGCATCGGCGGCGCCGGCATGAGCGGCCTGGCGATCGTCGCGCGTGCGCTCGGGGCGGAGGTGACCGGCTCCGACCGCGCGCCCGACTCGCCGTACCTCGCCCGCACCGGGCTGAGCGCCGTGCCGCACGCCGCGGAGAACGTCCCCGAGGGCGCCGAGGTCGTCTACTCCAGCGCGATCCCGCCCGAGAACCCGGAGCGCGCCGCGGCCCGCGAGCGCGACCTCCGCGAGCTCCACCGCGCCGACCTGCTCGGCGAGATCACGCGTCTGCGGCCGACGATCGCGGTCACCGGCACGCACGGCAAGACGACGACCTCGAGCATGGTCGTCCACGCGCTGCGCGGCTGCGGGATGGACCCGGCCTATCTGGTCGGCGGCGAGGTCCGCTCGACCGGCTCCAACGCGGGCTGGGGGGCGGGGGAGTGGCTCGTGGTCGAGGCCGACGAGTCCGACCGCTCGCTGCTCAAGCTCGATCCGCGGGTCGCCGTGCTCACCAACGCCGAGCTCGACCACCACGCGACCTACTCGTCGCAGCGCGACGTCGACGACACGTTCCGCGCCTTCCTGGCCCTGGCCGACGACGTGGTGCTCGGCGACGAGCCGGACCTGACCCGCTTCCCGGGCCGCGTGGCGACGCCGGAGGGCGTCTCGCTGGAGCCCGGCGGCTCGCGCTTCACCGTGGACGGCGTGCCGGTCACGCTGCCCGTCCCGGGCGTCCACAACGCCCGCAACGCGGCGGTGGCCCTCGCGGCGTGCGCGCTGGCCGGCGCCGATCCGGCGGCGGCCGCGGCGGCGCTGGCGGACTTCGGCGGCGCCGGCCGGCGCTTCGAGCGCCTCGGGTCGACGCCCTCGGGCGCGCTCGTCGTGGACGACTACGCCCACCACCCGACCGAGGTCCGAGCCACGATCGCCGCCGCCCGCACGCTGGCGCCGCGCCGGGTGGTGGCCGTCTTCCAGCCGCACCTGTTCTCGCGCACGCGCCACCAGTACCGCGAGTTCGGGGCCGCCCTCGCCGAGGCCGACCTGGTGGCCGTGCTCGACGTCTACCCGGCGCGCGAGCGGGCCGAGGACTTCCCGGGGGTGACGGGCCGTTTGGTGGCCGCGGCGGCCGCTGACGCGGCCGGCGGGCGGCGCGTGGCGTGGCTGCCGGGGTTCGACGAGGCCGAGCGGTTCCTGGAGGCCGAGCTGCGCGAGGGCGACCTGCTGCTCACGCTGGGCGCCGGGAACGTCGATGCGCTGGGGCGGCGGCTCGTCGGGCGGTAGCGGCGGGCTGGGCGAACTGCGGCTGGGTAGGGAGGCTGGTGTTCCAGCCGCGCGGCGGATTTCTACGTCTGATCCTGGCTAGGGGTCGCTATACGACCCCGGGGCAGGATTCGATGCGGATTTCGGCCAAGCGTCCTGGATAGGTGGGGTCAGACCCCACTTAGGCAGGACGCTTCGCCGAAATCCGCAGCGCGGCCGGCTCCCTCACCCGCCCTACCCAGCCGGGGTTGACGTTCGCCGGCCCCGCATCGCGGCCCCGAGCCGATTCAGCACGACACCCCCCGCAAGGATCAACGCGTTCACGACCGGATACGCGGCGTTGATGTCGTCCGGGTTCTCGCTGTGCACGACGATCGTCTGGATCGGCAGCACGACAGCCCAGATCACGAGGTAGATGAGGAGACCGCGTCTCGGGGCGAGGTAGCCGAGCGGGCCGGCGAGGACGATGGCGATGATGAGCTCCATACGAGACGCAGACGGCCGCAACACCGGCGAAATTCCCCCGGCAGGGGTCTGACCCCGGGCGTCGAAGCCGCCCCCAATGCGTTTCCGGCGCTCGTTCCTGCGCGGCTTCGCCGCCGTGATCGTGCTCGCCGGCCTCGCGATCGGCGGCTGGCTGTGGCTGCGCGACTCCTCGCTCGTGGCCGTGACCGCGGTGCGGGTGAGCGGGGCGACGACGAGCGACGAGCCGCGCATCCGCTCGGCGCTCGAGAGCGCGGCGCGCGACATGACGACGTTCCACGTGCGCGAGGAGGTCCTGGACGACGTGGTCTCGCGCTTCCCCTCGGTGGCCGGCCTGCGCGTGGAGACCGACTTCCCGCACCGCATGTCGATCCAGGTGCTCGAGCACCGGCCGGTCGCCGCGCTCGACATCGATGGGCGCCTGACGCCGGTCTCCGGCGACGGGATCGTGCTCACCGGCGTGGAGGCCGACGAGGACCTGCCCACCATCCGGCGCGACCAGCTCCCGGGACCGCGCGTCGACGACGCGAAGACGCAGGCGGCGCTCGCCGTCGCCGCCGAGGCGCCGCGGCAGCTCCTGGCCCGCGGCCAGCGGCTGTGGTGGGGCCCCGAGGGCCTGACGATGGACCTGCGCGACGGCCCGCCGCTCTACTTCGGCACCCGCGACGACGCCGGCGCCAAGTGGGCCGCCGCCGCCCGCGTGCTGGCCGAGCCGAGCGCCGCCGGCGCGACCTATCTCGACCTCCGCGTGCCCGGCCGCGTGGCCGCCGGAGGGCTCGGTCCGATCCCACAGGAGCCCCCTCCGGAAAACCCTCAACCTTAGGGTGAGAATACGCCGACTCTCGACTAGAAGTCGAGACTTCGCATTATGCAACGTCGCTTGCCGCTCGTTGACTTCGGGGATAAAGCCGCCGTAACGTGCCACAATCCGCGGCCCTGAACGAGTGCCTCAAAACGCTCGACTATAAGTAGAGGTCCGGACGGAACACTCATGGAAGCCGGTAGCTATCTCGCAGTGATCAAGGTCGTCGGTGTCGGCGGCGGGGGAACCAATGCCGTGAACCGGATGATCGATGCCGGCCTCTCGGGCGTTGAGTTCATCGCCTGCAACACCGACAACCAGGCGCTCCAGATGACGGACGCCGACATCAAGCTGAACATCGGCCACCAGCTCACCAAGGGCCTCGGCGCGGGTGCCAACCCGCAGGTCGGCCAGGGGGCGGCGGCCGAGTCGCGCGACGAGATCAAGGAGGCGCTCAAGGGCGCGGACATGGTCTTCGTCACCGCCGGCGAGGGCGGCGGCACCGGCACGGGCGCCGCGCCGGTCATCGCCGAGATCGCCAAGAACGAGATCGGCGCGCTCACCGTCGGCGTCGTCACCCGCCCGTTCGAGTTCGAGGGCAGCCAGCGCGCGCGCCAGGCGCAGGAGGGCATCGACCGCCTGCGCGAGATGGTCGACACGCTGATCGTGATCCCGAACGAGCGCCTGCTCTCCATCGTCGAGCGCCGCACCAGCATCCTCGACGCCTTCCGCGAGGCCGACAACGTCCTGCGCCAGGGCGTCCAGGGCATCACCGACCTGATCACGATCCCCGGCCTGATCAACCTCGACTTCGCCGACGTGCGCACGATCATGCAGGACGCCGGCTCGGCGCTCATGGGCATCGGCACGGCGGCCGGCGAGTCGCGCGCCGCCGAGGCGGCCAAGGCGGCCGTCAGCTCGCCGCTGCTCGAGGAGTCGGTCGAGGGCGCCAGCGGCATCCTCCTCAACATCACCGGCGGCAAGGACCTCGGCCTGTTCGAGGTCAACGAGGCGGCTGAGATCATCCACTCGGCGGCCGACTCGGACGCCAACATCATCTTCGGCGCCGTGATCGACGACGGACTGGCCGACGAGATCCGCGTGACCGTCATCGCCACGGGCTTCGACCGCGCAGGCCTCCGCGCCACGCGGGCGGAGCGCGAGCGCGGCCCGCGCGACCGCGGCCCGCGGATCGACGATCGCCAGCGCTCCTCGCTCGAGATCCGCGACGACGATCTCGACATCCCGCCGTTCCTCCGCTGACACCCCTAAAGGGGGACCCCCCAGCGGGCCGATAACAGGGGCGTCATGGTCGTACCGCGCCCCCTGCGCCTGGTGCTCGCCGCCTGCGCGGCGTGGCTGCTCGTATACGAGCTGCGAGTGCTGCTCGCGTCCGATCTGGAGATCGGGCCGCTGTTCTCACGCTTCGCGCACGACGTCGTGCTCGTGCTCGCCGGACTCGTGTGTCTCGCGCGCGTGCTCCGCGTGCAGGGCGCCGAGCGGCTCGCCTGGGCGCTGATCGGCGCCGGCGTGCTCGCCTGGTCGTTCGGCGAGATCTACTACACGGCCGTCCTGTGGACGAATCCGGCGCCGCCGATCCCTTCGCCTGCCGACGCCGGCTACCTGCTGTTCCCGCCGCTCGCCTTCGCCGGCACGCTCGTCCTGCTGTCTGCCCGCAACCGCGGCGTGCCGCGGCGGCTCTGGGTCGACGGGCTCGCCGCGGCGCTCGGTGTCGCGGCCGTGAGCGCCGCGATCGTGTTCGAGACCGCGCTCGAGTATGCGGAGGGCGCCCCGCTCGCGGTCGCCACGAGCCTCGCCTACCCGCTCGTCGACCTCGTGCTGCTCGGCATCGCCGCAGGCGCCCTGGCCGGCACCGGCTGGCGGCTCGACCGCACGTGGATGCTGCTGGCCCTGGGCATCGCCACGTTCTGGCTGGCCGACTCGATGTATCTGGTGCAGGTCAACCAGGGCACCTACGAGGCGGGCGGCTGGTTCGACGCCGGCTGGTGGGCCGGCCTGACGATGATCGCCGCCGCTGCCTGGCAGCGCCCGCCCGCGCGCTCCACGCACGCGTCCGACGAGCGCGTGCGCGTGATCGCCGTCCCGCTGGCCTTCGGCGCCGTCGGCCTCGGACTGCTCGTCTACGGCGCGGTCGCCGACGTCAACCTGCTCGCCGTCGGCCTGGCCGCCGCGTCGCTGGTCGCGGTGATGGCCCGCGCCACGCTGACCTTCGGTGAGAACGTGGCGATGCTGCGCACCTCGCGCGGCGAGGCGCTGACCGACGCGCTCACCGGCCTCGGCAACCGCCGCGCGCTGACCCGCGCGCTCGAGGAGCTCGTGCCGCAGGCCACGCCCGAGCAGCCGCTCGTGCTCGCGCTCTTCGACCTCGACGGCTTCAAGCAGTACAACGACACCTTCGGCCACCCGGCGGGCGACACGCTGCTCGTCCGCCTGGGCGGCAACCTGGCCGGCTTCCTGCACGGCCGCGGCCGCGCCTACCGGATGGGGGGCGACGAGTTCTGCGCGGTCTTCCGCACCGCCGGCGAGCCGCACGAGGCGACCGTCCGCGGCGCCGCCGCCGCGCTGTCCGAGCAGGGCGACGGCTTCTCCATCACCTGCTCGCACGGCGCGATCCTGCTGCCCGTCGAGACCGACGAGCCGGTCGAGGCTCTGCGGATCGCCGACCAGCGCATGTACGCGAACAAGCACGCCGGCCGCACCTCGGCGGGCCGCCAGAGCAAGGACGTGCTGCTGCGCGCCCTGGCCGAGCGCGACCCCGGGCTCGGCACCCACGCCGAGACGGTCGCGCTGGCGGCCGCCACCGCGGAGGCGCTCGGCATGAGCTCCGACGAGGTCGAGCAGGTGCGCCACGCCAGCGAGCTGCACGACGTCGGCAAGGTCGCGATCCCCGACGCCATCCTCGGCAAGCCGGGCCCGCTGACCGAGGAGGAGTGGACCTTCGTTCACCGCCATCCGATCATCGGCGAGCGCATCATCCTCGCGGCGCCCGCGCTGGCGCGCGTGGCCGCGCTCGTGCGCTCCAGCCACGAGCGCTGGGACGGCGCCGGCTATCCCGACGCGCTGGCCGGCGACGCGATCGCGCCCGGCGCGCGGATCGTCGCGGTGGCCGACGCCTACGCGGCGATGACCGCCGGCCGTCCCTACCGCGCCGCCCGCACGCCGGAGCAGGCGCTGGACGAGCTGCGGCTCGGCGCCGGCAGCCAGTTCGACCCTGCCGTCGTCGAGGCCTGGTGCGCCGCGCACGAGCGCCGCGGCGTGGCCACCGCCGTCTAGTCCAGCCCGTCCGGGACCTCGATCCGCACGCGGCCGTCGAGGCCCTCGGTCGAGGCCTCGAGCTCGCTGACCGCCTCTCCGAGCGGGCGGGTCGGTAGGCCGAACGGCGGCTCGGGCCAGGTCGACAGGTCGGTGCGGCCGACCGCCGCGCCTTCGGCGTCGTCGACCTCCGACACGTCGAGCTCGGCCGCCGCGCGGGCGCGCGCGGGGTTGGTGGCCACGACGAAGCGGTCGTCGATCAGCCCGAAGATGATCGTGCCAGGGCCGTTGAAGGCGTTCTCGCCCTCGTCGAGGCCGGCGATCTGGTACAGGTCGCCGCCGAGCGGCCGGACGCCGATCCCGTCCTGGAGCAGCGGCAGCGCGCCCGGCACCAGCGGGGCGTCGGGCGCGATCAGCAGCAGCGCGATCAGCGCCTCGTCGCCGAGGCCCTGAAGCCCCTGGAGGATCGCCGGCAGGCGCGGGGCGAGCTGTGGGAGCAGCTCGCGCATGCGATCGGGGTCGGCGATCTCGCTGACGGCGCCGAACTCGCCGTTCTCGTAGGCGATGCTCGCGCTCGGCCCGTCGAACTGCTCGAGCACCTCCTCCTCGAACGAGATGCCGAGGTCGGCCTCGAGCGCCTCGACCTCGCGCACGAACGTCGAGTCGGGGTAGGCCTTCCGCGCGAGCTGCGCGAGGAAGACGGTGGTGCGGCTCTGGTTGCGGTTGGCGCCGTTCAGCGCGCCGTCGGCGTCGGGCGCATCGGGCGCGTCGTCGCCCGCCTCGAGCGGCAGGTCCTCCGGGCTCAGGTCGTCCGGGTCGGTGTGGGCGTGCAGGTCGGCGACGATCGCGCCCGAGTCCAGCCTCACGCTCGCGCCGACCGAGCGCAGCGCGTTCAGCCACGGCAGGTCGGCGTCGGAGGCGAGTGAGCGGACCAGGTCGGGCGACACGTAGAGCTTGATGAGCGCGTCGTCGTCGGCCTCGTCGCCCAGCGCGCGGGCGAACGTGGCGGAATCGAACCCGTCGCCCGCCTCGTGGCGCGCGATCGCCTCGTCGAGGACGCCCGCGTTCTCGTCGAAGGCGTCCGCGAACAGCACGGTGTCGCCGTCGACGGCGACGCGCCCCACCTCCTGCTCGCGCAGCAGCTCGGCGGCGCGTTCGCCGTCGCGGGTCTCGAGCACGAACAGCGCCGTGTCCTCGTCGCCGTTGCCCAGGGACACCACCAGCGTGCCGCCGGTCAGCGGCTCGATGTCGACGCTCTCGTCGAAGAGCACCGACGCGATCACCTCGCTCCGCGGGGCGTCCAGGCCGGCCTCGCGCAGGGCGGGCTCGAGCAGCCGGTACAGGCGGCTCAGCTGCTCGCCCTCGACGTCGGTGGAGACGATCGCCACCGCGGTGGCATCGCTCGGCACGTAGCCGAGCGTGTCCGGCAACTGGGCGGACGGCACCTCGTCGCCGGCTCCACAGCCGCTCACGAGGGCCAGGCTGAGCACGCACAGCGCCACTCGCAGCCACCGCATTGGACCCAAGGTAGCGCTGCCGTACACCCATCCACGGACTCCAACGCATTCCGGCGGGCCCGGGCCGCCTCTGCCGGCACCCGGCGGGCGCACACGTGCCACCAGCATGCGAGCGCCCGCCGTGCACCGGCAGAGACGACCCGGACTCCACCGGCGATGCGCCGAGTCCGTGGATGGATGTACTAGGGTCCGGCGTCGCATGGCCGCCGGTGCCGAGACGCTGAAGCGCACCCCGCTGTACGACTGCCACGTGGCGGCCGGTGCGCGCCTCGTCCCGTTCGCCGGCTGGGAGATGCCGGTCCAGTACACGGGCATCCGCGAGGAGCACGTCGCGGTGCGCGAGGGGGTCGGCATCTTCGACGTCTCGCACATGGGCGAGGTGGAGACGACGGGGCCCGACGCCGAGGCGTTCCTGCAGCGCGTGCTGTCCAACGACGTCAGCAAGATCGCCGTCGACGGCGCGCAGTACTCGGTGCTGTGCCGCGAGAACGGCGGCGTGCTCGACGACCTCTTCACCTATCGCCACGGCGACGGGTTCCTGACCGTCACGAACGCCTCCAACCACGAGCGCGACCTGGCGTGGCTGCGCCGCCAGGCCCGCGGCTACGACGTCACCGTCCACGACCGCCTGCACGACTACGCGATGATCGCCGTGCAGGGGCCGGAGGCGCGCGGCCTGATGGCGGGGCTGGTCGACGGCGAGCTGCCCGCCCGCTTCCGCACGGCGCGGCTGAACGTCGCCGGGGCGCCCGGCACGCTGGTGGCCGGGACCGGCTACACGGGCGAGGACGGGGTCGAGCTGCTGATCGCGCCCGGCTACGCGGTCCAGGTGTGGGACGCGCTGACGGAGGCGGGCGCCTCTCCGGCCGGCCTCGGCGCGCGCGACACGCTGCGGCTCGAGGTCTGCTTCCACCTCTACGGCAACGACCTGATGGAGGAGCGCGGGCCGATCGAGGCGGGCCTCGGCTGGTGCTGCAAGGAGGACACCGGCTTCATCGGCTCCGAGGCGGTGCGCGCGGCGCGCGACGCCGGACCCGAGGAGAAGCTGGTGCCGTTCGCCATGACCGGGCCGGGCATCGCCCGCCAGGGCAACCCCGTGGCCGGCGGGGGCGAGGTCACGTCCGGCACCATGTCCCCCTGCCTGGGCATCGGCATCGGCATGGCCTACGTGCCGGCCGGGAAGACCGAGCCGGGCACCCCGATCGAGATCGACGTCCGCGGCAAGCCGCGCCAGGCCGAGGTGCGGGAAAAGCCGCTCTACTCCAAGGAGCGCTGAACGTGGCCGACGCGAGCTACCCCGACGACCTCAAGTACCACCCCGAGCACGACTGGGCGCGGATCGACGGCGACGTCGCCACGTTCGGGATCACCTGGTACGCGCAGGACCAGCTCGGCGAGGTCGTGTTCGTCGACCCGCCCGAGGTCGGCAAGACGGTCAGCAAGGACGAGCCGTACGCCGAGATCGAGTCGGTCAAGGCCGTCTCGGACGTCGTGGCGCCGCTGTCGGGCGAGGTCGTCGAGGTCAACGAGGCGCTCGGCGACGCGCCCGAGCAGATCAACGAGGACCCGTACGGCGGCGGCTGGATGGTCAAGGTCCGGCTCAGCGAGCCGTCCGAGGTCGAGGAGCTGATGGACCGCGAGGCGTACGAGGGCAGCCTGAGTTGAGTCGCTACACCTCCGCCACCGACGCCGACCGCAAGGCGATGCTCGAGAGCATCGGCGCCGCGTCGGTCGACGAGCTGTTCGCCGACATCCCGGAGGGCGTCCGGCTTGACCGGCCGATCGACCTGCCGCCCGGCAAGCCGGAGCAGGAGGTGTACGGGTACCTGCGCGAGCTGGCCTCGCGCAACGTCTCGGCCGACGACGAGATCACCTTCCTCGGCGCCGGCATGTACGACCACTTCGTTCCGTCGCTGGTCGACGCGCTGCTCTCGCGCTCGGAGTTCCTGACCCCGTACACGCCGTACCAGCCCGAGGTCTCGCAGGGCACGCTGCAGGTCATGTTCGAGTACCAGACGGCGATCAGCGAGCTGACCGGCCTGCCGGTGTCGAACGCGACGCTGTACGAGGGCCCGTCGGCGGTCGCGAGCGCCGGCTGGCTGGCGAAGCTGCAGAACGGCCGCGGGAAGTTCCTCGTCTCGCGCGGCCTGCATCCGCACTCGCGCGAGGCGCTGGCCACCACCGCGGCCGGCTACGGCACGGCGGTCGAGGAGCTGCCGCTCGCGGCCGGCGTGACCGAGCCGTTCGAGGTCGGCGAGGACGTCTCGGCGGTCTTCCTGCAGCAGCCGAACTTCCTCGGCGCCGTCGAGGACCTCGAGGCGCTGGCGCCGATCGTGAAGGAGAGCGGCGCGCTGCTCGTCGTGCAGGTCGACCCGCTGACGCTCGGCGTGCTCAAGCCGCCCGGCGAGTTCGGCGTCGACATCGCGGTGGGGGAGGGCCAGTCGCTCGGCAACCGCCTCGACTACGGCGGGCCGTCGTTCGGCTTCTTCGCCGCCCAGCAGGAGTACATCCGCCGCATGCCGGGCCGGATCGCCGGCGAGACGACGGACGCCGACGGCAAGCGCGGCTTCGTGCTCACGCTGCAGACGCGCGAGCAGCACATCCGGCGCGAGAAGGCCACGCACAACATCACCACCGCGCAGACGCTCAACGCGCTGGCGGGGGTCATCTACCTGTCGTGGCTGGGGCGGCGCGGGATCGTCGAGCTCGGCGAGCTGCTGCTGCACCGCACCGCCTATGCGCGCAAGGCGCTGGCGGCGCTCGACGGCGTCGAGCTGCTGCACGAGCAGCCGGTGGTGCGCGAGTTCGCCGTCCGCCTGGCCGCGCCGGTCGACCGCGTGATCGAGCGCTGCGCGGCCGAGGGCGTCAATCCCGGCTATCCGTTGAGCGCCGACTACGACGAGCTCGGCGACGGGCTGCTGGTGGCGGTCACCGAGCAGCGCTCGCGCGCCGACATCGACCGGCTGGCCGAGGTGCTGGGCGCCGCGGTCGCCGCCGAGCGCGAGGCGGTGACGGCGTGACGACGACCATCTACGAGAAGTCCGTCGAGGGCCGGCGCGCCTTCGTGGCGCCCGAGCTCGACGTGCCTGAGGATCCCGAGGCCCTGCCCGAGCGCTTCCGCCGCGCCGAGCCGCCGCGGCTGCCGGAGATCGCCGAGCCCGAGATCGTCCGCCACTACACGCAGCTCTCGACGCGCAACTTCCACGTCGACAAGGGCTTCTATCCGCTCGGCTCGTGCACGATGAAGCACAACCCGAAGCTGCACGAGCGGGTGGCGGCGCTGCCCGGCCACGCGCGGCTGCACCCGCTGCAGGCGCCCGCCCGCGCCCAGGGCGCGCTGCAGCTGATGTGGGAGCTGCAGGCGGCGCTGGCCGAGATCGCCGGGCTGCCGCACGTCTCGCTGCAGCCGTCGGCCGGCTCGCAGGGCGAGCTCGCGGGGGTGCTGCTCACGCGCGCCTACCACGAGGCGCGCGGCGAGGATCGCCACAAGGTCCTCACGCCCGACACGGCGCACGGGACGAACCCGGCGACGGTGACGATGGCGGGCTACCAGGTGGTCAAGGTCGGCACCGCCGACGACGGCGGGGTGGATCTCGACGACCTGCGCTCGAAGATCGACGACGACGTCGCCTCGCTGATGCTCACCAACCCGAACACGCTGGGCGTGTTCGACCGCAACATCGAGGAGATCGCGCACCTGGTGCACGACGCCGGGGCGACGCTCTACTACGACGGGGCGAACCTCAACGCCGTCATGGGCCGCGCGCGGCCGGGCGACATGGGGTTCGACATCGTCCACTACAACCTGCACAAGACCTTCACCCAGCCGCATGGCGGCGGCGGTCCGGGCGCCGGCCCGATCGCGGTGAGCGACCGGATCGAGCCGTTCCTGCCGCGGCCGCAGGTCGTCCAGGGCGACGACGGGTCGTTCGGCCTGGACTTCGACCGGCCGCAGTCGATCGGCCGCCTGCGCGGCTTCCAGGGCAACTTCGGCGTCTTCGTGCGCTCCTACGCGTACATCCTCTCGCTGGGCGCCGACGGGCTGGCCGAGGCGAGCGACACCGCGGTGCTGAACGCCAACTACCTGATGGCGCGGCTGCGCGAGCTGTGCGGCGAGCACCTGCCGGCGGCCTTCGACCGCACGTGCATGCACGAGTTCGTGCTCACCGGCGGGCCGATGAAGAAGGCGCTCGGCATCAAGACGCTCGACCTCGCCAAGCGGCTGCTCGACCACGACTTCCACCCGCCGACCGTCTACTTCCCGCTGCTGGTGGACGAGGCGCTGCTGATCGAGCCGACCGAGACCGAGACGCGCGAGACGCTCGACGAGTTCGCCGAGGCGGTCAAGGCGATCCTCGAGGAGGCGGCCGAGGACCCGTCGGTGGCGCAGAACGCGCCCTACGACACCCCGGTGCGCCGGCTCGACGAGGCCGGCGCGGCCAAGCGGCCGGTGATCCGGCAGTCCATGTAGACCTTCGGCCGCCGCCCGATCGACCTTGGGCGGTTGTCCGGGCGGGGCGTGGCGCCGATCCTGGCTGTGCCGTGCCCACCACCTTCTCGATCGAGCACGACGGCCGCCACATCGAGGTCGTCCCAGAGTCCTCGCTGGCCAAGGACCGCGTCCGGCTGCTGATCGACGGCGAGCCGGTGGCCGAGGCGAAGCCCAACGGCGCCGACACGGTGGTCGCCGGCGACGGGGTCGAGGTGCGCATTGTGATGCCGTGGCACGGCGTGTCCATCACGCGCGCCGAGCTGGTCGTCCCCGAAGGGCCTCTGCGGCTCGCGCCCGAGCCCGGAAGCGCGGCAGCGCGCCGGGAGCGGCTCGAGCGCGAGCGCCCGGGCCTGTATGCGGCGCGCCACGTCGCCAAGGGCGTCGCCCAGGCGCTGGCGGCGGTGATCGGGATCGGCTTCGCCATCCGCCTGCTCCCGGACATCTCGCTGCCGATCGACCTCCCCGAGCCGGACCTGCCCGATCTCCCGCTGCCGTCCTTCGACCTCCCGTCGCTCGCCCTCCCAGGCTGGATCCAGGCGATCCTCGCGTCCAAGGCGATCTGGCTGCCCGTGATCCTCGGCCTGGTCATCGCGTTGCGCGAGTGGAGGCGGCGGCGGGCAGCTGGTACACACCCGGGTCGTGGCGGAGATGACGCTGAAGGCGGGCCGCCGCCGGGTCCGGATCAGCAACCCGGACAAGGTGCTGTTCCCTGACGACGGGATCACCAAGGAGGACCTCGCGCGCTACTACGCGGCCGTGGCGCCGGCGATGGTCCCGCACGTGCGCGACCGGCCGCTCAACCT
Organism: uncultured Solirubrobacteraceae bacterium; assembly: GCA_963811895.1. Taxonomy (GTDB): domain Bacteria; phylum Actinomycetota; class Thermoleophilia; order Solirubrobacterales; family Solirubrobacteraceae; genus DASSUW01. The sequence continues at coordinate 196,794 of CAWETE010000009.1, read as the reverse complement.
GTGGCGCTGGAACCGCGGCATCGAGAACGAGCTGGTGATCCAGCAGGCGATCCCGAAGGGCGCGCCGGACTGGGTGAAGCGCGTGACGGTGTCGCGCCGGCGCGGGGGAGAGGTGACCCACGCGGTCGGCGGCGAGGCGGCGACGCTCGTCTGGCTCGCCAACCAGAACTGCGTGACCCCGCACATATGGACCGCGCGCGCCGACAAGCCCGATCAGCCGGACCGGCTCGTGTTCGACTTCGACCCGCCCGACGACGGCGACTCGCATCTGGAGGCGATCCGGGCGGGCGCGCTGGCGGTCGGCGACCTGCTGCGCGAGCACGGCCTGACCCCGTACGCGATGACCTCGGGCTCGCGCGGGATCCACGTCGTCGCGCCGCTGCGCCGCGGGCCGGACTCGAACACGGTGCGTACCCGGGCGGGAGAGCTCGCCGAGGAGGTCGCCGGGCGGCTGCCCGATCAGCTCACGACGTCGTGGCGCAAGGAGGGGCGCGGCGGGCGCGTGCTCGTCGACGCGGCGCGGAACACCTACGCGCAGACGGCGGTGGCGCCGTATGCGGTGCGCGCCAAGCCGGGCGCGCCGGTGGCCACGCCGCTGTTCTGGGACGAGGTCGCGGATGCCGAGCCGCGGGGCTGGACGCTGCGTGACGTGCCGGCGCGGCTGGAGGAGCGCGGCGATCCGTGGGAGGGGATCGGCTCGGCGGCCGCGGCGCTGCCGGCGAACGTCAACGGCGCTGGGTAGGGCAACGCGGGAGCCGGCCGGGCGGGCTGTCTCCAAACGGATGGCGCCTTGACCGGCATATGTCCGGTCAAGGCGCCAGGGACCGCCGGCGCGGCCGGCACTCCAGCCTCCCTACCCAGCCGCAGTTGACGTTCCGAGCCGCGCCTCCGGCCGCAGCTCGCCGAGCTCGTCGGCGGCGAGCCGGTGGCCGAGCGCCGGCGCGTGCTTGAACAGGTTGTTGCCGGCCACGAACACCAGCGCGCCCGCCTCCCAGACCGCGATCCCGTCATCGCCCCAGGGCAGCTCGGTCACCCAGCACGTGCGCGTCTCGACGGCGCGCGGCTCGAGCCCCGGCAGGCGCTCGGCGACGTAGGCGGCCGGGTCGGCGTCGCCCCGATCCCGACCGCGTAGCGGTCGTTGCCCGGCAGCGGGTCGCCGTAGGCGCCGTGCTCGCCGTCCAGGAGGCACGCCAGCGGCGCCGGCTCGCGCACCGGATACGCGTGGCGCGTGTGGGTCGAGACGCGCACCGGGATCTCGAGGCCGGCCGCGAGGATCGCCGTGTCGCGGCCGGCGCAGACGATGACCCGTTCGTACGTCGCGACCGAGCCGCCCGCGCGGACCTCGCCGGACGGCGCGAGCTCGACCACCTCTTCGGCGACGATCGCGTCGCCGAGCGCGGCGACCAGGGCGCGGACGGCCGTGGTCGTCCGGATGACGCCGCCGTCCTCGTCGAGCAGCGCCGGTCCCGCGGGCGCGAGGATCGGCAGCGCGCTCGCCGCGTCGGCCATCCGGACGCGCACGCCGGCCTCGCGCAGCAGCTCGAAGCGGCGCTCGACCGCCGGCCCGAGCGCGACGGCTCCGACCGGCGCCACGAGCTCCACTCCGAACCGCGTCTCCCACGCGCGCCAGCGCTCGCGCGACTCGACGGCCAGCGCGACGAGGCGTGGGTCGTCGTGGGCGTGCCGGAAGACGCGCGACTCGCCGCCGGACTGGCCGCCGCCGGGCGTGCCGCGCTCGTACACGGTGACGGCGGCGCCCCGCGCGGCGAGCTCGTAGGCGGTGGCGAGGCCGACGATCCCGGCCCCGATCACGGCGACTTGGCGCATTCCCCGCGCATCTTGTCGTTACGGGCGCGCGCAACGCGGGCACCCGAGAGGAAGGCGGGCAGGGCGTAGACACCGGGGGCCGTGTGGGCGGTCCTTTGCTGACCGGCGGGAGGCAGGCGATCGCGGGAGGGTCGCCGGCCCCCGGTGAATACCATGGCGCCCACGTTGGTCATCTTCTCGGGCATCCAGCCCACCGGGGCCAAGCACCTCGGCAACTACATCGGCGCGATCACCCAGTACGTCGCAGGCCAGGACCGCGCCGACCCGGCGATCTACTGCATCGTCGACCTGCACGCGGTGACCGTCCCGTACGAGCCGGCCGAGCTGCGCGACCGCACCTACGACACCGCGGCCACGCTGATCGCGGCCGGGCTCGATCCCGAGCGCTGCATCCTCTTCCGCCAGGCCGACGTGATGGAGCACGCCGAGCTGAGCTGGCTGCTGAGCAGCGTCACGCCGCTCGGCGAGCTCAACCGCATGCACCAGTTCCGCGACAAGTCGGCCGCGCAGCGCGAGATGGTCTCCGCCGGGCTCCTCTTCTACCCGGTGCTCCAGTCCGCCGACGTGCTCGCCTACCGCGCCCACGAGGTGCCGGTGGGGGAGGACCAGCGCGAGCACCTGGAGCTCATGCGGCGGACCGCGGAGCGCTTCAACAGCCGCTTCGGCGAGACGCTCGTGGTGCCCGAGCACCGGATCCCCGAGGTCGGGGCTCGCGTCCGCGACCTGCAGGAGCCCGACCGCAAGATGTCCACCACCGGCGGGTCCGAGCAGGGCACGGTCTACGTGCTCGACGAGCCGGACGACATCCGCCGCAAGTTCAAGCGCGCGGTGGCCGACTCGGGCCGCGAGATCGTCCGGCGCGAGGACAAGCCGGGGATCTCGAACCTGATCGAGATCATGGCCGTGGCGCGCGGCGTGGCGCCGGAGGAGATCGAGCGCGAGTTCGACGGCTCCGGCTACGGCGACTTCAAGACGGCCGTGGCGGACGCCGTGGTCGACTGGCTGGCCCCGGTGCGCGAGCGCTACCACGAGCTGCGCGGCGACGAGGCCGGGCTGGAGCGGTTCCTGGAGAAGGGCGCCGAGAAGGCGCGCGCCATCTCGAGCCAGACGCTGCTCGACGTGCGCAAGGCGATGGGCGTCGGCCCCGTCCGCCCGGACGCCTAGCCTGTCGGGACCCGTGCCCACGATCATGCACCGCCTCGAGCTCGACCTGGACGTCTTCGCCGGGCCGTTCGACCTGCTGCTCTCGCTGATCCTGCGCGACGAGCTGGACCTGCTGGAGGTCGAGCTCGCCGAGATCGTGGTCGCCTACATCGACCACCTGGAGGCCGAGGGCGAGCTCGACCTGGAGGCCGCCACCGAGTTCCTCGTCCTGATCGCGGCGCTGCTGGAGCTCAAGTCGCGGCTGATGCTGCCGGGCGAGGAGGTGCTCGACGAGCTCGACGGACTGGCGCCCGCCGAGGCCGCCGAGGAGCTGCTCGAGCGGATGCTCCAGTACGCCCGCTTCCGCGGCGCCGGCGGCTGGGCCGCCTCCGCACACGCGGCCGGCCAGGCCTTCCTGCACCGCGTGGCGCCGCTGCCGCCCGCCCTGCGGCGCGTGTCGCTCGAGGTCGCCGAGCGCGCCTACGACCCGGAGGTGCTGGGCCAGGCGATCGGCTCGCTGCTGCGCACCCCGCCGCCGCTCGATCTGCGCCACATGGCGACCCCGCGCGTCTCGCTCGCCGACCGCGTGGCCCTGCTGCGCGACCTGCTGGCCCGCCGCAGCGGGCGCTTCTCGTTCGACGAGGCCGTCGAGGGGGCCGACCGCGTGACCGTTGCGGTCACGCTGTTCGCCCTGCTCGAGCTCTACAAGCGCGGCGAGGCGGGGTGGGATCAGGACGAGCCGTTCGGCCCGATCACGGTTCGGGCGGAGACGCTCGCCGAGCGCGGGGAGGCCATCGCATGAGCCAGCTCACCCGTCAGATCGAGGCGCTGCTCTTCCTCGCGCCCGAGCCGGTGCCGGTCGACGAGCTGGCCGACGCCCTGCAAACGTCCGAGGAGGCCGTGCGCCAAGGGCTCGACGAGCTGGGCGAGGCGCTGGACGGCCGCGGAGTCGTCCTGCGCGAGGTCGCCGGCGGCTGGGCGCTCGCCTCGCACCCGGACGCCGAGGAGGCCGCGCGCCGCCTGCTCGCCCGCCCGCGCACCCCGGCCCTGACCGCCGCGCAGGCCGAGACGCTGGCGATCGTCGGCTACCTGCAGCCCGTCTCCCGGCCCGAGGTCGCCCGCATCCGCGGCGTCGCCTCCGAGTCCGCGACCGCCGCCCTCACCGAGCGCGGGCTGATCGAGGAGGCCGGCCGCTCCCAGTTCGGCGCCGTCCTCTACCGCACGACGCCGCTCTTCCTCAAGCTGTTCGGCCTCAACTCGGTCGACGACCTGCCCGCGATCGAGCAGTGGGACCCGAGCCCGGAGGACGAGGCGGCGCTGCGCGACCGGCTGCTCAAGGCCGGCACCGCGCGCGGCGAGTCCTCGGGTTAGGCCGCCTTCGCCGCGAGCTGGCCGCAGGCGGCGTCGATGTCGCGGCCGCGGGTGAGGCGGACCGTGGCGCGCACGCCGTGCTCCTCGAGCACCGCCTTGAAGGCGGCGATGGCGGCGGGGGAGGAGCCGTCGTACATCCCCGTCGGGTTGTACGGGATGAGGTTGACCTTGTAGATCCGCGGGTCGAGCAGCCGGGCCAGCGCCACGGCCTGCGTGTACGTGTCGTTGACGCCGGCGAGCATCACGTACTCGATGAACACCTTGCGGCGGCGGCGGGCGTGGTGGGCCTCGCACGCCTCCAGCACCTCGGCGATCGGGTGGCGGTCGTTGACGGGCATGATCTGCGAGCGCAGCTCGTCGTCGGGCGCGTGCAGCGAGAAGGCGAGCCGGATCGGCATGTCGCATTCGGTGAGCGCGCGGATGCCAGGCACCCAGCCGACCGTGGAGATCGTGGTGCGGCGGTGGGTGATCCCGACGTCGGGCAGGCGGCGGGCGGCGTCGAGCACGGCCGGCAGGTTCATCATCGGCTCGCCCATGCCCATGAACACGAGGTGGTCGACCGGCTCGATGCGGCGGAAGTGCAGCACCTGGTCGAGGATCTCGGAGGCCGTCAGATTGCGGCCGAACTTCATCGTCCCGGTGGCGCAGAACGTGCACGTCAGCGGGCAGCCCGACTGCGAGCTCACGCAGACCGAGCGGCGCCCGTCGCGGTAGCGCATCAGCACCGCCTCGACGGCGCGGCCGTCGTGCGTATGGAAGAGCGCCTTGACGGTGCCGTCGGACGCAGTGCGCCTCGTCGACGGTCTCCAGGCTCGAGAACGGGACCTCTCCGGCGAGGCGCGAGCGCAGCGCGGCGGGGAGGTCGGTCATCTCCTCGTAGCCGCGCGCCCCGCGCGACGCCCAGCTCCACACCTGGCGGGCGCGGAACGCGGGCTCGCCGGCGAGGGCGTCGTCGAGCAGCTTGAGGTCCACACTCGTATGGTGGCAGCGTCGTGCGCCTCGCCAAGTACCTCGCCCACGCCGGCGTGGCCTCGCGCCGCGCCTCCGAGGAGCTCGTGTTCGCCGGGCGCGTGAGCGTCGGCGACGAGGTGGTGCGCGACCCCGCGCGCGACGTCGACGGCAGCGTCCAGGTCATGGTCGACGGCAAGCCCGTGCGCGTGTCCGGCGGCCAGCGCGCCGTCTACGCGGTCAACAAGCCGCGCGGCGTCGTCTCGACCGCCAAGGACCCGCAGGGACGGCCCACGATCGTCTCGCTCGTGCCCAGCGCGCGCCGCCTCTATCCGGTCGGGAGGCTCGACGCCGAGACCACCGGGCTGATCCTGCTGACCGACGACGGCGCGCTCGCGCACCGGCTCACGCATCCGAGCTTCGAGGTCCCGCGCACCTACCACGCCAAGGTCCGGCGCGCGCCCGTGCGCGAGGACGCGCTGCAGGCCCTGCGCGCCGGCGTCGAGCTCGACGACGGCCGCACGGCCCCCGCCCGCGTGAAGCGGCTCGCGCCCGACCGCGTCGAGATCACCATCCACGAAGGCCGCAAGCGGCAGGTGCGGCGGATGCTGGAGGCCGTCGGCCATCCGGTGATCTCTCTGGAACGGGTGCGCTTCGGGCCGCTGTGGCTCGGCAAGCTCGAGGAGGGCAAGCACCGGCGCTTGACGGCGGTGGAGATCGAGAAGCTAAGGTCAGGCGCCGATGAGGCTGATCGCGCTTCGCGGCGCCAACACGGTCGACGCCAACGAGGCGGAGGCGATCCTGCACGCCACCGAGGAGCTGATGGGTGAGCTGCTCGGGCGCAACCGGCTCGACGCCGACTCGATCGTGAGCTGCATCTTCACGCTCACGCCCGACCTCGACGCCGAGTTCCCGGCCGTCGCCGCGCGCGAGATGGGGCTGAGCCGCGTGCCGCTGCTGTGCGCGCGCGAGATCCCGGTCGACGGCGCCCTGCCGCGGGTCATCCGCGTGCTCATGCACTGCTATCCGCCGGTCGGCGTCGACCCGCAGCACGTCTATCTCGGCGAGGCGCGCAAGCTCCGGCTGGACCTCGAAGGCGCTCAATAGACTCCAGCGCATGGCCCTCGAGTTCGCCAGCAAGGTCCGCCGCATCCCGGTCTACCCGGCCGCCGACGGCTACGCCTCCGAGGGCCCGATCGCCAAGCTGGCCTCGAACGAGTCGCCCTACCCGCCGCTGCCGGAGGTCGTCGAGGCGGCGGCCAAGGCCATGGCGGGCGCCAACCGCTATCCCGACCCGACCAACTCCGCGCTGCGGCGCCGCCTCGCCGACCGCCACGGCGTCCCGGCCGGCCGGATCGCGATCGGCAACGGGTCGTGCGACATCCTGCTGGCCGCCGGCGACGCCCTGCTCGAGCCGGGCGCCGAGCTCGTCTACGCCTGGCCGGCGTTCTCGGTCTACCCGCACCTCTCCGCCGCCTCCGGCGCGCGCGCGATCGAGGTCCCGCTCGACGACGCCCACCGCCACGACCTCGAGGCGATGCGCAAGGAGATCACCGTCGCCACGCGGCTGGCGATCGTCTGCAACCCCAACAACCCGACCTCGACCGCGCTCCCGCTCGACGAGATCGCCGCCTTCATCGCCGACGTCCCGCGCCACGTCTGCGTGATCCTCGACGAGGCCTACGCCGAGTTCAACATCCTGCAGGACCCCGACGAGTCGGTCGAGCTGCTCGACAAGCACCCGAACCTCGTGATCCTGCGGACGTTCAGCAAGGTCTACGGGCTGTGCGGGCTGCGGGTCGGCTACGGGCTGTGCGGCTCGGAGGAGTTCCGCACCGCGGTCGACCAGGTGCGCCAGCCGTTCTTCTGCAACGCCGCCGCCCAGGCCGCGGCGCTGGAGGCGCTCAACCACCAGGACGAGGTCGCCCGCCGCGTCGAGCGCAACCTGGCCGAGCGGATCGGGCTCGAGGACGGCCTGCGCGAGCTGGGCCTGGACCCGGCCGAGTCGCAGGCCAACTTCGTCTGGTTCGACCTCGGCGACGGCCGCGTCGAGGCCGAGGTCATGCAGGGCCTGGCCCAGCGCGGCGTGCTCGTGCGCGCCGGCGGCGCGCTCGGCCGCGAGGGCGCGCTGCGCGTCACGGTCGGCACGCAGGCCGAGAACGAACGCTTCCTGGAGGCGCTCGCCGCGCTGCTCTGATGGAGCTCGCGACGCGTCCGCCGCATCCGGCGCTGGCTCCGCACATCCGAAGCCTGGCCGGCTGGCACGAGCGCGCCGACGGGCCGGTCCGCCGCGCCGAGCTGCCCGGCGGCCGGATCGTGCTCGTCATCTCCTTCGGTCCGAAGCTCGACGTCAACGGCCGCAGCTACGGCTCGTTCGTGGCCGGCCTGCACGACGCGCCCGCGCTGACCGAGCACGCCGGCGAGGGCCACGGGATCCAGGCGTACCTGACGCCGCTCGGCGCCCGTCGCCTGCTCGGGATGCCGATGGGCGAGCTGACCCGGGAGGTCGTGGAGCTCGAGGACCTGATCGGCCCCGCGGCGCACGAGCTGGCCGAGCGGCTCGCGACCGCGCCGGACTGGCGGCACGCGCTTCGACCTGCTCGAGCGGGCGATCGCCGGCGCGTACGCTCGCCGCGCCGCCGGTCGCGCCCGAGCTCGTGTGGTCGTGGCAGCGCCTGCACGACCCGGTCCCCGATCGGCGAGCTGGCGGACGAGGTCGGCTGGAGCCGCCGGCATCTCGCGGCGACCGTCCACCGCGAGCTGGGCATGGCGCCGAAGGCGCTCGCGCGGCTGCTGCGCTTCGAGCGGGCGCTCCAGCGGCTGCGAGCCGGCGCCGACCTGGTCGACGTCGCGCTCGACAGCGGCTACTACGACCAGGCGCACTTCAACCGCGACTTCCGCGCCTTCGCGGGCGTGACCCCGACCGAGTACCGGGTCACATCCGTACAAGAGATGTCGGCCGTGCCCGCCTAGCGTCGCGGCGCATGATCATCCCCACCCTCCGCTACACCGACGCCGCGGCCGCCATCGACTTCCTCGAGCGCGCCTTCGGCTTCCAGCGCCGCCCCGGGCGGCACGCTCGAGCACTCCGAGCTCACCCATGGCCGCGGCATGGTCATGGTCGGCACGCGCAAGCCGGGCGATCGCTTCGAGACCGGTCGCGCCGTGCTCTACGCGATCGTCGACGACCCCGACGCCCTGCACGACCGGGCCAAGGCCGCCGGCGCGGCGATCGTGATGGAGCTCACCGACCAGCCGTACGGATCGCGCGACTTCGCGGCCGAGGACCCCGAGGGCAACGTGTGGTCGCTTCGGGACCTACGATCCATTTGCCGCGTAGCGCTCGGGCTGCTACAAATCGTCGCTCGCATGACCGCCCGCCCCGCACACCCGACTCTGTCCCCGCGGGGCTACGCGTACTTCTCCTACGGCACCTGGCGATTTAGCTAGGCGCTCGGCCGGCTGCGGACTCCGCACCGCCTGCATCAGGGCCTTCGGGCCGAGCGCCGCTGAAGCGGATCGTTCGTAGAGTGTGCAACTGACCAGGAGAAGCAGCAGATGATGATCGTGATGAAGGCGGGAGCGACCGAGGCGGAGATCGAGTCCGTCATCGACCGCATCGAGTCCGTCGGGGCCCGCGCCCACCCGTCGCGCGGCGAAGAGGTCACCGTGATCGGCGCCATCGGCGACCGCGAGCACGTCGCCCGGCTCGGCCTCGAGGGTGCACCCGGCGTCGCCCAGGTGGTGCCGATCCTCAAGCCCTACAAGCTCGCCTCGGCGCAGGTACGCCACGGCGAGCGGACCGTCATCGACGTCGAGGGGCGAAAGATCGGCGGTGAGCACTTCTCGCTCATCGCCGGCCCCTGCACCGTCGAGTCGCGCGACCAGACGCTGACCACCGCGCGCGCGGTGGCCGCGGCCGGCGCGTCGCTGCTCCGCGGCGGGGCCTACAAGCCGCGCACCTCGCCGTACGCCTTCCAGGGCCTCGGCCAGGAGGGCCTGCGGCTGCTGCCGAGGCCAAGGAGGAGACCGGCCTGCCGATCGTCACCGAGCTGATGGACGCGCGCGACCTCGAGCCCGTGGTCGAGGTGGCCGACGTGATCCAGGTCGGCGCGCGCAACATGCAGAACTACGCGCTGCTGTCGGAGATCGGGCGCGCCGGCAAGCCGGTGCTGATCAAGCGCGGGCTGTCGTCGCACGCTCGAGGAGCTGCTGATGGCGGCCGAGTACGTGCTCAAGGAGGGCAACCCGAACGTGCTCCTGTGCGAGCGCGGGATCCGCACGTTCGAGACCGCCTACCGCTTCACGCTCGACCTCACCGCGGTCCCGGTGCTGAAGGAGCTCTCGCACCTGCCCGTGATCGTCGACCCGAGCCACGCCGCCGGCCGCCGCGACCTCGTCACGCCGCTGTCGCTGGCCGCCGCCGCCGCGGGCGCCGACGGGATCATCGTCGAGGTGCACCCGCACCCCGAGGAGGCGATCTGCGACGGCCCGCAGCAGCTCTACGCCGACCGCTTCGCCGAGTACGCCGAGCAGGTCGAGCGCGCCGCCGCGGTCGCCGGCAAGGTGCTCTCGAACGTCGTCTGATGGCCGACGGCCCACGCCTGGCCGTGGTCGGCGTGGGCCTGATCGGCGGCTCGATCGGCCTGGCCGCGCGCGAGCGCCTCGGGGCGCACGTGCGCGGCTACGACCGGCGTGATCTCGCCGCCGCGCTCGAGCGCGGCGCCCTGAGCGACGCGTGCGCGTCGATCGCCGAGGCGGTCGCAGGGCGCCGACGTCGTCTTCGTCGCCGCCCCGGTCGGCGAGCTGCCGGCGACCGTCGCCGCGGTGCTGGCCGCGGCGGGCGAGGACTGCGTGGTCACCGACGTCGGCTCGACCAAGCGCTCGGTGGTGGCCGCCGTCGACGACCCGCGCTTCATCGGCGGGCACCCGCTGGCCGGCGCCGAGACGTCCGGCGTCGAGCACGCGCGCGGCGACCTGTTCGAGGGCGCCACCTGGTACCTGACCCCGACCGCGCGCACCGGCGGGATGCTCTACGAGCGCCTGCACCGGCTGCTGCTCGACCTCGGCGCGCGCCCGTCGGCGCTCGACCCCGAGACGCACGACGCGCTGCTGGCCACCGTCTCGCACCTGCCGCACGTGCTCGCCAACGTGCTCGTCGCGCGCGCCGCGCGCATGCTCTCGGAGGAGGGCGAGCGGCTCCCGGCCACCGGCCCCTCGTTCCGCGACGCCACCCGCGTGGCCGGCGCCAACACCGACATCTGGCGCGACATCTACCTCGCCAACGCCGACGCGCTGGTCGACGCCATCGACGACACGGTGCGGCGGCTGACCGAGGTCCGCGGCGCGCTGGCGGCGGGCGACGGCGCCGCCGTGGCGGCCTGGAACGACGGCGCCCGCGAGGAGCGGCGGCGGCTGCTGGAGGCCGACCTGGCGGGCGGCGAGGTGCACGAGCTGCGCGTGTCGGTCCCCAACCGCCCGGGCGTGGTGGCCGAGGTCGCGCTCGCGCTGGGCCGCGCGGGCGTCAACATCCTCGACATGGCGCTCTATCCCGCCTCCGACATGTCCTCCGGCACGATCGCCCTCTGGGTGGCGGGCGACGGGCGCGCCGACGAGGCGCAGGCGCTCGTCGAGGGCCTCGGCCTGACGGTGGCGCGCGCATGAGGTTCTCGCCCGACGGCCCGCTGCGGGGGACGCTCGCCGCCCCGCCTGACAAGTCGCTGTCGCACCGCGCGGCGCTGCTGGCCGCGATGACCGACGAGCCGGTGGCCATCACCGGCTTCCTCGACGCCGAGGACACGAACTCCACGCTCGCCGCCGTGCAGGCGCTCGGCGCGCTGGTCGAGCGCCGGCCGGGGTCTCTGGTGGTGCGCGGTCCCGGGCTGCGCGCGGCGGCGCCGGCCGAGCTGATCGACGTCGGCAACGCGGGCACGCTGATGCGGCTGCTGCCGGGCTGGCTGGCCGGGCAGGAGGGCGGGAGCTGGACGCTCGACGGCGACGCCTCGATCCGGCGCCGGCCGGTGGACCGCGTGGCGGCGCCGCTCGGGCTCATGGGCGCGGACATCGACGCGCGCGAGGGCCGCTTCCCGCCGTTCACCGTGACGGGCCGGCCGCTGTCGGGCATCGAGTACGAGCTGCCGGTGGCCTCGGCGCAGGTGAAGTCCTGCGTGCTGCTCGCCGGGCTGCTGGCCTCCGGGTCGACGACGGTCGTCGAGCCCAAGCCCAGCCGCGACCACACCGAGCGGATGCTGGCGGCGGCCGGCGTGCGGATCACCCGCGTGGGCGACCGGATCACCGTGGCGGCGCAGGACGAGCTGGAGCTGGGCGCCCTGCACGTGCCCGGCGATCCCTCGTCGGCCGCCTTCCACGCCGCCGCCGCCGTGCTCGTGCCGCGCTCGCGGATCGTCATCGAGGGCATGGGCGCCAACTGGACGCGCACCGGCTTCTTCCGCATCCTGCGCCGCATGGGCGGCGTGGTCGTCGGGCCGCTCGAGGAGCCGGGCGAAGGCGTGCCGGCCGAGGAGCCCGTCTGCGAGCTCGACGTCTGCCACGGGCCGCTGGTCGGCACCGTGGTCGAGCCCGAGGAGGTGCCGCTGGCGATCGACGAGCTGCCGCTGGTCGCGCTGCTCGGCTGCTTCGCCGAGGGCGAGACCGTGGTGCGCGGGGCCGGCGAGCTGCGCCTGAAGGAGACCGACCGGATCGCCACGGTGGTCGACGGGCTGCGCGGGCTCGGAGCGCAGATCGAGGCGACCGAGGACGGCTTCGCGGTCCAGGGCGCCGGCGGGCTGCGCGGCGGCGCGCTCGAGGCCCACGGCGACCACCGGCTGGCGATGCTCGGCGCCGTGGCGGGTCTGGTGTCGCGCGAGGGCGTCGAGGTGATCGGGATGGAGGCCGCCGCCGTCTCCTATCCCGGCTTCGAGGCCGATCTCGCGTCGCTGCGGGGCTGATGGGCCAGTTCCACTTCCACCCGGACGAGTACCTGGAGCTCATGCGCTCCGAGCTGCCGGCCTACGAGCAGCTCCAGGACGCCGCGGCGGCGGCGACCGGCAGCCACGCGACCCGGCTGCTCGAGCTGGGCACGGGCACGGGTGAGACGGCCCGCCGCGTGCTCGCCCGGCACCCGGGTGCCGCGCTGGTCGGCATCGACGCCAGCGCCGACATGCTCGCGGCGGCCGCGCTGCCAGGGGCCGACCTGCGACAGCAGCGGCTCGAGGACCCGCTGCCGCCGGGCCCGTTCGACCTCGTCTTCTCCGCGCTCGCCGTCCACCACCTCGACGGGCCGGCGAAGGCGGACCTCTTCCGGCGCGTCGCCGCCGTGCTCGCGCCGGGCGGGAGCTTCGTGCTCGCCGACGTGGTCGTCCCCGACGACCCCGCCGACGCGATCACACCGCTCAGCCCGGGCTACGACCTGCCGAGCCGCGCCGACGAGCAGCTCGGTGGCTGGACGACGCGGGCTTCGACGCCTCGGTCGCCTGGGCCGAGCGCGACCTCGCCGTGATCGTCGCCGTCAAGCGGCCCGCGTCCGCGGCGGCGGGCTGACGGCGCGCTCGATCGCCTCGGCGAGGCGCGGCGCGTCCTCGGGCGCGAGCGCAGCGGTGGTGATGCGGATCGCCGAGCCGGGGGAGAGGCGGTAGGCCGCGCCGGCGGCCACTGCGTAGCCCTCGGCGCGCAGCGCGCTCACGGCGGCGTACTCGTTGGGGACCGGCACCCACAGGTTGATGCCGCTCGGCGCAGGCGCCGCGTCGACCAGCTTCGCCAGCGCCTCGCGGCGCTCGCGGTACGCCTCGGCCGCGCGGGCGACGACGGGGTCGTCCCACAGCCGCACGGCGAGCCGCTGGACGACGGTGCTCACCCACCCGGGGCCGAGCGCGTGGCGCCCTTCGACCCGCGCGAGCGTCGCCTCGTCGCCGGTCACGACGGCCAGCCGCAGATCGGGCCCGAGCCACTTCGACACCGAGCGCACGACCGCCCACCGCTCCCGGCCGGTGACCAACGTGTGCCACGGCGTGCCCGCCACAGGCCCCAGGTGGTCGTCCTCGATCACGAGCACGTCGTCGGCCAGCACCTCGCGCAGCTGCTTCGCACGGGCGGCGTCGAACGCGGAGCCGCACGGGTTGTGGCCGCGCGGTGTGACCACCACGGCGCGCGCCTGCGCGGCGGCGAGCGCGTCGGGGAGCATCCCGCGCTCGTCCACGGCCACGGGGACGAGCCGCAGGCCGAGCGTGCGCGCCAGGTCGAGCACCCCGGGCCAGCCCGGGTCCTCGACGGCCACGGCGTCGCCGGGCGCGAGGTGGGCGGTGAGGACGCGCTCGATCGCGTCCAGCGCCCCGTTGAGCGCGGTCACGCGCGTCGCCGGCACGCCGTCCGCCACGAAAGCCGCCGTGGCGAGCTCGGCCAGCTCGGGCAGCACGGGCTCGGCGCCGTACAGCCGCTGCGGCGCCTCGATGTCCCGCAGCGCGGCAGCCATGTCGGGCAGCAGCGCCGGATCCGGGCTGCCGGTCACCAGGTCGCGCGTCCCGGCGGGCACCGCGGCGAACTCGAACCGCGAGCGCACCGGCGGCCGGTCCGCCACCCGCAGCCCGCTGCGCGGGCGCGAGACCACCACGCCCCGCCGCCGCAGATCCGCGACCGCCGCGGCCACGGTGGCCGTGCTCACCCCGAGCGCGCCCGCCATGCGCCGCACCGACGGCAGCGCCTCGCCCGGCAGCAGCTTCCCGGCCGCGATGTCGGCCTCCATGTTCGCCGCGATCTCGCTCGCTCCAGAGCCCTGCGGCTGATACTGTATTAGCACAGTCGCAAACTGTACTACAACAGAAGGGTCTGACCCCCCTTGAAGTCGCCTCGGACGAAATTGAGACGGTTGCCCAAGCGTGGAGCGCACGATCGGGAGTCGATCGACGCGATCCTGGATGAGGCGATGGTGTGCCATCTGGGCTTCGTGCACGACGGGAAGCCGGCGGTGATCCCGACGCTGCATGCGCGGGTGGGGGATGAGGTCCTGATCCATGGCTCGGCGGCGAGCCGGGCGCTGCGGACGCTGGCGACGGGCATCGAGGTGTGCCTGACCGCGACGCTGATCGACGGCCTCGTGCTGGCCCGGTCGGCGTTCCATCACTCGGTCAACTACCGCAGCGTCGTCCTGTACGGGACGGCGCGGCCGCTGACCGAGACGGAGGAGCTCGAGCAGGCGCTCGAGGCGTTCACCGAGAAGCTCGTCCCCGGCCGCTGGGCCGACGTGCGCTGGCCGACCCGCAAGGAGCTCAAGGGCACCTCGGCGCTGGCGCTCCCGATCCTCGAAGGCTCGGCCAAGGTGCGCACCGGCCCGCCGATCGACGACGACGAGGACTACGCGCTCGAGACGTGGGCGGGCGTGGTGCCGATGCGGACCGAGACGCTCGAGCCCGAGCCCGATCCGCTGCTGCGCGACGGGATCGCTCCGCCGCCGTATGTGAGCTCGCTCGTAAGCTGAGGGCCTCATGGTGATCGCGATCGACGGCCCGGCGGGCGCCGGCAAGTCCTCCGTGGCCCGCGCCGTCGCGCGCGAGCTCGGCTTCACGTACCTCGACACGGGGGCGATGTACCGCGCCGTCGGCCTGGCCGCGACCGAGTCCGGCGAGCCGGCCGCGCAGGTCGCCGAGCGGATCGGCATCGAGGTCTCGGACCGCGTGCTGATCGACGGCCGCGACGTGACCGAGGCGATCCGCACCCCCGCGGTCTCCGAGGCCGCCTCGCGCGTGGCCGCCGACCCCGGCGTGCGCGCCGCGCTGGTCGCCAAGCAGCAGGAGCTGATCGCCGACGGCGACTGGGTCGCCGAGGGCCGCGACATCGCCACCGTCGTCGCCCCCGACGCCGAGGTCAAGGTGTTCATCACCGCCGACCCGGCCGAGCGCGCGGCCCGCCGCGCCGCCGAGCTCGGTGCCGACCCCGATCAGGTCAGGCGCGAGCAGGCGCTGAGAGACGAGCGCGACGCCAGCGAGGACCGCTCCGTCCACGCGCCGGCGCCCGACGCCGTGCCCGTCGACACGACCGGCCTGACCATCGACGAGGTGGTGGCGCAGATCGTCACGCTGGCCGTCGAGGCGCGTGAGCTGAGATGAAGATCGCCGTCGTCGGCTATCCCAACGTCGGGAAGTCGTCGCTCGTCAACCGGCTCACGCAGACGCGCGAGGCCGTCGTCCACGAGCGGCCGGGGATCACGCGCGACCGCAAGGAGCTCTCGACCGAGTGGAACGGCCGCCGGCTCACCCTGATCGACACCGGCGGCGTCGACCTCGAGGACGACGACCCGCTCGCCGTCAGCATCCAGGACCAGGCGCGCGAGGCGATCGCCGACGCCGAGGTCGCCATGCTCGTGGTCGACGCGCGCGCCGGCGTGCGGCCCGGCGACGAGGAGATCGCCCAGATCCTGCGCGGCGGCGCGCTGCCCGTCGTGGTGGCGGCCAACAAGATCGACTCGCCGGAGGACCTCGTGCTGGCGCACGACTTCCACGGGCTCGGGCTCGGCGAGCCGCTGCCGGTCTCGGCCGCCCAGGGTCTCGGCACCGGGGACCTGCTCGACCGCCTGGTCGAGTTGCTACCGGACGGCGAGGACGCCGAGGAGGAGGAGGACGTCGTCCGGCTCGCGGTCATCGGCCGCCCCAACGTGGGCAAGTCGAGCCTCGTCAACGCCTTCCTCGGCCGCGACCGCGTCATCGTCTCGCCCGAGGCGGGCACGACGCGGGACGCCATCGACACGCCGATCGAGGTCGACGGCCAGAGCATGCTGCTGGTCGACACGGCCGGCATCCGGCGCGCTGCGAAGGTCTCCGAGTCGGTCGAGTACTACACGACGCTGCGCTCCCAGCGGGCGGCCGAGCGCGCCGACGTCGCGCTCGTGGTGTGCGACGCGCAGGACGGCGTCACCTCCCAGGACATGCGGATCGCCGACCTGGCCATGAAGTCGGGCTGCGCGACCGCCATCGTCCTCAACAAGTGGGACCTGACCGGCGGCGAGGGCGATCCGCGCGGCCCGGGCGCCGGCATCGGCCCCGCCGAGCTCGACCGCGAGCGGGCGCACGTGAACCGCAAGCTGCGCCTGCGCCCGCGCGTCCTGACCGCCTCGGCCGTCAACGGACGCAACGTCCAGCGGCTGCTGCAGGAGGCGCTCTCGCTCGCCGAGCGCTCCGCGTTCCGGGTCCCGACGCCCGAGCTCAACCGCTTCCTGGCCGAGGTCACCAACGCGAAGCAGCCGCCGGCCAAGCAGGGACACCGCCTGAAGCTCTTCTACATGGTCCAGATCGGGACCGCCCCGCCGCGCTTCCAGATCCACGTCAACAACCGCAACAAGCTGACGCGCGACTACGCGTACTTCATCGAGAATCGCCTGCGTGAGCGCTATGCGCTGGAGGGGATCCCGTTGATCATCGACTTCGTCGAGCGCAAGTCGCGCGAGCGTGGCTGAGCGCCGCGCGCTCCGCATCCCCCTCGCGGTCCTCGGTCCGGTCACCCGCCGTCGCCGCTTCGGGCTGCTGCTGCCGCTGATCGCCGTCGCCGCGCTCGTCGCCGGGCTGCTGGCCGGCGGCGACGAGCCCGACCCGGGAGCCGCCGCCCTGGCGCCGCCGGACACGGCGCTGTTCGTGCGCGCCCAGAACCGCGACGAGGTGTGGGCGCTCGTGCGGCGCTTCCCGTCGCTGCGCGCGCTGGAGCTCGAGCGCGACGTGCGGCCCTGGGTGGGGGACGAGCTGGCGCTCGCGGTGCCCGCCGCCGGCGGCGCCCCGCTGCTGATCGCCGAGGTGGCCGACCGCGCCGGCGCCGAGCGCTACCGCGCGCAGCTCGAAGGGCCGTCCGCCTTCGCCGGCGACTTCCTCGTCGTCGGCGTCGACGCCGCGCCCGACGGCCCCTCGCTGGCCGACACCCCCGTCTACCGCCGCGCGGCCGAGCTGGACCGCGCGCCCGTGGAGCTCTACGCCCCCGCGGCCGGGCTGCGGCGCGCGCTGGAGAACGCCCCCGCCGTCCTGCGCGCGGCCGGCGCCTTCGCCGAGGCGCCGCACTTCGAGGGCCTGGCCGCGCGCGTGCGCTCGCAGAGCGGCGGCCTGCGGATCAGCGCGCGCCTGCTGCGCAGCCCCGGCGCCCCGCCCGCCCAGGAGTTCGCGCCCGCCCTCCAGGGCCGCGCGCCGGCCAGCGCCGCCGCCTTCCTCGACGTGCCGGGCGCCGACGCGCTGGTGACGCTGCTCGAGCGCGGCGGCGCCGGCGACCTCGTGGCCGGCGTCCGCGCCGTGCTGCCCGGGCTCGCTGGGCTCGACCTCGACCGCGAAGTGCTCGGTCCGCTCGGCGCCGAGGCCGCCGTCACGCTCACCGCGAGCGGCGCCACTCCGGTGTTCACCCTCACCGCCCGGACCGACGACCCCGCGCTCACGCGCGAGGCGCTGGCCCGCCTCCAGGAGCCGCTGGCCGAGCAGCTCACGGGCGAGCCGAGCGGCTTCCGGGCGCTCGACGACAACGCGTTCTCGCTGCCCGTCACCCGCACGCTCGAGCCCTCGTACGCGATCGACGGCAACGTCGTGATCGCCTCCACGACCGCCTCCGGGCTGTCCCAGCGCACCCTCGCGCGGCGCGGTCTGGCGCAGGAGCTGGTCCTTCGGGAGGTGTCGGATCAGACCGGCGGCAGGGTCGAGGCGCTAGCCTTTGCCGACTTACGCCAGCTTCTTGCGCTGGGCGAGCGGACGGGCCTGAACCTCGGCCCCGGCTTCCCAGCCGTGCGCGACGACCTCCGGCAGGTACGCGCCGTCGGTGCCGTCGTCAGGCGCGAGGAGTCCGATTCGACCGCGGAGCTGTTCCTCGAGATCCCATGAACGAGATGAACGACAACGAGTACCTGTTCACCTCCGAGTCCGTCACGGAGGGTCACCCCGACAAGATCGCCGACCAGATCTCCGACGGAGTCCTGGACGCCGTGATGCGCGACGATCCGAACGGCCGCGTGGCCTGCGAGACGCTCGTGAACACCGGCCTGGTCGTGGTCTCCGGCGAGATCTCGACGTCCACCTACGTGGATATCCAGGACGTCGCGCGCGAGACGATCCGCAAGATCGGCTACACCGACGCCGACCTCGGCTTCAGCGCCGACTCCTGCGCGGTGATCAACGCGATCGACAAGCAGTCGCCCGACATCGCCCAAGGCGTCGACACGGCGTACGAGGCGCGCCTCGACGCGTCCGACGACGACGAGCTCGACATCGCGGGCGCCGGCGACCAGGGCATGATGTTCGGCTACGCGAGCAGCGAGACGGAGGAGCTCATGCCGCTCCCGATCTCGCTCGCGCACAAGCTGGCCCACCGCCTGGCGGCGGTGCGCCACGCCGAGATCATCCCGTACCTGCGGCCCGACGGTAAGACGCAGGTGTCGGTCCGCTACCGCGACGGCAAGCCGGTCGAGATCGAGAAGCTGCTGATCTCCACGCAGCACAAGGAGGGCGCCGAGACGCTGATCCCGGACGACCTCTGGGAGCACGTCGTCGAGCCGATCCTGCCCAAGGACCTCTACGACGGGCGCAAGCTGCGCAAGAACTTCCTCGTCAACCCGACCGGCCGCTTCGTGATCGGCGGCCCGGTGGGCGACGCGGGGCTCACCGGCCGCAAGATCATCGTCGACACCTACGGCGGCATGGCGCGCCACGGCGGCGGCGCGTTCTCCGGCAAGGACCCGAGCAAGGTCGACCGCTCGGCCGCCTACGCGGCGCGCTACGTGGCCAAGAACGTCGTGGCGGCCGGCCTGGCCGAGCGCTGCGAGGTGCAGGTCGCGTACGCGATCGGCGTCGCGCACCCGGTGTCGGTGATGGTCGAGACGTTCGGCACCGAGGCGATCGGCCGCTCGCAGATCCTCGCGCTCATCAACGAGCACTTCGATCTGCGCCCGGGCGCGTTCCGCGAGTACCTGAAGCTGCACCGTCCGATCTACCAGAAGACGGCGGCCTACGGCCACTTCGGCCGCGAGGACCACGACTTCACGTGGGAGAAGACGGACAAGGCGCAGACGCTGCGCGAGGCCGCCGGCCTCGGCACCGCCGCATCTTCGGTCGCATAGATTTGCCGGAGGTCTGTTTGGGGTAGGCGGGTCGCCAGCCCCATGACGGACCTCCGGCTCGACACCGATTTCGTCGACTACGCGATCCTCGCGATGTACTTCCTCGTCGTCCTCGGCGTGGGGTTCGCGGCCAAGCGCGTGATCCACTCGAGCCTGGACTACTTCCTGTCCGGCCGCTCGCTGCCGGCGTGGATCACGGGCCTGGCGTTCATCTCGGCCAACCTCGGCGCGCTCGAGGTGATCGGCA
The DNA here is from genome assembly GCA_963811895.1 of uncultured Solirubrobacteraceae bacterium. GTDB lineage: Bacteria > Actinomycetota > Thermoleophilia > Solirubrobacterales > Solirubrobacteraceae > DASSUW01. The sequence continues at coordinate 177,196 of CAWETE010000009.1, read as the reverse complement.
TGTCGGCCAACGGCGCGCAGTACGGCGTCGCGACGGCGAACTACTACTGGATCGGCGCCATCCCGGCCATGGTCTTCCTCGGGCTGGTGATGATGCCGTTCTACTACGGCTCGAAGATCCGCTCGGTGCCGGAGTACTTCAAGCTCCGGTTCAACAACCAGAGCCACGTGCTCAACTCGCTCAGCTTCGCGGTCGCCACCGTGCTGATCGCGGGCGTGAACCTCTACGCGTTGGCGCTCGTGCTCGAGTTGCTGCTCGGCTGGCCGCTGCTCGTCGGCATCGTCGTCGCCGGCGTGATCGTCATGGTCTACATCAGCCTCGGCGGCCTGTCGTCGGCGATCTACAACGAGGTGCTGCAGTTCTTCGTGATCGTCGCGGCGCTGCTGCCGATCGTGATCGTCGGCCTCGTCGACGTCGGCGGCTGGAGTGGCCTGACCGACGGGATCAAGGAGAGCACCCTCGGCGAGGCCGGCCTGCACGTCCTCGAGGGCACGCAGCCCGGCAACGTCACGAACCCGATCGGCGCGAGCTGGATCGGGCTCGTCTTCGGGCTCGGCTTCGTGCTCTCGTTCGGCTACTGGACGACGAACTTCGCCGAGGTGCAGCGCGCGCTCAGCGCCAAGGACCTGAGCGCCGCGCAGCGCACGCCGCTGATCGGAGCCTTCCCGAAGCTCGTGCTGCCGTTCATCATGATCGTGCCGGGCATGATCGCGCTGGTCGTGATCCCGAACATGGGCAGCGCCGACGACCCGAACCTGGCGTACAACAACGCGCTGCCGCTGCTCATGAACGAGTACCTCCCGAACGGCATGCTGGGTCTGGCGATCACCGGCCTCATGGCGTCGTTCATGGCTGGTGTGGCGGCCAACGTGTCGGCCTTCAACACGGTTGTGACCACGGACCTCATCGAGCCGTACGTGCGCAAGGACGAGTCGGACGAGTGGTACGTGCGCTTCGGCCGCGGCGCGACGATCGGCGGCATCGTGGTGGCCATGGGGACCGCGCTCATCGCCTCGACGTACGACAACCTCATGAACTACGTCCAGGCGCTGTTCTCGATCTTCAACTCGCCGATCTTCGCGGTCTTCATCATCGGCATGTTCTGGAAGCGGATGACGCCGTGGGCCGGCTTCTGGGGGCTCGCGGCGGGCATCACCACGGCCCTCGTCACCTGGCTCGGCTACAAGATCGGCTGGTTCTCCTTCGGCTCGGACCTCGACGAGTCGATGTGGGGCTCGGGCCTGGCGTTCGTCGCGGTCGCGATCGTCGCGGTGGGCGTGACGCTCGTCACCGAGCCCAAGCCCGTAGCGGAGCTGCAGGGGCTCGTCCACGGCATGGCGAACATCGACGAGGCCGACGCCCGCCGCGTCCGCAAGTGGTGGGAGTCGCCGAAGCTGCTCGGCTTCACCGTGCTCGGCGGCGCCGCCCTCCTGACCATCATCTTCTGGTAGCCGCATGCGATCCAAGGCCAACCTCTTCGATCTACGGCGCATCATCGGCGGCCTGTTCATCGTCTACGGCGTGCTGCTCGCCGTGCTCGGCCTGTTCGACAGCGCCGAGGAGATCGAGAAGGCAGCCGGCGTGAACATCAACCTCTGGGCGGGCCTCGGGATGCTCGTCTTCGGCGCGCTGATGATCACCTGGGCGCTCGTCCGGCCGCTGTCGGAGGAGCTGGGCTCAGAGCACCACAGCGGGGGGCCCGGGGACGACGACGAGCGCCCCGTCGGGGACGGCGACCCCGGGCGGCAGTAGCGCCAGCACGGCGCCGCCGAAGCCGCCGCCGACCATCCGCGCGCCCGCCGCTCCCGCCTCCTTGAGGCGCTCCACGGTCTGCTCGACCTCTGGCACCGACGCCGCGTAGTCGTCGCGCAGGCTGGCGTGCGAAGCGTCCAATAGGCGTCCGACCTCCGCGAGGTCACCGGCGCGCAGCGCCGCGATCGTGGCGTCGACGCGGGCGTTCTCGGTCAGCACGTGGCGGGCGCGGGCGCGCAGCGGCTCGGGCAGGTCGTCGATCTCCGTGGCCTCGCGCAGCGAGCTGACGCCGAGGGCGGCGCAGGCGTCGCGGCACTCGCGCCGGCGCTCGTTGTAGCCGGACCCGGCGTGCGTGTGGGTCGCCCCCGAGTCGAGCGTGATCAGCGTCCAGCCCGCGAGCTCGAGCGCGCACGGGCTCGATCTCGAGCGAGTCGAAGTCGATCCGGACCGCGTGGCCCGGGTCGCTGAACAGCGCGGCGAGCTGGTCGAGCAGGCCGGTCTCGGCGCCCACCCAGTCGTTCTCCACGCGCGAGCACAGCTTCGCGAGCTCGACGCGGTCCGCGGGCTCCTCGCCGAGCAGGGCGAGGCACAGGGCCGTCTCGAGCGCCGCCGAGGACGACAGGCCCGCGCCCTGCTCGAGGTCGCTCTCGATCGTCAGCCGCACGGGCCGGAGCTCGTGGCCGGCCGCCTGGAGCTCGGCTACGGCGCCGCGCACGAACGCCCGCCAGCCGGTGGCGCGCTCCGGCGCGGCGAGCGCGAACTCGTCGCTCTCGCCGAGGTCGAGCGCGTGCGCCTCGATCCGGTCGCCGTCGAGCGGCTCGGCGGTGACGGTGACGCCGCGGTCGATGGCGAACGGCAGCGCGAGCCCGGCGTTGTAGTCGGTGTGCTCGCCGATCAGGTTGACGCGGCCCGGTCCGCGCGCGCGGACCGTCTCAGCCAAGGCGCTCCCGCATGACGGCGACGGCTTCCTCGCTCGAGTCGATCAGCAGGTAGCGGCGCCCGAGCGCGGCGGCGACGGCGCCGAGCGTGCCGGAGCCGGCGAACGGGTCCAGGCACAGGTCGCCCGGTCGCGAGGAGGCTTGCACGAAGCGGCGGATCAGCCCCTCGGGCTTCTGCGTCGGGTAGCCGGTCTTCTCGCGGCCGGTGGGGGAGACGATCGTGTGCCACATCACCGAGGTCGGCCGCTTGCCGCGCTCGCGCTGCTCGGGGGTGACCAGGCCGGGCGCCATGTAGGGCTCGCGGTCGACCGCCTCGCAGTCGAACCAGTGGCCGTCCGGCTCGCGCACGTAGACGAGGATCGTGTCGTGCTTCTGCGGCCAGCGGCGGCGCGCCTTGGCGCCGTAGTCGTAGGCCCAGATCAGCTCGTTGAGGAAGCACTCGCGGCCGAACACCTCGTCGAGCAGCAGCTTGGCGTAGTGCGCCTCGCGATAGTCGAGGTGCAGGTACAGCGTCCCCTCGGGGCTGAGCACGCGCCGCAGCTCGCGCAGCCGCGGCTCCAGGAAGCCCAGGTAGTCGTCGAACGAGTCGCGGTACGAGGACTGCTGGAGCAGCGTGGTCGCGTAGCGGCGGCCGCCGAAGCCGGTGCGGTCGCCGTCCTCGGAAGCGACCGTGGCGAGCGTCCGCCGCTCCTGCGTACGGCCCGTGTTGAACGGCGGATCGGCGTACACCATCTGCACCGAGCCATCGGCCAGCTCGCCGAGCACCGGCAGGTTGTCGCCGAGGACGATCCCCTCCACGGTGCGCGAGGCTACCGACCCCACCGGTCGGCGATGCCTACAGCGTGGCCTCGACCGGGTGGGTGCCGCCGGCGACCGTGAGGTCGCCGGCGCGGATCGGCTCGCGGCACGCCTCGCAGACCGTCGTGGCGTGGAACTCGGCGCCGCAGGTGTGCTCGAAGAGCACGGGCTCGCTGCCCGGGTTGACGTGGCGGTCGCCCCACTCCTTGAGCTGGAGCAGGACCGGGTGCAGCTCCTCACCCGCCTCGGTCAGCAGGTACTCGTGGCGCGGCGGGTGCTCGCGGTAGAGGCGGCGCTCGATGATGCCCGCGTCCTCGAGCTCGCGCAGCCGGCGGGTGAGCACGTCGCGTGGGGCCCCGGTGCCGTTGAGGAGCTGGGTGAAGCGTGTGCGGCCGTAGCGGATCTCGCGCACCACGAGCAGCGCGTAGCGCTCGCCGACGAGCGCCAGGGCATCCGTGATCGAACAGACGCGGGCCACGACTGCTAGCTTGCTCCCCGCTCGGTTTGAAATCCAAACTCATTGGGGGCAGGCAATTGAGCGGGCAGACGATCGTGCTCATCCACGGCTTCTGGGTCACGCCGCGGAGCTGGGAGCAGTGGGTCGAGCGCTACGAGCAGGCCGGCCACCGGGTCATCGCGCCCGCGTACCCGGGATTCGACGTCGAGGTCGAGGCGCTCAACGCCGACCCGTCGCCGATCGAGGCGGTCACGGTGCCGCAGATCATCGAGCGCCTCGAGTCGGTCGTGCGCGAGCTCGACGAGCCGCCGATCCTGATCGGCCACTCGGCCGGCGGCGTGTTCACCCAGATCCTGCTCGACCACGGGTACGGGGCGGCGGGCGTGGCGATCAACTCCGCGCCGACCGAGGGCGTCAAGCGCATCCCGCTGTCGCAGATCAAGGCGACGTTCCCGGTGCTCCGCAACCCCGCCAACCGCCACCGGGCGGTGGGCTTCACGTTCGAGCAGTGGAACTACGCGTTCACCAACGGCTTCCCGGAGGACGAGGCCCGCCGGCTCTACGAGCGCTATCACGTCCCCGCCTCGGGCGAGATCTTCTGGGGCAGCGCGCTGGCCAACATCCACCCGGGCAAGGACGACAACTGGGTCGACTACAAGAACGAGGCGCGCGCCCCGCTCCTGTTCATCTCCGGCAGCAACGACCACCTGATGCCGCCGTCGATCCAGCAGTCCAACGCCAAGCACTGGAACGACAAGGTCGTCACCGAGGTCAAGGAGTTCGAGGGCCCGCACCTGCTGCCCGCCTGGCCCGGGTGGGAGAAGGTCGCCGACCACGCGCTCGACTGGGCCGTGCGGCACGCGGGGCAGACGAGCGCGGTGTGAAGGTCACCCACATCGGCGGTCCGACGGCGCTGATCGAGATCGGCGGCTGGCGGCTGCTGACCGACCCCACCTTCGACGAGCCCGGCCGGAGGTACTCCTTCGGCTGGGGCACGTCGTCGCGCAAGGTGGCCGGGCCGGCGATCCCGAGCAGCGAGCTGGGGTCGATCGACGCGGTCCTGCTCACGCACGACCATCACGACGACAACCTCGACGATGCCGGGCGGGCGCTGCTGCCGTCGGCCGGCGTCGTCGTGACCACGGCCTCGGGCGCGCGGCGGCTCGGGGGCGGCGCCGTCGGGCTCACGCCGTGGGAGACCACGCGGCTCGAGGCGCCGGGCAAGTCGGCGATCGAGATCACGGCCACGCCCTGCCGCCATGGACCGCCGCTCAGCCATCCGCTGGTGGGGGACGTGATCGGCTTCGCCCTGGCGTGGGACGGCAACGGCGTCTGGATCACGGGCGACACGGTGCTCTACGACGGCATTCGCAGCGTCGCCGACCGGCTGGAGATCGCCACGGTGCTGCTGCACCTGGGCGGCGTGCGCTTCCCGGTCACCGGGCCGCTGCGGTACACGATGACCGCCCGCGACGCCGTCGAGCTGTGCCGCCTGATCCGCCCGCGCGCGATGATCCCGATCCACTACGAGGGCTGGTCGCACTTCCGCGAGGGCCGCGACGCGATCGAGCGCGAGCTGGCGAGCGCGCCGGAGGACGTGCGGCGCCGCTTCCGCTGGCTGCCGATCGGCGAGACCGTCGACCTGGCGGCCTAGTACCAGCGAATCCGAGGCTGAGGGCGAGCGGTCCGGCTGCGGTTATTGAAGAGCTTGTTGATCATGAATTGCATCCTAGTACATATCTTCCTAGGAAGCAAGTTACTGGGACACAAATTTATGTAGGCTGCGCTGCGTGCCCGAGCGCGACGGCGTCGACCTGATCATCGAGCAGTGGGAGCGCGAGCGGCCGGAGCTCGACTCGTCGCCGATCGGCATCGTCGGCCGCATCTCGCGGCTGGCCCGCGAGATCGAGGCGCGGCTCGAGCCGGTCTACCGCGAGCACGGCCTCGAGCCGGGCTGGCACGACCTGCTGGCCACGCTGCGCCGGTCGGGAGGCACGCTGCGGCCGACCGACCTCACGAACGCGTCGATGCTCACCTCGAGCGGGACGACGAAGCGGCTGGACAAGCTCGAGGCGGCGGGCCTGATCGCCCGCACCGCCGACCCGGACGACCGGCGCGGGACGCTGATCAGCCTCACGGCCGCCGGACGGCGGCTGATCGACGGCCTCACGCCCGCCCACCTGGACAACGAGCGGCGGATCCTGGGCGCGCTGAGCGAGGCCGACCAGCGGCGTCTCGCGGACCTGCTGCGCAAGCTCCAGCTCGGCCTGCCGGAGGGGTGAGAGCGCCGAGCCGGCGCCTATGGTCTTCGGACCGTGATCGCCCGCGTCGAGCCCCTCACCACCACGCGCCGCCTGTCGGGCCCGTTCGACTACCGGCTGCCCGCCGACCCGGTGGACGTCGGCTCGATCGTGCGCGTGCCGTTCGGGCGCCAGGCGCTCGACGGCGTGGTCGTCGCGCTCGCCGATGCCACCGAGGTGCCCGACGAGAAGCTGGTCACGCCGACCGCCGTGCGCGGCGAGTCGGTACCGGGCGACCTGGTGGAGCTGGCGCTGTGGATGGCCCGCGAGTACTGCTCGACGCCTGCCCGGGCGCTGTCGCTCGTGCTGCCGCCACGTGGGCGCGAGCGCACGCAGCTGTGGGCCGAGCGCACCGCGGCCGAGCTCGACGGGCAGCGGCTCACCGCCAACCAGCGCGCCGCTGCTCGAGCGGCTGCCCGGCCCGGCGGGAGCCGACCTGGGCGCCCTGCGCCGGCTCGAGGCGCGCGGGCTGGTGGCGATCGCCCCGCGCGCGCAGCGCCGGGTCCCGCGCACCAACGCCGCCGCCGACCGCGCGGTCGAGCTCACGCCCGACCAGCTCGCGGCGCTCGAGCGCGTGAGCGCCGGCGGCTCGCACCTGCTGCACGGCGTCACCGGCTCGGGCAAGACCGAGGTCTACCTGCGCGCGGCCGCCGAGGCGCTGCAGCGCGGCCGCGGGGTGATCGTGCTGGTGCCCGAGATCGCCCTCACGCCACAGACCGTCGCGCGCTTCCAGGCGCGCTTCGGCGACACCGTGGCGCTGCTGCACTCGGCGCTGGGGGAGGGGGAGCGCTACGACGAGTGGCGCCGGCTGCGCTCCGGCGAGGCGCGGATCGCGGTCGGCCCGCGCTCGGCGGTCTTCGCCCCGGTCGCCGACCTCGGGCTCGTGGTGATCGACGAGGAGCACGACAGCTCGTACAAGCACGAGGGCGACCCGCGCTACGACGCGCGCGCCGTCGCCGCCGAGCGCGCCCGCGGGGCCGGCGCCACGCTGCTCGCCGGCTCGGCCACGCCGCGGCCGGAGAGCTGGCACGGCCTGCCGCACGTGCGCCTGCCGAGCCGGGTCGACTCGCGGCCGCTCCCGCCCGTGCGCGTGCTGGACATGCGCGGCGCCCAGCACCCGCTGCACCCGCTCACCCGGCGGGCCCTGAGCGCCGCCCGCAAGTCGATCGTGCTGCTCAACCGCCGCGGCTGGTCCAACTTCCTCACGTGCCGCTCGTGCGGGAAGGTGTGGGAGTGCCCGCAGTGCGACGTCGCGCTCGTGCTGCACCGCGCCGAGGGCGTGATCGCCTGCCACCACTGCGGCCACCGCGAGCGCGTGCCGAGCCGCTGCGATGCGTGCGGCTCGCTGTCCGTCGCCCGCTACGGCGCCGGCACCGAGCGGATCGAGGCCGAGCTGCGCGAGGCGCTCGACGTCCCGGTGTTCCGGCTCGACGCCGACACCGCCGCGGCCAAGGACGCGGTGCCTGAGCTCCTCAGCCGCTTTCACGCCGCGCCCGCCGGGCTCCTGCTCGGCACCCAGATGGTGGCCAAGGGCCACGACTTCCCGGACGTCACGCTCGGCGTGGTGCTGGACGCCGACAGCACCTTGCGCTTCCCCGACTTCCGCGCCGAGGAGCGCACCTTCGCGCTGATCGCCCAGCTCGCCGGGCGGGCCGGCCGCGGCCCCGAGGGCGGGCGCGTGCTGGTGCAGACCACGGCGCCCGACGCGCCGTCGATCGAGGCCGCCGCGCGCCATGACAGCGACGGCTTCCTGGCCGGCGAGCTCGAGCGCCGGCGCGCCCTGCGCTACCCGCCGTTCGCCGACCTCGTCCGCGTGGTCGTGTCCGCCGAGGCGGCCGAGCCGGTCCGCGCGGCGTCCACCCAGGTCGCCGAGAACATCGGGGCCGGCATCTCGGAGCGCACCGAGATCCTCGGCCCCGCCCCGCTGTTCCGCCTGCGCGGTCGCGAGCGCCGCCAGGTCGTCGTCAAGACGGGCGAGCGCGCGGTCGCCGTCCGGGCTGTCGCCGCCGCCGTCGAGTCCGCCGCCCGCGACCGCGCGCTGCGCGACGTCGCGTTCTCGGTGGACGTCGACCCGCAATAGGCGTGGCTAGACTCGTCGGTTCGATGGCACAGGAGCAGCAGACCGCCGCCCCCGAGGCGGAGGAGACGCCGCAGGACCGGCTCGATCCCGCGACCCGCGCCAAGCGCGAGGCGGCGCTGCGGCACGTGCGCAAGTACGGCGACCCGGTGCTGCGCAGCCGCGCGCGGCCGGTCGAGGTGTTCGACGGCGCGCTCGCCGACGAGGTCAGGCGCATGGGCGAGCTGATGGACGAGGCGCTCGGGATCGGGCTCGCCGCCACGCAGCTCGGCGTCATGCACCGCGTGCTCGTGTACCGCGTCGACCCGGAGGCGCCGCTCGGCGTCCTGGTCAACCCCGTGATCGAGTGGCGCGGCGACGAGGTCGAGACGTTGGAGGAGGGCTGCCTGTCGCTGCCCGGCGTCGGCGTCGAGGTCGAGCGCCCCGTCCGCGTGCGCGTGAGCGCCCAGGACGAGACGGGGGCGCAGCTCGTCGTCGAGGCGTCCGGTCTCGAGGCGCGGGTCATCCAGCACGAGGTCGACCATCTCGACGGCGTCCTCATCCTGGACCGCACCTCGCGCGACCAGCGCAAGCAGGCGATGCGCGCGATGCGCGAGGCGATGGCCGGGCATCCGCCGCCGGAGCCCGCCGTCAGCGCGTAGTGAAGACCGTCTACCTCGGCACCTCGGAGTTCGCCGCCGTGGTGCTCGAGCGGCTGGCCGAAAGTGCCCACCGGCCCGTACTCGTGGTCACCCGGCCGGACCGGCCCAAGGGGCGCGGCCGCAGGGTCTCCCCGCCGCCGGTCGCCGACCGCGCGCGCGAGCTCGGGCTCGAGCTGATCCAGCCTGAGCAGCTGCACGAGCCCGAGGCGCTCGAGCGGATCGCCGCCGCGGAGCCGGAGGTCGCGTGCGTGTGCGCCTACGGGGTCCTGATCAAGGAGCCGCTGCTGTCGGCCTACGAGATGATCAACGTGCACCCGTCGCTGTTGCCGCGCTGGCGCGGCGCCGCCCCGGTCGAGCGGGCGATGATGGCCGGCGACGAGCAGACCGGCGTCTCGATCATGCGCGTGACCGAGGCGCTCGACGCCGGCGCCGTCTGCGTCCAGGAGGCCGAGCCGATCCGCCCCGACGACGACTACGGGACGCTCGCGGCGCGGCTCGAGCGGCTCGGCGGCGACCTGCTGGTGCGCGCGCTCGACGAGCGGCCGCCGTTCGTCGAGCAGGACGAGGCGCAGGCGACCTACGCGCACAAGATCGAGGCCGCCGACCGCGCGCTCGATCCCGGCCGCTCCCCGGAGGAGCTCGAGCGCACGGTGCGCGCCCTGCGTCCGCACATCGGCGCTCGCGTCGTGGTGCCCGGCGGCGACTTCCTCGGCGTCATCGCGGCGCGCGTCGCCGCCGACGGGCCGGAGCCCGGCCGCGTGCGGGCCGACGGCCACCGGCTGCTGCTCGGCGCCGCCGGCGGCGCGCTCGAGCTGACCGAGATCCGCCCGCCGGGCGGCCGGCCGATGGCCGCCGCCGACTGGCTGCGCGGGCGCCCCGATCCGCGCCTCACCGACTTCGCGGTCGGCGGTTAACGCAGACCGGCCGCGCTAGGCGGCCGGTGCGAGGTACGTACTCCCTGAAGGTGTGTCAGGCGGCGGGCTGCGCCGGGGCCTCGGCGGCGGCGGGAGCCGTCTCCGGGGCAGGCGCGGGGCTGGGTACCGCGGGCGCCGGAGCCGGGGCCGGGGCGGCGGCAGCCGGGGCGGGCGCCGGAGCCGGAGCCGGAGCGGGCGCCGGAGCGGCGGCCGGGGCCGGCGCGGCCTGGGCCTGGGCGGGCTCGGCGGCCGGGGCCGGCTCGGCCGCCGGGGCGACCGGAGCGTCGTCGGCCGGGGCCTCGTCAGCCGGTGCGGCCGGCGTCTCGACCGGGGCCTCGGGCTCGTCCGTCGCGGGGGCCGTGTCGGCCGGCGGGGCGGGCTCCTCGACCGGAGCGTCGGGCGCCGGGGCCGGCGTCGGATCGTCATCGCCGTCGTCGGCGGGATCCTCGACCTCGACCGGGTCGGGCTCGGTGGCGATCGGGCCGCTGCCCTCGTCGACGGGCGGAGTCTCGGGATCGGGGTCGACCGGCTGCTCGGGCGTGGGCTCGGCGGTACCGGGATCGGTGCCCGCCTGCTCCTCGCCGGCGCTCGGGATGCCGTCGCCGTCGGGATCGTCGGCGCCGTCGGTCACGCCGTCGCCGTTCGAGTCGGGCGTCCACGGCTTAGAGCCGAGCTGCACCTCGACCGCGTTGCGCACGCCGTCGAGGTCGGAGTCGGTGTCGCCGTCGGAGATGCCGTCGCCGTTCGAGTCCGAGTTCGCGGCGGAAGTCTTGGTCCGGTACTCGTCGTAGTTCGGGATGCCGTCGGCGTCGCTGTCGGCGCTCGCGTCGTCGCGCAGCGGGTTCAGGCCCATGCGCGTCTCCCAGACGTCGGGCATGCCGTCGCCGTCGGAGTCGCTCAGGTTCGGGCTCGAGAAGCCGGAGCCGCCGAAGCCGTCAACGGCTCCGTCGCTCTCGCCGCCGGCGCCCACGGTCACGGAGCCGCCGGTGCCCGTGCCGGGCGTGGAGACGCCCGTCGAGGGGGCCGGGACCACCAGCGTGGTGCCGCCCGGGCCGGGGATCGTGATGGTGCCGTCGCTCGAAGCGGTGCGCGTGGAACCGGTGTCAGCGACCGGCGGACGCTCGCCCGGCTTCATCTGGACGACCTCTTCGCGCCCCGGCTGGAGCGCGTCGGGCCATTCGGTCCAACCGAGGAGCGGAGCGCTCAAGGCTCCGACGCCGAGCACCCCAGCGACCAGTCCGGCTGCCACGGTGCCGGCGAACCGCAGATCGCGCAGAGCCGCCGGGCGGGTGCCCGTGCTCTCGCGATTTGTGTTCGTCAGCGACATGTTCAAATCCCCTTCCGAGGCAGCTATCGGCAAGTTCTACGGGGTGCTTTAGCCTCGATGCCACGGAGATTGAGCGTTTCCGCGCCGAAATGGACGAACGTTCGACACATTTCCGAACACGCTGGAAATAGCCGCAAATTGCACATAAGCGAAAATCAGGAATCTGGACGGATAGCCGAGCGGGCAGCCGGCATCACCGGAATTTCACCCGCTCGGGCGTGCGCGTACACCGTCATTCAGCGGGTCTTCGAGGAGGGCGCCTACGCCGACCGCGCGCTGCACGGCGAGGCGCGCCGTCACGGCCTGCAGCCGCGTGACCGGGCGCTCGCCATGCGGCTGGCCTACGGGGTGGTCCAGCGCCGCGCGACGCTCGACCACGTGATCGAGACGCTGGCCGGCCGGCCGGTGTCCAAGCTCGAGCCCGCCGTGCTCGCCGCGCTGCGGCTCGGCGTGCTCCAGCTCGCCTTCCTGGACCGCATCCCCGCCCACGCGGCGGTCGGCGAGTCGGTCGAGCTGGCCAAGCGCGAGTCGCGCCGCGGCGCCGGGCTCGTCAACGCCGTCCTGCGGCGCGCCGCCCGCGAGGCGCCCGCCCTGGTGGCCGCCCTGCCCGACGCCACGCCCGCCGAGGCGGCGCTCAAGCACTCGCATCCGGAATGGATCGCCGAGCTGTGGTTCGACGCGCTCGGCCCCGGCGAGGCGCGCGCGCTGATGGCGGCCGGCAACGAGCCCGCCGAGGCCGCTCGTCCGGATCAACACGCTCAAGGCCGAGCGGCTCGAGCTGCCGGTCGCCTCGCATCCCGCCGAGCTGCCCGAGGGCCTCGTCCTCGACGCTCCGTTCGACGCGTTCTCGTCGCCGCTGTGGGAGCAGGGCCTGTTCATGCCGCAGTCGCGCGCCGCGATGGCGGTCGCGCGCGCCCTCGACCCGCGGCCCGGCGAGAGGATCCTGGACCTGTGCGCGGCCCCCGGCGGCAAGACGACCCACCTGGCCGCGCTGATGGGCGACGAGGGCCGCGTCGTCGCGGTCGAGAAGCACCCCGGGCGCGCGGACGCGCTCCGGCGCACCGCCGAGCGGATGGGAGCCACCTGCGTCGAGGTCCGCACCGCCGACGCCGCCGGCCCGCACGACGGGCCCTACGACCGCGTGCTCGTCGACCCCCCGTGCTCGGACCTCGGCACGCTCGCCGCCCGGCCCGACGTGCGCTGGCGCAAGGACGCCGAGACCCCGCAGGCGCTCGCTGCCGTGCAGGCCCGCCTCCTCGACGCGGCGGCCGAGGCGCTCGAGCCGGGCGGCGTGCTCGTCTACTCCACGTGCACGATCTCCCCGCGCGAGAACGAGCTCCTGGTCGGCGACTTCCTTCAGCGCCGCGACGACTTCGCGGTCGACGAGCTGCCGTCCGACCTGCCGGTCTGGGACCATCCGACCGTGCCCGGCTTCCTCCAGACGCTTCCGCACCGCGACGGCACGGACGGCTTCTTCATCGCGCGGCTCCGGCGGTCGTGACCGACGACCACGTCGATCTGGGCGACGTCTGCCCCTCCTGCCACGAGCCCTGGCTCCGACCCACCAACCTGCCGGGCCGCTACCGCTGCGTGAACTGCCTGCACCGCTTCGAGCTGATGTCCGTGTGCCCCAACTGCGGCGAGCACTCGACGATCGTGCGGATGTCGGACACCGCGCTCTACGCGTGCAATCACTGCAAGGCGTCGATGCTCCAGCCCATATGACCCCCGCCGGCGTCGCTCCCTCGATCCTGGCGGCCGACTTCGCGCGCCTCGGCGAGCAGGTCGACGCGGTGCTCGACGCCGGCGCCCGCACGATCCACGTGGACGTCATGGACGGCCACTTCGTGCCGCCGGTCAGCATGGGCGCGCTGGTCGTCGACGCGCTGGCCGAGCAGATCCACGAGGCGGGCGGGATCGTCGACGTGCACCTGATGGTCGAGCAGCCCGAGCGTCACATCGAGGAGTTCGCGAAGGCCGGCGCCGACCACATCACGATCCACGCCGAGGCCACGCCGCACGTGCACTACGCGCTGCAGGCGGTCCGCGCCGCCGGCTGCACGGCCGGCCTCGCCCTCTGCCCGGGCACGCCGGTGGCGGCCGCCTCCGAGCTGGTCGGCGATCTCGACCTGCTGCTGTGCATGACCGTCAACCCGGGCTGGGGCGGGCAGCAGTTCCTGCAATCCTCGCTCGGGAAGCTCGAGCGGCTGCGCGCGCTGCTCGGGCCGGGGGTGGCGATCGAGGTCGACGGCGGGATCGACGTCAGGACCGCGGGGCCGTGCGCGGCGGCCGGGGCGACAGCCTTCGTGGCCGGATCGGCGGTGTTCGGAGCGCCGGATCCGGGCAGCGCCTATCGCGAGATCGCTGCCGCCGCCCTCCCCGGATCGGGGTAGCGGCGGTCACCGACTAGCCACCCGGGCGGGTACGGCCAGCCGTATGGCAGCGGTTCCACAACGTCACCAGACTTGTGAACCGTGGGTCACCGGGTCCTCATCGTGGACGACCATCCGTCGTTCCGCGCGACTGCGCGAGTCCTCCTCGAGGCGGAGGGCTTCGACGTCGTGGGCGAGGCCGCTGACGGGGCGTCGGCGCTCACCGAGGCCGGCCGGCTCCAGCCGGAGGTGGTGCTGCTCGATGTGCAGCTGCCCGACATCGACGGCTTCGACGTCGCCGCCCGACTCACCGGCAACGACGACAGCCCGGTGGTGATCCTCGTCTCCAGCCGCGACTCGTCGGACTTCGGCCCGCTCGTCACCCGCTCCGGCGCCCGCGGCTTCGTGCCCAAGGCCGAGCTGTCCGGCGACCGCCTGCAGGAGCTCCTGTGACGGGGCTCAACCGCGCGCTGTTCGCGATCGCGCTCGCGGCCGTCGTCGCCGGTGGCGCCGCGGCCGCCCTCATCGTCTCCTCGGACCACACGCCGATGCCCGGGGCCGGGATCGTCATCGGCCTGCTGATCTCGTGGTCCTTCGTGGGCACCGGCCTCTACGCGTGGTGGCGCCGGCCGGCCAGCCGCTTCGGCGCGTTGATGACCGCGGTCGGCTTCACCTACATGCTCGGCGCGCTCACCGCGTCGGACGACTCGGTCGTCTTCACGATCGGCGTGATGCTCGCCAGCCTCTATTTCGTCGTCTTCGCGCACATGCTGCTCGCGTATCCCGACGGGCGGCTCGAACGGCCATGGCACGCGTGGCTGCTGGCCGCGGGCTACTTCCTGACCCTCGTGGGGCCGCTGCCGCAGCTGCTGTGGGGCTTCACCGAGCGGATGACCGAGAGCTGCCCCGACTGCCCCGAGTCGGCGCTGCTGATCGAGCGCAACGACACGCTGCGCGACGTCTTCAACGGCCTGATCTCGGTCATCGGCGTGGCGCTGGTCGCCGTCGTGCTCGTCATCCTCATCCGCCGCTGGCGGGCCGCGACGCCGCCGCAGCGGCGCGCCATGGCCCCGATCCTGTGGTCGGGCGTGGCGATCCTGGTCCTGGTCGGCTCGTCGCTGGGCACCGATGCCGCCGGGATCTCGCGGCTGACCGACGTGCTCGGGTGGGCCGGCCTGCTCGTCTTCGCCTCGGTGCCCTACGTCTTCCTGATCGGCCTCGTGCGCAGCCGCGTGGCGCGCGCCGGCGCGGTGTCCGAGCTGCTGCTGCGGCTCGGAGAGGCGCCGGGCACCGGGACGCTGCGCTGCCGGCTCGCCGACGCGCTCGGCGATCGCTCGCTCCAGCTCGTCTTCTGGCTCGACGACAAGAGCCGCTGGGTCGACTCCGACGGCCACGTGGTCCAGCCGCCGGCCGACGACGACGCGGCACGGGGGTGGACGGCGGTCGAGCTCGAGGGGCGCCGCGTGGGCGCGATCGTGCACGACCGGACGCTGTGCGAGGAGCCCGAGCTGCTCGGCTCGGTGGCGGCCGCCGCCGGCCTGGCGATGGAGAACGAGCGCCTGCAGGCGCAGCTGCGCGCCCGCGTCGAGGAGCTGCGTACGTCGCGCGCGCGGATCGTCGAGGCCGGCACCGACGAGCGCCGGCGGCTTGAGCGCAACCTGCACGACGGCGCCCAGCAGCGGCTGGTCGCGCTCTCGCTGACCCTGCGGCTGGCCCAGGGCAAGGTCCACCAGGACCCCGAGAGGGCGAACGAGCTGCTCGACGCCGCCCAGCAGGAGCTCACGCTGGCGCTCGGCGAGCTGCGCGAGCTGGCGCGCGGCATCCACCCGGCCGTGCTGTCCGACCGCGGACTCGGCGCCGCGCTGGAAGCGCTCGCCGGGCGCGCGCCGATCGAGGTCGACCTCGCCGAGCTGCCCGGCGACCGGCTGCCCGAGCCGATCGAGGCGGCCGCCTACTTCGTGATCGCCGAGGCGCTGACCAACGTCGCCAAGTACGCCCACGCCAGCCAGGCCACCGTGCGCGTGGCGCGCCGCAACGGACACGCCATCGTGGAGGTCGCCGACGACGGCATCGGGGGCGCCGACCCCGACCGCGGGTCGGGCCTGCGGGGCCTCGTCGATCGTGTCTCCGCTCTGGATGGGAAGATGTCAGCTCGACTCTCCGGCCGGGGCAGGCACTAGGCTGCGCGCTGAGATCCCCGTATGACTGATCCCCTACGCGTCGTGATCGCCGATGACTCCGTGCTGCTGCGCGAGGGTCTGTCGCGCCTGCTCGAGGAGTCGGGCTTCGACGTCGTCGGCCAGGCCGGCGACGGCGAGGACCTGCTGCGCAAGGTCGGCGCCCACAAGCCCGACGTCGCCGTGGTCGACGTGCGGATGCCGCCCACGCACACCGACGAGGGGCTGCGCGCCGCGCACCGGATCCGCGCCGAGCACTCGGACACGGCGGTGCTCGTCCTCTCCCAGTACGTCGAGGAGGCCTACGCGCTCGAGCTCCTGTCGGAGTCGACCGAGCGCACCGGCTACCTGCTCAAGGACCGGGTGGCCGACGTGGACACGTTCACGGACGCCGTACGGCGCGTCGCCGGCGGCGGCTCGGCGCTCGACCCCGAGGTCGTCGCCCTGCTGCTCGGCCGCCGCCGCCGCGAGGACCCGCTGGAGGCCCTCACCGCGCGCGAGCGCGAGGTGCTCGGGCTGATGGCCGAGGGCCGCTCGAACGCCGCCATCGCCGAGGCGCTGGTCGTGACCGAGCGCGCGGTGGAGAAGCACGTCACCTCGATCTTCTCGAAGCTGGACCTGACGCCGACGGTGGAGGACCACCGCCGCGTGCTCGCGGTCCTCGCTTACCTTCGCGCCGGAGACTGATCCTGCGTAAGTGCGGCTAGCCGCACCCCGGGTAGCGAGCCTTCCACCCCTTCGGGTCCGGGCTCGTTGACCATTCTGTGCGCCATGACCGACACGACGTCGCGCCCGATCGTCAGCACCACCGAGCTCCGTCGTGTGTACGGCGAGGGCGAGACGGCCGTCCACGCCCTCCGGGGCATCAGCACGAGCTTCCCGAGCGGCCAGCTCGCCGCGATCATGGGCCCGTCCGGCTCCGGCAAGTCGACGCTGATGCACCTGCTCGCGGGGCTCGACCGGCCGACGGCGGGCTCCGTGGTGGTCGACGGCTCCGAGCTCGCCAACCTCGACGACAAGGCGCTCACGCGCCTGCGGCGCGACCGGCTCGGCTTCGTGTTCCAGGCCTTCAACCTCGTGCCGGTCCTGACCGCCGAGGAGAACATCATGCTGCCGCTCACGCTGGCCGGAAAGAAGCCGGACCGCGAGTGGCTCGACAAGCTGATCGCCGCGGTGGGCCTCGGCGACCGGCTCGACCATCGCCCGTCCGAGCTGTCCGGCGGCCAGCAGCAGCGCGTCGCCGTGGCGCGCGCGCTGATCCACCGCCCCGCGGTGGTGTTCGCCGACGAGCCGACCGGCAACCTGGACTCGGCCTCGTCCGACGAGGTGCTGGGGCTGCTGCGGCAGGCTGTCGACGAGTTCGGCCAGACCGTCGTCATGGTCACGCACGACGCCCACGCCGCCTCGGTGGCCGACCGCATCGTCGTCCTCAGCGACGGCCGGGTCGTGCACGACGGCGGCGGCGAGACCACGGAGGGCGTGCTGGACCTGATGAAGGCCGTGGCCTAAGTGCTCAAGGTCGCGCTGAAGGGCCTGCTGGCCCGGAAGCTGCGGACCGCGCTGACCGGCTTCGCCGTCGTCATCGGCGTGGCGTTCGTGGCGGGCACGTTCGTCTTCACCGACACCATCGACGCGTCGTTCAAGGACCTCTTCGAGCGCGCGAGCAAGGGCACCGACGTCTCGGTGCAGTCGCAGCGGGCCGTCGAGGTCGAATTCGAGGATCCGCCTCCGATGGAGGCCTCCACGCTCGAGCGGGTGCAGTCGGTCGACGGCGTCGAGGAGGCGGCCGGCTCCGTATCCGGCCAGGTCGCGCTGCTCGACCGCGAAGGCGAGCCGATCCTCTCCAGCGGGCCTCCGACGCTCCTGCTCAGCGGCAGCCCGGAGCGATTCGACCCGCTCACCTATCTCGAGGGCGGGCCGGCTGAGAGCGACGACGAGGTCGTCATCGACAAGGCCACGGCGGACGAGTTCGAGTGGGGCGAGGGCGACACCGTCACGATCGCCGGCCGGCAGCCCAAGAAGGACTACACGATCTCCGGCGTCGCACGGCTCGGGAACAGCGACAACCTCGCCGGCTCGCGGATGGCGGTGGTGACGCTGCCCGAGGCCCAGCGCGTGCTCGCCCTGGACGGCTACATCGACATCTCGGTCGCGGCCGAGAGCGGCACCACGCCCGAGCAGCTCAAGGCGGCGATCGCCGCCGAGCTGGGCCGCGGCTACGCCGTGCGCACCGGCAAGGAGCAGGCCGAGAAGGCCGCCCAGGACCTGTCGAGCGCGCTGGGCTTCATCCGCACCTTCCTGCTCGTGTTCGCCTCCGTGGCGGTGCTCGTCGGCGGCTTCCTGATCTTCAACACCTTCGCGGTGACCGTGGCGCAGCGCTCGCGCGAGTTCGCGCTGTTCCGCACACTCGGCGCCTCGCGCGGCCAGATCCTGCGCTCGGTGATCGCCGAGTCGGTGGTCATCGGCCTGATCGCTTCGATCGTCGGCATCCTCCTCGGATTGCTCGTGGCCGCGCTCCTGCGCGTCCTCTTCGGCGCGATCGGCCTCGATCTCGGCAACGCGAGCGCGCCGCTGCAGGCCCGCACGATCATCATCTCGTTGCTCGTCGGCGTGATCGCGACCGTGGTCTCCGGCTTCGTGCCGGCGCGCCGCGCGACGCGGGTGCAGCCCGTCGAGGCGATGCGCGAGGCCGAGCCGCATGCGCCCGCACGCCTGCGCAAGCGCCGCATCGTGATCGCGGCGTTCGTCGAGCTGCTCGGCGTGGTCCTGCTGCTCTACGGCCTGCTCGGCGACCCGGGCCCCGCCAGCGCCACTGCGTCGGTGCTCGGGTTCGGCACGCTGCTGATGATCTTCGGCTTCGCCCTGCTGGCGCCGACGCTCGTGCGGCCGCTGAGCTCGGCGATCGGCAGGCCGCTGCAGAGCATCCTCGGCCTGTCCGGCCGGCTCGCGCGCGAGAACGCGAACCGCCAGCCGCAGCGGACGGCGATCACCGCCTCGGCGCTGATGATCGGCGTCGCGCTCGTCGTGATGGTGGCGATCTTCGCCGCCGGCCTGCGCGCGACGATCGACCAGGGCATCGACGAGCAGGTGAAGGCCGCCGGCATCATCACCCACGACGACGGCTTCTCGCCCCTGCCGGTCGGCATCTCCGAGGCGCTCGAGCAGGTCGACGGCGTCTCGGCCGTCTCCGCGCTGCGCTTCGAGACCGGCCGGATCGTCGGCAAGCAGGGCAACACGGGCGTGACCGGCATCGACGACGCCACCGTCCGTGACGTGCTGACCCTCAACTGGGACGAGGGCTCGGACGACGTGCTGTCGAGCCTCGGCTCGAACGGCGCCGCGATCAGCAACGACTTCGCCGAGACCAACGACCTGGCGGTCGGCGACAGCGTGCGCTTCCTCACGCCGCGCGGCAACGAGGTCACCTACGAGGTCAAGGGCATCTACGACTCGGCGGCAGGCTTCGTCGGCGGCATCGTGGTCAGCAATGCGTCGCTCGCGAGCGACTGGGAGTCCGAGGACATCGCCTTCGCGCTGGTGGCGGGCGAGCCCGGCTCGAGCCCGGAGGAGATCAAGCGCGCCGAGGAGAGCATCCTGGCGGACTTCCCGACCGCCAAGCCGATGACGATCGAGGACTTCAAGGACGAGCAGAACGAGCAGGTCAACGTGATCCTCTTCATCGTCCTCGCCCTGCTCGCCCTGTCGGTGATCGTCGCCCTGCTCGGGATCATCAACACGATGGCGCTCTCGATCCACGAGCGCACGCGCGAGCTCGGCATGCTGCGGGCCGTGGGCATGGGCCGCGGCCAGGTGTGGGTGATGGTGACCGGCGAGTCGGTCATCACGGCGGTGATCGGCGCCCTGCTCGGCGTGGTGCTCGGCTTCGCGTTCGCGGCGATCCTCTCGCGCCCGCTGGCCGACGAGGGCTTCGTGTTCGAGGTCCCGTTCCTCATCCTGATCCTGGTCGCCGTCCTCGCCGCGGTCGCCGGCGTGGTGGCGGCGATCCCGCCCTCCATCAGGGCCTCGCGGGTGGACGTGCTGAGGGCTGTGACAACCGAGTAGGCGGCTAACCTGTGCGGCCGCTGATGCGTGCCGCCCCGCCGGACCTCGAGTCT
Source organism: uncultured Solirubrobacteraceae bacterium (assembly GCA_963811895.1). Taxonomy (GTDB): domain Bacteria; phylum Actinomycetota; class Thermoleophilia; order Solirubrobacterales; family Solirubrobacteraceae; genus DASSUW01. Next base: position 157,328 of record CAWETE010000009.1, on the reverse strand, counting down.
CTGAGCGCGCAGGAGGTGCTCGCCCACGTCGTGGACGAGTACCACCCGCGCCTGTACGTCGCCTGCTCCTTCCAGAAGGAGGCGTCGGTGATCCTCGACCTGCTGCTCGCGATCGAGCCCGAGGCGCGCGTGTTCACGCTCGATACGGGGGTCCTGTTCCCGGAGACGTACGAGACGTGGCGCCGCATCGAGCAGCGCTACGGGATCGAGATCGACGTCTACCGCGGCGAGTGGATCGACGGCCTGTGGCAGCGCGACCCGGACGCGTGCTGCGGCATGCGCAAGGTGGAGCCGCTCGAGCGCGCCCTGGGCGACGTCGACGCCTGGATCACCGGGCCTGCGGCGCGACCAGTCGCCCAACCGCGCGGACACCCCGAAGCTCGCGCCGGATCCCGGCCATCCCGGCAAGGTCAAGTGCGCGCCGCTGGCCGACTGGAGCGAGAAGGACGTCTGGCGCCACATCGTCGAGAACGACGTCCCGTATCACCCGCTGCACGACCGTGGCTACGCCTCGATCGGCTGCACGCACTGCACCGCGCCGGGCGGCGGCCGCGAGGGCCGCTGGGCCGGCACCGACAAGATCGAGTGCGGGCTGCACCTCCCGGGCTCCTGATGGATCCGGCGACGATCCTGTTCGGCTTCGGCGTCGGGCTGCTCGTGGGCATCACCGGCATGGGCGGCGGCTCGCTGATGACGCCGCTGCTGATCCTCGTGCTCGGCGTCAAGCCGGTGGTGGCGGTCGGCAGTGACCTCGCCTACGCGGCCATCACGAAGACGGTCGGCGGCTGGCGCCACTTCACCAAGGGCACCGTGTTCCCGCGGATGGCCTTCTGGCTGGCCGTCGGGTCGTGCCCGGGGGCGCTGGCCGGCGTCTGGCTGCTCGATCGCCTGCGGGACAGCATCGGCGACGACTTCGACACCTTCATGCTGCTGTCGATCGGCGGCGTGCTGCTGCTGACCGGCGCGCTGGTGCTGCTGCGGGCGCTGGCGCTGGCCGACCTGGCGGCACGCGAGCGGGGCGCGTTCCGGATGCAGACCCGCCACAAGATCGCGGCCGCGGCGCTGGGGGCGACGGTCGGCTTCGTGCTCGGCATCACGTCCGCCGGCTCCGGCACCCTGATCGCCATCGGCCTCATCCTCGGCTTCAGGCTCAGCCCCCACCGCGTCGTGGGCACCGATGTCGCGCACGCCGCGGTGCTGCTGTGGGTCGCGGCGCTCGCCCACGTGGTCTCGGGCAACGTCGACTACGGGCTGGCCGGCACGCTGCTGATCGGCTCGATCCCGGGCGTGTGGATCGGCGCGAACGTCGCCCAGCGGATGCCGCAGGACCTGCTGCGCGGCGCGCTCGGCGTCGTCCTGCTGGCCTCCGGGCTCGGGCTGCTGAGCAAGGCCGGCCTCGAGCTGCCCGTCATCGTGCTGGCCGGCTTCCCCGTCGTGCTGGCCGTCGTCGTCTTCATGATCCTGCTGCGCCGCCGCCCGCCCGTGGAGGCGCGCGCGTGAACCATCTGGATCTTCTCGAGGCGGAGGCGATCCACGTCTTCCGCGAGGTGGCGGCGGACCTGGAGCGACCCGTGCTGCTGTTCAGCGGCGGCAAGGACTCGATCGTGATGCTGGAGCTCGCGCGCAGGGCGTTCCGGCCGGGGGAGCTGCCGTTCCCGGTCATGCACGTCGACACGGGGCACAACTTCCCGGAGGTCGTCGAGTTCCGCGACCGCCACGTGCCGGAGGTGCTGGTGGCGTCGGTGCAGGAGTCGATCGACCGCGGCCGCGTCCCTGACGCGCCGTCGCGCAACCGGCTCCAGACCACGACGCTGCTCGACGCGATCGAGGAGCACCGGTTCGACGCTGCCTTCGGCGGCGCGCGCCGCGACGAGGAGCGGGCGCGGGCGAAGGAGCGCATCTTCTCGTTCCGCGACGACTTCGGGCAGTGGGACCCGCGCCGCCAGCGCCCCGAGCTGTGGAACCTCTACAACGGCCGCGTGAGGCCGGGCGAGCACGTGCGCGTGTTCCCGATCTCGAACTGGACCGAGCTCGACGTGTGGGAGTACATCCGCAACGAGGGGCTCGAGCTGCCGTCGATCTACTTCGCGCACGAGCGCGAGGTGTTCGAGCGCGACGGCATGGTCTACGCCGCGTCGGACTTCCTGTCGCTCAACGGCGACCGGCCGTTCGTCGCGTCGGTGCGCTACCGGACGGTGGGCGACATGACGTGCACGGGCGCGGTCCGCTCGGAGGCGGCGACGCTCGACGACGTGATCGCGGAGATCGCCGCCACGCGGATCTCCGAGCGCGGGGAGACGCGCGCGGACGATCGCGTCAGCGAGGCCGCGATGGAGGACCGCAAGCGCGAGGGCTACTTCTAGTGCTGCGCTTCGCCACCGCCGGCTCGGTCGACGACGGCAAGTCGACGCTGATCGGCCGCCTGCTCTATGACTCCAAGTCGCTGCTCGCCGACCAGGTGGCCGAAGCGGAGCAGGACCTGGCGCGGCTCACCGACGGCCTGCGTGCCGAGCGTGAGCAGGGCATCACCATCGACGTCGCCTACCGGCACTTCGCGACGCCCCGGCGGCGGTTCATCATCGCCGACACGCCGGGCCACGCGCAGTACACGCGGAACATGGTCACCGGCGCCTCGACGGCCGACGTCGCGGTCGTGCTGGTCGACGCGCGCGAGGGTCTGCTGACCCAGAGCCGCCGTCACGCGGCGATCGCCGGGCTGCTCGGCATCCCGCGGATCGTGCTGGCCGTCAACAAGATGGACCTCGTCGACTACGACGCCGACCGCTTCCGCGCCATCTGCGCGGACTTCCGCGCCTGGGCGGGCCGGCTCGAGGTCGAGGAGATCACCTGCATCCCGATCAGCGCGCTGAACGGCGACAACGTGGTCGAGCGCTCGGAGGCGATGGACTGGTACCGCGGCCCGACGCTGCTCGAGTTCCTCGAAGGGGCGCCGGCGGCGGGGGTGAAGGAAGGGCCGCTGCGGCTGCCCGTGCAGTACGTCATCCGCGCCGGCGAGCAGCGCGCCTATGCCGGGCAGCTCGCGGGCGGGACCGTGTCCGTGGGCGACGAGGTCGTGGTGCTGCCGAGTGGCCTGACGTCGCGCGTGTCGGCCGTCGAGGGCCCGGGCGGGCCGCTCGAGTCGGCGAGCGCGCCGCTGTCGGTCGCCGTCTCGCTCGAGGACGAGCTGGACGTCGGGCGCGGAGCGCTGATCTGCCCGCCGGCCGAACGCCCCTTCGAGGCGCGGGAGGTCGAGGCGACGATCTGCTGGCTCGGCGAGTCACCCGGACGGGTCGGCGGCCGCTATCTGCTCAAGCACACCGCGCGCTGCGAGCGCGTGAAGCTCGACACCGTGCGCGAGACGCTCGACGTGGCGACGCTGACGCCCAAGCCGGGCGGCGACTCGCTCGGGCTCAACGACATCGCCCGCGTCTCGCTGCGCTGCGCCTCCGAGCTCGCCTTCGATCCGTACGAGGAGAACCGCTGGATGGGCGCCTTCATCCTCATCGACGAGGCGACCAACGACACGGTGGGGGCGGGGATGATCGCCGCATGAGCGACGCGCCGCGCTCGTCGAACGTCGTCTGGCAGCAGGGCATCCAGCGCGACCAGCGCTGGGCCGCGCTCGGCCACGGCGGCGCCACGGTCTGGATGACGGGCCTGCCGGCCTCCGGGAAGTCGACGATCGCGGGCGGGGTGGAGGCGACCCTGCTCGAGGCCGGCCGCAGCGCCTACGTGCTCGACGGCGACAACCTGCGCCACGGGCTCAACGGCGACCTCGGCTTCTCGGCCGAGGACCGCGCCGAGAACGTCCGCCGGACCGCCGAGGTGTCGGCCCTGCTGGCCGACGCCGGCGTCGTGGTGCTGGTGGCGCTGGTGTCGCCCTACCGCGCCGACCGCGAGGCCGCCCGAGCAGCCCACGACCGCCGTGGGCTGCCGTTCCTCGAGGTGTGGGTGGCGACGAGTCTGGAGGAGTGCGAGCGGCGCGACCCGAAGGGGCTGTACGCGCGGGCTCGGGCCGGGGAGCTGAAGGGGCTGACCGGGGTCGACGATCCCTATGAGCCGCCGGAGTCGCCCGACGTGATCGTGCGGGGGGACGAGCCCGCGGAGGATGCGGTCGGCCGGGTCATCGCGGCGGTGGGACGAACTTCCGCTGGGTAGGGAAGCGAGGGAATCGACCGCCCGCCCTGCCGATTGGTCACTTGTCCACCTGAGCGGTGGATAACTGACCACTCGAGCTCGCGCGGGCCTCGATCCCGCCTTCCTACAAGCCCGGGGTTCGTCTACCGCGCGGCGGCGGCCCGCGCGGAGGCCAGGTCCGCCGCGGGAGTGATCCGGACCGAGAAGTGGACCGGGCGCTTACGCGTCAGCCGGCCGGTCAGGCGGATCGAGAGCGTCGGCCCGGGATCGGGCGCCGACGGCTGGCGGCGGGGCTGGATGATCGAGGCGGTCGCGCCCTTGACCCGGTCGATCGGCTCGACCACGTAGCCCGAGCGCTCGCTCTGCACGTAGAAGGCGGCGACGCCCCGCACCGGGCGCGGCTCCGCCACCGGGAGGTTCTGGCCGTCGCGCAGGAGCGCCCAGACGGCCGCCCGGTCGCCGCCGGTGCTCGGGAACAGCGCCTCGGCGCTCCGGCGCAGGCGCGTGGTGGCCTTCACCCTCCACTCGCCGATGATCGAGTTGCGGCGGAACGTGTAGGTCGCGCGCGCGTCGACGCCGCCGCCGGCGCGCCGCCCGGTCACGCGCAGGACGTCGAACGGGCCCGCGAACGGCCGCAGGGTCGAGCCCGAGCTGCCGACGCCCCACGGCGCGCGCAGCAGTCGCAGCGGCCGCACGGAGCGGTTGGAGGCGGGGCGCGAGGTGGCCAGCCGGATCCGCCCATGGCGGTTCCGCGCGACGATCCCGAAGGCCGACGGGACGCGGGCGCCGAGCGTGGCGGCGACCTCCTGGCGGCCGTCGTAGAGCCGCGCGAGGTCGATCCCGCCGTACGGATAGGCGCCGTTGGTGATGGCGGTGATCGCCGTGTTGTAAGCGGGTGTCGTGACGGCCAGACGGCCGACGGCCGGGTCGAACGAGTAGAGCGCGGGCGGCTCGGAGCCGGGACGCGACGGGAGCCCGGCGGCGACCGCGCGGGCGACGTTGGCGGCCACCCGCGAGGCGGCGAAGAGCGCCTGCTTGTTCGACTGCGGCTTCGGCTTGAGCGGATAGAACAGCCCGGGCGCCACGCCCTCGCCCTCGGGCAGCTTGCGCTCGTAGAGCGCGAAGCCCGTCTCGAGGATGTGCTTGGCCCACGACGCCTCGGCGCGCGAGGGCGACAGCCGCCCGCCGGTGGCGATCCCGATCAGCGCCTGCTGGGAGAGCGCGAACTTCTTCATCTGGTGCCAGCGCCCGAAGCTGAAGCCCGTGTCCCAGTTCATGTAGCCGCCGTGCGTCCAGTAGCCGGCCAGCACGCGGGTCATCCAGCGGCGCAGCAGCGCCTCGTCGCCCGCGGGCAGCGGCTGCATGCCACGAGCGATCGCGCTGTCGTAGAAGCGCACGACCGAGGCGACGATGTTGGCGTACTCCGCCGACTCGGTGTTGAGCTTCGAGGTCGGCAGCGCGTGCGGGAGGTAGTGGAACTGCATCCCGGGGCCGAGCGAGCCTGCCGTGTTCGGCGCCGGGCTGCGGATGCTGCGCACCAGGGCGGCGAACTGCCCGCGAAGGTCGCGCTGCAGGTAGGCCGGGTTGCCGGTGGCCAGGGCGGCCGCGTTGTAGACCTCGGCGTACCAGTTGACCTGGTTGAGGATCAGGGCCGGGTAGCGCCAGTACGGCCCCTCGGCCACGCGCCGCAGGCGGTCCTGCATCAGCGCCTGGACCGCCGGGTCGATGCCGAGCGCATCCTTCGCCTGCCACGCCATCGCCAGCCCGTCGGTGATCTCTCCGTCGACCACCAGGTGCTGGGCGGTGTTCGGCTCGGTCATCGAGGCCACCCAGCCGGGCACGTGCACGTGGCTGCCGGGCGGCGGATCGACGACCGTCTCCATCCACGGGGGCGAGTTCATGAGCTGCGCCGCGATGCTGCGGGCGCGTTCGTCCTGCCGCGAGGCGCCCTCGTGGCCATGCAGCGCCGCCGCCGAGTGCAGCAGCAGCATGTTGGCGTTCATCATCGAGTCGACCGAGGACGAGCCCGGCCGGTAGCGGCCCAGCTCGGGGTTCCACGAGTCGTCGAGCCGCCGGGCGAGCTTGTCGGCGAAGTCCCAGTAGCCGGCCTCGTCCCACGCCGCCGCGGTCGCGGGCACGCAGAGGAGCATCACGCCGGCCAGCAGACCGGCGACGGCCGCGCGCATCAGCGCAGCCAGGTGCGCATGATGGCGTTCGTGAAGCCGAGGCCGTAGCGCAGGACGGCCGGCTTCTTCGAGTGCCCGTGGATCCGGCGGTCGACGGTCACGCCGACCTCGGTCGCGGGCACACCGCGCTTGATCGCCTCGATCATGAACTCCGAGGTGTGGAACTGCTCCTGCCGCAGCACGAGCTGGGGAAGGACCGAGGCCCGCACCGCCCGGTAGCCGTTCGAGCAGTCCGAGACCTTCGTGCGGGTGATCATCGAGACGACGCGGTTGAAGAAGACGATCCCCATCTCGCGCGCGACGTGGTTGGGCTCGGCGTGGCCCAGCACGCGCGAGCCGTGCGCCATGTCCACGGTCCCGTCCGCCACCGGGCCGACCAGCCGCTCCATCTCCTCGGGCCGGTGCTGGCCGTCGGCGTCGAGCGTCACGACGATCCGCGCCCCCGAGTCGACCATCAGGCGGTAGCCGGTCCGCAGCGCGGCGCCGCCGCCGAGGTTCGTGACGTGGCGCGCGACGGCGGCGCCGTGCTCGCGCGCGATGTCCCCCGTCCGGTCGCGCGAGCCGTCGTCCATCACCAGCACCGCCGTCTCCAGCCCGCAGACCTCCGCCGGGATGCGCGGCAGCACCTGCCCGATGTTGTCCTCCTCGTTGTACGCGGGGATCACGACCGCCACCTTGTCGCGGAACCGCTCCGGCAGCCCGGAGTTGCGGAACTCCTCCCACGCGATCCCCTCGAGCGTGGCCGAGAGCTTGCGCTCGATGCGGTTGTTCTGCACCAGCGAGCGCACGGTGAGCAGGAACAGCGCGATCACGGCGAAGACGGCGAGGCCCAGGATGCGGCCGCCGTTGCCGCGCTCGAAGGAGAAGAGGCTGAGCACCGAGTCGAGCAGCTCGGTGCCCGAGACGACCAGCAGGGCGACGCCGGCGAAGAGCAGCAGCAGGACGTCGCCGTTGCGGAGCGTCCGACGGCGCCATACGGCGAAGACGATCAGCGCGGCCCCGATGAGCAGGCCGGCGATCCGGAGGGCGGATAGCTCCACGGCGCCCGCAGGATAGCGGTGGTTTCGGCGTCAACTGTCGCTCTGCGGGGCCGATAACCCGGATATGAGCTTCATCCGCCGCACCGCCGCGCTGACCTGCGCGGCCCTGATCCTGGTCCCCGCCACGGCCGCCGGCAAGACGCTGGTCGGCACCCCCGGCAAGGACCGGCTGCGCGGAGGCGACAACGGCAACGTCATCAACGGCGACGGCGGCGGCGACGTCCTGCACGGCGGCGCCGGCGCGGACCGGCTGCTCGGCGAGTGGGGCGGCGACGACCTCTTCGGCTACGGCGGCGACGACTGGCTCGAGGGCGCCTCGGGCGGCGACATCCTCGAGGGCGCCGACGGCAACGACCACATGCTCGGCGGCTTCGGCGGCGACCGCATGACCGGCGGCCCCGGCGACGACTACATCAACGGCGAGGCGGCCGGCGACGACATCGACGGCGGCGCCGGCAACGACGAGCTGCACGGCGGCACCGCCACCGACCGCATCCGCGGCGGCGAGGGCAACGACGTCATCCACTCGACCACGGGCGGCGACCTGATCGACGCCGGCGAGGGCGACGACGTCGTGTGGGTCAACAACAGCACGGCGGTCGATACGGTCGACTGCGGCCCGGGCAACGACGTCCTGCACATCAACCCGTTCTCGATGGAGGGCGGCTGGTCGAACGCCAAGGCGCTGCGCGAGGGCCGGCTCACCAACTGCGAGCAGATCGTCGAGACCGCGCCGATCGTCGATCCCACGGCGGGTATCAAGGTCATGACGCCCGACCACGGCGGCCGCGCCGACGGCACCGACCGCAACGACAACCTGCTCGGCTCGTACGGGTCGGACACGATCGTCGGCCTCGGCGGCAACGACATCATCTGGGCCAACCGCAAGCCGGACGGCACGAGCCGCGGCACCGACCACGTCGACGCCGGCGCCGGCGACGACATCGTCTACGGCGCGTCGCGCGGCGGCATCACCCACATCGACGGCGGCGACGGCAACGACTACCTGCAGGGCGGCGGCGCCGTGGCGACCAACTTCATCACCGGCGGCGCGGGCGCCGACACGATCCGCCTCACCGGCGGAGGCCGCAACCGCGTCAACGCGGGTGACGGCGACGACATCGTCTACGGCTACTCGAAGGACGCCGCCCGGATCGACTGCGGGCCGGGCAAGGACTTCGTGAAGATCGGCTACAACCGCAAGATCCGCACGCGCAACTGCGAGCGGGTCGAGAAGCGCTACCAGCGCTGAAGCTTCCCCCACCGGTCTAAGCTTCGGGGCATGACCTCGAGGAACGCGCTGCGGCGGGCGGCGGTGTTCGCCTGCTGTGCCGCGGCTCTGATCCCGGCCACCGCGGCGGCGCGCACGCTCGTCGGAACCCCCGGCAAGGACCGCCTCGTCGGCGGCCCCAACGGCAACCACGTGATCAACGGCGACGGCGGTGGCGACAAGATCTGGGGCGGCCCCGGCGCCGACCGCCTGCTCGGCGAGTGGGGCGGCGACGACGTCTACGGCCGCCATGGTGACGACTACCTCGACGGCGGGTCCGGCGGCGACGTGCTCGAGCCCGGCCAGGGCAACGACACGAGCTACGGCGGCTTCGGCGGCGACAAGATCACCGACGTCGAGGGCAACGACTACATCGACGCCGGCGCGGCCGGCGACGACATCGACGCCGGGCCAGGCGACGACATCGTCCACGGCGGCAGCGGCAGCGATGACATCCGCGGCGGCGACGGCGTCGACCAGATCTACACGACCAGCAGCGGCGACAACGTCGACGCCGGCGCCGGCGACGACTTCGTCTACGTCAACAACGGCACCGCGGTCAAGACCGTCGACTGCGGGCCCGGCTACGACACGCTGCACATCAACCCGATCGACATGCGCGGCGGGTTCTCCAACCGCCGGTCGATCCGCCGCGGCGAGATCAAGGCGGACACCTGCGAGAACATCCTCGAGGTTCCGCCACCGCACGATCCCCTCAAGGGCAAGAAGAAGCTCACGCGCGACCGCGGCGGCCGCGCCAAGGGCACCGAGCGCAACGACAACCTGCTCGGCTCGCGCGGCCCGGACCGGCTGATCGGGCTCGGCGGCGACGACATCATGTGGGGCAACCGCCAGCCGGACGGCACCAGCCGCGGCACCGACCGGATCGACGCCGGGGCGGGCAACGACACCGTCTACGGCGCGTCGCGCGGCGGCCGCACCAAGATCAAGGGCGGCCCCGGCAACGACTACCTCCAGGGCGGCGGCGTCATCTCGACGAACTTCATCAGCGCCGGCACGGGGTTCGACACCATCCGGCTCGTCGGCCACGGCTTCAACTGGGTGAGCGCGGGGCCGGGCGACGACATCGTCTACGTGTACTCGAAGGACCGCACGGTCGTCGACTGCGGCCGGGGAGAGGACACGGTGAGGCGCGGCAACAACCGCAACGTGAAGCTGCGGCGCTGCGAGCACACCGTCCGCCGCTGACTAGAATCGGCGCCCCATGGGGCGCATCCGGACGCTGCCAGAGCGCCGCGTCCTCGTGGCGCTCGGCCTGATCCTGCTCGTCGGCTTCGGGCTGCGGCTGATCGGCGTCTTCGACCCGATCGACTCCTCCTACCAGGGAGCCGACGCCGCGCGCTACGAGCGGATCGCCGCCCTGCTCTACACCGACCAGCAGTTCGCGGTCCCCGGCTCTGACGCTCCGTACGACTGGTCGCCGGGCGCGCCGCTGTTCTACGCCGGCATCTACTACGTCACGGGCGGCGTGCACCCCGCGCTCGGGCGGCTGGCGATCGCGCTGCTGGGCCTCGTCACGATCGTGATCTGCTTCCTGCTCGGGCGCCGGCTGCAGGGCTCGGCGGCCGGGCTGCTCGCCGCGCTGCTGGCCGCCACCTACCCGGCCTTCGTCTTCAACACCGGCCGTCTGCTGAGCGAGCCGATCGCCGAGGTGACCGTGCCCGGCGCCGTGCTGGCCTTCCTGTGGGCGCTCGACCGCCGCGCGTGGTGGGCGTGGGCCGCGCCGGGCGTCCTGATCGGGCTCAGCGCGCTGGTGCGGCCCGAGTACCTGCTGTTCGGGCTCGCCTTCGCGCTGCTGGCGCTGATCAAGCGCGGCCCGGTGCGCGCGCTCGTGCTGGCCGCCGCCTTCGCGCTGCCGATCGCGCCCTGGGCGCTCCATGTCTCGAGCGAGGTCGGGCGCTTCGTGCCGGTCACCACCGGCGCCGGCAAGGCGCTGTTCATCGGCTCCTACCTGCCCGGCGACGGCATCCACGACCGCGTCAAGATCGAGCTGATGGAGCGCTACCTGGGGATGCGGGACGTCACCCCCGAGCAACGTGCCCGGCAGCCGATGGAGCCGCTGCTGGATCGCGTGGCGAAGCGGTACCCGGACCTCCCGCGCGACGCGGCGCTCAACCGGATCGGGCGCGAGAACCTGAGCCGCTACGCGCGCGAGCAGCCGCTCGCGGTGACCGAGATGATGGCCAACAAGATGCGCTGGATGTGGCGCGGCTCGAGCGGCGCGATGCTGTCGGCGCCCGCGGTCGTGCTCCAGGTCCTGATCGTCGCGCTCGGCGTCGTCGGCCTGATCGTGCTGGCGGTCCAGCGGCGCTTCGAGGCGCTGCTGCTCGGCGGCCTGATCCTCGGGCTGACGGTGTTCTCGGGCGTCGTGCTCGCCGCCCCGCGCCGCAACCTGGCGCTGATGCCGCTGGTGATGACGCTCGCCTCGACCGCCCTGGTGTGGATGGCGCGTCCACGCCCGCGCCGCGATCCAGGCCCGCGGCCTGCAGCCGAGGCTCGAGCCGTGACGGCCGTCGCCGCCACCACGCCGCGCGCCTGGGCCGCCCGTCACGGCGTGCTGATCGCGCTCGCCGTGATCGTCGTCATCGGACTCGCGCTGCGCGTCGACTCGGCGCTCGAGCCGCTCGACGTGCGGCCCGGGACGGACTCGGCCGTCTACGCCTCGGTCGCCGAGCAGCTCTACGAGCACCAGCGCTTCGCGCTGCCCGGCGCGGCCAGCCCGTACGACTGGTCGCCGGGCGCGCCGCTCTTCTACGCGTCGATCTACTACGCGACCGGCGGCGTCCACCCGGGCGCCGTGCGGCTCGTCGTGGCGCTGCTGGGCGCCCTCACGATCGTGCTCGTGTTCCTGCTCGGCCGCCGGCTGGCCGGCCCGCTCGCCGGGCTCGTGGGAGCGGCGCTGTTCGCGATCTACCCGGTGACGATCTTCTTCACCGGCAAGCTGATGAGCGAGCCGCTGGCCACGCTCACGCTCACGGGCGCGGTGCTGAGCTTCTTCTGGGCCGGCGACCCGGGCCGGCCGCGCTGGGCCTGGGCGCTGCCGGGCCTCCTGCTCGGCCTGACGGCGTTCGCCAGACCCGAGTACCTCGCGTTCATCCTCGTCTTCGCCGTCATCGCGCTGTTCCGGCGCGGGCCGGTGGCGGCCGCGATCCTCACGCTCGCCTTCGCGGCGGTGATCCTGCCGTGGACGCTGCACGTCTCGAACGCCGAGGGCCGGTTCGTCCCGATCAGCACCGGCGGCGGCAAGGCGCTGTTCATCGGCACCTACCTGCCGGGCGACGGCCTGCACCTGGACGTCAAGCGCGAGCTGCTGAGGCAGTTCGAGGGTCGCGAGGACATCCCGGCCACCGAGCTCAGCCGCATCTCCATGACGCCGCTGCTCAACCGCGTGGCGTCCAAGTACCCCGACCTCGAGCGCGACGCCGCGCTCCAGAAGATCGGCCGCGAGAACGCCGAGCGCTACCTGACCGAGCAGCCGCTCGACTTCGCCGGCATGGTGGCCGGGAAGATGTGGCACATGTGGCACGGCTCGGGCGCGGCCGGCCGCTCGACCTACGGCACGATCTTCCAGTTCACCGTGCTCGCGCTCGGCCTCGCCGGGCTCGTGCTGCTCGCGGTCCGGCGGCGCTGGGAGTTCTTCCTGATCGCGGCGCTCCTGGTCGGCGTGACGGTCGTCGGCGGCCTGCTGCTGGCCGGCACGCGGCGCAACGTGACGCTCATGCCGCTGGTGATGGCGCTGGCCGGATTCACCGTGTTCATGCTGGCTCAACGGGTCTGGCCCCGCCTGGCGGGCCGCTAGGCTCCTCCGCCATGCGAATCCTGATCCTCGGCGGCGACGGCTACCTGGGGTGGCCCACGGCGATGCGATTCTCGGCCCGCGGGCACGACGTCTTCATCGTCGACAACTTCGCCCGCCGCCGCTGGCATCACGAGCACGGAACCGACTCCCTGACTCCCATCCGCGGTCTCGCCGACCGCATAGACGCGTGGCGTGAGGTCTCCGGCCGCGACATCCACGCCTTCGTCGGCAACATCGAGGACGGCGAGTTCCTCGACCGCGTGGTGGCCGAGGTGCTGCCCGACGCCGTCGTGCACTACGGCGAGCAGCCGTCGGCGCCGTATTCGATGATCTCCCGCCGCCACGCGGTGGAGACCCAGCAGACGAACGTCATCGGCAACCTCAACCTGCTGTTCTCGATTCGCGATCGCGTCCCCGAGTGCCACCTTGTGAAGCTCGGGACGATGGGCGAGTACGGCACGCCCAACATCGACATCGAAGAGGGCTTCATCGAGATCAACCACAAGGGCCGCACCGACGTGCTGCCGTTCCCGAAGATGCCCGGCTCGCTGTACCACCTCTCCAAGGTCCACGACTCGCACAACATCCACTTCGCCTGCCGGATCTGGGGCCTGCGCGCGACCGACCTCAACCAGGGCGTCGTGTACGGCATCGAGACCGAGGAGACGGCGATGGACGAGCGGCTCTGTACGCGCTTCGACTACGACGAGATCTTCGGCACCGCGCTCAACCGCTTCTGCGTGCAGGCCGTGATCGGCCACCCGCTCACCGTCTACGGCAAGGGCGGCCAGACGCGCGGCTTCCTCAACATCCGCGACACGCTGCAGTGCGTCGAGCTGGCCGTCAGCAACCCGGCGCAGGGCGGCGAGTTCCGCGTCTTCAACCAGTTCACCGAGCAGTTCACGGTGCTCGAGCTCGCCGAGCTCGCGCAGCGGGCGGGAGCCGAGCTCGGCCACCACGTCGAGATCGAGCACTTCGACAACCCGCGCGTCGAGCAGGAGGAGCACTACTACAACGCGGCGAACACCAAGTTGCGAGAGCTGGGACTCAAGCCGCACTACCTCGGCGAGGAGCTCGTGCGCTCGATGCTGGCGACGATCGACCGCCATCGCGACCGCGTGATCTCGCGCGCCATCGCGCCGAAGACCCAGTGGCGCCCCGGCGAGGCCGAGGCCAACGCGGAGCAGCTCTCCGCCGCCGCCGCCTCGCACGTCTGACCGCAACTTCCGCCGCCTCGACCATGTTGAAAGGACTCATGACCCGCCTGGTACTGATCACCACCCTGCTGCTCCTCGGGCTGGCGGGGCCCGCGTCGGCCAAGCTCACGGTCGGCATCGGCGAGCAGAACGCCGTCATGTTCACCGACAAGCGCTGGCAGGCCCTCAAAGCGCCGGACGTGCGCTACGTGATGCCGTGGGACGCGATCGCGCGCAACGGTGTGGACCTGGCGATCCTCGACAACTACATGTACTGGGCGCGGCAGACGAAGGCGCGGGTGCTGCTCAGCTTCGGCCACTCCAACCGCCCCGGCCGCGAGCTCAGGATGCCGAGTCGGCTCCAGTTCATCCGCGAGTTCCGCAAGTTCCGCCGCCGCTACCCCGAGGTCAGGACCTTCCAGACCTGGAACGAGGGCAACCACGGCACGCAGCCGACCTTCACGAAGCCCGGCCGTGTCGCGCTGCTCTACAACTCGATGCGCCGGACGTGCCCTGAGTGCACGATCACCGCGCCGTCGATGCTCGACGCGCCGAACATGACGCCCTGGATCAAGGCCTTCAAGCGCAAGACGCGCTACCCGGTGCGGATCTGGGCGATCCACAACCACATCGACGCCAACCGCCACCGCACGAGCGGGACGCGCGAGCTGCTGCGGATCACCAAGGGCAAGCTGTGGTTCACCGAGACCGGCGGGATCGTCAACCGCTGGGTCGACGGCCGCAAGATCACCCGCTACAACCAGAAGAACGCGGTCCGGGCGATCCGCAACGTGTTCAAGCTCGCGCGCATCAACCGGAAGCGGATCACGCGGATCTACATGTACAGCTGGATCGCTCCGTCGGAGCGCCGCCCGCGGTGGGACTCGGCCCTGGTCGGGCCTAAGGGCCAGACGCGGCCGTCGCTGCGGACGTTCCAGGCGCAGCTGCGCCGGATTCGATGACCCACAGCGCCACGGCCAGCAGCGCGGTCGTGGCGCAGTAGCCCGCCTCGACGGCCAGCACCGGGTCGTCGAGCGGCGTCACGAGCAGCCAGATCAGGAACAGCGCCGCCGAGATCAGCCAGGCCACGGCGGCCTGGGCGCCGCGCCTGCGTGCCAGCGCCGCCTGGTTGAGCGTGCCGGCCGTCAGGTGGAAGCCCATGCCGAGGCCGACCAGCATCAGCCCGCCGCGCTCGTAGTCGAAGTCGCCGCCGAACAGCACGCCCATCGCCCACGGGCCGATCAGGCCCAGCCCGATCACCACCGCGGCGGTGAAGCCTCCGATCGCCAGCACGGTCACGCGGATCGCGTGCCTGAAACCGTCCCCACCCACCCCGCCGCCGGTGGCGGTGATGCCCGAAAGGTGGGGGAGGAGCGAGGTCTGGATCGCCTGGAAGAGCTGCAGCGGCGCGCGCGTGATGAGCAGGACGTTGAACACGAAGCCGGCCAGCGCGGCGTCCGCCGCCGTGGCGTCGACGGCGATCACCGGCCCGTTGAGCAGCGCCTGCTCGGCGACCATGATCGCCAGCACGGCGCCGGCGAACCCGGCGCCCTCGCGCATCGAGCCGCGCTCGCCCGCGGGCCCGCCGCGGCGCTCGATCGCCCACGGGACGACGAGCAGCGAGACCAGCGGGGCGGCGGCGATGCCCAGCGCCACCACGCCCTGTCCGGATGCGATGCCGACGGCGACGGCGAGCGCGAAGAGGCAGCGCGAGCACGACTCCAGCAGGACGAGCCCGCCATAGAGGCCGAAGCGCTGGTGGCCGGCCAGCCAGCCGCGGGCGAAGTAGCTCGCCGCGTAGGCCAACACCGCGACGACCAGCACCCAGTACAGCTCCTCCGAGCCGTCGAAGACGTCGTCGGTGATCGGCTCGCGCAGCGCCAGCGCGACGACGAGGAAGGTGAGAGCCGCCGTCGCCTGGATGATCAGCGGCACGCGCAGCGGATGCCCCTCGTGCCCCTGTGCCCGGCGTGTCGCGATCGTGTGCGAGAGCAGCTGCTCGACCGGCCGGTAGATGATCGAGATGATCAGGAACAGGACCGACCACAGCAGAGCGACGCCCTTGTAGTCCTCCTCGCTGAGGCTGTGGCTGGCCAGCGAGAAGTACGCGAACGTGACCAGCCCGGTCGTCGCGATGCCTATGGAGAGGATGCGGGCGCCGCGCCCGTAGGAGCTAGACACGCACGAGGAGCATGGTCCACGGGAACGGCGAGCGCCGCTCGATGACCTCGCCGTGCCGCGCCAGGAGCCGCACGAAGCTCTGCTTGGACCAGTGGTTCACGTGGCCCGGCGTGTTCCCCAGGTCGCGCACGTAGGCGCCGCGCGTCATGTTCAGCCCGCGCCACAGCGGCTCGCGCGGCACCGACACCAGGACGTGCCCGCCGCGCGCCACGCGCGCCATCTGGGCGACCGTGTGCTCGGGGTCGGGCACGTGCTCGAGCACCTCGATCGCGGCGGCGAGGTCGAACTCGCCCTCCTCGAACGGCAGGTGCTCGGCCTTCATCACCTGGTAGGAGAGGTTCGGCGCCTGGCGCTTGGCCCACTCGGCCTGGATCGCCGGGTCCTCGAGGTCGATGCCCACGATCCGCTCCACGCGCGCCGACCACTTGTGCGTGAGCACGCCCTCGCCGCAGCCGACGTCGAGCACCGAGCGCGGCGCGGCCTGGGCGAACAGCTCGTCGAGCGTGCGCTCGAAGCCCGCCATCAGCCGCTTCACGACCGGGTTGCTCGAGCCGTACTTGTCGTAGGTGTTGCCGGTGACCGTGCCCTCGGCGTCGCGCGTGACCGTGCTCACAGCTTCACGGCCTCGCGCTCCTCGGTCTTGCCGTGGCCGCCGGCGCGGGCGCCGGTGGTCGGCTCGCGGCCGCTGTCGGGCGCGCCCGGCTCGTAGTGCGACGGCGGGACGCCGAGCTCGAGCTCGATGCGGCGGACGCGCTCGAAGATCCGCTGCATGGTGATGCGCTGGCCCGACAGCAGGTCGCCCAGCACGCCGAGCGCGGCCAGCACCATGGCGGCGTTGAACAGCACGGCGCCGAGGATCAGCGACTGGACGTGGCCGGCGCCGTCGCCCTGCAGGAAGAAGTACGCGAAGCGACCCCAGACGAACAGGGCGGCAACGCCGACCAGCAGCGCCGCCGTCATGAAGACCCGGAGCGGCTCGTACATCGCGTAGATGCGGAAGATCGACACGCCGTTGCGGCGGATGTAGGTCCACATCGACGGGAAGAGGCGCGACTCGCGCAGCTTCGGGTTGGTGCGCACCGGCACGTGGTCGACCGCGACCGTCATCTTGCCCGCCTGGATGATCGTCTCCAGCGTGTAGGTGAACTTGGAGACGACCTGCATGGCGAGCGCGGCCTCGCGGTTGTATGCGCGGAAGCCCGACGTGGTGTCCGGCACCGAGGTCTGCGAGGCCTGGCGCACGACCCACGAGCCGAGCCGCTGCAGCAGCTTCTTGCCGGCCGAGAAGTGCTCGATGCTCACGACCTCCCGGTCTCCGACCACCATGTCGGCGTCACCGGCCAGGATCGGCCGCACGAGTCGCTCGACGTCCGGCCCGTGGTACTGGTTGTCGGCGTCGGTGTTGACGATCACGTCGGCGCCGAGCTTGAGCGCCGCGTCGAGGCCGGCCTGGAAGCTCGAGGCGAGCCCCTTGTTGTTGGTCAGGCGCACGATGTGGTCGACGCCGTGCGTGCGCGCCACCTCGACGGTCCGGTCGGTCGAGCCGTCGTCGATGATCAGCCATTCGACGCTCTCGAAGCCCTGGAGCTCGCGCGGGAGATCGGCCAGCGTGACGGGGAGCGTCTCCTCCTCGTTCAGGCACGGGATCTGGATGATCAGCTTCATGGGCGCGCCAAGAGACGGTATCGCCTCGTCATCCTGTAACGAGTCCAATGGAAGGCCTGACCCTCACCCGGCGGCCCGCGCTCTCGCGTGCGCGGTCGCTCGACGCCGAGCTGATCGCGCGCGTCGCGTTCGGGCTGCTGTGCCTGGCCTTCGCCATCGGGTTCTTCGTGTACCCGACCTATCCCAACTACGACTCGTACTACTCGCTGCTGTGGGGCCAGGAGGTGCTCGACCTCACGAAGCCGGGCTTCGAGGGCTTCCGCGTCCCGACCGAGCATCCGCTGGCGATCGCGCTCGGCGCGCTGCTGTCGCTGTTCGGCGAGAGCGGCGACCGGCTGTTCATCGCGGTCATCCTCGCGTCCTTCCTGTGGCTGATCTGGGGCGTCTACCGGCTCGGCCAGGTCGCCTTCACGCCGCTCGTCGGCGGCATCGCCGCCGTGCTGGTGCTGACGCGCTTCGACTTCGGCTTCCTCGCCGCCCGCGGCTACATCGACATCCCGTACATGGCCCTGGTGATGTGGGCGGCCGTGCTGGAGGCGCGCACGCCTCGCCGCGGCGCGCCGGTGCTCGTCCTGCTCGCGCTCGCCGGCATGCTGCGCCCGGAGGCCTGGGTCCTGGCCGGGCTCTACTGGCTGTGGGTCGCGTGGCGGGCGAGCTGGCGGCAGCGCGCGCTCTACGCGGCGCTGACCGCGGCCGGCCCGCTCGTGTGGACGGCGACCGACTTCATCGTCACCGGCGACCCGCTTTTCTCGCTGCTCTACACGAGCGGCTCGGCGGAGGACCTCGGGCGTCAGCGCACGCTGGCCGAGCTGCCGACCGCGATCCCGGGGTTCCTGAACCTGATCGTCAAGCTGCCGATCCTGCTCGCCGCCGCCGGCGGCCTGCTGCTGGCCGTGGCGATGGCGCCCCGGCGCGCCGCGGTGCCGCTCGCGCTGTTCGTCTCCGGCCTGGGGACCTTCGTGCTGATCGGCGTGGCCGGCGCCTCGGTGATCGAGCGCTACCTGGCGATCGCGGCGGTCGCGCTGCTCGTCTTCGCCGGCGTGTTCCTCGGCGGGTTCACCATGCTGCGGCCCGGGCGGCTGCGCACCTGGTGGATGGTCGGCGCGGCGGTGCTCGTGATCTTCGGCGTCGTCTTCACCGCCACGCGCGTCCGGCTCGACCACTTCGACTCCGAGCTGAGCTTCCGGGGCGCCGCGCACGAGGACCTCGTGCGCGTGCTCGAGTCGCCCGCGGTCCAGGAAGGGCTGCGCTGCGGCCCGCTCAGCGTGCCCAACCACAAGCTCGTGCCCGACGCGCGCTGGATCCTCGGCGCGCCGGCCGACCGCGTGATCCCGCGCGCGGACCCCGACGAGCGGCGGCCGCGGCGCGGCGTCGCGCTGGTGGTCACCAGCCGCTTCGCGGTGTTCAAGCACGCCTGGAGCAACGACACCGACTCGCCGCTCATCCAGTCGCCGCCGGCCGGCTGGCCGCGCGTGGAGACGGGCGACTTCTACGCCGCCTATGCGCGCTGCTAGCGCGGTCGCAGCCCTCGTCGCCGGCGCGTTGCTCCTGCGGCTGTGGGGGATCGACCACGGGCTGCCGTACGTCTTCAACGCCGACGAGAACGCGCACTTCGTGCCGCGCGCCATCGGCATGTTCGGCCACTCGCTGAACCCCGAGTACTTCATCAACCCGCCGGGCTTCACGTACCTGCTGCACGGCGCCTTCTGGGTGCGCTGGGGCGGTCGCGAGGCGCTGGGGGACGCCTTCGCGTCCGACCCTGGCAGCGTCTTCGGGCTCGCGCGCGTCGTGTCGGCCGTGCTCGGCGCGGCGGCGGTCGGCTTCCTCGTGTGGGCCGGGCGGCGGATGTTCGACCTGCGCGTCGGCCTCGTCGCCGGCGCGCTGCTGGCGGTCGCCTTCCTGCCGGTGCACTACTCGCACCTGGCGGTCAACGACATCCCCGCGCTGGCGCCGCTGTGCCTCAGCCTGGTCGGCGTCGCCGGCGTCTACCGCCGCGGCCACCTGGCCGACTACGCGCTCGCCGGCGCGGCGCTGGGCGTCGCCGTCGCCACCAAGTACACGGCGGGGATCGTCCTGCTCTGCCTCGCCGCCGCCGCTGCAACATCTCAGTCCCGGCCCGTCAAGGGGTCTGTCCCCTTGAGCGTTGACAGACGCAAGGGGACAGACCCCTTACGGGGTATGGCTGTTGCAGGTGCGTGCGCGATCGGTGGCTTTCTCGTCGCGAATCCGTATGCGTTGCTCGACCCCGGCGCGTTCAAGGCCGGGCTGGCCGAGCAGTCGCAGGCCTCCAGCGACGGCGGCGGCAAGCTCGGCCTGGTCGGCGAGAGCGGCCACCTGTACTACCTCGCCACGCTCACCTGGGGCCTCGGCTGGCTGCCGGCCATCGCCTCCGCCGCGGGCGCCGTCGGCCTGTGGATGCGTGACCGGCGGCTGGCGCTCGTGCTCGTCCCCGCGCCCGTCGTCTTCCTGCTCTTCATGGGCGCCCAGGACCGCTTCTTCGCGCGCTGGATGCTGCCGGTCTACCCGCTGCTGTGCCTGCTCGCCGCGTGGGCCGCGGTGGAGACCGCCGAGCGCCTGCGGCCGGGACGGGTATGGGCGGTGGCCGCGGTCGCCGCGCTGCTGTGCGTGCAGGGCCTGGTCTATTCGATCCACAACGACGTCGTGCTGGCCCGCGACGACACCCGCGCCCTGGCGCGTGCCTGGATGGTCGACAACATCCCCGAGGGCGACCGCGTCGTGATCGAGCCGATCGCCCCCGACCAGTGGGCGATGGACCCCGGCCGGCCGTCGTCGGCCACAGGCACCGGCAACCGCTGGAACAAGTGGCCGACCTCCCGCTTCCGCGGCGAGGTGATCAAGCTCGAGGACTTCGAGCGCACCCTGCGCACGAGCCTGCTCGACCGCTACGCACGCGCCGGTTACTGCCACGTCGTCACGGGCTCGACCCAGTACGGCCGCGCGCTCACCGAGCCCGAGGAGGTGCCCCAGGCGATCCGCTACTACGACGAGCTCAAACGCCGCGCCGACGTCGTCTACCGGGTCAGCCCGCGGGGCGAGGTGCCCGTCAACCGCTTCTCGTTCGACTTCTCGTTCAACAGCTATCCGCTCGACTACCAGCGCCCCGGACCCGAGGTCGTGATCTATCGACTGCGGGATTGTTGACTCTGCAGTCAATATTCTTTGAGAAACCGTGCCCACCCCGCTGCAGACCGATGTCGCCCATCTCGCCCGCTCGATCGAGCTGGCCGGTGGCGGCCGCGGGCGCACGACGCCCAACCCGCTGGTCGGCGCCGTGGTGGTCAAGGACGGCGAGGTCATCGGCGAGGGCTTCCACACCGCCTACGGCAAGCTGCACGCCGAGCGCGAGGCGCTGGCCGCCTGCAGCACGGATCCGCGCGGCGGCACGCTCTACGTCTCGCTCGAGCCGTGCTGCCACCACGGGCAGACGCCGCCTTGCACCGACGCCATCCTCGAGGCCGGCATCGCGCGCGTTGTGGTCGGCTCCGACGACCCGACCGAGAAGGCCGCCGGCCGCGGCCTCGGGATCCTGCGCGACGAGGGCGTCGAGGTGGTGGTGGCGGGCGGCGAGCTGGCCGCCAGGGCGCGGCTGCTGAACCAGCCGTTCCGCAAGCACGCCCGCACCGGCCGGCCCTACGTGCTCTTCAAGTCCGCCATGACGCTCGACGGCAAGGTCGCCACCCGCACCGGCGACAGCAAGTGGATCTCCGGCGAGGCGTCGAGGAGGATGGCCCACCACTGGCGCGCCGAGTGCGATGCCGTGGCGGTCGGCATCGGCACCGCGCTCGCCGACGACCCGCTGCTCACCGCGCGCGTCGAAGGCGTCCACCGCCAGCCGCGCCGGATCGTCTTCGACTCCGAGGCCCGCCTGCCGCTCGACTCCCAGCTCGTGCGCGGCGCCGCCGAGCTGCCGCTGACCGTCGTCATCTCCCGCGCCGCGCCGCGCCTGGCCGCCGACGCGCTCGAGGTGGCGGGGGCGGAGGTGATCGTGGCCACCGGCGAGAACGAGCCGGCGCGCGTGCGCAACGCGCTCAGCCAGATCGGCGCGGCGGGCGTCACCTCGATCCTGCTCGAGGGCGGCCCGCACCTGGCCGGCGCCTTCCTCGACGCCGGCGAGGTCGACGAGATCCGGCTGTTCGTGGCGCCCGTCGTGCTCGGCGGCTCGCACGCCCGAGACCCGCTCGAGGGCGAGGGCGTCGAGCGGATCGCCGAGGCGATTCGCGCGCTCACGCTCGAGTGCGAGCGGGTGGCCGACGACGTGCTGATCTCGGCGCGCATGAAGGAGTGGTGACGCTGTTCACCGGGCTGGTCCAGGATCTCGGCGAGATCACCGCGGTCGACGGCTCCGGTGACGGGGTGCGTCTCGCGATCGCCACGACCCTGGAGCTCGCCGAGGGAGACTCGATCGCGGTCAACGGCGTCTGCCTGACGGCGACCGCCGTGAGCGACGGCCACTTCGCGGCCGACGTGATGAACGAGACGCTGCGGCGCTCCTCGCTCGCGGAGGCCGGACCCGGCGCGAAGGTGAACCTCGAGCTGCCGCTGCGCCCGGCCGACCGGCTGGGCGGTCACTTCGTCCAAGGGCACGTCGACGGCGTCGGCGGCATCTGGGACGTGCGCGACGACGGCTTCGCCCGCGTGGTCACGATCGGCGCCCCGCCGGAGATCATGCGCTACGTGATCGAGAAGGGCTCGATCGCGGTCGACGGGGTGTCACTGACGATCTCCGGGCTCGGCGACGACTGGTTCCAGGTCTCGCTGATCCCCGAGACCCTGGAACGGACCATCCTCGGTGAGGCGAACACCGGGACGCCCGTCAACCTGGAGGTGGACGTGCTGGCCAAGTACATCGAACGGCTGGTGCCGGCCCGATGAGCTTCGCGACGGTCGACGAGGCGATCGAGGACATCCGCGCCGGCCGCATGGTCGTGGTGTGCGACGACGAGGACCGCGAGAACGAGGGCGACCTCACGATGGCGGCCCAGTTCGTCACCCCCGAGGCGATCAACTTCATGGCCAAGGAGGGGCGCGGCCTGATCTGCCTCGCCCTCACCCCGCAGCGCTGCGACGAGCTCGGGCTCGACCTCATGGCCGCCAAGAACGAGTCGCCGTTCGAGACCCCGTTCACCGTGACCATCGAGGCCCGCGACGGCGTCACCACCGGCATCTCGGCCGCCGACCGTGCGCGCACCATCCAGGTCGCCATCGACCCGGAGTCGGCGCCGCGCGACCTCGTCCAGCCCGGCCACGTCTTCCCGCTCAAGTCCAAGCCGGGCGGAGTGCTCGAGCGCACGGGCCAGACCGAGGCGGCGGTCGACCTCGCGCGGCTGGCCGGGCTGAACCCGGCAGGGGTGATCTGCGAAGTCATGAACGACGACGGCACGATGGCCCGCGTGCCCGACCTCGAGCGCTACTGCGCACGCCATGGCCTGAAGATGATCACCGTCGCCGACCTCATCGCCTACCGCCGCCGCCACGACAAGCTCGTCGAGCGCGTCGTCGCCACCCGGCTGCCGACCGCGTTCGGCGAGTTCGACGTCGTCGGCTACCGCTCGCTCGTCGACGACAAGCACCACGTCGCGATGGTCAAGGGCGAGGTCGCACGGCCAGGCCGACGTGCTCGTGCGCGTGCACTCCGAGTGCCTGACCGGCGACGTCTTCCACTCGCTGCGCTGCGACTGCGGCGAGCAGCTCGAGTCGGCGCTCGCCATGATCGAGACCGAGGGCCAGGGCGTGCTGCTCTACCTCGCCCAGGAGGGCCGCGGCATCGGCCTGCTGAACAAGCTCAAGGCCTACAACCTGCAGGACAAGGGGCTCGACACGGTCGACGCCAACCTCGAGCTCGGGCTGCCGGTCGACCTGCGCGACTACGGCATCGGCGCCCAGATCCTCTCCGACCTCGGGCTCAGCTCGATCCGGATCCTCACCAACAACCCGAAGAAGATCCGCGGCCTCGAGGGCTACGGGCTGTCGGTGACCGACCAGATCCCGATCCAGCACGCGCCCAACCCGCACAACGAGGCTTACCTGCGCGCCAAGCGCGACCGGCTCGGCCACTCGCTGCACCACCAGGGCCTGGCGCTCGACGAGGAGATGGTGCACGAGGAGCAGGTGCACGATCGCGAGGCCGGGCGCGGGTGAAGTTCGCGATCGCGGTCGGGCGGTTCTACACCGACCTCGCCGAGCGCCTCGTGAGCGGTGCGCAGCGCGGCTTCACGGCCGCCGGCCACGAGCCCGCCGACGTCTACGAGGTGCCCGGCGCCTTCGAGCTCCCGCTCGCCGCGCGCTACCTGGCCGACAGCGGCCGCTACGCCGGCGTCGCCTGCCTGGGCGCCGTGATCCGCGGGGAGACCGACCACTACGACTACGTCTGCGCCGAGGCCGCGCGCGGCATCCAGGACGTCCAGCTGCGCACCGGCGTGCCGTGCGCGTTCGGCGTCCTGACCGTCGACGACATGGAGCAGGCGCTCGCGCGCACCGGCGGCGGCAAGCGCGACCAGGGGGAGCACGCCGCCGAGGCCGTCATGGCGCTCGCGGCGATGCGAGCCGATCTGGCCCGCTGAGCGTTTCGTTTTCTGTCAAACCGGTCACTTACGCGGCCATGCGATTCCTCATGCTCGTCTGCACCGGATCGAGTTCCTGCCGCCGCTCGACGGGCCGCTGGACCGGAAACTTCCGGGTCGGCTGGCGCGCCAGCCCGCGCTGAGCGCATCGAGCGGGCCTGCCGAGCGTTTCATAGAGCATGAAAGCGGTCAGAAGGCGGCCATGCGGAAGCTCGCGCTGGCCCTAGGATGCGCCGTCGTGCTGGCGGCTCCCGCGGCGGCCGACGCCAAGACCTGGCGGGGCAAGACCAAGCAGGGACGTGCGGTGACGGTCCGGACCGGCGCCGACGATCTCGTCAACCGGGTGCGCGTGAGCTGGCGCGCGCCGTGCAAGAAGGGGCACTACTACGTGAGTCGCACGCTGTTCCAGCCACCGCTCGACCTGTCCGAGACCGACGTCTTCGAGCACTCGGGCACGTACCGCAAGCAGCTGCCGGACGGATACCGGGCACGCAACACGGTGTTCGTGCACGGCACGCTCGGTGCCGACGACCGCTGGACCGGGACGTTCCGGGCCAGGACGCGCGTGCGCCGGAACGGCCACGTGGTCGACAGCTGCCGGCTCAAGGGCGTGCGCTGGTCGGCGGAGGCCTCCTGATGCGCCTCACCGCCGGAGCGTGCGCGGCGCTCGCCGCCCTGCTGCTCGTCCCCACCGCAGCCGACGCCGCCAAGTGGCGCGGCAAGACCCGCCAGGGGCGCCTCGCCCAGGTCGTCACGGGAGGCGACGGGATGGTGACCAAGGTGCGCATCCGCTATCGGGCTCGCTGCGGCGACCGCAAGATGCTCACCTCGGGCGTCAAGTTCCAGGCTCCGCTCGACACCGCGACGGTCTCGGCCTTCGAGGACGGCGGCCGGTTCGAGTTCGACCTCCCGAACGGCGAGCACGCGCGGGCGCGGACGTCCGTCGACGGCGGCCTGCGCAGCTCCGGCCGCTGGACGGGCAACTTCCGGATCCGCGTGCGGGTAACCCGCGACGGGCGCTTCGTCACGACCTGCCGCTCGGGGCGCGTCGGCTGGAAGGCGAGCCCCGCCTGAGGGCGGCGTCGCGCAGCGCGGCGCGCACGGCGGCCAGCGCCGGACGGCGGTCGGCGCCGGCCCGCGTGGCGGTGAACACCGTGCGGTCGGCGTGCAGCCCGGCGACGGGCCGTACGGCGACGCCCTCGTGGCCGCCGGCGAAGGCGATCTCGGGCAGCAGGGTCACGGCATGGCCGCGGGCGACGAGGCCGACCAGCATCGACAGCTCGTTCGTCTGGTGGCGCACGACCGGCTCGAAGCCGCCGTGCGTGGCGCACACGCGCTGCACCAGCGCCTCCATGCCGCCGCCCGCGTAGCCGGTCGCCCAGATCTCGCCCGCGAGCTCCTTCATCCGCACCGGCCCGCCTCCGGCCGCCTGATGGCCGGCCGGGAGCGCGAGCAGCACGGGCTCGGCGAACAGGTCCTCGCGGTCGATCCCCGATCGGCGCGCCCGCGGCGTCCCGGCCCACTCGTCGGCCAGCACGAGGTCGAGCGCGTGCGAGGGCAGGGCCTCGAGCGCCGGCTCGGTCTCTGACTCGACGAGCCGCACCTCGACACCGGGATGGGTCTGGCGCAGGGCGTCCATGGCCGGCAGCAGCAGCTGCAGGCTGGCGGTCTGGAACGAGCCGACGCGCACGACGCCGCCGACCGCGCCGGCGGCCGCGGCCGCCAGGTCGGCCTCCGCGCGCTCGACGCCGGCCAGCAGCTGCTCGGCGTGCGCGGTGAGCACGAGCGCCGCGTCGGTAAGCCGCACGCGGCGGCCGGCGGGCTCGAACAGCGCGGTGCCCGCCTCGCGCTCCAGCACGCGCAGCTGCTGCGAGACGGTCGAGGGGCTGTAGGAGAGCGCCTCGGCGACCGCCCCGACCGTCCCGCGGCGGTGCAGCTCATGCAGCAGGCGCAGGCGGCGGAGATCGAGCATCGTTCGACATCATCGCACGATAACCGGCGAAGATATCCGTTGCTCTCGATGAGTCGAGCCACGAGGATCCAGGCATGCGCGGTGCCCTCCTCTGCCTCCTCTCGGCTGCGGCGTTCGGCACGCTGGGCATCTTCGGCAAGCTCGCGTCCGAGGCCGGCGCCAACACGGCCACCACGCTGCTCGTGCGCTTCGCGCTCGCCGGGGCGGTGTTCGCCGTGATCCTGCGCGTGACCGGCCGCTGGGCATCGCTGCGGCGCCTGCCGCGGCGGGTGGTGCTGACCGGACTGGGGCTGGGCGCGTTCGGCTACAGCCTGCAGTCGATGCTCTTCTTCGCCGCCATCGCCCGCCTCGACGTCTCGATGGTCGCCCTCATCCTCTACACGTATCCGGCCTTCGTGACCGTCGCCGCCATCGCGCTCGGCCGCGTCGCGCCGTCGCTGCGGACCGGGATTGCGCTGAGCGTGGCCACGGCCGGCGTGGTGCTCGTGCTGCTGGCCGGCGGGAGCGGCGGCTTCGAGCTCGTCGGCGCTCTGCTGGCGCTCGGCGCGTCGCTCACCTACACGGCGTACATCCTCGTGTCCGACAGCGTGATCGGTGACGTCGATCCGTTCGCGCTCGCGCTCCTGGTGCTGACCGGCGCGTCGGCCAGCTTCGCCATCGTCGGCCTGGCGACGGGGTCGGTCGACCTCGCGCTGTCCGGCGAGGCGTGGCTCTGGCTGATCCTCATCGCGCTGGTCAGCACCGTGGTCGCGGTGTCGGCGTTCTTCGCCGGCCTGCGCCGGGTCGGCCCGTCGGAGGCGGCCATCCTGTCGACCTTCGAGCCCCCGGTGACGGTCGTGCTCGCCTTCCTCGTGCTCGGCGAGACGCTGACCGCGCCGCAGCTGGCCGGCGGAGCGCTCGTGCTCGCCGCGGTCGTGCTGCTTCAGCTGCGGAGCACGCCGCGCACCAGGTCGGCGGTCACCGACTCGGCTGCGAACTCGACGACCCACCAGGTGGCGCCGGCGTCGACGTAGGGCGCCGGGTCGACGCCCGGTGGGAGCGAGGCGATGATGTCGTAGGCGTCGTCGCGGGGAAGCGCGGCGGCGATCTCGGCCATCTGGTCGGGGTGCTCGAGGTTGACCGGGAAGAAGCCCTGGTACCTGGCGGCCCGGCGCAGCGGCTTGGGCTTGCCGTAGAAGCCGGCCACCCAGATCGGCAGCGGACGCTGCACGGGCCGCGGCAGGAACTGCATGCCGTCGACCGTGTAGTGCTCGCCGCGGTGCCGGACGATCTCGCCGGACCAGGCGGCCTCGAGGATCGCGAGCGCCTCGTCGAGCATCTCGGCGCGCTTGCGGTCGTCGAGCTCCTCGCCGGTCATCGAGTACTCGCTGCCGAACTCGTCGCTGCCGAGACCGACGCCGAGCGTCAGCCGGCCGTTGCTGAGGCGGTCGAGGGTCGCGGTCTCGCGCGCCACCTTGGCCGGCCGGCGGCGCGCGAGCGGCGTGACCATGGGGCCGAGGCGGATGCGCTCCGTGGCGGCGGCCATCGCGGCCAGCGCGATCTGCGTGTCGGCGACCTCGACGACGGGCTCGCGCCAGCGGACGTGGTCCCAGACGAACACGCCGTCCCAGCCGGCCTCCTCGGCCTCGGCGGCCAGGCGGGCGGCGAGCGCCGGATCGGCGAGCTCGTCGAAGAGCGGGAAGTAGAGCGCGGTCTTCATGCCACGGCGATCATGAACCGCCAGCGGTTGTCGAACCAGTACGAGCCGTCCGCCCGGCGGAAGGGCTCGGCCTTTGGCTCGACCGTCTCGCGAATGACGCGCGTGGCGGTCGCGTCGTCGATCCGGTAGGCGGGAGTGAGCCCGAGCAGCGCGCGCTCGAGGGCTGCCCAATCGGAGAACGAGTACGGCACGGCGACCTCCCCCGTGCGCTCGGGGGTCAGCCCCGCCTGCCGCGCAAGCCCCTCCAGCACGCCCGGCTCGCCGACGTCCGGCACGTCACGCGGAGCCTGCGGATTCAGCTCGGCGAGCGGCTCGAAGATCGGCTGGACCTCCTGGTCATCCGGCCGCCCCCAGTTGCAGATCGCCACGCGCCCGCCCTTCCGGGTCACCCGCCCTGCCTCCGTCAGGGCGGCGAGGAAGTCGGCGGAGAACTGGAGGACGTTGAGCGCCGTGACCACGTCGAAGCGGTCATCGGGCCAGGGGAGCTGCTCGACGCGGCCGACTCGGAGGTCTGCTTCGGGCAGCTTCTGCCTGGCGATCTCGACGAGCTCGCCGGCTACGTCGATCCCGCTCACTGTGCAGCCACGGGCGGCGGCGAGCCCGCAGAACTCGCCGCTTCCGCAGCCCAGGTCGAGCAGCGACGTGCCCGGGCCGATCCCGGCTGCGTGTGCCACCGCCTCGCGGGCGGGCGCGCCCAGGGCGGCCCAGTGACTGGCCCAGCCCTGCGCGGCGGCACCCCAGGCGGGTCCCTCGGTGGTGGAGGTGGAATCGGTCATCTGGCTTTAAGACGCCGAAACCGCCTCGAACTCATCAGCCCGCCTTCTGCGCGGCCTTGAGCTCCTTCTCGACGTCCTTGTTGGGCCCGTACTGGTCCAGCCGCTGCTGCAGATACGGGATCGCCTCGTCCGAGCGGCCCAGCGCGTTGAGGGCGGCGCCGACCTCGTACAGCGCGTAGCCGCACGGGCTCAGCTGCTTGGTGTCGCCGCAGGCCTCGAGCGCCTGCGTGGAGAGTGCCAGCGCCTGCTCGTAGTCGCCGGCGATGCGGGCGTTGTAGCCCTGGAGCTGGAGATCGGCCGCGCGGTCGAGGTCGGTCCCGCCGGCGGGCTGGTCGGGCGTCTCGGTCGGCGCCGGGGTCTCCGTCGGCGTCGCGGTCGGCTCGGGCGTGCGGGTCGGCTCGGGCGTGCGGGTCGGCTCGGGCGTGCGCTCGGCGGTCGGCGTGGCGGTCGGCTGGGCGCCCTGCGGCTCGTTGCCGCCGTCGTCGCCGGAGAGCAGCACGGTGCCGGCCACGGCGATCACCACGAGCGCGGCGATGCCGGCCAGCACCCACGGCCAGGCGCCGCCGCCCGCCCGCTGGGGGGTGGCCGGCGGCACGGGCGCGATCGGGCGCGTCGGCTCGGTCGCCGGCCGCGACTCGCCCATCGCGCGGTCGAGCGCGGCGACCATCGCGCCTGCGCTCGGCCAGCGGTCCTCGGGGTCCTTGGCCAGCCCGCGGTCGAGCACCGCGTCGACGCCCCGGGGCAGCGACGGGTCGCGCTCGGTGGCGAGCGGTGGCTCGTCCTCGACGTGGGCGCGCGCCTGGGCGGCGAAGTGCTCGGCCTGGAACGGACGCGAGCCGGTCAGCAGCTCGAAGGCCACGATGGCCAGCGCGTAACGGTCGGACGCGGCGGTGGCCGGCTCGCCAACGGCCTGCTCGGGCGAGATGTAGGACGCGGTGCCCAGCACCTGGCCGGTGGCCGTCAGCTGGTCCTCGAGCGCCAGGCGGGCGATGCCGAAGTCGGCGATCGCGAGCCGGTCGCGGTCGTCGAGCAGCAGGTTGCCGGGCTTGATGTCGCGATGCACGACGCCCTGGTCGTGTGCCGCGTCGAGCGCTTCCGCGGCCTCGCGGAGCCAGCGCAGCGCGGTCTCGTCGGCGATCGTGCGGCCGGCACGCAGCCGGTCGGCGACCGTGCCGCCGGGCATCAGCTCCATCACCATGAAGGCGCGCCCGTCGTACTCGCCGACGTCGTAGATCGTCACCACGTGGGGGTGCGAGGAGAGGCCGGCCGCGGCACGCGCTTCGCGCTCGAAGCGCCGGCGCGCGCGGTCGTCCTCGGACAGGTGCGAGGCGAGCACCTTGACCGCCACCGAGCGGCCCAGCAGCTGGTCGGTGGCCTCCCACACGCCGGCCATCCCGCCGTTCGCGATATGCCGCACGATGCGGTATCGGTCGGGCAGCGTGATACGAGCGGTGCTGGCGGGCGGCACCCATAAGACCGTACCCAACCGCCTCTGCCGCTATGCTTCCCGCCGCAATGGCTCGTGTCTGTCACTCGTGCGGCAAGCGTCCGGCTTTTGGGCAGAGCCGGTCGCACTCCATGGTCGCCACAAAGCGGCGGTTCGACGCGAACCTGCAGAAGGTCCGCATCTCCGAGCGGGGTGCACCAAAGCGCGTCTACGTCTGCACGCGCTGCTTGAAGGCCGGGAAGGTCACCAAGGCCTAGCCCCGGCCACGTCGTTGTGGCCGATCCCAGTCTCATCCGTTTTCGCGCCGTCGTCGAGGGCGCTCTCGCCGAGTTCGAAACGCGCCGGCGCGAGGTCAACGACCTCAATGTGTTCCCGGTCGCCGACGGCGACACGGGCGACAACATGGCGCTCACGCTGCGCGCCGTGCTCGAGGAGCTCGACCGCCTGTCAGCGCAGGGTGACATCGACGACATCGGCCGCGACGCGATCGTCGAGTCGGTGGCCCGCGCCGCCCTGCTGGGCGCGCGCGGCAACTCCGGCGTGATCCTCTCGCAGCTCCTGCGCGGCGCCGCCGAGGAGCTCATCTCGCGGCCCGGCGAGCTGGTCGACCCGGTGCTGGTGGCCGCCGCCATGGCGCGCGCCGCCGAGCGCGCCTACGGCTCGGTGCGCGAGCCCGCCGAGGGCACGATCCTGACCGTGGTGCGCGAGATGGCGGCGCGGCTCTCCTCGGAGGTCGCGCACCTGGACGAGCCGCGCCTGCTCCACCACGTCGACGACGACCGCCAGAACGCGATGATCGCGGAGGTGCTCGAGGCCGCCCTGCGCTCCGGCGAGCTGTCGGTGGCCCGCGGGCCCGAGCTGCTGCCGATCCTGCGCGAGGCCGGCGTGGTGGACGCCGGCGGCTACGGCCTGACCGTGATGTTCGCGGGCGTGATCGCCGCCCTGCGCGGCACCGAGGCGCCGCAACTGGCGCACCACTCGCCGGCCCGCATCACGCACCCGCAGCACGAGTCGACCACCTACCGCTACTGCACGAACTTCGCCGTCACCGGCGACGGGCTGGACCCGACGGCCTGGAACGACGCTCTCGAGCGGCTCGGCGACTCGCTGCTGGTCGTGGGCGACAGCCACACGCTGAAGGTGCACCTGCACACCGACGAGCCAGGGCGGGCAACGGCGCTGTTCGAGGAGATCGGCGAGGTCTCGCATCTCGACGTGGCCGACATGACCGTGCAGGTGCAGGAGCGCAGCGAGCGCCTTGCCGAGGCGGTCCAGGCCTGCGGCGTGCTGGCCGTGGTGGCCGGCTCGGGCATGAGCGAGATGTTCGAGGGCTTCGGCGCCGTCGCGCTCGACGGAGGCAACACGCTGAACCCGTCGACCTACGAGCTGCTGGCCGGCATCCACGCCGTGCCGGCCGAGGAGGTCGTCGTCCTGCCCAACTCGCCGAACGTGATCATGGCCGCCGAGCGCGCCGCCGAGCTGGCCGAGAAGACCGTCCACGTCGTGCCCTCGCGCTCGATGCAGGCCGGCCTCGCCGCCGCCGTCGCGCTCGATCCGGCGCGCAGCGCCGCCGACAACGCGGCGGCCATGGTCGAGGCGCTCGAGCACGTGCGCACGGGCGCCGTCACGCACGCCGCCCGCGACGACGCCGAGGGGCGCTTCCGCCGCGGCGATGCCGTCGGCTTCGTCGACGAGCAGCTCGTGGCGTGGGGCGAGCCGGAGGAGACGCTCGAGGCGGTGCTCGGCGAGCTGGGCCGCGAGGCCGAGCTGCTCACGCTGATCGAGGGCGACGGCGCTCCGCTGGACTCCGGCGGCGTGGCCGCGCTGGTGCCGGGCGGCGTCGACGTGGAGTACTCGCGCGGCGACCAGCCCGCCTACTGGTGGCTGATCGCGGCCGAGTAGTCCACTTCGTCACGCATCCCGAGGTCGTGGTCGATCAGGCGGTGTCCTCGGTTCGCGTTCTCGCGTGAGGACCGGCGCGTGATCCACGGGTGGGTGGTGTTGCCCCGGCCAACCCCGGCTGGGTAGGGAAGCGAGGGTTTCGGCAGGGCGGCGGTCGATCCCGCCCCCTCGATGCCAGAAGTTCGTCCCGGCACACCGCCAGAATGCGCGGAGTGCCGACGGCCTTCGCCAGCTCGCAACCGATGACGGATGAGGAACTGCACGCCTCGGGCCCGCCACGCTACCCCCGGCCCTCACGGCTGCAGACGCCGCTCGACGTCAAGCCGGCGAAGGCGGCCACAGCGGCCGAGCGGCTCGGCCTCAACACGGTCGGCGACCTGCTCGAGCACCTGCCGCGCGACCGCCAGGAGTCGCGCACGATCATCGAGCTGAGCCCGGGGGAGACGGCGACGGTGGTGGTCGAGGTGCGGTCGATCACCAGCCGCCCCGTGCGGCGGCGCGGCATGAAGCCGCTGGTCGAGGCGGTCGTGGCCGACGAGACCGGCACGATGAAGGTCGCGTTCTTCAACCAGCCGTGGCTTCAGCGCAAGTACAAGCCCGGGACGCGGCTGCTGCTCCACGGCAAGTACGAGGGCCGCAACCGCTTCCGCGTGCAGGGCCACGCGGAGTCGGGCGAGGCGGTCGGCGCGGCCGACTCCGACGTGGCGACCTACCCCGCCACCGAGGGCCTGTCGTCGACCCAGATCCTCGCTCTGGTCCGCGAGTGGCGCGGCGCCGCGCAGGAGGCGCTCGAGCCGCTGCCGGCGCGCATGCGCGTGCGCGACGGGCTGCCGGACCGGCCGGCCGCGCTCGACGCCGCGCACTTCGGCGACCACGAGGGCGGCCGCCGGCGGCTGGCCTATGACGAGCTGCTGCTGCTCCAGATCGCGCTCCTGCGAAGGCGGGCCCGCCGCCGCGAGGGCTCGCGGGCGACGCCGCTCGAGCCGCCCGGCGAGCTGACCGCCCGCTGGCTGAAGGACTCGCTGCCGTTCGAGCCGACCGCCGACCAGCGCAAGGCGATGGCCGCCGTCGACGACGAGCTCGTGCGCGACCGGCCGATGCAGCGCCTGCTCATGGGCGAGGTCGGCTCCGGCAAGACCGTGGTGGCCGTCTACGCCATGCTGCGCGCGGTCGAGTCCGGCGCGCAGGCGGCGCTGATGGCGCCGACCGAGACGCTCGCCGAGCAGCACTTCGCCACGCTGCAGGCGCTGATGCCCGGCGAGCTGGTGCAGGCCGCGCTGCTCACCGGCTCGACCCCGGCGGGCCGCCGCGCCGACCTGCTCGGCAAGCTCGCCAGCGGCGAGCTGAAGCTGCTGGTCGGGACCCACGCGCTGATCGAGGAGGCCGTCGAGTTCGACCGCCTGGCCGTGGCGGTGGTCGACGAGCAGCACCGCTTCGGCGTCAACCAGCGCCGCGCGCTCGACCGCAAGGCGCCGGACGGCGTCGCCCCGCACGTGCTGCACATGACCGCCACGCCGATCCCGCGCACGCTCGCCCTGACCGCCTACGGCGACCTCGACGTCACGGTCCTCAAGGAGCTCCCCGCGGGCCGCCGGCCGATCGTCACCCACGTCTGCGCCACCGAGGCCGAGCGCTCGCGCGCCTACGAGCGCATCCGCGAGGAGCTGCGCGCACGGCCGGCAGGCGTTCGTCGTCTGCCCGCTCGTCGAGGAGTCCGAGGCGCTGCAGGCGCGCGCCGCCACCGCCGAGTACGAGCGGCTGAAGGCCGGCGAGCTGAAGGAGTTCGAGGTCGTGCTCCTGCACGGCCAGATGCGCCCGCGCGAGAAGCAGGAGGCGATGGCCGCCTTCGCCGCCGGCGGCGCCGACGTGCTCGTCGCCACCACGGTGATCGAGGTCGGCATCGACGTCCCGAACGCCACGGTGATGCTCGTCGAGGACTCCGAGCGCTACGGCATCAGCCAGCTCCACCAGCTGCGCGGCCGGATCGGCCGCGGCGAGCACGAGTCGCTGTGCCTGCTGTTCGGCCCGAAGGAGTCGCCGCGCCTGCGTGCGCTGGCCAAGCACCGCGACGGCTTCGAGCTCGCCGAGATCGACCTCGAGCTGCGCGGCGAGGGGGAGATGCTCGGCACGCGCCAGTCCGGCCTGCAGGCGTTCCGCTTCGCGCGCCTGCCGGAGGACGTCGAGCTGCTCGAGCGGGCGCGGATGCGCGCGCGCGAGCTCCTCGACGCCGACCCGCAGCTCGAGCAGCACGAGCACGCGCTGATCGCCGAGGCGCTGGTCGCCGCCTTCGGCGCCGACGCGCTCGAGCCCATCCCGGCATGATGGCGCCGTGAGGCTCGCCTGGAACGGAGATCCCGACTGGCGGCAGGAGCTGTGTGAGCTGAAGCTGCGCGACGACGGGCTGGCCGCCACCGGCGCCCAGCTGGGCTCGGCGCCGACCCCCTACCGCGCCGCGTACGAGCTCGAGGTGCGCGGCGACTGGGCCACGCGGCGGCTGCACGTGCAGGTCGGCGGCGTCGGCTCGCTCGAGCTGCGCCACGACGGCAAGGGCACGTGGGCCGGTGTCAAGAACGCCGCCGAGCTCGAGGGGGCGCTCGACTGCGACCTGGCCTTCTCGCCGCTCACGAACCTCATGCCGATCCGCCGCCACCGTCTGCACGAGCAGCCCGGCGCGGTCGACTTCGCCGTCGCCTGGGTGTCGCTGCCCGACCTGAAGGTCCACCGGTCCGAGCAGCGCTACGAGCACCTCGAGCCCGGTCTCGTGCGGTTCAGCTCCGACGGCTTCGTGGCCGATCTCGTGCTCGACGCCGACGGCCTCGTGATCACGTATCCCGGGCTTGCGCGGCGGGTCTCCGGGTAGACCCGCCGCATGCCGACCGACCGAAGCCTGATCTCCGTCTCAGATCTCGTCCGCGAGGCCGTCGCGATCGTCGACCCGCAGGGCAAGGACCCCGCCGTCGTCGAGCTGGCGACCAAGTTCGGCGACGCCGACGAGCCCGTGCGCGGCGTGCTGGACAGCCTCGAGGAGCGGCTGGCGTGGGGCGCCGACGAGGACCCGCCCATCGTCATGGCGCAGGCGCTCGTCCTCTATCTCGGGCACCGGCCCGAACAGATCGGCGACGACGAGGAGGACCTGCTGC
The DNA here is from genome assembly GCA_963811895.1 of uncultured Solirubrobacteraceae bacterium. Classification (GTDB taxonomy): domain Bacteria; phylum Actinomycetota; class Thermoleophilia; order Solirubrobacterales; family Solirubrobacteraceae; genus DASSUW01. Next base: position 122,316 of record CAWETE010000009.1, on the reverse strand, counting down.
GCCTCGCCGCGCGCGCCGAGTTCGACGGGAACCCGCCCGAGCGGGTCACCGCCTGGCTCAGCGAGCGAGGGGTGGAGCTGACGTGAGCTCGGCGGACACGTCCCACAGCCGCCGCCGCGCCGTCTCGTCGTAGGCGGCCGGGTCGGCGCGCGCCTCGCGCAGGCCGTCGAAGTAGCGGCCGCTGACGTCCTCGAGCTCGACCACGCGCGCGGTCGCCTCGACCCCCTCGGCGACCGTGGTGAGCGTGCGGCCGAACGTCTCCCGCGCCATCTTGGTGTCCATCAGCGACGCCGGGTGCAGCGCGTTGACCACGAGGTCCGGGCGGCGCTCGGCCAGCTCGAACGTGAACATGATCTGGGCGAGCTTGCTCTGGCGGTAGGCCAGCAGGCCGTCGTAGCCCCGCTCGAGCATGAGGTCCTCGAAGTCGGGCGCGCGCTGGCCGACCGAGGCCACGTTGACCGTGCGCGGCGGCAGCATCAGCAGCGTCAGCAGGAAGCCGGCGAGGTGGTTGACCTGGAAGGTCAGCTCGATCCCGTCCTCGCTGAGCGTGCGCTGGGCCGCGATGATGCCCGCGTTGTTGACGAGTACGTCGATGCCCTGCGCCCGCTCCGCGAGCCCTCGAACGTCCGCCAGGCGAGCGAAGTCGGCCACCATGACCTGCGCGCCGCCGATGTCGGACGCCACCGCCTCGGCGCGCTCGCGGCTCCGGCCGTGCACGACGACTTCGTGGCCCCGCGCCACGAGCTCGTGCGCCAGCGCGCGGCCGAGGCCGTCGGTGGCGCCTGTGATCAAGGTCAGAGGCACGGGAGCAGTATGCGCGTGATCGCGGGCCGATACGGCGGGCGCCGCCTGCAGGCGCCGCCCGGCGACGCGACGCGGCCGACCTCGGACCGCGTGCGCGAGGCGCTGTTCTCCGTGCTGGCCGCGCGCGTCGACGGCGCGCGCGTGCTCGACCTCTTCGCCGGCTCCGGCGCGCTCGGGATCGAGGCGCTCTCGCGCGGCGCCGCCGAGGCGACGTTCGTGGACAGCGCGCCGGCCGCGATCCGCGCCGTGCGGGCCAACCTGGAGGCGATCGGCGCCGAGGCTCAGGTCCGGCGCTCCGACGCCCGCCGCTTCCTCGGAGCCGCATCCGCCGCCGCGCGTCAATACGATCTCGTCTTCCTCGACCCGCCCTACCGGCTGACGGGGCGTCTGGGAGGCGAGCTCACGGCGGCGCTGCCGGCGGTGCTGGCTCCCGGCGCGGCGGTGGTCGCCGAGAGCGACCGCCGTGCCCCGCTCGAGCTCGGCCTTCCTATCCTCGACGAGCGCCGGTACGGCGACACCCTGATCCGAATCCATGGCCCCTGACCCCCGCATAGCCGTCTGCCCCGGCTCCTACGACCCGATCACGCACGGTCACGTCGACGTGATCACCCGCGCCTCGCTGATGTTCGACGAGCTGATCGTGGCCGTCGTCAACGCCTCCGTGCGCAAGAGCGCGTCGCTGTTCAGCGCCGAGGAGCGGATCGAGTTCATCGAGGCGGCGACCGCCCATCTCGGCAACGTCCGCGTGGAGCCGTTCTCCAACCTCGTGGTCGAGTTCGCGCGCCAGCGCGGGGCCAAGGCGATCGTCAAGGGCCTGCGCGCGATCTCCGACTTCGAGTACGAGCTGGAGATGAATCAGCTCAACCGCCAACTGGCCTCAGACGTGGAGTCCGTCTACCTGATGGCGTCGCCGCAGTACAGTTTTCTCTCCTCGAGCGGAGTGAAGGAGATCGCCACGTTCGGCGGCGACGTCTCCGATCTTGTCCCAGAGCCGGTTGCACGGCGTTTGAAGGAAGCGCTCGCGCGCTGACGAAACAGGGAGCGCCATGGACGTCCTGGTACTCATCGACAAGCTGGACGATCTGGTCCACAACGCGAAGCAGGTCCCGCTGACGGACCAGGTGCGCGTGGACAAGGAGGAGATCTACGACATCCTCGACCAGATGCGGGCCACGATCCCCGAGGAGATCAAGCAGGCCCGCTGGATCGTCAAGGAGCGTCAGGAGATGCTGGCCGAGGCGAAGCGCGAGGCGGAGCGCATCGTCAAGGAGGCGCGCGAGCGCCAGCAGCAGCTCGTCTCCCAGCAGGAGGTCACGCGCGAGGCGGAGCGCCAGGCCGAGGACATCATCGGCGAGGCGCGTGCCCGCGAGCGGGAGATCCGGCTCGGGGCCGAGGACTACGCGGACGAGATCCTCAACACGCTCGAGGTCAACCTCTCGAAGTTCATCGCCGCGGTGCAGCGCGGGCGCGAGCGGCTGCAGGGCCGCGACGAGCCCGCCGAAGTCGGCTGATACAACTCGGGTAGTGCTCGAGCTGCGGGATCTCGCGCGCCGCTATGGAGACGTCGTCGCCCTCGACGGCGTCTCGTTCACAGTCGGCGAGGGGCAGATGTTCGGCTTCGTCGGGCCCAACGGCGCCGGCAAGACGACCACGATGCGCATCATCCTCGGCGTGCTCGCCGCCGACCGCGGCGAGGTGCTGTTCCGCGGCAAGCCGGTCGACTTCGAGATGCGCCGGCGGTTCGGCTACATGCCGGAGGAGCGCGGCCTGTACCCGAAGATGCGGGTGCGCGACCAGCTGATCTACCTGGCGCGGCTGCACGGACACGACGACCCGGCGGCGGCCGACGCCTGGATCGAGCGCCTCGGGCTGACGGAGCGCGCCGGTGACCGCGTCGAGGAGCTCTCGCTCGGCAACCAGCAGCGCGTCCAATTGGCGGCGGCGCTCGTCCACGAACCGGAGCTGCTGGTGCTCGACGAGCCGTTCTCGGGCCTTGACCCGGTCGGAGTCGACGTCCTCAGCGGCGTGCTGGCCGACTACGCGTCACGCGGCGTGCCGGTGGTCTTCTCCTCGCACCAGCTCGAGCTCGTCGAGCGCCTGTGCGAGGCGGTGGCGATCGTCAAGGACGGGCGGCTCGTGGCTTCCGGGAACGTCGAGGAGCTGCGCGACCGCGGCGCCGACGACCGGCGCGTACGCGTCGAGGTGCAGGGCGCGGGCGACGACTGGGTGCCGCCGGGCGCCGAGGTCGTGGACCGCGGCGCGCGCGGACTGCTGATCGCGCTCGACGGGCTCGGCTCCGAAGCGGTGCTGGACGCGGCGCGCTCCGCCGGCACGGTCACCTACTTCGCGCTCGAGCGGCCGACTCTGACCGATCTCTTCCGCCAGGTGGTGGCGGCATGACCTGGCTCGTGATGCGGCGCGAGATCCGCGAGCGCCTGCGCGAGAAGGCGTTCGCCGTCTCGACCGGGATCAACGTCGTGATCATCGTCGCGGTCGTCATCATCGCCTCGCTGGTGGGCGGCGACGAGGAGAGCTACACGGTGGGCTATTCCACCGAGACCGAGCTCGCCGTCGTCGAGGCAGCCGCGGCGGCTGGCCGCTCGGTCGACGTCACGATCGAGGCGCGCAGCGTCGACAGCCCGGCGCCGGGGGCGGACGCCCTGCTTGCCGACGGCTCGCTCGACGCCGTGGTCACCGACGACCAGATCCGCTCCAATGAGGAACCGGACGACCAGCTCGTGACGCTGCTGCAGGCCGCCAACCGCCAGATCCGGGCCGCCGACACGCTCGAGCAGGCCGGCCTGAGCGCCGACGAGGCGCGGCGGGCGCTACAGCCGGCGCCGCTCGAGGTCTCGACCATCGAGCCCGTCGAGGAGGACGACGGCAAGGCGGGCGTCGCGTTCTTCGCGATCCTCATCCTCTACGGCCAGCTGCTGACCTACGGCTACTGGGTGGCGGCGGGCGTGGTCGAGGAGAAGGCGTCGCGCGTGGTGGAGGTCATCCTCTCGACGATCCGGCCCAAGAACCTGCTGGCGGGCAAGGTGATCGGGATCGGCCTGCTCGGGCTCGGCAACCTGCTGCTGACGGTCGGCATCGGGCTCGTGGCCGCGCAGGTCACCGGCGCCATCGACGTCGACGGCGCGATCATCGGCGCCGCCGCGCTCGCGCTGGCCTGGTTCATCGTCGGCTACGCGTTCTACGCCTGCGCGTTCGCCTGCGCGGGGGCGCTGGTCCCGCGCCAGGAGGAGCTGCAGTCGACGATGACGCCGCTGACGCTGACCATCCTCGTCGCCTTCTTCGTCTCCTTCGCGGTGCTCGAGGACCCGGACGGCACGCTCGCCCACGTCACCGCCTTCATCCCGATGACCGCGCCGATGACCATGCCGCCGCGGATCGTCACCGGCGACGCCCCGCCGTGGGAGATCGTCGCCTCGCTGGCCGTCACCATCGGCGCCAGCCTCGCGCTGATCCCGCTCGCCGCCCGGATCTACGAGGGCGGCATCTTGCGGACCGGCTCGTCGCTCAAGCTGCGTGAGGCGTGGCGCGCTGGGCGTGCGTGATCGCGACGTCCTCGAAGACGGCGACGATCGCGGGATCGAACTGGGTGCCGGCGCACCGCTGCAGCTCGGCGAGCGCCTCGTCGACGGTCTTCGCCGCTGAGTACGGCCGATCGGAGGTCATCGCGTCGAACGCGTCGCAGACGGCGATGATCCGCGCGCCGAGCGGGATCGCGTCGCCCGCCAGCGCATCCGGATAGCCGCGGCCGTTCCAGGCCTCGTGCGAGGAGCGCACGAGCCGCGCGGCGCCGCCGAGCGCCGGCGCCGCGGCGACGATGCGCTCGCCGATCAGCGTGTGGCGGCGCATGAAGGTCCACTCCTCGTCGGTCAGCGACGAGGGCTTGTTGATGATGGCGTCGGGGATGGCCACCTTGCCGACGTCGTGTAGCGCCGCGGCGTGCCGCAGCTGCGACAGCTCCTCGCCGTCGATGCCGAGGCGCGCGGCGACCTCGGCCGCGAGCTCGGCGACGCCGTCGTGATGGTCGCCGAGGTCCGGATGGCGCTCGGCGAGCGCCCGGAGCAGCACGTCGGTGGTCTGGCGGGACGCGCTGGCCCGACCCGAGTTCTTCTGGGCGTACATGGCCGCGTCCGCCAGACGGAGCGCCTCGGTGGCGTCTGTGGTGTCGTGCGGGATCGCGACCGAGCCGAAGGCGGTGGAGACCGCGAATCCCTCGCCGCCCTCAGACAGCGCCGCGCAGGCCGCCTGCTCGACGGCTTGCCGGCGCCTGGCGCTCGCGATCACGCAGAACTCGTCGCCGCCGAGCCGGTAGGCCTGGCCGCGGAAGCCGGCGACGGCCTCGGCCAGGTTGATCCCGAGGCGCATCAGCAGGGCATCGCCGGCCGGGTGGCCGAAGCTGTCGTTGTAGTTCTTGAACCCGTTGAGGTCGAACAGGATCAGCACGGCCGGCTCGTCCGCCCGGGCCGTCCTGACGGCGCGGCCGAGGTCGAGCATCAGCTTGCGGCGGTTGCCGAGCCCGGTCAGCGAGTCGGTGGTCGCCTGGCGCTCGAGCTCGCGGCGGGAGGCGCGCACGGAGATGCCGGCCAGGACGATGATCAGCAGCGCGACGGCGAGCATCGCGATCGGCGCCGCCCCCATGGTGGAGACGAACGTGCTGGTCGGCGACGTCGCGGACGCCAGCACGATCCAGTCGTTCGCGTTGCCGGCCGGGCGTGCGATTCGCCGGTACGCGACCTTGCGACCGTCGATCTCGGTGATCCCCGTGGTGCCGGCGTCGCGCGTGAGGGCGACGAAGCGCGTGTCCTCCGGCGATCCCAGCTGCGCGCCGGTCCGCTGCTCGCGGCGGCCGTCGATGACCACGCGGCCGGTCTGCCCGTCGACGACGCGCAGCTCGGCGCCCTGCGTGCCGCCCATCGCGCGCCGGAAGCTCTCGACCGTCACCTCGAAGTGCACGATCGCCCGCTTGGCGCCGTCGGCCTGCGGGATCAGTGTCGCGTTGGCCACGACCCACTCGCCGGTGTCGGGCGAGACGTACGGCCGCGTCTGGTGGGTCTGCCCGAAGTCGAGCGCGAAGGTCGGCGCGAAGAACGACGCCTTCTCCTCCTCGGTGGAGAGGTCGGCGGCCCGCGCGATGTCGCCGCGGACCACGCGGGCGAGCTCCTCGCCGTCGGCATCGATGAAGCAGGCCTCGCCGATGCTGTCCGGGTAGAGCTCCTCCAGGTACCCGAGGCTCTGCGTCACCTCGCGCAGGCTGCGGCCCTGCCGGCGGACCTTCTCCCGGCGGGTCCCCGGCTCGGCCAGGACGTTGGCGTATGCCGGCGAGTTGGCGGTCAGCAGGACGATCGACCGGGCGCGGGCGAAGTAGTCGTCGAGCGCGCCGCCGTGCTCGCCGGTCTCTGCCTCGAGCCGGCGCTCGGTCTCGGAGACCTTGCGGTCATGGTCAAGGTTGGCCAGGCCAAGGCTGGTCGGGATGAGTAGTACGCCCAGGATCAGGGCGATGAAGGAGAGCGCGCGCATTCTTGTGTGAAATCGGCGAGCTCGCGCGTCAGCTTTAGGACAGATCCCCGACTAAAAGCCCTGGCCGAAGGCGCGACGGCGGTCGCGGAACGCCTCGAGCGCCCGCAGTGTGCCGGCGTCGACGCGCGGGCAGGTCATGAGGCTCAGGTACGCCGTCGCCGCCACAGGACCCGGCATCGAGGTCTGGTTCTCGAACAGGAGCACTGCGTCGCCCACCAGTCGCTCGAGGCTCGCGACCTCATCGGCCGGAAGGTCCGGCCGGTACTGCACGAGCACCCTTCCGTGGTACAGCGCGTGGATGCTGGCGGAGAGGCTGGGCGGCCGCTCTCCGGCGTACGAGCCGTCGCGGGCGCGGTTTCGCTCGACGAACTCGCCGTTGACCGGAGGGTTGGTGTCCATGCCCTCGCGGAACTCCGTCAGCTCGCATCCGGCGCGCTCGGCGATCGCGGCCAGCGTCGTCGACGGCGCGTGCCGCGCGGCCGCGTCACCGTCGGCGGTGAGCAGCCGCAGCGGGCCGAGCGGGAGCACGACCGCCAGGGCGACGATGATGGGAATCGGGAGGCGCCGCATTCCCCGGTGATCGACCGGTGCCTGCGAGCGCTTGACGTGCGCGTCAGTCGTCGCCGGCGGCGGCGACCATCGAGTCGATCTGCGCGAGGTGGCCGCGGACGCGCTCGGCCATGCCGTCGACGATCGTGCGCACGTCCTCGATCTGGTTGGCGGCGCTGGTGAGCTGGCTCTTGATGCGGCGCACGTCCTCCATCGCCACCATCGCGCGCTCGACCTCGGCGCGCAGGGCCGAGGCGTCGAGCCCGTCGGCGCCGCCCTTGGCCATCACCACCCGCGCCCGCGCCAGCGAGTAGGCGACCTCGAGCGCCAGGCGCGAGCCCTCCTCGGGGTCGTAGACCACGAACAGCTTGTCGCCGTTGATCTCGCGCAGCGCCGCTGAGCGGGCGGGCAGCTTGTCCTCCGCCGGGACGACCCAGACCGCGTAGTCGGCGGCGCGCTGGTTCATCGCCTCGTCGAGCTCGGCGAGCGCCTCGTTGCGCGAGCGCTTGGAGTTCTTGGCCTCGAACACGATCCGCCCGCGCGGGCGGCCGGAGCAGCCGTCGAGGTCGACCATGACGTCGCCCTTGCGGCCGCCGGCGCCGCGCAGGTCGCCGACCGCGTCACAGTCGTCGCCCTGGGCGGAGGCGATGGCGTCGATCGCCTCGTAGACGGCCTCCTCGTACGGGCGGCCCTTGGCCGTCGAGCGGTCGTGCTCGGCGGCGACCTCGGCGGCCTTGGCCCTCTCGCTCTGCAGCTTCTGCAGCTCGAGCTGGAGCTCGGCGATGCGGCCGTTCATCTCGCGCAGGTGGGTGTGCTGCTGGTCGGACGACTGCCGGATGGCGGCCACTGCGGCCTTCTGGAAGGTGGCCAGCGGGTTCGACTCGTCGGCCGACGAGAACTGCTTGAACAGCTTCTCGCGCGACTCGCTGAGCAGCTCGGCCACCGCGGCGCGCACCTGGTGCTGCACGGCGGTGTTCGACTCGGCGCCGAAGTGGCGTTCGAGCACGCGCGTCACATGCCCGTTGTCGGGCCCGAAGGCCTGCTCGAGCTGCGTCTTGAGCTCGGACACCACGGACTGCGACGCGTGCTCGAGGTCCCCCTTGAGGATCTCGACGGAGGCGCCGGCCTGCTCGCGGTCGAGCACCCGCGCGCCGATCTCGATCGCGTCGGCGATCAGCCGGGCGGGATCTTCACCGGCGTCGGCGCGGGCGCGCACGAGCTCTGCGGCGAGCGCGTCGTCGACCACGAGGTGCTCGATGATCACGCGGCCGATCAGCGCGGAGACGCGGGGGTTGCGCAGGGGTGTTGCAGCGGCTTCCATGGCCTCGATGGAGGCTAGGCGCCGTGTCAGACGGAACTGCGGCTGGGTAAGGAGGCGACGGAATCGGCCGAGTGGTCACTTTGTCGGCCTGAGACCGACAAAGTGACCAATCGACCTCGATCCTGCCTCCCTACAAGCCCGAAGTTCGAGCCCTAGCGAACGTCGAACCCGGTCAGGCCCTCAACCGGCTCCGAAGCGGTCTCCACCGACGACACCTCGGCATGCCCCGGCCCGCCACGCACGAACTCCACCATCGCGGCCACCGCCTCCGAAGACCCCTCGAACACCGCCTCGGCCGTCCCGTCGCCACAGTTGCGCGCCCACCCCGCCACGCCCCGCCGCGCCGCCTCCCGCCGGACGGAATCGCGGAAGAAGACGCCCTGCACGCGCCCGTGCGCGCGCACCCGAATGCGCTCATCGGCCACGTCGATACCGTAACCCACACGTCTTGCCCGACCTTCTCGAAGAGCTCGCGCCGCTGGGCGGTGTGGCGGCGCCCGCGTCGGCCACCGCGCGCCTGCGGACGGTCCTGCTCGCCGCCCTGAAGCACGGCGCCGAGGAGCTCGAGAAGCCACGCTCGGGCTACAACGCCCCGGTCGAGGTGGCGATCGCCGCCGGCGACGGCGTCGTGCTCGCCGCCACGCCGGCCGCGGCGCACTTCCGCGCCGACCCCGAGGCCGCGAGCGAGCGCACCTGGCTGCTGGTGGCCGCCGTGATCGCCGCGCTCGTCGACCTCGGGGAGCCCGGCGCGCCGTCCGGCCCCGGCGACCTCGTGCTTCGCGCCGGCGACCTCGGGGGGTTCCTGCTGCTCGCCGTGCCCGGCCGCGTGGCGCCCGAAGACCTGGAGGAGCTCGGCCCGCTCGCCTTCGACGACCACTCGTCGGGACTGGACCGACTGCGCGCCCGCGCCGTCGCGACGCCCGGCCGGCTGCTCGAAGGGCCCGAGTTGCGCGAGCCGATCGGCGCCCACCATCCGCTGCGGGTCGCCGAGGCGGTGGCGCGGCTCGGCGGCCGGCCCGAGGATCCGCGCTCGGTGGAGGACCTCGAGGAGGCGGTGCTCGCGGTGCTGGAGGCCGACGGGAGCCGCGCCGTCCGCCCGCACGAGGACCCCGACGCCGCTCGGCGCGTCGCCCGCCGCATCCTGCAGCGGCTCGACGGCATGGGCAAGTGGGGCGGCTATCACACCGACTTCGCGCATCTCGCGCGCGGCTTCGCCGGCAACGACCGCGGCCTGGCGCAGGCGGTGGGGGAGGCCCTGCTGGAGGCCGGCCTGCTGGCCGAGAAGCCCTCCGTCGGGCAGCGCCACGTCTTCCTCAATCCGCGTCGCGCCGCCGAGATCCGCAAGCTCATCGACGAGGGGGCGGTCCCACCGGGTATGCGGCTGCCGTCCGCGTGATAAGGATGAGCCCAATGCCCGACATCGGTCGCGTCGCCAAAGAAGTCAACACGAAGCTGTTCACGGCCCGCACGCTCGCCGCGGCGGGGATCCTGCACCCCGGCCGCCCGGACCACGTGCTCGGCGCCGTACGCGCGCTGGTGCGCTTCGGGCCGACGCCCGCCGGCGGCTACACCGCCTCCGCACAGCGCTACGGCGACGAGATCGCCCTGATCGACGAGCTCGGCACGCTGACCTTCCGCGACGTCGACGAGCGGACGAACGCGCTCGCGCACGGGCTCGCCGCCAACGGGATCGGCGCGGGCGACAACGTCGGCCTGATGTGCCGCAACCACCGGGGCTTCATCGAGTCCGTGGTGGCGTGCTCGAAGCTCGGCGCCAACGTGCTCTTCCTCAACACGGCCTTCTCCGGCCCCCAGCTCACCGACGTCGCCCAGCGCGAGGAGCCGAAGGCGCTGATCTACGACTACGAGTTCGAGGAGCTGATCCACGACGCCTCGCGCCGGCGCAAGCGGTTCATCGCCTGGCACGACGCCGAGGACGGCAAGCCGCGCGACCCGCTGCTGGAGGAGATGTCCGCGAGCGGCGACACGGCGCCGGTCAGCCCGCCGAGCGAGCGCGGCAAGGCGATCATCCTCACCTCCGGCACGACGGGCACGCCGAAGGGCGCGGCGCGCTCGCAGCCCAAGTCGCTCGATCCGGCCGCCGCGCTGCTGGCCATGATCCCGCTGAAGGCGCGCGAGAAGACGATGATCGCCGCCCCGATGTTCCACTCGTGGGGCTTCGTGCACTTCACGCTCGGCATGAGCCTGTCCTCGACGCTCGTGCTCAAGCGCAAGTTCGATCCCGAGGACACGCTGTCGCTGACCGCCCAGCACCAGGCGACTGCGTTGATCGTGGTCCCGGTGATGATGCAGCGGATCCTCGAGCTGCCGGAGGAGACGCTGACGCAGTACGACCTGTCGAAGGTGCGCGTGGTCGCCGTCTCCGGCTCGGCGCTGCCCGGCCCGCTGTCGGAGCGCTGGATGGACCTGTTCGGCGAGAACGTCTACAACCTCTACGGCTCGACCGAGGTGGCGTGGGCGAGCATCGCCACCCCGGAGGACCTGCGCGCCGCGCCCGGCACGGCCGGCCGCCCGCCGCACGGCACGATCGTGCGTCTCTACGACGATGACGGCAACCCGGTGTCGAAGGGCGAGACCGGCCGCATCTTCGTCGGCAACGAGATGCAGTTCGAGGGCTACACGGGCGGTGGCAACAAGGACGACATCGACGGCCTGCTGTCGTCCGGCGACGTCGGCCACTTCGACGAGGCCGGCCGGCTGTTCGTCGACGGCCGCGACGACGACATGATCGTCTCGGGCGGCGAGAACGTGTTCCCCGCCGAGGTCGAGGACCTGCTGTCCGGCCACGACGCCGTCGTCGAGGTCGCCGTGTTCGGCGTCGACGACGAGGAGTTCGGCCAGCGCCTGAAGGCCGTGGTCGTGATCCGCGACGGCGCCTCGCTCAGCGAGGACGACGTCAAGAAGCACGTCAAGTCCAACCTCGCCGGCTACAAGGTCCCGCGCGAAGTCGACTTCGTCGACGAGCTGCCGCGGACCTCCACGGGGAAGGTTCTCAAGCGAGAACTGCGGGATTCGTAATCTGGAAGGGGCCATGCCCCAGCGCACCGACACCTTCGAGCTCGCCCCGCTCGCCCTGCGCTCCGGCGAGGGGCGGCGGTTCGACCTGCACGTCGCGATCGACGACTTCCACTACGGCGGCTCGTCGTACGCGGTCACGCCTTCGCTGGTGCCGGTCCGGCTCGACGTGTCGCGAACGACGGGCAACGGCTACGCGCTGCGGCTGCGCTTCGGCGCCGCGCTCGAGGGGGTATGCATGCGCTGCCTCGAGTCCGCCGCCCCGCGCTTCGAGGTCGACTCGCGCGAGGTCTCCCAGCCGGGCGCCGGCGAGGAGCTGAGCTCGCCCTACGTCGCCAAGGAGGAGCTCGCGCTGGCGCAGTGGGCGCGCGACGCCCTGGCGCTCACCCTGCCCGCGCAGATCGTGTGCCGCGAGGACTGCGCGGGGCTGTGCGGCCAGTGCGGCGCCAACCTCAACGAGGACCCTGAGCATCGCCACGAGGCCGCCCCGGACCCGCGCTGGGCGAAGCTCGGAGAGCTGAAGTTCGACTAGCCTGGCCGTTCGGCGGTCCGAGGCTGACCGTTCGGGCGTCGATTCACCGGAAATAGCGGCGTAAGGTCTTCCCGTGCGGGCGAGGTCGGCGAAACCGGCCTCGCACCGCATCCAATCGGCGCTCCGCGGTCAAGTTCGTCGTCATTCCGGCCGATTTCGAATGTGTCGATGTCAGCGGCGGGAACACATGCGCGCGGGGAGATCGCCTACCTCGCGTACCACGACCCTCTGACCGGGCTGGCCAACCGCTCGGCGCTCGAGGCTGCCCTCGTCGGCGCGATCGCCGACGCGCGCGCCGCGGGCACCTCGGTGGCGCTCGCCTTCGCGGACCTGAACGAGTTCAAGCGGGTCAACGACTCGCTCGGCCACGACGTCGGCGACGAGCTGCTGTGCCAGGTGGCCGATCGCCTGCGCACGGCGGTCCGCCCGGGCGATCTCGTGGTGCGCCAGGGCGGCGACGAGTTCCTCGTCCTCATCCGCGACCTGCCGGCGGCGGGGCGCGATGCGGCCGAGGCCGTGGGCCAGCGGATCGCCGACGCCATGCACGCGCCGTTCTCGCTCGGAGCCGCCGAGCTGCTCGTCGACGCCGCCATCGGCATCAGCGTGTTCCCCGACGACGCCGAGACCCCGGACGCGCTGCGCAAGCACGCCGACGCCGCCATGTACGAGGCCAAGGGCGCCGGCGGCGGCGTCAACGTCTACGGCGACGGCACCGTCGACCCGCTCGCCCGCCTCGAGCTGGCCGCCCGCCTGCGGCGCGGCATCGAGCGCGGCGAGCTCGAGCTGCACCACCAGCCGATCCTCCGGCTCGCCGACCGCTGTGCGATCGGCGTCGAGTCGCTCGTGCGCTGGCGCGACCCCGCCCGCGAGGGCCTCGTCCCGCCGGTCGAGTTCATCCCGGTGGCGGAGCGCACCGGCGTGATCGAGGCGCTCGGCGACTGGGTGCTGAACGAGGTGTGCGCGCAGGCGCGCGCATGGGCGGAGGCCGGCCTGTACCCGAACGTGGGCTTCAACGTCTCGCCGCGCCAGCTCCGCCGCCCGGACGTGGCGCGCCGCTTCGCCGAGGTGGTCAATGCCCACGGCATCGAGCCCGGCCGCTTCGTGCTCGAGATCACCGAGTCGGCGTGGTCGCTGGAGGCCTCGCGGCTGCTGCCGGTGCTCGGCGAGCTGCGCGCCGCCGGCTTCGCGCTGGCGATCGACGACTTCGGCGCCGGCTACTCCTCGCTGTGGCGCCTGCGCGAGCTGCCGGTCCAGATCATCAAGGTCGACCGCGCGTTCCTGGCCGGCGTTCCCGAGGACCCGCAGGCCACCGCCGTCTACTCGGCGATCCTGCGGCTCGCCGACGCGTGCGGCTGCGACGTGGTGGCCGAGGGCGTCGAGGAGGCCGAGCACGCCGACTTCCTGGTCGCCAATGGCTGCCGGATCGCCCAGGGCTTCCACTTCAGCCGCCCGGTGCCGGGCCCGGACGTGACCGCGCTCCTCGAGGCGTCGATCGCGCCCGAGCGGCGGCGCTGACGAACGTCAACTGCGGCTGGGTGGGGAGGTGGAGAGGCCGGCGGGGCCGGTTTCCGTCGAACGTCCTGCCAAGGGTCGTATAGCGACCCCTAGGCAGGACGCTTCCCCGAAATCCGCCGCCGCGGCTGACCCCGTCGCTTCCCCACCCAGCGCAGTTGAAGTTCGCGCTTCCGCTACCCTTCTGCGTCGCCCATGGCCGTTCCCAAGCAGAAGCAGTCGCACTCGCGAACGAGCAAGCGCCGCGCGCAGCACAAGATCTCCGCGCCCGCGGTGAACGCCTGCCCGCAGTGCCACCAGCCGCGCCGCCCGCACCGGGTGTGCCCGCACTGCGGCACCTATGGCGGTCGCGGGGTCGTGGACGTCTCGCACGACCACGATCACGACCACGACCACTAGGAACCGGCAATGGTGACCGTCGCGGTCGACGCGAACGGCGCCGACCGGGGTCCTGCCGAGGTGGCTCGAGGTGCCGCGCTCGTCGAGGGCGTGCGCGTCATCCTGTTCGGCCCGCGCGCCGAGATGGACGTGCCGTCCCACATCGAGGTCGTCGACGCGCCGGTCTCGATCGCCAAGGATCCGGATCCCGCCAGGGCCGTGCGGCGCACGCCCGACGCCTCGATCGTGCAGGCGGTGCAGGCCGTGGCCGACGGGCGGGCTGACGCGCTGGTCAGCGGCGGGTCGACCGGCGCGGCGCTGGCCGCCTCGCTGTTCACCTTCAAGCGCGCCCCCGGCGTGCACCGACCCACTCTCGCCGCCGTCGTGCCGGTCCCCAAGGCGCCGTTCCTGCTGCTCGACGCGGGGGCCAACGTAGAGGTCCGGCCCGAGCACCTGGTCCAGTTCGCGCACATGGGCGCGGCCTTCATGGAGGCCGTGATGGGCATCGAGCGCCCGCGGGTCGCGCTGCTCTCGAACGGCGAGGAATCCGGCAAGGGGACCGAGATCGTGGTCGCCGCCCACGCCGAGCTGCGCGACCACCCCGGCGATCTCAACTTCGTCGGCAACGTCGAGGGCTTCGCGATCGGCACCGGCGCAGCGGACGTGATCGTGGCCGACGGCTTCACCGGCAACGTGATGCTGAAGGTGATGGAGGGAACGTCGGCCGCGCTGCTCGGCGCGGTCCGCGACGCCGCCATGTCGTCCACGCGCGCCAAGCTCGGTGGGCTGCTGCTCAAGCCGGCGCTGCGCGGGCTGCGTGACGAGCTCGATCCCGAGGAGGCCGGCGGCGCCGTCCTGCTCGGCCTGCGCAAGCTCGGCGTGGTGCCGCACGGCTCGTTCGGCGCCCGCGGCTTCGCGCGCGCCATCGAGGTCGCGGCTCGCGGTGTGGAGCACGACGTCACCGGCCGAACCTACGAGCGGCTTGCGGCGGCGGGGGCGCTCCGGAAGGTGTCCGAAGCGGCCGCTAGCTTGCCGGAGCAGTGACGCGAGAGGAAGTCCTCGAGTTGATCCGTGCCCACCTGGCCGACGAGCTGCAGCTCGACCCGGCGCGGATCACGGAGTCCACGCACTTCCGCGAGGACCTGTCGGCCGACTCACTGGACCTCTACACGCTGGTGCAGGAGCTCGAGGACACCTACGGGATCAAGATGTCCGATGAGGAGGCTGCGCGGATCCAGACCGTGGGCGCCGCGGTCGACTTCGTGCTCGCCCACCCACCGTCCGCGCCCGCGGGCGGCGCCGTCGACCGCGAGCCGGGATCCTGACCGCTGCGCCAGCTCCACGACCTGGTGGAACAGCTGCCGGACGATCTCGCCCGGCAGGCGGTCACGCACGCGTCGTGGGTGGAGGAGCGCGGCGACGCCTACGAGCGCCTCGCCTTCCTGGGCGACTCGGTGCTCGGCCTGGCCGTCACCACGCACCTCTTCCCGCGGCTCGAGAGCTACGGAGCCGGGCGGCTGACCAAGATCCGCGCGCAGGCCGTGTCGGGCCGCTCGTGCCGCGCGGTGGCGGATCGGCTCGGCATCCCGGAGCGGCTGCGGACCGCGGCGCCGGACGAGTTCGCGGGGCCGGCCACCGAGGCGCTGGCGCAGACCGAGCGGGTGCTGGCCTCGGTCGTCGAGGCCGTGATCGGGGCCTGCTACCTGGAGTTCGGCTACGAGCGGACCGCCGAGGCCGTGGTCGAGGCCTTCGCGCCGGAGATCGAGCAGTCGCTCGAGCGGCCGGCCGACTTCAAGTCCGCGCTGCAGGAGCGCCTGGCGCGCCGCGGCGCGGTCGTGATCTACGACGTGACGGCCGAGGAGGGCCCGCCGCACGAGCGGCGCTTCGAGGTGGCCGCGATGGTGGAGGGCGAGGAGCTGGCGCGCGGCGCCGGCCGCTCGAAGAAGGAGGCCGAGCAGGCGGCGGCCGAGACGGCACTGGACGGCCTGGAGGCCTGACGTGCATCTGAGGTCGATCACCCTCAAGGGCTTCAAGTCGTTCCCGGACCGCACGCGGCTGGACTTCTCGCCCGGCGTGTCGGTGGTCGTCGGGCCCAACGGCTCCGGCAAGTCGAACATCACCGACGCGGTGCTGTGGGCGATGGGCGAGCAGTCGCCGCTCGCCGTGCGCGGGCAGTCGATGCAGGACGTGATCTTCGCCGGCGCCCACGGCGTGCAGGCGCGGTCCGAGGCCGAGGTCGAGGTGGTGCTCGACAACGCGACCGGCGCGGTCGACCTGCCGGCCGGGGAGATCTCGATCGTGCGGCGGCTGAACCGCGCGGGCGAGGGCGAGTACCGCGTCAACGGGGCGCGCTGCCGGCTGACCGACGTGCTCGAGCTGCTGTCCGACACCGGGCTGGGCAAGGAGATGCACTCGGTCGTCTCGCAGGGCCGCGTGGAGGCGATCGTGACCTCCAAGCCGCGCGACCGGCGGATGCTGATCGAGGAGGCGGCCGGGCTCGGCAAGCACCGCAAGCGGCGCCGCCGCGCGCAGCTCAAGCTCGCCCGCACGCAGGACAACCTGGACCGTGCTTTGGACGTCGAGCGCGAGGCGCGCACGCGGCTGCGGCCGTTGAAGCGGCAGGCGGAGGCGGCCGAGCTGCACGAGCGGCTCGAGCGGCAGACCGACGAGGCGCTGTGGGCGCTCGCCCGCGAGGACGTGCGGGGCGCCGGTGAGGCGTTGCGCGGCGCCGAGGCGGCGGTGGCGGCCGCGCGCGCCGCCGCGGAGGAGACCGAGGCCGAGCTGCACGCGGTGGCGGCCAAGCGCGAGCAGGCGGAGAACGCGCTGGCCTCGCGCGGGAATGAACGCGAGGGGTTGGCGAACCGCTTCTACGCGGCGCGCTCGGCGCACGAGCGGATCGGCCTGCGCGAGGAGCGCGCCCGCGAGTCCGCCGCCGAGCTCGAGGCGCGTGCCGGCCGGCGGCGCGCGCTGCTCGCCGCGCTCGCGGCCGAGGCCGAGGGCGACCGCGCCGACGACGGCGCCGTCGAGCGGATCGCCGCGCTCGAGGCGGAGCTGGCCGAGCTGGCCGAGGACCGCCGCGAGCGGCTCGAGCGCGAGCTCGCCGAGCTCGAGCAGCGGCGAGCGGACTTCGCCGGCAAGCTCGAGCAGCTCGCCCAGGCTGCCGCCGCGGCCGCCGAGCGCCGCCGCGAGGCCGACGTCGCCGCCGACGCCGCGCGGGCGGTCCGCCGCGAGGCCGACACGGCCGCCGACGCCGCGCGCCGCGAGGCCGCCCGCACCGGCGCCGAGCTGGCCAAGCTCAACCAGTTCCTGCGCACCCAGGCGGGGGCGCCCGGCGGCGCGCCCGCGCTGGCCGACGACCTCGGCGCCGAGCCGGGCTACGAGCTCGCTCTCGCCGCCGCGCTCGGCCCGCGCCTGCGAGCCGCCGTGGCCGGCGATCTCGCCGAGGGCGCGCGGCTGCTCGACCGCGCGGGGAGTGACGGCGGCGCGGCGCTGATCGTGCCCGACGCCGCGCCCGGCTCGTCGCCCGCGGCCGCGCCGGCCGGCGACGCGTCGCGCCCGCCCACCCCCGGCGCCGAGCTCCTCCTCGCCCACATCCGCGTCGGCGCCGATGGCCGGCTCGCGGCCGCGCTCCTCGCTGACGTGTGGGTCGTGGACTCCTTCGATGTCCTCGCGCCCGGCTTCGCCGGCGTCGCCGTCACGCGCGACGGGCGTGTTTGGTCGCCTGCCACCCGCGAGCTGCGGCAGGTGCCCGCCGGCGGCGAGGACCACGTGCTGTCCGAGCGCAACCGGCGCGACTCGCTCGTCGCCGAGGTCGAGCGCGCGGCGCAGGCCGAGCAGGCCGCGCTCGCGAAGGTCGAGGAGACCTCGCGGACGGTCGAGGCCGCCGACGCCGCCCGCGACGAGGCCGACCATGCGGCCCGCGCGGCCGCCCGCGAGCGCGACGAGGCGGCCGAGGCCGAGCGCCACACCGGCTGGGTGATCGAGCAGCGCCGGACCGCGCCCGACGAGGGCCCGGCCGCCGAGCGGCGCACGCAGCTCGAGTCCGCGCTCGCCAGCGAGCGGCGCCTGATCGAGCGCGCCGAGCGCGAACGCGTCGAGCGCGAGCGCCGGATCGCCGCCGAGAGCGAGCGGCTGGCGCGCGACGACGTGCTGCGCCCCGCGGCCGAGCGGCTCGCCGAGGCGCTCGCCGAGGCCGCGGCGGCGGTGGGCACGCGGCTCGAGGTGCTCGAGGCCGAGCTGCAGGCCGACCGCGAGGCCGGCGAGCGGCTGGCCGGCGAGCTGCGAGCCTTCGCCGCGCAGGAGTCGCAGGTGCAGGCGCGGCTCAAGGAGCGCGGCGAGGAGGTCACGCGCGGCGAGGTGCGCGCCCAGCAGGCACGCGACCGCGCCGCCGACGCCAACCGCGAGCTCGGCCGGCTGGCGGTCAAGCTCGGCCTCGAGGCCGAGGCCGCCGAGGAGCCGCTCGACGAGACCGCGCGCGCCGACCTCGAGGGCCGGATCGAGCGCCTGCGCCGGCGCCGCGAGCAGCTCGGCCCCGTCAACCCGCTCGCCAAGCGCGAGTACGACGAGGCGGTCGCCCACGTCGAGGAGCTCGAGAGCCAGCGCGAGGACCTCGAGACCGCGATGCGCGAGCTCGAGGGCCTGATCCGCGACACCGACCGCCGCATCCGCGAGGCCTTCGAGCAGACCTTCGAGGCCGCCGCCAAGAACTTCGAGGAGGTCGCCGAGCAGCTCTTCCCCGGCGGCCGCGGCCGGCTGCGTCTGGTGCGCGAGGACACCGGGCCGCGCCCCGTGCTCGGCGGCGAGGACGCCCCGTCCGACGAAGAGGCCGCCGCGGAGGCCGAGGAGCAGGACGAGGACGACGACACCGGCGTCGAGATCGAGATCACCCCGGCCGGCAAGTCGACCAAGCGCCTGACGCTGCTGTCCGGCGGCGAGAAGTCGCTGACCGCGCTCGCGTTCCTGTTCGCCGTCTTCCTCGCCCGGCCGTGCCCGTTCTACATCCTCGACGAGGTCGAGGCCGCGCTCGACGACCTCAACATCGACCGCTTCCTCACCCTCCTGCGCCGCTTCGCCGGCCGCGCGCAGTTCATCGTCGTCACGCACCAGAAGCGCACGATGGAGGCCGCCGACTGCCTGTACGGCGTCTCGATGGCGGGCAACGGCGTCTCGAAGGTCGTCTCGCGCCGGCTGCCGCGCGACGGCGAGGAGGAGCGCGTGGCCTGACGGCCCACGCGGCCCGCCGCCACCGCCTCCACGCCCAGCGGCTCGCGGGCGCGGAGCCCGCCGCTCCCGCCGACGTGGTCCGGCAGCTCGTCGGCATCCAGGCCCAGGACCGCGCCGCCGCACGACTCGCGGTCTCGGTCCGCGGCGGGATCGATGACGAGCGCGCAGACGTTCCCGCGGGAACGTTCGGCGCGGGGATCGCCCGCACGTGGGCGATGCGCGGGACGTCGCACCTGATCGCGGCCGACGACGTGCCGCTGATGCTGGCGGTCTTCGCGCCGCTGCACCTGGCCCGCGGGCAGCGCCGGCTCACGCAGCTCGGCCTCCCGCCGGAGCTCGCCGAGCGCAGCACCGCCGAGGCCGCCGCCGTCCTCGCCGACGAGGGCCCGCTCACGCGCCACGAGCTGGCCGCGCGGCTGCGCGAGCGCGGCGTCCCGGTCGACGCCGAGGGCCAGGCGCCGATCCACGTCGTGCGGCGCGCGGCGCTCGCCGGCGTGCTGATCGAGGTCGGCGTCCGCGGCCGCGAGGAGCTCTACGGCGCCTTCGACCCCGGCCCGCTGCCGGACCGCGACGCCGCCGTCGCCGAGCTCGCCCGCCGCTACGCCGCCGCCCACGCCCCGGCGAGCGCCGAGGACTTCGCGGCCTGGTCCGGCCTGCCCGCCGCCGACGTCCGCCGCGCCTGGCAGGACCCGGAGCCGCCGGCCGGTGAGCCGGACGAGGGACCGGTGCGGCTGCTGCCGGCCTTCGACGAGTGGCTGCTCGGGTGGGCGTCGCGCGAGCTCGTGCTGCCGGAGCGGCATGCGGGCGAGGTGCTGCGCGGCGGCATCATCCGCGCCGTCGCGATCGCCGACGGGCGTGTGTTCGCCACGTGGCGGCGCGGCCGCGGCGGGATCGAGCTCGCGCCGTTGGGACGTGTGACGCGGGCGATGCGGGACGCCGTGGAGAGCGAGGCGGAGCGGCTCGGCCTGCGAACGTCAACTGCGGCTGGGTAGGGCGGCGAGGGTGTGGGCCGCGGCGTCGTTCCGCGACTTTCGGGTCGCATACCCGACCCAAAGTCGACCATGCACGCATACCGTGCACACGCCCCACGGCAGACCGTCGCGGCTGAAACCCTCGCTTCCCTACCCAGCCGCAGTTCGCCGGCGCCGCAGCACCTCCACGCCGATCGCCGCCGGCACGAACACCACGAGGGCCGCGAACACCGCGACGTACGCGAAGTCGACGACCACCGACGCGGCAGCGGCGAGCGCGAACACGACGAACGAGACGTTCCGCACCCGCACCAAAGCGCCAACCGCCCCCAGCTCCGCCACCCGCCAGCGCCCCAGCAGATCCTGCCGCCGCACCGGCGGCGACGTGAACCGCGGATACGCGGGCTGCAGATACGGCAGCCCTCCGTCCAGCGTCTCGACGCCCCACGTCAGGTCGCGCCCGGCGACCCGCAGCTCCGTCCCGCCCTCGACCGAGACCGGCGCGAACGCCGGCGCCGGCTCGACGTCCGGGCCGTACGAGAACCCGATCCGCGCCCCGTCGAGCCGCGCGAAGTACGCCTCCGGTCGCAGCGGCAGCCCCTGGCCGAGCCAGTTCCACGGGCGGTGGCGCATCGCCCAGCCGAGGCTCGCGTCGACCGGCACCCAGCCGACGCCCTCGAGCCAGAACTCGTTCCAGGCGTGCGCGCTCATCCGCCCGCGCGCCCAGGTCCCGTAGACGATCCGGGCCGGGATGCCCGCGCTCCGGCACCAGGCCGCGAACAGGGAGGAGAACTCGCCGCAGTCGCCGCGGCGGTCGCGCAGCATCGCGGCGGCGCCGCGCTCGGCCGGCGGGTAGACGTATCGGTAGCCGCCCTCGACGAGCTCGTCGAAGAACGCCCGCGCACGCACCAGAGCGTCGGAGTCGGCCTCCCGTGCCGAAAGGACCTGCCGCGCCGACGAGGCGATGTCGCCGTCCGTCGGCACCATCGGGGTCGCGCGCAGGAACGCGCGCGGCGAGCCGTGCGCAGGCGGAGAGCGCCCGGGGCCGTCGATCAGGATCCGCTCGGCGGACGGTCCGCGCCGGGCGCAGCGCCAGGTGCCTCACGGCAGCGCCTTCTCGCCCCAGTACGAGGCGTAGCTGTTGCCGTTGTAGTCGGGGATGTCGCGGTAGCCGGCCCCGCGATACAGGGCGATCGCGGTGGTCATCGACTGCGCCGTGTCGAGCCGCAGCCGGCGATAGCCGAGCTCGACCGCCACCGCCTCGAGCTCGGAGAGCACCCGCCGCCCGTGCCCGCGGCCGCGCGCCGCCGGCTCCACGAACATCCGCTTGATCTCCGCCACGTCGTTCTCCAGGCGCCGCAGGCCGCCGCCGGCGACCGGCTCGCCGTCCTCGTACAGGATCACAAAGGCGCCGTCGGGAGGCGCCATCTCGTCCAACGTGACCGTCGAGGTGCGGTCGGGCGTCGTGGGACCGAAGTTCTCGGTCACCCACGCCTCCATCGCGGCCACCAGCGCGCGCGCCTCGGGATCGTCGCCGCGCACCCGCCGCACTTCGACCATCGGCCTATTGTCCCGTACATGCGTGTGTGCCTGATGATCGAGGGGCAGGAGGGCGTCACCTGGGACCAGTGGCGCGCCCTCGCGACCACCGCCGAGGCCGCCGGCTTCGAGGCCCTGTTCCGCTCTGACCACTACATGTCGCTGGACGACGTCCCCGGCAACGGCTCGCTCGACGCCTGGGCGACCGTCAACGCCCTGGCCGCCCTCACCAGCACCATCCGGCTCGGCACGCTGGTCTCACCCGCCACCTTCCGCCACCCGTCGGTGCTCGCCCGCGAGGTCGTCACCGCCGACCACGTGTCGGGCGGGCGCGTCGAGCTCGGCCTCGGCGCCGGCTGGCACGAGGGCGAGCACGCGGCCTTCGGCTTCCCGTTCGACAGCACGCGCGAGCGCTTCGACCGCCTGGCCGAGCAGATGGAGATCGTCCACCGCTCGTGGACCGAGGGGCCGTTCGACTTCCGGGGCGAGCACTACCGGCTCCAGCACGCCGATCCGCTGCCCAGGCCGGTCCAGGACCCGCATCCGCCGCTGATCGCCGGCGGCAGCGCCAAGCCCCGCGGCGTCGCCCTCGCCGCCCGCTGGGCCGACGAGTACAACACCGTCTACGCGACGCTGGAGGAGTGCCGCGAGCGGCGCGAGCGCGTGGCCGCCGCCTGCGCGGAGGCGGGCCGCGACCCGATCCGCTTCTCGCTGATGACGAGCTTCGCCATCGACGGCGACCCGGCCGACCACCATCCGGCGTGGATCGTCGGCTCGCTCGACGAGATGGCCGCGCAGCTCAAGGCGCTGGAAGCGGCCGGCGTCGATCGCGTCATGC
The DNA here is from genome assembly GCA_963811895.1 of uncultured Solirubrobacteraceae bacterium. Classification (GTDB taxonomy): domain Bacteria; phylum Actinomycetota; class Thermoleophilia; order Solirubrobacterales; family Solirubrobacteraceae; genus DASSUW01. The sequence continues at coordinate 100,081 of CAWETE010000009.1, read as the reverse complement.
TCCAGCACCTGCAGCACGACGACCTCGAAGCCGTCGAGCTGATCGGCCGCGAGCTGATCCCGGCCGTCAGCTGAGGCGCTTCGCGAAGAAGACGAAGTCGCCGGCCAGCCCCTGGGTCTCGATCGGCTCGTAGCCGACGGACCGGTACAGGGCGATCGCGGCGACCTGCAGCGTCGCCGCCTTGAGCTGGAGCGTCCGGTAGCCGTAGTCCATCGCGGTCGCCTCCAGGACGGCCAGCACGCGCCGGGCGTAGCCGCGGCCGCGGGCCTGCGGCGCCGTCCACATGCGCTCGATCTCGCCGACCCCGTCGGAGAGCCGGCGCAGCGCGCCGCCCGCCATCGTCTCCTCGCCGTTCCGGATCACCACGAAGGCGCCGTGCGGCGGGACGAGCTCGAAGTCCATCTCGGTCATGGCCACCAAGGACGCCGCGGCGCTGCCGTTATTCCCGCGGCTATCCTGCCCGCCCCGTGGCCCGTGACTGGCATCACCTGTTCGTCACCGACGGCCGCTCCTTCGAGGAGGACGCGCCCGACCCGGGCGAGGGCGAGGAGCGCCGCCGCGGCTTCTTCGGCCGCCTGCGCGAGTCGATGCGCAAGACGCGCGAGGCGCTGGCCGCCGAGGTCCAGGCGACGCTGTTCGAGGGCGACCTCGACGAGGCGACCTGGGAGCGGCTCGAGGAGGCGCTGATCTACGCCGACGTCGGCGCCCGCACCACCGCCGAGGTGGTCGAGAAGCTCGAGCGAGAAGCCGAGGAGGGCGAGCTGGTCGGCGGCGAGGCGCTCACCACGCGCCTGGCGGAGCTGCTCGCCGACCTCGCGCGCACCGGCGACGACACGATCGACATCCGGCCCGACCCGGCCGTGATCCTCGTCGTGGGCGTCAACGGGACCGGCAAGACGACCACGATCGGCAAGCTCGCCTGGCACCTGCGCCACACGCTCGGCCAGAAGGTCGTGGTCGGCGCCGCCGACACCTTCCGCGCCGCCGCCGTCGAGCAGCTCGAGCGCTGGGCCGAGAGAGCGGACGTCGACATCGTCAAGGGCCCCGAGGGCTCCGACCCCGGCGCCGTCGCCTTCGACGCCGTCGCCCGCGGCCGCGAGCGCGGCGCCGACGTCGTGATCATCGACACCGCCGGCCGGCTCCACACCCAGCACAACCTGATGGAGGAGCTGGCCAAGGTGCGCCGCGTGATCACCAAGCAGATGCCCGACGCGCCGCACGAGACGCTGATGACCGTCGATGCCACGACCGGCCAGAACGGCGTCCGCCAGGCGAAGCTGTTCGGCGAGGCGGTCGACGTCACCGGCATCGTGCTGACCAAGCTCGACGGCACCGCCAAGGGCGGCATCGCGCTCGCCATCGCCAACGAGCTCGGCATCCCCGTGAAGCTGATCGGCGTCGGCGAGCAGCTCGAGGATCTGCGCCCCTTCGACGCCGACGACTTCGCCAGGGCGCTGCTGACGGCATGATCGGCGCGCTGCTGGCCCTCGCGCTGGCGCCGGGCTTCGTCCCGCTCGAAGACGTCGACGCCACGATCCTGCAGGACATGCGGTACGCGACGAAGTACAACTTCGTCGGCCGCCGCATCGACGGCTACCGCGACCCCGTCTGCATCCTGCACCGGCGCGCCGCCCGGGCCCTGAAACGGGCGCAGAACGAGCTCCGCGACCAGGGCTACACGCTCAAGGTCTACGACTGCTACCGCCCGCAGCGGGCGGTCGACCACTTCGTGCGCTGGTCGCAGAACGGCAGCCAGAAGATGAAGCGCGAGTTCTATCCCCGCGTCGACAAGGCACGGGTCTTCGACCTCGGCTACGTCGCCCGCCGCTCCGGCCACAGCCGCGGCAGCACCGTCGATCTCACGCTCGTGAAGCTGCCTCGCGAAGGAGCAGCCGCGCTGGTCACGCGAGGAGTTCGGCCTGGTCTCCTGCACGGCGCCTCGCAAGCGCCGATATCCGGACAACTCGGTGAGCATGGGTACGAGCTATGACTGCTTCGACACCCGCAGCCACACGTTCAGCGGCCGCGCGCGCAAGAACCGGCTGCTGCTGCGGCGCACGATGGATCGCGCGGGCTTCGCGCCCTACGACAACGAGTGGTGGCACTTCACGCTGCGCAACGAGCGCCACCCCGATCGGTACTTCGATTTCCCGGTCCAGGTGTCGGACCCGACACCTAGGGCTGCCTTGAATCGCTCCCGCTGACGGTACGATCGAAGGACATGGACGAGTGGGTGATCTGGCTGATCGTCGCGGTGGTCTTCGGCATCGGTGAGATCGCCACGCTCGGGTTCTTCCTGGCGCCCTTCGCCGGCGGTGCGCTCGTCGCGGCGGTGGTCGCGGGCGCCGGGGCGCCGACGGCCGTGAGCTGGGTCGCCTTCCTCGTCGTCTCGATCGTGCTGCTCGCCGCGCTGCGGCCGGTCGCCCTGCGCCACATGCGCCAGGCGCCGCGGCTGCGCACCGGCACGGCGGCGCTCGTCGGCCAGACCGCCACCGTCGTCGAGCGCGTCGGCAGCGACGAGGGCTGCGTGCGGCTCGACGGTGAGATCTGGACGGCGCGCCCCTACGACGAGGACGAGGTGTTCGAACCGGGCAAGCGCGTGCAGGTGCTCGAGATCAGGGGCGCCACGGCGCTCGTCGCTGAATGAGGAGGACCAGATGGATGCCGGATTGATCGCCCTGATCGTCGTTGCCGTGTTCCTGCTCATCGTCGCCGCGAGGGCGATCCGGATCGTGCCGCAGGCGCGGGCCGGGATCGTGGAGCGGCTCGGGCGCTACAAGAACACGCTCGACCCCGGGCTGGCGCTGATCATCCCCTTCATCGACCGCGTCAAGCCGCTGCTCGACCTGCGCGAGCAGGTCGTCTCCTTCCCGCCGCAGCCGGTGATCACCGAGGACAACCTCGTGGTGGGGATCGACACCGTCATCTACTTCACGATCACCGACGCCAAGGCGGTCACCTACGAGGTCGCCAACCCGCTCCAGGCGATCGAGCAGCTCACCGTCACCACGCTGCGCAACGTGATCGGCGGTCTGACGCTGGAGGAGACGCTCACCTCGCGCGACAACGTCAACTCGCAGCTGCGCGTGGTGCTCGACGAGGCGACCGGCCGCTGGGGCATCCGCGTGAACCGCGTCGAGCTCAAGTCGGTCGAGCCGCCGCGCACCGTCCAGGAGGCGATGGAGAAGCAGATGCGCGCTGAGCGCGACCGCCGCGCGACGATCCTCACCGCCGAGGGCGTCAAGCAGTCGGCGATCCTCACGGCGGAGGGCGAGAAGCAGTCGGCCGTGCTGAAGGCCGAGGGCGCTCGCACGGCGGCGATCCTGCGCGCCGAAGGCGAGGCGAAGGCGATCGAGACCGTCTTCCAGGCCATCCACGACGGCGCGCCCGACGAGCGGCTGCTGTCCTACCAGTACCTGCAGATGCTGCCGCAGCTCGCGCAGGGCCAGGCCAACAAGGTCTTCGTGATCCCGAGCGAGTTCACGCAGGCGCTCGGGAACCTGACCGAGCGGTTCGCCGACAGCGCCCCGCCGAAGCCGCGCTCGAAGCCGCGCCAGGAGACCGAGGAGGCGCGCGAGGCGGCCGCGGCCGACGTCGAGGAGGCCGCCGCGGCGGCGCGCGCGGCGGACGAAGAGGCCCGCGGCGCCCAGCAGCCCGGCCAGCCCAGAGAGCTCAACCCCTGATGCGGTTCATCGCGTCGAGCGCGGCGACCTTGTAGGACTCGGCGAACGTCGGGTAGTTGAAGACGGCGGTGACGAGGAAGTCGATCGTCGCGTGGCCTCCCATCACCGCCTGCCCGATGTGGACCAGTTCGGTGGCGGCCGTGCCGATGACGTGCACGCCGAGGATGCAGCGGCTGGAGGGGTCGACGAGCAGCTTGAGCATCCCGTCCTCGTCGCCGCTCATCAGCCCGCGGGCCAGCTCGCTCCAGCGCGCGACGCCGGTGACGTACGGGATCGCCGCGTCCGTCAGCTGCTCCTCGGTCTGCCCGACCATCCCGATCTCCGGCACCGCGTAGACGCCGGTGGGGACGAGCCCCGGCAGCGTCTGCACCGGCTCGCCGAAGGCGTGCAGAGTGGCGATCCGGCCCTGCTCCATCGCGGTGGCGGCCAGCCCGCCGCCCGAGACGTCGCCGACGGCGAAGATGTGCTGCACGGTCGTGCGGTGGCACTCGTCGACCGGGATGCGGCCGCGCGAGTCGGCCTCCAGGCCGGCCCGTTCGAGCTGCAGGTGCTCGGTGTCGCCCTGGCGGCCGACGGCGTAGAGCACCGTCTCGGCGATCAGCTCCTTGCCGGACTCTAGGCGCACCTTCGGGCCGCGCGCGTCGACGTCGAGGTCCACGCCGGCAACCTGCTCGCGCAGGCGGAAGGTGACGTTCTGGCGCCGCAGCAGGTACTGGAAGGCCTCGCCGATCTCGCTGTCGAGGAAGCTGAGCACGCGGTCGCGCTTGTCGACCACCGTGACCTTGGTCCCGAGCGCGCCGAACATCGACGCGTACTCGACGCCGATGACCCCGGCCCCGACGACCACCATCGAGCGCGGCACGCGGTGCTCGAGCTTGAGCAGGCCGTCGGAGTCGATGACCGTCTTGTCGTCGAACTGGACCGTGGACGGCCGGGCGGGCCGCGTCCCGCAGGCGATGATGATCCGCCGGGCGTGGATCGGCTCGTCGTCGCCCTGCATCTTGACCGTGTTCTCGTCCTCGAAGCGCGCCTCGCCGGGGAGCCAGCCCACGCGGTTGCGGCGGAACTGCTCGCGCACCACCCCGGTCTCGGCGGCGACGACGCGCGCGGTGCGGTCCATCAGCAGCTCGAGCACCGCCTGCTCGGACTCCTCGACCCGCGTCGGGTCGAGCACGTCGAGCGGGCGCTGGGCGAGCTGCTCCAGCACCGCCTCGCGCAGCGTCTTGGAGGGGATGGTGCCCGTGTGGATGGAGACGCCGCCGAGGCGCTCCTTGCGCTCGGCGACCGCTACGCGCTTGCCGAGCTTGGCGGCCTGGATCGCCGCCTTCTGGCCACTGGGCCCCGATCCGATGACGAGTAGGTCGAGCTCCACTCCCCGGCAACGTACCCTGTGAGGCACATTGTTCGACTCGCTGTCAGAGAAGCTGCAGGGGACGCTGGCCGGCGTGCGCCAGCGTGGCGCGCTGACGGAGGACGACATCAACGCCGCGATGCGGGAGATCCGGCTCGCCCTGCTGGAGGCCGACGTCAACTTCAAGGTCGTCAAGCAGTTCACGGCGACGGTGAAGGAACGGTGCCTCGGCGTCGAGGTGAGCAAGCAGCTCAACCCCGGCCAGCAGGTGGTCAAGATCGTCAACGAGGAGCTCACGAAGCTGATGGGCGGCTCCTCGGCCGGGCTGACCTTCTCGCCGCGCCCGCCGACCGTCGTCCTGATGGCCGGCCTCCAGGGCTCCGGCAAGACGACGGCCACGGCCAAGCTGGCGAAGATGCTGCGCGAGCAGCACGACTCGTCGGTGGCGGTCGCGGCCTGCGACGTCTACCGGCCGGCGGCCGTCGAGCAGCTCGTGAAGGTCGGCGGGCAGGCCGGCGCCACCGTCTACGAGCAGGGCACCGACAAGGACCCGGTCGACATCGCCGGCTGGGCGCTGGACCAGGCCACGCGCGACGGCAAGGACGTGCTGATCGTCGACACCTCGGGCCGCCTGCACGTCGACGAGGCGCTGATGGAGGAGCTGGCCCGGATCAAGAAGCGGGTCCGCCCGCACCAGGTCCTGCTCGTGGTCGACGCCATGACCGGCCAGGACGCCGTCAACGTGGCCGAGCAGTTCGCCGAGGTCGCGCAGTTCGACGGCGTGGTCCTCTCCAAGCTCGACGGCGACGCCCGCGGCGGCGCCGCACTGTCGGTCAAGGCGGTCACCGGCAAGCCGATCCTGTTCGCCTCGACGGGCGAGAAGCTGGGCGACTTCGAGCGCTTCCACCCCGACCGCATGGCCCAGCGGATCCTCGGCATGGGCGACGTCATGTCGTTCATCGAGAAGGCCGAGGCGTCGGTCGAGGAGGACGAGGCGAAGGAGCTCGAGCGCAAGCTCCGCAAGAACCAGTTCACGCTCGAGGACTTCCTGGACCAGCTCAAGCGGATCCGCAAGATGGGCCCGCTGACGTCGATCCTGGGCATGATCCCGGGGCTCGCCGGCCACCAGCTGTCGAAGATGCAGGTCGACGACAGGGAGCTGGACCGGGTGGAGGCGATCATCCTCTCGATGACGCCCTACGAGCGCCGTCACCCGGAGGCGATCAAGGGCTCGCGCCGGCTGCGGATCGCCAAGGGCAGCGGCACCAGCGTCCAGCAGGTCAACCAGCTGGTGAAGCAGTTCGGCGAGATGCGCAAGATGATGCGCGGGCTGCAGTCGGGCAAGATGCCCGATCTCGGCCAGCTCATGCGACAGCGGTGACCAACTCCGCTATCCTGCGGCGCCGAAATGGCAGTCAGCATGCGACTCACCCGCGTCGGCGGGAAGAAGGATCCGGTGTGGCGCGTCGTCGTCGCGGATCGGCGTTCTCCCCGCGACGGGCGCTTCATCGAGACGGTCGGCCGCTACAACGCGCAGACCGATCCCTCGACGATCGTGCTCAACGAGGAGCGCATCCGCCATTGGCTCGACCGCGGCGCCCAGCCGAGCGACACGGTCAAGAAGCTCCTCAAGACGCAGGGCATCGCCCGCTAAGTGCGCGAGCTGCTCGTCTACCTGGCGCAGCAGCTGGTCGACGAGCCGGCCAAGGTCGAGGTCGAGGAGTTCGAGGAGGACGACGGCACGCTCGTGCTCGAGCTGTCGGTGGCCGACGATGACTACGGCAAGGTCATCGGGCGCGGGGGACGCACCGCGCAGGCGCTCCGCACCCTCGTCAAGGCCGCCGCGGTCAAGGACAACCGGCGCGTCCTCCTCGACATCGTCGAGTGAGCTGGTCCCGGCCGGGGTGGTCGGCCGGCCGCACGGGCTCGACGGTTCGTTCCACGTAGCGCACCCGGGTGCGCTGGCGCTCGGCGCCACCGTGACGGTCGCCGGGCGGCCGTATGAGATCGAGCGCCTCGCGGGGACCGCCGAGCGCCCGATCGTGCGGCTCTCGGGGTGCTCGTCGCGTGAGGACGCCCAGGCACTTGGCGGCGCAGAGCTGCTCGTGCCGGACGTCCTCGAGGAGGACGAGTTCTGGGCGTCCGACCTCGCGGGCATGACGGTGGTCGACGGCGATCGCGAGGTCGGCGTCGTCGCGCGCATGGTCGCCCTGCCCTCGTGCGAGGCGCTCGAGGTGGGGTCGAGCCTGATCCCGATGGTGCGCGACGCGATCCGCTCGATCGACCTGGAGGCGCGGCGCATCGACGTCGACATGGGGTTCGTGGGCGAGTGAACATCGACGTCTTCACGCTCTTCCCGCAGTGGTTCGAGTGGTTCCGGACGCAGCGGCACGTGGCCAACGCGCTGGAGCTCGGCCACTCGCTGGAATGCGTCGACCCGCGCGAGTCGACGCCGCTGAAGTGGGGGCAGGTCGACGACACGCCGTTCGGCGGCGGCGCCGGGATGGTCCTGCGCGTGGACGTCATGGAGGCGGCGCTGCGGGCGCGCTACGGAGTCGATCCCGCGTCGCCGTCGCGCCGGGTGATCGCGCTCACGCCGGGCGGGCGGCTGCTCGACGATGCCTTGGCGGGCGAGCTGGCGGGCGAGTCGGATCTGACCTTGCTGTGCGGCCGCTACGAGGGCTTCGACGAGCGGATCCTCGAGCACTTCGTCACCGACCAGGTCTCGATCGGCCGCTACGTGCTGGCCGGCGGCGAGCTGGCGGCCATGGTGGTGGCCGACACGGTGCTGCGCAAGCTGCCCGGCGTGCTCGGCAAGGACGAGTCCGCGCTCGAGGAGTCCTTCTCCGAGGCCCTGGAGGGCGGGCTCGAGTACCCGCACTACACGCGACCCGCCGAGTGGCGCGGCTGGCCGGTGCCCGAGGTGCTGCTCTCCGGCCACCACGAGCGCATCCGCGAATGGCGCCGGGAGCAGAGCCGCCGCCGTTCGCTACCATGATTCGCCCGCGTGTCGCCGCTTCTCAACGCAGCTTGGCGCCGCGGTCTTTCCTTGTATGAGCACCCTCATCGACACGCTTGAGCGTCAGCAGCTGCGCCGCGTCCCGGCCTTCCAGGCCGGTGACCGCGTACGCGTCCACTTCCAGGTCGTCGAGGGCACCCGCCGGCGCACCCAGGTCTTCGAGGGCGTCGTGATCAAGCGCCAGGGCGAGGGCGTGCGCGAGACCTTCACGGTCCGCAAGAACTCGTTCGGCGTCGGCGTGGAGCGCACGTTCCCCGTGCACTCGCCGAAGATCGAGCGGATCGAGGTCGCCGCCCGCGGTGACGTCCGGCGCGCCAAGCTCTACTACCTGCGCGGCCGGGTCGGCAAGCGCGCCCGCGTGCGCGAGCGCCGCTACATCGGCCCGGAGGAGGTCGTCGAGGCCGGCCTGCTGCACGATCCCGCCGCGGAGGCCGCTGCCGCCGCGGACGAGGAGGTGCCGGGCGAGGCGATCGACCAGCAGGCGCTGGACGAGGCCGAGGCGGCCGCTGCCGAGACGCCGGAGCCCTCGGACGCCGACGCTGCGCCGGAGGCCGAGGAGACCGCAGAGGTCGAGGCGGCCGCGGAGGCCGAAGCCGCTGCCGCGGCCGAGGAGCCGGCCACCGAAGACGAACCCGCTTCGGACGACGAGTCCAAGTAGGCACCGTGGCGGCGAAGACGTCGAAGACGTCGTCGGCGTCGGGCTCGCTACTCGAGCTGGTCCTCATCGTCGCCGTCGCCCTGGGCCTCGCCCTGGGCATCCAGGCCTTCCTCGTCAAGCCGTACCGGATCCCGAGCGAGTCGATGGTGCCGACGCTCGAGATCGGCCAGCGCGTGCTCGTGAACCGCATCGGCGCGCGCTTCGGGCATCCCGAGGTCGGCGACGTCGTGGTCTTCCACCCGCCCACCGGGGCCGAGCAGGGCAACGAGTGCGGGGGCGGCCCGCCGCCGCAGGGCCAGGTGTGCGCCAAGCCGACCGTCCGAGAAGGCCGACGTCAACTTCATCAAGCGCGTCGTGGCAGGGCCGGGCGACCGCCTCCGCATCGAGGACGGGCACGTCGTCCTCAACGGGAAACGCCAGAACGAGCCGTTCGCACAGCCCTGTGGAGGCGGCGACGCGTGCGAGTTCCCCAGCGAGATCACAGTTCCCGCCGGTCACTACTTCATGATGGGCGACAACCGTGGCAGTTCGGACGACAGCCGGTTCTGGGGACCAGTCCCCGAGGAATGGGTCATCGGGGAGGCATTCGCCACCTACTGGCCCCCCAATCGAATCGGCCTCCTCTAGGAAGGCTCGCCGCCGCAAGCGCACGTCGGGCTCGCGTCTGTTCCGATTCGATCGGGGGTTGGGCGTGCGGTTCGTGGCGGGCGCCGACGAGGCGGGGCGGGGTTGCCTGGCCGGCCCGCTGGTGGCCGCCGCCGTGCTGTTCGACTACGAGCGGGTGACGCTGAGCGATCTCCGCGCGTTGTCCGCGCTGAACGACTCCAAGCAGCACAACGCCGAGATGCGCGAGGAGCTGTACCCGAAGGTGCTGCGGATCGCGACGCGCGTGGCCGTCACCTCGCGCTGCGTGCGCGGGATAGACGAGCGCGGGCTGCACAACACCAACCTCGCCGCGCTGAGCGACGTGCTGAAGCGCGTGGCGCGCGAAGGCTGCCTGTGCCTGTCCGACGGCTTCCCGGTCCCGCCCACGGGGTTCGAGCAGCGGCCCGTGGTGGGCGGCGACGCCCTGAGCGCCTCGATCGCCGCCGCCTCCGTGATCGCCAAGGTCACGCGCGACCGGTTCATGCATCGGATGGAGGAGCGCTATCCGGGCTGGGACTTCGGCGTGCACGTGGGCTATTCGACGCCCGAGCACCGCGCCGCCATCGAGAAGCTCGGCGTCTCGCCGCTGCACCGCATGTCGTTCCAGTCGATGGCGTACCAGCAGCTCGCGCTCTGATCTCGCTGTCGTCGTTCGTCGCTCGCTGAGGGACGAACTTCGGCTGGGTGGAGAGGCTGGGGAGCCGGCCGCGCGGCGGATCTCGGCGTCGAGTCCTGCCTAGGGGTCGCTATACGCCCCCTAGGCAGGATTCGATGAAGGAATGCGGCCCCGCCGGCCTCCTCGCCGCCCTACCCAGCCGCCGTTGACGTTCGTTCGCCATTGATTCTTTCGTAACCGTATAATACGATTACGAAATGAACTCGGCACACGCTCTCCGGGACCGTCGAGGTCCCGCTCCCACCCGACGAGGCGATCTCCCTCTTCACCCCCGCCGGCGAGCGCGCATGGGCGCCCGGCTGGGACCCGCAGTTCCCGTCCGGCGAGGACACCTCGCCCGGCACCACGTTCACCACCCACGAAGGCCGGACCGTCTGGGTCATCGCCGACCGCACGCCCGCCAGCATGCGTTACGCCCGGATCACGCCCGGCGTCCACGCGGGCACCGTCGAGGTCCGCTGCGAGCCGGCCGGCGACGCCACGCGCGCCCACGTCACGTACGAGCTCACCGGCCTCGCCGACCCCGTCACCGTCGACCACTTCGCCGAGGACTTCCCGGCGATGCTCGCCGAGTGGGAGCGGCTGATCGCGGCGTCGCTCGCGTGAGCGGCCCGCCGCTCGTCGCCGACTGGCAGCGCGTCACCCACCGGCTGCTCGCCGCGCTGGACGACGCGCTCGCCGACCTCGGCCTCTCGGCGGCCGAGGTCAACGCCCTCGCATGCTTCGCCGGGCGCGAGGCGGTCAGCGTCCGCGAGCTCGTCGCCGCCACCGCGCAGCGGCCCTCGACGCTGACCGGCGTGCTCGACCGGCTCGAGCGGCGCGGCCTGATCGAGCGCGGCGCCAACCCGGCCGACCGGCGCTCGGTCCTGGTCAGCCTCACGCCGGACGGCCGAAGGCATGCCGCGCGCGTGGCGGTCGCCTTCACGGCGCTCGAGGAACGGCTCCCCGCCGCCGAGGTCCGGCGGCTGCTCGCCGTGCTCGACGAAGCCGTCTGACAATCGGCACGAAGTCGCAACACACGCGCGGTGATCGGTGACGCGATCGCGCGTACGGTCGCTCGCGTCATGACCACCGACCGCACGAAGGAGCTGGGCCGCCTCGGCGAGGAGCTGGCCGCGGAGCACTTCTCACGGCTCGGCTACCGCGTGCTCGCCCGCAACCACCGGACCCGCTTCGGCGAGCTCGATCTCATCCTGGCCGACGAGCACGAAGCCACGATCGTCTTCTGCGAGGTCAAGTCGCGCCGCCTGGGATCCGGGCCCTGGCACGACAGCCTGCACGAGAGAAAGCAGAAGCAGGTGCGCACGATGGCGGCCGCCTGGCTGGCCAAGGTCACCGACCGGCCGTTCGGCGCCGAGCTGCGGTTCGACGCGGTGGGCGTGACGCTCGACGACCGCGGCCGGCTCGTCCGGCTCGACCACATGCAGGCGGCGTTCTGAGGCATGATCGCCCGCGTCACCACGTTCGCCCTCGACGGCGTCGAGTCCCGCCGTGTCTGGGTCGAGACGGACATCCGGCTCGGTCTGCCGGCCTTCACGATCGTCGGCCTCGCCGACAAGGCCGTCCGCGAGGCGCGCGAGCGCGTGCGGGCGGCGATCGTCAACTCCGGCCACGAGTTCCCGCAGAAGCGGATCACCGTCAACCTCGCGCCGGCGTACCTGCGCAAGATCGGCCCGGGGTTCGACCTGCCGCTGGCCATCGCCATCCTCGTGGCCTCCGACCAGCTCGAGGGCGAGGCCGTCGAGAACACCGCGATCGCGGGCGAGCTGTCGCTGACGGGAGACGTGCGCGCGATCCGCGGCGCGCTGGCGATCTCGGAGGGGACGCGCCGGCATCTGCTCGAGCGGCTGCTGCTGCCGCGCTCGCGCGCTTGCGAGGCCGCGCTGGTGCCGGGCGTGACGGTGCTCGGGATCGAGTCGCTGACCGAGGCGGTCGACGTGCTGGCCGGCCGCGCCGAGCCGCAGGCCGTGCCCGACCCGCCGGCCGAGACGGAGCCCGACCCGATGCTCGACCTCGCCGACGTCCGCGGCCAGAACGCGCTCATCCCCGGCCTCGAGGTGGCGGCCGCCGGCGGCCACAACCTGTTCATGCACGGCCCGCCCGGCACCGGCAAGACGATGCTCGCGCGCCGCCTGCCCTCGATCCTCCCGCCGATGACCGCCGCCGAGGCGGTCGACGTCACGCGCATCCACTCGGTCGCCGGCCTGCACGACGGCGACGGGCTGGTGCTCCAGCGGCCGTTCCGCGCGCCGCACCACACGATCTCCTCGTCCGGCCTGGTCGGCGGCGGCTCGCACCCGCTGCCGGGGGAGGCGACGCTCGCGCACCACGGCGTCCTGTTCCTCGACGAGCTGTCGGAGTTCGTGCGCTCGAGCCTCGAGGCGCTGCGCCAGCCGCTCGAGGACGGCCACGTCACGATCGTGCGCTCGCAGCAGGTGGTCGCCTTCCCGACGCGCTTCATGCTCGTCGCCGCCTCCAACCCATGCCCGTGCGGCATGGGGGAGGAGGCGTGCCGCTGCACGGCGGCCGACCTCGCGCGCCACCAGCGCCGGCTGTCCGGCCCGCTGCTCGATCGCATCGACGTGCTCGTCCCGGTCGGCCGGCCGACGGCCGACGCGCTGCAGAGTGAGACGGCGCCGCCCTCGGCCGAGGTCCGCGCCCGCGTGATCGAGGCGCGCGAGCGCCAGTCGCGCCGGCTGGCCGTCTACGGGCTGTCGTGCAACGCGCAGATGACGCCGCGCGTGATGCGCGAGGTGGCCGAGCCGACGCCGAGCGCGCTGCGGCTGCTCTACGAGCTGCACGACCGCCACCGCCTCAGCGCGCGCGGCCACACGCGCGTGCTGCGCGTCGCACGCACCGTCGCGGACCTCGACGCCAGCGACGTCGTGGGGCCCGACCACGTCCACATGGCCGCCGGCCTGCGGCTCGAGCAGCCGGCGATGGCGGCCGCGGTATGAGCACGGCGTGCGACGACTGCCTGCGCCGGACCGACCTGATCGCGGCGCTCGCCGGCTGGCTCGACGTCGAGTGGCGCCGCCGCGACGCTCCCGGGCGCGTCCTGGCGCGCAGCGACGAATCGCTGCTCGACGCCTGCGAGGGAGCGGCGGTCCGGGCGCGCTACGACCGCTTCGACCCGTCCGTGGCGCGCGCCGAGATCCGCGACGCCGGGCTCGCCGCGATCTGCCGCTGCGACGACGCGTACCCGGAGCGCATGCACGACCTCGCCGATCCGCCGGCGGTGCTGCACGTCGCGGGCGACCTGTCGTACGTCGGCGTGACGGACGCAGTCGCCGTCGTCGGGGCGCGGCGGGCGACGCCGTACGGGCTCACCGTCGCGCGCGAGCTCGGCTCCGGGCTGTCGGCGGCCGGCGTGCACGTGGTCTCCGGCTTGGCGCTGGGCGTCGACTCCGCCGCCCACGCCGGCGCGCTCGAGGGCACGGCGTCGCCCGTCGCCGTCCTGGCCGGCGGGGCCGACCGGCCGTATCCGGCCTCCAAGCGCCAGCTGCACGCGGCGGTTCGCTCGCTCGGCGCGGTGGTCTCCGAGATGCCGCCCGGCTTCGGCATCCACCGCTGGGCGTTCGTGGCCCGCAACCGCCTGATCGCCGCGCTCTCGCAGGTCGTGGTCGTCGTGGAGGCGACCCGGCGCTCCGGTTCGCTCACCACCGCCGACCTCGGCGCCGAGCTCGGCCGCACCGTCGCCGCGGTCCCCGGCCGCGTCACCTGCGCGGTGGCGACCGGCACGAACGGGCTGATCCGCGACGGCGCCCTGCTCGTCCGCGGCGTCCGCGACGTGCTCGACGCGCTGTCCGAGCTGACCGGCGAGCGCTACGAGACGTCAGCTCCCGCTCACACGCTGGAGCCCGAGCTGCAGCAGCTCCTCGACGCGATCGGCGCCGGCCACTCGACGCTGCCGATGCTGGCCGCCCACGGGCTCGAGCCGCGGGCGGTGCTCACCGGGCTCGGGGAGCTCGAGGCGCTCGGCCTGATCCGGCGCGGCTTCGGAGGGCGCTATGAGTCGGTCCCGTAATGTGATCGCGCGTGCAACTCGAGGGCAGGGTGGCGCTGGTGACCGGGGCGGGCGCGGAGACGGGCCGGGCGATCGCGATGCGGCTCGCGGCCGGCGGCGCGCTGGTGATCGTCGCCGACATCGACGCGTCGGCCGCGGAGGCCACGGTCCGGGCGATCGAGGCCGAGGGCGGCCACGCGGCGGCGATCGGAGCCGACGTCACGCGCGACGAGGATGTCCGCAGCATGATCGCCTTCGCCGGCCGCGACGGCGGCGGGCCGCACGTGCTGGTCAACAACGCGGGCGGCTGGGGAGCGGCCAACTACCTCGAGGCCACGCCGGAGCAGTGGAGCGCGACGCTCGACCTCAATCTGCGCGCGGCCATGCTCGCCACCCAGCTCGCGCTCGAGCCGATGCGGGCCGCGGGCGGCGGCGTGGTGGTCAACATCGCGTCCACGGCGGGCCTCGGCTCCGAGCCCTACGCGTCGCCCGAGTACGGCGCCGCCAAGGCGGGCCTGATCCGCTTCACGACCTCGCTCGGCGACCTGCGCGAGCGCATGAACGTGCGCGTGAACTGCATCGTTCCCGACTGGATCGCCACCGACCGCGCGCACGGCGAGCTCGAGCGCATGACGGCCGCCGAGCGCAGGGAAGCAGGGCCGCTGGTGCCGATGGCCGACGTCGCGGCCGCCGTGGCCGCCTTCGTGCACGACGACGGCCTGGCGGGCCGGGTGGTCGTCCTGCGCGGCGGCAGGCCCCGCCGTTTTCTACCCTGAGCCGCGTGAGCGAGCGCGTACCGGCCGTCCTCTCGATCGCCGGGTCCGACTCCGGCGGCGGCGCCGGCATCCAGGCCGACCTGAAGGCCTTCGCGCGCTGCGGCGTGCACGGCATGACGGCGATCGCGGCGCTGACGGCGCAGAACACGGTCGCGGTGACGGGGATCCATCCGGTGCCCGGGCCGTTCATCGTCGAGCAGGTCCGCGCCGTCGCCGAGGACATCGGCGTCGACGCCGTGAAGATCGGCATGCTCGGCACGGCCGAGACCGTGCGCGCCGTGCGCGAGGCGCTCGCGCTGCTCGAGCCCGGCACCCCGATCGTGCTCGACCCCGTGATGGTCTCCGAGTCGGGCGCCGTGCTGCTCGACGAGCCCGCCCGCGAAGCGATCGTCGGCGAGCTGCTGCCGCTCGTCACGGTGATCACGCCCAACGTCCCCGAGGCCCGCGTCCTCGCCGGCGCCGACGACGACATCGAGACGCTCGCCCGCCGCCTGCACGCGCTCGGTCCCGCCAACGTGGTCGTGACCGGCGGCCACCGCGAGGAGGCGACCGACTTGTTCTTCGACGGCGAGGCGTTCGAGCGGATCCCCGGCGAGCGCCATCCCGACGGCGCCGCCCACGGCTCCGGCTGCACCCACTCGTCGGCGCTCGCCGCTCACCTGGCGCTGGGCCACGAGCCGCTGGAGGCGGCCCGCGCCGCGAGGCGGATCGCGGGCGATGCGGTCCGCGACGGGCTGCGCGGGATCGGCGCCGGCCCCGGGCCGGTGGACGTCTTCGAACTGACGCGCCAGGCGCCCGGGCGGCCAGAGGCCCTCTGGCATAATCGGCCGGCATGAAGTTTCTCCGCATGCGCCCGGGTCACGGCGAGCAGCTGATCGCCGAAGGCGATCTCGCGATCGCCGAGGACGCCGAGCGCCTCGTGGAGGAGTTCCGCCGCCAGCTCGACCAGGGGATGTGGGCGGCCGTGCCGCTCACCACCAAGACGGGCCGGCGCGAGGCCGAGATGATCACCGCCTTCGAGGACATCCCGGCCGCCACGGATCGGGTCATCTTCTTCCCGCGTGCCGCCGGCGGCGCGGCCTAGCGTGACCGTCGCCCTCTGCGCCACCGCGCTCGTCGTCCTCGCTCTGCTGTCCGAGATCAGCTGGCCGTACATCGAGCGCCGGCTCGACGACCGGCGCGCCCGCCGCGAGGCCCGCAAGAACGGCATCACCGTCCCGCACGACCCGGGCCGCGAGCGGCGCGCCGAGCAGCGCGCCCGCGAGCTGCTGAAGTCGTGCGTGAACGAGGAGGAGTGGGCGATGTACCGCGACCTCGGGTTCATCCGCGTCTGGGGCGGCCAGGCCGGCCTGCCCGCGGACGCCGCCCGTGACCTGCGCGGCGTCCCGTACGCCTACCTCGTCTACCCGCACAAGCCGATCGTGGCCTACCTGCCGCAGACCGGCGCGCTGCTGAACGAGTACTGCGTCGAGTTCCCGGACGAGACGCGCCCCTACGGCAGCGCGCGGCTGCCCGACTCCGACGACGTGCTCGCCAAGTGGATGGCGCTGAAGGGCGACGAGCGGCGGCTGATCTCCGAGGCCAACCTGCACCTGCCCGGCCGCCAGGTCGACCCCAAGCAGATCCACCGGGACATCTGGCGCCTCGGCCGCTGGGAGCGCGAGCGGCTCTCCCGCCGCGCCGCGGCCGACCCCGGCGCCCCGTCGCCGCCTGCGGCGCGGCCGAACAACCCCGGTTCGCTCGGCCTCTAGTGGACCTCAAGCACAACTCACGCGCGCTCACCGAAGGCCCCGAGCGGGCAGCCGCACGCGCCTACCTGAAGGGCATCGGCTTCGACGACGAGGCGCTCTCGAAGCCGATCATCGGCGTCGCCCACTCGTGGACCGAGACGATGCCGTGCAACTTCAACCATCGCGCGCTGGCCGCCAAGGTCAAGGAGGGCGTCCGCGCGGCGGGCGGCACGCCGATGGAGTTCAACACCATCGCCATCTCCGACGGCATCACGATGGGCACCAGCGGCATGAAGACCAGCCTGGTCAGCCGCGAGGTGATCGCCGACTCGATCGAGCTCGTGGCCCGCGGCCACCTCTTCGACGCGGTCGTCGCCCTCAGCGCCTGCGACAAGACCATCCCGGGCACCGTGATGGCGCTCGCGCGGCTCGACGTCCCGAGCCTGATGCTCTACAGCGGCTCGATCCCGCCCGGGCACTACAACGGCAAGGACGTCACGATCATGGACGTCTTCGAGGCCGTCGGAGCCCATGCGGCGGGCAAGATCACCGACGAGGAGCTGACCGCGCTGGAGGACGTCGCCAGCCCCGGCGCCGGAGCCTGCGGCGGCCAGTTCACCGCCAACACGATGGCGATGGCCTTCCAGATGCTCGGCATCTCGCCGATGGGCGGAAGCGACATCCCGGCACAGGACCAGACCAAGGCCCAGGCCGCCTACGACGCCGGCGTGATGGTCATGGACGTGCTCGCCCGCGGCCAGCGGCCGAGCGACATCATCACCCACGACGCGCTCGAGAACGCGATCGCCGCGATCGCCATGAGCGGCGGCTCCACCAACGGCGTCCTGCACCTGCTGGCCGTCGCCCGCGAGGCGGGGATCGAGCTGTCGATCGACGACTTCGACCGCATCGCCTCCCGGACGCCGCTGCTGTGCGACCTCAAGCCCGGCGGGCGCTTCGTGGCCACCGACATGCACGCCGCCGGCGGCACCGCCGTGGTCGCCGCCCGCCTCCAGGAGGCCGGCCTCCTGCACGAGGACGCGCCGACCGTCCACGGCCAGACGATCGGCGAGCTGGCCCGCAACGCCCAGGAGACGCCCGGCCAGGAGGTCGTCAGGCCGCTCTCCAACGCGCTCAAGCCCACCGGCGGGATCGCCATCCTGCGGGGCAACCTGGCGCCCGAGGGCTGCGTCGTGAAGCTGTCGGGCCACGAGCGCGTCCACCACGCCGGCCCGGCGCGCGTGTTCGAGGACGAGGAGCACGCGATGGCGGCCGTCACGCACGGGAAGATCGAGCCCGGCGACGTCGTCGTCATCCGCAACGAGGGCCCGGCCGGCGGACCCGGCATGCGCGAGATGCTGGCCGTCACCGCGGCGATCATGGGGGAGGGGCTCGGCGACTCCGTCGCCCTGCTCACGGACGGCCGCTTCTCCGGCGCCACGCGCGGCTTCATGGTCGGCCACGTCGCCCCCGAGGCCGTCCACGGCGGCCCGATCGCCGCCGTCGAGGACGGCGACACCATCACCATCGACGTGAAGAGCCGGCGGCTCGACGTCGACCTGCCCGACGACGAGATCGCCCGTCGCGTCGAGGCCTACGAGTCGCCGGACCCGGTCAAGGGCAACGGCGTGCTGGCCAAGTACGCGAAGCTGGTCTCGAGCGCCTCTGAGGGCGCCGTCACGCGCTGACGCCCTCGACGCCCCGTTCCGGCTCGCGCGAGCCGGCCAGGAACGCGCCCAGCAGCTCGTTGAACCGGCTCGGCCGCTCGAGCATCGAGAGGTGACCCGTGTCCTCGAAGATCACGCTGTCCGCGTTGTCGCCGATCAGGTGCTCGAACATCTCGGCGTCCGCCACCGGCACCAGCATGTCGTTGCGCCCCCACACGATCAGCGCCGGCACCTCGATCCGCGTGAGCTTGTCGCGGAACGAGTAGCTCATCAGCGCCTCGAAGGCGTCCATGAAGCCGGGCGCGTTGGCGCCCTGCACGAGCTCGGTGGCGAGCGGGACCGACAGCCGCTCCGGGTAGCGCACGATCGGCGCCAGGGCGATCCTCCGCAGCCGCGGGCGCTTGACCACCGGCGAGCCGCGCAGGCCCGTGCGGGCGGTCAGGGCCATGAAGATGCGCGCCCCGGCCAGCAGCGGCTCGCGCGACAGGTACTCGGTCGACAGCCCGGCCGCCGACACCAGGACGAGCTTCGACACGCGCGTCGGGAAGCGGACGGTCAGCTCGGCGCCGACGAACCCGCCCATCGAGTTGCCGATCACCGCCGTCTCCTCGATTCCGAGCTGATGACAGACCTTGTCGACCGTGCTCGCGAAGCCCGGGATCGAGCACTCGTCGAGCTTCTCGGACAGGCCGAAGCCCGGCAGGTCGATCGCGACGCAGCGGTGCGTGCCCATGAAGGCCGGGATGTTGAGCAGCCAGTTCTGCCAGATGCCGCCGAGGCCGTGGATGAACAGCAGCGGCGGGCCGTCGCCGCCCGTGTCGATCACCCCGACGCCGCGGCCGTCGACCTCGAGCCGGCGCGTCATCGCCGGCCAGTCGACGTCCATCCACGAGCTGTCGTCGCCGTCCGCGTAGGTGGAGTCCGGGCCGGGGCGGAAGACTCCGCTGCGGGCCCTGGTGAGGGCATCCTGGTAGACGCTCGGCACGAGCGCTCTAGGGTAGAGATCCCGTGCGCATCGCCGTCGACATCGACTCCACGCTGCACCACTACTGGGACCAGCTCGCGGCGATCGCCAAGCGGCGCTTCGGCGTCGAGCTGCCCTACGACGAGCAGCTCACGTGGAAGATCACCCGGCTGCGGCCCGAGCAGGTCCACGTCTGCGTGGCCGAGACCCACCGCGAGGCCAGCGTGCTCGCCGCCGAGCCCTACCCTGGAGCGGTGGAGGCGATCCGCGGCTGGCACGAGGCCGGGCACTTCATCCACGTCACCTCGCACCGCACGACCGAGGCGCACGGCGCCACCGAGCGCTGGCTCGAGCAGATCGGCCTCCCATACGACGAGCTCTATTGCTCGTTCGACAAGGTCTCCCGCTGCCGCGAGATCGGCATCGAGGTGCTGATCGACGACTCGCCGGTGACGCTCATGGAAGCGGGCGAGGCGGGTATCACCCCCGCGACGATCCTGCATCCGTGGAATCGCGAGCTGTGCGAGGAGGAGGACATCGTGTGCGCACCGGACTGGCCGACGCTGGCGCAGCGCCTGGAGCCGCTGCTCCGGTGAGCGAGCAGCGCGCACTGCCGGCGGCCCCCGAGGTCGTCGACGACCCGCGGTCGCTGCTGCCCGCGATCGAGCCCGACCGCCAGATCACCGACTGGGGCCGCTCCGAGCGCGTCGAGGGTCTCATCGACGCGACGCTCTACGAGTTCCTCTACCACTACTGGTTCCGCTGCGAGGTCGAGGGGATCGAGAACGTCCCCGCCACCGGCGGCGCCCTGCTGGTCTCCAACCACGCCGGCGCGCTGCCGCCCGACGCGGCGATGATCGCCAAGGCGATCAAGGAGGAGCACCCGCGCCCACGGCCGCTGCACCTGACCGTCGAGCACTTCTTCAAGGGCTATCCCGGCCTGGCCATGCTGGTCAACAAGATCGGCGGCGTGCCCGCCCACCCGGCCAACGTGCACCGCCTGCTGTGCGACGAGCAGCAGCTCGTGCTCGTCTTCCCCGAGGGGCGCAAGGGCTCCGAGAAGCTCTACAAGGACCGCTACCGGCTGCGCCGCTTCGGCCGTGGCGGCTTCGTCGAGGCGGCGATGCGGGCCGGCACGCCCATCGTGCCGATCGCCGTCCTGGGCGCCGAGGAGTCGATGCCGATCTTCGCCCACATCGCCCCGCTCCAGCGTCTCACCAGGCTGATCTACTTCCCGGTCACGCCCCTGTTCCCGCACTTCGGCCTGCTCGGCACCGCCTACCTGCCCGCCAAGTTCCGCATCCGCTTCCTGGAGCCGATCCCCACCGACCAGTGGGGCGAGCGGCCGTGGGACGACAAGGGGCTCGTGCAGACGGTGGCCGACGACATCCGCTCGCGGATCCAGGACGAGCTCGTCGACCTCGTCTCCCACCGCCGGTCGGTGTGGCTGGGATGAGGGTCCTCGTCACCGGCATCTCGACGTACTGGGGCGGCCGGCTCGCGCAGGCGATCGAGAAGGACGCGAACGTCGAGGCCATCATCGGCGTCAGCCCCGACGACCCGGTCTGCGAGCTGGAGCGCACCGAGTTCGTCCGGGTGGGGCTGCAGCACGCGCTGCTGCGCCGGATCGTCGACGCGGCGGAGATCGACACGGTGGTCGACGCGCGGCTGGTGGTCGACTCGCTGCAGGCCTCGCCGCGCCAGGCGCACGAGACCAACGTGATCGGGACGATGAACATCCTCGCCGCCTGCGGCGGTCCGGACTCGACGGTGCGCAAGGTCGTCTTCAAGTCCTCCGCCCACTACTACGGCTGCGAGCAGGACGACCCGGCCTTCTTCACCGAGGGGATGCGGCGCCCGCGCGCGCCGCGGACGCGCCTGGAGTCCGACATCGTCGAGGCCGAGAAGGCGGTCGACGGCTTCGCGCAGCGCAACCCCGAGGTCACGGTCACCGTGCTGCGCTTCTGCAACGCGCTGGGGCCTGACCTGCGCACCACCCACACGCGGCTGTTCGACCTGCCGGCCGTCCCGAGCATCCTGGGCTTCGACCCGCGCTACCAGTTCATCCACGAGGACGACCTGGTCGGCGTGCTGCGCTTCGCGGTCGAGCGCGACCTGCCGGGCGTCTACAACGCGGCCGGCGACGGCGTCCTGGCCCTGTCGGAGGTCGCCTCGCTGCTCGGCAAGCCGCCGGCCCCGATCCTGCCGCCGTGGGGCAGCTCGCTGGCCGCCGCGGCCCTGCGCCCGCTCGGCGTGCAGATCTCCTCCGAGGTGCTCAACCAGCTGCGCTACGGGCGCGGGCTCGACAACCGCAAGCTCAAGGGAGCGGGCTACGCGTTCGGCTACACGAGCCGCGAGACGGTGCTCAAGCACGCCGAGGAGCAACGGGCGCGGCCGCTGCGGCGCGGGGAGGGTGAGCCCTACCGCTACGAGCGCGAGGTCGAGGAGTTCCTGCGCTGGAGCCCCAGCGTGCGCCGCAGGGGCACTGTGTAACGCCAGACGGGTTGCAGGGGTTCTCTCGGTCCGGGCGCTTGTCTACCATCACCCGGCCCCATGTCGCGTCGACTGCTCGCCGTACTCGTCCTCACCGTCACCGTGCTCCTCGTGGGGGCGGGGACGCTGTACGCCTACGACAAGCAGGTGCGCACGCGGATCGCCGACGGCGTCACGGTCAACGGGATCGACGTCGGCGGCCTCACGCCCACCGAGGCGCGGGCCAAGCTCCAGCGCACGCTGCTGGACCCGCTGAGCCAGCCGGTCAGCGTCCGCTACAAGGGCCGGCGCTTCACGCTCACCAGCGAGCAGGCCCAGGTGGCGGTCGACCTCGACGGCTCGGTCGACCGCGCGATGGAGGCCTCGACCAAGGGCAACCTCTTCACCCGCACCTGGCGCGAGGTGCGCGGCACCGAGCTCGACGCCCGCGTGGAGGCGAAGATCAACTACTCCGAGGACTCGGTGCGCCGGATCGTGGCCCGCGTCGAGCGCAGGCTCGAGATCGAGGTGCGCGACGCAGCGCTGGACCTCGAGAACGGCCAGGTCGAGCCGACCCCGTCGCGTGACGGGCTCGACGTCCGCGCCGCCGCCCTGCGCAAGTCCATCCGCTCCGAGCTGGTCGACATGAGCGCGACGCGGATCGCCCGCGTCAAGACGCGCGTGATCGAGCCGAAGGTCAGCACCGAGGAGCTCGCCAAGAAGTATCCGGCGATCATCATCGTCAACCGCGGCTCGTTCCGGCTCTCGTTCTACAAGGACCTCAAGCTCCACAAGACCTACGGGATCGCGGTCGGCCAGGTCGGGCTGGAGACCCCGGCCGGCCTCTACCACGTCCAGAACAAGGCCATCAACCCGGCCTGGCACGTGCCGACCTCCGACTGGGCGGGCGACCTGGCCGGCACCGTCGTCCCGGGCGGCACGCCCCAGAACCCGCTCAAGGCGCGCTGGATGGGCATCTACAACGGCGCCGGCATCCACGGGACCGACGCGACCGGCTCGATCGGCACGGCCGCCTCGCACGGCTGCATCCGGATGCTGATCCCGGACGTGGTCGAGCTCTACGACCAGGTTCCGGTCGGCGCTCCCGTCTACATAGCCTGAATTTCGCGGGGCGGGATCTCCTGCCAGCCCTGCTGCAGCAGGGAGGCGTGATGGTCCTGGTGGCGAATGCAGAGAGCGCCGATGAACACGCCCTCGCGAACCTCCTTGCGCATCACCGCGTACCACATGGTCGTGGCGTCCCCGGTCCCCTGGATGCGGTGCCACGGTGGCGGAGGGCGCTCGTCCGACTTCGCCACACCCGCCTCCACGAGCTGGCGCTGGGTCGCCACCTGACCCGTGGAGGTGTCGATGAAGAACACGGCCACGCCGGCTCAGGCTAGCTGGGCGGACGCCATGCGCACGTTCGACCGCGACCTCCAGCGCCGCGGCGCCGCCGAGCGCACGCGCCGCGCCTACGGGGCCGACATCGGCGAGCTCGCCACCTGGGCGGCCGCCCAGGGGATCGAGCCGTCCGCCGTCACCTACCGCGTCCTGCGCGGCTACGCGGCCCGCCAGTCCGATCGTGGCGCGGCGCCGCGCACGCTTGCGCGCAAGCTCGCGTCCGCCCGTGCGTTCTTCAGATCGATGGTCGAGCACGGATCCATGGCCGCCAACCCCGCCGACCTGGTGCCGTCGCCCAAGCTCCCGCAGACGCTTCCGCGCGTCATGAAGCCGGCCGACGTGGCCGAGCTGCTGGACCGGATCCCCGCCACCACGCCGCTCGAGCTGCGCGACCGCGCGCTGTTCGAGCTCGCCTACGCCTGCGGGCTGCGCGCCGAGGAGCTGGTCAACCTCGACCACGGCTCGGTCGACTTCGACGCCGAGCAGGTGCGGGTGGAGGGCAAGGGCGGCAAGACCCGCTTCGTGCCCGCCGGCGAGCAGGCCCTGGCCGCCGTCGGCGACTACCTGGAGCGCGCGCGAGCCGCTCTCGGGAGCGCCACGCAGGACCCCGCGCTGTTCCTCTCCAAGTCCGGCAGGCGCCTCTCCACGTCCGACGTCCGGCGCCGCCTGAGGGTCTGGGCGCGCCACGCGGCGACCCAGGGAAACGTCCATCCGCACGCCCTCAGGCACTCGTTCGCGACTCATCTTCTGGAGGGCGGTGCCGATCTACGGGCCATCCAGGAGATGCTCGGCCATAGCTCCATATCGACGACCCAGGTCTACACTCGGGTAGAGTCCGCTCGCTTGCGTGCCGCGTATCTACGCAGCCATCCGCGGGCCTAAAGGGAGCAGGCTCTGGACACCAACGTCAAAGCACTCGAGCTCAAAGACCTCTGGCGGAGATACAAGGAAGAGGCCTCTGAGCCTGCGCGCGAGAAGCTCGTCGTGGCCTACTCGCCGCTCGTCAAGTACGTCGCGGGCCGCATGTCGAGCGGTCTTCCGGCGCACGTCGAGGAGTCCGACCTCATCTCCTATGGCCTGATCGGCCTCATCAACGCGATCGAGCGCTTCGAGATCGAGCGCGAGATCAAGTTCGAGACCTACGCGATCACGCGCATCAAGGGCGCGATCATCGACGAGCTGCGCGCGCTCGACTGGGTGCCGCGCTCCGTCCGCGCCCGCGCCCGCGAGATCGAGCGCGTCCACGCGAAGCTCGAGCACCGCATGCACCGCACGCCGACCGACGACGAGATGGCGCGCGAGCTCGGGGTCTCGACGGACGAGTTCCAGGAGGCGCTCGTCAAGATCTCCAACTCCACCGTCGTCGCGCTCGACGAGCTGTGGGCCGTCTCGGACGCCTCCGGCGACCAGGTCAGCCTGCTCGACACCCTGCAGGACCCCGACGCCCCGGACCCCCAGCAGCTGCTCGACGCCTCC
Organism: uncultured Solirubrobacteraceae bacterium; assembly: GCA_963811895.1. Taxonomy (GTDB): domain Bacteria; phylum Actinomycetota; class Thermoleophilia; order Solirubrobacterales; family Solirubrobacteraceae; genus DASSUW01. The sequence goes on along the minus strand of CAWETE010000009.1, from coordinate 75,554 downwards.
GAGCTCAAGGACCGGCTGGCCGACGCGATCAGCGCGCTGCCCGAGCGCGAGAAGCTCGTGATCGCCCTCTACTACTACGAGAACCTGACGCTGCGAGAGATCGGCGAGGTCCTCGGGGTGACCGAGTCGCGCATCTCCCAGCTGCACACCAAGGCCGTCCTGCGCCTGAAGTCGCGCCTCCAGGGCGACAACCTGCGCGACTGACGCTAGGCTCCGCCCCTCCCATTGAGGAGAGGGAGGTTCAGGCGTTTATGCAGGCCGCAGACAGGATTCGCAACGTGGCGCTAGTCGGCCACCGGGGGAGCGGGAAGACGTCGCTGCACGAGGCCCTCTTGCACGAGGCCGGCGCGACCACCCGGCTCGGCTCGGTGGCCGACGGAACGACGGTCTCGGACGCCGACGAGGACGAGAAGGCGCGCGGGATGTCCATCTCCGCCTCGCTTGCGTCGTTCGAGTGGCGGGACGTGAAGGTCAACCTCATCGACACGCCGGGCGAGCCGTCCTTCATCGCCGACGCGCTGGGCGCCCTGCGCGTGTGCGAGTCCGCCGTGTTCGTGGTCAACGGCGTGCTCGGCGTCGAGGTCCAGACGCAGCGGCTGTGGCAGCGCGCCGAGGAGCTCAGGGTCGCGCGCCTGGTCTACGTGAACATGCTCGACCGCGAGCGGGCCGACTTCTTCCGCACCCTCGACGCCCTCAAGGAGGCCTTCGGGCCGCACGTGGTGGCGACCGAGATCCCGATCGGGTCCGAGCACGAGACCCGCGGCGTGATCGACCTGGTCGACATGAAGGCGTACGAGTACAGCGACGGCAGCTGCTCGGAGATCCCGATCCCCGACGACCTCGCCGACCTCGCGCAGGAGTACCGCGAGAAGCTCATGGACGAGGTCGCCGAGAACTCCGAGGCGCTGATGGAGCGCTACCTGGAGGGCGAGGAGATCTCGCACGACGAGATCGTCACCGCGCTCGAGGACGGCACCGACCACGGCCACATCTTCCCGGTCGCCTGTGGCGTGGCGACCACGCGCCTGGCCTCCAACCGCCTGCTCGACGCGATCGTCGACGACCTGCCCTCACCGGTCCAGCACGGCGCGCTGGAGACCGAGAACATGACGCTCGAGCCGAACCCCGACGGCGAGATGTTCGCGTACGTGTTCAAGACGCGAGCCGACCCGTACGCGGGCCGCATCAACCTCTTCCGCGTCTATCAGGGCACGGTCACGCACGACACGCACGTGCTCAACACGCGCACCCATCACAAGGAGCGCATCGGGCAGCTGCTCGTGCCGCAGGGCAAGGACTTCAAGCAGACCGACGCGTTCGGGCCGGGCGACATCGGCGCCGTGGCCAAGCTCAAGGAGACCCACGCGGGCGACTGGCTGGCCGAGCGCGACGAGCCGGTCCAGATGCCGTCGATCAAGCTCCCCGCGCCGGTGATGGCGTTCGCTATGGAGCCTGCCTCCAAGGGCGACGAGGACAAGGTCTTCACCGCCCTGCGCCGCCTCCAGGAGGAGGACCCGACGATCGACCTGCATCGCGACATGCAGACCGGCGAGCAGATCGTGGCCGGCCTGTCGCAGATCCACGTCGAGATCATCGTCGAGCGTATGCGCGCCCGCTTCGGCGCCGAGGTCAACCTCAAGCCGCCGCGCGTGCCCTACCAGGAGACGATCCGCCAGGGCGCCAAGGCCCACGGCCGGCACAAGAAGCAGACCGGCGGCCGCGGCCAGTTCGGCGACTGCCACATCGAGATCGAGCCGCTGGCCGACGGCGAGTTCGAGTTCGTCAACGCGATCAAGGGCGGTGTGATCCCGACCGGCTTCATTCCCGCGGTCGAGAAGGGCGTGGTCGACGCCATGTCGAGCGGCGCCGTGGCCGGCTACCCGGTCAAGGGCGTGCGCGTGAGGCTGTTCGACGGGTCCTACCACTCGGTCGACTCGTCCGAGATGGCGTTCAAGCTCGCCGGCTCGCTGGCCATGAAGCAGGCGCTCGAGCAGGCCGGCTCGGTGCTGCTGGAGCCGATCATGCTGCTCACGGCCTCCGTGCCGGAGAGCGCGGTCGGCGACGTGATGGGCGACCTGTCCTCGCGCCGCGGGCGCCCGCTCGGCACCGAGGCGGTCGGCGGCATGACCGAGGTCAAGGCCGAGGTCCCGATGGCGGAGATCCTCACCTACGCGCCCGACCTGCGCTCGCTCACCGGCGGCCAGGGCGAGTACACGATGGAGTTCCTGCGCTACGAGGAGGTCCCGGCCCACCTCGCGCAGAAGGTGGTCGACAAGGCCCAGGAGGAGGAGGCGGCCGCCCACGCCTAATACCCTGGAGGCGGCTGTGGCTCGAACGCGCGACATCCGGACCAACCAGGTCGACATCGCCTGCGACATCTGCGGGCGTACGCTGCTGCGCGGCGAGCATGCCGAGACCTTCCTGGCCGGCGGCTCGCGCCGCGAGGTGTGCGACCTGTGCACGGCGCGGGCGCAGCACGAGGGCTGGATCCGCGAGTCCGGGGGCGACGACCTGGCGCTGCGGCACACCCGCCACGAGGGTCGCGGGCGGTCGTTCCTGGACCGCCTGCGCTCGCGCCGCGAGCGGGCACGCGAGGTGCAGGACGAGATGGCGGCGGCCGGTGAGGAGCCGGTGGCGCCGCCGCACGAGGAGCCGCAGCGCGCGCCCGATCTGCCGCGGCGCCCGCGTCACGTCCGCGCGGTGCCGACCAACGCCGACCTGAAGATGCAGCGCGCGCTGGAGGTCTTCAACGCCTCCGACCACACGCGCACGGTCGGCGGCGTGGCGCGCTCGCTCGGCGCGCCGGCGGTCAGCGTGCGGCCGCGGACCGACCGGCCCAGCGTGGTCGCCATCACGGTCATGTGGGAGCTGAGCTGGTATCGCTTCGAGGTCGACCTGTCCGACGAGGCCGGCGGCGTCCGGCGCGACGCCCAGGGAGACGAGCTGGCCGAGCTCGCAGAGGACGAGCAGGTCGTCAATGCCGCGGCGGATGAGCGCGGTGGGCTGCACCTCGCCGAGTGAGCCGTGGACGAAACTCAACATTCATCCGATGCCCACTCACCCATCGCTTTGTTAGCTTGAGTCCCGTGATCTACTGCGTCGTACCCGAGCCGCTGGCCGACGAGCTGTATCCGAAGCTCGCGGCGTACTACGAGGACGATCCGAACGTCGAGGTGATCGTGGACCGGCGTAGGTCCGAGCGCCGCGACGCTTCGGCCGGGGGAGGTCAGCGCGAGGTGCGCGACCGGCGTCGTTCTCGAGTCGCCGGCGATTTCCCGCCACTGTCAGCCGCTTGAAGCTCGTCGTCGTCCACGTGGACGGCGGATCCCGTGGCAATCCTGGACCGGCCGCCGCGGCGGCCGTCGTGTCGGCGCCTGACGGCGACGTCCTCGACGAGGCGTCGGTCACGCTCGGTCATACGACGAACAACGTCGCCGAGTACCGCGGCCTCCTGCTCGGCCTCCAGCGCGCCCGTGAGCTGGGCGCCACCGAGGTCGAGGTGGTCAACGACTCCGAGCTGGTCGCCAAGCAGGTCAACGGCGAGTACAAGGTCAAGAGCCCGGATATGGCGGCGCTGCACGAGCAGGCCCTGCGCGAGCTCGAGCAGTTCGACGCCTGGTCGATCCGCTCGGTCCCGCGCGCCCGGAACGCGGAGGCCGACGCACTCGTGAACCGCGCGCTCGACGACGCGCCGCAGGAGGGCACCGAGTACGCCGGCTACCTGCGGATCGACGACCTGCTCGAGCTCCAGCAGCCGCTGACGCCTGAGGCGCACGACGAGCTGCTGTTCATCATCGTCCACCAGTCCTACGAGCTCTGGTTCAAGCTGATCCTGCACGAGCTGGGCAAGGCGCACGACGAGCTCGAAGCGCGGCGCCCGCAGGGGGCGATCCGGCCGCTCAAGCGCACGGTCGCGATCGAGCGGCTGCTGCTCGACCACCTCGACGTGCTGGAGACGATGGGCCCCGAGGGCTTCATGGAGTTCCGCGACCCGCTGGCGCCGGCGTCCGGCTTCCAGTCGGAGCAGTTCCGCGAGATCGAGTCGCTCAGCCCGCAGCTGTACGAGCCGTTCGCCGCGCAGCTCCCTGACTCCCTGGCCGACCTCTACCTCGACCACCTCGACGACCCGGTCCGCGCGCTGCTCTACGAGGTCGCCGAGCTGCTGATCGACCACGACGAGCAGATCGCCCTGTGGCGCCACCATCACACGCTGATGGCCGCGCGCGAGATCGGCAGCCGGCACGGCACCGGCGGCTCGCGCGGCGTCGAGTACCTGCGCAGCACGCAGGACAAGCGCTTCTATCCAGAGTTGTGGGCTGTGCGAACCGCCTCTGGGTCCCGACCGCGGACGCTCCGCACGTTCTCCGCCGGTCGGGCGGGCCCCCGAGCTGTACTACCAGCGCGCGGAGCTGCGGATCACGCGGACGATCTCGTCGTCCGGCGCGCCCTTGACCAGGTAGCCCACGGCGCCGGCGCGCGACATGTCGTACTGCGCGCCCTGGCTGGAGTCGGCGCTGAGGGCGACGATCCGGGTCGTGGGATTCGCCTCGCGGATCGCGGTCGCGGCCACCACACCACCGCCACCGGGCATGTCGAAGTCCAGCACCACGACGTCGGGACGCCGGCGCGCGGTCAGCTCGATCGCCTGGGTGGCGTCCTCGGCCTCGCCCACCAGCTCGAGGTCGTCCTGGCGAGCCACCAGCGCCGACATGACGAGCCGGATGGTCGGGTCGTCGTCGGCGATCAGCAGGCGGATCGTGTCCGCGGCGGCGACGTCGCCCTGGTGCAGCTCGACCCGGTTGCGGCCGCCCTCCTTGGCGCGGTAGAGCGCCTGGTCGGCCAGCTCGAACAGCTCGTCGGGCTTGCAGCCGTCGTCGCCCAGCGCGGCCACGCCGGCGCTCACCGTCACCACGCCGCCGGCCGGATGCGGCAGCGCGAGCGCCTCGATGGAGGCCCGGAGCCGTTCCGCGGCCAGCGCGGCGGCGTCGCTCGACTGCTCGGGGAGCAGCACGAGGAACTCCTCGCCGCCGTATCGGTAGAGCGCGTCGCCGGTGCGGATCTGCCGATCGAGCTCGGCCGCCACCCTGCGGAGCACGTCGTCGCCGGCGAGGTGCCCGGCCGCGTCGTTGTAGCGCTTGAAGCCGTCGATGTCGAACAGGGCGGCGGAGTAGACGTGTCCGTAGCGGGCCACCCGGCCGCACAGCGCCTCGAGGTCCTCGGCGAGCCGCAGGCGGTTCCCGAGCCCGGTCAGCGTGTCCTGGCGGGCGTCGTCGTGCATGCGCCGGTGCAGCGCGGTGACGCGGCCGGCGACGATCAGCTTGCGCTCGAGCTGGGCGACGTCGAGCGGCTTGAGCAGCAGGTCGTCGGCGCCCACCTCCATGGTCCGCCGCGCGGCGTCCTCGTCGGCGGCGCCCGTGAGCACGACCACGTACGCGTACGGGGCGGCCGGGAGCCCGCGGATCGCCTCGGCCAGCTCCGTCCCGTCCATGCCGGGCATCTGCCAGTCGGTGATGACCACGTCGGGGAGCAGCTCCTGATAGCGGCGCCAGGCCTCGCTGCCGTCCTCGGCGACCGTGCAGCGGTGCCCGAGCTGCTCCACGGCGGCGCTCACGAGCAGCCGCGTGCCCGGGTCGTCGTCGGCGATGAGGACGTCCATTGGCTCTCCGATTACCCCCACGCGCCTGTTATCGGACACCGGGTCAAAACGTGCAGAGATCGGCCGATCTCCCGGAGCGATGGCTCAGCCCGTCACCCATCGCCTTGCGCGCAGCCTCGTCGCGCCCACCCTCGCCGTCCTGGCGCTGGTGCTCGTCCTCATCTCGGGAACGTTCGCCGTGCTGCTCGTCAGCGTGAGCGACTTCGGGCGCGAGAGCCGCAGCGCCGGCCGCGCCGAGCGCATCCTGAGCATCTCGGCCGCCGCCGAGCGCCACGTCGTCGACGTCGAGACCGGCCTGCGCGGCTTCCTGCTCACGGGCGATCCGGAGTTCCTCGAGCCGTACCACTCCGGCCGGCTCAGCTACCCCGCCGACCTGGCGCACATGGATCTGCTGATCACGAATCCGGGTCAGCGGCGCGCGCTGCGCGAGCTCCGGCGCGCCACCGACGCCTATGTCGAGGGCTATGCGGTGCCCCTGCGCCTGCGCGGCGCCTACCTCTCGACCGCCGAGATCGCCGCGGCCACCGACGACGGCAAGCGCCGTCTCGACGCGCTGCGCGCCCGCTTCGACGCCTTCAACCGCGCCGAGGAGCGCATCTCCGCCGGCCGGCGGGCCCGCGCGGCCGATCGCGGCGACCACTCGATCCTGATCGCCGCGCTCGGCGTGGGCGGCGGCGCGCTGGTCCTGCTCCTGCTGACCCTCTACCTGCTCCGTGCCGTGCTGCGCCCGGTGCGCCGCGTGGCCGTCGCCGCCCGCCGCCTGGCTTCCGGCGACCGCGAGGCGCGCGTGCCGGTCCGCGGGCGCGGCGAGGTCGCGCTGCTGGCGGGCTCCTTCAACGCGATGGCCGACGCGCTCGGCGAGCGCGAGGAGCAGCTGCGCGTGGCCGGCGACCGGCTGCAGGGCATCCTCGACCACGCGTCGGCGATGATCTCGGTCAAGGACGTCGAGGGCCGCTATCTGCTGGTCGGACGGCGCTGGCAGCAGGTGACCGGCCGCAGCGCGGCCGAGGTCATCGGCCGCACCGAGGCCGAGCTGCTGGTGGGCCGCCCCGCGGCGCCGTCGCACGCCGCCGACCTCGAGGTCATCCGCACCGGCGAGACGCTGGAGTACGAGCGCGACACGCTGACGGCCGAAGGCGCGCGCTCGCAGCTGACGGTCAAGTTCCCGCTCAAGGACGACGGCGGCGCCGTCTACGCCGTGGTGACCATGACCACCGACATCACCGAGCGCAAGCGCGCGCTCGAGGAGGCGGTCGAGGCCTCGCGCTCCAAGTCCGAGTTCCTGGCCAACATGAGCCACGAGATCCGCACGCCGCTCAACGGCGTGATCGGGATGACCGACCTGCTGCTCCAGACCGAGCTGACCGGCGAGCAGCGCAGCTACGCCCAGACCGCCGCCTCGTCCGGCGAAGCGCTGCTCGGCGTGATCGACGACATCCTGGACTTCTCGAAGATCGAGGCCGGCAAGCTCGAGCTCGACGCGCACGACTTCGACCTCCGCGAGGCGGTCGAGGACACGAGCGAGATGCTGGCGCCGCAGGCGCACGGCAAGGGCCTGGAGCTGACCGCCTTCGTGGCGGACGACGTGCCCGCCATGGTGCGCGGCGATCGCGGACGCGTGCGCCAGGTCCTCACCAACCTGCTCTCCAACGCCGTCAAGTTCACCCACCGCGGCGAGGTCGCCGTGCGGGTCGAGCTGCTCGAGCGCGACGAGGCCGGCGCGAAGCTGTGCTTCGAGGTCTCCGACACCGGCATCGGGATCCCCAAGGGCAAGCTCGACCGGCTCTTCGAGTCGTTCGCCCAGGCCGACACGTCGACCACGCGCCGCTACGGCGGCACCGGGCTCGGTCTGGCCATCTCGCGCCAGCTCGTGCAGCTCATGGGCGGCGAGATCCGCGCCGAGTCCGGCGCCGGCCGCGGCAGCCGCTTCTCCTTCGTCGTCACGCTCCCGGTGGCGGAGGACGCCCGTCCCGCACCGACCCCGGCGCCCGCCGGCGAGCTGAAGGTCCTGGCCGTCGACGACACCGCCACCAACCGCGAGATCGTCGGCGCCTACCTGCGCTCGGGCGGCCACGAGAGCACGGAAGTCGGCTCGGGCGCCGACGCGCTCGACGTCCTGCAGGCGGCCGCGGCCGCCGGCGTCCCGTACGACGTCGTGGTGCTCGACGGCCAGATGCCCGGCATGGACGGGTTCGAGCTCGCCGCCGCGATCCTCGACGCGCCCGAGCTGCACGGCACCCGCCTGGTGATGCTGGCCTCGACCGGCGACCACCGGGCGCGCGCCCGCGAGGTGGGGATCGCGACCTACTTGACGAAGCCCGTGCGACGCGAGCACCTGCTGGACGCGGTGGCCGACGCGAGCCGCGAAGAGCCCGAGGCGCCCGCTGCGACGGTTCCCGCGACGGCGCTGCGCGTGCTGATCGCGGAGGACAACGAGGTCAACCAGCTCGTGATCGAGAAGATGCTGACCAAGCGCGGGGTCGAGGTCGACATCGCCAACGACGGCGTCGAGGCGCTGGCGAAGCTTCAGGCCGGCGCCTACGCCGCCGTGTTCATGGACTGCCAGATGCCCAACCTCGACGGCTACTCGACGACCGCCCGGATCCGCGAGGGCGAGCGCGCGGGGGAGCGGCTGCCGGTGATCGCCATGACCGCGCACGCGATGAAGGGCGACCGCGAGCGCTGCCTCGAGGCGGGCATGGACGACTACCTGGCCAAGCCGCTGCGAGCCGGAGGAGCTCGACGGGGTGCTCGGGCGCTGGCTCGGATTCGCGCCCGCCTCGCCGGCCATCGAAGCCATCATCGACGACGCGCGGATGCGCACGTTCCGCGACGACTACCCGGACATCGTCGACCAGCTGCTGGACCTGTTCCTGAACAGCACGCCGCCGCTGCTCGACGAGCTGCGCGAGGCGGTCGACGCGGGCGACGACGACGGCCTGCGGCGCACGGCCCACAAGCTCAAGGGCAGCTGCCAGAACATCGGCGCCACCTTCATGGTGACCCTCTGCCGCTCGATCGAGACCGGCGACGGCGACGTCGCCGCGACGGTCGCGGAGCTCGACTCGGCGCTCGCGCTGACCGAGACCGCGATCCGCCAGGCGCTGGTCTGACGCCGTGGCTCATGCGAACATGTGTTCGCATGAGCAGCCAAGGCAGTCCCTACGCCCGGTTCCAGCGCGCCCTGCGCATCGGCCGCCTCCCGCTGGTGCGGGCCGCGGCGGCCGAGCTCCCGCGCATCGATCTCGACGACGCGCTGGCCATCTGCCTGCTGATCGAGGACCAGGACGCCGAGCGGTTCGAGCGCGCGGCGGTGCGCTGGCTGGCGCGGCTGAGCCTCGAGGTGCCGACCGTGCGGATAGAGGACCTGAGGGCCGGCCTGGTCGCGTTCGAGGCGCTGCCGGAGAACCCGCACGGCGCGCGGCTGGCGCTGGCGGACCTCTGTGAGCGGCACGGGCTGCGCCGGGCGGCCCGGGCGCTGGCCACCGGCTAGCGGAGGTCGAGGACCTTGGCGCCGTAGATCCAGTGCACCTGCGTGTCGCCGTGGCGCTTGACGCCGCGGCCGGCCACCGGGTGCGTATGGCCGTGCAGGACGTGGCGCGGGTGGTACTCGTCGACCCAGTCGCGCAGGCCCTCGAAGCCGATGTGGGCCGGGTCCTCGGGGTCGTCGTTGATGCCGAGCGGCGGGCAGTGGCAGAGCAGGACGTCGGCGGCCGGCAGTTTGCGGGCGAGCTTGCACGCCTCCTTCTGCGTGTACTGGTGCACCGCGCCCCGGTGGTACTCGACGCAGCCCTCGAAGCCCGCCACGGTCAGCCCCCTGAGGTGCGTGCGCCGCAGGTGCAGGTCCTCGATCTCGAGGTCGCGCAGCGCGTGCTCAGGGTCATGGTTGCCGTGGATGCCGTAGCGGGGGATCTCGAGGCCCATCAGCGACTCGATCCACGCTCGGTCGAGGTCGCCGAGGCAGAAGACGGCGTCGACCTGCATCTGGCGCGCCATCTCGGCCGGGTCGACGGGCGGGCGCTTGTCGGCGAGCGCGAGGACGCGCATCAGGGGCGCAGCGCCGCGAGCCCGCCCTCGAGGAAGCGCAGCGCATCGTCGATGAAGGCGGCGGGGTCGGCCATCAGCGCCTGCGCGGCCTCGGGATCCGACTCGATGATCGCGTCGGCGGCGTCGCTGGACGCCTGCAGGGCGGCGACGGCGGCCGCCGCCACCAGCCGCGGCCGCAGGGCGTCGGGAGGCTCGCCGAAGTCCTCGCCGACCGCCTCGGCCAGCCGGCGCTCGAAGCGGTTCATGTGCTGGAGGTCGCAGGCCGCCACGGCGGGCGACTCGCGCCGCAGCTGCGCCTCGAGCCGGGCGCCGTCCACGTCGCCGAAGTGCTGCGCCGCGACGCCGATCCATTCGCGCAGCGCGTCGAGCGCGGTCGTCCCGGGCGCTCGCTCGCGCATGGCGCGGTCGAAGTCGGCGAACATCGGCTCGGCCTTCGGGAACACCGCCTCCTCCTTGGAGGCGAAGTAGGAGAAGAACGTGCGCGGCGCGATGTCGGCCGCGGCGGCGATGTCGGCGATCGTCGTCGCCTCGAAGCCGCGCTCGGAGAACAGGCGCATCGCGGCACGGTGGATCGCCTCGCGCGTCTGCTGCTTCTTGCGTTCCCGCAGGCCGGTCGGGGTCATCTCGTGCGGATTGTAGCGCTCTCTGCAAGTTTGCAAAGGTTGCAAAATTGCAGTCAGTGTGGTTTCCTGCCGATAACACGAACGCCAGCCCTTTCTCCCCGGAGCCTCGATGTCCAACTTCCTCAGCCGCCTCGGCACCTCCTCAGCCCGCCACTGGCGCCGCACCGTGCTCGTGGCGATCGTCGTGATCGCCGCGATCGGAACGCTCGGCAGCGCGCTCGGCGCCGGCTTCGTCGACGACTACCGCACGCCGGGCGTCGACTCCACGCGCGCCCAGGAGCTGCTCGAGCAGCGCTTCCCGCAGGTCTCCGGGGCCGATGCCCAGATCGTCTTCGCCGGCGATCCTGCGGTCGTCTCCGGCGACGGCGTGAAGGCGACGCTGAAGGCCGTCGAGGGCCAGCCACACGTGACCGGCGTGAGCGCGCTGCAGGCCTCGGCCGACGGCAAGGTCGCGTTCGCGACGGTCCAGTACGACGTGCCGGCCGAGGAGCTCGGCCCTGAGGCGCGCGAGCGCCTGGAGTCGGTGACCGGGCCGGCCGAGCGGGCCGGCGCCGAGGTCTCGATGCGCGGCATGGCGATCGACATCGGCGACGAGCAGGCGGCGCCGATCGGCGAGCTGATCGGCGTGGCGGCCGCGATCCTGCTGCTGACGTTGTTGTTCCGCTCGGTGGTGGCGATGACGCTGACGCTCGTGGCCAGCGCCTTCGGGCTGATCGGCGGCATGGTGCTGATCGCGCTCGCCAGCGCGGGCGTGGACATCCCGACGGTGGCGCCGACGGTGGCGATGATGCTCGGGCTCGGAGCCGGCGTCGACTACGCGCTCTTCATCACCGCCCGCCACCGCGAGCGGCTGGCGGCCGGGGAGGACCCGGCGACCGCCGCCGGCCGCGCCAACGGCACCGCCGGCGTGGCGGTGGTCACGGCCGGCGCGATCGTCGTGGTGGCGATCAGCGGCCTGCTCGCCGTCGGCATCCCGTTCGTCGGGCGCATGGGCCTGGCGGCCGGCGTCGTGGTGGCGGTCACCGCGGTCGCCGCGGTCACCGTGATGCCGGCGCTGCTCGGCATGGCGGGGCGGCGCGTGCTCGGCCGCCGCGGCGCGCCGCGCGAGAGCGGGCGCTTCGCCGAGCGGTGGGCGCGCGGCGTCGCGCGCCGGCCTGTCCTCTCCGCGCTCGCCGGGGTGGGGGTGCTGCTCGCGCTCGCAGCGCCGGTGCTCGGCCTGCGGCTCGGCCAGCCCGACGACGGCACCAAGCCCGCCTCGATGACCCAGAAGGTCGCCTACGACCGCCTCGCCGAGGGCTTCGGCGCCGGCTTCAACGGGCCGCTCGTGCTCGCAGTGGCGCTGCAGGACGACGGCACGCTCGACCGGCTGGTCGCGGGCGCCAAGGCGGCGCCGGGCGTCGCCGCGGTCAGCGAGCCGGTGGTCAACGAGGCCGGCGACGCCGCCATCGTGACCGTGATCCCCAAGACGGCCCCGCAGGACGAGGCGACGTCACGGCTGGTCTCCGATCTGCGCGAGAACGTCATCCCGGCCTCGGGCGCGCACGCCTACGTCGGCGGCGCGACGGCGACGTTCGAGGACATGGCGGACCGGATCGCCGAGCGGCTGCCGATCTTCATCGGCGTCGTCGTGGGCCTCTCGCTGCTGCTCCTGATGGCGGCGTTCCGCTCGATCCTCGTCCCGCTCGTCTCCGCCGCCTTCAACCTGCTGTCGATCGGCGCCGCCTACGGCGTCGTGACGCTGGCCTTCCAGACCGAGACGGGCGCGTCCCTGCTCGGCGTGGCCGAGCAGCCGATCGTCTCCTTCATCCCCATGTTCATGTTCGCGATCTTGTTCGGCCTGAGCATGGACTACAACGTCTTCCTGCTCTCGCGGGTCCGGGAGGAGTACCTGCGAACGGGCGACGCGCGCGGCGCGGTGACCCACGCGGTCGGGCGCACGGCGGCCGTGATCGGCACGGCCGGCGCGATCATGACCGCCGTCTTCCTCGGCTTCATGACCGAGTCCGACTCGATCGTGAAGATGATGGGCCTCGGCCTGGCCACCGCGATCGCCGTCGACGTGACCGTCGTCCGAATGCTGCTCGCACCCGCCGTCCTCACCTGGCTCGGCGACCGCGCCTGGCGGCTGCCCCGCTGGCTCGACCGCCTGCTGCCGCGGATCGAGCTCGAGGGCCGAGCCCCCGAGCCCCAGTCCGCATAAGGGGGTCTGACCCCTCTGTACTGCAACAGTCACAATCTGTACTACCACAGAGGGGTCAGACCCCTCTGTAGTGCAACAGTTGCGATCTGTAGTACCACAGAGGGGTCTGACCCCCCTTGACGTGGCTAACGCTGTTAGCTACAGTGGGCTAACAGTGTTAGCCAACGTCAAGGAGATCGCATGACCGGCCTGTGGCAGTTCTTCGTCTTCGGCGCGATGCCCGACATCGCGCTCTTCCTCGGCGTGGGCTCCGGTCTGGCCAAGGGTCAGCTGCATCGGAGGGCGGTGCCGCTGTACAACGCGCTGCATCACCCGGCCGGCCCGCTCGCGTTCGCTGTCGTGGCCGCGGCCTTCATGCCGGTCGGCTACCTGGTCGGCGCCGGCGCGTGGGCGCTGCACCTCGGCATCGACCGGGTCGCCGGTTACGGTCTGCGGACGCCCGATGGCTTCCAGCGCGCCTGAACTGACGCCGCGTGCCCGTGAGATCGTCGCCGCCGCGCGGGAGCTGCTCGAGGCCGAGGGGCCTGAGGGGCTCTCGATGCGGCGGGTCGCCGAGCGGGTCGGGATCCGGGCGCCGTCGATCTACAAGCACCTGCCCGACAAGGAGGCGCTGGAGGCGGCGCTCATCAGCGCCGGCTTCGAGGAGTGGGCGGAGGCGTTCAAGGGGGAGACCCCCGAGGAGCTCGGCCGCGCGTACCGGGCCTACGCGCTCGCCCACCCGCACCTCTACAGGCTGATGACCGAGCGCCCGCTCGCCCGCGAGCGGCTGACCCCCGGCGTGGAGGAGCGCGCGGCGCAGCCGATGGTCGACGCGGTCGGCGGGGACGCGGACGCCTCGCGGGCGGTGTGGGCCTTCGCCCACGGCATGACCATGCTCGAGCTCAACGGGCGCTTCCCGCCCGGCGCCGACCTCGACGCGGCCTGGGCGGCGGGCATGCGCGCGTTCCGGCGATGATCCGCCGATGCGACGCTTCAACGTCTTCGCCCCGGAGTTCACCTACGACGACAGCCGGCCGGAGGGCTACAAGGCCGGCAGCGTGCGTCTCAGCCCCGTCATCGGGGCGAGCCGGATGGTCGCGACCGTCTACGAGCTGCCGCCCGGCGAGAGCACGTGGCCCTACCACTACGAGTACGGCGCCGAGGAATGGGCGCTCGTGCTCGCCGGCACGCCGACGCTGCGCCACCCCGGAGGCGAGGACGAGCTCGAGCCGGGCGACGTGGTCTGCTTCCCCGACGGCCCCGAAGGAGCGCACAAGTTCACCAACCGCAGCGACGAGACCGCGCGGCTGATGATCACCTCGACCTTCGCGCGCCCCGCCGTCGCCGTCTTCCCCGACAGCGACAAGCTCGGCGTCTGGCCCGACGGCGACGAGCCCGCGATCGTGCGCCGCGAGCTCGTCGACTACTGGGACGGCGAAACCTAGCCGCGGGTTTCGCCCTCCGGGCGAACACCCGCAAGGGAACCTGGCCCTCTGGGCCAGCGTTCCCCTAGCCCTTCTTCTGCGGAGGCGTGATCACCTTCATCGGCAGCTTCATGAGCGAGGGCGGGGTCTTCGAGGCTGCCCGCATCGCCCTGCCAGCCACCAGCGACCGGTTCTTGGTCCCGCGGCCGAACGAGCGGCCGAGCGCCGGACCGTCGGTCGGCAGCCGCCAGTGCAGCGGCGGCGCCTCGTCGTTCAGCGTGCGGCCGATCACCACGCGCTGGATCTCGCTCGTGCCCTCGAAGATCGTGTAGAGCTTCGCGTCGCGGTACCACTTCTCGACCGGCAGGTCGCGCACGTACCCGTAGCCGCCGCACACCTGGATCGCGTGCTCGGTGATCTGCACCGCGACCTCGGAGGCCTTGAGCTTCGACATCGAGCCCTCGGCGTGGTGGTACTCCGCGTGCTGGGCTCCCATCCACGACGCGCGCCAGGTCAGCAGCCGCGCCGCGTCGAGCTCGGTCGCGAGGTCGGCGAGCCTGAACGAGATGCCCTGCTTGTCGAGGATCGGCTCGCCGAACGCCTCGCGCTTGGACGCGTAGTCGCAGGCGAACTCGAGCGCGGCGCGCGCGATGCCGAGCGCCTGCGCGGCGACCATCGGCCGCGTCTGCTCGAACGCGCCGAGCGTCGACGAGCGGCCGTTGCCGTTGCGCTGGCTGGCCTCGGCCAGCCGGCGCTCGAGCCGGGCGTCGCCGCCGAGCAGGTTCTCGGCCGGGATCCGGCAGTTCTCGAACTTGATCTCCGCCGTGTGGGAGGCGCGGCAGCCGAGCTTCTCGAGCTTGCGCACCATCGTCAGGCCGGGCGTCCCGCCGGGGACGACGAACAGCGCCTGCCCGCGGTGGCCGAGCTCCGGGTCGACGGTCGCGTTGACCACGTGGACGTTGGCGATGCCGCCGTTCCCGATCCAGATCTTGTGCCCGTCGATGACCCAGTCGTCGCCGTCGCGGCGGGCGCGGGTGCGCAGGTTGCGCACGTCGCTGCCGCCCTCGGGCTCGGACACGCAGAGCGCCGCGAGCTTGAGGTCGCCCGGCTCGCCGAAGCACTCCGGCGCCCACTTGAGCAGCTGCTCGGGGGTCGCCGCCTGTGCCATCGCCGACAGCGCCAGCGCGGGCATGACGATGCTCAGACCGATGCCGGCGCAGCCCCAGAACAGCTCCTCCATGAACAGCGGCAGCGACAGCCCGGTCGGGTCGCCGATCAGGTCGCGGTAGAAGAGCGGGTTGTAGAAGCCCTCCTGGGCGGCCGCCTCGAGCACCTCCCACGGGAACTCCTCCACGCGGTCGTGGTGGTCGGCGACCGGCCGGATGACGTCGCGCGAGAAGGCGTGCGTGCGCTCGACGAGGTCGAGCTGCGCCGGAGTGAGGGAGAACCCGTAGCTCATGACTCACGCTCCACGATCGCGACGACGCCCTGCCCGCCGGCAGCGCAGATGGACACCAGCGCGCGGCCGGAGCCGCGCTCGGCGAGCAGCTTCGCCACCGTGGCCAGGATCCGCCCGCCGGTGGCGGCGAACGGGTGGCCGGCGGCCAGCGAGCCGCCCGCCACGTTGAGCTTGGAGCGGTCGATCTCGCCGACCGCCCTCAGCGTGCAGAGCACCTGCGCGGCGAACGCCTCGTGGATCTCGTAGAGGTCGAAGTCCTCGAGCGCCAGGCCGGTGCGCTCCAGCAGGCGCTGGATGGCATCCACGGGCGCCATCAGCAGGCCGTCCTCGCCGTGGACGTAGTCGACCGCCGCGGTCTCGTATGCGGTGAGATGCGCGAGCACGGGGATGCCGCGCTGCTTCGCCCAGGCGTCGCTCGAGAGCAGCACGACCGCGGCGCCGTCCGACAGCGGCGTGGAGTTGGCCGCCGTCATCGTGTCGCCGAACACCGGCTTGAGCTTGGCCAGCTTGTCGGTGCTGGAGTCGGGACGGAGGTTCTGGTCGCGCTCCAGCCCGAGGTAGGGGGTGACGAGGTCGTCGAAGAAGCCGCGCTCGTAGGCGGCCGCGAGGCCCTGGTGGCTGGCGACGGCCAGCTCGTCCTGCTCCTCGCGGCCGATGCCGAAGCGCTCGGTGGTGAGCGCCTGGTGCTCGCCCATCGACATGCCGGTCCGCGGCTCGGCGTTGCGCGGGATCTCGGGGACGATCTGACCCGGCCGCAGGTGGCCGAGGAGCTTGACCCGGCCGGTGGCGCTGCTGGTGCGGGCGCGCATGAGCAGCCGCCGCAGGTCCTCGTTGATCGCGAGCGGGGCGTCGCTGGTGGTGTCGACGCCGCCCGCGATCCCCCACTCGATCTGGCCGAGCGCGATCTTGCCTCCGACCGCGAGCGCGGCCTGCAGGCCGGTGTCGCACGCCTGCTGGAGGTCGTAGGCCGGCGTGGCGTTGTCGAGCGCGGAGCCGAGCACGCACTCACGCGTGAGGTTGAAGTCCCGGCTGTGCTTGAGCACGGCGCCGGCGACGACCTCGCCGGCCCGCTCGCCCTGCAGGCCGAAGCGCGCGACGAGCCCGTCGAGCGCGGCGGTGAGCATGTCCTGGTTCGAGGCCTCGGCGTACGGCCCGTTGGATCGCGCGAACGGGATCCGGTTGCCGCCGAGGATGGCGATCTTCTCTGGCATCGTGCTCCGAACGTTCCCGTTCATTTGAGATTTCAATCGGGTAGGTGCTCACACATGGCCGATCGCTACCAGCAGTTCGCCGACTCCCCGCCCGGACGCTTCATGGTTCGCCGACTCGGGCTGCCGCAGCCCACCCCGCTCCAGCGCGGCCCGGCCCTGCTCGAGGGCCCGATCCTGCTCGGCGGAGCACTTGATACCCGCGACCTCCTCACCAGCATCGGGTTCGAGATCCGCCCGGACGCCGAGCGCTACGCGGCCGTGATCTTCGACGCCTCGCGCATCACGCGCACGGGCGAGCTGCGCGAGCTCTACGAGTTCTTCCACGACGCCATCCGCCGGATCGGGCCGAGCGGCCGGCTGATCGTCATCGGATCCGGCGAGGGCGTGGCCCAGCGCGCGCTCGAGGGGTTCGTGCGGTCGGCCGGCAAGGAGGTCCGCCTCGGCGCCACCGCGAACCTCGTCCACGCGTCGCCGGACGCCGACCTGGAGTCGACGCTGCGCTTCCTGCTCTCCGGCCGCTCGGCCTACGTGTCCGGCCAGGTCATCCGCGTCGGGGCGGGCACACCTGACCCGGCGGGCGAGTGGACGGCGATCGTCACCGGGGCCTCGCGCGGCATCGGCGCGGCGATCGCCGAGGTGCTGGCCCGCGACGGCGCGCACGTGATCTGCGCCGACGTGCCCGCCCAGGGCGAGGACCTCGCGGCCGTGGCCAACGCGGTCGGCGGCACGGCGCTGCAGGTCGACGTCACCTCCGACCGCGCGCCGCAGATCCTCGCGGAGCGCGGCGCCGACGTCGTCGTCCACAACGCCGGCATCACCCGCGATCGCACGCTCGCTCGCATGAGCGAGGACGAGTGGGACTCCGTCCTCGCCGTCAACCTCGAGAGCATCGAGCGGATCAACGAGGCGCTGCGCGACGTGCGCCGGATCGTCTGCGTCTCGTCGGTCAGCGGCATCGCCGGCAATCGCGGCCAGGCCAACTACGCCACCAGCAAGGCGGGCGTCATCGGCGTCGTCGAGGACCTGGCGCCGAAGCTGACCGGGGCCACGATCAACGCCGTCGCCCCGGGCTTCATCGAGACGCGCATGACGGCGGCGATGCCGCTCGCCACGCGCGAGGCCGGCCGGCGGATGAACTCGCTCGCCCAGGGCGGCCTGCCGGTCGACGTGGCCGAGACGGTGGCGTGGCTTGCCTCGGCCGGCTCGGCGGGCGTCAACGGCAACGTCGTGCGTGTCTGCGGCCAGAGCCTGATCGGCGCATGAACCCGCTGCGGCTGGTGCGCATCAGGCGTCCGGACGAGCTGCCGGACCGCGAGCTCACCCGCGAGGTGCCGGTGGACCGTGAGCACCTCGCGGCGTACGACCGCGTGTGCGGCTTCCGGCTGCGCGACGAGCTGCCCGCGACGTACCCGCACGTGCTCGCCTTCCCGCTGGCGATGGAGCTGCTGACGGGCTCGTTCCCGTTCTCGCCGCTCGGGCTCGTGCACGTCGCCAACCGCATCGAGCAGCAGCGCCCGCTGCGCGCCGACGAGACGCTGGAGCTGCGCCTGTGGGCCGAGGACCTGCGCCCGCACGACCGCGGACGCCAGTTCGACGTGGTCGCCGAGGCGAGCGCCGGCGGGCAGGTCGTGTGGCGCGACCGCAGCGTCTATCTGCACCGAGAGAAGAGCGGCTCGTCGAAGGGCGGGCGGTCCGAGCCGCCCGCGCCGAGCGCCGTCTGGCACCTCCCGGGCGACATCGGCCGTCGCTATGCCGGCGTGTCCGGCGACAACAACCCGATCCACACGCACCCGCTGATCGCCAAGGCGCTGGGCCAGCCGGGCACGATCGCGCACGGGATGTGGACCAAGGCGCGCTGCCTCGCCGCGCTCGAGGGCACGCTGCCGAGCGCCTACACCGTCGACGTGCGCTTCAAGCTCCCGCTGCGCATCCCGGGCCGCGCGACGTTCTCGACGGCCGACGGCTCGTTCGCCGTCCACGACTCGCGCGGACGACCGCACCTCGAGGGCACGATCAGCTGAGCCCGCGCTCGCGGATCTCCGCCCGCGCCGACTCGCTCTTCTCCAGCTCCTCGATGCCGAGCTTGCGCTTGACGCCGGGCGCACGCTCGAACTGGATGTCGCGGTAGTCGACGATCTCGATCCGGTTGCCCCACGGGTCGAGGAAGTCGAGCCCGCGACCGGGCAGGATCTCCAGCCCTTCGCGCTCGACCGCGGCGCGGACGGCCGGCTTGTCGTCGACCACGAGGCCGAAGTGGCGGCCGTCGTCGGGACCCTGGCGGCGGCCCTCCGACAGCGCCAGGAACTGGTCGCCCATGTCGACGAAGGCCATGCTGCCGGCGCGGCCGCGCAGCGTGAAGTCGAACAGCCGGCCGTAGAGCTCGAGCGCCTCTTCGACGTCCCCGACCTCGAGCGCCACGTGGTTGATGCCGACCAGGCGGGCCATGACCGCACGGTACCGTTCGCCGATGGTCCTCGACGAGCTCCAGCATCCCATCGTGCAGGCGCCTATGGGCGGCGGGGCGTCGACGCCGGCGCTCGCCGCCGCGGTCGCCCAGGCCGGCGGACTCGGGTTCCTGGCGGCCGGCTACAAGACGCCCGAAGCGGTGCGCGCCGACATCGAGGCGCTGCGCGCGCTGACCGACCGCCCGTTCGGCGTCAACCTGTTCGCGCCACCCGCGGCGGCGGCCGATGATGTCGGGCCATTCGCGGCCCGGCTCGCGGCCGAGGCGGAGCGCTACGGCGCGCCGGTCGGCGAGCCGCGCCACGACGACGACGGCTGGGACGCCAAGCTTGCCCTGATGGCGGAGCTCGAGGTGCCCGTCGTCACCTTCACCTTCGGCTGCCCGTCACGGGACGTGCTCGAAGGGCTCGGCGAGACCTGGGTGACGGTCACGACACCGGCCGAGGCACGGCAGGCGGCGGAGGCGGGGGCCGACGCGCTGGTGGTCCAGGGCGTCGAGGCCGGCGGCCACCGGGGGACGTTCGACGACGCGGCGCCCGGCGAGATCGGGCTGCTGGCGCTGCTCCAGCTCGTGCGCGCCGCGGTCGACCTGCCGCTGGTGGCCACGGGCGGGATCGCGACCGGACGCGCCGTCGCCGCCGTGCTGGCCGCCGGCGCGGCGGCCGCGCAGCTCGGCACCGCGTTCATGCTCTGCGACGAGTCGGCCACGGCTCCCGCGCACCGCGAGGCGATCGCCTCAGGCGGCGACACCGCGCTCACCCGCGCGTTCACCGGCCGCAGCGCCCGCGGGATCGCGAACCGCTGGATGCGCGAGCACGAGGCGGAGGCGCCCAGCGCCTATCCGGACGTGCACCACCTGACGGCCAAGATCCGCGCCGCCGCGCGCGATCAGGGTGACGCGGACGGCTTCCACCTGTGGGCCGGCCAGGCGCACGCGCTCGCGTCGACCGGGCCGGCCGGCGAGCTCGTGCGACGGCTCGCGGCCGAGGCGCACGACGCCCTGCACGAGTCCTGGCAGCGGCAGGAGGGCGCCGGCGGGGCTCGAAAGCCCGGCCTATGAGCGAAGCGCACACCGAACCCCACGTCTCCGGGCAGGAGCTGCGCGAGGCGCTCGCGCAGCACGGCCGCACGCGGCCGAACCCGCTGATGGCGACGTCCGAGCCCGAGGCTCCCGCCTGGGAGTGGACGACGGACGAGCAGGCCGAGCTCGAGCAGCTGCGCGAGTCGACGGCCGAGTTGCAGAACGAGGTCGACCGGCTGCGCGGCGTCGCGGCCGACGGCCGGGCGCGCGAGAAGGAGCTCCGCGACGCCCTCAGGACGCTTGCGTCGACCCGGGCCTGGCAGCGCCGCACCGTGATGGCGGAGCTGGCCGGCCGGGGCCTGATCTGACGTAGCAGGGCGCCACATGGGCCAGATCGGAGTGATGTTCCGGCCCGAGTGGCCGCCCGAGGAGCTGCCGCGCTTCGCCCGCGAGGCGGAGCGCGACGGCTTCGACGAGCTGTGGCTGGTCGAGGACTGCTTCCTCGTCGGCGGCCTGACGATGGCCGCGACCGGCCTGGCGCTGACCGACAGGTTGCGCGTGGGGATCGGCCTGCTGCCGGCCGCCATGCGCAATGCGGCGCTGGCGGCGATGGAGATCGCCGGGCTCGGCCGCCTGCATCCGGGGCGGCTGGCGGTGGCCTTCGGCCACGGCGTCGAGCCGTGGATGCGCCAGATCGACGCCCGCCCGCCGGACCGGCTGGCCGCGCTCGAGGAGGTCGTGTCCGCCGTGCGGGCGCTGCTGACGGGCACGAACGTGAACGTCGACGGCTCGTTCGTGCACCTGCACGACGTGGAGTTGCGTCACCTGCCCGACCCCGCGCCGTCGATCCTCATCGGCACCACCGGGCCGCGCGCGCTGGCGGCGGCCGGGCGGTCGGCGGACGGCTTCCTGCTCGCGGAGGGAAGTGGCCCGCCGGCGGTTGAGTGGGCGCGGTCCCAGGCCGGCTCCGGCGAGACCGTGGTGTATGCGTGGCTCAGCGTTGACGACGATCGCGACGCTGCGGCCGAGGCGCTGCGGCCTCAGGTTGAGGCCTGGCGGTCGATGAACCTCTACCCGCGGCTGTTCGAGCTGGCCGGGGTGGATAAGGGGCTTGACGCTGATGGCCTTCGCGCGTTGGCGGTGGCTGGTGATGCGGAGGATTGTGCGCGGGCTGTGGCGGCGCTGTGGGACGCGGGGGCGGACAGCGTGGTCGTGGTGCCTCGGCATGAGGATCGGGTTGAGCAGATGGCGCGGTTCGTCGGGGATGTGCTGCCGCGGTTGCGGTAGCGCCGGCCAACGTCAACCCCGGCTGGGTAAGGAGGCTGGTGGATCGACCCCGCGCGGGCCTCGAACCCGCCTCCCTACAAGCCCGAAGTTCGTCCCTCAGCGCGCCACGAGCCGCACGACCGACCCGCGACTCCAACGCGACACGAAAAGCCCGCCGCCCGGCCCCAACGCCAACCCCAGCGGATCCTGGAGCCCGAAGCCCGTCGCGAACCGCCTCACCCGCGCGCGGCCCCGCCGCGGCAGCCCCACCCGCACGACATCGCCGCCCGAAGGGAAGTCGCCGAACGTCGAGCCGTAGCGCGCGACGAACGCGCTGCGCCCGAACCGCCCGAACCGCCGCGCGACCACCACCGCCCCCGGCGCCGAGTGCGGCGCCAAACGCACCAGCGGTCCGCGGTCGCCGCGGCAGGGCCGGCCGCCCTGGCCCCAGCACTCCGGGAACCCGAACGAGCGCACGCGGCCGGCAGTCGGCACCAGGTTGAGCTCCTCGGGCGGGCGGCGCAGGCCGAGGTCGTCGCGGCCGTGCTCGGAGACCAGCAGCCGTGCGGTGCCCGGGATGAAGGCCAGCCCGTACGGGTTGCGCAGACCGCGGGCCTCGACGCGCAGATCGCCGCCGTCGGGCCGGAAGGACACCACCGTTCCCGACAGCGGCTTCGAGGAGCGGCGCGCGTCGAACTCGCTGCCCACGCCCAGGTAGATCCGCCCGTCCGGTCCCAGCGCCATCGAGTCGACCCGGTGGCGGCCGGTCGGCAGACCGTCGACGACCACGCGCTGCTGCGTGAACCGGCGCCCGTCGAACCCTGAGAAGGCGACCACCCGACCGGTGTGGCCCGAGGCCGACACCGTCGCGTACGGGACGACGTGGCTCACGTACAGCTCGCCGTCGTGCCACAGCAGCCCGAGCGCGCTGAACAGGCGCCGCACCACATGGCGCGGCCGCGCCCCGCGGCGCGGGACCATCCAGACGCCGTCGGCCCGCGCCGCAAGATGGCCCGCGGAGGTCACCCACAGCCGTCCGCGGCCGTCGAAGGCGAGGTTCGAGGGATGCGGGATCCCGCGCGCGAACCGCTGCACCTCCACGCCCGCGGGCACCTTCACCGCCGCCTCCGCCGTGCCGGGAACCGCCAGCGCGAGGACGACGAGCGCGGCGGCGCGGAGCCCACGCGGGCGTTCAGCGGTCATAGAGCTCGGGGCGGCGCTGCGCCAGATACTGCGTGCGCTCGTCCGTGCGGCCCGCCGCCGGGAGCTCGACGGCGACCGTCTCCGGCCTGTCCCCGGCCATGGCCAGCACGCGGCCCTCGGCGTCCACGGCCTGACTCCGGCCGACGAACACGGCACTCGACTCGCTGCCCGTCCGGTTGACGTACAGGTGCGGGCGCTCGTTCTCGAGCGCCCTCGCCCGGACGAACGCATCGTGGTCGTCCTCGAAGGGCTCCATGTTGGCCGAGATCGTCAGGAGCACCTCGGCGCCTCGCAGCGCGAGCGTCCGGGCCACTTCGGGGAACTCGACGTCGAAGCAGATCATCACGCCGAGCCGCCGCCCGGCGACCTCGATCGGCGCCAGCTCGCCGCCGGCGACGAAGGCGCCGCGCTCGGCGCCGAACAGGTGCGTCTTGCGGTAGACGCCCGCCGGGCCGCCGTCCGGTCCGAACACGAAGGCGCTGTTGGCGAGCCCGCCGTCCACCGCCTCCGGCCCGCCGATCACCACGGTCACGCCGGCCGCTCGCGCCGCGGCGCCGACCCGCGCGAGCGCGTCGGCCGACACCGGCTGAAGGCGGCGGATCCGGTACCCGCCGAGGAACATCTCGGGGAACGCGACGAGGTCGGCGTCGCTCGCCTCGATCGCCGTGCAGGCGGCCGCCAGGTTTCCCTCGAGGTCGCCCTCCACGGGCGTGGCCTGGACGAGGACGGCGCGCATGCGGCCCAACCGTACCCCGTGCGCGCACGCGGCTGATGCTGAAGACTGTCGAGTCGTGAGCCGCGCGCGCGACATCGGGCTCGACATCGGGGTCCTGCCGTCCGGACCGCTCGACGCGATCACCGACGTCGGCGGCGTCCGCGTCGGCTCGGTGACGCTGATCGAGGGCGATGGGCCTTTGAAGCGCGGGCACGGGCCGGTGCGCACCGGCGTCACCGTGGTGGTGCCGCACGACGGGTTCGAGCCGCTGTTCGCCGGCTGCCACCGGCTCAACGGCAACGGCGAGCTGACGGGGCTCGAGTGGGTGCGCGAGGCCGGCTGCCTGACCACGCCGATCGGCCTGACGAACACGCACAGCGTCGGGGTGGTCCGCGACGCGCTCGTCGAGGTCGAGGTGAGCCGCTACGAGAACGACGAGATGTTCTGGAGCCTGCCGGTCGTCGGCGAGACGTGGGACGGAACGCTCAACGACATCAACGGGTTCCACGTGAAGGCCGAGCACGTCCACCAGGCCATGGACCGCGCCTCCGGCGGCGCCGTCGAGGAGGGCTGCGCCGGGAGCGGGACGGGGATGATCTGCCACGGCTTCAAGGGCGGGCTCGGGACCGCCTCGCGGCGGGCGGGCGAGTGGACGGTCGGCGTGCTCGTGCAGGCCAACCACGGGAGCCGCGACCGGCTCGCGGTGAACGGGTTCAACGTCGGGCGCCTGCTCGGCTCGGACGTCGTCCCGCTGCCCGAGGACGACCCCGGCGTGTCCGGGTCGATCATCGTCATCTGCGCGACCGACGCGCCGCTGCTGCCGCACCAGTGCGACCGCCTGGCCCAGCGCTGCGCTCTGGGAATCGGGCGCACGGGCGGCGCCGGCGAGCACTCGAGCGGCGACCTGGTTCTGGCCTTCTCGACGGAGCGGCAGGGCGTGCCGCCGGGCGAGATCCCGGTCCCCGGCGAGCCGGACACGATCCCGATCCGGATGCTGGTCGACGCGCACATGGACCCGCTCTTCTACGCGGCGATCGAGGCCACCGAGGCGGCGATCGTCAACGCCCTGCTCGCGGCCGAGACGATGATCGGCCGCGACGGGATCACCGCTCACGCTCTGACGGCCGAGCGGCTGCTCGACGCGATCGAGCGCGTCAAGCGCGGTTGATCCGGTTCAGGCTCTCTTGGAGGTCGCCCGTCAGGTGGGCGGCGAAGTGGCGTTCGATGCCGTCGGCGTACACGGGCCACATCTTGCGCAGCAGCTGGACGCCCTCGTCGGTGAGCGTGACCTGGAGCGCGCGGCGGTCGTCGGGATCGGGCTCGCGGCGGACGTAGCCGGCGGCCTCGACGCGGTCGACGAAGCGGCTCATCGCGGTCGGGCTCAGCACGACCTCGTCGGCGAGCTCCTTCACGCGCAGGCTGCGGCCGGGCTGGCGGTACAGCGTCCACAGCAGGTCGTACCAGCCGAGGTCGGGGAGGCCGGCCTCGGCGAGGTCGCGCCCGATCGCCCGCGTCACGCGCGCGTGGGCGTTGAGGAAGGCGCGCCAGGTCGCCAGCTGGTCGTCGTCCATGGGGGTGCATAGTAGAGGTAGCTGCACTTGCATTAGATGCATCTGCACCTATTCTAGTGAGCATGTTCTCAGACAAGGTCGTTCTCATCACCGGCGGGGGCGGCGGCATCGGCCGCGCCGCCGCGCGCCGCTTCCTGGACCAGGGCGCGTCGGTCGTCCTCAGCGGCACGCGGCAGTCCGTGCTCGACGCGGCGCAGGCCGAGCTGGACCCGGCGGGCGAGCGCACGCTGACCGTCGCCGGCCAGATCACCGGCCGCGACGAGGCGCACGCGCTCGTGGCGCGGGCCGTCGAGCGCTTCGGCGGCGTCGACGTGCTCGTCAACAGCACCGGCATCTTCCGCCCGGCGCCGTTCGAGGAGCAGACCGAGGAGCACTTCGAGGAGGCGCTCGGCTCGATCCTGCGGCCGACCTACTGGGTCTCGCAGGCCGTCGTGCCGTCGATGCGGGAGCGCGGCGGCGGCGCGATCGTCAACGTCGGCTCGATGTGGGCGGTCGACGCGATCGCCACGACGCCGACCAGCGCCTACTCGGCTGCGCAGGCCGGCCGCCACGTGCTGACCAAGAACCTCGCGATCGAGCTGGCGGGCGATGGGATCCGGGTCAACACGGTCGCCCTGGCGTTCGTCGAGACGCCGGCCTACGAGCGGTTCCTGTCGCCGGAGGAGGCGCAGGCGGTGCTCGACTCGGTCGACGGCTTCCATCCGCTGGGGCGGCGTGGGCAGCCTGGCGATGTCGCCGAGGCGGTGGTGTTCCTGGCCGGGGATGGCGCGCGGTGGATCACCGGGACGACGCTGCCGATCGACGGTGGGGTGCTGGCGGGCCGGTCGCCCGCGGTGGTTGCGGAGGCCGTGGCGGCCTGAAAGTCAACCCCGGCTGGGTGGGGAGGCGGTGGATCGACCGCTCGCCCTGCCGAGTGGTCGGTTATCCACCTCTGCGGTGGACAAGTGACCAATCGGCCCGCGCGGGCCTCGATCCCGCTTCCCTACAAGCGCAGTTCGTCCCGCAGCAAGCTCAGAGCTCGTGCCGCCACGGCGGCGACGCGCCCGGCCGCGAGCACGTCCTCGCCGCGACGAGGCAGGCGAACTCGGTCGCCTCGACGACGAGGTCGATCTGGCCGAGCTCGTCGCGGCCCAGCCCGCGCTCGCTCCACCAGGCCAGGAAGCCGCCGCCGAACGCGTCGCCGGCGCCGATCGTGTCGACCACCTTGGCTCGCGGAGCCGGCACGGCGACCTCGGCGGTGCGCGTGACCACCAGCGCGCCGTTGGGCCCGCGGGTGAGCAGCCCGACCGACGGCCCGTGCTCGAGCAGCGCGCGGACGCCCTCGACCCCGGGCCGGTCCGGCTCGAGGAACTCGAGGTCCTCCTCGCTGACCTTCAGCACGTGCGCGTGCCCGAGCACGCGGTGGATGCGCTCGCGGTAGGCGTCGGCGTCGTCGACGACCCAGGGGCGGCAGTTCGGGTCGACGGCGATCAGCGCGGTGTCCGCCAGCCGCGAGACGACCGCCTCCAACGCGGTCGCCACCGGCTCGAGAGCCAGCCCCAGCGTGCCGACGTGCAGGATCTCCACCTCGGCGGGCAGGGCATCCAGCGCGGCCTCGGGCGAGAGGCCCGGCGCGGAGGTGCCGCGCTCGTAGAAGCGATAGCGGGCGACGCCGTCGTCGTCGACCTCGGCGAGCGCCAGTGTCGTCGGGTCCTCGGTGCGCACGACGGACTCGAGCGACACCCCATCGGCGGTGAGCAGCGCCTCGAGCCGCTGGCCGAACGAGTCGTTCGAAAGGCGGCCGAGGTAGGCGACCGGCCGCTCGAGCCGGCCGAGGGTGCGGGCGGTGTTGAACGGCCCGCCGCCCGGATGGCCGTGCAGGTCCTCGGCCGTGCCCTGGAGGACGAGGTCGTAGAGCGCCTCACCTCCCACGACGATCACGGCGCCAGCTCCCCGCTGCCACGCGCGATCAGCTTGGTGGGGACGACGGCCTGGACGGTCGGCCCGTCGTCGCCGTCGAGGCGCGCGAACAGCTGCTCGGCGGTCAGCCGGCCGAGCTGGTCGGCGTCCTGGGCCACGACGGTCAGCCCGGGCTCGACCACGTCCGCCAGCGGGAGGTCGTCGAAGCCGACGAGCGCCACCGTCCTGTGCCGATCCAGGGCGCGCAGGCGCTCGACCACGCCGATCGTGATCAGGTTCTGGGCGGTGAACAGGGCGGTCGGGGGATCGGCGGTCGCGAGCACGTCGGCCGTCGCCTGCGCCGCCGGGGCGCTGTCGTGCAGCTCCATCCGCACCAGCGCCTCGTCGTAGGCGATCCCGTGCCGGCTGAGCGCGTCGCGGTAGCCGCGCAGGCGCTCGGTGGCGGTGAAGATGCGGGTCCGGTCGCCGAGGAAGCCGATCCGGGTGTGGCCGGCGGCGATCAGGTGGCTGGTGGCCTCGAACGCGCCGCCCGCGTTGTCGCTCAGCACGCAGTCGGCGTCGATGAACGCCGGCGGGCGGTCGACGAACACGAGCGCGACGCCCGCGTCGCGATCGGCCCGCAGGTACGAGTGATCGCTCCCGGCGGGGACGACGATCAGGCCGTCGACCCGGCGCGAGAGGAACGCCTCGGCCAGCTCTCGCTCACGATCGGCGTTCTCGTCCGAGCTGCCGACCAGCGGCAGGACCCCGCGGGTGCGGGCGACGGTCTCGACGCCGCGCAGCACGGCGGCATGGAAGGGGTTGGCGACGTCGTCGAAGACGAGCCCGATGCTCGCCGAGTGGCGGTCGGAGCGGCGCAGATTCGTGGCCGTGAGGTCGCGCCGGTAGCCGAGCAGGGCGACAGCCTCCCGCACGCGCTCGGCCAGGTCGGGCCGGACTCTGTCCTCGGCATTGATCACGCGGGACACTGTTGCGAGGCTCACGCCGGCCAGCGTGGCGACCTCGCGCATCGTGGGTCTGCGCGCGCCGTTGCTCGCTCTACCGGAAAACGTTTCTTGTTGCATGTATCTCTCTCAGATCCCAGTTGTAGAGCGGATTTCCTTCCGCCGCGGCGCACTGTACACGATGCCGCAAGAAAACGTAATCTCTTGACTCTGAATGACTTGCGGTCTACGGTGGCGCAGCAACTGGAAACGTTTCCCAAGAGCGGAACGCCCCGGGGAGGGGAAGTGATGTACAAGGCAGGGAACATGGCGCGCGACCTGTGGGCCAAGTGAGCGGCGTCGATCCCCGCGCGGGCACGCTCCCGGAGCCGTCCGACCTGATCGACGTCGACAAGCTGCTCGACGCCTACCACGACCGGCCGGATCCGGCGAACCGCGTCTCCTTCGGCACCTCCGGCCACCGGGGGACGTCGCTGGCCGGCACGTTCACCGAGTGGCACGTGGTGGCCATCAGCGAGGCGGTCTGCCGCTACCGGGAGCAGCAGGGGATCGACGGGCCGCTCTTCCTCGGCGCCGACACGCATGCGTTGTCGGCGCCGGCGGTCGAGACGATCGTCGAGGTGCTGAT
The DNA here is from genome assembly GCA_963811895.1 of uncultured Solirubrobacteraceae bacterium. Taxonomy (GTDB): domain Bacteria; phylum Actinomycetota; class Thermoleophilia; order Solirubrobacterales; family Solirubrobacteraceae; genus DASSUW01. The sequence continues at coordinate 47,245 of CAWETE010000009.1, read as the reverse complement.
CGCCCACGGCGTCGACGTCTGCGTCGACGCCCACGGCGGCGCCACCCCGACGCCGGTGATCTCGCACGCGATCCTGGGGTACAACCGCGAGGGCGGGCGTGGGAGGGCCGACGGCATCGTCGTCACGCCTTCGCACAACCCGCCCGGCGACGGCGGCTTCAAGTACAACCCGCCCCACGGCGGACCGGCCGACACCGACGCCACCGGCTGGATCCAGGACGAGGCGAACAAGCTGCTCGACGCGGAGCTGCAGGGCGTGTTGCGCCTCCCGTACAGCCACGCCCAGCGGGCCGACAACCTGCACAGGCGCGACTACGTGCACGCCTACGTGGCCGACCTGGCGCAGGTGATCGACATCGACGCGATCCGCGAGTCCGGGCTGCGCCTCGGCGTCGACCCGCTCGGCGGGGCGAGCGCCGCCTACTGGGCGGCGATCGCCGAGGTGCACGGGCTCGACCTGGAGATCGTCAACGAGGAGCTCGATCCCACGTTCCGCTTCGTGCCGCTCGACTGGGACGGCAAGATCCGGATGGACTGCTCGTCGCCGTACGCGATGGCGCGGCTGACCGAGATGCGCGACCGCTTCGACGTCGCGTTCGCCAACGACCCGGACGCCGACCGCCACGGCATCGTCACGCCGGCCGCCGGGCTGCTGAACCCCAACCATCACCTCGCGGCGTGCATCGCCTACCTGTTCGGCGGCAATCGCGACTGGGGGCAGGACGTGGGGATCGGCAAGACGCTGGTGAGCTCGAGCATCATCGATCGCGCGGCGAGCGATCTCGGCCGCCGGGTGGTCGAGGTGCCGGTCGGCTTCAAGTGGTTCGTCGAGGGCCTGATCGAGGGGACCATCGGCTTCGGCGGCGAGGAGAGCGCGGGCGCCTCGTTCCTGCGCCGCGACGGCGGCGCCTGGAGCACCGACAAGGACGGCCTGATCCCGTGCCTGCTGGCGGCCGAGATGAAGGCGCGCACCGGCAAGGACCCGGGGGAGATCTACGGCGAGCTCGCCGACCGCCACGGGCACGCCGCCTACAGGCGCGTCGACGTCGCCGCCTCGCCGGAGGACAAGGACAAGCTCAAGCAGCTCTCGCCCGAGCAGGTGACCAGCGAGGAGCTGGCCGGCGAGCCGATCCTCGACAAGCTCACCAAGGCGCCGGGCAACGGCGCGCCGATCGGCGGGCTGAAGGTGGTCGCCGAGCACGGCTGGTTCGCCGCGCGGCCGTCGGGCACCGAAGACGTGTACAAGGTGTACGCCGAGGGCCTCGACGGCGAGGAGCGCCTGGAGCGCATCCTCGAAGAGGCCAAGCAGATCGTCGACCAGGCGCTGGGGGGATAACGGGGTGCGCAACGTCTTCGGGATCGTGCTCGCGGGTGGCGAGGGCAAGCGGCTGGCGCCGCTCACGCTCGACCGCGCGAAGCCCGCCGTGCCGTTCGGCGGCAACTACCGGCTGATCGACTTCGCGCTGTCGAACCTGGTCAACGCCGGAATGCGCCGGATCGTGGTGCTCACCCAGTACAAGAGCCACTCGCTCGACCGCCACATCGCGCAGACCTGGCACCTCTCGCCGCTGCTCGGCAACTACGTCACGCCCGTACCGGCGCAGATGCGGCGCGGCCCGCACTGGTTCTCCGGCTCGGCCGACGCCATCTACCAGAACCTCAACCTGCTGCACGACGAGCGGCCCGATTACGTGGCCGTGTTCGGCGCGGACCACATCTATCGCATGGATCCGCGCGAGATGCTCGAGCAGCACATCGAGTCCGGCGCCGCGGTGACCGTTGCCGCACTTCGCGCTCCGCTCGCGCAGGCCGACCAGTTCGGCGTCGTCGAAGCCGCAGCCGACGGCACCACGATCACGGCGTTCCGCGAGAAGCCCAAGGACGCGGTCGGGCTGCCCGACGCGCCCGACCAGGTCTTCGCCTCGATGGGCAACTACCTGTTCACCACCGAGGCGCTGATCGACGCGGTGGCGACCGACGCCGCGGCCTCGTCGTCGAGTCATGACATGGGCGGCAACATCGTGCCGATGCTGGTGCAGAGCGGCGCTGCGCACGTGTACGACTTCTCCCGCAACGTCGTCCCCGGCGAGAGCGAGCGCGACCACGGCTACTGGCGCGACGTCGGCACCCTCGACGCGTTCTACGACGCCCACATGGACCTCGTCTCGATCGACCCGGTGTTCAACCTCTACAACATGCAGTGGCCGATCCTCACCTGGCACGAGCCGCTGCCGCCGGCGAAGTTCGTGTTCGACGAGGACGATCGCCGCGGCCAGGCGGTCGACTCGATGGTGTGCGCCGGTGTCGTCATCTCCGGCGCGACCGCCCGGCGGTCGATCCTCTCGCCGGGCGTGCGCCTGCACTCGTACGCGGAGGTCGAGGGCTCGATCCTGATGCAGGGTGTCGACGTCGGCCGCAATGCGGTCGTGCGCAATGCGATCGTCGACAAGAACGTGCGGATCGCGGAGGGCGCGCAGGTCGGGGTCGACTCGGAGGCCGACCGCGAGCGCTTCGTCGTCTCCGACAACGGGATCGTCGTGATCGGCAAGGGCGCGGTGGTGGAGGCGTGAAGGTCGCGCTGCTCACACGCGAGTACCCGCCGGAGGTCTACGGCGGCGCGGGCGTGCACGTCGAGTACCTGGCGCGCGAGCTCTCGCAGCTCGAGGACGTCAGCGTCCAAGCCTGGGGCGAGGACCGCGAGGGGGCGACCGGCCACCAGGCCTGGGACGCGCTGGCGGGCGACGCGCCGCACCTGGCGGCGCTTCGCGCGATGTCGATCGACCTCTCGATGGCCGCCGCCGTCGACGGCGCCGAGGTCGTCCACAGCCACACCTGGTACGCGCAGCTCGCGGGCCACCTGGCCAAGCTCACCTACGGCGTGCCGCACGTGGCCACCGTGCACTCGCTCGAGCCGCTGCGCCCCTGGAAGGCCGAGCAGCTCGGCGGCGGCTACGCGCTGTCGAGCTGGTGCGAGAAGGTGTCGCTGGAGGCCGCCGATCGCGTGATCGCCGTGTCGAAGGGCTCGCGCGAGGACATCATCGCCTGCTACCCCGACATCGACCCCGAGCGGATCCAGGTCATCTACAACGGCATCGACGCCGAGGAGTACACGCCGGATCCCGGCACCGAGGTGCTGGAGAAGTACGGCGTCGACCCGGACCGGCCGTCGGTGGTCTTCGTGGGCCGGATCACGCGCCAGAAGGGCGTGCCGTACCTGGTCGACGCCGCGCTCAAGTTCGATCCCGCTGCCCAGCTCGTGCTCTGCGCGGGCGCGCCCGACACGCCGGAGATCGCCGCCGAGGTGTCGGACAAGGTCGAGCGGCTGCGGCGCGAGCGCGGCAACGTGATCTGGCTCGACCAGATGCTCCCGAAGCCCGAGGTGATCCAGCTCCTCAGCCATGCGACCGTCTTCGCCTGCCCGTCGATCTACGAGCCGCTCGGGATCGTCAACCTCGAGGCGATGGCGTGCGAGGCCGCCGTGGTGGCGACCGCCACCGGCGGCATCGTCGAGGTCGTGGTCGACGGCGAGACCGGCCTGCTCGTCCCGTTCGAGCAGGTGGAGGGCGACATCGCCCCGCGCGATCCGGAGGCCTTCGTCGACGGCATCGCCGAGCGCGTCAACGCGCTCGTCGCCGACCCCGAGCGGGCACGCGCGATGGGCCGCGCCGGGCGCGAGCGGGCCGTGAGCGAGTTCGACTGGTCCGCGATCGCCCGTGAGACCTCCGAGCTCTACCGCTCACTGGCCTGAAGGGCAACGCGGCGCCGCGCCGAACTCCTCCGACGCCCACGCTCGGAGGTGTGTCGTGGAGAAGGGCTTCTTCGCCTCGCTGTTCGATATCTCGTTCTCGTCCCTGGTCGCCACCAAGGTGATCAAGGTCATCTACGTCCTCTCGATGGTCCTCATCGGGCTGACGTCGCTGGTCATCGTCGTCGGCGCGTTCTCGAACAGCGTCGGCGCCGGCCTGTTCACCTTGATCGTGCTCGCGCCGCTGGCGGCGTTGCTCTACCTGATCTACGTGCGGGTGATCCTCGAGGTGATCATCTGCGTGTTCCGGATCATGGAGACCAACGTGGAGCTCGTGTCGCTGCAGCGCGCGGCGACCGGCCCGGGCACGCCGCCGCCGTCGGCTCCGCCCGCCGGCCCGGCCGTTCACGAGCCGCCCGAGTCGCCGCCGTCGGCTCCGCCGCCGCATCCCGTCTGACCCTGGACCGCAACGAGCGCGGCGCCGATGAGGGGTGCGTCGGCGCGCAGGCCGGCGGGGAGGAACGGCAGGTCGCGCGCCTCGGGGTCGTAGACCGCGCTGCGTAACGCGACCTCGACGCGCTCGCGGTAGGAGTCGTTGAGGCCGAGCCCGCCGCCGACGATCACGGCGCCGGGGTCGAGCGCGTTGACGAGCGCGGCCAGCGCGAGCCCGAGGCGGTGCGCACCCTCCTCGACGACGTGCGCCGCGGCGGGATCCGCGAGCGCCTCTTCGGCGCTCGCGTGGCCTGAGCGGCGCGCGAGCGCGAGGCCGCTCGACCATTGCTCGACGAGCGGCGCGCCGGTGCCGATCGCGGCTCCCCGCACGCCGAGCCGCGGGCGCCCGCCGACCATCAGGCAGTGGCTGATGCCGGTGCCGACGGTGACATAGAGGAAGTCCGGCTCCGCGCGCCCCACGCCGAACCGTGCCTCGGCGATCGCGGCGGCTCGCACGTCGGACTCGACGGCGTCGAACGTCGCCGTCAGGTCGGTGTCGCGCCAGTCGACGGTCTCGGCGCTGCGCACGCGGCCGTCGACACCGACCAGCTCGCAGACCGCGAGCCCCACCGGGCCTCCGCCGAGCTCGTCGACCAGCGCGCGGCAGTCGGCGAGCACGGCGTCCGGCCCGCGCGCCGGCGCCGTCGGCCGGCGACGCGCCTCCAGCACGGCACCGCGCGAGACGTCGACGCGCGCGGCGGCGATCTTCGTCCCCCCGACGTCGACGCCCAGCGCGACCGTCACGGCAGGTAGCGCGGCGCGATGCCGCAGATCGCGCGCGCGGCGGTGCCGCCGGCGTTGCGGTACTCGTGGCGGCTGCCGGCCGGCAGGTAGCAGGCGTCCTCCGGGTCGAGCTCGAAGACGTGGACGTCGCCGCCGAACCACGCGCGCACCCAGAGCCGCCCGTCGAGCGCCATCAGCACCTCGTCGCCGCCGTGCTCGTGTACCGCGGCGACCTCTCCCGGGCCGAGCTCGAGCGTGGCGGCGGTCAGGTGCTCGGTGCTGACCAGCACGCCGCACAGCACGCCGAGGTCGCGCCGCCACAGGACGTCGCGCACCACGTGCAGGCGCGGCGCCGGCGGCTCGGCGGGCGGCCACCCGCCGAGCAGTGAGTCGTCGGCGTAACGCGACACCTCGAGGTACGGCTGCTCACGCGCGTACGCGCTCGAGGCGCCGGCTGCCGGCGGGGGCGCGAAGAGCTCGAGCACGCGCAGCGGCTCCGGCCCGAGCGCGAACGCGTGATGCCACGTGTCGCGGCGGAAGAACACGCTCTCCCCGGCCGCGGCGCGCTGGACCTCGCCGGTCTCCGGGTCGGCGATCACGAGAACGCCCTCGAGCACGTGCAGCAGCTCGTCGGCGGCGAAGATCGTGCGGAAGTCCTCCGAGTGCCGGAACCCCGTGCCCGGCGCGAGCCCGAAGACGAGCATGTGGACCTTGTCGGTCGACGCGTAGATCCAGTCGAAGACCTCGCCGGCGGCCGGATCGCCCCAGATGTGGCGCGTGACGTCGGCGCGGCGGATCAGCGCCGGGCCGTCGAACGTCGGCCGTGGGGAGGAGGCCGGCCGCTCGACCAGGCTCACAACGCGCTCCGCGGGTCGTGCACGCGGGTGCGTGAGCGGGCCATCCCGAGCGCTTCCAGCTCGGGCGCCGGGAAGTCGCTCGAGATCTCACGCGCACGGCCGTCGGCGCCCGCCGCCTGGGCGGCGAGCATGATCTCGAGCGCGTGGTAGGCGTGCTCGGGCCGGATGACCGGCTCCTGTCCCGTCTCGATGCACTCGACGAGGTGGCGCAGGCCGTCCGTCCACGGCCACGTCGGCTCGGCCTCCTCGTGGAGCTCCCAGGCGCCGTGGTCGTTGCGCCACAGCTCGTAGCCCTCCGGCGCCCAGTCGTCGCCGAGCATCTGCATGACCCCGTGCGTGCCGTAGAGCTCGATGCAGGGCGAGCGATACCGCTGCATGGTGAACCCGGTGGTCACGACCGCGTACCGGGCGTCGCCGAAGTCGATCAGCACGTGGGCATTGTCGTGCGACATCACGCGCACCGGCTCGCCGTCGATGATCCGCTCGGGGATCGCGATCCCCGACATCGCGGTCACCCGCCGGGCCGGTCCGAAGAAGCCGCACAGGCTGGTGACGTTGTAGACGCCGAGGTCGAACAGCGCGCCCCCGCCCGGCTCGTAGAACCACCGCGCCCAGTCCGGTCCCGCCCAGCCGTAGCGGGCGCGCGCGGTCAGCAGCCCGCCGATCTCGCCCGCGCGCACGCGCTCGTGCATCGCGCGGTACGTGGGGGAGATGAGGATGTGCGGCGCACACAACAGGTGGCCGGGGGCGGTCTCCGCCGCCGCGAGCACCAGGTCGGCCTCCCCCAGCGTCGTGGCGACCGGCTTCTCGACCAGCACGTGCTTGCCGGCCTCGAGCGCCGCGAGCGCGAGGCGGCCGTGCTGGGGCATGCTGGTGAGCACGAGCACGACGTCCACGTCGGGGTGCGTGCAGACCGCGCGGTCGTCGGGCAGGTCGGGGGTGAGGTCGAGCCGATCCGCCGCCGCCCGGCGCTTGGCGGGGTCGGAGTCGTAGACCGCGACGACCTCGACGCGGCCCTGGCCGCGCAGCCGCTCGATCAGGCTCATGTAGGGCGTCCAGAAGACGCTCCCGCAGCCGACGACGCCGAGGCGGACGCTCATCTCGCCGTCTCGTAGTACGCGTCGGTCCAGGCCGGGCGGTCGACGTCGTGGCCCGCCGCCAGCGCGAGTTCCGCGGACAGGGCGGCGGCGGCCGGCAGGGTGGTGATCGGGGCCAGCCGAGGATCGTCGGCGCCGGGCAGGCGCAGCGTCACCGCCCCGGCCGCCGCGCACAGGCGCACCGCCTCGTCGCCGTCGGCGTCGCCTTCGGGGTCGAGCGACACCATCAGGTGGCCGCGGGCGAGCCCGAAAGAAGCCGACGTCGCCCCCTCGCGGGTCTCGACGCCCTCCGCCGGGATGCGCGAGATCTCCTTGAGCATCAGGGCCAGCTCCAGCGCCGCCGCCCACGCCGGGCCGCCGCCGACGGCGATCGCCGCGGGTGGCGAGCCGACCTCGGGCGCCCACGCCTCCGCGTCGGCGACCGCCTGCTCGGCGGCGTCGGCCGCCGTGGCCACCAGCGCGGCCAGCTCGGCGTCGCCCGTGACGGCGGCCCACAGCGCGAGGCCGCTCGCGTACGCGCCTGCCACCGCCTGCGTGTGGGTGACCGCGCGCTGCGAGACGACGCGCTGCAGGACGACGGCGCTCGCCGCCTCGGCCAGCGAGGAGTCGGACGCCGCGGTGATCGCCACGCACGGCCGCTCGCCTGACTGGCGCGCGATCTCGACCACGTCGCGGAACTCGCCCGACGATGACACCGCGAGCACCGCGTCGCCCGGCTGCCACGAGAAGCCGTCGCGGACCGCGATCCCGCAGGGCACCGCCACGATCGGCGCGGCGCCGCGGCTCTCCAGCGACGCGAGCCACAGCGCGTGGGCGACGTAGTAGGCGGCCCCGTTCCCGGTCGCGACGATCCGCTCGGCACCTCGCAGCACTGCCGCTGCAGCCGCGACGCCCTCAGCCGCCGCCAGCGTGTCGCGCAGCGCCCCCGGAAGCTCGCGGACGTCGGCCCAGAGCCCCGTCTCGAGGTACCTCATGGACCGGAACGTACCATGACGAACCAAGAGGAACCAAACGCCTTGACATGCGGACAACGGCGCTGGAATAGTCCGCCAGGAATGCCGATCACGGAGGCCGCGCAGCCGCTGTATCACCGGGTCTACCGGGAGATCGCGCGGGACATCGAGAGCGGGGTGCTGCAGCCGGGCGACCGTTTGCCGTCCGAGCGCTGGTTCTGCGACGAGCACGGCGTCAGCCGCGCCACCGTGCGGCGGGCGCTCGAGGAGCTGATGGCCGAAGGCCTCGTCGAGAGTCGCGGGCGCGGCTCCTTCATCACCGGCGACGCGGTGGTCGAGCCGCCGAACACGCTCATGAGCCTGTCCGAGGTCGCGCGCTCGCGTGGGCTCGACGCCGGCGCGCGCGTGCTCGGCGCCGACGTCCGCCCAGCGACGATCGACGAGGCGGAGGCGTTCGGGATCGCGCCCGGCGCCGAGGTGTTCGAGCTGCGAAGGCTGCGGATGCTCGACGGCCTGCCGATCTCGATCGACCTCAACCGGGTGCCGCTCCGCCTGCTGCCGGAGGCGCCCGACATCGACTTCACGACGGCCTCGCTGTATGAGGCACTCGACCGCGCCGGCCACGCGCCCGGCCGCGCGGACTACCAGCTCGAGGCGCGCGGAGCGGAGGGCTCCGAGGCAGAGCTGCTCGACCTGGCGCCTGGGGCGCCGGTCTTGTTCGCGACCACGGAGGCGATCGCCGAGGACGGCCGGGTCATCGACCTGGGCCGTACCGTGTACCGGGCGGATCGCTATCGGTTCCAGGCGACGCTGATGCGCCGCGCTCACCGGGGAGAGAGGGAGACAGCATGAGGACACGCGCGCTGCTGGCCGCGCTGGCGGTCGCCGCCATCGCAGGATGCGGAGGGACACCGGGCGAGGAGAGCCCGAATGACCAGGCGGAGAGCAAGCCGGCCGAGGAGGTCAAGACCGACGGATTCGAGGATCTCGGCGACGTCACGCTGAACGTCATCTCGGCCGAGGGCTCCGGCGGTCCGCAGGACGCGCTCAAGGAGCTGAGCAAGTCCTTCGAGGAGAAGTACCCCAACGTCACGGTCAAGATCGGCTTCCGCGACTTCGCGGCCTGGACCAAGCAGGCCAAGCTCGTCGCCTCCAGCGACGACCCGCCGGACGTGTTCGCCGGCAACCAGGGCTACCAGATGGACGGGGAGCTGGTGAAGGCGGGCCTCATCGCGCCGCTCGACGAGTACGCCAAGGCCTATGGCTGGAACGAGTCGTACACGCCCGAGACGCTGCAGCAGTTCATGTGGACCGACGACGGCCAGACCTTCGGCGAGGGGACGCTGTGGGGCGTCGCCCAGACCGGCCAGTCGGTCGGCGTGTTCGCGAACATGAAGAAGCTCGAGGAGGCCGGCGTCGATCCCGCGAGCCTCGAGACGTTCGCCGACTTCGAGGAGGCGCTGCAGAAGCTGCGCGACACGCTGCCGGCCGACGAGCCGGTGATCGCGCTCGGCAACCGCGACCAGTACGGCGCGCTCCATCTCTGGGGCGGCATCCAGGGCGCCTACACGCCCGCGCAGGACATGCGCGACTGGATCTTCCAGAAGGAGGGCTCTTCGTTCGACACCGAGGGCAACGTCACCGCGCTCCAGAAGCTCAAGGAGTGGGTCGACAAGGGGTACCTGGGCAAGGGCGACGCGTTCAACGCCGTGAACGACAACGAGGCGGCGATCGCCTTCAGCAAGGGCAAGGGCGCGGTGCTGATCGCCGGCAACTGGAACGCCGCCACGGTGCGCGACGGCCTCGGTGAGGACGCCGGGTTCTTCAACGTGCCGCCGGGTGAGAGCGGCGATCTCGTGAACATCGGGTCGACGAGCTTCCCGATGCACATCTCCGCGAAGACCGAGAACCCGGACCTCGCGGCCGCGTACCTCGACCACATCACCGGCCCCGACGCCGGCGAGGCCCTGGTCGAGCACGGCGCAGATCCCGGCGGCGATCGACGGCACCGCCGAGCCGAGCGACCCGCTCGGCAAGGGCATCAAGGAAGGCTGGGACCAGCTCGTCGAGTCCGGCGGGCTGACGTTCTACCCGGACTGGTCATCGCCGACGATGCTGGCAGACGATGGGTCAGACGTTCCAGGAGATGCTCGCGGGCAGGCTCGAGCCCGAGGAGGTCGCCAAGCGCATCCAGGACGACTGGGCCAAGTACCACGAGGAGCTCGGGGGGAGCTAGGCGGGTGGCCGCGCCTTCCACGGCGTCGCCCGCGCGCGCCGCGGGCGCGGCCCGCGAGATCGGGGAGCGCCGGGTGCGCGTGCGCGCACCCGGCGAGCCGCGTCGGGTCGCGTACCTGTACCTGGCGCCCGCGTTCGCGTTCTACCTGCTGTTCGCGTTCGGCCCGCTGGTGTACACGACGTGGCTGTCGTTCTTCGACTGGGACGGCCTCACGGTCGGCACCTGGACGGGACTCGACAACTACCGCGAGGTGCTCGAGGACCCGACCATCCGCGCCTCGTTCGTCCACTCGCTCGTGCTGATCGTCTTCTACGCGCTGCTGCCGTGCGCGCTCGGGCTCTTCCTGACGGCGCTGATCGCGCACGGGCGCGTGCGCGGAGTGACGTTCTTCCGCGCCGTGCTGTTCCTGCCGCAGACGATCGCCGTCGTCGTCGTGGCGATCGCGTGGGTGTGGATCTACCACCCCGACGGGCCGATCAACGCGGTGCTCGACGCCGTCGGGCTCGACAGCGTGTCGCGCGGCTGGCTCGGCGACTTCACCTTCGCGCTGCCCGCGCTGGGCATCGTCGGCACGTGGATCATGTTCGGGCTCTGCCTCGTGCTGTTCCTGGCCGGGATCCAGAAGATCCCGACCACGCTCTATGAGGCGGCGCGCGTCGATGGCGCCGGGCGCGTCCGCGAGTTCTTCGCGGTGACGCTGCCGGGCCTGCGCGGCGAGCTCGCGGTCGCGCTCACGCTGACCACGATCTACGCGCTGCGGACGTTCGACCTGGTCTACGTGGCGACGTCGGGCGGGCCCGGCACGTCGACGACCGTTCCGTCCTGGCTCGTCTACCAGAACGCGTTCTCGACCGGCCGCGTCGGCTTGGCGTCGGCGGTGGCGGTCGTCCTCACGGCGATCATCTTCGTCGTCGCGTTCGCGATCACGCGGCTCGTCGACCGGGACCCGAGCCGATGAACGCCGCGCGCCGGGAGCAGCTCCTGAGCTACGCCGTCCTCGGCGTGTTCTCCGTGATCGCGATCTACCCGATCCTCAGCATCCTGCTGCTCGCCTTCCAGGACCGCTCCGACCTGGTCACCGGCTTCTCGATCCCGGACTCGCTCGACTTCGGCACGTTCAGGGAGGCGTGGGAGCTCGGCAGCTTCGGCCGCGGACTGCTCAACAGCTTCGTCGTGGCGGCGGCCGTCACGATCGTCTCGGCGGTGCTGTCGACGCTGGCCGGCTATGCGTTCGGCGCGATGCGCTTCCGCGGCTCGAGCGCGCTGTTCTACCTGCTGCTCATCGGCCTGATCTTCCCCTACGAGGCGACGGTCATCCCGCTCTACTACGTCTTCAGGGACGCCGGGCTGACCGACACCTACTGGGCGCTGATCCTGCCCCAGATCGGCCTCTCGGTGCCGTTCGGCACCTTCTGGATGCGGGCGTACTTCCGCTCGTCGCCGAGCTCGCTCGTCGAGGCCTCGCGGCTGGACGGCGCGTCGAGCTTCGCCACGTTGTGGCGCGTGCTGCTGCCGCCGGCGTGGCCGGCTATCGCCACGATGCTCGTGCTCATCTTCATGTGGACGTGGAACGAGTTCCTGCTCGCGGTCGTGATGATCCAGTCCGACGATCTGCGCACGGCGCCGCTCGGCCTGGCGATGTTCGCAGGGGCGTACCGCGTCCAGGACCCGACGCTGACCGCTGCGGCCGCGGTGCTGGTGGCGCTGCCGGTCGTGATCGTCTACGTGTTCTTGCAGCGGAGCTTCATCCGCGGCATGTTCAGCGGGGCGGTGAAGGGATGACGTTCGTGCTCGGCGTCGACGGCGGCAACACGAAGACGCTCGCCGCGGTGGCGGACGCGTCCGGGCGCACGTGCGGCGAGGGGCGGGCGGGCACGGGGGACATCTACAACGCCGCGACGCCGGACGACGCCATCGCGGCGATCGAGGCGGCGGTGCGCGAGGCGCTGGCCGTGGCGGGCATCGCCGCGGACGAGCTCGGCGCCGCCGTGTTCAGCCTCGCGGGCGCCGACTGGCCGGAGGACTTCACGCTGCTGGAGGCGGCCCTGCCCGAGCGGCTCGGCCTCGCCGTCGCGCCGCTCGTGGTCAATGACGCGCTCGGCGCGCTGCGCGGCGGCTCGCCCGACTGGACCGGGATCGCGCTTGTCAGCGGGACCTACAACGCGGTCGGGGCGCGCCATCCCGACGGGCGCCTGTTCCACGTCGGGTTCTGGCCCGACGCGGCCGGCGGGCACGAGCTCGGGCGCGAGGCGTTGCACGCGGTCTACCGCGCCGCGCTCGGCATGGGGCCGGCGACGGTGCTGACCGAGCGGGCACTCGCCCTCTTCGGGGTCGGCGACCCGATCGCCCTGTTGTACGAGTTCACGCGCCGGGGCGGCCTCGGAAAGCACGAGAAGGACAGGCTCGCGCCGGTCGTGCTCGATGCCGCCGACGAGGGCGACGCCGTCGCGCGGGCGATCGTCGGCGAGAAGGGCCGCGTGCTCGGCCGCCAGGGACGCGCCTGCGCCGAGCAGCTCTCCCTCCCGCTCGCGGGAACGCGCGTCGTCCTGGCCGGCGGCGTGTTCGGCCACCCGACCGACCGCCTCGCCGACGCGGCGATGGCCGAGCTGCCCGGCGCGGTGGCCGTACGGAATCCAGCCCCGCCGATCGAGGGCGCGCTGCTGCTCGCGCTCGACCGGATCACCGAAGGAAGGAGCGCGGCATGGGCGGGATAGCCCTGGAGGGCGTCAGCAAGGTCTTCCCGGGCGGCGTCCTCGCGGTCGACGACATCGATCTCGACATCGGAGACGGCGAGTTCATGGTCCTCGTCGGCCCGTCCGGCTGCGGGAAGTCGACGCTGCTGCGGATGATCGCCGGGCTCGAGGGCGTCTCGAGCGGGCGCATCCGGATCGGCGACCGCGACGTGACCGAGGAAGCGCCGCGCAGCCGCGACCTCGCCATGGTGTTCCAGGACTACGCGCTGTACCCGCACATGCGCGTGTGGGACAACCTCGCCTTCGCGCTCAAGCTGCGGCGCACGCCCAAGCCCGCGCTGCAGGAGCGCGTCGGCTCGGTCGCCGGCGTGCTCGGGCTCACGGAGCTGGTCGACCGCAAGCCGGGCGCGCTGTCCGGCGGCCAGCGCCAGCGCGTGGCGATCGGCCGCGCGATGGTGCGCCAGCCCCAGGCGTACCTCATGGACGAGCCGCTCTCGAACCTCGACGCGAAGCTGCGCGTCGGCATGCGCGCCGAGCTGGCGCGGCTGCACGACCGGCTCGGGGTCACCACCGTCTACGTGACGCACGACCAGGTCGAGGCGATGACGCTCGGCGACCGCGTCGTCGTGCTGCGCGACGGGACCATCCAGCAGTGCGACACGCCCGAGCGGCTGTTCGAGGCGCCCACGAACGTGTTCGTCGCGGCGTTCATGGGCTCGCCGCCGATGAACCTCGTCGCCGGCGAGGTGCGCGAGGGCCGGCTGCGGATGGCGGGCATCGAGGTCCCGCTGGCGAACGGCGCCCGGCGCGAGGGCCCGGTGATCGCCGGACTGCGCCCGCACGACCTCAAGCCGGGGAGCGACGCGTCGGCGCCACGGCTGCAGGCGAAGCTCGAGGTGGTCGAGCGGCTCGGGACCGAGTCCCACCTGATCTTCCCGGTCGACGCGCAGAAGCCCGCGGGCGAGGCGGCGGCCGCCGCCGAGGAGGTGACCGAGGGCGAGGCCGCGACGCTGCTCGCCGACGACGACCGCGCGCGCTTCACCGCCGTCGTCGAGGCCCGCGGCCGGCGCTACGAGCCGGGGGAGACGATCGAGCTCGTCGTGCCCCCGGATGCGGTGCTCCTGTTCGACCCGGAGACGGGCGAAGCCCTCCGCTAGGCGGGCACGAGCCGCGCCGGCAGGTGGTCGCGGTGCGCGGCGGCCATCTCGCCGTACAGCCGCTCGGCGAGGTCGACCGAGCGCACGAGCGGATGCGCCGCCAGCGCCCGCACGCCGTCGCGCGCGTCGCCGGACCATGCGGCGTCGGCCGCGGCCTGCTGGTACTCGCCGAGCGCCTCCACCAGGCCGCGCAGGTGGGTGGGTAGGCCCGGCATCGGCAGCGGCCGCACGCCCGCGGCGTCGCAGTGGCCGAGCGTCTCGACGACGAGCGTGTCCGGGAACCCCGGGATCGAGCCCTGGTTGGGGACGTTGACCGGCAGCGTCTCGCCGCGGTCGTTGTAGACGGCGTCCATGCAGTCGATCGCCAGCTCGAGCTCGTGGATCCCGCCGCGCGACCGGTCGGGGTCGAGCTCCGGCTCCTCGCTGCGGGCCTGCTCGACGTAGTGCTCCCAGTAGTCGGACACCCAGCCGAGGATGTCCTCGGCGCGCGTGGTCGGCTTCGCGGTCAGCTCGCCCAGGACCTCGTCCTCGAAGTAGTAGTACTGGAAGTACTCGCTCGGCAGGGCGCCCATGACCGACGCCAGGCGCAGCATCCGCCGCGTCTGCGGCTTGAGGTCACGCCGCTCGGAGGCCTCCGCCAGCAGCGGCAGCAGGTCCTGGCCGTCGTAGCGGTGCCGGACGCTCCACGAGGCGTGGTTGAGCCCGACGCTCTGCACGTCGAGCTGCTCGGGGTCGAGCCCCGCGGCCCGGGCCGCCTCCTCGGCGTAGATGATCGGGCCCTCGCAGAGCGAGACGAACGGGACGTCGGAGTGATCGGTGACGGCCTGGGCGACGATGTTGACCGGGTTCGTGTAGTTGAAGATCCGGGCGCCCGGGCACGCGATCGCGACGTCGTCGAGGATCTGCCGCATCACGTGGATCGAGCGCAGGGCCATGAAGAAGCCGCCCGGGCCCTGCGTCTCCTGGCCGATCACGCCGTGGGTCAGCGGGATGCGCTCGTCGAGCACGCGCGCCTCGAAGCCGCCGGGGCGGTAGCTCGTCAGGATCGCGTCGCAGCCGTCCAGGCCCGCGCGGCGGTCGGTCGTCGCGGAGGCGGTGAGGTCGACGCCCTTCGCGGCCGCCATCCGCTCGGCGAGCCCGCGGATCAGCTCCAGCCGCTCGGCGTCGAGGTCGATGAGCACGATCTCCGATCCGGCGAAGTTGGCGCCCTGCTCGATGAAGCTGGCCATCGTGCCCGCCGCGCGGGTCGATCCGCCGCCGATGTAGGCGATCTTCAGACGTGCCACGCGCTCCAGCCTATGACAGGCTCAGCTCGAGCTCGCCCCCGAGGAAGCGGGCGAGCGCCTCCGCCTCGGCCTGGACGCCGGCGCGCTCCGCGCGGGTCAGCCGCCCGAACGGCTCGACCTCGACGATCAGCCGCGCGCCCTTGCGGTCGTGCGACCAGACGCCGGCCATGTGGCCGTCGACGAGCAGCACCGGCGACAGCCGCGCCTGCGGCCGGTAGACGCGCGCGCGATCGGCCGGATCGACGACGTCGTCGTCGCCCCGCGGCGCAGCGACCACGTACGGGTCGAACGCCGGCAGGAGCCGTACCGCTCCGGTCGGCTCCGCCGATCGGAGTCGCCTCGGCGTCGGCGGCGAGCAGGTAGGAGCCGTCGACCTCCACGGCCTCGTCCCCGAGCCGCTTCAGCCAGCGGCCGGCCTCGGCGGGGGAGGGCATCCCGAACCAGCGCGCGAGCATCTCGCGGTCGGCGGGGCCGTAGCGCGCCAGGTAGCGGCGCGCGACCTCGAGCGTCGCCTCCTCCTTCGGCATCGGCTCCCACGGGCCGAGCCACTGATCGGGCCGCGCGAACCGGACCCGCCGGCCGTCCGATGGCGCGAAGCAGAGGTCTCCGCGGAACGCGGCGGGCTTCAGCAGCTCTCCGAAGCCGCTCTTGAGCTTGTCGGCGAGGCCGTCGATCCTGGTCAGCCGCGTCACCTCGTCGGCGAGGTCCTCACGCGTGAGCCACCGGCCATCGAGCGCGGCGGGGATCGCCTCGAGCATGGCGTCTGCCTGCTCGCGTGTCAGCCCGTAGTGCCGCTGCCATGCCCCGCCGTGGTGGCGCGGCTTCAGGGCGCTCTGGGCGCCGACCCACATCCCGAGCTCGTCGGAACGCAGGAGGTGCAGGGTTCCGCGCTGCGCCCAGGTCTTGAACAGCGTCCGGTCCTCCCACAGCGCGCGCGAGACGGCGTCGCGCTCGAGCCCCTTGGCGCGCGCCCACAGGCTCAGCTCGGCCGAGGCGGCCAGCTGCGCGTGCAGTCCGCAGACGTCTCGGACGACGTCCAGCGCAGCGGCGCGAGGCGCCCGGGTCGCGAGGTGCTGGCGGCGCGCGCGCCAGGCGAGGGTGTTGACCGGTTTGAGCATCCTGATACGAAGTGCGGCTGCCCGTCCTAGGGTTCACATGGTGACCACCTGGGGGAATTGGGTAATGAGCACGAAACTCTCCTTATGGCTGCAACCGTTCTCATCGTCGACGATCACCCGGGCTTCCGGGCCGCCGCGCGCCGGCTGCTCGAGCTCGAGGGGTATGTGGTCGTGGGCGAGGCGGCGGACGGGATGACGGCCCTCGACGCGGTGCACGAGCTGCGCCCCGAGGTCGTCCTGCTCGACGTGCAGCTCCCCGACATCGACGGCTTCGAGGTCGCCGAGCGGCTCTCCGGCAACGGGTTCATGCCGGCGGTGGTGCTCACCTCGAGCCGCGAGGCCAGCGACTACGGTCCCTGCCTCGCCAGCACTCCCGCGTGCGGCTTCCTCCCCAAGGCCGAGCTCTCGGCCGCGGGGATCGCGGATATCCTGCCTGCGTGAAGCTCGCGATCATCGGGGGCGGAGGCTTCCGCGTCCCGCTCGTCTACGGTGCGCTGCTCCGGCGTCGCCCGTTCGACGAGATCGTCCTCCACGACGTCGACGCCGAGCGGCTCGACCGCATCGCCCAGGTGCTCGAGGGCCAGGCCGCCGAGCACGGCGACCGCGTGCCGTTCCGGACCACCACGGACCTCGATGACGCGCTCGAGGGCGCCGGCTTCGTCTTCGTCGCGATTCGCGTGGGTGGGCTGGAAGGGCGCACCGTCGACGAGAGCGTCCCGCTCGGGCAAGGCGTGCTCGGACAGGAGACGATCGGCGCCGGCGGCATCTGCTTCGCGCTGCGCACGATCCCGGCCATGGTCGATCTCGCGGAGCGGACGGTCCGACGCGCGCCCGGCGCCTGGCTGATCAACTTCACCAACCCCGCCGGCATGGTCACCGAGGCCCTCCAGCAGGTGGTCGGCGATCGCGCGGTCGGGATCTGCGACACGCCGTCGGGGCTGTGCCGGCGCGTCGCCGCCGCGCTCGGCGAGTCGCCCGAGCGGCTGCGATTCGACTACTTCGGCCTCAACCACCTCGGCTGGCTGCACGGCGTCCACGACGCCGGCGGCGACCGGCTGCCGGAGCTCCTGGCGGACGACGCCGCGCTGGAGCGACTCGAGGAGGGGCAGGTGTTCGGCCCCGAGTGGCTGCGCTCGCTCGGCATGATCCCGAACGAGTACCTGTACTACTTCTACTTCGCCGAGGAGACCGTCGCCGCGCTGGGCGAGCGTCCGCGCGGCGCCTACCTGCTCGAGCAGCAGTCTGCGTTCTACGACGCCGCCGGCGAGACACCGCCGCAGGCGCTCGCGCGCTGGCGGGCGGTCAAGGAAGAGCGCGACCGCACGTACATGGCCGAGGCGCGCAACGGAGACGAGGGCGCCTCGCACGACGCTGACGAGCCGGGCGGCTACGAGGCCGAGGCGCTTGCCGTCGTCGAGGCGATCGCCTCGGGTGCCGGCGCCGTCCGCATCCTCAACGTGGCCAACCGCTCGGCGCTGCCGTTCCTGGACGAGCACGCCGTCGTCGAGGTGCCGTGCGTGGTCGGGGCCGCCGGCATCAGGCCGGTCGCCGTCGGTCCGGTGCCCGATCACGCCCGCGCGCTGATCGACACCGTGAAGGCCGTGGAGCGCACGACGATCGAGGCCGCGCTCACCGGCTCGACCGCGCTGGCCGTCAAGGCGCTCGCCCTTCATCCGCTCGTTCCGTCCGTGGAGGCTGCGCGCGCGATCTTCGCCGGATACCGTGAGCGTCTCCCCGCCCTGGAGGAACGCTTCGCGTGAACGTCGATCTCGCCGTCCTGACCCCCGCCTACCTCGACTACACCTTCGTCGGGCTCGAGGCGCTGCCCGGACCGGGCGAGGAGCGCTTCGCCGGCGACATGCTGCGCTCGCCCGGCGGCGGGGCGATCACCGCGGTCGGCGCACGCCGGCTCGGGCTCAACACCGCCCTGGTGGCGCCGCTCGGCGACGACCTCGCCGGCAACTTCGTGCGCCGCGAGCTGGAAGCCGAGGGTGTCATCTTCGGTGAGCCGCGCGGACACAAGACGCCGACCACGGTCGTGATGCCGGTGGCAGGCGAGCGGTCGATGGTGACGGTCGATCCCGGCGTGCGGGCCCGGGCGGCCGATATCGGGCCGCTGTCGCCGCGCGCCGTGGCCGCCACGCTCGAGCAGATCGACATCGTGCCGGAGGGCGTCTGCGCCTTCATCACCTGCGGCGACGACGACGCGCGCGCCTTCGCCGGCCGGCTTCCGCGCGTATCGCCCACCCGGAGGGCGCGCGGGCTGATCGTCAACCGGCGCGAGTCCGGCATCCTGACCGGCGATTCCGACCCCGAGGAGGCTGCCCGCAAGCTCAACGCGGTGGCCGAGATCGCGGCGGTGACGCTCGGACCCGACGGCGTCGTGGCCTCCTACGACGGGCGCTCGGTGCAGGTCGACGGCTGCCGCGAGGCGGTGGTCGACACCACCGGCGCCGGCGACCTGTTCGCCGCCGCGCTGGCGTGGGGCGACCTGCTCGGCGCCGACCCGGAGGTCGCGGTCCAGTGGGCGAACCTCTACGCGGGGCTGTCGGTCGGCGCGCATACCGGCACAGGTGGCGCCGTCACACGCGAGCGCCTGCTCGAGGAGGGCGCTCAGCGCGGATTGCCGCCGCTACCGCAGCGGACCTAGGGAGTCCGGCGGAACTCCTGCACGATCCGCGCGTCGCCGGGGCCGCCGTTCCAGATCCGGTGCGGGGCGCCCGCTTCGATCCGGGCCTCGCCCTCGAGCATCAGCGTCCGCTGCGCGCCGGCCACCTCGAGCGTCACGATCCCGTCGATCACCCGCAGCAGCGTCTCGTGCTGCTCGCGCACGCGCACGAGGGCGGTGTCCGCGTCGCGGTCCGTGACGGTCTCGAAGCTGAGCATGGCGCCGTGGATCACGGTCACGGACGTGGGGGTATCGAGCATGCTGTGGATGGTCGCGTCCGCGGGCGCCGAGCGCATCAGGGGAATCCCTAGCTCCACGGTTCGGCTACCACGTAGGCTCCGGCGATGGCTCCCATCACCGGCACCGACTTCATCACCGTCCCGACGAAGGACTTCGAGGCCGCGGCGGCGTTCTACCGCGACGTGCTCGGCCTCCAGGAGTCCAAGCGCTGGGGGCAGATGCCCGCCGGCGAGTTCGAGACCGGCAACCTGACGATCGCGTCATGCAGTCGGACGCCTTCGGGCTCGAGTTCAAGCCCCACAGCCACCCGATCGAGTTCCGGGTCGACGACTTCGAGGGCGCCAAGGCCGAGCTCGAGTCGCGCGGCGTGCAGTTCAGGGGCGACGTGATCGACAGCGGCGTCTGCTACCAGACGTTCTTCCAGGACCCGGACGGCAACGCGCTCGCCATCCACCACCGCTACGCCCCTCAGTGAGCTACAAGACCAGCGACGCCCGCCGCGACATGCTCGATCGGATCGCCGAGGCGGCCGACGAGCTCGCCGTCGCGCTCGCCGCGCTCGGCGCCGCCTACGAGCAGCTCGACACGAACACGGCCGATCGGCTCGAGGAGCAGCTCTTCGGGCCGGCCCAGCTCGCCTACGGCCGTGCCCGGCGCGTGCACTCGGGCTTCGCGGAGCGGGTCGGCCTGCCCGGCCGCACCTTCGAGCCCGCCTCCGCGGGCCTGCCGTCGCAGGGCGTGCGCGGCTTCCTCGAGCGCGCGGGCGAGGCGGTCGAGGATGCCGACGAGATCCTCTCCCACCTGCAGGACTCGATGATGCCGGTCGAGGTCGGCGACGCCGAGCTGCGCGCCGGCCTGGCCGCGGTCCGCGAGCTGATCGGCCAGATCCTGACCCGCGCGCCGGAACTCATGCGCACGCTCGGCCGTTGACGGAGCAGTTCGGCTACCGCGTGACCAAGGACGGCCGCGTCTTCGTCACCTTCCACGGCCGCCACGTGGTCACGGTCGCCGGCGCCAAGGCCGATCAGCTCGCGTCCGCGCTCGCCGGCGCCGACGGCGAGCAGGTGCAGCTCCTGCTCGCGAAGGCGACGGGCAACTTCAAGCGCGGCAACGAGCGTCGCGTCAACGGTTGAGCGACCGCATGGACCCCGAGTCGTAGCGCGTCCCGGCGGGCTCGCCGATCGCCTCGCCGATGCGGGCGAGGTCGTCGTCGGAGAGCTCGACGTCGAGCGCCCCGGCGTTCTGCTCGAGGTAGCTGCGGCGCTTCGTCCCGGGGATCGGGACGATGTCGTCGCCCTGGGCGAGCACCCACGCGAGCGCGAGCTGGGCGGGCGTGACGTCCTTCTCGGCCGCCAGGTCGGCCACCGCGCTCGCCAGCTCGAGGTTGCGCTCGGCGTTCTCGCCCTGGAAGCGCGGCTGGGTGCGGCGCCAGTCGTCCGCGTCGAGCTCGTCGGCCGAGCTGAAGCGGCCGGAGAGGAAGCCGCGGCCGAGCGGGGAGTAGGCGACGAGGCCGATGCCCAGCTCGCGCAGCGTCGGCAGCACCTCGTCCTCGACGTCGCGGCTGAACAGCGAGTACTCGAACTGGACCGCGGCGACGGGGTGGACGGCGTGCGCGCGCCGGATCGTGTCGGCCGCCGCCTCGCTGAGCCCGATGTGGCGGATCTTGCCCTCCGTCACCAGCTCGGCCAGCGCGCCGACCGTCTCCTCGATCGGCGTGTCCGGGTCCATGCGGTGCTGGTAGTAGAGGTCGACGTGGTCGGTGCTCAGCCGCTTCAGCGAGCCCTCGAGCGACTGCCGGACGTTCTCCGGCGTGCCGTCGAGGTTGCGCCCGGCGGGGCCGTCGGCCTTCGGCTTGACGCCGAACTTGGTGGCGATGAGGACCTCGTCGCGGCGGCCGGCGAAGGCGCGGCCGAGCAGCTCCTCGTTGTCGTACGGGCCGTACAGCTCGGCGGTGTCGAAGAAGGTGATGCCGAGCTCGATCGCCCGGTGCAGCGTGGCGATCGACTCGTCGGTGTCGGTCTCGCCGTAGAAGGCGGACATGCCCATGCAGCCGAGGCCGAGGGCGGGGACGGTGAGTCCACTGGTTCCCAGTTGTCGTTGCTCCATGCCATTCACGGTAGGCCTTAGAGCGCGCTCTAAGTCAAGTAGGCTTCTGACATGACGATCGCCGAAGCGGCCGCCGAGGCCGGTGTCAGCGCCCACACGCTCCGCTACTACGAGCGCGCCGGGCTGCTCGCCCGCGTCGACCGCAACGGCGCGGGGCACCGCAGCTTCACGGCCGAGGACATCGAGTGGATCGTGATGGTCACCCGCCTGCGCGCCACCGGCATGCCGATCCGCGCGATCCGCGAGTACGCCGAGCTCGTCCGCGCCGGCGATGGCAACGAGGAGCAGCGGCTGGCGCTGCTGGAGGCGCACCGTGAGCGGGTGCTCGAGCAGCTCGCCAGGATCGAGCGCAACCTTGAGCTCGTGGACTACAAGATCGGGTTGTACCGCGAGCGAACGTCAACGGCGGCTGGGTAGGGGAGCTGGGAAACCGGCCGCGCCGGACGTCCGTGGCGCCTTCACCGGACATATACCGGTCAACGCGCCACGCGCTCTCGCCGCGCCCCGAAATCGCCGCCTCCCTACCCAGCCGAAGTTCGCGCGACCGAGGCGATGGCGTCGACCGCTCGGTCGTAGTGCTCCGGCAGAAGCCGGATGTGCGACTGCTGGGACATCGACCGCGCCGCGACACCGATCGCCTCGACCGGCGGCGCCGCGTCGAGCACCGGGATCACGAGCAGGGTCTCGATCTCGACGATCCACGGCCAGCGCGGGTGATCGCGCGCGACCGGGTCGCCGATCACCTCGCACAGGGCGAACACGCGGCGCCAGACCGACGCGTAGAGGACCAGCCGGTCGCCCACCACGATCCGCGGCCGGCGCGGGAAGCCGGTCCGGTGCAGGAGCTCCGGGCGCTCGTCGAGCCAGCGCTCGGCCAGAGGCCCGCGCGCGTGCCCGACCGCCTTGAGCCAGAACGCTACGCCCGCGCCCCCACGTGCGCCGGGTAGATCTTCTCCGCGTAGTCGCGCACCATCCGGCCCGCGCCGAAGTTCGGCCCGATCGTGCGCAGCGAGTTGCGGACCATGTCGATCCACGCCTGCGGCAGCCCGTCCGAGTCACGCGAGTAGAAGGTCGGCACGGCCTCGTCGGTCAGCAGCCGGTAGAGCTCGTCGGCGTGGCGCCAGTCCTGCGCGCCGTGGTCGTTGTCGACCTCGCCTGAGATCGCCCAGCCGTTCGTGCCGTCGTACGCCTCCGGCCACCAGCCGTCGAGCACGGAGAGCTGCAGGCCGCCGTTCATGGCCGACTTGATGCCGCTCGTGCCGCTGGCCTCCAGCGGCGGCCGCGGGACGTTGACCCAGATGTCGCAGCCGCGCACCATCGCGGCGCCCAGCGCCAGGTCGTAGTCGTCGAGGTAGACCACCCGGCGGCCGACCGCGAAGTGGCCCTTCATCTCGAACAGGCGCTGGACGAGCCGCTTGCCGTCGTCGTCCTTCGGGTGCGCCTTGCCGGCCAGGATGAGCTGCACCGGCCGCTCGTCGTCGGACAGCAGCGCCAGCGCGCGGTCGACGTCGCGCAGCAGCAGGTCGAGCCGCTTGTAGGTCGCCACCCGCCTCGCGAAGCCGATCGTCAGCATGTTCGGATCCAAGGCGCTCACGGCCGCGCGCACGTAGTCGGCCGTGTCGCCGCGGCCGAGCCGGTCCATGACCGACCGCTCGCGCACGACGTCGATCAGCTCGGCGCGCTGGGCGGCGCGGGCGTCCCACAGCTCGCGCGCGGGGATCTGGTCGACCGGATCCCACGTCGACGGGTCGACCGCGCGGTCGACCCAGTCGTCGCCGATGTGGCGGTCGAGCAGCTCGCGCATCGGCCCGCCGATCCAGGTCGGGATGTGGGCCCCGTTGGTGACGTGCGTGATCGGCACGTCGTCGACCGGCCGGTCCGGCCACAGCTCCTGCCACATCTCGCGCGCCACCTCGCCGTGGCGGGCGCTCACGCCGTTGGCGATCCGCGAGGAGCGCAGCGCGAACTGGGTGACGCCGAACGGCTCGGCGCTCTCCTCGGGATGCGTTCGCCCACTGCGCACCAGCGAGTCGGGGTCGACGCCCATCTCCGACGCGATGCCGGCCAGCGCCTCGGCCATCTGCGCGGCCGGGTAGGTGTCGTTGCCGGCCGGGACCGGCGTGTGCGTGGTGAACACCGTGCGCTGGCGGACGCTCTCGAAGTCGGAGGTGCGCGCCAGCTCCAGGCACGCCATCGCGGCGTGCCCCTCGTTGAGGTGCACGACGCCCGGCTCGATCCCGAGCGCATCCAGCACCCGCACGCCGCCGATGCCGAGCAGCGCGTACTGGCCGAGCCGCACGCCCGGGTCGCCCACGTAGAGCCGCGAGGTGATCCAGCGGTCGGTGAGGTCGTTCTCGGGGCGGTCGGCGTCGAGCAGCAGGAGCGGCACGCGGCCGACGTTCACACGCCAGACCTGCGCGACGATCGTGCGCTCGCCGATCGGCACCTCGACGCACAGCGGCTTGCCGCCGTCGCCCTTGATCAGCGCCGCCGGCGTGCGCTCCGGATCGGTCTCGACCCAGTACTCGTGCTGCCAGCCGGACGCGTCGATCCGCTGGCGGAAGTAGCCGTGGCGGTACATGAGGCCGATGCCGACGAGCGGCAGCCCCATGTCGGACGCCTCCTTGAGGATGTCGCCCGCCAGCACGCCGAGCCCGCCCGAGTAGACGGGCAGCGACTTGTGGATCGCGAACTCGGCGCAGAAGAAGGCGGCCGGGTTGTCCTCCGTGACGGGCTCGGTCAGCAGCGGCTCGGACACCTTCGACGTCACGGTGTCGTGGAGGTCCCCCAGGCGCGCGAGGAAGTCGTCGTCGCTCGCCAGCTCGGCGAGCCGGCTGGGCGCCGTCTCCTCGATCAGGCGGACGGGATTGCCGAGGCAGAGCTCCCAGCGCCGGGGGTCGACGGAGGAGAGGAGCTCAGGGCCGCCGGGCGTCCACGACCAGCGGTAGTTGTAGGCGAGGTCCGCGAGCGGCGCGAGCGGCTCTGGCAGCCGCGAGCGCAGCGCGTCGACGGCCGCGTTGATGTCGGAGGAACCAGCGGTCACCCCTGTTATGTAGCGAACGCGGCGTCGAAGAGGCCGCTTCCTCCCCTTTCAGGGGGTGACCGCGGCACCCGATCGGACGGCTTCGGCCCGCTCGACCAGGCGGGGCATGCCCAGCCGCTGCGCCTCGGCGATGCCCGCCTCGAGCAGCTCGCCGGCGCGCTCGCGGCCCGCCGCCTGCTGCGAGAGCACGCGCGCGAGCTCGACCTGCGTGTGCGCCACCCACGGCCGGGCGCGCATGCGCTCGTTCATGGCCAGCGCCGTCTCGAAGTGGGCGATCGCCTGCTTGCGCTTGCCGAGCAGGTCGGCCAGCAGGCCGAGGTGCCGCGCCGCCGAGCCCGTGCAGCTCGACGCCCAGCCGATCGCCACGTTGCGGTCCGCGTACGGCTCGAGCAGGTCGTGCAGCGCCTGCGCGTGCGTGGCGTCGCCCAGCACGGCGGCCGTCTCGGCGAGGTAGCCGACGGCGCCGAGCCAGATCCCGTCGAGCGGGATGCCGCGGAAGCCGTCGGCCGCGAAGCCGTCGAGGATCTCGCGCGCCTCGTCGCCGCGGCCCGTCTCGGCGAGCAGGTGGGCGAGCACGCAGACCCAGCCGGGAATGGCGTGGAAGCGCTCGGCGTAGGCGCGCACGGGGGCTTCGAGCCGATCGAGCCGGCCGCGCTCGCGTCGCAGCGTGCAGGCCTGCAGCAGCGTGGCGTTGCCGGTGTTGGGGTCCTGCACGCGGTTGCCGAGCGACACGGCGGCGTAGCCCTCGGCCTCGGCCGCGTCGAACTCGCCGGCCAGCAGCAGCCGCATCGCGCGGTAGATGTGCACGTACAGCGAGTCGGAGAGCCGGCGGCGGCGCTCGGCGATCCGCGCGTAGGCGTCGATCTCGATGTCGACCGCGTCGATGTCGCCGAGCTCCAGCAGGTCGATCATCCGCCAGCGGTGGCCGGCGATCGCGAGCCGCTCGTCACCCGAGCTCTCGGCCAGCCCCAGCAGGTCGTTGGCCGCCTCGAGCCGCTCCTGCACGTTGCCCGGCCCCCACAGCGACCAGTGGCGCGCCACCAGCGCGAAGCCGAGGCCGCGCGGGTCGCCCACCTGGCGGGCGAGCTCGACCGCCTCGCTGCTGAGCTCGGCGCGGCGCTCGCGCGCCTCGGAGAAGCTGAGCTCGATGGCCAGCCGCCCGACCAGCCGCGAGCGCAGCGCCGGCTCGTCGTCGCCGACCGCCTCCAGCGCCTCCTCGAGCAGCTGCACGAGCTCCTCGTCGACGATCCCGCCCGCCATCTGGCCGGGCGCGCCGTAGCCGAGCGCGGCCTGGGCCAGCAGCTGCGCCGAGCCGAGCGCGCGCGCCGTGTCGGCGGCGGCGCGGAATGTCGCATGCGCCTCGATCGTGTCGCCCGCCTTGGTCTGGGCGTGGCCGAGGGCGAGCAGCAGCCGGCAGCGGTGCTCGGCGCCGTCGGGTGCCTGCTCGAGCGCGGCCAGCGCGACGGTGTACAGGCGCGCCGCCTCCTCGTAGGCGAGCACGCCGGTGGCGCGCCGGGCGGCGCTCTCCGCGTACTCGACGGCCTTCGAGGCCCCGCGCGCGGGCGGCGCCAGCGAGAAGTGGTGGGCCAGCTCGGCGGCGTCGGCGTCGAGCTGCTCGAGCGCCTCGGCCACGCGAAGGTGCAGCCGCGCGCGGCGGGTGGCGGTGAGCCCGTCATAGAGG
Organism: uncultured Solirubrobacteraceae bacterium; assembly: GCA_963811895.1. Taxonomy (GTDB): domain Bacteria; phylum Actinomycetota; class Thermoleophilia; order Solirubrobacterales; family Solirubrobacteraceae; genus DASSUW01. The sequence goes on along the minus strand of CAWETE010000009.1, from coordinate 21,150 downwards.
GTCTGGCGGATCAGCGCGTGGGTGAAGCTGCAGCGCCCGTACACGCCGGGCACCTCGGCGATCACGTGCGCGCCGACGCTCTCCTCGATCACCTCGTCGAGCTCGTCCTCGTCGAGTTCGCTGACCGCCTCGAGCACCTCGACCCGGAACTCGCGGCCCATGACGGCAGCGGTGGTGAGCAGCTGGCCGGCGCGGTCGGACAGCGTCGCCAGGCGGCGGCCGATCACCTCGCGGATGCCCTCCGGCAGCTCGAGCGGCCACGCCGAGCCGTTGCCGTCCGGATTGGGCGAGGTGGTGCCGAGATGGCGCACCATCTCCTCGAGGAAGAACGGGTTGCCCTTGGTCTCCTCCCACAGCGCCCGGTTGACGTGCTCGGGCATGCCCTGCGGCCCGAACTCGCCGATCAGGACGGTGGCGTCCTCTTCGTCGAGCCCGGTCAGCTCGATCCGGTCGAAGTAGTGCTCGCGGCGCAGCTGCACGAGCATGTCCACCAGCGCCGACGGGCGCTCGGTGTCGCGGATCGTGGCCACGATGAGCAGCGGCGACTCGCCGGCCGCGCGGACCATCTGGCGCAGCATCAGCAGCGTCGGCTTGTCGGCCCAGTGCAGGTCGTCGAGCACCAGGACCACCGGCTGGTGGCGCGCGATGTCGTTGAGGACCTCGGAGACGGCGTCGAAGAGCCGGTAGCGCTCCTCCTCCTCGGGGCCTCCGGGCGTGTCGCCGCCCGCCGCCAGCTCGGGGATCACGCGGCCGAGCTCGGCGCCGTGCTGGGCCCGCCAGGCGCCCGCCTGCTCGGGCGCGCGCGACACGTAGCGGCGCAGCGCCTCCACGAAGGGCTGGTAGGGCACGAGCGTCTCGGCGTCGCAGCGGCCGTACAGCGCGAGCGAGCCCTCGCTCTCGCACAGCTCCATGAACTCCATCGCCAGCCGCGTCTTGCCGATCCCGGGCTCGCCCTCGAGCAGCACGAGCTGGCGGTTGCCCTCGGTGGCCCGGTCCAGGTACTCGCGCAGGCGGTCGATCTCGCCGCGGCGGCCGACGAACGCGGCGCCGCTGCGGGTGGCGAAGAACCCACGGCCGTCCGTTGTCGGCGGTGGCGGCGGCGGCGCGACCGGCTCCGGAGCCGGGGCGGTCTCCGCGCGCTCGGCCTTGAGCAACCGCTCGAACTCGGCCTGCACCTGGGGGCCGGGGGAGACGCCCAGCTCGTCCCGGAGCAGCGTGCGCAGCTTCTCGTGCACGCGCAGCGCCTCGACGAGGTTGCCCTGTGCCTCGCGCACGCGCATCAGCAGCAGGTAGCCGCTCTCCCGGTAGGGCGCGAGCTCCACCAGCTCCTGCGCCGCGCGCTCGGCGGGCGCCAGCTCGGCGCCGCCGACCGCCAGGCCCGCGTCACCGCGCAGCTCGCGCGCCTGGAGCCCGAGCTCCTCGAGCCGGCGCCGCGGGTCCTCGAGCCAGGGCGCCTCGTAGCCGGGCAGCAGGCCGGCGTCGGCCGGCTCGGACACCCGCCCCGCCGCCTCGATCACGGCCGGCCAGTCGCCGCGGTCGCGCGCCGCGAACGCCTCGTCGAGCGCGGGCTGCACGGCGTCCAGGTCGACGGTGGCGGAGGGGGTGAGCTGCACGGCGCGCTCGCCCGCGTTCTCGATCACCTCGGGGCCGAGGGCGCGCCGCAGCTTCGACAGCACGACGTTGAGCGCCTGCGCGTGGCCGGCGGGGGCGTCCTCGCCCCACAGCGCGGCGATCAAGCGCTCACGCGTGACCCCGCCCTTGCGGTTGAGCGCGAGATGGGCGAGCGCCAGACGGCCCTGACGGCCGGGCAGATCGGCCTCCCGGCGGCGTCCATCGACGCTGACCGAGAGATGGCCACACAGTTCGATGGTCACTTGCGGGCTGGGCAGCTCCCGCCTCCTTCCGGTGGAAAGCGAGGTTAACCGAGCGCTCGGACCGAAGGCAAACGCCGGTGAACGCCGATGAACGCCGCTTCACTTTGCCGACGAGCCGGGTTAGCCTTGCCTATCCCTCAGGCGGAAGAGGAACACGAGAGGCGTTCCTGGGGTCGATGGGCAGGAGGCGTAGCTGCGCTCCTCGCCGGCTCGTGCCTTGCGCTGCCCGCAGCCGCGCCGGCACAGGACGCCGTGCGGAGCGTGCAGGCGGTGGACGGCGCGCTCAGCCGGCCGGCGGCCGGCGACCGCGCGGCCGTCGCGCTCGACTGGGCGCGCGCGAACCGCGGCGCGCTCGGGCTGACCGCGGCCGACGTCGACGGTCTCGACCTGACCGCGCGCGCGATCTCGCGCGGCACCGGCTTCACGCACCTGCGCTACCGGCTGTCGGACCGCGGGATCCCGGCCTTCGACGGCGGGCTGCGCGTGAGCCTCGACCGCGGCGGGCGCGTTCTCAGCGCGATCGCCTCGCCGGCGCCGCAGGCAGACTCGGCGGCGCCGCGGCTCGGCGCCGTCGAGGCGCTGCGCGCGCTCCAGCGCGACGTGGGCGTGGAGCGGCCGGTCGGCGTGGTCTCGGGGCCGGCGGGCGTGCGCCGCACGACCCACTTCGAGGGCGGCGACTTCGCACGCCTGGTGCTGTACGGCGCCGGCCGCGGCACGCGGCTGGCATGGCACCTGACCTACCGCGCGAGCGACGCCGACCACTACGACGCCGTCGTCGACGCCGACAGCGGCGCCGTGCTCTTCCGCCAGAACCTCGTCAAGGACGCGGTGCCCGCCCAGATCTTCCCCAGCCACCCGGCCCAGAGCGCCTCGACCTCGGTCGACCTCACGCCGTGGCTCGACCCCGGCGCCACCGTGCTCGAGGGGCCGTTCGCGCACGCGTACTCCGACTCTGACGACGACCCGCTGACCGCCGGCGAGGAGATCCAGAAGACCGGCGGCGGCTTCGTGTTCCCGTTCCAGGCGTTCGGCGGGCCCGGCTGCGACCCGACCGCCCTGTGCTCGTGGGATCGGAGCATCCCCCACTCGTGGAAGGACAACCGCAAGCAGAACGGCGTCCAGGCCTTCTATCTGGTCAACCGCTTCCGCGACCATCTGGCGAACGACCCGGACATCGCCTTCGACGGATTCCGGGACGCCGACCCCGTGCTCGTCGAGACCGATGACGGTGCGTCGACGGACCCGGGCGGTCCGGACAACGAGCACCTCAACAACGCGAGCATGGCGACGCTGCCCGAGGGGATCTCGCCGCGGATGGAGCTCTTCCTGTTCGACGGCAACGGCTTCCGCACCGTCAACGGCGGCGACTCCGCCGCCATCGTCTGGCACGAGTACACGCACGGTCTGTCCAACCGCCTGGTCGTGCACGACGACGGCACGGGCGCGCTGTCCAGCCCGCAGGCGGGGGCGATGGGGGAGGGATGGAGCGACTGGTATGCGCTCGACCTGCTCGTCGGGGACGGCTTGATGGACGACACGCCGGCGCCGGGCGACGTCGACGTCGGCCACTACGTGGACTCCGACCCGCACTCGGTGCGGACGCAGGGCATCGACTGCCCCGTCGGCGTCGCGGATCCGCGCTGCCCGGGCGGCGGCTACACGTACGGCGAGTTCGCCCAGATCGCCGGCGGCCCCGAGGTGCACGCCGACGGCGAGATCTGGGCCCAGACGCTGTGGGACCTGCGCGAGGCGGTCGGACCCGACATCGCGCAGTCGCTGATCACGGAGGGCATGCGGATGGCTCCGCCCGAGCCGTCGTTCCTCGACATGCGCAACGCGATCCTCGCGGCCGACGCCGGCCTCGGCGGCGCGAGCCGCAACGCGATCTGGCAGGTGTTCGCGGAGCGCGGGATGGGCTACCGGGCGTACAGCGACGGCGCGGACGACGTCGCGCCGGACCCGGACTTCAGCCTGCCGCCGGGCGGCGCCCGCGGCGTCGCCACCGGCACGGTGACCTCGGCCGACAGCGGCCTGTCGCTGGGCAACGCGTCGGTCGGCCTGGCGAGCCTCACGGGCGATGCGGCGTTCCCGGACCGGCTCGAGACCGTGACGGCGGCCAACGGCTCCTACGCGCTCGGCGCGCCCGCGGGCACCTACGGCGCGCTGACCGTCGAGCTGCCGGGCTACGACACCGTCTCGCTGCCCGGCTTCGCCGTGCCGGGCGTGCGGGACGTCGCCCTGCGCCGCGACTGGGCCGCGAGCGCCGGCGGCGGCTTCGTGTTCCGCAACGACCCGCCCTACGACGACAGCGGCGCGCCGTTCGGCTGCGGGCTGGCGAAGCTGATCGACCAGCGGAGCACCAGCGGCTGGTCGGCCGTCAAGAGCGGCGCGCCGCAGGCACTGGTGCGGCTGCCGGCCGCGATCGACGTCACCGGCTTCGGGCTCGACCCGACGAACACGTGCGGCGACCCTGCCGGCGCCTCGACGCGCGACTTCAGGATCGAGACGTCGTCCGACGGCAGCGCGTTCACCACCGCGGTCGCGGGCAGGTTCTCCTCCGCGCACCGCGGCAGCCTCCACCACCTGCCCGCCGACGTGCGCAACGTCAGGTACGTCCGCCTCACGCTGCTCTCGCCGCTGGTGGCGACCAGCGCGTTCGTCGACATGTCCGAGCTGACCGTGTACGGCGCACCGCCGAACACGCTGCCGTCCGGCTCGCTGGCGGCCAGTCGCGTGGTCCTGCCCACCGGTGGCACGGTCGACTTCGCGGCCTCCTTCAGCGACCCCGACTCGCGCATCGTCGGCTACGACTGGGACTTCGACGGCGACGGATCCGTCGATCGCTCGACCGGCGAGGCCACGACCTCGTTCACGTACACGCAGGCCGGCGACTTCGCCCCGGCGGTGGCGGTCCGCGACTACCGCGGCGGGGCCGGCACGGCGACCCGGCCGATCACGGTCACGGCGACGCGCAAGCCGGTCGTGAAGCTTCCGCGGCGCGGGCGCCGCGGGAAGGCGACCGCGCGCGTGAAGTGCGCCGAGCGCTGCACCGTGACCGCGCGCATCCGCGTCGGCGGCCGCACCGTGCGTACGGTGCGGCGCACGCTGACCACCACCGCCGAGCGGCCGATCGCGCTGTCGCTGCCGCGCAAGGTGCGCCGCCACCGGCGCAGCGTGCGGGCACGGCTCACGGTCAGCGCGCGCTACCGCGACGGGCGGTCGACGACCGCCCGCCGCACGGTGCGCATCGCGCTCTAGCTCAGGCGAACAGCGCGGCCCAGGTGCGCTTGCCGACCCTGCCGTCGACGGGCAGGGCCCACGGCGGCCCGTGGCGGCGGCGCTGGAAGGTCTTGACGATCCGCTCGGTCTTCTCGGCGTAGACCCCGTCGGCGACCAGGTCCGGGTGGTCGAAGCGGTCGCGCAGGACCTCCTGCACCTTCTTGACCGCCGGCTTGCTCCGCGGGCTCGTGCCGAGCACGCCGGGGTAGCGCGGAAGCGCCTCGAACAGGTCGCGGCGCGGGCCGTTGAGGGTGGCGTTCATGCGGGTGGCCTGCCCGGCCGTGAACATGAACATCGCCTTGTCGTCGACGTAGTCCATGTAGTTCATGAACAGGTCGCCGTCCGGCCCGTTGCTGCAGGAGACGTGCGGGAAGGTGGGCTCGCCGTAGTTCTCGCTCGCCTGGTTGGGCGTGTCCGGGCAGTTGTCCGTGCCGCGGCAGCCGGTGCCGTCGTCGCCCCAGATGTGGAAGAGGTTGAGCCAGTGGCCGACCTCGTGCGTGGTGGTGCGGCCGCGGTCGAACGGCGCGCGCGCCGTCCCCGTGTTGCCGAACGCCGTGTAGAGGATCACGACGCCGTCGGTGGCGCGCGGCCCGCCCGGGAACTGCGCGTAGCCGAGCAGCCCGTCGCCGAGGTTGCAGACCCAGATGTTCAGGTAGCGCTTCGTAGGCCACGGGTCGGCGCCGCCCGTGCGGCTGGACTTGACGCCCTCGTCGAAGCTGAAGGTCGGCACGCTCGTACGCGTGCGCGTGATCCCGCTCGTCGCGTTGCCGAAGACGTCCTTGGTCGCGAGCTTGAACTGGACGCGCGTGTCGGAGTGCAGCGGCTTGAAGACGTCCGGCAGCTTCGTGCGGTCGCGGTTCTTCATCCGGAAGTCCTGGTTGAGGATCCGGATCTGGCTCTGGATCTGGGCGTTGGAGATGTTCTGGCCGTCGTTGCGGTGGACGACGTGCACGACCACGGGGATCGTCCGCGTCTTCGGCGCGGCGGCAGCGAAGCCGCGCGCCTGCACGGCGTCCGTGAGGTTCTCGATGTCCGAGCGCGCCTGCCGGTACTCGGGGTCCACGGACAGGAGCTGGCGGTGGACCTCGCTGGTGGCGCAGTGCCGTCTGGTGGGTACGTCCTCATCGCTCATGCGGTCGACACTATTCGGGGCCCGGCGCCCGGCACAAGGCGGGTAGGGTTGGCCCGTGCTCCCCGACGAGCTGTTCCGGCGCTGGATGCACTCGCGCGAGGAGGACGAGGGCGACGTGCGCGTCTACCGCCCGGCCGGCTACGACCTGCCGCCGGCGCGCGGGCGGCGCGGGCTCGAGTTCCGCCCGGACGGCGAGCTGCTCGCGATCGGGCCGGGTCCGGCCGACAAGCCCCAGGCCACCCCCGGCCGCTGGGAGGCCGCCGGCGAGCGGCGGGCGCGCGTCTCGCTGGCCGGCGAGCCGCAGGAGATCGAGATCGTCGATCTCGAGCCGGACCGGTTGAAGCTGCGCTGGTCCTAGGGTCAACCGGGGGTCGGGTGGCGGCTGTCCGTACCCCCTCATGCTGGCTCCCCGCCCGCAAAGAGACGGGCCTGCCCGCATTGGAGCAGGGGCCCCGTGATGTGACTCTGTGCAACATGAACTCCGCCCTCGACGCCCGCACCACGCTCCGGCGCCTCGAGGCCGAGCGCCTCGACGCCGTCGAGGCCGGCCTTGGGGAGAACGCCCTCTACATGACGGACCTCGACAACGACATCGAGGCCTCCCGCGCCCTCTACATCGGGCTCGCCCTCACCGAGATCGCCACCCTGCGCGCCCAGCTGGGCGGCCCGCAGGTCGGCTGACTCAGCGGCCGCGATCGTCTCGCCGCCGCGGTGTGACCGCGAAGCCGCGCCCGGGGCCGCGTCGGGATCATCGTGCCCCGGATCTCTCCGTTGTCGAGCACCACCGACACCTCGGTCGTCGTGCCGCTCGTCTGCTCGTAGAGCCCGGCCGGGCCGGTGGCCGGCGCCAGCGCGAACCGGTGGCGGCCGTCGAGCCGCCCGCTCGTGGGCCCGTCGAGCTCCAGCGTGTGGCCGCCGCTCTTCACCCTGATCGGGCCGCGCCCGTCCCACGGCGCGTCGAACCAGGCCGAGATCGTCGGCAGCCTCCGGGCGGAGCCGTTGCACGCGTAGGCGCGCAGGCGATGGCCGTCGTAGGTCACGGCCAGATAGGCCTCGGTTCCCTGCACCTTGCCGACGGCGACGGTGCGAGACGGCTTGGCGGTGGCGGTGCCGGCCATCGCGAGGGCGGTGATCAACCCCGCGAGTATCAACTTGGTCCCCATGCCCCAGGGACGCCACCGGCCGGCCCCGCATTCCCAACCACAAGGGGGGTCTGACCCCCCTTGGTGTCTCGGGCCTGGCCGGCGGCCCCTTCGACCCCGCCTGCAGCGCCAAATGGCCGATCCGGGACTAAGGGGGGTCTGACCCCCCTTGGGGTTTGGGTTGACCCGGGGAGGGGGCTGGAAGAGGATCGGAGGATGCCCGGAGAGCTGCAGGTGAAGGTCGAGCCGTGGGGCCCGGACCCCGACCGGATCGAGGAGGCGGCACGCTCGGCGGTCCGGCAGCCCGCGGTGCGCGCCGAGCTCGGCGACGCCGAGGCGCGGTTCGTCGGCCTCCAGCCGGTGGACGCCGGCGACGAGCCCGTGCCGCCGCGCAGCGTGCGCGCCAAGCTCTACGACTACGCCGAGGAGCGCGCCCTGCTCGTCGACGTGCCGCTCGAGGAGGGCGGCGCGACGCGGCTGGTCTCGACCGCCCGCCAGCCGCTGCCGAGCGCCGACGAGCTGGAGGCGGCCGTCGAGGTCCTGCGCGACGACCCCGAGCTCGGCCCCGCGCTGCGCGAGGGCCGGCTCGTCCCGTACCGCTCGATGCCGCCGCTGGCCGGCGAGGAGCTGCCCGACGGCCGCGTGGAGCGCATCCTCACCGTCGGCCTGCGCCCCGCCGAGCGCTCCGAGGACCACGAGATCGTCGGCGTGCGGCTCGGCAGGCGCGAGGTGGTGCGCTTCGAGGGCAAGGCGCCCTCGACCGCGATGGCCGGCGCGCGCCGCTGCGGGATCCCCGACGCGGGCCAGCCGACGACCATGGGCCGCGCGGGCGCGGCGCGGGTCACGGTGACCCGGGACGGCGAGACGCTGTGGCGCCTGATCGTCGTCCGCCCGGCGGCCTCGTCCGGCGAGAACGGCTCCGCCGTCGAGCTGCGCGGCGTCTCCTACCGCGGCAAGCGCGTGCTGCGGCGCGCGCACGTGCCGATCCTCAACGTCCGCTACGACGACAACGCCTGCGGGCCGTACCGCGACTGGCAGAACGAGGAGAGCCGCTTCAAGGCCCAGGGCGCGGCGGTGGCGCCCGGCTTCCGGCTCTGCCCGGAGCCGGCCAAGACCGTGCTCGACTCCGGCGACGACCAGGGGAACTTCGCCGGCGTGGCGATCTACGTGGACGACGAGGAGGTCGTGCTGGTCAGCGAGCTCGCCGCCGGCTGGTACCGCTACGTGAGCCGCTGGCGGCTGCACGCCGACGGCACGATCCGCGCGCGCTTCGGCTTCGGCGCGGTCGACAACTCGTGCGTCTGCCAGGTCCACCACCACCACGCGTACTGGCGGCTGGACTTCGACATCGCGGGCGCGGGCGAGGACGTCGTGCTCGAGCACAACGACCCGCCGCTCCCCGGCAACGACTCGAACTGGCACACGCTGCGCCACGAGGTGCGGCGGAAGCGCAGCCCGGGCCGCAAGCGGCGCTGGCGGGTCCGCACGCAGGGCAGCAACGAGGGCTACGTGATCGTCCCCGGCGCCCACGACGGCGAGGCGGACAACTACGGCGTCGGCGACTTCTGGGCGCTGCGGCACCGGTCCGGCCAGATCGACGACGGGGCGGTGGCGACCTCCACTCGCGCCAACCTCGACGCGTTCGTCAACGGCGAGTCGATCGTCGGCACCAACGTCGTCGTCTGGTACGCGGGGCACTTCAGCCACGAGCCGAGCGACGACCACCACGACGCGGGCGGCAGTCACATCGTCGGACCGACGCTGCGCCCGGACCGCTGGTAGCGATCCGGGCGCGGGAGCCGATCAGGCTGTGGCCGGCACGACCGCCGGGGCGGCCTTGCGGCTGCGGGCCGCGGAGACGAACAGCAGCGCGAGCCCGGTGAGCGCCCAGAAGGCGAGCACCGCGACGTGGCCGCCGGCCGCCGCTCCGTCGAACAGGCCGGTGCTGCGGAGCAGGTTGCCGCCGGCGCCGGGGGGCAGCAGCTGGCCGAGCCAGCCGGCGCCCGAGGGCAGCATCTCGGGGCCGGTGGCGACGCCCGAGAACGGGTTGCCGATCAGCACCATGGTCAGCGCCGCGAGCGCCGCGCCGGCCTTGCCGAACAGCGTCTCGAGCCCGGCCACGAGGGCGGCGATGGCGAGCACCGTCAGGCTGAGGGCGCCGGCGTTGACGAGCCAGTCGCCGCCGACGACGTCCAGCCAGCTCTGGATGATCGCGGTCGCCGTCAGGCCGGCCGCGATCGAGCCGCCGACGACCAGGCCGGCGCGCTGCAGGGCGCTCGTGGCGAGCGCCGCGGCGACCAGGCCGGTGATGGTGCCGGCGAGCACGAGCGGCAGCACGCTGGCGGCGAGGCCGGCGGTGGCCGGACTGGCGCTGACGACGTCCTCGACCGGCGCCTTCGCTTCGGCGGCGGCGTGGTTGAGGAGCTGGGCCACCGGCGCGCTGGCTGCGGTCGCGGTGAGCACCTTCGGGCCCTCTGGCGTCGCCACGAAGGCGCCGTACACCTCGCGGTCCTCGATCGCCTCGCGGGCCGCGGCCTCGTCGGCGTAGCGATGGGTCTCGAAGGCGCCGTCGCGGGCGGAGAGCTGGCGCTCGATCTGGGTCGCGGCGGCGGGCGGGCCGGCCACGCCGACCGGCACTTCACGAGGCTCGAGCCGGGAGCTGGGCCACGCGAAGAGCGTCAGGACCAGGGCCACGACGACCGGGACGATGATGAGGATCGCCGCCGCGGGGGGACGGCGATGGCCTGCGGAGGGAGAGTTCATGGTCCGAAGCTACGGCCGGGGCACCCTCATCGAATCCGTAGAGTCACCAGTCCCAGGTGCCTAGTCATGCCTGATCTCGTCTGGTCCAGCGACGGCGGCGACCGGCGGCGCGACCGCAAGCAGCAGCCGCAGCGCCCCACCGGGGGCCGCGTCAAGGTGCGGCGCGAGACGGCCGGGCGGCGCGGCAAGGCGGTGACCACGATCTCCGGCGTCCCGCTCGACGACGCCGGGCTGCGCGAGCTCGCCGGGCGGCTCAAGAAGCGCTGCGGCGTCGGCGGCTCCGCCAAGGACGGCGTGATCGAGCTGCAGGGCGACCACCGCGACGTCGTGATGGAGGTCCTGCGCGCCGACGGCTACGACGCCGTGCTCGCGGGCGGCTGAGCTTGCGCGTCCCGGGGTGGAAGCCGCCGCAGGGCGCCGGGGTCGCCGTCGCCGACCTGAGCGGCGACGGGCGGCCGGACGTCATGGTGCTGGCCGGCGACCGTTACCGCGTGGGCCGGTCGCTCGACACGTCGGGAGCCGTGAGCGGCGGCTGGGGCAAGTGGATGAACGTCCCGGACTGGCGCTTCGGCGAGATCGCCGACGCGGGGATCGCCATCGCCGGCGGTGACCTGGTCGTCTTCGCCATCGAGAAGGGCGCCCACTACCGCGTCGGCCGCGGCCTCGACGCAGACGGCGCCGTCACCGGCGGCTGGACCGCGTGGAAGCAGATCCCCGACTCGAGCCCCGGCGGCGGCGACATCGCGCTCGCCGACCTCGACGGCGACGGGACCCCCGAGCTGATCGTCGTCATGGCCGGCGCCGACGGCGGGCGCTACCGCGTCGGCTGGAAGCTCGGCGAGACGTGGGAGCCGTGGACGCCGATCCCCGACTGGCAGCCGGGGGAGGGCAGCGGGCTCGGCGCCGACGTCGCCGACCTCGACGGCGACGGGCGGCCCGAGCTGCTGGTGCTCGACCGCGGCCGCCGGACGATCGGCTGGGGGCTCGACGAGACCGGCCACGTCGCCGAGGGCTGGGGGCCGTGGAGCGCTCCGCCCGCCGGCCGCGCGCCCCGGAACACGGCGGCCGCGTTCGTCTGCCTGATCGACGGCGAGCGGCCGGAGCTGATGACGCTCGGCGGCGGCGCCGTCGCCACGCAGCCCGTCGAGGCCGGCGAGGACCCCGCCGAGGCCGGCGCCTGGCGGATCCTCGACCACAGCTCGCAGATCCTGGCCGTGCACGCCGCGCTGATGCACACCGGCGACGTGCTGTGGTTCGCCGGCTCCGGCGCCGACCCCGACGACCACGACGCCGGCCGCTTCCGCACCCGCGTCTGGCACTACCCGAGCCGGAGCTTCAGCTCCCCGCGCACCCCGATCGACCTCTTCTGCGCCGGCCAGACGTTCCTCGAGGGCGGCCGGTTGCTGGCCGCCGGCGGCACCGCCCGGTACACGCCCTTCCGCGGCATCCGCGACGCCCTGGTCTTCGATCCCGAGGACCTGCGCTGGATCCGCGTCCGGCGCATGCTGAAGCCGCGCTGGTACCCGACGCTCATCACGCTCGGCGACGGCCGGATCCTCTCGGTCTCGGGCCGCGGCGCCTCCCGCGAGCTCGTGCTCGACCCGGAGAGCTTCGAGTCCGGCGAGGGCTGGCAGCAGGCTGCCGTCGCCCGGGCTGATCCCCTGGTACCCGCACCTGTTCCTGCTCGACGACGGGCGAGTCTTCTACTCGGGCGGCCAGATGAGCGGCAACCGGGGCGTGCGGCCGCAGGTCTGGAACCTCGCGAACGGCAGGACGCGGGTCGTGCCGGGCCTGCCGCAGGCGAAGTTCCGCAACCAGTCGGCCAGCGTGCTGCTCGGCGACGCGCGCGATCAGCGGGTGATGATCGTCGGCGGTGGCGGCGCGCAGCTGCACGACCACGGCGACGACGACGAAGACCTGCCGCACATCGCCACGGACAGCTGCGCGATCGTCGACCTCACCGCGGACGAGCCGCGCTACCGCCGCACGGGCTCGTTGAACGAGCCGCGCATGCACCTCAACGCCACCCTGCTGCCCGACCGCACGGTGCTCGCCACCGGCGGCGCCCGGGTCCAGGAGCACCGGGTCGACGCGTCGCTGCACGCCGAGCTCTACGACCCGCGGACGCGGCGGTGGAAGCTCGGCGCCGAGTCGCGCGTCCCGCGGCTCTACCACTCGACCGCGCTGCTGATGCCCGACGGCCGCGTCGTCACCGCCGGCTCCAACCCGCGCCCCAAGGCCGACGAGCTGCGGATCGAGGTCTACTCGCCGCCGTACCTGTTCCGCGGCCCGCGCCCGCAGCTCGCGCTGGCCCGCGACCGCGTCGCCTACGGCGGCCGCCTGCAGGCGACGGTGCCGGGCGCCGCCGACCTGCGCGAGATCAACCTGCTGCGCGCGGGCGCCACCACGCACGCGTTCAACAACGAGCAGCGGCTGCTCGGGCTCGAGTACAGCGTCGACGCCGCCGACCGCGTCACGCTCACCTTCCCGCGCCGCCGCAACGTCGCGCCGCCGGGCTGGTACATGGTGTTCGCGATCTCCGCCGACGGCGTGCCGTCGGACGGCCAGTTCGTCAAGCTCGGCTAGATCGCGCGCATCCGGTTGTTGCGCGGGTTGTGCTCGACCTCCGCACGCCCCAGCGCCTCCATCACCGGCGGCACGTAGTTGGCGAAGCGGCCGCGCATGCCCTTCTTGAGCCCGTACCAGCCGCCAACCGGGTTCTCCGGCGAGCGCGCCCACGCCTCGACCGTCCCGTCGGCGGCCGGCTTCTGCTCGTCGGCGCTGCCGAGCGGCATCCAATCGCCGTGCTCGCGCAGCATCGCGTGCAGGTCGTCGAGGCAGCGCAGGTGGTAGCGCAGCTCGCTCTTGCCGACCTGGACCACGAGCGCCGGCGGGTCCAGGCCCTCGTCGCGGAACGCCGTGTACTCCGATCCTCCGCTCGGCGTGGTCAGCGTCCACGGATCCTCACGTGTTCCCTCGGTTCCCATGGCCGACAATGGTAACCGAATGGCTACCAACGAGCGGGGGTGCCGCATTGCGATTCGCCAGGGAGTTCCTTCGGTCGCGATGCTCGGTAATCAGCGTGTCGATCAGCTTGAGGCGTTCGGGCTCGAGCGTTCGGGCCCGACCGTCATCGAAGTGCCCGCCTACGGCTGAAAGGGGTACAACTCCGGCAGCGGGCAACGAGCAGGGGGGAACTTCGCATGCGCACCTCATTGGTGGCTGCGCTCGTCGCGCTGGCGGTGGGAGCCGACACGGCGGCGGCGCAGGAGGTCACGGGTCTGGACGTCCGGCAGGGCGACGGCTTCGCGACCCTGAGCTGGGCGCCGGTGGCCGGCGCGACCTCATACGACATCGAACGCACGCCGGTGGGCGCCGACGACGTGGCGACGGGCCCACCGGCGATCGTCGGCGTCTGGCGGCCGAACCGGACGCTGACGCCCGAGGCGCCGACGTTCGCGGACGCGGGCTTCAACCCGGGCGACCGCTACCAGTGGCGCGTCCGCGCGACCGGGCAGCCGTTCTCGGCGCCCGTGCTCGCGACCACGAACCCGCCGTGGGGCGACCCGAGCTACCGCACGCAGTGGGAGCTCACCCAGGCCGCGCAGTACACGAGCGACGCGGGCGAGTACGAGTACACGAAGGCCCTCGACGAGGCCAGCGAGCGCGTGCGCGTGGTGGAGATCGGCCGCACCCTGCTCGGGCGCCCGATCAACATGTTCGTGATCGGCTACCCGAAGCCGCCGCGCACGGCGCGCGACGTGGCGAAGGGGACGGCGGCGCTGATCAACTGCAACGTGCACGGCAACGAGCCGTCGTCGCGCGAGGCGTGCATGATCCTCGCCCGCGAGCTCGCGTTCAGCCGTGACCGGCGGACTCGGGGCATCCTCGACGACGCGACCGTGCTGATCGTGCCGACGATCAACGGCGACGGCCGCGCGCTCAACGTGCGCGGCAACTCGACCGGGCAGGACCTCAACCGCGACTACTCGCTGATCCGCCAGCCGGAGACCTTCGCGTTCGTGGAGATGATGCGCGACTACACCCCCGAGGCGGCGTTCGACGGGCACGAGTTCGGCAACAGCCGCGCCGGCGACCTGCCGGTGCTGCCGCCGCGGCACCTGAACGTGGCGAAGTCGATCTTCGACACCTCGCGCGGGATGATCGAGGGCTGGATGTACGGCCACGGCTCGCGCGACGGCTGGTGGTTCTGCCCGTACGGCTGCGAGAACGGCGGCGCGGTTGGGCTCAGCCAGGAGACGATCCTGCGCAACACGATGGGGCTCAAGAGCGTCGTCGGCTCGCTGCTGGAGACGCGCAGCTCGGGCGGAGCGACGCGCCCGAACGAGACCAACACGCCGAACAACCGGCGTCGCAAGACCTACTCGGCGCTCTACACGTACCAGCAGTTCCTCGACTACCAGCACGAGAACGAGCGCTCGATCGAGCGGGCCATCGAGAAGTCGATCGCCTTCCAGCGCTCCAACCGCGGGCGGATCGTGTTCCGCGGCTCGTATCCGATCCCCGCCCAGCCAGGCCCGGGCGAGAGCCCGCCGCCGGACGAGCCGGCCGAGGGCGTGCTCGAGGAGCCGCCGTGCGGCTACCTGCTCGACGAGCTGCAGTTCAAGGGGCCGCAGCCGGACGGGCGGCCGGTCGGCGAGCGCCTGGCCGCGCACGGCATTCGCGTGCTGCGGGTGAAGCGGGACCGCTACTTCGTGCCGATGCGACAGGCCCAGCGCGGGCTGATCCCGCTGCTGCTCGACGGGGAGGCGGCGGAGCCGATGGTGGCCGCCCGGAGGATCACCTGCTGAGGACGCCGTCGATGACGTGGATGCGGGCGTTGCCGACGTCGTAGTCGGCGCAGACCGTCGTGGCGCGGCCGCCGAGCCGCGCCATGGCGCCCGCCTCCGTGACCTCGAGGGTGTCGCCGGCGCGGGTGGTGACCTCGCCCGCGTCGAGCAGGTCGGAGAGCGAGCGCTCGTCCTCCACGACGTGCGCCTCGAGCAGCTCGCGCGGGCGTTCGAGCAGAAGCTCGTCGAGCTCCTGGCGGCCGTAGGCCTTGGCGAAGGCGTCGTCGGTGGGGGCGAGGATCGTGGTGCCGTCGAGGGACATGCCGGATGCGCGGGCGGCTGCCTCGAACGTGGTCACGACGGGGATCCAGCTGAGGGCGACGTCGGCGGGCTCGTCGCGCAGCGAGGCGGGCGCGCCGGGGTCGTCGCCGCTCGGCAGCTGCGCGCACAGCGGGCCGCTGACCGCCGTGGGCTCGTCAGTTCCGCCGCATCCTGCCGCGGCGAGCGCGAGCAGGATGCAGAGATACCTCACGCCTCGGCGCGCGCGATCAGGACGCCGATGGCGTCGAGGACCTCGCGGTGCGGGGCGTCGACCTCGTCGACGCCCGCGAGCAGCTCGATCTCGATCCCCTGGAACAGGTTGGCCACCAGCGACGCGAGCGCGCGGGGGCGGAGCGGGAGCTCGATGTCGAGCTCCTCCGACCAGGCCTCGAAGACGGACGTGATGAGGTCGCGCCAGCCGGCCGTCGCCGCGCGCCAGCCCGCCGCCAGCTCAGGGTCGGCGAGGCCCGCCGCCCACAGCTCCCACAGCACGCGCACGTAGCCGGACTCGAGGTCCTGGTCGAGCAGGTCGCAGGCGACGCGCCACTTCTCCGCCAGCGGGCCGGAGGCGGCGAAGAGCTCGCGCTGGCGTACGAGCAGCTGCTCGTTCTCGCGGTCGAGCACCTCGACCAGCAGGCCCTGCTTGCCGCCGAAGTGGTAGTGGACGAGAGAGAGGCGCACGCCGGCCCGGTCGGCCACCGCGCGCGTGCTCGTGCCGCCGTGGCCGTGCTCGATCAGGACGTCGCGCGCCGCGTCGACGATCCGGTCTCGTGTGGCCTGCCCCCGGAGGGCGCGTCCGTCGGTGGTCGGGCTTGACATCGGCGGGAGCGTAACATAAAGTTCGGTCGGTCGAACGACCAACTATCTCAGAGGTGCTCCCCAATGCCGATGGTGAATGTGAAGCTCATCGAAGGTGTCTTCAACGACGATCAGAAGCGCGAGATGATCGAGAAGCTCACCGACACGATGGTCGAGATCGAAGGTGAGAACATGCGCGGCGTGACCTGGGTCGTCATCGACGAGGTCAAGAGCGGCGACTGGGGCATCGGCGGCCAGGCCCTCACGACCGAGGCCGTCCACGCGCTGCAGGCCGGCGTGCCCGCCTGATCCATGGCCGTCGCGGATGCCATCGATTCGTCACGGGCGCTCCAGCCCGCCCATTCGGGGTTCGCCGAGGTAGACGGCGTCCGCATCGCCTACGAGGTCTTCGGCGACGGCGAGCAGACGCTTCTGCTCGTCCCGCCGTGGGCCATCGTCCACTCGCGCTTCTGGAAGGCGCAGGTCCCGTACCTGGCCCGCCACTTCCGCGTCGTCACCTTCGACGCACGCGGCAACGGCCGTTCCGACCGCCCCGACTCCCCCGAGGCATACGGCCCGCGCGTGACGGAGCAGGACGCCCTCGCAGTGCTCGACGCCGCCGGCGTCGAGCACTGCGTGATGGTCGTGCACTGCGGCCCGGCGCCGGCCGGGCTGCTGCTCGCGCAGAGCGAGCGGGTGCGCGGCGCGCTGTTCATCGCGCCGGCGCTGCCGCTCACGCCGCCGGTGCCGGAGCGCACCGGCCACTCCTTCGACGCCGACCTGCCCTCCTACGAGGGCTGGGCGCGCGCCAACCGCCACTCGTGGGAGCGCGACTACCGCGGCTACGTGGAGTTCTTCTTCGGCCGCTGCTTCACCGAGCCGCACTCGACCAAGCAGATCGAGGACTCGGTCGGGTGGGCGCTCGAGACCGACGGCGCGACGCTCGCCCACACGATCGACGCTCCGGGGCTCGACGAGGCGACGATGCGCGAGCTGCTGGCGAGCATCTCGTGCCCGCTGCTGGTCGTCCAGGGCGACGAGGACGCGCTCATCCCCGCCGATCGCAGCGCCGCCTTCGCCGAGCTGACGGGCGCCGAGCTGGTCACCTTCGAGGGCGCCGGTCACTGCATCCACGCTCGCGACCCGGTGCGCTTCAACCACCTGCTGCGCGACTTCGCCGAGCGCGTCTATGGGCGCCGGCCGCCCGAGCGGCGCTGGCGCCGCGCGCTGACGCGGCCCAAGCGCGCGCTCTACGTCTCCTCGCCGATCGGGCTCGGGCACGCGTGGCGCGACGTCGCGATCGCGCGCGAGCTGCGCAACCTGCACCCGGACCTGGAGATCGACTGGCTGGCCCAGGAGCCGGTGACGCACGTGCTCGAGGCGTGCGGCGAGCGCATCCATCCCGCCAGCGTCGCGCTGGCGAACGAGTCGCGCCACATCACCGACTCGTCACGCGAGCACGAGCTCAACGTGTTCCAGGCCTGGCGGCGGATGGACGAGATCCTGCTCGCCAACTTCATGGTCTTCGACGACGTCGTGCGCTCGCAGGAGTACGACCTGTGGATCGGCGACGAGGCCTGGGAGCTCGACTACTACCTGCACGAGAACCCGGAGCTCAAGCGCGCCGCCTACTGCTTCCTGACCGACTTCGTCGGCTGGCTGCCGCTGCCCGAGGGCGGGGCGGAGGAGGCGCGCCTGACCGCCGACTACAACGCCGAGATGATCGAGCAGATCGCGCGCTTCCCGCGCGTGCGCGACCGGGCGATCTTCGTCGGCTCGCCGGAGGACGTCGTGCCCGGCGCGTTCGGCGACGGGCTGCCGCTCATCCGCCCGTGGGTGGAGGAGCACTTCGACTTCTCCGGCTACGTGCTGGCGCCCGGGGCGGGACGGCCGGGCCCGCGCTCCGACGGCCGCGTCTGCCTCGTCACCGTCGGCGGCTCGGGCGTCGGCGGCAGCCTGCTGCGGCGCGTGATCGACGCCTATCCGGCGGCGCGCGAGCGGGTTCCCGACCTGCGCATGAAGGTGGTCTGCGGGCCGCGGATCGATCCGGCGTCCGTGGCCGCACCGGAGGGCGTCGAGCTGGTCGGCTACGTGCACGACCTCTCGCGCGAGCTGGCCACCTGCGACGTCGCCGTCACGCACGGCGGCCTCACCACGTGCATGGAGCTCGCCGCCGCCAAGCGCCCCTTCCTGTACGCGCCGCTGGAGCGCCACTTCGAGCAGCGCTTCCACGTGCGGCACCGGCTCGAGCGCTACGGCGCGGGCCGGATGATCGACTACGCCGAGTCCACGCCGGAGTCGATCGCCGACGGGCTCGTCGCCGCCCTTGAAGGCGGCGCGAGCCCTTCCGACGTCGAGCGCGACGGCGCCGCGCGCGCCGCCGCGTTGATCGCGGAGCTCCTCTAGTCGTAGTGGTTGATCGTGCGCACGCTGAGCGCGAGCATCAGCCCGCCGAGCACGATCACGACGCCGAAGCCGGGCAGGATCGTCGCCCCAGTCGAGGTCCTGCAGGATCAGCGAGCGCAGCCCCTCCATCACGTAGGTGACGGGGTTGAGCGTCGCGGCGATCTCCATCGGCCGCGTGAGCAGCTCGCGCGGCACGAAGTTCGGGGTCAGGAACAGCAGCGGGAAGAAGATCAGGCTGGCCGAGTTGGTGGCCGCCGCGCTGCGCGTCTTGAGCGCGATGATCTGCAGGAAGCCGAGGAAGACCACCGACCACAGGGCGGTCAGCAGGACCAGCAGCACGAAGCCGAGCGGCCCGCTGGCGATCTCGATGCCGAAGGCCATCCCGAGCGCGATCACGGCGGTCGCGATCACGAGGCCCTTGGCGAACTCCGCGATCAGCCGGCCGAGCACGATGGCCGTGCGCGGGATCGGGACGGCTCGCAGCTTGTCGAAGTAGCCGCCCTCGATCTCCTCGACGAGGAACAGGGCGGCCGTCCCGAACGACGCGGCGAGCAGCAGCGAGACCGGCAGCTGGAACGCGCCGTAGCCCTGGCCGTTCGAGGAACTCCGTGCTCTCGCCGGGGAAGATCTTGGCGGCCTGGCCGGTGTTGACGACCAGGAAGAAGAGCGGGATGAAGAGGGTGGGGAGGAGGGCGTCCGGCGTCCGCCACGCCTCGCGCAGCGCGCGCTGCCCGAGCAGCCATGCGTATGTCATCACGACACCTCCTGCACGTCGCCGGCGACGCGGCTGCGGGTGCGGCCGGTCGCGTCGAGGAACACGTCGTCGAGCGTGGGATCGCCGTCGAGCCCGAGCCGGTCACGCAGGTCGGCCTTGAGGGCGGCGGGCGTGCCCTCGCGGACGATCTTGCCGTCGTCGATGATGGCCAGCCGGTCGCACAGGGCGTCGGCCTCCTCGAGGTACTGCGTGGTGAGGAACACCGTGGTGCCCTTCTCGTTGATGCGCCGGACCTCGTCCCAGACGGTCAGGCGGCTGGCGGGGTCGAGCCCGGTCGTGGGCTCGTCGAGGAACAGCACCTCGGGCCGGTGGACGAGCGCCGAGGCGAGGTCGAGCCGGCGCTTCATGCCGCCGCTGTAGCCCTTGATGCGCCGGTCGGCGGCGTCCTCGAGCTCGACCAGCTCGAGCAGCTCGACGGCTCGCTGGGCGGCGTCGGGGGCGGACAGGCCGAACAGCCGCGCCTGCAGGACGAGCAGCTCGCGGCCGGTCTGGCGCGGGTCGAGCCCGGCCTCCTGCAGCGCGACGCCGATCCGCTTGCGCACCTCGTCGGGGTGCTCGGCGACGTCGACGCCCGCCACCTGCGCGGAGCCGGCGGTGATCGACAGCAGCGTCGTGAGCATCTTCACCGTCGTCGACTTGCCGGCGCCGTTGGGTCCGAGGAACCCGAACACCTCGCCGGCCTCGACGCGCAGATCGACGCCCCGGACCGCCTCGACGTCGCCGTAGGTCTTGACCAGCCCTTGGGCATGTACGGCCTCTGGCAATGCCTGCTCCTCGGTTCGTTTCGACGTCAGACCGAGGCGGTTCGGAGAACTCATCGGCCGGCGGCGAACGCTAACGCGGCCGGCGATGGCGTCTTCTCGAAATGTGCTGGTTCAGCCGCCCTGGGCCTGGATCGTGCGGTCGAACTCCAGCTCGCCGTCCGCGACGCGGTAGACGCCGTAGTCGCTGAGCGTGGTGTCGCCGTTCTCGTCGATCGAGTACGTGCCGAGCACGCTCTCGCGGTCGCTCGTGTCGAACAGCGCCGCGAGGATGTCGGCCTTGTCGCCGGACTCGGAGCGTGCGATGGTGTTGAGCGCCAGCCGCATCGCCTCGTAGCCGTAGATCGCATACGGGTTTGGGTTCGGCTCGTCGTGCTTCTCGCGGAAGGCGTCGAAGACGCCTGGCCCTCCTCCGGGTACTGGTCGGGCGAGAGGGTCGCCACCGTGAGCGTGACCCTGGACGCCACGTCGGCCGGGATGCCGCCTTCGCCCGGATCGACGAAGCTGGCCTCGGCCACGCCGTCCGGCCCGTACAGCTTCGCGTCCGGCAGGGCGGCGGCGAAGTCCTTGTAGAGCTGTACCGCGTCGTCGGCGATGCTGCCGGAGAGATGAAGCAGTCCGCGCCCGCGTCGGCGGCGGCCGCGGCGAGCGAGCGGTAGTTCGGCGCGTTCTTGTCGATCGCCTCGTTGGAGACGATCTCCAGGCCCTGGGCCTCGGCCGCGGTCTCGATGTTCTCGGACAGCCCCGCTCCGTAGACCTCCTTGTCGTTGGTCATCTGGACCTTGGTGCAGCCGTCCTCCTTCATCACGGTCGTGAGCGCCGCGCCCTGGATCGTGTCCTTGGGGACGATCCGGGCGCAGGTCGCTCACCCGACGGGCAGCAATGGTCGGCTCCCCAGGCCCTGCGCCCGGGTCGTCCGAGGTCAGCCCGACGGCCGTGTTGGCGGGGCTGATCTGCGGGACGCCGGCCTCATTGAGGATCGGGATCGAGACCGCGGAGGCCCCGGAGTTGAACTCGCCGATGTAGATCGCAGTGCTGTCGTCCTGCGCGGCCTTGCGGGCGTTCGAGGTCGTCGCCTCGGGCGTCCACGAGCCGGCCTGCGCCGTCGA
>CAWETE010000008.1:0-327050 GCA_963811895.1 uncultured Solirubrobacteraceae bacterium | reverse complement strand
GTCGACCGTGATCGTGCAGGTCACGTCCTCGCCGAGCGCGAGCGTCACCGACCCGGCGGCGTTGCATCCACCCGATCCTGTCGGCTCATAGCCCTCGACGCCGTCTGCGGTACCGCATAGGTGCCGGCCGCGAGCGTGTACGCGGTCCCCGGAGCCCCGGCGCCGGGCTGCGGGCTGCTCGCGACCTCGGCGCCGTTGCGCTTCACGTGCGCGTCGAAATCGTCGCGCTCGGCTTGGCCGCCGTCGTCGTTGACGACCTCCGTGACGACGTTCAGCGTCCCCGCCCCGTCGTCGAGCGTGATCGTGCACGTCGCCGTCTGGTTGAGCGCCAGAGTGATCGTGCCGCCGCGCAGGCCGCCGGAACGAGGCGGCGTAACCGGGCTCGCCGTCCGCGGACATCTCATACGTGCCCGCCCCGAGCGTGTACGCGGTGCCCGGAGCCGCAGCGCCGGGCTGCGGGCTGTTCGCGACCTCGGCGCCGTTGCGCTTCACGTGCGCGTCGAAGTCGTCGCCGCGGCCTGGCCGCCGCTGTTGTTGACGACCTCCGTGATGACCCGCAGCGTCGCCGGGATGTCGTCGACCGTGATCGTGCACGTCAGGTTCTGGCCCGGCGTCAGCGTCACCGCCCCCGCGGCGCTGCACGCGCCCGATCCCGTCGGTGCGTACCCCGAGACGCCGTCGGCGGTGACGGCGTAGGTGCCGGCCGACAGCGTGTACAGCGTGCCCGGCGCGCCCGCCCCGGCCTGCGGACTGCCGCCGACCTCGGTGCCGTTCTGACGCACATGGGCCGAGAAATTCGCCGCCACGGCCGTGCCGCCGCTGTTGTTGACCACCGTGGTGATCACCCGCAGCGTCGGCGCCACATCGTCGACCGTGATCGTGCACGTCAGGTTCTGGCCGAGCGTCAGCGTCACCGCTCCTGCGGCGCTGCACGCGCCCGACCCCGTCGGCGTATAGCCCGAGACACCGTCGGCGGTGACCGCGTAGGTGCCGGCCGACAGCGTGTAGAGCGTGCCCGGCGCACCGACGCCGGCCTGCGGGCTGCCCGTCACCTCCGTCCCGTTCTGACGCACGTGCGCCGAGAAGTTCGCCGCCACCGCCGTGCCGCCGCTGTTGTTCACGACCGTCGTGATCACCCGCAGGGTGGGCGCCACGTCGTTCGCGGTGATCGTGCAGCTCCGGGCCTGGCCGAGCGAGAGCGTGATCGTGCCATTGGTGGCGCAGTCCCCGGTGATCGCGAACGTGTAGCCCGTGAAGGCGTCGGCTGACACCGTGTAGGACCCGGCCGAAAGCGTGTAGAGCGTTCCCGGCGCACCAACGCCGGGCTGCGGACTGGCGGCGACGTCGTTCGCGCCCTGCCGCACGTGCGCAGTGAAGTCGGCGGCCGCGCGGGTGCCACCGTTGTCGTTGACCACGTTCGTGACGACGCGCAGCGTCGGTCCGATGTCGTTCGCCGTGATCGTGCACGAGCGGTCCTGGTCGAGCTGGAGCGTGATCGTCCCGTTGGCGGCGCAGTCGCCCGAGACGCTGAGGCTGTAGTTCGCCATCGCGTCGGCGGCGATGGTGTAGACCACACCCGCCGAGAGCGTGTAGAGCGAGCCGGTCGAAGTGCCGGTCTGCGGGCTCCCGTTGACGTCGTTGCCGCCCGCCCGGATGTGCGCCAGGAAGTTGCCGGGCGCGAGCGTTCCCCCGTTGTCGTTGACGACCGTGGTGAACACGCGCAGAGTCGGCGGGTTGTCGGTGGCCATGATCGTGCACGTCGCGTTCTGGCCGAGCGCCAGCGTGATGTTCCCGTTCGTCGCGCACGTGCCGGTGATGCCGAGCGTGTAGCCGGCGACGGCGTCGGCGGAGACCGTGTAGGTCGGGCCGGCCGACAGCGTGTAGACCGTCCCCGTCGCGCTGCCCGCCTGTGGGCTGTTGGCCACGTCGAAGCCGCCCGTCCGCACGTGCGCCGTGAAGCCCGCGGGCCCGAGCGTGCCTCCCTCGTTGTTGACCACGTTCGTGATCACCCGCAGCGTCGGGGCGATGTCGTCGGCCGTGATCGTGCAGGTGCGCGCCTGGCCCTCCTGAAGCGTGATCGAGCCGCCGGCCGCGCAGTCGCCGGAGACCGAGAGCGTGTAGCCGGCCAGGGCGTCGGCGGCGACCGCGTAGGTGCTCCCCGCGGCGAGCGTGTAGCTCGTCCCGCTCGCCGAACCGGGCTGCGGGCTGCCTGAGACGTCGCCGCCGGCGGCGCTGCGTACGTGGACGGTGAAGCGGCTCGGGTTGAAGTTGCCGCCCGAGTCGTTGACGACCTGCATGACGACGTTGAGGGTCGGCGCGCGGTACTCGTAGGCGCCCGAATCGCAGGGCGCGACGCGATTGAAGCCGCGCTGGTCGGTCGTCGCGCAGCTCCCCGCGTGGTGGACCGCCGGGCTCGTCGGCGCCAGCGCGTGGGTATTGGTCTGACCACCGTTGTCCGCCAGACCGCCGATCTGCGGGTTGACGCTCTGCAGGTTCGTCGGGTCCTTGAACGCGCAGCTGGCGTCGCTGATCACGTTGGCGGTGGCATTGAGGTTGTCGATCCCGGGCCCGCCGCACGCGCCGCCGGTGCCGTGCGAGAGCAGCGAGTTCTGCAGGCTCGTGGCGGCCCCGGTAGGCGGTGCGACCGAGTAGAGGCCGCCGCCCTCGGCGGCGGAGTTGCCGGCGATCGTCGAGGCGATGATCGCGAGCGTCCCGCTCGAGTAGACGCCGCCGCCCTGCGATGCCGCTCCCTCCTCGTCGACCGCCGTGTTGCCGCTCACCGTGGAGTTGCCCAGCAGGAGACCGCCCGTGGACGAGGTGATGATCCCGCCGCCCCTAGTGAGCCGGCCGGCGCTGGCCCGGTTGCCCGACACCGTCACGCCGATGAGCGTGGCGGTCCCCGCCGCGGCGATGCCGCCGCCGGTTGTGGCGGTGTTGTCGCTCAGCGTGCTGTTCTGCAGAAGGAGGCTGCCACTGTGGATGAAGATGCCGCCGCCGGCGCCGGAGTCCAGTCCGACGCCGTTGCCGTTGCGGATCGTCACGTTCGACACGCGCGACTGCACCTCGATCACCCGCAGCACGCGCGACTTCCGGTCGCCGTCGATGACCGTCTTGCGGGCGTCCTCGCCGATGATCGTGTCGTTGTTGAGCGACAGCTCGCCGCCGGTGAGCACGTAGGTCCCGGACGGCACCAGCACCGTGTCCGCCGACCCCGCGAGCACGACCGCCTCGCGCAGCGTGCAGTCGATCGCGCACTCCTTGTCGTCGCCGTCGGCCGTGGTGGTGACCTTGAACTCGGCGGCCATGGCGACGCCAGGGGAGATCGTCGCCGCCACGATCAGCCCCAGAATCCCGACCCGGACTCCGTTCCGCATGCGCAAGTCGAGCGATCCTCGCGGAGCGCCGAGGCGGCGTCAACCGGACTAACGCCTAGCTCTGGCCACGTACTTCTTGCCCGCCTGCACGCGGACCGTCTTGCGCTTCGCGAAGTCGCGCACCGAGACCACGCCGGTGACCACGCGCGTCGTGGTGCTCGCGCAGCGGTCCTCGACGAGCCACTTGGTCCCGACCACGGTGGCCGCGCTGTGCTTGCCCTCGGTCTTGAACTTGCCGCTGCCGTCGCCCCACAGCTTCCGCTTCTTCTTCTTGGCGGCCGCGATCGCGTTCCCGGCCTTCGGGCAGCTCAGCTTCTCGACCAGCCTGAGCGTCGTCAGCGGCTTGGCTCCCTTGCCCTGGCCGATCTTGAAGATGCCGTCGTAGAAGTCGGCCTGCTGGTCGCCGGCCGCGACGATCGTCACGCGGCCCTTGGTCGTGTCGACCGTGGTGCCGACCGGGATCTGCTGCCCGGCCTCGAGCTCGACGAACTTCTTCTTGCCGCGCAGCTTGACGCGGACCTTGCCGCGCACCACGTAGGCGTTGACGGTCTTGCCGGCCTTGGGCGGCGGGAGCTGGGCCGCCGGGGCGCGGAAGCCGCGGACGGCGACCACGCGGCTGCCGCCGCCGAAGGTGGAGAACAGGAAGTCGCCCGTCACCGGGTCGAGCAGGGCACCCTCGGCTCCGTCGAGGCCGGTGATCATCGGGCGGCGCGTCGCGATGACGGGGTCGCCGTTGGCGTCGACCTGGTAGGCGGCGACCTCGTCGACGCCGTACTCGGAGACCAGGAGGCTCGGGCCGCTGAACTGCGGCGAGCCGGGCGTCACGTAGACGAAGCCCTCAGGGCCGCCGTCGATCCTCGAGTCGACGATCTCGCGCACGTTGGCCAGGTCGTACGTGCCCGCGCCGTCGGCCACGACGTCGGCGTCGTACCAGGCGCCGCCGCGGTAGCTGGCCAGCTTCAGGCTCCCGCCCCCCGGCTGCCCCGGCGGCACGAACTGCATCGAGGCGAGCGACGACTCGACGCCGAGTGCCATGAGCGAGATCACCTTGTCCGTGATCGCGCTGCCCGGCTTCGTCTGGCCGAGCTCGTTCTGCGGCCAGCGCGCGAGGAAGAGCACGCCGCCGGGGCCGTAGGTGACGCCGCCGTCGTTGTAGGCCGCGTCGCCGAACCGCGTCGCGCCGCCGCTGAAGCCCACGATGTGCCCCGACGCGTCGCGCACCACGCCGATCTCGTACAGGGCGCCCGCGGCGTCGTTGGCCTGGCCGCCGATCAGCAGCCGGTCGGTGGTGCCGGCCTTGAAGGTGAGCCCGCCGAGCGAGTCCGGGACGCCCGGCACCTGGCCGAGGTCCTGGACCGAGTAGGAGCCGTCGAAGGGCGCGACGAGCGTCTGCCCGGACGCGGAGCCGGCCGGAACGAAAGCCAGAGCCAGCGCGAGCAGGACGACGATCCGGATTCCGTTCCGACAGCGCAAGTGACGCGATCCTCGCCCAGGCGGACCCGTACGTCAACCGCGCGCCACGTACTTCTTGCCCGCGCGCACGACGACGGTCTTGCGCTTGGCGAAGTCGCGCACCTTGACCTTCCCGCGCGTCACCTTCGTGAGCGTGCTCGCGCAGCGGTCCTCGACCAGCCACCTGGTCCCGACCACGGTCGCCGCGCTGTGCTTGCCCTCCGTCTTGAACTTTCCGCTGCCGTCGCCCCACAGCCGCCGCTTCTTCTTCTTGGCCGCCGCGATCGCCTCCCCCGCCTTCGGGCAGCTCAGCTTCTCGACCAGCGTGAGCGTCGTCAGCGGCTTCGCGCCCTTGCCCTGGCCGATCCGGAAGATGCCGTCGTAGAAGTCCGCCCGTTGGTCACCCGCCGCGACGATCGTCACGCGGCCCTTGGTCGTGTCGATCACCGAGCCCACGGGGATCTGCTGGCCCTCCTCGAGCTCCACGAACCGGTTCGAGCCGCGCACCTTCACCCGCACCGTCCCGCTCTTGGGCAGCGCGTTGACCTCCTCGCCCGCCTCGGGGGACGGCAGCTCTTGCCGTGAGGACGAGCTCACCACCGGCGGGTCGTCGTCGTCGTCGACGATCGGCGGCGTCGGCTGGGCGCTCTGCCCGGTCGCGAAGGCGAACAGGTTCTTGATCAGCGTCGCATTGACCGTTGCGCCGCCGAAGACGGAGCTGCTGAAGACGTCCACGTCGGCCACGAAGATCGCAGCGCCCGAGCCCGGACCCAGCCGGCCGCGCTCGATGACGGCGAGCGACGTGCCGTCGGCGTTGCGGCCCACCTCGTGGGCGTCCTGCCCGAGCGAGGGATAGTGGCCCGTCGCCTGGTACTGGTTGAACGCGGTCACCGTCCCGAACGGGCCGTTGGCGATCGGGTGGCCGGCGTCGGTGATGGTGTTGGGCGTCGGGTTGCCGCCGCCGTCGCCCTGCGTGAGGCCGAACGCGTCGACCATCGTGTGCCCGCTGTCGTCGGTCGTGGCGATCAGCGTCCCGCCGGCGAGCACGAAGGCACGCAGCGCCGCCTTCTCGGCAATGGAGTACGAGCCGGTCGGCACCCAGCCCGTGAAGAGCACGTCCACCCCGGCGAGCGTCCGGTCGTTGGCCACGCCGATCCCCGGACCCACCACGATCGGCCGGCCGACCACTCCCTGCGGGCCGAAGCTCGCCGGATCGAGGAGGTAGGCGCGTGTCTCGTCGAGGTAGGGCTCGGCGAGCCCCCAGTCGCCGTCGGTGCGGTTCGGGCCATAGGTCTCTACCACCGCGCCCGCGGCCAGCGGGACGGCACGGTTGGTGATCGTGCATGTCTTGTGGTCGCCGTCGGCCAGGACGATGGACCCGTCGCCGGCGCAGTCGCCGCCGAGGGTGGCGGCGTACCCGCGGGCCGCGTCCTGGGCGACGACGTACCTGCCCGCGAACAACGGATGGTCGGTGCCGGCTCCGCTGCCGGGCTGAGGGCTGCCCTGCACGTCCGCCCCGTCGTCCCTCACGTGGACGGTGAAGTCCTGGGCCTCCCATGCGCCGCCGTCCACGCTCGTGACCACCTCGAGCGATGCGGTGGGCTCGTCGTCGGCGGCAGTGACAACGCAGAGCCGCTCCACTCCCTCCGCGGGCGTCACGCGCCCGTCGGCCGTGCAGTCGCCCGAGTAGGTGACGGTGTAGTGGGCGATGGGTTCCGCCTGCACCGTGTGCTCGACGTCGGCGCTGAGCGTGTACCGCGTGCCGCTCGCCGATCCCTGCTGCGGGCTGCCGTCGACGTCCTGGCCGTCGCGGCGGACGTGCACCGTGAAGGTCTCGGGGCCGAGGACGCCGCCGCCGTCGTTGACCACCTCGGTGACCACCGAGAGCGTGGCCGCCCTGGCGAAGCCGCGGATGACGATGACCCGGTTCCCGCCGCCGTACGTGGAGAAGAGGAAGTCGCCGGTGACCGGGTCGACGAACGCGCCTTCTGCGCCGTCGAGCCCGGTCACGAAGTCACGCCGCGTGGCCACCACGGGATCGCCGCTCTCGTCCACCTCGTAGGCGGACACGCGGCCGGCCGACCACTCCGACACGAGGATGCTCGGAGCGCCGAACTCGGCCGAGCCGGGGTTGACGTAGACGATGCCCTCCGGGCCGGAGAGGACGGCGCCCGGAATCGCGGTCACCTTCGCGAGGTCGTAGGTGCCCGTCCCGTCCGCGATCACCTCGGCGTCGTACCACTGGCCGCCGCTGTAGCTGGCCAGCTTGAGGCTGCCCGCGCCGCGCAGCCCGGCGGGGACGAACGTGAGCGCGCCGGGGGATCCCGAGACGCCGAACGGCGCGAGGTCGATGATCTTGTCGGTGGTCGTGCTGCCGGGCCGGATCTGGCCGAGCTGGGCCAGCGGATAGCGCGCCAGGAAGAGCGTGCCGCCCGGCCCGTAGGCCACCCCGCCGTCGTTGTTGTCGGCGTCGGCGAACCTCGTCGCGGTTCCGTCGAAGCCGGTGATGTGGCCCTCGGGGTCGCGGGTCAGCCCGACCTCGTAGAGCCCGCCGCCCGCCGCGTTCGCGAAGCCCCCGATCAGCAGGCGGTCGGTAGTGCCCTGCTTGAGCGTCAGCCCTCCGAGATTGGCCGGGACTCCCGGAGGCGCTCCCAGGTCGTGCAGCGAGTACGCGTCGCCGAAGGGCGGCGCCACGGTCTGGCCGGACGCCGGCGAGGCGCCCAGGAGGGCGAGGCACGCCGCGAGCACCAGGATTCCGGTGAACCGCACACACCGACCCTCGTCGCCCGGGAAACGAGAGTCAAGGCCGGAAAGTTACAACCAGCCCTGCTGGCGGAAGTGCGCCAGCGTGCGCTCGACGCCGACCGTGAACGGCGTCGGGCTCCATCCCAGCTCGGCCCGCGCGCGCGCTCCCGAGGGGCGCGAACCGCGCTCGAGGAACTGGAGCACGCTCCGGGAGATCAGCGGCGGACGGCCGGTCACCCGTGCCAGTCCCTCGCCCGCAGTCGACACGGCCCGGGCGACCGCGAACGGCATGACCCGCGGCACCTTCGCGCGGGGCTCGCTGGCGGCCACCGCTCGGGCGATGTCCGTGAGCGACTGAAACGACTCCGCGAGGATGTAGCGGCTGCCGACCGCGGCCTCGGCCGCCGCCCTGACGTGGCCGTCGGCCACGTCGTCGCTATAGGCGACCCCCATGCCCCCGGGCAGCAGCATCGGGGTCTTGCGCTTCGCCAGCTCCATGAGGAGGTCGTTGAGTCCCTTCACGAGGAAGGGGGACGGCCCGTACAGGCCCGCGGGGTGCAGGAACACGGCCGGCAGGCCGCGGTCCAGGGCCGCGGTGACGATCCTGTCGGCCTCGAGCTTGGAGCGCTGGTAGGGCGTATCGCCCTGGTTCGGAGTGATCTTCGACTCGTCGAACGGCTCGCCAGGTCCCTGCACCAGCGCGTCGTCGGTGCTGGTGTAGACGAACCGCTCGACGCCTGCCGCGAGCGCCGCCTCGACGACGTTTCGGGTCCCCTCGGTGTTCACACGATTGAACTCGTCGGTGTCGCGGCGCCACTGCTCCGGGATCCCCGCTGCGTGGTACACCGTGGCGCAGCCGTCGAGCGCCGCCTGCAGGGACGCCGCGTCGGTCACGTCGCCGAACACCGGCTGCGCGCCTTCCGGCAGCGCTCCGGCGCGCTCGGGCGAGCGCACGAGCGCGCGCGGCTCGAGTCCGTCGGCGGTGAGACGTCGCGCGATCGCGTGGCCGACCTGGCCCGTCGCGCCCGTGATCAGGACGGTCCCGCTCAAGTCGGCCAGAAGCGACGGGCGAGCGGCAGGAACACCTTTCGAGGGGTGTACCGGCCGGAGACCGCGTTGACCTTGTTGAAGGCGCCGGGGACCACCGTCCGGCGGCCGTGCTCGAGGGCGTCGATCGCCGTGCGCGCCACTTGGGCGGGCTCGATGAACAGTGCGGACGGCAAGCCCTCGATGATCCCCTCGAACTCCGTCTTGACCGGACCCGGACACAGCGCGGTGGCGGTCACTCCCGTGCCGTGGAGATCGAGCGTGAGCGCTTCCGTGAACGTCAGCACGAACGCCTTCGACGCGCTGTAGGTCGCCTGCTGCGGCACGGGCATGAACCCGGAGACCGACGCGACGTTGAGGATCCCGCCGCTGCCGCGCTCGACCATGCCCGGCAGGAACGCGCCGCACAGCGCCACCATCGCCTCCACGTTGAGCCGGATCATCTGGATCTCGCGCTCGATGGGGAGCTCCTGGAAGGGGCCGCTCGTCCCCATCCCCGCGTCATTGACGAGCAGGTCGACGATCTGTCCGCGCTCGCCGATCTCGGCCGGGACCCGGTCGCGCTCGGACGCGTCGGTGAGGTCCGCCGAGATCCAGTCGACGCGGACGCCGTGCTCGTCGCCGATCTCGGCCGCCATGTCGCGCAGGCGGTCGGCGCGGCGCGCGACCAGCGTCAGCGCGTGGCCTCGGCGGGCCAGCTCGCCGGCAAGGGCGACGCCTATGCCCGACGACGCCCCGGTGACCACCGCGGTGGTGGTCGGCGGGGTCTCACTGCGGTCAGCCTCGGCTGACTCCCCCGCCGCCGGCGACGTCACCGTGCACACACTCCCTCGATAGGGGACTCCGAGCCACTGTAACCGTGCCGTTCGAGCAGAGTCAAGATGTGCGACCGTAGCCGCGTGTTCGGCCTCGACAACCTGCCCTACGGGGCCATCTCCCGCGCCGGCGAGCCAGAGCTGGTCACGCGGCTCGGCGACGACGCCGTGCCGCTCGCACCCTTCGAGCGCGAGGCCGGGCTGCCCGAGGGCACGCTCTCCGGCCCGGTGCTGAACCCGCTGCTCGCGCTCGGCCCCGACGCCTGGGCCGCGCTGCGCGGCACGCTGCAGGAGCGCCTCCAGGACCCGCCCGAGCTGATCCCGCTCGCCGAGGCCGAGCCCCGGCTGCCGCTGGCGATCGGCGACTACGTCGACTTCTACTCCTCGCTCGAGCACGCGAGCAACCTGGGCCGGATCTTCCGGCCCGACTCCGAGCCGCTGCTGCCGAACTGGCGCGAGCTGCCCGTCGGCTACCACGGCCGCGCCGGCTCCGTCGTGGTGTCGGGCACGCCGGTCCGCCGCCCGCGGGGCCAGCTCCCCACCGACGGTCGCCCCACCTTCGGCCCGAGCACGCGGCTCGACATCGAGCTCGAGCTCGGCTTCGTCACCGGCCCTCCCGGGACCCGGATCGGCACCGCGAACGCCGCCGAGCACGTCTTCGGCTTCGTGCTGGTCAACGACTGGAGCGCGCGCGACATCCAGCGCTGGGAGTACGTCCCGCTCGGCCCCTTCCTGGGCAAGTCGTTCGCGACCTCGATCTCGCCCTGGATCACCCCGCTCGCGGCGCTCGAGCCCCACCGCGTGCCCGCCCCGCCGCAGGACCCCGAGCCGCTGGAGTACCTGCGCACGGAGGGCGACTGGGCGCTCGACATCGAGCTCGAGGTCGAGCTGAACGGCACGATCGTCTCGCGCACCAATGCCCGCGGGCTGTACTGGACCTTCCCGCAACAGCTCGCCCACGCCACCGTCAACGGTGCACCGGTGCGACCGGGCGACCTCTTCGCCTCGGGCACGATCTCCGGCGCCGACCCCGGCACGATGGGCAGCCTGATCGAGCTCACCTGGGGCGGACGGGATCCGCTCGAGGGCGGTCGCACGTTCCTCGAGGACGGCGACACGGTGGTGCTGCGCGGCGCGGCGGGCGACATCTCGCTCGGCGAGGTGAGCGGCACCATCCAGCCCCCCGGCTAGCTCGACCAGTAACCGCCGCCGGCCCAGCCGTACCAGGAGTCGATCTCGATCCAGGCGTTGACGCGGGGGTCGTCGCGGGCCGAGTAGTCGGAGCCCATGTAGTGGTTGCAGAGGCGGTCGATGCCGGACAGGCCCTCGTCGTCGGCGATCTCCACGACCCTGCCGCGCAGCGTCACCTGGTGGTACCAGTCGTCCTTGCCGAGGACGGTGAGCGACACGTGCGGGTCGCGGCGCATGTTCTCGAGCCGCTTGCGCGTGGCCGCCATGTTCACCAGCACGCGGCCGTCGTCCCACAGGTACCAGGTGGCGGCCGAGTGCGGCTCGCCCTCCGGCGTCACGGTGGCGATGGCGGACGGGTTCGGGTCGGCCAGGAACGCTTGAAGCTCGTCGGGCAGCGGAGAGGTCGGCATGACCTGGGTTCTACCCGAGCGGCCACGCCTCCGGCACCTCGCGCAGCTCGAGATCGCTCGCTCCCTGCCACTTCGCGAGCCGCTCGAGCTCGCGCCGGATCGCCTTCGCGACCGCCTTGCCGCGCGGGGCGTCCGGCTCGCGGTGGATCGCGTGGGCGACGAGCCGGCTCGCCTTGCGGTCGATCGCCAGGTCGGCGCGGCCGATCAGCCGGTCGTGGTGCAGGATCGGCAGCACGAAGTAGCC
The DNA here is from genome assembly GCA_963811895.1 of uncultured Solirubrobacteraceae bacterium. Lineage (GTDB taxonomy): Bacteria > Actinomycetota > Thermoleophilia > Solirubrobacterales > Solirubrobacteraceae > DASSUW01. The sequence continues at coordinate 315,772 of CAWETE010000008.1, read as the reverse complement.
CCAGCGCCGTTTGACCTTCGGCGTGTAGATCTCGAGCCGGTGCGTGAAGCCGAAGAGCTGCTCGGTCCGCGCCCGGTCGCACAGCAGGTTGTCGAACGGCGACAGCAGCGCCGTGCGCCCGCGCCAGTCGCCGTCGGGCTCGGCGTCCTCGGCCCGCATCCACCAGCCTTCGCCGAGGCCCTCGACCTCGACCGGCACGATCTCGCCCTGCTCGTGCAGGGCGGCGAGCGTGTCGGGCAGGCCCGGGTAGCGGCCGCGCGTGAAGTGGGCGCGGATGTGGGGCGCGCGGGCGACGCCGAGCGCCCTGATGGCCAGCAGGGTCGCCGTCCGGGTGACCTCGGTCTCGTCCGGGACCCCGTCGGGGGCGCCGGGCGGCAGGCAGCGCTCCATCAGGTCCCACAGCCGCTGGCCTCCGGCCCGGCCGGCGATGCCGACGTGGCCACGGACCCACATCAGGTCGAGCATCCGGGACACGTTGCGCTGGTGCGACCAGCCGCTCGAGAGCCATGGCGCCACGGCGCGGTCCTCGATCTCGCGCACCGGCAGCGGGCCGTCGGCGCGCAGGCGGTCGAGGATGTGGGCGCGGAACTCCTCGTTGAGCTCCCACCATTTCTCCGTCCGCGGGTAGCTCCACGTCCGCATCAGGTAGCGGTGCAGCGGCAGGTCCTCGCTGAGCACGAGCGACGCCTCGTGCGCCCAGTACTCGAACAGGGTCCGGTCCTGGTAGGTGAGCTGCTCGAGCAGCGCGGGGTCGAACGGCCCCAGGCGGCTGAAGACGACGAGCAGATGGTTGCGCGCGACGACGTTGGTGGGATCGAGCTGGAGGCAGCGCAGCGAGCGGCAGACGTCGAGGATCGCCTCGCGGTCGGGCCGCCCACGCGGGGCCGGGCCGTCCAGCCGCTGCGCGCTGATGGCGAGCCGGCGGGCGGCGGGGACGGAGAGGCGCAACATGGGCGGGCGACGATAATCACCGGTCATGACGGCCCGCTCGCTGCGCGACGTCGGTGAGGACCCCGACCCGCGCTTCACGTTCGCCAACGAGCGCACGTTCCTGGCCTGGAACCGAACGGCGCTGGCGTTGATCGGGGGCGGCCTCGCGGCCGGCCAGCTGCTCGACTTCGACTCGGAGGCGGTGCGGCTGCTCGTGGCGCTGCCGCCGGTGCTGCTCGGCGGCGTGCTCGCGGTGACGAGCTACCGCCGCTGGGAGGCGAACGAGCGGGCGATGAGGCTGGGCGAGCCGCTACCCGTCATCGGCCCGCCGCGGTTCGTGCCGCCGGCCATCGCGCTGCTAGCGCTGCTCGTGGCCATCCTGGTGCTGACCGGCGCGCTCGATGCCTGAGACCCAGTGGATGGAGCGCACGCGGCTCGCGCGCGAGCGATCGATGCTCGCCGTCGTCGTCATCGCCGCCCTGCTGGCGGTCCACGGCCACGATGCCTTCAGCGTCGCCTCCGGCCTGCTCGTCGCGGCCGTCGGCCTCGCCTCCCGCGAGCCGCGGCACCTTGCCTTTGCGGCGCTGCTCGCCTCGCTGTGCGCGAGCGTGGCGCTGTTGCTGTGATCGGGCTTACACCCCGCCGCCGTCCCCGCCCGCTCCGCCACCGTCCCCGCCCAGTCCGCCCATGCCACCGTCCGCGCCGCGCTGATGGCGGCCCGCGTCCCGGGAACGCTCGGCCTTGACCCGATGGGAGATCTCGCTGGCTCGTAGCGCCTTGCTGCGCCGCCGCTCCCGCCAGCGCGAGAACCGGGTCGACTTCTCCTCGGGTGCCTTTGCCATGTCTCATCCCCTCGTCGCGGGAGACCTAGCGCTGATCCGACCCTACGCCTGTGGCGAGGACTTGGCCACCCCGCGCCCCCACTACTCTCGGCGACCATGACGCAGCCCACCGTGGTCGTCGTAGGGTCGGTCAACGCCGACCTCGTGGTGTCGGTCGCGGAGCTTCCGCGCCCGGGCGAGACGGTGACCGGCGGCACGTTCGCGCGCCACGGAGGCGGCAAGGGCGCCAACCAGGCGGTCGCCGCCGCTCGCGCGGGAGCGCGGGTGGCGATGGTGGGCGCGGTCGGCGCGGACGACCTGGGGGACGAGGCGCTGCGCGAGCTCGCCGCGGAGGGCATCGACGTGGCCGCCGTCGCGCGGCTCGACGGAGTGCCGACGGGCGTGGCGGCCATCGTGGTCGACGAGCGGGGCGAGAACTTCGTCGCGGTCGCCTCGGGCGCCAACGCGGAGATCGACGCCGCGATCGTCGAGGAGGCCGTGCCGCGCCTGATCGGGCGCGGCAGCGACGGCGTCGTCCTGCTCGGCCACGAGGTGCCGGAGCCGGTCGTCGCCGCCGGGATCCGCGCCGGCCGCGAGGCGGGCTGGCGCGTGGTGCTCAACCCGGCGCCCGCGCGGAGGCTGACGGAGGACCTCGAGGGCGTGATCCTCACGCCGAACGCCCACGAGGCGCGAGCGCTGGCCGGCGAGGAGGAGGTCGAGGCCGCGGCGCGCGCGCTGGCGGCGCGCACCGGCGCGCCGGTGCTCGTGACGCTGGGCGCGGAGGGCGCGCTGCTGCTCGACGGCGACGCCGAGCGGCTGCCCGCGCCCGCCGTCGAGGTCGTCGACACCACCGGCGCCGGGGACGCGGTCAACGGCGCGCTGGCCGCCGAGCTCGCCGCCGGGCGGCCGCTGCCCGAGGCGGCGCGGTTCGCCATGGCCGCCGCCGCGCTGTCGACGCGCGTGGCGGGTGCGCGGGCGGGCATGCCGCACCGCGACGACGTGCTCGCCGCGCTATGAGAACGGTCGCGGCGCTGGCCGGCGCCGCGGCGGTCGCCTGGGCGGGCTGGATCGAGCCGCGGCGGCTCGTCACCGTCCGCCGCCGCCTCGAGCTGCCGCGCTGGCCGTCGTCACTCGACGGCGTCCGCCTCGGCGTGCTGTCCGACATCCACGCCGGCGCGGCGCACGCCGGCCCGAAGGCGATCGCGCGCGCGGTCGAGCGGCTCAACGAGGAGGCGCCCGACGTGATGCTCCTGCTCGGCGACTACATCGACGCGCACCCGCTGTGGGGCGGGCGCGTGCCGCCCGAGGACATCGCGCGCGAGCTCGGCGCCCTGCGCGCACCGCTCGGCGTGTTCGCCGTGCTCGGCAACCACGACTGGAAGCAGGCCGGCGACGAGATGTGGCGCGCGCTGACCGGCGCCGGCATCGAGGTGCTCGAGAACCGCTCGGCCCGCGCCGGGCGACTTCCACGTGGCCGGGCTCGCCGACCTGCGCTGCCGGCGACCCGACCTGCCGACCTCGCTCGCCGGCATCCCGCCCGAAGAGCCCGTGATCCTGCTCTCCCACGACCCCGACGTCTTCCCCTACGTCCCCGACAGGGTCGCGCTCACGCTGTCCGGCCACCTCCACGGCGGCCAGGTGGCGATCCCGGTCCTGCGGCGCCCGGCGCTGCCGTCGCGCTACGGCGAGCGGTACGCGCGCGGGCACGTCGTCGAGGACGACCGCCACCTGTACGTGTCGTCGGGGTTCGGCACGAGCGGCCTGCCGCTGCGCTTCCTGGCCCCGCCCGAGGTCGTGATCCTCGAGCTCAGGGGCGCGGCGGGATCTGCTGGACCGCCCAGCCGTTCCCGTCCGGGTCCGTGAAGAACACGAAGCGCCCCCACGGGAAGTCCTGGATGTCGCTGACCTGCACCCCGCGGCCGGAGAGATCGTCGTGCGCGGCCTGGATGTCCCCCACCACGAGCTGGAGGCCCTGCACCGAGCCGGGCTCGGTCTCCATGATCCCCTTGCCGATGGCGATCGAGCATCCGGAGCCGGGCGGCGTGAGCTGCACGAAGCGCATCTCGTCGCTCACCTTGTGGTCGTGGTCGGCGTTGAAGCCGGCCTGCACGTAGAAGTCCTTGGCGCGGTCGACGTCCGACACCGGGACGGCGACGAGCTCGAGCTTGTAGTCCATGGCCTCGACCGTATGCCCTCACTCGAGGTCCGGCAATAGGGGTACCTCGATGCCGCGGTCGCGCCCCAGCAGCACCGCACGGACGATCGCGTTGGCCCCGAAGCGCTCGCGCACGTCGTCGAGCGCGGCGTCGAGCGCACCGGCGCGCCGGCGCTCGAGCGGCAGCAGCAGCTGGTCGTCGCAGTGCTCGAGGTTGCTGAGGGTGACGCCCACCAGCGTCAGCCCCTTGGCCTCGATCAGCGGCGTGGCGGCGGCGAGCAGGGCGCGGGCGGTGACGAGGATCGTCTGCGTCTCGCCGGTCGGCTCCGGGAGCGTGTGCGAGCGGGTCGCGCGCGAGAAGTCGTCGAAGCGCAGGCGCAGGACGACGGTGCGACCGACCCGCCGGCCCTTGCGCAGCCGGCGGCTCAGGCGGTCGACCAGCCCGACGAGCGTCGAGTCGACCGCCGACCACGACTTCGGCCGCCAGCCGATCGCGCACTGCGCCCCGATCGAGCGCCGCCGCACGCCGACCCGCACCCGCCGCGGATCGCGGTTGTGGGAAAGGGCGTGGAGCTGGCGCCCGGCGGCGCGGCCGAGCAGCGAGACGAGCTGGTTCTCGTTCAGCCGCGCGGCCTCCGCGACGGTCGTGACCCCGTGGGCGTGCAGCTTGCCCGCGGTGACCGGGCCGACGCCCCACAGCCGCTCGACCGGCAACGGGTGGAGGAAGGCGAGCTCCTGGCCGGCGGGCACCTCGAGCAGGCCGTCGGGCTTCGCCACGGCGCTCGCCACCTTGGCCAGGTGCTTCGTGGTGGCGATCCCGACGGTGATCGGCAGGCCCACCTCGTCGAGCACCCTCTGCTTGAGCCTGACCGCGATATCACGCGGCGTGCCCGCGATCCGCCGCATGCCGCGGACGTCGAGGAACGCCTCGTCGATCGACAGGCCCTCCACCAGCGGCGTCGTGTCGCGGAAGATGTCGAACACCGCCTTGCTCGCCTCCGAGTAGGCCTCGAAGCGGCACGGGACCACCACCGCGTCCGGGCACAGCGCCAGCGCCCGCCGCCCGCCCATGGCCGTCTTCACCCCGCGAGCCTTCGCCTCGTAGCTGGCCGCCAGCACCACCCCGCCGCCCACGATCACCGGCCGCCCGCGCAACCGCGGATCGTCCCGCTGCTCGACCGACGCGTAGAACGCGTCGAGGTCCGCGTGCAGGATGTTGGCCTCCCTTGACACGAACACATGTTCGCATTCGGAGCGGCGAAGTCAAGCGCGATGAGTTCGGAGCTACACGGCGGTCTAAGACGGCATGCAACCGACACTGACCCTCCCCGGCGGCGCGTTCCGCGCGACCGTCGAGCTCGCCGGCAGGACCGCGACCGGCGTCCGCGTGCCCGCCGCGGTCGTCGAGGCGCTCGAGGCCGGCCGGCAGCCGCTCGTGAAGGTGACGATCGGCGACCACACCTACCGCAGCAAGGTCGCCGTCCGGCGCGGCGAGTACCGGCTTCCGATCAGCGCCGAGAACCGCGAGCTGGCGGGCGTGCAGGCCGGCGACGAGATCGAGGTCTCGATCGAGCTCGACCGCGACCCGCGCGTCGTCGCCGTCCCGTCAGATCTCGCCGCGGCGCTCGAAGGCGCCCCCGAGGCGCTGCACTACTTCGAGTCGCTCTCCTACAGCCGCCAACAGTGGTTCGTGCTCAACGTGGAGGACGCGAAGACGCTCGAGACGCGCGCACGCCGCATCGAGCGCGCAATTGCCAGACTGCACGAGGGAGGCTGACATGGCTGCACGAATCGTGGTGACGGAGTTCGTCTCGCTCGACGGCGTGATGGAGGCGCCGGGCGGTGAGCCCGACTTCAAGTACCCCGGCTGGACCTTCGAGTTCGACCGCGGCGACGACGGAAACCAGTTCAAGCTCGACGAGACGATGCGCTCGGACGGGCTGCTGATCGGCCGGCGCACCTACGAGAGCTTCGCCGGCGCCTGGCCGCACCGCGAGGGCGAGTTCGCCGACAAGTTCAACTCGATGCCGAAGTTCGTCGTCTCGACGACGCTCCAGGACCCGGAGTGGAACAACACGACGGTCCTCGGCAGCGGTGACGCGACGGCCGAGGTGCGCAAGCTCAAGGAGGAGTTCGACGGCGAGCTGCAGGTCCCGGGCAGTCACCGGCTCGTCCAGGAGCTGATCGCGAGCGACCTCGTCGACCAGGTCAACCTGATGGTCTTCCCGGTGATCCTGGGGACCGGCAAGAAGGCCTTCGAGGACACGCCCGACCGGCGCAACCTGAGGCTCCAGGAAGCGAGGACGGTCGGCGACGGCGTCGTTGTGCTCACCTACGAGCGGAAGGCCTGAAGCGCGTCAGCGGCCCTCGGGTATCACAGCGCCGGCCGGCCATCTCCTAGTGGGTGCAACCCGACCGCACCGAGGAGGCCCACGTGGCCGACGCACGCATCTTCGACCAGGGCACCCGCCCGAGGGTCCTGATCAACTGGCAGGCGTTCACGGCCCAGGGCATCCCCGCCGCCTGGCAGGGTCCCTTCACGGACGCGGTGCTCAACGCCTACACGCGCTGGATGAACGTCGCCGGGGTCGATCTCCGGCCGCAGTTCGTCGGCTACACCGGGAACACGGCGCCCGCGAGCGGGGAGATCCTGATCACGATGGATCCCGCGTTCGGCGGCGCCGCGATCCCGCGGCTCGCGTCGACCTTCAGCAGCATCGGCGGCAACACGTCGACGATCATCCTCCACCGCCGCAACGCACAGAACATGTCGCCGTGGCCGTGGGTGGCGCACAACGCCCAGCCCGGTGAGGTCGACTTCCAGGGCGTGCTCATGCACGAGCTCGGGCACGCCCTCGGGTTGCTCGACCACAGCGCGTCGGGCAACGACACGATGTTCTCGGGCTACGTCTACCAGTCGGCGCGATACGGGCCGTTCGAAGGCGACGTCGCCCGCCTGAAGGCGCTCTACAGCGACTTCACGCAGAACCGCCTGCGCCAGCTCCGCTCGACGGACGGCGGCGCGAGCTGGTCCACCGCGGCCAACGAGCTCACCGGCATCAACCACGTTCACGCCCGCACGAACCAGAGCCCGGGCGTGGCGGCGATCCGCCGCACCGGCCTCTACAACCTCGGCTGGAACCACACCAACCGCATCCCTTCATGGCTCCGCACCGACGGCGACAAGGCGCTCACGCGGGCCTGGTTCTTCTTCGGCGGCGAGCGCTCCGTCCACGGCTCCGCCTACGCGAGCGACGACCGCGGCACGCTGTTGTGGGCGTGGGTCCACAACGACGACAACGGCAGCATCAAGCTCGTCCGCTCGACCAATGCCGGTCTCGGATGGACGCTCGCGAGCACACCCGCCGGGGCGCGCACGGCGGGGACGCCCGGGCTGGCGTGGACGCGTGTCGGCGGGCAGTCGACCTGGATCCTCGTCTGGTCGAACTTCGACCGCGGCGACCAGCCGAACACGGGCTTCGTCCGCGCGAGCCACTCGACCGACGACGGCGCGACCTGGAGCCCGCCGGTCTACCTCAACCAGGCGCTCAAGGCGCTCTCCGGGGTCGCCGTGGCGGCCGACGCGTCCAACCGCGTGGTGGTGGGGTACGCGACCGCCAACCACACGGCGCCGGCTGCGCTGAACACGATCTTCACGGTCATGGCCGCCGTCGGGCCGGGAGGCCTCCAGCAGACGAACAGCAACTGGCTCAACGAGGCCACGCGGATCCAGCCCGCGCTCACGCACGACGCGGCCCACAACCGCTTCGTCATGGCGTGGCGCGAACAGAACTTCGCCACGACGCTGGCGACCGCGACGATGCCGCCCGGCGGCGCCGCCTGGAGCCCGAAGGCGATGCTGCTCTCGTCTCAGAGTCACGTGGCGCCGGCCCTGGGGTCGGCCGCCGAGTACAGCGAAACCGCCCTGTGGTACGCCTACGAGGGAGCCTGAGCCATGTCCACGGACTACACCGAGATCCTGACGCTCGCGGACCGGATCGCCACCGCGGACCTGGCCGTCGTCGCCTCCGTCGGCCGGCTGGTCGCGGTCGAGCCCGATCGCACCGAGGGCGTGCGGCGCACGTTGGGCCTGTTCGAGCTGCACGTCGAGGACGTGCTCAAGGGCCCCCGGCTCACGAAGGCGCTGCTGCGCGTGGTCGGCGAGGGCGAGGGCGAGCGCGCTCGCTGGCTGGTGCCGGTCGGCGAGGGCCGGCGCCTCGTGCTCCTGCTGGCACGCGACGTCGGTCCCGGGATCCCCGAGGACACGTACGCGCCGCTGCACGGCAGCGGCTTCGGGATCGACGATGAGCGCGTTCGGATCCCCGAGGACATCGTCGACGACGTCAGCCGGAGCGTCGTGGCGTTCGACGGCTCGGACGTGCCGCTCGACGGGTTCCGCCGCCTCGTCGACGAGATCGGTCGCCGCCGCGGCGAGACCGAGCGCGAGGTGGCCGAGCTGCTGCCCGAGGAGGCGCGGACGCGCCCCTACCGCGAGGTCGAGGAGCGACCGGACGCGACACCGCCGACGCCGGACGACGTGGTGCACGCGAGGCCGGCCGCGCTCGGCCCGGACGACTGACCGTCAGCTCTCGAGGATGCCCTCGAGCTTGAAGATCCGGCGCATGATCGCCAGCGAGCTGGCGTAGGTGGAGTCCATGCCGTAGTAGGACAGGCCGCGGGCGCCGAGCGTGCGCGCCTGCGTGTAAGGCGTGTCAGAGGCGTAGTGGATGATCCCGAAGTCGATCGGCAGCTTCGAGAAGTTGACCGCCTCGCCGACCGGGTAGCGGTCGGCGTCGGCGATCTCGTAGACCGCGTTGCAGAACGGCCCGGCCTCCATCTCCACCACCGTGTAGGCCTCGCGGTAGTAGAAGTCGAGGTACTCGCGGTTCTGGAGGAACGTCGACTTCACCGTCACGGCGCGCTGGTTGTCGAGCCCGCTCCCGAAGCGCAGGAACGGCGCGATGTCGTCGAACGAGAACGCGTTGTCGAGCCAGTAGGTCGAGCTCGAGTGCTCGTCGTGGATGACGCCGGAGATCAGCACGTCGCCGACGTCGGCGTTCAGCGTGGCCGCCTTGCCGAGCACGTAGACGCCGCGCACCACGTCGGTCGACGAGGTCACCTCGCGCAGGATGTTGTAGGCGGCCAGCCCGAGCGGATACTCGATGTTGACCACCACGGCGTCGGACGCCGCGAGCTTCTCGGCGTCGACCGGGCCGAGGCGCGGGTCCAGCCCCGCGGGGTCGAGCTTGTCGAGCGCGATGATCTGCGAGGAGACGCGCAGCGCGGCCCGGCTGGAGAGGTGCGTCACGCCGATGGCGGTCTCGGCCGCCCGGCGCCCGGCCCACTCCTCGCCGTCCTCGGGCAGCGAGTCCCACAGCAGCCGCGCGCCGAAGTAGAGGAAGTTCTCCCACGAGCCCTCGCCACGCCCCTCGCGGAAGCGCTGGAGCTCCTCGTGCAGATAGGACGGCCCGTGCTCCTCGACGAAGCGCACCACCTCCGCCTCGCCCGAGCGCGCCGTCGGCGTGACGAGGTTGACCATCGAGTGCGGGTTGGAGGAGACGAAGTAGATCGGCCGTTCGCCGAGTCCCTGCTCCTCCATCGCCGAGCGCACCGGGCGCCACCAGCGCCGCGTCATGCGGGCGTAGCCGGCCTGCGAGCCGCCGAGCATGCGGATGCGCAGGTTGAGCTTGCGGCTCCTCACCTCGGACAGGAAGGTCCGCAGGTCGCCCCACGCCTCGCGGATGCGGATCCAGTCGTCGACCGCGCCGCCGTAGGACTCGGCGCAGTCCCCGGGATCGGGCTCCTCGTCCTCGGGCTGATCCGACGCCCGCACCAGCGCAAGCAGCTTGTTCCATTCGACCTGGTAGGCGACCAGCGTGGGGATCAGGTCGTCCAGGTCCGAGGTCGAGGCGAGCAGCACGGCCATCGTGCCGTCGTGGCTGTCGAACCAGCGCCGGCGGCGGGCGGGCGCCTCGACGGCCTCCCACTCCTCGATCTTGCCGAAGCCCGCGCGCTCGAAGACGCGCGCCTCCTGACCCATCACGATCACGGCCGCCTGCCACACGCCCGCGGGCAGCCGGCGCATCGCGTACATGAAGGCGCCGAGGTCGACGTCGTTGGTCGAGGCCAGCAGGTGCAGGCTCGAGTTCATCGACCGGTGCGACGGCTCGAGCACGCGCAGCAGCGTCTCGCCCGACGACCGCAGGAGCGTGGTGTACGTGCGGTGGTAGAGCTCGACCTCGTCAGAGACCAGACCTGCCGCCTGTCGCAGCGAACCGCCCGGAGCGGAGGCGGGAGCGCGCAGTCGGGGGACGGCCATCGGCCGCCAAACCTAGCGCACCGGCGCTCGCCCATGGTTCAGATTTGCCCCCACCGATCGGTCGGGTTGCGGACAGATCCGGTCAAGCGCATTGAGCGGATGGACGATGCTGTCGCATGGCCCGGCGACGGACCGCCTTCCTCCTGCTTCTGGCCGGGCTCATCGCCGGGTGCGGCGCCACGCCGGAGCCGGTGCCGCCGCCGGCGCCGCCGCCCGAGATCCGCGGCACCGAGAACCAGGGAGCGCTGAAGGCGGCGTCGTGGCGCGCCGCGGCCGCCGCCGAGGCCGAGCGCCTGCGCAGGCTGCGCCTCGCCATCCGGCGCGCCAAGCGCTCGCCCACGGTCACCGGCGCGCTGCGGTACGCGCTGCTGACGCACAAGCTGACGCCGGCCGCCCACGCGCGCCACACGCGCGAGTACAACGCCGCCCGCGCCGCCATCCGCCGCCTCGACGGCGCGCGCGCCGCCGAGCTCGGCTCGGTGCTGGGCGCCGTCAACCAGCTCGCCGCCGCCCACCTGCTCGAGCCCAGCCGCCTCCGCCCCGCCTTCCTGCTGCTGCGCCGCAACACCGAGTTCTGGACGCGGGCGCCGTTCCCCGCCGCCGGCCACCGCGTGAACTACGGCGCGGCCGTCTTCCAGTACTACCCCGGCCGCGGCATGCAGCTCCAGCCGCTGGCGAGCTGGGGCAGGCTGAACTGGCTCGCCCGCACCTGCCTGCGCGACCGCGCGGCGGCGCGTCGCCGCGCGGCCTGCCCGGTGCGCGAGCTGCGCACCGGGGTCGACACGCTGCTCGCCCTCGCCGCCCACCGCGGCGACTTCCTGGCCTGGGAGCACTACTTCAGCTGGGGCGGCGGCACGCCGCCGTGGATCAGCGGCATGACCCAGGCCACCGCGATCTCCGCCCTCTCCCGCGCGTCCCGCGCGCTCGCCGAGCCGCGCTGGCGCAAGGCGGCCCACTCCGCGCTGGGCGCCTTCGAGGCGGCCCCGCCGCTCGGGGTCGACGGCGGCGACCACTTCCTCATGTACTCGTTCTCGCCCGGCCTGCGGGTCTTCAACGGCGAGCTGCAGGCCGTCAGCGGCGTCGGCGAGCTGGCCTCGCTGTTCCCGGACCGCCGCGCGCTGCGGCTCTTCCGCCGCGCCGAGCGAGGCGCGCGCGTCATGGTGGCGGCCTCCGACACCGGCGCCTGGTCGCTGTACTCGTTCGCCGGCCGCGAGGCGACGCTCGGCTACCACCAGCTGATCGAGGGGTTCCTCGGCGACATGTGCGACCGCACCGACCGCGCGACCTACTGCGACGCCGAGCGGCGCTTCGCCCGCTACGAGCGCGAGCCGACGCGGATCGGCATCGCGCCGCTCGAGCGCCTGCGCGCCCGGCACACCGCCGCCGTCCGCTTCCGGATCTCGAAGGTCTCCTCGGTCAAGGTGCGGCTCTACGACCGCAAGGGGCTCGCCTTCAGCCGCGAGATGACGCTCCCCTACGGCACGCACCAGGTCGGCTGGACGCCGCCCGAGCGCGGCCGCTACCTGGTGCGGATCGAGGCCCAGGGGCCGAGCGGCCCCGTCGGCATGAAGGCGCGCACCTTCCGCGTCGTGCTGCCGAAGCCGAAGCCCAAGAAGAAGGACAAGCGCGCGAGGCGGGACGACCCGGACGGGGAGCAGCAGTTGACGCCGCGTCCGGAACCCGAGAACGTTGAACGGTGAGCAACCCCATTCCGGATCCGTTCTCGGTCGACGAGCACGACGAATCGGGCGTCAAGGTCATCCACGTCGCCGGTGAGCTGGACATCGCGACGGCGCCGCGGCTGTGCGCGCGGCTGGACGCGACGCGTGCCGGCCGGCGCCCGCGGCTGCTCGTCGACCTCACCGACGTCGACTTCTGCGACTCCACCGGCCTGCGAGCCCTGCTCGGCGCCGCCTCCGAGGTCCGCGCCCACGGCGGGCGGTTCGCGATCGTCTGCCCGCCCTCGGGCGACGTCGCGCGGCTGCTCGAGGTCGTCGGCGCCGGCGAGTGGATGGCGATCCACTCCGACCCCGCCAGCGGCATGGCGTCGCTCAGGCTGAATCCACGATGACCCGTGGATGCCTCGGCGCCGTGGGCCGAGTCAGAGACGATCGGCCGCGTCTCCTCGTGGCGGGTCACTCGGGGTCGCGGCCGATCGGCTCTGGCGAACGGCCACGGTGGCGAGGCGCCGCGGGGATCGGTGGATTCAGCCTTAGGCTGAGCTAGCGCGCGGCTGCACCCAGAGGTGCCGGGCGCGGGCGAGGATCCGCCCGTCGGCCGTCAGCAGCGCGGAGGCCGTGAACTGCTTGCGTCCCTCGGACTCGAGCGGCCAGCCGCAGGCGACGATCGGCTCGCCGATCGGGATCGGCTCGTGCAGCTCCGCCTGCATCCACGCCAGCAGGCTCGGAATGTCGGCCGACCAAAGCTCCGGGACGTAGCTCGGGCAGTCGAGCGCCGCCCACGCGATCTCGGGCAGGAGGCCGCGGTCGTCGTGCGGGATGGTGGCGTCGGCGACCAGCAGCGCGGCGGTCATCGAGGGCTCGCCGGGCATGTCGCCGAAGTGCAGGCCAAGGCCGTCGTGACGGCCGATGCCGCAGACGTAGCAGTCGCTGAACGGGTGCCGCGCGCCGCGCCAGGGGTGGCGCCGGAGCGCCTCGCGGGCCTGGGCGACGGTCGGCTTCACCGGCGGCTCGACGTCCGGCCGCTCGGCCGGCTTCCCCTCGGCCACGAGCTGCTCGCGGTGGCAGAGCAGGACGCGCCCGTCCTCGGGGCGCTTGAGCTCGAGCGCGGTGTCGAGCGGTGGCGGCAGGCGCAGGGAGACCTCGGCCGGGCCGCGGATGTAGCGGGCCACCAGGCCCGCGGCGTAGCCGCCGTTCGCGCTGGCCGGAGGGCCGTTGAAGCGGCGGGGGATGAGTACGCGGCCCGCTTCACCGACACCGGCGAGCGGGCCGCGTTCCATCTGCGGACTAGATCGTCGTGACGTTGACGGCCGCCGGGCCCTTGGGACCCTGCTCAGCCTCGTACTCGACGCGCGCGCCCTCTGCGAGGGTGCGGAATCCGTCACCGGCAATGCCGGAGAAATGGACGAAGAGGTCCTTGCCGGGCTCGTCGGGCGTGATGAACCCGAAGCCCTTGTCGTCGCTGAACCACTTCACGGTACCGGTCGCCATGCTTTTACCTCCACGGCGGACGTGTGCTGCGAACGCCGATGATGCCGTGGCATGACAACTGCGGTCGTGCACTGCTTTTCCGGGCATTAGCACCCGGTTCGAACGCGCGACAAAGTATCACCTGGAGGACGCGATAGGGTTCTACCGCGTGACGATCGCGCCGACAGCGGACGATGTCCAGCCGGTCGCCAACGAGAGGCTCGACCGCTTCCTCACGGGCTCGATCACCGTGCTGCCCTTCGTCGGGCTCGGCATCGTGTGCTGGCAGGCGTGGAACGAGGCGCTCCGCTGGAGCGACGTGATCGTGTTCTTCATCTGCTACGCCGCGACCGCGCTGGGCGTGACCGTCGGCTTCCATCGCCTGTTCACGCACCGGGCCTTCAAGGCCAAGCAGTGGGTGCGCGGGACGCTGGCCATCCTCGGCTCGGCCGCCATCGAGGGCCCGATCACCGCCTGGGTCGCCGACCACCGCAAGCACCACGCGTTCGCCGACGTCGAGGGCGACCCGCACAGCCCGCACGTCGACCACGGCCACGGCTTCAAGGGCGCGTTCAAGGGCCTCTGGCACGCGCACTGGGGGTGGCTCTTCATCCACACCCACCGCGGCAACAAGCAGCGCTACGCGCCCGATCTGATCGCCGACCCGCTGATCAGCAGGATCGACCGCCTGTTCGCGCTGTGGGTGACGGTCGGGCTGCTGGTGCCGTTCTTCCTCGGCTGGCTGATCGGCGGCTCGATCGAGTCCGCGTTGACCGGCCTGCTGTGGGGCGGCCTCGTGCGGATGCTCGTGGTCCACCACGTGACCTACAGCATCAACTCGCTGTGCCACTTCTTCGGGCGCAAGGACTTCGACACCCCCGACGAGTCGCGCAACCTGCTGTGGCTCTCGCCCTTCACGTTCGGCGAGTCGTGGCACAACAACCACCACGCCTTCCCCACCTCGTACCGCCACGGCCTCAAGGCCTGGCAGCTCGACATCTCGGCCGGCGTCATCTGGACACTGGAGAAGTTGGGCCTAGCATGGGACGTCGTGCGCGTCAGTCCCGAGAAGCAGGCCCGCAAAGCCGTCCGGACGTAGGCCGATGGCGGGCCTGCGCACCACCGAGCCGTTGCGGCGGGAGCTCGATTCGGCGCTTCCGGAGCGCCCGTTCCGCGTCACCTTCTGGGACGGCAGCGAGCTGCCTTCCACGAACGGCAACGGAGCGCCCACGCTGCACGTCCGCTCCCCGCGCGCGCTCGGACACGCGCTGCGTGCGCCCGGTCAGCTCGGGATCGGCCGCGCCTACGCCACCGGCGAGATCGAGCCCGACGATCTCGACGCGTTCCTGCTCATGCTGCGCCGCTACGAGCCTCCGCCGATCGACCGCGCCGGGCAGCTGAAGCTGGCGCTGGCGGCCGCCCGCGCCACGGGCCCGATGCTCCCCCCGCCGGTGCCGGAGGCGGAGCAGCGCCCGCGCGGCAGGCGCCACAGCCCGGAGCGTGACAAGCGCTCGGTCCAGTTCCACTACGACGTCTCGAACGAGTTCTTCAAGCTGTTCCTCGACGAGTCGCTGACCTACTCGTGCGCGTTCTTCTCGCTCGACGACTCGAGCCTGGAGGCCGCGCAGTTCGCCAAGCTCGAGCTCGTCTGCAAGAAGCTGCGGCTGGAGCCCGGAATGCGCGTGCTCGACGTCGGCTGCGGCTGGGGCAGCTTCGCGATGCACGCCGCGCGCGAGCACGGCGTGGACGTGGTGGGCATCACGCTCTCCGAGGGCCAGGCCGAGCTGGCGCGCAGGCGGGTCGCCGAAGCCGGGCTCGCCGACCGGGTCGAGATCCGGCTGCAGGACTACCGCGACCTGGCCGGCGAGTTCGACGCGATCGCGTCGATCGGCATGGTCGAGCACGTCGGCTCCAACCAGATCGACGAGTACATGCTCGTGTGCGCCCGCGTGCTCAAGCCGGGCGCGCAGTTCCTCAACCACGGCATCGCGCGCCTGCGCGTGGGCGAGCCCGAGGCCGGCCCGTTCTCAGAGCGCTACGTGTTCCCCGACGCCGCGCCGCTGCACGTCTCGCGGATCATCGCGGCGATGGAGCGCGCCGGCCTCGAGACCCACCACGTCGAGGACTTCCGGCTCGACTACGCCGAGACGCTGCGCCACTGGGCGCGGCGGCTGGACGAGAATCTGGTGGAGGCCGAGCGGATCGCCGGGCCCGAGCGCCTGCGCGTCTGGCGGCTCTACCTGCGCGCCGCCCGCCAGGGCTTCGAGACCGGCTTCACGTCGGTCTTCCAGGTTCGCTGCTCGCGGCCGATCAAAGTGAGTACGCGCTAACATGTAGCGCGGTGGTCGGCACCGATGCCGGCCGCGAGGCAGTTCGCTTGCTTGGGTCCCGCCAGTGGCGGTTCGGGTCAGCAGTCGCCTCCCGAATCGTTCGCGGCCCATTGCCGCAGGAAGTCCTCATGTCCAAGTCATTCGCCGATCTCGGCGTATCCCGTGCGGTAGCCGCCGCCCTGCGCGACCGCGGCGTCCACACCCCCTTCCCCATCCAGGAGCTCGTCATCGCCGACGTGCTCGCCGGCCGCGACGTGCTCGCCAAGTCGCCGACCGGCTCCGGCAAGACGCTCGCCTTCGGCGTCCCCGCTGATCGACCGCATCGCGGCCGATGCGCGACGCCCGGCGGCGCTCGTCCTCGCCCCCACGCGCGAGCTCGCCGGCCAGATCGTCGACGAGCTGCGCCAGCTGGCGCGCGCCCGCAACCTCAGCGTGGCCGCCGTCTACGGCGGCGTCGGCTTCGAGAAGCAGACCCGCGACGCGCAGCGCGCCCACATCCTCGTGGCCACCCCCGGGCGGCTCGAGGACCTGCTCCAGCGCCGGGCGTTCAGGCTCGACCAGGTGCAGACGCTCGTGCTCGACGAGGCCGACCGCATGCTCGACATGGGCTTCCGCCCGGCCGTCGACCGGCTCGTCGCCCAGTGCCCGCGCGAGCGCCAGACGCTGTTCTTCTCGGCCACGCTCGACGGCGAGGCCGGCCGCGTGGCCAAGGCCTACACGCGCGACGCCCGCCGCCACGAGCACGAGCCGCCGAAGCAGAGCCGCGCCGACATCGAGCACCGCTTCATGGCCGTCGAGCACGACCAGAAGCTGCGCGTGCTCGTCGGCGAGCTCGACGAGACCGACATGGCGCTCGTCTTCGTGCGCACCAAGCGCGGCGCCGACCGGCTCGTCAAGCGGCTCTCACGCGAGGGCGTGCGGGCGGTCGCCATGCACGGCGACAAGTCGCAGGGCCAGCGCGAGCGCGCGCTCGCCTCGTTCGAGCGCGGCGACGTCGACACGCTGGTGGCGACCGACGTCGCCGCCCGCGGCATCGACATCGACGGCATCTCGCACGTCATCAACTACGACCCGCCGGCCGACCGCGAGGGCTACGTCCACCGCGTCGGCCGCACCGGCCGCGCCGGCGCCACCGGGATCGGCATCACGTTCTTCGGCCGCGAGCACCAGCGCGACCTCGAGAAGATCGCCGACCAGCTGCGGCTCAGGGCCCAGTGGGCTTAGTCGACGCCGTTCGGCGCCTGCGAGCGGATCCACTCGCGGAGGACCGTGTCGCCGACACGGGCGTAGACGCCCGGCTTGCCGGGACGCGCGCAGCCCTCACCGAAGCTCGTCGCGCCGACGACCTTGAGCACGCCCGCGGCGTCGCGGCCGAACATCGGGCCGCCGGAGTCGCCCTGGCAGGTGTCGACCCCGCCCTCGGGGAAGCCGGCGCAGACCATCGAGGTCGCGTCGAAGTCGTCGTAGGCGTTTGAGCAGTACGCGTCGGTGGTGATCGGGACCTGCGCCTCCTGCAGGGTGTCGGCCGTGTCGCCGCCCTCGGAGGTCGTCCCGAAGCCGACGATCGACTCCAGCGTGGCCGGCGCCCACAGCGAGGCGCCGGCGGCGCCCACGACGCGCGCGGGCGTCTTGGTCGACGGCGTCGAGAGCTCGAGCAGCGCGATGTCGTAGCCCACGTTGGCGAGGTAGTTCGGGTTGACGACCACGCGCCGGACCGGGACGCGCTCGCCCGCGCCCGGGGTGACGGAGCCGATGCGCACGTCGATCAGCTGCGGCGGCCAGGCGGCCGGAGAGCCGACTGCGGCGCCGGTGATCGAGCCGCAGTGCCCGGCCGTCAGCACCCAGTTGGGGGCGATCAGCGTGCCGGTGCACAGGAACGACGAGCCGAAGCGGATCTCGGCGACGGCCGGATAAGCGCCCGGCGCGGCGTCACGGCCGCCGACGACGGCGCTCGAAGGACTGGCGATGACGAGGCTGGCGGCGAGCACGGCCGCGACGGCGAGAAGTCGGCTCATGCCACCTACAACGAGAACGGGCGCCCGAACTTGCGGGCGCCCGTCCTCAACGCGTCAGACGATCAGTCGCGATCGTCCCAGCGGTCGTCGTGCCACTTGTCGCTGTCGTTCCAGCGATCGTGGTCCTTCCTGGCCCCGATCGTGAACTCCTGCGTCTGCGGGTTCAGGTGCCGCAGCTTCATGGCGCGCTCGGTGTCGCGGTCGTCGAGGTCCCACGTGTACAGGCCACGCGTGATGTCGGCCTGGTAGATGACCCCGTTGTAGAAGTACGACGACCAGTCGCCGCCGTCCTGGGTGCCGCCGGTGGCGGTCAGCGGCAGCGGCGCCGGGTCGGCGTACGCGATCTCGCGCGCGTTGGCCCGGTTGCTGAAGTCCAGCACGCCGATGCCCGACTGGTAGGAGCCGTGCACCAGGATGTCGTCGTGCTTGGTGGGCACGATGTCGTAGTTGTGCAGGGTGCAGTTCTCGATCTCGGTCTGCGGGCGCGTGTGCGTCCACTTGCCCTGCGGCTCGCCCGAGTCGGTCTCGTAGAAGAAGAACGACTTCATGTTGTCGTTCTGCACGCCCACGGGGACGCCGTTCGAGGTGACCGGCTCGCCGGTCGCCTTGCAGCGCGACTGGAGGCCGCCGCCCGGCTCGTGACCGAAGATGATCGTCTCGCCGTCATACGAGAAGGCGGCCGAGTGACCCGTCGGGTTGTCGACGTTCGGCGCGCCCGCGGCGATCTCCGGGACCACGTGGTTGTAGAGGAACCGCGGGTTGTCACGCGAGCCGCCGTCCCGGCCGCCGATGCTCCAGACGGCGAAGCCGACGCCGCCGGCGCAGGCGACCTTGTTCGCGCGGCCGAGGATCACGCCGGTGTCGTGGCAGGCGAAGTTGGTCGCCGCCCCGGGCGCCCTGTCGGCGAACTCGAAGTGCAGGAACTCGGACTCCTCGGGCCGGCTCAGCGGCACCTCGACGATGTCGAGGCCCTCGCACGCGGAGCTCGACGGGGTGCCGTAGACCAGCAGCCGGCGGTTGCCCAGATCCGGCACGGCGGTCAGCGTGTGCGTACCGCAAGCGAGGTCGATGCTGGCGACGAGCTCCGGGTTCTGCGTGTCGCTGATGTCGAAGACGTGCATGCCCTCGAAGCCCTGCGGGACGGGCTGGCCGTCGCAGGTCTGAGTGGTTCCCGCGTTCGCGTCCCAGGCGCGGACGAGCACGTTGCCCCAGACGACCACGTCGCCCTGGCCGCCACCGGCGCCGGATCCGCACTGCTCGTAGTTGAGGATCTCTCTCGGCCGGCGCGGATTGTCGACGTCGAGGATGCGGAACCCGTTGAACTGGCCCTGGTACGCCGTGTCGCCCCAGAAGGCGAGGTCGGTGTTGAAGCGGTTGAAGTCGTTCGGCGCGACCCGCCGCTCGGAGAAGCCGAGCAGCCTCATGTTGCGCGACGTCGCGAAGTTCGCGCCGCCGTCGCTCGGCGGCGACGTCAACGCCGCCGCGGCGTTGCCGAGCGTCTGCGCCATCGAGACGACCTGCACCGGATGTGCCGACGCGGCGACCGGCAGCGCAAGACCTGCGCTGAGAGCGAGTAACAGCGCAAGCGAAACCTCATGTAGCCCTCCCCTCCTGTTAGGAGCCTTCCCTGGCGGACCATACGTACGGCCGCGAGGGCAAGTCTCGGAAGAGGGCACGATCCTGCAAGTGCGGTCAGGCTAAGCTGACCGGCGGCAGATTCGTCTACGGGAGGAGATGAGTCACATGCGCGCAGGGCGCACCTGGCCGCTGGCGGCGGCCGCATTCGTCGTACTCGCGATCGCGGCTCCGGCCGCGGCGCACGACAACCAGCTCGGCTCGAGCTGGCTGACCGAGGACCATCCGGGCTGGTACTGGCCGAGTACCTCGAGCCAGACCGGGAACTTCGAGATGGTCGGCAGCGTCGAGCGGACCAAGCCGCTCAGCACGTACCGCAACTCGGACCTTGCCTTCTGGGGCCGGCTCGCCTACGCCGGTCACTACGAGGGCTTCCAGATCATCGACGCGGGGAACCCGCGCAAGCCGAAGCAGCTCGTCGACTTCGCCTGCCCCGGCTCGCAGCACGACGTCTCGGTCTGGGGCGGCCTGCTGTTCGTCTCGGTCGAGACCCCGCGGACCAGCCCGGCGTGTGACTCGACCGCCCAGCCGGCCGGGACGCCCGGCTTCGAGGGCATCCGCATCTTCGACGTCTCCAACCCGCGCTCGCCGGCGCTGATCGCCGGCGTGCCGACCGACTGCGGCTCGCACACCCACACGCTGGTCCCCGACCCGCGCCACCACCGCGTGCTGCTCTACGTCGCCTCGTACACCGCGTCCGAGCTCGCGCCGTCGAGCTACGGCAACGAGTGCAAGCGGTTCGACGCGAACGGCCAGCCGCTGCACAACAAGATCTCCGTCGTCGAGGTGCCGCTCCGCGACCCGGGCAAGGCCAGCGTCGTCAGCGAGCCGCGCTTCCCGCAGAAGGAGTACCGGGTGGGCTGGTACGGCTGCCATGACATCACGGTGTTCATGGAGCTCGAGATCGCGGCCGGCGCCTGCATGGGCGAGGGCCAGATCTGGGACATCTCCGACCTCGAGCACCCGCGCACCGTGGGCCGCGTGTTCAACCCGAGCGTCGAGTTCTTCCACTCGGCGACGTTCTCCTACGACGGCCGGCGCGTGATCTTCGGCGACGAGGCGGGCGGCGGTACAGGTCCGGCCTGCACCTCGGCCGACCCGGCCACGCGCGGCGCGCTGTGGTTCTACGACGTCAGGAGCATCCGCAGCCTCGGCGAGGAGGTGGTGACGCCGCGCAGCTCGTGGAAAGTCCCGCGCATCCAGGAGAAGCTGACGCCCGAACAGGCGCAGGACCCGAACTGCACGATGCACAACTTCAACACGCTGCCGACCTCACGCGGCGATGTGCTGGTCTCCTCGGCCTACGCGGCCGGGACCACGATGGTCGACTTCACGAACGCCTCGAGGCCGCGTGAGGTCGGGCACCTGGACCCGCACGGGGCCAACACATGGTCGGCGTACTGGTACAACGGTTACGTGTTCACGAACGACGGCGGCCGCGGCGTCGACATCCTGAGGGTGCGCGACCGCGCCACGAAGGGCGCCTGGAAGCTGCCGTTCTCCAACCCGCAGACCCAGTTGTTCCAGATCCGCTGAGACTCGAAGGCATCCACCACATCACGGCTATCACCGGGGACGCGCTCCGGAACCTCGACTTCTACACGCGCGTCCTCGGTCTGCGCCTGGCCGCCAAGACGGTCAACCAGGACGACCCGAGCGTCTACCACCTGTTCTACGCCGACGAGCAGGGACGGCCGGGCTCCGAGCTGACCTTCTTCGAGTACCCGCGCGCGACGCCCGGCCGGGCGGGCGCCGGCATGGTCCACACGATCGTCTGGCGCGTCGGCGGGCCCGGCGCGCTCGACTTCTGGGAGAAGCGGCTCGGCTCGGATGCCCAGCGTTCGGAGGATGCGCTGCGGTTCGCCGACTTCGAGGGGCTGCGCCATGAGCTGGTCGTCCGGCCGGGCGTCGACGAGCCTCTGACCGCCGAGCACCCGGAGATCCCGGCCGAGCACGCGCTCCAGGGCTTCGACGGCGTGCGCGCCTACTGCAGCAGACCCCGAGCGCAGCGGCGCCCTGCTGGAGAAGGTGCTGAGCGCGCGGCCCATCGGAGAGACGGCGTGGGAGCTGCGCGGGAACAAGCGCGGCAGCACGATCGAGTACGACAGGGCGCCGGCGCTGCTCGGCCGCCAGAGCGCCGGCACCGTCCACCACGTCGCGTGGGGGACCAACGTCGTCGAGCACAAGCGCTGGTACGAGCTGCTGCAGCTCGTCGGCGTCGCCAACAGCGGGATCATCGACCGCCACTACTTCCACTCGATCTACTTCCGCGAGCCCAGCGGCGTGCTGTTCGAGATCGCCGACGACTACCCGGGCTTCACCGTCGATGTCCCGCTGGACCAGCTCGGCTCGGTGGTGATCCTGCCGCCGCGGCTGGAGCCGCAGCGCGCCGAGATCGAGAAGCGGCTGACGCCGCTCCCGGACCCCCGGGGGGATTGGAGTCCCACCCGCCCTTCCTAGGGGTTCGGTTTCCCGCACCCCTAGGAATCCCGGGGGCGAAGATGGGGGTCATCGTTTGGGGGTGCCCTCGATGACCGGGGGACCGCGCAGGTAGATGCTCCGCCCATGATCACCTGCACGGAGGGCACCGCGATCGACCCGAACCTCGCGATCCTCGAGCCCGGGGACCCGGGCTGGGACCACGCGCGGCGCGCGTTCGACCTCGCCGTCGACCAGCGCCCCGCCGCCGTCGCCGTCCCGACCGACGAGAACGGCGTCGTCGCCGCCGTCCGCGAGGCGCGCGAGCGCGGCCTGCGCGTCGTCGCCCAGTGCGGTGGTCGCGGCGCCTCGCGCCTCGGCCCGCTCGACGACGCCCTCCTGCTGCGGACCGCCGGCCTGGCCGGCGTCGAGATCGACGCCCGCGCCCGCGCAGCCCGAATCAGGGCCGGCGCCCGCTGGGCGGACCTCGCCGACCGCGCGTCGTTCCTCGGCCTCGCCCCCGCCGGCGGGTTCGACCGTGAGGCGAGCATCGTCGGCACGGTCCTCGGTCACGGCATGGGCTGGCTGGCCCGCCGCCACGGCGTCGCCGCTGCGGGCGTGACCGCCGTCGAGTACGTGACCCCCGAGGGCGAGCTCGAGCGCAGCGAGGAGCTTCCGCTCGAGGGCGTGATCACCGAGCTCGAGCTCGTGCTGCACCCGGCCGAGGATCTCTACGCCGGCGCGCTGTTCTTCTCCTTCGACCGCGCCGCCGAGGTGCTGCACGCGTGGCGCGACTGGACCGAGACGGCCCCGCGCGAGATCACCTCCGTCGGGCGGCTGATGCAGTTCGGCGACGGCCCCGAGGTCGCCGAGCTGGTGCGCGGGCGCTCGTTCGTCGTGATCGAGGCCGCCTACCTGGGCGCCGAGGCCGACGGCGCGGATCTCATCCGCCCGCTGCGCGACCTGCGGCCCGAGCTCGACACCTTCACCATCGTCCCCCCGTCCGCGCTCGGACATCTGCACATGGAGCCCGAGCACCCCGTCGCGCGCCTGGCCGACGACGGCCTCGTCGGTGCGCTGCCCGCCGCCGCCATCGACGATCTCCTGGCCGTCGCCGGCCCGGGCTCGGGCTCGCCGCTGGCCACCGTGGAGCTGCGCCATGCGAGCGGCGCGCTGGAGACGCTCGAGCGCGGCTACTTCACGCACGCCGCCGGGCTGCCGACCGATACCGCGTCGGCTGCGGCGATCGAGGCGCAGCTCGCCCTCGTCGCCGCCTCGCTGGCGCCGTACGGGGCGTATCAGCTGAGCTAAGAGCGAGCGGGTGGCGGCGCCGAGTCGCAGGAGGAGAGATGCGATGTGCGCGCCGCCGTTCCCACTCGCTGTCGACAGGTTGTCAGCCACCCGCCGCCCCTCCCATCGCCCGGCGGTCGGAATCGGCGTCTTCACGAATCGCCATGCGGTCGAGGCTTGACTGAACGCGCACGATTCCGACAATCTCCCCTCAACAGCAACAAGTGGAGGGGGAAGTAATGAGGAAGGTCTTACCGCTGGCGGCGGTCGTCGCGCTGCTGTGCGCGGCTCCGGCGTTCGGCACCGGTGGGAGCAGCGACTCCAAGAAGCTCCGCGACGCGGTGGGCGTCAAGGGCATGCTGGTCCACGAGGCCGCGCTGAACACGATCGGCGAGCTGGCCAACGGCAACCGGCTGGCGGGCACGAAGGGGCATGACGCGTCGTCGCTGTACGTCGGCGTCAACTCTGCGCTCGCGGGCCTGAGGGTCTCGCAGCACGAGTTCGACTACGACCTCGACATCCTGGCGGATTGGAAGCAGCCGATCCTGGACATCACGACGCGCGGCAAGCGGCGGAGCTTCAATCCCGGCATCGGCGGGGCGCAGTTCGCGTTCGGCGGCGACTTCGGCTCGAATTACATGACGCGAATCGACCGACATCACGGCCCCCGTGTGGGCGGCCGACGTCCGCTACCCGGCCGGCCCCACGGCGAACGGCAACACGAGCGGCTGTGAGGTCGCGGACTACGACGGCATGCCGGCCGGGGCGATCGTGATCGTCCAGCGCGGCACGTGCCCGTTCGCGCAGAAGTTCCAGCTCGCCGACCAGGTCGGCGCCGGCGCGATGCTGATCTCCAACGAGGGCAACGTCCCGGAGCTCCCCGGGCGTACGCTCCCGATCTGGTTCAACGTCGACGGCCTCGCGACGCCGTCCGCGGCGGTCACCGTCGAGACGGCCGCAGCGCTGGCCAACGGGGTCCAGAAGGGCCGCACCGGGCTCACGGCCCGCGTCCGCATCGACTGGCGGCCGGGCACGTACCCGACCCAGAACGTCATCGCGGAGACCAAGACCGGCGACCCGAACAACGTGATCGTGGTCGGCGCCCACCTCGACAGCGTGGGCCCGGGCTCGGGCATCAACGACAACGGGTCCGGCTCGGCGGCGCTGCTCGAGATGGCCAAGCACATCAACAAGATGAAGCTGCGCAACAAGGTCCGCTTCATCTGGTTCAGCGCCGAGGAGTCCGGCCTGCTCGGCTCCGAGGCCTACGTGGCGAGCCTCGACGACACCCAGCGGGGCAAGATCGCGGCGATGCTGAACTTCGACATGATCGCCTCGCCGAACTTCGCGCGGCTCGTCTATGACGGCGACCAGGGCAGCTTCCCGCCGGGGCCTGGCGACCTGGTGGCGCCTCCCGGCTCGGACGAGATCGAGCAGATCTTCCTCGACTACTTCGAGGACCAGGGGCTCGCGAACGAGCCGACGGCGTTCGACGGACGCTCCGACTACGGGCCGTTCATCGAGGCCGGGATCCCGGCCGGCGGCCTGTTCACGGGCGCCGAGGAGATCAAGACGCCGGCGCAGGTCGCCCTGTACGGCGGCACCGCGGGCATCCCGTTCGACATCTGTTACCACCAGGGCTGCGACGACTTCTTCAACCTGAACAAGCGCGGATACGAGGAGATGGCCGATGCGGCCGCCCACGTGCTCGTGACGCTGGCTCAGGCGAAGACGCTGCCCGCCCGCAGCGCTCCGGTCGCCACCGCGGCCGCGCGCAGCATGGCCAAGGCCGACATCCACGGGCTCTCGCGGCCCGCGACGCCGGCCGACGCAGGTCACTAGGGCCGCTCGCCGGCCCAGGCCCGCTTCAGCAGCTCCCGTGCCGCTCGCTCGTCGAGCGGCACGGGGTTGCCGGCGGCCGCCACCTCCCCCGCCACCTCGTCGAGCCGCTCCTCCGCGAGCCCGAGCTCGCGCAGGCCGGTCGGCGCGCCGACCCGGCGCTCGAGGTCGTAGACGCCGCCGGCCAGGTCCTCGGCGCCGAGCGCGGCGGCGAGCCGCGCGGACGCCTCGGGCGCGGCGGGCGCGTTCAGCGCCGCGACGTGGCTGAGCACCGCCGAGTGCGTCTCGGCGTGCGGGAGGTCGAAGGCGCCGCCGAGCAGGTGGCAGATCCGGTGGTGCAGCGCGCCGCCCACGACCCCGAAGGTCCAGCCCGCGAGCGCGGCGCCGTACAGCAGGCGCTCGTGGTCGCCGGAGTCGAGGCCCTCGCGCAGCGCCCGCGCCCCGCCCTCGGCCAGCAGCGTGCTGATCGGCGTCGCTCCCTCCGCCCACAGCGCGTCGACGCAGTGCGCCAGCGCGTTCATCGCGCTCGGACCCGCGACCTCGGGCGGCATCCCGCGAACCAGGTCGGGGTCGTAGACCACGGTGCGCGGCCGGACCGCCTCGTCGCGGCCCGTGCGCTTGCGGCCCTCGGCGGTGAGGCCGTAGACGTTGGTCATCTCCGAGCCGGCATAGGTGGTCGGCACGGCCACGATCGGCGCGTGCGTGGTGAGGGCGATCGCCTTGGCGAGCCCGATCGCCGACCCGCCGCCGATGGCGATCAGGCCGTCGGCGCCGAGCTCGGCGAAGCGCGCCCGCGCCCGCTCGGCCAGCTCGGCCGGCACGTGGCGCCGGACCTCGCCGAACGTGTCCGCGCCGAGGTCGGCGGCCAGGCGCCCGGCGGCGGCGGCCTGCGACCCGCCGTGGACGACCAGCCAGCGGCGCGGCTCGAGCTCGTCCGCGAGCCGCTCGAAGCTCCCGGCCCCGAACACGATGCGGAACCCAGGCTGGACGTGCTCGAACCTCATGGCAGCGCGGCGACCGCGTCCGCCTCCTCCGGGCGGATCGCGTGCGAGCTGGGCCCGAAGATGCGCAGGTCGACCTGCGCGCCCCCGGCGGCGAGCCGCGCGGCGCTCTCGCGCGTGCGCTCGACGGGGACCCAGTCGTCGCCCTCCGCGCTGGTGATCAGCAGCGGAGTGCCGTCGAGGCCCCGCGGGCGGCTGAGCTCGCCGTCGGCGCCGATCAGGCCGCCCGTCAGCCCGGCCACGGCGCGGTAGCGGCGGGGATGGCGCGCGACGTACTCGAGCACCAGGCAGGCGCCCTGCGAGAAGCCGATCAGCGCGCTGTCGCCGTCCACGTGCGCGTCGAGCGCCTCGAGCGCGTAGGTCAGCCACGGCTCGTTGTCGGCGAGCGGCGCCGTGAACCGCTGCGGGTACCACGTGTTGCCGGCCGCGGCGGGCAGCACGCAGCGCACCCCGGCCGCCGCCAGGCGGCCCGCGAGGTCGAGCATGGTCTCGGGGCCCGAGCCGCGGCCGTGCACGAGCACCGCGGTCCGGCCGGACTCAGGGCCGAGCACGACCGGCTCCGTCTCCAGGTGCGGGTTCACCGCGCCAGAACCCTACGCGTGAGCTCGTAGAGGGCGCGCACCCCGAGCTCGACGTCCTCGTCGCGGCTGTCCTCGGCGCTGGTGTGGCTCACGCCGCCGAGGCTGCGCACGAACAGCATCACGGCGGGCAGCGCGCGCGCCATCTCGGAGGCGTCGTGCAGCGGGCCGCTCGGGAGCGAGTGCGAGGTGCCGGCCAGCCTGGCGACGACGTCCTCGGCGACGGCGATCAGCTCGCGGTCGAAGGGGATCGGGTCGATCGCGAAGACCGGCTCCCACGCGATCTCGCAGCCCTCCTCGCCGGCGATCCGATCCGCCTCGCGGCGCGCGTTCGCGTGCATGGCGGCGAGCTCGCCGGGGTCGAGCGCGCGCAGGTCGAGCGTCAGCTCGCAGCGGCCGTTGAACGCGGTCGGGATGCCGGGCTCCACGCGCACGGGCCCGGTCGTGGCGCGCGCGTCGGCGCGCCGCGCGGCGTCATCGCGGAAGGCGACGGCGCTGCGGGCGGCGGCCACGAAGGCATCCTGCCGGGCGTCCATGGGCGTGGCGCCCGAGTGTGCGTGCGCGCCCGTGAAGGTCAGCCGGTGGCGCTCGACCCCGAAGCTGCCGAGGACCACGCCGAGCGGCAGGTCCATCCGCTCGAGCACCGGGCCCTGTTCGATGTGCAGCTCGAGGTAGGCCACCGCCCCGGCGAGCCGCTCGCGGGCCTCGCCGGCGCGGTCGAGGTCGACGCCGTGGGCTGAGAGCGCGTCGGGCAGCGCGACGCCGTCGCGGTCGGTGAGGCCGCGCACGGCGTCCGGGTCGAGCGTCCCCGCGCAGGCGCTCGAGCCGAGCAGGCTGCGGCCGAAGCGCGCGCCCTCCTCGTCGGCCCAGTCGACGAGCTTGACGGTGACGGCCCGGTCCCCGGCGGCCAGCGCGCGCACGACCTCGAGCGCGCCCAGCACGCCGAGCGTGCCGTCGAGCCAGCCGCCGTCGGGCACCGAGTCGAGGTGGCTGCCGACGATCACGAACTCTTCGGAGTCGCCCGGCAGCGTCGCCCACGTGTTGCCCGCCTGGTCCCGCTCGACCGCCACGCCGGG
This sequence comes from uncultured Solirubrobacteraceae bacterium, assembly GCA_963811895.1. Taxonomy (GTDB): domain Bacteria; phylum Actinomycetota; class Thermoleophilia; order Solirubrobacterales; family Solirubrobacteraceae; genus DASSUW01. Next base: position 288,216 of record CAWETE010000008.1, on the reverse strand, counting down.
GATGGCGTCGAGCTCGGCGCGCAGCCAGTCGCGCGCGGCGATCCAGGTGTCCGTCCACGCGACGCGCTGGGCGCCGCGCTCGTCGGAGGTGAGGCGGGCGAGCTCCCGGAGCCCCCGAACGGCGCGAGCTGCGTCGACCACGGGTGCAGCTTGGCGGACGCGAACGAGTTAGGGTTCCCTAAGAGATGTCGTCGATGACGAGCACCTCCATGGCGCTCGGCGAGCGCCGCACGCTGCCGCGGCTCGCCGGGCTCCCCCTGTGCGCCGCCGTGCTCGTCCTCGTGTGCATGCTCAGCATCGCCATCGGCGCCAAGGCGATCCCGCTCGGCGACGTCGCGGCCGGCCTGTTCGGCGACGACGGCTCGGAGTCCGCGGCGATCGTGCGCGAGCTGCGCGTGCCGCGCACGCTGGTGGGCCTCGCCGTCGGCGTCGCGCTCGGCCTCGCCGGCGCGCTCATGCAGGCGCTCACCCGCAACCCGCTGGCCGACCCCGGGATCCTCGGCGTCGAGGCGGGCGCCGCCGCGGCGATCGTGACCGCGATCGGCCTCCTCGGCATCACCCAGCCGCGCGGGTACATCTGGTTCTCGTTCCTCGGCGCGGCGGTCGCCTCGATCGTGGTCTACCTGCTCGGCTCGCACGGCCGGGCCGGCGCCACGCCGGTCCGGCTCGCGCTGGCCGGCACCGCGGTGACGTTCGCCCTGACCGCCTACACCAACGGCATCACGCTGCTCGACCCGGAGGCGTTCGACGAGTACCGGCACTGGGTGGTCGGCTCGCTGGCCGGGCGCGACCTCCAGATCCTCGCCGAGGTCGGGCCGTTCCTGCTCGTCGGCCTGGTGATCGCGCTCGCGCTCGCCCGGCCGCTGAACGCGCTCGCGCTCGGCGACGACCAGGGGCGCGCGCTGGGCGCGCGCGTCGGCCGCACGCGCGTGCTGGGCGCCGTGTCGATCACGCTGATGTGCGGCGCCGCCACCGCGGTCGCCGGCCCGATCGTCTTCGTCGGGCTGTGCGTCCCGCACATGGCGCGCGCGATCGCCGGCCCCGACCAGCGCTGGGTGCTGGGCTACTCGCTGCTGCTCGCCCCGATCCTGCTGCTGACGGCCGACATCATCGGCCGCGTCGTGATCTCGCCCGCCGAGCTCGAGGTCGGGATCGTGACGGCGCTGATCGGCGCCCCCGTGTTCATCGCGCTCGTGCGCCGGAAGCGGATCGCGCAGCTGTGACCGCGCTCGCCTTCGCCGGGATGTCGGTGCGCGTGCACACGCGCTCGCTGGTCGTGTGCGGCGTGCTCCTGGCGGGCCTGCTGCTCGCCGCCGTCATCAGCATCGGCACGGGCGACTTCCCGCTGTCCCCCGGCGACGTCGTCGCCGTGCTGGTCGGCCAGGGCGACCCGGCGAGCGAGTTCATCGTCGAGACGCTGCGGCTGCCGCGCGTGGCCGTGGCCGTCCTCGTGGGCGCGGCGTTCGGGATCGCCGGCGCGATCTTCCAGAGCATCTCGCGCAACCCGCTCGGGAGCCCCGACATGATCGGCTTCACCATGGGCTCGGTCACCGGCGCGGTGCTCGTGATCCTGGTGATCGACGGGACGACCAGCCAGGTCGCGCTCGGGGCGATCGTGGGCGGCCTGGTGACGGCCGTGATCATCTACCTGCTCGCGCTGCGCGGCGGGGTGCAGGGCTACCGCCTGGTGCTCGTCGGCATCGGCATCGCCGCGGTGCTGCAGGCGGTCAACGCCTACCTGGTCGCGCGCGCCACGCGCGAGGACGCGTACGAGGCGGCGCACTGGATGATCGGCAGCGTCAACGGCCGCGGCTGGGAGCACGTGTGGCCGGTCACGGCCGCGCTCGCCGTGCTGGTGCCGGCGGCGCTCATCCTCGCGCGGCCGCTCGCGCTGCTCGAGATGGGCGACGACGCGGCGCGGTCGCTCGGCGTCGCGGCCGAGCGCTCGCGGCTGGCGCTGGTGTTCGTGGGGGTCGGGCTGACAGCCGTGGCGACGGCGTCGTGCGGGCCGATCGCCTTCGTGGCGCTCGCCGCGCCGCAGATCGCGCGGCGGCTGACGCGCGCGGCCAACCCGGGCCTCATCTCGGCGGCGCTGATGGGGTCCCTGCTGCTGGTGGTGAGCGACCTCGCGGCGCAGCGCGTGCTCAGCGTCGACCTGCCGGTCGGCGTCATGACCGCCGCGCTCGGCGGCGTCTACCTCTGCTGGCTGCTCTCGACCGGATGGCGGCGGACATGACACGCCTGCGCGGCGACGACCTCGAGCTCGCGTACGACCAGCGCGTCGTGGCCGAGCGCCTGGGGATCGAGATCCCCGACGGCTCGTTCACGATCATCGTGGGCCCGAACGCGTGCGGCAAGACGACGCTGCTGCGCGCGCTCGCCCGCCTGCTCAAGCCGCGCCGCGGCGGCGTCTACCTCGACGGCGAGCTGATCACCTCGCGGTCGTCGAAGGAGGTCGCGCGCGAGCTCGGGCTGCTGCCGCAGAGCGCGATCGCGCCCGACGGGATCACGGCCGCCGACCTCGTCGCGCGCGGCCGCTATCCCCACCAGCGGCTGCTGCGCCAGTGGTCCGCGGACGATGCGCGCGCGGTCGAGGCGGCGATGGCCGCGACGCGGGTCGACGACCTCGCCGACCGGATCGTCGACGAGCTGTCGGGCGGCCAGCGCCAGCGCGTCTGGCTCGCCATGGCGCTCGCCCAGGAGACGCCGATCCTGCTGCTCGACGAGCCGACCACGTTCCTCGACATCGCCCACCAGGTCGAGGTGCTCGACCTGTGCGCCGAGCTGCACGCCGAGCGCGGCCGCACGCTGGTCGCCGTGCTGCACGACCTCAACCACGCCTGCCGCTATGCGACGCACCTGGTCGCGATGCGGGAGGGCGCGATCGTCGCGCAGGGCGAGCCGACCGAGACGGTCACCGCCGAGCTGGTCGAGGAGGTCTTCGGGCTGCCGTGCCGGGTGATCGACGACCCGGAGAGCGGGACCCCGCTCGTGGTGCCGGTGGCGCGCCGCGTGCGGGAGCCGCGATGACGCGCCCGCCCGAGGAGATGTGCTGACCCGCTAGAACGATGGGGAGTGGCCCGCCGTCGCTCCCGCTACAGCTCGCCCGGTCCCCGTGCGGGCTCGGTGCTGCTGGACAGCCCGGCCCGGCGGCGCCGGCGGCGGCCCCGGATCGGCCGCTGGCTGCTCGTGCTGGCGATCCTGGCGGCGATCGGGGGCGGCATCTACGCCTGGCGCTCGCAGGCCGAGGCCGGCGACGCCCGGCACGAGGCCGCCGAGCGCTTCGCGGCGGCGTGGGCGCGCGGCGATCACCCGGCGATGTGGCGCGAGCTGACGGGGCGCTCCCGCGAGGCGACGCCCGAGCGGCGCTTCGTCACCGCCTACCGCAACGCGGACCGTGAGGCGGGCGTCGAGAAGGTCACGATCGGCCGGCTCGGCCCGGAGCGCGACGGCCGGGTGGCCGTGCCGGTGACGATCGAGACCGACATCTTCGGCACGCTGCGCGGGACGCTGGCCGTACCGGTGTCCGGCCGGGGCGACAAGGCGGGCGTCGACTGGGACTTCTCGCTTCGGCTGCCGGGCCTGCGGCGCGACGAGGCCGTGGTGCAGCGCGCGGGCCGGCAGCCGCGGTCGGGCTCGGTGCTCGCGGCCGACGGCACGCCGCTCGACCTCGGCGCGATCGCGCGGGGCCTCGAGCGGATGCACGAGGACCGCCTCAACGGCCATCCGTCGGCGCAGCTGCTGTTCGGCGAGCGCGTGGTCGCGCGCACGCGCGCCGTCCGCGGCCGCAACGTGCGGACGACGATCGACCCGGCGCTGACGCGCGCGGCGAGGTCGGCGCTCGGCGACCGGCTCGGCGGCGTGGCCGTCATCCGCCCGCGCGACGGGTCGGTGCGCGCGCTCGCCGGGCTCGCGGTGTCGGCGCCCCAACCTCCCGGCTCGGTCTTCAAGATCATCACCGCCGCCGAGGCGCTCGACGAGCGGATCGCGCGGCCGGACACGAGCTACCCGGTGCGGACGGCGGCGACCCTGTCGGGCGTCACGCTGCGCAACGCGGGCGGCGAGTCGTGCGGCGGGACGCTGACCAACTCGTTCATCCACTCCTGCAACTCGGTCTTCGCGCCGCTCGGGGCCGAGCTCGGCGCGCGCAAGCTCGTGGCGGCCGCGCGCGCCTTCGGCTTCGACGAGAAGCCGGCGATCCCGGAGGCGAAGCCCAGCACCATCTCGCCGCCGTCCGAGCTGCGCGACGACCTCGCCGTCGGCGCGGCGGCGATCGGCCAGGACCGCGACCTCGCGACGCCTTTGACGATGGCCAGCGTCGGCGCCACGATCGCCAACGACGGCCGGCGCGCGCGGCCGCGCATCACGACGCTCGAGCGCGTCCGGCGCAAGCGCGTGGTGTCCTCGCGCGCGGCGCACGACGTGCGCGACATGATGATCGGCGTCGTGCAGTCGGGAACGGGCACGGCCGCGGCGCTGCCCGGCGTGCAGGTGGCGGGCAAGACGGGAACCGCCGAGCTGGTGCCGAACTCGACCGATCCCAAGGACGCCAACGCCTGGTTCGTGGCCTTCGCGCCGGCGGACCGGCCGCGGGTGGCGGTGGCCGTGATGCTGGTCGGGGCCGGGTTCGGGGGGACGGCTGCCGCGCCGGTTGCGCGTGAGGTGCTCGCGGCGGCGCTGTAGCGCGAACTTCAACTGCGGCTGGGTAGGGAAGCGGTGAGACCGGCGGCTGCGCGCGATTTCGGCGTCTGATCCTGGACATGGGGTCGTTTTCCGACCCCTAGGCAGGATTCGATGAAGGAATCCGCTCCGCCGACCTCAGCCTCCCCTACCCAGCCGCAGTTGACGCCCACCTACGCCCGCAGCAACAGCCGCAGGATCGGCTCCGCCCGCCGCGCATCGGGCTGCTCGCCGGTGATCAGGTCGAGGTAGGTGTAGGACTCGATCAGCCGCACGATCACGTAGGCGACCTCGCGCAGGTCGACGGGCAGGTCGAGCCGGCCCGCCTCGGTCTCCTCGATCAACAGGTCGTGGATGGCGTCGATCAGGCGCGGCTGGAAGCCGCTCTCACCCCGGGTCAGCAGCCGCATCGCCGACTCGCCCTCCTCGCCAAGCCAGCGGCGCATCCCGGGATTCGTGATCACGTCGTCGAGGAAGCGGGTGACGACCTGGACCAGCCGCTCGGGCCCTGTGGCCGTCACCTCGGCCTCGATGTTGTCGAGCGTGCGCCGGGCCAGCGACCAGATGACCTCGACCAGCAGATGCTCGCGCGAGCCGACCCAGCGGTAGAGCGTCACGCGGCTCACGCCGAGCTCCTCGGCGAGGCCGCTCATGTCGATGCGCTCGCACGCCTGGAACCGCCTGCGCGCGCGCAGGAAGGCGTCGAGAGCGGTTGGGCGCGTATGTAACATCCGCGAATCCTGTAACAGGAGGGCTCGTGCGACGGTACCTGCTGCTGACATTGTCGACCATGGCCGGGGTGCTGGCGGTTGCGTCGCCCGCCTCCGCGGACCGGGTCTTCACGGTCGGCGGCGCGAAGGCGCCCGGACCCGCGCGCTTCGACCGCGTGCAGGTGATCGAGCAGGGTCCGCGCAAGGCCGAGAACGTGCTCGTGCTGGTGCCCGGCACGTCCGCTGGCGCCGCGTACTTCCGCCCCGTGGCGCGCGCGATCGTCGGCCGCCTCCCCGGCTGGAAGGTGTGGTCGGTCGACCGGCGGGAGAACCGGCTCGAGGACCACACGGTGCTGGGGCCGGTCGTCGGCCGCGACCGCCCGGCGCAGGACGCTTTCCGCTACTACCTCGAGTCGCTCACCGACACGTCGATCACGCCGCGCTTCTCGCCGGTGACCGACGCGCCGTACGCGCGCCGCTGGGGCATGGGAGTGGCGGTCCGCGACCTGCGCAACGTCGTCCGCGCGGCGCGCCGAGGCGGCCGCACCGTCGTGCTGGGAGGCCACTCGCTGGGCGCGACGATCGCGATCGCCTACGCGACCTGGGACTTCGGAGGACGGGCCGGGGGCGAGGACCTCGCGGGCCTCGTGCTCATCGACGGCGGCAGCGGCGGCGCGCCTATCCGCCGGTCGGAGGCCCGCGAGCAGCTCGCGCAGCTCGGCGGCGAGTCGCCGTTCCTCGACCTCAGCGGCTTCGGGCTGCCGTGGGCGATCGGCGTGCTCAACGCGGTCGGCTCCACGCTCGCCGTGCAGGAGCCCGACGCCCCGGCCGTGCTCGCCGCCTGGCAGCCGCTGCCGGCGGCGCTGCGGCCGCCGGTCCCGGCCACCAACGCCGGCGGCTACGGCTACGCGGTCGACGACGACACCTCGCCGCCCAACCTGGCGCTCGTGCGGATGCACATCGGCGCCCTGGCGGCGGCGGGCGACCCGCGCCCGTGGGCCGACGGGGAGCTCGGCACGGTCGCCCGGGCGGCGGAGATGTTCTCCGGCATCGCCGGCATCGACGGCACGGCCTGGTACCACCCGCGCCGCCTGTCGATCGACGGGCAGGCGGTGGCGGGCGGCGTGGCCAACCCGGCCCAGCGGCTGCTCGGCCTGCGGGCCACCCACGGCCGCGACCTCGAGCTGCCGATCTACGCGATCGAGACCTCGCTCGGCGCCGGCCGCGTGCTGAAGGGCGCACGCGCGCTGGCGCGGCGGTCCGACGTGCGGGCCACGCTCGTGGACCGGCACGCGACGTACGACCACCTCGACCCGCTCTCGGCCCTGCCGGACCGCAACGCGTTCGTGAAGACGGTCATCCCGTTCCTGCGTCGGGCGAGGTGACCAGCGACAGATAGCTGTACTCGCCGTCGCCGGGGACCATGCCCGGGCAGCCCGAGCGCAGGTCCTCGCAGGTGAAGCCGTCGATGTCGAGCCGCGAGCGGTAGTAGAAGGAGAAGTCGTCCTGCCAGCGGGCGGCGCGCAGCCGCGCGTCGGCGGTCGGGTCGTCCTTGACGTACCTGTCGAACCAGGCGGTCGTGTACCAGGCGGTCAGGTCGGCGCCGCGCAGGGTCGCGCCGAAGGCCGGGTTGGCGATGAAGCTGAACTCGTAGTGGGTGCCGCCGCGGATCACGAGCTGGCCGGTGTCGACGCCCGCGCGGCTGTACTCGAGCGACTGCGCCGACTTGGCGAGCGGGTCAGGGTCCGCGGTGTAGGGCGTGGCGATCAGGCCGTAGTCGGCCGACAGGCCGAGCGCGGGCTTGATGATCGGGACGGGGCGGCGCGCGTCGGGATCGGCCGGGCAGGGCCGCTCGCCTAGCCGGCCTCCCGCCGCCGGGTCGGCCGGGCCGAGGTTGTCCCACGCCACGATCGCCTTCACGCGCGGGTCCCACTGGCCGACGTAGGAGACGCCCGCGGCGCCGTAGGAGTGGCCGGCGAGTCCGATTCGCCCGCGGTCGAGCAGGTGCGCGAACGGGTTGTGCGCCGCGTTGAGGCCGGCGGCCACGCGGCGCTGCTGCTTGGGCGCGTGGCTCGTGCCCGTCTCGCAGCTCGGGCGCGGCGTGAACGGGTGGCCGGGCGTGGAGAGGAAGAAGTCGAGCGCGTCGACCGTGCCGTCGTAGAACGGGCGGCCGTCGCTCTGGGCCGGCACGCCCTCGCTCGCGTCCGGCCCCTCGCCGGGCACATCGGACTGCCCCTGCCCCTGCGGGTCCCAGGTCAGCACGACGTAGCCGGCCTTGGCGAGCGTCTGCGCCGCGTACCAGTACATCTGCTCGTCGGCCTGCACCGAGCCGTTGGTGATCACCACGCCCGGCCGCTGCGCGGGACCGGCCCTGGTGGCCCACACGTGGCCGGAGATCGTGGCGCCGTTGCGCGCCGTCCACAGCACCGGCTCGACGAGGCCGTAGCCCTTCGGGCCCCAGTCGTAGAGCCGCGGGTCGCCGGCGCAGCCGTCCTCCCCGCTGGCGCAGAGGTTGGCCGAGAAGACCCGCTCCGGGTCGGCCAGCTGGGCCTGGCGCGAGGCGAGCGCGTTCGCGAGGCCCACCCGGCGCAGCAGGAGCTGGCCGTCGGGCGAGCTGTAGACGGCCGCCCGCTCGGTCGTCTTGGCGAAGTTGCGCGCCTCGGAGGCCGGATCGTAGGCAGCGGCGCTCGCCGCCGCCACCAGGCTCCCGACCACCGCCACCGCCAGCCCCCGCCAGAGCATTCGAAACACTGTAAACCGGAGCAGCGACCCATGCGCCGATTGTCGAGCCGCGCGACGGACGCCCGCAAACCCGGTACCGTCGTCCATGCAGGGGTCTGCTCATGACAACCCAGCCCCCGTCCCGAGAAGACGCCCCCGCGGACGCGCCGTGGGCGGCCGAGCCCATCCGTGCCGCCGAGCTCGAGGAGCTGCTGGTGCACGGCGCCGCAGCGGTGATCGCCACCGACCTCGACGGGGTGATCACGCACTGGAGCGCCGGCGCGCAGCGGTTGTACGGCTGGTCCGGCACGGAGACGATCGGGCTTCAGTTCCTCGACCTGCTCGTGGCGCCGGGCGACCGCCGGACGGCCGAGGCGAACATGGAGAGCATCCGCCGGACCGGTGGCTGGGAGGGCGACTTCACCCTGCGGTGCAAGAGCGGCGGCACCCTGCTGACCTACACGCGATGCGCGGTCATCAAGGACGACGCCGGCCGCCTCGTCGGGATGCTGGGACTGTCGATGGACGCCGCCGCCCCGCCGCGGTACTCCTAGCGGCGGGGCGAGCGAGCTCACTCAGCGGGCGAGCTTGACGCGGACCACGAAGTCCGATCCGCCCTCGACCTCCTTGTTGAGGAGGACCTTGCCGGTGGCGCCCTGGTAGCGGCCGGTGCCGCCGATGATCTCCATGCCGTGGAAGCGCAGCAGCGAGCCGCCGATGGCGGTGTAGCCGAAGCAGTCGGGCTCGAGCTCGGCGGTGAACGTGCAGCGCAGGTAGTCGCTCATCGTCGCCTTCCTGGCGTGCTTCTTGTGGTTGCCGACGAAGTCGAGCGACGAGATCTCGAACACGTCGCCGGCCTGCGGCGGGGCGTCGGGCGGGCCCGGCGTAACGGTCCCGTCGACGCTCGTGTAGACGAACGAGACCGGCATGGAGAACGCGCGGATCGTGTCCGTCTTGCGCTTGCCGGCGAAGGCCGCCGGCGCGACCGCGAGCGCGCCGATCAGCACGATCGCGAGGGTGAGGGTGCGGATGCGTGTGGTCATGCCGACGACGCTAAGCGCGGCCGCCTGACCGCACATCAGGACGAGCCCGGAACCCGGCCTCAGGGCTAGCCCTGAACCTGCAGGTAGGTGAGCACCGCGAGCACGCGGCGGTTGTCGTCCGCGCCGGCCGGCAGGCCGAGCTTCATGAGGATCGTCCGCACGTGGGTCTCGACCGTCTTCTCGGTGAGCCACAGACGCCGCGCGATCCCGCCGTTGGTGCGGCCTTCGGCCATCAGTGAGAGGACCTCGCGCTCGCGCGGGCTGAGCTCGTCGAGCGCCGTCTGGCGGCTGGGGGCGGCGATCAGGGTCGCCACGACCTGCGGGTCGAGCGCCGAGCCGCCCTCGCTGACCCGGCGGGCGGCGTCGAGGAAGTCGTCGACGTCGAGCACCCGGTCCTTGAGCAGGTAGCCGAAGCCGCCGCCGTCGGTCACCAGCTCGACGATGTGGCGCGTCTCGATGTGCTGGGAGAGGACGAGCACGGCGGTGCCCGGATGCGAGCGCCGGATCTCGGACGCGGCGCGCGTCCCCTCGTCGTCGTACGACGGCGGCATGCGGACGTCCACCACCGCGAGCTCGGGCGCGTGCTCGCCGACCAGCGCCAGCAGCGTCTCGGCGTCGCCGGCGCGACCGACGACCTCGTGGCCGGCATCCTCGAGCAACCCCGCGAGCCCTTCGCGCAGCAGCACCGTGTCCTCGGCGATCACGACGCGCACGGCAGCTCCACGGCGATGCGGGTCCCGGCGCCCGCGGGGCTCTCGAGGGCCAGCGTGCCGCCCTGCGCCGCCACGCGGTCGGCCAGGCCCGCGAGCCCGCTGCCCGAGCGCGCCACGGCGCCGCCGACCCCGTCGTCGCTGACGACGAGGCGGAGCACGCCGTCGTCGCGCTCGGCGTGGACGGAGACGCGCGAGGGCGACCCGTGCTTGACGGCGTTGGTGAGCGCCTCGCAGGCGATGAAGTACGCGGCGGCCTCGACCTCAGGTGGCGCCCGCTCGCCCGACGCCTCGACCACGACCGGCACCGCGGCGCCACGCGCCAGGTCGGCGAGCGCGGCCGCGAGGCCCTCGTCCAGACGGGGCGGCCGAACGCCGGCGGCGATCGTGCGCAGGTCGGCGATGGTGGCCGCCACCTCGTCGACGGCGGCGTCGAACGCCGGTGCGAGCACCTTGGCGTCGCCCGGGAGCGAGCGCTGGAGCCGGCGCAGGGTGATGCCGAGCGTGACGAGGCGCTGCTGCGCGCCGTCGTGCAGGTCGCGCTCGAGCCGGCGGCGCTCCTCGTAGCCCGCCTGGGCGATCCGCGCGCGCGAGGACTCGACCTCGGCGAGCTGGAGCCGCAGCTCCACGCGCAGCCGTCCGAGCTCGACGGCGACGGCCGCGGCGTCGAGCACGCCGCCGAGCAGGTCTGGGCGGCGGGTCAGCGCGGGGTCGTGCAGGAGCATGCCGACCTCGCGGCCGATCGGCGAGCGGGCGCGCCCGTCATCGGGGAGCGCCTCCACGAGATGGCCGCGCCGGTCGGCGTAGGCGCTCGTCTCGGGCAGCCGGAAGAAGACCTCGGCGCCGGGATCCTCGAGCGCCACGGCCAGCACCGCGCCGACCTCCTCGGGCTCGGCGCGACCGGCGCGGACGTCGGCGAGGAAGGCGTGCACCAGCGCGATGCCCTCGTAGCGGGCGCGGGCGAAGCGCCGGTCGACCAGCCGCTGCAGCCGGTCGCGCAGCGGCCGGAACGCGAGCGCCGCGGCCAGCGTGCCGACGGCGGCGGGCAGCGCCGAGTCGCCCGTCAGGAGCCCGACGAGCAGCGCGCCCGCGGCGTACGTGCCGGCGAGCAGGGCGGTCAGCAGCCCGTAGACGAGCGTGCGGTTGAACAGCCGGTCGATCGAGTAGAGGCCGTGCCGCGTCACCGCCACCGCCACGGCGAGGGCCAGCCAGGCGTGCAGCAGGCCGAGCACCGGGATGTCGGCCTCGCTGATCGGCGAGAAGACGAGGCCCCACAGCGACGAGCCGCCGAGCCAGAGCGGCACGAGCAGCGCGCCGTAGGCGAGCCAGAGGACCTGGCGCCGGCGCTCGCGGTCGCCGGCCTTGTAGCGGGCTCGCAGCGCCAGCGCCCCGCCGAACAGCGAGATCAGCACCCCGGCCCAGCAGGCCCAGAAGACGGCGACGAGCGGTGCGCTCTCGAAGCCGCCGAAGGGATTCGCCACGTCGCCGTACGGGCCTTCGAGCGTCTCCTGGCCGAGCAGCAGGAGCATCGCCCCGCCGCACGAGGCGAGCGCGGCGCCCGCCATCGGCTTCCAGCGAGGAGAGGGCAGGCGTCCGTCCGGATACACGTAGGCGAGCGCGAGCGGCCAGGCGAAGAGCACGAGCCACTCCTGCGAGACGAGCAGCGCCCAGGCGCCGAGCGCCGAGCCGGGGTCGTCCTCGAGCGCGACGACCGACAGCCCGAAGGCGGCCATGACGACCACCACGGACGACCCGCCGGCCAGGAGGATCCAGGCGACCAGCGTGCGTGGTCGCTGGAGCAGGAGGAAGAGCCCGACGCAGACGGGCGCGAGGACGCCGAGGGCGAGGAACGCGAAGCCGAGGACGCCGAACGACTCCTCGCCGCGTGAGATCGCGATGCCGTTCAGCACGCCGAGCAGCACCAGCGCCGCGAGCGCCGTGGCGGCGAGAGCGCAGGCCATGAAGCGTGCCATCCCGCCGATCCTCTCGCACCCTCGCGGGGCGCGCCACAGTGCTACCCCTGAACTCGCTCGAGGATCCGTTGCAGCGCTTCGAGGTCCTCGCGGGGAAGCGCGCTGAGTGCCGCGGGCGGCGTGGCGAGGATGTCGTCGGCCCGCTTCGCCAGGGCCTTCCCCCTGCGCGTCGCCTCGACCAGCCTGGCCCGCCGGTCCGTCGGGTGCGCGCGCCGGCGTACCAGGCCCTGGGCTTCGAGGTCGTCGACCAGCACGGTCGCGTTGGGAGGGTCGATGTCGAGCGCGGCGGCGAACTCGCCCATGGAGAGGGGCTCGCGCGCGAGCCGGCGGATCGCCCGCGCGCGGCCGAAGCTCATCCCCAGCGCTTCCGAGACCGCGCGCCGGCGCATGTTGTCGAGCACGAGGTCGGACATCAGCATCCAGGCCTGCCGGGGATCGCTCACGTCGCGAGCGCCTCGGGATTGAGCGCCGCCGCCGTCCGGTCCGCCGACGCGGTAGCCCGGCGGCTCGTGGCCACGAGGCCGAGCACCAGCACCACGGCGCCGAAGGCGGTCAGCGTCCACCAGCCGGACTCGGCGCCCGCGTGCGCCCCGACCACCGCCACCCCGAGCGTCTGGCCGAACTGCCGGGAGGTGGTGGCGATCGCGGCGGCGACGCCCGCCTGGGCCCGCGGCATGCCGGACACCGCGGTGTTCGTGATCGGCGCGTTGACGAACCCGAAGCCGATCCCGAAGACCGTGTAGGTCGCGATCAGCGTCGCGAGCGAGGTCCCTGGGTCGATCCCGGTGAGCATCACGCACGCGACCACCGTGCACACGCCGGAGATCAGCAACGGCACGCGCGGGCCGCGGCGGCCCACGATGCGGCCCGACAGGGGCGAGACCACCACGATCATGAGCGCGACGGGCACGGTGGCGAGGCCGGCCTCGACCGGCGAGAGCCCGCGGACGTCCTGCAGGTACAGCGTGTTGAGGAAGAGGAACCCGCCGAACGCGGCGAACGCGGCCACCGAGATGGCGATCGCCGACGAGAACGGGACCGACCGGAAGAACCGCACGTCGACGAGCGGGTCCTCGCGGCGGGGCTCGTAGAGCAGGAGCCCGGCGAGCGCCATGGCCGCGACGAACACGGCGGGCAAGGAGGCTTCGATGATGCCGTAGGTGACCGAGCCCAGCACCACGACGAAGAGCAGCTGGCCGGCGGGATCGAACCGGCGCGGCCTCGGCGCCCGCGACTCGGGGACGAAGCGGAGCGTCAGGACGATCGCGGCCAGCCCCAGCGGGATGTTGATCAGGAAGATCCAGGGCCAGCCGGCGGTGGCGACGAGCCCGCCGCCCACGATCGGCCCGAGCGCCATCGCGATGCCGAACACGGCGCCCCAGATGCCGACCGCCTGAGCCCGTTCGCGCGGCTCCGTGAACGTGTTGGTGATGATCGACATCGCGACCGGGTTGAGCATCGAGGCGCCGACGCCCTGGAGCACGCGGGCCACGACGAGGAGCTCGACCGACGGCGCCAGGCTGCAGAGCAGCGACGCCGCCGAGAACACGGTGAGCCCCGTGACGAAGATCCGCTTGCGCCCGAGCCGGTCGGCCATCGAGCCCGAGAACATGAGCAGGCTCGCCATCACGACGGTGTAGGCGCTGACCGTCCACTGCAGCCCCGCAACGTCGGCGTCCAGGTCCCCGGCGATCGACGGCAGGGCCACGTTCACGGCCGTGATGTCGAGCCCGACGATGAACAGGCTCATGCTGCAGATGAGGAGGATGCCGATCTGTTGCGGTTTCATAACTATTATGAATCTATCACCTCACGCCGCAGCGGGGGCCAGCTTCGGCAGCCAGCCGAGGCGCTTCGGCAGATACCAGTTGCGCTCGCCGAGCAGCTTCATCGTGGCCGGGAGCAGGACGGCGCGGATGATCGTGGCGTCGATCAGGATCGCGACGGCGAGGCCGACGCCGATCTGCTTGGCGAGCTGGTCGCTGCCGAGGGCGAAGGAGCCGAAGACGGCGACCATGACGAGCGCGGCGCTGGTGACGACGCCCGCGGTGCTCTTGATGCCGTGGGCGACCGCGTCGTCGTTGCTCATGCCGCGGCTGTACGCCTCGCGGACGCGGCTGAGGATGAACACGTGGTAGTCCATCGAGAGGCCGAAGAGGATCACGAACAGGAACAGCGGGATCACGGGGGCGACGCCGCCGACCGACTGGAAGTCGAGCAGCTTCGCGCCGTGGCCGTCCTGGAAGACGAGCTTCAGGACGCCGTAGGCGGCGCCGACCGACAGCAGGTTGAGCACGATCGCCTTGATCGGCACCACGATCGAGCGGAACGTGACCAGCAGCAGGATGAAAGCCAGGCTGAGCACGAAGGCGAACACGAGCGGCGCGCGCGAGCTCGCGGCGTCGAGGAAGTCCTTCGAGTTGGCCGTCACGCCGGTCACGGCGACCTCGGCGCCGGCCAGCTTGCCGACGGTGGCGGGGACGACGTCGGAGCGCAGCACCTCGAGCGAGCGCTCGGAGGCGGCGTCGGTGCCGCTGCCCTTCACCGAGAGCGCGACGACGGCGACGGTCTTGTCGGGGCTGATCTCGACGTGCGAGGGCTCGGAGAGGGCGCCGGTGGCGATCGCCCGGTCGTGCAGCTGCTCGATCGCGGCCTGTACCGGGGCGGCCGTGACGTCCTGGGCCTTGACGACGACCGTGGCCGGGACGGCGCCGCCGGGGAAGGCGGCCTGGAGGCGGTCGTAGGTCTGGATGACCGGCTGGCTGCGCGAGTAGCCGTCGAAGCCCGGGTTCTTGAACTGGAGGCCGAGGGCGGGGACGCTGAGGGCGACGAGCAGACCGCCGGCGAGCACCGTCGACACGAGCGGGCGCTTGAGGACGCGGGTGAGGATGGCGCCCCACACGCGCGACTCGCCCTTGTTCGCGTGGCGGCGCTTGGTGATGAAGGGCATGCGCCCCTTCTCCAGCCAGTTCTTCCGGCTCAGGAAGGCGAGCATCGCCGGCAGGAAGGTCAGCGAGCCGAGCATCGCCACGGCGACGACGAGCATCGTGCCGACGCCGAAGCCCACGAAGATCGGGTTGCCGGCGAACAGCAGCCCGGCCATCGCGGTCATCACGGTCAGGCCCGAGATGAGCACCGCGCGGCCCGAGGTGGCGGCGGCGATCTCCACCGCGGCCTCGGCCGAGTGGCCGCGGTCGCGCTCCTCCATCACGCGGCGTGTATAGAACATCGCGTAGTCCACGCCGACGGCGAGGCCGATGATGATCATGAGCTCGGCCACGTCGGCCGGCAGCGCGTAGAGCCGGCTGATCGGCCCGATCAGCCCGACGGCGGCCGCGACGGCGCTGGCGCCGAGCACGAGCGGCAGGCCGGCGGCCACGACGGCGCCGAAGGCGACGAGCAGGATGATCAGCAGCAGCACGTTGGAGAGCAGCGTCGCCTGCTTGCCGTCCTTGGCGTCCTGCGCGGCGATCGCCTTGGTCGCGGACGCCTCGCCGAACTGCTCGACCCGCACGCCGGGATGAGCGGCCTGGGCGGCGGCCACGGCGGCGAGCGGCTGCTCGACGAGCTTCTCGGCCTCCTCGTCGCTGCCGCGCAGCTCGAAGCTCACGAGGACCGAGCGGCCGTCCTTCGAGGTGAGCGGGCGCTGGATCTCCGTGACGCTCTCGATCCGCTCGAGCCGGCTCACCACGTCCCGCACGGCGGCGGTCGTGCTCTTGCCCTGGATGAGCACCTGCTCGCCGGACTGCTCCGGGAAGCCCGCGGCCTCGACGATCATGTCGCCGCGCTTGGACTCGCCGCTGCCGGCCGCCGACTCGTCGAGGTCGTTCTGGCCGATCTTGCCGCCAACCACCACGGCGAGGACGACGAACACGATCCATCCGAGGATGGCCGTCCTGCGGTGCTGAGCGCTCCAACGACCAACTCGCGCGGCGATGTTGCTGGGCTGCATGACCGGCTCCCTCCGTAGCGGTTCGTACACTGTAAGAGAGCTTGTCGTACAGTGTAAGATGGCGCAAGTGGGGCAAACCGAACCGTCGACATCGAGGGAGCCGCTCAGCCGGGAGCGCGTGCTGGAGACGGCCGTGGAGCTCGCCGACCGTCACGGGCTCGAGTGGCTGTCGATGCGCAAGCTCGCCGAGGAGCTCGGCGTGGCGGCGATGACGCTCTACTACTACGTGCCGAACAAGGACGAGCTGATCGACGGGATGATCGACATCGTCTTCGGCGAGATCGAGCTGCCGTCGCTCGAGCTCGACTGGAAGGCGGCGATGCGCCGTGCGCGCCCTCTCGACCCGCGAGGTGCTCGGCCGCCACCGCTGGGCGGTCGGCCAGATGGAGGGCCGCACCGATCACGGGCCGGCGAACCTCCGGCTCCACGACGCGGTCCTCGGGTGCCTACGCGCGGCCGGCTTCTCGATCGAGATGACCGTCCACGCCTACTCGGTCCAGGACGCCTACATCTACGGCTTCGCGCTCCAGGAGACCGACATGTCCTCCCGGACGCCCGAGGACTTCGCGGCGGAGGCACAGCGGCAGATGGACGCGTACGCGGACATGCTGAGCCGCCTACCCCCACCTCGCGAAGTGGTCGGCGGCTACGTCGCGGAGGTCCGGCTACGACTACGCCACGGAGTTCCTGTTCGGCCTCGACCTCATCCTCGACGGCCTCGACAGGCTGCGGGGCTGACCCCACCCGCTCTCTCCACCTCCAATTTATACCGGAATCGAGGCCCTCATGAGGCCTTGACAGATCCCGCATAATCGCCCGCCGCAAGGCAGTCGTACGGAAGGGAGACGCGATGAGCGAGCATGCGGTGATCATCGTCGGAGGCGGTCCGGCAGGGATGATGCTGGCGGCTGAGCTGGCGCTGGCGAAGGTGGATGTGGCGGTCGTCGAGCGGCGCGACGAGCACGTGCTCGCGGACGCGCGGGCCGGCGGTATCCACTCGCGAACGATCGAGGTGCTGGACCAGCGCGGGGTCGCGGATCGGTTCCTCTCGGCGGGTCAGACGGTCCAGGTGGCCACGTTCGGCGCGACCGTGATGGACATGAGCGACTTCCCGTCGCGGCACCCGTACACGCTCGCGCTCTTCCAGAGCGAGATCGAGCGGATCATGGCCGCGTGGCTCGCCGAGCTGCCGGTGCAGATCCTGTACGGGCACGAGGTGACGGGCTTCGCGCAGGACGACGACGGGGTCGATGTGCGGCTGTCCGACGGCGGGTCGCTGCGCTCGCGGTATCTCGTCGGGTGCGACGGCGGGCGCAGCCTGATCCGCAAGCAGGCCGGCATCGAGTTCCCGGGCTGGGAGGCGACGAGGAGCAACCTGATCGCCGAGGTCGAGCTGACCGAGGAGCCGCCGCCCGGGGCCCGTCACGACTCCGTGGGCGTCCACGGCCTCCACCGGCTCCCGGACGGGTCGGTGCGGGTCGTCACCACCGAGCAGCAGCTCGGGTCTGGCGACGAGCCCACCCTGCGCGATCTCAGCGAGTCGCTGATCGCCGTGTTCGGCACGGACTTCGGGGCCCACAACCCGAGCTGGATCTCGAGGTTCACCGACGCGACCCGGCAGGCCGCGGCCTACCGCGCGGGGCGGGTCCTGCTGGCGGGCGACGCGGCGCACATCCACTACCCGGCGGGCGGGCAGGGCCTCAGCCTCGGCATGCAGGACGCGGTGAACCTGGGCTGGAAGCTCGCCCAGGTGGTCGACGGGACCTCTCCGGAGAGCCTCCTGGACACCTACTTCGACGAGCGTCACCCGGTCACCGCCCGCGCGCTCCGGTACACGATGGCCCAGACCACGCTCCAGCGCCACGACGACCGCACGAAGGCGCTGGTCGAGGTGCTGTCCGGGCTCACGGCCATGGACGGGCCGCGCAAGCAGCTCGCCGGGCTGATCTCCGGGCTGGACATCCACTACGACCTCGGCGACGGCCACCCACTGCTCGGCCGCCGCATGCCCGACCTGGACCTCGGGCAGCTCCGCGTCTTCGAGCTGCTGCACGAAGCACGGCCCGTGCTGCTCAACCTCGGCGACCCGGGCGCCTTCGAGGTCGCAGGTGTCCAGGTGGTCGACGCCACCTACAAGGGCGACTGGGAGCTTCCTGTGCTCGGCTGGGTGAGCGCCCCTACGGCCGTGCTGATCCGCCCGGACGGCTACGTCGCCTGGGTGGGAGAAGGCACCGACGCAGGGCTGAACGACGCCCTGGCGAAGTGGTTCGCTTAACCAGAAAGCCCCGCGTGAGCGGGGCTTTCGGCCGTCGGCGGTGGGCTGTCACCACCATCGTCGGCGGATAGCGGGGGCGGGATTCGAACCCGCGACCTTCGGGTTATGAGCCCGACGAGCTACCTGGCTGCTCCACCCCGCGTCGCGACCATGCATCTTATCAAGTGAACCGCTCCCGGAGGGTCTTCTTCGAGAACTTCCCGACCGACGTCTTGGGCACCTCGTCGATGAACTCGACGTGCTCGGGGATCCACCACTTGGCCACCCGATCGGAGAGGAACTCGCGCAGCGCGTCGGCGTCGAGCTGCTCGCCGTCCTCGGCCACCACGCAGGCCAGCGGCCGCTCGCCCCACTTCTCGTCGGGCACCCCGATGACCGCCGCCTCGCGGACCGCGGGGTGGGCCATGATCTCGTTCTCGAGCTCGACCGAGGAGATCCACTCGCCCCCCGACTTGACGAGGTCCTTGGTGCGGTCGACAAGGCGGATGTAGCCCTCCGGAGAGATGGTGGCCACGTCGCCGGTGCGCAGCCAGCCGTCGTCGGTGAACTGCGCCTTGGTGCCCTCCTCGTCGCGGTAGTAGCCGGCCGCGACCCACGGCCCGGCCACCTGCAGCTCGCCGCGCGCCTCGCCGTCCCAGGGCAGGTCGTCGGCCGTGCCCGGCTCGATGATCCGGCACTCCATCAGCGGCGACACGATGCCCTGGCTCGAGCGCACGTCGGCCAGCTCCTCCTCGGACCGGTCCGCGATCGTGCTCTTGATCCGGCAGACGGAGCCGAGCGGGCTCGTCTCGGTCATCCCCCAGGCGTGCAGGATCGGGTGGCCGAGCTTCTCGCGGTAGGCCTCGGACAGCACCTTGGGGACGGCCGAGCCGCCGCACAGGATCGCCCGCAGGGAGCTGATGTCGCGCCCGGCGAGCTCGTCGAGCGCGCCCATCCAGATCGTCGGCACGCCGGCCGCCAGGGTGACCTTCTCGTCCTCCATCAGCTGGGCGATCGCCTTCGGCGTCATCTGCGGTCCCGGGAACGCGAACGAGCTGCCCGCCGCGACCCCGGCGTGGGCGAGCCCCCACGAGTTGGCGTGGAACATCGGCACCACCGGCAGCACCACGTCGAGCTCGCTGACCGCCACGGTGTCCGCCAGCATCGCCCCGATCGCGTGCAGCACGCTCGAGCGGTGCGAGTAGACGACGCCCTTCGGGTGTCCCGTGGTGCCGCTCGTGTAGCACATGGCGGCCGCCTGGTTCTCGTCCTCGACCGCGAACTCACGCGGCTCGGCGCCGTCCAGCAGCTCCTCGTACTTCAGGATCCGGTCGTCGTCCGGCACGTCGCCGGCGCCGTCGTCCATGACCACGATGTGGCGGACGGTCTCGAAGCCGTCGACCAGCGGCCACAGCGTCGCGACCAGCGAGCGGTCGACGAAGATCACCTCGTCCTCGGCGTGGTCGACGATGTAGCTGACCTGCTCGGGGAAGAGGCGGATGTTGAGCGTGTGGAGGACGCGCCCGCTGCACGGGGCGGCGAAGTAGAGCTCGAGGTGACGGGCGGTGTTCCAGGCGAAGGTCGCCACGCGGCCGTCGTCGGAGATGCCGAGCTCGTCCAGCGCGCTCGCGAGCCGGCGCGTGCGGTCCGCCCACTCCGCGTACGTCGTGCGCTCCTTGCCGGTCGCGGTCAGCGTGGTCATCGTCTTGGAGCCGAACAGCCGCTCCGCGCGCGTGAACAGGTGCGTCAGCGTCAGCGGATAGGACGACATCAAGCCCTGCATTCGCGCTCCTCCTTCGTTAGAGCCCCAGGCGCGGCAGCTCGATCGCGGGGCATCGGTCCATGACCACCCGCAGGCCTGCGGCGCGGCCGCGCTCCGCCGCCGCCTCGTCCACCACACCCAACTGCATCCAGACGGCCCGCGCGCCGATCTCGACGGCCTCGTCGACGTGCGCGCCCGCCACGTCCGCCCGGCGGAAGACGTCGACCACCTCGACGCCGGCGTCGGCGGGAATTGCCGACAGCGTCGGGAAGCTGCGCTCGCCGAGCACCTCGGTGACCATCGGGTTGACCGGGATCATCTCGTAGCCGCGGCGCTTGAGCATGGAGGCGATGCGGTACGAGTCGCGATTCGGATCAGGCGAGCAGCCGACGACCGCCCACACGTGCGTGCCGGTGAGGATGGCGCGCACGTCGTCGACCTCCGGCAGCAGCGGCGACCGCGGGTGGACCGCGATGCCGCGGCGCTCGGCGAGGCGGTCGAGCACGAGCGCGGTGTCGGCGATCGGCACCCCGGTCAGGTGCTCCTGGCGCGCCTCGAAGTCGGCGACGATGGCCGCCAGCATGCCCGCGTAGGCCTGGCGGTCGCGGCGGGCGAGCGCAGCCACCGCTCCCGCGGCGCGACCGAACTCCTCCGAGCCGGTCAGCATGCCGTCCGAGGCGCCGCGGGCGGCCTCGTCGTCGCCGTCGGCCAGGGCGGCGAGCGCGAGCGCCCAGGCGGCGGCCGGCGAGTCGCTGTCCCCGTGCAGCTGCTCGCGCACGTAGGGAGCCGGGTTCTCGCCGGCCAGGATCGACGCCTTGGCGTAGCCGACGAGGCGGCCGTAGCTGCGCGGCGGGGCGGCCTCCCACGACGTGCGGTAGGCGTGCGCCGCGCGGCGCAGCGGCTCGCGCGCCTCCTCCCCGTCCAGCAGCGCGCGGTGCGCCTCGCCGTCGGCGGCGATGGCCTCGCGCATGGCCTCCTCGTGGAGCGCCGTCACGAGAGCAATGCTCGCAGTCTCAGGGCGTTCGTGACGGCAAACCCCTCCCAGTCGTTGTTGAAGTAGACGTAGCCCTCAGGCGCGAGCGCCGCCACCCGCGGCGCGAGCTCGCGCAGCTCGGACTCGCTGTAGTTGCCGCGCCGCCCGCGGTGGCCGTAGTGGAAGCGCACGAAGGTCCAGTCGGCGGTGGTGACCCACGGCTGCCACGGTCGCTGCGGGTGGTCGCCGATGGCCAGCGCGACGCCGTGCCAGCGCAGCAGCTCGAGCGCCTCGTCGTCCTCGAACCAGCTCGGGTGGCGGAGCTCGAACGCGTGCCGGCCGGGCGGCAGCTTGTCGAGCGCCCCGGCGAGCCGGGGTAGGTCGCGCGCGAACCGCTCCGGGAGCTGCCACAGGATCGGGCCGAGCTTCGGCGACGCGGCCAGCGGCGCGATCGCCTCGTAGTAGCGGCCGATGCCCTGGTCGATGTCGACGAGCCGCTTCATGTGGGTCAGGTACTGGCTCGCCTTGGCGGCGAACTCGAAGTCCGGCGGCGTCTGCTCCAGCCAGCCGGCCACCGCCTGCGGCTTGGCGAGCCGGTAGAAGGTCGAGTTCACCTCGACGGTGTCGAACACGGACGCGTAGTGCTCGAGCCAGCGCCGCTGCGGGAGGCCCTTCGGATAGAAGCGCTCGCGCCAGTCGGCGTACTGCCAGCCGGAGCAGCCGACGCGGATGCGTGCCATGCCAGCAGAATGCCCCGCGATGGCCAAGGTATTCGTCACACGGGAGCTGCCGTTCCCGGCGCTCGACCGGCTGCGCGAGGCGCACGAGGTCGAGGAGTGGCCGGGCGACCTGCCGCCCGAGGATCTCGGCGAGCTCCTCGGCGAGGCGGAGGGTCTGCTCTCGCTGGTCACCGACCGCGTCGACGCCTCGGTCATCGAGGCCGCGCCGCGGCTGAAGGCGATCGCCAACATGGCGGTCGGGACCGACAACATCGACCTCGAGGCGGCCGCAGCGCGCGGCATCCCCGTCGGCAACACGCCCGACGTGCTGACGGATGCCACCGCCGACCTCGCGTTCGCGCTGCTGCTCGCGCTGGCGCGCCGGATCGTGCCCGGCTCCGAGATGGTGCGATCCGGGGCGTGGCGGACGTGGGAGCCGGCCGCCGACCTCGGCGCCGACCTGGCCGGGGCCACGCTCGGCATCGTCGGCTGGGGCCGGATCGGGCAGGCGGTGGCGCGCCGCGCGGAGGGCTTCGGGATGGAGATCGTCCACAGCTCGCGGTCCTCGGGCGTGCCGCTCGAGGAGCTGCTGGAGCGGGCCGACTTCGTCTCCGTGCACACGCCGCTCACGCCCGAGACGCGGCACCTGATCGACTCGGACGTGCTCGCCCGCATGAAGCCGACGGCGCTGCTGGTCAACACCGCGCGCGGCGGCGTGGTCGACCAGGACGCGCTGCGCACCGCCCTGCACGAGGGAACGATCGCCGGCGCCGCGCTCGACGTCACCGACCCCGAGCCGCTGCCCGCCGACCACCCGCTGCTCGACGCGCCCAACCTGCTGGTGGTGCCGCACGTGGGGTCGGCGACCGTCCGCACGCGTGCGAAGATGGCGGCGATGGCGGTCGACAACCTGCTGGCGGCCCTCGACGGCCGCCCGATGCCCTACCCGGTCGGATGACGCAGGTCGCGGTCGTCGACATCGGGACCAACTCGACGCGCCTGCTGGTGGCCGAGGTCGGCGACGGCGAGCTGCGCGAGCTGGCGCGCGAGTCGATCGTGACGCGGCTGGGCGAGGGCGTCGACGCCACCGGCCGCCTCGGCGACGAGCCGCAGGCGCGCGTGTTCGCCGTGCTCGACTCGTTCGCGGCGGCCATGGAAGAGGCCACGGTGCGTACCGCGGTGATGACCTCGGCGGTGCGCGATGCCGCCAATGGCGCCGAGTTCGCGGCGACGGTGCGCGATCGCTACGGCCTCGAGGCCGCCACGCTGTCGGGCGACGAGGAGGCGCGGCTGACGTCGCTCGGCGCCACCGCTACCCGCTCCGACGACGAGACCGTGCTCGTGATCGACATCGGCGGCGGCTCGACCGAGCTGGTGGTGGGCAGCGGCGATGAGCTGGTCTTCCACGTCTCGACCCAGGTCGGCGTCGTCCGCCACACGGAGCGCCACCTGCACTCCGACCCGCCGACCGCCGACGAGCTCGCCGCTCTCGCCGAGGACGCGCGTACCGCGATCGAGGCCGCCGTGCCCGCAGACGTGCGTCCGATGCCGATCGTGGCGGTGGGCGTCGGCGGCACCGCGACGCAGCTCGCGTCGATCGACCTCGGGCTGGTCGAGCACGACCGCGACCGGGTCGAGGGGCATGCCGTGTCGAGGGACCGGTTGGAAGAGCTGCGCGACCGGCTGGCGGCACTCCCGCTGGCCGAGCGGCGCGAGGTCACGGGGCTCGATCCGGCGCGCGCGCCGACGATCGTGGCCGGCGCGGTCGTCCTCCGGGAGGTACTGGGCGCGTTCGCGCTCGACGGGTTCGAGGCCTCAGAACGGGACATTCTCTGGGGTGTCGCGCTCGATGCGGAAAAGTCCTGAGCCGGCGCGCCGGGGCCTGGACGCTTGTTCGATTGCCGACCTGGTTTTCACAAGGGGATACTTCATCGCGTCGGAAAGGGCGGTCGTGCCTCCCGCCGCCGTCCCTACGACGCCATAGGTCCGGGCGATGCCGCATCATCGGCGCCTCCCGCCGTTCGGACCAACCAAATAGGCCCCTTAAGGCACGTACCCCTGCCCGTCCTGACGGGGCCAACTTGAAGCCGCCACGCCCCCGCCGCGTGGCGGCTTCTCTGTGTAGGGGCCTTGTTGTGCCGCGAACGAACGTCAACGGCGGCTGGTAGGGGAGCGGGGAAGGCCGGCGCGGCCGGTTTCCGCGAAGTGTCCTGCCTTGCGGTCGTCTGACGACCCGTAACCAGGACACTTGCCCCCGAATCCGCATCGAATCCTGCCTAGGGGTCGGATAGCGACCCCTATCCAGGATCAGACGTCGAAATTCCACCTAGCGGCGGGCTCCCCAGCTTCCCTACCCAGCCGCAGTTCGCGCCTAGGCCAGGTTCGCGGAGCGGGGGTAGGCGACGGAGGGGTCCGTCAACACGTTGATGAGCGTGGGCCCGCTCGCCTCGAACGCGGCCTCGAGCGCCGGCCGGAGCTCCCCAGGCGAGCGCACCAGCGCCCCGTGCCCGCCGAGCGCCTCGACCATCTGGTCGTAGCGCGTCTCCGGCGTCAGCTCGGCGGCGACGGAGTAGCCGTAGAGGAACTCCATCGGGTGCTTCTCGAGCGCCCAGATGCCGTTGTTGCCCATCACGCCGACGACGCTGACGCCGTGGCGGGCGAGGGTGTCGAACTCCATCCCGCTGAACCCGAAGGCACCGTCGCCCAGCAGCAGGACGACCTGGCGCCCGGGGTGCGCCAGCTTGGCCGCCAGCGCGTAGCCGGGGCCGCTGCCGAGGCAGCCGAACGGGCCGGGGTCGAGCCAGCAGCCCGGCTCGTACGACGACACCACGCGGCCGGCGTAGCTCACGAAGTCGCCGCCGTCGCCGATCACGATCGCGTCGCGGTCGAGCACCTGGGCGAGCTCGCCGTAGATCCGCATCGGATGCAGCGGCGAGCGGTCGTCCTCGAGCTGCTCGCGCTCGGAGGCCCGCTTCTCGTCCTCGACCTCCCGAAGGTGCGAGAGCCAGCCGCTCGTGTCCGTCCCGCCGGCGCCGGTCAGCGCGCCCAGCGTCTCGGCGATGTCGCCGTAGCACTCGGCGGCCACCTCGCGCGGGTGCTCGCGCTCGGGCTCGGCGAGGTCGATCGCCACGATCTCGGTCTCCTCCCCGAACGCGCCGCCGAAGCCGAGCCGGAAGTCCATCGGCACGCCGATCACCAGGGCGACGTCGGCGCCCTTCAAAGCGGCGCTCCGCGCGCGGGAGAAGAAGTTCGGGTGGTCGGCGGGCAGGCAGCCGCGCGCCAGGCCGTTGAGGAACACCGGCACGCCGGCGGCCTCGGACAGCTCCCGCAGCGCGTCCTCTCCGTGCCCCCAGTAGAGGTTGGTGCCGGCCATGATCACCGGGCGGTCGGCGTCGCGCAGGAGCGCGACGACGCGGTCGACGGCGGCGGCGTCGGCGCGCGCGCGGCCGGCCGGCCGGTCCTCGGGCGGCGGCGAGTCCTCGGCCTCCATGAACACGACGTCGAGCGGGAAGTCGATGAACGCGGGGCCGGGGTGGTCGCGCCGCATGACGCTCCAGGCGTCGTCGATCAGGCCGGGGATCTCGGCCGTGGCGCCCGCGGTGGCCGCCAGCTTGACGAGCGGGCGCACGAACGGCACGTGGTCGATCTCCTGCAGCGAGCCCTGGCCCCAGCGCATGGCGGGCGCCCGGCCGCCGAGCACGAGCACCGGCGAGTGGTTCTGCTGCGCGGAGGCGATCGCGCTCATGCCGTTGGTCACGCCCGGGCCGGCGGTGAGCGCCGCCACGCCAGGTTCGCGCGTGACCTTCGCCCACCCCTCGGCGGCGAAGGTGGCCGACGCCTCGTGCCGGACGTCGACGATGTCGATCCCCTCGGCGCGGCAGCCGTCGTAGATCGAGAAGAGGTGGCCGCCGGACAGCGTGAACAGCTTGCTCACGCCGTGGGCCTTGAGGCGCCGGGCCACCAGCCGGCCGCCGTGGAGGGTGGTCGTCTCCTGCGCTTCGGCCGTCATGGCGCGGCAATCTACCCCCCGGCCGGGGGGTTGGACGCCGGTAAGGATGTGACCTTCGCCGGGCGCGGGTTACTTTCGTGCATATGGAGAACGAGACGCTGATCCGCCAAGCCGACCTCCAGCTTCTCCTGGCGGAGTCGGATCGCGACGAGCCGTTCCTCGTCGTGCCTCGCCGCCCGGACGCGACGCAGGAGCCGCGCGAGGAGTTCGACGAGCAGATCCTCGCCGGGCTCGTAACGCCTTACTGATCCTTGTGCGCCGCGCGGGGCGCGGATGAACTGCGGCTGGGTAGGGAAGCGTGGCAGCCGGCCGCGGTGCGAATTTCGGGCGACTGGGGCTCTCTATGGGTCCATATCACCCATCAGGAACCCCACTGGGGTTGTTCATGCACGCATATCGTGCACAGACGACCCCAGGCGCCGGCCTCGCCGCCTCCCCACCCTGCCGCCGTTGACGTTCGCCGGCGGAACCGGCTAGCGCCGGCAGCCGGCAGCTGCCTGCAGCCGAGCGGCCGCGGCCGCGTCGGTCACCTGGGTCTCGCCCCAGTAGAGGGCGCGCCCGATGCGCAGCGCGGGCAGCCGGTCGGCGCCCACCGCGAGCAGGCGGCGCGCCGCCGCCTCGATCTTGCCGTCGCGCCCGCGGTCGCCGGCGGCGTGCAGGCAGGCGTCGAGCCCGAGCCCGGCGGCCGCGGCCGCCTCGGCCAGGATCTCCGGGTCGTCGAGGTCGAAGCCGCCGCAGAACGCGAGCCGGCCGGCGGCGAGCACGAACGCCGCGCCGCGCCCGGTCTCGGCCGCGTGCGCGGCCACGCGCATGGCGGCGGGAACCTCGGTCGGCCAGTTCTCCGGCCAGACCAGCGGAAGCCGGACGGCGGCAGCGCGCTCCTCGGCCGCAGCGCGAAGGGCGGCCAGGGCAGCGTCGTCGCCGGCCAGCGAGCCGCGCCGCAGCGCGGTGACCGAGGCGGGCGTCCATGTCACGTCGTCGAACGCGCGCTCGACGCGCTCGGCCGCCAGATAGGTGAAGGGGCAGACGAGGTCGAACAGGAACTCGGCGCGCAGCGACGCGGGACGCTGTTGCGCCCGTTCACGTCGTGCCTGGCGGCGCTCCGCCAGTCTGATGACTTCGCCCATGCTTCGTATGAACGGCCGCTGAGGCGAAAACTTGCGCGGGTAGGGCACAATTGACGTGTCCGGGTGCGGACCTTAGTCCGAATGTCCACACCATCAAACCCGTCGACCGGCGCTCGCAGTATGCTCCGGAAAACTTCACCAGCTGAGGCCCCCGATACCCAACGTCCCTCCACCCAAGCGGCATCCATACGACCAGTGGTCTCCTGACGCGCGCGCCCTCGACCTGGTGGGCGACAAGTGGACGCTGCTGATCATCCGCGACCTCGCCGCCGGCCCTCGCCGCTTCGTGGAGCTCCAGCGCGTGCTGCCGGGGATCTCGACCGAGCAGCTGCGGTCGCGCCTCAACCGCATGGTGGCCGACGGCCTGCTCACGCGCCAGCGCTACCGCGAGGTGCCGCCGCGGGTGGACTACGAGCTCACCGAGCGCTCGCGCGAGCTGATGCCGGTGGTCGGCGCGCTCGCCCGCTGGGGCTATGACTGGACCTGGACCGCCCCGCGCCCGGGCGAGGACGTCAACGTCGGCGCCATCTTCCGCCTCGCCCCCGGCATGATCGAGCCGCCGAGCGGCGCCGAGGGCACGGTCGAGCTGATCGTCGAGGCCAACGGCGACGAGCAGCCGGAGCGCCACTACCGGCTGACCGCCTCGCGCGGCCGGGTCGAGATCTCCGAGGCCGACAGCGACGCCGCGGCGTCCGCCGTCGTCCGCGGCAGCAAGGATGCCTGGGTGCGCGCGCTCGGGCCAGGCGGCTCGTCGGACGAGCTGGCCTTCAACGGCAACCGCGGCCTCGCGGACCAGATCCTGGCCGGCTTCACCGCCGCCGCCGCACGCCGCGTCGCCGCCTAGCTAGTCGTTGGGCTTCGTGTAGTCCGTCGCCTCGACGTGCGGGAAGTCGCCCTGGATGCGGCCCTGGAACTTGATCCCGTCGGCCTTGTAGCAGCCCGGCGTGCCGTCGGAGGGCTTCGTCTCGCCGCCGGCGTTGCGGCAGTCCGACGACGGGCTGAGCAGGAAGTCCATCGCCTCGGGCCCGAACAGCTGCTCCGGCCCCACGTAGGTCGAGCCGCGGTTCGTGCGCATGCGCTCGGGGTAGATCGCCGCGCTCTCGGCGCCGGTCGGCCCGAACTGGCGCAGGTAGTGGCCGATGCCGCCGCCGGGCGAGGCGGTGGTGTCGGCCAGCGCCGCCGCGCCGTAGGAGATGAAGTCCGAGACCTGCAGCTGCGACATCTCGAGGTACTGGAGCATCGGGTTGAGCTGCCCGAGGAACGGGTGGATCTGGGCCAGCAGCGGCTCGGCGCCCTCGATCGTCTCGCGCGCGGCGGGCATGCCCTTCTTGGACGCCTCGATCAGCGGGTCGAGGTCGCGGAAGAACTTCTCGAGGTGCGGCGCCGTCTCCCGCAGGTCCCCGAGCGTCGGCTTCAGGTCGACGGCCACCGGACGCAGGTCCTGCACCAGCGGCCGCGTGTCGGTCGAGAAGGTCTCCAGCCGCGCGAGCGTCGCCTTCGACTCGTCGAGGAAGGTCGGGAAGATGCGGACCGACTCGGCGAGCGCGTCGTTGCGCGAGCCCGTGGCCTCGAAGACGCGCTGTGACGAGGTGATCAGCGTCCGCAGCTGCTGCTCGTTCTCGGTCAGCGCCGCGAAGGTCACGCCCGTGTTCTTGACCAGCCGCTGGAGCGCCTGCTCCTGCGAGTCGAGGACGACGAGCACGTCCGAGCCGTCGGCGGCGAAGCCGGGCAGCGTGCCGAGCGCGTCGTTGAAGTCGCGCCCGCGGCCTTCGATGCCCTTGGCCAGGTCCTGCTGCCAGCCGCGGAAGGCCTTGCGCGTCTCGGGGTCGAGCGAGTCGAAGATCTCGTCGAGCTGCACGCTGTCGCTCACCTGGGCGTCGGCCAGCCGGCCGCCCTCGGGCAGCTTCTTCGCGCCCTGCCCGGGCGTCAGCTCCACGTACGTCTCCCCCAGCAGCGTCTTCTGGCGCAGCTTCGCCACGGTGTCGGCCTGCAGCGGCGCGAACTCGCGCTCGAGCTCGATCGTGGCCACCGTGCGGTTGCGGTCGCCGTCGACCTCGAGCTTGCGCACCTTGCCGACCGAGACGCCGGCGATCCGCACGTCGGCCTCGGTGGCCAGCGTGGTCGCCTCGGGGAAGGCGACGTTCACCCGGTAGCCCTCCGGCTTGAGCGGGACCGCTCCGCCGAACGACATCCACAGGAACAGCAGCAGGCCGAAGCACGACAGCGCGAAGACGACCATCGTGAGGATCTTGGGAAGTGAGGGGGCGGACTTGTTCATCAGCCGGTGCCGCAGGCCTGGGAGTCGGTGAGGATCGGGGTCAGCATCGAGAGGAACTCCAGCTCCGGCTCCTCCTTGACCAGCTGCTCGATCGTGGCGCAGGGCGCGCCGACCGTGACCGGGCGGAAGGTGCCGTGGGCGTCCGAGCTCGAGAACAGCTGGGTGGCCATGTGCTGGGCCCAGGCGACCCAGAACAGGTAGCCCTCCTGGCGCGCCGCGTTGTCCGGGTCCTCGCGGCCGTTCGGGTTCAGGGTCGCCAGGTTGAGGAAGCGGTTGAGGTGCTCGAACGAGCGCGTCAGCGCCGGCGTCGCCTTGGCCAGGTTCTTCGCCGCCGGCCGCAGGTCGCGGACGACCGGGCGCGCCTCGCGCACGAACGGGCGGATGTCGTCGCGCAGCAGCGGCGTCGCCTCGCGCGCCAGCGGCCGGATCGCCTCGTTGGCGGGCTCCAGCGCGCGTGCCGCCGGCCGCAGCTTCTCGGCGGTCGGGCCGAGCAGCGTGCCGAACCGCTGCAGGCTGTTCATCGTGCCCGTCGTCGTCTTCAGCGCGCCCGGGAGCTCGCCCACGGCGGCCGACACGTTGGCCTGCTCGGATGCGAACTGGCGCATCACGGCGGCCGAGGAGTCGACCAGGCCGGCCAGGTCGTCGTCGCGCGAGGCCAGCTCGCCGTTGAGCGTGTTGAGCGAGCGGATCAGGTGCCGCAGGTTCTTGCGCCGCT
This sequence comes from uncultured Solirubrobacteraceae bacterium, assembly GCA_963811895.1. Lineage (GTDB taxonomy): Bacteria > Actinomycetota > Thermoleophilia > Solirubrobacterales > Solirubrobacteraceae > DASSUW01. The sequence goes on along the minus strand of CAWETE010000008.1, from coordinate 258,590 downwards.
TGGCGACCTCGGAGTTCACGCGCGCGAGATCGCGGTGGGTGGGCTCGAAGCGGCGCAGGATCTCGCGCAGGTCGAGCCCGCGGCCGTCGAGGCCGCGGCCGGCGTCGCCGATCAGCAGCGTCAGGTAGTCGCGCGTGTCGGCGTCGAGCTCGGCGAGGATCTCGTCCGGGTTGACGTCCGGCGAGGTCGACTTGATCGGCACCGTGTAGCCCTCGCCGGCGGCGGGCGCCTCGTCGGTGCCCGGCTCGAGGTCGATGAACATGTCCTTCAGGCCGGTCTTGGGCCGCAGCAGCGCGCTGGCGTCCTGCCGGATCATGCCCTCGTACTCGGGGTCGATGACCATCTCGACCACGGCCTTGCCGTCCTTCAGCTGGACGTCGCCGATGTCGCCGACGCGGACGCCGGAGACGCGGACGGTCTGGCCCTGGCCCGCGGTGACGGCCTGGGCGGTGGCGAACTCGGCGTTCAGGACCAGCGGCGACGCCTCCCACGGGAAGCGCATGCGCTGCTGGTCGAGCAGGTAGAGGGTGACGCCGGCGGCCACGGCGATGAGGCCGAGCACGGCGAGCGCCTCCTTCGCGTGCTTGCGAATGGCGGTCATCGGCCCACCTGCGCCGCGAGCCGGTCGATGAGCTGCTGGTCGGCGTCGGTGTTCGCGACGTCCAGGAGCTGGTCGAGGCCCTCGGCCTTGAGCTGGTCGCGCAGCCAGTCGACGGCCTTCGCCCTGGCCTGCGCGTAGCGGGCCTGGAAGGCCGGCGTGCTGGTGTTGACCTGGCGCTGCGGCGGCGGGCCGGCGGGGTTGGTGCGCAGGTCCGGCGACTCCTGCGTCTCACACGGCTTCGTCGCGTCGAGCGGCGGGCGCTTGGCCGGGCGCGGCGGGTTGGCGCCGATCAGCGGCTCGGGCGTGGTGGCGAACACGCCGGGGCGCAGCGTGACGAGGTTCTTGCCGCCGGCGGCCAGCACGCGGAACCACGAGCCGTTGGCGTCGGCCGAGCGGCTCTCGCCCGCGAGGCCCGGAAGCGGCTTGGGCGCCTCCTCGTAGACCTTGCCCTCGGCGGGGAACTGCTTGTCGGGCACCGTGTCCATCGACCACGGGTGGATGACGGTGTTCTGGCAGCTCGCCGCGCGGCGGACCTGGCGGTAGAGCGGGATGCTGCGGTCGATCAGCGCGGCCAGGTCGGGCACGGTCGGGCGCAGGTCGGCGGCCAGGCCGCGCAGCTCGGGCTGGGACACCAGGCCGCGCAGCTGCTGCACGAACGGCAGCGAGACGTCGAGCGTCTCCTCGGAGCTCTGGACCCCCGGGCGCAGCTCGCTGGCCAGCGAGCGCAGCGGCGGGAAGGACTCGTTGAGCGCCTGCAGCGCCGGCATCGAGGCGTTCAGCGTGTTCGGCAGCTCGCCGACGGCCGTCCGCAGGTTCGCCTCCTGGACCGCGAAGGCGTGCGCGGTGGTGTGGAAGTCGGTGATCAGCGACTTGAGCCGCTCGCGGTTGCGGTCGAGCGCGGCCGCGGTGGCGCCGGCGTTCTTCACGTAGCCGGAGAGGTCGTGGCCGGTCTCGCCGAGCATCGCGTCGCCGACGATCGCCGAGTCGCGGTAGGCGGGCTCCCAATAGGGCAGCGAGCGGTTGAAGCCGCGCGCGCCGTCGCCCTCGAGCGCCGTGCCGTACTCGCGCAGGAGGACCTTGAGGTCCTCGCGCGTGTCGGACTGCAGGGCGGTGAGCACCTCGTCGAGCTGCACCGGCGTCGCGGTCTGCTGGACCGGGAGCGTGCCGCCGTCGTCGAGCTCGGGGGTCGACGGGGAGCCGGCCGTCAGGTCGACGAAGAAGTTGCCCTCGAGGAAGATCCGCGGCCGGATCTTGGCCGTCGCGTCGCTGTGGACGGGGCGGCCGTTGTCGTCGATCCGCATGGTGAGGATCGCCCCGTCGCGGCCCGCGCGCTCGACGCTCGTGACCTTGCCGACCTCGACGCCGGCGATCCGGACCGGCGAGCCGGGCCGGATGTTGTTGGAGCTCTCGAACGCCGCCTTGATCTCGTAGTGCGGCTGGAACGGCACCGCCTTGGTCCACGCGAACAGCACGGCGACGATCACCACGGCGAGCGCGATCAGGCCGATCGTCGCGTTCGAGCGGCGGCTCATGGACGCTCCGACTTCGGCATGTCGGCGTACTCGCCGGTCTCGGGCTCGGCGGTGAACGTCTGGCCCTCGGGCACGCGCGGGCGGCCGGCGAAGGTCGGGCCCTGCAGGCCGGGCGAGCGCGGGTCGCGCGCGATCTTGTACTTGGACGGGAAGAAGCGCGCGTCGCGCTCGACGTAGCCGCGCTGGCCGGCCTCGCAGTCGGCGCGGCCCTGGGCGTTCACGGCGGCGCCGTAGGGCTGGTCCTGCGCGTACTGCGGCGTCCCTTCCTGCACGCCCTCGCCGTTGGCGGGCTCGTCGGCGCCCATCGAGCCGAGCGAGTCCTCCTGCTTGCCGGTCGTGTTGACCAGCGCGCGCTGCGCCGAGCCGGTGGTGTCGGGCTCGGAGAAGTGCTCGGCCAGGTAGGTCCAGAAGTAGTTCCAGGAGTTGCAGACCGTCACGTACGGGCCGTAGAAGCGCAGCTGCGGGTTGAGCGTGGTGACGGTGGCGGTGAGGCCGCGCAGCGCCGCGTTGGTGCCGGGCGCCTCGGCCAGCTTGCGCAGCTGGACGAGCGTCTTGGCCGTCTCCTCGTTGAGCGTCGGCAGGCGCCGCTGCACCGGCGTGCCGATCCGGACCGCGTCGTTGAGCGGCGGCAGCGCGCCCTTGAGCTCCTCGGTGGCGCCCGCGAAGTCCTTCGAGAAGGCGGTCAGGTCGGTGAGGAACGGGCGCTGGACCTGGAACGAGCGGATGCCGGTGTCCATGGTGGGCGGCGACTTGGCGATGAGGTCCTTGAGCGCCTGCTCGTCGCGGCCGAGCGCCTCGAAGGTGTCCGCCATGCCGGTGAACAGCTGGGCGTTCTGCCCGGACACGGGCGCCACGATGCGGGCGGCGTCGCCGAGCTCCTTCACGAAGCCGTCGAGGTCGGTCTCGGGCTCGGCCAGGGTGGCCATCACCGGCTCGAGCGACTGCATGAACTGGGGCAGCTCCTCGAGCGTGCGGCCGACGGCCTGGCCGCGCCCGGCGAAGGTGTCGCCGAAGCCGCGCAGGTTCTCCTGCGCCGCCTTGCGCGTCGGCTCGTCGAACATCTCGTAGACCTCGTCGAGCTCGGTCGAGAAGGAGGCCTGCGAGGACGGGACGGTGTCGCCGTTGGCGAAGTCCTCCTCGCTCGTGCCCTTCTCGACCTCGACGTACTTGAGGCCGAGCGCGGAGCGCGGGCGGATCCGCAGCGTCGAGTCGCGCGGGAGGTCGCCGTGCTCCTTCTCGAGCTCGAGCGTGAGCTCGGCGCCCGTCGAGCCGTCGTCGAGCCGGACCGGCTTCATGTCGGTCACCACGCCGATGCGCGTGCCGCCCGAGCGCACCTCGTTGCCCTTGACCAGGTTGGCGCCGTTGGCCACGCGCACCTTGACGGTCGTGGTCGGCACGAACGGGAGCCCCTGGTTGGCGTTGTAGGCCAGGAACACGGCCACGGTCGTGACCAGCACGGTCACGGCGCCGATCAGGACGGGGTTGGCGGCTGCGGACGCGCGCTTCATGGGGCGAGCAGGAAGTCGAGGAGCTCCTGCGTGTTGGCAGGCGGCTGCTGGCCGCCGGGCAGGGCGGGCAGCGGGATCGGCAGGGCGGGGATCTCGGGACCGGCGGGGAGGTCGGGCAGCTCGATGCCGAGCGTCTCCTCGATCTTCTCCGCGAGCTCCTCGGCGCGCTTCTTGGCCTCGTCGGTGGGCTTGCGCTCCGCGTCCGTCGGCTTGTCGGCCTTGGCCGGCGCGTCCTGCTTCTTCTTGGCGGCCGGCAGGTGGTGCTCGGCGCCCTTCTGCGCGCCGGTGTAGGTCGGGTCGCGCTGCGTGATCCCGGGCTGGTTGGGACCGAGGATGGCGGCGCAGCGCTGGTAGAAGGCCGGGTCCTCCTGCAGCTTCTCCTTGAGCGAGGCGAGGCTCTGGTAGTCCGAGCACTCGGACAGGAAGAGGTTCACCTTCAGCATGTAGCCGTTGGAGTCGAAGGTGTTGATCGCCATCGTCTGGTCGTAGACGTATTGGAGGAGCGCCTCGAAGCCCGTGTAGCCCTTGCCGCCGGGTGAGCGCGGGTCCTTCTCGACGGCGCGGTCGCGGTCGTCGAGGTCCTTGAGGACGATCGCCAGGTTGTTGCTCAGCTCCGGCGTCTTGGTGGAGAAGCGGTTGAGCTCGGCGATCGTGGGCTTGGACGCGCGCAGGGCCGGGCGGCCGTCCTCGGACAGCTCGGCCAGCGACTTGATGCCGGTGCGGCTCGAGTCGGCGAACTCGGGCAGCTGCTCGAAGAAGGTCGCGAGCTGCCCGGCCGACTGGTTGAGGTCGGCCAGCGCGGGCGACTGCGCGTCGGCGGCCTCGCCGAGCTGCGCCATCGTGGGCTCGAGCTCGGCCAGGAAGGTGGGCAGGCGGCGCAGGCTGGCGGCGATCTCCTCGCGCCGCTCGGCCGAGGCGGAGGCGGTCTGGCGCGTCTCGGTCACGAAGCGGCCGACGTCCTTGCGGTTGTCGGCGAGGTCGCCGATCACGGCGTCGGCGTCGCGGGTGAGGTTGCCGAGCACCTGGTTCTGCTCGGCGAGGATGGCCAGCACGCGGTCGGTCTCGCGCAGGGCGGGGACGGCGCGCCGGACGGTCTCCTGGATGTCCGTCGCGCGGCCGCCGACGCCGGCGCCCAGCTCGCTCAGGATGATCCCCAGCCGCTCGCGGTACGGGCGGCGCATGATGTTGTTGATCAGGTCGATGGGGATCGTCGACGCCGTCTGCTCGACGGGGATCGTCCCGCCGGGCTTCAGGCGCTGCTCGGCGGTGCCGGGCCGGCAGTCGATGAAGTACTCGCCGATCAGCGACTGCGGGCGGGATTCGCAGAAGGCGTCGGTGCGCAGCGAGCCGAAGCCGTTCTGGGTGATCTTGAAGTCGACCAGCGCGCGCTTGGTGCGACGGTCGACGCGCATGCCGGTGATGTGGCCGGCGCGGACGCCGGCGACCTTGACGTCGGCGCCGTTCACGATGCCGAACGCGTTGTCGAGCTCGACCGTGTAGGTGGCGCCCGTCGGGTCCTGGGAGTCGGCGCCGGCCGACGTGACGACGGCGGCGGCGCCGGCGGCCAGCAGCAGGGCGATGGCGAGCAGGCGGCGCACCTAGTTCCCCGGGAGCGTCTGGCTCGCGTCGCAGTTGAAGTCCGGCGTCGGCTTCCAGGGCCGCGAGCCGTCCTCGGACTTGTGGTCGCCGCCACCCGGGCAGCGGTTGCGCTGGTCGGTCGACGCGGCGGCCTGGAAGGCCTCGTCGCGCAGCTCCGGCGGGACCGGCGTGAGCTGGCCCTCGAGCAGCGTGAAGGCGCTCGCGTGGATGCCGACGCGCGAGGCGGCGCCGAGCGCGTCGTAGGTGCCCGAGTGGCTGAAGTCGTCGAACCAGCCCATCAGGTCGACCGTGTAGGGCCGGATGTACTGGACCTGCGGCGTGGCCTTCTCGAGCGCCTCGGCCGAGGCCGGGAAGGCGCCCGGGCGGTCCTTGCCGTTCTCGTTGACGTCGTTGACCGCGATGTCGCGCAGCGGGACCTGGAGGTTGGTGAGGTCGATCAGGTCGTTGCCGCGCCCGGGCTGCTTGAGCAGCTCGCTGAGGTCCTGGAAGGTGGGCCGCGCGTCCCGGGCCAGCGGCCGCAGCTCGGCGAGGAACGGCCGCAGCTTCTTGGCGACCGGCTTGGAGTCCTCCACCAGCGGGTCGAGGTCGTCGAGCGTCGACGCGCAGGTTCAGGAAGGTGGTGTTGGCGCGGCGCATGAAGTCGGGCAGCCGCTCGACGGACTCGGCCAGCGCCGCCTGCTCGGAGCCGATCGCGTTGGTCGTGGTGGCGAGGTTGTCGACCAGGCCGGAGACGTCCTCGCGGCGGTCGGCGAGGTCGGTCACGAGCTGCGAGGAGGAGACGACGAAGCGCTCGAGCAGCTTGGAGTCGGCGTTGAGCTCGCGGAACAGGCGCGAGGTGGCCGACAGCGAGGGGTTCAGGTACAGCAGGCCCGCGTTCATGTCCTCGCCGCGACCCTGGTGCTGGGAGTCCAGGCCCTTGATGAGCTTCTGGAGGTCCTTGCGGGTGGGCTCGTCGAGCGTGTTGAAGATCTCGTCGAGGTCGACGGCGGTGGTCGTGCTGTCCTGCCTGATCGTGCCGCCGTCGGGGATCTCGGCTTCCTTCTGGCCCGGGAGGCGGAGGTCGATGTAGCGGTTGGCGACGCCGGAGAGGGAGGCCTGGCGGACGGTGGCGAGCGTGCCCTGGCGCAGCGGCGCGTACTTCTCGTCGATGCTGAGGGTCAGCTCGGCCTGGCCGTCGGGGGTGAGGCGGATGTCCTCGACCTTGCCGGCCGGCATGCCGGAGACCTGCACGAGGTTGCCCTTGACGAGCTGCGAGGCGTTCTGGAAGCGCGCCTTGACCTGGTAGCTGTCACCGGGCCCGCCCAGCAGCAGCATCGCGATGATCGCGATGGCGGCCACAAGGGCGACGAGCGCGACGATGCGCGCGAGTGGAGCTGTTCCTCGCAAGTTCCTCCTGCTCCCTTCCCGGAGGCCCCAACGAGTGCCCGCCCAGAAACTTGCGGAAACGTGTGACGCGGTTCACATAGGCAGGCCGAGGGCGGCGCGCAGCGTGGCGATGTCGACACCGTCGACATCGAGCGTCTTGTCGCGCGCCGTATGGCCCCTCAGGAGGGTCACGCGCGAGGGCGCCACGCCCGCCTTCTTGGCGACCAGCCGGCAGAGCGCCTCGTTGGCCTTGCCGTCCACCGGCGGCGCGGTCACACGTATGAGAACGGCGCCGTCGCGCTCGCCCACGACCTCGTTACGGCGAGCGCGTGGCTGGAGCCGCACCTGCAGCTCGCTCATGCCCCTCGAGGTCGCGCCGCTCCAGGAACACCTTGCGCGCGCCCGTCCCGGGTCGCCGCCGTTCGAGGACGGTGTCGCCGCCGCACACCTCGCACGGCTCGCCGAGCAGGTACTCGAGCTTCGCGCCGAACATCGTCCACCGCGTCGCACCGCACTCCACACATCTGACCGCGTCCACGAGTCCGTCAAGCGTTGCGCGCCGTCGCGGCGATTGCAACGTCTCCCGTCCTCGTGGCGACAAAATCCGCCGCTCTTAGCTGAAAATGCCCGGGGTGGGACTCGAACCCACATGTCCCGAAGGACGATCGCTTTTAAGGCGACTCCGTATGACCAGTTCCGGCACCCGGGCGGACGCCTCAATCGTACGGTTCAGACCCCCGTACGGGTGAACGTGACGTGCGTGACTCCGCTGGGCGAGGAGATGGCCTCGATGTCGTAGTCCTTCTCGAGACCCTCCAGTCCGTCCCACAGCCGCTGGCCCCGGCCGAGCAGGATCGGGGACACCGTGATGTGCATGTGGTCGACGAGCCCGGCGGCGACGAAGTCGCGGACCACCGTGACACCTCCGCCGATGCGTACGTCCTGCCCGTCCGCGGCCTCGCGGGCCGTATCGAGCGCCTCGGCCGGCGACGCGTCGAGGAAGTGGAACGTCGTGCCGCCCTCCATCTCGATCGACGGGCGCGTGTGATGGGTGAGGACGAAGACCGGGCTGTGGAACGGCGGGTTGGGACCCCACCAGCCCTTCCACTCCGGATCCTCGTGCCAGCCGGGGTAGCCGAACTTCCCGGCGCCCATGATCTCGGCGCCGACCCCGGGGTCGTGCAGCCGCAGAAAGGCGTCATCGATACCGGCGGTCCCACCGGGCTTCCACGACCGGGTGCCAAACATCCACTGGTGCAGCCGTTCGCCGGCATGTCCGAACGGCTCATCGCGGCTCAGGCCTTCGCCGGTGCCGAAGCCGTCGAGCGAGACGGTGAAGAACTGGACGCGGGCGAGTGACATGGCTGCTCCCTTCAGTCGTAGTAGCGGCGGGCGCTCGAGCCCACGCGCGTGACGTCGGTGCCGTAGACGTGGATCGAGATCGCGGTCTCGTCGCCGGTGTTGTGCACGCGGTGGATGTCGCCAGGCGGGGCGAAGCCGCTGACGTCGCCGACGTGATTGTCGCTTTCGCCGACCAGGTTCAGGTCGGCGTCGAAGAGCTCCTCGTGCTCGACGCCCTGGATGACGGCGAACGTGCACCAGGTGACGTGGTCGTGGATGCGCGTGAGCTGGCCGGGCCGCCAGACCAGCGCGATGATCGAGAACGATCCGTCGGGCTCGACGTGCACGTTGTGGCCGACGTAGTCGTCGGGCGAGCCGAGCTGCTGCTCGGCGGTCAGTACGTCATCCGGGGTGGGCAGGTGCCGGCGCAGCTGCTCGGCGACGAGCTGCGCGGTCTCGGCCCAGTCGGCATGGCTGTTCACGGCGGTGCGGATACCGGCGACGAGCGAGCTCAGCCGGTTGGCGGGGCGGGTCTGGGTCGCGGTCATGCCTTGCAGCTTGCGGGCGATCGTCCCATATGTCCAATGCCAACTTTCGTTCTGACTCATAGATAGAGTTGATGAATGCTCGACGTCAACCGGCTGCGCGTGATCGACGCCGTCGCGCGCCACGGCTCGGTCACCGCCGCGGCCAAGGAGCTGCACTACTCCCAGCCGTCGGTCACCCACCACCTCGCCCGGCTCGAGGCCGAGACCGGCGCGCAGCTGCTCCAGCGCGTCGGCCGCGGGATCCGGCTCACCCCGGCCGGGCAGCTGCTGGCCGACCGCGCCGCCGAGATCATCGGGCGTATCGACGCCGCCGGCGCCGAGCTGTCCGCCCACGTCGGCCTGACCGCCGGCCGCGTGCGCCTCGCCGGCTTCGCCTCGGCCATCGCGTCGCTCGTGCCGGCCGCGGTGGCCACGCTCGCCGAGCAGACATCCGGGCCTGGAGATCAACCTCACCGACACGCATCCGCCCGAGGCGATCGAGCTCCTGCGTACCGGCAAGGTCGAGGTCGCGATCGTCTTCCGCTACGACGAGACCGAGCCCGAGCCGGCCGGCGTCCGCCTCCATCACCTGCTCGACGACCCGGTCTACGTGCTCTCGACGCGGCGCGAGACCGGGATCGACGGCCTGCGTGACGCCACCTGGATCGCCGGCTGCGAGCGCTGCCGCAGCCACCTGCTGTCGATGTGCGCCGCCGCCGGGTTCGACCCGCGGATCGGCTACAGCTCCGACGACATGGTCGTGATGAAGGCGTGGGTGGCCGCCGGGCTCGGCGTCGCCACCCAGACCGGCCTGGCCCTGCGCGCCCACGGCAGCGACGGCGTCGTCGCCACCGAGCTCCCCGGCTATGAGCGCCACATCTACGCCGCGACCTACGGCGAACCACCCGACCCACCCGCCACCACGGCGCTCCTTGCGGCGCTCGCCGAAGCCGCCGCATCCGTGGGCCCGCGCTGAACGCCGGATTGCAGACGATCGGCGACCGCTCTCGCTACCCTCGAACACACGCAACTTTCCCGTCGCGATGGAGTTGTTTCCGGCGGGTCCCTTTGTCGTGGAAGCTTCCGCTCTACATCACCCAGCCGGCGTGGCCGGCATGCACGGGCGCTCGCCGCTGCTGCGCCTGCAGTCCGACGAGCGCCTGATCGCGCTCGTGCGGCGCGGCAACCACCACGCCTTCGAGGCGCTGGTGGCGCGCTACCAGTCCCGCCTGCTGGCCTTCTGCCGCCACATGCTGTCCTCGAAGGAGGACGCGGAGGACGTGCTGCAGGAGGTCTTCGCCGCCGCCTTCAACGCGATCCTCGCCGACGAGCGCGCGATCAACGTGCGGCCGTGGCTGTACCGGATCGCCCGCAACCGCTCGCTCAACCACCTGCGGCGGACCCAGGCCGTCGGCGTCGACTCGATGGACATCCACCTGTCCGAGCACGGGCAGACGACCGCCGACAAGGTCCACCGGCGCGAGGAGTTCCGGCTCCTGATCGCCGACGTGCAGGATCTGCCCGAGACCCAGCGCACCGCGCTGCTGCTGCGGGAGATCGACGCGCTGTCGTACGAGCAGATCTCCGAGGCGATGGAGACCACCGTCCCGTCGGTCAAGTCGCTGCTGGTGCGCGCCCGCGTCTCGCTCGCCGAGGCATCCGAGGCCCGCCTGCTGTCGTGCGAGGAGGTTCGCCAGGAGCTCGGCGAGGTCGCCGAGGGGCTGACGCGGACGAGCGCGCCGGTGCGCCGCCACCTGCGCACCTGCGAGCGCTGCGCCACGTTCCGCAAGCAGCTGCGCGAGACCAACAAGGCGCTGGCGGCGCTCTTCCCGGTCGGTCCGCTGCTCCTGCTCAAGAAGACGCTGCTCGCCCACCTGGGCACCTCGGCCGCCGCGAGCGGCGGCGGCGCGGCCGCCTCGAGCGGCGCCGCCGCGGCCGCCGCGCAGGCCGGCATCAGCACCATCACCACCAAGGCCGTCGCCGGCCTGGCCGCCGCCGCGATCGTCACCGCCGGCGCCGTCGAGGTCCAGCACGTGCGCAGCAAGCCGCGCGAGCGGGCCGTCGCCGTGGCCGTCGCCGCTCCGGTCGTGCCGGAGGCCCAGGCGGCCGTGGCGCCGCCCGCCGCCCAGCCGACCTCCAAGGGCGACCGCTACAAGCCGCGCGCCGACAGGAAGAAGGGCGCCGAGGCCAAGGCGACCAAGGCCGAGGCCCCCGCCGAGGCGAAGACGGACGAGGCCGTCAAGCCGGTCGTCACCGAGCAGCACGAGAGCGAGACGCTGGCGCTGCCGACCGACCCCTCCACGGCGCTGACGCCGCCGCCCGAGAGCACGGCCGTCGTGGTCTCCCCCTCGCAGCCCGAGCAGCCGGTCTATCCGGACGCCGGCCCGCAGCCGGCGCCGACCCCGACGCCGACCGATCCGGCGCCGACCCCGACGCCCACGCCGGAGCCGACTCCCACGCCGGAGCCGACGCCGACGCCGACGCCGACGCCCGAGCCCACGCCCTGATCGAGTTCGACGACTTCCTGAAGGTCGACATGCGGGTCGGCCGCATCACCGAGGTCGCCGACTTCCCCGAGGCCCGCAAGCCCGCCTGGAAGCTGACGATCGACTTCGGCGACGAGATCGGCGTCAAGCGCTCCTCCGCGCAGGTCACCAACTACAGCCGCGAGGAGCTCGAAGGCCGGCTCGTGGTCGCGGTGGTCAACTTCCCGCCGCGCCAGATCGGCCCCGTCCGCTCCGAGGTCCTCACGCTCGGCGCCACCGACACTGACGGGAACGTGATCCTGCTCGAGCCGCGCAGCGACGTGCCGCTGGGCTCCCGCATCCACTAAGCGGCGGCGAGCAGCCCGATCACCTTCATCCGGCGCTCCAGCGCCTTCATGGCGAACGCGCGCGTCTCGGCGACGGTGACGCCGAACAGCGTCATCTCGTCGTCGCCGCCCTCCATCCAGTGCGGCCTGAGCACGCCGTCGGCCACCGGGCCGACCTCGACCAGCGTGCGCTGGATCGCCTCGACGTAGCGCGGGTCGGTGCGCGCCATGTCGCGCAGGAAGCGGGCGCCGAAGGCGACGTGGCGGTGCTCGTCGCGTGCGACCAGCGTGAAGCCCTGCACGAACCCGGGCAGCGTGCCCTGGCGCTCGTTGAAGTCCATGATGAAGTGCTGGCCGGTGAGGGCGAGCATCCCCTCGATGACCATGTGGTAGAGCGTCACGGCCTCGACCAGCGTCTCGAGGTCCTCCGGCTCAACGGCCAGGCGGTCGACGCGCGAGCGGAGCATCTGGTCGAACAGCTCGTCGAACTCCTTGTTGAGGTGCTCGGAGGTCTCCTCGAGCCTCGCCTCGAGGTTGTCGGACTCCAGCACCCCGACCTCGCCGTAGAAGCGGTCGAAGAACGCCACGTGGCGCGCCTCGTCGGCGATCTGGGTGCAGAGGAAGAGGCGCATCTCCTCGTCCGGAGCGGCGCGCATCATCGGCCCGAGCTCGGCGGCCACGCGCTGCTCTCCGATGAAGAACGACGACAGGCCGTACATGCGCTGGAAGCGCTCGTCCTCGTCGATGCGCTCGTGCCAGTCGATGCGGTCCTGCGTGAAGTCGATGTCCTGGGTCGCCCACTGCTGGCGCTCCCACAGCTCGTAGAGCTGCCGGTAGGTCAGCAGGTGCGCCTCGCCGCGGTCGGCCGACGCGAGCAGCGCCGGGTCGCTGGTGGCCTGGAAGTCGGTCCTCTCCGTCCGCTCGCTCATGGCCGGCGAGGTTACTCCTCGACTGGCTGGCTGGCCAGCCTAAGGTCCGGCTCACCGGCTCGGCTCCGGTGACCAGCAGCGCCTGTCCCACCGTGAGGAAGTTGACGACGTAGCGGCCGCGCCGGCGGCCGTCCAGCCGCGCCCGCGCCACCTCCCCGGGTCCGGCGGTGATCGGCTCCGCGCCCTCGAGGCGGACGATGATCGGGCGGTCGAGCTTGTTGTCGACGATCAGCTCGATGGCGAGAAAGGCGGGCACCGAGACCTGCGGCGGGTCGATGCCGTCGGGGCCGACCGTGAACCGCGCGGGCACCCGCGCTGCCTCCTCGTCGCCGGCCCCGCCCTCCTGCTCCTCGGGCGCCGGCTGCTCGGTGGCGGTCGGCGAAGGCGTCTCTGTGGGGGTGGGCGTCGGAGTCGGCGTCTCGGTCGCCACCGCTGTCGCCTCGGGCGTGGGCGACGGCGCCGAGACGGTCTCGTCGTCGCCGCAGCCGACGAAGGCCACGGCGACGAGCAGCACGAGCAGAAGACGCGGCGGCACTCAGTTCCCGATCGAGAAGAGCGCCTCGAGGTCGTGCTTGGAGAAGACCTCGAAGGCGACCATCGTGTGCGTGCGCTTGATGCCCTCCAGCGCCGCGAAGCGGTGCGTGACGACGTCGGCGACCTCCTGCGGCGCGCGGACGCGGAGCATCGCCACGAAGTCCCACTCGCCGGTGACCGAGTAGGCCTCCGCCACGCCCTCGACGTCGGCCAGCGCGCCGCCGAGCTGCTCCATGGCGGAGCGCTCGGCCTCGATGAGCACGATCGCGTGGGTCACTTGAGCGTGTGCGTCCCGCCCGGCTCGAGCACGACGACCTCGGAGAAGCCCGCGTTCTGGACGTCGGACTTGAAGGCCTCCGCGTCGGCCTCGATCGGCGGGAACGTGTTGTAGTGGCAGGGGATGACCTGCTGCGGCTGGATGAACTCCACCGCGGTCACGGCGTCGTAGCGATCCATCGTGTAGTGGCCGCCGATCGGCACGAGCGCGAGGTCGACCTTGTCGCCCCGCCGCGCGATCAGCTGCATGTCGCTGAACAGGCACGTGTCGCCCAGGTGGTAGATCAGGCGGTCCCCGATGTGGATCAGCAGGCCCGCGGGCATGTGCGCCGTGCCGCTCGGCGAGACCGCCGTGTGCCAGGCGGGAACGAGCTTGACCCAGCCCCAGTCGAACTGCACGGTGCCGCCGAAGTTCGGGTCGACGACGTTCTCGACGCCGTTGTCGCCGATCTCGGCCGCCAGCTCCACGATCGCCAGCACCGTGGCGCCGGTGCGCTTGGCGATGTCGACCGTGTCGCCGAGATGGTCGCCGTGCCCGTGCGTGAGCAGGATCGCGTCCGCCTCGACCTCGTCGGCCGAGGCGGCGGCGACCGGGTTGCCGGTCAGGAACGGATCCGTGAGCACGGTCGCCCCGCCGGCCTTGAGCTCGAAGCACGACTGCCCCAGGAACCGGACGTCCACTGCCATCAGGAGTCTCCTCTCGTAAGCATTTGCGCCAGCTCATACCCGACGGCCACGCCGACGAGCATGCTCGCCCGCGACTCCTCCGTGACCAGCTCGCGCACCGCGGTCAGCCGCTCCGCGGCATCGGGGCGGCCGGCGGCCTTGAGCAGCTCCGTCTCGTCGAGCCAGCCTTCGAGCGCGTTGTCGAGGATCCGCTGCAGCTGCGGCACCTTCGCCGCCACGAGCCGCTGCGCCTCCTCGAGGCGCCCGGGCTCGTTCAGGGCCTCGATCGCGCGGTCGATTTCCTCGTCGGAGTGCAGGACCGGCATCATAGGAGCCGATGACCGTGCCCCTGACCTCGCTCTCGCACGGGGCCGGTTGTGGCTGCAAGCTCTCCGCGGCCGACCTGCGGCCGATCGTGGCCGGGCTGCCGCGGCCGGTCGACCCGCGCGTGCTGGTCGCCGCCGACACGGCCGACGACGCCGCGGTCGTCCAGCTGACGCCCGATCTGGCGATCGTGCAGACGGCCGACTTCTTCACCCCGATCGTCGACGACCCGTACGCGTTCGGGCGGATCGCCGCCACCAACGCCCTGTCCGACGTCTACGCCATGGGCGGGCGACCCGTCTCCGCGCTGAACCTCGTCGCCTATCCGCTCGAGACGCTCGGGCCTGACGTGTTGAGCGAGATCCTGCGCGGCGGCGCGGATGCCGCGGCCGCCGCGGGGGCGACGGTGGTCGGCGGCCACTCGATCGACGACCCCGAGCCCAAGTACGGCATGGCGGTGGTCGGCGTCGTCGCGCCCGCCGACGTGCTCACCAACGCGGGCGGCCAGGCGGGGGACGCGCTCGTGCTGACCAAGCCGCTGGGCGCCGGCGCGGTCGCCACCGCGATCAAGAAGGGGCTGGCCACCGACGAGCTCGTGGAGCGGGCCGTCACGGTCATGACGACGCTCAACGACCGCGCCGCCGAGCAGGCGCGCGCGGCCGGCGCCCACGCGCTGACCGACGTGACCGGCTTCGGCCTGCTCGGGCACCTGCACGAGCTCGCCGCCGCGTCCGGGCTCGCCGCCGAGGTCGAGGCGGCCGCCGTGCCCGCGATCGCGCTGGAGCTGCTCGAGGACGACCGCTGCGTGGCCGGCGGCTCGCGCCGCAACCGCGCCGACGCGGAGAGCTTCACGCGCTGGGGCGACGTGCCGGAGGTCCGCCGCCGCCTGCTGACCGACGCGATGACCTCCGGCGGCCTGCTCGCCGCGGTGCCCGCCGAGCGCGCCGGCGAGATCGACGGCGCGCTGATCGGCCGGCTGGTCCCCGGCGAGCCGGGGACCATCACCGTCGTCTAGTGGATGGCCAACGGGCCGCGGCGACGGCGCACGCCCGCGGTCCCACCGAGGGCGATCGCGAACGCGCCGGTCGCGCCGGCCGCGCCGATCGCCGCCGAGGTCCAGTCGAAGCCCGTGGGTCGCGCGTCGACCGGGGCGATCGGCTGCACGGTCGGGTCCGCGGGCGGGACGTAGCGTCCGTTGTCGACCGGCACGGCGGCGGCGGGGCCGGCGAAGGTGGCGGCGCTGAGCAGGACGACGATCGGGGTGGTGACGCGAGCGGTGCGCATGGCGCTCTCCGTGGGTCGTTGACGGCTGCACCGTCGCCCGGGCCGGTCACCGGCCGCCCATTCGCGCCCATTCCGCGCCCATTCCGCGGTTGCCTGCGCACCGACGCGTGGTCTAGCGTGGTGCCGAGGACTCGCGACGTGCTCTTTCGTCTGCTGGGACCACTCGAGGTCGAGGACGGCGATCAACTCTTGCCGTTGGGCGAGGGCAGGCAGTCCAGCGTCCTCGTCCTCCTGCTCCTGCATCGCGACGAGGCGGTCTCGAGCGAGCGGCTGATCGACGCGTTGTGGGGCGAGGCGCCGCCCGCGACGGCCGCGAAGGTGCTGCAGAACTACGTCAGCCGGCTGCGCCGCGCCCTCGACGACCGCGAAGGCCTGCGCCTCCAGACGCGGGGCCGCGGCTACCTGCTCGCCGTGGACCGCGGCGAGGTCGACCTGGATCGGTTCGAGGCGCTCGTGCGCGAGGGCGGCGAGGCGCTCGCCGACGCGCGCCCGGCCGACGCCCGCGCCCGCCTGCTCGACGCCCTCGCGCTGTGGCGGGGACCGCCGCTGGCCGACGTCGCCTACGAGGCGTTCGCGCAGCCCGAGATCGCCCGGCTCGAGGAGCTGCGCGCCGCGGCGGTGGAGCAGCGCATCGACGCCGACCTCGCCCTCGGCCACCACGCCGACCTGGTGGCCGAGCTGGAAGGGCTGGTCGCTGAGCACCCGCTGCGCGAGCGCCTGCGCGCCCAGCTCATGATCGCGCTCTACCGCTCCGGCCGCCAGGCGGACGCCCTCGACGTCTACAGCGCCGGGCGAGACGCGCTGCTCGACTCGCTCGGGGTCGAGCCGGGCCCTGCGCTGCGCGAGCTGCAGGTGGCGATCCTGCGCCAGGACCCGGCCCTGGCGCCGGCGCCGGGCGCCTGGCCGCGAGCGCCCCGGCCGCCCCGCCGCCGGATGGCCCTGCTGGCCGCCGGGGGCGCGCTGCTGCTCGCCGCCGCCGCCGCGGCGGCGATGGTCGCCGCGGGCGGCGGTGACGTGCGGGTGCGCCTCGGCGGAGACGCCGTCGGCGCGTTCGATCCACGCACCGGCGCGCTGACGGCCGCCGTCGACGTCGGCGCGTCGCCGTCCCACCTGGCCGCCGACGGCCGCACGCTGTGGGTCACGAACGCAGACGGGCGCAGCGTCTCGCGCGTCGACGCCGACGACGGAGCTGTCGTGCAGACCGTCTCCGTCGGGAACGGCCCCGCGGGCGTGGCCGTCGCCTCGGACGCGGTCTGGGTGGCCAACAGCCGCGACGGGACGGTGTCGCGGATCGACGCGAGCACGAACGCTGAAGTCGATCGTATCCGCGTGGGGACGAACCCGACCGGCGTGGCGGCCGCCGCCGGGGCGGTCTGGGTCGCCAACTCCGGCGACCGCACGATCTCGCGGATCGACCCGCGCACCGGCCAGGTCGCGACGATCGAGGTGAGCGCCGCGCCGACGGAGCTGGCGGTCGGCGACGACGCGGTCTGGATGACGAGCGCGAGCAGCCGCACCGTCTCGCGCATCGACCCCGGTTCGCAGCGGGTGGCGGCGTCGCGCCCGGTCGGCGCCGGCCCGGGCGGCATCGCGTTCGGACACGGCGCCGTATGGGTCGCCAACACGCTCGACGGCACCGTCTCGCGGATCGACCCTGCCACCGTCGCCGTGACCGAGACGATCTTCGTCGGCAACGGGCCGAACGCGATCGCCGTCGGCCGCGACGGCGTCTGGGTCGCCGAGGAGTTCGCCGACGTCGTCGACCGCATCGACCCCGACACCCGGCGCGTCGTGGACCGGATCGCCGTCGGGAGTCGTCCGACGGCCCTCGCCCATGCCGGCGGCAGCCTGTGGGTCGGCGCCCGCAACTCGGGCACGGCGCATCGCGGCGGGACGCTGCGCCTGCTGGGCACGGAGTTCGACGCGGTCGAGCCGGCACTCGCCTACAGCACGTCATCGTGGCCGTTCGTGGAGGTGACCGGCGACGGCCTCACCGCCGCACAGCACGTCGCGGGGCGGGACGGCACCCAGATCGTGCCCGACCTGGCGGTCACGCTCCCGACGCCCCAGGACGGAGGGCGCACATACCGCTTCGTGCTGCGGCCGGGCATCCGCTACTCGACCGGCGCCGAGGTGCGGGCCCGAGACGTCCGGTACTCGTTCGAGCGGCTGTGGAAGCTCCCGCCGTTCCGGGGTGCCACGTCCGCGGGACGCGACTTTTTCGGGACGATCGCCGGCGCCGAACTGTGCACGCGCGAGCCGTCGGCGTGCGACCTCTCGCGCGGCATCGTCACCGAGGGCGACTCGGTCGTCACCTTCCATCTCACCCGCCCCGATCCCGAGTTCCTCTACAAGCTCACGATGCCCTTCGCCTTCGTGCTGCCGGAGGGGACGCCGCTGCGTCCGTCAGACGTGGCGCCGGTGCCGGCCACCGGCCCCTACGTGGTGGCCTCGGCGGAGCCCGGTCACCGCTACGTGCTCACCCGCAACCCGCACTTCCGCGAGTGGTCGCAGGCCGCGCAGCCCGACGGATATCCCGACCGGATCGAGCTGCGGCTCGACGTCCCGAAGTCCCGCCAGATCGACGCCGTCCTGCGCGGCGAGGCGGACGCGATACCCGACGGCGTCCCGCCGGGACGGCTGCGCGAGCTCCGGACCCAGCACGCTGCGCGCACGCACGTCGAGCCCGAGCCGAGCACCGTCGCGGTGATCCTCAACACGCGCGTGCCGCCGTTCGACGACATCCGCGTGCGCCGGGCGCTCAATATCGGGATCGACCGCCGGGCGGTGGTCCGCGCGATCGGCGGGCCCGCGGCCGGCACGCCGACGTGCCAGATCCTGCCGCCGAACTTCCCCGGCCACGTGCGCTACTGCCCGTACGGCGCTCCCGACCTTCCGCGCGCAAGGCAGATGGTCGCGGCGTCCGGCACGCAGGGCATGCGCGTGGTGCTGACCTCGTTCGAGCCGTTCGAGCCCGCCGCGCGGGTCGTCGTCGCGCTGCTGCGCCGGCTCGGGTACCGGTCCGCGCTGCACGTGATCCCGGGCGACGCACCCGTGGAGGCCTTCCTACGACCCTCCGACTCCCGGAGCCGCACCCAGGCGTACACGTTCTTCTGGGCCGCCGACTACCCCGCCCCGTCCAACTTCACCGAGCAGCTGCTGAGCTGCGCGGCGTTCGCGCCCGCCACGCCCGGCAACATGAACGGCTCGCAGTTCTGCAGTCCGGCCATCGACCGGATGATGAGCGCGGCGGCGAGCGCGCAGGCCAGGGACGCGGCACGCGCCGACCGCCTGTGGACGCGCGTCGACCACGCGCTCGTCGACGCCGCCCCGTGGCTGCCGCTCTACAACCGCAGCGTCGTCGCGCTGACCGGGGAGCGCGTGGGCGGCTACCGCTACCACCCGATGCGCGGCATTCTCCTCGACCAGCTCTGGGTGCGCTAACGCTCGGGGATCCGCGCGAAGATCGCGCCGAGGATCACGCCGATGAGCCCGCCGCCCAGGCCGGCGAGCGCGCTGGCCTCCTCGGTGGCGAGCGGCAGCAGGATCAGCACGGCGGCGATCGCCAGCGCGCCGAGCAGGTCCGAGTCGTCCTCGATCCCGCGCCGGCGGCCGAGCACGTCGCGCATCGACCAGGCGGCGAGCAGGCCGAGCGCGGCGCCGTTGCCGCCCGTGACGATGACGATGTCCTCGCCCGCGATGGCCAGGAACATGCCGCCCACGCCCGAGGCGAAGAAGACCAGCAGCGTCGCCCAGGCGCCGTGGCGGCGCTCGAGCAGCCAGCCGAACAGGAAGATCGAGCCGAGCGCGACCAGCTCGTAGCCGGTCGAGTTGTAGACGAACAGCGTGGTGACCGTGCGGTAGTACTCGTCGGTGGTGGTGGCGAGGAGCTCGAGGTCGAGCAGCCACGCCGGATGGATGCGGACGGCGAGCGAGACCAGGATCGAGGCGAGGACGAGCGAGATCGTCGCGTAGGGCCGCCGGTCGCCGCGGATGCCGGGGATCTCGCCGGGCTTCAGCCGGCCGAGCGTCGGACGGCGCCGCCGCGCGGCCTTGGGCTCCTTCGGGACGCCGCCGCGCTCGAGCTTCGGCGCCCGCTTGCGCAGCCGCGTGCCGCAGTACGGGCACTCGGTGATGTACGGGGACACCTCCGAGCCGCACTTCTTGCAGACGACGAACAGGTCCGGACCGCTGGCCACCCGACCGATTCTACGCGCCGCTTGTCGCCTCCACGATCTCTCTCATGACCTCGCCGTAGTCGTGGTTGGCCTCATAGACCACTCTCTGCCTCTGCGCGCCGTTCCCGTGGTGCAGGATGTCCTTGATCGCCTCGAGCTCGGCGCCCGATCCGAGATCCTGCGCGTGCTCCTTCAAACGGTCGTAGAGCCGCTTGGCCAGCTCCTTGGCCGGGACCAGCCTCCGCTCCGGCAGATCGACCAGCTCGGCCTCCATCCCGTGGCGCGCGGCGAGCCACTTGTTCTCGTCGAGCATCTCGTACGGATAGCGCGCGAGCTGCGTGCCCGCCTCGAAGTGGTCGGACAGCTCCTTGACCATCGCCTGGGTGAGCGCCGCGAGCGCCAGCGTGTGCTCCACCCGCGTCTGGGCGTCCATGGCGCGGATCTCGACCGTGCCGAAGTTCGGGTGCGGCCGCACGTCGTACCAGAGGAACGTGTAGTCGTCGATCACGCCCGAGTCGACCATGAAGCCGATCCGGCGCTCCCAGTCGGCCCAGTCCTCGTAGTAGGGCGGCATGCCGACGCGCGGGAAGGCGCGGAAGATCGGCATCCGCGTGGAGGCGAAGCCGGTGTCGTCGGCGCGCCAGTACGGGGAGTTGGCGGCCAGCGCGAACAGGATCGGCACGTGGACGCGCATGCCGTTGGCGATGTGGATCGCCTTGTCGGGATCGTCGACGCCGACGTGCACGTGCAGGCCGAAGATGATCTCCTGGCGCGCCACGAAGCGCAGCGCGGCGATCAGCTCGCGGTAGCGCGGCCGGGAGGACACGCGCTGGTCCTCCCACATGGCGAAAGGGTGGGTGCCGGCGGAGCCGATGCACAGGCCGCGCCGCTTGGCCGCCTCGCTGACCGTGGTCCGCAGCGCGCGCAGCTGCTCGCCCGCCCCGCGCGTGTCCGGGTGCGGCGACGTCGCGATCTCGAGCACCGGCTCGAGCAGCTCGGGCTTGACGTGCTCGTCCTCGCCGTGCTCCTCGAGCACCGCCTCGATCGCGTTGGCCAGCGCCAACGTCTCGGAGTCGAGGATCATCAGCTCCTCCTCGATCCCGATCGTGAAGCTGGGGCCGGTGAACTTCGGCTCCATCGGCCGCGTAGAGTACGAGCCCTTCACGCGAAACGATTTGAGAACAGGGGTGGCGCACCATGGCGCTTGGCTACGACGGCAAGCTGTACATCCTCGCCTTCGATCACCGGGGCTCGTTCCAGAAGAAGATGTTCGGGATCGAGGGCGACCCGACGCCCGAGGAGACGGAGACCATCACCGACGCCAAGCGGCTGGTCTTCGAGGGCATGGAGAAGGCGGTATCGCGCGGTCTGGACCCGTCCACGGCGGGCGTGCTGGTCGACGAGCAGTTCGGCGGCGACGTGCCGAAGCTGGCGCGTGAGCACGGCCTCGCGCTGTCGATGCCGGTCGAGAAGTCCGGCCAGAACGAGTTCGACTTCCAGTACGGCAGCGAGTTCGGCGACCACATCCTGAAGTTCGACCCGGCCTTCTCGAAGGTGCTGGTGCGTCTGAATCCGGACGGCGACGCGGAGATGAACGAGCGTCAGCTCGGCCGCCTGAAGGAGCTGGCCGACTGGCTGCACGAGAACGACCGCCTGTTCCTGTTCGAGCTGCTGGTCCCGGCCGAGGACGACCAGCTCGAGTCGGTCGGCGGCGACACCGACCGCTACGACGCCGAGCTGCGGCCCGAGCTGATGCGGCGCGCGATCGAGCAGATCCAGGACTTCGGGGTCGAGGTCGACATCTGGAAGATCGAGGGCGTCGACACCCAGGAGGACGCCCAGATGCTCGTCGACCAGACCCGCAAGGGCGAGGGGCGCGAGAAGGTGGTCTCCGTGCTGCTGGGCCGCGGGGCGAGCGACGAGAAGGTCGACCACTGGCTGCGCCAGGCCGCCCCCGTCGAGGGCATGGTCGGCTTCGCCATCGGCCGCTCCATCTGGTGGGACTCGCTGAAGGCCTTCCTGGCAGGCGACCTCGAGCGCGAGGCGGCCGCCGAGCAGATCGCCGACAACTACCAGCGGTTCATCAAGGTCTACGACGAGGCGGAGGCGGGCGCGCGCGTCTAGGGGGAACACTGGCCCAGGGGGCCAGGTTCCCTTGCGGGTATTCGCCCTGAGGGCGAAACCCGCAGCCGCGCTTGGCGTACTCCTGGCGCTCGCCGGCTGCGGTGAGCCGGCAGCGCCGGAGCCGACGGCCCGCGTCGTGCGGGTCGTAGATGGCGACACCATCCGCGTCGTCCAGGACGGCCGCGAGGAGGCCGTCCGCTACATCGGGATCGACACGCCGGAGTCCGTCAAACCGGGCTCCCCGGTCGAGTGCTTCGGCAAGGCGGCCGGCGAGGCCAACCGCGAGCTGGTCGAGGGCGAGCGGGTGCGGCTGGTGGAGGACATGGAGTCCCACGACCGCTACGGCCGCCGGCTGGCGTACGTCTACCGCGAGCGCGACGACCTGTTCGTCAACGCCGAGCTGGTGCGGCGCGGTTTCGCCACCCCGGCGACGTTCCCGCCAAATGTGGCTCATGCGGACGAATTCGCCGATCTGGCGCGCTCGGCGCGGCGAGATCAGCGTGGCTTATGGAGCGCGTGCCGCTAATCTTCGGCCCGTCATGCGGATGCGGCAGAGCATCGCCGAGATCGAAGAGGCCTTCTTCGAGGAGATCGAAGAGGACCGTGAGCGCCAGGAGCGGCTGCGCAGGCATGCCGAGCAGCGCTCGCGGCGCCGCCGTGCCGTGAAGACCCACCGTCAGGGCTCGATGCGCTTCGCCCTCGTGCTGCTGACCCTGGTCGCCACTGCCGTGATCGTGGCGATCGTGATGTTCCAGACCCTCTACATGGTGATGCGCTAGGGGCGGCTGGAAAGCCGCTTGAGCGCATCGTCCACTTCCGCACGGGCCGAAGCACCAGCAGCGACGTTCTCCTGCTGGATCTCCAGGTAGACCTCCTTACGGAACACCGGGATGTCCCGCGGGGCCTGAATGCCGATGCGGACCTTCTCTCCCATGATCGAGAGGACGGACACCTCGATGTCGTCGCCGATCATGATCGACTGGTTGGACTTGCGTGTCAGTACCAGCATGGCGCCGCCTCCCTGGCGATCTCTGAGGCTCGGGCGAGGTTAGTGCTCATTCGGCGAATCTCCAATGGGGCCTGCACCCGAGGCCCCTGACCCCTCTTGCGCTAGCCTACCGGCCCTCGTATGAGCCGCCGGTCCCTGCGTCCTCAGCTTAACCAGATCCGTGGGTGGGTGCGACAGGGTCGTACCGACGCCTGGATCGCGCATCAGCTCGACGTGACCGTTCAGCAGATCCAGGCGTTCAAGCGCGAGCAGGATCTGGAGGCCGGTGACGGGAGCGATCCGGCGGTCGTCGACGAGGTCGATCTCCGCGCCGAGGACGACGCCGCGATCGCGGCCGAGCTCGAGGAGGAGGCCAAGCGCCGCGAGGAGGAGGAAGCCCGCCTCGCGGAGGAAGAGGCGCGCAAGGCCGAGGAGGCCGCCGCCAAGGCCGCCGAGGTCACCGACGCCGAGGACGCGGAGGAAGAAGAGGCGAAGCCGGCCAAGAAGCCCCGCCGCACCCGCGGCGGCCGCACCCGCCGCCGCACCTCCGCCGGGCCGCTCGAGGGAACCTTCGACCACGGCGAGGAGGGCTACGGACTGTGGCTCGACCCCGCCGTCCAGGACGACCCCGTCTACGCCGAGCACTGGGCGGGCCACCGCCCCGTCGAGATCACGATCGAAGAGGACCAGATCGTGATCCGCCGCGCCGGCGGAGGCGAGGACGACGACGAAGACTGACGCTGTCGCGCGGGCGATCGCCTGGCGCCACCGCTCGCACGGACTGGTCTGCGACCTCGTCGAGCCCTGGGAGCACGGCACCTCCGTCCGCTGCACCGCGCACCCCGGCTTCTGGGACTACAACAGCCTGCGCCTCGAGGGTCCCGACCCCGGCGCGAGCGCCGACGAGCTCGCCGCGGCCGCCGACCGGTTCCAGGAAGGGCTGCACCACCGCCGGATCGAGGTCGAGGACGAGGCGGCAGGCACGCGCCTGCGGCCCGCCTTCGAGCAGCTGGGCTGGAAGACGACGCGCCTCGTCTGGCTCGCCCTGAGCGAGCCGCCCGGCGGCCCTGACTTCGAGGAGGTCCCGATCGAGGTCACGCGGGCGCTGCGGCTCGAGTGGGCTCACTCGGAGGCGCTCGAGATCTCCGAGAGCGAGTTCCACCGGCAGGCCGACGCGGAGGAGGACGTGGCGCGCCGGCGCGGCGTCCGGGCGCTGGTGGAGCGCGACGAGCACGGCGAGCCCGCCGGCTACTCGCTCTTTCTCACCGACGGGGAGACGGCCGAGGTGGAGCAGGCCTACGTGAAGCCGGCGCTGCGCGGCCATGGGACCGGTGGCGGGCTGGTGGCGGCCGCCGCACGCGCGGGCGGGGCGAGCGAGACGTTCATCGTGGCCGACGACGAGGGCGACCCCAAGCGGCTCTACGAGCGGCTCGGCTTCCGGCCCGTGTGGATCCAGCACGAGTTCACGCGCCGGCCCAGGAAGTCCTAGTCGAGGCGCAGCCGGCGGCCGCCGGCGAAGTCGCTCGCGGCGCGCAGGTAGCGGCCGAAGGCGGCGTCGGCGACCGTGCGTGCGTCCCAGGCGTAGGGATCGTCGGGCGCGACCGACACGGCGAGATCGCTCGCCCAGTCCGTCCCCTGCTCGTAGAGGTCCGCGAGCTCGTCCGAGGTGAACGCGCCACCCAGCCGGCGGCGCAGCTCGGCCTCGATCGCCGTCGACACGCGCTCGAGCATCCGGCGCTCCTCGGGCGCGGCCTCGTTCAGGCGCCGGATCCCGTCCTGCCACTGCATGAGCGCGGTCTCGAACGACACGCGCACCTAGGCTAGCGCTGCGGCAGGTCCTCGATCACGTACGACTTCTCCCCCGCTTTCACCATGCCGAGGCGGCGTGCCTCGCGCTCGAGCGCCGCGGGATCCTTGAGCTCTCGCCGGCGCTCGCGCAGCCGTGCGTTCTCGGCCTTCAGCGCGGCGACCTCGGCGCGCTTGCGGCCGGCCTCGCGGTAGGCCGAGACCCACGAGGCGGCGGGGCCGATGTAGAGGTACAGGACGAAGCCGAGGACCGCGATCAGGGCCCAACGGCCCAGGCGGTCCCAGCGAATGCGGGTACGGCGCTCCATGCCTTGCGCCTTCGTTCGACGCAGGCACGACCCTTCCTCTGAAAGGGATCGTTCAGGACCTGAACACGCTGCGGCCGGGGTACTCGGCGTCCCCGCCGAGCGCCTCCTCGATCCGCAGCAGCTGGTTGTACTTCGCCACGCGGTCCGACCGCGAGGGCGCGCCGGTCTTGATCTGCCCGCAGCCGGTGGCCACGGCCAGGTCGGCGATCGTGGTGTCCTCGGTCTCGCCCGAGCGGTGGGACATGACCGCCGTGTAGCCGGCCTCGCGCGCCATGTCGATGGCGGCCAGAGTCTCGGTCAGCGTGCCGATCTGGTTGACCTTGATGAGGATCGAGTTGGCCACGCCGCTGTCGATCCCGCGCTTGAGGCGCTCGGTGTTGGTCACGAACAGGTCGTCGCCGACGAGCTGCACGCGCTCGCCCAGGCGGTCGGTGAGCGCCTTCCAGCCGTCCCAGTCCTCCTCGTCCATGCCGTCCTCGATCGAGAGGATCGGGTAGCGCTCGGAGACGTCGGCCCAGTAGGCGGCCATCTCCTCCGGCGACAGCTTGCGCCCCTCGCTGGCGAGGTCGTAGGCGCCGCTCTCGAAGATCTCGCTGGTGGCCGGGTCGAGCGCGATCGCGAGGTCGTCTCCGGGCGTGTGGCCGGCCGCCTCGATGCCCTCGATCAGCGCCTCCAGGGCCGCCTCGTTGGA
This sequence comes from uncultured Solirubrobacteraceae bacterium, assembly GCA_963811895.1. Lineage (GTDB taxonomy): Bacteria > Actinomycetota > Thermoleophilia > Solirubrobacterales > Solirubrobacteraceae > DASSUW01. Next base: position 233,197 of record CAWETE010000008.1, on the reverse strand, counting down.
CTCGAGGTCGGGAGCGAAGCCGCCTTCGTCGCCGACCGCGGTGTTGAGCCCCCGCGCGCTGAGCGTCTTCTTGAGCGCGTGGAACACCTCGGCGCCCATCTGCAGGCCGCGGGCGAACGAGTCCGCGCCGACCGGCACGATCATGAACTCCTGGAAGTCGACCGAGTTGTCGGCGTGGGCGCCGCCGTTGAGCACGTTCATCATCGGCACCGGCAGCACGCGGGCGGACTCGCCGCCCAGGTAGCGCCACAGCGGCTGGTTCTCCTCCGCGGCGGCCGCGCGGGCCGCCGCCAAAGACACGCCGAGGATGGCGTTGGCGCCGAGGCGCGACTTGTTGGGCGTCCCGTCGAGCTCGATCAGGCTGCGGTCGAGCGCCGACTGGTCCAGCGCGTCGGCTCCCGCGATCGCCTCGGCGATCTCGCCGTTGACGTTGCCCACCGCCTTGGTGACGCCCTTGCCGCCCCAGGCGTCGCCGCCGTCGCGCAGCTCGGTGGCCTCGAACTCGCCGGTCGACGCGCCCGACGGCACGGCGGCGCGGCCGGTCGCGCCGGAGCGCAGCACGAGCTCGACCTCGACGGTCGGGTTGCCGCGCGAGTCGAGGATCTGGCGGGCGTGGACGGTCTCGATCTGGCTCACGATGGCTCCTGGTTCAGGCGAGCCCGCGCGTAGTACGCGAGCTGGTCTTCGGGCCCGAGATCCTCCCAATCGCTGCCGTCCGCTGCGGCGAGGTCGGCGGCGCCCTGCACGCGGCCGCGGAAGCGGTCGGCGGCGCCGCGCAGCGCCAGCTCGGGGTCGACCTTGAGCTTGCGCGCCAGGTTGACGGCGGCGAACAGCACGTCGCCGATCTCGTGGAAGGCCTCGTCGCGGCCCTCGGCCGCCTTCAGCTCCTCCAGCTCGGCCTCGACGGCCTCGTAGGGCACGTGGTCGAAGTCGAAGCCGCTGGTGGCCGCGCGGCGCTGCACCTTGCGCGCGTACAGCGGCCCCGGCAGGTTCTCCGGCACCTCGCCGAAGATGCCGGGCTCGCGGCCGGGCTCGGTGGCCTTGATGGCGTCCCAGTTGCGCAGCACCTCGCCCGCCGTGTCCGGCCTCGACCTCTCCGAACACGTGCGGATGCCGGCGGATCAGCTTCTGGCGGCAGTGCTCGGCGACGTCGGCCAGCGAGCCGGCGCCGCGCTCCTCGAGCAGCAGCGAGAGGAAGTGCACCTGGAAGAGCACGTCGCCCAGCTCGTCGAGCAGCTTGGCGTCATCGCCCGCGTTGGCGGCCGCGGCCAGCTCGTAGGCCTCCTCGACCGTGTGCGGGACGATCGAACGCTCGTCCTGCTCGCGGTCCCAGGGGCACTCGCGCCGCAGCCGCCGGGTCAGCTCGTCGAGGCGCCGGAGCGCCTCGACGTTGTCATCGGTTCTCGGGCTCAGCGGGCGCCGGCTGGACCGGCGCCGTCGGAGCGGCGGCGCTCGGCGTCGGAGTGGGCTTGGGGGCGTTCTTGCACTGCTGCGTCACATAGCCCTCCTGGCACTCCGTCTTCTCCTTCCACTTCTTCTGGAAGTCGGTGACGAACTTGTCGAGCGCCTTCTGCTGGTTCTGCGACTGCAGCGTCTGGCGGATGGTCTCCTTGGCCTGCTCGAGCGTCTGCTGCGAGGCCTTCTGGATCTTCTCCACCTCGAAGACGTAGTAGCCGAACTGCGTCTTCACCGGGCCGACGGTCTCGCCCTTGTCGGCCTTGAAGACCGCCTCGTCGAGCGCCTTCTCGAGCGTGCCCTGCGCCTGCGCGGGCAGCTTGCCGCCCTGCGCCTTGGAGGCCTCGTCGATCGAGTACTCCTTGGCGACCGACTTCCACGACTCGCCGCTCTCGAGCGCGGCCTTGGCCTCCTCGGCCTTCGCCTCGTTCTTGGTCAGGACGATGCGCAGGTCGCGCCGCTCGGGCTGCGCGAAGCGCTCCTTGTTCTTGTCGTAGAAGTCCTTGATCTGGGCGTCGCTGACCTTGTCCTTGCCCTTGATGATCTTGTCGCGGATCTTGTTCGACAGCAGGTCGAGGCGGACGCGCTGGATGACGTCCTGCTCGGTCTGGCCGTAGTCCTTGAGGAACTTCTGGTAGTCGGCGGCCTTCGGGAAGCTCTGCTTCTTCTGCTGGTCGAAGGACTTCTTGACCTCGGCGTCGCTGACCTTGATGCCCATCTCCTCGGCCTCGCCCTCGATCCAGACGAAGGAGGTCAGGAGCGACAGGACCTGGTCGCGCAGCTGGTCGTACTCCTGCTTGCACTGGTCCTTGTACTGCTTGTCGGTCGTCGCGGGCTGGCCCTGGGCCGGCTTGGGCGCCGTCTTCTTCTTGTTGGCTATGCACTTGGTGAACTCGGGCGCGTCCGGGACGGAGGCGCCGGGCTGGCCGCTCGACTTGGAGGCGACGTTCATCCAGTGCTCGAAGTCCTCCTTCTCGATCGGCTCGCCGTCGACCGATGCGACGGCGTTGCCGGGTACGCCGCCGCAACCGATGGCGACGGCAGTGAGTGCGCTGAGAGCGCACAGGGCCAGGAGGAGTCGTGCAACCTTGATCATGAGAAAGCTCTGGGGGAGGGGGGACGGGAATACGGGGTCAGCCGCGCGCCTGCGCGCAGCGGCTGGGGCATGGAGCCCTCCTCGGCTGAGGCATGGTAGCGGCCCTTTTCGGGCCTACCCCAACCTTTCAGCGAGTCTTTAGGCGGCTGCGCGAACGACGGACAGAAGTACGTCCGCCGCCTTGACCACCGCGGGGAAGCGCTGGCCCGGCTCGTCGGGCACGCGAAGGGACAGCTGCGAGCGCCCGGACTCGTAGATCGCGCCGGGCAGCGCCTCGCGCAGCGCGCGGGCGCGCACGCTGTCCAGCTCGATCGGGGTGACGGCCAGGCGGCCGCCGCGGAAGCTGACCGCGCGCGCCCCCGCCTCCCCCAGCTTGATGCGCGCCTGCTGGAGGGTGATGAGATTGCTCAACGGCTCCGGGATGTCACCGAACCGATCGGTGAGTTCTGTGCGCAGCTCCATCAGCTCGGCGACCTCGCGGGCGCCGGCGATCCGGCGGTGCACGTCGACCTTCGCCTGCTCGTACGGGATGTAGTCGGGCGGCACGTAGGCGTCGACGTTGACGTCGAGGCGGACCGGCTCGGGCCACTCGGCGCCGTCGCCCTCCGGGTCCATCGTCCGCACCGCCTCGTCGAGCATCTGCATGTACAGCTCGAAGCCGAGCGCGGCCACGTGGCCGGACTGCTCGTCGCCCAGCAGGTTGCCGGCGCCGCGCAGCTCGAGATCGCGCATGGCGACCTTGAAGCCCGCGCCGAGCTCGGTGTAGTCGGACAGGGCGCTGAGGCGGTCGGCCGCCTCCTGGGTGAGGGCGGCGGCGCTCGGATAGAGCAGATAGGCGTAGGCGCGCTCGCGGCTGCGGCCGACCCTGCCGCGGATCTGGTAGAGCTGGCTGAGGCCGAAGAGGTCGGCGCGGTCGACGATCAGCGTGTTGGCCTGCGGGATGTCGATGCCGCTCTCGATGATGCTCGTACTGACCAGGACGTCGGCGTCGCCGCGCAGGAAGCCGAGCATCCGCTCCTCGAGCAGCTTCTCGTCCATCTGGCCGTGGGCGACGGTGAAGCGCAGCTTCGGGCACAGGGCACGCAGCCGCTCGGCGGTCTCGTCGATGTCCTCGACGCGGTTGTGCAGGAAGAAGGCCTGGCCCTCGCGGGCGTGCTCGCGCTCGAGCGCCTGCTTGACGAGCTGCTCGTCGTACTCGCCGACGTAGGTCTTGACCGGCCGGCGGCCCTCGGGCGGGGTCTCGATGACGCTGATGTCGCGCAGCCCGGCGAGGCTCATCTGCAGCGTGCGCGGGATCGGCGTCGCGCTCATCGAGATCACGTCGACCTTGAGCTTGAGCTGCCGGAGGAGCTCCTTCTGCTTGACGCCGAAGCGCTGCTCCTCGTCGACGACCAGCAGCCCGAGGTCCTTGGCGCGCACGTCCCGTGACAGGACGCGATGGGTCCCGATCAGGATGTCGACCTTCCCCTCGCTGAAGCGCTTGACCGCCGCGCGCTGCTCGGCCGCGGGCCGGAAGCGGCTGACCTGCTCGATGATGAACGGGTGGTCGCGCAGGCGCTCGGTGAAGGTGCCGTAGTGCTGCTGGGCGAGGATCGTGGTGGGGACGAGCATCAGCACCTGCTTGCCGCCCGACGCGGCCTTCACCGCGGCGCGCAGCGCCACCTCGGTCTTGCCGTAGCCGACGTCGCCGCAGATCAGGCGGTCCATCGGCTTGTCGGCCTCCATGTCCTCGATCACGGAGTCGATCGCGTCGCGCTGGTCGGGCGTCTCGCGGTACGGGAAGGCGGCCTCCAGCTCGCGCAGCTCGTCGGAGAACTCCGGGAACGGGTGGCCGCGGCGGCGCTTGCGCTCGGCGTAGAGGTTGAGCAGCTCGCCGGCCAGCTCCTGCGCGGCGCGGCGGGCGCGCGCCTTGATGCGGTCCCAGCGCGTGCCGCCGAGCTTGCTCAGCGGCGGGTGCGAGCCGTCGGCGCCGACGTAGCGCGAGATCTTGGCGAGCTGGTCGACGGGCAGGAAGACCTTGTCGTCGCCCTGGTACTCGAGGTTGAGGTAGTCGCGCGTGACGCCGGCCACGGTCTTGGTGTCGAAGCCGGCGAAGCGCGCGATGCCGTGGTCCTCGTGGACGACGATGTCGCCGGTCCGCAGGTCGGTGAAGGAGCGGAGCAGGCCGCGGCCCTTGCGCGTCGGCCGCGTGCTCGCCTTGCGGCGGTGGATCAGCCGGTGCTCGGGGAAGGCGGCGAGCTTGAGGCCGGGGGCGACGAAGCCGTCCCTGAGGTTGGCCTCCGTGAAGATCAGGCCGCTGGAGCCGCCGTTGAGGTCGGCCTTCAGGCGCGCGAGGTTGTAGGCGGCGCGCTCGGCGGCGCCGCGCTGCGGCCAGGCGACGACGGTGGTGTAGCCGGAGCGGGTGAGCTTCTCGAGCTCGCTCTCGGCCTCCCGGAGGTTGCGGGCGGCGAAGTCGGCCGACTGGGCGCGGATCTCGGTCGGCTGGTCGGCGCTGATCGAGGAGAGCCGGATGGCGGCGCGGTCGCCCAGCGTCTGCAGGATGCGGTCCGGCTTGACGTAGAGGTGGTGGGCGTCGTCGTCGTGGAAGGCGACGCAGACGTCGGCCCAGTGGTCGCGCAGGCTCGGCTCGACGTCCTCGTCGGCGGCGATGACGATCTGCGCGGACTCCGGGATCAGGTCGAGCAGCTCGCGGAAGCGGTCGACGGGCAGCAGCTCGGCGATGTCCGGGCGATCCTCCTCGCCCGCCGCGATCTCGGCCAGCTCGCGGTGCTCGGGCGCCAGCTCGGCAGCCGGCGAGATCTCGACCTCGTCGGCCTCGCCGAGGCTGCGCTGCGTGAAGGTGGAGAACCACCGCAGCGAGTCGATCTCGACGTCGAAGAGGTCGACGCGGACGGCGCGCTCCTCGGTGGCGGGATAGATGTCGAGCAGGCCGCCGCGGACGGCGAACTGGCCGCGCTCCTCGACCTGGTCGACGCGCTGGTAGCCCGCGGCCACGAGGTCGTTGGCCACCTCGTCGAGGTCGAGCAGGTCGCCCTTGCGCAGGGTGAAGCCGCGCGGGCGCAGCTCGGGGTCGGGGACCTTCTCGGAGAGCGCGACGGCGGAGACGATCACCACGGGCTGCTCGGATCCCGCGGGCGTGTCGGTGAGCGCGTCGAGCGCTGCCACTCTCAGGCCCACCAGGTGCGGCGGCGGCGTCAGGTGCGATTCGTAGGCGACGCCGCGGCTCGGGTAGTAGCGCACGGCCCGCGGGCGCAGCCAGGCGCGCAGGTCCTGCGCGAGGTCGCGCGCCGAGCGGTCGTCGCCCGCCACCACGACGGTCGGCCTGCGCACGTCGCGGTCGGCCAGCGCGGCGATCACGAACGGGCGCAGCGACTGCGAGACGAACGCCGACCCGCCCTCGTCGGCGAGCTGCACCGCCGCGGGATCGTTGTCGATGTGCTTGAGGAACGTCCTGAGGGCCAAAGCCCACTGAGTCTATGAAGGGCTACGGGCCAGGATGTTGAGCCGCACGTACTCGACGACGGGCTCGTCGAGCTCGGCCAGCACGGCGTCGATGAACGGGCCGCGGTGCTCGGGCTCGAGCCGGTCCAGATGCGAGCCGAGGGCGACGGTCCCGATGTACTCGTGCGGGTCATCGGGCTCCACGCGAACGTGCTGGTACCAGGTCCAGACGTCGACCCAGCCGAGCCTGGTGAGCCGCTCCGCGGTCTCGGCCGTGCCGGCGAAGTTCCACGGCCCGGGCCAGCCGCCCAGCGCCGCCGCGAACGGCTCCCGCTCCCCCACGAGCTCGGCGGCCGCCTTCAGCGCCGCGATGTTGCCGGCGCCGCCGCACTGGGCGACGAGCCGGCCGCCGGGCTTCAGCACCTCGAGGAGCCGGGCGAACAGCGCGTCGTGGTCGGCGATCCAGTGGAAGGTCGCCGTCGAGAGGATCGCGTCCACCGGCCGGTCGAGCGCGAGCGCCGCGAGGTCGGCGACGTGCAGCTCGACCGCGTCGCCCAGCCGCTCGCGCGCCGCCTCCACCATCGCGGGCGAGCCGTCCACGGCCACCACCTCGCCGCGCGGCAGCCGCTCCACCAGCGCGGCGGTCACCCGGCCCGTGCCGCATCCGGCGTCCAGTACGCGCTCGTCGCCACGCAGGTCGAGCCGGTCCAGCACCTCCCGGCCCATCGCCTCCAGCGGAGCCGACACCCGCTCATACGAGCCCGCGTCCCAGTCCCGAGGTGACATACATCCGTACGTTATCGCAGACACACCACCAAGGGGGGTCAGACCCCTCTGTAGTACTACAGATCGAAACTGTTGCAGCACAGAAGGGTCTGACCCCCTAGCGCAGGTACCTCACGCGCGGGGGCTCGCCCTCGCTCGGATCGACCGAGTCGCCGAACTCCGGCGGGGGGAGGCCGCCGAAGACGCCGCCGGTCAGCGGCAGGTCGTGGACGCGGTCGTCGTCGACGAGCTGCACCTTGCGCGTCCCCGGCGGCGCCATGCCCACCACGCCGAGGCCGCCGGAGACCGGGAAGCTCCACGACGAGCCGTGCTCTCGGAGCTCGCGCGCCGTCGCGCACGGCTTCGCGACCCAGTTGCCGCCGAGGACGGCGATCACGCAGGCTCGCTCGACGCCTTCGCAGTGGGCGAGGACCCACAGCTCGAGCCCGCCGCCGCCGGTCTCGATCCGCCGCGCCCATCGGGGCATGCCCCTCCCGCTCGGCAGCGCCTCGTCGGCTGCCGTGGGCAGCGTGACCCAGTCGCCGTCGCGCAGCGCCGGGACGGCGTCGAGCAGCTCGTCCGAGGGCGGGCACTGCCGGACCCGCGCGAGCTCCATCCGCACCTGGTCGCCGGCCTTCGCCGCGATCGGCAGCTCGAAGGCGTTGTCGTGCACGTTCGCCGAGACGGTCTCGCCCGGCGCGCCCAGCGTCACCCGCTCGACGCGATCCGGGACGACGCCGTACGCGACCCCCGCCGGCGTCACCGCCACCGCGCGGCCGCCCTCGACCTCGAGCTCCGAGAAGCACCGCACGAAGGTCTCCTCGCCGACGGCGACGAGGCAGACCGCGAGCATCGCCTCCCGGTGGCCGTCGCAGGCGCCGCCCCGCCGGGGCTCGGCGGCCGGCACCAGGTACACCTCCGCGTCGAACTGCCCGGGGGCCGCGCGGCGCGCGTCGACGCGGTGGATCGAGCCCGCCCGGATCCACGCGAAGGAGTCGGCGCCGGCGAGCTCCGGCACGGCGTCGGCGGCCGTGCGCGGCCGGGCGAAGACGCTCAGCGGGTGCTGCACCCCGCCCGCCTCCTCGCGCTGCTCGACGCCCGGGCACGGCCGGGCCACCGGGGCGGCCGGCAGCGCGAACGCGGGGCCGGAGGGCGGCGGCACCTGCGGCCGCTCGTCGCCGGGGCGAGAGCCGTCCTCCAGCCCGCGCACCACGGCGGCCGCGGCCACCAGCGTCGCGACGACCGCGACGACGGCCAGCACGGTCGCGGGCCGCAGCCGGGGAACGAGCACGACACGGCGGCGGGTCGCGCGGCGACGCGCGGCGGCGACCAGCTCGCGCTCGAGATCGGCGACGAAGTCACTCATGTCCCGTTCTCCTTCACCCGTGCGCGCAGGCCGGCCAGCCCGCGCGAGACGCGCTTGCGCACGACGGCCTCCGAGGTCCGCGTGGAACGCGCGATGTCCGCGTAGTCGCGCTCGTCGAGGATCCGCGCGCGCACCGCCTCGCGCTGCTCGGCCGGCAGCGCGTCGAGCGCCGACGTCGCCACCTCGCCGGCCTCCGTCTCGATCCGCTCGAGCGCCGCGTCGGTCAGCTCGAGCGGCGCCATGCCGAGGCGCCGGCGCGCGCGGTCCTCGACCACGCCGCGGTGGGCGGCGTGCCCGAGCAGGCGACGGGCGATGCCGTACAGCCACGCGACCGCCGGACCGCGCGCGGGGTCGAACCGGCGGAGCCCGTCGAGCGCGGCCGCGAACGTCTCGGCGCACAGGTCGGCGGCCAGCTCGGCGTCGCCGGTGCGGCGCACGAAGTAGCCGAGCAGCGGCCGGACGTGGCGGCGGTAGAAGACGCCGAACGCCTCCGGCTCGCGATCGACCGCGGCGAGCAGCTCCTCGTCGGTCCGCGGGTCGCCCATCGACCCACTCTTAGCGTTACGGCGCCGGGTTGTGACCGATCAGGCGCTCGACCTCGTCGCCGGCGGCGCCGACCAGCGCCTCGACCTCGGCCGCCGGCTGGCGCCATTTGCCGAGCACGTAGGCGGCGACGACCTCGGGGTCGGTCGAGTCGGGCCGGCCGACGCCGACGCGCACGCGGTGGAAGTCCGGCGCGCCGAGGTCGCGGCGCAGCGACTTCAGGCCGTTGTGGCCGGCAAGTCCGCCGCCGAGCCGCACGCGCACGTCGCCGAACGGCAGGTCGATCTCGTCGTGGACCACGACGAGGTGGTCGAGGTCGAGCTTGTAGCTGCCGCGCGCGGGCCCGACCGAGCGGCCGGACTCGTTCATGAAGGTCTGCGGGCGCAGGATCGCGACGCGCGGCCCGCCGGGGCCGGTGCGGCCTTCGGTCAGCTCGCCCGCGAACTTCTTCTTGGGCTTCGGGAGGTCCCAGCGCCGTGCCAGCGCCTCGGCGACGCGGAAGCCGACGTTGTGCGGGCTGTCGGCGTAGCCCGGACCGGGGTTGCCCAGCCCGACGATCAGCCAGTCAACCGGTGTCGACGAGAAGAGCTTCAGCTCTCGTCCGATTCGGCAGGCGGCTCGGCCGCCTCGCCGCCCTCGCCCTCTTCGCCCTCAGGCGCCTCGATCGGCTCGCCGTCCTCGCCGACCAGCGCGGTCTCGGTCTCGATCTCCTCCTCGACCGGCTCGAGCGTCGGCGGCGTGATGGTGGCGATCACCGTCTCGACGTCGTCGAGCAGGGTGACGCCCTGCGGGGCGGTGAGCACGTCGAGCGTGACGGTGGCGTTCATCTCCAGCCCAGAGACGTCGTAGCTGATCGAGTCCGGGATGTCGCCCGGGAGCGCCTCGATGTTCACCTCGCGCAGCTCCTGGTTGAAGATGCCGCCCTCGGTCACGCCGGGCGCCTCCTCGGCGCCGGTGAACTCGATCGGGACGGTGGCGTGGATCGCCACGTCCATGCGCACGCGCAGGAGGTCGACGTGCGTCGCCTCACCGCGGACGGGATGGCGCTGCACGTCCTTGATCAGGACGTTGCCGGTGGCGCCGCCGTCGACGGTGACCTCGATCACCTGGGCGGCGTGGGCGAGCGTGTTCCGCAGGAGGCGCGCGTCGACCGCGAAGTGCTGCGGGTCGTCGCCGCCGCCGTACATGACGCCGGGCACGAGGCCGTCGCGACGGAGGCGCCGCGCCGAGCGCGAGCCCTCCGGATCACGCGCCTGGAGCGCGAGTGGAGATGTTTCGGTGGTAGCCATCAGGCGGCTGACGATGGTAGCGAAAGCCCGTCTGAATTTCGGCGCTCAGGGGTACCCCTGCGTTCATGAGTCCTGACGAGGAGCTCATGGTCATCTTCGGCACGCTGCACCTGGTGGCACTGACACTGGGCCTGGCTCTGTTCGTGATGTTCCTGCGCTCCGGTTCGCGTTCCGGCTTCAAGCCGCCGGAGGAAGACGAAGGCGGCGGGGGCGGCAACGACCGCGTCTCGGACAAGCCGAAGAACTCGCCGTCGGGTGGCATCCCGCTGCCTGACGCCGAGCCATCTTCGCGTCGCCTTCGCTCCCACGAGCGGCTGGCCGATACGCAGCGACGCTACAGCCGCAGGCGGGTCTCCGACCCCGCCCGGCCTGCGCGCCGCCGCGTCGCGACCTAGCCCGACAACCGAGCCCTCAGCCGGACGTGCTCGCCCGCGTTCGGCTCCGCCTGGAAGCGCCGGATGGCGACGAGCAGGCCGGCCACGCCCCAGGCCGCGACCACGGCCAGGTGCCCCCAGGCGAAGCCGCTGCCGGTCGTCTGCGGCACGAAGCACGCGTCGAACGCCTGGACGAGGTGGTAGAGCGGGAACGCGTGGGCGATCGCCGTGATCCAGTCCGGCGCGCCGTCGAGCGGCCACCAGATGCCGGAGATGAAGCTGAGCGGCAGCAGCGTGAGCTGCGCCACCGGGCCGGCCTGGTCGGCGTTGCGCACGAGCGTCGCCACGGCGAGACCGAGCGCGGCGAGCGAAGCCGCCCCGAGGGCGAGCGTGACCACGGCGGCCGGCAGCAGCCGCGGGTAGAGGTCGACGCCGAAGGCCGCCACCCCGACCGCGATCATGAGCGACACGCTGGCCATCCCGAGCAGCATCGCGCCGGTCAGCCACGAGCCGAGGTAGGTCGGCATCGGCAGCGGAGTGCCGCGCACCCGCTTGAGCAGCCGCTCGTCACGCGCGGTGGCGAGGCCGAAGATGACGTTCGTGTAGCAGGCCAGGGTGAGGCCGAAGATGCCGATCGACGGCGCGTAGAACTGCGCGAAGCGGACGTCGCCGCCGGAGGCGCCGGGCACCATGACGTCGCCGTTGATGGCGCTGAAGATGACCAGGAACATCAGCGGGAAGACGAAGGTGAAGAAGGTCACGCGCGGGTTGCGCAGCATCAGCACGACGCGCGCGCGGATCCAGCGCCGCAGCAGCATGCGGTCGAGACTGGTCATGCGGCCTCCTCGGTGAGCTTCAGGTAGACGTCCTCGAGCGTCGGGCGGCTGACGGTCAGCCCCTCGAGCTCGTAGCCGCGCACGGCCGCCCACGAGAGCAGCGGCGCGAGGTCGCGCGTCGGCGTGGTGGTGCGCAGCTCGACCTCCGGGCCGCGGCCGTCGACCGCCACGGGCAGGTCGGCGGCGTCGACTCCCGGCGGGAGCCGGAAGCTCACCAGCGCGGTCTCGTCGTCGCCGCCCAGCTCGTCGGGCGCGGCCACCGCGATCAGGCGGCCCTCGGCGAGCACGGCCACGCGGTCGGCGAGCCGCTGCGCCTCCTCCATGTAGTGCGTGGTCAGCAGGATCGTCCGGCCGCGGGCGCGCAGGCCGGCGATCAGCTCCCACGACTGACGGCGGGCGGCGGGATCGAAGCCGGTGGTCGGCTCGTCGAGGAAGACGAGCTCCGGGTCGCCGGCGATGCCGACGGCGACGTCGAGCCGGCGCCGCTGGCCGCCCGACAGCGTGCGGGTGCGGGCGTGGAGCTTCTCGGTGAGGCCGACGAGCTCGGCGACCTCGTCGGCGGGCAGCGGATCGGGGTACGGCGCCGCGAACAGCTCGATCGTCTCGTGCACGGTCAGCTCCCGCTCGAGCGCCGCGTCCTGGAGGACGATCCCGATCCGCTCGCGGAAGGCGCGCTCGCGCCGCGCGGGGTCGAAGCCGAGGACGTCGACCTCGCCGGCGTCGGCCTCGCGGTGGCCCTCGAGGATCTCCACCAGGGTGGTCTTGCCGGCGCCGTTCGGCCCGAGCAGGGCGAGCACCTCGCCGCGGCGGACCGTGAGGTCGACGCCGTCGAGGGCGGTGACGCCGCCGTAGGCCTTGCGCAGGCCGCGGGCCGCGATCGCTGGCGGCGGGGCCGCGGATCGCGCCGCCACGGCGGCTTCGAGCGAGTTCGTGAGCATGCCCGACAAGGTGGCGCGCCGAGCGCCGTGCGTCATCGGCGCCCAGGTCGAACTTGCGCGTGCACCCACGGGTGGACGGACTTCCACCCGCGAGCCGATGACGATCGCGGCCGGCACCCCTACCGTTGAGGCATGAGCCTGCCCCGCGAGCCGCTGTCGATCTTCGCCACGCTGGCGATGACGCTGATCGTCGTGGCCACGCTGCTCACCGAGCCGGGGCCTCTCTCGAACGCGTGGGTGGCGGCCGGCGTCGTGGGGCTGGTGGCCGGCATCTTCATCAGCCTCCAGCGCTGCGTGCCCGCCTGGCGCACCGTCGCCGGGCTGCTGCTCGTCGCGGCATCCGCCTGCCTGCTGATCCGCGTCCAGCCCGAGGGCGTCGCCTTCGGCGCCCTCTACTACGTGGTGATCATGTCCGCGATGCGGCTGGAGCTCGTGCCGGCGCTGGCTCTGAGCGGCACGGCAGTGGCGGTCGGAGCGGCGATGGTGGCGCAGGAGGCCGACGACCCCGCCGGCGCGGTCATCTCGATCGTGCTGTCGGTCATCCCGTGGTTCCTCGTCATCCGCCTGCTCGGCGAGATGTACGAGGGTCGCGAACGTGCCGAAGAGCTGGTCGAGGAGCTGCGCGCGTCACGCGCGGCCGCGGCCGAGTCGGCGGCCGCCGCCGAGCGCGGCCGCGTAGCGCGCGAGATGCACGACGTGCTCGCGCACTCGCTGTCCGCGCTCGCGCTCCAGCTCGAGGGCACGCGGCTGCTGGCGCGCGACCGCGGCGCCGACCCCGAGGTGGTCGAGGGCATCGAGCGGGCCCACCATCTGGCCGCCGACGGGCTCGGCGAGGCGCGCGCCGCGATCGGCGCCCTGCGCGGCGACGAGCTGCCGGGGCCGGAGCGGTCTGCGCCAGTTGGCCGAGGCGTTCGGCGAGCGGTGCCGCCTCAGGGTCTCCGGCACGCCGCGCGAGCTCCCGTCGGAGGCCCGGCTGGCGATCTACCGCACGGCGCAGGAGGCGCTCACCAACGTGCTGCGCCACAGCGACGCCGACCGCGTCGAGATCTCGCTCGCACTATGAGGAAGGCACCAGGCTCGTCGTCGAGGACCACGGTCCGGGCGCGCCGGTGGCGGTGGGCGGCTCGGGCGCCGGCTACGGCCTCACCGGGATGCGCGAGCGGGCCGAGCTGCTGGGCGGCCGGCTGACCGCGAAGCCGACGGCGGACGGGTTCCGAGTGGAGCTGTGGCTGCCGGCGTGATCCGCGTCCTGCTGGCCGACGACCAGCGCGTGGTGCGCGAGGGGCTCGGCACGCTGCTCGCGCTGCTCGAGGGGATCGAGCTGGTGGGCACGGCGGCCGACGGCGAGGAGGCGGTCTCGCTGGCCGCCGAGCACGACCCGGACGTCGTGCTGATGGACCTGCGGATGCCGCGCGTCGACGGCGTCGAGGCGATCCGGCGGCTGGCGGCCCGCGGCGAGCGGCCGCGCGCGATCGCCCTCACCACCTACGCCGACGACGCGTCCGTGCTCGGCGCGCTGCGGGCGGGCGCGCGCGGCTACCTGACCAAGGACGCCGGCGCCGAGCAGATCCTCGCCGCGGTGCAGGCGGTCGCGCGCGGCGAGGCGGCGCTCGATCCCGCCGTCCAGCACCACGTGCTGGCGGCTGATCGCCGAGCCGCCGGAGCTGCCGGACGGGCTCACGCCGCGCGAGGTGGAGGTGCTGCGGCTGATCGCCGAGGGGCTCACCAACACGGAGATCGCCGAGCGGCTGGTGGTGAGCGCCGCGACGGTCAAGTCGCACGTCAACCACATCTTCTCCAAGGCGGGTGTGCGCGACCGCGCGCAGGCGGTCGTGTACGCCTACTCGAACGGGCTCGTCTAGGGGAACTGGTCGACGGCCTGGTACCAGCGCTGGACGTCGGTCCACGCGGGCTTCAGGGTGCCGTCGTAGTGCATCAGCGCCTTCTGGTGGATCGGCGGCGTCGCGAACGGGTTGCCGCCGTCCCAGGCCGGGCGGACGCGGAACTCGTTGAGCGCCCAGTACAGGACGCCGCTCAGCCACGGCTTGGTGGCGAAGACGTTCAGCTGGAAGTTCACGAAGTCCTGCTGGAAGGCGTAGGTGCCCTTGTCCTCGACCGAGCCCTCGCGGTTGGCCTCGGCGCCGAACTCGGTGACCATCAGCGCGTCGTTCGGATAGCAGCGGCGCAGCGCGTCGAGGTACGGGGACAGGCGCTCGCGGTCGAAGAGCGAGCCCTGCGGGCCGGGGTACCAGCCGAAGTAGTCGTTGATGCCGATGACGTCGAGCGGCCGGTAGCGGGCCTGGCAGCCGGCGCCCGGGTAGCCGGCCACGGCCAGGCCGACGGGGCGCGTGGGGTCGAGCTCGTGCGCGGCGCGCGCCGCCCGGCGGATGTAGGCGCCCTGGGTCGGGCCCGGCTTGGACGACAGCTCGTTGGCGATCGACCAGATGAGGACCGAGGGATGGCTGCCGTTGGTCTCGATGTTGTGACGCAGCTCGGCGACGGCGCGCGGCGTGACGTCGTCGATGACCGAGCTCTTGTGCGAGTAGACCGGGATCTCGGACCAGATCAGCAGCCCCTCGCGGTCGGCGACCTCGTGGATGTAGGGGTGCATCGGGTAGTGCGTCCGCAGCATCGTCGCCCCGAGCTCCTTCGCCCGGTCGATCAGCCAGCGGCGGAACGTGTTGTCGACCGCGAACCCCTGCGTCGCGTTGTCCTCGTGCAGGCCGACGCCGCGCAGCTGCACGGGCCGGCCGTTGAGCGTCAGGCGGCCGCCGTCGACGCGGACCGAGCGCACCCCGCTCTGCACGCTCCAGCGGCCGACGAGGCGCCCGCCGACCCGGACCTCGACCGCCGCCGGGTAGAGGAACGGGTCGCGCGGCGACCACAGGTGCGGGCTCGGGACGGACAGCGAGCCGCGGAAGCTCGCCGTCGCGCCCGGGCGCAGCGTGCGGGCGCCCAGCCGCACGCTCTGGGAGCCGAACGTGCCGGTGACGGTCGCGCGGCGGCGGCCGGTGGTGGCGTTGCGCACGCGCGTCTGGAAGACCGTGGTGGCCGCGCAGGTCGTGCAGCGCAGGCGCGGGGTGACGAGCGCGGACTCGATGGCCAGCGTGTCGATCTTCTGGAGGTAGACCTCGCGCAGGATGCCGCCGTAGTTCCACCAGCCGCCGGTGGGCAGCCGCGTGCGCGGGCTGACGCGCCCGGGCGGGAGGTCGGTGGCGGTGCGGCGCGAGTCGACCCGCACCACGAGCCGGTTGACGCGCCGGAGCCGTTCGCAGCGGGATCGTGAACGGCAGGTAGGCGCCGGCGTGCGAGCCGACCTCGCGGCCGTTGAGCCAGACGCGCGCGCGGTAGTTGACCGACTCGAAGCGCACCGCCCAGTCGAGCGCGCGGTTGGCGTCGGGCAGCTCGAAGTCCTTGCGGTACCAGCCGACCGAGCCGTTCATGGAGGCCACCGAGTCGTCGCCGACGTTCCAGGCGTGCGGGACCTGGACCGTGCTCCAGCCGGCTGTGCTCGTCTGCCGGTGGTAGCGGCCGCGGATCCCGCGGTCGGCGGCGTCGAGCCGGAACAGCCAGTCGCCCTCCATCAGGTAGCGGCCCTCGGGACCGTCGGCGTAGAGCGTGCGAGCGGTCGGCTTGTCGGCCGCCTGCGCGGCCGCGGGAGCGGCCAGGGCGAGCAGCAGGACTCCCAGGACGACTGGCCGCATCGCGGGCATCTTAGGTGCAGCCCTCCTCGTTGCCGATCGGGGCCGAGATCGAGAGCAGCTCGACGTCGCCGCCGGTCAGCGGGCCGTCGCGGCGCACGCGGACGCACTGGACGACGGGCTGGGAGCTGCCCGCGCGCCAGGCCACGCGCCCGACCCCGGTCCGCCGGGTGAGGGCCACCTGCACCGAGGGCGTGTAGTTGAGGATCTCGACCCGGCCGTCGCGCTGCAGCTCCGCCACCCGCGTGCGGACGACCTCGGCGCAGGCCGGCTCCGCGCGGCAGGCGGGCAGCTCGGCCAGCACGCCGGCCGCGTCGCCGGCGGCCTGGGCCTCGAGTACGTCGAGCACCTTCGCGCGCTCGTCGCCGGCGCCGGTCAGCGCGCGCGCCAGCAGGGCCGAGAAGCCGAGGAACAGGAAGGCCGCGAGGCCGATGAGGATGAGGGTCCGCCCGCGCCGCATGGCGCGGGGCAGGCTAGCCAGCTTCGAGGAAGTCGTCGCCCGAGAGCTCGAGGAAGCGCTGGACGCTGGCCTCCTGGTGGCTCAGCTGCTCGGCCATCCGCCTGGCGTGCTCGGAGGCGATGTCGAGGAAGTCCTCCAGGCAGCGCTCGGGGTCGTCCGGGAGCGGGTAGACGCGGGCGACGTCCTGCTGCACGCAGACGATGCCCATCGGCGGCCGGCCCTCGGCCAGGGGCCGGGCGCCGCACACCGCGGTCACCACGATCTGCCGCTCCGGGGCGACGAGCGCGGCGGGCAGGAGCCGGTGGGCGGGCACGTCGATGTCGAGCGCGATGCGGCGGTCGACCTGGACGTGGCTGTGGACGAGGTCGCTCAGCGGCTCGCGCCAGATGTCGAGCACCGTGTCGGCCCCCACGAGCGCGTCGCGCATCGCGGCGGCCTGCGCGGCGTAGAGGTGCTCGGCCTCCTCGCGGTCCTCGGCGGCGCCCAGGTCGAGGTCGCAGGGCACGCGCAGCAGCTCGTCGGGCGCCACCGCGGAGCCGGCGCCGCGGCCGCCGTTCGTCACGTAGGTCTGGATCGTCCCGAGGTCACGGCGGCCGTGGAAGACCACCGTGAGCTCCTCGCACAGCGGGAGGCCGCTCACGCGCAGGGCGACCGCGGCGGTGGCCTCCTTGTCCAAGAGGGCCCGCCGAAGCAGATCGTCGGCGTGCTCGTGATGTTCCATGTGCCCGGTGTTATCGACATATTTACCGGTCGGCCGGAGGTTGCAACACCGACCGATCGAATGGGTCGCATCGACCGTGGGTAGAGTCCGGCGACCATGGGGCTGATCTACAAGCCGATCGGGATCATGCTCGGCATCGTCGCGGCGCTGCTCGGCAAGCGCGTGTTCAACTTCGCCTGGGAGAAGATCGACGATCAGGATCCGCCCAAGGCGACGACCGAGGAGACGACGTGGCGCCGTCTGCTGGCCGCCTCGGCCGTGCAGGGCGTGATCTTCAAGGTCGTGCGCGTGGTCGTCGATCGCTACGGCGCGATCGGCTGGCGCTACCTCACTGGGGTCTGGCCCGGCGAGAAGCGTCCCGACCCCGAATGACGAAGCCGCGCTCGGCCAGGGTGGCGAGCGCGTTCTCGAAGGCGGCGAAGTCGCGTTGGAGCAGGAGGTCGATCGGCCGGCCCACGGGCCCCTCGGTGCGGAGCCAGCGCTTGAGGGACGTGTCCTCGTGCTCCTGCAGCAGGTCGAGCAGGATCGGCAGCTCCGGCTTGTGGTCGAGGTCGCCCGACACGACCTCGAGCGGATCCGCGTCGAGGACCTGAAGCAGCTCGTCGTCGGAGAGGCCGAGCCGTTCCTGAAGCTGCGCGGCCTTCAGAAGAGCTGGTTCTCGCCGCCGAACACCTCGGACACCGAGTCGTCGGTGAAGATGCGGCGGATCGTGTCGGTGAGGATGTCGGCCACCGAGAGGACCTTGATGTTGCCCGGCGCGCCGGGGCGCAGCGGGATCGTGTCGGTGACCACGACCTGCTCGAAGCCGGCCGCGTCGAGGTTCTCGAACGCCTTGCCGGACAGCACGGCGTGGGTGGCGGCGGCGAACACGCGCTTGGCGCCCTCGGCCTGGACCGTCTCGGCGGCCGCGCGCAGGGTGCCCGCCGTGTCGATGATGTCGTCGAGGATCACGGCCGTCTTGTCCTTGACGTCGCCGATCACGTAGGCGATCTCGGCCACCTGCTGGGCGGGCCGCTCCTTGTTGAGGATGGCCAGCTCGGCGCCGACCTTCTCGGCGAACTTCTTGGCCAGCTTCACGCGGCCGGCGTCCGGCGACACGATGACCAGGTCGTCGAGCGCCATGTCGACGAAGTACTGGCTGAGCATGAACATCGCCGTCATGTGGTCCACGGGCTTGGAGAAGAAGCCCTGGATCTGACCGGCGTGCAGGTCCATCGTCAGCACCCGGTCGGCCCCCGCGGTCTCGAGCATGCGGGCGACGAGACGGGCGGAGATCGGCTCGCGGCCCATCGACTTCTTGTCCTGCCGCGAGTACCCGTACCACGGGGCCACGGCGATCACGCGGTGGGCGGAGGCGCCGACCGCCGCGTCGACCATCAGCAGCAGCTCCATCAGCGCGTCGTTGGCCGTGATCCCGGTCTCCGGGTTGCCGCAGGTCGGCTGGACGATGAAGAGGTCGGACCCGCGGATCGACTCCTCGAAGCGGCAGTACACCTCGCCGTTCGAGAAGGTCCGGGTGGCGACGCCGCCGAGCGTGACGCCCAGCTTCTCGGCGATGCGGCCGGCGAGCGCCGGGTGGGCGCGCCCCGAGACCACCATCAAGCGCTTGTCGTACTCGACGGCGAGCGACGAGCCGAGGTGGGCGATCCGGGGTTCCAGCGCGCTCACGACGTCTCGGAGTGTACGACGAGCGGGGGACGGCGTCGCGCCGCGCTCACCGGTCTTTGCGATCTGCGTAGCCCTCGATGTTCTTCTGGCGCCCGCGGCTGATCGCGAGCGCGCCGGGCGGGACGTCGAGGGTGACCACCGTGCCGGCCCCGGTGTAGGCCCGGTCGCCGACCGTCACGGGTGCGACGAAGGTGGTGTCGACGCTGGTCTTGACGTTCGAGCCGATCGTCGTGCGGTGCTTGCTCTTGCCGTCGTAGTTGGCGGTGACGTTGCCGGCGCCGATGTTGGTGCCCTCGCCGATGTCGGCGTCGCCGATGTAGGAGAGGTGCGGGACCTTGGTGCCGGCCCCGATCTCGGAGTTCTTGATCTCCACGAAGGTGCCGGCCTTGGCCCGCTCGTGGAGATGGGCGTCGGGGCGCAGGTAGGCGAACGGGCCGACCGTGGCGCCGTCGTCCACGCGCGCCTGCGTGAGGTGCGAGTGCAGGATGGTCACGCCGTCGCCGACCTGGGTGTCGATCAGCGTGCTCATCGCGCCGATGACGGTGTCGCTGCCGATCGTCGTGCCGCCCTTGAGCTGGGCGAAGGGCTCGATCACGGTGTCGCGGCCGATGCTCACCGTGGCGTCGATCCGGGTCGAGCCGGGGTCGACGATGGTGACGCCGTTGCGCATGAGCTCCTCGAGGATGCGGCGCTGGGCGACCTGCTGGGCGTAGGCGAGGTCGATGCGGTCGTCGACGCCGTGCGTGAGGTCGGGGTCGCCGATGGGGTGCGCCACGACCACCCGGCCCGCGGCGCGCATGGCGGGCAGCACGTCGGGCAGGTAGAGCTCCCCCTGGGCGTTGTCGGAGTCGATCGTCGCGAGCGCGGCGACCAGCGCGCCGCCGTCGAACGCGTAGACGCCGGTGTTGACCTCGCGGATCTCGAGCTCCTCGGCGGTCGCGTCACCGGCCGTCTTGGCCTCGGCCACGCGCAGGACCAGGCCGTCGCCGTCGCGGATGACGCGGCCGTAGGTCCCGGGATCGTCGAGCACCATCGTCGCCATCGTCGCCGCGGCGCGCGCCCCCTCGTGCGCCTCCACCAAGGCCTCGATCGCCTCTGCGGTGAGCAGCGCGACGTCGCCGTTGATGACCACGACGGTGGCCGTGGGATCGAGCAGCGAGGCGGCGGCCGCCACGGCATCGCCCGTGCCCTTCGGCTCCTCCTGGATCGCGACCTCGACGCCGTCCGGCAGGTGATCGCTCAGACGCCGCCTCGGGTTGTCGACCACGATCACCCGCCCGGCGCCCGCGTCGCGCGCGGCCTGCACCGGCCACGCGATCAGCGGCCTCCCGCACAGCGGATGGAGGACCTTCGGGACGGCGGAGCGCATGCGGGTCCCCTCGCCGGCGGCGAGGATCACGACGGTGGGTTCGGGCACGCGGGCATCGTAGTATCGGCTCGGCGGTTCACCGTGTCTTTGGGGGGTGGTGTAATCGGCAGCCCGCCGGCCTTTGGAGCCGTGAGGTCCCGGTTCGAGTCCGGGCCCCCCAGTCGTGGTGCGGGATTACGAGCGCGAGGACGGCCGTCCCGTATCAAGCCGGGCAGGCGGCGCCTCATGACCGGTAGAGAGATCACACCGCTCTGATCGGATACCCGGCCAGAAGTGCGGGCTGGGTTTCCCTTCCCGCTTTCCGGCACTAGTCTGGCGCCTCCATGCGACTCCGCCTTCTCGCCGCCGCCACCGTCGCGGCCTGCCTGCTCCCCGCGTCGACCGCCGCGGCCGGTGACCCGATCATGGCCCTGACCGACGTCCAGCCCGGCATGCAGTGCACCGGGTACTCGGTCGTCCAGGGCACGACCATCTCGACCTTCGACGTCAAGGTGCTCGACGTGATCGACGGCGACCCGTACTCCGACGGGCCGCGGATCCTGTTCGAGGTCTCGGGCGCGGCCGTCGACCCCACGGGCATCGGCCCGGGGTTCTCCGGCTCCCCGATCTACTGTCCCGACGGTGCGGGAACGAACCGCAACATCGGCGCGATCTCGCAGTCGATCGGCGAGTACGGCGGCAAGGCGGGCCTGGCGACGCCGATCGAGCTGATGCTCGCGAACCCGACCGACCCGCCCGTCGCGCGCGACGCGGGTGACGGGAAGCCGGCCTCGCGGCGCGCGGCCGCGGCGATGAAGCGCATGCGGCGCGAGGGGACGAAGGACCTCGCCTCACCGCTGACCATCAGCGGCGTGTCGCCGCAGCTCGGCAAGGCGATCGAGGCGACCGGCAGGAAGTACGGGAAGCCGATCATCGCCGTCCCCGCCGGCCCGCTCGGAAGCTTCCCGGTGCAGGAGCTCAAGCCCGGCGCAGCCGTCTCGGTCGGCTACTCGGGCGGTGACCTGCGGCTCGGCGCCATCGGCACCGTCGCCTACACGGACGCCGGCCGCGTGTGGTCGTTCGGCCACTCCTTCGAGGCCGCCGGCGCCCGCAACCTGCTGCTCCAGGACGCCTACGTCTACCGCGTCGTCAACGAGCCGAACGCCGCCTTCACCGGCGGCTCGTACAAGCTCGCGGTCGCGGGCCACGACGTCGGCACGCTCTCCAACGACGCGTTCTCGGCCGTGGTCGGCACGGTCGGCGCGATGCCGCGGACGACGATGGTGCAGGCGATCGGCACCGACCACGACACGGGCGTCCAGAAGACGGTCGAGACCAACGTGGCCGACGAGACCGACGTCGACAACCCGACCGGCTTCTCGCCGCTCGGGGCCGTCGGCCCGCTGGCCATCGCCCAGGCCACCGGCGGCACGATGAAGAGCGCCCCCGGGCGCATGACCGGCCGCATGTGCCTGCGCATCACGTTCGCCGAGAAGCCGAACCGCCCGGCGAAGTTCTGCAACCGCTACGTCTCGTCGGGCATCTTCGACCCGTTCCTCGGCCCGCTCGGCAACCCCATCGCCTTCAACGCGGCCATGGACGCCTCGGGCGCCTTCAGCCTGATCGAGTTCTACGAGGGCCGCACGCCGCACGTCTCGAACGTCCACGCCGAGATCGAGACGCGCCGCGGCGAGCGGGTCGCGTTCCTGCGCCGGGTCCAGGCGCCGCGGCGCGTGAAGCCGGGCCAGGCGATCACGCTGAAGGTGACCATGCAGCGGCTGCGCGGAGGGAACTTCACCAAGCGCTATCGCGTCAAGGTCCCGGGCGGCGTCAAGCCGGGGCGGCGCACCCTGCGGCTCCGCGGCTTCGAGCAGGAGTCGTCGGAGGAGGACATCCTCGCGATCCTGTTCGGTCTCGACATCGAGGGTGAGGGCGGCAGCGAGAACGGCCCGGCGAAGCTGAACGACCTGATCGACAGCATCAGCGCCCTCGGCCACTGGGACGGCGTCCGGCTGCGCATGGGCGGCAGCACGAAGCGCGCGTTCAAGGACGACGACATGCTGATCGTCGGCGGCGCCGAGACATCCGTGCGCGTCAAGCGCCGTTAGCCGTCAAAGCGATACACCGTGCCCGCCGGCGCCAGATCAGCGCCGGCGGCGCGCGGCACCGCCGCTGCCAGCACGGAGGCGAACGTCGCCGTGCTGGCGGCCATCATGTCGAGCAGCGTCTGCACCGGCGTGGCCTCCTCGGTGACGCCGTTGGCGTAGTCGGTCGCGTAGCCGAGCAGCGCGTACGGGAGTTCCGCCTCGCCGCAGAGCACCGCCTCCGGCCCGCCGGTCTGCGACACGTGCGTCACGCCGCAGGCGGCGAGCCCGCGGATCTCGGCTCGCGTGTTGAAGCGCGGCCCGTCGACGTGGCCGTAGCAGCCGCCGTCGCGGATCGCCACGCCCGCGTCCTCGCCCGCCGCCAGCAGCACACGACGCAGCGGCTCCGAGAACGGCCCCTCGAAGATCCAGTGCCCGCGCCGGCGGTCGCCCGGCTCGGAGTAGAACGTGCACAGCTCGCCATCCCCGAGTCGGTTCGCGAGGAAGTGCAGGTCGTCGAAGCACGTCAGCGACCCCAGCTCGACCGAGGCGTCGACGACTCCGCAGACCGTCGCGCCGATGACGGCGTCGGCGCCCAGCTCGGCCAGCGCGGCGATGTTGGCGCGATGGGTGACGAGGTTCGAGAGCCGGCGGTGGCCCTCGTGGTGGCGCGAGACGTGCAGCACCTCGGCGCCCGCGAACGTGCCCCGCGAGACGAGCGCGTCGCCCCAGTCGGTGCTCACCGGCTCGGGCCCGGAGGATTCGAACCCCGGCAGCGCGTACGTGCCGGAGCCCGTGATGATCGCGATCGGCATCGCGCGGAGTATCCCCATAAGCTCCCCGACCATGGACCCGGCCCCGGTCACCCAGGACGAGCTGCGCGAGTTCGCCTCCTCCCTCTGGGCGGCGTTCCACGAGGACATGAGCGACGCGGACGCCGGCCGCTGGGAGCGCGTGCTCGAGGCGGAGCGCACGCTGGCGATTCGCGACCGCGGCCGGATCGTCGCCGGCACCGGCATCTTCTCGCGCCGCCTCGCCGTGCCCGGCGGGGTGGTGCCGGCGGCCGCCGTCACGCTCGTCGGGGTCCGCCCCAGCCATCGCCGGCGCGGCCTGATGAGCTCGCTGATGCGGCGCCAGCTCAACGACGTCCACGAGGGCGGCCGCGAGGCGGTCACCGTGCTGTGGGCGTCCGAGCCCGTGATCTACGGGCGCTTCGGCTACGGGCTCGGTACGCACGCCGCGGACCTGCGGGTGGCGAGCGGCAGCGCACGCCTGCGCTCGGCGCCCGACGCCCGGGTCGACCTGCTCACCCCCACCGAGGCGCTGCCGGCCATCCGCGAGCTCCACGAGGCGCTGTGGCCCACGATCCCCGGCATGCTCGACCGCGAGGACCCCTGGTGGGAGGACCGCATCGAGGATCCCGAGGAGCACCGCGAGGGCAACACGCCGCTGCGCGCCGCGGTCACCGAGGACGCTTACGCGCTCTACGCCGTCAAGCGCCAATGGGACGAGAACGGGCCCGGCAGCGAGGTCGTCGTGCTGGAGGCGCTCGCGGCCACCCCCGATGGCGAGGCCGCGATCTGGAACTACCTCATCGGCCTGGACCTCACCCGCCGCATCTCATGGGACCTGGCGCCCTCCGACCACCCGCTCATGCACATGGTCGTCAACGCGCAGGACGTGAAGATGACCCTCGGCTACGGCTTGTGGGTGCGCCTGGTCGACGTGCCGCGCGCGCTGGCGGAGCGTGCCTACGGCGAGCCGTTCGAGGTCGTGCTCGAGGTCGAGGACGGCGTGCTCCCGTGGAACGCCGGCCGCTGGGCGCTGCGCTGGGACGGCACGACCGCCACCTGCGCGAAGACCGCCACCCCGGCCGCGCTCGCCCTCAGCTCGACCGAGCTCGGCGCCGCCTACCTCGGCGGCACGCGGCTCGAGACGCTCGCCCGCGCCGGCCGCGTGCGCGAGCTGCGCTCCGGCGCCGCTGGCCGCCGCGAGCCGCGCCTTCGCGGGCGACCGCGCGCCCTGGTGCCCGGAGATCTTCTAGACCCTTACGGAGTGGTGAACGGCCCGTCGCCGCTGCGACAATCGACGGGCGATGGAAGGCCACGTGCGAGGCTCGGTGCTGGTCGTCGACGACGAGCCGACGATCCGCGAGGTCGTGTCGCGCTACCTCGAGCGTGCGGGCTACGAGACGCGCGTGGCGGGTGACGGCGCAGGAGCCCTGAAGGCGGTCGAGGAGCGCGCGCCGGACCTCATCGTGCTCGACCTGATGCTGCCCGGCATCGACGGGCTCGAGGTGATGCGCCGCGTGCGCGACCGAGCCGGCGCGATCATCCTCCTGACCGCCAAGGGCGAGGAGAACGACCGCATCGTCGGGCTGCGGCTCGGCGCCGACGACTACGTGGTCAAGCCGTTCTCCCCCGGCGAGCTGGTCGCGCGAGTCGACGCCGTCCTGCGCCGCGTCGACACGGTCGCCGAGGACGAGCCGCCGCAGGCGTTCGGCGACCTGGTGATCGACCCGGGCGCGCACCGCGTGACGGTGGCCGGCGAGGAGGTCGCGCTGACCATGCGCGAGTACGAGCTGCTGCGCTTCCTCGCCCGCCATCCCGGCCGCGCGTTCACCCGCAACGAGCTGATGGACTCGGTCTGGCAGTACGCCTTCTACACCGACACCTCGACCGTCACGGTCCACATCCGGCGGCTGCGGGCGAAGATCGAGCGCGACGCCTCGGCGCCGCGCTGGATCGAGACCGTGTGGGGCGTCGGCTACCGCTTCGCGCCATGAGGTCCGGCCTGGTCTTCGCGACCGCGGTCGCGGCGCTCGTCGCGACGGCCGCGCTGATCGGCTACGGCGGCCACGCGGCCGTCGTCACGCTGGCCATCGTCGCCCCGCTCGGCTGGCTGACCGTGCTGGCCGCCGACCGGCTGAGCCGCCTGCGCGGCCTCCGGCGCCGGTTCGCGGCCGTGACGCTGCTGAGCGCCGCGCTGCTGGCCGCCGCCGTCGCGCTGTTCGTGGCGCTCATGTTCGTCTCGAGCCACGACGCGTTCATGACCGTGCTGCTCGCCGCCTACGCGGGAGCGCTCGCCTGGTGGACGGCCGCGCGCGTCGGCCGCCGCGCGCTCGACGACCTCGACCGTGTGCGCGGCACGCTCACGGCCGTGGGCGAGGGCCGGCGCGACGTGCGCACCGGCGTCGGCGGGAACGACGAGATCGCGGCCCTGGCCGCCGACGTCGACGCCATGGTGGCGCGGCTCGACCACGAGGAGCGCCTGCGCCGCACCCTCTTCGCCGCCGTCTCGCACGACCTGCGCACGCCGGTGACCGCGTTGCGCCTGCTCGCCAACGCGCTCGACGACGACATGGTCGACGGCGAGCTGCGGCGCGAGTACGTCGTCCGCATGGGGACCCACGTGCGCGCGCTCGGCACGCTGATCGACGACCTGTTCGAGCTCACCCGCCTGCAGAGCGGCGAGCTCGAGTGGACGATGGAGCAGGTCAGCGTCGGCCTCCTGCTCGAGGAGGCGGTCGATGCCATGCGGCCCGCCGCGGAGGCGGGCGCGGTGTCGGTCAGCGCCCGGCTCGGCTCGCCGCTCGGCGCCGCGCGCGCCAACCCCGAGCAGCTCCAGCGCGTGCTCTTCAACCTGATCCAGAACGCGATCCACCACACGCCGGCCGACGGCAGCGTGACGGTGAGCGCCGAGACGGTGAACGGCGGGATCGAGGTCGAGGTGGCCGACACCGGCGACGGCGTCCCCGCCGATCAGCGCGACCGCGTCTTCGACCCGTTCTTCCGCGGCGACGAGGCACGGCACCACGCCGGCGCCGGGCTCGGGCTGGCCATCTCGCGCGCGATCGTCGAGGCGCACGGCGGCCGGATATGGCTCGAGGACGCCCCCGTCGGCACCCGCGTGCGCTTCACGCTGCCTAGCGATCGCGCGGCTCGCGCCTGACGCGGCCGCCTTCGGCGCCCAGCTCGGTCGCCGGGCCGCGCGGGGCGGCGATGCCGAGCACGCGCATCGCCTTCAGCCCGAGGCCGAGCTTCTCGCGCCCGTCGGTGGAGGAGACGTCGAGCCCCGTGAGGTCGCGTACGCGCTCGAGCCGGTAGCGGATCGTGTGGCGGTGGGTGAACAGGCGCGAGGCGGTGCCGGCGACGTTGGCGTCGGCGTCGAGGAACGTCTCGAGCGTCTGCACGAGGTCGGTCTCGTACTGCTCGTCGTAGGTCACCAGCGGCTCGACCGTCTCGGCGTAGAAGCGGTCCAGCTCGGCCGGGTCCTCGCTCATGGCGGGCAGCAGGAGCCGGTAGGCGCCCGTGTCCTCGAAGGCCAGCACCGAGTCCTCCTCCCCGGCTTCGGCGACGTTGGCGGCCAGCAGCGCCTCGTTGCCGGCGCGGTAGAGGTCGACGGGATCGGTGGCCAGGCGCGAGTGCCCGACCGCGAAGGTGAATCCGTGCAGGCTCGCGCGCAGCTCGCGCACCACGGCGTCGGCCACGCGCCGCACCTCGGCGTCGACGGTGGCCGGGAGCAGCACGACGATGTAGCTGCCGTCGATCACCGCGGCCAGCGAGCCCGGCGCGCTGGCGCGGGCGGCACGCTCGGCGGCGGCGAGCACGCGGCCGCGCCAGTCCTCGTCGGCAGGCGCGTAGTGGTGCGTGCGGACCACGATCAGCGCGGAGCCGGAGCCGACGTCGATGCCCAGCTCGGCCGCGCGGGCGACGATGTCGCCGCGATCGGTGACCTCGCGCCGCAGCACGGCGCCCAGGAACCCCGCCTGCGCGGCCTCGGTCGCCCGCTCGGGCGCGCGCACGCGCTCGACCTCGGACGCGATCAGCGTCGTGACCACGCGCAGGAGCGCGGGCCGCGGCTCGCCCGAGCGCCCGCGCACCCGCAGGCGCCCGACCACCGTGTCCCCCACCCTCAGCTCGTGCGCGACGACGCCTGCGGCCTCGGTCATCAGGGCCCGCTCGTCGGCGCTCGAGCGCGCGGCCACCGCCAGCACGGCGCTCGAGCGGTCGATCAGCACGAGCGAGGCGTCGAGCGCCCGCCCGGCGGCGCGGATCACCTCGGGCAGGCCGAGCCCGGACTCGACGGCGTCGCTGATCTCGGTCAGCGCGTCGAGGTCGTGCGCCGGGGGCGGCTCGGCCCGGATCGGGATCGGCTCAGGCATGAGCTACAAGCGGTCGTAGTACCAGAGCACCACGCCGCCCGCCAGCGCGCCGGCCAGCACGAACGCGGCCAGCACGTAGACGCTCATCACGAGCGCCATCACCCGTTCGCGCAGCCGCCAGTACGAGCGCCACGCCGGCACGGCGATGAAGGCGACCCAGAGGGCGAGCGAGATGGCGATGACCACGCCGATCACGATCACGGAGACCTGGTCGTCGAGGATGTCGTTCATCGATCTGGGCCCCCATTGTGGCGCACGTAGCCGGCGACGAGGGCGAGCGTGCCCAGCAGCGACCACAGCGCGGCCCCCAGCGCGGCGCCGCCGAGCACGTCGGTGAGGTAGTGCACGCGCAGGTACACGCGCGTCACGCCGACCGCCACGACCACCCCGACGGCCACGGTTATCGCCGCGAACCTGACCGCCCACCCCACGCCGCCGCGGACGAGCACGACGGCGCAGGCGACGAGCGCGACCGAGTAGGCGGTGTGGCCCGACGGATAGGCGGCGTCGTCGAACTCGACCAGGGCGCCCTCGGGCCGCGTGCGGTCGTACGCCGCCTTGGCCATGCCCACCAGCAGCGGCGAGAGCAGGACGCCGGCGGTCAGCGTGGCCGCCTCGATCCAGCGCCGGTGGAGCAGCGTCCACGCCACGGTGGCGAGGGCGACGAGCGCGACGACGGGGTAGGAGCCGAGCTCGGTCACGACCTTGGCGATCTCGATCGCCGGGTCCATCGCCAGCTCGACCGCGAGGTCGGCCGCCAGCTCGTCGATCCGCGGCACGCCCGTCTGCGACGCGATGTCGCCGATGAAGAAGAACGAGTACGTCCCGACCGCGAGGAGCGCGAGCAGCGTCGTCAGCTCGAGGCCGAGGCCGCCGGGCGTGAGGCGGCCGACCCCGAAGCGGGCGGTGAGGTCGGCGACGGCCGAGGCCGGGCGGCCGATCACCCGCCACGCCGGCCCGCCGACGCGGATGACGATGCGCCACACGGGCCGGTCGCGCCGCTGCTCGAGCCATTCGTGGACGCGCCGGCGCTTCTCCGGGTCGCGCCGCAGCTGCACGAGCGCGACGAACGCCGCCACCACCACGACCACCGACGAGAACGCGAACAGGCCGCGCGAGACGTAGGTCGTCAGCTGGTCGAACGAGTGCCAGAAGACGTAGCCGAGCGTGGCGAAGGTCGCCGCCCAGGCACCGGCGCCGAGGACGTCGTAGGGCAGGAACCGGCGCAGCGGCATCCGGCTCGTGCCGGCGATGAACGGCGCCAGCGCGCGGACGAAGCCGATGAAGCGGCCGATCAGGATCGTCGCGCCGCCGCGCTTCTCGAAGAAGCGCTCGACCTGCTCGAGGCGGTCCTCGGTGATCTTCAGCCGCTCGCCGTGGCGCAGCAGCCACGCCCGCCCGAGCTTGCGCCCCAGCGTGTAGGACGTCAGGTCACCGGCGACCGCGCACGCCCACACGATGCTGATCAGGACGAACAGTGAGATCTCGCCCTGGCCGGCCACCACGCCGCCGACGATCACCGCCGTCTCGCCCGGCGCAACGAGGCCGACGAACGCGCCGGTCTCGAGGAAGGCGAGCACGCCGACGACCAGGTAGGTCCACGGCCCGAGCGCGCGGCCGGCCTTCAGGAACAGCTCCTCGAGGTTCGGCAACTCGACGATCCCCACGCCGATGACGGCTGCGCCCGCGACGACCAGCCAGCCGCCGAGCTGGGTCCAGCGGCCGAGCTTGCGGCGCCGGGCGAGCAGGAACGCCGCCAGCGCCACCGCGCCCAGGAGCCAGCCCCACTTCATGCCGCGCGCACCCGGGAGAAGTCCGCGCCGACCGGCTCGGCGGCGAGCGCGCCGGGGATGCCGTGCGCCGCCTCGCGCGCGAGCCTCCGGCGTCTCGAAGACGGCGAACACGGTCGGGCCGGAGCCGGACACCATCGCCCCCGGGAACAGGTCGATCCCCGGGCACAGCGACAGCGCGGCGTCCTGGAGGTCGTTGACGGGCGGCGGCGGCCCGCCGGCGAGCGCCGCCGCGGCGGCCTGCTCGAGCTCGGCGGGGCCTCGGGCGCCGCCCAGCCGGTCGAACGCGGCGTAGACCTCCGGCGTGGACAGCATGTGCGGCGAGGGGACGATCACGAGCCCGAAGGGGTCGGGATCGGGCAGCGGATCGACGTGCTCGCCGGCGCCGTGCATCAGCACGCGGCCGGGCGACAGCTGGCTCGGCACGTCGGCGCCGAGCGCCACCGCGAGCTCGTGCAGCAGCTCCGGCGGCGCCCCTCCGGCGGCGTGCGCCGCGAGGCGCAGCGCGGCGGCCGCGTCGCCCGACCCGCCGCCCATGCCGCCCGCGACCGGCACGCGCTTGACGATGCTCAGGCGCTGCGGCGGGGCGTCCCAGCCCGTCGCCTCGCGGAACAGCGCGAGCGCGCGGGCCGCCAGGTTCTCGCCCTCCACGCCCGGGCAGACGACCTCGTCGCGCTCGCCTCCGGGCTCGAGCGTGAGCTCGTCGGCCAGCGACACCGCCTGGACCACCGACACCAGCGGGTGCAGCCCGTCCTCGCGAGGCGCGCCGACGAACAGCGACAGGTTGACCTTGCCGGGAGCGCGCGCGACGAGCCTCACGCGGAGAGCCTTCCCGTGCAGGTCGCGCCACTGCTCGGGCGCGAGCGTCTCGGCGCGGGCGTCGGCGGGCAGGCCCATGGCCTCGAGCGCGGCGCGCGCCTGCTCGCGGTCGCCGCCGGAGAGCGCCAGCGAGCGGGCCAGCGCCTTGCGGCGGTGGGCGAAGCCCTGCTGCACCAGCGTGCGCAGCGCGGGCTCCGGCGCGGGGCCGTGGCGGGTGAGGCGGACGAGCACGGAGTCCACGTTGGGGACCGGGTGGAAGACGGAGCGGCTGATCGGGCGCAGGACCTTGACGTCGGCCGCCAGCTGCGCGAGCACGGACGGGACGCCGTAGGCGGACGTCCCGGGCTTCGCCGCGAACCGCTCGCCGACCTCCTTCTGCACCATCGCCACCCAGGTCGTGGCGCGAGGGAGCTGCTCGATCGTGCGCAGGATCACCGACGCCGCCACGCCGTACGGCAGGTTGGCCACCACCTTGCCGGGCGCCGGGTCGAGAGCGGCGAGGTCGAGCTTGACCGCGTCGGCGAGGTGCAGCGTCGTGTTGGGATGCGGGTCGAGCGCGTCGCGCAGGGCCGGCTCCAGCTTGCGGTCGAGCTCGACCACGTGGACGTGGGCCGTGCGATCGGCGAGGTACTCCGACAGCACGCCGAGCCCGCCCCCGACCTCGAGCACGACGTCGGAGGGGCCGAGCTCCGCGGCGCGGCCGATCACGTCGAGGATGTTCGAGTCGATGAGGAAGTTCTGGCCCAGCTCGCGGCTGGGCCGGACGCCGAACTGGCGCAGGCGGCGCAGGCTCGGCTGCGCGGGAAGCTCGCTCACCAGCCCAGCAGCCGGGCGGCGTTGGCCTCCACCGCCGCCTCGAGCTCCGCGTAGGCGATCCCGCGCCGTGAGGCGATGAACTCCGCGGTATGCACCACGTACGCGGGCTGGTTGCGGTGCTTGCGGACCGGCTGCGGCGTGAGGTACGGCGCGTCGGTCTCCACCAGCAGCCGGTCGAGCGGCACGCGCTCGGCCGCCTCCGCCAGGTCCTCGGCCTTGGGATAGGTGACGTTGCCGGCGAACGAGATCCACCAGCCGTGCTCCAGGCACTCCTCGAGCCGGGCGGGCATCGAGAAGCAGTGCAGGATCACCTCGAGCCCTTGCGCCTGCTCGGCGAGCGTGGCGATGGTGTCGTCCTCGGCCGCGCGCGTGTGGATGACGAGCGGCTTGCCGACCTCGTGCGCGAGCTCGATCTGGGCGCGGAAGGCGCGCTCCTGGTCGGGCCGGGGCGCGTAGTCGCGGTAGTCGTCGAGCCCCGTCTCCCCGATCGCCAGGCACCGCGGGTCGGCGGCCAGCTCGCGCAGCTCCTCGGTGATCGCGTCGTCGTAGCCGGTGGCGTTGTTGGGGTGGTGGCCGATCGCGGCGAAGACCTCGTCGTAGGTCTCGGCGGCGGCCAGCGCCGCGCGCCGCGAGCGCTGTCGATCCCGATCGTGAGGATGCGGCGTACACCCGCCTCGCGCGCGGCCTGCACCAGCTCGAACTCGGACCCGGGTCCGCGGTCGAGGTGGGTGTGGCTGTCGATCACTGTGGCTTCGGGAAGAGCTGCGGCAGCTTCTCGACGCGGTTGCCGCCGGGCCGCGCGCCGAACACGGCGGCCTCGAGCGACAGGTCCTCGGCGTCGAGCGCGGCCAGCAGCTTGTCCGCCGTCTCGGGGATGTAGGGCGCGAGCAGCACGGTGATCGACGCGCAGGCCCTCGGCCAGCGAGCGCAGCGTCCGGTCGAGCTCCGCCGCCTTCGACTCGTCCTTGGCGAGCTGCCACGGCGCGGTCTCCTCGACGTAGCGGTTGAGCCGCCGCACGCGCTGCCAGATGCGCTCGAGCGCCTGCGTGATCTCCGCTCGGTCGAGAAGTCCCTCGACCTCCTCGCGCAGTCCTTCGAAGTCGGTCGCCAGCACGGGGTCGACGTCGACCTCGGGGACGACGCCGTCGCGGTAGCGGTCGATCATCGACAGCGTGCGGCTGGCGAGGTTGCCGTACTCGTTGGCCAGCTCGGTCTCGTAGCGCTCGCCGAAGGTGATCGTCGAGACGCCGCCGTCCTGCCCGAAGGAGACCTCGCGGAAGCAGTAGTAGCGGAGCGCATCGGTCCCGAACTGGTCCATCACCTCGAACGGGTCGAGCACGTTGCCGAGCGACTTGGACATCTTGTGCTCGGAGCCGCTCGCGTCCTTCATCAGCAGGTAGCCGTGGATGAACAGGTGCTCGGGCAGCTCGATCTCGGCCGCCATCAGCATCGCCGGCCAGAAGACCGCGTGGAACTTCAGGATGTCCTTGGCCATCACGTGGTACGTGGTGGGCCAGAAGGCGCTCGTGAGGTCCTCGCCGTCGCGCGCGAAGCCGAGCGCCGTGTAGTAGTTGAGCAGCGCGTCGAACCAGACGTAGAAGACGTGGTCCTCGTCCCACGGGACCTCCACGCCCCAGCTCAGCTTGCTCTTCGAGCGGCTGAGGCTGACGTCGTTGAGGCCGCCGCTGATGAAGGCGAGCGCCTCGTTGTAGCGGTGGCGCGGGCTGACGAAGTCGGTCCGATCGGCGTAGAGCTTCTCGAGCGGCTCCTGGAAGGCGGAGAGGCGGAAGAACCAGTTCTCCTCGCGCTCGCGGTCGAGCGGGATCTTGTGGATCGGGCACGTGCTGTCGGGCCCCATCTCGGCCTCGGTCTTGAAGTCCGCGCAGCGGGGGCAGTACCAGCCCTCGTACAGGCCCTTGTAGGTGTGCCCGTTGTCGTGGATCCGCTGCATGACCGCCTGGACGCGCTCGTGGTGCCGCGGGTCGGAGGTGCGGATGAAGAAGTCGTTCGAGACGTTGATGCGCGGGAGCAGGGCGAGGAAGCGCTCGGCGTTGCGGTCGGCGAGCTCCCTCGGCGTGACGCCCTCGCGCTCGGCCGCCTGGGCGACCGGCTCGCCGTGCTCGTCGGTGCCGGTGAGGAAGAAGACCTCCTCGCCGCGCTGGCGCATGTGCCGGGCCAGGATGTCGGCGCCGATCGTCGTGTACGCGTGGCCGAGGTGCGGCGCCGCGTTGACGTAGTAGATCGGCGTGGTGACGTAGTAGGCCATGCGCGGCGTCAGAGGCTAGCCGTCGGCGGCCAGCTTCCCTGCTTTGGCCCAGTTCTCGTGGCCGACCTCGTGGATGAAGACCTGGACGGCCTCGGGCTTGACCTCGTAGGCGTCGACGAACGCCTGGGTGATGCCGGCCACGAGGCGGCGCTTGAGCTCCAGGTCCCGGGGCGACTGCTGGACGGTGACGATCGGCACGGCGGCTCCTTAGTCACGCAGGGTGCGGTAGGCGAGCAGGGCCCCGAAGCCCAGCACACCGGCGCCCGCGACGCCGTCCACCGAGCGCAGCAGCCGCGGGCCGACCCAGCGGCGCGCGACCGAGACGCCGCCCGCGAGCAGCGACATCATCGTCAGGCTGCCGAGGCCGACGCCGGCCAGCAGCGCCGCGCCGCCGCCGGCTCCCGCGGTCGACGCCGCCGCGAAGACCGCCGCCCACGAGGCGATGGTGAGCGGGTTGGAGGCGGTGGCGCCGAGCGCGGTGACGAACGCGGCGCGCGGCGTCGCCAGCTCCTCGCTCGACTCGCCGCCCATGCGGATCCGGAACGCGCTCCACAGCGTGCGCGCGCCGAGCACGGCCAGCACGACGGCGCCGAGCAGGCCGAAGCCGAGCCGCAGCGGCTCGATGGCCAGCAGCCCCGCCGCCCCGGCGGCGCCCGCCGCGGCGTACAGCGTGTCGACGACCGCGACGCCGCCCGCGATCGCGACGCCGACGAGCACGCCGTTGCGCAGCGTCGAGCGGATGGCCAGCAGCGAGATCGGCCCGAGCTGGGCCGCGACGAGGAAGCCGAGGCCGAAGCCGACGACGAGCGCGGTCATGGGACGGTCACGCTACCGCTCCGCCGCGCCGCCCACCGGGTTCGAACACGTCGCGCGCGGAGCCCGGCGCCGGCGAGGACGAGCGCCAGGCCGGCCCACGCGGGCCACGGCGCGACCGGCGGCGACGCCGGCCGCGGAGCAGCGGCGGGCGGCGGCGGCCGCGGCGCGACGGCGCGCGGCGGGCGGACGATCCGCGGTGGCGGCCGCGGCGCCGGCCCTAGCGGCGGCGACCGCCGGGCCAGGAACCGCAGCGGGTCGGCGTACCCGAACCGCGTGCCGTCGCGGCGCACGCCGAGATGTAGGCCCGCGTGGGCCCGCGACGGGGCCACGGTGCCGATGACCGCGCCCCGCCTCGCGAAGCCATGCGCTTCGATCGTCGCCAGCGGCATGTGCGTCACCCGCCACCGGCCGCAGCGCAGCGTGACGATCCCGTCTTCGCCGATCCGCCCCGCGAACGCCACCGGTCCCGTGCACGCGGCGCGCACCGGCGTGCCCGGCGCCGCCGCCAGGTCGACTCCGCGATGGCGCCCGCCCTCGAACGGCCGGCCGGGATCGAACCCGCGCGTCGGCTCGCCGGGGACCGGGGCCAGCAGCGCCAGCAGGACGATGAGCATGCTCGCGAGGCTATGTCCGGACCCGCGCGAGGCCGCCGGGCGTCACACATCCGGCACGAAGCCGGAACGGTCCCGTTTGCAAGAGGTGCTGCATCAGACCGAATCGGTTGACGCCACTTAACCGGTCATGGGAGTGTCGCCTGTCATGCGAACCACGGAAGGCTCGCCTCCCCCGAGCTGAAGCTGATCGCGGACCCCGAGACGCGCCGGCGTGTGGCGATGGCCGCCGAGAGCGACCTCGAGGCGTTCCGCTACGCCTTCTGGCGGGGCACGGTGACCTTCCACGACGTCGCCGCCTCGTGGTTCCACATGTCCGACCCGAACCTGCCGGACGACCTGCGGGCGAAGTTCAAGGAGCTCTTCCCCGGCCTGCTCGACGCCTTCGCCGAGCCGCGCAAGGGGATCATCACCGCCTACTTCTGCCGCCACATCCGCGTCGCCGCCGCGCTGACCGACATCGGCCACGCCGCGGGCGCGCCGGAGGGCGTGCCCGAGGCCGAGCTCAAGGGCCCGCCGCCGGCCGGGATCGTCTCGCTGCTCGAGAACAAGGAGGTCGAGCCCGAGAGCAACGGCCACGGCGATCCACGCGTCAAGCGCCACCTCTGGCGCGCGCGCCGCAAGCGCGAGCAGGAGGTGCCGTTCTGGCGCCGCGCCCTCCCCGGCGGCCCGGCCATCTTCGACCCGGCGCCCGCCGCCAGCTCGGCGATCCACATCGAGCCCACCTTCGGCGACCCCGAGGACTGGAAGGCCAAGGAGATCCTCTTCCAGTGCCTGCACCTGCACTACAAGGCGCTCGAGTTCCTCGCCCCGCAGCCGCGCAAGATCTGCCTGCGGATGATCTTCGGCGTGATCACCACGCTGCTCGGCACGCTCGACCACCGCCAGCTCGAGCGCGACGCGGGCAACCTCCCTGTCCGCCCGTTCGGCGCCGACCCGGGCGAGGTGGAGACCCTTCAGCGCGAGCTCAAGCAGGCTCAGGCCTACTACGAGTCCTCAGCCCAGCGGCAGGCGCAGCTCGAGTACCTGGTCGGCATGGTGATGTTCCTCGGGCTGGCCGTGGCCGGCACCGCGGCGATCGCGCTCTTCACGCCGCTGCTCGACGAGGCGGCCACCGTGAGCGTGCTCGGCGGCGCGGCGGGAGCCGTGGTCAGCGTCATGAACCGCATGACGAGCGGGAGCCTCAAGGTGCGACCCGAGGCGGGGAAGAAGACGATCCGCGCGCTCGGCTTCATGCGGCCCGTGATCGGCGCCACCTTCGGCGTCGTGGTCTTCCTGTTCCTCGACGGCGGCATCGTGCAGGTCGTCTCGCCGCCCGACGGCGGGGCCAACCTCGCCTTCTACGCCGCGCTGGGCTTCATGTCGGGCTTCAGCGAGCGCTTCGCGCAGGACGTCATCGCCCAGGCGAGTCGCGACGAGAGGACTCCGAAACCTCCCGATAGAGAGCGTTCGCCGGCGCCCCGGTGAGCTCGGCCACCACGCCGGCGGCCACGCGCGGGCGCGCGCCGGCTTCCACCAGCCGGCGCGTCGCGTCGACGGCGGCGGGGTCGACCCCGGAGCGCGGCGGCGCGCCGCCGACCACCAGCACGATCTCGCCCTTCGGCGGTCCTGACGCATAGCGGGCGGCCAGCTCGGCCGCCGTCCCGCGGACCACCTCCTCGTGCAGCTTGGTCAGCTCGCGGCAGACCGCCACCGGCCGCCCGGGGTCGACCTCGGCGAGCACCTGGAGCGTCGCGGCCACCCGCTTGGGCGACTCGAAGGCCACCACGGTCTCCGGCGAGCCGAGCACGTCGATCAGCGCCGCCCGCTTGCGCGGCAGGAACCCCGCGAAGCGCCACACGTCGGACGGCAGCGCCGACGCCACCAGCGCGGCCAGCGCCGCCGACGGGCCCGGCAGCACCTCGACCTCGAGTCCGGCCGCAACGCAGCCCTGCACGAGCACGTAGCCGGGATCGCTGACCAGCGGCATCCCCGCGTCGGACACGAGCGCCACCACGGCGCCGCCGCGCATGCGCTCGACCAGCTCGGCGGCGCGCTCGCGCTCGTTGTGCTCGTGATACGAGATCAGGGACGCCTGCACGCCGTAGCGCTCGAGCAGCACGCGCGTGCGGCGCGTGTCCTCGCACGCGACCACGTCGGCGTCGCGCAGGGCGGAGAGCACGCGCAGCGTGACGTCCTCGAGGTTCCCGATCGGCGTCGGGCAGACCACCAGCCGGCCGCCGCTCACGCGAACCCCGCCCGCAGCACGCCACCGGCTTCGCGAGCCGCAAGAGCGGCGCCCACCAGGCCCGCCTCGGCTCCGAAGGCCGCCGCCCGGATCTCCACCGCGTCGGCTCCCGGCGCCAGCGCCCGCTCCCGCACCACCTTCCGCGCGGGCTCGAGCAGCAGCTCGCCCGCCGCGCTCACCCCGCCGCCGATGACGACGACCTGCGGGTTGAAGATGTTCACGAGCGACACGAGCCCGATGCCGAGGCGCTCGCCGATCAGCGTGATCGCGTCGCTCGCCACCGGGTCGCCCTCCTGTGCGAGCTCGGTGATCAGCGGCCCGGTCAGCTCGCGCCCTTCCTCGAGCGCGTGCCCGAGCGCGGTGTCGGGCCGGCGCGCCACGGCCACCGACGCCAGCCGCACGAGCGTCGTGCCCGAGCACACGGTCTCCAGGCAGCCGTAGTTGGGGCAGTCGGACTGGCACGGCGGCCCGTTCATGTCGACGGTCATGTGCCCCATCTCCGCGCCGCCGCCGATCCAGCCGCGGTAGACCTCGCCGCCCAGCAGCAGCCCGCCGCCGATGCCGGTGCCGATGGTGAGCAGCACCACCTCGCTGCAGCCCCTCGCGGCGCCCATCCGCGCCTCGGCGAGCACGGCGCAGTTGGCGTCGTTGTCGACCACCACGGGCAGGCCGAGCCGCTCGGCCATCACCTCGTGGAAGCGGATGTCGGCCAGCGGCGCGTTGGCCGCCTGCACGGCCATCCCGGTCCGCGAGTCGAACGTGCAGGGGATGCCGAAGCCCACCGCCTCGATGCCGCCGCCCACGGCGGTCCGGATCTCCTCGACCGCGTCGGCGACCATCTGCACGAGGCCGTGCTGATCCAGACCGTAGATAAGACGGTTGGTACGGTGATGGATGCCCAGGTCGGCGTCGACCGCGCCGGCCAGGAGCTTGGTGCCGCCGAGGTCGACGCCTATGACGCCTCGCTCGACCACGCGGGCCACGATACATGGCAGACGACCACCCGCAATACACGAAGTACCGCTCGCGCCCCAGGCTGCCATGGGAGCGCGAAGGCGAGCTGGGCGGCGGCGAGCCGCGCGAGCCGAAGCCCGAGAGGCGCCGCTGGTGGCCGTTCCGCCGCCGCGACCGAGAGCCCCGCCGCCGGCGGCGGCTGACCGTCGGCCGCGTGATCGGCTACGTGGCCCTCGGGGTCGTGGCGTGGCTGCTCGTCTCGCTGGTGGCCTTCCTGATCAGCGCGCAGATCCAGTCGAGCAACGTGTCCGACGCGGCCGACGCCCAGCTGAGCGGCGGCGGCTACCCGCTGACCAGCCCGAACACCATCCTCGTGCTCGGCTCCGACGCCCGCACGAAGGAGAACGCCGAGCCCGGGGCGCAGACGATCGGCGAGACCAGCCGGTCGGACTCGATCCTGCTCCTGCGCGTCGGCGGCGGCGCCAACGCCCAGCTCTCGATCCTGCGCGACACCGTGGTCGACATCCCGGGCCACGGCCGCAACAAGATCAACGCCGCCTACGCCTTCGGCGGGCCCTCACTGGCGATCGAGACCGTCGAGCAGTACCTCGGCATCCCGATCAACCACCTGGTCGAGGTCAACTTCGCGAACTTCCCGGATCTGATCGACTCGCTCGGCGGCATCACCTACACCGGCAACCGCGTGATCTCGAGGATCAACGGCGGCTCGCGCAACGGCGGCTACACGCTGAGGCTGAAGGCCGGCACGAACGAGCTGAACGGCGAGGAGGCGCTCGCGCTCGCGCGCACGCGCAAGAACGACAGCCGCCCGCAGGAGAACGACCAGTCGCGCGCCGTCCGCCAGCAGAAGATCATGAACGCGATCAAGGACAAGGTGATCTCGTTCGAGACCTTCGTCCGGCTGCCGTGGGTGGCCTGGGCGGCGCCGAAGGCGATCCGCTCGGACATGTCGGGCCCGACGCTGCTCGGGCTGATCGGCGCCGAGCTGTTCGGCGGCGGCGCCAACCGCTACGTGCTCGAGCCGAGCGGCGGCGAGACG
This sequence comes from uncultured Solirubrobacteraceae bacterium, assembly GCA_963811895.1. Lineage (GTDB taxonomy): Bacteria > Actinomycetota > Thermoleophilia > Solirubrobacterales > Solirubrobacteraceae > DASSUW01. The sequence continues at coordinate 194,589 of CAWETE010000008.1, read as the reverse complement.
CTGCCGGACGGCGGCGCCGGCCTCATCGTCGACGACGCCACCAAGCAGCAGGCCGTCGAGAAGTTCCTCAAGGGCTGAACGGCCCCGGGGGAATGTCCCCCAGGGACATTCCCCCAAGTGAATCGCCCTCTGGGCGATTCACCAACCGCGGTGGTCGTCGTCGAGCTCGAGCTGGGCTCGGATCTCGCCGCCTGGACGCTCGGTGGTGTGGACGTTGGCGTACGTCTTGCCGGCGCGGATCGCGCTGACGAGCTCGTCGAACTCACCGGCCGTGATGCCCTGTCCGACCGGGCCGATGACGTCAGCCGGCCGGATCGTGCCGCTGACCGTCGCCGGGGCCGGCGGGCATGCCTGTGTGCCGGCGGGCCCGTTGCCGAGGTTCGTGCAGAAGAACACGGAGATGCCGCCGCTCTGCGCGCTGCCACCGAAGTGGATGTGCGCCTGCGTGACGGCGGTTGGTGTATCGCGGTACGTCAGCCGCCATTCGATCTCCTGCTCGGAGCGGTTCAGCTTCGCCTTGAACTCGCCGCTCGCCGGCGTCGAGAACGTCAGCGGATCTTCTTGATAGCCGCTCAGCCGTTCGCGGATGTCGCGACCACCGGTCGCGACGGCCACCCCCACGGCTCCCAGCAGCGAAACGAGTCCGAAGACCAGCACGAGCTGGAGCTTGCGTCTGCTCACCCTTACCCCCTCAAGGTCGGATGTGGACTCAGGTGATACGCGCGCCGGGCGCTACAGGTTCAGGGCGGCGATCGTCTCGCGGTGCGACGCGGCCGATCCGTACAGGTGGGCGTTCGCTTCGCCGCGCTTGAGGAAGAAGTGCAGGTCGTGCTCCCAGGTGAAGCCGATGCCGCCGTGGACCTGGAGCGCGGAGCGCGGAACCCGCCGGCCGGCGTCGCCCGCGTAGGCCTTCGCGCAGGCCGTGGCCAGCGGGGCGGTCTCCGGCTCGTGGTCGAGCGCCCACGCCGCCCAGTACACGGCCGAGCGCGCGCCCTCCACCTCGAGCAGCATCTGCGCGCAGGCGTGCGAGACGGCCTGGTAGGTGCCGATCGCGCGGCCGAACTGCTTGCGCTCCTTCGCATACGCCACGGCCAGCTCCATCGCCCGCTGGGCGACGCCGAGCGAGTCGGCGGCGTTCATGACCATCGTCCGCAACCGCGCGCGCTCGACGTCGCCGCCGAGCGACTCGCGATCGCCGCCGGTCACGCGGAACAGCCGCCGCGTGGGGTCGAGCGACTCGACGGGCTCGATCTGCGCGCCGGACACCCGCGCGCCGTCCCAGTCGACGACGACGTCCGCGTAGCCCGCGTCCGCGGCCAGGCCGTCGACGACCAGCGCGCCGCGCCCGTCCACCGGCGCGCCGAACAGGCCGGCCGCCCACGTCGAAGGCAGCGGCGTCGGCGCGAGCGCGTAGCCCAGCTCCTCGGCCAGCACGACCAGCTCGACCGTGCCGAGCTCTGCGATCTCCGGCCAGCCGAGCTCCACCATCTCGTCCCACTGGCCGTCGGTGAAGCCGCGCTCCTCCTCCAGGGCGAGCCGCCGGACCTCGGCGAGCGGGTAGCGCGCGGCCAGGAACTCGCGCGCCGTGGACTTGATCGTCCGCTGGTCCTCGGAGAGGTCGAAGTTCATGCGCGCGGAAGACCGAGGACGCGCTCGGCGACGATGTTCCTGAGGATCTCGGTGGTGCCGCCCTCGATCGAGTTCGCCCGCGCGCGGAGGAAGCGGTACTGCCAGCGGGCGTCCGCCGGCGCCACGTCCATCGCGAGCTCGGTGAGGGACTGGTTCACCTCGGCCCAGTGCCACTTGCCGAGCGACCCTTCGGGGCCCGGCGCGTCGCGCGTCAGCCCGCGGTAGGCGGTGAGCCGCAGCACGTTCGCCTCCCCGACCAGCTGCCCGTAGCGCTGGCGGATCACCGGATCCCCGTCCAGCCCGGCGTCACGGATGAGATCGCGCAGCTCGCGCAGGGCGACCTGGACCCGCACCTGCAGCGCGAAGGCCAGGCCGGCGCGCTCGTGCATGAGCGTGGTGATGGCCACCGACCAGCCGTTGCCCTCGCCACCCACGATGTTCTCGTGCGGGACCCGCGCCTCCTCGAGGAACAGCTCGTTGAACTCGGACTCGCCGGTGATCTGCACCAGCGGCCGCACCTCCACCCCGTCCTGCTCCATGTCGAGCAGGAAGTAGGTGAGGCCGCGGTGCCTGGGCGCCTCCGTGTCGGTCCGGGCGACGAGCATGCACCACTTCGCCTCGTGCGCGTACGTGGTCCACACCTTCTGGCCGGTCACGACCCACTCGTCGCCGTCGCGCACCGCGCGGGTCTTGAGCGACGCGAGGTCGGAGCCCGACTCGGGCTCGGAGAAGCCTTGGCACCAGATCTCGTCGGCGGACAGGATCGGCGGCAGGTAGCGCTGCTTCTGCTCGTCGGTGCCGTGGGCGATGACGGTCGGGCCGCCCATGGCCAGGCCGAGCACGTTGGCCATCGAGGGCGCGCCCGCGCGCGCCACCTCCTCGAAGAAGATCGCCTGCTCGACCTGCGTGGCGCCGGCGCCGCCGTACTCGGTCGGCCAGCTCAGGCCCGCCCAGCCCCGTTCGTTCAAGGCCTTCTGCCAGGCCGTCCGGAACTCGAACAGCTCGGGGTCGGAGTCCGGCTCGGGGCCGGGGTGGTTGGCCTCTATCCAGCCGCGGACGGCGTCACGGAACTCACGCTCGGCCGGCGACAGGCTCAGGTCCATGGTCCGGGCACGCTACCGGCTCGGGTGGCTGCTCGCGCCGGGGGCGCGAGGCGAGCGCGACGCCGCCCAGGATGAGCACCAGGCCGGCGATGGCGGCGGCGGTGATCTCCTCGTCGAGGAAGATCGCGCCGTAGAAGAGCGCCACGCCCGGGGCCAGGTAGCTGACCAGCGCGGCGCGCCCGGCGCCGACCTCGGAGATCAGCGTGTAGAAGATCACGAAGGCGAGGGCGGTGGCGACGACGCCGAGCGCCACCACCGCGGCGATGGCGCCGAGCCCGGGCGTCTCGGTCGGCGCGGTGCCGACCGCGGCGGGGAGCGTCCACAACGAGGCCGCGGAGATGGAGACGAACGAGGCCTGGATCGAGGTCAGCCGCCCGTAGCGGCGCTTGACCACGAAGCCGCCGAGCGCGTAGCAGGCGGCGGCGCCGACCATGGCCAGCGCGCCGAGGAACTGCTCGAGCGTGGAGATCGACTCGACCCCGACCACGATCGCGACCCCGATCAGGCCGATGAGCATGCCGACGCCCTGGCGGCGGTCGATCCGCTCGGACGGGTCGATGAACGGCGCGAACAGCGCGACGAACAGCGCGGCCGGGGAGATCAGCACCGCGGTCAGGCCGGACGGCACCTCGTGCTCGCCGAAGGTGATCAGGCTGAACGGGAGCGCGACCGCGATGAAGCCGAGCAATGCCGCCCAGCCGGGCCGGCGGCGCATGTCGGCCAGCGCGCCGCGGAGGGCGCCGCGCAGGACGACGGCCAGCACGACCGCGGCGATCGCCGTGCGCGCCCAGACGATCATCGGCGCGCTGAAGTCCTCCAGCGCGTACTTGATCAGCAGGTAGGAGCCGCCCCAGATGGCGGACAGCGCTGCGAGCAGTCCGATGTGGCGGGGCGACATTGCTCCCAGTGTCGCAGCGGACCGCTGTCAGCGGAAATGACGATTCCGCGTGAGCGGGATAAGCGGGTCTTATGGCCGGGCGGCGACCGAGAGCGGACCTGCGGTGAACGCCGGCTCGAAGCCACCCGGAAGCGGGGCGCCGGTGCGGACGACGAGCCAGCGCGGCGGCCGCTCCGCCGAGTCGAGCAGGTCAGGCATCCGGGCCATCAGCGCCACGACCTGGTGCGAGCGCTCGTCGACCCCCGGCGCCACCGCCACCTGGCCGTCGACCGCGTTGGCCTCCAGCCAGTCGCCGACCCGGACCGCGGGCGGCAGCGTCCCCGTCACCGGCTCGCCCGCGAGCAGCGCGGCGAAGTCGCCGGTGGGCAGCGCCTCGCGGTCGTCCATCCAGGAGAACAGGAGCGCGTTGCCGGTCAGCACGCACGCCGCCAGCGCGATCCCGACGAGCGCCCGCAGCCGCGGAGCGAGCTCCGCGAACACGGATGCGGTGACCACGATCGCCACCGTCGGCAGGATCACGAAGAACAGGCTGCCGGCTCCGGCGTTCGGCCCCGGGTCGAGCACGCGGCGCACGACCGCGATGAACAGCGGGATCAGCAGGAACAGCGCCACGCCGGCCCCCACGACGTCGGGCCGGCGCGGCGTGTAGACGGCGAGCGCGATCGCCACCGCGAGCGCGACCGGTGCGAGCAGGAGCGCGAAGTCCGCCGTGGACGTCACGATGCCGGCGCCCAGGGGCGCGCTCTCCAGCCACGGCGGGACGTCGCCGGTGCCCAGCCACACGATCAGCGTCCACAGCCCGAGCACGAACAGCAGCGGGACCGAGTAGACGAGCAGGATGCCGAGCAGCTCGATCACCGGGCGCCGGCGGGCGACGAGGACGCCGGCCAGCAGCATCAGCGCGCCGATCGCCCAGGTCGTCACCGGGTACCACGCGAGCATCCCGAGCGCCAGCGCGACCGACGAGACGAGGATCCACAGCAGGTTGCCGAACCGCAGCCAGTTGACGAGCCCGTAGAAGCCCGCCACCACGGCCAGCATGCCTCCGATCGTCGGCAGGCCGGTCGCCGTGAAGTAGAGCCACGCCGGGTTGGAGACGATCAGCACCGTCGCGACGAGACGCATCCCGAACGACACGCGGAAGCCGGCGAGCACGGCGTGCACGATTCCGGCGAGCGCCGCGCCCACCAGCACGCTGACGACGGGCACGAGCACCAGCTCCGCGGTCAGCGCCGTGTCGAACGCGAGCGGCGCCTGGAGCAGCGGCAGCAGCGGCGGCTCGTCGTAGCCGAACGCCAGCTCGGAGCCGGCCGGCGCGTGCCAGAGCGACCAGGCGCTCGCGAGCGAGCCGACCGAGTACGGGAGCACGACGTCCTCCCCGATCAGGCGCAGTCCGATGACCATGCAGGCGGCGGCCAGCCCGACGGTGATGAGGCCGCTCTCGGCCACCACGCGGGCGCGCGGCACGGCGACCGGACCGCCCTCCGGGAAGCGGCGCGGGACGGTCAGCGCGCCCGCGCGGCGGCCGAAGCCGAGCCGGCGCTCCCCCTTGCGCCGATCGAGGCCGCTGCGCCGGTCGCGGCCGGACCACGGGCTTGCGACCGCGCGGCGCTCGCCGGCGACGCGGCGGTCCGCGCCGCGGTCGACCACGACGCTCATGGCGCATCGATGTAGTCGTGCATGTCCACGAGGCCGTGCTCGGTCTTCTCCCAGTAGAACGGCTTGGTGAACAGCTGGATCAGGCCCTTCCAGCCCGCGACCGACATCAGCACCCAGTACGCCGGGACGATCAGCATCGCGGGGATCACGTCCCAGTACTGGCGCCGCCCGAGCCCCACGATGAACAGGTACACGTGCAGGAAGTTGCCGATCAGGAGCTGGCCGGCGGCGATGTAGTAGAGCGGGCCGGGGAACAGGTCACGCAGCCACTGCGGCTGGAACAGCACGAAGATCACGGCCAGCGTCCAGAACAGCGGGTTGAGCAGCGTCACGAGGATGCCGCCGACGGTCATCTGGAGCGACAGGAAGGGCCCGACGCCGATCGCCCTCACGAGCCGCCACGGGTGGCGCATGTGGACGAGCCAGGTCTGCATGTAGCCCTTGATCCAGCGCGAGCGCTGGCGCACCCAGTTGCCGGTGCGCGAGTTGGCCTCCTCGAGCGTGATCGAGTCGACCATCGCCGTCGCGTAGCCGCGCTGCCAGAGGCGGATCCCGAGATCGGCGTCCTCGGTCACGTTGAACGGGTCCCAGGCGTCGAGCTCGCGCAGGACGCCGGTGATGAAGTGGTTCGAGGTGCCGCCGAGCGGGATCGGGTGGCGGTTGAAGTGCAGGCCCGGGAGCACGAGGTCGAACCACATCGCGTACTCCGCCGCGAACCAGCGCGTCAGCAGGTTCTGGTCGCGGTTGAAGTAGTTGAGCTTGCCCTGGATGCAGACGAGGCTGCCGCGCGTCTTGGAGAACGCGACGACGACCTTCTTGAGCTGGTCGGGGTCCGGGCGGTCCTCGGCGTCGTAGATCACGCACAGCTGGCCGCGGGCCAGCAGCAGCCCGTAGTTGCACGCCCGCGGCTTGGTGCGCGGGTGCCCCTCGGGGACGCGGACGAGGTGGTAGTTGTCCGGCAGCTTCGAGGCCTCGATCGCCGCGATCGTCTCGTCGTCGTCCTCCTCGCACAGCAGCAGGACCTCGAGCTTGGAGGCCGGGTAGTCGAGCCGCCGGATGTTGTGCGTGAGGAGGCCGACGATGCCGGCCTCCTTGTAGAGCGGGACCAGCACCGTGTAGCGCGGCAGGGTGCGCTCGTCGACCGCCGCGACCTCCTCGTCGGAGACCGGGATCGTGCCGGCGCCCGACAGCGAGTCGAACGCGAGCTTGAACTTGTAGAGGCTGTTGACCAGGTAGTAGGTGGTCATGGCGGCGAGCAGGGCCGTGGCGGTGCCGAGCGGCCAGAGCGCGAAGGCGGCGACCAGCACGGCGGCGGCGACGGCGACGGCGATCTTCTGCCCGCGGGTGATCACCCGGCTGGCCGACATCTCCGGCCGCTGCGTGCGCAGGTGGTCGGTGGCGCGCGCGATGCCCGGCCCGCGGTAGGCGGCGGTCGTGAGCTCCATGACCCGCTGCGGCGTGGTGACGACGAGGTCGGCGTGGCCCGCCACCGCTCGCAGCTCCTCGACCTGGGCCGGATGGAGCAGCTCGGAGGTGGCGAAGCGCACGGTCCCGCCGAGCCGCACGGGGACGACGGCGAGCCGCCACGCGAGCTCCGGGGCGAGCGCCTCCGGCGCGAGGGCCGCGCCGTCGTCGAGCCACGGCAGCCCCCACTGCTCGGCCAGCAGCGGGGCGAGGCTCTCGGCGCGCAGCTCACCCGCGGCGAGCAGGATCTCGCCGAGCCGCGAGCCGGTGCGCCGCTGCTCCGCCAGCGCATCCTCGACCGCCTCGGGCGCCACCGCACCGCGCGCGGTGAGCCGTTCCCCTATCGGCACCGCCACGACCGGAGTCTCTCAGAGACTCCGGATCAATCAGATTTCTTCGAGTCGGACGTCGAGGCCGGCTTGGAGTCGGTCTTCTCCTTGGCCTTGGCGTCGTGCGAGTCTGCCCCCGACGAGGCCGACTTCTCGGTCTCGCGCTTGCGCTTGGACGTGCCGTAGTCGGTGTTGTAGAAGCCCGACCCCTTGAAGTGCACGGCGATCGGGTGGAACACGCGCTGAACGGGCGCTTCGCACTCCTCGCAATGCGTCACCGGAACGTCGGTCATCTTCTGCATGACCTCGAAGAGGTGGCCGTTCTCGCAGCGGTACTCGTAGATCGGCATCGCGGCGGCCGAGTATAGGCTGGAGACATGGCGGCTCCGACCATGGACGCCGTCGTGGCGCTCTGCAAGCGGCGAGGCCTGATCTTCCCCGCGTCGGAGATCTACGGCGGCATCGCGAACACCTACGACTACGGCCACTACGGCGTTCTGCTCAAGAAGAACGTCGTCGACCTGTGGTGGAAGTCGATGATCCAGGAGCGCGACGACGTCGTCGCGCTCGACTCGGCGATCATCCAGCACCCGCGCACGTGGGAGGCGTCGGGGCACCTGGCGGGCTTCACCGATCCGCTCGTGCAGTGCCTGGGCAAGTGCAAGCAGCGCTTCCGCGAGGACCACCTGCGCGAGGCCCAGCCCGAGGGCGAGCTCGTGTGCCCGGTCTGCGGCGGCGAGCTGAGCGAGCCGCGCGCGTTCAACCTCATGTTCGAGACCTCGATCGGCCCGGTGAAGGACGCGGGGTCGACGGTCTTCCTGCGGCCGGAGACCGCGCAGGGCATCTTCCTCGACTTCAAGACGACGCTCCAGTACGCGCGGCGCAAGCCGCCGTTCGGGATCGCTCAGGTCGGCAAGTCGTTCCGCAACGAGATCACGCCCGGCAACTTCATCTTCCGCACGCTCGAGTTCGAGCAGATGGAGATGGAGTTCTTCGTCCCGCCCGACCAGGCGGGCCAGTGGTACGACTACTGGCGGCAGGAGCGGCTGGACTGGTACGCGCGGCTCGGCATCGACCGCGAGCGCCTGCGCCTGCGCGACCACGACGCCGAGGAGCTCTCGCACTACTCGTCCGCCACCGCCGACGTCGAGTACCTGTACCCGATCGGCTGGTCGGAGCTGGAGGGCGTCGCCAACCGCGGGAACTTCGACCTCACCCAGCACAGCGAGTTCTCCGGCGAGAAGCTCGAGTACTTCGACCCCGAGACGCGCGAGCGCTACATCCCGCACGTCATCGAGCCCGCGGCGGGCGTCGGTCGCACGATGCTCGCGCTGCTGTGCGACGCCTACGACGAGGACGAGATCGGCGGCGAGAAGCGCACCGTGCTGCGGCTGCACCCGACGGTGGCGCCGGTCAAGGTCGCGGTGCTGCCGCTGCTGCGCAAGGACGGCCATCCCGAGCGCGCGCGCGAGATCTACGAGGAGCTGCGCCGCCACGTGAGCGCCGAGTACGACTCCGGCGGGCACATCGGCAAGCGCTACCGGCGCCAGGACGAGATCGGCACCCCGTTCGCCGTCACGATCGACCATCAGACGATCGAGGACGGGACCGTCACGCTGCGCGAGCGAGACACGCTGACCCAGGACCGCGTGCCCGCGGACGAGCTTGTGGCGCGCGTGAACGCTGCCGTTCGGTAACGTCGGCGGCGATGTCCGTCGCCGCCGACCAGGTCAGCTACGAGGACCTCTACAAGCGCTGGGAGGCGGGCAACTGGCGAGCGTGGGAGATCGACTTCTCCGAGGACCGCGTGCAGTGGCGGGAGCGCTTCTCCGAGCACGAGCGCCGAGCCGCGCTGTGGAACTACGCGATGTTCTTCCACGGCGAGGACTCGGTGGCCGACAACCTGACGCCGTTCATCGACGCCGCGCCGCTGGAGGAGCAGAAGTACTTCCTCACCACCCAGCAGGTCGACGAGGCGCGCCACGCCGTCTTCTTCAACCGCTTCATGCACGAGGTCGTCGAGCGCGGCGACGGCACGATCGCGAGCGCCCTCGAGGCAACGCGGCCGCAGCTCACGTGGGGCTTCGTGAAGACCTTCGAGATGCTCGACCGCGTGGTCGACGAGCTGCGGCGCGACCGCTCGCGCACCAAGCTCGCGCAGGCGGTGACGATGTACCACTTCGTCGTCGAGGCCACGCTCGCGCAGCCCGGCCAGCACTTCATCTCCGACTACCTCAAGGAGCGCGACCTGCTGCCCGGCTTCCGCGCCGGCATGCACAATGTCGCACTCGACGAGCAGCGCCACATCGGCTTCGGCGTCAAGCTGCTGCGCGACCTCGCGCTCGAGGATCCCGAGGTGCCGGCCGCGGTGGCCGAGCAGCTGCGCGCCGTGACGCCGGTCTCGCTCGCCGTCTTCGTGCCGCCCGGCTGGGACACGAGCTACGTCGAGTGCTTCGGCTTCACGCTCGAGCAGATCTACGAGGAGGGCGCGCGGTCGTTCGAGGCCAAGTTCCGGGCCGCCGGCCTGCCGATCGAGGAGCTGCCCGGGCCGCAGATCATGCCGATGGACCTCCCGCCCGCGGGCCGCGCCCGCCGCGGGCTGGACATGCTGCGGGCCGGCTACCTCGGCGAGCGGAACGGACCGCCGGCGCGCGATCCCGAGTCGCTGGCGATGCTGTTCGACAGCGTGCGCCGCAACGTCGACCTGCGGAACGCCCCCGACGGGCCGTTCGTGCTCCAGTGGGAGTTCCCGGACGCCGAGCCGTGGCACGTGCGACTCGACAACGGCTCGACGGCCGCCGCGCCGGGCCGTGCCCCGCACGTCGACCTCGAGCTCCGCTGCCGGTTCGACGACTGGGTCGACGTGGTGGCCGGCCGGCTCGACCCGCGCAAGGCGATGGCGACCGGCCGGCTGCGGCCTAAGGCGAAGCCGCGGGCGCTGTGGCGCGCCCGCGGCCTCTTCACTTCTTGACCTTGAAGCTCAGCCGCATCTCTTCCGGGTGCTGCGAGCAGAAGAGGACGTACTTGCCGGCCTTGAGCTTCTTGCTGGTGAACGTGCCGCCCGCCTGGAGCGGTGAGCGGAACTTGGTCGGGCCCTTCTCGACGTTCACGTCGTGGACGTCGAAGCCGCCGCCCTCCCACTTGAACTTGACCTTCCCGCCCGCCTTCAGGGTCTTGAAGTCGGGGGCGTAGAAGTTCGAGCCGACGAGGACGGACGGCTGCTTCTTCGCCTCCGCCGTACCGGCGAGGGCGAACGTGAGAAGGGCGGCGGCGATCAGGCGCATCATTGGACGACGATCTCGCCCTTCATGTCGTTGCCGTGCACCGCGCAGTAGTACGTGTAGGTGCCGGCCTTGGTGAACGTCACCGAGTCGTTCGACGGGAACGGCGAGTTCTTGTTCGCGTCCATGAGCCCGGTGTTGAAGTAGCCGTTGCCGTGGTTGGCGCCGTCGAAGCTGACCGCCGTGCCCGGCGCGTCGGAGCGGTAGACCACGAACGGGTTGAGCTCCGGCCCGAGGAACGGCTTGGCGTCGAGATACGCCTTGGGGCCGAACGCGACGTTGTGGAGCTCCAGCGACGACCTGGACATCTCGAACTTCACCGTGTCGCCGACCTTGACGGTCTTCTTCGCGGGGAAGAAGGCGATCTGCGCGATGCCCTTGGCGTCGTTGCCGGCGCGCACCACGTTGCCCTCGGGGCCGTCGAAGGCCACGAGCTTCTTCGCGAGCTTCGTGCTCGCCTTGACCTGCTTGGCCAGGCGGCGCTTGTCGGCCTTCTTGCCGGGCACGCCGTTGTCGTTCTTCCTGACCGTGACCGTGAGCTTCTTGAGCGGCATCAGGACGCTCGTGAGCTGATAGGTGCCGGCCTTGGTGAAGCGGACCTTCCACGGCTTCATCGGGCCCTCGAAGGAGAAGCCGGAGCCGACGACCTTGCTGCCGTCGATCCGCTTGCCGCCCTGCGGGGACAGGGCCTCCATGTTGGGGGCGAAGCTCGGCTGGCCGTTGAACCACATGTCGGCGCCGGCCTCGTCCTTGGCCCCGGCGACCGTGCCGGTGGGCATGGCGAACGACGGGGCGTCCTGCCCCTCGGGGACGAAGATCACGTCGCCGAAGCCGGTCGTCCACTTGAAGCGGAGGTGGTCTCCCTTGGCGATGGTGACCGTGCGCGGGTAGAAGTCGGCGTCGAAAGCGACCGGGGGAACACCCTTCAGCGGCTTGGCCGGGCCGATCGTCACCTGCTTCGTGGCGGCCTGCGCAGCGGAGGCCGGGATCAGGAGCGCCGCGATCCCTGCGGCGATGACGAGCGATCGTTGATTCCTCATGCGGGCAGCCTCGCGATCGCGCTGCCGGCCTACATCAGGGATATCCCTAGTTCGACAGCAGAGTGCGCGCCGCGGCGGTGGCCGCCCGCAGCGCCGGCGCGTGATCGGTGCCCGGCTCCCCCAGCAGGCGCAGCGCGAACCCGTCGGCCAGCGAGAGCAGGACGGCGGCGACCGCCTCGGGCTCTTCGGACAGCCGCACGGCGCCCTGCTCCTGCCGCGCGACCAGCAGCTCGGCCAGCCGCGTCCGGGTGGCGCGCTGCAGCTCGGCGAACTCGGCGGCGATCTCGGGGTTCCGCCGGCCGGAGGTGAACAGCTCGAACATCAGCGCCACGAAGCCGGGATCGCGCTCCACGAGGTCCTCGAGCGAGTGGACCAGCACCTCGATCACCTCGTCGGCCGTGTGCGCCTCCGCGAGCGCCCGGTCCAGGGCGGCCATGCGGATGTCGGCGTCGCGCTTGACGACCTCGGCGAGCAGCTTCTCCTTGGTGCCGAAGTAGTAGTGCAGCAGCCCGCGCGAGACGCCGGCCTCGCGCGCCACGTGGTCGAAGGTCGCCCCGGCCGCGCCGCGCGCGGCCACGGAGCGCCGCATCGCATCGACGATCCTCGAACTTGCGGCCTCCATCGCACGTATATTCGGGCACATGGGCTCCCGCCGCCTCCTGGCCGCGGCGGCGGCCGCCGTCGCCGTCCTGTGTATCGAGACGCCACCCGCGGTGGCGGACCTGCTCGTGTACCGGTGCGGGCCCAACATCTGCCGGGCAGCGCCGGACGGCACCGGCAAGAAGCGGCTGACGACCGACGGCCGGCCCGAGGGCCCGCTGTACTCGTGGGTGTCCGCCTCCGCGGACGGCTCGCGCCTGGCCGTCGCCCGCGCCACGTACGCCTACGTGCTCGACGGCGCCGGGCGCCAGATCGGCGACGCGCTGCCGCGCGGCGGCATTGCGGTGGTGGCGCAGATGGCGCCGGACGGCGGCCAAGTGGCCACGATCGAGCTGCTCCCGGAGGTCTCACCGGCGCCGGTCGGCAGCCCGCCGGGCACCCCGGGCATCTCGGGCTTCGTCCCGTACCTGTTCGTGATGCGCGCCGACGGGGAGGCGCGCGAGGCGTCCGCGCGCTCGGTGATCGATACCGGCTGGCTCGGCGGCCGCCTCACGCGGACCGACTCCGGGGACACCGACCCGTTCCCGTACGGCATCTGTGTGCTGGTGGTGAACACGGACTTCGAGTGCGAGCACGACGTCGCGCGCGACCCGACCCAGGACCTCTTCAACCAGAGCTTCTCGCCCGACGGCACGCTCGCCGCAGCCGTCAGATCGCCCGACACGACGATCGGCGCGGGGCCGATCGTCATCTACGACGCGGCCACCGGCGCACCGGTGCGCGAGCTCGTCGGCGGTGAGAACACCCAGCCGACGTGGTCGCCCGACGGGAAGCGGATCGCCTTCGAGCGCGGCGGCGACCTCTACGTGGCGCGGGCCACTGGCGCGCCGCGCGAACGCCGCGTCGTGAAGGGTGGGCAGCAGCCGACCTGGACCACCGCACCGGCCTGCAAGGCTCGCCCCCGCATTCGCGTGCGCAAGAGCAAGGTGATCGTCACCGCCTGCGCACCGCGTCCCGGGCGCGTGACCATCACGCTGCGCGCCGACGGCCGGCGGGTCGCCCGCCGCACCGTCCGCGCCGCCACCGGCGGCACGGTCGAGGTGCGGCTGCGACGGCCCGCCGACCGCTCGGCGCGACTTCAGGTCGAGGCGACCGTCCGGTAGCGCTTGACCGCCAGCGGGGCGAAGATCGCGGTGAGCACCGCGCACCAGATGAACGCCATCCACACGTCGCTGTTGGCCGGCGTGTTCAGCCACAGCGACCGCACGGCGTCCGAGACCGTGGTGAACGGGTTGGCCTCGGCGAACTGCCGAAGCCCGTCCGGCATCGTCTCGGCCGGCACGAACACCGACGAGGCGAAGGTGAGCGGGAAGATCAGCGTGAAGCCGATCGAGTTCGCCGTCTCGGGCGAGGACGAGTACAGCCCGATCAGCGCGAAGATCCACGAGAACGCGTAGCCCAGGAACAGGCACAGCACGAGCCCGAGCACGATCTCGCCGATGGTCGCGTCGATGAAGTTGAAGCCGGCCAGGAAGCCGACCGCGAACAGCACCACGAGCGACAGGCAGTTCAACAGGATGTCCGACGACGTCCGCGCGTTGAGCACCGCGGCACGCGACATCGGCAGCGAGCGGAACCGGTCGATCAGGCCCTTCTTGACGTCCTCCGACAGGCCCAGCGCCGTCACGAAGCCGCCGAAGGCGATCGACTGGACGATGATGCCCGGCATCAGGAAGTCCACGTAGTCGAAGCCCGGCGTCTGGATCGCGCCGCCGAACACGTAGACGAACAGCAGCACGAACATCACCGGCTGGACCGTGTAGGCGATCAGCAGGTCGGGCTGGCGCGGGATCCGCAGCAGGTTGCGGCGGGCGAGGACCACTGTGTCCTCGAAGGTGGTGGCCATGCTCATGCCGCCGCGGCCTCCTTCTCATCCTCGGGCGCCCCCGTCGTGTCCTCGGCGGCGTGGCCCGTGAGGGCGATGAACACGTCGTCGAGCGTCGGCCGGTGGAGCACGATGTCGTCGACCGCGACGTCGACGGCGTCGAGCTTGCGGATGGCGTCGGGGATGACGCCGTGGCGCGGCTGCACCGGAGCGTGGACGACCAGGCCCTCGGCCGTCGCGTGGTCCAGGCACATCTCCGCGAGCGCGCTGATCGCGGCGTCGACGTCGGCCGGGTCCTCGAGCGTGATGTCGAGCCGGGCGCCGCCGATCTGGGCCTTCAGCTCGTCGCTGGTGCCCTCGGCGATCACCTTGCCGTGGTCGATCACCACGATCTGGTCGCAGAGCCGGTCGGCCTCGTCCAGGTACTGGGTGGTGAGCAGCACCGTCGCGCCACCCGCCACGCGGGCCTCGATCGTCTCCCACATGCCGATCCGGCTGCGCGGGTCGAGCCCGGTGGTGGGCTCGTCGAGGAACAGCACCGGCGGCCTGGCGACGAGCGCGGCCGCCAGGTCGAGCCTGCGCCGCATGCCGCCGGAGTACGTCTTGGCCGGCCGCTTCGCCGCGTCGGTGAGCTCGAAGCTCTCGAGCAGCTCGTCGGCGCGCTGCTTGGACAGGTCCTTGCCGAGGTGGTAGAGCCGCCCCACCATCTCGAGGTTCTCGAACCCGGTCAGGTTCTCGTCGACGGCCGCGTACTGCCCTGCCAGGCCGATCTTGGCCCGCAGCTCGGCGGCGTCGTTCTTCACGTCGAGACCCGCCACCCTGGCCGTTCCCGCGTCGGCCTCCAGCAGGGTGGTGAGGATCCGTACCGCGGTGGTCTTGCCCGCGCCGTTGGGCCCGAGCAGGCCGAGCACACTCCCGGTGCGCGCGGCGAAATCGATGCCGTTCAGAGCCCGTACGGAGCCGTACGACTTCTCCAGGCCCTCGACGACGATCGCATCATCGGTCATGCCAGCCAAGCTAGGGGAGGCTTGCCGGCCTTTCAGTACGGTTTGGCACACTGTTCCGCGATGGAAGAGCGGCGCCCGCGCCCCAAGCTGATCGAGAAGCTCGAGGCGCGACGGGCCACGCACCGCGACCGAAGCCGCCTCTACCGCATCGGCTTCGTCGTCGTCGGGGCGGCGATCCTCGTCGGCGGCGTCGTGATGCTGGTCACGCCCGGACCGGCGTTCGTGCTGATCCCGATCGGCCTGGCCATGCTCTCGCTCGAGTTCGTGTGGGCCGAGAAGCTGCTCGAGAAGTCGCTCGAGCAGGCGCAGATCGCTCAGGCCAAGGCGGCGCAGACCACGCGCACGCAGCGGATCCTCGTGGGGATCGCGACCGCGCTGGCGATCGCCGCCTGCGTGCTCGCCGTGCTGTGGTGGGACATCCCGCTGCTGCCGGACCACTAGCCCGGCAACAACGGGGTTCCCTCAGGTCGTCGTGCCGGCCGTCGCGCCGGCCGAGGCGTTCGACGCGGTGGTGGTGGAGGAGTACTCGAACTCCTCCTCGGCGCCGAACAGCCCGTCGAGCACCTTCTTGCGCAGGCCCTCGCTGACCGCGAGCGCCACGCCGGCGCCGGCGATGCCGACCAACAGGAGCTTGCCGAAGCCGCCCGAGCGCTTCTTCTTCTTGGGCGCCTCGCGCAGCGCGACGCTGGCGTCCTTGATCGACTCGGCCGCGTTCTTGATCTCCTTCTGCAGCTTCTTGTCGTCGAAGATCTGCGTCGAAGCCGACTTGCCGTTGTTCAGGCGCGCGTAGGCCTTGCGCGCGGACTCGTAGGCGTCCGCGATGTTCTGGCGCAGGTCCTCGTCCTCGACGATCCGTCGCAGGTACGGGTTGGTCCGCGCCTGTGCGGCCGCCTTCTTCGCCTTCTTCTTGGCTTGTGCCATACCACCTCTCCGCGTCGCTTTGTGACGAGCATACCCGCGGAGGGCGGGTGTCAACGGCGGCGGCGGCCGTCGGACAGCGCGGCGGCGAAGACCTCGTCGACGTCGCCCACCCAGACGAAGTCGACGTCCTTGCGCAGCGGCTCCGGCAGGTCCTCCAGATCGACCTCGTTCCGGCGCGGGGCGAGGATCCGGTGGATCCCCGCGCGCTGGGCGGCGAGCGCCTTCTCCTTCAGGCCGCCGATCGGCAGCACCTGGCCCGTCAGCGTCAGCTCGCCGGTCATCGCCGTGTCGTCGCGCACCGGGCGGCCGGAGACGAGCGACATCAGCGCCGTGGCCATGGTGATGCCGGCGCTCGGGCCGTCCTTGGGGATCGCGCCGGCCGGCACGTGGACGTGCACGTCGTGCTTGGCGAACCAGTCCTCGGGGAGGTCGGCGTGCCCGCGCACGTAAGAGAGGGCGGCCTGCGCCGACTCGCGCATGACGTCGCCGAGCTGACCGGTGATGGTGAGCTTGCCCTTGCCGGGCATCGCGCTCGCCTCCACGAACAGCACGTCGCCGCCGACCGGCGTCCACGCCAGGCCGGTCGCGACGCCCGCCTCGGCGGTGCGGCGCCGGACGTCGGGCTGGAAGCGCGGGCGGCCGAGCAGCTCGCGCACGCGCGGGGCGGTGACCGACAGCTTGCGCTCGAGCGTGCCCATCGCCACCTCGAGCGCCACCTTGCGGCAGGCCGAGCCGATCTCGCGCTCGAGGTTGCGCACGCCCGCCTCGCGTGTGTAGGAGGTGATGATCTCCCGGAGGCCGGCGTCGCTGAAGCCGACCTGCGACTTCTTGAGCCCGTTGCGCTCGATCTGGCGCGGCACGAGGTAGCGCTTGGCGATCTGGAGCTTCTCGCCCTCGGTGTAGCCGGCGAGGGCGATGACCTCCATGCGGTCGCGCAGCGGGCCCGGCACGCGGTCCATGTCGTTCGCCGTGCAGATGAACATCGTGCGGCTGAGGTCGAACGCCACGTCCAGGTAGTGGTCGCGGAACGTGGAGTTCTGCTCGGGGTCGAGCACCTCGAGCATCGCGCTGGCCGGATCGCCGCGGTAGTCGGCGCCCATCTTGTCGATCTCGTCGATCATGAACACCGGGTTGTGCGACTCGGCGTCGCGCAGCGCGCGGATGATGGTGCCGGGCATCGCGCCGATGTAGGTCCGCCGGTGGCCGCGGATCTCCGACTCGTCGCGCACGCCGCCGACGCTGATGCGCTCGAACTTGCGGCCCAGCGCCCGCGCGACCGACTGGCCGAGGCTGGTCTTGCCCACGCCGGGCGGGCCGGCCAGGCAGAGGATGCTGCCGCGGGCGTCGGGCTTGAGCTTGCGCACGGCGAGGAACTCGAGGATGCGGTCCTTGACCTTCTCGATGTCGTAGTGGTCCTCGTCGAGCACCTCGCGCGCGTGCTTGAGGTCCAGGTTGTCGACGGTGCCCTTGCCCCACGGCAGCGAGGCCATCCACTCCAGGTAGGTGCGGATGACGCCGTGCTCGGCGGCCGCCTGCGGAATCTTCTCCAGGCGGGACAGCTCGCGGTCGACCTGCGTGCGCACCTGCTCGGGGAGGTCGAGCTCGTTGAGGGTGGATCTGAGCTCGTCGACCTCCGCCTCGGCCGGGTCCTGCTCGCCGAGCTCATCCTGGATCGCCTTCATCTGCTGTCGCAGGACCCACTCGCGCTGGCCCTTCTCCATCTCGGCGTTGACCTGGCTCTGGATCTTCGAGCCGATGGCGACGATGTCGAGCTCGCGGGCGAGGATCTCGCTGAGGCGGCGCAGGCGCTTGCCGACGTCGACCTCCTCGAGCAGCGCCTGGCGCTCTTCGCTGCCGATCCGCAGGGCGCCGGCGATCAGGTGGCTGAGGGAGGACGGGTCGTCGAGGTTGACGACCGCCATCTGCAGCTCCTCGGGCAGGTACGGGACCTCTTCGATGATCTGGCTGAACGTCTCCTGGACGTTGCGCATCAGCGCGGTCAGCTCCGGGCCCTCCTCCACGACGTCGGGCAGCTCCTCGACGCTCGCGGTGAGGTACGGCGCGGTCCCCAGCCACTCCTTGATCCGCACCCGCTGGCCGCCCTGGACCAGGATCCGCAGCGAGCCGTCGGGGACCTTGAGCATGCGCGCGACGGTGCCGGCCACGCCGACGTCGTAGAGCTGCTGGGGGCTCGGCGCGTCGACCTCGGGCTCCTTGCTGGCCAGCATGACCAGCATGCGGTTGCCGACCAGCACGTCGTTGACGAGCCGCACGGAGCGGTCCTGGCCGACGGCGAGCGGCGTGAGGGTGTCGGGGAAGGTGACCGAGTCGCGCAGCGGGAGGACGGGCAGCTCGTCCGGCAGCGGCGCGTCGGGCGCGGCCGCTTCGCCCTCGGCCCCGAGGACCTCGATCACTCGCCCTCGATGCGCTGCTGGATCGGGACCGTGCGCGCCTCCGACGGCGAGCTCAGCGGCAGCTCGACGGTCAGGATCCCGTCCTCGTACGACGCCTGCGCGGCGTCGGAGTCGACGTCGACGCCGAGCGCGATCACCCGCCGGAACGCCCCGTGCTCGATCTCGAGCTGCTGGTAGACGCGCTCCTCGCCGCCCTCGGGCTTGCGGTGCCCGGCCAGCACGAGCTCACGCCCGCGGATCTGGAGGTCGATCTCCGACGGGTCGATGCCGGCCAGGTCGGCCCGCACCACGGCCCGCGGCGGGTCGGCCGTGTAGTAGACGTCGACGGCGGGCGAGAAGCCGCCCCGCCGCGCCGGGGCGAGCCGGCGGTCGAAGACGTCGCCGAACAGCTCGTCCATCTCGCGCCGCATGCGCTCGAAGTTCGCGAACAGATCCCGCTCGTGGGCCACGAGGGGGAAGGCTAGCTCAGCGCCACTCGCCGGCCAGCTTGCGGCCGGGAAGGGTATCCAGCCTCGGCGAGCACGAACTTCGGCTGGGTAGGGCGGTGAGGGACCCGGCCGCGCGGTCGATGAAGGAAACCGGCCCCGCCGGCTCCCCGCTCCCCTACCCAGCCGCAGTTGAAGTTCGCGCCCTAGCTGCGCTTCGTGAACAACCGCGGATCGACGTCCATCGGACGCTCGGTCGGCTGGCCGAAGTAGAAGCCCTGCCCGAGGTCGACGCCGAGCTCGAGCATCGTCTCGTACTCGTCGACGCGCTCGATCCCCTCGGCGACGACCTTCGCCCCCTGCTCGTGCGCCAGCTCGACCAGCGCGGCGATCAGCTTGCGGCGGCCCTCGGAGTGCTGGATGCCCTGGGTGAGCGCGATGTCGATCTTCGCGATGTCGGGCCGCAGCAGCTCGAGGCAGAGCAGCGCGTCGGTCCCGCACGAGAGGTCGTCGAGGGCGATCTGGGCTCCGCGCTTGCGGTGCGCCTCGACCATGTCGGCGAGCAGGTCGCGGTCGGCGCAGCGCTCGGGCCGGACGACCTCGATGCAGATGTTCGACGGGTCGGCGTTCATGCGCGCCACGACCGGCCAGGTCGTCCGCACCGTCGACTCGATGTCCAGCGCGGCGCGCGGGTCGAGGTTGACGAACAGCACCTCGCCCTCGGGGAGCAGCGGGAGCCCGACCTCGAGCGCCGCGGTGCGGGCGCGGTAGTCGAACGAGAAGAGCGCGTCGTGGGCCTCGGCGGCGGCCAGCAGCTCGCCGCCGCGGACCTCGATGGCGCCGAGCTTGCCGCGCATGAGCGCCTCGCGGCCGTAGGCGCGGCCGGTGGCCAGCTCGACGATCGGCTGGAAGTGCGGCTTCATCTGCCCGTGCGACAGGAAGTCGGGGAACCAGTCGGTCCGCGCGCGGTCGAGCAGCGTCTCGGCCGGCAGCGGCAGCCCCTGCTCGTCGTTCAAGCGAAGCGCGAACAGGCATGCGCGCTCGGACGCCGAGACGGCCTTCAGCAGGTCCTTCAGGCGCTCGCTCCAGCCCGGGCCGGCGACCACGAGGCCGTCGACGGCGATGTCGCCCTCGACCGGCTCGGTCGCCAGGTGCTCGACCTTGTAGAGCACCGACGGACGGTGCGACAGGAGTCGCACGCCGTCGATGGCGGTGGCTTCGGCGCCGGTCATCCAGAGAGGGATCGGCGAAAACCGGCCCGCGCTTGACTTATCACAAGCGGTAGACGGCGCCCTCGGCGGCGACCTCGACCGGTCCGCCGAAGCTGCGCTCGGCCTCGCGGCGGGCCCAGTCGGCGTCCAGCTCGTCCGAGATGTGGGTCAGGACGAGCCTCCGAGCGCCCGCCCGGCGGCCGTGGTCGCCGGCCTCCTCGGGCGTCAGGTGGCCGCGCGGGCCCTCGCGCTCGGGGCGTGGGAGGGTGGCCTCGATCAGCAGCAGGTCGGTGTCGCGCGCGAAGGCGCAGAGGGCGTCGCTGGGCGACGAGTCGGCGCTGTAGGTGAGTCGGTGGCCGTTGCCCGCCACCGACACGGCCTGGGTCGGGAGGAAGTGCGGCACCGGCTGGAAGCTGACCTCGAGGTCGCCGACCCGGACCGGCTGCGCCGGGTCGTACTCCTCGAGCGCGAACGCCTTCTCGATGTGGTCCTCGTTCATCCCGCCGGCCGCGCACAGGCGCCGGAACGCGTCGCGCCCGCCGGGCGGGGCGAGCAGCCGCGGGCGCGGCGGCTGGTCGGTGCCGGGGTGGCCGTCGACGGGGACCGGCTGGTGCCGCGGGGCATAGATCAGGCCGGACGCGAACGGCACGAGGTCGAGGATGTGGTCCGCGTGCAGATGGGAGATGACCACCGCGTCGACCTCGCCGTAGTCGATGACCGCGCGCAGCTTGCCGAACACGCCGCTGCCGCAGTCGAGCAGCAGGCAGGTGCCGCCGTCGCTGACGAGATAGCCGCTGCATGCCCCGCCGGCGTCCTGCCAGGCAGGGGACTTCCCCAGGACCCTCAACTCCACGCACCGCAGCCTAACGCGCCGGCTACGCGTGAAGCGCGGCTTGCTCCTGCGCAGTGGGGAACTGCCACGCCGCCTGGCGGCGCCGCTCCTGGCGGAACACGAAGCGCATCTGGCTGGGCGGCCGCAGGCCCTCGGGAGAGTTGGGGCGGAACGTCGCACAGGGCTGATCGAGCCCGAGCGCGCACAGCCCGTTCTTGCCGAAGAAGCAGTCATCGCAGGTCACTTTGCGACCCTTGCCGCGTGTATCCACCCCAGAGCCCTTCCGTTCACCGCACCGTCACAGGACGGCGACAGCAAACCACTCCTACAGCGGGCCGCAAGCGCGATCCCCGCAAAACGCACGGACTTGTCGAGTAACCCGCAAATACCCTCCAAACGAATGAAAAAGTCGTTACCTGCGAACTGCCGACCCCGCTCCCAGCACGTTTTTCCTGACGCGCAACCGGGGAGCGGCTGACGATGCGCCTGCTGGTCACCGGAGTCTCGGGCTACGTCGGCGCCGCGCTCGTGCCGCGGCTGCAGGCGGCCGGGCACGAGGTCCGCGGGTTCGCACGCTCGCGGGAGCGGGTCGCGGCGGCCGGCGTGCTGCTCGACGACGTCGTGCTCGGCGACGCGATCAGCGGCGCCGGCCTCGGCCGCGCGCTCGACGGCGTCGACGCCGCCTACTACTTGATGCATTCGATGGAGGGCAACGTCAACAGCGGCTTCCAGCATCTGGAGGGACGGGCGGCCGAGCGCTTCGCCACCGCCGCGAAGGCCGCCGGCGTCAAGCGGGTCGTCTACCTCGGCGGGCTCGCCCCGCCGGAGGGCGTCGGCTCGCGCCACCTCGCGTCGCGCGTGGCCGTCGAGCGCGCGCTGCTGGAGACGGCCGCCGAGCCGATCGCCTTCCGCGCCTCGATCGTGATCGGCGCCCGCTCGCGCTCGTTCCGCTTCCTCGTGCGGCTGATCGAGCGCCTGCCGGTGCTCGCCCTCCCCGCCTGGCGGGTCCACCGCACGCAGCCGATCGACGGCCGCGACGTGCTCGACTTCCTCGTGCGGGCCGCCGACGCGCCCGCCGAGCTGGCCGGCCGCTCGTGGGACCTCGCCGGCCCGGAGTCGATGACCTACCAGGAGCTGATCGCGCGGATCGCCGAGCACATGCTCGTCGACCGCCCCGCGATACCCCTCGGCTTCTCGCTCACGCCGGTCGCGTCGGTGGTCGCCGCGGCCGTCGCCGAGGAGGACCCGGGCTTCATCACGCCGCTCATGGAGTCGCTCGAATCGGACCTGCTGCCGCGCCACGACGACGCGGCAGGTGCCTTCGGCGTTAGGTTGCACTCGTTCGACGCAGCCGTCGAGCGCGCCCTGCGCGAGTGGGAGATGACCGAGGAGGTGGCCGCCAAGTGACGCTGGTCAGGGCGTCGATCGACATCGACGCGCCGCGCGAACAGGTCTACGACTACGTGCTCGACCCGGCGCACCTCGACGACTGGGTCACCATCCATCGCCGCATCAACTCGCGCGACGCCGGGCCGCCGAGGGAGGGCTACGAGATGGACCAGACCCTGTGCCTGCGGGGTGCCAACTTCAAGGTCCGCTGGACGCTGACCGAGGCCGACCGGCCCGACCGCGCCACCTGGGAGGGCCGCGGCCCCGCCCACTCGCACGCGCGCACCGCCTACGCGCTGCACGACATGAACGGCGGCGGCACCCGGTTCGAGTACGAGAACGAGTTCAAGGCGCCCGGCGGCGTCTTCGGCGCGGCGGCCAGCCGCATGGTGATCGGCGGCGTGCCCGAGCGCGAGGCGCGGCGCTCGCTCGAGAAGCTGAAGAATCTGCTCGAGAAGCGCCGTTAGTCCACGACGCGGAACGTCGCACCGGCGCGGCGCCGCCGCGCACTCCGCCGGCCGTCGGCACGGCGGTCAGGCGGTAGCGGCCGGGCCGCAGCCTCCGGCCCCGCAGCGCTGAGGCGGTTGCGGCCTGCCTTCGAGACGCGGACGAAGCTGCGCGCGGCCACGAGCCGGCCGCCGCGTGAGCGCCGCAAGCATCCGGAAGCGCACCGTGGCCGCGCGGTCGAGCCGGTAGCTCACCCGCGCTCGTCGCGAGAACGGCGGCATGGCGAGACGCGCAGCCGCGAGATCATCGGCGGGACCCGCCCCGCGGGCGGCGCGCGCGATCGTGATTTCGCGCGAATCGCTCGATCGGCGGTGCCCGCCGCGTCGCTCACCGTGATGGCCGACGCCGTAAGCTGCCCGGCTCCAGCGTACGTGTGGCTCGGCCGCCGGGCCCGAGCCGATCGCCGCCGTCCCCGAACGCCCACGTCGCTAGAGACGGCTCGACCAGGCGTCGAACGGCGACGCCGAGAAGGACACCGGCACGGCCGACCACGCCCGGTGGCGGGCATCGACGAGCCCAGTACAGCTGCGGCAGCGATCGCGTCGTACACGCCGGCCTGCATGCGCGACCTCCGTGCCGCCGGGCGACGATCGCCGTCCACACGGCAAGCGCGTCGCCGGCGCCGTCCATCGCAAGCTGCATGCTCGATCACATACGCGCCGCGGCGCCGAGAGCGTCGCACGATCGGCGAGAACGTCCCAGCCTGCCGGCCGCGATCGATCCCTCGAGCGCGGGGTTGGCCCATGGCGTGGTCATCCGCCTCCACGCGACGACGGCGTCGCCCGCCGCGATCCATGTCGACCTGCGGTTGCATCGACGGCCCGCCGGGCGTGCCGATCCCGACACGTCCGCCACGGCGCCGTGAAGCTGCCGCCCGCCGACCGCGTCGCCGCCTGGATCTCGTCGGCGCGAGCCGGGCGGTCCGGGCTTCTCGCGCGCCCAGGCCACGACCGCAGCTCCGGCCCCGCCCGACGGCCACCTGGGGCGTGTGCACGTTCTTGCCCAGCCCGGACACCGAGACGCCGCCGTCGAGAAGCCCTCGCCACGTGGCTGCCGGAAGCGGCGCGGATCTCGCCAGACGGTCCCGTTGCAGCGCCCGCCAGACGGCAACGGCCGTCGCCGCGACCGTCCATCGCCACCTGCGGCGTCTCCGCGCTCCCGCCCGGCGCCGAGACGTCCGTCCGGCAGTCGAGAAGGCGCCGCCCGGCAGGCACGCACCGAGTCCTGGATCGCGACGGCGCCCGGCGTGTGACGCCGCCACAGCGCGACCGTGTCCCCCGTGGCGTTCGCCGCCACGCTGCGGCGAGTCTGACGTTGAGGCCCATGCGCTGACAGATCGGCGGGCGAGGAGAAGGAGCCGAGCACCGGCCGCGACGAGGTCTTGATCGCGCGCCACCCTGCATCCATACGACGACGATCGCGCCGGTGTCGTCGATCGCCACGTCCAGGGCCGACGCGCCGGCCCCGACGGAGACGTCGACGGGCGCCGCGAGCCGGCTCCCCGTCTGCCCGGTCGCCGCTTGGACCACCCCACCGCGGGTCCACACCACCACGGCATCGCCGTAGCCGTTCACCGCGACGTCGAAGCCCGCGACGCTCGCCCCGCCGGCCGAGACGTCGAAGCCGGCCGAGAGCGGCTCGCCCGCCCGCCGGGTCGCCACCTGGGCGATGATATCGGTGCCGTCCGAACGCCTCCCAGATCGCCACCGCGTCGCCCGACGGGTTCACGGCCACCCGCCCGAAGCCGCCGCGTGCCGACGTCGAACGGCGGCAGCCATGCCGGCGCCGCCGACGCCGCTGGCGCGACGGCCAGCACGAACAGGAGCGCGAGGACGACGCTACGCATGCCTGCGCCCCGGGACGGTGAAGCGAGCGGTCGCCAGGCTCGAGTCGTTCCCGGCGGCATCGACCGCGCGCAGCAGCCCGCGGTAGGCGCCCGGGGCGAGGACGCGGCCGACGAGCCGACGCGAGAGCCGCTGCTGGTTGGCGCCGGCAGCGGCGGCCGCGGTCAACGCGCGCGACACGGCGGTAGCGACCGCGCCGGCGCCGCTGAACGGTGATCGTGACGATCGCCGCTTCGGACAGCGCGTAGCGCAGCGTCGTCCGCCTGCGGAGCCGCCGGGGACCGCCTTCACCGGACCGAGGAAGCTCGGCGCGACCGTGTCGGCATCAGGCCCGGTCGTGGTTCCGCCCCCTCCGCCCCCGCCCATCACCGGGAAGGCGACTGTCTCGCAGCCGATCAGCGCGTCGACTCCCGGAGCGTCCGCCGTGACGCTGTCGGCGTCGTTGCCGCAGTCGGCGCGATCGGGGCCGCCGTCGCGGACGTCGAGCTCGTCCTTGCCTTCGCCGGAGTTGAGCCGGTCGTCGCCACCGCGCCCCTCGAGCTCGTCGCGACCCTGCCCCGAGCTGAGCACGTTCGGGCCGTCGTCGCCCCGCAGGACGTCTTCGCCGGACCCGCCGGCGACGTTCTCGATCGCGGCCAGGGTGTCGGAGCCGTACTGAGCCTTGCTCTGCGGGCCCAGGACCGCGAGGTCGACCGAGACGCCCGCCGGCAGCATCCGGTAGTCCGCGGTGTCCTGGCCCGCTCCTCCGTCGAGCGTGTCGAGTCCGACAGAGGAGTCCAGGGAGTCGTCCCCGCCCATGCCGAAGAGGCGGTCGTCGCCGCTCTCGCCCCGCAGGCTGTCCGGACCCTCGCCGCCGGTGAGGATGTCCGCGCTCGCGCTTCCGAGCAGCAGGATGCCGTCGGTCAGCGGGTCTCCGGTGCCTGCCCCACCCTGCGCGCCGAAGGTGTCCGGGCCCGGGCCACCGACGCCGATGAGGTCGACGACGCTGATCGGGAACACGTCCTCGTCCGGGACGCTCTCGCCTTCCGTCGCGTTGGGATTGACGCCGTCGGCGCCGAAGCGCACGCTCGAGCCCTGGTCGGCGCCCACGACGTACAGCGCTGAGACCGGGTCGTCTTTGAGGTTCACGAAGATCTCGATCTCCGGCGTGCCGCCGCCCTCGTCGGTTGCGGCGGCCCCGGGAGCGAAGCGACCCGCGCTGCGAACGTCGACGAAGGTGCCCTGCGTCCCCATCTGATTGACAACGCTGATCGCGCTGGTGTTCGTCACCGTCGGCGCCGACGGCCCGGTGCAGGTCACGAAGGTCTGCTCGGCAACCGTGATCGCGCCGACGGGCGAGACGTCAAGGGTGACGTGGGCGTTGTTGCCGGTCAGCTCGACGTTCAAGACGCCCCGAGCTGTATTCGCAGGAGACGGTCGCCGACGCCGCCGCGGGCGACACGAGGAGCGCCGTGACGACGGTCGCCAGGACGAGAGGCACGCGCATCGGACGAGCATCTCCGGCCCTCGGTGGCCGGGGTAGTAGGGACGCCCCCTACCTTTTTCCGCGCACCGTGGCTACGCTTTCCGGCCGTGCACGGACCCCAGCGCCGCTTCCTGCTCTGCCTGACCGCCCTGGCGGCGCTGTGCGTCGCCGCGCAGGCGGTCACCGGAGTCAGCCAGCTGGCGCTGTACATGACGCCGGTCTTCCTGATCACGGCGCTGCTGCTGTCCGGCCGCTACGTCGGCGAGGAGAGGATCGTCGCCCGCTGGCGCGCGGCCGTCGCCGTCGCCCGCAGGCCGCGCCGCCGCGCCACCCGTTGGCGCCCGCAGCCCGGTCCGCGCGCTCCGCTCGCAGCACCTCGAAGGCTCCTTCGCCGTCCGCGGCCCGCCGGCCGTCCTCGCGCCGGCCGCCTGACGCGTCGTCGGGCGGCGCGGCAGCCGCGTTTACGCGGCTGCCGCTCAGCCTGCCAACCGACACAGCGAAGGAGAAACACAGCAGTGCGACATATCCGTACCGTCGCGGCCGCAGTCGCCGCGGCGCTGGCGTTACCGGCGGCCGCGTCCGCCCATGTGACGCTCCAACCCAGCACGGCGCCCGCCGACGGCTTCACCCGCCTCGACGTGCGCGTGCCGAACGAGCGCGACGACGCCGCCACCGTCAAGGTCGACGTCCAGCTCCCACCGGGCTTCGCGTTCGTCTCGTACGAGCCGCGGCCGGGCTGGAAGGTCGCGGTCGAGCGAGGCAAGGCCGAGCAGCCGATCGAGGTCGAAGGCGGCTTCGAGGTCGACGAGGAGGTCCGCCGGATCACCTGGTCGGGCGGCCGCATCGGCCCCGGCGAGTTCGTCGACTTCGGGCTCTCGCTGCGCATGCCCAAGGGCGAGGCGGGCGACAAGCTCACGTTCAAGGCGCTCCAGACCTACGAGGACGGCGACGTCGTCCGCTGGATCGGCCCCGAGGACGCCGACGAGCCCGCTCCGGTCGTGACGCTCACCGGCGCGTCGAGCGGCGGCGGCCACGGCGCGCCGGGGTCGACGACCCCGACACCGCGGTCTCGTCCGACGACGGCGCCGCGGGCGCGGCCGAGAACGCCTCGGCCACCGTCGAGGCCGACGAAGGCTCCGACGGCCTCGCCATCGCCGCGCTCGCCGTCGCCGTCGTCGCCCTGGTGGCAGCGGGCGCGTCGCTGATCAGGAGGACCCGATGAGAGTCGCAGTGGTAGCCACGTTCCTCGCCCTCGTGCTGGCGGCCCCGGCCGCGGCCCACGTCGGCGTCAAGTCCTACTCGCCCAAGCGCGGCGCCACCGTGGCGCGCACGCTCGAGCGGGTCAAGGTGACCTTCAAGGCCAAGATCACCGACGGCCACCTCACCGTCCGCGATGCCGGCGGGACCAAGGTCTCGATCGGGCAGGGCAAGGTCGTCGGCGGCAAGCGCGCGGTCCGCGCTCGCCTCGAGTCCGGCCTCAAGAAGGGCACCTACACGGCCTCGATGAGCGTGCTGCACACCGATGGCCACGTCATGAACAAGTCCTGGACCTTCAAGCTCAAGTGAGAATCGACATGAAGAAGATCGCCGTCGCCGCCGTCGCGGCCGCCGCGCTCGCCGTCCCCGCCGCCGCCTCGGCGCACGTGACGCTCCAGCCACGCGAGGCCACCGCCGGCTCGTTCTCGAAGATGGACGTGCGGGTGCCGAACGAGCGCGACAACAAGGGCACCGTCAAGGTCGACGTCCGCCTCCCGGACGGGTTCTACTTCCTCTCCTACCAGAAGGTGCCGGGGTGGAAGGCGCGCGTGTTCAAGGAGAAGCTCGACACGCCGGTGACCCTCGAGGGGTTCCAGGTCGAGGAGCAGTACACGCGCGTCGTCTGGCGGGCCAAGAAGCCCAAGCGCGACCGCATCGCCCCGGGCCAGTTCCAGGACTTCCCGCTCTCGGTCCGGGTGCCGGAGGGCGCGGCGGGCAGCCAGCTCGTGTTCCGCGCGTTCCAGACCTACCAGCGCGGCGAGCGCGTGGCCTGGACCGGCGCACCGGACAGCGAGACGCCCGCCCCGCGTGTCACGCTTCTCGCCCCCGAGCCCGAGAGCCACTGAGCGCGCACTACGAGATAGACGGAGACGTCGCCGAGATCGTCATCGATCACGGGCCCCTCAATCTGTGGGACCCGAAGCTGATCGCCGACGTCGAGGACGGCGTGGCGCGCGCGGCCGCCGAGCGGCCGCGCGCGCTGATCGTCCGCGCCTCGGGGGACGTGTTCTCGGCCGGCGTCGACGTCCACGTCTTCGAGGGCCTCGACGCGCAGTCGGCGGCCGCGCTGACCGAGCGCCTGCTGGCGCTCACCCACGCGCTCGAGGACCTGCCGCTGCCCACGCTGAGCGTCGTGCACGGCCTGTGCCTGACCGCGGGCCTGGAGCTGTCGCTGGCCTGCGACCTGCTGTGGGCGGCCGAGGGCGTGCAGTTCGGGCTGGTGGAGAAGGTGGTCGGCATCACGCCGCTGATGGGCGGCACCCAGCGGATGGCCGAGCGCGCCGGCACGGCGCGGGCGCGCGAGTTCGTGATGACCGGCCGGCTCTACGACGCGCAGACGCTGCACGCGTGGGGCGTGGTCAATCGCGTCGTGGCGGCCGCCGATCTGCTCGAGAAGTCGCGCAGGTTCGCGGCCGAGCTGGCCGCCGGGCCGACGGTCGCGCACGCGGCCACGAAGGCGATCGTCCGCGCTCAGGCCGACCACGGGACGCGCGGCGCCGACGAGCGCACCGCGGCACTGACATCACACCTGTTCGAGACCGAAGATTGCAGGAATGCGGTGCAATCGTTCTTGCGGGAAGGCCCCGGAAAAGCGACCTTTACTGGTAACTTGTAACCGTCAAAGTTTCAAGGACACGCCCGCCGAAGGCGGAAGTTTCCCAGAAAGGGTCGGGTTGGATGGCAGACTTCCTGGATGAGAAGGTCAAGGAGATCGAGGCTCGGCTCAAAGAGCTGCGCCCGCTGGTGGAGGAGTACAACCGGCTCGAGGCCGCGCTAGGTGCCTTCACCGGCACGACGACCACCACGAAGGCCGCGCCCACGCGCCGCCGCCGGTCGGCGTCCTCCAACGGCCGCCGCGGCCGCCCGCGCGGCTCCGGGACGCGCGCCGCGCAGGCGCTCTCGCTGGTGGGCGAGAAGCCCGGCATCACCATCCCCGAGCTGGCCGACGCCATGGGGATCAAGCAGAACTATCTCTACCGGGTGATGCCGGGGCTCGCCGAGGAGGGCAAGGTGACGAAGTCAGGCCGGGGCTGGCACCTACGAAACTAGGCTCAGCCCCCGCACGGCGTCGCGCTCTTCCTTGAGCTCGTCGACCGTGCGGTTGATCCGCTCGCGCGAGAAGTCGGGGACGTCGAGGCCTTCGACGATCTCCCACTCACCGTTCTTCGTGCGGCACGGGAACGAGGAGATGATCCCCTCCTCCACCTCGTAGGCGCCGGGCGACGGCACGGCCATCGACACCCAGTCGTCGCCCTCGGTGCCCTTGACCCAGTCGTGCACGTGGTCGATCGCCGCGTTGGCCGCCGAGGCCGCCGAGGAGGCGCCGCGCGCCTCGATGATCTCGGCGCCGCGCTTGCCGACGCGCGGGATGAACGTGTCAGCCACCCACGCCTCGTCGCCGACCACGTCCCACGCCCGCTCGCCGCGCACCTTCGCGTTGAACAGGTCGGGATACATGGTCGGTGAGTGGTTGCCCCACACCGCCATGTGGGAGATGTCGGACACGGCGGCGCCGGTCTTGTCGGCGAGCTGGGCGACGGCGCGGTTGTGATCGAGCCGCGTCATCGCGGTGAAGCGCTCGCTCGGCACGCCGTCGGCGTTGCTCATGGCGATCAGCGCGTTGGTGTTGGCCGGGTTGCCGACCACCAGCACCTTGATGTCGTCCGCCGCGTGGGCGGCGATCGCCTCGCCCTGCGGCTTGAAGATGCCGCCGTTGGCCTCCAGCAGGTCGGCCCGCTCCATGCCCTTGGTGCGCGGGCGCGCGCCCACCAGCAGGGCGATGTTGGTGCCGTCGAAGGCCTGGGCCGCGTCGTCGGTCACGTCGATGCCGGCCAGCAGCGGGAAGGCGCAGTCGAACAGCTCGAGCGCCGTGCCCTCGGCGGCCTTCACCGCGTCGGGGATCTCCAGCAGCTTCAGTCGCACCGGCGTGTCGGGCCCGAGCATCTCGCCGGCCGAGATCCGGAACAGCAGCGCATATCCGATCTGACCGGCAGCACCGGTAACAGTCACACTTACTGGTAAGGCCATTTAAGCATTCATCTCCTCGATCACGGCGTCAGCGAACTGTGACGTGCCGACCGCCGAAGGGTCGTCGCGCGTGGGCTTGAGGTCGTAGGTGACCTTCTCCCCCTTCTCGATCACCGCGGCGATCGCGGACTCGAGCCGGTCGCCCGCCTCGCGCTCACCCAGGTGACGGAGCATCAGCGCGCCCGACAGCATCAGCGCGGTCGGGTTGACCTTGTTCTGCCCCTTGTACTTGGGCGCCGAACCGTGGGTGGCCTCGAACATCGCCGCCTCGGTGCCGATGTTGCCGCCGGGCGCCAGACCGAGGCCGCCGATCATGCCCGCCCCGAGGTCGGAGACGATGTCGCCGTAGAGGTTGGGGAGCACGATGACGTCGTACTCCTCGGGCCGCGAGACGAGCTGATTGCACAGGTTGTCGATGATGCGGTCCTCGAACTCGATGTCGTCGTAGTCCTCCGCCACCTTGCGTGAGACCTCGAGGAACAGCCCGTCGGAGTACTTCATGATGTTGGCCTTGTGGGCGGCCGTCACCTTCTTGCGGCCGTTGTCGCGCGCGTACTCGAACGCCGCGCGCACGATCCGCTCGGAGCCGAACACCGAGATCGGCTTGATCGAGATGCCGGAGTGCTCGCGGATTTTGCCGCCGTCGAGCTCCGCGATGAACTCGCGCAGCTTCTCGGCGTTCTCCGAGTCCTTCTCGTACTCGATGCCGGCGTAGAGGTCCTCGGTGTTCTCGCGCACGATCACGATGTCCGTCTCCGGGAAGCGCGTGCGCACGCCCTTGTAGGACTTGCAGGGCCGGATGCAGGCGTAGAGGTCGAGCTCCTTGCGCAGCAGCACGTTGACCGAGCGGAAGCCGGAGCCGACCGGCGTGGTGGTCGGGCCCTTGATGCCCACCCCGTTGCGCTTGATCGACTCGAGCGTGCGGTCCGGGAAGGGGTTGCCCTCCTCCGCGTACACGTCCTCGCCCGCGGGCTGCTCGTCCCAGTTGAACTCGACACCTGTCGCTTCCAGCACCCGGCGGGTGGCCTCGGCCAACTCGGGGCCGGTGCCGTCGCCGGGGATGAATGTCACGTCATAAGCCATCCCACCAGGCTATGCCACCATTGACATCCAGTGCTCGGTGGCAGCTCCATCCGCCTGGCGACGATCTTCGGGATCCGCGTCGGGGTCAACGTCTCGTGGTTCCTGATCCTGTTCCTGGCGATCTTCTACCTCCAGGACTCGTTCGCCGACCAGCTCGGCGACGACCAGCAGGGCTTCATCGTGGCCGTCTTCACCGCCCTCGGGTTCTTCGGCTCGATCTTGCTGCACGAGATCGGCCACGCGGTCGCCGCCCGCCGTGAGGGCATCGAGGTCAGCGGCATCGACCTCTTCTTCTTCGGTGGCATGATGAAGATGAGTCGCGACACGACGTCCCCGGGCCAGGAGTTCCGCGTCGCGGCCGCCGGCCCGCTGGTGACGCTGCTGATCGTCGTCGCCGGCTCGCTGGCCGCGATGGCGCTGCTCGGCTTCGACAGCTTCTGGGACGCGGCGACGCTCGAGCGCAGCGACGATCCGTACGAGCTGTGGCTGAGCTTCCTCGTCACCGCCAACGTGCTCCTGTTGGTCTTCAACCTCATCCCGGCGTTCCCGCTCGACGGCGGCCGGATCGCTCGCGCGGCGGCGTGGAAGGTCACCGGCGACCGCGGCAAGGCCACGCGCCTGTCGGCCTACCTCGGCCAGGCCTTCGCGGCCGTGCTGATCGGCTGGGGGCTCTACATCCTTTTCACCCGCGACAACACCGTCGGCGGCCTGTGGGCGATCGTCCTCGGCTACCTGCTCGGCTCGTCGGCCCGCGCGGCGATCGCCCACTCCGCGTTCAGCGAGCGCCTCAAGGGCGTCACGGTGGCCGACATCATGGACTCCGAGCCCGTGGTCATCCCGGCCGACCTGCCGGCGAGCCAGGCCTGGGATGAGTTCTTCCTGCGCTACCAGGGCTGGGAGTGGTTCGCGGTCGTGGAGTCCGACGGGCGCTACGCCGGCCTCGCCTATCGCGCCGCGGTCGAGCACGCCGCCCATGCGGAGGGCGGCGACGTGCCGGTGCGCGAGATCGCCGCCGGCCGCGACGACCGCGTGCGCGCGGATGCGCCTTTGGAGGCGCTGTTGGGCTCGGAGGCGCTGCGGCGGGTGGGGGCGCTGATGGCCGTGGACGCCGACGGGCGGCTGCGGGGTGTGGTGACGATGGAGCAGGTGACGCGGGCTCTGCAGGCGCGGCTTTCGGCCGCGTGAGTTGCGCGGGCGAACGTCAACTGCGGCTGGGTAGGGGAGCTGGGGAGGCCGGCGTGGCCGGTTTTCTGTGAAGCGTCCTGCCCTCGGGTCGTCTGACGACCGCTAAGCAGGACGCTTCGTCGAAAAGCCGCGTCGAATCCTGCCCTGGGGTCGTTTTCCGACCCCTATCCAGGATTCGACGCCGAAATCCAACGCCGCGGCCGGCTCCCTCGCCTCCCTACCCTGCCGCAGTTGACGTTCAGTCCGCCAGCGCGTCACGCAATCCGGAACGCCCGGTAACCCCGAGCTTCCGGTACGCGCGCCCCAGGTGCGTCTCCACCGTCTTCATCGTGATGAACAGCGCCTCGGCGATCTCGCGGTTGCCGAGCCCGGCCGCGGCCATCTGCGCGATCCGCCGCTCGCGCGGGGTCAGGGCGTCGCTCCCGCGCGCGCTCGCGCGGCGCGGGCGGGCGCCGGCGGCGACCAGGCGCTCGCGCGCCAGGTCCTCGAGCGCGTCGGCGCGCGAGCGGTGGGCGAGGTCGAGCGCCTCGGTCAGCGCCTCGCGCGCGGCGAGCCGGTGCCCCTCGGCGAGCAGCGCGCCACCAAGGGCGCACAGCGCGTGGGCCAGCTCGAGCTCGGCCTCCGAGCCGCGCAGGACCGTCACCGACTCGCGCAGCAGCGCGATCCCGCGGTCGGCGCCCGCCACCACGCCCGCGGTCCGCAGCGCGAGGCCGATCTCGCGGGCGGCGCCAAACGCCCGGGCGAGCTCGAGGTCGGCCGCCGCCAGCTCGGCCGCCCGCTCGGCGTCGCCGAGCGCCAGCGCCGCGTCGGCGGCCCCCGACCGCCAGGCCACCACGCCGGGGTGCGACGCGTCGAGCGGCTCCAGCCGGGCGCCGCAGGCGAGCAGCTCCTCGAGCGCCCCGCGCGCGTCGCCGCGGGCCAGCTTCAGCCGGCCGCGCGCCTCGAGCAGGTCGGCCCACGTGAACGTCGCGCCCCAGCGCTCCTCGCCGCCCGGCACGGCGAGCGCCGCCTCGGCGGCGTCGAGCTCGCCGCGCTCCAGGAGGCAGAGCGCCAGCACGGCGTGGATCCCCGGCAGCTCCGGGCCCCAGCCGTAGCGCACGGCGTCGAGCGCGCTCTGCGCGTCGGCGATCGCGTCCTCGAGCCGGCCGCGGCGGTGCAGCGCGTGCGCGCGGACGTGCGAGAGCGTCCCGAACGCGAGCACCGACCCGCGCTCGCGCGCGCTCGCCAGCGCGGGCGTGAGCGCGCGCTCGGCCTCGTCGAGCTCCCCGGCCATGAGCAGCGCGGTGGCGGCGAGCGACCAGGCGCCCATCTCCGTCGGGCTCGTGACGTCGGGCGGCGGGCCCGAGAGCGCGGCGCGCGCCAGCCTGCGCAGCTCGTCGATCGACTCGCCGCGCAGCGCGGGCGCCAGCGCGCCGTGGGCGAGTATCAGGCGCTCGGCGGGCATGGCCACGCCGCGGGCGGCCCGGGCGAGGATCGATTCGAGGTCGCCGGGCGCGCGCGTGGCGTGATCGAAGGCGATCGCGGCGCGGGCCGAGCGGAGGGTCATCGCGAGCTCGTCGGCGGCGGCGCTCGGGTCGCCCAGCGCGGCCAGGCCGAGCTCGAACACCGCGCCCGCCCCCGGGTGGGCGCCGTCGACCAGCGCCAGCCCGATCTCGAGCGCGACCTGCGCCCGCTCGCGCTCGCCGGCCGTGGCCTCGATCGCCTCGCGTGCGCGGTCGGCCGCCGCGTCGTCGCGCGCGCGGGCCTCGGCGAGCGCCAGCTCGGTCAGCAGCGCGCCGCGCACCTCCTCGCGCTCCAGCGCCGCGACCGCCTGCCGCAGATAGCGCGCGGCGGCCGCCGGCGTGCCGCGCTCGCGCGCCCTCTGCGCCGCCTGCCGCAGCGCGCCGACGGCCCATTCCCCGGCCGCCCCGTGGGCGTGCACGAGGTGCGAGGCGACCTGCTCGGCGTCGGCGCCCGCGTCGCGAAGAAGCTCGGCGGCACGGGCGTGGGCGCGGGCGCGGCGCGCCTCCGGCAGGTCGGCGTAGACGGCCTCGCGCACGAGCGGGTGCACGAAGGCGAGCGGCACGCCGCGCTCCAGCACCGCGGCGCCGGCCAGCGCGTCGGCGGCGCCCGCCGCCGCGTCGGCGTCGACGCCCGCCAGCGCCGCCGCGCGCTCCAGCGAAGCTCCGTCGCCGAGCACGGCCACGGCCGAGGCCAGCTCCGCCGCCGGGCCCGGCAGCGCGGCGACGCGACCGACGACCGCCTGGGCCACCGGCTCGGCGACGACCATCCGCCCGTCGGCCCGCAGCGCGGCCACCAGCTCGCGCAGGTAGAACGGGTTGCCGGCCGTCGCCGCGGCGCAGGCCGCGGCGAGCTCGTCGTCGCCTCCCAGCTCGGCATCGACGATCCGCGCGACCGCCCCGGCGCTGAGCGGCCGCAGCGCCGCCACGGCGGCGTGCCGGTGGCGCGCGATCCGCCGCACGAGCCGCGCCTCCGGCGGCCGCGTCGTCACCACCACGGCGACCGGCAGCTCGTCGAGCCGCTGCAGCAGGTAGAGCAGGAACTGCAGCGAGGGCTCGTCCGCCCAGTGCGCGTCGTCGACCGCGAGCAGCAGCGGCCGCTGCTCGGCGGCGTTGGCCGCCAGCCAGTGCAGCCCGTGCAGGAGCGGGAACTCGCTCCCTGCCTGTCCGGCCGCGAACAGCGGCGCCGACAGCGCCGCGGCGCCGGTCAGCAGCTCGGGGCGGCCGGCCAGCGGCGCGAACAGCTGCAGCACGACGCCGAAGCTGAAGTCGCGCTCGAGGTCCGAGCCGCGGGCGCGCAGGACGGTCATGCCGTCCGCCGCCTCGCAGGCGGCCGCCGCCAGGCGCGACTTGCCGAGCCCCGCCTCGCCCTCCACGACCAGGCACCGCCCCTCGCCGCGCCGCGCGGCGGCCAGCACCGAGGCGATCGCCTCGAGCTCCTCGCGCCGCTCCAGCAGCTCCTCGGAAAAAGTCAGGGTCCCACCCCCGACGACGAGTACCCGGCCCGGGCGACAGAGTCCTCCCGATGTCTCACGAGGACATCTTCACGAAAGGCCGCGCTGCGATGAGCAGGGATGCTCGTCGCACGCGCGAGCTCGACATCCTGCGCGAGCTATGCGAAGGCCAGCTCGAAGGCGACGCGCGGGACCGCCTCGAGGTCATCCTTGGAGAGGCAGGCGGCGATGCCGATCCGCTCGGCCCGATCGCACACCTCGGCGTCGACCATCGCGCTGCACAGGAGGATCTTCTGGCCGGGACGCCGCTCGAGGATCAGCGGAGCCACCTCTAGGCCGCTCAACTCCGGCATCGTCGCGTCCAGGATCACGACGTCCGGATCGATCCGGTCGATGGTCTCCAGAGCCGTCCGAGCGCCGTCGGCCTCGCCCGAGATCACGACATCCTCCGGCGCGTCGTCGACGATCGCCCGCAGCAGTTCGCGGACCGACTCGTGGTCGTCCACGATCATCAGCCGCACGGGCATGGGCCCAATCATCGCCTACGACGCTCCCCGCGGTCCAGGGAAATAGACTCCGCCGTCATGCCTGCGCACGACGTCCTGATCATCGGTGCCGGCCTGGCCGGCCAGCGGGCGGCCCTGGCGGCGGCCCGCGAGGGCGCCACCGTGGCGATCATGTCCAAGGTCCACCCCGTCCGCTCGCACTCCAACGCGGCGGCGGGCGGCATCAACGCGGCCCTGAACCCGGACGACTCGTGGGAGTCGCACGCCTTCGACACGGTCAAGGGGTCCGACTACCTGGGCGACCAGGACGCGATCGAGATCATGTGCCGCGAGGCGCCCGACGAGGTGCTCTGGCTCGAGCACTCCGGCGTCACCTTCCATCGCAACGAGACCGGGCACCTCGGCACGCGCGCCTTCGGCGGCGCCTCGGCCGCCCGCACCTACTACGTGGCCGACATCACCGGCCAGGCGCTGCTGCACGTCCTCTACGAGCAGCTGATGAAGCACCACGAGCAGATCGACCGCTACGAGGAGTGGTTCGTCACCGCGCTCGTCCAGGACGACAGCGGGGAGTGCTGCGGAGCCGTCGCCCGCAACATCCGCGACGGCGCGATGGAGCTGTTCGCCGCCAAGGCGACGATCCAGGCCTCGGGCGGCGCCGGCCAGTGCTTCAAGCCGACCACCAACGCGCTCATCTGCACCGGCGACGGGATCGCCCAGAGCTATCGCATCGGCGCCCCGCTGATGGACATGGAGATGATCCAGTACCACCCGACCACGCTGGCCGGGAACGGGATCCTCATCACCGAGGGCGCCCGCGGCGAGGGCGCGCACCTCTACAACGCCGTCGGCGAGCGCTTCATGGAGAAGTACGCGCCCAACAAGATGGAGCTGGCCTCCCGCGACGTCGTCTCGCGCTCCGAGCAGACCGAGATCAACGAGGGCCGCGGCTTTCCCGACGGCACGGTGGCGCTCGAC
Organism: uncultured Solirubrobacteraceae bacterium; assembly: GCA_963811895.1. Taxonomy (GTDB): domain Bacteria; phylum Actinomycetota; class Thermoleophilia; order Solirubrobacterales; family Solirubrobacteraceae; genus DASSUW01. The sequence continues at coordinate 157,697 of CAWETE010000008.1, read as the reverse complement.
ATCACGAAGGTGCCACGCAAGCGCACGCTCGAGGCGCTGCGCGAGATCGTCAACATCGGCAAGGACTTCGCGGGCGTGGACATCACGCGCGAGCCGATCCACATCCGCCCCGGCTGCCACTACATCATGGGCGGCGTCAAGACCGACGTCTGGGGCCTCACGTCGATCCCCGGCCTCTACGCGGCCGGCGAGGTGGCGTGCGTGTCGGTCCACGGCGGCAACCGGCTGGGGGCCAACTCGCTGCTGGACACGCTGATCTTCGGCCGCCGCTCCGGCGAGCACGCGGCCAAGCGGGCGCTCGGCATGGCGATGCCGTCCCCCGCCCACTCGGCGCTCGCCGCCGAGGAGAAGCTGATCGACGACATCATCGGCCGGTCGGACAGCGGCGGCCGGCGGATCTCGGAGATCAAGGACGAGCTCGGCGAGATGATGAACGAGAAGTGCGCCGTGTTCCGCGACGAGGCGGGGCTGACCGAGGCGCTCGAGATCGTGCGCCGGCTCAAGGAGGAGGCGTCGGTCGCCTGCATCGACGACCGCGGCACCGTCTTCAACCAGGATGTTCTCGGCGCCATCGAGCTCGGGTACATGCTGGACTGCGCGGAGTGCATCGTCATCGGGGCGATCGAGCGCAAGGAGTCGCGCGGCGCCCAGTTCCGGCTCGACTTCCCCAAGCGCAACGATGACGAGTGGCTCAAGCACATCACCCTGTCCGTCGACGGCGGCGGGCCGCCTAAGGTGTCCTATTCGCCTGTGACCCTGACGAAGTGGGAGCCTCAGGAGCGGACGTACTGACATGCCCGAATACACACTGAGAATCCGCCGGTACTCGCCGGAGTCCGGCGAAGCGGCCTACTGGGACGACTTCACGATCGAGCTCGACGGCCACCGGTCGGTGCTGGACGGCATCCTGCAGGCGCGGGACGCCCAGGACGGCTCGATCGGCATCCGCTGCTCGTGCCGCGCCGCGATCTGCGGCTCGTGCGGCGTGCGGATCAACGGCAAGCCGACGCTGGCCTGCCACACGCACCTCGACGCGGCGGCCGAGACCGCGCCCGACGGCGCCATCGTGGTCGAGCCGATGGGCAACATGCCCGTCCTCAAGGACCTGATCGTCGACATGGACGCCGTCCACTGGAAGAAGATGCAGCGCGTCACGCCGTGGCTGCTGCCGGACGGCGATCCGCCCGAGCGCGAGTACATCGTGCCCCCGGAGTCGATGATCGACGTCACGCAGACGATGGCCTGCATCCAGTGCGGCGCCTGCGTGTCGGACTGCCTGTCGATGGAGGTCGACCCCGACTTCATCGGGCCGGCCGCGCTGGCGAAGGCCTACCGCTTCGTGGGCGACCCGCGCGACGGCCGGCAGTACGAGCGGCTCAAGGACCTCTCCGAGGACCCGGCCGGCATCTACGACTGCACCCACTGCTTCAACTGCATCGAGGCGTGCCCCAAGGGCGTGGCGCCGATGAGCCAGATCATGCGGCTGCGCCGGATCGCGGGCGGCGACCACGGGATCGAGGACCGCAACAACGGCCACCGGCACGAGAAGGCGTTCGTCAAGAACATCGAGCGCAACGGCCTGCTCCACGAGGCCGACCTGCTGCCCGACTCCTACGGCGGCAAGTTCCACCCGCGCGCGGTGCCCGAGCTGCTCGACTCGCTGCCCGTGATCCTCGGCGCGCTGCGGCGCGGCAAGGTGACGCCGAAGAAGGCCCTCCTGCACCAGCACAAGGCGCCGAAGGACGTCAAGCGCATCTTCCAGCAGATCCACGAGAAGGACGAGCGGTACGAGCTCAACCTCTACGTCGTGGGCTACGAGGACGACGCGGACGAGGAGGAGCCCGGAGTGAAGGTCGCCTACTGGCCCGGCTGCGTGAGCCGCGGCTTCACCCCCGAGCTGCACGGCTCGATGGCCAAGGTCGCCCCGCTGCTCGACATCGAGCTGGTCGAGCTCGACCGCGCCGCCTGCTGCGGCGCCGGCGTGCTCGCCGAGCACAACCAGGAGCTGGCCGACACGCTGAACGCGCGCACGTTCGCGCTCGCCCAGCAGGTCGAGGGCGCCGATCTGATGATGAACATCTGCTCGACCTGCCAGGGCGCGCAGAGCGAGTGCCAGGAGCGACTCGACGCCAACAGCGAGTACCGCGATCACGTCAACCAGACGCTGGCGAGCGACGGCCTGCGTTACGAGAAGGGCATCGCAACAAGCACTTCCTGTGGCTGATGGTCGAGGAGATCGGGCTCGACACGGTGCGCTCGAAGGTCGTGCGGCCTCTGACCGACCTGCGCGTGGGGCCGTTCTACGGCTGCTACATCGTGCGGCCGACGACGCGGCTGGGCATCGACCGCGAGCACCCGCGCGATCGCTACCTGCACGAGCTGATCGACGCGCTCGGCGGCACGGTGGTCGACTACGCGGGCAAGTACAAGTGCTGCGGCTTCCCGATCATCACCATGAACAAGGAAGCCTCGCTCAAGCAGGCCGGCCGTCATCTCGGCGACGCCCTGGACGCCGAGGCCGACTGCCTGGTCACGCCGTGCCCGCTCTGCCACCTCAACCTCGATCTCCAGCAGCCGGGCGCCGAGCGGATCGTCGGCCGTGAGCTGGGGATGCCGGTGCTGCACCTGCCGCAGCTCGTCGGGCTGGCCTTCGGGCTCGAGCCCAAGGAGCTGGGCATGAACAAGCACGTCGTGCGGCCGACCTCGGTCATCGATTGGTCGACCTCCGTCGTCGGAAGCGTCGCAGCCTGAGGGCGCGGTACGCCTGGCCCTTGGGGCTGGGCGCCGCCCTCGTCGCTCGCTACGGGACCGAGTCGCTGCGGCATCGCCGGGAGAGCGGCCACGGCTATGACCTGCACGCCGAGCTCGACGTCCGCGAGCCGGGCTTCCTGCGCGCCGCCGAGGCGCTGACCGGCGCGCCGATCTCGTGGGGCGACGAGGTCGAGCTGCTGATCAACGGCGACGCGATCTTCCCGTGCTACCTGGAGACGATCCGGAGCGCGGAGCGCACGCTGTGCCTTCTCACGTACGTCTACTGGCGCGGCGAGATCGCGCGCGAGGTGGCCGAGGCGCTCTGCTCGCGCGCGCGGGCGGGCGTCGAGGTGAACGTGATCATCGACGCGGTGGGCGGGCTGAAGATCGAGAAGGAGCTCGTGCAGCGGATGGTGGACGCCGGCGTGCGGGTGTCGAAGTTCCGGCCGCCGAAGCCGTATGCGGCGCGGCGGGTGGCGAACCGGACGCACCGCAAGATCCTGGTGGCGGACGGGTCGATCGGGCTGACGGGCGGCGTGGGGATCGCCGAGGAGTGGACGGGCGACGCCCAGGATCCCCAGCACTGGCGCGACACGCACGTGCGCGTGCGCGGGCCGGTCGTGCGCGGGCTGTTCGGCGCGTTCGCCGAGAACTGGCTCGAGGCGACCGGCGAGGTGCTGGCCGGCGACGGCTACCTGCCCGACCTCGAGCAGGCCGACGGCGGCGGGCCGATGATGGTCGTGCGCTCGAGCGCGGGGGTCGGCGACACCAACGTCGAGGCCCTGTACTACCTGGCGATCGCCGCCGCCCGCGAGACGCTCGACCTGACCGCTGCCTACTTCGTGCCCCGGCCGGCGTTCATCGACGCGCTGTGCGACGCCGCCGAGCGCGGCGTGCGGGTGCGGGTGCTGGTGCCGGGGCCGGAGATCGACAAGGCGCCGGTGCGGGTGGCCGGGAGGGTCAGCTACGACCAGCTGCTGGACTGCGGCGTGGAGATCCACGAGTACCAGCCGACGATGCTGCACGCCAAGTCCATGGTCGTCGACGGCGCCTGGTCGTCGGTCGGCTCGGTCAACTTCGACAACCGCTCGTTCCAGCTCCACGACGAGGCGACCCTGTGCGTGCTGTCCGACGAGTTCGCCGGCCGTCTCACCGAGCAGTTCGAGCGCGACCTCGAACGCTCGCAGCGGATCGAGCCCGGCCGCTGGCGCGGCCGCGGTCCGCTCCAGCGGGCGAGCGAGTCGGCGCTCAAGCTCGCCCGCCGGGAGCTGTAGCCCGGAACCACCGATGACCCGTGGATGCCTCGGCGTCGTGGGTCGAGTCAGAGTCGATCGGCCGCGCACCCGATGTGGTGGGCCACCTCAGGTCGCGGCCGATCGGCTCTGGCGAAGGGCCACGACGGCGAGGCGCCGCGGGGATCGGTGGGCTCCGGGCTTAACGAGCAAGAGGGCCCGCCCGGGCCCTCTTTCGCTCGTTTCTTCGGCGTACCCCAGTCCGCCCTACAAACTTGCGAGAGGTTGCATGCCCGGCTCGGGGCCGATGAAAACCTAAACCCACTGAACGAGCTGGATCACGACGCCGCAGGGGTCGGTGACCTGGAAGTAGCGCTCGCCCCATTCCTCGGTCTCGAGCGGCGTGGTGATCTCGACGCCCTCGGCGCGGATGCGCTCGTACTCGGCCTCGATGTCGTCCACCACGAAGGCGACGAGCAGGCCGTCGGCGTCGTGGCCGGCGAGCGCCGCCGGCTTGAAGGTCTCCAGGCCCGTGCGCAGGTAGATGAGGTTGAAGCCGGCGTCCGGGCGCGAGAGCGAGACGAAGCCGTCGGCGGCCATCTCCTCGGCGAAGCCGAAGTGGTCCTTGACGAAGCCGGCGGACGCCTGCGGATCGGCGACGTTGAGGGAGATGGCGGACGCGGTGATGTTCATTCCGTACACTGTACAAAGTTTCATGCGAACCGGTGAGGGCGATCCAGCACGGACCCTGGCGCTGTTGTGGCGGCGGGCCGAGGGCGGGACCCGTGGACCGCGGCCGAAGCTGAGCGTCGACGCCGTGGTCGACGCGGCGATCGCCCTGGCCGACGAGGCGGGTCTCCAGGCGGTGAGCATGCGGACGCTGGCCGGACGGCTCGGCGTGTCGGCGATGACGCTGTACACGTACGTGCCTGGCAAGGCCGAGCTGCTCGACCTGATGCTCGACGCGCTGTGGCTCGCGATGCCGCGGGAGCCCGATCCCACGGTGCTGTCGGTGGCGGACGCCAACCGAGCGTTGTACGCGGCGCATCCGTGGGCGGCGCGGGTGACCACGTCACGGCCGCCGCTCGGGCCCGGCATGCTGGCCAAGTACGAGCACGAGCTCGGGGCCTTCGAGGGGTTCTCGGACGTGGAGAGGGACGCCGCGCTGACCCTGGTGCTCGGGTTCGTGCAGGGCATCGCCGCCCAGGAGCCGGCGACCACGCCCGACGCCGAATGGTGGGAGGCCGCCGGTCCGCTCCTCGCCGAGGTCGTCGACCCCGAGCGCTACCCGCTGGCGTCGCGCGTCGGCACGGCGGCCGGCGAGGCGCAGGGCGGCGCCTACGACGCCGAGCGCGCCTACCGGTTCGGCCTGGAGCGGATCATCGAAGGGCTGGAACCCTGATCAGGTTCCGCTCGTGCAGGACCTCGGCGATCTGGATCGCGTTGGTCGCGGCCCCCTTGAGCAGGTTGTCGGAGACCACCCACAGGCACAGCCCCCGCTCGTGCGAGGGGTCGCGGCGCAGGCGCCCGACGAAGACGTCGTCGTGGCCGGCCGAGCTCAGCGCGGTCGGGTAGGGATCGACCATCGTCAGCCCGGACATGCCGGACAGCAGCTCGCGCGCCTCCTCGACCTCGAGCGGCTCGCGCGTCTGCAGGGTCACGGACTCCGAATGGCAGTTGCGGACGGGCACGCGCGCGCAGGTGACGTTGATCGCGATGTCCTCGTCGCCGAGGATCTTGCGCGTCTCGAACATCATCTTGAGCTCTTCGTCGGTGTGGTCGTCGACGAAGTTGCCCGCTCCGCCGTGCACGTTGAAGGCGATCAGGTGCGGATAGACCTGCGGGGCCTGCGGCTCCTGGCCGTGCAGGACGGCGTGGGTCTGCTCCTCGAGCTCCTCGACGGCCTTCACGCCGGTGCCGGACACCGACTGGTAGGTGGAGACGATGAGCCGCTCGATGCCGGCGGCGTCGTGGATCGGCTTCAGGGCCACCATGAGCTGCATCGTCGAGCAGTTCGGGTTGGCGATCAGGCCCTTGTGGTCGTCGAGCGCGTCCGGGTTGACCTCGGCCACGACCAGCGGGACCTCGGGGTCGCGGCGCCACTTGGACGAGTTGTCGACCACCACGGCGCCCGCGTCGACGAAGCGCGGGGCCCACTCGCCGGAGGTGCTGCCGCCGGCGCTGAAGATCGCGAGGTCGAAGCCCTGGATCGTCTCGTCGTTGAGCGGCTGGACGATCGCGCCGTCGAGCTCGCGGCCGGCGCTGCGCTCGGAGGCGAACGGCACGATCTCGGAGGCGGGGAAGCTGCGCTCGCGCAGCTTGGCGCGCATGACGGTGCCGACGGCGCCGGTCGCTCCGACGACTGCAACTCGATAGCTCATCTGGCGGCTCCGAAGGGGTGCTCGGCCTCGACCTGGTCGGCTCCGAGCTCGAAGGCGGTGTGGAGGGCGCGGACGGCCCGGTCGACGGCCTCGCCGGGCACCACGCACGAGATCTTGATCGGGGAGGTCGAGATCATCTCGATGTTGATCTCCTCGTCGCCGAGGGTGGAGAACACCTTGGCGGCGACGCCGGGGTGCGTCTTCATTCCCGCGCCGACGACCGACACCTTCCCCATCTCGGGGTCCTCGGCGACGGCGCGGATGCCGTGCTCGGCCACCACCGGCCCGAGCGCCTCACGAGCCTCGCGCAGATCGCTGCGCGGGACCGTGAACGACATGTCGGCCGACGCGCCCTCGGACACGGGCTCGTTCTGGATGATCATGTCGACGTTGACATTGGCGCCGGCGAGCGCCGTGAAGATGCTGCCGGCCACGCCCGGGTGGTCAGGGACGCCGAGCAGCGTGACCCGCGCCTCGTCGCGCGAGTGGGTGACGGCGGTGATCAGCGGGCGTTCCATCGTCTCCTCTTCTCCGACCACGAAGGTACCGGGCTCCTCGGTGAAGCTCGAACGGCAGTGGATGCGCACGCCGTGGTTGCGCGCGTACTCGACGCTGCGCAGCTGGAGCACGCCGGCGCCGCTGGCCGACATCTCCAGCATCTCCTCGAAGGAGACGACCGGCAGCTTGCGGGCGTCGGGCACGATCCGCGGGTCGGCGCTGAACACGCCGGCCACGTCGGTGTAGATCTCGCAGACCTCGGCGTCGACGGCGGCCGCGAGGGCGACCGCCGTGGTGTCGCTGCCGCCGCGGCCGAGCGTGGTCACGTCCTTCGTCGTGGAGACGCCCTGGAAGCCGGCGACGAGCACCACGAGCTGGTCGTCGAGCGCGGCGCGGATGCGGTCCGCCCGCACGTCGAGGATCCGCGCCTTGGTGTGGCTCGTGTCGGTGACGATGCCCGCCTGCGAGCCGGTCAGGCTGATCGCCTTGTGGCCGAGGTCGTTGATCGCCATCGCGCACAGCGCGCAGCTGATCCGCTCCCCGGTGGAGAGCAGCATGTCCATCTCGCGCGGGTCCGGGGCGGTGGAGACCTCCTCGGCCATCGAGATCAGCTCGTCGGTCGTCTTCCCGCGCGCGGAGAGCACGGCGACCACGCGATGGCCCAGCTCGCGCGCGGCCACGATGCGGCGCGCGGCGCGCTTGATCCGCTCGGCGTCGGCGACCGAGGTGCCGCCGAACTTCATGACCACGGTTCCGGGCACGGTCGGGGCAGTCTAGGTGGTCGTGGCCGCGGCCACCTCGTGTCGGGAGGTCGGATTCGAACCTGCGGCGTCTGGACGTTTGCCCGATTGTGGTCTAGTCCGTCCAGCCCCATCATCCGTTTAGGGATCGGGGGCGAACATGGACGGAAGGACGAAGTTGGGTCCCACTTGGCGGGCATGGATCGTTCTAGCGGTGGCGGCGCTGGCGCCGGCGGCGGCCCCTGCCGTCGCGGCGGCCGACGAGCCTGAGATCACGCGCGCGCCCGCGCTCACCGGCTCCACGCTGGTGGGCGGGCGGCTGGACGCCGTGAGCTACGCCTGGCGTGGCTGGCCGACGGCCACCGCGACCTGGAGCTGGCTGCGCTGCGACACGGACTCCCTGTGGAGCTGCCGGTGGGTCGACGGGGCCCACGCGCCCTCCTACACCGTGACCTCGCCCGACCTCGGCAAGCGGCTGCGCGCCGTGCTGTGGGTCAGCAACCGCGACGGCCGGGACTACGCCTGGACGAACGCGAGCGCCGTGGTGGCGACGCCGCCTCCCGCGCAGGTCGTGACGCCCCCGGTCGTGACGCCCGTGCCCGTCCCGGCCGCCTCGCCGCCGCCCGTGGTGGCCCCCGCGCCGGTGGTGACGCCCCCCAAGCTGATGCGCCCGTCGCCCCTCGTCCGGATCCGCGGCTGGCTGACCGAGCGCGGCGCGCGGCTCACGCTGCTCACCGTGCGGGCTCCGAAGGGCGCCAGGATCTCCGTCCGCTGCAGCGGCATCGGCTGCCCGCGCAGCGCGCCCGCCCAGGCCGCGGAGGTGACGCGCCTGCGCTCCTACGAGGGCATGCTGCGCGCCGGGTCGCAGCTCGTGATCCGCGTGACGCGACCGGGCTACATCGGCAAGCACACCACGATCCGCATCCGCCGCGGCAAGCAGCCGCTGCGGCGCGACCTCTGTCTGTACCCCGGCAACCCGGAGCCGGCGACATGCCCGGCCGCCTGACCCTGACCGCGGCGGGCGACCGCCTGCGCGAGGTCGACCGGCGCGTCATGTGGGACCGCCTGCGTGCGGCCGACCGGCGCGTCATGTGGGCCGTGACCGACGGTCTCGCCGCCACCGCCGAACGCCTGCGCGGGAGCGACCCGCGCGGCGCCGCCGCGGCTGCGGCCGATCGCATGCGGCGGCGCGCGGCGGACACCGTCGTGCGCGCGCGCGGCATCGATCGCCGCACCGTCGTGTGGGCCGTCGTCGGCGTGCTCGCGTTCGCCGTCCCGTTCGGCGCCAACGCGCTGCGCGGCGAGGCGGCCCCGGTCACGCGCGCCACCGTGCTCGAGCCGCCGCGGCTGGCGGCGCAGCCCGAAGCTCCGCGGCTGCAGACCCTGCCCCCGCTCCCGCGGCCGCCGCGGCCGGCGCCGCCGCCACAGCCGTCTGTCACGGCGCCCGCCCCGGCCCCGATCCCGGTGGCCACGCCCGCGCCGCCCCCGGTCGCCGCGCCCGCCCCGGCTCCGGCCCCGGCGCCGGCCCCGGCGCCCGAGCCGCAGACCTTCGACTCCGAAGGATGAGCCTGCCCGTCGACATCCGCGCCGCGCGCCTGCCGCGCCCGTCCGGCGCTCTCGTCGCCGGCCTCGCCGCGCTGGCCGTCGCCGGCGCCGGCGGCTGGTGGCTCGGCGGCACCTCGCGCCCCGCGGCGCCGGTGGTCGTGCCCGCCTCGGTGGCGGTCGTCGGCGACCTGCGGCTCGAGCTCGATCCCGACTGGGCGGCCGCCGACGCGGCGCCGCGCGTCGCCGGCGCGCAGGCGTACGCGCCCGCGCCCGGCCTCGCCGCTCGCGCGCTGCTGGTCTCCGGGCCGCCCGCAGACGCCTCGCTCGTGCCGGCCGCGCTCCGCTCCGAGCTGCCCGAGACCCTGCCCGCGCCGCGCAAGGCCGAGCTGGGGACGCTGGCGGCGTGGAGCTACGGCCCGGTCCGCGCCGGAGGGCGTGTGCTCGAGGTGACCGTCGCGCCGACCACCGGCGGCATGCTCGCCGTCGCCTGCGCCGCGCCGCCCGCGAGCTGGAACGCCGCGCTCGGCTGCGAGGCCGGCGTGCGCGCGATCACGTCGGCGGGCAGCGAGGCGCTCGCCCCCGCCGCCGACCTCGCCTTCCGGCAGGCTGCCGGCCCGGTGCTGCGCACGCTCGACGGCGAGCGCGTCGCCGGCCGCCGCGCGCTCGCCACGCGCCTGTCCGCGGCAGCCGCGCTCGCCGACGCCCACCGGGCCGCCGCCGCGGAGCTCGAGCCCTTCGTGGTGCCCGGCCCGCCGGCCGACGTCGTCGCCGCGCTGCGCGACGCGGCGCGCGGGTACGACGCGCTCGCCTCCGATCCGCCGAGGGCGCGCTTCATCGCCGCCCGCCGGGCGATCGCCCGCGCCGACGCCGCCCTCGCCGCCGCGCTGCGCTAGACGGCCCGCCGGCCGGAGAACGCGCGGCCGAGCGTGACCTCGTCGGCGTACTCGAGGTCGCCGCCGACCGGCAGCCCGGAGGCGAGCCGCGTGACGACCACGTCTGGCGCGCGCTCGTGCAGCGCGGCGGCGACGTGCAGGGCGGTCGCCTCGCCCGTGGTGGTCGGGTTGGTGGCGAGGATCACCTCGCGAATCCCGGCGTCGACCCGCGCGTAGAGCTGGACGAGCCTGAGGTCCTCCGGCTCGACGCCGTCGATCGGCGACAGCGCGCCGCCGAGCACGTGGTAGCGGCCGCGGTACTCGTGGGTGCGCTCGATCGGGATCACGTCGCCCGGCTCCTCGACCACGCAGATCAGCTCGGCGTCGCGCCGCTCGTCGAGGCAGACCGCGCAGCGCGGCCCCTCGGCGAGGTTGAAGCAGACCTCGCAGAGCGTGATCTTCTCCTTGACGTCGCGGATCGCGGCCGCCAGCGCGGCGGCGTCCTCGCCCGAGGCGCGCAGGATGTGGAAGGCCAGCCGCTGCGCGGTGCGCTGACCGATGCCGGGCAGCTTCGCCAGCTCGGTGACGAGTCGCTGGAGCGGTGGGGCGAGCAACTACTTCTTCTTGCGACGGGCCGCTCGGTTGGGCTGGCCGCCCGGAAGACCGCCACCGCCACCCATCCCGCCCATGCCGCCGAGGCCGAGCGCGTCGAGCGCGCTCATCGGGTCGAAGTCCCCGCCCATCCCGCCGAGCTTGGACTCGGCCAGCTCCTGCGCCGACCGCACCGCCTCGTTGACGGCGGCGACGACCATGTCCTGCAGCATCTCGACGTCCTCGGGATCGACCGCGTCGGGGTCGATGGTGATCGACTCGAGGTGCATGTCGCCGGTCATCACGACCTTGACCATCCCGCCGCCGGCGCTGGCCTCGACGCGCTCGGACTTGAGCGTCTCCTGGGCCTGCTGCTGGGCGGCCATCATCTCCTGCGCCTGGCGCAGCATGTTCTGAAGGTTCGGGGGCTGCGGCATCAGGTCTCCTCCGTGGGCGGCGGCTCCTCCACCGCGCCGAACTCTCGTTTGAAGCGATCCACCAGCTCGTCCTCGTCGATCGTCTCGCCCGCCCGCGAGACCTCCTCGTCGGCGCGCAGCTCGAAGGCGAGCCGCAGGGACGCGCCGGTGACGGCGCGGATCGACTCGGCGAGCAGCTCGCGCTTGGCGGGATCCTCGGCCTGGCGCTTGAGGAAGGCGGCCGACTCGGGCCATGCGAGCGTGAGGCCCTGCTCGCTGAGCTCGAGCGGCGTCGCCTCGCGCAGCAGCGCGGCGAGCAGGCCGTTCTCGCCCTCGAGCGACTCGATCACTCCCGGCCACATGTCGGCGAAGGCGTCGAGCGAGAGCTCGAGCGACGGCTCCGCGGGGGCCGGCGCGTCGGGCTCGACGACGGCGACGGCGGTCACGTTGGCGTCGAGCTCCTGCGACACCGCCGCCACCACGTCCGCGGCGGCCTGCTCGGTGGCGACGCCCTGAGGCGCGCCCGGCAGCGTCGTCGTGGCCGCCACGGGCGGCTGGTCCTCGACCTGGGCGGTGACCGAGACGCGCGTGCGGCCGGCGGCGGTGGCGGGCTCCGACGGCGCCTTCGCGGCGGGCGCCGCGGGCGGGGCCGCGCCGGCGCGCGCCTCGAGCCGCTCGATCCGCGCCAGCAGCGCCTTGACGGTGGGGTCGTGGGCGGGCTCGGCCGCCTTGACCAGCGCCAGCTCGAGCTGCGTGCGGGCGTCGGCGCCGTCCTTCAGGGCTCGCAGGGCGGCGGCGATCATGTCCAGCAGGCGGATCACGTCGGCCGGGGCGACGGCCGCGGCCTGGGCGGCGAGGCGCTCGTCCTGCTCCGGCGTCACCCGCAGCTCGGCCGGCACCTCGCCGAGCGCCTGGACCACCATCAACGCACGCGCGTGGGCCTCGAGGTCGCTGAAGAAGCGCCCGAGGTCGCGCCCGGACTCCGCGAGCCGGGCCGCGGCGAGCAGCGCCTCGCGGGCGTTGCCGGCCGCCACGGCGTCGACGGCGCCGAACACCAGGTCGGCGTCGGCCGCGCCGAGGACCGCGAGCACGTCGTCGAGGGCGATCGAGCGGCCCGAGTAGGCGACGAGCTGCTCGAGCGTGCCGAGCGCATCGCGGAACGAGCCGGTCGCCGAGCGCGCCACCAGGGCGGCCGCCTCGTCGGGGATCTCGATCTCCTCCGCGGCGGCCACGCGCCGCACCACGTCGGTGATCTGCGGGACGCTGGGCCGCGCGAAGTCGAACCGGTGGCAGCGGTCCACGACCGTCGGCAGCACCTTGTTGGCCTCGGTCGTGGCCAGCACGAAGATCGTGTGCGGCGGCGGCTCCTCGAGCGTCTTCAGGAACGCGTTCCACGCCGCCGTGGACAGCATGTGCGCCTCGTCGAGGATGTAGACCTTGTGGCTGCCCGCCACCGGCGCGAAGCCGACCCGGTCGCGCAGGTCGCGGATGTCGTCGACCGAGTTGTTGGACGCGGCGTCCATCTCGATCACGTCGAGCGAGGTCGCGTTGGCGATCGCGACGCACGACTCGCACTCGCCGCACGGGGTCACCGTCGGCCCGTTCACGCAGTTCAGCGAGGCGGCGAGGATCTTCGCCATCGACGTCTTGCCGGTCCCGCGCGAGCCGACGAACAGGTACGCGTGGTGGACCCTGCCCTGCTCGATCGCGTTGCGCAGGGTGCGGACGACGTGGTCCTGCCCGACCACGTCATCGAAGGTGCGCGGGCGGTGGCGTCGGTACAGCGAAGCAGGAGCCGGGGGCACCCGGCCGAGTCTAGACAGTGGACCGTGCACCCCTCGTCGAGACGGTTCCCCGGGGGCTGACCGACGTCCGCAAGCTCCGGCCGGGCGATCCCGCACCGCCTGCCGAAGACCGCTTAAGGCTGCTTCCTTCCGGACCTGACCTGGTTCGCGGGGCGACATCGGGCGGGACCCGGCCATCGACGCCGCGGGCGTCGCGCTGGCCCAGGGGCCGGGCCCCTCGGAGGGGGATTCAGCCCCGCTAGAGCGGATTGCGGGTGCAGGGCACCGCTACCTCCCCGCCTAGCACGGTCCACCTGGAGACGATAGCGTGCGTCAACACCGCTGGACGGATTACCGATGGCACCCAGGACCGTCCGCAGGCGACACTGAGCACCAGCAGGGAGCCCCGACGGATGGGGCCGATGTCGGAGAGCAGGGCAAGAGGCCGGACGACAGGAAGAGGATGCTGGCGAAGGAGAGCCGCTTTGAGGCGGGAGGCGCGACCCACACGCCTACCGTCCAGCAGCAGTCGAACGGAAGCGCCGCGCTCGCCGCGCCGCGCATGCGCGAGCCCCGCGAGTCGATCGCGGTGCGCGCGGACGCCGTCGCCAAGCGCACGCTGGACGTCGTCGCGAGCCTCTTCCTCCTGGTGGTGCTCGCGCCGGTCATCCTGATCGTCGCCGCGCTCGTGCGGCTGGAGTCGTACGGGCCGGCGTTCTACCGGGCGCCACGTGTCGGCTTCGGCGGGACCGACCTGCTGATGTTCAAGTTCCGCAAGATGCATCATTGGGCGCGCGGGATCCCGCTCACGCTGTCCGCCGACGAGCGCCTCACCCGCCTCGGCACGTCGCTCGCCCGCTTCAAGCTCGACGAGCTGCCCCAGCTCTGGCACGTGCTCCGCGGCGACATGAGCCTCGTCGGCCCGCGCCCCGAGACCGTCGAGTTCGTCAGCCACCACCGCGAGGCCTACCACGAGATCCTCTCCGTGCGGCCCGGCGTGTTCGGCTTCTCGCAGCTCGCCTTCGTGGCCGAGGGCCGCATCCTCGACGAGGACGACCCGCTGACGCACTACGTCACGGACATCCTGCCGCAGAAGGTCAAGCTCGACCTCATGTACACGCGCGAGCGCACGGTGGCGCTCGACGTCCGGATCCTCTTCTGGTCGGCGATCGCGGTGCTGCTGCGCCGCCAGGTCGCGGTCAACCGGAAGACCGGCCGGATGAACCTGCGCCGCCGCTGAACAGCTCGACGAGGCGGCGCGCCGAACCGCGCGTGTTGAACTCGGTCTCGACGAGCGCTCGCCCGGCCGCCGCCCGCGCCGCCGGGTCCTCCTCGGTCAAGGCGCGCACCAGCGCGCCGCGCAGCCCCTCGACGTCGCCCGGCTCGGCCAGGTACCCGGTCTCGCCGTCGCGGATCAGCTCCGGCACGCCGGACTGGCGCGTCGACACCGCGGGCAGCCCCGCGGCCAGCGCCTCGATCAGCGCGTTCGGAATGCCCTCCATGTCGCCGTCGGGGGCGATCACGCTGGGGAGCGCGAAGGCGTCGACCGCGTCGAGCACCTCCGCCACCGCGGCCTCGGGGACGCTGCCGTGGAAGCGCACGCTCACGCCCAGCTCCGCCGCCTCGCGCTCGAGGCCCTCGCGCAGCTCGCCGTCGCCCACCAGCTCGAGCCGCGCGCCGGCCAGCGGCGACGGCGCGCCCGCCAGCGCCCGCAGCAGCACCGAGTGGCCCTTGTACGGCACCAGCCGCGCCACGCAGGCGATCCGCGGGCCGTCGGTCTGCTCGGGGCGGACGCGGAACGCGAACCGATCGGGGTCGACGCCGTAGTGGACGATGTGGACGGAGATCGGCCGGCCGCCCGCGTGCTCGTGAAGGAAGCGCCGGTTGAAGTCGGAGATGGCGACCACGAACACGGCGTCCGCGGCCTTGCGTGCGAGCATGGACTGGTGCACGAAGAGATCGTGGGCGTGCGGCGTGAAGCTGTAGGGCGTCCCCGCAAGCCGGTACGCGATCCACGCGGCCAGCGTCGGGTAGGTCGCGAAGTGCGCATGGACGTGGTCGATCCCCTCGGCCCGGAAGCGGCGTGCGTGGGCGGCGGCCAGCGGCACGGTGGCCAGCGCGCGCACGAGCACGGCGGGCCGGCGCGCGTGCCCGGCGACCACGGCGCCCAGCACCGCGGCCGTGCGCAGCGGTCGGCGCAGGACCCAGTACGCGAGCGCGCGGACGCCCTCGGCCGGGCCCGGACGGCGCAGGCGCTCGACCCACGGCACCGCCGCCGGATGGACGACGGCCTCGGGCGCCGGCGGGAACAGCGAGTGCAGCTCGACGTCGATCTCATCGGCCACGGCAGCGAGCTCGCGCAGCACGAACGTCTCCGCGACGGTCGGGAAGCGAGAGACCAGGTACGCGACCCTCACGACCGCCTCAGGCGGCGCCGCGCCCGCCGCTGCCGCGCCGGCCGCTCGGGCAGCGGCACGCCGTCGAGGATCGCCCGCGGCGCGGCGGTCACCATCCACTCGAGCTCGGCGGCGGCGTGCGGGAGGGCGTCGGCGGCTTGACGCAGGCGGGCCCCGAGATCGGGCGGCCGGCGGTCGAGCGCGTGCGCGTCGGAGGCCAGCACATGCGCCCAGCCGCGCTCGAGCAGCGCGCGCGCCGCGGGGCCGCTCGCGCCGCGGCCGACGAGGCTGCGCGCCGTGAGCTGGACGAGCACGCCCTGCTCGACGAGCGCACCCACGGTCTCCACCCGCGCCTGGACGTCCGGGCTGCGCTCGGGGTGGGCGAGCGTCAGCCGGAACCCCCGTGCCGCCAGCGCGAGCACGCGCGCCTCGAAGTCTTGTGGCAGCGGCCCGTAGGGCGTCTCGACGAGCAGGTCGCGGCCGTTGCCCGCCAGGCTGGCGAGGGCAAGCTCGTCGCCGGAGAGCGCCGCCGCCGTCTCCAGGTCGACCTCGGCGCCCGGCACCACCTCGAGCGGCAGCCCGCGACCGCGCAGGTACGCGGTCAGCTCCGCGGCGCGGCCGGCGAGCTCGGCCGGGCGGACGCCGGGGTGATCGGCGCGCAGGTGCGGAGTGGCGACCAGCGTCCGCGTGCCGGCGTGCGCGGCGACCTCGGCGATCGCGACGCTGCCCGCCAGCAGCTCGGGCCCGTCGTCGATCCCCGGGAGCACGTGCGTGTGCAGGTCGATCACGCGGCTGATCTTGTCGCACGCGCCGGGCGGGAGCGGTGGTGACCGCCGTCGCCCGCGCGCCCGGGCGCCTCGCGACCGCCGCCCCGCTCATCCCCGCCGCGGTCGTCGGCACGATCTGGGTCACGTGGGCGGTGCGCGACGGCGGCTACTTCGCGAGCGCCTGGTACCCCGCCGGCCTGCTGAGCGCCGGCCTGCTGATCACCCTGGCCGTCGCGCGGCCGCGCGGGAGCTTCGCCCCGTCCCCCGCCACGCTCGCGCTCGCGCTGCTGGCGGCCTGGATGGCGTGGAACGCGGTCTCGCTGCTGTGGACGGAGGCGCCCGGCGCCGGACGCGAGGAGACCAACAAGCTGCTGACCGTGGTGGTGATGGGCGCGGTGATCGCGGCCACGCCGTGGCGCCCGCGCTCCGCGCTCGTCCTGCTCGGCGCCTGGGCGGGGGCGATCGCCGTCATCGCCGCCGTCGACCTCGCCGCCTTCGCGCTCTCCTCGCATCCACAGACCTGGGTGCTGGAGGGCCGCTACCTGGGGCCGACCGGCTACCCCAACGGCAGCGCCGCGCTCGGGGCGCTGGCGTTCTGGCCGCTGCTCGCGCTGTCGGCGCGACCGGCCACGCCGGGCGCGCTGCGCGTCGCGGCCCTGCCCGCCGCCGTGGTGGCGCTGATGTGGGGCCTGCTGCCCCAGAGCCGCGGGACGATGATCGCCGCCGCCGCCGCCGCCGTGCTCTTCGTGGCCCTCTCCCCGCAGCGCTGGCGCGTCCTGTCGCGGCTGGCGATCGTCGGCGGCGCGCTGCTGCTGTGCGTCCCGTCGCTGTTCGACGTCTATACGACCGCGCGCGAGCTGCGCCCGATCGGCGGCGCGGTCGACGAGGCCGTCTTCCGCGTGGCGGTGGCCGGCGTGCTCGCCCTCTGCGCCTCGTACGCGCTGGTCGGGATCGAGGGTCGCGTGACGCCCTCGGCGCGGACGCTGGCGCGCGCGCGCCGTGCCGCGGTGGCCGCCTGCCTGCTGGTCGTGCTGGCCGGCGCGGTCGCCGCCGCCGCGTCCTACGAGCGCATCTCGGACTCGCTCGAGAACCGGCTCGACACCTTCGCCTCCGACGCGGCGGTCGAGAACACGCAGACCGGCGCGCGGCTCGGGCAGGTCACCGCCGACAAGCGGTACGACTACTGGACGATCGCGTGGAGGGCGTTCCGCGACCAGCCCGTGGCCGGCATCGGCGCCGCCGGCTTCGAGCCGTTGTACACGCGCGAGAAGGCGTATCCCAAGCACTCGCGCTACGTGCACCTGATCTGGCTGCGAGCGCTGACGGAGACGGGCGTGATCGGCCTCGCGCTCCTGGCGGGCTCGCTGCTCGCCTCCCTCATCGGCCTCGTGCGCGTGCGGGGCGATCTGCGGGCGGCGGCCGCGGCGGCGGCCGCCGTGTCGGTCGCCTTCTTCCTCCAGTGCGGGCTCGACTGGCTGGAGGAGGTCCCCGCCCTGCTCGCGCCGGCGGTCTGCCTGCCGTTCGCCGTGCTGCGCGCGAGCCGCGACTGCGACGGCCGGCCGTCGGCGCTGCGGGCGGCGCCCGCCGCCGCGCTGGCCGTGATCGCGCTGGTCGCGCTTACGCCCTCCTATCTCGCCGTCCGCCAGCTCGCGCGCGGAGACGACGTGCGCGCGAGCGACCCGCGCGCGGCGCTGGCCGCGTACGACCGCGCCGCCTCTGCCGACCCGCTGTCGCTCACGCCGCACCTGCGCAGCGGCTTCGTCGGCATCCAGCTCGACGACGAGCCGGTCGCGCGGCGCGCCTTCCAGGAGGCGCTCGACGTGCAGGACAACTGGGTCTCGCACTTCGAGCTCGGGCTGCTCGACCTCCAGGCCGGGCGCTTCGACGACGCCCGCGACCGCCTCACCCGCGCCGGGCAGCTCAACCGCAACGACCCTATGATCGCCGACGCGCTGACCGCCGCGCGCGAGCGCAAGCGGCTCGACGCGGCCGAGTTCAACCGCCGCATCCTGACCGACCCCGTGCTCGCGGCGCCGTGATCGTCGGCCACGTCGTCCATCACTACGGCAAGCTGTCGGAGAGCTTCATCCCCGACGCGCTCGAGGGGCTCGAGCGCGCCGGCGCGCAGGTGTGGGTGGCCACGCTGTCGGTCGAGGGCCGCGGCACCTACCCGTTCCCGCCGGACGAGCGCCTGCTCGTCTGCCCGCCGCCTTCGCTGCCGCGCCGCGCGCTCGACCGGGCGCTCAGGCGCTCCGGCACCGAGCGCTTCGCCGAAGGGGCGGCCGAGCGTCTACGCGAGGTCGCCCCCGCGCTCGTGCACGCGCACTTCGGCTGGGCCGCCGCCTCCGGCGTCGCCGTCGCGCGCCGGCTCGGAGTGCCCGCCGTCGCCGCCTTCCACGGCACCGACGTCACCGTCGCCGCTCCGGGCGACCCGGTCACCCGCGCGTTCGCCGGACTCGACGCCGCGATCGCCGTCTCGCGCTTCATCGAGAGCAAGCTGCGTGCGCTCGGCTACGAAGGGCCGGTCGAGATCATCCCCGCGGGCGTGCGGCTCGACCGGCTGCCGTTCCGCGGCGACGGGCCGTCGTCCGGGCCGATCCTCTACGTCGGCCGCCTGAACGAGCAGAAGGGGCTCGCCGTGCTGCTCGAGGCGCTGCCGGCCGTTCCGGGAGCGCGGCTCGAGGTCCTCGGCGGCGGCCCGGACGCGCGCGAGCTCGAGCGCCACGCCGCCCGGCTGGGCGTGGCCGACCGCACGACCTTCCTCGGCCCGCTGCCGCGGCGCGAGGACGTGCTCGAGGCGATGCGGCGGGCGAGCGTCCTGGTGATGCCCAGCCGCGCCATGCCGGACGGACAGGCCGAGGGCTCGCCGGTGGTGACCAAGGAGGCGCAGGCGGTCGGCGTCCCGCTCGTGGCCACCGACACCGGCGGGATCGCCGAGACCGTCCCGCCCGAGCACCGCGACGACCTCGTGCCGGGCGACGACCCCGCCGCGCTGGCGGCCGCGATCGAGCGGGTGCTCGCCGACCCCGCCGCCGCGGCCGCCCGCGCCCGCCGCGCCCGCGAGTGGATCGAGCGCGAGTTCGACGCCGAGCGGCTCGCGCGGCGGACGGTCGCGCTCTACGAGCGGCTCGCCGCGTGACCGTGCGAGATCCGCTCGTGCACCGCGCACACCGTGCCGCGCACGCGCCCTGACGTCACGCCCGCGGCGTCCAGCGCCCGCTCCACCGTCGGCAGGTCGGCGCGTGACAGCGGCCGGAAGGCGAGCAGCCCGGCCGCCAGCGCGGGCAGCGCGACCAGGCACTGCCAGGCCAGCGCGGCGGGAGCGTCGCGCAGGGCCGCCACCGCGAGCGCCAACACCGCGCACGCGGCGATCAGGCGGGCCAGGAACCCCGGGTCGGTCATAGCCCACGCCGAGCGCCCGGCGTGCCGCGCGGCGATCGTGACCAGCGCGGCGGCGGCGAACAGCCAGCCGGCGAGGTTGGCGAGCGCCGCCCCGGTCAGCTCCAGCGACGGGATCAGCGCCAGGCAGAGGCCGACGTTCAGCACCGCGGTCCCGACCGACACGATCGACACGATCCCCGGCCGGTCGCACGCGGCCAGGTAGCCGCCGGCCGTGCGCCCGTAGCCGTCGAGCACGACGGCGAAGATGAGGATCGACAGCGCGGTCGCGCCCGCATCGAAGCCGGGTCCGAAGATCGCCAGCACGGCCGGTGCGCCGGCAGCCAGCCAGGTCGCGGCCGGGAGCAGCAGCAGGGTCAGGTAGCGGGTGCTGAGCCGGTGCACGCGCAGCATCGCGTCGCGCTCGCCGCGGTGGAACAACGCGCTCAGCGTCGGGAAGTAGAGCCGGCTGAGCGCGACCGGCACCTGGCCGGCGCGGCGGTAGAGCGTGTAGGCGCGGCTGTAGGCGCCGACCGAGGCGAGCGGGACCGAGGCGCCCAGCACGGCGGTGTCGGCGTACTCGATCGCCGTCTCGGTGTAGTTGAGCGGCGTCTGGCGGATCCCGAACCAGACGATCGGCCGCAGCCGCCCGCGCACCGCCTCGATCTCGCGCCGCCCGGTGCGCAGGCCGGTCAGCCGCCCCACCGCCCGAAGCCGCAGCAGCACCCCGACCGCCGACGCCGCCACGGTGATCCCCACCAGCGCCCACAGCGAGCGCTCGTCCGCCAGCGCGCACACGAGCGCGCCGAGGATCATCGTCGCCGTGATCGCCATCCGGACGATCCACACCGCACGGCCGTCGCGGTAGGCGACCAGCGGTGCGTCGAGGTTGAAGGACGTGTTGTCGAGCAGCAGGTAGGCGCCGGCCAGGACGAAGAACGGTGCCACGAGGTCGGGCTGCTCGAACACGGAGCGCAGCAGCCACACCGACAGGACGGAGAACGGCACGAGGATCGCCAGCGTCAGCGCCGCCGAGAACCCGAGCACCAGCCACAGCAGCGCGCGCGACTCCGGCGCCCCCGCCGGATGGCGCGTGAGCTCGCGCACGAGCCCGCCCTGCTCGCGCACGTTGGAGACCATGTGCAGCGAGCCGGTCAGCAGCGCGGCCAGCGCGAAGGCGCCGATCACCTCGACGCCGAACACGCGCGCCGTGACGACCGCGGAGGCAAGGCCGAGCACGAGCGACGTGACGGTGTCGTAGAGCGAGTACTTGAGCCCGTGCGCGTACCGCTCCTGCTCGTTCACCGCGCGATCATCGCGGATCCTACGGTGCTTCGAAGGCGCCGATGTCGGGCCGCGCGCCGCGCGGGCGGCCGTCGGCGTCGAGCAGCAGCCCGAAGTCCTCGGCGGCGTCGTGGGCGGCGCCGCCGGGCGCGATCCGCAGGTCGCGGGCGCCGGCGGAGGCGAACCGCGGGTCGGCCGTGCGGTTGTTCGAGGGCCCGCTGGCCGAGAGGTAGAAGGCCGTCGAGCGGGCGTTGGCCCAGCCGAGGTTGCCGCGCACCGAGTTGCCGGTGCCGGGCTGGTACTCCTTGGCCGCGTAGCCCTGCTGGGAGTCGGCGGTGCCGCTGTGGCCGGCGAGGATGTTGGCGGCCGCCACCGTGCGGTCGGGCTTGCCGCGCTCGTCGTTGCCGCCGATCGTGAAGCCGCTCGCGGCGGACCCGTAGACGGTGTTGTTGATCACCCACGAGTCGTCGAAGTCACCCCAGATGTGCAGGCCGTAGCCGCCGGTGATGTCCCAGATCACGTTGTTGGCCACGACGACCCGGCGCCCGGTCTTCATGTAGATGCCGTGGTCGTAGAACGTCTGGCTGCCGATGTGATGGATCCGGTTGCCGATCAGCGCGGTGTCGCTTCCCGAGTGGTGCAGGATGCCCTGGGACTTGCGGCCGCCGCCGGGACGGAAGTTGCGGATCTCGTTGTAGGAGAGCTCGACGTGGTGGGGCTCCCCGGTCGAGGTGTTGCCGAGGCTGACGCCTTCGGCGCCCGGATGCGCACCGGCGCCGTCGATCACCAAGCCGGTCATGCGGAACCAGGCGGCGCGGGGGAAGCTGACGAAGCCGACGATGGTGGCCTGCTCGCCGGGGTAGGGCTGGAGCGTGATCGGCGCGCCGGCCGCGCCCTGCGGCGACGCGAGGATCGAGTTGCCGGCGCCGTCGCCACGATCGGGCCCGACCGCCGTGCCCGTGTACGTGCCGCCGCGCACCAGCACCTGCTCGCCGGGGCGCGCCAGCTCGAGCGCGCGCTGGATCGAGCGCCACGGCCGGTCGATCGTGCCCGGATTGGAGTCCGAGCCGCCGGGCGCCACGTAGCGGCGGGTGCCGGTCGAGAGCGGCAGCGGCGCCGGCAGCGCTCCCGCGCGGTAGGCGGCGGAGGAGGCGGGCGCCGGTGCCGCCGCAGGCCCGGCGCCGCCGGGCGTCGCAGGCGTCTGCTTCGGCCGTGGCCGCCGGGTCGCGGCGGCGCGCACCGTCAGACGGGGGGCGCGCCGGCCACGACCGGCCACGCGGACGAAGCGCGCCGCTCGCTTGGCGAGCGTGACCCGCACGCGCTTGCCCACCCGCGCGCGGAAGCGCGCGGCAGTCCGGTAGCGGCGGCCGTCGACCGACGTCTGGACGCGGAAGCCGCTCGACCGGCGGTCGCGCCACGAGACCGTGACGGCGCTGACCTGCCGCTCGGCGCCGAGATCGACCTTCCACGCCGTCGCCGCCACCGTGCGCGCGGGCGCGGGGGCTGCCGCGACGAGCGCGGCGACGAGCACGGCGACGAGCGCCGCGAGTGGGCGAATGGTGGAAGGCATACCGACTCCAGATCGGCCCCTCCGACCCTCGGTCGTTCCCTGCCCGAACCCTCGTGGACGGAAATTCGACATTCCGCCCTCGGTGATCGGCGACCGATCGGGGATCTTTCATCGAAGAGGCGGATCCACTGATGCCCCCGATGTTCAGAGGACAAACATCATTGGTCAGCGCGGCTTGAGTGCCGCCGCGAGCGCCCGCCACGGCACGCCGAGCGTGGCGCACCCGCGCAGGAACCCGACGCCCCACGAGAGGTGCATCGTGGCGAAGACCAGCGGCAGCGCGGCGGCGTCGGCGAGCGGCGAGCGGGCGCTCGCGGCGAGCACCGCCGCGCCGTAGGCCGCCACGCCCCCGCGGGCCACCCGCCGCAGCGGCCGCGGGGCCGCCGCGGCGGCCAGCGCGGTCAGCACCAGAGCCGGCGGGACCATGTGCGACCGGCGCAGGCTCTCGGGATGGCGCAGGCTCGTCTTGACGCGGTAGAAGCCGTAGCGGTGGTACTGCTCGGCCAGCGCGCGCAGGCTGTCGCGCGGGAAGTAGCCGGCGGCCATGGCCGGGACGCAGACGATCCGCCCGCCGCCCTTGCGGATGCGCGCGGCGAGCTCGAAGTCCTGATCGTTGACCCAGCCCTCGTCCCAGCCGCCGAGCCGCTCGAGCGTCTCGCGCCGCCACAGGCCGGCGAAGCCGGAGTCGACCTCGAACTCCTCGTCGGCGCTGTGGCGGAAGTCGGCGCCGCCGGTCCCGAGCCGAGTGGAGAGGGCGAGCGCCACCCGGCGCGACCAGCGCCCCTCCCCCTCGGCCAGCGCGGGCCCGGTCACGAGGTCGACGTCGCCGCGGCGCAGGCGCTCGACCCCGAGCGCGAGGTAGTCGGGCGGGTAGCGCGCGTGCGCGTCCATGCGGGCGATCACCCTCCCGCGCGCGGCCCGCAGCGCCAGGTTGAGCGCATGCGGGGTCCGCCGGGCGGGGTTGTCGAGCACCCGCACGCGCGGATCGGCCGCAGCGACCTCGTCGAGGATCGCGCGGCTGCCGTCCTCCGAGCCGCCGTCGACGAAGACGAGCTCGTAGCTGCCGTCGAACTCCTGGGCCTGCATGGCGGCGACGACGGCGCGCAGGTGGGCGGCCTCGTTGCGCACCGGAATCAGGACGCTGACGTCGACCGCCTCGGGGTCCACTACGCTTACCGTAGCCGAGCGTGACCGACTTCGAGTCTCATCCCCCAGCCGGCTCCGCTGACCGGCGCCGCGGGGCGGAGTGGCTCCAGCCCGCGTCAGAGCCGCTGCCGCTCGAACGCTACGTGCGCGTGCTGCGCGAGCGCATCTGGGTGGTCATCCTCTGCGTGGTCGTCTGCTTCACGGCCACCGCGATCTACGTGAGCACGGCGGCCAAGGTCTACGAGGCCGAGGCCGACCTGCTCGTCAGCCCGGCGCCGCGCGACAGCGACAGCCTGGTCGGCCTGCCGATCGTGCGCGAGTCGAGCGATCCGACGCGCGACGTCGAGACCGTCGCGCGGCTCGTCACGTCCAGCTCGGTCGCCCGCCGCGTGCGCGACAACATCAACAGCGACCGGTCGACCGCCGCGCTGCTCCACTCCGTGGAGGCCGAGCCGGTCGCGCAGAGCAACATCGTGGCCATCACCGCACAGGGCGAGACGGGCGAGGAGGCGCAGGTACTGGCCAACGCCTTCGGGAACGCGATCGTCGAGGACCGCACGCAGCAGCTGCACGACCAGCTCGACCAGGTGCTCCAGCGCCTGCGCTCGCGCCGCGAGGAGGCGGACGACCAGGGCCGCGCCGCGCAGGAGGCGCTCGAGCTTCAGATCAACGAGCTGGAGACTCTGCGCGGCGGCCCCGACCCGACGATCCGCCTCCAGAACCCGGCCGAGCTGCCGACCTCGCAGGTCGCGCCGCGGCCGGTGTTCAGCCTCGCGGCGAGCATCGTGATCGGGGTCGTGCTCGGGCTGGTGGGCGTCTTCGCGCTCGAGCTGCTCGACCCGCGCGTGCGCCGCGAGGAGCAGCTGCGCCGCCTGCTGCGGCTGCCGGTCCTCGCCCGCATCCCGCGCGAGGCAGGCTCCAAGACGCCGCTGCGCCCGGAGCGGCTGGCGCCGGCGACGATCGAGGCCTACCGGACGCTGCGGGCGACCGTGTCGGCCACACACGCCGGCAAGCCCGGCTCGCGCTCGCTGCTGGTCACGAGCCCGTCGGCCTCCGAAGGCAAGACGACGACGGCGATCAACCTCGCCGCCTCCCTGGCGCTGGCCGGCAAGCGCGTGATCCTCGTCGAGGCCGACCTGCGGCGCCCCTCGATCGGGCGCACGCTCGGCCTCGAGGTCCAGCTGGGCGTGATGGACGTGGTGCTCGACGAGGCGACGCTCGAGGACGCCCTGCTCCAGGTGGAGGGCTACGGCCCGAACTTCGAGGTCCTGCTGGCCAAGGACCCCGGCGACGGCACGCCGAACGCCGACGGCCTGTTCCTGCCGACGGCGCAGGCGCTGATCGACCGCGCCAAGGAGCTCGCCGACTACGTGCTGATCGACTCGCCGCCGCTGACCGAGGTCATCGACGGGCTCGCGCTCGCCGAGCGGGCCGACGAGGTGCTGCTCGTGATACGGCTGGGGCGCAGCCTCCACTCGCGGATCGTCCAGCTCGGCGAGCTGCTGGCCCAGCACGGCATCGAGCCGATCGGCATGGCGGTCGTCGGCGTGCCGGCCTCCGACACGGCGAGCGACTACTACGTGCCCGCCGCGCGGCCGACGCGCCGCTCCAAGGCCCTCGCACGCAACTGAGCCGGCGATGACGGCGGTCCGGGCACAGTGGCCGGTCAACACCGCGCTGCTGGCCGCGTGCGCGATGCTCGGCCTGCTGGCGGGCGTGAGCCCGGTGCTGGGCCTCGGCGCCGCGATCGCGGTCGTCTTCGCGGTGCTGGTGGCGGCCGACCTCACGCTCGGCCTGTGCGTGTTCATCGTGGTGGCGTTCGCCGAGCGCGCGCCCGCGATCGGCGCCTCGGACTTCACGCTGGCGAAGGCGCTCGGCGCGCTGCTCGCCGTGACCTGGCTGGCCGACGTGGCGGTCCGGCGGGCAGGCGAGCGCCAGCTCTTCACCGCCCACCCCGTGATGACGATCATGGCCGGGCTGCTCGTGGCGTGGATGCTCCTCAGCGTCGGCTGGTCCGAGGATCCGGATGTCGCGCGCGGCGACGTGCTGCGCTACGCGCTCAACCTCATGCTGCTGCCGATCGTCTACAGCGCCGTGCAGCGGCGCGAGCACGTGACCGCGGTGCTCGGCGTCTACGTCGCGGGCGCGGTGTTCTGGGCGCTGTACGCGATCGCCGTCCGCAACCCCGACGAGCCGGAGCGCCTCAGCGGCCTCGTCGGCACCGCCAACGAGCTGGCGAGCCTGATGGTCACCGCGCTGTTCATCGCGGTCGGCCTGCTCCTGGGACTGCGCCGCGCGCCGCTGCTGCGCCTGCTCTGTCTCGGTGCGGCGACGATCTGCCTGACCGGCCTCTTCCTGTCGCTCTCGCGTGGCGGCCTGGTGGCGCTGGCGGCGGGGCTCGTGGTGGCCGTGCTGGTCGGCGGCCGCAAGCGGATCGGCACGGCGGCGATCGTGACGCTGGTCGGGCTGACGGTGGTCGGCTACTTCGCGTTCGGCGCCTCCGAGGACGCGCGCGAGCGCGTCACGACGTTCGGCAGCGGCACCGGCCGCACGGACATCTGGACCGTCGGCTGGCGGATGGTGGAGGCCAACCCGCTGCGCGGCGTCGGCGTGGGCAACTTCCAGACCTCCTCGATCCACTACCTGCTCGAGCCGGGAGCCATCCTGCGCGACGACTTCATCCTCGACCGCCCGCAGGTCGCCCACAACGCCTACCTGCACGTGCTGGCCGAGACGGGGGTGCCGGGGCTGTTGCTCTACCTCGGGCTGCTGGGAGCGGGGACCCTGGCCGCGTGGCGGGCGGCGAACCGGTTCGCGCGCCGCGGCGACGAGCTGATGGAGAGCTGCGCGCGCGCCGTGGTGGTGGCGCTGGCGGCGCTGTTCGTCGCCGACTTCTTCGTCTCCGAGCAGCTCAGCAAGACGCTGTGGCTGCTGGTCGGCCTCGGCCCGGCCCTGCTGGCGATCTCGCGCCGCCCGTGACGCCGCCGGTCCGCGTCCTCATGCTGCTGGATCTGCTCGGGCCCGGCTCGGGCGGAGCCGAGCGCGTGGCGGTCGACCTCGCTCAGCACCTGCCGCGCGACCGCTTCTCGGCGGCGCGTGTGCGCGACGCGGCGCGTGGAGCCGCCATGGGACGAGGTGCTGCGCGAGCGCGGCGTGCGCTGGTTCGCGCTCGGGCGGCGCTCGTCGGCGGACGTCGTGCCGTTCGCGCGGCTCGCGCGGCTGCTGCGGCGCGAGCGGGTCGATGTCCTGCACGGCCACATGTTCGGCTCCAACGTGTGGGCGACGGTGGTCGGACGGGCCGCGCGGGTGCCGGTGGTGGTCGCGCACGAGCACACCTGGGACTACGAGGGGCAGCCGCTGCGGCGACTGCTCGACCGGCGGTTGGTCGGCCGCTACGCCGACGCTTTCGTCGCCGTCTCCGAAGCCGACCGGGAGCGCATGATCGCGATCGAGCGCGTGCCGGCGGAGAAGGTCATGGTCATGCCCAACGGGTACGTGCCCCGGGGCGCTCCGGCCGGCGACCTGCGCTCGGAGCTCGGGCTGGCGGCGGAGGTGCCGCTCGTCGGCGTCGTCGCCCAGCTGCGCCCCCAGAAGGCGCACGAGGTGCTGCTGGACGCGTTCGCGCGGCTGCGCGCGGGCGCGCATCTCGTGATCGCCGGCGACGGGCCGCGGCGGACGGCGCTGGAAGCCCGGGCGGACGCGCTGGGCGTGGCCGGGCGAACGCACTTCCTCGGCGTGCGCGATGACGTGCCATCCGTGCTCGCCGCAGTCGACGTGGCCGTGATCAGCTCGGACTTCGAGGGCACGCCGCTGTTCGCGCTCGAGTGCATGGCGGCGCGGACGCCGCTGGTGGCCACGGCGGTCGGCGGGCTGCCGGCGCTGCTCGGCGACGCCGCCGTGCTGGTCCCGCCGCGCGACCCGGCTGCGCTGGCCGCCGGGATCGACCGCCTGCTCGGCGACCCACGGCTGCGCGCCGCCCTCGCCGACGCGGCGCTCGAGCGGGCGCGACCGCACGAGATCGGCGCGGTGGCCGAGCGCTTCGGCGCCCTCTACATGGACCTGCTGGAGCGCCGGTGTTCACGGTCGTGACGGCGGCGTACAACGCGCGTGCCACGGTCGGCTCGGCGATCCGCTCCGTGCTGGCCCAGACGCGCGGCGACTTCGAGCTGATCGTGGTCGACGACGGGTCCACCGACGGCACGGCGGAGGTCGTGCGCTCGTTCGCCGACGAGCGCGTGCGGCTGCTCGAGCGTCCGCACGGCGGGGCGGCGGTCGCGCGCGCGGCGGGCATCGAGGCCGGGAGCGCGCCGCTCGTGAGCCTGCTCGACGCCGACGACCTGTGGCTGCCGAGCTACCTGGAGACGATGGGCGCGGCGCTCGACGGCGACCCGGGGGCGTCGTTCGCCTACACCGACGCGTGGTATCTCGACGACCGCACGCGGCACGTGCGGCGGGCGTCGGCGATGCACTACCAGCGGCCGCCCGACCCGCCACCCGCCACGGCCCCCGAGCTGTTCGCGGCGCTGCTCGAGCGCAACTTCATCTACAACGCGGTCACGCTCCGCCGCTCGGCCGTCGACGCCGTCGGACCTCCCGACGCCCGGCTACGGGCGTCGATCGACTGGGAGTGGTGGCTGCGGCTGAGCGCTCACGGCCACCGGGCCGTCCGCGTGCCCGGCAGGCTCGCGGTCTACCGCCGCCCGCCGACCTCGATCACGCTCGACCTCGCGCGCGTGGCCGCCGGCCAGCGCGACCTGCTGCGAATCGTGGCGAGCGAGTACTCGGTGCCCGACGCGACGCGGACGGCGCTGCGGGCACGCGCCGACCGGCTCGATCGCGATCTGGCCGCCCTCGAGGGCCGGCGGCGCGTGGCCGGCGCGCTCAAGGCGCTGCGACATCGCGCCGCCGTCGCCAAGACGCGGCTCCTGCACCGGCGCAGGTTCCACGCCGAACCGCCGCGGGAGATCCGCGAGGCCTTCGGTGATCTGAGCGGGGTCTAGCTCGAGGAACGGCGCGTCTGATGCCGCATCACGAGGCCCAGCGACACGAGGCCGATGCCGGCGAGCACGACGAGCCCGAGCTCCAGGCCCGTGAACGGCAGCGAGCCGACGTTGTCGTCCGCGGCCTGCTCGACCTGGACGGTCGCGGGCGGCGGCGTGTTGTTGCCGCCCGTGTCGTCGTTGTTGGCGACCTCTTCGCCGAGCACTCCTCCGTAGGCGTCCTCGGTCGGGTTGTCCTGCGCCAGGGCCGGACCCGCCAGGGCCAGCGTGAACACCATCGCAAGGATCGCCAAAGAATTGGTCCGCATCAAATCGCCTTTCCGCGCCGTTCTGCCGAGTCTGAGCGATCGGGCGGCGGCGTGCAAGCGTCGCGACCCGAACATTCGTCTATTTCCCGGAGTCCGCGCTTGACAGGCGGGCCCCGATGCACCGGATAGACTGCCACGTTCGAGGGCGCGTAGCTCAGTGGGAGAGCGCTCGCTTCACACGCGAGAGGTCGCAGGTTCGAAACCCGCCGCGCCCATCGTCGTTTGCTCGCATGATCGAGGCCGTGCTGCCGGCCCGCATGGGCACGGCGTTCCGCTGGCTGATCGGCTCGTCGTGGCTGACCAACCTCGGTGACGGCATCGAGGTGGCGGCCGGTCCGCTGCTGATCGCCTCGCTGACGCAGGATCCGGCGCTCGTCGCGCTGGCGGCGTTCCTGCAGCGGCTGCCGTGGCTGCTGTTCGGGCTCTATGCGGGCACGCTGGCCGACCGCACCGACCGCCGTGGGATGGTCGTGGTGGCGAACCTGCTGCGCGCCGCCGTCCTCGTCGCGCTGACCGTGACGCTGATCGCCGACCAGCAGAGCATCGGGATCGTGCTCGTCGCGATGCTGCTGCTCGGGACCGGCGAGGTGTTCGCCGACACGGCCTCCGGGACGCTGCTGCCGATGGTCGTCGCCAAGGAGGACCTCGGGATCGGCAACGCGCGGCTCATGGCCGGCGTGGTGACCCAGAACCAGCTGATCGGGCCTGCCGTCGGCGCGGGCCTCTTCGCCGCGGGCATCGCGTGGCCGTTCATGGCGCAGGCGCTGCTCGTCGCGCTCGGGGTCCTGCTCGTGCTGCGGATGCGGGTGCCGGCGATCGAGCTGCCGGCGCAGGAGCCCCACGTCCTGCGCGACGTCCGCGAGGGGCTGAGCTGGACGTGGAACCACCCGCCGGTGCGCACCCTCACGCTGACCATCTTCACCTTCAACGTCACTTGGGGCGCCGCGTGGTCGGTGCTGGTGCTCTACGCGTCGGACCGGCTCGGCCTCGAAGCCGTCGGGTTCGGCCTGCTGACCTCGGTCGTCGCCGTGGGCGGGCTGCTCGGCACCCTCTCCTACGACTGGCTCGAGCGTCGCGCCCGCCTTGCCAGCATGATGCGCATCTGCCTGCTGATCGAGACCTTCACGCACCTTGGCCTCGCCCTCACGACCAGCCCGTGGGTGGCGGGGGCGATCATGTTCGTCTTCGGCGCGTACGCCTTCGTCTGGGGCACGCTCTCCGCGGCGGTGCGGATGCGCGCGGTGCCGACCCGGCTGCAGGGCCGGATCGGCAGCGTCTACTACCTCGCCGTGTTCGGCGGCATCCTCGTCGGCCAGGCGATCGGCGGCGCGATCGCCCAGCACTGGGGCCTCACCGCTCCCTTCTGGTTCGCCTTCGTGGGCTCAGCCCTCATCCTGGCCTTGATCTGGCGTGCGCTGGGCGACATCGCGCACGCCGATCAGGCGGTCATGGGGTCGTCGTCGAAAGGGTGAAGGTCAGCGTCTTCGAGTACGTGCCGGTGCGCAGCGGCTCGCTCGAGCCGATCGACTGCTGGAGGTCGACCGTCACCGGGTCGTTGCTGATCGGCCCCGTGTAGCTCTTCAGCGTCAGCGGGCTGCCGGAGATCGGCGCGAACGCCGCTGGGGCGACGCGCATCTGCAGCGGCTGCGCGAGCGCGAACGCGCCGTTGACGAGCCGGCCGGGAGCGGTGGCGCTCGGGTCGGTGACCGCCAGCGTCGCGTCGCCGCCCGTCGAGATCACGTTCGCGCCGAGGGTCGTCGTGTAGTCGCGGGCGACGCCCGGCGTGAAGGTGCCGAGGGTGGTCGATGGCGTGACCGTCAGCGACAGCGTGGCGGGGACCGTCCCGTTCACGTCGCCGGGCACGCTCGTGCTCTGGAAGAACGTCGTCGGGTTCATCGTCGGCTTGACCGTCCCGTACAGCCACTGCTGGAAGTAGGTGTCGAGCTTGGTCAGGTTCGACCCCGCGAAGCCTGCCTTCTCGGCGGCGATGCGCTTGGCGAGCGCGACGAACTGGTCGCCGGTGATGGTGCTGTGCTCGTGCTCGGTCACGAGCGCCTTCTGGAAGGCGAAGAAGGCCGTGTCGCCGACGATCTGGTGGTAGCCCTCGAGCATCGCCGCGGGCCGGTCGTAGACCGGGAACTGGGCGAACAGCTCCTGGGCGGTCCCCAGGTTGGCGGGCGGGAGGTCCCACCCGGTGGTGCGGGCGTACTGCTGATTGAAGTGCGAGGCGTTCGTGTTCGAGCTGTTGTTCTGCTTGTTCGACCAGTACGTCGCCCACCACGTGGCCCAGCCCTCGTTGAACCAGATCTCGCGCCAGGTCGCCGGGCCGACGCTGTCGCCGAACCACTGGTGCGCGATCTCGTGCGCGAGCGTGCCGATGTTGATGGTGCCGCCGCCGAAGTGCGACTTGGTCTGGACCTCGAGGGCGTACGTGCCGCCGTTGGGCGCGCGGGCGGCGACGACGCCGTGCGAGTCGAACGGGTACGGCGCGCCGATCGTGTCGGCCATGAACTTGATGATCGCGTCCTGGCGCGCGCGGTTGGTGTTGTTGCTGTTCTTCGTGGCGGTCGAGAGCGCAGCTCCCGATGAAGTCGTAGAGCTTGAGCGGCTGGCCGCTCCTGCCGACCGCGGTCGGGCCTACGCGCAGCGGGGCGTCGTCGTAGAGCCCGATCGTCGACGTCGAGAGATAGCTGGCCATCGGGTAGCCCATGTGCCAGTTCCAGGTCGTCTTGTCGCCGTTGACGACCGTCGACGCGAGCTCGCCGTTGCCGATCGCGTCGTACCCGCTCGGCGCCGTCAGGTGGAAGTCGAACAGCGCCTTGTCGCGCGGGTGGTTGTTGTTCGGGAACCAGCCCATCGCGCCCTTCGGCTCGTTCATGTTGAAGGAGCCCAGGGACGCCGTCGTGGCGATGGCCGGCGTCGTGCGCATGAAGCCCTCGAGCGAGCTGTCCGAGTCGACGAAGTTCTGCGGCGTCCCGCTGTAGGCGACCACGACGTGGAAGGTCGAGCCGTTGGGGATGCCCGTGGCCGGCGTGACGACCAGCTTCATCTTGTAGTTGGGCAGATCGTCGTCGCGCGTCCAGGTCGCGTCGACGCCGTTGACCTTGACGCTCGAGACCGTGTAGTACGAGACGAAGTCCAGCGAGAACTCCGACAGCCCCTGCGTGGCGCGCGCCGTGATGTCGGTGCTCGAGACCATCGAGTGCGCGATCGGGTCGTAGTCGATCGTGACGTCGTAGTGCTGGGCGTCGTAGCCGCCGTTGCCGATGTGCTGCAGGAACAGGTACGGCTCACCGAGGGTCCGCGCCCCGGGCGAGAACTGCGCGCTCGCAGGCGCCGCCAGGACCAACCCGATCAGTGCGCCGCACACGACGGCCCAGATACGTCCATGCATACGGGATCCCTCCGCTTAGGCTCGCTGTGGCGAACCTACCAGCGGCGCGGAGCCCCGGTGCGTGGAGGAGCCTCCACACCGCAGGATCCTGAAAGCCGGCCTACGTCTGGTCGACCGCCTCCACGTACCTCCGCTGCGGTTCTCCGCCCAGCGCGTCGTAGTAGGACAGGAGCCGCTCGTGGTCCAGCCAGGGCATCGCCGCTCCACCGACGATCGCGCGGTGGCTGCTCCAAGGCCAGTCGGCAGGTCTCGCGCACAGACCGGCGACGACTGGATTGCGTGCGATGTACGCGGCGGCGGTCCAGACCTGACCGTCACTGCGCATCAGCACCGATCCGTAGCGGCCTTGAAAGAGATGGCCGCTCCGACCGTGCCTTGCGTTGAACTGCTGTGCGAAGACGCCGTGCAGCGACTGCATTCCCGCGCCGAGGTTCGGGATCGGCGTCTCGATGAGCAGGTGGACGTGGTTGTCCATCAGGCAGAAGGCGAGACAGCGCCACTGCTTCGTTGTGACGACGCGGCCCAGCATGGACAGGTACACGTGCCGATCGACGTCGTCGAGATAGATCTGCTGACGGCCGTTGCCCCGGGCGAACACGTGCTGGACGCCTCCTGCCAGCTCGACGCGAGGTTTCCGTGCCACACGCCCCATAGGCGCCACCACGACCTCCTCGCCCCCCAAGGGGTCTGACCCCGTGAGCCGCCGACGCTCACGGGGACAGACCCCTTGAGTGGCCGGGGCTCAAGGGGACAGACCCCTTTCGTGGGGGTGGGGATCATGGACATGTGGAGGCGTATGGCCATGCCGTTGAGCTGCGGCTGCCGCCGATGCTGGAGTCTGCGGTGCGACGCCTGGACACAGCGCTACACGTGGCGGACCGCGGAATCGGTGTCGCCACGGGCGGCGCCGACGACGGGGGCGTCCGGCTGATCATCCTCACCGACGACGCGGATCCGAAGAGCGCCACGGAGCGTGCGCGGCGTGCGCTCGCGCAGGCGGGCGCACCGGAGGCGACCGTGGTCGAGGTCGTCCGGCGCCGCCTCAGCCCGGGCCGGCCGCGACGGGTCGAAGCTCCGAGCGACCTTTCGTACCGCACGCTGGATCTGCCGAACGGGCGCACGCTCCGCGCGGCGCGCGAAGGGACCATGGGCGACTGGGTGATCGCGGTCGGCGACCGGGACGACGCATGGCGCGGGCGCTCACTGTTCGGGCGTGCTGTACGAGGCCCTGGAGCTGCCGTTCGGACGCGCCGACGACTGGGTCGCGGACGTCATCTGCCGGCTCGCCGGTCGCAAGACCGCCGACGGCATCCGATACGAGTGCGCCTGCTGCGACAGGCCGACGCTCGCAGAGCCGCCGCCGCCGCCCGGGCCCGACTACCAGGGCGGCGCCAACAGCGAGAGCCTGCGGCAGGCGCGCGCTGTGTTCAGATCGTCAGGAACCGGATGACCCTACGTGCGCTCTTGCAGCTCCTCTGCGAGCGGGCCGGGGTCGGCGACGATCCAGCTCTCGCCGTGCCAGAGGGCGAGGCCCTCGCCGCGGCCGTCGGCGCTCTCGAGGATCGTGACGAGGTCGTCGAGGGTGATCGGGTCGATGGCGTCGCCGGGGTCGGCGCGGCCCTGTGCGTCCTGAAGTGAGCTGAACATGAGGTTGAGATGTACGCGGCGCCGCCCTCGATCACCCCGTCCACCCACGCCTGGTAGCGCTCCTGCAGCTCTTCCGGGTTCGATGGCATGCGCGCGCTTTACCCGCTGGGCGGCGCGACGGCACCCACGCGGGCGGCGACGATGTCGCACAGCCGGTCGCGCCGCCGGCAGCGCTCGAGCGCGAACGAGTCGGCGAGCTCGTCGAGCTCGCCGTCGCCCAGGCCTCGGAAGCGCTCCGCGTACTCGGGCAGCATCGCCTGCGCGAGCAGGATGTGGCGGACGAGCAGGTCGGTCGCCTCGCGCACGCCCCACGGGTACGGCGCCCACGACGGGAACTCGCGCGCGATCAGCGCGTGGATCGGTTCGATCGGCCTCGGGCACCTCGGCGTGGGTCGAGCCCCAGGCGTCCACGCCCAGCCGCCGCTTCTTGGCGATCAGGTCGCCGAAGCGCTCCATGTACGGCGACTCCGGCGCCAGCTCGACCAGGCCGTGCAGGCCGACGTCCTTGTAGGTCCAGATCGACCAGCCCGCGCCGTGGCGGTCGTAGATGTCGAGCTGGTCGGAGAGCACCTGGTAGCGCTGCTCGTCGCGCTCGGGGTCGCCGGTGTAGACGGGTCCGAACTCGCCGACCCAGATCGGCGTGCCCGTCTCGCGCTGGAACCGCGTGCGCTCGAGGAAGGTCTCCTCGAGCGTGTCGCGATCGACCCACACGCCCCCGGTCTCCCCCGGGTACGGGCCGCCGAACGACATGCCGGCGCGCGCGTAGTCGTGCAGCGCGTAGACGGCGTTCTCGTACGGCTCGCCGAACATCGAGAAGTCCGTCGAGTACGTGTTGCCGTCGACGAAGACGATGTGGTCGGGGTCGACCTCGCGGACGGCGGCGACGAGCCGGTCGTGGAACGGCCCGACAACCTCGCCGGTCGGGTCGCCCGGCTCGTTGAGCAGGTTGTAGCCGGCCACCCACTCATGACCGCGGAAGCGCTCGGCGAGCGCGCGCCACAGGTCCACGACGAGGTCCTGGAAGTGCGGGTGCTGCCAGAACGCGGCGACGTGCGTCGCGTTGTCGGAGTGCCAGTGCTGGTTCTGGCTTCCCGGCACGGCATGGAGGTCGATGACGGTGTAGATCCGCTGGGCGGCGCACATGTC
Source organism: uncultured Solirubrobacteraceae bacterium (assembly GCA_963811895.1). Lineage (GTDB taxonomy): Bacteria > Actinomycetota > Thermoleophilia > Solirubrobacterales > Solirubrobacteraceae > DASSUW01. The sequence continues at coordinate 122,851 of CAWETE010000008.1, read as the reverse complement.
GACAGCTCGCGCGAGCCTGGCAAAGCCGTCCTCGCGCTCGAACGCCCGGTAGTTGATCGGCAGCCGCAGGCAGTTGACCCCGAGCTCGGCGAGCATCCTCGCGTCGGCCTCGTCGAAGAAGCGGTCGAGCAACCGGTCGAAGAACCGATCGGCCCGCTCGGCTCCGATCACGCCGGCCACCGCGGCCCGCATCGCCGTCTCGTTGGCCGGATAGCCGGTGATGAAGTTCTCCATGTTCATCCAGCCGCCGACCCCGGCGCCGCGCAGGACCACGCGCGCGCCATCGGCGTCGACCACCGCATCGCCCTGTACGCGCAGCATCCCTCTCCTCTCGAAACTTTCGAAATTTGCAGGTAACACTATCGAAAAATTTGCGGTAGCATCCGCGCCGTGGAGGAGCGCGTCACCATCGCCCACGTCGCGGATGCGGCGGGCGTGTCGGTCCCGACCGTCTCGAAGGTCGTCAACGGCCGCGCCGACGTGGCGCCCGAGACCCGCGCGCGCGTCGAGCGCGTGCTGCAGGAGCAGGGCTACCGGCGCCGCCGGGCTCCCGCCCGCGACGCGAGCGCCGAGCTGCTCGACGTCGTGTTCAACGAGCTCGAGAGCCCGTGGGCGATGGAGATCGTCAAGGGGGTCGAGGAGGTCGCGCGCGAGCACGGTCTGGGGGTCGTGCTCTCCGCGCAGGAGGGCCCGGGCGCGCTCGGTCGCTCATGGGTCGACGCGGTCGCCGCGCGCCGCAGCGCCGGCCTGATCCTCGTCGTCTCGGAGCTCACACAAGACCAGGTCGCGCGCTTGCGTGCGCGCGGGATCCCCTTCGTGGTGGTCGACCCGGCCGGCGAGCCGGCGCCCGACGTCCCGTCGGTCGGCGCCACCAACTGGAACGGCGGGCTGGCGGCCACGCGCCACCTGCTCGAGCGCGGGCACCGCCGCATCGGCATGATCGGCGGCCCGGCGGCGATGCTCTGCAGCCGCGCGCGCGTCGATGGCTACCGCGCCGCGCTCGAGACCGCCGGCCTGCCCGTCGACCCGGAGCTGATCCGCTGGGGCACGTTCCACGTCGAGGCCGGCTACGAGCATGGGCACGCGCTGCTCAGCCTGCCCGAGCCGCCCACGGCGATCTTCGCCGGCAGCGACCTGCAGGCGTTCGGCGTGTACGAGGCCGCCCGCGAGCTCGGCGTCGAGATCCCGACGCAGCTCAGCGTGATCGGCTTCGACGACCTTCCGATGGCGCGGTGGGTGGGGCCACCGCTGACGACGATCCGCCAGCCGCTGATGGAGATGGCGGCCACGGCGGCCCGGCTGGTGCTGGGCCTGGGAGAGGAACAGCGGATCGAGCTCGCGACCACGCTGGTGGTGCGACAGAGCACCACCGACACAGGAGGAGACCACCATGGGGAAGTGGGTGCTGGGTCTGATCGTCGCCGCGGCGCTGGTGGCGGTGGGATGCGGAAGTGACGACGGCGGCGGCGGCGAGGCCGCGAGCAACGGCGGGCCGGTCACGATCGAGTGGTGGCACATCGCCAACAACGAGCCGCTGAAGTCGATCTGGCAGGACGCGGCCGATCAGTACATGGCCGACCACCCGAACGTCGACATCAAGATCACCGTCCTCGAGAACGAGGCGTTCAAGACCAAGCTCACGACGACCATGCAGGCCGGCAAGGTGCCGGACATCTTCCAGTCGTGGGGCGGCGGGACGCTGGCCGAGCAGGCGCAGGCATCCCTCGTCCAGGACATCACGGAGCCCACCCAGGACTGGATCGGCGACCTCAATGAGGCCGGCGTCGGCCTCTACCAGGTCGACGGCAAGCAGTACGGCGTCCCCTACAACCTGGGCATGGTCGGGTTCTGGTACAACACCGCGCTCTTCGAGAAGGCGGGCATCGAGGAGCCGCCCGCCACGTGGGACGAGTTCCTGGCCGCCGTCGAGAAGCTCAAGGCCGCCGGCATCACCCCGATCGCCCTCGGCGAGAAGGACAAGTGGCCCGGGATGTTCTGGTGGGCCAACCTGTCGCTGCGGATCGCCGGCAGCGACGCGATGCAGCAGGCCGGCGAGGACGGGTCGTTCGAGAGCGAGGGCTTCATCAAGGCCGGCGAGGAGCTCCAGCGGCTGATCGAGCATGGAGCCGTTCCAGGAGGGCTTCCTGGCCGCGCCGTGGGACGGCTCGGGCGGCGAGGCCGCGACGATGGGCAACGGCCGCGCGGCGATGGACCTCATGGGCCAGTGGGCGCCGTCGACCTTCGCCGCCAACGCCAAGGACGAGAAGGCCCCCGAGGTCGGCTGGTTCCCGTTCCCGACCGTCGACGGCGGCGCCGGCTCGGCCGACGAGCAGTTCGGCGGCGGCGACGGCTTCGCGTTCGGCAAGGACGCGCCGCCCGAGGCGCTGGACTTCGCGAAGTTCCTCGTGACCTCCGACGTCGCGAACAAGGCCGGGGCCAGCGGCGCCGTCCTGCCCGTGCTCAACGGGTCGGAGTCGTCCGTGGAGGACCCGAACATGAAGACCGTGCTCGACACGCGGGCCGAGGCCTCCTACGTGCAGCTGTACCTGGACCAGGCGTACGCGCCGGCCGTCGGCGCGGCGGTCAACGACGCGGTGCAGGGCCTGTTCGCCGGCAAGTCGAGCCCTGAGGACGTGTCGAAGTCCATCGCGGATGCCGCCAAGGCGGGATAGCGCACCTCTCCCGGCGCCGGCAGGACCAGCGGTCGATCCCCCTCACCGCGCGGTCCTGTCGGCGCCGGAGCGGCGGCGCCTCTCGCGCAGCGCCCGCGCCCGCCGCCGCTGGGCCACGATCGCCCTCTTCCTCGCGCCGGCGCTCGCGCTCTACCTGCTGCTGGTCATCGCCCCCGTCGTCCAGGCGATCTACTACAGCGGCTTCGCCTGGAGCGGCCTCGGCTCGCTCGACGACTTCGTCGGGCTGGAGAACTTCAAGCGCGCGTTCTCCGACGACGTCTTCGTCGGCGCGCTGAAGCACAACGCGATCATCGCCCTGCTCTCGCTGGGCCTGCAGCTGCCGTTCGCCCTCGGCACCGCGCTGCTCCTCAACGCACGCCTGCGCGGGCGCGCGATCCTGCGCGTGCTGTTCTTCGCGCCGTTCGTGCTCAGCGAGGTCGTGACCGGCGTGATCTGGACGCTGATGCTCCAGCCCGGCGGGCTCGCGGACGCCGTGATGCCGGTCGATCGCCAGTGGCTGGCCGATCCCTCGATCGTCCTCTACACGCTGTTCGTGGTGATCTCGTGGAAGTACTTCGGCTTCCACATGATCCTCTACCTCGCCGGGCTGCAGCAGATCCCGCGCGAGCTGGAGGAGGCGGCTGAGATCGACGGGGCGACGAAGTGGCAGGTGTTCCGCCACGTGACGCTGCCGCTGCTCGGCCCGACGATCCGCATCTCGTCGTTCCTGTCGATCATCGGCGCGATCCAGCTCTTCGACCTCGTGTGGGTGATGACCGGCGGCGGCCCCGTCAACGCCTCGAACACGATGGCCGTCTACATGATCGACTGGAGCTTCCAGCGCTTCCAGTTCGGCTACGCCAGCGCCGTCGCCGTGATCATGCTCGTCATCTCGCTGGCGATCGCGCTCTTCTACCAGCGCTTCGTCCTCAAGCGGGACCTCGACGGCGCCCTGACCACGATGGGAGCGCGATGAGGCGGCTGCCGCTGTACGCGCTCGGCTGGCTGGTCGCGACGGCGATCCTGATCCCGATCGTCTACGCCGTGCTGGGCGGCTTCCGCGACACCGGCCAGCTCGGCTCGAACCCGGTGGCGCTGCCCGACCCGTGGGTGTTCACGAACTACGCGGAGATCCTCGGGTCGTCGACGTTCTGGCGGCAGGTGTGGAACAGCGTGCTGATCGCCGCCCTCGCGACGCTGCTCACCGTGCCGCTGGCCGCGCTGGCGGCCTTCGTGTTCGCGCGCTTCGCGTTCCGCGGGCGCGAGGTCCTCTACGCCGTGTTCACGCTCGGCCTGCTGTTCCCGGTGGCGGTGGCGATCCTGCCGGTCTTCATCATGGTCCGGAACCTCGGGCTGCTCGACAACCCGCTCGGCGTCGCCCTCCCCCAGGCCGCGTTCGGCCTGCCGATGACGATCATCATCCTGCGGCCGTTCTTCGCCAGCTTCCCGAACGAGCTGCAGGACGCGGCGGCGATCGACGGCTGCGGGCCGTTCCGCTTCTTCTGGCGCATCCTGCTCCCGCTCTCGCGCCCCGTGCTCGCCACGGTCTCGGTCCTCGCCGTGGTCGGCAGCTGGAATGCGTTCCTGCTCCCGCTGGTGATCCTCACCGCCTCGGACACCTGGACGCTGCCGCTGGGCGTGACGAACTACTCGACGCAGTACACGGCCGACACGGCGCGCATCCTCGCCTTCACGACGCTGTCGATGGTGCCGGCGCTGCTGCTCTACGCCCTGGCCGAGCGCCACCTCGTGCGCGGGCTGACCACCGGCGCGGTCAAGGGCTGAGGAAGTCGATCACGCCCTCGGCGATCCCGCGGGCGATCCGCTTGCGGAAGCGGCGCGACTCCAGCTTGCGGGCGTCGGCGGCGTTGCGCATGTTGGCGGTCTCGATGAACACCTTCGGCACGTCGGACAGGCGCAGGCCGCCGAGGTCGCCGCGCGGCACGAGCCCGTTGCCGCCGGCGTAGGCCGCGCGCGGCAGGCCGGTCCGCTCCTCGTAGGCAGCGCGAAGCACGCGACCGAGTCGCCGGGACTCGTCGTAGATGTCGTCGGTCAGGCCTTCGATCAAGGTCGGGCGGATGACGTGGAAGCCGCGGCCGCTCTCGGGGCCGCCGTCGGCGTGGATCGAGACCGCGGCGTCCGCCTCCTCGTGGTTGCCGATCCGCGCACGCCGCGTGATGCACGGCCCGACGCCGGCGTTGTTGTCGCGCGTGAGGACGACCTCGGCGCCGTGGCGCCGCAGGATGCGCGAGGTCTCGCGCGCGACGGCCAGCGTGTAGGCGGATTCGGCATAGCCCGAGGCGGTCGCCGTGCCGGTGGTGTCGCACGCCTTGCGCATGCCCTGGCCGACGTCGACCTGCCGGTTGATGCGCTTCGGATGTGAGGCGTTCGAGCCGTTGTGTCCGGGATCGAGCACAACGGTCTGACCGGCCAGCGTCAGAGCTACTGCTGCCAAGGCGACGATCCGACGAGGCTAGCGGCCTGGGAGGATGTCGGACGTGGCAGCGACCGCCGACCGACCGCACCGGCTGACCGCCGTGATGCGCGAGGAGTCGCGCGTCACGCCGCTCGAGCTGTTCTTCGACCTCGTCTTCGTCCTCGCGCTCACCCAGTGCACGGCGCTGATGGCCGACGAGCCCACCTGGGAGGGGCTCGCCAAGGGCCTGCTCGTGCTCGGCGTGATGTGGTGGTCGTGGGTCGGCTACGCGTGGCTGACGAGCGTGGTCAACCCCGAGGAGGGCCTCGTGCGGCTGGTCGTGTTCGCCGCCATGGCCGCCTTCCTCGTCGTGGCGCTGTGCGTGCCGGGAGCGTTCACCGACGAGGCGCTGCTCTTCGCGTGCGCCTACGCGATCGTGCGCTTCTCCCAGATCGCGCTGTTCGTGCTGGCCAGCCGCGACGACCCCGGTCTGCGCCGCGCCGTCTGGGGCCTGCTGGCCAGCACCGCCGTCGGCGTCGGCCTGCTGGTGGCGGCCTCGTTCGCCGACGGCACGCTGCAGGGCGCCCTCTGGGCGCTCGCGCTGGCGCTCGACATGGGCGGGCCGCTGCTCATCGACCCCTCGGGCTGGCGGCTCGAGCCCGGCCACTTCGCCGAGCGCCACGGGCTGATCGTGATCATCGCGCTCGGCGAGTCGATCGTGGCCATCGGCGTCGGCGCGGAGGGTGGGGTGACGACCGGCGTCGTGGTGGCGGCCTGCGTCGGGATGGCCATCGCCGCCGGGCTGTGGTGGCTGTACTTCGACTTCGTCGCGCTCGTGGCCGAGCGGCGGCTGTCGAACGCCGCGCCGGGCCGCGAGCGCAACGCGATCGCGCGCGACTCGTTCTCCTACCTGCACCTGCCGATGGTGGCCGGCATCGTGCTCGTGGCGCTCGGGCTCAAGAAGACGCTCGAGCACGTCGGCGACCCGCTGAAGGTGGTGCCGGCGACCGCGCTGCTCGGCGGCGCCGCGATCTACCTGCTCGCCCACGTCGCGTTCCGCTGGCGCAACGTGCACCGCTTCAGCTGGCAGCGCCTGATCGCCGCGGTGCTGCTCGTCGCCCTCTTGCCGGTCGCCGTCGAGATCTCCGCGCTCACCACGACGGCGATCGTGGGAGCGCTGCTGGCGGCGCTGATCGCGTTCGAGACCTGGCGTTTCGCCGACCTACGCGACCGATTGCGCCACCAGCTCGCTCACGAGTAGGGCTACTGCCCGAGGCAGAACCAGCCGTTCTGGACCCAGCCGTGGGCGTTCACGTTGCCGTAGGCGAAGCCGTACACCCACTCGCCGCCGAACTCGTAGGGCCCGGTGTCCTTGACGAGGAACGTCTGCGGCTTGTGCAGGTAGGCGAAGGCGCCTCCGCCGGGCGAGTGGCGGACGGCGAGGCTGTCGGCGCAGATGCTCATCCGCTTGCCGTGGTCGTTGTGGTTCGCGTAGCGCCACGGACCGCCCGCCTGGGCGGGTGCCGCCAGCGCCAGCAGCGTCAAGAGCAGCACGGCGAACGACAGCGCCGATCGAAGCATGGACCTACCCCCTGTTGAGATGAACTCCCGCGCGGGGAGAATGCCCTCAACGCGGCGCTCGAAACCTCACGCCCGCACGCGCGGATCGAGCGCGGCGAGCGCGATGTCGACCAGCCCGTTGACGATCACCACGAACACCGCGGTGACGATCACGATGCCCTGGATCATGAGGTAGTCGCCGAGCGAGAGCGCGCTCGGGATGACCTGGTAGATGCCGGGCACGTCGAACACCTTCTCGATCAGGATCACGTTCCCGATCAGCAGCGGCGTGTACGCGCCGGCAAGCGAGACGACGGGAGGCATGGCGACCGGCAGGACGTGCCGCACGCTGATCGCGACGGGGCTGAGCCCCTTGGCGGCGGCGGTGCGGATGAAGTCCTCGCCGTGGATCTCGTTCATCTCCGCGCGCGTCATCCGCATGCAGACGGCGGCCAGCGGCAGGCCCGCGGCGATCCACGGCATGAGCAGCGAGTGGAGCCACTTGAGCGGGTTCTCGAAGAACGGGACGTAGCCGTGGTAGGGCAGGATCCCGAACGGCAGCGGCGCGTCGATGCCCGGCTTGAAGAGCAGGATGGCGGCCATGCCGATGACGTAGACCGGCGTGCACAGCGCGAGGATCCCGATGAGCTGGATGATGCGGGCGCGCCAGGTCCCGGGATGGCGGGCGCAGACGACGCCCCCCGCCAGCCCCGCGCCGATCCCGAACGCCATGGCGCCGATCAGCAGCGAGAAGTCGGCGCCCAGGCCGCGCCCGATCTCGGTCGCGATCTCGCCGTCGCGGCCGAGATCGAAGTGCACGAAGGTGGCGACCAGGAAGTGCCACAGCTCCACGAGCAGCGGCCGCGTGTCGCCGAACGCCTCCGGATACAGCCCGTGCAGGGTGAGGAAGGTGAGGGCGCTGACGGCCACGGCGAGCAGCGCCGCGGCCACCATCCGGCGAAGGGCGAAGACGGGGAGCGAGTGGGCCATCCGAGCCGGCGCCAGGGTAGCGTCCCGGTCATGAGGGTCACGGTCACCGGCGGCGCCGGCTACATCGGCGCGACGGCGGCGCGCGAGCTCCTGTCCGCCGGCCACGAGGTCAGCGTGCTCGACTCGCTGCTGCACGGCCAGGAGGACGTGGCGGCCGCGCTCGAGGCGGCCGGCGCCCGGGTGGTGCGCGGCGACGTCCGCGACGCCGCCGCCCGCCGCGCGGCGCTCGACGGCGCCGAGGCCGTCGTGCACCTGGCGGCGATCGTCGGCGACCCGGCGTGCGCCAAGGACCCCGAGCTGTCGCAGGCGGTCAACGTCGAGGGCACGCGCGCGCTGGTGGAGGACGCCGGCACGGCGCGCATCGTGTTCGCCTCGACGTGCTCCAACTACGGCCGCATGGCCGACCCGCTGGTGCCTGTCGACGAGACCGCGCCGCTCGCGCCCGTCTCGCTCTACGCCGAGCAGAAGGTGGAGATCGAGCGCGAGCTGCTCGCGCTGCCGAACGCGACCTGCCTTCGCTTCGCCACGATCTACGGCGTCGCCGAGCGCATGCGCTTCGACCTCACGGTCAACGAGTTCACGCGCGACCTGTGGGACGGCCGCACGCTCGACGTCTACGGCGAGCAGTTCTGGCGGCCGTACGTGCACGTCGGCGACGCGGCGCGGGCCTTGGCGCTGGTGCTCGCGACACCGGCGGAGCGCGTGGCCGGCCGCGTGTTCAACGTCGGCCACAGCGACGAGAACTACCGCAAGCTCGACCTCGTCGAGCTGATCCGCGAGCGGCTGCCCGAGGCCGACGTCCGCTTCGTGCAGCGCGAGGAGGACCCGCGCGACTACCGCGTCTCGTTCGAGCGCATCCGCTCCGAGCTCGGCTTCGACCCCGTGATGCGCGTGCCCGACGGGATCGCCGAGCTCATCGTGGCGCTTGAGGAGCGCCGCTTCGGCGACCCGTTCGACAGCCGCTTCTCCAACGTCTAAGCCCCGGTCGGCGGAGTCGGCTCGGGCACGTCGGGCAGCGGCACGTCGGGTGTGCGGGCGATCGAGGTGGCCGCGACGAGCACGCGCAGCCCCTCGGGATAACGCGAGCCGGGCGGCGGCGGCGTCAGCCCGTCCTCGTAGTGGTCGAGCAGGCCGAGCACCGCGCCCATCAGCTCGGCGTGCGGACCGTCCTCCCCCACCGCGCAGGCGAGCCGCGCGAGCGCGACCGGCTCCTCGGGGTCGCCGTGGTCGAACGACCGCGCGACCGCCTGGTTGAGGTGCGAGACGACGCGCTCGACCAGCGGGTCGAGCGGCAGCGCGTTGCCCGGCGGCGGTCCGGCGTCGAGCGGCTCGCCGCCGTCGAGCAGTCGCTCGAGCTGGGCGCCGGCGATCGTGCGGATCGCCTCGGTCCCGAGACCCGCCTGGAGCGCGAAGCGCAGGTGCAGCACGGCGGAGACCAGCGGCCGGCCGTACGGCGAGTCGCTCGCCCACAGCAGGTTGCCGGGCGGGCAGAGCGTGAACATGGCGAGCATGTCCGCCGGGTCCCACCACGCGGTGTCGACGAACAGGTTCGGGTGCTCGGGCAGCACGCGCCACAGCCAGGCGAGGTCGGAGATCGCGGCGTGGGCGAGGATCAGGCGGGCGTCGGTGAACTCGCCCGACAGGCGGACGGTGTCCTGACCCAGCGCCGGGATGCCGCGGCCGGCGTGGATGAGCACCGGGACCCGCCGCTCGTGGGCGAGCGCCACGATGTCGCGCACGGCGGGCTCGGACAGCGTGAAGCGCTCGGCCCGCGGGTGCAGCTTGATGCCCTTGGCGCCGGCGTCGAGGCAGCGGCGCGCCTCCGTCAAGGGGTCGGCGCGCGGGTCGAGCCGGCAGAAGGCGACGAGCCGGCCGCCGGAGTCGGCGGCCGCCGCGAGCACGCGGTCGTTGGCCGCCGGGTAGCCGTCCGGCTCGTGCATGGCGAACACCACGGCGCGCGCCGCGACGCGGCTCGAGCGCGGCCAGCAGCTGCTCGGGCGTCTGGCGGGCGCCGTCGGGATCGGAGTCGCCGACGTGGGTGTGGGCGTCGAAGAGGTCCGGCGCACCCAGGTCGGCGCGCATGCGGTCCCACCAGGGGCTCAGGATGCCGTCGACGTCGAGCATGGCGGGGAACCCTATTCAGCCGGCGCGGCGAATGGCCGATACGAGCCCGATATGCAATTCCGCCGCGAGCGCGTCCGCATCGAGACCCAGCGCCACGAGATCGAGGGCACCCTGCAGCTCCCGATCGAGGGCTTCCGGTCCCGGACCACCGACTTCCTGAACGCCCACGAGCGCGAGTTCCTGGCGCTCACCGACGCCGAGATCCACTGGCTGGACGGCACCCGCCGCGCCGAGCGCCACGAGTTCCTGGCCGTCGCCGCCCGCCAGATCGTGCTCGTGCTCGAGCTCGAGACGCTCGGCGTCGTCGAGGACAGCGGACCGGCGCCGCTCAGCGCCGTGTCCACCCCGCCTCCCTTCCTAGGGGAGGCGCCCGAAGCCCCGCACGGAACCGGCCAGCGCGCCGCCGAGCAGCAGTAGCCCGGCCGCCGCGAACGCGGCCGTGACCTCGCGGGTCTCCTCGCGCGTGCCGAGCTGGGAGCCGAGCCGCTCGTAGACGGCGGTGAGCTGGTCTCCGTCGGAGGCCTCGAACGCCTGCCCGCCGGAGGCCTGGGCGATCTCGCGCAGCGCCTCGGGGTCGGGCGGGACGCGCAGGATGCCGTCGACCACGCCGTCCGGCGTGCCGAGCGCGACGGTGTAGACCGGCACGTGCTGCTCGGCCGCCTCCTGGGCGACGGCCACGGCGTCGCGGCCGGAGGTCTGCTTGCCGTCGGACAGGAGCACGATCGCGGCCGGCGGGCGGCGCTTGCCGCCCTCGAGCGATTCGAGCGCGGCGGCGAGCCCGTCGCCGGTGGCCGTGCCGCCGTCGGCGGTCAGGCCGGCGAGCGCCGCGCGCACCTGCTCGTGGTCGGTGGTCGGCGGCTGCAGCACGCGCGCGCTGTCGCTGAACGCGACCGCGCCGACGCGCAGCTCGTCGGGCGCCTCGTCGAGGAAGCGGTCGGCGGCCGAGCGCGCCGCGTCGAGCCGGTCGGGAGCGACGTCGGTGGCGGTCATCGAGCGCGAGGTGTCGGTGACGAGCACGACCGAGGCCTGCTCGACGGGCACCGCCACGGTGGCCTCGGGGCGCGCGAGCGCCATGACGAGGCCGGCGACCGAGAGCGCGAGCAGGGCGCTGGGGACGTGGCGCCGCCAGCGCGAGGCGGCCGGCGCCGCCAGGGCGGCGACGGACGCGCCCGGGTAGCGGACGGCGTACCGGCGACGGCGACGCTGGGCCAGCAGGTGCAGCGCGACGCCCGCCGGGACGGCGAGCAGTCCGAGCAGGAAGAGCGGGGCGGCGAAGCTCATCTGCGCTTCCCGCGATCCAGCCCTCGGCCCAGCTCGCGCAGCCAGTCCTGGCCCGTGTCGAGGACGATGTGGTCGGCGCGGGCGGCGCGCAGGCCGGCCGCCACCGCCTCGCGGCGCTCGGCCTCGAGGGCGGCGTAGCGCTCGCGCACGCGCGCGCGGGAGCTGTCGACCTCGACCAGCGCGCCGGTCTCGGGATCGACGAGCGCGAGGTGGCCCGCGCGCGGCAGCTCCGCCTCGCGCGGGTCGCGGATCTCGACGGCGACGACGCTGTGGCGCGCCGACAGCGACGCCAGCGGTCCGCGCCAGCCGTCCTCGCGGAAGTCGGAGACCACGACGACGAGACCGGGCCGGCGCGCGATGCGGCCGGCGCGGACGAGCGCCCCGGCGAGCTCGTCGCCGGTGAGGCTCTCGTCCGGCGCGACGCCCTCGGCGAGCGCCCGCTCGATCATGACCTGCGCGTGGCGGCCGCCGCGCGGCGGCAGCAGCCGCCCCTCAGGCGCGCCGGCGCGTAGCAGCGCGGCGCGACCTCCTCTACGGGTTGCCAGCCTGGCCACGGCGGCCGCCACGCCCACGGCCACGTCGGCCTTCAAGCGCTGTTCGGTGCCGAACGCCATCGATGGCGACACGTCGAGCACCAGCCAAGTCGTCAGCGCGCGCTCCGGCACCTGGAGGCGCACGTGCGGGACGCCGGTCCGGGCCGTCGCCGCCGCGTCGAGCTGACGCACGTCGTCGCCCACCTGGTACGGGCGCAGCTGCACCAGCTCGGTGCCGGCTCCCGCGCCGGGCGACAGGTGGTCGCCCGGCATCAGGCCGCCGGCGCGGCGCACGAGCGCGAGGTCGAGCGCGCGCAGCAGCGCGCCCGGCATCGGCCCCGGGCCCTGGCTGCCAGCAGGCTCGGCGCAGTGCGGTCACGCAGCCTCCGCGAGCATCGTCTCGGCCGGCTGGTCGACGGCGGCGAGCAGCCGGTCGAGCAGGTCGTCGGGCGAGATGCCGTCGCTCAGCGCCTCGTAGGAGAGAACGAGCCGGTGGCGCAGCACGTCGGGCGCCAGATCGCGCACGTCGGACGCGACCACGTGCCGGCGCCCGCGCAGCAGCGCCAGCGCCTGCGAGGCCCCGATCAGGCCGATCGGCCCGCGCGGCGAGGAGCCGTACTCGATGTACTTCGCGATGTCGCCGAGCCCGTAGCGGTCGGGGTGGCGCGTCGCATCCGCCAGCTGCACGGCGTAGCCGATCACGTCGCGCTCCACGAACACGCGCTTGGCCTCGGCCGAGAAGCGCGCGAGGTCCTCGGTCGACAGGCGCTCCTCGATCACCGGCGCGGGCGCCAGCGAGCGCCCCACCACCGCCGCCTCCTCGCCCATGTCCGGGTAGTCGACGAGCAGCTTGAGCAGGAAGCGGTCGACCTGCGCCTCGGGCAGCGGATACGTGCCCTCGGACTCGATCGGGTTCTGCGTGGCGAGCACCAGGAACGGGGACGGCACCGGGTGGGTGTCGCCGCCGATGGTCACCTGGCGCTCCTGCATCACCTCGAGCAGCGCCGACTGCACCTTGGCCGGCGCGCGGTTGATCTCGTCGGCGAGCAGGAAGTTGCCGAACACCGGCCCCAGCTCGGTGTCGAAGCGGCCGGAGTCCGGCCGGTAGATGCGGGTGCCGACGAGGTCGGCGGGCACCAGGTCGGGCGTGAACTGGATGCGGCGGAAGGAGCCGCCGAGCACGTCGGCCAGCGTGCGCACGGTCAGGGTCTTGGCGAGGCCCGGCACACCCTCGAGCAGCACGTGGCCGCCCGCCAGCAGCGCCACCAGCAGCCGCTCGAGCATGGCGTCCTGGCCCACGATCACGCGCTTCATCTCGTACAGCGCGCCTTCGATGGCGTCGCGCACGGGAACCTTGCCCCTTCGGGCGCGTGTCCTTGGATCTCGTCTTCGGTCATGGCGGCCAGCCTGCCGCCCGGGCGTCAGATCAAGATAAGAACGAGCGCATCGCGTCGTGCGTCTCGAACGGGCGCTCGACCTGCGGGACGTGGCCGCAGTCGAGCTCGAGGTGCTTCGCCGCCGGGAACGTGCGCTCGACGTGCTTCATGAACGCGATCGGGACGAGCCGGTCCTGGCGGCCCCAGACGAACAGGGCGTCGTGCTGCATGGCGGCCAGCCGGGACCAGAGCCCGTCGTCGCCGTGCGGGGCGTCGAGGTAGATGTTGCGCAGGACGGCGTGGAAGGCGTGGCGGCCGCGGGGCGTGGAGAAGGCGCGCAGGAACTCGTCGATGCCCGCCGCGGTCCAGTCGTCGTCGCCGGGCACGAGGCGGCGCACCACGCGCTCGACGGCGGGCAGCGGGAGCATCGTCACCTCCGGTCGCAGCATCCGGACCACCGGCGCCCAGCGGCGCGGCCGCAGCCACGCCATGGCCGGCGCCAGCAGCACGAGCCGGTCCACGCGCGAGGGGTCCGTCAGCGCCAGCTCCAGCGCGATCCGCCCGCCCATGCTGTTGCCGGCGAAGTGCGCACGCTCGATCTCCAGCGCGTCGAGCACATCGGTCAGCACGTCCGCGAAGTAGCGGGCGTCGAACGGCGCGCGCAGCGGCTTGACGGAGTCGCCGAACCCCGGCAGGTCGATCGCGATCACGCGGTGCGTGCGGCTCATCAACGCCAACGTGGGCAGGAAGGAGGCCTTCGTGCCGCCCAGCCCGTGCACGGTCAGCAGCGCCGGTCCGGTGCCGGCCTGCGCCGTGGCGATCGGGCCGTGCTTCGTCTCGACCGTTTCGAGCCGCAGGCGTCCCGGACCCGCGTCGCCCGCCGTGGCGGCGAGGAAGCCGGTGGCGACGTGCAGGTTGTGGCGCATCCGGATCCCGTCGCCCAAAGACGCCAGCCCGCCGTGCCCGTTGGCGGCGCGCTGCCAGGCCGAGGGCGGGCCGGTGATGACGGCGTCGGCCTCGCCCTCGGCGGCGACGATCCGCACCGCGGCGGCGTCCACGAGCGCGTCGTGTGCCTCGTCGCCGGACACCAGGCGCACGCGCGCCTCGAGCGGCGGTTCGACGGCCGACGGGTCGTACCGGTCGGCCAGCGACTTCACGGATTTACCGATCACGTGTTCGTATTTCCCCGATTCGCGCCCCAAATCTGTGCCGAGCGTCACAGTCTGAGGTGGCGTTTAGCCCTTCTTACGGGGATCTTCACCGATGACGTCGATGGTGTGAGCCATGCGCGTGCTGATCGCCGAGGACGAGCCCCGCGTGGGCGACGCCGTTGCCCGCGGCCTGCGCCGCGAGGGCATGGCCGTCGACCTCGCGCGCGACGGCGAGTCCGCGCTGCGCAAGGCGCTCGCCGCGCCCTACGACGTCGTGGTGCTCGACCGCGACCTCCCCGCCCTCCACGGCGACGACGTCTGCCGCACGCTGACCGCCGAGCGCCCCGAGACCAAGGTGCTCATGCTCACCGCCGCCGCCGGCGTCGACGACCTCGTCGACGGCCTCGCGCTCGGCGCCGACGACTACCTCTCCAAGCCGTTCCGGTTCGCCGAGCTGGTCGCGCGCACGCGCGCCCTGGCCCGCCGCAACGGCGCCCCCCGCCCGCCTGTGATGACCGCCGGCGACGTCGAGCTCGACCCGTCGCGGCGCACCGTCTCGCGCGCCGGCCGGGAGATCGACCTCGCCCCCAAGGAGCTGGCCGTGCTCGAGGTGCTGATGGCGGCCGGCGGCGCCGTCGTGGGTCCCGACGAGCTGCTCGACAAGGCCTGGGACGAGGGCACCGACCCGTTCACCAACACGGTCCGCATGACCGTCATGACGCTGCGCCGCAAGCTCGGGGATCCGCCGGTGATCCACACCGTGCGCGGCGCCGGCTACCGCGTGTGACCCTCCGCCTCCGCCTGACCCTCCTCTACACGCTGCTCTTCGGGGCCTGCGGCGCGCTGCTGCTGGGCCTCAGCTCGTGGATCGTGCACCGCCAGGTCAACCGGACGCTGCCGCCGGGCTACGCCGAGCAGGCGCTCGCGCAGCTCGACGCCCAGTACTGGCTCGCCGGCGTCGGCGTGCTGCTGATCGCGATCGCGCTCGGCTACGTGGTCGCCGGCCGCGCGCTGTCACCGGTGCGCAGGGTCACCGGCCTCGCGCAGCGCGTGACGCAGGAGCGGCTCGACGAGCGGATCGCCATGACCGGGCCGCGCGACGAGCTGCGCGACCTGGCCGACACGCTCGACGGGATGCTCGACCGCCTGGCCGCCGCCTTCGACGGCCAGCGCCGCTTCGTAGCCAACGCCAGCCACGAGCTGCGCACGCCGCTGACCATCATCCGCGCCGAGGTCGAGGTCGCGCTCGCCGACCCCGACGCCTCGGCGGCCGAGCTGCGCCAGATGGGCGCGGTCGTGCTCGAGGCGGCCGACCGCACGCAGGAGCTGCTCGACTCGCTCATGGTGCTCGCCCGCAGCCAGCAGGCGCTGCCGCGCCGCGAGCCGGTCGACCTCGCCCACGCGGCGCACACCGCGGCCACGATCTGCGAGCGCGAGGCGGAGGCAGGCCACATCGACGTCCGGCTCGACCTGCAGGCGGCGCCGATCGAGGGCGACCCGCCGCTCGTCGAGCGCCTCGTCGCCAACCTGGTCGAGAACGCCGTGCGCCACAACGTGCGCGGCGGCAGCGTGCGCGTGACCACGCGCCCCGGGCACGTGCGGGTGGAGAACACCGGCCCCGTGATCGCCGCCGACGACGTGCGGCGCCTGGCCGAGCCGTTCGAGCGCCTCGGGCGCGACTCCGACGGGCCCGGCGCGGGGCTCGGGCTGTCGATCGTGCGCGCGGTGGCCGACGCCCACGGCGCCGAGCTCACCCTGAACCCGCGCGCCGCCGGCGGGCTCGACGCCGAGGTGACGTTCCCTCACAGGTCGCCGTCGGGCAGCTCGCCGGCGAGGATCCGCTCGACCTGGGCCGGCGTGAAGGGCGCCGAGGCCAGCGTGCCGTCCTCGTGGTAGGCGCGGAACAGGTGGCTGATGTAGTGCATGCGCTGCTCGAGCACCGACCAGTCCTCCGCGCCGCAGTCGTCGAGCGCGGGCGGGACCGGCTCATAGCGCGCCACCAGCTCCCGTAGCTCCGGGTCGGTCACGTCGCCGGCCACCTCGAGGTTGCGACCCAGCCACAGCACGGCGCCCGGCAGCGTCATCACCATCAGCGACTCCGTGATCACCACCCGGCTGAGCTGTGTGAGCTTGCGCTGCAGCGGCCAGGCGAGCAGCCGGCGCGTCGGGGCCAGCGCGGCGTCCAGCGCCTCGCGGATCTCCGGCTGCAGGCGCGTCTGCTCGTGCAGCCCGATCTCCAGGTTGGCGAGCGTGACCTGCTCGGGCGACGGCCGCTGCTCGTAGCGCGCGAAGGCCTGGCGCAGGAGCGGCGGCTCGGCGGGCATCGCGCCGTCGTCGAGCCAGCGTGCGAACACGAGGCCGATCTCCGCGAACACCTTCAGGTTCCCGCGCGCGACCGCGTCGCTCGCCAGCTCGAACGCGTCGAACGGCGTGTGCAGCTTTCCGAACCACGTGTTCTCGCGCAGGAGCCCGCGGCGCAGCAGCCAGCGCCAGAGCGACTGGATCGGGTGCAGCAGCTCGGCGTCGCGCCGGAGCTCGCCCTGCAGGCGGTAGAGCAGGTCCTCGCCGCGGATCGTGCGGCCCGCCTGGCGCGACGCCCAGGTGGCGAAGGTGCACCAGTTCGCGCTGCCCGGCGGCATGGCCGCCGCGAGCCGCGAGTAGCACTCGGTGATCCGCAGGTTGCGGATCACCGGGTCGTCCATCGCCGCGATCTGCTCGACCTCGTCCTTCATGCGGCCGGGGTGAGGAGCTGGTCGGCCGGGGCGTCGTCGTCGCGCAGGACGTCGCCGTCGGGCAGGTCGAGCTCGGGCGCGGGCAGCTCCGGGAGCGGCGCGTCGGAGGCGAGGAAGACGTGGTTGCCGCCCGGGTCGGGGTGCCCGACGAGCGCCACGTTCTCGAACACCTCGCGCAGCGTGGCCTGCTCGGCGCGGACAAGCGCGCGCGGCTCGTAGTCGATGACGTTGAGCAGGTACAGCCCGTCCGGCCGCAGCACGCGCCGGATGTCGCGCGCGAACTCCTCGGTGGTGAGGTGCCACGGCACGGCGACGCCGCCGAAGGCGTCGCCGACGACGAGGTCGGCCGAGTCGGTGGGCTCGCCCCGCAGCGTCAGCCGGGCGTCCCCCACGCGCACGCGCAGGTCCGGCCCGGTCCGCAGGCCGAGCCGCTCGCGCGCGAGCTCGACGAGGTCGCCGTCGACCTCCAGCACCCGCGAGCGCGAGCCCGGCCGCGTGGCGGCCACGTAGCGCGGAAGGGTGAACCCGCCGCCGCCGATGAACACGGCCTCGAGCGGGCCCGCGGGCATGTCGTCGATCGCGGCGCCCATCCATTGCGTGTAGTCGAACTCGAGGTGCGTCGGATCCTGGAGGTCGACGTACGAGTGGCGCAGGCGCTCGAGCCGCAGCACGCGCCCGCCCTCCCGCCCAGGGTCCTCCTCCACGCGCGCGCAGTGGTAGACGGTCTCGGCGTCGCACGGCGCGCCGGCCGCCAGCGTGGCGGCGCCCATGACGATCGCGCCGGCGCCGGCCGCCAGCGCTGCGCCGGTGCGGGCGACGACGAGGCCGAGCACGACGAGGACGACCCCCACGGCGACGACGGCGACGTCGGTCGGCACCAGCGGGACGATCACGAAGCCGGCCGCGAAGGTGCCCACGAGGCCGCCGGCGGTCGCCCACGCCGACAGGCGGCCGACGACGGTGCCGGTCGTGTCGAGGTCGCGCAGCTGCATCCGCGCCACGGTCGGCGTCACGGCGCTGAGCACGGCGGCGGGCGGGAAGAGCGCCACCGCCGCGATCAGGACGGCAGCCGCGCCGGCGTCCTCCTCGAGCGCGCTGCCGAGCCCGCGCGCGAGCGGCACCGTCGCGATCGCCAGCGCCCCGCCGGCGGCCAGCAGCCCGGCCAGCAGCCGCCGCGGATCGAGCTCGTCGGCCGCGCGCCCGCCGACCGCCGCGCCGGCGGCGATGCCGGCCAGCACGGTGCCGATGATCACCGTGGTGGTCTCGATCGTCAGCCCGACGTACGGCGCGAGCAGCCGGATGCCGAGGATCTCCAGCACCAGGACAGCGCCGGAGGAGATGAAGACGAGGGCGGCCGCGCCACGCACGGCCGGGACCCTAGATGCGCGAGTCCTCGCGCGGCGGCTCGCAGTCGCCGCGGTCGATCACGCGGATCGTCTGGTGCTGCCGCTCGATCGTCTGCTCCGCGGCCAGCACGGAGCGCTGCAGCTCGGTGTCGACGCCCAGCATCCCGTGGATCGAGGCGCCGACCATCGCCACGCCAGAGCACAGCGCCACCGCGAAGACCGACCTCGTTGTACGACTCCCCATGGCACAGCCAGTCAAGCGGCCTGACACTAAGGACAGGTAAGCGCCAGCGAAGATTCCTTAAACGAGCCGCCGGAACCAGTGGAGCGACATCAGAGCGCCACCTGCCACGAGCAGCAAGGCGCCGCCCGCGAAGGCCGCCGTGATCTCGCGCGGCTCGCGCTCGGTGGCCACCTGCGAGCCGAGCCGCTCGTAGACGGCCGACAGGCGGTCGGCGTCCTCGACCGTGAAGGACTGCCCGCCGGAGGCCTCGGCGACCGCCTGCATCGTCTCGGGATCCGGGGTCGCCTGATGGGTCGTGCCCTCGGCGTCGACCACGGTGCCCTCCGGAGTGCCGAGCGCCACGGTGTAGACCGGGACGCCGCCCTCACGCGCGACGGTCACCGGGTCCTGCCCGCGCGTGGACTTGCCGTCGGAGATCAGCACCACCGCGGCCGGCGGCCGGTCGGCGCCGCCGCGAGCGATCAGATCCAGCGCCGCCGCCAGCCCGTCGCCGCTCGCCGTCCCGCCCTTGGCCTCGATCGCCTCGATCGCGGCGCGCACCGGCGCGCGGTCGGTGGCCGGCGCCTCGAGCACGTCCGGCCGGCCGTTGTAGGTCACGGCACCCACCTTCACCCGACGCGGGACGCTGTCGAGGAAGCGCGCGGCGGCCGACTTGACCGCGGCCAGCCGCGACGGCGCCACGTCGGTGGCGCGCATCGAGCCGGAGCGGTCGATCGCCAGCACGACCGTCGCCTGCTCGGTCGGCACCGCCACCGTCGCCTCCGGCCGCGCCAGCGCAATCGCCAGGGCGGCGAGCGCTGCCCCGTAGAGGGCGATCGGAGCATGACGCCGCCAGCCCGGCGTGCGCGGCAGCGCGGAAGCGCGCACGGCCGGGCCGGCGAACGCGTCGGCGGCTGCGCGCCGGCGCCGCTGAGCGGCGCCGTACGCGATCGCCGCCAACGGGACGAGCGCCAGGGCGAGCAGGAAGGCGGGCGCCTGGAAGCTCACGGCAGCTGGTCGGGCCGCTGGCCGAGGGTGACCTGGATGGTGTGCTCGGAGCCGTTGCGCTCGACCTTCACGTCGACCTTGTCGCCCGGCTTGTTGTTCTCGATCGCCGTCGCGACGTCGGCGGGATCCTGCACGTGCTCGCCGCCGACCTGGGTGATCACGTCACCGGCCTGGATCCCGGCCTTCGCCGCGGGCCCGCCGGCCGTGAGCTGGCCGACCTGGGCGCCGCCGTCCTGCGCAGGCGCGGTCGAGACGCCGAGGTAGGGGTGCTCGGGCTGGGCGCCGCGCTCGAGCTGCGGCAGCACCTCCTTGACGGTGTTGGCGGGAATCGCGAACCCGATGCCCACGCTGCCGTTGCCGCCGCCGGCCGTGGCGATCTGCGAGTTGATGCCGATCACCTCGCCGTTGGAGTTGAGCAGCGGGCCGCCCGAGTTGCCGGGGTTGATCGGCGCGTCGGTCTGGATGACCTTGTCGATCGAGAAGCCGTTGGGCGCCTGGATGTCGCGCCCGAGGCCGGAGATGATGCCCGCGGTGGCCGTGCGGTCGAGCCCGAGCGGGTAGCCGACGGCGAGCGCGGTGTCGCCGACCTGCACCTTGTCGGAGTCGGCCAGGGCGAGCGGCTTGACGCCGCTGGCGGCGCTCGCGTCGACCTTGATGGCGGCGAGGTCGGTCGACTCGTCGACGCCGAGCACCCGCGCGGTATGCAGGTCGCCGTCGTCGGTGAAGCGCACCTGCACCTCGGAGCTGTCGCCGACGACGTGGGCGTTGGTAGCGATGGTGCCGTCGCTGTCGACGAGGAAGCCCGTGCCCGAGCCCTCGCCGGTGCGGACCGAGACGACGCTCGGGCTGGCGGCGGCGTAGATCGTGCGCACGAGGTTGCCGCGCGCGTCGCTGCTGGAGACCGACACGGGCGTCGTGTTGCCGGAGCTCGCGGGCGTGGTGGTGTTGTCGTTGTCGGCCAGGCCGGTGCCGAGCAGCACGGCGGCGACCACGACGGCGGACACGGTGCCGCCTCCGAAGGCGGCCAGCCAGCGCCCGCGGTCGCGCGGCGGCGGGGGCGGCGGCGGGGAAGCCGGCGGCGCCGCGTAGGGCGGTTGAGGGGGCTGCGGCGGGGTGTAGGTCTGGGTCGGGGGCCCGTCTGTCCAGAGGCGGTTCACGGCGATCTCCTGAAGTGGGTGCGACGGCGACGGTAAGTACGCGCGCGTCAGCTCCGCATAAGGCTTCAGGAGCCCTTGATCGACCCTTCACCAGCGCTTGAGGATCGCGTCCGACAGTTGCACGTGGAATGAGTGACCGACACGACGACGGCCTGGCCCTGTACCTGCGGCGCATCGCCCGCACGCCTCTGCTCACGCCGTCGCAGGAGAAGGATCTGGCCCGCCGCGCCGAGCGCGGCGACCTGGCCGCCAAGGACCACATGATCGAGGCCAACCTGCGGCTCGTCGTGCACGTGGCCAAGCGCTACCAGCGCGAGGACTCCGGGCTCACCATGCAGGACCTCATCCAGGAGGGCACGATCGGCCTCGTTCGCGCCGTCGAGAAGTTCGACTACCGGAAGGGCTTCCGCTTCTCCACCTACGCGACGCTGTGGATCCGCCAGGCGATCGGCCGCGCGCTGGCCGACAAGGGCCGGATCGTGCGGCTGCCGATCCCTGTGGCCGACCGCGTTCGCAAGCTCGAGATCGCCGAGCGCATGCTGTCCACCCGGCTTGGTGGCACGCCCAGCTCGGAGGAGCTGGCCGCCGACCTCGACTGGGAGCTCGAGGAGGTCGAGCGCCTGCGCGGCGCGGGCCGGCGGCCGGCCTCGCTCGACGCCCCGATCGCCGACGACGGCGAGACCGAGCTCGGCGACCTGCTCGCGTCCGACCTCCCGTCGCCCGAGGACGAGGCGATGGCCGGCGCCGAGCGCGACGGCGTCACCGCCGCGCTCCGGCACCTCGGCCCGGTCGAGCGGCGCGTGCTCGAGCTGCGCTACGGCCTAGGCGACGAGGCGCCGCACACGCCCGCGGAGACCGCGCGCGCGCTCGGCGTCAAGCCGCACCAGGTGCGCCAGGTCGAGGACCGGGCGCTGCGCGCCCTGGGCGCGCTGCCCTCCACGCGAGAGCTGCTCAACGCCGCGTGACGGTCAGCTCGACGCGACGGTCTAGCCGGCGAGCAGTGCGGCCACGTCGCGGTCGGCGGCGGCGAGCGCGGCGCGCGGCGTCATCCGCCCGGTGAGCGCCGCGTGGACGCGGTCGGCGATGACGTCCGCCATCTCCGGCCAGCGCGGCGTGATCGGATGTGCGCGCCCCGTCTCGAGTGCGCGCTCGAGCTCGAGCGAGTACGGCAGCCAGTCGAGCACCACGGCGCCTGCGTAGGTCTCGGACAGCGCGGTCGGCAGCCGGTAGTGCTTGGCGACGCGCACCGCCTCCGCGCGGCCGGTCAAATAGTCGGCGAGCGCGAGCGCGGCAGGCTCGGTCTTGGCGTCCTCGGCGACGACGACGCCTCGGCCGACCAGCACCGGGACCGGCGGCCGGTCGCCGAAGCCGGGCAGGTCGATGATCTCGAAGCCCGACGACCAGCGGCCGACCCGCAGCGCGCGGAAGCCGAACGCCCAGTCGCGCAGCACGGTCGCGCCCTGCGCGAACGCCAGCCGGGCGTCGCCCGTGTTCATGCGCGTAACCGGCCGCGGCACAGCCCCATGCGCGACCCCGCGGCTCATGAGCTCCAGCGCGCGCAGGTTCTCCGCGCTGTCGAGCTCGCTCGCCCTGCCGTCCTCGGACAGCACCCTCCCGCCCGCCGAGTACGCGAGCTCGAGGAAGTGCAGCGCCAGCTCCGGCTCGCGCGCGCCCGCGTAGACGAGGCCGTTCGCCCGCCGGCCGATCCCGTACGCCTCCTGCCAGGTGAACGGCGGCGTCCCCGCGTGTTCCTTGTCGTAGTAGAGGAACCCGACGTCGACGTACCGCGGGAGCGCCCAATAGCGATCGTCGTAGCCGGCGAGCTCCAGCGCCGCGCCCACGAAGTCGTCCTTGCGCTTCTCGACGCGCTCGGTGAGGTCGGCGATCAAGCCCGTCTGCACGTGGAAGGCGAGCCACGCGGAGTCGATCAGCGCGACGTCGCAGACGTCAGGGATCCGCTCGTAGCCGTCGAGCGTCTGGAAGCGCGCGGTGAAGCCGTCGTCGCGATGGGCCTGGTTGAAGCGCCGCACCGCCGTCGACTCGGGCTTCTCCAGCGCGCCGATCGCGCAGTAGGTCGCGTTGCCGCCGCCGACGTCCTCGCTCACGGCCGGCGTGCCGGCCCTGCGGTCCTCGCCGCCGCACGCGGCGAACACCAGGACCGTCGCGATGAGCAGCCGCGCGCGCACTCCGGAGGCCGGAGTACCCGGGGCAGCGCCGGCGTGCACGCGCGACTCTCGTCGGCTGGTGCGCACGATGGCGCGGGCGCGGGCGCGCTGAGATGCTCGCGACCATCCATGGATGAGATCGACGTGGCCGACCGCGCGGCGCGCGGCAAGGCGGCGCGCTCGGCCGTCCCGCGCTCGGGTCATGCCGGCTGGCAGCCGCCGGCCGACCGCCGGCCGCCCGAGGACGTGCTGCTCGAGCAGGCCGCGGACCGCGTGCCCGAGCTCGTGCCGATCCGGCACGGGCGGATGCTCGCCTCGCCGTTCGCGTTCTTCCGCGGCGCGGCCGCGCTGATGGCCGCCGACCTCGCCGCCGTACCGGACACGGGGCTGACGGTCCAGCTGTGCGGGGACGCGCACCTCTCGAACTTCGGCG
Organism: uncultured Solirubrobacteraceae bacterium; assembly: GCA_963811895.1. Classification (GTDB taxonomy): domain Bacteria; phylum Actinomycetota; class Thermoleophilia; order Solirubrobacterales; family Solirubrobacteraceae; genus DASSUW01. The sequence goes on along the minus strand of CAWETE010000008.1, from coordinate 99,684 downwards.
GCTTCGCGGCGCCCGACCGTGAGCTGGTGTTCGACATCAACGACTTCGACGAGACCGCGCAGGGCCCGTTCGAGTGGGACGTCAAGCGGCTTGCCGCCAGCGTGGCCGTCGCGGGTCACGAGCTCGGCCTCGAGAGGCCGGCGCGGCGCGAGGCGGTGGAGGCCGCCGTGCGCTCCTACCGCGAGGCGATGCGGGAGTTCGCCGGCCTGCGGAACCTCGAGCTCTGGTACGCCCGGCTCGACGTCGGGCGCGTCCTCAGCCACGCGGGCGACCGCGTGACCGCGAAGGAGCGCAGCCAGTTCCAGCGGCGGGTCACGGGCGCGCGGACCAAGGACCACCTGCGCGCGCTGTCGAAGCTCACCGAGCGCGTCGACGGCCGGCCGCGCTTCGTCAGCCGCCCGCCGCGGATCGTCCCGATCGAGGATCTGTTCCCCGGCGTCGACGTCGAGGAGCAGATCCTGCCGCTGCTGCGCGCCTACCGCCGCAGCCTGCCGGTCGACCGGAAGCACCTGCTCGAGGGCTACCGCTACGCGCACATGGCCCGCCGGGTCGGCGGAGTCGGCAGCGTCGGGACCCGCGCGTGGGTGGTCCTGCTGATCGGCCGCGACGGCAACGACCCGCTCTTCCTCCAGGTCAAGCAGGCCGGGCCGTCGGTTCTCGAGCGCTACGCGGGGCGCCGCGCGGCCCGCAACCACGGGCAGCGCGTCGTCCACGGGCAGCGGCTCATGCAGGTGGACGGCGACATCTTCCTCGGCTGGCTGCGCGCCGGCTGGGTCGACGACACGCCGCGCGACTACTACCTGCGGCAGCTGTGGGACTGGAAGCTCGGCGCCGACGTGGAGGAGATGTCGGCGGCCCGCCTCACCGTCTACGTGACGCTGTGCGGCTGGACCCTGGCGCGCGCCCACGCCCGTTCCGGCGATCGCATCGCGATCGCGGCCTATCTGGGATCCGGAGATGCGCTTCGACCGGGCGCTCGTCAAGTTCGCGGAGGCGTACGCGGACCAGACGCAGCGGGACCACGCCGCGCTCGAGCGGGCCGTGCGCGAGGGCCGGGTCGCCGCTGAGCGCGGCGTATGACCTGGCTGACCCGCTACGACCGCCGCTGGCTGCGCGGCGACGTCGCGGCGGGGATAGCGGTCACGGCGCTGATCGTGCCGAAGAACCTCGGCTACGCGGGCATCGCCGGCGTCCCGCTGCAGAACGGGCTCTACGCCGCGGCGGCCGGCGGGATCATCTACGCGCTCTTCGCCACCTCCCGGCACATCTCGACGGGGCCGAGCTCATCGCTCGCCGCCGTCGCCGGAGGCGCGGTCCTGGTCACCGGCCTCGGCGGCGGGGAGGCGGCGCAGCTGGTCGCCGCGATCGCGCTCGCGACCGGGCTGCTCTTCCTGTTGCTGGCGCTCTTCCGGCTGGGCTGGATCGCCAGCTTCCTGTCGAAGGCGGTGGTGACCGGGTTCCTGGCGGGAGCCGCGGTCGACGTCGTCATCGGGGAGCTGCCGAAGCTGACCGGCACCTCCGCGGAGGGCGACAACGCGTGGCGCGAGCTGGGATCGTGGGTCGGGTCGCTCGGCGACACCCACGGGACGACGCTGCTCGTCGGCGCCGGCGCGCTCACCGTCGTGCTCGTGCTCCGCCGCGTCGCGCCGGCCGTGCCCGGCGCGCTCGTGCTCGTCGCGGGCGGACTGCTGGCCTCGGCGCTGTTCGACCTCGGCGCGCACGGTGTCGCGCTGGTCGGCAACGTGCCGAGCGGCCTCCCGACCCCCCTGCTGCCCGACCTCGAGCTGGTCGGCGACCACTACGCGACGATCGGCATCGCGGCGGTCGCATTGCTGCTGATCGGGTTCTCCCAGACGGCCGGCGACGCGCGCGCGTTCGCCGCGCGCCATCACTACCGCATCGACGTCGACCAGGAGTCCGTCGCCCAGGGGATGGCGAACGTCGGCGCCGGCCTGTTCCAGGGGATGCCGGTGTCGACGAGCTTGTCGGCCAGCTCGCTCAACGAGTCGTCGGGCGCCCGCACGCAGATGTCCTCGCTCATCACCGGCGGGCTCGTGCTCGCGACGCTGGTCTTCCTCGCGCCGCTGTTCTCGGACCTCCCGAAGGCCGTGCTCGGCGCCGTGATCATCGACGCCGTCGTCTTCGGCATGATCGACGTGGCCGAGCTGCGCCGCCTCCGCCGCGTCGCCCGGTTCGACTTCTGGATCGCCGTCGCGGCGATCGTCGGCGTCCTCTCGGCCGGCGTGCTCGCCGGCGTCGTCATCGGCGTCGCCCTCTCGCTCCTGTGGCTCGTCTACGTCGCCACGCAGCCGCCGATGCCGCTGCTGGGTCGCGAGCCCGGCACCCAGGTCTTCCGCGACCTCGTCGAGAACCCGGACGACGAGACCTTCCCGGGCATCCTCGTCCTGCGCCTCGACGGCGGGCTCTTCTTCGCCACCGCGGAGGCGCTCGAGGACCGCATCCGCGAGCTGCCCCAGGACGGCCGGCGGGCGCTCGTGCTCAGCCTCGAGGGCGTCAACTTCGTCGACTCCCAGGGCTCGGCGAAGCTGACCGAGATCCACCGGCTGACGCAGGCCGACGGCGTGACCCTGCGGCTGGCCCGCGTCAAGCCGCACGTCCGCGCCGTGCTGGAGGCCGACGGGGTCGTCGACCTCCTCGGCGCGGATCACATCCACGGCAACGTCCACCGCGCGGTCGAGGCGCAGCTCGCCAGCGGAGAGGGAGGGATTCGAACCCTCGGACGAGGTTGACCCCCGTCACACGATTTCCAGTCGTGCCCGTTCAGCCGCTCCGGCACCTCTCCTGGAAGAGAGGCAGCGTAGCGGCTGAACGGCAGCGGTCAGGGGCAGCCGAGGATCGACGACTCGACCGGGTCGGCGGTCAGCACGTCGAGCATGCCGATGCCGCAGTCGATGGTGTCGAGCTCGCCGTCGCGGGCGTCGATGCGGTCGTCGCCGGAGCCGCCGTCGAGCACGTCGGAGCCCTTGCCGCCGGCGATCTCGTCGTCACCGTCGAAGCCGAAGAGCTGCTGCTCGCGGCTCGCTCCCACGAGCACGTCGTCGAACGGCGAGCCGTGGACCGTCTCGACCGTGCGATCGATGCGGTCGTTGTCACCGGCGCGGCCGTCGAACGGCATGCCGTCGACCCCGACGCGCACGCCCTCGGTCGCGAAGAAGTAGCTGGCCGTGTCGACGCCGAAGCCGCCGTCGAACTCCACGCGCGACGGCGCGTCGGTGCCGATCGCGTAGTAGCGATCGTTGCCGGCGCCGCCCACGATCGACACCGCGCGGCGCGAGGCGACCGTGGCCACGTCGTTGCTGTCGCCGAGGTCGAGCCAGACCTGCTTGGTGAGGAAGCAGCGTGCCGAGTTGGAGTCGAGGCGCACGCAGCCGGTGGCGCGCTTGAGCTTGAGCGGGCCGGCGTTGTCGGTGATCACGACCGACAGCGGGCGGTCCTCGACCGTGATGAGGTTCGTCTCGGCGGGTCCGGCGGTGAGCTGCATCGTGCCCGGGACGCCGGAGTACCGCTCGAGGGTGGCGCCCTGCGCCACCGAAGGGAGGGCGATGGTGGCCGCGACCAGGGCGGCGAGGGGGAGGAGTCGGTTCATGGGCGGGACTCTCGTCCCGCGCCACCTACGGCGCCCCTACGGCCCGCTTACTGCCACTTGCCCCGCACCAGCACGGGGACGCGCTCGCCCTCGCGCGTGATGCCGGTGACCGTCATCTCCGGCGAGCCGATCATGAAGTCGATGTGGATCTGGCTCTCGTTGACGCGGTCGCGGACCTGGTCGGGCAACAGGAACGGGAAGCCCTGGCCGAGCGCGATGTGGCTCGCCGCGTTCTCGTCGATCAGCGTGTCGTAGAAGACGGTGTCGAGCTTGCCGATCCGGCCCTCGTCGTCGACGAGCGCCACCTCGCCGAGCCGCGCCGCCCCTTCGTCGTGCGCGGTGATCGTGCGCATGGTGTCCTGCGCCGTGTCGGCGTCGACCTGCACGGCGCGGCCGCCCTCGAAGCGCACGCGCAGGTTGCGCACGACGGTGCCGTCGGCCAGCACGAGCGGCTTGCTCGAGGTGACGTGGCCGTCGGCGCGCTCGGGGTCGGGCGAGGTGAAGACCTCCTCGGTCGGCAGGTTCGGCATGTGCTCGATCCCGTCGACGGTCTCGAAGCGCGCCGCATCCCAGCGGTGGTCGGGCAGCATGCCGATCGTCAGGTCGGTGCCCGGCCCCTCGTAGTGGAGCGCGTCGAAGCCGCGCTCGGTCAGCCGCCGGGCCGCCGCCTCGAGCGTGTCGGCGCGTGCGCGCCAGGCGGCGATCGGGTCGTCCTCGTCGAGCCGCAGGATGTGCAGGATCCGCTCGTCGAGCGCGGCGAGCGCCTCCTCCGGGGGCAGGTCGGGGAACACGAGCGTGGCCCACGCCTGCGACGGCGCGGGGATGATCGACCAGTTGGTCGTGCGGTCGTTGACGACCTGCCCGGATTCCTTGACCGCGGGCAGGCGATCCTTGCCCGACCGCACCGGGTCGAGGTCCTCGAGCAGCCCGGGCGCCGAGGGGCCCGACAGCCCGATCCGCGCCGCGCGCTGGTCGCCGAGCGCGAGGATGCGCGACCCGTACCAGTCCGGCACGAAGTCGAGCGTCTCCTCGCGCGCGTGCTCGACCCGCGCGCGCTTGATCCAGGGATCGAACCACGCGACGTCCACGAATTTCGCGCCGCGCCGGTACGCGCTGGCCGCGATCGCTCGCGTCAGGTCCTCCTTGCCCGGCTCACACGTCACGGAGACGATCTGATCACGCTGAACGTTGGCCCCGAAGCCGACTACCAGCTCCGCGAGGCGCTCGAGGGTGGATGCGTCCATACGCCGACCATATCTAGCCCGGTATGCAGCGCATCGATGCGTAGACGCACGGACCGGCCGGAGCCCGGAAGTCCCGGACCTCGCTCATCGGGATCAGCGGGAGCATCAGGCGCGACGGCGTGTCGCCCCCGAAGTGCAGCGTGTTGACGCCCGGCAGCGTCTTCTGCACGTACGCGTAGTCGTTGTCGTCGAGCGGCGGCGCGTGCACCTTGACGACCAGCTCGTGGCCGGGCAGGAACACGTGCCCGACCGGGAAGACGTCGATCAGGTAGTCGACGACCTCGCCTGGCGTGACCAGCGACCGCTCGGTGTGGGGGCGCCACGGGCGGTAGATCCGCCCGTCGGCCGTGAGCTGCGACTGCGAGCGGTCGATCTGGCGATGGCTCGCGCGCAGCATGCCGCGGTTGAGGTAGAGCAGCGAGCCGTCGGGGCCGCGGTCGATGAGCTGCACGAACAGCTCGGTGTCGGGAGCGGTGGACGACACGAAGAGGTTGGCCGTGATCGGGCCCGCCATCGCCGTCGCCTCGTCGAAGCGCATCGCCAGCTCGAGCTCGTCCGGCCCGCCCGCGCTCGTCACCTCGCCGCCGGTGTTCGATCCGGCCAGGTGCGCGTACGCCTGGCGCCGCGAACCGTTCACCCAACTCGCGCTTCCCTGCGTCACCTCACCCCTGTTGAGGGTCAGACCCTCAACCGTGGCGTAGACGTCGGTGAACTGCGTCTGGCCGAGCGGGAAGCCGTCGGAGTCGATCTCCCCCACCACGCGGCCTTCGCCCTGGTAGCCGAGGAGCACGCGGGACGTGGTGCCGTCGAAGCCGGGCTTTCCGAGCAGCCAGTGGTCGAGCCAGGCGGCGCGGTCCTTCATCAGGTGCGGGTCGGTCTGCGTGCCGTGCTCGCCGTTGACCAGCACGAGCCGCTTCGGGATCCCAGCGGGCAGGTGGTCGAAGACGTTGGTCGGGCCGCGGCCGCCGGTCTGCTCGTCCTGGTAGGCGGCCGTGATGTGGACCGGTACCTGGATCCGCTCGACGGAGGTGACCAGCGAGCGCGAGCGGAACCACTCGCCGTCGGTGTCGTCGAGGCCCTGGATCAGCGGGTCCTCGAGGATCGTGCGCGAGCGGCCGGCCTGGTTGGCCGCGCACTGGGCGCTGGTGCTCTCCGGCGGGATCAGGCCGCCGGCCGTGCCGCCGCCGACGTCGTAGACCGGCCGCACGGCGCCGGTCCACAGCAGCGGGAAGCCGTAGTTGGTGACGCCGCCCGGATAGACGATGTCGCGGTAGAGGTCGCCGATCAGGCCGGAGGCGCTGACCGCGCGCAGCTGCTTCGGCCGCGTGGAGGCGACCATCATGCCCGTGAGGCCGCTGTAGGAGTGCCCGAAGATCGCCACGTCGCCGTTCGACCACGGCTGCTTGGCGATCCAGTCGTCGATCACCTCACGGCCGTCGAGCGCCGAGCGCCAGCTGAAGACGTCGAACTCGCCCGACGAGCAGCCCGTGCCGCGCAGGTTGGCGAGCACGGTCACGTAGCGGTCCTCGAAGTACTTCGCGTGCGCCTCGCGCGTGCCGGTCTGGGCGGGCACCGGGAGCCCGGTCGGGCCCGCGACGTCGCCGATCGGCGTCCGCCCGTCGTCCGAGCCGCTCTCGTAGCCCGACATCTCGAAGTAGGCGGGGCACGGCGTGGCGGCCGTGCAGTGGCCGGGGACCTTGACGTTCAGCGCGATGCTCGCGCCGTCGGACATGGTCACGTAGTGGGTCGGCGCGGCGGCGGCCGGGGCGGCGAGGGCGAGCAGCAGCGCGCCCGCCAGGAGGAGGAGTCGTGTGGCGATCATCACGAAGTCCGCAACGCTGCCGGCGGCCGATGCTTGCGGTCAGCCAGCGGTGAGGGCCGCGTCGAGCCGGGCAAGCGCCGCCGTGTACGCGTGCTCCGGCGGCCGCCCGTAGCCGATCACCAGCGCCGGCGGGCCGGAGTGGCCGGGCGCGGCGTAGGCGGCGAGCCCCTCGATCGCGAGGCCGCGCTCGGCCGCCCGCTCGACCGCCTCCTGCTCGCTCAGGCCGCGCAGATGCGCGAGCGCGTGGAGGCCGGCGGCGATGCCGCTGACCTCGATGCCGCGGGCGGCGAGCGTCGCGATCAGCCGGTCGCGCCGGCGCCGGTAGGCGATGCGGGCGCGGCGCACCTGCCGGTCGAACGCGCCCGAGGCCAGGAACTCGGCCAGGGTGAGCTGCTCGAACACGGCCGGGAAGGCGGCCATCGCGCGCTTCGCCTCGACCAGCTCGTCGAGCAGCGACGGCGGCGGCACCATCCAGGCGAGCCTGAGGCCGGGCACCAGGCTCTTGGCCGCGGTCCCGAGGTAGACGACGCTCGCGGGCGAGAGCGCCTGCATGGCGCCGACCGCCTGCCGGTCGTAGCGGAACTCGCCGTCGTAGTCGTCCTCGAGCACGAGCGCCCCGCCGGCGACCGCCTGCCGGCGCCGCTCGGGGTCGAGCGCCACGCCGAGCGGGAACTGGTGGGCCGGCGTGCAGGAGGACGGCGTCGCCGAGCTCGTCCACGACCGCGCCGCGGTCGTCGACACCGATCGTGGTCACGGCGAGGCCGCTCGCCGTGATCAGGTCGCGGTGCAGGCGGTGGCCGAAGGCCTCGACCGCGACGGTGCGGGCGCCGCGGGCGACGAGCACCGCGCAGAGCAGCCGCAGGGCCTCGCCGAAGCCGGCGCACACGACGATCTCCGACGGCTGCACCAGCACCCGCCGGACGCGCGCGAGGTAGCCGGCGAGCTGCTCGCGGAGCTCGGGCACGCCGCGCGGGTCGCCGTAGCCGAGCGCCGCGTCGGGCGCCACCGCCAGCGCCCGCCGCGCCGCCGCCAGCCAGGCCGCGCGCGGGAAGGCGCCGAGGTCCGGGACGCCGGGCCGCAGGTCGAACCGCACGGTGGCCTCGACGCGCTCGCGGGCGGGCTCGGACGCCTCCGGCCTTGCCCGCTCGGCGACCCAGGTACCCGACCCCTGGCGCGCGACGAGCCAGCCCTCGGCGACGAGCTGGGCGTACGCCTCGGCCACCGTGTTGCGGGCGATCCCGAGGTCGACGGCGAGCGTCCGCGACGAGGGCAGGCGGCTACCCGGCGCCAGCCGCCCGGCCCGCACCGCCTCGCGCAGCTCGTCCTCGAGCCCCGCGCGCACGCCTGAAGTGGCCCGCGAAATCGCCATCGGATTGGCCCTTACCTTAGGGCCAATCAGCGCGTACGGTCCAGCCATGACCATCACGCAGATCCCCGTCCGTCTCGACGTCGAGACGGTCGCTCCGACGGTCTACAAGGCCGTCTCCCACCTCGACCACGCGGCCACGCGGCAGCTCGACGACGCCGACCTCGACCATCGCCTGCGCGAGCTCGTCCGCATCCGCGCGTCGCAGCTCAACGGCTGCGCCTACTGCATCGACATGCACACGAAGGACGCACGCGCGGTCGGCGAGACCGAGCAGCGACTCTACGCCCTGCCCGCGTGGCGCGAGACGCCGTTCTTCACGGCACGCGAGCGCGCGGCGCTGAGCTTCACCGAGTCCGTGACCCGGCTGTCCGAGACGCACGTCCCGGACGCCGCCTACGAGGAGGTCGCGGCCGAGTTCTCCCCCGAGGAGGTCGCGGCGCTGCTCGGCCTCATCGTGACCATCAACGCGTGGAACGCGCTATCGGTCGCCAGCCGCGCGTGGGCGCCCGGCTCGTACGAGCCGTGAGGTGCGCGGGCCGACGCGCCCCATGGCGTCGACCGAGACGATCGTCACGCGCACGCGGCCGCGGCGCGGAAGCTTCAAGCGCGGGCGGGCCAGGCTGCGGTTGGTGACCGTGCCGCCGGGCAGCGCGAGCGCGAGCTCGTAGCGCAGCCCGGGCCGGTGGCGCCAGGTCAGCACGCGACCACGCACGCGCAGACCTGCGACCTTCCCGAGGCGCGGCGGCTTCGGCGCCGTGAAGCGCGCGACCACGCGGTCCAGGCGCGGCATGCCGTTGCGGGTCACGACGACCTCGATGCGGCGCGCGCGGCCGGGCGCGGGATCGGGCGTGAAGGTGAGGCGGCCGCGGCGGCGCGCGGTGGTGCGGAGCACGTTGGCGCTCTGCACGCCGCGCTCCACGAAGGTCAGCCGCTGGCCGAACGGCAGCGGGCCGGCGTTCCACGAGAGCGTCCGGCGGGCGCCCTTCCCGCGGACCTTCGCTCGGATGCGCACCGGCGGCAGGCCCTCGGCGAAGTCGAGCCGGGTCACGGAGCCGGCGACCGACCAGCGCCCGGGCGCCGGGTCCCGCAGCACGACGTGCGTGGTGCTCGTGCGCGGGTCCTGGACGAGCAGGTTGCGGCCGTCGCGCACGCCCTCCGGCCCGGCCGGGGTCTCGAAGCGAGCGCCGCCGGGCCCGGTCACGACGACCTTCGGCGGTCCGCCGTCGCCACGCGCCGACAGCACCGCGAGACGCGTCCCGCGCCGGATCGTCACGCCCGGCGAGCCCGCCTGGGCGGCTGCGGCCGTCTCGCGGTACGGGCCGACGTCGCAGCTGTCGCTCATCGCCTGCAGCTCGTCGTTCCACTGGCGGCCGAAGCCGACCTTGTCGCCCTCGGGCCCGATGCAGGCGGCCCAGCCGGTGGTCGACAGGACCGCCTCGGCGGGGTCGGTGCGGCCGAGCCCCGGGAAGCCTGCCTGTCCGCGGACCTCGAGGTTGAAGCCGTCGGGCGAGACCCACGAGAGCGGGCGTCCCTGCGCGTCGGAGGCCAGCTCGCCGGCGATCCCGTAGCCGAACAGCGTGTAGTCGACGTTCCCCGCGATCTCCACGCGGGTGGGCGGCACGTAGCGCACGCGGGCGTTGACGAGCGGCACGTCGACGACCTTGAGCGACCCGCCGACGGCGAGCGAGAACGGCTCCGGTGGCTGCGGCCCCAGCGGGACGTCGAGCGTCACCGTGCCGTCGAGCGACAGCGCCTCGATCTCGAACGAGCCGATCGCCACGCGCGGGCCGAGCGAGAGTCCGGCGTTGCCGCTGAAGCGCGCGAGCGGGTGGCCGGCGGGGTCGGAGGTGCGCTCGAGGGCGGCGCCGAAGCGCTGGACGAAGACGCCGTAGCCGACCGGCCGGTTCAGGGCCGAGGCCTGGAAGAAGAGCCGGCGCAACGGGCCGATCAGGCCGTCGGGGCCGATCGCGACGCCGATCGTGAGCGTCGGCTCGGCGAGGCCCGGCGGCGAGTTCGAAAGCTTGATGCCGGCCGATCCTTCGAACGTGCGGATCGTATGGTCGTAGAAGAGATCGAGGTCCTTGACCTTGAGGCGTCTGAAGAGGTGGGCCTCGGCGAGCTTGAGGCGGACCCCGCCGGTCACGCCCTGGTCGTGGGAGACGGTGATCGGCACCTCGACGGTCAGCCCCTGCCCCTCGGGCGACAGCCCGGGCAGGGCGGTGAAGGTCGCGCGCGGCAGCGTCACCCGCGCGGTCACCTTGGCCTGTCCGCCGTTGTCGGGAGAGAGCTCGAACTGGAGCGCGCCGCTGAGCGGCATCTCCGCGAGGTTGAGGATGCCCTCCTGGAGCGCGAGCGACCGGTTCGCGACCGCGGCCCCGCCCTGCGCGAGCGCGTCGAAGTTGAAGCCGTCCTCGAGCACCCAGCCGAGCTGGAGGTCGCCCGGCGAGATCGTCACCGCGCCGATGGCGCGGACGCTGCCGCCGGCCAGCGCCGGGTCGACGACGATGCGGCTGCCGGCGTGAGGCGCGAGGCGGACGCCGTTCACGCTCACCGGCCCGCGGGCGACGAGCGCCTGCCGGCTCCCGACCGTCTCGGGAGCGAAGCAGCCGCGCGCGACGATCGGGCCGAAGGCCACCTGCGACTGGGCGCCGCCCGGGCAGCTGAGGCTCGGCGGTGGCGGCGGCGCGACCACCTCCCACTCCGTCCGGATCTGATCGGAGACGTTGCCGGCGGCGTCGGTCGCCTCGACGGTGAAGTCGTGGAGCCCGACGGCCAGCCCGTGCAGGGCGTGCGGACTCGAGCAGGCGAACACGGGCCCGCCGTCGGCGCTGCAGTGGAACGACGCCGGCTCGTTCGCGCTGAACGTGACGGTCGTGTCGGCGCCGGCCGGGAGCGCGCCGAACGAGGCCACGGGCGGCGTCGTGTCGACGGTCCAGCGCCGCTCGGCGGGCTCGCTGGGATCCTGCCCGTCGGGGTGGTAGCGGACCTGCAGCACGTGCTCGCCCTCGGCGAGCTGCGTGAGCTCGAGCGGCGAGGCGCACGGCGTGAACGAGCCGGCGTCGAGCGAGCACTCGAAGCGGCCGGGCGGCGGCGTGGCGTCGAGCGTCGTGAACTGGAACGTCGCGTCGCGCTGCCCGACCACGCCGGACGGTCCCGAGCCGATGACCACGGGCGGGGTGGGCTCGCCGATCTCGATCCGGACCTCGGCGGTGCCGGTGCAGTGGAGATTGACCATGAAGCCGGTGCCGCACTGCGCGTTCGCGTTGAACTGGACGGTCTCGTTGAGGTCGAGCGTGCCCGTCTTGACGCCGGTCTCACCCTCGTTGAACCGGGCCTGCTGGAAGCCGACCGTGTTCCGGAAGAGCCCGTTGCCCGAGGCGGTCACGGTGATGCGGTACGGGACCTGCGCGTGGGTCTGGATGGTGCTGGCGAGAACTGTCTGGCCGACGGCGCCGATTGCGTCGGGGGTGGCCGTGGCGGAGACGGTGGTGCGGTAGACGATGGTGAACCCGTTCTCGCCTTCGACGAACGAGGCCTGCATCGACGCGCTCGCGTCCGCGGACCCGTCGCCCTGGCTCGCGGACACCGTGATGCTCGGCCCGGTCCCGCTGTCCTGATCCGCCTCGAGCTGGTTGACGCCGGCCTGCGCGCCGCCGAACGCCTGGTCGAAGGTCACCGGTGGTGCGGCGGCGGCCGGAGCCGCGAGGACGCCCAGCGCCACGATGAACGCGGCGAGCGCCGCCGGCAGCCGTCTCTCCATCGGACGACGATCCCAGGCCGCGACGCGCTTGAAATCAGGGGGACCACCCTGATCTTTTGCGCCTAAGCGGAGGGGGTGGGATTCGAACCCACGGTACCGGGGTTACCGGTACAACGGTTTTCGAGACCGCCCGATTCAACCACTCTCGCACCCCTCCGGATGCGACTCCGCAGGGTAGCGATTCAGCCCGAATGGGCTGCTCAGCGCCGTGACCGGAAGAACGCGCGCAGGAGCTCGGCGGATTCGTCGGCCAGCAGGCCGCCGGCGACGTCCGGGCGGTGGTTGAGCCGGGGCTCGGCGAGGATGTCGAGCACCGAGCCGGCCGCGCCCGCCTTCGGGTCGACCGTTCCGTAGACCACGCGCGGGATGCGGCCGAGCACGATCGCGCCGGCGCACATCGCGCACGGCTCGAGCGTCACGTAGAGCACCGTGTCGAGCAGCCGCCAGGAGCCGAGCGCCCGCGCGCCTTCGCGGATGGCGATCATCTCGGCGTGCGCGCTCGGGTCCTCGCGCAGCTCGCGCTCGTTGTGGCCCGCGCCGATCACCTCGCCGGCGTGCACGAGCACCGCGCCGACCGGCACGTCGTCGTGCTCGAGCGCCCGTTCGGCCTCGCGCAGGGCGAGCCGCATGAAGTACTCGTCGCGGGCGAAGAAGCGTTCCGGTGTCACATTCACGTCTTGTTGCGTAACTTCGGGGTGCCGACAATGTTGTACGTGAGGCGGACCGCTCTCGGCGGCACCGTCGCCGCCACTTCATGCTGAAGCCGTCCCGCCTGATCGCTCCCCTCGTCGCCGCCGTCGTGCTGGCGGTGCCCGCCCCTGCCGGCGCCCAGACCGCGCGCGCCGCGGCGTACTCGCCCGGCGAGGTGGTCGTCCGCTACGAGCGCGGCACCAGCCGGCGCGAGGAGACCGCCGTGCAGCGCGCGACCGGCGTCGGCACGCCGAAGGCCTTCGCCCCGCGCACGCGCGTGCTGACCATCCGCGACGGCCAGAGCGTGGCCGACACCGTGAGCGAGCTGCGGGCGCGGCCAGAGGTCGCGACCGCCGCGCCGAACGCCCGCGCGCATCTGGCCGCCTTCATCCCGCGCGACCCGGGCCGCGCCGGCAGCGACGGCGGCTGGCAGGACCTGCAGTGGAACTTCCTCGCCCCCGCGGGCGTCAACGCGCCCGACGCCTGGCAGCACCTGCTCGACTTCGGGCATCCGGGCGGCCGCGGCGCCACCGTCGCGGTGCTCGACACCGGCATCGCCTACTCGGACCGCAGGCGCTTCCGCAGGTCGACCGACTTCTCGCGCGGCGACTTCGTGCCGGGCTACGACTTCGTGGACGAGGACAGGTTCCCGCACGACGAGAACGGCCACGGCACCCACGTGGCCAGCACGATCGGCGAGAGCACGCACAACGACCGCGGCGTCACCGGGCTCGCCTACGGCGCGAAGATCATGCCCGTGCGCGTCCTCAACGCGCGCGGTGAGGGCGAGAGCGCCGCGATCACGGCCGGCATCCGCTTCGCGGTCCGCCACGGCGCCGACGTCATCAACCTCTCGTTCGAGTTCGACGACACGTTCCGCCAGTTCGGCGCGTCGGAGATCCCCGACGTGCTCGCCGCCGTCCGGTTCGCGGCGCGCCGTGGCGTGGTGGTCGTCGCCGCGGCCGGCAACTTCGAGCGCCCGGCGATCTCCTATCCCGCGCGCGCCCAGACGGTGATCGCGGTCGGCGCGACGACCGAGCACGCCTGTCGCGCCCGCTACTCGAACATCGGCCGCGGGCTCGACCTCGTGGCGCCCGGCGGCGGGCCGGACGACCCGGACGACGCGACGTGCCCCAAGGGCCTGCCGGAGGGGCGCGACATCTACCAGACGACCTTCCCGTGGGCCGGCCTGCAGAGCGCGCCGCGCGGCACGTCGAGCTACCGCCGCTTCGGCCTGCCGAGCGGCTTCATCGGCACCTCGATGGCGGCCCCCCACGTCACGGCCGCCGCCGCGCTGGTCATCGCCTCGGGCATCCTCGGCCCGGACCCGACGCCGCAGGCGGTGCAGGAGCGCCTCCAGGGCACGGCGATCGACGCCGGCGTGCCCGGCTACGACGAGGCGTACGGGTATGGCCGGCTGGACGCCGCCGGCGCGACGGATCCCGCCCGCTAAGTCGTTCGGATGATCAGCACCGAGCAGGGTGCGTGGTGCGAGACCTTGTTGGGCACCGAGCCGAGCAGGAACCGCTTGGCGCCGGTCATGCCCTTGTTGCCGACCACGATCAGGTCGGCGCCGCGCTCCTCGGCGACGTCGAGGATGGCGTCGGCCGGATCGCCCTCGCGGGCGTAGGTGTTCACGCTCACGCCGGCCGCGTCGACCTTCTCGGCGGCCTCGCGCAGCGTCGCCTCCACGTCCTCGCGCGGGTTGACCATCCACTGCAGGTCCTCGGGCGCCTGCCGCGCCTCCTCGCGCAGCCTCTGGTTCGAGACCGGCTCGTAAGCCGACACGAGCTCGATCGAGGCGCCCACCGCCTTCGCCAGCTCGGTCGCCTCGCGCACCGCCTCTCCGGCGGTCTGCGACCCGTCGGTTCCCACCACGATGGACTGGAACATGGCGCGCGATCATAGCCATGCCCGGCGCGGCGCTCGCCGGTTCAGAGTTTGGTGAGGGCGATGATCATGCCCGCCAGGACGAACACGACGATCAGGGCCTGGGTGATGAGCCAGAAGCGCGGCACGGGCCGCCTAGGCTAGACCTCCGCCCCCGTGCGCGACTGCGCCGTCACCGTCGTCACCGGCAGCCCGAGCCCGGCGGCCTTCGAGGGCAGGTCGAGCTTGAGCCACTTCGAGACCTTCGTCGGCAGCGTCGAGATGATCAGCTCGTCGAAGCCGTGCAGGTGGACCGCGTCCTGGATCGCCGAGAGCGGCTCCGGCACGCCGACCATCGCGTCGACCGGCGAGCCGGCCGCCTCCTCGAGCAGCGGCAGCGCCAGCTCGATCGTCGTCTCGGCCTCGGACTGCGACTGGTCCTCCGGGTCGACGAGCGTGTGCAGCCCATGGGTCGCGTTGGGCACCAGCAGCGTGAACTCGCATGGTCCGCGTGAGGCCCGCTCGCGCACGACGTCGAGCAGCGCCGGTGTCGCGGCGGTCTTGTTGGCAACCACGAGGATCCGGGCGGCGGAGGACTCCATTCGGGCACTCTCCCTTCGCGAGTGGTCGAGCCGATTGTCCCACTCAGGACAACGCCGCGCGCAAGCGGCGTCCCGCCTCGCCCAGGGCCGCCTCCGGCAGGCGCGTGTAGCCGAGCAGGAGCGAGGGCGGCCGGGGCCGGCCGGCCACGTGCGGGCCGAGCGGATCGACAGCCACCCCGCGCGCCGCGGCGGCGGCCACCGCCTCGGGCTCCGTGATCCCGGGCGGCAGGCGGGCGAGCACGTGCAGCCCCGCCGCGACGCCCTCGACCTCGAGCCCGCTGAGCGCGCCGAGCAGCGCGTCGCGGCGCCGGCGGTAGGCCGGGCGGGTGCGGCGCAGATGGCGGTCGAGCTCGCCGTGCTCGAGGAAGGCGGCCAGCGTGAGCTGCTCGAGCACGGGCGACCCGAGGTCCGACAGCCGCTTCTCCTCCACGACGGCCGCGACGAGCCGCGCCGGGACCGCCGCCCAGCCCATCCGCAGCGCGGGAGCGAGCGTCTTGGAGACCGAGTGCACGTGGACGACGTGGTCGGGGGCGACGCCCTGGAGGGCGCCGACCGGATGGCGGTCGTAGCGGTACTCGGCGTCGTAGTCGTCCTCGATCACCAGCGCGCCGGTCTCGCGCGCCCAGGCGGCCAGCGCGGCCCGCCGCGGCGGCTCGAGCACGACGCCGGTGGCCGACTGGTGGGCGGGCGTGACGAGGACGGCGTCGGCTTTCGACGCGACGACGGCGCCGACGTCGATCCCGCCCTCGTCGACCGCGATCGGCACGATCTCCGCCCCGCTGTGGCCGATCAGCTCGCGCGTGCCCGGATGGCTCGGGTCCTCGACCGCGATCCGCCGCGCGCCGCCGGCGCGCAGCACGCGTCCGACGAGCGCCACCGCCTCGGCGACGCCGCCGCAGACGACGATCCGCTCGGGCGCCGCCTGCACGCCGCGGACGCGGCCCAGGTAGGCGGCCAGCGCGGTCCGCAGCCGCGGGTGCCCGCCGGGCGGCGGGTAGCCGAGGTCGGCGTCGGCCACCTCGCGCAGCGCGCGCCGCTGGGCCGCGGCCCAGGCCGCGCGCGGGAACAGCGCGAGGTCGGGGGTTCCGGGGCGCAGGTCGTAGCGCGGCGGAGCCGGCGGCGGCTCGGCCGGGCGGGCGGCGGCGACCGCCGCTCCCGCCGCGACGCGCGGCGCGGCGCCGCGGTCGATCGCGAGATAGCCCTCGGCCGCGAGCTGCCCGTACGCCTCCACCACCACCCCGCGCGAGACGCCGAGCTCGGCCGCCAGCGCCCGGCTCGAGGGCAGCCGATCGCCCGCCGCCAGCCGCCCGGAGCGCACGCCGTCGCGCAGCTGCTCCTCGAGCTGCGCGTGCAGCGGCGCGCCGCGCCGCGCGCCACGGCGACGAGCAGCTCGCGCGAACTGGTCCGGTTCATCCACCGCATAGTGGACCTGTTCAGCGGACCAGATGCAACCTACGGTCGACCCGTGCGCCCCACCTGGCTCTACGCGGCCGGCGCCGCCGCCGGCATGGCCATCGTCGGCTCCTCCTTCGCCGTGCTCGACACGCTGCGCGACTACCCGCAGGCGGGAGGCCAGGCCGTCCGCTACGCGGTCGGAGCCGCGCTCCTCTTCGCCCTCGCCACCACAAGGGGGGTCAGACCCCCCTTGCTCCGCTGGCCCCGTTTGGCTCCACGCAAGGACTCAGGCCGCCAGAAAACGCACAGAACTGCGCAAGGGGGGACAGACCCCCCTTGGTTGGGGTGGCGGCAGGTGGGGCGGTTGGCGCTGCTGGCGGCGAGTGGGCTGGCGGCGTTCAACCTGCTCGTGATGGCGGCCGAGGAGAGCATGGATCCCGGCAGCGTGGGCGTGATCGTGGCGACGGTGCCGGTGCTGCTCGCGCTGGCCGGCCCGCTGCAGGACGGGCGGCGGCCGGAGCGGCGGGTGGTGGGCGCGGCGGTCGTGGTGGCCGCCGGCGCGGCGGCGGTGCAGGGGCTCGGCGGCGAGGTGACGGCGGCCGGGCTGGCCGCGGCGCTGGGCGCGCTGGCCTGCGAGGCGGCGTTCTCGCTGCTCGCCGCGCCGCTGCTCGCGCCGCTCGGGGCGGTCGTCGTGTCGGCCTGGGCGGCGCTGCTCGCCGTGCCGATGCTCGTCGCGACCGGCCTCGTGCTCGACGGGCCGGGCGGGTTGCTGCGCGTGCCGACCGCCGGGGAGGCGCTCGGGCTGGCCTGGCTGGCGGTCGGCGTTACCGCGATCGCCTTCGTGCTCTGGTACTCGGCCGTGCAGGCGCTGGGCGTCGAGCGCACCGGGCTGCTGACCGGCGTGCTGCCGGTCAGCGCGCTGGTGGTCGCCGCGCTGCTCGGCACCGCCGACCTCACGCCCGGGCGGCTCGCGGGCGCGGTGCTGGTGGGCGCCGGCATCGCCGCCGGGCTGCTGAGCAGGGCTGGAGGTTTCCGCCGCGTGTAACTAGCCTGTCTCGGACCGTGGACCGGACCCAGCGTCGCTTCCTCGCCTGGCTGACCGCCATGGCCGCGCTCGTCGCGCTCGCCCAGGGCCTGTCGGGCGTGTCCGAGCTGACGCTGTACATGACGCCGGTGTTCCTGCTCGCGGCGCTGCTGCTGAGCGGGCGCTACATCGCCGAGGACCGGATCGTCCGCCGCTGGCGCGGCGCGCGGCCACGGCCTCGGGTACGACGCGAGCGCGGCCGCTGGCCGGTGCTCGCCGCCGTGCCGCCTCCGTCGCGACTGGATGGTCGCCCCCGCCCGCAGCGCGGACCGCCCGCGCTCGCCGGCGCCTGACCATCCCGTCCCGACGACGAAGGAGATCCATGCGGATCGTCACCTGGGTCGCCGCGGCCGCCGCGCTGCTGGTCGGCGCGCCCGTGGCGCTCGCCCACGAGGGAAGCCCGAACTTCCTGTCCCAGATCAACCAGGTCACGCCGGCGGCGCCCGGCGTCGACGTCGAGGTCCTCAACCGCGACGACCGGCTGCTGCTGCGCAACGACGGCGACGGCACCGTCCTCGTCGAGGGCTACGACGGTGAGCCCTACGCGCGCATCGAGCCGGACGGCACCGTCTCGGTCAACACCGACTCGAAGGCGTACTACATCAACGAGGAGCGCGACGGCGAGGTCGCGGTGCCGGACGGGGTCGACGGCAAGGGCGAGCCGCAGTGGAAGGAGGTCTCGAAGACCGGCCGCTTCGAGTGGCACGACCACCGCATGCACTGGATGAGCGAGGGCGATCCGGAGCAGGTGAAGGACAAGGACGTGCGCACGAAGATCTACGACTGGAAGGTGCCGATCGAGGTCGACGGCCGCACCGGGGCGATCGCCGGCACGCTGTTCTGGACGCCCGTGCCGTCCTCCGGCCCGCCGCTGCCGCTGATCATCGCCTTCCTCGTGCTCGTCGTCCCGCTCGGGATCGCCGTCGTGGTCGTGCGGCGGCGACGCAGCCGGGCGGCCCCCGCGCCCGCCTCGGAGGCCTGGTGATCCGGGCGCTCGCCCTCGCTCTGGCGGCGCTCGCGCTGCTGCCGGCCACGGCGGGCGCCCACGCGCTGCTGAAGTCCACCACGCCCGAGCGCGGGGCGCGACTCGACGCGGCGCCCGGGCAGGTGAGCCTGCGCTTCAGCGAGCCCGTCGAGGCCGAGTTCGGCGCCGTGCGCGTGTTCGACTCCGAAGGGCGCGAGGTGCAGACCGGCCGCACGTTCCATCCCGAGGGCCGGGGCGCGGAGGTCGCCGTCCGCCTGCGCGACGGGCTCGGCGAGGACGGCTACACGGTCACCTACCGCGTGATCTCGGCCGACTCGCACCCGGTCTCCGGCGGGTTCGTGTTCGTGGTCGGCGACGCGCCCGCGCCCTCCACCACGGTCGGCGAGCTGCTCGGGGACGACGACACCGGCGCGGTGATCGGCACCGCGTTCGGCGTGACCCGCGCCGTCCAGTTCGGCGCCATCGCGCTCGGCCTCGGCGCGGTGATCTTCACCCTGCTGTGCTGGCTGCCCGGCCTGCGGGCCACCGCGGGAGCCGGCGCCGGCTGGCAGGCCGCCTCCAACGCCTTCTCGGCGCGCCTGCGCGCCGTCCTGCTCGCCTCGGCCGCCGCCGGGGCGCTGTCGGCGGCGCTCGCGATCGTGCTCCAGGGCGCGGTGGCGGGCGGCACCGGCATCGGCGAGGCGCTGAGCGCCGACGTGATCGGCGACGTGCTCGGCACGCGCTTCGGCGTGTTCTGGGCGCTCGGCTTCGCCGCCTGGGTCGCGGTCGGCGTGCTGGCCGCCGCGCCCCGCCCCGTGCCCGTCCTGCGGCCGGCGGCGGTCGGCGCGACCGGGCTCGCGCTCCCGCGCACGACGCGCCTCGCGGCCCTGGCCGTGCCGCTGCTCGCGCTCGCCGCGCTGCCCGCGCTCGGCGGCCACGCGAGCGTTCAGTCGCCGGTCGCGCTGCTCACCCCCGCCAACGTGCTGCACGTGATCGCGATGAGCGCCTGGCTCGGCGGCGTGGCCGTGCTCGTCTTCGTCCTGCGCGCCGCGACCGCGCGGCTCGAGGCCGCCGAGCGCACGCGGCTGCTGGCCGCCGTCGTGGCCCGCTTCTCGACGCTGGCCGGCGTGGCGATCGCCGTCCTGCTGGCCTCGGGGATCGTGCAGGGCCTGGTCGAGGTGCGCACGGTGCCGAACCTGGTCGAGACCGCGTTCGGCCGCGCCGTGCTCGTCAAGATCGTCCTCTTCACCGGGATCGTCGCGCTCGGCTGGATCAACCGCCGGCGGCTGGTGCCCGCGCTCAACCGCGCGGCGCTCGACGGAGAGCCGCCGGGCCGCGCCGGGCTGCTGCTGCGCCGCACGCTGCGCGTGGAGCTGCTGCTCGGCGTCGCCGCGCTCGCCGCCACCGGCGCGCTGGCCGGCTACGCGCCGTCGGTCGCCGAGGGGCAGGGGCCGTTCTCGGCGTCGGCCGACATCGGGCCGGCGCGGCTGGAGATGACCGTCGACCCCGCGCGGGTGGGCCCGAACGAGATGCACGTGTACCTCTTCGACCGCCGCACCGGCGCCCAGTGGGACGAGACGCTGGAGATGACGGCAACCGCAGAAATGCCCGAGCGGGGCATCGAGCCGATCGAGCTCGAGGTCACGAAGGCGGGCCCGGGGCACTTCCTGATGTCCGGCGCGACCTTCGGCGTGAAGGGGGATTGGCAGGTCGAGATCGCCTCACGTGTGAGCGATTTCGACGAGTTTCGGACGAATGTGACGGTGCCGATCCGCTGATCGTCGGCGATCGGTCGTAGCCTTTATGCCGTGATCCGCCGGGGGCGCCCTTTCCCCCCTCCCCGTCCTACGGCGGCACACCCCGCGGCCTCGCGCCTGGCGGCGCGGGGTCGCGGGACGTTTGTTCAGCCGTCCACGGGCTGCCAAGCGGCGGCGCCGAGCGCCTCGAACGCGTCCACCACCTGGGGGTCGAACTGCGTGCCCGCGCCGCGCCGGATCTCCTCCGCCGCCGCCTCCACGGTCCACGACTCCTTGTACGGGCGCTCGTGCACCAGCACGTCGAAGACGTCGGCGACGTGCACGAGACGGCCCTCGAGCGGGATCGCCTCGCCGGCCAGGCCGTCGGGGTAGCCGCTGCCGTCCCAGCGCTCGTGGTGCGAGCGCGCCACCCGCTCGGCGGCGACGAGCAGCTCGGAGTCGCTGCCCGCCAGCACGCGCGCGCCGAGCACGGCGTGCGTCTTGACGACCTCGAACTCCTCGCTCGTCAGCGAGCCCGGCTTGAGCAGGACGTTGTCGGGGACCGCGATCTTGCCGAGGTCGTGCAGCGGGGCCGCCTGGCGCAGGAGCCAGACGGTGCGGGTGTCGTGGCCGCACTGGCGGGCCAGCCGGGCGGCCAGGTTGCCGACGCGCTCGGTGTGCTCGCGCGTGTTGTCGTCGCGGTACTCGGCCGCCATCGCCAGCCGTCGCAGCGTGTCGAGCGCCGCCGCGTCGCCCTCGCGCCGGCGCGCGATCGCGAGGTCGGCCGCCACGGCCTCGAGCTCCGAGGCGCGGGCGCGAAGGTCGCGCCGGTCGACGAGCGCGCGCAGGCGCCGCGCGGCGGCGGCGTCGAAGCGCCCGCCCGACCCGGTCAGCTCCTCGAGCTCGATCACCTCGGGGCCGTTGTCGAGGCCGAGCGGGTCGAGCCGGTGGCGCAGCGCCGCGGCATCGGCGCCGACCGCCACGACGGCGACCGGCGGGTCGTGCGCGACGAGCGCGGCGACCTCGCCCGGATCGGCCCGGCAGGCCGTCGGCAGGGCGCCGGTCGCCGCCACGGCGCCGCGCAGCTCCACCATCGTCGCGGCATCATCCCCCGCCAAGAGAAGCCTCATCCCTGCAACGCCGTCCATACTGGGGGGCATGATGGCGGACACGAGCGACGACCCGCGCCTCGGCACGGTCATCGCGGGTTACCGGATAGAGGAGCGGATCGGCCGCGGCGGCATGGGCGTCGTGTACCGCGCGCAGCACCTCAACCTGCAGCGCCGCGCCGCCATCAAGATCATCGCGCCCGACCTCGCCGAGTCCGAGGGCTTCCGCGAGCGCTTCACGCGCGAGGCGCGGATCGCCGCCGCGCTCCAGCACCCGAACATCGTCACCGTCTACGACGCCGGCGAGGTCGACGGGATGCTGTACCTCGCGATGCAGTTCATCAAGGGCGAGGACCTGGCCGCCATCCTGCGGCGCGAGACCCGCCTGCGCCCCTACCGCGCGATCGACGTCTGCCGCCAGGTCGCGAGCGCGCTCGACGCCGCGCACGCCATGGGCCTGATCCACCGCGACGTCAAGCCCGCCAACGTCCTGATCGAGGGCCGCAACGCGTTCCTGACCGACTTCGGGCTGACCAAGCAGACCGGCACGCAGGCCCAGCTCACGCGCGCCGGCGACATGGTCGGCACCATCCACTACGTCGCGCCCGAGCAGATCGAGGGCCGCCGCGTCAGCGCGCGGACGGACGTCTACGCGCTCGGCTGCCTGCTCTACCACTGCCTCTCCGGCCAGGTGCCGTTCGCGCACGAGACCGACGTCGCGGTCATCTACGCGCACCTGTCCGAGCAGGCGCCGAAGCTGTCCGAGCTGCGGCCCGAGCTGCCGGACGGGCTCGACGCGGTCATGGCCAAGGCGCTCGACAAGTCGCCGGACCGCCGCTTCCCGAGCTGCAGCGACATGATCTCCGCCGCCCGCGCGGTGATCGACGCCGCCGGCCCGCTGAGCGAGACGATCCCGCCGCGGGCGAGCCAGGTCGCGGCTCCGGCCCCGGCCGAGATCCGCGACGCGGCCGAGGCGGCGCGCCGCCCGCGCGTGCTGCTCGGCGGCCTCGACGACCAGACCCGCGCGGTGGCGCGCGTCGCGCTCGGCGACCGCGTCGACGTGCTCGAGGCGCCCGCGCAGGCGACCGCCGACCGTGCCCGCGAGGAGCGGCCGGACCTCGTGATCCTCGACTGGGCGGGCGCGGGCAGGGCGGGGATCGAGGCGCTGCGCAACGACGCCCTCACGCGCGACGCCAAGGTGCTCGTCCTCACCGACGGCAAGGGCAGCCGCGACGTCTCCGGCGCCGACGATCGCCTCGCGGCGCCGTTCTCGCCGCTGCAGCTCCAGGTCAAGCTGCGCCGTCTGCTCGGCGCCGAGGTCATTTGATCGTCGCCGTGCTCGCCGGCGGGCGGGGGCGGCGTATGGGCGGCTCGAAGCCGCTGGCGCAGTTCGGCGGCGCGCCGCTGATCGAGCGGCCGCTGGCGGCGGCGCGCGAGGCAGGGCTGGACGCGGTGGTGGTGGCGAAGGCCGACACGCCGCTCCCCGACGGCCTGCGGGTGTGGCACGAGCCGGACGAGCCGTTCCACCCACTGCTGGGGATCGTCACCGCGCTCGAGCGCGCGGACGGCCCCGTGGTCGCGGTCGCCTGCGACCAGCCGTTCGTACCCGCCGAGCTGCTCGCTCGGCTCGCGCACGGCGGCGCCGTCCGTGCCGGCGGCCGGATCGAGCCGTTCCCGGCCCGCTACGAGCCCGCCTGGCTGCCCGAGCTGCGCGAGGCCCTCGAGCGCGGGGCTCCCGTGCGGGCGACGCTCGAGGCGCTCGGGCCGGCGACGATCGAGTGGGACGCGGCGGCGCTGCGCAGCATCAACACCCCTGAAGACCTCAACGAGTGACCGACGTCGCGGTCATCGGCGGCGGCATCACGGGCTGCGCGACCGCCGCGCTGCTGGCCGAGGCAGGGCGCCACCGTCACCCTGTTCGAGCGCGAGGCGATCGCGGCGGGCGCCTCGGGCCGCAACTCGGGGATCCTGCAGCACCCGATGGACCCGGCGCTCGTGCCGCTCTACGAGGCTTCCCTGGCCCTCTACGGCGACCTCGACGGCTTCGAGCTGCCCGAGCCGGCCGGCGTGCTGATCGTCGACGAGCGCGACGACCTGCGGGCGGCGTACGAGGCGGCCGCCGCACGCTTCCCGGAGCTGACGCCCGAGTGGCTCGAGGGCGACGATCTGCGCGCCGCCGAGCCCGCCCTCGCCGCCGATCTCTACGCGTATCGCGTGAACGCCGGGCGGCCGATCGGGCCGACCGCCGCCACCAACGCATGGGCGGCGAGAGCACGGGCGGCCGGCGCGCGGATCGTCGTCGGCGACGCCGCGTACGTCGCGCCCGGCGGGGTCCGAGTTGCCGGCGAGCTGCACCCGGCCGGCGCGGTGGTGGCCGCGGCCGGGCCGTGGACGCCGGACGCGATCGGGGGCGGCGCGTCGTGGGTGCGTCGCCAACTGGGGCGTCGTCGCCCAGGTGCGCCTGCGCAACCCGCCACGCCACGGGATCGAGCAGGCGGGCGTCGAGGCGCTGACCGAGCCGGCAGGCGGTGCGCCGCCCAAGCTGTTCTCGATCGTCACCACCGGCGAGGTGTCGGCCGTCGGCTCGACGTTCACCGACGACGAGCCCGATGCCGCCGCCGTGGCGCCCACCCTGGTCGAGCGCGGAGCGCGCTTCATCCCGGAGCTCGAGCACGCCGCGATCGAGCACGTGCGCGCCTGCGCGCGGCCGCTGGCCGCCGACGGGCGCCCGCTCCTGGGAGCCATCGGCGAAGGCGTGTACCTGGTGACCGGCCACGGCGCGTGGGGGATCACGCTGGGCCCGGGCTCGGCGCAGCTCGTGGTGAGGGCGATGACGGAAGGCGGCGGGATCCCGCCGGAGCTTCAGGCGGCGCGCTTCGGCGCGCCAGAGAGGGCGGCCTGACGGCCGACTACTCGTCGTCCTTGTCGTCGGCCCGGTTGATCGCGATGACCTCGCGATCGGCGCCGGTGCCGTAGATGTGGTACTCGACGCCGGCCTTGTTCACCAGCACGAAGGCGTCGCCGTGGCGCTTGTTGCCGCTCGTGTTGATGTACATGCCCTCGCGCGCGCCGGAGGTGATCTCGGCGTAGGCGTGGCCCTCGACCGGCTCGATCTTCTCGTTCTTGCGCAGCTTGAGGTTCGAAGTGTCCGTCTTCTCGGCCTTGTCGGCCGTGTCGGTCGGCGTCGTCGTGGAAGTCGTGTCGGACGACGGCGTGTGGAAGCCCACCACGAGACGGTCCTTGCCGGTCCCGTAGATGTGGTACTCCTTGCCGTCGCGGTGCGCGACGGTGAACGTCTGCCCGTGGCGGACGTTGCCGCTCGTGTTGATGAACATGCCGGCGCGGGCGCCCTTGGTGATCTCGGCGTACGCGTGACCCTCGACCGCCTGCATCTCCTCGCCCTTCTTCAGCGTGATCTCCGCGGTCTGGAGCTCGCTCTTGAAGGAGGCCTTGCCGGTGCCGGACGTGCGCGTGCTCGCGGCACGCGTGGCGGGGTTCTCGGCGATGTGGGACGGAAGGACCTTCATCGACTCCCCCGGATCATCGGCAGCCGCGGAGCGGCCTTGAGGCCTACTTCGCGAGGACGACGCGCGTGCCGGCGTGCTTGCGCCAGTGCGTGCCCGACTGCTTGCGAACGGTCAGCGTGATCGTGGTCTTCGCGGTCGCCTTGCTCAGCGACGCGCTGATGCGCGGCAGGGCGCCGGTGCGGCCGACCTTGTACGTGCGCTTGAAGCGCTTGGAGTGCTTGCCGGACTTCAGGCTGAGCTCGACGCGGTACTTGCCGCGACCGACGGCCAGCGGCCGCAGATCGACCGACACGGTGCCGCGAGCGCTGCGAACGGCGTTGAGCGCGCCGACCATGCTGTCCGCGTCCTTGTGGCCCTTGAGGTAGACCGGGACGCTCGAGATCCGCACCTTGACGGTCTTCGCGATCGCGGCCAGCGTGACCGGATCGGTGATCGTCTCGTTGCCGGCGACGTCGACTGCGCGCAGGCGGACCTGGCCCTTGGCGACGGTGAAGCTGCCGCCGGCCGCGATCGTCTCGAACTCGCCGCCGTCCAGGCTCCAGCCGAAGGCGGCCAGGCCGGAGGTGCCGTCGGACGCGTCGGCGCGGCAGGTGTACTTGCCGTCGGCGGCGGCGCAGGACAGCCCGGCCGCCGGAGCGGTGCGGTCGACGTGGACGACCGCATCGGCCGCGGCGGCGTTGCCCGCGCCGTCGACGGTGTCGAGGTGGAGCGTGTGGGCGCCGTCGGCGCTCACCGTCGCCACGGCGCCGTTGGCCACCGACGCGGTGCCGCCGTCGGCGCCCGCGAGCGTCGCGCTGCCGAGGCCGGAGAGGCCGCCGTCGGCGGTGACGCTGCAGCTGACCACGGAGCGGCTCCAGGCGTCGGCCGCGGAGTTGCACGCGAGCGCGGCCTGCGGCGCGGCGGTGTCGATCTTGATGACCTCGTCACGCCACGCGGATGCGTGCGCCGGCCTCGTCGACGATGCGGCTGCTCAGCGTGTGCTCGCCGTCGCCGGTGATCGTCACGTTCGGGTCAGTGGACACGGCGCCGCCGTCGATCTTGCGCTCGATGAAGTCGACGCCCGAGCCGGCGCCGTCGTCTCCTGTGATCTCGACCGTGTACGGCGTCTTGCGCCAGCCGGTCGGAGCCACGGCGGTCGTGTTCTCGGGAGCGGTTCCGTCGATCCTGCACGTGGTTGAGGCGCCAGCCGCTGTCGTTGCCGGCCTCGTCGATCGCGCGCGTCTAGAGGTCGTACTCGCCGTCCTCGGTCGATGGTGGCGGTGTCGCCGTCGTGGACATCGCGCCGCCGTCGATGCGCCACTGCATCGTGTCCAGGTGCAGGTCGGTGCCGCTCAGTGCGAGCTCGAAGGGAGTGTCAAGCCAGCCCGCGCCGGGGACGGCGGACGTGTTCGCCGGGTCGACCGTGTCGACCTTCAGCGTGCGCGTCGTGTAGGCCGACGAGTGCGTCGCGTTGTCGATCACGCGCGACACGACCGTGTAGACGCCGTCGGCGCCGACGTTGACGACGTCGCCGGGCTCGCCGACCTGCACGCCGCCGCCGTTGATCTCGTACTCGATCTCGTCGACGCCCGAGTACTCGTCGGTCGCCGCGAGCGTGAAGCTGTTCGACCCCTGCCAGCCCGTCGGGATGTCGATCGTGTCGACCGGGAGCGAGGTGTCGATCTTGAAGTGCTGCCGGCGCCAGGGAGTCTGGTTGTTCGCGTTGTCGGTCACGCGGGTCTCGAGGATGTTGTCGCCCTGCGTGTCGATCGTCAGCGTGGCCGTGGTGGTGCGTGCTGCCGGTGAGGATGCCGGGCCGCCGGTACTCGATCAGCTTGACGCCGGAGCCGGCGTCCACGGCCTGGACGGTCACGACGACCGGCGCGCTGCGCCAGATCGTGGTGGAGCCGGCCGTGGTCGTGTCGACCGGGAGCACGTTGTCGCCGAGCGCGGCGTTGACGTCGACGGTGTCGGAGCGCCAGGCGGACGCGTTGCCCGCAGCGTCGATGACACGCGTCTTGAGGTTGTGCTGGCCGCCGCCCGTGATCGTCGCGGGATCGCCGGGGGCGCCCGAGTTGATCGGTGCCGTTGTCGACCTGCCACTGGACGCTCGCGACGCCCGAGTCCGAGTCGGTGCCGGTGACGGCCACCTGGTACGGGTTGCTGACCTGGCCGACGGGCTGCGTCGTGGTGTTGGCGGGGGCGTCCGCGTCGACCTGCACGTTGTCGAGCTGGGCCGCCGAGAGGTTGCCGGCCACGTCGCGCGCACGGGTCCTGAGCTGGTACTCGCCCGTGGTGGTGAAGTGGACGAAGCTGCCGGAGGGCCCGTGCAGCCACGGCCCGCCGTCGATCTGCCACTCGACGCGGTCCACGCCGGACACGGCGTCGCTGGCCTCGACCTCGACGTGGGCAGCCTGCACCCAGTCGTCGGGAGCGTCGGTGAGGTTGGTGGGGACGGTCGTGTCGATCTTGACGGTGTGCTGCGCCCAGCCGGACTCGTTTCCGGCCTCGTCGCGCACGAGCGTCTGGACGGTGTGCTCGCCGTCGGTGGAGATCGTGAACTGACCCTCGGGCGAGGCGCTGTCGGGCGCGCCGCCGTCGATGACCCACTCGACCCCGTCGACGCCGGAGTGGGCGTCGGTGCCCTTGACGGTCACGTCGACCGGGGCGGTCCGCCAGCCGATCGGCAGCACGGTCGTGTCGGCCGGCGCGACGGCGTCGATGCTGATGACGTGGTCGGTCCAGTCGGAGACGTTGCCGGCGACGTCGACGGCGCGCGTGCGCATCAGGTGCGGGCCGTTCGTGGAAAGCGGGACGTTCGAGCCGTTGGGGCCGTTCTGCGTCGGTGCGCCGTCGAGGCTCCATTCGACGTGGTCGACGCCCGAGGTGATGTCGACGGCACGGACCTCGAAGCTGGTGGGCGCCAGGTGCCAGCCGCTCGCGGCGGCGGTCGTGGTCACGGTCGAGGCGTCGGTGGGGTCGACCATGTCGATCCACAGCGGCTCGGTGCGCCAGCCCGAGTCCAGCGCGGGCAGGTCGTTGTCCCAGGCACGCGTCTTGAAGTCGAGCTTGCCCTGCGTGTTGATCGTCACCTGGGTGCCGCTGGGGACGTTGGTGACACCGTTCGTGCCGTGCTCGTAGTCGATCCTGACGGCGGTCTCCGCGTCCGAGCCGACCAGGGTGACCACGTACGGCGTCGTCCGCCAGCCGGCCGGCGTGGCAGGGGTGTCGTTGCTCGGCGGCGTCTGCGCGAGCGCGGACGCGGGCAGGCCGAACAACGCGATGATCGCGCCGAGCAGCGGGAGTGACGACCTACGCAGGGCCATGGTCCCCCGTTATTCGGCCTGTGCAGGCGTCATCTGTAGCTTGGCCCCGGAATGACATCCGTCCAGGTCACGACGTGGTTCCTCCAGATGACCGATCCCGCGCAACTTGCGGAGGCGCCCGAGCCGGATCCCGAGCTGGAGATCCGGGAGGCCGAGCTGCCCTCGCCGGAGCTGTCCCGCATGCTCTACACCGGGGTCGGCAGCGACTGGAGCTGGACCGACCGGCGCGGCTGGACCTGGGACCGCTGGCGCGAGTGGCTGGCGCGCCCGGAGCTGGAAACGTGGGTCGCGTACGTGCGCGGGACGCCGGCCGGCTTCGCGGAGCTCGAGGACCAGGGCGACTCCGTCGAGCTCGTGTCGTTCGGCCTGCTGCCCGCCTTCATCGGCCGCGGGCTCGGCCCGCGCGTGCTCGACGCAGCTCTGCGGCGCGCCTGGGCGATCGGGCCGCGGCGCGTCTGGGTGCACACCTGCTCGCTCGACGGGCCGGCGGCGCTGCGCACCTACCAGCGACGCGGCCTCGAGATCTACGACGAGCGCACCCACATGCAGGACGTGCCCGACGAGCCGCTGGAGCCGTGGCCGGGCGCCAAGAGGCCGAGGCCGTGACGCGCTGGATGGTCGACGCCTCGAACGTGATCGGCTCCAAGCCGGACGGCTGGTGGCGCGACCGCGACGGAGCCACTCGACGGCTGCTCGATCAGCTGCGCGCGTTCGCCGGCGGCGGCGAGGAGGTCACGGTGGTGCTCGACGCCGGGCGGCCCGAGTGGGAGGGCCGCGCGGGCACGCTGGAGGTGGCGATCGCGCCGCGCCCGGGCCGCGACGCGGCCGACGACGAGATCGCGCGCCGCGTGGCCGCCGACCCCGATCCGGGTTCCATCCGCGTGGTCACCTCCGACGTGGCGCTCGCCGGCCGCGCGCGCGAGCACGGCGCCTCGGTCGAGGGGGCGGGAGCCTTCCGGCGTAGGCTGGGGATCTGATGCTGATCTACTCGGCGCTCGCATCCCTCGACGGCTACATCGCGGATGCCGACGGCCGGTTCGAGTGGGCGGCCCCCGATGCGGAGGTGCACGCGTTCGTCAACGACCGCGCGCGCGGCGTGGGCACGATGCTGCTCGGCCGCCGTATGTACGAGGTGCTCGCCGTCTGGGAGACGATGGACGAGCCCGAGCCCGAGATGCGCGACTTCGCGCAGATCTGGCGCGCGGCCGACAAGGTCGTCTACTCGCGGACGCTGGCGGACGTCTCCAGCGCGCGCACGCGGATCGAGCGCGAGTTCGATCCCGAGGCGGTCCGGCGCATGAAGGATGACGGCGACGTGAGCATCGGCGGGCCGGAGCTCGCCGGCCACGCGATCCGGGCGGGCCTCGTCGACGAGCTCCAGCTGTTCCTCTCGCCCGTCCTCGTCGGCGGCGGCACGGCGGCGCTCCCGGACGGCGTCCGGTGGGATCTCGAGCTCGTCGAGGAGCGGCGCTTCGGCAACGGCGTCGTGTTCCTGCGCTACCGCTAGGCCGTCTCGGGCCTGACGATCGTGGAGCGGAACCGGTCCGGCGTCTCGCGGAGGACCTTCAGCCGCGGGTCGGGCACGTCGAGCACGCGCTCTTCGACGAGCGCGCGGAGCGGGCGGAGCCGCACGTCCTCGAGCACCTCGGACAGCGCCCGGCGGTCGCCGCCGAGCACGACGGCCTCGAGGTCGCCGCGGTGTGGCAGCAGCACCCGCACGGCCACATCGGCCGCCGCCTCGAGCGCGACCCGCGCCTGCTCGCCCCTGCGGCGCTCGAAGCGCCGCTGGCTCGAGCCGCCCTTCCGGTGGCGGCCGTGGACGTTGCGGGTGCCGACCTTCGAGTCGACGAGCCGCCGCCCGGAGAACACGCCCGCGGCGTGCCCGCCGAGGCGCACGAGCAGCACGCCGACCACGCGGTCCCGGCCGGCATGCTCGAGCAGCGGCCCGGGCTCGAAGCCGTCGCGCTCACCGGTCGCCGCGAGCGGCGGGAACGGCGGCTCGCACTCGAGCCGCGCGGCGCCGTGGAACGTGACGCGCCCGGCGGCCAGGTCCGTGCGCGTCACGGGGCCGTTCTGCTCGGCCCAGCGCTCGAGCCAGCGCCCGAGCCGCTCCGGTGGCACCTCATAGCTCTCGATCGCGTACGGATAGCATGCGCCGCCCATGAGCTGGCAGGTCTATCTCTCAGGCGAGATCCACACCGACTGGCGCGAGCGGATCGAGCAGGGCGCGCAGGACGCGGGGCTCGACGTCGAGTTCACCGGTCCCGTGACCGACCACGCGGCGAGCGACGACGCAGGCGTCAGCATCCTCGGCGCCGAGGACAAGCCGTTCTGGAAGGACCACCAGGGCGCGGGCGTGAACGCCATCCGCACCCGCACGCTGCTGCAGCAGGCCGACGTCGTGATCGTCCGCTTCGGCGAGCAGTACCGGCAGTGGAACGCGGCCTTCGACGCGGGCATGGCCGCCGCGCTGGGCAAGCCGCTGGTCACCCTCCACCCGGAGCAGCACGATCATGCGCTGAAGGAGGTCGACCGCGCGGCGCTGGCGGTCGCGCGCGAGCCCGAGCAGGTGGTCGACATCCTGAGCTACGTGATGCGATGACCTACGTCGCCGCCGAGAACCGCTACGAGCAGATGCCGTACCGGCGGACCGGGCGCAGCGGGCTGCAGCTGCCCGCGATCTCGCTCGGCCTCTGGCACAACTTCGGCGACACCCAGCCGCTCGAGACCCAGCGCGCCGTGCTGCGGCGCGCGTTCGACCTGGGCGTCACCCACTTCGACCTGGCGAACAACTACGGCCCGCCGTTCGGGTCGGCCGAGCGCAACTTCGGCCGCATCCTGCGCGAGGACCTCGCGCCCTACCGCGACGAGCTGATCATCTCCACCAAGGCCGGCTACGACATGTGGCCCGGCCCCTACGGCGAGTGGGGCTCGCGCAAGTACCTGCTGGCGAGCCTCGACCAGAGCCTTCAGCGGATGGGCCTCGACTACGTCGACATCTTCTACTCGCACCGGTTCGACCCGGAGACGCCGCTCGAGGAGACGATGGGCGCGCTCGACGCGGCCGTGCGCGCCGGCAAGGCGCTCTACGTCGGCATCTCGTCCTACTCCGGGGCGCGGACGCGCGAGGCGGTGGAGATCCTGCGCTCGCTCGGGACGCCGCTGCTCATCCACCAGCCGTCCTACTCGCTGGTCAACCGCTGGATCGAGGAGGACCTGCTCGACGTGCTCGGCGAGACCGGGGTCGGCTCGATCGTCTTCTCGCCGCTCGCCCAGGGCATGCTGACCGACAAGTACCTCGACGGCATCCCCGAGGGCACACGCGCGACCGACACCGACTTCCTGAGCGAGGACATGATCGAGGGCGCGATGGAGCACGTGCGCGCTCTCAACGACATGGCGCAGCGGCGCGACCAGACGCTGGCGCAGATGGCGATCGCCTGGACGCTGCGCGATCCGCGCGTGACCTCCTCGCTGATCGGCGCGCGCACGGTCGAGCAGCTCGAGGACAGCCTCGGCGCGCTGCGCGCGGCTGGACTTCTCCGACGAGGAGCTCGCGGAGATCGACGGCCACGCCGTCGAGGCGGGCATCAACCTCTGGAAGGCCTCGAGCGACGCCTGACGGCGCCACAGTCGCCGGCGACGCGCTCGAGCGCTGGGCGCGGGCGCTGCTGGAGGCCGCGGGCCTCGAGCCGGAGGCGTCGGCCACGGTGGCCGCGTCGCTCGTGTGGACGAGCCTGCGCGGGACCGACTCGCACGGGGTCGCGCGCGTCCCGATCTACGTCGAGCGCCTGCGCGGCGGGATCATCAACAACCGGCCGCGCCCGTCGGTCGTGCGCCGCGACGGCGCGGTGGCGGTGGTCGACGGCGACCACGGACCCGGCCAGGTGGCGAGCGTGCTCGCCACCGACCTCTCGATCGAGCTCGCCCGCGAGCACGGCGTGGGCGTGGTGGCCGTGCGGCGCAGCGGGCACAACGGCGCGCAGGCGTTCTACGCGATGCGCGCGGCCGAGCAGGGGATGGTCGCGATCGCCCTGACCAACACCGAGCCGCTCGTGATCCCGCACGGCGGCGCTTCGCCGGCGCTGGGGACGAACCCGATCTGCCTCGCGGCGCCGTCGTCGGGCGGCGTCTTCAACCTCGACATGGCCACCAGCCAGGTGGCGATGAACCGGATCTGGAACGCGCGCGACGAGGGGCGGCCGATCCCCGAGAGCTGGGGCGTCGACGCCGACGGGCGGCCCGACCACCGACGCCGCCGCGGTGACGGCGGCGATGCCGCTCGGCGGCTACAAGGGCTACGGGCTCGGCCTGATGGTCGAGGTGCTGTGCGGCGTGCTGGCGGGCGCCGGCGTGCGCCACGGGGTCGGCCAGCTCTACGGGGAGGGCGGCGAGCAGCAGGACACCGGCCACTTCCACCTCGCGATCGACCCGGAGCGCACGGTCGGCCGCGACCGCTTCGCGGCGGTGCTCGGCGGGCTGCTCGGCGAGCTGCGCGCGATCCCGCCGGCGCCGGGCTTCGACGAGGTGCTGGCGCCGGGCGATCCGGAGGACCGGGCTCTCGCCGAGCGGGAGCAGTCGGGCGTGCCGATCGAGCCGGCGCTGTGGCGGACGCTGTGCGAGCTCAGCCGGGAGCTGGGCGTGGACGTGCCGGGAACGTCAACTGCGGCTGGGTAGGGAAGCGGGGAGGCCGGCGGGGCCGAATTCCTCGAAGCGTCCTGTCGAAGGGTCGTATATTCGACCCTAAACCAGGACAGGACGCTTCGCCGAAATCCGCCGCGCGGCCGGCTGACCAGCTTCCCTACCCAGCCGGGGTTGACGTTCGCCCGGGCCTACCCCAGCGGCCAGACGAACCGCTCGTCGTGGCTCTCCGGCGGG
Source organism: uncultured Solirubrobacteraceae bacterium (assembly GCA_963811895.1). Lineage (GTDB taxonomy): Bacteria > Actinomycetota > Thermoleophilia > Solirubrobacterales > Solirubrobacteraceae > DASSUW01. Next base: position 66,723 of record CAWETE010000008.1, on the reverse strand, counting down.
AAGTCGCGGTAGGCCTCGCGACCCGTGTTCGTCGTCTCGGCGGCCGAGGCGTTGTGGCGGGCGGCCACCTCGCTGACCGGGTACTCGGTGCGATCGTCGGGATCGCGCGCGCCGATCATCAGGATCGCGCACGGGCCGTCGCCGGCGCCGACGAACACGTGCCGGGTGCCGGGCGGGCAGTGCACGAAGTCCCACTGGCGGAGCGGGCGCTCCTGCTCCTCGATGATCGCGATGCACTCGCCGTGGAGGACGAGGAAGTCCTCCTGGTTGCTCTCCTCGTGGTAGAGGCAGTTCGCCTGACCCGGCATCACGACGTGGACGTTGACCCCGAACTGCGGGAAGCCGTCGGGCGGGGGCTCGAACTCGGTCCACGTGCCGGAGCGCGGGCTCTTGCCGGCTGCGGAGTCGGAGAGATTGAGGACGAACCAGCCCGGCCCGCCGGCCCGGCCTTCGCTGATCTGCGCTTCGGGGACTGGCATCGCCCGCAGCCTAGGGAATTTCTCGCCGCGGTCGGCGTCTTGGAGGACATGGTCAAGCGCACGCTCTCCCTCTGCCTCGCCGCCGCGGCGTTCGGTCTCGCCGCCTGCGGAGGCTCCGACGACGAGCCGGCCGCCGCGCAGGCGGGCGCCGGTGACAAGGTCGCCGTCGCCGACAACAGCTTCACCCCCGCGAGCATCGACGTCGCCGTGGGCGACACGGTCACGTTCGAGAACGAAGGCCAGATCGCCCACACCGTCACGGGCGACGACTTCGACTCCGGCTCGCTCGCCCCGGGCGACACGTTCACGTTCAAGGCGTCCGAGAAGGGCTCCTTCAGCTACGTGTGCACGTTCCACCCGGGCATGCAGGGGACGATCGAGGTCGGCTGACCCCCGACCATCCGGCGCCGAGGGCCCGGCGGAACCTGGACCGCCGGGCCATAGGCGTCACGCCGCGGGACCGGTTGAGTCCGGCGCCATGCAGCGACCCAAGCCCCACCCTCTCTGGACCCGCGCCGTCCCGGCCGACCGCTCCTTCCCGCGCGCCCCTACAGATAGGGCTCCAGCAGCGCGAGGTCGGCGGCCCCCAGCCGATCGCGTGCGGTCTTCGCCTGGTGCCAATGGGGGTAGATCAGCGGCGGGCGGCTGACCTCCTCGAGCCGCGCGCGCTCGTCGTCCGAGAGCTGCAGCTCCGCGGCGGCGAGGTTGTCCTCGAGCTGCTCGTCGGTACGCGCGCCGATGATCAGCGACACCACGCCGGGCCGGCCCAGCAGCCAGGCGAGCGCGACCTGCGCGGCCGACACGCCGTGCGCCTCGCCGACCTCGACCAGCACCTCGATCGTGTCGAGCAGCTGCTCCTCGTTGCGAACGGGCGGCTCGGCCCAGTCGGTCAGCGCGCGCGAGCCCTCCAGGCCCTTGTCGGCGCGGCGGAACTTGCCCGACAGCAGGCCGCCGGCCAGCGGGCTCCAGACCAGGATCCCGATGCCCTGGTCGACGGCCATCGGCACCAGCTCGTACTCCGCGTCGCGTGACTGGAGCGAGTAGTAGATCTGTTGCGTGACGAAGCGCTGGTAGCCATGGCGGTCGGACACGCCGAGCGCCTTCATGAGCTGCCAGCCGGCGTAGTTGGAGGCGCCGACGTAGCGGACCTTGCCCGACTTCACGAGCGTGTCGAGCGCCTCGAGCGTCTCCTCGAGCGGCGTCTGCCCGTCCCACTCGTGCACCTGGAAGAGGTCGATGTGGTCGACGCCCATCCGGCGCAGGCTCGCCTCGCAGCCCTCGATCAGGTGGTGGCGCGAGAGGCCCGCGTCGTTGGGCCCGTCCCCCATCGGCATGCGCGCCTTGCTCGCGATCAGGACGCGGTCGCGGCGGTCCTTGATGGCCTTGCCGAGGATCTCCTCCGACACCCCGCCGGAGTAGACGTCGGCCGTGTCGATGAAGTTGACGCCGCGATCGAGGCACATGTCGATCTGGCGCGTGGCTCCGGCGACGTCCGTGTCCCCGACGAGCGAGAAGCGGTCCTTGCCGCCGAAGGTCATGGTCCCCAGCGTGAGGGCGGAGACGCGCAGGCCGGAATGGCCGAGCTGTCGGTAGTCCATTCCTGATGTCTACTAGGCCTGCGCGATGCCCGGCCGGCCGGACTCGACCGCGAACGTGCGCAGGGTGCGCACTCGCGCGTTCGGGTCGCCCACCTTGTCCGCGATCCGCCAGTCGACCTCGAGCTCGTCGCGCCTCAGCCGCGCCTTCATCGACCCGTGCCGGTCGCCGTCGAAGAAGCGGATGTGCGGGTTGAACTTGATCATCGGGCCGTAGTACGGGCCATAGACCTCCGCGTCGCCGTTCGAGGTCACCGATGGCGTGACGAACTCGGCCGCCACGGTCCTCGCGCGCGGGTCCTCGTAGTTCTCCTTGACGTCGTTGGCGAAGGTCGAGTGCCAGTCGCCGGTGAGGATCACGGCGTTCCGGATCCTCTCGTCCTTGAGGAACTCCGTGATGCGGTTGCGCGCCGCCGGATAGCCGTCCCAGGAGTCGTTCCAGAACAGGTCGTCGCCGGGTGCGTGGCCGTCGTGGTCGAGCTCGGCCATCAGCACCTGGTTGCCGACGAAGTTCCAGCGCGCGTCCGAGCGCCTGAGGTTGTTCAGCAGCCACTGCTCCTGGGGTGGGCCGAGCATCGTGTGCACGGGCTTGAAGGCCTCCGGAAGGCGTTCGGCCTCGCCGAACCCGCTCGGCGGGTTGCTGCGGTACTGCCGCGTGTCGAGCATGCTGAACTCGGCCAGGTCGCCCCACGTGACCTTGCGGTAGATCGGCATGTCCTTGCCGCGCGGGATCGACTCCTGGCGCATCGGCAGGTGCTCGTAGAACGCGCGGTAGGCGTTCGTGCGGCGCCCGAACCAGAACGGGTCGCCCGTGTAGTCGTTCTGCACCTCGTGGTCGTCCCAGACGACGATGAACGGGTGCGCGCGATGGGCTGCCTTCAGGTGCGGGTCGGTCTTGTAGAGCGCGTGCTGGAGCCGGTACCGCTCGAGCGTCTCGGTCTCGGTCACGAACTCCGGCGGCAGGTTCGGCATGCGCGGCCCGGTGTCGTTCGCGATCCCGTACTCGTACGTGTAGTCGCCCAGGTGCATCACGAAGTCGTGGTCCTCGCGGGCGATCTCGCGGTAGGCGGGATAGAACCCGTCGTCCCACTTCTGGCAGCTGACGAAGCTGAACGTGAGCTCGCTCACGCGGCCCCGCGGGGCGGTTCGCGTGCGCCCGACCTGGCTCGCCGCCGAGCCGGTGGTGAAGCGGTAGAAGTACTCGCGCCCGTCGTCGAGGCCGTCGACCTCGACGTGCACGGAGTGAGCGAAGGAGGGCCACGCGGTCGTGCGGCCGCGGCGGACGAGCCGCCGCATCGACGGGTCCTTGGCGACCTCCCAGCGCACCTCGACCGGTCGCGGCTCCATGCCGCCGTCGGCGCGCAGGGGCTCGGGCGCCAGCCGGGTCCACAGCACGATCGAGTCGTGCAGCGGATCGCCCGAGGCGACGCCGAGGGTGAACGGGTCGGAGTGGTGTTTGACCGGCGTTCCGTAGGCCAGGTCGAGCGGCAGGCGGCTGAGCGAGGCCGCCAGGGCGAGCGAACCCGCCCCGATCAGCACGCCGCGGCGCGTCTTCGGCTCTGCCAGGTCCCCCAACCGCCGGTCGAGTTCGAAGCTCGACATGCGGCGGATCCTCTCACCCCGCGCGCCGCGCGTGTGAATACTCTGAGGCGATGCCGCAGCCGCGCCGACTCCCCTCCCGAAGCGAGATCCCGTGGACCGAGCTGCGCCGCCGCGCGCTCGTCGTCTACCTGTGGCTGCAGGCGGGCTGGAGCGAGCTGTCGGCGGCCGAGCGCGCGGAGGTTCGCAAGCTGCTGACCAAGTCGCGCGGGAGCCCGCGCAATTTGAGCAAGGCCGAGGCGAAGCGGCTCGGTGCGCTGGCGGGGCGGGCCGCGAGTGCCGCGGCGCGCATCAAGCGGCGCTGAGGACGAGCTCCTGCTGGGTAGGGCGGCGGCGAGGTTGGCCGCCGCGCGGGGAAGAACGTGCGAAGCGACGCGGTCGGACCGGCCGATTGCACGTTGTGCTCTGACGGGCATACGTGCGAAACGGCGAGGTCGCGCCGCCGATTTCACGCAGGATCCCGACGGATCATTTCGTGAAATCCGCCTACGCCCGCGTCCCCGGATTGCACGATTCCCTCGCGGCCGAACCCCGCCCCTACCCAGCAAGCAGTTCGATCCCTACGCCAACGCCCCGGGCAACTCCCGCCGTGACCGGATGTCCAGCTTCCGGTACGCGTTCGACAGGTGCACCTCCACCGTCTTCGGCGTCACGAACAGCGCCTGGGCGATCTCGCGGTTGGTCTGGCCGCCGGCGGCCAGCGTGGCCACCCGGCGCTCGCTGGCGGTGAGCGACTCCGACGCCCGACAGCGCCGCGTCCGCGGGCGCGCGCCGGAGGCGTAGAGCTCGGAGCGCACGTCCTCGACGAGCGGCGGGCAGCGCGCAGGCCTCGGCCAGCTCCAGCGCCTCGCGCAGCGGCTCGCGCGCCTCGGTCGCGTGGCGGTCGCGGCGCAGGGCGGCGCCGAGCGCGGCCAGCGCCCGCGCGTGCTCGAGCCGCGCGGGCGACCCGGCCAGCAGCTCGGCGGCCTCGCGCAGCCGCTCGACGTCCTGCTCGAGCTCGCCCCGCTGGCGCAGGCAGCGCCCGACGGCTCCCGCCGCGCCGCAGCCGCGCGCCAGCTCCAGCTCGGCCTCGATCGCGGCGATCGCCTCGTCGCCGCGGCCGAGCTGCCCGAGCGCGCGCGCCCGCAGCGACTGCCACGGCTTCCAGTCGGGGTGCAGGACGTGCAGCGCCGTGCGCGCCCATCAGGTCGGCGTCGGCGAGCGCCTCCTCGGCCCGGCCTTCGGCCGAGCAGACAGCTCGGCGTGCGCGCGGCGCCACAGGTTGCGCGCCGTCGGACTCCTCCTCGGCGGCCGGCGCCTCGCCCAGGATGGCCCGCGCGCCCGCCGCGTCGCCGACCAGCACGGCGTGGTCGGCCGTAGAGGCCGCGCGCCCACGAGGTCGCCGTCGGCGCCGAGCCCCACAGCTCCTGGAGGCGGTTCGCCTCGATCAGCAGCTCGCCCGCCTCCTCCAGCTCGCCGGTGCCGAGCAGGTACAGGCCCGACCACAGCCCGACCGACGAGGTCGAGAACACCGAGCCGCTGCGGTGCGCCTGCTCGCGCGCACGTCGCGAGCCAGTCGCGCCGCCTGCGGGCTCTCGGCCAGCACCAGCGCTACCAGCGCGGCCGACCAGAACAGCCCGCTCGAGCTCGCGAGCAGCTCGCCGCCTTCCCACGACTCGAGCGCCAGCGCCTCGCACTCGGCCGCCGGGCGCGCCGCCCGCCGCGCGGGCGAAGGCGGTCGCGGCCATCAGCATCCGCGCGCCCAACCCGGTCGCCGGCGCTCGAGCTCGATCCGCGCCAGCGCCTCGCGGTCGTAGCCGAAGAAGACCGCGATCATCTCCATCGCCTGGATCGCAAGACGCATGTCGGCCGGCGCCGGCGTCGGCGGCGCGCGGCGGGCGAGCGCGCCGCCCTCGGCGGCGTGGCCCGTGAACAGCAGCGACTGGGCGAGTGCGAACGCCGCGGTCGCCCGCTCGTCCGGCGCGGTCAGCACGTCATAGGCGACGCGCAGGTGCTCGGCCGCGAGCGGGGCGTTCATCTCGGCGGCCGCGACGCCCAGCTCGAAGTGCAGCGTGCCGCGCAGCTCGGCCGGCGGCGGCTCTTCGAGCGCGCGGCCGAGGTAGGCGAGCGCGCTGTCGGGACCGCCGCGCCGCGCCGCCTGGGCGGCGCGCCGTCCGCAGCAGCTCGACGGTGGCACGGGTCGCCGCGGCGCGGCGCGTGCAGGAGCTGGGCTGCGACCTCCTGCGCCGGCGCGCCGGCGTCCGCCAGCACGTCGGCGGCGCGGCCGTGCTGGAGCTCGCGCTCACCCGCCGGCACGTCGAGGTAGACGGCGTCGCGCACCAGCGGGTGCACGTAGCCGAGCGGCGTCTCGGCGCGCAGGATGTCGGCGCGCGCCAGCTCGCCCGCGGCGCGCGCCACGGTCGCCTCGTCGAGCCCGGTCAGGGCCGCCACCGCCGGCAGGCTCGAGCTGTCGCCCAGCACGGCGACGCGCGCGCCACCTCGACCGCATCCTCGCGGCAGCCGCGACAGGCGCAGCAGCACGGTGCGCGACACCGCCCGCGTGCCGATCTCGCGCACCGCCGCGGCGCCGGCCGCGCTCGGGGCGACGCCGTCCTGCTCGAGCGCCGCCAGCAGGTGGCGCAGGAGCAGCGGGTTGCCGCCCGTGGCCTCGCGGCAGGCGGCGGCGAAGCGCGTCGTCGGGCTCGCCGAGCCGCTCGGTCACCAGCTCGATGACCGGCGTCCTCGCCGAGCGGCCCGGGCCGCACCGTCTCGCACAACGGGTCGGCGGCGATCTCGGCGATCAGCGCCGGGTCCGTGCCCGGCTCGGTCGCTGCGCAGCGTGGCGGCGACGAGCACCGGCGCAGCCCTCGAGCCGCGCGCTCGAGGTAGGCCACGAAGCGCAGCGACGGCCGGTCGCTCCACTGCAGGTCGTCGATCGCCAGCAGCACCGGCCGCTCCTCGGCGAGGTTGAGCACCGCCCAGTAGAGCCCGTGCAGGACGGCGAACGAGCCCTCGCGCGGTGACCGCGCCGTCGAGCACGCCCTCGGCCGGGCGCCGCGGCTCCGCGCCAGCAGCCGCTCGCGCGGGTCGCGCGACCGGCTCGAGCAGCTGGCGCACGGCGCCGAACGAGAAGTCGCGCTCGAGCTCGCCGCAGCGGGCGGTCAGCACCGTCATGCCGGCCGGCGCCGGTCGCGCGCCTCGGCGAGCAGCCGCCTCTTGCCGATCCCCGCCGGCCCCTCGATCAGCGCCACCCGGCCCCGCCCGTCCTCGGCGTCGTCGATCAGCGGTCGAGCGCCGCCAGCTCCCGGTCGCGCTCCAGCAGGCCGTCCATGCGCCGGGCATCGTACGCTCGACAGCCACATGAGCGAGATCGTTCTCTTCCACTCCGCGCTCGGCCTGCGACCGGGCGTCCACTGGTTCGCCGACCGGCTGCGCGCGGCCGGCCACACGGTCCACACGCCCGACCTCTACGACGGCGAGGTCTTCGACTCGCTCGACGACGGCCTCGCCAAGCGCGACGCGCTCGGCATGGAGGAGGTGATCCGGCGCGGCGCCACCGCGGCGCCGCAGGCGGAGTACTACGCGGGCTTCTCGCTCGGAGCCGCCCCCGCGCAGATGCTGGCGCAGACCCGGCCGGGCGCAGAAGGCGCACTCCTCTACCACTCCGCGATCCCCGCAGACGTCTTCGGCGGCTGGCCCGAGGGCGTGCGGCTGCAGATCCACACGATGGAGGACGACGCGCTCGGCGACGTCGAGGATGCGCGCGAGCTCGGCGGCGAGCTCTACCTCTACCCCGGCTCCGACCACCTCTTCCTCGACCCCGACCTGCCCGAGTACGACGAGGCGGCGGCGGAGCTGGTGATCGCGCGCTCGGTCGTGTTCCTTTCGTGAACGCCGCAAGTCCGCGGGCGCGGCGGCGTTCCCGCTCCCATGGACGACAGAACGCTGCGCCGGCGCGAGTTCCTGGCGCGCACCGCCGCGGCCGCCGGGCTCGCGGGGCTCGGCTCGCTCCCCGCCGGGACGCTGCTCGCCGAGGCGGCGCGCGCGCAGATCACCGGCCTGCCCAGCCCGCGCAACCTGCCGCTCGACCACGTGGTCGTGGTGATGATGGAGAACCGCTCCTTCGACCACTACTTCGGCTGGCTCGACGGCGCCGACGGCAGCCAGGACGAGACGTACCTCGACCCCGCGGGTGAGCCGGTCGGCACCCGCCACGCCTCGTCGCTCGAGGCGCAGTGGCAGGGCTGCGGCCATCCCGATCCCGGCCACGGCTGGGAGGCGGGCCGCGCGCAGCTGCAGGGCGGGTTCCTGGCCGACGGCAGCGGCAACGACGAGTTCGCGCTCACCTACTACGACGAGGGCGAGATCGAGTTCCTGCACGCGGCGGCCGGCGCGTACACGATCTACGACCGCTTCTTCTGCTCGCTGCTCGGGCCGACGTGGCCCAACCGCTACTACAAGTGGTCGGCGCAGTCGGGCGGCCGCAAGGACAACACGCCGCCGCTCGAGACGGCGGGCAACCAGTGGGAGACGATCTTCGACCGCGCGATCGGCCGCGGGGTGACGGCCCGCTACTACCACTCCGACCTGCCGTTCTCGGCGGTCTGGGGCGCGCGCGGCGTGACCTGGACGCGGCCGCTGACCGAGTACTACGCCGACTGCGCGCGGGGCACGCTGCCGAACGTCACGTTCGTCGACCCGCCGTTCCGCGACGGCGGCGGCGGCGACGGCATCTCGGCCGACGAGCACCCGCACGGCGACGTCCGGCTCGGCCAGGCCTGGATGGCCGACGTCGTGCGCGCCTTCGCCCAGTCGCCCTGCTACCGGCGCGGCGCGCTGTTCGTCGTCTACGACGAGTGGGGCGGCTTCTTCGACCACGTGCGCCCGCCGCGCGTGCGCGACGCCCGCGAGAGCGGCGACCTGAACGAGGACTTCGGCCAGATGGGCTTCCGCATCCCGGCGGTGGCGATCTCGCCGTTCGCGCGCGGCGGCAACGTGCGCCACGCGCAGCTCGGCTTCGAGTCGATCCTCAAGCTGATCAGCTACCGCTTCGGCCTCGGCCACCTGACCGTGCGCGACCGCCACGCGACGAACATCGGCGAGACGCTGAACTGGGACAGCACCGACTTCGAGCTGCCCGACCTGCCGGATCCCGAGCACGTCGCCTCGCGGCCGTGCGCGCTCGGCGGCGGGGACGTGCTCACGCAGGAGAGCGCCGCCGCCCACGTCGGCGACCTGGCCGAGCTCGAGGCGCTGGCCGAGCGCTTCGGCTTCCCGGTGGGCGACGGGCGCGCCGAGGACCTGTTCACGAAGCCGGACGCGATCAGACGGTCACTAGCGGCGGCTTAGCCGCCGCCGCGTCGCGCTCGCGGAACCACTCCTCGCCCTCGATCGAGAAGTTGGGCACGATCCGGTCGAGCCAGCGCGGGAACCACCAGTTCGCGCGGCCGAGCAGCGTCATCACGGCGGGCACGAGCAGGCAGCGCACGAGCGTCGCGTCGACCGCCACGGCGACCCCCATGCCGACCCCGAACTGCTTCACCGTCGGGTCGCCGTTGAGGACGAAGGCGAAGAAGACGCTGACCATGATCAGCGCCGCCGAGGTGATCACGCGGCCGGTGTGCGCGACGCCCTCGATCACCGCCTGCGTGTTGTCGTGCGTGCGCTCCCAGGCCTCCTTGATGTGCGTCATCAGGAAGACCTCGTAGTCCATCGAGAGCCCGAACAGGATCGCGAACATCATCAGCGGGACGAAGCTCACGATCGCCACCGACGTCCGTCGAGGCCGACGACGCCCGACGCCCCAGCCCTTCTCGAACACGGCGCTCACGACGCCGAACGCCGCGCCGATCGAGATCGAGGTTCATCAGCCCGGCGGTGAGCGGGATCACGACCGAGCGGAACGCGAGCAGCAGCAGCAGGAAGCTCAGCGCGACGACGACGGCGATCGTGAGGATCAGCTTGCTCGAGATCTCGTCGGCGAGGTCGACGTAGCCGGCGGTGGTGCCGCCGACGTCTGGCCGTCATGTCCGCGCCGCTCGGTCGCCGCCGGGATCGTGTCGTCGCGCAGCCGGCCGCACGAGGTCGCTCGGTCGCGCGGTCGGACGGCGCCGGTCGTCGGCGTCACGCTGAGGACGGCCGCGGTGCCGTCGGAGTTGACGAGCGGCTGGGTGACCTTGGACGACGCCGTTCGTCTTCGTCGAGGTCGTCGCGCAGGTGCGTGCAGGCGCGGGTCGGTCGCCTTGCTGCTCGAGCTGCTTGCGCTGCGCCGGCTTGTGCTCGTCTGTCTGCTTCGATCTGGCTTGACCTGCGCTGGCCTGGCTGCGCCTGAGCCGGCGGCACGCCCGTGCGCCTCGAGCCTGCTCTGCTGCTGCTGCCTGCGGCCTTCTGCTCGCGACTCCTGCTCCTGCTTGTCGAGGTCGTCGAGCTTGGCCTGGTCGGGCTTCGCCGGCTGCGCGGACATGTCGACGCTGACCAGCAGCGGGCCGTTGGCGCCGACGCCGAACGCCGTCGGTGAGGCCGTCGTAGGCGCGGCGCGCCTCGGTGCTCGGTCGGGCAGCGCGCCGTTGTCCTGCTGGCCGAGGTAGAGGTCGAGCGTCGGCAGCGCGAGCGCGACGAGCACGGCGGTGGCGACGAGCGCCGACGGGCAGCGGGCGGCGGGCGACGAACCGCGCCCAGCGCTCCCAGCCGTGCGGGTGGTCGTCCTTCGCGCCGCGCCGGTGCGGCAGCGCGCAGCCGAGTCGATCCGGTCGCCGACGATCGCCAGGATCGCCGGCAGCAGCGTGACCGCCGCGGCCACCGCGACGAGCACCACCAGCGCCGACGTGTAGCCGAGCGTGGTGACCAGCGGGATGTCGACGACGGCCAGCGAGAGCAGCGCGACCATCACCGTGCGTGCCCGCGAACACCACCGCGCCGCCCGACGTCGCCGTCGCGCGCGCGATCGACTCGCGCGTCTCCATGCCCGTCCCGCCGCTGGGCCTGGTGGCGGGTGACGATGAACAGCGCGTAGTCGATCCCGACGCCGAGCCCGATCATCGTCGCCAGCGTCGGCGCGACGGTCGGCACCTCGGCGACCTGGCTGATCAGCGTGATGATCGACAGCCCGCTGACGAGGCCGACGATCGCGGTGACGATCGGCAGCCCCATCGCGACGACGGTGCCGAAGGTGAGCAGCAGGACGATGACGGCCATCGACGAGCCCGACCGCCTCGCTCGAGTGCGTCTCGGGCTTGGAGACCTTCTGGCCCGAGGTAGCCGCCGAAGCCGACCGCCAGGCCGGCGTCGCGCGCCGGGTCGGCCCCGTCGACGATCCGCTGCGCGTCGTCAGTCGTCAGGTCGCTCGGGCTCGCGCGCAGGTTGAGCGCGATGTAGCCGGTCCGCGCGTCCTTGGCGAGGATGTCCTTGCGAGGCGAGCGGGCTGGTGGCGGAGCGGACGTCGGGGTCGCTGCTTGAACGCCGCCACCGTGTCGTCGATCGGCTTCTTGTACTTGCGCGTCGGTGAGCTTCTCGCCCTTCGGCGCCGTCAGCACGACCGGGTTGGTGCCGTTGGCCTGCGAGGGGAAGCGCTCGGACAGCAGGTCGGTCGCCTTCTGGCTGTCGGTGCCCGGCAGCGTGAGGTTGTCGTTGAGCGTCGGGCCCGACGCTGCGGGCCGCGACGGCCAGCGCGGCGAAGATGACGAGCCACGTGGCGAGGACGATCCAGCGACGGCGAACGCAGACCCCGCCGAGGCCGTAGAGCAACGGCGTCACTGCGCGACCCTACGGTGGTGGTTCACGACCTCGACGTTGTTGCCGTCGGGGTCGAGCACGAAGGCGCCGTAGTAGCCGGGGTGGTACCGCTCGCGCTCGCCGGGACCGCCGTTGTCCCGGTACCCCGCCTCGGTGGCGGCGCGGTGGAAGGCCTGCACGACCGCGTCGTCGCCGGTCGGGAAGGCGAGGTGGACGTTCTCGGTCGGCGTCCCGGCCAGCATCGAGAAGGTCGCCTTCGCGCCGACGCACTGCACGTGGTCGGGCTCGAGCCGGCGCACCTCGAGGCCCGCGTGCGGCGCGATCGTCGCGTAGAAGCGCTCGGACGCATCCACGTCGGCGACGCGCAGCCACAGGTGGTCGATCATGCCGCCGCGCATCTCGCCGTGCCAGACCGCCTCCACGCTGTTGCCGTCGGGGTCGAGCAGGAACGCGCCGTAGTAGTCCTCGACGTACTGCGGCCGCGGCCCGGGCGGCGCCGTCGTCGCGATACCCCGCGTCGATGCCGGCCTGCCAGAAGGCATCGACCTCCGCGTGGCCGGCCGCGCGGAAGCCGATGTGCAGGCGCCGCGTGACCGGCCCGTCGTCGCCGATGCAGAACTCGTCCCACTCGACGTCCTCAGGGCCGTTGTAGGTCTGCTCGATGCCGAGCGTGCTCAGCACCGTGCTGTAGAAGCGCTCGGACGCGTCGCGGTCCGAGACGCGGACTCCCACGTGGTCGAACATGCCTCCTAGCGTGGCAGGAAGACCGCCTCGGGCAGCAGCGCGCTGACCACCCACTGCCCGGCGTCGACGATCTCCGAGATCTTGAGGTCCACGCACAGGCTGGCGAGCAGGTACGCGTCCTCGGGCGACAACGCCGTAGGTGCCGGTGATGTGGTCGATCATCGCCCGCACCGCCTGCTGCGCGTTCGCGAACAGGTCCGGCCCGATCCCGGTCGTGCCGTAGAACGGCGCCACGTCCACGCGCGGAGTGAGCGGGGCGGGCGTGCGGTACTGCGGCGACGGGATCGAGCGGCCCTTCTCGAGCGTGAAGCGCAGGCTCGCGTACATCGGCGCCTCGAGCCCGGTGACGCAGACCTCGCCGTCGCCCTGGCAGCCGTGGGCGTCGCCGCAGGAGAACATCGCGCCGGCGACCTCGACCGGCAGGTACAGCGTCGCGCCCTTGACGAGCTGGCGCGTGTCGAGGTTGCCGCCGAAGTTGCCGGGCGGCATCACCGGCACGGCGCTCGCCCCGGCCGGGCAGACGCCCATCGTCCCGAAGAACGGGGCCAGCGGGATCGCCACGTCCTCGCGCATCCAGGCGTAGTCGCGCGCCCGAGATGTCGAAGATCTTCAGGTAGGCATCGGGGAAGTCGTCGGCCAGCAGCCCCAGGCCGGGCAGGATCGCCGTCCAGCCCCAGCCCTGGGTGTGGATGTCGAGGATCTCGACCGCCAGCGTGTCGCCCGGCGCGGCGCCGCTGACCTCGATCGGGCCGGCGAGCGGGTAGACGCGGTCCCAGTCCAGGCCGGCGATCGCGCTCGTGTCGGAGTCCGGGCCGATCTGGTTGTCGCTGACGTCGCGCGTCCACACCACGACCGTGTCGCCCGAGTCGATGCCGAGGACCGGCTCGTTGCCGGTGTCCCACGTGAAGTGCACCTGCTCATCCGTCAGGTAGTGCGTCCGCGGCACGGCTCCCCCTCCTTGTCGTGTCTCTCTGGGCGGATCCTAGGCGCAGGCGAGCAGCCCGTGCTGATAGCGCTCGGAGCCGCGGTTGAACTCGGGGTCCGGCTCGAACACCGCGTCGAGCACCCGCAGGTCGGCGATCCGCATCAGCGCGAACTCGCGCCAGCCGGGCAGCGAGCCCGACCGGCTCGCGCCGCTGACCTGGAGGCCGTCGAGGAACAGCGTCCCCGAGGCGGCGCGGTAGACCGCGTGCGGGTGCACCACGCGAGCCTCGCGGCCGCCGTACCGGAGCTCCACCACTCGGTGCGCGCGGACGGCCTCGATCAGGTCCCCTGTGTCCATGCGAGCCACGCCTAGAGTACGGCCGATGCCGGTGACGCTCGATGACGTGCGCGCGTTCGCCGGCGGGCTGCCGCGCACGAGCGAAGGCGTCGTCCACGGCCGCGTGAAGTTCCGCATCGGCCGGCTCGTCTACCTGGACTTCTCGAACGACGAGACGGTGATGGGCTTCGCGTTCCCGAAGGAGTGGCGCGAGGTGCTGGTCGGCTCGGATCCCGAGAAGTTCCTGATGCCGCGCCAGTCCGACCTCCGTTACAACTGGGCCTGCGTGCGCCTGGCTGCGATCGACCGACCCGAGATGGAGGAGCTCGTCCTCGACGCCTGGGCGATGTGCGTGCCCAAGAAGGTCGTTGAGGAGTACCAGGCGTGAACCGCCGCCTGGCGATCGCCCTGGCCGTGGCGGCCGCGGGCCTGCTCGCGGTGGGCGTCGCGCTCGCCGTCGCGCTGCGCGGGGACGAGACCGAGCCGGCGCCGGAGCTGCGCGCGCTCGAGGTCGAGCACTGCCGCGACTTCGCCGACGACGACGCGCGCAACTGCTACTCGCGCGCGTTCCTGGCGATGGTCGACGGCGAAGAGGATCCGCGGCCGGCGGTCGCCCGCATCAACGACGCGGCGCGCAGCGAGGGCGGCTTCCTGCTCGAGAACTGCCACGTCGTGATGCACACCGTCGGTCGCACCTACGCCCGCGACTCCGGGGTGACGCTCGCGACGCTGATGGACCACCTGCCCGCCGACAACGACCCGGGCTGTCCGGCCGGGTTCGCGCACGGGCTCGTCACCGGCGTGGCGCCCGACATCGACGCGAGCGATCCGCGCGAGGCCGTCTCGGCCTGCGACGGCGCCGGCACGCGCTTCCAGCGCTACAGCTGCGTGCACGGCTTCGGCCACGCCTTCATGCGCCTCTACGAGGACCAGCTCGAGCCGGCGCTGAAGCTGTGCACGGCGCTCGGCTCGCAGGTCGCGCCCGACTGCGCGCAGGGCGCCTACCACGACTACTGGTTCGCGGTCGCCGGCGCCGACGACGCGAAGCTCTCGGACGAGGCCGTCACCGACCCCTACCGGCTGTGCGGCGCCCAGCCGGAGGCCTACGTGCGCCCGTGCTGGTACCGCGCGTTCCTGGAGACCCGCCCCGCCGGCTTCCGCGTGGAGACGCGTCCGACATCGACGACCTCTGCGACGGCCTCGAGGGCCTGCAGCGCGAGGGCTGCGTGACCGCCGCGTCCCTCATCGGCCCGCCCGATCCCGCCCGGCAGCTGCTGATCTGCTCGCGCATGCGCTCCGCGTCCGACGCCGCCAACTGCGTCCGCGGCACGAAGGTCCAGAACCTCCAGGACGCTCCGACGGAGGCCTACGTGCAGCTGGCGGGAGGTTGCGAGCGCTTCGCGCCGGGTGCCCGCGGCGCCTGCTACCGCTGGCTCGGCAAGGCGCTCGCCGTCCTCACCGACGGGGAGTTCGAGCAGGCCGGCTGCGCCCGGCTCGGCGCGGCCGCGCGGCGCCAGTGCGAGGCCGGCGCCCGCACGATGGAGGACGCGCTGGTCACCTTCAGCTAGGACGCGGCGGCCTGCTCGACGAGCGTGCTGACGGAGTCGCGCACGGACAGCTTGTGCAGCAGCGCGAGCCGCGCGGCCTCGCTCCGCGTCGTGGCGCGCAGCGCGGCCATGATGCCCTCGTGCTCCGCGCTGTGAGATGGCGAGCCGCTCGGGGACCTTCCGGAACACCCGCTGGAAGCCGGAGTGGCGCTGCCAGATGTCCATCGTCAGCTCGCGCAGCATGTCGTTGCCGCAGCTGGCCGACGATCGTGCGGTGGAACTCGCGGTTGAGGTCGGAGAACGCCGGGCCGTCCTGGGCCTCGACGGCCGCATCGCATCTTCGCCATGAGCACGTCGAGCTGCGCCGAGCTCGGCGTCGGTGATCCGCTCGGCGGCCAGGCCGGTGGCGATGCTCTCGAGGTGGGAGCGGATGAAGTAGGTCTCCTCGACCTCCTTGGCGGTCAGCGTGGTCACCCGGGCCCCGCCGTACGGAGCGGTCTCGACCAGGCCGTCGCGCTCGAGCATGCGCAGCGCCTCGCGGACCGGGATGTCGCTGGCGTCGTACTGGTTGCGCGACGTCGCGCATCACCAGCCGCGTGCCGGGCTCGATGTCGTTGGACAGGATCCGCTCGCGCAGGGCGAGGTAGATCGACTCGCGACTTCAGGTCGGCCATGGCGCGACACCTATCTCGATACTGACCTGTCGCCCAGAAATATCTGATATGATCCGGCACATCACTCGGGGAGCTGGCGCCATGAAGAGGGTGCGGAGCACTCGCTGCGACGATGACGCTGGCGCTGGGTCTGGCGGCCTGCGGCGGCGAGGACGAGCCCGTGGGAGGCGGCGCCGAAGGCGGCGGCAAGATCCGGGTCGCCCTCGGCGACATCGAGTCGGTGGAGACGCTCGCGCTCTTCATCGCGCTGGAGCGGGTGCGCGAGCGGGGCACCGAGGTCGAGCTGATCGAGCTGGCCGACGAGGACCTCGCCAACCAGGCCGTCGTCGGCGGCCAGGCCGACGTCGGGCTCGGCGCGCCGTACGCCCTGATCCAGGGCTCGGGCGCTCCGCTGCGGATCTTCTGCCAGCTCGCAGCAGCGCGGTTCTTCCCCGTCGTCGACAAGGCCGCCTACCCCGACTGGCAGTCCCTGGACGGCGAGACCTTCACCGTGCACTCGCGCGGCTCGACCACGCGAGGCGCTCGCCAAGATCGTCGAGCAGGAGGAGGGCATCGAGTTCGGCGAGATCAGCTACGTGCCCGGCGCCGAGGTGCGCGCGACCGCGCTGCTGCGCGGCAACGTCAAGGCCGCCGTGCTCGACATCCCGAACAAGAACTACGTGATGGCCGAGGCGCCGGGCAAGTTCCACGTGCTCGCCGACGCCCGAGACGAACGCGAGTGACGAGGTGCTGTTCGGCAACACCGAGTGGCTCGACGCGAACCAGGAGTCCGTGCAGGTCCTGCTCGAGGAGGTCCTCACGGTGTGGCGCTCGATCAACGAGGACCCGAACGTTCGTGCAGGAGGAGCGCGAGCGGCTCGGGCTGCTGAAGGACCTGCCGGCCGAGCTCGAGGAGGAGCTGCTGCCCTACTACGAGCAGGGCGCCGAGGAAGGACTCTTCACCGCAGGACTGCGGCGGCGAGCAGGCCGCGCAGGACGACTTCGAGTTCTACGGCGCGGCCGGGCAGCTCGAGGGCGACCCGGCGTCGCTCAAGGTCGAGGACTTCTGGACGCTCGGGCCCGGCCGCAGGCGGCGACGTCGAGAGCGGGCAGCTGAGTGGCCACGTCGGTCGGGACCCGCGCCGGCCGCGTGGCGGCCGGGAGGCGCAGGCACGCCGCCTGGGCGACCAGGCCGTGGGTGCTGCGCGCTGCCTCGATCCTGGTCGTGCTCGGGCTGTGGGAGTGGGCCGGCATGGTCCCGGTCAGCATCGCCTTCCCCACGTGCACCGAGACGCTCGCCGCGTTCGGCGAGCATGCTCGTCGACGGCACGTTCGCCGCGGCCTACGCCGAGACGGCCGGGCCGCTGATCGTCGGCGTGCTCCTGACCGCGGTCGGCGGCGTGCTCGCCGGGCTGGTCATGGGCCTGTCGCCGCGGGCCGAGTGGTTCGGGCTGCCGGTGTTCATCGTGCTGCAGGCCTCGCCGTCGGCGGCGATCGTCCCGCTGATCACGTTCGTCTACGGCATCGGCTTCGCCGCCAAGGTGTTCGCGGTCGTGCTGCTCAGCGCCCCGGTGATCGTGCTGAACTCCTACCGCGGGATCGCCAACACCCCGCGGTCCCTGCTCGAGATGAGCGACGCCTTCCTGGCCAGCCGCTGCAGCGGGTCTGGAAGATCGTCATCCCGGCCGGCAGCGGCCTGATCTTCGCGGGGCTGCGGCTCGGTCTCGCGCAGGGCTTCACCGGCGCGATCCTGGCCGAGCTGATCATCACCCCGACCGGCGTCGGCGACCTGATCACCTACTACCGCTCGGTCGCCGACTATCCGCGGATGTTCGCCTCGATCCTGTCGATCATCATCGTCGCGAGCGTCAGCATCACGCTGCTCCAGCGCCTGGAGCAGCGCCTGTTCCGACCCGAGATGAGGCCGTTATGACCGAGCGCGCACCACCTCCGAGCCCGGTCGGCGACGCCGACGGTGACGCCGCGGTCCGGGTCGTCGACCTCACCAAGGAGTTCGCCGGCGGGGTCCAGGCGCTCGGCGGCGTCACCTTCGACGTCCCGCGCGGCGAGCTGACCAGCATCATCGGCCCCAGCGGGTGCGGCAAGACCACGACGCTGAAGATCATCGCCGGCCTGCTCGAGCGCGACGTCGGGGCGGGTCGAGGTCGACGGCGTGCCGGTCACCAAGCCCGGGCCGGACCGGGCGTTCGTGTTCCAGGACTTCGCGCTGATGCCGTGGGCGACGGTGCTGCGCAACGCGGCCTTCGGCCTGGAGCTGCGCGGCGTGCCGCGCAAGCGAGCGCGAGGAGATCGCCCGCGAGTACGTCGCGAAGGTCGGCCTGGCCGGCTTCGAGGACGTCTACCCGCACCAGCTCTCCGGCGGCATGCGGCAGCGGGTCGGGCTCGCCCGCGCGCTCGCCGTCGACGCCGACATCCTGCTGATGGACGAGCCGTTCGCCTCGGTCGACGAGCAGATCCGGCGCAAGTTCCAGGAGGACCTGCTGCACCTGCTCAGCGACGAGAACAAGACCGTCATCTTCGTGACCCACTCGATCGAGGAGGCGGTCTACGTCTCCGACCAGGTCGTGATCCTCACCCGCGGGCCCGTCCCGGGTCTCGAAGGTCGTCCGTCCCGGCGTCGACCGCAGCGGCGGCTCCGACGCGCATCCGGCGCAGCCCCGCCTACCTCGACTGGGTGGAGCAGATCTGGGCCGAGCTCCAGAACTACCTGGAGGAGTGACATGGAGCTTCGCGGTCACCGGATCCCGATGGTGTTCTCGCTGCTGGTGTGGTTCGTGCTCTGGGAGGTCGTCGGCCGGCTCGAGCTGGTCTCGCTGATCCCGCCGTTCTCCGAGGTGCTCGCGGCGTTCGGCGAGGTCGTGTCCTCGTCGAGACGTTCGCCGAGGCGGCGTCGATCACGCTGCAGGCGTTCGTGATCGGGATGGCGCTGTCCTTCGCCGTCGGCATCGGGGTCGGGATCCTGATGGGCACCAGCCGGGCCTTCGGCTCGCTGATGGGCATGTGGGTCAACATCTTCGAGAGCTCGCCGCTCACCGCCGTCGTGCCCGCGCTGATGGCCCTGCTCGGCTTCGGCCTGCCGACGATGATCGTCACCGTGTTCCTGTTCTCGGTCTGGGTGATCGCGCTGGACACCCAGGTCGGCGTCGAGCGGGTCAACCCGTCGCTGGTCGAGATGGGCCGCTCCTTCGGCGCCTCAAGCGCGTGCTGTACCTCGCAGATCGTGCTCCGGGCCGCGCTGCCCGAGCTGCTCGCCGGCATCCGGCTCGGCCTGATCCGCGGCCTCAAGGGCGTCGTCATCGGACAGCTGCTGATCGCGGTGGTCGGTGTCGGCTACCTGTTCGAGCTGTACTCCCGGAACTTCCTGATGCCGGAGTTCTGGGCCCTGCTGATCGTGCTGTTCGCCTTCGCCTTCCTCGCGTCGGAGGCGGTCGCCTACTTCGAACGAAAGGTGTCCTTCTATGCCTCCAGCCGCTGACCGGTACGACCGACTACGCCATCGCGGCCCGCCCGTCACCACCGTCGCCGTGGACGGGCACGGACGCGGTCTTCCCGGTGGCCCGGGTCTTCTGCATCGGGCGCAACTACGCCGAGCACGCGATCGAGATGGGCCACGACCCGGACCGCGAGCCGCCGTTCTTCTTCATGAAGCCGGCCGACGCCGTCGTGCCCCCGGGCAGCGCTGGCCTTCCCGACGCAGACCGCAGGACCTGCACCACGAGATCGAGCTCGTGGTCGCGCTCGGCGAGGGCGGCCGCGACATCCCGGTCGACCACGCGCTCGACCACGTCTTCGGGTACGCCGTGGGCCTCGACATGACCCGCCGCGACCTGCAGGCGGTGGCCAAGAAGGCCGGCCGCCCCTGGGACATGGCCAAGGGCTTCGACGAGTCCGCGCCGAGCAGCCCGATCCGGACCGTCGACGACATCGGCCACCCGACGCCGGGAGCCTCTGGCTGCGCGATCAACGGCGAGACGCGCCAGCAGGGCGACCTCGACCAGCAGATCTGGAAGGTGCCCGAGGCGATCGCCTACCTGAGCACCCTCGTCGCGCTCCGGCCCGGCGACCTGCTCATGACCGGGACGCCCAAGGGCGTCGGCCGGGTCGAGCCGGGCGACCGGCTCGAGGGCCACATCGACGGGTCGGCGACCTGCAGCGTCAGCTACGAGCGGTGCACACGACTGTGCACCCTCGTGCATGGAGACGGCGCCGCCGCCACGGCACCGTGGGCGCATGATCACCTACCTCCGTCGTCACCATGCCGGGCTGCTCGCGTTGTTCGTCGCGCTGGGCGGCACCTCGTACGCCGCTGCGACCGTCGGGTCGCAGGACATCCAGAGCCGCGCCGTCGAGACGCGTCACCTCGATCGCGGCGCCGTCACGACGGCGAAGGTCCGCAACGGCTCGCTGCTCGCGGCGGACTTCCGGGCCGGCCAGCTCCCGGCCGGCCCCCAGGGGCAGCCCGGACCGCAGGGTCAGCCCGGCCCGCAGGGGCCGGCGGGCGACCGGGGCCCGGTGGGCCCTCCCGGTGCAAATGCCACGATCGCCCCCAACTCGCTCACGGGCGCCGACATCAACGAGGCGACGCTCGGCCAGGTGCCGAACGCCGCGACGCTCGGCGGCGTCGGAGCCGGCGGCTTCGTCCGCAGCAACAAGGTGCACTGGGTGGTCGTCAACCCGAACGGCGGCATCACGCGCCAGTCCGGAGGCTTCCAGGTCGTCAAGGGTCCGGGCATCCCGGGCGACTACCGCGTGGTGCTGCCCTCGAGCGTGGTCATCGACAGCTGCGCCTGGGTCGCCGGCCTCGGCGACGGCGTCCAGGCCGGGATCGCGCCCGCCGGGGAGGTCGCGGCGAACCGTAATGGTGGTGACGGGCCTTTCGTCGGCGTCATCACCCGCACGTCGAACGGCGCCCTGGCGGACAAGCCGTTCCACCTGCTGGTCCTCTGCTAGGCCGGCCGCCGTTGGACGCCGGGCTGCGCGCAACGTAGGCTCACCGGTGGAGGCCCGGAATGTCGACGCGATCAACATGGCTGATCGCGGGCGAGGTCGTCTTGCTCGTCCTGGCCTGCGCGGTCGCGGCCCTGGTGTCGACGGCGGCGGACTGGCAGCCGCCGGAGCTGTTCGCCGTCCTGCTCGCGCTCGCGATCGGCAGCGACCTCCTGGCGGTGCGGCACAAGGTCCAGCGGATCTCCGGCTCGTTCCTCGCGCTCGTGCTGGCGATGGCGCTGCTCGGCCCGGCGCCGGCGGTCGCCATCGGGATCGTCTCGGTGCTCGTCGACCAGCTGCGGGCGCGCAACCCGCTGCCGCGGTTCATCACCAACCTCGCCACCTACGCGACGTTCCCGCTGGTCGGCTCGCTGCTGATCCAGGGGGCCGCAGCGCGCTCGACCTGCAGGAGGACGACTTCGCCTTCTCGCTGCTGATCCTCGGCGGCTTCTTCGTCGCCAACCTGCTCAACTTCCTCGGCATCGCGGGCGACTACGTCTTCCACAGCCGCGGCTCGCTGGCACACGAGTTCCGGACGATCTTCGTGCCGGTGCTGCCGTCGGCGGCGGTCAGCGCGCTGCTCTGCGTGCTCGTGGTGTTCGTCTACGCCCGCAGCGGCTTCGCGGCGCTGTCGCTGCTCGTGGTCGTGCTGTTCGTCTTCCAGTACCTGCTCCGCGAGCTGCTGCTCTCGCAGGACCGCGCCGAGCGCCTGGCGGCGCTCCAGATGGGCGTGCTGACCTCGATGATCGAGACGCTCGCGCTGCGCGACCGCATGACGGCGCGCCACTCGGCGGCGGTCGCGCGCTACGCGCACGCGATGGCGATCGCGCTCGGCCGTCCCGCCGCCGAGCAGGAGCTCGTGCACACCGCCGGGCTGCTCCACGACATCGGCAAGTTCGCGTTCCCCGACTCGATCCTGCTCGCCGCGCAGCCGCTGAGCGACGAGCAGTGGGAGGTCGTCACGCCGCCACCCCGCGGACGGCGCGCGGATCGTGCGCCGCGTCGACGGCTACGGGCCGGTCGCCGACATCGTGCTCAGCCACCACGAGCGCTGGGACGGCGCCGGCTACCCGCACGGGCTCGCCGGCGAGGAGATCCCGCTGGCGGCGCGGCTGATCTCGGTCGCCGACGCCTACGACGTGCTCACGGCGCGCGACTCCTACCGGCACCCGGTCTCGGCCGACGGCCGCCGTCGCCGAGCTGCGCGCGCTGCGCCGGAACCCAGTTCGACCCGCAGGTCGTGGAGACGTTCGCGAGCTGCTCGCGTCCGAGCGCCTGTCGTTCGGCCACGGCGACGACGCGGACTTCGAGGCCGAGCTCGCGTTCGAACAGCGGGTCCGCGCATACGCGAGCCGGCGGCGCTGCCGGCCTGACCGCCTCAGGTCCCCGCGCGTTCTGCCGATCACCGGGCGGCTCCCCTCCTCGACCAAGGAAAGGAGAACGAGTCGGCTATCGCGTCAGGCGCAGGCGCACACGCTCCGTTCGACCGTCGCCGTAGGTGATCGTCAGCGTCGCCTGGCGCGCTTTTGCTGCGCGAGTAGCTTGCGCGCCTTGCGGTTGAGCTTGACGCGGATCGTGTCGTGGCGCCCGCGGCGACCTGAACGCCCCGTGCCGAGCGTCCGCTTGCCGACCCGCAGGCGCACCGTCCCGGCACACGCCCGCGCCCCCGAGCAGCGGACGCGGATCGCGGCCGTGCGGCGCCGGCGGTTCGCGTCGGCCTTGCCGCCGCGGATCGCGAGTGCGGGCTCGGTCGCCGGGGTTGCCGCCGCCGGGGTTGCCGGGGCGGCGGGTCGCCGCCGTCGATCTCGACGCTGCCGGTGCTCGGCCTGGTCGGTCGCGTCGCCCGCGTAGACCGCGGTCAGCGTCTTCGTCCCCGCCGTGTCGAACGCGCCCGTCGGGATCGTCACCTTGCCGCCGGCCAGCGTGCCGGAGCCGAGCACCGCCGCCGGACTTCAGCTCGACCTCGCCGGTCGGGCCGCCCCCGCCGCGGAGACCGTCACGGTCACGTTGCTGCCGCTCCCGACCGCGACCTGCGCCGGGTCGGCGGTCGCCGTCGTCGTCGAGTCGCGCAGCGGCACCGGGGTGAGGTCCTTGATCCGCACGTTGCGGAAGTACACGTCGTCGCCCGCCCCGTGCGTCTGCAGGCCGATGCGGCCCGTGGCGAGGTCGACGTTCGGGTCGTCGTCGATCCACTCGTTGATCTTCGCGCCGTTGAGGTAGACGACGATGCGGTCCGTCCCGCACGACGATCTCGTACGCGTTCCACTGACCCGGCGGCTTGAGCGCCGCGTCGCGGGCGGCGGCGTCCGCCGCCTGCTCGAGGTAGATCGCGCCCGTGGTCTGGGCCGGGTTGTCCGTCGGGTCGATCTGGATCTCCTCGCCCTGCGAGATCGACGTCTGGTCCGTGTTCGCCCCGGTGTCGGGGAAGCCGACGAAGACGCCGGAGTTGTCGTCCCCGGGCATCATCCACTCGAGCTTGAGCGAGTACGGGCGCCTCGAAGTCCTGCTTCGTGTACATCAGGCCGAACCCGCCGACGGACTTGATCGTGCAGCCGTCGCGCACGAAGCGCCCGCCGCCGGCGTACTTCCAGTCCTCGAGCGACGCGTCCGTGCCGTCGAACAGCATCGTGTAGCCGGCCTCCGGGCGTGTACGGCGTCTCGCACGGCGGCGGGGGCGGCAGGTCCGGCGGCTCGCCGACGGTGAAGGCCTCGAACGTGCCGACCTCCGCGCCGGTGCCGTTGTAGGCGGCGAGCGCCGATGCCCGCGTTCGCCAGCCCGTCGAGCGGGAAGCCCGTCCCCGATCTCGGTCCAGGTCGCGCCGTCGTCGAGCGAGTAGCGGCCGCGCAGCTGGCCGTCCGACGCGTACATCTGCAGCGTGATGGCCTTCTGCGCGTTGGCGGGCAGCGTCGGCCCGTTCTGGTAGCCGTTCTGGCGGCCGAGCTCCGGTCGTCCACTCGCCCGTCCGGCCGGCGCATCACGACGACCTTGGCCCACGCGGAGGCGCTCGCGTGCGCGACGAGCCCGGCCTGGATGTAGTCGTCGGTGCCGTCGATCGACACCTTCGTCGTCGCCGACCAGCTGCCGTCGGTCGGCGCGGGCTGGAGCACGACGTTCTTCGCGCTCACCGTGCCGCCGGTGATGTCGCCGCCCTGCGCCTTGATCTGCAGCTTGCCGTCGGCGAGCGGAGTAGCCGGCCGGGTCCTCGTTGAGGATCGTCGTCCAGCGGCAGCGGTCCAGCGCGTTGCCGTCGAACGTGTCGTTCGGGTCGATCGCGGGCTCGCACTGCATCGGCTCGTTCTGCTTGACGTCGAGGTAGTCGAGGTTGACGTTGCCGTCGTCGCCCGCGTCGAAGCGGATCGAGATGTCGTTGCTCCCGGCGCGCAGGACGAGCTTGTCGTTCGAGCGTCCGGTAGGCGGTCCACGCGCCCGTGTCCGGCAGCGCGAGCTTCTTCACGAAGCTGCCGTTGACGTACAGGCTCACCTCCTTGGTGCCCGGCGAACGGGTTCGGGCCGTTCGCGTAGCCGAGCGTGACGTCCGTCTCGCCGTCGGCGAGCGCGGTCACCTTGAACGTCGTGCTCGCGCCCTGGTTCTGGTAGCCGCCGACGTAGCCGAGGCCGCTGTAGCCGGCGTGCTCGGTCTGGGCGTTCGCGCCGCCGGCGAGCGTGGCCGCCTCGGCCTCGTAGCGCGTCGTGCCCGCCGGCGCGAGCCGCAGCGAGTCGAGGTTGACGTTGCCGTCGTCGCCCGCCGCGTACTTGAGCTCGATCGTGTTCTCGCCCGCGTTGAGCGTCACGGTGTCGACGTAGAGCCGGTAGGTCGGCCACGTCCCGGTCGACGGCAGCGTGATCTGGCGGCTCGTGCCGTTGACGATCAGGGTGATCTTCTTCGGGCCCTGGAACGGGTTCGGGCCGTTGGCGTAGCGCAGCGCCATCCGGTAGTCGCCGGCCTTGGCCGCGTTGACGTCGATCCTCGTCGACGCGCCGACCGTGCCGTAGCCGGACACGAACCCGGTGCCGCTGTAGCCGGCGTGCTCGGTGTCGAACTTCGCGCCGCCGGTGAGGATGCCGTCCTCGAGCTCGTAGAGCCCGTCGCTGACGGGCGCGACGTAGCCGGGCAGCTTGTTGAGCGTGTACCACGCCTCGGTGCTCAGCAGCTTCGTGCCGTCCTGCGCGTCGAACGGCCGCGGCGAGCGCACGTAGACGACGCGGTTCGGCTTGAGGCCGTCGATCTTGAGCGTGACGACCTTGCGGTCGGCGGAGACCGTCGCGTCGGTGACGGTCAGCGCCTCCTCGCCGATCTTCGGGCCGCCGTAGGTCGAGGTCGGCGCGTAGCTCCACTGGCGCACCTGGTACTTGTCGGCCAGGTCGGCGAGCGTCGCGTCCGACAGCGGCTTGGTGTAGGTCAGCTTGAAGCCGCCGTCGGCCAGCTCCATCTTCTGGATGTCGAACGTCTGGGTGCCGTTCGGGACGAGCTTCTGCAGGCCGAACTGCGAGCTTGCCGTCCTGGCCCCAGTTGCCGCCGGCGCCGAGGCCGCCGACGATGATCGAGCCGTCGTCCTCGAGCGCCATGTGCGTGATGCCGGACTCGAGGCCCTGGGTCATGCGGAAGTAGGCGCCCTGGTACTCGCCCTCGACCTTCTCCAGGAACGCGCGCTGGATCCCGCCGTAGGTCACGTCGGCGATCCACATCTGGCCGGCGAACGGGCCGCTCGGGATCAGCATCGGCTGGCTCGGCGAGTTGGCGATCTCGTTGTGCGGCAGCCACAGCGCGGGCGGCGTCGGCCGCTGGTCGTCGAAGCGGCCGGGCTGACCGGTCGGGCCGGTCGTGTAGTGGTTGTAGAACTTGCCCGGCTGGATGTGGATCAGCTTGTTGGCGGGCAGCCAGCCGCCCTGGTTGTCGGTGACGAAGATCTCGTCCTCCGGACCCCAGCCGATGCCGTGCGGCGTGCGCAGGCCGCCGGCGACGTACTCGATCGCGCCCGTGTCCTTGTCGATCTTCAGGTGCGTGCCGCGATCGTTGGAGCCCTGCGGCACGGTCGTGGCGCCGCCCAGGTCGATCGAGACCGAGAGGTTCATGTAGAAGAAGCCGTCCTTGTAGAGCAGGCCGAACGCGAACTCGTGGAAGTTGCCGTCGAACGGCCACGTCGCGATCTGCGTCTTGCGCCTCGTAGACCCCGTTCGCGTCGGCGTCGACCAGCTTGCTGAGCTGGTGCTTCTCGGAGATGTAGATGGCGCCGTCGACGACCTTGATGCCCATCGGCTCACGCAGGCCCTCGGCGATCTTCGTGCGCGTCACGTCGGCGGGGTCGTCGGCGTTCTTGACGCCGCTGAGCTTCCACACCTCGCCGGCGGCGGTCACGCTGCTCGGGTCGCCGTCGTCGTCGCCCCAGGTCAGCACGAGCAGGTCGTCGCCCATCCACTCCAGGCCGGTCACCTTCGGCTCGAAGCCGGCCGGGCGCAGGTTGACGAGGTCGTAGGCGGGGTTGACGCCGTCGAGCGGCAGCCCGTCGCCGGGCGAGTCGATGTCGCCCTCGCACTCCTTCGTGCCGGGAGCGGTCACGCGCACGACGCCGGCGTCGGTGCTCAGCGCCGAGTTCGGGACGATGCTGAAGGCGCTGTCGCCGGGCCGCCTCCAGCTCAGCGTGCAGCTCCTGGCCGCCGCCCGCCTCGAAGAAGTTGACCCGCAGCGCGTGCATCCCGGCGGTCAGCTCGATCGTGCCGTCCTTGTCCGTCGCGCCGTGCAGCCCGTCGTGGTCGATCACGAGCGCGTCGTCGATGAACAGCTCCGAGCCGTCGTCGCTCGTGAGCCGGAACGTGTACTTGCCGGCGGTCGGCACGGTCAGGTTCGCGATCGCGTGCACGATGAAGTTCTGCGTCAGGCCGCCGAACGCGGCGTCGCCGGACCAGTCGATCGTCGGCTTGAGCACGTCGACGTTCGGCGTCTGGCCCGCCTTGATCGTGCAGATCTCGCTCGGCGCGCCGGCCAGCTGGAACACGCGCTGCGTGACGCCCGGCTCCTGCGGCGGAGGGTTCTGCGCGCGGGCGCGCGCTGCCGCCGGCCACGAAGCAGCACGATCAGGCCGACGGACGCGCAGACGGGTCTGACGCTTCCAAGCTGACAGCATCCGAAGTCCCCCTCCCCGAGATCTGACGGCGCCGGTGCTTCATGTCGAGAAGCTCTGACCGGCTCCGCTCACCAGGTGAAGGGCCACGACAGGCGCGGCCCACGACACCAGGAGACCACCATGCCGAAGTACCTGCTCCTCAAGCACTACCGCGGCGGCCCGGAGCCGCACCATCCCTTCCCCCCGATGGACCAGTGGGCGCCCGAGGACGTGGAGGCGCACATGGCCTTCCTCAGGCACGTCAGCGAGCTGCTCGAGGAGAACGGCGAGTACGTCGACGCGCAGGCGCTCACGCCGGCGCGCACCTGGGTGCGCTACGGCGGCCCGGACGCCGCGCCGGTCACCACCGACGGCCCGCACCCCGAGACCAGCGACCTGGTCGCGGGCTGGTACATGATCGACGTCGAGTCGCACGAGCGCGCGCTCGAGATCGCGGCCTACGTCTCCTCCGAGCCCGGCCCGGGCGGGGAGCCGATGTACGAGTGGATCGACGTCCGGGAGGTCATGTCCGGGGCGCCCTCGGACGACTGACCCGGCGTGATCGACGAGCCGACGCGACGGCTGGACGAGGGCGCGCTGCGCGCCCTCGTCCCGCGGGTGCTCGCGGGCCTGGTCCGGCGGGGCGAGGACTTCGACGCCGCCGAGGACGCGCTGCAGGAGGCGCTGCTGGAGGCGCTGCGGGTGTGGCCCGAGCACCCGCCGCGCGACCCGCGCGCGTGGCTGACCACGGTCGCGACCCGGCGGCTCGTCGACGCCCGCCGCAGCGAGGCCGCCCGTCACCGCCGCGAGGAGGCGACGTACGCCGAGCCGCGGCCCGGCCGCCACCGAGGAGGGCGACGACACCCTCTTCCTGCTCTTCTGCTGCTGCCACCCCGACCTCGCGCCCGCCTCCCAGGTGGCGCTGACCCTGCGCGCGGTCGGCGGCCTCACCACCCGCGAGATCGCCGACGCCTTCTACGTGCCGGAGGCGACGATGGCGCAGCGGATCAGCCGCGCCAAGCGCACCCTGCAGGGGCGCCGCCTGGACCAGCCCGGCGACCTCGCCGTCGTGCTGCGCGTGCTCTACCTCGTCTACACGGCCGGCCACGCGGGCCGGGTCGACCTGGCCGGCGAGGCGATCCGGCTCGCCCGCCAGCTCACCCTCGCCACCGAGGAGCCGGAGGCGCGCGGGCTGCTCGCGCTGATGCTCCTCAACCACGCCCGCCTCCCGGCGCGGCTCGACTCCGAGGGCCGGATCGTCACGCTCGACCGGCAGGACCGCGGCCTGTGGGACACGCGCGAGATCGCCGAGGGCGTGCGCGTCCTGCAGTCGGCGCTGGCCGTTCGAGCGCCCCGGCCGCTACCAGGTCGAGGCCGCCATCGCCGCCCTGCACGACGACGCGGCGAGCGCCGAGGAGACCGACTGGCCGCAGATCCTCGCCTGGTACGACGACCTCGTCGCCCTCACCGACGACCCGGTGCGCCAGGACCCCGCCGCGGTGCTCGGGCGCGCGGTCGCGGTCGGCCACGTCCTCGGCGCCGCCGCCGGGCTGCGCGAGACCGACCGGCTGCGCGACGTGATCGGCGAGCGGCACCGCTGGCACGCCGTCCGCGGCCACCTGCACGAGCTGGGCGGCGACCTGCCCGCCGCCGCCACGGCGTACGCCGAGGCCGCCCGCCGGGCCACGAACGTCGCCGAGCGCGACCACCTGGTCCGCCAGGCCGCCCGCGCGCGGGCCGCCTGACGACGAATGCCCCGCGGACGCAGGGCTTTCGTCAAGCGCGCCCGAGAGGATTCGAACCTCTGACCTTCGGTTCCGTAGACCGACGCTCTATCCAGCTGAGCTACGGGCGCAGGGGCGACGGATGATGTTAGCCGCCAGCGGAGAGGGCGGGATTCGAACCCGCGATGGAGGTTGTCCGCCCCATACTCGCTTAGCAGGCGAGTGCCTTCAGCCACTCGGCCACCTCTCCGGGTGCCGGCCAGTGTAGTGGCCCTAGCGGCCCGGCGACGGCGGCCGATGGCGTCGAGCTCCTCGAGCGACTGGCCGGCGCCGAGGCCACGCAGGTGAGCGGGGCGTCGGCGATGTGGACCGGCATGCCGGTCTCGCGGTGGACGCGGTCGGCGAAGCCGCGCAGGAGCGCGCCGCCGCCCGCCAGGACGATGCCCTGCATGGCGATGTCGGCCGCGAGCTCGGGCGGGGTCTCCTCGAGCGTGGAGTGGACGGCGGCCATGATGTCGGCCAGCGGCGGGTCGATCGCGCGGCGGACCTCCTCGCTGTCGAGCTCGAGCTCGCGCGGGAGGCCGGAGAGCAGGTCGCGGCCGCGGATGCGGGTGGAGAGCTCCTCGCCCAGCGGCGAGGCCGAGCCGACGGCGAGCTTGATCGCCTCCGCGCTCTGGGAGCCGATCGCCATCCGGTGCTCGAGCCGGATGTAGTTCGTGATCGCGTCGTCGAGGTCGTAGCCGCCGACGCGCAGCGAGCGCGAGACGACGATGCCGCCGAGCGAGATGACCGCGACCTCGCTGGTGCCGCCGCCGACGTCGACCACCATCCGCCCGACCGGCTCGGCGATCGGCAGGCCCGGCGCCGATCGCGGCGGCGAGCGACTCCTCGATCAGGTGCACCTCGCGCGCGCCGGCGCGACAGCGACGCCTCCTCGACCGCGCGGCGCTCCACGTCGGTCACGCCCGAGGGCGCGCACATGACCAGCCGCGGGCGGCTGAAGCGGCTGTGCAGCACCTTGTCGACGAACTGGCGGAGCATCGCCTCGGTGACCTCGAAGTCGGCGATCACGCCGTGGCGCAGCGGGCGGTCGGCCGAGATCGTGGCCGGCGTGCGGCCGATCATCAGCTGGGCGTCGGCGCCCACCGCGTGGACCTCGCCGGTGCGCTGGTCGATCGCCACCACCGACGGCTCGGACAGCACGATCCCGCGCCCGCGCACGTAGACCACCGTGTTCGCGGTGCCGAGGTCGATCGCCATGTCGCCGACCGATCGCAGCGAGGCCAGCGACCACCGTCGCCGCCTCTGCGACCGGAAGACCCCCCGGGAAGGCATGCTGGTCCAGCATACGGGCGCACCGGTACGGTTCTGCCATGCCCGATGCATCGACGTTCCTGCTGTTTGCGGCCGCGAGCCTCGCATTCCTCGCGATTCCGGGGCCTTCGGTCTTCTACATCGTCACGCGCAGCCTCGCGCAGGGCCGCCGGGCGGGAGTCACGTCGATGCTCGGCGTGCAGGCGGGCGGCATGGTGCACGTGGTGGCGGCGGCGTTCGGCGTCTCCGCCCTGATCGCCTCCTCCGCCACCGCCTTCACGATCGTCAAGTACGCGGGCGCGGCCTACCTCATCCTGCTCGGGATCCGCAAGCTGATGGCGAGCGACGCGGAGGAGCCCGACCCCGAGCCGCGCGGCCCGGTGACGATGCGGCGGCTGTTCTGGCAGGGCGCGGTGGTCAACATCCTCAACCCGAAGACCGCGCTGTTCTTCCTCGCCTTCCTGCCGCAGTTCGTCGACCCGTCGGCGCCGGTCGCGCCGCAGATGCTCGTGCTCGGGACGATGCTCGTCGGCCTCGGCGTGCTCAGCGACGGCACCTACGCGCTGGTCGCCGCGGGCGCCGGGCGCAAGCTGCGCGAGACCGCCTCGGCGCGGCGCCGGCTGGAGCGCGTCAGCGGCGGCGTCTTCATCTCGCTCGGCGTGGTCGCGGCCCTGGCGGGCGAGCCGCGTCACAAGTAGCGTGCGAGCTACGAGGAACCGGGCATGAGCCTCCGCCGCCGCGAACCCGAGCCGCCGCCGCCGGTCCCCAGCGAGCGCCTGAGCGGAATCCGCAGCCACGTCCACGACGAGGACGACGACCGCCCCTCGCGCGAAGACGTGAAGCCTCAGGCTCGCAGGCGTTCAAGCCCGATCTGCCCGCTTCCTGAAGATGAAGCGCGAGCGCTGAAGAACTCGCGCAGCACCGCGGCGAGCTGCTCGGGAGCCTCCTCGGCCATGTGGTGGCCGCTGTCGATCGTCGCGCCGCGGACGTCGTCGGCCCACTCGCGCCAGATCGGCACGGGGTCGCCCCACAGCTCCTCGAGGTCGTCGTGGAGCGACCAGGCCACAGCGTCGGGCAGCGAACCCGCCGGCCGGCCGCGCGGTCGGCCTCGTCGTGCTCGCGGTCGATGCCGAGCCCGGCGCGATAGTCCTCGACCATCGCGTGCACCGTCTCCGGGTCGTGGATCGCGCGCCGGTAGTCGGCGAACGCCTCCTCGCCCATGACCTCCGGCCCGGCCTTGTACCAGGCGTCGGGATCGCGGCTGATGATCTCGCTCGGCGGGCTTGGAGGTCTGGCCGAAGAAGAACCAGTGCCACCACGCGCGCGGCGAACCGCGCGTCGGCGCGCGCCAGCGCCTCGCCGATCGGGATCGAGTCGAGCACCGCGAGCGCGGTCACGGCGTCCGGATGGTCCATCGCCGTCCGGAACGCCACGTAGCTGCCGCGGTCGTGGCCCGCCACCGCGAACCGCTCGAGCCCGAGCGCGCGCATCAGCGCCACGCAGTCGCGCGCCATCGCGCGCTTGGAGTACGGCTCGTGGTCCTCGGTCGTCGGCGGCTTCGACGACTCGCCGTAGCCGCGCAGGTCGGGGCACACGACCGTGAACTCGCCGGCCAGCAGCGGCGCCACGCGATGCCACGTGACGTGCGTCCGCGGATGCCCGTGGAGCAGCAGCAACGGCGGCCCGGAGCCGCCGTGCCGCACCCGCAGCTCGGCCTCCCCCACGTCGATCCGCGCCAGCGTGAACCCTTCGAACATCCTCGTCATCATGAGGCGGCCCCCGGAGGGGTGGCAGAGCGGTCGAATGCACCGGTCTTGAAAACCGGAGTCCGTTCACGCGGACCGCGGGTTCGAATCCCGCCCCCTCCGCTCTACAGCGTCCGACCGCTCTCGATACGACAGGGCTGGCCGGTCGCGAACGCCGGGCGCGCGCTGCGATTGACCAGCTAAGGGATGATGTCGATGGCCTCGCCGCGGAGGTTGTTCACCGCCTTCACGCCCTCGCTGCCGATCTGCGCGCCGAGCGCGTTGGGCTCCAAGCCGATCACCTCGCCCTTGAAGGTGAATGAGACTGTCTCCAGCGGCTCTCCGTACACCTGCGCGGCCACGCTGCTTACTTGCGTGCCTCGCGCGTAAAGCGTGTCGTTGCTGGCGAGCCTGCAGAAGGGGTCGTTCCGATCAATGACGACGACGGATGGCTTGGGTATCTGCGGCCCGGCCTTGGCCAGGACCGGGCCATCCAGCATCTGCGCGCTCGCCGGTACCGCCGCCGCGAGGAGTCCCGCCACGACGCCGAGGGTTGCCGCTGACCGCGAGAGGGTGGTGCTGAGCATGAGGATTCCCTTCCGGGGTGCGTTGCTTGTCAGCGGGCATGACCCGCGACCCGCCGCGGAGGTTGGTCACATGCGCGAGCATGCCGCCATCTGCCGCTGGTCGACCGCGCCCAATCCGCTAGGCCGACACCTGCTGACCGAGGCGTTCGCATGAGCAACCCCTCCGCTCCGCATCCGCATCGCTAGCCTCGCCCGGCGTGTTCGACCACATCGGCATCGCTGTCTCGGACCTCGCGGCATCCGAGCGCTTCTACCGCACCGTCCTGAGCGTCCTGGGCATCGAGCCCAGTCATGCGGACGCCGAGCTGGTCGAGTGGGACGACTGGGCCATGGGGCCGCCGGACCGCGAGCACCCGGTGACCCGCGGGCTCCACGTCGGCTTCCGCGCCCGCGACCGCGCGCAGGTCGACGCGTTCTGGCAGGCGGGCGTCGACGCGGGATACCGCGACGACGGCGCGCCGGGGCCGCGCACGCAGTACGGCCCGGACTACTACGGCGGCTTCCTGCTCGACCCCGACGGCAACAGCGTCGAGGCGGTCCACGACGACCGCGAGGACGCCGTGCCCGACGGCCGCGTCGACCACCTGTGGATCCGCGTCCGCGACCTGCAGGCCTCCCGGCGCTTCTACACGACGATCGCCCCCCACGCCGGGCTCCGCCTGACGCACGACGAGCCCGGTTACGTACAGCTGTCAGGCCCGGACTACAGCTTCGCGCTCCTCCAGGACGACCGGCCGCTCACGGAGCACGTCCACCTCGCGTTCACCGCGCGCGAGGACGCCACGGTGCGCGCGTTCCACGCCGCCGCGCTCGCGGCGGGCTACAAGGACAACGGCGCGCCGGGCGAGCGCGCGGTCTACCACCCGGGCTACTACGGCGCGTTCGTGCTCGACCCGGACGGGCACAACGTCGAGGTCGTCAACCACAACCGGGGCTGAGACCTAGAAGACGACCACCTCGTCCACCGAGATCGCGGTCAGCTTCAGGTTGAAGACGTCCAGGTCCGTCGGGCCGAACTCCGAGCAGCGCACGCCGACCCTCGTGGGCTCCTCGACGGTGAGCACGTCCGCGAGCGAGATCTGCAGGCCGCCGGCGCCGGCGGGCGTCCTCGTCGATCGTCGTCGCGTCATCCGACACGAGGCCGCACTTGTTGACGGGCCCAGCCCGGGAACGACCATGAACTTCGCCTGCACGACCCAGTTGCCCCTCGTCAGCAGGACCGACTGCACGTTCGGGCACTCCGTCAGGTCGAGCTCCGGGCACCGCGCCAGCGGAGCCTCGTCGTCCTCGGTGAAACGGGCCTCGCTGGTGCCCGACGGTCCCGCGGGACCGGCGGGTCCCTGAGGCCCTGCCGGACCCTGCGCCCCTTCGAGCTCCAGGCGGGTGCGGTCGGCGAGGTCGTCCAGCTCGATCGTCTCGTCCTCGAGCTCCGAGCTGCGCACGGCCTCGGGCCGGATCTCCGAGGAGCCGACCGCGTTCTTGGCGATCTCGCGCGCCGTCACGCTGTCGCGCGGCAGCGTGACGGCCGCCGTGGCAGTGCCCCCGAGGGCGACGAAGAGGGCGAGGGTGGCGGTGACGTTCGCGTATCTGGGCATGGGAGAGGAGACCCTCGACGCAACCGAGAGGTTGGACGCATACGCTGCGGGCGTGGTCACCCCGAACGTGACCCTGCGCCCGGCGACCCTCGCCGACCTCGACGCGTTCGAGCAGCGGTTCGACTCGGCCGCCGACACCGGGCCGTACCAGTGGTTCGGCCATACGTCGACCTGCAGCGGCTGCGCGACGTGTGCGGAGGAGCGGCGCCTGCTGCGCGGAGACCACAACCTGCTCGCGGTCGAGGCCGACGAAGGAGGAGGGGCGGATCCGCCGCGCACAGTGGCGAGGCGGACGCTGGCACGATCAGGTGCTGCTGTCGGTGCTGCGAGATGAGCGGGAGGAATGCCTGATGGCGATCGCGCGCCACGCCGAGCGCTTGCAGGCGGCGCAAGCTCGCCGTCAACTGCTTGTACGAGCCCATGCCCTCCGCGAGGACGGCGTCCGTCCCCTCGGTCTTCCGCGTGGCCAGTGTGCGCCACGTGAGCGAGTCGATGCCGGCGCCGAGGGTGCGTGTGCGCTCCATGACCGCCTGGGCCTGGCGCGCCTGGTCCGCTTCGCGCCGCGCGTAGTCCGCCATCACGAGCATGCCTGCGATGACGGCGAGCGCCGCCACGAAGATCGGCAGCATGCGGAGCGACCCCCCGCCGGGGACCTTCCGCGTGCGTGTGGTGCGGCGCCGTCGCATTCGTTGGGTGGATCGTCGGCAAAGGCGTCCGCTGAAGCCGCGGGCGTGTCTATTTATGCGGCCGGAAGCAACATTTATGCGCGCGGAAGGTACGCTGCGGCCCGTGGTCCCGGAGGCGCGGATGGAGAAGAGCGAGGCCGGGCTGGTGGCCGCGACCGAGGGCTGGTTCGTGGTCAACGTGCGCGACGCGGCGTGGGTGAGCGGCGGCCACTTCGCCGACGCCTGCGTGATCGAGGGCGACGCGGCGCCGTTCGAGCAGATCGGCTACACGATCGCGGTGATGCAGCCGGGGCAGGCCAGCGCGCTCTACCACCGCGAGGCCAACCAGGAGGACTTCCTGGTCCTGCAGGGCGAGTGCATCCTGCTGATCGAGGGCGAGGAGCGGCGCCTGAAGGCGTGGGACTTCGTGCACTGCCCGTCGATGACCGAGCACATCTTCGTCGGCGCCGGCGACGGCCCGTCCGTGGTGTTCATGGCCGGCGCCCGCGGCAAGCCGCGCGACGACCACGTGTACGTGCGCTCCGAGCTGGCGTTGAAGCACGGCGCGGGCGTGGAGACCGAGACGATCCACTCGGCCGATGCCTACGCGCCGTTCGCCCGCTGGAAGCCGGGCCCGCCCGCCGGCTTCGACGGGCTCCCGTGGGCGCTGCGCTGAAGCCGCGCCTCGAGCGCCTCGAGCCGCCGCACGCGGACCGCCGTCGGCGGATGGGTCGAGAGCAGCCGCGAGCGGCCCACGCCCACGATGCACAGGGCGTCGATCCGGCGCAGGTCCGTCCGCGGCGCCCACCCGCTGTCGAGCTTGAGCAGGGCCGACGCGAGGGCGCTCGGGCGCCCGGTCAGGGTGGCGGCGGCCGCGTCGGCGGCGAGCTCGCGGGCCCGCGAGGCGCCGAGCACCGACAGCCGCGAGAGCCAGCCGACGACGAACGCGGGCGGGATGCAGAGCAGCGCGAGGAACCACAGCACCACGGCGGCGACCGGCGACAGGTTCGCGACGTTGAGGGACCAGCCCGGAAGTCGCGGCGTGACGAGCCCGGTGAAGGCGAGCATGACTCGGCTGGGCGCCGAGCAGACCTCCATGATCGCGGCGTCCCGCCGGGCGAGATGGGCGAGCTCGTGCGCGAGAACGGCCTCGAGCTCACCCGGGTCGAGGAGCTCGAGCAGACCCCACGTCACGTGGATGCGGCCGCCCGCCGTCCAGGCGTTCGCCGGGCCGGGCTCGACCACCAGCTCCGGCACGGTCATGTCCGCCCGCATGCACAGCCGGGCCAGCAGCTCCGAGGTCGGCGGATGCGAGCACCCATAGCCCACCTCGCGCGACGACGTCACGACCGCGGCACAGACGCCGGTCAGCAGCACGCCGGCGAGCGGGAGCCACGCCCACTCGACCGTCGCCAGCACGGCCACCGCCGCGGCGAGCGGGAGGACGAGCGCGACCGTCACGGCGAGCAGGCCGAACCCGCGCGCCGGGCGGACGCGCATCGGCACGCGGCCGACGGCGGTCGGCAGCGACGCCGTCGTCCCCGCCCGGTACAGCCGCACGGCCCGCGCCGTCGCGCCCAGCACGAGCGCGACGAGCCCGGCCGTTCCCACCACGCGCCGGAGGTCGCCGGCGTCCCAGGCGACGACGGAGGCACCGGCTCCCGCGAGGATCAGCACCAGCGCGGCGAGCAGGAGATTCGCTTCGAGAGCCGGGAGCCCGTGAAATCGGTGCATCGGCCCAAGGGGTAGCGACCGTTCTTAACGAGCGGATGAGTCATTACCCCGCGGGTAATTGAGATCCTCTCCCGCCGCGCCCACCCTGACGGGGCCATGACGACGATGACCGAGCACCGCTTCGACGCCGACACCGCCGTCCACCGCGACGGCGACCGCTACACCGCCACGCTGACCGACCGCTGGACCGCGCTCGGCGGCACCCCCAACGGCGGCTACATGCTCGCCGTCGCCCTCCGCGCCCTGCAGGCCGAGATGCCGTTCCCCGATCCGCTGGTGACCTCGGCGCACTTCCTGCGACCCGGGCTCGTCGGTCCCGCGGAGATCCGCACCGAGGTCGTCCGCGCCGGCCGGCGCGCGGCGACCGGCCAGGCCGAGCCTGGTCCAGGAGGGCAAGGAGATCGTCCGCCTGCTGGCCACCTTCGGCGACCTCGAGCAGGCTGCGGGCCGCACCCACGTGCTCAACGAGGCGCCCCGGCTCCCACCGCCCGACGAGACGCCCGACGTGCTGATCGGCGGCGCGCTGCCCGGCGTGAGCATCACCGAGCAGATCGAGTACCGGGCGCCCGAGCCGCCCGGCTGGGCGAAGGGCGCTCCGGACGGGGAGCCGAGCTTCGAGTTCTGGATGCGCTTCCGCGACGGCCGCGACGCCGACCCGCTCGCGCTCGCCGCGCTGGTCGACGGCGCCGCGCCCGCGGTGCTCGACCTCGGCACGCCCGGGTCGGCCACGATGGAGCTGACCGTGCACGTGCGCGGCCGTCCGGCCCCGGGCTGGCTCGCGTGCCGGACGATGACGCGCCACGTGATCGGCGGCTTCCACGAGGAGGACTTCGAGATCTGGGACTCGGCCGGCAGCCTCGTCGCCCAGTCGCGCCAATTCGCGCTGCTTCCGGAGTAGCTCCCGATCGATTCCCGCAGCATGCGGGGTCGCCGGTTGACCGGGCCTCACGCGAGGACTTCCATCATGAACCGGTGGACCAGCCGCGGCAGATCTACGCCAGCACCGCCGACCGCCGGCACGGCCGGCGCTGGACGCGCCGCCACCGGTCGTACTGGTTGCCGGCCGTCGTGCTCACCCTGGCCGTGATCGCCGGCGAGACGCTCCGCAGCCTTGCGTGACCTGCTCGGGCGCACGGCGCTGATCGCCGTCGCCGCCGTCGTGGTCAACGTGCTCGTCAGCGTCGTCGCCAAGGCGCTGTTCGACATCCCGGACACGTTCGAGCACATCGAGCTGCGCGCCGTGATCGTCTCGACGCTCATCGGCGTCGTCGCGGCGGCGGTCGTCTACGCCCTGGTCCGGAGCGACCGCACCTTCGTCATCGTCGCCGTCGTCGCGCTCGTCGTCTCGCTGGCGGCGCCGCTCTCGGTCAGCGACGAGGGCGACGCCGCCGCCGTCGGCACGCTGATGCTGATGCACGTGACGACGGCGGCGATCGTCGTGCTGGGGTTCACCCGCCGTTGAAGGGCCTGACGAGCGGGTTGGTGGGGTTGTAGAGGCCGTCCGGGTTCGGGTACCAGATCCAGACGTGCAGGGTCACGAGCTTGGGGTGCCAGAACACGAACGGCGTCCCCGTCTCGGGTGACGTCGGCGCGCAGTCATCCTCGGAGGACGCAGGCGTAAAGGTTCCGTCGTCGTAGTGGCACGCGGCCGGGAAGGAACCGTACGTCGCGCCCTTCAGCGGCGGCTTCCTGGGCTTCTTGGGGAACACCCACTCGAGCGCCACGAGCTGGGATTCGCCACCGCGGCGCGCGTAGACGAGGATCGGCGGCTTCGTCACGTCGAAGTCGGAGATCCCGGGGTTCAGGTAGTGAAACCCCATGTCCTCCATGTTCGGCGTGATGATCCGGTAGCCGTCGGTCTTGGCCTGCTCGACGTCGGTGGCGTACTTCGCCGTCGCCACGCGCATCTGAGCGAGCTGGTTGCGCAGCTGCCGGTCGATCTTGGTCTTCGACGGCTTGTGGCCCTTGTGCTCGAAAGGGGCGGCGACCGAGGTCGCGCCCCAGACGGAGAGGGCGGCCAGCGCGGCGGCGAGCGCGGCGCGGCTCATGTGCTTGATGGTCATGCGCCGACGCTATGGCCGGTCCGCGCGCCGGGCATCGGCACATCGACCCATCTTCTGGGCGGCGATACCTATCTTTCAGAGCAGCACGATGATCAGGATCGCCGCGATGATCGTCACGCCGAGCAGCGCGTAGGCGGCCCCGGCCTGCCACTGGTTCTCCCAGAAGCCCGGCTTGGCGCGATCGCGCGAGTGGCGGCCCTCGGGCGGCTCGCCGGTCCAGTCGTCGTCGTCGCTCACCTGATCTGCCTACCCGAGATCGCGCGCGCTACCACCAGTCGCTGGATCTCGGAGGTCCCCTCGAAGATCGTGTAGATCTTCGCGTCGCGGTGCATGCGCTCGACGGGGAACTCGCGCGTGTAGCCGTTGCCGCCGAGGATCTGGATCGCCCGCTCCGTGACCCAGACCGCGACCTCGCCGGCCTTGAGCTTGGACATCGAGCCCTCGGCGTTCTCGAACCGCCGGCCGCTGCGGCCCATCCACGCGGCCCGCCACACGAGCAGCCGCGCGGCGTCGATCTCCATCTTCATGTCGGCGAGCGTGAAGGCGATCGCCTGGTTGTCGATGATCGGGCGCCCGAACTGCTCGCGCTCGCCCGCGTAGCCGAGCGCGTACTCGTAGGCGGCGCGCGCGATGCCGAGGGCCTGGGCTCCGACCGTCGGTCGCGTCGCCTCGAAGGTCTGCATCGCGGCCTGGCCGCCCGAGGTCGTCCCCTCGCGGGCACGCGCCAGACGCTCGTCGAGCTTCTCCCTGCCGCCCAACAGACAGGACTCAGGTACGCGAACGTCATCCAGGAAGACGTCAGCCGTGTGTGACGCCCGCAGGCCGTGCTTCTTGACCTTGGCGCCCATCGTCAGGCCGGGTGTGTCCGGCGGGATCAGGAACGCGGCCTGCCCGCGCGAGCCGAGCTCGCGGTCGACCGAGGCCACGATCACGTGCACGCCGGCGATGCCGCCGTTGGTGGCCCACGCCTTCTGGCCGTTGAGCACCCAGTCGCCGTCGTCGTACACCGCGCGCGTCCGCAGCGAGGACACGTCGGAGCCGGCGTCCGGCTCGCTCACGCAGAAGGCGGCGACGGCCGGCTCGGCCTCGGTGCCGAAGCACTGCGGGATCCACTCGCCGATCTGCTCGCCGGTGCCCTGGCCGAAGATGGCGGCCACGGCGAGCGAGGTGCCCATGATCGACATGCCGATCCCCGCGTCGCCCCAGAACAGCTCCTCGTTCACGATCGGCAGCGTGAGGCCGCTCTCGTCGGCCCAGAACTGGGCCAGCGCCTCGTACCCGTAGAGGCCGATCTTCGCCGCCTCGGCGATGATCGGCCACGGCGTCTCCTCGCGCTCGTCCCACTCGGCGGCGGCCGGGCGCACGACCTGCTCGGCGAAGCCGTGCACCCAGTCGCGGATGTCCCGCTGGTCCTGGGTGAGCTCGAGCGAGAACGGGGCGGCGGTGGCGGCTTCCATGCCGCCGGATGATTACGTGCGCGTGGTCGTCTCGCGCCGCTCGACGTGCCCGTCGCGCTCGAAGCGCCGGTCGCGGTCCTCCACCGCGACCTCGCGGCGGCGGCCCACCCGCGGCAGCATGGCCACGATCAGGCAGGCCACGGCGGCGGCGCCGAAGGCCAGCATGGTCATGCCGTTGGCGGCGAAGATCCCCAGCGCGTCGCTGCCGTCGACGAACGAGATGATCGCGGCGGCGGCCATCGCCAGCCCGACGATCATCGACATCGTCTTGGCGCTCCAGTGCATGGGTGCGCTGATCAGCAGCAGCAGGCCGGCGCCCGCGAACAGCAGCCACGTCCAGCCGTTGCCCTCTATGCCGAGGAACGTGCCACCCGACACGTCGCCGTTCGGCGCGTCCATGGTGAAGTTCGTCGAGCCGAACAGCAGCCCGAGGATGCCGCCGGCCAGCAGCACGATGCCGATGATCCCCACCGGCCCCTTGGCCAGCGATACGCCCTTGGTGCGATCCATTTCCCAGCTCCTTTGTTCGGCGCTACCCCCCTTCTTCCCGTTTCGACCGGTATTTAGAAGTCGGCCTTCTGGAACTCGAACGCCTTGGCGGCCTCGGACTCGTACTGGTACTCGAGCGTGCCCAGCCCGAACGGCTGGTCGGGCTTGACCTCGTAGATGGTCGACATGCGCGACGGGTTGCGCGACTCGGCGGGCCCGTACTGGTAGTCGCCCGACAGGCCCTCGAAGCTCACGGTCCCGAGCTCGTCGGAGGCCTTCATCAGCCCTTCGCGCGAGAGGTCGCCGAGCTCGACGGCCTTCTCGAGCAGCGCGGTCATGGCGATGCCCTGCAGGTAGCCGAACGAGAAGTAGTAGTCGGGCTGCTGGTCGGGCGCGAACTCCTTCACCTGGTCCATCATGTCCTTCATGCCGGGCACGCTGGTGTCGCCCCACTCCGTGCCCTCGGCCACGATCCACGTCGTCTGCTGGAGGTACTCCGCCAGCGGCGAGGCGCCCAGCTCGTCGATCCAGGTCGGCGACTGGCCGATCCAGCGCGGCGCGTAGCCGAGCTTGGCGGCGGTGCCCCAGATCGTGCCAGCGTCGGTGGGCGTCGCGACGAGGAAGACGGCGTCGCACTTGGAGCCCTGGAGGCGCTGCACCTGGCCGGTCACGTCCTTGTCGCCGACCTTGAACTTCTGCGTGTCGACGACCTTGAAGCCGAGCTCCTCGGCCGCGAAGTCCACGCCCGACTGGCCGGCCTCGCCGTAGGCGTCGTCCTGGATGAACGAGCAGATGTTCTTGCCCTTGCCGTCCGCCTGGTTGACGTAGTAGTCGAGCGCGTTGATCGCCTGCACCTGGTAGGGCCCGCCGACCGGCAGCAGGTTCGGCTCGCGCACCCAGAAGGCGTCGAGCGAGGCGGGCGCCGCGATGATCTTGTCCTGCGCGAGCTGCGGCAGGGTGGCGAGCGTCGGCGCGGTGCCGAGCACCTGCGTGAACGCCACGACGTTGTTCTTGATCTTGTTGTACTGCTGGACGGTGGCCGGCGGCGAGTACTGCGTGTCCTCCTGGACCAGCTCGACCTTGTACTTGCCCGCGATGCCGCCCTCCGAGTTGACGTAGTCGAAGTAGACCTCGTTGCCGGCCGTCAGCGGCTTGCCGATCACCGCCACCGGCCCGGTCAGCGGCGTCAGCACCCCGAGCTTGATCGTCTTCCCGTCGAAGCCGGGGGCGTTCGCCAGCGAGGCCTCCCCGGACTCGCCGGAGTCACCCTCGTCGTCCGCGGCGCCTCCGCACCCGGCGATCACCAGCGCCAGCAACGCGACGATCCAGAACAGCCTCTTCATGTCTCCCTCCTCAGTAGGAGAACGGCCATGCCTTGAAATACGCCTTCAGACGGAGCCACATGGCGGCGAGGCCGCGTGGCTCGAACATCAGGAACAGGACGATCAGAAGCCCCGAAGATCGCCGTATTGAGGGACTCGACCGAGATGAAGCCGTCCCCCGTGCCCACGCCCGGGATCGAGTCCGAGTAGTTGTCGATGACGGCCGGCAGGCCGCCGAGGAAGAGCGCGCCGAGGACGGCGCCGAAGACCGTCCCGACGCCGCCGACGATGATGATCGCGATGTACTGGATCGAGAGGAACAGGCTCCACTCGTCCGGGGAGACGTACTGCTGATAGGCGCCGTAGAGGGCGCCGCCCAGCCCCGCGAATGCGCTCGAGACCGCGAACGCGGCGACCTTGTAGCGCCCGAGGTCCACCCCGACGATCTCGGCGGCGACGTCGCGGTCGCGGATCGCCTGGATCGCGCGGCCCGGGCGGGTGCGCACGATGTTCTTGGCGAGCAGCGCGCACAGCAGCACGAGCCCCCACACCAGCCAGAACCAGCCCTGGTTGCGGATGTACTCGTCGCCCAGGATCGTGACGGCGTTGAAGTCGATCGGCCCCAGGGTCACAGGGGCCGTGACCGAGGTTCCGGAGTTGCCGCCCGTCAGCCCTTTGAGGTTGCGGAACAGGTACTCGCCGAGGAAGACCAGCCCGAGCGTCACGATGGCCAGGTAGTTGCCGCGCAGGCGCAGCGCGAAAGGGCCGATGAGCGCGCCCAGGGCGGCGCCGAACAACGCGGCGGCGGGGAGCCAGAGGATCAGCGGCAGGCCGAGGTCGCCTCCCACCGCGGCTGCCACGTAGGCGCCGGACCCGATGAAGAAGGCGTGGCCGAGCGAGACCTGGCCGGTGTAGCCGGTCAGCAGGTTGAGCCCGATCGCGGCGATCGCCGCGATCCCCGCGTAGTTGAGGACGGACAGCCAGAACGGGTTGACGAGGAAGATCGGCGTCAGGAGCCAGAGGGCGACCAGCACGGCCAGCCAGACCTTCGCCGCGCGCGTCCGGAAGAGCCTCAGGTCGTCGGCGTAGCGCCGCGTCATGTTCTGGTGCGGCCGTGCCATCAGACCCTGCGCACCTCCGCGGTTCCGAACAGCCCGTAGGGGCGCACGAGCAGGATCCCGATCATCACCACGTAGGGCATGACCGTGTAGAAGTTCTGCCCCAGCCAGGGGGCGACGTCCTCCTGGTAGCCCGCCGTCAGCGCCTGCGTGAGGCCGATGATCAGCCCTCCGAACACCGCCCCGATCGGCGAGTCCATGCCGCCGACGATCATCGCCGGGAACGCCACCAGCGCGATCGCGCCGATCGTCGGCGAGAGCGCGGCCGGGCCCGCGGCGAGCGTCACGCCCGCGAGCGCCGCCAGCCCGGCCGAGATCGCCCACGAGACCGCGAACACGCGC
This sequence comes from uncultured Solirubrobacteraceae bacterium, assembly GCA_963811895.1. Taxonomy (GTDB): domain Bacteria; phylum Actinomycetota; class Thermoleophilia; order Solirubrobacterales; family Solirubrobacteraceae; genus DASSUW01. Next base: position 23,871 of record CAWETE010000008.1, on the reverse strand, counting down.
CGGGCGCTGATGCCCTGGGCGATCGCGGCCTCCGCGTCGAAGGCCGTGGCGCGCATCGCCACACCCAGGGCCGAGACGCGGAAGAACACGAAGAACCCGGCGACCACGGCGGCGGCGATGCCGAGCGTCCACAGATCGCGCACGGCGAGCACGACGTCGCCGACCTTCACCGTGTCGACGCCCCACGGGTCGGCGAGGTTGAGGTTGTCGAAGCCCCAGATCGCCGTGATCGCCTGCTCGATGATGAACAGCAGGCCGATCGTGATCATGATCACGGCGAACACCGGCTCGCCGACCATCTTGCGCAGCACCGTGCGCTCGAGCGCGGCGCCGAAGGCGGCCGAGCACATGACGGCGAGCACCACCGCGAGCGCGAACGGCAGTCCGGCCGTGTTCGCGAACGCGTAGGTCAGGTAGGCGCCGATCGCCACCAGCCCGCCCTGGGCGAAGTTGATGACGCCGGTGGCGCGGAAGATGATCACGAACCCGAGCGCCACCAGCGCGTAGCGGGCGCCGAGCGCCAGCCCGTTGAAGCAGAGCTGCAGGAACTCAGACATAGAGCTCCTGGATCTGCTTCTCGAACTGGCGTTCCAGCGCACGCCGTTTGACCTTCAAAGTGGCGGTGAGCTCGCCGTCCTCGTGGTCGAGCTCCTTCTCGAGCAGCGCGAAGCGCTTGATCGTCTCCACCTGGGCGAGCTCCCCGTTGACCTCGTCGACCCAGTCGCTGATGAGCTCGCGGACCTCGGGCTTGCGCGAGAGGTCGCCGTAGGTGGTGAACGCGAGGCCCTTGCGGGCCGCCCAGTCGCTCACCGTGTCCGCCTCGATCCCGATCAGGGCGACGAGGTACTTGCGGCGGTCGCCGACCACCATCGCCTCGCGCACGTACGGCGAGACCTTCAGGCGGTTCTCGATCTCCGACGGCGAGACGTTCTTGCCGCCGGCCGTGATGATCACGTCCTTCTTGCGGTCGGTGATCGTGAGGTAGCCGTCGTCGTCGATCGTCCCGACGTCGCCGGTGCGGAGCCAGCCGTCGGCGTCGATGGCGGCGGCGGTGGCGTCGGGGTCCTTGTAGTAGCCGGCGAACACGGCCGGCGAGCGCGTGAGGATCTCGCCGTCCTCGGCGATCCTCAGCTCGACCCCCTCCAGCGGCTTGCCGACGGTGCCGATCCGCACGTCGTCGAACGGCATCAGCGTGCAGACCGCGGTGTTCTCGGTCTGGCCGTAGATCTCGTAGACCGGGACGCCCAGGGTCCAGAAGTACTCGAGCACCTGGGGGGCGATGGGGGCGGCGCCGCAGATGGCGCGCTGCGCGCGGCCGAGCCCGAGCTTGTCGCGCAGGGCGCGCAGGGCCAGCAGGTTCGCGAGGCGGCCGGGGGCGTGCCGCATCGCCGTCCGGTACGACCAGCGCTTGAGGCGCGAGGCGTCCGTCATCTTGATCTCGACGGTGGCCAGCATCTTCTCCCACACGCGCGGGACGGCCGCGAAGAGGGTCGGCTGGACGTCGCGCAGGTCCTGCGCGAAGGACTCGCCGCCCTCGCCGAAGTTGACGACGTAGCCGGTGCCGAGGCCGTTGATGACCGAGCCGAGCCGCTCGGCGACGTGGCACAGCGGCAGGTAGGAGAGGACCTCGTCGTCGGGGCCGGTGCCGAAGGCCCGGTGGAAGCAGTCGGCCGCCCAGGTGAGGTTGGCGTGGGTGAGCATCGCGCCCTTCGGCGGGCCGGTGGTGCCGGACGTGTAGACGATCACGGCGGTGTCGGACTCGTCGATGCCCTGGCCGTAGCCCTCGAGCGGCTCGCGGTCCTCGAGCTGCTCCCACGTCGTGACGTCGCCCAGCTCCCTGACGTTGCGGGGGTCGATCAGCACGATGTGGCGCAGGGCCGGCAGCCGCTCGCGGACGGCGAGCGCCTTGTCGAGCTGCTCCTCGTCCTCGGCGATCAGCACGACCGACTCCGAGTGCCCGAGCAGGTACTCGACCTCGGCCGCGGGGCTGGTCGGGTAGACGCCGACGCTGACGGCGCCGATGCCCTGGATCGCCAGGTCGCCGAGCACCCACTCCGGCCGGTTCTCGGAGTGGATCGCCACGCGGTCGCCGGGCTGCACGCCGAGCTCGCGCAGGCCGCCGGCGATGCGCGCGACGCGGTCGGCGTACTCGCCCCAGGTCAGCTCGTTCCAGCGGCCGCGGCGCTTCTCCCGGATGGCGGGCGCGTCCGGGCGCTCGCGGGCATGCTGCAGCAGGAGATCGGGCAGGGAGCTCAATCTCCACCTCCACCCAGGTAGGCCTCGATCACGCGCGCGTCGGCCTGGACCTCGGCCGGGGTCCCGGTGGCCAGCGGGGTCCCGAAGTCGAGCGCCATCACGCGGTCGGCGAGGTCCATCACCAGCCGCATCTCGTGCTCGACGAGGATCACCGCGAGCTCCAGCCGCTCGCGCACCTCGATCAGGTAGCGCGCCAGGTCCTCGGTCTCCTCGAGGTTCATGCCCGCCACCGGCTCGTCGAGCAGCAGCAGCCGCGGCTCCATCGCCAGCGCGCGGCCGAGCTCGAGCCGCTTCTGCAGCCCGTACGGCAGCAGGCCGGCGGCCGTGTGGCGATGGGCCTCCATCTCCAGCAGCTCGACGACCGCCTCGACCGCCTCGCGGTGCTCGACCTCCTCGCGCTTGGCGCGGCCCCACCAGACCGCGCCGGTCACGAAGCCCGTGCGCATCAGGTGATGGCGGCCGAGCATCAGGTTGTCGATCACCGACAGATGGGTGAAGAGCCCGAGGTTCTGGAACGTGCGCGCCACGCCCAGCCGCGCGATCCCTGGTGGCGAGCGGCCGATGAGGTCCTCGTCCTCGAGCCGGATCGAGCCCTTCTGCGGCCGGTAGACGCCGTTGATGCAGTTGAAGATCGAGGTCTTGCCGGCGCCGTTGGGGCCGATGATCGCGAACAGCTCGCCTGGCCGCACCTCGAACGAGACGCCGTCGAGCGCGGTCACGCCGCCGAAGCGCAGGGTCACGTCCTCGACCGCCAGCAGCGGGCCGGCGTCGGCTGGTCGCGCGGCCGGCTCGGCCGTCTCCGGGACGCTCAGCCGCTCCATCGCTTCCGCCGCCGGTAGGACTTGACGTCGCGGAACGAGCGCCGGCCGGTCTCGCCGACGCCGAGGTAGAACTCCTGGATGTCCTGGTCGGCCAGCAGCGCGGCCGCCGGGCCGTCCTTGACCACGCGGCCGGTCTCCATCACGTAGCCGTGGCTCGCGATGGCGAGCGCCATCGCCGCGTTCTGCTCCACCAGCAGCACGCTGACGCCCTGGCGGTTGAGCTCGACGATCGTGTCGCGCACCTGCTCGACCAGCCGCGGCGCGAGGCCGAGCGAGGGCTCGTCGAGCAGCAGGACCCGCGGCGCGGCCATCAGCGCGCGGCCGATGGCGAGCATCTGCTGCTCGCCGCCGGACAGGTATCCGGCGGTGGAGCGGCGGCGCTCGGCGAGCACGGGGAAGAGCTCGAAGACGCGCTCCTGCGCCTCCCGGTTCTCCGCGCGGCTGCGCGTGAACCCGCCGGCCCGCAGGTTCTCGTCCACGGTGAGCTCGGCGAAGATGCGCCGGCCCTCCATCACCTGGGCGAGCCCCTTGCGCACCCTCCAGGCGGCGTCACGGCCGCTGATGCGCTCCCCGTCGAGCTCGACGCTGCCCTTGGTGACGCGGCCGCGGTGGACGCCGAGCAGGCCGGTGACGGCGCGCAGCAGCGTGGTCTTGCCGGCGCCGTTGGCGCCGAGCAGCGCCACGATCTCGCCGCGCGGCAGCTCGAGCGAGACGCCGCGCAGGACGAGCACGACGTCCTGGTAGACGACCTCCAGGTTGCGGACGGCAAGGATCGGGCCGGCCGCTCCCCGTGCCGGCTCGACGAGTGTGCTCCGGGATCCCTGCGTGGACTCCGTCAGCTCCCTCTCCTCGGCCGCGATCATTCCAGATCGACCGGAGGGTTACAAATTGTGGTTGTGTTACATGGACGACGGGGCTCAGCCCGGGTGCTCCATGAACCACTCCGTGAACGACCGGCAGCGACCTTCGCCGTCGAACTCGAGCACGAACAGGTTCGAGAACGTCTGGCCGTCGTCGTAGCGGGTCTCGCCGGTCGCCACGGCGCGGTCGCCGTCGACCATCAGCACCTCGTAGGCCGCCTCCCAGGAGCCGGGCTCGTCGGGCTCCTCGCGCCAGCTCTCCGCGATCTCGCCGCGGCCGCGCAGCGGCTCGTCGTACGGGTGGTAGCGGTACGTCGCGTCCTCCGTGAAGAGCTCGGCGATCCCGTCGTAGGCGCGCCAGGCCGCCACGTAGGCGTCGAGCCAGGCCTGGACCTGCTCGCGGGTCATCAGTCGGCGGCGGGCGGCTCGGACTCGGGCAGTCCCGGGAGCGGCGCGTCGTCCTCGTCGAGGTCGGCCGGCGGGCCGAGCGGCTGGTCGTCGACCTCGGGCTCGACGGCGTCGGGATCCGGCGCCTCGGCGGGGATGTCGGGGTCCTCGGGGGTGATCGGCGTCTCGCGTTCCATTACGCGTCGCCTACCCGCAGGCGCTCCGGGGCACCCCACCGGCGCAGCACGTCCGGGATCTCGCCCTGGTGGTTCTCCAGCAGCGCGATCATGTGCCGCCAGGTGACCGCCGTGCCGTTGAGCGTGAAGACGTGGCGCGGGCGGCCGTCGGCGTCGCGGTAGCGGATGTCGAGCCGGCGGGACTGGAAGTCGGTGGTGTTCGAGGTCGAGGTGACCTCGCGGTAGCGCTCCTGGCCCGGCATCCACGCCTCGAGGTCGTACTTCTTGGCGGCGCTCGACCCGAGGTCGTCGGCCCCGATGTTGACCACGCGGTAGGGGATCTCGAGCTCGCGCAGGAAGCGCTCCTCCAGCGCCAGCAGCAGCTCGTGCTCGTCGGTCGCCGCCTCCGGCTCGACGAAGCTGAACATCTCGACCTTGTCGAACTGGTGCACGCGCAGGATGCCGCGCGTGTCGCGCCCCGCCGCCCCCGCCTCGCGGCGGAAGCACGGCGAGATGCCGGCGTAGCGGCGCGGCAGCGAGCCGGCCTCGAGGATCTCGCCGGCGTGCAGCGAGGCCAGCGGCACCTCGCTCGTCCCCACGAGGTAGAGGTCGTCGTCGGCCAGCCGGTAGATCTGCTGCTCGGTGTCGGGCAGGAAGCCGGTCCCGTAGAGCGCCTCCTCGCGCACGAGCACGGGCGGGACGACGGGCTCGAAGCCCTCCGCGCCCAGACGTCGAGCGCCCAGCGGAAGAGCGCCATCTCGACCAGCACGAGGTCGCCGCGCAGGTAGGCGAAGCGCGAGCCGGACACCCTCGCGCCGGACTCCATGTCGATCAGCGGCCCCGCCACCTCGAGGTGGTCGCGGCCGGCGGCGCCGGCCGACCCCTCCTCGCGCAGCGTGGTGTCCTCGTCGGCGGCCGTCGGGTCCGGCGGGTTCGGCAGCGTCGACAGCGCCGCCTGCAGCTCGGCGTCGGCGTCCGTCAGCTCCTGCGAGAGCGTCTTCACCCGCTGGGCGACCTCCCCCATGGCCGCGATCTCGGCCGTCGCGTCGCCGCCCTCGCGCTTGGCCGCCCCGATCGCCTTCGAGGCGGCGTTCTGCTCGGCCTTCAGCGACTCGACCTCGGGCCGCAGCGCGCGGGTGCGCTCGTCGAGCTCGAGCACGCGGTCGAGCCGGCTCCTCGGAGCCGTCACGCCGCCGGGCCAGCGCCGCACGCACGGGCTCGGGGTCGCGCCGGATCTGCTTGAGGTCCAACACAGCGGCTACTCGGAGCCGCCGCCGCCCGAGTACTTGGCGACGAACTCGGCCACCTTCTGGGCGTCCTCGCCGGTGACGATGTTCTGCGGCATCGGCGACGACGAGAAGCCGCCGTTGCGGATCGCGTAGAGCACGTCGTCGACGCTCTCCTGGCGCTCGTTGAAGTTCGGGCCGTCACGCCGCTCGCGCGAGCCGACGTCGGTCGCCGACCCTTGCGCGCCGGCCACGTCGAGCGAGTGGCACTCGGCGCAGTTCTCGTCGAACAGACGGGCGCCCTCGTAGTTCGGGTCGTCCTCGGACAGCTGGATCCCCTCGGAGCCACAAGCGCCGAGCGCGAGCGCGGCGATGATCACGGGCAGGGCGAGGAGACGGCGGCTGGCCATGAAGGTGGCACAGCATACGGAAGACTCCCGGCGCAGATGCCGCTCGTGCGCCTCACCGCCGCCCTGCTCGCGGCCTCCGTCCTGGCCGGGTGCGGCGGCGCCGGACCGACCGTGGAAGTACGCGATCAGCGCGCCGAGATCGAGCTCGACGACTTCCTCATCCGCCCGCAGAACGTCCGCGCGCAGGCGGGCGAGCTGACCTTCGCGGTCGCCAACCGGGGCCGCCTCGGGCACAACCTCCGGCTGCGCGGCGGCTCGGAGGGCGAGCAGGTCGTGACGACGACGCTGCTCCCCGGCGACAGGGCCACCAAGGCGATCACGCTGGCGCCGGGCGCCTACACCATGCTGTGCACCGTGGCCAACCACGAGCAGCTCGGCATGACCGGCCGGCTCGTCGTCCGATGAGGGAGGTCGGGCCCGAGCAGTTCCGCTCCGTGATGGGGCACTTCGTCACCGGCGTCACGGTCGTGACCGCGAACACGCCGGAGGGCCCGGTCGGCATGACCGCCAACGCCGTCTCGTCGCTGTCGCTCGAGCCGCTGCTGCTGCTCGTCGCCTTCGACAACGACGCGCGCACGCTGCCGGTGGTGCGCGAGACCGGCCGCTTCGGCGTCAACGTGCTGGCCGCCGGCCAGGAGGAGCTGGCGCGGCTGTTCGCCTCCAAGACGCCCGAGCGCGAGAAGTTCGCCGGCGTCGCGCACACGGTGAACGACGGCATCCCGGTCATCGAGGGGGTGCTGGCCTGGGTCGGGCTGCCGGCTCGAGCGGCTGATCCCGGCCGGCGACCACACGATCGGCATCGGCGCGGTCGAGGCGGCGGAGGCGGGCGGCGGCGAGCCGCTGATCTGGCACCGCGGGGAGTACCGGTCGTGAGCCCTGTCCACGTCGTCCTCGGCTACGCGCTGATCATCGTCAACCTCGCCGCCGGCCTGTGGGGGCTGTGGGGCTGGTGGCGGCGCCGCCACGCGCCCGGCTTCTGGCCGCTGCTGCGCGTCGGCCAGGGGCTGGTGATCCTGCAGGCGCTCGGCGGGGCGGTCCTGCTCCTGATGGGCCGCGAGCTGCCCGAGCTGCACCTGATCTACGGGCTCGTGCCGCTCGGCGTGTCGTTCATCGCCGAGCAGCTGCGGCTGGCCGCCGCCGACACGGTGCTGGCCCAGCGCGACCTCGAGGGAAGGGCCGACGTCGAGGCCCTCCCCGAGCCGGAGCAGCGCGCGCTGGTGCGGGCGATCCTCCGCCGCGAGATGGGCGTCATGGCGACGTCGGCGCTCGTCGTCGCCTCGCTCGGGGTACGCGCGCTATGAGCGAAATGCCACTAAGTAACAACGCGTTACAAACTGCTACAACTCAGCCAGCGTGATCCGGTCCTATCTCCCCGCGCTGGTCTTTGTCGGACTGGGGACGATCCTCGGCCTCGTCTTCGCGGTGCTGAACTCGTTCGTGGGACCGCGCGGGCCGGTGCGGCAGTCGAGCGTCGACCCGTACGAGTGCGGCCTCCCCTCCGAGGTCAAGAAGAACTTCCGCTTCGGGATCAGCTTCTACCTGATCGCGATGCTCTTCATCCTCTTCGACATCGAGGTCATCTTCCTCTACCCGGTGGCCATCCAGCTCGACGCCTTCGGCACCTTCGCCCTCGTGGAGACCATCGTGTTCATCGCCCTGCTGTTCATCGCGTTCGTGTACGTGTGGCGGAGAGGAGCGCTCGAATGGAGGTGACCCGGCGCCGGCTCGGCGCGGGCGAGATCCAGGAGCTGCGCTCGAAGCAGCTCACCGCGCGCCAGATGCTCTCCGGCGAGCTCGAGCGGCCTCCCGCCGACCAGGACATCGAGGACAGCATCCTCACCACGACGCTCGACCGCGCCGCCCGCTGGGCGGCGGCGAACGCGATCTTCCCGGCCACCTTCGGCCTCGCCTGCTGCGCGATCGAGATGATGTCGATCGTCGGCGCGCGGGTCGACGTCGCCCGCTTCGGCGGCGAGGCGTTCCGCGCCTCCCCGCGCCAGGCCGACCTGCTGATCCTGTCCGGCCGCGTCTCGATCAAGATGGCGCCGGTCGTGCGGCGGATCTACGACCAGATGATCGAGCCGCGCTGGGCGATCGCCATGGGCGCCTGCTCGTCCTCGATGGGCGTCTTCAACAACTACGCGATCGTGCCCGCCGACAAGTTCATGCCCGTCGACGTGCACGTGCCCGGCTGCCCGCCCCGCCCCGAGGCGCTCATGCACGGCATCCTCAAGCTGCGGGCGATGATCCTGGAACGGCCCGACCTGGGCTGGCGGACGCGCTACGGCGGCGCCGGCACCGAGGAGTTCGTCGAGTCCGAGCTCGCCATCCAGCCGGTCGCCGGCCACGGGATCGGCGTGTCCGGCGGCGGCAGGATGGGCACGAGTGCCTGACGCCACCGGCCTCGAGCTGATCGCCCAGGACCTGCGCGGAGCGCACGGCGACGACGCCGTGCTGGGCACGCTCTTCTTCCGCAACAAGGCCGCCATCGACATCGCGCCCGCGCGCGTGCGTGAGACGCTCGAGCTCCTGCGCGAGCGCGGCTTCGGCTTCCTGGCCAGCGTCCACGGCCTCGACTACTACCCCGAGGAGCCGCGCTTCGGCGTGCAGTACGAGCTGCTCGACATGACCGAGGTCGACCGCATCACGGTCCGCCTGCGCGTGCCGCTCGACGCGCCCAACGTGCCCTCGGTCACCAACGAGTGGCCGACCGCCGACCACCAGGAGCGCGAGGTCTACGACATGTTCGGCGTGATCTTCGACGGCCATCCGGACCTGCGCCGCATCCTCATGCCCGAGGACTACGAGGGCCACCCGCAGCGGCGCGACTTCCCGATCGGCGGAGAGCCGGTGCTCTTCACGCACAACGAGCCGCGCTACCCGAGGTACACGCAGTGAGCGATCTCGAGACCCGTCCGAGCGCGCCGCAGATCCCCTACCGGGAGATGGAGGCGTCGCACGACCTCCAGCACATCTCGCACGGCGCCGAGCAGGAGCTGCTGACCCTCAACATCGGTCCGCACCACCCGGCCACGCACGGCGTGCTGCGCCTGCTGACCACGCTCGAGGGCGAGGTCGTGCGCGACATCAAGCCGATCATCGGCTACGTCCACACCGGCATCGAGAAGACGGCCGAGGACAAGGCGTACTGGAAGGGCATCCCCGTCATCGAGCGGATGGACTACCTCGCGTACTACTTCAACGCGATGGCCTTCTGCGGCGCCATCGAGACGCTGCTCGAGCTCGAGGTCCCGCCGCGCGGGCAGTACCTGCGCGTCATCCACATGGAGCTCAACCGGATCATGTCCCACATGGTGTGGCTGGGCACCAGCGCGCTCGACCTCGGCGCGATCTCGATGTTCTGGTACTGCTTCCGCGACCGCGAGACGGTCCTCGACCTGTTCGAGATGTCGTCCGGCCAGCGCATGCACACGCGCTACATCCAGGTCGGCGGCGTGATGGAGGACATCCCGACGGGCTTCGACGCCAAGGTGCGCGAGTTCTGCGCCGACATGCCGAAGCGCGTCGACCAGTTCCTCGACCTGCTGGGCAAGAACGAGATCGTGCTCCAGCGGCTGCGCGGCGTGGCCACCTGCGACGAGGAGACGCTGCTCGGCCTCGGCGTCACCGGCCCGCTGCTGCGCGCCGCCGGCAACCCGTGGGACCTGCGCAAGGCCGAGCCGTACTGCAGCTACGACGACTTCGACTTCAAGATCCCGGTCGGCACGATGGGCGACAACTACGACCGCCTCGTCGTCCGCCTGGCCGAGGTCAAGGAGTCGGTGAAGATCATCCTGCAGGCGCTCGACGGCCTGCCCGAGGGCGACTACATCTCGGACAACCGCAAGTACGTCCTGCCGCCGCGGCACGAGCTGGCGACCTCGATGGAGGCGCTGATCCACCACTTCAAGCTCGTCACCGAGGGCTTCCGGGTGCCGCCGGGCGAGGTCTACTACCCGATCGAGGGCCCGCGCGGCGAGTACGGCGTCTTCATCCGCAGCGACGGCTCGTCCAAGCCCGCGCGCGTGCACATGCGCGATCCCTCGTTCGTGAACCTGCAGGCCACGCGGCCGATGGTGCAGGACCTCTACATCGCCGACCTGATCGCGACGCTCGCCATGCTCGATCCGGTGCTCGGAGGCATCGACCGCTAGTGCCCGAGGTCAAGCGCTTCGCACACGGCTCGCGCGTCCCGGGCTGGGACGAGGCCGCCGACCTGTCGAAGGACCCGTCGGTCGTCCCCGATCCCGCCACGACGCCGGTGCCCGAGCACGTCCGGGCGGCGATCGCGGCGCAGATGGCCAAGTACCCCGACATCCGCTCGGCGGCCATCCCGGCGCTGCACATCGTGCAGCGCGAGCACGGCTGGTGCTCGCCGACGGCGGTCGAGCAGGCGGCGTGCGTGATGCGGCTGACGCCCGCGTACCTGACCGCGGTGGCGACGTTCTACGACATGTTCTCGACGGTGCCGAAGGGCCGCCACGACGTCTACGTGTGCACGAACATCTCGTGCTCGCTGCGCGGCGCGGACGCGATCTACGACGCGATGCTGAGCGCGGCGGGCGACGACCCCGACTTCAACGTGACCAGGTTCGAGTGCCTGGGCGCGTGCGACATCGCGCCGATGGCGTCGGTCGACGGCGAGTACGTCGGCCCACTCGAGGAGGCCGACTGCGCCCGGATCGTGGACGACGTGAAGGCCGGCCGCGAGGTGCTGGCCGACAAGCAGCTGAAGAAGCGCCCCAAGGCGGAGACCTACTGGAGCTCATGAGTCTTCTGTTCGAGAACATCGACGATCACGGCCTGGCCACGCTCGACGGCTACTCGCAGGGCGGCGGCTACGAGATGCTGCGCAAGGCGCTCTCGATGGACCCCGAGGACGTGCTGCACGAGATGCTCGAGTCGGGCGTCCGCGGTCGCGGCGGGGCCGGCTTCGCGATGGGCAAGAAGATGTCCTTCATCCCCAAGGGGGCGATGGACAAGTACCTCGTGTGCAACGCGGACGAGTCCGAGCCCGGCACCTTCAAGGACCGCGAGCTGATGCAGAAGAACCCGCATCTGCTCATCGAGGGGATGATCATCGGCGCCTACGCGATCGGCGCCAACAAGTCGTTCATCTTCATCCGCGGCGAGTACTCGCACCAGGCCGACGTGCTCGACGCCGCCCTCGCCGAGGCGCGCGAGGCGGGCTACCTGGGCGAGAACATCCTCGGCTCCACGCACACGATCGACCTCGTCGTGCACCGCGGCGCCGGCGCCTACATCTGCGGCGAGGAGACCGCGCTGCTCGACGCGCTGGAGGGCAGGCGCGGCAACCCGCGCCTGAAGCCGCCGTTCCCGGCCGTGCGCGGCCTGTACCAGGGCCCGACGCTGATCAACAACGTCGAGACGCTGATGAACGTCCCGATCATCCTGCGGATGGGCGGCGCCAAGTACGCGGAGATCGGCACCCAGACGTCGACCGGCACGAAGGTCGTCTCGGTCAGCGGCTGCGTCCAGCGGCCCGGGAACTACGAGATCACGCTCGGCGTGCCCTCGCGCGAGATCATCTTCGACCTCGCCGGCGGCCCGCCCGAGGGGCGCACGGTCAAGGCGTGGTTCCCGGGCGGCTCGAGCGCCCCGGTGCTCACGGGCTCCGACGAGCACCTCGACCTGCCGTACGACTTCGACTCGCTGGCCAAGGCCGGCTCGATGCTCGGCTCGGGCGCGATCATCGTCGTCGACGACTCGGTCTCGATCGTCGACGTGGCGTACAAGACGGCCTACTTCTACCGCCACGAGTCGTGCGGCAAGTGCACGCCGTGCCGCGAGGGCACGAACTGGACCGTGAAGATGCTCGAGCGCATCCAGAGCGGCGAGGCGACGCCGATGGACCTCGACATCATGGCCTCGGTCCAGGAGCAGATCATCGGCAACTGCCTGTGCGTGCTCGGCGACGCGATGGCGATGCCGATCGGCTCGATGATCGCCCTCTTCCGCGACGAGTTCGAGGCCCACATCGAGGCCGCGCGCGAGCGCAGCGGGCTCGGCGCCGCGATCCCGCAGGTCAACCGCTCCGAGCAGGGCGGCGCCTACCCGATGGCGACGGTCTGATGCCCCGGCCGCGCGTCAACTGGATCACGTTCTCGATCGACGGGCTCGAGGTGCAGGCGCCCGAGGGCGCGATGCTGGTCGACGCGGCCAAGTACGGCGACGTCGAGATCCCCGTCTTCTGCTACGAGCCCAAGCTCGGCCAGCCGGTCGGCGCCTGCCGCATGTGCCTGGTGGAGATCGAGGGCATCCCGAAGCTGCAGACCGGCTGCTCGACCGCGGTGCGCGACGGCATGGTCGTCCACACCCAGACCGACCGCGTGCACGAGGCGCAGCGGGCGGTGGTCGAGTTCCTGCTCATCAACCACCCGCTCGACTGCCCGGTCTGCGACAAGGGCGGCGAGTGCCCGCTGCAGGACATCACCTACGGCTGGGGCCCCGGCACGTCGCGCTTCATCGAGCCCAAGCGCCACTTCAAGAAGCCGCTCGAGCTGTCGCCGCTGGTGGCGATCGACCGCGAGCGCTGCATCCTCTGCTACCGCTGCGTGCGCTTCTCGCAGGAGCTGTCCGAGGACTACCAGCTCATCCTGCTCGAGCGCGGCGCGCACTCGTACGTCGGCACCTTCGACGGCCACCCGTACGTGGCGCCGTTCTCGGGCAACATCATCGAGCTCTGCCCCGTCGGCGCTCTGACTTCGCGCGCGTACCGGTTCCGCGCCCGGCCGTGGGACATCGAGGGCGCGGGCACGGTCTGCACCGGCTGCGCCGCCCACTGCAACGTCGAGCTGACCGTCCGCGACGACCGCGTGATGCGCGTGCTCGGCCGCGACCACGAGGGCGTCGACGACGGCTGGCTGTGCGACCGCGGCCGCTTCGGCTACCAGCACGTGCACTCCGACGAGCGGATCGTCGAGCCGCTCGTGCGCGAGGGCACCGAGCTGATGCCGGCCTCGTGGGAGAAGGCGCTGGCCGCCGCGGGCGGCGCGCTGAAGAAGGCGGGCGCGCGCACGGCGGCGCTGGCGGGCGGGGAGACCACCAACGAGGAGGCCTTCCTGCTGCAGCGGCTGTTCCGCGAGCAGCTCGGCTCGGGCCACCTGGCCTCGCGCCCGCACGGCGAGCTGGGGCTCGACGTGGCGCGGGCGCTGGCCGACCCCGGCCTGCAGGCCTCGATCCCCGACCTCGAGTTCGCCCACGCCGTCCTGCTCGTCGACTGCGACCCGATCGACGAGTCGCCGGTGCTCGACCTGCGCATCCGCAAGGGCATCCGCCGCCACAACGTCAAGCTCGCGGTGGCGAGCGCGCGGCCGACCGCGCTCGACGCCCAGGCCGTCTCCGTCACGCGGTTCCCGCCGGGCGGCGCCGGCGCGCTGCTGGCCGACGAGAACAGCGAGCTCGCCGCCTGGCTGCGCGACGCGGGCGAGGACCTGGTGATCGTCTACGGCGAGCGCGCGCTGGCCGGCGACGGCGCGAAGGCGCTGCTGAACCTGGCGACGAGCCTCGGCCTCCGCGGGCGCGAGGGCGCCGGCCTGATCGAGGTGCCCTCGGTGGCGAACGCGCGCGGCCTGCGTGACGCGGGCTTCGCGCCCGGCCACGGCCCCGGCTACGAGACCCTCGCCGAGCCGGGCCTCGACGCCCGCGGGATCGCCGAAGGCCTGGCCTCCGGCGAGCTGTCGACGATCTGGCTCAACTACGCCGACCCGGTGCGCTTCTTCCCCGACCGCGCGCTGTGGGAGCGGGCGCTCGGCACGGCGCAGACCGTGATCGCGGTCGAGAGCGTGATGACCGAGACCGTGCGCGAGCACGCCGACGTGGTCTTCCCCGGCGAGGCGTATCCGGAGAAGGAGGGCACGGTCACCAACCTCGACGGGCGCGTGCAGCGCCTGCGGGTGGCGATCGGCCGGCCCAAGGGCCGGTCCGGAATGCCGGGCAGCGGCGTGCGGCCGCTCTGGCAGGTCATCTCGGACCTCGGCGACCTCGGCGTCGTCACCGGCGCCGCGGCCTCCAAGCAGCTCTTCGACGCCGTGCCGTTCTACGGCGGGCTCACGCTCGACGAGATCGGCGGCCGCGGGATCCGCCGGCCCGAAGGCGACACCGACTGGCAAGGCTGGGAGCCAAACGCCGTAGAGGAGTCGTCGCCGGTGCGGGGCGAGGGGCTGCGGCTCGGGACCTACCGCTCGCTGTGGGCGGCCAAGGAGGTCGACGCCTCGCCGATCCTGCAGTTCGCGATCCCGCGCCAGATCGTCGAGCTCTCGCCCGAGGACGCCGCCGAGCTCGGCGTGCGCGATGGCGACCGCGTGCAGGTCGGTTCCAACGGCACCCGCCTGCGCGGCACGGTCAAGCTGCGCGCCGCCGTGCCCGCCGGCTCGGTGTTCATGGCCGAGGCCACGCACGAGGACCCGGCGAACCTGCTCACCGACGCGCTCGTGCAGGTCGAGCGCGTGGGCGGGCCGGCCGAGGGCGAGCCGTCGGCGGTGCCCGCGCAGGTCGCCCCGGCCGTCGAAGGCCTGGCCGAGATGCCGCCGTCCGCGCCGCTCCCGCTGCCGCCGCTGCCGGAGGACCTCTGATGGTCTTCGCCGAGGTCGGCTTCTACGAGGCCTGGTGGATCCAGCTCCTCAAGGGCGTGCTCATCTTCGCCGTCGTCTTCCAGCTCGTGCCGGTCGTGCTGCTCGCCGAGCGCAAGCTGCTCGGGCGCTTCCAGCACCGCTACGGGCCCAACCGCGTCGGCTGGCTCGGCATCCTGCAGCCGATGGCCGACATCGGCAAGCTGATCTTCAAGCAGCAGTTCCGGCCGCGCACCTCGGTCGGCTGGCTGTTCGCGATCGCGCCCGCCATCTCGATGATGACCGCCGTCGCGACGATCGCGATCATCCCCTTCTCCGACGTCGTCGACATCTTCGGCACCGACGTCGGGCTCTACGGCGTCGACCCCTCGGTCGGCATCCTGTTCGCCTTCGCGTTCGGCGCGATCGCCTTCTACGGCGTGATGCTCGGCGGCTGGGCTTCCGGCTCGAAGTACTCGTTCCTGGGCTCGATGCGCGGCGCCGCGCAGCTCATCTCCTACGAGGTCTCGCAGGGACTGGCGCTGGTCGGCGTGATCATGATGGCCGGCTCGCTGTCACTGACCGAGATCGTCGAGGCGCAGTCGGGGCTGTGGTACATCGTGCCCCAGTTCGTCGGCTTCATCGTCTTCCTGGTGGCCGGCTTCGCCGAGACCAACCGGCCGCCGTTCGACCTGCCCGAGGCCGACGCCGAGCTCGTGGGCGGCTACAACACGGAGTACGGCGGTGGCCGCTTCGCCGGCTACTTCGCCGCCGAGTACCTGAACATCATCGTCGTCTCGGCGATCACCGCGACGCTCTTCCTCGGCGGCTGGCAGCTCCCGTTCGTCGACCCGCCGACGTGGGTCGACCCGATCGTGGTGCTCGGCAAGACGCTGTTCCTCGTCTTCTTCTTCATCTGGGTGCGGGCGACGCTGCCGCGGCTGCGCTACGACCAGCTCATGTCCCTGGGCTGGAAGGTGTTCCTGCCGCTGGCGACCCTCAACGCGCTCGTGACCGCGATCCTGGTGGTGACCACCTGATGCCGTACAACCCCGACACCGTCGAGGTTCTCCGTTCCCCCGCTCCCGGCGCGGCGCGGAGCACCTACCGCGCCTTCGGGGAGACCCTGCGCGGCCTGAAGACCACCTTCGCCCGCATGGTCGAGGGCCCGAAGACGATCCAGTACCCCGAGGAGAAGGTGCCGGTCTACCCGCGCTTCCGCGGCCGCCACAAGCTGCACCGGTTCGAGGACAGCGGGCTGGAGAAGTGCGTCGGCTGCTCGCTGTGCGCGGCCGCCTGCCCCGCCGACTGCATCCGCGTGGTCGCGGCCGAGAACACGCCGGAGAACCGCGTGAGCGCCGGCGAGCGCTACGCCGCGGTCTACGAGATCAACCTCTCGCGCTGCATCTTCTGCGGCTACTGCGAGGTCGCGTGCCCGTTCGACGCGATCACCATGGGCCACGACTACGAGATGTCGGACTACAACCGCAGCGATCTCATCTTCACGAAGGAGATGCTGCTGGCGGAGCCGCTGGATCGGACTCCGCTGCGGTCTGCCGGCGAGTAGCCGCCGGCCGGTCGCGCACGAGCAGCGAGATCCGGGCGGCGCGCGCGAGCGTGCCCTCGGCGGCGAGATCCTGGGCCGAGAGGCACTCGCCCCCGACCTCGACGACGCAGTCGTCGTCCGGGTCCTCGGCCGCGCGCGCGAGGGCGTCGTCGACGTCGCCCGGCTTCGCGGCGCAGTAGACAAGCCAGGCCACGAGCTTGCGCTGTTGCTCCGGGGTCGGCGGGGCGTCTTGGCGCTGCAGGAGGATCTTCACGAGCCGGTGCACGTTGACCAGGCGCTTGAGCTCGCGCGGGTTGTCGTTCAGCAGGTCGCGCGACGCATGGAGCGCCTCGAGCTCCTCCTTGGTGTCCTGCACCTCGCGCAGGATCTGGACGCGCGGCGCGACGATTAGCGCGAGGTCGAAGGAGAACACCGGCGTCCCCTCGTCGTCCGGCGCCGCCTCGGTGCCCTCCTTGTCCGCCTCATCCTCAGACCGGTAGTCGCGCTGCGCGCTCGGGCTGAAGAGCTGGCTGACGAAGCCAAAGCGCTGATCGGCCGAGCGGCCCGGCAGCACCAGAGGGAGCTGAATGATCTTCCGGAGGTAGTTCTCAGCGAAGACCTCCGCGGTCTGGTCGTCCTCGCTCAGCCCGCGCTGGCGTGCGATGGCGCGATGGATCATGTCCGTGTCGATGGCAAGGATCACGAAGAAGTCGCTTGCCCCGAGCACGAGGTTGATGGCCTGGAGCGTCTCCATGATGCTCTCGTCGCTGCAGCGGTCGAGGTCGTCGACGACGATCACCACGCGCGGCTCGCCGTCGAGGCGCCTGTAGAGGAACCTGAGGTCGTCGATGACCTCGTTCTGGTAGCCCATGTGGGCGGCGTAATCCGGGCCCGTGACGTACCCGGCGACCTGGACGCTGACCGGCTGGATGACGCGCATGAAGCGCCAGGCGATCAGCAGCACGGCGGCGACCGGCGCGAGGACGCCGGCGAAGCCGCCCGTCCAGCCGGCCAGCTCGTCGCCCGCGTCGGCCACGCCGAGCGCGATGGCCAGCCCGGCGACGAGCACAGCGAGGACGACGGGGACCACGAAGCCGAGCCAAAAGTCCAGCTTGCGCCGCCAGATCGCGTACGCCACTCGCGAACGCCACCTGTCGGTGCGGCTCAGCGTTCGCTCGAGCCCCGCGGTGATCGCGCGCGCGAGGCCGGCCCACACCTGCTCGGAGCCTTCGTAGCGCCATGCGTTGAAGGGCACGCAGATCACGTCCGTGTAGGCCCGGCGCTCGAGTTCCTCGACGAGGTTCCGGCGACGCTCGGCCTGGGCAAGACGCGTCGCGGCGATCTCGGCGTCCGACTCCTGCTCCTCCGTGTCGATGGCACCGCCGAGCACGCGGTCAAGGTCTTCGAGCTCGCCGAGCTCGGAGCGCAAAGCGCTGTTGCTGGGCGCGTGCCGGACGAGGGCCTCGCGCACGAAGGCGACGAACGAGGACTTCCCCGAGCCCCAGGGCGCCTGGACTCCGACGGTCAGCGGTCGCGTCTGCGGCAGCATGATCAGACGCGCCAGGCCGTCCGCTAGCGGCGCGACGCCGAGCCGGTCGACCTCGGCCGCCTGGTCGCCGCTAAGAGCCGCCTCGCGGAAGGTGAAGACCTCCTCCTGGCCGCCTGCCCCCTGCGGAGGCTCGATCTCCGGGCCGTCCCAGCCGCGCGGCGCGTCGGAGACGACGATCGTGACATTGCGGGGCAGGGACAGGCCGCCGATCGCCTGCTGCCAGTCGTCGAGGGTTCCCGGGTCGCCCTCGATCTCGCAGAGCAGCAGCAGGCGCTCGTGGTCCGGGAGCGCGTCGCCGAGCCACGCCAGAAAGCTGCGAACCCATTCGGCGGTGAGACGATCGTGGACATACTCGGGCGTGGGCGGCTGGATGTCGCCCGCGAGCCCGGCCCAGATCGAGTCAGGCTCGAGCACGGGGAGCATGTCCCCTCGCACGTCGCCGGACCGCAACGCCCGCGCCAACGCCAGGTCGAGCGCGAAGGTCACGAGCACCGTGCCGAACATTGGCCCCCGCCGCAGCCGGTAGCGCATCGTCATCAGCGTCGGCACGACGTCGTCGTTCTCGTGGCAGAGGGCCTGCAGCGGCTGCAGGCTCTCCGAGCGCGCGACGACGACCGGAGCCGCGCCGTACAGGAGATCGAACAGTTGGTTCGGGACCCGCTGCTTCGCGGTCTTCGTCTGTGGTTCGGTGGCCATGTCCCTCACAGCGACGCTAAGAGCGCCGCGCGACCTCTGTCAAGCCGGCGTGCATGCCTTCAGGAGCAGCGGCCGGCCGCCTTGATACGTGCGGCTAGGGGACGAGTACGACCTTTCCGACGGTCCGGCGCGCCTCCAGCGCCGCGTGCGCGGCGGCGGCCTCGGCGAGCGGGAACGTCGTGACGAGCGGCGTGAGCCCGGAGGCCAGCGCACGCTCCTCGAGCGCCCGCAGGTCGCCCGGCCGCACGAGCGCGGAGCTGACGGTCAGGCTGCGGGCGACGATGTCCCCGGTGGTGATCGGCGTCATCTCGCCGGACGACCAGCCGTAGAGGATGTGCCGGCCTCCGCGCGCGAGTCGCTCGAAGCCCGCTCGGCCTGCGGCGCCGCCGACCCCGTCGAGCACCACGGTGACCTCCTCGAGGCCGTCGGCCCAGCCGGGCACGGTGTAGTCGACGACCACGTCGGCGGTCACGGGCTTGCCCGGGCCGGCGGCGCCGATCACGCGGGCGCCGGCCTGGCTCGCGGCCTGGGTGAGGAGGGCGCCGAGCCCGCCCGCGGCGGCGGTGACGAGCACGACGTCGCCGGGCTCGATGCGGGCGAGGTCGAGGATCGCCATCGCGGTGCGGCCGGTGCCGATCAGCGCGACCGCCACCTCGTCCGGCATCCCGTCGGGCAGCGCGTGCAGGTGCTCGGCCTCGCGCACCGCGAGCTCCGCGTAGCCGCGGCTCGCCGGGCCGAGATGCGCGACCACGCGGCGGCCGAGCCACCCGTCGGCGCCCTCCCCGGCCGCGTCGACCACGCCCGCCACCTCGCGGCCGGGGATGTCGGGCAGCTCCGGCAGCGGCATCGGGCCCATCTGCCGGCCCGAGCGGATGGCCGTGTCGATCAGGTGCACGCCCGCGGCTCCGACCGCGATGCGGACCTGGCCGGGGCCTGGCTCGGGATCGGGGACCTCCTCATAGCGCAGGTTCCCGGCCGGCCCGAACTCGTGCAGCCGGATCGCGTGCATGTCAACCCGCCAGGAGCAGGTGCGAGTCGCCGAACTCGTGCCAGCGGTAGCCGTCGGCCAGCGCCGCCTCGTACGAGCGCTCGACGAGCCGGCGGCCGGCGATCGCCTCGAGCATCAGCAGATGGCTGGCGTCGGGCTCGTGCCAGCCGGTGAGGATGCCGTCGACCACGCGCACGCCCCGGGCGATCCCCCGCGGTCGGGCTCGACCACGAGCCGCGTCCAGCCCTCGGTGACGCCGGCGGCGGCGGTCTCCAGCGCGCGCACCACGGTGGTGCCGACCGCGATCACCCGCCGCGCGGCGCGCACGGCGGCGAGCGTCGCCTCCGGCACGCGGAAGCGCTCCGGGTACGGCCGCTCGCCGCGCTCGAGCGACGAGACGCCGGCGTGCAGGACGATCGTGGCGACCGTGATCCCGCGCTCTTCGAGCTGCTCCAGGACGCGCTCGCTGAACGGCCGCCCGGCGCTCGGCATCTCGGCGCTGCCGGGCTCGCTCGCGAAGATCGTCTGGTAGTCGGCGAGCGGGCGCGGCTCGGGCTGGTGGCGGTACCGGATCGGCTCCCCGTGCTCGGCGAGGTAATCGAGCAGCGGCGCCGGGAGCCGCAGCCGCGCCGCCCACAGCCGCCGGCCGCCGAGGTACGGCGCCAGCAGCTCGGCCTCGCCGCCGCCCGGGAGCGCGATCCGCTGCCCGGCGCGGCCGCCGCGATGGCGGGCGTCGCCCTCGCGCAGCTCGATCACCCACCGCTCGTACCCGTCCTCGGGCCAGTCGCCCGGGAGCGGTGTCGAGAGATGCACGCGCGGGGAGCCCGCGAGGGCCGCGGGGAGGGTCGCGGACGTGTTGACGACCAGCAGGTCGCCTGGCTCGAGCAGGTCGGGCAGGTCGAGGAAGCGGTGATGGCTGATCCCGGCCCGCGAGGCGACCAGCATCCGGACGTGGTCGCGCTCGCGGGCCGGCTGGGCCGGCGGGACCTCGAACGCCAGCGCGGTCATGCCGGGGCCACCGCGGCGGCCTGGTATCGGCCGCTCGGGGCGTCGCCGTAGACGAGCGCCAACAGGCCGGGGACGCTGGCCTCCGGCGGCGGGCGGTCGGAGATGTCTTCGCCCGGGAACGCCTCCTGGTGCATCTGCGTGTTCATGTCGCCCGGGTCGACGGCGACGATCCGCAGCTCGGGGTGCTCGGCGGCGAGCACGCGCGTGACCTGCTCGAGCGCGGCCTTGGCGGAGCCGTAGCCGCCCCAGCCCTCGTAGGCCTCGACGGCGGCGTCGGAGGTCACGTTGATCACGCACGCGCCGGGGCGCAGCGCTCCCAGCGCGCTCTGGACGAGCCCCAGCGGGGCGAGCACGTTCACGCGGTAGACCTGCTCGAGCACGTCGAGCGGGTAGTCGGCGAGGCGTGGCTGCGGGCTCGGGCCGAGCACGCTGGCGTTGTTGACCAGCAGGTCGATCTGCGGACCGGCCGCCTCCACCAGCGCGCGGCGGTGCGAGGGATCGGCGACGTCGCCGGGGATCGCGACGACCTCGGTCAGCCCCGCCAGCTCGGCGCGCGCCGCCTCGAGCGCGTCCGGGCCGCGGGCGTCGATGACGACGCGCCACGAGCGGCGCGCGAGCTCGCGCGCCAGCGCCAGGCCGAGGCCGCGCGACGCGCCGGTGATCAGTGCCGTGTCCATGCCTTGAAGCTTGGGCGCGGGCGGGCGCGGTTCCCATCGGGAATTGGTCCTAGGCCCCAGGTCGTAGTCGATACCGTGGACGGCCGTGCGGATCGCCACCTGGAACGTGAACTCGGTCAAGCAGCGCGTGCCGCGGCTGCTGCCGTGGCTCGACGAGCGGCAGCCCGACGTGGTCTGCCTGCAGGAGACCAAGCTCGCCGACGACGCCTTCGCCGCCCTGCTCGACGACGAGCTCGCCAAGCGCGGCTATGAGGTCGCCGCCCACGGCGAGGCGGCCTGGAACGGCGTCGCGATCCTCTCGCGCGCGGGGCTCGACGACGTGGTGGCGGGCATCGAGGGCGGGCCCGGCTTCCCGAACCCGGAGGCGCGCGCGGTGTCGGCCACCTGCAGTGGCATCCGCTTCACCTCTGTGTACGTGCCGAACGGCCGCGAGCCGGATTCCGAGCACTACCGCTACAAGCTCGAGTGGCTGGCCGCGCTGCGCGCCATGGTCGCCGCCGGCCCCGAGGCCGCGATCGTCCTCGGCGACATGAACATCGCCCCCACCGACGACGACGTCTTCGACCCCGACGCCTACATCGGCCAGACCCACGTGACCGAGCCCGAGCGCGCGGCGCTGGCCGAGCTGCAGGCTCTCGGCCTGCGCGACGTCGTGCGCGACCGCTGGCCCGGCGAGCGGGTGTTCAGCTACTGGGACTACCGGGCGGGGATGTTCCACCAGGACCTGGGCATGCGGATCGACCTCGTGCTCGCGAGCGCGCCGGTGGCCGAGCGCGTCAAGGCCGCGTGGATCGACCGCCAGGCGCGCAAGGGCAGCGGCCCGAGCGACCACGCGCCGGTGATGGTCGACCTCGACGAGGCCCCGGACGGCGACATCGGGCCGGTCGTGCCGCCGCCCTCCGCGCCGGTCACCCGGCGCGGCGTCAAGAAGCTGCCGCAGGCGCCGTGATCGCGACCGCGGCGCCGTCGCGCGCCGAGTCGCGGATCGCCAGCAGCACCTCGAGCACGTGCAGGCCGAGCGCGCCGCTCGCCCGCTGCGGCGTGCCGTCGCGCACGGCGCGGCAGAGGTCCTCCAGGCCGAGCCCGCGCGCGTTGTCGCGCCGCCCCGGGACGAGCTCGAGCGGCTCGTCCTCGGCTCGCGCGCGCCGCAGCACGACCGGGCCGTCGAACGTGTTCGGATCGCCGCCGAGCAGCGTGCCGCCGCTGCCGGAGACCTCGATGCCGTGGCGGGCGGCGTTGTCGAGGTCGAAGGAGGTCGCGAACGTGGTCAACACCCCGCCGCCGTGCTCGAGCACGGCGCCGACGCGGGTCGGCTCGACGATCGGGAAGTCGGTCCCCGCCCGCGGGCCGGTGGCGATGCGGCCGCTGCTGCGCGGCCGCGCCGCCAGCGCCGTGACGCGGCGGACCGGGCCGACGAGCTCGACCGCGGTCGCGACCCCGTAGGGCCCGAGATCGAGCAGCGGCCCGGCGAGGTCGGCGTACAGGAAGGCCGGCGACGGGTGCCAGGCCTCGGGCGGGGTGCCGAGCATGCGCACCTGCGCGAGCGCCGGCGTGCCGATCGCGCCCCCGTCGATCGCCGCCTTCACGGTCTGGATGCCGGCGCCGAGGAAGGTGTCCGGCGCGCAGCCGACGCGCACGCCGGCCGCGTCCGCTGCATCGAGCACCCGCCGCGCCGCCTCGACGCTGGTGGCGAGCGGCTTCTCGGTGTAGACGTGCTTGCCGGCGGCGATCGCCCGCAGGGCGGCGTCGGCGTGCGTGTCGGGCGGCGTCAGGCACAGGACGACGTCGACGTCGTCGCGGGTCAGCAGCTCGTCCGGCGCGCACGCCTCGAGCTCGTACTCGGACGCGAGGCGGTCGGCGGCCGCCGGGTCGAGGTCGGCGCAGGCCACGAAGCGCAGCGCGTCGAGCCGCGGGCCGTTCGGCAGGTACTGGACGCTGACGTTGCCGCAGCCGAGGACGCCGACGCCGAGCTCTGTCACAGGGCGTCGCGCAGCGTCGCCAGCGAGAGCGCCACGTCGTCGACGGGATGCTCGGACGGGTTGTCGAGCTCGACGATGAGGTGCGTCGCGCCCGCCGCCTTCGCGGCCGCGACGATCGCCGGCCAGTCGGCGTCGCCGTCACCGGCGATCACGTCCTCCCACGAGCCGTCCGCCCGGCGCCGCATGTCCTTGGCGTGCACGAGCGGGCAGCGGCCCGCGAGCTCGCCGAGCACGGCCACGGGATCGCCGCCGGCGGCCATCAGCCAGCCGACGTCCAGCTCGTGCGGCAGCTCCGCCGCGACGATGCGGCTCCAGAGGCCGGTGCGGAACTCGAAGTCGTGGTTGTGGTACGCGAAGCCCAGGCCCGCGTCAGCCGCCACCGTCGACGCGGCGACGATCCGCGCCACCGCCGCGTCCGCCTCCTCCGCGGTCCCCGGCGGCTCCACCCACGGGACCACGACGGTCGGCGCGCCGAGCGCAGCGGCCGCCTCCGCCGCGCCGTCGAACCCGTCGAGCGGGACGTGCGCGGAGCAGGCCGTCAGGCCCGCGGCGTCGAGCGCCGCCCGCACCGCGGCGGGGCTGCGCCCGTGCAGCCCGGCGACCTCGACCTCGACCACCCCCGCCTCCGCGAGCGCGGCCAGCGTGCCGTCGAAGTCCTCGTCGAGCGCGTGGCGCACCGTGTAGAGCTGGGCGGCGAGCTGCATGGGGCGCGGAACACTAAC
>CAWETE010000007.1:0-149982 GCA_963811895.1 uncultured Solirubrobacteraceae bacterium | reverse complement strand
AATGACGCGGGTCGGCTCGCTTGCCGCCCTCGACAGCCCGAAGCCGAAGGCCTGGATAGTGCGGCGGCGACATCGACGCTCGGCTTCCTCGGCCTGACCATTGCACGTCGCGGTCGACGTCACCGTTGATCAGAAGCAGCAACACCGTTGCAATCGCGGCCGGCAACATCGGACGCGCGTCGCCCAGACGAAGCGACAGGACGCGATCGAGTCGATAGCGGACCCACGAGCCATACGTCGTCGCGAGGACGTGCTCAGCGGCATGAATCTCGTAGGCGTCGACGACGACGAGCGGTTCGCGGGAGGCAGCTAGGGCATTCTGCAGGCAGGGAATCGCGACCCGTCCTTCCGGCGTGACGATCCATGCGTCGCCGATATCCAATGCCAATGTGGCCGGCATTCCTGGCGGCGGTGGTGCAGCCAGCTCTGTACGGAGGCGGTCCAGCTCTCCCGCCGGAGGCGTTCCTCACGAGATACGGGGTCGAACAGCAACTCGCGCATTCTTTGGAGGTCGTCGCGCAGCGGACCCAGTGGCCTTGCGTGTTGTCGTTGCCAGCGGACGGAAAGGCTTGACGCTAAGAGCTTCGGCAGTGTCGCGATCGATGCGCCGTGGTAGGTCGAACAGCCGCTGCGGAAGCGTCGAGATCGTCGGTCATGTCAAAGCGGCACGGTGCGATAGCGCCGCTCGCGGTCGTGGCCGATGAGCGCTTCTGGGCCGTCGGGCAGAGGGAGAATGATTAGTGCTTGCTCGACCAGCGAACCGACGACTTCCTCATACAGGTAGCGCTCCAGAAGATCGAGCCGTGACCGTTCGAGGAAGGCCCCGAACTCGTCAAGCACGACGAGCCGGTTGCGGACCGGTGGCACACTACGTAGTCGCTGGAGTCTCGCGCGCGTGTAGGCGAAAGCGCGCTCTCCGCTGGAGAAGGCCTCAAGTGGCCGACTGAGCGGAGTCCCGTCGGCGCCGATCCACTCGATTCGTTGGTTGACAAGATCCAAGTGGTCGAGGACGCCGCCGCCGAACAGCGCCTCTGCGACGGTCTCCTGGTCGAAGTACGCCGCACCCAGTCGGTGCTCCACGTTACGCAGGACTGCTGTTGCGGCCGGGCTTGCCGGTTGCTTGGCGTCGTGTGCCGCAACAAGGCCCGCTTCGACCGACACGAGCGTCTCATCAAGGTCGTCGAGTTGGTCGATGACAGCCTGCGCCGCGCGCGATAGAAGGGCGACGAAGGCGTCAAGCTTTTCGGACTGGCGTACCGTTGCCGGCTCAAGTTGGCTAGCCGATAGGCGCCGCCACCATCCGGAGCGGTTCATCAGCCGTGCAGCGGACTGTTCGCGCTCGGCTAGCAACGCTTTGAGATCAGCGTCGGCCGAGGTGACCGCGTCGTGGGTGGCGGCTCGCTCAGCGTGACGGTCTTGAACCGCTGAGGTGGCAGCCTCGAGTGCCGAGTCGAGCTCGTTGGGGTCGACACCGCCAGTCCGCATCTCTCGCAGCATCCGTGCGCGTAGCGTCGCTACCGATGCCCCGCCGCCGAGTTGTCCAATGCGCGTCAGAAGCCCTGTCGCGCCGTGCTTGAAGGCCGGCTTCGCGCTCGCTAAGAGTGCTCACCTCCTCCTCGAGCGCGGCAAACCGCTGACCCTCTGCTCCGGAGAGCTCGGCGGTGAGCCCCTTGAGTCGCTCTCTAGCCTTCCCGCGGACCTCGGTGCCTCGCCGACGGTATCGGCGCACAGCGGCAGCTGCGTCACGCAGCGCTCGAACTCGTTGCGTCGCCTGATCGATCGCCGCGCGTAAGCGATCGGCGTGCGGCGGCTGCTCCTCTTGTCGCATCGACGACCGTCGGCGCTCGATGCCCTGCGAGAGCTCCGCCGGCGTCAGGACAGCTCCGGTTTGCTCCTCGACGAGGGGGATGTCAGCAAGCGGTCTGTAGCGCCCGTCGTCCAGGACGTCCAAGACGGCCTGGCCAAGCTCAAGGACCTGCGGGCCGGCGGTATCGATTATCGCCTGCAGGGCGCGCAGCTCGTTCAAACGGTCCTCAGCGGCTGCGGTCGCGTCACGGAGTGCGCCTGTGTCGTCATCTGGCGACAGCCCTGCCAGCCCAACGGCTGCTACCGCACGCTGGAAGGCGTCGAGCGCGAGGCCGCGCTGCTGCTGGTGCTCAGCGACCTTGGCCTCGACCTCGGCTATCGCCTCGAGCGCCTTAGCGTCGTTCTCCGCCCGAAGATCTAGTGCCGCCTGTTGAGCCCTGATCCGCCCGACTGCTTCCCGAACCTCGCGTATCTCGCCATCGAGCTGTTCAAGGAGCTCATCAGGGTCCTGATCGTCATCCGCGAGCTCGTCGAGCTGACGAAGGCGCATTCGCCACTCGCGCACTTGATCGCGACGCTGTTCGGTCTCGGCGACTCGCTCTACCGCAGCTTCGAGCTGGGTTGTGGCGGCGGTGAGCTGTCCTGCCGTCGTCGCAGCTCATCGGAGGCCAGCACTCCGACCAGCCGTTCAAACTCTCCGAGACGCTGGCGGACACCTTCGGTTGCCGTATCCAGGGCTCGTCGTTGCCGCCCCACCTCCTCTTGCAGCGACGCGATCTCGTCCTCAGCCAGCGACTCGATCAACGTCTCGTCGCCGACCAATCGGTGCACCTGGATAAGCCTGCGGATGGCCTCGTCGGAGGCTTCCTGACCATCGATCGTCACGCTCGAGCAGATCGCCGGGACGGTCTCGTCGGAGGTCACGATGAAGAACGGGTCGCTCGGCGTAGCCGGCCAACGAAGTTGGGTCGACCTGCCAGACGACCTCTCGGACACCTTCCAATTCGGTACAAGTCACGACGACAACCCCGAGGCGGCTTTTCAGCTCACGCCATGAGGCCTCTTCGCGGGCCGAGTATGGACGATCCCCACAGCAGAGCTGGAGAAGCCGGATCGCCATCGACTTGCCGGCGCCGTTGCGGCCCTCGATTCGGCTAATGCGACGCGACTCGATGAGCGGAATAACGCGGACCTGGGAGTCCGCCGCTCGCTCAAGCTCAAAGCGCATCGTTCACCAGTACAACGATGAGATCGTCGTCGACAGTGGCGCTGGAGAGTGTCTCGATCAACTCTGGCGCCCCGGCGGCTGTCGGGTCCGCTTCCGCAACTGCCCGGACGAACCAGCAAGCAGGGAGGCGTCGGCTCTCGGGACGTCGTCATTTATCGCGTGATTCTGGTCGCGCGTTTTCGGCATGCCATGCCCATGCTGCCGCGTCGGAGCATTGCATGTCGGCTGGCGCGGTTGCGCGACGCTGGGCTCGAGCCAACGCCGCTGTGTTGTCGACTAGGCGAAGCGCGGCGATCACCGCGGGCCAGCATGGCATCTGAGCAGACGGGGTCCCGACCGAAGTCCCCGCCTCGGCAGAAGTGACTCGAGCGGAACTCCACTCCACCGCCCGTATTTGGCTCTAACAGGGCAAGCCGGAC
The DNA here is from genome assembly GCA_963811895.1 of uncultured Solirubrobacteraceae bacterium. Taxonomy (GTDB): domain Bacteria; phylum Actinomycetota; class Thermoleophilia; order Solirubrobacterales; family Solirubrobacteraceae; genus DASSUW01. The sequence goes on along the minus strand of CAWETE010000007.1, from coordinate 146,529 downwards.
TCTCCAGGCGGCCCTCCTCATCCAAAGGTTCCAGCTTCGATTCCTACCGGGGAACTGAGGAAGGCCTGCAATCTCAGGCCGTTCGTGTTACCGGATCCGTAACGAGGTGGTTACGGAACTCCAAACGGTAGGGGACCAGGAGGTGCGCCACTGGTGAGGCCAAGCACGCCGGAAACGAACGTACGCTCGATGGGCTACAACCGCCGTGTTGTGTCGCGAACACGACTCAAGGATCCGGCAATCCCAGAGCGAACTTTCCCCAAGCGTAGCCGGACGAGAGGGCCAAGGACCGAACACATGCGAAGCGACCTGGATCGGCGAGATGAATTCCTTCTCAAGGTAGCACGAGACGGCGGCTCGGCTCACCTATCACATAGACATGCTCCGCGACCGCCTCACGGCGTTCTTCGTGACAGTGACCGGGATCGCCGTGGCTGGGCTGTCGATCGTGGTCAAAGACGACGCGGGGCCTGACGCTGTGTCGCTGGCGTTGGCTGTCGCCGCGGCCCTCTTCTTCGTGGTCGCGGTGCTAGGGGCGCTCGTCGTTTCGATTCTGGCGCGCCTTCGTCGGGCACAGATTGAGCACTTTCGAATCATGAACAACATTCGGGAGCACTTCCTTGGCGAGCAGGACCTCTCGCTCTGGAACGTGGTCGAGCTTTCTCGCGCGACGCTGCCAACTCCGAATCGCAGATCCGGAACGTTCATGTGGCTCACGATGATCCTTGTGATGAGCGCGTTCGCTGCCGGTCTCGCCGTTTACGTCGTCATGCGCGAACTCATCAATGATGCACGACGGGCTGACTTGGGTACTCTGTGGTCGCTGTGGTTCTGGGTTTGCCTCTGATCCTTCAGGCGCTCTATCTCGCTCTCGCGAAGGTGCCCGAGCGCCCAGGCTATGGCGATGTGAAGTCACCGTTTGCACGGGAGGCGCTGACCGTCTCAAGGAGAAGTCGGTCGCCTGCGCACGCCTGCACAGCGTGGCACCACTATTCCCCGGTACGCACGGACGGGAGCGACGAGGCGATACGGTCCGCGCAATGCGACTGCTAAGGCGTCTCGTCGACGGCGGCGATCCACCTCGCACGCTCGCTGAGCGGGCGAACAACGGCGCCACGCTCCCCATGCTGCTACTTGAGCGCTTGTTCGCCGGACTGGCCTTCTGCTCGGGTGGACATCACGTGCGTGAGGCCGTCTGGGAGCGACGGCCGGATGAACAGTGCCGCGAGGATCGCCAGACAGAAACGATCTCGGCGTTACTACGCGGCGTCGGCCCTCGATGCGTACATCTCGTGCTGGGTCGTCCTTGAGCTCGCGATGTTGGTGCTGCTCCTCGACGTCCTCCCGGGAGTCGTGCTCACCATAGTCGTCGCATACCGACTCGTGGAGATCGTCCAAGTCTTCGCCAATGCGGTGCTCTTCGATCGCTGGCGCAGCCTAAAGAGGGGCTACGTCATCCAGTACATGGTGTTATCAGCTCCCCGCAGCATCGTGCATACGATCGTGCTGCTCGGGGAAACGATCCTCTGTTTCGCGATCCTCTTCTATGCCCAGCGCGGCTGGTTCGACGGTTATGGCTCTGCCGGCATCCAAAACGCAGTCGATGCGATGGACACATCACTTCGCACGATCACCACGATCGGACCTGCAGCGTCAGCTCACGGCGCCTTTCGGTTGGTGGTTGACCTTGAGCCCATCTTCGGCCTGCTGTTCGCAGGTACGGTCCTAGCTCGAGCGATCAACGCGATGCCCCGCGTCGAAGACACCCAGCAGGGCGCCGAGCGGCTGGGCAGCGACAGACGCCCGCCCGAGGGGAGCACTGACTGATCCTGGGCCTTCGCCACGCGCGACCTGCGATCCGCACGCACGGTGACGCTCCGGCTCGACCGGTTCTCTCCGGGACGAGTTCGGGCGGCGGGACCAACGAGATAGCCCGGCGCGGCCGGCCTAGGAGCGAGTCATACGTCGATCGCCAACCCGGGGTCGCCAAGCGGGTGGGTCGAAGCGTCGAAGAAGTAGAGGTCGTGCGCCGCAAGCGCTCGCCGAAGCTCTGCTTGCCGGTTCCGGTTCGCGAGCGTCGTGCGCGGAAGCATGCTGACGGCGATTGGTCGTCCTGGGGGGTGGCTGTTGAGGGCGTCAAGAAGGTGCCTGTCCTGGTCGCCGAGGCTGTGGCCAAACACAACGAGCGGGGGCTTCTGCCTGCGTAGGCGCGTACGACCGAAGGTCAAGTAGTCGTTGTTGAGGTATCGCCCGCCGCTTGTCGACCCACGATCCTTCCGTGATCAGGAGCGGCCTCGCTTGCGGGTCATCGGGATCAGGCAAACCGAACTTCTCGAGCAGCGTCCACATCGTCTTCTTCTGCTTACGTGTTACGCCCAGCCCGTCCACAATGAGGTGCAGCGCACCGTGGAGGTAGAGGATGCGCGTTGCGTTGCCGAAGACCTCGACATCATCTGGATCAAACTCTAGGCCGCGATTCCAGAAGAAGTCCGTGAACCCCTCGAAGGATTCGCCGATGCCGCCGCCCAATAGAGAAGGAGGTCGTAGCTGGTTCGGGAAATATTGAACCGGTAGCCACCGAGAGTCTCCTTGATGACTTCGCGGTTCTCATCAGGGAACTGCGACAACTCCAGGTGGACACGGCGAACTGCGTGGCCGAGGGCCGCCTTAACGCTGTTGTAACGCTCGAACAGGTGATCGGTGCCGTCACCGAGCGCATCCAATGCCTGGATCGTGGTGGAAGAGCTGGACAGGACCACCTCGAAGTTCTCGGTCTCGAAGGCCTCGAACAGCGCTTGGTCCTCGGCCGTGAGGTAGCCGCCGCTGCATGCCTCATCGAATAGGGAGTTGTAGCGAAACGGCTTCCAGATGTGCGAGCTCAGGCCGTTGCCGAGGAGAATGTTTCGCCATCGCTGCTCCATCGCGACCTCGTCCCAGGTCGCCAAGGCCCCGTTGACGTCATGCCCCACGAGCTCAATGTATGCGGTGCCCGGTCCGTCAACGCAAGGATCCATCCGGACCGGATCGGCCAACGGCACGACCTCGCCTTGCTGGAGCTACGATTGCCTCCCGAGCGAACGGGGTCCCGAACGAGGTCCCCGACTCAGCAGAAGTGACCCGACCGGGACTCCACTCCACCGCCCGTATCTGGCTCTACAGAGCCAAATCAGACCACCGGGCGACGACTCTTAATCCGAAGGTTCCAGGTTCGATTCCTGGCGGGGGCATTTCACCCTTCCACCGCTGGCGCTGTCACGGGACGGCCGGCGCGCTCCGGTAGCACGCGACCCAGCCAGCGCGGCAGCCACCAGTTCGCGTCGCCGAGCATCTGCATGATCGCCGGGACGAGGACGAGCCGGATGATCGTGGCGTCGACGAGGATCGCGGTCGCCAGCCCGAGGCCGAACATCTTCACCCGCGGGTCCTCGTCGAAGACGAAGCCCCCGAACACGGCGATCATGATCAGGGCGGCGGCGGTGATGACGCGGGCCGTGCGGGCTATGCCGTGGGTCACCGCGGCGTGGTTGTCGCCCGTGCGGAGGTAGTGCTCGCGGACGCGTGAGAGCAGGAAGACCTCGTAGTCCATCGACAGCCCGAACAGGACGGCGAACATGAAGACCGGGATGAACGGGATGATCGGGAGGGTCGAGTCGAGGCCGATCAGGTCGGCCGCCCAGCCCCACTGGAAGACGATGACCATGACGCCGTAGGCGGCTCCGACGCCGAGGAGGTTCAGCACGGCAGCCTTGAGCGGGACGAGCACCGAGCGGAAGACGACCGTCAAGAGCAGGAAGGACAGCAGGACGACGGCGCCGAGGAAGTAGGGCAGCCGCTCCTCGAGGCGGTCGCCGATGTCGGCCCAGTCCGCGGTGTTGCCGCCGATGTGCGCGTCGACCGTCGCGCGCAGGCGCTGGATCGTGGCGAACGTCGCGTCGTCCTGAGGAGCCGTGGTCGGGTAGGCGAGGAGCGTGGCGACCGCTCCGCGCGTCTCGGGCGGCGCGACGGACGCGATGCCTGGATCCGCCACCACCTCGGCCCGCACCTGCGAGGCCTCGGCCGCGTCGGTGACGACGACCAGCGGGCCGTTGATCCCCGGCCCGAAGCCCTGGGCGACGAGGTCGTAGGCGCGGCGCTCGGTGCGGGTCGTGGGGAGGTTGCTCTCGTCCGGGGTTCCCAGGCGCAGGTCGAGCGCCGGCAGGGCGAGCGCGATCAGGAGCGCCGTCCCGGCGATCGCGTACGCCAGGGCGTGCCGTGAGACGTGATCGCCCCAGCGCAGCCAGCGCGCGCCCGAGTGCGCGCGCCGCCCGCCGATTCGCGGACCCGCGATCGCGAGGAAGGCCGGGAGGAGGGTGATCGAGGCGAGGACCATGATCAGGACGACGGTCGAGATCCCAACGGCCGCAGCGGTCAGGAACGGGATCCCCGCGACGATCAGCCCGAGGATCGCGATGACGACGGTGCCGCCGGCGAAGACGACGGCTCGTCCCGCGGTCGCGACGGACCGTGCGGCGGCCTCCGACACCGCCATCCCCTCCGCGAGGTGCTCGCGATGCCGGGTCACCATCAGCAGGGCGTAGTCGATGCCCACACCGAGGCCGATCATGCTCGCGATCTGCGGCGCGAAGGCGGGGATCGGGATCACGTACGCGATGAGCGACATCGAGCTGATCCCGAGCACGAGCCCGAATATCGCCATCCCGATCGGCAGGCCCATCGCGATCACCGACCCGAACGCGACGAGCAGGATCACCACCGCGGCGACGATGCCGATCAGCTCGCTGATCCCGGCCTTGGACTCCTCGAAGGCGAAGAACAGGTCGCCGCCGAGCTCGATCTGCAACGGCGATCCGGCCCGCTGCTCGGCGGCGAACGCCTTCAGGCGCTCGAGGTCGGCGGGGCCCAGGTCCTCCAGGATCGGATACTGGACGCGTATGACGGCCACGCGGCCGTCGGGCGAGACCTGGCGGCTGGCGTCGAGCACGTTCGGCAGTGCGGCGACGCCCGCCGAAAGCTCGTCCAGAGCGGCTTCACGCAGGCGAGCGCCGCCGTCCCGCGGCGTGACGACCACCTGCGCGGTGATGCCCGCACGCTCGGACCCGGCCTCGCCGAGCATCGCGCGGGCCTGCGCGGAGTCGGCTCCGGGCACGTCCATCGTGTCCTCCAGATCGCGGCCGAATCCCGCCGAGGCGGCGACCACGAGCACGGCGACGGCGAGCCACGTGCCGACGGTGGCGTATGGGCGGCGGGCCGCGAGGCGGCCGAGGCGATACAGGGCGGAGGACATGGCGCCGATCGTCGCGGCGCCAACCCGCCGTGAACATCGGGCGATGGGACACACTTGCGTCGGCCGAACGGCCGATGCGTGGTCCGCACTTCCGGCCGATGGCGCGACCCGCTCCGCCGGACTACGGTGGGCGACGTGAGCAGCGCCGTTCACTCTTTCCTTGCCGAGCCCCGGGCTCCCGATCCGCCTGTCCGGGTCTGGTGGGACTGGCTGCTGCTGGCCGTGATCGCGGTGTCCGCGACCCTCGAGACGATCTTCCGCGACCGACCTGATCTGGCGGCCCGCGGGCCTCGTCGTCTGCGTGGGCATGTCGGTCGCGCTCCTCTGGCGCCGCACGCACCCGCTGCTCGTGACCGTGATCGCGTTCGGCGCCACCACGCTGCTCGACACGGCCGCCGGCGTGTTCGCCGACGGCGACGACCCGATGGCGATCCTCGTCACCACCGCTTGGGTGCTCATGCTCCCCTACGCGCTTCTCCGCTGGGGTTCGGGGCGCGACGCGGCGATCGGGATGGGGTACATCCTCGGCCTCGTCGCCGTCCCGGAGTTCGTCGCCGGCACCCTCACCGATCTGATCGCCGGCTTCGCGTTCTTCCTGCTCGCCGGTGCGCTCGGCGCCGCGATCCGCTACCGGACCGGGTCCCGGCTGCGCGAGCGCGACCAGGTCAGGCTGCGCGAGCGCGAGCAGCTCGCGCGCGAGCTGCACGACACGGTCGCCCACCACGTGTCGGCGATCGCGATCCGCGCGCAGGCCGGCCGCACGCTCGCCGCCACGCAGCCCGCCGCCGCCGTCGATGCGCTCGTGGTGATCGAGGAGGCGGCTTCGCGCGCGCTCTCGGAGCTGCGCTCGATCGTCGGGGCGCTGCGCGACGGCCAAGAGGCCGACCTCGCTCCGCAGCGCGGCGTCGTCGACATCGCCCGGCTCGCCGCGCCCGCCCACGGGCCGCGCGTGGACGTCGAGCTCGTGGGCGACCTCGACGGCGTGCGGCCGATGGTCGCCGCCGCCGCTTACCGGATCGCGCAGGAGTCGATCACCAACGCGGTCCGCCACGCGCGCCGCGCGACCCGGATCGACGTCCGCGTGATCGGCGAGTCGGACTCCGTGCTCGTCGTCGTGCTCGACGACGGCGAGCCGGCCGCGGCGTCGCCGCCGGGATACGGGGTCGCGGGCATGGCCGAGCGCGCGGCTCTGCTCGGCGGCACGCTCGAGGCGGGCCCGAGCCCTGGAGGCGGCTGGCTGGTCACGGCGACGCTGCCGAGGAACGGCGCGTGATCCGCGTCCTCCTCGCCGACGACCAGGAGATCGTCCGCACCGGGCTGAAGATGATCCTCGACGCCCAGCCCGGCATCGAGGTGGTCGGCGAGGCTGCCGACGGCCGCGAGGCGGTCGAGCTCGCCCAGGCCCTGAGGCCCGACGTCTGCCTGTTCGACGTCCGCATGCCGGAGCTCGACGGCATCGAGGCGACGCGCCGGCTCGCCGGTCCGGACATCGCGGATCCGCTCGCGGTCGTGGTCATCACCACGTTCGACCTCGACGAGTACGTCCACGGAGCCCTCAAGGCCGGCGCCCGCGGCTTCCTGCTGAAGGACGCCGGCCCCGACCTGCTCACCCAGGCGATCAAGTCGGCCGCCAACGGCGACGCCCTCATCGCCCCGAGCGTGACCGCCCGTCTGCTCGCCGCGTTCTCCGACGCGCCGTCGTCGGCGCCGCCCGCCCAGCCGAGCGAGCCTTTGACCGCCCGCGAGGAGGACGTCCTGATCAGGGTCGCCCGCGGCCGGACCAACGCGAGATCGCGGACGAGCTCTACATCAGCCTCAGCACGACCAAGACGCACCTCGCGAGCCTCATGGGCAAGCTCGGCGCCCGCAACCGGGTGGAGCTCGCGATGTGGGCCTACGAGACGGACCGCATGAAACACTGAAGTCCGTGGCGGAAGAGGGGTACTTCGGCGAGGACATCGCCGCGCGGTATGACCAGCACTCGGGGCAGATGTTCGATCCGGCCGTGGTCCGGCCGGCGGTGGAAACGCTCGCCGAGCTCGCCGGCGACGGCGCCGCCCTGGAGTTCGCCATCGGGACCGGCCGGATCGCGCTGCCGCTCTCCGAACGAGTCCGGGTCGCCGGCATGGACAACTCGGAGGCGATGCTGGATCGCCTGCGCGAGAAGCCCGGCGCCGACAGGATCGAGGCCGTCGTCGGGGACATGGCGGCTACGCGCGTCGACGGCGAGTTCTCGCTCGTCTATCTCGTGTTCAACACGATCTTCAACCTGGTCACGCAGGACGCCCAGGTGGCGTGCTTCGAGAACGCCGCCGCGCATCTGCGATCCGGCGGGCGGTTCGTGATCGAGGCGCGCGTGCCGGAGCTCCAGCGGCTGCCGCTCGGCCAGACCGTGCTGCCGTGGCGCGCCGACCCCGACGGCATGTCGTACTACGTCTACGACACGGTCACACAGAGCCTCAGCGGCCGGCACTACGAGTTGGACGACGGCCGGGTCGTGTCGAACCCGATCGAGATGCGGTACGTGTGGCCCGCGGAGCTCGACCTGATGGCTCGCCTGGCCGGCATGCAATTGCAGGACCGGTGGGCGGGCTGGCGCCGCGAGCCGTTCACGGCGCTCAGCCCCTCCCACGTCTCGGTCTACGCCAAGCTCTGAAGCAGCTCGTCGAGGATCTCCATCTGCTCCTGCAGGCCGACCTCCATGCCGGAGTTCACGATCACGTCGCGGACCTCCTTGGAGGGCGCCTGCACGAGCAGCTCGAGCAGGGTGCGGCCGTCGATCTCCGTGAAGGTGATCACGTTCAGCACGTCCTCCTCAGCCGGCGGCGCGCCCTCGTAGACCTCGGTGGTCACGATCCGCTCGTTGGGCACGATCTCGCGGTACTCGCCGTGGAAGGCGACTTCGAACTCGCCGTGGGCGAGCATCACGTAGCGCCACGTGCCGCCGACGCGCAGGTCGATGTCCACGACCTGCATCTCGCCGCGGCGGCCGGCCCACCACTGCCTGACGATCTCGGGCGTCGTCCACGCCTTGTAGACCAGATCACGCGGCGCGTCGAACTCGCGCGTGATCAGGATCTGCTCGTCGGTGGGGAGGGTGACCTTCGCCGAGCCGCTACTCGTCATCTCCGACATCTCCATCGTCCTTTCGCTTGAGCTCTTCCAGCACGGCGTCCAGCTGGTCGAACCGCTCCGACCACGAACGCTCGTAGTTCTTCACCCAGTCGTGGATGGGCTTGAGTGCATGGCCGTTGAGCCGGTACAGGCGCTGCCGTCCCTCGTCTCGCACGTCCACCGCACCCACCTCTCGCAACACCCGCAGGTGCTTGGAGACCTGCGGCTGGGCCAGGCCGAGCTGCCGCACCAGGTCGTTGACCGGGCGCTCCCCGCCGGCGAGGACGTCGAGGATCTGCCGCCGCCGGGGCTCGGCCACCGCGTTGAACGCATCCGCTGTGGTCGCTGCTCGTGCCACGTCACACATCGTATGCCGATATCGGAATATGTCAAGGTCTCGTAGGATCAGGCCATGGCTTTGGTGCGGGTGCGGGGTCCTCTCAAGCAGCTGGCGGGCGACCGGTCCGAGCACGCGATCGAGGGCGGGTCGGTCGGCGAGCTGCTGGCCGAGCTGGAACGCACGCACCCGGCCGCCAAGGGCTGGATCCTCGACGAGCGCGGCGTCCTGCGGCGCCACATCAACGTGTTCGTCAACGGCGAGCTCGGCGGTCAGGACACGCAGGTGGGCCGCGACGACGAGGTCGACGTCCTGCCCGCGATCTCGGGCGGTAGCCTGCCGGACATGCTCGCGAGCGTAGACGGCACGATCGGCCCCGCCGAGGAGGCCCGCATCCCGATCACCGACGAGGGGCTCACGCGCGGCGATGGCGGCTTCGAGGTGATGCGCCTCTACGAGGGCCAGGCGTTCGCGCTCGCCGACCACTTCGCGCGGCTCGGCCGCACCTGCGCCGGCCTGCGCCTGCCCTACGACGACGAGGCGCTGCGGGCCGAGGTCGCCGCGCTGCTCGAGCAGGCGGGCCCGGTCGACGCCCTGCTGCGCGTGGTGCTGACCCGCGGCGGGCGGCGGATCCTGACCATCGAGCCCATGCCGGAGCGGCTCCCGGTCGCCCGCGTGGCCACGGTCACCTACTCGCCGACGCGCGTGCTCGACGGTCTCAAGACGCTCTCCTACGCCGGCAACATGCTGGCCGGCCGGCTCGCGCGCGAGCGCGGGTTCGACGAGGCGCTGCTCGTGACCCCGCACGGCCGCGTGCTCGAAGGGCCGACGTGGACCTTCTTCTGGGTCGCCGGCGGACGGCTCTTCACCCCGCCGCTGGAGGACCACATCCTGGCCTCGATCACCCGCGCCTACGTGATCGAGGAGAGCGACGCGCAGGAGCGGCCCTGCACGCTCGACGACGTCGCCGCGGCCGAGGAGGCGTTCATCGCCTCGACCGTGCGCGAGGTCATGCCGATCGCCGCGGTCGACGACATCGCCATCCCCGCGGCTCCCGGCCCGGTCACTCAGGACGCGGGCGAGCGCCTGGCACGGCGGATCGAGCGCGAGCTCGCGGGCGCGACTGCCTAGCGCGTCTTAGTCGTCTGGCCGCCGGTGTGCCAGTTCACGTACCAGAGCACGTGCCCGACGCCGGCCAGCACGCCCTGTACCGTGCCGCGGACGTTGTCGAGGAGGATCGACATGTCTAGACAGGCTCGTACCCCGGATCCGTGCGGGTATTCACGGTCATAGGCAACCGCCCGCAGTTCGTGAAGGCGGCGGCGGTCTCTGATCGCCTGCGGGCGGGCGCGTCCGAGGTCCTGGTCCACACGGGCCAGCACTACGACGACGAGCTCTCGCAGGTCTTCTTCGACGAGCTGAAGCTGCCGCGGCCGGACCACCACCTCGATCTCGGCGGCGGCACCAACACCTCCCAGACCTCCCGCATGCTGGCCGCGCTGGAGCCGCTGCTGGCGGGCGAGCGGCCGGACATGGTGCTGGTCTACGGCGACACCAACTCGACGCTCGCGGGCGCGCTGGCCGGCGCGCAGGCGGGCGTACCGGTGGCGCACGTCGAGGCCGGGATGCGGTCCTACGACCGCACGATGCCGGAGGAGCTCAACCGCGTCCTCGCCGACCACGCGTCCTCGCTGCTGCTGTGCTCGTCCGAGCACCCGGCCGAGACGCTGCGCGGCGAGCGGGTGGCGGGCGAGATCATCGTGGTGGGCGACGTGATGGTCGACGTGGCGCGGATGCTCGAGCCCCGCGCCCGCGAGCGGATGGGGCCGCTCGAGGCGTCGGGCGTGCAGCCGGGCGAATACCTGCTCGCCACCGCCCATCGGGCCGGCAACGTCGACGACCCGGCGCGCCTGGAACGGCTGGTCGAATTGCTGCTGGCCGTCCCGGGGCCAGTGGTGCTCCCGCTGCACCCGCGCACGCACGCGCGCCTGGAGGCCGCCGGTCTGCTCGAGCGGCTCGGGCGCGGAGTCCGGCTCGTGCCGTCGGCCGGCTATCTCGACTTCATGGCCCTGCTGCTGCACGCGCGCGGTGCGCTCACCGACTCCGGCGGCGTGCAGAAGGAGGCCTATCTGGCCGGCGTGCCGTGCGTGACGCTGCGCTCGACGACCGAGTGGACCGAGACCGTCGATGCGGGCTGGAACACGCTCGTCGACCTCGACGCGGACGCCGCCGTGGCCGCCCTCGAGCGCCCGCCTCCGGCCGAACGGCCGCCGCTCTACGGCGACGGCCGGGCCGGCGAGCGGGTGGTGGCGGCGCTGCGGGCGGCGGTAGAGTCGCGCGCATGACACCGAGCGATCTGGAGCCCGGCGACCCCCTGCGCGGCGCGCCCGAGGCGCCGGGCTATGTCACCACGCCCCCGCCGGGAGCGGGAGGCCCGCCGGTGCAGGCGCCCGCCCCGGGCGCGCTCAGCGGCGCCCATGTGCTCGCCGGCTGGTGGTCGCGCGTCGGCGCCGCGCTGATCGACGGCCTGATCGTTGGGATCGGCGGCATCGTCCTGCTGATCGCGATCACGGCACCGTTCGGGCTTCTCTTCTTCGCAGACGAGGACCTCGGGGTGGTCTCGATCATCTTCGGGTTCATGCTCGCGACGCTGTGCGTGACGATCGTGGCCTTCCTCTACGCGCCGGCGATGATGGCGCGCACGAACGGCCAGACGCTGGGCCGCATGGTCCTCGACATCCGGGTGGTGCGGGCGAAGGGCCAGCCGATGACCTTCGGCTGGGCGATGCTGCGCGAGGTCGCGGTGAAGGCGCTGCTCTTCGGCATCGCCAGCAGCCTGACCTTCGGCCTGGCGAGCCTGCTCGACGTGCTGTGGCCGCTGTGGGACGAGGAGAACCGGGCGCTCCACGACTTCATCGTGGACACGCGGGTGATCAGGGCCTAGGCAGGCGCGAAGGCGCGGGCCGCGGCGCTGTCGCGCCCGGCCTCGGTGAAGAAGGTCTGGTCGCGGCCGGGGCCGACGCTGACGAGGCCGATCGGCACGCCGACGAAGTCGGCGATGTAGGCGAGGTAGTCGCGCGCGGCCTGCGGCAGGTCGCGCTCGTCGCGGCAGTCGCCGATGTCCTCGTCCCAGCCCTGCAGCGGCTCGTACTCCCCGGCTGCCTGGTGCATCACGGTCTGGTGGTAGGGATAGGCGTCGAAGCTCGCCTCCTCGATGCCGCGGTAGCGCGTGCAGACGTTGAGCGTGCCGAGGCCCGTGAGGACGTCGAGCTTGGTGATGACCAGGTGGTCGAGCCCGTTGATGCGGGCCGCGTAGCGCAGTGCCACGAGGTCGATCCAGCCGACGCGGCGGGCGCGGCCCGTGGTGGTCCCGTACTCGCCGCCGGACTCGCGGATGGAGTGCCCGAGGTCGTCGTCGAGCTCGGTCGGGAACGGGCCGGAGCCGACGCGGGTCGCGTAGGCCTTGGTGACCCCCCAGACCTCGTCGATGTCCTTGGGGCCGACGCCGGCGCCCGCGCAGGCGCTGCCGGCCACGACGTTGGACGAGGTCACGAACGGATAGGTGCCGTGGTCGATGTCGAGCAGCGTGCCCTGGGCGCCCTCGAAGAGGACGGTGCCGCCGCCGTCGAGCACGTCCCAGGTGAGTCGCGCCGTGTCGGTGATGTACTGCTCGATCCGGTGGCCGTAGGTCAGGTAGTCCTCGGTCATCGACTGCAGGTCGAGCTCGGGCGACTTGGCGTACGGGCGCAGCTGGAGCCGCTTGGGCTCGAGCGCCGCGGCGATCTTCTTGCGCAGGATCTTCTCGTCCAGCAGGTCCTGCACCCGGATGCCGAGCCGGGCGGCCTTGTCGGCGTAGCAGGGCCCGATTCCGCGGCGCGTGGTGCCGATCTGCAGCTTGCCCAGCTTGGCCTCGCCCGCGTGGTCGAGCAGGGCGTGGTAGGGCATGATCAGGTGCGCGTTGGCGCTGATGCGCAGGCCCGAGAGGTCGACGCCCTTGGCGCGCAGGTCGTCGAGCTCGCCGGTTAGCACCTTCGGGTCGATGACCACGCCGTTGCCGATCGCGCACAGGCGCCCGCGATAGAGGATCCCCGAGGGGATGAGGTGGAACTTCCACGTCGTCCCGCCGTCGCGCACGATCGTGTGGCCGGCGTTGTTGCCGCCCTGGAAGCGGATCACCATGTCCGCGTGCTCGGCGAAGAGGTCGGTGATCTTCCCCTTGCCCTCGTCGCCCCACTGGGCGCCCACGATGACGATGCCGGCCATTGCGGGAAGTCAGTCTAGGGGCCAGCTGCGTCCGTAGCGCGACGGAGTCGCGCCCTCCCACTCCGCGTCATCGTCCTTCGGCTTCTCGGAGGGCAGCACGAAGTCCCCGTCGAGCCGGTGATCCATGCCCCACATCGGAAGCGGCTCACCGCAGATCTCATACAGCCGCGAGACGGTCCGGGCCCCGATCTGCTCGGTCAGCGCATCGTGATCGAGGTTCGTCGTGAGCAGCAAGGCCTTCCCGTCCTCGTAGCGCGTGTTGACGATCGTGTAGAGCTGCTCGAGCACCCAGGGCGAGCTCTGCTCGGCGCCGACATCGTCCACGTGCAGCAGGTCGACCGAGCACAGCTGGTCGATCAGCTCGTTCAGCGAGTAGCGCGCGTCGTCGCCGTACGTGTCACGCAACAGGCCCAGAAGTCGCGGCAGCGAGTAGATCGCCACGGTCCGGTCGGCCTCCATGGCGGCCTTCGACACGAGCATCGCCAGCGTCGTCTTGCCGGTTCCGACGTCGCCCGTGAACCACAGGCCGCGCCCCTCGTCGAGCCGTTCGCCGATGGATCGCACGTAGGTCCTGACCGCACGGATCAGGGCGTCGTTCATCGAGACGACGGGCTCGCGGTCGAACGAGACCTCGCGGAACCGCTTAGGCAGCCGACCGGCCACTCCCGCGGCGCGCTTGCGCGCCATCCGCGCCGGCCGGCACGAGCACGGCCGCGCCCGGCGGCCATCCTCGTCATAGAGGAAGCCGGAGCCGTCGCAGCGGTTGTCGGGGCAGGGCCTCAATATCCGTCGTCCCCGGCGTACGACATGAAGCGCGGGAACTCCTTCTGGAACGCGAGCTCGACCGTCCCGAGACCGCCGTTGCGGTGCTTGGAGATGATCAGGTCGGCGATCCCCTCCTTCTCGGAATCCTCGTGGTAGTACTCGTCGCGATAGATGAACATCACGAGATCGGCGTCCTGCTCGATACTGCCGCTTTCGCGAAGGTCCGAGAGCACCGGGCGCTTGTCGGTCCGCTGCTCGACGCCGCGGTTGAGCTGTGACAGCGCGATCACGGGGACGTCGAGCTCGCGGGCGAGCGTCTTGAGGCCGCGCGAGATCTGCCCGATCTGCTCGACGCGGTTCTCGACCGCGCCGCTCGCGCGCATGAGCTGCAGGTAGTCGATCAGGATCAGTCCCAGCCCGTCCGCGTTCTGCTGCGCGAGCCGGCGCGCCTTCGCGCGCACGTCGAGCACCGACAGGTCGGACGAGTCGTCGATGTACAGCGGCGACTCCGCGAGCCGGTTGGAGGCCTGCAGGATCTTCGGCCAGCGCGATGGCGGGACCTTGCCCTTGCGCAGGTCGTCGCCGCGGATCGACGCCTGGGAGGCGATGAACCGCTGAGCGAGCTCGGACTCCGACATCTCGAGCGAGAACAGCGCGACCGCCTTCTTGGACTCCAGCGCCGCGTTCTCGGCGAAGTTGGCCATCAGCGCGCTGTTGTGCACGACGATGTCGTCGGCGACGAAGTTGTGGTCCCCAGGGACCGTGAGGTCGTAGGTCGGCTTGGTGCCGACGGCCACCACCCTGTCAACGGGATCCCACGCCACGCTCACCGAGTGGCGCGTCGCGGGTCGCTCGACGACGAGCGTCGTCCCGGCGGCAGATGCAGACGGGAACCACAAGCCTCGATCGAGAGCGTGGCGGTCTGCAACTGCAATTGCTGTGCCAGGCACGAGCTGCTCGAGTTCGCGCCAACCGTCGCGCGTCAGGAAGGGATGGCTCGCGGTCGCCTCGACTGCTCGGCCGCTGATCGTGATCAGGCGGAACACGGCCTGATCTCCGCTGCGCATCCCGGCGCTGACGCGCGCCGGGCGGAGCTTGAGATCCGGGCCGACGGCGGCCACGAACGCCTCCTCGCCACCCTCGATCGCGGTCACCAGCTCGTCGATGCGGCGGCGTGCTCCCGTCTGCGGGTCGTAGACGAGCGCCGAGCCTGCCAGGCACTTTCCCATCGACGGGCGTGCGGCCAGGATGATCAGGTTGCCGCCCTGGAAGCCGCCGGTGATGGTGTCGAGGTCGTCGAACCCCGAGGCGGTGCCGGTGATCGCCTTGCCCTCGCGGGAGAGGCGCTCGAGCTTGTTGAGCTCGGACTCGAGCAGGTCGTGGATCGCGCGGAAGTCCTTGCGGCTGTCCTCGTGGGCGACCTCGAGGATGGCTCGCTCGGCCATGTCCACCAGGTCGCGCGGGAGCGCCTCGTGGGAGTGGACGCGCGTCTGGATCTCGTAGGAGGCGCGCAGGAGGCGGCGCAGCATCGCGTTGTCGCGCACGATGCGGGCGTACTGGCGGACGTTGCCGACGGCCGGGACCGAGCCGGCCAGCAGGTCGATCGCCGCGCGGCCGCCGACGCTCTCGAGGTCGCCCGCCTGCTTGAGGTGCTCCACCAGCGTCAGCGCGTCGACGGGCTCGCCGAGCGTGTGCAGGTCCAGCATCGCCTGGTAGATGCGACCGTGGCCCTCGCGATAGAAGTCGTCCGGGTGGAGCCGCTCGTCGATGATCAGGGCGGGCAGCGCCGTGTCCGACAGCAGGACGGCGCCGAGGACGGACTGCTCGGCCTCGAGGTTCTGGGGCGGGGCGATCGGGCCGTCGAACCCGCGGCGGGACGCCCCCTCGGAGGAGGACGAGCCGTGGCCGTTGGTCCGATCGGGGGCGCTCATCGGACGGTCGAGTCTAGGTCGGCCACCGGTCGCTCTGGGCCGGGTCCGCGGCCCTCGCCCGCTACCTCCGCAGAATTGTCACGGAGGCGTGACGGAGTTGGAACGAAGGGCTACTTCTCTTCGGTGACCATCGTCTTGATGGTCGCGATGACGCCGGGTGTGACCTCGATCTCGACCATCCGCGTGCCGACGGTCTTGATCGGCTCCTCGAGCCGGATGTCGCGCCGGTCGATGGTGAGGCCGCGGGCTTCCTTGATCGCGTCGGCGATGTCCTGCGAGGTGACAGAGCCGAACAGGCGCCCGTCCTCGCCCGCCTGGTGCGGGATGGTGAGGACCGTCTTGTTCAGCAGCTCCGCGCTCTCCTGGGCCTTGGTCTGCGCGTCGGCGACCGCCCGCTCGGCGACCTCGCGGCGGCGCTGCGCGGCGGCGATCGAGCCCTTGGTGGCGGGCTCGGCCAGCTTGCGCGGGATCAGGAAGTTCCGCAGGTAGCCCTTCGAGACGTCGACGACCTCGCCGCGCTCGCCGAGCTGCTCCACGTCCTGGATGAGGATGGCCTGGGGCATGTCGGCCTAGCGGTCGCGGTCGCGATCACGGCCGCGGCCGCGGTCGTCACGGTCGTCGCGTGACTCGCGGGTGTCGCCGACGTAGGGCAGCAGCGCGAGCTCGCGCGCCCGCTTGACCGCCGTGGCGACCTGGTTCTGGTGCCGGCGGCACGCGCCCGTGATCCGGCGCGACCGGATCTTCCCGCGGTCCGAGATGAACTTCCGCAGGGCGACGATGTCCTTGTAGTCGACGAACTCGACCTTGTCGCGGCAGTACGGGCAGGACTTGCGGCGCCCGCCGCCGGGCCCGCCCTTGCGATCTCGCCGGCGCGTCGGCCGGCTGCGCTGCTTTGCCACGTTCGAAAACCTCGCTTGACTGCCTACAGAAGTCCGGCGGCCGCGCCGCGCACGGGCGACGACCGCCGAACAGGGTAGCGGAGCGAGGCCTTGCGGCCCCGGCTAGAAGGGGATGTCGTCGTCGCCCGCGCTGGAGCTGCCGCCGCCGGCAGCGGCAGGCGCGCCGGCGGGCGCGAAGTCGCTCGTGTCGGCCGGGACGTCGGAGCGCGGCGTGAAGCCGTTGCCGCCGCCGCCCGCGTCGTCGCGGCCGCCGAGGAACTGCACGGCGTCGGCGATGATGTCGATCGCCTGGCGCTTGTGGCCCTCCGGGGTGTCCCACTCGCGCCACTCGAGGCGGCCGTCGATGGCGACCGGGCGGCCCTTGGCGAGGAAGCGGGCGCAGTTCTCGCCCTGGGCGCCCCAGACCGTCACGTCGAAGAAGTTCGCTTTGTCGGTCCAGTCGCCCGTCGACTGGTCCTTGCGGCGCGTGTTGCACGCGACGCGCAGTGAGCAGACCGATGTGCCGCTCGAGGTTGAGCGCAGCTCGGGATCGCGGGTGAGATTTCCGGTGATGATGACCCGGTTGATGTTGGTGGCGGCCACAAGGGCTCCTTTCACACGACTCTCTGAAGCTCGGTGGCCGAGTCTAGGGGTGGGTTCGGAGCGAACCCGCGAACCGCGCGCAGATTGGGACGAAATCTTGACGAAGCCGGAACGAAGTCCGGCTGCGACTACTCGGTCTCGTCGATCTCGGGAGCCGGCGTGGCCGCGGCCATGGCGGCGGGGCGCAGGTCCGGAGGCGGGGGCGTGCCCGGGCGGAGCTTGATGATCCGGAAGCGCAGGATGCCGTCCGTGATCTTCAGGTTGTGGTCCAGCTGCTCGAGCAGCGAGGAGGGGCCGCGGAACTGGAGCAGGTGGTAGTCGGCCTCGGTGTGCTTGCGCACCTCGTAGACCGTGGTGCGGTTGCCCCAGTCGTGCCGGCCGACGATCTCGCCCGCGCGATCGATCGCGTCCTCGACGTTCGCGAGGATGGTGTCGCGCCGCTCCTGCTCGATCGTGGTGTCGAGCAGCAGGATGAGGTCGTACAGGGGTGCTTCGCTGGCCATGCGGCGGCGGATGGTAGCAGCGCGGGGCGAGCCGGCAGCCGCCTGACCTACCCCTTCCATGCACCAACGCGTGCGCTGGGAGAACGTCATGCGGGCGGCCGCCGCGAGCCTGCTTCTCGCCATGGTCGTGGCGTGGCCGCGCCTGGCGCCGCCCGACCCCGCGCTGCCCGGCGCCGACCCGGCTCCCCTGGCGGCGGGCGAGCCTCCCGCGAAGCCTCCGCCGCCACGAGTTCGCGCGACCGCGCGACCGCGCGAGGCACGCGCGCCCGTGAAGGGTGGCCGCCGCTTGCGGGCCGCGAAGAGGTGGAACCACAGGAGCGAGCGGCCGCGGGAGGCGAGGGCGCGCCACCGGCGTGTGCCGCAGCGCGACGAGCCGGCGACCACGGGCGGGCCGGTGCGCGCGAACGGCACGGAGCCGGCGGCCGGTGGCGGCACGAACGGCGAGGTCGCGCCGCCGCCCGATCCGGCGCAGACCGAGTTCGGTTTCGAGGGCGGCTAGCCCGCCGCGGCTACGCCGAAGCCGCGGCGCCGCGCGCCTTGGCCCGGATGTCCGAGATCTGCTCGTCGATCCAGTCACCCGGATCGCGCGAGGTGACGATCTCCTTCAGCCCCGCGGCCCGCCGCGCCCGACCCTCCTGCGACATGGTCAGCGCGGAGAAGATCGCGTCCGCCAGCTCCTGCACGTCGAACGGGTTGACCGACAGCGCGAACTCGCCGAGCTCCTCGTGCGCGCCCGTGTTCTCGCTCAGGATCGAGACCCCGTTGCGCTCGTTCACCAGCGGCCCCTCCTTGGCCACCAGGTTCATGCCGTCGAACATGGCGTTGACCATCATCACGTCGTAGTGCTTGTAGGAGGCGACCGCTTCCTCCAGGTCGTCGCGCAGCTTCAGGTCGATCGGCATCCAGTCCGGCGTCCCGTGCCGGTGGTTGACCACCGCCACCAGCGCCTCGATCTTCTCCAGGTACTCCGCGTACTCCGGCACGTCGGTCCGCGACGGCATGAGCTGGGCCGTGAAGGTGATCCGCTCGGCGAACTCCGGGTGCTGCTCCAGGAAGATGTCGAAGGCGGTGAACCCGCGCAGGACGTTCTTCGAGAGGTCCGCGCGGTCGACGCGGAGGATCGAGTACTCGCGCCGGCGCCGCTTGATCTCCTCCTCGAACGACGCCACCCCGTCGCGCCGCGCCACCGCCCGCGTGGCCTCGTAGTCGATCGGCAGCGGGTACGCCCGCACCCACACCTTGCGGTCCTCGCAGAGGACCACGCCGCGCTCCATGTCGACCTCGAGGTCCAGCAGGTCGCGACAGCACTGCAGGAAGTTGCGCCGGTAGGAGCGCGTGTGGAACCCGATGATGTCGTTGGCCAGCAGGCCGTGGAAGATCTCGTCGCGGATCCGGGAGGGGAGCACGCGCCAGGCGTCCGACTGCGTCCACGGGATGTGCACGAAGTGGTGCAGGAAGACGTCCGGCCGCTCCGCGCGCACCATGGCCGGCAGCGTGTAGAGCTGGTAGTCGTGGACCATGACCACCGGCTCGTCCTGGCCCTCGATCTCCTCCAGCACGGCGCCGGCCAGGTCGCGATTGACCACCTGATAGCCGTTCTCGTACGCGTCGACCTCGTGGCGGCGGATGTCCGGCGCGTTGCTCTGGTCCCACAGGTAGTGCTGGATGAACCAGAGCATCGGGTTGGCGAAGATGTTGTAGAAGCGGTCGTAGGCCTCGGCATCCGAGGCGACGAAGCGCACGTGGTAGGTGCCGCCCTCCGGCGCCTCCACCTCGATCGGCCGGCTGCCGTGCTCCTCGGCGGCCTGCACGTCGCCGTCGGTCATCGCGGAGGCGATCCAGATCGCGTCGCGGTGGGACGCGAGGCCCGTCAGCGCGGTCACCAGCCCGCCGGTGCCGCGCTTGACCGACCCGTCCTCCTCGTAGGAGACGGGACCTCGGTTCGAGACCAGGACCAGCGGCTGGGACGAGCCCATCAGAGCACCTCGTGGAAGATCTTCAGATAGTCGCGCAGGTAGCGCGGCGTGAGGAAATGCTCGCGCACGTGCTCCTTGCCGCGCAGGCCCAGCGATCTGCCCAGGCCCGGATCATCGAGGATGGCAGCCACGCGCGCAGCGCACTCCTCCACGCTGTCGACGAGATAGCCCGTCTCGCCGTCCTGCACCTGCAGCGGGATCCCGCCCACGTTGCCGCCGATGAACGGCCGGCCCTTCCACAGCGCCTCGCTCACCGTGAGGCCGAACCCCTCGCGGGTCGACTTCTGGATCACGACGTCCGACAGCGACTGGAAGGCGTTGACCTCGATCGAGCCCACGTTGTTGAAGTTGTTGAGGATGTGGATGTCCGGGTCGCCGTCGGCGTGGGCGAGCGTCGAGTTGTAGAAGTCCCAGCCCTCGGGGTCGTCGGAGGCCATCGAGCCGACCAGCGCGAGCTGCACGTCGGATCGGTCCTGCTTCACCAGCCGGTACGCGTCGATCACCCCCAGCGGGTCCTTCCAGGGGTCGAACCGGGAGACCTGGCAGATCATCGGGCGCTCCACGTCGATCCCGAACTGCTTGCAGACGTACATCGCGTCCTCGAGCGACAGCGCCATGTTCTTGGGCGCGAGCGGGTCGATGGCCGGGGGCACGATGTTCACGTTCCCGTTCATCCCCGCCGGCACGTAGCCGGAGACGTGGAAGAGCGTCTGCGGGTATCCCTCGATGTACGGGAGCAGCTGCTCCATCGTCGCCGGGTTGGGCGTCGAGACGTCGATGTGGCAGCGCCACACCCAGCCCTCCGCCTTCTCCGGCACGAGCTTGTACAGCGCGGCCGGCTGTGGATCGTGGACGATGCACACGTCCCACCCGCGCGAGAGCTCGCGCGCGTTCATCTCGTTGTACTGCGACCAGGTCGCCCACTGGTCCTCGGTGAGGTCCTGCGGGTTGCCCTGGAGCGCGTTGTGCATGATCTTCGTGGCGTTGAAGAACTCCTCGCGCCCGTAGATCACCTGCCACTCGACGTCGAGCCCGACGTCGCGCATGAGCGGCACCAGCGTGTAGAGGATCTCCGAGACGCCGCCGCCGAACGCCGTCGCGCTCAGGTGGACGACGCGGCGACCCTTGAGCGGCTCGGCGAGCTCACGGATCTCGTCGACGAGCGAGCGTCCTACGAGATGCGTGTAGTCCGCCAGGCTCTTGCCGGCCACCGCGACGGGTTGGAGCACGCCTCAAAACCTATCCGCCGACCCGGCCGAGCGGGCGCTCGCCGAGCTTGACCTTGATCTCTTCGGTGTCTCCGTCGCGGTGGACCTCGACCGGCACCTCGTCGCCGGGCTCGTACGCGGAGATCAGCTCGGCGAGCTGCGCGGAGTCCTCGACCGGCTTGCCGTCGACCTTGGTGATGACGTCGCCGCCGGGCCGGAAGGCCCGCGCCTGGAAGGTCACCTCGCTGCCGCCGCCGCGCAGGCCGGCCTTCTCGGCGGGACCTCCGGGGTTGACCTCCTGGACCCAGGCGCCCTGCTCGACGTCCAGCTCGAAGCGGTCGACGAGCTGGGGATAGAGCTCGACCGAGGAGACCCCGAGGTAGGCGTAGCGGGCCTCGCCCCCGTCGCGCAGCTTGTCGATCGAGCGCTTGACGGCGTCGACCGGGACCGCGAAGCCGACGCCCTCGCCGCCGCCGGAGGTCGACTTGATCTGCTGGTTGATGCCGATCACGCGGCCCTCGCCGTCCACCAGCGGGCCGCCGGAGTTGCCGGGGTTGATCGCCGCGTCGGTCTGGAACGCGCCGGCGATGTCGAAGCTGGTCAGCGAGTCGATCGAGCGGTCGATCGCCGAGATCACGCCGACCGACAGCGACTGCTTCTCGCCGAACGGCGAGCCGATCGCCGCCACGGGCTCGCCCACCTCGACGCTCGCGCTCTCGCCGAGCGGGAGGGGCCGCAGCTTGAGGCCCTTCGGGTCGATCTTGAGCAGCGCGATGTCGGCGTTCGGGTCGGCGCCGACGATCTCGGCCTCGACCTGGTTGCCGTCGGCGAACTCGACGAAGACCTCCTTCGCGCGCGCGACCGCGTCGCTCTCGCCGGTGGTGACCACGTGCGCGTTGGTGACGACCTCGCCCTCGCCGTTGAGCACGAAGCCGGACCCCACGCCGGCGCCGCCCTGCTCGAGCGAGTCGAGCCCGCCGGCCTCGAACAGCGACAGCACGGTCACCACGCCGGGCGCCTCGGTCTCGTAGATGGCCTTCGGGTCGAAGCCGCCCTCCTGGCCCGAGTTCTCGATGACCTCGACCTTCGTGGTCTGGGACTTGCCGGAGTCGCCGCTCGCCGCGTCCTTGTCGTCTCCGCCGCCGCAGCCCGCCAGCGCCAGCAGGCCCAGCAGGATCGCCGCGCGCCTCATCCCGGCAGCACCAGCGAGAAGGTCGTCGAGCCCGGCACGGACCGCACGGTCAGGCGGCCCTGCATCCGCTCGGCCAGCTCGCGCGCGATCGCCAGCCCGAGCCCGGCGCCCTGGGCCTCCTCGTTGGAGGTGAAGAACGGTTCGAAGATGTGAGGCATGTTCTGTCGCTTGATCCCAAGGCCGAGGTCGGACACTTCCAGTCGCACGTGCCCGTTACGGCGGGCTGCTGAAACCCGCACACCGGTTCCCGCGGGGGTGTGCACCAGCGCATTGTCGAGCAGGATGCGAAGCACCTGGGCCACCCGCTCGGGGTCGCAGTCGAGCTCGATCGGCTCGCCGGGGAGGTCGAGCGCGACCGGCGAGTCGTGCCGCTGGGCGGCCGGCGTGAACTCGCCGGCGACCTCGCGCGCGAGCTGCCCGACGTCCGTCGGCTCGGGCCGCAGCTCGAGCGCGCCGGACTCCAGCCGCGACAGGTCGAGCAGCTCGGTGGCGAGCTTGCGCATCCGCTCGACCTGGCCGCGGAGCTGGTCGAGGAACTGGCGCCGGGTCTCCTCGTCGAGCTCCTCGTCGGCCAGCAGCTCGAGGAAGCCGCCGAGCGAGAAGATCGGCGTGCGGAGCTCGTGCGACGCGGAGGCGATGAACTGCTTGCGCGCCCGGTCCAGCCGCGCGAGCTGGTTCTGCATGTCGTCGAAGGCGGCGGCCAGCTGGCCGAGCTCGTCGTCGGAGTCGGCCCGGATCGGGTTCGAGAAGTCGCCGGCCGCGACCTTGCGGGCCGCGTGCTCGAGCCGGCCGACGCGCTGCGACAGGGCGCGCGCGACCAGGTAGCCGGCCAGCAGCGCGACGGCGAGCGCGATCCCGCCGGAGAGCAGGATCTGGCGCCGGATCAGGCTCACGTTGTCCTCGACCTCGTCGAGCGAGTCGGCGAAGACCGCGACGCCGACGACGTCCTCGTTCTGGATCAGCGGGTAGGCGACGACGGCCTGGCGGCCGGCGCCGGTCGCCAGCGTCGACGAGACCGGCCGCCGGGCGGCGACCGCCTCGTTCGCCAGCCCGGTCACATCCGTGTCCGTGACGCCGCCGTCGGGCGCCGAGTCGATCTTGAGCGCCACCGCCTGCGGGCTCCGCAGCACCTCGAGGATCAGCACCTCGGCGCTCGACCCGACCGCGGCGGCGGCCACGCGCGTATCGGGTAGGACGTCCTCGGTCTTGGGGACGAACTGCCTGGCGAAGCCGGTCCGGCCGTCGACGTTGCTCCGCGCGTCGGCCAGCAGCCGGTCGAGCTTCTGATCCTGGAGGCGCTCCTCCAGCCGCGGCGTCACGGTCAGGTAGATCGTGCCGACGGCGCCGAACACGATGAGCCCGAACACGACCGCCAGCCGGTTGCGCAGCGACCGCAGGCCCAACACGGGCTAGTCCTCGTCGTCTCGGAACCGGTAGCCGACGCCGCGCACCGTGAACAGGTACTCGGGCTCCTTCGGATCCGTCTCGATCTTCTCGCGCAGGTGCCGGATGTGGACGTCGATGGTGCGCGGGTCGCGGTAGGCCGAGTCGCCCCACACGCGCGAGAGCAGCATGTCGCGCGTGAACACGCGGCCGGGCGAGCGGGCGAGGGCGGTGAGGATCTCGAACTCGACGAAGGTGGTCGCCACGTTGTCGCCGTGACGGGACACCGTCCGCCTGACCGAGTCGATCCGCAGGCCGCGGACCTCGATCGGCTGCTCGTCGTCTGACCCGTCCCCACCCTCCCGCGCCATGCCGGCGCGCCGCAGCGCGGCCTTCACGCGCGAGCGGAACTCGCGCATCGAGAACGGCTTGGTGATGTAGTCGTCGGCCCCCAGCTCGAGGCCGAGCACCTTGTCGATCTCCTCCGACTTGGCCGTGAGCATGATGATCGGGACGGTCGAGCCCTTGGCGCGCAGGCGCTTGCAGACCTCGAGCCCGTCCATCCGCGGCAGCATCAGATCGAGCACCACGAGATCGAACTGCTGCTCACCGAACCGAGCGAGCGCCTCGCGGCCGTCGGACGCCTGCACGACCTCGTAGCCGTCGCGCTGCAGCGGGAAGGACAGCAGCGTCTGGATCGGCTGCTCGTCGTCGACCAGCAGGATGCGTGGTGCGCGGTCGGCCATGTTCGCTCAGTTGTCGAGGATAGTGAGAGGTACCCTCGGGCTGATGCTCGACGTCCGGGTATATCGGGCTGCCTTCCTCCCCGCGCTCGTCGCGCTGTTCGTCGCGGCCTTCTCGCTCGCCGACCGTCCCGAGCCCGTGACGACGGACGCGGCGGCCGATGCGTTCGACGGCGAGCGCGCCTTCGGAGACCGTGCGCCGCTGCGCAACTCGCTGGCCGAGCTCGCCGAGAAGTTCCCCAACCGGCGCGCCGGCACGGCCGACGACGCGGCGCTCGCCGACCGCGTCGCCGACACGCTCGGCCGGCCCGATCGCAACCAAGGCCCGGCCTTCCGCGTCACGCGCGAGCGCGAGGGCGAGGTGGAGACGGTCGTCGGCGTCCGCCCCGGCCTGTCGAGCCGCCGGATCGTCGTGCTCTCGCACCGCGACTCGCTCGAGCGCCCCGGCCTCGCCGACCTGTCGGGCACCGCCGCGATGCTCGAGCTGGCGCGGGTGTTCCGGGCGCGCGAGCTGCGCAAGACGCTCGTGCTCGTCTCCACCTCGGGCGCCGTGGACGGGTTCACGGGTGCGCGCGCGTGGGCGGACGACGCGGGCGGCGAGATCGAGGGCGTGATCGTGCTGGGCGACATGGCGACGGCGCGCGCCACGAAGCCGTGGGTGGTGCCGTGGTCGCTCGGCCCCGATGCGGCGCCGCTGACGCTCCAGCGCACGGTCGAGAACGCGGTGCGCGTCGAGGCGGGCCGCCCGGGCGGCAGCCGCGCGACCGCCCAGTGGGTCCGCCGCGCGCTGCCCTTCACGGTGAGCGAGCAGGGAGTGATCGCCGACGCCTCGCTGCCTGCCGTGCTGCTGGCCGCCTCAGGCGAGCGCGGCCCGAAGCCCGGCGCCGCCGTGCGGCGCGGCCGGCTCGAGCGGTTCGGCAATGCGGCGCTGCGCGCCGTCATCGCCATCGACGACGCCGGGCCGGCGCAGGACGACCGCGCGGCCGCCGCCCCGGCCTTCTCCGAGGGCCCGGAGGGGATCGTCACGATGCGCAACGTGCTGCCCGACTGGGCGGTCCGCCTGCTCGTCGGCACGCTGCTGCTGCCCGCCTTCCTGACCGCCCTCGACGGCTTCTTCCGCGTCCGCCGCCGCCACCTGCCGGTCCGCCCGTGGATGATCTGGCTGGGCGCGTCCGCGCTGCCCGTGCTGCTGGCCTGGGTGTGGGCCCGCGCGCTCGGGCTGACCGGTGCGCTGGAGCCGCCCTCGGCCCCCGTGCTGCCGCTGCCGGACCTCGAGCGCGGCGGCGCCGTGGCGCTCGGCTCGATCGCCTTCGTGCTCCTGCTCGGCTGGTTCGGCATCCGGCCGCTGCTGCTCGCGCGCGCCGGCGCTCGCGGGAGCCCCGCCGCGGGCAGCCTGGCTGCGGCCTCCGGCGCCGTCCTGTGCATGACGGCCGCGGTGGTGTGGGCCGCGAACCCGTACGCCGCGGCGCTGCTGCTGCCCGCCGCCCACCTGTGGCTGTTCGCCTCCGCGCCGCAGACGCGCCTCGTCCGCTGGTGGGGCGTGGCGGCGATCGTGGTCGGGCTCCTGCCGCTCGGCTTCGCGACCTTCTACTACATGCGCGCGCTGGGCCTCGACCCGCTCGAGTTCGCGTGGATGACGCTGCTCAGCGCCGCCTCCGGTCAGCTTTCGATCGCGGTGGCCGCCGTGACGGCGGCGCTGCTCGCCTGCCTCGCGGCGCTGATCGCCATCATGCGCGCGCGCCGGCGCGTGGCGGCCAACGCAGAGCCCGAGCCGGTGCGCACGCGCGGGCCCGTCACCTACGCCGGCCCGGGCTCGCTCGGCGGCACGGAGTCCGCGCTGCGGCGATGACCACGACGGCGCCGCGCTCCTCCCGGGTCCGCCGCGCCCTGCGCGCGCTGTCGACCGTGATGATCGTCGCGGGCGTGATCCTGCTCGCCGACGCCGGGGTGACGCTGCTGTGGCAGGAGCCCGTCTCGGCCGTGTACGCGAACTTCCAGCAGGGCCGGCTCGCCGACCAGCTCGAGGAGCTGGAGGCGGCGCCGCTCGAGCCCGCCGAGCAGCGGGCGCTCGACAAGATCCCCGACGAGCGGCGCCGGCAGGCCTTCCGCGCCCGCGCGCTCGACCGGCGGGCCGATCCGGGCGACCCGATCGGGCGCATCGTGATGCCCTCGATCGGCGTCTCCGAAGTGTTCGTGGAGGGCACCGGCGCGGGCGACCTGCGCACCGGCCCCGGCCACTACCCCGACACGCCGCTGCCGGGCGAGCGGGGCACGGTGGCGATCGCCGGCCACCGCACCACCTACGGCGCGCCGTTCCGCCGCGTCGACCAGCTCGAGCGCGGCGACCGGATCGAGCTGCGCATGCCCTACGGGCGCTTCGTCTACCGGGTCGAGCGCACGCGCATCGTGCCGCCGACGGAGACCTCGGTCACCGCCCGCGTGGCCTACGACCGGCTCGTGCTCTCCGCCTGCCATCCGCTCTACTCGGCGGCCGAGCGGATCATCGTGTTCGGCCGCTTGGAGCGGTCATGAGGAAGGTTCGGGTGCGAACCCCATCGACCGTCCGCCGATCTGTGACGACATACGTACACATGACCGCTCTAGCAGTCCGATACGAGACCGGCAGGCGACGCCGGTTCGAACGACGCGACGAGGCAAGGATGGTCCAGATGGAGCAGTTGCGTGAACGCATCAAGCGCGACGACTACTCGGTCGACGCGCACAAGGTGGCGGACGCCATCGTCCGCAAGCTGCTGTCACAGCGTCAGTGCTCGTAGCCGCGCCAGCGCGCGGCTGACGGATCCCCACGCCACCCCACGCCGGGCATGCCGGTCGTGGCGCGGCCGATCCACGTGACGGCGACCGCCGCCTCCACCCGCGCCGCGTCCTGGGCGCAGAAGCAGAGCTCGTAGTCCTCGCCGCCCGTGGCCGCCAGCTCGGCGGGTGACAGCCCCAGCGCGTCGGCGACCCGCGCGGTCTCCGGGGCGATCGGCAGCGCCTCCGTGTCGAGCTCGAGCCGCACGCCGCTCGCCTCCGCCAGCCGGCGGGCGTCGAGCGCGAGCCCGTCGGACAGGTCGAGCATCGCGTGGACGCCCGCGGCGGCCAGCGCGCGACCCTCGGCGAGCCGCGGTCGCGGGCGCAGGTGGCGCTCGGTCGGCCCCTCCACGCGGCCCTCCATCGCCGCCAGGGCGGCCGCCGCCGCCCCCAGGTCCCCGGTGACTCCCACCAGGTCGCCGGGCTGCGCGCCGTCGCGCCCCACCAGCGCGTCCTCGCGCTCGGCCCAGCCGACCACCGTGACCGCCACCGTCAGAGCCGGCCCGGCCGCGAGGTCGCCGCCCGCGATCGTGGTGGCGCACTCGCGCGCCAGCGCCTCGGCCGCCTCGTGCAGCTCCACCACGCCGGCCTCGCCGAGCCCCGGGGGCACCACCACCGACAGGTACGCCTCGCCCGGCTCGGCGCCCATCGCCGCCAGGTCCGACAACGCACCCGCGAGTGCGCGATGGCCGGCGTCGGTGGGGGTCCAGCCCTCGCCGAGGCGGAAGTGCGTGCCGTCGACCATCACGTCGGTCGACACGGCCGCGAAGCCGCCCGCCCGCACGACGGCGCAGTCGTCGCCCAGCCAGCGCAGGACCCGAGATCCGGGGCGGCGCTCGAGGACGCCCTCGATTGCAGTCAGAAGCTCGAGCTCACCGATGGCGATACACGATGCGCGCGCGATTGAGGTCGTACGGCGAGACCTCCACGCGGACGCGGTCGCCAGGCAGGATGCGGATCCGGAAGCGGCGCATCTTCCCCGCGACGTGGCCGAGCACCTCGTGCCCGTTGTCGAGCTGCACCCGGAACATGGCGTTCGGAAGCGCTTCGACGACCTCGCCCTCGAACTCGACCTTTTCTTCCTTCGCCAAGCCGGACCGCGTCCTAGATCACTCGCACGTTGGTTGCCTGAGGGCCCTTCTGGCCTTCGCCGAGCTCGTACTCGACCTTCGCGCCCTCCGCGAGGGTACGGAATCCGTCGCCCTGGATGGCGGAGAAGTGCACGAAAGCGTCCTGACCGCCGTCGTCGGGGGTGATGAACCCGAAGCCCTTCTCATCGCTGAACCACTTCACGACCCCGGTTGACATGCTGCCTTTCCCACCCCCTGCACGCTTGCGCCGCCACCTCGAGCGGCCCTGACGGCGGGTTTATACCAGTCGTGGCGGCCCTCTAGGGAGTGGTTCCCGGCGTCTCGGTGGCCGGCGCGTCCTGCGGCGGCGACTCGTACTGCTCGGGGTCGAACTCGGTGCCGCCGCTCGGCGCCTGCTCCTCCGGCTGCTCCTCGGGCTCCTCGGGCTCGTCCGACTCGGGCTCGTCGCTCTCCTCGGTCTCGTCGCCGAGGCCGAGCTTGTTGCCGCCGCTGCTGGAGTAGTCGCCGAAGAACGGCTGCGTGACGAACGGCTCCTTCGGCGGCGGGAACGAGCCGCAGAAGCTGCCCATGATCGACTTGGTGTAGGTGCCCCAGATGGCGGCCGGGAACGTGCCGCCGTCGACCGGGCCGCCGAAGAAGAGGTTCGACATCTCGGTGCGGTCGTTGGGATAGCCCACCCACACGGCGGTCGCCAGGCGTGGCGTGAAGCCCGCGAACCAGGCGTCCGTATTGCGGTCGGTGGTGCCCGTCTTGCCGGCCGCCGGGCAGCCCGTGGCGGCGCGCGGGCCGGTGCCGCCCTGGATGTTCGCCTCGAGGATCTTCGTCGCCTCGTAGGTCTGGCCGTCGGTGAAGATCTTGGTGCGCTTGACCTTCCAGCGGCGCGGCAGCTCCGACTTGCGGTCGGGGAACTCGACCTTCGTGATCGCGGTCGGGCGGTTGCGGTAGCCCCCGGAGGCGATCGTCCCGTACGCGGTGGCCATCTCGAGCGGGGACACGCCCTCCTCCAGGCCGCCCAGGGACTCGGCCGGGTAGCCCTTCACGTGCTCGCGCTTGATGCCCATGTCGACCGCCGTGTCGGCCACGTTCTCGGGCCCGAGGTCGAGCGCGAGCTGGATGAAGACCGAGTTGTCCGACCGCAGCGTGGCCTGAAAGAGGTTCATGGTGCCGCCGCTCGTGCCGCCGTATGTCTTGATCTCGAACGGCGGGCCGAAGCGCGGGTCGTTGATGCGCGTCGGCGAGACCGACGTGTAGCTCGTCGAGTTCGGGTTCACGCCGTTGCGCAGCGCCGTCATCAGCGCCATCGTCTTGAACGAGGAGCCGGGCTGGCGCTCGCCCGAAGCGGCGAGGTTGAACTTCGAGTCGGCGTAGTCGCCCGACGAGGCCATGGCGAGGATGTAGCCGTTGCGCGGGTTGATCGTGACCAGCGCGGAGGACGGGCCGGCGTTGCCGAGCTGCGAGGCGATCGCCTCGCGCGCCTTGCGCTGCTTGTCGAGGTCGATCGTCGTGTGGACGATGAGGCCGCCGAGCTTGACCGTCTGCGCGCCGTACTCCTTGATCAGCTCGTCCTTGACGTAGTCGAAGAAGTAGCTCTCGCGCCGGCGCGTGAAGTAGTCGGACGGCTTGAGGTCGAGCCCGCGCTTCATCGCGGCGTCGGCCTGCTGCTGCGTGACCATCCCGAGCTCGGCCATCTTGGCCAGCACCGCGTTCCGGCGGCGCTTGGCGGCCGGCCCGTGCTGGATCGGCGAGTAGGCCGACGGCGCCTGCGGGAGGCCGGCCAGCAGCGCGGCCTCGTGGAGGTCGAGCCGCTTCGCGCGCTTGTCGAAGTAGATCCGCGCGGCCGCCTCGGCGCCGATCGCCGTCTGCCCGCCGACCGTGCCGTACGGCGTGGTGTTGAGGTACTTCTCGAGGATCCACTCCTTCGAGTGCTCGTTCTCGAGCTCCTCGGCGAGCTTGGCCTCGCGGATCTTGCGCTGGTAGCCGGCCAGGCCCTCGCGGGTGCGGTCGGCGGTGTAGAGGTTCTTGACCAGCTGCATGGTCAGCGTCGAGCCGCCCTCAACGGTCTCGCGGTTGAGGAAGTTCTTGACCGCCGCGCGGACGATGCCCTCGTAGTCGACGCCCTTGTGGTTGTAGAAGCGCTCGTCCTCGATCGCGATCGTCGCGTTCTTGAGGACCTTCGGCAGGTCGTCGCCCGTAACCGGCCGGCTCAGCTCGTCGGCCGAGATGAAGCCCAGGCGAGTGCCGTCGGCGGCCAGCACCTCGGTGTTGGAGCCGGGGTTGCGCTCCTTGAGCGTCGTGATGGCGGGCGCCGAGGCGGCGGTCGAGACGACCCAGCCGACGACCGACAGGCCGGCGATCCCCACCACGGTCAGCACGACCATGACGGCGAGAAGGGCTTGGGAGCGATGACGACCGCGGTAGCGGCGGCGTCGCCTGTAGCGTTGCGAGCGGCTCATAGGGGCGTTCGCCGGGGCGGCGCGAACCACCCAGTGTAGACAGCCGTCAGCTTCGTTCCGGGCCGCCGAAACCCTCCAGCAACCCCTCCTCGCGCAGGCGCGCGTGGCAGCGCGCGCGCAATGCGACCTCGCCGGCTCCGCGCTCGGGCGGCGTGACGGTGGCGCCGCCGACGGCGAGCCGGACCCCCCACGGGACGGTCTCGGCCACCACGGCGTCGCCCACCTCGCTGAGGACCTCGACGGCGCGCGAGGCGTCCGCCGCGGGCGGGATCCACACGTCGACCTCCACGCCGACCGCCTCGACCTTCAGCGTGTCGTTCTTGAGCACGCTCGACGCGAGCTTCTCGTTCGGGATCAGGACCCGCTGCTGACCGGCGCCGCGCAGGATCGTGTAGTTGAGGCGCACGTCCTCGACGACGCCGTACTCGCCCTCGAAGGTCACCCAGTCGCCGACCCGGATCGGCTGCGTGACCGCGAGCATGATGCCGGCGACCACGTTGGCCAGTGTCTGCCGGGCGGCGAAGCCGATGATCGCGGCGGCGACGACCCCGGAGGCGAGCAGGCTGGCGGCGATCTGGTTGACGCCCTCGAACTGGGACAGCGCGATCGCCAGCCCGATCAGGAGGATCACCGCGTAGACCGCCCGCCGCACGAAGCGCAGGCGCGTCTCGGTCTCGCGCGAGACCTGGCCGCGCGCCACCGCGTCGGCGAGCCGGCTGGCCGCGCGGCGGCTCAGGGCGCGGTCCACCAGCCGCGCGATCACGAGCGCCGCGACGATGGCCACGACCGCGACGATCACGGCGCGGCCGTTCTCCTCCCAGAAGGTTTGCTCGATCATGCGGCGATGGAGCGTATCCGCGCCGTCCTGCTCGATGCCCTCGGCACGCTCGTGCACTTCGAGCCGCCGGCGCCGCTGCTGCGCACCGGCCTGCGCGAGCGGCTGGGGATCGAGGTCACGGCGGAGGCGGCGGAGGCCGCGATCAGGGACGAGATCGCGTACTACCGCGCCCACCTGCACGAGGGCCGCGACGCGGACTCGCTGGCCGACCTGCGGCGGCGCAGCGCGGAGGCCATGCGGCCGGCGCTGGGTGTCGACGCCGACCTCACCGGCGTGCTGCTCGCCTCGCTGCGCTTCCACGCCTATCCGGACGTCGTGCCGGCGCTGACGACCCTGCGCTCGCGCGGCATCGCGCTCGTCGTGGTGTCCAACTGGGACCACTCCCTCCATGAGCGCCTGGCCGAGACCGGTCTCGCGCCGCTGGTCGACGGCGCGGTCGCCTCCGCCGAGCTCGGGCACGCCAAGCCGGAGCGCGCCATCTTCGAGCGCGCGCTCGAGCTGGCCGGCGCCGGGCCGGGCGAGGCGCTGCACGCCGGCGACTCGCCGCGGGAGGACGTGGAGGGTGCGCTGGCGGCCGGGCTGCGGGCGGTGCTCGTGGCGCGCGACGGACGCCCGGCGAACGCCTCGGTCCCCGTCATCGCCTCGCTCGCCGAGCTGCCCCCTTACGCTTGAGGGAGCCGATGACGAGCGTCCCGCCCACCTACGAGCACCCCGGCGGGCTGCCGTCGCGGCCCGAGCTGCCCGAGGGCGCGCCCGCTCCGCCGGAGGAGAAGCTGCTGCCGGCGCTGGGCGTCCCGGCGTGGTCGCCGCTCCTCGTCGTGCTGGCCGCCTTCCTGCTCGTCCTGATCTCGCAGATCCTCGTCGTGATCGGCGTCGAGCTCGCCGGCGGCGACATCGAGAGCGTCACCGAGTCCGACGCGGCGACGATCGGCTTCACCGTCGTGCTCGACCTCGCCCTGGTGGGCTGCACGGTGGCGGTGGCCGCCTGGCTGGGCAGCAGGCGCCCGAGAGCGATCTCCTTCGGCCTGCGCATGCCCGAGTGGCGCTCGGCGCTGGGCTGGACGCTGGCCGCCTACGCGACGTTCTGGGTCGCGGCGATCGTCGTCGGGATCGCGTTCGGCGAGCCCGAGGAGCAGGACATCGTCGTCGACCTCAAGGCCGAGGACTCGGTGCTCGTCCTGGCCGGGTTCGCCGTCATGACCTGCCTGCTCGCGCCGCTGGCCGAGGAGTTCTTCTTCCGCGGCTTCCTGCTGCGCGTGCTGCACGAGCGGACCAACGCCGTGATCGCCGTCCTGATCACCGGCATCGCCTTCGGGCTGGTGCATCTGCCGAGCGGCGACTGGATCGGCACGATCGTGCTCAGCCTGTTCGGAATGGCACTTTCCGTGCTGTTCATCCTGACGTCGTCGCTCGTTCCGTGCATCATGTTGCACGCATTCCACAACTCGATCTCGTTCGGCTTCACGAAGGAGCTGCCCTGGTGGGGATTCCTGCTGTTGATCCTTGCAAGCGTCACGACGACGTTTCTCATCGCTCGGTCCGCTGCGCGCGCACCGGCCTGGTCGCGGTAGTCGCCGCGCTCCTGCTGCCCGCGAGCGCGCTCGCCCAGGACCCGATCCCGACGCCGACTCCCACGCCGACACCGGTGCCGACGCCGGTGCCGGTCCCGGGCGCGCTGACGCTCCAGGCTCAGAAGGTCCACCGCGACGGCGAGCGCAAGGTCGCGCTGACGCGCACCGCCTGGCGCGTCCGCGGCGTGCTGACCCCGTACATCGCCGGCCAGCAGGTCGTGGTCCGCTTCTTCCGCGACGGCCGCAAGGTGCACGAGCAGGTCGAGCAGCTGCAGCCGATCCGCGGCGGGACGGCCGGCGAGTTCCGCACGCCGTTCTCCAGCAAGCGCGAGGGCAGGGTCGCCGTGGAGGCCGTCCACCTGGCCACGCCGGAGATGGACACGGTGCGCAGCGAGAGGGTCCGTGTCAACGTGATGACCCCCAGCGTGAGCTCGCCGACGATCGTGCGGCTGCTCCAGAAGGGGCTCTCGAAGCTGCACTACACGGTCTCCCGCAGCGGCGTCTATGACGACGCGACGGCGCGCGCCGTGATGGCCTGGCGCAAGGTCAACGGCCAGGCGCGGGTGTTCAGCGCGTCCGAGGGACTGGTGCGCCGGGTGCTGCGCGGCAAGGGCGCCTTCAAGGCCAAGTACCCGAACGACGGCCGCCACGTCGAGGCCGACCTCTCGCGCCAGGTGATGGCGTTCGTCAACCGCCGCGGCAAGGTGCTCCGCACGTACCACATCTCCTCGGGCGCTCCGGCGACGCCGACGGTGCTCGGCCGCTTCAAGGTCTACCGCAAGTCACCGGGCACGAACGCCAAGGGGATGGTGCACTCGAGCTACTTCATCGGCGGCTACGCCATGCACGGCTACGCCTCGGTGCCGGCCTACAACGCCAGCCACGGCTGCCTGCGCGTGCCGATCCCGAACGCGTGGTCGATCTACAGCTGGGTGCGCATGGGCACCGTCGTGCGCGTGTACCCGTAGAGCGGCTCGGCGGCCTCGCGCACGAGCCGCTCGAGCACCGCCGGCAGCCCGCCGACCGCGTGTGCGTGGCGCATGCGGTCGGCGCCGTTGCCGTCGCGCAGCACGCGCATGACCTCCTCGAGCGCGTCGTCGGCGTAGAGGCGGGCGAGCGCCAGCGCCTCGTACGCCACCTCGCGCACGGGTCGCATGGTGCCGCGCCACCAGATGGTGGCGGCGAGGCCGTCGCGGCTCGCGCGGAAGGAGGACTCGTTCAGCGCCTCGGCAGGCTCGACGCTGCCATGGCCGTCCGCGCAGGCGGCGGCGAGGGCGTGCACGAGCGCGGCGAGGCCGGCCACGGTCCCCAGCCGCGACTGGGCGTCCATCGCCCGGACCTCGACGGTGCCGAGCCGCGGATGCGGCCGGATGTCCCACCACAGGTACGTGTAGTCGGGTCAGCGCGCCGGCCTCGACCCAGGCGGTCGCGGTCGTCGCGTAGTCGTCCCAGTTGGCGAACGGCCGCGTGATGACGGCCCGCGGGAAGCCGCGGAAGAGCTGCGCCCGCGCGGTGGCGAACCCGGAGTCCCGGCCGTACCAGAACGGCGAGTGGGCGGCGAGCGCCTGGAGCAGCGGCAGGTAGCCGCGGAGCCGGTTGAAGACGGCGATGGCGGTCTCGGGATCCGGCATCCCGACGTGCACGTGCAGCGCGCAGGTCGGCGTCCGCTCGACGAGCCCGCGCATGGTGGCGTGGATGCGGTCGTAGCGCGGGTCCTGGACGTGGACGACGTCGCCGTGCAGCGCCGTCGGGTGCAGTCCGGCGCCGGCGAGCGTGGCGCCCGCGCCGCGCAGCGTGTCGCGCAGCAGCTCCAGCTCGGCCGTCGCCTCGGCGGCGTCGGCGCACACCGAGGAGGCGCACTCGACCATCGCCTCGTAGAGGTCGGGCTTCACGAGTGGCGAGCCGATGTGCGCGATCAGATCGCTCGCGTGGTGCTCGAGCGGGTGCGGCGAATCGGCCGCCACCAACAGCAGCTCTTCCTCTACACCGAGCGCGAAAGGCGCCGAGCCGAAGGTGTGCTCCACCGGCGTTGAGTCTAGGGACCGTCGGGAGCGGGACCTAGGATCGGCGGCCACATGCCTGCCCGCGAAACCCTGATCGAGGAGCTGCGCCGGCACGCGCTGGTGATCGGCGAGGTCACGCTGACTTCCGGTGCGGTGGCGCAGTACTACGTCGACGCGAAGAGAGCGATCCTGCGGCCTGCCGGGTTCGGCGCGCTGGCCGAGCTGGTGGCGGCCTACGCCCGCGAGTGCGGGGCGACCGCGGTCGGCGGGCTCACGATGGGTGCCGACGCGCCGGCGTGCGCGGCGCTGGCCGGCGGCGCCGACGTGAAGGCCTTCTTCGTCCGCAAGGAGACCAAGCAGCACGGCCTGCAGCGGCGCGTCGAGGGCCCGCCGCTCGACGCCGGCGAGCGCTGCCTGATCGTGGAGGACGTCGTGACCACCGGCGGCTCGACCGTGCAGGCGATCGAGGCCGTGCGCGGCGCGGGCTACGAGATCTGCGGCGTGGTGGCGATCCTGGACCGCCTGGCCGGCGGCGCCGAAGCCATCGCCCGCGCGTCGGACGGCGCGCCCTATGAGGCGCTGGCCACGATCGACGACGTGTATCCGGACCGGCCGGACCGCTAGGAGGCTCGTGCCTCGGCCGCGATCTGCTGATCGACCGCGTCGGGCGACAGCACCGCCTCGGTGACCATCACGGCCGCCCCCAGGATGCCCGCCCGGTCGTCCAGCGTCGACCGCGCGATGCGGATCGAGCGCGTGGCCAAGGCGGTCGAGCGGCGGTAGACGACCTCCCGCACCCCCGCGAGCAGGTGCTCGTCGGCGTGGGCGATGTCGCCGCCGATGACGATGACGCCGGGGTTGAAGAAGTTGACGGCGCTGGCGAGCACGCCGCCGAGCTCGCGGCCGGCCTGGCGCACCAACCGCATGGCCTCCGGCCGCCCGTCGCGCACCTGCTTGACGACGTCGCGGCTGTTGTCGGCCGGGATGCCGGCCCCGGTCAGCCGCGAGGCCATGGCGCCGCCGCCGGCGATCGCCTCGAGGCAGCCGAGGTTGCCGCAGCGGCAGATGACGTCGTCGTGGTTGGGCACGTGGATGTGGCCGATGTCGCCGGCGGCACCTTGCGCGCCGCGGTGGATGCGCCCGTCGGTGATGACGCCGCAGCCGATGCCGGTGCCGACCTTGACGAAGAGCAGGTGATCCGTGTCGCGCCAGCGGGCCCAGTACTCGCCGAGGGCCATGATGTTCACGTCGTTGTCGACCAGGACAGGCGCGCCGTAGCGCTCGCGCAGGTGGGCGGCGACGCCGTAGCCGTCCCAGCCGGGCATGATCGGCGGCGCGATGGGCGTGCCGGTGACGAACTCGACGGGACCGGGCACGCCCACGCCGATGCCCCGGACGTCGCCGCGCTGGCGCTTGGCCTCGCGCAGGAGGCCGTCGAGCGCCTGCTCGAGCCAGGCGAGCACGACCTCGGGCCCCTGGGCGATCGGGATGTCCTCGCGGGTCTCGGCCAACACGTCGCCGGCCAGGTCGGTCACCGCGACGCGCGAGTGCGTGGCGCCGAGGTCGGCCGCCAGCACGACGCCCGCCTCGCGGTTGAACGCGAAGGTGCGCGGCGGCCGGCCGCCGCGCGAGGCGCCGGGCTCGGCCGGCACCACGAGCTGGTTCGTCAGCAGCGAGTCGACGCGCTGGGCGACCGTCGAGCGCGACAGGCCCGTCAGCTCGACGAGCTCCGCGTGGGTGCGCGCCCGCCCGTCCCGGATGAGGCGCAGCATCGCCCCAGCGCCGTTGGGCGACGTTCCTGCAAAGCCGGCCATTTGCTCAGTCTGCCAGAGCAGACCGACGTGGTCCGGTGTTTTTTGCTCAGTCCGGCTTCACCGCCAGCAGCGAGATGCTCTGGACCTCGTAGGTGCTGCAGGCGTCGAGCGCGCGCTCTGAGATGAAGCGGTAGTCGTTGCGGCGCACGGTGCGCAGCTGCAGGCCCTGCGCCTCGATCGCCTCGACGTAGCTCTCGCGCGGGATGGCGCCGGCGATGCAGGCGGCCCACAGCTCGACGTTGCGCCGCGTGCGCTCCTTGAGCGCGTGGCCGCTGACGATGTCGGAGAGCGCCAGCCGGCCGCCCGGCCGCAGCACGCGAGCGGCCTCGGCGAACACGCGGCCCTTGAGCAGCGACAGGTTGATGACGCCGTTGGTGATGACGGCGTCGAAGCTCGCGTCCTCGAACGGCAGCGCCTCGATCCGCGACTCGACGAGCTCGACCTGCGGGAAGCCGTCGCGCAGCCGGCCCGCCTTGGCGAGCTGGGCGTCGGTCATGTCGACGCCGACCACGCGGCCGGTCTCGCCGACCAGCACCGCCGAGCAGAAGATGTCGGTGCCCGAGCCCGAGCCCAGGTCGAGCACGGCCTCGCCCGGC
Source organism: uncultured Solirubrobacteraceae bacterium (assembly GCA_963811895.1). Lineage (GTDB taxonomy): Bacteria > Actinomycetota > Thermoleophilia > Solirubrobacterales > Solirubrobacteraceae > DASSUW01. Next base: position 109,169 of record CAWETE010000007.1, on the reverse strand, counting down.
TGCAGCGCCGCGAGGTCGAGGTGGTGGCCGACGCCGGCGAAGGAGGCGAGCGCCTCGGCCGGGATGGCGTCCAGCAGTCGGGGCTCGTAGCCGAGGTGCTCGGCCAGGCCGCGCCCGATCTCGAAGTGCAGCTCGGCGTCGCCGCGGGCGACGTCGCGGTACATGTCCTTCACGGCGGCCTCGAGCCGCTCGCCGTCCACCAGCGAGCTCGCGTCGAGCTGGGGCAGCGTCTGCGCCTGCGTCATCTCGTTCATGAGACGACCGTAACCCCGGACGGCTGCCAGTTGAAGGGCCTGCGCAAAGTCTCGGGTCGGGTCCCGAAATCCCTCAGGTCGAGCGCCCCGAGCTGGATTCGAACCAGCGGCCTACTCCTTAGGAGGGAGTCGCTCTATCCGGCTGAGCTATCGGGGCGGGGGGCCATCTTAATCCCGAAGCAATGAGGCGACGGAGTCTGGTGGCTATGCTGGCCGCCGAATCGCCCTCGTAGGGGCGTCGCAGGGAACACCGATGTGACCTGCGCACTCTCCGGTATGCGGGTGCGGGATGAGTCCAGCCGCCGACCTTGTAGGTTGTCCGGCCTCAAAGGGGAATGTATGTGCCGACCGTGCGCCTGGGGGCGTGCGCTCGGAGGAGGATTCCAACTGAACTTCGCAGCACTTAGCCGAGAGGCGCGCGTATGAGCACGGGCGCCGGGGCGAGCGACCTCCTGCACGCGGAGGATCCTGGCCTCGACCAGATGGTCCGGGGCGAGCAGGCCGTAGCCGCTCGTTCGCCGCTCCAACTCTTCTGGCGCCGTTTCCGCCGCGACAAGGTGGCGATGGCGGCCCTCGCCTTCATCGTCGTCCTGATCGTGGTGGCGATCCTCGCCGCCCCGATCACCAAGCTCCTCGGCGCTCCGCCGCCGAACGAGCAGTCGACCGCCGCCCTCGACGACTTCGGGCTCCCCGAGGGCCCGAGCAGCGAGCACTTCTTCGGCGTCGACCCGATCGGCCGCGACGTGTTCAGCCGCGTGCTCTACGGCGCGCAGGTGTCGCTGACGGTGGCGTTCGTCGGCACCGGCCTGTCGGTGATCTTCGGCGTCTTCCTCGGCACCGTGTCGGCGTACTACCGCCGCTGGGTCGACACGGCCATCGCCCGCACGCTCGACGTGATGCTCGCGTTCCCGGTGCTGCTGCTGGGCCTCGGCCTGGCCACCGCCTGCTCGGGCGAGAACGGCTGCCTGGGCGGCCTGATCCAGCCCGGCCTGTCGGTCGTGATCTTCATCATCGTCCTCGCGAACACCCCGTACGTGGCCCGGATCATCCGCGGCCAGGTGCTCTCGCTGCGCGAGAAGGAGTTCGTCGAGGCGTCCCGCTCTCTCGGGGCCTCCAACGCGCGGATCATGTTCCGCGACATCCTCCCCAATCTCGTGGCGCCGATCATCGTCTACGCCACGCTGTTCATCCCGGCCAACATCCTGCTGGAGGCCGCACTCTCGTTCCTCGGGGTCGGCGTGCAGCCACCCCGTGCCTCCTGGGGGGACATGCTGTCGGACGCCGTCTCGATCTTCGACGTCGCCTGGTGGTTCATGTTCTTCCCGGGGATGGCGCTGCTGCTGACCGTCCTCGCCTTCAACCTGGTGGGCGACGGGCTTCAGGACGCGCTGAACCCCAAGAGCACCAAGTCCAACTAGTCAAGCGAAACCAGTCGTTCCGGTAACACTCATGAAAGGACGCTTCATGCGACGGTCCTTCCAATGGACCCTCATCCTGGGCGTTCTGCTCGCTCTCACCCTCGGCGTGGCCGCCTGCGGCGGCGACGACGGTGAGGACGACGGCGAGCAGGGCACCACTCAGGGCACGCCCGCGGAGGGCAAGAAGGGTGGCAAGCTGACCGCCCTCTGGACGGATGATGTCGACAACATCGACTGCGGCATCACCTACTACCAGATGGGCTTCCAGGTCTGCGCCGCGACGCAGAAGGCGCTGTACGGCTATGAGCCGGAGGACGCCGTCAACGCGGTCCCGGACCTGGCAGAGGCCGCCCCCGAGATCTCCGAGGACGGCAAGACCGTCACCGTGAAGATCCGTCCCGGCATCAAGTTCTCGCCCCCGGTCGACCGCGAGGTCACCTCGGCGGACGTGAAGTACGCCATCGAGCGCGGCTTCTTCAACACGATGAACAACGGCTACGCGGGCGCCTACTTCGGCGACCTCGAGGGCGCAGAGGTCGGCGCCAAGCCGGGCACCGAGATCCCCGGCATCGAGACGCCGGACGATCAGACGGTCGTCTTCAACCTCACCAAGGGGACCGGCGGCGTCGTCGCCGGCGCGCTGGCGCTTCCGCTCTCCGCCCCGGTGCCGAAGGAGTACGCGGAGAAGTTCGACGCCGAGAACCCCTCCTCGTACGGCCAGAACCAGGTCGCGACCGGCCCGTACATGATCGAGGCGGACGCCGAGGGCAAGGCGATCGGCTACCAGGCCGGCCGCCGCATCCACCTCGTGCGCAACCCGAACTGGGTCGCCGACGGTGACTACCGCCCCGCCTACGCCGACGAGATCGACATGCCGCAGGGCAACGACGACACCACGGTGGCGTCGCGCAAGATCCTCGACGGCGAGGCCATGATCAACGGCGACTTCTCGCCCGATCCGGCGATCCTCAAGCAGGTCGTCTCGCGCCAGAAGGAACAGCTCGTGCTGCAGCCGAACGGCGGCGGCCGCTGGGTGGCGATGAACACCAAGATCGCGCCGTTCGACAACCCCGACGTGCGTCGCGCCGTCGTCGCCGGCTTCGACCGCGAGGCCATGCGCCTGACCCGCGGCGGCGAGCTGATCGGCGACATCCCGACCCACTACATCCCGCCGGAGGTCCCGGGCTTCGAGGAGGCCGGCGGCCTGGAGGGCCCGGGCATCGACTTCATGTCGAAGCCCGCCGGCGATGCGGCGCTGTCCGCCGAGTACTTCAAGAAGGCGGGCTTCGCCTCCGGCAAGTACGAGGGCGACGACGAGATCCTGATGGTCGGCACCTCCGAGGGCGTCGCCCAGAAGGCTGCCGAGGTCGCGAAGGAGAACTTCGAGAAGATGGGCTTCAAGATCAACATGAGGCTCGTCACGCAGGACGCGATGTACACGAAGTTCTGCAACTCGCCTCCGGCCAAGGTCGTGATCTGCCCGAACGTCGGCTGGCTGAAGGACTTCTCGGACGCCCAGACCTATCTGGACCCGACCTTCAACGGCGACAACATCCTCCAGACCGGCAACTCGAACTGGTCACAGCTCGACGAGCCGGACCTGAACAAGAAGATGAACGACGCGAAGCTCCTGACCGATCCGCAGGAGCGGGCCGACGCGTGGGCCGAGATCGACAAGGAGATCACCGAGCTCGCGCCCGCGGTCAACTGGGTCTGGGACAAGACCCCGCTGATCCGGTCGGAGAACGTGAACGCCGTCCCGAGCGCCTTCCTGGGCCAGTGGGACCTGTCCTTCACGTCGATCAAGTAGTGATTCATCCGGAGGGCCCTGCCACCCACGTGGCAGGGCCCCGCCGGGCCTTCTAATCTGCGCAGAGAGCCGACATGGCCGCCTACATCGTCCGCCGTTTGGTCTGGGTGATCTTCCTGCTGTTCGTGGTCACCCTGGTCACGTTCGTCGTCTTCACGGTGCTGCCCGCCGCGGACCCGGCGGTGCTGCGCGCCGGGCGCCAGCCCTCGCCCGAGCTCGTGGAGTCGATCCGCCAGCAGTTCGGGCTCGACGATCCCATGATCGTCCAGTTCTTCCGCTACCTCGGCGACATCCTGCCCTTCGTCGGCGGCGACGGCTTCAACTTCGGCTACTCGTACCAGTCCAACCAGGAAGTGCTGCCGCAGATCCTCGACCGGCTCCCGGCGACGATGTTCCTCACCGCCGGCGCCGTCGTCCTGTGGCTGTCGATCGGCATCCCGGTCGGCATGATCTCCGCCATCAAGACCGGCACCTGGCTCGACCGCCTGAGCATGACGCTGGCGCTGATCGCCATCTCGGCCCCGGTCTACTTCCTCGGGCTCGTCGCGTTGTTCCTGTTCGACGACAGCATCGGGCGCTTCCCGCTCCTGCCGGGCAGCGGCGCCTACCAGGACGCCACCAACATCTTCGGCAAGGCCGAGGCGCTGATCATGCCCTGGTGCGTGCTCGCCGCCGCCTTCGCGGCGATCTACGCGCGCTTCCTGCGCGGCAATCTGATCGACACCATGCAGGAGGACTACATCCGCACCGCCCGGGCCAAGGGGCTCTCCGAGCGGCGCGTGATCTTCAAGCACGGCGTGCGCTCCGCGGTCACGCCGATCGTGACCCTTCTCGGCCTGGACATCGGCATCCTGCTCGGCGGGGCCATCCTCACCGAGACGGTGTTCAACATCCAGGGGATCGGCCGCTTCGCCTACGAGGCGATCGTGCGGTTCGACCTCCCCGTCATCCAGGGTACGGTCCTGTTCGGAGCGTTCTTCATCGTGATCATGAGCCTCATCGTGGACATCCTCTACGCCTTCATCGATCCTCGGGTCCGGTACTGATGCCGGCCCTTCTGGAGGTCGAGGACCTCCGCGTCCACTTCGAGACCGAGGACGGCCTGGTCAAGGCCGTCGACGGCATCTCCTACACCGTCGACCGCGGCGAGACGCTCGGGATCGTGGGCGAGTCGGGCTCGGGCAAGTCCGTGTCCTCGCTGACGGTGATGGGGCTCACGCGAGCCAACAACGCGCGTATCTCCGGCACCGTGAAGTTCGACGGCAAGGACCTGCTCGGCGCGTCCGACGACGACCTACGCGCCGTCCGCGGCAACGACATCGCGATGATCTTCCAGGACCCGCTGTCGTCGCTGCACCCGTTCTACAAGGTCGGCAATCAGATCGTCGAGGCGATCCAGGTGCACAAGGACGTCTCAAAGGCCCAGGCGTACGACCGCGCGGTCGAGATGCTGAGCCTGGTCGGGATCCCTGAGCCGCGCCGGCGGGCCGAGTCCTACCCGCACGAGTTCTCCGGCGGCATGCGCCAGCGCGCGATGATCGCCATGGCTCTCGCCAACGATCCGAAGCTGCTGATCGCCGACGAGCCGACCACGGCGCTGGACGTCACCGTCCAGGCACAGATCCTCGATCTGATCGAGAAGCTCCAGAGCGAGTTCGACACCGCGGTCGTGGTCATCACGCACGACCTCGGCGTCGTCGCCGAGATGGCCGACGAGATCAGCGTCATGTACGCCGGCCGCATCATCGAGAAGGGCTCGGCGGACACGATCTTCAACGCGCCCGAGCACCCCTACACGTGGGGCCTGCTGAGCTCGATCCCGCGCATGGATGCCCCGCGCGGCGAGGAGCTGGTGCCGATCCCGGGCCGCCCGCCGTCGCTCATCAACCTGCCCGGCGGCTGCTCGTTCCACCCGCGCTGCCCGTACGTGCGCGACGCCCATCGGCGTGTCGAGCCGACGCTCGAGCCGGTCCCGGACAATCCCGACCACAAGGTCGCCTGCCTGCTCGATACCGGCGCACGCAAGAAGCTGTGGGACGAGCTGCAGGCAGGCATCAAGCCCGACCAGGCGCGCAAGGACGTCATCGAGGAGGGTGCGGCATGAGCGAGGCGGCCACCAGCGCGCACCCGGCGCCGTTTGCCGGCAGCGGCGGCGAAGCGGTCTTACAGATCCGCGACCTCGTCAAGCACTTCCCGATCCGCCAGGGCCTGCTCCAGCGGCAGGTCGGCGCCGTGCGCGCGGTCGACGGCGTCTCGTTCGACGTGCTGCGCGGCGAGACGCTCGGGATCGTAGGCGAGTCCGGCTGCGGCAAGTCGACCACCGCACGGCTGATCCTGCGCCTGATGGACCCCACCAGCGGCTCGATCATGTTCGAGGGCGAGGAGATCGCCACGGCCAAGGGAGCGCGGCTGAAGGCGCTGCGCCGCGGCATGCAGATGATCTTCCAGGACCCGTACTCGTCGCTGAACCCGCGCAAGACGGTCGGCACGATCATCGGCGAGCCGTTCATCATCCACGACCTGGCCAAGGGCGATGGCGAGCGCAAGCGCACGGTCCAGGAGCTGATGGACCGCGTGGGCCTGAACCCCGAGCACTACAACCGCTACCCGCACGAGTTCTCGGGCGGCCAGCGCCAGCGCATCGGCGTCGCCCGCGCGCTCGCGCTCAGGCCCAAGGTGATCGTCGCCGACGAGCCGGTGTCCGCGCTCGACGTCTCGATCCAGGCCCAGATCCTCAACCTGCTGCGCGAGCTCCAGCGCGAGATGGGGATCACGCTGATCTTCATCGCGCACGACCTGTCCGTGGTGCGCCACATGTGCGATCGGATCGCGGTCATGTACCTCGGCAAGATCGTCGAGCTGGCGACCAACGCGCAGCTCTACGCCCACCCGCGGATGCCCTACACGGGCGCGCTGATGTCGGCCGTGCCAGTGCCGCAGCCGCGGCTCGCGGCGGCCAAGAAGCGCCAGATCCTGGCCGGGGACGTGCCCTCTCCGGCCAACCCGCCGCCGGCGTGCCGCTTCCACACGCGCTGCTGGAAGGCGCAGGAGATCTGCCGCCAGGACGACCCGCCGCTCGAGCCGAAGGAGGGCGGCAACGTGGCCGCCTGCCACTTCCCGCTCACGGACGCCGAGGTCCTCGAGCGCGTCCCGACAGCGCGGAACGCCTGAGCCGCTCGAGCCGCTCATCCCACTCGGCGCCCACGTCCACCATCCACCGCATGGCGTCGGCCAGCGGCGCGGGCGTGAGCGTGTAGCGCGTCTCGCGGCCCTCGCGGCGCGCCTGGACGAGCCCGGCGCCTGAGAGGGCGCTGAGGTGCTTGGAGACGGCCTGGCGGCTCATCGGGAGGTCGCCGGCCAGCGACGAGGCGGTCAGCCCCGGCTGCTCGGCGAGCGAGCGCATGACCTCGCGGCGCGTGGGGTCGGCGAGCGCCCCGAAGACCTCGTTCAGGCCGGGCACAGCATGGCGGCCGACGCCAGCGCGGAGAGCTTCGGGCCCCACACCGTGTCGTGGCGCTCCTCGGTCACCGTGAAGCGCGTGCCGCCCGGGTGATCGTCGAGCCGCCACTCGACGCGCGAGCCGCCCCAGGTGAAGACGATCCGCTCCTCGGCCTCGACCAGCTCGATCACGCCGTCGCGCTCGTCCGCGTGGATCGGCGCGCCCTCCTCGGCCTCGAACTCGACGTCGTCGGCGAGCCACTCGCGCAGCTCGTCCTCCTCGGTGACCAGCTCCCAGGCCCGCTCGCGCGGCACGGGAAGGACGATCTCACGAATTACGCAACTCATAGGTTGCGCATAGTACCATGGGCGAAAACCTGCAACCAAGGAGTTGCGCATGCCCCTCGTGCCCGTCGTCATCCAGCAGGACGCTCGCGGAGAGCGCTCGTTCGACATCTACTCGCGCCTGCTGCGCGAGCGCGTCGTCTTCGTCGGCACGCCGATCGACGACCAGATCGCCAACGTCGTCGTCGCCCAGCTCCTGCACCTCGAGGCGGAGGACCCCGACAAGGACATCTCGATGTACGTCAACTCGCCGGGCGGGGTCGTCTACTCGGGCCTGGCGATCTACGACACGATGCAGTTCATCAAGCCCGACGTGGCCACCGTGTGCTGCGGCGTGGCGATGTCGATGGGCTCGCTGCTGCTGGCCGGCGGGACGCCCGGCAAGCGCTCGGCGCTGCCGAACTCGCGCATCCTCGTCCACCAGCCGAGCGGCGGCTTCCAGGGCCAGGCGTCGGACATCCAGATCCACGCCCGCGAGGCGCTCGAGCTACGTAAGCGGGTCGAGGAGATCTACGCGCACCACACCGGCAAGCCGGTCGAGGAGATCTCCGAGGCGCTCGAGCGGGACCGCTTCTTCACCCCCGAGCAGGCGACCGACTTCGGCCTCGTCGACCGCGTGATGTCGTACCGGAACGGCTACTCGCCGTCGTCTTCGTAGAGCGACTCGCGTGCGAGCTCGTTGCCGGACATCCCCCAGAGCGCGATCTCCAGGTAGTCGCCCCGGTAGGCGTCGGGCGCGATCAGCGTGTAGCGGTCGCTCGCCAGGATGCACTGGTCGACGGTCAGGCCGGTCAGCTCGGCGGTCGCGATCGCGCCGCCGCGGACCATCGGGACGCCCCACACGAGGGTCATGGCCGCCACCTCGCCGTTCTCGCCGCGCCAGCCGCCGATCACCTCCTCGCAGAGGTCCATCTTCCAGTCCGGGTTGCGCTCGGAGGTCTCGTCGGTGAAGTCGGCCCACGAGTAGAAGTCGCCCGGCTCCGCGCCGTCCTCGCCGGGCACGTAGGAGACGTAGCCGAAGAGGTCGAGCGCGTTGGCGGTGCGCGAGGTCACGGGCACGAACGTGCGGCCCGCCAACGTGCGGTCCGGGAACCACTTCAGCTCGCCCGGGTCGCCGAGCTCGGTGCCCTCGGTGTCGATACGCAGGGCGGCGCCGAGGAACTCGGCCTGCAGGGTCTCGGCCCAGCGCCCGGAGGCGATCGGCTCCTGCGGGGGCTCGGCGGCGAAGCGGCAGACGAAACGGTCCTCGGGAGGCATACGGCGGCGCAGACTACGGGACTTCGATGAGCAACGTCACCGGGCCGTCGTTGACCAGCTCGACGTCCATGTGGGCGCCGAACACGCCGCGCTGCGCTCCGAGGCGGTCGGCGAAGCGCTCGTACAGCGGCTCCGCCTGCTCGGGCCGGGCGGCGGCGACGTAGGCGGGCCGGTTGCCCTTGCGGGCATCGCCGTAGAGCGTGAACTGGGAGACGACCAGGACCTCGCGCTCGCCCAGCGGCTCGTTCATGCGGCCGTCGCCGTCGGGGAAGATCCGCAAGGCGCGCACCTTGTCGGCCAGCTTGTCGGCGTCGGCCTCCGTGTCGTCGTGCGTGATCCCGAGCAGCACGAGCAGGCCGGGGCCGATCCGGCCAACGAGCTCACCGTCCGCATCCACGGACGCCCGGCTCACCCGCTGCACCAGCGCTCGCATACGCGTCAAACGATGACGGATGCCACGAGCAGGATCGGCACCGTGATCATCGTCGTCCACACGATCAGCCCGGCCGCGAACGGGACGTCGAGCCCGTAGACGTGGGCCAGGACCACGATGTGCAGCCCGGCCGGCATCGCCGCCATCAGCAGGAAGGCGGCGGGCAGGTCGATGAACGGCGCCGCGAGCAGGAAGAGCAGTCCCGGCGCCACCACGCCGCGCAGCAGGATCGAGGCGCCGATCCCCGGCGTGAGCGGCGGCGGGAACACGAGGGCGCCGTCGTCCGCCTCCTCGGCGAGCGTGACGCCGATCGCGAAGAAGCCGAGCACGGGCACCGTCAGGACGAGCAGCCGCGCCGCGTCGACGAGCACGTCGGGCGCCAGCGCGTCCGGCGCGACGGCGCCCAGCAGGATCGCGACGAGCGGCGGGTTGCGGACGAAGAAGGCGCGCACCCGGTCGCGCACGGTCTCGCCCGCCTTGGTCCCGGTGGCCGCGGCGATGGCGAACGAGCCGATGAAGAACATCGGCTGCTGGACGAGCGAGTCGTAGACCACGCCCTCGGACAGGTGGTCGAAGCCGAGCAGGGCGGCGACCACGGCGAGCCCGAGCAGCGCGGTGTTGGCCTGCAGGCCGGAGATGGCCAGCACGCCGGCCGAGGGACGCGGCAGGCGCAGCAGGCGGCTCCCGATCAGCCAGCCGGCTAGCGCGGTCAGCGCGAGGGCGATCCAGCCGAGCACGATCCCGACGCCGACGTCGGCGCGCACCTCGAGCCGCGCCATGTTGAAGAAGGCGACGACCGGCATCACCACGTACAGCAGGAACGTGAGGATGCGGCGCGCCCACACGCCCGCCCGCGCCCCCGCCTTCCGCTCCGCCCCCACCCCCGCCGCGAGCGAGGCGGCGATGGCGAGGGCGATGAAGATCACCGCGGCAGGGTATTCAGCAAGGCCGCTCGGACGGCGTGCCGGTCGGCCGGCTTGCGCTCGACCAGCCAGCGGGCGAGCGGGGCCGGGCGGCCGATGTGGAAGCCCTGGACGAAGTCGACGCCGAGGCGCCGCACGAGGTCGAGCGTCTCCTCGTCGCCGACCATCTCGGCCACCGTGCTCTTGCCGAGCCCGCGCGCGATGTCCACCACGGCCCGGATGACGAGCTGATCGGTGCGGTCGGCCACGCAGCCGCGCACGAACTCGCCGTCGATCTTCAGGTAGTCGAACGGCAGGTGCTTGAGGTAGTAGAAGGAGGCGAAGGCCGCGCCGAAGTCGTCGAGCGCGAAGCGGCAGCCGAGCGCGGCGAGCCGGTGCGCGAACTCCTGCGCCCGCGGGATGTTGGCGACCGCCGTGGTCTCGGTGATCTCGAAGATGACCTGCGCCGGGTCGACCTCGTTGGTGCGCAGCTCGTGCTCGATCAGCGCCAGCAGCTCCGGGTCGCCGGCCGAGCGGCCCGAGATGTTGATCTCGAACGTCAGCCTGCGGCCGCGGCGGTTCTCCTCGGCCAGCATCGCGATCGAGCGCGTGACGACCCAGCGGTCGATCGCGCCGATCAGGTCGTAGCGCTCGGCGGCGGGCAGGAAGGCGGCCGGCGAGATCAGCTCGCCGAGCGGGTCGCGCAGCCGCAGCAGCAGCTCGAACTGGCTGGTGTCGCCGGTCTCGAGGTTCATGATCGGCTGCGCCTGGAGGACGAAGCGGTCCTCGTCGAGGCCGTCGCGGATCACGTCGGGCCACGACACGCGACCCTGGCTCGAGGGGCGGCCGACCGGCCGGTGGGCGACCGCGCGGTCGCGGCCGGCGTCCTTGGCCTCGTACATGGCGAGGTCGGCGTTGGCGAGCACGTCGTCGGCGTCCAGGCCGTCCTCGTCGAAGCCCGCGATGCCGATGCTGGCGCTGACCGACCGCAGCCGCCCGGAGGGGCTCGAGATGCGCTGCCCGCGGACCGTGTCGAGCACGTCGTCGGCGGCCTGCTCGACGTCCCCGTCGGGCACCAGCAGCGCCAGCTCGTCGCCGCCGAGCCGGCCGATCGCCACGCGCTCGCCGAGGCGGGCGCGCAGCGCGCCGGCGAGCGAGACGATCAGCTCGTCGCCCACGCCGTGACCGAGCGTGTCGTTGATGTTCTTGAAGTGGTCGAGGTCGAGCACGAGCACGCCGCCGGCCGGGCCGTAGCGGCGGACGTGCTCGAGGTGGGCCTCGAGCGCGCGCGTGAAGGCGCGGCGGTTGAGCAGGCCGGTGAGCGGATCGTGGTCGGCCAGGTAGCGCAGCTCGGTCTCGTAGCGACGGCGCTCCGTGATGTCCTGGGCCTGCAGGAGCACGTGCTGCGGCACACCGGCGCCGTCGCGCACCAGCGTGAGGTTGACGGCCGCCCAGACGATCGTGCCCGCCGGGTGCAGCCAGCGCCGCTCGCCGCGCACCGAGGCGGCGTCGCCGCGGGCCAGGCGCGCGAGCGCGTGCGACTCCTCGTCGCGGTCCTCGGGATGCACGAGGCGCACGATCGGCGTGCCCTCGAGCTCGTCCTGGGCGCGGCCCGTGAACGAGCACAGCGCGCGGTTGACCTGCAGGAAGCGGCCGTCGATGGTGGCGATGGCCATCCCGATCGGCGCCTCCTCGAAGGCGGTGCGGAAGCGCGCCTCGGCGTCGGCCTGCAGGCGCTCGGCCTCGGCCTGCGCGTGGACGTCGCGGATCGTCGCGTGGATCTCCGAAAGCTCGCGGTCGTCGCGCACGGCGACGAGATGGGCCTCGGCCCAGCGCCACGAGCCGTCGGCGCGGCGCAGGCGCACGGTCAGCGAGGCGTCCTCCTCGCCCGCGAGCAGGCGGCGCATGGCGGCGACCGTGGTGGCGGCGTCGCCGGGATGGACGAGGTCGGCGCCGCGGGTGCCGATCAGCGTGCCGGGGGCGAGGTCGAGCAGCTCGAGGCAGCCCTCGGACATCTCCTGGACGGTGCCGTCGGGCGCGAACGTGGCCAGGACGTCGCCGGTGTGGTGGGCCAGCTCGCGCGAGCGCGCGTCGGCGGCGCGGCGGGCGGACTCGGCGCGGTCGCGCGCCGCCAGGGCGGCGCTCTCGCGGCGCTGGCCGCGGCCGGCGTCGACGCCGAGCCAGACCAGCGCGAGCCCCGCCACCACCAGCCATGCCGACAGCGGCAGCGGCGCCCCCACGACTGGCCCCAGCGCTCCGGCCAGCGCCGTGAGGACACCGAGAAGGGCAGCGCTACGGCTGTGGGTCGGGGTCACCCGTCTCTTGTCGGCCAACGAGGGCCGCGGCTCAAATGTCGCGCAGCTCGGCGGCGGCCTGCTCCGGCGCGGTGGTGCAGAGATTGAGGCCGGCGCCGAGCTCGAGCCCGGCGAGATGGGTCAGCCGCGGCAGGATGTCGATCCGCCAGCAGAAGTGGTCGGCGCCGGAGGGAGCGGTGCGCACCCAGAGATTCAGCGGCGGGCTGGCGCCGAGCCGGCGGGCGAGCCGGCCGAGCACGTCGTGCAGCAGCGCGGCGCCGAGCGGGCCGTCGTCCTCGAAGCGCGCCCGCGGGGTGCGGGGGGCGATCATGATCTGGAAGGGCACGCGCGAGGCGTACGGGATCATCGCCACCGCCTCGCCGTCGATCGCGACGATCCGCTCCCGCCGCCGGACCTCCTCCTGCACGAGGTCGCCGAGCAGGTTGCCGCCCATCGTGCGCGTGGCGTACGCCGTGAAGCGCTCGCGCTCGCGGGCGATGGCGGCGGGCACGAAGCGCAGCGCGTAGAGCTGGGCGTGGGTGTGCGGCAGCGAGGCGCCGGCCTCGCGGCGCTCGTTCACGATCAGGTGCCGGCACGCGCAGCCGGCATGGGCGCGCATGCGCTCGCGCCAGGCGTCCATGGCGAGGCCGAGCTGGGCGGGCTCGAGCTCGACGAGCGAGTTGACCACGTCGGGCGCGTTGACGATCACCTCGTGGTGGCCGGCCGCCGGCTGCGCGGTGTAGAGGTCGGGGTTCGCCTCGCGCTCCGGCTCGTGGGCGTCCTGGGTCAGCGCGGGATACAGGTTCGGCACCACGCGCACGTTCCAGCCCGGTGTGTCCGGCCCGCCGCCGTCGGGCCGCACCGCGTACACCTCGGGCGGCGTCCGGTCCTCGTGGCCGGGCGCGAAGGGGTCCTTGGAGGCGTCGATCGGCGGCGGCGGCTGGAGGTCGAAGTGGCCGCCTGGGCGGTCGGCGCGGGCCGACGCGATGATGCTCCTCAGACCCGTGAGCGGGTCGATGCGCAGCTCGTTCACAGGTACTTGTCGATGTCGGCTTCGAGCTCGGCGCGCGAGGTGTACTCGCCCGCCTTCACGAAGGCGGTCTTGCCGTCGGCGCCGACGAAGATCGTCATCGGGAAGAACTTGGCCGCCTTCAGCTCCTCGGCGATGTCCTCGTCGGGGTCCTCGTACGACGGATAGGGCAGCGGGCGCTCGCCGAGGAACTTCTCCGCCGCGGGGCGCTTGTCGCCGGCGTTGACGCCGAGGAAGGCGACCTCCTTGCCGCGGTCGGTGGCGACCCGCTGGAAGATCGGGAACTCGGCGCGGCAGGGGCGGCACCACGACGCCCACTTGTTGATGACGATCGGATGGCCCTCGAGCGCGGCGACCTGCTCGTCGAAGCCGCTCTCGAGGATCGTGTTGGGCTGCTCGTAGAGGGCGGCGAGGGGTGGGGGCGCGCTCGCCAGCTTCTGCTGCGCGGCATCGAGGTCGAACGCCTGGGCCGCGGGTGCTTCTGTCTCGTCGCGGCCCGCCTGACCGAGGCCGATGACCACGACGGCCACCAGCGCGACGGCGGCGAAGATGTACAGCCAGCGGCGCATTTCACCTTCAGACTGGCAGATCGCGCCGGACCTGCTGTAATAGGAGCCGCCTCGCAGGGACGACCCGCTTTTGAGAGCCAGCGGGCAGCGCAGGTCCCTCCGAGCCCAGAGATCCCGCAGCGCGCAAGACCGCGCGGAGTAGACCGCGGTCTTTACCGAATCATCGCCTTTCATGGCTGAGACCACGCCAGTGGCCGCACCGGCCACGCTTCCATCATCCAAAGACATCGAGCGGGCCTCGAAGTTCACCCGCGAGCCGTTTCTCGCCGAGGGCGAGGACGCCGCGACGGTGCTCGCGCCCGGCACGCCGCATCGGCGCGCGTTCGACGCGGCGATGGCCGAGATCGACGCCGGCGCCAAGGAGCCGTCCGTCGGCTGGCGGCGGACGTACTCCCTGCTGCTGGGGCTCGAGCGGCTGCTGAGCGAGGACGAGCCACAGCTCGCCGACGGTGCCGTCCTCTCCGCCCACCAGGTCGATGCCCTCTCGGGCACGCTGACCGCCCTCTACGCCGAGGCCCAGCGCAACGGCAACGGCGAACGGCGCCGTCGCCGAGGGCGAGGTCGTGCTCGCTCCGGTCGGCATCCCGGGCGAGGAGGAGCTCGACGACGAGGACGAGCCCGACGAGCCGCAGGACTGGGACGAGTCGGGCGCCGGCGAGGACGACGAACAGCTCGGCGAGGCGCCCGAGGACCCGCACGCCGGCAAGCGCTTCTGGTTCGAGCACGCCACCGGCGCCGGCAAGACCGTCGCCGCGCTCGGCTTCGTCGAGGCCTCGCGCACCGGCGGCGTCCTCATCCTGACTCACCGCCGCAATCTCGTCGACCAGTTCCACGGCGAGCTGCGCGACCGTGGCTACAAGGACCGGATCGCGCCCGCCCTGCTCAAGGGGCAGGACCGCGCCGACGGCCCCGTGACGGTCGAGACCTACCAGTGGTTCGTCCGCAACGTCGGCAAGATCTCCGACGCCTACACGATCGTCATCTGCGACGAGGCCCACACGGCGCTGGGCGAGAAGACCTCCGCGTCGATCCGCCAGTGGGCGGGCCCGATCTTCATCGGCATGACGGCCACGGGTGCTCTGATCGCCCGCCACGTCACCGACCTGTTCCCGACGCAGACCTCGCGCTTCGACCTCGCGCAGGCCGCGCGGCGCGGCGTGATCTCGCCGCTGCGCTGCGTGCGGATCCCGCCGGGGCCGGGCGTGCGCACGATCGCGAAGGTGCCGCTGCGTCGCGGCGAGGTGGACACCGAGTTCGACCAGGAGCTGCTGGCCGAGCTGCTGGACCAGCTGCCGTTCAACCTGGCCGTCGCCGACCTCTACAAGACGCGCTTCAACGGCGTGCCCGGGGTCGTCTACTCGGCCGGCGTGCGGCACGCCTACAACGTCGCGCAGGCGTTCCGTGACCTCGGCATGAAGGCGCAGGCGGTCTCCGGCGAGACGCCCAAGCGCGAGCTGGCCAGCATCCTCGCGCGCTACGAGGCCGGCACGATCGACGTGCTGGTCAACGCCCAGCTGCTGGCCGAGGGCTGGAACTCGCCGCGCGCCACCGTCTGCATGCACCTGGCGCCGACCGCCTCGCGCCGCATCTACCAGCAGCGAGTCGGCCGCGTGACCCGGCGCCAGCCGGGCAAGGAGGCGGGCATCGTCGTCGACTTCGTGCATCCGGCGACCAAGCACGACGACCCGGTGGTCACCCTGCACTCGCTGCTCGACCGCGACGTCTACCGCGGCGGCGCTATCGTCGTCGGCCCGGTGCGCCGCGGCCGCGGCCGGCGGCTGCGGGTCGAGCGCCGCGTGCTCCCCGTGACGGCCGACGAGAACCGCCGGATCGAGGTCTTCGAGCGCGAGCTGTGGCGGATCGCCGTCGAGCACCTCGACTACGGCGAGCAGGTCCAGTGGGCCGCGCTGGCCGGCGCGCGCGTGGCGCCCAACGGCTGGCGGCGCGCGCGGGCGATGCTGCACTTCGACCAGGGCGGCGAGCTCAAGCGCACGTTCCTGACCACCGCCGTCGAGCGCAACAAGAACCCGCAGCTGCGCCTGAAGGCGCTGCAGGAGATCGCGGGCGGCCGCGACGCCGAGGCGTTCGACCGCGCGCTGGACTTCGTCGAGACGTGGCCGCGCGACGACAAGCGCGAGGGCGTCAAGGTCGTGCTCCAGGCGCTGGCCGAGAAGAAGATCGGGCGGCGCGACCAGGCCAACAACTGGATCTGGCGCTGCGCGAACATGACGCGCGACGTGCACGAGGAGTACGCCGTGCAGCGCTGGCCGGAGACCAAGCGGCTCCTGGGGTTGCTCGTGAACTCCTCCGGCGGGGCGCACGCGCGCAACGCGAGGCGTCTGGTGCACGCCGCCCGACAGCAGGACCGCCGGTTGGCGGCCGCGCTGCTCGCGGCTGCCCTGCCGCACACGGCCGAGGCGGGCGAGGTCGTCAACGGGGCGCGCACGCGGATGTCGCGCAAGCCGGCCGCGCTCGCCCGCGAGCTGCTGCGCAACTTCCCGAAGGGCCGCGGCAAGTCCAAGCGCCGGCGGCGCAGGAAGCAGGGCGGCGACGCCGCGGCACCCGAGGTCGTGGAGGCTCTCGAGACCGTCGCGCTGGCCGACGGCGAGGAGCCGGAGGCCGAGGGCGAGGCGCGTCCGAAGAAGCCGGCCCGCACGCGCCGCTCGAAGCGGGCGCCGAAGCCTGCGCCGGCGGAGGCCGTGACCGAGGCGACGGACGAGGCGGAGGCGGCCGAGACGCCGGCCAAGCCGGCCCGCGCGAAGCGCGCCGCCAAGGCCAAGCCCGCGAAGCCGCGGGCGAAGCGCGCCAAGCGGGCGCCCGAGACGGTGGCCGCCGAGTCGGCCGCGCCGCCGGACGCGTCGCCCGCTGCACCCGACGAGCCGTGGACCGCCGCGCCCGAGGCGCCGGCCGCCCCGGCCAAGGCGCCCGCCAAGCGGGCCAAGCGCGCCAAGGCGAAGCCGGCCAAGCCGCGCGCCAAGCGCGCGAAGGCCGCGCCCGAGCTCCCGGAGGGAGTCGCGCCTCCGGCCAAGCGCGCCAAGAAGCCGCCCGAGCCGAACCTGCTCGAGGCCGCCAGCGAGCGCGTCCGCGCCGCCGTGCGCGAGGCGTCCGAGCGGTCAGCCGGCGACGAAGCCGCCTAGCTGTAGTTCGAACGTCAACTGCGGCTGGGTAGGGGAGCTGGGGAGGCCGGCGAGGGCGGTTTCCTCGAAGCGTCCTGCCCTGCGGTCGTCTGACGACCTTAGCCAGGACGCTACGCCGAAAACCGCAACGAATCCTGCCTAGGGGTCGTATAGCGACCCCTATCCAGGATCAGACGCCGAAATCCGGCCGCGCGGCCGGCTCCCCAGCTTCCCTACCCAGCCGCAGTTCGCCGACTGTGCAACCTGCTCGGTGCCTGCACCTAGCCCAGATGCACCTCGCCGGCGTCGAGCACCTGCTCGCCGCCGGGCCCGCGCACGCGCAGCCGTCCGTCCTCGTCGATCCCCGCGCCCACGCCCTGGCCGCCCGGCCACGACACCGCGCGGTCGAGCAGGGCGTCGCGCGTGCGCAGAGCCGCGAGCGTCTCGGCGGCGGGCTCGGCCAGGCGACGGCCCAGGTGGTCCAGCAGCTCGCCCAGCGTCGCCTCCAGCTCGCCCGGGCTCCGGCCGAGCGTCCCCGCGTTCAGCTCCGGCGGCAGCTCGTCCGGCGCGAAGGCGGCGTTGACCCCGATCCCGACCACCGCCCAGCCCTCCTGCGGCCGCGCCTCGACGAGCACGCCCGCGACCTTGCGGCCCTCGACCAGCACGTCGTTCGGCCACTTGACGAGCGCGGCCGGGCCGGCGAGGTCGGCGACCGCGAGGCCGGCGCGCAGCGGCAGCAGCGGGTCGGGGCCGCGGACGACCAGCGAGAGCAGCAGCGCGCGGCCCGGCGGCGCCGTCCACGTGCGGCCCTGGCGGCCGCGGCCGGTGCTCTGGAAGCCGGTGGTGACCAGCGTGCCGTGCGGCGCTCCGGCGGCGGCCAATGCCCGCGCCAGCTCGTTGGTCGACGTCGTCTCGCGCAGGTGGCGGCGCGGCCGGCCGACCTTCACTCGGCCTCCAGCCGCACCTCGTCGCCCGCGCGCAGCCCGAGCAGGGCCGCGGCGTCGCCGCCGTTGACGGCCAGCGCGAGCGAGCCGCCGGCGTCCTCGTAGAGCAGCAGGGCGCCCGCGGCGACGTCCGAGAACGTGCGGGCGACCACGCCGCGCACGCGTCGGGAGCCGGCGCGCGCCGCCATGGCATCGCCGAGCTTGAGGTCGCTGCCCACCAGGTCGTCGTGCTCGGCGTCGAGCGTGGCGTTGCCGTAGCCGTCGATGCCGACCACGTGCGCCACGAGAGCGTCCGCCTCCTGGCGCGGCTCCGTGCGCTCGACGGTGACGAGCTCGGCGGGGTCGAGCGGCGCGCCCGCCGAGGCCAGCGGCGCCCCGCCGGCCAGCCGCGCGGCGACCGGGGCGAAGATGTCGCGCCCGTGGAAGGTCGCCGACACCGGCTCCAGCCGCCACGGTGAGACGGAGATCTCGACCACCTCGGCGACGCCGCCGAACCGCTCCGCGGCGGGCACGAGGAGGCCGTTGTCGGGACCGACCAGCAGCCGGCCCTCCTCGGCGGTCCGCAGCGCCAGCGCCCGTCGCTGGGCGCCGACGTCGGGATCGACGACGGCCAGGTGCACGCCGGCGGGCATGAACGGCAGCGCCCGCGCGAGCACCGTGGCGCCCGCCCGCACGTCCTGGCGCGGGATGCCGTGCGTGACGTCGATGACGCGCGCGTCCGGGCAGATCTCCGCGATCACGCCGTGGACGACGCCGACGAACTCGTCGCCGAGCCCGTAGTCCGACAGGAAGGTGATCGGTCGCGTCATCGGGCGGCGTCCGCGAGCAGCGCCTCGACGAGGCCGTCGGGCGTGTGGGGGTCGGCCTCGAGGTCGGGCTCGGCGCCGCGGGCGCGCAGCTCGGCGCTGGTGGCCGGGCCGATCGAGACCAACCGTGGGCCCTCGAGCGTCCCCGCGGCATCGTGGAAGAAGCGCACCGACGAGGCGGACGTGAACAGCAGGTAGTCGGCCGCCGTGGCGGCGTCGCGCGCGCCGTCGTCGAGCGGCTCGGCCACGGTCTCGTAGAGCGCCATCACGTCGACCTCGGCGCCGCGCTCGCGCAGCGCGTCGGGAAGCACGTCGCGGCCCTCGGCGCCGCGGGCGATCAGCGCCCGCCGCACCGGCGTGGCGGCGAGCGCGTCGACGAGCCCCTCGGCGACCGCCCGCTCCGGTACCACGTCCGGCTCCACGCCGCGTGTCCGCAGCGCCCGCGCGGTTCCCGGACCGATCGCCGCCACCGTGATGCCGGCCAGCTCGCGCGCGTCGCGCAGGCGGTCGAGCAGCAGGTCGGCGCCGTTGGGCGAGGTCACGCACACGAGGTCGTAGCCGCCCAGCGGCGGCAGCTCGGTCTCCAGCGGCGAGATCCGGATCGCCGGCGCCTCGACCACCGCAGCGCCCAGGGTTCTCAGGCGCGCGGCGAGCGCGCTCGCCTGCGCGCGGGCGCGCGTGACCGCGACGGTACGGCCGTGCAGCGGCCGCGCCTCCAGCCAGGCGAGCTGCTCGCGCAGGCGGGCGACCTCGCCGACCAGGGTGATCGCCGGCGGGCGGATCCGCTCGGCCGCGGCGCGCTCGGCGACGTCTGCGAGCGTGGCCAGCAGCGTGCGCTGGCCGGGCAGCGTGCCGCGCTCGATGACGGCGACCGGCTCGTCCGGCGGCCGTCCCTCGGCGACGAGCCGCTCGGCGATCCTGGGCAGGCTGCGGACGCCCATGTAGAAGACCAGCGTGCCGGGAAAGCGCGCGAGCGCCTGCCAGTCGATCGCCGACTCCGGCTTGGACGGATCTTCGTGGCCGGTGATGAACGCCACGCCGCTGGCAACGTCACGGTGGGTGACGGGGATGCCGGCGTAGGCGGGCGCGGCGACGCCTGCCGTCACGCCGGGGACGACCTCGAACGGGATGCCGGCCGCCTCGAGCACGAGCGCCTCCTCGCCGCCGCGCCCGAACACGAACGGGTCGCCGCCCTTGAGGCGCACGACGCGCCGGCCGGCACGGGCGTGCTCGAGCAGCAGGCGGTGCGTGTCGTCCTGCGGGAACTGCGGGCCCTCGCCCTCCTTGCCGACGTAGACGAGCTCCGCTCCGGGGCGCGCGTGCGCGAGCGCCTCGGGCGGGATCAGGCGGTCGTAGAGGACGACGTCGGCGGCGCCGAGCAGCTCGACCGCGCGCACGGTGAGCAGTCCCGGGTCGCCCGGTCCGGCCCCGACGAGGTGCACGATCCCGGTCATCGCGCGGCCATCGCCTCCGCGGCGCGCAGGAGGTCGGCGGCGCCGGCGGCGAGCATGCGGCGGGCGAGCTCGGGCGCCTCGTCCATCGGGACCTCGTCGACGAGCCACTCCGAGCCGTCGGGCAGCCCGGCGAAGCCCCGAATCGTCACGCCGTCCGCGTGAACTCCCACGGGGGTGTGACAACTTGCTTCCAATTCACGCACGGCCGCTCGCTCGGCCCGCAGGCATGCCATGGTCCGGCCATGGCTCACGGAGGCGGCGACATCGGCGGCGGGAGTGCCCTCGCGGGCCTGCACCGCGATCACGCCCTGCCCGGGCGCGGGCACGAAGACGTCGCCGAACAGCGCGCCGCCCGCCTCGCGGCGGCGGTCGAGCCGGTCGAGCCCCGCCGCGGCCAGCACCAGCACCTCCACCTCGCCGGCCGCCAGCTTGCGCAGCCGCGTGTCGACGTTGCCCCGCAGCTCGACCACCTGCAGGTCGGGCCGCACGGCCAGCAGCTGGGCGCGGCGGCGCAGCGCGCTGGTCCCGACCCGCGCCGCCTCGCGCACGTCGGCCAGCAGCTTCTCGCCCACCAGCACGTCGAGCGGGTCGGCCCGCCGCGGCGCGGCCACGATCGCGGTCCCGGGAGCCAGCTCGGACGGCACGTCCTTGGCCGAGTGGACGGCGAGGTCGATCTCGCCGGCCTCGAGGGCCGTTTCGAGCGCTCCGACCCAGCGCGACTTGTCGCCGGTCGCGAGCCCGGCGTCCCCGGCGGTGGCGATGGTGATCAGCTCCGCCGGATCCGGCAGCAACCGCTGCACGGCGCGCGCCTGGGCGAGCGCCAGCGCGCTGCCACGTGTGCCGATCCGCAGCGGGGCGGCCGTCAAGGCCGGCGCAGCGCGCGGACCTCGGCGGGCTGCTCCGCCGCCTCGGTCTGGGGCTCTGCCAGCCCGAACAGCTCGCGCAGCAGCTGCAGGCGCGCGTGGCGGTGGGCGGTGTCGAGGCTCTTGACGTGCGTCGTGGGCATGTGCAGGAGCCGCTTGGCGATGGCGTTGGCGAGCGCTTCCACCCGCTGCCTGTCGCGCTCGGTCAGCGCCTCCCAGCGGCCGTCGTTCTCGGCCAGGACGGCCGCCACCACCTCGTTGCCGAGGCCGCGCAGCGCGGTCAGGGTGGGGAGCATCTCGAGCGAGCCGAGCCAGCCGGCGAACGTCTGGATCTCCTCCTCGACGATCCCCTCGGCCCGCCGCGCCTCGGCCTTGCGGACCGAGATGTGGCGCTTGACCTGCGCCTGCAGGCCGTCGATGTCGATCACCGTCACGCCCGGCAGGTCGCCGCAGTCATGCTCGATGTCGCGCGGCACCGCGAGGTCGAGCAGCAGCAGCGGGCGGCCGCGCCGCTCGGCCACGACGACCTCGAGGTCCTCGGCCTCGAGCAGCGTGTGCGGCGAGGACGTCGAGGAGATGACGATGTCCGCGCGCGCGAGCTCGCCGGGCAGCGCGTCGAACGACGCGGTCTCGCCTCCGAACCGCTCGGCCAGCACGGTGGCCCGCTCGCGCCGGCGGTTGGCGATGAACATGGTGGAGACGCCGCGGTCGTGGAGCGCCTGCGCGGTCAGCTCGGCCGTCTCGCCGGCGCCGATGATCAGCACGTGCCGCTCGGCCAGGTCGCCGAGCGCCTCGCGCGCGGCGTCGACCGCCACGGAGGCGACGCTGGCGCGGCCCTTCGAGATCTTGGTCTCGGTGCGCACGCGCTTGCCGGTGGCCAGCGCGGCGCGGAACAGCTTGTTGCTCATCGGCCCGGTGCTGCGGGCGGCCAGCGCCGCCTCGTACGCGCGCTTGACCTGGCCCTGGACCTCCGCCTCGCCCACGATCATCGACTCCAGGCCCCCGGTCACCCGGTACAGGTGCCGTGCCGCGTCGCAGTTGCGCAGCGAGTACATGCCGTCGAGCAGCTCGCTCGGCCGCATGTCGGCGCGCCGGGCCAGCAGCGCCAGCGCCGCGGACTCGCCCTCGACCGGGTTGCCGACCACCAGGTACAGCTCGGTGCGGTTGCAGGTGGAGACGACGACCGCCTCGTCGATCGCCGGGTGCTCGGTCAGCTCGCGCAGCAGCGGCTCGGCCCCGCCCTCGGTCAGCGCGATCCGCTCGCGCAGGGCGAGCGGCGCCGTCTTGTGCGAGGCGCCGAGCGCCAGCAGCTCGGTCATCGCGGCACCGTCTCCTGCTCCGCGTCCTCGTCGCGGCTCCTCTCGCGTCGCTCCACGAGCTCCGTCAGCTCGCCGAGCTCGCGGGCGATGCGTACGAGCTTGCCCGCCATGATGGCCACGTATATCAAGAGGAGCGCGAGGAAGACTAGATACGCGGCGGCGACGTACGGGCCGGCGTCGTCGAGCGGGAGGGCGGGCATCAGAGCTGCTGAGGCGCCGCGCTGCGCCGGGCCGGGAGCCACGCGTCCTCGTCGTCGGCGAGCCGGCGCTTGAGCGCGCGCAGCTGCATCGACGCCTGCTTGGACGTCAGCTCGTACTTGCACAGGGTGATGAAGAGGACGGCCATGCCGAGCAGCGAGACCATGAAGGTCAGCCGCATCTCGCCGGGCATCGAGCCGCCCGTGGCGCTCAGCACGCGCGGGTGCGTGAACGACTCGGCCATCCGCACGGCGAGGAAGTTGAGCGGCACGAAGGCGCCCGCCACGATCGAGAAGACGGCGGCGGTGCGCGCCTGGCGCTCGGGGTCCTCGATCGAGAAGCGCAGCGGCTGGTAGCAGGCGTAGAGGAGGAAGACGATCAGGAAGGAGACGAGCGTCGGCTCCTCCCACACCCACCAGTGGCCCCATGACGCCTTGGCCCAGATCGAGCCGGTGATCAGCGCGGCGATGCCGAGGATCAGCGAGATGTGGATCGCCACGTAGGAGCGCAGGTCGTGTGCGCGGTCGCCGTCGCGTAGGTAGCGCGCGCCCCACACCCCGCCGGCCACGAAGCCGCAGAGGGCGACGATCGCAAGCGGCACGTGCAGGTAGAAGATCTTCTGGATGAAGCCCTGGTCGGCGTCGTTGGGCGCGTAGAAGAACACCAGCGCGAAGGTGCCGACGATGAGGACGACCGAGGCGATGGAGAGGGGCTTCAGCCCTCGGGCGAACACGTTGTGGCTAGTCCTCCAGGAGAAAGTCGAAGACCGCGAAGGCGAGCAGGCCGAACACGAGATCATAGAGGCCGAGCACCACCAGCCAGCGGCCAGGGAGCGCCTCCGCCCCGGCCTCCAGCAGCAGCGGCGACGTGGCGCGCGCGGCGGCGATGACGAGCGGGATCATCAGCGGCAGGGCCAGGATCGGCACGATCAGCTCG
Source organism: uncultured Solirubrobacteraceae bacterium (assembly GCA_963811895.1). GTDB lineage: Bacteria > Actinomycetota > Thermoleophilia > Solirubrobacterales > Solirubrobacteraceae > DASSUW01. The sequence goes on along the minus strand of CAWETE010000007.1, from coordinate 85,783 downwards.
CGCGCGCGGGTCTGGATGCCGAGCGCGCCGACCAGCGTGCCGAGCACGGCCACGCCGAGATCGGCCAGCAGCAGCACGGCGACCAGCTCGGGCACGGCGTCCCACGGCGTCGGCCCGAGCAGCAGGATCGCGAAGGCCGGCACGGCCGCCAGCTCGACGGCGACGAGGAAGCAGAACAGCACCGCCGCCTTGGCCACGAACAGCGACGTGCGGTCGACCGGCGCGAGCAGGAAGCCGTCGAAGCCGCCCTGCTCGCGCTCGGCCACGAACAGGCGGGTGATGCCGAGCACGGCCGCGAACAGCAGCGTGACCCACAGCACGCCGGCCGCCAGCTCGCCCTCGACCGAGCGCCGGTCGAGCGCGAAGTGGAAGAGCACGAAGGTGCTGACGCTGAACAGCAGCATCGCCGGGACCGCCTCGCCGGTCCGCAGCTCGACGCGCAGGTCCTTGCCCACGAGCGCGCCCACCGCGCGCCTCACGCGTACAGCCCCTTCAGGTCGGCGGCGCCGATCGTGCTTGCGGGCGCCACCAGCTCCGGCCGGCCGCCGCGGAGGCCGAGCACGAGGTCGGCCTCGGCGAGCCCCTGCTCGACGTCGTGCGAGATCAGCACGCGCGCGGGTCCGCGCCCGATCAGCGGGGCGACGGCCCCGGCCGCGCCCGGATCGAGGTTGGCGAGCGGCTCGTCGAGCAGCAGCAGCTCCGGCTCGTGCAGCAGCGCCCGGCAGATCGCCACCCGCTGCGCCATGCCGCGCGACAGCGCGCGCACCGGCTCGTCGCCGCGGCGCGCCATGCCGACCGCCTCGAGCAGCTCCTCGCCCCGCGCCGGCGGCACGTCGTGCAGGCGCGCGTGGAAGCGCAGGTTCTCGCGCGCGGTCAGGTCGCGATAGAGCAGCGGGTCGTGCGCGACGAGCCCGATCCGCCCGCGCACCGCCCAGCCCTCGCGCGGCAGCGCGTGCCCGAGCACGCGCACCTCGCCGCCGTGCGGGCGCAGCAGCGTCGCGAGCACGCGCAGCAGCGTCGTCTTGCCGGCCCCGTTGGCGCCGAACACGGCCAGCGTGGCCCCGCGCGGCAGCTCCAGCGTCAGGCCGGCCAGCGCGACCCGGTCGCCGTAGGCCCGCGCGAGCTCGCGCAGCGCGACGGCCGGCTCGCCGTCAGTGGCGTCGGCCATGGTGCGACGAGTCGCCGCGCAGCGTCTGCACCACGTGTTCCAGCGTCGGCGCGAGGACTCCGAACAGCTGGTCGATCGCCTTCGGCGAGCCGGGGAAGTTGACGATCAGCGTCCGCCCGGCGATGCCCGACACGCCGCGCGTGAGGATGCCGAGCGGCGTGTGCTTGGCGCCCTCGGCGCGCATCGCCTCGGCGAAGCCGGGCGCGTCGCGGTCGATCACCAGGCGCGTCGCCTCCGGCGTCACGTCGTCCGGGGTCATGCCCGTGCCCCCGGTAGTGAAGATCAGGTCGCATCCGGCCTCGACGTAGTGGTGCAGCCGGTCCTCGATCAGCGAGAAGTCGTCGGGCACGACCTCCATGGCGACGACCTCGCAGCCCGCGTCCTCGGCGGCGGCGGCCAGCCGCGGGCCTGAGAGGTCCTCCGCCTCCCGGCGCGAGACCGACGTCGAGATGGTCAGCACAGCGGTCCGGATGGGCCGGAGCTTAGTCTGCCCTCGTGGAGCTCCGGCAGCTCGAGTACTTCGTCGCCGTGGCGCGGCACCGTCACTTCGGCCGCGCGGCCGAGGCCGCGTACATCACCCAGCCCGCGCTCTCGCAGCAGGTGCGGCGGCTCGAGGCCGAGCTCGGGGTGGCGCTGCTGCGGCGCACGAGCCGCGGCGTCGAGCTGACGCCCGCCGGCGCCGACCTGCTCGCCCACGCCGAGACGATCCTCGCCGAGGTCACGGGCGCGCGGTCGGCGATGGACGAGCACGCGGGCGTCGTGCGCGGCGCCGTCCGGGTGGCGGCCACGGCCGCCGACGCCGTCCGCCTGCCGGAGGTCATCGCCGCCTTCCACCGCGAGCACCCCGGCGTGCGGATCGCGCTGCGGCAGGCGTCGGCCGCCGAGGCGCTCGAGCTCGTGCGCAGCGGCGCCGTCGACCTCGCCGTGCTGTCGCTCGCCGGCGATCCCGGCGGCATTGACGGTGGAGCCGCTCGCCGAGGAGCCGCTGCGGCTGATCGTCGAGCCCGGCGACCCGCTCGCGGGCGGCTCCGTCGGGCTAGGCGAGCTCAGCGGCCGCGCGTTCGTGCTGGCCGAGCCGGGCAGCGGCCTGCGCGCGACGGCGATGGAGGCGTGCCAGGCCGCGGGCTTCAGCCCCGTGCCGCTGCTCGAGGTCGGCGACCCGTCCGCGGTGCGGTTCCTGGTCGGCTCCGGGCTCGGAGTCGCGCTCGTGCCTGCCTCGTGGCTGGAGGTGCCGGGGCCGGAGGTGGGCGTCGCCTCGGTCGACCCGGCGCCGGTGCACCGTGTCTGCGTGGTCGCCGGCGGCGAGCTGCCGCCGGCGGGTGCTCTGTTGGCCGCGCGGCTGCGCGCATGAACTGCTTGCTGGGTAGGGCGGCGAGGGAGTCGGCCGATTGGTCACTTTGTCGGCCTCAGACCGACAAAGTGACCAATCGACGCGCGCGGGCCTCGATGCCTCTCCCTCAATGCCGCAGTTCGTCTACAGCACCGCCGAGAGCTCGTCGACGAACCGGCGCTTCGGCCGCGCGCCGACGAGCTTCAGCACCGGCTCGCCGTCACGGAAGACCATGAACGTCGGCATCGACAGCACGCCGTAGCGGACCGCGGTGTCGACGTTGTCGTCGACGTCGAGCTTGACGAAGCGCACGTCGGGGCGCTCCTCCGCAAGCTCGGCGAGGATCGGGTTCATCGCGCGGCAGGGCGGGCACCAGGCGGCGGTGAAGTCGACGACTACGGGCGCGTCGGATTCGAGGACGTCGGCGGTGAAGCGGGCGTCGGTGGTGTCAGTGGGCATGCCACGACGGTGGCAGCCGAACCACCGCAACCCAAGTCGGATTGCTTATCGCGCCGATCAGGCGGAGACGGGCGCGTGCTCGCGCTGCGCGGACGCGATCAGCTCGCGGACCGCGGTCTCGTCGCCGCGGCGGAGCAGCTCGATCGGATCCGGCTGCCCGTTGACGATGCCCTCGAAGAACGCCTTGCGGTCCTGGTAGGTGGGCAGCGTGCCCTTGGCCCATCCGCGCGCCTCGTTCAAGAGCACCGCCAGCCGCGCGTAGGGCTCGCCGAACTCCTCGGCGATCTGGGCCTTGATGCGCTTGGCCAGGGCCGGCGAGGCGCCCGCCGTGGAGATGGCGATCGCCAGCGGCCCGGTGCGCACGATCGCCGGCAGGATGAAGTTGCACAGGGGCGGCACGTCGACCACGTTCACGAGCATCGCCCGGCGCTCGGCGTCCTCGAACACGCGGATGTTCACGTCGGTGTCGTCGGTCGCGGCGATCGCGATGAAGGTGCTCTCCACGTCGCCCGGCCGGTACTCGCGCCGGACCCAGTCGATCGAGCCCTCCTCGGCCAGCGAGACCAGCTCCGGCACCGCGTCGGGCGCCACCAGGACCACGCGGCCGTCGCAGGCGAGCAGGCCCTCGACCTTCTCGAGCCCGATCTCGCCGCCGCCGACCACCACGCAGCGCCGCCCGGTCAGCCGCAGGCAGGCGATGTAGAACGGCGTCTCGAGCATGCCCTGCACGCACGTCTGGTCGCAGATCCCCTTGCGGAACTGGCAGACGCACTCCTTGCCGGTATAGGCCTGTGCGGGCATTTGCGCCTAAGACACTAGCCGCTTCGCTTCAACTTCCCGTGTCGTTTGGCGTAGCGCTCGCCCGCCCGGAACACCGCCAAGCCCAGCGGGATCGAGATCACTCCGAGCACGGCCAGCGGGACGACCTCGTCGCCCACCCCGGCGCCGTCGAGGATCGCCGCGCGGATGCCCTCGAGCGCGTAGGTCGCCGGTGAGATCGCGGCCAGCCACTGCATCCACTCCGGCATCACCTCGATCGGGTAGTAGACGCCGGAGACCACCAGCAGCAGGCCCTGGGCGATGAAGCCCAGCTGGGCGCCCTTCTCGGGCGAGATCAGCGGCAGCACGGCGGTCACCATCCCGATGCCCACGAACGAGACCGAGGCCACGGCCAGCAGCACGAGCGCGGCGCCGAAGTTGGCGTCCGGGAAGCTCAGGCCGAAGAAGACGGCCACGACCGCGAACAGCAGCGCGGTCCGCACCACGCCGTAGATCACGGCGAAGGCGCCCATGCCGAGCAGGTGCACGGCGCGGGAGAGCGGCGCCATGAACGTGTACTCGATCGTGCCCTCCCAGCGCTCCCAGGCGACCGTCTCCGTGAGGATCTCGAAGACGATCCCGAGGTAGGCCCAGATGACCGCGCCGATCAGCAGGATCGTCGTCTGGCGCTCGACGTCGAGCGTGCCGCCGGCGGCCTCGACGCCGTCGGCGATGAACACGATCGTCAGCGTGTTGGCGACCGTCCAGATGAAGAAGGCCAGCTCCCACCAGCCGTAGCGCTTGACCAGGTAGGCGTTGCGCTCGACGACGCCGGCGAGCGCGATCGCCTGCAGCCGCGCGGCGCCCATCTACGCCGCCTCCTCTGCTTCGTCCTCGAACGTGCGCCCGGTCGCGGCCAGGAACGCGTCCTCCAGGGTCTCGGCGCGGTAGCGGCGCTTCAAGGCACGCGAATCCTCGAGCGCCAGCAGCCGCCCGCCGTCGAGGATGCCGACGCGGTCGGCCAGCGTCTCGGCCTCGGTCATGTCGTGCGTGCACAGCAGCGTCGTGGTGTCGTGCAGCTGCCGCACCTCGCGGATGAAGTCCTGCACCTCGAGCTTCGCCCGCGGGTCGAGGCCCGTGGTCGGCTCGTCGAGCAGCAGCAGCGCCGGCGAGGTCAGCAGCGCGCGGGCGAGCGCGACCTTCTGCTGCATGCCGCGCGAGAGATCCTCCATCGGCGCCGAGGCGCGCTCGACCGGGAAGCCGACCCGCTCGAGGATCTCCGGGATGCGCTGTCGCGTATGGCTGTGCCCCAGCCCGTAGAAGCGCGCGGCGTAGGAGAGGTTCTCGGTCGCCGACATGCGCTTGAAGAACGACGCCTCGACGGAGACGCGGTTGACGACGCCGCGCACCGCGCGCTCGTCGCGGACCACGTCGTGCCCGAACACGCTCGCGCTGCCGCCGTCGGGCAGCAGCAGGGTCGACAGCAGGCGGACGAGCGTCGACTTGCCCGAGCCGTTCTGGCCGAGCACGGCGACGCACTCGCCGCGGCCGACGGTGAACGACACGTCATCGAGCGCGACGACGGCGGGGCGCCTTCGGCGGGTGAACTCCTTGCGGAGGCGGACTACCTGTACTGCGGACACGGTGACTCCTCTCGAAAGCGATTGACCAGGGGCAACCGACCGAGGCGGGGCTCGGCCGAGCGGTGCGGTAGGTCAACCTCGAGGTGTCACGTGAGCAATGGTACAGGTCACTGAGCGGGTTCGAACCCGCCGTCCACGCGGCGGCGGATGCCGAGCGGGTTCTCCTCGCGCAGCTCCGGCGGGAGCGCCTCGGCCGGCGCGTCCTGGAACGCGATCGGGCGCGTGAAGCGGTCGGTGGCCGTCATGCCGACCGACGTGTGCAGCGGGCTGGTGGTGGCCGGGTAGGGGCCTCCGTGGTGCATGCCGAAGGTCACCGCCACGCCGGTCGGGAAGCCGTTGAAGACCACGCGGCCGGCGCGCTCGCCGAGCGCGGACACCACGTCGGCCAGGTCCTCGCCGGGCTGCGCGTGCACGGACCCGGTGAGCTGGCCCTCCATCTGGTCGAGCGCGGAGAGCAGCTCCTCGCGTGAGCCGTGGCGCAGCAGCAGGACGACCGGGCCGAAGTGCTCCTCGAGCAGCTCCGGACCAAGCTGCGAAGCCGGGGCCTCGTAGGCGGCGGGCTGGTGGCGGAAGCCCGGGCCGTCCGGCGCCGCGGCGCCGCCGAGCGGCCGCGCGTGACCCTCCAGCCGGTCAACGCCGGCGCGCAGCGCGTCGCGCAGGCGCTCGTTGAGCAGCACCTGCGGGTCGGCGGCGTCGAGCCGCGTGGCCAGGTCGGCGGCGAACGCATCGCCCGTCTCGCCCTCCGGCACGAACACCACGCCCGGCTTGGTGCAGAGCTGGCCGCCGAAGCTGGCGACCGAGGCGGTCAGGCCCTCGGCGATCTTCTCGCCGCGCTCGCGCAGCGCCGCCTCGGTGACCACGATCGGGTTGATCGAGCCCATCTCGGCGTAGACGGGGATCGGGACCTCCCGCCGCGCCGCGCGGTCGAAGATGGCCTTGCCGCCGTTGAACGAGCCGGTGAAGCCGACGGCGGCGATCTGCGGCGCGTCCACCAGCGCCTCGCCCACCTCGACGCCCGCGGCAGGCAGGTGCGCGAACGTGCCCTCCGGCAGGCCGGCGTCGGCCACCGCGGCGCTCAGCTCGCGCGCGACCAGCTCCCCGGTCCCCGGGTGCGAGGGATGGCCCTTGACGATCACCGGGCAGCCGGCGGCGAGCGCGGAAGCGGTGTCGCCGCCCGCCGTGGAGAACGCGAGCGGGAAGTTGGAGGCGCCGAACACCGCGACCGGGCCGAGCGGCACCCGCATGCGCCGCACGTCGGGCTTCGGGATCGGCTTGGCGTCCGGATCCGGGTGGTCGATGATCGCCTCGGCGTCGTCGCCGGCCTCCACGATCGCCGCGAAGGCCTCGAGCTGCCCGCACGTGCGCTCCAGCTCCGAGCGCAGGCGCGGCACCTCGGGCAGACCGGTCTCGGCCTCGCAGACCGGGATGATCTCGTCGCCGGCCGCCCGCAGGCGCGCGGCGGCGCCGCGCAGCAGGGCGACGCGCTTGGCGCGGTCGCGCAGCGCGCCGGACCGGTGGACGGCGGTCGCGGCCTCGACGGCCGCGCGCACGTCCTCGGGCGAGGCCTCCTCGTAGCTTGGCCCGGGCTCGCCGGTGCGGGGGTCGACGGAGTTGAAAGTCAGCGCCATGGCGTGTACCTTACCGGTTCGGTAACCGAACCAATGCTGTCCGATCAACAGACCACCTTCCGGCCGCGCCAGCGCTACGAGCAGGTCGCCGACCGCATCGCCGCCGACATCACCGCCGGCCGTCTGGAGCCCGGCGAGCGGCTGCCGTCGGAGCGCGATCTCGCACGCCGCCTCGAGGTCGGCCGCGCGTCCGTCCGCGAGGCGATCGCCGCGCTCCAGGTCGCCGGCATGGTCGAGACGCGGCCCGGCTCGGGCTCGTTCGTGGCCGCCGGCGCCGCCGAGCGCACGCGAGAGGCGCACGACTCGAGCCCGTCCGACCTGCTGGAGGCTCGCGCCCTGTTCGAGCCCGCCGTCGCCCGCCTGGCGGCCCAGCGCGGCCGCCCCGACGACGAGGCCGAGGCGCTGCTCGCCGAGATGGAGCGCGCCGCCGACCAGCGCGACCTCGCGGGCTGGAACGACTGCGACCGCCGCTTCCACCAGCGGATCGCGGCGCTGACCGGCAACCCTGTCGTGCTCGACCTCGCCGATCGCATCGCCGCCGTGATGGACGAGCCGCTGTGGCAGCGGCTGCGCGACGACTCGATCGCCGTCACAGGCCGCACCACGCTGCACCTCGCCGAGCACCGGATGATCTATGAGGCGATCGCGGAGGGCGACGCGGACGCCGCCGAGCTCTTCGCCTCCCAGCACATCCGGCGCGTCCGCCGCTATATGACCCTCGACTGAAAGGCTCCTATGCGCTTCCCCGGCATCATCCCCGCCGTCACCACCCCGTTCGACGCCTCCGGCGCCATCGATTTCGAGGGGCTGACCGCCAACGTCCACGAGCTGCTCGATGCCGGCGTGCACGGGATCGTGGCCACCGGCACGATGGGCGAGGCCGGCAGCCTCACCACCGCCGAGCGTCGCCAGGTGGTCGAGGCGGTCGCGAGCGCCGTCGACGGCCGCGTGCCGGTGATCGCCGGCGTCTCCGCGGGAACGCCCGCCGCCGCCATCGCGCTGGCCGCGGACGCCGCCGAGGCCGGCGCCGTCGCGCTGATGATGCTCCCGCCGCTCGGCTACCGCGGCGACGACGACGAGGTCGTCGCCTACTACCGCTCGGTCGCCGAGGCGGCCGGCCTGCCGCTGATGGCCTACAACAACCCCGAGGCCAGCGGCGTCGACATGGGCACCGATCTGCTCGCCCGCCTCTACAACGAGATCGACCAGGTCGTGGCCTTCAAGGAGTGCTCGGGCGACGTGCGGAGGATCCCCGCGCTGATCGCCGCCGCGCCCGGCGCCGAGGTGCTCGTGGGCGGCGACGACTGGGCGCTCGAGGGCTTCTGCGCCGGCGCCACCGGCTGGGTCAGCGGTGTCGCCGTCGTCGTGCCGCGCGACTGCATCGCCCTCTACGACGCGTGCGGCTCCGGGGACCTGGACACGGCGCGCACGATCTACCAGCGGATGCTGCCGCTCGCGCGCTTCGACATGACGCCCAAGCTCGTGCAGTACTTCAAGGCGGCGATGGACGAGGTCGGCTTCGCCGGCGGGCCCACGCGGCCGCCGCGGCTCCCGCTGACCGACGCCGAGCGCGCCGCGCTCGCCGACGCGATGGCGGTGCTGCGGGAGGGCGCCCCTGTATGACCTCGTTCGAGGCGGTCGACTCCCACACGGAGGGCATGCCCACGCGCGTGATCACGAGCGGGGTCGACCCCATCCCGGGAGCGACCATGCTCGAGCGCAAGCTGCACTTCGAGCGCGAGATGGACGAGCTGCGGCTGCTGCTGATGCGCGAGCCGCGCGGCCACTCGGCGATGTCGGGCGCCATCCTGCAGCCGCCGACGCGCGACGACGCCGACTGGGGCGTGCTGTTCATCGAGGTCAGCGGCCTCCTGCCGATGTGCGGGCACGGCACGATCGGCGTCGCCACCGTGCTGGTCGAGACCGGCCGAGTGGAGGTGCGTGAGCCGGAGACCGTCGTGCGGCTCGACACGCCGGCCGGGCTGGTCGAGGCGCGCGTGGCGGTCGAGAACGGCCGCGCGCGCTCGGTGACGATCCGCAACGTGCCCTCGTTCCTCTACGAACGCGGGCGGCACGCGGCCGGCGCGGTCTGCGACATCGCCTTCGGCGGCAACTTCTATGCCCTGGTGCCGGTCGACGATCTCGACACCTCGCAGGCGGCCGAGTACATCCGCCGCGGCGCCGAGATCATGGCCGCCGTCAACGAGGCCCCGCCCGTGCACCCGCTCGACGAGCGCATCGCCGGCTGCCGCCACGTGGTCTTCCACGCGCCCGGCCGTGACGGCTCGGACGCCCGCAACGCGACCTCGATCCACCCGGGCTGGCTCGACCGCTCGCCCTGCGGCACGGGCACCTCGGCCCGCATGGCGCAGCTGCACGCGAACGGCGAGCTGGCGCTCGGCGAGCCGTTCGTCAACGAGTCGCTGATCGGCACGCGCTTCACCGGGCGGCTGGTCGAGGAGACGCGTGTCGGCGACCTGCCGGCCGTCGTGCCGGAGATCGCCGGCCGCGCCTGGGTCACGGGCCGGGCCGAGTACCGCCTCGAGGCGGACGACCCCTTCCCCGCCGGCTTCGCGCTTTGAGCGCACCCGACGTCCTCGTCGTCGGAGCGGGGATCGTCGGGGCGGCGTGCGCGTACGAGCTCGCGGGCGCCGGCGCGCGCGTGACCGTGCTCGAGCGCGGCAACGGCTGGGGCGAGGGCTGCTCGTGGGGCAACGCCGGCTTGATCGTCCCGAGCCACGCCCGGCCGATCGCGGCGCCGGAGAGCCTGCGCGCCGGCCTCGGCTGGATGCTGCGCCGGAGCTCGCCCTTCGGGCTGCGGCTGCGGCCGGCGCTCGCGCCGTGGCTCGCGCGCTACGTGCGCGCCTCGACGGCGCGTCGCGCGGCCGCCGGGGAGCGGCTGCAGCGGGAGCTCAGCGCGGAGAGCCTGGGCATGCTGCGCGAGCTCTCGGAATCCGGCATCGATATCGGCTTCTCCGAGCGCGGCTGCCTGACCGTGTACACCGACCACCCCGATCAGGCCGCCGGCGAGGCCGCGAGCGAGACGGGCCGCGCGCTCGGTGCGCGGCTGCTCAGCGGCCCCGAGGTACGCGAGCTCGAGCCGGCGCTGACGAGCGCGGTGCGGGCGGGCGTGCTGTTCCCCGGGGAGGCGGCCTGCGACCCGGTACGGCTCGTGCGCGCGCTGGGCGCAGCGGCGATCGAACGCGGCGCCGAGCTGCGCACGAGCGTGGAGGTGGGCTCGTTGCGCGAGCTGAGGGCGGGCCACGTCGTCGTGGCCGCGGGCGCGTGGTCGGGCCGGTTGGCCGCGACGGCCGGCGTGCGGCTGCCGATGCAGGGCGGCAAGGGCTACGCGAGCGAGTGGGATGCGATGCCGCTCGGCCGGCCGCTGTACATGCACGACCAGCGCTGTGTCGCGAACCCGCTCGCGGACCGGCTGCGGATGACCGGCGGGCTCATCCTCGACGGGCTGGACGAGCGCTTCGATCCCCGCCGCGTGCAGGCGATCCGCGCGGCCGCGGCCACCGTTCTCGGCGTGCGGGCGGAGCCGCAGCTCGTCTGGAGCGGGCTGCGGCCGTGCACGCCTGACGGCTTACCGGTGATCGGCACCCACGGCGCGGCGCCGGGGGTGGTGTTCGCCACGGGCCACGGGATGCTCGGCCTCACGCTCGCGCCGCTCACGGGGCGACTCGTCGCCGGGCTCGTCGCCGGGCGCGCCGCTCACCCGGCGCTCGAGCCCCTGTCGCCCGAGCGGTTCAGCTGAGCGAGCCGTCGCCGCGCCTGGCGGTCCATCCCCAAGGGGGGTCAGACCCCCCTTATGCCTCCGGGGTGGATTCCGCTCTGCAGAGCCAAACGCATCCGCGCCGCCAGGCCCCGAACGCACCAAGGGGGGTCAGACCCCCCTAAAAGGCGGAAGATGGTTGACGGGTCGTATTTCGCGCCGGTGACGAGCGGGGGTGCCTACTGCGGCGAGCCGTCGCCGCTCGAGCTCGAACCGTTCGACCCCGATCGGTTCGGCCGCTGAGCCGCCGCGCGGGCGGTGTTCATGGCGACCCGGGCGAGCGGCAGCGCGCCCTCGCGCAGCGCCGCCACGCGCTCGCTCTCGCGCCCGTGCAGCAGCCGGGCGGCGGCCATGCGCGCGCGGACGAGCGCGGGGTCGTAGGGCAGCCAGCGTGCGCTGCGCACGCGCGGCGGCTGTGAGGCGAGCCGCCTCGGGGCCACGTGGCGGGCGAGCCGCACCGGCACCGACGGCACCGACTGCCCGTGCTCGTTGACCCAGGCCAGCTCGGCTCCCAGCGAGCGCGCGACCCGCTCGCCGTGCCGGCGATCGTCGGTCCACACCGAGACCGCGGCATCGGAGTGCTCGGCGGCGAGCGCGATCGCCGCCTCGTCCGAGCCCGCCTCCAGCACGGCCAGGACGGGCCCGGGCGGCAGCTCGCGCAGCAGCCGCGCGTCCGCGCTCACGCCGCGCAGCACGATCGGCGCGCAGAACGCCCCGTCGAGGCCGGGCAGCTCGAGCGGGCCGCCGCACAGCCGCTCGGCGCCGCCCGCCTCCGCCTCGACCACCAGCCGCTCGACCGCCTCGAGGTCCTCGCGCGAGGCGAGCGGCCCGACCTCGGTGTCGGCGTGCTCCGGGTCGCCCACCCGCAGCCGGCGCGCGCCGGCGACCAGGGCGTCGAGCAGCGGCTCTGCGGGCCCCGGTGCCACGACCAGCCGGCCGACCGCCGCCGGGTGCCGGCCGGCGCCCGCGAACGCCCCCCAGAGCGCGCCGGAGACCGTCGCGTCGACCTGCGCGCCACCGAGCACCAGCATCGTCGCCTTGGCGTCGTCGGCCCCGAGGTCGACCACGCGGTCGAGGCCGTCGAGCTCGGCGCCGTGCAGCACGGCGATCAGCTCGCCCGGCACGCCCGCGCGGATGAAGGCGGCCGCGATCCGCTCGCCGGCCAGCGGCGCCGCGGGCGCGAGCAGCACGGCGTTGCCGGCCAGCAGCGAGGCGGCAGACTCCATCACCGGCTCGGCCCACGGCGAGGCGCCGCGCCCGCGCACGCCGACGACGCCGGCCGGCGCCTGCACGAGCATCGCGCGCCGCCCGGCGCGCAGCAGCGACGGCCGTCCGAGCCGCTGGTCGGCCAGCGCCCGCGGGCCGTCGTCGGCCAGCGCGTGCAGCGCGCTGACCGACGGGAGCAGCTCGGCCAGCAGCGCCTCGCTGCGCGGCCGCCCCGTCTCGCGCGCGATCAGCAGCGCGAGCCGATCGAGCTCGTCGAGCACGGCCTGCGCGGCGCGCCGCAGGTAGTGCGCCCGGGCGTGCGCCGGCACCGCCGCCCACAGCGGCTGGACGAGTCGCGCGGCCTCGACCGCCGCGCCGGCGTCCCGCTCGGCCACGGTGCCGAGCACGTCGCCGGTGACCGGCGACCGGATCTCGCGCTCAGCCATCGACGCGCCGAGCGGTCGTGATCGTCGTCCGGTAGCGAAGGTCGATCTCGTCGACCCCGTGGCGCTCGAGCAGCTCGCGGACCGCGGCGAGCGCGGCCGAGCGGCGGTCGTCGGGCAGGCTGCCGATCGAGCTGAACGAGGCGATCTGGTCGACGATCCGGTCGCGGTCGCTCCGCTGCTCGTGCCGGACCTCCTCGTCGCCGAGCGGCCCGAGCCGCGGCTCGGCCTCGAGCGCCTCGCGCCAGCCCACGGTGTCCTGCCGCCGCTGCCCGCTGCCGTCCGTCCGGTGCTCGATCACCAGTGCCACGAGCTCGTCGAACCACGGCTCGCCGTCGTCGGCGGCCACGTTCCACATGACGGCCAGCCCGCCGCCCGGCCGCAGCACGCGGGCGATCTCGGCCGGCGCGCGGTCGAGGTCGAACCAGTGGAACGCCTCGCCGACGAACACCGCGTCGACGGAGCCGTCGGCGAGCGGGATCGCCTCCGCGGTCCCGGCCAGCACCCGAACACCGGGCAGCCGCGCCTCGAGCACGCGCCGCATGCCGTCGACGGGCTCGACCGCCACGACCTCGCCGGCGTGCGCCACCAGCACCTCGGTCAGCTTGCCGGTGCCGGCCGCGAGATCGAGAACGGTTCGCGCGCCGAAGCGCTCGAGCAGCGAGGCGATCGCGCCGGCGGGCCAGCCGGGGCGGCCGCGCTCGTACTCCTGCGCCATCGCCCCGAAGGCGCCGGCGGCCAGGCGGTCGACCGTCATCGCCCGCGTGCGCGGCGGATCCGCTCCAGCCGCTCGCGCATGTCGGCCTCGGCGTCGTCGGGGTGGTAGAAGCGCAGGTCGCCGAGCCCCTCGGGCAGGTGCTCCTGGTCGTTGACGTGGCCCGGATGGCCGTGCGGGTAGTCGTAGCCCGCGCCGCGCCCGAGTGTGGCCGCGCCGGGGTAGGCGGCCGACTGCAGCGCCGCCGGCGGGCGCGCCGCGCCGTGCTCGGAGATGTGCTGCCGCACCGCGCCGATCGCCCGCTTGACGGCGTCCGACTTCGGCGCCAGTGACAGGTAGATCGCCGCCTGGGCGAGCGGGAACCAGCCCTCGGGCAGCCCGACGTGCTCGACCGCCTGCGCGGCGGCGATGGCGATCGGCAGCGCCTGCGGATCGGCGTTCCCGATGTCCTCCGACGCGAGGATGATCATGCGGCGCGCGATGAAGCGCGCGTCCTCGCCGCCCTCCAGCATCGCCGCCAGGTAGTACAGCGACGCGTCGGGATCCGAGCCGCGCGTGGACTTGATCCAGGCCGAGATGTAGTCGTAGTGCTGATCGCCGCCCTTGTCGTAGAGCACGGCCTTGCGCTGCATCGCGTCCTCGGCGTCGGCGAGCGTGACCGCCTCGCCGGTCGCCGTCGAGCAGGCGAGCTCGAGCGCGTTGAGGGCGGCGCGCGCGTCGCCGCCGGCGCGCGCGGCCAGGAACGCGACGACGTCGTCCGGGACGTCGACCTTCGGGCACTCGCCGCGCTCGACCGCCCGCCGCAGCAGGCCCTCGATCTGCTCGGAGGTGAGCTGCTCGAGCTGGTAGATCTGCGTGCGCGAGAGCAGCGCGCTGTTGACCTCGAAGTAGGGGTTCTCGGTGGTGGCGCCGATCAGCGTCACCAGCCCCTCCTCCACGGCCGGGAGCAGCGCGTCCTGCTGCGCCTTGTTGAAGCGGTGGATCTCGTCGAGGAAGAAGATCGTCGCACGGGGTGGGTCGGACTTCTTCCGCTCGCGGGCGCGGGCGATCACCTCGCGCACCTCGGCGCGGCCGGCCTGCACGGCGGAAAGCTCCTCGAAGGCCGCGTCGGCGTGCTCGGCGGCGAGCCGCGCGAGCGTCGTCTTGCCGGTGCCCGGAGGCCCGTAGAGCACCATCGAGTGCGGCTGGCCGGACTCGAGCGCCGTGCGCAGCGCAGAGCCCTCCTGCAGGAGATGGTCCTGGCCGACGAACTCGTCGAGCGTGCGCGGGCGCATGCGCGCCGCCAGCGGGCCGTCGGGCGGCGGCCTGTTATCAGGGCGTTTCTCGGGCGGGTCGAACAGCCGCTCCATACGTCTATCTTCGCGCAGCGATGGGACAAGCTCCCCTCAGCACTGTCATCCGCGAGTGGGGACGGATGGGCGCGCTCAGCTTCGGGGGCCCGCCGGTGCAGGTCGCGATGCTGCGCGACCTCACCGTCGAGCGCCGCCGCTGGCTCGACGAGCGCGAGTTCGAGGACGCCAACGCGGCGGTCCAGCTGATCCCCGGGCCGGCCGGGACGCAGCTCGCGATCTACTGCGCGATGCGGGTGGCGGGCACGGCAGGTGCGATCCTCGGCGGCCTCGCCTTCATCCTGCCCGGGCTGGCGCTGATCCTGGCGATCTCGGCGCTCGCGCTCGCGGACTCGCCGCCCGAGTGGATCCTCGGGATCGGGGCGGGCGCCGCGGCGGCGGTGGTGGCGGTGGTCGCGCAGGCCGGCATCGTCCTCACGCGCTCCAGCCTTCGGCACCGGCGCGCGATCGTCTACGTGATCGTCGGCGCCGTCGCCACGGTCTTCGCGGGGGCCGGCCTGGTGCTCGCGCTGCTCGTCTGCGGGTTCGTCGAGCTCGCGTGGCGGCGCCGGCCCGGCGCCGCGATCCACGCCTGGCCGGTCGCGCTGATCCTCGCGGTCACGGGCGCCGCGGCGCTCCCCGCCCTGGCGTGGACGGCGCTCAAGGTCGGCGCCCTCTCCTACGGCGGCGGCTTCGTGATCATCCCGCTGATGCAGGAGGACGCCGTGAACACGTACGGCTGGATGACCTCCGCGGAGTTCGCGAACGCCGTCGCCTACGGGCAGCTCACGCCCGGGCCGGTGGTGCAGACGGTGGCGATCGTCGGCTGGGCGGCGGCCGGGCTCGGCGGCGCGCTGCTCGCCTCGGCCGTCGCCTTCGCGCCGTCGTTCCTGGTGATCGGGCTGACCGCCGAGCGCTTCGAGCGGCTGCGCCGCTCCGGCGCCGCGCGCGCGTTCCTCGACGGCGCCGGGCCGGCGGCGGCGGGCGCGATCCTCGGCGCGACCGTGCCACTCTTCGAGCCGCTCGACGAGGCCTGGCAGTACGGGGTGCTGGCCGGCGCCGCGCTGCTGCTCGTGCTCGGCCGCCCTCCGATCTGGGCGCTCGCCGGCGGTGCGCTCGCCGGCCTTGTGTCAACTTTGGGTTGACATCGGTCGGCTGTCAACCTAACGTTGACAGCATGGACCGCGAGCGCCGTCTGCGCCAGGAGCTCCACGCGATGCTCGCCCGCCTCAGCGAGGCACGCGAGCCGCTCGACCTCGTCGAGGACGTGCCCGTGCTCGAGGACTTCGTCGACGACTTCGCGCAGGCGCGGATCGCCGACGCGCGCGCGGCGGGCGCCTCGTGGGCCGAGATCTCGGAGCGGCTCGGCGTCACGCGCCAGGCCGCGCACAAGCGCTTCAGCGGCTGGCGCCAGCGCGGCCGCGGCATCGGCGGGGTGATCGAGCTGCGCTTCACGCGCGACAAGAACGGAGGCTGAGATGTTGGCTCTGCGCAACCGCCGTCGCGCCGGTCGCCGCCACTACCGGATCGACTGGCACGGCGAGCACGAGGCCGTCCTGCCCTTCCTCCAGGACGACGACTGGGACCTGCCGACGGTCGAGATCGAGATCGACGGCGAGACGGTGCACGCCTGGATCGACACCGGCGGCGACACGCTCACGCTCCCGCACGCCTACGACATCGAGCCGCTGGGGAGGTTCTCCGGCACCTTCGCGGGCGTCTATGGCCGCGTCGAGGAGGTGCGGCTCGGCCCGGTCACGGTGAGCGCGGTGCCGGTGATGACCGCGGGCTTCGAACGGCCGGTGATCGGCACCGGGTTCCTCAGCCGCTTCCTGCCCACGATCGACTACCCCGGCGGCCGCCTCGTGCTGCGGCCCCGGGACGGCGAGCCCGGCGAGGGCATCGGCGTCCCGTTCAGGATCGCCGCCACGCACCTGATGCTGGTGGACGGCGTGCTGAACGACGCGCCGATGACCTTCCTGGTCGACTCAGGCCTGCGCGACGAGCAAGGCTCGGCCTTCACCGCGCCGGCCGCCACGCTCGCGGCGGCCGGCATCGCGCTTCCCGCCACCGCGCCGGAGCGGAGCAGCACCGGCGCGGGTGACGTGACCCTCGAGCTCGGCCACTTCCCGATCGCTCGGCTCGCCGTCGGATCGCTGGTGCAGGAGGATCTCGTCGGCCTCTACGGCGCCTTCCCGCCCGGGCTCGAGGGGATCGACGGGCTGGTCAGCCACGGCTTCCTGCGGCGCTATCGCTGGACGATCGACTTCACGCGGATGACGATGCGGTTCGCACCGCCGGCCTGACCGCCGCCGACCGGCTCCGGCTGCGGGCCGAGCAGCATCGCCGCGCCCGCGGCCAGCGTGACGGCGATCGCGCAGAGGGCGAAGCCGGCGTCGAAAGCGGCCATCGCGTCGTCCGGCGCCGGCGTGCCGATCACCGCCACGAGCAGGGCGACGCCGAGCACGGCGCCGAGCTGGCGGGCGGTGGTGGCCAGCGCCATGCCGGTCGCGAAGCGCGCCGGCGGGATGCCCGACGCCGTCGCCCCGATCAGGGTCGGCAGGCCGAGGCCGATGCCGACGCCGGCGACGAGCTGGTAGGGCAGCCAGACACCGAAGAAGTTCGCCTCCTCGCCGGCCATGGCCAGCAGCCAGGCCAGCGCGGCGGCGAACAGCGCGGCGCCCACGACGGCGACCGGCCGCGGCCCGCTGCGCGTCGCCCAGCGGCCGCCGAGCGGCGCCGCAACCGCCGACGCGAGCGCACCCGGCACGGCGGCGAGCCCGGTCTCCAGGGCGGTCCAGCCCCACACGCTCGTCGCGAACAGGACCAGGCAGAGGTTGGCGGCGAACAGCGCGGCGCCGAAGGCCATCGTGCCGGCGTTGGACGCGCGCGCCCAGCGCGTGCGCAGGAGGGCCGGCTCCAGCACGGGCGCCGCGATCCGCCGCGACCGCGCGACGAGCAGCCCGCCGATCGCGAGCGCCGCCGCGAACGTCCCGAGCGTGGCCACGGAGGTCCAGCCCCAGGTCTCGCCCTGAACGAGCGCCAGCGCCAGCGCGCCGGTGGCCCCGGCCAGCAGAACGGCCCCGGGCACGTCGGGCGGCGCGGTCTCGACCGCGCGCGACTCGCGCAGCCGCCGCATTCCGAGCCAGACGGTGAGCAGGCCGACCGGCACGTTGATCACGAAGATCCAGCGCCAGCTGCCGGCCTCCACGAGCAGCCCGCCGAGCGGCGGGCCGAGCGCGGCCGCCACGGCGCTGACGGCGCCCCAGGCGGCGATCGCGGCCGCCCACTTCTGGGGCGGGAAGGCGGCGAGCAGGAGCGCCAGGGCGGCCGGGATCATCGCCGCCGCGCCGATGCCCTGGACGGCGCGGGCGGCGATCAGCGCGCCCGGCGAGGCGGCCAGGGCACAGGCGCCCGAGGCGACCGCGAACAGCGCTACACCGCCCAGATAGACCCTGACGGCGGCCGAGCCGGTCGGCCGCGCGCCCGAGCACCACGAGCAGCGCCGCGAAGGCGAGCGCGTAGGCGTTGACCACCCACGAGAGCGAGCCGAGGCCAGAGCCGTGGAAGTCGCTCGCGATGTCGGGGAAGGCGATGTTGACGATCGTCACGTCGAGGTAGGCGAGGAACGTGCCGCCGACAGCGAGCCAGAACGTCGGCCAGGGGCCTGCGCGGTCGGGTGGCGGGTCGGAGAGAGCGAGCCCGTAGGCGGGCGAGCCGGGGAGGTGGGACATGTGGGGAGACTCCTGGGGAGGAAGGAGTACGAACGATCGTGCGAAGTTCTATCAAAGGACGAACGATCGTGCTACTATTCCTCGGGTAATGGAAGCTATTTCCATGGTCGACGGCCGCCGGGAACGCGGCCGGCGTACTCGCGACTCGATCCTGCAGGCTGCCGTCCAGCTCGTGCCGGTCGAGGGCATCGACGGGGTCACGATCGGCCGCCTCGCCAGCGAGCTCGGCATGAGCAAGAGCGGCCTGTTCGCACACTTCGGCTCCAAAGAGGAGCTCCAGCTCGCGACGATCGACACCGCACGCGAGATCTTCGTCGAGACGGTCGTCTCGCCGGCGCGCCTGGCCGAGCGCGGCCTGCCGCGGCTCGAGTCGCTGATGGAGAACTGGCTCGGCTACATGCAGCGCGAGGTGTTCAAGGGCGGCTGCTTCTTCGACGCCGTGCGAAGCGAGTACAACAGCCGCCCGCCCGGCCCGGTGCGCGACGCCGTGTGGGCCGACTTCGCCTCCTGGTCGGAGATCCTCGTCAACCGCGTCAAGGCGGCGCAGGCGGCCGGGCATCTCGACCCCGGGGCCGACCCCGAGCAGGTCGCCTACGAGCTCGACGCCCTCGGCGGCGCGGCCAACGTGCGCTTCCAGCTCGACCGCGACACGGCGTGGTTCGACCGCGCCCGCGTCTCGATCCACGCGCGCTTGGAGGCGCTGAGCGTCTACTAGCATCGTGGCCACATGGCCGCCGCGCTGGAGGAGGAGACCGCCGAAGTCCTCGCGCGGCTGATCAGATTCAAGACCGTCAACCCGCCCGGGAACGAGCGGGAGTGCCAGGAGTGGCTGGCCGCGTACCTGCGCGAGGCGGGGCTCGAGGTCGAACTGATGGGCGCCGAGCCCGAGCGCCCGAACCTCGTGGCGCGACTCAAGGGGGACGAACCCAGGCCCGGTTCTGGGCTATCTGTCACACGTGGACACCGTGCTCGCCGATCCCGACGACTGGACGCACGACCCCTGGTCGGGCGAGATCCACGACGGCCACCTGTGGGGCCGCGGCACGCTCGACATGAAGGGCCAGACCGCCGCCGAGGTGGTCGCCGCCGCCACGCTGGCCCGCAACGGCTGGCGGCCCGCGCGCGGCGAGCTGAAGGTGATCGCGGTGGTCGACGAGGAGGTCGGCGGCAAGCTCGGCGCCCAGTGGCTGACCGAGGAGCGGCCCGACGTCGCGCGCGTGGACTGGCTGGTCAACGAGGGCGGCGGGCCGATCATGCCCTACGGCGACCGCCGGATCTGCCCCGTCACCGTCGCCGAGAAGGGCACCTTCCGCTTCCGCGTGACCGCGCGCGGCGTCGCCGGGCACGCCTCGTTCCCCGAGCACCGGCGACAACGCGCTGCTCAAGCTCGCGCCGGTGCTCGCCCGGCTGGGCGAGCGCCAGCCCGCCTTCGACGTCGTGGCCGAGCCGCGCGCCCTGCTGGAGGCGCTCGGCGAGGACCCGGCCGACCCGCAGGCGGCGACCGACCGCATGCGCGCGATCGAGCCGCGCCTGGCGGGCATGGTCGAGCCGACGCTGCGCGTGACCGCCGTGCCGACGCGCATCTTCGCCTCCGAGAAGATCAACGTGATCCCCGCCCGCGCCGAGCTGCAGGTCGACTGCCGCGTCCCGCCCGGGATGGACGGCGAGGCGACGATGGCGCGGATCCGCGAGCTCGTGCCCGAGGACGGCCTCGAGATCGAGTTCATGGAGCAGGTGGTCGGCAACCGCTCGCCGATCGACACGCCGCTGATGGACGCCATCCGCGACTGGCTCGGCGAGACCGAGCCGGACGCCGAGGCGATCCCCTGGGTGCTCCCCGCCTTCACCGACTCCCGCTGGTTCCGCACCGCCTTCCCCGACTGCGCGGCCTACGGCTTCTTCCCGCAGACGCACCAGAACTTCTACGAGGCCTGGTCGCTCATCCATTCCAACGACGAGCGCATCGATGTCCGCGACCTCGGTTTCGCGGCGTCGTTCTTCGTCGATCTCCCGAGGAGGCTCCTTTGAGTCCGGTCGCAGAGGGCAAGCTCAGGCTCGGCGGCATGGCCCTGCGCAACGGGCTGCTCGTCCACGGCCCGACCCACTGGGCGGCCTCGGTGCGCGACGGCGCCGGCGAGATCCGCACCGCCTCCGGCCGCAAGCCGCGCCTGCGCGCGGTCGACGGCGTGCCGGGCGTGCGCGGCGTCGTGCGGCTGGGCGAGGCGTTCGTGGTCATCCCGCTCGTCAAGCGCGCGCTGCCCGCGGCCAAGCTGCCGTTCGAGTCGCCCAGCGTGCTGGCGGTGGCCGCCGGCGCCTCGCTCACCGGCGCCCTGCTGCGGCGCCGCCTGCGCGGCCCGATCGGCGAGACGGCGGCCGCCACGCTCTCGCTCGCGCCCGCCGTGCTCGCCCTGCGCGGCGGCGAGCTCGCCGCCTACCACGGCGTCGAGCACAAGGCGATCGCGGCCTACGAGTCGTCCGACGAGGAAGCCGACGCGGCCGACGCCGCCAAGGAGCACGACCGCTGCGGCTCGCATCTCGTCACGCCGTTGCTGGTCTCCAACATCGCCGGCGCGCTGCTGGTGCGGCAGGTGATCGAGAAGCCCGGCCCGCTGGCGGGCGCCGGCGTCGCCGTCGCGTCCACGGCGGCCGCCGTCGAGGTCTTCGTGTGGTGCGAGCGCAACGCCGGGACGCCGCTGGCGCGGGCGCTGCGGCGGCCGGGGTTCGAGCTCCAGCGGCTGCTCGGCACGCGCGAGCCGGACGAGCGCCAGCTCGAGGTCGGCCGCGCGGCGCTCGCGGAGATCCTCCGCGCCGAGGCCTAGATGGGGTCCAGACCCTAGTCCGGATCTCGCCGCGCGCGGCGATACTGGCCCCGATGCTCATCGACGGCCAGCCGCTGCAGGTGGACCTCCCGAGCTTCGGGCCGCTGCAGCCCATGGCGCCGAAGGCGACGAAGGCCGTCGTGACCGTTCCGCCGGAGGGTCCCTCGCTCTGGGACCACATCGAGGCCGGCATCCTCACCTGGGCGCCGATCCTCTTCATGGCGCTCATCTGCATCGTCCTGTGGCGGACGATGAAGCTGATGCCGCGGACCAAGCCGCAGCAGATCAAGCCGGAGTCCAAGAGCTCGATCGGCTGGGCGCAGGTGGCGGGAGCCGACGAGGCGAAGGCCGAGCTGCAGGAGGTCGTCGAGTTCCTGCGCGACCCCGAGCGCTTCCACAAGCTGGGCGCCACCGTCCCCAAGGGCATCCTCCTGCACGGCCCGCCCGGCACCGGCAAGACCCTGCTGGCCAAGGCCGTCGCCAAGGAGTCGGGCGCCGAGTTCTTCTCGCAGTCGGCCGCCGCCTTCGTCGAGATGTTCGCCGGCCTCGGCGCCGCCCGCATCCGGCGCCTGTTCGCCGAGGCGCGCGCCCATCGCCCGGCCGTGATCTTCATCGACGAGATCGACGCCGTCGGCGGCGAGCGCGGGTCCGACAACAACTCCGAGCGCGAGCAGACCCTCAACCAGCTGCTGGTCGAGATGGACGGCTTCAACACCACGGGCGACCTCGTGGTGATCGCGGCGTCGAACCTGCTCGACAAGCTCGACCCGGCGCTGCTGCGCCCCGGCCGCTTCGACCGCCAGATCTTCGTCTCGCCGCCCGACGTCACCGGCCGCGCCGCGATCCTGCGCGTCCACACGCGCGGCAAGCCGCTGGGCGAGGTCGACCTCGAGCTGACCGCGCGCCAGACCGCGGGCCTCACCGGCGCCGACCTCGCCAACCTCGCCAACGAGGCGGCCATCTTCGCCGCGCGCGAGTACTGCGAGCACATCGAGCAGCGCCACTTCGACGCCGCGCTCGAGCGCGTGGTCGCGGGCATGCAGTCGCGCCGCACGCTCAACGAGCACGAGCGGCGGGTCGTCGCCTTCCACGAGGCCGGCCACGCGCTGTGCGCCGAGCTGCTGCCGGGCGTCAACCGGGTGCACAAGATCTCGATCGTGCCCCGCGGCCGCGCGCTCGGCTACACGCTCAACCTCCCGGAGGAGGACCGCTACCTCAAGACGCGCGAGGAGCTCATCGACTACATGACGGTGCTCCTGGGCGGGCGCGTCGCCGAGGAGATCGTGTTCGGGGCGATCACCACCGGCGCCTCCGACGACCTCAAGCGCGTCGCCGAGATCTCGCGCTCGATGGTCCACGACTACGCGATGGGCACCTCGATCACCTCGCGCCAGGTGTCGGCCGAGGGCGGCGCGGTCTCCGACCGCACGCGTCAGCTTCGCGACGAGGAGCAGCAGCACCTGAGCGACGAGGCGATGCGCGGCGCCGCCCGGATCATCAACGAGCACCGCGACAAGCTCGACGCGCTGGCCAGCGAGCTGCTGCGCAACGAGGTGCTCGAGCGCGGCGACATCGACCGCGTCATGGAGGGCGTGCCGCGCCTCTACCGCTCGCCGGGCCACGGACTGCGCGTCGTCGCGAGCCGTCGCGCGGACGAACCGTTGACTCAAGCTCCCTGATCGCCGCGCCGATTCCCCAACAAATGGGGCAGACGCATTCTCTTTCGCGCGCGAGCACTGACCGCGCGGCCGACTTCCGCGGGCTACTCGAGCCCGGGGCGATCCGTGCCGTCTTCCAGCCCATCGTCCGCCTCAGCGACCTCGAGCCGATCGGCTACGAGGGTCTGGCCCGCTTCCCCTCGCCCCCCGGCCTGGTGGCGCTGCCGCCGGACGTGACGCTGGCCGCCGCCGCCCGCAGCGGCCTGCGCGACGATCTCGAGGTCGCGTGCTGGGCCGCCATGACCGGCGCCGGCGAGCCGCCGCACGGCCGCCTCCTGTTCGTCAACGTCGCCCCCGACGCGCTCGGGCACCCCGGTCTCTCCGAGCTCGCCGAGCGCCTGCCCTCGCGCCTGGTCATCGAGCTCACCGAGCAGGACGCCGTGCAGGACATCCGCCGCATCCAGGAGCGGCTGCGGCCGTGGATCGCCCGCGGCGCCCTGATCGCCGTCGACGACGCCGGCGCCGGCTTCACCTCGCTCGAGTACGTGGCCGAGATCCGCCCCGACTTCCTCAAGCTCTGCCGCGGCATGGTCACCGGCGTCGACCTCGACGACTCCCGCCAGGCCGTCCTGCGCGCCACCGTGGCCTTCGCCCGCGAGGTGGGCGCCCGCGTCGTCGCCGAGGGCGTCGAGCGGCCCGAGGAGCTCGCCGTACTGCGCGCCGCCGAGGTCGACTTCGGCCAGGGCTGGCTGTTCGGCCGTCCGGGGGTCGCCTGGCCGCCGGAGCCCGAGAGCAGCGGCCGCCGCCTGGCCGTGGCCCCCGGCGGGGGCCGTCTCGAGCGCGCGGTCGCCTCCGCCGAGACGGTGCGCGACGCCTGCACCGTCGTGGTCGAGCACCTCGCGCGCACCGGGCTCATGCCGAGCGTGTACCTCGAGCAGGGCGGCCGCCTGCGCTGCCAGGCCGTGCGCGGCTACTGGCAGATCTACGACGGCATGCCCGCGGGCGCCGGCGTCATCGGCCACACGTTCCAGACCGGCGAGACGACCGACATCGTCGACACTTCCGCCGATCCCCACTTCCTCCCGTCCGTCCCGTCGGTGGTCGCCGAGCTGTGCGTCCCGATGCGCAACGGGGACCGCGTGATCGGCGTGCTCAACTGCGAGTCGCCGACCCTGCTCGGCGCCGACGCGCGCTGGGAGATGGACCGCTGCGCCGACCTGCTGGCCCGCCGCATCGGCGAGCTCGGCGGGCCTGAGGCGCGCGTGGCGCCCGCCCAGCGGCTGGCGCGCGCCGTCGCTCGCCTGGCGGCGCTGCAGGACCCGGAGGACATCGTGCGCGAGACGGTCCGCTCGGCGCTGCACGTGGCGGGCTTCGAGTCGGCCATGCTCGCGCTCGCCGACGGCTCGGGCAGCCTCTACGTGCACCACGCCGAGGGCCCGTTCGCGGTCGCGCTGACGCAGCTCGAGGCCTCCGACCTGGCCGCCATCGGCGACTGGGTCACCCGCGGCACCTCCTCCTACACCGTCAACGAGGCGTCGGGCCGCGGGTTCGCCGGCCACGAGCCGGTCCGCCGCGCGGGCGCCGCCTCGCTTGTGGTGCTCCCGCTCGCCGCCGGGGGCGAGCGGGTCGGCATCCTCCTCCTCGCCGACCGCACCCCGCACCGCCTCTCCACCGAGCATGTCGAGCTGCTCGAGCTGCTCGCCTTCCAGGCCGCCAGCGGCCTGCGCATGGCCGCCGCCGTGCTCGAGCTGCGCGAGCGCGCCGCGCGCGACCCGCTGACCGGGCTCGGCCATCACGCCGCCTTCTACGAGGCGCTGCCGGTGCTGCGCGAGAGCGGCCCCTTCGCGGTGCTGGTCGCCGACCTCGACGGCTTCAAGAGCCTCAACGACACGCGCGGTCACGCGGCGGGCGACGACGCCCTGCGCGCGATGGCCGCCCTGCTGCGCTCCGCGTCGCCGACCGGCGGCCGCGCGTTCAGGATCGGCGGCGACGAGTTCGCGCTGGTCTTCGAGTGCAGGGGCGAGGCGGCTGCCGAGCGGGTCGGCTTCGAGCTGCGCTCGCAGGCGCCGGAGCGGATCGGCTCGACGCTGTCCGTCGGACTGGCGCTCGCCCAGGACGGCGAGAGCGACGAGGCGATGGTCGCCCGGGCCGACGCCGCGCTCTACGACGCCAAGCGCCGCGGCAAGAACACGGTCACGCTGGCACCACGAGCCTGAAGGCCCGCGCCTCGACCGTCACGCGCTCGAGGCCGCCGGTGCGGATCTCGCCGTCGACGTTGATCTCGCTCTCGTCCGGGAGGGAGACCTCCACCACGTGGCCCTGCTCGTGCGGCACGTCGCGCTGCTGCGCGATCGTGCGCCGGCGCAGGCCCCAGGCCCGCCGGGCGAGCCCCGCGCGTGAGCCCGCGGGCAGGATCACGAGGTCGAGCACGCCGTCGTCGGGATCGGCCTCGGCCACGCCCGAGCCGCCGCCGAAGGCGCCGCTGACGGCGACGATCACCTGCCAGGCGGAGTCGTCGAAGACGGTGCTCCCGTCGGCCCGCGCGGTGACGGGCAGCGGCCGCTCGCGGGCGGCGGCGCTCAGCGCCCCGACGCCGTAGGCCAGCGGGCCGAGCCGCGGCTTGAGCGGCTGCGCGTTGCGCGCGGCCACCGACGCCAGGCCCGCGCTGGCCACGTTGACGAACGGCCGCCCGTCGGCCAGCCGGCCGAGCTCGAGCGGCCGCGTGTCGCTGCCCGCGGCGGCCAGCTCCGCGGCCTCGCGCGGGTCGGCGGGCAGGCCGTAGGCGCGCGCGAAATCGTTCGCCGTGCCGGTCGGGAGCACGGCCAGCGGCACGCCGAGCCGGCCGGCCAGCTCGGCCACCGGGCCGATCGTCCCGTCGCCGCCGGCGACCGCCAGGCGGTCCGGCTCCCAGGCCGCGGCCTGCTCGAGGTCCTCGTCGCCGCAGCCGAACACGGCGACCTCCGCGCCGCGCGAACGCAGCACCGACGGCGAGCGGCTCCGGGTCGAGCCCGCCGCCTGACGCGCGGTTGGCGGCGAGGGCGATGCGCACGGGCGCTGAGGGTACACTCGGCCGGGTGTTCGGCAGCATCGACCACATCGGGGTCGCCGTCGAGGACCTCGACGCCGCGATCGCCGTCCACCGCGACAACTACGGCATGCCGCTCGTCCATCGCGAGACGATCGCCGAGCAGGGAGTCGAGGCAGCGCTGCTCGACGTCGGCGACAGCCACGTCGAGCTGCTCGCGCCGCTGGGCGACGACACGCCGGTCGGCCGCTTCCTCGCCAAGCGCGGGCCCGGGCTGCACCACGTGGCCTACCGCGTCGACGACGTGGCCGGCGCGCTGGACTCGCTGCGGGCAGCAGGCGTGCGGCTGATCGACGAGCAGCCGCGCACGGGTATACGCGGCTCGCAGGTCGCCTTCGTCCATCCCTCCGCCTCCGGCGGTGTGCTGACTGAACTGGTGCACGCATGATCGATCCGACGACCACTCCTTCCAGCTTCCGGCGCGCCGCGCTCGGCTTCACCGGCAGCGGCCAGGTGCTCGCGCTGCGGCTCGGCGAGGACCAGCTCACGGCGCTCCGCAAGGCGCTGCAGGACGGCAAGGACCGCTGGTACGAGGTCGAGGCGACCGACGGCGCCGTGCTCGTCGACCTCGGGCAGGTGTCGTACCTGCGCGTCGAGTCCGGCGAGCACCGCGTCGGGTTCTAGTCTCCCCGCGGTGCGCAAGCTCCGCGTCGCCTTCAACGCCGCCGACCTCGCCGTCTACCGGCGGATCCGGCTGATGGCCCACGCCCCGCAGCGCGTGCGCTGGGTGCGGCGCTACTCGCGGCTCGGCGAGCACGGCGCGGTATGGCTGGCGCTCGGCTGCCTCGGGAGCGCGGCCGACGCCGAGCGGCGCGGGCGCTGGCTGCGCGCCACCGTGTGCGTCGGCGCGGCCTACCTGATCTCGACCTCGATCAAGATGGCGATCGGCCGCAAGCGCCCGCTGATCGAGGACCTGCCTCACCTGATGGTGACGCCCACCGGCCTCTCGTTCCCGTCCTCGCACTCGACCTCGTCGTTCGCCGCCGCCCAGGCCTACGGGCGCCTGCTCCCGCGCGGCCCGCTGCTCGGGGCGGCCGCCGCGATGGCCTTCTCGCGCCTCTACCTCGGCGTGCACTACCCGTCCGACGTCGCCGCCGGGGCGGCGCTCGGGACCGTGCTCGGGAGCTTCGGGCGATGAAGGTCGGCATCGTCGGGATGCCCAACGCGGGCAAGTCGTCGCTCTTCAACGCGCTGTCGCGGGCGGGCGCGGAGGCGGCCAACTACCCGTTCACGACGATCGAGCCGAACGTCGCCGTCGTTCCCGTGGCCGACGAGCGGCTCGACGCGGTCGCGCGCACCATCGGGGCCTCCAGCATCGTGCCGGACACGATCGAGTTCCACGACATCGCGGGCCTGGTCGCGGGCGCGCACAAGGGCGAGGGACTCGGGAACAAGTTCCTCTCCAACATCCGCGAGACCGACGCCCTGCTGCACGTGGTGCGTGCCCACGGCGACGAGAACGTCATCCACCCCGAGGGCCGGGTCGATCCCGCGGCCGACATCGACACGATCGACACGGAGCTGCTGTACGCCGACCTCGAGCAGGCCGAGCGCCGCCTCCAGCGCGTGGTGCGCACGGCGCGCAGCGGCGACAAGGAGGCGATCGCCGAGCAGGCGTGGCTCGAGCGCGTGATCGACGCGCTGAACGCCGGCCAGCCCGTGCGCACCGTGCCGGTCCCGGACGGCGCCCCGAACGCCATGCGCGACCTCACGCCGCTGACCGGCAAGCCCGTGCTCTTCGTGGCCAACGTCGATGAAGGCGACGACGCGGTGCCCTCGGCCATCGCCGACCACGCGGCTGCCCACGGCGCGGCGGCGGTGGCCGTCTCCTCCCGGATCGAGGCCGAGCTGTCCGAGCTCGACGACGAGGAGGCGGCGGTCATGCGCGAGGAGATGGGTGTCGGCGAGTCCGGCCTCACGCGCGTCGTGCGCGGCGCCTTCGGGCTGCTCGACCTGCTGGCCTTCTTCACCGCGGGCGAGGACAAGCCGGCCCAGTCGTGGCACATGCGGCGCGGACTGACCGCGTGGCACGCGGCGGGCGAGATCCACTCCGACATCCAGCGCGGCTTCGTGCGCGCCGAGGTCATCGGCTGGCGGGAGCTGGTGGACGCCGGCGGCTACGCCGGCGCACGCGAGCGCGGCACCCTCCGGCTGGAGGGGCGGGACTATCCGATGGCCGACGGAGACGTGATGACGGTCAAGTTCACGCCGTGAGTTGTCGTTACTGGTCGTGTGGACCTCGATGATCTGATCGGCCCGCTGCCCGCGCCGCTCGGCCGCTGGATGCTGCGGCGCATGGTGGCCGCCGGGGTGCGCTACGGCCACGAGTTCGTGTTGCTGCTCGTCCGCGGCGCCGAGCCGGGCACGCTGGCCGGCGTGCTGCGCGGCGCCGACGTCATCGCCCTGTGGGACGAGGACCTCCTCGTGCTGCTGCCGGACACCGACCGCCTCGGCGGCGCTCGCGTGGCCGACCGCGTGCGCGAGGAGACCGGCGCCGCCGTCGGCGCGGCCCATTGGGGCGGCGACCTCGCCGAGGATCTGGTCGAGCGCGCCGAGGGCGCGCTCGCGGCCGACCTCGCTCAGGCCTGAGCCGCCGCAGCCTCCTCGAGGCGCTTCGACAGACGCCCCATCCCATGCGCGGCGGCGGCCTTTGCGCCGCGCGCGTAGTCGGTCGCCGCGTCGGCCGGCCGCTCGAGCGGGACGGTGCGCAGCGTCGCGATGTCCTTGAAGGCGCGCAGCTCGTCGGCCTGCTCGATCAGCGCCCGGCGCACCGACGGCTTCTCGCGGATCGCGCCGAGGATCACGTGCTCGAGGTCGCCCTTGCGGCGCAGCAGGTCCGCGGCCGTCTTCGGGCCGATCCCCTTGGCGCCGGGCAGCCCGTCCGACGGGTCGCCGCGCAGGGCGATGAAGTCGGGCACCTGCTCGGGGTCGATCCCGTACCACTCGCGCACGCCGTCCGCATCGACCTCCTGCGGGCCGTCGCCGCCGGTGCGCTGCATGAGCACGGTCACGGTGTCGGTCGCGCACTGGAACATGTCGCGGTCGCCGGTGAGGATCAGCGTCTTCCCGCCGGCCTCGGTCTCGACCGCGGCCAGCGAGTGCAGCAGGTCGTCGGCCTCCAGCTCGTCGTTGGAGAGCAGCGACCAGCCGAGCGCCTCGTACAGCTCCGGCGCGCGCTCCCACTGCCATTCGAGCGGGTCGGGCATCGGCGGGCGGTCGGCGTGGTAGGCGGGGTACGCCTCGACGCGGTATTCGCCCGCCTCGGCGCCGAAGCACCAGACCACGGCGCGCGGGTCGTACTTCTCGATGCACCACAGCGTCTGGTTGACGGAGCCCAGCAGCGCGTTGACGGGATGGCCGTCGTCGTCGGTGATCGAGTCCGGGAGGGCGAAGAAGGCGCGGTAGAGGACGGCGGGGCCGTCGATGGCCAACAGGGGTTGCGACATCCCAGCCCAGGATATGGTGCGGCCGCATGAAGACGATCACCGGGCTGGACGAGCTGAAGGCGTCGGAGGGCGAGGTCCTCGGAACCTCGGAGTGGCACGAGGTCACGCAGGACGCGATCAACGACTTCGCCGACGTGACCGGCGACCACCAGTGGATCCACGTCGACGTCGAGCGCGCGAAGGACACGCCGTTCGGCGGCACGATCGCGCACGGCTACTACACGCTCTCGCTGGCTCCGATGTTCATGGAGCAGGTGATGTCGCTCGAGGGCTTCGCCTTCGCCGTCAACTACGGGCTCAACAAGGTCCGCTTCCCGGCGCCGGTGCCGGTCGGCTCGCGCGTCCGCGCGGAGGTCAAGCTCGGCTCGCTGGAGGAGATCCCCGGCGGCGCGCAGATCATGCTCGAGCTGACCTACGAGGTCGAGGGCGGAGAGAAGCCCGCCTGCGTCGCGCAGACGCTGGCGCGCGTCTACACGGGCTGAGGGTTCCGAACTGCGGCTGGGTTGCTTGCCGCGCGGCCGGCTCCCCAGCCTCCCTACCCAGCCGCAGTTGACGTTCGTCAGCGCACTCGCACAGACGGCCCGGCGTCGCCCGCGAAGATCGCGCGGTACGTGCCGGACGACGCCACGGCGGCGCGGTAGTTGCCGCCGTGCCGCACGAGCGTGGAGGCGACGGTCTCCCAGCCGCCGGCCTGGCGGCGCTGGATCTGGACCTCGGCGCCGACGCGCGCCGGGATCACCGTGCCGGCGATGCTGGCGTGCGCCCGCGGGCCGGCGGCGCCGGCCTGAGCGCCGCCGGTGCCGGTGGGCGGCGCCTTGCGGCTGGCGATCGACGTGAAGTAGGCCCACGTGTCGAGCAGGCCGAGGCGGGCGCGCAGCGTCGCTCCGTCGACCCGCGTGCGGCCGCCGGTGCCGACGATGTCGGCGCTCACGATCCGCGGCGAGGCGCCGCGCTTGAGCACCTGGATGCCGCGGAAACGACCCTTGACGAGCCCGCTCAGCTTGGCGCCCGCCTGCGCGCGGGTCAGCTTGACCGGCGCCCAGCGGTGCTTGGGCGAGATGTCGTCGTAGGGGTCCTCGACCGACTTCAGCCACGGCTGCGGCCCGGCGCCGACGTTCGTGTTCTCGACGTTCTCGGTCCGGCCGCCGGAGGTGGAGAAGAAGAAGGTGACCACCGGCTTGCCCGCGTGGGTGACGACCTGCCCGCGGGTGGCGGCGACGGCGGCGTTGGTCGACTCGGTCTCCGCGGCCACGCCGCCGTAGACCTGCGAGCGCGTGTCGGCGTAGTGCTCGAAGCCCGCGCCGGCCTTCGACGTGGTGATCGCGTAGGTGCGCGCGGCGACGGCCTGGGCCTTGAGCGCCTCGGCCGGCCACGACGACGGCGACTCGCGCGCCACCACGCCCGCGACGTAGTCCTCGAGCGAGACCGCGTTGATCGCGTTGATGCCGCCGAAGGTGTCGGGCCGGAACTCGAGGATGCCGCGGTAGCTGCCGACGCCGCCGAGCGTGACCGCGCCGGGGCCGGAGACCTGCAGCGGCGACGAGAAGGTGGCGATCCGCTTGCCGGCGGCCGACAGCAGGTCGACCTGCGTGGCGCCGTGGCGGCGGGCCTTGTAGGTGCGCGACGGGTTGAGCGCGCGCGTCCCGGCCTGCGAGGCGCCGCTGAAGCTCGCGGTCCCGGTCGACTGGATCAGCACCCGGACGGTCTTGGCCGGATCCGTGGTCCCCAGCGCGGTGCCGGTGTAGTAGTGGCCGAGGATCTGGTCGTACGTCCGGCCCTGCTTGGCGAACCCGTAGGCGCCGTACTGGCTCATCCCGACGCCGTGCCCGAAGCCCGCTCCGCGGATGGTGAATCGCGCCTTCGCGGCGAAGGCAGGAGTGACCAGCAGCGCGAGCGCAGCGAGTGTCAGCGAAGCGAGCCGCAGCAAGGGCATCAGGGTAGCCGGACACCGGGACTGGTAAGAAGTTGCGGAGATGAGCGAGCGCAAGGCTTCAGATCTGTTCGTGGAGTGCCTCGAGGCCGAGGGCGTCAAGTACGTATTCGGCATCCCGGGCGAGGAGACGCTGGACCTCAACGAGTCGCTCGAGAACTCGTCGATCGAGTTCGTGCCGGTGCGCCACGAGCAGGGCGGCGCCTACATGGCCGACATGTACGGCCGCCTGACCCGCTCGGCCGGGGTCTGCCTCGGCACGCTCGGCCCGGGCGCCACCAACCTCGTGACCGGGGTGGCCGACGCGCTGCTGGACCGCTCGCCGATGGTCGCGCTCACCGGCCAGGCCGACCTCGAGCGCATGCACAAGGAGTCGCACCAGTACCTCGACATCGTCGACATGCTGCGGCCGGTCACCAAGTTCAACACGCGGCTCAACTCGGCGCGCGTGATCCCCGAGGTCGTCCGCAAGGCGTTCAAGGTCGCCCAGGCCCAGAAGCCGGGGCCGACCCACATCGAGCTGCCCGAGGACGTCATGGCCGCG
The DNA here is from genome assembly GCA_963811895.1 of uncultured Solirubrobacteraceae bacterium. Taxonomy (GTDB): domain Bacteria; phylum Actinomycetota; class Thermoleophilia; order Solirubrobacterales; family Solirubrobacteraceae; genus DASSUW01. Next base: position 54,110 of record CAWETE010000007.1, on the reverse strand, counting down.
CAGGTCGACGCCGAGCCGCTGCCGGTCCGCACCGCGCGCCGCCGGCCGGAGCCCAGCCCCGAGGAGCTGCGGTCCGCGCTCAAGGTCATCGGCGACGCCGAGCGGCCGGTCGTGCTGGCCGGCAACGGGGTTCTCCGCACCGGGGCCGCCGCCGCCCTGCGCGCGTTCGCCTACTCGACCGGCATCGGGGTCGCAGAGACCTTCATGGGCAAGGGCGCGCTCGACTACGAGGACCCGCGCGCGCTCGGCACCGTCGGCCTGCAGTCGCGCGACTACGCGCTGGCCGGCTTCGAGGACGCCGACGTCGTGATCACGGTCGGCTACGACCTGGTCGAGCACGCGCCGGCGAACTGGAACCCCAAGCGCGACAAGCGGATCGTCTGCATCGACACGGTGGCGCCCGACGTCGACGAGCACTTCATGACCGAGGCCGACCTCGTCGGCGACCTTCCGTTCATCCTCACGTGGCTGGCCGAGGAGCTGTCGGACCGCACCTTCACGAGCCAGGACACGCGGCTCAACGAGATCGTGCTCGGCCGCTTCGAGGCGGCCAAGGACGACGACGCCTTCCCGATGCAGCCGCCGCGCGCGCTGTGGGAGATCCGCCAGGCGCTCGGGCGGCGAGACATCCTGATCTCGGACGTCGGCCTGCACAAGCTGTGGATCGCGCGCATGTTCCCGGCCCACGAGCCGGAGACGGTGTTCATCGCCAACGGCCTGGCGGGCATGGGCATCGCGCTGCCGACCGGGATCGCCGCCAAGCTCGTCCACCCGGACCGCCACGTCGTCACCGTCAGCGGCGACGGCGGCTTCCTGATGAACGTGCAGGAGCTCGAGACCGCGGTGCGGCTGCGCACGCCGCTGGTCAACATCGTCTGGGAGAACCGCCAGTACGGCTCGATCGTGTGGAAGCAGGACAAGAAGTTCGGCCGCCACTTCGGCACCGACTTCACCAACCCCGACTTCGTGCGACTGGCCGACGCCTTCGGCATGCCGGCCTGGCGCTGCGAGGCCGTCGAGGACCTCGGCCGCCACCTGCGGCATGCCCTGAGCCTCGACCTGCCGTCGCTGATCGTGGTCCCGATCGACTACTCGATCGACGTGTCAATTTCGGAGGAGCTAGGAACGGAGACAGTGGCTGCATGAGCATCACAGCCGACAAGGAGACCGCCGTCGTCGAGCAGGCCCCCACGCAGCTGTACATCGGCGGCGAGTGGCGGGACGCGTCGGGCGGCGACACGCTGGCCGTCGAGGATCCGTCGACGGGGGAGACGCTGGTCGAGGTCGCGGACGCCACGGCCGGCGACGCGACGGCGGCGCTGGACGCCGCGGTCGCCGTGCAGGACGAGTGGGCGCAGCACCCGCCGCGCGAGCGCGGCGAGATCCTGCGCCGGGTGTTCGAGGCCATGAACGAGCGCGCCGACGACCTGGCGCTGCTGATGACGCTCGAGATGGGCAAGCCGCTCGCCGAGTCCAAGGCCGAGATCGCCTACGCCGCCGAGTTCCTGCGCTGGTTCTCCGAGGAGGCGGTGCGGATCGAGGGCCGCTTCGCGACGGCGCCGAACGGCGTCGGCCGCCTGATCACCATGAAGCAGCCGGTCGGGCCGTGCTACGCGATCACGCCGTGGAACTTCCCGGCTGCGATGGGCACGCGCAAGATCGGCCCGGCCGTGGCGGCCGGCTGCACGATGGTCATCAAGCCCGCCCAGCAGACGCCGCTCTCGATGCTCGCCCTGGCGCGGCTGTTCGAGGAGGCCGGTCTGCCCGCGGGCGTGCTCAACGTCATCACCTCGAGCTCGAGCTCCGAGGTCTCCAAGCCGATCATCGAGGACCCGCGGCTGCGCAAGCTGACCTTCACCGGCTCGACCGAGGTGGGCCGCAAGCTGGTCGAGCAGTCGGCGGAAGGGCTGCTGCGCACCTCGATGGAGCTGGGCGGCAACGCGCCGTTCATCGTCTTCCCGGACGCCGACGTCGACGCCGCCGTCGAGGGCGCCGTGATCGCCAAGATGCGCAACATCGGCGAGGCCTGCACGGCGGCCAACCGCTTCCACGTGGCCGATCGCGTTGCCGAGGAGTTCGCCGAGAAGCTGGCCGGCAAGCTGGGCGAGATGAAGGTCGGCCGCGGGGTCGAGGACGACGTCAAGGTCGGTCCGCTGATCGACGGCACGCAGCGCGGCAAGGTCGCCGAGCTCGTCCAGGACGCCACCGGCAAGGGCGCGCAGGTGCTGGTCGGCGGCAGCGAGCGCGAGGGCGCGGGCTACTTCTACGAGCCGACCGTGCTCGGCGGCGTGTCGGCCGATGCGAATCTGCTCAAGGAGGAGATCTTCGGCCCGGTGGCGCCGGTGATCGGCTTCGACGACGAGGACGCGGCGATCGCCGCCGCCAACGACACCGAGTACGGGCTCGTGGCCTACGTCTACACGAGTGACATCAAGCGCGCCTTCCGCGTGGTCGAGAAGCTGCAGACCGGCATGGTGGGGCTGAACCAGGGGATCGTGTCCAACCCGGCCGCGCCGTTCGGCGGCGTCAAGGCCTCCGGCTTCGGCCGCGAGGGCGGCCCGGAGGGAATCGACGAGTACCTGGCGATCAAGTACGTCGCGATGGCGATGGAGTGACCAACCCGCTGCGCCTCGTCCGCGAATGGTTCGAGGAGGCCGCCGCCTCGGGCATCATCGAAGCCGAGCGCATGTCGCTGGCCACGGCGACGCCCGACGGCCGCCCCTCCGTCCGCATCGTCCTGATGAAGGGCATCGACGACGAGGGGATCCGCTTCTTCACCAACTACGGGTCGCGCAAGGGCCGCGAGCTGGACGCCAACCCGCGCGCGGCGGCGACGATCTACTGGCAGCCGCTCTACCGCGCGGCCCGCTTCGAGGGGCTGGTCGAGCGCCTGCCGGCCGAGGAGTCCGACGCCTACTTCGCCAGCCGCCCGCGCGGCGCCCAGATCGGCGCCTGGGCTTCGCCCCAGGGTTCTGTCCTGCGCTCGCGCGAAGAGCTCGAGGAGCGCGTGGCCGAGGTCGAGGCGCGCTACCCGGACGACGTGCCGCGCCCCGACCACTGGGGCGGCTACCGCCTCCGGCCCGACGCCGTCGAGCTGTGGCAGGGCCGCGCCGACCGCCTCCACGACCGCGAGCACTTCCTGCTCCAGCCCGACGGCTCCTGGCGGTCCGAGCGCCTCTCGCCGTGACGGTGTGCGCGGGCGGAGGGCGCGCGTGGAACGCGTCGAGAAAGCGAGGTCTGCCTGCCTTCCTTCCTTCGACCACGGCGCGTCTCAGGGGCGTCGGGCTGCGATGATTCGCCGGTGTCCGTGACTGCCCTCACGTCTGCGGAGATTTCGCTGCCGGCCGAGGCCGATGGCCAGCGGGTGAGTGATCGCATCGCTGTTCTGGCTGACACCGTCGATGTCGTCGGGTTGACCGACAACCACGCCGGCCAGCCGCGAATGTCGCCGTTGGCGGCTGTGGCTCTCGCCCGCGAGCAGGGCGTCGGGACGATCGTGCACGTTTCCTGCCGCGACCGCAACCGGCTTGCGTTGCAGTCGCAGGTCGTGGGCGCCGCCGCGCATGGCAGAACGCGCCTGCGCGCTGCCGGGCGTGACGATCCCCGAGCCCGCCTGCGCGCAGATCCGTCGCGGTGGCGGCATCGAGCTCGCGCGCGAGCTGGCGGCCGGGCTCGCCCGTGTCTCGCGCGTGGACGCGCTGCACGTCTTCCCGCTCGGGGCGGAAGCGGCCACGCGCGAGGTCGCCGCCGAGTTTCGGGTGACGCGAGGCATCAACTCGCGACGTCGATAGCGCTGTGAACAACAACAACCCGATTCTCGCCGAGCAACTCGCCTACTATCGGGCTCGCGCTCGTGAGTACGACAAGTGGTTCCGTCGCGAGGGGCTCCATGACTTGGGCGACGAGCACAATGCCAGATGGCGTCTTGAGCTCGATCGAGTGTATTCAGCACTCGATGCGTTTGCGCCTCGTGGAGACGTCCTCGAGCTTGCCTACGGCACGGGTGAGTGGACGATCCGTCTCGCGGAGGTGGCGACCCGTGTAGTCGGAGTCGATGCAGCGCCGGAGATGCGCGAACTCGCTCTGGCGAAGCTGCAGGATGCCGGTAAGAGCAATGTCGAGCTCTGGGTTGACGATCTCTTCAGCTGGCAGCCAGATCAGGACTATGACGTCGTCTTCTTTGCGTTCTGGCTTTCGCACGTTCCCGAGAGCCATACCGACCGGTTCTGGCGCAGCGTCCACGACGCGCTTCGCCCCGGAGGCCGCTTCTTCCTCGTGGATGCCGCACGCGCGGTCCTGGACAGGAACGTCATTCACGGTTCGCCCGATCACGAGAGCGCGACTGAGCTCAGGCGACTCGAGGACGGTCGGGAGTTTCGGATTTTCACGCGTTCGTTCGATCCCGACCGGCTCGCGCGAGATCTTCGTGACCACGGCCTTGACGCGAGCTTTGTCGAGACGGGCGAGTTCTTCGTCTACGGACTCGGCCGACGTGCCTAGCCCGACCTGGGACTACTCACGGCCTACATCCGCTGCGCGCCGGGGCGCCCCGCGTCGATCGCGAATGTGACCTGGGTGTCGACGCCGGTGCGGGGGTCGGTGGGATCGTCGATGACCCGCAGGCGCGCGATGGAGCGCTGGGCGGTCACGTCGACGACGACGTAGCCCCGGCGGCTGCTGTCGCCGTGTTTGATGTGCGGGTTGTCGCGCAGGATGGCCTCGACCGCGGTGTGCGGCCGTCCGGGCGAGGTGATCGATGTGCCGCAGAGCTCGGTCGCGACGGGCTCGGCCTGGTCGTCGTCGAAGTCGGGCTTGAGGTCGCTGACGAAGCCGGCGTGGCTGTCGCCGCTGATGACCACGCCACTCCGCACACCGGAGTCGCGTAGGAAGCGCAGAAGCGATCGGCGGGGAACCGGGTAGCCGTCCCAGGCGTCCGTCCAGACGCGCCGGCGACCGTCGACGACGACGCTCGACCGTGCCATCTGCGTCTGCTGGGCGATCACGTTCCAGCGCCCCGGCACAGCGGCCAGGCCAGCGCGGAGCCACCGGCTCTGAGACCGTCCGAGCATGGTGCGACCCGGCTGAACGAGCCCGGGGCAGTCCTCGTCGACGACGCTCGCTCCTCCGCGGCCGGGTGGTGGGCATGCCTGCGGTGTGCGGTACTGACGGCCGTCGAGCACGTGGATGCGCGCCAGCGTGCCCCAGTCGAAACGGCGGTACAAGCGCGGGCCGGAGAAGTCGACGCTCGCCGGCGCGCGCAGCGGCATGTGCTCGAAGTACGCCTGGTAGGCGGCGGCACGGCGCCGGAGGAAGTGCGCTCCGAGCCACTCCGACTGGCCGTCGGCGTAGTCGTTGTCGACCTCGTGATCGTCCCACGTGACGAGCCACGGGACGGCGGAGTGCAGGCGCTGGAGATCCGGGTCGGTCTTGTACTGCGCGTGCCGATTGCGGTACTCGACGAGCGTCCGCACCTCATCGCCGACGTGCTGGCGCACGCGCCCAGGCCGGCTCGCGCCCTCGTAGATGTAGTCGCCCAGGAAGAACATCAGGTCGACGTCCTCGGCCTCCAGGTGCCGGTGCGCGCCGTAGTAGCCGACCTCGAAGTGCTGGCACGACGCGAAGCCGTAGCGCAACCGGCCCGGACGGGCGCGAGGGTCCGGAGCCGTGCGGGTGCGACCGATCGGACTCACCGCGTCTCCGGCCCGGAAGCGGTAGAAGTACCGACGCGCCGGCTCCAGCTGACGCACATCGACATGCACGCTGTGCCCCCGTCCCGGCACCGCGTCCACCCGCCCGCGCCGCACGATCCGACGAAACCGCTCGTCCGCGGCAACCTCCCAGTCGACCCGCACCACGCGGTTACCGACCCCGCCGCCGTCAAGCGGTCGTGGCGCCAAGCGCGTCCAGATCACCACCGCAGTCGACACCGGCGACCCCGACGCCACTCCGAGCGTGAACGGATAACGAGCGAATTGGGCCACGCCCGCGGTGGGCGGCGAAACGCGAGTCATCAGAAGCTCTTACCTCTGTCAGACGTCGGCGCGACCCTCTCACACGCGGCCGTCGGTCGCACGTGTGATTGACGAGGCGCGCGCCTATCACCACCTCTTCGCGCTGCGTGGCCCGACTACGCCGTGTGACCCGGCGGCTGTCAACGTGATACGACGCGGCTGAGCGGCGCGACGAGCAGCAGCAGCACGGCCGGGATCGCGAGCGCGAAGGTGAGGCTCGTGACCTGGGCGACGAGGCCGATGACGGGTGGGCTGCTGAACAGCCCGGCGTAGCCGAGCGTCGTCACGCGCGAGATGGCCCAGGCGGGAGGGATGCCGGGCGCGTTGCCGGCGAGCGTGAACGCGATCGGGACGATCGTCGCAACGCCGAGGCCAAGGATCCCGTAGGCGGCGATCGCGACGCCGGGATCGGGCGCGAGCACCGCCAGCGTCATCCCGGCGCCGGCTACGAGCGAGCCCCAGGTCAGCGTCGCCTGGCGGCCGAGGCGGGCGATGACGGCATCGCCGCCGAAGCGCCCGATCGCCATCCCGAGGCCGCAGGCGGCGGCGGCGAGCGGCGCCAGGCCGAGCGACGCGCCCTGCTCCTCGTGCATATAGACGCCGCTCCAGTCGTCGACCGCGCCCTCGGCGAACAGGCAGCAGAACGCGATCACGCCGAGCGCGATCAGCCGCGGGTGGCGGAGCAGGCGCAGCGGAACGTCTCCGGCGTCGTCGCGCGAGGCGGGTGCGTCGGCCTCCTGGCCGAGCAGCGCGAACGAGCCCCACACGCCGGCCACCGACAGCACGAGCGCGGCGACGGCGAAGTGCAGCAGCGGCTCGACGTCCGCGTGCGCCGCCGCGGCGCCGACGGCGGCGCCCACGAGCACGCCGACGCTGTACATGCCGTGGATGCCGGACATGATCGGCCGGGCGTAGCCGCGCTCGATCGCCACGCCCTGCGTGTTCATCGCGATGTCGAGCGAGCCGAGCGAGAAGCCGAGGAGCAGCAGCGCCACGGCGAGCGAGCCGAGGTTCCACGCCAGCGCGGGCAGGATCATGGAGACACACGCGGCGACGACGGCCCAGCGGGCGACGACCGCGCTCGTCCAGCGCTCGACGAGCGAGGACACGAACTGCATCGCGATGATCAGTCCGACCGGCGATCCGAGCAGCGCGAGGCTCAGCTCCGCGGTGTCGAGCCCGAGCTCCTGCTTGATCAGCGGGATGCGCGAGACCCACGTCGCCAGCACGGCGCCGTAAACGAAGAAGACGACGTTGACGCCGCGGCGGGCGGAGCGGAGCTCGTCCATCGGAAGTTGCGTATGTTGGCGGCATGGCCGCCGCACCGGCGATCGCACTGCTCGGGCCGCCCGGGTCCGGCAAGGGCACCCAGGCGACTCGGCTGAGCCACGAGCTCGGGTTCGTCTGGCTGTCGACCGGCGATCTGCTGCGCGCGGCGCGAGCGGAAGGCACCGAGCTGGGGCGGCGTGCGGGCGAGTACATGGACCGCGGCGAGCTCGTCCCCGACGAGGTGATCGTCGATGTGGTCGAGGACGCCCTGGCGGATGCCGGCGACCGGCCGGTGCTGCTCGACGGGTTCCCGCGCTCGGTGGCGCAGGTCGAGGCGCTCGGGCGCGACCTCGACGCGGTGATCCTCATCGACGTGCCCGACGAGGTGGTGATGGAGCGGATCGCGGGCCGGCAAGACGGCCGGGCCGACGACAAGCCCGAGACCGTGCGCGAGCGCCTCCGCGTCTACCACCGCGAGACCGAGCCGCTCGTCGACCACTACGAGCAGCAGGGGAAGCTGCGGCGCGTCGACGGGGCGCAGGACCCCGACGCCGTGCACGACGACGTCCGGGCTGCGCTCAGCTAGCCGCCTACACCGGTTCGGGCACCGGCCTGCGCGCGGGATCGCGCCGCAGGGCGATCGAGACCAGGCCGGCGAGGATGCAGGCGACGCCGGCGAGCTGGAGCGCGGTCGGGTCCTCGCCCAGCAGAACCATGCCCAGCAACACCGCGCAGACCGGCTGGATGGTCAGCGTGACCGAGGTCAGGGCGGCCGGGAGCCGCGGCAGCGAGATCGTGATCAGCAGCCACCCGAGCACCTGCGACGTCAGTGCCAGCACGACGAGCCAGCCGTGCGCGGGCCAGGCCGGCACGAAGTTGATGTCGCCGATGGCAAGGCCGGCGATCGCGGCCACCACCGTCGCGACGAGCGTGGTGTCGAACAGCGGTCCGGCCGGGCGGCGCAGGTCGGAGCCGGCCTGGCGGAGCACGAGGATGAAGCCGGCGTAGGTGAGCCCGGTGAGCGCGCCGAACACGACGCCGCGCGCCGGGTTCTCGCCATAGGCGCCGGTCTCGAGCACGCCCGAGATCAGCACCACCCCGCTGCACACGAGCGGCAGGGCGGCGAGCAGGCGCGGCTGGATCCGCTCACCCAGGATCATCCACGCGAGGAACGGAACGACGACGACCTGGAGGTTGCCGAGCACGGTCGACAGCCCGGCGCCGACGTCGCCGATCGCGTAGTGCCAGAACACCAGGTCGCCGGCGAAGAAGAGCCCGGCCGGGATTGCCAGCCAACGGGCCGATCGGGGCCCGTAGCGGCGGTCCTCCCGCCACGCCAGCAGCCCGAGCAGCGGCAGGGCGTAGAAGCAGCGGAAGACGGCGGCCGTGGCCGGCTCGACCTCGGCGAGCGAGACGAGGATCGCGGAGAAGGCGATCGTCAGCGCGCCGGCGACGGCGATCGCCGCCGGCCGCCGGTTGAGCAGTGCGCCTATGCCTGGGACCCCGCGGCGATCTTGCGCAGGTCGAGCGCCTCGTCGAGCGTCGCCTCGTCGACGCCGTGCTCGCGCGCGACCTCGCGCAGCGTGCGGCCGCTGGCGGCGGCGTCCTTGACGATCTCGGCGGCCTTGTCGTAGCCGATGAACGGGTTCAGCGCGGTGGCCACGGCGAGCGTGCCCTCGGCCGAGGCCTCGCAGCCGGCCAGGTTCGCCTCGATCCCCTCGACGCACTTGGAGGCGAACAGCGTGCTCGCCGTGGTCAGCAGGTGGATCGACTGGAGCAGGTTGCGCGCCATCAGCGGGATCCGGACGTTGAGCTCGAACTGGCCCTGCAGGCCGCCGACCGTGATCGCGGTGTCGTTGCCGATCACCTGCGCGCTGACCTGGAGCACGACCTCCGGCAGCACCGGGTTGACCTTGCCGGGCATGATCGAGGAGCCCTTCTGGAGCTCGGGCAGGAAGATCTCCCCGATCCCCGAGCGCGGGCCCGAGCCCATCAGCGCGAGGTCGTTGGCGATCTTGGTCAGCGAGACGGCGATGACCTTCAGCGCGCCCGACAGCTCGACCAGCGCGTCGCGGTTGCCCTGCGCCTCGAACGGGTCCTCCGCCGGGCGGATCTCGAGGCCGGTGTCGGCGGCCAGCGTCTCGCGCACCTTGGCGGCGAAGTCGCGGTGGGTGTTGAGGCCGGTGCCGGTGGCGGTTCCGCCGAGCGGGATCTGGGCGACCTGCGGGAGCGCGTTCTGCACCCGCCGGCGGCCGAGCCGGACCTGCGCGGCGTAGCCGGCGAACTCCTGCCCGAGCGTGACCGGCACGGCGTCCATCAGGTGCGTGCGGCCGGACTTGACGATGTCCTTGAACGCCTCGGCCTTGTCCGCGAACGCCTTCTCGAGCCGCTCGAGCGCGGGCAGCAGCCGGTTGGTCGCCTCGTCGAGGGCGGCCAGGTGGACGGCGCTCGGGAACACGTCGTTCGAGGACTGGCCCATGTTCACGTGGTCGTTGGGGTGCGCCCCCTCGCCGGCGATCGTGGCGATGACCTCGTTGGCGTTCATGTTCGACGAGGTGCCCGAGCCGGTCTGGAAGACGTCGATCGGGAACTGGTCGTCGTGGTTGCCCTGCGCGATCTCGTCGGCCGCCGCCGCGATCCGCTCCGCGAGGGCGCCGTCGAGCAGGCCCAGATCGGCGTTCGCGCGCGCGGACGCGCCCTTGATCCGGCCCAGCCAGCGCACCACGGCGACGGGGACCCGTTCGCCGGACACCGGGAAGTTCGCGACCGCCTTGCGGGTCTCCCCGCCCCACAGCTCCTCTGTCGTCTCCACGCTCATGCTCAGAAACCTCGACTCGTTTTAGCGTTGGCATAGAACGCTAGCGCTACCTTGCGCCGCGCCAGATGTCCGCAGGCGCATCACCCGTCGGCTGCCGAGGCCGGATCACCTCCACGGGTGCGATCCAGCCTGGGCGCACGGGCGAGGTCATGGTGTCGATCCGCGGCGGCGTCGAGGCCTTCCTGGCCCGCGACGTCGACGGCGGCGCCATCGAGCCGTACGCGGAGGTCGTGGTCGTCGAGTACGAGCCGCCTCGGCTCGTGCTCGTCAGCCGTCTCTATCCCGAGGAGCCGTAAGTGAGTACCACCCTGATCGTCATCGTGGCGGCCGTCGTCATCGTGCCGCTGTTCTTCGCGCTGCTGTTCAAGACGCTGTGGAAGGTGCCGTCGGCCGACGAGGCGCTGATCGTCACCGGCTTCGCCGCCAGCCGCAGCGGCACCGACGGCAAGACCTTCAAGATCATCACCGGCGGCGGCGCGTTCGTCATCCCCGTGCTCCAGAAGGCGCAGTACCTGGGCCTGGCCGCCGACAAGGCGCTGCTCGAGGTCGAGGGCGTCGACTCGCAGAAGATCCCGGTCGGCGTGCGCGGCGTGGCGATCTTCAAGGTCGGCGACGACGAGCGCTCGATCACCAACGCGGCCACGCGCTTCCTCGACGCGCAGCAGGGCCAGATGCACGACCTCGTCCGCGAGGTCTTCCACGGCCACCTGCGCTCGATCACCGGCGGCCTGTCCGTCGAGGACCTCATCGCCAACCGCAACGAGCTGGCCCAGGCGACGCGCGACGCCTCGATCGACGAGATGCAGAAGCTCGGCCTGATCGTCGACTCGCTCCAGATCCAGGAGGTCGTCGACCCCACCGGCTACATCCGCGCGCTCGGCGAGCCGCGCGCCGCCGAGGTGCAGAAGCAGGCGCGCATCGCCCAGGCGAACGCCGACCGCGAGGCGACCGAGCGCGAGCAGGAGGCCGAGGCGCTCAAGGCCGCCGCGCGGCGCGACTCCGAGATCAAGCGCGCCGCCTACCAGGCCGAGATCGACACCCAGATGGCGCAGTCCGCCCAGGCCGGCCCGCTGGCCGACGCCGAGTCGCGCAAGCAGGTCGTCGTGCAGGAGACCGAGGTCGCGAACCTCGAGGCCCAGCGCGAGGAGAAGCGACTCGACACGCAGGTGCGCAAGCCGGCCGACGCGGCGGCCTACGAGAAGCAGGTGCAGGCCGAGGCCGAGCGCGCCGCCCGCATCTCGCTCGCCGAGGCGGAGGCCCGCGAGGTCGAGCTCTCAGCCGCCGCGCAGGCGAAGAAGATCGAGCAGATCGGCAACTCCGAGGCCGGCGTGATCACGACGCGCGGCCGCGCCGACGGCGAGGCGACCAAGGCCAAGGGCCTGGCCGAGGGCGAGGCGATCCGCGCCAAGGGCCTGGCCGAGGCCGAAGCCATCGCCAAGCGCGCGGAGGCGCTCGAGAAGGAGGCCGACGCGGTCATCGGCCAGCAGATCGCCGAGAAGCTGCCGGAGATCGTGGCCGCCGCCGCCGAGTCGTTCAAGCACGTCGACAACCTCACGGTCCTCAACGGCGCCCAGGGCATCTCCGAGATCATCTCGCAGGTGATCGGGCAGGCCGGCCCGGCGCTCAAGATGGCCCAGGACGCGCTCGGGCGGACGAACGGCGCTCAGTCGGCGGAGAAGCTGACCGGACCCGAAGAGCAGCGGTAGGAAGGAGCAGCGCGGCGACGATGGCGATGCCGCCGTAGACGATCGCCCGGAGCTTCCACAGCACCAGACGGGCATCGGCGGCCCGGCGAACGCGCTTCAGGCGGCGGTCGGCGTGGCGACCTTGGCGCCGGGACCCGGCTCGGGCGTCACGTCGTGCGGATGCAGCGGCTCGTGGCAGTGGCTGCACACGAGCACGGGGTCGGCCTCCTCGCCGCAGGAATGGCGCAGGACGATCGGCGGGCCGACGTCGCCGGCCAGGTGCTCGTCGCCCCACTTCATGATCGCGATCACGGCGGGATAGAGGTCGCGCCCGGCCTGGGTGAGGCGGTACTCGAAGCGCTCGGGCTCGTCCTGGTAGCGGCGGCGCTCCAGGATGCCGGCGCGCACCAGCGTCTGCAGGCGGGTGGAGAGGATGTTGCGGGCGATGCCGAGGTTGCGCTGCATGTCGGAGAAGCGGCGCACCCCGTAGAAGGCCTCGCGCATGATCAGCAGCGTCCACCGCTCGCCGAGGATGTCCATCGCCCGGCCGACGGAACAGAACTCCGGGCGTTCCAGCTCGTACATGGAGATCTAGGTTATCCGCAGAAGGCTGCCAGCTCTCTGGCTAGTCCCACCGGGTCGTCGTAGGCCATCAGGAAGCCGGTCCCCTCGAGCACGCGGAGCTGCGCGTCGGGCAGCAGGTCGAGCGCCTCCTCGGCGATGTGCAGCGGGTGCAGGCGGTCCTCGTCGGCCCACAGCAGCAGCGTCGGGACCTCGATCAGCCGGTAGACCTCGAGCAGGTCGGTCTGCGCGCCCGTCGGCCAGCGCCGGGCGGCGCGCGCCCATGAGCGCGCGCGGTTGGCGTTGCCGCCCAGGCTGCCGAAGGCGTGGCGGACCAGGTCGCGCGCGGCCGGGTTGCCGCGCGCCGTCAGATCCTCGCCCCACGCCGGCGGGAAGACGAGCCGCGCGCCGTGCGAGACGGCGCGGTCGAGCCCGGGCACCGATCCCGCCCGCACCACCCGGGCGAGCACCCGTTCGCGCGAGGTCCGCTCGGGCGGCCCGTGCATGGCGTTCGGCATCAGCACGAGCCGGCCCGGGGTGAGCTGGCGCGTGGCGATCGCGTGCAGCAGGATCTGCGCGCCGGCGTCGTGTCCGGCCACCAGCGGCCGCGCTCCGCACGTCTCGCGGATGAAGCCGGCCATCACCTCGGCCAGCCAGTCCGGCGTGTAGGGGTGGCGCGGGCGGTCCTCCGAGTCGCCGTGCAGCGGCAGGTCGGGCAGCACGAGCCGGTAGCGGTGGCTGAGCTCCTCGACCACCGGCTCCCACTCGCGGTGCGAGAGCAGCCGCGAATGGAGCAGGACCAGCGGCCGGCCGGTGCCCGTCTCGCGGTAGGCCACGCGCGCGCCGTCGTGGTGGTGGTAGAGCCGGAGCTTCACGATTTCGGACGCCACGGATGGCGTCCGTCGAGGTCGAAGGGACGGCCGGACGAAGTCCCGGGCAACATGACAGAGAGCGTATGCGTCTGAAGCCGCTCGACCGCGAAGTCTTCGCCCTCGCCATCCCGGCGCTGGGCGCGCTCGCGGCCGAGCCGCTCTACGTGCTGGTCGACACGGCGATCGTCGGCCACCTGGGCACGACGCAGCTCGCGTCGCTGGCGATCGCGGCCACGGTGCTCTCCACCGGCTTCACGATCCTGAACTTCCTCACCTACGGCACCACCGCCCAGGTGGCCCGCCTGCACGGCGCCGGCCGCGACCGCGAGGCGGCGGCGCTCGGCTCGCAGGCGCTCTGGCTGGCGCTCTTCCTCGGCTTCGCGCTGCTCGCCGCCACGCTGGTCCTCGCGCCGCCCGCCGTGAAGCTCATGGGCGGCGAGGACGAGGTCGCCGAGGGCGCCACGCTCTACCTGCGGATCGCGGCGTTCGGGGCGCCGTTCTTCATGATCGCCGCCGCCGGCCAGGGCTTCCTGCGCGGGATCGGCGACCTGCGCACGCCGCTGATCATCCTCGTCGTCGCGCACGCGGTGAACGTGGTGCTCGAGGTGCTGTTCGTCTACGGCTTCGACTGGGGCCTGGCCGGCTCGGCGTGGGGAACGGTGATCGCCCAGGCCGGCATGGGCCTCGCCTTCGTGCAGGTGCAGCGCCGCGCAGGCTTCGAGCCGCCGATCCTCAGGCTCATGCGCCCGCTGATCCGGATCGGCACCGAGATCGCGGTGCGCACCGGCGCGCTGCTCGGCTCGTTCCTCGTCGCCTCCGCCGTGCTCGCCCGCGTCGGCGCCGCCTCGCTCGCCGCGCACCAGATCGCGTTCCAGCTCTTCGTCTTCCTCGCGCTCGTGCTCGACGCGCTGGCGATCGCCGCGCAGGTGATGGTCGGCCGCCTGCTCGGAGCGGGCGACGCCGAGCGGGCGCGCGCGGCGGCCACCCGCGTGATCGTGTGGTCGGCCGTGGTCGGCGCCGGCTTCGGCCTGATCCTGATCGCGCTGATCGACGTCCTGCCGCACGCGTTCACCGACGACCCGCGCGTGGTCGAGCAGGCGCAGGAGATCTGGTGGCTGTTCGCGGCGCTGATGCCGCTCAACGGCGTCGTCTTCGCGCTCGACGGCATCCTCATCGGCGCGGGAGACACGCGCTTCCTGATGTGGGGGATGCTGCTGTCGTCCGCCGTCTACGTCCCCGTGGCGCTGCTGGCGCTCCACCAGGGCTGGGGGATCACGGGCGTCTGGTGGGGGCTCGCGGGCCTCATCGGGATGCGCGCGCTCACCTGCGGGCTGCGCTTCCTAGGCTCTCGGTGGGTTCTCACCGGCGCTCCCGCGTAGTACCTTCCGCGCCCGCATGCTCACTCGCGCCGCCGTCATCGCCGTCCTGCTCGCGCTCCTGGCGCCGTCCGCCGCGCTCGCGCAGAACAACCAGGACAACCAGGAGCAACCCGCACCCACCACCCAGCCCACACAGCCGTTCCAGCCGCTCCCGCCCGCGCAGCCGACGCCGGCGCCGACGGCCGAGCCGGAGGACGACGGAGGCTTCCTCAACTCCGAGATCGGCGGAACGTCGACGCTCTACTTCATCGGCGCCGCGCTGCTGGTGGCGTTCGTCGCCATCGGCATGTTCATCTCGCGCGACGCGAAGCGCTCGCTGCCGAAGGCGCACCGGCCCGGCCGGCGCTTGCGCGAGGAGGGCCCGCACAAGCACAAGCGCGAGGCCAAGTCGAAGGCCCGCGCCCGCGGCAAGGCCCAGAAGGCCGCCCGCCGAAAGAACCGCTAGGGCACCGTCATGCCGTGGCGGCGCAGGCCGTCCTCGGCGGCGGCGATCACCGTCTCGATCACCTTCACCCGCGCGTAGCGCTTGCTCTCGGCCTCCACGAGCGTCCACGGCGCGAAGCCGGTGCTCGTCTCGCGCACCATGTCCTCGATCGCATCCACGTACTGCGGCCGCTTCTCGCGGTTGCGCCAGTCCTCGTCGGTCAGCTTCCAGTTCTTGAGCGGGTCCTGCTCGCGCGCCTTGAACCGCTTGAGCTGCTCCTCGTCGGAGATGTGCAGCCACAGCTTCACGAGCACCATCCCCTCGGCGACGAGGCTGTGCTCGAAGTCGCGGATCTCCTCGTAGGCGCGGTGCCACGCCTCGTCGGAGGCGAAGTGCTCGACGCGCTCCACCAGCACGCGCCCGTACCACGAGCGGTCGAGCACGGCCATGCCGCCCCAGCCCGGCAGCGCGGGCCAGAAGCGCCCCAGCCAGTGGTGGCGCTTCTCGTCCGGCGTGGGCGCCGCGAACTGCTTGACGCGCACGTGCCGCGAGTCGAGCGGAGAGACCAGCCGCTTGATGGCGCCGCCCTTGCCGGACGCGTCCCAGCCCTCGAGCAGGACGCACAGCGGAGGCCCGAGCCCGTCGCCGATCAGCCCGCCCAGCCGGAGCCGCACGGCGAGCAGCCGGTGCTGTGCCGCCTCGAGCCGCTCGGCCTCCTCCTCACGGCTCAGCCGCAGCGACAGGTCCAGCTCGTCCAGCGCGCCCACGGCGGAAACCTACAATGGCTCACTCCGTGGCTCCGCTCCGCCCGCTCCCCGCCAAGCCCGACTTCCCCAAGCTCGAGGAGGAGATCCTCGAGCGCTGGCGCGAGCGCGACATCTTCCGCGAGTCGGTGCGCCGCCGGCAGGGCGCCGAGCCGTACGTGTTCTACGAGGGCCCGCCGACCGCGAACGGGCGGCCGGGATCGCACCACGTCATCGCCCGCGCGTTCAAGGACATCTTCCCGCGCTACCAGACCATGCGCGGCCGCTACGTCGAGCGCAAGGGCGGCTGGGACTGCCACGGCCTGCCGGTCGAGATCGCCGTCGAGCAGAAGCTCGGCTTCAAGTCCAAGGACGACATCGAGCGCTACGGCATCGCGGAGTTCAACGCCAAGTGCCGCGAGTCGGTGTTCGAGTACCTCGAGGACTGGGACCGGCTGACGGAGCGGATCGGCTACTGGGTCGACCTCGAGCAGGCCTACCGCACGCTCGAGCCGGACTACATCGAGTCGGTCTGGTGGGCGCTGAAGACGATGTGGGAGCGCGACCTGCTCTACGAGGGCCACAAGGTCGTGCCCTACTGCGCGCGCTGCGGCACCGCGCTGTCCTCGCACGAGGTCTCCGAGGGCTACCAGGACGTCGAGGACCCGAGCGTCTACGTCGCCTTCCCGGTGACCGAGGGCGCTGGCGCGCTGCGCCCCGGCGACGAGATCCTCGCCTGGACCACGACGCCGTGGACGCTGCTCTCCAACGCCGCGCTCGCCGTCTCGCCCGACCTCGCCTACGTGCGCACCGAGGCCGGCCACGTGATCGCCGAGGCGCGGGCCGAGGCCGTGCTCGGCGAGGGCGTGAAGGTCACGGACCGCTTCCACGGCCGCGACATGCTCGGCGCCCGCTACGAGCCGCCCTTCACCTTCATCGCCACCGAGGAGTTCGGGCCGAAGGGCCACACCGTCGTGCCGGCCGACTTCGTCAGCGCCGAGGACGGCACCGGCGTGGTGCACACCTCGATCTCGTTCGGCGAGGACGACTTCCGGATCGGCCAGGAGCAGGGCATCGCCGTCATCAACCCGGTCAAGCTCAACGGAGCCTTCGACGAGCGGATGGGGCAGTTCGCCGGCCTGTGGGTCAAGGACGCCGATCCGCGCATCGTCGACGACCTGCGCGAGCGCGGGCGGCTCCTCAAGGAGGAGGCGTACCTGCACGCGTACCCGCACTGCTGGCGCTGCGGCACGCCGCTGCTCTACTACGCCAAGCCGTCGTGGTACATCCGCACCTCGTCGCTGCGCGACCGCCTGCTGGCCGCCAACGAGTCGGTCGACTGGCACCCGGAGCACATCAAGCACGGCCGCATGGGCAAGTGGCTCGAGAACAACGTCGACTGGGCGATCTCGCGCGAGCGCTACTGGGGCACCCCGCTGCCCGTGTGGCGCAACGAGGCCGGCGAGACGATGGCGATCGGCTCGCTCGCCGAGCTCGAGCAGCTCAGCGGCGTCAAGCTCGACGATCCGCACCGGCCGTACGTCGACGACGTCGAGATCCCGTCGCCCAGCGGCGGCGAGCCGCTGCGCCGCGTGCCCGAGGTGATCGACGTCTGGTTCGACTCGGGCTCGATGCCGTTCGCCCAGTGGCACGCGCCGCACGAGAACGAGGAGCACTTCAGGGAGCGCTTCCCGGCCGACTACATCTGCGAGGCGATCGACCAGACGCGCGGCTGGTTCTACTCGCTGCTGGCCATCTCGACGCTGCTCTTCGACCAGTCGCCCTACCGCACGTGCCTCGTGCTCGGCCACATCGCCGACGAGCAGGGCCGCAAGATGTCGAAGTCGCTCGGGAACATCGTCGCCCCGTGGGACGTCATCGACAAGCACGGGGCCGACGCGTTCCGCTGGTACTTCTTCGCCTCGAAGTTCCCGTGGGACGGCTACATGTTCTCCGTCGACACCGTCGGCGAGTCGCTGCGCCAGTTCCTGCTCCAGCTCTGGAACACCTACGGCTTCCACGTCCTCTACACGAACGTCAACGACGTGCGCGAGCACGCCGAGCCGGCCACCGAGCTCGATCGCTGGGCCCTGTCACGGCTCCACGCGACGACCGAGACCGTGCGGGATCGGCTCGACGCCTACGACGCCACGCGCGCAGGCCACGCGATCGCCGCGTTCGTCGACGAGCTCTCCAACTGGTACGTGCGCCGCTCCCGCGCGCGCTTCTGGGACGGCGACCCGGCCGCCTTCGGCACGCTGCACACCTGCCTGGTGACGGTCGCCAAGCTGCTCGCCCCGTTCTGCCCGTTCATCGCCGACGAGATCTACGACAACCTCGACGGCTCGGAGCCGAGCGTCCACCTGTGCGACTTCCCGGAGGCCGGTCCCCGCGACGGCGAGCTCGAGGTCGCGATGGCGGTCGTGCGCGAGAGCGTGCGGCTCGGCCTCGCCGCCCGCGGGCAGGCCAAGCTCGGCGTTCGCCAGCCGCTGCGCGCCGCCGTGGTGGTGGCCGCCGGCGGCGAGCGCGAGGCGATCGAGCGGCTCGAGGACATCGTCAAGGCCGAGCTCAACGTCAAGGAGCTGCGCTTCGTCTCCCAGGCCGACGAGCTGGGCTCCTACGAGGTCAAGCCCAACTACCGCGCGCTCGGGCCGCGCTTCGGCAAGCACATGCCGCAGGTGGCGGCGGCGGTGGCCGCGCTCGACCCTGGCCACGTCGCCGACGCCCTGCGCGACGGCGGCCGCGTCGGGATCAGCGTCGACGGGCACGACCACGAGCTCGCCGCCGACGACCTGCTGCTGGCCATGCAGCCGCTCGAGGGCTACCAGCTCGAGCGCGAGGGCTCGCACGCCGTCGCCCTCGAGCTCGAGCTCGACGACGACCTGGTCCGCGAGGGCCTCGCGCGCGAGATCGTCCACGCGGTCCAGAACGCGCGCAAGACGGCGGGCCTCGAGGTCGCCGACCGGATCGAGCTCACGCTCGGCGGCGACGACGAGCTGCTCGACGCCGCGCGGGCGTTCGAGGCCTACCTGACCGGCGAGACGCTGGCCGTCGCGGTCACCTACGACGGGGCCGCGGGCGAGCCCGCGACCGTCAAGGGCCGCCCGCTCCACATCGCGGTACGCCGGGCCTAGCAAGCTCCGCCGGATCGTCCGGTGCGCCGGAAATCATCTGCTCCGTGGCAGATCGGAGCTCCGGTGACCAATCAGCGCCGCTGAGCTTCGACAACGGCAACACGGCCTGGCGCGTCGAGGAGCGCCCGGGCGACGATCCCCGGGCGCTGATCGACCTGCTGGGTCTGGGATCCGCGCCGCATCCCGTCCTCGTGGTGTGCGGAGGCGCCGACGGCATGACGGACGACCAGCTCGATCGCGCCGGGGAGGTGCTCGGGCCGGCCGTCGCGCGGGCGGCGGGGGCACGCGGTGCCACCGTCGTGGACGGTGGGACCGACGCCGGCGTCATGCGCGTGATCGGCGAGGCGCGCAGTGAGGACCGGCGCGCAATGCCGGTGCTCGTCGGCGTTTCGCCGCGCGGAAAGGTGCGAGAGCCCGGCGAGCCCGCGGACAAGCGGACCGAGCTCCAGCGCAACCACTCGCACTTCGTCTTCGCGGACAGCGCGCGGTGGGGCGGCGAGACCCCGCTGCTCTTCGACGTCGCGGCCGGCCTGTCGGCGCACCTGCCGGCCGTCGTCGTCCTCGCCAACGGCGAGACGCACTCGCGCGGCGAGGCGCTCGAGGCGGTCCGCCGCGGCTGGCCGCTGGTGCTCGTGGAGGGCCTCGGCGGCCTCGCCGACGAGGTGGTGGCCATCAGCCGGCTCTCGAAGCGCGCCCGCGGCGATGCCGACCCGGTCCTTTGCCGGCTCGCCGAGTACGACCGCCTGGCCATCTGCGACGGCGAGGACGTCCTGGCGGACTGCCTGGCATGGGAGCTGAGCGACCAGCCGGTGCTGATGAGCGCCTGGGGCATGTTCGCCGCCTACGACAAGCGCGCCGACGGTCTGCAGAAGGCGTTCATCCGGCTCCAGCGCGTGATCATCCTGATCGGGATCGTCGTGACGGGCCTCGCCCTCCTGCACGGCGCCACGAGCGGCGCCGGCGAGCGGGCGGTCCACTGGGCGACGGTGATCCTCCCCAGCGTGATCGCGCTGGCGGTGGCATGGCTCGGCCGCCGTGCGATCGGCAAGCGATGGGTCCTGCTGCGCGCGGCCGCGGAGGCCGTCAAGGTCGAGACGTACCGGTACCGCACGCAAGCGCGTCCCTACGAGCCCGGGACGGATCGCGGATCGACACTCGCCGGCCGGCTCGCGGTGATCAACGGCAAGCTCAGCGACTCGGAGGCCGTCACGGGCCCTCTGGCGCGACCCACGGCTGTGGGGCCACCCGAGGACCTGGAGCCCGGCAGCCTCGCCGACCTCGAGGCCGAGAGCTACGTCCAGAGCCGGGTCGTCGACCAGATCGACTACTACCGCCGCCGCGCCGGCGAGAAGTCCCGTCGCCGGGACGCGTTCCTGCTGACGACGCTGGCCATGGGCGGCGCCGGCACGGTGCTCGCGGCGTCCGACGTCGAGCTCGCCGTTGCGTTCACGACGGCCGTCGCGGCGGGCGCCGCCTCGTACGTGGCGTCGCTGCAGCACGAGCGCGACGTCGTCGTCTTCAATCAGTCCGCGTCGGAGCTCGACGCGGTCCAGGTCGAATGGCTTGCCGCAGGGGCATCTCGCAACGAACGCACAGCCGTCGACCGGCTGGTGGACCGGACCGAGGAGATCCTCACCGACGAGGTGGGCGAATGGGCGAGGCGCATGGCCCGGGCGATGGATGACCAGACGCGGGAACAGGCCGAAGCGCGATGACGCGCGACGCTTTCGTCTCCTACGCGACGCGCGACACCCGTGCCACGATGCTGATCTGCGGCGGGGTGAGCGCGCTCGGCATCCAGCTCTGGCTCGACACCGAGGAGCGGGTCGCCTCGCGGGCGGTCTGGCGAGAAGCGGTACATGCCGGGATCGCGTCGTCGCGCACGATGCTCGTGGCGCTCAGCCCGAACTGGAGCGAGTCGCCGGCGTGCCGCTACGAGCTGGAGATCGCGCTCGAGCGCCGGACGCCGCTGCTCGCGATGGCGTTGCCGGACGAGCCCGTGGGACGGCCCTCGCGAAGCGGGCTGCCCTCAGTCGAGCTGATCGACGGCGGCGGCGACGTGACGCGGACCATCGCGCTCGTCGCCGCGCGGCTGTCCCGCCGTCCGGGAGGGGCTTAGGCGGCGAGCGCGGGCTCGAGCTGCGCCTCGAGGCGCTTGCGCGGCTGCGTGCCCTGGATGCGGGTCGCCTCGGCGCCGTTGCGGAAGAGGATCATCGTCGGGATCGCGAGGATGCCGAAGTTGGCCGGCGTCTCCATGTTCTCGTCGATGTTCAGCTTCACGATCCGCAGGTCGTCGCGCTCGGCGGCCATCTCCTCGAGGATCGGGGCGATGACGCGGCAGGGGCCGCACCACGGCGCCCAGAAGTCGACCAGCACGGGCTTGTCGGACTCGAGGACCTCAGCCTGGAAGGTGGTGTCGGTGACTTCGGTGATGCTGCCGGCCATTCGGTTCAGGGCTCCTCTCAGGGCGAGTTCGCTTCAGAAAGTATAGCGAGGAGATCCGGCGTGACCCACGTCTCGATCGCCGCCGCCACGACCAGCACGGGGACGGCGACGGCCACGGTGACGATGGTGGCGGCCAGGAGCTCCTCCCACGCTCCGCGGCGCGAGGCCAGCGTCCACGCCGCCAGCGGCAGGAACAGCGCGGTCAGCTCCGGCAGCGCGTGCGGGAGCAGGCCGATCAGCAGCAGCAGCGGCGACAGGCCGAGCTGGTGGGAGAGGTCGGAGGCCCCGCGGCCGAGCGCGTAGGCCTGGGTGGCGAGCGAGAACAGCGTGGCGGCGATCACGAAGCCGATGGCCAGCGGCCCGGCGCGCTCGTGCACCTTGCGCCACAGCCCCGAGTAGCTGCTCGCCACGGTCGGCAGCGACGAGCCGGCCATGAAGCCGGCGACGCAGGCCATCGCGTGCAGCGCCAGCACGAGGCCGTTGCGGTAGAGCACGAACGCGAAGTCGCTGCCGCGGGCGGGGCCGGCGATGCCGGGGAAGAAGGCGCCCGTCGGGTCGGGGGTCGACAGCGAGGCCACGAGCCAGACCGCGGCCAGCAGCAGCGCCGTGACGGCGAGCGCGCCGCGGGTCCACGTCCACAGGACGCGCCACGGCTTGCGATTCCAGCGCGCGAGCGCGTTCCGCGTGTCCGCCCAGCCCTGGACGAGTGCCAGCTCTTCCGTCTTCATCACCTCAAGTCATCGGCACGTCGGCGGGCTCACCCGACTCCGCCTCTCGGCGGCGACCGTACCGGAGGGCGGGAACCAGCCAGGCCGCCTCGAGCGCGATCATGGCCGACATCTTCGAGCTGCCGCGCTCGCGCTCGCGGAAGACGATCGGGATCTCCTCCACCCGCAGGCCGCGCCGCAGCGCGCGATAGGTGAGCTCCACCTGGAACGCGTAGCCCTGCGATCGCACGCCCGCGTAGTCGATCGCCTCCAGCGCGCCCGCCCGGAAGGCCTTGAAGCCGCCCGTGAGGTCGCGCACCGCGGACTCCGAGCACCCGTCGCGCGTACTCGCAGCCGAAGCGCGAGATGCCGCGGCGCAGGGCGTCCCAGTCGCGGATCCCGCCGCCCGGGACGTAGCGCGAGCCGAGCACGAGGTCGGCGCCCTCCGCCAGCGGGGCGAGCAGCCGCGGCAGGTCGGCCGGGTCGTGCGAGAGGTCGGCGTCCATCTCCACGACGCTGGTCGCGCCCGCTCCCAGCGCGTGCTCGAAGCCGGCCACGTAGGCGCGTCCGAGCCCTGACTTGCGCGGCCGGTGCAGGACCTCGACGTCGCTCGCGCCCGGCGGCGATGCGGTCGGCGATCGCGCCCGTCCCGTCGGGCGAGCTGTCGTCGACCACCAGCACGTGCACGCCCGGGACGGCGGCGAGCACGGCGGCCACGATCGTCTCGAGGTTCTCGGCCTCGTTGTAGGTCGGCAGGATCACCCAGACGGACATGAAGGCCGCGTAGCCTACGGGAACCGTGGCCGACCTCACCAACGCCCAGATCGCCGCCGCCTTCGAGGAGCTGGCGGACCTCTACGAGCTCGACGGCGCCGTCCAGTACCGCGTCATCGCCTACCGCAACGCCGCCCGCACCGTGCGCGACTCGTCCGTCTCGGTCATCCAGCTCACCCGCGACGGCAAGGTCACCGAGCTGCCGAACATCGGCAAGACGCTCGAGGAGAAGATGATCGCCCTCGACGAGACCGGCGACATCCCGACCCTCGTCAAGCTGCGCGCCAAGATCCCCGTCGGCCTGATCTCGGTCATGCGCCTGCCGGGCTTAGGGCCCAAGCGCGCCAGGAAGCTCTACGACGAGATCGGCGTCGACTCGCTCGACGCGCTGCGCGCCGCGGTCGAGGACGGGCGCCTGAAGGACCTGCGCGGCTTCGGCGTCAAGGGCCAGGAGAACCTCAAGAAGGTCCTGGAGGAGCACCAGGAGGACGGGCCGTCGCAGCGCGTCGTGCTGTCGCGCGCCGTCGAGGCGGCCGTGCCGGTGCTCGAGGCGCTGCGGGCGCACCCCGCCGCCGACCGCGTCGAGGCGGCCGGCTCGCTGCGCCGCTGGACCGACTCGGTCAAGGACGTCGACATCATCGCCACCGCCTCCGACCCCGCCGCGCTGGCGAAGGCGCTCGCCGAGCTGGAGCTCGTCGAGTCGGTCAGCCAGAGCGGCGACGTGGGCGCCCGGGTGACCACTCACACGGGCCTGAAGATCGACCTCAAGGTCGTCGAGCCCGACCAGTTCGGCAACGTGCTCCAGCACTTCACGGGCTCCAAGGCGCACAACGTGGCGCTGCGCGAAGCGGCGGTCCGCCGCGGGCTGCACGTCTCCGAGTACGGGATCCTCGACGACGCCACCGGCGAGACGCTGCGCTGCTCCACCGAGGAGGAGGTCTACGCGGCGCTCGGGCTCGACTGGATCCCGCCCGAGCTGCGGGAAGGGCGCGGCGAGCTGGGGGCCGCGGCCGGCGGCGGGCTGCCGGACCTGATCGAGGTCGGCGACCTGCGCGGCGATCTGCACTCGCACACGACGACGTCCGACGGCACCGAGACGGCCGAGACGATGGCGGAGGCGGCACGCGAGCGCGGCCTGGAGTACCTGGCCATCACCGACCACTCGGCCACGCACGGCTTCGGCGACCACGTGACGGCCGACCGGCTGCGCGAGCGGATCGAGGAGATCCGGGCGATCAACGAGACGCTCGACGGCTTCGAGCTGCTGATCGGGACCGAGTCCAACATCACCACCGAGGGCGCGCCCGACTACCCCGACGACGTGCTGGAGCAGCTCGACTGGGTGGTCGCCTCGATCCACACCTCGTTCGGGATGAGCGCGAAGAAGATGACCGACCGGCTGGTGGCGGCGATCGAGCACCCGCTCGTCGACGCCATCGGGCACCCGACCGGCCGCAAGATCGAGAAGCGCCAGCCCTACGAGCTCGAGATGGACCGCGTGATCGAGGCGGCCGCCCGCACCGGCACGATGATCGAGATCAACGGGTCGCCCATGCGGCGCGACCTCAATGACATCCACGCCCGCGCGGCCGCCGACGCCGGCGTGCGCATCCTCGTCAACTCCGACGCCCACTCGCTGCGCGACCTGGCCGAGCACCCGCGCTACGGCATCGCCACCGCCCGGCGCGCCTGGCTGACCGCCGACCAGGTGGCCAACACGCTGCCGTGGAAGAAGCTGGCGAAGCTCCGCAAACGGGCTAAGTGACGTGTCTGAGGAACGCCCCGCCGAAGCCCGGCGTGCGCACGAGCCGGATCGGGTGCATGGGCGAGGTCTTGTCGACGTAGAACCGCGCGCCGTCGCGCTGCTCGATGGCCGACACGGCCGATTCCTGGCGGCGCAGCGTCAGCGCCCAGATGATCGGGAAGCCGGCGGCCACCGCGCCGACCTGCGGCAGGAAGACGCTCGCGATCGCCGAGGCCAGCACCATGAAGAGCAGCGACCACAGGCGGTTGAGGATCGTCAGGCCCGGCCGCAGCTCGGGCAGCAGGGTCTGCGTGCGGGCGGTGGCGAGCAGGCGGGCGATCGGCGGCGAGGCCTCCGCGCGGCGCCCGAACCAGACGCCGATGAGCACCGCGCCGGTCCACCAGATGGCGCTGAACACGACGAGCGTGCGGTCGCCCTCGCGGGCGAGGCCGATCACCGCGAGCGCGGCGAGCAGCGTCGCGGCGCCGGCGCTCAGGAGCACCGTCGCCTTGAGGAAGTCGCCGAACCGCACCGGTCAGTCGAGCAGGGCTTGGAGCAGGAGGCGTACGCCGTCGGTTCCGTCGACCATCACGTCCGCCTCGCGGGCCAGCTCCGACGGCCCCTCCTCCGAGCGGACGCCCACTCGCACCGCCGTCTCCAGCCGGCCGCCCTCGACCAGCTCGGTGAGGCCGCGGAAGGCGTCGAGGTCCGTGGTGTCGTCGCCCACGTAGAGCGCGGCGGCGAGCTTGCGGTCGCGCAGCAGCGAGACGATGCCGGCGCCCTTGTCGATCCGCACCGGCGGCCGGATCTCCAGCACCTTGCGGCCCCAGTGGCCGGTGAAGCCGGCCTTCTCGGCGGCCGCGGCGACCTCCTTCACGGCGGCCTCCGCCTCCTCCTCGTCGGGCACGCCGCGCCAGTGCAGGGCGGCGATCGCCTCCTTGTCCTCGAGCCGCACGCGCAGCTTGCGCAGCCGCTCGTCGAAGGCGTCCTCGGCGAAGTTCTGGACCCGGCGCGTCCAGGCCTGCAGCTCGCGGTCGAGCTGGGGGGCGATGGCGCCCGGCATCAGCACCTCCGACCCGTGCGAGCCGAGGTAGGCGATCGAGCCGAGCGAGACGATCCGGCGCGCATCCGAGGCGCGGCGGCCCGACACGCAGGCGACGGTGCCGTAGCGGCGGGCGACCTCGATCAGCGGCCGGCGTGTGCTCTCGGGCATGTGCGCGTCGTCGGGGTGCTGCACGATCGGCGCGAGCACGCCGTCGACGTCGAGCAGCACCGCCGCCCGCTCGGGCTCCGCCTTGAGGGGCTTGAGCAGCTCCTCGAGAGTTCCAGTGGGGCCCGGCACCGGGACTAGTATGGCGGCCCATGGCGAAGGAGCCGATAAAGGGCGACGGCTGGGCGGTGGCCTCGATCGACGACCTCGGCGACGGCCCCGGCTTCCGCAAGGTGCGTCAGGCGCTGGACGTCACGGAGTTCGGCGTCAACGGCATCGTGCTGCCCCCGGGCTACACGAGCCGCCGCCACTATCACGACCGCCAGCAGGAGCTCTACATGGTGCTCCGCGGCGAGATCGAGTTCGACCTCGACGGCGCCAGGCACACGCTCGGCCCCGGCGGCCTGGCGCGCGTCGACGCCCCGACCGTTCGGTCGCTGCGCAACACGTCGGAGACCGACGAGGCGATCTACCTCTGCGTCGGCGGCCAGGGCGGCTACGTCGGCCGCGACGGCCAGGTGCCCTAGGCCGTTCGCGTGGCGAGCAGTGAGATGCTCTCGACCTCGTAGGTGGAGCAGGCGTCGAGCGCGCGCTCGGACAGGAAGCGGTAGTCGTTGACGCGGATCTCCTGCAGCTCGAGGCCGTTCGCCGCGAGCGCGTCGATGTAGCTGGTGCGCGGGATCGCGCCGGCGATGCAGGCCGCCCACAGGTCCACGTTGCGCCGCGTGCGCTCCTTCAGCGGGCGGCCGCTGACGATGTCCGAGATCGCCAGCCGCCCTCCGTGTCGCAGGACGCGCGCGGCCTCGGCGAACACGCGGCCCTTGAGCAGCGAGAGGTTGATGACGCCGTTGGAGATCACGACGTCGAAGGTCTTGTCGTCGAACGGGAGCGCCTCGATCCGCGACTGGACGAGCTCGACCTGCGGGAAGCCGCCGCAGAACCAGCCGGCCTTGGCCAGCTGCGCGTCGGTCATGTCGACGCCGACGACGCGGCCGCTCTCGCCGACCAGCACAGCGGCGCCGAAGATGTCGGTCCCCGAGCCCGAGCCGAGGTCGAGCACCGTCTCGCCCGGCCGCAGGCCGGCGAGGTCGAGGTGATGGCCGACACCCGCGAAGGAGGCGACGGTCTCGGCGGGGATGGCGTCGAGGAGCGACGGGTCGTAGCCGAGGTGCTCGGCCAGGCCGCGCCCGATCGCGAAGTGCAGCTCGGCGTCGCCGCGGGCGACGTCGCGGTACATGTCCTTGACGGCCGTCTCGAGGCGCTCGCCGTTCACGAGCGAGCTGGCGTCGAGCTGGGGGAGGGTCGCGGGGTTCATGCGGCACAGCACACCAGCGGGCCGTGTGACGGCGCGTGTGATCAGACGGCAGCGGCCAGCTCGGCGTGCAGCGCCGGGTTGTCGATCGCCTCGCCGAGCAGGCGGGCGGGCTCGGCACCGCTCGCATCGCCGAGCCGCGCCCGGTGCAGCGCGGCGCGCACGACGAGCTCGCGCAGGTGGCCGCGGGCGGCGACGCGCTCGAGCTCGGCCACGCGCTCGCGCGCGTCGGGCGCCGCGTCGGCGATCGCCACGCCGGCGAGCGCCTCCAGGCAGTACGCATGCATCCAGACGTAGGGACCGCCGACCCGCACGGCGCGGTCGGCGCCGTCGCGTAGCCGGGCGAGCGCCGCCGCGCGCTCGCCCACGGCCTCGTGCACGAGCCCGCGAGCGCGGGCGGAGATCGCCTCCCAGCAGGGATCGCCGATCCGGCAGCCGAGCGCGAACGCGTGGTCGAGCAGCGCCACGGCGTGGTCGAGGTCGCCCTGGCGCAGCGCCAGCTCGGCCCGCAGCGCCTCGGGGAAGGGCTGGAACGCGACCCAGCCTTCCTCGGCCACCAGCGCGAGCGAGTCGTCGAGCAGCTCGACGGCCTCCGGCAGCTGCCCGCGCAGCATCAGCGCGCGGCCGAGGATGGCGAGCGAGAACGCCTGTCTGACGGACGTCGCCGCAGCGCCGCGCCGCCGCGACCGACTCGCCGAGCAGCCCGATCGCCGCCTCGTAGTACGCGCGGTCGGAGAGCGCCTTGCCGCGCACGCCCAGGATGGCGGCGCGTTCGCGGTCGTGCTGCGCCAGGCCGCCGGCCCGCGCCAGCCAGCGCCCGGCGGAGACCCCGCGCGCCGCCTGGCCGGCGACGAAGCCGAGCTCGCGGCAGACCTTGCACTCGACCTCGCGCTCCCCGCGCGCCTCCGCGAGCGCGAGCGCCTCGTGCAGCACCGCCGCGCCCTCTTCGTCGCTCCCGCGGACCGAGTGCACGAGCGCGGCGCCGAGCGCCGCCAGCGCCCGGGCGAGCAGCGCCGGGTCGCCGACCCCGCGCGCCTCGGCGCACGCCTGCCGGAGGCACGCGATCCCGGCGTCGACGGCGCCGGCGTCGACCGCCCGGCGGCCGGCGTCGAGCTGCCCGACGGCGGCCGCGCGGTCGCCGGCCGGCGGCGCCCGCTCGGCGTCGGCCGCACGGCGGACGCCCGGATCGGGCTCGCGCCCCAGCTCGCGCCGGAACAGCGCGTCGCAGGCGTCGGCGTGATCGCGCGCGGCGCCGGTCTCGCCCGCCCGCGCCAGGCAGCGGACGAGCAGCTCGTGGGCGCCGTCGTCGAAGCGGTTGAGCTCGACCGCTCGCGAGGCGAGGGCGGCGGCCTCGAGCGGGGCGCCGGCCGCGAGCCTCGCCAGCGCGGCGTCCCTGAGCACGGCCTCGCAGATGCCCGCGAAGCGGCGGCGCTCCACCAGCAGCCAGGCGTCGAAGTCGGGCCCCGCGCCCGGGTCGATCCCCTCCAGCAGCTCGCCGCGCACCAGCGCGGGATCCGGGTCGCCGGCCGCCAGCGCCAGAACGTCGACCGCGGCGCCCGCGGGCAGCCGCAGCTCGAGCGGGTCGCCATCGAGCGCGTCCGCCTCGCCGAGCGCCCGCCGCAGCTGCGCCAGCGTCCAGCGCAGCGCCCCGCGCGGGTCGGCGGCGTCGCCGAAGATCAGGCCGGCCAGCCGCGTGCGCGCGACCGGCCGCTCGGACAGCGCCAGATACGCCAGCACCGCCCACGACTTGTGCCCCCGTGGCGGGGCCACGACCCCGCCGTCGCGCTCGATCTCCGGCCGTCCCAGCAGGCGGATCGCGAGCGCGCTCACCTCACGATGCTAACCGCGCCCCTCCCGCAGCAGGTCGCGGATCTCGCCGAGCAGCACGACGTCCTCCGGCACCGCCTCGGGCTCCGGCTCGAGCCCGGCCTTGCGGCGCGCCATCAGCGCGTTGATCGGCTTGACGACGAAGAAGAAGATCGCCGCGCCGACGATCGTGAACGTGAGCAGGGCGTTGAGGAACGAGCCGTAGCGGATCTGCGAGTCGTTGATCGTGATGGTGAGGCCGCTGAAGTCGGGCTCGCTGAAGACGATCGCGACGATCTGCATCAGAACGTCATTGACGAACGACGTGACGACCGCGCCGAACGCCGCCCCGAGGACGACCGCGACGGCGAGGTCCACGACGTTGCCGCGCAGCAGGAACTCGCGGAACTCCTTGATCATGCCGCCTCCCTTCGGGTGGGTATGCTCGCCCGGCTCATGACCGGCGAGCCCGTCCACTGCCTGGTCGAGATCCCGAAGGGATCGCGCAACAAGTACACCTGGGACGAGGAGCTGGGAGGCATCAAGCTCGACCGCTTCCTCTTCTCCTCGGTGGTGTATCCCACAGACTATGGCTTCATCCAGGGCACCCGCTCGCCGAAGGGGACGCCGCTCGACGCCATGGTCTGCGTGTCCGCGGCGACCTTCCCGGGCTGCGTGATCCCGGTCCGCGTGATCGGCGTGTTCCGCACCAAGGACGAGGCCGGGCAGGACGACAAGCTGCTCTGCGTGCCGTTCGCGGATCCCAACTGGAGCCACATGGAGGAGCTCGACGACCTGCCCTCACAGCTGCGCGGGGAGATCGAGCACTTCTTCTCGATCTACAAGGTCCCCGAGGGCAAGGAGGTCGAGGTCCAGGGCTGGGAGGGCCGCGCCTTCGCCGAGCAGCTGCTCGGCAGGTCGCGTCAGTAGCCCGCGTCGCGGTCGACCGGCGACAGCAGCGGCTCGCCGGCCACGAGCCGCCGCACCTGCTCGCCGGCGAGCTCGGCCAGGTCGCGCATCAGCGTGACGTCCGGGTTCGCGACGTGCGGCGTGACCAGCGCGCGCGGCTCGGTCCACAGCGGGTGGCCGTCGGGCAGCGGCTCGGGGTCGGTGACGTCGAGGGCCGCGCCGGCGATCGAGCCCTCGGCCAGCGCGCGCACGAGCGCGTCGGTGTCGACCAGCGCCCCGCGCGCCACGTTCACCAGCCAGGCGTCGTCACGCATCGCGGCGAGCTCGTCGGCGCCCACGAGATGGCGCGTCGCCGCCGTGGCCGGCGCGGCGATGACCACGAACTGCGCCCGCGGCCAGACCTCGCCGACGCGTTCGATCGGCAGCGTGCCGTCGCGCCCGCGCCGTGTCACCGCCAGCACCTCGACCCGGAAGGGCTCGAGCAGCTCGATCAGGGCGCGGCCGATGCTGCCGGTCCCGATGATCGCCACCGTCGCGCCCTCGAGCCGGTGGATCTCCGGGCGCGTCCACGTCCGCGCCCGCGCGAACTCGTGCAGCCGCCGCGTGCCGGCCAGCATGAGGGTCAGCGCGTGCTCGGCGACGCCCCGCCCGAAGGCGGGCGCGGCCGAGGTCCACTGCCGCTCGCGGTCGATCCGGTCGAGCCACAGCTCCACTCCGGCCGACGGCAGCTGGACCCAGCGCACCGTGTCGGGCAGCGCGTCCGGGAACTCGTCCGGGTTCGAACCCACCCACACGAGCCCGTCCGCCTCCGAGAGCGTCCCGATTTCCCCGCCTGCCTCGCGGACGGCGGTCTCCACCTCGGGATCGGGCTCGGGCGCGACATGGACGGTGATCGGCATGCCTGCGAACCTACCCGCCCCCATGGCGACCGTCCCGCTTCTCTCCGCTCGCGGCCTCAGGAAGTCCTTCGGCGGGCGCCTGATCCTCGACGGGCTCGACCTCGAGCTGGCCGACGGGATGCGGGTCGGCGTGCTCGGCCCCAACGGCGGCGGCAAGTCGACGCTGCTGGCCATCCTCGCCGGCCTCGAGCACGCCGACGACGGGACGGTCACGCGCCGCCGCGGCCTCGTGCACGCCTTCCTGCCGCAGCACGTGCCCGGGGACGAGCGCACGCCGCTCGAGTGGGTGATCGCGGCGAGGCCCGAGCTCGCCGAGCTGGAGAGCGAGATGCACGCGGTCGAACGCCGGCTGGCCGACCCGAGGCTTGCCTCCGACCTCGACGCCATGGGCCGCGCGCTCGCCCACCAGGAGCGGCTGCTCGCCCGCTGGGCGGAGCACGGCGGCGATCGCGCCGAGTCCGAGGCGCGCACGCTGCTCGACGAGCTCGGGGTGCCCGACGACGCGACGACCGAGGAGCTGAGCGGCGGCCAGCGCAAGCTCGCGGCGCTCGCCGCCTGCCTCGCACGCCGGCCGCAGGTGCTGATGCTCGACGAGCCCGAGGCGCACCTGGACATGCGCCGCCGCGACCAGCTCGAGCGGATCGTCGACGACTTCGACGGCGCCGTGCTCATGGTCTCGCACGACCGCCATCTGCTCGACGCCTGCGTCGGCGCCATCGCCGAGCTCGACCGCGGGCGCATCCGCATCTGGCCCGGCGACTACAGCGCGTACGCCGTCGCGCGTCAGCTCGAGATGGCCCGTCAGCAACAGGCCTTCGTCACCCAGCAGAAGGAGATCGCGCGGCTCGAGGAGGCGGTCCGCCGCTTCCGCCACTGGGCCCACATCCGCGTCAACGAGCGCGCCGCGCGGCAGGCGCGCGTGAAGCAGATGCAGATCGACAGGATGGAGAAGGTCGAGCGGCCGGTGTTCGAGCGGCGCAAGATGGCGCTCGGCTTCCGCAGCGCCGTGCGCGGCGGCCAGCGCGTGCTCGCGCTCGAGGGCGCGGACGTGGCCTTCGACCCCGACGATCCGGTGCTGCTCGACGTCGAGCTGGTGGTCGCGCGCGGCGAGCGCGTGGGCGTGGTCGGGCCCAACGGCGCCGGCAAGACCGCGCTGCTGCGCACGCTCGGCGGCACGCTGGCTCCGGCCGGAGGCGAGCGCTGGATCGGCTCCGGGATCGAGGTCGGCTACCTGTCGCAGGCGGCCGCTGGGCTGCCACCCGACGTCGCCGTCATCGACGTGCTGCGCGCCGGCCGCTCGATGGCCGAGGACGCCGCGGTCCGGCGCCTGATGGGCTTCCTGTTCGACTACGAGCAGACGCGGCGGCCGGTCTCGAGTTTGAGCGGCGGCGAGCGCACTCGGCTCGCGTTCCTGCTGCTGATGGAGGACGCGCCGAACTGCCTGCTGCTCGACGAGCCGACCAACCACCTCGACATCGACTCGATCGAGGTGCTCGAGGACGCGCTGGAGCACTACGACGGCACCGTCGTGGCCGTCTCGCACGACCGCTACTTCCTCGACCGCATCGCCGACCGGATCGTGGTGGTGGCCGACGGGACCGCCCACGCGTACGAGGGCGGCTGGTCGGCCAACTTGGCGCGCGTCTGAGCGTTCGATCCGGCCGAGCGGCGGGAAGGCTCGTCGTATGAAGGCCCCAGAAACCCCCACGGACCTCAGCAAGCGCTCCTGGTTCGGCACCGGCAAGCGCGTCGTCTCGGAGTTCAGGGACGACAACCTGACCGACTGGGCCGCCGCGCTCACCTACTACGCGGTGCTCTCGATCTTCCCCGCGTTCATCGCGATGATCTCGATCCTCGGCCTCGTCGTCGACCCGGCGACGATCACGCGCGTGGTCACCGACACCGTCGCCCAGCTCGGGCCCGAGTCGGCCGTGACACCGTCAAGCGCCCGATCGAGGAGATCTCGGCCAACCGGTCGACCGCCTTCCTGGGCCTGATCGTCGGTCTCGCGCTCGCGCTGTGGACGGCGTCGAACTACGTCGGCGCCTTCATGCGCGCCTCCAACTCCATCTACGAGCGCGACGAGGGCCGCCCGTTCTGGAAGCTGCGCCCACTTCAGATCCTCGTGACGCTGATCCTCGTCCTGATGGCCGCCCTGGTCGTGCTCGCGCTGATCGTGTCCGGCCCGGTGGCCGAGGCGATCGGCAGCGCGGTCGGGCTGGGCGACACCGCGGTGATGGTGTGGGACATCGCCAAGTGGCCCGTGCTGCTCGTGGTCGTGATGCTGATGCTGGCGATCCTCTACTGGTCGGCGCCGAACGCGAAGCCGGCCGGCTTCCGCTGGATCTCGCCGGGCAGCGTGGTCGCCGTGATCCTGTGGGTGCTGGCCTCCGCGGGCTTCGCGCTGTACGTCGCCAACTTCAGCTCCTACGACAAGACCTACGGCACGCTCGGCGGGGTGATCGTCTTCCTCGTCTGGATGTGGATCACCAACATCGCCGTGCTGATCGGCGCCGAGCTGAACGCCGAGACCGAGCGGGCGCGCGAGCTGGAGGCCGGCGTCCCCGGCGCCGAGGAGGAGATCCAGGCGCCGTACCGCGACGTGCCGAAGGACGAGCGCGAGAAGGCCGGCAAGGCCTGACGCTCAGCTTTGCTGCGCGGCGCGCCGATGTAGACGGGACATGCGCGTAGCCATCGTCATCGCCGCCTGGGCGCTCGTCGCCCTCGTCGGCGTCCGTGTCTGGCCCGACGCGGGCGCGGCGGCGACCGGCGGCAACAAGATCAGCGAGGAGACGCGCGCCGCGACGCTGCGCTTCGCGCCCGACGTCAAGCCGAAGGACCGGGCGTGGATCCTGGCCTCGATCCAGCGGGCGCGGCCCGAGGCCCAGCGCCTGATCGCCGAGATCGACGGCCTCGTCGAGGTGCGCACCGACCTGCCGCAGGGCGAGGCGATCGGCCTCGCCGAGATGACGATGGACCGCGCCGTCGTGAGCTTCGACGCGCGGACGCTCAACGGCGAGCGGGCGATCGATCGCGAGGTCGTGGTCCTGCACGAGCTCGGCCACGTGGTCGACTTCCAGCTCGTCGACGACGAGCTCGTCAAGCAGCTCGACACGCAGATCCCGCGCGTCGGCGAGTGCGGCAACTCCGCGATGCTGCCGACCGGCGCCTGCACGGCCGTCGAGGAGCGCTTCGCCGACACCTTCGCCAAGTGGGCGCTGCGCGGCCGCATCTCGCTCGCCGGCTCCGGCTACGGCATCCCCGCCCCCTCGTCCATCGAGGACTGGGGCCGCCCGCTCGGCCTGCTGGCCGCTCAGCTCAACACGCGCTGAAGCGCGTCGGCGAGCGCCTTCGTCGTCGACCCGTCCTCGGCGCCGTGCAGCGGGTTGTGCTCGGTCACCGTGAGCCCGGCGAAGCCCGCGCCGTTTGCGAGCACCTCGAGCGCGGCGCAGGCCGCTTGGAACGGGAGGCCGATGTTGTGGCCGGTGTTCTCGGACAGCGGCAGGTCGACGAAGTCGACCACGTCGACGTCGAAGTGCACGAGGTAGCGCTCGAACCGCTGCGCGGCTTGCTTCGCCGTCCCGCGGGGGTCGGCGGCGACGTCCTCGACCATGACCGACTCGAGGTTGTGGCGCTCGATCGCCTCGCGCTCGGCCGGGCGTGTCTGGTCGTCCTGCCGCGCGAAGAGCAGCACGTCGGCGGGGTCGAGCCGCGCGACCTCGGTCAGCGGCGTGTCTGCGAGGCCGAGCATGTGCGCCATGCCCATCCAGTCCAGGGTCCCGGTCTCCACGGTCTCCGGCGTGTTGAGGTCCGGGTGCATGTCGAAGTAGACGAGGCCGACCTGCTGCCCGGCCGCCTGCGCGCCGGCCACCGTGCCGACGCCGACCGTGCAGTCGCCGCCGAGCACGACGGGCACGTGGCCGGAGCGGATCGCGGCCTCCACCCGTTCCGCGACCTCGCGCGCTGCCTGCGCGACGCCGTCGGCGTTCTGGGCGCGGCGGTTCTCGCGGTCGGGCTGCCAGCGGCGCAGCGGGATGTCGCCGAAGTCGCGGTCTGCGCGGAGGCCGGCCTCACGCAGCGCCCGGGGCGCCTGCTCCTGGCCGGGGCCGAAGGCGCCGAGGCTCGTGGGAGCGCCGATGATGGCGTGGTTCATAACCGGCTGATCAGTGTACGCCGGTTAGGGACAACGTCAACTGCGGCTGGGTAGGGAGGCGACGGGGTCGGCCGCGGCGTCGGATTTCGGCGAAGCATCCTGTCTAGGGGTCGATATACGACCCTTAGGCAGGATTGGATGAAGGAAACCGGCCCCGCCGGCGTCCCCGCTTCCCTACCCAGCCGCAGTTGACGTTCGCTCGCGCTCCGGCTCGCGAACGAAGCGACCAGCCCTCACGCGGCTCGAGATCCTCGCGAGCCGTCTCCCGCGCCACCAGCAGCGCCACCACGGTGACGCACAAAGCAGCCACCACGTACAGCGAAACCGCCACCCACGACCCCGACCAGGCAAGCAGCGCGGTGGCGATGATCGGCGCCAGCGCGCCGCCGAAGATGCCCGCCACCTGGTAGCCCATGGACGCGCCGCTGTAGCGCACGCGCGTGTCGAACAGCTCGGCGATGAACGCCGCCTGCGGCCCGTACATCAGCGCGTGGAAGATCAGGCCGCCGGTGGCCGCCGCCACGACTCCCCACCACGAGCCGGTGTCGAGCAGCGGGAAGAACGCGAAGGCCCAGACCGCGGCGCCGAGCGCGCCCGCCATGTACACGGGCCGGCGGCCGACGCGGTCGGACAGCGCCCCGAACGCCGGGATCAGGAACAGCTGGAGCGCCGAGCCGATCAGCACCGCGTTCAGCACCGTGCCCTTGCCCAGGCCGACCTGCTCGGTGGCGTAGGTGAGGATGAAGAGCGTGAAGACGTAGAAGGCGACGTCGGTGCCGATCCGCGCGCCGAAGGCGATCGCCAGCTGCTTCGGGTAGTCGCGCAGGACCTCGGCCAGCGGGGCCTTGGCGCGCGAGGCGGTCTGCTCGACCTGCTGGAACAGCGGCGACTCCTCGACCCGCAGCCGGATCCACAGGCCGACGAGCACCAGCACGCCGCTGAGCAGGAACGGGATCCGCCAGCCCCAGGCGCTGAACGCCTCGTCGGTCAGCACGGCGGCCAGCACCGCGAGCACGCCGGCGGCCATGAGGTTGCCGGCCGGGACGCCGACCTGCGGCCAGCTCGCGTACAGCCCGCGCCGGCGCGGGTCGCCGTGCTCGGAGACCATCAGGACCGCGCCGCCCCACTCGCCGCCGAGGCCGAGGCCCTGGATGAAGCGCAGCGCCACGAGCAGGATCGGCGCGAGGATGCCGATCGCCGAGTAGGTGGGCAGGAGGCCGATCGCGCACGTGGCCAGGCCCATCACCAGCAGCGTGGCCACGAGCACGCCGCGGCGCCCCGTGCGGTCGCCGAAGTGGCCGGCGATCACGCCGCCGACCGGCCGGGCGACGAAGCCGACGGCATAGGTGGCGAAGGCCAGCAGCGTGCCGACCAGCGGCTCGGCGTCCGGGAAGAACAGCTCGCCGAACACCAGCGCGGCGGCGGTCCCGTAGAGGAAGAAGTCGTACCACTCCAGCGAGGTGCCGACCACGCTCGCGGCTACGACCCGGCGGAGCGACCCCCTACGCGCCTCCATGGCCGGGTCCTACCCACGGTCGAGGTGTCGTACCCGGCCGTCGCGGGCAATGTGTCAGATGATATGACGCACATCGACGAGCGCACTCAGAC
This sequence comes from uncultured Solirubrobacteraceae bacterium, assembly GCA_963811895.1. GTDB lineage: Bacteria > Actinomycetota > Thermoleophilia > Solirubrobacterales > Solirubrobacteraceae > DASSUW01. The sequence continues at coordinate 17,647 of CAWETE010000007.1, read as the reverse complement.
CCACACCGGGCGCTTCACGCGCGGTGAGGGAGAGCCCGAGGTCAAGCCGTACGCGGGCTACAAGACGCTGTGGTTCTGGCTACTGCTGGGCTGGGTGGCGAGCGGCGCGGACCGCACGATCACCGGCCCCGTCGTCACCTACATGATCGACGCCAACGTGCCGATCCTGGCGGGCACCCAGAACCCGTTCGCGCTCGGCGGCCTCGTCGGCAGCCTCCTGTTCGCGGGCTACATGCTCACCCAGTTCCCCGGCGGCTTCATCGGCGATCGGCTCGGCCACCGGACGGTGATCGTCATCGCGATCGTCTGGGCCGGCGTGGCGACGCTCCTGAGCGGCGTCATGACCGCGCTGATCGGCTTCGTCGCGCTGCGCGTGATCACCGGCCTCGGCGCGGGCCTCTTCTACTCGAACGACCGCAGCCTGATCGCCGAGCAGACGCCCGAGGAGAAGCGCAGCCTGGGCATGGGCGTGGTGATCACCGGCCTGGCGATCGGCATCACGCTGGCGATGCTGCTGGCGGCGCCGCTGATCGACCTCGGAAGCTCGGTGTTCGGCGCCGACGAGGCCTGGCGGATGCCGTTCCTCGCGCTCGGCCTGGGCGCGGTGCTGATCGGCCTCGGCATGCACCGCTTCTTCCGCAGCCAGGGCGGCGAGCACGTCTTCAAGCCGGCCTACCTGCCCGCCGCCGGCCGGCTGGGCGCCTACGCAGCCGTCTTCTTCGTCGCGGTGATGGCCATCTACATGATCGCCACCGAGGCGGGCCTGTCGGAGTGGGTCGTCGCGCTGCTCGAGCTCGGCCTCGCCCTGGCGCTGGTCGGCTTCATCTTCGTCCGCATGAGCGGCGACGTCGGCCCCGTGCTGATGAACCGCGACCTGATGCTGATCTACCTGGCGGGCATCGCGATCCTCTGGAACCTCTGGTTCTTCAGCTTCTGGTCGGTCTCGATCGTGGCCGACGCCGCCAAGGGCGGCTTCTGGGAGTCGGCGCTGACCGCGACCTTCTTCGGCGTGGCGGGCATCATCGGCTTCCCGCTCGGCGGCTGGCTCGGCGACCGCGAGAAGCGCTCAGGTCGCGGGCGCAAGCCGATGCTGGTCAGCTTCACGCTGATCCAGGGCCTGCTGACCGTCGCCTTCGGCTTCTACCTGTCGGCCGGCGGCAACGCCCTGTGGGCGCTCGGCGCGCTGCTCTTCGTGACCAGCCTGTTCTTCAACGCCCTGCAGCCGATGTGGCACGCGCTGGCGGCGGACCTCGTGCCGACCGCGGCCCTCATGGGCGCCGCCTTCGGGATGATGAACCTGATCTCGGAGATGGGCGCGGTGCTCTCGCCGGCGATCAGCGGCGTGCTGCGCGACGCCACGGGCGACTGGACGGCGGCGGTGTTCCTCGACGCCGGGCTGATCCTCGGCAGCTTCCTGCTGCTGTGCTTCGTCAGGGAGAAGCGTCGCGAGGCTTCACCAGCGTCCTAGCCCCGATCACGGGCCCGAGGACGGCCAGCACCCACAGCCACGAGGAGCCCCACGGGTCGGCGAGATCCTCGCCGGCGAGGAGGACGATCGCCACCGAGGCGAGCGGATAGGCGAGCAGCGGCAGCGCCCAGCGGTTGATGCCCGCGCGGCGGGCGCCGACGATCACGCCCAGCCAGCCGGCGGCGGCCACCCACAGGCCGCCGTTGTCCTGCACGACCTGCTGCTCGATCAGGACGACGGCCCAGCCGATGGCCAGCGCCATCCAGACCCAGGTGGCCATCGACGCCGCGCCACAGCAGCACGGCGGCGGCCGCGATGGTGGCGACGATGAGGACGACCCAGGCGGTCGCGGCGAGCGCCCCGGCGAGCAACCAGGCGGCGAGGGCGGCGACGGTCCCGATCAGGCCGCCCTTGGCCGCGGCCACGACGACGCGCGCGGCGCGGGCGCGGCGTGTGGGGGTCGTGTCGGGGACGGTCTGGACGCTCATGGCTCCTGAGGTACAAGCTACCGCCTCATGGACACCCTCCTTGAACGCCTGCGGGCGGTCGACACCACCACGCTGAGCGACGCCGGCAAGCAGCTGCGCGTGATGGACGGCGGCCTGCGGCCGCTGCGGACCGGGCTCACGCTGGTGGGGCGCGCGATCACCGTGGCCGCCCGCGACGACCTGATGCCGGTGCTCGACGGCCTCGCGCGCGCCGGCGCGGGCGACGTGCTGGTGGTCGACGGCGGCGGCACGGACCGCGCGCTGGCCGGCGAGCTGTTCGGCAACGAGGCGCTGCGCCGCGGCCTCGCCGGGATCGTCATCGACGGCGCCTGCCGCGACACCAACCAGCTGCGCGAGCTGGCGCTGCCGTTCTACGCGCGCGGCGTGTGCCCGCGCGCCCACGGCGCCAAGGCCGTGCCGGGCGAGCCGGAGACCGTGCGCTGCGGCGGCGTCGAGGTCGCGCCGGGCGACGTGCTGGTCGGCGACGACGACGGGATCGTCGTCGGCTCGCCGGACGAGCTGGCCGCCGTGCTCGACGCCGCCGAGGCGCTGCAGGCCACCGAGGCGTCGATGCTCGCGTCGATCCAGGCGGGCGAGAGCCTGTTCTCACGGCTCGACTACGACGAGCACCTCGCGCGGTTGCGCGCGGGCGAGGAGAGCTCGCCTGAGCTTCCTCTAGCGCGGGTCGTCCCAGCCGCCGGTCGCGTCGGTGTAGAGGATCCCGCCGGGGATCAGGTCGCCCTGGCGCAGGTGGGCGACGACCTCGCTGAGCCCCTCGTCCCAGCCCTTCACCCAGTCCTCGGAGCCGGAGGGCTCCTCGGCGAGCGTGCGACGGCGCCAGCCCTCGATCCAGCGAGCGGCTACGAGCTGTGCGCGGTAGGCGTCGCCGTGCTCGCCCGCGAGCGCCTCTCGCGCCTTCCCCTCGTCGTAGGACGCGTACTTATCTGCATCGAAGTCGAGCAGCTGATCGTCGGAGAGTGCCATCCGCAGATGGTCGCACTACTAGACGACGACGCGGTCCCGGCCCGTGCGCTTGGCCGTGTAGAGCCGCCGGTCGGCGAGCTCGGCGAGCGAGTGGAGATCGGAGGCGTCGTCCGCGGTGGCGACGCCGGCGCTGACGGTGAGCGACAGGCCCGGCGCGATCGCTCCCCACGGCTCGTCGCGGATCGCGTGCAGGACGCGCTGGCAGCACGCCTCGGCGGCGCTCGGCTCGGTCTGCGGCATCAGCAGCACGAACTCCTCGCCGCCGGTCCGCACCACCACGTCCTGGCCGCGCACGCCGCCGAGCAGCAGCGCGGCCACGCGCATCAGCACCTGGTCGCCGGCCTCGTGCCCGAAGCGGTCGTTGACCTCCTTGAAGTGGTCGAGGTCGAGCACGGCGAGGCTGAACGGGCCGGCGCCGGGCGCCTCCGCGTGCCGGCCGAGCTCGCGCGCGAGGTAGCGGCGGTTGTGCAGGCCGGTCAGGTAGTCGCGGTCGGCCTGCTGCTCGAGCGCGGCCCGCGCCTCGCCGAGCTCGCGCACGACCTGCTCGAGCTCGCGGTTCTTGGCGGCCAGCGCGTCGCTCTGGCTGCGCGCCGCGCGGGTCTCGTGCGTCGCGCGATCGAGCCCGCGCTGCAGCGCGGAGAGCTCCTGGAAGGCGGCCCGCTCGACCTCGACGCTCTGCGCGAGGACGCGGTAGGCCTCGCGGTCGCGGCCGGCCTCGTGGAGCGCGGCGGCGACCGTGCTGAGGATCATGCTGCGCGCCTGCGGGACGCGCTCGCCGAGCCGCGCCACCGCACGCTGGCCGGAGCTCTCGGCCTCGTCGAGGCGGCCGAGCGCCAGCAGCGCCTGGACCTCGACCACCACGGTCATCGCCAGCAGGTAGGGGTTCGGGTCGTCGCTGCGGGTGAGCAGCTCGATCGACCGCTGGGCGTCCTCGAGCGCCTCGCCGGCGCGGCCGGCGCGCAGCCGCGCCTCGGAGCGCGTGCAGCCCAGGACGGCGAGCGCGAAGCGGTTGCGGGGCAGCGACAGCGCCGCCGCCATCGCGTCGCCGATCTGCGCCTCGGCGCCCTCGAGGTCGCCCTGCTCCATCGTGTAGTGGGCGAGGTCGTTGCGCGACATCGCCTCCTCCCACGGGTTGCCGGCCTCGATCGCCAGCTGGAGGACCTCGTGGAGCCGGGCGTGCCAGTCGCTGACGCCGATGTTGCCGAACACCACGCAGGCCTGGCGGCGCGCGAACAGCCGCAGCTCGAGCGTGCCGATCCCGTCGGCGAGCTCGATCGCCCGCTCGGCCTGCGCGAGCGACTCGGCGTAGGAGCCGGCGAAGAAGTTGAGCTGTCCCTTGACGGCGGCCAGCTCGCTGCGGACCGCATCCTCGCGCGCGTGCGGCTCGGCCTCGGAGATCAGCTCGACGGCGCCGTGCAGGTCGCCGCGCTGGAGCGCGATCGCCGCCTGCAGGACGAGCGCGCGGCCGCGCAGCGCCGGCTCGTCGAGCGTGCGCCCGATCTCGTGGCAGCGGATCGCCTCGGCCTCGGCGCCGTCCTTGTCTTCGTGGTGTAGCTCACGCGCGCGATCGAGCGCCCGATGAACCTCGATTGCGGACATCCACCAACGGGTTCGGCTGCTAGTGCGCGCGACTTGAGCAGCTCCGAAAGGCCTTGCCGGTGAGCTCGGTGCCGACCGGCGACTGGAAATGCTCCCGGCTCACCCGCCTGAAGCGCCTCCCGCGCGCCCGGTAGCGGGATCGTGTGACGTCCCAGTACGAGTCGTCCTCGGCGATCTCGCTGGTGATGACCTCGATCTCCCCGGGCTCGGCCGTGCAGTCGGAGCCGGTCGGGAACTCGTCGTCGAGCGGGAAGAGGTTGCCGGTCCCGAGCCGCAGCCGGACCAATTCGCCTCCACGGGCCGCGAACACCGCGCCCGGCCGGTAGACGTTGGCCGGCGAGAGCGTGACGACGGGCTCGACGCCCGCACGGCCGTCGATCTCGGCGAGCAGCAGCAGGCGCGGCGCCGTGCCGGGCCACGGAAGCGGCCTCACCGGCGCGGCGAGCTTCCTCGCCACCACCACGTGCCGGCACGCGCGCGGGCGGCGGCGATCGACCCGGAGGGTGACGCGATCCGTCTTGCCGTCGCCGTCGACGTCGCCGTGGAGCGCCTTGCCCTTCACGCGGTAGCCGCCGAGCTCCCCGTCGCAGCTCGGCGCCGGCGAGGCGGCGAGAAGCGCGGCGGCCACGGCGACGAGCAGCATGGCCCGTCCATCGTAGGCCGAATTCCTCGGGTCGGCGGGCGAAAAGTCTCGCGTTGCGGAGGGCCGGCGGCTCGGCGAGCATGCGCGCGCTCCCCACTCCCCAGGAGGAAGACATGACGTCTCTCGCCCGGCTGCTCTGCGCAGCCGCTCTGATCGCGGCAGCGACGCTGCTCATCACCCACCCGGCTTCCGCGAACGCGGTCCCGGACGCCATCGCCGTGCCCAAGGGCAACGAGCTGTATCTCGAGGCCCACGCCGTCGGCGTGCAGATCTACTCGTGCAACGGCCAGGCGTGGACCCTGTCCGGGCCGCGCGCCGACCTCTACGACCGCGGCAGGCGGATCGGCACCCACTTCGCCGGGCCGACGTGGCAGACGAAGGACGGCAGCAAGGTCGTCGCCGCCCGCGTGAGCGGAGTCAACGTCGACCCGACGGCGATCGACTGGCTGCTCCTCTCCGCCACCTCCACCACTTCCGGACGCCTCGGCAAGACCACGTACATCCAGCGCGTGAACACGGCCGGCGGCCTCGTCCCGCCCGCCGCCGACTGCAACGCCGGATCGGCGGGGGCGGTCAAGGAGGTCCCCTACACGGCGGACTACCGCTTCTTCAAGGCGCGCCACCGCTGCAAGGGCGACTAACGCGTAGCCATGTCCACGGTGACGCTGAGCTCGCCCGCGTTGTTTCCGTACCACCCGGGCGGACCCGTGTAGTAGTAGCCGTCGGCGAAGCCGAGGAACAGGCGGGTCGCGCCCTTCGGGACGTCGTACGCGCGGCCCTTCCCGTTCCCGATCAGGAACGTCTGGGCCACGCGGGGCGAAAGCGAGTCGAAGCGCTCGCGCTTCGTGAAGTCCAGTCGCTTCGGAGCCGGCCCGGACGGCGGATCGTCCGTCAGGAACACGCCGGCGAGGAACATCCCGTTGCGGTGGTGGACGATGCCCGAGATCCCGCCGAACGACTCGACGTCGGTCCCGCCGACCTGGTGGTCCCCTTCGGGGCCGTTCTCAGGAGCGTTGCCTGCGATCGGGGTCACGCGGCCCGTCGCGCTCGGGAAGGTCACCACGCGCCGCGCGCCGTCCGGCAGTCGCCAGGACGGCGGCGGCACGCCGGGGCCGCCCGAGCCCGGGGCGGGCGGCTGATCGAGGCCGGCCCCGTAGAGGTTCGCCTGAGCCGGCACGGCGGTGGGGCGCCCCAGCTCGCCTTCGGCGGCGACCGCCGTCGCCGAAGGCGCGGGCGCCTTCCGGGCCGCGGCGCCGCTGGGCTCGTCGCTGTCGCCGCAGGCCGCCAGGCCGCTCGACAGGGCGCCGACCACCAGGAGCGGGGCGAGCCGGATCATGAGCACTCCCGCGGCGGCGTCGCGACGTCATTGAGCAGCGGCGTCGCGCCGGCGGGGACGAGATAGACCACCCAGAACTCGACCGGCACGCCCGAGTCGTTGACGAACTCGTGCTCGTGCTCGGGGTGCACGAACGCCGTTCCGGCCGGGAACTCCTGCTTCGAGCACCGCCGCCATCCGCCGTGAGAGTGCCCGTGGTGGTGTCCGTGGCCTCCCTCGCGCATGGTGAGCGTCCCGGTCTTCACGATCACGATCGACGGGCCGGGATGGCCGTGCCAGCCAGTTGTGCCGCCGATGGCGAGCGTCGCCTTTACGACCGCGACGTCGGTGTCCCGTCTGGCCTCCATCTTCAGGCCCATGCTCTCGTCGTGGATCCGGAACTGGCCGGCGGCGCCGCGCGCGAGCAGCTCGGAGGTGAGTCCGCTGGGCGGCGTCGCCAGCGCCACGCCGGCGACGCCGGGGGCGAGCGCTCCGCACACGAGCAGGGCTGCGGTCCTCTTCCTCATGGCTTCCTCTCGTCAGCACACACGATCGGGCCACGCTAAGGCGGTGCCGGGCCGGCTCGATGAAGACTCGATGAAACTTCGTGAACTACATGACGAGCGTGCGCCACTCCTCGGGCACGCGGTAGCCGGCGCCGCGCACCGTCTCGACGACCACGGCGCCATCGCCGAGCTTGTGGCGGAGCGAGCGCACGGCGGCATCGACGACGTTGCTCCCGCCGGCGAACTCGTAGCCCCACACCTCGCTGAGCAGCTCGGGCCGCGAGACGGTCCGGCCGGCTGCCGCGTCGAGGTGGCGCAGGACGCCGAACTCGAGCGGGGTGAGCGCGACGCGCCGGCCGCCGACGGTCAGCTCGCGCGCGCTCTCGTCGAGCGGTGCGTCGTCGTCGAGCCCGAGCTCGGCTGCCACGAGGCGCGCCAGCCAGCCGTCGACCGAGCCCGCGCCGAAGTCGAGCACGACGCTTGCGTAGTCCCGGTCGTCGAGGGCGACGGGCGCCGCCCAGCCGGCGTCCTCGCGCCCGCGCGGGCCGAGCGGGACGGGCAGCGGCCGGAATCCGAGCTTCTCGACCACCGGGAGGTAGGTCGCCGCGTCGCTGACGGTGACGTAGATGCGCCGGAGCGCCGGCCGCATGGCCATGTAGGTGCGCTTGACGTCGAGCCAGCAGGCGGCCTGCACCGGCCCGGGTCCCTCGCCGCAGTCGACGTCGAGCCAGCGCCGCAGCCCCAGCACGAGCTGTCCCCGCGGCAGCGGATGGTCGCGCAGATGGCGCCGCCAGGCGCCGACCACGGGGTCACGCATCGCATCCGGTGGCAGGATCGTCCGGCTGTCGAGCAGGACGAAGAACGCCCGCACGCCGTCGCGGTCGCGGACGGCCGAGAAAGTGCTCGGCGCTGCGGCCCACCAGCCCTCCAGCTGCGCGACGGCCTCTGGACCGTCGTGGCGTGCCGCGATCGCGAACATCGCGGCCCCGTCCTCGCTGCGGGCCGGCTCGACCACGAGCGGCTGGGCGCCGCTCGGGAAGAAGGCCTCGCGGACCACTGGGTTCGCGATCAGGTACAGCATGTCCGCCGTGTATCGCCACAGCTCCGCGGCGGCGGCGTCCCGCACCTCGCTGCGCAGCCGCCGCCAGGCCGCCCTGCGGTAGTCGCGATGCCGGCTCGGGTCGGTCGAGCGCAGGAACGAGGAGATCGGCTCGCGGACGGCGTCGTGCAGCAGGACGCCGTCGCTTCCGACATCGACGAACGGCAGGGTGAGCAGGCGGTCGAAGGCGTCCTGCGACTCGGACTCCCGGAGCATCGCGCCGAGCAGCGGCTGGGTCACGCGGCGGATGACGGAGGCCGCCTCCAGCGCCCGCCGTGTCAGCGGGTCGGGCACGTCCTCCAGGTAGATCCGCGTCAGCTCGGTCACGACACGCGTCGTCGCGGCCTCCTCGAGCACGAGATCCGGCCGTTCCCGCGCCGCGGCCGAGGCCAGCGTCAGGGCCAGCGGGTGACCGCGCGCAATCCGGTTCAGCCGCCGGGCCTCGTCGGGCGGGTGGCCTCGGGCCGTGAGAAGGAGCTCGGCCTCGTCGTCGACCAGCGGGCCGAGCGCCACGCTGTGGAAGAGGCCGTCCCAGCCGGCGCCGAACCAGGCGCCCACCGGCGCCTCGCGACCCACCAGGAGGACACGCACGTCCTCGTCCAGCGCGGGCACGAGCACCTGGCGCAGCCACGTGTCCATGAGGCGGAACACCTCGAAGTGGTCGAGCGTGACGACGACCGGTCCGCCGAGCGAGCCGAGCCCGGCGACGATCGCGTCGATGTCGTGCTCCTCGCTTTCCGACACCATCGCGAGCGCCTCGATGAGACCTCGCTCCGTCGGTTCGATCGACCGGCAGTCGAGCGCGACGGTCGCGGCGCCGGTCATCTCCAGGCGAGCGAGCAGCCGGGCGACGAGCGCCGACTTGCCGATTCCGGCGTCGCCGTGGACGTGCACGACGGACGCCTCCCCGGCCGGACCGACGAGGTCCTCGAGCATCGCCAACTCCTCTTCGCGGCCCACGAAGGAGCGACGCGCGCGCTCGGCGACGACGTCACCGAGCCGTTGGGAGATGCTCATGGCTCGAATCCTCTGCCCGAGTATGGCCCCTTTCCCGACCGTGTGCGCGCCTGGAACGCGGGAGAGCCCGCCCCATCGAGGGCGGGCTCTCGGTTTCCCGCTTCCGTGCAGGCTTTGTGACTACTTGCGGATCCACGGCATGGAGGGCTCCTCTCTCGCTTTCAACACTCCCCTCACGCGCCGGCGGCGAGTGCGGGTCGAAGGATCGGATGGGTGCGACGCAGCACGCGGGCGGCGGTGAGCCAGACCAGCAGCGTGCCGACGCCGGCGAGGGCGAAGGTGGTGCGGCCGCCGTAGGCGCTCGCGAGCGCGCCGCCTGCCAGCAGCGCGGCCGCGAAGCCCCAGGAGTCGACGGCGTCGAGCAGGCCGAAGGCGCGGCCGTGGAGGCGCTCGGGCACGATCCGCTGGAGCAGGACCCGGTCGCTTACCACGAACAGGCCGTTGCCCAGGCCGCTGACCGCGAAGGTCGCCATCGCCAGGGCGAGGGCCGGCGCCAGCGACGAGCCGACGAGGCCGATCCCGAGCACGCCTAGACCCAGCAGGTACCGGCGGCGCAGGCCGTCCTCGTCGGTGTCGCTCGCTCCCAGCAGCGACCCGCCGATGAGGCCGCATCCGTAAGCGCAGATGAGAAGGGCGAATCCGCTGCTGCCCGCGCCGAGCTCTCGCTGTGCGAGGACGAGCTCGGCCACGTTCATGGTGCCTGCCACCATCACCACCGCGCCGGAGGTGCACATCAGTGTGCGGGTGATCCGGTCGCCTAGGACGGCGCGGATGCCTGCGCGGGTGTCGGACAGCAGCGTTTCGCCGGACGCCTCGGTGGGCCGCGCCACGCCGCGAAGGCGGGTCAGCAGCAGCGCCGAGACGATGAAGGTTGCCGCGTTGATCGCGAGCAGGATCTCGGGCCCTCCAGGCCCGGTGAGGAGCAGAATGCCCGCCGCGAGGGCGGGGCCCAGCAGATGGCCGGCGTCACGCGACGCGCCGTACAGCGCGTTCGCCGCGGTGAGCCGCTCCGGGCTCACGATCCCCGGCAGCAGCGCCGAGGTGGCCGGACGGAACAAGGCGTTGCCCATGCCGAGCACGAGCGCGAGCGCGATCATCGCGACGACGCCGTCGGCGAACAGCAGGCCGACGATCGCGACGGCCCGGACCACGTCGGCGGCGATCGCGCAGCCGCGGTGGCTCGTGCGGTCGGCGAGGGCGCCCACGAAGGCCCCGAGGAGCATCGAGGGCAGCAGGTCGGCCAGCAGCACCGCGGTCGCCGCCCAGGCCGAGCCGATGCGCTCGTAGGCGAAGACCATGAGCGCGACGTAGCCCACGCCGACTCCGAGCGCGCCCTGGAGGTGGGCCGCGAAGAACCAGCGGGAGCGGCGCTCAGAACGCCAGAGGTCGACGATGCTGCGCATTCAGTTCTTGATGAGGTCGGGGCGGGGCACGGCGGGTATGGTTCGCGACCCTGGCTACGTCCCGGTTACGCGTGGGTAAAGCGTTGGACTACGCGGTTCTCGGACCGTTGAACGTGAGCGGGCCGCAGGGCCCCATCGAGCTGAAGGCGCCGAAGCAGCGCGTGCTGCTGGCCGTCCTCTTGCTGGCCTACCGGGACGACTCGGTGTCGGCCGCCCGGCTCGTCGACGAGCTGTGGGGCAACGATCCGCCGGCCACCGCGGCCAAGGCCGTGCAGGTGCATCTCTCGAAGCTGCGCAGCGCGCTCGGGCCCGAGCAGCCGATCGTGACGCGGCCGTCCGGCTACGCGCTCGACATCGAGCCCGAGCAGCTCGACCTGGCGCGCTTCGAGGCGCTGAGCGAGCGCGCCCGCGCGGCGGGTCGCGACGGCGATCCGCAGATCGCCGCCGGGCTCTGGCGCGAGGCGCTCGCCCTCTTCCGCGGGCGGCCGCTCGAGGACGTGCCGTTGCGCGGCCTCGCCGCGACCGAGGCGTCCCGGCTCGCCGAGCTGCAGGTGGCCGCTCTCGAGGAGCGCATCGCCCTCGAGCTCGAGCTGGGTGAGCACGTCGCGGTGGCCGGGGAGCTGCAGGCGCTGGTGGCCGAGCACCCGTACCGCGAGCGGCTGCACGCTCAGCTCATGCTCGCGTTGTATCGGTCCGGGCGCCAGGCCGAGGCGCTCGACGCGTTCCGCCACGCGCGGCGCACGCTGGTGGAGGACCTGGGGCTCGAGCCCGGCCGCGAGCTCCAGCAGCTCGAGAGCGCGGTGCTGGCCCAGGATCCGGGGCTCGACCTTCTGCTGGCCGAGCGACGGCGGCCGCGATCGGTTTCCGTGCCGCCCCTGCCGGCGCCGGCCGATCCGCTGATCGGCCGCGACGCCGACCTCGACGCCGCGGCGGCGCTGCTCGCCGATCCGGACGTGCGGGTGATCACCCTCACCGGCCCGGGCGGGATCGGCAAGACCCGCTTGGCGCTCGAGCTGGCGCGGCGCGAGTCGGGCCGGTTCGCGGACGGCCCGTGCTTCGTGCCGCTGGGGGCGATCGACGAGCCCGAGCGCGTGCTGCCCGAGATCGCCCGCGCGCTGGAGATCCCGGAGGACGACGGCGTCGCGGAGTTCCTCGCCGGGCGCGAGCTGCTGCTCGTCGCCGACAACCTCGAGCAGGTGGTCGACGCGGCGCCTGAGCTCAGCGAGCTGCTCGCGGCCTCGGCGGGGTCCAAGCTCGTGGCCACCAGCCGCGCGCCGCTGCGGGTGGCGGGCGAGCACGAGCTGCCCGTGCCGCCGCTGGCCGGCGAGCCGGCGCGCGAGCTGTTCGTGGCCCGGGCGCGCGCGGTCGATCCCCGGCTCTCGCTCACGGCCGAGGACGTCGAGTGCGTCGATCGCATCTGCGAGCGGCTCGACGGGCTGCCGCTGGCGATCGAGCTCGCCGCGGCGCGCTCCAAGGTGCTCTCCCCGCCGGCGATCCTGGATCGGCTGGAGCGGCAGCTCGACCTGCTCACGGCCGGCCCGCGCGACGCCCCGGCGCGCCAGCGGACCCTGCGCGCGGCGATCGGCTGGAGCTACGACCTGCTCGAGGAGGACGCGCGGACGCTGTTCGCCGAGCTCGGCGTGTTCGTCGGCGGCTGGACGCTGGAGGCCGCCGAGGCGGTCACGGGGCCCGACGCGCTCGACGGGATCGCCGCGCTGGTGGACCAGAGCCTCGTCACCCGCGACGGCGATCGCTTCGCGATGTACGACAGCATCCGCGCGTTCGCGCTCGAGCAGCTGGGGGCGGCGGGCGGGCTCGACGACGCTCGCCGGCGGCACGCCCGCGCCTTCGCCGCGCTGACCGAGGAAGCCGAGGACGGGATCAAGGGGCCGGCGCAGGCGGAGTGGTTCCGGCGGCTCGACGCCGACGCCCAGAACCTGCGCGCGGCGACCTCATGGGCGCTGGCCGACGGCGACACCGACACGGCGCTGCGCCTGGCCGGCGGCCTGTTCCGCTTCTGGGCCGCGCGCGGAGCGCTGACCGAGCGCCGCGGCCTGCTGGCGACCGCTCTGGCCGCGGGCGCGGGCAGCCCGCGGCCGAGGGTCAACGCCCTCCACGCCGCAGGGGTCATGGCGGCCGAGGCAGGAGACTTCGACGTCGCCGAAGGCCACTTCAGCTCAGCTTTGGAGCTCGCGCGCGCCGTGGGCGACCGCGCACGGGTCGCCCGGCTCCAGAGCAACCTGGGCACGCTCGCGATGTACGCCGGCGACCACGAGCAGGCAGTCCGCCGCTACGAGGAGAGCGCCACGATCTCACGCCAGCTCGAGGATCCGTTCGGCCTCAGCCTGGTCATTCAGAACCTCGGCATCGCATACGACGGAGTCGGCCACCGCGACCGCGCCGTCGAGCTGCTCGAAGAGAGCGTGTCGCTCGCCCGCCGAGCGGGCGACCCGGCCCACACCGCCTCGGCGCTGCGCACCCTCGCCCGCGTCCTGCTCGCCGGCGAGACCGACCGCGACCGCGCCATGGAGCTGCTCCGCGAGAGCCTCACCCGCTCACTCGACCTCGGCGACCGCCCGGGCATGATCGAGTGCCTCGAGACCGTGGCCGGCCAGGGCGACGCGCTCACGGGAGCGCAGCTCATGGGCGCCGCGGAGGCGGCCCGCGCCGCGGCCGGCGCGATCCGCGGGCCCGACGAGGCCGCCTGGGTCGAGGCCACCACCGCCTCGCTCCGCTCCACCCTCGGCGAGGAGGCCTTCGAGAGCGCCCGCGCCGACGGCGCCGAGCTCCCGCTCGAGGCCGCGGTCGAGCGCGCGCTGGCCGTCGGCTCACCACCCCTGTAGCGCGCGCGAACCGCCCCACGACGGCGCGGTTCCAGTCGTGCCGGTCAGGCGCCGTTGAGGCGCCGCGCCGCCCGGCGGGCTCGTTCGAGCTCACCTTCGCGGCGGTCGAAGATCCTCTTCACGCGCCGGTCGATCCGCATCTGGGCGTCATGCGGAATGTGCCCGAGCGTGCGTGTGCGCTTCTTGGGTGCTGTCTTCAGAGACATCTGCTCGCTTTCTGCAGGATGGCGGCATGCGGGAGTGACGGGGCCTCAGAGACCGCGCCTGCGGGCGTCCTCACTCAGATCACGCGCAAGTTGCTCGGGCTCTGTCCGGCGGCGCAGATCGTCGATCTGCTCGTCTTCTGCCAGCGCCCGGCGGTAGACGGCGTCCTGCAGCCCTTCCAGCTCGGCCTCCAGATGCTGGACGCGTGCCTCGAGCGTCACCACCTGGTGGCCCGATCGCCGGCGCGCCCACAATCGACTCAGCCGGTCTGCCATCGCGTGAGACCTCCCCGACCCTCTGATCGGATGTCGCGCGAGAGGAAGAGGGAACGAGACCCGACGGGCGATCAGGCCGGCCGACTGCATCCGCCGGTCAGCCCGGCCACTGACGTTACTCCTCGGAGGCGGCCGGCGCGAACCGTCAGCAGGGGTGCGGCGCCGGCGAGAGCGCGGCGCGCAGCGCATCGGCGCTGAGCTCTTGGAGCGGAGCGATCAAGCCCCGCAGGCGCGCCAGTGGCTCGCGGTCTTCCTCGCGGATCCACTCGGCCTCGTCGCGGCTCTCGACGAACCCCGCGACCGAGTCGCGGAGGGCCGACAGCCGCGCGGGACGAAGCACGAGCGTTCGCATCTCGGGCCCGGGGTGGGTCAGCTCGTCGGTGAGAGCCGTCAACTCTCGTAGCTCGAGCACGTCGTCCGCCGACATGCTTACCGAGCGGAACCGCTCGGTGGCCATGGCGGCGACGGCGTGTGCCGCCGCGGCGACCTGCTCCGCGCTGAGGTCGAAGCAGGCCATCACGATCTGCTCGCCGTCGAGGCCATGCGAGATGTCGATGCGCGCGTGCAGCATGGTCCTCACACCATACGTCGGCCAGAGCGTCCCCCACGTTAAGCACGGCGCTCCCTGGGACCACGCCGGCACTCGGCGGCTACGCCGGCGGCGCGAGTGCCTCGGCGAGCTTGTCGAGCATGCGCTGCTCGCCTTCGCTCACGCGGACGGCATGGAAGCCGAGGAATCCGCCCTCCTTGGCCGCGTTGGCGGCCTCCTGCGCGGCGTCCTTGAGCCATGCCCGGTAGGCGCCGGCGTCTTCCGGACTCGCCTTGGCAGAGGCGATCGCGTTCACCGCGGCGAGCTCTTCGAGGATCTCCTGGCCGGCCAGCGCGCCCTTCGCCTTGAAGTCGCTGAGCGGGTTCTTGCGCTCCTTGGCCTCCGCGGCCACCTCGGCGGCAAGCGCCGTGACGAGCTCGCCCCGATCGCCCTGCGCGGCCGCGCCGGTCACGGTCTTCAGCGTGGCCGCGGTTTCCTTGACGAGCTCGATCGGGCCGCCGGGATCGGACAGCGAGATCGCCATTCCCGCGATGAACGGCGCGCGCTTGAGGCGCGTCCATTCTTCGTCGGTGAAATCGGTCTTGCCGGTCATCCAGCCTCCTTGGCTTCGTCGACGCGAGCGGAGCGGCGCAGGAATCGAACCTACCAACGACCGGGCTACGGCCGCCTGCCGGTTTTGAAGACCGGATGGGGCACCAGCCCCGTGCCGCTCCGCTGCCAAGGCTAGGGCTACGCCGTCGCGTACCGCTCGGCGTGCCCGCGCCGCGACGCCAGGGCGGCCAGCGGCGCCATCAGCGCGCGCACCATCCAGGCGGGCGGGAACGGGGCGCGGACCTCGCGGGCGAAGCGCCGCACGAAGAGCGCGAGGTGGAGCGGCTTCGGCATGCCCTTGCGGGTGACGTTGCCCTCGAGCGCGAGCTCGACCGTGGTCTCGAGCAGCTGCTCCATGTCCAGCGCGGGCACGACCTCGACGCGGCAGCGCGCCGTCGAGTCGCCGCCGTTGGCGAAGCGGTGCACGCGGCCGGCGGGGACGACGACCGTGTCGCCCGCCTCGGCGACGATCCGCCGAAGGCCCATGCGGAACTTCATCGTGCCCTCGAGCACGTGGAAGCGCTCCTCCTGCTCGGGGTGCACGTGCGCGCCGGGGACGTGGCCGTCAGGAGAGAGGGCCAGCTCGAACTCGAGCAGCTCGCCGGCGGTGTCGGCCGCGGTCTGCAGGAAGGTGATCTGCTCGCCGCTGACGGGATTGCTGATGGTCTGTCCGGTGAAGGCCATTCCTGGCTCCTTGCATTCGCTTGATCCGATGCCAGGAGCCTCTTGACCGAAACGTCGCGCGTCATCGGCCGCGAAGGCGATCTTGGGGCAGCCGCGCGGACGATCGGCCGTCATCCGCAAGGAGGACTCGCCAAACCTTCCCGCCCTTCCGTCCGTATGCCCCACGACCAACTCTGGGGGGAGGACCCATGCAGAGGCTCGTGCTGGCCGGCGCCGTTGCGATCGCGGCGGCCGCGTTCGCCGTGACCACCGCGGTCGGCGGCCACGAACCGCGCTACCGCGCGCTCGGCGACGACGCGACGTGGACCACGGTGCTGGATCCGGCGGTCGGCCTGGAGGGGCTCACCAGCGACCGCCACGGCAACCTCTACACGCCCGGTCGCGGCGTCGCCCCGTGCCCGATCCTGCGGACCACGCCGTCCGGTGGCGCACCGGTCGTCGTCGGGAACATCGACGCGCCGTGCAACCCGACCGGCCTGGCCTTCGACAAGCGCGGCGACCTGTTCATCGCCGACGGCGCGCGCATCGTCACCCTGCGCCCGAGCGCCGCATCCCCGCCCACCGCAACCGTCTACGCGACCGACGTGCCGGGCGCCAACGGCGTCGCCTTCGACCGCGACGGCCGCCTTTGGGTCTCGGACGGAGCGACCGCCCAGGGCCGCGTGTGGCGCATCGGCTCCGACGGCATCCCCGTCGAGATGCTCCGCGTGCAGCCGATGGCGAACGAGGCCCAGCCGGGCGGCGTGGGCCGCGACAACCGCAGCCTGCCGCCCGGCACGATCACGATCACGCCGACCGGCCGGCAGGCCTCCAACACGCTCGGCTCGCAGCACCTGGTGGCCAACGGGATCGCCTTCGACAGCGACGGCGACCTGCTCGTGGCCGACACCGCGCGCGGGGCGATCTGGCACGTCGCCATCGACCACAAGGGCCGCGTGAAGAGCCCGATGGGCTGCGACACGACGTTCACGTCCAACACGCTCTGCCTCGACAACGTGCTCGTCGCGCACCCGTTCCTCGAGGGCGTCGACGGGATCGTGCTCGATCGCAGGGACAACATCATCGGCGCCGTCAACGAGCGCAACGCGATCGTCGTCGTCACCGGCGACCGCACGGTCGAGCTGTTCCGCAACCCACCCGCGACGACGCAGCTGCGCAACGAGGGCCCGCTGGAGTTCCCGACGAGCCCGGCGATCGCCGGCCGCACGCTCTGCGTGACGAGCTCGGACGGCGCGCGGCGCGACAACTTCCCGAACGCGCCCGGCGAGGGGGCCAAGGTGTCGTGCCTCGATGAGGATCTGCCTGTGAGGTGAGATCATCGGCGGATGCGGCGCTGGCGACGAGTACTGGCCTTCCAGGCCGCCCTGTCAGGGCTCGTCGCCTTCGCCACCACCGCCATATGGGCGATGACGGGCGGCGGCACGTTCTGGCCGATCTGGGTCTGGTACGGCCTGGCGATCCCGTTCGGCCTCAACGCCGCGCTGTTCGGCGCCTTCAACGTCCGCCCCGGCCGCTGGCGGAAGTTCGCCGTCCACGCGGCGGTGTTCTCCTGGGTGAGCCTGACCCTGATCCTGACGTGGGCGATGGCGGGCAGCGACGAGTTCTGGCCCACGATCCCGGTCGTCTGCCTGGCGATGCTGCTCGGCGTGCACGCCGTGCTGGCCGGCATGTGGGGCGAGGAGGAGGAGCTCGTGGAGCGCGTCGACGAGCTCACGCGCACCCGCCGCGGGGCGCTCGACGTGCAGGATCACGAGCTGCGCCGGATCGAGCGCGACCTCCACGACGGCGCCCAGGCCCGCCTGGTCGCGCTCACCATGCAGCTCGGCCGCGCCGAGGCGCGGCTCGGCGACAACCCCGAGGCGGCCGAGCTCGTGCGTGAGGCGCGCGGCGAGGCCAAGGAGGCGATCGCCGAGCTGCGCGACCTCGCCCGCGGCATCGCTCCGCCCATCCTCGCCGACCGCGGCCTCCCGGCCGCCGC
>CAWETE010000006.1:0-324068 GCA_963811895.1 uncultured Solirubrobacteraceae bacterium | reverse complement strand
ATGCCCGCAGATGCGCGTGGGCGTTGTCGTCCCCGTTCATGACGTTGTGCGCATAGTCACGCGCGCGCGGGACGAGCCGCTCGAGCGTCTCCTGGAGATCCTGCACGCCGCCCGGCTCGTACTCCATGGTCGTCACAGCGGCGGTCGACCCGGTCACGAACACGCTCACCAGGCCGTGCTGCACGTCGCTCTGGCGCACGACGGCGAGCACGCCCTCGGTGATGTCGACGATCTGGCCCTCGCCCTCGGTCTCCAGCCGCAGCAGGCCGGTGTGGACGGTCACGCGACCCGCAGCCGGCGGAAGCGCCGCTTGCCGACCTGCAGCACGCGCCCGTCGAGCTCGCTCGCGGGCAGGTCGAGGGCCGAGACCGGCTCCCCGTCGAGCTTGACGCCGCCCTGCTCGATGGCGCGCCGCGCCTCGGAGCGCGAGCCGCCGAACAGGTCGGCGATCAGCCCGGGCAGGTGCACGGCGCCGTTGGCGGAGATCATCGCCTCCTCGATCGCCTCCGGCATCGCGCGATCCACGAACACGCGGTCGAAGCCGGCCTCGGCCTCCGCGGCGGCCTCGGCCCCGTGGAAGCGCTCCACCAGGGCCCGGGCCAGCGCGCGCTTGGCGTCGCGCGGCGAGGCGTCCGCCGGCGGCGTCGCCCCCAGCAGCAGCTCGTACCACACCGGCAGGGCCGCATCGGGAAGCGAGAGCGTCTTGCCGTAGATCTCGCCGGGCGGCTCGGTGATCCCGATGTAGTTGCCGACCGACTTCGACATCTTCTGGACGCCGTCGGTGCCCGGCAGCAGCGGCATGGTCAGCACCGACTGCGGCGGCTGGCCGTAGGCGGTCTGGATCGCGCGTCCCATCAGCAGGTTGAAGGTCTGGTCGGTGCCCCCGAGCTCCACGTCGGCCTGCACGGCGACCGAGTCGTAGCCCTGCAGCACCGGGTACAGCAGCTCCAGCAGCGAGATCGGCTCGTTCGCGGCCCAGCGCTTCGAGAAGTCCTCGCGCTCGAGGATCTGCGCGACGGTGGGGACGCGCGCCAGCCGGAACAGGTCCTCGGCGGGCATGTCGAGCCACTCGCTGTTGTGGCGCAGCTCGAGCCGGTCGTCGGTCCGCAGCACCTTGCCGGCCTGCTCCACGTACGTGCGCGCGTGCGCGTCGATCTCCTCGCCCGACAACACGGGGCGCGTGGCCGAGCGCCCGCTCGGGTCGCCCACGCGGGCCGTGTAGTCGCCCACGATCAGCACCACCGTGTGGCCGTCGTCCTGGAACTCGCGCAGCTTCTGGAGGACGACCGTGTGCCCGAGTGTGAGATCGCTCGCAGTCGGGTCGAGCCCGAGCTTCACGCGCAGCGGCCGTCCCGCGCCGAGACGCGCCTCCAGCGCGCCGGAGGGGAGGGATTCGACCGCGTTGCGGGTCAGTCTGGCGGCCGCCGAGGCGGGATCTTCCATCCGGGCCAATGCTAGCCTCCCGAGAGGGCTGGTCACCCGTGCCGATAACAGGGGTGCGGCGGCCTTTCGGGCGTGGAAAGCTCGAGGCGGGTCCCCACCCACCGTATGAGCGATCGCGAACGCACAGCCGATCCTGGAACCGGCGCGCCGGACGGCGCCGGTAACGGAGCCACCGTCGTCGCGCTCCGACCACACGCCAAGCGCAAGCAGCGCAAGCCCAAGCCGCCGAGGCGCCACCTGCGGATCCGCAAGCTGCGGCTGTTCGCGCTGCTGATCGGGCTTGGGCTGCTGGCCGGCGTCTCGACCGTCTTCGGGATGATGATGGCCGTCGCCGCCGACGTGCCGAAGCTCCTGCCCGAGCAGGCCACGCCGCGCAACTCGGACATCTACGACGTCAACGGGCGCAAGATCGGCGTCCTCAACGGCAACGAGAAGCGCATCTTCCTGCGCGAGAACGAGATCGCGCCCGTGATGAAGCACGCCGTCATCGCCATCGAGGACCGCCGCTTCTACACCAACGACGGCGTCGACCTGCGCGGCATCGGACGCGCCCTCTACCAGGACGTCGTCCAGCAGAAGGTGGTGCAGGGCGGCTCGACGATCACCCAGCAGTACGTCAAGAACGCCCTCGCTGCCCAGGACGACCGCACCGTGTTCCAGAAGCTGCGCGAGGCGGCGCTCGCCTACCACCTCACGCGCAAGTACTCGAAGGAGCAGATCCTCAAGGACTACCTGAACACGATCTACTTCGGCAACGGCGCCTACGGCATCGAGGCGGCGGCGCGCACCTACTTCCAGCCCTACCACCCCGGCTGCGACGAGCCCGACCGGCCGCCCTGCGCCTCGCAGCTCGCGCCGCACGAGGCGGCGCTGCTGGCCGGCATGATCGCCTCGCCGAGCGCCTACGACCCGATCGCCAATCCCGACACGGCGCTCGACCGCCGCAACCTCGTCCTGCGGTACATGCGCGACCAGGAGCTGCTGACGACCCAGCAGTACCAGGACGCGGTGGAGAAGGAGCTCCCGGTGCGCGGCGACCTCCAGCCGCCCGAGGAGGACAGCGACTACCCGTACTTCACGTCCTGGATCAAGCAGCAGGTGGTGGACCAGCTCGGCGGCGGCCAGGAGGGCGCGCGGCAGGCCTTCGAGGGCGGCCTGGCCATCCGGACCACGATCGACGGCAAGCTCCAGGACGCCGCCGATCAGGCGATCGACGCCTGGCTGCCCAACCGGGACGGCCCGCGCGCCGCGCTGGTCGCGATCGACAACAACACCGGCCAGGTCCGGGCGATGGTCGGCGGCGACGACTACAAGGAGCTGCCGTTCAACCTCGCCACCCAGGGCCAGCGCCAGCCCGGCTCGGCCATCAAGCCGTTCATCCTCGCCGAGGCCCTGCGCCAGGGCATCCCCCCGACCTCGACCTGGAGCTCGAGGAAGATCGAGTTCGACGTCCCGAGGTCGAAGGAGGTCTTCACCGTCAACAACTACGAGGGCGCCTACTCCGGCATCACCACGCTCGGGCGCGCGACGACCTTCTCCGACAACTCGGTGTTCGCCCAGGTCGGCATCAAGATCGGCACGCGCAAGATCGCGCGGCTGGCCGAGCGCATGGGCATCCGCAGCAACGTCTCGACCAACTGGGCGATGACGCTCGGCGGCCTGAAGCAGGGCGTGTCACCGCTCGACATGGCGCACGCGTACGAGACCTTCGCCAGCGGCGGCGACCTCGTGTACGGCACGCTCAGCCCGGGCGCCGACAACCCGCGCGACGGCCGCGCGCCCGGTCCGGTCGGCATCCGCAAGATCGAGCACCGCGAGGACGGCGACGGCGACTGGATCCCCGTCAAGCTGGACGACGGCAGCGAGGCGGTCAACCGCACGAAGACCCGCAACGTGCTCGAGCAGGGCGTGGCCGAGCAGGTCCAGTCGCTGCTGAAGAACGTCGTCATGGTCGGCACCGGCACGCGCGCGCAGGTTGGCGACATGCCGATCTCCGGCAAGACCGGCACCACCGAGGGCTACGGCGACGCCTGGTTCGTGGGCTGGACGCCGGACTACACGATCGCCGTCTGGGTCGGCTACCCGAACGAGTTCAAGTCGATGGAGACCGAGTTCAACGGCCAGCCGGTGGCCGGCGGCACGTTCCCCGCCGGCATCTTCAAGACCTTCGTCGAGTCGGTCCTGCGCATCTACCCGCCGGAGGAGGACGAGGAGGAGACGGAGACCCCGACCGCCCCGGCGCCGAGCGCCACCGCGGCGCCCACGGCGGCGCCGGACACCACCGAGCCCGCCCCCGCGCCGGAGGACACCGCCCCGGCGCCCGAGGAGACCGCCCCGCCGCGCGGAGGAGCCGCCGCCCGAGGGCGGCGGCGACCAGGCGCCGCAGACCGGCGGCGCCTCGCCCTAGGCGGGCCAGGGCCGGGACACGTTCCGGTTCCCCGCCACCGAGAACCGCCACGGCAGCTCGACCGCCTTGGTGATCCCGATCCGCTCCCCGGCGACGACGTCCACGGACTCCCAGCCCGGCGGCGGCGCCTCGATGACCACCGGCCCGGCCGCCAGGTCCGACCGGTTGTCCTCGAGCGTGATCCCCAGCGCCTGGGACAGCTTCCCCGGTCCCGAGCAGAGGTCGTCGACGCCGCGCCGCGCGAGCATGTGCTCGAGCCCCTCCAGCGGCTCCAGCGCCCGGATCAGCACGGCCGCGCCGACGCCCTCCGGCTCGCAGACCGCGTTGAGCAGCGCGTGGATGCCGTACGAGCGGTACACGTAGGCGCGCCCCGGCGGCCCGAACAGCGGCGCGGTCCGCGCGGTCAGGCCCACGAACGCGTGACAGGCCGGCTCGCTCTCGTGGTAGGCCTCGGTCTCGACGATCACGCCGGCGGTGTCGCCGCAGCGCACCACGCAGCCGAGCAGATCGCGCGCCACCTCGACGACCGGGCGGTCGTAGAAGCCGTGCGCGAGGGTCAAGCCGGCTGCTCGTCGAGCTCCGCGCGGGCGTGCGCGAGCTGCTCTCGCACGCGGTCGAGCGCGGTGCCGCCCTCGGAGACCTTCGACTCGAGCCACGACTGGCGCGAGAGGACCTCGTAGTACTCGTCGTCCAGGGCCTCGGAGTGCCGGGCCAGATCGTCGCGCGAAAGCTGCGACAGGGTCCGGCCCGACGACACCGCCTCGCGCACCAGGCCGGCCACGATCCCGTGCGACTGGCGGAAGGGGACGCCGCGGCGCACGAGCATGTCGGCCACGTCGACGGCGGCGATCATCTCGTCGGAGGCGGCGCCGGCCATCCGCTCGCGGTCGAAGGACATGCCGGAGAGCATCCCGGTCGCCGCCTGCAGGCACAGGTCCAGCGTGTCGGCCGCGTCGAAGAGGTGCTCCTTGTCCTCCTGCATGTCCTTGTTGTAGGTCAGCGGGAGGCCGTGCATCACCCCGTGCAGCGCGCTCAGGTGCGCCACCACGCGCGGCGCCTTGGCCCGCAGCAGCTCGGCCGCGTCGGGGTTCTTCTTCTGCGGCATGATCGAGGAGCCCGACGCCCACGCGTCCGAGACCTCGCAGAAGCCGAACTCCTCGCTCGACCACAGCACGATCTCGGCCCCCAGGCGCGACAGGTGGGTCGCGCAGGTGGCCGCCGCGGACAGGTAGTCGAGCACGAAGTCGCGGTTGGAGACGGCGTCGATCGAGTTGCGCGCCACGCCGGTGAAGCCGAGCTCGCTCGCCACCAGGGCGCGGTCGGTCTCGAAGTTCACGCCGGCCAGCGCGCCCGCGCCAAGCGGCAGCTCGCTGGTCGAGCCGAGCACGATCTCGAACCTCCGCGCGTCGCGCCTGAACATCCAGAAGTAGGCCAGCAGGTGGTGGGCGAGATAGACCGGCTGGGCGCGCTGCAGGTGCGTGTAGCCCGGCATCGCCCAGTCGAGGTGGCGGTCGGCGAGCTGGACCAGCGCGCTCTGGAGCGACTGCAGGCGCTCGACGGTCCCGAGCGCGTGCGCGCGCGTGAACATCGCCATGTCGGTGGCGACCTGGTCGTTGCGCGAGCGGGCGGTGTGCAGCTTGCCGCCGACCGGGCCGGCGATCTCGGTCAGCCGCCGCTCGATCGCCATGTGGATGTCCTCGTCGTCCTCGCGGAACGGGAACTCGCCCGAGTCGAGCTCGTCCTCCACGCGGTCGAGCCCGTTGAGGAGCGCGTCGCGATCGGCGTCGCCGATGATCCCGCACGACGCGAGCATCTTCGCGTGCGCGCGCGACTGCTCGATGTCGTACGGCCCCAGCCGCCAGTCGAACCCGATCGAGGCGTTGAGCTGCTGGAAGACCGGGTCCTGCGGGATGGAGAAGCGCGACATGGGCCGCCATGATGACTCAGATGTCCTTCGCGCTCCGGCCCGCCACGCCCGCCGATCCGGCCGACGCGCTGCTGTACACCTCGGCCAAGCCGTACTACGACGCCTACGCGGGCTCCGAGGCGCGCGCCCGGGCCATGCTGGCCTCCGTCTACGCCCGCACCGGGCACGCCGCGAGCTACGAGGTCTGCTCGGTGGCCGAGCTCGAGGGCGACCTGGCCGGCGTGATCGCCTGGTTCCCGGTCGACGAGGGCGACGCCCGCGCGCGCCGCTTCGTCGCCCTGACCGCCCCGCGCGTGCCGCCGTGGCACTGGCCGCACCTGCTGCGCCACCTGCGCGCGGCGGGCACGGTCTCCCCCAACCCGCCGCTCAGCACGCTCTACGTCGACGCGCTCGCCGTCGCCCCGGGCTTCCGCCGCCGCGGCGTGGCGACCGCGCTGCTGGCCGCGGCCGACCGCGCCGCCGCCGAGGCCGGCCTGAAGGGCGTGGCGCTCGACACCGGCCTGCACAACGAGCCCGCCCGCGCGCTGTACGAGCGCATCGGCTTCCGCCAGCGCGAGATCCGCCGCGCGCGCAACCCCGCCGTGGCCGCCGCCATCGGCGGCCCGGGGTTCGTGGGCTACTTCAAGCCGCTGTGAGCAGAGCCTCGGCCACCTGGGCGACCTGGCCCTCGGTCATGCGCGGGAAGAACGGCAGCGCGATCGAGCGCGCCGCGACGTCCTCGCAGACCGGGAACTCGCCCTCGCGGTGGCCGAAGCGCTCGCGGTAGAACGACATCAGGTGGATGGCGGGCAGGTACGGCTTCGACGGGATGCCGCGCTCCCGCAGCCGCCCGATCACGCCGTCGCGGTCGCGCGGGACCTGCACGACGAACACGAACCAGCCGCGGACGTCGCCGCCGGCGTCCTCGCACGGCAGGGCGATCTCTGAGCCGGCCAGGGCCTCGCGGTACCAGCCGGCCACCCGTGCGCGGTCGGCCAGCATCTCGTCGAGCCGCTCGAGCTGGGCGAGGCCGAGCGCGCACGCGATGTCGGTCAGCCGGTAGTTGAACCCGAGCCGGTCGTGGTCGAGCCAGTCCATGTCCGGCGCGCGGCCCTGGTTGCGCTCGGAGTCGACCTGCTCCTTGTGCTCCGCCGAGCCCATGGTGAGCATTCCGCCCTCGCCGGTGGTGAGCTGCTTGTTGGCGTAGAACGCGAACGCGGCGGGGTGACCGCGGCCGCCGACGGGCGTGCCGTCGGCGTGGACGGCGCCGAGCGCCTCGCAGGCGTCCTCGACGATCGGGAGCCCGTGCCGCTCGAACGCGGTGATGTCGGCCGGGTAGCCGAAGATGTGGACGGGCAGCAGCGCCGTCGTGCGCCCTGTGATGGCGGCGGCCGCCGCGTCGGGGTCCAGGTTGAGGGTGACCGGGTCGATGTCCGCGAAGACGGGGGTGGCGCGCTCGTAGACGATCGCGTTCGCCGAGGCCACGAACGAGAACGGCGAGGTCACGACCTCGTCCCCCTCGCTCACGCCGACCGCGCGCACGCCGAGATGCAGTGCCGCCGTGCCGCTCGACACCGCGCTGGCGTGCCGCGCGCCCAGCCGCGCCGCGAACGCGCTCTCGAACTCCGGCACGCGCGGACCGAGCGACAGCCGGCCCGAGCGCAGGACGTCGAGCACGGCCTGCTCCTCGGCCTCGCCGAGGACGGGCTGGGCCATCGGGATCGTCATGCCTGCGGTGCGCGGGACCGGACCATGCCGGCCTCGAGCGAGTCCACCAGCGCGTCCCAGCTCGCCTCGATCACGTTCTCGTGCACGCCGATGGCGCCCCAGGTGTCGGAGCCGTCGGTGGCGTCGAGCAGCACGCGGGTGGTGGCGCCGGTGGCCTTCCACTCGTCGAGGATGCGGACCTTGTAGTTGACGAGCTTGATGTCGCGCAGGTGGGGATAGCGCTCGCCGATCGCGGCGCGGAGCGCCGTGTCGAGGGCGTTGACGGGGCCGTTGCCCTCCGCCACGCGCACGTAGCGCTGCCCGTCGACCCAGATCTTGATGGTGGCCTCGGTCTGCACGCGGCCGTCCTCGCGCTTCTCGGAGATCACGCGCCAGGACTCGAGCCGGAACAGCGGCTCGTAGTCGCCGGTCTCGCGCCGGATCAGCAGGTCGAACGAGCCGTCGGCCGCCTCGAACTGGAAGCCGCGGTGCTCGAGCTCCTTCACGCGCTCGACCACGCGCGTGGCGGTGGCGTCGTCCAGCGCGCCGCCGGCGTGGGCGATCACCGTGCCCTTGCCGGAGAGCTCGCTCACCAGCACCTCGCGGCTGTTGCCGACGGCGGCCGGGTCGATGTGCTCGAAGGTCGCCGGGTCGGCGTTCACGCCCGCCACGTGCATCCCGCCCTTGTGCGCGAACGCGTTCTTGCCCACGTACGGCTGGTTGGGATCGGGCATCAGGTTGAGCAGCTCGTCGAGGTAGTGCGCCGCCTCGGTCCAGCCCTCGAGGCTGGGCAGGCAGTCGTGGCCGCGCTTGAGCTGGAGGCTGGGCACGATGCTGGTCAGGTTGGCGTTGCCGCAGCGCTCGCCGTAGCCGTTCATCGTGCCCTGGACGAGCACGGCGCCCTCGGCCACCGCCGCGAGCGAGTTGGCCACGCCGCACTCGGCGTCGTTGTGGGTGTGGATGCCGATCGGCGCGTCCACGGCGGCGACGACGTCGCGCACCGCGGCGGCGATGTCGGCCGGCAGCGACGCGCCGTTCGTGTCGCACAGCGTGACGTTCTCGGCGCCGGCGGCGGCCGCCGCCTTCAGGCACTCGAGGGCGTACTCGCGATCGTCCCGGTAGCCGTCGAAGAAGTGCTCGGCGTCGTAGATCACGCGCTTGCCCTGGGCGACGAGGAACGCCACCGAGTCGCCGATCATGGCCAGGTTCTCGTCGCGGCCGACCTTGACGACCTTCTCGAGGTGCAGGCTCCAGGTCTTGCCGACGAGCGTGCAGACCGGCGCGAACGACTCGGCGACGATCCGCAGGGCGGCGTCGTCCTCGGCCCGCGTGTCGCGGCGGCGGGTCATGCCGAAGGCGCACACGTCGGCCCGCAGGCCTTCGTTCTCGAGCCGCTCGAAGAGCTCGGCCTCCTTCGGGTTCGAGGCGGGGAAGCCGGCCTCGATGAACGGGATGCCGAGGTCGTCGAGCAGGTGCGCGACGCGGACCTTCTCCTCCACGGACAGCGACATGCCGTGGCCCTGCATGCCGTCGCGCAGGGTGGTGTCGTAGATCGCGATCCGGCTCACGGAGCGGGCGCCGGCTGGGGCACGACGTCCAGCCAGTCGGCGTAGCGATCCGAGCGCCCGTGCAGCGCGTCCTCGAAGACCTCCTGCACCGCGCGCGTGACCGGTCCGGGCTCCCCCGTCCCGACGGGCTGGTTGTCGATCTCGCGGATCGGCGTCAGCTCGGCGGCGGTGCCGGTCATGAAGATCTCGTCGCACGTGTACAGCTCGCCGCGGGCGACGTCGCGCTCGACGACCTCGTAGCCGAGGTCGCGCGCGATCGTGATCGCGCTGAGGCGGTTGATGCCGCCGAGGATCGAGGAGTTGAAGCCGGGCGTGGCGATCACGCCGTCCTTGACCAAGAAGAGGTTCTCGCCGGTGCCCTCGCAGACGAAGCCGCGCTGGTCGAGCAGGATCCCCTCCTCGTAGCCGGCCTTCTCGGACTCGATCTTGGCGAGCACGGAGTTGAGGTACTGGCCGTTGGCCTTGGCCAGCGGGATCAGCGCGTCCTGGCCGATCTTGCGCCACGACACGACGGTGGCGGTGACGCCGCGCTGCTTGCCCTCCTCGCCGAGGTACGCGCCCCACTCCCAGACGGCGATGAAGACGTCGACCGGGCAGTCGAGCGGGTACAGGCCCATCGGCCCCGCGCCGCGGTAGACGACCGGGCGGATGTAGCAGGACCTGAGCCCGTTGCGCGAGATCGTCTCGAGCGTCGCCTCGCGGATCTGCTCCTTCGTGAACGGGACGTCCATGTAGTACATCTGGGCCGACTTGAAGAGCCGGTCGACGTGATCCTGGTGGCGGAAGACCGCCGTCCCGCGCTCGGTCTCGTAGGCGCGCACGCCCTCGAACACGCCGGTGCCGTAGTGGAGCGCGTGCGTGAGCACATGGACCTTCGCGTCCTCCCAGGCGACGAACTCGCCGTTCATCCAGATGAGGTCCGCTTGCTTCACGTCAGCTCCTCCAGCACCGCGCGAGTCGCTTCGGCGGTTGTCGCTGTGCCGCCCAGGTCGCCGGTCCGCAAACCGGCCTCCAGGGCCCGATCCACGGCCGATTCTATCCGCGACGCGTCCTCCTCCCGGGAGAGTCCGTGCCGCAGCATCAGGGCGGCCGAGAGGAACATCGCCAGCGGATTGGCGACGCCCTGGCCCGCGATGTCGGGCGCCGAGCCGTGGACGGGCTCGAACACGCCCGGTCCGTCGCCGCCCAGGCTGGCGCTCGGGAGCAGGCCGATCGAGCCGGTGAGCATCGCCGCCTCGTCGCTGAGGATGTCGCCGAACATGTTCTCCGTGAGGATCACGTCGAAGTGGCGCGGGGCGGCGACGAGCTGCATCGCGGCGTTGTCGACCAGCACGTGCTCGAGCTCGACGTTGGGGAACTCGGCGCTGTGCACGCGCATGACGACCTCGCGCCACAGCCGGCTCGTCTCCAGCACGTTGGCCTTGTCGACGCTCGACACGCGCGAGCGCGCGGCCTCGAAGGCGATCCGCGCGATCCGCTCGATCTCCTGCTCCGTGTACGCGCAGACGTCGTGCGCGCGGCCGTCCTTGCGGCCCTTGTCGCCGAAGTAGATGCCGCCGGTCAGCTCGCGCACGACCAGGAGGTCGGTGCGCTCGATGATCTCGCGGCGCAGCGGGCTGGCGTCGTAGAGCGCCGGCAGCGGGCGGACGGGGCGCAGGTTCGCGTACAGACCGAGGCCCTGGCGCAGGCCGAGCAGGCCCTGCTCGGGGCGTGGCTTGGACGGGTCGGTGGTGTCCCACTTGGGGCCGCCGACGGCGGCGAGCAGGACGGCGTCGGAGCGCTTGGCGGCCTCGAGCGTCTCGTCGGGCAGCGCGGTTCCGGTGGCGTCGATGGCGGCGCCGCCGATCAGGTGCTCTTCGTAGGTGAGGTCGGGGGCGACGACGTTCAGGAGCTCGAGCGCGGCCGCGAGGACCTCGGGGCCGATGCCGTCGCCGGGGAGCGTGACGATCGTGGGCATGAAGCGCCCACGGTACTCAAACCGCGAGGCTGACCGGGAACGTGGCGATCCAGATCGCCGTGCCCACGAAGAGCACGCAGCCGAGCGAGACCGTGATCACCCGCAGGCGATGGGCGCCGAGCTTGGTGCTCATGCCCGCGAAGAAGAGCGCGACCGCGAACAGCACGACCCCGAGCACGTAGTTCGACGCTCGCTGGATGGTCTCGCGCACGACCGCCGCCGACGCCTCGGCCTCGGCGTCCAGGCGCTCGGCGTCCGCCGTCGCCGCGAGCTTGTACTCGGGCATCGCGAACGGCGTCAGCGGCGCGCCCTCGGTCTTGAGCGGCCGCGTGGCGATCCACGCGTTGACGGCAGGCTTGAACTCCTCGCGGAAGCGCTTGAAGTAGAACGTCGTCAGCTCCGTCTCGTCCTGCGCGTAGGCGTCCACCCACTGGATGAAGGTCGCGACGTCGATCTGGGTCTGCGCCTCGGCGAGGCCCTGCGCGCGCGCCGCATCCAGCCTGATGGCGTTGGTCCGGGCGCCCGCCTTGGTCTGCTCGCCGTTCCAGCGCGTCGCCTGGTAGCTGCTCCACGCCGTCGCCACCGCGGCCGTCGCCAGCAGGATCGTGGCGACCAGCTCCACGCGGTCGGTCACGAGGCCGCTCCGCGCTCGTCGCAGGGCAGCGGCGCGTCGTCGCTCAGCGCGGTTCGCGCCTCGCCGAGCAGGATGAGCGAGCGCTCCATGGCCACCGGCTCGATGCTGGAGACGCCGCTCCGGTACGGGCTGTCGAGCGCGATGATCGCGAGCAGCGTGGCGACGATCACCGTCGTCGCCGAGCCGATCAGCATCGCCTGCGAGCGGGCCATCTCGGCGCTGTCCGCGAAGAACAGCATGTAGACGAACACGACCGACCCCGTGAGGAACAGGACGATCCAGATCGAGGTCGGGATGATCCCGATCGCGCCGTGGATCCGGTCGAGCCGGGCCTCCTCGCGCACGGAGGTCTGGTCGAGCCACTTGTCGTAGGCCGACTGCTCGGTCGCGGCCTCCGGTTGCGCGCGCTTGAGGCTCCTGAACAGCGCGAGCGCCCACGGGTTGATCGTGTCCCCGGCCGTTCCGCTCTCCATCTGCGGCCACTCCTGGTGGACCACGTACCGGCCATAGCACTCGAGCTGGCCGGTCACCTCGGCCTTGATCGGCGCCGGCAGGAACTGCGCCGTCTCGTACTGCTGGATCACCGCGAGCGCCTCGGCCTCCGCGCCGCTCCGGGTCTCGTCGTACGTCGTGAAGGCCAGGAAGATGACGAAGCCCGCGAAGATCGCGAAGCCCGTCGCGAGCACGCCGAACACGCCCGAGGCACGGTCTCCGTCCGAGAAGTAGCTGCCCTCCGGCGCGCCACGCCGGACGAACAGCAGCGCCGCGATCGCCAACGCGTCGGCCACGACGATGATCGCGACCCCGAGCAGCAGGCTCATCCTCGGAGACTCGTGGGCGCGCATACGGCCGGGCAATGGGGCGCGCATGCGTTGACGATGCGTGCCTGCCCCTCTTAGGGTCGGGCCATGCCCCAAGCGAAACGCGCGAAGCGGCGCCCCAAGAAGGTCAAGCGGGTCCTCAACGTCGACCCGTCACGCGACACCCAGCGCGACTGGCAGCTCCAGCAGGCCACCGCCGCCGGCCTCCTGCGCGCGCCCGCCGCAGCTCCCGCCCCCAAGTCCAAGGACCTGCGCGAGACCTGGTGGAAGATCGGCGACCAGGGGTCGACCGGGTCGTGCGTCGGCTGGGCGACCGCCGACGCGCTGCTCCGCTGGCACTTCGTCAAGTCCGGCCGCATCAGGAACACGGAGACGATGTCCAAGCGCTTCATCTGGATGGCCTCGAAGGAGACCGACGAGTTCGCGAGCTCGCCGTCCACGTTCATCGAGAACTCGGGGACCAGCCTGAAGTCCGCGCTCGACGTGGCGCGCAAGTACGGCGCGGTGAAGGAGAACGTCCTGCCCTTCTCCGGCGGCCTGTATCCCGGCGACACCGCGACCTTCTACGCGCTCGCCGCGCAGATGAAGATCCGGTCCTACTTCAATCTCTCCCTCAGCCACGGCGGCTCGCTCGACGCGTGGAAGCGCTGGCTCGCGAGCAGCGGCCCGATCCTCACGCGGCTCGACGTCGACCGCACCTGGGACGACGCCGACGTCAACGCCGGCAACCTCGACCTCTACCAGCCCAGGACGAGGCGCGGCGGCCACGCCGTGGCGCTCGTCGGCTACACCGCGGATCGCTTCATCGTCCGCAACAGCTGGGGTACGGGCTGGGGCGACAAGGGCTTCGCCTACGCCTCGCTGGCCTACGCCAAGGACGCGTTCACGGAGGCGTACGGGATATCGGTCTAGGCGAGCTCGACCACTCGGTCATCGCGGTCTCGGACTGGGAGCGCTCGAACGCGTTCTACGCCGGCGTGCTCGGCGCCGAGCTCGTCCCGCGCGGCGCCGGCTGGGCGTACCGGTTCGGCGACCAGCAGCTCAGCGTGCACGGGCCGGGCACGGGCGGCGGGCCGCGGCCGCGCGAGCCCGTGCGCCCGGGCAACAGCCACCACTGCTTCCGCTGGGACGGGCCGATCGAGAGCGCTGTCGAGCACCTCGAGCGCCACGGGGTCGCGGTCGAGCTCGGCCCTGTCGCGCGGTCCGGCGCCCGCGGCGAGGGCACGAGCGTCTACTTCCGCGACCCCGACGGCTCGCTGCTCGAGTTCCTCAGCTACTTGCCGGTGGTGCGGTGACCCGACGGTTGCGAGTGACCACGACGCGCTGATCCGGCTCCGGAGCGTGGGCCGCCGCGGCCCCCGGACGCCGTGCGCCGGATCAGCCGGCGCAGCGCGTCGTCCTGGTCGCCGGGCTCGGCCCGCTCCCGCAGGAGCTTCGGGTGAACGGTGCGGAACACCGGTGCGTCGCCGGTGTCGGGCACCGCGACCTCGACCTTCACCAGGCTCGGAACGTGCACGACGATGCCGTCCAACGGCTCACCGTCCCCGACGAGCGTGACGAGCTGGCCTTCGTGAAACGACCGCATGCCGTCGAGCTTATTGGTCCCCGGCGATCAGCGCGGCGACCGTGGCCACAGCGACGAGGACGATATGGAGGGCGACCCGCGGCCACCAGCGCCGCTCGCGCCAGACCTGCACGGCGGCGATGAGCAGGGCCGCCACGGCTCCGACGCCGGCGATGGCCAGCAGGACCTTCAGGACGGGCTCGCCGGTGCCGGCCACGGAGGCGCGGATCGCGGCTCCGAAGACGACGGCGAGGTCGAGCAGCTCCGGGAGGCCGCGGCGGTCGAGATCGGGGACGTCGACGCCGACGAGGGGCAGCCAGATGCGCAGCAGGCCGGCGAGCTCCTCGGCGCCCGTCGGCGTGTCCTCGAGCGGGCGGACCGAGTAGTCGGGGACCAGCTCGAGGCGGCGGCCACCGGCGTCGTAGAGCCGGTAGTCCTCCTCCACGAAGAACGGCTCGACGTCCAGCCAGACGTCGTCCACAGTGGAATAGAAGGTGACGTCCAGCCCGTCTGCCAGGACGATGGGCGTGGCCAGTGACACGAACGATAGGTTGACGTGCTGGTGCTGATCGGTCGCGAGGTGGAGCTCAGGCGCGTCGAGCGCGCGCTGGAAACCGCCCGCGGGGGCGGCAGCGACGTGCTGGTCCTGCGCGGGCAGCCCGGGATCGGCAAGACGGCGCTCCTGCGCGCTGCGATCGAGAGCGCGGACGGCATGATCGTGCTGCGCACGCGCGGCCTGGAGGGCGAGGCGGAGCTGCCGTTCGCCGGCCTGGCCGAGCTGTGCGAGCCGGTGCTCGCCCTGCGCGAGCGGCTGCCGGCCGCTCAGGCGGCCGCGCTCGCCGGCGCGCTGGAGCTCGAGCCGGCGGCGCCACAGGCGCGGCTGGCCATCGGCGCGGCGCTGCTGGGGCTGCTCTCGCTGGCGGCCGAGGAGCAGCCGGTGCTGTGCGTGATCGACGACCTGCAGTGGCTCGACGAGCCGTCGCTCGAGGCGCTGCGGTTCGCTGCCCGGCGGCTCGGCGCCGACGGCGTCGCCATCCTGGCCGCCCAGCGACCCGAGCGCGATGCCGCGCCGGGGATCGAGACGCTGGAGGTCGGGCCGCTGGACTCCGACCGCGCGCTCGAGCTGCTGCAGGCCGGCCGCGACCACCCCGTCGCCGACCTCGTCGCGAGCCGCGTGCTCGCCACGGCCGGCGGCAACCCGCTCGCGCTGCTCGAGATCCCCGCGCTGCTCGGCCGCGACGAGCTCGAGGGCCGCGCCCCGGTCGAGGGGCCGCTGCCGCCCGGCTCGACGCTCGAGCGCGTGCTCGCCCGCCGGCTCGACGGGCTCGGCGAGGACACGCGCCGCGCGCTGCTGGTCGCCGCCGCCGCCGAGGCGCGCCGCGGCGACGTCGTGCTCGGCGCGCTGGCCGAGGCGGGCCTCGACGTGTCGGCGCTCGAGAGCGCGGAGAGCGCCGGGATCGTCACGCTCGCGCCCGGCGAGGTCGCCTTCCGCCATCCGCTGCTGCGCGCCGCCGCCTACCACGGCGCCACGGCCGTCGCCCGCCGCGACGCCCACCGCGCCGTCGCCCGCGCCCTGCCGGAGGACGACCCCCAGCGCGCCTGGCAGCTCGCCGCCGGCGCGACGCGGCCGAACGAGGAGACCGCCGCGGCGCTCGAGGCGGCCGCCCGCTCGGCGCGGGCCCGCACCGGCTTCGGGCCCGCCGCTCACGCGCACCTGCGCGCCGCCGAGCTGTCGCCCGAGCCGCTCGACCGCGCGCGCCGGCTGGTCGAGGCGGCGCGCGACCTGCTGCCTGCCGGTCATCCGGACGTCGGCCTAGCCCGGCTCGAGCAGGCCGAGCGCGTGCTCGCCATCGCCGAGGGCTCCGACGTCACCGCGGTGGCCACCGAGCTGCGGACGCTGCGCGCCCAGCTCGCGCTGCGCACCGGCCGCACCGAGGAGGCGCGCGAGCTGCTGCGCGCGCAGGCGCGGCGGCTGCAGGCCGAGTCGCCGCCCGCCGCGGCGATGCTGCTGCTCCTCTCCTCGCTCGGGGCGATGGCGCTGCGCGACCACCGCGGCTGGCTCGCCGACGCCGAGCGGGCGCGCGAGCTGGCCGGCGACGCCGAGCTGCTGTCCGCGCTGGCCATGCTGTCGGCCGGGGCGGCGCGCATGGCGGTGCCGGACGTGGCGACCGGGCGCCGCCTGCTCGAGGAGGGCGAGCGCCGGCTCGGCGACCTCGGGCTGGCGCTCTCGCTGGCGCCCGAGATCGTGGCGCTGGCCGCGCACGGCTGGCTGTGGATCGAGGAGTACGAGCGCGGCGTGCAGATGCTCGACCGCCTGGTCACCGCCGGGCGCGAGTCGTCGTCGGTCGGCGCCCTCCCCTACCCGCTCGCCGCCCGCGCGCACGGCAATCTGTCGCTCGGCCGCTACCACCGGGCGCTCGCCGACGCCGAGGAGGCGGTCGCGCTCGCCGAGCAGACCGGCCAGGACCCGGCGCTGGTCATCGCGCTCGGGATGCTCGCCGGGGTCCACGGCTGGCACGGCGACGAGACCGCCGCCGTCGAGGCGGCCGAGCGGGCCATCGAGCTCGGCGAGCGGCGCAACGTGCCGCTGCCCGCCATCTACGCCCGCCAGGCGCTCGGGCTGCTCGCGCTCGCGACCGGCCGCGTCGAGGAGGCGGTCGAGCGGCTCGAGGCGGTCCGCGACGAGGCGCTGCCCGGCAACGTCGTGTGGGCGCCGCACCTGGTCGACGCCTACCTACGCGCCGGCCGTCGCGACGACGCGGCCGCGCTCGTCGAGCACTACGCACGCACGATCGACGGCCACCGTGTCGCCCCCGCGGTCCTCGAGCGCCTGCGCGGCATGACCTCGGACGACGAGTCCCGCTTCCGCGCCGCGCTCGTCCTGCCCGGGCCGGCGCCGTTCGAGCTCGCCCGCACGCAGCTCGCCTACGGCGAGTTCCTGCGCGCGGCCGACCGCCGCGAGGAGGCGCGCGAGCCGCTGCGCGCCGCGCTCGAGGGCTTCGAGCGGATCGACGCGCTGCCCTTCGCCGAGCGCGCCCGCCGCGAGCTGCGCGCGGCCGGCGCCGTCACCCGCGCCGCCGCCACCGACGGCGCCGAGCTGACCGCACACGAGCTGCGGGTCGCCCAGCTCGTCGCCCAGGGCCTCACCAACCGCGAGGCGGCCGCGGCGCTGTTCGTGAGCGCCAAGACGGTCGAGCACCATCTGCGCAGCGTGTTCCGCAAGCTCGGCGTCAAGCGCCGGGCCGAGCTGGCGCGGATCATGGCCGCTCGCTAGCGACGCCGTTCGTGCCGATACACCCCCATGCCCACGGAACGCCACGAGACCTTCGAGTACCTCGAGTACGAGCTGCGCCGCGCGATCGACGAAGCCGAGCGCCGCTGTGAGCAGCTGGCCGGCCGGCTCGCCGCCGTCGACCTGCGCGCCTCGCAGGTCGTCCACCGGCTGCGCGCAGCCGGGCGCATCCAGGCCGCCTAGCGGAGCTCGACGACCATCTCGGTCGCCCAGGCCACGGCGTCGTAGTACGCCTGGCCGAAGGCGGCCAGGTCGTGCGACTCGGCGACGGCGGCGAAGTGGCCGCGCTCGTAGGCGAGCGCGGCGGCGAGGATGCGGCCCTCGGGGCCGGAGTGGTCGAGCAGGGCGCCGGTCAGCCGGTCGTCGAACGGCAGACCGTCCAGCAGCTGCGGCAGCGGCGTGTGCAGGAGCGCGTCGGCGATCGAGAAGAGGCCGACGGTGAAGCCGCGGTCGTCCTCGGCCGCCGGGTCGGCGACGGCGAGCTTCTCGCACAGCCGCGCGCGCACCAGAGCGGTCACCAGCAGCTCGTGCGGCTGGCCGTGGCCGCCGGCCAGCATGAGCAGCATCGTCCAGCGCCGGACCGTTCGCCCGCCGAGCAGCGAGAGCGCGTGGCGGATCGAGCGGACGCGGCTGCGCGGAGCGACGTGGGCGGAGTTGGCCAGCCGCAGGAGCTTGTGCGAAAGCCCCGCGTCGTGGCTGATCATCTCCTCGAGCGCGTCGAAGTCGTCCTCGGCGGTCTCGATCAGCCTGGCCAGCGCGTCGAGCCGGAAGGTCGGCGCGGAGCGCTCGGCCATCACGGCCGGACGCGCGAAGAAGTAGCCCTGGAAGCCGTCGATCCCGAGCTGGCGGCAGTAGTCGAGCTGCTCGCGGGTCTCGACCTTCTCGGCGATGATCTGCAGGTCCCAGTCGCGCAGGCGGCGCACGTGCTGGGCGAGCTCCTCGGGCGTCAGCGCCTGCACGTTGAGCTTGCCGATCTTGGCCAGCCGCAGCAGCGGCTCGTACTCGGGGCGATAGCTGAAGTTGTCGAGCGCGAGCGTGAAGCCGACGGTCACGAGCTCGCCGAGCACGTCCATCAGGTCGGCGTCCATGATCTGGTCCTCGACCAGCTCGAGCACCACCCGGTCGGCGGGCAGCGGCAGCGGCCGGAAGGAGAGCAGGAACTCGCGGTTGACGTTGATGAACGCGCGCTGGTTGCCGACGAGCCGCTCGAGGCCGACGTCGGTCAGCGCGGCGACGAGGACGCTCGCGGTCGCCTTGGCGGGATCCAGCGGGAGCCCCTGCTCGCCGACGGCCCTGTACAGCAGCTCGAAGGCGTTGATCCGCAGGTCGGCGTCGAAGATCGGCTGGCGGGCCAGCACCACATCGGTCACAGCGTCCTGAGTCGGGGCGGTCATCGCTCTCCCAGTGATCGGCGCGTTCAAGCGGCGAGTTGAGCGAACGTCCGCATGTCGGGCAGCACGAGGTCCGGCTCGGCCTCGGCGGGCGGCGTGGCGCCGAACCCCTCGCGGCCCTGCCGGCGGTCGATCCACACCGTCGTCATGCCCAGCGCCTTGGCCGGCGCGTGGTCGTGGAACAGGCTCTGCGCCACGTGCAGGATGCGCTCGCGAGGGACGTCGATCCGCTCGAAGGCGAACTCGAAGTTCTCGCGCCGCGGCTTGTAGCCGCCCGCCTGCTGCGCGGTGATCACCCAGTCGAACTCGACCCCGAGGCGCCGGTTCGAAAGGGCGAACAGGTCGTCGTCGCAGTTGGTGATGACGCCGAGCCGGAAGCGCTGCTTGAGCGCCGCGAGCGCCGCGACCGAGTCGGAGAACGGCGGCCAGACGCCGACCGAGGCCCCGAAGGCGGCGGCCTCCGCGTCGGACGGCTCGAAGCCGAAGTCGCGCCCCACGCCGCGCAGGGCCTCGGCCAGCACCTCGCGGTACGTGCGGTACGGGCCCGCCTCCAGCTCCGCCTCGTGGCGCGCGAAGGACTCCAGCAGCGCGTCGTCAGAGGCGTCGCTGAACGGGCGCAGCCAGCTCGCGATGCCCGTCTCCCAGTCGATCAGCGTGCCGTACACATCGAACGTCAGCGCGTCGAAGGCTTCGAAGTCGACCAGCGACGCCGTCATCGCGCCGCTACCGCCGGCTGAAGTGCTCGACGACGAGCTGCTCGTCGATCGGGATGTAGATGTCCTCGCGCACGGGGTCGCGCAGCACGCGGCCGCTCAGCCCGTCCGGGTCGGTCTCCAGCCACGGCGCGACGCGCGCGAGCAGCTCGGCCGCCTCGGCGGCCACCGGCCGCACGGGGCTCGACGAGCCGAGCGAGACGACCTGCCCGGGCTTGACGCGGAACGACGGGATGGTGACACGCCGGCCGTCGACCAGCACGTGGCCGTGGCTGACGAACTGGCGCGCCTGCGCGCGCGTGGTCGCGAAGCCGAGCCGGAAGAGCACGTTGTCGAGCCGCCGCTCGAGGAACCCCAGCAGGCGGTCGCCCGTGCGGTCGTGCGAGCGCTGCGCCTCGCGGACGTAGCGGCGGAACTGGCGCTCGCGCACGCCGTAGATCCGCTTGAGGACCTGCTTGGCGCGCAGCTGCTGCGCGAAGACCGACGGCGGGCGCCGGCGGCTGCGGCCGTGCTCACCCGGCGGCACGGCGCCACGCCGCTCCAGCCCGGACTTGCCCACCAGCCGGCGGATGCCCTTCAGCTCGAGCTCGACGCCCTCGCGCCGCGAGAGCCGCTCGACTGGCCCTGTGTGTCGTCCCATGTTAGGGCAGCCTAACAAAGTCCGACGGAAGTGATCGGGATTACAGCGAGGTGGTCACCGGACCGCCGCGCTCGCGGTCGCGTTCGTAGGCGTCGATCGCCTCCACATCCTGCAGCGAGACGGCGATGTCGTCGAGCCCGTTGAGCAGCCGGCGCTGCGTCTCGGCGTCGAGCTCGAACGGCACGGAGCGGCCGTCGAAGCGCACCTCGAGCGCCTCGAGGTCGATCTCGCCCGAGCCGGCCTGCATCAGCGCGTGGACCTCGTCATCCGGGATCACGACCGGCAGCAGGCCGATCTTCGTGCAGTTGCTGAAGAAGATGTCGGCGAAGCTGGCGGCCACCACTGCCTGGAAGCCGTAGTCCTGCAGCGCCCACGGGGCGTGCTCGCGCGAGGAGCCGCAGCCGAAGTTCGGGCCGGTGGCGAGGATCGGGTTCGACGGCAGGTCCCAGCCGTCCTCCTTGGCCCAGTCGTAGAACAGGAACTCGCCGAAGCCGGTGCGCTCCACGCGCTTGAGGAACTGCTTGGGGATGATCTGGTCGGTGTCGACGTCGGCGCGGTCGAGCACGCTGACGTCACCCGAGACGAGCTGGACCGGTTCCATCTAGGACCACTCCCGGATGTCGACGAAGTGCCCCTCGATCGCCGCCGCGGCGGCCATCTGGGGCGAGACGAGGTGGGTGCGCCCGCCGCGGCCCTGGCGCCCCTCGAAGTTGCGGTTGGA
Source organism: uncultured Solirubrobacteraceae bacterium (assembly GCA_963811895.1). Taxonomy (GTDB): domain Bacteria; phylum Actinomycetota; class Thermoleophilia; order Solirubrobacterales; family Solirubrobacteraceae; genus DASSUW01. Next base: position 303,304 of record CAWETE010000006.1, on the reverse strand, counting down.
GGTCGAGGCGCAGCGCTCGCCCGGCGCCAGGATGTCCGGGTTCATCCCCAGGCACATCGAGCAGCCCGCCGTCCGCCAGTCGAACCCGGCGGCGCGGAAGACCTCGTCGAGGCCCTCCTTCTCGGCCTGGGCGGCCACCTGCTGCGAGCCGGGGACGACCATGGCGTCGACCGTCGAGGCCACGCGGCGGCCCTTGACCACCTCGGCGGCCGCGCGCAGGTCGCCGATCCGCGAGTTGGTGCACGAGCCGATGAACACGCGGTCGAGCTTGATCTCCTGGATCGGCGTCCCGGCCTCGAGCGCCATGTACTTCAGCGCACGGTGGTCGCCCTCGCCCTGCGGCTCGGGCACCGCCTCGGTGACGGGGACGACCATCCCGGGGTTCGTCCCCCACGTGACGAGCGGCGACAGCGCGCCCGCGTCGACGTCGATCTCCTTGTCGAAGCTCGCGCCCTCGTCGGTCCTGAGCTCGCGCCAGGCGGGGTCGATCTCGGCGGGCGCCGCCGGGCGGCCGGCGACCCACTCGAAGGTGGTGTCGTCGGGGGCGACCATGCCGGCCCGGCCGCCGCCCTCGATCGTCATGTTGCAGATCGTCATCCGGCCCTCCATCGAGAGCCCCTCGATGACCGGCCCGGCGTACTCGACGACGTGGCCGGCGGCGCCGTTGGTGCCCATCTGGCCGATCGTGCCGAGGATCAGGTCCTTGGGCGTGACGCCGAAGCCGAGCTCGCCCGAGTAGTTGATCCGCATCGACTTGGGCTTGCGCTGGGCGAGGCACTGGGTGGCGAGCACGTGCTCGACCTCGCTGGTGCCGATGCCGAAGGCGAGCGCGCCGAAGGCGCCGTGGGTGGCGGTGTGCGAGTCGCCGCAGACGATCGTCATGCCCGGCTGGGTGAGGCCGAGCTCCGGCCCGATCACGTGCACGATGCCCTGGCGGGAGTTGCCGATCGAGTACAGCGGGACGCCGAACTCCTCGCAGTTGCGCTCGAGCGTCTGGACCTGCACGCGCGAGAGCTCGTCGCGGATCCGCTCGGAGACCGCCGTGCCGTCGGTCGGCACGTTGTGGTCGGCGGTGGCCAGCGTGCGGTCGGTCCGGCGCACCTGGCGGCCGGCGAGCCGCAGCCCGTCGAAGGCCTGCGCGCTGGTGACCTCGTGCACGAGGTGGAGGTCGATGTAGATCAGGCCGGGCGCCACCTCGTGTGCCGCCCAGATCTTGTCGAACAGGGTGGTCGGGCTCATGAGCGGCGCAGCCCCGCGGACACGACGGCCAGCAGGACGGCCTCCTCCTCTCCATGGTTCTCGAAGTGGTGCGGAAGGTCGGCGTCGAAGGTCACGCAGTCGCCCTTCGCGAGGCGGTGCGTCTGGCCGTCGACGAGCAGCGTCAGCTCGCCGGCCTCGACGACGGCGGTCTCGCGCGAGCCGGGCTCGTGCATCGGCGGGTCACCGGGTCCGCCGGTCACCGCCCCCGGTGTCAGACGGTGTCTGGAAAGCTCGGACCGCAGGCCCGGCAGCGGCGGGCTGAGCACCTCGTAGCCGTGGCCGTCGGCGCCGCCGCGACGGCCCTCGCCGGCGCGCACGATGCTCACCGTCCCGCCCTCGTCGAGCCGCAGCAGCTGCGACAGGCGCAGCTCGAGGCCGGAGGCGATGCGGGCCGCCACCTGGAGCGTCGGGCTCGTCTCGCCGCGCTCGACCTGCGAGAGCATCGGCGCGCTCACGCCGGAGCGCACGGCGAGGTCGCGCAGCGAGAGGTCCATCGCCTCCCGCAGCGCCTTCACCCGCGGCCCGATGGCCGGGAGGGACTCGACGGCCGCTGCCATACGTCTGTACGTTATCACGTACAGCAATTCCGGGTAGGCCCGCCGCATGGCGATCGAGGCACCCCCACGCATCCCCGAGGCCACCATCGGCCCGGTCGAGCAGCGCGAGCTCCCGGCGGCGCCGCCGCTGCGGAAGATCATCGGCCCGAGCGTGATCCTCGTCGGGGTCGGGATCGCCTCCGGCGAGTACATCCTGTGGCCCTACATCACCTCCCAGGTCGGGCTCGTCTTCCTGTGGGCGGCGATCGTCGGCCTGCTCACGCAGTACTTCATCAACATGGAGGTCGAGCGCTACACGCTCGCCACCGGGGAGACCGCCATCACGGGCTTCCAGCGGCTGTGGAAGCCGTTCGGGCTCGTGATGGTCGCCTGCGCGATCGTCCCCAACATGTGGCCGGGCTGGGTGGTCAGCGCGGCCACCATCACCACCTTCCTGACCGGCGGCGGCGACCCCAATGTGATCGCCATCTGCGCGCTGTTCGCGATCGGGATCGCGCTGTCGGCCTCGCCGGTCGTCTACCAGACGATCGAGAAGCTCGAGTTCGGCAAGGTCGCGCTCGTGCTCGTCTTCCTGGTGGTCGCCCTCACCACCGCCGTCACCGCGGCCGGCTGGTCGGACGCCCACCAGATCGTCACCGAGTTCGGCAACTTCCCGACCGGCGACCTCGAGTGGGCCGTCCTGCTCGGCGCTCTCGCGTACGCGGGCGCGGGCGGGACCAACAACCTGGTGCTGAGCAACTGGATCCGCGACAAGGGCTACGGGATGGGCAAGTACGCACCGCGCGTGGTCTCCCCCATCACCGGCTCCGAGGAGGCGGCCAACTCGGGGCAGGGCTACGTGTTCACGCCCGACGAGGAGAACATGGCCCGCTGGCGGGACTGGTGGCGCAAGGCCAACATCGAGCAGTTCTTCTCGTTCTTCGTGATCGGCGCGGTCACGATCATCGTCTTCTCGCTCGTCGCCTACTCGACGGTCTACGGCAACCCGGCCATCGAGGAGGACAACTTCGACTTCATCCAGCTCGAAGGCGAGGTGCTCAAGGACAGCGTCGGCGCCTGGTTCGGCACGCTGTTCTGGCTGATCGGCGCGATCAGCCTGTTCGGCGCCGCGCTCGGGATCATCGACTACGTGAGCCGCCTGGTGGCCGACGTGCTGCGCGTCGGCTACCTGCGCGACAGCAAGCGCTGGACCGAGAGCAAGCTGTACTTCGCCTTCGTCTGGGGGATCATCCTGTTCGGCACCGCCGTGCTGCTGTCGGGCTTCGACCAGCCGCTGACTCTGGTCGTGCTGTCGGCCGCGCTCAGCGGCGGCGCGATGTTCATCTACTCGGCGCTGCTGATCGTCATCAACCGGCGCTTCATGCCCGAGCCGCTGAAGATCCGCGGCGTGCGGCTCGCCGTGCTGGCCTTCGCGTTCTGCATGTTCGGCGTGATGTCGGTGCTCGTGGTGATCAACGAGGCGGCCGGCTGACCGCGCGCCCGTCGGGCAGCGACTCGATGATCACCCGGCACGGGCGCTCGGTCAGCACCGTCTCGAGCGTCTTGCCGAACAGCGAGGCGCCCGCCACGCGGCGCGGCAGCGGCATCACGATCGCCGCCGCGCGCATGTCGGTCGCCTCCTCGATGATGCGCCGCCCGGCCTGGCCGGCGCGGATCTTCTCCTTGTGGCCGGACACGCGCCGGCCGCCCTGGATGCGCGCCTGCTCGATCACCGAGTCGGCCGCCGACTCCTCCTCGGGCATCGTCGCGTCGATCGCCAGCGCGTTCGGGACGGTGACCATGGCCAGGACGTGGATCCCACGCCGCTTGCGCGCCGCGAGCTTGACCGCGGTCGCCATCACGTGCTCGTCGTACATGCCGTCCACCAGCGGGACGAGGACCGAGTCGTACTCCGCCTCGTGGTCGACCACCGGCTGCGGGATCGCCACCTTGACCGTGGAGACGAGGTCGAGCCCGTGGCGGCGGCGGAAGGCGACGTAGATGAGGATCCCGACCACCAGCCAGCCGACGCCCGCGGCGGCGACCCTGATGTTGAGCGCGACGATCACGACGAAGGCGACGGCCGTGAAGCTCCCGCCCACGATCGCGAACAGCGGCAGGTCGTAGCCGCGCCAGCTCATGTTCCACGGCCCGCGGTAGCTGCGCGGGAACTCCGGCAGCTTGATCCGCAGCGCCGTGACGGCGGCGTGCGCCATCGTGAAGGACAGCAGCGCGCCGAACGAGTAGATCGCGCCGAGGAACTCCTCCTGGCCGGGGAGCACGACGAGGATCGCGAAGGTGGAGAAGACGAGGATGCCGATCCACGGCGTGCGGAAGCGCGGGTGCAGAGTGCGCAGCGCGTCGGGCAGCTGGCGGTGGATGCCCATCGAGTACACGAGGCGCGACACGCCGATGATGCCCGCGTTGGTGGCCAGGAAGAGGATCGTGGCCGCCAGCAGGCCGACGTAGATCTCGCCGATCGACTGCAGCGGGCCGAGGTCGATCGCCTTGACGACGCCGAGGATCGGGTCGCCGGCGTAGCCGCCCTCCTCCTCGGTCAGGCCCAGCAGCGTCTGGTACTCGCCGGTCTGCTCGTTGAAGGTGACCGGCAGCGCCGACAGCGCCACGGCGGGGAGCGTGAAGTAGATGGCGAAGACGGCGATCCGGACGCGGTTGATGGCGGTGGGGATCGTCTTCGCCTCGTCGCGCGCCTCCTCGGACATGTTCGAGATCGTCTCGATGCCCGTGTAGGCGAGCATGCCGATCGGGATCGCGAGCACGAAGTCCTTCCACTCCGGCGCCACGCCGAGCTGGATGTTGTCGACCAGCACCTCGGGCGAGAAGACGAGGAAGAGGCCGACCAGCACCAGCAGCAGCTGCGTGGCGAAGTCGATGACCGCCAGCAGGATGTTGACTCCGGTCGACTCCTTGGCGCCGAACACGTTGATCGCGGCGAGCACGGCGATCACGAGGCAGCCGGCGATGATGTCGCCGGGCGAGGAGCGCAGCGGATCCCAGAACAGCCCGCCGATGTAGTGCGGCACGAAGAACGCCGAGATGGCGATCGTCGCGATGTAGGTCAGCATCTGCGCCCACGCCGCGACGAACGACCAGAACTCGTTGAAGGCGCGCCGCGCGAAGCTCGAGGAGCCGCCCGCCTCGGGGTACATCGTGGTCGCCTCGGCGTAGGTGGCGGCCGTGCAGAAGAAGAAGAACCCCGTGATGATGAAGACGACCGGGGTCAGCCCGAGCGCGAACGACGCGACGAGGCCGAGCGCGTAGTAGATCGACGAGCCGACGTTCCCGTACGCGGTCGAGAAGAGGGCGTTCGCCCCGAGCACGCGCTCGAGGCCTTCCAACCTGCGCCTGGCCATCGGCCGTCAGCCTACGCGGGGAAGGACGGGTCGTCGCGCAGCGAGTCCAGGTCGCTGTCCTTCGCCGCCCAGCCGAGCACCGTCTCGGGCTCGAGCTCGAACGCCGCGCACAGATGCTCGATCGCCGCCTCGCGGCGGCCGGCGAGCGCCTCGAAGCACGCGAGGTTGTAGAGCGAGCCCGCATGATCGGCCGGCGCCTCGGCCATCAGGTCGGCCGCCGCGCCGGGGTCGCCGGCGGCGGCGAGGCCGCTCGCGGCCGTCGCGGTCTCCCACGGCGACACCTCGTACGGCTCCCCCACCTTGCCGCCGATCGCGATCGCGCTGGTGCCGTCCTCGAGCGCGACGGCCGAGCGCCGCGACTCGGGATCGGGCAGGAACACGAACGTGCCGGCCGTCACCTCGTGGTCCTCGCCGTCGATCGTGAAGCGCGCGCGGCCGCCGAGGACGACGTAGAGCTCCTCGTGGCGGCCGGCGTTGCTCCCGACCTCGTCGTGCTCCTCGATCAGCTCGGCGCCGGCGTCGGCGGTGAACGCGTTGATCCCGAAGGCCCTGATCCCGAGCGCGCGGCGCACGAGCCGGTAGCCGACCCCGCCGCTCGGGACCGGCTCGATCTCGTCGAGACGGAGGATGCGCATCAGGGCGTCGGCGTGAGCTCACGCTCGGGCTCGGCCGCCTGGGCGACCTTGCGCTCGACGTTGGAGAGGGCCCGGATGTAGGCGAGCGCCGCCGCCTCGATGATGTCCGTCGAGACTCCCTGGCCGGCGGCCGACTGCCCGTCGAGCTCGAGGATCACGCTGGCCTCGCCGAGGGCGTCCTGGCCGCCGGTGACCGCGTCGATCCGGAACTCGCGCAGGCGCGCCTCCTTGCGGGTGGCGGTGTTGATGGCGCGGAAGATGGCGTCGACCGGGCCGTCGCCGGTGAAGTTGCCCTGCACGACCTCGTCGTCCGGCGTGCGGATCGAGACGGTGGCGTGCGGGGGCCGGCGCGTGGAGGCCTCGACGTCGAACCACTCGAGCGAGTAGGAGGCCATCTCGGTGCGGAGCTCGTCGGTGACCAGCGCCTCGAGGTCCATCGCGGTGACCTGCTTCTTCTTGTCCGCGATCTCCTTGAAGCGCTTGAAGGCGGTGTTCAGCGCCTGGCCGGAGACCGTGAAGCCCAGCTCCTCCAGCGCCGACTTCAGCGCGTGGCGGCCCGAGTGCTTGCCGAGCACGATCGACGACACGTCGTCGACGCCGACGGAGGCCGCTTCCATGATCTCGTAGGTCGAGCGCTCCTTGAGCACGCCGTCCTGGTGGATGCCGGACTCGTGGGCGAACGCGTTGCGGCCCACGATCGCCTTGTTGGGCTGCACGGGGTAGCCGGTCAGGCGCGAGACGAGCCGGCTCGTGCGGGCGATCTCGCGCGTCTGCACGCCCGTCGTGAAGCCGATGTCGGCCTGCCGGGTGGCCAGCAGCATCACCAGCTCCTCGAGCGAGGCGTTGCCGGCGCGCTCGCCGATGCCGTTGACGGCGCACTCGATCTGGCGCGCGCCGGCCTTGACGCCGGCGAACGAGTTGGCGACGGCCAGGCCCAGGTCGTCGTGGCAGTGGACGGAGAGCACGACGTCCCTCAGGCCGGGGACCAGCTCGTAGAGGCGGGTCAGGAAGGCGGCGTACTCGTCGGGCATCGCGTAGCCGACGGTGTCGGGGACGTTGATCGTGGTCGCGCCCTCCTCGAGGGCGGCGGTCAGCACCTCGGCGGTGAACTCGACGTCGGCGCGGGTGGCGTCCATCGGCGAGAACTCGACGTCGTCGACGAACGACTTGGCGTGGGCGACGGCCGCGCGCGCCTGCCCCAGCACGTCCTCGCGCGTGGACTGCAGCTGGTGCTCGATGTGGATGTCCGATGTGGAGATGAAGGTGTGGATGCGAGGTCGCTCTGCCTCGCGTACGGCCTCCGCGGCGCGCTCGATGTCGGCTGAATGCGCGCGGGCGAGGCCGGCGATGACGGGGCCGTGGACCTCGCGGGCGATGGAGCGCACGGCCTCGAAGTCGCCGTTGCTGGCGATCGGGAACCCCGCCTCGATGACGTCGACGCCCAGCCGCGCGAGCTGGTGCGCGATCTCCAGCTTCTCGACGGTGTTGAGCGAGATGCCCGGCGACTGCTCGCCGTCCCTCAGCGTGGTGTCGAAGATGATGACTCGGTTGTCGTCCATGTCGCGTGCTCCTTCTCGGCTTCTGGTACCTGCTCCTTCGTGCTGGGTTTGCGGCTTCGCGGCCGCCACGCGTTATTCCCCCCGAAGGGGGAGGAGAAGGAGAAGGTGAAGCCGGCGCGACATGCGACGGCGAAGACTACCTCACAGGTCGATCTCGAACCAGACCCGGGTGCTGCCGCGCTCGACGCCCCAGCGGTCCGCGACGCGGTCGACGAGCCGGAGCCCGTGGCCGCCGCCCTCGTGCGGCAGACGCTCCCGGGGACGCATCTCGGGCAGCGGGCCGGCGCCGGTGTCGTGCACGGTGACGCGCATGGTCGAGTCGTGCTCGCCGACGATCAGGCGGATCTCGCCGTGCTCCGGCCCGTACTTGACGGCGTTGGTCACGAGCTCCGACACGAGCAGGACAGCGTCGTCGGTCCGCTGGGGACCGAGCTGCGGTTCGAGCGCCCGGATCCGGTCCCGCGCCTCGCGCGGGGCCCGTACCGTGCGCTGGAGGGTCAGGACCGACTCTGGCATGGAGGATCGCCTTGCAAATACCCTCTTGAGCGCGGATGACACACGAGCCGAGTCAGTTCCATGTCAGCGCCGAGCGGTTCGGCGCGAATGCGCTCATCGCCGTCGAGGGCGAGCTCGACATCGCCACGCTGCCCGACTTCGAGCAGGCGGTGACGCGCACGCGCTCCCAGGGGCTCGAGCGGATGGTGATCGACCTGCGCAAGCTCGAGTTCCTGGACTCGATGAGCATCGAGCTGCTGCTGCGCCTGCACGCCGAGCTGACGGCGACGGGCGCGGAGCTCGTGGTGGTCCGAGGTCCGCGCGCCGTCAACCGCGTGTTCGATCTGATGGAGCTCGAGCGGGTGCTCACCCTGGTGGATGAGCCCCCGGAGCTCAGACCGTCCTGAGCGTGACGCTGAATCCGCGCGAGGCGGCCTTGGCGAGGATGCCCTGGACCGTCGGGCCCTCCTCGCTGCAGGCGCCGGCGCACAGGCGGCTGACGATGCCGAGCGCGCGGCCGGTGCCGATGTGGACGAGCGGTCCGCCCGAGTCGCCCCAGTGGATCGGGCCGCTCACGGTGTAGACCTCGGTGTCGTCGAAGCCCATGACCGCCTTGCGCTGCTCCTGCGTGGCCGGCGTCGTGTCGTAGCCGAGGCCGTAGCCGGAGAGCTGGATCTGGTCGCCGGTCAGGGTGTTGGCGGGGGTCGTGAAGCCCTTGGGGAAGGCGGTGTGGCCCTTGACGGCCGGGCTCACGCGGCCGAGGTCCTCGGCGTCGACCTCGATGAAGGCGAAGTCCCAGGCGGTCGTGTTCTGGTCGCCGATGAAGGCGACGGAGCCGAACTCGGTGCCGTCGATGTCGCGCACGCGCTGGCCGATCGAGGCCACGCAGTGGGCGGCGGTGCCGAGGTAGGTCTTGCCGTTGCCGCTGTAGGCGAAGTTCAGCGTGCACGAGCCGGCGTCGGTCTCGTGGTAGGCGCCGGGCTGGAGCGTGACGGCGGCGTTGGCAGCCGCGGGCAGCGCCGCGGCGTCGCCGATGGTCGCCGCTGCGGTGAGCAGTGTCTTGCGGAGGTTCATGACTTCTGCAACGAAGGTGGGCGGCATTTCTTGCGAACGTCAACTGCGGCTGGGTAGGGAGGCCGGGGGGATCGGCGCCGTTGCGTCCCTGGCGCCTTTCCCGGCATATGTCCGGCAAAAGCGCCATCCCTTTGGAGAAACCCGTCCGCCGGCCTCGCCGCTCCCCCACCCAGCCGAAGTTCGTCCCTCAGCGCGAGACGTGGATGCCGAGTGCTTTCGGCGCGGCACACACCGCGCGGGTGAGCACGTCGGGGCGGCGCCCCTGGCCCTGCAGCCGCTCGGCGCGCAAGAAGGCGCGACGGACGATCATGCCGCCGGCCCACGCGAGCGGCTCCGGCGGCACCGGCGGCCCGGGCTCGTTGAGAGCGAGCCGGCGGTCGCCGTCGCCGGAGGCCAGACCGGCCAGCACGCGGCCGGCCAGATGCGACGGGCCGACGCCGTTGCCGGTGAAGCCGAACGCGTAGTGGACCGGGCCGTCGTCCAGCGTGCCGATCTGCGGCAGGTGGCTCGGCGAGACGTCGATCGGGCCGCCCCAGGCGTGCGTGATCGACCGCCCCTCCAAGGCCGGGAAGTAGTCGACGAGGTGGCGCCGGATCTCCTCGATCACGGGGGCGTCGACCTCGATCCGGCCGTTGAGCCGTGCGCCGACCGCCAGCTGCCCGCCGCCCCAGCCGAAGAGGATGCGGCCGTCGCGGGTGGTGCGGAAGTAGTGCAGGAAGGTGCGCCCGTCGGTGATCGACTCTCCCCCGGTCCAGCCGGTCGACTCCAGCACGTCGGGCACCGGCTCGGTCAGCACGATGTGCGACGAGGTGACCGCCAGCCGCGACCGCAGGGGTCTGACCCCGCGCGTGGCGGCGTTGATGGTGAGGACCGCGGCGCCCGCGCGCACGCGCGCGTCGCGGGTCTCGGCGACGACGCCGCCGGCGTGCGCGGTCAGCGCGCGGACGCGCGAGTGCTCGAAGATCGCGGCGCCGCGCTCGAGCAGCCGCCGGCGCAGGCCGAGCGCGAGGCGCGCCGGGTGCAGGGTCGCGTCGTCGGGCACGAGCAGGCCGCGGCGGAAGCGCGGCGAGGAGCAGTGGGAGCGCACCTCGTCCTCGTTCAAGGCGATCACCTTGTCGGGCGCCACCGACGCCGCGTCCAGGATCCCGTCGATCACCGCGTCCTGCGCCTCGCTGGTCGAGGTCTCGACGAAGCCGGCCTGCCGGAACCAGGCGTCGACCCCCTCCGCCTCGCACCAGGCGCCGATCGCGCGCACGGACTCCGACGACGCCTCGCAGGCGGCCAGCGCGCGCTCGTCGCCGAACCGCTCGCGCAGCGACGGCAGGTTCGACCACAAGGTCTCGCAGAAGCCGCCGTTGCGCCCGCTCGGCCCGTGGCCACAGACGTCCGCCTCCAGCAGCACGACCCGCGCCCCGCGGTCGAGCAGGTTCCACGCCGTCCACATGCCGGCGTAGCCGCCGCCCACGATCACCACGTCGGCGTCGAGATCTCCGGCGGCGGGCGCCACCGGCTCGGCGCCGCCCGCCTCGCGCAGCCAGTAGCCGTGCGCGTCGTGGATCACACGAAGAAGCGCTCTGAGGCGTCGCTCAGCACGGCCTCCGTCTTGGCCACCAGCTCGTCGAGCTCGCGCCGGCCGCAGATCAGCGGCGGCGAGAGGTGCAGGACGGCGTCGCCGCGGTCGTCGGGCCGGGCGATCAGCCCTTCCTCGAGCAGCCGGCCGGCGAGGAAGCCGCGCAGCAGCCGCTCGCGCTCCTCGGCGCTGAAGCGGGTCAGCTCGGCGTCCCGCACGAGCTCCAAGGCCCAGAAGAAGCCGTCGCCGCGGACGTCGCCGACGATCGGAATGCGGTCCTTGAGCTCGTTCAGGCGGTCGCGCAGGTAGCCCTCGTGCTCGCGGACGTTCTCCAGCACGCCCTCGCGCTCGAAGATCTCGATGTTGCGCAGGGCGATCGCCGCCGCCATCGGGTGGCCGGCGAACGTGATGCCGTGCAGCAGCATCCGGCCCTCTTCGTACAGCGGCTCGGCGATCCGGTCCGAGACGAGCACGGCGCCCATCGGCGCGTACGCCGAGGTGATGCCCTTGGCCAGCGTGATCAGGTCCGGCGTCGCCCCGTAGCGGGCGGACGCGAAGTACTCGCCGAAGCGCCCGAAGCCGGTGATCACCTCGTCGGCCACGAGAGCGATGCCGTACTTGTCGGCGATCGCGCGCAGGCCGGGCCAGTAGCCCTCCGGCGGCACCAGCGCACCGCCGGCGTTCTGCACGGGCTCGGCGATGATCATCGCCACCGTCTCCGGGCCGGTCTCGACGATCGTGCGCTCCATCTCGTCGAGCAGCTGGGCGCAGTGGGCGGCGGGGTCGCTCTCCAGCTCGTGGCGGAAGCCGTTGGTGTTCGAGACCCGCACGACCGGGATCGGCGAGGGCCCGAACGGCTCCTTCATCGGCCGCACGCCGGTGAAGGAGAGCGCGCCGAGCGTGACCCCGTGGTAGGCGATCTCGCGCGCGATCGCCTTCGTGCGCTGCGGCTCGCCCTTGGCCAGGTAGTGCTGGCGGACGATCTTCCACGCCGCCTCGACCGACTCCGAGCCGCCGCAGGTGAAGAACACGCGGTTGAGGTCGCCGGGCGCGCGCTCGGCCAGCGCCTCGGCGAGCCGGATCGCCGGCGGATGCGCGGTGGCCCAGTTGGTGTTGAAGGCGAGCGTGGACAGCTGCTCGCCCGCCACCGCCGCCATCTCCTCGCCGAACGAGTAGCCGAGCTGGCAGCAGAACAGCGAGCTCAGACCGTCCAGATAGCGCCTGCCGTCGGTGTCGAAGACGTACGCGCCCTCACCGCGCTCGAGCACCAGCAGCCGGTTCCCGCCGGGCCCGAAGGCGCCGTTGCGGGTGAAGTGCATCAGCAGGTGGCGGTGCGCAAGCTCCTGAAGCTCGTCGGTGGCCAGGGAGTCGGTGACGGTCATGCCGTCCATGCTTGCCCGCGTCGGCGCACCCGGCAATGGCCGGAGCGTCGCGTCTGGACGCTCCAGGCCCGACGAAACGTCAAGCGCGCACCGGAGCGAACCGCGCCAGGGCGGCGAGCAGGGCGGCGACGCCCGCGACGCCCGCCAGCGCCGCGGACAGGCTGGTGGCGCTCGCGACGAGGCCCACGGCGGCAGGGCCGACCAGGAAGCCCGTGTACGCGAGGGTGGTGACCGCGGAGACCGCGCTGCCGCGCTGGTCCGGCGCGACGAGGCGGCCGGCGAGGCCGAGCAGGGTCGGCGCGCAGACCGACGTGCCGAGCCCGGCGACGGCGATGCCGGCGAGCGCCACCGGCACGCTGCCCGCGAGCGCCGCGACCAGCGTCCCGGCCGCGCCGATCGCCGCGCCCGCGGCGAGCAGCACGCGCTCGCTGACCCGGTGTGCCAGCGCGTGCCCGCCGAGCCGTCCCGCGGCCGCCGATGCTCCGAACAGCGCCGGGCCCAGCGCGGCGATGCCCGCGGCGGCGCCCAGCGAGCTCTCGAGGTACACGGCGCTCCAGCTCTGCCAGGCGTTCTCGACGAGGTAGGCGATCGCGGCGAGCGCGCCGAGCACCAGCAGCGGCCGCGGGATGCGCAGCAGCGGCAGTCGCTCCGGCTCGGCGGCAGCCGGGACGCGCGCCACGCGGATCCGCGTCAGGGCCACGTCGATGACGAGCAGCATCGCGGCGACCGTGCCGAGCACCGCGAGGACGCTCGCGTCGAGCGTGCGCAGCACGCCCACCATCACGCTCGCCCCCACGACACTCGCCGAGAAGACCGCGTGCGAGAGGTTCATCGCCGGCTGCCCCTCCGCCTCGGCGTGCGCGGCCTCGGCGTTGATCGCCACGTCGACCACGCCTGACAGGGCGCCCAGCACCAGCAGCGCGCCGGCCAGGGCGAGCGGCGTCGTCGCCACCGCGGGCAGCAGCGCGCCGACCGCGAACAGCGCCAGCGCGGCCGAGGTCACGCCCGGTCCGAGGCGGTCGACCAGCACGCCCGCCGGCCGCATCGACACGAGCGCCCCCGCCCCGATGCACAGCAGCGCGAGGCCCAGCTGCCCGTCCGTCGCGCCCGCGTGCGCCTGGATCTGCGGCAGCGCCGCTCCCCACGCTCCCCAGAAGAGACCGAAGCCGGCGAAGCCCAGCAGTGCACGGGTGCGATGCCGCACCGCTCCCAGTGTGCTTGATTGACGCCCAATGGCCCGCATCGAGCTCGCCGGCCGCGAGCGCCTCGACGAGCTGCGCCCGCTGTGGCTCGAGCTGCATCACCATCACGAGCGCGTGTCGCGCGTGCAGCCGTTCGTCGACGACGAGACGTCCTGGGCCGCGCGCCGCAGGGCTACGTCGAGACCTTCGACCACGGCGGCTTCGCGCTGGTCGCCGAGGACGAGCAGGGCCTGGCCGGCTACGCGATGGTGCGGATCCACGAGGGCCCGGACGACTCGTGGGCGCTCGAGGCCCGCTACGGCGAGGTGTGGACGATCCTCGTGACCGAGCGCGCCCGCGGGCGCGGTCTCGGCTCGGCGCTGCTCGACGAGGTCGACGCCGAACTGGCGCGCCGCGGGATCCGCGACCTCATGATCGGGGTCATGGAAGGCAACGACGACGCGCGGCGCCTCTACGAGCGCCGCGGGCTGGTGCCGGGTTGGCTCCAGCTCTACCGGCTGGCGGCGGCGGAGCGATGACCGCGACGCTCTATGCCATCCCGGCCTCGCACCCGGTCTACGCCGTCGCGCTGATGCTCGAGCGCAAGGGCATCGAGTACAAGCGGGTCGACCTGCCGCAGTGGTTCCACCGGCCGATGCTGCGATTGCTGCGCTTCCCGGGCACGACCGTGCCGGCGCTCGTGCTCGACGGCCGCCGCCTGCAGACCACCAAGGCGATCGCCCGCGCGCTGGACGAGATCCGGCCCGAGCCGCGCCTGGTGCCCGACGATCCGCGCGTCCGGGAGGTCGAGACCTGGTGCGACGGCGACTTCCAGCAGCTGGGACGCCGGGTCACGTACTGGGCGCTGGTCCGGCACGGCGAGGCCGTCGACGGATATCTCGAGGGCTCGCGCCTGATCCTCCCGCGCTTCATGGTCAAGCCGCTGGCTCCGGCCGTCATCCGCATCCTCGCGCGCGACCACAAGTCGCGCGACGAGGCCGTCCGAGCGGACCTCGCCACGCTGCCCGGACTGCTCGACCGGATCGACGGCTGGATCGCCGACGGCGTGCTCGGCGGCGCCGAGCCGAACGTGGCGGACTACCAGGTCGCCACCAGCCTGGCGCTGCTGGCCAGCCACGACGACCTGCGGCCCATGATCGCCGCGCGGCCCGCGGGCCGGCTGATGGAGCGCATCGCCCCGGGCTACCCGGGGCGTATGCCTCCCGCGTTCCCGCCGGACTGGCTCCCCTGAGCCACCGTCTCGGCCAGTGCATCGAGCATCGCGGACCAGTCCGCCTCGTCCTGCGGCGCCGAGCCCTCGAACGTGATGACGGTGCCGTCGCCCTCGGCCGAGAGGGTCACGATCTCCAGGTCCGGCCCGCCGGTGGTGAACACGATCCGCGCGGGCGGCTCGACCTCGCGGTAGTCGAACGGCTCGCCTCGGTACCAGCGGCCGACCAGCTCGGGGTCGGTCCACGCCTGGAACACGAGCGCGCGCGGGGCCGCGACGCGGCGGTTGATGGCGAAGTAGCTCTCGGTCAAGGTCATCGTGCCTCCTCGGTCTGTTGTGATGACGGTGCGCTCGATCGGCGGCCAGCCGCGGTCACGCGCCTCACGGGCGAGCGCGGCCACGAGCCCTGCTGCGCCGCGGTCGCCGGCGAGGATGATCCGCCGCGGGTCGCCGCCCAGCTCGGCGCCGTGGTCGGCGCACCACTGAAGAGCTGACAACGCGTCGTCGGCATTTGTGACGGCGAGCACGACGGCCGGGCAGTCGATCCGCGGCTCATGGCCCAGGAACAGCACGAGCGGAGCCGGTGCCGCGCCCGTCCACGTGACGCGGATCGGCGCAGCGCCGCGCAGGTGCAGGTCGGCGGTCGGGTACGGCATGCCCCGGCATGCTTCACGTGCGCGCCCCGAAAGGGAAAGGCCGATCGCTTATGGCCGTCATGCAGGATTCGCATGAGCGCTCGCGGAAGGCTCGGGGATAATCCCGGGGCATGGACGAGGAACGGGTACTGGCCTTCCCGCGCGCGCCGGACGCCATCGAGCTCCGGCACCTGCGCTCGTTCGTCGCCGTGGCCGAGGAGCTCAACTTCGGGCGCGCCGCCGAGCAGCTGTACCTGTCGCAGCCGGCGCTGAGCCGGCAGATCCGCGCGCTCGAGCAGTTCGTCGGCGTCGAGCTCTTCCGGCGCTCCACGCACCAGGTCGAGCTGACGCTGGCCGGCGAGGCGCTGCTCGACCGGGCCCGGAGCATCCTGCGCGGGGTCGACGAGGCGGTCTCCGTGACCCAGTCGGTCGGCGGCGAGCTCGTGGGCCGCAGCATGGGCATGTGGAAGGCGCTCGCCGACCTGTCCGACGCCGGCGCCGACGTCCACGCGATGCGCGACGCCTACGAGGCGCTGCACGCGCAGTTCGCCCCGCCGGCGGAGGTCACAGTCCGTCCCGTCAGCGCGGGCGGCGTCAGCTCCCTGCTCGTCTCGCCGCCCGACCAGCCTCGGGCCAGCCTCCTCTACCTGCACGGCGGCGGCTACATGCTCGGCTCCGCGTTCGGCTACCGGCATCTGGCCGGCGCGCTCGCTCTGGCCGCCGACGCCGGGGCGCTCGTCCCGGACTACCGGCTCGCTCCCGAGCACGCGTTCCCCGCCGCTCTCGACGACGCGCTGAGCGCGTACCGGTGGCTGCTCGACCGCGGGCAGGACCGGATCGTGGTGGCCGGCGACTCCTCGGGCGGCGGCCTCGCGCTCTCGCTGCTGCTCTCGCTCAAGCGCGACGGGCTGCCGCAACCGGCCGGCACGGTGCTGTTCTGCCCCGGCGTCGACCTCGCCCGCTCGCCCAAGACGCGGCCGAGCGCCGAGGCCTACCTCGGCGCCCATCCGCCGGAGGACCCGATCGTGAGCCCGCTGACGGCCGACCTGCAGGGCCTCCCGCCGATGCTGGTCCAGGTGGCCACGGGCGACGAGTGGTGCGAGGACGGCAAGGCGCTCGTCGCCCGCGCACGCGAGCACGGCGTCGACGCGCGGCTCGAGCTCTACCCGGTGGCCACGCACGTCTTCCAGGTCTTCTGGTCGTTCCTGCCCGAGGCGAGCGAGGCGATCGAGAGCGCCGGGCGCTTCGCCGGCGAGGTCCGCGGATCGGCCATCCGGGCCGCCGGGTAGGGCGTGCGGCATGGGAACGATCCTCAACCTCTCCGAGGTCCCGGAGACCGTCATCTCCTCGGGCCGCTGGCAGCCGCTCAACGAGCGCCTGGGCATCCGCAACTTCGGCATCAGCGCCGTGGCCATGGATCCGGGCGACGACTTCGACATCGAGCACGACGAGGCCGACGGCGGCCACCAGGAGGCGTACGTCGTCATCTCAGGACGGATGGCGTTCCGCATCGGTGACGATGAGTTCGAGGCAGGGCCCGGCGACGTCGTCGCCGTGCCCGACCCCACCGAGACCCGCGACTACCGGGCGGTGGAGCCGGGCACGCGGATGGTGTGCCTCGGCGCGGGGCCAGGCGCCGAGCATGCGTTCGGCCGCTGGATCGCCGAGGAGGCCGAGCGCTCCTAGGCGGCATGGTGCGGGAGGCCCAGCGCGCCGAACCGCTGGCGGCTCCGCTCGCGCCGGTCGGCGCGGTGCAGCTGGCGCGCGCGCTCGACGAGCACCGGGACGATGGCGCCCGAGGGGCGGAACGGGTCCGCGACGACGCGGCTGTCGCGCAGTGAGACGGCGGCCCAGATCTCGTCGCCGACCTCGGCCACCAGCGCCGGCTCGCTGAGCGGGCGGCTGGAGTCGAGCTGCGCGAGCCCGGTCAGGGTCTGCGAGTCGTGCGACGTGGACTGGCGGATCGTGAGCGCCTGCATGAGTTCCTCCGTTCGCTGCATTTCCAGGCATTCTGGCCTGCGGAGGACCCCCTGACATCGGGCATCCGGAGCCGGTTCGAGGTCGTAAGGCCTTACCTACGGACGGGCACCCCTTAGGCCGCCGCACGCCGCCACCCCGATGCCCGCCAGGCGAGGAAAGCGAGCAGGAACAGCGGTCCGATCGGGTGGCCGACCAGCAGCGTCCCCGCGAGCCCCGCGGCGACGAGCAGCACCGCCAGAGGCGCCAGCGGCGGCCACGTGCGGGGCGGCGCGGATTGCTCGGCCGGCAGGTCGCGCTGAAGCTCGTCGAGCTCTGCGACGGTCTTGGCGGCGTAGGCGCGCTCCAGCCGCTGCTCGAGCTCCTCGGCATCCAGCCGCCCGTCCTGCGCGTGCCTGGACAGCGACGCGGCGGCGCGTTCGCGGTCGGCGTCAGATGCCCGCATCGGTTCCATGCGGCCATGATCGGCCGCCCGCACGCGTCCGTCATCCGCCCACGGGCGGCTTCGCGCGTACGTTGCTCGACGTAGGCTAGGCCGCCGCGCGGCGCCGGCGGAAGGCCAGCGCGCGCACCGCCAGGTGCAGGCCGAGGACCGCGTCCTCGTCGTCGAGCGAGACGCCGAGCAGCTCCTCGATCCGGTGCAGCCGCAGGTAGAGCGACTGGCGCTCGAGGTGCAGGGTGCGCGCCGCCTGGGCCTTGCGGCCTCCCGCTGCCAGGTAGGCCTCGAGCGTCTCCAGCAGCACGCGGTGGCGGGCCGAGCCGGCCGCCAGGAGCGGGCCGAGCTGCTCGTCGACGAAGGCGTCGAGCTCGGGCGCGTCGCGCAGGTCGTGCAGCAGGTCGGTGACGCCCGGGCGCCGGGCGTCGTACCAGCGGCGCGGCGGCAGCGCCGTCGCCGCGCCCGCCGAGCGGCGCACGCGGCGCAGGCCCGGGCCGGCCGCCAGCCACGTGTCGGCGGGCGCCCCGATGGCCAGCGCCGCCTCCTCCGGGCCGGCCCCGCGCCGCTCGAGGACGGAGTGGAACAGCCCGGCGACGTGCTCGGCGAGCGCCTCGTCGTACGCGCGGGCGCCGAGGGCGAGCAGCACCAGCAGGTCGACGTCGCGCGGCCCGAGCAGGACGGCGAAGCCGCTCGAGGACAGCGCCGAGCGCAGGTCGCCCGACAGCCGCGTCCACGACAGCTCGTCGCCGCGGCGGGAGCGCGGCCCGCGCCACGATGCGGCCACCGGCAGCAGCACGCCCCGTCCAGAGCCCGGGAAGCCGAGCGCCTCGGCGCGGCGGCGCGCGTCGCCCTCCTCCACGCGCCCGTCGGCGAGGTCGGACAGGAACGCCCCGCGCGAGCGCGCGCGCAGGTGCTCCTCGTGCTGCTGGCCGAGCAGGTCGATCGCCACCGCGAGCGCTGCGCGCTCGGTGGCGACGCGGTCGAAGTCGTCGAGCCGCTTGTCGACCGCCAGCGCGATCAGGCGACCCCACGAGCTGTCCATCAGCCGCACGTCGACCATCAGCGCGCCCTCGGGGGTCTCGCCGCGGTCCTCGGCGCGGTGCATGTCGGCCCATGCCCCCAGCGCCACGTCGTCGCCGGCGCGGCCGGACACGTAGTAGACGAGCTCGTGACCGGCGTCCTCGAGCACCACCGGGTTGCCCACCGCGGCCGTCAGCTCGGCGAGGATCTCGGGCACGCCGCGGCCGTGCAGGATCAGCTCGGTGAACCGCCGGTGGATCTCCTCGCCGCGGCGCAGCAGCTCGAACTGGCTGTTGAGCACCTCCGCGTGGACGGCCTCGGTGATCTCCACGAAGCGCACCGAGCGCCGGAAGGCCACCAGCGGCACGCCGGCCTCGGCGCAGGCGCGCACCACCGGCTCGGGCACGCGCTCGCGCCAGGTCGAGCCCAGCTCGACCGCCACGGCGGCCACGCCCTGCTCGATGATCGACGCTATCCAGCGCTCCTGGTCACGCTCCCGGGTGCCTGCCCCGATCCCCGTGGTGAGTACCAGCTCGCCGCCCTTGAGCAGGTCGCTCGGGTCGGCCATCTCGATCACGTGCGCCCAGCGCAGCTCGCGATCCAGGCCCTCCTCGCCCGCGATCACCTCCGCCAGCGCGCGGCGGAAGACCGGCAGTTCGAGGACGTCCTTGAGGCGCAGCATACGTTCCGTCAGCCATTCTGGAACAAGACACGCCGCTGTGTCCATTGCAGACTCCGGTGCAACGCGGAATGGTGGCGCCGAGTTGGAGGGTGAGGATGTCCATAACTGATAACGCGCAGGCCCATGCGCTGCTGATCGACGGGGAGGATGTCCTGACGTCGGCGACGCGGACCGTGCGCGATCCGTCGACGGGCGAGCCGATCGCCGAGGTCGCCGACGCGTCGGCGGCCGACGCCGAGCGCGCCGTCGCGGCCGCCCGTGCCGCCTTCCTGCGCGGCGACTGGAGCCGCATCACCCCCGCCGAGCGCGCCGCCGTGCTCGACCGCATGGCCGACCTGCTCGAGGAGCGCGCCGACGAGTTCGCGCGCACCGAGTCGCGCAACACCGGCAAGCCGCTGAAGTTCTCGAGCGCCTTCGACGTCCCGCTGACGATCGACAACCTGCGCTTCTTCGCCGCCGCGGCGCGCAACCTCGAGGGCAAGGCCTCGGGCGAGTACCTCGAGGGCCTGACCAGCACGATCCGGCGCGAGCCGATCGGCGTCTGCGCCTCGATCGCGCCCTGGAACTACCCGCTCAACATGGCGGCCTGGAAGATCGGGCCGGCGCTGGCGGCCGGCAACACGGTCGTGCTCAAGCCGGCGGAGCTGACGCCGCTGACCGCGCTCATGCTCGGCCGCCTGGCGCTCGACGCCGGCCTGCCGCCCGGCGTGCTCAACATCGTCCCGGGGCCAGGCCCCGAGGTCGGCGGCGTGCTGGCCCGCCACGAGGACGTCGCGCTGATCTCGGTCACCGGCTCCACGCGCACGGGCGCGAGCGTCATGCGCGAGGCGGCGGGGACGGTCAAGCGCGTGCACATGGAGCTCGGCGGCAAGGCCCCGTTCGTGGTCTTCGAGGACGCCAACCTCGAGGCTGCCGCCGAGGGCGCAATCGTCGGCGCGTTCGCCAACTGCGGACAGGACTGCACCGCGGCGACGCGCATCTACGTCCACGACGGCGTGCGCGACGCCTTCATGGAGCGGCTGCTGCACAAGGTCGACCGGCTCGTGGTCGGCGACCCGATGGACGAGGCGACCAATCTCGGGCCGCTCGTCTCACCGGAGCAGCGTGAGCGCGTCCACGCGTTCGTGCAGCGAGCGACCGAGGCCGGGGCGACGGTGGCCCGCGGCGGTGAGCTGCCGGACGGCCCGGGCGCGTTCTACCCGCCGACGGTGATCACCGGCGCGGCGCAGGACTCAGAGATCGTCCAGAACGAGGTCTTCGGCCCGGTCGTCTGTGTCCTGACCTTCGACAGCGACGACGAGGCGTTCGCGCTCGCCAACGGCACCCGCTACGGCCTTGCGGCCAGTGCCTGGACGAAAGATGTGTTCCGCGCACAGCGCGCCGCACGCGACCTCGAGGCCGGTACGGTGTGGATCAACGAGCACCTCGCCATCGGCTCGGAGATGCCGCATGGCGGGGTGAAGGGTTCGGGGTTCGGCAAGGACATGTCCATGTATGCACTCGAGGAGTACACGGCGATCAAGCACGTCGTGTTCGAGTTGACCGGGGCTCCCCGGAAGGAGTGGTACGACGCGGTGTCTACCCCTGAGGACTCATGAGCGAAGACGCTGACATCCGGCTGGAGTCCGTCACCAAGCGCTTCGGTGACCAGACCGCGGTCGACGACCTGACACTCTCGATCCCACGTGGCGAGTTCTACGCGCTGCTCGGCCCTTCGGGTTGCGGCAAGACGACGTCGCTGCGCATGATCGGCGGCTTCGAGGACCCGACCTCCGGCAAGGTCTACCTCGGCGGCGACGAGGTCACGCAGCTCCCGCCGTACAAGCGCGACGTGAACACCGTGTTCCAGTCGTACGCGCTCTTCCCGCACCTGTCGGTCGAGAGCAACGTCGGCTTCGGCCTCGAGCGCAAGAAGGTCGGCAAGGGCGACATCAAGACGCGCGTCGCCGAGGCGCTCGACATGGTCCAGCTCGGCCAGTTCGCCAAGCGCAAGCCGGCGCAGCTCTCCGGCGGCCAGCAGCAGCGCGTGGCGTTGGCGCGCGCGCTGGTCAACCGCCCGCGGGCGCTCCTGCTCGACGAGCCGCTCGGCGCGCTCGACCTGCGCCTGCGCAAGCAGCTCCAGCTCCAGCTCAAGCGGATCCAGCAGGAGGTCGGCATCACGTTCGTGCACGTGACGCACGACCAGGAGGAGGCCATGAGCATGGCCGACACGATCGCGGTCATGCACGGCGGCAGGATCGAGCAGGCCGGCGGCGCCGCCGACCTCTACGAGCGCCCCCAGACCGAGTTCGTGGCCAACTTCCTCGGCGTCTCGAACCTGATCGACGCGCGCATGACCTCGAGCAACAACGGCCATTCGACGGCGCAGACGCACGACGGCGCGACGCTCAACGTCCCCACCGACCGGATCGGCCCCCACGGCGGCGACGCCGTCAAGATCGGCGTGCGGCCGGAGAAGGTCACCCTCTCCGCTGCCGAGGCCGACGTCCCGAGCGGCCACAACGTGCTGCGCGGCACGGTCGTGGTCGCCTCGTTCCTGGGCGTCTCGATCCACTACGTCGTGAAGTCGGCCGGCGGCGAGGAGCTGACCGTGTTCCAGCAGAACCTCGACGGTGCCGAGCCGGACTCGCTCGGCGCGGGCCGCCAGGTCCAGCTCTCGTGGGACCCGCAGCACACGTTCGTGGTCGCCGGCAGCGCCGAGTCCGATGGCTGAGGGCGACCTCACCCGCCGCAGGTTCATCGGGCGCGCCGGCACCACCGGCATCGCGCTGACGGGGCTGCCGGCGATCTTCGCCGCATGCGGGATCGAGGGCACCGGCGCGACCGAGGAGGAGGCCGCCCAGGCCAAACGGGAGGTCAGCCACCCGAAGGAGACGATCGGCAACTGGACGTTCTCCAACTGGCCGCTCTACATGGACAAGAAGGTCCTCAAGGACTTCGACAAGGAGTACGGCGGCAAGGTCCGCTATCTCGAGGAGATCAACGACAACTACGAGTTCCTCGGGAAGGTCGGGCAGCAGCTCGAGCAGGGGAAGCCGATCGGCCGCGACATCGTCGTGCTGACCGACTACATGGCCTCGCGCTGGGTGCGCAACGCCTACGTCGAGCCCTTCGACAAGAACAACATCCCGAACGCCAAGAACCTCGTCGACAACCTCGCGACGATCAGCTACGACCCCGAGCGCACCTTCACGCTGCCGTTCCAGTCGGGCGCGATCGGGCTCGGCTACAACATCAAGAAGACCGGGCGCGAGCTGGGAGCGGTGAAGGACCTGTTCGACCCGGCCTTCAAGGGCCGCGTGACGATGCTGTCCGAGCCGTACGACTCGGCGTGCACCGTGCTGCTGGGCGACGGCGTCGACGCGTCGAACGCCAAGATCGACGAGATCCTCGGGGCGATCGAGAAGATCGACGAGGTCAACCAGACCGGCCAGTTCCGGCGCTTCACCGGCAACGACTACACGACCGACCTGGCCAAGGGCAACGTGTGGGTCTCGCTCGCCTACTCGGGCGACGTGGTGGCGCTGCAGAGCGACAACCCCGATCTGCGGTTCGCCTACTTCGAGGAAGGCAACATGGCCTTCAACGACAACCTGATGATGCCGGCCGAGGTCGAGCACCCGTACGCCGCGGAGACGATGATCAACTACCTCTACGACCCGGTGGTGGCAGCGAAGGTCGCGGCGTACATCAACTACATCTCGCCGGTCAAGGGAGCCCAGGAGGAGCTCGCGAAGACCGATCCGGAGATCGCGAACAACCCGCTGATCTTCCCGCCGCCCGAGATCCAGGCCAAGCTCAAGGCCTACCCGTCGCTCACGCCGCAGGACGAGCGGGCGATGCAGGAGGCCATGGCCACGGTGACGGGGGCCTGAGGGATGCTCAAGCTCTCCCTCCACAACCGCCGCAAGCTCACCCCGTGGCTGTTCCTGGGCCCGGGCCTGCTGTGGCTGATCGTCTTCTTCCTCATCCCGCTGATCAACCAGTGGAACGTCTCGCTGATGACCGGCAACCCCGAGGAGGGCTACACGTTCACGTGGGCGTGGAGCACGTACACGGACGCCATCGACGAGTACAGCGAGCAGTTCCTGCGCTCGATCGGCTACGCCGCCACCGCGACGATCCTGTGCTTCGTCATCACCTTCCCGCTGGCGTACTTCATCGCCTTCAAGGCGGGCCGGTGGAAGAACTTCATGCTGCTGCTGATCATCCTGCCGTTCTTCGTCTCGTACGTGCTGCGGACGGTGAGCTGGCAGCTGATCCTCTCCGACGACGGCTTCGTGGTCGACACGCTGAAGTCGATCGGTGTCGTCAGCGACGACGGCCGCCTGCTGGCCACGCGGACGGCGGTGATCGCGGGCATCACCTACAACTTCCTGCCCTTCATGGCGCTGCCGCTCTACGTGTCGCTCGAGAAGATCGACCGGCGCTTCATCGAGGCGGCGACGGACCTCTACGCGAGCCGCACGACCGCGTTCCGCAAGGTCACCCTGCCGCTCGCGCTGCCCGGCATCTTCGCCGGCTCGCTGCTCACCTTCATCCCGGCGTGCGGTGACTTCATCAACGCCGCGCTGCTCGGGACGCCGCGCCAGTACATGATCGGCAACGTCATCCAGAACAAGTACCTGATCATCCAGGACTACCCGTCGGCGGCCGCGCTGTCGTTCATCCTCATGACCTTCATCCTGATCGGGATCTTCCTCTACGCCCGCGTGCTCGGCGCGCGCAACCTGACCGAGGCGGCGATCTGATGGCCGTCGAGGCTCCTCCCAAGGTCGGCGAGATCATCGCCGGTGAGCTGAAGCCCTCGCGGGCCCGCCGCGCCGACAAGACGCGCTCGTGGGCGCTCGGGATCTGGTCGGCGCTCGCCCTGCTCTACCTGTTCATCCCGATCTTCGTGATCGTGGTCTTCTCGTTCAACGACCCGGCCGGGCGCTTCAACTTCACCTGGCAGGGCTTCACGCTCGACCACTGGCTGCACCCGTTCACGAACCCCGACCTCGCGACGGCGATGAAGAACTCGTTCGGCATCGCGATCATCTCGACCCTGATCGCGACCGCCCTCGGGACGTTCATGGCGATGGCGCTCGTGCGGTACGGGTTCCGGGGCCGCTCGACGGTCGACTTCTTCGTCTTCCTGCCGCTCTCGACCCCCGAGGTCGTGATCGGCGCCGCTCTGCTGGCGCTGTTCCTGACGGCGTCGGTCAGCACCGGCTTCGCGACGATCGTGATCGCCCACGTGATGTTCACGGTGTCGTACGTGGTGGTGACCGTCAAGGCGCGATTGGAGGGGATGGACCGACACATCGAGGAAGCCGCCATGGACCTCGGGGCGACCGAGTGGACGACGTTCCGCAAGGTCACGCTGCCGATGATCGCCCCGGGCGTGGCCGCCGCCGCGCTGCTGGCCGCCGCCATCTCCGTCGACGACTACGTCATCACGAGCTTCAACGCCGGACAGACGATCACGTTCCCGCTGTTCATCTTCGGCGCGACGCGCCAGGGCGTGCCGCCGGAGGTCAACGTGCTGGCCACCGGCCTGCTGCTGATCGTCCTCGTCCTGATGGGCCTGAACGTGATGATCCAGCGCAGGCTGGCGCGTCGGGACGCGGCCCGGACGGGCTGAGCGCTCAAACTTCGGAGCGTTCCCGCCGATATGAAGGCGGGATGCGTGGGAATTGGCACCAGCGGCTTCGGGCCGGACACCTGCTTGCGGCCGCGGCCGCGGCGGTGCCCCTGCTCGTGCTCCTGACCGTCGGCAGCACCCCGGTCGACCTCACCCCTGAGGCCCACTTCTGGCCCGTCGTGACGGCAGGCGGGACCGCCGCGTTCGTGGCGGTCGGCCTGACGCTCGCCGGTGTGCGCGGACGTGACGGCCGCATGATCCTGCTCGGCACCGCCTTCTCCACCACGACGGCGCT
This sequence comes from uncultured Solirubrobacteraceae bacterium, assembly GCA_963811895.1. GTDB lineage: Bacteria > Actinomycetota > Thermoleophilia > Solirubrobacterales > Solirubrobacteraceae > DASSUW01. The sequence continues at coordinate 278,336 of CAWETE010000006.1, read as the reverse complement.
GCTGATGGTGCACGGGTTCGCCACCCCGGGCGTGGTGGTACCCGGCATGAACGGCGTCATCGCGCTGGCCGGCGGCCTCTCGATCCCCGTCGGCGTCGGCCTCCTCGCGCTCACCGCGATCCCGGGCCTGCGGCGGCCGAAGCGCATCGCGCCGCTCCTCATCCTCCAGGGCGTGCTGGCCGTCGGCGTGCTCGCCCTCGGCGCCGCCGCCCTCGCCTTCCCGACGATGGTCCCGGTCGTCCCGAAGGCCGGCAGCGCCCCGGCCGTCGGCCTCCTGGTCTTCGGCATCGGCTGCCTGCTCATCCTCTCCCACCGCGCCGTGCGCACGCACACGCTGACGCACCGTCCCGCCGACCTGCTCGTCGTGGCCGGCTGCGCCTGGCTCGGCGTGGCGCTCTTCGCCCAGCTCTGGATGGGCCCGGGCAACGTCGCCTTCTACGGCGGCCACGCGCTGGAGATCGGCGGCATCGCCCTGATCGGCATCCCGACGGTGCTCGACCTCGCCCGCGTCGGCGCCTCGCGGCCGCTGGTGGGCGACCTCACGGCGGTCGAGCTGGTCGCCGCCGAGGAGGCCTACCTCGGGACCCGCATCCGCGCCCTGCTCGAGCTCCTGGCCGACCGGGACGCCTCGACCGAGGAGCACACCCGCCGCGTCGCCCTGCTCGCCGCGCGCGTGGCCGAGGAGCTCAAGCTTCCGGCCTGCCTGCGCCGCGACCTGGCCGTCGGCGGGCTGCTGCACGACGTCGGCAAGCTCTCGGTCCCGCTGGAGATCCTCCAGAAGCCCGGCCCGCTCGACGACGCCGAGCTCGCCGAGATCCGCCGTCACCCCAACGCCGGCCGCAAGCTGCTCGACGAGCTCGGCGGCTTCCCCGAGACCGTCCGCCGACTGGTCTCCGACCACCACGAGCGGCTCGACGGCACCGGCTACCCGAACGGGCTGAAGGGCGACGAGCTGCCGATCGAGACCCGCATCCTCGCCGTCTGCGACGTCTACGACGCGCTCGTCTCCGACCGCGTCTACCGCGCGGCGTGGACGCCCGAGCGCGCCCTGGGGCTGCTGCAGGAAGAAGCCGGCACCGGCTACGACCCGGCGGTCGTACAAGCGCTCGAGCGCATCGTCACCCCGACCGACGAAAGCCCCTCCTGGGTCGCCGGTCTCGCCACTCCCGACCGCCGCCCGGCGGTCCGCGGCGCGGCGTTCAAGCGCACCTGACCACTGAATCGACACACGGTCCAGCGGCCTGGCGCCCATCATGGACCGCGCATCGGTATCCGTTGACCCTGGGGGGCGGCACCATGGAGAACATGACGGACCTTGTCACGACCGCACGGCGGAAGGGCACCGGCGAGCTGCTGCTCACGAGCGGCCTGATCGTGCTCTACACGAGCCTGCGCGGCACCGCGCGCGCCTTGGGCGCGATCGAGCACGTCGTCGCGCGCTAGCTCGAACGCCGCCCCGCGATCTCTAAGCCGCGGGCTCGACCCGGACGACGACGTTCACGCCCACGCACGCGAGCCAGATCGTGTCCTCGCTGACCAGCAGCGCTTGAGGATTCAGCGGCACGAGTACCGGATCTCTCGCCGGACGCAAGCTGCGCGCGTCGACGAATTCGAGCGTGCTCGATCCGCTGGCCGCCACCAGTACCTGCCGATCGCGGACCGCCACGCCGATGGGGCGGCTTCCCACCGCCACCTCGGCGCGGGTTCGCGAGCGCTCGTTGTACCGCACGAGCTGATCCTCGTCGGGGATCGTCGCCCACACCGAGCCCGCCCCGTATGCGAGGCTGCCGACCGTCCGGCCGGGCAGGTCGACCCGCTGCTTCGGCGCAAGCGTCCGCGGATCGCGCCGCATGAGAGCGTTCGGCTCGGCGTGCAGCGTCCACAGCCAGCCGCGCGCGAACACCATGCCGCGAATCTCGTTGGAGACCGAAACGATCGCCTGGACGGTCCCGCTGGCGGCGTCGAGGCGGGCGACCTGGGCGCTGCCGCCTGCGGGAGGAACGAGCGAGACCCACACGTCATCACCGTCGGCGGCGAGCTCGACGGGCCTCATGGTCAAGTCGATCGGCGGGGCAACCGTCCGGCCGCTCGTGGGATCCAGACGCAGGAGGCGCTGCGGGCGGGCCGCGACCCAGAGGACGTCACCGCCGACGGCGAGGCCCTCGGTTCCCTTGCCGACGGGTGGACGGAACCTCTGCAGCGTGCGGTCGGTCCTCACGTCGACGGCCTGGAGGCGGTCGGCCCCGAACGTACCCACCCAGAGACGGGGGCCGAATGCCGCCAGCGCGCTGGGGCGCGCCGCTGTGCGGAATCTCGACACCACTCTCGGCTCTGGCGGAGGAGCGGGCCTCGCGCGGGCGGAGCTCCCGTCTCGCTCCGGCTCATCGCCGAAGGCGAGCACGAGAGCGGCAACACCTCCGACCACGGCGGCCGTGAGCAACGCTGCGAGCCAGATGAACCGTGCTCGCCGCGGCGGCAATCCGGCGGGCGCCGAGGTGCGCGTGCGCGTGTCGGTCGGCGACACGCCTCCCCTTGCCACCGCCCGTTCGGGCGCTACCGACGGCACCCCGGTGGCCGCGGCCACCGCTGCGCGGCCGAGGTCGCCGGCGGACGGGTAACGGTGGTCAGGCGCCTTGGCGAGGGCGCGCCGGATCACGTCGTCGAAGGCCGCCGGCGTCCCGGAGACCACTGCCGTCGCCCGCGGCGGGGGCGCCGTGAGATGCGCCCACAGCTTCGCTTCGTCGCCTTCGCTCGGGAACGGCACCTGGGCAGTCAGCAGGAAGAAGAGCAAGCAGCCCAGCGCGTACACATCCGCGCGAGCGTCGACCTCGCCACCGCGGATCTGCTCCGGCGCCACGTAGTCGAGCGTCCCGACCCAGTGGCCGGTGCGCGTCGCGTCCGAGATCGACCGAACATGGCGCGTAAGTCCGAAGTCGGACAGGTAGGCGTGGTCGCCGGCGCCCAGCAGCACGTTGGCGGGCTTGACGTCGCGGTGGACGAGCCCGGCCATGTGGGCGGCGTCGAGCGCGTCGGCGACCTGGGCCACGATCCGCGCCGCCCGCTCCGGGGGAAGTGGGCCCTCGCGCCGGACGAGGCTTCGCCCGTCGTCGCCCGCGACATAGCGCATCACCAGATACGGAACGCCGCCCTCCTCGCCCGCTTGGTGGATCGGGATCACATTCGGGTGGTCGATCGAGGCCGCGAGCCGCGACTCCTGCACGAAACGGCGCCGCGCCGTCTCGTCCTGCACCAGCTCGGGAGCGACGATCTTCAGCGCCACCGGCCTCTCGAGATCGAGCTGGGTGGCGCGATAGACGACGCCCATGCCGCCACGCCCGATCACCGCCTCGATCCGGTGACCGGCGAACACCGTCCCCGACGGAAGCTCGCTCACCGGCCTTGTATAACCGGCCCGCCGACCAAGTGGGTGATTCCTGACCTACTTCGTGTGCCGAGCGGCCGCCGGCTGTCAGCGCCGGCGGCCGCTGGGCGAAGGCGCTAGCTCCCGGCAGACTCGCGGTAGACGAAGGCGACCGCCTTCTTGGGCCCGGGGTGATCGCACTGCACGAGCACCTGATCGAACGAGTGAGGCGCGGATGCGCACCGGTAGCCGAGGATGCGCTTCGGAGGCGCGCCGAAGCTCGCACCGGCGAGCCAGTGGGCGGCGAGCCGCACGGCGCGGCGGCATCTCGTCTTGACCGCCACGATCGAGGAGACGCCTCCCGGCTGGAGCGAGAGGTCGCCGCAGGCGACGCGTGGCAGCTTCGCGGCGCCGACCGTGATCGGGATCGGCTGCCAGTCGGGAGACTCCTCGATCACCGGCGTGCTGGTCAGCGGAACGGCGTCGCTGCCGTCGGCGGTCATGACCCACACGTCGCCGGGCACGGCCTCGGCATCGGATCGGGTGAACGCGATCAGGCGCCCGTCCGGCGACCAGGCCGGCCCTTCGTCGTGCAACGCGTTGTCGGTGAGCTGCCGCACGTCGCTGCCATCCGCGTCCATCACGAAGATCTCGCGGTCCAGGCCGCCGTCGCGCGTGGACTCGAAGGCGATGCGACTCCCGTCCGGAGACCACGCCGGCGCGCTGTCGAGCGCCGCGTCGTCGGTCAGGGCCACCATGTTCGAGCCGTCCGCACGGGCCACGTAGATCTCCTCGTCCCCGCTCGGCGCGATCCCGTCGTCATCACCGCGGAACAGGAGGCGCGTGCCGTCGGGCGAGAACGTCGGATAGCGCTCATCGCCGGGACGCACGACCAGCGGTTGGGCGCTGGGCTCGCCCGGGACCGGACCGAAGGGCGAGTCCATCACCCAGATGTCGGCCACATTGCGCGACGGGTCGCTGCGATTGGTGCGGAACACGATCCGCCGGCCGTCCGGGCTCCAGGCCGGCTGCGTGTTGTTGGTCGTACCGTCGTTGGGCGTCGTCAGCGGCTGCGCTTCTGCGCTGCCGTCCCACGGACCCACGTAGACGGCATCTCGGCGCGTATGCGCCACCCACAGGCCGTCGGGCGACCAGCTCGACTGCTGCTCGTTGTCCGTGGAGAAGATGGCCGGCGTGAAGACGCCGTCACGCGCGAAGGCCAGGATGTCGCGGTTGGCCCGCACGCCATCGTGGGCCGGGACACGCTGCGTGAGCGAGATGCGGCCGTTGACCCCCGGCCATGCCGCATCGGCGGTGGAGGGGATGGCGGCGAGCGAGAGGGCAGCGAACGCCAACGGCAACGCGAGCGCTCGCGGTGGCAGGACTGGAAGGGACACGGTGCTCCTCCGGTGGGCGGGCAGGACCAGAGGAGCGTCGCGGCGCAGGACCCATCCCGACATGCCCCAAAGGTGGAGGTCCGCCTCGCCCTAGAGGTCACGGCGGGCGACGGCGCCGGTCCGCAACGCTGCCTCCGCCAAAGCCGCACGCTTGCGGTTCTGCGGCAGGTCATCGACGCCGAAGAGGGCGAACAGCGCCCGCAGGTTGCGTTTGACGGCATCGACGCTCACGACGAGCTCATCGGCGATCTCGCGGTTGCTCGCAGGTGCCGCGTACCGGCCGCTCGCGTACGGTCGGCAGAGCGCGATGACCACGCGGCGCTGTGCGGGTGTGAGCTCCGCGCCGACGTGCGGGCCGCGCGCCGTGGCGGTCGGTTGCGACGGCTCGCTCGTCGGCGCCACGAACGCCAGCGTGGTGGCGCCGAGGGTGATGACGTCGCCGTCGCGCAAGTGCCGGTGGCCGGTCACCCGGTCGCCGTTGACCCACGTGCCGTTGTGCGAAAGGCCGTCGTCGGCGATCAGCCAATCGGAGCCGACGCGTTCGAGCGCAGCGTGGATCCGGGACACCTCGGCATCCCACTCCAGGACGACGTCATTGCTCTTCCGGCGTCCGATCGTCAGGCGCGATCCCAGATCGGCCAGCCCGACGATCACCTGCGCCCCGCCGCCATCGCGGTACGCGAGGAACGGCGTCCCGCGGCGCTCAGCTTCGATCCGCGCCTGGAGCTCGCGCGGCGTTGCGCTGTGAGGTTCGAGAGGCGAACCTCTCATCGGCCAAACCGTACATCGGCCTAGGCCGGCACAGCGAGCACCGGCACCTTGCTCAGGTGCAGGAGCTTGTGCGGCGTCGAGCCGAGCACGGCGCCGCGCAGCGGGCTCTCACCGTAGGTGCCGACGACGATCGCGCGCGCGGAGTGCTCGTCGGCGAGGTCGAGCAGGAGGTCGACGACCCTGCGGTCGGCCACGACCGCCTCGGCGGTGACGCCGGCGTCTACAGCGCGCGCGACCGCCGCGCCGGTGACGGCGCGGCCGCGCTCCTCCAGAGCCTCCAGGTGGGAGCGGTACTCGTCGCCGATGCCGCGGCCGGGCGGCTGGGCGGCGAAGGCGACGACCAGCGACTCGCCGAGCGGCCGCGCCAGGTCGATCGCCACGTCGAGCGCGCGGCGGGCGCCGTCGGAGTCGTCGTAGCCGACGACGAGCATCAGTCGAGCACCGGCTCGGGGTCGGCGCGGCCGGCGGCCACCTCGGGATGGACCGCCTCCCACCCGCTCCGCTCGAAGTAGCCCGTCGGATTGCCGATCCGCCACAGCACCATCAGCACGGCGCCGAGCAGCAGGAAGCCGGCGCCGATCACGAGCGGCAGGCCGAGCCCGAGGACGGCGCTGCCGCTGTAGGACAGGTCCGCGTCCGCGAGGTCCTTCACGGAGCGCACGAACAGGAACCCGAGGATGGTGGCGCCCAGGAACGGTGCGACGCCGATGAAGAGGAAGTTGGTGACCGACTTGGTGAGCTCGTGCCGGTAGTAGATGACGCACGCGTAGCCGCTGAGCGCGTAGTAGAAGGCGATCATCAGCGACAGCGCCGACAGCGTGTCGAAGAGGAAGTTCTCCGACAGCAGGTTCAAGGGCACGTACCAGACCGTCGCGAGGATCCCGATCAGGATCGTCGAGACGTGCGGCGTCAGGTACCGCGGGTGGATCGCCCCGAGCGACTCCGGCATCGCGCCGCCGCGCGCCATCGAGAGCACGGTGCGCGAGGCGGGCAGGATGGTGGTCTGGGTCGAGGCCAGCGCCGACGTCAGCACGGCGATCACGATGAGCTGGTCGAGCGGCGAGCCGAGCACGTCGCCGGCCAGTGTCGAGAGGATCGCGTCGTCGTCCTCGAACTCGCCGACGCGGTCGAGGCCCGCGAACGCCACCACGGCCACCGCGACCAGGACGTAGGTCACGAGCAGGATCACCGTCGAGAGCACGGCCGCGAGCCCGGGTGTCGTCTCGGAGTCCTCGGTCTCCTCGGTCAGGTTGACCGCGCTCTCCCAGCCCCAGTAGATGAAGACGCCGATCAGCAGCCCGCTGACCAGCACGCCGGTGTCCTCGAGCGCGAACGGCGACAGCCACGACATCGAGAAGTCGAGCTCGCCGCCCTTCGACAGCGCGACGACGGCGAACAGCAGCAGCGCCGCCACCTGGGCGAAGATCATCACGTTCTGCAGGCGCGCCGAGAGCTCGGTGCCGAGCACGCAGACCGCGGTCATCAGGGCGATGATCACCACCGCGAGCGCCGTGACCGCGACCTTGGACTCCGCCGCCGAGTCCCAGCCGACGAGCAGCAGCCCGTAGCGGGCGGCGACGTCGGCCAGCGAGCCGACCACGAGGATGCCCGTCGTGCAGATCGCCCAGCCGCCGATCCAGCCGAACCACGGCCCCATCGCGCGGGTGACCCACGAGAACGTCGTGCCGCAGTCCTGGTCGGCGCGGTTCATGTAGTAGAAGGCCGCCGCGATGAAGAACATCGGGACGAACGAGGCGAGCAGCACGGCCGGCGCCTGCACGCCGACGGCCACCACCACGAGCCCGATCACCGCCGCCAGCGAGTAGGCGGGCGCCGTCGAGGCGAGCCCGATGACGAGCGCGTCGGTGAACCCGATCGCGTTCGCCTTCAGACCATGCGCGCTGGTCGAACCCCCGGGGGCCTCTGCCTCACCCACCGGGCGACCCTATCCAGGTCAGCCCTCCAGTGCCACGGCGCGGCCGGCGACGAAGCCCTCCATCGCCACGATCGCGTCGACCACGTCGGCCGGGATCGGCCCGTCGGTGGTGACGGCCATGACCGCCAGGTCGCCGGGGTCCTCGCTGTCGTAGCCGGGCGGCTCGCGCCCCACGGCGGCCGACGAGATGTTCACGCCGTGCTGGCCGAACACGGTGCCGACGCGGCCGATCATGCCCGGGACGTCCTGGTAGTGGAAGAGCGCCAGGTGGCCCTCGTCCATCTGCAGGTTGAAGCGCTGGCCCCACGCCTCGAGCAGGTGCGGGCGGTGCTGGCGGCCGAGCGTCGTCCCCACCACCCGCGTGCGCTCGTCGCCGGCGACCACGGTCACGCGCACGAGGTCTGCGAAGTCGCGCGCGATCTGCTCCTTGCGCTCGGAGATCTGGATCCCGCGCTGCTGCGGCCAGCGACGGCGCGTTGACGAGGTTGACCTCCTCGTCGGTGTGGCCGGACAGCAGGCCGTTCAGCACCGAGAGGGTCAGCAGGCGCGTGTCGCGCTCGGCGATCCGGCCCAGGAACTCGAGCTCGACGCGGTCGACGCTGGTGGACTCGGCGAGCGCCATCGCCACCCGGCCGAGGCCGCTGGCCAGGGGCAGGAACGGCCCCAGCACCTCCATGTCCTCGGCGCTGACCGCCGGGATGTTGACGGCGGTCGAGACCACGCCGCCGGTGAGCGCGGCGACCACCTGCTCGGCGGTCTGCACGCCCGCGCGGTCCTGGGCCTCGGTCGTGGAGGCGGCCAGGTGCGGGGTGACGACCACGTTGGAATAGCCGAAGAGCGGATGGTCGGTGACCGGCTCCTGGGTGAACACGTCGAGCGCGGCCCCCGCGACCTTGCCGGAGTCGAGCGCCGCCCTGAGCGCGTCGTCGTCCACCAGCTCGCCGCGCGCGCAGTTGACGATCCGCACGCCGTCGCGGCACTTGGCCAGCGCCTCGGCGTCGAGCCAGCCGCGCGTCTCGGGCGTCTTGGGCAGGTGGATGGAGATGAAGTCCGACTCGGCGTAGAGCTGGTCGGAGGTGGCGGCCTGGTCGACGCCCAGCTCGCGGAAGCGCTGGGCGGAGACGAACGGGTCGAAGGCCATCACGCGCATCCCGAAGCCCTGCGCGCGCTGAGCGACGAGCTGGCCGATGCGGCCGAAGCCGAGCAGCCCGAGCGTCTTCTCGTAGACCTCGACCCCGCCCCACTTGGACCGCTCCCAGCTGCCCTCGGTCAGCGCCTTGTGGGCCTGCGGGACGTTGCGGGCCAGCGCCAGCAGCAGCGCCACGGTGTGCTCGGCGGCGGTGATGACGTTCGAGGCCGGCGCGTTGGCGACGATGATGCCGCGGCGCGTGGCGGCCTCGACGTCGACGTTGTCGACCCCCACGCCGGCGCGCCCGATGACCTTCATGCGGTCGGCGCGGTCGATCAGGTCGGCGGTCAGCTTGGTCGCCGAGCGGATGAGGATGGCGTCGTAGGTCGCCGATCCGCTCGGCCAGCTCCTCGGCGCTCCAGTCGAGCCCGAGGTCGACGTCGAACCGGTCGCGCAGCATCTGCACGCCGGTGTCGGCGATCTGCTCGGCGACGAGGACGCGGATCGGCGCGGTCAGCTCAGGATCGGTCACGCCGCGGCGGGGACGCCGGCCTCGAGGAACACCCGCTGCGCCGCGCCGGGGCCCGGCCCCGTGCTCGACCTCGCGCCCGAGCTGGTGCAGCACCATCTCCAGGCCCGAGAGCGACGTCAGGATGTCGAAGGCGCCGAAGTAGCCGCAGTGGGCGATCCGCAGGATCCGGCCCTTGAGGTGGTCCTGCCCGCCGTTGGCGGTGATGCCGAGCCGGCGCAGCGCGCCGGGGACCTTGCCGCCGTCGATCGTCCCCCGGCAGCTCGATCGCGGTCACCACCGTCGAGCGCTCGTCGGGATCGCCGAACAGCTCCAGGCCCATCGCCGCGACGCCGGCGCGGGTGGCGCGGGCCAGCAGCCGGTGGCGGGCCATCACGTCGTCGAGGCCCTCCTGCTCGATCAGCTGCAGCGCGACGTCGAGCCCGAGGAACAGGGACACGGCCGGCGTGAACGGGCTGGCGCCCTTGGCCTGGCTCTTGGCCGTGCGGCCCCAGTCGAAGTAGTAGCGGCCGCCGGGGCGCGAGGAGGCGTACTCCAGGGCGCGCGAGGACACCGATGCGAACGCGAGCCCGGGCGCGCACATCAGCGCCTTCTGGGAGCCCGCCACGACGACGTCGACGCCCCACTCGTCCTGCCGCAGCTCGGCGGCGCCGAGGCCGGAGACGGCGTCGACGACGAGGATGACGCCGTGCTTGGCGGCGACCTCGGCGATCGCCTGGATGTCGTGCACGATGCCGGTCGAGGTCTCGCTCAGCGTGGCGAAGGCGACCTTGACGTCGTCGGACAGCAGCCGGTCGATCTCCGCCGGGTCGAGCCGCTCGCCCCAGCCGGGCTCGTAGCGGACGAGCTCGGCCCCGTAGGCCTCGCAGAGCTGGATCCAGCGCTCGCCGAACTTGCCGGCCGCGCAGGCCAGCACCTTGTCGCCCGGGCGGACGAGGTTGGCGACGGCCGACTCCAGGGCGCCCGACCCGCTCGCGGCGAAGGCGAGCACGTCGTTGGAGGTGCGGAAGACGGCCGGGAGCGCGGAGAGCACGCGCTCGTACACCTCGTCGAAGGCGGGCGCGCGGTGGTAGAGCATCGGCGCGGCCATCGCCTGCGACACGGCGGGCGGGATCGGCGTCGGGCCGGCGGTCATGAGGTACTGCTTGGTGAAGGGATTGGGCGTCATAGGGAGGTCGGGCGCAGGTTAGCGGGACCTCGAACGCTCCTCGAGGTCGCGCCGCAACTCCTCGAGGTCGAGCCCCGAGGCGATCAGCGCGACCCAGACGACCATCCCGACGATGCCGAGGACGACGCCGACGATGCCGATGATGACGCCCGCGTGGGCGAGCCCGTCGCCGTAGCTGGTCTTCCCGCTCGCGACGGCCTTGCGGCCCTGGGCGCCCATGATCCACGCGGCGATCGACATCGGCAGCGAGAACAGGAACCCGACCCCCGCCGTGAACAGCAGGACCACGACGCCGAGGATGCCGACGATCAGCGACGTGGTGGCGGCGCCGTTGGACTCGCGCGCCGGCGTCTGGAAGACGATCGGGCGCTCGGCCGCCGGCACCGGCGGCTCGGGCTCGTCCTCGTGCTCGGGCGCGGACTCGAACAGCGGCGCCGGCCGGCCGCCGGGCGCCTGCGGCGGAAGCCAGCCGGATGTCGTCGGCTCTTCGCTCAGAACTCCGTCTCGATCCAGTCCATCATCGAGCGCAGCTCCTTGCCCTCGCGCTCGATCTGGTGGTCGGCCTGCTCCTCGCGCATGCGCTTGAAGTTCTCCTGGCCGGCGCGGTTCTCGGCGATCCACTCGCGCGCGAACGCGCCCGACTGGATCTCGCCGAGCACGTCCTTCATCGCCTGGCGGGTGTCGTCGGAGATGATCCGCTTGCCGCGCGTGTAGTCGCCGTACTCGGCCGTGTTGGACACGCTGAAGCGCATGCCGCTGAGGCCCTTCTCGTACATCAGGTCGACGATCAGCTTGAGCTCGTGCAGGCACTCGAAGTAGGCGAGCTTGGGGTCGTAGCCCGCGTCGACGAGCGTCTCGTAGCCGGCCTGGACCAGCTCGGACACGCCGCCGCAGAGGACGGCCTGCTCGCCGAACAGGTCGGTCTCGGTCTCGTCCTTGAACGTGGTCTCGATCACGCCGCCGCGCGTGCAGCCGATGCCCTTGGCGTAGGCGAGCGTGAGCTCGAGCGCGTCGCCGGAGGCGTTCTGGTGGATGGCGACGAGGCCGGGGACGCCGCTGCCCTCGAGGTACTGGCGGCGGACGAGGTGGCCGGGGCCCTTGGGGGCGACGAGCGCGACGTCGACCTCCGGCGGGGGCTCGACCTCGCCGTAGTGGACGGAGAAGCCGTGGCCGAAGAGCAGCGTCTTGCCGGGGGCGATGCCGTCGCGGATCTCCTCCTGCCAGACCTGGCCGTGCTTCTCGTCGGGCAGCAGCACCATCACGACGTCGCCGCGCGAGGCCGCGTCGGCGACGTCGGTGACCTCCAGGCCGTTCGACTGGGCCTTCTCGACGGAGGACGAGTCAGGACGCAGGCCGACGACGACGTCGACGCCGGAGTCCTTCAGGTTCAGTGAGTGGGCGTGGCCCTGCGAGCCGTAGCCGAGGATGGCGACCGTCTTGCCCTTGAGCAGGTCCAGGTCCGCGTCGTTGTCGTAGAACATAGGGGGCTCAGACTACGCGGTCGCGGCGGCTACCCAAGTCCTCGCGGGGAGCTCGAGCGACCCGTCTTCGGCGGTCCAGGGCCGTGCGCGCTCGGCGAGCGCCTGCACGATCTCCTCGTCCTGGTCGCGGCTCGCCCGCTCCCGCACGCGCAGCGAGATGTCGTTGGCGGTGTCCCACCAGTCGCGCACCGACGCGTAGCGCACGGTGAAGGGCAGCGACTCGACCTCGTACTCCACGAACCCCGCCGCGTCGAGGTTCTCCTCGATCGTGCCCTCCGGCGCCCAGGCGAACTGACCGGGGCCCGGCGGCACCGGCTCGACGAGGCCGCGTTCCTGCAGCTCCCGGACGGGCAGGACGGTCCACGGGTTGTCGGCGGGGTCGCCCCAGGCGGCGAGCGCCAGCCGCCCGCCGGGCCTGAGCACGCGCCGGGTGTCCTTGAGCGCGGCCTCGGCGTCGGTCATCAGCATGTAGCCGAAGCGGGAGAGCACGCCGTCGAGGCTCGCGGCCGGCTGGTCGATCGCCTCGGCGTCGATCTGGCGGAAGCGCACGTTGCTCAGCCCGAGCCGCTCGGCGCGGCGCTGGGCGGCGGTCAGCATCTCGGGCACGAGGTCGGAGGTGATCAGCGTGCCGCCGGGCTCGATCAGCTCGGCGGCGAGGAACCCGGTGTCGCCGATGCCCGCCGCGAGCTCGAGCAGCTGGTGGCCCGGCTGCGGCTCGATCGCGTCGAGCATCCAGCTCGTCACCGGCATCGTGTCGCGCCGGATCTCGTCGGCGTGCTTCTCCCAGCCGGCGGCCACGGTCTGCCAGCGGCGCCGGTTCTCCTCGCGGTAGCTCATGTCAGCTCTCTCCGCAGCAGCTTGCCGGATGCCGTGCGCGGAAGCGTGTCGGCCACCTCGATCGCCTTCGGGACCTTGAAGCGCGCGAGCCGCTCGCCCACCCAGTCGCGCAGCTCGCGCTCGGTGGCCTCGGAGCAAAGGACGACGCGGGCGGTGACCGCCTCGCCCCACTCCGGGTGCGGGCGCGCGAACACGCCGGCCTCGGCCACCGCGGGGTGCTCGAGCAGCACGGCCTCGACCTCCGCCGGCGCGACGTTCTCGCCCCCGCTGACGATCGTGTCGGCCTTGCGGCCGCTGACGACGAGGCGGCCGCGGTCGTCGAGGCGGCCGAGGTCCCCGGTGTGCAGCGTCCCCTCGACGGTAGGGCCTTCGACCACGATCTCGCCGTCGGCGGCGATCGAGACGCTGACGCCGGGGATGGGCCGGCCCGAGGTCTCGACGTCGCCGATCTCGCCGATCGTCACCGACGAGCAGGCCTCGGTGAGGCCGTAGGTCCGCGCCACCGGCCAGCCGGCCTCGAGCACGCTGCGATCTGGCGCCGCGCCGCCCAGCAGCACGGCTCTCAGGGCCGGCGGCGGCGGGCCGGTCAGGCGGGCGAGCTGGGTCGGGACCATCGAGGCGAGCGTGACGTCGTCGCGCTCGGGCGGTCCGATGACCGCGGTGGTGGCGTAGATCACGGACCGCAGCAGGACCATCAGGCCGCCTACGTGGCTCAGCGGCAGCGGGCACAGCCAGCGCTCGTCGTCGGTGACGCCGAGCGCCTCGGCGGTCCCCAGCGCCTGCGCGAGGATCTGCTGGTCCGTGAGCTCGACGCGCCGGGGCTTGCCGGTCGTGCCGGAGGTGTGCATGACGAGCGAAACGTCCGCGCCGACGCTCGCCGGAGCCTCCGGCCGCTTGCGTTCGCGCATGTCTACCGGCATCGCCGCGCGGCCCGCCAGCAGGCAGGCGTGCAGCGTCACGGCGAAGTCGAGCCCCGGCGGCAGCGCGATCGGCACGGGGTCGCCGTCGAGCGTGACGTGTCGCGCGCGCTCGAGCAGCTCGCCGTAGGTGAGCGAGCCGTCCGGCGCCTCGACCGCGGTCCGGTCAGGGCGCAGGGCCGCCGCGCGCTCCAGCCATGGCTCCATCGACGAGGAGGCTAGTGTCTCTGCCTTGACCGTCACGTGGACCGCAGCCGGCGACTACGAGGACATCCGCTACGAAACCTCTGGCGACGGCATGGCCAAGATCACCATCGACCGGCCGGAGGTCCGCAACGCCTTCCGGCCGCAGACGATCGTCGAGATCTCGCGGGCGCTCGAGCAGGCGCGCGAGGACACGGACGTCGGCGTGATCATCCTCACCGGCGAGGGCCCGCTCGCCTTCTGCTCGGGCGGCGACCAGCGCGTCCGCGGCGACACGGGCTACGTGCCCGAGGGCGCCAAGGTCGGCCGCTTCCACGTCACCGACCTGCACGTGCAGATCCGCCGGCTGCCCAAGCCCGTGGTGGCCATGGTGGCCGGCTACGCGGTCGGCGGCGGCCACGTGCTGCACCTCGTCTGCGACCTGACGATCGCGGCCGACAACGCGCGCTTCGGCCAGACCGGGCCGCGCGTCGGGTCGTTCGACGGCGGCTTCGGCGCCTCGCTGCTGGCCGGCACGGTCGGCGTGAAGAAGGCGAAGGAGATCTGGTTCCTGTGCCGCCAGTACGACGCGCAGCAGGCGCTGGAGATGGGGCTCGTCAACACCGTGGTACCGCTCGACGAGCTCGAAGCTGAGACGGTGCAGTGGTGCCGCGAGATGCTCGAGCTCTCCCCGTTCTCCCTCCGGCTCCTGAAGGCCAGCTTCCACGCCGCCGAGGACGGGATGAGCGGCATCCAGCAGCTCGCGCACGACGCGAACCTCCTCTTCTACGCGTCCGACGAGGCCAAGGAAGGCCGCGAGGCGTACAAGGAGAAGCGCAAGCCCGACTTCACGCAGTTCCCCCGACGACCTTGAGCCCGCTCCACATCTGGCTCATGGCGGCGCGTCCGCGGACGCTGCCGGCGGCGGTCGCCCCGGTTCTGGTCGGCACCGCGCTCGCGGCGACGGAGGGAACGTTTCGCGTGCTGACCTTCGTGGCGGCGATGCTCGGCGCGCTCTTCATCCAGGTCGGGACGAACCTCTCGAACGACTACTCGGACGCGCGGCGCGGCGCCGACACCGAGGACCGGCTGGGCCCGGTCCGGGTGACGGCGGGCGGGCTCGTGCCGCCTCGCCAGGTGCTGGTGGCGACGTATGTCGCCTTCGGACTGGCCGTGCTGGCCGGCGCCTACCTGATCGCCACCGCCGGCTGGGAGCTGCTGCTGATCGGCGTCGCCTCGATCCTGGCCGGCGTGCTCTACACCGGCGGCCCGCGGCCGTACGGCTACGAGGGCCTGGGCGAGGTGTTCGTGTTCCTCTTCTTCGGCGTGGTGGCGGTCACCGGCTCCTACTTCGCGCAGGTCGAGCGCCTCGAGTGGGAGGCGTTCGTGTTCGCCGTGCCGGTCGGGCTGCTGGCCTCGGCCATCCTGGTGGTCAACAACGTGCGCGACCTCGAGACCGACCGCCGCGCCGGCAAGCGCACGCTGGCCGTGCGGCTCGGCCGCGCGCGAGCGCGGATGCTGTACGCCGTGATGGTCTACGGGGCCTTCGTGTGCGCGCCGCTGCCGTGGCTGCTGGGCTCGGACGAGCTGTCCGCGTGGCTGCTGCTGCCGTTGATCTCGCTGCCGCTGGCCGTGCCGGTGGTGCGGATCGTGCGCTCGCGCAGCGACGGGCCGTCCTTGAACGGTGCCCTGGCGCGCACGGGGATGCTCCAACTCGCGTTCTGCGCCCTCCTCTCCGCGGGAATCCTGGCGAGCTGATGGCCGAGCTCACGGTCGACTCCGTCCATTTCAAGCTCCGCGCCCCGCTGCGCGCCGCCTGGGGGGAGCTGGCCGAGCGCGAGGTCCTGCGCGTGCGGATCGACTTCGGCGACGGCGACTTCGGGATGGGCGAGGCGGCGCCGCTCGAGCCCTATGACGGGGTCTCCTTGGCGTCCGTGATCGCGGCTCTGGATGCCTACGAGGCGGTGCTCGCGCGCGCCAGCCCGCGCTCCACGCACGCCGAGCTGCTGGCCGCGTGCGCCGCGGAGCGCGCGCTGCCGCAGGCTCTGGCGGCGATCGACCTCGCGCTCTGGGACCGCGCCGGCCGGAGGACCGGCTTCCCGGTGGCGCAGCTGATCGCGGCCGGCGCCGTGCGCTCGATCGCCGTCAACGCGACGATCGGACTGCCGGACCGCGCGGGCGCGGCGGAGGCGGCCGCCCGCTGCGCCGAGGCCGGCTTCCGCTGTCTGAAGCTGAAGGTGGGGATCGGCGACGACGCGGGGCGCTTGGCCGCCGTGCGCGCCGCGGTCGGCGACAAGATGGCGATCCGGGTCGACGCCAACGGGGCGTGGCAGAGCCCGGACGAGGCGGTCGCGCACCTGCGCACGCTGGCGCCGGCCGGGATCGAGCTGTGCGAGGAGCCGGTCCACGGGCTGGAGGCGATGCGGGCCACGCGCGTGCGGTCGCCCGTGCCGGTGGCGATGGACGAGACGGCAGCGGAGCGCGGCGCTCCCGGCTCCGGCGCCGCCGACGCCGTCTGCCTGAAGATCTCCCGCTGCGGCGGCATCTCGGGGCTGCTGCGCGACGCCCGCGCGGCGCGGGCGGCCGGGACGAAGGTCTACGTCGCGTCGGCGCTGGACGGGCCGTTGGGCATCGCCGCCGGCCTGCACGCCGCGGCGGGGCTGCGCGCCTCCGGGCCGGTGGCCTACTGCGGGCTGGCCACGCTGGCGACCTTCGAGGACGTGGATCTGCTGGCGCCTCGGGACGGCGAGATCGCGGTGCCGGCCGGGCCCGGGCTGCTCGGCCCGTGATCGCGGTCGTCGAGCGGTCGCCGCGGCCGCCGGCTTTGGAGGTGGCGGTGGCGCATGCGCTGGTCGAGCAGGTCAACGGGGGCGTGTATGACGCGGTGCTGCGGGTCTACCGGCCGGCGCCGACCGTGGCCTTCGGGCGGCTGGACAGGCTGCGCCCCGGGTTCGGGGCGGCGGTGTCGGCGGCGCGGCGGCATGGGTTCGAGCCGGTGCTGCGCGCGCCGGGCGGGCACGCGGTGGCGTACCACGAGGGCTGCCTGGGGTTCGACGAGCTGCTCGGCGAGCCGGACCCGATCGCGGGGATGCACTCGCGGTTCGCGTTGTCCGGTGATCGGGTGGCTCGAGCGTTGCGGGCTTTGGGTGTCGACGCTCGCGTGGGTCCGGTGCCGCGCGAGTTCTGCCCGGGCGAGTTCACGGTCAACGCGCGCGGGGCGGTGAAGCTGGTGGGGACGGCGCAGCGGGTGCTGCGGCATGCGTCGCTGCTGGCTGCGTCGGTGGCGGTTGACGGCGCCGACCGGCTGCGTGCGGTGTTGGTGGAGGTGTACGCGGCGTTGGAGCTCGACATGGATCCCGCGACGGTGGGCGCTGTCGCCGACGAGGTTGCGGGCGTGGGGGTCGACGATGTCGAGCGGGCGGTGCTCTCGGCGTACGAGGTCACCGAGGCGCCGCTCGGGGCGGCGACGCTGGCGCTTGCGGAGTCGCTTGAGCCGCAGCACCGCCTCTGAACGTCAACTGCGGCTGGGTAGGGCGGCGGGGATCCGCCGAGTGGTCGGTTATCCACCCCTGAGGTGGATAAGTGACCAATGGACCGCGCAGGCCTCGATCCCACCCCCTCAATGCCGGGGTTGACGTTCGCTACGCAGCGCCGAGCGCACGAGCCGCGGCAGCCACGCCCGCCGCGGCACCCAGCACCACCAGCAGCGGCGCGCGCAAAGCCAATGCAACCGCCGCGGCAGCCACACCGGCCACGCGGGCATCCAGCACCAGCGCCTGACCGTCGGCCATCGTCTGCCCGACCACCAGCGCCGCCAGCAGGCACGGCGCGAGCAGCGGCATGACCGCGGCGGCCGGCCTCGGCAGCGGCCGCCCCGCCAACACGAGCGTGCCCGCGCCCTTCAGCGCGATCGTGGCGACGCCCACGACGACCACGGCGAGCCAGGCGGCGCTCATGCGCGCACCCTCAGGGCGAGCACCGCGCCGAGCGCGGCGGCGACGATCGGCAGTCCGGGCGGGACCACCGGGGTCAGGGCGACCGCGATGAGCGCACCCGAAAGCGCGGCCACCCGCGCGCGGCGGCCGTCGAGCTGGCCCACCAGCAGCGCCAGGAACAAGGCCGGGAACATCGCGTCGAGCCCGTAGTCGGCCGGATCGCCCAGAGCGCTCCCGCCGAGCGTGCCGGCCACGGTGCCGCCGACCCACGACGCCATCAGCACGGTGCCGGCGCCGAGCAGCCGGCCTCGGTCCACGCGGCCGTTGCGCGAGGCGACCGCCCATGACTCGTCGACGGCCAGCTGCGCCTCGGCCACGCGGCGCGGCGCGGAGCCGCGCAGCGCCGGGGCGACCGACACCCCGATCGCCAGGTAGCGCAGGTTGAGCAGGACCGCCGCGACGATCGCCGCGGCCACCGCGCCGCCCGACTCGAGCACCGAGGCGACGGCGAACTGCGCCGATCCGGCGAAGGTCGTGAGCGACATCACGATCGGCGCGACGACGCCCATGCCGGCGTCGCGGGCCATGATCCCGTAGGAGGCGCCGAACGCCACCACGGCGATGGCCAGCGGGGCCGTCGCACGCGCGCCGGCGGCGAAGGAAGACTGCCCTTGCCGCCGAACAGGAATGTCCGTCATAATGGTGGCCGCTTCCATGATGATGGAATTGTATCCATCAGGATGGAACTTTGTCCAGCGAAATGGAACAAGAATCGGTTGACACCTTCGTCCGGACGGTCGCGGCGAACGTTCGCGCGCTCCGGATGCAGGCGGACATGACGCTCGCCGACCTGGCCTCCGAGGCCGGTCTCGGCAAGTCCACGCTCGCGCAGCTCGAGTCCGGCAAGGGCAACCCGAGCGTCGAGACGCTGTGGGCGATCGCCGCCGCGCTCCAGGTCCCGTTCGCGCGGATCGTCGAAGAGACCCGGCCGTCGCTGCGCGTCGTGCGCGCCGCCGACGTCCCTCCCATGCACTCGGCCGAGACGCCCGGCTGGGCCGGCCGCCTGCTGACCGCCTCGCACGGGCGCGGCACGTTCGACCTCTACGCGCTCGACCTCGAGAAGGGCGCGGTCCGCCACGCGGACGCTCACCACGCGGGGGTGCTCGAGCACCTCGTCGTCGTCGTCGGCCGCCTCCGCGCCGGCCCCCAGGACGGTCCCGTCCTGCTCGAGGCAGGCGACATGCTCACCTTCGGCTCCGACGTCCCGCACGTCTACGAGGCGCTCGAGACCACGCACTGCGTGCTGCTGATGGCCTACCCGTAGCCGGAACCGCCACCGCGCGACCGGCGTACCCGCGACATGAGCCGCCGTTCGCTGCTCGCGGTCCTCGCCGTGCTTCCCGGCTGCGGAGCAGAACCGCCTCCGCCCGAGACCGGCCTGGCCGTCGCCCGCGCCGTCCACACCGCGACGGCGCTCGGCACTCGCGTCCTGATCGCCGGCGGCTGCGTCACCGACGGCTGCGGGACCGCCACCGACACCACCGAGCTCTACGACGCAAGCAGCGGCCGCTTCGCGCCCGGCCCGCGCCTGACCGGCCCGCGCGACGGCCACACGGCGACGCCGCTCCCCGGCGGCGAGGTGCTGCTGGCCGGCGGCTACGCCGGCGAGGGCCAGGGCGCGCTCGCCACGGCCGCTCCGCTGCCCGGCGGCCGCGTGCTCGTCACCGGCGGCACCGACGCCACCACCGACGTCTACGACGGGGACGCCTTCCACCGCGGCCCGCGCATGCGCCGCGCCCGCGCCGCCCACACCGCGACGACCCTCCCCGACGGCCGCGTCCTCGTTGCCGGCGGCTACGGCCCGGACGACCGGGCGCTGGCCGAGGCCGAGCTCTTCGACGGCCGCCGCTTCGTCCCGGCCGGCCGCCTGCGCATGCCTCGCGGCAAGCACGCGGCGGTCCTGCTGGAGGACGGGCGCGTGCTGCTGATCGGCGGCAGCGCCGACGAGGAGACGCGATCGCGGCTCGCCTCGACCGAGCTCTACGACCCGCGCACCGGCCGCTTCTCCCCCGGGCCGGCACTGAACATCGCCCGCTACAAGCTGCCCGCCGCGGCCGCGCTGCTGCCCGACGGCCGCGTGCTGGTCGCCGGCGACGGCGCGGCCCCCGAGATCCTCGACGTGCGCCGCAACCGCTCGACCGCCGTCGACGGCCGCGCGGCGGGCGCCTTCGCGACCGCCACCCCGCTGGGCGGCGGCCGGACGCTCGTGGCGGGCGGCTACGACGATCGGATCGCGGTCTCGGACGCCGCGTTCGTGATCGTTGAGTGAACTCAACGAACCCGGCCGCGCGGCCGTGCGTAGGCCCCTCCGTCTGAGTGTCCACCTAGCAGGAGGGGGTTGGCTCGATGGAACGCGGCACGCGATGGATGCGGCGGGCTCTCACGCTCGCCGTGGCAGTTCCGCTGACGCTCGCAGGGACGGCGGCGGCGCAGACGTCCCCGGAGGTGCTCGACCCCGATCTCGCGGTGCGGCCCGCGGTCACCGGGCTCGCCCAGCCGGTGTCGATGGCCTTCCTCGGCCACGACGACTTCCTGGTGCTCGAGAAGGCGAGCGGCCAGGTCAAGCGCGTCAGGGACGGCGACGTGAGCACGGTGCTCGACCTGGCGGTCAACTCGAACTCGGAGCGCGGCCTGCTCAGCATCGCGCTGCACCCGAAGTTCAAGAAGAACGGCTGGGTCTACCTGTTCTGGAGCCAGAGCAGGACCGGCGCCGACACCAACACCGGTGACGGAGTGCGGCTGATGGGCAACCGCGTCGATCGCTTCGAGTGGGATCACGGCCAGCTCGAGTTCGACCGCAACATCATCAAGTTCCGGGCCTTCCAGGCCGACGCGAACCAGCCGCTGCGCGGCAACCACAACGGCGGCGTCATCCGCTTCGGGCCCGACGGCAAGCTGTACGCGATCGTCGGCGACACGGGCCGGCGCGGGCACACGCAGAACCTGCCCGACGGGCCGTTCGGCCCGGGCATCTTCGACGACCAGTTCGGCGGGCCCGAGACCGACGACCTGCACCGCACCGGCGTGATCGTCCGGCTCGACGACGACGGCGACGCCCCGCGCGACAACCCGTTCTGGCGGACCGGCCGCACGATGGGCGGCGAGGTCGGCGAGAACGTCCAGAAGCTGTTCGCCTACGGCATCCGCAACAGCTTCGGCATGGCGTTCGACCCGAAGTCCGGCGACCTGTGGGAGCAGGAGAACGGCGACGACTCGTTCAGCGAGCTCAACCGCGTGCGGCCGGGCATGAACTCCGGCTGGGTCCAGGCCATGGGCCCGATCGGCCGCGTCGCGCAGTTCAAGGCGATCGAGACCGACCCGACGGCGCCGCAGCCCGGCACCCCGAACGGCTACTTCGGCCTCCAGCAGGTCCGCTGGCTGCCGACCAACATCGCCGACACGCCGGCCGACGCGCTGGCTCGCATGTACATGCTCCCGGGCGCGTTCTTCAGCGACCCGGAGCTGAGCTGGAAGTACGAGGTCGGCCCCGGCGGCATCGGGTTCCTCGACTCCGACGACCTCGGCCGCGGCTACGAGAACGACCTGTTCATGGGCGGCTCGACGCCACGGCTCGAGGGCGGCCACCTGTTCCGCTTCAACCTGACGCGCGACCGCCGCGACGTCGACACCGACGACCCGCGGCTGGCCGACGGCGTCGCGGACAACACGGAGAAGTGGCAGATCACGGAGAGCGAGTCGCTGCTCTTCGGCCGCAACTTCGGCACGGCCACCGACATCCAGACCGGGGACGACGGCGACCTCTACGTCGTCTCGCTCTCGCTCGGCACCGTCTACGAGGTCTTCAGGCCTCGCCACCGCTGAGGGGGGAAGAAATGGCGGCGGCTATGGCCGCCGCCACCGCCTCCGGCCGCTCGAGCTGCGTCGCGTGTCCCGACCCCGCGACCAGCTCGATGCGGCTGTCCGCGATCGCCGGCGCCATCCGCTCGGCGATCGCGCGGAACTTGGCGTCGCGCTCTCCGACCACGAGCGTGACCGGCATGCGCAGCTCGCCCAGACGGCCCCACAGCGGCTCCATCACCCCGGTCCCGAGCCCGCGCAGGGCGGCCGCGAGGCCGGGCGCCGTGTTGCGCAGCCGGTCGGCGTGCGCGGCGGCCGCGACGCGCGCCTCCTGGCCCGCGAACAGCGCCTGTGCGCCCCACTCCTCGGCGAACGCCTCGACGCCGATCGCCTCGATCCGGTCGGCGAGCTCGGCGTCGGCGCGGCGGCGCTCCTCGCGCTCGGCCGCGTCCTCGATGCCCGGGCTCGCGCCGACGAGCACGAGCCGCTCGACGAGCCCCGGGAGCGCGAGCGCCGTGTACAGCGCGATCCGCCCGCCCATCGAGTAGCCCACCAGCGTGCACGGCCCGTCGGCCAGCGCGCGCACGTAGGCGGCGCACGCCGCGAACGAGGCCGGGCGGCGCTCGGCGGCCTGGCCGTGGCCGGGGAGGTCGGGCGTCAGCGCGCGATAGCGTCCGCCGAGCGCCGCGACCGTCCGCCGCCAGCTCTGCCGCGTCTGGGTGAAGCCATGGAGGAGGACCACCGGCATAGGGTTTCGCCTGCCAGGCGAGCCGCTCCTTCGTCGCGCTCGCCTTCGGCGACGTTACCGTGACCAACGACACGTACATAGGCCTCCGCGCCTTCGTCGACGAGCTCGCCCGGTGCGGGTTGAAAGAGGCGTGCACCTCCCCCGGCTCGCGCTCGACGCCGCTCGTGCTCTCGCTCGCCCGCGAGCCGCGGATCCGCGCGACGTCCCACCTCGACGAGCGCAGCGCGGGCTTCTTCGCGCTCGGGATCGCGAAGGCGACCGGCGTGCCGGCCGCGCTCGCGTGCACCTCGGGCACCGCGGCCGCCAACTACACGCCCGCCGTGATCGAGGCGCACGAGGCGCGCGTGCCGCTGATCGTCCTCACCGCCGACCGCCCGCCCGAGCTGCGCGATCTCGGCGCCGGGCAGACGATCGACCAGGTCAAGCTCTACGGCAGCGCCGCCAAGTGGTACCTCGAGGTCGACTCGCACCCCGCCACGCCGGAGCGGCTGCGCTGGCTGCGCCAGCTCGCGTGCCGCGCCTTCTGGACCGCGGTCGGCGGCCGGCCCGGCCCGGTCCACCTGAACTTCGCGCTGCGCGAGCCGCTCGTGCCCGACGGGCCGCTCCCCGACGACGACAGCGGCCGCGCCGGCGGGCGCCCGTGGGTGACGCGCCCGCGCGCCGCCGGCGACCCGCCGCGGGCGCTCGCCGACGGGCTCCGCGCCGAGCTCGAGGCGCGCCCGCACGCCGTGATCGTCGCCGGCCGCGCCGAGCGCGATCCCACCCTCGGGCCCGCGCTGGCCGCGTTCGCCGACCGCGCGGGCATCCCGCTGCTGGCCGACCCCCTGTCCGGCGCCCGCCGCGGCCCGGCGGCCATCGCCCACTACGACGCCCTCCTACGCTCATGGACCCCCGAGCCGCAGCTCGTCCTGCGCGTCGGCGACCTGCCGACCTCCAAGCCGCTGCGAGCCTGGCTGCACGGGATGGACGAGGCGCTGCAGATCGCCTTCGACCCCGAGAACGCGTGGCAGGACCCCGGAGGCGCAGTGGCCACGGTCCTGGCCGCCGACCCGCGCGCCACCCTCGAGGCGATCGAGCTGAAGAACCCCGACCGCGCCTGGCTCGAGCGCTGGCACCTCGCCGACCGCGCGGCCGCGGCGTCGATCGCCCGCGCGCTCACCCCCGCCGGCCTCAGCGAGCCGCGCGTGGCGGCGGAGCTCGGATCGGCGCTGCCGCCGGAAGCGACGCTGGTGGTCGCCTCATCGATGCCGGTGCGCGACGTCGAGACGTTCTTCCCCGCCCGCGAGCAGCCGCCGCGCGTGCTCTCCAACCGCGGGGCCAATGGAATCGACGGGACCGTCTCGACCGCCTTCGGGGTCGCCACGGTCGCAGACGGTCCCGTCGTGCTCCTCATCGGCGACATCGCCCTGATCCATGACCTCGGCGGCCTGATCCAGGCCTCCCGGCGCAAGCTGACCATCGTCCTGCTCCACAACGACGGCGGCGGGATCTTCAACTTCCTGCCGGTGAGCGGAGAGGGCGACGACTTCGTCGAGCACGTCGCCACGCCGCACGGGCTCGACTTCGCGCACGCCGCAGCGCTGTTCGGCTGCAGCTACGTGGTCGCCGAGACCGTCGAGGAGTTCCGCTTCGCGCTCGCCGGCGCCCTGGCAGCCGACCACACGAGGATCGTCGCCGTCCGCACCGACCGCGAGGCGAACGTCACCCTGCACCGCGCGGTGTGGGACGAGGTATCGCGCGGGCTGTGACCGGAATGACCACGGCGCCGGTCACCTGATGACGCGTGTGGTCGGCATCGACGTCGGCGGGACCGACATGAAGGCGACGCTCGTCGACGGCGAACCGATCGACTTCCACGCGCGGCCCACCCCGGACACCCCGGCGGGGATCGTCGACGCGGTGGCGGAGCTGGTCGACGAGTGGCGGCCGGCAGCCGCGATCGGGCTCGCGGTCCCCGGCGTCGTCGACGAGGAGCGCGGCGTGGCCGTGTGGTCCGAGAACCTCGGCTGGCGCGACGTGCCGTTCGTGGCGCAGCTCACCGAGCGCTGCG
Organism: uncultured Solirubrobacteraceae bacterium; assembly: GCA_963811895.1. Taxonomy (GTDB): domain Bacteria; phylum Actinomycetota; class Thermoleophilia; order Solirubrobacterales; family Solirubrobacteraceae; genus DASSUW01. Next base: position 254,036 of record CAWETE010000006.1, on the reverse strand, counting down.
GGCTGCCGGTCGCGCTCGGGCACGACGTGCGCACCGGGGCGCTGGCCGAGACGCGGATCGGCGCGGCGCGCGGGATGAGCGACGTGGTCTACCTCTCGATCGGCACCGGGATCGCGGCCGGCATCGTCCTCGGCGGGCGCCTGCACGCCGGCGACGGCTACGCCGGCGAGATCGGCCACACGCCGGCGGGCCACGACGAGCCGTGCGCCTGCGGCGGCTCCGGGTGCCTCGAGGCGATCGCGTCGGCGGCGGCGATCGCCCGCCGCTACTCGGCGCGGTCGGGCCGCCCGGCGGCCGGCGCGGCCGAGGTCCTGGCCGCCGGCGACCCCGACGCGCTCGCCGTCTGGGACGAGGCGCTCGACGCGCTGGCGGCGGCGCTGGCGTGGATTGCAAGCGTGCTTGCACCCGAGGCCGTGGTCATCGGCGGCGGCCTGTCGCGCGCCGGGGCCGCCCTCTTCGACCCGCTGAACGACCGCCTGGCGCGCCATCTGACGTTCCAGCGCGTGCCGCGCCTCGTGCCGGCCGCGCTCGGCGACCGCGCCGGCTGCATCGGCGCGGGCCTGCTGGCGCTCGATTCCATCCGAGCCGGCTCGTAGCGTCCGGCGGGTGGAGCAGACGACCCTCATCGACGTCCCCGGCGACCCGCCCGCGCGGCGGACGACCTCGAAGGGCATCGGGCCCGGCGACATCGTGCTGATAGACAAGAAGGGCCGCCGTTTCCACGCGCTGGTGACCGAGCTCGAGCAGCTCGAGTCCGGCCGCTTCGAGCTGATCGTGCGGCCGCTGGACACGCGGATCTCCTGGCGCACCGCGTCGGTGCGCGAGGTGGTCGACGTGTGGCGCAAGCGGCGCAGCTTGTAAAAGCCGCCGAAACCGGATCTGTAGCCTGCTTGAGATGCGCCTGTCGCCGACCGCCGACGCTCTGGCCGAGGCGAGGGAGCGCACGCTGGCCCTCGTGGCCGGGTTCGGCGACGCCGACGTCGAGACCCAGCACAACGAGATCATGAGCCCGCTGGTGTGGGATCTCGCCCACATCGCGGCCTACGAGGAGCTGTGGCTCGTGCACCGGCACGGCGGCCTGCCGCTGACGCGGCCGGAGCTGGCGGCCATGTACGACGCGTTCGAGACGCCGCGCGCCGTGCGCGGCGACCTGCCGCTGCTCGACCGCGCGCAGGCGCTCGCCTATCTCGACGACGTGCGCGCCCGCGTCCCGGTGGAGGACTCGTTGCTGCACGACCTCGTGGTCCGCCACGAGGACCAGCACCAGGAGACGATGCTGCAGGCGATCGAGATGGCCCGCCTCTCCCCCGCTCCCGCCGTGCCGCGCGCGGTGCGGCCGGAGGCGCCCGGCGGCCACACGGGCCTCGAGTCCGTCGAGGTCCCGGCCGGGCCGTGCGAGCTCGGAGCGCCGGAGGGCCGCTTCGCCTACGACAACGAGCTCCCGCGCCACCGCGCAGAGCTGCCCGCCTTCCGGATCGGCCGCACGCCGATCACCAACGCGACCTTCCTGCACTTCGTCGAGGGCGGCGGCTACAAGCGGCGCCCGTGGTGGAGCCACGAGGCGTGGGCCTGGAAGGAGGAGTACGACATCACACACCCCGAGGGCTGGGCCGACGGGCCCACGGGTTGGCGCCGCTGGACGTTCGACGGCTGGGCGCCGATCGACCCGGACGAGCCCGTGGTCCACGTCTCCTGGTTCGAGGCCGACGCCCTCGCCCGCGCGCACGGGGCCCGGCTGCCCTCCGAGGCGGAGTGGGAGAAGGCGGCGACCTGGAACCAGGAGGCAGGACCCGGCAACCTCGACCACGGGCTGCTCGGCCCGGCGCCGGTGGGCGCCTACCCGGAGGCCGCGGCGGGGTGCGGCGCGCTGGGCATGCTCGGCGACGTGTGGGAGTGGACGTCGAGCCCGTTCCGCGGCTATCCCGGCTTCGTCGCCCACCCGTACCGCGAGTACTCGGAGGTCTTCTTCGGCGACCGCTACCGGGTGCTGCGCGGCGGCTCGTGGGCCACTCGCGCGCGCGTGGCGAGCCCGACCTTCCGCAACTGGGACCTGCCGTACCGGCGGCAGATCTTCTCGGGAGTGAGGCTGGCATGGGACGCGTAGGCGCGCCACTGCGCATCGACGTCCACGTGGGCGCCGCCTCGCCGCGCGCGCTGCCCGGACGACGTGCTCGACGGTCTCACGAAGCCGTTCAAGGAGCTGCCGCCCAAGCATCTCTACGACGCCCGCGGCGCCGAGCTGTTCGACCGGATCTGCGAGCTGCCCGAGTACTACCCGACCCGCACGGAGCGCGCGATCCTCGACCAGTACGCCGAGGCGATCGTCCGCCGCACCGCGATGAGCGAGCTGGTCGAGCTGGGTTCGGGAACGGCCGCGAAGACCCGCGTGCTGCTCGACGCCATGGAGCGCGCCGGCACGCTCTGGCGCTACGTGCCGTTCGACGTCGCCGAGCAGACGGTGCGCGACTGCGCGGCCGCGCTCGCCGACGAGTACGCGGACCTGCAGATCCACGGCATCGTCGGCGACTTCGAGCGCCACCTGAAGCAGATCCCGCGTTCCGAGCCGGGCCGCCCGCGCGTGGTCGCCTTCCTCGGCGGCACGATCGGCAACTTCCCGCCGGGCGCGCGCCGCCGCTTCCTGCGCGCGCTGGCCGGCCTGCTCTCCTCCGGCGACTACCTGCTGCTGGGCACCGACCTCGTCAAGGACATCGACACGCTGGAGGCCGCCTACGACGACTCGGCCGGCGTCACCGCCGAGTTCAACCGCAACGTCCTGCACGTGTTGAACCGCGAGCTCGACGCCGACTTCCCGACCGAGATGTTCGAGCACGTCGCCTTCTTCGACACCGACCACGAGTGGATCGAGATGCGCCTGCGCGCCCGGCGCGCCTGCCACGTCACGATCGGGGCGCTCGACCTCGAGGTCGACTTCGCGCGCGGCGAGGAGCTGCGCACCGAGATCTCGGCCAAGTTCACGCGCGACCGCGTGGAGGCCGACTACGCCGCCTGCGGGCTCGAGCTCGCCGAGTGGCTCACCGACGACGACGGCCTGTTCGCGCTCTCGCTAGCTTCACTGGCGTGACCTTCGAGAAGACGACGGCCACCAGATCGGCTACAAGCTCCTGCCGCGCGGCACGCCTGTGCACGCCTCGGACGGCGTGGAGGTCGGCAAGGTCTACCGCGTGCTCGACAACGCGCGCGAGCACATCTTCGACGGCATCATCATGACCACGCCCGACGGGCACCGCTTCGTGGATGCCCCCGAGGTGGCGCGCATCACGGAGAAGCGGGTCACGCTGACCATCGATGCGGCCGAGGCGAAGGAGCTGCCCCCGCCCCGCTACGGCGTCGGAGGGTGGCGGCGCTGGTTCAGCCGCTGAGGACCGGGAGCAGCGCGCCGAGCTTGACCTCGGTCTCGGCCAGCTCGGCCGCCGGGTCGGAGTCGCGCACCACGCCGACGCCGGCGTAGAGCCGCGCCTCGCTGCCGCGCAGCAGCGCGCACCGCAGCGCGACGCAGAACTCGCCGTCCTCGTTGGCGTCGGTCCAGCCGACCGGGCCGGCGTACCAGCCGCGGTCGAGGCCCTCGAGCGCCGGGATGCGCTTCGCGGAGGCCGCGTGCGGCTCGCCGCCGACGGCGGGCGTCGGATGCAGGAGGCCGGCCAGCTCGATCGCGCTGCGCGGATGCGTGAGCTGGGCGCGGATCGGGGTGGCGAGGTGCTGGATGTTGGCGACCTTGACGATCGCGGGCTCGTCGGGCGCCGTCACCCACACGGCGTGCGGGCGCAGCGCGCGGGCGATCCGGCGGGTCACGATCGCCTGCTCCTCGCGGTCCTTGTCCGAGCGCATGAGCTGCTCGCCGAGGTGATCGTCGACGGCGGGGTCGGCGGAGCGGCGGGTGGAGCCGGCGAGCGCGACGGTCGAGGCGCGCAGGCCTTCCCGGCGGACGAGCAGCTCGGGCGAGGCGGCGATGAAGGCGGCGTCGCCGCGGCCGGCGCAGAACACGTAGCAGGACTCGAAGGCCGCCCGCAGCACGCCGAACACGGCCGCCGCGTCGTGGTCGCCCGGCGCGTGGACGGCGACCTCGCGGGCCAGCACGATCTTCTCGAAGTCGCCCGCCCGGATCTCCTCGACGGCGCGCGCCACGGCCGCCTCGTAGTGCTCGGGCGGCGCGACCGAGGCGATGTGGAAGCGGCCGGCGGGCGCCGGGTCGAGCAGTGGCAGCGGGCTGTCGCGCAGCGCGCGCATCCGCTCCTCGAGCCGGGCGGCGAGCTCCTCGGGGACGTCGTCGGCTGCGGCGAGGACGGCGAGCGTGAGCCGGACGTCGTCGCCGCGGCGGGCCAGCGCCACCTCGGGGACGATCAGGTCGGCGGCCTCGAAGCCCGCCCAGTGCGGCGCGGCGCCGCCGTCGTCGGCGAAGGCGAAGCCTCCGACCGCCACCAGTCCGGCGCCGGCCGGCCCGTCGGGCGCGTCGGCCTCCGCGTGGCCCGCCAGCTCCCGCCAGGCGGTGGCCGCCTCCTCGAAGCGCCGCGGCCCGCGGCCGGCGAGGTGCTTCACGCAGCCGAGCGTGGCGAGCGCGGCGCCGCCGCGGTCAGGCTGCTCGAAGCAGAACCACGGCTCGCCCTCGCGCCGCGAGGCGAAGGCGACGGCGCTCGGGTCGACGGTCGGCGCCACGGGGACGGTGACCGCGGCGAGCACCTCTCCTCCGCTGCGCCGCGCATGCCGGACCGCGCGCTCGCAGCGTTCGAGCAGCGGCGAGCGCGTGGCGTGGAGCGCGGCGATCACGCCATGCAGGCTAGAGGAAGAGCGGCGGACGTGACCGAGAGCGTCCCGTGCACGCCGTTCGGGGTGAACTGGCCGTCGACTCGCACGCGGTAGCGCTCGGGCCCCTCCGCCCAACGGACGGTGAAGCGCTCGCGGACCCGGAACGTGCCGTCGCTCCTGACCGCTCCGCTCGGCGTGATGTTCTCCCACTCCCAGAAGCCGTCCCCGCAGCGCTGGCGGTAGTCGAAGACCGTGACGCGCACGCGCCGGGCGTCCGGCGACGCGCGCAGCACGATCGGGAACGGGACGCGGCGCTGGCTCGTGAGCCCGAAGTAGGCCCCGCTCGGCACCGCCCCCGACGCCGTCGTCTCGGCGCTCGCGACGCGCGCCTGCCAGGGCCGGTCGCCCGACCGGCAGCGCCGGATCACACGACCGCCGCGCCGTTGCACGATCCGCGCGCGGGCCGTCCCGCTCGCCGTCGCCCCGGTCACCTGCCCGGACATCGCGATCCGCGCTCGCTGGCCCACGCTCTGGTTGTCCCGACCCGGATCTGCGCGCGTCCGCTGTCCGTCGTGCGGATCCCGACCAGCGTCAGCTGGCGCGCGGTCCGGCTGCGGCTGTCGGGCGCCGTGCCCCCTCCATAGTCCGTGGCCTGCGCGGCAGCCGGCCACGCCTTGTCAGGGGAGCGCGGTGAACGTGCGGCGCCCGGTCCGGCAACGGTCGATCACGCGGCCGCCGGGCGAGCGCAGGACCGATGTCACCGACAGCGTGCCGGTGGCCCCGGTGGCGGTGACCTGGCCGTCGACCTTCACGCGGAAACGCTCACGCCCTTCGCGGAACGTACGGCTGAAGCGCTCGCGCAGCGAGAACGTGCCGTCCGCCGCGAGGCCCCCGCCGGGCGTGATGTTCTCCCACTCGAATCCGCTGCGCCGGCAGCGCGCGCCGTACTCGAAGGCCGCCAAGCGCACGCGCGAGCCGGCGACGCCGAGCACGAGCGGGAACGGCCGGCTCGTCTGGCCGGTGAGCCCGTAGAACGCGCCGGCGGGCGCCGCCGCGGCGCCGGCGGCGCGGGCGTTCCACTCGCGCACGCCGGAGTCGCAGCGCTCGACCACGCGGCCGCCGCGCCGGAGCGTGACCTTGGCCTGGACCGTCCCGCTCGCGACCGGGCCGACGATCTGGCCCGACATCGTGATCTCGGTCTCGCGCCGCGGATTGCCGCGACCGACGTTCACCGAGAACGTGCCGTCGGCCGCGAGCCCGATCTCCGGCTTCGCTCTCAGCGCTCCGCAGTCGGTGGCCACCGTGATCGTCGCGCGGCCGGTGCCGTCGTCGGCCATCCGGAAGCCGACCAGCGTGAGCTGGTCGTTGGCCCGGCGCACGCTGTCGGGCGCGGTGCCGCCCCCGTAGTCGGCGGCGTTCGCGGCAGCGGGCAGCGCCAGGCAGACGAGCACCGCCGCCAGCGCGCGCATCAGGTCTCGCTGCGCCCGCGCGAGATCGCGATCTCGCCCGTGCGCGCCATCTCCACCAGCCCGAAGGGCCGCACCATGCGCTCGAACGCCTCGATCTTCTCCCACGTGCCCGTGACCTCGACGATCAGCGAGCGGCGCGTGACGTCGATGATCTTGCCGCGGAAGATCTCCACCACCTGCATGACCTCGCCGCGCGCCGGGCCGTCGGCGGTGATCTTGAACAGGGCGAGCTCGCGCGCCACGGTCTCGGCGGGCTCGAGGTCGCGGATCTTGATCACGTTGACCAGCTTGTGGAGCTGCTTGGTCACCTGGTCGATCGGGTGCATCGCGCCGTCGAGCGTGAGCGTGATGCGCGAGAGCGACTCGTCGTCGGTCGGGCCGACCGCCAGCGTGTCGATGTTGAAGCCGCGGCGCGCGAACAGGCCGGCGATGCGGGTGAGCACGCCGGGCTTGTTCTCGACCAGGATCGAGAGGATGTGCTTGCGGCCCGTGCGGACCGCCGTCGTGGCCTCGAGCTCCTCGAGGGTCAGCGGCTCCTTGGTGCCTGGCTCGCCCATCAGCCGACCATCTCGCGCGCGGCCGATCCGGCCGGGATCATCGGGTACGTGTTCTCCTCGCGCGTGACGCGGACATCGACCACGACCGGGCCGGGCGTCTCCAGCGCCGCCTGCAGGTCCTTGACCAGCGTCGTCTTGTCGGTCAGCCGCACGCCGGTCGCGCCGTACGCCTCGGCGAGCTTGACCCAGTCGGGCCAGCTGCCCATGTCGACGTTCGAGTAGCGCCCGTCCCAGAACAGCTCCTGCCACTGGCGGACCATGCCCAGGTAGCCGTTGTTCATGATCACGACCTTGACCGGGATGTCGTGCTCCCGGCACGTGGCGAGCTCCTGCGTGTTCATCTGGAACGAGCCGTCGCCGGTCAGCAGAACGCTGGGGACCGAGTCGTTGCCGACGGCGGCGCCCATGGCGGCGGGCAGGCCGAAGCCCATCGTGCCCAGCCCGCCGGAGTTGATCCAGCGGCGCGGCTTGGAGAAGTGGAAGTACTGCGCGGCCCACATCTGGTGCTGGCCGACGTCCGAGGACAGGATGCAGTCGCCTCGCGTCGCCTCGTAGAGCGCCTGGACGAGGTACTGCGGCTTGATCTCGGCGTCCGGCGAGTCCTCGTACTGCAGCGGGTACTGCGCCTGCCATTGCTCGAGCCGCTCCCACCAGCCCGTCAAGCGTGCGGGATCGGGGCCGACCGCGCGGTACTCGTTGATGAGCCGCGCGAGCACGTTCTTCGCGTCCCCGACGATCGGGATGTGTGCGGGGACGTTCTTGGAGATCTCCGCGGGGTCGATGTCGATGTGCACGAACTTCGCGCGCGGCGCGAACTCGGACAGCTTGCCGGTGATCCGGTCGTCGAAGCGGGCGCCGACCGCCACGATCAGGTCCGCCTCGTCCATCGCGTAGTTGGCCGTGCGGGTGCCGTGCATGCCGAGCATGCCGAGCCACTGCGGGTGCGGGGCCGGAAACGCGCCGAGCCCCATCAGCGTGCAGGTGATCGGCAGCCGGTCGCTGACCACGAACTCGGTCAGCTCCTCGGCTGCTTCGGCGTTGATCACGCCTCCGCCGGCGTAGATGACGGGCCGCCGGGCGTTGGCGATCGCCTTGGCGGCGAGCCGGATCTGCTTCGAGTTGCCCTCGGTGGTGGGCTGGTAGCCCGGGCAGGTGGACGTCGCTGACCGGCTGATAGTCGATCTCCGCGCGCGTGAGGTCGACCGGCATGTCGATCAGCACCGGGCCGGGCCGGCCCGTTCGCGCGAGATGGAACGCCTCGTGCACGATGCGCGGGATCTCCGTCGGGTGCTGGATCATGAAGGAGTGCTTGACGATCGGCATGGTGATGCCGAACGTGTCCGCCTCCTGGAAGCCGTCGGTGCCGAGCAGGTCGGTGCGCACCTGGCCGGTGAAGGCCACGATCGGCACCGAGTCCATCATCGCGTCGGTCAGCGGCGTGACGATGTTGGTCGCGCCCGGGCCTGAGGTGGCGAAGACCACGCCGACCTTGCCCGACGCCTTGGCGTAGCCCTCGGCGGCGTGGCCGCCGCCCGCCTCGTGGCGTACGAGCACGTGGCGGATCCCCGCATCCACGAAGGCGTCGTAGGTGGGCAGGTTCGCGCCGCCCGGGTAGCCGAAGACGACGTCGACGCCCTCGGCCTTCAGGCACTCCATGACCGCATCGACCGCTCGCATCATGGTGCCGGAGTCTAACGGCGCATCAGGGCCTTCTCCGGAGCGTGCCGGGGTCGGGCCTGCTCTACCTGCGCTTCGCGCGCGCCGTGTAGCGCTTGCCGGCGCGCACGGTCACCGTCTTCTTCTTCGCGAAGTCGCGCACCTTGACGCGGCCGCGGACGACGCGCGTGAGCGTCGACCGGCAGCGATCCTCGACCAGCCACTTCGTGCCGACCACGGTCGCGGCGCTGTGCTTGCCCTTGGTGCGGAACTTGCCGCTGCCGTCGCCCCAGAGGCGGCGCTTCTTCTTCTTCTTGGCGGCGGCGGAGGCGGAGCCCTTGCGCGGGCAGCTGAGCCGCTCGGTCAGGGTCAGTGAGGTGACCTTGGAGCGCTTGGTCTGGGTGAGCTTGAACAGTCCGTCGTAGAAGTCCGCCGACGCCGTCTTACCCCCGCCCTGGGCGGCGGTGATCGCGATCCGCCCGTTACGGGTGTCGATCGAGCTGCCGACCGGGATCTGGGCCTCCGCGGTCAGCGTGACGAAGCGGTTGCTCCCCGGCCGCTTGACCCTCACCTTGCCGGACACCGGCTTGACATTGACGCTCTTGCCGGCGACCGGCGGTGGCAGCGTCGGGCCCGGCGGCGCCGGGTTCAGCAGCGCGGTGAACGTGTCGGGCGGGGGTGTTGCCATACGACGTCGCCGCCAGGTCGGGCCGCGTGTCGCCGTCGAAGTCGGCCGCCACGACGTCGTTGACGGCAGGGGCGAGCGGGATCGGCTGTCGCGCGTGAAGCTGCCGCCGGCGTTGCGGATGAGGATGTCGACGGCGCCGGCGTTCGAGGCCACGGCAAGGTCGGGCCGGCCGTCGCGGTCGAAGTCGGCGGTGTCGATGCCGACCGGCGAGGCGCTGACCGCGATCGGCGCCTCCGCGTCGAAGCCGTCGTTGGAGGCCCGGCGCAGGAAGACGGAGACGGTGCCCGGGGCGGCGTTGGTGAGCGCAAGATCGGGGCGGCCGTTGCCGTCGAAATCGGCGGCGGCGATGCCGAGGGCATCGTCGCCGACCGGGACCGTCGCCTCGGCGGCGAAAGTGGCACCGGACCGCAGCAGGATCGTCGCGCTGCCATCGTTCGGCACGTTGTCGAAGCCCCGGTTGGCGGTCGCGAGGTCGGCCAGCCCGTCGCCGTTGAGTCGACGACGGCGATCGCGACCGGCCGCGGCCCGGTCGGGAACAGCGGTCCGGTCGAGAAGCCGCTGTCTGGCTTTGCGATACAGGAGCGCGACCTGGCTGTCGCTCCGCGTCGCCGCGAGGTCGAGCAGCCCGTCACTGTTGAAGTGCCCCGTGGCAACCGCGTGATCTGGAGCTGGCCGAGAGCGCCGCGCCCTCCTGGGCGAAACCGCCGCCCGGCTGGCGCAGCAGCACCACGACGCCGCCGCCCGTGGCAAAGCGCGACACCGCGAGGTCCGCGAGCCCGTCGCCGTTGAAGTCGCCGACCGCCGCGCCGCTCGGGCCGGAGTTGGGGCTGACCGAGATCGGGGAGCCCGCCTCCTGCGCGAAGCCGCCGCCGGCCTGCCGCAGGAACACCGACACGTCGGCGCTCGACCCGTTGATGGTCGCCACGTCGGGGCGCCCGTCGCCGTTGAAGTCGCCGGCGTTGAGCGACAGCGGGGCGTTCCCGACGGCATACGGCGAGCCCTCGACCACGAACGCCGCCCAGGCGCTCCCTGCCCCCACCAGAAGAAGACCCGCGGCAAGCGCGGCTGCGGTCATCCGTGCCCTCACCGGACGGATCATGCCGGTTCCGGCGCGAGATGCCCCCCGCCGATGGTGCAGGACTTGCGCGGGCAAACGGTCGTGTCCGCCGCTGGTCGAGACCGCGCGAGACGGAGCACGTCGATGGCGCAACAGGTCTCAACACAACGCGGCGGCTGGGCCACCTTCGCCGGTGTGGCCGCGTTGATCGCGGGCGGGTACAACGCGCTGAGCGGCGTCGCCGCTCTCGCCGACGACGACACGCTCGCCGCCCAGGCCAGGGAGGTGCTCTATGGGATCGATCTCACGGCCTTCGGCTGGTTCTGGCTGCTCGTCGGCATCGTGCAGCTCGTCACCGGCGTGCTCATCCTGCGGCGCAACAAATGGGGGTTCTGGCTCGGCGTGACGATCGCCGGCCTCAGCGGCATGCTGACCCTGCTGGTGATGTTCGTCTTCCCGCTGTGGGCGATCGCGGTCCTCGCGATCGACTTCCTCATCCTGTTCGGGCTCCTGACGCAGAGCGACGAGTTCTTCGTGTGACCTAGCGGCGCGCGGCGGCCACGGACTCGGGCTCGATGGCCTGGTCCGGGAAGTCCATGTCCAGACCGCAGCGCATGCAGACCTGGTCGTGCAGCTTGACGAGCTTCCCGCAGCGCGGGCACTGGCGCCGGACCTCGTCGCTCTCGAAGCGGTAGAGCACGGCGGCCAGCAGACCCGAGCACGGGCACGATCGCCGAGATCAGGAACCACAGGACGAACGAGGAGCCCTTCATCCGCCCGACGATCCCGCCTGCGAGACCGAAGAAGAGGCAGATGATCAGGTAGGGCATCTAGATGTGGCGCAACGCCCAGATCACGCCCGAGCGCCACCGCGGCCAGGATCGCCAGCACGAAGACGAACTGGATCAGGCCGATGACGAGGCCGAAGGCGAACTTGAGCACGAACAGCGCTACGACGATGAGGACCGCCCACGCGATGACTCGCGTGCCGAGTCCGGATCGAGCCGTGTTCTCCATGCTGCTGAGGGTACCGTGCCCGGCCGCTCTGCCGGGCACGTTTTCAGGCCGTTCGTACAGGGGGAGCCGGGCGCTCGGCCATCGCGGCCTCGCGTCCGATGAGGCGCAGCCTCGCGAGCCGGTAGCGCCGGACGAGCTCGTCGCCGCGACCGCTGCTCGTGGAGGGAACGAGGACGAGGCGGCGGACCTGGGGAGTGGCAGAGGTCATGACGAGCATGATCGCCCGTTTCCCCTGCACTCCCCATGGACCGCTGTATGGAATCAGCGGCCGCGGTTTCGACACGCGGTAGAGACGGCGGCGTCGAGCGCCGGCCGCAGCGACGGCGGCAGGCGGCGCCTGACGCGCCTCGGCGCGCCGCTGAAGGCCAGGTTGGCGACGGTCGCGAAGCCCGGCTCGTCGGTGCGCAGGGCGAGCAGCAGGTGGGCGATGCGGTCGGCCGACGGCAGCGTGCCGTCCTCGACCCGTACGCACCAGCAGTAGGCCCGCCGTCCGCCGGGCGTCACGAGCACGGCGCCGGCCTCGCCGACCACCCAGACCCCGAGCGCGCCGCGCTCGAGCACGGCGCCGGTCCGGGCGTGCAGCTCGCGCGCCTCGTGGCCGACGAGGTCGCCGAGCAGGCCGAGCGCAGTTCGCTCCGCGCCGTCGTCCGCACGCGGACGCGGGCGCAGCACGTTGGCGCCGCGCTTGGCGTACAGCTCCGGGATCACCCACGCGTGCGCGAGCAGGACGAAGACCACCGGCGCCGTCAGCGGCTCGAGCCAGAGCAGGACGGCGGAGGCCAGCAGGTACGGCACGGTGTGGGCGACGGTGGTCAGCGTCCACAGCCGCCCGCGCCGGGCGAGCGCGTGCGCGTCGACCCGCGGCCGCCAGTAGACGGCGGCGGTCTCGGGGAGGGGCTCAGCGGTCACCCGCCCGCGATGGGGCGGCGGAGGATCACGAGGTCGGCGTCGACCGGCAGCGCTTCGACCTGCCGCGCCTGCCCCTCGCCCTCCGTGACGACCGCGTAGTAGCCGGCCTCGAGCTGCTCGCGGAAGGCGGCCGCGGCCGCCTCGATCGCCTGCTCGTCGGCGGCGTGCCACTCGGCCACGGTGGTGTGCCCGCTGCCGTCCATCCGGATCAATCTGGCCATGAGCCGACTATACGCCGAGCTGCTCGCGGATCAGGCGGTTGACCTCGCCGCCGTCCGCCTTGCCCTTGGTCTCGCGCATGATCGGCCCGACCAGGGCTCCCATCGCCTTCGCGTTGCCGCCGCGGATGCGCTCGACGACGTCGGGGTTGTCCTCGATGACCTTGGCCACGATGCCGGCCAGCTCGCCGGAGTCGCCCATCGCGCCGAGGTCCTCGCGCTCGACGATCTCGGCGGGCTCGCCGCCGTCGGCGACCAGGCGGTCGAGGACGACGCGGCCGTTGCCGGCGGTGACGGTGCGGGCCTCGACGAGCGCGACGAGCTTGGTCAGCGCCGCGGGCTCCACCGCGTCGGGCGAGTCGGCGCGCGCCCGCAGCTCGGTGACCCAGTTGGCGACGACCCGCGGCTCGCCCTCCACCCGCTCGAAGTAGTCGCCCCACTGCGGGTCGAAGGCGAACAGGTGGGCCGCGTCGGCGGGCAGCCCGTACTCGGACTGGTAGCGCGCCTCGCGCTCGGCGGGCAGCTCGGGCAGCGCGGCCCGCGCCGCGGAGAGCATCTCCTCGGTGGGCGCCACCGGCACGAGGTCGGGCTCCGGGAAGTAGCGGTAGTCGTGCGCCTCCTCCTTGGAGCGCAGCGGCGACAGGCCGCCGGACACCGGGTCGAAGTGCAGCGTCTCCTGGACGACCGGCTCGCCGGCCTCGACCAGCCCCGTCTGGCGGCGGATCTCGGCCTCGATGCCCTGGGCGAGGAAGCGGAACGAGTTCATGTTCTTGAGCTCGGTCTTCGTGCCGAGCTCGGTCGAGCCCACCGGCCGCACGGAGACGTTGGCGTCGCAGCGCAGCGAGCCCTCCTCCATGTTCACGTCGCTCACCCCGAGCTGGCGCAGCGTCTCGCGCAGCAGCGTCAGCCACTCGCGCGCCTGCTCGGACGAGTGGAGGTCGGGCTCGGTGACGATCTCGGCCAGCGGCGTGCCGCCGCGGTTGTAGTCGACGATCGAGGCGTCCGAGCCGTGGATGCGGCCGGACTCCCCCACGTGCACGAGCTTGGCCGCGTCCTCCTCGAGGTGGATGCGGTGCAGCCGCACGTCGCCGAGGTGGCCGCCGCTGCAGAGCGGGATGTCGTACTGGGAGACCTGGTAGCCCTTGGCGAGGTCGGGATAGAAGTAGTTCTTGCGATGGAAGATCGAGCGCGGCGCGATCTCGCAGCCGAGCGCCATCCCCATCATCAGCCCGTACTGGATCGCCTGCGCGTTGGTCACCGGCAGCGAGCCGGGCATGCCGAGGCAGACCGGGCAGGTGCGCGTGTTGGGCTCCTCGCCGAAGCTCAGCTCGCAGCCGCAGAACATCTTCGTCCGCGTCTTGAGCTGGACGTGGATCTCGAGGCCGATGACCGGTTCGAGGCTCATGCGAACGCCCTCGTCACGTCGAAGCCGATCGCCTGCTCGAGCGCGTGCGCCGCGTCGAGGATGCGGCTCTCGCTGAACGCCGGGCCGGCGATCTGGAAGCCCGTGGGCAGCCCGTCGGAGAGGCCGTTGGGGATCGAGATGGCCGGGATGCCGGCAAGCGACATCGGGACCGTGCAGACGTCGTTGAGGTACATGGCCAGCGGGTCGGCGGTCTTTGAGCCGAGCTCGAAGGCCACGCCCGGCGCGGTCGGCGAGACGATGAAGTCGAACCGCTCCCAGGCCTGCTCGAAGTCGCGCGCGATCAGCGTGCGGACCTTCTGGGCGCGGCCGTAGTAGGCGTCGTAGTAGCCGGACGACAGCGCGTAGGTGCCGAGCATGACGCGGCGCTTGACCTCGGCGCCGAAGCCCTGCTCGCGCGTCTCGGTGTACATGCTGAGCAGATCCCGCCCGTCGGAGCGCAGGCCGTAGCGGACGCCGTCGTAGCGGGCGAGGTTGCTCGAGCACTCGGCGGGGGCGATCAGGTAGTAGGCGGCGAGGCCGTGCGGGGAGTGCGGGAGGTGCGTGGTCTCGACCGTGGCGCCGAGCTGGCGCGCGAGGTCGAGCGTGGCGTGGAAGGCGTCGAGCACGCCCTGCTCGATCCCCTCGCCGCTCAGCTCCTCCGGCACGCCGAGCCGGATGCCCTTGAGATCCGTGGCGGTCGGCAGCGCGACGGGCTCGGGCAGGCCGAGCGAGGTCGAGTCGCACGGGTCCTTGCCGGCCATCGCCTGCAGCAGCAGCGCGGCGTCGGTGGTGTCGCGGGTGAACGGGCCGGCCTGGTCGAGCGACGAGGCGAAGGCGATCATCCCGTAGCGGCTGATGGCGCCGTAGGTGGGCTTGAGCCCGACGATCCCGCACAGCGCGGCGGGCTGGCGGATCGAGCCGCCGGTGTCGGTGCCGATCGACCACGGCACCGTGCCGGCGGCGACCGCGGCCGCCGACCCGCCCGAGGAGCCGCCGGGGACTCGCGTGCGGTCCCAGGGGTTGAGCGTCGGGCCGTAGGCCGAGTTCTCGGTCGACGAGCCCATGGCGAACTCGTCCTGGTTGGTCTTGGCCAGCACGGGCGCGCCGGCCTTCATGAGCTTTTCGACCGCGGTGGCGGTGTACGGCGGCCGGTAGTCCTCGAGGATCTTCGAGCCCGCCTGCGAGGGGACGCCCTCGGTGCAGAACAGGTCCTTGATGCCGATCGGCACGCCGCCCAGCGGGCCGCTGGGATCGATGGCCTCGGGGTCGTCTCCCGGGCACACCCAGGTGAACGCGTTGAGGTCGTCGGCGAGCGCGCGGTCGCGGTAGAAGCGCCACAGCTCGCCGCGCTCGAGGTCGCCCGAGCGGACGCGCTCGCCGGCCTGCGCCGCCGTCAGCTTCAGGATCTCGCTCATCCTGCTCCCGGACTGGGCACGCGGAAGCCGCCGAGCGCGGCGTCGGGCGCGCTCTCGAGCGCCTTCTCGCGCGGCAGCGAGGGCCGCGGTTCGTCGGCGCGCAGGACGTTCTCGACGTCGACGACGTGGCTGGTCGGCGGGACGTCCGCGAGGTCGCCGAGCTCCTCGATCTTCTCGATGTGGTCGAGCACCTTCGAGAGCTCGGATCCGAGGCGCTCGACCTCGGCCTCGGTCAGCTCCAGGCGCGCGAGCTTGGCGACGTGCAGGACCTGGTCTCGGCTGAGCACGGTCAGCGATTCTACGAGCGTGTAACGCTCGGGACCCCCGCGGAGACTCAAGCGCCATGTCAACGCGCTTCCGCAAGTGGTTCCCCGCCCTCACGCTGCTCGCCGCCGCCGGCGTGGCCGCGCCGGCGCAGGCCCAGGTGACCGGCACGCAGATCACCACCCCCGCCGACCCGAGTCACGTGCTGTTCAACACCTTCGGGCCGCGCACGCTCGCCGTCTCCGGCACCGCGACGGGCACGGGGGCCGTCGACCTCATCTGCGTCCGCGGCCCGGAGCTGTTCCGGCTCGGCGGCAGCGCCGAGAACGTGCCGGTCGCCGCGGATGGGGCGTTCTCCGTCGCGGACGCCTCCCTCGACCAGCCCGCGGACCGCCTGAATCCCGAGCAGCCGGCACGCACCTGCCGCCTGCACGCGGTGCCGGCCGGCGCGTCGCCGGCGAACCTCCGCCCGTACCGCGGACCGGTGCTGCACATCACCAAGTTCTCGCTGCTCCAGGTCTCCGGCACGGGCGGCCAGAACGACGGGCTCCCCACGGGCTTCTACCTCTATGCCGCCGGCCACGGCCGCGCCATCGAGAGCGGAGCCTTCGGCGACTGCGGCATCGGATCCCTGGCCGAGTCGTTCGCCACGTTCGAGCCGCTCAGC
The DNA here is from genome assembly GCA_963811895.1 of uncultured Solirubrobacteraceae bacterium. Classification (GTDB taxonomy): domain Bacteria; phylum Actinomycetota; class Thermoleophilia; order Solirubrobacterales; family Solirubrobacteraceae; genus DASSUW01. The sequence goes on along the minus strand of CAWETE010000006.1, from coordinate 237,953 downwards.
TGGGGCATCGAGTGCAGCGGGTCGCCGACCGACCGCGTCGACGCCCGCAGGGCGGCGATCGAGATCGACGGCGAGCCCGCGTACCCGCCGGCGTCCGTGGACGGCGGAGTGGCCGGCGCAGGCGTTCAAGGCAACACCGGCTTTCCGAGGTTCGAGATCCCGGACGTGCAGTTCGACAAGGAGACCGGGGCCGTCGCCGTCAGGGAGACCAGCGCGCTGGCCAAGTGCGCGCCCGACAACGCGTACCCGGTGACGATCCTGGGCTGCCACCACTTCGAGGACGTGCCGGTGAAGGTCACGCGCACGACCGCGGTCGGCGCCGACCGCCGGCACACCACGGTGGTCGACCGCTGGTCGAGCACCGACGGCCGCCCGCACCGGCTCGACCTACGGCTGTACCAGGCCGCGTGCCTGAGCGTCGGCGACGATTGCAGTGAGCAGATCGCCTACCGCTTCCCGGGCGAGAGCGCGTACGCGCGGCACGATGCGAACGACGCCACGCCCCGGACGGGAGTGGTGCCCGGGCCGTTCGAGTCCCGGCAGCCGATCTTCACCCGGGACGCGACCGAGGCGCTGCGCGGCGGCGGGGCCATCGTCCCGGAGCAGCGGGCCGACCGCGCACGGTTCCTCGACGACGACGCGTTCGTGCTCGAGTACGACGCGCTCACGATCCCGGCCGGCGGCGAGCTGGTGCTCACCCACCACTACGTGACGGCAAGCGACGCCGCAGAGGTCGAGCCGCTCACCGCGGCGCTCATCGCCGGGTTGCCGCAGCCGGCGTCCGCTTCCGGCGGCAACGCCGCGCCCGCGAGCACGACCGTCTCGTCGCCGGCCGGCCCGCGGGTCGTCCGGGACGGCCGCGCGCGCGTGCGGCGCGCGGGCCGGGCCTTCGTCGTCACCACCGGCGACCGCGTCCGCTGCGCCGAGGGTTGCGCCGTGCTGGTGCGCACGTCGTCGGGCGGCCGCAGCGTGGGGTCGTCGCGACTGCAGATCGCCGCCGGTCGCAGCGCGCCCGTCCGCGTCCGGCTGAACGCGCGGGGCGCGCGGCAGCTCAGGCGTCACGGCCGGCTGCGTCTGACCGTCGCGGTGTCCGCGCGTTCCGGGAGCGGCGCGCCGGTCACCCGGCGCCGCTCGGTCACGGTCAGGACCGGAACGAGCTGAACAGCCGGGCCTCCGGCTGAAGCGGTTGCGGCGCGCCGGTGTGGCGATGGCTTCCCACGGTGAAGACCTCGCCCGCCGGCGCGTCGAACGCCAGCTCCTCGAAGCCCTCGCGGGCCAGCAGCCGCCGGACCTTGGGCGTGCGATCGGGCGGTTTGCGGTGGCGCGTCCAGATCACGGTGCCGCCGGTGGCGCACAGCTGCGGCAGGGCCCGGATCGTCGAGGCGAGATCGTGGTCGCTTATCCGGCCGAGCACGCCGCAGATGAGTACGAGGTCGGCGGGGACGGCGCCGGCGTAGGCGCCGACGCGCGACGCGTCGCCCGTGACGACCTCGATGCCGGGCGGGGCGGCGATCGCCGCGGTGTTGCGCGGGTCGAGCTCGACGAGGCGGCCGCTGACGTCGCCGGCGCGCGGGTGGTCGGCCAGCACGCCGAGCAGATCGGTCCCCTGGCCGGCGCAGACGCTGACGACACGCAGCGGGCCTGGCGGCGCGGCGTCGAGCGCGGCGCGGATCTGAGCCTGGACGGCCTTAAGGCGGCGCGCGAGCGGGTTGTCCGGATCCTCGTACGCGTCGTGCCAGGCGGCCCAGTCGATCGGGCTCATCCGCGCGGCGCCGGGCGCAGCTCGGGCTCGGGACCGGGCGGGACGTGGCTCACGTGCTCGTTCGCGAGCGAGCGCCAGCCGCCGGCGGTCAGCGCGGCGACCGCGAGCAGGCCCAGCCAGGCGCCGAGGCGGGGGCTCGAGACCTCGCCCGGGTCGTCGATCAGGCGATAGAGCGTGAGCAGCGTCCCGATCACGCCCACGGTGACCGTGAGAACGCCGAACGCGACAGGCAGCGCCTGGGTCGTCTGCGTGGCCTGCAGGACCGCGAGGGCGATCGCGACCGCGGCGACGGCCACGAGCAGGATGTCGACGATGCTGAAGGCCTCGTAGCCGGAGACGTCGCCGCCGCCCGCCTCATACCAGGGCAGCGCAAGCGAGACGAGCAGCAGGACGCCGCCGGCCCCGGCCAGCCACTCGCCGGCGCGCAGGCGCCTCAGGTCCATGCCGTCTCCCCCGCCTGCCCGCGTGCCGCCTCGAGCGTGTTGCGCAGCAGCATCGCGATCGTCATCGGGCCGACCCCGCCGGGCACCGGCGTGATGAGCCGCGCCCGCTCGGCGGCGCTCTCGAATTCGACGTCGCCGGTCAGCCCCTCCTCGGTGCGGTTGATGCCGACGTCGATCACCACCGCGCCCTCCTTCACCCAGTCGCCATGCACGAGCCCGGGCACGCCGACGGCGGCGATCAGCACATCGGCGCGGCGGCAGACCTCGGCGAGATCGCGCGTCCGCGAGTGGCAGATCGTCACGGTGGCGTGCTGGGCCAGCAGCAGGCTCGCGACCGGCTTGCCGACCAGGTCCGACCGGCCGACCACGACCGCTTCGGCGCCCTTGAGCTCGACGTCGTGCCGGCGCAGCAGCTCCATCACGCCGAGCGGCGTGCACGGCCGCAGCCCCGGGCGGCCCTTGGCGAGCAGGCCGGCCGAGATCGGCGTCAGACCGTCGACGTCCTTGGCGGGGTCGATGCACTCGGTCAGCGCGCTGCCGTCCATGTGCGGCGGCGTCGGGAGCTGGAGCAGGATGCCCGAGACGCGCGGATCGTCGCCGAGCTCGTTGAGGAGCCGCTCCACCTGCGGCTGTTGGGTGTCAGCGGGCAGCCGGTGGTCGAACCCCTCGATGCCGACCTCGGCGGAGGCCTTCTGCTTGCCGCCGACGTAGACGGCCGACGCCGGATCCTCGCCGACCAGCACGGTCGCCAGGCCGGGCGCCGGATGCCCGGCCTCGACCCAGGCGGCGACCTGCTGCGCCACCTCCGCGCGCACCTGCTGCGCGATCGCCTTGCCGTCGATGATCTCCGCCATTGCGGTGGGGCAGGCTATCGCCCGTCGAGGCGTACGGTGGGCCGGCGCAGCAGCGCGACCAGCGTGATCGCGCAGACAGCGGCCAGCACGAGGTACGGGACGTGATCGTTGGTGGCGTCGGCGAGCCGCGCGCTGCCCGCCGCGCCGGCGGTCTGGCCGGTCGCCCACGCGAGGTTCACGAGCGCGAACGCGAAGCCCTGCGCCACGCCCGCGTGATCGGCGCCGTCGCTCAGCATCGCCATCGCCGGCGTGTAGAGCATGCCGATCAGCGGGCCGGCGAAGACGATCAGCACGCTGAGCCCCAAGACCGACTCCGGCCACGGCAGCAGCAGCATGATCAGCCCGCCGCCGGCCACCCCGATCAGGCTGGGCAGGAACCGCCCGCGGCGGTCGGAGAGCCGCCCGATCATGGGCGCGACGATCGGCCTCGAGCGCGGCGGCGGCGAGGAACGCGGCCGCGATCGCCGCTGCGCCCGCGCCGAGCTCGTCGAGCCGCAGGGGACCGAGCACGGCGACGGTCCCGAACAGGACGCCGGGGAGCGTGGTCAGCCACATCCCCGCCGCAACGCGCCGGTCGCTCAGCGAGCCGATGAGCGTTCGCAGCCGCGAGTCGCCCTCGGGCTCCTGGGCCTCCATCCGCAGCGAGAAGACCATCAGCCCGGCCCCGACGACCGCGACCGCGCCGAACACGGGCTCCTGCCCGAGCGCGCCGGCGGCGGCGCCCAGCACCGGCCCGAACAGCGCGCCGGCCACGGCGGCGGCGAGCGCCGTGCCGATGTACTGGCCGCGCTGTTCCCGCGGCGCGGCGCCGATCAGCCAGCCGAGCGCCCCGGCCCACGAGGCCGCGCCGCCGACGCCCTGCACGAAGCGCGACACGTCGAGCACGACGATGCTGTCGCCGAGCGCGAAGCCGATGCTGGCGACGACCATCAAGCCGAGGCCGATGAGGACGGTGGCCCGCACGCCCAGGCGCGCCGCCATCCAGCCGCCGGGCAGTGCGCCCGCGAACGTCCCCGCCGGGTAGGCCGCCGCGAGCACGCCGGCGGCGGTCTTCGACAGCCCGTACTGGTCGCTCAGCTCGGGCAGGATCGGCGTGATCGCCGCGTAGAACAGCGTGTCTACGAAGACGATCGTGCAGACGAAGGCGAGCAGGCGCCGCATCGGGGCGACTCTACGGGGCGCGCTGCGCCGGCTCTAGCGGCGCCGGATCGGCGCGTAGTCGGCCATGAGCTTGCGCTCGCGGCCGTCCTCGGCGAAGCGCACGACGACGATGCCGCCGGGCTCGGTGCCGAGCACGACGCCGTCGCCGAGCTGCGCGTGGACGACGTCGTCGCCGGTCCGGAAGACCTCGCCCGCCGTGTCGCCGACCGCCTCGCGCGACGCGGCCGCTGCGCCGGACCACGACGCGATCCGGCCGGTGGGCAGGCCGGCAGCTGCGCGTGCGGGCTGGTCGGTCAGATCAGCCGGGATCTCGTCTATGAAGCGCGAGCGGATGCCGAACGAGTTGGCGCCGAAGCTGTTGCGGCGGCGCGCCCAGCTCAGCGTGATGTCGCGCATCGCGCGGGTGATGCCGACGTAGGCGAGCCGGCGCTCCTCCTCCACGTCGCCCTCGTCGATGGCGCGCGAGTGCGGGAACACGCCGTCCTCCATCCCGATGATGAAGACGATCGGGAACTCGAGGCCCTTGGCGTTGTGGATGGTCATCAGCGTCACGAGGCCCTCGTCGTCGCGCAGGTTGTCCGCGTCGGCCAGCAGCGAGATCTGCTCGAGGAACTGGGTCAGCGAGCCTTCCTCCGCCGTGGCGTCGTACTCGCGCGCCACCTGGACGAGCTCCTCGAGGTTCTCGATCCGGCCCTGCGCCTCGATCGTCCGCTCGGCCTGCAGCGCGTCGATGTAGCCGGTCTCGCTCAGGAGCTCCTGGACGAGCTCGCCGACGGGCGCGTTCGACTCCGCGCGCTCCCGCAGCCGCTCCATCGTCGACATGAAGCGGTTGAGCGCCTTCTGCGCCGCCGTGCCGAGCCCGGGCACCGCCTCGGGCTGCTCGGCCGCCTCCCACACCGGCACGTCGATCGAGTCCGCGTGGCTGAGCACCCGCGACAGCGAGGTCTGCCCCAGCCCCCGCTTGGGCGAGTTGGCGATCCGCGTGAACGCGCCCTGGTCCTGCGGATTGACGATGAAGATCAGGTACGCGATCGCGTCCTTGATCTCGGCCCGGTCGTAGAACTTCGTGCCGCCGATGACCTGGTAGCCGATCCCGGCCCGCACCAGCATGTCCTCGAGCACCCGCGACTGCGCGTTGGTCCGGTAGAAGACGGCAAGCTCGCTGCGGCTGACGCCCTCGTCGACCATCCGCTGGATCTCCGCCGCCACGAACCGCGCCTCGGCGTGCTCGTCGGCCAGCTCCCGCACCCGCACCGGATCGCCCTCGCCGATGTCCGTCCAGAGCGCCTTGCTCTTGCGTCCGCGGTTGTGGCCGACCACGGCATTCGCCGCAGAGAGGATGGTCTGAGTGGAGCGGTAGTTCTGCTCCAGCTTCACCACGTGGGCGTCGGGGAACGTGTCCTCGAACTCCAGGATGTTCGTGATGTCCGCGCCTCTAAATCCGTAAATGGAGTTGTGGGTCACTACGTCGTCGGCGACGAAGTTGTGGGTATTCGCCACGTCCAAGTCGTACAAGGGGCGGTCGACCTCGACGCGCTCGACGGACTCGACGACGTCATAGGTCCCGTCGGCAAGGAAGACGTGCATGCCGGGCAGGACGGAGCCCGCGTGGGTGAACGGCAGCGTGTTCGACTTTCCCTCGAAGCGCTTGCCGAAGCGGGCGACGTACCTCAGCGAGCAGGGCAGCACCATCTGGATGCGCCGCACGACGTCCGTCAGGTCGTCCCAGCTCTTGAAGGCCGATTCGTACCGCCAGCTGAGCGACGCGGCCTTCGCTGGGCGGACGTTCAGCCCGATCGACTCCAGCGCGCGCTTCGCCTCGGGGTCGCGGCCGCCCATCGCGATGCAGTGCATGGGCGTTGGGCCGCGACGGTCGCCGCACAGCGTCACGGTGATGTTCCGCCGGCGTCCTTCGTGGCTGCGCGGAACGTGGTGCGGCGCGTCGACATCGAGGCCCTCGGCCTCGAGCAGCGCAAAGCCGCCGGCGTCGCTGTCCACGCGCTCGAAGATGCGGTCGATCAGCGCCTGGTTGCCGACGAGCCCGCCCGCGGTGCCCGTCGGGCGCGCGCGGAACGGCAACGTCGGAATCCCATATCTGAGTGAGAGCTCGGCCTCGCTCGCGCGCGCCTCAGCCTCCGATTCGTGGATGCGAACGATCCAGCCGGCGTCGGCGGCTTCCTGCATCGCACGCGTGGCAAGACCGCCGCGTGAGCCGTCGCGGCTGCTGTTGTAGGTGCGCGTTACGCCGACTCTGAACCCCTTGCCGCCTGACATCAGGTAGGTCCAGTGCGCGTCCGGCGCGTGCCCCTTGCGGAAACCGGCGAAGTGCGTGTGCTCGGGCGTGCTGACGAGCTCACGACCGCCGGCCGTCCGAATGCGGATGCCGAGCCGCGCGCGTGCTTCGTGGACTCCCGTGACCTTCGCGGGCCGGAAGTCGCCGCTTCCATAGCAGGACAGGACCTCGTCCCCCGCCCGAATCTCCTCGATCGGCTTGATCGAGCCGTCGCCCATCGTCACCGGCGTGCCTTCGATCAGGCACTGATCGTCGTCGCCTACGACCGCCAGGTTCCGGTGCTCGGAGGCGAGCAGCTGGAGCCAGCGGTACTGGGCGTGGTTGGTGTCCTGGTACTCGTCGACCAGGACCCAGCGGAACGCCTTCGAGTAGCGGTCGCGGACCTCCTGGAAGAGCTCGAGGAGGTTGACCGCGCGGAACAGGAGGTCGTCGAAGTCCATCGCGTTCATGCGGTGGATCTCGCGCTCGTAGTGCTCGTAGACGTCGGCCACCGTCTGCTCGAAGAACGAGCCGACCATCTGGCGGTAGTCGTCGGCGGAGCGGAGCTTGTTCTTGGCGTCCGAGATCTGGGACTGCATCGCGCGCGGGGTGAAGCGCTTGACGTCGATGTCCAGGTCGTCGAGGCACTTCTTGATCAGGCGCCGTGAGTCGGCCGCGTCGTAGATCGTGAACTGGCGCGTGTAGCCGAGCCGGTGGGCGTCGGCGCGCAGCATGCGGGCGCAGGCCGAGTGGAAGGTCATCACCCACATGGCGCGGGTCGCCCGGCCGACCAGCAGCTCGACGCGCTCGCGCATCTCCTGGGCGGCCTTGTTGGTGAAGGTGATGGCGAGGATCTCGTCCGCGCGGGCCTGGCCGGTGCGCAGCAGGTACGCGATCCGGTGGGTGAGCACGCGGGTCTTGCCCGAGCCGGCCCCGGCCAGGATCAGGAGCGGTCCCTCGCCGTGCGTGACCGCGTCGCGTTGGGGCTCGTTCAACCCCTCCAGCAGGCTGTCGATTGCGGTCGACTCGGGCATTCCGGATTGACGGTAGCGGGCGGTGCGGAAGTACTCTCCGCCTTGTGCTCCGGGCCAGTGACGCCGACCGCGACGTTGCGCTCGCGCTGCTGCGCGAGGCGTCGGTCGACGGGCGCCTGACGATCGAGGAGCTCGCCGCGCGCGCCGAGCTCGTGAGCACCGCGCGCACGCGCGACGAGGTCGCCGCCGCCACGGCCGATCTCGCGGCATCCTCGCCGCCCCTGGTCCAGGACGTCGCCCGCTGCCGCGCGCTGTTCTCGACCGTCAAGCGCGAAGGGCGCTGGCGGATCGCCGCGCGCGGCCGCTACTCGGGAGTGTTCGGCAACGTGAAGCTCGACCTGCGCGATGCGGTCCTGCCCGGGCCGGAGATCGAGATCGAGGCCAGGACCATCTTCGGCGGCGTCCAGATCATCTTGCCGCAGGGTGTCCACGTCGAGCTGACGGGCGGCGCCTCGCTGGCGAGCCAGGAGCTCAAGGTCGAAGGCGAGCCGCCGGAGGGCGCGCCGGTCATCCGCATCCACCACCGGGGCGCCTTCGGCTCGCTCGTCGTCCGCAGCAAGCCGAGGCTCGGCGAGCAGCTCAAAGAGAGCTGGCGGCAGTGGGCCGAGCGGCTCAGTCAGCCACCCGGATGACATCCTGCGGGCCATGAACGAAGGCCCTGTGCTGCTCGCCTACGACGGATCCGAGAACGCCAAGGCGGCGATCGAGCACGCCGGCGCCGTGCTCCAGCACCTCCCGGCCGTCGTCGCCACCGCCTGGACGACCTTCGAGGGCGCCGCTCCCTCCGCCCTGTTCGCGCTGCCCGGCGACATGGTGCGCGAGGGCACATCGGCGCTCGACGAGGCGGGGCGCGAGACCGCCGAGGGCATGGCCGCCGAGGGCGCCGAGCTGGCCCGGGCCGCCGGGTTCGACGCCGAGCCGCGCGCCGTGGCCTCCTCCGGCCCGTTCTTCGCGGCCCTCATCGACCTGGCCGACGAGCTCGACGCGAGCGTGATCGTGGCGGGCAGCCGAGGTCGCTCGGCGCTCCGCGCGGCGGTGTTGGGGAGCGTCTCGACCGGCCTGCTCCATCACACGCGCCGGCCGGTGATGATCGTGCGCGATGGCGCTGACTGACGAGATCCGCGCGGCGGCGGCATCCGTCGCCGGCCGCGCACGGCACGTCCGCATCGCCGAGGACGCGATCGAGCCGTACGCGGCGACCCTCCCGGCCGAGTCGCCGCCCGCGCCCGACCTCGAGGGCGCGAGCCTCGAGGACCGCGCCGCCTTCAGCATCACCCTGAACGCGATCAACTTCGGCTCGGGCTGGTTCCCGACGCTGCGCAAGGCGCCCGGCATGTCGGGCTTCCGGACCGTCGAGGCCGGCCTGCGCGCCCACGGGCCATGGAGCGCCGAAGCCCTGGCCGCCATGACACGGGAGGAGATCGCCGAGGCGGTCGGCCAGGAGCCCGGGCACGAGCTGATGGGCCATTTCGCCGTCCACCTGCGCGAGCTCGGCGAGCGCGTCCGCGACGAGCACGACGGCTCGTTCCTGAACCTGGCGCAGAGCGGCGACGGCTCGGCGGTCGCGCTCGCCGAGCGGCTGGCGAGCTGGCCGACCTGGCGCGACGTCTCGACCTACGAGGGCGAGGAGGTGCCGTTCTTCAAGCGCGCCCAGATCGCGGCCGCCGACCTCGCCCTGGCCGGCATCGCCCCCGCCGACGACCTCGCCGAGCTCACGCTCTTCGCCGACAACCTCGTCCCCCACGTCCTGCGCGTCGACGGCGTGCTCGTGGTCGATCCCGAGCTGGTCGCCCGCATCGAGTCCGAGCAGCTGCTCGAGCACGACTCGCCCGAGGAGGTCGAGCTGCGCGCCTGCGCCCTGCACGCCGTCGAGCTGCTCGTCGCCGCCCACGGCGCCACCACCGCCACGGCGGTCGACAACACGCTCTGGAACCGCGGCGCCGAGCCGCGCTACAAGGCGATCCCGCGGCACCGGGCGCGCACGACGGACTACTAGCCGGGCGAACGTCAAAGCTTGCTGGGTAGGGAAGCCGGGGTTTTCGGCCGCGGCTCGTGGATGGGGGGTTGTTCCCCGCGCATCCGCTGACACCCCAGCCGCCCTACCCAGCAAGCAGTTGACGTTCGCCGGGACCTAATCCGACGTGAAGACCCCGGCCGCGGCGCGGTGGTCGACGAGCCGGCCGTCGGGTGCCACGACGGTGACCGGGAAGCCCATGGCGCGGATGCGGCCGGGCAGGTCGCGGTGGAGCCAGCGCGAGAAGCGGCGGCTCAGCGTGGAGACGATCACCTCGTCGTAGCCGCCGACCCGCAGGGCCTCGTAGACCGACTCGAGCGGGTGCGGGCCGTCGACGAGGCCGTGCACCGGGCTGCCGGCCGCCTCCTCGAGCTGCGGGAGCGCGACGTCGAGCGTCCAGTCGCCGGGCGTGCGGGCGTCGGCGTCCGGGATCAGGAGCGTGAACTCGCACGGACTCTCCGTCGCGCGCCTGTGGACCTCGTCGAGCAGCAGCGGCGTGGCCGCCGTTTGGTTCGCCACCACCAACACGCGCGTGGGGTCCATGGCCTCGCCGCCGACTTTACGCCTGGACGACCACCACGTCGAGGGTGCGCGGCCCGTGGACGCCCTCGACGCGGTCGAGCTCGATGTCGGAGGTGGCCGACGGCCCGCTCACGAGCGTGATCGGCCGGCCCTCGGCGGCCACCGGCGCCAGAGCGGCCACCGCGTCGGGCAGGCCGGCCACGACCGAGGACGCCTCGACGATGCAGATGTGCCAGTCGGGCACCAGGGTCAAGGCGCGGCGGCCGGACCGCTCGCCGCCGTCGAGCACGATCGTGCCGGTCTCCGCGATCGCCAGCGCGCAGCCGGTGAGCACGCCGTCGAGCTGATCCAGTGCCTGCGGCGAGAGCGGCGGGTCGTCGACGACCAGCTCCACCCCGTCGAGCCTGTCGGGGCCGCCGGGCGGGACGGCGATGCGGCGAGCGCCGCGCTCGCGGCACAGCCGGGCGATCGTGTCGGCGAGATCGGCGGCGGCGATCCGGGTCACCGAGGCGCGGTACTCGGCGACGCGCTCGCAGAACCGGTCCACGCTGCTGTCGTCGACACGCGGGCCGCGGTACCCGCGCGGGATCTCGGGCACCGCGACGCCAGGCCCGAGCGCGCCCCGGATCCGCTCCAGGATCACGTCACGCGCCGCGCTCACGCCACCACTCCCGGAACGTCTGCTTGGGCGGGTCGGGCAGCTCGCGCATCGCGGTCCAGCCCGGCAGCGCGGCCTTGGCGATCGGCCCGCGGCCGAGCCGCGCGAGCTTCTGCGCGCGCTCGTAGCGCGCCTGAGAGCCGAACACCGCGGCGACGGACTTCATGGCCAGCGCCTCGGGCGAGAACTTCGACTTCTGCTCGCGGATCACCCGGCCGCGCAGGTGCACGAGCAGCGACGGGATCTCGATCTTGACCGGGCAGGCGTCGTAGCAGGCGCCGCACAAAGAGCTCGCCCACGGCAGCGTCGGGTGCTCGTCGAGCCCGAACAGCTGCGGCGACAGCACCGCGCCGATCGGCCCCGGATAGACCGACTCGTAGGCCTGGCCGCCGACGCGCGAGTAGACCGGGCACACGTTCAGGCACGCCGAGCAGCGGATGCAGTGCAGCGCCTGGCGGCCGAGCTCGTCGGCCAGCACGTCGGTCCGCCCGCCGTCGAGCAGCACGAGGTGGAACTCCTCGGGCCCGTCGCCGGGCCGCACGCCGGTCCACAGCGACGTGTACGGGTTCATGCGCTCGGCGGTGGAGCTGCGCGGCAGCAGCTGGAGGAAGACCTCGAGGTCGCGCCACTCGGGCAGGACCTTCTCGATCCCCATCACGGTCACGAGCACCTTCGGCAGCGTCGTGCACATGCGGCCGTTGCCCTCGGACTCGACCACCGCGACCGTGCCCGTCTCGGCGATGCCGAAGTTCGCGCCCGACACCGCGACCGGCACGGAGAGGAACTTGGCGCGCAGGTGCCGCCGCGCGGCCTCGGCGATGGCCGACGCCTCCGTGCCCAGCTTCTCGTCGGTGATCGTGCGCTCGAACAGCGCCTTGATCTCCATCCGGTTGCGGTGGATGGCCGGGACCAGGATGTGCGAGGTCTTGTCGTTGGAGAGCTGGAGGATCAGCTCGGCCAGGTCGGTCTCGATCGCGCTGATCCCCTGGGCGGCCAGAGCGTCGTTGAGCCCGATCTCGTCGGTGGCGATCGACTTGACCTTGACGACCTCGCGCGCGCCGTGCGACAGCGCGATCCGCCCCACGATGGCGTTCGCCTCCGCCCCGTCGCGCGCCCAGTGGACGACGCCGCCGGCGCGCTCCACCGACGCCTCCAGCCGCTCGAGCTGCTCGGGAAGGGTCGCCATCGCGTGCGCCTTGATCGCCGCTCCGGCGTCGCGCAGCGCCTCCCAGTCCGGCAGCTCCCCCACGGCCCGCAGCCGCTTGGCGCGGATCGTCGTCGTCGCCTTGCCCAGGTTGCGCCGCAGCTGGGCGTTGGCCAGCGTCTCGTGCGCCGCGGCAGGAAAGCCCCGGTGGTCATTCCTGCGCCGCCAGGATCTCGGCCAGGTGCATGGTCCGCACGCCGGCGCGCTGGCGCCGCAGCGCCCCGCCGATGTGCATCAGGCACGAGTTGTCAGCCGCCGTGCACACCTCCGCGCGCGTGTCCAGCACGCGCCGCAGCTTGTCGCCCAGCATCGCCATCGACGTCTCCGCGTTCTTGACCGCGAACGTGCCGCCGAAGCCGCAGCACTCGTCGGCGTCCTCCAGCTCCACGAGATCGATCCCGCGCACCTCCGAGAGCAGCCGCCGCGGGCGGTCGCCGACGCGCAGCATCCGCAGCGAGTGGCAGGTCGGGTGCAGCGTCACGCGGTGCGGGAACGAGGCGCCCACGTCGGTCACGCCCAACTGCTCCACCAGGAGCTCCGTCAGCTCGAACAGCCGGCCGTGCGACGACGGCACGTGCTCGCGCACGTAGCCGACGCACGAGGCGGACGGCGAGACCACCGCCTCGCTCGTCCCCGAACACCCGCTCCCAGCGGCGGACCAGCCCCTCGCCGAGCTCCTCGTAGCCGGTGTTCCCGTGCATCTGCCCGCAGCACGTCTGGCCCTCCGGGAACACGACCTCGTGGCCGAGCCGCTCGAGCAGGTCCACGACCGCCCGCCCCGTCGAGGGGAACAGCGTGTCGTTGAAGCAGGTGACGAAGAGCGCGACGCGCACCGCGGCGGCGAGTGTTTCAGATCGATGCGCGGACCAGTTCGGCGAAGTCGGCAAGCCGACCGGGCCGCTGCTCGGCGAGCGGGATCGTCGCGCCGTCCGCGGTCCGCAGCTCGCCGGGTCCGGCGAGGCCGCGCGTCGGAGGCCGCCTCGTAGCCGGCCACGAGCACCCGGGCCGACGTCGCGGCCGCCACGCCGTCGCCCGCGCCGGCCAGCGCCAGCAGCTCCTCGGCGCCGCGCAGCTCGGCCAGCAGCCGCCGCATCGCGTCCTCGACGGTCGCCGGATGGCCGGCCGGCAGGTCGCGCAGCATCAGGCCGGAGACGAACTTGGGCCACGTCGCGACCCAGGCGTAGGGCTGCTCGGTCGGCGCCTCCAGGTACACCCGCGCCTGCTCGAGCCGCCCGCGCGCCGCGGCCGCCTCCGCCGTCTCGCCGGGCGCGCGCCGGCCGAGCCGCGCCGCCAGCTCGTCCAGGCAGCCGTCGATCCTGGCGCGGTCGGAGTGACGCTCGCCGATCTCCTGGTCGGCGGCCGCGAGCGCGCCCGCCGCGTCGTGGCAGACCGCAGCGTGCTCGCGCCCGAGCTCGGAGGACGTCCGCAGGCGCCGGCGGGCGGCGTCGACCGCGCCGCGGGAGGCGGCCTTGATCCGGGCCGCGGCCTCGCTCGCGGCCCGCAGCGGGCCCTCGCCCGGCGCCAGCACCAGCCTGGCGGCCCAGTCCTCGCCGCTCACGCGCAGCTCCGCCTCGCCGAGCTGGGCGCTGATGGCGGCGGACAGCGGATGGCGCACGCGCTCGACCTCGATCCACGTCTCGGCCAGGCGGACGCCGCGCATCGGCCGTTCCACCGGCTGCGCCAGCGCCGCGTCGGTCGCCGTCGCGGCCTCCTTGACCGCGCGCGAGCCGGCGATCCGCTCGCGCTCGCGGGCGTCGGCGGCCAGCCGGACCGCGCGCCGGTGCTCGGCCAGAGCGGCGTCGAGCGCGTGCTCGGCCGCACGGACACCGACGTCCTGCACGCCCCCTTCCATGGCCGGGAGCCTAGTGCCGCGGCGGGACGAACGGCATAGGCGCGCGCAGGCAGGGGGTATGGCATCGCAAGGAGGCACTACAGGGAGGCGAGATGTACGAGCAGGTTCTGGACCCGGTCGGGGGATCGTTGTTCGCCACGGCGCTGTTCGCGGCACTGCCGCTGATCACGCTCTTCGTGCTGCTGGGCGGCCTGAAGCTCAAGGCGCACTGGGCGGCGCTGGCATCGCTGGCGATCGCCATCGTCGTCGCGGTCGCGGTCTACTCGATGCCGGGCGGCCAGGTGCTCGACGCCGCCGTGCTCGGCGCCTGCTTCGGGCTGTTCCCGATCATGTTCATCGTCTGGAACGCGATCTGGATCTACAACATGACCGACGCGACCGGGCACTTCGCCGTGCTGCGGCGCTCGTTCGCGAAGATCTCGGACGACCAGCGCATCCAGGCCGTCATCATCGCCTTCTCGTTCGGCGCCCTGATCGAGGCGCTGGCCGGCTTCGGCGCGCCGGTGGCGATCACCGCCGCGATGCTGCTGGCCGTCGGCTTCAAGCCGATCCAGGCCGCCGCCGTCGCGCTCGTCGCCAACACCGCGCCCGTCGCCTTCGGCGCGATCGCCACGCCGATCATCACGCTCTCCGAGGTCACCTCCCTGCCGAAGGAGGACCTCGGCGCGATGGTCGGCCGCCAGACGCCGTTCCTCGCGGTGATCGTGCCGCTGATCCTGATCGGCATGGTCGACGGCAAGCGCGGCATCCGCCAGTGCTGGCCGGCCGCCGTGGTCGGCGGCGTCGCCTTCGCGATCGGCCAGTTCGCGTGCTCGAACTTCCTCTCGGTGGAGATCACCGACATCGTCGCCTCGCTCCTCTCCGCCGGCGCCATCGTGGCGCTGCTGCGCTTCTGGACCCCGGGCGAGCCGCTGCAGGGCGAGGGCCGCTTCACCCGGCCCGCGATCGCCGGCGCCGCCACCGCCGACGCGGTCCACGAGCAGGAGGTGCGCCGCCGCAGCGACGACATCGAGGACTCGCGCAGCGACGTCTTCAAGGCCTACGCGCCGTACATCATCATCGTCGCCGTCCTCTCGCTCGCCCAGTGGAGCCCGATCAAGACCTGGCTCGAGGGCTTCACGCAGGAGATCGACTGGCCCGGCCTGAACGTCGTCAACGCCGACGGCGAGGAGCCCGGCCCGGCCATCTTCAAGTTCAACTGGGCGATCACGCCGGGCACGCTGCTGCTCGTCTCCGGGCTGCTCACGATGATCGTGCTGCGCATCTCGCCGATGCGCGCGCATCCGCATCTACGGCCAGACGCTCAACCAGCTCAAGTGGGCGACGCTCACGGTCGCCACCGTGCTCGCGCTGGCCTACGTCATGAACTTCTCGGCGCAGACGCTGACGCTCGGCCAGTGGATCGCCGGCGCGGGCGGCGTGCTCGCCTTCCTGTCGTCGATCATCGGCTGGCTCGGCGTGGCGGTGACCGGCTCCGACACCTCGTCGAACTCCC
The DNA here is from genome assembly GCA_963811895.1 of uncultured Solirubrobacteraceae bacterium. Taxonomy (GTDB): domain Bacteria; phylum Actinomycetota; class Thermoleophilia; order Solirubrobacterales; family Solirubrobacteraceae; genus DASSUW01. The sequence continues at coordinate 222,682 of CAWETE010000006.1, read as the reverse complement.
TGTTCGGCGCGCTGCAGGTGCAGGCCGCCAACGAGGCCGGCATGAACCCGACGCTGCTGGCCGCCGCGAACTCGTCAGGCGGCGTGCTCGGGAAGATGATCTCGCCGCAGAACCTCGCGATCGGCGCCGCCGCGGTCGGCCTCGCCGGCCAGGAGGGCGAGCTGTTCCGCAAGGTCCTGGGCTGGAGCCTCGTGCTGCTCCTGGTCATGTGCGTGCTCGTTCTGCTGCAATCCCTCCCGATCCTTTCGTGGATGGTCGTCTAGCCGCAGCCCCCGAAGGCCCTACCGTCGCTCCGGACGCCCCGGAGGCGAAGGCGCCCGAGCGCGACCTGCGCGAGCTCGTCGCCGAGCTGCGCGGGATCGCCGGGGACGACTGGGTCTACACGCAGGAGCACCAGCTCCGCACCTACGAGTCGGACGGCCTGCTGCAGTACCACGCCACGCCCGCGGCGGCCGTGCTGCCGGGCACGGCCGAGGAGGTGCGGCAGGTCGTCGCGGCCTGCGCGAAGGCCGAGGTGCCGTGGGTCGCGCGCGGCGCAGGCTCCGGCCTCTCCGGCGGCGCGCTCCCGATCGAGGACGGCGTGCTGATCGTCGTCTCCCGGATGAAGCGCATCCTCGAGATCGACCTCGAGAACGGGCGCATCTGCGTCGAGCCGGGCGTGACCAACTCCAACGTGTCGGCCGCCGTCGGCCCCGCGTTCTTCTACCCGCCCGACCCGTCGAGCCAGATCGTCTGCTCGATCGGCGGCAACGTGGCCGAGAACTCGGGCGGCGCCCACTGCTTCAAGTACGGCTTCACCACCAACTACGTGACCGGGCTCGAGCTGGTGCTGAGCGACGGCTCGCTGATCCAGGTCGGCGGCTACGAGCTCGACAGCCCCGGCTACGACCTGCTGGGCGCCTTCGTCGGCTCCGAGGGCACGCTCGGGGTGGCCACCAAGGTCTGGCTGCGCGTGGTGCCCTCGCCGGAGACCGTGCGCACGATGGTCGCCTTCTTCGACAGCACGCGCGAGGCCGGCGAGGCCGTGTCGGAGATCGTCCAGGGCGGCGTCGTCCCGGGCGCGATCGAGATGATGGACGCCAAGGCGATCGAGGCCGCCGAGCAGGCGGCGAAGGCGGGCTTCCCGATGCGCGGGGCCGCCCTCCTGGTCGAGCTCGACGGCGCCGAGCGCGAGTGCGAGGCGCGCTTCGAGGAGGTCACCGCGATCTGCGAGAAGCACGGCTCCGACGACGTGCGCGTGGCGAGCGACGAGCCCGAGCGCCAGCGCTTCTGGAAGGCGCGCAAGGCCGCCTTCGCCGCCATGGGCCGGATCTCGCCCAACTACTTCGTGCAGGACGGCGTGATCCCGCGCACCAAGCTGCCGGACGTGCTCGAGCGGATCGACGGTCTGTCGAAGGAGTACGGCCTGATCGTGGCCAACGTCTTCCACGCCGGCGACGGCAACCTGCATCCTCTGGTCTGCTTCGACGGCGCCGTCGAGGGCGAGGCGGAGCGCGCCGAGGAGCTCTCGGGCCGCATCCTCGACGCCTGCCTGGAGGCCGGCGGCTCGATCACCGGCGAGCACGGCGTGGGCGTCGACAAGAAGCGCCACATGCCGAAGATGTTCTCCGAGCCCGACCTCGACACGTTCCAGAGGCTCCGCTGCGCCTTCGACCCGGCAGGGCTCGCCAACCCCGGCAAGGTCATGCCCACCCCACGGCTGTGCGGCGAGGTGCCGGGCGAGTACCGCCAGCACCCGCTCGAGGCGGCGGGCCTGGCGGACCGGTTCTGATGACGGTCGAGGAGGCGGCGGCCGAGATCAGAGAGCTCGAGGCCGTCCGCCCGCGTGGCGGCGGCACCAAGCTCGGGTGGGGGCCGAAGTCAGACGCGCCCGATTTCGACACCCGGCGCCTGAACCGCATCCTCGAGCACAACGTGGGCGACTTCACCGCCGTGCTCGAGGCCGGCGTGCCGCTCATGGAGGCGCAGGCCGCGTTCGCCGCCGAAGGTCAGATGCTGGCGCTCGACCCGCCGCTCGGCGAGGGCGACGCGGCGACCATCGGCGGCGTGATCGCCGCCAACGACTCCGGCCCGCTGCGCCACCGCTACGGCGGGATGCGCGACCTGGTGGTCGGCATGACCGTGGTGCTCTCCGACGGCACGATCGCCAAGTCGGGCGGCAAGGTGATCAAGAACGTCGCCGGCTACGACCTGGCCAAGCTCTTCACGGGCTCCTACGGCACGCTCGGGCTGATCGCCTCGGTCGCCGTCCGCCTCCATCCCGCGCCGGCCCGCACCGCCACGCTGACGGGCTCCAGCGACGATCCCGAGCGGCTCGCGCGCGCCGCCATCGCGCTCGCCGGGCAGCCGCTCGAGGCCGAGTGCCTCGACGCGGGCTGGGAGGGCGAGGCCGGCTGGCTGAGCCTGCGCTTCGGCGGCACGACGGCGGCCGAGCAGGCCGAGGTCGCGCGCGGGCGCCTCGACCTCGACGGCGTCGCGATCGAGGCCGAGGACGACGCGGACATCTGGGCGCTGCGCCGCGCGCTGCAGCGGGGCGAGCTGGTCGTCAAGGTCTCGGGCCGCCCGACCGACCTGCCGGCCGTGATCCGTGAGGCGCGCGACGCGGGCGGGACGGTCGTCTCGCGCGCGGCGCTCGGGCTCTCTTGGGTCAACCTGCCCGCCGGGGCCGACGCCGACGGCCTCCGCGAGGCGCTCGCCCCGCGCGCCTGCACCGTGCTCGACGGCGCCGACCGCGTGGACGACCCGTGGCCGGCGGTCGACCCCGGTGTCCTGGCCGTGATGGAGCGGATCAAGGCGCGCTTCGATCCGGGCTCGCGCGTTCAAGCCGGGCACATTCGTGGGAGGACTGTGAGATGACCGGCCAAGCGCGCGCCTGGGACGACACGCGGCCGCCCGAGCTCGACCTGATCAAGGACTGCGTCCACTGCGGGTTCTGCCTGCCCACGTGCCCGAGCTACGCGGTGTTCGAGGAGGAGATGGACTCGCCCCGCGGGCGGATCGTGCTGATGCGGATCGGCCACGAGGAGGGCAGCGAGGTCTCGCCGGAGATGACCACGCACCTCGACCGCTGCCTCGGCTGCATGGCGTGCGTGACCGCCTGCCCCTCCGGCGTCCAGTACGACCGGCTGATCGAGCGTGCGCGGCCACAGATCGAGCGCCACGGGCCGCGGTCGTGGCGCGAGAAGGCCCTGCGCAAGGGCATCTTCGCGCTGTTCACGCACCCCGGCCGCCTGCGCGCGGCGGTGCCTTTCATGAACCTGCCGGTGCCGAAGCCGTACGGTCACCTCGCGCCCAAGGTCTCGACGCGGGCCGCGTTCCGGCGCCTGCCCGAGGTCACGCCCGCCGTCGGCGAGAAGCGCGGCCGGATCGCGCTCATGCAGGGCTGCATCCAGCGCGTCTTCTTCGGCGACGTCAACGCCGCCACCGTGCGCGTGCTGGCCGCCGAGGGCTGGGAGGTCCACGCGCCGCGGCAGCCGCGCTGCTGCGGGGCGCTGCAGCTCCACACCGGCGTCGAGGATGAGGCGCGCAAGCTCGCCAGGGCCACGATCGATGCATACGAGGGCTTCGACCACGTCGTGGTCAACGTCGCCGGTTGCGGCTCGGCCATGAAGGAGTACGGCTACCTGTTCGAGGGAGACGAGCGCGCCGAGGCCTTCTCGGCCAAGGTGCTCGACGTCCACGAGCTGCTCGCCGAGCACGCGCCGCGCGCCGAGCGCAAGCCGGTCCGGCTCAAGGTCGCCTACCACGACGCCTGCCACCTGGCCCATGCGCAGCAGGTCCGCGATCAGCCTCGCATTCTGCTTCGTGGAATACCTGAGCTGGAACTCGTCGACCCTGCGGAATGGGAGATATGCTGCGGCTCGGCGGGGATCTACAACCTCGTTCAGCCGGAGGCCGCCGCGAAGCTCGGCGAGCGCAAGGCCGCGAACCTCGCGGCCACGGACGCCGAGGCGATCGCCGCCGCCAACCCCGGCTGCGCGATCCAGATCGCCGCGCACATGGAGAAGGAAGTCCCGATCTATCACCCCATGACGCTGCTCGACCACTCGATCAGAGGGAGCAAACCGTGACCTTGGACATCGCCCCGACGCAGGACGACCGCCTCGCCGAGATCCTGTCGGACGACGCGCTGGCCTTCGTGGGCGACCTCCACGGCAGGTTCGGCGGCCGCCGCAACCAGCTCCTGCAGGCGCGCTCCGAGCGCGGCGCCCCGTCGGGCTTCCTCGAGGAGACCAGGGAGATCCGCGAGGGCGACTGGCAGGTCGTCCCGCCGCGCGAGGACTACGAGGACCGCCGGGCCGAGATCACCGGGCCGACCGACCGCAAGCTCGTCATCAATGCGCTCAACTCGGGCGCCAAGGGCTTCATGGCCGACTTCGAGGACGCCAACTCGCCGACCTGGCAGAACCAGGTCGAGGGCCACGTGAACCTGATCGACGCCATCGACGGCACGATCACCTACGACGCCTCGGACGGGAAGCACTACGAGCTCAACGACGAGATCGCCACGCTGCTCGTGCGCCCGCGCGGCTGGCACCTGCCCGAGAAGCACCTCAAGATCGACGGCGAGCCGGTGGCCGGCGCGCTGGTCGACTTCGGGCTGCACGCCTTCCACAACGCGCGCCGCGTGCACGACAAGGGGCTCGGGCTCTACCTCTACCTGCCCAAGATGGAGCACCACCTCGAGGCGCGCCTGTGGAGCGAGATCTTCCACTACACCGAGGACGCGCTCGGCGTGCCGAAGGGCACGATCCGCGCCACCGTGCTGATCGAGACGCTGCCCGCGGCGTTCCAGATGGACGAGATCCTCTACGAGCTGCGCGACCACTCGTACGGGCTCAACGCCGGCCGCTGGGACTACATCTTCTCGATGATCAAGAACTTCCGCGACGACCCGGAGTTCGTGCTCCCGGACCGCAACGACGTGAAGATGACCGTCCCCTTCATGCGGGCCTACACCGAGCTGCTGGTGAAGACCTGCCACGCCCGCGGCGCCTTCGCGATGGGCGGCATGGCCGCGCTCATCCCCTCGCGCAAGGACGCGGAGGCCAACGAGCGCGCGATCCAGGCCGTGCGCGAGGACAAGAAGCGCGAGGCCGAGGCCGGCTTCGACGGCACCTGGGTCGCGCACCCCGACGTGGTCGACGTGGCGCTCGAGCAGTTCGACGCGGTGCTCGGCGACAAGCCCAACCAGATCGACCGCCAGCGGCCGGAGGTCGACGTCACGCCCGAGCAACTGCTCGACGCCGCGTCCACCCCGGGCGAGATCACCGAGGAGGGCCTGCGCAGCGACGTCAGCGTCGGCTTCCAGTACATCTCGTTCTGGCTCGGCGGCCGCGGCGCCGCGGGCATCAACAACCTGATGGAGGACGCGGCCACCGCCGAGATCTCGCGCTCGCAGATCTGGCAGTGGATCCGGCACGGCAAGTTCACGAAGGAGCACGTGCGCGAGGTGCTGGAGGAGGAGATGGAGCGGATCCGCGCCGAGGTGGGAGACGAGGTGTGGGAGAAGGGCCGACCTGACGAGACGCGCGAGGTCTTCGAGCGAGTCACGCTCGGCGACGACTTCCCGGAGTTCCTGACACTGCCGGCGTACGAGTACCTCGACTGAAAAACCTCGGGTACCCGAGCGCAAATCCTGGCGTTGCAGAGCGCGCGCGGCGTAGGCACCATGCTGCGTCATGACCTCCCCTGCCACTCTCCCCCCTGACCTCAAGGCTCGCCACCGCGCCATGTGGGCGTCCGGCGACTATCCCTCGATGGTCGAGACGTTCCTGCTCCCGCTCGGCCCCCGGCTCGTCGACGCGTCCGGCATCACCTCCGGCATGCGCGTGCTCGACGTCGGCGCCGGCACCGGCAACGCATCGATCCCCGCCGCCCAGCGCGGCGCCGACGTCGTCGCCAGCGACCTGACCCCCGAGCTGCTCGAAGCCGGCCGGCTCCGCGCCGACGCGCTCGGCGTCGAGCTCGACTGGGTCGAGGCCGACGCCGAGGCCCTGCCGTTCGAGGACGCCTCGTTCGACCTCGTCATGTCCACGATCGGCGTCATGTTCGCGCCGCACCACCAGGCGGCCGCCGACGAGCTGGTCCGCGTCTGCCGCCCGGGCGGCAAGATCGCGCTCCTCAGCTGGACGCCCGAGGGCATGCTCGGCGCGCTGTTCCGGATGATGGGGCCGTTCGCCCCGACGCCCCCGCCCGGCGTCCAGCCGCCTCCGCTGTGGGGCGGCCAGGAGCACCTGCGCGGCCTGTTCGGCGACCGCGTGGAGATGTCGGTGCAGCAGCGCGACGTGCTCGAGGTGACGGCGTTCACCCGGCCGCGCGACTACGCCGAGCACTTCAAGGCCCGCTACGGCCCGACGATCTCGATCCGTGCCAACGCCGCCAAGAACGGGCGCGCGGAGGAGTTCGATGCGGCGCTCGACGCGTTCTGCGACGAGTGGAACCGAGGGACCGGCGAGCAGGCCCGCTTCGAGATGGAGTACCTCGTCTCCGTGGGCACGCGGGTCGGCTAGCGCCGGCGGCGACGCCCCTCGCGCCGCTCGAGCGCATCGCCTATCAGCCAGAACATCGGTGGCCACAGACCGACGAACAGGGCGCGGCGCTCCGCGTTGCCGCGCTCGTCCTGGTCGACCGTCTTGGCGCGGATCCACAGAACGATGCAGAGGCCGATGCTGCCGAGCGACGCGAGGTGGGCGTGCCAGCCGCGCAGGCCGGCGTCGTGAGCGGTCCTGGTCAGCATGGGGGACGCCTACCCGCGGGTAGGCGTTCCCCATGCCCCGCCGGCCACCACTCACACGCCGCCTCGGGACCGCCGCTCGCTGGCCGGTCGGCGTCGTCCTGACATCGTGGCGGTACATGTGGCGCACCACGCCCTACCACCGCAGCGAGGAGGAGGGCCGGCTGGCCGATCACGCGCCCCCGCCGATCCCGGACGAGCCCTCGCGTGAGGAGGTCCAGCATCCGCCGGGAGGCGTCGGCCCGCTGTTCCACCGCATCTACCGGGCGCGGATCCGCGAGGCCCGCGTCGGTCCGGAGGAGCTGATCGCGACCATCACGGAGGATCCCGACCGCGTGGCACCGACGGAGTTCGCCAGCTTCACCAAGGTGCTCGGCGAGCAGGGCGCGATGTCGGTCGGCGACGAGTACGTGGTCCGGATGCCAGGGCCTTGGGACGGGCCGGTCCGCGTGGTCGAGCGCACGCCGACGTCGTTCCGCTTCGTGACGCTCGACGGCCATCTCGAGGCGGGCCAGATCCGCTTCAGCGCCGAGCGTGACGAGCTGCTCGAGTTCCGGATCGAATCGTGGGCGCGATCAGGCGACCGGCTGTCGAACCTGCTCTACCACCACCTCCGCATGAGCAAGGAGATCCAGCTGCACATGTGGACCTCCGTGCTCGAGCAAGTGGCCGAGCTGTCGGGCGGACGGCTCACCGGTGGGATCGAGATCCGCACGCACCGCGTCGACCATGCGTGAGCTGAACTTCGAGCCGCAGCCGATCGAGTGCTACACGCCCGAGCGCGGCTGGCACGCCGACGCGCTGAGCCAGCGCCTGCCCGGCGAGTCCCCGGGGCCACCCGAGCCGGGCGGTTCCTGGGAGGTCGCACGCCGGCTCATGACGGACTACCGGATGGCCGACCCCGCGATCGTCCGCGCCACCTGGGACCCGTCCACGCCGCTGCTCGGGCGCGACCTGCTGCTCGAGCTGCGGCTGTACCGGCTCCTCAGCGTTCACGCCGGGGTCCGCGTCACGCGCGTGTGGGACGAGGATCGGCGGATCGACGGCCGGGCGGCGCGCGTGTTCGGGTACGAGTACGCCACGCTGCGGGGCCACGTGGAACAGGGCCGGATGGACTACGAGGTCTACAAGTGGCGCGCCGACGGCGCCGTGGACTTCCGCCTGCACGCCCACTCGCGCGCCTCGAACGAGGGCGCGTCGTGGGTACGGCTCGGCTTCCGGCTCTTCGGTCGCCGCCAGCAGGTGCGCTTCTACCTGCGCTGCTGCGAGCGCATCGCGCAGCTCACTGCGCGCGAGCTCGGGCTGCCCGAGGCACCTCCCCCGCCCACGGTGCGCCTTGAGCCCGCCGACGCGCCGGACACCGCCGAGCTGAGCGAGCGGCTCGTCCCCCGGCGGACGTCGTGAGGGTCTGGGACGTCGACGTCCGCGAGCTGTGCGACCAGCACCTGCTCGGCGAGCACCGCGAGCTGCACGGCATCTGGTCGATCCTGACCAACGGCAAAGCCGGTTACGCCAACCATCCGGAGACGGTCCGGTGGCGTGGCCGGCTCGCCGCGTTGTACGCCCGCCACGAGCAGGAGGTCGCTGAGATGGACCGGCGCGGCTTCCGGCACGCGAGCCCGCTCGACCGGCGGCTCGCCACCGGCGAGGCGCAGCAGACCGAGCTGGTGGACTCGCTGGAGGATCAGAGCGCGCGGCTGGCGGCCAAGCGGTGCGAGTGCCTCGGCTAACCGCCGAAGTCCCCGCCGCCGAAGTCGCCACCGCCGAAGTCTCCGCCGCCCCAGTCGCCGCCTCCGAAGTCGCCGGACGGCTGGTCCCACACGCCACCGAGGCTCGTCCCGATCAGCAGCCCGGGCAGGATGCCGGCGCCATAGAAGCCGCCCATGAACGGCGCGTACATCGGCCCCGCGGCCCAATAAGGCATGCGCTGTCCGCCGACCGTGACCTCGCGCGCCTCAGGGTCCTCGCCGCGGTCGAGGCGCTGCGCGTCGGCCTCGCAGACCGGGACCATGCGCGGCTCGCCGCCGGGCGGCGCCCATTCCACCTCGCGCGCCGACGGGCCGTGGCGGGGATCGAAGAAGCACGGTGAGCGACGCTCCGGCGGCTCGCGGCCGTCGAGCCGCGCGCGGGCGCTCTCCATCGCCCAGCGGCCCTCCTCGAGCGCCGACCCGACGGGCTCGAGGTCGTCGGGGCGCTGGGCGAGCCGCCACGCCTGGTCGGCGCGCTGGTAGGCGTTCAGCGCCGTCTCGTAGTCGGAGCGCGCCGCGTCGGAGACGCCCGGCATGTCCATGTCCATCTCGAGCGCCCGGATCTCGTCGCCGAGCGCGACGAGGTCGTCGCGCGCGTTCTCCTTGACCTCGGCGAGCTCGGCCGCCTGCCGACGGCGCGTCTGGCGGCGGCTGATGACGAACGCGGCGCCGCCCGCTCCGGCGAGGGCGAGCACGATCCAGCCCGCGGCGCCGCCACCGCCGCCGTCGTCGCCGCCGGCGCGCTCGACGAAGTCGGCGAGCACGACCTCGGCGCTCTCGCCGCGGTTCTCGCGCGCCGCCTCCTCGGCCATACCGCGGAGCTCGTCGCCCGGACCGGCCACGATCTGCGAGCCGGCCACCACGACCAGCGGGGCCTCCTCGCCGAGCCGCCCGTAGATCGGGCCCGCGACCTCGTCGGGCTCCGTGTCCTCCGGCAGGACGGCGATGTTCATCTCGACGCCGCTGTCGGCGACCTGCTCGCGCAGCTGGCCTGCGTCGACGTCGACACCCGGCGCGACGTAGACGCTGCCGTCCTGCAGCGCCTCGACGACCGGCGAGAGCTCGTCCTGGGCCGCCGCCGCGGGCGCCACGACCAGCAGCACCGTGAGACTCAGCAGCAGGGCGCGCACGGCTAGCCGCCGAGCTGCTCCCGCAGCCGCTCGAGGTCCTGCGTGACCTTCTCCTCGAGCCGCGGCTGCAGCACCGGTACGAGCAGGCGCGCCGTCAGGCCACCCGGCTTGGCCTCGATCGACTGCGTGAGGCGCGTGCCGGCGCCGGCCGCCTCGAGCACGTACGAGCTGACGACCTCGATCCCGTTGGTGGCGAAGCGCGTCTGGGCGCCGGTGGGCGGCTCGTACGCGGTGACCTCCATGTCGACGTCGATGGTCCGGCCGCTCACCTCGAGCACCTGTCGCACGCGCGAGCCGGTCCCGAGCGCGCCGAGCTGCTCATAGCGCTGCAGGTTGCCCGTCCACTGCGGCACCTTGTCGTCCTCCAGCAGCCACGGGAAGACGTCCGCGGGCGGCTGCGGGATCTCGACGGTGTGGGAGAAGCTAGCCACCGGCGGGACTCGGCCCGTGGACGGGTCGGAGCGGCACGATCTCCGCCTCCTCCTGGCTCTCGGCGCCCCTGAGCACGGCGAGCTCGCGCTCGAGCTCGGCGATCCGGCGCGAGAGCTGCTTGAGCGCGTCGGCGATCGGGTCCGGCAGGTGGACCCAGTCGGCGTCCGGCCCCTCAGGCCTGCGGCCCTCGACGCGGACCGGATGGCCGGGGTTGCCGACCACGGTCGAGTTGGGCGGCACGTCGTGGATGACGACGGCGTTGGCGCCGATCTTCGAGCCGTGGCCGATCGTGATCGGGCCGAGCAGCTTCGCGCCGGAGCCGATCGTCACGTTGTCCTGCACCGTCGGGTGGCGCTTGCCGGTGGCGAAGCCGGTGCCGCCGAGGGTGACCCCCTGGTACACCGTCACGCTCTCCCCCACCTCGGCCGTCTCGCCGATCACCACGCCCATCCCGTGATCGATGAACAGCGCCTCGCCGATCTGCGCGGCGGGGTGGATCTCGATCCCGGTCAGCGACCGCGACACGTAGGCGAGCGCACGAGGGGCCAGCGGGACTCCTGCGCCGTGCAGCACGTGCGCGATCCGGTGCGAGAGCAGCGCGTGCACGCCCGGCCAGGCGGCGAGCACCTCGCCGGCCGAGACGCCCTTGGCGGCCGGGTCGCGCTCGTACGCGGCGCGCACGTCGCGCCGCACCTCGCCCGCGACCCTGCGCAGGGTTCCGATCCCCAGCATGTCCCTCACAGCCTACGGTGCCGCGCAGTCGGGGCAGTCGGCGCGCCGCCCGACGGCCACGCGCAGGAAGTCGAGCGAGAGCAGGTCGACCTGGAGGAAGGCGTCGGTCAGAGCTGGCAGGCCGGCCAGCAGCTTGAGCGCCTCGAGCGCCTGCAGCGACCCGATCACGCCCGCCGCGGGGCCCAGCACGCCGGCCTCGGCGCAGCTCGCGGCGCCCTCGGGTGCGTGCGGGAACGCGCAGCGGTAGCAGGCCGTCTCCCCCGGCCGGATCGCCATCACGAGCCCGCTGAGGCCGACGACCCCGCCCTCCACGAGCGGCACTCGTGCGGCGCAGCAGGCGGCGTTGATCGCGTAGCGGGCCTCGAAGGAGTCGGTGCAGTCGACGACGAGGTCCTGGCCCTCGAGCATGGCGGCGTTGAAGGGCGCCTGGTAGGGCTCGACCACGATCTCCGGGTTCAGGAAGCCGAGCTTGGCCGCGGCGCTGTGCGCCTTCGCCACCCCGAGGTCGGGCGTGAAGTGCAGGTGCTGGCGGTGCAGGTTGGAGAGCTCGACGTCGCCGTCGTCGGCGATCCCGAGCCGCCCGACGCCGGCGCCGGCCAGGTAGGTCGCCACCGGCGAGCCGAGCGCCCCCGCGCCAACCACGAGCACGCTCGCGTCGCCCAGCGCCCGCTGGGCGGCCTCGCTCCACTCGGGCAGCACGAGCTGGCGCGAGTAGCGGTCCATCCAGGTGTCGGCGACCGGCTCGGGGGCCGGCCTGACGAGGCTCTTGAAGAACTCGCGGCGGTCGCTCATCGGCGCACGATCCGCACCAGCGCGCCGTCGACGCGCACGTCGTGGCCGGCTTCGGCCGCCGAGCGCGGGACGTTCTCGAGCGCCTCGCCGGCGGCGCGCACCTCGAGCTGCTCGCCGGGCGCCATCCGCTCGAGCTCGAGCTTGGTCCGCACCCACGTCATCGGGCACGTGAGGGCGGTGACGTCCAGCGTTCGGACCACCACGCCGGTTACGGTAGCGGTCCGATGGCGGCTCGGAACTACCTCATCCTGCACGGGCTCGGGGGGTCCGGGCCGGGCCACTGGCAGACATGGCTGGCGGCCCGGCTCAAGGCCGACGCCGAGCGCGTCGCCTACCCCGACCTGCCCGACCCCGACCTCCCGTCGCCCGGCGCGTGGCGGGGCGTGCTCGAGGGCGAGCTGGCCGCCCTGCCGGCCGGCGAGACGATCGTCATCTGCCACTCGCTCGCCTGCCTGCTGTGGCTGCACCACGTGGCCGAGGGCGGCGCGCAGGCCGACCGGCTGTTGCTCGTCGCCCCGCCTTCGGAGTCGGCCGGGCTGGCGGAGATCGAGGCGTTCTTCCCCGCGCCGCTGCCCGCCCTGGCCGCCGGCGCGCGGCTGGTGTGCTCGGACGACGACCCCTATTGCCCGGAGGGCGCCGCCACGCTGTACGGCGAGCCGCTGGGCATTCCCACCGACGTGCTGTCCGGCGCCGGGCACGTCAACCCCGAGACCGACTACGGACCGTGGCAGCAGGTCGAGGCCTGGTGCGTGGACGGCGACCGCCCGATCACGGAGTGAGCGCCCGGACGAGCTCGCGGATCGCGCCCGGGTAGCGGTACGTGAGCCCGCCGTGCTTGCCGTCGAACAGGTCGATCGAGTGCTCCACGCCGAGCGCCTCGAGCTCGGCCGCGAACGCCTGCGCGCCGAGGTCGAGGTAGTACTCGTCCTTGCGGCCGGCGTCGAGGTAGATGCGCCGCATCGAGCGCAGCGCGTCAGCGTGCGGACGCGCCATCCGGACCGGATCGAGGTCGAGCCAGAGGGCCCAGACGTCGTCGATCACGCGGCCGGTGGCGGTGTCGAACGGCAGCAGCGCCTTGCCCGGGTTGGAGGGGTCCGGCGAGTAGGCGGCCGCGTAGCCGTACATGTCGAGCGCCGGGAAGTAGGCCTCGAAGTCGAAGTTGTCGGCGGCGCCCAGGCGCTCGAAGAACACCTCGTAGGAGCCGTCGAAGTGGTCGCGGAGCTGCCGCGCGACCTGCGGGAACTCCGGCATGTAGCACGCCTCGAACAGGGCATCGCCGGCGTGCGAGGCGAGCGCGCCGAACACGTCCGGGCGCATCATCGGCACCACCATCGCGCCGTAGCCGCCCGAGGACTTGCCGGTCAGCCCGCGGTGGTCGCGGCCGGCGAGCGTCGGATAGCGGTCGTCGACGAAGGCCGGGATCTCGTCGCACAGGTAGTCCTGGTAGCGGCCGAGGCTGTGCGAGTTGAGGAACTGCGAGCCGCCGTAGGACGTCCAGCAGTCGACGAACACGACGATCGCGTCGGGGCAGTCGCCGGTGGCGAACATCGCGTCGAGCCGCTCGATCATCGTCGGCTCGAGCGTCTGGCGGTTGAACCACATGTCGACCTGGCCGGTGTAGCCCTGGATGACGTAGACGCTGGGCAGCGGGCGCGGGTGGTCGAGCTCGACGCCCGGCGGCCGGTAGACGTACAGCGGGCGGCGCGCGGGGTCGCCGAGCGGGTTGTCGGCGAGCAGCTCGGAATCGACGACCAGGCGGTCGAGCTCACCGTGCAGCGGGCGCTCCCAGGGAGCGCCCGCGGGACCTTCGACCTCGTGCAGGGCCATTCGTCCACCCTAGCCATCCGGTGCACCGGCGGTCGCTACGGTCATCGGATGCGTAGAGCCCTGATCGCCCTGTCCCTGCTGATCGTCGCCGCGGTGGTGGCGGCGCCGGCCGCGAGCGCCAAGGTCCGCCAGGGCCCGAAGGGCGCGGCCTTCTACGAGCCGCCGGGCAACGCCCACGGGAAGCACGGGACGCTGCTCTGGGCGCGCCGCCAGACCGGTCCGGACGCCATCGCGGGCAGCCGCTCGCGCCTGATCCTCTATCGCTCGACCGGCCCCGACGGCAAGGCCAACGCCGTCTCCGGCTCGGTGGCGCTGCCGAAGGGCAAGGCGCCGAAGGGCGGCTGGCCGGTGATCACCTACGCCCACGGCACGACCGGCTCGGCGGACACGTGCGCGCCGACCCGCGGGTACGACGCGGGCACGCTGGTCAGCTACGCCTACCCGCTGCTGAAGCGCTGGCTGAAGGCCGGCTACGCGGTGGTGCGGACCGACTACGAGGGCCTCGGCACGCCCGGCGTGCACGCCTTCCTGGGCGGGGAGACCGAGGGCCGGAGCGTGCTCGACGCCGTGCGCGCAGCCCGCAAGCTGGAGCCGCGCCTCTCGAAGCGGTACGTGATCGCGGGCCACTCCCAGGGCGGGCACGCGGCGCTGTTCGCCACCTCGCTCGCGCCGAGCTGGACGCCGGAGCTGCGCCTGCGCGGCACCGTCGCCTTCGCGCCCGCGTCGCACCTCGGCGAGCAGTTCCCGCTGGCCACCGGGCTCGTCGAGCGCCGGCGGCGGCCTCGGCGCGTTCATCGGTCTCGGCGCCCGCATGATCGACACGACCGTCCCGAGCGTCGACGTGGCCTCTCTGCTCACGCCGGAGGCGACCGCGTTCTACCCGCAGACCGAGACCGAGTGCTACGACGCGCTGGGCCGGCCGGAGTCGTTCGGCGGCCTGCCGCTCAACCAGATCTTCCGCTCCGGCGCCGACCTCTCCCCGCTGGTGAACGCGATCGAGAACGAGGCCGATCCCGAGAACCTGCGGATCCCGCACCCCGGTCCGGGTGGAGCAGGGCGCCGCCGACGTGACGGTGTTCCAGACCTTCACCGACCAGCTCGTCGACGAGTACGAGGCGAAGGACTTCAAGGTCACGTACAAGGTCTATCCGGGCGTCGACCACGGCGGCGTGGTCGATGCGGGCGCGTCCGACGCGACGAAGTGGATCCGCGGCCGGTTCAAGAAGTAGGATCGGGCGCGGCGCTCCTCCGCGCCTGACCTCCTGACCGGGCGTCCACGCCGCCCGGCCGTGCGGAGGCAGAGGGGATCGATGTCCTCGGAGGACGGCGAGTCCGATCGTTCTTCCGAGCCCGTGGCGCGGGTGCGTGGATCCCGGCCGCGAGGCGACGGAGGACAGCGATGACCGCCCGCAAGCACCTGAAGGCCCGCATCCGCGCCCGCATGGCGCAGACCGGCGAGCGCTACGTGACCGCGCACCGGCACGTGGTCGGCGAGCGCGATCCGGTGGCCGACCACGGCTACCGGCTGCGCGGCGGCGTCCACCCGGACACCGCCGCCGTCGCCAACGTGCTCGCCCACCACGGCGTGGTGGCCGGCCACACCGGAGAGCCGCTGTCCGAGGCGATGGTGCTCGGCATCGGCGGTGGGCTCGGCGCCGGCTACATCCTGTGGGAGTTCGAGTCCCGCGGGGGCGCGATCCTCGTGCTCGGCTTCCGCAACCGCTGGCAGTACCCGGACCGCTGGATGAAGGCCGTGCTGGAGCGGCTCGCCGTCCCGGCCACGCACCTGGAGACCGGCGGCGCCCGCACGGCGGCCCGGCAGCTCGACGAGGCGCTGGCCGCCGGGCGCCCGGCGCTGGCCACGATCGACTGCCAGTCGATCGGCTACTGGCACCTGCCCGCCGAGATGGAGGGCCGGGGCGGCTACCCGGTGGTGGTGTACGCGATCGACGGCGACGTCGTCCACGTCGACGACCGCGTGCTCGCGCCGCGCGTGGTGGCGCGCGAGGTGCTCGACGCCGCGCGGGCGCGGGTGGGCTCGTACCGGAACCGGCTGTGCGTGATCGAGCCCGACCGCGACGAGCTGCCGGTGGGGCTCCTGCGCGACGCCGTCCGCGCCGGCCTGGCCGACGCCGCCGAGCACCTCGGATCCGGGTCGGACTCGTTCGGCCTGGAGGCCTGGCGAAAGTGGGCGCGGATGATGACCGGGAGCGCCGCCAAGGCGTGGCCGCGGGTGTTCGCCTCCGGCCGCGGGCTGGGGAGCGCGCTGATCTCGACGTACGAGGGCATCCAGCCTGTTGGGTTGGATGGCGGCCACCTGCGCGGTGTGTACGCCGACTTCCTCGACGAGGCGGCGGCGCTGCTCGAGGAGCCTTCGTTGGCCGAGGGCGCGGCCGCGTGGCGCGAGGCCGCCGTGCTCTGGCAGGCGCTGGCCGACGTGGCGCTGCCCGAGGGGCGGGTGCGCGAACTGCTGGCCGAGGTGCACGAGACGGTCGTCGAGGGCGGCGACGCGGCCGGGCCGGCGGGTGAGCTGTGGGAGCTGCGGCGGTCGCGCGATGAGGCGGCTCCGGTGGACGTCGACGCGCTCTTCCCGGCGATGGGTGAGCTGCTGGAGGGGATCTACGAGGCGGAGCGCGCCGCGTACGAACGTCAACCCCGGCATTGAGGGAAGCAGGATCGGCGGCCGATCGCCTTCCGCTTCACGGGCGTACCACCGCAGTGCCGGCGGTTGACCGCTTCCTACCCAGCGCAGTTGACGTTCGAGGCGGAGGCCGCCGCGTCCGGCGCGAAGAACGGCGTCGACACATACCGCTCGCCCGAGTCCGGCATGACGACGACGATCCGCGCCCCGCGAGCCTCGTCGCGGCCCGCGATCTGCAGAGCCGCCCACAGCGCGGCGCCGCACGAGATGCCGGCCAGGACGCCCTCGCGGCGCGCCACGAGCCGGGCGGTCTCGATCGCGTCCTCGTCGTCGACGGGGATCATCTCGTCGAGCAGGTCGCGGTCGAGCACCGGCGGCACGAAGCCTGCGCCGATGCCCTGGATCTTGTGCGGGCCGGGCGGCCCGCCGGAGATGACCGCCGAGCTCGCCGGCTCGACGCCGATGACCTTCAGGTCCGGGTTGCGCTCCTTGAGGTAGCCGCCCGCGCCGGTGATGGTGCCGCCGGTGCCGACGCCCGCCACCAGGTAGTCGACCTTGCCGTCGAGCGCCTCCCAGATCTCCGGCCCGGTGGTGCGGCGGTGGGCCTCCGGATTGGCGGGGTTGGAGAACTGGTCGGGCAGCCAGACGTCGGCGTCGCGGGCCAGCGCCTGCGCGGCGGCCACCGCCTCGTTCATGCCGCCCAGCGACTCGGTCACCTGCACCTGCGCGCCGTAGAGGCGCAGCAGCCCCTCGCGCTCGCGGCTCATGCCCTGCGGCAGCGTGAGCACGAGGTCGTAGCCGCGCGCCGCGCACACGAAGGCGAGCGCGATCCCGGTGTTGCCGCTGGTGGCCTCGACGATCGTGGTCCGGCCCGGCTCGATCCGGCCCTCGGCCTCCGCCGCCTCGATCATGGCGACGCCGATCCGGTCCTTGACCGAGCCGCCCGGATTGAACATCTCGAGCTTGGCGAACACGTGGGCGTCGTCCGGCGCGAGCCGCGCCAGCTCGACCATCGGCGTGCGGCCGACCAAGTCGGCGATGTTCACCGGGATACGGGCCATTCGAGCCCGATCAGCCTAGCGGCCAACCTTCGCGCCGGTCCCCGGGTCTTTCCGCCGACAACCCACCACCCCATGAAAGGGGAGCAGTCATGTTCAGCAAGAAGCTGGTCGGCGCACTCGCGGTGCTCGTGGCGACGGCGGTCGTGCCGATCGCGGTCGCCCAGGAAGTTCCCGAGCCGGTCCCGGTGCCGCTTTGTGAAGGGCTCCCGGCCACCGTGGTCGGAACCGAGGACTCCGACGTCCTGTTCGCGGACGCCGCCGGCAGCGTGATCGTGGCCAAGGGCGGCAACGACGTCATCGTCGGCCGCGGCGGCAACGACTTCATCTGCGCCGACGACGGCGACGACGTGGTGCTCGCCGGCAAGGGCGACGACAGGATCAACGGCAGTGAAGGCAACGACCGCATCTACGGCATGGGCGGCAGGGAGCAGGTGCACGCCGGCCTGGGCGACGACTTCGTGAGCGGCGGCGCGGGCGACGACTTCTTCCTGCACGGCGACAACGACGTCGACACCGTCGTCGGCGGCGGCGGGCAGGACGACCTGTTCGGCGGCGACGAGGCCGACAAGCTCCGCGGCGGCCGCGGCGTCGACATCCTGCACGGCGGCCAGGAGCGCGACATCCTCGAGGGCCAGGCGGGCAACGACCAGCTGCTCGGCGGCGACGGGAACGACGACCTGCTCGGCGGCCCCGGCGACGATCCGAAGCTGCACGGCGGCGAGGACGACGACCGTCTCGACGGCGGCCCGGGCAACGACACGGACTGCCTCGGCAACGGCGAGCTCGTGGACGACGCCCCCGCGGACGTGGACGTCATCCGCAACTGCGAGTGAGCTAGTAGTTACCCGAGAGGTAGTCCCAGGCGCGACGCAGCTTGTCCTTGAGGTCGTCCGGCGCTGTGTCGTCCGGGTCGGCCTCGAGCGTCGCCGGGTTCTCCGTCGGCTCGGGCAGCTCCTCCGTGGCCTCCGCGGTCATCGCCAGCACGACGCCGCGCTCGTAGATCGCCTCGACGAGCGCGGCGTCGGCGAACCGGTGGCCGCCGGGGCCGGCGCGCATGTCCACGATGACGCCGTCGAACACGTCGGAATCGGCGTCGGCGAGCACGTGCTCGACCTTGCCGACCTCGCGTCCGTCGGACGAGAGGACGGGCGTGCCGTCGGCGAGGACGAGGTACGAAGCGGGGTTCCCGAGGTCCATTCCGCCCGCCTACCCGCGCCTCCGCGTCACAATCCTTGGGTGCCCGAGCTCGAACCAGGCGACGAGTTCGCCGGCTGCCGCATCGAAGCGGTCGCCGGCCGCGGCGGCATGGGCGTGGTCTACCGCGCCACCGAGCTCAGCCTCGGCCGGCCCGTCGCGCTGAAGCTCCTGGCCCCCGACCGGGCCGGCGACAGCGAGTTCCGCGAGCGCTTCCAGCG
Organism: uncultured Solirubrobacteraceae bacterium; assembly: GCA_963811895.1. GTDB lineage: Bacteria > Actinomycetota > Thermoleophilia > Solirubrobacterales > Solirubrobacteraceae > DASSUW01. The sequence continues at coordinate 204,168 of CAWETE010000006.1, read as the reverse complement.
CGAGTGGCGGATGGCCGCGGCGATCGACCATCCGAACGTGATCCCCATCTACGCGGCGGGCGATCACGACGGATCTCTGTACCTGGTGATGCGCTACGTCGGCGGGACCGACCTGCACGCGCTGCTGCGCGAGCAGGGCCGCCTGGATCCCGAGCGGGCGGCCGAGCTCGTAGCGCAGCTGGCGTCGGCGCTGGATGCCGCGCACGCGGCCGGGCTCGTGCACCGCGACGTCAAGCCCGCCAACGTGCTGCTGGCCGGCGACCACGCCTATCTGAGCGACTTCGGGCTGACGCGCCTGGCCGGCTCGGACGCGGAGCTGACGGGCTCCGGGCAGTGGATCGGCACGGTCGAGTACTGCTCGCCGGAGCAGCTGCAGGGCGAGCGCACCGACGCGCGCGCCGACGTCTACTCGCTCGGCTGCGTGCTGTTCGCCGCGCTGTGCGGGAAGCCGCCTTTCTCGCAGGGCACGGTGCCGGCGACGATGCTCGCGCACCTGCACGACTCGCCGCCGCTGCCGTCGTCGCTGGGCGCGCCGCGCGAGTTCGACCGCGTGATCATGCGCGCGCTGGCCAAGCGGCCCGAGGACCGCTACCCGTCGACGGGTGACCTCGGCCGCGCCGCGCTGGGCGCCGCGCGCGGCGAGCCGGTGACCGAGTCCGAGCGCAGCGTCGCGGTCGGGTCAGCGGCGCCGGAGCACGGCGGCAACGGCGACGCGACGGCTGTGCTCCGGCCGGAGGAGACCGCCGTCACGCGCTGGGACACGCATGAGGGCATGACCGCGCTCGCGCCGGCGGACGACCCGCGTCGCGACGAGCCGCGTCGCACCGCCCCGGCCGGCGACCGCCACGTCGTCCGCCCGCGCCGCTGGCCGGCCCGCCTGGTGGTGGCCGGCGGCGCCTTTGTCGCGCTGGTCGCGGTCGGACTCATGTTGGGGCTGGTCTTCGGCGACCCGGACTCGGCTGCGCAGACGGGCCCGCTGTCCGACCAGGAGGTCCGCGACGTCGCCTACGCGTTCGCCGACGCCTACGCGGCCGAGGATCCGGCCGCTCTGCGGGCGACGCTCGCGCGCAACGTGGAGCGGACGGCGCCGGGCGGTGTGAGCCGCGGCCGCGACCAGGTGGTCGACCAGTACAACCGCCAGTTCGACGGCAAGGTCGGCGGCTACGAGCTCGACATCGACGAGGTGCAGGCCGGCCGCGGGGGCCGCGCCAGCGGCAGCTACCACGTCGAGCGCGACAGCGGCGACCCCTACGACGGCTCGATCGTCTTCGGTGTCGTGCGCGAGCGCGGCGAGCCGCGCATCGCGCTGATCGCCTTCACGCCGTCGTCTTCCTAGGTCAGCAGCTCTTCGAGACCTCGACGCGCACGGTCGTGCCGCGCCGCACCTCGGTCCCGGGCTCGGGGTCCTGCCCGCAGACCGCGGGCTCGCCGGGCAGGAGCTCCTCGATCAGGCCGCCGCGCTCGTCGACCTGCGCGCGCAGCCCTGCCTCGGACAGCTTGTCCTCGACCTCCTGCACCTGCAGCCCGTCGAGATCGGGCACCTCGACGGGCAGCTCGCGCGTCACGCGGAACGCGGTCATCGCCGTGCCCCGGCCGCGCGCGGTGGCGATCACGTCGATCACGTTCGGCCCCGGCTCGAGCCCCACCTTCGCACGGAAGGTCCCGCCGCTCACATCCGCCCGCTTCCCCATCACCCGCACCTGCGCGCCGGCGGGCTCCACCGTCCCCTGCACGTCGACCGCGTCGGCCTGCACGACGGCCAGGTCGTTCGGCTCGTTCACGGCGAGCCGCACGGGCGTGAGCGGCCGCTGCGCGCGCTCGTTGCCGTCACCGCCGCAGCCGGCGGCGGCGGCGAGACAGACGAGGATCAGAAGCATGGAAATGCGCATGGGCCCGCATTGAGGCTAGGGGTGTAGGGTCGATTCGACCACGCCTCCAGCGGAAAGGGCAGCCATGAGGCACCGTGGATCGTTCAGCCGGGCCGAGATCGCCTTCGTCGTCGGAGTGCCGCTCGCCTGGGGCGTGCTGCTGCTGTTCCACCCGGCCGGCGACTCGCTCTTCGAAGCCGCCTCGTCGAACACGACAGCGTGGCTCACCGTCCACCTCGGGACCATGATCTTCATCCCGCTGCTGGCCACGGTGCTGTTCGTCGTGCTGCGCCGCTTCGACGGGACCGCGGCGCTCGTCAGCCGCATCGCGCTCGCGGTGTTCGCGATCGTCTACCTCGCGTTCGAGATGCTCGTCGGCATCGGCGTCGGCCTGCTCGTCGACACATCCGCGCCCGAGGCCGTCGTCGACGCCTACAGCGACTCGGGCATCCTGGCGATCATCGAGACGGTCGGCAGCCTCGCCTGGCTCGTCGCGGTCATCGCGGCCGGCATCGCGATGTTCGACCGCGCCCACACGAGGACCTCGATCGCCGTCGTCCTGCTGTTCGTCATCTCGGCGCCCGGCGTGATCATCCACGTGAACCCGGTCGGCCCGATCGGCCTCGTGCTGCTCGTGATCGCGCTCTGGCTCGTGATGCACGAGCGGGCGCCAGTCGCCGAGGAGCAGCCGCTCGTGGCGGCCTAGGTGTAGGTACCGAGCAGGTTGTTCAGTCGGCGAACTGCGGCTGGGTAAGGGAGCGGGGAGGCCGGCGGGGCATCGAATCCTGTTCTGGTGGGCCAGGACCCCACCTAGGCAGGATGCTTGCGGCGCGGGGGCTCAGATGTAGTACATGGTCGCGCCCGCCTGGCGGTTCTCGCGCTCGACCACGTCGGCGATGGTGGCGTTCCCGAGGATCGCGCGGGCGGCCGTGGCGGCGTCGGCGAAGACCGACTCGGATCCGGCTCCGAACGGGCCGTCGAGCAGCTCGACGACCTCCAGCACGGTGACCTCGGAGGGCTCGCGGGCGAACGAGTAGCCGCCCTTCACGCCGCGCTGGGACTTGAGGATGCCCGCCCGGCGGAGCGCGGCGAAGAGCTGCTCGAGGAACTGGACCGGGATGTCGCGCCGCCGCGCGAGCTCGCCGATCGGCACGGGCCCGGCGTTGCCGGCTCGCGCGAGCTCCGTGAGCGCGCGGACCGCGTAGGGGGACTTGGTCGTGATCGAGAGCATGCGCCCCTCATCCTGCCACCATCACCGGCCGATGCGCCTCGCCTTTCGGTTCGGACCGCCGCTCGCGCTGATGGGCGTGATCTTCTTCTTCAGCGCCCAGCCGGACCTGAGCACCGGGCTCGGGACGTGGGACCTGATCCTGCGCAAGGCCGCTCACATGGCCGAGTACGGGCTCCTGTGGTTCCTCTGGTACCGGGCGCTGGAGGTCCGCAGCCCGCTGCCGGCGGTGGCGATCACGCTCGCCTACGCGGCGAGCGACGAGTTCCACCAGACGTTCGTGGAGGGTCGCCACGGCACGCCGGTCGACGTGCTCATCGACGCCGCCGGAGTCGCGATCGCGGTGGCCATCCATTCGCGCCGGAAGGCACGGGTACGGGAATAGTCGCGCGCTCGGGGACGTCTACCTCCCTTATGCGCGTCTTGATCAGCACCAGACCCGGAGCCGGCCACGTCGGCCCCTTGATCCCCTTCGCCCACGCCCTGCTCCGCAACAACGACGAGGTCATCGTCACCGCTCCCGCCCAGGCGGCGCCGATGATCGCCGAGGCCGGGCTCGACCACCATCAGATCCCCGATCCGCCCGCGGAGCAGCGCGATCCGATCTTCGCGAAGGCGAAGACGATGAAGGACCCCGACGCCGCCAACGCGCTCGTCGGCGCCGACCTCTTCGTCCGGATCGACACCCGCGCGGGCTATCCGCACATGGTGGCCGCGATCGAGCGCCTGCAGCCCGACGTGATGCTCTACGACATCGCCGACTTCGCCGCCGGGCTCGCGGCCGAGGCGACCGCCCTTCCGGCGGTCAGCGTCAGCATCACGCAGGGCATCCACATGCAGCGCCTCACCGAGCCGCTCGCCGAGGCGCTGGATGAGGTCCGCGCCGAGATCGGCCTCGACCCCGACCCGCAGCTCGAGCGGCTCGCCGCGACGCCGTGCTTCAGCCTGATCCCGCAGGCGCTCGAGGAGCCCGAGACCGCGGGCATCGACCGGATCCTCCGGTTCCGCGCGGCCGAGCCGCACGAGCCTCGGCCGCTGCCGGACTGGTGGCGCAACGACGACTGGCCGCTGGTCTACCTCACGTTCGGCACGGTCGTGCCGACGATCGGCACCTACCCGAAGCTCTACCGCGACGCGATCGACGCCCTGTCGGTGCTGCCGATCCGCCTCCTCGTGACCGTCGGCCGCGACCAGGACCCGGCCGCGCTGGGGCCTGTGGCGCCGAACGTGCACGTCGCGCGCTGGATCCCGCAGGCCGACGTCCTCCCCCACGCCGACGCCCTGATCTGCCACGGCGGCTCGGGCACGGTGACGGGGACGCTGGCGGCCGGCGTGCCCGCCGTCGTGGTGCCGTTCATCGCCGACCAGTACCACAACGCCCGTCGCGTCTCCGAGCTGGGCGCCGGCGTCACGCTCGAGGCAGAGGACATCGTGCGGCTGCCGGACGCCGTCCGCGCCCTGCTGGCCGACGGGTCCTACCGCGAGGCGGCGGGACGCGTTGCAAACGAGATGCGCGAGTTGCCGCCGGTCGACACCGCGACGGCGATCCTCCGTGCCCTCGCTGCCGGCTAGAGCCAGCCGCGCTCGGTGGCGTGCAGCACGGCCTGGGCGCGGTCGACCGCGCCCAGCTTGCCGTAGATGTTGTGCAGGTGCGTACGCACCGTGCTCGTCGAGAGCGAGAGCTCGAGGGCGATCTGCTTGTAGACCATGCCCTGGGCGAGCCGCTTGAGGACCTCGAGCTCGCGCGTGGACAGCGGGCACGGCTCGACCGAGCGCGGGCGGTCCTTGCTCGGGTACGGCAGGTCGTAGAGCACCGCGCGCAGCTCGGAAGGCCCGAAGCCGACGGCGCGGGCGGCCTTCAGCAGCTCGGTCGAGGAGACCGGCGAGCCCTGCGAGTAGTGCGCGAGCATGTCCGCCAGGCGGACGAAGGCGGCGTCGCCCTGCGCGTCCTCGGCGTGGTGGCGCTCGATCGCGGAGGCGACGGACTTCGGCAGGTTCCAGCGGCGGGCGAGCACGCCGCCGACCAGCGCGTGGTCGACGCCCAGCTCGCGGCGCTCGTAGTGGAGCCGCTCCTCGGGCGTGCGCGCGGGGCCGTGGACCTGGCGCGGGTAGCCCGGGTAGGCATGCATGAGGACGAGCTTGCCGACGTCGTGCAGGAGGGCGGTGATGAGCAGCCGGTCGCGATGTGGGTAACTGGAGGCGGCGGCGAGCCGGTCGGCCGCGCGCTGGACCGCGACCGCGTGGAGGCGGAAACGCTCGGGCGCCGCGTCCCAGGTCTTGCCGCGCTCGAAGAACTCGAACGTCTCGGCGTTGGCGGCGAGGGCCTGGACGGCCTCGGGCGAGAGGACCTCGACGGCGGAGACGATCGACTCGACCTGGCCGCGCTTCGGCGAGTCGAGCCCGTTGGCGAGCCGCATGACGGAGATGACCAGCGCGACGTCGGACTCGATGGCGCGCACGACCTCGCCCGTGGAGGGCCGCTCCTCGGAGATGATGGCGAGCAGGCGGTTGCGCGACTCGGCCAGCGCCGGGAAGACCTCGAGCGCCTCGAAGGCGGCGGTCAGGCGCTTGCCGTGACCCTCGTTGCGGGAGCGGCCGACGACCGAGTGCGGCTCACGGGCCGTCGGGGGCTCGGCGGAAGCGCTCGCGGGGGGTGCGGAGGTCGGCATGAGGCGATCTTCGGTGGGCAAAGGCTGGGAATCGGGGGGTGTCGAGCCAGGCATGGTCCGACCTTCACCCGGTATCGGCATGTCTGGACGGATCGTTGAGCCGCCCGCGCCGCCTTCCCGCCGGTTCACGTCCCCTTCCTCCCATTGAGCGCATGATCCACCCGAGCCAGAGTCTCGTCGCGCCCGAGCAGCGCGACTGTCTCGAAGATACCCGGTGAGACGGTGGTTCCAGCCATAGCGACGCGAAGTGGCTGGAAGACCTGCTTGCGCTTGATGCCCATCCGATCGGCCACGCCGTCGAGCGCGGACTGCACGTTCTCCTCGGTCCAGGGCTCCGGAACCTGCTCGAGCGCCGCCCGGGCCTGCGCGAGCGCCTCGCGGCCGCCGGGCGCCTCGATGGTCTTCTCGCGGGCCGCGGGATCGTCGGCCGGACCGTCGAAGAAGAAGCCGGCGAGCGGCCAGAACTCGGCCAGCGTGCTGATCTTGTCCTGCGAGATGGCCACCGCGTCGCGGAGCCCGGACCGCCCGGTCAGTGCTTCCAGGCGTGCCGTGAGGTCGTCGACGTCGAGCGCCCGCAGATAGCGGCCGTTGAAGTGGCGCAGCTTGCTCTCGTCGAAGACGGCGGGTGACTTGGAGACGCGCTCGAGGCTGAAGCGCTCCTGGAGCTCGGGGATGCTGTGGAACTCGGTCGACTCGTCGTAGCCCCAGCCGAGCAGCGCCAGGTAGTTCAGGACGGCCTCCGGCAGGTAGCCGGACTCCCGCAGATCCTGCACGGACGCGGCGCCGTGGCGCTTGGAGAGCTTCTTGCCGTCGGGCCCGTGCAGCAGCGGCAGATGGGCGTAGGTCGGAGTCGGAGCGCCGATCGCCTGCTGGATCAGCACGTGCTTGGGCGTGTTGGAGTAGTGGTCGGCGCCGCGGACCACGTGCGTGATGCCGGCGTCGGCGTCGTCCACCACCACGGCCAGGTGGTAGACCGGCGTGCCGTCCGCGCGCGCGATCACAAGGTCGTCGAGCAACGCGTTCTCGAACTCCGTCCGGCCGCGGATGACGTCGTTGACCTCGGTGACGCCCTCGTCGGGGACGCGAAGGCGCCAGGCGCCGGCGCCCTCCTCCTCGCCGCGGAAGCCGCGGGGGCCGTGCTGCTCCTTGAAGGCCTTCACCTCGTCGGGCCCTGCGGTCGACCGGTAGGCGTGCCCGCCGTCGATCAGCTGCTGGACGACCTCGGCGTGCCGCGCGGCGTTCTCGCTCTGGTAGGTCGGACCCTCGTCCCAGTCGATCCCGAGCCAGTGCAGCGCGTCGAAGATGGTCTGGACGTTCTCCGGCGTGGACCGCTCGCGGTCGGTGTCCTCGATCCGCAGCACGAGCTCGCCCCCCTGGCCGCGGGCGAGCAGCCAGTTGTAGAGCGCCGTTCGCGCATTGCCGATGTGCAACGCCCCCGTCGGCGAAGGAGGGAACCGTACCCGCATCCGGCTAAGCATCGCATGCGGCGGGGACGTCCGGGAAGGCCACGGCTAGCATGGCCGCCCGATGCTGATCGGCGCTCACGTCTCCCCCGCCGGCGGGCCGGCCAACGCGGTCGCCCGCGGCGTCGAGCGCGGCTGCCGGGCGATCCAGATCTTCAACCAGAGCCCGCGGCAGTGGAAGCCGACCGAGTACGACGACGAGAAGGTGGCGGCGTTCAAGGAGGCGTTCGCCGAATCGGGCGTCGATGCGCTGCTGATCCACGCCGTCTACCTGGTCAACTGCGCCTCCGAGGACCCGGATCTGCGCGAGAAGTCGCTGACCTCGCTGACCGCCTCGCTGCGGGCCGGGGCCGCGCTCGGGGCCGTCGGCGTCGTGGTCCATCCGGGGTCGGCCCTTAAAGACGAGCCTCGCGCCGCGGTCAAGCGGGCCGCCACGGTGATCAAGGAGGCGCTCGCCGAGTCCGAGGGCTGCGACCTGCACCTGGAGAACACCGCCGGCGCGGGCGGCACGCTGGGACGCACGTTCGAGGAGCTGGCGGCGCTGCTCGAGGGCACCGGCGGTCGCAAGCGGCTGCGAGCGTGCCTGGATTCCTGCCACCTGCTGGCCAGCGGCTACGACATCCGGACCGCCGAAGGGCTGAGCGGCGTCGTCGACGAGTTCGATCGCATCGTCGGCCTGGACCGGCTCGGCTCCCTGCACGTCAACGACTCCAAGACCGCGCTCGGCTCCAACGTCGACCGCCACGCCGCGCTGGGCGAGGGCGAGCTCGGCGAGGAGGGGTGCGTCGCCTTCCTGTCGGAGCCCCGGTTCGACGGCCTCGCCTGCGTCTTCGAGGGGCCCGGCGTGGAGGGCAAGGGCGTCGAGCCGGTCGACATGGCGATCGCCTGGCGGATGCGAGCGGAGGGCCTGCGCGCGCGTGGTTGAGGTGCGGCCGTGCCGGCCGGACGAGGTCGCCGACGTGCTGGCGCTGTGGGACCGGTGCCGCAGCTCGCACGCGGTGACGCCCGATTCATCCGAGCGCGTCGCGCAGCTGGTGGCGGACGACCCTGAGGCGCTGTTGCTGGCCGAGCTCGACGGCGAGCTCGTCGGGACCGTGATCGGCGCCTGGGACGGCTGGCGCGGCAACTTCTACCGCCTCGCCGTGCTGCCCGAGCACCGGCGCCGCGGGATCGGCCGGCAGCTCGTCTCTGCCGCCGAGGAGCGGCTGCGCGGCCGCGGAGCCCCGCGGATCACGGCGCTCGTCGCCTTCGACGACGCCGACGCGACCGCCTTCTGGGAGGCGGCCGGCTACGCCCGCGATCCGGTCATCGGCCGGATGGTGAGGACGCTCTAGCCGTTGACGCGCGGGCGACGTCAACTACGGCTGGGCAGGAAGGCTGGGGAGCCGGCCGCGCGGCCGCTTTTCGGCGTCTGATCCTGCCTGGGGGTCGCTATACGACCCCTAGGCAGGATTCGTTGCGGTTTTCGGCGTAGCGTCCTGGCTAAGGGTCGTCAGACGACCGCAGGGCAGGACGCTTCGAGGGAAACCGCCCTCGCCGGCCTCCCCAGCTCCCCTACCCAGCCGCAGTTGACGTTCGCCCGTCGGGCAGGGCGGCCGGAGGAACAAACGTGCTCGGGAAGCACACCTAGCCGCTCGCGGCAGCCAGCAGTGGGACGATGACGTCGCTGACCGGCGTCGGGACGCCGTGCCGGGCGCCGAGCCGTTGGACGACGCCGTTGCGGGCGTCCCATTCGAGCGGGCGGCCGGCCTCGTGGTCGAAGAGGATCGAGGAGCCGAGGTCCTCCGGATAGGCGGCGAACTCGGCGACCAGCTCGTCGGCCACCGTGTCCGGCAGGTCGGCTCCCTCGGCGCGAGCGACGGCCAGCGTCTCGGCAGCCAGGGCGCGCGCCAGCGCCGCCACGTCGGGGCGGCGGAACATGCCCGCCCGGCGGCCGGCCAGCACCATCAGGCCCGCGACGGCGTTGATGGCCAGCTTGCGCCACACGAGCGTGGTGAAGTCGCCGGTCAGCTCGACGCCCTCGATCAGGCCCGCCACGACGGCCGCTGCGGGCTCGTCGGGCAGCGTCAGCCGGAGGTCGCCCCGCACGCGCACGTGGCCCGGAGCGACGCCTTCGACGGGCACCCACACGATGGCCGGCAGCACGGTCGCGTCGCCCACGTGCGGCGCGACGAGCTCGCGCTGCTCGACCCCGTTCTGGAGCACGACCACCACGGTCCCGGGACGGCAGAGCGCGCGCAGGAACGGCGCCGCGCCCTCGGTCTGGTGCGCCTTGACGGCCAGCAGCACCACGTCGGCGGGCTGTGCCGCCGCCGGGTCGGTGAGCACCGGACCGGGCACGATCTGAGTGCCGCCGCCCTCGCGCTCGACGATCAGGCGCTCGAGCGGGGTGCGGCCGTACAGGGTGAGCTCGGCGTCGTGGACGGCCGCCGCCACCGTCGCGCCGATGGCTCCCGGCCCGACGACGGCAACCTGCGTCACGCAGCGGCGGGCGCGGCGTCGAGCGCCGGGCCCAGCAGGTCCCGCAGCTCGGCTCGCAGGCCGGCGTCGCGCCCGGCGATCTTGTAGCCGTCGCCGAAGCGCAGGCAGCGCAGGCCGGAGCGCGTGTCCATCTCCAGCACGAACTCGGCGTCGCCCGGATAGCGCTCGAACAGGTCGCGCAGCTCGCCGATCACCGTCGGCTGCAGGCGCCCGGCGTCGACCCTCAGGCGAATCGGCTCCGGAGCCAGGGTCTCTGCCAGCCGAGCCACCTGCGCCTTCGCCTTCTCAATTTCGGCCTCCGATGGATCGAAGCGCTCGGCGTCCTGCACGATCACGCAGCTCTTGCCGGCCTCCTTGTGGTCGACGCGGCCGCGGATCAGCACGATCGCGTCGGTGGCGAGCAGCTTCTCGACGGCTTCCAGCGCCTTCTCGAAGACCACGATCTCGATGCTGCCGTCGAGGTCGTCGAGGGTGGCGAACATCATCGGCGTCCCGGTGCGGGTGCGGATCTTCTTGGACTCGGTGATCATGCCGCCGACCTTCACCCAGTCGCCGTCCTTCTGCTCGGGCACCTGGGCGCACGAGCAGTCGGCCTTCATGCGCAGCGCCTCGCGCACGCGCTTGAGCGGGTGCTCGGTGATGAAGAGCCCGATCGACTCCTTCTCCATCGCCAGCAGCTCGGGCCGCTCGTACTCGTGCGTGGGGATCGGCGGATGGGCGGGCGCGAAGGCGCTGCCGTTGGAGCCGTTGTCGCCGCCGAGGCCGCCGAGGTCGAAGATCGAGCCCTGCCCGATCTGAGCGTCGAGCTGGGTCTTCGCGCCGGCCGCCTGGGCTGCCTCCAGCACCTCGAGCATGCCGCGCCGGGTGGCGCCGGTGGAGCCGAAGGCGCCGCACTTGACCAGCGCGTCGATCGCCTTCTTGTTGACCGCGCGGGCGTCGACGCGCTCGCAGAAGTCCCACAGGCTCGTGAACGGCCCGCCGTCGTCGCGGGCGCGCTTGATGGCCTCCACGGCGGCGAAGCCGACGCCCTTCACCGCGTCGAGCCCGAAGCGGATGTTGCCCTCGACGACCATGAACTCGTGGTCGGACTGGTTGACGTCCGGCGGCAGGATCTCGATGCCCATGCTCTCCGCCTGGTTGACGAAGAACGGCACCTTGTCCTTGGTGTCCATGACCGAGCTGATGAGCGCGGCCATGTACTCGGCCGGGTAGTTGGCCTTCAGCCACGCGGTCCGGTAGGCGATCAGCCCGTAGCAGGCGGCATGGGAGCGGTTGAACGAGTAGTCGGCGGACTTCTCGTTGACCGTCCACAGCATCTCTACGACGTCCGGCGCGGTGCCCGACTCGCGGCAGCCGTCGAAGAACATCGGCTTCAGCTCGGCCATCGCCGCGCGGTTCTTCTTGCCGATCGCCTTGCGCAGGTCGTCCGCCCGTGGCCCGGAGAAGCCGGCGATCGACTTGGCGATCTGCATCGTCTGCTCCTGGTAGAGGATCACGCCCTTGGTGGGCTCCGTGATCGGGCGCAGACGGTCGTCGACGTACGTGATCGTGTCGGGGTTCTTCTTGCCGCGCGCGTAGGTCGGGATCTGGTCCATCGCCCCCGGCCGGTAGAGCGCGTTCAGGGCCACGAGGTCCTCGAACTCGTCGGGGCCGACCTTCTTGAGCGCCTCGCGCATGCCCTCGGACTCGAACTGGAACACGCCCACCGAGTCACCCCGGGCCATCATCTCGTAGGTCTTCTCGTCGTCGAGCGGGAGCGTCGTCATGTCGAGCCGCTCGCCGGTCGAGCGCTCGATGATGGCCAGCGTGTCCTCGATCACGTCGAGGTTGCGCAGGCCCAGGAAGTCCATCTTGAGGAGGCCGATCTCCTCGACGGGCTTCATCGAGTACTGGGTGACCGTGCGGTAGACCTTCTGGCCGTCCTCGCCGGTGCCGGCGTCGGCGAGCTGGAGCGGCACGATGTCGGTCAGCGGCCGGTCGGAGATCACTACGGCCGCGGCGTGGATGGAGGCGTTGCGGACGATGCCCTCGAGGCCTCTTGCGACGTCGACGATCTGCTTGGCCGTGGGGTCGCGCGCGTATTCGCCGGCCAGGTCGGCGCCCGGCTCCAGGCACTCCTCGAAGCTCGGCGGGCGGCCCATGATCGGGTCCGGGATCAGCTTCGCCAGCCGGTCCCCCACCCCGTAGTCGTGGCCCAGCACGCGCGCGGCGTCGCGGGTGGCCGCGCGCGGGAACATCTTGCCGAAGGTGATGATCTGGGCCACGCGGTCGGTGCCGTACTTGTCGGTCACGTAGCGGATCACGCGCTCACGGCCGCGCACGCTGAAGTCGATGTCGATGTCCGGCATCGACACGCGCTCGGCGTTCAGGAAGCGCTCGAACAGCAGGTCGTAGCGCAGCGGGTCGACGTCGGTGATCTGCAGGCAGTACGAGACGAGGCTGCCGGCGGCGGAGCCACGGCCGGGGCCGACGGCGATGCCGTTGTCCTTGGCGTAGTGGACGAAGTCCCAGACGATGAGGAAGTAGGCGTTGAAGCCCATGTCGTCGATGACCTTGAGCTCCATCTCCATGCGCTCGACCGCCGCGGCGGGCGCCGGGTCGCCGTAGCGGCGGCGCAGGCCCTCCGTCACGAGCTCGCGCAGGTACTCCTTCTCGCCCTTGCCGTCCGGGCAGTCGAAGCGCGGGATGAGCTGCTTGCCGAGCTCGATCTCGACGTTGCAGCGCTCGGCGATCTCCAGCGAGCTGGCGAGCGCCTCGGGCATGTCGGCGAACGACTCCGCCATCTCCTCGGACGACTTGAGGAAGAACTCGTTCGTCTCGAAGCTCATCTTCGGCTGTGCGAGCGTGGACTTGGTCTGCACGCACAGCAGCGCCGCGTGGTGGTGGTAGTCCTCGCGGCGCAGGTAGTGCACGTCGGCGGTCGCGATCAGCGGGACGGCCCATCTCGGTGGCGAACTTGCGGATCGACTCGTTGACCTGCTCCTGCTCCTGGAGGCCGTTGCGCTGGACCTCGAAGTAGACCTGCTCGGGCCCGAAGGCCTGGACCAGCTCGTCCAGGTGCGCCCGCGCCTGCTGCTCCTTGCCCTGCACGATCCGCTGGCTGGTTCTCGACGCCAGGCACCCGGTCAGGCAGATCACGCCGTCGGCGTGGCGGTGGAGCAGCTCCAGGTCGACCCCCGGCTTGCCGCGGTGCAGCCCTTCGAGGAAGCCGGCGCTCGAGAGCTTGACCAGGTTGCGCAGGCCCGCGTCGTTCTCGGCGAGCAGCGTCAGGTGGTTGCGCTCGACCTTCGGCTCACGGCTCCGGCGGTCGTCGACGTAGTACGCCTCGAGGCCGACAATCGGCTTGATGCCGTGCTTCTTGGTCGCCTTGTAGAGCTCGACGGCGCCGTTCATCACGCCGTGATCGGTGAGTCCCAGGGCCGGTTGCCCGAAGCTCGCGGCGCGCTCGGCGAGCTTGTCGATCTTGCACGCGCCGTCGAGCAGCGAGTACTCGGAGTGGACGTGTAGATGGGCGCAGCCGGGAGGCGTCACGGACTTCCCAGGCTATGAAATCCGTCGGACGACTAGGACCGCCTCTCCCGCTCCGACCGACAGACGGTTGGCGAGCTAGAAGGTCTCCCAGGATGCCGCGCAGCCCTCTACGCGGACTCGCTCGACCACCACCCTCTGTGAGGCCTCGACCGCGTAGGCGTAGGTGAACGGCGTTCGACCAGGACCATCGTCCGCCGCAGGTCGACGTGCATGAGCATCGTGTCGTGTGCGATCGCCTTCCCAGCGTGCGTGCTTATTACCGTGCGCGCGCGGTCGCGTCGGTAGGACATGACGCCCAGAACCGAGCCGGTCGCACCAGTGACAGCCCCGAATATCGCCAAGGCCTCGGTCAGACTCATCGGGCTCGCATCTTGACCTGTCAGACGGTCGGCGAACAACAGTCGGGTCAAATCGTCGACCGTTGTTCTCCGAGATACTCGCGTCGAGGTGACGCGTGATGACTCGATCCGCCTTCGGCGAGCGACCGTCGCCGACGCCGAGCCGCTCGCCATCGGCGTTCTCGAGGGGATCGAGGACTATCCGTCGTTCGCGCCGGCGGGCTGGACCGCGCCGTCGCTCGAAGCCGAGCTGGAGCATCTGCGCGAGTCGCTGGCAGACGAGGACGCGTGCTGCCTGGTAGCGGACTCCGGGGGCGAGGTGATCGGCCAGATCACCGTCCTGCCTGCGGCACGCGCGCCGCACCCCGTCGAGGACGCGTCGCTCGCGCACATCTCGAACCTCTTCGTCCGCCGCGACCACTGGGGCGCCGGGCTGGCCGGCGACCTCCATCGCGCCGCCCTCGAAGCGGCAGGCGAGCGCGGCTTCACCGAGCTGCGGCTCTTCGTGGCCACCGGGCAGGCAAGGGCCAGGCGCTTCTATGAACGCGAGGGATGGCTACCCGCGGGCGACCCGTTCGACGACCCCGTCCCGGGCCTCACGATGATCGAGTACCGCTACACGCTCAGCGACGATCGTCCTGACACGCCGGCTGTCGGCTAGGTGCCAGCGCCCGGCCGGATTTCGGCGTTGAATCCTGGATAGGGGTCGCTATCCGACCCCTAGGCAGGACTCGTCCTGGATAGGTGGGGTCAGACCCCACTAGGACAGGATGCTTCGAGGAATACCGGCGCCGCCGGCCCCTCGCCGCCCTACCCAGCAAGCAGTTGACGTTCGCTCGTCGGCCACGGCGGCGGGAGCAAGCAACGTGCTCAGGAACTACTAGGTGCCAGGCGCGCGGTACTGGATCTGCTCGACCTTGCGCAGGGCGTCAAGCGTCTCCTCGACGCTCATGAGGACCGTCGTCTCGAGCGAGCTCAGCGCGCCGCCGGCGGTGATCGCCAGCGAAACGGCGGCCGCCGACACGTTGTCGGGGGCCTCCCACAGGTTGTAGGCGTCGTGCTCACCGAACGCGTACCAGAACCCGTGCAGCTTCCCGCCCACGGACTCGATGTACTCCTGAGCCGCCGCTCGGCGGTCCTCCGGCTTCGCGATCAACCTGGCCCACGTCTCGGGCGTGTAGCTGAAACGCGTCAGATAGAGCGGCATCGTCCCTCCCTCTCGGTCGCACCGGAGTATGACCCGCCGGAACCTGCCCGTGGGGTTGGCCAACTAGCCGCGCGGGCGGCGGCCGGTCACGGACTCGATGCGCGTGCGCCGCGGCCGGCGGGCGCCCATCCGGCGCGGGGCTCGATGCGCGCCGTGGGGCGGGCCGTCGTGCTGAGCCGCGGCCAGCAGCTGCGCGAGCAGCACGAGCAGGACCACCTGCCGCGCCCGCTCCGCGTGCGCGCCCGACCCGCCGCTCGCGCGGAGGGCCACCACCAGCAGGGAGTCGAGGTCGCGGCTCACGTGGCGGAGAGCTCGGCGAATCGCCTGCTCGAGGTTGTCGAGCGTCTGCCGTGCGGTGCGCGTCGACCACGCGCGGCACGAAGAGCCGGTCGAACGGCCGGCGCACGCCGCCGCGGGGCTCGATCTCGACGACGATGCGATAGGCGAAGCCGTCTCCGATCCTCCGCGAAGTGCCGCTCGTGCCTGGCGCGGGGCAGGCCTCGCTGGACGCTCGAGTACTCGACGAGCTCGTAGGGCACGATCCGCGTGAGCGTCATCTGGAGCTCCGTGGCGCGGCCCGCCAGCCGCAGCGTCAGGCGCGCCGTGTCCCCGGGCTGCGACCAGCGCGACTGCGGCGCCAGGGCGATGAACTTGGGCCAGTACTCCGGCCAGCAGCGCAGGTCGGTGATGTAGTCGAAGCCGGCCTCGAGCGGGAAGCGGAAGCGCCGGTCGGCCGTGATCTGGACGGGTCCGGCCATCACCAGCGAAGCTACCAATGATGCGTTCCTTCGACCCGCTCGAGGTCGGCTCGCTCGAGTGCCGGGCGTGGGAGACGTACTACCGCCGCAAGTGGGCCGCCTTCCTGATCGCCTCGGTCCGGCTCGTGCGCGCCGCGTTCGGGATGAACTGGCCGCGCACGCTGGTCGGCGCGTGGCTGGTCCTCGTGAAGGCCGCCGAGGGGCTCGCCATCGACACGCGACGGGCGGCCGAGCTCGAGGTCGAGTGGTGGCGGGCGCATCGTGAGGACCAGTACGCGTCGAGCCCCGAGAACGCCGAGGCGCTGATCGGGGCGCTCGCCGATCTCTACGCCTACACGTACGGAGTCGAACATTCCGAAGTCCGGCGCGCCGCAGAGCTGCGAGCCGAGGCGATGGACGTCTCCGACCGCTGGGTCGCGGCCGGCTGTGACCCGCAAGATCCGCTGCTGGCCGAGGAGCGCGCCCTGCTGGTCCGCTCGTTCGCGGCGCTCCTGGCCGCCGTGCATCGCCCCGCGCGGTGAGCGGCTGCGCGCCAGCAGCTTGACGGGTTGTCGCCCAGCTGACTACGGTCGGACCATGGTTGGAAGGGTCGCCGACCACCCAGTGGCAGCTGGGGCGCGCGCATGAGCGTCCTCCCCATCCGCCCCATCACGAGCGCGACGACGCTCGCCGAGAGCCTCCGTGAGGAGCTCCTCTCCGGCACGTATCCGCCCGGCACGCCGCTCGACGACGTCGAGCTGATCGAGCGCGCCGGGGTCACCGCCGCCACGGCGCGGGCCGCGCTGTCGGAGCTCGAGCGGGACGGTCTGCTGATCCATTCGCTGCACCGCGGCGTCGAGGTCGCGCGCATCACGCCCGACGACGTGCGCGACATCTATGCCGCCCGCCGTGTGTTCGAGATCGCCGGCCTGGAGGCGCTGCTGCGGCGCCGGCCGGTCGACGTCACCTGGTTGGAGGCGGCGATCGAGCGCATGGGCGAGGCCGCGGTCGGCGGGCATGGCCGCGCGCTGGTGGAGGCCGACCTGGCGTTCCACCTGGCGATCGTCGCGGCAGCGGGCTCGCGGCGGCTGACGCGCGCCGCCCAGGGCGCCCTGATGGAGCTGCGGATCGTGCTGTCCGTGGCCGATCGGGCGCGGGACGACGACCTGCCGGCCCTGGTGGCCGACCACCAGTACCTCGTCGAGGTGTTCCGGGGCGGACACCTGCGCGAGGCCGTCTCCGCGCTCGAGGACCACCTGGCACGGGCCGAGGTCGTGGCCCGGCAGGCCGTCGTCCGAGCCCGGCTGATCAGCGGCCCTGGACGCGCTGCGTCCAGGCGAGCATGGCCGCGACCGCGTCGCGGTCGCCGCGCACGACCGGTCGCCGGCCGCTGGGGACCGGCTCCTCGCGAAGCAGCGCGTCGAACACCTGGCGGCTCATCGTCACCGTCGCGTCCGGCGCCTCGGCGGGAGCCACGCCGGAGACCGTCACGCCGGCGCCGTCGCGCGCGGTCAGGTACCAGGTCTCCAGCGGCGCGCCGGTGATCTCCTGGGCGATCGTGAAGTCGTGCCCGCGCGTCCAGGTCGGATGGATCGCGTAGGCGAGCAGCTTGTAGACGAGGCCGGGATCCAGGCGAGCGCCGGCGCGGGCCGCCTCGGGGACGGTGGCGGTGCTCGCGGCCAGGGCTCGCAGCGCCTTCACCCGCCGTTTGCGGCCCTTCACGCGGGCCGGCCCGAAGAACCGCCCGATGCGGTGCGGGACACCGGCCAGCAGCTCGCACAGGACGATGGCGTCGGCGGTCAGGTGGAAGTCGGCGACGCCGCGCGGGCGCGGGATCTCGATCTGCTCGACCGACGCCCGGCCGCCGGCGATCCCCACCGCGAACGTGCCCGCCTCGCGGATCGTGAGGTCGTAGCCCAGCGGGCCCTCGATCGCCGCGCCCTGGGCCGGGAGCAGCGCGACGAGCAGCGCGGCGGCGGTGGCCGGGTCGTCGTGCGCGAGCTTGACGATCGCCCCGCGCAGGAGCGGGTAGTCGCGCCGCTCGGTGCCGGTGGCCAGGGCGCGCGAGGGCGGCCCGGGCGCGGGCACGATGATCGGCCCGGACGGCTTGGTCTCGGGCGGCGGCGCCGAGACCACGGGCGGCGCCGGGACGAGCGAGAGCTCGGCTAGCGGAGACGTCGTCGGGGAGGGCGCCGCCGACGGTTCAGCCGGCGGCGCCTGTTGTTCCGGGGCCGGCGGCTCCTCCGGCGGCGCCGACTCGACCGCCGGCTCGGCGTCCGGCGCGGGCGGCTCGCCGGCCTCGCCGGGCCCGGACGTCTCGAAGCCCGGCGGCATCCACGGCGGCGGCTCGTCCGGGTCGGCCTTCGGGCGGGCGGGCTCGACGGCCGGCACGCACGGCTCGCGCTGAGGCTCGCCCGGCCCGCCCCACTCGGTCCCCGGCTCGGCGTCGGGCGCGGGCGGCTCGGACTCGTCCGTAACCGGCGACGCCTCGCCACCGGGCCTGGGCGCCGGCTCGTCGGCGTCCGGCGTGCCGCGGCGGCGCAGCGCGTCGGCGGCGGCGTCCAGGTCGGCCACGACGCGGCCGGCGTCGGCCGCGGGCTCGCGCTCGGACGCGTGCTCGCGGGCGACGCGCTCGAGGTCGGGCGCGGCGGCGGCGCGGCGCTCCAGCTCGGCGATCCGCTCCTGCAGCGTCGTGCCCGTGCGCTCGGCCTCGGCACGCGCGGCCGACAGCGCCTCCTCGGCGGCGCGGCGGGCCTCGCGCTCGGCCTCCAGCGCCGCGCGCAGGTCGCCGGCCT
This sequence comes from uncultured Solirubrobacteraceae bacterium, assembly GCA_963811895.1. Taxonomy (GTDB): domain Bacteria; phylum Actinomycetota; class Thermoleophilia; order Solirubrobacterales; family Solirubrobacteraceae; genus DASSUW01. The sequence continues at coordinate 185,851 of CAWETE010000006.1, read as the reverse complement.
CGGCGCGGGCGGCCCGCTCGCGGTCCAGCTCGTCCTCCAAGGTCGCACGGGCGACGGACTCGACGCGCATGCGCGTCTCGGCGGCGGCCAGCGCGGCCTCGCCGGTCTGGATCCGGCCCTCGGCGACGGCCAGCGCCGCCTCCAGCGAGCCGATCCGCGCCCGCAGCTGCTCGGCGTCGGAGCGCGCATCGGTCGCGGTGCCGGCATGGGCCGCGGCCTCCTCGCGCGCCGCGTCGAGCTGCGCGCGCACGTCGTCCAGCGCGGCCTCGAGCTCGGAGCGGCGGCGGTCCCAGGCGGTGCGGGCCTCGGCGTAGCGGCCTTCGCCGGCCTCGAGCTCGGCGCGCGCGGCCGCGGCCGCATCGGCGGCGGCCGCCAGCTCGGCGGCGTGGCCGGCCGCCTGCTCGCGCGCCTCCTCCAGCGCGGAGCGCAGCGATGCCGCCTCGCTCCGGGCGGTCTCCAGCTCGGTGCCGCGATCGCGCAAGGCGGAGCGCATCGCCGCCGCTCCCATCGCCCGCTCGGCCTCGAGCACCGCGAGCCGCACGGCGTCGCCGGCCCGCGCCACCTCGGTGGTCCGCATGCGCACCTGCCACTCGCGCGAGCGCGAGCGCAGCGCGGCGGCCGACTCCAGCGCGGCGGCGAGCGCCTCAGGGCGGCCGGTGCCGAGCGCGTCGCGCTCCTCGGTCGCCTCCTCCAGCCGGCGCTCCAGCTCGGCGGAGCGCAGCTCGAGCACCTCGACCGCCTTCAGCGCCTCGGCGGCCACGCGCGCCTGCGCCTCCTCGGCCGCCTCGGCTCGCCGGGCGCGACGCTCGGCCAGCACGGCGCGGTCGATCACCTGGCCGCCGGGCTCGTCGGGCTCCTCCGGCCGCTCGGGAGCGGCGGGGACCGGCGGCGGCTCCACGCCGCGGCTCAGCGGCGGCAGGCCGGCGCGGGAGCCGCTCGGCCACTCCAGCCACAGCGCCTCGGGGTCGGTCGTCACCAGCTCGGCGGGCACCAGGTACGTGCCGCGCCACGAGTCGGGCTCACGGGAGAAGCGGGCGTCGGGCAGCGAGTCGAACCGGTGCTCTCCCCCGCCCACCTGCAGCGCCAGCACCGGCAGGTCCGGCTCGCGCGCCTGCTCCTCGGTCCAGCGGCCGCGCACGCGCACCAGCCCGCTCTCGGCTCCCGAGGGGAGCCACTCGACGGCGCTCACGGCGAGGCCGGGCAGGGCTGGAACGGCAGACGACTCGGCCACGAGGGCCAATCGTCCCAGACCGGGCGGCGGCCTGCTGCGCTACTCGGATGATCCGTTGCGCTTCGACGCCGCGATCGCCACCGCGAGGCCGCCGGCCACCACCACGGCGCCGGCCAGCAGCGACTTGGGCGCGTAGGCCGCCCCGTAGCGGGTGCGGAGGAAGACCTTGCCGCCGTTCCAGACGAGGAAGCCGAGGAGCTTGTAGAACATGCGGGGGTTCTACCCGTTCCGCAGCCGGTGTGCCATCCGGGACTGCAGCGACCAGATCTCGATGAACCCGGGCGAGGCCTGCTGGGAGAACAGGCCGCCGGACTCGGCGAACGTCGCGAGCTGGGCGTCGTAGACCGCGTTCGGGCTCTCGCGGGTCACGACCCTGACCGACCCCTTGTAGAGCTTGAGCCCGATCGTGCCGGTCACGCGCTCGTTGACGTGGCGGATGTAGGCCTCGAGGTCGGTGCGCAGCGGCTCCCACCACAGGCCCGCGTACACGAGATAGGCCCACTGCTGGTCGAGCCGGGGCTTGAACTGGTTCTGGTGGATCGTCCCGGTCAGCCGCTCGAGCTCGCGGTGGGCCTTGAGCAGGATCGCCGCGGCCGGCACCTCGTAGATGTCGCGCACCTTCAGCCCGACGATCCGATCCTCGATGTGGTCGACGATGCCCACGCCATGGCGCATGCCGATCTCGGCCGCGCGCTCGATCAGTTCCACGAGCCCGAGCCGCTCGCCGTTGAGCGCCACCGGCACTCCGCCCTCGAGCTCCACGCTCAGGATCTCCGGCTCGTCGGGCGCGAGCTCGGGCCGCGTCACGAGCTGGAAGACGTCGTCGTCGGGCGCGTGCGAGAGGTCCTCGATCCACTTGCCCTCCGAGGAGCGACCCCACAGGTTGTCGTCGATCGAGTACGGCGCGCTCTCCGTGCCGCCCTTGACCGGGATGCCGTGCTTGCGCGCGTACGCGATCTCCTCGTCACGGCCCATCGCCCACGACCTCACCGGGGCGATGACCTTCAGCTCCGGCGCCAGGGTGGCGACCGTCGCCTCGATCCGCACCTGGTCGTTGCCCTTGCCCGTGCAGCCGTGCGCGATCGTGTCGCAGCCCGTCCGGCGCGCGTACTCGACGGCGAGCTTGGCGATCAGCGGCCGCCCCAGCGCGGTGAACAGCGGGTAGCCGTCGCCGTAGTCGGCGTTGGCCTGGATCGCCGGCGCAACGTACTCGCGCGCGAACTCGTCGCGCGCGTCCACGACGTGGGCGTCGAGCGCGCCGAGCTGCATCGCCTTGCCCTTGACGACCTCGTAGTCCTCCCCCGGCTGCCCGAGGTTGACGGTGAGCGCGACGACCTCGGCCTCGTACTCGTCCTGGATCCACTTGAGCATCACGCTCGTGTCGAGCCCGCCGGAGTACAGGAGCAGGACGCGCCCGACCTCCTCCTTGTGGGCGAGGTAGGTGGCGACGCGCGTGGACTCGGGGTCGGCGACGCGGTGGACTTCGGTGCGGGGATCACGAGGCTGGTCGTTCATCGGACCCAGCAGACTACGATGACGCCGTGGGAGACGATCCCGAGGTCACGCCGGGCGGCTCGCGCATCGAGCGCCACGACGAGGCGCTGCCGCCGGAGATCGCCCCGACCGGCTGGGCCGGGCAGGAGCTGGTCGAGGAGCACGTAGAGAGCCACCTCGGCCCGATCGAGACCGTCTTCCACGAGCTGGTGTCCGAGTACGTGCACCTCGACGTGCTGATCGTCGCGGCCACCGAGGAGCGCCCGTTCCACTGGCTGGTGACGAGCGGCATGAGCTCGCGGCCGATGCCCGCCGCCGACGACGAGCCCGACCGGATCGAGCTCCTGATCGCCCTGCCCGCCGACTGGCCGCTGGACCATGAGTCGTGGGAGGACGAGCGGCACTACTGGCCGGTGCGGATGCTCAAGACGCTGGCGCGGATGCCGCACGAGTACGGCTTCGCGCTCGGCCCGTGGCACACGGTCCCGAACGGCGACCCGCCCGAGCCGTACGGCCCCGGCACCGAGCTCTGCTGCGCCATGATCGTCCCGCCGCGGCACACCACGGACGAGTTCGACACGCTCCAGACGCCGGACGGCCCCGTCGAGTTCCTGGCCGTCTGGCTGCTCTACCAGGACGAGATGGACGCCAAGCTCGAGCGCGGCGCCAGTGAGGTCGCCAGGGCGCTCTTCGAAGCGGGCGCCGGCGAGATCGTCCAGCCCGACCGGGCCGGCGTCGTGAAGAAGAAGCGCTTCGGGCTTTTCTAGAAGCGGTCGCGGCGGATGGCGCCGGCGGTCCGCAGGTAGCGGAACTCGTCGCCGTCGCCGTCTTCGACGTAGCCGGTGTCCTCCACCTGGTCGTCGGAGTCGCGCGCCTCGCGCAGCCAGCGCGCGCCCGCCAGGTCGGACAGCCCGGCCGCCTCGTCGAAGAGGCGGAACGGGTCCGCGTCGAGCTTCTCGGCGCTGCGGCGGTGCAGCGGCGCCACGAGCTGCGCCTCGCCGTCGCCGCTCTCGTCTGCCAGCGACAGCGCGACCAGGCCGAGCACGAGCGGCTGCGGGCTCTCGAGCCGGACGGCCAGCGCCGCCATCCGCTCGCTCCAGGCGCACAGCAGGTCGGCCCGGTCGAGGTCGATCGCCTCGCGGAACGCGGCCTGCCAGACCGGAGCGGCGGCCGTGAACGCCTTCACGGCGCGGCCGATGCGCGAATCCGCCGCGCACGGGATGGGCCGCTCGTAGTAGCCCTCGTGGCGCGGAAGGTCGAGAGTCGCGAGTGCGTCGCTGGTCTCCATGGCGGGTCCCAGTACAGCATGCCCGGACGACGCGCGCGCTAAGGCATGATTTCCGGTCGATGGAGATCACGCTCTGCGACGTCGGCCCGCGCGACGGGCTCCAGAACGACGAGGCGGTGCTCGAGCCGGCGGTCCGGGCCGAGCTGTGCGAGCGGCTGGCGGCCACCGGGCTGCCGCGCGTCGAAGCCGCGAGTTTCGTGCATCCCAAGCTGGTCCCGCAGATGGCGGGCGCCGAGGACGTGTTCGCGGCGCTGCCCGCGAACGGGACCACCTGGGCCGCGCTGGTGCTCAACCGGAAGGGCCTCGACCGCGCCGTCGCGGCGGGCGCCGAGGAGATCCACGTCGCCTACCCGGTGACCGAGACGTTCGCGCGCCGCAACCAGAACATGGGCCTCGACGAGGCGGCGGAGGCCGCGGCGGCGATCATCGACGCCGCCCATGAGGCCGGCCTTCGCGCCACCGCCACGCTGGCCGCCTCCTTCGGCTGCCCGTTCGAGGGCAAGGTCGACCCGGGGGTGGTCGCCGAGCACGCACACCGGATGGCCGCCGCCGACGAGCTGATGCTCGCGGACACGATCGGCGTCGGCGTCCCCGGCCAGGTCAAGACGCTGCTGCACGCCGTGGACGTCGAGATCCCGGTCGGGCTGCACCTCCACAACACGCGCAACACCGGCTACGCCAACGCCTACGCCGGCCTCGAGCAGGGCGTGACGCTGTTCGACGCCTCGGTCGGCGGGCTCGGCGGCTGCCCGTTCGCGCCCCGCGCGACGGGCAACATCGCCACCGAGGACCTGCTCTACCTGCTCGAGGGCGAGGGCGTCGACACCGGCGTCGACCTCGACGGCGTGATCGGCGTCGCCGAGTGGCTGTCAGGCGTTCTCGGCCGCCCGCTGCCCGGCCTGGTGCATCGCACCGACCGCTTCTGACAGCGGGACGACGTCGCCGTATTTCGCCTGCATGTCGAACAGGTTCGCTTCGTGGGCGGCTTCCCAGCGGTCGCCGACGCACTCGCGCGGGACGACCGGCGCCAGCCCGTGCTGGAGGGCGTCGACCACCGTCGCCCGCACGCAGCCCGAGGTGGTCGCCCCGCACACGACGAGCGTGTCGCGCCCGGCCAGCATCGACGCCAGCGGCGTCCCGAAGAAGGCGGACGCGAACGCCTTCGGCAGCACCGGCTCGCCGTCGCGGCGGCCGAGCCGCGCGTCGACCTCGATCCAGCGCGACCCAGGCCGCAGCACCGCCAGCGCCGGGACCTTGCGCAGGAACACCTCCGCGGCGCGCTCGTTCGCGTCGTCGTAGACGACGGTGGTGAAGAGCACGGGCACGGCCGCCTCGCGCGCCGCGTCGAGCAGCGTGCGCGTGCTCTCCACCACCGCGTCGAGGTCGCCGCCGAGCGGCGACGCCGGGTCCGTGAAGCCGTTCACGAGGTCGACGACGACCATGGCGGGGCGTGCCCCGAACCCGAGGTCGCCGCCGAACCCCTCGCTCACGGGTGTCCGTTCCCCTCCGAGATCTCCGCCTCCCAGGCGGCGCGCACGCGCGCCCGCGCGTCGTCCGGCGCCTCGAGCGGCGACCAGCGCAGCGGCGTCGCCGGCTGCGGCGGCGCCAGCCCGGTCTCGGCCTCGCAGTTGGCCACGACGTCGGCCAGCTCGGGCCCGAAGTCGAACGCCTTGGCGTCGCCGCGCTCCTCACGCTGGCGCGCGCGCTCGGCCTCGGTGGCCGCCGCGTCGCCGACGACGACCCCGTACGAGGAGCGCGCCTTCTCCGGCGAGACGAGCCCGAACGCGACGTCGCGCTCGACCGCCTCGGCCGGCCGGTCGAGCCGGTCCTTCCAGCCGCCGCCGCCCGCGGTGCGGTAGATGAGCATGTCGCCGGGCTGCACCTCGACCTCGTCGCACTTGGCCGGCAGCACCTCCTCGGTGCCGTCGGCGCGCCGCAGCAGCTTGCTCGACCGCTCGCCCGGCTCGCCGCCCAGCACGCCCCAGGGCCGCGTGAGCCAGCGGTCGTCGTGGATCGAGACATGGCCCGGCTCCAGGTAGACGTAGCGCTTCTCGACCCCGTTGCCGCCGCGGTGCATGCCCGCCCCGCCGCTGTCCGTCACGGTCGTGTAGCCGTCGATCCGCAATGGGTAGTAGGCCTCGAGGTACTCGGTCGGGATGTTCTCGAACAGCGGCCACCACGAGTGACCGTCCATGCCGTCGCCGATCGGGCGGCCGGGGATGCCGCCGTAGAGGATCTCCATCGCGTAGAAGAACTCGCCGTCGTCCTTCCAGCCGCTGTAGAGCATGTACGGCGAGGTCCCGTAGCCGGCCGCCGTGTTGAGCTCCGGGGCCTGCTTGCAGAGCGCGCCGCCGAGCACGTCGAACAGGCGGGCGAGCCCGTGCGTGCGGCAGCCGAGCGCCGCCGGGTAGCGCGGCGCGAGCAGGCAGCCCTCCGGCATCACGACGTGCAGCAGCGGATAGAAGCCGTCGTTGAAGAGGATCTGCGGGTCGTTGACCATGATCAGGTAGACCCCGATGAACATCTTGAACATGCCCTCGGAGAGGTAGAAGTTGATCGGGCCGAGGGCCTGCGGGTCGGTGCCCGACCAGTCGAACCAGGCGTGCTCCCCCTCACGCCAGATCGTCAGCTTCATCTTGTACGGGCCGTTGCCGAGGCCGTCGTCGTCGATCCAGTCCTCGAACGACTGCGGCTCCTCCGGGATCGCCATGAGGATCAGCTTGCGCATCGCCTCGTGCGTGCGGTCGAGCAGCGCCTGCAGCGCGGCCAGGTAGACGTCCTTGCCGAACCGCTCGCACAGCTCGATCACGCGCTTCTCGCCGGCCCGGCAGCCGGCGACGATGGCGAACAGGTCCGCCCGGTTCATCTGCGGCAGGCGGACGTTGTTGAGGATCAGGCGCAGGATGTCCTCCTGCACCTCGCCGCGCTCGACGATCTTCAGCGGCGGGATGCTGATCCCCTCCTCGAAGACCGTCGTCGCGCCGGTGGGCAGCGAGCCCGGCAGCCGGCCGCCGGCGTCCATCTGGTGGCCGAACTGGCTCGACCAGCCGACGATCTCGTCCTCGAAGAAGATCGGCACGAGCACGAGCCAGTCGTTGGTGTGCGAGATCGACGCCGAGCACTTGTACGGGTCGCTCGTGAGGATCACGTCACCCGGGTAGATGCCGCGGTCCCACTCCTCCATCATCTTCGAGATGTAGGCGCCGAACTGGCCGACGACCATCCGCCCGTTCGGGTCGGTGATCATCGGGAACTCGTCGTGCTGCTCGCGGATCACCGGGCTCATGGCGGACCGGAAGAGCACGGCGTCCATCTCGAAGCGCGCGTGGCGGAGGGCGTTCTCGATGATGTCGAGCGTGATCGGGTCGATCTTCAGGTCGGGGATCTGGGCGACCTTCATGACTGCGCCTTCCTGATCAGGATGTTGAAGTAGCGGTCGACCTCGGCCTCGTAGCCCTCCAGCACGACGGTGGTGGAGTCGAACTCGGTGATCACCGCCGGCCCGCTGACGCGGTTGCCCGGCTGCAGGGCTGCCCGCTCGTAGACCGGGCCCTCGCCGCCGGGGTCCGGGCCGTGCAGGTCGCCCTCCGGCAGCTCGGGCTTCGGCCGGTCGCCCGTGCCCACCGCGCGCAGGTTGACGATCTCGGAAGCCGTGTCGGGCATCCGGAAGCCGTAGAGCTGCTCGTGCAGGGCGTTGAAGCGCTCGTCGAGGTCGTCGCCGATCGGCACGGGGATCTCGTAGCCCTGGCCGTGGTAGCGCATGTCGGCGTGGAACTCGATCGCGCCTTCGATGCCCTCCGCGTCCATCCACTCGCGCGCGCGGCCTTCCAGCTCGCCCAGGACGCTGTCGATCTCGTCGGCGGTCACCTCGGCGGTGAGCCGGATCAGCGTGCGCGCGAACTCGTTGCGGAAGTCGGCCACGAGGTCGCCGAGCGCGCACAGCAGGCCCGGCGACGGCGGCACGATGACCGGGAACGAGCCCATCAGCTCGGCGACCGCGTTCGCGTGCAGCGGACCGGCGCCGCCGAAGGCGACGAGCGCGAACTCGCGCGGGTCGTGGCCTCTCTGCACGCTGATCACGCGCAGCGCGCCGGCCATGTTCTCGTTGACGATCTTGAGGATGCCCTCGGCGGCCTCCTCGAGGCTCAGGCCCATCGCCTCGGCGATCGTGCCGACCGCCGTGCGCGCGGCCTCGACGTCGAGCTCCATCTCGCCGCCGATCAGCCGCGGCGGCAGATGCCCGACGACCACGTTGGCGTCGGTGACCGTCGGCGCCGTGCCACCGTGACCGTAGGCGGCCGGGCCCGGCTCGGCGCCCGCCGACTCCGGCCCCACCCGCAGCGCCCCGGTCAGCTCCGGCACGTGCGCGATCGAGCCGCCGCCCGCGCCGACGGTGTGCACGTCGATCGACGGGATCTTGATCCGGAAGTGGCCGATCGTGGTCTCGCGGCCGATCGTCGGCTCGCCGGCCTGGCAGAGCGAGACGTCGGTCGACGTGCCGCCCATGTCGAAGGTGAGGATGTTCGGGAAGCCGGCTCTCGCGGCCACGTGGAGCGCTCCGGCGACGCCGCCGCTCGGGCCGCTGAGCACGCCGTAGACCGGGTTGCGGGCAGCCTCGGCCGGCGTCATCACGCCGGCGTCCGAGCGCAGGATGTCGACCTCGCTCTGCACGCCGAGCCCGCTCAGCGACGACTGCAGGCGGTCGACGTAGGCGGACACGGTCGGCCGCACGTAGGAGTTCATGCAGGCGGTCAGCGTGCGCTCGTACTCGCGGAACTCCGGCAGCACGTCGCTCGACACCGTGACCGGGAAGCCCGGATGGATCGACTCGATGATCTCGGCGATCTCGCGCTCGTGGCGGCCGTCGACGTAGGCGTTGATGAGGCTGACGGTGAGCGACTCGACGCCGCTGTCGATCAGGTCGCGCACCACGGCCTCGACCTGCCCGCGGTCGACGGGCACGAGCGTGTTCCCGCGCGCGTCCATCCGCTCGACGGCCTCGCGCGTGTCGGCCAGCGAGGCCGGCGGGTCGGGCTTGATCATGATGATCCAGCCGGCCAGCGGCCCGGGCGTCTGCGAGCGCGCGAGGTGCAGGATCTGCCCGAAGCCCTGCGTGGTGACGAGCCCGACGCGCGCGCCCTTGGACTCCAGCACCGCGTTGGTGGCCACCGTCGTCCCGTGGACGACGTTGCGCAGCGCGCCCGGCTCGATGCCGGCCTCGCCGCAGATGCGCCGCACGCCGGCCAGCACGCCCTCGGACGGGTCGGTCGGGGTGGACGGCGTCTTGACCCGCCACAGGCGATGGTCCTCGTCGTCCACGAGGAAAAGGTCGGTGAACGTCCCTCCGACGTCCACTCCTAGCCGGTACGCCACGTGCGCTCCTCTCTCGTCACACCACACCCTCCTCACGGAGCCGGGCGAGCTCGCTTCCCTCGACCCCGAGCTCGCCCAGCACCTCCTCCGTGTCCGCCCCCACGGTCCAGCGCGCCGCCTGCCGGATCGCTCCCGGCGTCGCGCTCAGCTTCGGCACCACGCCGGGCACCGTCATCTCGCCGTGCACCTCGTCCCGGTGGGCGACGAGCAGCTCGCGCTCGCGGAAGTACTCGTCGCGGTAGACGTCCTCGGCGTCGTAGACGGGCGCGCAGACCACGCCCGCCTCGTTGACCAGCTCGTCGAGCTCCGCCGCCGTGTGCTTCGCCGCGAACTCGGAGATCAGCTCGTCGAGCAGGTCCTCGTTCTCGCCGCGCGCGTGGTGCGAGTCGAAGCGCTCGTCGTCGCCCAGCTCCGGGCGGCCCATCAGCGCCGCCAGCCGCTTCCACAGCGTGTCGTGGTTGGCGGCGATCACCACCCACTTGCCGTCCTTGCTGCGGTAGACGTTGGACGGAGCGATGCGCGGCAGGCGCGGGCCGGTCGGCTGGCGCACGACGCCCGTCTTCTCGTACTCGACGATCGTCGACTCGAGCATGGCGAAGCAGGCGTCGGTGATCGAGGCGTCGACCACCTGGCCGGTTCCGCCCTTCGCATCCCGGGCGTAGAGCGCGAGCAGGATCCCCTGGAACGCGGACTGGGCGGCCAGCGTGTCGCCGAGGCTGATGCCGCTGCGCGGCGGCGCCTGGTCCGGGTAGCCGTTGATGTGCCGCAGGCCGGCGATCGCCTCGCCGGCGCTCGCGAAGCCCGGGCGGTCGCGGTAGCGGCCGGTCTGGCCGTAGCCGGACACGCGCGCGTAGATCGCGCGCGGGTTGCCCTGGTGGACGTCGTCCGGCCCCAGCCCCCACTTCTCCATCGTGCCGGGGCGGAAGTTCTCGACGACCACGTCGGCCGTCGCCGCCAGCGCGGCGGCGATCTCCTGGCCGCGCTCGGTGCGCAGGTTGAGCGTGATGCTGCGCTTGTTGCGCGCCAGCACCGACCACCAGAGCGAGTGGTCGTTGTGCCTGAGGCGGCCCCAGTCGCGCATCGGGTCGCCGGCCGGCGGCGCCTCGACCTTGACCACGTCGGCCCCGAAGTCGCCCAGCAGCGTGCCGACGTAGGGCCCGGCGAGCAGCTGCCCGAACTCGACCACGCGCAGGCCGGAGAGCGGCTCAGCCATGGATCACCCGCCAGAGGAAGTCACGCGCGCCGAGGATGTGCATCCGCATCACCGCCTCGGCCAGCTCGGGCTGCTTGGCGTCGAGCGCGGACACCAGCTCGCGGTGGCAGAACAGCGACTGCGCGCGCTGCTCGTCGCTGGCCCAGAACGCCGTCCGGAACTCGCGCGGGATGCCGGCCACCGCGCGCATCGCCTGTGTCAGCCGCGGCGAGTCCGCGGCTTCGACGACGATCCGGTGGAACTCCTCGTTGTAGGCGATCTGGTCGGCGACCTTGGTGGCGCGCCGCTCGGCCTTCCCGCACAGCGCGCGCATGCGCTCGAGCTGCGCGGCCTCGATCCGCGTGGCCGCCCGAGCCGCCGCGTGCGGCTCGATCAGCGCCCGGACCTCGTAGAGGTCGAGCACGTCGGCCGCGTCGAACGAGCGCACGATCGCCCCGCGATGCGGCTCGACGGTGACGAGGCCCTCGCGCTCCAGCATGAGCAGCGCCTCGCGGACCGGCGTCCGGCTCGTCCCGAACCGCTCCGCGAGCGCCTCGGCTCTCAGCCGAGCGACCCGGGCGCGATCTCACCCTCGAGGATCGCCGCCCGCAGCGCATCGTGGACCCGGATCGCGCTCGTGGGAGCTTCGGTCGCCACCGTTGCATACAAAACCCGCCGGTTCGTGCGCTGTCAAGCGCTTTCGCGCCTCGATTGCATGCAATGGCGCCGGCGAACGTCAACCCCGGCATTGAGGGGGCGGGATCGAGGCCCGCGCGGCTCGCGTGGCGGTCCGTTGGTCACTTATCCACCTCACGGGTGGATAACCGACCACTCGGCGGATCCTCGCTTCCCTACCCAGCCGAAGTTCGTCCCGCCGCACCCCCACGCACCCGGTCGCGCAGCGCGGGCGTGGCGAAGCCGGCGAGCGCGGCCAGCAGCATCAGGCCGATCGCCACCCACAGGCTCGTGCCACCCGCCTGCTGAGGCGGCCCGGTGCCGAGGGGCGGCGGGAGCTGGTCTTGCGACTCGCCGCGGACGTCGCCGGAGCCGTTGTTCCCGTCGCCCGGCGAGCCGCCGCCGTCCTTCGGCGTGCCTCCCCCGAGCGACTCGTCGCCCGGCGCGCTCCCACCGTCGCCGGACGTGTCGGCCAGGGTGCCCGTCGCGATCACCGGGGCACCGCCGCCCGCGACGGTCCCGCCGCAGCCGTCGGCGCGATCCAGCTCGCGCGCACGGCGTAGCCCGCGACGCTCGATCCGGCGCACGCGCTGCAGCCGGAAGTCGAGCACGCGGGCCACCCCGCGGCGCGTGCGCGGCGACGCCTCTCCAACGCCGGCACGCAGTTCCAGGACACGCCGCTGCGGTGTCCCCAAGCTCGTCCAGGCATCCGCTGAGCTGCTGCACGGACCGGCGCAGCTTGCGTTCCGCGCGCCGGCGCTCGACCCGTGTCGGCGCGCCGGCGCCCGCGGAGCCGCTGCGGCCGGCGCGAGCGGCGGCGGAGCCGTCGCCACCGCTTGCGGGCGCCGCGCCGCCGCCTCCGGAAGTACCGCTCTGTGCCGGTGCGGAGCCGCCACCGCCGCCACCGCCGCCGCCACCGCCACCTGCGCCGCCACCGCCGCCGCTCCCGCCGCCGCCGGGAACGCCGGGCAGCGCGGGCAGGTCCGGCGCCTCAGGGACAGGCGCCGGAGCAGGCGGGAGGTCGGGCGCATCCGGCAGATCCGGCAGGTCCGGCACGGGTACCGGCGGCGGGGCCGGGACCTCGGGCACCGGCACGGGCACGTTTGGTAGATCCGGGACGGGCGGGACCTGAGCGGACGCGACGGCAGGAATCGCGATTGCGAGCGCCAACAGCATGAGTAGCATCCGAGCTCTGGTCATCCCATCTCCTCAACACACCGACTCCCCGGAAAACGGGGGAAGCGAAACCTTTAGAGGAGAGCGGCGACGCGCCGTATCGCGTCGTCGACCTGCGATTCGTCCACCACGAGCGGCGGCAGGAAGCGCAGAGTGCGCGGTCCGGTGGCGTTGACCACCAGCCGCTGATCGACCAGCGCGCGGCGCGCGAGGTCCGGCGCGTCGGCGTCGACGTCGATCGCCGCCATCAGCCCGCGGGACCGCACCTCGGCCACCCGCGGCAGCTCGCGCAGGCCCTCGGCGAGCCGCTCGCCGAGCTCGCGCACGCGGGCGAGGAGCGCCTCGTCGTCGAGGACGTCGAGCGCGGCGTTGGCCGCCGCGCAGGCCAGCGGGCCGCCCGCGAAGGTGGAGCCGTGGTCGCCGGGGGCGAACACGTCCGCCAGCCGAGGGCCGATCACCAGCGCACCGATCGGAAAGCCGCCGCCGAGGCCCTTCGCCAGGGTCATCGCGTCCGGCACGACACCCGTGGGCTCGTGCGCCCACAGCGTGCCGGTGCGGCCCATGCCGGTCTGCACCTCGTCGAACACGAGCGCCGCGCCCACCTCGTCGCACGCCTCGCGCGCCGCCCGCAGCACCTCGTCGGGCATCGGGTGCACGCCCGACTCGCCGAGCACCGGCTCCATCAGCACCGCCGCCGTCTGCGAGTCGACCGCGGCCCGGACCGCCCCCACGGAGGGAGCGATCGGCCGGAAGCCCGGCACCAGCGGCGCGAACGGCGCCTGCTTGGACTCCTGCGGCGTGGCCGACAGCGCGCCGTAGGTGCGGCCGTGGAAGGCGCCGTGGAAGACCACGATGTCGCCGCGCGGCTTCGCCTTGCGCACGAGCTTCAATGCGGCCTCATTGGCCTCCGCGCCCGAGTTGCAGAAGAACACCGACGACCCGAAGGACCGATCGACGAGCCGGTCCGCGAGCCGCACCATCGGCGCGTTGAGGTACAGGTTCGAGACGTGCATCAGCCGCCCCGCCTGCTCCTGGATCGCCTCGACCACATGCGGGTGGCAGTGGCCGGTGTTGCAGACCGCCACGCCGGAGAGGAAGTCGAGGTACTCGTTGCCCTCGGAGTCGACCAGCACGCAGCCCGAGCCGGAGGCGAACTCCACCGGAAAGCGCGCGTACGTGTTGGCCAGCGCGCTCAAGTGGCGGGCCTGATCTTCGTGCCCTGACCGGCGTCGGTGAACAGCTCCAGCAGCACCGAGTGCGGCACCCGCCCGTCGACGATGTGCGCGAAGGACACGCCGCCGTGGATGGCGTCCAGGCACGCCTGCAGCTTCGGCCGCATCCCGCCGCCCGTGACGGCCAGCGCCGCCTCGACCTCGTCGGCGCCGGTCTCGGAGATCACCGACGACGGGTCGGACGGGTCGCTCAGCCACCCCGGCACGTCGGTCAGGAACATCAGCTTGTAGGCGCCCATCGCCCGCGCCACCGCGGCGGCCGCCTCGTCGGCGTTGACGTTGTGCGAGCGGCCGTTGCGGTCGGCCCCGATCGAGGCGATGACCGGGATGTAGTCCGCGGCGATGTGCTCGATCACGCCGATGTTGACCTTGTCGATCCGCCCGACGAGCCCGATGTCCTCCCCCGCCGGTCCCTCCATCGTGTCGACGCGGAACAGCAGCCCGTCGTCGCCGCACAGCCCCACCGCCGGCTGCCCGTGGCGGTTGATGCGCAGCACGATGTCCTTGTTGACCTTGCCGACGAGCACCATCTTGGCCACCTCGACGGTCGCCTCGTCGCTCACGCGCAGGCCGCCGACGAACTCGACGGGCAGGTTGAGCCGCTCCATGTAGGCGGTGATCTCGGGCCCGCCGCCGTGGACCACGATCGGGTTCATGCCGACGTACTTGAGGAGCACGACGTCGCGCGCGAAGTCCTCGCGCAGCTCGGGGTCGTTCATCGCCGCGCCGCCGTACTTGATCACCACGGTGCGGCCGTGGAACTCGCGGATGTACGGGAGCGCCTCGAGCAGCGTCCCGACGTCGCGCATCACGTCGTGTACTCCGCGTTGATCGTCACGTAGTCGTGCGAGAGGTCGGAGAAGAACACCTCGGCCTCGGCGCCCTCGCCCGGCAGGCCGACCGAGTACTCGACCTCCTCGCCGGCCACCGCGCCCGCGAGCGCCGACTCGTCGAACGGCAGCGCCGCCCCCGCGCGGCACACCTGCACGTCCTCGATCCAGATGTCCAGCGGCAGCGGCGCGGCGCCGTGCAGCGCAGCGCCGACCGCCTGGGCGATCCGGCCCCAGTTGGGGTCGCCGCCGTTGAGCGCGGCCTTCACCAACGGCGAGTCGGCCACCGCGCGGGCCGCCCGCGAGACGCTCTCCTCGTGCCCGCCGTGGACGACCACGCGGCCGACCCGCGCGGCGCCCTCGCCGTCGCGCGCGATCTGCAGGGCGATCCGCCGCAGCAGGTAGTCGAGCGCCTCGCCGAAGCGCAGCTCGTCCTCGGACTCGGGCTCGATCCGCACGCCGCTGGCGCCCGAGGCCATCAGGATCGCCGTGTCGTTGGTGGAGAGCTGCCCGTCGACCGAGATGCGGTCGAACGAGCGCTTGACGCACACGCCGAGCAGCAGGTCGGCCGTCTCGGCCTCCAGCCCCGCGTCGGTCTGGACGAAGCACAGCATCGTCGCGAAGGCGGGCGAGATCATCCCGGCGCCCTTGGCCTGCGCGCACAGCCGCACGGTCCCCGACGGCAGCTGGACCTGGAGCGCGGCGTTCTTGGGGAACGCGTCGGTGGTGCGGATGGCGGCGCCGAAGTCGCCGTCGCCGTCGGCGGCCAGCTCGCGGCGCGCGTCGGCGATGCCGCGGATGACCTTGTCGGTGTCGAGCGGCCTGCCGATCACGCCGGTCGAGGCCACGGCCACGCGGTCCTCGAGCACGCCGGCCACCATGGCCCCGGCGCCCTGCATGCGCGCCGCGTCCTCGAGCCCGCGCCGGCCGGTGGCGGCGTTGGCGTTGCCCGAGTTGGCGACCACGGCGCGGATGCCGGTGAGCTGGCAGCGCTCCTGGGTGAGCAGGACCGGGGCGGCGAGCACGCCCGAGCGCGTGAAGCGGGCGGCGCTCACGGTGTCGGGCGCGTCGCAGACCAGCAGGCCGAGGTCGGGCAGGCCGGAGGGCTTGAGCCCGCAGGCGACGCCGGCGGCGCGGAAGCCTTCCGGAAGGCCGCCGGGCATCTCGGTCACGTGGTCGGGCGTCTCGACCCAGCGCGAGCTGAAGGTGTCGGTCACAGGCCCTCGCTCTCGTCGCGGCCGAACATCAGGTTCAGGTTCTGCACCGCCTGCGAGGAGGTGCCCTTCCACAGGTTGTCGATCGTGGCGAAGACGATGATGCGGCCGGTGCGCTCGTCGCCGTGCAGCGAGATGCGGCAGAAGTTGGTCTCGCGTACCTCCTGCATCCCGGGCGGGCCCTCGACCACCTCGACCCACGGCTCGTCCGTCGTAGACCTCGTACAGGGCGGCCACGTCCTCCTCGCGCGTGGGAGTGACGTAGCAGGACACCAGCTCCCCGTGCGCGATCGGCACGAGGTGCGGCGTGAAGGTCACCAGCACGCCATCGCCGAGCTCCTGCTCGATCTCCGGCGTGTGGCGGTGGCGGCCGACCTTGTACGGCGTGACCGTCTCGTCGACGGCGACGAAGTGCTTGTCGTGGGTCGGCTCGCGGCCCGCGCCGCTCACGCCCGACTTGGCGTCGATCACCACGTCGCCGAGCAGGCCCGCCCGTGCCAGCGGGGCCAGGGCGAGGATGGCGGCGGTCGGGTAGCAGCCGGGGTTCGCGACCAGGTCCGCGCCGGCGATCTCGTCGCGGTGCAGCTCGGGCAGCCCGTAGACGGCGTCGCCCACCAGCGACGGCGCCGGATGGGAGCCGTACCAGTCCTCGTAGGTGCCGAGCTCGTGCAGCCGGAAGTCGGCCGACAGGTCGACCACCCGCACCCCGCGCTCGCGCAGCTCGGCCACCACCGGCCCGGCGGCGCCGTGCGGGTAGGCGACCACGGCGGCATCGACCTGCGAGTGGCGGTCCGGGTCGTACTCCTCGAGCTGCAGAGGAACGCGTGAGCGCGGATGCACCTCGTCGAGCCGCACCCCCGCGTCCGACCGCGCGGTCACGAAGGTCAGCTCGAAGTGCGGGTGCCGGTGCAGCAGCGCGCTCGCCACGGCGCCCGCGTAGCCGGCGGCTCCGAGTACCGCGACCTTCTCACCCACGCGGCTCGCCCCCGAGGCGCTCGGCCACGGCGGCGTCGATCTTCGCGCGCCGCTGCGCGACCTCCTCGTCGGTCAGCGTCCGGTCGTCGGCGCGGAACTCGAGCCGCACGGCCAGCGAGACGCGGTCGTCGGTGGGATAGACGTCGAAGATCTCGGCGCGGCGCAGCAGCGGCCCGCCGGCCTCGCGCACGGTCGCGATCACGTCGGCGGCCGGCACGTCGGGCGCGAACCACCACGCGCGGTCCTGGAGGACGGCGGGGAACGAGGTCAGGTCCTCGTAGCGCGGCACATAGAGCGCCTCGTGCTTGATCACGCCGAGGTCGAGCTCGAAGCCCGCCGCGTCGTCGAGGTCCCACGCGCGCGAGACCGACGGGTGGATCTCGCCGAGCCAGCCGGCGTTGCGGCCGCCGACCAGCACGCGCGCGGACCGCCCCGGGTGCAGGAACGGCTCGGCCGCACGCTCGACGCTCCACGGCACGCGCAGCGCCTCGAGCAGCGACGCCAGCACGGCCTTGGCCGCGTAGAAGTCGGCGTTCGGCGGCTGGCCCTCGCGCCACGACGGCGGTCGCATCGCGCCGGTGAGCAGCGCCCCGACGTGGTCGCCTTCCTCCGGCAGCGGCTCGCTGCGCTCCTCGGCGGGGGTGCGCTCGCCGGAGCGGGGCTGGGCGAGGAAGACCGCGCCGATCTCGTACAGCCGCAGGTCGCCCATCCCCCGCGCGCGGTTGCGGCGCGCCACGTCCAGCAGCGAGCCGAGCAGCGTCGTGCGCATGACCGACATGTCCTCGGACATCGGGTTTCGCAGCGTCACCACGTTGCGGCGCCAGTCGTCGTCCGGGATGCGCAGGCGGTCGACGAGGTCGGGCGCGGCGAACACCCAGCCGCAGACCTCCGACAGGCCGGCGCCGGCGAGCGCGTCCTCGGCGCGGCGGCGCAGGCGCTGCTCGGGCGCCAGCACGCCGGTGGCGCCGCGCCGCGACGGCAGCGTGTAGGGCAGCTTGTCGAGCCCCCAGAGGCGCGCGACCTCCTCGATCAGGTCGACCTCGCGCGTGACGTCGCCGCGCCGGAAGGCGGACACCGTGACGTCGAGCCCCTCGGGCGTCTCGGCGACGGCGAACTCGAGCCGGCGCAGGATGTCGGCCGCCTCGTCGCGCGGGACGGCGGTGCCGAGCAGCCGCTCGGTGCGCTCGTCGCGCAGCCGCAGCGTCTTCGGCGCCGGTCCGGGCCCGCCGACGTCGACGGTGCCCTCCACCAGCCGCGCGCCGGTCAGCTCGGTCATCAGGATCGCGGCCAGCGCCTGCCCGTCCATCGCCTGCTCGGGCTGGAGCTGCTTCTCGAACCGGCCGGAGGCCTCCGAGCGCAGCGCCAGGCGCGTCGACGTGCGCTGGATGTTGGGGCCGTTCCAGGTCGCCGCCTCCATCAGCACGCGCGTCGTCGTCTCGCGCACCTCGGAGCGCTCGCCGCCCATGATCCCGGCGATCGACGTTGGTCCTTCGTCATCGGCAATGAGCAGTACCTGGTCGTCGAAGGTGCGCTCGACGTCGTCGAGCGTGGTCATCGTCTCGCCGTCCAGCGCGCGGCGCACCACCAGGCGCCCGCCGGCCACGAGGTCGTAGTCGAAGGCGTGCATCGGCTGGCCGGTCGCGAGCATCGCGAAGTTCGTGATGTCGACGACGTTGTTGATCGGCCGCATGCCCGCCGCGGTCAGCCGCGCCTTCAGCCACTCGGGCGACGGACCGATCCGCACGTCCTCGTAGAGGCGGGCGGTGAAGCGCGGGCACAGCACCGGGTCCTGGACCTCGATGCTCACGCCCGGCAGCTCGCCCGGGATGTCATCCGCCCACCCGGGTCGTTCGTCCACGGCGGCGGAGTCAGCGGCGCGCCGGTGGCGGCATGCACCTCGCGCGCGACGCCGTAGATGCTCAGGCAGTCGGGCCGGTTGGGCGTGATCTCGAGCTCGAGCACCTCGGTGGCGATCGGCAGCACGTCGACCAGCGGCGTGCCCGGCTTCAGCTCGGGGTCGAGCACCATGATCCCGTCGTGGTCGGGGCCGATGGCGACCTCGTCCTCGGCCAGGATCATCCCCGCCGACTCGACGCCGCGCAGCTTCGCCCGCTTCAGCTTCGTGCCGTCGGGCATCACCGCGCCCGGCTCGGCCACGGCCACGATCTGGCCGGCGGCCACGTTGGGCGCGCCGCACACGATCGTGCGCTCGTCGCCGGTGCCGACGTCGACCGTGCAGACGGTCAGCCGGTCCGCATCCGGGATGCCGCTCGGCGCTCAGCACGCGGCCGACGAGGAAGTGCTCGAGCGCGCCGACGCCGTGGCCGTGCACGGCCTCGACCTTCGTGCCGGTCATCGTGAGCTGGTACTCGAGCTCGGCGATCGGGATCCCCGGATCGCAGTAGTCGTGCAGCCAGAAGAGCGGGACCCTCATCCGAACTGCTCCAGGAAGCGCAGGTCGTTGTCGTAGAACAGCCGCAGGTCGCTCACCCCGTGCTTGAGCATGGCGACGCGCTCGATGCCCAGGCCCCACGCGAACCCCTGGTGGCGCTCGGGGTCGTAGCCGTGCTCGCGCACGTACTCGAACACGTTCGGGTCGACCTCGCCGGCGCCGAGGATCTCGATCCAGCCCTCGCCCTTGCAGAGCGGGCAGCGCGAGCCGTCGCGCAGGAAGCCGTCGTTGCAGTTGAAGCACGAGACGTCGCACTCGACGCTCGGCTCGGTGAAGGGGAAGAAGTGCGGGCGCAGCCGGACGCGCCGGTCCTCGCCGAAGTACGCCTGCGCGAAGGCCAGCAGCGTGCCCTGGAGGTCGCCGAGCGTGACGTCCTCGTCGACCGCCAGGCCCTCGACCTGGTTGAACTGCGGCGTGTGCGTGGCGTCGTTGTCGCGCCGGTAGGTGCGGCCCGGGATGACCACGTAGAGCGGCGGCGGGTACATCTCCATCGCGCGCGTCTGCATCGGCGACGTGTGCACGCGCAGCAGCACGTCGTCGGAGATGTAGAACGTGTCGGTCGCCTGCCGCGACGGATGCGTCTCGTCGAAGTTGAGCGCGTCGAAGTTGTAGTAGACGAGCTCGGTCTCCGGGCCCTCCATCACGCGGAAGCCGAGGCCGAGGAAGATGTCCTCGATCTCGCGGCGGGTCTGGGTGAGCAGGTGGATGCGGCCGGGCTTGACGGATGGCGAGCCGGGCAGCGTGACGTCGATCACGTCGGCGGCGAGCCTGGAGTCCAGCTCGGCGGCGTCGAGCTCCTGCGCCCGGGCCTCGATCGCCGCCTCGAGCGCCTTGCGCGCCTCGTTGGCGGCGCGGCCGACGGTCCCGCGCTCCTCGGGCGGCAGCTGGGCGACGCCGCGCAGCAGGTTCGGCAGCTCCGCCTTGCGGCCCAGGAAGCGGACCCGCACGTCCTCGAGCTCGGCGCTTCCCGGCGCCTCGGCGATCGCCGCCTCTCCGGCAGCGCGCAGCTCGCTGATCCTCTCGTTCATCGCGCGGCCATCCTACGGTTGCACTCGTACAGGGCGACGGTTGCCGCCATCGCGGCGTTCAGGGACTCGGATCGCACGGGGATCGTGGCGACGTCGTCGCACGCGGCGACCACGTCGTCGGGCAGGCCCTCGCGCTCGGCGCCGACCACCAGCGTCGTGTCGCCGTCGGGCACGAGCGGCTCGCCGCCGTGGGCGACCAGAGCGATCCTGCGGCCCGGCAGCTCCTCGACCGTGCGGACCCGGGCCACGGGCACCTCGAACAGCGCGCCCATCGACGCCCGCACGGCCTTGTGTCCGTACGGGTCGGCGGTCCCCGGTCCGAGCGCGACGCTGCTGGCGCCGAAGGCGAGCGCGCTCCGCAGCGCCGTGCCGACGTTGCCGGGGTCGTTGACCCCCCACAGGGCGAGGCACAGCGGACCGGTCGCCTCGGTCCAGCGCTGCCCGTAGACGCCGATCGCGCGGGTGCCGGAGCCGAGCTGCGAGATCTGTTGCAGCAGGTGCGGCTTGACCTCCTCGCCGGTGAGCCCGGAGCCCTCGGCCACCAGGCGCGCCAGCGGCTCCCAGCCGGCCGCGTCGGCGGCGTCCAGCAGATCCTCGCCCTCGGCCACGAACTGGCGCAGCTTGTCGCGCCACTTGCGGCCCGCGAGCTTGCGGATCTCCTTGAGCGTCTCGTTCTGGGGGCTGGTGATGGTCATTTAAAACAGAAAGGGCGCCGCTCCGGAGGAGGGGCGCCCGGTGTGAGGGGTGTCTGCGGGTTCAGGCCGCCGACGCCTCGCGGGCGCTTTCGGCGAATCGGGAAAAGGTCTCGGGATCGCGCACGGCGATGTCCGCGAGGACCTTGCGGTCGAGCTCGATCCCGGCCAGCTTGAGGCCGTGCATGAAGGTGCCGTAGCTCATGCCGTTCTGGCGAGCGGCGGCGTTGATGCGCGTGATCCACAGCCGGCGGAAGTCGCGCTTGCGGTTGCGCCGGTCGCGGTACGCATAGGAGTCGGCCTTCATGACCGCTTCCTTGGCGCGCTTGTACGACGAGTGCGCCTCGCCGCGGAAGCCCTTGGCCTGCTTCAGAACCGCACGGCGCTTCTTGCGCGCGTTGACGGAGCGCTTGACGCGGGTCATCGCCCGTTCCCTCCGAGCAGGTGGCGAACGCGCTGCTCATCGGACTTCGAGATGTCGCGATCCAGCCCGAACGAGCGCTTGCGCTTCGGCGACTTCTTCTCGAGGATGTGGCTCGAGAACGCGTGACGGGCCTTGAGCTTGCCCGTCGCGGTCTTCTTGAAGCGCTTCTTCGCGCCCGAATGCGACTTCATCTTCGGCATGCGACCGCGCAGTATAGAGGGCGACTCCGCTCCCCATTGCGGCTGGCCACGATGTGCGCCCATGTGAGGTTTGCGACGATCACGCCGTGCGGCCGACCGTGCTCATCGTCGACGATCACGACGACTTCCGGGTGTCTGCTCGCTCGCTGCTCGAGGCGGAGGGGTTCTCGGTCGTGGGCGAGGCGGCGGCCGGCCCCGAAGCGCTGGCGCAGGCCGAGCGGCTGGCTCCCGACGTCGTGCTGCTCGACATCCAGCTCCCCGGTCTCGACGGCTTCGCCGTGGCCGAGCGCCTCGCGGCCAAGGGAGAGCCGCCGGCCGTCGTGCTGATCTCGAGCCGCGAGGCGGCGTCCTACGGCCCGCGGCTCGCGCGCGCGACCGCGCGCGGCTTCATCCCGAAACGGGCGCTCTCGGGCGCGGCGCTCGCGAGCCTCGTCGCCTGAGTGCCCCGCCGCGGCCTGCTTGTCTGGCCGGCGGCCATCGCGCTGGGTGTCGCCGCCGAGTCGGCCGCCTTCTCATGGGACCAGACGCGCTACTGGCTGCCTGACCTGATCGTCGGTCTGACGTTCATCGCCTGCGGCTCGCTCGCGTGGGAGCGGGAGCGTGCCGCGGGCGGCCTGCTGGGCGCCACCGGCGTCGCCTGGTTCCTCGGCAACTTCTCGGCCGAGCTCCTCTACCTCCACCGCGGGCCTCTCGTCCACCTCCTCGTGGCGTATCCGGGCTGGCGCCCGCGGTCTCGGCTCGACCTCACGGCGATCGCCGCCGGCTACGCGACCGCGGTCGTGGCGGCGGTGTGGCGGAGCGACGTCGCGACCATCGTCCTCGCGGCGATGCTGGTCGCTGTGGCCGCGCGGGGGTACGTCGCCGCGAGCGGTCGGGCAAGGCGCGACCGCCTCACGGCCCTCCAGGCCTCCGTCGCGCTCGGCGCCGTGCTCGTCGGCGGCGCGGCGGCGCGCATCGCCGTGCCGTCCGGGGATGCCGTCGACCCGGCGCTGCTCGCCTACGAGGCGGTGCTCGTCGCGATCGCCGTCGCCCTCTACGCGCGGTTGCGGGGGCCGGCCGTGCCCGCCGTCGCCGATCTCGTCGTCGAGCTCGGCGAGGCGAGGTCGGGGACGCTCCGCGATCGACTCGCCCACGCGCTTCGCGACCCGACCCTCGAGCTCGGCTACTGGTCGCCGGAGGCGCACGCCTACCTCGACGACCGAGGCGCCGCCGTCGTCCTCCCGGAACCGGGTGCCGGGCGCTCCGCGACGCGCGTCGAGCGCGACGGGCAGCCCTACGCGGTGCTCGCGCACGACGAGGCGGTCCTCGGAGACTCGGCGCTCGCCGAGGCGGTCGCGTCGGCCACACGCCTCTCCGCCTCGAACGTCGCGCTGCAGGCCGAGGTGCTGGCGCAGGTGGCGGAGCTGACCGCCTCGCGACGGCGTCTCCTGGTCGCCGCCGACGAGGAGCGGCGGCGGCTGGAAGCGCGGCTCCGCGAGGGGCCGGAGCAGCGGCTGACGCGGTTGGAGGCGACGCTCGCGGACCTGCCCCGGGGCGAGCACGTGGATCGAGCGCGGAGCCAGCTCTCGCACACGCTGTCGGACCTCCAGCGGCTCGCGCGCGGGCTGCACCCGCGCGAGCTCTCGGCAGCCGGTCTGCCCGGTGCCCTCGCGTCGCTCGCGCCGTCGAACGTCGTGCTCGACGTCCGCGTCGGGCGCGTGCCGGACGAGACCGAGGCGTGCGCCTACTTCGTCTGCGCCGAGGCGCTCGCCAACGTGGCGAAGTACGCCTCGGCCTCGCGGACGACGCTCGAGGTGACGGCGCGGGACGGCCGCCTGGTCGTCGTCGTGGCCGACGACGGCGTCGGCGGCGCCGACGCGTCGCGCGGAACCGGCCTGCAGGGGCTGGCGGATCGCGTCGAGGCGCTCGGCGGCGTGCTGGAGGTCGTCAGCCCGCCCGGCGGCGGAACGCGCGTCACCGCGGAGATCCCGCTCGCCGTCACTCCAGCTTCATCCACGGCTCGCTCCCCCACCACACGCGCGTGAAGCGGTCCTTGCCAAGCGCTCCCGTCGGGACGAGGCGGAGCGCCCCGTCGTCGAGCTGGAAGTTGAACCTCGTCGGCGGCCCCTTGTCGCAGCCCGGCCCGGTCATCCGTAGCGTGAGCCGGGATCCGGACACCGAGTACACCGCGTGGCAGTCCTCCCAGCGCTCGTTCTCCTCCGAGACGACCAGCGCGCCGTGGTCGAAGGTGAGCCTGATCAGGCCGGCGTTGTTGTACGCGTCCTCGGCCGAGAGCCCGCGGGCGACGAGCTCGTCGTCAGTCAGCTCGGCGCGGTAGACGCCGTCGATGGCGGTCGCCTCGCCGGCGTCCACCGTCTCGCCGGCTGCTTGGCCACCGGTGTCCGGTGCGCCGCACGGCGCAGGCGCCGCCGGGGCCGTCGCCCCGGCCTTGAGGGAGCGGATCTCGTCGATGGCCCGCTTCGTCTCCGGATCGTCTTCGAGGTCTGCGTAGACCGAGGCTGTCGCCTTCTCCAGCGCCGCCACCTCGGCGGCGCTCGCCAGGACGACGCTGCCGCCTTGGTCGCAGTAGGCCTTTGCCCCCGCGGCGTCATCCGGGATCGTCTCGATCGCCCAGTCGCGTGTCTGGCCCGCGGCCTTGCGCAGGATCCCGCGTTGCTCGTCGTCGAGCCCGGCGAAGACCTCGTCGTTCACGACGAGCGCGTTGGCCTTCGGATAGAAGCTGACGTTGCCCGTCGCCGTTCCCTGGGTGTCGATCGAATACGAGGACTCCATGCCCGCCTGGTCGGCCGGGCTCGGCGGCTCGTCGTTTGCAGTCGCGCCCAATGCCGCGAAGACGGCCGCCGCTGTCCTCGAGGTCGGTGAGCGGATCGTCTCGCCGTCGTAGTCGTCCGGGCCGCGCAGCGGCCCGTCGAATCCGAAGGGATGGCGCAGGCCCTCGGGGAACAGCGCGAGGCCGACCACGCCCGCCTTGTCGAGGCCGGCCAGCATGTCGGCCGCCAGCGGGCCGGAAAGGACCTGCGCCAGCAGGCCCTCGGTCGTGATCAGGAACGGCGCGTTGAGCGCTCGCAGGCTGTCGACGCCCTCGGTGTCCCAGGCACGGGACGGGATCATCCCCATGTCGAGCTCGCCGCCCACGACGAGCCGGGCCACGCGCTGGTCCCAGTCGAGCCCGTCGCCCGCGGCCCGCCACACCGGCTCGATCCGTAGCTTGCCGTCCGACAGCTCGGCGACCCGGCGGGCGTACTCCTCGATATGCCCGGCGCCCGGCGACCCGCCCTGGAGGTCGTGGGTGCCGATCCGCAACGTCACCGGCGCGCCGGAGCCGCCCGCCTTCGTCCCGCCGCCGCAGCCCGCGAGGGCCGCGGCGGCGAGGACGAGGACGAGAGCGTTTCTCATCGCTCTGCCGACCCTAGTGGGACGGGCCCCAGTCGGGCATGCTCTCCCACAGGGGCGTCGTCGTGACCGGGCGGACGTCCTTGCCGTCCGCCCGCATGACGTAGACGTCCGGCTCGCCGCCTTCGCCGGTCATGGCGAAGGTGATCGAGCGCCCGTCGGGCGAGAACGAGGCCGACAGGAGCTGCGTGCCCTCCTCGACGTGCGTGATCTGCCGCAGGCCGCTGCCGTCCGGCCGGACGAGGTGGAGCTGGGACTGCTGCTCGCCTGCGAGGTGCGAGCGGAAGAGGATCCGCTTGCCGTCGGGCGACCAGTCGGGGTCGTCGCCGGCGTCGAACGACCACGGGGTGATCTGACGGCGGTGGCTCCCGTCGGCGTCGGCGACGAAGATCGCCCGGCCGCCCGCGGGCTCGCTCAGCGGGGAGTTCGTGCGCACGTAGAGGAGCTTCGAGCCGTCGGGCGAGAAGCGGGCTCCCGAGTACTCGGCCGCGTACGGCCGGGCGCGGAGCAGCACCCGCGGCGCGGACCCGTCGACCTTGCGCACGACGAGGTCGGAGTGCTCGATCCACTCCTCTCCGCCGGGGAAGGTCCGGATCGTGCCGGTCGAGCGCGTGTAGACGATCCGCTTGCCGTCGGGCAGGAAGGCCGGGTACCCGCCGTCCTCGCATCTCGTCTCGACGCCGGGGCCGGAGTCCGGGCACTCCGCGGTCACGCGCCGCAGGCGCGAGCCGTCGGGCCTGACGGTGTAGATGGCGAACGGGACGCCGGAGCGCTCGAACACGATCAGCGACCCGTCCGGCGACCAGTCCGGCCGGTTGTCCGTCACGCCGGTCTCGGGCCGGGTGACCTGCCGGTCGTGCCTGCCGTCGGCGCCGATCGTGAAGAGCGCGGCCGTCGACGGGTCGCCCTCCGGCTGGCGCTTGAACGCGATCCGGCCGGACGCGACCCCTCGGTCCACCGACGCCGACGCGCGGCTCTGGTCGACCGCCGCCGTCTCGGCCTCGCCACAGCCGGCCAGCGCGACCGCCGCAACGGCGAGCATGGGTAGCACTCTCATGGTCTGCTCCTCTCCATCGGGATCTGATGGCGACGGTATGGAGCGACCGGCCCGCCGACATCGCGGCGAGCACGAGGATCAGCGGTGGCAAGACTGTGGCTGACCACAGTCTGTTTGGCGTGATAATCGGCGCGTGGCCAGGCTCGCACTGTCGGCGGTCGCGCTCGCGTACGGCGCGGCGTGTGCGGCGGTGGCGTTCAGCGCCGGCGCCTTCCCGACCAGCTACGCCGCGGCCTCCCCGGGCGCCGCCGCCGCCGACCTCGCCGCCGGGCTCGGGCTGATCGTCGCCGGGTCGCTCGTGTCGTCCGAGCGGAGCCGCGGCGCGATCGGTCCGGTCACGACGCTGCTCGGCGTCGTCTGGCTCGCGCCCGACCTCGTGGGCTGGGAGCAGGGCCCGGCCTTCGTGCGCAGCCTCGCCATGCTCGCCGCGCCGTTCCTGCTGCCCCTGCTCGTCCATCTCGTCGTCGCGTTCCCGGCGGGACGACTGCCCGCGCGGGTCCCCGTCGCGGCCGTCTACGGCGCGGCGGCCGTCTTCAGCGCCGGCCGCGCGCTGTTCCGGGATCCCTTCCTGGACCTCAACTGCTGGAGCAACTGCACCGACAACGTCCTCCTCGTTCACGCCGAGCCCGATCTCGCGCGGTCGCTCGACGCCGTCTGGCTCCGCGTCTCCGTCTTCGTCGGCCTCGTCCTGGCCGCGTTCGCCGTCTGGCGGCTCGTCGGGGCGACACGCGCGGGGCGGGCGGCGCTCTGGGCGGTCCTCGTGCCCGCCGCGCTCGCCGCGACCGCCGAGGCGGCCTACGCGATCGCGCTGATCCGAGTCCCGGCCGAGGATCCCGAACGCGGCGTCTTCGCGGCGATCTTCCTCGCCCGCGCGCTGGCGTTCACCGCCGTGGCGGCCGGCGTCACCTGGACCTTCGTCCGCGACCGCCGCGCGCGGACCGCGGTCTCGCGTCTGGCGGCCGACCTCGGCGCGGCGCCGGCACCCGGCTCGCTCCAGGCCGCGCTCGCCCGGTCACTGGGAGACCAGCGGCTCGAGGTGGCGTACTGGCTTCCGGGATCGCGGCGGTACGTCGACGAGACAGGGCGGCCGGTCGAGCCGCCCGCCGGGCCCGGAACCACGCCGATCGTCCGGAACGGCGAGCCCGTCGCGCTCGTGGTCCATGACCGCGGGCTCCAGGCGGCGCACGAGCTCGAGCGTGAGATCGGCGCGGCGGCGCGGCTGGCGGTCGACAACGAGCGACTCCGAGCCGAGGTGCTGGCCCAGCTCGAGGACCTGCGCGCGTCCCGAGCCCGCATCGTCGAGGCAGGCGACTCGGCCCGGCGCCGCATCGAGCGCGACCTCCACGACGGCGCGCAGCAGCGGCTGCTCGCGCTGTCGTACGAGCTCCGTCTCGCGCTCGCGGACGCGAGTGACGACGAGACGCTCGCGGCGGCCTGCGACGAGGCCCAGGCGGCGCTCGCGGAGCTGCGCGACCTCGCGCTCGGCATCTACCCGGCGATCCTCACCGAGGCAGGGCTCGAGTCTGCGCTCTGGACGCTCGCCGACGAGGCCCCGATACCGGTCGAGCCCGGCGAGCTGCCGGGTGAGCGCCTGCCGGACGCCGTCGAACGTGCCGCGTACCTCGTGGTCGCCGGCGCGATCGAGGCCGCCGAGGAGAGCGGCGCCGACCACGTCGGCGTCTCCGTCCGGCGGCAGGGCGGCGCGCTCGAGGTACGCGTCGACTGGGCCACGCCGGCGCCTTCGGTCCACCTTGCCGACCGCGTGGGCGCGCTGGGCGGTCGGCTCTTCGTCGCCGACAGCGTCCTGCACGCGGAGATCCCGTGCGCGTAGTCGTCGCCGAGGACACGATGCTCACGCGCGAGGGCATCGTGCGAGTCCTCGACGAGGCGGGAGTCGAGGTGGTGGGCGAGGCCGGCGACGGCGACGCGCTGATGCGGCAGGTCGCGTACCGGAAGCCGGACGTCGCGATCGTCGACATCAGGATGCCCCCGACGCAGACGGACGAGGGCCTGGTCGCCGCCCAGCGGATCCGCGCCGAGCATCCGGACGTCGCCGTGCTCGTCCTCTCGCAGTACGTGGAGCCGAGCTACGCGCTGCGACTGCTCGAAGAGCATCCCGAGAAGATCGGATACCTCCTGAAGGAACGCGTCTTCGATGCCGCGGTGCTCGTGGACGCCCTGCGACGCGTCGACGAGGGCGAGACCGTCGTCGATCCGACGATCGTCTCGCGGCTCCTGGGCCGCGCCCGGCGGGACGATCCGCTGGCCGAGCTGACGCCACGAGAGCGGGAGGTTCTCGCGCTCGTCGCCGAAGGCCTCTCCAACCGTGCCATCGCGGCCCGCCTCTTCGTCACCGAGCGCACCGTCGAGGCCCATACCAAGCAGGTCTTCCTCAAGCTCGGGCTCGGCGACGACCCGACCACGCACCGGAGGATCCTCGCCGTGCTCGCCTTCCTGCGCTCCTGAGCCCGGACTTTCGTTTACAGGACCCGGGAGTTTCGCCGACCACTCGCCGAATCCCCCTCGGTGTCCTAAACTCGCGCCAATGGGGAATGAAGGGGGAATGGGGTCGAACGGGGACCTGCCGGACATCGACCAGGAGGTCGTCGTCACGTTCCGCTACCCCGTGAAGTTCACTCACGGGATCCTCGATCCGCTCAACCGCACGCTGCGCGACGTGGTCGAGGCCGAGGATCGCGCCCGGCTCCTCGTGGTCATCGACGCGGGCGTGGCCGACGCGCACCCCACGATGACGGCCGACGTGGTCGTGTACTGCTCCGCCCACGCGGACGCGCTCGAGCTGACGGCGGCGCCGCTCGTGGTGCCGGGCGGCGAGGCGATCAAGAACCAAGGGGACCCGGTCGACGAGATCCGCGCCGCGATCGACGTCCACGGCGTCGACCGCCACTCCTACGTGGTGGCGATCGGCGGCGGGGCGGTGCTCGACGCCGTCGGTTACGCGGCCGCCACCGCGCACCGCGGGGTGCGGCTGATCCGCGTGCCCACCACGGTCCTCAGCCAGGACGACTCGGCGGTCGGCGTCAAGAACGGCATCAACGCCTTCGGCAAGAAGAACTTCGTCGGCTCGTTCGCGCCGCCGCACGCGGTGCTGAACGACTTCGACCTGCTGACCACGCTGTCCGACCGCGACTGGCGCGCCGGCATCTCGGAGGCGGTCAAGGTCGCCGTGCTCAAGGACCCCGCGTTCTTCACGTGGATCGAGCATCACACGGGCGATCTCAACGAGCGCTCGCTGCCGGCGATGGCGCGGCTGGTGCACCGCAGCGCGGAGCTGCACCTGAACCACATCGCCACCAGCGGCGACCCGTTCGAGCTCGGCTCGTCGCGGCCGCTGGACTTCGGGCACTGGGCGGCGCACAAGCTCGAGCAGCTCTCGCACCACGAGCTGCGCCACGGCGAGGCGGTGGCGGTCGGCATCGCGCTCGACTCCACGTACAGCTACCTGACCGGCAGCCTGGCGCACGCCGACTGGCTGCGGATCATCGCGCTGTTCGAGGCCGTCGACCTGCCGATCTGGCATCCCGACATGGCCACCCCGGGGAGCGGCGGCCGCCCGGCGGTGCTGGCCGGCCTGGAGGAGTTCCGTGAGCACCTTGGAGGGCGGCTCACCATCATGCTGCTCGAGCGGATCGGCTCGGGCTTCGAAGTGCACGAGCTGGATGAGGCGGTGCTCCTGGAGGCCTCCGACCTCCTGCAAGCGCCGGGTCGAGGGAGGAGAGCGAGAAGGATGGGAGCCCACGCCGGCACTAGCCCGCTGACGCAGCGGGAGCTGATCGCCGAGTATTTCATGGAGCACCGTGTCCAGGTGCTCGAGCTGGCGGCCTTCCTGGACCGCCTCGACCGCGCCCGCGAGATCGACGCCGACGACGACTTCCGGCTGCGGTCGATCCGCGAGGCCCTCGCCGCCCTCGTCGACGGCCAGGGCGGCCGCGTGCAGCGCGTGCAGATGATCTTCAGCGACCCTCGCAGCGAGCTGCTCGAGGAGCTGGACCAGAAGAGCGCCAAGGGCGCCTACGACCCGGAGGCCTAGAGCCATGGAGTACATCGATCTCCACGCCCACATGGTGTCCCGCACGACCGACGACTACCGGGCGATGGCCATGAGCGGCTGCGTCGCCGTCACCGAGCCCGCGTTCTGGGCCGGCTACGACCGTCCCGGCGTCGAGGCCTTCGTCGACTACTTCAACCGCCTCACGGACTTCGAGCCCAAGCGCGCCGCCACCTACGGGATCGCCCACTTCACGTGGATGTGCCTGAACCCGAAGGAGGCCGAGGATCGCGAGCTGACCCGCGAGGTGCTCAAGGTCATCCCGCGCTACCTGGAGCTGCCGACCGTGCTCGGGATCGGCGAGATCGGCCTCAACCGCGTCACGCGCAACGAGCTGGCCGGCTTCAAGGACCACGTCGACCTCGCGATGGAGTACGAGCAGCTCATCCACATCCACACGCCCCACCTCGAGGACAAGTGGAAGGGCACGAAGGCGATCGTCGACACGCTGGTCGCCGACGACCGGATCGAGCCGCACCGCGTGATGGTCGACCACGCGGAGGAGCACACGGTCGACATGATCCTCGACAACGGGTTCTGGACCGGGCTGACGCTGTACCCGGTCACCAAGGTCTCCCCCGCGCGCGCGGTCGACGTGCTCGAGACCCGCGGGCCTGACCGGATCTGCGTGGCGGCGGCGTGCGACTGGGGCGAGAGCCGCCCGCTGGCCGTGCCCGAGTTCATCATGGAGATGCGGCGTCGCGGGCACCCGGACTCGCTGATCCGGCGCGTGGTCTACGAGAACCCGATCGAGTTCCTCGGCCAGTCGCCGAAGTTCCAGCTGCCCGACCGTGAAGGTGCTGTGGCGGTTTAGTGCAGGTCGCTGACGGGCTTCACCTCACCTACTGCACGAACATCCATCCGGCGATCGGCTGGGACGCCGTGGTGGACTCGCTGCGCGCGCACGGCCCGGCGCTGAAGGCGCGGCTGTCGCCGGACGCGCCGTTCGGGATCGGGCTGCGGCTGTCGGGCGAGGAGTCGCGCGAGCTGCTTTCGGGCGGTCGACTCGACGAGTTCCGCGGCTGGCTCGACTCCGAGGGCCTGTACGTGTTCACCGTCAACGGCTTCCCGCACGGCACCTTCCACGGGCAGCCCGTGAAGGCCGACGTGCACGCGCCGGACTGGAGCCATGACGAGCGCGTGGACTACACGCTGCGGCTGGCGGAGATCCTGAGCGCGCTGCTGCCGGACGGCGTCGACGGCACGATCTCCACGAGCCCGCTCTCCTACAAGGCCTGGGACGCCGACCTGGACACGTGCACGGCGAACGTGCGCCGGGTCGACGAAGGGCTGCGCGGCACGCGGATCGCGCTCGCCATCGAGCCGGAGGCCGACGGATCGCTGGCCACCGTCGACGAGCTCATCGTCTGGTGGCCCGACGGGCTCGAGAACGTGACGATCTGCTTCGACGCCTGCCACTCGGCGGTCGCCTACGAGGAGCCCGAGGAGGCGCTGGCGGCTCTGGATCAGGCCGGCATCCGGATCGGCAAGGCGCAGCTCTCGGCCGCGCTGCGGCTACCGGTGATCGCCCGCGCGGAGCTCGAGCGCTTCGCCGACCCGATCTACCTGCACCAGGTCACCCAGCGCAGCGCCGACGGCTCGCTGCAGTCGTGGCCCGACCTCCCGCAGGCGCTCGACGGCTACGGCGGCGGCGAGGAGTGGCGCGTGCACTTCCACGTCCCGATCTTCCTCGAGCGCTACGGCAAGCTCGAGTCCACGCAGGACCACCTGCGCGAGGTGATCGAGCGCGTACGCGGGCGCACCTCGCACCTGGAGATCGAGACCTACACGTGGGACGTGCTGCCGGCCGACCTGAAGGCGTCGTCGGTCGACTCGATCGCGCGCGAGTACGAGTGGGTGCTCGATGTCCTCCGCTAGCGGCTGGCTCCAGCTCGCCCGCGTCTCCAACACTCCGACCGTCGTCTCCAACTCGGTGGCGGGCGCGGTGCTCGCCTCGGCCTCCCCCGACGCCGGCGCGGTGACCGTCGTGGCCGGCGCGATGGCGCTCTTCTACACCGCCGGCATGATCCTCAACGACCTGCTCGACTACGACGTCGACGTACGCGAGCGCCCCGAGCGGCCGCTGCCGTCGGGCGAGGTGAGCCGGCCGGCCGCGTTGACCGCGGTGATCTCGCTGTTCGCGGCCGGCGAGGCGCTGCTCCTGCTCGAGGGGACCGAGCCGTTCCTCGCCGGGCTCGGGCTGATCGCGCTGATCGTCCTCTACGACGCCTGGCACAAGGGCAACCCGCTCTCGCCGGTCCTCATGGGCGCGTGCCGCGCGCTCGTGTACTTCGTCGCCGCCTTCGCCGTGGCGGGTGGCGTGCCGACCGAGGTGGCGGTCGCCGCCGCCGTGCTGCTGCTCTACATCGTCGGCCTCACGCAGGTGGCCAAGGCGGAGGGCGCCACGCTGAGCGCGGTGTGGCCGCTGGCCGCCGTCCTCGCCGCCGTCGCCTACTGGGCCGGCTGGGTGAACTCCGTCTGGTACGTGCTGCTGCTCGCGGCCTTCGCCGCCTGGACCTTGCGGTCGCTGTGGCTCGTGCGCTCGCAGCGGCGGATCGGGGCCGGCGTGGTCAGCCTGATCGCCGGCGTCTCGCTGTTCGACGCGCTCGCGGTGGCGAGCGTCGAGGGCAGCCTGGCGGCCGTGGGAGTGTGCCTGGCAGCCTTCCTTGTCACGATCGCTCTCCAGACCAAGATCGCGGGGACCTGAAATTGGCTCAGAAGACCGTCGTCCTGTGCGTGGTGGCACTGACGCCCGACCTGCTCGGGCCCGCCACGCCGCGCCTGAAGGCGTTCGCCGACGCGGGCGCGATGACGCCGCTCGGCGGCGTCACGCCCGCGGTGACAGCGACCGTGCAGAGCACCTACCTGACCGGACGGCTGCCGAGCGGGCACGGCGCGGTCGGCAACGGCTGGCTGTTCCGGGACACGATGGAGGTGCGCCTGTGGCAGCAGTCCAACCGGCTCGTGCAGGCGCCCAAGGTGTGGGAAGCAGCGGACATCACCTGCGCGAACCTCTCCTGGTGGTTCGCGATGTACTCGTCGGCCGACGTGACGGTGACGCCGCGGCCGATGTACCCGGCCGACGGCCGCAAGATCCCGGACTGCTACACGAAGCCGGGTGACCTGCGCGACTCGCTGCAGGCCGAGCTCGGCCAGTTCCCGCTGTTCAAGTTCTGGGGGCCGGCGGCGTCGATCGACTCCACGAAGTGGCTCGCGGAGGCGGCCAAGAAGGTGGAGGCGCGGTTCGGGCCGGATCTGTCGCTGGTCTACCTCCCCCACCTCGACTACGCGCTCCAGATGAAGGGGCCGGTCGGGGTCGAGAAGGAGCTCGGCGAGATCGACGACCTCGTCGGCGACCTGATCGACTTCTACGAGGAGCGCGGCGCGCGCGTGATCGTGCTGTCCGAGTACGGGATCGTGCCGGTGTCGCGGCCGGTGCACCCGAACCGCGTGCTGCGCGAGGCGGGCCTGATCGCCTACCGGATGGAGCTCGGGCGCGAGGTGATCGACATCGGCGGCAGCGAGGCGTTCGCGATGGCCGACCACCAGATCTCGCACGTGTACGTGCGCGATCCCGCGCGCGTGGCCGAGGTGAAGGCGCTGCTCGAGAAGGTGCCGGGGCGTCGGCGAGGTGCTCGACGAGGCCGGCAAGCGCGAGCACGGGCTCGACCACGAGCGCTCCGGCGAGCTGGTGCTGATCGCCGAGCCGGACTCCTGGTTCACCTACTACTACTGGCTCGACGACGACAAGGCGCCCGACTACGCGCGCACGGTCGACATCCACCGCAAGCCCGGCTACGACCCGGTCGAGCTGTTCCTGGACCCGGCCATCCGGGTGCCGCCGCTCGCTCTCGGCTCGCGGCTCGTTCGCAAGAAGCTCGGGTTCCGCACGCTGATGGACGTGATCCCGCTCGACGCGTCGCTCGTGCGGGGGTCGCACGGGCGGATCCCCGACGACGCGTCGAAGGGGCCGCTGCTGATCACGCGCCAGGCCGACCTGCTGCCCGACTCGGGCGTGGCGGCCACCGACGTGCACGACCTGATCCTGCGGCACCTCGGCGTGCCCGTCCGCGAGGCGGCGGCGCGATGACGCTGGTCGGCCGCAAGGCCGACCACCTGCGCATCGCCGCGGGTGCGGACGTCGCGCACACGGGCGGCACGGGCCTGGAGCGCTTCCGGCTCCGCCACCGCGCGCTGCCCGAGCGCGACCTCGCGCGCGTGTCGGTGGAGACGGAGCTGCTGGGCGCGCGGCTCGGGGCGCCGATCGTCATCTCGGCGATGACCGGCGGCACGCCGGAGGCCGAGGTAGATCAACGGGCGGCTGGCGCGGGCGGCGGCCGAGCACGGGCTGGCGATGGTGCTCGGCTCCGGCCGCGCGCTGCTCGACGACCCTGCGGCGCTGCCCACCTACCGCAGCACCGACCGCCCGCCGCTGCTGCTCGGCAACCTCGGCGCCGCCCAGGTGCGGCGGCCGGACGCGCCCGAGCGCGCCGAGCGGCTGGTCTCCCTGCTCGAGGCCGACGGCCTGACCGTGCACCTGAACCCGATCCAGGAGGCCGTGCAGCCGGAAGGCGAGCCGGACTTCGCCGGCGTCGCGGCCGGGATCGCCGCGATCGTCGAGCGCCTGGCGCCGCTGCCGGTGGTGGTCAAGGAGGTCGGCTTCGGGATGGACGCCGCCGACGTGGCGCTGCTGCGCGACGCCGGCGTCGCGGCGGTCGACGTGGCCGGCGCGGGCGGCACCAACTGGGCGCTCGTCGAGGGCCGCCGCGACGAGCGCGCCGGCGACGTCGCCTCCGCCTTCGCCGACTGGGGCGTCCCGACCGCCGACGCGCTGATCGAGGCGCTCGCCACCGCGCCCGGCCTGCCCGTGATCGCGAGCGGCGGCCTGCGCGACGGCGTCGACGCGGCGAAGGCCTTCGCGCTCGGCGCCTCGGCCGCGGGGTTGGCGCGGCCGTTCCTGCTCGCGGCCCAGGCCGACACGACGTCGCACGTCGCCTCCACCCTGATCCGCCAGCTGCGGGTCGCGGTGTGGGCCGTCGGCGCCGCCTCGGTGAGCGAGCTCTCGCCCGACCACCTGCGCGCATGAGAACCCTGCTCGAAGGCGGGGCGTTCTTCGAGAGCCCGCGCTGGCACGACGGCCGCTGGTGGCTCTCCGACTTCTACCGGCACCGGGTGCTGACCGTCACCGAGGACGGCCACAGCGAGGACGTGCTCGAGGTCGAGGGCCAGCCATCCGGGCTCGGCTGGATGCCCGACGGCTCGCTGCTCGTGGTCTCGATGCGCGACCGGCGGATCCTGCGCTGGGACGGCTCGTCGCTCGCGCTGCACGCCGACGTGAGCGAGCACTGCGGCGGGCACCTCAACGACATGGTCGTCGACTCGCGCGGCCGTGCCTACGCCGGCAACTTCGGCTTCGACCTGATGGCCTTCGCCGACCCGGCGACAGCGAACCTGATCCGCGTCGACCCGGACGGCTCTGCCTCGGTGGCGGCCGAGGACATGTACTTCCCGAACGGGTCGGTCATCACCCCGGACGGGCGCACGCTGATCGTCGGCGAGACCGCCGGAGCCCGCTACACCGCCTTCACGATCACCGACGACGGCTCGCTCATCGACCGCCGCGTCTGGGCCCAGGTCGCCGAGACGCCGGAGATCACCACGTTCGAGGAGACGCTCGGGAAGCTGCGGTTCGGCCCCGACGGCTGCTGCCTCGACGCCGAGGAGCACATCTGGTCGGCCGACGAGGTCAACGCGCGCTGCGTGCGGCTGGCGCCGGGCGGCGAGATCGTCCAGGAGATCGCCGCCCCGGAGGGGCTGAACATCTTCGCCTGCATGCTCGGCGGCGCCGACGGCCGCACGCTGCTCATGTGCGCCGCGCCCGACTTCATCGAGCAGGCCCGCAGCGCCAACCACGAGGCCGTGCTGCTGACCACCACGGTCGACGTCCCGCGCGCGGGCCTGCCCTAGTAACCCGTCGATCTTCATGACCTTCCCGGTGAGCGTCACCACGAACGCGCTCCCGCGGGAGAACGCGACCGAGGTCGGACGGTCGAGCGGCCCGGCGACCGGCGCCAGCCGGCCACGGCGCTCGACGCGGGTCAGGGTCCCCGTGTTCGGCGACGCCGGTGAGCCGGGGCCGCCGCCCGACGGCCAGAGGCCCTGCGCGAGCGCGTACAGGCGGTGGTCCGGGCCGAACTCCACGTCGACGACGAGCGGCGCCCCGGCCGCGATCTGCACTGGGCGCGACCACGGCGTGATCGCGACGACCCTGCCCTCCTCGGGAGGATGGGGCACCTGCCCGGCCAGGCCCACGAACAGCGCGGGGCCCGCGGCCGCCAAGCCCGTCGGGACGACGGTGCCGCGCGCGAGCAGCTCGCGCACCTGCCCGTCGTTCCGGACGTACAGCACGCGGTCGTGGTGGCCGTCGGTGACCGCGAACCCGCCGAGGTAGGGCTCCATCGCGTACTGAACCCCGCCCGGCAGGACGAACTCGACGCCGACGGGCGGGTTGGCCGTTGCCCATGCGCCGATGTCGGCCACAGGGACGGCGCTGCCGTTCCGGCGCACGCGGTAGATCCCGGCGATCTCGTTGGGCTCCCCGAAGAAGGGTCCGACGTTGGCGACCAGGACGTAGGCCGTGTGTCCGACGAACGCGACGTCGATGGCGCCGCCGATGCCGGGCGGCGTGTTCATGAGCGGGAACCCGGCGGCGAAGGTCGTGACCGCCCCGCTGCGCGTGTCGACGCGCTTGACCTTGCCGGCCTGGCCGTCGGTCACGTACAACGCTCCGTCCGGCCCGATCGTGCTGCCCGAGCCGCATGTGCCGGTGCACGACGGCGCGGCGAAGGTGGCGAGCTCGGTCACCGCGGGGGCGTGCGAGTGCCGCTTGCCGGCTGCCGCGGAGGGGAACGCGATCGTCACCGCGGCGATGACCACCACCGCCATCCTCGACGCTTGCCTGGAGTCCATCGCCGCCTCCTTCGTCGTCGCAGTCCCGGTCTCCGACCCTCCTCCAGACCACTCCGCAAAGTCAACCGCTCAGTCCGAGCGCGGACCTCCGCTTGGAGGCGGCTGCGGCTAGGCGAGCGGGCCGAAGAACTCGGCGATGTCGCGCGCGAGCAGCTCGGGCTCCTCGGCGGGAGCGAAATGGCCGCCGCGGCGGCATCGGTGTCCAGCGCACGATGTTGAAGAGCCGCTCGGCCCACTCGCGTGGCGGCGTGCCCTCGCTCACCAGCTCGTTGGCGAACAGGGCGACCGCGGTCGGGACCTCGATGCGGTCATGTGGGCCCATCCGGTGGTCGTGCCAGCGCTCGTCGTAGTAGTCGCGCATCGAGGTCGCGATGGTCTGGGTGGCCCAGAAGATCGTCAGGTTGGTGAGCAGGACGTCGCGGTCGATGCGCTCGAGGTCGTGGCTCCACGAGCGCCACTTCTCGATCAGGTAGGCGGCGAGCCCGGCGGGCGAGTCGTTGAGGCCGTAGGCGACGGTCTGCGGCTTGGTCGACTGGATCGAGCTGTAGCCGCGCTCGACGGCGTCCCACGCCGCCCTCGCTTCGAGGTACTCGCGCTCGGCGTCGGTCGCCGGCGCGTCCACGTACGGCGGCGTGTCGATCTGGTGCAGGTGGATGCCGATCAGCGGCTCGGGGTCGGCGAGGGCCATGAAGGCCGTGACGGCCGCACCGAAGTCGCCGCCCTGGGCGCCGTAGCGCTCGTAGCCGAGGCCCTGCATGAGCTCGTGCCAGCGCCGCGCGGTGTCGCGCATCGTCGTCCGCGGCGGGCGCTCGCTGAAGCCGTAGCCGGGCAGCGACGGGATCACGAGGTCGAAGCCCTCCAGGTGCGGGACGAGCTGGAGGTGCTCGACGAACGTGCTCGGCCAGCCGTGCGTGAGGATCAGCGGTATCCCGCCGCGCTTCACGTGCACGAAGTGGATGCCGTCGGCGACGAACTGCGGGTGCTCGTTCAGCCGCCGCTCCTGCTCGCGCCAGTCGAACCCGT
Organism: uncultured Solirubrobacteraceae bacterium; assembly: GCA_963811895.1. Lineage (GTDB taxonomy): Bacteria > Actinomycetota > Thermoleophilia > Solirubrobacterales > Solirubrobacteraceae > DASSUW01. The sequence goes on along the minus strand of CAWETE010000006.1, from coordinate 147,864 downwards.
CGGCCCAGTAGTCGAGCAGCCCGCGCAGGTACTCGAGCTCGGTCCCCTGCGCCCAGCCCGGCTCCGGCGAGGGCGGCGGCCAGCGCGTGTTGCGTATCCGCTCGCGCAGATCCGACAGCGTCTGCTTGGGAACGTCAACTGTGAACGACTCGACCTGTAGCTGCGTCACGGCTAACAGATTTTCAGGCTGACACGGGTAGTGGCTGTCTCAGGGCGCCCCGGACCTGGCGCGTCGTCCGTACGCCCGAAGCGATGCGACGGCCGGGGCGCCCGCAAGCGACGGCGCGCGCGTCTGGGTCTGGTGGTTCCGTGCCAGAGCACGCGCCGTCTGGTTGCTTGAACGTTCCAGCCGGCGAAATCGTGCGGTTTTCCGGGCGGCGACGGGTCACGGCCGGCCGACGCCCCGCGCCGGGGCCGGCGCGGTGAGGACCTGACCGGTGCGCGGGCCCTGGGTGAGGCGCGTGATGTTCTCCTCGAAGCCCTCCGACATGCGCCAGTCGGCCGCGAGCATGAACAGCGTGTCGCGGTTCTCGCCGCCGAGCGCGGTGGCGAAGCAGGCGAGGTTGAGCTTGATCCGGTCGAGGACCTCGCCGCCCTCCACGACGCGGCCCAGGAGGTTGTCGCCGAACTCGCCGACGTCGACCCAGATCGCGCCGTCGGCGTCCATGCAGATGCCGTCGGGACCGACGCCGTCGGCCCAGACGCGCCGGTTGGACAAGCCACCGTCGTGCTCGATGTCGAACGCCGTCAGCCTTCGCGCGAACGACTCGGCGATGATCAGCGTCGAGTCGTCGGGCGTCACGACCATGCCGTTCGGGAACGCGATGTCCTCCGCCACGCGGCGCGCCGATCCGTCAGGGGTGACGAGGGCGATGATCCCCGGGGCGGTGCCCTCCTCGGGGTGGAACTCGACGCCGCCGTTGACGTAGACGTTGCCGCGGCCGTCGACCACGATCTCGTTGAAGTCGTCGACGCCGACCGCGCTCGTATCGGCGTGCGGGACCATCGAGCCGTCGGGCTCGATGCGGTTGAGGCCGTGCCCGGTCACCAGCAGGGTGCCGTCGGACAGCCAGTCGATCGACCACCCGAGCCCGGGCGGGCCTTTGGCGACGACTTCCGCGTTGCCCTCGAGGTCGACGGCGACGATCTCCTCCGCGCCCCAGTGGGCGAACCAGAGGCGTCCGTCGTGCCAGCGGGCGGACTCGCCGATCACGAGACCGGTCAGCAGGGTCTTTGGCTCAATCATGGAACTAGACCGTACAGTACTGAGTACGGAACCGTCCAGTACTCTGGTCGCATGGCTGACGAGCCCCGCTCCGTCCGAAAGCGCAACGAGATCCTCGACGCAGCGACTTCGCTGTTCCTGGTCCACGGCTACCTGGGCACGAGCATGGACGAGATCGCGGCGCTCGCCAGGGTCTCCAAGCAGACGGTCTACAAGCACTTCTCCGACAAGGAGCGCCTCTTCGAGGCGATCGTCGCCGCCGCCGTCGACGCGGCCGGGAACCCTGTGCTCGAGGACACCGACGCGCTCGCGGAGAGCGACGACCTCGCCGCCGACCTGCGCGCGTTCGCGCGTGGCCAGCTCGGCCGCGTCATGCAGCCGCGGCTGATGCAGCTGCGCCGGCTCGTGATCGGCGAGGCCAACCGGTTCCCGGAGCTGGGCCGCGGGTTCTACGAGCGAGGCGCCGGGCGGAGCATCGCCGGCCTGGCGGCCGCCTTCGAGCGACTGACGGCGCGCGGACTGCTCCGCGCCCACGATCCGGAGCTCGCCGCCGCCCACTTCAACTGGCTGGTCATGGCGGCGCCGGTCAACCGCGCGATGCTGCTCGGCGACGACGCGATCCCAAGCGCGGCCGAGCTCGACCGCTACGCCGACGGCGGCGTCGAGGCCTTCCTCGCCGCCTACGGGGTCACCGCGGCGCTATAGGAGAAGGACTCCTCTCACCCTTCTCGGGGATGGGACCTGGGCGCCCTCGTCCGCTCGGGCTGCGACGTGAGGTGCCAGCCGGCGCAATGCGGACATGCGTACGCGCGCCGCTCCCGGCGCCGCCGCCGCCCTCGCAGGTAGCGGTCGATCCAGATTCATCGTCGAGGCGGTCCAGGCCGGCGGCGAGGACGTCGAGGTAACAGGTGCAAGGGCTCCTCTTGCTCGAGGCGTGCACGTTGGGCGGCACGCGCGGCCAGCCTCTCGAACTCGTTCACGCCAAGGAGAAGTGCAAGGTCCACTAGTAGCTGGAGCGCCCGAGTGCCTTCCGGCTTGGCGGTACCACGCGCATACAGCAGAACGAGCCGCGTCCGCTCCTGGCGGCGGCTCAGTTCAGCACGGGTCATCGGAAAGTCACAGTATCGGGGAACCAGCCCGCAACGGTACCGGGATGCCAAACGGCTCGACGGGGCCGCGACCCCGCCCGCTCGCTGGGCTTCGCTAGTCCTCGATGCCGATCTGCGTGCCTTCCGCTGCGGCGAAGCCGTAGTCGTTTGCGCCGATCAGAACCACCACGGCCTTGGCGTTGTCCTTCGTCTGGCCGTCGGCCTTGGTCGGTGCCTTCACGCCCTCGCTACCGACCTGCGTGCCCCTCGGGGCGGTCTGGTCGGGGCGGCTCACAACGGAGCCGTCGATGCCGCCGACGGGCATGTAGATCGGCGAGGCGCTAGCCGGTACCGCGGCCGCGAGGAGCCCGACGACGACGCCGAGGGTTGCCGCCGACCGCTTGAGGGTGATGCTCGACATGGTGGATTCCCTTCCGGGGTGGGTTGCGTGTCAGCGGGTATGACCCCGGACCCACCGTGGAGGTTGGACGCAAGCGTGCGCACGCAGTCGTGGCGGTCGGTGAGCGGCGGCCCGCTTAACTGCCGCTTCCCGTTGTGCCGCTGTCCCCTGGGTTGTCCCATGGGCGCCCCCGCGGTCACCCGGGAGGCGCTGGATTTGGCTCTAGGCGGGCTTCTCAGTAGCCGCGGACTTCTGCGGCGCCAGCATCATCGTCATGTTGCGGCCGTCCTGCTGGGGCCGCTGCTCGATGACGGCGAGGTCGCCGAGGTCCTCGGCGAGCCGGTTGAGGATCATCTCGCCGCGCTCCGGGTGGGCCATCTCGCGCCCGCGGAACATGATCGTCACCTTGACCTTGTCGCGCCCCTTGAGGAAGCGCTCGACATGGCCCTTCTTGGTGTCGTAGTCGTGCTGGGCGATCTTCGGCCGGAACTTGATCTCGCGGACGTTGATCTGCTGCTGGTGCTTGCGCGCGGCCTTCTGCTTCTGGTTCTGCTCGTACTTGTACTTCGAGTAGTCCAGGATGCGGCAGACGGGCGGCTTGGCGTCGGGCGCCACCTCGACGAGGTCGAGGTCGCGCTCCACCGCCTGCTGCAGAGCGTCTTGGGTGCGCATGATCCCCACCTGCTGGCCGTTCTCGTCGATGAGACGGACCTCGGGAACGCGGATGCGCTCGTTGATCCGGGTGGGGTCGCGCTCAGGCGGCTGCCGGTCGAATCGTCTCGGGACCGGCACTAGGCTTGGTGGCGTCGCGTCAAGAAGTGCGCGGCGCGGAGTCGGAACGCTTGGTCAACGTGGGGCAGTATAGCGACGACGAGCCTCTCGCAAATGGGCTCCGTTGGCGACTTCCTGGGTGACCAGCTCGTCCGCGATCCGGGCCGCCTCCTCGCGCGGGACGTCGTGATGGCCGAACGCCAGGCGCACGCCGAGCGGGCCCTCGAGGCGGTAGTCGTGGGCGAGCGCCTGCGGCAGCGCCGACGTCCAGTTGGTGGCGTTGATGAGGTCGATCAGCGTCTGGACGAAGGTGATGCCGGGCCGCCACTCGCTCGACGGCATCCACTCGGGCTTGCGCCAGAACAGCTCCAGGCCCGGGAACAGCACGACGGGGTCGGTCATCCGGTGCAGGAACACGAACCGCGCGCGCTCGGCGTCCGGCGGGTCCTCCTCCACCAGGTCCGTGGCGCGCACCATGGCCACGCGCTCGTCGATGGGCAGCTTGCCGCGCTCGAAGTCGCGCCGCAGGAGCGAGAAGTACGGCGTCCCGATCCACAGCGCGCGCGAGACGCCGAGCGCGTCGAGCGCCGCCGTCCCGCCGCTCCGGAACACGTTCTGGCTCGCCCACGCGCCGAGCGACTCGCCGTAGACCATCACTTCGGCGTCGCCGCGGTGCCGCGCCAACCGCTGCAGCAGCTCGCGGTGCGTGCGGGCGGCGATCGGCACCTTGGCCGGCATCAGCATCGTGCGCTTGTCGTAGTACTGGATCACCACGCACGCGCAGTCGCCGCCCGAGAAGTGCTCGACCGCGTCGGGGATGATCGGGTTCACGTAGCCGCGCAGGGTCGCGCTGATCACCACGATCCGCGACCGCTCGAAGGCGCCGAGCCGCGCCAGCTCGCGCACCGCGAGCTCGGCCCGCTCCTCGACGGTCGGCGCCGAGTTGACCCCCACGAAGACGCGGATCGGGTCCATCGGCAGGCCCTTCTCGGTGCCGGCCAGGAAGCGGCTGGCCTCGAAGTCGAGCGTCTCCTGCGCGATCAGCGAATCGGGCCCGATCGAGACGGTCGGCAGGTAGTCGGCGTCGGGCCATTCGGTCATCCGCGCCCGCCGCGGCTTCGAGCGCTTCATCAGCTGCTTGTAGCCGACGTACGAGCCGACGCCCAGCACCCACAGGGCCGCCCGCTTGCGCGGATCGCGCAGCGGGTCGCCGCTGGTCCGCTGCGGCGCGACGGTGCCGACGATCGCGGAGATCCCGGCCACCCGCGCGACCGACCCGGCGAAGGCGACGGCCGAGTTGCGACTCGCGGGAAGCTGCCCGAGGATGGCCGCGGCGCCGGCCCCGATCACGATGCCGCGCGCAGCGTTCTCGCGGTCGTCCATCCGGCGGGCGAGCTGCGCGACCAGCGCCTCGGTCCAGGTGCCGGCGATGGCTCCGAACGCGAGCGCGGTCGCCGAGACCAGCACCTGGTCGCGCCGGCCGCGGCGCATCAGCGACGGGCTGAACGACAGAGCCAGCCCGAGCGCCCCGACCAGCAGGCCGCTGTCCCGGCGCTCCAAGGTCAGCTCCGCGAAGCGGCCTCGGCGACCAGCCGCTCGACGACCTCGTCGAGCGACACCGTGCCCTGGTCGCCCTCGCGATGGCGGCGCAGCGCCACGGCGCGCTGCTCGGCCTCGCGGTCGCCGACCACGAGCATGTACGGCACCTTGCGCAGCTCGGCCTCGCGGATCTTGCGGCCGACCGACTCGGTGCGCTCGTCGACGTCGACGCGCAGCCCGGCCTCCACCAGCGCCGCGTGCACCTCGCGCGCGTAGTCGACGTGGCGGTCGGCGAGCGGCAGCACGGCGGCCTGGACGGGCGCCAGCCAGAGCGGGAACTCGCCGGCGTAGTGCTCGATCAGGATCCCCATGAAGCGCTCGAAGCTGCCCATCAGGGCGCGGTGGATCATCACCGGCCGGTGCTCGGCGTTGTCGGCGCCGGTGTAGGCGAGCTCGAACTGCTCGGGCATGTAGTAGTCGAGCTGGACGGTGCCGAGCTGCCACGAGCGGCCGATCGAGTCGGTCATGTGGAGGTCGATCTTCGGGCCGTAGAACGCGCCGTCGCCGGCGTTGAGCTCGTACTCGACGCCCTTGTCGTCGAGTGCCTTGGCGAGCAGCGCCTCGGCCCGGTCCCACATCTCCTCGGTGCCGACGCGCTTGTCCGGCCGGGTCGAGAGCTCGAGCCGCGGCTTGAAGCCGAACGTGTCGTAGATCGCGTAGCCGAAGTCCAGGCAGCGCTGGACCTCGTCCGGCACCTGCTCCTCGGTGCAGAAGATGTGGGCGTCGTCCTGGGTGATGTGGCGGACGCGCAGCAGGCCGTGCAGGGTGCCGCTCGGCTCGTGCCGGTGCACGAGGCCGGCCTCGCTGTAGCGGATCGGCAGATCGCGGTACGAGCGCCGCTCGTCCTTGTAGAGCTGCACATGCGCCGGGCAGTTCATGGGCTTCAGGCCCATCGGGTGCCCCTCGACGTCCGTGAAGTACATGTTGTCGCGGTACACGTCCCAGTGGCCGGACTGCTTCCACAGGGAGACGTCGTAGAGGATCGGCGTCTGCACCTCGCGGTAGCCGCGGGCGCCGTTCTCCTCGCGCCACAGGTTCTGCAGCTGGTTGAGCATCGCCTTGCCGGGCGGCTGCCAGAACGGCGAGCCGGGGCTCAGCTCGCTGAACATGAACAGGCCGAGGTCGCGCCCGAGGCGGCGGTGGTCGCGCGCGCGGGCCTCCTCGAGCTGGTGCAGGTACTGCTCGAGGTCGTCCTTGGAGTGGAAGGCGGTGCCGTAGATGCGGGTGAGCATCTGGCGCTTGGCGTCACCGCGCCAGTAGGCGCCCGCGGTCGACAGCAGCTTGAACGCCTTCACGCGCTTGGTGGACGGCGTGTGCGGGCCGCGGCAGAGGTCGGTGAAGCCGTTGTTGGTGTAGAGGCTGACCGTCTCCACGCCCTGGTCTCTAACGAGGTCCTCGATCAGCTCGACCTTGTAGTCCTGGCCCTCGCCCTTGAAGCGCTCGAGCGCATCCGCCACGGGGATGTCCTCGCGCGCGAACGGCTCGTCGGCCTTGATGTGCTCGCGCATCTTGGCCTCGAGCGCCTCGAAGTCGTGCTCGGAGACGGTGACGCCGTCGGGGAACTCGAAGTCGTAGTAGAAGCCCTCGCCGATCGGCGGGCCGATCGAGATCTTGGTGCCGGGATAGAGGTCGAGCACGGCCGCGGCCAGCACGTGGGCAGTGTCGTGGCGGATGAGCTGGACCGAGTCCCAGTCGTCGCTCTTCGCGGTGACGATCTCGACGCGCTCGCCGTCGTGGAGCGGCGCGGCGAGGTCGCGGACCCGGCCCTCGTCGTAGGCGCTGCCGTCGTGGCGGTCGGCGCCGTCGGAGTCCACCACCCGGATGGCGAGCGCGGCGCGCGCCAGCCCGCTGCCGATCGAGGCGGCAAGGTCGGCGCCGGTGGCGCCGTCTTCGAGCTCCCGCTCGGAGCCGTCGGGCAGGGTCACGCGCATGGGTCGGGTGATGCTAGTCGGATTCGAACCGGCGATATCGTTCCGGTCGTGATCCGCAGGGTCCTGCTCTTCGCGGCCTATGCGTTCCTCGGCGCGGTACTCAGCTACGGCCTCGTCTATCTGTTCTCGCCGATGGGCTTCGCGATCGTGGTCGCCGGGGTGCTCCTCGTGAGCGCGCTGCCGAGGGCGGGCGGCAGCCGCTGGCCGGAGGCGCTCGGACTGCTCGCCGGCCCCGGGCTGCTGCTGATGCTCGGCGACGCGACGGTGCGCGCGCCCGGAGCGGCGATCGTCGCGTTGGCAGTGGTCGGCTACGGGCTTGCCGGCAGGGCTCGCTGCACGCGCGTCGCCTAGGTCCGCATGCCTGTCGGGACGAGCGGCGGGTCGGCGACGGTGATCGGCGGCCGGACCGGCCAGGTCCCAGCGACGCGCCGGCTGGTCCGGAACACGCACAGCGTCCTGCCTTCGGGCCGCGCCGCCGAGGCGCTGACCAGGGCCGGCCAGCCGTCCGCGAACAGCTGCTCGCCGACCGCCTGGAAGGCCGGCCACTGTCGCCGCGTGGGGTTCAGCGGCGGCAGCCCGACGCGGGCGAGGCGGCGCTCGTCGCCCAGGTCGGCGACCTCGGGCAACTCGATCTTCCAGCGCCAGAGGTCGCGCGGGAGACCCTGCTTCGGCGGCAGCCCGGCCTCGGCGAGGAACCGGTACCACTCGGCCCACACGGTCTCCTCGGAGTCGGCGAAGTACAGCGCGTCGACCACTTCACCGCGCTGCCAGCGGTTGTCGGCCGGATGCGGGGGCCGGAGCTGGACGTCGGCGCCGGCCGGCACGTGCCGGAACCACGCCCCGCTCACCGCCGTGGGATCGACGTCCAAACGACTAGATGGCGCCGGTGGCCTCGAGGCCTGCGAGCACGCGCGACACGCGGCGATACTCGCCCGTGGCGATGACGTCGAGCGGCTTGTCGTCGTCGAGCAGCGCGATCGGCTTGCGCAGCCAGACCGGCACGTAGCTCGGATCCATCACGCGCACCAGGCGCTCGACGATCGCCGAGAGCTCGGCCAGGCGCTCGGCGCGAGCGCCGGAGGGCGAACGACTGCCGCGCAGCCAGGCGCGGACGGTCGTCTCGTCGGCCCCCGTGGCACGGGCGATGTCGGGCGCCGAGAGGTGCCCGATGTCCTTGACGTGAGCGGCTTCGCCGGCAAATGCAGTGGCCATGGCCCGCATTGTATCGGCAAACACCCGAGAAACGCTACATATTCGCCCGCGGCACGTACGCTAGCCTGATCGGCCGCGACGGTGGAGGACCGCCGCGGGCCATGCGCCGCGCCATGTCGAGCGCGACGAGCGGAATGGGCCCGTGGGTGGACGCCGTCCGGTGAACCCGACAACGACTCGGCGTGCCCGCATGCCGGAGGACGTGATGATGAGACCGAAGACGGCGACCGCGCTCGCGATGGCGAGCGTGCTCCTTTCAGTGCCGGCCGCTCGAGCCGAGGACCCCCTGCGACCTGCGTTGGGCGACCACGAGTCCGTGGCCGCCCAGATGCGAACCGAGGCGCGCGACAACCGCCGCGACGACCTCGCGCGCCGCGCGCTCACCCTCGCGCGCCGCGTCGCGAACGACAACGGCGAGCGCTTCGACGCCGCCGCCGAACGCCGCCGCCAGCGCGGCATGAGCCCCGACGACCTGCGCGCCCGCATGGACGAGCTGCGCGAGTCGCGCTTCACCGCCTCCCCCACGCTCCAGGCGATCGCCGCCTGCGAGTCCGGCGGCAACCCCGCGACCGACACCGGCAACGGGTTCTACGGGAAGTATCAGTTCACGCTCGAGACCTGGCGAGCGGTCGGCGGCTCGGGCAACCCCGCCCAGGCCTCCGAGGCCGAGCAGGACCGCCGCGCGACGATGCTCTACGCCCGCGCCGGCGCGTCGCCCTGGCCGGTCTGCGGCCGCTAGATGGTTGATTCCGCGGCCCGCGTGCCCGAATGGCCGCGATCCGGCGCCGCGGGACGTGGTCAGGCGGGTGCGTGGGTCGTGGAATCAGCCATCTACTAGCCTGCGGCGCTGCATGGACGCCGCCGCCCTCCGCTCCGAGTTCCCCGTCCTCGAGCGCCTCGCGTTCCTGAACGCGGGGACGGACGGGCCGGTGCCGGCGGCGGCGGTCCGGGCGGCGCGCGGGGCGCTCGAGTCGGAGCTGACCGCCGGGCGCTACAGCCCGCACTTCGACGCCCGCTTCGCCCTGCAGCGCGAGCTGCGCGAGCTGTACGCGAGCGTGGTCGGCTGCGCGGTCGAGGACCTGTCGCTGCAGACCTCGACGAGCGAGGGCATCGGCACGGTGCTGGCCGGGCTCGACCTCGGTCCCGAAGACGAGATCGTCACCTCCGACAGCGAGCACCCCGGGCTGATCGGGCCGCTGCTGGCGGCCCGCGCGCAGGGCGCGACGATCAAGGTCGTGCCGCTGCGCGACGTCGCCGACGCCGTCAGCGCGAGCACCACGCTCGTCGCCTGCTCGCACGTGTCCTGGGTCACGGGCGAGTTCGCGCCCGAGGCGCTGGCAGACCTGGACGTGCCGGTCGTGCTCGACGGCGCGCAGGGCGTGGGCGCGGTGCCGGTCGACGTCCACGCGCTCGGCTGCGCCGCCTACGCGGCGGCCGGCCAGAAGTGGCTGTGCGGATCAGACGGCACCGGCCTGCTCTACGTCGCCCCCGGTCTCCGCGACCGCATCCGCGCCGTGGCCCCCAGCTTCATCAACTTCGAGGACAGCCACGCGGGCTTCGAGGCGACCCTGCACGCCGATGCCCGCCGTTACGACACCGCCTCGCTGTCGCGCGAGGCCGCGGCCTTCTCGCTCGCCGCCACGCGCGTGCTCGACGGCGCCGGGTTCGACGCCGTCCACGCCCGGGCCACCGGCCTCGCCACCCGGCTCGCCGACGCGCTGGCCGAGCGCGGCCGCACGGTCGCGCCGCGCGGCGCCACCACGCTCGTGACCTGGGAGGACGCCGACCCGGCCGCCACGCGGCAGCGGCTCGCCGACGCCGGGGTGATCGTCCGCGACCTCCCCGGCACGCCCTACCTGCGCGCCTCGGTCGGCGCCTGGAACGACGAGAGCGACCTCGAGCGGCTGGTCAGCGCAGCGGCCCCGTGAGCCGCTCGAGCCCGATCTGCTCCGACAGCATCCGGTGCGGCGTGGTCGGGGGCGGCGGCGCGGGAGCCTCCAAGCGCGCACGCTCCTCGGCCGACAGCTCGAGCTCGACCGCGCCGAGCACGTCCTCGAGGTGCTGCATCGTCCGCGCCCCGGCGAGCGGGGCCGTCACGCCCTCGACGCCCATCAGCCACGCGATCGCCACCTGCGGCACCGTCGCGCCGCGATCGGCGGCGATCGCCTCGGCCGCGTCGACGACCCGGTAGTTGCGCTCGATCGCCCGCCGGTGCGGCGCCTCCTCGATGTCGTCGGTCGCGTTGGCGACACGGCTGCCCTCGGGCGGCGGCTCGCCGCGGCGGTTGCGGCCGCTGAGGAAGCCCGCGCCGAGCGGGCCCCACGGCAGCACGCCGAGCCCCGCGGCGCGGGTGAACGGCAGCAGGTCGATCTCGATCGTGCGCTCCACCAGCGAGTACTGCGGCTGCGTGCTCACGAAGGGCGACCAGCCGTTGCGGTCCTGCAGCGCGACCGCCCACGCCAGCAGCCAGGCGGGGTAGTTCGAGGCGCCGAGCGCGCGCACCTTGCCCGCCCGCACGAGCCCGTCCAGAGCCTCCAGCGTCTCCTCGAGCGGGACCTCCGGATCCGGTGCGTGCACCTGGTAGAGGTCGATCACGTCGACGCCGAGCCGGCGCAGCGACGCGTCGCAGGCGGCGCGGATGCGGTCGGGCGCGAGTCCCTGACCGCCGGGGTCCGAGACCGAGAAGCGGACCTTGGTGGCGACCACCACCTCGTCGCGGTGCTGCGCCAGCCACGGGGCGAGCGTGCGCTCGGATCTGCCATCGCCGTAGGTGTCGGCCGTGTCGATCAGGTTCCCGCCGGCCTCGACGAAGCGATCGAGGATGCGGTGCGACTCGTCCACCGGCGTGTCGCCGCCCATGAGCATGGTCCCGAGACCGAGGCGGCTGACGGTGAGCGGGCCGAGCGAAGTCGTCTCCATGGTCCTCTAGGGTCGCAGCCCGTGCGACGAGTCTGCGTTTACGCCGGGTCCAACCCCGGGAGCGATCCGGCCTATGCCGAGGCGGCGGCCGCCTTCGCGGCCACGATGGCCGAGCGTGGCATCGGCCTCGTCTACGGCGGCGGCAAGGTCGGCCTCATGGGCGTGCTCGCCGACACGATGCTCGCCAACGGCGGCGAGGCGATCGGCGTGATGCCGCAGGCCCTGATCGACCGCGAGATCGGCCACCCCGGCCTCACCGAGCTGCGCGTCGTCGACTCGATGCACGAGCGCAAGGCGCTGATGGCCGAGCTGGCCGACGCCTTCGTGGCGGTACCCGGCGGGATCGGGACGCTCGAGGAGCTGATCGAGGTCTACACGTGGAGCCAGCTCGGCATCCACGACAAGGCGTGCGGCGTCCTCAACGTCAAGGGCTACTACGACCACCTCGCGGCGCTGCTGGACCACGCGGTGGCCGAGGGCTTCCTGCGCCCCCAGCACCGCGCGGTCCTGAGCGTGGCGAGCGAGCCGGCCGAGTTGCTCGACCGGCTCGCTGCCTACGAGCCGCCCTCCGTCACGAAGTGGCTCGAGCTCGACGAGTCCTGACCTACTGGCCCGGTCGCAGCACCACCTCGTCGCTACCGGTCTGCGGCGTCTCGCCGGCCGGGTTGTCGGTGTAGCTGGCCACGAACACGGCGAAGATGTTCTCGCCCTGGTGGCCCGCGTCCGGCTGCGGCGTCTGGATCGTGCCCGAGCAGCCCGCCGTCGATGACTGCGGATGCCCGTGCTGGTCGTGGCCGAGGATGTAGGCCACGGACACGCGCGCGCAGTCGACCGGCTGCTCGTCCTGCACCGTCACCGTGAAGTTCACCGCGTCGCCGAAGGCGAACGGCGGCGAGGGATCGGTGATGGTGAGGGTCACGACCGGCGCCTGGTTGCCCACGATGACCCGCACCGACGCGGAGGCCGAGCGGCCCGTCGTGTCGGTCACGGTCAGCGTGGCGTCCCAGATGCCCCGTGTGGTGTAGGTGAACGACGCGTTCGGCGAGCGGGAGTCGATCCGCCCGTCGGCGTTGAAGTCCCACGCGTACGCGAGACGGTCGCCGTTGGCGTCGGTCGAGCCGGCGCCCGAGAACTGCACCGTGAACGGCGGGTTCAAGGAGCTCACGTTGCCATTGGCTCCGGCGGCCGGCACCGTCGTGATCCTCGGGACCGGCGTCCGCTCGCCTCCGCGCACGAAGTCGACGCGGGTGAGCTGTGCCTCCGGGGTCTCCAAGAAGAACCCGTCGCCGTACTCGAGCGTGTACATCGCGCCGTCAGGCCCGAACTCCATGTCCATCGGGTTGTCCAGGATCAGGCTGCTGCCCTGGGCGCCCGAGAACAGGTTGTGGATCTGCTCGAGGCGGTCGCCGTTCGGCTCGTTGAGCTCGAACACCTTCACGTAGTCGCGCGTCCACTCGTAGAACAGCGGATGGCCGTCGAACACGCGCGGCCACTTCGTCTCCGAGCGGTTGCTGCCGCGGAAGTCGTACGCCGGCCCGCCCATCGGGCCGATGCCGTCGCCCCCGCGCTCCTGGAAGAGCTCCGGGAACAGCTCGTCGGAGCCGTCCGGGTCCTCTTCGGTCGGGTAGCTGTACCAGACGTCCGGGTTGACCATGTCGGGCAGGTTGCGCCGGCCCGTGTTGTTCGGCGACTCGTTGCGCGGCGTCAGGCAGTTGAACTCCTCGCCCGACTCCTCGGTCCCGAAGTCGTAATCGGTGTAGCCGAGGCTGCGGGTCATGCAGTACGGCCAGCCATAGTTGCCGGGCCGGTCGACGAGCATCCAGCGGCCGTAGCCCGCGGGCCCGCGCGCCGGATCTGCCTCGTCCGCGTCCGGCGAGTAGTCGCCGACGTAGACGTTGTCGGACTTCTTGTCGACCGACATGCGGAACGGGTTGCGGAAGCCCATCGCGTAGATCTCGGGCCGCGTGTTCGCCTGCGCCCGGCCGGAACAGGTTCCCCGACGGGACCGAGTAGTCGCCGCCCGTCGTCACGCGGATGCGCAGGATCTTGCCGCGCAGGTCGTTCGTGTTGGCGGACGTGCGCTGGGCGTCAAACGCCGGGTTGCGCGTGTCGCGCTCGTCGATCGGCGAGTAGCCGCCCGACTCGAACGGGTTGGTGTCGTCGCCCGTCGACAGGTACAGGTTGCCCTGGCTGTCGAAGTCGATCTTGCCGCCGACGTGGCAGCAGATGCCACGGCTGACCGGCACCTCGAGGATCTGCTGCTCGGAGTCGAAGTCGAGCTCGCTCCCGACCAGCTTGAAGCGCGAGAGCAGCAGGTGCCCGTCGAACAGCCGGAGCCGCGCGCGGTCCTCGGCGGTCTCGAGCGTGGTCGGCGCGTCGCCCTCGTTGACGGCGCCGCCGGTGGCGGGGTCGTCGACCGGCGTGTCGAGCCGCGGCGAGTAGTACACGTAGACCCACCGGTTGTTCTGGAACCTCGGGTCGAGCGCGATGCCCTGGACGCCCTCCTCGTCGTGCAGGTAGAGGCCCTCTGGGCTCTCCCGCATGTCGGCCGCGAGGGTGTTGAGGCCCGTACGCGGGTTGTGGATCCGGATCTCGCCCGTGCGGGCGGAGTGAAGGACGCGACCGTCCGGCAGCACGGCGAGGCTCATCGGCTCGCCCGGGCGGTCATTGAGCGTCACCTTCTGGAATCGCGACGCCGGCGGAAAGTCCTGTGCCGTGGCAATGGACGGCAACGCCAGCGATGCGCAGATCCCTACGGCGAGACAGGCCAGTGTGGCCTTTCGCATATGAGGGGCCTCCCTCCCTGTTTGGAATTTCTCCTCCGCCCGCCCGGACGTACCCCTGATCCGTCGTCCGGTCGCCAGCAGGCCGCTCCCGAGGGGCCCTCTCGCGCTTCTGACCGGAGTCCGGCGGACTTCTGATGGAAGTTACCGGAAGGGGGCGGAGCTAGTCCTCTCGCTGTCCGAATTCGTGCCCCGGTTCGAGGTGGGGCGTCACGGGGTACTCGACAGACCATGACCACGCTCTTCCTGGTCGCCCAGGAACGCGGCGAGCGCGCCGACCGGATCCTGACGGGCCTTCAATGGACGCTCGGGCTCCGCACGCGATCTCGGCCGCGCACGTGGGACACCGCCGCGGTGCCGCTCCCGGGGGAGGAACGGCGCCGCGACGTGGTCGAGCGGCTCGACGCCGTCGACCCCCAGTGGCGCGACGTCGTCGCGCTCGTCTAGCTTCAGCCCGGCAGCGACTCGCCGGTCTCGAGCAGGGTCTTGAGATCGCTGAGGACGAACGGCCAGCCGCCGCCCGCACCCTCGATCTCGCCGGCCAGCTGCGCGCCCGTGAGCGGCGCGTTCTCCAGCTCGTGGGTGACCGTGAGCTTGCAGACCCCTGCCTCGCCCTCGGCGATGTCGAAGGTCACGCGCGTGGGGCCCTCGTCCTTGAGCTCGTCCCACTGGAAGCTCCACGTGTGGACGAGCTTCCGCGGCGGGTCGGCCTCGATCACCTCGCCCTCGACGACGACCTCGGGCATGCCCATCGCCTGGAACTCGGGCGTGGCCTTCCCGCGGTAGCTGCCGCCGGGCCGCAGATCGAACTCGGCGATGCTGCGATACCCGTACCGCTGGGTCCACTCGGGCTTGGTGATGGCGTCCCAGATCGCCTCCGGAGTCGCCCGGATGAACACCTGGTAGACCTGCGTCGTCTTCGTCTCGGTCATGGTCGTCATGCCGTTCCTTCCAGCTCTGTCTTGAGGTCGACGAGCGCCGACACATGGCGCTCCGTGTACTTGTCGATCCAGCGGTCGTGGATCAGCCGGATCGGCACCGGGTTGAGGTAGTGCAGCTTCTCCCGGCCCTGTTTCCGCGTGACCACCAGACCTGCGTCTTCGAGCACGCGCAGGTGCTTCATCACGCCGAACCGCGTCATCTCCAGCTCTGACTCGAGCTCGGTCAGCGTGCGGCCGTCACGCGCGAAGAGCCGGTCGAGCAGGAAGCGACGGGTGGCGTCGGCGAGCGCCTTGAACACGCGGTCGTCGTCGTGGGTCACGGGTTGGATGATAGGTGACCATATGGTCACATGTCAAGATCGGGTGGGCGGCGGCGGCGGGATAGGCGAACGGCGCTTGTAGGGAGAGAAGTGCGAACGCCGGCGCAAATGCGCGTAGATCCGTTACACGATCCGCGCCACGATCGGCCGCATGCGAGCCGATTGTCACCTTTGTCAGCCTGAGCCGGACAAAGGTGACAATCGGCCCGATGTGGCGGTCGCCAGACGCGCCGCCGCGCAATGGGGAGTCCTCTCGCTCGACGAGCTCCTTCGATGCGGTCTTTCACGGAACGCGGTGGCGACGCGGCGTTAGGGGTGGCCATCTCCACCCCCTTTACCGCGGGGTTTACGCGGTGGGCCATGTGAACGTCACGCGGGAGGGAGCGTTCCTCGCGGCCGTCAAGGCCTGCGGGCCCAACGCGGTCCTGAGCCACTACTCGGCCGCCACGCTGTACGGGCTCGTGCGCTGGGATGACCGCTACCCGCAGGTCACCGTGGCCGACACGACGCCGCGAAAGCATCGCGGCATCCGCACGCACCGCACGAGCATCGCGGACCGCACCCACCACAAGGGCATCCCGGTCACCACCCCCGCACGCACCCTGATCGACCTCGCCGGCCAGCTCGACTACCCAGCGCTCCGCAGAGCCGTCCGCGAAGCCCAACGCCAGCTCGTGACCATCCCCCAGATCCTCACTGCCCTCGACCACCTCGCCCCCCGCCCCGGCACAGCCAACCTCACCAAGATCCTCGCCACCGGCCCCGCCCCCACCCGCAGCGAACTCGAAGACGCCGTCCTCGATCTCCTCCTCAATGCGGGGTTCAAGCCACCGCACGTCAACGTCCCGATCAACCTCAACGGCCGCACGATCATCCCCGACTTCAGATGGCCCGACCAACACCTGGTCATCGAAGCCGACAGCACCGAATGGCACGACAACCGCCTCACCCGCCAAGACGACGCCGAAAAGCAGGCCATCCTCGAAGCCGCGGGCGAACGCGTCGTCCGCGTCACCTGGGCCCAAGCCATCACCCACCGCAACCAGACGCTCGCGCGGATCAAAGCCGCCGGTTCGCCGCTCAGATGAGGTCGCGCGAGGCTGATGCCAGGGTCGCTCACGCGGTGGCGGTCGACCTGCGTACGGCTTCGGATCAACGCCTGGATGTCGTCGGTGACGTCCCAGACGTTGACGTTCATCCCGGCCAGCACCCGGCCGTCCTTGAGCCAGAAGGCGATGAACTCGCGGGCGTCGACGTCGCCACGGAAGACGACCTCGTCCCAGTCGGTGGCGTGGCCGGCGTACTCCATGCCGACGTCGTACTGGTCGGAGAAGAAGTACGGGAGCTTGTCGTAGGGCTCGCCCACCCCGAGCATCGAGCGCGCCGCCGCCGGGCCCTGCTCGAGCGCGTTGTGCCAGTGCTCGACGCGCAACCGCTGCTCGAAGAACGGGTGCCAGGCGCCCGCCACGTCGCCGGCCGCGAACACGTTGTCCGCCGAGGACTTCAGCCGCTCGTCCACCAGGATCCCGTCGCCGACCTCGAGCCCGGCCGCCTCGGCCAGCGCCACCCGGGGCGCGACGCCGATGCCGACGACCACGAAGTCGCAGTCGACCGTGTCGCCTCCCGCGAGCCGGACGCGCTCCGCGCGGCCGGAGCCCTCGATCGCCTCGACCGCGACGCCTGTCAAGAGCTCGACGCCCTGGTCGCGGTGGATCGCGCCGTAGACCTCCCCCACCTCGCGGCCGAGCACGCGCTCGAGCGGCACGTCGAGCTGCTCGATCAGCGTGACCTCGAGGCCCTTCTGGCGCGCCGAGGCGGCGACCTCGGCGCCGATCCAGCCCGCGCCGATGACCGCTACGCGGCTGCTGCTCTCGATCGCCGCGCGCAGCGCGTCGCTGTCGCCGAAGGTGCGCAGGTAGTGGACCCCGTCGAGGTCGGCGCCCGGGACCGGGAGCCGCCGCGGCTCGGCGCCGGTAGCGAGCAGCAGCTTCGTGTACTCCAGCCGCTCTTCCTCGATGAGCAGTTGGCCCGCCGCCAGGTCGACACCGGTGACCGTGGTCTCGAGCCGCAGCTCGATGTCCTTCTCCTCATAGAACGAGGCCGGATGCACGTACGGCCCCTCGCGCTCGGTCTCGCCGCGCAGGTAGTCCTTGGACAGCGGCGGGCGCTCGTAGGGACGGTCCGGCTCGTCGCCCAGCAGCACGACGCGCCCGTCGAAGCCCTCCTCGCGAAGGGTCTCGGCAGCCTTGGCGCCGGCAAGGGCGGCGCCGACGATCACATAGGTCTCGCTCACGATGAACTCCGCGTTCGGCGGGACGGAAACCTTACGCCTCAGGCCCCAGCGACCACGCCCACTTGAGCGTGACGGGGCCGATCACCCTGGTTGTGTCACCGGTCAGCGTCGAGGACGACGACCGCCGGCTCTCGGTCAGTGTCGTCATGAAGACGCGACCCGCCAGCCCGAAGGGGCTCGTCGTGCCGCCGCCGCAGTACGCGGGCCCGGTCGTCGTCACGAGCATGTGCGGCGTGTCGTCCGGGAAGTTCGCCTCGAGCGAGTAGAAAGGCGACGCGACACCCTGCTGCACGAGCGAATGCTGTCCGCCGAGCGGCGGGACGATCGTGACGTCCGCCGTGGCGTGATAGGAGCACTCTTGGTCCGTTCCATCCAACGTCACGTGGAAGCTGCCGGACTCAGGCTGGTAGCGCGCATACTCGCCGGGCGGATCGCCGGGTTCGAGATCGCCCGTGAACTTCAGCCGCACATTGCCCGTCCACGACAGGGTCTGTGACGTGGAGCCGTCCGCGCCCGACGTCGAACCGGAGGCGGGCCCGGAGTAGTAGCGGGGAGGCTTGTCACAGAGGATGCGCACGACCTCCTGGACGACCGACGGCACGAGCTCGAAGAACCGGTCGGCATCTCCCGTGCGCGTGACCGACCGGGTCGTGCCCGTGATGACGTTGGTCACGTTCACGGTGAGCGTTGCCGTCCCGCCCGCGACGCTCCAGCTGCCGGTCACCTCGCGGTTGTGGGCGATGAACCTGTCCGTGGACGGCAGATTCCCCGGGTCGGTGAAGACCTGCTCCGCGAGAATGACATTGAGCTTCTCGCGCTCGACCACCTTGCCCCCGCACGCCGCCTCGAGCGGCCCAGGGATGTCGGAGATCAGCATGTCGGCGATGCCCTTGCGCAGCTGCCCGTACTCGGAGACGTCCGAGACCGTGAAGTGCTGGACCCAGACCGCCGGGTACTTGACGTTGACGTACGCGGCGTTCGCCTTCGGACGCCTGCGCTTGCGCATCGAGACGGGCACCTTCTTGCGCTTGCCCTTGCGGACCGACGCCTTGCCCGACAGGCGATCGACGCCCGCCTTGCCACGGAACGGCGTGGTGGCGGCGAACATCCAGTAGCTGCCCGCCGGGACCTTGAGGCGGTACCGGTGCTTGCGGACCTTGGCCACGTCAGCGATGACCAGGGTCCTGGCGTTCACGGCGCGCACCGTCGTGATGCCCTTCCCCGCCTTCGGCAGCTTCGCTCCCGACACCTTTCCGGTGAGCGTCGAGGCGCTCGCGGGCGCGGCGGCGACCGCCAGAGCGGCGACCACGGCGAGCAGGCACGACCTGACGAGCAAGGGCCGACTCTACAGGCATGTCAGCGAGACGTCCGTGAAACGTCAGCGAGCCCTGGTCTCGTGCTCCCATGGATCGCTTTCTCCTCTCCGCAGTCGTCGTCCTCCTCATGCTCGCGGTCGCTCCCGCGGCGAGCGCGCAGCAGCTCACGACGCTGTACACCTCGATCGAAGGTGAATCGGACGTCCAGGGCGTCAACTCGGTTCCCGTAGGCCCGTCCTTCCTGGGCGACTTCCGCTACGCGACGACGTTCACGCCGACGAAGTCAGGCAGCGCCTCGTTGCTCAGCATGCGCGGGCAGTGCGTCATCAACTTCCCGACGACCAAGACGTGCGACAGCATCGGCGAGGTCTCGATCCAGGCCGACGCGGGCGGCAAGCCGAGCGGCACCTCGCTCGGCACGATGGGCTTCTACCTCGTCGACGCCCTGCAGACCGGCGACCCGGTCAGGCAGCAGTGCGGAACGCTCAGCCCGCGGGTGCAGCTCAACGCCGGCACCAAGTACTGGGCGGTGATGTCCGCGCCCGAGGGGATCGGCTGGCTCTACTCCAAGGAGGCGCCCACCGAGACGGTCCTCGAGAGCCTCGACGGCGGTGCGTGGAAGACGCCACCCGTCGCCACCAAGACACTCGCGCTGCGGATCGACGCCGGCTTCGATGCGTGCGTGCCCAAGGCCAAGACCATCCCTGCGCCCGGCGAGACGCTCGGCGACATGTACGTGCGGACCGGCCACACGGCGTTCAACACGATCAGCCTCGAGAACACCGGCGTCGCCCCGCTCACCTTCAGCGGAGCCAGCTTCAGCGGCGGCGACGCCGCGGTCTTCTCGCTGTTCGACCAGTTCTCCCAGGACGTCCCGCGCTTCCCGCGCCAGATCGGCGTCGGCGGGCTCCGGCTTCTCGAGGTCAGGTGCACCGGCGGCGCGCAGGAGCGCTGGTACCGCTCGACGCTGACCCTCACCACGAACGATCCGACCACGCCGGACATGTCGTTCCCGGTCAAGTGCCTGGTCGACAACACGCCCCCGAACGTCACGCACCATGTGCCCGCGCCCGACGGGCTGAACGGCTGGTACGTGACGCAGATCCCGGTCACCGTGAACGCGATCGATCCCGGCGGGGAGAACGCGAGCGGTGTCAAGCAGACCAACTGCTGGCGCGGCGACGAGCACTGGTTCTTCTATGGCGGGGTCCAGACCGTCACGCTGACCCAGGAGGGCGGCGCCGGCATGGGCTGCTCCGCGGAGGACCTCGCCGGCAACGTCGGAAGCGGCAACTTCGGCGAGTTCAAGCTCGACACGCGCCGGCCTGAGCCGCGGCCGGCGTGGACCCCCGCGCGCACGCCGTACGGCTGGAACAACACGGCGACGACCCTGAGCTTCCAGTGTGTCGACCCGATGCCCGGCTCGGGCGTCGACCGGCCCGCAACGGGCGGCGGGACCGTGAGCACCGAGACCGCCGGCACCGATTTCACCTCCGGCGACTGCACCGACTTCGCCGGCTGGGTCGCGACGCCGGTGACGGAGACGATCCGGATCGACATGACGCGCCCGCGGATCACGCCGGCCGGCCTGACCCCGGCACCGAACGCAGCCGGCTGGAACCGCACCGACGTGACCGTCGGCTGGAACTGCGACGACACGGGCGCGGTCCAGTCCGGCATCGCGACCGACGAGGTCCAAGACGTCGTTGTGACCCAGGAGACCGCGAGCCGGCGGGTCTCCTCGAGCGGCACATGCGCCGACAAGGCCGCCAACACGGCCGCGCACGTCCAGCAGGAGGTCAAGCTCGACAAGACCGATCCGACCACGACGGTCGACGGGCCGCCCGCGGCCACCAGCGCGACGAGCGCCGAGCTGTCGTTCGCCGGTGCCGACGCGCTCTCGGGCGTCAAGCGTCTCGAGTGCCGCCTCGACGACGGCGAGTACGCCGCCTGCGAGTCGCCGCTGCGCGTGAGCGGCCTGGCGGACGGCGCCCACACGCTGCGCGTGCGCGCCGTCGACGTCGCCGACAACGTGGACGCGACCCCCGCGACCCACACCTGGACCGTCGACACCGTCGCACCGGACACCGGCATCGCCGGTGGCCCGAGCGGCGCCGTGCCGTCGAAGTCGGCGACGTTCACGTACGAGGGCGACGCCCTGGGCGGAACGGCGATCACCGGTTACGAGTGCCGGCTCGACGACGGTGATTGGGCCGCATGCCGCGCCTACACGGACCTGGCGGAGGGCGAGCACCGCTTCCAGGTCCGGGCGATCGACGCCGCGGGCAACGCCGACGGCTCCCCCGCGACCGCGACCTGGACGGTCGACACGATCGCGCCCGACACCGCGATCGGGTCCGGCCCCGACGCCCTCACCAACGCGCGCTCGGCGTCGTTTACCTACAGCGGCGGTGACCGCTACGAGTGCAAGCTCGACGACTCCGCCTGGGGCGATTGCCATGCGTACGAGGGCCTCGGAGACGGCGAGCACCGCTTCCAGGTCCGCGCGCTCGACGCGGCCGGCAACACGGACGACAGCCCGGCCACCCACACGTGGACGGTCGACACGGTCGCCCCGGACACGACGATCGGCTCCGGCCCCGAAGTGCTGACGAGCTCGCGCTCGGCGTCGTTCACGTACAGCGGCGGCGATCGCTACGAGTGCAGGCTCGACGACGACGCCTGGGGCGACTGCCATGCGTACGAGGGCCTCGAGGACGGCGAGCACCGCTTCCAGGTCCGTGCCGTCGACGCCGCGGGCAACGCCGACGACTCGCCGGCAGCTCGCACCTGGACGGTCGACACGGTCGCCCCGCAGACGACGATCGACTCCGGCCCCGACGCGGTCACCGCGTCGCGAGCGGCGTCGTTCACCTATGGCGGCGGCGCGAGCTACGAGTGCCGGCTCGACGACGCCGGCTGGGCCGCGTGCCCGGCCGGCTACACCGGCCTCGACGCGGGAGAGCACCGCTTCCAGGTCCGCGCCACCGACGGCGCCGGGAACGTCGACGTCAGCCCGGCCGGCCACGCGTGGACGATCGACCTGACCGCGCCGACCACGACGCTGACCGAGAAGCCGCGCGCCCGCGACTGGACCACCACGGCCCGCTTCCGCCTGTCGGCGGCCGACGCCGGCGGGTCCACCGTCGCCGGCTACGAGTGCCGGCTCGACGGCGGCGCGTTCGGGCCCTGCGAGGCCGAGAGCGAGTGGCGCGACCTCGCCGAGGGGACGCACACGTTCGAGGCGCGCGCCGCCGACGCGGTCGGCAACGTCGAGGATCCGGCCGTCTCCTACACGTGGCGCGTCAGGCTGCTCAACGCCGCCGACGACGAGGCGACCACGCGCGAGAACACGCCGGTCACGATCGACGTGGGCGCCAACGACGTCCTCCCGGCCTCGGTCGCGCTCGCCGCGGCCGCCGCGTCGGCCCAGGGCGGGACCGTCACCGCCGGGGACGGCACGAAGGTCACCTACGCGCCGCCCGCCGGCTTCAACGGCACCGACACGTTCCGCTACTCGCTCACGGACGCGGGCGACACCATGTGGGGCACGGTCACCGTGCGGGTCGACGCCGTCGACGACCCGGTGGCGGTCCGGGCGGAGGACGCGATCGTCGTCGACGAGGACTCGGGCCCGTATCGCGCGCCGTGGGCGGACGCCGGCGCACGGTTCGCGCTGCAGACCTCGCGGCCGGAGTTGTTCAGCGCCGCGCCGGCGGTCGAGCCGGACGGGTCACTGACGTTCACCCCCGCGCCCGACGCGTACGGGACCGCGACCGTCGACGGCGGCGTGTCGCGGTTGACCATCACGATCCGCCCGGTCGACGACGCCCCGCGCGTGACGGTGGCGCGCGACGTGCGCTGCGGCCGCAGCGACAACGGGACGTTCCGCCTGAAGGTCGAGGACGTCGACGGCTCCAACCTGAAGATCACGGGCACGTCCTCGAGCCGGCGGGTCGCCCTCGCCTTCGGCAGGGCCGGCGACAGCCGCACGATCGCGATCACGCGGCGGCCCGGCCTGCGGCGTGCGACGGTCACCGTCCGCGCGGTGGACGGCGACCACGTGTTCCAGACGCGGGTGCGGCTCGCGGTCGGCACCGCCGGCGCCGACCGGATGCGCGGGACGGCCGGCCCGGATCTCCTGTTCGGCCTCGGCGGAGCCGACACGATCGCCGGCCGCGGCGGTGACGACCTGATCTGCGGCGGCAACGGCGCGGACCGGCTCGACGGCGGCGCCGGGAACGACGTCGTGATCGGCGGCCGCGGCGACGACCGGGTCGGCGGCGGCGACGGCGCCGACGTGCTGCGCGGCGACACCGGCGCCGACCGCCTGATCGGCGGCGCCGGCGACGACGAGCTGCGCGGCGGCCCGCGCGGGGACGTGTTCTCCGTCGAGGGCAACGACCGGCTGGTCGACTTCAACGCACGCAGAGGAGACGTGCGATGAAGGCGGCGGTGGCGGCCGGCGTGCTGCTGGCCGCCCTCTCCGTCACCCCCTCCCCCGCGCAGCCGGCCCTCCCGGACACCGAGCCGCACCTGCTGCTCGTGCCGGACACGCCCGAGGGCACGGCGGCGCTGGGGCGGAGCGACGCGCGGACCGTCGCCCGCTACGAGTCGTTCTCGCTCGTCGAGGCGGCGGGGGACGACGTCGGGCGGCTGCGTCGCGCGGGGGCCGACCGGCGCGATGACATGCGCACGGTCGCGACGGCGGCGGGCGCGATCGACCCCACGGTCGATCGCGCCCCGCTGGCCGCCAAGGACGCGCCGGATCGTGACCGCACCCTCGCCCTCGTGCAGTTCACCGGCCCGCCCAAGGACGCGTGGCTGCAGCGCCTGCGCGCCACCGGCGCCCGGCTTGTCGGCTACCAGCCGGAGAACGCCTACCTCGTGCACGCGCGGGGAGACGCCGTCGACCGGGTAGCCGGTCTCCTCGGCACCGACCCCGCGGTCCGCGCCGTGAGCGTGGTGGCGGCGGCCGACAAGCTCTTCGACAGCACCAGCCCTTCGGGCATCTTCGCGGTCACGAGCGTCAAGGGCGAGAGCCACGGCGCCTCACTGCGCGCGCCGGTGACGCTCGGCGCGCAGCGGACGGAGTACCTCGCGCTGTCGCCCGCCGAGGCCGCGCGGCTGGCGGCCGACCCCGGCGTGATCTCGATCCAGGCGCACGAGGACCCGCAGCTGCTCGACGAGCGCGGAGCGCAGATCGTCGCGGGCGACCCCACCCTCGCGCAGCCGGGCTACCGCGACTGGCTGACCGCCGGGGGATTCACGACCGACACCTTCGACTTCGCGATCGACGTCACCGACGGCGGCCTCGACGACGGCGCCAACCCGCCCGCCCACCCCGACTTCTCAGGTCGCGTCGCCTACGTGGCCAACTACACGGCGGACTCCAACGCGCGCGACTGCACCGGCCACGGGACCAACGTCGCGTCGATCGCCGCCGGCCAGGGCAGGCCGGGGGCGGCGTACGAGGACGCCGGCGGCTTCGACCACGGCCTTGGCGTCGCGCCGTTCGCGCGGATCGGCGTCTCGAAGTACTTCGACTGCAACCGCACGGCGGCGCCGGCCTTCGACCACGCCGCGGCGACCGCCTTCGCCTATGCGTCCGGGGCCCGGATCTCGAACAACTCGTGGGGATCGCCCGGCGGCGACTACACGGTCACCGCCGCGCTCTACGACCGGCTCGTGCGCGACGCGAGCCCGGATCCGGGCAATCAGGCCATGGTGGAGGTCCTGTCCGCGGGGAACAACGGGAGGAACGGCTACGCCTCGCTCGGCAACCAGGCCACCGCGAAGAACGTCATCACCGTCGGGGCGTCCGAGAGCGTCCGGGCGAGCGGGACCGACGGCTGCGGCGTCACGGACGCCGCCGCCGACAGCGCGCGCGACATCGCCGACTTCTCCAGCCGCGGCCCGACCAACGACGGGCGGCTCAAGCCGGACATCGTGGCGCCCGGCACCCACATCACCGGCGCCGCGCCGCAGCACGCCGGCTACACCGCGCAGGCCGTGTGCAACAAGTTCCTCGCCGGCACCACGTGGTACTCGGTGGTCAGCGGCACCTCGCAGGCCGCGCCGCACGTCTCCGGCGCTGCGGCGCTCGTGCGGCGCTGGCACCAGCGCGTCCACGGCTCCGCCCCCTCCCCGCTCTGACCAAGGCGCTGCTCGTCAACACGGCGACCGACCTCGGCGGCGGCGACGACGGCAAGGGCTCCGCGATGGCCCCCGGCCCGAACCACGAGCAGGGTTGGGGCCGGGTGAACCTCGGCAACGTCTTCGACGGCACGACCCGCGACCTGCGCGACCAGGTCGACACCCTGACCGCGTCCGGCGACCGGCGCCTCCGGAGCTACGCCGTCGACGATCCGGCCGCGCCCGTGAAGGTCACGCTGGCGTGGACCGACGCCCCGGGCACCAGCACCGCGAACCCCGTCGTCAACGATCTCGACCTCGTCGTGGACGTGGGCGGGCAGCACCTACAAGGGCAACGTCTTCGACGGCGCCTTCTCGCGCACCGGCGGGTCGGCCGACCCGCGCAACAACCTCGAGAGCGTCTACCTGCCCGCGGGCACGACGGGCGGCTTCGCCGTCAAGGTCGTCGGGACCGGCATCGCCGGCGACGGCGTACCGGGCAACGCCGACACCACCGACCAGGACTACGCGCTCGTCGTCTCCAACGCCGAGCCGGCGCCCGCCGCCTTGCTCTCGCACGACGCCACGACGCTCGACACGTCGATCGCGGCCGGCGGCGACGGCGACGGGGCGCTCGAGCCCGGCGAAGCCTTCGCGCTCGACGAGCGGCTCGCCAACGCCGGCGAGGCCGCCGCGGACACCGTGCGCGGCACGCTCACCAGCCCCTCGCTCGACGATGACCCAGGCCAGCTCGCAGTGGCTCGACCTCGCACCCGGCCAGACCGGGACGAGCCTCTACCGCTTCGCCGGCGCGCTCGCGAGCGACGCCGCCTGCGGAGCCGACGTATCGGCGACCCTTTCGCTGACCACGGCCGGCGGCCCCCAGACCGTTCCGCTCACCGTCCCGACCGGTGTGGCGGGCCAGCCGGTGGCCCGCACGACGACGCTCGCGACGCGGCTCGCGATCCCCGACGACAACGCGACCGGCGTGACGTCGACCATCGAGGTCCCGACAGCAGGCCGGATCAAGGACCTCGACGTGCGCATCGCCGACATCGACCATCCATGGGTGGGCGACCTGCGCATCGACATCACGGGGCCCGACGGGACGACCGTCAACCTCGTCAACCAGCCCGGCGGGCCCGAGAACCTCGGCGACGACTTCGTGAGCACCGTCTTCGACGACGAGGCCGCCACCGCCATCGCGCGCCAGGCCCCGTACACGGGTCGCTTCCGGCCGCAGAACGACCAGCTCTCGCGCTTCGACGGCAAGCAGCAGCAGGGCGTCTGGACGCTGCGCGTGCGCGACCTCGTCGACAACGGCACCGGCACGCTGGGCGCCTGGGGCACCGACACGAGCCCCGCGACGTGCTCGGTCGCGACCGTCACGAGGATCGACTCCGGCCCGGCCGGCGGCAGCTCCGACGCGGACTTCGCCTTCAGCTCGGACATCGGCGGCGCCCGGTTCGAGTGCTCGCTCGACGGCGACGACTTCGCCCCGTGCACCTCGCCGACGAGCTACGCAGGGTTGCTGGAAGGGGCGCACGTGTTCGAGGTGCGGGCGGTCGTCGGTGCCGCAGCAGCAGGTCGATCCCAGCCCGGCGCGGCACACGTGGACGATCGACCTCCCACCGGACACCGCGATCACGGCGGGTCCGAGCGGGCGCGTGGCGAGCGCCGCCGCCTCGTTCCGCTTCGGCGCTCCCGGCGCGACGTTCGAGTGCAGCCTCGACGGCGCCGCGTTCGGGGCGTGCGCGAGCCCGCACGCCTACGACGGCCTGGCCGACGGCGAGCACAGCTTCCGCGTGCGCGCCCGCGACGGCGGCGGCGTCGACGCGACGCCCGCGTCGCGCGCCTGGACCGTGGACACCACCGCCCCGGCGCCCACCGTCAGGTTCGACGGGACGACGATCGCCGGCACGGCGGGAACCTCGCCCGGCGACAGCGAAACGGTCGGCGTGACCGTCTACGAAGGCGGCACGCCCGTGCGCACGCTGACGACCGCGCGCGACGCCGCGGGCACGTGGTCGGTCGAGGTCGCACTCGACCCCGGTGACTACACGGTCCGCGCCGAGCAGGCCGACGACGCGGTCCCCGCCAACATCGGCAGCGCCGAAGCGGCGTTCGAGATCGCTCCCGACCCGATCGTCGTCCCGCACGGACCGCCCGCCGACCCACCGGCGACGCAAGCGACCGCTCCGCCGGCGATCGCCCCGAGCTTCCTCATCGCGAGCCGCACCAAGGTGCTGGCGGCGTGCGCCTCGGCATGCACCCTCAAGGCCGGCGGCCGCACCATTTCGCTGCCCGGCGAGGGCACCGCCGTCGTCAAAGTGAAGCGCCGCGCGATCAAGGCCGGCCTCACCGTAGGCGGCCGCGTGCTGACCCTGAACAGGCGAGTACGCCCAGGGCGGCGGCTGCGACTGTGGGCCGTCGCCTCCGAGCGCTGCCGGCTGAGCGCGGCCGGACGCGAGGTCATCGCGGGGCCTGACACGCCCGTGCGGCTCGACCTGCGCCGGGCGCGTCGCGTCGTCGTCGAGGCCGGCACCGACCCGAAGCGCACGGCAACCCTGACGCTCAGATGAGCTCGAGCCGGCGCGCCGCCGTGACCGCCTCGCCGCGGGTCACGGCGGCGAGCTTGCGGCGGATCCGCCGGCCGTGCGCGCGGACGGTGTCGGGCGGGAGCGCCAGGCGCTCCGCGATCTCGCGGTACGTGAGACCGCTGGGCAGCAGCTCGAGCACGCTCAGCTCCTCGGGGCTGAGCGCCTCGCCGTTCGCGCCCGAATCCGGCGGGGCCGGAGCGGGCGCCTCGCGGATCTCGGCCTCCAGCGTCTCGACCAGGCTGACGAGCGCGGGGACGAGCGCACCGGCCAGCGCCGCGCGCGCGGCGTCGAGCGCCTCCGCCGCGCCGCCGGCATCGCCGGCGCGCACGCGGCTGCGGCCCAGCCACACCGTGGCGTGGGCGATCTCGATCCGGTCGGCGCCGCGCCTGGCGAGCGTCGCGGCCTGCTCGAGCCAGTCCTCGGCGGCCTCGACGTCGCCGCGGGCCAGCAGCACCATGCCGAGGGCGACGTACACCAGCTCGGTCGGCGGATGCTCGGTCTGGCCGCGGGCCTCGGTGGTGGCGACCGCCTCCTCGACCAGCCGCTCGGCGGCGTCGAGCTCGCCGCGGTGGGCGTACGCGACGGCCAGCAGGGCCATCGCGTACACGCGGCGCACGTCCATCTCGCCGGGCGGGACCGCGGCGAGGTACTCGCGCAGCCGCGTCTCGGCCTCGCGGCCGGCGCCCGTCCAGAACAGGCAGAGCGCGAGGAAGTAGGAGTCGCTGGGCGCCTCCGGCGAGCCCTCCGGTCGCACCGCGACCGCCGCGCGCCCCAGGCGCACCGCCTCGCCCACGTCGCACTGGCCGAGCCTGAGCATCGCGCGCTGGCGCGCCACGCCGGCCGTCAGCTCGGCGCGCTCGTGCTCGTCCGCGGCATCGCGCGCCGCCTGCTCGGCCCGCGCCAGCCACGGCTCGACCTCCTCCATCGGCCGGCCCATCGCGCGCGAGATCCCGCCGCGGGCCAGCGCCAGGTCCGGGTACTCGGCGATCGTGTCCGGCGGCAGCCGGTCGATCCACCCGATCGCCTCGTTCGCCTTGCCGTCGCTGTAGAGCGCGAGCCAGCTCCGCCGCAGCGTCTCGGCGGCCACGTGCGCGTCGCCGGCGCTGATCGCGTGCTCGATCGTCCCCTGCACGTCCCCGCGGGCGGCGAACCAGGCGCTCGCCCGGCGGTGCAGCTCGGGCACGCTGTCCGGGGCGAACCGCTCGAGCTGGCGCAGCAGCATGGCGCGGAACATCGTGTGGTACCGGAACCAGCGGCGATCCGCGTCGAGCGGGATCACGAACAGGTTGCTGCGCTCGAGCTCGAGCAGCATCTCGGCGCTGTCGGGCCGCTCGAGCACCGCGTCGCACAGCTCGCTCGACAGCCGCTCGAGCACCGCGGACCGCATCAGGAAGTCGCGCGTGCCGGGCGGCTGGCGGGCCACGACCTCGTCCCACAGGTAGTCGACGAGGAAGCGGTCGTCGACCGGCATCCCCGCCAGGACGGCGGCGCGGTCGCTGGTGTCCCGCAGCGACAGCGCGACGAGGTTGAGCCCGGCCACCCAGCCCTCGGTGCGGCGGTACAGCCCGGCCAGCTCCTCCGGCGCGAGCCGCAGGCCGTGAGCGCCGTTGAGCAGCGCATCCACCTCCGCCTCGCTGAAGCGCAGCGTGTCGTCGCGGCACTCGTTGAGCTCCGCGCGCGCCCGCAGGCGGCCGAGCCGCAGCGGCGGCACGGTCCACGCCGCGATTACGACGTGGACCTGCGGCCCGAGCCGCTCGAGCAGGTACTGCACGCCGGCGTGGATCTCCTCCTCCTCGATCGCGTGGTAGTCGTCGAGGACGAGCACGAGCGGCTCGGAGAGCGTCGTGAGCTCGTTCACGAGGACCGGCAGGACCTCGTCGGCGATCGAGACGCCGGGCCCGCGCAGGCGGCGCCCCGCCGTGCCGGGGAGCTCCGGCGCGGCTCCCTCGACGGCGGCCACCACGTAGCTCCAGAACCGGATCGGGTCGTCGTCGCCCGCGTCGAGCGACACCCAGGCGAAGCGCGCCGGGCTGGCCCGCGCCCATTCCGTGAGCGTGCTCGTCTTGCCGAAGCCGGTGGCAGCCGCGACGACCGTCACCCGGCGCGCGCGGCCGGCCTCGAGCGTGGCGATCAGCTCAGGCCGCTCGACCAGCCCGCTCCGGCGCTCCGGAACGAGCAGCTTGGTCGCCACCGCCACGAACTCTCCCCCCGCCGCCACGCGTCACCCCCAGTCGAGCACCGGCGCGTGGACCGTCTGCGCGAGGACGTCGTCGACCGGCAGCGCGCGGCCGCGCTCCGCGCACTCGTCGTATGCGCGGCCGAGCGCCGTCCGCGCCGTCCCCGCCACCCGCGCGTGCAGCATCACCACCGACTCCCACGGCGGCGCCCCGATCTGCTCGTGGACGGCGGCCGAGGCGCCGTCCAGATGCGCGCAGTCGCTCCAGCGGCACTCGGTCCCCGCCACCGTCGAGAGCCCTGCGAGCGCCTCCCCCACGATGAAGCGGTCGTCGACCTGGCGCGCCAGGGCGAGGCAGTCGAGGAAGCGCGTCTGGGCGTCGCCGGTGTCGCCCTGCACGAGCGCGAGCCAGGCGCCGTCGATCAGCGGCTCGACGAGCCGGCGGTCGTCGCCGAAGCGGCGGCGCAGCGCGAGCGCCTCGTCGAGGTGCTCCTCGGCGTGCTCGGCGGAGGCGGTGACCATGTCGTACCAGCCGAGCTCGGCCAGCGCCGTGGCGGCGCCGTAGGGGTCGCCGAGCTCGCGGTAGATCTCGAGCGCGTCGGTGGCGAGCGCCACCGCTCCGTCCCAGTCCGAGTCGCGCTCGCACACGCCGGCCCCGATCAGCAGCGCGTCGGCGATCAGCTGGCGGTCGCCGGTCGCGCGCGCCGTGTCGAGCGCGGCGTCGCGCAATTCGGCCGCCTCGGGGCTCGCGACCAGCGTCGCCCAGCGGCCGAGCGCGATCAGCACGCCGCTCTCCAGGTGGCGATCGCCGGCCTCGCGCGCGGCGCCGAGCGCGGCCCGCAGCCGCGGCTCGGCCTCGGCCAGGCGCGCCTGCGTGATCGCCAGGCGCCCGTCCCAGTACTGCGCCGTCGCGCGCAGGGCGGGCGTGTCGGTGCCCAGGGCCAGCCAGCCGCGCACCTCCTGCGTGTGCGCGTCCCAGGGCAGCGCGTGGGCGAAGCCGATCGCCACCCGCAGCGCCTCGTCGACCGCCCCGGCGCGGACCAGCCGCTCGTAGGCCAGGCGGATGTTCGCGCGCTCGACGGCGAGCCGCTCCAGCGAGTCGCGCCGGTGGGCGCGGGCGGCCTCCGTGGCCAGCTGCTCGCAGTAGCCGACGAAGTAGTGCGCGTGCCGGAGCTCGGCAGCGGCCAGGTCGCCGCCGCGCTCGGCGACGAACTCGCGGACGGTGTCGAGCATCGCGAGCCGGGCCTCGGCGTGGCGGGGGTCGGTTCGCAGCAGCGAGCTCTTGTGGAGCAGCGTGGAGACGAGCGGGTCGATGCTCCGGCCGTCGTCGCCGCAGACGGCCGTCGCCGCGCCGAGCGAGGCGCCGCCCTCGAACACCGTCAACCGGCACAGCAGCTGCTGCTCGGCGGCGTCGAGCACTTCCCATGACCATTCGAGCGTGGCACGCAGCGACCGGTGCCGCGCCGGGCGGTCGCCGCCGCCCTGCGTCAGGACGTCGAGGCGGCGCTCGAGCCGCGTCAGCAGGGCCTGCGGGGAGAGCAGCCGGATGCGGTCGGCCGCCAGCTCGATCGCGAGCGGGAGCCCGTCGAGCCGAGCGCAGATCGCGTTGACGATCTCGCGGTCGTGCTCCCAGCCCGGGCGCGCCGCGCCGGCGCGGGCCTCGAACAGGGCGACGGCGCTCGGCGGCGCGAGCGGCTGCACCGAGTAGGCGTGCTCGCCGGTCACGCGCAGGGCGGCGCGGCTCGTGGCCAGCACGGTCAGGCTCGGGACGGCGGCGAGCAGCCTGGCGACCTCGCCGACGTCGTCGAGGAAGCGCTCGAAGCCGTCGAGCACGAGCAGCGCCGGCTCGCCCTGGTCGAGCCGCTCCGCGAGCTGCTCGGCCGTCGCGGCCACCACGCCGAGGGCGGCGGCCGCCTCGGAGGCCAGCAGGCTCGCGTCCTCGAGCCCGTCGAGGTCGACGTGCACCGCGCCGCCGCCGTAGCGACCGGCCACGCGGCGAGCGACCTCGAGCGCGAGCCGCGTCTTCCCCACGCCGCCGGTCCCGACGAGCGTGAGCAGCCGCACGCCCGGCTCGGCGAGGACGCCGGCGATCTCCGCCAGCTCGGCGTCGCGCCCGATCAGCTCGTCGGCCGGGGCGGGCAGGGCGGCGGGCGACGCGCGGCCCGGCTGCTCGGCCGCCAGCTCCGGGTCGTGCGCGAGGATCGCCTGCTCGAGCCGCCGCAGCTCCGGCCCCGGCTCGATCCCGAGCTCGTCGACGAGCAGCCGGCGCCCCTCGCGCATGACCTCGAGCGCCTCCGCCTGGCGGCTGCTGCGGTAGAGCGCGAGCATCAGGTGCGCGCGCATGCGCTCGCGCAGCGGGTGCTCGGCCACCAGCGTCCGCAGCTCACCGACCAGGTCGGCGTCGCGGCCGCGCGCGAGCTGCGCGCCCATCCGCTCCTCGACCGCCTCCATCCGCAGCTCCTCCAGCCGCGCGATCTCGCGCTGCGCGAAGTCGTCGAAGCGGTGGTCGGCGAGCGCCGGCCCGCGCCACAGCTCGAGCGCGGCCTCCAGGTCGGAGGAGGCCGCGTCCGGGTCCTCGGCCCGCGCGCGCTCGAGCAGGTCCTCGAAGCGGTGCGAGTCGATCGCGCCGCGCTCCACGCCGAGCGCGTACCCGGTCGCGCCGCGGTGGACGGGCGCCGACTCGCCGAGCCGGTGGCGCAGGCGCGACACCTGCTTCTGCAGCGCCTGCACGCCGTCGCCCGGCGGCCGCCCCGCCCATACCGCCTCGACCAGCTCGTCGACCGAGATCGGCTCCGGGGCGCGCAGCGCCAGCGCGGTGAACAGGGTGCGCTGCTTGGCGCCGTCGAACTGGACGGCGTGCCCCTCGACGCGGACGTCGAGCGGGCCGAGCAGCCTGACCTCGACGTCCGAGCTCACCTTGTCAGCGAACGTTAACCGGGGCGGGGCCGCACGTCGAATCTCAGATATCCGGATGCACGCACCACCCGCCGTCGCGCGAGCACACCATTGCGCCCGCACCGCCCATCCGTCAGGTTGAGCGGAGCGTGACCCTGCTCGCCACTTCCACCTTCCTGGAAGTCATCTTCGCCGTCCTCGTCGTGGCGCCGATCGTGATCCTCTGGATCGCCGCGGTCGTGGACCTGCTGCGCCACGGGGGCTCGGGCGTGAGGATCGCGGGCTTCCTGCTGCTGATCCTCGTCTTCCCGATCCTCGGACCGGTGCTGTACTTCGTCCTGCGCAAGCCGGACATGAGCCCCGCGGGGGCCGAGGCCGCGCTCATGGCCCAGGAGGACCTGCGCCGCGAGGCCGCCCGCCGGCCGACCGGCGGCACCGGCGTCTACTAGTGGGCCGGGTCGCGAGGGTCGTCGCCTGGCTGGCGGGGATCGCGATCGTCGCCGGCCTGCTCCAGCTGCTCGGCGTCGACATCGGCGGCTGGCTCTCGGACGTGTGGGACGCGGTCACCGGCATCGGCCTCGGCTACCTGGTGGCGGGCTGGACGCTCCAGACCGGGCAGACCACGCTGACCGCGCTCGGGTGGTTCTTCATCCTGCGCGCCGCGTATCCGCGCGCGCCGGTGCCCTACCGGCAGATCCTGGCCGCGTACGCGGCCGGCGTGGCGCTCAACGGCTTCCTGCCGGCCAACATCGGCACCTTCGTGATGCTGCTGATGTTCGTGGCCATCGTCGCGGGCGCGAACTTCGCCGGCGTGCTCGGCGGCATGCTCGTGCAGAAGATCTTCTTCTCGCTGGCCGGGGCGTTCGTCTACGTGTACCTGTTCGCCTCCGTCCCCGGCACGTTCGAGCGCCAGCTGAAGCTGCCGCACGACCACCCGCTCCTCATGCTCGCCGCGCTCGCCGGGGCCGCGATGCTGATCGTCGTCCTCGCGCGGATCTTCCGCCGCAAGCTGCGCGTGGTCGTCGAGAAGGCCAAGCAGGGCGGGGCGATCCTCGCGCGTCCGCGCGAGTACCTCGTGCGCGTCGCGCTGCCGTCGTTGGGCGCCTGGCTGGCCAAGCTCGGCGTGATCGCCGTGTTCCTGGCCGGCTACGGCATCGCGGTCACCTTCCACACGGTGATGTCGGTGGCGGGCGGCAACTCGATCGCCAACACCGTCTCGGTAACGCCGGGCGGGGTCGGCGTCAACCAGGCCACCAACGTCGCCGCCCTCGCCGACGTGACCGACTCCGCCACCGCGACCGCGTACTCGCTCGGCCAGCAGCTCGCGATCACCGCCTGGAACATCGCCTTCGCGCTCGTGGTCGTCGATCTGGGCGTTCGGCTGGACCGGCGGCAAGCTGCTGGTGGAGCAGTCCTACACGGACGCGAAGGTCAAGGTCGCCGAGGAGAAGGAGCGGCGCGCCACCCGGCGGACTCGTGCGCACACCATTGCGGACGCCCCGGCCCCCGGCGATCCTCGCGACGACAGCCCGGGAGAGGAAGGAACATGAGCGACACGCTGTATGTGCTGGCCGCGGCCTACGACCACGTCGAGGACGCGCTGGCCGAATACGAGGCCATCAACGTCGCGCACAAGCACGTCGGCTCGACGCACGACTTCGACGCCAACGTGATCGCCAAGGGCGCCAACGGGTCGGTCGAGATCGTGCGCAGGCACGACGCCGGGAAGAGCCACGGCGCCGAGACGGGCCTGATGTGGGGCCTCGCAGCGGGCGCCGTCGCGGCGCTGTTCCCGGCCGTCGGCATCCTCAGCGCGCTCGCCGTCGGCGGCGGCGCGGGCGCCGCGCTCGGCGCCGTCACGGGCCGCGCGAGCACCGGGATGCGGCGCGAGGACCTGACGAAGCTGGGCGAGGTCCTCGACGAGGGCGACGCCGGCCTGGTCGTCGTCTACTCCGCCGACATGGCCGACCGCGTGAACGCGAGCATCACCAGGGCGCGCCGCACCGCGCGCGCGACCACGACCCTCTCGGCGGACCAGCTCGCGGCCGAGCTGCGCTGACCCGTGCTCGCGATCGGCGCCGCGCATCGCACGGTGCTGCACGTAGCGCGGCGCCCGTGCTGGCCGCCGCCGCCCGGCGCCGTGACGCCGGCGGGCGCCGAGGCCGCCATCGCGGGTGACGGGCCGCTCGACTTCGCGTGGTCGACGGCGGCCACGCTCGAGCCGTTCGTCGAGGGCAGGGAGTTCTTCCCGCGCATCTTCGCCGACGTCGAGAGCCGCCCGCTCGAGCGTCCACATCCTCATGTTCGGCTGGCGCGAGGGCGAGGTCGGCATGCGGATGACCGCGCTGCTCGAGCGCAAGCTCGCCGAGGGCGTCGAGGTGCGCATCCAGGTCGACGAGTTCGGGTCGAAGCCGTTCAAGCAGGCGCGCGAGATGTATGCGCGCCTGACGGCGGCGGGAGCGCAGACGGAGGTCAACCGCTTCCTGCGCGAGCAGCCCGGCCGCGTCGACCACCGCAAGCTGTACGTGATCGACGGCGCGGTGGCCTGGACCGGCGGCGCGGGCATCGAGGACCACTTCGAGGACGGCCGCTTCCACGACGTGATGGTCCGCGTGACCGGCGACGTCGTGCGCCAGGCGCAGGCGGCGTTCCTCACCAGCTTCCGCGCGCGCGGCGGCGCGCTGCCGGCCGACCTGTCCCACCTGTTCCCCGAGCCGGAGGACGCCGGGTCGACGCCGATCGCGCTCGCCCAGGTCCTCACCGGCGGGTTCGTCGCGGCCTCGCAGGCCACCCTCGCGCAGATCGACGGCGCGCGCGAGCGGCTCGACGTCATGAACCCCTACCTCACCGACGGCGACGCGATCGAGCGCGATCGCCGCCGCCGCCCGGCGCGGGGTCGGGTGCGCGTCGTCGTCTCCGAGCGCTCGAACAACCACATGGCGACGGCCGCTTTGAAGCATCGCTACGGCGACCTGATCGAGGCCGGCGTGGAGCTGTGGGAGCTGCCCGGCACGGTCGTCCACGCCAAGGTCGTCGTCGCCGACGACGTCGTCAGCTTCGGCACCGTCAACCTCGACGCCTGGGCGCTCTACCGCAACTCCGAGCTGATGATGATCGCCCGCAGCGCCGAGCTCGCCGCGCATTTCCGGGAGCGCCTGTTCGAGCCCGACATCGCCCGCGCGAAGCCGCGGCCGCGCCGCCGGCCGGAGCCCGCGCGCGAGCGGAGGCAAGCTGGGCCAGCCAGCAAGCTCGCGTACTACCTCTGACGTGGGGCCAGCGCCAGCAGGACGGCGAGGCATCCCAGGATCGCCGCCAGTCCGGCGGCGGTCGCGCCCGGCGAGCGCGACGTGTCGATCTCCGACGCCAGGAGGACCAGCGCGCTCGCCGCGACGCCGGTCGCCGTGACGGCCACGATGCCGAGCAGCCGCGGCGTGCCGGTTCCCGGCTCGACGCGCCCGGCGTCTCGCTCGTCGAGCGACCAGAACGCCAGCTCGGCCGTGAGGAGGAGCGCGCCGGCGTAGACCGGTGCCGGAACGGCCTGCGCGCCCTCGGGAAAGATGGCCCCGAGCAGCACCATGGCAGCGAACAGCGGCGTGGCGAGGCCGGTCGCCAGCGCGGCCGCGATCAGCAGCGCGGCGGCTGCGGCCGCGGAGGCACCGCCGCCGGCTGCGCCGGCGACCGCGGCCAGCGTGATCGCCGTGCCGGCGGCCATCAGGCGCGTGCGTGGCGACGTAGCGCGATCACCTCCTCCATCGAGCGCGCGACCGGGATGCCGAGCGCCTCGAAGCGCCAGCGCAGGGCGTCGCGCTGGAGCCGCCAGAGCCGCAGCGCCGGGGTGTCGCCGTCCGTCGCGGGCGCGATCTCGAGGACGGCGAGGTCGTAGCCGCGGGCGCGCAGGTCGAGCAGCGCGGCGATCCCGCGCTCGTCCAACAGCGGGCTGAGCGCGATGACCAGCGCGCGTGCCGGAAGCAACCGGCGCGGCACTTGCGTGACGCCCTTCCAGCGGAAGCTCGGCCTCACATGGCTCGAGAACAGCGCGTCGAGGATGCGATACAGCTGCCTCGTGCCGGGGCTGCCGGTGAGCCAGCTGAGCTCGCCGCCGAGGTTCACGAGCGCCACGCGGTCGCGCCGGGCGAGGTAGCTCGAGGAGAGCGACGCGGCGGCGCGCACCGCCGCGTCGAGCGTACCCTCGGCCTCCGCGAAGGTGTCGAGGAAGAGGACGACGTCCGCGCTGTGCTCCGGGTGCTGCAGATTGACGTACGGGGTCCCGCGGCGGGCCGTGGCGCGCCAGTTGATGTTGCGGACGCGGTCGCCGGCTGCGAGCGGGCGAAGGTCGGCGAACTCGATCCCCTCGCCTCGCTCACGCGACAGCAGGCTCCCCAGGACGGGCCGGGTCAGGAGCGGCGCCGCGATCCTGCGCAGTCGCTCGGCGCCTGCGTAGACGCGGACCTGCTCTGCCCCGCCGACCGGGCCGTCGACGGTTCTCGCGCCGAGCCGGTCGCGGGCGTGGACGACCGCCGGCCCGACCTCGTGCACGCCCCAGTGCCGGGCAGGCAGGTCGAACTGCAGCTCGCGCCGCTCGTCGCGGGCCAACCACAGCCCGATCGGCGATGCGTCGGCCTCCGGGCGGACTTCGACGCGAGCGGGGGCGCCGCGGTTGATCACGGTGACCGTCGCGCCCAGCCGCTCGCCCTCCAGCGCGCGGTCGCGCTCGAGCCGCAGCTCCCCGTCGAGCGCGAGCGGCGCGCCGGCCAGTGCCACGCCGACGAACAGCGCGAACGGCGTCGCCAGGACGGCAAGCTCGGGCCGTCCCGTGATCAGCGCCGCCAGCAGCGCCGTCGCGGCCAGCGCCGCGTAGACGCGCAGCCGCGGCGACGTCGCGCGCGTCATGGCACGCGCACGGGCGGCGCCGGGCAGCGCTCGAGGCAGTCGCGGACGACGTCCTCCGCCTGCACCCGCTGGATCCAGAGCTCGGGCCGCAGCGTGATCCGGTGCGCGAGCGCCGGCACGGCGACGAGCTTGACGTCGTCGGGGGTCACGTAGTCGCGCCCTACGAGGGCCGCCCTGGCGCGCGACAGCTTGAGCAGCGCGAGCGAGCCGCGCGGGCTGGCTCCCACCTGCACCTGGGGGCTCTCGCGCGTGGCGGTGACGAGATCGACCGCGTAGCCGAGGATCCCCTCGTCCGCGTGGACCGTCTCGACCGCTCGCTGCATCGCCAGCAGCTCGTCGCGGTCGACGACCGGCGCGAGCTCGAGCTCGTCCTGGCCCCGCTCGAGCCGGCGCCCGAGCAGCTCCAGCTCCGCGGTGCGGTCCGGGTAGCCGACGGCGATCCGCAGCAGGAAGCGGTCGAGCTGCGCCTCCGGCAGCGGGTAGGTCCCCTCGTACTCGATCGGGTTCTGCGTCGCGAGGACCAGGAACGGCCGCTCCAGCTCGCGCGTCCCGTCCTCGCTCGTCACCTGGCGCTCCTGCATCGCCTCGAGCAGCGCTGCCTGCGTCTTCGGCGGCGCGCGGTTGATCTCGTCCCCGAGCAGCACGTGGGTGAAGATCGGGCCGGGCTGGAAGCGCAGGTCGCCGGTGCGCTGGTCGTAGATCGCCGATCCGGTGATGTCGGAGGGCATCAGGTCGGGCGTGAACTGAACGCGGGTGAAGCGCAGCCCGGTGACCGCGGCGAACGAGCGCGCCATCAGGGTCTTGGCGAGGCCCGGGTTGTCCTCGATCAGGACGTGTCCGTCGGCGAGCAGACCGAGCAGGACGAGCTCGAGCGCCTCGCGCTTGCCGACCACCGCGCGCTCGACCTCGTCGAGGATCCGCGCGGCGTGGTCGGCGACGTTCACAGCGCCTCGAGGCGGTCGAGCATGCGCTCGAGCTCGCCCGGGGCGAGGCGGGCGCCACGGTCGTCGGCCGGCTCCGGGCGGTCCGGGCGAACCAGCTCCCACGCCTCCGGTCCGAGCAGGTCGCCAGCGTCTTCGAGACGCAGGCCGCGCCGGCCCAGCCGCGCCTCGGCGATCTCGACCAGCAGCGGCCGCAGCTGGGTGTGCGCGGCGAGGCCGCTCTCGCCGGCTCGCTCGACGATCCGCTCGACCCGCAACAGCTGGCTGGGACGCGATCCGGCGGTCGCCGGCGACCGGACGCCGGGCGGCGGTCGCCCTACAGGCAGGCGGGCGGCGAGCGCGGCCACACCGATCATCGTCGCGATCGCTCCGACGGTGACGAGCACCGCTTCGAGCGTCATTCCAGGACGCTATCCGACGCGGATAGGCTCGCGGGGGCGATGAGCGCCCCGGGCTCTCGGATCGTGGTCGCGGTGGTCGTGCTGACGACGCTGATCTGCGTCGTGGTCGTCGCCGGCGACGGACCGATCGGAGGCGGCGGCAGCGGCGCTCCCGAGCCGTACACCCCGAGTCCTGCTGACCTGCGGGAGATCGGCGTCATCACCGACGACTTCCCGGTCCCTGGCGCCCTGCCGCCTGAGGTCTTCCCGGCCGAGGAGTGGGGGATCCATCCTCCAGGGCCGCCGGCGTGGCTCCCGTGGGCGCTGGTCGTGCTCGTACTGCTCTGGCTCGGCGTGCGGCTGGCACGCGAGCCCGCGACCTGGCGCATCCAGCGGCCGCGCACGGCGCCGGACGCCCCGCCTCCCGAGGACGACGCACAGGCCGCGCGCCGCGCGGTCGACGCCGCTCTAGAGCCACTGCGCGACCCCGCCGACCCGCGCGCCGCGGTGATCGAGGCGTACGCGCGGCTGGAGCACGTCCTCGCCGGCCGCGAGCTCGGCAGGCGGGCGTCCGAGGCGCCGCGCGAGTACCTCCGGCGCGTTCTCGTCGAGCGAGGCGCGCCCGAGGCATCGCTCACGACGCTGACGGAGCTCTTCGAGGAGGCGCGCTTCAGCCGCCATCCGATCACCGAGGACGCAGCACGATTTGCGGAGCGTGAGCTCGAAGCAGCGAGGCTGGCACTGAAATGAATCCACACTGGCACTTGTTATGGCATCACTTTGATGCCATAATGGTGCCATGGACCTGACGACATACGTCGAAAGACTGCGGAGCGAGCTCGGTGTGACCGAGGCCGGTGCCGAGGCTGCCGTACGGCTGACGCTGCTCGACGCGCTGTCGGCCGCCGCCGACGAGCTCACCCGCGAGATCGCCCCCGCCACGGTCGAGCTGCGCCTGCGCGGCGGCGAGCCCGAGTTCGTGGTGACGCCCGTGCCCGCCGACGAGCCGCCACCCGAGGTGGCGCCGCCCGAGGGCGAGACGGCGCGCATCAACCTGCGCCTCCCGGAGCAGCTCAAGGCAGGCGTCGAGCAGGCCGCGACCCGTGAAGGCGTCTCGGTCAACTCGTGGCTCGTCCGCGCCATCGCCGCTTCCCTCACCAACCGCGACCCCGGCCGGCGGCCGTCGCCCCGTGGCGGCCGCGTCGGCGAGAGCTTCACCGGCTGGGTCCGCTGAACCCCGAACCCCGATGCAGGAGGAACCTCCCCATGCCCACCTTCGACACCGCAGGACCGATCTCGGCCACGATCGACGTCGTCGTCGGCGACGTGCGGATCAGCGCCGGGGACGGCGCCGCCGCCGTCATCGACGTGCGTCCCAGCGACACCTCCAACGAAGAGGACGTCAAGGCCGCTGAGCAGCACCCGCGTCGAGTTCGCGGACGAGAACCTGCTCGTGAAGGCGCCGAAGCTGCGCTCGTGGCTCCCGCGCAGCAACGGCGGCTCGATCGACGTGACGATCGAGCTGCCGGCCGGCTCGCAGGTGCGCGCCACCGGCCAGATGACCGACTTCACCGCCGACGGCTCCCTCGGCGACGCCCGCATCAGGACCGGGATGGGCCAGATCCAGCTCGACGAGGTCGCCACGCCGAACCTCAAGACCGGCATCGGCGACATCGGCGTCGAGCGGGCGGCCGGCCACGCGGAGCTCACCAGGGCTCGGGCGACGTGCGCGGCGGCGAGCTCGCGGCGAGCGCCGTGATCAAGAACTCCAACGGCGACACCTGGGTCGGCTCGGCGGCGGCGACCTGCGGATCAACGCCGCGAACGGCAGCATCACCGTCGACCGCGCGGGCGCGAGCGTGGTCGCCAAGTCGTCCAACGGCGACGTGCGGCTCGGCGAGGTCGCGCGCGGCTCGGTCGTGCTCGAGACCGCGCTCGGCGACCTCGAGGTCGGGATCCCCGAGGGCGTCCCGGCCTGGCTCGACGCGCGCGCGGTCGCCGGCCGGGTGCAGAACGCGCTCGAGCCCGGCTCGGCCCCCGACCCGGCGGCCGAGAGCGTCGAGGTCCGCGCCCGCACGACGGCCGGCAACGTCCTCATCCGGCGGCCGTGACCATGACCCCCGCAATCCTCGCCGAGGGCGTCGGACAGACGTTCGGCGACGTCGTCGCGCTCGACGGCCTCGACCTCGAAGTGAAGGCCGGCTCGGTCTTCGGGCTGCTCGGGCCCAACGGCGCCGGCAAGACGACGCTCGTCCGCATCCTCGCCACGCTGCTGCAGCCGACGGCCGGCCGTGCCTTCGTGCTCGGGCACGACGTCGTCGCCGAGCCGCTCGCCGTCCGTCGCCGGATCGGGCTCGCCGGCCAGTTCGCGGCGGTCGACGCCGAGCTCACGGGGCGCGAGAACGTCGAGATGATCGCCCGCCTATACCGGCTGCCGGACGCCGAGGCGCGCCGGCGCACGAGCGAGGTGCTCGAGCGCTTCGAGCTGGTCGAGGCCGCCGACCGTCGCGCATCGACGTACTCGGGCGGCATGCGCCGCCGGCTCGACCTCGCCGCGGGACTGATCGGACGGCCGCCGGTCGTGCTGCTCGACGAGCCGACCACCGGGCTCGATCCCCGCTCCCGCCAGGAGCTGTGGCGCATCGTCGACGAGCTCCACCGGGAGGGCACCACCGTGCTCCTGACGACCCAGTACCTCGAGGAGGCCGACCGGCTGGCCGACCAGATCGCCCTGGTCGACCACGGGCGGATCGCCGCCCAGGGCACGCCCGCCCAGCTCAAGGCGACCATCGGAGGGAACGTGCTCAGCGTCCGCGTGGCCGATCCCACGCACGTGCCCGATGCCGCGGCGGTGCTGGCGGACATGGGCGAGCGGGTGGACACTGCGGACGGCGAGATCCGCATCGCGGTGACCGACTCCGCGGCGTCGGCGGAGGCGATCCGGCGTCTCGACGCGCGCCGGCTCCCGATCGCCGCCGTCGAGCTGCAGCGCCCCACCCTCGACGACGTGTTTCTCGCCTTGACCAAGGAGGCCGCGTGATGAGCACCGTTGCGATCCCCGACCGCGGCCGGCTCACGCTGGCCGAGACGCTC
This sequence comes from uncultured Solirubrobacteraceae bacterium, assembly GCA_963811895.1. Classification (GTDB taxonomy): domain Bacteria; phylum Actinomycetota; class Thermoleophilia; order Solirubrobacterales; family Solirubrobacteraceae; genus DASSUW01. The sequence continues at coordinate 105,956 of CAWETE010000006.1, read as the reverse complement.
GCCGACAGCCGCGTGATGGCCGCGCGCCAGCTGCGCAAGATCCTGCGCCGGCCGATGTACGTCGTCTACCTGTTCGTCCAGCCGGTGATCCTCGTGCTGCTCTTCCGCTACGTGTTCGGCGGCGCGATCGACACGGGTGACGTCAGCTACGTCGACTACCTGATGCCCGGCATCATCACGATGACCGCCATCTTCGGCGCGCTCACGACCGGCCTCGGCCTCACCGAGGACATCGCGGGCGGGGCCGTCGACCGCTTCCGCTCGCTGCCGATCGCACGCTCGGCGGTCCTGATCGGCCGCACCGCCGCCGATCTGGCGACGAACGCCGCCAGCCTGGCCGTGATGCTGCTGATCGGTCTCGCGGTCGGGTTCCGGCCCACCGAGCCGATCTACGACGTGGCGCTCGCGTTCGCGCTCGTGCTGGCCTTCGCCTACGTCTTCTCGTGGATCAGCGCATGGATCGGCATCACCGTCCGCGACCCCGAGACCGCGCAGTCGGTCGGCTTCATCTGGGTCTTCCCCCTCGTGTTCGCCTCCTCGGCGTTCGTCCCCACCGACGGCATGCCCGCGGTGGTCCAGACGCTCGCCGACCTCAACCCGGTCACGTTCGTCGTCGACGCCGCCCGCGCGCTGACGATCGGGGACGGCGACGCTCTCGGCCCGACGCTCGGGACCCTCGCGTGGCTGATCGGCCTACTGCTGGTCTTCGTGCCCCTCTCGGTCCGCGCGTTCCGGCGCGCCTGACCGGCCGAGCTCCTCCTGAACGGCGTCCAGCCACTCGCGCTGGGCGTCGAGGGAGCGCCGGGCGTAGTCGTCGATCAGCCGCAGGTACCGCGTGCGGTGGGGGATCTCGAGCGCCCGCCGCTGCATCCCCTCGAGCTCCTGGTAGGCGCGGTCGAGGCCGGCACGCACGCCGGCGAGGCTCGCCGCGATCGTGGCGTCGTCGGAGAAGTCGGCGGCCAGCAGCTTGATCATGGACTCGTTCTGCACGCGCGGCATGGCCGCCGGCTCGGCGAGCCATGCGGTGAGCGCCTCACGGCCGGCGTCGGTGAGCTCGTAGTGCGTGCGCGGTCGCGTGCGGCCGGGCTCGGTGCGCGCCTGCAGGAAGCCGAGCTCGGCGAGCCGCCTGGGCTCGGCGTAGTAGTGGCTCTCCGAGGTCGTCCAGAACATCGCGCCCTCGCGCATCATCCGGACGATGTCGTGCGGCCCGGCGCCCTCGCGCCCGACGAGCGCGAGGATCACATAGGAGAACGGCGTCAGTCTCCCGGCTCTTGACATAGCTCCATCCTGGAGGTTACGATAACTCCATGATGGAGCTTACAACACAACCACTCTGGTTCATCGACAACCTCGTCCACGTCCTCATCGACGGGGAGACCAGCGGCGGCGGTCTCGCGGTCCTCAGCGGGCGCGGGCGCGGCGGCGACATGCCTCCGCTGCACGTCCACCGTCGCGACGACGAGGCCTTCTATGTGCTCGAGGGCGAGCTCTCGCTGTTCGTCGCGGACGAGCAGATCGTCCTCGGCCCCGGCCAGGCGGCGCTCGCCCCGCGCGACGTGCCGCACGCCTACCGCGTCGAGTCAGAGGAGGCCCGCTGGCTGGTGATCACCACGCCCGCCGGCTTCGAAGCCTTCGTGCGCGAGGTCGCCGAGCCGGCCCCGGCCGACGAGCTGCCGCCGGCCGGGCACGCCGTCGACCCGGCCGTCCTGGGCGAGGCCGCCGCGAGGGCCGGGATCGAGATCCTCGGCCCTCCGGGCACCCTGCCGGCCTGATCAGGCGAACAGGTCGACGACCTTCGCCATCGTGTTGACGATGCCGTAGAGCAGCGCACCGCCGACGATGAACCACAGCGTGATGCCGCGAGCTGTGTCGGACATGGGTCAGCTCCTTTCTGCGGTCGCGGCTTGGGCGGGAACCGGCTCCGGCTCGCGGCGGAAGCGCCCCTGCGCCTCCTCCGGCTCCATGAAGCGCTCGTTCACCGGCTTGATCAGCAGGTTGGCGACGAAGCCCACCAACAGCACGCCGACCATGATGTAGAGCGAGAGCGTGTAGAGGTCGGCGCCGGATTTTCCGGCAGCCCCCTCCGAGTCGGCGATCGCGTTGATGATCAGCGGCCCGGCCACGCCTGCCGCCGACCACGCGGTCAGCAGCCGGCCGTGGATCGCCCCCACCTCGATGGACCCGAAGAGGTCCTTGAGGTAGGCCGGGACGGTGGCGAAGCCGCCGCCGTAGAACGACAGGATCACGCCGGTCAGCAGCACGAACCAGGCCACCGCGGCCGTGCCGGTCGAGGCGAGAAGGAAGTACAGGACCGCGCCGACGCCGAGGAAGATCATGTACATCGGCTTGCGGCCGATCACGTCCGACGTCGACGACCACCCGATCCGGCCGCCCATGTTGCACAGCGCGAGCAGGCCGACGAAGCCCGCGGCCGCCGCCGCCGTGACCGTGGAGAAGTGGTCCTGGATCATCGGCGACGCCTGCTCGAGGATGCCGATGCCGGCCGTCACATTGCAGAACAGGACGACCCAGAGGAGCCAGAACTGCCGCGTCCTGATCGCGTTGTTCGCCGTGACGTTGCCGCGGGTGACGAGCGTGCGCTTCTCCACCTCTTCCGGGTTCCAGCCCTCCGGCTTCCAGCCCTCGGCCGGCAGCCGTACGGTGAAGGCGCCGAGCATCATCATCACGAAGTAGATGGCCGCGAGGGTCAGGAACGCGGGCGCGATCGCGTCGGCGGGGTTGGTGCCGTACGCGTTGAGGAGCGCGTCCGACAACGGCCCGGCGACGAGCGCGCCGCCGCCGAATCCCATGATCGCCAGGCCGGTGGCCAGGCCCGGACGGTCCGGGAACCACTTGATCAGCGTGGAGACCGGCGAGATGTAGCCGATGCCGAGGCCGATGCCGCCGATCACGCCGTAGCCGAGGTAGACGAGCCACAGCTGGTCGGTGGCGACGCCCGCGGCGCTGACCACGAACCCGAGCGACCAGCAGCAGCCGGAGACGAACATCGCCTTGCGCGGGCCGCTGCGCTCCACCCACGTTCCCGCCGACGGCGGCGGACAGGCCGAGCATCACGATCGCGATCGAGAAGATGATCGAGATCGGCGTCAGCTTGGTGCCGAAGTGTTCGACGAGCGGCTCCTTGAACACGCTGAACGCGTAGACCTGGCCGATCGAAAGATGGACGGCGAGCGCCGCCGGCGGGATCAGCCAGCGCCCGTAGTTAGGGCCTGCGACCGTGCGCTCACGGTCGAGCATCGACAGCACGACGAGCACCTCCCCTGCGTAGTCCCCTGCAAACGTGTGCGGTGTACCCGGCAGCCCGGGATGTCAACCCCGCCGCGCATGGACGAATGGCCGCTTTCCGGGTCGCGAGCGCCCGGCTACGTTCGCCAAAGCTAGGCCGCGAGGGCTTCCTTGCAGTCGGCGGTGATGCTCTTGAACTGCTTGCGCACCGCCGCCGCCTGCTCCTCCGGATCGTCGCCCTCGAACAGGTCGCCGAAGGCGGTCACGTAGGCCTTCGCGCAGTCGACGGCGATCTCGAGCTGGGCGTTCGCCGCCTCCGCCTCGGCCCTGGCCTGGTCCGCCTCCGCCTGGGCCTTCTCGGTCTCGTTGCCGGCCTGCGAGGCCTGCTCCGCGGCGTCGGCGGCATCCTGCTCGGCCTGCTCCGCCCGCTCCTGGGCGTCCGAGAGGTCCTGCTGGGTGCTGGCGAGGTCCTCCTCCGTCACCCCGAGCTGCTCCGTGAGGTCGTCGTACAGCGCCTTCGCGGCCGCCAGCGAGCCGGCGGCCACCGCCGCCTCGGCGAGGTGACCGTCCTCGGCTGACTGCAGCTCCTCGTTCGCGGTGTCGAGCTCCTGCTGGGCGGTGTCGAGCTCCTCCTTCGTCGCGGTGAGCTCCTCCCGCGCGGCGGCGAGGTCCTTCTCCGTGCTGTCCAGATCCGACCTCACGCTCAGCGCCCATGCCAGGAGGCCGATCGCGAGCAGCGCGAGGCCGGCGCTGATCCAGATCCACCAGTTGCGGGGCTTCGAGGGCTCCGGCTCCGGGGGCGACATGCGGCGAGCCTACGCGAGCCGTTCCGTTCTCGCCGGTGCCGGTGTCTGAACGAGCATGATGCTCGAGAACAAGACCGCGGTGATCTACGGAGCCGGGGGCGCGATCGGCGGAGCCGTCAGCCGCGCGTTCGCGCGCGAAGGGGCAAGGGTCGTCCTGACGCGGCGCGCAGAGGTCGACGCGCTCGACGAGGGGGCCGTGCGGGAGCACCTGGACTCCGTCGGCCGCGTCGACATCTCCTTCAACGCCATCGGCCCGGGTCCCGCGGCCGAGCGCCTGCCGTTGACGGAGCTGACGCCAGACGCCTTCGCCCGCCCGATCGACTTCTACACGCGCGCGAACTTCATCACCGCGACCGCCGCCGCCCGCGTCATGAGTGCCCAGGGCTCCGGCGTGATCCTGACGCTGACCGCCGTTCCCGGCCGGAGCCCGACCCGCCTGGTCGGCGGGCAGGCGCCGGCCTGGGCCGCCGTCGAGGCGTTCACCCGCTCCCTGGCCCTCGAGGTCGGGCCGGCCGGCGTCCGCGTCGTCTGCCTGCGCGCCCACGCGATCCCCGAGACCCCGCTCATCGAGCAGAACTTCGCCACCGCGGCCGAGGCCGCCGGCGTCGCGCCCGCCGAGTTCCAGGCGCTGCTCGAGCAGAGCACGCTGCTCAAGCGCCTACCGACGCTCGACGAGGTCGCCGGCACCGCCGCCTTCCTCGCCTCCGACCGCGCCGGCGCCATGACCGGCACCGTCGCCAACCTCAGCGCCGGCGGCATCACCGACTGATCAGCTCGCCGCCTGCTTGACGAGCGCGGCGATCTTCTTCTCGTCGGCGGCCGTCAGCTTCGTCAGTGCGTAGGAGGTCGGCCACATGTCGCCGTCGTCGAGGTTCGCCTTGTCGCTGAAGCCGAGCGTCGCGTACCTCGCCTTGAACTTCAGCGCGGGCTGGAAGAAGCAGACGACCTGGCCGTCCTTGGCGTACGCGGGCATGCCGTACCAGGTCTTGGGCGTCAGGTCCGGTGCGACGGCCGTGATGAGGGCGTGGAGCCGCTCGGCCATGGCGCGATCCGGTTCCGCCATCTCGGCGATCTTCGCGAGCAGGTCGCTCTCCCCGTCCGCCCCGCCCTTCGCCTCCTTGGCGCGTTCGCGCATCGCGGCCTTCTCCTCGGCCGTGAATCCCTTGCTCTTCTTCGCTGGTTTCTTCGCAGTCATTCCAGTGATGCTAGGTGCTGCTCGGCAGGGTCATGAGCGCTCGGGTGGCGGGTGAGAGACGGGCGTTCGCATCCGACGACGCCGTCTACATCACCGGCGCCGAGCTCGCCGTCGACGGCGGCTACCTCGCCCGCTGAGAACCCCCGCTCCGGGGTAGGAGCCGGGCATGTCCGACGACATCCCCGGCATCGACTGGAGCAGCGCGGAGGTCGATGACGGCCGCCTCACCGTCGCGGTCGGCGGCCGCCGTTCCGCGGCGTGGAGCGAGCGCCTCGAGGAGGTGCTCGACCGCCTCGGCCGCGGCGGCAGCCGCTGGGGCGAGGTCGAGGCGGGCAAGAAGAAGCTGCGGGTCGACGCCGTCGAGCGCGGCGCCGAGGCGGACCTCCGGCACTTCCTCGAGTCCGCCGTGCTCCAGGCGAACGCCGACGAACCGCCCAAGGAGGCCAAGAAGTCCGGCGGCGAGCGCTCGGAGGATGATCAGGAGATGACGGACGTCTTCCGTTCCTTCGCCGACTAACGCCACTTCGCCATGACGATTCGTGTCAATCCCACCGGGACTCGCGGGGCGCGGGTACCGAGACGCGGTCCGCTCTGGAAGCTCTTCCAGCTCGTCGGCAGGCGGCAGGTCCGGAAGTACCGCAGCGGCGGCGAGCAGCAGGTCAGCAAGCGGATGGGGTTCCCCGTGGTCGTCCTCACCACGCGTGGCGCGAAGACGGGCCAGCTACGGACGACCCCGCTCGGAGGCTTTGCGGACGGAGAGGGCGCCTGGCTCGTCGCCGCCACGCTCGGCGGAGCCGCACGCCACCCGGCCTGGTTCCTGAACATGGCGAAGCATCCGGACGAGATCTGGCTGGAGGTCGGCTCAGAGCGTTTCAAGGTTCGCGGTGAGTCGCTGGAGGGGCAGGAGCGCGTTGACGCGCTCGCCCGCATCGCGAAGGTCTCTCCTCGCTACGGCGACTACCAGGAGAAGACCGACCGCGAGATCCCCATCGTCCGGCTGACCCGAGAGGCCCCTACGGCCGGTTCGGGTCGCGACCGATCCGCAGCGGGAACGTGAGCTCCGCCGGATCGGCTCCCTCGGCCAGCACGACAATCCGAATCGACCAGTCGTCCACGTTGCCGTGGCCCCCCGGCATCAATATCGGCACGGCTGCAACGACCGTCTCCGGAACCCCTCGCGCCACGCTGTCAAGCTCCCTCGTCAAGACGTAGGTCTCGCCGATTCGGGCAGCGTCGGACAACCCCCGGTCGCTCGCATCCGTCCATCGAAGCTCCTCTGGATGCCCCAACAATGACGCCGGGAAGGTCGCTTCGATCTTGCCGCGCCCCGCGTCCCGGTCGCCTTCGTTTCGGATCGTGATCGCCAGACGCAGCCCGCCTATCGTGGTGCTGAGCCAGATCACCCCGTCCGCATCAGGCACCGAATCATGCGGATATCCGACGATCTCGGCTGACACCACCAACCGGGCCCGCGCCGTGCGCTCCGCCAGTCGCTGCGCGTGTTCCTCCTCCGAGATCGCGAGCGCCGGACGGAACCGCAGCCCTAACGCTGGTTAAGAGCCCACGCGCTGTCGACGCTGAGCGGCGGCATCTGGACCCACGGCCCCGATCGGGCCCATCGAGCCGATCAGCCACTCGCCCGTCGCGCGACGTCGCAGCTGGACGATCTCGTCGTTCGAGAGCGTGGCGGCCGCTCTGTCGCCGCTAATGGCGATTGCCTGGACCGTCGCGCCGAGGAAGTACACGCGCCACTCCAGCGTGGACTCCTTCAGCTGCTGGCAGGCGGTCCGGCTCATGTAGTCGGGGCAGGTCTGAGAGCTGGAGGCGAAGTGCCTCGCCCACTTGTCGGCGGTCTCGGCGATCGGCCCCCTCGCCCCCGACGGCGCGCCGGGGAAACTCACGAACGCGACGATGCCGACGGACTGGCGGTCGAGCCGGCACCAGCGCGAGACGTCGCGCGGGAAGCGGTAGCTCAGGCTCGTCTGGCCGGCCGGCCAGAGCCGGAAGAGCGTGATCTCGCTCCGCGGATCACCCGGCGGCGCGGCGACGTTCGTGCCGCAGGTCGCGCTGATCTCAGCGCCGCTGACCGTTTCGAAGGTCTGGTTGCGCACAGGTGGAAGCAGCTGCACCGTCAGTACCCGTCCGTCGAGGCTGAAGCGCACGCCGCGCTCGACGTCGGTGGCGACGACCTTCTTGCCCGGCGGCGCCGCCTGCCGTTCGACGTCAGACTGGCGCGCGACGGTCACGACGACCGCGACGAGGGCGGCGACCACGGCGAGCGCCACCAGCGCCGGCAGGCCGGTCGCGGGGAGGCCCGGCAGCCGCCGGCGATCGAAGACACGGGAGCGCGCATGGCTCTCGGTGTCGCGACGGTGCGCCCGGCGCAGCTCAAGTTCGAGGTCGTCGAAGAAGTCGGTCATGGGGTCCGCCCTTCCAGCTTGCGCCGCAGGCTCGCGAGGCCGCGCGAGACGCGCTTACGGATCACGGCCTCGGACGTGTGCGTGGCGGCGGCGATCTGCTCGTACTCCTGCTCGTCGACCACGCGCGCCTCGATCGCGGCGCGCTGGTCGGCCGGCAGCCGTTGCAGAAGCTCCACGACGTCGCCCTCCGCGGTCACCACGAGCTCGATCGCCTCATCGTCAAGCGCGAGCGGCGCCATCCCGAGCGCCCGGCGGGCGCGGTCCTCGACCCGCCCGTGCGACAGCGTCCGCGCGAGCTTGTGCCGCGCGATCCCGTACAGCCAGCCGATCGCCGCTCCCTTGGCGGGGTCGAAGCGCCGGCGCGAGGCAAGCGCGGCGGCGAACGTCTCCGCGGTCAGATCGGCCGCCAGCTCGGCGTCGCCGGTGCGCCGCATGAAGAACCCGGCCAGCGGCCGCGCATGGCGCCGGTAGAAGACGGCGAAGGCCTCCTCGTCACCCACCGAGGCGACCAACAGCTCCTCGTCGGAGACCATCATCACCAGATCATTGCCGGGACCGGCCGCGTTTGTGACCGAATCGCAGAACGTGATGCCCAGCCGACCGCGGAGCCCGGGCTAGCTCGGAGGCGTTTGCCCGGACCAGCCGCCCATGATCTCCTGCGGGCCCGCGTCGCCTGTCGTCCCGAGGACGGGATGCAGCGCGAGGTCGGGCGAGTAGCGGCTGGCCGGCGTCTCGCGCCCGAGCGCCTCGGCCATCGCGCGGACGTGATGTGGCCCGCCGCCGCAGCAGACGCCGATGTAGTCGACGCCGAGGTCGCGGGCGCGGCGTGCGAAATCGGCCATCTCGAACCGGGTGCACTGGAACGGCTCGAGCTGGATCGGGAACAGGTGGCTGCCGTCGGCGGACGCAAGCTCTTCGAAGGCTGGGCAGGCCGGTGTGGTTCGGTAGGGCACGGGCTGTGCCGCCACCGCGATGTCCACGGCACCGCGGATCGTCTCCAGGAGCGGAAGCATGGTCTCCGGGCCGCGCGAGCAGTTCAGCCCGACGATCGTCGCGCCGCGGTCAGCGAGGATCCGGCACGCGTCGACGTAGTCGTAGCCGTCGTACGTCTTTTCGGGCTGCACGCTGGCGAACGTGACCATCGCCGGCAGCCCGAGCTCCTGGCAGACCTCGAGGCCGATCAGCGCCTCGCCGACGTAGTCGTTGGTCTCGGCGATCACGAAGTCGACGCCTTCCTCGACGGCCCATCCGAGCTGCTCCTCGTACTGCGCCCGGACGACGGCTCCGGACCGAACCGGATCGGCGGGGTCGTAGAGCCAGGTGTTGCAGATGTTGCCGGCCACGAGCGCGTCGCCCTCGGCGGCGGCCTCGTTGGCGATCCGCACCGCCTGGCGGTTCATCTCCTCGAGGTCGTCGCTGCGCCCGACATCCGCGAGCTTGCCGCGGTGGGCGTAGTAGGTCAGCGCCACCATCACGTCGGCGCCCGCGCGCAACAGCTCGCGGTGCAGCTGGCGCAGCGCCGCAGGCTCGTCGAGGATCACCTCGGGGACGAACGGGCCGGCCTTCACGTAACCGCGGCGCTCGAGCTCGAACACGTAGCCCTCGGCGCCGAGGACCACCCCTTCAGCTAGACGCTGCTGCAGCGTCCTGCGCGATGGACGGCTCATCGATGACGCCCCCTTTCTGGAATCGAGCCGGGTCGAAGCGGGCGATGTCGTAGTCGGTGCCGCCCTTGAGCGCCAGCTCGGCGAGCACCAGCCCGACCCATGGCGCGAACTTGTAGCCCGTACCGCGCCAGCCGACGCCGACGAACGCGCCCGCGACGTCGGCGACCGGGCCGAGCACGAACTCGTCGTCGGCGACGAGGTCGTAGTCGCACTGGTCGACGTCTTCGACGTCGCGTACCGTCGCGCCCTCGAGGCCCGGCAGGCACTGCTCGACGAAGGTCGCGATGCTGTCGATCACCGTGGCGCTGCGCGGCAGGTCCGGCGGGTTGTAGTAGCCGATCTTCACCGCCTCGACGAGCCCCTCGACGATCGGGTGGCAGTAGATCCCGGTGTCCAGATAGGCGATCGTCGGCATCGCGCCCGCGACGAACAGATCGCGCACCGCGGCCGGCGGAGTCAGGTACTTGGCCTCGCTCGGCCTGTCCTTCGCGATCGGAACACGGAGCGTGCGGCCGGGCAGCAGCGACAGGACCTGGTTGGTGCCGTGGCCCGCGGTCAGTACCAGCGACCCGGCTCCCAGCTCCTCCGCCCCTCTCAGCACCCGGAACCGCGCCCCGTCGCGCACGAGCGCGCTCGGAGCCACGCCCTCGAGTACCGCGACACCGCGCTCGCGCAGCGTGTCGGTCAGCGCGCGCGTCACCGCGGGGACGTCGACGACGCCGCCGTCGAGGTCGATCCGCGCGATGTCGGCGTCGAGGAACGTGAAGCGCCGGCGCAGCGCCACGTCGTCGAGCGCCGCCGTCCTCATCCCCAGCCGCGTCAGAGTCTCGTGGCTCCTCTGCGCGTAGGTGCCCGCGAGGTCCGGCGTGACCGATCGCTTGGCGATGTTCATGCAGCCGCAGCGCACGAGCACCTCGCTCGCGGTCTGCTCCTCGAAGTCGCACCAGAGGCGAAGCGCCTCATGTGCAAGCCGCGCGTAGGTCGCGTCGAGGTAGTCGCTGCGATACGACCGCGTCCGACCGAACGAGGCCGTCGCGGGATCACCCACCCGCCCGCGCTCGACGACCGCGACGCGCGCGCCCGATGCCGACGCGTGGTACGCCGTGAACAGCCCCATCACGCCGCCTCCGACGACCACGACGTCGTAGTCCTCGCGGCCGCTACTCACACCACGGGCCGCGGCTCGGGAGACAGAAGGAGATCAATGACCATGAGCGGTGAACCGGTTCAGTGAACCGATTCACGAATCTTGCTCTGCGATCAGGCCTCCGTCAAGGCCAACCTAGGTGTCCTGCATGGACGCCGCGGCCTCGAGGCCCTGCTTTAGACCGGCCCAGCCGGCGGAGCTCATCGGTGGATCGCGGTCGGCGCCGGCGGGCTTGTGCCGGTGCTCGCGAGGGTGGCGATCTGGTCGGCGATGTGCTGGGCGTCGTCCTTGACCCAGCCCAGTAGCGCCGAGCCGCGCGTGTGCTGCCACGGCATCCCGAGGAAGTACAGCCCGGGCGATGCGGTGACGCCGCGCCGGTGCACGACCCGGCCGTCCGCGTCGAAGACGGGCAGCTGCACGAGCGAGTGGTCGAGCTCGAAGCCGGTCGCCCAGATGACCGCGCCCGGACTGAGCCGGCCGCCGTCGCTGAAGCGCACCTCCGACCCGGACACGTCGTCGGTTCGGCCGCGCAGCTCGATGCCGTGCCGGCGCCGCGCGGCGCGAGGGCTCGAGCCGATCAGCGTCTCGCGGTGCTGCATGCGTTGGCCGATCCGCGACTCGACGGTCTTGCCCATCAGGCCGGTGGCTTCGAGGTAGCGGAACAGGTCGCGGCCCAGGATCCGCTGCGGCAACGGCGTCTGGCGGGCGCCGATCGACAGGTGCACCTTGTGGGTGCGGGCGAGCTCCTCGGCGATCTGATAGCCGGTGTTGCCGCCACCGACGACCAGCACCGGGCCCGCCGGCACGTCCTGCGGCCCGCGGTACCGGCTGCTGTGGAGCTGCGTGATGCCCCGGTCGAGGCGCTCGGCGAGCGGCGGCACACGCGGGATCTGGAACGGGCCGGTGGCGATCACGACCTGGTCGGCCTCGTAGGCGCGGTCGTCGAGCTCGACGAGGTAGCCGCCGCCGCCTTGGCGGACCGCTCGGACACGGCTGCCGAGCTCGACCGGCAGCTCGAAGTCGCGCGCGTAGTCGCTGAGGTAGGAGACGACGTCGTCGCGGCCCGGGTAGCTGTCCGGATCCCCGGGGAACGCCCGGCCGGGCAGGCTGTCGTAGCGGACGGGGGTGAACAGCCGCAGCGAGTCCCAGCGCTCGCGCCACGCCGCTGCCGGCGTGTCGGCCGCTTCCAGGATCGTGAACCGCCGGCCCTGCTGGGCGAGCAGGTAGCCGATCGCCAGGCCGGCCTGGCCGCCGCCGACGACGATCACCTCGCGCCGCTCGCTCATGGCGTCACGTCGAAGCTGAACATCATCCCGCTCTCGTGGTGCTCGGCGATGTGGCAGTGCGCCATCCACCGGCCGACGTTGGTCACGTCGAGCAGGATGTCGACGGTCTCCCCGGTCCGCACCAGGACCGTGTCCTTCCACACCAGGTTGGGCTCGGGGACGTCGTCGCGGGCGAGCACGAGGAAGCGCCCGGCGCCGTGGACATGGAACGGGTGGTGCATCGGATGGTCGCCGGCCATCTCGTTCAGCAGCCGGATCTTCACCTGGTCCCCGACCCGGAACTGCCAGTCGATCGCGGCGTTCTCCGCGTTCGTCTCACGGTCGATGATCTTCCAGCGCATGTTCGCCGGAGTCGTCATCCGGTTGACGGCCACCATGTCGTCTTCCCACTCGATCCCGCCGGCCGCCTCGTGGTCATGGCCTGCGTGCTCGTGCTCGTGGGCGTGGCCTTCGTGATGGTGGGCGTCGGCCTCGGCGACGAGCTGCGCGGGCAGCAGCTTCATGCCGCAGTCCGGGCAGTGGCCGGGCTGCTCGCTGACGACCTGCGGGTGCATGGGGCACGTGTAGGCGGCCGGCCCTTCTCCTTCTGGCGCGCCCATGTCCATCTCGGCGATGAACGCCACGGTCTTGTGCGGCTCGGCCTCCAGATACGGCGCGACGCGCTCGCGCTCGGCCGCCATGTCGGGGTTGGTGCGCAGGGCCGCGAACTGCTCCGCGAGCGGCGGCTCGGCCGCCTCCTCGCCGACGGTGATCGCGGCCAGCGGATAGACCCGATCCGGCGTGTGGTGCTCCAGCGCGAGCGCCCCGGCCCGGTCGAACAGGACATCGACGATCACTCGCTCGGAGGGAGCGAGGATCACGTCGTCGACGAATTGCTCGTGCTCGACGTGGCCGCTGTCGCCGCCGACGAGCTTCATCCGCGCGCCCGGCAGCTTCACCTTGAACACCCGCGTGTTGGCGGTATTGGTCAGGTAGAGGCGGACCACCTCGCCGAGCTGCACGGTCAGCGTGAGATCCGGCTCACCGCTGACGAGCAGCACGTCGCCGAAGCGGCCCATCGCCGCGTAGGTCGTCTCGGCGCGGCTGAACGGCGCGACCTTGCCGTCCTCCAGCAGGATGTCGTCGAGCGTGAGCAGGACTTCGCGGTGCACGGGCGGCCAGTAGTCCGGGTCGGCCGGCTCGACCAGCACGTTGCCGTAGAGGCCCATCTCCTGCCCGTAGTCCTCGCGGATATGCGGGTGGTACCAGTACAGCCCCGGATCGGGGAACGCGACGCGGGCGGAGAACCTCTCGCCCACCGCCATCGGGCGTTGCGTCTCGTGCGTGCCGTCGTAGCGGTTCTCCAGACGTAGTCCGTGCCAATGGACGGTGGCGTCCATGTCGCCCTGGTTCTCGACGTCGACCACCACCTCCGAGCCCTCGCGCACCTTCAAGGTCGGTCCGGGGATCGACCCGTTGTAGGCCAGCATGCGGACCGTGGCGTCGCCCAGGCGCTTGGCGACCGGAGCGATCCGCAGATCGAGATGCTCACCGTCAGACAGCTCGACCAGCTCGGTCGCGCGCGCCTCGGGAAGCCCCGTCGAATCGGTTGGGAAGCGATCCGTCGGCTCGGTATCGGGGTGGTGTTGCATCGGTCAGCGTCCCTCCTCTGTGGCAGGCCGCGGCGAAGCCCCACCGAGCGAGTGGAGGCGGTCAGCAAGCACTCCGGGCGGACGGTGCTGTCCGGAATAACGTCGGGCGTGGCGCCGAAGCGCTCACAGCGGGGTCTCGCGCGGCGGTACGACTGTGTACTCGATCCGATCCTCGCCAGTACCTCACGCGAAGTCAAGGCACGGCGACCGCGCCCGAGAGGTGGCCACGGTCAGCGAACGTGTGTACGTTCCGCGCGATGGGGCACGCTCGGAACACTGTGCGGCGCCGACGGGTGCGCCGGCAAGCCTCCAGGATTGACCCGCGCCGCGGCCGCGCGTTAGGCGCAGTGGCAGGCGATAGCGCGAGCGTGGTGCTGCTCGGTCTGGAGGAGCTCGGGGACGACAACTGGACAGTGCTCGCGGAGGCTGGGGCCCGGGTCGTGTGGGCGGCGGACGTGGCCGGCGCGGTCCGCGCGCTGACAGATCAGCCGGCGCACGTTGTGATTGCGCACGCTCGCCATGGCCGCGCGCTTGCTGCGGCCGTGCGGAGCCGCCGCGAGCTGGCGTCCGTGCACTTGGTCTTGTGTGCGGCGTTGGACTCGGCGGGCGAGCTGCGCGATGCGCTGGACGCGGGAGCCGACGACGTGATGCGCATTCCGTTCGAGCCGGAGGTGCTGGCCGCGCGTGTGACTGCGGGCCTGAACGCCGCGCGGCTGCGGGCTCACGAGGCGTTGCTGCGCTCGATGGTCGCCAACGTTCCGGGCGCCCTCTATCGCTGTGCCTGCGATGCGGACTGGACAATGGAGTGGGTGAGCGATGAGATCGAGGAGATCTCGGGGTATCCCGCGAGTGACTTCATCGACAGCGCGGTGCGTACCTTCGCGAGCGTGATCCATCCCGACGATCGCGAGCAGGTCGAGCACTCGGTCTTGGAGGCCATGAGCGCGGACCGGCCGTTCACGCTGGAGTATCGGGTCCGGCGGGGCGACGGTGGCGAGCGGTGGGTGCTCGAACGCGGGCAGGCGCAGGAGTCAGGCGACGGCAGGCGCTGGCTGGATGGGGCGATCTTCGACGTCACGGCACGTCGCGCGGCCGAGGAGGCGCAGCGCGAACATGAGATCGTCGAGGCGCAACTGGCGGAGGTCCATGCCTCACGAGCTCGGATCGTGGAGGCGGCCGACCGAGCGCGACGCGAGATCGAGCGCAACCTGCACGACGGCGCCCAGCAGCGGTTCGTGTCGATCGCGCTCCAGTTGCAGGTCTGGCTGGCCGCGCACAGCGACCTGCCGCCGGACGCCCGAGAGCAGCTGGGCGCGGTGCTCACCGAGTTGCAGGCGGGGCTGCGGGACCTGCGCGATCTTGCGCACGGTCTCCATCCGGCGGTGCTGAGCGATCGTGGGCTCGAACATGCGCTGTCGGGCCTTGCGCACCGCGCTGTGGTGCCGGTGGACTTGCGGGTCGTGCTGCCGGCCGAGCGACTCCCGATCTCCGTTGAGGCCGCGGCGTACTTCATGGTCTGTGAAGCGCTCACGAACGTCGCCAAGTACGCCCGGGCCAGCCGGGTCTGGGTCGACGTCGAGCGCTGCGACGGTCATCTGGACGTCGAGGTCGGCGACAACGGAGTGGGCGGCGCGAAGGCCGCCTCGGGCTCGGGCCTGCAAGGGCTTCGCGACCGCGTCGCGGCGGTCAACGGGACGCTCGAAATGGTCAGCGGGTCCGGCACAGGCACGGTCCTACGAGCACGCCTGCCGATCGAGCAGCCCTAGTCCGGACGGCCGAGGCAGCGCTCCGCGACGGGGGACTCGCGGGTCGCGCCTTTCGGCGACACTGAGATGCTGATCATGAGCCAGCCACGAACCACCGATCCGATCGGATCCATTGGATGGACCGAACGCACCGGGGGAGTGCTGACCGCCCGGGAATGCCTGACACTTGCCGGGCCCCTGCTGCGGGGGGAGCTCAGCATTCTTGCCGGCCGTCTCGCGATGGTGCTCCGGATGCACTCGGGACGCCGGAGCTCCATCGATCCGGCGAGCCTGGTGCCTCCCGACTCCCCTCTCGCAAGAGATGCCGAGGTCGCCGCGCAGGACCTCTTGACACCGGTACTGCTCAACCATTCCAGTCGTGCCTACACGTGGGGCGCGGCCATCGCCGCACTTCACGGGATCACGTTCGACCGTGAGCTCTTGTACCTGGCTGCCATGTTCCACGACACCGGGATCCCGAGCCCGGTGCCCGACGTCGATTTCACGGTTCGCAGCGCCGCGGTGGCACGCGAGTTCACCGACAGCCACGACCTGCCTGCCGATATCCGCGAGCTCGTGGCAAACGCGATCGCCATGCACTACACCCCCGGCGTCGGCCTCGAATCCGGTGCCGAGGCCTACCTCCTATCTGCCGGCGCAGCCGTCGATGTGTTCGGCCTGCGCAGCAGCGAGATACCCGATGCAGTCCGCCAGAGCGTCATCCAGGAGTACCCGCGGTTGGGCTTCAAGCGGGAGTTCGCCGGGCTTCTCCGAGCCGAGGCCAAGCAAGTCCCGCGTGGCCGCGCCTGGTACCTGCACCGCTTCGCCCTGAGCGACCTGAGCATCCGGCTCGCGCCCTTCCGTGATTGATGTGACGGAAACCGGCAAGGGGTGCGGCCCGCATGGAGGTTTCAGCTGAGCTGCTCGGCCAGTCCGATGATGAAGCCCTCGGGGCTACGCACGAAGCAGAGCCGGTAGCTGTCCTCGTACTGCGCGATCTCGCCGACGAGCTCGGCACCGTGGGTGCGCAGGCGGGCGATGACGTCGTCGAGGTCCTCGACGGCGAACATGATGCGGCGGATGCCCAGCGTGTTCGCCGGCGCGTTCTCCGGCTCGGCCCTGACCGCCGGCGGCGTGTGGAACCTCGTCAGCTCGACCCGGCCGTGGCCGTCCGGGGTCCGCATCATGGCGATGTCGGCACGGACGCCGTCGAGCCCGACGGTGCTGTCCACCGACGGCCCTTCGACCAGCGTCTGGCCTTCCAGCTCCATCCCGAGCTCGGTGAAGAACGCCATGGCGGCCTCGAGGTCCTCGACGACGATGAGCACGTTGTCCATCCGCTTGAGCGTCATCTTCTTCGGGTCTCCTGGTGTCTTGGGCTGCGCCTGTCGTGGCCCTTCACCTGGTGAGCGGAGCCGGTCAGAGCGTCTCGACATGGAAGCACTCAGCTAGCGGAGCACTACCGCTCCGGCGTCCGCGCCTTCTCACCGCCAGCGCGGCTCGCAGCGTCGAGCCTCGGCAGGAGCGGTGTGAGCAACTGGTGCAGACCCGCGAGCGGCAGGTGCGCCTCGGACTGCACGCCGCGCGTCGAAAGCACCGTCATCGACCGCTCTTGCGCCTGCTCGGTGACCGCCGCGAGCAGCGTCGACTTGCCGATGCCGGCCTCACCACGAACGATGCTCGCGCCACCCATGCCAGTCGCGGCTCGATCGAGCATGTCGAACAAGAACGCCAGCTCGACACCGCGACCGTAGAGCCAAGGTCGCCCGGAACCCTGCGGCAGCCGGACTCGCGCCTCGCCGGCGGGACGCGGGGGCCATTCCGGCGTCGACGGCGTCGGCATCTCCGCGCGAACGTACCAGTCCGCAGCTCCGCGCTCTCGATCGTGTCAGCGCTTGCTGCCGGTCGATTCTCGACGACCGCACTGGTTGTGCCCGTACGTCGCTTGGCGTACCTCGTCGATGCTCTCGAGCTTCGAGCCGAGTGCGCCGGCGACTGTGCCGACTGCCGCGCCGAGCCAGGCGAGCGCCGCGTATGCGCCGATCCCTGCGGCGTGGCCGGCGTTGTCTTTGAAGACACCGCCTTCTATGAGCAGCGCCGCGACCCCGAAGAGCAGCACGAACATCGCCGCGTAGCCGCAGAGCACCGCGACGCCTAGCGTCAGTCCCGTCGCGGCGTTGTAGAGCGCCGCGTCCTTGGGCCGCCTGCCGTTCTCGGCCTTCTCCCAGAGGCCGTGGCCGATGATCAGCCATGCGACCATCGCGGTGACGGCGCACACCATGATCGCGCCGAGCCGCGGCCAGCCCAGCTCGCCGCTGAGCTGCCAGATCGACGTGCTCAGCAGCGCGTAGGCGCCCGTTCCGAAGGCCGCCACGACCGCGCTCGACAGCCCGCTGAACGCGCGCCACGGGCGGTTGGCCCGCACCATCCCGCTCAGCAGGCGGATATGCCCGAGCCCTGCCGGCATGACGTAGCGGACTTCCGCGCGCGCGTCGGGGGCCGTCTCGCGGCGGATGGGCGTGAGGATCTCCGCGGGCCGGCGCCCCTCGAGCTTGTTGCGCCCCTCGAGCGCCTCTTCGACGATGTCGCCGATCAGTGCGACGGCCGCCTTGCGCACGCGGGGCTTCAGTAGCGTCGCACCGAACGCGGGGACGTTCACGACGGCGACCCTCTCGTGTCTGTTGACGGCGGCGACGAGCGGCCGCGCCCCGTCACGCAGCGGGACGTCGGTGAGGCAGATCGCGGCGTCCCAGCCTTCGGTGCTCCGCGCCCGGCAACCCGCGTCGAGGATCTCCTCGACGCTCTCACGGCCGGCGAGCAAGGGCTCCTCCGCGAGCGCTACGCGCCAGCGGCCGTCGTGGTGGCGGTCGAGCAGCTCCGGCAGCTGCTCGGCGAGGTCGACGGCGATCTGCGCCGGCAGCTCGGGCGCTGCAACCAGCCCGACGCGCATCGTTCGCGCTCGGTCGTTGGGGCTCGCCGGCGATCGATCGAGGACCCTCATGACGCTGCGTCTACCCCGGTTCGCGCCGGTGTAGTGGCGGCGCGGTGTGTGCCCCCGGGGACTAGCCATCGGCGGTAGGGCATCGGACAGGTAACGTCGCGGACCGTGGAGTTGTCGGATCGCGACGAGCTGGTGCTGGGCCTCGTGGCGGCTCCGGGGCGGCCTACGGAGGTCGCCGACGCGCTGGCTGAAGACCTGCCCGGGCTGCTGGCGGACCGCGTGTCCGACGCGGTCTCGTGGCGCGTCCCAGTCCGAACCGACCCCGCGGTCGCGGACATGAGTCAGGGTGTCGAGGCCATCGACCTTGCGCGTGCGCGCTTGCTCCGCGACGGCTGGGACATGGCCGTGTGCATCACTGACGCTCCGTTGCGCATCAGAAGGCGTCCTGTCGTCGCGGACGCCAGTGCCACGCATGGAGTGGCACTGATCTCGCTGCCCGCGCTCGGGGCGGTACAGACTCGCCGTCGCGCGCGCGACGCGGTTATCCGGCTCGTCGACGGACTGGTCGGCGAGAGCCTCGAGCTCGGCGAGCGTGGCCCGAGGCGACGCGCGCGGGTCAGCCATCGGATCGCCTCGTTGGCGGCACCGATCCGCGCGGTCGAACCGCCCGACGACGACATCGATCTCCGCTTCGTCGCTGCGGTGGTGCGTGGGAACGTGCGGCTGTTAGCCGGCATGGTGCGCGCCAACAGGCCCTGGCGCTTGATCGCTCGACTCTCGCGGGCGCTGGCGGCCGCCGCAGCCGCGGTCGTCTTCGCGCTCGTTACCTCGGACCTCTGGGTGCTGGCGGATGCCCTGAATTGGCTTCGCCTGCTTGCCCTCACCGTGCTGTCGGTCGGCGCGACCGTCGTCTGGCTGATCGTCGCGCACCGCCTGTGGGAGGCGCGGCAGGGGCGAGGGAGCCGTCAGCAGACAGTCCTTTTCAACGCGGCTACGACGCTGACGCTGCTGCTCGGAGCGGCGTCGCTGTATGCGGCGCTGTTTGCGCTCACCATCGGGGCGGCTGCAGTGGTAATAGACGCCGGGGTATTGGGGGAGGCACTCGGTCACGACGCCGACGTCGGCGACTACGCGGCCCTGGCCTGGATGGCAAGCTCGCTCGCGACGATCGCGGGTGGGCTGGGCGCCGGCCTTGAGAGCGACGAAGCCGTGCGGGAGGCCGCGTACGGCTACCGCGTCGAGCGAGCCAGCGAGCGCGAGAGCCGGAGCCTCGGGTCCGCGTCAGGCGAGTCCAGCAGACAAGGGTTCGTGGCGTAGGTTCCGGGTAGGCCACGGACAGGCCGATTCACGGCACCAACGCGTGCGCCAGGAGGTCTGACATGGCGACGAACGATCCTTTCGGCGACTTTCGCCGCCGCCGGGGCAGCCTTTTCGACGAGTTCTTCTCGGAGTTCTTCGACCGGCCATTCGGCATCGAGGAGGCGACGAGCCCTACCGGCACGCGAACCTCCGCGCCACCCGCGCGCCGGGCAGTCGAGCAGGTCGACATCACGCAGTTCTTCTCGGATGCGACGCGCGAGCTTCTGCAGCGCGCAGCCCAGCTGGCGCTCGAGTGGGGCTCCCTCGATCTCGACACCGAGCACCTGCTGTGGGCGGCGATGCAGGACGACCTCGTCGCGCAGATCGTCCGCCACGGCGACGGTGATCCCGCCGCGATCGCGGCGCAGGTCGAAGATGAGGCGGAGCGCGGGGGACGGACGGACGTGGCGCCGTCGCTGTCGCCCGAGGCCAAGGCCGCGCTGCTCCGGGCGTACGACGAGATGCGCGAGCTGAACTCGTCGTACCTCGGACCCGAGCACGTGCTGCTGGCGCTGGCGCGGGACACGGAGTCGGACGCCGGACGTCTGCTGGCGCGCTTCGGCCTGTCGCACACGGCGCTCCGCGCTGCCGTGATCCGCGGCGTCACGCCTACTGACGAGGGCGGGAGGCGTGCCAGCCAGACGAAGACGCTCGACGAGTACAGCCGCGACCTCACCGAAGCGGCCAGCCAGGGCAAGCTGGATCCGGTGATCGGGCGCGCCGACGAGATCGAGGAGACGATCGAGATCCTCTCCCGGCGCACGAAGAACAACCCGGTGCTGATCGGCGACCCCGGCGTGGGAAAGACGGCGATCGCGGAGGGCATCGCCCAGCGGATCGTCAACGACGAGGTGCCTGAGACGCTTGCGGGCAAGCGGCTGATGGTCCTCGACCTGGCCGGCATGGTCGCGGGCACGAAGTACCGCGGCGAGTTCGAGGACCGCCTCAAGTCGGTGATCGATGAGGTGACCGACCACGGCGACGACCTCATCCTGTTCATCGACGAGCTCCACACGGTCGTGGGAGCGGGAGCGGCCGAAGGCTCGATGGACGCTTCCAACATGTTGAAGCCGTCGCTGGCACGCGGCGACCTTCGCGTGATCGGCGCCACGACCGTCGACGAATACAGGCGCAACATCGAGAAGGACGCCGCGCTCGAGCGCCGCTTCCAGCCCGTCCTGATCGACGAGCCGTCGGTCGAGGAGACGATCGAGATCCTGAACGGACTGCGCGACCGTTACGAGGCGTACCACCGCGTCCGGATCAGTCCGGAGGCCCTGGTGGCGGCGGCGGAGCTTTCGGACCGCTACATCACAGACCGCTTCCTTCCGGACAAGGCGATCGATCTGATCGACCAGGCCTCGGCGCGGGTGCGTCTGCGCGCGAAGACCAAGCCGGCGGACCGCCGCGCGCTCGAGGAGGACATGGCGCGCCACGAGCGTGAGCGCGACCAGGCCGTCGCGGCGGAGGACTACGAGCGGGCGAACACGCTGAAGGGGCAGATCGAGGAGCTACGCGAGGGGCTGGACGAGAGCCGCTCCGGCGGCCGCGAGCGTGCCGCCGAGGTGCTCGCCGACGACATCGCCGCGGTCGTGTCGCGCCGGACCGGGATCCCGGTCGCACAGCTGACCCAGGAGGAGCGCGAGCGGCTGCTCGGCCTCGAGGCGCAGATCCACGAGCGCGTGGTCGGGCAGGACGAGGCCGTCGAGGCGGTCGCCCGGGCGGTCCGGCGCTCGCGCGCCGGGCTCGGCGATCTGACCCGGCCCGTCGGCTCGTTCCTGTTCCTCGGGCCGACGGGCGTCGGCAAGACCGAGCTCGCACGGGCGCTCGCCGAAACGCTGTTCGGCGACCAGGACGCGATGGTCCGGTTCGACATGAGCGAGTTCCAGGAGCGCCACACGGTGTCGCGCCTGGTCGGTGCGCCCCCGGGCTACGTCGGCTACGAGGATGCCGGTCAGCTCACCGAGACCGTGCGCCGGCGTCCCTACTCGGTGCTGCTGCTCGACGAGATCGAAAAGGCGCATGCCGACGTCTTCAACATCCTCCTGCAGCTGCTCGATGACGGACGCCTCACCGACGGCCAGGGCCGTACCGTCGACTTCAGGCACACGGTCGTGATCATGACCTCGAACCTGGGGGCCGACCTCATCCAGGCGCACGCAGGGCGCGGCGAGTCGTTCGAGGCGCTGAAGGACGAGCTGATGGACCTGCTGCGGCAGAGCTTCAGGCCCGAGCTGCTCAACCGGATCGACGAGATCATCGTGTTCCGCTCGCTTGACCGAGATCAGCTGGCGCAGATCACGCGGCTGCTGCTCGACCGGGTCGCTCGGCGCATGCGTGCCCAGGGCGTGGAGCTAGAGGTGTCCGACGATGCGGTCCAGTACCTGGCGAACGCCGGCTTCGACCCACAGTACGGGGCGCGCCCGCTGCGCAGGGCCATCCAGCGGCTGTTGGAAGATGAGCTCTCGGAACGGCTGCTCGCGGGCGAGATCGAGCCCGGCCAGCGCGTGCGGGTCGACCTGCGTGACGGCCGGCTCAACGTGGAGGCGGTGCCCGCGGCGGAGGACATGAGAGAGGCGTCGGAAACCGGCGCCCGCGCCTGACGCGCCGACCGCACCGGGCCACGCAAGCCACGGAGGTCGGACCGGCCGACTGCCCCGAACGAGATTGGAGCGCAGATCTTGTACCGACCCGCTCCCCGGCGTCGCAGGCCTGCTGGCTCAGCGAGCGGGGATGGGTGCGGCGATGGGGACCTGTGCGGCCCTAGCCGGGCGCTGGACCTGGTGAGCCTCGACCAACCGGACGAGGGTGGCCACGACAGTCGGATCGAACTGGGTGCCGGAGCATCTGCGGAGTTCGGCGAGGGCGTCTGCGATCGGCATGGCTGTGCGGTAGGGGCGATCGGTCGTCATTGCGCTGAAGGCGTCGCAGGCCGAACAGATTCTTGCCTCGATCGGGATTTCGTCTCCGGACAGGCCGTCCGGGTAGCCGGCGCCGTCGTAGTCCTCGTGTGAGGCCCGAACGATTGCGCCCACGCGTGCGAGCACGCCACCGACGTTTTCAAGCATCCGCTGGCCGTCGATCGTGTGACGTTTCATGATCTCCCACTCGCTCGCGGTCAGCTTGCCCGGCTTGTTGATGATCTCCTTTGGTACCGCGATCTTGCCGACGTCGTGCAGCAGGGCGGCGAACTCCAGGTCGCGCAGCGTCTCTTCGTCGAGCCGCATGTGTTGGCCGACCTCGACAGCGAGTTCCACCACGTCGCGGCTGTGTGAGCCGGTATAGGCGTCATCGCTTTCCACCACGTCGCCGAGGAGCATCGCGGTGCCCCGGTAGGCGCGTGAGAGCTCCAAGGCATGATCGATTCGTGATCGGCGCTCGTTGGCGAAGACGCGCAGCAGAACGGCCAGAGGCAGGAACACGATGGCCAGTGCCCAAGCTCGCCCGTCGGCGGCGATCGCCATCGCGACGCCGAGCGGCGCCAGTAGCAGATCAATGCCGTACACCCATGTCTCTGCGAGCGACGGGAATGCGAGACGGTCGCCGTACGCAAGGCGTTGGAACACAATCGAGACAACGAGATCGGCGGCGATATAGGCGCCGACCGCGACGGCGATCACAGGAGCGTCGGCCCACGAGGAGACGGGCGGCGACGCGGCGAGCACAGTGGCGGGCGCGAGAACTGGAAGCGATGCCTGGGCGACGGCCGGCACCACCCGCGAGATGTGCCGCGCGCCTCTGGCGGCATTGATCGCCGCGCCCAGCGTTGCGCCGATCGCAACGCACCACGGGATCGTGGCTGGCGGCAGCGTGACCAGCATGGCCGCGAGCGCGGGCAGGGTGCAGTCGGTGAATGCCGCCCCGACCTCGAACTCGACGAGCCCAGCAACCGCGTACAACACGACGAAGGCGCAGAGCGTCGTCAAGGAGACGGCGCTCGGACCCGTCGTCGAGCCGAGTATGAGCGCG
The DNA here is from genome assembly GCA_963811895.1 of uncultured Solirubrobacteraceae bacterium. Taxonomy (GTDB): domain Bacteria; phylum Actinomycetota; class Thermoleophilia; order Solirubrobacterales; family Solirubrobacteraceae; genus DASSUW01. The sequence goes on along the minus strand of CAWETE010000006.1, from coordinate 82,544 downwards.
CCGGCGCAGAATACGGCGAGGAGCACGGCGCCGGTCCGCATCTCCGCGCGGTCCGACGCAGCGGGCAACCGCGCGCGAGTACGCGCGACTTCGAGATCGCCGGAGGCGCCGATGACGGTCCAATCGCTCATTGGTTCAACTAGCTGAGTCGGTCTGGCCGTCCTGCAGCTTGAGCGACGGCCGCGTCAATCATCTGTCCGTTGCGTAAGGCGCGGCTGAACCGATGCCGATGCACTGCTAGCAAGGACAGTTCCAAGGAAGGGAAACCGAGTTGCACAAGAATGTGCGAGCAGGACTTACGCTCGTCGGCTGCGGTGTCGGTCTGGCGCTCGCCGCGCCGGCGGCCCTGGCGCAGGCTACGGATGATCTGCAGCCCGCGGTCGACTCACCGATTCACGCCGAGGACGGAACGGTGCTCGCTGAGACGGTGCGGCCCGAAGAGAGCGCGGCAGGCGAGCAGACGTGCAAGGCGCCCAATCTCTTCAACCCGCTGCTCGCGTTCAAGGATCGGCGGGACTACTTCGTCGCCCCGGCTGGGGATTTCGAAGACCCCAACCTGCCCGGCTGGCAATTGACCGGCGGAGCCCAGGTAACTGGAGGTGGCTCCGTGCACGCGGTGGTGGGCGATGCGCAGGCGAACAGTCTGTCGCTCCCCCCCGGCAGCACCGCCACAAGCCCCGAGATGTGCGTCGATCTCAACTACCCGGTGTTCCGCTTCTTCGCCGCGCAGCTCAACCCGGACACCGACTCCGAGCTGGTCGTCGACGTGATCTACCCGGCTCTGAGCCGAAACAACGTCCGCGAAGCCAAGAAGTTCAGGCTCAAGGCAAAGGACGGCTGGGAGCTCAGCGACGACATCAAGCTCGAACCGCAGCGTCTCGGCAAGCGGGCGGGCTGGCGGCGAATCGCGATCCGCTTCAGAGTCGAGAGCGGCAAGAAGTCGGCGGCCTATCGGGTCGACGACGTCCTCATCGACCCCCGTCGCTTCAACTGACGATCAAGCGCGCGCGGCCGGAGGTCGCGCGCGCGTCGCGCCGCACATATCCGACGCTGCGATGGCCGGTGCAACGGCTGATCGATCTGCGCCAGCGAGTAGGTTCCTGGGCATGCCACGCAAGCCACGGAGGTCGGACAGCCGTCTGCCCCTGACAAGGGGCCAGACCGAACTGGTCTCGAACCAGTGACGCTGGCGTAGACGCGTCACTCGACGCGCGCGGTCTTCGCCGCGAGACGGCGCAGCGCCGCTTCGGTCGGCGACCCCTGTTCCGAGGTGGCCAGTAGAAGCGTCAGGCCGGGGTCTGCCCGCAGCTCCGCGGCCTCGAAGCCGAGGTCGAGCATGCCGACGAGCGGGTGGTGGAACCGGTGCAGGCCTGCTGCGGGGAGGCGCACGTCGTGCTGTGACCAGATGGCCCGGAACTCGGCGCTGGTCTGCGAGAGCTCCTGGATGAGCTCCGCGGGTCCCGGGTCGTGCCGGTCTCGTCCCGCTTCCGAGCGCAGGATGCGAGCCGTGTCGTGCGCCACGGCCGGCCAGTCGTCGAAGAATCTTCGGGCGCGGTCGTCGAGGAACACGTACCGGACGTGGTTCGGGGGGCCGGTCCGGCCGTCGAAGATCTCGGCGTACACCGCGCGGGCCAGCGCGTTGGCGGCGAGGTAGTCCCATCCTCGGTTGCGCACGAGCGCCATGCCGCCGGTGAACGCATCGAGGGTCCGCTGCACGCTCGGGCGGATCGGGCCGCGGGACGACGGCAGACGTGTCGCCGCCTGCGGCCGGGCGAGGTCGAACAGGTGCAGACGTTCGGCATCGTCGAGGCGCAGTGCGCGCGCGACGGCGTTCAGCACGCTGTCGGACGCTCCATCGAGGTCGCCGCGCTCAAGCTGGGTGTAGTAGTCCGCGCTCACACCGGCCAGATCCGCGACCTCCTCGCGACGCAGCCCCGGCACCCGTCGAACATCGCCGTCAAGCACGTAGAGCCCGGCCAGCTCGGGCGTCAGCCGCGCCCGGCGCGACATCAGGAACTCACGGATCTCGTGGCGGCGATCCACGCGTCCGAGCCTAGCTCGGAGGCTTCTGAGGGGGGCTCACAGCACCCCCTTCCGAGCCGAGGGGAGATCTACCGTCAAGGCCATGACGAAGACTTGGCTTATCACCGGCGCCGGTCGCGGCATGGGCGTCGAGTTCGCCCGCGCGGCCCTGGCCGCCGGCCACAACGTCGTGGCCACGGGCCGCGACCCCGACACCGTGCGCTCGGCCGTCGGCGCGCACGAGAACCTGCTCGTGACCGCTCTCGACGTGACGGACCCCCACAGCGCCGAGGACGCTGCGGCCGCCTGCCATCGACCGCTTCGGCCGCATCGACGTGCTGCTCAATAACGCCGGCAGCTTCGTTGCCGGCTTCTTCGAGGAGCTCACGACCGAGCAGGTGCGCTCGCAGATCGAGACCAACCTGTTCGGCCCGATGACGGTGACCCGGGCGGTGCTGCCGGTGATGCGCAGGCAGCGCTCCGGCCTGGTCATCTCGATCTCCTCCGGCGCCGGCGTGATCGGCAGCCCTTCCGGCTCGGCCTACGCGGCGTCGAAGTTCGCCTTGGAGGGCTGGATGGAGTCGCTGACCGGCGAGGTGCAGCCGTTCGGGATCCGCACGATGATCGTGGAGCCCGGGTTCTTCCGCACCGAGCTGCTCACGCCCGAGTCGACCACGTTCGGCGAGCTGTCGATCGACGACTACGACGAGGCCCGAGCCGACAGCAACGCATTCTGGACTTCGATGAACGGCGCGCAGGCCGGCGACCCGGCCAAGCTCGCCCGGGCGCTCGTCGAGCTGGCCGGATCCGCTGAGCCGCCGCTGCGCTGGGTGGCCGGCGAGGACGTCGTGGCGGGCGTCGAGGACAAGGCGCGGCTGCTGCTCGCGCAGGTCGACGCGCACCGCGAGCTGTCGACCAGCCTGGCCCACGAGGACGCGAAGGCGGCCGCCTGATGCGCGGCGCGGTGATGTATGGCCCGGGCGAGGTCCGGGTCGAGGAGCGCGAGGCGCCGCAGATCGTCGAGCCGACCGACGCGATCATCCGCGTCTCGGCCGCCTGCGTGTGCGGCTCGGACCTGTGGCCCTACCGCGGCATCGGCGTCGAGGACTCGATGTGGCCGATGCCGATGGGCCACGAGTACGCCGGCATCGTCGAAGACGTCGGCGACGCCGTCACGACGGTCAAGCCCGGCCAGTTCGTCGTCGGCTCGTTCTGGGCCACCGACAACACCTGCGAGATCTGCCGCGCCGGCTACCAGAGCGCCTGCGTGAACCGCGTGCCGATGGGCGCGCTGGGCGCCCAGGCCGACCTGCTCCGCGTCCCATTGGCCGACGGCACACTGATCGCGACTCCCGACATCCCGTCCGACGACCTCGTCCCGAGCCTGCTGTCGGCCTCCGATGTCCTGGGGACCGGCTGGTTCGGCGCCGTCGCGGCCGAGGCCGGGCCGGGCAAGACCGTCGCCGTGGTCGGCGACGGCGCCGTCGGGCTGCTCGCCGTGCTCGCCGCCAAGCAGCTCGGAGCCGAGCGGATCATCGCCATGAGCCGCCACGACTCGCGGCAGCGCATGGCTCGCGAGTTCGGCGCCACCGACATCGTCGAAGCGCGCGGCGACGAAGGTGTTGCCGCGATCAAGGAGGTCACCGACGGGCTTGGCGCCCACTCGGTGGTCGAGGCAGTCGGGACGCAGGAGTCGATGAACCAGGCGCTGCACGCCACGCGGCCCGGCGGCCATGTCGGGTTCGTCGGCGTCGCGCACGGCGTCGCGCTGGACGGGATGGACCTGTTCTGGAGCCTCGCGCACGTGCACGGCGGCCCCGCCCCGGTGCGCCGCTTCCTCCCCGAGCTGATCGACCTCGTCTGGCACCGAACGATCGACCCGGGCAAGGTCTTCGACGTCACGCTGCCGCTCGACGAGGCCGCCGACGGCTACCGCGCGATGGACCAGCGCGAAGCGATCAAGGTCCTCCTGCGTCCCTGAGGAAAGCGATCCATGCAGATAATCCGCTCAACCATCGAGACCCAGAAGGGCCCCACCGATTGGTTCACCGGCGACGTCTACATCGACGCCGTTGCCGCACCCGAGGCGACCTCCACGTGCGCCGCGGCGAGCGTCCACTTCACCCCCGGCGCGCGAACCGCCTGGCACACGCACCCGCACGGCCAGACGATCTTCGTCACCGAGGGCGTCGGCCTCTGCCAGCGCGAGGGCGGCCCGATCGAGGAGATCCGTCCCGGGGACCGCGTCTTCTTCGAGCCCGGCGAGAACCACTGGCACGGCGCGGCGCCCAACCGCTTCATGGCTCACATCGCCATCCAGCAGAACGACGAGTCCGGCAGCCCCGCCGTCTGGGGCGAGCACGTCACCGACGAGCAGTACGGCGGCGCATGAACCCGACGTACGACTTCAGCGACCGGGTCGCTCTCGTCACCGGCGCCGGCGCCGGCATGGGACTCGACACGGCCCGCGCCTTCGCCGCATCCGGTGCGGCCGTCGTGCTCGCCGACGTCAACGCGGACGCGCTGCGGGCGGCAACCGACGAGCTGACCGCCGGCGGCCACCAAGCGCTCGGCGTCGTCTGCGACGTCGCCGACGAGGACCAGGTCGCCGCGCTCGTCGATCGGACAGTAGCCACGTTCGGGCGGCTCGACATGGCCTTCAACAACGCCGGGATCATGCTGCCGCTGGCGGACGCGGCCGACGAGCCCGCCGAGGCCTTCGATCGCGTAAGTGCGATCAACCTGCGGGGGGTCTGGGCCTGTATGAAGCACGAGCTGCGCCAGATGCGCGCGCAGGGCGGCGGCGCGATCGTCAACTGCTCCTCGCTCGGCGGGCTGGTCGGCAACCCCGGCCGCGCCTCTTACCACGCCACCAAGCATGGCGTCCTCGGCCTGACCAAGAGCGCCGCGCTGGAGTACGCGCCGCGCGGCATTCGCGTCAACGCCGTCTGCCCCGGCACGATCGAGACCCCGATGCTCGCCGAGATGATCGCCAAGGGAGAGCTCACCGCCGACGACGCCGAGGCGGGCCAGCCGATCGGCCGCCTCGGACGCGGCGATGAGATCGCCGCCGCGGTCCTGTGGCTCTGCAGCCCCGGTGCGAGCTTCGTGCTCGGCGTCGCCCTGCCCGTGGACGGCGGCTACACCGCCCGCTGAGGGAGGCCCGGACCACGATGAGCCCATTCAGCCCTCCGCGCCGCGCGCTCGGCCTCGCGCTGCTCGCCGCCCTGCCGCTCTCGGCGTGTGGCGGCGCAGACGACGATGGCAAGCAGGGCACAAGCACTTCCGAGGCGAGCACCCCGTCGCCGCGCCCCACCTCCACCTCCGGCGGGCAACACGCCGACGCCTCGAACGACACGCCGATCAGGATCATGTTCGGCAACACGGAGCTCACCGGGCGGCTGCGCGACAACGCCACGGCGCGCGATCTCGCCGAGCAGCTTCCGCTGACGCTCACCTTCCGCGACCACAACGACGCGGAGAAGACCGCGCCGCTTCCCCGCGAGCTCGCTGTCGACGAAGCGCCCGCCGGGCACGATCCGGCCGCCGGAGACATCGGCTACTGGGCACCTGGTGGCGACTTCGTCCTCTACTACAACAACGACGCACCGTACTTCGACGGCATCGTGCACATCGGCGAGATCGACGGCGACGTGCAACCGATCACGCGGCTGCCCGAGGACTCAAGCGTCACGATCGAACGCGCTGAGTGATCTATCGCGGCATCGCGGCAAGCGGATGGCACATATCTTCATCACCGGGTCCGCGGACGGCCTAGGCCGAGCCGCGGCTGAGACCCTTCTCGGCGACGGTCACGAGGTGATCGTCCACGCCCGCAGCGCCGAGCGACTGGCCAACGTCGACGCGCTCATCGACCGGGGCGCGTCAGCCGTCGTCGGAGACCTCGCCGACCTCGACCAGACCCGGGCAGTGGCCGATCAGGTCGACCGGCTGGGGCCGGTCGACGCGGTGATCCACAACGCGGGCGTCCTCAGCGGCCCGCACCTCCTGCCGGTCAACGTCGTCGCCCCGTACCTGCTCACGGCCCTCGTCCGTGCGGAGCGCCTGGTGTACCTCAGCAGCGACATGCACCACGGCGGCCGGCCCGACATCGCCGGCCTGGACTGGAGCGGACAACGCGCGACCAGCTCCTACTCCGACAGCAAGCTGCTCGTCACCACGCTCGCTCTCGCGGTGGCCCGGCTCTGGCCGCACGTGTACAGCAACGCCGTCGACCCCGGCTGGGTGCCGACCAGGATGGGCGGCCCCGGAGCGCCCGACGACCTCCGGCTCGGACACCTGACGCAAGAGTGGCTCGCCACCAGCGACGAACCCGAGGCCCGCACCAGCGGTAGATACTGGTTCCACAAGCGACGCCGCAGTCCACACCCGGCGACTCTTGACCCGCGGTTCCAGGACGACCTTCTCGCCGCCTTGGCGCGCTTCACCGGCGCGCCGCTGACGTGAGTCGCCGCGACTGCTGCTTTCCATGCATCAGTGAGCGAACGGCCGAGGATCTACAGCGCCGTCGTCTCCGCTCGCGAGTAGATTCGCGGGCATGCCACGCAAGCCACGGAGGTCGGACCAGCCGGCTCCCCCGAATGAGGGGCGGAACGAACTGGTCTCGAACCACGAACACAAAAGGCCTGCAAATGCAGACCTTTTGATGGGCGATACTGGGCTCGAACCAGTGACGCTGGCTGGACTCGCGGCTAGGCGCGGCTGACAAGCGCTGGGACTATCGCATGTCGTCCAAACGCGGTAGGGCGAGGCAGTGCCGGGCTGGCGCGTTGCTTACTGGCGTGCCATCGCGATCTTGAGGCGTTCCTCGGGGGAGATCAGGTGGTCGAGGTCCTCGGCGGCGGCGGCGATGTCGATCTGGACCCATTCGACGGTGCCGGTGAACCGGCTGCCCTCGGGCGTGTATTCGTCGCTGACGGCTGACGCGGTGTCGGAGCCGATGTCGCAGGTCTCGTCGGCCGAGTAGATCATCGGGACGGTCGCCTCGACGCGGCCCTCGCCGGTCTTGTCGCCGTCGAGGTAGAGGGCGACGTCGCCGCCCTTGCCGAGCCCGCCGCCGTCGTAGGTGAACTCCATGCGGACCTGGTGGCTGCCGGGCGGGATCTGCGCGTCGCTCTCGACGTGGAAGTGCTGGATGCCGAACAGGTTGTAGGCGTACTTGGGCCTGCCGTCCTTGACGTACAGGCTCCAGCCGGCGAACGCGCCGCCTTGGGCGATGATCACGCCGTCGGCGCCGCCGTCGGGGATCGTCACCTCGGCGGTCACCGAGTGCGACTTGTTCTTGACGTTGATGACGACGTTCTCGCTGAGGCGTCCCATGCCGCCGAAGAGCAGTTGCGAGTTGCCCTTGATCAGCGTCGGGCGTCCGGCGATGTCGGAGTTGAAGCGCTCGAAGCGGCGGTCGTCGAGCGGCAGCACGTTGTACTTGCGCGCCTCCTGCATGAACAGCGCCTTGAGCTCGTCGAGCTTGTCGGGCATCTGCGCCGCGAGGTCGTGCGCCTGGCTCCAGTCGGTGTTGGTGTCGTAGAGCTCCCAGGTGTCGTCGGCGAACGGCGGCAGCGGCGGCCCTGACCCAGGGCGTGGAGTGGCGCGTGACCGCGGTCCAGCCCTGGTGGTAGATGCCGCGGTTGCAGAACATCTCGAAGTACTGCGTCTCGTGGCGCTCGGCCGCGGCGGCGTCGTCGAACGTGTAGCGCATGCTCACGCCCTCGATCGGCCGCTGCTCGACGCCGTGGACCTTCGTGGGCTCCGGCAGCCCGGCCGCGTCCAGGACGGTGGGCGCGACGTCGATGACGTGGTGGAACTGGTTGCGGATCTCGCCGCGCGCCTGGATGCCGCGCGGGCCAGTGCACGATCGTGCCGTTGCGGGTGCCGCCCCAGTGCGAGGCGACCTGCTTGGTCCACTGGTACGGCGTGTCCATCGCGTGCGCCCAGCCGACCGCGTAGTGGTTGTAGGCCTCCGGCGTGCCGAACTTGTCGATCCGCTCGGCCATGAACTCGGTCGTCTCCAGCGCGCCGGCGCCGTTGAGCGCGATCAGCTCGTTGAAGCAGCCGTGCACGCCGCCCTCGGCGCTCGCGCCGTTGTCGCCGATGATGTAGTAGACGAGCGTGTCCTCGAGCACGCCGAGGTCGTCGAGCGCGTCGACCAGCCGCCCGACGTGGTGGTCGGTGTGCTCCAGGAAGCCGGCGTAGACCTCCATCTGGCGCGCCAGCACGGGCTTGAGGTCATCCGGGATCTCGTCCCAGGCGGGGATCTCCTCGGGCCGGGCGGTCAGCTCCGCGTCGGGCGGGATCACGCCGAGCTGCTTCTGGCGGGCGAACGTCTCCTCGCGCAGCCGGTCCCAGCCCTGGTCGAACGCGCCCTTGTACTTCGCCGACCACTCCGGCGGGACGTGGTGCGGCGCGTGCGTCGCGCCGGGCGCGAAGTAGACGAAGAACGGCTTGTCGGCCATCAGCGCCTTCTGCTGGCGGACCCACTTGATCGCCCGGTCGGTCATGTCCTCGGTGAAGTGGTAGCCCTGCTCCGGGGTCCTGTCGGGCTCGACCGGCGTCGTCCCCTCATAGATCGCGGGGTAGTACTGGTTCGTCTCACCGCCGATGAAGCCGTAGAAGTACTCGAAGCCGCCGCCACCGCCGGCCACGCGTCGAACGGGCCGAGCGGGCTGGTCTCCCACACCGGCACCTCGTGGCACTTGCCGAACTGCGCCGTCGCGTAGCCGTTGAGCTTGAGCGTCTCCGCCAGCGGCGCGCACGTGTTCGGGCGCACCGAGTTATAGCCCGGCGCCGACGTCGCGATCTCCGTGATCCCGCCCATCCCGACCGTGTGGTGATTGCGGCCCGAGAGCAGCGCCGCCCGCGTCGGCGAGCACAGCGCCGTCGTGTGAAAGCGCGTGAACTTCAACCCGTCGCCGGCCAGGCGCTCCGCCGTCGGCGTCCGGCACGGCCCGCCGAACGCGCTCGACGCACCCGAACCCGGCGTCGTCGATCAACACGACCAGCACGTTCGGCGCGCCCGCCGGCGGCCGCAACGGCTCGATCGGCGGGAACGTCGCGGCCGGATCCTTGGCGTCCTCGTACACCGGCCCCTCATACGCGCGATCCGCGATCGGAAGCCGCTCACGGTCGGCGCTCGTGACCTCAGACATCAAACTCCTCTCACGGCGAGCGCCTGGTCGCGCCGCCGGCGATGGGCATCCATCCGAGCATCATGGCGCGCCGGGTGAGCGCGCCTCGCCCACCGGGTGATCGCCGCCATCCGGACGTGCCGGCTTCACGCCGGGCAGCGGCGACACGCTTCGGACGTCAGGCCATCCAAGCCGCTTGCGGGTCCAGCTGCGGCACCGATCGATCTGCGCCCGCGGGTAGATTCCCGGGCATGCCACGCAAGCCACGGAGGTCGGACCAGCCGGCTGCCCCGAATGAGGGGCAGAATCGAACTGGTCTCGAACCACAACGACAAAAGGCCTGCAAATGCAGACCTTTTGATGGGCGATACTGGGCTCGAACCAGTGACCTCCGCCTTGTCGAGGCGGCGCTCTCCCAGCTGAGCTAATCGCCCGGGAGTTCGGCAAGCGTAGCAATGGGATAGGACTCGATCCATGCGACGTCATCGGATCGCGGTCGTGCCCGGAGACGGGATCGGGCGGGAGGTCACGCCCGCCGCACTCGAGGTGCTGGAGGCGGCCGGGAGCGCCCATGGGTTCGCGCTCGAGACGACCGAGTACCCGTGGGGGTGCGACCACTTCGTGGAGACCGGGCGGATGATGCCGCCGGACGCGATCGAGCGGCTGCGGGAGAGCGATGCGGTCCTGCTCGGCGCCGTCGGGCGGCCCGACGTGCCGGATCACATCTCACTGTGGGGACTGCTGATCCCGATCCGCCGGCAGTTCCGGCAGTACGTGAACCTGCGGCCGGTCAAGCTGTTCTCCGGCGTCCCCTCTCCCCTGCGCGACCTCACGCCCGATGACGTCGACATGGTGATCGTGCGCGAGAACGTCGAGGGCGAGTACTCGGAGGTCGGCGGGCGGCTGCACCAGGGCACCGACGACGAGCTGGCGGTGCAGGAGGCGATCTTCACCCGCCGCGGGACCGACCGGATCATCGCCTACGCGTGCGAGCTGGCGGCGACGCGCAGCGGGCGGATCTGCAGCGCCACGAAGTCGAACGGGATCATCCACACGATGCCGTTCTGGGACGAGCGGTTCGCGCACGCCACCGCGCAGCACGCGGATCTCAATGCCGAGCAGGTGCTGATCGACGCGCTGGCCGCGGCCGTGGTGCTCGACCCGAAGCGGTTCGACGTGATCGTCGCCTCCAACCTGTTCGGCGACATCCTCAGCGATCTCGCGGCGGCGGTCGCCGGCTCGATCGGCATCGCCCCGTCCGGCAACCTCAACCCCGAGCGCGAGTTCCCGAGCATGTTCGAGCCGGTCCACGGGTCGGCCCCGGACATCGCCGGCCAGGGCGTCGCCAACCCGATCGGCGCGATCTGGTCGGGCGCGATGATGCTCGAGCACCTCGGTGAGGCCGATGCGGCCACGGCCACGCTCGACGCGATGGCCGCCGTGCTCGCCGACGGCCCCCGCACCCGCGACCTCGGCGGCACGGCCACGACCGCGGAGGTCACCGCGGCCGTCGTGTCAAACCTCTAGCACTCGAGCTCGAGCGCGTCGCAGATGAAGATCACGAGCGGCATCGTGGCCTCGCACAGCGCCGTGTAGCGGTCGAGGAACCCGGGCGTCGTCGCGTCCTGCTCGGTGAGCTCGGCCCACCCGAAGTAGTCACGGCGCTTGAGGTCCTCGGCGAACTCGTGGTCGGCGTCGAAGCCCGTCGGCACCCGCTTGAGTGCGTTGTCCGCGCCCCCGAGATCGAGCCGCTCGCTGAACGGCGGCTCGCGCGTGACCGACCGCCAGCGCTCCGGGTCGGCCACGATCGCCTGCCGGATCCTCGTGACGGTCGGCGTGTCGGGATGCCAGATCCCGCCGCCGCCGAACACCTGGCCGGGCGCAAGGTGCAGGTAGAACCCCGGGGCGTGGGCGTCCTTGGCGCGCGCGTGCCGGAAGTGCATCCCGGTGTTCGTCTTGTACGGCGTCTTGTCCTTGGAGAAGCGCGTGTCGCGATAGATACGGAACAGCGAGCCGCCCGTCTTGCGCGGATCGGCCCGGAAATGCGGGCTGATCTGCTCCAGGCGCGGGGCGAAGTCCTCGATGAACGCGAGCGCCGGCTCGAGCACGTGCGCCTCGTACCGATCCTTGTTCGCCGCGAACCACTCGCGGTCGTTGTGAGCCTTGAGGTCGGTCAGGAACTCGAACAGCTCAGGATCGAATTCGCGGTCTACGTCGGGCGGCGCGGTCATGGGTCCGGTCTATCAGACCCGTCTACGATGTAGCCGCTCCGGCGCCGTGGCGGAGTGGCTACGCAGCGGCCTGCAAAGCCGTGTACACCGGTTCGATTCCGGTCGGCGCCTCTCAGTCCTTCGCCTTCCACCTCACGGTCCCCGAGTCACAGGTGTCGGTGACCGCGCCGGTCGCCGCGTGGTCGGTGGCCTTGAGCTGCCACTTGCCCGAGGCCTTCGTGCGCGCGGCGTTGAGCTTCCCGCTCATGCTGCCCTCGAAGTCGGTGGTCGTCCCGTCGTCGTTACGCACGGTGTCGGGTCCGAACGAGCCGCCGAACTTGCCCTTCTTGCTGACCTTCATGTTGCTGTAGACGTCGGGCAGGCTGATGATGCCCATCGACGGCGTGCAGCTCGAGCGTCACGCCGGCCGTGGCCCGGACGACCTTGGTCCCCTTCTTGTTGAGCTCGACCAGCACGGGCCAGCTCTGGCGGGTGACCCCGCCCAGCGCCTTCGCGGACGCGACCTCCGGCGCGCCGCCCGCGACCACCGCCGCCACTGCCGTACTGCATACCAAGAGGCCCCGCCGCATGACAGCCCACCTCCCCACCGGGCAGTACGCCCGATTGCTCGGAAGTGCTGACCATCTCACATCTGGACGGCCGGATGCAACCCGCGCGGCCGTCCGTCAAGCTGCCCGGGGTGCACCCGTTCCTCGACGCCCCGCCGCCGCTGGCGATCGCCCACCGCGGCGCCGCGGGCGACGCCCCGGAGAACACGATCGAGGCGTTCGAGATCGCGGTCGATCTGGGCTGCCGCTACCTGGAGACCGACGCCCACGTCACGCGTGACGGCGTCGTGGTGGCCTTCCACGACTGCAGGCTCGACCGCGTCACGGACCGCCGGGGCCGCATCCGCAACCTGACCATCGCCGAGGTCGAGCAGGCCGACGCGGGCTTCAAGTTCCCCGGATACCGAGGCCGCGGCGTTCGGGTGCCGCGGCTCGAGGAGCTCCTCACGCGCTGGCCGGACGCGCGCGTGAACATCGATCCCAAGGAGGACGACTGCGTCGAGCCGCTCGTGACGCTGCTCGACCGGCTCGACGTCTGGGATCGCGTGTGCATCGGCGCCTTCTCGGACGCCCGCCTCAAGCGCGTGCGGCGGCTCGCGCGCGGGCGCGCCTGCACCTCGATGGGCCCGATCGCCGTCGCCACCGCCTGGCTGTCGGCCCGCGGCGGGCGGATGCCCAGGCTCGGAGCGAACTGCGTGCAGGTGCCGCGCACCCAGGGCCCGTTCCCGCTCGTGACGCGAGCGGTTCGTCGACGCGGCGCACCACGCCGAGCTGCCGGTGCACGTCTGGACCGTCGACGATCCGGCGGCGATGCGCCAGCTGCTCGCGCTCGGCGTCGACGGGATCATGACCAACCGCCCGCGGGTGCTGCTCGAGATCCTCGGCGACGGAGCAACGGGACGGCGCGCGGGCGCGGAGTCGCGCGCCGTCCCACCCTTCCCCCCGTGAGCTTCCGGGGTGAGGGCAGACTGCCGGAAGCAACCGTTTTCCGCTACTGGACGATGGGGCAGTCTGGCACCATCCTGGGTCGTGGAGGTCATCTGGGCATGCACGATCTGGGCGCTGTTCTCGTGCTTCCTGTTGTTCCCCCTCCTCGGCATGCCGCGGCGGCTGCAGTGGGCGGCGATGACGCTGCTGACCTGTGAGCTGCTGATGCTCGCCGCCTACAGCTACGGCAACCACACGGTCTCGCGGATCGGGCGCGGCGCCGCGAGCCTTGACGTGCCGCTGCTGAGCGTCGCGCTGATCGCGCTTGCCATCATGCGCGGCGTGCGCGTCGAGAGCACCCGCCCGTGAAGGTCCTCGTCACCGGGATCGCGCGGCAAGGTGGGCGCGGCGACCGTCAGCGCGCTCGCCGACGCCGGCCACGAGGTCACCGCCTGCGACCTCGGGCCGCCGGTCTTCGAGCGCGGCGACCCGCGGCTGACCTACCGGCGCGCCGACCTCACCGACGCCGGCGACGCGTTCGCCGTGGTCCGCGGTCACGACGCCGTGATCCACGCCGCGGCGATCCCGGACCCGCAGCACCACCCGGCGCACACCGTGTTCTCGAACAACCTGATGGCGACGTTCAACACGCTCGAGGCGGCGGTGCGCTTCGGCGTGCCGCGGTTCGTGAACGTCTCGAGCGAGACCGTGCCCGGGTTCTTCTTCCCCGAGCGCGACGTTGATACCCGAGTACGCGCCGATCGACGAGGAGCACCCGATCCGCCCGCAGGACCCGTATGCGACCGCGAAGCACTTCGGCGAGCAGCTGATGGACGCGGCGATCCGGCGCTCGGACATCCGCTGCATCTCGATTCGGCCCGTCGTGGGTCCAGTGGGAGGGCAACTACGAGCTCAACCTCGGCCCGAACCTACGGGACCCGGACGAGGGCAGCGCCGAGCTTCTGGAGCTACATCGACGTCTACGACCTCGCCGACTCGCTCCGCCTGGCGGCCGAGAGCGACCTGCCCGGGCACGAGGTGATGTACATCGCGTCCCCGGACAACTGCGCCGGACCGGCCGCTGGCGGAGATGATCCGCCGCCACCACGGCGACGCCGTGGAGGTGCGGGAGCTGCGACCGCGAGGATGCGTCGGGCACCTCGATCGCGAAGGCGCGGCGCCTGCTCGGCTACGCGCCCTCGCGGTCGTGGCGCGACTACCTCAGCGAGGACGGGCGGTTGCTGCCCGGGCCGGCGAGCGACTCGCGCGCGGCGAGACGGGCGTGCAGCGCGGCCGCGCCGTCGGCTGACCTTCACGGCGGAGCGGCGCGCCTCGGGGCCCGACCCTCGGAGGGAGCGCTGCATCTGGCGGGGGATGTCGACCGGAGTGAACATGCCTCCATGGTGCGACTCCAGCGCCATCATTTCAAATGATCGTTTCTACAGGCCGATAAGCCTGCGTTATGCGGTGACGGGCGGCCGGTCGCGGTCCACGCGGGCCGCCGCGTACGCCTCGTCCTCGTCCAGCGTCTCCGCCGCGAGCAGCGCCTCGGTCAGTGAGTCGAGCCGGTCGCGGTGCTCGCCGAGCAGCTGCGTGACGGCGGCATGCGCCTCGTCGACGATCCGGCGCACCTCGTCGTCGACCAGCTTGCGCGTGCTCTCGGACACCTCGGCCGCGCCCGGCAGCAGCGGGTTCTGCGCCTCGCTGGGGATCACCGCGATCGGGCCGATCGCCCGGCTCATCCCCCACCGCCCGACCATCTGCCGCGCGATCATCGTCAGCTGCTGGATGTCGGACTCGGCGCCGGCGCTGATCGAGTCGTAGACGAGCTCCTCGGCGACGCGGCCGCCGAGCGCGACGCGGATGCGCGTCAGCAGGTGCTCCTCGTCGTAGTTCGTGCGCTCCACGTCCGGCGCCGAGATCGTCACGCCGAGCGACATCGTGCGCGGGATGATCGACACCTTGCGCACCGGGTCGGCGCCCGGCGTGAGCATGCCGACCAGCGCGTGGCCGGACTCGTGGTAGGCGGTGCGGCGCTTCTCCGCGTCGGTGAGCACGAGCCCGCGCGGCGCGCCGAGGACGATCTTCTCCAGCGAGTCCGTGAAGTCGGCCTCCGCGACCTGCTCGTGGCCGCGGCGGGCGGCGAGCAGCGCGGCCTCGTTGGCGAGGTTCGCCAGGTCGGCGCCGACCATGCCCGGCGTCGTCGACGCGAGCCGGTCGAGATCCACGTCCGGCGCCAGCGGCAGCGAGCGCGTGTGCACGGCGAGGATCTTCTGCCGGCCGTCCTTGTCGGGCGGCGGGACGGTGACGCGGCGGTCGAAGCGGCCGGGGCGCAGCAGCGCGGCGTCGAGCACCTCCGGCCGGTTGGTCGCCGCCGACGACGATCACCGCCTCGCTGGACTCGAAGCCGTCCATCTCGGTGAGGATCTGGTTGAGCGTCTGCTCGCGCTCGTCGTTGCCGCCGAAGCCCGCGCCGCCCGACGAGCGCGAACGACCGATCGCATCCAGCTCGTCGATGAAGACGATCGCCGGCTGGGACTCCTTGGCCTGCTTGAACAGGTCGCGCACGCGCGAGGCGCCGATGCCCACGATCGCCTCGACGAACTCCGACGCCGACACGCTAGAAGAACGGCACGCCGGCCTCGCCGGCGACGGCGCGTGCGAGCAGCGTCTTGCCGGTGCCCGGGCGACCGGCGAGCAGCACGCCGCGTGGGATGCGCCCGCCGAGCTTGCGGTAGCGGTCCGGGTTCTTGAGGAAGTCGACGACCTCGGTGAGCTCGCCCTTGGACTCGTCGATGCCGGCGACGTCCTTGAACGTGACCTTGGTCTGCGCGCCCTCGATGCGCCGGGCGCGCGAGCGGCCGAACGAGCCGAGCGCGTTCATCTGCCCGCCGGCGGCGCGCCGCGAGATCCACACGAACAGCGCGACCAGCAGGATCACCGGGCCGAAGCCGAGGATCAGGTTGAGCAGGAAGCCGCGGCCCTCGTTGATCGGCTTGGCCTCGATCTGCACGTTGTGGTCCTGCAGCGTGTTGGACAGCTCGTCGGTGTCCGCGAACGTCGGGATCTGCGTCTCGAAGTTCGGCGCCGCCTCCTTGGCGTCCGACGGGTACTTGAAGGCCTTCTTGAACTCGCCCTGGACCGCCTCGCCCTCGGTCGAGATCTTGGTGACGTTGTCCTTCTCGACCTGCTCGAGGAACGTCGGGTTGTACGGGATCGTCACCGACTTCTCGCGCCCGGGCGCGAAGATCGCGACGCTCAGGTAGTTGAGCACCAGCAGGACGACCACCAGCACCCAGAAGCGCCCGCCGACCGTCCGCCAGAAGCTCTTCGGCTTGTTGTCGTCACCGCGCGGGAGCGGCGTGCGCGGACGTCTCTCGTGTGGCGACTCGTCGGCCATCGGAAGATTGTCGCAACTTGACTCGGCAACCGTTTGCCGGAGAGGATGGGACATGGCCGACAACATCACGCGCCGCGACTTCCTCGACGGCGTTGCGATCACCGCTGCGGGTCTGGCGGCCGCCGCAGCCGCTCCGCACCTGACCGGCGCCGAGGCCGCGCTCGCGGCCTCCCGGCACCACCAGCAGCACACGCCCTATCCGCCCACCGACACCGGGGTCGTCGGCCAGCGCAACGCGGTGATCCGCGACACGATGGCGTTCGACGGGCTTCCGAACCCGCGCGACGTCCACTCCACCAAGGGCGGCCCGGGCATCCATCCGCGGCACGTGCGCGACGTCGACGACACGTACGACCTGGTCGTGGTCGGCGCCGGGGCCAGCGGCCTCGCCGCCGCCAAGTGGTACCAGGACCGCTTCGGCGCGAACGCGAAGATCCTGCTGATCGATCCGCTGCCCGACTTCGGCGGGCACTCGCACCGCAACGAGTTCCACATCGGGGACACGACGCTGCTGCGCAACGGCGGCACCGTGAACCTCGACAGCATCGGCACGTGGAACCGGCCGGCGGGCTCCCTGCTCGACATCCCCGGCTCCTACGGCCAGCCCGCGCTGGACATGCTCGCGTTCTGCGGCGTGACCCGAACGCGTTCCCGAGCACGACCGGGCCCGGGCATCCCGGCCTCGCTACGGCCTGCGCCCGATCTTCCTGTTCCCGCGCAAGGACTGGGGCAGGGACTACATCGTCCCCAACACGCAGCGGCGACGGCCTCGCGGAGTTCCTCAAGACGACGCCGTACTCGGCCGAGGCGCAGGCCGGGATCGTGCGGGCGATCGAGGACGAGACGACCGACTGGATCGCGCTCAAGCACGGCCCGAAGACCGACCAGGAGAAGAAGGCGATCCTCGCCCGGATCACCTACAAGCAGTACCTGAAGAAGTACGTCGGGCTCAACGAGGAGGCGACGGGCTGGTTCCAGCGCAACTCCCACGGCCTCTTCGCGGCCGGCATCCACGTCACCCAGGCCGGCGACATGTGGGCGCTGGAGGAGGACGGCTTCGCGGGCCTCGGCCTCGAGCCGACGATCTTCCCGGGGATCGGCCGCACGGCCCAGCAGGACATGCAGGAGAACGGCGGGCCCACCCGCGCGTGGCCGGACGGCAACACCTCGCTGCTGCGGCTGCTCGTGAGCAAGCTGATCCCGTCGGTGATCGGCGACGTCAACGGCGCCCGCCCGAACCAGGAGAACATCCTGATCGCCAAGGCCGACTACGGCGAGCTCGACCGGCGCGACCACAAGGTGCGCATCCGGCTCAACCACACGGTCGTCGACGTCCAGCCGGCGCACGGTCGGAGCAAGCTGCGGAGATCGTCTACGTGCCGACCGGCGGCGACTGCCGCAAGGGCGAGCGCGTGCGGGCGAAGCACGTGGTGATGGCGTGCTGGAACCGCGTGACGGCCCGCCTGGTCGACGGGCTGCCGAAGAACCAGATCAAGAACCTCGACTACGCGCGCAAGGCGCCGCTGATCTACTGCCGCGTCGGCCTGAACAACTGGCAGGCGTTCGCGGACGCGAAGATCTCCAGCATCACGCCGCGGGGCAACAGCCTGTTCTGGGACTCGACGAGCCTGCAGGCCGGAGTGCGCTTCGGCAGCGTCTACGGGCCGACGCCGAACACCCCGGACAAGCCGGCGCTGATCAGCCTCACGTGCACGCCGGGCAGCCTGAAGGCGCGCTCGCAGCTCGAGTCCTACGAGGAGGGCCGGCGGACCCTGCTCGAGATGAGCTTCCGCGACTACGAGCGGGCGATCGTCGACGTGCTCGACCGGACGCTGAACAAGTCCGGCGGCGACTTCGACCCCGAGCGGGACATCCACTCGATCATGGTCAACCGCTGGAACTACGGCTACGCCTACGAGCTGACGTCGACCTACGACCCCTCACTGTTCGGGCCGGTGGCGGACCAGCCGCAGGTGAAGGGCCGCAAGCCCTACAAGAACGTGGCGATCGCCAACAGCGACTCCGGCGCGTTCGCCTACACGCACAGCGCGATCAACGAGGCCTACCGGGCGGTTCAGGACTCCTGCCTTAGAGCCACCCCGGCACGACGAAGATCAGCCAGGCGAGCAGTGGGGCGATGACGACCATGCTCATCCCCCACTGCATCAGCCGCCTGAACACGAAGTCCCGTTTCTCGGCGGGCGAGTTCGCCACCACCAGCGCGCCGCTCGTCGAGAACGGGCTCGAGTCCACGACCGAGGACGAGATCGACAGGGCGATGATCAGCGCCACCGCGCCGATCGCCCCGGTCTCCAGGAACGGGACGGCAAGCGGGATCAGCGCGCCGAGGATGCCGGTGGTCGACGCGAACGCCGACACGGCGCCGCCGACGTAGCAGATCAGCAGCGCGGCGAAGAGCGCCGAGCCGATGGCCGCGACCTGCTCGCCGAGCCAGTCGATCGACCCCAGCGTCTCGAGCAGGCTCACGTAGGTGACCACGCCGCAGATCAGCAGCACGGTCGGCCAGGCGATCTTGTTCACGGCGTCCTTGCTCGCCGCGGGCATGATCAGCGACAGCACCGCGGCGATCGACAGCGCGACGAATCCGACGTCGACGTCGAACGCCAGCGCGACGACGATCAGCACGACGATGCCGACCAGCGTGAGCACCTTGTCGCGGTCCAGCGCCGGCATCTCGCCGACGGTGGTCGCCGCGGCCGAGCCGCCGGCGATCGGCGTGCGCGCCCGCTCCTCCGACCGCTCGAAACGGCCTGAGGAATCGCCGGTGTCGACGCGGCGGCGCAGCAGGTCGCGACCGCCGAACAGCAGGAACACCACGACGCTCAGGCCGAGGTTGAAGACGAACGAGGAGACGAACAGCAGCATCGCGTTCTCCTCGAGGTTGGCCCGCTCGACGACGCCGTTGACGATGCTGCCGAACACGCTGATCGGCGAGAAGCCGCCGGCGCTGGCGCCGTTGACCACGAGCAGGCCCATGAGCACCGGGTTGATGCCGTAGGTCACCGCGAAGCCGAGCGCGATCGGTGCCACGATCGCCACTGCGCCGGGCACCACCGCGCCGGAGGCGGTCAGCACCGCGGTCACCAGGAACATCACCCACGGGATCGCGGCCGTCCGGCCGCCCACCGCTCTCACCGCCGCATGGACCAGCCAGTCCACCGTCCCGTTGTTCGACGCGATCGCGAACAGGTAGGTGATGCCGACGAGGATGATGAAGAGATCACCGGGGAACCCGGCGAAGATGTCGTCCTCCGACACCCCCATGGCGGTGCCGACCCCGAAGGCGGCCACCAGCCCCAGCACGCCCATGTTGATGGGCAGCAGCGTCGCGACAGCGAACACCGCGACGAGGATGAGTATTGAGATGAGCTCGTCGGACATCGGACCCCCCTGCAAGGTCTGTTACAGCGCCTCCCTCACGATCTGCACCGGGTGACGGGCCTCCCGACCCACCCCGTGCGCGATCTGCTGCCGGCACGACACCCCGGTCGCTGCAACCAGGGTGTTCGGGTCCTCCCCGCGCAGCGCGGGAAACAATCGCGTTTCGCCGATCTGCAACGACAGGTCGTAGTGCTCGCGTTCGAACCCGAACGAGCCGGCCATCCCGCAGCAGCCGGCATCGAGCTCGACGACCTCGGCGTCAGGGATGCGACGCAGGAGCTCCACCGTGGCGCGGGTGCCGGCCAGGGCCTTCTGGTGGCAGTGGCCGTGGAACACGATCCGCCGCGGCAACGGCTTCAGCCGCAGATCGCCCGCGTCGACCGCTTCGACGAGCAGCTCCTCGACCAGCCGCGCGTGGCCGGCCACGGCCTGCGCGCGCTCGTCGCCCGGCTGCAGCGCCAGATGCTCCTCGCGCAGGGTGAGCAGGCATGACGGCTCGCAGCCGACGATCGGCACGCCGCGCTCGGCGTACGGGGCGAGCCGCGCGGTCATGTCCGCGGCCATGTCCCCGCGCCTGGTCGAGCATGCCCTTGGAGATGCTCGCGCGGCCGCAGCAGCCGGCCGACTCGAGCCGCACGGCGTAGCCCGCCGCCTCGAGCAGCTCGATCGCCGCGCGGCCCACCGCCGGCTCGGTGAACGTGGTGAACGAGTCGGCCAGGAACACGACCTCGCGGCCGGTGCCCTTCTCCCGCCGCTCGTCCCAGCGGATGAGCGTGTTGCGGGTGAACCGCGGCAGCGGCCGGCGGCGGTCGATCCCGGCCACGCGCTCGAGCAGGCGCCGCGGCGCGAAGTTCGACACCGGCGCCAGCGCGGAGCCGAGGCGGTTGAGCCGCCGGATCGAGCCGAACAGCTTCGAGCGCAGCGGTACGCCGTGGACGTCCTGGTAGTGCGAGAGGAACTCGGCCTTCAGAGACGCCATGTCGACGCTCAGCGGGCACTCGCTCTTGCACGCCTTGCACTCGAGGCACAGGTCGAGGATCTCGTGCAGCCGCTCGTCGCCGAGCGCCGCCTTCGGGTCCGGCTGCGAGAGCGCCCTGACCAGCGCGTTGGCGCGGCCGCGCGTAGCGTGCTCCTCCTCGCGCGTGGCCATGTAGGACGGGCACATGACGCCGGTGCCGGTCTTGCGGCAGGCGCCGATGCGCTGGCAGCGGTCGGCCGCGCCGCGCATGCCGCCGTGCTCGGCGAACGACAGCCGGGTCTCGATCGGGCCGGCCGGCGGCAGCGCCGGGTCGCGCAGGTCGGCGGTGATCGCCACCGGGTCGACCATCACGCCCGGGTTGAGGCGGTTGTGCGGGTCGAACAGCTCCTTCGTCCGCTGCATCGCCTCGTACAGGTCGTCGCCGAAGATGCGCTCGTTGAAGCGGCTGCGCACGCGGCCGTCGCCGTGCTCGGACGAGTTCACGCCGCCGAACTCGGCCACCAGCTCCATGACCTCGGTGGCGACCGCCTCCATCGTCGCGATCCCGCCGGGCTCCGTGAGGTCGACGAACGGGCGGATGTGGAGGCAGCCGACCGATGCGTGGCCGTACCAGCCGGCGGTCAGGCCGTGGCGCGTCGAGGATCGCCTTGAAGCGCGCGACGTAGTCGTTGAGCCGCTCGGGCGCCACCGCGGTGTCCTCGACGAACGCGAGCGGCCGGCGCGAGCCCTCGCTGGCCGCCATCAGCAGGCCGAGGCCGGCCTTGCGGACGTTGGTGAGCGCGGCCTGCTCGGCCGCCGTCTCGGCCACGATCGTGTGGTACGCGTCCCACTCGAGGCGGTCGAGCTGCGCCCGTGCCTCGTCCTTGGAGTCGCGCGAAGACCGTGACGAACAGCAGCGCGCCCGGGTCGCCCTCGAGCGTGTCGGCGAGCGAGCGGTACTCGAGCTTGGAGCGGGAGAGCTCGAGGATCGCGCGGTCGATCAGCTCGACGGCGGCGGGCTGCAGCGCGAGCGCGGCGCCGGTCGCGGCGATCGCGTCCTGCATCGACTCGAAGTGGCCGACCGCGAACAGCCGCGCCTTCGGCAGCTCGACGAGCCCGACCGTGGCCTCGGTGATCGCCACCAGCGTGCCCTCGCTGCCGGTGACGAGCTTGGCCAGATCGAAGTCGCGCGCCAGCCGGTCGAGCCGGTAGCCGCCGGACTGGCGCCAGTGCTGGGGGTAGCCGGTGGCGATCGCGCCCGCGTGGTCGCGCAGGATCGCGCGCAGCCCATCGCGGATCCGCGGCGGCGCCGGCGTCGCGCCCGAGCGTGGCCCGCGAGCCGTCGGCCAGCACGACGTCGAGCTCCTGCACGTGGTCGACGGTCGTGCCGTAGACGATCGAGTGGCTGCCCGACGAGTTGTTGCCGATCATCCCGCCGATCGTGGCCCGGTTCGAGGTCGAGGTGTCCGGCCCGAAGCCGAGGCCGAGCGGCGCGGCCGCGCGGTTGAGGTCGTCCTGCACCACGCCCGGGCCCACGCGCACGCGCCGGTTGCCGGCGTCGATCTCGCCGATCGCATCCATGTGGCGCGAGGTGTCGAGCACCACCGCCCCGGCGCCGATCGTCTGGCCGGTCAGGCTCGTGCCCGCGCCGCGGCTGACCACCGGGACGTCGAACCGGCCGGCGAGCGCGATCGCCGCGGCGACGTCGTCGGCGCCCCGCGGGAACGCCACCACACGCGGCTCGCGGGCGTACATGCTCGCGTCGGACGCGTACAGATGGCGCGTGTACGCATCGGCGCGCACGTCGCCCGCGAGCTCGCGCCGCAGCGCCTCAACCAGTTCCTCCACGGGATGAATGTCTACCCTCATGCACCGGTGGGACGTCACTTCCTGCAGATCCCGGGGCCGACGAACGTGCCTGACCGGGTGCTGCGCGCGATCGACAACCCGACGATCGACCATCGCGGGCCGGCCTTCGCCGCACTCGGCCAGGAGGTCCTGGCCGGAACCCGCGAGGTGTTCCGCACCGATGGCCCGGTGGTCATCTACCCGTCGTCGGGCACGGGCGCCTGGGAGGCCGCGCTGGTCAACACGCTGTCGCCCGGCGACCGCGTGCTGGCCTTCGAGACCGGCCACTTCGCGACGCTGTGGAAGGCGATGGCCGAGCGGCTCGGCCTGGAGGTCGACTGGGTGCCGGGCGACTGGCGCCACGGCGTCGATCCCGACAAGGTCGCGGCGGTCCTGCGCTCGGACCCGTCGATCGCCGCGGTGATGGTCGTGCACAACGAGACGTCGACGGGCGTGACCAGCCGCGTCCCCGAGGTCCGCGAGGCGATCGACGCCGCCGGCTCGGACGCGCTGCTGCTGGTCGACACGATCTCCTCGCTCGGCTCGATCGACTACCGGCACGACGAGTGGGGCGTCGACGTGACCGTCGGCTGCTCGCAGAAGGGCCTGATGCTCCCGGCCGGCCTCGGCTTCAACGCCGTCAGCGAGAAGGCGCTGGCCGCCTCCGAGCCGCGCGCGGCTGCCGCGCTCGTACTGGGACTGGGCGCCGATCATCGCCGCCAACGAGAACGGCTTCTGGCCCTACACGTCGGCGACGAACCTGCTCTACGGGCTGCGCGAGGCGCTCGCCATGCTCCGCGAGGAAGGGCTCGAGAACGTCTTCGCGCGCCACCGGCGGCACGCCGAGGCCACCCGCGCCGCCGTCCGCGCCTGGGGCCTGGAGGTGCTGTGCGCCGACGAGCGCGAGCACTCGGCCGCGCTGACCGCGGTGGTGGTCCCGGACGGCGTCGACGCCGACGACGTGCGCCGGATCATCCTCGAGCGCTTCGACATGTCGCTCGGCGCCGGGCTCGGCAAGCTCGCCGGGCGCGTGTTCCGCATCGGCCACCTGGGCGACTTCAACGACCTCATGCTGGCCGGGACGCTGTGCGGCGTCGAGATGGGCCTGCGCATCGCCGGCGTGCCGGTCCGCCGCGGCGTCGAGGCGGCGCTCGACCGGCTCGCGCTCGAGCCCGTCGCCGCGTGAGCGCGCTCGCCGGGCTGCGGATCCTGGAGCTGACCCAGGTGATGGCCGGGCCGTTCTGCGGCCAGGTGCTCGCCGACATGGGCGCCGACGTCGTGAAGGTCGAGCCGCCGGAGGGCGACTCCACGCGCGAGTCGCTCGGCACCGCGGCCTTCCTCGCCGTCAACCGCAACAAGCGCTCCGTGGCGCTCGACCTCAAGACGCCGGAGCATCAGGCCGTGCTGCACCGGCTCGTGGCCGAGGCCGACGTGCTGCTCGAGAACTACCGGCCGGGCGTGGCCGCCCGGCTCGGCGCGGACTGGGAGACGCTGTGCGAGCTCAACCCGCGGCTGATCTACGCGAGCGTCTCGGGCTTCGGGCAGACCGGGCCGTACGCGCAGCGGCCGGGATACGACCTGATCGCCCAGGGCCTGTCCGGCGTCATGAGCGTCACCGGCGAGCCGGGCGGCGACCCGGTCAAGTGCGGGATCCCGATCAGCGACCTCTCCGCGGGGCTGTTCTGCGCGGTCGCGATCCTGTCGGCCGTCGTCGCGCGCGAGCGCACCGGCCGGGGCCAGCGGATCGACACGTCGCTGTTCGAAGCGGCGCTGGCGCTGTCGATCTGGGAGACCGCGGAGCTGTGGGGCACCGGCCGGACCCCGCAGCCGCTCGGCTCCGCCCACCGCCTCAGCGCGCCCTACCAGGCGCTGCGCACCCGTGAGGGGTACATCACGGTCGGCGCCAACAACCAGCGGCTGTGGAAGCGGCTGTGCGACGCGATCGGCCGGCCGGAGCTGGCGGCGGACGAGCGGTTCGCGACGAACGACGCACGGATGGCCAATCGCGAGGCGCTCGAGGCCGAGCTGGAGTCCGCGCTCGCCGCGCGCTCGACCGACGACTGGGTCGCCGTGCTCTCCGAGGCCGGCGTGCCGTGCGGGCCGATCCACGACTACCGGCAGGTGTTCGAGGACCCGCACACGCAGGCGCGCGAGATGGAGGTCCGGCTCGACCATCCGGTCGAGGGCCGGATCAGCGCGCTGGGGATCCCGGTCAAGCTCAGCGAGACGCCCGGGCTCGGTGCGGCGGCCGGCGCCGCTGCTCGGCGAGCACACGGCCGAGGTCCTGCGCGAGGCCGGGTTCTCCGACGCGGAGATCGCCGCGCTGTGAGCGTCGAGTGGGAGCGGCGCGGGCCGGCCGCGTGGATCACGTTCAACCGGCCCGAGGCGCACAACGCGATGACGTTCGCGATGTACGAGGAGCTGCACGCGCTGTGCGAGCGGGCCGACGGCGACGACGACGTGCGCGTCGTGGTGCTGCGCGGCGCCGGCGGCAAGGCGTTCGTGGCCGGGCACCGACATCCGCCAGTTCGCCGAGTTCTCCTCCGGCGAGGACGGGCTGCGATACGAGGCGGACATCGACCGGGTGGTCGGCCGGCTCGAGGCGGTCCGCAAGCCGACGATCGCGCTCGTCGACGGCTTCGCGATGGGCAGCGGCCTGGCGCTGTCCGCCGCGTGCGACCTGCGCGTGTGCTCGCCGGCCGCGAGGTTCGGCCTGCCGATCGCGCGCACGGTCGGCAACTGCCTGTCGATGGAGAACTACGCCCGCCTGGCCGCGCTGATCGGCGAGGCGCGGGTCAAGGACATCGTGTTCACCGCACGCGCCGTCGAGGCCGACGAGGCGCTGGCGATCGGCCTGGCGACCGAGGTCGCCGACGACGCCGAGGCACGGGTCGCGGAGCTCTGCGAGCTGCTCGCCGGCCACGCCGCGATCACCATGCGCGTGACCAAGGAGGCGCTGCGCCGGCTGCGCACCGTGCCGGACGGCGACGACCTGATCCGCGAGGCCTACGCGAGCGAGGAGTTCAAGGCCCGGGTAGCAGCGTTCCTGCGGCGATGACCGACGCCATCGTGTGCAGGAAGCGCGGGTCGCCGTGCGACGTCGCGCGGCCGGAATCCGGTCGGCGCGCCGCCCTCGAGCTCGGCGCGCAGCGCGGCGCGGATCTCCTCTGCGACCTCGGGGCGGGTCTGAGTCTGGGCGAGCCACGGCTCGAGCGAGCGCTCGGTGTCGCGGAACTCCACGTCGCTGCCGCCCACCAGCTCGGCCAGCTCGTCGAGCGGCAGCATCCGCGTGTGCGAGGGGTCGCGCAGCCGCTCCAGGTGGTTCTGCGTCTCGGCGATCTTCGGGTCGGGGTCGCAGACGAGGTCGGCGACGGCCAGCCGGCCGCCGGGGCGCAGCACGCGGCGCATCTCGGCGATCTGCACCGCTCGGGTCCTCGAAGTGGTGCAGCGCGAAGCGCGAGACCACGACGTCGAACGAGCCGTCCACGAACGGCAGCGCGGCGGCGTCGGCCTGCATGAACACGACGTTGCGCAGCGCCGCGCGCTTGGCCTCGATCCAGCCGCGGTCGAGCATCGCCTTCGTGGCGTCGACGGCGACCACCGAGCGCACCTCGGGCGCGAAGCGGCGGGCGACGTGGCCGGTGCCGGCCGCCACGTCGAGCACGATGTCGGTCGGCAGCAGCTCGAGCCGGTCGAACAGCCAGTCGGACTCGACGGTGAACAGCCGGTTGAACTCAGGGTTCTCGAACGCGGGCGCCTGCTGCGTGAACGCGCGCTGGATCGCCTCCTCGTGCTCCGCCACGGGTCTGAGCGTAGTCAGCCCACGCGCAGCATGCGGGACAGAAGGTCCGCCTGCTCGTCGAACCAGCCGATCAGCGCGAGATCCGAGGTGAGCGAGCCGGGCGGATCGGCGATCAGCGTGTCGCGGCCGATGAGCCACCGCCAGTTGACCTCGACCGGCGGTGTCCGGGGGTCGCCGTTGTTGAAGCGGAACTGCACTAGCCGGAACTGTCGAAGCAGCCGAACTCGCGGGCGATGATCGTCGGGTACGACAGCGCGGTCGTTGAAGATCGCGCCGCTCTGAAGCGTGAGCGAGCCCGCCGTGACGAGCCGGTTCGCCTTCTCCAGCCTGAGGAACCGCGGGATCGTGCGGCGGGCCGAGCGCGTCGTCCTGCGGCGTCTTGGTGTCGGGGACGATCACCGGGGGATCTCGACGACCATACGGCAGCCGGTCGGCTCGCGCGACTCGGCGCGGATCGCGCCGCCGTGGGCGTCGACGATCCAGCGCGCGATCGCCAGGCCGAGGCCGGTGCCGCCGTCGGTGCGCGTGGAAGCGCTCGAACACGCGCTCGGCGTCGCCGGGCGGGATGCCCGGGCCCTCGTCGGAGACCGTCAACGTCGTGATGCCGGCGGTCGCGCCGTGGGCGCTGAGCCACACGCGGCCCTCGGGCGGCGAGTGGCGGACGGCGTTGTCGAGCAGGTTGGCGACGACCTGGTGCAGCCGCTCCGGGTCGCCGGTCGCCTGCAGGTCACCGGGGTCGACCAGCACCTTCAGCCGCACCGGGCGGTCGCCGAGCGAGCACTCGCGGGCGGCCTGCTCGAGCAGCGCGCGCGGACTGAACGGGACGTGCCGGACCTCCAGCGCCCCGCTCTCCAGCCGCGAGACGTCGAGCAGCTGCGCGACCAGCCGGCCGAGGCGCTCGGTCTGGGCGAGCGCGGTCCGCAGCTCGCGCGGGTCGGGCGGCACGACGCCGTCGGCCAGGTTCTCGAGCAGCGCCTGCAGCGCGCCGAGCGGCGTCCGCAGCTCGTGCGAGACGTTCGCGACCAGCTCGCGCCGCTGCCGGTCGGTGTCGGCGAGCTCGGCGGCCATCGCGTTGAACGCGCGCGCCAGGTCCCCGACCTCGTCGCGCGAGGTCGCCCGCACGCGGCGGTCGTAGTCGCCGCGGGCCATCGCCGAGGCGGCGGCGGCCATCTCGCGCAGCGGCGAGGTCATCCCGCGGGCGAGGATCTGCACGATCACCAGGCCGACGAGGGCCGCCAGCGTCGCGCGCAGCGGGAGGCTGAGCCCGGCCCGGTGGCCGACCGCCAGCAGCACGGCGGTGCCCCACACCGTGGCGACGATCACCACGCCGAGCTTGACCTTGATCGAGCGCAGGCGGTCGAGCGGCCTCATGGCTGGAGCGCGTATCCGATCCCGTGGACGGTGCGGACGAGCCCGGAGCCGAGCTTGCGGCGCAGGCCGCGGACGTGCGAGTCGACGGTCCGCTGCCCGGACCCGTCGCGCCAGCCCCACACCTCGGCCAGCAGCTGCTCGCGGGTGAACACCACGCCTGGCCGGGCGGCCAGGGTCCGCAGGAGGTCGAACTCGGTCGGCGTGAGGTGCTTCTCGTCGCCGTCGACCGTCACCCGCCGCTGCGCCGGGTCCACGGTCAGGGCGCCGTGGCGGATCGCGTCCCCGGCCGGCTCCGGCCGCCGCTCGACGCGGCGCAGCAGCGCCCGGATCCGCGCCACGAGCTCGCGCGGCGAGAACGGCTTGGTCATGTAGTCGTCCGCCCCCACGCCGAGCCCGACGAGGACGTCCGCCTCGTCGTCCCGCGCCGTGAGCATCAGCACGGGCACCGGCCGGTCGCGCTGCACGCGCCGGCACACCTCGAGCCCGTCGAGCCCGGGGAGCATCAGGTCGAGCACCACGAGATCGGGCCGCAGCCGCTCGCACAGCGCCACGCCCTCGAGCCCGTCGGCGGCGACCTCGACCGCGAACCCCTCGGCCCGCAGCCGCGCCGCGACCGCGCCGGCGATGACCTCCTCGTCCTCGATGACGCAGATCAGCGGAGCACCCACGCCGCGGAGTGTGCCAGCGCGATGTGGACGCGGCGGGCGGTTCCGGTGCAGGTTCGGTGCAGATCGCCGGAGGGCCGCCGTGGGCGGCCCTCCAACGCGTCTGGTGGTCCGGCGAGTCCGAGCACATCGGCCGGCCATGGCCGCTCGCCGTTCGCCGCGTTCCCATCCTGGGTCCGTGGATTGATGAGAACCCAACCACAGATCGATCTACCGCTCAAGACCCTTGACTAGCCGAATGGATGGTGCGGCGGACAGACCCCGAATCGGGCGCTAGACTCTCGCGGCACCGCGCGGATGTAGCTCAGTTGGCTAGAGCGTCTGCTTGCCATGCAGAAGGTCGTGGGTTCGAGTCCCATCATCCGCTCTTCGTGAAGCCCCGCTCCGGCGGGGTTTTCTGTCAGCCGAGCAGCTCCGCGAGCGTCCGGCCGCTGATCACCGACTCGGGCCGCTCCGTCACGATCTCCGAGTCGGGGCGCGCCTCGTCGTCGCGGCGCTTGATCAGCAGCCATTGCGGCTTGGCGCCCGGTCGCGTGCGCTGGAGCGCGAAGCCGCCGCGCAGCTTCTCGCCGTGCAGGACGAAGACCGCGTGGCCACGCTCCAAGGCCTCCGGCCAGGCGACGCGGCCGCCCTGCTCGTAGGTGCCGCGGTCCCACACGATCACGCCGCCGTCGCCGAGTGTGCCCTCGAAGTCGTTGTGGTCCAGGCCGTGGTCCTCGACCTGCACGGCCAGGCGCTTGGCGGCGGGGTCGAGCGACGGACCCTTGGGCACTGCCCAGGACCGCATGACGCCGTCGACCTCCAAGCGCAGGTCGTAGTGGTGCGCGGTCGCCTGATGCTCCTGGACGACGAACACGCCGGCGCTCACGCCGCGGATCGCGAACTGCTCGTGTCCCTCGACGCGCCCGCGCTCGGTCGCAACGCCTTCGCCGACGAACGCCATGAGCGCTTGGACAGCCTCGGGCGCGCCCTCGGCGTGGATCTCCCCCGTCGGCCGCACCCAGCCCATCACGCCCAGCTCGCGCGCCTTGGTCGCCACGGCCTCGGCGTCGATCTCGCCGCCGACTGCCGCGCGCAGCGCTTGGTCACGAACGGGAGACGGCATGGGGCGAGCGTAGCCGCAGCGCGAATCGAGTTTCCCGAGCAACTGAGCCGGGCAACGCCGGTGCATGGCAGCGCAGGGGGAGTCAGCACGGAGCGACGCGCTGGAGCGCCTCGCCAAGGTCGGGACCTATCGCACGCTCGGCGAGCAGACGCTGAGCCCGCAGGAGGAGCGCTTCGAGCGAGCGCGGCGCACGATCGGCCTGTTCCTGGCGCCGGTCGTGTTCCTCGTGTTCCTGCTCCTGCCGCTGGACATGGAGTCGAACCAGCAGCGGCTCGCGGCCGCGCTGCTGTTTGTCATCGTGCTCTGGATCAGCGAGGCGGTGCCGATCCCGATCGGCGGTCTCATGGGCATCGTGCTGATCGTGATGATCGGCGTCGCGCCGGTCGACGACGTGCTCGCGCCGTTCGGCTCGTCGACGGTCTTCGTCTTCATCGGCGCCTTCATCATCGCCCAGGCGATGCTGCGCCACGGCGTGGCGCGGCGCTTCGCCTTCCGGGTGCTCGCGCTCCCCGGCGTCGGCAAGAGCTCGAGGCGCACGATCGTCGCGTTCGGCGTCGTCACGTGCGCGCTGTCGGCGTTCGTGTCGAACACCGCGACGGTGGCCATGCTGCTCCCGACCGCCGTGGCGATCCTCGGCACGCTGGCCAACATCTACGACCGCAAGACCGACGACAGCACCGAGATCGACCCGACGCGCCTGCGCGTGGGCATCGCGCTGATGCTCATGCTCGCCTACGGCGCCAGCGTCGGCGGCCTGCTCACGCCGGTCGGCAGCCCGCCCAACCTGATCGGCCGCGGCCTGATCGAGGAGGCCACCGGCGAGCAGATCTCCTTCCTCGAGTGGGTCCTGGCCGCGCTCCCGATCTGCGCGCTCATGTTCGTCGCGCTGTGCGCGATCCTCCTGACGCTCAACAAGCCGGAGGTCAAGCGGCTCGATGGCGTCGAGGAGTACGTCGCCGAGGAGCGCGCCAAGCTCGGCCCGCTGTCGGTGAAGGAGCGCAACACGCTGATCGCGTTCGGCGTCGCCGTCGTGCTGTGGATCGCGCCGGGCTTCGTGGCGATCATCGCCGGCGACGATTCGAAGACCTACGAGGAGGTCACCAACCGGCTCGACGAGGGCGTCGTCGCGATCCTCGCCGCATCGCTGCTGTTCCTGCTGCCGACCAACTGGAAAGAGCGCGAGTTCACGATCACGTGGAACGAGGCCAAGGACATCGACTGGGGCACGATCCTGCTGTTCGGCACCGGCATCATCTTCGGCTCGCTGCTGGCCGACACCGGCCTGGCCGAGACGATCGGCACCTGGGGCTCGGACACCTTCGGCGTGAACTCGGAGGTCTCGATCACGATCTTCGCGGTCATCCTGGCGATCCTGATCTCGGAGACGACGTCGAACACGGCCAGCGCCTCGGTCGTGGTGCCGATCATCATCCCGGTGGCGGCGGCGGCGGGCGTGGACCCGATGGTCCCCGCCCTGGCCGCCACGTTTGCGGCGTCGTTCGGCTTCATGCTGCCCGTCTCGACGCCGCAGAACGCGATCGTCTACGGCTCCGGCGTGGTGCCGATCACGCAGATGGTGCGCAACGGCTTCTTCTTCGACGTCATCGGAGCCATCCTGATCATCATCGGGATTCCGGTACTGGTCAGCGCGCTCGGGATCTAGGCGAGCGCGGCCCGCGACATCCGGGTGCGCGGCCAGGAACCGCGCACCGGAGGCGATGCTCTGGATCACGACGTTGTCGCCGGGCCCGCCGTCCAGCACGTCGGTGCCGCCGCCTCCGAGGAGCACGTCGTCGCCCTCGCCGCCGAGCAGCGTGTCGTTGCCGGCGCCGCCGAGGAGCACGTCGTCGCCGTCGCCGCCGGTGGCGGTCAGGAGCGCGGAGTTGGCGGCCAGGCCCGAGGCGTCGACGACGTCGTCGCCGACCAGGGCGTTGACCGTCACCCGGTCACTGCCCGCGATGGCCCCGGTGATCGCGACGCGCGCCGGGAGGCCGGTGACCTCCGCGGACGGGCCGGTGCCGGCGACCGTGACGGCGTCGTCGCCGTTGGTCGCGTTGACCACCACGTTGTCCGCTGCGGCGTCGTCGCCGCCGCCGGTCGCGGCCAGGTTGGCGGCCACGTTCGTGACGTCGGTCCCGGACAGGTCGTCGACGGTGAGCAGGTCGGCGCCGCCGAGCGCGTTGGCGACGATCGACTCGACGTCGTTGAGGTCCATGACGATGTTCGCGACGTCGCGGGTGAACCGGACGCGGTTGCCGTTGGCGGACGCCTGCATGCGCTCGTTGATGTTGCTGCCGTTGAACCGCATCGCGTCGGTGCCGTCCTGCCCCTCGATCACGTCGTTGGCATCGCCGGGATCCCACTGGAAGGTGTCGTTGCCGGCGCCGAGGAACGCGACGTCGTCGCCTTGCTGGCCGTCGGCGAAGTCGTTGCCGTCGCCGCCGAGCAGCACGTCGGCGCCGTTGGAGCCGAGGAGGTTGTCGTTGCCGGTGCCGCCGTCGGCGGTGATCTTGATCAGCGCGGCCAGGTTGCCGGTGGCCGAGAAGCTGTCGTCGCCGCC
This sequence comes from uncultured Solirubrobacteraceae bacterium, assembly GCA_963811895.1. GTDB lineage: Bacteria > Actinomycetota > Thermoleophilia > Solirubrobacterales > Solirubrobacteraceae > DASSUW01. Next base: position 50,560 of record CAWETE010000006.1, on the reverse strand, counting down.
GTTGGCGTTGAGGACGAGGTTCTCGGACGTGCCGATGTCGATCGCGAACGGGGCCGGGTTGAGGCGGTCGAACCGGACGCGAGTGCCGTTGGCCGTTGCCGTGAACTGCTCGAGGCCATTACCGCCGTTGACCTCGACCGTGTCGGTGCCGGCCGCGCCTTCGTTGAGGTCCGTGTCGTCGCCGGGGTTCCAGATCATGCGGTCGTTGCCGCTCTGGCCGAACGCCTGGTCGTCGGCGTCGCCGCCGGTCAGCGTGTCGTTGTCGTTGCCGCCGAACAGCAGGTCGAAGCCGCCCTTGCCGAGCAGCGTGTCGTTGCCGCTCTCGCCGAACAGCTGGTCGTTCCCGGAGCCGGCGGTCAGGACGTCGTTCCCGGTGCCGCCGAACAGCTGCGCCGCCGGCAGGGCGCCGTTGACCTCGCTGATGGTGAGGGTGTCGTCGCTGCCCAGGCCGAACACCTTGATCAGCGCGGTGTTGGCGACCGTCGGTGTACCGCCGACGACAGCGATCGCACCGCCGTTGACCAGGATCGTGCCGGCGGCGTTGCGGCTGACGGCGATGTTGTTCGCCGCCGAGTCGCCGGTCACGCTCAGCGTGCCGTTGCTGAACGTCGCGGTTGTCGCCGCGCTCGCGGGCACGGTCGTGGCGGCGAGGATCCCCGCCGCGAGTACGCCGCCGGCCAGCAGCCGGCGCGTGATATGTCGGGTGTGGTGTTGGGTCACACCCCTCGGACGCCGATTCGGCCGGGAAATTCCCGAATCGTTGGAGGCAGCCGTACTGACCCGCACGGGCGCGGCACGTAGTCTCGGCCGGACGATGCGCTCCCCCACGCTCGCCATCGAGGCGAACGGGCTCGTCAAGACCTTCGGCGAGACTCGTGCAGTCGACGGCGTCGACCTGGCCGTGCGCAGCGGCTCGGTCTACGGCGTCCTCGGTCCCAACGGGGCCGGCAAGACCACCACCATCAAGATGCTCACGACCCTGCTGCAGCCCGACGCGGGCACCGCGCAGGTGCTCGGGCACGACGTCGTGCGCGACGCCGACGCCGTCCGCGGCGCCGTCAGCCTCACCGGCCAGCTCGCGTCGGTCGACGAGGACCTGACCGGCCGCGAGAACCTGATCCTCATCGGGCGGCTGCTCGGGCTCGGCCGCGGCGGCGCCAAGGCGCGGGCGGCCGAGTTGCTCGAGGCCTTCGGGCTCGCCGACGCCGCCGCGAAGCTGGTCAAGCACTACTCCGGCGGCATGCGCCGGCGGCTCGACATCGCGGCGAGCATCGTCGTCACCCCGGAGCTGCTGTTCCTCGACGAGCCGACGACCGGTCTGGACCCGCGCTCGCGCAACCAGGTGTGGGACATCATCCGCGCGCTCGTCAGCGAGGGCACGACGATCCTGCTCTGCACGCAGTACCTCGAGGAGGCGGACCAGCTCGCCGAAGGGATCGCGGTGATCGACCACGGGCGCGTGATCGCCGAGGGCACGCCGGCGCAGCTCAAGGCGTCAGTCGGCTCGGGCGCGCTGCACATCCGCCTGCTCGATCCCGAGCAGCGGCCGGACGCCGAGCGCGTCCTCGGCCAGGCGCTCGACGCCGTGCACCGCGAGGCCGACCCGGCCGCGCTGTCCGCGCCGTGCGCGGACGCCGACCGCGCGGCCGGCGCCGTCGCCGAGCTGTCGCGCGCGGGGATCCGCGTCGGCTCCTTCTCGCTCGCCCAGCCGAGCCTCGACGAGGTGTTCCTCGCCCTCACCGGCCACCTCGCCGAAGAAGAGGCCGTCGAAGAGGAGGCCGCCGCATGAGCGCCGCACCCGCGTCCGTGAACACCTCCGAGGGCGTGGAGGCCGAGGCCGTCCGCAAGGCCCTGTCGTCGACCGCGCGGCCGCCGCGCGCCGGCGCGCTCTCCGCCGCGCTCACCTTCGGGTGGCGCGGGATGCTCAAGGTCAAGCACGTGCCCGAGCAGTTGCTCGACGTGACCATCACGCCCGTGATGTTCACGCTGATGTTCACCTACCTCTTCGGCGGCGCGATCGCGGGCTCGACGAGCGAGTACCTGCAGTACATCCTGCCCGGCATCCTCGTCATGTCCGTGCTGTTCGTGACGGTCTACTCCGGCGTCGCACTGAACACGGACCTCACGAAGGGCGTCGTGGATCGCTTCCGTACGCTGCCGATCGCCCGGCCGACGCCGCTGATCGGCTCGCTGCTCGGCGACAGCGTGCGCTACCTGATCGCCGGCCTGGTGATCATCGTGCTCGGCCTGATCCTCGGGTACGACCCGGGCTCCGGCATCGGCGTCGTCGGCGCGCTCGCCCTCGTCGTCGTGTTCGCGTTCGGCCTGTCGTGGTGCTTCACCACCCTCGGCCTGCTCATGCGGACCCCGAACGCGGTGATGAACGCGGGCTTCATGGCGATCTTCCCGCTGACCTTCCTCTCCAACGTGTTCGTGGAGCCGGAGACGCTGCCGGCGGCGCTGGAGTGGTTCGTGAACGTCAACCCGATCTCGATCCTGGCCGACGCCTCGCGCGGCCTGATGGAGGGCAACCCCGACGGGAGCGACATCGGCATCTCCCTCGGCGTCGCCGCGGGGCTGACCGCGATCTTCGCCCCGCTGACGACGCACCTGTACCGGATCAAGTAACGCAGGTCAGCCATCGCGCAGCGCCACGATCCCGCTCGTGACGCCGAGGTACGCGACGCCGCCGCGCCCGAGCGCCAGGCCCGCGTAGTTGTTGTTGAACCCGAGCCCGCTGCCCGCATAGACCCTCCACGCCGTGCGGCCCGTCCGGGCGGAGAGCGCCGTCCAGAAATACGGCTGCTCGAGCGGCCCGGCCGGCTCGCGCGTGTACGTGTAGATCAGGCCGGTCTTCGTGGACAGCTTCGGCACCACCGTCGAGCCGCGGACGGTCGCGGTTCGTCCACACGACGCGGCACCCCTTGCCGCCGCGCCGCACGTCCACGCGCGCGAAGCCCGGCTCGGTCACCGCTCCCGAGCTCGGCCCGAACGGGTCCTGGTAGCCGTAGTTGTTCTCGACGAACAGGGACCGCCCGGCGGTGATCAGCGAGTTCTCGGTGGCGCTCGCGCCCTTGCCGAACACCGGCGTCTGGCAGACGACCCGCTTGCGGCCGCGCAGGCGCTTCGCCGTCCGGTAGACGACGACGTCCATCGGGTCGGCGTTGTCGGTGATCGCGACGTAGCCGCCCTTCATGATCGTCGGCGTCGTGCCGGAGCCCGCGTCGGCCTGCCCGGGCTTGACGATGCCCGAGTTGCGGTAGCGGACCTTCCAGTCGACGTGCGGGCGCCCGCGGCGCGCGCTGAAGCGGTACATGCGGCGGCTGGACACGACGTAGACGGCCCTGCGGCCGACCGTGAACGAGTTCTGGATGTCCTCCCCCAGCCGCCGGACGCGGATCCGCCGCGTGCGCGTGTTCAGGATCCCGACCTTGCCGTTCTTCTTGGAGACGAACCACAGGCGGCCCTGGAAGTCGGGCAGCGCCGAGCTGATGCGCTCGTCGGATGCCAGCACGGAGGTCAGGTCGTAGTCCCCGGTCTTCGTGATCGTGCGGCCGTCCGGCGACACCTGCAGGACGTAGATGTGCCCGGTCTTGGTCGCGCTCCAGATGCGGTCGCGGCGGTCGAGGAAGAAGTAGCCGCCGCCCGCGAAGTTCTGGTACGCCTTCGTGCCCGGCGGGTCCGGCGCGTTCGGCAGGTCGTAGGTGGCGAGCAGAGCGAGCGTGCCGGGGTCGATCACCCGCGCCTGCGGACCCGCGACGACCGACGGGCACACGCTGACGATGTAGCCGCGTGAGTGGAACGTGAGCGAGCCGCAGAGCGCCGGCGCCATGAGGCTCGACGACGCCTGCGGCGAGCGCCCGAGTGGTCCGCGGATCCGGTACGCGTCGGTCATCCACGTGTCGTTGTGGATGTTGCTGCGCGGGTCCTTGGCCAGGTACGGGTTCTGCGGCGCGACCGTGGGCCGCAGCGGTTGCGCCGTGGCGGGCGTGCCCTGCACATGCGGGAGCGTCGTGCCGATCGGATCCGGAATCGGCACGGCGAGCGCGAGCGCGAGCGCGACCGCGGCGATCATCCGCCCTCGCCCAGGAAGCGGTTCAGCGAGGCGGCGAGCTCCTGCGGCGCCTCCTCGGGGATGAAGTGCCCGGACGGCAACGGGCCGCCCCGGACGTCGTCGGCCCAGGCGCGCCACACGGGCAGCGGCCCGTCCGACAGCGCGTCCTCCTCCGCGCCCCAGTGCACGAGCACCGGGCACGCGATCTTGTGTCCGCTCCGCCGGTCGTCCTCGTCCATCGGCCGATCGATGTGGAACGACGCGCGGTAGTCCGCGCACACGCCATCGACGTTGAAGGCCGGCACGTACGGCTCCGCCTCGACGGCGCCGGGCGTCGCCGCCCACGCGCGCAGGACGTCGCGCACGACGAACTCCGCGCTCGCCCCCACCACCCGCTCGGGGAACGGCGCCGGCTGCGCGAGCAGGTACCACGGCCAGTAGTCGAGCGCCGCGTCGGCCGCCATCCGCTCGAACTGATCGGCGGTCGGCACGATGTTCAGCACGGCGAGCCGCTCGACCACCTCGGGATGGTCGAGCGCCATCCGATAGGCGACCCGCGCGCCGCGGTCGTGCCCGACGACGGCGAACCGGCCGAACCCGAGCGCGGCCATGACCTCCACGAGCTCGGCCGCGCGCTCGCGGTTGGAGTAGCCCTCGCCGCGCGGCCCGCCAGGCGCCGAGCGGCTGGACCCGTAGCCCTTCAGGTCGCACGCCACGACCGTGCGCCCCGTGAGCGCGGGCGCGACCCGGTGCCAGCAGTGGTGCGTCTGCGGGAAGCCGTGGAGCAGCAGAACCGGCGGGCCGTCGCCGGCCACGCCCGGCTCGTAGGTCGTCGGCCCCGCCGTGACCGTCCGGTAGTCGAACCCCGCCACACGGGGATCGTACGTGTCACCCGGCCCGGGTGATGGCGGGTCACCCGGGCCGACCGGGTCAACCTGGCGATGGCCTTCCAATAGGCAGCCACTCGACGAGCTCGCGGACGTCGGGCGCGTCCGCGAGCTCGCGCTCGATCGCCGCGCGGCCCTGCTTGAAGTGCGACCAGCCCTCGTAGTGGATCGGGATGACGCGGCGCGGGCGGATCAGGCGAACGAGCTCGACCGCGTCGCGCGCGGTCATCGTGTAGCGCAACGGCCCGGTGACCGGGAACTGCACGCCACCGAGGTGCAGGATCGCCGTGTCGATCTGCAGGCGCACGACCTCGCGCACCCCGTCGTAGAGCACGGTGTCGCCGGAGATCCAGAGGACACCGTGCTCCTGCCCCTCCCAGCGCAGCGCGAAGCCGATCACGTCGCCGACGAGCGGGTGGCTCAGGGGCGGGCCGTGCCGGCACGGCGTGGCGATCACCTCGATCGCCGGCTTGCCGTCGGCCTCGAGCCGCGTCGACGCCCACGGCGCGAGCCCACGGGCGCCGCCGCCCAGCCGGCGGGCGCCGGACTCGGTGGTCACGACGACGTTGGCGGAGGGCAGGAGCGCGCGCCCGGCCGCGTCGAGGTTGTCGTCGTGGTGGTCGTGCGAGAGCAGCACCGCGTCGACCGGCCCGATGTCCTCGGCCGCGATCGCCGGTCCGTCGACCTTGTGCGACGAGGTCCCCCAGCCGAAGTTGTACTTGCGGCCGGGGGCGTCGAACGTCGGGTCGGTCAGCAGCCGCCAGCCGCCGACCTCGATGAGCAGTGTCGGCCCGCCGACGTGGGTGAGCCGGACGTCGCTCACCGGGCGTGCTCGAGCGCCCAGTCGAGCGCGTAGTCGGCGACCTCTTCCCACCCGTCCTTGGCGGGCAGCAGGTGCGGGCCGTCGAACTGCTTGACCTCCGTGAGCACGTTCGAGTTGTAGTGCTTGGCGTTGGACCGCTGCAGCGCCGGCGGCATCAGGTGGTCCTCGCTGCCGGAGATGAACAGCAGCGGCGCGCGGTCCTCGTTCTTGTAGTTCACCCAGCTGTCGTCCTTGCCCGGGTGGATGTTGGCCAGCGCGCTGCCCCAGAAGATCCCGCCGGAAGCGGGGATGTGGTACCGCTCGTAGGTGCCGCGGACCTGCTCCTCGCGGGAACCCGTTGGCGAACGCGTAGTTCCACTGCTCGAGCGTGAAGCCGACGGCCTTGTGGCGGTTGGCCGGGTTCTTGAGCACCGGGAACGTCGCCTTGATCTGGGACAGCGGCACGCGCTTGACGCCCTCGGTCGGCGCCGAGTTGATCGCGACGCCGGCCGCGCCGTACCCGTGGTCGAGCAGGATCTGCGTGAACACCCCGCCCGCCGAATGGCCGATGAGGATCGGCGGCTTCTCGAGCGCGCCGACGACCGACTCGAGGTGCTCGATGATCGCCGGGACCGTGACCTGCTCGATCGGCGCCGTGTCCTCGTTGAGCGCCTCGACCTCGACCTCGAAGCCGGGGTACGCGGGCGCGAGCACCGTGAAGCCCTTGGCCTCGTAGTGCGCGACCCAGTGCTCCCAACTGCGCGGGGTGACCCAGAACCCGTGGATCAGGACGATGGTGTCGGGCGCGCTCACGCGGCAACTCCTTAATTGGTTTGAATTACCAACTGACCGGGGACGGTGGCGAAGCTATCAGAGAAGAGTCCGCTCAGAGGGTTTGCTCGATCACCGATGCGCTGAGCATCGTCGGCGACCGCTACGCGTTGCTGATCGCGCGCGAGATCCGGTACGGCAACACGCGCTTCAACGCGATCGCCGCGGCCACGGGCGCGCCGCGCGACGTGCTCACCGCACGGCTCCGCAAGCTCGAGGCGGCGGGGATCGTCGAGCGCCGCCGCTACTCCGAGCACCCGCCCCGCCACGAGTACCACCTGACGCCGGCGGGGCACGAGCTGCACCCGATCCTCCTGCAGCTCAAGGAGTGGGGCGACCGCCACGTCAACCCGGGCGCGGAGCCGGTGATCTTCACCCACACCTGCGGGGCGGAGTTCCACGCGCTGACCGCATGCGCGGCGTGCGGCGAGCCCGTCGGGATGAGCGACCTGACGGTGACCGGCGGGACGCACCCTGTCGACGCCACGCTCTAGACCGGCGTCAGGTAGAGCCGGGCGATCACGGGGAGCTCGCGCGCGGCGTCTTCACGGATGCGCGCGAGCACCGAGGTCACCTCGTCGCCGCTGAGCCCGTCCTCCATCCGGATGTCGGCGGCGACGAGGACCTCCCCGGGCCCGAGGTAGACCGCCTCCAGCCGTGGTACCCCGACGATGCCAGAGGTGGCTTCGAGCCGCTCGCGCAGCTGGGTCACGTAGCGCTCGGGTACGCCCTGGTTCGCCAGCAGCTGCCGGTTGCGGCTGGTCAGCTTGAGCGCCACGTAGCCGAGCATCACGCCGATCACGATCGTCGCCAGCGCGTCAGGAATGGCCGAGCCGGTGACGCGGTGCAGGATCAGCGCAATCGAGCGCGAGCCCAGCGCCGAGCACGTCGATCGAGTCCTCCAGGTAGACGGTGACGACCGTCGGGTCGGCAGTCTCGCGCAACAGCTGCTTGACGGTGATCTCCCGTTGGGCGGCGTCGCGCCGCAGCTGGCGGATGGCCACCGTCCGGCTGACCGAGTCGAGCACCAGCGCGATCACCAGCACGATGACGCCGGCCCAGAACGCGTCCAGCTCCGGCGGGTTGATCAGCGCGCGCACGCCCTCCCAGATCGAGAGCGCGCCGCCGATGACGAACATCCCGACGGCGGCCAGCAGCGCCCAGTAGTAGCGCTCCGGCCCATAGCCGAGCGGGTGCGTCGCGTCGGGCGGACGGCGCGAGCGGCGCAGCGCGATGAACAGCAGCACTTCGTTGCCGGCGTCGGCGATCGTGTGCAGCGTCTCGGCGAACAGCGCCGGCGACCCGGTCAGCGCCGCGGCCGTGCCCTTGGCGATCGCGATCGTCGTGTTAGCCGCGAGCGCGGTGGCGATGCTGACGAAGCTCTGGTCGCGTTCGGCGCTAACCGGCCGTACGCTACACGTGAGGTCATGCAGATCGATCTCTCGGGCCGGACGGTATTTGTCAGCGGCTCCACGCAGGGCATCGGGCGGGTGATCGCCGCGCGGCTCGCCGGCGCGGGTGCGGCGGTGACGATCAACGGCCGGGGCGCCGACCGTGTCGCCGCGGTCGTCGAGGCGCTGCGCGGCGAGCTGCCCAGCGCGGCGATCGAGGGCGTCGCCGCCGACGTGTCGACCGCCGACGGGTGCGCGGAGCTGTTCGCCGCGCTGCCGTCCGTCGACATCCTGATCAACAACCTCGGGATCTTCGAACCGCAGTCCGTGCTCGAGATCGACGACGAGACGTGGCAGCGCTATTGGGACGTCAACGTCATGTCCGGCATCCGGCTGTCGCGCCAGTACCTGCCGGGCATGCGCGACCGGGGCTGGGGCCGCGTGCAGTTCATGGCCAGCGACTCCGCGTTCGTCATCCCCGAGGAGATGGTCCACTACGGCGTGACGAAGACTGCGCTGCTCGGCGTCTCGCGCGGGCTGGCCAAGGCGATGGCCGGCACCGGCGTGACGGTCAACGCGGTGATCGCCGGGCCGACCGAGACCGAAGGCGTCGAGACGTTCGTGCGCGAGCTCGTCGGCGACGACCTGCCGTGGGACGAGGCACAGGCCGAGTTCATGCGCAAGCACCGGCCGACCTCGCTGCTCCAGCGGCTGATCCGCCCCGAGGAGATCGCGAACATGGTCGCCTACCTGAGCTCGGAGCACGCCTCGGCGACGACCGGCGGCGCCCTCAGGGTCGACGGCGGGTACGTCGACCACATCCTGCCGTGATCACCCGGCGGTGAGGTACTCGACGACCATGTCGCCGACCATCGTGCGGTAACGGTCGCGGAGCGCGGCGTCGGTGAGGTCGCGCCCGAACAGCGTGCCGAACGTGTGCCGGTTGGCGATCCGGAACACGCAGAACGCGCTGATCATCATGTGCAGGTCGATCGCGTCGACGTCGGTCCGGAACGCGCCGTCGGCGCGGCCGCGCTCGAGGATCCGGCCGATCACATCGGTGGCCGGCGAACCGAGGCGGGCGATCGCCTCGGACTTGGCCATGTGCTCGGCGTGGTGGATGTTCTCGATGCTGACGAGGCGGATGAAGTCCGGGTGCGACTCGTGGTGGTCGAACGTCAGCTCGGCGATCCGGCGGATCGCGGCGGGCGGGTCGAGGCCCTCGACGTCGACCGACTGCTCGGCCTCCCGGATCTCCGAGTACGCGCGCTCGAGCACCGCGACGAACAGCTGCTCCTTGCTGCCGAAGTAGTAGTAGATCATCCGCTTCGTGGTGCGCATGCGGGCGGCGATCTCGTCCACGCGCGCGCCCGCGTAGCCGCGCTCGGCGAACTCGCCCGTGGCGGTCTCGAGGATCTCCCGCTTCGTGCGCTCGGCGTCGCGCTGTCGGTTTACGGCGTTCGGCCATCCGGCAACTAACGTACTAGTTCGTTAATTAATCCCTGGGGGGAGCATGGGGACGGACGGCTATCACATCGTCGGACTGATCGGCGCGGGCATCGGCACCTCGCTGAGCCCGGCGCTGCACGAGCGCGAGGCCGCCCGCCAGGGTCTGGACTACGAGTACCGGCTGCTCGACGTCGACGAGCTCGGCCGTTCGGCAGGCGAGCTGCTGGCCGACGCGCACGCGGCCGGCTTCACCGGCCTCAACGTCACCCACCCCTGTAAGCGCGCGGTCGTCGAGCACCTCGACGAGCTCTCGCCCGAGGCCGAAGCGCTCGCGGCCGTCAACACCGTCGTGTTCGAGAACGGGCCGCCGCGGGGCACAACACCGACGTCAGCGGCTTCCGCGCGAGCTTCGAGCGCGGGCTGGCCGACGCTCCGCTCGACCGCGTCGTCCTCCTCGGCGCCGGCGGCGCGGGCGCCGCCGTCGCGCACGCCGTGCTGGGCCTCGGCGCCGGGCAGCTCACGATCGTCGACGTCGAGCCCGCGCAGGCTCGCGCGCTCGCCCGCCGGCTGGACGACGACCGCGTCGCGGCCGGCGACCTCGACGCACTCGCCGACGCCGACGGGCTGATCCACGCCACGCCCACCGGCATGGCGGCGCACCCCGGCCTGCCGCTGCCCGAGGAGCTGCTCCACGAGCGGATGTGGGTCGCCGACGTCGTCTACCGCCCGCTGGAGACCGAGCTGCTCCGGCAGGCCCGCGAGCGCGGCTGCCGGACGCTCGACGGCGGCGGCATGGCCGTCTTCCAGGCCGCCGACTCGTTCGCGCTGTTCACCGGCCTCGAGCCCGACCGCCAGCGGATGCTGCACGACTTCGCCGAGCTCGCCGCGTGATGCGCCGCGCTGATGCGCCGTTCGATCGCCACCGTGTGCCTGAGCGGCACGCTCGAGGAGAAGCTCGCCGCCGCGGCCGCCGCCGGCTTCGACGGCGTCGAGCTGTTCGAGAACGACCTGATCGCCTCGCCGCTCCACCGGGCGAGGTGCGACAGCGCGCCGACGACCTCGGCCTGACCATCGACCTCTACCAGCCGTTCCGCGACCTCGAGGCCGTCCCGGCGGACGTCTTCGCGCGCAACCTGCGCCGCGCCGAGGCGAAGTTCGCCGCGATGGAGGAGCTCGGCGCGCCGGCGATGCTGGTCTGCTCGAACGTCTCCCCCGCCGCGATCGACGACGACGCGCTCGCGGCGGAGCAGCTGCACGCGCTCGCCGACCGCGCCGCCGCGTCACGGGCTGAAGATCGCCTACGAGGCGCTGGCCTGGGGCCGCCACGTGAGCGAGTACGACCACGCGTGGCGGATCGCCGGAGCTGGCCGACCATCCGAGCCTCGGCGTCTGCCTGGACTCCTTCCACATCCTCTCGCGCGGCACCGACCTCGGCGCGATCGCGCGCGATCCCGGCCGAGAAGCTCTTCTACCTGCAGCTCGCCGACGCGCCGCGGCTGGCGATGGACGTCCTCCAGTGGAGCCGCCACTACCGCAACTTCCCGGGCCAGGGCGGCTTCGACCTCGCGGCTTCATCCGGCGCGTGCTCGACGCGGGCTACGACGGGCCGCTCTCGCTCGAGGTCTTCAACGACGTCTTCCGCCAGGCCGACCCCGGCCGCACGGCGGTCGACGCGATGCGCTCGCTGCTCGTGCTCGAGGAGGAGCTCGGCCTGTCGACGCCGCCGCCGCCGGCCGCGCTCGACGGCTTCGCGTTCGTCGAGCTCGGCGTCGACGCCGACTCCGCGCCCGGCCACCGAGGCGCTGCTGCGCGCGATGGGCTTCGCGCACGTCGGCCCGCACCGCAGCAAGCCCGTGCACCTGTTCGAGCACGGCGACATCCGGGTGGTGCTCAACCACGGCGCGGGCGCCGACGACCCCGAGGTCGTCGCGATCGCGGTCGAGAGCGACGACCCCGCGCGCTCGGCCGAGCGCGCGGAGGCGCTGCTCGCGCCGGTGCTCGCGCGCCGCCGCGAGCCCGGCGAGGCCGACCTCGCCGCCGTGGCCGCGCCGGACGGCACCTCGGTGTTCTTCTGCGGCGAGCGGCTGGCTCGGCGACTTCCTCGCGCTCGGCGCCGGTGCGCCGGAGCGCGCGCCGCGTGCCGATCGCCCGCGTCGACCACATCACGCTCGCGCACCCCTTCGAGGCGTTCGACGAGGCGGCGCTCTTCTACCGCGCCGTGCTCGATCTGCGGCCGCGCGAGAGCCAGGAGCTCGCCGCGCCCGACGGCCTCGTGCGCAGCCGCGCGCGTCGCGAGCGCCGACGGGCGCGTGCGGGTGGTGCTCAACGTGCCGGCGCTCGCGGCGCCGCTGCACGGCCAGGCCGAGCTGCAGCACGTCGCCTTCGCCTGCGCCGACGCGCTGGCCGCCGCGCGCGCGATGCGCGACCGCGGCGTCGCCGCTGCTGGCGATCCCGGGCAACTACTACGACGACCTGGCGGCGCGGCTCGAGCTCGACCCGGCGCTGCTGGCCGAGCTGCGGGAGCTCGGCGTGCTCTACGACCGCGAGCGCGCGACGGCGAGCTCCTGCACTTCTACACGGCGCGCGCGGGCGGCCGCGTGTTCTTCGAGGTGCTCGAGCGGCGCGGGGGCTACGACGGCTACGGGGCCGTCAACTCACCGGTGCGGATGGCGGCGCAGCGCGCGCCGGCCGTGCCGGTCGGCATAGGCACGACGAGGGAGGAGACGATGCACGTGAGCGAGGTCGGCGAACGAGGCGCTGCGGCGCCGGTCAAGGGCCGGTTCACGCGCGGCACGCGCCGAGGAGCGCGACCTTCCGGAAGCGCCGCCGCTGCGCAAGCTGGTCGGCCCGAGCGTGATCCTGATCGGCGTCGGGATCGCCAGCGGCGAGTACATCCTCTACCCGTACATCGCCTCCCAGGCCGGGCTGGCGTTCCTGTGGGCGGCGGTCGTCGGGATCCTGCTCCAGTTCTACATCAACATGGAGATCGAGCGGTACACGCTCGCGACCGGCGAGACCGCGCTCGGCGGGTTCCAGCGGCTGTGGAAGCCGTGGGGCGCGATCCTCGCGATCGGCGCGATCCTCGCGACGATGTGGCCGGGCTGGGCGACCGCCGCGGCCACCGATCACGACGTTCGCCGTCGGCGGCGGCGACCCCAACACGATCGCGATCGCCGGGCTGCTGGTCGATCGGCGCGGTGCTGACCGCCTCGCCGGTCGTCTACCAGACCGTCGAGAAGCTCGAGATCATCAAGATCGCCGCGGTCCTCGTCGTTCCTCGTCATCGCCGTGTTCGCCGCGGTCAGCGGCGACGCCTACCGCGACACGACCCAGATCGTCACCAGCTTCGGCACGTTCCCGGACGCGATCCCGCTCGCCATCCTCGTCGGCGCGCTCGCGGCCGCCGGCGCCGGCGGCGCGAACAACCTCGTGCAGAGCAACTGGATCCGCGACAAGGGCTTCGGCATGGGCCGCTACGTCCCGCGCATCGTGTCACCGATCACCGGCCAGGAGGAGGCGGCGCCGACCGGCGAGCGCTTCAGCTTCCCGGTCGACGAGGCCAACATGAGCCGCTGGCGCGTGTGGTGGCGGCGGGCGAACCTCGAGCAGTTCGTCTCGTTCGTGCTCGTCGGCGCGATCGCGATCATCGTCTTCTCGCTGGTCGCCTACTCGACGGTCTACCAGAACCCCGACCTGCCGGACTCGAGCGGGTTCGACTTCATCGCGCTCGAGGGCCAGCGTGCTCGACGCCCAGGTCGGCGTCGTGGTTCGGGACGCTGTTCCTGGCCGTCGGCGCGGCGAGCCTGTTCGCCGCCGCGCTGGGCATCGTCGACTACGTGGCCCGGCTCGTCGCCGACGTGCTGTACGTCGGCTACACGCGCGGCAGCAAGCGCTGGACCGAGAGCCGCCTGTACTTCACGGTCGTCTGGTCGACGATCGCGTTCGGCTGCACGATCCTGCTGCTCGGGTTCGACCAGCCGCTCGTGCTCGTGACGATCTCGACGGTGCTGGGCGGGGCGATCATGGTCGTCTACACCTGCCTGCTGTTCGTCACGAACCGGCGCTACCTGCCGGAGCCGATCCGGCTGCGCGGTTACCGGCTCGCGGTGCTGGTCTTCGCGGTCCTCCTGCTCGGGCACGACGACGGCGATCGTCGCCGTCGACCAGTTCAAGATCCTCTTCTGAGACGAGGCGAGGACGAGCAGCGGCGATCGACGGCGGGCACGAGCAGGAACAGCCCGGAGAAGGCGAACACGACGGTGACGGCGGCGAACGCGATCGCCGCCGCAACGCGGGCGCCGCCGGCGAGGATCCGGGCGCCGGCGGCGGTCGCGAGCACGTAGACCGCGACGAAGCTGGCGCTGCACGCGCGGATCAGGGCCTCGACGTCGAGCAGCCCGGCCGCGAGCGGCACCAGCAGCGTGCGCGCCGACCGCGGCGAACAGCAGGATCGCCCAGCGCGGTGCGGCGAACGCGGCGGGCGCGGAACCCTCGGCGGCGAGCGCGCCGGCCAGCTTGGCGGCGCCGGCCACGTACGCGTTCATCGCGCCCATCGTGAGCAGCACGGCGAGCACCGCGGTCGCGCTGCGGCCGGGCGCGCCGAGCCCGGCGCCCATCAGGTCGGCGAGCGGGACGTCGGACGGCGCGCGCGGTGCCGAGCACGCCGACGGTCGCGACCGCCAGGCCGAGGTAGAGCACGACGACGATGCCGAGCGCGGCGAAGATCGCGCGCGGGAGCTGGCGCGCCGGGTCGCGCAGCTCGCCGGCCAGGTGCGAGACCGCCTCCCAGCCGATGAACGAGAGCATCAGCAGGCTGGCGGCGGTGCCGATCGCCGCCCAGCCGTGCGGGGCGAACGGCGTCCAGTGGTCGGCCCGGCTCTCGGGCAGCGCGGTGAGAACGGCGACGAGCACGAGCGCGGCGAGCAGGCCGGCGAGCGCCGAGCTGGAGGCGCGCGGTCGTCGCGCAGCGCCGGCGGCGTTGGCCGCCATCACCACGGCCATCATGCCCGCGGCGGCGACGACCGCGCCGGCCCGGCCGGTGCCGAGCAGGTCGGCGACGTAGGCGCCGCCGATCAGCGCGACGGCGGGCGCGCCGAGCACCACGCCGCACAGGAACCACCAGCCGGTGACGGCGCCGGCGCGGCGCGCCGAACGCGGTGCGCGCGTAGGCGGCGGTGCCGCCGGCCTCGGGGAGGCGGACGCCGAGCGCGGCGAACGTGGTGGCCAGCGGGACCGACAGCGCGAGCAGGGCCGACCCAGGCGATCACCGACGCGGGGCCGGCCGCCTCGGCGGCCAGCGCGGGGAGCAGCAGGACGCCGGGGCCGAGCACGGCGCCGACGTACATCGCGATTCCGGTCCGGGTGGTCATGCGAGGCAGTGTCGCGCGGAACGCGGGGCATTTGGTGCTCACTTGCACGCTCGCGGAGCCGACGCTCGTTCGAGCAATAATCTGCCAATGGACACCGTCGATCGGCAGATGCTCGCCATCCTCCAGCGCGAGGGGCGGATCTCGAACGCCGCCCTCGCCGAGAAGCTGCACCTCTCCCCCTCGCCGTGCCTGCGCCGGCTGCGCGCGCTCGAGCAGCGACGGCGTGATCACCGGCTACCGGGCCGAGCTCGACCGCCAGACGCTCGGCCTCGGCCTCACCGTGTTCGTCGAGCTCAAGGTCGACGGCCACTCCGACCGCAGCGCGGCGGCGATCAGCGAGGCGCTGCAGGCGCGCGCCCGAGGTCGTGTCCGCGCACATCGTGTCCGGCTCGGCCGACTTCCTGCTCGAGGTCGTCGTGGCCGACCTCGCCGCCTACGAGCGCCTGATGTTCGAGACGCTCCTGCGGCTGCCGAACGTCAGCGACGTGCGGTCGAACTTCGCGCTACGGATCGTGAAGAGCCATGGTCCTCTGCCGCTCTGACCCCTACTCGGGCGCCGGGATCGGGAACGCGACCGGGCTGCGGTTGCCGTCCCGGTCGATCGCCCGCACGCCGACCTGGTTGTCGTCCTTGCTGAGGTTCTTCGATCGTCACCGTCGGTGACGTTCCCGACGCGGCGCGAGTGCTGCCACAGCGGGGTGTCGAGTTCGCGCCAGACGATCTCGTAGTCGGTGACGTCGGACTCCGGGTTCGCGTTCCAGCGCAGCTCCGTGTCGTAGCCCAGGCTGCGCCGTGATCATCCGCGCGTTGACGCGGCGCCCGCGGCGAGCTCGACAGCGCGGCGAGCGACGAGCCGACCACGCGCGTCACGCGCGCCAGGTACGGGAAGTCGACGAACTCATCGAGGTCCCCGAACTGCGTGCCGTTCTCGACGCGCACGTCCTGGTGCTCGTGGTCGAAGTTCTCGTTGGGCTCGGTGAACCGCACGGCCGGCCAGCCGCGCTGCAGGTACGAGACCTGGTCGCCGCTGCGCAGGAAGCGGTCGCGCCGCCAGATCGAGCTTCACCTTCATGTCGGTGGCGCCGTTCTCGCCGGTCTCCTTGACGTAGCGCGCGAGCTGGCGCGACACGCCGTCGTTCTCGCCGCCGATCGCCTGCCGGCGCGCTTCTCGGCGTCGGTCTCGGCCGTCGGCACGCCCTCGGAGAACAGCCGGATCATGCGCGGCTCGCGGACGCCGTTGCCGCCGAGCGAGCTGCCGACGATGTCCATGTTCAGGTTGCCCTGGACGTTCCAGCCCTGGTCCTTGGCCATCTGCGCGAAGTGGTTGGAGCCGTAGAGGCCCTGCTCCTCGCCGGCGTACGCGACGAACACGACGGTCGCCTGCATCGGGTGCTTGCGCCATGACGCGCGCCAGCTCGATCACCGCCGAGGTGCCCGGAGCCGTCGTCGTTGGCGCCGGGCGCGTCGTCGGTCGCGTTGAGCACATCGGTGACCCGCGAGTCGTAGTGGCCGCCGACGACGTAGACGCGCGTCGGCCGACGTCGGGTCCGTGCCCTTGAGCATCGCGTAGACGTTGGTGATCGTCGTCGGCACGGGACGCGCGTCGGACACCGGCTGGACGAAGCTGTCGAGCCCCGTGGTCATGCGGCCGCCCGACGTCGCGGCGATCTTGTCGAACTCGCTCTTGATCCAGTCGCGCGCGGCGCCGATCCCGCGATTCGGGTCGTCCTGGACCGACAGCGTGTGCCGCGTGCCGAACGAGACCAGCTTGCGGTCGTAGCCCCTCAGGCGCTGCGCGCTGACGTCGCGCAGCATCGACCGGACGTCGGCCGGCGGCTTCCACCACCGCTGCGGCGCGTCGTGGTGGCCACGGCCTCGCGCAGCCGGCTGGAGCAGGCTGAAGAGCGCCGCGGTGGACAGCAGCACGCCCACCAACACGGGCGCGAACGTACGAACTCGTTGCATGAGAAACCTCCCCGGCGAGGTGCGTACCCCCGGCCTCGCGACGCGTAACGCCGTTGCTAGGGTCGGCCGGAGACCTAGGGCAAGGGAGGTCCCCATGAGCAGACCGTCGGCGGGACGGTGGCTTTGCGCTGCCGTCATCTGCGGCGCGGCGCTCGCTTTCGCAGCACCTGCGAGCGCCCAGCAGCCGATCCTCGGCTTCACAGACAGCCACGCCGAGCAGCAGCAGGCGTACGAGGGTCAGTATCAGAACGGCGTCCGGGCGGACGTCATCGGTCGGACCAGCCGCGCGCTCAGCGTGCGGCCGCAGCTCGTCGGCACGGCCGGCGCGCGGCGCTCGTTCGAGTACTCGGTCGACCGGCTCCGCTCGTACGGACTCGACGTGTCGACGCGCCAGTACGGCGTCTACTCGTCGAGCCCGAACGACGTGAGCGTGACGATGACCGCGCCGTACCGGCGCGAGCTCGCCACCAAGGAGAACGGCGGGTTCCCGTGGCAGAAGAACTTCGACGACGTCGTCGAGGGCTACAACGCGTTCTCGCCGTCCGGTGACGTGTCCGGCGACGTCGTGTACGCGAACTACGGGCTGCCGGACGACTACGCCGCGCTCGAGGAGCTCGGCGTCAGCGTCAAGGACAAGATCGTGCTCGTGCGCTACGGCAACTCGTTCCGCGGCGTCAAGGCCCAGCAGGCCGAGAAGCGCGGCGCCAAGGGGCTGCTGATCTACTCGGATCCCGAGGACGACGGCTTCCAGAAGGGCGCCGTGTACCCGAAAGGGCCGTGGCGTCCCGCGGACGGGATCCAGCGTGGCTCGATCCAGTACATCTTCCAGTACCCGGGCGATCCGCTGACGCCGGGCAAGCCGGCCGTGCCCGGCACGCCGCGGCTGGCGCCCGAGGACGCGGACGACCTGCCGCGGATCCCGACGACGCCGATCTCGTACGGCGAGGCGCAGCCGCTGCTCGAGGCCCTCACCGGGCCCGAGGCGCCGGAGGCGTTCCAGGGCGGGCTGCTCCAGGGCGGGCAGCCGCTCACGTACCACGTCGGGCCGGGCGGCACGAAGGTGCACCTCAAGCTCGACATCGCGTACGACCAGACGCCGGTCCGCGACGTGCTGGTCACGGTCCGCGGCGCGACGAAGCCCGACGAGAAGGTCGTGCTCGGCGCGCACTACGACGGCTGGACCTACGGCACGAGCGACGACACCAGCGGCTGGACGACGATGATGGAGGTCGGCCGCAACCTCGGGCGCGCGCTCAAGCAGGGCTGGCGGCCCGACCGCACGATCGTCATCGCGGGCTGGGACGGCGAGGAGTACGGCCTGTTCGGCTCGACCGAGTACGCCGAGGAGAACCGCCGCGACCTGATCAAGAACGCGGTCGCGTACGCGAACCTCGACGGCGCGGGCGGCACGAGCTTCGACGCCTCCGGCGTCCCGCAGCTCGACGACGCGATCGTCCAGGCCACGCAGCAGGTGAACGACCCGCGCACCGGCGCGCCCGTCTACGACACGTGGAAGGGCGGCGGCGAGGCGCCGGAGGTCGGCCGCCTCGGCAGCGGCTCCGACTACACCGCGTTCCTCGACCACCTCGGGATCCCATCGTTCGAGGCCGGGTTCACCGCTCCCGCGAGCAGCGGGACGTACCACTCGGCGTACGACGACACGTACAACATGGAGCACCACCTCGACCCCGGCTACCTCGGCCATGCGGGCTCGGCGAAGCTCGTCGGCACCGCGGCGCTGCGGCTGGCCAACTCCGACGTGCTGCCGTTCCACTACTCGGACTACGCGGCGGCGGTCGGCTCCTACGTCGAGGAGCTCCAGCAGATCCAGGCGGAGAACCCGGACGCCGCGCAGGTCCGCCTCAACCGGCTCGCCCGGGCGGCGCAGGGCTGGGGCGACGCGTCGTCGGCGCTCGAGGCGCGCGCCGACGCACTGCTGGCGGCGGGTGACACCGACGGCGGCAAGGCGAGCCGCGCGATCGCCAGGATCAACGCCGCGCTCATGAAGCAGGAGCGCGCGCTGACCACCCGGCGTGGCCTGCCCGGCCGGCCGTGGTTCCGGCACCAGGTGTTCGCACCCGGGCTGGTGACCGGCTACGCCGTGCAGTTCCTGCCCGGCATGCGCGACGCCATCGACCAGGGCGACGAGAAGACGGCGCGGACGTATCGCGACCTGCTGATCGACTCCCTGCGCACCGCGGCGCGTCTCGCCAAGCGCGCTACATAACGCCGCAACTCCCCCGGTCCGGCTGCGTTCTGGATCGAAATAGACCGTTGAACCGGTCGGGCCCAGAGCCCGGCCGGCCGGGGGAACCATCGGGGGACTTCCGTCCGCCAGGGGCGAATCGCCGGCAGTGCCCGGCGTAGCGCAGCGACTTCCAGCGCGAGCCCGTCAGCTCACCTCGGAAGCGACTGGAAGGAGCACCAACCATGGCTCGGAAGCGCCGATGGCGCAGTGCCTGCGCCCTTGCGCTGGCAGCGCCCCTGATACTCACCGCCACGCCCGCGCAGGCCTCGTTCGGCGACCGCACGCTGCACCTGGGGCACCGCGGCGGCGACGTGCGCGTGCTGCAGTCGCTGCTCACGCGGCTCGGACAGCCGACGAGCATCGACGGCGTGTTCGGCCGCGGCACGCGGCGCAGCGTCCGCCGCTACGAGCGCACCGAGGAGCTGCGCGTGGACGGGCGCGTCTCCCGCGTGCAGGCGCGCGGGATGAAGCGGCGCGCGCAACCGGTGGCGCCGGCGCAGGAGCTCCCGCGCGCGACGCTCTCGGCCGACGGGCGTACCGCGGTCGCGCCGGCCGGTGCTCCGCCGCAGGTCGTCGACGCGATCGCCGCCGCCAACCGGATCACGCGCAAGCCGTACCGCTACGGCGGCGGGCACGGGCGCTTCCGCGACTCCGGCTACGACTGCTCGGGCGCGGTCTCGTTCGCGATGCACGGCGCCGGGCTGCTCGCCTCGCCGCTGGACTCGACCGGCTTCATGTCGTGGGGCCGGCGGGGTCGCGGCGACTGGATCACGGTCTACGCCAACGGCGGCCACGCCTACACGGTGATCGCCGGTCTGCGCTTCGACACCTCGGGGCGCGGCGAGCGCGGCCCGCGCTGGCGGCCCGAGAGCCGCTCACCGCGACGCTTCGTCGCCCGGCACCCGAGTGGGCTCTAGGTAGCCGCCGAGCTCGGCCTCGATCCGCAGCGCGGCGGCGAGCGCCACGTCGTCGCGCCACGGGCGGGCGACGACCTGCACGTCGATCGGCAGCCGTTCGGGCGACGTGCCGGCGCGCACGGTGGCGGCCGGCCAGCCGCTCAGGCTGTGCGGCGTGGTGAAGCTCGTCGGGTCGATCGCGCCCGGCTCGTTCATCGTGCCGTGCAGCCGCGCCGGCCCGGGGAACACCGGGCACACGACCAGGTCGTAGCGCTCGGCGAACGCCAGCATCTCCGCGCGGAACGCGTCCCAGCGGCGCAGCAGCCGCCACAGGTCGGCGGCGGCGACGCCGTCGCCGTACGAGCGCCAGACGTCGATCGTGATCGCGTGGCCGCCCTCAGGGTGTCGTGCCTCCTCGACCGCGGCGCCCGCCGCCCGCAGCGCCGCCGCGGCTGTGGCGACCGCGTCGGCGGTCTCCGCCGTCGGCGCGTGGTGCTCGTTCGCCGTCTGCACCGCCACCCGGAGCCCGCGCAGGTCGACGTCCCGCGGGTCGCCGAGCGGGACCGGGGCCAGGCCGCCGTCGCGGCCGTCGGGGCCGGCGACGACATCGAGCAGCAGCGCGACGTCGCGCACCGAGCGCGCCACCGGTCCGACCTGCGTGCGCGGATCGCCGAGCGTGCCGAGCTGGCCCTCGTCGTCGATCACGCCGGTGAGCGGCACGCGGCCGGCGCTCGGCTTGATCGAGGCGAGGCCGCAGAAGTGCGCGGGCAGGCGGACGCTGGCGCCCGAGTCGGTCCCCAGCCCGCACGGTGACTCGCGCGCGGCGACGGCCGCGGCCTCGCCGCCGCTGCTGCCGCCGGGCGTGCGCGCGAGGTCGTACGGGTTCGACGTCCGGCCGTAGACCGCGTTGTCGGTCTCGATGCCGCCGCCGTAGACCGGGCAGTTCGTCTTGCCGACCAGGATGCCGCCCGCCGCCTTGACCCGGGCGACGACCGTCGCGTCGGCGTCCGGAACGTGGCCGACGCGCTCGGGCGCGCCCATCGCCATCTCGATGCCGGCGGCCGAGATCGTGTCCTTGACCGTGAACGGCACGCCGTGCAGCGGGCCCCACGGCTCGCGCGCGGCGTCGGCCTCGCGAGCCCGGGCGAGCGCGCGCTCGGCGTCCACTTGCACGAGCGCGTTGACCTCGCCGTCGACCTCCTCGATCCGCCGCAGGTGGGCCTCGACCACCTCGACCGCCGTCACCTCGCGCGCGGCGATCAGCGCCGCCAGCCCGGTGGCGTCAGTGTGCGACGTCGACGACAAGCCGGGTGGGAGCGGTGAGCCGGAAGACGCGGAAGCCCGTCTTGCGGCGCAGCCCGAGCCCGAACGTCACGATGCCCTCGAAGTCGCCGGCGACCTTGACCTGCCGCAGGTTCGGGCAGTGGGGCGTGATGACGTTGCGCAGCAGGTTCGTGCCGCCCTGCGTGTGCCCGCGGGCGTCGCGGACGATCACGCGCAGGCGCTTGCTGCCCTGCAGGTTCACGGTGGCGCCGGAGCCGTCCGCGATGATCTTGCGCACGTACCGCACGCGGTAGCTCGGCGTGCCGAAGCGCGCCGTGAAGACGAAGCGGTCGAACGTCGCGTGGCAGCCGGTCCGGTTGTTCGAGAGCTGCACCTGGCCTCCGCTCCCCGGCGCCGACTTCGGCGCGGTGGTGAACGGCGGGAGACCGAGCGCGGCCGTCGCCAGGCAGAGACTCGCTGCGAGCGCGGCACCCGTGGCCGCCACCGCCTTCCGCGGGCACACCATGGGTGTCAGGTCTATTCGATTGCGCAGTGCCGTGTCAACCGAGGACCTGGTGGGCGAAGCGCACGGCCAGCGCGCCGTCGCCCACCGCGCCCGCGACCCGCTTGGTCGCCCCGGCGCGCACGTCGCCCGCCGCGAACACGCCGGGCCACACCGTCTCCAGCATGTGCGGCGGCCGGCCGCTCTCCCGCCAGCGATTCGGGCCGTCGCAGTTCGCCGCGCCCTCGCCGCAGCGGATGTAGCCCGCCTCGTCGAGCTCGAGCATCATGTGCACCGCCTCGGTGCACGGGTCGGCGCCGATCATCACGAATATCGCCGACACCGGCACGCGCTCGACGCTGCCGTCGGCGCGATCGCGCAGGTCGGCGTGCTCGAGCCCGTCGTCGCCGTGGACGGCGCTGATCTCGGTGCCGGTGACGATCTCGATGTTCGGGCGCGACTCGAGGCGCTCGAGCAGGTAGCGCGACATCGTCGCCGCCAGGCCGTCGCTGCGGACGACCACGCGGACGCTGCGTGCGCCGTTCGAGAGGTGCACCGCCGCCTGGCCGGCCGAGTTGCCGCCGCCGACCACGATCACGTCCTCGCCGCGGCAGCGCTCGGCGTCGGTCGCCATCGCCGCGTAGTAGATGCCGGCGCCGGCGAACCGCTCGGCTCCTTCGGCGGAGAGCGTGCGCCAGCGCGCGCCGGTGGCGACGACGACCGTGCGAGCGAGCGCGTACTGGCCGTCGTCGAGGTCGATGCGCACGAGCCCCTCGGGCCCGCGCGCGAGCTCGACCGCGCGGTGGAAGCTCGAGAGCACCGCGTCGAACCGCCGCGCCTGGAGCGTCGCCTTGCGGGTGAGCTCGGTGCCGGTGATGCCGGTCGGGAAGCCGAGGTAGTTCTCGATCCGCGTGCTCGTGCCGGCCTGGCCGCCGGGCGCCCACGCCTCGGCGACCAGCGTGCGCAGGCCCTCGGACCCGCCGTACACCGCGGCGGCCAGCCCGGCGGGGCCGCCGCCCAGCACCACGAGGTCGTACCGCTCGCCGTCGACGTCGGCGCGCAGCCCGAGGTCGCGCGCGACCTGCGCGGCCGACGGGTTGCGCAGCACCGACGTGTTGCGCACGAGCACCGGCGTCTCCTCGCGCGGGATCCGCAGCCAGTCGAGCATGGCCGTGCTCTCGTCGTCGGTGTCGACGTCGTACCAGCGGACCGGGATGAGGTTGCGCTCGAGCAGGTCGCGCACCTCGAACGCGCGCCGCGAGCCGCGGGCGGCGATCAGCCGCATCACGCCGTAGCCGTTCGCCACGTGCCACTCGCGCCGCGCCATCATCGTGCGCAGGACGAGCTCGGCCATCTCCGGCCACGCGGCCAGCATCCGCCGCAGCTTCGGGCGCGAGAACGAGATCACGTCGGTCGGCTCGTCGGCGACGGCCTCGGCGATCGCCGGCTCGCCGGTGAACGTCGCGATGTCGCCGAGGAACGTGCCGGCGTCGGCCTCGGCGACCCAGATGTCCTTGCCCGGCTTGCGGTTGAGCAACCGCACGTGCCCGCGTTCGATGACCATGAACGGCGCGTCGCGGACGCCCTGCTCGTACAGCGTCTCGCCCGGCGCGAACGACCGGCGCGTGCCCATCTCGGCGAGCTTCGCGATCTTCTTCTCGGACATGCGCGGGAACATGACCTCGTCGCCGAGATCGGGGAACGTCTCGGCGCGGATGAACGTGGGGGTCGTCTGCTCGATCGCCATCGTCAACGAAGGGTGGCAGACACCGCCTCCGCGAGCCGCTTCACGCCGCTCGGCACTTCAGTGTCGCGCGGGCCTGAGGCGCACGGCGGACCGCGCAGAGACCGAGCCGAGGCGCACGGCGAGGCGGTAGCGGCCCGCGCGCAGCTTGCGCTTGCCCGCCAGCCGCACGCGCACGGTGCCGGGGACGCGCACGCGCAGCGACCCGCGCGCGACCGTGCGGCCGTGGCGGACGAGCCGGGCGCGCAGGCGCGGCGAGCCGACGAGCGCGCTCACGCGGACCCGGCACGACACCGCGCGCCGCGACGGCTTCGCGCGCCGGCAGCGGCCGGCGACCACGGTCATCGGCCCCGCCGGCGAGGTGCTCGGCGGCGGGGTCGGCGGCGGCGCCGGCGGCGGTGGCGGCAGCGCCGAGCCCGCGTCGGCGACCGAGCCGAAGTCCTGCGTCCACGACAGCCTGCTGCCGGAGCCGGCGACGCCGACGCCGATGGCGGTGAACTGCGGCGACTCGATGTTCTCGCGGTGGCCCTGCGAGTTGAGCCACCCCGCCATGACCTCGTTCGGCGTCCGGGCGCCGATCGCGATGTTCTCGCCGGCGTACGCGTTCAACGGGTACGCGCAGGTGTGGACGCGGTCGATCCACGTGCGGGCCACCGGCGGCGCCGGGTCGTCGTGGGCGATGTAGTTGTACGCGGCCATGTGCCGCGACTTCCACACCGCGGCCCGGGTCAGCGTCGGCGACACGAGCAGCGGGCCGAGGCCGATCGACGCGCGGTGCTGGTTGACCAGCCGGACGACCTCGGACGCTGGCGTGGCCTGCGCGGCCGGCCAGGCGCCGGGCACGCAGTCGCCCGTCGCGCGCGCCGCGCTGGGCGCCACGAGCAGGCCGAGCACGGCCGCCAGGACGATCAGATGATGTGTACGGCGCAGGCCGAGCACGTTCCCCCGGCCGCAGAGGCTGTCACATCGGCGCTCGCTCACGCGTCTTCCTCTTGAAGCCGCGACGAAGGAGGTCACCGTGACCGACAAGAACACCGCCGACCGCCGGACGCTCGACGAGCTCCTCGAGCTGAGCACCGGCCTGGGCATCCTGCTGCTGCCGGTGTCCGCGATGGTGGTGCCGGGGCTGCTGCTGTTCGTCGTCCTGCCCGCGGCCTTGCTGGCGATCCCGCTCGTCATCCTCGCGGCGATCGTCCTGCCGCCCGTCGTCCTCGCCCGCCGACTCCTGCGGAAGTCACCGGTGTAAGATCGACGGTGGTGACGGCCGTTGCGGTAATCGGAGCCCCTACGAGCATGGGCGCGCACGCGCCCGGCCAGGAGCGCGCGCCGGAGGCGCTGCGCGCCGCCGGACTGCTGGAGCAGCTTGCCCGATGCCGTCGACCTCGGCGACACGACGCTGCGGCGCTGGGCGCCCGACCGCGAGCATCGCCGAGCGCAGAACGCGGACGGGGTAGTGGCCGCGGCCGGCGAGGTGCGGGACCTCGTGCGGCGGGCGCTGGCCGGAGGCCGGCGGGCGCTGGTGCTCGGCGGCGACTGCACCGTCGAGCTCGGGGTGGTCGCCGCGGCGGCTCCGGCCGGGCTCGTGTACTTCGACATGCACCCGGACCTGAACACGCCCGAGACCGTGCCCGGCGGCACGCTCGACTGGATGGGCGTGGCGCACATGCTGTCGCTGCCGGGCACCCACCCGGACGTGGCCGCCGTCGCGCGGATCGCGCCGGACGACATCGTGCTGCTGGCGGCCGATGCGACGCAGATGACCGAGGCCGAGCGCCGCACGGTCCTGCCCACCGTCCCGATGGCGGACGTGGCGGCGGACCCGGCCGCCGCCGCGCGGCGCGCGCTCGCGGCGCTGGGGCACGAGCGGCTGCTCGTGCACTTCGACGTCGACGTCGTCGACTTCGTCGACCTCCCGCTCTCCGAGAACACCGGGCACAACATCGGCCTGTCGTTCGCCGCCGCGCGCGCGGTGCTGGATGTGCTGCTGGCCGACCCGCGCGTGGTGGCGCTCACCGTCACCGAGCACAACCCGCTGCACGGAGCCGCGGACGGCTCGACCACCGCGGCACTCGCCGAGGCGCTGGCCGCCGTAGCCTGCGCCTGATGGCGCCCGACATCCGAGTGGTCACGTTCAACTGCGCCGCGGGCAACCCGCGCATCACGACGCCGCAGGAGGCGTTCCTCGAGCTGCCGTTCTACCGCGAGGCGTTCGCGGGCGGCCCCGAGGCGCCGCTGCTCGCGCTGCAGGAGGTCGGCGACGTCCAGGCCAAGGCACTGCGCCGCGGCGGGGGCACGGCGACGGTCCTGCAGCGCCGCCGGCCCGGGCTCGGCAACGCCCTCGTCATCCCCGACCGCTACGAGGTCGTCTCCCGCCGCAGCGGCTACTACGCGCTCTCCCACCTGCGCGGCGTCGGCCACGGCCTGCGCGCCGGGCGGCGGAACTGGCGCCAGTACGGCGAGCTGCGCATGTGGATCCGTGCGCGGCTCCGCGACCGTGTGGCCGGCCGCGACCTCACGATCCTGACCACGCACACGTCCGCGGACGGCGACCTCAAGGTGCCGCAGATCGCGGCGGTCGTCCGCCGCGCGCTGGCCGCGCCGACGCCGGTCGTGCTGACCGGCGACTTCAACGTCCCGAAGGGCCGGGAGCACGGCCGGGACGTCGCCGCCGGCCGCCTGCTCGCGCAGCTCCGCGACGTCGGCACCGCGCCCGAGGGCCGCGAGAACATCGACTACGTGCTGGCCGCCGGTTTCGAGCCGGTCTCCGCGCGGATGTGGATGGAGCTGGTCGAGACCGGCGTCAGCGACCACGCGGCCGAGGACGTCGTCCTGCGCTACGGCTGATCGCGGGGAATAAACATCCGACCCGGGAGGTCCGTTCTGACCATGATCCTCCCCTCCCTTCCCCTGCGGATGCTCCTGACGACCGACGGCAGCGTCACCGCGCTGCTCGAGGCGTCGTTCCGCTCGCCGGTCGCGGTCGAGACCGTCACCAACGCCGTCGACGGCGTGCGCCCCCGCTCCCTCCGCCGCACCGCCGTCCTGCGCCTCGCCGCCGACGGCCGGCCGCTCCTGCGCGCGCGGTCCGTGCTCGCCGTCGACCGCCTGCCAGAGGCGGCACGCACCGCCCTGCTCGACGGCGACGCGCCGATCGGCTCCGTCCTGCGCGACGCCCGGCTCGAGACCCGGCGCGAGCTGGGCCCCTACGTCGAGGACACGGCGACGGCGGACGATGCCGCTGCGCTCGGCGTCGACGAGGGCTCGCCGGTATTCGAGCGCACGTACCGGATCATGAGCTTCTCGCGCGAGCTCGCCGTCGTCACCGAGCGCGTTCCTGCGTCGCTGTTCGACGCGGTGCCGGCATGAAGCCGTTCACGCTGATCGCCGGCCCGTGCGGCGTCGAGTCGCACGAGCAGACCTTTGCGGCCGCCCGCGCCGTCGCCGCCGGCGGCGCGACGATGCTGCGCGGCGGCGCCTTCAAGCCGCGCACGAGCCCGCACAGCTTCCAGGGCCTCGGCCGCGAGGGCCTGCGCATCCTCGCCGAGGCGCGCGCCGCCACCGGCCTGCCGGTGGTGACCGAGCTGATGGATGTCCGCCAGCTCGACGCGGTGCTGGAGGTAGCCGACGTGATCCAGATCGGCGCGCGGAACATGCAGAACTTCGCGCTGCTCACCGAGGTCGGCCGCTCGCGGCCGCCCCGCGCTGCTCAAGCGCGGCGCCGCCGCCACGATCGACGAGCTGCTGTCCGCCGCCGAGTACCTCCTGGTCGAGGGCAACGAGGACGTGACGCTCTGCGAGCGCGGCATCCGCACGTTCGAGCGCGCCACCCGCTACACGCTCGACGTGGCGGCGGTCCCGGTGCTCAAGGAGCGCACGCACCTGCCGGTGATCGTCGATCCCAGCCATGCCGCCGGGCGGCGCGAGCTGGTCCGGCCGCTCAGCCTGGCCGCCGTCGCGGCGGGCGCCGACGGGCTGATCGTCGAGGTCCACCCGGACCCGGCGACGGCGCTGTCCGACGGCCCGCAGGCCCTGACCACCGAGGAGTTCCCCGGCTTCGCGGCCGACGTCCTCGCTCTCGCCGACGCGCTCCGGCCGGTCCCGCAGCTCGCTGCCGCCTGATGGCCGCGTTGTCGGCCCGCGCCCGCCGCGCGCTCGTGGCGGGCCCCGGCCTGATGATCTCGGGCGTCCTGCCGGCGTTCCTCACCGCGAGCCTGGCGTCGCGGATCCCGGACGACTTCGCGTTCGGCGACTCCGGCGTCGGCCTGGCGATCGCGGTCTTCCACGTCATGTGCGCGCTGGTCTCGACACCCGCGGGGCGGCTCGTCGAGCGCATCGGGCCGCAGGCCGGGATGCGGATCGCCGCGACGCTCACCGCGCTGTCGTGCCTGGCCATCGCCGGGCTGGCGCAGTCGGCGCTCAGCCTCACCGCGCTGCTCGTCGTCGGCGGCGTCGCCAACGCGTTCGGCGGGCCCTCGGTGGCCGCGTTGCTCCGCCGCGAGATCGCCGGGCACCGGCAGGGTCTGGCGTTCGGCGCCCAGCAGTCCGGCGCCACGCTCGGCGTCGCTGCTGGCCGGGCTCGCGCTGCCGCTGGTCGCGATCCCGTTCGGCTGGCGCTGGGCGTTCCTCGCGGTCGCGGCGCTGGCGCTCACGTCCGCCGCGCTCGCCCCCGCCGGCGCCACCGCGCCCCCGGCGGCGTTCGTGCGCCCCCGCGGGCTGACCTCGGTGCACGCGCTGGCGGTCGCCGCCGCGTTCGCCAGCGCCGCCGGCGTCGGCTTCATCTCGTTCCTGATCCTCTACGCGGAGCGCAGCGGTATGAGCCAGGCGGCCGCGGGCCTGCTGCTCGGAGCGGTGAGCCTGGCGGCGACTGTGAGCCGCATCGGCGTGGGGTGGCTCGCCGACCGCCGCGGCCAGGAACCGTTG
This sequence comes from uncultured Solirubrobacteraceae bacterium, assembly GCA_963811895.1. GTDB lineage: Bacteria > Actinomycetota > Thermoleophilia > Solirubrobacterales > Solirubrobacteraceae > DASSUW01. Next base: position 22,239 of record CAWETE010000006.1, on the reverse strand, counting down.
CGGACGGTGGCCGCGATGCTGGCACTGAGCGTCGGCGGCTACCTGCTGCTGATCGCCGGCGAGCCGGCGCTGATCGTCGTCGCCGCGCTGCTGGCCGGGAGCGCCGGCTGGGCGTGGCCCGGCGGGCTGACGCTCGCGGTCGTGCAGCGAAGCCCAGGCGCCCCGGCGTGGGCAGTCGGCGTCCTTATGGCCGGCCTCTTCACCGGGGCGATCCTGGGCCCGCTCGCCATCGGCATCCTGGCCGAGCACGAGCGGTTCGCGGTCGCGTGGGGTACGTGCGCGACCTGCGCCTTCCTGGCGGCTCTCACGGTGTGGGCAACGCGACGGCGGCTTCCTCTGCCTCGGCCTCGGCCGTGATGTCGCCGATGTTCTGCTCGATCTCCTGGCGCGGGAGGCGCATCCGCACCGCCACCACGTAGACGACCAGGCTGAACACGCGCCATGACCAGCACGTCCCAGCCGAAGTGCAGGTCGTTGGTCGGGCCGTGCAGCCCGAGCACCGAGCTGGGCGTACCGGTGTCGAACGAGCTCAGGTACGAGATGACCGCGAGCCCGATGAGGTACGGGACCAGCCAGGTGCCCGCGCGCCACTCGATCGCGGGCCGGTGCTCGGGCGCCGACGTCGCCGCCGAGATCGCCAGCAGGGCGAACCCGATGAGGATTGCGACGATCAGCTTCCAGACGACAGCCCAGCCGGAGAAGAGGATCAGCTCGTTGGCGACGATGAACGCCGCCGGCGCGAGCACCACGCCGCCCGGGAGCCGGAACGGCCGCGCGTGGTCGGGCACCTCGCGGCGCAGCGCGCCGAACGCCAGCGGCGCCGTCGCGTAGGCGAGCACGGTGGCCGACGTGATGAACCCGACGAGCTGCTGCCAGCCCGGGAACGGCAGGAACACGATCATCCCGCACAGGAACGAGAAGGCGATGGCCAGGAACGGCACGCCGCGGTCGCTGAGACCGGCGAACTGCCGCGGGATGTAGCGGTTGCGCGCGAGCGCGAACGAGACGCGCGAGCTGGTGCCGACGTACAACAGGCCGGTGCCGCCCGGCGAGATGATCGCGTCGATGTACAGGAGCGTCGCGAGCCAGCCGAGCCCGAGGGCGGTGGCCAGGCCCGCGAACGGCCCGTACGTGGCCCCGTTGCCGCTGAACGCGACGTCGGTCCAGCCGTGGCCCAGGCTGTCCGGATTCAGGCCGCCGAGGAACGCGACCTGCAGCAGGATGTACAGGACGACGCCGAGGATCATCGAGCCGATGACGGCGAGCGGGATGTCGCGGTGCGGGTTCTGCGACTCGCCGCCGAGCTGGATCGCCTGCTCGAAGCCGAGGTAGGCGAAGATCACGCCGCCGGAGGCGACCGCGGTGAACACGCCCTTCCAGCCGAACGGCATGAACCCCCCTCCGGCGGAGAAGTTGGAGGTGTGGAACGCCGACAGCGCGATCGCCACCACGGTCAGGACCGGGATCGCGATCTTCCACCAGACCGCGACCTTGTTCGTCTCCGACAGCCACTTGACGCCCATCACGTTGATCACGGAGAACAGGAGCATCAGCCCGGCGGCGACCAGGTAGCCGGTGCTGGTCAGCACCGGCGTGCCGTTGCTGAGCTTGGTGAGCCCGTTGACGTAGTTGCTCGAGTACTGGATCGCCGCCTCGACCTCGATCGGGGCGGTCGTGACGGCGCCCAGGAACGCGAACCAGCCGCCGGCGAACCCGGCGAGGCTCCCGAACGCGTAGTGCGGGAAGCGCGCGCTGCCGCCGGCCACCGGGTACATCCCGCCGAGCTCGGCGTGCACGAGGGCCAGCAGGATCATCGCGGCTCCGCCGATGACCCACGACAGCAGGGCGGCCGGACCGGCGATCTTCGATGCGCTCAGCGCACCGAACAGCCAGCCCGAGCCGATGATCGAGCCGACCGAGGTGAACAGCAGGCCGACGACGCCGATCTCGCGCCGCAGGCGGCGCCTGCCCGGGGCCGCCGAGGCGGGGAGCGGAAGGTGTGCGGTGGCCATGCGCCGCACGTTGCTGGAGTCACGAGCGGCGCGTGGTCGTCCACCGGGCGGTTACGTCGGATGAACCCTGGGTCGTTCGATCGCCGGACCGGCGTTGCCGGCCAGTAGCGGAGCGCACGCTCGGTGGCGCTGCCGGTTTCGGCGTGGTAGGCGACGAGCAGCTGCCCGGGCGCGTCGGTGACGGCGAACGTCTCGTAGTCGCAGCACGAGCTCCCCGACCATCGGATGCACGGAACCGCTTGGTCCCCGCCGCCTTCTCCTTCACCTCGTGGCGCGCCCACAGGCGCCGGAACTCGTCGCTCTTGAGCGACAGCTCGCCGACCAGCTCCGTCAGCCGCGGGTCGTCGAGGTCGGCGACCGTCGGCCGAGCGCAGCGTCGCGACCGTCTCGCGCGCGACGGCGTCCCAGTCGGCGTACAGGCTCGCGAGCCTCGGGCTCGAGGAACACCATGCCGGACGACGTTGCGCTCGGTCCGCGAGGCCGGGTGCAGCATCCCGGCCAGCTCGTTGTAGGCGAGCACGTCCATGCGCCGGCCGAGCACCCACGCCGGGCGTGTGCGACCAGCTCTCGAGCAGCCGCAGGATGCCGGGCCGCACGCGCTCCGGGCGGCTGCGCGCGCGCCGCCGGCGCGGCGCCGGGCGCGCCAGCTCGTGCAGGTGCGCGACCGCGTCCTCCTCCAGCTGCAGGACCCGCGCGAGCGCGTCGAGCACCTGCTCGGACGGATGCTGTCGCGGCCCTGCTCCAGGCGCACGTAGTAGTCGAAGCTGACGCCGGCCAGCATCGCGACCTCCGATCGCCGCAGGCCGGCCACGCGGCGGCGACCGACGTCCGGCAGCCCGACGTCCTCGGGCCGCACCAGCGCCCGCCGCGCGCGCAGGAACTCGCCCAGCCCGTTCATGCGTCCTTGCATGCTAGGCCCCGCCGGGCGTGCGAGGGTGGCCCTGCCACTCCCAGTCTCCGCAGGGCTCTTGCTGAGCCGCGCGCCGGCCGCCACCGTGAGCGCATGACAACCGACACACCTCTCACCGGCCGCGTGGCCGTCTCACCGGGCCACGAGCGGCATCGGCGCCGCCACCGCGCGCCGGCTCGCCGAGGACGGCGCTGCCGTCGCCGTGCTCGGCCGCCGCGCCGACCGCCTGCTCCGGACACGCTCCCCGTTCCCGTCGACATCACCGATCCCGACGCGCTCGAGCGCGCGCGGACGACCATCCGGCCGAGCTCGGCCGCGTCGACATCGTGGTCGCCAACGCCGGCGCGATGCTGCCGCACCGTTCGAGTCGGCGCGCCACCGACGAGTGGGACCGCATGCTCGACGTCAACGTGCGCGGCTTGCTGCGCACCGGCCGCGCGTTCGCGGACGACCTGATCGCCGCGGCCGCCGACGGCCGGGCGGCCGACCTCGTGCACGTCGGCTCGATCGGCGCCCACGAGTCTTCCCGAACTACGCCGTGTACTGCGCCACGAAGGCCGCCGTCGCGCATCTCACGCGCAACCTGCGCGCCGAGCTCGGCCCGCGCGGCGTGCGCGTGCGGACGATCGAGCCCGGGCTCGTCTCGACCGAGCTCGGCGACGACATGGCCGATGCCGGCAACCGCGAGGCGCTCGGCGAGATGCGCGCGCAGATCGGGCCCCTGCCGCCGGACGACGTCGCGGCGGCGATCGCGTTCACCGTTGCCGCGCCCCCGCGCGTGAACATCGCCGAGCTGGTCGTCCTGCCGACGCCGCAGTTGACGTTCGCCGAGATCACAACGCCGCAGCGAGCACGCGCCGGGCAACCGGCGCAGCGGCAGTGCCGCCAAACCCGGCGCCGACCAGCATCACGGCGACGGCGACGCGCGGCTTCTCGGCGGGCGCGAACGCGACGAACCAGGCGTCGGCGTCCTTCGGGTCGCTCGAGTTCGGGCGCAGCTCGGCGGTGCCGGTCTTCCCCGCGACCGTCACGCCGGGCAGCGCCGCCGCCGTGCCGGTGCCGCCGCGCACGACGCCGATCATCATGTCGGTCACCTGGCCGGCGACGCCGCGCGGGATCACGCGACGGCGCTCGACCTTGTCCAGCGTGGTCACGCGCGGCCGCGCCCGGCGGCCGTCATTGGCGATCGTGGCGCCGACGCTCGCCATCCCCAGCGGCGTCGCCAGGTCGCGGTCCTGCCCGATCGCCGCGGCGCCGACAGCCAGGTCGTCCTTGAGGTTCTTGGACATCGTGTTCGGGAGCGCCGCCGGGATGCGCGGCTTCTCGTTGAAGCCGAACGCCTCGGCGGCCTTGACCAGCCGGCGGGAGCCGACCTTGGCGCCGAGCGGCGCGAACACCGAGTTGCAGGACTCGACGAACGCCTCGTAGAGCGAGCCGCCGCACGCCTCGCCGCCCGCGTTGCGCAGGCTGACGCCCGACAGCGTGGCGGCGGTCCGCACCGGGAAGCTCGTGTCCGGCGTCGCCACCTTGTGGTCGAGCGCCGCGGCGGTGGTGATGATCTTGAACGTGGAGCCGGGCGGCTGCGGCGCCGACACCGCGAGCCCCGCGAGCGCCTGCACGGCGCCGTCGCGCGGCCGGATCACGGCGACGCCGCCGAGCTTGCCGCCCAGCGCGTCGTTGGCCGCCGCCATCAGCCGGGGCTCGAGCGTGGTCCGCACCGGCCGCCCGCCGACCGCCTTGGTGCGGGCGATGACCCGATCGCCGAACAGCAGGCGCGCGGACGGATGGCCGCCCAGCCGGTCGTCGAACTGGCGCTGCAGCCCGGTCGGGTTGTCGCCGCTGCGGCCGGCGATGTTGGCGCCGATCGGCGTCGCGTCGAGCGCGCTGCCGTCGGCGGCCATGATCATGGCGCGGCGGGGCTCGCGGCCGGCGCGCCGGACCACCGCCTCGTCACGGCCGAGGCCGGGCAGCCGGAGCGAGAAGTTCCAGTCGACGCCGGCCTCGTCGCCCTTGCCGGACACCGGGACCTGCATCGTGCCGGTCAGCGTCTTGAAGATGTCGGTCCTGACGCGTACGGGCACGGCGATCCGCCCGTCGCGCTCCTCTCCCAGCCGGCCGGCCCTGACGACCTCGACCCCGGCCGCCCGGTCGGCGTTGGCGTAGGCGGTGACGAACCGGCGCTCCGGGGTACTGCGCTGCGCCTGCGGCGTGAGCTCGCGCCACATCGCCTTCTCGTCGCCCTTCGTCCAGGCGGCGACGAACCGCTGCGCGGCGTCATGCCGGGCCTGGACGGCGTCCTCGCGCGCCCGCCAGAGATACACCCCGTAGCCGATCCCGCCGAGGATCGCCAGCGCGAGCATCCAGCGGAACAGGCGGCCCCAGCGGAACCCGCCGCCGCGGCCGTAGCCGCGCCGCCGGCGGCGGCGCCGACGCACGCCGCGCGTGTCGAGCAGCACGGAGCCGGCCCGTGGCCCGGGCGTCGCATAACGGGAACGGCCGCGAGGCATCCCCCACTGTTCTAGCCGACGAACTCGACGACCGGGAGGGCGCCGGGCGAGATCAGGCCGATCAGCCGCCGTCCCTCGTCCTCGATCGCCTCCCGTGTGGCGGGCGGATCGCCGGCCGCAGGGCGCAACCGGTCGATCGTCAGCGTCGCCGCCCTCGACGCGCCAGTTCGCCCGGTAGAAGCCGTCGACGAGCAGCGTCCCGATCCAGCTCCCGCGCGGGAACGGGAGACCTGGGCCGCGGCCGGCGAGGATCCGCGAGCGGTCGGCGTGGCCGAGGATGACGTTGTCGTACTCGGGCAGGAACCGCGGCGCGGCGGGCGTGTCCGGGTCGGGCAGCAGCCCATCCTCGACGTCGAGCAGCTCGGCACCGCGCTCGTCGGTGAAGCTGCGCAGCCGCGGACGCACCCGCGCCACCGCCTCGCGCAGGCCGGTGAGCCCGGACCACGTGCGCATGTCGGCTGTCGTGGCCGGGCCGAAGGCGCGCAGGTAGCGCAGCACGAGCTCGTCGACATCCGGCTTGGCGCCGTTCTCGACCAGCGCCCAGCGCGCCTGCCCGCGCCCGCCCCACTCCCCGCGCGGCGGCGTCTGGATCAGCGGCGAGAGGTACGTCACGGCCTGCCCGAGGTGGCCCGGGTCGGCCGCGGGCCAGCGCGGCGCGAGCAGCGTCGCCAGCTCGGCGCGCGTGCGCGGCTCCCCGCGCAGCAGCGCCTGGCCGGCCGCCGCGACGGTCTCGCCCGGCACCGGCAGCCGGCGGCTGAACTGGCTCTTGAACGTGCGCGCAAGTACGTCGGCGGTGACCGGAGCGATCGCCGCCCGGTCCCGCGCTCGGTGACGAGGTGGATCGTCGCGCGCATCAGCTGCGCCCGCACGGCGCGCCCGTCGGCGACCGCGGCGCTCAGCTCCCGCGGGTCGAAGTCCGCGATCCGCGCGTGCAGCGCCACGTACGGGTTCTCGGGCACCTGCGCCTGCATGCCCACGAGCTGCTCGACCATGGCGAGCGCCGGCGTCCGCGCGCGCTCCAGCAGGCCCTGGCGGGCGAGCAGCGCACGGTTGAGCTGCCGCTTGCTGAGGGCGCCGCCCACTACCCGCTCGCGACGAGCGCCCGCAGGCGGTCCCGCGCGGCGCCGCCGAGCGACTCGAAGCGCAGCCCGTAGACACGCGGCGACGGGTGCCGGAGCACGCGCGCGCGGCCGGCGACGTCGGCCTCGCCGATCACGAAGTCGACGGTCTCCTCCTCGCGCAGCGGGCGCGAGGCGCGCACGCTCATCCCTCCCTCGCCGAGGTCGATCGTCTCGGCCCATATCGGCGAGCTGGTCGGGCGGCTCAGCGTGCATGGGAGCGCGAGCCGTGCGCGGCGGGACGTGCGGCGCTCAGTGGTCATGCGCCCCTAGTACCCGCCCGAGGGGGCGGTTCAGCCGACCTGGGGACCGCTGAGCTGGGCGCGGAGAACGGCGATCTCGGTCACGGCGAGCCCGATGTAGAGCGAGCGCGAGGCCTCGATGTCGTTCTGCAGGTCGTTCATATAGAGCGCGTTGTCGCCCAGGCCCGCCTCGACGGCGTCGAGACGCTCGGCCTGGAGGCGCTGGAGCTGGGTTCGAGCGTCGGTAGCGGTCATGATGGATGCAATCTCGCACCGCCCCGGCCCTGCTCCAATGCGGGCAGGCCCGACAGCTTGCGACGGGGAGCGCGAGTCGTGGGGTGCGGCTTTCCGTACAGAGGCCGCGTCAGCGTCGATGCGCGTGGAACCACGAGCCCACCGCCATGCGGATCGACTTGTCCTCGGGCCGCTTCATGTGCGGGCGGTCCTCGGCCCCGAAGATCGGCCCGAACACGATCGCGAGAACGAAGAACACGGTGAAGAACCAGGCGAGGAACGACATGGTGCCCTCCCGGTGTGCGGGGCCGATTGCTCTGCGATGCCGATCGTACGAACGGTCTATGTCCAGGACATAAAGCCCGTTGAGGTCCAGGAGTACCATCGGTCGCAGGAGACCTGGTCCGCATGACCGCCCTGATCGTCGCGCTCGTGGTGCTGGGCGCCTCGCTCTTGATCGCCGAGGCGCACGTGGTCTCCTACGGCCTTCTCGGCTTCGCCGGGGTCGCCGCCCTCGGGCTCGCCGGCGTGCTCGCGATCGAGGCGCTCGGCGGCAGCGCGCTGCTCGGCCTCGTGATCATGCTGCCCGCGGTCGCAGTCGCGGCCTGGGCGCTCGTGATCGTCGCGCGCAAGGCGCTGGCCATCCGCGGCCGGCGCCCACGCAGCGGCGCCGAGCAGCTGATCGGGCGCATCGGCGTCGTACGGCACGGCGACGTGTTCGTCGACGGCGAGCTGTGGCGGGCGCGCCGCTCGTGGGCCGACGAGGCGCCACGCACGCTCGACGAGGGTGAGCAGGTCGTCGTGGAGCAGGTCCAGGGCCTGACGCTGTCCGTGCGCCGGGCCGAGGAATGGGAGGTGTTGTGATGGATGTCTTCGGTGCAGCGCTGCTGGCGCTCGTCCTGGTGATCGCCGTCGTGGTGACGATCGCCGCCTCCGCTATCCGGATCCTGCGCGAGTACGAGCGCGCGGTCGTGTTCCGTCTCGGCCGCCTGCTGGGTGTCAAGGGCCCCGGGCTGGTGCTGCTGATCCCGGGCGTGGACCGGATGGTCCGCGTCGACCTGCGGACGGTGACGCTCGAGGTCCCGACACAGAACCTGATCACGCGCGACAACGTGCCCGCCCGCGTGAACGCCGTCTGCTACTTCCGCGTGGTCGACGCCGGCCGCGCCGTCGTGAGCGTCGAGCGCTACACCGCCGCGACATCGCAGATCGCGCAGACGACCCTGCGGTCGGTGCTCGGCAAGGCGGACCTCGACATGCTGCTGGGCGAGCGCGAGCAGCTCAACGAGGCGCTGCAGCACATCATCGACGAGCACACCGACCCCTGGGGCATCAAGGTCACGACGGTCGAGATCAAGGACGTCGAGATCCCGACGGCGATGCAGCACGCGATGGCGCTGGGGGCCCAGGCCGAGCGCGAGCGGCGCGCGAAGATCATCCACGCCGAGGGTGAGTACCAGGCCTCCGAGCGCCTGCGCGACGCCGCCGACGTGATCTCCGGCAACCCCGCCTCGCTGCAGCTGCGCTACCTGCAGACGCTGACCGAGATCGGCGCCACGCAGAACTCGACGGTCGTGTTCCCGCTCCCGATGGACGTGATCAAGCCGTTCCTCGAGGCGCTTCAGCCGTCCGACGGGCGGACCGTCAACCGGTCCGGCTCCAACGAGACGATCTCGACTTCCTCGTCGCCCAGCCTCACGCGCCCCGCGCCGGACGACTCCCAGCGGCCGGTGGTGGCCTCCGGGCGGTCGGTCGCGCCCGGGCCGTAGACGAGCAGCTCGCCATCGGGCCGCAGCTCGAAGCCGCGGCGCCCGCGCGCGGGCGGGAAGTCCCAGTCGTCGGGCCGGTAGACGCGGACGTCGTCGGCGTCCTCCTCGCGCGAGTGCGTCCAGTGCCGCATGAGCTCGTGGGGAAGCTCGGTCACGTGGCCAAGCCTACCCTCGCCCTTGCACGCGCACCCGCGGCGTGTTTAGGGTCGCCACGACGGGAGCGAGCGACCAGGAGGCCCGATGGCGACGGATGCACCCCCACGCCGGCACTGCGCGACGAGCGAAGTCCACCGGCTGCTGCTCAACACCGACCCCGAGTACGCCCGCGCGCGCTCGGAGATCGAGGACCTCACCGACGCCGAGACGGCGCGCGGCTTCGCGGCCCTGGCGCCGCGAGTGCGCACGGTCCAGACCGTCGTGCACGTGGTCCACAAGACCTCCGCGCAGAACATCTCCGACGCTCAGGTCAAGAGCCAGATCAAGATCCTCAACGACGACTTCCGCAAGCTGAACGCGGACACGAGCAAGATCCCCGGCCCGTTCAAGCCGCTCGCCGCGGACTGCAACATCCAGTTCAAGCTCGCGACCAAGGACATCTTCGGCAACTCGTCGTCCGGCATCACGCGGACGAAGACCGCCAAGGCGTCCTTCAGCTTCGACGACAAGGTCAAGTCGAGCAAGACCGGCGGCGCCGACCCGTGGCCCGCGCGCCGCTACCTGAACATCTGGGTCTGCAACCTGGGCGGCGGCCTGCTCGGCTACGCCCAGTTCCCGGGCGGCCCGTCGGCGACCGACGGCGTCGTGATCCTGCACAGCGCGTTCGGCAACACCGGCACGGCGACCGACCCGTTCGACCTCGGCCGCACCGCCACCCACGAGGTCGGCCACTGGCTGAACCTGTTCCACATCTGGGGTGACGACGGGACGGGCTGCAAAGGCTCCGACCTCTGCGCCGACACGCCGAACCAGGCGAGCGAGAACTACGGCAAGCCGACGTTCCCGCACGTCTCGTGCAAGAACGGTCCGAACGGCGACCTGTTCATGGACTACATGGACTACGTCGACGACGACGCGATGTTCATGTTCACCACGGGCCAGGCGATGCGCATGAACGCGGCGCTGAACGGCCCGCGCAAGCGGCTGTTCCAGGCCGTTCCGAAGTTCCCCGGCAACCTCGGTCCGAGCAAGACCAAGAAGGCCGCCGTGAAGAAGATCCAGGTCGAGCTGCGCGACCGCTTCAAGCACCCGACCCTCAAGGCCGACGGCGTCTACGGCCCGAAGACCGAGGCCATCGTCCGGGGCTTCCAGGAGAAGCGCAAGGGCGCCCCCTGGAAGCTCCCGGTCAACGGGAAGGTCGGCAAGAAGACGTGGATCGCGATCCTCGCCTGACGCCTCCTACAACCTGATCGTCACGACCCGATGGGCGCTCTTGAGGCGCCCATCGGCATAGTGTCCTCGGAAGCCTGTTCGTTTGCCTAATGTCCGGCCCCTCGGCTAGTGTCGTCGAGCGCGTCCGGAGCGTGTAAGGAGGCGGGAAGCCTGTCACCCGCGGAAGTGACCATCGAGCTGTGTGGCCAACTGTCGGTCTCGGTCGATGGACGCCGATGTGAGGGCGACCTCCCCGGTCGTCAGGGCCGTCTCGCGCTCGCCCATCTGGCCCTCCACGTCGGCCGGCCGGTCACGCGTGAGCGGCTGATCGCCGCGCTGTGGGGCGAGGACGCTCCGGCCGGGCACTCGCAGGCGCTCAACGTCGTGCTCTCGAAGCTGCGCCGCGCGCGTCGGCGCCGGCGTTGTCGAGAACGCCGGCGAGCGGGCAGTGCAGCTGACGCCGATCGCGAAGGTCGACCTCGAGGAGGCCCAGCCGGCGCTCGACGCCGCGTTCACCGCGCGCGACGCCGCGGACTGGCCGGCCGTCGCCGAGGCCGCCGGCCGCGTGGCCGGGCTCGCCGACGCCGGGCTGCTGCCCGGCTACGAGGCGTCGTGGCTCGAGGAGCCGCGGCGCCGGCTCGAGGAGCTCGGGCTGCAGGCGCGAGAGCTGCAGGGCGACGCCGGGCTCGCGCTCGGCGGCGCCGAGCTGGCGCAGGCCGAGCGCGCGGCACAGGACCTGGTGGAGCGAGCGCCGTTCCGCGAGAGCGGCTACCTGCTGCTCATGCGCGTGCGCGAGGCGCAGGGCAACCTCGTCGAGGCGCTGCGCGTGCACGAGCGGCTGCGCACGCTGCTGCGCGATGAGCTCGGCGTCGCGCCCGGCCCGCAGGTGCAGGCCGAGTTCGAGCGGCTGCTCAAGGCCGAGCAGTCCGAGGCGGCCACCCCGGCTCCCACTCCCACTCCCGGTCCGCCGGTGCCGGCGCGGCCGGCGGAGCCGGAGCCCGAGTTCTTCGCCACCCGCAGCGGCGCCCCGTTCGTCGGCCGCCGCACCGAGCTCGAGCGCCTTCAGAGCTACTTCGACGAACACCGCGGACGGCCACCGCCAGCTCGTGCTGCTCGAGGGCGAGCCGGGCATCGGGAAGACGCGCCTGGCGCTGCAGTTCATGGCGTCGTGCGAGGCGGAGGGCGCGGTCGCGCTCTACGGGCGCTGCGACGCCGAGACGCTCGTCCCCTACCAGCCGTTCGTGGAAGCCCTGCGCCGCTACGCCGCGCGGACCGACCCGGACCGGCTGAAGCCCTGGAGCGCGGAGCTCGGCCGCGTGATCCCCGAGCTCGTGCGCGACGGCTCGGCACCCGCGCCGATCGAGCCGGCCGAGCGCTACCGGCTGTTCGACGCGGCGTCGGAGGTGCTGACCGACATCGCGCGCGCCCAGCCGGTCGTGCTCGTGCTCGACGACCTGCACTGGGCCGACACGCCGACGCTGCTGATGATGCGCCAGCTCGCCCGCGCGGCCGAGGACGAGCCGGTGCTCATCGTGGCCAGCTACCGCGACACCGAGCGCCCGCCCGGGCTGGTCGACATCCTCTCCCAGCTCCGCCGCGAGCAGTACCTGGAGGCGATCGAGCTGCGCGGCCTCGACGAGGCGGACACGACCGAGCTGATCGTCGAGTTCGGCGCCGAGTCGCTGCCCGAGCACATCAACCGTGCGCTGTTCCAGGAGACCAAGGGCAACCCCTTCTTCCTCGAGGAGATGGTCCGGCACCTCGGCACGGGCCGGAGCGGCGAAGGCAACGGCGCGCCGTGGCCGAACGAGCTCCCCGAGGGAATCCGCGAGGTCATCGAGCGGCGGCTCGCGACGCTGTCGGACACCGCGCGCGACGTGCTGTCGACCGCGTCGGTGGTCGGCCGCGAGTTCCGCATCGAGCTGCTCGAGGCGCTCGGGTCGCACGACGAGGACGCGCTCGACGAGGTGGTCGAGGAGGGCGTCGGCGCACACATCATCACCGAGGTCCCCGGCGTGTACGGCCGCTGCAGCTTCACCCACGCGCTGATCCGCCAGACGCTCTACGACGGGCTGACCGGGATGCGGCGGGCGCGGCTGCACCTGCGGGTCGGCGAGGCGCTCGAGCGCCTGGAGGCGGACGGCGCCGAGCCGCCGCTGGCCGAGCTCGCACACCACTTCTGCCTCGCGCCGCCGGCGCGCGGCTCCGCCAAGGCCGTCGAGTACGCCGAGCGCGCCGCCCGCCAGGCGTCCGCCCAGATGGCGTACGAGGAGGCCGCGCGCCACTACGAGGTCGCGCTGGCCGCGCTCGGGCAGACGGGCAGCGACGGCGCGCGCCGCTGCGAGCTGCTGCTGGCGTGCGGCGACGCGCAGACCAAGGCCGGCGACGTGATGAAGGCGCGCGGGACGTTCCGCGAGGCCGCCGGCTGCGCCCGGGCGCTCGGCTCAGCCCGCCACCTCGCCCTGGCCGCGCTCGGCTACGGCGCCGCGCACCAGATGGCCGGCGGCGTGGTGGATGAGGCGGTCGTGCGCATCCTCGAGGAGGCGATGGCGGCCGTCGGCGAGTCCGACCCGGCGCTGCGCGCCCGGCTCATGGCGCGCCTGGCCATGGAGCTGAGCTTCTCCGAGCAGCGCGAGCGCCGCGCCGACCTCAGCGGCGAGGCCGTCGCCATCGCCCGCCGCGTCGGCGACACCAGCGGGCTCGGCATGGCGCTGGTCGCGCGCCACTGGTCGCTGTGGGGACCGGGCAACGTGCAGGAGCGCCTGCAGGCCGTCAACGACCTCCTCGGACTGGCCGAGAGCTCGGGCGACGAGCGGCTGGCGCTGCAGGGCCACCGCTGGCGGATGATCGACCTGCTGGAGCTCGGCGACATGGACGCGGTCGACATCGAGATCGACGCGTACATGCGGATCGCCGCCCGCCGCCGCCGGGTGTCCGACGACCTGTACGTGCACATCTACCGCGCCATGCGGCTGCTGTTCGCCGGCGAGTACGACGAGGCCAACGCCGAGGGCAACTTGGCGGCCCGCGTCGGCGAGCGGGTCCAGGACACCAACACCGGCAACGCCACCCTCCTGCAGGCGCTGATGTATCGCCGCGCCCGTGGGCGGCTCGAGCGCCTGGAAGGCCCGGTCCGCTACTACGCGGAGCGCTTCGGGACGATCCCCGGCTGGCGTTGTGTGCTGGCCTGGCTGCTGGCCGAGACCGGCCGCGCCGACGAGGCGCGCGAGCTGCTCGACGCCTTCGCGGCCGACCGGTTCCGCGGGCTGCCGGAGGACGGGATCTGGCTCGGCGCCGTCGGCTACCTCGCCGAGACCGCGGCCGCGCTCGGCGACGCGACGCACGCCGAGGCGCTGCACGACCTGCTCGTCCCGTACGCCGACCGCAACGTGGCGATCGGCTGGGCATCGACGTGCGCGGGCTCCGCGTCGCGCCACCTCGGCCTGCTCGCCGACCTGCTGGGGCGGCGCGACGAGGCGATCGAGCGGCTCGAGACCGCGCTGGCGATGAACGAGCGGATGCGCGCGCGGCCATGGGTGGTGCACACGCAGCTTGCCCTCGCCGCCGTCCTCGCGCAGGCGCCGGCCGACCGCGAACGCGCCGCCGCGCTACACGAGTCGAGCCTCGTCGAGGCGCGGCAGCTCGGCATGGCGCGCGTGATCGCGGAGGCCGGTCACGGGCTGACCACGGTCCAGGATTGACTAGCCGATCGGGGCGCACGACGGCGCATCCCGGCACCGCTTGCGCTAAGACAGTGCGCGTGCAAGCAGGTTCTTCCGATCTCCGCGCGGCGGCGGCCGCGCTCCGCTCGCGCCTGCCGGCACCGCTCGGCGCGCTCGCGGACATCGCCTACAACTACCGCTGGTCGTGGACGCCCGGCGGCCCTGAGCTGCTCGCGTCCGTCGATCCGCGGCGCTGGGAGCTATGTCTCGGAAATCCGGTGCGTCTGCTCGAGGAGGTGCACCCCGAGACCCTGGAGCGGCTCGCCGGCGACGAGGACTTTCTCGCCCGTCTGGGCGCGCTCGAGCGGGCCGTGGCCGAGCGCCTGGACGAGCCGCGGCTCTCCGAGCCGGTGACCGAGGACAGTCCGGCAGCGTTCTTCTGCGCCGAGTTCGCGATCCACAAGTCGCTGCCGGTCTACTCCGGCGGGCTCGGCGTGCTGGCCGGCGACATCCTCAAGGAGGCGTCCGACATGGGCCTGCCGCTGGTGGCGGTCGGCCTCATGTACCGGCACGGCTACTTCCGCCAGCGGATCGACGCGTCCGGCTGGCAGCACGAGTACTGGGTGGAGACGGATCCGGACCGCGTGCCTGCCGCGCTGGTCACCGGCGACGACGGCCGCGCCGTCACCGTGACCGTGCCGATCGGCGACCGCGTGGTGGTCGCGCAGATCTGGCGCGTCGACGTCGGCCGCGTGCCGCTCCTGCTGCTCGACGCCGACCGCCCGGAGAACGACCTCACCGATCGCTGGATCACGTCGCGCCTGTACGTCGGCGATGCCGGGATGCGGCTCGGCCAGTACGCGCTGCTCGGGATCGGCGGCGTCCGTGCCCTGCACGCGCTGGGCATCGATCCCGGCGTCGTGCACCTCAACGAGGGCCACGCGGCGTTGGCGTGCCTGGAGCTCGCTCGCGCCGAGGCGTCGAACGGCGGCTCGGTCGAGGACGCGTTCGAGGCCGTGCGCCGGCGCACCGTGTTCACGACCCACACGCCGGTCCCGGCGGGCAACGACACGTACCCGGGCGAGCAGATGGCCGACGTTCTGGCCGGCATCGCCCGCGAGCTCGGCTGCGACCCGGAGGCGCTCGTACGCCGCGGCCGCACGCACCGCGACGAGGACGCCGAGCCGTTCGGTGTGACCCAGTTCGCGCTGCGCTCGAGCCGGGTCGCCAACGGCGTGAGCGCCCGCCACGGCGAGGTCGCGCGCGAGATGTGGCAGGGCATGTGGCCCGACCGCGACATCGAGGACGTGCCGATCACGTCGGTCACGAACGGCGCCCACATCCCGACCTGGATCGGCACGCCGATGCGCGATCTGCTCGACCGGCATCTCGGCGACGGCTGGACCGACCGCGCCGTCGATCCGGCGACCTGGGACGCGCTCGACTCGATCCCGGACGCCGAGCTGGCGGGCGCCCGCGCGGCACAGCGGCGCGACCTGATCGACGTCGTGCGCGAGCGGTCGGTGATGGACCGGCTCGGCCGCGGTGACACCGGCGAGTACGTCCGCGCCGCGGTCAACGCGCTCGATCCCGACATGCTCACGATCGGCTTCGCCCGCCGGGTGGCGACGTACAAGCGGCTCGACCTGCTGCTGCGCGACGTCGACCGCGCGCTGGCGCTGCTCGGTGACGAGTCGCGCCCGGTGCAGCTGATCCTGGCCGGCAAGGCGCACCCGAAGGATGACGACGGCAAGCGGCTCGTCCAGCGCCTGTTCGAGATGAAGTCGCACCTCGAGGTCGGCCGCCGCGTGGTGTACCTCGATGACTACGACCTCGCGCTCGGCGCCGCGATGGTGCGCGGCTGCGACGTGTGGGTCAACGTCCCGCGGCCCCCGCTGGAGGCGTCGGGCACCAGCGGCATCAAGTCGGCGATGAACGGCGGCCTGCAGCTGTCGGTCCTCGACGGCTGGTGGCCCGAGGCCTACGACGGCACCAACGGCCGGCGATCTCGGCGAGGTCGACCACGACCACGGCGCGCAGGACTGGCGCCACGCCGCCGAGCTCTACCGCCTGCTGCAGGAGGAGGTCGTGCCCGAGTTCTACGAGCGCGACTCCCAGGGCTACTCGGCTGCCTGGCTCGCGCGTGTCCGCTCGTCGCTGCGCACGATCGGTCCGGGCTTCGGCGCCGGCCGGATGGTGCGGACTACGCGGAGAAGATCTACCCGGCTCACGTGGTGGCGCCGACGTAGGCGATGTGCCTGCGTACTGGCTCAAGGCGGTAGGCCACGCCCGGGGGCCGCTGTCCGAGCAGTGGCTCGACGAGCGGCCCGAGCTCCTGCATCGCACCGGGTTCCCCCGCCGCCCGCGGATCACGGCGGGGGATTGCCTGGTGCTCTACGCGTCCGTCTGGCGCCGTGTGTTCGCGCTCTGCGAGGTGCTCGGCGAGCCCTCTGAGCCGCGCGATGATCCTGCCCTGCCCTGGCCGTGGACGATCTCCATCGAGACGCTGCTCGTCGTGCCGGTGCTCGACGCCGCGCCGCCGGTCGAGGCGATCGGCGTCGCCGCGCGGTCGATGAGCCAGCAGTCGCACATCCGGATCACGGCCGAGCACTACGACCGCGCGGTCGCTGCCATCACTTCGGTCGCTGCGCTGCGTTAGCCGGCGGTGCATGATTCAACGATCGCTGCGCCCTACCTGGCGCCCAAGGGCTCAGGCGCCCGATTGAAGAGTCATCCGTGCCGCGCGGCACAGCCATCCTCATCGAGCGCCGAACGTGCGTAGGACGTGCTCAAGCGTCGAGGCGAGGACCTCTTGGGTCGCCTCGCGGGTGGCCTCCCCGTTCAGCCAGCGTCGCGTCGCGGCGCGGTTGAGCCCGGTCCAGCACTCGAGCGCGTAGCGCAGCCGCGGTGAGTCCTCGGCGATGTCGGCGTGGCGAGCCGGCGACCAGCGCGACGGCGCGGCGTACGAGGTCTGCGACCATGCCCCTGACCTCGGGGTCGGCGATGTCCTCGCCGTGCGCCATCGTGGCGAGCCAGACCGTGCGGTTCGCCTGGGGCTCCAGTCGAGCCAGCGCGACACGCTGTCCGCGACCCGCGCACTAGCGGTGCGGCCCACCGGCAGCGGGAGCTGGTCCTCGCGCCGGGCGCCGATCGCCCGAGCAGCCCGATGTAGACGTCCTTGCGTCCGCCGAAGTAGTGGTGCACGAGGCCGCGGGTGACGCCGGCAGAGCGCGCGATGTCCTCAACTGAGACCTCGTCGTACGGGCGCTCGGCGAACAGCGCGTTCGCCGCGTCGAGGATCTTCTCGCGCCGCTGCTCGGGGTCCCAGGCGGCTGAACTTCGGCGAGTTCATAACGGCAGTATAAGAGTTGTTGGCGATCCGTCAACTGCTTACTAGCATGTCGCCAACAAGAAGCAGCACCACCACCCACAGCGAAAGAACAGTCAATGAAGCACGTCAAGACCATCGCCGCCTGCGCAGTCGTCGCACTCGGCGTGGGCGCTACCAGCGCCACGGCCGCCAGCATGATCGACGGCGGCGACATCAAGAACGGCACGGTCGCCATGCGCGACCTCACGCCGGCCGTCCAGGCGCTGATCAAGAAGCGCGCGAAGGACGGCGTCAACGGCACGAACGGTGTCGCCGGGGGCCGCGGGCAAGAACGGCTCGCAACGGCGCTGCCGGGACAGAACGGCGCGAAGGGCGACGCTGGCGCGAAGGGCGACCAGGGAGCCAAGGGCGACCAGGGCGTGGCCGGAGCCAACGGCAAGGACGCGGGCGAACTACCTGCGCGTGACCAGCCCGTCAAACGGTGAGGTCCTCGATCGCCACGGCGTTGCGCGACGCTCGCGCGTCGACGATCAGTACGGCTACGGCGGCGTGCGCGTGCCCGTCAAGAACACGAAGGTGTCGGACCTGAACAAGCTGTCGTTCAAGGCCAACGCCTCCGACGAGGGCATCCTGTGGCTCAAGGTCACGACCGCGGCCACGGCTCGATCGTGTTCTCCCCGAACACGCAGGCCGGCTGGCGAGCAGATCCACAGACCGACGTCAACTACGACGTCCTCGGTGAAGGGCGCGACCATGCGCTTCAACGACGACGCCGGTGTTCGAGGCCGACGGCAACTGGGCCGACATCCTCCCCGCCGAGGCCGGCAACCGCCAGGTCCGCGAGGTCACGGTCTACGCCGGGTACGCCGGAGCAGCTCGGCGAGGACGGCGTCGGGCACGGTGCAGGTCGACGACCTGAAGGTCAACGACACGGTGATCGACTTCGAGTAGACCTTCCGGATAGCGCGGCGTGACGGACGCCGCGTGATGCCATCTGAAGCCCAAGCGCACCCCACTCGCTGGGGTGCGCTTTGCGTTTGCAGCCCGGCCCGGCGACGCGCTCAGGTCGCCGACACGAGCCCGAAGCGCCCGCCGCGGAACGCGTCCACGAACAGCTCGTGGTCGTGCCGCGCGCGTACCGCGTAGTCGATCCCGAAGTCGACGATGTCCTCGACGAACGCGTCCTGCGTCGCCGCCGACCCTCCCCGGCGATCGCCTCCTCGGTCGGAGAACTCGACGAGGTCCTTCGTCGCTGTCGGCGTCCGAGATGCAATGCACCTTCGCCGTGGCGCGGCCGAGGTCGGCTAGGACGGGGCCGATCTCGTCGGGCTCGGTGATCTCGGACCAGTCGAGGTCGGCTTCGTAGGGCGAGAGCTCGGCGACGACGAGCCGACGCCGTCGAGCGTCGTCTATCCGAGCAACGGGTCGGTGTGCTGCTGCAGCGCGCGCTGGCTGACGACCGTGCGGTGGCCCTCGTGCTCGAAGTAGTCCCGCACCCGCTGGTCGTTGACGACCCGGCTCGCGGCCGGCGACGTTGCCCTGCTTCATCGTCAGGATCATGTCGTTCTCGGCGCCCGGTCGCGGCCCTCGATGAGCACGTTGTACGCCGGCTAGGCCGGCACTCCCGATCCCGAAGCCGGTCCTGCCGACGACGTCCTTGACGTCGTAGAAGATCTCGCGCGGCTCGCGCTTGTCGGGCGGGATCGTCGTCGAGGTAGGACGCGAATGCCTCGATCACCCGCTTCGCGCTCGTCGTCCTCGAGCTCGCGCGCGCCGCCAGGCGCCGGAACCGGCGCTCGTCGCCGTCCGACTCGGTCTGGCGCTCGCAGCAGCCCGATGCGCGTGGCGAGCGCGCCGCCGCGCAGCACCTCGAGGATCTGCGCCCTCGGTATTGTCGAGCCTGCAGGGCGTATGCCGCGAGGTCGCTTCCTCGACGTACCGCGGACCCGCTCCACGTAGGCCCGCACATAGGCGGCGGCGAGCTCCCGCACGGCGTCCTCGGGCAGCGCCTTCTGCCAGCCCATCAGCGCGAGGCTGGCAACGAACCGGCGAAGGTCCCACGAGAAGTGCCCCACGTAGGCCTCGTCGAAGTCGTTGACGTCGAACGTCAGGACGCCTTCGGAGTTCATGTAGGTGCCGAAGTTCTCCGCATGCAGATCGCCGCGGTATCGTAGACGCGGCTCGTGCGCTCGTCCGCCCAGCGGTCCTCGAGCTCGCGCATGTCGGCATAGAAGACGCAGGCGCTCCCGCGATAGAACGCGAAGGGGTCGGCCGCCATCTTGCGGAACTTCGTCCGAAAGGCCTGGGCGTCCGCCTTCATCAGCGACTCGAAGGCGTCGGTGAGCGTCGTGAGAATCAGCTCGGTTCGCTGCTCGGAACTCTCCATTGCTCATCCTCGATCGCAAGGCCCGAGTGGCGGACTCTAACTGCGTCGGGCGCACAACTGCCTGGATCGCGCCAGTGGGTAGTGTTCTGGCGTGTCGCCAAGGCGCCACCGAGTACGCCTCGCCTTTGTGTTGGTCGCGGTGCTCGCCATCCTCGCGCTCTTCGTGCTTGATGGTGCCGCCGCCGGCGTGGCAGCGTTCGCCACGATGCTGACGTTCATCCTGGCCTGCATCGCCGCGCTGCGGGGTGCGAGTCCGGAAGACCGTCAGCGCAGTGACAAGACCGGTCTCGTCGGCTGGATCGGCAACTACTTCTAGATAGCCGGCGGACGGTTGGCCAGCGCCGGTCCTAGCATTGCGTCGGTGTCCCCGCCGACGAACTTGGACTTCTACGACACCGAGCTGCGCGCTCACCACCAGCACCTTCGCGCCGCCTACGGGATCAGCGCCGGTGACCGGGTCCTCGACATCGGCTGCGGAACCGGGCTGACGACGCGCGAGGCGGCGCGCGCCGCAACGCCGGGCCGCGTGGTCGGCGTCGACGTGTCCGAGCGGATGCTCGCGCGCGCCGGCGAGGTCACGGCGGCCGAACGGCTCGACAACGTCCGGTACCAGCTGGGCGACGCGCAGGTGCATCGCTTCGACCCCGGCGGCTTCGACGTGGCGATCAGCCGCTTCGGGACGATGTTCTTCTCCGATCCCGCGGTCGCATTCGCGAACATCGCCGCCGCTCTCCGACCGCAGGCGCGGCTCGTGCTGCTCGTCTGGCAGCGACGCGAGGTCAACCCATGGACGGGGCGATCGACGCCGCGCTGGGCGACGCGCGCCAGCCACCGCCGCCGGCCGGGGACGCGTTGCTCGGCGACGCCGACGCCACCGAGCGCCTCCTCGAGCGCGCCGGCTTTGCCGACGTGCGCTTCGAGGACGTGAACCAGCCGGTCCTCACGGACACGATCTCGACGCCGCGCTGGCGATCGTCCGTAGCTTCCAGGACACGAGCGGAGCGCTCGCGAGGCTCAGCGACGACGAGGCGGCCGGTACCGTCGAGCGGCTGCGCGAGATGCTCGCGGCGCACTACAGCGACGAGCGCGGCGTCGTCCTCGACTCGCGGTCGTGGCTGATCACCGCCCGGCGACACGGCCACGACGTCTGACACGCACGCCGTTCGCGGGTAGGCTCAAGGAGATGAGGTCCTTTCACGAAGGCCAGCTAGTCACGCTCGTCGAGGAACCTGAGGCGCTCGAGGGCATCGTCGTGCACGCACCGAGCCTGGTGAAGATCGAGGTCGCGGTGCCCGACACCGGGGAGGTTGGGTGTTCCGCACCGTTCACCCGAAGCTGCTGCGCGAGCGCAGCGAGCCCGGCGAGCACGACGACGCGTTGCGCCGGCTGATCCGCCGCACGGGGTCCGCGGGCCGGCCGGCCCGCGCAGCGGAGCGGGCTCCGCGCGTCGCGGTCACTCGCAGCCGTCGGGGCACCGCACCACCGGCAAGTGACGGTTGGCGGCCGCACCACGATCAACGAGCTGCCGCGCAAGCACGGGCCGCCTGCAGCGACTCTCCAGGCGCTCGGATTCGAACGGGCGACCGACGTCATCGGCGGCTTTCAGGCGGGGCGAGCGGCGGGCCTCCCGGTCACACCTTCCTGATCGCCGGGAGCACAAAGCCGCGAGTGAGACGCGAGACTGTTCGCCGTGGACCGGAGCGAGGCGGCGGATCCTGAGCTCGTCCGCCTGTTCGAGGAGCAGGCGGCTCTGCGGCGGGTCGCGACGCTGGTGGCGCGCGGCACGGACCGCTTGGGTGTGTGCGCGACCGTCGCGGAGGAGGTCGGGCGCCTGCTCGGTACCGACCTGGCGAGCCTGATCCGCTTCGAGGAGGGCCACGGGACGCTCGTGGCCGGTTGGAGCTGCGGACCGGCGCCCCCGATGCCCGTCGGCTACCGCGTCTCGCTCGCGAAGGACTCGACGGCTGCCCGGATCAAGCGGACCGGGCGCCCTGCGCGCGTCGACAGCTACGACCTGCCGGGCGAGGCGTTCGCGACGCTGCGAGCCGTGGGGGTGCGCGCGTCGGTGGGCGCTCCGATCGTCGTCGACGGCGAGCTGTGGGGCGCCGTGGTCGCCGCCTCCACGAGCGCGACGCCGTTCCCTTCCGGCGCTGAACAGCGGCTGGCCGGCTTCGCCGAGCTGGTCGCGCAGGCGCTGGCGAACGCGGAGGCGCGCGAGCAGCTCGCCGCCTCGCGCAAGCGGCTCGTCGAGGCTGCGCAGGTCGAGCGCCGCCGGCTCGAGCGCAACCTCCACGACGGCGCCCAACAGCGGCTGGTCTCCGTCGCCCTGACCCTTCGGCTCGCCGAGCGCCAGCTCAAGGGCAAGCCCGCGGCGGCGCGCGACTCACTCGCCCGCGCGAGCGCCGAGCTGGCCGACGCGATGGAGGAGCTGCGCGAGCTCGCCCGCGGCCTGCACCCGGCCGTCCTGACCGACCACGGCCTCGAGGAGGCGCTCCGGGCGCTGGCCACACGCGCACCGCTGCCCGTCGAGCTGAGGGTCGATCTCGAAGCTCGGCCCGACGAGCCGGTCGAAGCGGCGGCGTACTTCGTCGTCGCCGAGGCCCTCACGAACGTCGCCCGCTACGCGGACGCCTCCGCCGCGTCGGTGATCGTGCGCCCGAACACGGACAGCGTGCTCGTCGAGGTCACCGACGACGGCGC
>CAWETE010000005.1:0-468368 GCA_963811895.1 uncultured Solirubrobacteraceae bacterium | reverse complement strand
TCCCGGAGTCGCTCGCCTATGCGTCGATCGCGGGCGTGTCGCCGGTCGTCGGCCTGTACGCGGCGCCGCCCGCGCTCGTCCTCTACGCGATCCTCGGCAGCTCGCGCCACCTGATCGTCGGACCGATGTCGGCCACCGCGGCGCTCTCCGCGGCGGCGGTGGCTCCCCACTTCGGGCTGACGCCGGTGCTGGCGATCGTGACCGGCGTCGTCGCGCTCGGCGCCGGCCTGCTGCGGCTCGGCTTCCTCGCGAACTTCATCTCCGAGCCGGTGCTGAAGGGGTTCATCGTCGGCCTCGCGCTCACGATCGTCGCGGGCCAGCTGCCGAAGCTGTTCGGCGTCGAGAAGGGCGAGGGCGACTTCTTCGAGCAGATCTGGCACCTCCTCGGCGAGCTGGGCGGCACTCAGGCCGCCACCCTGGCGATCGGGCTCGCCTCGCTGGCGCTCGTGCTGGGCCTGCGCCGCTTCGCGCCGGTCGTGCCCGGCTCGCTGGTGGCGGTCGCCTTCGGCGTGATCGTCGTCGAGCTGCTCGATCCGGACGGCGTCGACATCGTCGGATCGATCGACAGCGGGCTGCCGTCGATCGGCCTTCCCGACGCCTCCGCATCCGACTACCTGAACCTGGCGGCGAGCGGCGTCGCCGTCGCGCTCGTCGGCTTCGCCGAGGGGCTCGGGGCCGCCAAGACCTACGCCGCCCGCCACCACTACGACATCGACGCCGACCGCGAGCTGATCGGGCTCGGCGCCGCCAACCTCGGCAGCGGCCTGGCGAGCGGAATGGTGGTCAACGGCAGCCTCTCGAAGACGGCGGTCAACGGCGGCGCGGGCGCCGAGAGCCAGATGTCGGGGATCGTCGTCGCGGTGCTGACCGTCGTGACGCTGCTGTTCCTGACCGGCCTGTTCGAGAGCCTGCCCGAGGCGACGCTGGCCGCGGTCGTGATCGCGGCGGTGATCGAGCTGGTCGACGTCCCGGCGCTCGTTCGGCTGTACCGCGTGTGGACCTCGCGGCTCGGCCGGATCTACGGCCCGGCGGCGCGGCCGGACTTCATCGCCGCCGTCGCCGCGCTCGCCGGCGTGCTGATCTTCGACACGCTGCCCGGCCTGTTCATCGGGATCGGCGTCTCGCTGCTGCTCCTGCTCTATCGCGCGTCACGGCCCCATGTCGCGGTCCTCGGGCGCGTGCCCAGCGGCCACTGGGTCGACCTCGAGCGCGGCGACGCCGAGGCGCAGCCGGGCGTCGTCGTGCTGCGGGTCGAGGCAGGGCTGTTCTTCGCCAACGCCGACCACGTCCGCGAGACCATCCTGGCCCACGCGCGCGAGTCCGGGCGTCAAGGCCGTCGTGCTCGACGCACAGACGGTGCCGTACGTCGACGTGACCGCCGCCGACATGCTCCTCCAGCTGCGCGGCGACCTCGACCGCGAGGGGGTCAGCCTCGTCATGGCGCGCGACATCGGGCAGGTGCGCGACGTGCTCCGCCGCGAAGGGGTGACGGACGCGACCGTGGTCTACGCCACCGTCGAGGACGCCGTCAACCGAGTCCGCTGATCGCGTCGCCGATCAGCTTCGCGCCGATCACGAGGCACAGCACGGCCATGATCGCCGCGTTGTGGGCGCCCATCCAGGCCTTGAGCTCGTCGAGCAGACGCCGTGCACGGTCGCCGAGCAGGAAGTAGGCCGCCACCGGCAGGCCGGGCCCCAGCGTGGCCACGAGGACGAAGACACCGAGCGCGATCGCCTGCTCGGAGGCCTCGATGCCGGTCTGCGCGATCGCCGCCCCGGCGGCCACGATGAGCACGAGGTTCTTGGGGTTCACGCCCGACAACGCCACCGCGATGGCGATCGTGCGGCCGGGCGTGAACGTGTCGACCTTCTGCATCCAAGCGGGCAGATCGCCCTGCGCGCCGCGGCGCGGCCGGCCCCGCCACTGCTTCACGGCGAGCAGGACGAGCAGGAGGCCGAGCGTGAGCTTCAGCACCTCGACCCAGGTCGCCGGCTCGGCGTCCTCGCTCGCCCCCGCCAGGCTCGCCACGACGAGGACGAGCGCGCCGACGACGGCCAGGCCGGCCGCCCACCCGAGCAGGAACGCAGGCCCGTTGACCCGCGCCCGCGGCGTGCTGAGCATCAGGACGACGGCGATGATCGGCACGGGGCTCAGCGCGATCACGACGGCCAGCGGCAGTACCTGCCCGATCGCCTCAGCCATCGCGCACGATGCAGCGGAAGCCGATGTGGCTGGTGGACGTGTCGACGGCCTCGAACTGGCGCGCGGCCGGGCGGTAGCGCAGGCAGTAGTTCGGAGCGCACAGGTGCGAGCCGCCCTTGATCACGCGGCGCGGGATGTGCTCGCCGGCCTCCGTCGGCGCGCAGCACGGCCGGGACGATCCGTTCGCGCTCGCCTCGTCGCACGTCCACTCCCAGGTGTTGCCGGTCACGTCGTAGAGCCCGTAGCCGTTGGCCGGGAAGCTCGCGACCGGCGACGTCCCGGCGTGGCCGTTACGCCGCTGCCACGGGAACTCGCCCTCCCACGTGTTCGCCATGCCGGACGCGAAGTCGTCGCCCCACGCGTAGACGGCGCCGTCGAGCCCGCCGCGGGCGGCGTACTCCCACTCGGCCTCGGTCGGCAGCGCCTTGCCCGCCCAGGCGGCGTACGCCTCCGCATCCTCGTACGCGACCTGCGTGACCGGATGGCGGCCGCGCGTGTAGGTGTCGCTCGCCGGTCCCTCCGGGCGCTGCCAGGTCGCGCCGGGCACGTAGTCCCACCAGTTGCGGAAGTCGCGCAGGTCGACAGGGCCCCGCGATGGGCGGAAGACCAGCGAGCCGGGCACCAGCGCCGACGGATCGGCGTCGGGGTACTCGGCGGGATCCAGCGGCCGCTCGGCCACGCTGACGTGCCCCGTCGCCTTCACGAAGCGGCGGAACTCGGCGACCGTGACCGGGTGCTCGTCGATCCAGAAGCCCTCGACGGCGACGCGCCGGACCGGCTGCTCCTCGGGATAGAAGCTCTCGGAGCCCATGGCGAACTCGCCGCCGGGCACCCGCTTCATGCCCTCCTCACTTCTCGACATACACCACGACGGTACCGGCGAGCATGTCGTGCATCCCGCGCCGGCGGTCGTCGACGAGCACCGGCAGGAAGCCGGCGAACAGGGGGATGATGCAGAGCACGAGGCCGATCAGCCGAACCGTCGAGCGGACCACGCCTGGATGCGCGCCCGAGGCGTCCTGGACGCGCAGCGCCATCAGGCGCATTCCCGGCGTCTGCCCGGCGGTCGACCAGAAGAACACGAAGTAGAAGGCGACGACCGCGGCCCACGCGAAGGCGGCGAGGACGCGCCCCAGCGTCTCGAGCTCCATGTCGCCGCCCACCAGCGAGGCGACGAGCGCCAGCACCGCGCCGCCCGTGAACACGATGACCTGCGCGATGGCGACGTCGACCGCCAGGCCGACGGCCCGCGTGGCAAGCCCCGCGTACACGACCGGCGGGGCGCGGACGAGCGTCGGCGTGCTCATGTCGGCTGCGGGCGCGGGCGGCGCAGCCAGCTGCGCACCGTCCGCTCGGCGATGTCGTCGACGCGCTGCGCGCGGCCTCGGACGTCGGTCACGATCTCGCCGGCGAGCGTCTCCGTCTGGTGGCTGAGCGCGTCCATCACCTCGGGGCTCGACGCCACGTGGCTGACGATGAGCTGCAGCTCCGGGCTGGCGAGCACGCGCTCGGTCAGCTCGTCGACCAGCCGGCTCTCGAGGATGCGGACGAGCAGGCGCTCGAGCCCCGGGCTGGCCAGCGCCCGCTCCATCACGCGCTCGGTCCGCTCGTCGTCGAGCACGGCGGCCACGATCCGGTCGATCGTCAGCTCGACCTCCGGCCTCGAGAGCTGCGCGATGACGATGGCTTCGAGCTGGACGCGCGCCGCGCGCCCGTCGAGTGCTAGCGACTCGCCGGCGTAGCGCAGCGGCGCGCCGACGACCGGCGTCCGCGCCGCGAGCCGCAGCGGCGCGAGCGCGACACGGCCGGCCCGCTCGCCCGCGACGACCAGGCCGAACGCGACGTCCGCGGCGTCCGCCATCTCAGTCGCTCCCCAGGTGCTGGGCGAAGAACGACAGCGCCGTCGCCGTCTTCGTCTGCTGGGCGCCGGTGACGTCGACGCCGCGGCCGGTGAGGTACGCGCGCACCTCGGTGGCGACCTGGAACATCTCGCCCGGCGCGCACTTGGTCGACAGCTCGAGGATCCGGTCGCCGTCGGGATACAGCCATAGCTCGGCGACCAGCTTGCGCTTCAGGTCCGGCGGTGTGAAGTTGAGCTTGAGGACGAAGATCGGGCCGAGCACGGACAGCCCGTCGAGCTCCAGTCCGTCCGGCGCGTGCTCGGCGTAGAACGCGCGCTGGTCCTTCGTGAAGAGCTTGCGGATCGCACGCTCGCCGGCCAGGCAGCGGCGCACGTCGTTGCTGCCGAGCCGCGCCTTCATCGAAGCCGAGCACACGTAGCCGCCAGGCATCGCGTCGACCTCGACGAACAGGCCCGGCGACCGCTCGAGCACCGCCGGATCGACGGGCCGGAGCTTGACGACGGAGTCGTCGCCGCGGCCCTGGACGCGCCGCGCGCGCACCACCACGCCCGCGCGGTTGAGCGCCAGGTCCGGCGTGTCGAAGAAGGTGACGAGCCGGATCTGGGCCTCCAGCGGATCCATGCCCAGGCTCAGGATCGTCGAGCGCTGCTGCTCCTCGGGGACGGTCAGCTTCAGCTCCGCCGAGTCGCTGCCCCGCGAGATCTCGAGCAGCTCGCGGAGCTCGTCGTCGACGAGCGCCGTGCTCATGCCGGCACCGCGGCCGGAGGCTCGGTGACGTTTCGTACGGCCCGCAGCTTGAACGCGACGTAGACCATGAACGCCCCGCGGATCATCAGCGACAGCGCGAACAGCACGGCCAGCGTGACGAGGCTCAGCTTCGGCAGCGAGAGGATGAGGATGCCGATGATCGCGTCGATGATGCCGAGCATCATCAGCGCCGCGCGGTCCTCCAGCTCCGAGAACGAGCGGATGAAGCGGACGATGCCGGCGACGATCAGGTACACGCCGAGCACCACGATCAGCGCGAGCAGGCTCTCACCCGGGCGCCGCAGGCAGACGATCCCGGCGATGATCGACAGCACGCCGACGATCGAGGTCAGCGTCCGCGAGTCCGGCGCGCCGCCGATCGCCTCCGCGATGTCGAGCGCGCCGATGAACAGCAGCCCCACGCCGACGAAGATGCCGAGCGCGAGCAGCGTGATGTCCGGATAGACGATGGCCAGGATGCCGGCGAGGATCGAGATGACGCCGACGACCAGGAACAGCCACCAGTTGCGGCCGATCTGCGGAACTCCGGTTGCCACGGACATGCTCACCTCACCAGGGCCTGGGTCTGCTCAGTGCTCAACAACCCCTGCTGGAGGATCTCGCCGCCGGTCGCCGCGATCGCCTGCTCGAGCTCACTCTGCCACACGTGCTCGAGCAGCAGCATGCCCGCGGCGTTGCCGGGCTCCAGCGCGCCGGCGACCTCGTCCACGTCGGATTGGGAGACGAGCGTCGGGCGCCCGGGGATCCCCGGCCGCGTCTCGACCTCGCCCGACTCGTCGCGCCTGACGAACAGGACGTCGAGGACCCGCAGCATGCCGCTGTCCTCGAAGCGCCGGAGCTCGGCCACGATGGCGCCCTCGAAGGTCGCCTCCGGCCCGAACCCAACGGCCATGAACGAGACTGGCCCGGTCAACGTGCCCTCCACGGTCGGTTGTCGATCAGTCACCGTCCCGCCCCGCGGGGTGAGTCGGCATCACCCGCCGGGGGTGAAGCCGGATCACCCCCGGAGGCGTCAACGTCAGCGTATGCCGAGAGCGGTGCGCGACGCCAGCTACGAGATCCGTATCCGTGGCCGCGTCAGCCGGGCGCTGCTGGACAGCTTCGAGGGGATGTCGAGCGAGCTCGAGCCGGTCGAGACCGTGCTGCACGGCCCGGTCCGCGACCAGGCCGAGCTGCATGGGCTGCTCGACCGCATCCAGGCGCTCGGCCTCGAGCTGGTCGAGGTCCGCCGCCTTCCCCGCTAGGGCGCCAGCAGCTCCAGGCGCCGGGCCCGCCGGACCGCCTCGCGCCGGTCGGCCACGTCGAGCTTGCGGTAGATCGCCTTCAGGTGCGTCTTGACGGTGTTGACGGAGACGAACAGCTCCGACGCGATCTCCTGGTTGGACATCATGGTCGGCAGGTAGCGCAGCACGGCCTGCTCGCGCGGGCTGAGCGGCTCGACCATGAGCGGCGCGCTGGTCCGGCTGCGGCCGTCGCTGCCGTCGAGCGCCTCGAGCAGCTCGCCGACCAGCGCGCGGTGCGCGGTGCCGCGGCGCAGCTGATGGGCCAGCAGCGGCTGCAGCGGGCGGCCGAACTGCACGAGCGCCCAGCGCAGCCCGCCGGGCTCGGCCAGGTCGAGCGCCTGCTCGAGCGACTCGGCCGCTCCGTCGTGGTCCGACGCCGCGTCCAGCGCGAGCGCCTCCACCACCCAGGCCTGCACGCCCTCCACCGTCCCGGTGAGCTTGCCCGACCACGGGGCGAGCGTCTCGCGCGCGACCTCCGCGTCGCCGTCGGCGAGCTGGAACTGCGCGATCACGACGGCGTTGCCGAGCGTCTCCGGGCCTGCGCCGCCGTTCATCAGGCGCGCCGCCTGGTCGCGGTCGCCGAGCTGCGCGCGCAGCATCGCCTCGCGGATCGCGAAGTGGTCGCGTATGGCCGCCAGCAGCGGGAAGTCCCCCAGCTCCTCGACGCCCGCCTCGATCACGGCGAGCGCTGCCTCGGGCTCGCCGCGGTCGGCGAGCACGCCCGAGCGCATCAGCGCGAGGCCCGCGCGCAGCGGGCGCTCCTGGGTGCCGGCGAGCGCCTCGCGCGCGTACTCGACCGTCTCGGCGGCCTCGTCGGTGCGATCCCAGAGGAACTGCGCGCCGGCGAGGGCGAGGAACGCGGCGCCCGCCGGCCACGTGCGCTGCCAGCCGCGCCGCTCGGCGAGCGCGATCGCCTCGCGCGCCAGCCTCGCGGACCGCGGGTAGTCGTGCCGGGTGCCGGCCAGCACCGCGAGGTGCGCGGTGGCGATCAGCACCACCCAGTCGTGCCCGGCCTCGGCCCCGGCGCCGCGGGCGCGCTCGAGGTGATGCTCGCCGCCGTCGAGCTCGCCGGTCCAGAGCTCGGCGATCCCGAGGTTGACGAGGGCGAGCGCGCGCAGGTCCGCGTCGACCACGCCCGCGTCGAGCTCGCCACAGCGGGACAGCTCGTGTCCCGTCCGGAGCGCCGCGGCGAGGTCGCCGCGCAGCCGCGCGGCGTGCAGCTGGAGCGCGTTGAGCGAGACCATGAAGCGGCGCAGGCGCTCGGCCGGCACGCGCTCCGCGGCCGCCTCGGCGTCCGTCAGCATCCTCGCGGCCTCGGCGTGCTGACCGCGATCGAGCAGCACGCTGGCCACGGCGAGCGCGACCTCGGGATCCTCGGCCGCCCACCGGCCGGGGAGGCGGTCGATCAGCGGACCCAGCGCGCCGACCTCGCCGCGGAGCAGCAGGTCGACCCAGCGCTCGCCGGCCAGGCGCGCGGCGAGGTCCCAGGCCTCGCCCTCGACCGCGTGCATCAGCCCGGCGGCGTCGTCGCCGTTGCCGGCGAGCCACAGCGCGGCGCGCTGGTGCAGCTCGGGCGCCAGCGCCGCGCCGTCGCTGCGCAGCTCGGCCTGGAGCAGCTCACGGAACAGAGCGTGATAGCGGTACCACTCGCCGCGCCGGTCCAGCGGCGCGAGCAGCAGGCCGCCGCGTGCCAGGTCGGCGAGGTGCCGGTGGCCGTCCTCGCGACCGGTGAGAGCGTCCGCCAGCTCGCCGTTGACCACGCTGACGATCGACGTCTGCATGAGGAAGTCGCGATCGGGCGGCGACATGTGCGACATCACCTCGGAGATCAGGTAGTCGCTGATCGCCCGGTCGTCGCCCGCGAAGTCGTCGACGAAGCCGCCGGGGTCCGGATGGTCGCGCAGCGGGAGCGAGGCCAGCCGCAGCGCGCCCGCCCAGCCCTCGGTGCGCTCCCACAGGCGCTGCACGTGCGCCTCGCTCATCGACACGCCGGCGGCCGCCAGCATCTGCGCCGCCTCGTCGAGCGTCATCGCCAGGTCCGGCTCGCGCAGCTCGGTGAGCTGGTCCTGCACCCGCAGGCGGCCGAGCCGCAGCGGCGGATCCGCGCGCGTCGCGATCACCAGCCGGAGCGCGGGCGGCGGGCGGTGCAGCAGGTGGTCGACGTCGGCGTGCACCGCGTCGGCGACCTCGTGGAAGTCGTCGAGCACCAGCACGATCGGCTGCTTGCGCTCCGCCAGCGCGGTCGTCAGCGCCGAGACGAGCGCGTCGGCCCGCGCGCGCGGGTGCGACGCGAGCTCGGCGATCGCCTTGCCCGCGCCGGCGCGCGTGAGCGCCTCGAGCACGGCGCGCCAGAACCGCCGCCGGTCGCCGTCGGAGGGATCCAGCGACAGCCAGGCCACGGGCCCGGGAGCCCGGCCGGCGCCGATCCAGCTTCCGAGCAGCGCGGTCTTGCCGGCGCCGGGCGGCCCGGAGATCAGCGTCAGAGGCCGCCGGATGCCCTCGTCGAGGGCGTCCATCAGCCGGCCGCGATCGATGATCGCGGACTGCTCGGGTGGGTACGCGAACTTCGTGGCCGGCAGGCTGCCGGCCGACTTGCGGGGGGCCGTTGTCGTCACTCGTCTCTCGCAGGTGAGTCGACGTGCTCCACCACTACATCACCCGCGGGGAGTGAGGGCAACTCACCCGTCCGATGGAGAGGATTCGGGCTCCAAACGACCAGAAGGACGTGTTATGAGCGACCTCGTAGCGATCGCCTACCCAGACGTTGCCACGGCCCAGCAGGTCATCGCCGGTGTTGCCGAGGCGCAGAAGTCTCACGAGATCGAGCTCGACGACATGGTGATCATCGAGCGCCGCGAGGACGGGAAGGTCAAGCTCCACCAGCCGTCGCTGGCCGGCGCGGGCGCCGTGTCGGGCGCGCTCTGGGGCGGCCTGATCGGCCTGATCTTCTTCATGCCGCTGTTCGGCGCGGCGATCGGTGCGGCAGCGGGCGGGGCGGCCGGAGCGGTGAGCGACTACGGCGTCGACGACAAGTTCATGAAGGAGCTCGGTGAGAAGCTCGAGCCGGGCAGCGCCGCGGTGTTGCTGCTCGTCCGCAAGGTCTCGCTCGACAAGGTCCTGCCGCAGATCAAGATCGAGGGCCACATCATCCAGACCTCGCTCAACGACGACCAGGAGCAGCAGCTCGCCGACGCGCTCGCCGCCGCCGGCAGCAAGTAGTGGCAGGATCAACCCGCGGGTGAGGGAACCGTCCGCGGGTGGGGTTAGCGTCCCGCGCGATGGACCGCCCGCCGCAGCGCGTCGCGATCGTCGTCCCGTTCAGCACGCTGGCGACCGTGCTGGCCTTCGGCTTCCTCGTCGTGCTGGCGGTGGTCTCGCTCGGGACGCTGCTCTCGATCTTCGTCGCCGCCGTGCTCGCCCTCGGGCTGGACCCGGTGGTGGGCGCGCTCGTGAAGCGCGGGTGGAAGCGCGGCAGGGCCGCGCTCGTCGTCTTCGCCGCGCTGTTCGTCGTCGTCTTTGCGATCGTGCTCATCACCGCCGGCCCGCTGTGGGACGAGATCAAGGAGTTCGTCGCGTCGCTGCCGGCGTACTGGGAGGAGCTCAAGAGCAAGGACTGGTTCCAGGACATCGTCAACACCGCGGGCATCGACGACAAGGTCGCCAACCTGCTGAAGGACCTCGCGGCAGGGCTGCCCGACGCCGCCAGCGCATTGCTCGGCGTCGCCGGCGGCGTGTTCGGCTCGCTCCTCTCGATGGTGACGCTGACCTTCCTGGCGCTGTTCCTGCTGATGGAGCGGCCCACGATCACGAAGTGGCTGTTCGGGTTCACCACGCCCGAGGTCGAGCAGCGCTGGAGCCCGGTGGTCGAGCGGTCGATCTTCGCCGTCTCGCAGTCGCTGCTCGGCAACGTGGCGATCTCGATCGTCGCGGGGACCGTCGCGTTCGTCTCGTCCTGGCTGCTCGGCCTGCCGTTCCCGATCGTGCTCGCCGTCATCGCCGGCTTCCTCGACCTCATCCCACAGGTGGGGGCCACGATCGCGTCGATCATCCTCGTCGCGGTGGCGCTGACGGTCAGCACCGAGGCGGCGGTGATCATGCTGATCATCCAGCTGATCTACCAGCAGGTCGAGAACTACATCGTCTATCCGATCGTCTATCGCCAGGCGATCGAGATCTCCCCCTTCACGACGATCGTCGCGGTGCTGATCGCCTCCTCGATCCTCGGCGTCGTCGGCGCGATCCTGGCCCTGCCGTTCGCCGCCGTGATCAAGACCGTCGTCGGTGAGGCGGGCAGGCCGCGGCGCGAGCGGATGGACGCGCTGCGCCCCGTGCCGGACGAGATCACCCAGCCAGGGTGATTCCCAGCCACCCCGCGGCGCGGGATGCTCCGCGTCGTGGCCGACACCGTGCACGATGACGAGGTCGCGCGGCTGAAGCAGGAGCTCGAGCAGGCGCAGGCCAAGCTCGATCGCCGCGCAGCGTTCCGCAGGCGCCTGCGAGGCGCCGGCCTGGCGATCCTGCTCGTGCTCGGCTGCGGGCTGGTGGCGCTGTCGCTCGTCGCCTTCTACGTGCGCGAGACCGTCCTCGACACGGACCGCTACGTGGAGACGATGGCGCCGATCGCCAACAGCCCGGCCGTCCAGCAGGCGGTGGCCGACAAGCTCGACAACGCGATCACGAGCCGGGTCGACTTCGCGTCGCTCATGCGCGAGGCGCTTCCCAGCCAGGCCGACCCCTTCGCGCCCGCGCTGTCAGCCGCCCTCGAACAGGCGATCCGCGCGCGGCTGGACTCGTTCGTGGCGTCCGAGAACTTCGAGCGGCTGTGGGTGGAGGCCAACCGGCGCGCGCACGCGCGGATCGTCGCGCTGCTCACCACGGGCCAGTCCGGCCGGCTGCTGCTGGACGGCGACACCGTGTATCTCGACCTCGGGGCGGTCGTCGACCGCGTGCGCCAGGCCCTACAGGAGCGCGGGCTCGACCGGCTGGCCGCCGCGATCCCGGCGTCCGTCGACGGCCGCGTGACGCTGCTGCAGTCCGAGGGCCTGGTCAAGGCGCGCGAGGGCATCGACCTGATCGAACGGCTGACGATCGTGCTGCCGATCCTCGCGCTGCTGTGCCTCGGCGCCTACGTGTACCTGTCGCGCCCGCGGCGCCGCGGACTGCTGCGCGTGGGACTCGGGCTCATCGTCACGTCGCTGCTCCTGATCGCGGCCGCCGGGCTCGGGCGCTCGGCGTACCTCGACGCGATCGACCAGAACGTGCTGCCGCGCCAGGCAGCGGCGGACATCTTCGACGCGCTGATCGGGCTGCTGCGCACCGGCGTGCGGGTGATCGTCGTGGTCGCGGTGCTCGTGGCGCTGCTCGCGCTCGTGCTCGGTCGCACCGAGGCCATCGCGTCGCGGACGCGCGGCGCGGTGCGCGGCCTGGCGAGCGGCCGCCACGTCAGCTGGGTCGCCGAGCACCGTGGACTGCTCCAGGGCGCGGTCGTGGCGCTCGGCGCCATCGTGCTGTTCTCCTGGGATCCGCCCGACCGCGGGCGTCGTGCTGATCGTCGCCGCGCTCGTGGCCGCGGGAGTGGCTCTTATCGCCGCCATCGCCGGCGCCCGGCAGGGAGCCGCCGGTGCGTGAGACGACCTACGAGATCCGCGTCCGCGGCCGCGTGAGCAGCGCCGCGCTCGAGCGGCTGGAGGGCCTGCAGGGCGGGCCCGGCGCCGTCGAGACCGTCCTGCACGGGCCGGTGCGCGACCAGGCCGAGCTGCACGGGCTGCTCGCCCGCATCAAGGCGCTCGGCCTCGAGCTCGTCGAGGTGCGGCGGCTGCCGCTCGCTCGTTCAGGCCCCAGCGTCGTGAAGGACGAGGCAGCGCGAACGGCTATCACCCCATCCGGGTGATTGCGGATCACCCGGCGGCGGAGCAGCATCCAGGCATGGACCTGCACCCCGGCGAGAGCATCGTCTTCGAGGGGCATCCGTCCTGGCGGGCGCTCCTGTCGTTCTACATCGGCGCCGTCGCTGCCGCCGTGGCGGTCGGCGTGATCGCCGGCCTGATCTGGAGCTGGTCGGTCGGGTTCCTGGTGGGCGTCGTGCTGCTGGCGGCCGCACTGGCCTTCGGGTTCGTGAAGCGGATGTCGACGACGTACCTGGTCAGCACGCAGCGGCTCTACATCCGCCGCGGCATCCTCTCCAAGCGCATGCAGCAGACGCGCATCGATCGCGTCCAGAACGTCAACACCGACCAGTCGCTGCGCGAGCGCCTGCTGCGGGTGGGAACGGTCGACTTCGACACCGCGGGCACCGACGACAGCGAGTTCCGCTTCGTGGGCATCGCGGACCCGGGCGAGGTCGTCACCGCGGTCGACCGCGCGCAGCGCGAGGCGGCGGCGACGACCTGATGGCGCTCGAGGATCAGCTCGAGGCGTTCCGGACGAACCGCCGCGAGCTCGAGGCGGCGATCCTGCCGCTCGCAACGTCGCTCGACGGGCGGCAGTTCTCCTTCCAGGCCTCGCTGCACCATCTCGAGCTGCAGGCGGGCGGCTACGTGGTGCTCGAGTCCGACGAGGCGCCGCGGCTGGGGCAGGTGGTCAGCCTGCGGCTCGAGCGTCACACGGTGGGCGGAGCCGACGGCACGACGATCGTGATCCGGGTCGCCCAGGGAGAGGGGACGGTGCTCGACGGGCCCGACCGGCCGTTCCACGACGCGATGCTACGTGCGGCGACGCCCGACGAGGTGCGGGCGTGGACGGAGCGGGCCGCGCGGCCGCGGGCGCGCCTGGCGGTCGGCGAGCTGGCGCTCGCGCCGGGCGTGCCGCTCGAGCTCGACGCCGGCGGCTTCGACCGCCACACGTTCCTGTGCGGCCAGTCGGGCTCGGGCAAGACCTACTCGCTGGGGCTGATGCTCGAGCGGCTGCTGGCCGACACCGAGCTGCGGCTCGTGATCCTCGATCCCAACTCCGACTACGTGCGGCTCGGCACGGTGCGCGAGGGCGCCGATCCAGCGCTCGCGGCGCGCTACCGCGAGGTCGCCGGCGGCGTGGAGGTCCACTCGGCGGCGCCGGGCGCGGACCGGCCGCTGAAGGTCGCGCTGCGCGAGCTCGACACCGCCGCCCAGGCCGCGTTGTTGCGGCTCGACCCAATCACCGATCGCGACGAGTACGCCGAGCTCGCCACGCTGCTGGCGGAGGAGCGGCCGCCGACGCTCGAGGACCTGATGGCCAGCGAGCGGCCCGAGGCCCGGCGGCTGGGCACGCGCATCAGCAACCTCGGCCTGAACGACTACGGGATCTGGGCGCGGGGCGAGCCCGGCACGGTGCTCGACGCCCTGGACGACGACGGGCCGCGCTGCCTCGTGGTCGACCTCGGCTCGCTCCCCACGCGCGAGGAGCAGTCGGTGACCGCCGCCGCCGTGCTCGAGCGGCTGTGGAGCCGGCGGGCGCGGCGTGTGCCGATGCTGGTGGTCATCGACGAGGCGCACAACGTGTGCCCGGGCCGGCCCGACGACGAGCTGACCGCGCTCGCGGCCGACCTGGTGGTGCGGATCGCCGCCGAGGGGCGCAAGTTCGGGCTCTACCTGCTGGTCTCGACCCAGCGCCCGCAGAAGGTGCACGAGAACGTGATCTCGCAGGCCGACAACCTGGTGCTGATGCGGCTCAACTCGGCGGCCGACGCCGCCTTCGCGCAGGCGGTCTTCTCCTTCGTGCCGCCCGAGCTGGTCGCCCGCTCGTCGACCTTCCGGCTCGGGGAGGCGCTGGTGGCGGGCAAGATCTCCTCGCATCCGGCGCTGCTGCGCTTCGGCGCGCGCGTGGCCGAGGAGGGCGGCGCCGATGTTCCGGCCACCTGGGCCGCCGGGTAGGGCTCGCGTATGCCACCACGCGGAGTGAAGAAGGGCTCCAAGCGGGCCCGGCAATACGAGCACATCAAGGAGAGCCAGAAGGACCAGGGCGCCTCCGAGTCGCGCGCCGAGGAGGTCGCCGCGCGCACCGTCAACAAGGAGCGCGCGCGCTCCGGCGAGTCGCGCACGCGCTCGCGCACGTCGACGCAGGACATGTCGTCGGGTCGCCGCGGCGGCCAGCGGTCGGGCACCAACCGCCCGAAGGGCCGCACGCGCGACCAGCTCTACGAAGAGGCCAAGAACCTCGGCATCGAGGGCCGGTCGTCGATGAACAAGGCCCAGCTGCAGCGCGCCATCGCCGGCAAGAAGTCCTGATGGCCACCGCGAAGCAGCGGGCCGCGGCTAAGAAGAACGTCAAGAAGGCGCAGGCCGGGGCCAAGAGCAAGCAGACGCTCAAGAACCTGCCGAGCAAGACCCGCACCGCGCTGGGGAAGGAGGCCTCGGCCGTGCGCCGCGGCGATGCCCCGACGCGCAAGGAGCTCGAGGATCAGGCGCGGCGGCTCGACATCCCGGGGCGGTCGAAGATGGGCAAGGCGGAGCTCAAGCGCGCCGTCGCTCGCGCGTCGAAGTAGCGGGGCGCGCCGGCGAACGTCAACCCCGGCTGGCTGAGCCGGCGGCGGATTCAAGCCGCGGTGCATTTCGTCACCCGACCCGCATACGCAGTGCCGGGTGACGTTGCGCACCGCGCAGCCGCAGTTGACGTTCGCACCGCGCGCGCGCAGACGCCCGCAGGCGCCACGAAATTCCCGCTAAAGCGCACCTTCCGGTCCTCTAGGTAACCCCAAGGACGCGCCAAGCCGCGTACCCGAGCCTGCGCCGTCCCATCACTCGACTCGAGGAGAGTCACGTATGTCGCCACGGCTCATGGCGGGCATCGCCTGGACGGTCTCCGTCCTCGCCCTTGCCCTCCTCCCGGCGGTCGCTTCGGCCGCCGATCCCGGCGCGGCGGGCCCGCCGCAGATCCCGGTCCCGCCGGACCGGTTCCCCACCGTCGACCTGACGGCCAAGCGAGCGCCGAGCGACGACTTCGCGAAGCTGGCGCCCGACAAGGGCACGGTGCGCGTGATCGTCGGCCTGCAGACCGAGTTCACGCCCGAGGGCTCGCTCGACGACGAGCGCGTCAAGGAGCAGCGCACACGGATCGACTCGGTGCGCGAGCGGCTGGTCCGCTCGCTGGACGGCACGAAGCACGAGGTCGTCAACACGTTCGAGACGATCCCGTCGGTCGCGCTCGAGCTGGACGCCGACGCGCTGGCCGCGCTCGAGCGCTCCGGCCTGGCCGCCAGCATCGAGCCCGACGAGCTGTCGGACCCGACGCTCGCCCAGAGCACGCCGCTCGTCGAGTCGACCGAGGCCAACTCGCTCGGCCGCGACGGCTCCGGCCAGAACGTCGCGGTCCTCGACACCGGCGTCGACAAGGCGCACAGCTTCCTCGCCGGCAAGGTCGTCTCCGAGGCCTGCTTCTCGGCCGGCGACTGCCCCGGCGGCTCGAGCAGCTCGACGGCGACCGGCTCCGGCGTGCCCTGCACGTACGCGCCCGGCGACTGCGAGCACGGCACGCACGTGGCGGGCATCGCCGCCGGCCGCGGCACGTCGTTCAGCGGCGTCGCTCCCGGCGCCAACCTGATCGCCATCAACGTGTTCAGCCGCTTCGACAGCGGCTGCGGCAACCGGCCGACCCCGTGCGCGCGCAGCTTCACGAGCGACCAGATCAAGGGCCTCGAGCGCGTCATGGCGCTGCGGTCGAGCCTGCGGATCTCGTCGGTGAACATGAGCCTCGGCGGCGGCCTGTTCACCGCCAACTGCGACACCGACTCGCGCAAGGCGGCGATCGACAACCTGCGCTCGTCCGGCATCGCCACCGTCATCTCGTCCGGCAACGACGGCTCCGCGACCGCGGTCAGCGCGCCGGCCTGCATCTCGTCGGCCATCACGGTCGGCAACACCACCAAGACCGACGTCGTTGCGAGCCTGTCGAACTCGTCCCCGCTCGTCGAGCTGCTGGCACCCGGCAGCAGCATCAACTCGTCGGTGCCGGGCGGCGGCTTCGGCTCCAAGAGCGGCACCTCGATGGCCGCGCCTCACGTGGCGGGCGCGTGGGCCGTCCTGCGGCAGGTCTCCACCAACGCGTCCGTGTCGACGCTGCTCGGCCACCTGCAGGCGACGGGCAAGCCGATCACCGACGCCGACAACGGCATCAGCAAGCCGCGCATCCGGGTGCTGACCGCGTCGACCCGGCTCGCCGACACGGGCCTGCGGCCCGGCGCGCAGTTCCAGCTCGCGAACGGCGGCGTGACATCGCAGGGCGTGAGCCTCGCGACCCGCGCCGGCGCGCCCGGCACGGGCACGATCACCATCAACGGCCTCCCCAACGGAGCGATCGTGCAGCACGCCGCGCTGTACTGGATGACCATCGGCGGTCCTGACAACCAGGCGCTGTTCAACGGCGTCAACCGCACCGGCACGCTGGTCGGCGCTTCCAA
This sequence comes from uncultured Solirubrobacteraceae bacterium, assembly GCA_963811895.1. Taxonomy (GTDB): domain Bacteria; phylum Actinomycetota; class Thermoleophilia; order Solirubrobacterales; family Solirubrobacteraceae; genus DASSUW01. The sequence continues at coordinate 451,883 of CAWETE010000005.1, read as the reverse complement.
GGACAGCTGCTGGAACATCAACCAGCTCGGCGCCAACCGCGTCTACCGCCATGTGTTCCCGACCGGCGTCGTCACCGGCAACGGGAGCTTCACGGTCGGCGGCGTCGGCGGCATCGGCGGCGCCGACGGCCAGGGCGCCTCGCTGGTGATCATCTTCCGGACCAACAGCCCGCTGGCCCGGACCGGGCACATCATCATCCGCCACGGCGCGGTGACCGGCAACGGCACGACCCCGCTGATGAGCAACCTGTTCACGAACCTCAGCGTCCCGGTGCAGCCGATGTTCGCGAACCTCAACGCGGGCGTGGCGGACGGCCAGGCCGCGTTCACGGAAGGCCCGATGAACTTCCAGGGCCAGGCCGTCTCGGCGGCCAACGCCTACGACGGCTCTGACGGGCCGCTGTGGGACGACGACCGGTTCAGCGTCCCCAACACGCTGCTCCCGGCCGGCACGACCGCGCGGACGAATCACCTGACGACGGGCAGCGACTGCCTCGTCTGGGCGTACTCGGCGCTGTCGTACCAGCACCTGTTCTAGGAGGACCGCGCGTTAGGGCACCCTAATCAGTTAGGGTGCCCTAACCATGCGTATCGTCGTCATCGCCCTTCTCTCCGCCCTCCTGCTGACGGCCTGCGGGTCCGACGACGAGGGCGCTCCCTCGTCCACCTCGGGCGCTGCCTCCGGCGTCGAGGAGGGAGCCCTCCCTGCCACCATCGAGCACCGGTACGGCTCGACGACGGTCAAGGAGCCGCCGGAGCGCATCGTGGTGGCCGGCCTGCGCGAGCAGGACGCGCTGCTGGCCCTCGGCGTCGTCCCGGTCGCCACCACGGAGTGGTACGGCGAGCATCCCGGCGCGATCTTCCCGTGGGCCGAGGAGGCGCTCGGCGACGCGCCGCGGCCCGAGGTCCTCGACTTCACCGACGGGCTCGAGTTCGAGAAGATCGCCGGCCGGCGGCCGGACCTCATCATCGCCGTCTACTCCGGCCTCACCAAGAAGGAGTACGAGACGCTGTCGAAGATCGCGCCGACCATCGCGCAGCCCCCCGGCCAGGTCGACTGGGGCTCCTCGTGGCAGGACGAGATCCTCACCGTCGGACGCGCCGTCGGCAAGCCCGAGGAGGCGGAGAAGCTGCGCGACGAGGCCGCGGCCCAGCTCGAGGCGGCGGCCGAGGAGAACCCGGAGTTCAAGGGCCAGACCGCGGCCGTCGCCACGCCGTACCAGGGGATCTGGGTCTACGGCCCGCAGGACGCCCGCTCGCGCCTGCTGACCGACCTCGGCTTCACCTTCCCCGAGGCGCTAGAGGACGTGGGCGGCGACGACTTCGGCGGTCAGCTCTCGGGCGAGAAGCTCGACCTGCTCGACGTCGGCGCCCTGCTCTGGTTCGCCAACCCCGGCCCGGCCGAGAAGGTCCGCGACAACAAGGTCTACCGGCGGCTGGACGTCCGCACCGAGGGCCGCGACGTCTTCCTGCCCGAGAAGGGCGAGCTGTACGAGGCGACCTCGTTCATCAGCGTCCTCAGCATTCCGCTGCTGGTCGACGAGCTGGTGCCCAAGCTGGCCGCAGCGGCAGACGGCGATCCGGCTACCGAGACGGGCTGACCTCGCCGCGCAGCACGTCGGCGAGGTCGAAGCGCACCGGCTGCTCCAGCTGGTCGTAGCCGCACGACGCCGGGTCGCGGTCGGGGCGCCAGCGCACGAACTGCGGCGGGTGGCGGAAGCGGGAGCCCTCCATGTGGTCGTAGCGGACCTCGACCACGCGCTCGGGCCGCAGCGGCACGAAGGAGAGGTCCTTGTCGGGGTTCCAGCGGCTGCCCGGCCCTCCGCGCAGGTCGATGGCTCCCGCCCAGTGCCAGGGATGGTCCTCGAAGCCCGTGACCAGCGGCTGGAGCTCCTCGAACAGCTCGCGCCGGCGCGCCATCGGGAACGCGGCCACGACGCCGACCGAGGCCAGGCCGCTGTCGCTGTAGAGGCCGAGCAGCAGCGACCCGATCGTGCCCGGGCCGGACTTGTGCACGCGGTAGCCGGCCACCACGCAGTCGGCGGTGCGCACGTGCTTGACCTTCACCATCACCCGCTTGTTGGGCTGGTAGGTGCTGTCCGGCGCCTTGGCGATCAGGCCGTCGAGCCCCGCGCCCTCGAACAGCTCGAACCAGCGCGCGGCCAGCTCGCGGTCGCGCGTGATCGGGGTCAGGTGGATCGGAGGCGCGGCGCCGGCCAGCGCGGTCTCGAGCGCGGCGCGGCGCTCGTGGAACGGGCGCTTCGTGTAGTCGTCGTCTCCCAGCGCGAGCAGGTCGAAGGCGATGAAGCTCGCGGGCGTCGCCTCGGCCAGCATGTTCACCCGGCTCGCCGCCGGATGCAGGCGCTGCTGGAGCGACCAGAAGTCGAGCGCGTCTCCCCCCGGCACCACGATCTCCCCGTCGACCACGCAGCGATCGGGCAGGCTCGCCTTGATCGCCTCGGCCACCTCGGGGAAGTAGCGCGTCATCGGCCGCTCGTTGCGGCTGCCGATCTCGACCTCGTCGCCGTCGCGGAAGACCACCGATCGGAATCCGTCCCACTTGGGTTCGTAGAACATGCCCGCCGGGATGTCGCGCGCGACCTTGGCGAGCATGGGCGGCACGGGTGGCATGACTGGCAGCCGCATCCGGAGATTTGTAACGCAGGGCCGTGTGTCGATCGCGGTGGAGGTGCGCGAGATCGCGGCGAGCCTGGCCGCCCGGGCGCGCGCGGGAGAGCTCAGCGGCCGCGGCGGGGCCTTGCCGCTCAGCAGGCCGTTCGGCGAGTGGAGCTACGGCCCCGAGCGCGACCAGGTAGGAGGCGGGGGTGGCGACCAGCAGCCGCTCGGTGAGCCCGCCCCAGCGCCGCTCGCCGGCGGGCTCGACCAGACCGTGCGCCTCGAGCGTGCGCAGGTGGTAGTTGACCTTCTGGCGCGCCAGCCCCACGCGCTCGGCCAGCGCCGCCGCGGAGGCGGGCTCGTGCAGCTCGCGCAGCAGCCGCGCCCGGACGGGGTCGGGCGCGACGATGCCGCGGCCGGAGGTCGATTATGCGAAAAGACCAAATGACTGACTGTCAGTTCGGGTTGCTCAACCTTTCCTGACCTGGCATTCTGCCCGCGCCGAGTCGCCGATCCACCGGGCAGGGAGCGTCCAATGGAGCGATCAGTCCTTCGCGGCTGGACGATGCTGTGCGCCGTTCTGACGTTGATGCTGGTCGTCACACCAACTCGCGCGGCGGGTCAGGGGCCCGTGGCCGCGTACTCCTTCAACGAGGGCACCGGCGCCACGGTGACCGACGCGTCGGGCAGAGGTAACCACGGCACGACCACGAGCACGACGTGGGGCACCGGTCGCTTCGGCGGCGCGCTGTCGTTCAACGGCACCTCGAGCTGGGTCACCGTCCCCGACAGCGCCTCGCTCGACCTCACGAACCGGCTGACGCTCGAGGCGTGGGTGAACCCGGTGCAGCTCACCGGGGCCTGGCGGACCGTCATCTTCAAGCAGACGACCACCGGGATGGCGTACGCGCTGTACGGCGCCAACAGCGCCAACCGGCCGCTCGGCCAGGTGAACATCGGCGGCGAGCAGAACGCGATCGGCCCGGCCGCGCTGCCGCTCAACGCCTGGACCCACCTGGCCGCCACCTACGACGGCGCGACCGTGCGGCTGTTCGTCAACGGCACGCAGGTGGCGACCAAGCCGCAGACCGGCAACGCCGCCGTCTCCACGGGAGTGCTGCGCATCGGCGGCAACTCGATCTGGACGGCCGAGCGGTTCCGCGGCCTGATCGACGAGGTGCGGATCTACGACCGCGCGCTCACGGCGGCCGAGGTCCAGTCCGACATGACGACCCCGGTCGCCCCGCCGGCCACGGACACGCAGCCGCCGACCGCGCCGACCGGACTCACGCAGACGGCGGCCACCGAGACGTCCGCGACCGTGAGCTGGACGGCTTCGACCGACGACGTCGGGGTCGCCGGCTACGGCCTCTACCGCAGCGGCGCGCCGGCCGGCTCGACGGGCGCGACGACGGCGACGTTCGGCGGGCTGACGTGCGGCGCGAGCGTGCCGATCGCCGTCGACGCCTACGACGCGGCCACGAACCGCTCCGCCCAGGCGACCCTCACCGTCACCGCGGCGCCCTGCGACACCTCCCCGCCGACGGTCCAGCTCACCGCACCGGCGCCCGGCACGGTCAGCGGCACGGTGACCCTGGCGGCCACGGCGGCCGACGACCGCGGCGTGACGGGCGTGCGGCTCCGCGTGGATGGCGCCGATCTCGGCGCCGAGGACACGAGCGCCCCGTACCAGGCCCAATGGGACACGACGCAGAGCGCGGCCGGCAGCCACACGCTGACCGCGGTGGCGCGCGACGCCGCCGGCAACGCGACGACGTCCGCCCCGGTGACCGTGAACGTCGTCAACTCCACGCCGAGCTTCGTCAACGACCGCGTGGTCATCGGCCTCGACGAGCCGACCGCGCTGGCCTTCACGCCCGACGGGCGCATGCTGGTGGCCGAGCGCGACGGCACCGTCTGGGTCGTGCAGCCGGGGTCGGGCAGCGTCGACCCGGTGCCGCTCCTCCAGATCCCCAACGTCCCCGCCGACAACGAGCGCGGGCTGCTCGGCATGACCGTCGACCCCGCCTTCGCGCTCAACGGCCGCGTCTACCTCTTCTACACGCACAGCTCGCTGCGCAACCGCGTGTCGCGCTTCACGGTCAGCGGCGGCACCGCGCCGCTCAGCAGCGAGCTCGTGGTGTGGGAGAACAACGTCGCGGCCGACGTCTGGCACCAGGGCGGCGACCTCGACTTCGGCCCCGACGGACACCTGTACATCGCGGTCGGCGACCACCTGGACGCCCAGTCGGCCCAGAGCCTCAGGTCCTACAACGGCAAGATCCTGCGCGTGGCCGCCGACGGGTCGGTCCCCGCCGACAACCCGTTCCACGACGGGGCGGGGCCGAACCTGGACGCCATCTGGGTCCGCGGGCTGCGCAACCCCTTCCGCTTCTCGATCGACCAGCCGACCGGCCGCATGATGATCGGCGACGTCGGCCAGAGCGACTTCGAGGAGATCAACGTCGGCGTGCGCGGCGCCAACTACGGCTGGCCGCAGTGCGAAGGCCCGTGCGGCACGGCGGGGATGACCAACCCGGCCTACTCGTACGAGCACGACGGCCACGACGCGTCGGTGACGGGCGGCTTCATCTACCGCGGGTCCCAGTTCCCGGCCGAGTACGCCGGCGAGTACTTCTTCTCCGACTACGCGATGAACTGGATCAAGCGCCTCAGCCTCGACGCGGCCGGGAACGTCACCGCCGTGCGCAACTTCGAGCCGCCGGACGGCGACCCCGACGGGCCCTACGGCGACATCGTGGCGCTCGCGGAGGGACCGGACGGGTCGCTCTGGTACGTCGACGCCGGGCCGTTCGAGCAGAACAACGCCGGCGCCGTGCGCCGGATCCGCAACCTCAACGCCAACCAGCCGCCGACCGCGCGCGCGGCCGGGACCCCGACGAGCGGGCCGGCGCCGCTCGCCGTCGGCTTCTCGAGCGCGGGCTCGGCCGACCCCGAGGGCCGGCCGCTGACCTACCGCTGGGAGTTCGGCGACGGCGCGACCTCGACGGCGGCCAACCCGTCCCACACGTACGCCTCGAGCGGCCGTTACACCGCGCGGCTGACGACGTCCGACGGCGCGAGCGAGACGATCTCCGAGCCGGTGACGATCACCGTCGGGTCGGCGCCCACCGCGACCATCCTCCAGCCCACGGAGGCGCGGACCTTCCGGGCGGGCGACGCGATCGCGTTCACCGGCGAGGGCAGCGACCCCGACGACGGTGCGCTCGGCGGCAGCTCGCTGTCGTGGAAGGTCGTCTTCCACCACGACAGCCACATCCACCCCGTGCTCGACGGCGTGACCGGCGGATCGGGCTCGCTGACCATCCCCTCCAGCGGCCACAGCTTCAACGGCCAGACGAGCTACGAGATCGTGCTGACGGCGACGGACGAGGACGGCATCCAGGCCACCGACTCGGTGATCATCCGGCCGGAGAAGGCGCCGGTCTCGCTGACCTCCTCACCGAGCGGCCTGAGCCTGCTGCTCGACGGGATCAGCCGGACGACGCCGTTCGCGCAGGAGGAGATCGTCGGCTTCCGCTATGCGGTGGACGCGCCGTCCCCGCAGTCCGGCTACGCGTTCTCCTCCTGGTCGGACGGCGGCGCCGCGGCGCACACCGTGACCGTCCCGGCCGGCGGCCTCAGCCTGTCCGCGACGTTCCAGCAGAGCAGCACGCCGGGGCTCGTGGCCGCCTACTCGTTCAACGAGGGCAGCGGCACGACGCTGACCGACCGCGCCGGGCACGGCCACACGGGCACGCTCACCGGGCCGACGTGGACGGCCGCCGGCCGCAACGGCGGCGGACTGACGTTCGACGGGACCAACGACAGCGTGCGCATCAACGACCACGCGGAGCTCGACCTGACCACCGGCATGACGCTCGAGGCGTGGGTGCGGCCGACTTCCGGCGGCGCCTGGCGCACCGTCGTCTTCAAGGAGCAGGCGGCGCACATGACGTACGCCCTCTATGCGAGCACCAGCACGGGGCAGCCGACGGGTCAGGCCTACGTGGGCGGCCAGCGCGACGCGCGCGGTCCGTCGGCGATCGCGAACGCGACCTGGACGCACCTGGCGACGACCTACGACGGCAGCACACTGCGGCTGTACGTCAACGGCGCCGAGGTGCGCTCGCTGGCGGCCGGCGGGGCGATGACGGTGTCCACCGGGCCGCTGAAGCTGGGCGGGAACGCGATCTGGAACGAGTGGTTCGCCGGCACGATGGACGATGTCCGGATCTACAACCGCGCGCTGACGCCCGCCCAGCTTCAGGCCGATATGGGAACGCCCGTCAGCGGCCCTGGATCGTGATGTCGCCGACGTCCGTCTTGGCCGTCACCGACCGGGGGGCGCGATCGTCCTGCACGACGCCGTTGACGTCGATCTCGCCGACGTCGGTGTCGGTGTCGGTGGCGTAGGCGGCGTCCGGCAGCCGGAACTCGACATCGCCGACGTCGGTGAGCGCCTCGAGGCGGTCCGGCGCGGTGGTCAGGCCGAGGTCGACGTCACCCACGTCGGTCTTGACGCGGACGTCGCTCGACGCGAGGGCCGTGCTCGTGACGTTGCCGACGTCGGTCCTGACCTTGACCGCAACGCCCGGCGGGACCGCGATGCGGAAGTCGGTCGTGCAGTCGAGCAGGAAGAGCCCGCCGCAGTCGCTCTTGAGCGTGAGCACGCCGTCCTTGACGCTGTGCTCGACGTCCGGCTTGCTGATGAGGTACTCGCTCGTCTGCTCGACGGTCAGCTGCGAGCCGCGTACGAGCTCCACGTCGCCGGTGTCGATGTCGACGTCGATCGCCCGCACGCGCTCGGATACTCGCGTCGTCTCGGTGTCGGTGGTCGAGAACGCCTGGTTCGTGCCGTAGGCGATGCCGCCGAGGGCGAGCAGCCCGAGCAGCGACACGCCGATGATCAGTAGTGCCTTCTTCATGTCGTGACTCTCTTCATCTGGGGGGAGCGACGACGGTACGGGTGGCCCTCGACCGCGGCCAGGCGGCAGCCAGGCGTCACCGCCGGTGAGACCCCCCGGAGCCGGGTGCGGGCAGCCCCCGAGGACGAGGTGCGAGGATCCGCGCATGGAGCAGCGGCGACTCGGCGACTCGGATCTGCAGGTGTCGGCCATCGCGCTCGGGTCGTGGCTGACCTACGGGGTCGGCGTCGAGCGCGAGCAGACCGAGGCCTGCACGCGCGCGGCGTTCGACGCCGGCGTCACGTTCTTCGACACCGCGAACGTGTACGGCCGCGGCGCGGCCGAGAGCGCGTGGGGCGAGATCCTCGCGGACTACCCGCGCGACTCCTACGTGCTGGCCACCAAGGTCTTCTTCCCGATGTCGGCGCGCGACCGCGGCCTCTCGCGCGGGCAGATCCTCAAGCAGATCGACGCCTCGCTCGAGCGCCTGCGGGTGGACTACGTCGACCTCTACCAGTGCCATCGCTACGACGACGACGTCGAGCTGGAGGAGACGATGGGCGCGCTCACCGAGGTGGTGGAGGCCGGCAAGGCGCGCTACATCGGCTTCAGCGAGTGGCCGGCGGAGCAGATCCAGGCCGCGCTCGACCTGCCCGGCGTGGCGCGGTTCGTGTCCAGCCAGCCGCAGTACTCGGCGCTGTGGCGCGGGCCCGAGGCGGAGGTGATCCCGCTGTGCGAGCGCAACGGCATCTCGCAGGTGGTGTGGTCGCCGCTCGCCCAGGGCGTGCTGACCGGCAAGTACCGGCCCGGCGAGGCGCCCCCGGCCGGCTCGCGCGCGAAGAACAGCAAGATGAACCGCTTCATCAAGCAGTGGCTGACCGACGACATCCTCGAGGCCGTCGACCGGCTGCGGCCGGTCGCGGAGGGCGCCGGGCTGACGATGTCGCAGCTCGCGCTGGCCTGGGTCCTGCGCCAGCCCAACGTGGCGTCGGCGATCGTGGGCGCCACGCGCCCCGAGCAGGTGAGCGAGAACGTGGCGGCGGCGGGCGTGACGCTCTCCGACGACACGCTGCGCGCGATCGACGACGCGCTCAGAACAGTGGTGGCGTAGTCAGCAGCGGCTCTATCCGCCAATGGTCCGCACCCGGGGGTATGTCCCCCCGGGACATACCCCCAAGTGAATCGCCCTCCGGGCGATTCGCCGCGTGCCAGAGCTCGTCGAAGCCCTCCTCGGGCACGGGGCGTACGAACCGGCGGCGGGTGACAGCCGCCTTGCCCGGACCCACGTGCTCCGACTCGCCGTCGCCCTCGACGAGGTAGCCGATCACCTTGAACCCGGCCGACCGGGCCGGCTCGAGGTAGCGGGCGCGGTCGGCGACGGTCGGATTCGTGTTGTCGACCACGAACGGCCGTCCCTCCTCCAGGCACGCTTCGATCAGCGCCGCCTCGCGCGCGCGGCTGCCCAGCACGTCGAGGCTGACGTGCTCGTGGGTGGCGGCGAAGCGGTCGCGGTAGAGCGTGGTCTTGCCGCTGCCCTGGACGCCGCAGAGGACGATGGCCTCCATTCAGACCAGGAGAATCCCTGATGCGGGCGGCGGGGGCACGCGCGGAGACTGCTTGCATGCGCAATCTCCCCTTCCTCCCCAGGGTTGCCGCCGTGCTCGCGATGGTGGTCGTCGCCGGTCTCTCGGCGACCGCCGCCAACGCCAGCCAGCGGCTGACGACCTACAAGCTCCCCGCCGAGTTCGCCCTCCCGAACGACATGACGATCGGCCCCGACGGGGCCACGTGGGTGACCGACAGCTCCCTCGGCCGGATCTGGCGCATCGGCCAGAGCGGCAGGATCCGCCACTACGAGCTCGGCCAGATGCCGGGCGCCATCACCGTCGCCCACGGCTCCCTGTGGGTCGCCGACTCGGGCGGCGACGCCATCCACCGCGTCGAGACCGACGGCTCCTCGCAGAGCTACGCGCTCGACCCGGACTCGTTCCCCACCTCCATCGTCGAGGGTCCCGACGGCGCGCTGTGGTTCACCGAGGGCCGCGACGACGAGATCGGCCGCATCACCGCCGACGGTGTGGTCACCGAGTACCCGCTGCTCTCCACGAGCGCCTTCGCCGGCGACATCGCCGTCGGGCCCGACGGCAATCTGTGGTTCAGCGAGTCGAACACCGACAAGCTCGGCCGCATCACGACCGCCGGCGTCGTCACCGAGTTCGAGGTCCCGGGCGAGAACGGCATGCCGGGCGCCATCGTGGCCGGACCCGACGGCGCGCTCTACGTCGCCGAGCGCAACGACAACGTCATCTCGCGCGTGACGACCGACGGCGAGTTCACCGACGAGTACGCGCTCCCGCGCGAGAACACCGACCCGCTCACGATGACGGTGGGCGTCGACGGCGCGCTCTACATCTCCGAGTTCATGGGCGGCGTCGTGTCGCGCATGACGTTCGACGGCACGTTCACCAAGGCCTACCGCATCCCCGGCGGCTTCAACGACGGCATCATCTCGGCTCCCGACGGCGCCCTCTGGGTCACCCAGGGCAGCCACAACCGGATCTCGCGGCTCGACGTCGGGCTCGACTACCCGGTCACCGCCCAGGGCACGACGTTCGAGGCGCGCGCCGGCAGGACCGTCAACGCCACGGTGGCGACGTTCACCGACGGCGATCCGGACGCCCGCCCGGGCGACTACGAGGCGCTCATCAACTGGGGCGACGGCGACCGCACCTACGGCTCCGTCCAGCGCCGCGCCGACGGCTCGTTCGCCGTCAAGGGCAAGCACGCCTACGCGAAGCAGGGCTCCCGCAAGGTCGTCGTCCGCATCACCGACGGCGTCGGGAAGAGCCTTGACGCGAAGGTGACGAGCTGGGCGATCGTCCTCCGCTGAGCCGCGGCCACCACGCCGGGACGGCGCGCCGGTACTCCTCGTACTGCGCGCCGTACCGGTCGGCCAGCGTCGGCTCCTCGTAGAGCTTCACGAACGCGGCCATGAACGCCCACATCAGCGCTCCGTAGGCGAGCAGGACCGACTGCCCGAGCAGCAGCGCCTGCCCCAGGATCGCCGTGGTGACCGCGATGTACATCACGTTCCGCACGTACCGGTAGAGCCCGCCGACGACGAGATGCTCGGTCGGCGCCACCGGCGCCGGGGTGCCGAGGCCCTCGCTCACGAAGCGCGCGAACGCGTGCACGAGCACCGCCGCGGCCGCCGCGGTGAGCACGCCGCCGAGCACGCGCAGCGGCAGCCACCACTCCTCCCCGGTCTCCCACCCGGTCAGCGCGTACGGCATCACGCCCGCGACGATGCCGGGCGCCAGCGCGAAGAACAGCGCGCTCCCGGCCGCGGCCGACGGCTTCCTCACTCGCCGATGTCCTCGTCCCAGACTTCCGGGTGCTGCTCGATGAACGAGCCGAGCAGGTCGGCGCACTCGGATGAGTCGAGGTCGATCACCTCGACGCCGGCCTCGCGCAGCCACTCGACGCCGCCCTGGAACGTCCGCGACTCCCCCAGCACCACCCTCCCGATCCCGAACTGCCGGATCAGGCCCGAGCAGTACCAGCACGGGGCCAGCGTGGTGACCATGGTCGTGTCGCGGTAGGAGCGGCGGCGTCCCGCGTTGCGGAACGCCTCCGTCTCTCCGTGCGCCGACGGGTCGTCGCGCTGCACGCGCTGGTTGTGGCCGCGGCCGAGCAGCTCGCCCGAGGCGTCGAACAGCGCGCCCCCGATCGGGATCCCGCCCTCCTCGAAGCCGGCCCTGGCTTCCGCCAGGGCCACTTCGAGCATCTCCTCGTGCGTCACCGCCCGACCCGCTTGCGGTTCTGCGGGGCGCCGAGGTCGATCGCGCCCGCCGCCATCCGCGACCCGCGCGGCGCGCCCAGGACCGTCCACGTGCTCGGCTGCCGCACGCGGATCTTCACGCCCGCCTTCGCGGCGCCCGCCCGCACGGAGCGGTAGGCGCTCGCGGCGTGGGCGAGCATGGCGTTGTAGTCGTGTGCCTCGAGCGCGGCCTGCGCGCGCCGCAGCGAACGGTCGGCGGCCTCGAGGTCGCCCTCGGCCCGGCGGCGGTCGCGGTCGCGCAGGATGTCCGCGGCGACGCGGTTGGCGACCAGCGCGTAGCCGCCGGCGTGGTGGCGGGCCGAGTTGTCACGGTCGAACTGGCTGAAGTCCCAGTTGACGTCGATGTAGCTCATCATCGAGTTCGACTCGTCGCCGAGCCAGGCGAAGAAGAACTCGCCCGTCGGCTCGAAGTCGACGCCCGTCTGCGGGTCGTAGCCGTCGTGCGGATGGCTCATCGACGAGTGATGGCCGTATTCGTGGATCATCGTCGTCGTGAGCCCGTAGCCGGCCTCGACGATGCCCGGCGAGACGAAGCTGAACACGCCGCTCTGCGTGCCGTCGAGCCAGTTGTCGTCGGCGTACCCGAGCGGGGTCGGCGCATCGGGTGTCGCGTAGTTGATCAGCCCCGCCTCGTAGTCGGCGTCGCGATCGAGGAAGCGGCCCTGGTTGAGGGCGGCGGCCAGGAACAGGTTCGCGTCCGGCGGGTAGTCCTCGAGCTTCGGGAAGCACGGGAACTGGTCGCCCGCAGCCGGGAACTCGCCCTCGAAGCAGCGCCGGAAGTCACCGGAGAACGGCAGGTCCTGGTAGTCGTCCTGGAGGGCGAAGCCCGTCGGCAGCTCGCGCTCCTCCCCGATGAACAGGTCGCGCTTGATGAACTGGCGGGAAGCGTCGACGCCGGGCAGGCCCTCGACCGTGTTGACGTCGAGGTCGACGCGGTCGGGCAGCCGGTCGGCGGTGAAGTACGGCGGGTACAGCGGCGAGCTCGTGAAGAGCAGGTCGAGCCCCACGTAGCGGATGACCTTGCCGAGGTCGCCCGGCAGGGCCGCGCGCGGGCGGTAGTGCCCGTACTCCCACGAGACCGGGATGCGGTAGTCGGGGACACCGTCGCCGTCGAGGTCGGCGTTGGTGATGTCGAAGTTGCCGCCCCACACCTCCGGGCCTGCCGACAGGTCGTAGAACCACACGCGATGCACCCCGCGGCGGCCGAGGCCGGTCTCCTCGTCGTCGGGCGAGGTCCCGCCCCAGGCGACGATCTTGCGGTCGTCACTCAGCAGCCCGAAGTCATGGCCGGTGTCGGGATCCGGCTCGCCGACCTTCGAGTAGACGTGGAACTTGAAGTCGTTACGTCCGTACCAGTTGATGAAGAAGATCGTGGGCTTGCGCGTGTCGACGCCCTGCGGCGCCGTGTCGATCAGCCGCTTCTCGACGGTCGGCGCGTCTATCCAGCGGTTGCTGGTCACGTCGAGCACGCCGGCCTGGGCGTTGTAGGCCTGCTGCCACTCGGTCAGCGGCTTGGCGACCGAGATCGACGACAGGTACGAGAAGAAGCCGTCCTCCCACGAGCGGCTCGTGTAGTAGGGCCGGTACTCGTAGTCGTAGTCGAGCCCGAGCGGCTCGTCGATCCCATAGAACGCGCGCGAGCGGACGATCGGCTCGCCGCCCGAGGGCAGCTGGCGCTGCACGGCCTTCCACGGCGCGTCGCCCTCGTCGAAGCCGACGAACACGACGTTGACGGTCACCCGCTCGTCGAAGTCGGTCATGCCACCAGGCTCGAGTCCGTCCCCGTCGGCGGCCGCGACCGCCGGCACGGTGAGCATCGCCCCCAGCACCGCGAGAACGAGCGCTGCCTTGCGCGTACGCACCATGTCCCCCTCCTTCGTATGGTCGCCTGGGCGCGATCCTACGCGCTGCGAGCACCTGGCGCGGCGCTAGCCTGGTCGCCCGTGCCCACCGTCGAAGGTCTCCAGTTCGGCTACGCGCTCCACGAGCTCCCGCCGGGCCGCTTCCCCTTCCGCCGCTGGCGCTGGGAGCTCTGGCACGGCACGACGCTGGTAGCAGCCGGCTGGCGGCTGAGCCGCCCGCAGGCGGGCCGCGCGCTGCGCCACAGCGCGGCGGAGTTCGGGCACCGGCTGTTCGGGCTCCCGGCGCCTCCGCGCGACCAGGTCGCCGCCGGCGGCGACCTGCTGCCCGGCCGCTCCGAGCGGCTGGCGATCGGGCCGATCACCTGCCTGCTCGTGCCGCGCGCGCTGCTCGCTGACGCCTGACGGCGAACAGCTCGGCCGGCTCCGCGCCCCGGTTGTGGAGCGCCCGCACGGACAGGCCGGCGAGGCTGAGCACCGACCCGCGGCCGAACCGCTCGCCGCCGAGCTCGATCTCGCCGCGCACGACGAGCACGAGCGCGTCGCGCCAGACCGCCTCGTCGTACTCGAGTGCGCCGCCCGGCGGCACGGAGACGATCCGGCGTTCGAAGCGCATCAGAGCTTCGGGGGCAGGCCGAACGCCGGGAAGACCGGGTACGTGAAGCTCGTGATGTCGGCGATCTCGCCCTCCTCGATGCGCAGCACGTCGAGCGCGAGCGCCGAGTACTCGGTCTCGCCCGGCCGCCGCAGGTAGCAGGCGACGGCGGGCTGCAGGTTGGCCGAGGTCACCCGGCAGCGGAACTCGCCGAACTCCACGGTGCCCATGCCGCCCTCGACCCACGCCGCCACGATCGCGTCGCGCCCGCGCCAGAGGCCGGGCTCCGGCGGCATCGACCACGTCGAGTCCTCGCGCATGAGCGCGGCGATGGCGTGCGCGTCGGCGCGGTCGCTCGCCTCGACGTAGCGGTCCAGCAGCTCGCGCTCGGCCTCGGTGGGATCGGCGCCCGGCGCCCACTCGGCGCGCCGCTCGGGCAGGTGCTCCTTGAGGCCGGCGCGCGCCCGCTGGAGCGCGCTGTTGACCGCCGCCACGCTGGTCTCGAGCAGCGCCGCGGTGTCCTTGGCGGGCCAGTCGAGCACGTCGCGCAGGATCAGCACCGCGCGCGTCTTCGGCGGCAGGTGCTGGATCGCCACCATGAACGCCAGCTCGATCGTCTCCTTGGCCACCACCTGCGCGTCGGGCCCGGCCTCCGGCTCGGCGATCCCCTCGAGCAGCTCGTCGGGATACGGCTGCAGCCACGGGACCTCGCCGCCGCGCGGCCTGCGCGGGCTCCGCTGCAGCACGTCGAGGCAGGCGTTGGTGGCGATCCGGTACAGCCAGGCCCGCGGGGTCGAGCGCCCCTGGAAGGTCTCGCGCCGCCGCCAGGCGCGCAGGAAGGTCTCCTGGACGAGGTCCTCGGACTCCTCGAGCGAGCCCAGCATCCGGTAGCAGTGGAGCTGGAGCTCGCGCCGGTGGCGGGTGGCGAGCGCCTCGAAGGCGGTCCGGTCGTCGAGCTCGATGGAGGTCATGGTCGTATGACGGTCACGGCGCCCGTAAATCATCACAAGACCGCGTCAAGGGGACGGTAAGCGGGCGCCAACCGGCACCCGGGAGTCTGCGCAGCATGAAGCCGTCCCCCGTACCGAATCCCCACGCGAACCGCGCCCGCGCCGTCCTGACCCCCAGCACCCGGCCCCAGCCGCCGCGCACGATGCGCTCGACGGTCCTGATGTCGCTCCTGCTGGCCCCGGACGGCGGAGTGTCCACCCACCGACACGGCCAGGGCGCCGCGCGCTCGCGGATCGCCTGATGAGCGACGTCACGGACGACGCCCCCCGGATCCGCGCGCTGATCACCGACGACGACCCGCTCGTCCGTCGCCTGATCCGCGACACCCTGCAGGCCGACAACATGACCGTCATCGCCGAGGCCACGACCGGCCGCGAGGCGGTCGAGCTGGCGCTGTTCTACCGGCCCGACGTGGTCGTGATGGACTACATGATGCCCGAGATGGACGGCATCGAGGCGACGCGGCGGATCCACGAGCAGGACCAGGAGATCCGCGTCGTGCTGCTCACCGGCTCGGCCGACGACGCGCTCGGGCTGCGCGGCCTGCGGGCCGGCGCCGCCGGCTACCTGTCCAAGGACATGGAGCTCACCTCGCTCCCGCGCGCGCTGCGCGGCTCCCTCGACGGCGAGGCGGCGATCTCGCGCCGGCTGGCCATGCAGCTCGTCCAGCACTACCGCGCGGCGCCGACCGGCGGGATGGGCCTGCGCCCCGTCCGCAGCAAGCTGACCGACCGCGAGTGGGAGGTCCTCGACCTTCTGTCCGGCGGCGCCTCGAACGAGGACATCGCGCGCCTGCTCGTCCTGTCGAGCGAGACGGTGCGCTCGCACCTGAAGAACCTCTACCGCAAGCTCGGCGTCCGCTCGCGCGAGGAGGCCGTCGAGGCCGCCGGCCGCATGCGGGAGCTGGTCTAAGCGATTCCCGCGTCGTGCGCCAGCAGGGCGACCTGGACGCGGTTGCCGGCCTCGAGCTTGGTCAGCAGCCGTGAGACGTGCGCCTTGACCGTCGCGACGCTCATGTACAGCTCGGCCGCGATGTCGGCGTTCGACTTGCCCTGACCTATCGCGACCGCGACCTCGCGTTCGCGGTCGGTCAGACGATCCAGCAGCTCGCGGGCACGGGCGCGGCGGGCGGCCAGCCCGTCGTCGGCCACATGCTCGATCAGCCGCCGTGTGACGGCCGGCGAGAGCATCGCCTCGCCCGCCACCACGAGCCGGATCGCGCGCATGATCTCGGGCGGCGGCGTGTCCTTCAGCAGGAACCCCGCCGCGCCGGCTCGCAGGGCGCGCAGGACGTGGTCGTCCGCGTCGAAGGTCGTGAGGACGATGACCTGCGGCGCCTTCTCGCGTGCGCGCAGGCGCTCGGTCGCGGCCAGGCCGTCCATGCCCGGCATGCGGATGTCCATCAGCACCACGTCGGGCCCGAAGGCGTCGACCGCGGAGGCGACCTCCGACCCGTCGGACGCCTCGGCGACCACGCGGATGTCGTCGGTGCCCGCCAGCATCATCGACAGGCCGGCGCGCACGAGCGCGTCGTCGTCGACGATCAGGACCCGGATCACGGCGGCCACGGGAGCCACGCCCACAGCCGGTAGTCGCCCGACGCGGTGCGGCCGTGCTCGAGCCGCCCGCCGGCCAGGCTCGCCCGCTCGGCCAGGCCGACGATGCCGGTCCCGGTGCCGGGGATCTCGCTCGCGGCCGCGACGCCGACGGGCAGCCGGTTGCGGATCTCGATCATCAGCCCGGTGCCGGCGGTGCCCTCGACCGTGACCTCCACCGCCGCCCCGCGCGCGTGCTTGCGCGCGTTGGTCAGGCCCTCCTGCACGATCCGGTACGCGCTGCGCCCGGTCGCCGCCGGGACCGCCGCGGGGTCCGCGAGCTCGCACTCGAAGCCCACCTGCATGCCGGCCTCGCGCGACTCCTCGATCAGCGCGGGCAGGTCGGCCAGCGTCGGCTGCGGCGGCTCGGGGTCGCCGTCGCCCGCCTCGGCGCGCAGCACGCCGATCACCGTGCGCAGGTCCTCCAGCGCGTCGTGCGCGCTGGCGCGGATCACGCCCGCCGCGCGGGCGATCTCCTCGGGCGACGCGTCGGGGTGGAACTCCAGGGCGCCCGCGTGCAGGCTGAGCAGCGAGATGCGGTGCGCGAGCACGTCGTGCATCTCGCGCGCGATCCGCGCCCGCTCGTGCTGGCGCGCCTGCTCGACCCGCAGCTGCTGCTCGGCCTCGGCCCGCTCGGCCCGGTCGCGCAGCGAGAGCACCAGCTGGCGCCGCGAGCGCACGAACATGCCCCAGGCGATGACCGCGCCGATGGCCAGCACGCCGATCAGCAGCTCCAGCAGGAACGGCGTCTCCGGATCGTCGGGCTGGATGGCGAGCAGGATCGGCGTGATGGCGAGCGAGACCGCGCCGAGCGCGAAGGCGACCGCCGCACGGCGGTGGACGGCGACGGTGAACACCGCGACGGCGCCGGCGATCGACGCCGAGGACGAGAACGAGTTCATCGCCAGCACGAAGAGCCCGACGCCGACCGGCCAGCGGCGCCGCCACCACAGCGCGAGCGAGGCGAGCGCGCCACCCACGAGGTCGTAGAACTGGAGCGGGTCGCTCATCCGGTCCGCGCTCTCGGCGAAGACCAGGAAGCCGCCGACGACGGCGACGAAGAAGCACGCGAAGTCGACGAGCCAGTCGCGCGTCGAGCGCTTGCGCGGATCGCGCTCGGGGTCGGGCACGAGGACGCCGGGCAGCAGCCGTGGGTGCTCGAGCTCCATCGCCGGACAGCGTAGGGCCGCGCGCGGCGGTCCGCACACCGACCGAAGTCGCAACAACCATCGACCAAGGTCGGTACGAACTCACCCTAGGGTGGATGGACCGCCGGGCAACTTGTGACGACCCTGGAGACCATGATCGCCGTCGAGCATCTCAGCAAGCGCTACGGCCGCCAGTTGGCGGTCGATGACATCTCCTTCTCCTGCGAGCCCGGCACCGTGACCGGCTTCCTCGGCCCCAACGGCGCCGGCAAGTCGACCACGCTGCGGATGATCTGCGGGCTGACGAACCCGAACGCCGGCACCGCCAGCGTCCTGGGCACGAGCTACCGCAGCCTGCCGAACCCGGGCCGCGAGGTCGGCGTCCTCCTCGACGCCTCGGCCCAGCACTCCGGCCGCAGCGGCCGCGAGGCGCTCACCCTGACCGCCAAGGTGCTCGGCGTCGAGCGCCCACGCGTCGACGAGCTCATGGAGTACGTCGGGCTGTCGAAGACGGCGGCGAAGAAGCGTGTCGGCACCTACTCGCTCGGCATGCGCCAGCGGCTCGGGATCGCGCAGGCGCTGGTCGGCGACCCGCGCGTGCTGATCCTCGACGAGCCGGCCAACGGCCTCGATCCCGAGGGCATCGCCTGGATGCGCACGCTGCTGCGCGACTTCGCCGACCGCGCGGGCACCGTGCTGCTCTCCTCGCACCTGCTGCGCGAGGTGGAGGCGGTGGCCGACCAGCTCGTCGTCATCGGCAACGGGAAGATCGTCGCCCAGGGGAGCAAGCAGGAGCTGCTCGCCGCCACCGGCGTCGTCGTGCGCGGGCTCGACCCGGTCGCCCTGCACGAGGCGCTGGCCGACGCGGGCCTGACCGCCACCCCCGGCTCCGACGGCGCGCTGCTCGTCGAGGCCGAGGCGGAGGCCGTGGGCCGCGCCGCCGCCGCGGCCGGCGTCGTCCTGCTCGAGCTGCGCCCCGCCGACACCGGCGGCCTCGAGGAGCTCTTCCTCTCCCTGACCTCCACCGGCCGCGAGGAGGCCCTGATCTCATGAGCACCGCCGTCATCGCCCGCCCGGGCATCCCCCGCCTCGCGGCCGTCGAGCTGCGCAAGTCGGCCGACACGCGCGCCGGCTTCTGGCTGCTGGTCGTCATCGTCCTGCTGGCCGCCGCGCTCGTCACCCTGTCGCTCGTGTTCGGCGAGGAGGCCGATCACAACCTGTCGACGCTCCTCTCGGACTCGGTCCAGGTCATCTCCATCGTCCTGCCCGTGCTCGGCATCCTGCTCGTGACCAGCGAGTGGTCGCAGCGGACCGGGCTCTCCACCTTCGCGCTCGTGCCCCAGCGCGAGCGGATCGTCGTCGCCAAGACGATCGGCGCCACGATCCTCACCCTGTGCGCCGTGGCCGCGTGCCTCGTGATCGCCGCCCTCGGCACCGCCATCGCGGGCGGGAGCTGGGACCTCGGGCTCGGCGAGCTCGGCCGCTACACGCTGTTCGAGCTGATCACCGTGCTCGGCGGCGTCGCCTTCGGCCTGGCGTTCATGAACTCGGCGCTGGCCATCGTCATGTACTTCGTGATCCCGATCGCGTGGTCGATCCTCGGCGAGACCATCCACGCGCTCGACAAGCCCGCCGACTGGCTCGACCTCGGCCGGCCCATGTCGATCCTGGCGGACAGCACGGCGACGATGACCGGCACGAACTGGGGCCAGCTCGCGACCGCGACGGCGGTCTGGGTCGGCCTGGTGTTGGCGATCGGACTGGTCAGGCTCCGGCGCACAGAGCTCAAGTAGGATCGCGCATGTACCCGAGGGGGAGGGGTCCATGCCCGGTTCGCGCGCGTTCGTCGTTCTCGCCATCACCTTCGTCGCCGCCGTCCTGGCCGCTCCGGCCTGGGCCGGCGGCGATGCCCGTCACAGCCTGCGACAGCCGGTCACCGACCAGAACTTCTACTTCGTCATGGCCGACCGCTTCCAGAACGGATCGGCGGCCAACGACCACGGCAACCTGCCGCCCGGCAAGAGCGAAGGCCAGTCCGGCTTCGACCCGACCGGCAAGGGCTGGTACCACGGCGGCGACCTCCAGGGCCTGCGCGACCGGCTCGGATACATCAAGGGCCTCGGAACCACCGCGATCTGGCTGACGCCGAGCTTCAAGAACAAGGCGGTCCAGGACAACAACGGCTTCCCCTCCTCCGGCTACCACGGCTACTGGATCACCGACTTCACCCAGATCGACCCGCACCTGGGCAGCAACGACGACCTGCGGCTGCTCATCCGCGACTCCCACCGGCTCGGGATGAAGGTCTACTTCGATGTGATCACCAACCACACGGCCGACGTCATCCGCTACCAGGAGGGCGCCGCGCCGGTCTACGTCTCCAAGGACCAGTACCCGTACCGGACCGCCGGCGGGACGGTCTTCGACGACCGCGACTTCGCCGGCGGCAGCACGTTCCCCGCGCTCGCACCGAGCGGGCAGCCGCCGTGTCCACGACCCGAGAGCGAGCCGCGCCGCAGCTTCCCCTACCGCCCCTGCGTCCCGGTCGTCGAGCAGAACGTCAAGGTCCCCGCGTGGCTCAACGACGTGAGCCTCTACCACAACCGCGGCAACACGACCTTCGCAGGCGAGAACTCCCAGTACGGCGACTTCTTCGGGCTCGACGACCTCTTCACCGAGAACCCGCGCGTCGTCGACGGGATGATCGACATCTACAAGTTCTGGATCCGCGAGTTCCGCGTCGACGGCTTCCGCATGGACACGATGAAGCACGTCGACGACGCGTTCTGGGAGCGGTTCGCGCCCGAGATGGAGCGCTACGCCCGATCGCAGGGGATCCGCGACTTCTACATGTTCGGCGAGGTCGCGGAGGACTTCAGCCACGAGCTGATCTCGCACTACCCGGTGCAGACCAACGTGCAGGGCGTCCTCGACTTCCTGTTCCAGATGTCGGCGATGGACTTCGCCGCGGAGTCGCAGCCGACCGACGCGCTGCGGGACTTCTTCGTCAAGGACGACTGGTACACCGACGCCGACTCGAACGTCTACAACCTCCCGACGTTCCTCGGCAACCACGACCGCGGGCGGGTGGGCATGTTCGTCCGCAACGCCAACCGGGGCGCGGCCGAGTCGGAGCTGCTGGCGCGCGACCGCCTCGCCCATGAGCTCATGTACTTCTCGCGCGGCAACCCGGTCGTCTACTACGGCGACGAGCAGGGGTTCACCGGCGCCGGCGGCGACCAGGACGCGCGGCAGGACATGTTCCCGTCGCAGTCGCCGCAGTACAACAACCTCAGCGACCCGATCCCGGGTGACGACGGGGCGGGCAACAACGACAACATCGGGTCGGGCGAGACGCCGATGGACGACAACTTCGATGCCGGCCATCCGCTGTACCGCAAGCTCGCCGAGCTCGCCTCGCTGACCAAGCGTCACGGCGCGCTGCGCGACGGCGCACAGCAGCACCGCTTCTCCTCCGACGGGCCTGGCGTCTACGCCTTCTCGCGGCTCGACCGCGAGCACCCGCACGAGTACGTGGTGGCGCTCAACAACTCCGAGAGCACGCAGACGGCGTCCGTGCCGACCTATATGTCGCGCGGCTGGTTCGAGCGGCTGTACGGCTCCGGCGCCGGCTCGCTGAAGTCGGACTCCGCCGGGCGCCTGAGCGTGACCGTGCCGGCGCTGTCGGCCGTCGTCTACCGCGCCGAGGACCACGTGGCGCGCAGCAAGCGCGCGCCGGACGTCTCGCTGAGGCTGCCAGCGGGCCCGGCGCGCGACCGCGCCGAGATCGGCGCCGAGGTCGACGGTGACTCGTTCTACGAGGTCACCTTCCTCGCGCGCGAGGGCCGGCACTGGAAGCCGATCGGCACCGACGACAACGCGCCCTACCGCGTGTTCCACGACATCGCCGACGAGCGGCCCGGGACGCGGATCGAGTACCGGGCAGTCGTCCTCGACAACGCCGGCCATACGCGCACGAGCCGCGACCGCACGCTGACGGTGGCGCCGCCGGCCATCGCGCTCGAGGCGCCGCCCGACGGCGGCCGCGTGCGCGGGACCGTCGAGGTCCGCGCCGTCGCCACGCCGGAGCACGCCGACTACGTCGTGCGCTTCGAGCGCTCGGTCAACGGCGGGCCGTTCGCGCCGATCGGGACCGACGAGTCGTCGCCGGTCTACACGGTGTTCGACGACACCTCCTCCCTGCCCGACCAGGCGCGCGTGACGTACCGCGCCGTGCTCGCCTACGCGCCCGGGAGGACGGTGACCAGCGCCCCGCGCACCGTGACCGTCGTCCAGACGCCGGTGACGACCGCGATCGTGCACTACAACCGCCCCGCGGGCGACTACGGCCAATGGGGCCTGCACATGTGGGGCGACGCCGTCGATCCGGCGGTACTCGCGGCCATCGCCTGGGACAGGCCGTTCCAGCGGACCGGGATGGACGCCTTCGGAGCGGTCTACGCGATCCCGCTCGTGGATGACACCAAGGCCGTGAACTTCATCATGCACCTGCCGAGCGGCGACTCGGTGCCGTCCACGCGCGAGCCCGGTGGCGACCGCTCGTTCGTGCCGCTCGACCATCCGGAGATCTGGCTCAAGCAGGGCGACCCGACGATCTACTTCGCTGCACGCCGCCGCCGTAGCGGGTAACAGGCATGCATGGCCACGCAAGTCACCGAACGTGAAGCCCGCCAGGTCGCCGAGGAGGCCCGCGAGGGCGAGTGGAAGCTGCCGAGCTTCGGCAAGGACCTCTTCCTCGGCCGCCTGCGGCTTGACCTGATCCACCCCCAGCCGAAGCTCGACGCCGAGGCCGTCGAGCGCGGCGAGCGGTTCCTCGAGCGCCTGCGGGCGTTCCTGGTCGAGCACGTCGACCCGCTGGCGATCGAGCGCGACGCTCGCATCCCCGACGCGGTGATCGACGGGCTCAAGGAGCTCGGCGCGCTCGGCATGAAGGTGCCCGAGAAGTACGGCGGGCTCGGGCTCTCGCAGGTCTACTACAACCGCGCGCTGGCGCTGGCGGGCTCGATGCACGCCTCGCTGTCGACGCTGCTGTCGGCGCACCAGTCGATCGGCGTGGCCGAGCCGCTGCTGCTGTTCGGCACCGAGGAGCAGAAGCAGCGCTGGCTGCCGCTCGTCGCCCGCGACCACATCTCGGCCTTCCTGCTCACCGAGCCCGACGTCGGCTCCGATCCGGCGCGCCTGGGCACGACCGCCGAGCCGGTCGAGCGGCGGCTACCGGCTCAACGGGGTGAAGCTGTGGGCGACCAACGGCGCCATCGCCGACATCGTCGTGGTCATGGCCAAGGTGCCGGAGAAGGGCATCACGGCGTTCGTGCTCGCCCTACGACACGCGAGGGCGTCACCGTCGAGCACCGCAACGCGTTCATGGGCCTGCGCGGGATCGAGAACTCGGTCACCCGGCTCGAGGACGTGTTCGTGCCGAGCGAGAACGTCATCGCGGGCGAGGGCAAGGGGCTGAAGGTGGCCCTCACCACCCTGAACACCGGCCGCCTGGCGCTGCCCGCCATCTGCGTCGGCACGTCGAAGTGGGCGACCAAGGTGGCGCGCGAGTGTCGCGTCGGAGCGGGTCCAGTGGGGCCAGCCGGTCGGCAGGCACGACGCCGTGGCGCAGAAGGTCGCCTTCATCGCCGCCAGCGCGTTCGGGCTCGAGGCGATGCTCGACGTCGCCTCGCGGATGGCCGACGACAAGCGCAACGACATCCGGATCGAGGCGGCCATCGCCAAGCTCTACGCCTCCGAGCTGGGCTGGCAGGTGGTCGACGAGCTGATGCAGGTGCGCGGCGGCCGCGGCTACGAGACCGCCGAGTCGCTGAAGGCGCGCGGCGAGCGCCCGGTGCCGGTCGAGCAGGCGATGCGCGACATGCGCATCAACCGCATCTTCGAGGGCTCGACCGAGATCATGCACCTGCTGATCGCGCGCGAGGCGGTCGACCAGCACCTGCAGGTGGCGGGCGAGCTGCTGGAGGGCGACGGCGACCTGAAGGCCAAGGCCCGCTCGGCGGTCCAGGCCGGCGCCTTCTACGCGCGCTGGCTGCCGAAGCTGGCGGTCGGCAAGGGCGTCAAGCCGAACGCCTTCGAGGAGTTCGGCGAGCTGGCCGCGCACCTGCGCTTCGTCGAGCGCTCGTCCCGCAGGCTCGCGCGCTCGACCTTCTACGCGATGGGCCGCTGGCAGGCGAAGCTCGAGAAGCGCCAGGCCGTGCTCGGCCGCATCGTGGACATCGGCGCCGAGCTGTTCGCGATCTCCGCCGCCGTGGTCTACGCGGACACGCTGCGGCGCGAGCAGCCCGCCCGCTCCGCCGAGGCGACCGAGCTCGCCGACCTCTTCTGCCGCCAGGCGCGGCGCCGCGTCGAGGCGCTGTTCGGCAGCCTGTTCGACAACGACGACACCGACGCCTACGAGCTCGCGCAGGGCGTGCTCGGCGGGCGCTTCAGCTGGATCGAGGAAGGGATCGTCGACCCGGCGGGCTAGCAGCGCGGGAACGCTGACGCCGGCGCGAACTCCATGCGGTTGCTGCGGGCCAGCAGCCGGATCGGGTTGGGATCGGTGCTCGCGTTGAGCAGCGACGTGCCCCCGAACGAGAAGCGGCCGAGGTAGAGGCCCGGCCGGCGCGGCCGGCGCATCGTGAAGCGCGCGCGCCTGGGCCCGAACCGCCCGCGGTAGGTGCCGACCTTGCGGAGCTTGCAGGTGTTGGCGCGGAAGATCGTGACGCGGACGGCGCCCCCGGCCGCCGCCTCGGGGAACTCGGCGGTGAAGGTGAAGCGCGGGCGCTTCGTGCGCAGGCGCTTCAGCTCACCGAGCTTGCGGCGGAAGTCGCTGCGCACGAGGACGTCAGCGGCGCCGACCACGGCGTCCCGAAGTTGACGGTCTCGAAGTCGTCGTCAGTGCCCTCGGCCACTCCGCGCGCGACGCACGCCCACGTGCCGGGACGCGTGAACTCGTCCTCGCGCAGCGTCCACCACGGGCCGATCGACGTCGCTGCCCATCGTGCACTGGATCTCGGCCTGGCCGCCGGGCGGCGGCGTGGCCTGGATGCCGACGAACGGGTCGCCCTTGAGCGGCTTCGAGCGGTAGATCAGCGGCGAGCCGGCCAGTGACGGCGCGACGCGGCCGTCGACGGAGAACGAGCCGGTGTTGGACTCGCCCGTGGTCGGCAGTCGCGGCCGTGCCGGCCGACCGAGACCTTCACGGTGTACGTGCCGCTGCCCTCGAACTGGAGCTCGGCCCCGGCGGGCTCGATGTCGCCGACCGCAGTCCCGTTCTGCGTCCGACGCAGTACGGCGTCGCGTTCGACGGCTGGGTCGGCGACCCGTCGGGCACGCCGGTGATCGTCAGCGCGACGCGCTGGAAGCCCGGCGCCTGCAGCCGGTAGCCGATCTCGTAGCCGCCGAGATAGTCGAACGACGGCGCCGAGGCGAGCGGCAGCCACGGCCCCGTCTCCTCATGCGTGTCCCATCTCTGCGTGCGCACGAACAGCTCCGGCGGCGCGCGCCACCGCGGGCGCGACCAGCACGAGACTCAACACGACCCCGGCCACCGTGCCGAGGACGCGTCTCACGCGACCGCTGCCCTCAGCCGGTCGAGGTCGGAGGCCCCGAAGACGACGCGGTTCTGCGTCGCGACGTAGACGAGGTCCAGGTCGACTCCGGCCTTGGCGATCTTGCGGGTCAGGTCCGCGAGCACGCCGGGCCGATCCTCGACGTCGACCACCACGACCTCGCGCTCGCGCGAGACCGCGACGTGCGAGATGGCCAGCGAGTGCCGCGCGGCCTCGGCGTGCTTGACGAGGATGTGGAGCTCGGCCCGGTCGCCCGTGCCGATGCACGTCGCGGCGGCGATGTTCACGCCGGCGTCGCTGATCGCGGCCGCGATCTCGGCGAGCGCTCCAGGGCTGTTCTCGATGTCGATGACGAGATCGACCGCCATGCGCGGCACGGTACCGATTCGTCGGCTCCGGACAGCAGTGCAAGCCCCAGGAACGGGAGGAAGCTCATGGCAGAGCGTTCGGTCACGCGGAAGGAACTGCTCGGAGGCGGCGCGTGCAGGCGCGCTCGTACTCGGCGCTGCGCCGGCGGCGCAGGCGAACGGAGGCGACGACGACATCGTGGGCTCGTGGTCGGGGACGATCACCGCGACCGACCCGCCGCTCGGCTCGTTCGGCAACCTGATCAGCTTCCACGAGGGCGGCGTGGTCAACGAGTCGCGCCGCTACTACGTGCCGGAGACGCCGCTCGGGCCGCTGCTCGAGACCACGGGGCACGGCGCCTGGAAGCGCACCGGCTCGCGCTCGTACGAGGCGTTCTTCCGCCTCCTGCTCCAGCAGGCGCCGCCGTCGGCGGGCGCCCCGATCGGGACCGACAACATCCGGCTGAAGCTGCGGCTCGAGCGCGGCGGCGACCGCTTCACGGGCACCTTCGAGTCGAACATCCGCGACAACGCGGGCGCGGTCGTCTTCACCGCGCGCGGGACGATCAGCGGGGAGCGGATCGAGGTCTGACGCACGATCCTATGCGGGCGCTGGAACCCGTGTCCAGTGCGTCAACACAGGTACCGAAGCTGTCACGCTCCGGTCATGTTCGCCACCGCCTCCGGACGCCGTCATGTCCGCTTCCGTCCCCTCGAGGTTCCCGACGTCTGGCCGGCCGCCGCCGTCGTCGTCTCCCTCGGGCTCCTGCTCCTCGCCGGCGGCGGGCCGCTCGGCAGCGCGCTGGCGACGTTCGCGATCGGGACCGCGGCCGTGATCGGGGCCCTCTGGCTGCGCGGCGTCGTCGCCCGCCACCGCGCCCGGCGGCGCGCCGACGCGAGCCACGCTGCGCTGATCGCCGGGACCGCCTCGCGGCTGCGCACCGCGATCGGCGACCACGAGCTCGCGGTCGCGCTCGACGTCCTCACCGGAGGCCCGCCGGGGCCGCCGCGCTCGGTCGCGGCGATCGCGCGCGAGGTCGCCGCCGCCACGCGCTCCGCGGGCGTGCCGGTCGCCCTGGCGGTCGACGACGACGCAAGCGTCGCGGGCCTCGACGGCGCGATCCGCGCGCTCGTCCGGCGCGCGGCCGCGCAGGGCGCCGTCAGCGTCGCGGTCACCACGGGGCGCGTGGAGGTCCGCGACGAGGGCACGGCAGCCGTCAGCGGGTT
The DNA here is from genome assembly GCA_963811895.1 of uncultured Solirubrobacteraceae bacterium. Lineage (GTDB taxonomy): Bacteria > Actinomycetota > Thermoleophilia > Solirubrobacterales > Solirubrobacteraceae > DASSUW01. The sequence continues at coordinate 425,160 of CAWETE010000005.1, read as the reverse complement.
CGACGGCGAGCTGGCCGGCGGGCTCGCCCGCCGCGCGGGCGCCTCCGTCCATCTGTTCGAGGGCCTGGCCGTACTCGAGCTGCCAGCGCGGCGAGCAGGCTGAAGAGCAGCAGGCCGAGCGCCGCGGCGCTCACGATGTACCACGGCCATGGGCCCATGAGGTCGAGCAGCGAGCCGTCGTCCGGCTTCTCACGCAGCCACATGTAGTTGCCGCCGGTCAGCAGGTTCGCCGCGGCCGCCGCCACAGCCACCACCACCGTCGCGCCGAACACGCGCCAGACCGCGCCCGGGCGCGGGACGATCCCGCGCCCGACCACGAGCACCAGCGCCGCCACCACCGCGCCCGAGTGCGTGATGAAGAACGTCCACCACAGCAGCTCCGGGAAGTCGGCCGAGCCGAGGTCGGGCGTGAGCACGGCCTGCAGCGACGCGGTCAGCCCCCAGAGCCACGTCAGCTCGACCAGCAGCGGCCACGCCGTCCACAGGGCGAGCACCGACACGATCGTGACGACGTCGGTCAGGTGCAGTGGCAGGTTGAAGTCGGCCGACCACGTGCCGCGCGCGATGAACCACGCGTGCTCCACGAGGTAGGTGACGCCGATCAGCACGGCGAGGCCGCGCGAGACCGGCACCGGCCACCGGCGCGCGGCCGGGACCGCAATGGCGGCCGCACCGGCGGTGACGATCACCGCTCCGACGTGCTCGCCGGCGAAGAGCTCCACGCCTCAGACGAGCCCGACCGCCAGCAGGACGGCGAGCGCGATCCCGGTCAGGCCCGCGGCCGTGCCGCCCGCGGCGGCGAGTGCGCCACCGTCGACCGGCTTGACCGGCGTGAGCACCGACGCGGCCATGATCAGCGCGGCGGCGGCGAGGCTGCGGGTGAGCGGGATGTCCGACCACACGGTGGCGACCACGAGCGGAAGGGCGACCGCCGCGAGCGCGACCGGCGCCGCCCAGTGCAGGCGCGGACTCGCCTTCGCGCCGAGCACCGGCAGCGGAGCCCAGCTCACGCCGGCGGCCGCGCCCCCGAGCCCGAACGCCAGGCCGGGCGGCCATGTCCTCTGCCCTTCCCCGCCGCCCTCGCCGCGCGCCGTCAGGCTGCGGCCGCGCAGCGCGACGCCGATCAGCACGCAGAGCCCGAGCGCGCCGGCCACGGCGGCGGTCACGCCTCCACCGGGATCGCGGACGAGCGGGGCGAGGAAGACGAGCAGCGTGGCCACGATCGCGACCGCCGGATGCCGGAGGAAGCGCAGGAAGGTCAGCCGCCCCGTGGCGCGGTCGAGCGGCGCCAGCCACTTCTCGGCGAGCACCCTGCCCGAGCCGCGGCTGGCCAGCGCGCGGCTCAGCGTGAACGCCCCCAGGAGCAGCGCGACCAGGCCGACCGTCTTCGCGGGCGCCTGCTTCTGCGAGGCGGCGAAGCTCCACTCCGGTGGCAGCGGACGGGAGACGTCGAGCCCGCTGCGGTAGGTCTTCGCGTCGAGCGTCGGCTCCCGCTTGCGGTCCCGCAGGTCGGGGTCGAGCGTGAACGCGCGGGCCAGCGCGCCCTGGGACGAGAGCAGATGAACCGGTCCCATCCCCGCCAGCACGACGCCGAGGTTGAACCAGCCCAGGGCGTAGTCCGGCTCCGCGCCGACCGCGCGACGCAGGGCCGCCACGGCGGCGTCGTCGTCGCCCTGCCGGGCGAGCAGCACCGCGAGGTCGTTGGCCGCCGGATACGCGGTCGCGTCGGCGGCCAACGCGGCCCGGTTGTACCGGATCGCTCCCTGGTGATCGCCCGCGCTCTCGGCCGCGAAGCCCGCGGTCATCAGCAGCGCGGGGTTCTCCGGGTCGACGCCCACCGCTCTCCGGCTGGCCACCACGGCGCTGCGGGCGCGCCCGAGCTTGATGTCGACGATCGCGGCGTTGTTCTCCAGATGCTCGTCGTGGACGTCATCGGCGCCGCGGTCCCGCGCGGCCGCGTAGGCGTCCGCCGCCGCCCGCAGCGCGCCGGCTTCGCGCTCCGTCTCGCCGAGCTGCACGCGCGCGTAGTACGACGTCACGGAGAGCGGCACGTCCGGCTCGGCGAAGTCGGCGCGCAGCGCCGGCGCACGCGACGCGAGGTCGTCGGCCTGTCGCAGCGTGTCCTCGGCCTCGTCGAGGCGCCCGCCGGCCAGCAGCGCGGCGCCACGAGCGACGAGCGCCTGCGCTTCGCCGCCCACATCCGGCTGCGACCGCTCTGCCGCCCGCCGCGCAGCCGCCGCGAAGTCGCGCGCGGCGTCGTCGTGGCGACCGCGCAGGAACTCGATCTCGCCCAGTCGCAGCAACGGGCGCGATCCGCGGGGCGCCGACGCGACCCATTCGCGCGCGGCCCGCTCCGCGCGCGCGAGGTCTCCCGCCCACCGCCACAGGTTCTGCCGCTCGTCCTCGATCGTCCTGCGCGCGGCGTCGTGGCCGACCCCCAGCTCGGTGGCGACCGGCGCGACCGCCGGCTCCCTGCCGAGCTCCATCCTCGCGATGTCGGCCAGCAGCGGAACGGAGCCCGCGCAGTCCGCGGCCCATCCGACCTTCAGTGGCACGAACTCCGCCGGCATGCCTGTGAGCGCCTCCGCCGGCCGTCCCGCGACGATCAGGTCCCGGCGGCGCGCCCAGTCGGCGCACCAGCGCTCGCTGCCCGTCACGCCGGGGCTCGGTCGGAAGACGGGAAGGAACGACAGGTCGACGACCTCGACGTTCGGAGCGACGAGCAGCTCGGGCGGGTCCAGCGCGACCGAGAGCGGCCCGAGCCGTCCGGCCCCGAGCGAGATCAGCCCGTAGGCGTCCTGCTCGGGGCTGTGACCGACCGCGGCCGGTACCTCGGGGAACAGGCCCGGCCCCGGCGGTGCGTTGCCGTCCAGCGCGGTCAGTCGCTCGGCCGCGCCGGCCGCCTCGTCGAACCGCCGTGCCTGCTCGAGATAGACGACGAGCTGAGCCTGCGGGAGCGGCTGCGACGGCCGCGCGGCGACGGCAGGTTGCTGCAGCGCGGCGGCCTCGGCGGCCCGGCCGAGCCCCGCCAGCGCCTTGGCGATGCCCATGTCGGGCTCGACGCCGGGACTGAGGCGGGCGGCGCGCCGGTACTCCGCCAGCGCCCGCTCGTACAGGTGGCGCGCGACCCAGGGCTGATCCTCCGGCGTCGTCGCCGCCACGCGCACGAGGGCGTCCGCGTGGCCCGCCCATGCCGCGGGCGATCCCGGGAGCTCGCGTATGAGCCGCCGGAAGCTCGCGAGTCCGACGGCGGGGTCGAGGTCGGCGTGCATGCCGGGGAGCGCGGTGGTCGACTGCCACTGCCCGACCAGCCAGAGGGGCGTCGGGTCGCCGGGGCAGGCGCGCTGCGCCTGCGCTCCCTCGTCGGCGATCGTGCGCCCGTCCGGGAAGAAACGCTCCGAGGCCACCAGCAGCAGGACGTTCAGCGAGGCGTCGCAGGCGCCGCCGCGCCGGGCGTGGTCCAGCAGCGCGTAGGCGGCCGCCTCGGCCCGCTGCCCCTCCGGCTCCTCCGCCGCGAGCGCGATCAGCCGTGCGCCCAGGTCGGTCGCCTGCACCGGATCGAGCGTCTCCGGCAGCAGCCGCTCGAGCGGCGGATAGCGGTAGGGGTACACGCCCGGGACCGGATTCCGGATGCCCTCGCCGGTCCGCACCATCTCCAGCAGCCTCGCCGCACGCTGCTCGCCGAGCAGGGCGACGGCCGAGGTCCGCAGGTCGCCGCCGGGCTGGAGCCCGACCGGCAGGTCGCGCAGCGCGCCGGCTCGGGCGTCCGCCGGCAGCGGGGCGAGCCGCGGCGGCGCGTCGGTCGGCAGCCGGTCGGCCGCGAGCTTGGCTCCGATCGGGAACAGCAGCACCGCCACGATCCCCGCCGCCAGCGCCGCGTCGACCAGCAGCCGGACACGTCGCGCCGGCACCGACCGCACGGGTGTCTCGATGGCGGCCATAGGCAGTGCCCACGGCCGACCCTACACCGGTGAGGAGTGTCTCAGCGAGCGAGGCCGAGCGTGCTCAGCACCGCCGCCTCGATCCGCGCCTCGCCCGGAAGTGCGGCGGTCTCGAGGTTCTTCGCGTACGGCAGCGGCACCTCGGCCATGCCGACGCGCTCGACGGGGGCGTCGAGGTCGTCGAAGCAGGCCTTCTGGATCCGCGCCGCCAGCTCGGCGGTCACGCCGTACGACGGCCAGCCCTCCTCGACGCATACCACGTGGTTGGTCTTGCCCACCGACGCGGCGACCGTCTCGACGTCGAGCGGACGCAGCGAGCGCAGGTCGACCACCTCGGCGTTCACGCCGTGCTCGCTCGCCAGCTTCTCGGCGACGTGCAGGGCGCGGACGGTCGCGAAGGAGTGCGACACCAGCGTGATGTCCGAGCCCTCGCGGGCGACGTTGGCGAGGCCGATCGGGGTGATGAACTCGGGGTCGAGCGGGACCTCGCCCTTCTCCTTGTAGATCGGCAGGTTCTCGACCACGAGGACGGGGTCGTCGTCGCGGACGGCGGCCTTCAGCAGGCCCTTGGCCTCGGCCGGGTTGGACGGCGCCACGACCTTCATCCCGGGCGTGTGCGCGAACCAGCCCTCGAGCGACTGCGAGTGCTGCGCGGTGAGCTGGTTGCCGGCGCCGTTCGGCGTCCGGATGACCATCGGGCAGCCGACCTCGCCGCCGAACATCGTGCGGACCTTGGCGGCGTGGTTGACGACCTGGTCGATCGCGACGAGCAGGAAGTTGATCGTCATGATCTCGACGATCGGGCGCTCGCCGCCCATCGCCGCGCCGACGGCGGCGCCGACGAAGCCCTCCTCGGAGATCGGCGTGTCGCGCACGCGCTCGGGGCCGAACTCGTCCATCAGGCCGGCGGTGACCTTGTAGGAGCCCTCGAAGACGCCGACCTCCTCGCCCATGATGAAGACGCGCTCGTCGCGGGCGAGCTCCTCGCGCATGGCGAGGCGCAGCGCCTCGCGGTAGGTCATCCGCTGGGTCTCGGTTGCCTCTGCGACGGCGCTCATGAGCCGAGCCCTCCGTTGAAGACGAGCTCCTCCTCGCCGAACGGGCTCCCCGGGCGCATGCGGGCGAACTGCCCGCCGCTGCCGGGCGCGTAGACGCTGCGCGCGAGCTCGCTCACGTCGGGCTCGGGGCTGGCCTCGGCGAAACGGACGGCCTCTTCGACGCGGGCGTCGACCTCGGCGTCGACGCGGTCGAGCTCGTCGTCGGTGCAGCCGTGCTCGCGCAGCGTGACCCGGATGCGGGCGATCGGGTCGTGGGCCTGCTTCGCCGCGATCTCCTCCTTGGTGCGGTAGGCGAGGCCGGCGTCGGCCACCGAGTGGCCGCGGTAGCGGTAGGTGACGACCTCCAGCACGGCCGGCTCGCGCTGCTCGCGGGCGCGCTTGAGCAGCCGGTCGGAGGCCTCTACGACGGCCTCGAGGTCGTCGCCGTCGACGCGCTCGCCGTGCATCCGGAACGCGGACGCGCGGCGGTAGAGGTCCGGCTCGGCCGAGGCGCGCTGGACGCTGGTGCCCATGCCGTAGCCGTTGTTGACGACGAGGAAGACGACGGGCAGGTCCCACAGCGCCGCGAGGTTGAGCGACTCGTGCCAGGCGCCCATGTTGATCGCGCCGTCGCCGAGCTCGCAGACCACGGCCTGCGACTTGCCGCGCCGTACGAGGGCGAGCGCGAGGCCGGTGGCGATCGGGAGCTGGCCGCCGACGATGCCCCAGCCGCCGTAGAAGCCCTTGTCGACGTCGAGCAGGTGCATCGAGCCGCCGCGGCCGTGGGCGCAGCCGTCGGCGCGGCCGAACAGCTCGGCCATCACGGCCTCGGGGGATACCCCGCGCGCGAGCGCGAAGCCGTGGCATCGATAACCGGTGACCAGCACGTCGTCCTCCTGCATGGTGTGGACGACACCCACCGTGGCGGCCTCCTGGCCGGAGGAGAGGTGGCAGTAGCCGCCGATCTTGGCGGCCTTGTACTGGCGCTCGGACTCGGTCTCGAACACACGGATGAGCACCATCTGCTCGTACAGCCGGCGCAGGTCGGTCGGCGACAGCGTCGCCGCCGCGTCGATCGTGGTCATGCGCTCTCCTCCTCGGTCTCGGTCTCGAAGTAGTCGGGGTGCTGGGCCCGGATCGCGGGCAGGGTCGAGAGCACCATCCGCAGGTGGTGGCGGAGGGACTGCTCGGCGGCGTCCGGGTCGTGCTGGGCCACCGCGGCGACGACGGCGCGGTGCTCGGAGATCATCTCCATCAGATAGCCGGGCTCGGGCAGGCTCAACCGCCGGACGCGGTTGAGGTGCCCCTTGGCGCGCTGGCTGAGCGACCACGCGATCTCGTGGCCGCTGAGGTCGCACAGCGCGCGGTGCAGGTCGTCGTCGAGGACGTAGAAGCGGTCGTAGTCGGCGGCCTCGCGGGCGGCCTCCTGACCGCGGATGATCACCTCGAGGGCGGCGAGATCCGAGTCGCGCGCGCGGAGCGCGGCGCCGCGGACGGCCGCGCACTCGAGCGCCTCGCGCACGAACTGCGCGTCGGCCACCGCGTTCTCGCTGATGCGGGTCACGAACGTCCCGAGCTGCGGCACGATCTCGACGAGCCGGTCGTCTCTGAGGCGCTGCAGCGCCTCGCGGATCGGCGTGCGGCTGACGCCGAGCAGCGCGGCCAGCTCGTTCTCGGAGAGCTGGCGGCCGGGCTCGAGCTGCGCGGCCACGATCGCGTCGCGCAGGAGCACGTAGATCTGGCCCCGCGGCCGGCTCCGGCGGTCCCTCGTGGCAGCGGTGAGCAGCGCCTCCATCGCCCTTGAATACTTGCATACAAGCCACCCCTTTCAACCCCACAGCACCCATCCGGGGGGTAACGGGGGTCAGACCCCCCTTGCATTGCCGGTAGCCAAGGGGGGTCAGACCCCTAGTTTGGTAGGGTAATTAGTTGTGCGAACGACTTTGGAGACGAGGCCTGATCTCGCCGGGCATCTGCGGCACACGATCGTGCGGGTGGCGCGGCGGCTCCGGCGGGAGGCCGGCGGCGAGCTGTCGCCGTCGCTGACGGCCGCGCTGTCGACGGTGGAGCGGCATGGGCCGCTGACGCCGAGCGAGCTCGCGAGCCGGGAGGGGATCCAGCGGCCGACGGCGACGCGGGTGCTCGCGCGGCTCCAGGAGGAAGGGCTGATCGAGCGCACCGCGGACCTGTTCGACGGCCGGTCGAGCGTGGTCGCCGTGACGACGGCCGGCAGCGCGCTGCTCGAGGAGCTGCGCACGCGCAAGACGGCCTTCCTCGCCCAGAGGCTCGAGACGCTCGAGCCGGAGGAGCGCGCGGCGCTCGAGCGCGCCGCCGACATCCTGGAGCGGGTGCTCGAGCAGTGAGCGCCGGTTTCGCTCGCACGTTCGCCTCCCTCCGCGTTCCCAACTACCGCCGGTACTTCTCCGGCCAGGTCGTCTCCCTCACCGGCAACTGGATGCAGACGGTGGCCGAGATGTGGCTGGTGGTGCAGCTCACCGGCAGCGGCGTCTCGGTCGGCGTGACCGCCGGCCTGCAGTTCCTGCCGATCCTGCTCTTCGGCGCCTGGGGCGGCCTGCTCGCCGACCGCGTCTCGAAGCGGCGGCTGCTGATGATCACGCAGTCGCTGATGGCGATCCCCGCGCTGACCCTGTGGGCGCTGACCACCAGCGGCAGCGTCGAGATCTGGATGGTCTACGCGCTCGTGTTCGCGCGCGGGACCGTCAACGCGATCGACAACCCGGCGCGCCAGAGCTTCGTGATCGAGATGGTCGGGGCCGACCGCGTGGTCAACGCCGTCGCCCTCAACTCGGTGATCGTCCACACCGCGCGCATCCTCGGGCCGGCCGCGGCCGGCGGCGTGATCGCCCTCCTGGGCGTCGGCCCCTGCTTCCTGGTCAACGCGATCTCGTTCGGGGCGATGCTGGTCGCGCTCAAGAGCATGGACCCGCGGCGCCTGCACACGCCGGAGGTCACGCGCCGCGCCAAAGGCCAGCTGCGCTCGGCGCTGCGCTACGTGGCCCGCACGCCGAACCTGCGGATCCCGCTCGCGATGATGGCCGTGGCCGGCACGCTCAGCTTCAACTTCCAGATCCTGCTCCCGCTGCTGGCCAGCTTCACCTGGCACGGCACCGCCGCGACGTACACCGCGCTCGCGGTCGCCATGGGGATCGGCTCGGTCGCCGGCGCGCTGGCCGCCGGCGCGCGCGGGCGAGTCGGCCCGCGCCTGCTGGTCGCCGCCGCCGCGGCGTTCGGCGTCGCCGAGCTGCTCGTCGCCGTCGCCCCCACGCTCGAGCTCCAGCTGCTCGCCCTGATCCCGCTCGGCGCCGTCAGCGTGACCTTCGCGGCCGGGATCAACTCGTCGCTCCAGCTCGCCGTCGAGCCGTCGATGCGCGGCCGCGTGATGGCGCTCTACTCGGTCGTCTTCCTCGGCTCCACGCCGATCGGCGCCCCGCTCGTCGGCTGGATCGCCGAGGTCGCCGGCCCGCGCGCCGGCCTCGTGGTGGGAGCCGTCGCGGCGCTGGCCGCGGCCGCCGGCGCGAAGGTCGCGTTCGACCGCGTCAGGCCCGCGCCGGAGAAGACGCGTCCGTGCGAGTCATCTTCACGGACGCGGAGAGCTCGGCCTCTGCCGAGCCTCGAAACACGCCCTTGACCGGCGGCACGTCGGCGTACTTGCGGCCGTGCCCGACCTTCACGTGCGTCTCCCCGCCGAGCGTGCGGTTGGTGGGATCGGCCGACACCCAGGCCGGCTCGCCGCCGGCGGGCAGCAGCGCCTCGATCCACGCGTGCGTCTCCACCTCGGCCGACTCGGCGCCCTCGTCGCCGCTCGGCGGCGCCCACAGGTAGCCGGAGACGTAGCGGGCGGCGATCCCGTGGCGGCGCAGGAGCAGCAGCGCGAGGTGCGCGAAGTCCTGGCACACGCCGGCGCCGGTCTCGAGCAGGTCGGCGACCGTCGAGCCCACGAACGTGACGCCGGCCCGGTACTCGAACTTGTCGGGGATGACGTCGACCAGCCTGCGCACGGTGGCCAGCGGGCTCTCGGCCCGGGAGAGACCGACCAGCTCGTCGAGCTCGAGCACGTCCGGCTCGCCGTCCGGGAGCAGGAACTCGCCCGCCGCGGCCCGGTAGGAGGCCTCCTCCAGCGCCGCCCACGCCTCCTCCGGCGGTTCCTCGGGCGCGGCCGTCTTCACGCGCGCGCGGACGTCGATCGACAGGTGGTCGTGCGGCCGCGAGATGCCGAACTCGATCACCGTCGTGCCGAAGTAGTCGTAGTGCTGGTGCAGGCGCGACTCGGGGTCGATGCGCACCACGAAGTCCTCCACCCGCTGCGTCGGCGTGGTCGCCGGCTTCACGCGCAGGGCGTTCAGGTTGTCGCTGACCTCCGCGTCGTAGCGGTACTCGGTCAGGTAGCGGATGGCGAAGTTCATGCGGTCACCAGGCGGCCGGCCACCGGCGCCGTGCCTCCAAAGTACCGCTGACCGATGTCGGCATCGACCTGCGCCAGCTCGCGCTGGACCGCCTCCAGCGTGTCGGCCATCGCCCCGTCGCCAGGCGCGCGCGCCCGGAAGTCGAGGTCGGCCATCAGCCGGCCCACGCGCAGGACCGCCGGCGAGCTGCGGTAGCTGGCGTCGGCGGCGGTGAGCGCGGTGTGAAGGGCCTCGACCGAGAACGCGACGGAGTCCGGGTAGTCGCGCTCGTAGAGGAGGAAGCGCGCCACCGGGGCGGCGTTGGGCGGCGCCGGGACGGCGCGCCGATAGGCCTGGAAGCCGCCGACCGCCTGCAGCAGGGCCAGCGCCTGGCCGTCGAGCGCGTGCTCCTCGCCGGCCACGGGCAGCGCCACCCGCAGCATCCGCAGCACCATGTCGCCCGACTCGATCGCCGCCCCCGCCTGCAGGAAGGCGTGCGCCTCGTCCCGCAGCATCGTGCGCGACGTCACGCCCCAGAACAGCCCGCAGCGCTCGCGCACGTAGTTGTAGACCGAGTACGGGCCGGAGCGCAGGGCAGCGCTCATGTCGCGCCGCAGCAGCCCCATGTGGAACGTGTTGATCGCCTCCCACATCTCCGCCGAGAACACGTCGCGCACCGTCCGCGCGCCCTCGCGCGCGCGGGTGACGCAGTTCAGGACCGACGTCGGATGGTCCGGGTCGAGCGTCAGCGCACGCAGCACCTCGTCGCGCGAAGCCGAGCTCTCCGGCCGCTCGCCGGAGACGATGGTCAGCAGGTGATCCCACGACAGCAGGACGCCCGCCGGGTCGTTGGGCCGGGCCTGCACGTCGGCGTGGAAGATGCCGTCGAGCATGCGCGCCGTGTGCTCGGCCCGCGCGAGCTGGCGGCCGATCCAGTACAGCTCGTGCGCTATCCGGGCGAGCATCTATTGCTGCTGCTGCTGTTGCTGACCGGACCACTCGGCCTGGCTGAGCTCCGGCATGCGCGGCGGCGCCCAGCGCGAAGCGGGGGCCTCTGCCTCCGTGGACGGCCCTTCGTCGAGCACCCAGGTGTCCTTGGAGCCGCCGCCCTGCGAGGAGTTGACGATCATCGAGCCCTCGCGCAGCGCCACCCGCGTGAGGCCGCCCGGCACGATCCGGATGTCGTCGCCGAACACCGCGAACGGGCGCAGGTCGACGTGGCGCGGCGCCAGCGCGCCGTCGTGCCCCGCGGTCGGCACGGTCGACAGCCGCACCAGATCCTGCGCGATCCAGCGCTCCGGCCGGCGGAGCACCTCCTCGGCCTGGCGCTCGATCTCCTGCTCGGTCGCCGTCGGCCCGATGAACACGCCCTTGCCGCCCGACTCGCTCGTCGGCTTGACCACCATCTCCCCCAGCCGGTCGAGCACCCAGGCGCGCTGGTCGGCGTCGGTCATCAGGTAGGTCGGCACATTGTCGAGGATCGGCTCCTCGCCGAGGTAGTAGCGGATCATCTCCGGCACGTAGTGGTAGATCGCCTTGTCGTCGGCGACTCCGGTCCCGACCGCGTTGACGATCGCCACGCTGCCGGCCCGGTACGCGCGCATCAGCCCCGGAACGCCGAGCATCGAGTCGGGCCGGAACTCGAGCGGGTCCATGAAGTCGTCGTCGATCCGGCGGTAGATCGCGTGCACGCGCTGGAGCCCGCGCGTGGTGCGCATGTGGCAGACCGCGTCGCGCACCACCAGGTCCGACGCCTCGACCAGCTCGACGCCCATCTGCCGCGCCAGGAAGGCGTGCTCGAAGTAGGCCGAGTTGAACGGGCCGGGCGTCCACACGACGACCGTCGCCTCCTCCTCCCCGCCGGTCGGCGCCACCTGCGACAGCGCCGTGCGCAGCAGCGCCGGGTAGTGGTCGACCGGCCGCACGCGGTAGTGCGCGAACAGCCCCGGCAGCAGCCGCGTCATCGCCACGCGGTTCTCGAGCACGTACGAGATCCCGCTCGGGGTGCGCACGTTGTCCTCGAGCACCTTCCACGAGCCGTCGCCGTCGCGCACGAGGTCGCAGCCGGAGACGTGCGTGTAGACGCCGCCCGGCGGCCGGATGCCGTGGGCAGCGCGCGCGAAGCCCGAGCGCGAGACGATCAGCTCCCACGGCACGAGCCCGTCGTGGACGATCTCGCGCCCGTGGTAGACGTCGTCGATGAACTGGTTCAGCGCGCGGATCCGCTGCGCCAGCCCGCGCTTGATCGTCGTCCACTCGGCCGCCGGGATGATCCGCGGCACGAGGTCGAGCGGGAACGGGCGGTCGCGCACGGGGTGGGCGGGATCCGATTCCGGGGAACCGCTGACTTCGAACGTGATCCCCTGCTGCATGAAGATGGCGTCGCGCCGCCGTCCCGCGGCGGCCAGCGCCTCGGGGCCGAGCGACTCCAGCGCCTCCACCAGCGTGCGCGCGTGCGCGCGCGGCTCGCCTCCCCCGCCGACCATCTCGTCATAGAAGCCGTCGCGGACCGTGAGCACGCTCCCGATACCGTAGCGGCGACATGACCCTGAGCATCTGCGTGGCGGGAATCACCGGCTGGACCGGCGGCGCCGTGGCGGAGGCGGTCGCCGCCGCCGAGGACCTCGAGCTGCACTCCGGCGTGAGCCGCTCGGCCGCGGGCGGCGAGGCGCACGAGGCCCCCGTGTACGCCAGCGTCGAGGAGGCGCTCGACGGCGTCGACGTGCTGATCGACTACACGTCGCACGACGCCGTGAAGGCCAACACGCTGACCGCGATCGAGCGCGGGGTTGCGGTCGTGATCGGCACCTCCGGCCTCACGGCCGACGACTTCGCCGAGTTCGACGAGGCCGCGCGGGCGCGCGGCGTCGGCGTGGTCTCGTCCGGGAACTTCTCCGTGACCGCGGCGATGGCGCAGGCCGCGGCGCTGCTGGCCGCGAAGCACATCCCGTCGTGGGAGGTGATCGACTACGCGAGCGCCGGCAAGGCCGACGCCCCGAGCGGCACCGCCCGCGAGCTCGCCGAGCTGCTCGGCGCGGCCCAGGTCGAGCGCCCGGTCGACCAGACGTCGGGCGTGCGCGAGGCGCGCGGCGGCACGGTCGGCGGCACGCAGGTGCACTCGTTGCGGCTGCCGAGCTTCACGGTCTCGACCGAGGTGGTCTTCGGCCTGCCGGACGAGCGGCTGTCGATCCGCCACGACGCCGGATCGTCCGCCGCGCCGTACGTCGCCGGCACGCTGCTGGCCGCGCGCGCCGCGCCTACCACCGTCGGGGTGGTTCGAGGCCTGGCCACGCTGCTTCTGCGCGACTGACGGTACGCTCCGTCGGTTTGAGCGAAGCAGCAGCGAGCTTCCGACGCTCATTCCCGGCTGATCCAGGCGCCCCGAGCGTCGCCCGAAAGGCGGTCAGGGACTTCATGCGGGGCCTCGGCGCCGACCCGGGAGCGCTGTCGGACGTCCTCCTGGCCGTGTCGGAGGTCGTCACCAACTGCGTCGTCCACGCCTACCGCGGCCAGCCGGGCGGCGAGGTGGCGATCGAGGGACGCCACAAGGGCGACAAGCTGGTGCTGTCGGTGGCCGACGCGGGCGCCGGCATGGCCCCGCGGCACGACAGCCCCGGCCTCGGGCTCGGACTGCCCCTGGTCGGCCGCGTCGCGAGCAACGTCGACATCAGCGCGCGGGCCGGGGGCGGCACGCTCGTGCGCATGAGCTTCGACCTCGACCGCTAGTCGAGCCGATCTCCGCCCGGCGGTCGGTGGTTCCGCGCCGCCGGGCGGCCGATCATGGCCATATGCAGGAGATCATGCGCCTCGTGGACACGGACGAGCGGTCGCTGGCCGCGCGCGTCGAGGCGGCGCTGGCGCTGCTCGGCGGCGAGCCGGTCGTGTCGCGCTTCACGCTCTGGTACACGACACGACCGCCCGTCCACCACGCAGTGTTCCTCAGCCCTTCTCGATCGGGACGTTGACCATGTTGCCCCACTCGGTCCACGAGCCGTCGTAGTTCTTGACGTCGTCGCGGCCGAGCAGCTCGTGCAGCACGAACCAGGTGTGCGCCGAGCGCTCGCCGATGCGGCAGTAGGCGATGATCGCGTCGCCGTCGAGCACGCCCTTGCCGCCGTACAGCGTCCGCAGGTCGTCGGCGGTCTTGAACGTTCCGTCCTCCTGTACGGCCTGTGACCACGGGATCGACGCGGCGCCCGGGATGTGGCCGGCGCGCTGGGCGCCTTCCTGCTCGTAGCCGGGCATGGCGATCAGCTCGCCGCTGAACTCCTGCGGTGAGCGGACGTCGACGAGCCGCACGCCGTTGTCGAGCGCGGCCAGCACCTCGTGGCGCTTGGCGCGGATCCGGTCGTCCCCGTGGGCGGCCCGGAAGTCGGCCCGCGGGTGGCTCGGCCGCTCGCTCGTCGTCGGCCGGCTCTCGGCGATCCACTTCTCGCGCGGCCCGTTCATCAACTTCACGTTGCGATGGCCGTAGTAGTTCAGGTACCAGTACGTGTATGCCGCGAACCAGTTGTTGCGATCGCCGTACAGGACGATCGTGTGATCGCTGGAGATCCCGTGGGAGCCGAAGAGCTCCGAGAAGGCGTCGGGCCCCAGGAAGTCGCGCTTGACCTGGTCCTGGAGGTCGAGCCTCCAATCGAACCCGATCGCGCCCGGAATGTGCGCCTCGGCGTAGAGGGCGGGATTCTCGTCGACCTCGACGATCCTGATCCCCGGGTCATCCAGATGATCCTCGACCCACTGGGTCTCGACGAGGACTTCGTTGGCGTACGCGGCCATCGGCTGCAACCTCCTGTGTGGACTCGATGACCGGATCCTCCGCGGCCGACCCTGCCGAAACCCTGTCGATCCGGCTCTGCGGGCGGATGGCGGTGGAGATCGGCGGCCGCGAGATCGGCCTGCGCGGCCGCCAGGCCCGGCTCGTCGTCGCCTACATGGCGTGGAACCGCGCGCGCCCGGTGTCGCGCGACGAGCTGATCGAGCTGCTGTGGCCGCGCGAGGCGCCGGCCAGCCCGGACGACGTGCTCACGGCGCTGCTGTCGAAGATCCGCGCGGCGCTCGGCCCCGGGACGCTCGAAGGCCGCCGCGAGCTGATGCTCGCGGGCACCCCGTGGATCGACGTCGAGGCCGCCCACGCCGACCTCGAGCGCGCCGAGGCCGCCTACCAGGCGTCCGACTGGGCGGAGACCTGCCGCGCCGGCCACGACGTGCTCGACGTCACGGCCGCGCCGTTCCTGCTCGCGCACGACCACCCGTGGGTCGAGCAGCGCCGCCGCGAGCTGGAGGAGCTGCGGCTGCGCACGCTCGAGCGGGTCGGCAGCGCCGCGCTCGAGCTCGGCGGCTCGGGCATCGGCGCCGCCGAGCGGGCCGGCCGCGCGATCGTCGAGTCGGCCCCCTTCCGCGAGAGCGGCCACGTGCTGCTCATGGAGGCGCTGGCCGCGCGCGGCGACGTCGCCGAGGCGCTGCGGGCCTACGAGGACCTGCGCGTGCGCCTGCGCGACGAGCTCGGCGCGATCCCCGGCGCCGACGTGCGCGCCCTGCACGAGCGGCTGCTGACCGAGCCGCCGGCGCCCGTCGCGCCGGTGCGCGACGAGCGCAAGCTCGTCACCGTCGTGGCGCTCGCCTGCGACGACCCCGAGCGGGCGCGCGAGGAGCTCGAGCGGCTCGAGGCCAGCGTGCGGTCGGACGACGTCGTGGTCGGCGTGTTCGGGGTCCCGCGCGCGCACGAGGACGACGCCGGGCGCGCCGTCGAGACCGCGCTGCGCACGGGCGGCCGCGCCGCGGTGGCCACGGGCGACGTGCTCGTCCGCGACGGCGAGCCCGACGGCGACGTGCTCGACCGGGCGCGCGCGCTGCTCGGCGTCACGCCCGAGGGCGCCGTGCTGGTCGACGAGCTGACCGCCCGCCTCACGCAGCACGCCGTCCGCTACGAGGGCTCGCAGGCCCGCGAGACGCGGACCTTCCGCGCCGGCCGGCACGCGCCGCGGACCTCGTTCGTGGGCCGCGAGCACGAGCTGTCGCTGCTGGAGGCCGTCCACCGGACGGTGCTGGAGGAGTCCCGCCCGCGCCTGGTGGTGGTGGTCGGCGACGCCGGCGCCGGCAAGTCGCGGCTGCTCGAGGAGTTCCTGCGCCGCGCCCGCGAGTCGCTCCCCGAGGCCGGTGTGCACATCGGCCGCTGCCTGGCCTACGGCGACGGCCTCACCTACTGGCCGCTGCGCGAGCTGCTGTGGGCGGCCGCCGGCATCCTGCTGCAGGACAGCTCCGCGCTGGCCGGCGAGAAGCTGCGGCGGCTCGTCGAGCGGGTCTCGGCCGAGCCCGAGCGAACGGTCTCGGCGCTGGCCGTCACCGCCGGCATCAACCTGCCGGGCAACCCGCTCGAGGACCTCGAGCCCGAGTCGGTCGCCGCCGAGGTCGCGCTCGCCTGGCCGCGGCTGGCCACCGGCCTCGCCGCGCGCGGCGGCGCCGTCATGGTGGTCGAGGACCTGCACTGGGCGGAGGCGGCGCTGCTCGACATGCTCGAGCAGCTCGTGGCGCGGTCGGCCGGGCCGCTGCTCGTCGTCGTCACCGCGCGACCCGAGCTGCTCGAGGCCCGCCCCGGCTGGGGCGGCCGGCGGGCGGCTTCGCAGCTCACGCTCGAGCCGCTGACCGACGACGAGTCGCGCCGCCTGGTCGCCGAGCTGCTGCCCGGCGCGCCCGCCGCCGTGCACGACCGGGTCGTGGCGCAGGCCGAGGGCAACCCGTTCTTCGCCGAGGAGATCGCCTACCACCTGCGAGACCGCGGACGCGACGAGCCGGTCCCCACCACGGTGCGAGCCGTGCTCGCCGCGCGCGTCGACGCGCTGCCGCCCGCCGAGAAGCGCGCGCTCCAGGACGCCGCGGTCGTCGGCCGCTCGTTCTGGGCCTCGAGCCTCGAGGCGACGGGCGCCGGCTCGGACGCCCTGCGCGCGCTCGAGGAGCGCGGCCTCGTGACCACGCGGCCGACCTCGTCGCTGCCCGGCCAGACCGAGCTGTGGATCCGCCACGCGCTGATCCGCGAGGTCGCCTACGGGTCGATCCCCGACGCGCAGCGTCGCACGGTCCACGCGAGCGTCGGGGACTGGATCGCGGGCCTCGCCGGAGACCGCCGCGAGGAGTTCGTCGACCTGCTCGCGCACCACTACGAGCGAGCCGTGGGGCCCGAGGACGTGCGTGCGAAGGCGGTCGCCGCGCTGATCGAGGCCGGCCACGGCGCGCGCCGGCGGGCGGCGACCGACGACGCCGTGCAGTTCGCCGACCGCGCGCTCGCGCTCGCGCGGCAGGCGCCGGAGTGCCTGGCCGCGCTGGAGCTCAAGGCGCGCGCGCTGCACGCCGCGGTCCGGGCCGACGAGAGCCTGGCGGCCTACCAGGCGGGGCTCGACCTCGCCCGCGGCGAGGACGCCGAGCGGCTGCGCGCGCACGCCACCCTGCTGTGCGCGCGCTACCCCGGCGCGTTCACGCGGCCGGAATGGCGCCAGTGGGCGGTCGCCCAGATCGACGAGGGCCTGGCCGGCGACGCGGAGCGGCAGGACACGTTCGAGGTCGGGGCGCTGCTGATCGGCCGCGCGTCGATGACCCGCTGGTTCGTCCTCGAGGGCGACGAGCTCGCGAAGGCGCGCCTCGCCGCCGAGCGGGCGATCGAGATCGCCGAGCGGATCGGCTCCACGCAGCTGCTCTCGCACGGGCTCGAGGCGCTCGGCTGGCGCGACGCCGACCGCGGCTTCTGCGAGGCGGCCGCGACCGCCGACCGGATGCTCGAGCTGGTGCGGCGGATGCCCGACCGCGTCGAGGCGGCCGAGTCGGTGGTCATCGCCGCGGTCTGCCTGGCGCGCGGGGGGCGCTTCGAGGACTCGTTCGCGGCCGGCCGCGAGGCGGCCGCCTACGCGCGCGACCTGAGCCCGCACCGTCGCATGCACGCGGCCTCGGCCCAGACGGTCTGCCTGCTCGGCGCCGGGCGCCTCGACGAGCTGGCGGAGGCGACGAGCGAGGCGCCCGACCTCGTCGACCACGAGGGCAGCCGGACCTGCGCCATGGGCTCGCTCGCGCTCGCCGGCCACGCGGTCGCGCGGTTCGAGGCGCTCGACACGGCCGCCGGCGAGCGCGCCGCCGCGGGCGTCGAGGCGGTCGGCCTGCACCGCAGCGACTCGTCGTTCCGCTTCCGCGGGATCGAGGTGCTGCGGCCGTTCGTGGGGCTCGAGCGCACGCGCGCGCGGCTCGACTACGGCGAGGAGGTCCGCGGGCTGGTCGACGGCGTCCACGAGCTGCGGGCGCGCGTGCAGCTCGTCGCGCTGGAGGGCGGCGACGTCGAGCCGATCGCCGCCAAGGCCCGCCGGGTCGCGCGCGAGGCGTGCGCGCCCCCGCTGCGCTGGATCGCCGACTGGGCCGACGCGCTGAGCGCCGGCTCGCTCGAGGGCGTGGTCGCGGCGACCGACGCGCTCGACGCCTACGGCGAGCGCTACACGGCGGCGCGCCTGATGGTCGACGCGCTGATCCGGATGCCCGACCCCGCCGCCGCCGAGGCGACCGCGGCGCGCCTGCGCGCCATGGGCGCGCTCGCCAGCGCCGCCGAGCTCAGCGGAAGCCGCGCCGGCTGAGCTCGAGCACCTCGTCGGCGTTCGCCGGGGTCACGAAGTCGGGTCCGGTCGGGATCAGCTCGCCGCGCGGCGGGAACAGCATGTGGCGCGAGCGCTCGGCGAGCAGGACGACGGGCAGGTAGCCCTGCAGGTACGGCTGCTGGTCGACGGCGAACAGCATCCGCCTGACCCGCACGGCGTCCAGCGCCTCCGGCGAGAGATCGAAGGTGGCGAGCTGGACGCGGCGGCCGAAGCCGGCGCGCAGCGCCGCCAGCGCCGGCAGCGCGCTGGCCGTGCCGAGGGTGAGGATCCCGTCCGCCTCGCTGTCGCGGACCGCCTGCGCGATCCGCTGCCGCGCCTGGTCGGGATCCTGGATGTCGATGCCGAGCACGGCGCCGGTGCCGCCCGAGCGTTGCAGGGCGTCGCCGAAGCCGCGGCAGCGCTCGTCGAGGCCGGCGTTGCCCACCTCCTGGTTGACGCATAGGCCGCGGCGAACCCCGGCCTTCGCCATCCGCTGTCCGGCCTCGAAGCCGGCGCGGTATTCGGGCTGGCCGACGTGGATGGGGATCCCGAGGTCCCGGAAGCGGTCGCTGCCCGAGTTGATCGAGATCACGGGGATGCCGGCGCGGCGGGCGCGCCGGATCGGGGCGCGCAGGCCCTGCGCGTCGGGCAGGGAGACGATCAGGCCGTCGAGGTTGGCCTCGATCGCCTCGTCGATCAGCCGCCGCATGCGGGCGATGTCGTAGCGGTCGGGCGCTCGATAGGAGACGGCCACGTCGGTCTGGCGCGCGGCGTCGTCGAGCCCCTTCTTGACGATCGCCCAGAACGGATCCGAGGCCTGGCCGTGGGTGATCGCCGCGAGCCGCGCCGAGGCCAGGCGCAGGCCGCCGCCGCGCTCCGGCGCCGCCTCGGGCGTCGGCCGCTCGCGCGCCGTCTGCTCGCCCTGGACCTCGAGGTCGCCCTCGCTCACGGTCGTCGTGCCGCCGCAGCCGGCGAAGGCGAGGACCAGTGCGAGGAGGAGCAGGCGCCGCATCACGTCGTCCCGGTCAGGGGGATCCGGGCGGACAGCCGCGTGCCCTCGCCGAGCGGGCTGTCGAGCTCGAGGTCGCCCTCGAGCGCCGCGAGCCGGTCGCTGAGGCCGCGCAGGCCCGAGCCGGCGTCGATCCGCGCGCCGCCGATGCCGTCGTCGCCGACGGAGACCTCGACCATCCCGCCGCTGCGGCGCACGCTCACCGTGGCCTTGGTGGCGTTGGCGTACTTGATCACGTTGGTCAGCCCTTCGGCGATGACGAAGTAGGCGGCGGCCTCGACCGGCGCCGGCAGCCGGTCCTCGAACGCGAGGTCGCAGTCGACCGTGAGCGGCGAGCGCTCGACGAGCACGTGGATCGCGGGGCCGAGCCCGTGGTCGGACAGGACGGCAGGATGGATGCCGCGCGCGAGCTCGCGCAGCTCGGCGAGCGCGGTGGCCAGCTTGTCGGCCAGCTCCTCGACGGTCTCAGCCACCTCCGGCTCGTGCTTGAGGCGCGCGCGCAGCAGCCGCAGGTCGAGCGCGAGCGACACGAGCTGCTGCTGGGCGCCGTCGTGCAGGTCGCGCTCGATCTGGCGCCGCGCGTCGTCGGCGGCCTCCACGATCCGGCGGCGCGAGTGGCGCAGCTCCTCCAGCCGCGCGCGCAGGTCGGCCTTCAGGCGCTCGTTGTCGAGCGCCAGCGCGGCCGCCGAGGCGGCGGCGTGGACGAGCTCCGGGGTGGCGTCGAGCTCGGCGTCGTGGACGATCGCCGCCACACGGTTGCCCTCGCGCTCGACGGCGGTCCAGGCGCGGCCGGAGCCGGACTCGGGCAGGTCGACGGGGTGGCCGCGGTCGTCGACGAAGATCTGGCGGTCGGGCAGCCAGTAGGCGATGTTCAGCGAGCGGTCGCCGAGCCGCTCGGCCAGCATCTCGCGCACCGGCCCCGCTCCCTTGGGCTCGGACCGCAGCAGCGCCTGCGCGAGCCTGCGCAGCAGCCGCCCCTCGCCCTCCTGCACGCCGATCGAGACCACCGCTGCCGCCCCCGCCAGGACGATCAGCGCGACGGCGACCGCCGGACCGAGCGCCCACGGGCCGACGTAGCGGTCGCCGTCGCCGCCGAACCCGTCGACGGCGAGCACGAGCATGATCACGGCGAGCGCGACCGGCGCGGCGGCGACGATCAGGCCCAGCAGGGCGACGGGCAGCTTGAGCAGCAGCATCGCGAGCGCGCGCCAGAACGGCCGGTGGCCGGTCGCCTCGAGCACGTCGCGCCAGTCGCCGCGGGGCGCGCGCGGCACCGGCGGCAGGTGGGCGTCGAGCCAGCGGTTCGCGATCCGGCGCTCACCTTCCGCGAGCTGCCACACGAGCCGCGCCACGGCGGCCAGCAGCGGCAGCCCGATCCAGACGATGCTGAGCACTGCGCCGAGCAGCAGCCCGCCGCCGACGACCACGAGGTACGAGACGCCGTAGGCGAGCCCGAGCAGCAGGTACAGCAGCGTGCGGCCGGCGAGGGCCAGGTGGCGCGGCAGCTCGAGCCCGCGCGGGGCGCGGATGGCCGTCATCCCCGGCCCTCCACGAGCACGTCGCCGGTGCCGCTGATGGCCTGGAGCGCGAACGGCGCGTCGTCGGTCTCGGTCAGGTTGCGCACCTCCGAGCTGCCGCGGGAGCTGCTGGCGTCGACGCGGTAGCGGCCGGCCGGCACGATGGCGTGGACGTCACCGCCCGTCGAGCGGAGCTCCATCCGGTCCGCCGAGCAGCCGGCGGCGCCGCGCACGTCGCCCGACGCCGAGGTGGCGATGAGCTGGAAGCCGCAGAAGCCGTCGACCGCGATCGCCCCGGAGCCCGTCTGCAGGCGGGCCGAGCCGTTCAGCGCGCTCACGCGCACGAGCCCGCTCGTCGTGATCACGTTGATCTGCACGTTGTCGCGCACCGCGATGCGGTAGGCGGCGTCGCACGTGCCGACCACCGTGTCCGGGCAGCGCGAGGTGATCTTCAGCACGTCGCCGTCGAGGTCGCGGGTCTGCTCGGGCGGGCGACCGAAGGCGAACTCCGCGGTCCGCCGGACCTCGACCACAGGGGCGCCGCCGACGATCTCGACGTCTGCGGCGCCGACGTCGAGCTCGATCGTCGAGACGGTGCCGAGGACGCGGTACCGGGAGACCTGGGTCTCGCGCGAGGCGAAGCCCCAGACGGTCATGACGGCGAGCGCGGCGACCAGCAGCACCGAGGAGACGAGGACCAGCCACCACCAAGGCGACGCCCTCCGGGCGCGGCCCGGTATCTGCAGCGGTGAGCGGCGCGCCGTCGGCGGCGCGGGCGCATCCTCCGTGATGCTCATCGCCGATTAACGTATCCGCCGCGCCGGAGGCCGGCGCGGCGGAGGTACAGGTCCTTACGCGAGCGCGGGACGCGCCGTGCGGGCGGCGCGGCGCCACGTGCGGCGGCGGGGGGAGTCGCCGGCGGCGGCGCGCAGCAGCGGGACGAGCTGGAGGCTGGGGTAGAACGGGTCGGCGACCGAGCGGCCGGTCTCCAGCGAGACGGCGGCGCGGATCTCGCCGTCGGCGTGGGCGAGCATCACGTCGCCGGCCAGCGGCCGGGCGCTGTCGAGTGCCGCGAGCCGCTCGAGGTCGGCGGTGTCGGCGGAGGTGGCGGGGCGGAGGACGAGGGAGGAGTTGGTCATTTCGGGGCTCCTTTGGCGACGACTGAGCACAGTGTCGGACACCGTCGCCATAAACTCAAATGATCGTTACTGATCCGCTGTGATAAACTTGCCTTATGGACGATCTCCGCCTGCTGAAGGTCCTGCGCGAGGTGGCGCTGCGCGGCTCGTTCTCGGCCGCCGCCGAGTCGCTCTCCTACTCGCAGCCCGCCGTGTCCCAGCAGATCGCGCGCCTGGAGGCGCAGACCGGCGTGAAGCTGATCGAGCGCCAGCCCAAGGGCATCAAGCTCACGCCCGCCGGCGAGGCGCTGGTGCGCCACACCGAGCAGATCCTCGCCCAGCTCGCCCACGCGCAGGCCGAGCTGACGGAGATCGCTTCGGACGCTCGCGGGAAGCTGCGGCTGGCGTCCTTCGCCACCGCCGCCGGCACGATCTTCCCGCGCGCGGTCTCCGCGTTCCGGCAGCTGCGCCCCGGCGTGCAGGTCGACCTGCAGCTCATGGACCCGCCGCAGTCGATCCCGGCGCTGCGCCGCGGCGAGCTCGACCTCGTGATCACCGAGGAGGGCGGCTTCGAGACCGAGATCCCGCTCGATGGCCTCGGCGTCGAGCGGCTGATGGACGACGTCCTGTACGCCTCTCTGCCCGCCGATCACCCGCTCGCCACGCGCCGCGCGATCGCGCTCGACGGACCTGTGCGAGGAGGAGTGGATGCTGGTCGGCCTGCGCGGCACGTGCGCCGACTCCAACATCGTGCTGCGCGCCTGCCAGGACGCGGGCTTCGAGCCGCGCGTGGCCTACACGTCGGACGACTACTTCGCGATCCAGGGCCTGGTGGCGAGCGGGATGGGCGTCGCTCTGGTGCCGGGGCTGGCGCTGGCGTCGATGCGCGACGACGTCGCGGTGCGGCCCTTGCGCGGCCGCCCGCCCTACCGGCGGATCGGCGCGGTCTTCCAGCCCGACCCGGTGGGCCCGATCGCGGTGATGATCGACTGCCTGCGCGATGCGGCCGAGGAGTACAAGCGCGCCGCCCCGATGTCTGCAGTGGCCGCGTAGCGAACGTCAACTGCGGCTGGGTAGGGCGGCGAGGTTTCGACCGCGTGGCGTGCCGTGCGCGCCGTGTGGTGCACACCCTCGAAGCCCGTCCCGCATGGGGACGTCGCCCGGTGGTCCTACGAGTGGTCGGAGACCACCGGGAAGACCGCGGCGCAGAACCTCGTGGCGGTGGCAAAGGCCTGCAGGCGTTCAGATGCCGGTCCCGTCTCGAGAGAAAACGTGAGGTGCGCCGCCGCGGCTGGGGGACCACGACGACGCCCTGAATTCACGTTGCTTCCGACCGAGCGACCGCCGGGGAGGAGAGAGGGAGCAAGCCGGGGTCGGAGCGAGTCCAAGGCACCATGGCCCTTCCGTGGGCCGCGCCTCGTATGTTGGGGGGAACGAGGGGAATACTCCCAATGGGGGATGGCCCGCTCGATACGGTCCTCCTGTCAATCCAGGTGCGGAAAACCGTACCTCGGTACCCTCGCCGTCAAATGAGCGCTCCGATCGTCGCCGTCCTGCACAACCTCGAGGACGCCTTCACCGGTCACGCGGGCGATGCGCTGCGGGCCGCCGGCGTCGAGCTGCGCGAGTTCCACCTGCGCGACGGGGAGTCGCTGCCGGATCTCGAGGGCATCGACGGCGTGCTGTCGCTCGGTGGCGAGCAGTCGGTCCTGAACATCGACGACGATCCGATGCTGACCGCCGAGGCCGCGTTCCTGCGCGAGGCGGTCGAGCGCGAGATCCCCGTCCTCGGCGTCTGCCTGGGCGCCCAGCTCCTCGCCCACGCGCTCGGGGGCAGGGTCGTCCGCCTGCCGCGCCAGCTCATCGAGTGGATCCCGATCGAGGCGCTGCCGGCCGCGGCCGGCGACCCGGTGGCGGGCATGCTGCCCGAGGGCGCCATGGCGCTGCACTGGAACGAGGACGGCATCGATCCGCCGCCCGGCGCCGTCGAGCTCCTGCGCCGCCGCCCCGGCCACCCCGCCGAGGCCTTCCGCGTCGGCGACTGCGCATGGGGCGTCCAGTTCCACCCCGAGGTCCACGACGAGGGCCTCGACAGCTGGTACGCGTCCGGCTACGGCGAGCTCACCGCGGCGGGCGTCACCGAGGAGCAGGCGCGCGCGGCCGACGCGCTCCACCTGCCCGCCCAGCGCGCGCTGTCCGACGCGCTGTTCGGCGGCTTCGCCAGGGTGGTCGCGGCCCGCACCGTCCCCGCGTGACCGAGTACCCGCACCGCCTCGCGATCCCGACGCGCTGGAACGACAACGACGTCTACGGGCACGTCAACAACGTCGAGTACTACGCGTTCTTCGACACCGTGATCAACGCGTACCTGATCCGCGAGGGCGGGCTCGACATCCAGGACGGCGAGGTGATCGGGCTCTGCGCCGAGTCGCACTGCGAGTTCAAGGCCGCGCTCGCCTTCCCGGAGACGGTGACGGCCGGCCTGCGGGTCGGCCACGTCGGCCGCTCGAGCGTGCGCTACGAGATCGCCCTCTACGGCGAGGATGGCGACGAGGCCGCCACCGGCTGGTTCGTGCACGTCTTCGTGGACCGCGAGACGCGGCGGCCGGCGGACATCCCGCCGCGCCTGCGGTCCGCGCTGGAGGCGCTCAGCGCGCCTCCATCTGCTCCTTGAGCCGCTCGAGCGCGCGAGCGTTCTGCTTGCGCAGGTAGGCGCGCATGACGGGAGCCATCACGCGGTCGCCGATCCCGGCGGGCTCGATCTCGTTGGTGAAGCTGACGACGGTGCCGCCGTTCGCCGGCTTCAGCTCGTAGATCCCCTTCGTGTGGCGGCGCATGCCGCGGCCGCTGCGGCCCTCCTCGACGATCCGCTCCGGCGTGGACTCGACGGGCGTGATCTCCATCCAGCCCCCGCCGCTCTTGCCCTTGACGCGGATGCCGGTCTCGGTGCGCTGGAAGTCGGTCAGGAAGTGGTCGGTGAAGGACTCGTGGTTCATGAGGTCCTCGAGGACGGCGTAGATCTCCTCGCGAGGACGCTCGATCGTGACGGTGACTGTGACGGGCTTCATACCGCCATACTGAACCTTGTGTCGACTCCCGAGGACCTGCTCGCCGAGGCGCCGCTAGAGGCAGCGGTCGCCGCCCTGGCGGAGCGCAACCATCACCACCTGGCGGAGATGACCCCCGCCGAGCGCGACGACGCCATCGCGCACTGGCGCCAGATCGCGGTCGCCGTGCTCACCGCCGCCGGAGCCGCGCTCCAGGAGGAGCCGTCGCTCAACGGCGACGAGGGGCCCGGGCGGGCCGTGATCGTGCTCGAGGACTCCGGTCCCGAGGAGATCGCCATCCACGCGAGCTTCTTCCCGCAGCTCGAGGACCTCGGCGGCGGCCAGGTGGGCGCCACCCCGGCGCAGGCCGCCGCGCTGGAGCTGCTCGAGCAGATCTCCGACGACGACGATCCACTCACCGACTGACATCACGACCGAGGGCCCCTGGCTGCGCCAGACCCTCGAGGAGATCGTCGCCCAGCTGCGGCGGCTGTTCGAGCTCAACGGCTGCGCGTTCGTGGTCGTCGACTGGGACAGCCAGTACATCCGCCCGGTGGCGGCGTGGTTCTCCTCGCCGGAGGTGCGCGAGGCGCTCGGGGCGGTCCTGAGCCGCCCGTACGACACCGAGCGACCGGGCATCACCGAGGCTGCCATCGAGCGCGGCTCGCCGCTGCTGATGGACGACATCACGCGCTGGCCGGGCGCCGAGGCGCTGCGCCGGCGGCTCGAGGACGAGCTGCCCGCCGAGCAGGCGCGGCTGACGTGGAGCTTCTATGCGTCGTCGGCGCTGCTCGCCTGCCCGGTGCAGACGCCGGACGGCCGCATGCTCGGCGTGCTCGCCCTGTCCGCCGGCGCCTTCAGCGAGGAGGAGGTGCGCAGCGCCGGCGTGTTCGCCGACCTCGCCGCCATCGCGCTCGACCGCTCCGAGCTGCTCGGCCGCGAGGAGCGCCGCACGCACGAGGAGCTGATGCTCAACCGCGCGGTGCACGAGCTCGGCGTCTCGCTCGAGCTCGACGACGTCTACCGCGCGATCGTGCAGCAGGCGGCGCACCTGAGCGGCGCGTCGAAGGTGATGCTCACCCGCCAGGAGCCCGCCAGCCGCGACCTCACGGTGCTGCACTCGCTCGGGTTCTCCGAGAAGGTCCGGCAGGCGCGCTTCGTGGTCGGCGAGGGGATGATCGGCCGCGTCGCCGAGACCGGCGAGCCGTACGCGAGCCGTGACGTCGACCGGGCGAAGTTCCTGCCGTGGGTGATCGACGAGGAGGGCATCCGGTCGTTCGCGCACGTGCCGCTCTCGATCGGCTCGCGGCTGTTCGGCGTGCTCACCGTGTCCGACGAGCGCCCGGGGCTGTGCGACGACGCGCTGCTCGCGCGGATCGAGGCGTTCGGGGTGGCGGCGGCCGGCGCGATCGCCAACGCGCTCGACTTCGCGCGCGAGCGGCGGGTGGCGCTGGCGCTCACGCGCGGCTTCGTGCCCGGGCCGCTGCCCGAGCTCGAGGGGTTCGACGCCGGGCTCGTGTTCGAGCCCTCCGGCCACGCCGCCGGGGGCGGGGACTTCTTCGGCATCTGGCGGCTCCCGAACCGCTCGGTGGCGCTGCTGGTGGGCGACGTGAGCGGCAAGGGGATCGAGGTCGCGGCCATCAGCTCGATGGTCCGGTTCTTCGTCGAGGCGCGGACGTACGATGCCGCCGATCCGGCCGAGGTGATGAGCCAGACCAACGCCCTGCTGCGCGGGCGCCTGCCCGGCATCACGTTCGTGCCGGCCGTGATGATGGTGATCGACGAACACACGATCCGCTGGTGCAACGCGGGGCATCTGCCGCCGCGGCTGATCACCGCGGACCGGGAGCTCGAGCTGCGCGGGACGGGCCTGCCGCTGGGCCTCGAGGAGGGCGAGGCCTACACCGCCGAGGAGGCGCCGCTCGGCCCCGGCGACCTCGTCTTCGCCTGTACCGACGGGCTCACGGAGGCGCGCCGCGAGGGGCGCCAGTTCGGTGACGAGCGGTTGCCCGGGCTGCTCGCCGAGCACGCGCGCGAGCTCGACCCCCAGCGCCTGGTGGAGCTGCTGCACCGCGAAGCCGAGGCGTGGGCGCCGGCACTGGACGACGACGTGGTCGTCCTCGCGCTGCGGAGGCGGGCTTGATCGAGGCGCGCCACGAGCCGCCGGACGGCCCGGCCGCGGTGGAGCTGTGGGACGAGTACATGGCGCTCGTGCGCGAGCGCGCCGGGCCGGACTTCGAGGCGGAGCCGCGCATCTTCGGGACCGTCGACGTCTTCCGCGGCCCCAACGCCGCCTGGATCGTGCTCTACGACGACGGCGCGCCGGTGGCGTGCGCCGGGCTGCGCGAGCTCGAGCCCGGCGTGGCGGAGATCAAGCGCATGTTCGTCACGCCCCGCGCTCGCGGGCGCGGTCTCGCGCGGCGGCTGCTGGCCGACCTCGAGGGGATCGCGCGCGACGCGGGCCAGCGCGAGGTGCGGCTCTTCACCACCGACATGCTGCCGGAGGCGATGGCGCTCTACGCCAGCGAGGGCTACACGGTGCGGTCGGAGCATCCGGTCGAGGGGGGCCGAAGCGAGTTCTGGCTCGAGAAGCCGCTGTAACGTCTTTGGGCTCATGCCGGAACAGCTATGCACCGTGAACGACGACGTCGAGCTCTGCTACGAGACGTTCGGCGACCCCGAGGCGCCCGCGATGCTGCTGACGATGGGCCTCGCGACGCAGATGCTCGGCTGGCACGAGGACCTGTGCGCCGCGCTGGCCGACCGCGGCTTCCACGTGATCCGCTTCGACAACCGTGACGTCGGCCGGTCGCAGCACATGAACGGGGCCGTGCCGTCGGTGTACCAGCTCCTACGGCGCGACAAGCGGGCCGCCAGCTACACGCTCGAGGACATGGCGGGCGACGGCGTCGGGCTGCTGGACCACCTGGGGATCGACGCCGCGCACGTGGTCGGCGCCTCGATGGGCGGCATGATCGCCCAGACGATGGCGGCGCGGCACCCGGACCGCGTCCTCTCGCTGGTCTCATGGATGTCGAACACGGGGTCGCGCTGGAGCGGCCAGCCGTCCCCCCTGATCTGGCCGATCCTCATCAAGCCCCCGCCGCGCGGCCGCGAGCAGTACATGGAGCACGCCGTCCGCGTCTTCTCGAAGATCGGCTCGCCCGAATTCGAGCGCGACAACGAGGACCTGCGGCGGATCGCCGGCATGAGCTACGACCGCGGCCTGAACCCCGCCGCGGGCGCCCGCCAGCTCGCGGCGATCATCCACTCGGGCGACCGGACGCCGCTGCTGCGGACGATCACGGCGCCGACGCTGGTCATCCACGGCAGCAAGGACCGGATGGTGCCGGCGTCGGGCGGGCGCGCCACGGCGCGCGCGATCCCCGGCGCCCGCCTCCTGATCGTCAAGGGCATGGGCCACGACATGCCGCGCGCGGCGTGGCCGCAGATCCTCGACGCGATCGAGCAGAACGCGGCTCGCGCGCCGGTTCCCGCGCGATGAACCTCGAGACCTGGCACGCGCCGCCGGGCGACGAGATCCCCAACCATCCGTCGTTCCCCGTGCTGGTCTACCGCGACGTGGGCGGCGACCTGCGCTCGCTGTTCGGCGATCACGGCTGGGGCGGCTCGTGGGTGGACGGCGTGTTCGACTTCCACCACTTCCACTCGACCTCGCACGAGGTGCTGGGCGTGCTGGCCGGGGCGGCCGTGCTGGAGCTCGGCGGGCCGCAGGGCGAGTCCTTCGAGGTGTCGGCGGGCGACGTGCTGGTACTGCCGGCGGGGACCGGGCACCGCCGCGCCACGGCGCGCGACGGCTTCACCGTGACCGGCGCGTATCCCGCCGGGCAGGAGGACTACGACCTGCTGCGGCGCGCCGACGACGCGGCTCGTGAGCGGCTGGCTCGCGTTCCGGTGCCCGAAGAGGACCCCGTCGGCGGCGAGGGCGTCTCGCGCTGGCGCTGATCGCGTACCCGCCCGAGCTCCCGGTCAGCGCGCACCGGGAGGAGCTCCTGGAGGCGATCGGCTCGCACCAGGTCGTCGTGGTCGCGGGCGAGACGGGCTCCGGCAAGACCACCCAGCTGCCGAAGCTGTGCCTCGAGTCGGGGCGCTCGCGGATCGCCCATACCCAGCCGCGGCGGCTGGCGGCGCGGACCGTGGCGGCGCGGATCGCCGAGGAGATGAAGGTGCCGCTGGGCTCGGAGGTGGGCTACGCGGTGCGGTTCCGCGACCGGTCGTCGCGTGACACGCAGGTGCGGCTGATGACCGACGGCCTGCTGCTGGCCGAGGTCCGGCGCGACAAGCTGCTCAAGCGCTACGACACGATCATCGTCGACGAGGCGCACGAGCGGTCGCTGAACATCGACTTCCTGCTCGGCTACCTGGCGCGGACGCTGCCGCGGCGGCCGGACCTGAAGGTGATCATCACGTCGGCGACGATCGACCCGGATCGGTTCAGCCGGCACTTCGGGGACGCGCCGATCGTGGAGGTTTCAGGACGGACCTATCCGGTGGAGGTCCGCTACCGGCCGGTTGAGGATCCCGACCGCGACCAGGAGGACGCGATCGCCGACGCGTGCGACGAGCTGCTGCGCGAGGGACCGGGCGACGTGCTGGTGTTCCTCAGCGGCGAGCGCGAGATCCGCGACACGGCGGACGTGCTGCGGGGCCGGCTCGACGTCGAGGTGCTGCCGCTGTACGCGCGGCTGTCGGCGAGCGAGCAGCAGCGGGTGTTCAAGCCGCACGCGAAGCGGCGTGTGGTGCTGGCCACGAACGTGGCGGAGACGTCGTTGACCGTGCCGGGGATCCGCTACGTGGTCGATCCGGGGGCGGCGCGCATCAGCCGCTACAGCGCGCGGCTGAAGGTGCAGCGACTGCCGATCGAGCCGATCTCGCAGGCCTCGGCGGACCAGCGCAAGGGGCGCTGCGGCCGGACCTCGGACGGCATCTGCATCCGGCTCTATCAAGAGGAGGACTTCCTCGAGCGGCCGCGCTTCACCGACCCCGAGATCCTGCGCACGAACCTCGCGTCGGTGATCCTGCAGATGGCGGCGATCGGGCTCGGCCGCATCGAGGACTTCCCGTTCCTGGATCCACCGGACAAGCGCCAGATCCGCGACGGGATCCGGCTGCTCGAAGAGCTCGGCGCGCTGTCACCCTCCGCCAGTCTCACGAAGCTCGGCCGGCGGCTCGCGGAGCTTCCCGTCGACCCCCGGATGGGCCGCATGATCCTCGAGGGAGACCGGCTCGGATGCGCGGACGAGGTGATCGTGATCGCCGCCGCGCTGTCGATCCAGGACGTCCGCGAGCGGCCGTCGGACAAGACCGCGCAGGCCGATCAGGCCCATGCCCGGTTCGCCGACGAGGACTCGGACTTCATCGCCTACCTGAACCTCTGGCGCTACCTGCGCGACCTCCAGCGTCAGCTCTCCTCCAACCAGTTCCGCAAGCGCTGCCTCGCCGAGTACCTGCACCACCTGCGCGTACGCGAGTGGCAGGACCTCGTGCAGCAGCTGCGGGACGCGGCCAAGGGCGTCGGCGTGCGCTTCAACCGGACGCCGGCCGAACCGCGGGACATCCACCTGGCGCTGCTGAGCGGGCTGCTCTCGCACGTGGGGGTCAAGGACGCGGCGACGCGCGAGTACACGGGCGCACGCGGCGCGCGGTTCGCCATCTTCCCCGGCTCGGGGCTGTTCCGGAAGACGCCGCCGTGGGTGATGGTGGCCGAGCTCGTGGAGACGACGCGGCTCTGGGGGCGCACGGCGGCGCGGATCGATCCGGCCGACGTGGAGCCGCTGGCCGGGCACCTCGTCAAGCGCACCTACAGCGAGCCGCGCTGGGATCCGCGCCAGGGGTCGGTGGTGGCGACCGAGCGGGTGACGCTGTACGGACTTCCCGTCGTCACGGACCGCAAGGTGCAGTACGGGCGGATCGACCCGGTGCTCTCGCGCGAGCTCTTCATCCGGCGCGCGCTGGTCGAGGGTGAGTGGGAGTCCCGGCACGCCTTCGTGGCGGAGAACCGGCGGCTGATCGAGGAGGTCGAGGCGCTGGAGCACCGAGCGCGGCGGCGGGACATCCTGGCCGACGACCAGGCGCTGTTCGAGTTCTTCGACGAGCGGGTGCCCTTGGATGTGGTCTCGGCGGCGGGGTTCAACCGCTGGTGGCGGGATCAGCCCCCGGACCTGCTCACGTACACGCGGGACGTGCTCGTCCGCTCCCCCGATGCGGTCGACGAGCAGACGTGGCCCTCCACATGGCGCCAGGGCGAGCTGACCCTGGACCTCGACTACCGCTTCGAGCCGGGCGCTCCGGATGACGGCATGACGGTCGTTGTGCCTCTGCAGCTGCTCGGCGCCGTGCGGCCGGACCGCTTCGAGTGGCTCGTCCCGGGCCTGCGCGAGGAGCTCGTCACGACGCTCATCCGAGGACTGCCGAAGGATCTGCGGCGCCG
Source organism: uncultured Solirubrobacteraceae bacterium (assembly GCA_963811895.1). Lineage (GTDB taxonomy): Bacteria > Actinomycetota > Thermoleophilia > Solirubrobacterales > Solirubrobacteraceae > DASSUW01. Next base: position 394,028 of record CAWETE010000005.1, on the reverse strand, counting down.
GCTGGTGCCGGTGCCGGAGACCGCGGTGCGGGCATTGGAGCGGCTCGAACCACGGCGCCGGGCACTGGCCGAGGATCTCTCGCGGGCGATCGACACCTTCGCCATCCCGCCCGAGGCGTGGGACTTCTCGTCGCTGCCGCCACATCTGCGGGTGACGTTCCGCGTGGTCGACTCGAAGCGTGGCGTGCTCGCCTCCGGCAAGTCACTGAGCGACGTGCGCGCGCAGGTGCGCCCGTTGTTGCGGGCCGAGCTGACCGCCGCCTCGTCGAAGCTCGAGCGGAGCGGCTTGACCTCGTGGGACATCGGCTCGCTTCCGCGCGAGGTGACGCTGCGCGGCACCGGCCAGGCGGTGCGCGCCTATCCGGCGCTGGTCGACGAGGGCTCGTCCGTGGGCGTGAAGGTGCTCGAGACGCCGGGCGCCCAGGCCGCGTCGATGTGGGCGGGCACCCGCCGCCTCCTGCTCCTCTCCACGCCCTCGGTCTCGAAGTACGTCCACGACCGTCTCTCCAACGCGGACCGGTTGGCGCTGTCCGCCGCGCCGCACGGCAGCCTCGCCGCGGTGCTCGACGACGCGGTGGTGGCCGCCGCCGACGGGTTGATGAAGGACGGGGGCGGGCCTGCGTGGGACGAGGCGGGCTTCGCACGGCTGCGCGGCCACGTGGCGGGCGCGCTGGCTTCTCGCACTGCGGCGGTCGTCGCGTCGGTGGTGGGCGTTCTCAACGCCGCCCGCGAGGTGTCGCGCCTGTTGGAGCCCTTGACTGCCGTGCCTCTGCAGCCCGCCCGAGCCGACGTCCGCCAGCAGCTCGCCCGCCTCGTCCACCCCGGGTTCATCGCCGCCACCGGAGTCGACCGGCTGGCCGACGTCGAGCGCTACCTCCGGGCCGCCGCCCGCCGGCTGGAGCGGTTGCCGGACGCGGTGGCGGTCGACCGCGACCGCATGAACGGCGTCCACGAGCTCGAGCGCGCCTACCGCGAGCGGCTCGCCGCGGCCCCGGGCTCTGTGGGGTTGCGCGAGGTTCCGTGGATGCTCGAGGAGCTCCGGGTGTCGCACTTCGCGCAGTCGCTGGGCACGCGCGGGCCGATCTCGGCCAAGCGGATCCGCCGGGCTTTGGCCGAGGCGGGCTGAACTTCGGGCATTGAGGGGGCGGGATCGAGGCCCGCGCGGGTTCGGTTGGTCAGTTTGTCGGCCTCAGGCCCACAAAGTGACCAACCGGCGGTTCAGGCGTCGGTTGTACGCGACCGAGACGGGAACCGCTCGAACACGGTCAGCACGACGGGCTCGCCGCAGCCGTAACAGGTCTTGCCGATCAGGTGCTGCGGCCGCACCAGGCTCGTCCCCGCCAGCCCGCACGACGGGCACGAGAACACGCACTCGACGAAGGCGCCGGTCGCCAGAAGGTCCTCAGAAGCATCCATGCAGTACCAATGCTGCCACCGGCATCGGCGCCCATCAACGGGGTGACCTACCCATCCGTATCGAGTCGGGGCACCCGTACTGAACCCGCGGCGGCGCGCTCGTAGGCTCATCCGGTCCATGTCGCGCTCGCTCGTCTGGTCCCTGTACGCCCTCAATGTCCTGATCTGGTCGTCGACCTGGGTCGCGATCAAGATCGGGCTCGAGGACGTGCCTCCGTTGCTGAGCGCCGGGGTGCGGTTCGCGATCGCTGGAGCCGGGCTGCTGCTGCTCGCGAAAGTGATGGGACGCAAGCTGAGCACCGACGCGGTGCTCGCCGGGATCCTGGCGCTGCTCCCCTTCGCGGGCGCCTACGGCCTCATCTACTGGGGCGAGCAGTACGTGCCGAGTGGGCTGGCGGCGGTGCTGTTCGGTGTGATGCCGCTCTACAGCGCGACGATCGCGTCGGTGGCACTCGCGGACGAGCCGCTGCGCGCGAGGCTGGTGGCCGGCATCGGGGTCGCCATCGTCGGCCTGGCGATCGCGTTCGGCGAGAGCCTGGCGCTCGGTGACGCGGAGTGGGCGCTGCTGGCGGCCACGGCGTGTGCCATCGCGCCGCTGTGTGCCGCGATCGGGAACGTGTCGATCAAGCGGCGCGGCCAGCAGCTCGATCCCGATCGTGCTGAACGGCTGGGCGATGCTGGCCGGCGGCGCGCTGCTGCTCGCGACCTCCGTTCCCACGGAGGACTGGAGTCAAGCGGCCTGGACCGCGCAATCCCTGGGCTCGATCGCCTACCTGGCCGTCATCGGGAGCGCGGTTCCGTTCGTGACGCTGACGATCCTCCTCAGGCAGCTGCCGGCCGTGACCGTCTCCTACATCACGCTGCTGCTGCCCTTCGGGGCGCTCGCGTTCGGCGCCGCCCTCTATGACGAGCACGTGACGCTCGCCGCCATCGGCGGGGCGCTGCTGGTGGCGAGCGGGCTGCTGATCGCGCAGTGGCCGCGTCGCCCCGCTGCCGTCCCGGCTTGACGGCGCACATGCGCCGCGAATAGAAACGCGGCATGTGCCGCAACCCCCTCCACTGCGTCGTGCCGCCGTTCGTCCTCAGCCGCGTGGCCGACCGCGGCAGCCCGAAGCAGCGCGCATGGGCGCTGCGCACCCTCGACGCCGACACCACGATCCGCCATGCGCGCTCGGTCAACGCCAAGGCGATCGGCAGGAAGGGCGCCCGCGAGGGCCATGACGCGCTCGCCGCCGCCGCGGCCGCCCGCCGGACTCGCAGCATCATGGACGCCAAGCACGGCTGGGAGGTCACGGGCCTCCGGCGCGTGAGGGACGAGGACGACGGCCCGACCGGCGACCCCGCCGTCGACGAGGCGTTCGACGGCCTCGGCGCCACCTGGGACTTCTGGCAGAACGTCTTCAGCCGCGACTCGATCGACAACGAGAACATGCCGCTGCGCGGCATCGTGCACTTCGGCGAGGAGTACCCGAACGCGTTCTGGGACGGCCGCCGGATGGTGTTCGGCGACGGCGACGACGAGATCTTCCTGCGCTTCACGAAGTCGCTGGACGTGATCGGCCACGAGCTCGGGCACGGGGTGATCGAGGACGAGTCCGGGCTCGAGTACTGGGGCCAGTCCGGCGCGCTCAACGAGCACTTCGCCGACGTCGCCGGGGTCATGGTCAAGCAGCACAAGCTCGGCCAGACCGCCGACGAGGCCGACTGGCTGATCGGCGCCGACCTGCGCGGCGACGAGTTCGACGGCGACGCCCTGCGCAGCATGAAGGCCCCGGGGACCGCCTACGACGACGCCGTGCCTGGGCAAGGACCCGCAGCCCGACCACTGGCGCCACTACGTGCGCACGTTCGAGGACAACGGCGGCGTCCACATCAACTCGGGGATCGCCAACAAGGCCTTCTACCTGCTCGCCACCAACCTCGGCGGCAAGTCCTGGCACGCCCCGGGCCACATCTGGTACGACGCGCTGCGCAGCCCGCTGCTCACCACCACCGCCTCCTTCCGGCAGTTCGCGCGGATCACCCACCGGGCCGCGCGGCAGCGCTTCGGCCCGGGATCGGACCAGGCCAAGGCGGTCCGGGAGGCGTGGGCCGAGGTCGGCGTGCGCTGGGAATGAGGATCGAGGTCCGCCAGCAGGGCGGGTTCGCGGGCCTCCGCCGCCCGCCGCTCGTGGTCGAGACCGAGGATCTCGAGCCCGGGCCGGCGCGCGAGCTGGAGGAGCTGGCGGCCGCCCTGCCCGCGGGCGGCCCGCCGGGCCGCGGGGCGGACCTGATGCGCTACGACGTGCTCGTGGACGACGCCAGCGGGCGCCGTACTGCCGCCTTCTTCGAGCCCGATGTCCCGCAGCCGGTGCGCGAGCTACTGAAGCTGGCCCGCGAGGCGGGCCGACGGGCGTAGCTCCTCCGGCACCTCGGACACCTGCTCGAAGTGCTCACCCACCGCGGTGATCGCCATCAGCCGCTGGACCGGCTTGCTGCCACGCACGAGCAGCAGCCTGCGCTTCTCGCGCCGCGCCCGCCGGCGCGCCGCCAGCAGCCGTGCGAGACCGCACGAGTCCAGGAACGACAGACCACGCAGATCGAGCACGAGGCAATGCGGCCGGTCCCCCTCGACCCGACGCATCTCCTCGTCGAACGTATACGCGTGCTCCAGATCCAGCTCGCCGCGAAGTGCCACGCACACCGCGCCGCCCGCAAGTGGCTCGATGGTCAGCCCAAAGCCTCGCACCGGTCCCCTCCTTGTCTGTGTGCTGACCCCTTACCCACTCGACGCGAGTTTAGGCCACCCGAACGCCATTTTGCCGGCGACGGGTCTTCCGGCCCCGCGTGAGCACCGCCAGGAAGGCTTCCACGACCTCCGGATCGAACTGCGTTCCGGCGCCGTCGCGCAGCTCCCGCTGGGCGGCGTCGTGGCCCAGCGCGGCGCGATAGGCGCGGTCGGCGGTCATCGCCTCGTAGGCATCGGCGACGGCCAGGATCCGCGCCTCGAGCGGGATCACGTCGCCGGCCAGGCCGTGCGGGTAGCCGCGGCCGTCGATCCGCTCGTGGTGCGCGAGCACCCACGCGCTGATGTCGCGCAGATTCGCGTGGTCGAGGATCCGCGCTCCCAGCTCGGGATGGCGGCGCATCTCGACCCACTCCTCGTCGGTGAGCTTGCCGGGCTTCTTGAGCACGGCGTCGGCGACGCCGAGCTTGCCGATGTCGTGGAGCACACCCGCGGCGCGGACACGCTCGACGTGAGCGTCCGGCACCCCGAGCTCGCGCGCGATCTCCTCGGCGTAGCGGCCGACGGTCTGCGAGTGGCGCGCCGTGCCGACGTCGCGCATGTCGAGCGTCTCGGCCAGGAGCATCGCGGCGGCGAGCTGCTCGCGCGTCTCGCCGCTCTCGTTGAGCGTGCCGAGCAGCGACTCGAGCGCCTCGGCGTGGTAGGCGACGCAGCGGTCGCGCCCGAGCCGCTTGGCGCCGAACACGGCGCGCGTGGCGGCGCGCAGCAGCTGCGAGGCGTCCTGGCAGCCCGGACCCGTCACGGCGACACCGACCGACGTGGTGACCGGCCACGGGAAGTCGTGGAACACGGCCGCGACCTCGGAACGCACGCGCTCGCCGGCCGCAAGCGCGGCGTCTTCGTCACAGCTGGGCAGGACGACGGCGAACTCCTCGCCGCCCAGCCGGGCGGCAAGGCCACCGGCCGCCGCCAGCACGCCCGCGAAGCGGCGGAGCGCCTCGTCGCCCTCCACGTAGCCGAGCGTGTCGTTGACGCGCTTGAAGTTGTCGAGGTCGCACACCATCACCGCGACGGTGCCCGTGCGGGCGATCTCGGCGTCGATGTGCTCCTGTAGCCGCGCCGGTTGCGCAGGCCGGTCAGCGGGTCGTGCTCGGCCAGGTGGCGCATCAGCTCGAGCTGCCGCGCCGACTCGACGGCGCTCATGGCGTGATTGGCGAACGCGCGCAGGGCCTGCAGCGTCTCGCTGCTGGGCAGCAGGCGGTCGCGCGGGTCGTCGACCCACACGGCGCCCTCGAGGCCGCCCTCGCGGTCGCGCAGCGGGACGATCAGGACGTGCTGCTCCCAGGCGCGCGCGCCGCGGCCGTTGAGCCGGCCGAAGGAGGCGCCTCGGAGCGACGGGTCCACGCGCGCCTGCGCGTCGCCGCGCTCGAGCAGGACGACGCCGTCGCGCTCGAGCGCAGGATCGAGCAGCGGGGCCACGGCGTCGAGCGGGACGCGGCTCAAGCGGGCGAGCTCGTCGTCGGTCATGCCGACGGTGGACCGCAGCTCGAGCATGCGCTCCTCGCCCTCCAGCGCCACGGCGACCTTCTCGAAGCCGAGGGCGTCGCGGATGCCGTGGCAGACGGCGTCGAGCATCTCGCCGGTCGTCCGCCGCTCGGCGAGTGAGGCGGTCAGGCGCAGCAGGTGCCCCACGGAGACGCGCTGCCGCTCGGCGGCGGCGGCCTCCTGGGCGTGCTCGAGCGCCAGGGCGGCGTGCTGGGCGACGCCCACGACGAGGTCGAGCTTCTCGTCATCGGGCCGGCGCCCGTCGGCGGGCTCGTCGACAGAGAGGATGCCGAGCACGTCGCCGGCGGCCGAGCGCAGCGGCACGAAGAGCGCGTCCTCGGGGCTCCAGGCATCGGGGTCGGCCGAGGTCGACATGGTCGGCACCCACGTCGTCAGGGGGTCCTGGCTCCAGTCGTACTCGCCGTCCTTGACGTGGTAGGCGCCGCGGCGCTCGAAGCGCGGGTCGAGCAGCGGCGCCCAGTCGGCCGTGCTCGAGGTCTGGCCGAGCAGGACGTCGCGCGCGTCGTCGCTGCCCACCACCACGACGGTCTCGAAGTCGTCCCAGGCCGGGCGGTGCAGGTTGACCACCACGGTGCCGAAGCCCAGGCATGCCTGCATGGTGCGGGCCACGGCGTGCAGCACGGGTTCGATCTCATAGGCGGTGCGCTCCATCAGGATCGTTATCGGCGGCTGCGCCATGATCACGAGCGTGGAGCGTTCGCAGGCGCACCGTAGGCGCCGGCGGGAGCAGGTGCGGCGCCGTCGACTGGCGCTGGCCGGCGCCGCCGCGCTCGCCTTCCTCGGCGGCCTCGCCGTGGGGGCCGGAGGCGAGCCCGAGCGGCAGCCCGCACGCCAGAGCGGCGAGGCCGCGCCGGCGGAGGCTCCGGCGCCCCCGCCCGTCGACCGGCTGACGCTGGAGCAGCAGGTCGGCCAGATGGTCATCTTGCGCTTCGCCGGCACCTCGCCGCCCGGCTACGTGCGGGAGGCGCTGCGCAAGCGCCGCGCCGCGGGCGCGATCCTGTTCCGCGACAACGTGGCCGACCCCGAGCAGCTGCGCCGGCTCACCCGCGCCCTGCGCGCGACCTCACCACGGCGCGTTCATCTGCGTCGACCAGGAGGGCGGCGCCATCCGCATCGTGCCGTGGGCGGAGCCCGAGCGCGTCCGCCCCCGAGCAGCAGGCCTGGGGCACGGTGCGCGAGGACGCCGAGGCGGCCGGCCGCGACCTGCGCGCCGCCGGCATCTCGGTCACGCTCGCGCCGGTCGCGGACATCCCGACCGTGGAGGACGCCGCGATGGCCGACCGCGCCTTCACCACCGACCCCGACGCGGCGACCGCCGCCGTCGCCGAGTCGATCGGCGGCTGGCACGAGGGCGGGATCGCGACCACCGTCAAGCATTTCCCCGGCCTCGGCGGGGCGACGGTCAACACCGACGAGGGCACCGCCGTGATCGACCGCACGCGCGATCAGCTCGAGGACGACCTCCAGCCCTACGTGATCGCCGTCAACATGGGGACCGAGTTCGTGATGGTCGGCCACGCCACGTACCCGGCGCTGGACGAGGACCACATCGCCTCGCAGTCGCCGGCCATCGTCGACGGCCTGCTGCGCGACCGGCTCGGCTTCGAGGGCGTGGCGATGACCGACTCGCTGGAGGCTGCCGCCGTCCAGGCCGTCGCCGACGTCGAGGAGGCAGCCGTCGCCTCCGCCCGCGCCGGCATCGACGTGATCCTCACCACCGGCCAGGGCTCCTACAGCCGCGTCTACGAGGCCCTGCTGGACGAGGCGCGCCGGGACGAGGCATTCCGCGAGCGCGTGCGGGCGTCGGCCGCCCGCGTGCTCGCCGCGCAATCATCCACCGATGGCTGACAGCTTCGCGATCGGGGATCCGGTCCCCGCCTTCTCGCTCACCGACACCGAGGGCGCCGAGCACGTGCTGCCGGCCGCCGACGCCCCGCCCGCCACCGTGATCGTGCAGACCTGCAACCACTGCCCGTACGTGATCGCGTGGAACCCGCGCCTGCGGTCCGTCGCCGAGGAGTACGGACCGCGCGGGGTGCGCTTCCTGGCCGTCAGCTCCAACGATCCCACCAGCCACCCGGCCGACTCGCCGGAGCGGATGGCGCAGTTCGTGCGCGACCAGGACTGGCCGATCCCGTACGCCTACGACGGCTCGCAGGATGTCGCCCGCGCGCTCGGTGCGGAGCGCACGCCCGAGGTCTTCGTGCTCGACGGCGAGCAGCGGCTGGCCTACCACGGGGCGCCCGACGCCGACCACCAGGATCCCTCGCAGGATGCCGCCTGGCTGCGTGCCGCGCTCGACGCCGTGCTGGCCGGCGAGGAGGTCGAACGCGCCGAGACGCAGGCACGCGGCTGCACGGTCAAATGGTCAGCATGACGACCCCGTAGAATCGCGCTGTGCGCCGCCGGGTCAACGAGCACAGCATCGCGCTGGCGCGCGAGTGGCGGCGGCTCTCGCGCGCGGCGACGTTCGTCGCCATCCTCACCTCACCGGCGCTCTTCATCGTCCTGTATGAGCAGTTCGAGTGGCCGCTGTTCTGGGCGTTGGTGTTCACCCTGCTCGGCATCGCCGCCTTCCGCGGCCTGATCGATGTCCTCGCCCACAAGCTGATCCCGGCGCCGACGCTGTACGGCGCCGAGCTCGAGCTGCGCGAGGAGGACGTCATCACCCGGCGGCGGCTCTGGTATTGGCGCCGCAAGTACAAGAACCTGACCCGCATCGTGGTCGTCGTGGTCGGCCTCACGCTGATCGTGATGACGATCAACGCCTTCACGGGCGGGGACAGCTCGTTCATGGGCGGCCTCGAGACGCTCGGAAGCGCGATCCTCGCGTTCGGGCCGCAGGCCCTGATCTACATCCCGTTCATCTCGGTCCTGTTCCTCGCGAACTTCCTGATCCTGTTCGGGCCGATGCTCATCCTCGGCATCCAGCAGATCAAGGCCTACGAGCCGGGCGACGCTGACTGGGGCGTCAAGCTCGCCGACGTCCGCGGCCAGGCCGAGGCCAAGGAGGAGATCACCCGCGTGGTCTCGCTCTGGCAGTCGGGCGAGGAGTTCGTCAAGGCCGGCGGCAAGCGCGAGCGCGGCGTGCTGTTCCTGGGCCCGCCGGGCACCGGCAAGACGATGCTCTCCAAGGGCATCGCCACGTCGTTCAACTGCCCGTTCGTGACGATCCCGGGCTCGGGCTTCGCGCAGACCTTCATCGGCATGGACGCCGTGCTCGTGCGCTGGCTGGCGTTCAAGGCCAAGCGGCTGGCCTCCAAGTGGGGCGGGCAGTGCATCGTCTTCATCGACGAGATCGACGCCGTCGGCCGCCGGCGCGCCGCCCTCGGGACCGGCTACGCCCCGCAGGCCGTCCCCAGCGTCCACGACCACCTGTTCTTCGGGCGCCACGGCGCGCTGACGCCGGACGGCGACCTCGTGCTGGAGACCGCGGCGTGGCGGGAGCGGCTGTTCGAGCTGCGCGCCGAGCCGCCGCGGCAGATCTACCCGGCCTTCTACGACCGCCTCCACGGCATCGTCCAGAACATGGTCCCGATGATGGGCGGCCAGGGCGGCGGGCTGGCGCTCAACCAGCTGCTGGTGGTCATGGACGGCATCGACGAGCCGCCGCTCATGAAGAAGTGGATGACGCGCAAGCAGAACACGTTCCTCGACGCCCTGTACGTGATCCCGCAGAAGCTGTGGAAGCTGCGGATGCGCCGGAAGCCGCCGAAGCCGCGGCCGGAGCAGATCTACTTCATCGGGGCCTGCAACGTCGCGCTCGAGCAGCTCGACCCGGCGCTCACCCGCCCGGGCCGCATGGGCCGCCACATCTACTTCCGCACGCCCACGTGGGAGGACCGGCGCGACATCTTCGACCTCTATCTGGGCAAGGTCTCGCACGACGAGGAGCTCGACACGCCGTCCAAGCGCGACGAGCTGGCGCGCATCACCAACGGCTACTCGCCGGCCATGATCGACCAGGTCTGCTCGCTCGCGCTCACCTACGCGCACGCGGACGGGCGCGAGTACTTCAGCCGGCGCGACCTCGTCGAGGCCATGACCGCGGTCGAGGCCGGCGTGGCGATCGGCCAGCCCTACCCGAAGCACGAGGAGCGGGCCACGGCGGTCCACGAGGCCGGCCACGCCGTCTGCGGCCACCTGTTCATGGAGAACCGGCTCTCGACGCGGCTCTCGATCAAGAAGCGCGGCTCCTCCGGCGGCCACCACTGGGTGGCGGAGATCGAGGACCGCTTCGGCCACTGGCGCTCGGAGGAGGTCGGCGACCTGATCTGGGGACTCGGCGCGATGGCGGCCGAGCACGTCTTCTACGGCCAGAACACCACCGGCGTGACCGGTGACGTCAACTCCGTCACCAGCCGCGCGGCGATGATGGTCGGCTTCCGCGCCATGGGCCCGACGCGGGTGGACCTCGGCGACCGGATCGAGCACGAGGACGACCGCGCGGAGGCCGAGAAGCGAATCGACGAGCGCTTCCAGCGCATCGGCTACCAGATCATGAACCGATCGCCGGGCGGCGAGGAGCTCAACCCGTTCGGGTCCACGCTGTCGGACGCCAACAAGCGGCCGCTGGTGGCCGGCCTGCTCGGGCAGGCCTTCGTGGTCGCCTACAACACCGTCGTCCAGAACCGGGAGGCCACCTCGCGCGTGGCCGACGAGCTGGTCGAGCACGGCGAGCTCTACGGCGACGAGGTGACCTCGCTGCTCGACGGAGTCGGCCTGCGCAAGCCCGACATCGACGTCCTCGACGAGGCGACGTGGCCGGCGATCTGATCCCGCCTCCCTCGCCGGCGCGGCGCAAGGAGCCCGAGGACGACATCAAGGCGACCGCCGAGCTCGAGGAGGCCGTCCAGCTCAGCGTCGAGGCCGCCGTCCCCAACGAGCCGTCCCCCTTCCGCAGCCGCTTCGGCTTCCTCTTCGGCGTCCTCGCCGGGATCGCGCTGTGCGTGGCCGGCGGGACGGCGCTGCTGCTCGGCGCGCAGGAGGAGAGCGGGCCGAAGCTGGCGGAGAACTGGTCGGCGTGGGAGCCGGAGACGAGCCGCATGGTCGACGGCGCCGAGGAGATCGCGGGGCACGTCGGCCTGCAGTACAAGCTCGACAGCGGCGACCAGCTCGTGTCGATCCGCAGCTCGGCACTCGAGCTGCAGGGCGAGGACATCGGCGTCGCCGTCCGCCCGGTGGGCGGCTCGCTCCAGTACATGGAGGGCGACGGGCTGCTCTACATCCTCAACGGCCTGGGCCCGAACGGCACGATCCCGACCGGCAAGGCGAGCAAGAAGCGGGGCCGGCTGCTGCTGCGCGAGGCGCTCGAGCTGGCGCTCTACTCGTTCCGCTACCTCGAGGACGTGACGATGGTCGCCGTGCTGCTACCGCAGGCGCCGGCGACGTCCGCCACGGCCGCGCAGCGCCAGACGCGCGCCGTCTTCTACCGGCCGGGCGACCTCCTGCCGCAGCTCCAGGTGCCGCTCGACGACACGCTGTCGCCGAAGACGCCGACGCCGACCAGCATGGCGCCGGCGGAGGCCAAGCAGGTCGACGACCTGACCCTGCGCAACCTCTTCCTGGCCTCCGTCCAGCCGCTGGAGGCCGACCAGAACTACCTGGTGCTGGTCGAGCCCGACACGATCGAGTAGCCCGCGCACCCGCGCACGGGCAGGCGCGGGTACTTCGGGTAGCGCTCCGGCTCGGTCCGGTGGCGCAGGCACATCGAGAAGACCGATCCGCGGCCCGTGCGCACGAGCTTCTGGTGCTCGCAGGTGTCGCAGAGGCCCGCCTTCACCGCAGGCCGCGGTGGCCGAGCCGCGCCAGGTCCTCGTGGTGCCCCGTCACGCGCTGCTTGACCGGATCCGAGTCGTCGCGGTTGTGCACGAGGCTCCACATCGCGTCGGCGACCTGCTCGGCGCTCTCGGGCGTCGCGCGGTTGCGCATCTCGTCCACGAGCGCGATCTCGAGCCGCTCGATCTTCTGCTCCGCCGTCCCCTCGCCGAGCGACGGGAAGGCGACGCCGCGCAGGTTCTCGTCCCACGCGCCCTTGACCATCGCGAACCGGTTCCGGAGGGAGATCGCGTCGTCTGCCATGCGGGCCGCGAGTCTCGCACACTCGCTGGCGGACCAGCGGGCCCACGTAATCTGTCCCGTCCGATGAAGACGTTCGCCCGCCTACTGGGCTTTCTGCGCCCGTATCGCGCCGGCACGGTGTGGTCGCTCGTGCTCGCCGCGCTGGCGATGGGCGCGACGGTGGCGATCCCGTGGCTGACCGGTCGCGGGATCGACGCGGTCACGCGCGACGACCAGGACGACCTGAAGCTGTACGCGGGGCTCGTCGTGCTGGCGGCGCTCGGGCGGGTGGTGCTCTCGGTCGCGCGCCGCCTCGTGTCGGGCCGGGTCTCGCTGGGCGTCGAGCTCGACCTGCGCAACCGCATGTACGAGCACCTGCAGTCGCTCGAGCTCGGCTTCTTCGCCGGCCAGCAGACGGGCCAGCTGATGTCGCGCTCGACGGTCGACCTCGCGAGCGTGCGCTTCTTCCTCGGCTACGGCCTGGTGTTCATCGCCCAGAGCGCGCTGACGATCGTGCTGGCCTCGGCGGCGATGTTCCTCCTCCAGCCCGGCCTCGCCGCGCTCTCGCTGCTGCCGGTGCCGTTCGTGGTGCTGATCGCGGCGCGCTACGGCCGCATCTCGCGCCCGGCTCTCACCGAGGTCCAGCAGCGGATCGCCGAGCTGACCGCCGACGTCGAGGAGAACGTGTCGGGCGTGCGGGTGGTCAAGGCGTTCGCGGCCGAGGAGCGCCAGCTCGAGCGCTTCCGCGGAAGCGTCACGCGGGTGTTCGACCAGTCGATGGTGACCACGCGGCTGCGCGCGTTCTACAACCCGTTCATCGGCTTCCTGCCCAACCTGGGGCTCGCCGTGGTGCTCCTGCTCGGCGGGCGCCAGGTCGTCAACGGGTCGCTGACGCTCGGCGACTTCACCGCCTTCTACGCGTACCTGCTGATGCTGATCGGGCCGATGCGCCAGCTCGGGATCGCGCTCGGCCTCGCGCAGCGGGCGACCGCCTCGGGCGCGCGCGTCTTCGAGCTGCTGGACCGCGAGCCGCGCCTGGTCGCGCCTCCGGGCGCCCCGCCGCTGCCGCCCGGCGACGGCCGGGTGGAGCTGACCGCCGTCTCGTTCGAGTACGAAGGCGCCCCGACACCGGCGCTGCACGGCATCGACCTCGCCGTCGAGGCGGGCACGACGGTGGCGCTGGTGGGCGCCACCGGCTCCGGGAAGACCACGCTCGTGCAGCTGCTTGGGCGGCTCTACGACGTCACCGCCGGGTCGGTGCGGATCGACGGCGCCGACGTGCGCGAGGTCGACCTGCGCTCGCTGCGGGACGCGATCGCCGTCGTCGACGACGACCCGTTCCTGTTCTCGGCCGGCGTGCACGACAACATCGCCTACGCGCGGCCGGACGCCACCCGCGAGGAGGTCGAGCTGGCGGCCGAGCGCGCGCAGGCCGCGGGCTTCATCGAGGCGCTGCCGGACGGCTACGACACGCGCGTGGGCGAGCGCGGGCTGACCCTCTCGGGCGGCCAGCGCCAGCGCATCGCGATCGCGCGGGCGCTGCTCGCCGATCCCCGGATCCTCGTGCTCGACGACGCCACCAGCTCGGTCGACGCCTCGACCGAGCAGGCGATCAAGGACGCGCTGCGCGAGGTGATGGCCGGGCGCACGACGTTCGTGATCGCGCACCGGCTGTCGACGATCGCGCTGGCCGACGAGATCGTCGTGCTCGAGGGCGGCCGGATCGCCGCGCGCGGCACGCACGCCCAGCTGCTCGAGCGCAGCGAGCTGTACGCGGAGATCGCCGAGAAGGGCCTGCCCGACCAGGTGTTCCTCAACCGCAAGCCGCAGGAGGCGGCGGCCGGGCTGTGACGCGCCGCGACGAGATCGTCGCCCGCTGGCGCGCGACCGGCGGCCGCGGCCGCAAGCTGCGCGGCCTGCTGGTGCTGCTGCGCCCGTACCGGGCCCGCACGCTGCTCATGTTCGCCGCGCTGCTGGCCGGCACCGCGGCCGCGCTCGCCCCTCCCCCGCTCGCCAAGCTGGCGATCGACAACGGCATCGTGCCGGGCGACCTGGAGACGCTCACGTGGGTCGTCGTCGCGTTCCTCGTCAGCGCGCTCGTCTACTGGGGCGCGACCTACGTGCAGACGTACCTCGTCGGCTGGGTCGGCCAGCGCGTGCTGCAGGACCTGCGGATCCAGCTCTTCGCGCACCTGCAGACGCTGTCGGTCGGCTTCTACTCGCGCCGCCAGGCAGGCGTGCTGATCTCACGGCTGACCAACGACGTGCAGGCGCTCGACCAGCTCGTCTCGGACGGCGTGGTGACGTTGTTCGGCTCGACGCTGACGCTCCTCGGCACGGCGGTGATCCTGCTCGTGCTCGACCTCGAGCTGGCGCTGCTGACCTTCCTCGTCTTCCCCGTGCTGGCGCTCGGCTCGCTGGCCTTCCGGATCGTGTCGGCCAACGCGTACCGCGCCACGCGCGAGAAGGTCGCCGCCATCACCGCCTACCTGCAGGAGACGCTGTCGGGCATCCGCGTCGTGCGCACCTTCGCGCAGGAGCCGCGCCACCTCGAGCGCTTCGACGAGCTCAACGAGGAGAACTACGACGCGAACATGAAGACCGTCCACCTGAACGCGGCGTACTTCCCGGCCGTCGAGCTGCTGTCGGCCGTCGCCACGGCGGGGATCCTGGTCTACGGCGGCATGCAGGCGATCGACGGCGAGGTGACGATCGGCGTGCTGGTCGCCTTCGTGGCGGCGCTGAACAACTTCTTCGACCCGATCCAGTCGCTGTCGCAGTTCTACACGACGTACCAGGCGGGGATGGCGGCGCTCGACAAGATCTTCGAGCTGCTCGACGAGGAGCCGGAGCTGCGCGACAAGCCGGACGCCGTCGAGCTCGGCCGCATCCACGGCGAGATCGACTTCGACGACGTCACGTTCGCGTACGGCGACGGTGCGCCGGCGCTGAGCGACGTCGAGATGCACGTCCCGCCCGGGCAGACCGTGGCGCTGGTGGGCGCCACGGGCGCGGGCAAGTCGACCTTCGCCAAGCTCGTCGCGCGGTTCTACGACCCGACCTCGGGCCGGGTGCTGGTCGACGGGCACGACCTGCGGGATGTGGCGGTCCGCTCGCTGCGGTCGCAGATGGGCGTGGTGCCGCAGGAGGCGTTCCTGTTCAGCGGCTCGATCGGGGAGAACATCGCGTTCGGCAAGCCCGGCGCGACGACGGAGGAGATCGAGGCGGCGGCGCGCGCCGTGCATGCGCACGGGTTCATCGGCGCGCTGGCCGACGGCTATGACACGCAGATCGGCGAGCGCGGCATCCAGCTGTCAGCCGGCCAGCGCCAGCTCGTCGCCTTCGCCCGAGCGCTGATCGCCGACCCGCGCATCCTCGTGCTCGACGAGGCGACGGCGAACGTCGACATCCACACCGAGGGCCTGATCGAGGCCGGGCTGCGGCGGCTGCTGGCGGGCCGCACGGCGATCGTCATCGCCCATCGCCTCTCCACCATCCGCACCGCCGGCCGGATCGTCGTGCTCGACCACGGCCGGATCGTCGAGCAGGGCACGCACGACGAGCTGCTGGCCGCGGAGGGCGCGTACTGGCGGCTGTACCGCGACTGGGCGGAGCAGGCGGCCGCTTAGCTCAGTCGACGCGGTCGACGACGAAGATCAGCGTCTCGTTGGGCGCGATCGGGTCCCGGCCGGCCGGCCCGTAGGCCAGGTCAGGAGGGATGATGAGCAGCCGGCGGCCGCCCTTGCGCATGCCGACGATGCCCTGATCCCAGCCGGGGATGACCATGCCGGCGCCGAGCTGGAGCGGGAACGGCTGGGCGCCGCGGTCCCACGACGCATCGAACTGCTGCCCGGTCGACCACGAGTTGCCGGCGTACTGCATGCTCACCTGGTCGCCCTCTTTGGCCTTCGCGCCCTTGCCGGGGACGATGTCGCGGATCACCAGCTCGGGCGGCGGATCGCCCTGCGGAGCCGGGATCTCGGGCTTGGACTTCGTGTCCTTGCCGATCGCCTGCACGATCGCCTCGACGCCCGCCTCGGAGGCGGTCTCGGTAGGCGTCGGCGTGGCGGTCGACTCGGCGCCGCTGCCGGACGTGGGCTCGTCGTCCTCGCCGCAGGCGGCGATCCCCGCCGAGAGCACGAGGACGAGAGTCAGGGTGATCAGCTTCGAACGCATAGGCAATCGGGGGAGCTGCCGGGCAGGGACTCGAACCCCAACTACCAGAGCCAGAATCTGGCGTGCTGCCAATTACACCACCCGGCAAGGTGCGGCGCCCAGTATAGGAGGGCTGACCGGCTTTACGCGCCGTGACGGGTTCTGTTCGCTGACCGGCGCGCTACCTTTGGTGGCGTGCGGCCTCCCGGCAGGGGGCCCAGGGACCGAGAGGACGTATGCCTGAAGGCGGGAGCGGATCGATACAGCTGCTCGAGGCAGACCCCGAGCTTGCCCGGGGCCTGGACCCGCGCCGCGTGCGCGAGGTCTCGCAGCGGCTGTTTGTACGTGTCGTGAACATCCCCCGCGGCTCGTGGAGCCCGGGACGCACCCTGGTGGAAGGCAGCCAGCCGATCGGCCTGCTCGTGCTCGAGGGGCTCCTCGTGCGCGAGGCGACGGTGAGCGATCACCCCTCCGCCGAGCTGCTCGGTCCCGGCGACCTCCTGCGCGCCTGGGAGGACAGCGACGCCGAGGTCCTGCTGCCCCGCAGCGTGCGCTGGAGCGCCCTGACCAACGCCCGCGTCGCGGTGATCGACCACGCGCTGGCCGTCCGCGCCGCGCAGTGGCCGGAGATCTTCGCCTCGCTGGTCGAGCGCGCCGCCCGTCGCGCCGAGCGGCTCGTGATCATGCAGGCCATCGGGCACCTCACCCGCGTCGACGACCGGCTGCTGGCGCTGCTGTGGTGCCTCGCCGAGCGCTGGGGCCGCGTGGCCCCGGGCGGCGTGGTCGTCTCGCTGCGGTTGCCGCACCGGACCCTGGCCGGCATGGTCGGCGCCCGGCGGCCGTCGGTGACGACGGCGCTGGGTCAGCTCATCGCGCGCGGCGAGATCGAGCGCCGGCCCGACGGTGGCTGGCTGCTGCGCGGGCAGCCGCCCGAGCCTCGGACTGTGCAGGGCGGGACGACGCTGCGGCTGCCCAAGACGGCCAGCCTCTAGCGACGTCCCTCACAGCGAGTCCGCGTCGACGACGTCCCCCGACGCCATGAGCTCCCGCGCGCGGTCGAGGTCGTCGGAGCGGCCGACCGTCAGCGCCGCCACCACCCGGCCATCGGAGCGGTAGAAGATCGTGAACTCCCCGTCCGCCACCGACCCGCGCATGACCTCCTCGTCCCACGACGCAGCCGGCCCGACGTACTCCAGCGTGCACCAGTCCGCCAGGTCCGACCAGAAGTAGGGAACCTCGGAGAACGGCTCGCGCGAGCCCATGATCGCGGCGGCCACGGCGGCGCCCTGGGCGCTCGCGTGCTCCCAGTGCTCGATCCGCAGGCGGCGGCCGTGGACCACGGAGTCGTACTCGCACGCGTCGCCGGCCGCCCACACGTTCGCGGCCGAGGTCTCCAGCACCGACGAGCAGGCGATGCCGCCGGTCTCGCCGAGCTCCAGCCCGGCCGACTTGGCCAGCATCACGTCCGGCACCGCCCCGATGCCCATGACGACCAGGTCGGCGTCGAGCGACCGGCCGGACTCGGTGACCACGCGCTGCACGCGGCCGTCGCCCTCGAACCCCGCCAGCGAGTCGCGTGCCACCCACTCGATGCCGTGGTCGCGCAGCACGCCGGCGAAGAACTCGCTCGCCGTCTGCCCGAACCCCAGTGACAGCGGGCCGTCCTCCTGCATGACCAGCGTGCACGACTTGCCCTGGGTGGTCAGGGAGGCGGCGACCTCGCAGGCGATGTAGGACCCGCCCACGAGCACGATCCGCGAGGCGTCGGCGGCGTCGGCTCGGATCGCGTCGGCGTTCCCCAGCGCGCGCAGGTAGTGGATGCCCTCGAGGTCGGAGCCGTCCACGCGCAGCCGCCGGACGTTCGCGCCGGTGGCCAGCACCGCGTGCTCGAACGAGAGCTCCTCGCTCGGCAGCTTGGCCGTCCGCGCCTCGGTGTCGAGCTTCATGACCGACGTCCGGATCCGCAGGTCGAGCCCGTCCGGCAGGTCGAGATAGGTGTGCTCGCGGCCCACGTCCCCGCGCAGGTAGTCCTTCGAGCAGTAGGGCCGCTCGTACGGCGGGTCGACGTCGCGCCCCGCCAGCACGACAGTCCCGTCGAAGCCGCCCTCGGCCAGCGCCGACGCGCAGGCGGCGCCCGCCGCGCCGGCGCCGACGATCAGCACGTCCGCGTCAGCCACTGCCGTTCTCGCCCACGAACTCGCGCGTGATGTCCTCTTCGAGCCCGGGGTCGAGCACGACGAGCACCTCGTCGCCGGCCTCGACCACCGTGTCCGCCTTCGGCACGAAGCCGCTGCCGTCGCGCAGCACCGAGATCACCAGGGCGCCGTCGGGCAGCGACATCTCGGCCACCTTGCGGCCCGCCGCGGGCGCGCCGTCGGCCACCACCAGCTCGATGATCTCCAGCCGCTCCTCCGGCAGGTCGAGCAGGTGCACGAGCCCGTAGCGCGGCACCTCGTGCTCGATCAGGCGCAGGATCAGGTCGGTCGCGCTGACCGCCGGCTGGATCCCCATGAGCTTGAAGTGCTCGAGGTTCCGCGGGTTGTTGACGCGGGCGATGATCCGCTCGCAGAGGTACTTCTCCTTCGCCACCTGGCAGATCAGCAGGTTGTCCTCGTCGTCGCCGGTGACCGCCACCACGAGGTCGGCGCGCTGGATGCCCGCCCGCTCGAGCACCCACAGCTCGGTCGCGTCGCCGTACTGGACGGCGTGCTCGAGCTCCTGCTCGACGGTCAGGTAGCGGCGCCGGTCCTGCTCGAGCACGGTCACCTCGTGACCCTTCTCGATCAGCTCGCGGGCCAGGTTCCAGCCGACCTTGCCGGCGCCGGCGATGATGACGTACAGATCGGCCATCAGGCGTCCGCGAGCGCCGCCTGCTCGAGCTGCTCGATCGCGATCTGGGTGGGGCAGATCGTCTGGACGCCCTGCTCGGCGTACCAGGCGGCGCGCCGCGGGTCGAGCACGCGGGCGATCACGCGCCTGACCTCAAAGCGGCGCTGCGCGATCTGCGACACCACCAGGTTCGTGTTGTCGCCGTTGGTGGAGGCGATG
This sequence comes from uncultured Solirubrobacteraceae bacterium, assembly GCA_963811895.1. Lineage (GTDB taxonomy): Bacteria > Actinomycetota > Thermoleophilia > Solirubrobacterales > Solirubrobacteraceae > DASSUW01. Next base: position 375,058 of record CAWETE010000005.1, on the reverse strand, counting down.
AACACGTCGGCCTCGCCGATGCCCGCCTCCTCCAGCGCGTCCATCTCGAGCGCGGTGCCGATCGTGAAGCGGCCGCCGGCCTCCTCCCACGACTGGCCGAGCTCGACGTCGAGCCGCTCGTGCGAGAGCGGATCCTCGTCGAGCACGGACACGGTATGCCCGGCGCGCAGCGCCGAGGTCGCCACTGAGGAGCCGACCCGGCCCGCTCCGACCACGAGGACGAACATCGCGGCGATACTAGCTATCGGGCACCGGCGCGTGGCCGACCGGAGCCTCGAGTGCCTCGTCGGTGACGCGCATCGGGTCCTGGCCCGCGGCCGGCGGAGCCGTCAGCACGACGCGGCAGGTGGCCTTGTTGAGCACATAGCGCGTCGTCTCCCCCACGAACGTGTCGCGCAGGCCCTCCTTGCCGCCGTACAGCACGCCGCCGCGCGTGCGCACGGGCTCCTCGGCGGCCAGCACGATCGCCTCCACGCCGCGCCGCTTGGCCTCGCGCACGATCGCCTCGCCGGCGCGGCGGGCGCGCACCACCGCGGTGGCCACCTCCACGCCCTCGTACTCCTCGCCCACGGCCTTGGCCCGGGCCAGCGCCGCCCGCGCGCGCTTGAGCTCGGCGTCCGGCACGCTCGTGTCGAGCGGCAGCCTGAGCGGCACCTCGAAGATCCACAGCGCCTCGATCACCGCGCCGCCCTCGCCGAAGTCCTCGTCCTCCTCGGAGGCCAGGCGCCCCGCGGTCTGGACGATGTCGTCGTCGAGCTCGGTACCCAGGATCGGCACGAGGATCGAGCCGTACTCGACCTCCGTGCGCCGCCGGGTGAGCACCTCCTCGGGCACCGAGATGCGCTTCAGCAGCGGCTTGTCCTCGGACATGCGGTAGTAGACGTAGACGAGGACGCCGAACGCCATCCAGCCGAGCCCGACCCAGCGGGCGCGGTCGTGGAAGGCGAGCAGGCCCAGGAAGGCGGCGCCCGAGAGCAGCGCGCCGATCGCGCCGGGCAGCGGCAGGTCGCCGCCCGCCACGCGCACGTTGAACGGCATCCGATAGGGCCGGTCGCGATCGGGCTCCTTCCATCGCAGCCGGCAGACGGAAACGCACACGAGGGTGAACGCCAGCGTCGCGCCGAACGCCGACATGGCGAGCAGGAACTCGAGGTCGGCGGTCAGCAGCAGCAGCGTCGCCACCAGCGCGCCGATCCCGATGATCACCACGGGCGTCGACGTCGCCGGGTGCAGGTAGCCGATGCGCGAGGGGATCTGGCGGTTCAGCGCCAGGTTGTAGCCCAGCCGCGAGACGCCGAGCATGGCCGCGTTGCACGCCGCCGCGAGGATCGCGATCGCCGAGACGGCGACCACGTAGCGCAGGCCCTCGCGCAGCCACTCCTGCGAGAAGTCGGCGACGATGCCGAGCATCGGCGCCTCGATCCAGCCGGCCGGGCCGCCCTCGTCCAGCCGCTCGACCGGCAGCGTCGCGGAGGCGACGAGCGCGATCCCGACGTAGGGGACGAGCGCCGCGAGCAGCCGCACCGAGATCAGCCGCCGCAGCCCGCGCCGCCCGATCGCCACCTGACCCGCCAGGCCGGACGACGCGTCGATGCCGCTGAAGGCGACCAGCACGAGCGGGAACGCGAACAGCATGTCCTCCATCGACGGCGTGCCGGCGATCGACGCCGGGTCGGTCAGCACCTCCGGCTCGAACAGCAGCACGAGGCCCAGCGCGACGACCAGCAGCTGCAGCGCGAGGTCGCCCAGCACGATGAGGACGGCGCGGTTGTAGCGCGGCGCGTCGGAGCCGCGCGCGTTCCACCACGTCACGAAGGCGACGAGCGCCGCCGCCATCAGGAACTCGGGGGCGCCCGACTCGAGCTCGGGCACGAAGACCGCCGCGTAGTCGGTGGTCGCGAAGGCGCAGATCGCGATCAGGATCAGGTAGTCGAGGCAGATCGCCCAGCCGGCGATGAAGCTGACGAGCTCGTTGAACGCGAAGCGCGCGATCACCGTCGCCCCGCCGCGCTCCTGGTGCAGCGAAGCGCCCTCCACGTAGCAGAGCACCACGGTCGCGAACAGCAGCCCGCCGGCCAGGAACACGATCCACGTGAAGCCGAGCGCGCGCTGGGCCACGAGGCCGACCGCGAAGTACACCGAGGCGGCGACGAAGCCCTGCACGATCCCGAACAGGGCCGGCGCGCCGAGCGACTTGCCGAGCGGCTTCACCGCTGGAGCTCCAGGTAGAGCCGGCCGGCACCGGCGGCGGCGATGAGCAGGCCGGCGAGGAACGTCAGCGAGATGCCGACCACGAACAGCGAGCGTACAGCCGCCGTGAGACCGACCACGATCATCACCGCCGAGAGGACCCGCGTGGCGACGCGCACGGTTCGATTCTAGATTTCGCGCGCAGTGCGTCGTTACCGAGCGTTGCTGCGGGTGCCGGGCGCCCTCGGCCCAGTGATCGCGTCGGCCCTCGGGTCGCTGCCGATCGGCATGTACATCCTGGCGCTCCTGCTGCTCGCCCGCGAGGCCACGGGCTCGTTCGCGGAGGCAGGCCGCGTGGCCGGCGCGTTCGGGCTCGCCAACGCCCTCGGCGCCGTCGCGCAGGGCCGGTTGATGGACCGGCTCGGCCAGCCGCCCGTGCTGCGCGCCGCCGCCGCCGGGCACGCGCTCGCGGTGGCGGCGCTGGTGGTCGCCGCCGACCGGCGCGCGCCGTCGGCCGTGCTGGTGCTGTGCGCCGTCGCCGGCGGCGCCTGCCTGCCGCAGGTGCCGGCCGCCATGCGCTCGCTGTGGAGCGTGCTGGTCGAGGACGAGGAGCGGCGCCAGGCGGCCTACGCGATGGTGGCGATCGTGTTCGAGGTGTCGGTGGTGGCGGCGCCCGCGCTCGTGGCCGGGATCATCACGGTCGCCTCGCCGGCCGCCGCGACGGCCGCGGCCGCCGTGCTCGCCTCGGGGGCCGCGCTCGCCTTTGCCTCCACCCGCGCCTCGCGGCGCTGGCGCGGCGAGGCGCACGCCATCGGCTGGCTCGGGCCGTTGACGGCGGCCGGGGTGCGGACCGTGTTCGCCGCGCTGGCCGGGCTCGGCACGGCGATCGGGATCGTGCAGGTCGCCGCGCCCGCCTTCACCGCCGTCGACGGCTCGGCGGAGGAGGGCGGGCTGCTGCTGGCCGCCTTGTCGGCGGGCAGCCTGGCCGCCGGCCTCGTCTACGGGGCGCGCTCGTGGCCCGGCAGGCCCGCGACGCGCCTCGCGCTGATGCTCGCCGCCCTCGCCGGAGGCTGCGCCCTGCTCGCCGCCGCCGGATCGAACCTCGGGCTCGCCGCCGTCCTGGTCGTCGTCGGCGCGACGCTCGCGCCGGCCGCCATCACCGGCTCCGCGCTTCTCGACGACGTCGCCCCGCCCGGCACCGTGACCGAGGCGTTCACGGTGATGATCATGGGCATCGTGGCCGGCAACGCGGCGGGCAACGCGCTCGGCGGCGCGATCGTCGACGGCCCGGGCTACGAGCCCGCCGTGCTGACGGCGGCGGCGATCGCGGCGGCCGGCGCGATCCTGGCCTACACGCGCCGCAAGACGCTGGGGACGCGCAGCGCCAGCACCGCAAGATCGTCCTGACTGCGGCCGCCCTGGAACTCGACCGCGACGTCGACGATCCGGTCGACGATCGCGCCGGCGTCCAGGCCCGCCGACGCGCGCAGCAGCTCGGCCAGCCGCTCGTCGCCGAACATCCCGTCCGGTCCGCGGCCCTCGGTCACGCCGTCGGTGAAGCAGACGAGCGCGTCGCCGGGTCCGAGCGTGACGATCACGTCGGGGTGCACGACGGCGGGCACGACGCCGAGCAGCGGCCCGCCGGCGGGCACCGTCTCCACCCGCCCGCCGGCGCGCAGCACGAGCGGCGGCGGGTGGCCGGCGCTGGCCAGCACCAGGCGGGCCCGGCCGCCACCGACGGTGACGCGCCCGTGCAGGACGGTGCAGAAGCGGCCGTCGCCGAGCTGGCGGAGGATCGCGTCGTTGAGCAGCCGCAGCACGTCGCACGGGCTCGAGTGGTGGACCGACTCGGCCCTCAGCGTGTAGCGCACCATGCCGGTCAGGGCCGCCGCCTCGGCGCCCTTGCCGCACACGTCGCCGACCACGAGCGCCCACTCGTCCTCGACCGGGAAGAGGTCGTAGAGGTCGCCGCCCACCGTGGTGCCCTCGCCGCCGGCCAGGAAGCGGGCGCCCACCTCGAGCCCTTCGATCTCCGGCATCTCCCGCGGGAGCAGGCTGTCCTGCAGCGTGCGCGCGATCTGCCGCTCGCGCTCCTCCAGCCGCGCGTTCTCGATCGCCAGCGACGCGATGCGGGCCAGGTCCTCGAGCAGATGCTCGTCGGCCGGCGCGAACTCGCCGTCGACCTTGCCGGCCACGTCGATGCGGCCGATCTCGGTGCCGTCGCGCGCGATCAGCGGCCTCGACAGCCCCTCCTCGCCCGCGACGGCCTCGCCGGCGCGGGCGCCCAGCTCGTCCGCCCGGCCGGGCTGCACGATCGCGTGCGCGAAGCGGGCGCCGGTCAGCTCGCGCGCGCGCTCGGCGATCAGCTGCAGCCGCCGCTCGACGCTGCGCGTGCGGTGGATGGCGAGCGAGGCGGCGGCGAGGGCGTCGAGCATCTCCGCGCGCCGCTGCTCGGCGACCGCCGACGCCTGCGCCTCCTCGTACAGCCGAGCGTTGTCGACGGCCAGGCCGGCGCGCAGCCCGAGGTCGCGCGCGAGGTCGAGGTCGGCCTCGTCGTAGTGGCGCCCGGACTCGGCCATGGTCAGCGACAGTGCGCCGAGCACGCGCCCGCGCGCACGCAGCGGGACGACGATCTGCGACCGCGGGCCGATCGCCCGCATCAGCTCGGCGCCCTCCGCGCCGGTGGTCTCGAGCGCCGACAGCACCACGGCCTCGGGGACGATCTCGGTCGTCAGCTTGGCCTCGCCGGTGGCGATCGTGGTGCCCATGCCGACGCGCTCGGAGGCCGCCAGCGTGCCGCGGTCCCGCCACGCGCGCATGAGCGCCTCGCGCGCGGGGTCCTGGTGCGCGATGGCGACCGGGCGGCGGCCGCTCTTGCCCTCGAGCAGCTCGATCTTCACGAAGTCGGCGATCTGGGGCACGAGGAGGCGGGCGAAGCGGTCGAGCCGCTCGTCGACGCCGAGCGCCGAGTCGAGCACCTCGCCGGCGCGCACGAGCAGGTCCTGCCGCTGCGTCGCCTGCCGGCGCGCGGTGACGTCCTGCACCACCACCACGGCGGCCACGATCGTGCCCATGCCGTCGCGGATCGGCGCCGAGTTGGCCTCGAGCACGCGGCGATCGCCGTCCGAGCCGGCGAACTCCATCTCCTCGCCGCGCACGACCTCGCCGCGCATCAGCGACCGCGCGAGCGGCCACTCCTCGCGCGCGTAGGGCCGCCCGTCGCCGTGCCAGGCCGCGAACTCCGCCTCGGCGAGGTACGTGCCGCTGGGGGCGACGCTCATCCCCATCTCCCCCAGCCGCTTGTTCGTCAGCAGCACGCGGCCCGCGGCGTCGGCGATCACCACGCCGACCGGCAGCTGGCGCAGCACGCCTTCGAGCCTCATCTCGGCGGCCTTGAGGTCGGTGACGTCGATCACGACGGCGCCGACGCCGGTGACCTCGCCTTCGATGCGCACGGGGAACCAGCTCGCGAGCACGTGCCGCACGTGCCCGGTCCCCGGCTGCTCGGCCGTCAGCTCGCGCTCGAGGACGGGCTCGCCGCTCTCGATGACGTGCTGGTAGATCGGGACGAGCACGCTCGCCATCTCCGGCAGCACCTCGTCGAGCCGGCGGCCGATGTGCAGCTCGCGCGGGCGCCCGTTGATGGCGCACAGCGCGGAGTTGATGCGGACGAAGCGCAGCTCGGTGTCGACCAGCGCGAGACCTACCGGCGCGCCCTCACCGACGACGTCGAACAGAGCGCTGGCCTCGCTCGCTGACACTGCCCTGCGGACCTTAACAACATCAGGGCGTCATGACCGCCGCCCGCCGCCCACGAGCAGCCGGAACGGGACGCAGAGGTCGTTCGGCAACTGAAGCGGCGCGTCGACGGACTCGACCTCGACGTCGACGAACCCGGCGTCCTCGAGCACGGCCTGCAGGACCGGGTTGTGCCCGGGCTCGTCGTAGACGACCGTCGAGAAGCGGCCGCCGAGCCGCAGCGCGAGGCGGATGCCCCGCAATGCGCCGGCGACGTCGGGCAGGTGCATCAGCCCCAGCCGGCAGATCGCCGCGTCGAAGGCGCCGGGCATGAAGTCGAGCGCGGCGGCGTCCGCCACCGCCGCGTAGACGTGCGAGACCTCCTCCGCGAGGGCGCCGGCGCGGACGCGATCGAGGAGCGGCTCGGAGATGTCGGTGGCCAGCAGGATGCCGTCCGGCCCGGTGCGGCGGGCCGCCGTCAGCGTCTGCCCGCCGGCCCCGGCAGCCACGTCGAGGACGCGACTGCCGGGGCCGACGCCGGCCTGGTCGAGCATCAGCTCCGTGGCTTCGCCGAGCCAGGCCTCGTAGACGCCGGGATCGGCGCCTACAGCCGTCACGAGGCGCTCCGCAGGCGCAGCGCGGGAACGAGCCGCGCTGCGCCGGCCCCGGCGCCGAACGCGAGCGCGGCGACGGCGATGACCAGCCAGGTCTCCGCGCCGGAAGGGGAGGTCGGCGCGGGGGCGGCGGTCGAGGGAGGGTCGGACGGGATCGAGCGGTAGTTGTCGATCGGCATGGCGCCCGCGGGGGCGGCGACGGCGAGCACTGCCGCGGCGGTGAGGATGGCGATGAGGTTCTTCATGCCGCCGACGCTACGGTCGCTCCTCGAGCGGCACATCGGGCGGATGACGTACTTCGGGCCCCGAGGGTGACGTATTGCTGAGATGATCGGCGCGATGCGACGCCGGTTCGTGGGCCGCGCCGCCGAGCTGGCGGCACTCGACGCGGCCCTCGCAGCGACAGCGGAGGGCCGGCCGGCGGTCGTGCTCGTCGGCGGCGAGGCGGGCGTCGGCAAGACGCGCCTGATCGCGGAGCTGACCGGTCGCGCGGCGGCGGGCGACATGCTGGTGGCCTCCGGCGGATGCGTCGAGCTGACCGCCGGGACGGCGCCGTACCTGGCCTTCACCGAGGCGCTGCGCGACCTCGGCCGCGCCGTCGGGCCGCGCGCCTGGGAGCGCATGTGCGCGGGCGCGCCGCCCGAGCTGGCGAGCCTGCTCCCGGGCGCGTCGGGCGCGCCCGGCGAGGGCGCCGGCGCGGCGGCCCGCGGGCGGCTGCTCGGGCAGGCGCACGACCTGCTGGCCGAGGTGGCCTCGACGGCCCCGCTGCTGCTGGTGCTGGAGGACGTGCACTGGGCGGACCGCTCGACGCTCGACCTCGCGGCCTACCTCGCGCGCGCCGTGCGCGGCGAGCGGGTCGCGCTCGTCGCGACCTACCGCAGCGACGAGGCCTCGCGGCGGCCGGTGCTGCGCGCCTGGCTGGCCGAGCTCGCCCGGGCGGACGGGGTGCGGCGGATCGAGCTCGACCCGTTCGGCGAGGCGGAGATCGCCGAGCTGCTGGACGCCGACCCCGCCACGGCGGCGTCGATCGCACGCCGCTCGGGCGGCAACGCGTTCCTCGCCGAGGAGCTCTACGAGGCCACCGGCGACGACCTCCCGTCATCGGTGCGCGACCTGCTGTCGACGCGGATCGCCGCCCTCTCGCCGCCGTCGCAGGCCGTGCTGCGCGCCGCGGCCGCCGCCGGCGCGCGGGTCGACGACGACCTGCTCGCCGAGCTCGTGGAGCTGCAGCCCCCCGCGCTGGCGGCGGCGCTCCGCGAGGCCCTCGCGCATCAGCTGCTCACGACCGATCCGCGCGACGGCCGGCTCGCCTTCCGGCACGAGCTCGTGCGCGAGGCGGCCTACGCGGAGCTGCTGCCGGGCGAGCGCCGCCGCCTGCACGCCGCCTGCGCGCGCGTGCTGGAGGAGCGGCCCGAGCTCGGCGAGAGCCCCGCCTCGGCGGCCGCGTCGGTCGCCCGCCACTGGGACGCCGCCGGCGACGCCGGCCGGGCGCTCGCCGCCTGCCTGCGCGCAGCCGAAGCCGCGCAGCGCGTATACGCCCCGTCCGAGGCGCTCGTCCTCTACCAGCGCGCGCTCGCGCTGTCGGACCACGCGGAGCTCGACGTCTTCGAGCGGGCGGCCGACGCCGCCGTGCAGGCCGGCGAGGCCGGGGTCGCGGTCGGGCTGCTCGACGAGGCGCTCGCGCTCGCCGACCCCGCGGCCGAGCCGGTGCGCGCCGGCATCCTGCACTCGCAGCGGGCCTGGTACTCGTGGGCGGCCGGCATGGCCGGGCCCGAGATGCACGAGCACCACGCTCGCGCGCTCGCGCTGATCCCGCCCGAGCCGCCGTCGAAGGCGCGAGCCCAGGCCGTGACCGACCTGGCCTTCACGGACATGCTCGACGGCCGCATGAGCGAGGCGCTCGAGCGCGCCGAGGAGGCCGTGGCCCTCGCCCGCGACGCCGGGGCGCGCGAGATCGAGGGCCTCGCGCTCAACGTCCTCGGCTGCGCCCGCGGCATGCAGGGCGAGAACGAAGGGGCCGTCGAGTGCCTGCGCACGGCCTTGGCCATCGCGCGCGAGACCGACGGCACGGAGGCGCTCGGGCGCGCGTACGTGAACCTCTCGGCGCAGCTGGACATCGCCGGCCGCTACGAGGAGGCGGTCGAGGTTGCGCTCGAAGGCGTGGCGACCAGCCGGCGGCTGGGGCTGGACCGTCACTGGAGCGCGTTCCTCGCGGGCAACGCCGCCGAGTCGATGATCGCACTGGGCCGGCTGGAGGAGGCGTCGGCGCTGGTCGACGACACGCTCGCGGGCGAGGTGTCCGAGATGGCCGCGTCCCACCTGACGCTGCTGAACGCCGACATCGCGCTCCAGCGCGGCGACCTCGCCGCCGCCGAGACGGCGCTCGCCGCCGCCCGCGAGCACGGCGTGCTGGCCCGCATGGCCGAGATGGCGGGCAACGCGGCGCAGATCGCCGCCGAGGTCGCGATCGCGCAGGGGCGCCACGAGGAGGCGCGTGCGGCCGTGCGCGAGGGCCTCGAGCGGCTCACCGACGACTGGCGCGTGATCGCCGCCCTGGTGGCGGCCGGCGTGGCGGCGGGCGAGGAGCCCGCCGAGCTGCTCGATCGCCTCGACGACCTCGGGCCTGCCGCGGACGTGCCGCTGGCCCGCGCGTTCACGCTCACCGCGCACGCTGAGGCGCAGTCCGCGCCCGAGCCCTGGCGCGCGGCCGCGGAGACGTGGGAGGCGCTGCCCGTCCCCTACCGGGCCGGCCGGGCGCGCCTGCGCGAGGCCGAGGCGCTGCTCGACGCCGGCGCCGGCCGCGAGGAGGCCGCGGGGCCCGCTGCGCGCAGCGGCCGAGGCGGCGCGCTCGGTCGGGGCGCTGGGCCTGCTCCGCGAGGTCGAGGCGCTCGCGTCGCGGGCGCGGATCGACGTCGGCGAGGCGTCCGAGGACGACGCGTCCGGCCTGACCCCGCGCGAGCGCGAGGTCCTCGTCCACCTGGCGGCCGGCCGCACGAACCGCCAGATCGCCGAGGCGCTCTACATCAGCCCGCGCACGGCGGGCGTGCACGTCTCGCGCATCCTCGCCAAGCTCGGCGCGACCACGCGCGGCGAGGCGGCCGCTGCGGGCCGCCTCGCGGGAGTCATAGACGAGGAGCGCGTCGAGGCGCTGCTTACGCGATCAACGGGATGATCAGGAGGGCGACGATGTTCGCCACCTTGATCATCGGGTTGATCGCGGGGCCGGCGGTGTCCTTGAACGGATCGCCGACCGTGTCGCCGGTCACCGACGCGGCGTGGGCCTCGGAGCCCTTGCCGCCGTGGGCGCCGTCCTCGATGAGCTTCTTCGCGTTGTCCCACGCGCCGCCGCCGGCGGTCATGAAGATGGCCATGAACAGGCCGACCACGATCACGCCGATCAGCAGGCCGCCGAGCGCCTGGGCGGAGAGGATGCCGACGATCACCGTGACGACGATCGGGATCAGCGACGGGATGATCATCTCGCGCTGAGCGGCGCGCGTGACGATGTCCACGCACTGGCCGTACTCGGGCTTCTCGCTGCCGTCCATGATCCCGGGGTGCTCGCGGAACTGGCGCCGCACCTCCTCGACCACCGCCTGTCCGGCGCGGCCGACGGCCTCCATCGAGAGCGCCGCGAAGAGGTAGACCATCATGCCGCCGACGATCAGGCCGATCAGCACGTCCGGGTTGTCGATGCCGAAGGTGACGACCCCGCCGGTCTCCTCCTCGAGCTCGATCTTGAAGGCCGCGAACAGCACGAGCGCGGCGAGCGCCGCGGAGCCGATGGCATAGCCCTTGGTGACGGCCTTCGTCGTGTTGCCGACCGCGTCGAGGGGGTCGGTGACGTTGCGCACGTCCTCCGGCATGTCGGCCATCTCGGCGATGCCGCCGGCGTTGTCGGTGATCGGGCCGAAGGCGTCGAGCGCGACGATCAGGCCGGTCAGCGACAGCTGCGCCATCACGGCCACGCCGATGCCGTACACGCCGGCCAGCTCGTAGGAGCCGAAGATGCCGGCGACGATCACGAGCGCGGGCAGCGCGGTGGCCTGGAGGCCCTGGGCGAGGCCCTGGATGATGTTCGTCGCGTGACCGGTCTCCGACGCCTTGGCGGTGCTCTTGACCGGTGCGAATCGCGTCGACGTGTAGTAGTCGGTGATCACGAACAGCGCCGCGGTGACGCCGAGGCCGATCAGCGCGCACAGGTAGATGTCCCACACGCCGGGACCCTCGCCGCCGGCGATCCCCGTCAGGTCGTCCATCATCCACAGCGTCACGGGGATGAAGAGCAGCGCGGCGATCACGCCCGCCACGAGCATGCCCTGGTAGAGCGCGCGCTCGACGTTGCCCGTCTTCGACTTGACCGCGAAGGTGCCGATGATCGACGCGATGATCGACACGCCGCCGAGCACCAGCGGGTAGATCACGACCGACTCGTTGTCGAAGGTCAGGACGCCGAGCAGCATGACCGCCACGGCGGTGACCGCATAGGTCTCGAACAGGTCGGCCGCCATGCCGGCGCAGTCGCCCACGTTGTCGCCCACGTTGTCGGCGATCACGGCCGGGTTGCGCGGGTCGTCCTCGGGGATGCCGGCCTCGATCTTGCCGACGATGTCGGCTCCGACGTCGGCGCCCTTGGTGAAGATGCCGCCGCCCAGACGGGCGAAGACGGAGATCAGCGAGCCGCCGAAGCCGAGGCCGATCAGCGCGTCGACGGCGTCCTTGTCGGACTTGTCGGCGAGGACGAGGATGCCGTAGTAGCCGGCCACGCCGATCAGCGCCAGGCCGACCACGAGCATGCCGGTCACCGCGCCGCCGCGGAAGGCGACGTCGAGCGCCGGTCCGATGCCCCCGCGTGCCGACTCCGCCACGCGGGCGTTGGAGCGCACGGACACGTTCATGCCGATGAAGCCGGCTGAAGCGGACGCGACACCGCCGATGGCGAAGCCGATCGCCACCGACCAGTCCTGGACGAAGAAGAGCACGACGAAGAGGACGACGCCGACGATGCCGATCGTCGTGTACTGGCGGCGGAGGTACGCGGACGCGCCCTCCTGGATGGCCGCCGACAGGCCCTGCATGGTCTCGTTGCCGGGCGACAGCGCCAGCAGCGATCGTGTCGTCAGCAGCCCGTACGCGATCGCGAGCCCCGCGCAGATCAGCGCGACGACGACCCCGTAGTCGGACAGGAAATCGGTCAAAGGAACCCCTCGGAGATCAGAAATGCATGCAAAACGAAGCGGCAGCCCGAGCCGGGCCGCCGCTGAAGCGGCGCGGAGTGTTATCGCGCGCTTCGGCGCTACTGCCCCGGCACCCAGAGGCGGCCGGACTGCTGCGCCGGGCCCGCCCCGCCCTCGCCCGGCTTGTCCTCGGGCGCGGGCGGCGCCTCGCCGCCGGACTTCTGCACGTAGGCCATCTGGAGCTGCGAGAGGGCGTCCTTGACAGGCCCCAACGCCTCGCCGTGGTTGGCCTCGACGATCGGCAACAGCGCGCGAGCGGCGTCGATCGCCTGCTTGACCTGCGGCAGGTCGGCCTCGCTGCCCTCCGCGAGGCCCGCCTTGCGGGCGCCGAGGTTGATCAGCGTGACGATGGTCTGGAGAAGCACGTCGTCGACGGTCAGCTTCTCCATCTCGGCCTCGAGGGCCCGGATCTCCTCTTCAGACGGCTGTCTCATATGTGGCTCTCGTTTCCTCCACGCACTTCGCGTACACCTCGTACGGGCTCGCGCCCGCGTCGATCATGCGCCGCTGGCGCTGCGCGCCGTTGAGCCCGGGGAGCGAGATGTCCGCTCCGGTCCAGGCCCTGAGGCGGTCGAGCGCCTCGGCGGCGGGGAACTCCTCGATGTCCGGCGCCTCGAGGTCGAGCAGCCGGCCGTCCTGCCCGTAGCGGATGGCGCGCCACATGTTCTCCTCGATCAGCCGGTGCGGCAGATCGGGCGGCGTCTCCCCCGCGTCGATCTCGCGCAGCGCCTGGGCCACGCAGGCGACCATCAGCTCGGCCATCCCGTCGGCCTCCGCCGCGGTGGTCTGGGCGTCGCAGATCCTCACCTCGACGGTGCCGAAGGAGTGGTGCGGCCGGACCGACCACCAGAGCTGGGTGAACTCGACGATCGAGCCGGTGCGCACGAGCAGGTCGACGTACTCGGCCCACGCGCTCCCAGCCCCCGAACGGATCCGGGATGCCGCAGCGCGGGAACGACTTGGTGAAGGTCTGGGTGCGGGCGGTGTGCAGGCCCGAGTCGATCCGGTCGACGTACGGGGAGTTGGCCGAGATCGACAGCAGCAGCGGGAGCACCGGGCGAAGCCGGTCGCACACCTTGACCGCGCGGTCGGCGCCCTGGACGCCGACGTGGACCTGGAGCGCGAACGTGTTGTTCCGCCACGCGACGTACTTGAGGCCGTCCTCGACGCGGTGGTAGTGCTCCGTGTCGATGATGTGCTGCTCCTGGTAGTCCGACAGCGGGTGGGTGCCGGTGGTGCCGAGCCGCACGTCGTGGGCCTCGGCGAGCGCGAACAGCCGCCGGCGCGCCTCGTGCTGCTTGGCGCGCGCGTCGGCGACGTCCTCACCGCGCCCCGAGCGGATCTCGATCTCGGACGAGATCAGCTCGCCGGCGATCGCGACGGCGAGCACCGGGTCGTCGGCGCCGGCGTCGCGCAGCTCCTCGAACTTGGGGATCAGCTCGAGTGTCTCGGGATGGACGAGCGCGTATTCCTCCTCGATCCCGACCGTGAGGTCCTGGGAGGTCTCGAAGGTCTCGCGCGCAGTGGCGAGGTCGATCAAGTCAGGTAGAAGTAGAGCGCGTAGAGGAGGTCGACCGCCGGGCTGGACGTGTGGACCGTCACCTCCGGCGGCACCTGGAGCAGGGCCTCGGAGTAGTTGAAGATGATCTTGACACCGGCGTCGACGAGCGAGTCGGCGAGCGGCTGCGCCGCGACCGTCGGGACCGCCAGCACGCCCACCACGATGTCCTCTTCCTCCACGACCGTTCGGACATCGTCGGTGTGGCGCACCTTGACGCCGTTGATCTCCTCCCCCACCTTGCCCCGGTCGGAGTCGAACATCGCCACCACGCGGAAGCCGTGGTCGGCGAAGATGTCCGACGAGGCGATCGCGCGCCCGAGGTGGCCGGCCCCGAACAGCGCGATGTTGTGCTGCCCGCTGGTGCGCAGGATCTTGCGGATCTGCGACACGAGCGAGTCGACGTTGTAGCCCACGCCGCGCTTGCCGAACTTCCCGAAGCCCGACAGGTCGCGCCGGATCTGCGTCGAGTTCACGTGCGTGTACTCGGAGAGCTCCTGCGACGAGATCGTCTCCTTGCCCATCTTGCGCGCCTGCGTGAGCACCTGCAGGTAGCGCGAGAGGCGCGCGGCGACGCCGAGCGAGAGCCGGTCGGACAGCGCTTGGTCCTCCCCACGTGCCGCGACGTCGCCGAAGCTCATCCGGGGAGACGATAGAGCCTGTTCTCGAGCGCCGCCTCGTCGACGAAGAACTCGAACAGCTCCTCGTCGCCGAGTGTCACGACCGGGATGCGCTCGAGGTAACGGCGGTGGAGAAGCGTCGTCGTTCGTGATATCGACCTCACGCAGCGAGAACGGTGCGCGGGCACGCACTCGCTCCAGCGCGGCACGCGCGTCGTCGCACAGATGGCAGCCCGGACGGCTATAGAGCGTGATGGTGGGCGGTGGCGTAGGCGTCGACATCGAGGTAGCCGGGATACGCGACCGGTTCGGCGTAGCGGGCGGCCGAGGCGATCATCGCGGCGTTGTCGGTGCAGAGCCGCGGCGGCGGGATGTGGACGGGTACGCCGAGGCCCGCCGCGCGCTCGCGCAGCAGCCGGTTGGCGGCGACGCCGCCGCCGATCGCGAGCCGCGGCTCGAGCTCCAGGGCGCGCACCACGCGCTGGATCAGCGCCTCGACGATCGCGTGCTCGTAGCTGGCGGCCAGGTCGGCGGCGCGCCGCTCGGTCTCCTCGTGGCCCAGCTCGCGGGTCTTGTAGAGCAGCGCGGTCTTGAGCCCGGCGAACGAGAAGTCGAGCCCGGCGACGCGGGCGCCGGTCGGGAAGGCGAAGGCCGCCGGGTCGCCGGTGCTCGCGAGCTTCGACAGCGCCGGCCCGCCGGGGTAGCCGAGGCCGAGCAGCCGGGCGCCCTTGTCGAACGCCTCGCCGGCGGCGTCGTCGAGCGTCTGGCCGATCAGCTCGTAGCCGCGGTGGTCGGTGACGCGGGCGAGCAGCGTGTGGCCGCCGGAGGCGATCAGGCACACGAACGGCGGCTCGATCGGGTCGGGCTGGAGGAAGTTGGCGGCGACGTGGCCCTGCAGGTGGTCGACGGGGATCAGCGGCAGGCCGCGGGCGGCGGCCAGCGCCTTGGCGGTGGCCACGCCGACGAGCAGCGCGCCGACCAGGCCGGGGCCCTGCGTCACGGCGACGGCGTCGAGGTCGTCGAGGGTCGCTCCGGCGGTGGCGAGCGCGTCGTCGACCACCGCGTTGACGAGCTCGAGGTGGTGGCGCGAGGCGATCTCCGGGACGACGCCGCCGAAGCGGTCGTGCACGCCCTGGGAGGAGACGACGTTCGAGCGGATCGCGCCCGCGGCGTCGACGACGGCGGCGCAGGTGTCGTCGCAGGACGTCTCGATCGCCAGGATCATGTGCCGGGGACGTCGTCCAGCGTCCCGCGCAGCGTGGCCGGCGTGCGCCACATGATCACGGCGTCCTCGCCGTTGTCGGCGTAGTAACGGCGCCGGACGCCCGCCGAGCGGAACGCGAAGCGCTCGTAGAGGACGATCGCGCCGCCGTTGGAGCGGCGCACCTCGAGCGTGAGCTGCGCCTCCGGCCCGACGCGGTCGAGCAGCGCGGCGATCAGCGCCGAGGCGATCCCGCGGCGGCGGCGGTCGGGGTCGACCGCCACGTTCATGATGTGCCAGATCGTGTCGTAGCGCGAGCAGATCAGGTAGCCCACGAGCTCGCCGTCGGCCTCGGCGGCCAGGCAGATGCCCGACGGCTTGGACAGCTCGAGCACGAACATGGCCAGCGACCACGGGGTCGTGAACGCGCGCCGCTCGGTCGCCACGACCTGCGGGAGGTCGGCGTAGGTGAGAGAACGGATCTCGAGGGCGGCGGCGGGAGGGGCGGTCAAGGCTGGCGTGGCTTGGCGTCCGGCTCGCGGCGGTAGTCCGGAAGCAGGGCGTCGCGGTCGGCCGGTTCCCCCGCGGCGCCGAGCCGGCACACCTCGAGCGCGCTCACGCGGTGCAGCGGGGAGTCGTCCGCCGGGACGGTCGCCCCGGCCCGTTCGAGCTCCGCACGAAAGCGTACCGCCCCGTCGCCGACGGCCAGCGATCCGGGCTCGATCCGCGCGGCCAGCGCCTCGGGCGCGAGCGCGACCGGCTCGAACACGCCCGGCGAGGCGGCGAACACCTCGCCCCGGCGCGCGTCGATCACCGCCACGACCGGGGTCTGTCCCCCTGCGTCGCCGCCACTCAAGGGGACAGACCCCTTGAGTGGCCGGGACTCAAGGGGTCTGACCCCTGCGGCGAGGGCGGCGAGGCTGGAGACGCCGACCAGCGGCAGGTCACGCGCCTGCGCGAGCGCTCGGGCGGTGGCGATGCCGATCCGCAGGCCGGTGAAGCCGCCAGGCCCGACCCCGACCGCGATGCGGTCGATCGCGTCCCAGCCGGGGACGACCTCGTCGACCAGCACGAGCAGCCGCGCGGCGTGGCCCGGCCGCTCGCCGGGCGCGGGATCGTCGCGGCGCTCGACCGCCGGGCCGTCCGGCGCCCACACGGCGACCGCCGTGGCGGGCGTGGCGGTGTCCATCCCGAGGATCACGTGACCTCGATCCGGCGCTCGTCGCCGCCGCCGTGGGCGAGGTGCACGCGGTGCGTCACGCGCTCCTCCGGCCACGCGCCGGGGGCGTGCTCGGGCCACTCCACGAAGGCGATCGCGTCGGGTGCGAAGAAGGGGTCGAGCAGGCCCGGATCCTCGTCGCCCATCCCGGCCAGCCGGTAGAGGTCGAGATGCGAGACAGGGCCGGTCGTCCCCTCGTACGCGTGGCCGACCACGAATGTGGGACTGGTCACACTTCCCGTCACCCCGAGGGCCCGCAGGGCACCGCGCACGAACGTGGTCTTGCCGGCTCCGAGCTCGCCCGAGACCAGCACGACGTCTCCCGGTTCCAGCTGTACGGCCAAATCCGCGCCGGCCCGCTCCGTCGCCTCGGGCCCGCTGGTCGAGAGGGGGCGAATCACGGCCGCAGAACCCTATCCCCGGGCGGGTGACAGATCCGTAACCGCAGGTGCGGACGAACGTAAAGAGGCGAAGCGTCCCTACCGATGAACAGAGTGATGATCCGTCTTCTCAGCCTCAGCCTGCTCCTGACCGTGGCCATCGCGGCCCCCGCCGCCGCCAAGGCGCCGATCGTCGGCGTCGGCGACCAGCACGCCACGATGTTCGCCGATCCGTCCTTCCAGAAGCTCGGCGTCAAGCACAGCCGCTACGTGCTCAACTGGGACTGGTACCGCAGCGCCGGCGACGTCCAGTACACCCACGACTGGATGAACGCGGCCCAGGCCACCGGCGTCCGCCCGCTCGTGGCGTTCAACCGCAACTGGCTGGCGGCCAACGGGCATCGCAAGCTGCCCTCGCTGAGCCTGTACCGCAAGAGCTTCCGCCTCTTCCGCGAGCAGTTCCCGTGGGTCACCGACTTCACGGCCTGGAACGAGGCCAACCACACGGCCCAGCCGACCTACAAGAAGCCGCGCATGGCCGCTCGCTACTACAACGCGATGCGCAGCGACTGCCGCAGCTGCACGATCGTCGCCGCCGACGTGCTCGACGGCAAGGACATGCTGCCGTGGATCAAGAAGTTCAAGCGCTACGCGCCGAGCGCCCGCATCTGGGGCGTGCACAACTACAAGGACGCCAATGACGCGACCGGCAGCACGAAGCAGCTGCTGCGCACGGTCAAGGGCCAGGTGTGGCTCACCGAGACCGGCGGCATCCTGCGCCTGAAGCCGGCCGACGGCAGCCGCGGCGGCCGCAAGCACACCAAGGCCCACCAGGCCAAGGCCGTCAAGCGCGTCTACACGATCGCCAAGTCGAGCCGCCGCATCACGCGCGTCTACTTCTACGAGTGGGCGAAGAAGAAGGGCAACCGCTGGGACTCGGCGTTCGTCGAGGCCAACGGCGCCCTGCGCCCGTCCTACCGCGCGCTCAAGCGCGGCCTGCGGTCCGGCGCTGCGACCGGCGCCGCGACCGTCCGCTAGCTCGCGCGCCGCAGCCTCACCCTGAGGGCGACGCCGCCCACCAGCAGCATCCCGCCGGCGAGGGCCACCAGGCCTTCGTCGGCGCCCGTGTAGGGCAGCTGCTCCTCCCCCGCGGGCTCCTGCTGGGAGGCCGTCGCCTCCGGCGCCGGCTCCGGCGCGGGCGCCGGCTGCTCGGGCTCGCTCGTGCCCGGATCGGCGCCGGTGTCCTCGTCGCCGGAGGGCGAGTCGTCGTTCTGCCCGCTGCCGAAGGGGTCGCTGTACTGATCGTCTCCCGCCCCCTGCGCGAGCGCCGCGGCGGGGGCGGCGAGCGACAGCGCCAGGGCGACGAGCATGGTTGCCAGTCGCAAGGCCATGGCTGTCGCAGTGTATTCGGATACGGTGCTGCCGCATGGCTGCGCGGCACATCCTGCTGCTGACCGACAGAGACTGGACCCACCCTCAGGGTGGCGGCACGGGCGCCAATCTCTACGGCCAGGTGTCGCGCTGGATCGCGTGGGGACACCGGGTCACGGTCGTCGCCGGCAGCTATCCCGGAGCGGCGGCGTTCGAGTCGCCGGCGCCCAACCTCGAGCTGCACCGGATGGGCGGGCGCGTGACGGTCTTCCCGCGCGCGGCGCTCGCCGTCCTGCGCGGCGTGGGACGCGACGCCGACGTCGCGCTCGAGGTGGTCAACGGCATCACCTTCCTGACGCCGCTGTGGCTGCGGCGGCCGCGCGTGACGCTGGTGCACCACGTCCACCGCGACCACTACGTGGCCGAGATGGGCCGCCCGGGCGCCGTCGCGGCGCTGTTCGCGGAGACGCTGCCGCTGCGCGGGCTCTACCGCTCGTCCCCGTTCGTGACGATCTCCCACGCCGCGCGGCGCGATCTCGTCGCGCTCGGCATCCCGGACGAGCAGATCCACGTCGGCTACCTCGGCGTCGAGCAGGAGGCCTACGCGCCGGGCGAGCGCGCCCCCGAGCCGCGGCTGCTCTACCTGGGCCGGCTCAAGCAGTACAAGCGGATCGAGCTGCTGCTCGACGTGCTCGACGGGATCCCGCAGGCGCAGCTCGACATCGCCGGCGAGGGCGATCACCGGCCCGCGCTCGAGGCCGAGATCGCCCGCCGCGGGCTCGGCGAGCGGGTCGTGCTCCACGGCCACGTGAGCGAGGAGCGCAAGGCCGAGCTGATGGCGCGCAGCTGGGTCAACCTGACCGCCTCTTCCGCGGAGGGCTGGGTCCTGACGGTGATGGAGGCGGCGCTCTGCGAGACGCCGAGCGTCGCTCTGCGCGTCGGCGGCCTCGCGGAGTCGATCGTCGACGGCGAGACGGGCCTGCTCGCCGGCGACGGGCCGGAGCTGACCGCCCAGGTGCGCCGCGTGGTCGAGGACCGCGAGCTGCGCGAGCGGCTCGGCGCCTCGGCATGCGCCCGCGCCCAGACCTTCACGTGGGACCGTACGGCGCAGGAGACGCTGTCGGTCCTGGAGGCGGCCGCCGAGGCGCAGCGGCCGCGGCTGCGGACCACGCTGGCCGCCTCGGAGACGCTCAAGGCGGCGGGCCTCGCGGCCGCCACGCTGGCGTCCAACGCCGTCGCGCTGGTCTTCACCGTGCTCTTCGCGCGGATCCTCGGCGCCGACGGCTACGGCTCGCTCGCCGCGCTGCTCTCGACCTTCCTGATCCTCGCCGTGCCCGGCGCCGCCGTGCAGGTGGCGGTGGCGCGCGAGACGGCGATGGGCCGGCTGGGGACCGGCGCCGAGCTGGCCGCGACGCTCTCGCGCTGGCGCCGCACGCTGCTGATCGCGTGCGCGGTGGTGGCGGTTCTCGCCGGGCTGCTGCGCGAGCAGATCGCCGCGGTGCTGTCGGTCGACGAGGTGTGGGCGGCGGCCGCCACCCTGCCCACGGGCTGCCTGTGGCTGCTGCTCTCGGTCGAGCGCGGGGTGCTGCAGGGCCAGCACGCGTACCGGCCGGTGGCCTGGTCGCTGATGCTGGAGGCGTGCGGCCGGGTGGCGATCGCGCTCGTGCTGGTCGCCGCCGGGCTCGGGGTCAGCGGCGCCTTTCTCGGCACGCCGCTGTCGATGCTCGTGGTGGCCGTCGTGCTCGCCCGGGTCTCCCGCCGGCGGCTCGGCGCCCCGGCGCGCGGCCACGATACGGAGTCGCTGCGCGAGCTGATGCGCGGCGCGTGGCCGGCCGTGCTCGGCCTCTTCCTCGTCGCCGTGCTCCAGAACGTCGACGTGATCCTCGTCAAGCGGCAGATCGGCGGCGACGAGGCCGGCGCCTACGCCGCCGCCGCCGTGGCCGCCAAGGCCGTGGTGTGGGTGGCGATCGGGGTCGGCCTCTACCTGCTGCCGGCGGCCGTCCGGCGCGCGCTCGAGGGCGGCGACCCGCGGCCGATCCTGCTGCGCGCCCTGGGGGTCGTCTCGCTCGTGGCGCTGCCGATGCTGCTCGCCTACGCGGTCGCCCCCGAGCTGGTGCTGCGGCTGGCCTTCGGCGAGGAGACCGTCGTGGCCTCGGGCGCGCTGTTCACGCTCGGACTGGCGATGACGCTGCTGGCGGCCGGCTACCTGTGCGTGCAGTACATGCTCGCCCTCAACCGCGTGACGTTCCTGTTCGCGCTCGGCGCGGTGGCGGGAGCCGAGATCGCGCTGCTGTCGGGCGCCGGCCTGAGCACGATCGAGGGCTTCGCGATCGTGGTCCTCGGCCTCCAGGCGGCGGCCGCGCTGTCGGTGCTCGCGCTCGGGCTCGCGCGCCGGCCGCTCGAGGCGACGATTTGAGCGACGCCGAGGCGGCGCTGGCGGCCGCCGCGGGCGTCGAGGGCTGGCTGACCGACGCTCAGGCGCGGCGGCTGTGGGCGCGCGCGGCGGCGGCGGGCGGCGCGGTCGTGGAGATCGGCTCGTTCCGCGGGCGCTCGACGATCGTGCTCGCCTCGGCGGCGCCCGCCGTGGTGGCGATCGACCCGCACGCCGGCAGCGACCGCGGGCCGCAGGAGATCGCCCCCGACGCGTCGCGCGGCGCCGAGGACCACGAGGCGTTCCGCGCCAACCTGGCGCGCGCCGGCGTCGAAGCGCACGTGCGGCATGTGCGCCGGCCCTCAGTAGACGCCCACGCCGACGTCGACGACCCGGTGGCGCTCCTGTACGTCGACGGCGCGCACCGCTTCGGACCGGCGCGGGCGGACCTGGCCGGGTGGGGCCGGCGCGTGATGCCGGGCGGGGCGATGCTCGTGCACGACGCCTTCTCCTCGGTCGGCGTGACGCTCGCGCTGCTGACCGAGTGCGTGTTCTCGTCGCGCTGGCGCTACGCGGGCCGCACGGGCTCGCTCGCCGAGTACGAGCGCGTGCCGCTCCGGGGCCGCGCGCGGGCGCGCAACGCGCTGCGCCAGCTCGCGCAGCTCCCCTGGTTCGCCCGCAACCTGGCGATCAAGGCGCTGGTGGTGGCGCGGCTGCGCGACGGCCCGTGGCCGTACTGAGCGTTCGGGCCAGCGCGAGGATCAGCAGGACCACCGCGGCCACCGTCACCCAGTGGACGGCGATCCGCTCGTGGGCGTACTCGAAGTTGAAGCCCCCGGGATCGCGGACGGGGACGACAAGGGTGAGGAGCGGGACGACCCCGAGCAGCAGCGCGCCGGCCGCGGCGACGAGCGCGCGCGTGCCGATCCCGCGCCAGAGGATGAGGAAGGTGCCGGCCGCGATCAACGGCGCCGAGCGGGCGGCGAACACGAAGCCGAGCGCTGCCCCGACGACGAGCGCGGCGAGCGCCGCGCGACCCACCGGCATGCGGGCGACCGAGTCGGAGTCGGGCAGCTCCGGCGGCAGGCCCTCGCGCACCGCCGGCGGGCGGCGCAGCAGCAGCAGGAGCACGAGGGCGAGCAGCACGGGCGCCGAGAGCCAGTAGCCGATCCGGACCAGGCGGTCGGGCGCGAACCAGAGATCGGCCTCGCGGCAGCCGGCGTCCACCCGCCAGCCCATCGCGTAGCCGTCGACCGGCTCCGGCGCCCCCAGCGCGCGCCCGTCGCAGCTCGCCCGCCAGCCCGCGCCGTAGGCCTGCCCGAGCACGAGCCACGCGGGCGCGTCGAGGTCGAGCTCCACGCCGCGCCGCGAGTTGCGGCCCGGCTCACCGGAGTCGACCACGCGGCCCGGCGCCGCGGGCGGCTCGCTCGCCACCGGCGCCGGCGAGCGCAGCCGGATCAGGTAGGGCGCCAGCACACCGGCGGGCAGCGAGAGGCGCGCCGGCCCGGCGGGCAATGCGACCGGAGCGCAGCCGCGCACCCGCAGCGGCTCGCCGGCGTCGAGCGCGGCGACGTCGCCCTCGGCGCGCAGGCGGAGCTCCGCGCCGCCGACCGTGCCCGCCAGGTCGTCGCAGCGCGATCGCAGCGGCCCTGCGCGCGGCACGCGCACGCGCGGCGCCCCGGCGCCCTCGATCTCGCCGATCCCTACGGCGCGGCGCTGCCGGATGAAGCCGGGCGTGCCGGCCGGGAAGGCCGCGTCGACGATCTCGAGCCGGAAGCGACGGGCGCGGACCGGGCTCGCGAGCGCGACGGTGCCGTCGGCGGCCACGGGCAGCGCGTCGCCGCCGAGGCGCACGCGCGTGGGCCGGCGCACGCGCTCGCGCGGCGGGGTCAGCCGAAGCTCCCGCAGCGTCCGCGGTCGCGGCAGCGTCCACTCGATCCAGGTCGGCCGGCCCCGCTCGAACGAGCCGATCCAGGCGCGCGGCGTGCCGTCGAAGGCGCTCGAGGCGCGCGCGGCGGGCCGGCCTTGGAAGCGCCCGGAGGACTCGAAGCGTGCGGCGGTCCGGACGCCGGCGAGCCGGTCGAGCGCCGAGTCGGGCGCCTGCGCCGCCGTCGTCGCCCAGCCGTCGGCCGTCCAGCGGCGCGCGGCGGGCGGGGCGATCAGGCGCTCGAGCCCGCGCTCCCCGTCTCCGCGGTCGCGGACGAGCCCCGCCCCCGGGGTCCCGACCGCTCCGTCGCGCCGGAACGGATCGTCGCCCGCCGTGCGCTCGAGCACGTAGCTGAGCGCGGTGAGCGACAGGTCGCGACCGGCCAGCGCACGCTCGGCCAGCACCGGCGGCCGGAGCGCCTCACGCACGCGCACGCCGGGGATCCGCAGCTCTCGGAGGCCGCCCGGATTCGGCTCGCGCAGGTCGGGATGCCGCACGCGCGCGATCCGCACGCGCAGGGACGACACGTCGCTCAACCCGACGGCGAGCCGGTTCCAGCCATCGTGCACGTCGTACGTGCGACCGCCGATCTCGACCGCGGTCACGCGGCCGAGCCGATCCGAGTACGGGAGCAGCTCGACCGTGTCGACGTCGCGCGGACCGTCGAAGGTGACCTCGAGCCAGTGTTGCGCTTCGTCGAGCGCGCGGTCGGCCTGCCAGTGCGTCGCCGGGTCGCCGTCGAACGCGGCGAACGGCCGCCGCTCGGGGAACTGCGGGAACGCCGGCGACGACGGCGCGCGCAGCGCCGTGACGCCGTCGAGGACCGCCACCGTCTGCCCGTCCGTCCCGCGCGCCGGGAACAGGTCGACCACCGCGGCGTCGGGCGTGAACGGCTCGTCGGCGGCCACCGTGGCGCCGTGGTTCTGCGACATCCTCGCCGCCGCCAGCACGCGCCGGCGGTTCGAGTCCGTGATCACGACCTCTCCCCCGCTCGCGGCCGCTCGCAGAGCGGCCGGATCGAGGTCGCCCGCGTACAGGAGCACGCCGGGCGCGGGCAGCGCCCCGAGCGCCGCGAGCGCCGCGATCCCCTCGGCGCCGCCGTCGATCACGGTGGCGCCCGTGGTGGGCTCGACGCGGACCGCCGGCCGCGCTGCCGGCCGGTCCCACGCGCGCACGCGCGGGAGCGACCGCCGGCCGCCGAGCGTCCCGGCCGCGCGCCGCTCCGGGCGCACCGGCCCCCACGCGCGATCGGGCGGCCCGAGCTGGTCGAGCACGTCGGCCGCCGTGCCGGCCGGCACGGCGCCGCTGCGGCGGCGGTCGTCGTCGGCGCCTGCGACCACCGTCCCGGCGCCCAGCAGGTCGAGCAGCGGCCCGAGCTGGCCGGGCAGCGCCCGCCGCTGCTGCACCAGCCCGTCGAGCGTCCACAGCAGGTCGACCGACCGCAGGTCCGCGTACGGGACCGCGTAGCGCACGGCCACCGGGCGCTCGGCCAGGGCCGGCAGGATCGCGTCGACCGTCCCGCCCCAGTCGTAGTAGGCATACAGCTGGCCGGGAAGGACGACGGCTCGCGTGTCGCCGGCGGCGGGGCGGTCGACGTGGTCGGCCGCTGCGCTCCAGGCGGGCGGCACGCGCTCGAGCAGCAGCTGTGAGTCGAGCGCGCGGCCGGTGGCGAGCGGCCACACCGCGACGACGAGCACGAGCGGCACGGCCACCAGCGCCCAGCGCGCCCGACCGCGCAACTGCGCCGCGGCGGCGCCCGCCAGGCAGGCGATCCCCAGCGCCATCAGCGGGCCGGCCTTGTAGGACGTCCGCAGGAACCGCACCGCCTCGACGTGGTTGTAGGTGAAGTTCATCGCCCGGCGCAGCGGCGTGCCCTCCGGGTAGCCGGCGGTCATCACGAGCAGTCCCGCGAGCGCCAGCAGGAGGAAGAACGGCCCGTACCGCCACCGCCGCGTCCAGATGAACCCGGTCAGCGCCAGCGCCGGGACGAGCAGCCCGGCGATCACCACGGGCCACGAGAACAGCATCACCCCGCCGCCCGAGAACAGCGGGCGCAGGCTGCCGCCGAAGCCGACGCCGAGGTACGACAGCCAGTAGCCCATCAGGCGCAGGGACTCCGAGAGGCTCGTGGTGGACCAGATCGACCCGGGCTGCTCGGTGAAGCGCAGGAAGTCGACGCCGTGACGCGTCTGCACGAGCACCGGGATGACCCACCACAGCGACGCCAGCGCGGTCAGCGCCGCGGTCCGCCAGCCGAACGCCAGCAGCGCCCGCCCTCCCACGCCGCCCACCAGGCGCTCGTACAGCGCGAGCAGCAGCGGTCCCAGGAGCAGCCACGCCGTGACCGCCGCGTTCACCCCGCCGCCGCTGCACGCCACCACGACGGCGAACGCTGCCGGCCACCACCACGACCGTGGCGCCCGCAGCCCGCGATGGACGGCGAGCAGCAGCCACGGCAGCGCGGCGTAGCCGAGCAGCGTCACCGTCGTGCGGGCGGTGAACACGACGACATACGGGTTCAGCAGCACGACCAGCCCCGCGACCACGTGCGCGACGCCGCGCGGGCGCCCGAGCAGCGCGTCGAGCAGCCGCAGCGTCCCCCACGCGGCGAGGGCGAGCAGCGCGCCCAGCCACAGCCGGTGCACGAGCCACGGGGCGAGGCCGGCCGCCCGGCCGAGCGCGAAGAACGGCCCCATCGGGAACAGGTAGCCGCTGTACTGCCCGCCCTGGACGTGGCCGAGGTCCTCGGTCGGAGACCAGGTGGAGGCCACGCTCGCGAGGAAGCCGCCGGGGTCGAGGTGCAGGCCGATCTTCGTGTCCGCCGACATCGTGCCCGGGCGCTGGGCGATGGCGAGGGCGAAGGCGAGGGCGGCGAGGCCCAACGCGATCAGCCTGTCCCGGTGGACCGTCCGCACGGCCCGGGCAGGATACGGGCGCCCGACACTAGGCTTCCCCGCTCATGCGGGCCCGCCTCCCCGTCCTGCTCGCACTGCCACTGCTGCTCGGGCCCGGGCTGCTGGCGTGCCTGAACGGGGCGTACTTCGACGGCCCGCGGCTGTGGGCCGCCATCGTGGCGTGGGGGCTGCTGGCGGTCGCCGCGGCCACGCTCCCGCGGCCGCTGCCGGCGTCCGGACCGGGCCGCGCGGCGCTCGCGGGCCTCGCGGCGCTGACGGCCTGGACGGCGATCTCGCTCAGCTGGGCGCCCGACGGCGGCGCGGCGGTCGACGACGTGCAGCGCCTGCTGCTCTATCTGCCGTACCTCGCGCTCGCGATCGCGGTGCTCGGGACGCTGACCGAGCCGCTGCTGCTGACCGCGATCGCCGGCGCGTGCCTGTACGGCCTGTCCGAGCGCTTCGTCCCCGGCGCGGTCGACCTCCAGGACGTGGTGTCCGCGGGCGACCGCCTCGCGTACCCGCTCAGCTACTGGAACGCCTCCGGCGCCTTCGCCGCGATCGGGCTCGTCCTCGCGGCCGCGCTCGCGGGCGACGCCGGCCGGCCCGCCCGGCTGCGGGCGGCGGCGGCCGCGACCGCCCCGCCGCTCGCGCTCACGGTGCTGCTCACCTTCTCGCGCGGCGCGCTCGGCGCGCTCGCCGCCGGCGTGCTGCTGCTGCTCGCGATCGCTCCCAGCCGCGGCCGCCTCGCGGCCGCGCTGCTCGTCGTCGGCGGAGGCATGGCGACGGCGGGAGTCCTCACCGTGGCGGTCGACGGCCTGCGGACGGCCGAAGGCGCGGACGGCGCGACGGGCGTCGCCGCGCTCGCCGGGCTGCTGGCGGCGATGGCCGCGTGCTGGCTCGGCGCTCGCGCCCTCGCGGGGCGCCGGGACGCTCCGGCGCCGCCGCTGCGGGCGGTGGCGCTCGCCGCCATGACGATCGTGCTGATCGGCACCGTGGTCGCCATGCTCAGCGTCGAGCGCGCGCCGGGCGGGGACGACCCGCGCGGGGCGGGCGCGCAGCGGCTCGCCTCCGTGCAGAGCAACCGCTACGCGTACTGGAAGGTCGCCGTCGCGTCGTTCGCCGACCATCCCCTGGAGGGCGAGGGCAGCGGCAGCTTCCGCGCGATCTGGCTGCGCGAGCGCGAGTTCCGGGAGGTGATCCGCGACGCCCACTCGCTGTACCTGGAGACCGCGGCCGAGCTCGGCCTCGTCGGGCTGCTCTCGCTCGCCCTGCTGGTCGCCGGCTGCGCCGTCGCGGCGGTGCGCGCCGGGCCCGCGCTCCCCGGCGCGGCGGCCGCGCTGGGGGCGTTCGCGCTGCACGCGGGCATCGACTGGGACTGGGAGCTGCCGGCGCTCACGCTCGTCGCCCTGGCGCTGGCGGCACGGCTCATCGCGGCGGGCGAGCCTCGAACCCCGGCGGCTGCCGGGGCGGCGGATGGCCGTGCCCCATGAGCGCGTGGTTCGCGCTGCGCCGCGGCACGGCGTCCCCCGCCGGGAGGTCGGCTGCCAGCTCCGAGCGGACGAAGAAGGCGTTCACGCCGGCCGACTCGGTGTGGACGAGCGCGTAGCCCTTCTCCGCCGCCAGCGCCTCGAGGGCGCCGAGCGACGCGCCGTAGCCGCTGCTGTGGTCCCAGCGGAAGCCCGGGGTGTACGGCATGACCTGCTCGGAGCCCGGCTCCAGGTCGCCGTTGTACTCGATCACCACCACGCGCGGCCGGTAGCGGTCGATGGCCCGCCAGATCCAGTAGTCGTTGCCGTCGACGTCGATCGACACGACGTCCGGCTCGTCGGGCACTCCGGCCGACTCGAACAGCGACTCGACGTTGTCCGGCTCGACGGCGGCGTGCACGGTGCGCACGCGCGGGTTCGCCGAGAAGCGGCGCTCGAGCGCCTCGTACGCCGTCGCGTCGGCCTCCAGGTAGACGCCCGGCCAGCCCAGCACCTGCGCCAGGAACACGGTCGTCCCCTCGCTGCCGTCCTGGATGCCGAACTCGACGAAGCCGCCGCCCGCGACCCCGATCCGGCGCAGGATCTCGGCCAGCACGCCGTCCTCTCCGTTCTGGGAGAAGACCCGCAGCTCGAACTGCGTCAGGTCGGGCGGGTCCGACACCCCGCGATAGCGCCGCGCGAGCTCGCCGAGCGCCGGATAGATGCCGCGCGAGCGGTCGGCCGCCTTCAGCGCCCGCTGCGCCGCGGCGCTCAGCGCCGCCGGGGCGGCGGCGGCGCGCAGGCGGTTCAGCGTGCGGTCGAGCGCCCCGGCCATGGCCGCCCACTCTTCCACACCGCGACGAGCAGACCCAGGGCGGCGAGCACGCTCACGATCCAGCCGATCCGCCAGCTCGCGGGCCGGTAGCTGAACTCGATCCGGTGCGTCCCGGCGTCGACCGGCACGCCGCGCAGCAGGTAGTCGACCCGCTCGATCGGCACCTCGCGGCCGTCGACCGTCGCCTGCCAGCCCGGGAAGTGCACGTCGGAGAGCACCACGAGCGAGCGCCGGCCGGCGGTCGCCGAGAGCTCGACCCGGTCGGGCTCGTAGCGCACGATCCGCGCCTCGCCGCCCTCGGCGGGGTCGTCCCCGAGCCCCGCGACCGGCCGCTCGACGATCGCGGTCCGCCGCGGGTCGAACGCGGGATCCAGGATCGCGTCGAGCGCGGCGTCCTCGCCGCCGACCTCGCGCTGGCCCGCCACCACCCACGCGCGCGGCACGGCATGCGGGTTCGAGTACAGCCGCGCGTCGTCGCCTTCATAGCTGACCTCCCAGCCCGGCACGCGCGGCTCGCCCGGCGGCTGGATGACGTCGGTCACGCCGAGCAGGCCGAGCACCCGGAGCGACTCGTCGTCCGGCTCCACCAGCAGGGTCGGGGGCGTGAACCCGCGTGGCGGCGCGACCGCGCGCTGCCACAGGTTGTCGTAGCGGCGCTCGATCGGATAGTCGTAGCCGCGCGCGTCGTACAGCCCGTAGCGCATCGCCGTGTCGGGCACGAGCGGCTGCAGCCCGAGCTCCGGCGCCAGGCCTGCGAAGCGCGCGGGTCGGGCCGCCTGCAGGCGCTGGATCGCCTCGGTGGCGGGCTGCTTCGCGTGCTCGACCGGGATCGCGGGATTGATGCCCATGCCGATCTTCAGCAGATCGGCCGCCACCAGCACGCAGGCCGCCGCGGCGAACGTGCCGCCCGCGATCCGCCCGCTCGCCCGCAGCCACAGCAGCAGGACGGCGGCGCCCGCCGCCACGATCCACACGGACAGCGCGGCCAGTCGCAGCATCGTGATCCCGGCCTCCGAGACGGGCGCCGCCGCCGACGCCCACGCGACCTCGAGCGCCTCGCCCACGTGCTCGAGCGGCACGCGCGCGACGACCAGCACGACCGGCACCGCCAGCACGACGAGCGCGCCGCCGACGAGCAGACGCGGGCGCTCGACCCGCTCGGCGAGGTCGTCGAGCCCCCAGCCGGCGAGCAGCGCCAGCGCCAGCGCCGGGACCACGGCGAGCCGCGTGTTGTACGCCGACGCGAAGCCCGGCAGCGCGGTCACCAGGTCGAACACGCCCGGCAGCCCGATCACGACCGCCAGCGCGACGGCGGCCGCCGCGGCGATCGCGACGCGCTCGCGCGTCGGCCGCATCATCGCCCAGGCCGCCAGCATCAGCGGCAGCGCCCCGACGTAGAACGCGCGCGCGACCAGGAAGCCGGCGATCTGGAAGCCCGACGGACGGCCCCAGTACTCCGGCAGCGCGTAGCCGAGCAGGAAGCGCGCGTCCATGTGCAGCGGGTCGGCCTGCTCGCGCGTCGCGAGGTCGGCCGAGTGCGTCAGCAGCTCGACGAAGGGCACGATCGCGATCGCGGCGAGCGCGCTCCCCGCGAGCAGGCCCGCGACGAGGCGGCCGACAGCGGGCAGCCACGCGGAGCGGTCGATCCGCGACAGCGCGAGCAGGGCGAACAGGCTGCCGGTGGCGAGGACGTGGAAGCTCGACTCCGGGTGCCCGCCGAAGAACTGCGCCGCCACGACGAGCGCCAGCCCGGCGACGGGCAGCGCGCCCCGGCGGCGCACGACGCCGAGCACCGCGAGCAGCAGCCACGGCAGCCACGCCCACACGCTGCTCAGCGGCCACGTCAGCCACACGACGAAGAACAGCCCGAAGGCGAAGACGATCCCGGCCAGCAGCGCGCCGGCGAACCGGGCTCCCAGCGCGCGCGAGAGCAGGTACGTGCCCATCGCCGCGGTGAACAGCTTCAGCCCGGCGGCGATCCCGAGCGACCACCAGAACGGCAGGATCAGCGTCGGCCACGTGAACGGCGAGAACAGCGCCGACTGCGCGTTGGCCACGAACGGCCGGCCGCCCATGATGTGCGGGTTCCACAGCGGCACGTCGGGCAGCGGTCCGCGCGCCCACTCCGCGAACGGCTGGAAGACGAGCACTGCATCGGCCTGCTCGTAGTTCGAGCCGAGCCCGGACACGCCGGGAGGCGCGACCGCCTGCCACGGCGCGCCCGACCACAGGTAGTCCGACGCCGAGAGCGTGTGGCCGGGCAGCAACCCCAGACCGACGAGCAACAGCGTCAGCAGCGCATAGACGCCGGCGGCGGCGAGGACCCTCACGAAGCGCGAGAGCATACGATCTCGACTCGGTGGAGGAGCACGTCTACCAGCAGCTCTACGACCTCGAGGACGGGCATTGGTGGTTCCGCGGCCGGCGCGCGGTGCTGTGGGCGATGCTCAGCCGCGCCGGCGTGCCGGAGCGCCCGCAGGTGCTCGACGCCGGGTGCGGGACGGGGCGCAACCTGGCCGAGTTCGGCCGGCTCGGGACCGCTCGCGGCGTCGACCCGTCGCTCCAGGCGATCGAGTTCTGCCGCCGCCGCGGGCTCGGCGAGGTCGAGGCGGCGGGGATCGAGTCGCTGCCGTACGCCGACGGCACGTTCGACCTGATCCTGGCCACCGACGTGCTCGAGCACGTGGAGCGCGACGACGTCGCCGCGACCGAGCTGCGCCGCGTCGCGGCTCCCGGCGCGCTGCTGCTGGTCACCGTGCCGGCGTACGGCTGGCTGTGGTCGCAGCACGACGACTCGCACCATCACCTGCGCCGCTACACGGCGGGCAGCCTGCGCGGCCGCCTGGCGGCGGCGGGCTGGAGGCCCGAGCTCCTCACGTACTTCAACTCGCTGCTGCTGCCGCCGATCGCGCTGGTGCGGGTGCTCGCGCGGCGCCGCGCCCCGCGGGACGGGCGGACCGACTACCAGCTCACCGGCGGGGCGCTGAACCGCGCCCTCGAGCTGCCGATGCGGGCCGAGGCCGCGCTGATCGCGCGCGGCGCGCGGTTCCCCGCCGGGGTCTCGATCGGCATGGTGTGCCGGCCCGCATGAGCGTCTCGGTCGTCGTGCCGGTGCTGGACGAGGAGGCGGTGCTCCCGGAGCTGCACCGCCGCGTCCGCGCCGCGCTGGCCGGCGTGCCGCACGAGATCGTGTTCGTCGACGACGGCTCGACCGACTCCTCGGCGGCGGTGATCGAGGAGCTGGCGGCGCGCGAGGACGGCATCGTGCTCGTGCAGCTCTCGCGCAACTTCGGCATGGAGGTCGCGATGTCCGCGGGGCTCGACCACGCCCGCGGCGACCGCGTCGTGATCATGCACGCCGATCTCCAGGACCCGCCGGAGCTGATCCCGGAGATGCTGCGGCTCGCCGACGAGGGCGCGGACGTGGTGTACGCGCGGCGCATCGGGCGCGACGAGAGCTGGCTCAAGCGCACGCTGGCGACCGGGTTCTACGCCGTCATGGAGCGCCTGGCGAGGACGCCGTACCAAGGCCAGGCGGGCGACTTCCGCCTGATGTCGCGGCGCGTGGTGGACGCCCTGCGCGGGATGCCCGAGCGGCGGCGGTTCCTGCGCGGGATGGTCGCCTGGGTCGGGTACGAGCAGGTCCCGATCGAGTACCGGCGCGCGGGTCGCGCCTCCGGCCGGGGAGCCTCCTACCGGGCGCTGTTCCGGCTCGCCCTCGAGGCCGTGGCGTCGTTCTCGGACGTCCCGCTCGCGCTCGCCACGTACCTCGGGAGCGTGACGGCGGCGCTGGCGAGCCTTGCCGCGTTCGCGCTGCTCGTCGCGACGGCCGCCGGCTGGCTGACGGCGAGCCTCGGCGCGTGGATCCTCATCTCGGTGCTGTTCCTCGGCGGGGTCCAGCTCGTCGGCCTGGGGATCCTCGGCCGCTACGTGGCGCGCATGCACGAGCAGACGCTCCAGCGCCCGCTGTACCTCGTCACGCGCGTCGCCGGCTCGCCGCTCACGGCGGCGGAACGTCCGGCGCCAACGCGCGCACCCGGGCCATAGCCTGCTGGGAGCGCGCCGGGTCGTCGTCCTCCGTGGCGCGCGCCAGCAGCAGCCACGCCTCGGCGTTCTCCGGCTCCTCGCGCACGGCCTGCTCGAGCACGCGCCGCGCGCCGGCCGTGTCGTCGCCCTTGAGGAGCAGCGTGGCTTCGATCAGCGCCGCCCGCTGCCCGGGGGTGCCCCGCTCGGCCTGTTCGCCGCAGCTCGTGGGCGCGGCGGACCTGCGCGGGCGTCGGTCGCTCCGTGTCGTTCACCAGGTCGCGCAGCTCGTCCTGCGCGCGGCTCGCCGCGATGCCGGCGCCCAGCCAGGCGATCGCGGCGACGGCGACCAGGACGATGGCGGCGCGCACGGCGATCATCGCGGCACCAGCAGCTCGTAGTCGCCGTAGCGCGCCTGCGGCTCGTAGGCGCGGGCCAGGTAGTCGTCGAGCGCGGTGGAGCCGCTGGGGCGGCCGCGCTCGTTCGGCTCCGGGCGCGAGGAGACCGGGTCCAGCCAGCGGATCACCGCGCGGGGCCGCTCCCGCTCGAGCGCGGCGACGATCCGCGCCTGCTCCTCGGGCCGCGCCTGCAGCAGCGCGTCGCGCCGCAGCACGTTGGGGCGGTCGACGAGGAAGTGCAGGAGCGGGTCGGTGAGGGTCACGAGGTCGGAGCGCCGGGGAGCCACGTATACCGGCTCGCCCTCCGGGACCTCGCGTTGCACGGCGGCCACCAGCGCGGGCAGCGCCCGCGCCTCGGCCGGCGGCACCCGGATGCCGGGCACGCCCGCCAGGCGCACCGGCTCGAGATCGGGCGGCAGCACCAGCGCCGACAGCCGGTTCGCGACCCCCGCGAGCAGGATCAGCGCCAGCGGGATCGCGACCAGCGCCGCGCGATCCACGCTCGCCGCGGCGATCGGGAGCAGCGCGCAGAGGATCACGAGCAGCGGCTGCGCGTGCAGCTCGTCGGCGCGCGAGAGCAGATAGCCGAGCGCGCCGAGCGCGAGCACCCCGAGGCCCGCCACCGACGGCGTCACCCGGCGCCGCAGCGCCAGCGGCGCGACCACCAGCCCCACCACCCCGATCAGCGGCAGGTAGAACCCGAGCACGTCCTTCACGTCCTCGGCCAGCGCCCGCGGCGGCCACCCCCGAAGCGTCCCCTCGTACTCGAGCGGGAACGGCAGCCGCCAAGCCGCCCCGTCCCGCACCCCGGCACCCACCAGCGAGTCCCACAGCTGCCCAGGCCCCGCCGCCACGGCGAACGGCACATACAGCACCACCCCACCGACCACCGCCGCACCCATTGCCCAAACAACCAAACCAAGGGGGGTCTGACCCCCCTTGCGGTTCGCGCGGGGCGTGGAAGCCCGCAAATTGCGGCCAAACGACCCCGCAGAACCAAGGGGGGTCTGACCCCCCTTGTGGCTTGTGAGCAGGGTGGCGGCGACGGCGAGGGCGGTGACGACGCCGAAGTCGGGGCGCCAGAAGCCCGCCAGGGCGGCGAGGGCTCCCGCGGTGGCGGCGCGGCGTGGCGAGGCGTTGCCGGAGGCCGCGACGGTGACCGCGCCGAGGGCGAGAGCGAGGGCTATCGGGACCGGGTTGGCGCTGGTCGGCTGGGCGATGGTGACGGCGGCGGCGAGCCAGCCGGCGAGCGCCCAGCCGGGTCCGGCCTCGCGGCGGACGAGGCTCCAGACGAGCAGGGCGATGGTGGCGTCGGTGGCCACCCGCAGGATGCGCCAGGCCAGAACCGAGGGATCGAAGAGCTTGAAGGCGGTGGCGATGGCCAGCGGCTGGCCCGGCCCGTAGGCCCAGCCGAAGTCGGCGTACGGCCACTGGCCGTCGGACATGCGCGTCGCCGCCTGGAGCAGCAGGCCCTCGTCGAACGGCTCCAGGTAGCGGCGGAGCGTGAAGCCCGAGATCAGGGCGGCCGCGAGCCAGAGCGCGACGGGCAGGGCGCGGGTCACGAGCGCGCGCCCGCCGGGACGCGCAGGTAGCCCAACAGCTCGCTGAGGAGGCCGCGCTCGAGCCGGCGCGTGGCGAGCGCGAGCACGGCCAGCCACAGCACGAGCTCCGCGATCGCCTGGGCCGCGGTCCGCTCGCCGCCCCACAGGGCGCCGCGCACGGCGAGCACCGGCGCGGTGGCGATCAGGACCGGCGCGGCGCCGCGCCAGGCGAGCGAGCTCAGCCGCGCGCCCGGGAAGAGCCGGCGCAGGTACACCCGCCGCACCGCCAGCGCGCAGAAGGTGCAGACCATCCGGCCGGCCACGAACCACCAGCTCCCGCCGAGCAGCGCGCCCGGCACCGCGAAGGCCGCGAAGGCGCCGGCGAAGGCGCCCGACTCGACCGCCTGCGGCCACGGCTCGCCGCGCGCCCGGTAGAAGGCGAACCAGTTGTAGCCGAGCTGCTGCACGGCGGTGGCGACGGCCAGGCCGCCGATCAGCACCACGGCCGGCTCCCACTCGTCGCCGAGCACGAACTCGACCAGGTCGGCGCCGAACAGCGCCAGCCCCGCGCCGAACGGGAACGCCCACATCAGGGCGAGGCGGTTCGACTTCACGAACGTCTCCTCGAGCACGGGCTGCCGGTCGCGGACGCGCACGATCGCCGGATAGACCGTGGTGGCCAGGATCATGTCGGCGCGGTCGACGTAGCGGGTGAGCGTCGCCGCCAGCGTGATCCAGCCGGCCGCGGCCAGGCCTTCGTCGAGGCCGAAGACCGCGATCTGCCCCTGCGCGACCAGCAGCGCGGCCACCGCGCTGACGAAGATCGGCCACGAGAAGCGCAGGTAGCGCCGGGTCGCGTCGCGATCGGGCCGCAGCCGCAGGCGGTACGGCGAGAACCGCAGCGCGGCGAGCACGGCCAGCACGTTCCCGCAGGCCGGCCCGATGACCAGCGCCCACACGCCAACGCCGGCGAGCAGCAGCGGCACCGTCACCGCCACCGTGCCGAGCGGCACGATCGCCTGCAGCGCCCGCAGCCGCACGTAGTCCATGCGGCGGAAGAAGATCCACTGCGGCGCCTGGAGCGCGAAGGCCAGCGGCAGGTAGGAGACGGCCAGCGTGAGCGGGAGCAGGCGCTCGTCGTCGTAGAGGGCGGCCAGCACGGGCGCGCAGGCGGCGATCGCCAGCGTGGCGACTATGGCGAGCGCCAGCTCGACCGTGAAGGCGCGCTGGAACTCCGCCTCCTCGTCCGAAGCGCGCTCCTGCACGAACGCCTCGTCGATGCCCACCCGCCGCAGCGCCACGATCGTCATCGCCGTCGTGGTCACGATGCCGTAGAGGCCGATCGCGTCCGGGCCGAGCAGCGCGGTGGCGAGCAGGCCCTGCACCAGGACGAGCGCCTCGGCCCCCGACAGGAAGACGGCGTTGACCACGCCGCCGCGGGCGGTCGCCTCGCGCAGGCTGCTGGTCCGTGGCATGGAGCGCGATGCTACCCAGGCGATGAGCGGCAACCCGACGGTGATCGTGTCCTACTCCGGCGTGCTCGGAGGCGCCGAGCGCATCCTGCTCGACTGCGCCACGCGGCTCGGCGAGCCGGTCGTCGTCGCCTGCCCCGAGGGCCCGCTGGCAGCCGCGGTGCTCGCCGCCGGGCTGGAGCACGCTGCGCTGCAGGAGCGGCCGCTGCGCCTCGGCGCCGCCCACGCCCGCGGGCTCGCGGGCCTGGAGCGCGAGGTGCACGCGCTGGCGGTCCGCCGGCGTCCGTCCGCGCTCGTCGCCTGGGGCGCGCGCGCCGTGCTGGCGACCGCGCCGCTGCGGCGCCGGCCGCCGCTGCTGGCCGTGCACATGGACCTCCTGCCGCGCCGCGCGGTGGCGACGGCGGTGCGCTGGGCCACGCGTCGCGCCGACGGCGTCGCCGCGGCGTCCGAGGCCATCGCGGCGGCCGTCGCGACGCCCGCGACGATCCTGCGCCCCGGTGTCGACCTCGCCCGTTTCACCGCCTCGCCCGCTCCGAACGGCGCGCCGCGGGCGCTCGCGCTCGCCGCGCTCGTGCCGTGGAAGCGCCCGGACCTCGCGCTCGAGGTCGCCGCGCGCGTGCCCGGCCTCCGGCTCGAGCTCGCGGGAGCGCCGATCCCCGGCGACACCGACGCCTTCGTCCGCGGGCTCGAAGCGCGCGCCGCCGCGAGCGACCTGGCCGGCCGCGTGACCTTCCTGGGGCCGGTCGCCGACCCGCGCGAGGCGCTGGCGCGCGCGCACTGCCTGCTGCACTGCGCCGACGCGGAGCCGTGGGGGCTGGCGCTCGTCGAGGCGCTCGCCGCCGGACGGCCGGTGGTCGCGGCCGACGCCGGCGGGCCGCGCGAGATCGTCGCCGGCGGCGCCGGCCGCCTGTTCCCGCCGGGCGACGCGGCAGCGGCCGCCGCCGCGCTCCAGGACGTGCTCGCCGACCCGGCGGCGCCGGCCGCCGCGCGCGCCCGCGGCGAGCAGTTCCCGGTCGAGGCGTCGGCCGAGCGGTTCAAGGAGGCGCTGGAGGCGATCCGCCGCGTGACCTTCACGGCCGTGTCGTCTTGCACGACTCCGAGCCCGAGCTGCGCGCGCTGCTGGACTCGCTCGACCGTCACCTGGCCGCGCCGCCGCAGCTCGTGGTGGTCGACAGCGGCTCGTCCGACGGCGGCGCCGCGCTCGCCCGCGCCCACGGCGCCGAGGTGATCGAGCTGCCGGACAACCCCGGATTCGGGGCCGCCAGCAACGCCGGCGTGGCCGCCGCGCGCCACGACGTGGCGGTCCTCCTCAACCCGGACTGCGAGCTGGTCGACGGCTCGCTCGCCGCGCTCGCCGCCCTCGCCCGCGCGCATCCGCACGCGCTGCACGCCCCGCGGCTGCTCAACCCCGACGGCAGCGTCCAGCGCTCGGCGCACCCGCTGCCCGGCACGCCCGGCGCGCTGATCCCCGCGCTCGTCCACCCCCCGCTGCTGCCGCGCGAGCTGCGCGACCGCGCCGAGCCGCACCGCGCCGGCACCGCGCGCACGGTCGGATGGGCCATCGCGGCGTGCCTGGCCGCGCACACCGCGACGCTGCGGCGGCTCGGCCCGTTCGACCCGGCCGTGCACCTCTTCGCCGAGGACATGGAGCTGTGCCTGCGCGCCCGCGCCGCCGGTATCCCGACCGTCCTGCACCCGGAGCTGCGCGTCCGGCACGCGGGAGGGCACGCCACGCTGCGCGAGGGCGAGCCGTACGAGCTGCTCGCCCGCCGCCGGCGCGAGGCGGTCGGCCGCACGCTCGGCCCCCGGGCGCTCGCGCTCGACGACCTCGCCCAGGCGGTCACGTTCGCCACCCGCGCGGCCGGTCACACCGTCCTCGGCGGCGACGCCGAGCGGCCGCGCGCGCAGCTCGCCGCGCTGCGGCGAGCGCTGAGGCTGACCACAGCCGCGCCCGCAGGACCGCCGTAGAGCCCCGCCGCACCACGCCGGTCTAGCCTGCGGGGCGTGAGCTCGTGGGCAGCCAGGTTCGCCGGCGTCGTCGCCCGGCCGCAGACATGGCTGAACCTGCTCTACCTCCTGCTGGCCTTCCCGCTCGGCCTGGCCTACTTCGTCGTGCTCGTGGTCGGCGTCAGCACCGGCGCGGCGCTGGCCGTGCTGATCATCGGGCTCGGGATCCTGCTCGCCACGCTCGCGGCGTGGCGCGGCATGGCCACGATCGAGCGCGCCCTCGCCCGCGCGGTGCTCGGCGTCCCGATCGCGACGCCGCCCGACCTGCCCGCCGCCCCGCTCGAGCGGATCGTGCGCTGGCTGCGCGATCCGATGACCTGGAAGGGCCTCGTCTTCGTCGCGCTCAAGTTCCCGCTCGGGGTCGCCTCGTTCGCGATCGTCTGCGCGACGGGCTTCTTCTCGCTCGTGCTGCTGTTCGCGCCGCTCATCGTGCTCTTCACGACGGTCACGTTCTTCGGCTGGATCGTCGAGTCGCCGCTGCAGGCGCTGCCGCTCGTCCTCATCGGAGCTCCCGCCGTGCTGCTCTCGCTGCACCTGTACAACGGCGCGGCGTGGCTGTGGGCGCTCTTCGCGCGCGTCATGCTCGGCCCCAGCACCGTGGAGCTGCGCGAGCGCGTCGACGACCTGCACGACGCCCGTGCCCGCATCATCGCGGCGGGCGACGCCGAGCGCCGCCGGATCGAGCGCGACCTGCACGACGGCGCCCAGCAGCGGCTGGTGGCGCTGTCGCTCACGCTCGGGCTGGCGGAGTCGCGCATCAACGACCCGGCCGCCGCCGCGCCGCTGATCGCCCAGGCCCGCGAGGAGGCGCGGCTGGCGGTGCAGGAGCTGCGCGAGCTCGCCAGCGGCATCCACCCCGCCCTGCTCACCGATCGCGGCCTCGGGCCGGCGCTCGAGGCGCTCGCCGCCCGCGCGCCGGTCCCCACCACGGTGGACGGCGTGCCCGAGCGCCGGCTCCCGCCGCAGATCGAGGCCGCGTGCTACTTCGTCACCGCGGAGGCGCTGACCAACGTCGCCAAGTACGCCGGCGCCATGTCGGCCGGCATCAGCCTGTCGGTCGAGCACGGCGGCGTGCGGCTGATCGTGCGCGACGACGGCGCCGGCGGGGCCGACCTCGACGCCGGACGCGGCCT
This sequence comes from uncultured Solirubrobacteraceae bacterium, assembly GCA_963811895.1. Lineage (GTDB taxonomy): Bacteria > Actinomycetota > Thermoleophilia > Solirubrobacterales > Solirubrobacteraceae > DASSUW01. The sequence continues at coordinate 336,863 of CAWETE010000005.1, read as the reverse complement.
GCGCGGCCTGCGCGACCGGGTCGAGGCGCTCGACGGGCACCTCCACATCGACTCCCCACCCGGCCTCGGCACGACGCTGATCGCGGAGATCCCGCTCCCATGAGGCGCTTCGCGCCTCTGCTCCTGCTGCTCGTGGCCGGCTGCGGCGGCGGCGAGCGCACCGTCGAGACGCGCCAGGTCGCCGCCTACGACCGGCTCGAGGTGTCGGAGAGCGTGGACGTGCAGGTCGTCCCCGGCGACGGCGACGAGGTGCGCGTCGCGGCCGGCGAGCACGTCATCGACCGCGTCGTGACCAGCTCGAGCGGCGGCGTGCTCACGATCGACATCCGCGACCGCGGCATCGTGATCGGCCCCGACCCGCTGAACGACGTCGAGGTGCAGGTCCCCGCGTCGGAGCTCGCGGCCGTGGACATCGAGGGCTCGGGCGACGTCACGCTCGAGGGTCTCGACCAGCAGGCGCTCGAGCTCCGCGTCCAGGGGGCCGGCGACGTCGAGGCCAGCGGAACCGTCGACCGGCTCACCGCCTCGATCCAGGGCGCCGGCGACGCCCGCCTCTCGCAGCTGCGCGTCCGCACCGCGCGGGTCGTCGTGCAGGGCGCCGCGGACGCCGAGCTCAACGTCAGCGACGAGCTCGACGTGACCATCCAGGGCGCCGGCCGACGTCAGCTACACCGGCAACCCCGATGTCCGCTCGGACATCGAGGGCGCCGGCGACCTGCACCGAATCGAGCCTTGAACGCGAGAGGCCCGGGTCTGCCCGGGTCTCTCGAAGGGGTGTTACGCGGCCTCGCGTAGCGCCATGACGTCAGTCCGCTGGCTCAGGCGCTTCAGCGCCCGCTCCTCGATCTGACGGGCGCGCTCGGTGCTGACACCGAGCTTGCGACCGGCCTGGCTGAGCGTCTGAGGCTCCTGGTCACCGGCACCGAAGCGCATCTCGATGACGTTGCGCTCCTGCTCGGGGAGCTCGGCGATGGCGCTCAGGAGCGTCTCGGAGCGAAGCTTCTCTCCGACCTCTTCGTCGACGGGGGCCGTCTCGATCGCCAGCAGGTCGCCGAAGGACGTGTCGCCCTCGTCGCCGACCGGCTTGTCGAGGCTGACCACCGCGCGATCCGCCTTGCGGATCTCGATCACGTCCTCCAGCGGGAGGTCCGCCACGGCGGCGATCTCCTCGTCCGTCGGCTCGTGTCCGAGCTTGGTCGTGAGCTCGCGCTCGATACGCCCGACCTTGCGGGAGCGCTGGGCCACGTGGACTGGGAGCCGGATGGTCCGGCTCGTGTTCTCCAGTCCGCGCTGAATGGCCTGGCGGATCCACAGCGTCGCGTACGTCGAGAACCGGAACCCCTTGCGCCAGTCGAACTTCTCCACGGCCCGGATCAGGCCGAGCATGCCCTCCTGGATGAGGTCGCCGAGCGCGAGCCCCTGACCCTGGTAGCGGCGCGCGTTCGCGACGACCAGGCGCAGGTTGGAGTTGATCATGCGGTCCTTGGCGGCGAGATCTCCCTTCTCGATCCGCTGGGCCAGCTCGATCTCCTCGCTCGGCTTCAGCAGCGGGTAGCGACCCGCCTCACGCAGAAGCAGCTGGAGAGAGTCCATCGTGGGATCCGCCTCGTGCTCAGGCTGGATCCGCGGGCGCGGGATATCGGTGAGCGTGCTCGTGGTCTTTCCTTTCGTCTGTGTCGCAGCCATCTCAAAACCAACTCTTGCAGTAGGAATTATACCCCTATCAGTTGCCGGCGCAACCATCTGACCGTGTGATATCGGTCCGGAAGCCATCCGGCGAGGCGCCGCGTCCTGCGGCCACCATCTGAGGTCGGCCCGCCCGGGGGAGGTCGGACGGCCGCCCTTTCGAGGCGATTGCCTGAACGCGTCTACGCCGAGGACCCGGGTACGGTTCAGACGTCCGTGACTCCATGCGGAGACACGGGCACTACAGAGAACCCATAGCGCCGCCGCAAGTTACGCGGTTTTCTGCCCGCTGGTCGCAGGTTTTAGGCGCTAATAAAGAAGTGAAGCGCAAATGGCCGCTTTTTGCACGCTGCCGGGCGTTTTGTGTGACGCAGCGCACATATCAGCGTCTTGCGGCGGCGCGGCGAGCCGCACGGCGCGGCAGCAGCCCCGTGACCACCGCCGGGCGGTCGCGGTCGGCCGAGGACTCCGCGGCGATCGTCTCGTCCACGATGGCGCGCAGGGCGGCCTGGAAGCGCTCGGTGCCGAAGTGCTGGGCGACCTCCACGCAGACGGCGGGGTCGACCTCCATCGGATCGAACGCGGCGACGACCTCGGCCAGCGCCTCCGGGTCGCTGTGGTGGTAGAAGGCGCCCGTCTCGCCCTCCTGCACGCTCTCGAGCACGCCGCCCGCGGCCAGCGCGACCACCGGACGGCCGGAGGCCAGCGACTCGACCGCGGCGATCCCGAACTCCTCGGCTGCGGTGACGACGAGCGCCTTGGCGCTGCGCAGCAGCTGGGCGACCTCGGGGTCGCTGAGCCGGCCGGCCATCGTCACGGTCGGGCCCGCGAGCCGCCGTAGCCGCCGCGCCTCGGGGCCGTCGCCGACCACGACGAGCGGCAGTCCCAGCCGGTTGAAGGCCTCGACGGCGACGTCGATCCGCTTGTGCGCCATCAGCTCGGCCACCACCAGGTAGTGCTCGCCGACCTCGCCGGGCGAGAAGCGGTCGAGCTCGACCGGCGGGTGCAGCACGTCGGCCTCGCGGCCGAAGTAGCGCCGCACGCGGGCGGCGGTGAGCCGTGAGATGGCCACGTAGCGGTCGACGCGCTGGGCGGCGATCCAGTCCCACTGTCGCCAGCGGGAGAGCACGAGCTGGAGCGGCAGGCGCACCGGCATCGAGCGCGCCGCGAGGGTCGCCTCGCGCTCGGACCACGCGTAGCGGAACGGGTTGTAGCAGTAGCAGACGTGCACGGCGCCGGGGTCGGGCAGGACGCCGTGCGCCCAGGCGCTCGAGGAGGAGATCACGAGGTCGTAGCCGCGCAGGTCGAGCGCCTCGATCGCGTACGGATAGAGCGGCAGCAGCGGGCGGAACGTGCGCGCGCTGGGCCGCAGCTTCTGCAGGAACGACGTGTTGGGGGAGCGTGCAGCGAAGCGCCCCTCCGTCCCCTCCTCGTCGTAGATGGCCGTGAACACATCGGCCTCCGGCCACGCGTCGCAGATGGCCAGGAAGGCACGCTCCGCGCCGCGCACGTCGAGGAGGAAGTCGTGGACGAGCGCGACACGGCCGGCCATCGTGGGCAATCCTAGTGGCCCATGAGAGTCGTCGTCCTGCTCACCCTTTCCGCTCTGCTGCTGGCCGCTGCGCCCGCCGCGGCCGCCCCGCCGAAGGTCCCGCGGGACTGGCTCGGCGTCGTGGTGGACGGCGCGTTCACGGATTCGGCGATCGACCGCGAGGCCGAGTGGCAGCTGCTGGCGGGCAGCGGGGCGACGACGGTGCGGACCCCGTTCTGGTGGTCTCAAGGGCAGCCGGCCGGTCCCGGAACCGTCGACTACTCGCCGTACGACACGGTCGTCCTCGCGGCGGCACGGCACGGCGTGGGCGTCGTCCCCGTCGTCCAGGGGACCCCGTCATGGGCGGCGGCCAAGCCCGGCGACCCGGCGTCGCCCCCACGCGACGGCGCCGACGTGGGGCGCTTCCTGGCCGCGCTCGTGGAGCGCTACGGGAAGGGCGGCACGCTGTGGACCGAGCACCCCGAGCTGACGGCGCGGCCGATCCGCGACTGGCAGGTGTGGAACGAGCCCAGCATCGACCTCTACTGGTCGACCCAGCCCTTCGCCAAGTCGTTCGTCCGGATGCTGCGCGGCGCGCGCGCCGGCCTGCGCGCGGCCGACCCGAAGGCCCGGCTCGTGCTGCCGGGCCTGCCGAACCGCAGCTGGGCCGACCTGCGGAGCATCTACAAGGCCGGCGGGCGCAAGAGCTTCGACGTCGTCGCCCTGCACCCGTACACCCGCAAGCCGGTCAACGTGGTCGAGCTCGTGCGGCGGGCGCGCCGCATCATGAAGCGCTACGGAGACCGCCGGAAGCCGCTCTGGGTGACCGAGCTGTCGTGGCCGGCGGCGCTGGGCAAGCTCGAGTCGGACGGGTTCGAGACCTCGGAGAAGGGCCAGGCCAAGCGCCTGCGCACGGGCCTCGAGCTGCTCGCGGCGGAGCGCCGCAGGCTCCGGATCGGACGCGTCTACTGGTACACGTGGCTCTCGCTCGAGGGGACCGACAACGCGTTCGGCTACTCCGGCCTGCGGCGGCTTCGCGACGGCGCGGTGGTCAGCGCGCCCTCGCTGACCGCGTTCCGCGAGACGGCGGCGCGCCTCAAGCGCTGAGCAGCTCGTCCACCGCACGCGCGGTGACGTCCCAGGTGTAGCGGGCAGCCCGCGCGAGGCCGGCCGCGCGCAGCCGGTCCTGCTCCGCGCCGTCGCCCAGCAGCGCGAGCAGCGCGTCCGCGAACGCCTCGGGCTCCGCCAGCACGGCGGCGTCGCCGCAGGTCTCCGGCAGCGCCCCCGCCGCGGCGGCCACGACCGGCGTCCCGGCGGCCATCGCCTCGAGCACCGGCAGCCCGAAGCCCTCGTAGCTCGACGGCAGCGCGAAGGCGAGGGCGCCCGCGTAGAGGCCCGGCAGCAGCGCGTCGTCGACGTGGCCGAGCAGGCGCAGGGCCTCGAGGCCCTGCTCGCGCGCGAACTGCGGCCGGTGCCCGCCGGCCACCACCACCTCGATCCCCTCGGCGGCCAGCGACCGCGCGGCCGGCACCAGCGCCGCGAGGTTCTTGCGCGCGGTCTGGGAGGCGACGCAGAGGACGTAGGGCCGGGTGAGCGACAGCGCCCGCCGAGCCGGCTCGGGGTCGGCGGCGGGCGTGAACCGCTCGCCGACGCCGCCGGGGATGACCGCCACACGCCCGGGATCGACGCCGAGCAGCTCGGTCAGCTCGCCGCGCGAGAACTCCGACACCGTGACCAGCCGGACGGCGCGGCGGGCGATGGCGGGCAGCACGAGCCGCTGCCACGCGACGTACGCCTTCGAGTACCAGCCCGGATGGCGCAGCGCCGCCGCGTCGTGGACCACCACGACCGAGCGCGGGTAGGCGAGCGGCGCCAGGTTGGCCGGGCACAGCAGCGCCCGCGCGCCAACTCGCGACGCCCGCAGCGGGAGCACGACCTGCTCCCAGGCATGGCCGGCCGCGTGCGTGAACGCCGGCGGCGGGCGCAGGACGACGTAGCCCTCCGGCCGCAGGGCGGGCAGCCGGGCGACGAGCTCCCGCGCCCAGCGCTCGACACCGCCGAGCTCCGGCCGCGCGGCGGCCCGCGCGTCGATCGCGACCGGCGAGTTCGCATCGGTCATCATCACGGTGCGCTTTGATTTCCCGTGTGAGACGTCCGATGCTCCGCCGCCGCCCGCTGTCCGCGGTCGCCGGCGCCGCGCTGCGCCCGTGGGAGGTCTATCCCGAGACGCCGCCGGAGGGCGCGCGGGTGAGCCTGCGGGTGCTGGAGCGGTCCGACCGCGAGGCGTTCCTCGCGCTCGCCCGCGAGAGCCGCGAGCTGCACCGGCCGTGGACCTACCCGCCGGAGCGCTCCGACCAGTTCGACGATCTCTTCGCCCGCTCGCGGCGCGACGACTTCGCCTGCCTGGTCGCCTGCCTGGCCGAGGACGAGCGCGAGATCGCCGGCGTGTTCACGATCTCGCAGATCGTCCGCGGCGCGTTCCAGTCCGCCTACCTCGGCTACTACGCGCACCAGCGCCACGCGGGCCAGAGGCTGATGCGCGAGGCGATGGAGCAGGTGCTCGACCACGCCTTCGGGCCGCTCGCCCTGCACCGGCTGGAGGCCAACATCCAGCCCGGCAACCAGCCGTCGATCGCGCTCGCCCGCGGCGCCGGCTTCCGGCTCGAGGGCTTCTCCCCGCGCTACCTGCTGATCGGCGGCCAATGGCGCGACCACGAGCGCTACGCGATCACCGCCGACGAGCGGGCGGCTCAGAAGAGCCCGAGCTGAGCCGCCTCGGGCTCGCGCTCGACCTCGAGGACGATCTCCGGCTCCGGCACGACCAGCTCCGGCTCGGGCTCCGGCTGGTCCGGCGGCTCGAGCGCCAGCAGCTCCGGGAGGCGGGCGAAGTCGGCCCGCAGCGTGTCGAGCATCTTCGGCGTGTAGAGCGCCGCCGCAGGGTGGTAGATCGGGTACAGCCGCACCCGCCGCGGCCCGATCCGCCGGATCTCCTCGCGCCCGTGCAGCCGCGTGATCCCGGTCGAGGGGTCGCCGCGCAGCAGCTTGGTGGAGAAGTTGCCGAGCGTGCACACGACCCGCGGCTCGATCAGCTCGAGCTGGCGGAACAGGTAGTCCTGGCACGCGTCGATCTCCTGCGGCAGCGGATCGCGGTTGCCGGGGGGCCGGCATTTAAGGGTGTTCGCCACGAAAACGTCTCCGCGCGTGAGGCCGATCTCCTCGAGCAGCGTGTCGAGCAGGCGGCCGGCCTGGCCGACGAACGGGAGGCCCTGACGGTCCTCGTTGGCGCCGGGCGCCTCGCCGACGAACATGAGGTCGGCGTCGGCGTTGCCGGAGCCGAAGACGACGGTCTGGCGGGTGGAGGCGAGCTGGGGGCAGTTGGTGCAGGCCTGCGCCTGCTGCCAGACGGCCTTCAGCTCCTCGCGCCTCTCGGCTGCGGTCCCCATCGAAAGTGACTCTAATCGGGTAGACGGCGGACTATCCTGATGTCCGACGCCTGAAGCCGGTATCTCCGTGAGGGAACTGGACTCCATCGCCATCGTCGGGGCTGGCCGCCTCGGAACCGCGCTCGCCGCAGCCCTCGGGGCTCCGAGTCCGTTGGGGCACGGCGCGATCGCGCGCGGCGCGAGCGCCGTGCTGCTGTGCGTGCCGGACTCCGAGATCGCCGCCGCGGCGGCCGCCGTCGAGGATGGCCCGCTCGTCGGGCACTGCTCGGGCGCCACCGGGCTCGAGGTGCTCGCCCCGCACGAGGCGTTCTCGCTGCACCCGCTGATGACCGTGCCCGCCGGGGCGCCGCGCGACGTGCTGGCCGGCGCCGGCTGCGCGGTCGACGGCTCCACGCCACGCGCGCTCGCGGTGGCCGAGGCGCTGGCGGCGCGGCTGGACATGCGCGCCACCCGCGTGGCCGGCGAGGACCGCGCCGCCTACCACGCGGCCGCCTCGATCGCCTCCAACTTCCTCGTCACGCTCGAGGGCGCGGCCGAGCGGCTGGCGGCCACGGCCGGCGTCGAGCGGGCGCTGCTCGCCCCGCTCGTGCGGGCCGCCGTCGAGAACTGGGCGGCGCGCGGCGCCGAGGAGGCGCTGACCGGCCCGATCGCGCGCGGCGACGAGGAGACGGTGGCGCGGCAGCGGGCGGCCGTCGAGGAGCGCACGCCGGAGCTGCTGCCGCTGTTCGACGCGCTGGCCGACGCGACGCGGGCGGTGGTCGCGTGAGGACGATCCGCAGCAACGCGGAGATGCGCGCGTACGAGACGTCCGGCACCGTGGGCCTGGTCCCCACCATGGGCGCCTTCCACGCCGGCCACCACTCGCTGATCCGCGCGGCCCGCGAGCGCTGCGACACCGTCGTCGTCTCGCTGTTCGTCAACCCCGCCCAGTTCGAGGAGGCGTCCGACCTCGAGGCCTATCCGCGCGACGAGGCGCGCGACGCCGCCGAGGCGGCCGAGCTGGGCGCCGACGTCCTCTACGCCCCGAGCGTCGAGGAGGTCTACCCGCCCGGCTTCGCCACGACCGTGCGCGTCGAGGGGCTGTCCGACGTGCTGGAGGGCGCCGAGCGCGGCCGCGGCCACTTCGCCGGCGTCTGCACCGTCGTGACCAAGCTCTTCAACGTCGTCCAGCCGGACGTCGCGTTCTTCGGCCAGAAGGACGCCCAGCAGGTCGCCGTCCTGCGCCGCATGGTGCGCGATCTCGACCTGCCCGTCGAGCTGGCCATCATGCCCACCGTGCGCGAGCCCGACGGGCTCGCCCTCTCGAGCCGCAACGTGCGCCTCTCGCCCGACGAGCGCACGCGCGCGCTCTCCCTCTCGCGCGCCCTGCGCGCCGCCGAGACGGCGGCCGCCGGCGGCGAGCGCGACGCGCGTGCGATCGAGCTCGCGGCGCGCGGCGCCCTCAACGGCGTGGAGCCCGAGTACCTCGCGCTCGTGGATCCCGACAGCTTCCAGCCGATCACGACCGTCGACGGCCGGGTATTGGTGGCCGTGGCGGCGCGCATCGGCGCCACCCGCCTGATCGACAACACCATCGTCCACACGGCGGCGACCCCAGAGCGGGCGCCGACCACATAGGAGGCAAGAACGATGTCGTCCCCGCCCCGTCACGAGAAGCCCGTCACGCTCACCAAGCTGGCTGAGATGCGTGCGCTCGGCGAGCCGATCGTGATGGTCACCGCCTACGACCACCCGAGCGCGATCGTCGTCGAGGAGGCCGGCGCCGACGTCGTGCTGGTCGGCGACTCGGCCGCCAACAACGTGCTGGGCTACGAGGACACCGTCCCGGTCACCGTCGAGGAGCTGCTGATGCTGGCCGCCGCCGTGCGGCGCGGCCTCAAGAAGCCGCTGCTCGTCGGCGACCTGCCGTTCGGGTCCTACGAGGCCTCGGACGCTCAGGCGATCGCCACAGCGCACCGCTTCGTCAAGGAGGCGGGCTGCGACGCGGTCAAGCTCGAGGGCGGCGGCGCCATGGCCGAGCGCGCCCGGGCGATCGTGCGCGCCGGTGTGCCGGTGATGGGCCACGTGGGCCTCACCCCGCAGACGGCGACCGCGCTCGGCGGCTATCGCGCCCAGGGCCGCACGGCCGAGCGCGCGCGCAACGTGCTCGATGACGCGCTCGCGCTCCAGGAGGCGGGCTGCTTCTCGATCGTCTTCGAGGCGATCCCGTCCGAGGTGACCGACGCGATCATGGGCCACATGGAGATCCCGGTGATCGGGATCGGCGCCGGCGGCAGCACCGACGGCCAGGTGCTCGTGCTGCACGACCTGCTCGGCATCCACGACGGCTTCAAGCCGAAGTTCGTCAAGCGCTACGCGGACGTGAAGGCCGAGATGGTGCGCGGGGTGCGCGAGTACGCCGAGGAGGTGCGCACGCGCGCGTTCCCGGCGCCCGAGCACGCGTACGGCATCGCGCCCGAGGAGCTGGAGCGGCTACGCGCCATGATTCCGCCGCATCGCACGGCGGTCTGAGGGCTCGTCACAACTCGTTCACAAGTCCTTTACAAGTAGACGGCGTTCCGGCGGGGCCTGCTCCTAGACTCGGCCGCCATGGCACGGCTTGCGCAGCTGTTCGCTCCCAAGGAGCGCGAGTTCTTCGACCTCTTCGAAGAGGCAGGGGCCAACATCGTCCGGGCGGCGGAACTGCTGGAGCGCATGCTCGAGCACTGGCCCGATGGCGCGGAGCTGGCCCGTGAGGTGGTGATCTGCGAGCAGGAGGGCGACCGGATCACGCACGACATCATCCAGCGGCTGAACTCGACGTTCGTGACGCCGATCGAGCGCGAGGACATCTACGCCCTCGCCTCGGCGCTCGACGACATCGTCGACTTCATCGAGGAGGTCTCGGACTTCCTCGGCCTGTACCGCATCGAGGCCTCGATGGACAAGGCGACGGAGATGGGGCGCATCCTCCACCAGTCCGCCCGTGCGATCGCCGACGCGATGCCCCGCCTGCGCACGTTCAAGGACATCCACCACTACACGGTCGAGATCAACCGGCTCGAGAACGACGGCGACCGAGTCGTCCGCGAGGCGCTCGCGTCGCTGTTCGAGACCGGCATCGATCCGATGCTCGTGATCCGGTGGAAGGACATCTTCGAGCGCCTCGAGGACGCCATCGACTCCACGGAGAAGACGGCCAACATCCTCGAGGGGATCGTGATCAAGAACCAGTAGCCGATGGGCGAAGAGCTCGTCCTCTGGATCGTTGTCGCCACCGCCCTCGCGTTCGACTTCACCAACGGCTTCCACGACACCGCGAACTCCGTCGCGACCTCGATCTCCACGCGTGCCATGTCGCCGCGCGTGGCCGTCGCCCTGGCGGCGGTGCTCAACTTCGTCGGCGCGTTCCTCTCGCTCGCCGTGGCGGCCACGATCGCCTCGGGCATCGTCAACCCCGACTTCGTCACGCTCGAAGTCGTCTTCGCCGGCCTGATCGGCGCGATCGCCTGGAACCTCACGACGTGGTACTTCGGGCTTCCCTCGTCGAGCTCGCATGCGCTGATCGGCGGCGTGGTGGGGGCGGCGTTCGCGGCCGGGGGCGCGGACGCGGTGTTCGGCGACGGGCTGATCGAGAAGGTGATGGTCCCGGCCCTGGTGGCGCCGGTCCTCGCCCTGGTCGCGGCGGGCATCGGGATCGTGATCTGCTACCGGATCATCGGCCGCCAGCACCCGGGGACGGTGACGCGCGGCTTCCGGCTCGGGCAGATCGTCTCCGGCAGCCTGTTCTCGCTCTCGCACGGGACCAACGACGCCCAGAAGACGATGGGCATCATCGCGCTGGCCCTGATCGCGAGCGGCCATCTCGAGTCGGGCTCCGATCCGCCGACCTGGGTCATCGTGTCGGCGGCGACCGCGATCTCGCTCGGCACCTACGTCGGCGGCTGGCGGATCATCCGCACGATGGGCAGCCGGATCATCAAGATGGACCCGGCGCAGGGGTTCGCGTCGCAGAGCGTCGGCGCGGCGGTGATCCTCTCGGCCTCGCACGTCGGCTTCCCGCTCTCGACCACGCAGGTCATCTCCGGCGCGATCATGGGCGCGGGCGCGGCCAAGCGGATCTCGGCCGTTCGCTGGGGCGTCGCCGGCAACATCGTCGTCGCCTGGGTGCTGACGCTCCCGGCCTCCGCCATCGTCGGCAGCGTGACCTACGGCGTCACGCAGCTGTTCGGCGACGGCGCGGCGGGGCCGGTGATCGTCTCGCTCGGCGTGATCGCCCTGCTGGTGTGGATCTTCGGGCGCCGCCTCGTGGGCGGCCGTACCCTGACGGCGGAGGGCTGAGCGATGCTGGGCACGGTCGAGGCCGGTGACATCTTCGAGGTCGTGTGGGTGTCGCTCGCGGCGGCGGTCATCGTGTCGACGACGTACTCCTTCGTCGTGCTCGGCATGGCGCGCTCGGCCGAGGCGGCGCGGCGCGGCGACGGGACCTTCGCGCTCGTCTACGCGGGCCTGGCCGTGGTGGCCTTCGCCGCCTTCGCGGCCACCGTGGTGCTCGGCGTGAACATCATGCTCTCCAAGAGCTAGGCGAACACCGGCCCAGAGGGCCGGGTTCACTTGCGGGTGTCCGCCCGGGGGGCGGAACCCGCGGCCGGGTACTCGATCGTCCGCAGCACGCGGGCGGGGACTCCGGCGGCGATCGAGAGCGGCGGCAGGTCGGTGGTCACGACCGAGTTGGCGCCCACCACGCAGCGGTCGCCGATCGTGACGCCGCTGGTGACGACGACGTTTGCGCCCAGCCAGACGTTGTCGCCCAGCCGCGTCGGCCCCTTCGAGGTGAAGCCCTGCCACGGGACCGGCTTCTCGGGATCGTCGAAGCGATGGTTGGCGTCGGTCACGAAGCAGCCGTTGGCGAGCATGCAGTGCTCCCCGATCTCCACCAGGTCAGCCGCCGCCACCTGCACGCCCAGGTTGATGAACGTGCCGCCGCCGATCCGGATCCGCGCCGGCGCCTGGGCGGTCAGCCACACGCCCGGCTCGAGCAGCACGTGCTCGCCGAGCTCGAGCCGGCCCTCGCGCAGCATCTCGAGCACGTTGCCGTGGACGGGCCAGCGGCAGAACGCGCGCCGGCGCGCGAACTCGTAGTGGATCCGCGCCCGGTTCCAGGGCAGCGAATTGCGCTCGTACCAGCGCCATTTCTGGCCCCACAGCTTGAGATCGGCGGCGTGCAAGACGCCTGAGGATGCCATGAAGGCCGCGTTGCAGGGCGACGTAACGCCGCGCGGGCAGGTTCCCCGTGGGTGACCTCGGGGTGAGGATGGATGGCGAACCCCGGACCTCGGAGGTCATGGAACTTGCGCCTGACTCGCCTGCTGATTTTCGCTCTGTTCGTGCTGATCCCTGCCGCGCCGGCATCGGCCGCGGTACCGCACACCGTGCAGCCGGGAGAGACGCTGTGGTCGATCGCGGCCGCGAACAACCTGACGACGCGGACCGTCGCCGCCTTCAACGGCGTCTCGGAGGACCACCAGGTCGTCCTCGGATCGACGATCATGGTCCCGAGCACCGTCGAGGGCTACGCCTCGCTCCAGCAGTCCGGGCTCGCGCCGGCCGACCCGGCGCAGGCGGCCGCCGCGCCATCGTCGTCCGGCGGCTCGTACACCGTGGTCGCGGGCGACACCCTCTCCGCGATCGCTGCCCGGGCGGGCCTCTCGATGTCGTCGCTGGCGGCCGCCAACGGGCTCGACCCGAACGCCTTCCTGATCACGGGCACCGTCCTGAACCTGGCCGGCGGCGCCGCGCCGGCGCAGGCCGCGGCCGCGCCTGCGACAGGCGGACCGGCGCCTCAGGGCGCCTACACCGTCCGCGCGGGCGACACGCTCGCCGGGCTCGCCTCGCAGACCGGCGTCTCGGCCGACGCGATGGCGGCGATGAACGGGCTCGACCCGAACGGCGTCCTGCTCACCGGCACCGTGCTCAAGCTGCCGGGCGGGGCCGCCGCCCCGGCGGGCGCGAGCCAGCCGGCGCCCACCGCCACCGTGGTCCCGCAGGCCGACCCTGCCCCGACGGCGCAGCAGGTCTCCGCCACGGACGTCCAGAACGTGGCCGCCGCACACGGCGTCTCCCCCTCGCTCGCCGCGGCGATCGCGTGGCAGGAGAGCGGCTTCAACAACTCGATGGTGTCGTCCGCCAACGCCCGCGGCGTGATGCAGGTGATGCCGGGCACGTGGGACTACGTGCAGCAGAACCTCGCCGGCGGGCAGCAGCTCGACCCGAACTCGGCGACCGACAACATCCACGCCGGCGTCATGTACCTCAAGCGCCTGATCACCGACGCGGGCGGCGACGAGAGCGCCGCGATCGCGGGCTACTACCAGGGCCTCGCGTCGGTGCGCGAGCGTGGCATGTACGACGACACCCAGCAGTACGTCAACAACGTGCAGGCGCTGAGATCGCGCTTCGGGGGGTGAACGCCACGGTCCGCGGCGAGCTCTCGCGAGCTCGCCGCGGCGCCGTGATCTAGCCCCGGCGGTACTGCGGAGGCAGCTTGCGCGGAGCGGGCCGCATGAGCCGCGGCTGGCGCGGCTGGACGAGCGGCCGGCGGAATTGCTTCTTCGGTGGACGGCGGGTCATGGAAGCTCCTTCGGACGGGGTGTCGGTGGGGAGCGGTCCGCACCCTTCGCGGCAACCGTGATGGGCGGCGAGGGACGACGAACGTCGCGACTGCGGACGGCGGCGCACGCGTGCGGCGTGCGGCAGAGAGGCGTCAGCGGCGACGATCGATCATGACGCCCGGCATCGTGCCACGGGCACGATGGCGGTTCGATGCGGCTAGCCGTACTTCGTCGTGGGTAGTCACAGTGCGAACCCGACGCGGGAGGATTTCATGGGCACGTGCGCGGTGTGCGGCAACGACTACGACGGCGCGTTCACGATCGAGAAGGACGGCGCGAGAAGCGTGTTCGACTCGTTCGAGTGCGCCATCCATGCCATGGCGCCGGAGTGCGCCCACTGCGGGTGCCGCATCATCGGCCACGGGCACCAGGCGGGCGGCCAGATGTTCTGCTGCGCCCAGTGCGCCCGGCACGCGGGAGTGGAGGGCGTGACGGACCGCGCCGACTAGAGGCGCTCGACGAGCGCGTCGATCCGCCGGCGGGTGTCCTCGCGATCGGTCAACGCGTGGTACGGGCCGCTCGCGATCCACGGGACGAGCACGTCGAAGTCGAGCTCGCCGATGAGCAAGAGGCTGTCCCGGTAGGCGTCGCGGTCGCTGGAGTCGAGCACGGCGGTGCGCCACTCGCCGTCGCGCAGGAAGATCGTGTCGCCCGTGAAGAGGATGCGGCGGGAGCCGGTGTCCCACAGGTACGCGGTCGCCCCCGGCGTGTGGCCGGGCGTCGGGATCACCTCGACGTCGTCGTCGAGCATGTGCCGGCGCGAGAAGGCGGCCCGCACGTGCCGCTGCTCCTCGACCTCGGCGCGGTCGGCGGCGTGCACGAACAGCGGGGCGCCGGTGTCCTCGGCGAACGCCGCCTCGTGCCAGTGGTTGAGGTAGTGGCGCCAGACGCCGTCAACGTCACGGGTGCCGGGCGCGCCGTAGATCAGCAGGTTCCCGGTGGCGCGCTCGAGCAGGAAGGCGCGCATCTCCAGGTCGCGGCCGAACGGCATCGGCGTCGCCACTGACGCGTACAGGCCTTCGACCACCGGTTCCATCTCGACGAGCTTCATGCCCGTCACGGTGACGCAGCCACCCGCGGCTTTCCACGGGCAATTGGTCCTAGGACCTTAGGCCGCCGTCGCGACCCTGCGCCTACGAGCGGGCTTCTTCTTCGGCGCCGCCGCCGGCTTGACCAGCGCGCGCAGGAACTCGCCGGTGTGCGAGGCCTTCGCGGCCGCCACCTCCTCGGGCGTGCCGGTGGCCATGATCTGGCCGCCTTCCTCGCCACCCTCGGGCCCCATGTCGATCAGCTGGTCGGCCACCTTGATCACGTCGAGGTTGTGCTCGATCACGACGACCGAGTTGCCGGCGTCGACCAGCCGCTGCAGCACCTCCAGCAGCCGCTGGATGTCGGCGAAGTGCAGGCCGGTGGTCGGCTCGTCGAGGATGTACAGCGTCCGCCCCGTGGCGACCTTCGAGAGCTCGGCGGCGAGCTTGATGCGCTGCGCCTCGCCGCCCGACAGCGTGGTGGCCGGCTGGCCGAGGCGCATGTAATCGAGCCCCACGTCGTGCAGCGTCTGCAGCCGGCGCTTGATCTTCGGGATGTGGGCGAAGAACTCGAGCGCCTCCTCGATCGACATCTCGAGCACGTCGGCGATGTTCTTGCCCTTGAAGCGGATGTCGAGCGTCTCGCGGTTGTAGCGCTTGCCGTGGCACTGCTCGCACGGGACGTAGACGTCGGGCAGGAAGTGCATCTCGATCTTGATCTGCCCGTCTCCGCGGCAGACCTCGCAGCGCCCGCCCTTGACGTTGAACGAGAAGCGGCCGGGCTTGTAGCCGCGGGCGCGCGACTCCTGCGTCTTGGAGAACAGGTCGCGGATCTGGTCGAACAGCCCGATGTAGGTGGCCGGGTTGGACCGCGGCGTGCGGCCGATCGGCGACTGGTCGACGCTGATGATCTTGTCGAGGTGCTCGAGCCCCCGGATGCGCTTGTGGGAGCCCGGCCGCATCCGCGCCCGGTGCAGCTTGTTCGAGACCGCCTTGTAGAGGATCTCGTTGACCAGCGTCGACTTGCCGGAGCCCGACACGCCGGTCACCGCCGTGAACACGCCGAGCGGGATCTTGACGTCGACCGTCTTGAGGTTGTGCTGCGTGGCGCCCTGGATCTCGACGTGGGCCGACGGCTTGCGGCGCTTGGGCGGCGGCTCGATGCTGCGCACGCCTGAGAGGAACTGACCCGTGAGCGACTCGGGGACGCGCATGACGTCCTCCGCCGTGCCCTGCGCGACCACGTGGCCGCCGTGCTCGCCGGCGCCGGGCCCCATGTCGACCAGGTAGTCCGCCGCGTGCATCGTGCCCTCGTCGTGCTCGACGACGAGGACGGTGTTGCCGAGGTCGCGCAGGCGCTTGAGCGTCGCGATCAGGCGCTCGTTGTCGCGCTGATGCAGACCGATCGACGGCTCGTCGAGGATGTAGAGCACGCCGACCAGCGAGGAGCCGATCTGCGTCGCCAGCCGGATCCGCTGCGCCTCGCCGCCCGACAGCGTCGCCGACGCGCGGTTCATCGACAGGTAGCCGACGCCCACGTTGTCGAGGAACCGCAGCCGCTCGTCTATCTCGCGCAGGATCAGCCGCGCGATCGCGCGGTCGTGGTCGGACAGATCGAGCCCGTCGAGCCACTCGATCGAGCGTTTGGCGCTGAGCGCGCTGAACTCGTGGATCGCCAGCCCGCCGACCTTCACCGCCCGCGACTCCGGCCGCAGCCGGGCGCCGCCGCACTCGGGGCACGGCCGCACCGACATGTACTCCTCGATCTTCTCGCGCGACCAGTCGCTGTCCGTCTCGCGATAGCGGCGCTCGAGGTTCGGGACGATGCCCTCGAAGGTCGTCATGTACGACCGCTTGCGCCCCATCCGGTTGCGATAGGAGACGTACAGCTTGTCCCCGTTCGTGCCGTACAGGAAGAGGTTCTGCTGGTCGTCCGCCAGGTCCTCCCACGCGGTGTCGAGGTCGACCTCGTAGCGCTCGGCGATCGCCGTCGCCATCTGCTCGTAGTAGCTGGTCGCGCCGCTGGACCACGGCAGGATCGCGCCCTCGTTGAGCGTCAGCGACGGGTCCGGCACCACGAGCTCGGGGTCGATCTCCATCTGCGAGCCGAGGCCGGTGCAGCGCGGGCAGGCGCCGTGCGGCGAGTTGAAGGAGAACGAGCGCGGCTCGAGCTCGGGCATCGAGATCCCGCAGTGCAGGCAGGCGAAGCGCTCGCTGTAGGTGGTCGACTCCACCGGGCCGCCGTCGCGCGGAACGGTCTCTATCTCGACCATGCCGTCGGCGAGCGCCACAGCGGTCTCCACCGAGTCGGCCAGCCGCTTGCGGATGTCGCGCCGCATCACCAGCCGGTCGACCACCACCGAGATGTCGTGCTTGTACTTCTTGTCGAGGACGATGTCCTCCTCCAGCATGCGCAGCTCGCCGTCGACCTTCACGCGCGTGAAGCCCTCGCTGCGCAGCTCGGCGAGCTGCTTGCCGTACTCGCCCTTGCGCCCGCGGACGATCGGCGCCAGCACCATGAACCGCTCGCCGTCCTCGGTGGCCATGATCTGGTCGATGATCTGCTCGGCCGACTGGGCGGCGATCGGCCGGCCGCAGTTGAAGCAGTGCGGCTTGCCGACCCGGGCCCACAGCAGGCGCAGGTAGTCGTAGATCTCGGTGACCGTGCCGACCGTCGACCGCGGGTTGCGCGACGTGGTCTTCTGGTCGATCGAGATGGCCGGCGACAGGCCTTCGATCGAGTCCACGTCCGGCTTGTCCATCTGGCCGAGGAACTGGCGCGCGTAGGCCGACAGCGACTCGACGTAGCGGCGCTGCCCCTCCGCGTAGATCGTGTCGAACGCCAGCGACGACTTGCCCGAGCCGGACAGGCCCGTGATGACCACCAGCGAGTCCCGCGGGAGCGTGACCGAGATGTCCTTGAGGTTGTGCTCGCGGGCGCCTGAGACGACCAGATTTCCGGAACGGGACATAAGACCGCTCCCATATTAGGGAGGGGAACGGACGTTCGTGTCAGGCCGTGGGCGCCAGCGTCCCGGCGTCGGCGAGCTTCTCGCGCAAATAGCGGAGGAAGGGCTCGACGCGCAGGTCGTCGCCGGTGATCCGGCGCAGCAGCTCGCGCGGCGGGAACTTGCGACCGTGGCGGTGGACGTGCTCGCGCAGCCACTCGCGGAGCGGCGCGAACTCGCCGCGCAGGACCTGCTCGTCGAGGTCCGGGAGGTCCTCGACGATGCGCTCCCACAGCTGCGAGGCGATCAGGTTCCCGAGCGTGTAGGTCGGGAAGTAGCCGAACAGCCCGGTGCTCCAGTGCACGTCCTGCAGCACGCCGTCGGCGACGGTCGGGACCTGGACGCCGAGCAGGCGCTCCATCCCCTCGTCCCAGGCGGCGGGCAGGTCGTCGACCGACAGCGCCCCCTCGATCAGCGCCACCTCGAGCTCGAAGCGCAGCACGATGTGCAGGTTGTAGGTCGTCTCGTCGGCCTCGGTGCGGATCAGCGACGGCTGGACGGTGTTGACCGCCCGGTACAGGCCGGCGGCGTCGAGCCCGTCGACCGTCCCCGGGAGCCACTCGGCGAGCCGCGGGTGCATCCACGCGCAGAACGAGCGCGAGCGGCCGACGAGGTTCTCCCACATGCGGCTCTGCGACTCGTGCACGCCGAGCGACACCGGGTCGTCGAGCGTGGTGCGGAACAACGCCGGGTCGACCTGCGCCTCGTAGAGGCCGTGGCCGAACTCGTGCAGGGCCGAGTAGAGGGCGACCGCGAAGTCGCTCTCGTCGTACTTGGTGGTGAGCCGGATGTCGCTCGGCGCCAGGCCGGCGGCGAACGGGTGCAGCGTGGGATCGAGGCGCCAGTGCTCGGGGTCGAAGCCGATCTCCTCGAGCACGTTCATCACCGCGATCCGCTGCGAGTCGACGCCGAACGTCCCGAGCAGGGCGCCGTCGTTGCGCGCCTGATCCGCGTCGCCCGCGGCGGTGACGAGCGGCACGAGGGCGTCGCGCAGCTCGGCGAACAGGGGCCGCAGCTCGGCCGTCGTGAGGCCGGGCTCGAAGTCGTCGAGCAGGGCGTCGTACGGGTGCTCGAAGCCCTCGAAGCACCGGACGTAGCGCTGGCGCAGCTCGACGTGGCGCTGCAGCGAGTCGGTGAAGCGGCCGTAGTCGTTGGCCGCGCGCGCCTCCTGCCACGCGTGCTGGCCGAGCGCGCGGGCCTTCGACATCTCGGCGGCCAGCTCGGCCGGCACGCGGACCGACTTCTCGTAGTCGCGCCGCGTCCAGTAGACGAGCCGGACGTCGTCGGAGTCGGGATCCTCGCCGGCGGCCCACGGCTCCAGGGCGTCGAGCAGCGCGCCGAGCCCGGGATCGCTCTCGCGCGCGTGGATGGTGAGCGAGAGCGTCGCGGCGCGCTCGGCGCGCGCCTCCGCGCCGCCCGGCGGCATCATCGTCTGCTGGTCCCAGAACAGGAGGCGGCTGAGCGAGCCGAGATCGCTCAGCTCGGCCATCCGCGCCCGCAGCGCGTCGAGCTCGGGCGGGCGGGCGCTCACTTGCCGGCTCGCTGGTAGACGTCGTCCAGCAGCGCTTCGGCGTCGGCGAGCTGGAAGTGCTCCGCGAGGTAGCGCGCGGTCTCCTCGCGCGGCGTGCCGCTGAGGGCCATGTTGAGCGCGATCAGCCGCGCGCCGGCCTCGTCGCCGCCGGCGGGGGCGCCGTTGCCCGCGGCCGCGGGCTCAGCGGGCGCGGGCGCGACGTCGGGCTCCTCCGGGGCGGCCGGCTCGCCGGCCGCGGCGCCCAGCTCGCCCGCCTGCTGCTGGAGCCGGGCGAGACCCTCGTTGAGGCGCTCGCCGCTCTGGCGCAGGGCTTCGAGCAGGCCGCCCAGCTCGCGCTCGAGGTCGTCGAGGCGCGACAGCATGCCGCCGGCGGCTTCCTGCACGCGCGCGACGTGGTCTGACGCCTCGCGCCCGGCGTCGGCGCGCAGCTCGGCGGCGCCGGCCTCGGCCGCCTCGAGGATCAGCCGCACCTGCTCGGAGGCGCCGGCCGCCAGCGGCGACGCCGCGGGCCCGGCGGGAGGACGGCCGCGCAGCGCCTCGAACTCGTCGGCGACGCTCCGCAGATGGCTGTCGACGGCCTCCTGGTCATAGCCGCGGCGGCCGACCGGGAAGTCGCGGCGCTCGATGGCGTCTCGGTCCACGCGCTGAGGATAGTCACGCAGTTACCGCCGCTCAGCAGATCAATGCTCCGGAAGTGCGACGGATCCGTCGCGACTTCGCACCACGAGCCCGTCGCGCTCGAGACCGGCGAGTGCGCGCTCGCGCCGCTCGGCGGTCAGGCTCGCGGGAAGCGGCGCGCCGGCGAGCAGGGAGGCGACGATGCGACCGCGCGCCCAGCGGTCGCTGTCCTCGAACCGCTCGGCGCCACGGCGCCGCGGCGCCGGCGCGGGTCCGCCGGCCGCGCGGGTGGCGCAGCCGTCGCGCACCGGGCAGTCGCCGCAGCGCGGCGCGCGCGGGCGGCAGACGGTGGCGCCGAGCTCCATCATCGCCTGGTTGAAGTCGGCGGCTCGGCCGGCCGGCAGCAGCTCCGCGGCGCGGCGGGTGAGCGCGGCGGGGGCGTACGACGTGGCGTCGAAACGCTCGATGACGCGCCGGGCGTTGGTGTCGACGGCGGCCTCGTCGCGGTGGAATGCGAACGAGCCGACCGCGGCAGCCGTGTAGGGGCCGACGCCGGGCAGGTCGGTGAGGTCGTCTGGCCAGCCGTCGCGTGTGACCGCGCGGGCGGCGGTCTGGAGCCGGAGCGCGCGGCGGTTGTAGCCGAGGCCGCTCCAGGCCTCGAGCACGTCGCGCGGCTTTGCCTTCGCGAGTGCCGTGGCGGTCGGGAAGCGCGTGAGGAACGCCTCGTAGTACGGGATCACGCGCGACGCCTGGGTCTGCTGGAGCATGATCTCGCTGACCAGGAGGGCGTACGGGTCTTTCGTTGCGCGCCACGGGAGCGGGCGGCGGACCCGCGGATACCACTCGAGTAGCTGTTGCGCGAAAGTCAACTGCGGCTGGGTGGGGTGGTGGCTGGATGGGGAGTTTCGTGCAATTCGGTCAGCCCGCGCGGTCGGTCGTCGCGATCCGGCGGTCGACGGCCCGCCGCATCCCACGAAATCCCCCACCCCGCCTCCCTCAATGCCCGGGGTTCGTGAACCGCCAGCGCGTCGGGCTCGTCGTGAACTCGCGCTCGTCGATCCCGATCACCGTGACCGGCCGCACGCGGACGATGGGGTTCGAGGCCGGATCCGGCGGCAGCTCGGGGTACTTCGCGCCGTACGCCTCAGCCATCCGCGCGAGCTCGCCCTGCTCGGCGACGCCGTTGACCACGACGACGTCCGGGCCCTCGGTGTGCACGACGCAGCGCGCCTCCCCGCGAAGGTTGCGCGCCTTGCGCGAGCGGCCGCCGGTGCTGAACCACAGCGCATCCTCGAGCCAGACGGCCCAGACCGGCATCGCGTGCGGCTCGCCGCCGGCCGAGACGGTGACCACCCAGTAGCGCCAGGCGTCGCGCAGCCGTTCCTCGGCCCACGACCACGGGAGCAGGCCGGCGTCCGGGCCGGCGACGCCGTAGCCCGGCATGTGCGGCCGGTCCGCGGTCGGCATGTGCGGGACGGTAGCTGCCGCCGCTACTTCGTCGCGGCCCAGAGGTGCCTGACCGCGTGCGTGCGGTGCGGTCGCCAGGCCTCGGCCGCCTCATCCCCCACGCCGAGCCGGTCGAGGCCGTGGCGAACGCCGAGGTCGGTCGGCAGCCAGGCGTCCGGGTCGCCCAGCGCGCGCATCGCCACGTACTCGGCCGTCCACGGGCCGATGCCCGGCAGCTCGAGCAGCGCCTCCCGCGCCGCCGCCCGGTCGGACTCGAGGTCGAGCCGCAGGCCGCCGGCCAGCGCGGCCGCCAGGGCGGCCAGCGTCCGCTGGCGCGAGCGCGGCATCGGCATCCGCGGCGCCGCCTCGACGATCGCGTCCGGCTCCGGCCAGAGGTGGGTGAGCGCGCCGCGCGGCTCCGCGAGCCGCGCGCCGGCCGCCGCCACCAGCCGCCCGGCGAGCGTGCGCGCGGCGGCGACCGACACCTGCTGGCCGAGCACCGCGCGGACCGCGAGCTCTCCCCCGTCGACCGTGCCCGGCATCCGCAGCCCCGGACGGCGCGCGACGAGCGGGCCGAGCAGCGGGTCGCCGGCGAGATGGGCGTCCGCCGCCGCGGGATCGGGGCCGGCGAGGCGCCGCGCCGCCCGCTCGGCCTCGGCGCGGTCGCGCGGATCGGACTCGACCACGCCGCCAGGCTCGATCACCGCCGGCCCGTGCGCGAGCCGGACCGTCCGCCGGAAGCCGCCTGACGACGCGTCCTCCACGCCGGGCACCGCGCGCGCCGCGAGGAACTCGCTCACAGCACCTGCAACGTGCCGGCGGTCCGTCACGTGAGACAGCGTGGAGGCATTTCAACGAAAACGTTCACCGCCAGTGGCATACGATGCCACCGGTCCAAGGTCGGGCGGGCAGGGCAGAATCAGACAGTGCTTCCGAGCCGGCAGGCGGCTCACGGGGGGCCGGCCGTCGGGGCCGGCCCCTCACCTACCTAGGCGGTCGCGGCCTCGTCGAGCTCGCGCCGCAGCTCGCGGATCTCGTCGCGCAGCTTGGCCGCGTACTCGAACCGCAGCTCCTCGGCGGCGGCCAGCATCTCCTCCTCGAGCTCGACGATCGTCGACTCGATCTCGTGCGGCTCCATGTCGACGCGCTTCTCGCGCCGCCGCCGCCGCGACTTGGGCACCTTGCTGTCGCCCATCAGGAACTCCGAGATGTCGGAGATGCCCTTGACGATCGACTCCTCCGTGATGCCGTGGTCGAGGTTGTACTGGACCTGGATCGCGCGCCGGCGGTCGGTCTCGTCTATCGCCTTGCGCATCGCCACGGTCTGCTTGTCGGCGTACATCAGGACCTTGCCGTCGACGTTGCGGGCCGCGCGCCCGATCGTCTGGATCAGCGAGGTCTCGCCGCGCAGGAACCCCTCCTTGTCGGCGTCCAGGATCGCCACCAGCGAGACCTCCGGCAGGTCGAGCCCCTCGCGCAGGAGGTTGACGCCGATCAGCACGTCGTACTCGCCGAGCCGCAGCTCGCGGATGATCTGGATCCGCTCCAGCGTGTCGACCTCCGAGTGCAGGTAGCGGACCTTGAAGCCCATCTCGAGCAGGTAGTCCGTCAGGTCCTCGCTCATCTTCTTCGTCAAGGTCGTGACGAGGACCCGCTCGTTGCGCTCGGTCCGCCCGCGGATCTCGCGCATCAGGTCGTCTATCTGGTTGCGCGTCTCGCGCACCTCGACCTCGGGGTCGACGATCCCGGTCGGCCGCACGATCTGCTCGACGATCTTGGCCGAGTGCTCACGCTCGTACGGGCCCGGCGTGGCGGAGACGAACACGAGCTGCGGCGAGATCGAGAGGAACTCGTCGAACGTCTGCGGCCGGTTGTCCAGCGCGCTCGGGAGCCGGAAGCCGTAGTCCACCAGCGTCGTCTTGCGCGAGCGGTCGCCCTCGTACATGGCCCCGAGCTGCGGCACCGTCTGGTGCGACTCGTCGATGAAGCACACGAAGTCCTGCGGGAAGTAGTCGATCAGGCAGTAGGGCCGCGCGCCCGGCGGCCGCCCGTCGAGGATCCGCGAGTAGTTCTCGATGCCGCTGCAGAAGCCGACCTCGCGCAGCATCTCCATGTCGTACTGCGTGCGCTGGCGCAGGCGGTGCGACTCGAGCAGCTTGCCCTCCGCCTCGAGCTCGGCGGTGCGGTGGTTGAGCTCGCGCCCGATCTCCTCGACCGCGCGCTCCATCGTCCCTTCCTTGACGTTGTAGTGCGTGGCCGGCCAGATCGCGACGTGCTCCAGGTCGTCCACGATCAGCTCGCCCGTCAGCGGGTCGAAGTGCTGCAGGCGCTCCACCTCGTCGCCGAACAGCAGCGCGCGGAAGGCGGTCTCGGCGTAGGCCGGGAAGACCTCCAGCGTGTCGCCACGTACGCGGAACGTGCCCCGCCCCAAAGCCGTGTCGTTGCGGTTGTACTGGAGGTAGACGAGCTTGCGCAGCAGCTCGTCGCGATCCACGTCGCCGCCCTTGAGCAGGATCTGGCAGTTGTCGTTGTACGTCTCCGGCGAGCCGAGGCCGAAGATGGCGGAGACGCTCGCCACGATCACGACGTCGCGCCGGGCGAACAGCGCCGCCGTGGCGGCGTGGCGCAGCCGGTCGATCTCCTGGTTGATCGCCGAGTCCTTCTCGATGTAGAGGTCCTTGCTCGGGACGTACGCCTCGGGCTGGTAGTAGTCGTAGTACGAGACGAAGTACTCGACGGCGTTGGACGGGAAGTACGTCCGGAACTCGTTGCAGAGCTGGGCCGCCAGCGTCTTGTTGTGGGCCAGCACGAGCGCCGGCCGCTGCAGCCGCTCGATGGTCGCGGCCATGGTCATCGTCTTGCCGGTGCCGGTGGCGCCCAGCAGCGTCACCCCGCGCGCGCCGGACTCGACGCCCTCGACGATTCCGTCGATCGCCTTCGGCTGGTCGGCGGTGGGTGAGTAGACGGCGTCCAGCTTGAAAGGCGGCATGGACCCCTAGACGATAGTGACCGTCCCGGATGGGTAGGGTGCGCCGCAGGGGGAAGCGACCGAGCGGGGGTGTTCGCGTGGAGCGGATCGTGGTGGCGGCCAAGGCCGGGTCCGAGCAGCCGTGGCTTGCCGATGCGGCAGCGGAGCTCGCGGGGCAGTCGGGCGGGGTGGTCGACGTGGTCAGCGCCGACGGCGTCGACCTGGAGGCGTTCTCCACGGTCCCGCGGTCGGAGGCCGCGGAGCCGGCCGAGCGTGCCGCCGCGGCGATCGCCGAGCGCATCCGCGCCGCCGGCGTCGAGGCCACGCCGCACACGCTCAGCGGACCGGTGGTGCGCAGCATCCTGCTGTTCGCCGAGGAGCACGACGCCGACGTGATCATGTGCGGCGGCTCCACCCGCGGCGCGGTCGCCCGCCGCCTGCTCGGCGACCAGTCGATCCAGCTGATCCGGCGCTCGCGGCGGCCCGTCCTCGTCATCACGCCGCCGAGGAAGGGATCCGAATGAGCGGGCTGTTCGCCACCAAGCCGATCGACCGGCTCGTCGAGGACACCCACGCCAAGGAGACCGAGCTGCGCCGCGCCGTCGGCGCGCTCGACCTCACCGCGCTGGGCCTCGGCGCCATCATCGGCACCGGCATCTTCGTGATCATCGGCGAGGCGATCACGACGTCGGGCCCGTCGATCGTCATCGCCTTCATGCTCGCGGGCGTCACGTGCGCCTTCTCCGCGCTCGCCTTCGCCGAGCTCGCCTCCTCGATCCCGGTCTCGGGCAGCGCCTACACGTACTCGTACGCGACGCTGGGCGAGCTGGCGGCCTGGATCATCGGCTGGGACCTGATCCTCGAGTACGGCGTCTCGATCGCCGGCGTGGCGGTCGGCTGGGGGCAGTACTTCAACGAGCTGCTCGACAGCCTGTTCGGCGTCTCGCTTCCCGAGTCGCTGGCCAACCCGCCGGGCGACGGCGGCACGGTCAACCTCCCGGCCGCCTTCCTCGTGCTCGCCGTGGCCGGCGTGCTGATGATCGGCGTGCGCGAGACGGCGCGCACCAACACGATCATGGTCTTCATCAAGCTCGCCGTGCTGGCGCTCTTCATCGTGCTCGGGATCACCGCCTTCACGGCCGACAACTTCGACCCGTTCTTCGTCGAGGGCGAGGGTTTCGGCGGCACCGTGACCGCCGCGTCGATCATCTTCTTCGCGTACATCGGGTTCGACGCGGTGTCGACCTCGGGCGAGGAGGTCAAGGAGCCGGGCCGCGACCTCCCGCGGGCCATCATCGGATCGCTGGCGATCGCCACGTTCCTCTACATCGTCGTCGCCGTGGTGGCCACCGGCGCGCTGCCCTTCGACCAGCTCAAGGGCGCCGAGGCGCCGCTGGCGACCGTGCTGGAGGAGGGCGCCGGGTTCTCGCTGGGCGCCGACGTCATCTCGTTCGGCGCGCTCGTGGCCATCACCAGCGTCGTCCTCACGCTGCTCTACGGGCAGTCGCGCATCCTCTTCGCGATGAGCCGCGACGGGCTGCTGCCGAAACGCGTCGCCCGCGTGAACCCGCGCACCCGCACGCCCGATCTTCATCATCGGCCTCCTCGGCGTGCTGTTCGCCGCCCTCGCAGCGGTCGTGCCGCTGGCCGAGATCGTCAAGCTCGTCAACATCGGCACGCTGTTCGCCTTCGTGGTGGTGAACATCGGCGTGATCATCCTGCGGCGGACGCGGCCCGACCTCGAGCGCGGCTACCGCGTGCCGTTCGTGCCGGTCTTCCCGATCATCGGCACGCTGCTCTGCATCTACCTGATGATCGACCTGCCGCTCGAGACGTGGGGGCGTTTCCTGATCTGGATGGCGCTCGGCCTGGTCATCTACTTCATCTACGGCCGCACCCACTCGCGGCTGCGGCAGGGCGAGGTCACGAACCCGGAGGCGGAGCTGTAGAGGCGCGCACGACGAGCTCCGGCGGCGCCCCGCGGAACGGCGGCACCGGCTCGCCGTCGATGGCGGCCAGCAGCGCCGCGGCGGCCGCCTCGCCGAACTGCGCGTAGTCGATCCGCACGCTGGTCAGCGGCGGCGAGGCGAGGGCGGCGAGCGGCGAGTCGTCGAAGCCGGTGATCGACAGGTCGCCGGGCACGTCGATCCCGCGCTCGCGCGCGGCGCCCAGCGCGGCCGCGGCCAGCACGTCGCCGGTGGTCACGATCGCCGTCACGTCGCCGTCGAGCGGCGGCTGCCCGAAGGCGACCGGCCCGGGCTCGAGCCCGGCGCCCGCCAGCGCCTCGCGCCACACCCGCAGGCGCGCCTGCACGTGCTCGTACCGCTCGCTCGAGCCGCAGAAGCCGATCCGCCGGTGCCCGAGCGCGACCAGGTGCTCGACGACCGCCCCCATCCCCTGAGCGTGCTCGGTCTCCAGCCACGGGAACGGGCACGGCGAGACGGGATGGCCGGCGACCACCGCAGGCAGCTCGATCCGCTCGAAGCGCGGGTCGTCGAGCTCGACGTCGCAGAGCAGGAACCCGTCCACGCGGCCGGTGGCGGCGAGCCGCTCGTAGGCCTCGAGGTCCGCCTCGTCGCTCACCCGCAGGACGAGCGCGTGGTCGGTGCGGGCCAGCGTCCGCTCGACGCCGGCCAGGAAGCGCACGAAGAACGGGTCGACCTCGAGCTGCTCGAGCGGGCGCGCCAGAAGCAGCCCGATCGCCCGCGCGCGGGCCTGGGCGAGGCCGCGGGCGTTCGCGCTGGGATGCCAGCCGAGCTCCTCGGCGGTCGCGAGGATCCGCCGCCGCGTGTCCTCCCCCACGCCCGGCCTGCCGTTCATGGCGAACGACACGGCGGCCGGCGAGACTCCGGCCCGCGCGGCGACGTCGTCGATCGTCGGCCGGCGGTTCGTTCCGGGCATACCTGGGGTATCGTAGACACAGGGACTTAAGCGCTTTAGTTCGTCGGGAGGGGAATCAACTTGCGCCTCATACGTGCCGTCGCCGCCGCACTCGTGCTCGCGGCCACCATCGGACCGGCCGCCGCCCAGGCGGCGGCGCCGGAGCTGTCGATCACCGACCGGCTGCAGGACCGCCGGTACGCCGCCGCGGGAGAGCGCGCGCGCATCATCGGCTTCCAGGACGGGCGCTTCTACGCCAACGGCTGGCACATCGCCGGCGAGATGGGCGGCATCTGGAGCGAGCCGATCAAGCTCGTCGACGGCGTCTGGTTCGGCATCGACGACCAGTGGGTCGGCCGGGCCACCGAGGTTCACGAGCGGCTGGGGCTACGTGAAGTTCGACCTGCCGACCACCGGCGGCCTGCGGCTCGAGCGCACCGACTTCGCGCCCGACGGCCGCCGCGGCGCCCTGATCGGCCTGAAGATGACGAACCCGAGCGGCTCGGCCCGGACCGTCACGGTCAAGGTCGACGCCCACTCCGAGCTGCTCGCCGAGTACCCGTGGAGCTTCGGCAACACGCCGCACGCGAGCGACCAGCTGCCCGACACGGCGACCGTCGAGGACGGCGCGCTGCGCTTCCGCGAGCAGGGCACCCTGCCGCACCCGAACGCGACGCCGCACGACTACGCGGCCTACGTGGCGTCCGACCGCCGGCCCTCCGGCGCCGAGGTCGGGCGCGGGTCACCGCGGCCCGCAGGGCAGCAACGTCTGCACCGCCCAGGAGATGCCGAGCGCATGTGACGACGGGCCGTTCGGCAAGGGCGCAGGCGGGCAGCTGCGCTACCGCGTGAGGGTCGACGGCCGCGACAGCGAGACGCTGTGGATCGCCGTCACCGGCTCCGACAAGGGCCCGCGCGACGCGCGCTCCGAGCTTCGCGCCGCCCTCCGCGACCCGGCCAAGCAGCTCGCTGCCAAGATCGACGCCCGCGAGCGCGCCGGCGCGCGCACGCGGCTCTCGCTGCCGG
This sequence comes from uncultured Solirubrobacteraceae bacterium, assembly GCA_963811895.1. Lineage (GTDB taxonomy): Bacteria > Actinomycetota > Thermoleophilia > Solirubrobacterales > Solirubrobacteraceae > DASSUW01. The sequence goes on along the minus strand of CAWETE010000005.1, from coordinate 309,048 downwards.
GCGACCGGCGGCTGCAGGCGGCCGTCGACTGGGGCAAGCAGAACGTGCTCGACCTCACGCGCGCCTCCGAGGACCTGCAGGTCCGCTGGCTCGACCAGGGCACCCAGTACACCGCGCCGCTCGGCACGGTCGAGCGCGCCCGCTGGGTCGGCGCCGGCTACCCGGACTACCCGTGGATGTTCGCCACCGACGGCGAGTACACCGCGTTCGCCAGCGTCGCCATGGGCCAGTTCGAGGCGATCAAGGACCACCTGACCGGCCTGCGCGACGTCTCCGAGATCCTGAACGAGGGGTCCGGCATCGTCACCCACGAGGTGATCTCGGACGGCTCGAACTGGTTCGGCGACGACTCGATCACCGCCCGACACGGCGCGTACAACTTCAACACCGACGAGACGGTCAAGTACCCGAGCGCCGTCGCCCTGATCTGGCGCTGGACGGGCGACGACCGCTTCCGTCACGACCTGTACGACTTCTCGGTCCGCGGCATGCACGCGGTGGTCGAACGGCTCGACGCGGACGGCGACGGCTGGCCCGAGGGCTCCGGCAACGTGGAGCGCGAGGGGATGGGCGTCGAGAAGCTCGACAACTCCGTCTACCTGATCCGCGGCCTCTACGACCTCGCCGACCTGGCCCGCGCGGAGGGCGACCGCGCGACGCAGGCGTGGGCGTCCGACCTCGCCGCGCCGGCTGCACCAGCGGTTCGAGAACGACTGGTGGTACCCGGGCTCGCCCGACGGGCCGCAGTACGCCGACTCGATCGACGACCCGCCGCTCGGCGGCGACAACAACAAGCAGCAGGACAAGCACTGGATCGGCGTCACGCCGATGGAGGCCGAGCTGACCATCGGCGGCATGGCGGTGCCGGGCCTGGCCACCTTCGAGCACGGCGACCAGGCGCTCGCGCTGCGCGAGACCGACTGCTACAGCGGCTCGCGGCCCTACAACCTCGGCCTGTTCCACACCGGCTGCGGCGGCGGCCCGACGGGCGCCGGAGAGCGCACGATCTTCGGGCTCAACACCGCGATCCAGGCGGTCGGCGAGGGCAACTACGGCCGCATGGAGGGCCAGCGGCGCTACACCGACGCCGAGGCCGAGCCGATGTTCGGCCAGCCCTACACGGGCGGGACGCCGGACGAGCAGCCCGGCTCGCTGCCGGAGATCCTGCCGTCGCCGGACTTCGACGGCACCGGTCCGAACGACGCCAACATCCAGCGCTGCTGGAGCTGCCGGGCGATGTTCGTGCAGGCATGGGGCCACTACGGCACCGTCTGGCCGGCCGTCCACCAGCAGCTCGGCGTGCGGCCTGACATGGGCCGCGACGCGCTGGAGGTCGTGCCGCAGCTGCCGTCGAACGCGCCGATCGCCGGCCGCGACATCCGGCTCGGCAAGGGCTCGATCGACGTCGCGGCGTCACGTGAGGGCAAGCGCTACCGCACGGAGGTCGACACGGACGTCAAGCTGCGCGACCTGCTGATCGGCCACACGCTGCCGCGTGGCTCGCAGGTCCGCTCGGTGTGGCTCGACGGGCGCCGCACCGACTGGCAGGCGCGCACCACCAACCGCGGGCTCGAGGTCACCGTGCAGGCGGGCCGCGGTGACCACGAGTTGGTGGTCGAAGCGCGCTAGACGAGCTCGGACGGCCGCGGCGGGCGGCCGTCCCACTCGTTCTCGAGCGCCCAGCGGGCGCCGACGGTCCAGGCCTGGACGCGGTTGGAGAGGGCGACGGGCTCGACCTCGCCGTCGAGGTCGACGGCGTACAGCTCGGGGGAGCGGCCGAGTCGGTCGAGCGCAGCCAGCACGCCGGTGCGGACGCGCTCGGCCTCCTCGGCGCGGCCGGCCGCGCGCAGGCCGCCCCAGCCGAGCCAGGAGTCGAACGGCCACACCGTCCCGCGGTGGTAGGCGTGCGGCTCGAAGACGGGCGAGTCGCTGGACAGCGTGCGCAGCCCGTAGGCGGTGAGGATGTCGGGCCGGCACAGCCGCTCGGCGGCGGCCTCGCGCGCGCCGTCGTCGAGGGCGTCCGCCCACAGCAGCCAGCCGAGCTGCGACCCGGCGCCCTCCACGACGCGATCGCCGGCCTCGACCGCCATGACGTCGGGCACCAGCGCCCGACAGCCGCGCCCGCAGCGCCTCGGCGCGCTCCTCGTCACCCAGCGCGCGCAGCGCCGCGTAGGCGACGGCCTGCGTGTCGAGGTCGGCGAGCGGGGGCTCCGGGACGCTGCCGTCCGCCCGCAGGATGCCGCCGCCGTAGGCCGCCGTCGGGTCGACCGTGTCGCGCCAGCCCTGCTGCGTCAGCGCGCCCCACTCCCCCGGCGCGTGGCGGACGAGCCCGTCGCCGCGGTCGAGCGCTCCGGCCAGCCACCCGCCCGCTGCCCGCCGCTCGTCCTCGAACCCTCCGGTCGCCGTCGCCAGGACGACGAACCACGGCGTGGCGTCGGCCGTGCCGTAGTAGGCGAAGGCGCCCTCGTCCGGCCAGCCCGCGTCGACGAACGCCTCCGGAGCCGCCTCCCGGAACTCATGGCCGATCTTGCCCGCCTCCTCCAGCGTCCCCGGATGGCTCGTGCGGCCCTGGCGGTCAGCCAACGCGCGCAGCGTCGCCCGCGCCACATCGGGCCGCGCCGGCAGGAGCTGGAGCGCCGTGATCAGCGAGTCGCGCCCGAACAGGCAGTGGAAGCGGCCCGGGATCGCCCTCCTCGACCGGCTGCGAGGACGCGTACGGCCAGCCCTCCTCGGACAGCAGCTCGTCAATCATCGAGCCTCACGATGACCGCCTCGTGCGGGCCCAGCCGCTCGCCGGTCCCGTCCGGGTCGCTCGACAGCAGCAGGCTCCCCCGCGCCTCCAGCGGCCGCGGCTCGCCGGCGAAGTTCACCGCCACGTGGATCCGCTCGTCGCGCAGCCAGGCGAGCACGTCCGGCCCGGCCTCGACCGTGCGCTGGCTGCCGCTCTGGAGCTCCGGCAGCTCGCGCCGCAGCGCCGCGGCGCGGCGGAACAACGAGAGCGAGGAGCGCGGGTCGTCCGCCTGCTCGCGGGCGTTGTAGCGCGTCGTCGACCGGCAGCCACGGCTCGCCGGAGGTGAAGCCCGCGCCCGGCCCCGGCTCCCACGGGATCGGCGTCCGCGCGGGGTCGCGGCCGTCGACGTCGACGACGCGGTCGGGCGGGATCTCCGTGTCGGGCAGCCCGAGCTCCTGGCCCTGGTAGACGAACGGCGTGCCGCGCAGCGCGTAGAGCAGGACGGCGGCGGCGCGCGCCGGCCCGGGGCCGAAGCGGGAGGCGATGCGCGGCATGTCGTGGTTCTCGAGGAACCAGGCCGGCCATGCCGTCCGCTCGGCCAGCGCCTCGAAGTCGTCGATCGAGGTCCGGAACGCCTCCGCCTCCCACGGCAGGTCGACGAACACGAAGTTGTGCGCGAGGTGGAGCTGGTCGCCCGACTCGAGGTAGCCGACGATCCGGTGCAGATCCTGGAGCGCGACCTCGCCGACGACCATGCGGTCCTCGTACTCGTCCACCACGCGGCGGATGCCGCGCAGCCGCTCGTGGATCGTCTCCCAGTCCTCGTCGTGGCGGCGCGGGGCGCCCACGTGGTCGCGCAGCAGCGGATCCTTGGCGATCTTGTGGATGGCGTCGAGCCGCAGACCGTCGACCCCGCGGTCGAACCAGAAGCGGATGACGTCGTGCATCGCGGCCTCGACCTCCGGGTTGTCCCAGTCGAGGTCGGGCTGCTCGCGCATGAACGAGTGCAGGTACCACTGCCCGGTCGGCTCGTCGAAGGTCCACGACGGGCCGACGGCCTTGAACTGGGACGTCCAGTCGTTCGTCCGGTCTCGCCAGACGTACCAGTCGCGCTTCGGGTCCTCGCGCGAGCTGCGCGAGGCCTGGAACCACGGGTGCCGGTCGGAGGTGTGGTTCGGGACCCAGTCGATGACGACGCGGATGCCGCGGGCGTGGCACTGCTCGACCAGGTGGTCGAAGTCCTCGAGCGTGCCGAAGATCGGGTCGACGTCGCGGTAGTCGGACACGTCGTAGCCGAAGTCCGCCATCGGGGAGCGGAAGAAGGGCGACAGCCAGATCGCCTCCACCGCCAGCTCGGTCAGGTGGTCCAGGCGCGAGGCGATGCCGCGCAGGTCGCCGATCCCGTCGCCGTTCGAGTCCGCGAACGAGCGCGGGTAGATCTGGTAGATCGCGCCGCGCTGCCACCAGGCGAGCTCAGCCATCGACGACCACGCCCTCCCACGGCGCCAGGCGGCCGTCGAACGACGAGCGCGAGCGGTCGGTACCCACCAGGACCGGGCCCGTCACGTCGACCGAGACGGGCGAGTCCGACAGGTTGAGCGCCACCACGGTGCCCTCGCCGCGGCGGTAGACCCATGCCGCGCCGTCCACGGCCTCGTAGCCGCCCTCCCGGAGGTCGGCGCGCTCGCGCCGCAGCGCGATCAGGTCGCGCACGAGGTGGAGCGTCGAGCCCGGGTCCTCGCGCTGGGCCGCCACGCTGCGGTCGTCGGCGAACGGCAGCCACGGCTCGGCGCCGTCGGTGAAGCCCGCGCCCGGGCCGCCGTCCCACTGCATCGGCGTGCGGCATTCGTCGCGGTTGCGGCTCGGGTCGCCCGTGCGGTGCGGCACCGGGTCGAGCGCCTTCGCCGGATCCAGCTCCGCATCGGGCAGCGCGAGCTCGTCGCCGTAGTAGAGGAACGGCGTCCCGCGCAGGGTGAGCAGCATCAGCAGCGCGGCGCGCGCCCTCGCCTCGTCGCCGCCCGCCCAGCGCGTGGCGAGTCGCCCGGCGTCGTGGTTGGAGCCCGTCCACACCGGCCACGCGCCGGCGGGCAGCTTCTCCTCGATCGCCTCGACCAGCGGGCGCAGCTGCGCGGCGTCGAGGTCCGAGTGGACGAAGAGGAAGTTGAAGGCCAGGTGCAGCTGGTCCTCGCCGGTCCCGTAGTAGGGGATCAGCTGGTCGAGCTCGAGGACGTAGGTCTCCCCCACCAGGATCCTGTCCGGGTCCGAGAGGGCGCGCCAGCGCTTGAGGACGTCGTGCACCTCGGGCCGGTTCATGGAGAACACCTGGCGCGTGCCGCGCTCGCGCACCTTCGGGTGGTCGTCCGGCGTCGCCGCCGGGTCGTCGCGCAGCTCGCGGTCCTTGACGATCGCGTGGCAGACGTCGATCCGGAAGCCGGCGATGCCGCGCTCGTACCAGAACCGCAGCACGTCGTCGAACGCCTCGCGGACGTCCTCGTTCCACCAGTTGAGGTCGGGCTGCGAGGGCAGGAAGTTGTTGAGGTAGTACTGGCCGGAGGCCTCGTCGCGCGACCACGCGGAGCCGCCGAAGTTCGACAGCCAGTTGTTGGGCTCTTCGGTCCACACGTAGAAGTCGCGATGCGGGCCGCCGGCGAGCGCATCCTGGAACCACGGGTGGCGGTCGCTGGTGTGGTTCGGGACCAGGTCCAGCAGGACGCGGATGCCGCGCCGGCCGGCCTCGGCCACCAGCGCGTCCATGTCCTCCAGCGTGCCGAGGTCGGGATGGACGCCGCGGTAGTCGGCGACGTCGTAGCCCCAGTCGTCGTTCGGCGAGGGCATCGTCGGGTTGAGCCAGATGCCGTCGACGCCCAGCCACGCGAGGTGGTCGAGCCGCGCGACGATGCCGCGCAGGTCGCCGATCCCGTCGCCGTTCGAGTCCGCGAACGAGCGCGGGTAGATCTGGTACAGGACCCCGTCCCGCCACCACGACATGGCGGCGCAGGATACGCACCGCGCGGACTGTCCGCCGGTTGACGACGGAACCTGGTACTGATTCCATGGAAGCGGTTCCACGGGAGAGGAGGCTGCGAGGGTTGGCGACCATCACCCAGGTCGCACGGCAGGCCGGTGTCGGCGTCGCGACGGTGTCGCGCGTCCTCAACGGCTCTCCGGCGGTGCGCGAGCAGACGCGGAAGCGCGTGCTCGAGGCGATCGCCGAGCTGGGCTATGCCCCCAACCCCGCCGCCCGGGCCCTGTCGACCGGCCGCACGCTGTCGGTCGGCGTCGTGGCGCCGTTCTTCACCCGACCTTCGGTGATCGAGCGGCTCCGCGGCATCTCGCACATCCTGGCGGGATCGGGCTACCGCATGGTGCTGTTCGACGTCGAGCGCCCCGGTCAGGACTCGGATTTCTTCCGGACGCTGCCGGGCGGGCTCGACGGCCTGCTCTCCATCTCGCTGTGCCCTCCGGATGCCGACCTCGACCGCTTCGCCGCGGCCGAGATGCCGGTGGTGCTCGTGGACTACCCGCACGAGCGCCTGCCGGCGGTGCACACGGACGACGTCGCCGGCGGCCGCATGGCCACCGAGCACCTGCTCGAGCTCGGCCACGAGCGGATCGCCTTCCTCGGCGACTTCGAGCACAACTACCACGGGTTCACCTCGAGCGCCATGCGGCGCGTCGGCTACCAGGAGGCGCTCTGCGCGGCCGGGCTCGAGGTGGACATGGAGCTCGTGCGACGAGCCTCGCACGGGCGCGAGCCCGCCACGGTCCTGACGCGTGAGCTGCTGGACGTGTCGGACCCGCCGACGGCGATCTTCGCGGCCTCCGACACGCAGGCGATGGGCGTGCTGGAGGCGGTCGACGAGCTCGGCATCGGTGTGCCGGACGACCTCGCGGTGGTCGGCTACGACGACATCGAGATCGCCCGCTACGCGGGCCTCACCACGATCGCGCAGCCGCTCGAGGAGAGCGGCGCGGTCGGAGCGCACCTCCTCCTCGCCGCCCTCGACGGGCGGCGAGGTTCCCGGACGGCAGCTGCCGCTCCGGCTGGTGGTGCGCGCCACGACATCCGGCGGCACGGATCGCAGCCGGGAAGCACACATGGACGGCAAGAGGGTACGTTCCTGACCACACCCACGGACAGAGGGGGAGCTCGTGTCCAAGAGATTGATCTACCTGCTGTGCATGGCGCTCGCTTGCGCGGTCTTCGTCGCCGCCTGCGGCGAGGACGAAGGCAGCGACAGCAGCGGCGGCGACACTGAAACCGGCGCGACAGAGGGCGCCAAGGCCGTCGACCTGGCCTCGATGGAGAACGCCAAGGGCGACGTGACGGTCTGTATGGGCAAGGACACCGGCGGCGACGTGACGACCGCCGTGAAGGAGTTCAACGCCCAGAACAACGGCGTCACGGTCGAGCTGCTCGAGTTCTCCACCTCGGCCGACGAGCAGCGCACGCAGTTCGTCCAGCGCCAGGAGGCGAAGTCGGGCGAGTGCGACGTGTTCTCGTCGGACGTGATCTGGACGGCGGAGTTCGCGTCCCAGAAGTGGCTGATGGACATGACGCCGTACGTCGAGAGCCGCAAGGACGAGCTGATCGAGGCGACGCTCGAGACCGTCACCTACGACGGCAAGCAGTGGGGCATGCCGCAGCAGACCGACGCGGCGTTCCTGTACTACCGCACCGACCAGGTCGACGAGGTGCCGGCGACCTGGCAGGAGGTCTACGAAGTGGCGGCCGAGAACGACGGCATCGTCTACCAGGGCGCGCCGTACGAGGGCCTGACGTGCGACTTCCTCGAGCTGGCGTTCGCCGCCGGCGGCCAGGTGCTCAACGAGGACGGCAAGGAGTCGGTGATCGACTCGCCCGAGAACGTCAAGGCGCTGCAGTTCATGGTCGACGGCGTCAAGGACGGCGCCGCCGCCAACGGCGTCACGACGTACATGGAGGAGGAGTCCCGGCGCTACTTCGAGTCGGGCAAGGCCACCTTCATGCGCAACTGGCCGTACGCCTACGCGCTTGGCGAGGCCGAAGGGCTCGAAGGTCGCGGGCAAGTTCGACGTGGCCCCGTTCCCGGAGTTCGAGGGCGGCGGCAAGGCCGGCATCCTCGGCGGCCACAACCAGGTCATCTCCGTGTACTCGGAGAACCCGGGCGGCGCGCTGAAGTGGATCGACTACGTCACCGGCAAGGAGAACCAGAAGGCGCAGATGCTGACGGCTTCGCAGTCGTCGACGCTGAAGGCGACCTACGACGATCCGGAGATCCAGAAGAAGTACGAGTTCGCCACGCAGCTGCGGGACGCCATCAGCCAGGCCAAGGCACGCCCGGTCTCGCCGGTGTACCCGCAGATCTCGCAGGCGATCTACAAGAACGTCAACGAGGCGCTCGCCGGGCGGGTCTCGCCCGAGGACGCCCTGAAGAACGCCAAGACGCAGATGCAAGCGGCGTTGGAGACGTTCTGATCGGTTATGGCTGAGGCCGCTTCAGTAACGGCCGGCACGCAGCGGCGGCGCTCCCGGGGTGTCCCGGAGCGCCGCTTGGCGTGGCTGATGACGACGCCGTCGATGCTGCTCATCGCATTGGTGGCGGTGTATCCCATCCTCTACGCCATCTGGCTCTCGATGCACGAGTACAGCCTCATCCGGGCTGGCGTGTCGCGATGGGCCTCGCCGGCAGGGCTCGGCAACTACATCGACGCGTTCCAGACCCCGGAGTTCGTCGACTCGATCATCATCACGTTCGTCTACACGATCTCGTCGGTGTTCCTCGAGACGATCATCGGCCTCGCGATGGCGCTGATCATGGCCGCCGCCTTCAAGGGTCAGGGCCTGCTCCGCACCACGGTGCTCGTGCCGTGGGCCGTGCTCACGGTGGTCACGGCGATCATGTGGAAGACCATCGTGGACCCGAACCTCGGTCTCGTGAATCAGATCCTCGGCACGAACACGGTGTGGCTGGGGGAGGAGCCACAGGCGCTGATCGTGATGATCCTCGCCGACACGTGGAAGACGGCGCCGTTCATGGCGCTGCTGCTGCTCGCGGGCCTCCAGGTCATCCCGTCGGAGATCTACGAGGCGGCCAAGGTCGACGGCGCCACGGCGTGGCAGCGGTTCAGACGCATCACGCTGCCGCTCCTGATGCCGGCGCTGCTGGTCGCGCTGATCTTCCGCACGCTCGACGCGCTGAGGGCGTTCGACCTGCCGAAGGTGCTGACGAACGGGGCCAACGGCACAACGACCATGTCGCTGATCGCTCAGCGAACATTCCAGGAGAACCGCCTCTACGGTGAGGGAGCGGCGTACTCGATCATCACCTTCATCATCGTGATGATCGTGTCGTTCCTCTACATCAGGTTCGTGGGCGGCAACATCCGCGGCCTCACGGAGGATCGATAGCCATGGGCGCAACAGCCGCTCCAGCGGTCGCGACTCCGGTCGACGCGGCCAAGGTCAAGAAGGGGCCGAAGGCGCCGGGACCGCCCTGGTGGATCTACGTCGCCGTCGCCGCGGTCGTGGTCTTCTGCCTGTTCCCGTTCTACTGGCTGGTCAACATCTCGCTGAAGACGGGCGCTGACCTGTCCTCGGCGGACGTGATCCCGCCCAACCCGTCGCTCGAGAACTACAAGTCGATCTTCCAGAACGACGACTTCCTCCGAGCGCTCGCCAACAGCGCGATCGTGAGCCTCACGACGACGTTCCTCGGACTCATCGTGGGCTCGTTCTGCGCGTACGCGCTGGCGCGCCTGAAGATGAACTACAAGTTCCTCCTGCTCGGCATCGTGCTGACGATCTCGACGTTCCCGCAGATCGCAATCGCCGCGCCGCTGTTCCGCCTGTGGACGGACATCGGGCTCTACAACACGCTGATCGGTCTGGTCATCCCGTACCTGACCTTCGCGCTGCCGCTGTCCATCTACATCCTGGTGTCGTTCTTCCGCGAGATCCCGAGGGATCTCGAGGAGGCGGCACTGGTCGACGGGGCGACGAACTTCGAGGCGTTCCGCAAGGTGATCATCCCGCTGGCCGCTCCCGGCCTCGCGACGACCGCCATCCTCGTGTTCATCGCCGCCTGGAACGAGTTCCTGCTGGCCAGCACGCTGACCTCCTCCGTCGAGGCCCGCACCACGCCGGTGGCGATCTCGCAGTTCACCGGGTCCTCGCAGTTCGAGGTCCCGCTCGGGACGCAGTCGGCCGCATCGGTGGTGGTCGCAATACCGCTGGTGCTGCTCGTCCTGCTGTTCCAGAAGCGCATCGTGGCGGGCCTGACCGCAGGCGCCGTCAAGGGCTAGGTGGTGCTCCGGCTGCCGTCGCCGTCCCTCGCGGCGGCGGCAGCCCTTGCCCTGCTCAACGCGATCGTCGTGGTCGCGCTGTGGACGCCGTCCGACATCCACGACACCGCCTCGCTGCTCACCGGGCTCGGCCGGGTCACGGGACTGCTGGGCGCGTACCTGGCGCTGGTGCAGATCCTGTTGCTCGCCCGGATCCCGGGACTCGACCTCGAGCGGCTCGCGCGCGTGCACCGCTGGAACGGCTTCGCCTGCCTGACGCTGCTCCTCGCGCACGCCGTGCTGACCACGGCCGGCTACACGATCGGTGACCGGATCTCGCTGTGGGATGAGGTCTCGCGGCTGATCAGCGGCTACCCCGGCGCTGATCACCGCGACCGCCGGGCTCGTGGCGCTGATCGCCGTCACGGTCACCTCGGTGGTCATCGTGCGCCGCCGGCTGCGCTACGAGACGTGGTACTTCGTCCACCTCTACGCCTACCTCGGCGTGGCGCTGGCGTTCAGCCACCAGCTCGCGACCGGGAGCTCGTTCGTGGGACGGCCGGGGGCGCGCGCCTACTGGTACGCGCTCTACGCGATCACGCTCGGCGCGCTGGTCGTGTTCCGGATCGGGCTCCCGCTGTGGCGCAGCGCGCGCCACCGCCTGCGCGTGCTGCGGGTGGTCGACGAGGGGCCCGGCGTCGTCTCGCTCGAGATCGGCGGCCGGCAGCTCGGCCGGCTGCGCGCGCGGCCGGGGCAGTTCTTCACCTGGCGCTTCCTCACCCGGCGGCACTGGTGGGAGGCGCATCCCTTCTCGCTGTCGGCGGCGCCCGACGGCCGCCGGCTGCGGATCACGGTCAAGGCCCTGGGGGACCACACGCGCTCGCTGCGCGACGTGGAGCCCGGCACGCGGGTGATCGCCGAAGGTCCGTTCGGCGGCTTCAGGCCGACGGGCCGCGGCGTTGCGCTGATCGCCGGCGGGATCGGCATCACGCCGGTCCGGGCGCTGCTGGAGGACCTGCCCGGTGACGTCGCCGTCGTCTATCGGGTCGCCCGCGAGGAGGACGTGATCCTGCGCTCCGAGCTCGACGAGCTCGCTCACGTGCACTACGTGATCGGCGAGGCGGCGCTCTCGCCCGGAGCGGCTGCTCCAGCTGGTGCCCGACCTCGCCGAGCGCGACGTGTTCGTCTGCGGCCCGCCGGCCATGACCGAGGCGGTGCGGGCGACGGGCGTGCCGCGACGCCAGGTCTTCGTCGAGCGGTTCGCGCTCTGATGCGGCGCGCCGCCGTCGCGCTCGTGCTGACCGCGGTGGCCGTGGTCCTGCTCGCGCGCTACGAGACGTCGCCGCCCGTCACCCGCAGCGCGGACGACCCCCGCAAGCCGCCGGCCATCGCCACGCCCGCGCCGGCGCCTCCGGGCTCGGTCAGCGCGCTCGGCCCGGCGCTGACGACGCCGTTCTCGGCCATCCAGGTCAGGGCGACGCTGCTCCGCGGCGAGCTCGTCGGCGTCGAGACGGTGGCGATGAGCGGCGACGGCCCCCACACCGACGCCCTGAACGCCCGCGCGGAGCCGATCCTGCGCGAGCGCGTGCTGCGGGCCGGGAACGCCGACGTCGACGTCGTGACGGGCGCGACCTCGTCGAGCGAGATCTGGCTCGAGTCGCTGCGCGGGGCGATCCGGGAGGCGCGCCGTGCCGGTTGAGCACGTCATGGGGATGCCCGTGCGCGTCTCGGGCGACATCGACGCGAAGCGCGTGTTCGCCTGGCTGCGCTGGGTCGACGCGACGTTCAGCACCTACCGGCCGGACAGCGAGATCTCGCGGCTCGGCCGTGGCGAGCGGTTCGACCCGCACCCGCTCGTGCGCGAGGTGCTGGACCGCTGCGAGGAGCTGCGGGTGGAGACGGACGGGTGGTTCGACGCGTGCGCCGGCGGCCGGCTCGACCCGTCGGGCTACGTGAAGGGCTGGGCGGTCGAGCGGGCAGCCGGGTACGGGCGCGGGCGCTGCCTGATCGACGCGGGCGGCGACGTCGTGCTGCGCGGGGAGTGGCGGGTGGGCGATCCGGCATCCGTACGAGCGCGACCGGCTGGCGGCGGCGATCACGGTCTCCGACTGCGCGGTGGCGACCTCCGGCGCCTACGAGCGCGGACCGCACGTCCTCGATCCCCACACCGGCCGCCCGGCGTCCGGGCTGGCGTCGGTGACGGTGATCGACCGTGACCTGGGGACGGCGGACGCCTACGCCACGGCCGCGTTCGCGGCCGGCGACCCGGCCTGGACGGGGCCGCTCGCGGCGATGTGCATCGCCGGCGATCGCGTGTTCACGACGGCCTCCTGGCCTCGAAGCCGAAACTCGCCAGGCTCGACGGTCCAGGCGCCGTCCCAGTGCGCCAGCACCCGCGGCGGGACGGTGACGTCGACCTCGACCACCTCCCCCGGGTCCGCCTCCACGATCTCGAACCCGGCGAGCCAGCGCGGCGGCCGCTCGACGGCGCTGTCGGGCCTGGAGGCGTAGACCTGCACCACCTCGCGGCCGCGGCGGTCGCCGGTGTTGCGCAGGCGGACGGTCACGCGGGTGCTGGACGGCTCGACGGCCAGGTACTCCCACGTCGTGTAGCCGAGGCCGTGCCCGAAGGGGAAGAGCGGCTCGCGGCCGTCGCGCTCGTAGGCGCGGTAGCCGACGAAGATGCCCTCGTCGTAGGCGAGGATGCCGTCCTGCGGCGCGGTCGAGGGCAGGCCTTGCTCCGACTTCGGCCAGGTGGTGGGCAGCCGGCCGCCGGGCTCGACCGCGCCGATGAGGACGTCGGCGAGCGCGTTGCCGAACTCCTGGCCCGGGAACCAGGCGAGCAGGATGGCGGCCACGTCGTCCGCCCACGGGAGCAGGACCGGCGCGCCGGCGTTCACGACCACCACGGTCCGCGGGTTGGCGGCCGCCACGCGGGCGACCAGCTCGTCCTGGCGGCCGGGCAGGGCGAGGTCGTCGCGGTCGACGCCTTCGCACTCGACCTCCTCGTTGGTGCCGACCACCACGACGGCGACGTCGGCCTCGGCGGCCAGGGCGACGGCGCGCTCGAGCTCGGCCTCCTCGTCGCCGAACGGCGGTTCGACGTTGATGTGGACGGCGGCCATGGGCAGGTCGGGCTCGGGCACGTAGCGGAGGAGGAGCTCTTTGTCGCCCTCGAGCGTCACCGGGATGCCGAACTGGGGCGGACGCAGGATCGCCTCGCCGAGGTCGCCGCCCTCGGACAGCTCGACGCGCCGGTCGAACAGGTCCTGGCCGTCGAGCGAGAGGCGGTGGTGGCCGGCGCCGGTGACGCCGACGACGTGCTCGCCCGGGGTCTGGGGCGACAGCGTGGCTCGCAGCTCGACCGCCGCGGTGCCGGGCGGCAGCGTGCCGAGCCACGTGAAGGCGGCGCCGTGCCGGTGCTCGGAGGCCAGCGCGCGGTCCTCGGCGTCCAGGAAGCGCACGCGCACGCCGCCGGGCAGCAGCTCCGGCGTGGCCTGCGGGATTCGCGTGTGGGCGCGCACGCCGGGCGCGTGCACGACCTCGAGCCCGGCGGCCCGGAGGCCCTCGAGCGGCGACACCGTGTAGGGCGGGAAGACCGTGGCGCTGCCGCCGCCGAGCGTGCGGGCCACCTTGGCGGCGGGCCCCAGCAGCGCGATCCGGGGCCGGCCCAGCGGGAGCAGGCCGTCGTTGCGGGCCAGCACGAACCCGGCCGCCGCGGTCTCGCGCAGCTCGGCCGCCACCGCCTCGTCGCTCCACGGCCGCGCGTACGGCCCGGCCGGCTCGACGCCGGCCAGCGCGCCGACGCGCGCGGCGAGCCGCAGCAGGCGCAGCACCTTGGCGTCGATCGCCGCCTCGCTCACCCGGCCGTCGTGCACGGCGTCGAGGAGCGCCCCGCCCCAGGGTCCGTCCGGGCCGGGCATGGCGAGGTCGAGCGCCGCGTTGCCGGCCGCCTCGGTGCTGCGCGCCGCCGTCCAGTCCGACATGACGAGCCCGTCCCAGCCCCACTCGTCGTGGAGGATCTCCTGGAGCATCGGCGACTCGGTCATCGTCGGGCCGTTGACCGCGTTGTAGGCGGCCATCACCGTCCACGCTCCGGCATCTCTGACGATCGCCTCGAACGGCGCCAGGTACAGCTCGCGCAGCGCACGCTCGGGGACGCGAGCCTCGAGCGAGAAGCGCTCGGTCTCGGAGTCGTTGGCCACGAAGTGCTTGACCGTGGCGGCGACGCCCTCGGCCTGCAGGCCGCGCACGTAGGCGGCGCCGATCCGGCCGGTCAGCAGCGGGTCCTCGCTGAACGACTCGAAGTGGCGGCCGCCGTACGGCGTGCGGTGCAGGTTGACCATCGGCGCCAGCACGACGTCGACGCCCTTGCGGCGCGCCTCGGAGGCCAGCAGGCGGCCGAGCCGCTCGATCCGTCGTTCGTCCCAGGTGGCGGCGAGCAGCGTCGGCGACGGCACGTTGGCCGACGGCTCGCGCTCGTCCCAGCGCTCGCCGCGCACGCCGGCAGGGCCGTCGGACGTCACGAGCCGCCGCAGGCCGATGGCCGGCTCGTCGTGCAGCGCCCAGAAGTCGGCGCCCGTCAGCAGCCGCACCTTCCCCTCCAGGCTCAGCTTCCCCAGCCGCTCCGCCAGAACGCGCTCGCTCACGGGCGTATTCTCGCGGTATGTCGACGACGCTTGCGGCCATCCTGCTCGCGCTTGCGGGCATCGTGGCCGTGGCCGGCGTCTCGTGGGTCTTCTACCTCGTCGGCCGCGCCGAGGATCGCGACCGTGCCGAGGCGATGCGGGCGGCGGCGCCGGATCCGGAGCCGGAGGCGGAAGAGCACCCGGATCGCAACGGCCGGCTGGCCCGTGAGCGTCGGCGGCCGCTGCCGCCGCGGCGGCCCTAGCGAACGGTCAACCCCGGCTGGGTAGGGAAGCGAGTGTGCCGTCCGGGCAGGCCGCCCGCGAACCGGCTTGGCGCCTTTACCGGAGATATGCCGGTCAAGGCGCCAGGGACCGCCGGCGCGGCAGGTTCCCCCGCTCCCCTACCCAGCCGAAGTTCGTGCCGCCGCTACCGGTAGAAGTCCCGCACCCAGCGGTGCTTCTTCAACGCCGCCACCTGCTCCTCCGGCAGGCCACGCCCGTCCCCCACCGCCGCGTTGCGCTCGACGTTGCGCACCGACCGCATGCCGGGGATGGCGGACGACACCGCGGGATGCGAGAGGATGTAGCGGAGCGCGACCTCGGCGAGCTGGTCGCGCTCGATCCCGAGCTCGTCGAGGATCGCCTGCACCCGCTCGTCGACCTGCTGCAGGCGGTCGCCGCCGAAGTAGCGGTTGCGGAAATCGCCCTCCGGGAACTCGGTGTCGGGCCCGATCGTGCCGGTCAGCGAGCCCTCGTCGAACGGCACCCGCGCCAGGACGCCGATCCCGTGCGAGAGGCAGGCGTCGAAGAGCTCGTCCTCGGGCGACTGGTCGAAGACGTTGTAGATGACCTGGACCGTGTCGACGGCGCCGCTCTCGATCAGCTTGATCGCGTTCGACGGCTGGTGGTCGTTGATCGAGACGCCGAAGGCGCGGATCTTGCCCTCGGACTTCAAGGCCTCGATCCCCTCGAGCCAGGTCCCGCGCCCGACCCACTCGTCGGACCAGACGTGGAACTGCTGGACGTCGATCGTGTCGAGCCCGAGGTTGCTCAGCGAGCGCTCGGTGCACTTGCGCACGTGGTCGGCCGGGAAGGCCTCGTCGGGGTCGATCCCGTCAGGCGCCGGCCACGTCATGTTCTTGGGCGGGATCTTGGTCGTGACGACGATGTCCTCGGAGCGCTCGCGCACGACCTGCCCGACGAGCCGCTCGCTGTGGCCGTCGCCGTAGCCGAGCGCGGTGTCGATCAGGTTCACGCCGAGGTCGATGGCGCGGTTGAGGGCGCGCAGCGACTCGTCGTCGTCGGCGCCGAGCCACATGGTCTTGCCGATGCCCCAGGCGCCGTAGCCGATCTCCGAGACCTCGAGGCCGGTGCGGCCGAGCTTGCGTTGGTTCACAGGCCGAGCTCCTTCGCGTACTCGCGCCGGTAGGCGCGGCGGGCGGTCAGCACCTTGCCGACGTACTCGCGCGTCTCCGGGAACGGGATGTGATCGGCGACGCGGAAGCGCTCGCCGCGGTCGGCGGCGTTGCGCCACCACTCGTCGACCTTGCCCTCGCCGGCGTTGTAGGCGGCGAGCGCGAGGATCGTGTTCCCGTGGTAGTGCTCGAGCAGGTAGCGCAGGTACCACGAGCCGTAGGCGATGTTGATCTGCGGCGTCGCCAGGTCGCCCTGCTCGAACTCGGTGCCGCCGGACTTGCGGGCGATGTAGTCGGCGGTCGACGGCATGATCTGCATCAGGCCCTTGGCGCCGGCGTGCGAGGTCTGGTCGCGGAAGCGCGACTCGACGTAGATGACGCCCGCGATCAGCGACGGGTCGAGCCTCTTGTCCTCCGCCTGCTGGCGGATGATGTCGTCGTGGCGCAGCGGGAGGCTGATCTCCTGCACCGCCTTGTCGGCCCACGGCGACAGGATGAGCATGACGATCGCCGTAGCGGCCACGACGAAGCCGAGCAGCAGCGCGCGCCGGCGCAGGACATTGGTCCGGCGCGAACGGCGGCGAGGGCGGGGACGGGCTTGTGCGTGGGCGCTCACGACGTCAGCTTCGCGAGTACGGAGGACAGCTCCTGCTCCAACTCTTCCAGCGTCCCGGAGTTGTGCACGACGTAGGTCGCTCGCTCCGCCTTTTCGTGCTGCGGGAACTGGCGGGCGGTGCGCTCGTCGACCGCCTCGTGGCCGCGGGCCGCTGCCCGGTCCGCCCGGACGGCGTCGTCGGCGATGACGGCGATCGTCGCGTCATAGGCGGCGTCGCTGCCCGCCTCGAACAGGAGCGGCACCTCGACGACCAGCGCGGGCGGCGCGGGCTCGCGCGTCGACTCGATGGCGCGCCATTCCGCGATCCGCTCCCCCACCTTCGGCCACAGCAGGCCCTCGAGCCAGGCGCGCTCGTCGTCGTTCGCGAAGGCGCGCTGGGCGACCGCCGGGCGGTCGACCACACCGCCGGGGGCGACCTCGGCGCCCCAGCGCTTGACCACCGCGGCGTGGATCTCGGGGTTGCGGTAGAGCTCGTGGACCACAGCGTCGGCGGACAGCGTGGCCGCGCCCAGGCGATCGAGCGCCGCCAGGGCCTCCGACTTACCGGCGCCGATGCCGCCGGTCAGACCGACGAACGGCGGCGCGGTCAGCTCTTCTCGGGGTCCTCGGACTCAGCCTCGGGCTCCGGCGCAGCCTCGGCCTCGGGCTCTTCAGTGGGCGCTTCGGCCTCGGGGGCCTCCTCGGCGGGCGCCTCCTCGACCTCGGGGGCCTCCTCGGCGGGGGCCTCCTCGACCGGCGCCTCGACCTCGGCCTCAGGGGCTTCCTCGACGGGCGCCTCGGCCTCGGCCTCAGGGGCCTCCTCGACCGGCGCCTCGGCCTCGGCCTCAGGGGCCTCCTCGACCGGCGCCTCGGCGTCGATCTCGGGTTCGCCCATCTCGCCCTGCGCGGCGAACACGTCCTCGGAGAGGCCCAGCTCGGGCACGTTCTCGAGGTCGGCGTCGGCGAGCGGGCGGCGCTCGAGCACCTGGCCCTCGACGCGCTTGATCGACAGCGACAGGCGGCGGCGCTCGGAGTCGATCTCGAGGATCTTCACCTTCACCTCGTCACCGGGCTGGACGATCTCGCGCGGGTTCTCGACGTGCTGCTGGGCGAGCTCGGAGATGTGCACGAGCCCCTCGACGCCCTCCAGGATCTCCACGAAGGCGCCGAAGGCGACGACCTTGGTGACCGTGCCCTCGAGCTCGTCACCCACGTTGTAGGTGTCGACCACGCGCTGCCACGGATCCTCCTGGGTCTGCTTGAGGCCCAGGGAGATGCGCTGGCGGTCGCGGTCTATGTCGAGCACCTTGACCTGCACGGTGTCGCCGATCGAGAGGATCTCGCTCGGGTGATTGACGTGCGACCAGCTCAGCTCGGAGATGTGGATCAGGCCGTCGATGCCGTCGAGGTCGACGAAGGCGCCGAAGTCGACGATGTTGGAGATCTGGCCCTCGATGATCAGGCCGGGCTGGAGCCGCTCCAGGATCGCCTGGCGCTGCTCCTTGCGCTCCTCCTCGAGCACCGCGCGGCGGCTGAGCACCACGTTGTTGCGCGAGCGGTTGAGCTCTATGACCTTGCACTGGATGTTCTGGCCCAGGTACTCGTCGAGGTTCGGCACGCGCCGGATGTCGACGAGCGAAGCGGGAAGGAAGCCACGCACCCCGAGGTCGATGATCAGGCCGCCCTTGACGACCTCGATCACGGCGCCGATGACCGGCTCGCCCGACTCGGCCGCGGCCTCTATGCGGCGCCAGGCGCGCTCGAAGCGGGCGCGCTTCTTCGACAGGATGAGCCGGCCGTCCTGGTCCTCCTTCGTGAGGACCAGCGCGTCGACCTCTTCGCCGAGCTCGACCTCCTCCGAGGTGTCGACCGACTTGCGGATCGACAGCTCGCCGGAGGGGATGACGCCCTCGCTCTTGTAACCGATGTCGACGAGGACCTCGTCCTTGTCGATCCGCACCACCTTGCCGGTGACGACGTCGCCCTCCTCGAAGGGGACGATCGTGGCGTCGTAATTCGGGACGATCTGGCCGTCGATCTCAAGCAGCAACCCGTCGCTGCCCTCGACGACCTTGGCGTCGGTCTCGGTGTCGGTGGGAGGGGTCATTGTGGCTTCCATTAGCGGCCAGATACTGTAGCGATCTTCACCGTATGCCCGTCCGTGCAACGAAGCGCGGCGCCGAGCGCACGCGCTTCGCCTCGGACGCCGCCACCGACGTCCTGATCTGCGGCGCCTCCTTCGCGGGGCTGGCGGTCGCGCGTGAGTTACGCGCGAGCGGCGCCTCCGTGCTCGTGCTGGACCGCTACGAGATCGGTGAGCGGCAGACCTCGGCGTGCGCCGCACCGACCGAGTGGCTGCACAATCTCGGGCTCGCTGAATCGATCCGGCAGACGTTCGGATCGCTGCTCGTCCACACGCCCTCGGTGAGCGCCCGCTGGCCGCTGCCGTGGACGTTCTCGACGTTCGACTACCGGACGCTTTGCGGCCTGCTGTGGGACCAGAGCGGCGCCGCCCGGTTCGAGACCGCCAAGGTGAACGGGCGGACCGGCAACGTCGTCCACACCGACCGCGGCGACGTGCGCGCGCGGGTGATCGTGGACGCGCTCGGCTGGCGGCGGGTGCTCGGGCCGGGTGAGAACGTCCAGCCGCCGGAAGCCGCGCTGTCGCGCGGGTTGGAGGTGCATCCGCACGGGACCGGCGACGACCTCGAGCTGTGGCTCGACCGGCGCTACATCTCGCCCGGCTACGGCTGGTCGTTCCCGGCGCGCGACGAGCTGCGGATCGGCGTCGGCTCGTTCGACCCGCGCCTGCACGTCAAGGACCCGACGCTGACGCTGGCCGCCGACGTGGAGGCCGACGCGGTGCGCTTCCAGGGCAACTGGATCCCGCACCGGCTGCGGCCGGCGACCGAGGACGGCGTGTTCTTCGTCGGCGACTCGGCCGGCCACTGCCTGCCGCTGACCGCCGAGGGCATCCGCACCGCCCTCTACTTCGGCGTCGCCTGCGGGCGGGAGCTCCGGGCGGTGCTCGACGGGCGCCAGGACCTGGCCGCTGCGCTGCGCCGCTACCACGAGTTCTCGGCTTCGCATCGCCTCCCGTTCGAGTCCATGTACTACGCGCAGCAGTCCGTGCGGCGGCTCCACGGGCCGCCGATGAACGGGCTCGTGCGGTTGTTCGGGCGGAACCGGGTGTCGCACTGGGCGTTCCGGCATTACCTCGACATCGCGCCGCCCTCCGCGGCGCTGCCCGCGCCGCCCGGGGCGGTCTCGCACCCCTACTCGCAGGCCGCCGCGTAGTCGACCGCGTCCGTCTCGGCGGAGTCGTTGCCGCTTCCGCAGTAGACGGCGTCGAACCCGCCGTCGCGGGCGAAGATGCGGTCCCCCCGCTGCCGCCGTAGATCACGTCTGCCGGGCCGCCCGTGAGGCGGTCGCCGCCGGATCCGCCGTAGAGCTTGTCCTCCCGCGCCCGGACACGCGTCGCGGCGCTGCCGCCGTAGATGAGATCGCCACCGCCGCGCCCGGTGATGCGGTCGGCGCCCCCCATGCCGTACATCCGATCGGCGCCCGAGGTGCCGCGAAGCGTGTTCGCCTCCTCGATTGGTCGGTTTGTTCCCGTGGCGGGAACAAAGGTGACAATGCGCGGCTCGGTTGGTCGGTTTGTCGGTCTGAGGCCGACAAAGTGACCACGCGGCCCCGGATTCGCCTCCCTACAAGCCCGAAGTTCGAGCCCTCACCAATCGCCCTCGCCGGCCGAGCCGGCGCGGCGGTAGGGCTCCTCCTCGCGGCGGATGAGGTCGGGATTGACGCCGCGGTGGGCCGCCAGGGCCAGCGTGAGCCGGTGCAGCTCGGCGGCGCCGGCGAGCAGGCGGGCGACGGAGCCGGGGACGCCCTCGGGCGGGAGCAGCGTCAGCACGGGGATGCCGATCGCCCCCACCGCGGAGGCGGCCATGGCGGCGCGGCGCTCGATCCGGTCGACGGCGGGGTCGCTCTCGATCAGCACGACCGCGGTGTCCGAGTCCTCGCCGGCCAGGTGCCCGTGCAGCAGCGACTCGAGCTGCAGGGCCGCCGACGGCACGCGAGCGCCCTCGGCGAGCTTCAGGGCCAGCTCGCGGGCGGTGATGAAGTCGAGGCCGAAGCCGGCGCACACGATGCGCTCTGCGCCTGTGATCGCCGCGGCGGCCGGCGGACGCTCCAGCGCGGTCTCGAGGATCGACACGGCGCGGTCGGCGTCGATCCCCTCGCCGCCGAGCTCGCGCGCCAGCAGCGCGCCGACGAGGATCGAGGACGTGTAGGCGACGGTGTGGCACCAGGAGTCGTCGTGCACGGGCGTCACGATCACGCGCTGCGCGGGCCCGGAGGCCGAGCCGCCCGGCCGGTTCGTGACGAGCGCGGTCGAAGCTCCATTGGCGGCGGCAGCCTCGAGCGCGAGCGTCGTCGCGCGCGTCCCGCCGTCGTGCGAGATCCCGATGCAGACGCCGCCGCGCTGCGGCTCCTCGGCCGCGTCGAGCGACTGACGCGCCACGACCTTCGGCGGCCAGTCTCCACCCAGCGCCTCGTTCACCAGCGCGGCGATCGCCAGCGCGCCGTGCTCGGACGTGCCGCACCCGACGACGGTCACGGCCTCGCCGCTGCGGAACGCCGCGGCCAGGTCGACGATCCCCTCGGGCGGCGACGACAGCATCTGCCGCGCCAGACCCGGCTGCGCGGCGACCATCTCCTCGGTGACCCACGGCGGCCCCGAGCGCAGCTCGGGGAACTCGTCGGTGTGCCAGGCCGGCCGCTCAGACACGGTCGAGGCCCGCGCGGAAGCCGTCGGCGATCTGCTCGAGGTGCTCGCGCTCGACGATCAGCGGCGGCGACACGGCCAGCGCGCCGATCAGCGGCCGCAGCAGCACGCCCCCCTCGCGCGCGCCCGCCGCCACGGTGGCGACGGCGGACGCATCGTGCAGCTGGACGGCGGCCAGCAGGCCGAGCCCCGCGCGCACGTCGGCGACCGCCGGGTGCGCGGCGAGCGGCTCCAGCACCTCGGCCAGCACGCCCTCGAGCTCACGCGCGCGGGGGATGATGTTCTCGCGCTCGTAGATGTCGAGCACCGCGAGCGAGGCGGCGCAGACCGTCGGGTGGCCGGCATACGTCGCGCCGTGGCGGAGCATCGGCCCGCCCGGCTCCTCGAAGAACGGCGCGGCCACCGAGCCCGAGACCACGACGCCGCCGAGCGGCAGGTAGCCGGAGGTCACGCCCTTGGCGAAGGTGATCAGGTCCGGCCGGACGTCCTCCCAGCGCTCGACGCCGAACCACGTGCCGAGCCGCCCGAAGCCGCAGATCACACTGTCGATGACCAGCAGCACACCGTGCTCGGCGCACAGGTCCGCCACGCCCTGGATGTAGCCCTCGGGCGGCGGCAGCACGCCGCCGGCGCCGATCACCGGCTCGCAGAAGAAGGCCGCCACGCGGTCGGGACCCACGCGCAGGATCTCGGCCTCCAACGCCTCGAGCGAGTCCCACTGGACCGCCGACACCGCGGACACGAGCGGGCCCCAGTTGGTGACGTTGGCCTCGATGCCGCCGATGCTCGTCCCGAACCCGTGTGTGCCGTGGTACCCGTGCGTGCGCGAGATCAGGTGCACGCGCTCGGGCTGCCCGCGCAGGAACCAGTGACGGCGGGCGATCTTGGCCGCCGTGTCGATCGCGTCGCCGCCGCCCGAGCCGAGGAACACGCGCGCGTCGTCCATCGGGGCCAGGCGGGCGAGCCGCTCGCACAGCTCGTTGGAGGGCTTGTTGCCGAAGTCGCCGAACGTCGAGTAGGCCTCGAGCGTGCGCATCTGCGCAGCGACCGCGTCGGCGATCTCCTCGCGGCCGTGGCCGAGATTGGCGTACCAGAGGCTCGCGGTGGCGTCGAGGTAGCGCTTGCCGTCGGTGTCGTAGACGTGCACGCCCTCACCGCGCTCGATCACCAGCTCGGCGCGACTGACCGAGCCCATGTCGGCGAAGGGGTGCCAGAACCGTGTCGTGGCTGTGGCGGGGACCATGACGGCTCACGGTAGCGGGGAAACGTTGGCCCAGGGGGCCAAGTTCCCCCGCGACTCAGGTCCTGACGAGCGCGTCGCGCAGCCTGGCGCCGACGGCGTCGATCGCCTCGCGCGCCGCGGGCGTCACCGCGAGCCAGCGGAAGAAGCCGTGGATCGTGCCCGGCCAGCGCACCAGCTCGGTCTGCACGCCGGCCTCGCGCAGCGCCTCCGCGTACGCCTCGCCCTCGTCGCGCAGGACGTCCTCCTCGGCGGTCAGCACGAAGGCGGGCGCGACGCCCGCGAGGTCGTCGGCGCGCAGCGGCGCGGCGTCGGGGTCGGTGGGGTCGGCGCCGTCGAGGTAGAGCCGCCAGAAGCGCTGCATCGAGGCCGCGCTGAGGCCGTGGCCCTCGTTGAAGTCGACGTACGACGGGGTGTCGAACACCGCGTCGGTCACGGGATAGATCAGCGCCTGGTACCGGACCTGGCCGCGCAGGCGCCGCGCGGCCACCGCCGCGAGGTTGCCTCCCGCGCTGTCTCCGGCCACGGCCAGCCGCGTGCCGTCGCCGCCGAGCTCCTCCGCGTGCTCGGCGAGCCAGCTGATGGCGGCCAGCGAGTCATCGACCGCGGCCGGGTAGCGGTGCTCGGGCGCCAGCCGGTAGTCGACGCCGGCCACGATCGCCCCGGAGGCGTTGGCGAGCGCCCGCAGCAGCGCGTCGTAGCTGTCGAGCGTGCCCAACATCCAGCCGCCGCCGTGCAGGTAGGCCACGACCGGCAGCGGCCCGTCGCCCTCGGGCCGGAAGGTCCGCACGGGAACCTCGCCCACGCGCAGGTCGCGCACCTCGGCGACCGGCTCGCCGTCGCCGCACAGGTTCGCCGCCTCCATGGTGTGCGCCGCGCGCGCATCCTCGACCGGGACCTCGTGCGGCGGCGGGCCCGGCGCCGCGTTCATCTCGTCCAGGACGGCCTGGATCTCGGGTGTCAGCACCGGCGCAGCCTACGCGAGCTCTAGAACCCGCGCCGCTCGCGCGCCCGCACCGCCGCGGGGTCGTGCGGATCGCGGTGGCGCGAGTCCCACACCGCGTGGGCGACCCACAGCAGCGCCAGCGCCAGCACCACGAGCGTCAACACGATCACCTCGCCCGGCTGGAAGGCGCCCAGCGCCACGAAGAAGGCGAACAGCACGACCACGGCCAGCACGAGCACCCAGAAGGTCTCCGTCAGGGTTGCCAGCATGCGGGAGCGCCGCATGGCGCGATCGTATCTCAACCGAGGCCCAGCAGCTCGCGCGTCTCGGCCGCCGTGGCGGGCTCGCGGTCGAGCAGCCGGGCGAGTGTCAAAGCCTTCTCCACCAGCTCCGCGTTCGACTCCGCGCGGCGGTCGCGCGCGACGCGCAGGTTGTCCTCCAGGCCGACCCGGACGTGCCCGCCCATGACCAGCGAGGCGGCGGCGAGCTGGAACTCGGCGGGGTAGCCGACGCCGGCCGCCGACCACGTGAACCGGTCGCCGAACAGGCCGGTCGCGGTGCGGTGCATGTGCACGAGCTGCTCCAGGGTGGCCGCGTTGGCGCCCAGCACGCCGAGCACGAACTGGACGTGGAGCGGGAAGTCGACCAGCCCCGCTTCCGCCAGGTGGTGCAGGTTGTGCAGGTGCCCGACGTCGTAGCACTCGTACTCGGGCTTCGTGCCGGCCTCGCGGAACAGCTCGCACAGCCGCTCCATCTCGCCGAACGTGTTGCGGAACACGTAGTCGCGCGTGCCCTCTAGGTACTCGACCTCCCACGGCGCCATCTCGGGCCGCCGGCGGACCTTGAAGATGCCGAAGTTGAACGAGCCGCAGTTGAAGGTCGCCATCTCCGGCCGGCACTCGGTCACCACGCGGGCGCGCTCGTCGATCGTCATCCCCACGCCGCCGCCGGTGGTCGGCTGGACGATCGCCTCGCAGCGCTCGCCGATCCCGGCCAGCACCTCGCGGAACAGCCCGAGGTCGGGGCTCGGCTTCCCGGTCTCCGGGTCGCGGACGTGGATGTGGACGATCGCGGCGCCCGCCCCGTGCGCGCCCACCGCGGCGTCGACGATCTGCTCGGGCGTGATCGGGATCGCAGCGCTCTGTGACGGCACGCTCATGCCGCCGGTCACCGCGCAGGAGAGGAAGGCCTTCATGCCGGCCTCAGGCGATCGGCGGTGAGCGGGAGGCAGCAGGCGAGCAGCAGGACCGAGGCGCCGAACATCGTCCACAGCACGGGCGAGAACGAGCCGGTGGCGTCGCGCAGCGCGCCGAGGCCGACCGGCGACAGCGACGACAGCAGGTAGCCGCCGAGCAGGACGAGCGCGGCGACCGCGCCGGCGTCCGCCGGGTCGCGCGCGACGTCGAGGCACAGCGTGAGGCTGAGCGGGAACACGGCGCCGATCGCGGCGCCGGCGATCGTGGCCCACGCGAAGGCGGCTCCGGGCAGCGCGGCGAGCCCGAGCAGGCCGGCGACGGTGACCGACGACGAGCCCACCAGCCACAGCCGCCGCGAGCCGGCGCGGTCGGCCAGCCATGGCACGAGCAGGCCGGTGGGGAGCGCGGCGAGCCCGAACGCGGCGGCCAGCGCGCCCGACGTGGCCGCGCTCCAACCGCGCTCCTGGAACGCGTCCGGCATCCAGGACACGAAGGCGTAGAAGATCGCCGACTGCAGGCCGAAGACGGCGACGATGCCCCAGACGATGCCGCGCCGGAAGGGCAGCCGCGGCGCCCGTGCCTCCGAGCGCTCCGTCCAGGTACCGCGGCTCAGCGCGAGCCAGCCGACGGCGAGCACCACGGTGGCCACCGAGAACGCGGCCAGCGCGCCGCGCCACCCGCCGAACGCGTCGGCCAGCGGGACGGCGAGCAACGACGCCAGCGCCGCTCCCACGCTGAGCCCCGTCGTGTAGACGCCGGTCCCGAACGCCGGGCGGTCCGCGAAGCGCGCCTTCACCGCGATCGGCAGCAGCGCGCCCGCCACCGCGATGCCGATCCCGACCGGCAGCGTCAGCGCGAGCACCAGGCCCGCGCCCGGCGCCGCCGCCCGCGCCAGTCCGAATGCCGCGACGCCGAACACGCACGCGGCGATCGCGGTCCGCAGGCTCGCCCACGCGGTCAGCGGCGCCGCGGCGGGGGCGAACACGGCCATGCAGATCACGGGGATCGTGGAGAGCAGCCCGGCGACAGCGTGCGAGACGCCGAGGTCGGCCTCGATCTCCGGCAGCAGCGGACCGACGCCGACGAGCTGCGGCCGCAGCGCGAGCGAGGCCACGAAGAGCGCCGCCAGCAGCGCGAGGCCGGCGCGCACGCGGGCGGGCGCTGTGCTCACAAGATCGCCACCGGGTCGACCATCGAGCCGGTGGCCCCGCGGATGGCCAGCGGAAGGGCGACGAACAGGAACTCGCGCGCGCCCGCACGCGCGAGGCCCTCGAGGTCGAGGCCCTCGAGGATGTAGATCCCGCGCTCCACCAGCAGCAGGGTATGGACCGGCTGCGGGTTCGCCGGGGTGCCGCGGTCGGGCGCGGGCTGGACCTCGAACGTCTCGGTGTCCGAGCCGACGGCCAGCACGCCGCGGTCGGCGAGCAGCCGCGCGGCGGAGATGTCCGGGCCGGCGCCGCGGTGCGCGGCCAGCGCCTCCGGGTCGGGCCAGTGGGCGAGGTAGCCGCGTCCGCACGAGCGCGACGTCGCCCTCGCCGGCGGCGACGCCGGACGCCTCGATGGCGAGCAACTCGTCGGCCGACACCACCTCGCCGGCGCCGAGCGATTCCACGCCCCGGTGACCGGGCACGTCGTAGAGGACGCCGCGCCGCCACAGCGGCGCGATCTCGGTGGCGTCGCCGCGCAGCGGACCGAAGTCGCCGAGGTCGGTGGCCGCGGACCCGCCGTGCCAGCGGTCGTCGATCGTGATGTGGGCATGCGCGTCGATGTGCGCGCCGCTGTGCACGGTGCCCATCACGATCTCGCTCATGAAGCCCAGGCAGGCGTCGTTGGGCGGCCCCCAGGGCTGGTCGCCGGCCGCGCGGATGCCCTGCGGCGTGCGGTAGGAGACGACCTCGAAGGCCGGGTGGCCGGGCCACAGCGGCATGCGCGGGAAGCGGTCGCGCGCCAGGCGATGGATCCGGCCGGTGCGGATCATGCCCGCCAGCCGCACGACATCCTCGGGCGAGTTGGCGGCGCGCAGCCGTGACAGCGCCGGCGCCAGCATCGCCTCGGCGATCCTGCGCGCCCGCGGCAGGCCGGGGTTGATGCGCTCGACGCTGTGGCGCAGCTTGCCCTCGGCGCGCTCGCGCGAGGCGCGGCCCTCTTCGACCCAGGCGAGCACGGCCGGGACCATCGTCTCCAGGAACGACAGCGAGTCGGCCGCCTGCACGAGGTCGGCCTCCGGCCAGCCGCCCTCCTCGTGCACGTGCACGAGCCCGGCCGCCACGCGCACGAGGTCCTCGTCCGCGCCGCGCTCGCGCAGGCCGGCCGCGACCATCTCGGCGCAGCGGTCCTGGTGCCAGCGGTTGTACTCGGGCGAGTCCCAGGAAACCGCGCTGTCCCAGCCCGCGGACGGCTCCGGGTAGGCGCGCTCGACATCGTGCGTGGCAGCCGCGATGCGCGCCGGCTCGGACGCGTGCGGGTCCAGCTCGAGCAGCCAGTGCAGGGTGCGCTCGAGATGGAGCGCGTGCGGATGGACCTCGTCCATCCACGCCCGGCACGACTCGAGCAGCTCGCTCACAGCACCGTCACCGGCCTCGCCTGCAGCACGTAGATCTCGCCGCCCTCGATGGCGAACTCGATGTCCTGCGGCATGCCGAGCCGCTGCTCGAGGTCGTCGCCGATGCGCGCCAGCGCGCGCAGCTGGTCCTCGTCGAGCTTCTGCTCGCCGCCCTCCTCCCCCAGCTCGCGCTTCTCGACGCCGCCGGCCTCGGCGGGCACGATGGCGAACGGCTGCCGCGCCACCTGGGCGCGCTTCAACGTCCCGTCGCGCTTGAGCGCGTAGTGGTCGGGCGTCACCTCGCCCGATACCGCCGCCTCGCCGAGCCCGAGTACGGCCTCGACCACCATCCGGTCGCGGCGGTGGTGGACCGGGTCGCAGGTGAAGAGCACGCCGGCCACGTCCGCGTTCACCATCCGCTGCACGACCACGGCCATGTCGAGGTCCTCGAGCGATCCCTTGCGCTGGCGGTAGAACAGCGCGCGCTCGGAGAAGAACGAGGCCCAGCAGTCGCGCACGCGCGCGAGCACTTCGTCTGACCCGCGCACGTACAGATAGGTCTCCTGCTGGCCCGCGTAGGAGGCGGTCTCGCTGTCCTCGGCGCACGCGCTCGAGCGCACGGCGACCGGCGGGTCGTCGCCGAGCGCCTCGTATGCCGCCGCGATCTCGGCCGGCGGCTCGGCGGCGGCCACGATCGCCTGCGCGCGCTCGTGGTCCGGCAACGAGGCACGCAGAGCGTCCGTGTCGACTGCGGCAGCGAGCGCGCCGGCCGGCACCACGAACCCGGGCGGCACCGTCAGGCCGTACGCGGTCATGCGGGCGAGCGAGGCGCCCTTGCCGCCGGCGCGGGCGACCTCGGTGCAGGCCTCGTCGTCGAACCGCAGCATCAATCCTCCACGATCGCCACCGCGCGGACCGGGGCGGCCGTCGTGCCGACCCACTTGACCGGCATCACGATGAGCTGGAACCCGTGCGGGCGGCCGATCTGGTCGAGGTTCATGAGGTTCTCGAGGTGCCAGTACTCCTCGTCCCACATCACCCGGTGGGCCTCCCAGAACTTCTTCTTCTCGAACATCGCCCACACCGGCGGGTCGAACGTGATGGCGTCGCAGCCCATGAGGCGCACCCCGCGCTCGATGAGCCAGCGGGTGGCCTCGGCGCTCATCCCCGGATGATCGGTGCGATAGCGCTCCTCGGTGTTGTAGGCGCCGGCGCCCGTGTGGATCAGGACGATGTCGCGCTCCTTCACCTGATAGTCGCCGAGCGCTGCCTCGACATCGGCGGCACTGATGATGTCGCCCGGCGCCCGGTCGGTGAAGTCGAGCAGCACGCCGTCGGAGATGCAGTACTCGAGCGGGATCGTGTCCGGCCCGCCCGCCGTGGGCACGATGTGCTTGCGCGCGTCGAGGTGCGTGCCGACGTGGTCGTTGACCACGATCAGGTAGCTGGCGGTGAGCGAGTCGACGCCGTACTCCGCCGCGCCGATCCGCTCGGCGAACTCGGTGTGGCTCTCGTACACGCACAGCGCCGGCGGCGGCACGCGCGGGAACGTGACCATGTCGTTGTGGACGGGCATCGAGAGGTCGACGATGCGTCTCACACGGGCTCCTTCAGTAGTTCGGCGGCGTCCATCAGGTGTCGGTGCATGGCGTCGGCGGCGGCGTCCGGGTCGCGGGCGCGCAGCGCGTCGAGGATCGGGATGTGGCGCTCGGAGAGCGCGAGCAGGTCGAGGCCGGACTGCGAGACGGTGAGGAAGGTGCGCGAGAACGGCTCCAGCAGCGCCCACTGGCGCTCGAGCGTCACGTTGCGGGCGGCGCGCACGATCGTCGCGTGGAAGGACGCGTTGGCCTGCGACTGGCCGTGCGCGTCGCCGCGCCGGGCGGCCTCCCGCATCGTCTCCAGCAGCTCGGCCAGGCGCAGCAGCTCCTGCTCGCTGATCCGCTCGGCGGCGAGCCGGGCGGCCAGCGCCTCGAGCGCCGCCCGCACCGGGAACGCCTCCAGCAGCTCGTCGGCGCTGAAGGCGCGCACCGAGCAGCCGCGGAACGGCTCGTGAACGATGCAGCCGAGCTGCTCGAGGTCGCGCAGCGCCTCGCGCACGGGCGCCTGCGAGACGCCCAGCTCCTGCGCGATCCGCGTCTCCACCAGCCGCGAGCCGGGCGGGTACTCGCCCGAGACGATCCGCTGGAGGATCACGTCCTTGACCCGCTCGCGGTGCATCACAGCGTCTCGTAGAACTCCCGCTCGCGCGCCTCGAGGATCTCCGGGATCGCCTCGTCCTTGACGAGCCGCGTGAAGTGCTCGGAGGCCATGTGCGCCTCGTAGCCGGCCTTGTCCTCGTACTGCTCGTAGAGGAAGAACAGGCGCGGGTTCTCGGGGTCGCGGTGCGCCTGGTAGAAGCGGTTCCCCGGCTCGGCGCGCGAGGGCTCGGTCATCTCCTCGCAGATCTCCGCGAGACGGTCCTCCTTGCCCCTCCTTGGCGGTCCACTTGGCGCAGACGACGTAGGCCATTCAGGCTCCTCCCTTTTCTCCGATGCGGTTGCGCAGCACGCCGATGCCCTCGATGTCGAGCTCGACGATGTCTCCGGGCTGCAGCCAGCGGTCGAGCTCGAGGCCCGAGCCGCCGGGCGCCGTGCCCGAGCCGAAGACCTCGCCCGGGTACAGCGTCTGGGCCTGCGAGGCGTAGGCGATCATGTCGGCGAAGGTGTGGTGCATCTCGGCCGAGCTGGACTCGCCCCACGTCTCGCCGTTCACGCGCACGCGCATGGCGAGGTTGCCCGCGTCGAGCTCGTCGGCGGTGACGATGCAGGGGCCGAGCACGTTGGAGCCGTCCCAGTCCTTGGCCTTCGACGGGCCCATGCCGACCGGCAGCTCGCGCGTCTGCACGTCGCGCGCCGAGACGTCGTTCCAGATCGTGTAGCCGAAGATGCAGCCGGCGGCGTCCTCGGGCTTCACGTCCTTGACGCGCTTGCCGATGATCGCGGCCAGCTCGAGCTCGTGGTCGAGCTTGTCGGTGTACGACGGCCACGGGATCTCCTCGTCGGGGCCGATCACCGTGTCCGGCATGCCGCGGTAGAAGGCGGGCGTCTCGTACCACTCGTCGGGGATCGGGCGGCCGAGCCGCGAGAGGGCGGCGTGGAGGTGGCCCTCGAAGGCGAGGAAGTCGCGCATCGAGCGCGGGCGCAGGGGCGCCAGCAGCTTGGCGCCCTCGATCGGCACCGTGGTGCTCTGCGGCGCGCCCTGTTCGATGTACTCGACCATGTCGCCACCGAAGGCGAGGTCGATCACGCTGTCTGCCCCTGCCAGAGCGCCGACCCGCGGGCCGGCGCCGGCGTCGTAGGTCACGAGACGCACTGCCGCACCGCCTCCTCGATCTTGACGTAACAGCCGCAGCGGCACAGGTTGCCGCTCAGGGCCTCTCCGATGTCGTCTCCCGGTTGGAGCGCCTTCGTGGTGAGGACGAAGCCGGGCGTGCACCAGCCGCACTGGAAGGCGTGGGCGTCGTTGAAGGCGCGCAGCACGGGATCGGCCTCGTCGAGCCCCTCGACGGTGGTGATCTCGCGCCCGGCGACGGTGGCCGCCAGCGTGAGGCAGCCCGTGATCGGCTTACCGTCGAGCAGCACCGTGCAGGCGCCGCAGACCCCGATCGAGCAGGTCTCGCGGAGGTCGAGCGCGTCGGCGAGCATCTCGTCGCTGCGCGCCTCGAGCGTGGTGGGGCGGCCGTTGAGCGTGAGCTCGATCCTCACAGCGCCTCCAGCACGCGCTCCGGCGTCATCGGGAGCTGCGTGACGTGCGCGCCGAGCGAGGCCAGCGCGTTGCCGATCGCCGCGGGCACGGGCGGCAGCGCCGTCTCGCCGAGCCCGTGCACCTCGGCGCCCTCGCGCTCGAGCAGCTCGTGCGTGAGCCGCGGCACGTCGCGGGCGGCCGGCAGGTTGTACTCCGACAGGTTGGCGTTCGTGACCTGGCCGTCGGAGAACTCGACCGCCTCGAACAGCGCGGTGCCGAGCCCCATCAGCATCGAGCCCTCGTTCTGCAGCTCGGCGCCCGGCCGGTTGACCACACGGCCGGCGTAGACCGCGGCATGCAGGTGCTCGACCGTGACGCGGCCGGTCTCCTCGTCGACGCTGACCGACGCGGCCGCGGCGCCCTGGTGCCAATGCGTGGAGGCGACGCCCTGGCCGGTTTCGGGGTCGAGCCCGCCCTCGTTGCGGACCTCGCCGTAGCCGTGCTCGTCCTTGACGGCCTCGGCGAGCGCACGGCCCATCATGTGCGTCGAGCGGCTCGACGTGGTGCGCGTATCGAACGGCGACGTGTCGGTGTCCGGCTCAGGGACCTCGATCTGGCCAGGCTCGCAGCCGAGCATCTGCGCCGCCATCAGGCGGATCGACTGCCGCACGTCCTGGCCCATCTCGGTCGAGGCGCAGCGCACGACGTAGCCGACCGGCGTGCGCTCGACCGAGATCGCGGCGCGGCTGGGCGTCTGCATGCCCTTGAGCAGGACGCACAGGCCCTTGCCGCGCGGGTCGGCCTCGTAGCCGACGGCGTCGGCGGCCGCCTGCAGGCACTCCTCGAAGTGCACGTCGTGCATGACCTCGCCGGTGGCGAACGTGTCGCCGTCGTGCAGCAGGTTGATGCGCCGCAGCTCGAGCGGGCTCATGTCGAGCTCGCGCGCCAGCAGGTCCATCGTGCGCTCGGACGCCCACACCGACTGCGTGGCGCCGTAGCCGCGGAAGGCGCCGTTGGGCGGCAGGTTGGTGTAGACGGCCTGCGAGTCCACGCGCACGTGCGGGATGCGGTACGGCCCGACGCCGGCGTAGCCCATCTTGGTCGCCACGCCCGGGCCGCAGTCGGCGTAGGCGCCGGTGTCGGCCCAGCAGTCGACCTCCTTGGCGGTCAGCGTGCCGTCGCGGCGGGCGCCGATCCGCACCTTGACCACCGCCGGGTGGCGGTTGAGCGTGACGAACTCCTCGCCGCGGTCGAGCACCGCCTTGACGGGCTTCCCCGCCTTGCGGGCGAGGGCGGCGACGAGCGCCTCGAGCCGCACGAAGGTCTTCGCCCCGAACGAGCCGCCCATCGGCGGGGCGATGACGCGGATGTCGTCCTCGGGGACACCGAAGCAGCCGGCGAGGTCGCTGCGCACGTTGAACGGGGTCTGGGTGCCGCTCCACAGCGTGAGGCGGCCGCCCTCCCATTCGGCGACGGCGGCGTGCGGCTCCATCGGGGCGTGCGCGGCGCCGGCCACGCGGTAGGTCTCCTCGACCACGACCTCGGCCTCCGCGAAGCCCTCGGCGACGTCGCCGTGGCGGATGCGGAAGCGGTGGCAGACGTTGGTGCCCTCGATCGGGCGCACCTCGATCGAGGAGGCCTCGCCCGCAGACACGGACTGCTCGTGGATCGGCGGTGCGTCGAGCGCCTCGAGTACGTCGAAGACGGCGGGCAGCTCCTCGTAGTCCACCTCGACCGCCTGCGCGGCGGCGCGGGCCTCGGCGCGGGTGGGCGCCGCCACGGCGGCCACGACGTCGCCGATGTGGCGCGCCACGCCGGCCAGCACGCGCTCGTCCTTGACCTGGCAGCCGTAGGGATTCAGGTC
Organism: uncultured Solirubrobacteraceae bacterium; assembly: GCA_963811895.1. Classification (GTDB taxonomy): domain Bacteria; phylum Actinomycetota; class Thermoleophilia; order Solirubrobacterales; family Solirubrobacteraceae; genus DASSUW01. The sequence goes on along the minus strand of CAWETE010000005.1, from coordinate 276,119 downwards.
CGCGACGTCGTCCGGCGTGAGCACGACGACGTCGTCCGGGCCTTTGACCGAGATCACGCGCGCGTGCGCGTAGGGCGACCGCACGAACGCGGCGTGCAGCATGCCGGGCCGCTCGGCGTGGCACGAGTAGCGCTGGGCGCCGGTCACGCGCGGGTCCACGAGACCTCCTCCACCGCTCGTCTCACTTCCGAGGCGATCACGCGCCGGCGGTACTCGGCCGACCCGCGGGCGTCGCCCATCGGCGTGATCCGCTCGGCGTAGCCGGCGGCCACCTCGGCCGGCTCGCCCTCGCACAGGTCCGGGAAGTCCTGCGGCGTGCCGGCCACGGCGCCCACCACCACCCGCAGGCGATCGCCGCGGGCGGCGGCGACGGCCACGCACGGCCGGTCCTCGGCCGAGCGCGAGCGGAACTTGCGGTACGTCGCCCGCTCGGGCTGGGGCGGCACCCGGACCTCGACCAGCAGCTCGTCGGGCTCGATGCAGGTCCGGTAGTGGCCGAGGATCAGCTCCCCCACCGTCACCTCGCGATCGCCGTTCGGCCCGCGCAGCACGGCGCGCGCGTCGAGCGCGGCGAGCATGGCGGGCGGGTCGGAGGCGTAGTCGGCGTCGGCCAGCACGCCGCCGACCGTCGCCTGGTTGCGCACGCGCGGGCTGGCCACCAGCGAGAACGCGTGCGCCAGCACGGGCCAGCCCTCGCGCACGACCTCGGACCGCTCGACCGCCCGGTGCCGGACCATCGCGCCGAGCCGCAGCTCGCCGTCCTCCACGTCGATGCCGCGCAGCTCTTCCACATCGCCGAGCGAGAGCAGCGCGGTCGGCGCCAGGAAGCCCTGGTTCATGAGAATCCCCACGAACGTCCCGCCCGCCAGCACCGTCGCGTCACCGTGCTCCGCGCGCAGCGACAGGGCCTCCTCCAGCGAGGCCGGGGCCATCCATGCCGGCTCAGCCTGGATCCACCGATGACCCGTGGATGCCTCGGCGCCGTGGGCCGAGTCAGAGTCGATCGGCCGCGTCTCCTCGTGGCGGGTCACTCGGGGTCGCGGCCGATCGGCTCTGGCGAACGGCCACGGCGGCGAGGCGCCGCGGGGATCGGTGGATCCAGGCTCCTCACGAAAGGATCTCGACCACCCCGGACGAGCCGTTCACCCGGATCCGATCGCCCGTCTTGATCCGCTCGCCCGCGTTGGTCGTCCCCACCACGGCCGGGATGCCGAACTCGCGCGCCACGACCGCCGGGTGCGAGACCGCACCGCCCGCCTCGGTGACCAGCCCGATGATCTTGGTGAACAGCACGACCCACGCGGGGTTGGTCATGCGGCACACGAGGATCTCGCCGTCGCGCACCTGGTCGAACTCGTCGAGCGAGGCGACGAAGCGCGCCGGGCCCTCGACCACGCCCGGCGAGGCGGCCAGGCCGCGCACCTCGCCGCTGGTCGCCGGCTCTCCGGCGTGGAACTTCTCCGGGAAGCCCCAGAGCGCGTTGTAGGGGAAGTCGAGCGCGGTCTGCGTCGCGGTGCCGACCCACGACGGCGGCCGGCGCTCGGCCGCCTCCTCGCGCGCGTCGCGGCGGTCGGAGACCAGCTCCTTGGCGTCGAGCGCGCCCTGGTCGGCCATCAGCAGCCGCAGCTCGTTGTAGCGGAGGTACATCACGTCCTCCGCGTCCTCGAGCACGCCCCCGTCGGCCAGCTTGCGACCGATCGCGATCAGCGCCAGCCGCAGCCGCGCGTTCGTCCCCTGGTCCACGTAGAAGTGGTGGTCCGGGGTGAGCGGGTTCATGTTCAGCGACAGGTCGAGCGCCTGCTGCAGCTTCTCCCGCCCCTCGCCGTCGACGCCCTCCATCACCTCGCGCTTGGCCGCCTCGAGATCGTCGCGGACCGAGGCGATGTTCGACGGGTAGTCGTAGTCGGAGTGCAGGTAGCCGGTGATCGCGCCGATGATCGGCGCCGGGTCCTCGCGCCAGGTCCGGAAGGCGAACTCGTGCGACCAGATCGCCTTGTTGCCGAACGTCTCCTGGTGCGCCTCGATGCGCTCGGAGATCAGGCGCCGGCCGCGCTCCGACCGCGTGAGCGCGTCCAGCACGTCGGTCGCCGTCTCGCTCTCGAAGGCCGCCTTCAGCTCGTCGTCGCCCTTGACCTCCTCCTTGATCTTCCAGAGGTCCTCGATCGAGTCCCAGTTGCGGTCCTCGAGGCTCGACTGCAGGCGCCCCATCAGCCCCGGGTCCTCGCCGCCGCGCACCTCGGCGATCACCGCGTTGAGGTTCGTGGTGGACGCGAACTGGGCGAAGTTGAGCATCCAGTGGATCTTCCAGTGGCGGTCGTGGACGTCGATCGCGTCCTCCAGGTAGACCGCCATCTCCCGCATCGACGCCGCCTCGTAGTCGATGCCGTCGAGGTAGGCGAAGTTACGCTCGATCTCGGGCCGCAGCCGGTCCCGCCACCAGGCGAGGAAGTTGCCGGCGTACTCGGGCAGCACCCAGCCGAGGTACGCGCCGATCTTCGCCGCGTGGTCGCTCTCACGGGGGACCCGCGGCACATAGCGGGCCTGGTACTCGGTCGCCTCCGAGTGCAGCTCGGGGTCGCACGGGACGGCCGCCGTGTAGACGTAGCCGTTGATCTCCTTGGCGATCCAGTCGCACGCGAACGGCGTGCCGAAGCGGCGGAACATGTGGTCGCACGTGAGCCACCAGCCGCCGATGTCGAAGAACATCGGCGAGACCGGGTTGGGGATGTGGAGGTCGTCGAAGATCCAGAAGAGCTCCTTCTCGCCCTCCTGCCAGTCGATCGGGAACTCGTCCGACCCGTGGAACGTGCCCAGGACCTCCTCGACCACGGCCATGCTCTCCTCCTCGCCTCGGCTCCGATCCGGACCATAGATAATCGATGATCCGGCCGCAAGCTAGCCGGGCAGGACCCGCCGCAGCCTGACCTTCGCGTGCTCCAGCCGCTCGCCGTCGATGGCGAGCCCGGGATCGAGCAACTGCTGGAACAGGAGCCCGACGAACATGGAGTGGACGAGACCGGCGGCGTCGTTGCCCGCTGCGTCGTCGCCGAGGCCGAGCACGACGGCGACATGAGGCCGTGTACGGCGGAAGCCCTCGGCGAGCAGCTCGGCGACGCGGGGATCGTGCTGGGCCTTGGCCATGGCGCTGAGGAAGTTCCTCGCCAGGCCGAGGTGCCGGCGCCGCGTCGCCTCGATCACCTCGGACGCGCGGGTGTAGCGCACAACCGGGTCGTCCGCGCCGACCGTGGCCAGCGCGCTCTCGATCTCGGCGAGCCAGCGGTCGAGCCCTTCGATGACGGCCTCCGTGACGAGATCGTCCTTCGATCCGAAGTGGTAGGCGATGGATGCGAGGTTCGCCCTCGATTCCGCCGCGATGGCCCGCGCCGTGATCCGCTCGGGTGGCAGGCGCTCGAGGCACCGCAGGGTGCCCTCGACGAGCTGCGCTCGATTGCTGCGTTGCGGGCTCACGCGCTCAATCTATACATATGTTTAGATTCCTGTCATGATCGTCTCCATCCTGCTCGCCGTGCTGCTCACGTTCACGGCACTCCGCAAGCTGTCACACCGCCCGGAGGTGGTCGAGACCTACACGCGGGTCGGGGTGCCCGAGGACAGGCTCGACCGGCTCGCCTGGATCCTCCTGGCGGGAGCATCGGGCCTGATCGCCGGGCTGCTCTGGCCGCCGATCGGCGTGGCCGCCGGCATCGGGCTCGTCGTCTACTTCCTGCTCGCGATCGCCGCCCACATCCGGGCGAACGACGCGAGGAACCTCGTAGCGCCGGTCGTGATGGAGCTGCTGGCGGTCGCATCGCTCATTCTGTGAGCCCACTCGCCTTGACTCTCCCCCCGGGGGAGGCCGCAGGGTTCCGCGCATGACCGACACGCTCACCCACAGCCCGCCCGAGCTCGCCGTTCTCCCGGCGTGCACGCTGCTGGCGATCGACGGCGCGGGGGCCCCGGTCGGGCCGCGCTTCGAGGCGGCCGTCGCCTCGCTCCACAACGACCGGCCGATCGAGGGGACCTGGTGGTCCGGCGACGACCGGCTGGCCTTCGACCTCGAGCGCCCCGACGGCTGGCGTTGGACGCTCGCCGTGCCGGTGGCGAGCACCGCGCGGGTGGAGCACCGCCCCGCGCAACGCGTCGCCTGGCTCGTGCACCACGGCCCGTACGAGGATGAGGGGCCTGCGCTCGCCGCCCTCTACGCGTTCGTCGCCGAGCAGGGGCTGACGCCGACGGGGCCGCACAACGAGCTCTACCTGACCGACCCTAGCCGCGTCGCTCCCGCCGACCTGCGGACGGAGATCCGCGTCCCGGTCTCATGACGCGGCCGCCCGCCTTGATGCCGATCGGCGGCCTGGCGCGCCTGAGCCGGCTGACCGTCAAGGCGCTGCGGCTCTACGACACGGAGGGCCTGCTCGTGCCGGCGTGGGTCGACCCGGACTCGGGCTACCGCTACTACCGCGCCGAGCAGGTCCCGACGGCCACCACGATCGCCCTGCTGCGCTCGCTCGGCGTCCCGCTCTCGGCGATCCGCGAGGTGCTGGAGGCGCCCGACGACGATGCGCTCGCGGCGGTGCTGCGCGCCGAACGTGAGCGGGCGGCGCGCGACCTCGCCGCGCGCGAGCAGGCGCTGCGGAGCATCGAGCGGCTCGTCCGCTCGCCCGCCGCCGTGCGCTACGACGTGACGATCGCGCCCCAACGCGCGCGACGACTCGTCGGGCTCACGGCGGTGGCGCGGACGGACCAGATGGGCCCGGACACCGTCGCGCTGTGCGTGCGCGCGGCGGCGCTGCTCGAGCACCTGCGCGCGCACGGGCGCGAGCCGGTGGGGCCGATCGCCGAGACCTACATGACGGACCCGCGCGAGGTGCCACCCGCCGAGCTGGTCACGCGTCTGGCGGTCGCCACGGCTCGGGCTGGCGCAGGTGGCCGGGCGTGAGCTCGGCCGGCGAGCGAGCGCCCGCGGCCCAGACGGCGAGCCGCAGCTCCTCGAGCACGGTGGCGACATCGTCGGCGGCCAGCGGAGAGGTCGAGGCCGGGCAGAGCGCGGTGGGCGAGACGGAACCGCTCGAGTCCCGTCTCGCCCGCGCGCTAGATGGCGAGGATGGCGCCTATCGGATCGTCACCTTGCGCTCGAGCGTCCCCCGCCCCTTGACGGACACGCTGAGCGTCATCCGCAGCGTCCTCGCCTTCGCCCTCGCCAACCGCCGTGCCGTCGCGCGGGACGGCTTGAGCCGCAGCGAGAGCTCCCTGCCGGTCGTGCAGCTCAGGCGCCGGGCGGCCACCGTGCGGGTCCCGAGCCTCAGCCGCTTGGCCGCCTTCGACGTGACCCTCAGGGTCGCCCGCCCGCTGCCCGTGCTCTCGCACGACAGCGTCACCTTGAGGCCGCGGGCGCGGAACGCCCGCACCGAGGACGGCACGACCAGCTCGGCCTGCGCGCCGCGCACGCCGCCCTGCGCCGCCGGCCCGACCGTCACCTGGATCGTGGCGGTGCCGGTCGCCCCTTGGGCGTCCCGCACCGTGACCTTCGCGGTGTAGGTGCCCGCCGTCAGGTACCGGTGGGTCACGCTGCGGCCCGCGCCCTGCGCGCCGTCACCGTAGTCCCACGTGTAGATCAGGGCGCCGCCCTCGGGATCGCGCCCCGACGCCGTGAACCGGACGTCGAGCGGCGCGCTGCCGTTGACCGGATCGGCCGCGATCTGCACCGTCGGCGCCTGGTTGGCCGGCGGGTTGCCGACGGTGATCGACACGGTCGCGCTGTCCGACAGCGTGCCGTCGCTGACCGTCAGCTTGGCCGTGAAGGTGCCGCCCTGGCGGTAGACGTGGCGGACCGAGCCCTCCTGCGAGGACGTGTCGCCGTCGCCGAACTCCCACAGGTACGTGAGCTCGTCATCGTCGGGATCGGTCGCCTCGGAGCTGAACAGCACGTCCAGCGGCGCGTTGCCCGAGCCGGGGGCCGCCCCGATATCGACGTTCGGCGCCGCGTTGCCGGGCGGGTCGGTGACCGTGATCGCCACCGTGTCCGTGCCGGTCTTTCCGCCTTCGTCGGTCACCGTCACCGTCGCCGTGTAGGTGCCCGGCGTCATGTACGTGTGCGAGGGGTTCTGGTCGAGCGACGTGCCGTTGCCGTCACCGAAGTCCCAGCGGTACTGCACGACGTCGTCGCTGCCGTCCGCGGAGAACTCCACGGTGAGCGGCGCCGGGCCGGACTGCCTGTCTGCCGAGGCCTCCACGGTCGGCGCCGCGCCCCCCGGCTCGTCCACCGTGACCTGGAGCTCCTTGGTCGCCGTCGTGCCCTCGTTGTCGGTGGCGGTGACCGTCACCGTGTGCACGCCCGGCGCCCGGAACGTCCAGTCGAACGACGAACCGAGCACCGTGCCGCCTGCGATCGACCAGCGGTAGCTCAGCGAGCCGCCGTCGGGATCGATGCCGTCGACCGAGAAGTGCACGTCGAGCGGCGCCGAGCCGGACGTCGGATCGGCGAACGCCTCGATGACCGGGGCGCCGCTGCTCTGGATCGTGTACGTGCCGCTCCCGACCGCGCCGACGTTGCCCGCGACGTCGGTGGCGCGGTGCTCGAGCGTGTGCGGCCCGTTCCCGGAGATCGTCACCGGGGCCGAGTAGGTCGTCCACTCCCCGTTGTCGAGGCGATACTCGAGCTTGTCGACCCCGGACCCGGAGTCGGCGCCGGCCAGCGTCACCTGTGTCGGTGCCGTGAACGTGCCGCCCGGAGGCGTCGCCGTCGAGGTCGGGACCGTCTTGTCGATCTTGACCGTGACCGTCTTGTCGGCCTCGACGTTGCCCTCGCCGTCGGTCGAGCGGTAGGTCACGACCGTCGTGCCCTCGTCGCTCAGCGTGACCGGCCCGGTGTAGGCCTGGAAGGCCCCGGTGCCGAGCTTGTACTGGGTCGTGGCGCCGGCCTCCGTGGCCAGCGTCAGCGTCACGTTGCCCATGTTCCAACCTGCGGCGTTGGCCGCCGGCGCCAGCGTGTGCGTCGTGGTCGGCGCGGTGCTGTCCGGCAGCCCCGCCTGGATGCGGAAGAAGTCGAACACCGCGTTCTCGCGCGTCGTCACCGTCTGGTTGCCGTCGTTGGCGTACATGCCGATCTTCGGGTTCGGCACGCTGGAGAGCGCCGCCGGCTCGCCGTACAGGGTCCACGGGCCGCCCGCGAAGCGGTAGTACGACCGCAGGGTCGTGCCGTCGGAGGTGATCCGCATGTCGACGGTCGTCGGCCGCGTCGAGATGTTCACGAACCCGCCGAAGCCGGCCGCCACGTTGTTCGCCTCACGCAGGAACTCGAGCCCGCGACCGCCGGCGTAGACGTAGTCCGCCTTGACGTAGTTCGCGTCGTCGCCGTACACCAGCAGGCCCGCCTGCTCGTAGTTCTCGTTCGGGTTGAACGTGAGCCGCGTGGTCATCGTCCACGGACCGGACGGAGCCGGCTGGAGCACGATGTTCGGGTTGTCGTTCGGCGCGACGGCGAAGAAGTCGCCGTGCGCCGCCGGCAGCGTCAGGTTGCCGCCGCCGACCGTGTAGCCGCCCGGATCGTGCCGGACGTTCTGCGTCCAGCGGCACAGGTTGAGCGATGTGCCGTCGAACTCGTCGCTCGGCTCCTGCGGCGCGTCGAGCGTGAAGTAGTCGAAGCGCGCCGTGTTGGCCTGCGTGCCCCCGGCGGTCGACGCCGTCGCGTACATGCCCACCTTCGGGTTGGTCAGGCCGTTGAGGTTCGTGGCGTTGCCGGTGTTGGTCCAGTTCTCGCCGTCCGGCGAGCGCTGGGCGCGGATCGTCGTGCCGTCACTCGTGAAGCGCACGTAGAACGTGGTCGGGAACCCGGCGCCGGCAGCAGCCGAGCCGAGGCCGGACGCCGTGTTGTTGAGCTCCTTGAACGCCTCGAACGTGCGAGCGCCGTTCCACACCATGCCGGTCTTGATCCAGTTCCGGTCGTCCGTGTAGATCAGCAGGCCGGCGTTCTGGTAGTTGACCGTCGGGTTCCACGTCACGCGCGCCGTCGCCGTCCAGGGACCGGAGTCCGGCAGGTCCTGGAGCACGATGTTGCGCTGGGCGTCGCTGTCTCCGGCGTGGATGTCCTCGCCGGGCTGGGCGTTGAGGTTCAGCGAGCCGCCCTCGACCGACAGGAACTGATTGTCACGGCGCACCACGCTCCAGCGCGACGTGTCGAGCGTCGTCCCGTCGAACTGGTCGTTGCCCGGGCACGAGGCCAGCGGCGGATAGGCCTCGATGTCGATCTCCACGCTGCGAGACCGCTCGCCGTCGCTGACCGTGAACTTGGCCGTGTACTGGCCGGGCTGCGCGTAGGTGTGGCTCGCGTTCGCCGTCGTGGCGTCGGTCGTGCCGTCGTTGGTGAAGTCCCACGCGTAGCTGAGCGTGTCGCCGTCGGCGTCCGCCCCCGTGCCCGTGAAGCTGACGGCCAGGGGCGCGGGGCCGGCCACCTTGTCGGCGGTCGCCGACGCGGTCGGCGACGAGTTCGACGCGATGCCCTTCCCGACGAACGTGAACTCGTCGAGGTCGAACAGGTCGGTCGTGTTCGCGGTCCGGGCCCGGAACGTGAGCGTCAGCCGCTCGCTGCCTCCGGCCGGGGTGATCGGGATCGTCACGTTCTGGAAGTCCGTCCAGCTCGCGGTCGGCATCAGCGTGGCGGTGCCGACGATCGTGCCGTCGGTGCCGCCCTGGCGGACGTCGACGACGCCGCCGTCCTCGCCCGCCGCGTAGCGGATGGTCAGGTTGGTGATCCCCTGCAGGGACACCGGCTCGAAGTAGATGTAGTCGCCCTGGTCCGTGAAGCCGACCGTGCGTCCGCCCTCGGCGTTCGCGACGGTGTTGCTCTGCGTCCCCGAGTGGTTCGTGTAGTGCTCGGCCTGGATCGTCTTCGGCGTCAGCCGCCGGGTCGACGCGCCGGTGAGCGGCGCCGAGCCGGGCGCGCCGCCCTTGTCGGTGTAGTTGGCGATCAGGACGAGCGCGATGTTGGCGCTCTTCTCGTGGCCGGAGTCGGCCGGAGCGTCGATCGTGCCCGAGCAGCCGGTGCGATCCGTGCCCGGGTGCACGTGGGCATTGCCGCCCTCGTCGTGGAAGACGCCGACGTTGACGGTCACCTTGGTGCAGTCGATCGTGCCGTCCTCCGGGTCGGTGACGGTCACCGTGTACGGGATCTCGTCGCCCCAGTCGAAGATGCCGCCCTGGACGGGCACGGTCAGGTTGACCACCGGGCGAGTGTTGCCGGCGTTGATGACCACCGTCGAGGTGCCGGACTTGCCGGTCGAGTCGGTCGCGGTCAGGCGGACGCTGTACGTGCCCGCGTTGGTGAAGGTGTGCGTCGGGTTGGCCGCGGTCGAGCTCTGGCCGTCGCCGAAGTCCCACGCGAAGGTGAGCACGTCGCCGTCGGCGTCCTCGGAGCCCGCGCTCGAGAACTGGACGGTCAGCGGCGCGGGACCGGAGTCCTTGTCGGCCGTCGCGCGCGCCACCGGCGTGCGGGTGCCCTTCGCGTAGTCGATCCGGTAGAGGCCGGAGTCGGGGTTGATGCCCGAGCCGGCGTAGTTGAAGTCACGCCCCCACTCGAGCACGTAGAGCGAGCCGTCCTGGCCCATCTCGATGTCCTGCGGGTGCCGGAAGTCGGCGTTCGGCATGAACTCGACGATCTCCTTCGGCTTGCCCTGCTCGTCGAGCTCGAGCGTCGAGATCCAGTCGCGCGACCAGTCGGCGAAGAACACCTTGTCGTCGAACCACGCCGGGAACTTGGTGTCCTTCGCGTTGGCCGAGTTGAAGTGGTAGATCGGGCCCGCGATCGCCGTGCGGCCGGGGCCCTGCGGGATCGCCAGCGGCGGCGTGTTCCACGGGAAGTTCGGGGCGTTGGCCTGCGGCTGGTACGGCCACCACAGCAGCGCGCCGGTGGTCGGCGGCGTGTTCGCCTTGCCGGTGTTCCACGCCGAGTCGTTCAGCGGGCCGTCGTTGACGCCGCCGGTGCCGCTGCAGTTGAAGAAGCCGCTCTGGGTCTGGGTCGCCGAAGTCCCAGTTCGAGTACGCCTTGTTGTCGGCGATGCAGTACGGCCAGCCCATGTTGCCCGCCTCGCGGATCTGGTTGAGCTCGTCGTAGCCGCGCGGGCCGCGGTTGGCGTTCTCGCCGCCGGCGTCCGGGCCGACCTCGCCGTTGTAGAGCCAGCCGGTCTCCGAGTCGACCTGGATCCGGAACGGATTGCGGTGGCCCATCGTGTAGATCTCAGGCCGCGTCTGGCCGTCGACGCCCGGGTACTTGCCGCCGAGGCCGAACAGGTTGCCGGCCGGGATCGTGTACGTGCTTCCGAGGCCGGGCGCGCCGGTCGGGTCGGCGACCGGCTTGATGCGCAGGATCTTGCCGCGCAGGTCGTTCGTGTTGCCCGACGAGCGCCGCGCGTCACGCGCGTGGTCGGCGTCGGGATTGTCGCCCGGCTCGTTGGCCAGCCGGTCGTCGATCGGGTTGTAGCCCTGCGACTCCGCGTGCTGCGAGTCGTCGCCGGTCGAGATGTAGAGATTGCCGTCGGGCCCGAAGGTCATCGAGCCGGACGAGTGGCAGCAGATGATCCGCTGGTGCGGGAACTCGAGCAGCGGCCGCTCGTCGGTCAGCGCGTTGCCGGACACGGTGAAGCGCGCGATGCGCTGTACCTCGGGCGACGGCCGGCTGTAGAAGAGGTAGAGGTGGTGGTTGGTGTCGAAGTTCGGGTCGAGCGTGATCCCGAGCAGGCCGTTCTCGTTGCCGCGGTGGACGTCGATCTGGGCGATCTTGGTCACCGCGCCGGTGGCGCGGGTGTAGCGCTTGACCGCGCCGGCGAGCTCGACGTAGTAGACGTCGCCGTTGCTCGCGACCGCGATCTCCATCGGGTTCTCGGTGTTGTCGTCGAGCGTGACCTTGTCGAACGACGCGTCGGTCGGCAGGCCCTCGCGGTCGGGCCCGCAGTCGCCGGCCTCGGCGCCCGCGGCCCACTTGATGGCGCCGCGGATGTGGTCGAGGTAGTCGGGCTCGGACCAGTACGCGCCCTCATGCCCGAGCGCGGTGTAGAAGTGCCGCCCGCCGTCGTAGTTCGAGCACCACGCGATCGGGTGGTCGTCGGCGGCCGCCGATCCGTCCTGCTCGTCGTACGTGTTCTCGTCGAGCTTGAGCAGGACGTGGACGTTCTCCGGCTCGGCGGTGAAGTTGTACCACTCGTCCGTCCGCACCCAGTTGGGCTGCGGGAGGTCCTTCGTGGCGGGGTGCGTCGTGTCGACGACGTTGACCGTGGCCTGCTGGAACTGGACCGGCGGAGCGGGGTGGTTGAGGAACCAGGCGCCGCCGTTCATGTCGCCCTTCCAGGCCCAGTTGCGGTCGGCGTTCGCGTCGGCGTGGATGCTCACGATGCCGCCGCCACGCTGCGTCCACCGCTCGAAGGCGTTGCGCTGGGCGCCGTTGAGGATGCCCTCGCCGTCGGTGTTGAGGAAGACGACGACCTCGAACGGGCGCAGGCCGGCGTCGGTGAAGAGCGTCTGATCCTCGCTGAGCTGGACGTTGAAGCCCTCGGCCGTCCCCATCTGCTGGATGGCGGTGCGGCCGGAGGCGATCGCGGTCTCGTGGCGGAAGCCGGTGGTGCGGGAGAAGACGAGGACGTCGAAGGACTCGACCGTGACGGTGCCGGTCATGCCGCCGTGGAGGTCACAGCGGAACGTGTAGGTGCCCGGCGCGGTGAACCGATGAGTGACCGCGGCGCCGCCAGGCTCACGCGACTCGTTCTTGCTCCAGTTGCCGCTGGTCGAAGTGACGGTGTGCGGGACGGTCGTCTGGTCGAACTCCCATCGGACCGTCGCCCCGGTGGGCACGGTGACTGCATTCGGAGTCCACGACGAGTCGCCGGCCTTGATCGTCGTCTGCGCCTGCGCCGCGGTCGCGGCCAGCGCCCAGACGACGACGGTCAGCAGCGCCATCCACAGCTTCGACATCCCCGACATGTGCCCCTCTCCCCCTGTTCCGCAATACGGAATAGCCATTCTGCAATCCGGTGATGCTTCCACAGCGCTCACCGCTCGTCAAGAATCTGGATCGCGTGTCTCACCGGGTAGGGCCAGGTGTTGCCGATCGGCGTCAACATCCGATACCGTACATCCGCCGCGTGAAGAGCCTCTCTGGGCTCGAGATCCCGCAGCCCCTGCACCAGCTCGACAACCGCCACAGCCCGTTCTCCCCCGTCCTCCCCAGGACGTTGCATCTATCTTGCATCTTTGTAGCATCTGACCGGTACCTATGGCAAGCTCGCCGATGAAGATGACCGCCACGAACCGCGCCTACGCGTTCACCAAGGACCGGGTCCTGGACTCGACCTTCGCCGGCGGCGACTTCATCACCGAGGGCGAGGTGGCCGACGCGCTCGGCATGAGCCGCACGCCCGTGCGCGAGGCGTTCCTGCGACTCGAGGGCGAGGGCCTGCTGCGCCTCTACCCCAAGCGCGGCGCGCTCGTGGTGCCGGTCTCGGTCGGCGAGGTCGAGGCCGTGATGGAGACGCGGATGCTCGTGGAGCGCTTCGCGCTCGACAAGGTGCTGGCCAGCGGGCCGAGCGAGATCCTGGCCCGCGCGATGGACGAGGCGATCGCCGAGCAGGAGGAGCACGCCGTCGCCGGCGACGCCGACGGCTTCGTCGTCGCCGACCGCGAGTTCCACACCAAGTTCGTCACCGCCGCCGGCAACCCGATCGTCACCGACCTCTACGACTCGCTGCGCGACCGCCAGCAGCGGATGATCATCACCTCGCTGCTGATCAGCGCCGAGCGCAGCGCGTCGATCCTGGTGGAGCACCGGGCGCTGACCGAGGCGATCCGGGACGGTGAGCTGGAGCAGGCGCAGGCGGTGTTGACCGCGCACCTGCGTGGGACGCTGGATCTGCTGCGGCCGGGTTAGCGCCGGCGAACGTCAACCCCGGCTGGGTAGGGGAGCGGGGAGGCCGGCGTGGCCGTTTTCTTCGAACCGTCCTGCCTAAGGGTCGTATAGCGACCCCTGGGCAGGATGCTTCGCCGAAATCCGTCGCGCGGTAGGCAATCCCAGCTTCTCCACCCAGCCGCAGTTCGAATGCGCTACGCCGCGGCTTCGAAGCCCAACGCGTCGGACACCTTCGCCGCGTGCGCGACCAGCAGCCCGCCCAGCCGCGCCGCATTCGCACCCAGGATCCGCGCCGACGGCCCCGACACGCTGATCGCGGCGCTCGCCCGGCCGCTGTGGTCGAAGACGGCCACGGCGACGCAGCCGACGCCCTCCTCGTGCTCCTCCTCGTCGAGCGCGTAGCCGCGGCGGCGGATGCGCGCGAAGTCGTCCTCGAGCGCGTCCAGCGTCGTCAGCGTGTGCTCGGTGAGCTTCTGGAGCGGCTCGCGGCCGCCGTAGAGCGCGTCGAAGGCCTCCGGCGGCCCGTTGGCCAGGATCGCCTTGCCCGAGCCGGTGGTGTGGGCGGGCACGCTGGTCCCGACCGTCGTGAACATGCGCACCTGGCGCGAGCCCTCGACCTGGTCGACGTAGACCACGCGGTCGGCGTCGAGCACGACGAGGTTGACGGTCTCGCCGGTCTCGCGCTGGATGCCCTCCAGGTGCGGCCGCGCCACCACGCGCAGGCGCTCGAGCCGGTGCTCGAGCCCGCTCGCCACCTCGACCACCTTGTAGCCGAGCAGGTAGCGGCCCGACTCGCTGCTCTGGCTCACGTAGCCGCGCTTGGCCAGGGTGTGCAGCAGCCGGTGCGCGGTGCTGGGCACGAGCCCGGTGCGGTTGGCCAGCTCGGTGACCCCGAGCTCGCCGCCGTCGCCCAGCGCCTCCAGCAGGTCGAAGGCGCGCTCGAGCGACTGGACGCTGTCGCGGCGGTCGGGCATTCCGTCATCCAATCACAACCTTCCGTACACCGGAAGCAGTTGGTAGGGTCGCGGCCGGTCCCACCGAGGGGAGGATTGAAGTGGAGGGCTCGAAGACGGTCCTGCTGGTCGGCACGCTCGACACCAAGGGCGCCGAGTACGCGTACCTGCGCGACCGCCTGCGGTTGCACGGGGTCGACACGATCCTGGCCGACGCGGGGGTCAACGAGCCCGTGGGCGTGGAGCCGGACCTGCACGTGGGCGGCGACCCGTCCGCGCTGGCCGCGGCGGGCGACCGCGGCGCAGCGGTGACCGCGATGGCCGAGGCCGCCGAGGAGCTTGCGGGGCGCCTGTACTCCGAGGGGAAGATCGGCGGCGTGCTGGCCGCCGGCGGCTCGGGCGGGACGGCGATCGCCACGCGCGCGATGCAGGCGCTGCCGGTCGGCGCACCCAAGCTGATGGTGTCGACGATGGCGGCCGGCAACACGGCCGACTACGTCGGTGCCAGCGACGTGACGATGATGGCCTCGGTCACCGACGTCGCCGGCGTCAACTCGATCTCGGGCCGCATCCTGGCCAACGCGGCGGCCGCGATGGCGGGCATGATGCAGGCCCCGGAGGTCGACCTCGGCGAGCAGAAGCCGCTGATCGGCGCGTCGATGTTCGGCGTCACCACGCCGTCCGTCACGCACGCGCGCGAGCGGCTCGAGGGCCTCGGCTACGAGGTGCTCACCTTCCACGCCACCGGCGCCGGCGGGCGCGCGATGGAGGGCCTGATGGACTCGGGCTTCCTGGCCGGCGTGCTCGACATCACGACCACCGAGCTGTGCGACGACCTTGTCGGCGGCGTGCTCTCCGCGGGCCCGGAGCGGCTCGAGGCGGCCGGGCGGCTCGGGCTTCCGCAGGTGGTGTCGGTCGGCGCGCTCGACATGGTCAACTTCGGCGCCCGCGCCTCGGTGCCGCCGCAGTTCGAGGACCGCAACCTCTACGTGCACAACCCGTCGGTGACGCTGATGCGCACCACCAAGGAGGAGTGCGCCGAGCTGGGCCGCCGGATCGCGCGCAAGCTGTCGGCCGCCACCGGCCCGACGGCACTCTTCCTGCCGCTGGGCGGGGTGTCGATGATCGACGCCGAGGGCCAGCCGTTCCACGACCCGGAGGCCGACGCCGCGCTGTTCGACGAGCTGCGAGCCGGCCTCGACGACAGCGTGGAGCTGATCGAGATGGACTGCAACGTCAACGATCCGGAGTTCGCGGAGGCGATGGCTGACAAGCTCGACGAGTACATGAAGTCATGACGGGCGACGAGGCACGCGCCAAGCTGCGCGCGACGCTCGACGGCGGCGGCGTGATCATCGGCGCCGGAGCGGGCACGGGCCTGTCGGCGAAGTGCGCCGAGGCGGGCGGCACCGACCTGATCATCATCTACAACTCCGGCCGCTACCGGATGGCGGGCCGCGGCTCGCTGGCCGGCCTGATGCCCTACGGCGACGCCAACGCGATCGTGATGGAGATGGCGGGCGAGGTGCTCCCGGTCGTGAGCGACACGCCGGTCATCGCGGGCGTCTGCGGGACCGACCCGTTCCGGCTGATGGACGTCTTCCTGCGCCAGATCGCCGACGCCGGCTTCGCGGGCGTGCAGAACTTCCCGACCGTCGGCCTGATCGACGGCACCTTCCGGGCCAACCTCGAGGAGACCGGCATGAGCTACGGCCTCGAGGTGGACATGATCCGCCAGGCCAAGGAGCTCGGGCTGCTGACCACCCCGTACACGTTCAACCCGGACGACGCCGTGGCCATGGCCGAGGCGGGCGCCGACGTGCTCGTGCCCCACATGGGCCTGACCACCAAGGGCTCGATCGGCGCCCACACGGCCAAGACCCTGGATGAGTGCGTCGTGGAGATCCAGGAGATGCGCGACGCGGCCGTGCGCGTGAACCCGGACGTGATCGTGCTCTGCCACGGCGGACCGCTGGCCGAGCCGGATGACGCGCAGTACGTGCTCGAGCGCACCGAGGGCATCGCGGGGTTCTACGGCGCGTCGAGCATGGAACGGCTGCCCACCGAGGTGGCCATGACCGAGAACATGAAGAGGTTCAAGAAACTGGAGAGGAGCTCGTAGTGCCGTCCAAGTTCGTCGATACCTCGTCCCTGCCGACCATGACCTTCGACTGGGGCGTCATCAAGCCGCTCGTAGCCTCGGACAACACCGAGGGCACCGAGGTCTCGATGATGCACGTGATCCTGCTCCCGGGTAAGGGCCACGACCGCCACAACCACCCCGAGTCCGACGAGATCCTCTACATCCTCGCCGGCGAGGGCGACCAGATGGTCGACGACACCGACCCGCAGCGCGTCCGCCCGGGCGACACCGTGTTCATCCCCAAGGGCGCCTTCCACTCGACGATCAACACGGGCTACGAGCCGATGGTCATCCTCGCCATCTACGCGCCGGCCGGCGCGGAAGAGGTCCTGAAGACGCTGCCCGACTACCAGGAGGTCCCGGCCGGCGAGGCGCCCGCGCTCTCGCGGGGGTGATGATGCGCGAGGGGCTCGAGCGCATCGACGATCCGGCCTGGATGGTGCGCGGCGAGCTGCCGCCGGGCGAGGTCAGGTACCTCGCGGCCTTCGCGCCATGAGGCCGGCCATCGTGCGCACCATCTGACGGCCGACCCAGGGAATCCGCGCGGCGGGGCCGAGCAGCGCGTCGCGCGGCGGCGCGAGGCGGTCGCGGCCGGACTGGAAGAACGGCGTCATCCAGCGGCTGGCGAAGGCGTAGAAGCGGACGTGGGCGCGGCGGCGGCGCGTGTAGCCGGCCACGCCCTCCCCTGCCTTCAGGGCGTCGGCGAGCGCGGCGGCGTCGAGCAGCGCGAGGTTGGCGCCCTGCCCGAGCTGCGGGCTCATGGCGTGCGCGGCGTCGCCGAGGAAGACGACGTTGCCGCGGTGGAAGTCGCGCATCACGACGTCGAGATAGCGGGCCTCCTGGAGCTGAGAGGCGTCGTCGATCTGGGCGGCGAGCGCGGCGGCGGCCGGGTGGCGCTCGAGCTCAGCGCGCCACGCGTCGAGGCCGCCGGCCAGGCAGTCGCGCGGGCGGTCGGCGCGGACGCTGAAGAACAGGCTCGCCTGGGTCGGGCCGGTCGGCAGCACGCCGGCCAGGAAGCGGGTGCCGTCGACGACCTGGTCGAGCATGTCGGGCGCCAGGTCGCCGCGGTCGCCGATGAACCACAGGGCGCCCCACGGGTACGGCCGGACGCGAGCGCCGGAGCGCAGCGCGCTGCGGGCGCCGTCGGCGGCGACCACGAGGTCGTAGCCCGCGGGCGGCTCGGTCACGCGCGTGCCCAGACGGAGCTCGACGCCGGCCGCCTCCAGAGGATCGAACAGCGCGTGGAAGAGCGCGCCGCGGTGGACGCCTAACCCGTACGCGCCGATCACGTCGTAGCTCAGGTCGAGCAGCGTCCGCCCGGCCGCGTTGGTGCAGCGCAGCCGGTGGACCTCGGCGCCGGAGACCGTCACGCCGAGCCGCTCCAGGACCTCCATCCCGGTCGGCTGGAGAAGGATGCCCGCGCCGACCGGCCCGGGCTCGGCCGCCTGCTCGAACAGCGTGACGCGGTGACCGTCGCGGGCGAGCAGCAGGGCGGCGGCGCAGCCGGCGGTGCCCGCGCCGACGACGGCGACGCTACTCACGGATGACGAGCCACGTCCCGACGGCCAGCAGCACGACGCCGGCGACCTTGGCGACGGTGATCGGGGAGCGCTCGACGCCGAGCCATCCGAAGTGGTCGATCACGACGGCGAGGCCGAGCTGGCCCGCGATCGTCACCGCGGTGAGCCCGCCGGCGCCGAGCGCCCGGACCGTGAAGACGATGCTCCCGACGTAGAGCGCACCGGCCAGTCCGCCGCCGATCGCCACGTGGATCGGCGCGTCGCCGATGTTCCGGATCCCGCCGAGACCGTCGGTCACGGCCGCGAGCGCGAGCAGGGCGACGCACGAGACCGCGAGCGCGACGGCCGACGCGTTCACGCTGCCCACGATGCGCCCGAGCTGCGAGTTCAGCGGAGCCTGCGTGACGACCAGGCCGCCGACCACCGCCGCCACGGCGACGGCGACGCCTTTGTCCACTACTTGGCCTCTAGCCAGTTGGGGCCCGAGCCGGCGTCGACCTTCAGCGGCGGGTCGAGGTCGGCGGCCGCGACCATCTCGCGCGAGATCACCTCGGCGGCCTGCTCCGCCTCCTCGGTCGGCCCCTCGGCCAGGAGCTCGTCATGGATCTGGAGGATGAGGCGCGTCTTCAGGCCCTCGTCGGCGAGCGCGCGGTGGGCGCGCACCATCGCCACCTTGATGATGTCGGCGGCCGTGCCCTGGATGACGGAGTTGACGGCGAGCCGCTCGCCCAGCTTGCGCGTCCCCCAGTTGCGGGCGCGGATCTCGGGGATCTGGCGGCGGCGGCCGAAGAGCGTGCTCACGTAGCCATGCTGCTCGGCCTGCTCGACGGCGTCCTTCATGAACTGATGGACGGCGGGGAAGCGCGCGAGGTAGCGATCGATGAACTCCTGCGCCTCTTCCTGCGGGATCTGCAGGCGGTCGGCGAGCCCAAAGGCGCTCAGGCCGTAGACGATCCCGTAGTTGACCATCTTGGCCTTCGAGCGCATGCCGACGTCGAGTTGCTCGGGCGGCAGCTCGAACACCTTGGAGGCGGTCTCGGTGTGGACGTCCTCGCCGCGCAGGAAGATGTCGCGCAGCACCTGCTCGTCGGCGATGTGAGCGAGCACGCGCAGCTCGACCTGCTCGTAGTCGATCGAGGTCAGCACGTTGCCCGGCTCGGCCACGAAGCAGCGCCGGATCACGCGACCGGTCTCGGTGCGGATCGGGATGTTCTGGAGGTTCGGGTTGATCGACGCGAGCCGGCCGGTGGCCGCGTTGGTCTGCAGGAACGTGGTGTGCAGGCGGCCGTCGTCGCCGATCCACGCGGGCAGCGCGTCGAGGTAGGTCTGGACGAGCTTGGTCAGCTCCCGGAAGCGCTCGATCTTGGGGATGATCGGGTGCTCGTCGCGGATCGCCTGCAGCACGCGGGCGTCGGTGCTGAAGCCGGTCTTGCCGCGGCGCTTGCGGCTGAGGCCGAGCTTGACGAACAGCACCTCGGCGAGCTGCTGCGGCGAGCCGATCATGAACTCCTCGCCGGCCATCTCCCAGATCTCGCGCTCGAGCTGGACCGCGTCGGTGCGGATGCGGCCGGCGGCCTCCTCCAGCAGCCGCGTGTCGAGCTTGATCCCGACCTTCTCGGCCTCGCGCAGCACGTGCACGAGCGGCAGCTCGATGTCGTTGAGCAGGTCGGTCAGCCCGCGCTCGTCGAGCTGCTCGCGCTGCTGCGCCGCGAGGTCGTGGATGAGGATGGCGCGGGCGGCGTTCTCGTCCTCGGCGTCGACGGCCAGGCCGCGTTCCTCGGACAGCTCGTCGAGCGGGAAGCCGCGGCGGGCGGGGTCGAGCAGGTAGGCGGCGAGCTCGGTGTCGAACACGAGGTTCTGCGGGACGGTGCCGAGCGCCTTGGCGTCGTGGGCCACCACGGGCCGGTCGCCGGCCGCGGCGACGAGCTCGGCCGGGTCGTCCATCTCGCCGGCCAGCGCCTGGTTGCCGCCGGCGTAGGCGCCGAATCGCCAGCGCTCCGCGCGCGGGATCAGCTCGCCCTCGGGCGCCTCGGGCGCGACCGCCACGAGGTACAGCTCGTCTCCCTCGAGGCGCGCGACGTCGGCCGCCGTCGCGCCGGTCGTGACCGGGACGGTGCGGGCCTCGGCCGCCTCGGGTCGGGGTATGGCCTCGGCCTCGGCCTCGAACAGCGCCTCCTCCAGGCGCCGCAGCGGGTCGCGCAGCTCCCAGTCGCGGAACACGGGACGCAGGTTGCTGCGGTCCGGGACCTTCGTGAACTCGGCCTCGAGGTCGAGCTCGATCGGGACGTCGCGCACCATCGTCGCCAGCTGCTTGGAGAGCCTGGCCGCATCGGCGTGCTCGACCAGGTTCTGCTTGCGCTTGGCGCCGGAGATCTCGTCGACGCTGGCGAGCACGGTCTCGAGGTCGCCGAAGCGCTGGAGCAGCTCGGAGGCGGTCTTGTCCCCGATCCCCGGGACGCCGGGGATGTTGTCGCTCGTGTCGCCCTTGAGCCCGATGAAGTCGGGGATCTTCTCCGGCGGGATGCCGTAGCGCTCGATCACGCCCTCGCGGTCGTAGACCTTCGTGTCGGTGATCCCGCGGCTGGTGGTCATGATCCGCACGCCGTCGCCGACGAGCTGGTAGGCGTCGCGGTCGCCGGTGACGACCATCACCGGGATGCCGCGCTCCCGTGCCTGCTCGACCAGCGCGGCGATCACGTCGTCGGCCTCGAAGCCCTCGACGCTGATGTTGCGGTAGCCGAAGGCCTCGACGAGCGGTCTGAGGTGCGGCCACTGGAGCTTGAGCAGGTCGGGGCGGGAGGAGCGCTGGGCCTTGTAGTCCGCGGACAGCTCCTTGCGGCCGCTCATCCCGGCGTCCCAGACCACCACGGTCGGCACCTCGCCGTAGTCCGTGAGGATCTTCACGAGCATCGACGCGAAGCCGAAGATCGCGTTGGTCGGGCGCCCGTCGGAGGTCGCGATCGACTCCGGGAGCGCGAAGAACGCCCGGTAGGCGAGCGAGTTCCCGTCGATCAGGAACAGCTCGCGGGGGGCGTCTCCGTTGGTCTGGGCCATGCACCCCGAAGGCTAGTAGCCGTGCTGCCCCGCGGGGATACGCGGAGTCCGGAGGTTCCGGGGATCGGGTTGTGAACGATCTCGCGGTCCGGCGGCCCGCCTTATGAGTCCACGCCGCTATGCTGGCGGGTCCATGGTGCCCGAGGAGCGCGAGCCCACGCCCGAGCCCGAGACGCCCGAGGCGACCAGCCCCGAGGGCAACGGCGAGCCCACCGCGGACCAGCCTGCCGAGCCGGCCGAAAAGCCCGCCGACGCACCCGCTGAGCCGGCCGCAGAGGCGCCCGCCGAGCCCACGCCGGAGCCCCCCGCGGAGCCGGCTGCCGAGACGCCCGCCGAGCCCGCGTCCGACGCACCCGCCGAGCCGCCTGCCGCTGAGACACCCGCCGCTGAGGCTCCCGCCGAGCCCGCGCCGGAACCGCCCGCGGAGCCGGCTGCCGAGGCGCCCGCCGCTGACACGCCCGCCGAGCCCGTCGCTGAGACGCCCGCCGAGCCCGCGCCAGACGCACCCGCGGAGCCGGCCGCCGAGACGCCCGCCGCCGACGCCGGCCAGGGCGGCCCGCCGCGCCAGGGCGGCCGTGGCGGCCAGGGCGAGCGGCCGCGTCGCCGCCGGCGGCTGACCGCCGCCGAGAAGCACCGGCGCACGTTCTTCGCCAAGCTCAGCGAGCTCCGCAAGCAGGAGCAGGCGGCCGTCGAGGCCAACGAACCCGAGCCCGAGCCCGAGCTGCCCGCCGCGGAGGCGCCAGCCGAGGGCGAGGCCGCGCCCGAGGCCGAGGGCGCCGAGGCGCCGCAGCCCGCGGCCCAGCAGCAGGCGCCCGCCGCGCCCGCCACCTCGCCGAGCCGCTCGGCCCGTGCGCAGGCGCGCCTGGTCGCCGCGATCGAGCGCGTCGGCGGCCACGAGGCGGTCATCGAGGCGCTCCAGCCCAAGCGGCGCGACGACGGCGAGACCATGAAGTGGTCGTCGGTCTGCGCCGAGCAGGCCCAGGGCCACAAGCCGGGCGACCCCGTCTTCACCGCCTGGGTGCGCCTCGCCGCCACCCCGGTGCGCGACGTCAAGGCCATCGTCAACCCGCGCGGGCGCGACGACGACCGCCGCGGCCGCGGCCGCGGACGCCGTCAGGGCGGCGGCCAAGGAGGAGGCGGCGGCGGGTACCGCGGCGGCCAGGGCGGCGGCGGTGGCGGCGGCTACCGCGGCGATCGCGGGGACCGCGGGGACCGGCCCGCCCGCCGCGAGGAGCTCGAGACCCACGGCCGCGACGGCTCGTTCCGCTCCTCGGTCCGCATCGTCCATGTGGACAGCGAGGGCCAGCGCAAGGACCGCGACGACGAGCGCCGCGCCGAGCGCGAGGCCAAGCGCCAGGCCGAGGCCGAGCGCCTCGCCCGCCTCGGCTACTGAAGCCCACTAGCCGGTGCCGCTTCCCACATCCGCACAGTTCTCCTTCGTCCTGCGAGTGCGGATCGACCACCGCCCCGGGATGCTCGGCCGGGTGGCCACCGCGATCGGCGACGCGGGCGGGACGATCGGCTCGATCGATCTCGTCGCCATCGACGACGTGCACACGCTCCGCGACATGACCGTCGATGCCGCCGGCACGGACCACGCCAAGCAGATCGTCAGCGCGGTGGCGGCGGTCGAGGGCGCCGAGGTGGTCGACTCGACCGACCGCACGTTCCTCATGCACGTCGGCGGCAAGATCGAGCAGCACAACAAGCACCCGCTCAGGTCGCGCGACGACCTCAGCATGGCCTACACGCCCGGCGTCGCGCGCGTCTGCGAGGCGATCGCCGACGACCCCGACAAGGCGTTCCAGTACACGATCAAGCGCAACACCGTGGCCGTCGTGTCCGACGGCAGCGCCGTCCTCGGCCTCGGCGACATCGGCCCGCGCGCCGCCATGCCCGTGATGGAGGGCAAGGCGATGCTGTTCAAGGAGTTCGGCGGGGTCGACGCCTTCCCGCTCTGCCTCAGCACCCAGGACCCCGACGAGATCGTGGCCACCGTCGAGGCCGTCGCCCCCACCTTCGGGGGCATCAACCTCGAGGACATCAGCGCGCCGCGCTGCTTCGAGATCGAGGAGCGCCTCAAGAAGAGCCTCGACATCCCGGTCTTCCACGACGACCAGCACGGCACCGCGGTCGTCGTCCTCGCCGCCCTGCTGAACGCCGCCAAGCTCACCGGCCGCAGGCTCGAGGACCTCGACGTGCTGATCGTCGGCCTCGGCGCGGCGGGCATCGCCGTCGCCAAGATCCTGATCGCCGCCGGCGTCCGCCACATCGTCGGCTGCGACTCCAAGGGCGCCCTGTCGACCGACCGTCCCGACTACCAGGACGGCTCGATGACGCCCATCAAGCGCTGGTTCGCCGAGTCGACCAACGAGGAGCGCCGCCAGGGCGGCCCGCAGGAGGTCATCGAGGGCGCCCACCTGTTCATCGGGCTCTCCGGCGCGCGCGTGATGCCCGCCGAGGCGCTGGCGAAGATGGCCGACGACGCGATGGTCTTCGCGATGGCCAACCCGACGCCCGAGGTCGCCCCCGAGGAGGCCGAGCCCTACGCCCGCATCATCGCCACCGGCCGCTCGGACTACCCGAACCAGATCAACAACGTGCTCTGCTTCCCGGGCATCTTCCGCGGCGCGCTCGACGTCCGCGCGCGCGAGATCACCGAGGAGATGAAGATGGCCGCCGCCCGCGGCATCGCCGACGTGGTGCCCGAGAACGAGCTGCGCGAGGACCACATCATCCCCTCGCCGTTCAACCGCGACGTCCCGAAGGCGGTCGCCGCCGCGGTGGCCGCGCAGGCCACGCGCGAGGGCACGGCCGAGGCCGATCCCGGCTCGGTCGGCTACGCGCCCGGGGACACGACGGAGATCGGGGCAGTCAGGCCGTGAAGGTCACCGTGACGGGCGGGACGGGCCGCATCGGCTCCCTGCTCGTCGACGAGCTCGAGAAGCGCGGCGACGAGGTGACCGTCCTCAGCCGCAGCAACGGCTGGGACGCCACCGGCGGCCCCGCGCCCACCGAGGCGCTGGCCGGCCGCGACGCCGTCGTCCACCTGGCCGGCGAGGACATCGCCCAGCGGTGGACCGACGACAGCCTCAGGCGCATCAAGGAGTCGCGCGAGATCGGCACCCGCAACCTGGTGGCCGGCATCGAGGCCGCCGAGCCGCGCCCGAAGGCCCTGATCTCCGCGTCGGCCGTCGGCTACTACGGCCACCGCCCGGACCGGATCGACGAGGACGCCCCGCCCGGGAACGACGTCCTCGCCGACATCTGCATCGCCTGGGAACGGGAGGCGGAGCGCGCTCCCGGCCGCGTCGTGCGCGTGCGCACCGGCGTGGTGCTCGACCGCCACGGCGGCGCGCTGAAGAAGATGCTGCTGCCCTTCCGGCTCTGCGTCGGCGGCCCCGTGGCCGGCGGAGAGCAGCCGACGCCGTGGATCCACGTCGAGGACGTGATCGGCATCTACCTCGCCGCCATCGACGACGAGCGCTGGAGCGGCCCGTTCAACGCCACCGCGCCGGAGCCGGTCACCAACCGCGAGTTCTCCAAGGCGCTCGGCCGTGCGCTGCACCGCCCGGCGATCGCGCCGGTCCCGGGCTTTGCCATCCGCGCGCTCTACGGCGGCATGGCCAAGCTCGTCGTCGAGGGCCAGAACGCCGTCCCGCGCCGCGCCCTCGAGCTCGGGTACCGCCACCGGCACCCGGACCTCGACGAGGCGCTGCGCTCCGCCCTGAAGGCTTGACCACCGCTCAGGGGTCACTGGTAAAGTGCCGCGAGTGAACGCGAGCCGCCAGGATCGCTACGAGCCGCTCCCCGGCCTGCTCGAGATCCCCGGCTTCCTCGTCCGCAAGATCCCGCCGCGCGCCCGCAAGCCGGCCGCCTTCGCCGGCGCGATCCTGCTCGCGGCCGTCGCCGTCGCGCTCGTCCTCGGCATCCCCGCGATCACCGAGTCCAAGGACGAGCGCGCGGCCACCGAGGCCCGCCAGGAGCGCGAGCACCGGGCCCAGCGCGCCGCCGAGCTGCAGGCCGAGCTGCGCCTGCGCGAGGGCCGCGGGGAGGGCGCGCGAGGGCTGAAGGGCGCGGAGGCGATCGCCGTCCGCCAGGCCCTGGCCGGGGACCTCAACAGCGCGGTCCATGCCGACGCCCTCAGCCGCGTGCAGTCCGGCGAGTTCACGCAGAGCATCGACCGCGTCGAGTGCGAGCGCTTCCCGCGCGGCGCCCGCGGCGAGGACCCGGCGCTCGACCTCGGCACCGCCGTCGGCCGCTACTCGTGCCTGGCCATCACGGCCGACGCGCCGCAGGTCGAGACCAACCAGAGCAGCAGCCTCGGCTATCCCTACCGCGCGCTGCTGCACTTCGACTCCGGCCGCTTCAGCTACTGCAAGATCAGCGGCCGCCCCGGCGAGGGCTCGCTCACGCGCGAGTTCCCCGTGCGCATTCCCGAGGCCTGCGGCGGCGACGCGCGCTGACACACCGGGGCCTGTGGCCCCATAGTCCGTACACAACGATGGTGGAGCTGCCCCCCGATCTCGCGCGCCTGGGCGACGACTTCGCGCGCGCCACGCGCCGCGCGGCCGCGCGGCGCGAGCGGCGGCGCCGCATCGCGGCCGCGGCCGCCGCCGGCGCGGCCGCCTTCGTCGCCTTCACGCCCGCCGCGCTCGATCCCGCCCAGCGCCAGCTCAGCTTCGCGAGCACGGTGCGCTACGCCGAGCCCGGCTGCGATCACCCGCGCGGCGCTCGCTTCACGATGGCGGCCTGCGAAGGGCCGATGGTGCTCCACCGGCCCTACGCCATCCAGTAGCTAACTGTCGTGGTGCGTGGCGGCCTCGACGGCCGCGAGCCGCTCGTCCATGTCCTTGCCGCGCCCCCACGGACCGATCTTCTTCCACTTCGAGTCCGGCTTCGGAGGCCAGATCAGCCAGATGATCGTGCCGACGAGCGACAGGATCAGACCGAACGCGAGCCCGATCTTCTCGCCGTAGCCCTTGCGCTCGGACAGGTACGAGGCCACGATCGCCGACAGCAGCCACAGGTACATCAGCCACAGCGCCGCAGCGCCCAGGAGAGCGAATTGGGTCATGTTCCGAGGTAGGCCTTCTGCACTTCGGGGTTGGTCCGCAGGCTGTCCGAGACGTCGGACATCACGACCTTGCCGGTCTCCAGCACGTAGGCGCGCTTGGAGACCTCGAGCGCGAAGTTGGCGTTCTGCTCGACCAGCAGGATCGTCGTGCCCTGCTGGTTGATCTCCGCGATCGTCTCGTAGATGCGCTCGACCAGGATCGGCGCGATGCCCATCGACGGCTCGTCGAGCAGCAGCAGCTTCGGCTGCCCCATCATGGCGCGGCCGATGGCGAGCATCTGCTGCTCGCCGCCGGACATCGTGCCCGCCTTCTGCGCCTCGCGCTCCTTGAGCCGCGGGAAGAGCTCGAAGACGCTGGTCGAGGTCCTTGAGGATCCCCTCGCTGTCGCGGCGCAGGAACGCCCCCAGCTCGAGGTTCTCGCGCACCGTCATGCGCTGGAAGCACTTGCGCCCCTCCGGCGACTGGCAGATGCCCATCCGCACGATCTCCTGCGGCGGCAGCATCGAGATCTCCTCGCCGGCGAGCTTGATCGAGCCGTCGCGCGGCGGCGTCAGCCCCGAGATCGAGCGCAGCGTGGTCGACTTGCCGGCCCCGTTGGAGCCGATCAGCGTCACGCACTCGCCCTCCTCCACCTCCAGCGAGATGCCCTTGAGCGCCTGGATGTTGCCGTAGTAGGTGTGGATGTCCTTGACTTCGAGGAAGGCCATGGCTACTCGCTCCCTCCGGTCTCGGCGGCCGCCTTGCCCAGGTACGCCTCGATCACGCGCGGGTTCTTGCGGACCTCGGCCGGCCCGCCCTCGGCGATCTTCTCGCCGTGGTCGAGCACGGTGATGTGCTCCGAGACGCCCATGATCACCTTCATGTCGTGCTCGATCAGCACGATCGTGATGCCGCGCTCCTCGCGCAGCCTGCGCATGAAGTTGGTCAGCTCGTCGGACTCCTGCGGGTTCATGCCCGCCGTCGGCTCGTCGAGCAGCAGCACCTTCGGGTCGGACGCCAGCGCACGGGCGATCTCCACGCGCCGCTGGTCGCCGTAGGACAGGTTGATGGCCAGGTTGTCGTGGTGGCGCTTGGCGACCCCGACGTAGGAGAGCTCCTCGCGCGCCTTCGCCTCGACGGCCTTCTCCTCCTTGCGGACGCCGGGGGTGCGGATGATCGAGCCGAACAGGCCCGCCTTCATGCGGGAGTTCTGGCCGACCATGCAGTTCTCGACCGCGCTCATGGTCGCGAACAGGCGGATGTTCTGGAACGTCCGCGCCATGCCCAGCTTCATGATCACGTCCGGCCGGCCGCCGGTGACGTTCTTGCCGTCGAACTCGATCCGGCCGTAGGTCGGCTTGTAGAAGCCCGTGAGCATGTTGAAGAACGTCGTCTTGCCGGCCCCGTTGGGACCGATGATCGAGACGATCGAGCGCTCGGGCACGCGGAAGCTGACGTCGCTGACGGCGGTCAGGCCGCCGAACTGCTTGGTCACGTTGGCCGCGTCGAGGACCATGTTGCCGTTGGTCGCGCTCATGCCCGTGCCACGAAGACGGATTCCTCGGCGTGCTCGTCGGCGTGAGTCATCTCCTGCTCACGCCTTCGTTCCGGTATCAGGCCCTGAGGTCTCAAGATCATCATCATCACCAGCAGGAAGCCGTAGATCGCGAAGGTGATCTGCGTCATGTCGAAGTCGAGGCTGAGCTTGCTCGGCACGTCGTTCAGCACGTCCGGGATGAGCCAGTTGTTGATGAACGACAGGACGATCGCGCCCAGCACGACGCCCCAGATCGAGCCGAGGCCGCCGAGGATGACCATGCCGAGGACCAGGATCGAGAAGTAGAACTGGAACTGGTCGGCGTTGACGGTGTTCAGGAACGAGCCGAGGTAGGCGCCCGCCATCCCGCCGAACGCCGCGCCGGTGCCGTAGGCCAGCAGCTTGGTCCGGACCGCCGGGACGCCCATCGACACGGCGGCCACCTCGTCCTCGCGCAGGGCGATCCACGCCCGCCCGAGGCGCGAGTCGCGCAGCCGGAAGTTCACGAACAGCACGATCGCCACGAGGCCGAGCGCGGTCCAGTACCACGGCTTGAGCTCGAGCGACGTGAACTGGTCCAGGCCCGGGAAGGCGATCTTGTCCACCGGCGTGATGCCCTGCCTTCCCGCGGTGATGACCTGCTCCTCGCCGAAGGCGTTGCCGAGCGGGACGCCGAGGAGCGGGATGCTCGAGAACTTCACCTGGTCGAAGTTGACGGCCAGGCGGCCGATGATCTCGCCGAACGCGAGCGTCACGATCGCGATGTAGTCGCCGCGCAGCCGCAGCGTCGGCAGGCCGATGATCATGCCCGCGATCGTCGTGAAGACGATCGCGGCGATGACGATCAGGATGAAGTTGAGGTGGATGCCGGGCAGGTTGGCCGCGAAGCCCGAGACGCCGACGTGCCAGCCCTCGCCGCCGCCGACCTCCGAGAAGAAGCCGGAGCCGAGCCAGCCCATCGTGTACGCGCCGATCGCGAAGAACGCCACGTAGCCGAGGTCGAGCAGGCCGGCGAAGCCGACGATGATGTTCAACCCGAGCGCCATCACGACGTAGGCGAGCGCGAACGTGATGTCGAAGATCAGGCTGCCGCCCGAGTCGATCACGAACGGCACCATGATCGCGACCCCGAAGAAGATGGGGATGAACGCCTTCTCCGCCCACTCCGGGATGACCGGGCGCTTGAGGCCCCTGGGCTGCTTGACCCGCTCGGGCGCGGGAGCTGTCTCGGTCATCCCGCCTCCCTCGTCTCCTCGCCCAGCAGGCCGGACGGCTTGAAGACCATGATCAGGATCAGATAGACGAAGACGATCGCCGGCGTCCACTCCGAGCCGATCCGGTTGTCCGAGATCTGCTGGATGAAGCCGATGATCAGGCCGCCGAGCACCGCGCCGCGGATGTTGCCGATGCCGCCCATCACCGCGGCGGTGAAGGCCACCAGGCCGGCCGTGAAGCCCTGGAAGTACCAGATCGTCGTCTGGTAGAGGGCGTAGATGAGCCCGGCGGCGCCGGCCAGCATGCCGCCCAGCAGGAAGGTCAGGGAGATCGTCGTGTCGACGTTGATGCCCATCAGGCGCGCGGCCTCGGGGTCCTGCGCGGTCGCGCGCATGGCCTTGCCGAGGCGGCTGCCGCCGATGAACGCCGTCATGGCGATCAGCAGCGGGATGGTGACCCCGATCGCCAGCACGTCGCCGTTGGTGATCTCGACGCCGCCGATGGTGATCAGCTCGTTCTGGGAGCGGATCAGGTCGGTGATGCCCTCCTGCGAGCCACCGAGCCACAGCAGGCCGATGTTCTGGAGGATGAAGGAGAAGCCGACGGCGGTGATCAGCGGCGCCAGCTTGGGCGCCGATCGCAGCGGTCTGTAGCCGACCCGCTCGATCATCGTGTTGAGCATGCCCGCGCCCAGCATGCAGACCGGCATGCTGATGAGCAGGCCGATGACGAGCAGCGCCGTGCCGGTGTCCTGCGTGAGGCCGATCGTGCCGAAGAACCCGGCGGCGATGAACGAGCCGATCATGAAGACCTCGCCGTGGGCGAAGTTGATCAGCTCGACGATGCCGTAGACCAGCGTGTAGCCGATCGCCACCAGCGCCCAGATGGCGCCGTTGGACAGACCGTCGATCAGGTTGTTGCCCAGGCGGGAGAGATCACCCTCGTCGCCCGTGAGGTCCTGGATCGCGTAATAGACGGGCATCGCGAGCAGGACGACGATGAGGCCGTACTTCGAGACGAAGTCCCGCGCCGCCTGACCTGGGGGGGCTGGGCGCTCGGCCGGAACGCTTGCGGCTTCCATGTTGCTGCGACTCTTTCAGAAGACGGGCACCGGGGGCGGGAATTTCTTCCCAGCCCCCGGTGGAGTCCGTCAGATCAACCGGCCTGGGCCTTGATCGTGGAGTCGAACGTCAGCTCGCCGCCCTCGATCGTGTACACGCCGTAGTCGGTGAGCGTCGTGTCGCCGTTCTCGTCGATCGAGTACGTGCCGAGCACGCTCTCTCGGTCCTTCGTGTCGAACAGCGCCGCGATGACGTCTTCCTTGCTGCCCGTGCCGGAGCGCTCGATGGCGTCCAGCGCGAGGCGCGCGGCCTCGTAGCCGTAGATGGCGTACGGATCCGGGTTGGGCTCGCCGTACTTCTCCTCGAACTGAGTGAAGAACTCCTGGCCCTCCGGCGGGTACTCGTCAGGCGACAGGGTCGCGACGGTGACCTTCACCTTGGACGCCACGTCGGCCGGGATGCCACCCTCCTTGGGGTCGGCGAAGCCGGACTCGGCCACGCCGTCCGGCCCGTAGAGCTTCGCGTCCGGCAGAGCGGCCGCGAAGTCCTTGTAGAGCTGGACCCCGTTGTTGGCGGTGATGCCGGAGAACACGAAGCAGTCAGCGCCGGCGCCCTTGGCCTTCTGGGCCAGCGAGCGGTAGTTCGCCGCGTTCTTGTCGATCGCGTCGTTGGCGATGATGTCCAGGCCCTGGGCCTCGGCCGCGCTCTCGATGTTCGAGGCGAGACCGGCGCCGTAGACCTCCTTGTCGTTCGTCAGCTGGACCTTGGTGCAGCCGTCCTCCTTCATGACCGTGGCCAGAGCGGCGCCCTGGATCGTGTCCTTGGGGACGATGCGGGTGTAGGTGCGCTGACCCGTCGGGTAGTACTTGTCCGGCTCGCCCGGGTTCGCGCCCGGCTCGTCAGACGTCAGACCCACGGCCGTGTTGGCGGGGCTGATCTGGGGGACGCCGGCCTCGTTCAGGATCGGGATCGAGACCGCCGAAGCGCCCGAGTTGAACTCGCCGATGTACACGGCGGTCGAGTCGTCCTGAGCGGCCTTGCGGGCGTTCGCGGTCGTGGCCTCCGGCGTCCAGGAGCCGGCCTGCGCCGTCGAGTCGTCGAGCGACTCGTACTTGACCGTGACATCGCCGGCCTTGTTGCCGGCCTGCTCGAGGGCGAGCTTGATGCCGTTCACCAAGGCGGTCGTCTGCGGGCGAGAAGCGCCCTGCAGCGGGAGGGACGAGTAGATCGTGACGGACTTGGCCTCGCCGCCGCCGCCGCTGTCGCTGCTGCCCTCGTCACTGTCGTCGCCACAGGCGCCGACGCCCATCGCGAGCGCGGCAACCAGGCAGCCCGTTGCTGCCAACCAGCGTGAGTTCAAGGAACCCCTCCTCATAAAGGGTTTGATTTGGGCGGCGATTCTACGCACGCCCGTTCTCGGAGCGCAACAGGCTAAAAGCAAGCTGGGTAGATTGCGTTAACCCGCGCACCCTGCGGTGCGCAGGCACTTTAGTCCTGCCGGCGGCGGCCCGGCAGGTGCGGCGTGAGCATGTAGCCGGCCGCGGCGATCACCAGCATCAGGACGGTGATCATGAACGCGTCGAAGCCCTTGGCGCCCAGCGCCCAGAGGACGACCCAGACCACGAGGCCGGCGATGAGTGTGAGGAGGACCCCCATGCGGCGCGAAGCCTAGCGGCGCATGGCCTTTGCCAGCGCCGCGACCCGCTCACCGACTGCTGCGGCGGGGTCGGACCCCTCCCCCGCGGCGCGCACCAGCCACGACCCGACGATCACGCCTTCGGCCCCGGCGGCGACCGCCTCGGCCGCCTGCTCGGGGCTCGAGATCCCGAAGCCGACGGCCACCGGGACGGGGCAGTCGCGCTTCGCGCGCTCGAGCACGGAGGCCAGCGAACGGTCGACGCTGGCCCGCTCGCCGGTGGTCCCGGTGACCGAGACCGTGTAGAGAAATCCACGCGCGCGGCGGGCGATCTCGGCCATCCGGTCGTCCGGCGTGGTGGGCGCGATGAGCGGCACGAGCGCCAATCCGGCGGCGTCGCAGGCGTCGCGCACGGCCCCGTCCTCGCCGAGCGGGAGGTCCGGGACGATCAGCCCGCTCACGCCGGCCCGCGCGAGCTCGTCGGCGAAGCGCTCCGGCCCGCGCGCGAAGACGAGGTTCGCGTAGCACATGAGGACCACGGGCAGGCGCTCGGCGATCTGCGCGGCGGCCCCCAGCACGCCGTGCAGCGTGGCGCCCCCCGCGAGGGCCTGCGAGCCGGCGGCGTGGATCACCGGGCCGTCGGCCAGCGGGTCCGAGAACGGCACGCCGAGCTCGACGAGGTCGGCGCCGGCGTCCGCGCACGCGGCGCCGATCGCGACCGTCGCCTCGAGGTCGGGGAAGCCGCCCATCAGGTACGGCATCAGCGCCGCCTGCCCGTCGGCCGCCGCGAAGGCCGCGGCGATCTTGTCAGTCCCCGAGGCCAAGCTTCGGAAGGACCTCCGCGAGGTCCTTGTCCCCGCGTCCGGAGAGGCAGACGACGTCGAGCGTGTCGGCTCCCACGTCGCCCCGCAGAGCCCACGTGAGGGCGTGCGAGGACTCGAGCGCCGGGATGATGCCCTCGAGCTCGCAGACCCGCTGCAGCGTGGCCAGGGCCTCATCGTCGGTCACCGCCACGTAGCGCGCGCGGCCGCTGTCGCGCAGGTACGCGTGCTCGGGCCCGGTGCCCGGGTAGTCGAGCCCGGCCGAGATCGAGTGCGCCTCGAGGATCTGCCCGTCCTCGTCCTGCATGATCGCCGAGTAGGCGCCGTGCAGCACGCCGCCGCGGCCGCCGATGGTCAGCGGGGCGCCGTGGCGGCCGGTCTCGATCCCCTCGCCCGCGGCCTCGACGCCGATCAGCTCGACGGCGTCGTCGTCCACGAAGGGGATGAAGGTGCCGATCGCGTTCGAGCCTCCGCCGACGCAGGCGATGACGCGGTCGGGCAGCCGGCCGGCCGACTCCTGGATCTGGGCACGCGCCTCGTCGCCGATCACGCGCTGCAGGTCGCGCACGAGCGCCGGGAACGGCGCCGGGCCGACGCACGAGCCGATCACGTAGTGCGTCTCGCCGACGTTGGCCACCCAGTCGCGGATCGCCGCCGAGACGGCCTCCTTGAGCGTGCGGGCGCCGGCGTCGACCGGCGAGACGGTGGCGCCGAGCAGGCCCATGCGCTGCACGTTGGGCTTCTGGCGCCGCATGTCCTCGGTGCCCATGTAGACGATGCACTCGAGCCCGAGCAGCGCGCAGGCCGTGGCGGTCGCCACGCCGTGCTGGCCGGCGCCGGTCTCGGCGATGATGCGCTGCTTGCCCATGCGCTTGGCCAGCAGCGTCTGGCCGAGGGCGTTGTTGATCTTGTGCGCGCCGGTGTGGAGCAGGTCCTCGCGCTTGAGGTGGATCTGGTGGCCGGCGGCCTCCGACAGCCGCTTGGCGTGGTAGAGCGGGGTCGGCCGGCCGGCGAAGTCGCGCAGCAGCATGCCGAGCTCGGCGCGGTAGCCCTCGTCGTCGCGCGCCTCGAGCCACGCGGCCTCGAGCTCGGCGAGCGCCGGCATCAGCGTCTCGGGGACGTACTGGCCGCCGTAGGGCCCGAAGCGGTGCTCGACCGCCGTCAAGACGGCACCACGGCCCCGCGCGCGGCGGCGACGAACGCCTCGACCTTCGCCGGGTCCTTGATCCCCGGCTCGGCCTCCACGCCCGACGCCACGTCGACGCCCCACGGCCGGACGGCGGCGATCGCGTCTGAGACGTTCTCCGGCGTCAGCCCGCCGGCCAGGATCACCGGCACCTGCGAGCGGTGCTGCGCGGCCAGCCGCCAGTCCCAGGTGAGGCCGCTGCCGCCGCGCCCCGAGTCGAGCATGTGGAAGTCGGTGTGGAAGCGCTCGATGTCGCGCATGTCGGCCCCCGACTCGATGCCGAGCGCCTTGATCACGCGCGCGCCGGTGCGCTGGGCGACGGCGGCGCAGAACGCCGGCCCCTCGTCGCCGTGCAGCTGCACGTGGGTCAGCCCGATGCTCTCGACCGCGTGCGCGACCTCGTCGAGCGTCGGGTTGACGAACACGCCGACCAGCTCGAGCCGCCGCCGCATCGTGCGCGCGATCCCGGCCGCCACGGCCGGATCCGCCGCGCGCTTGGACCGCGGCCACAGGATGAACCCGATCGCCCACGCCTCGAGCGAGGCCGCCAGCTCGGCGTCCTCGAGCCGCGTGATGCCGCAGAGCTTGACGTGGGGCATGGCCTGCATCCTAGATCGCCGCGGGCGACGAACTGCGCTGGGTAGGGAAGCGAGCAGCCAGCCACGTGACGGATCTCGGCGTCGAATCCTGCCCTGGGGTCGTATAGCGACCCCTATCCAGGATTCGATGAAGGAAATCGCCCCGCTGGCTCCCCCGCCGCCCTACCCAGCCGGGGTTGACGTTCAGCCCGCAGGCAGCGTCGCCGGGCGCTCCTCCAGGCGGACCGCGATCTCGAGCGGGGCGCCCGAGCGCAGCACGTGGAGCTCGACGATGTCTCCGGGCGCGTGCCCGTCGACCTCGTCGAGCAGCTCGGGGAAGGTTCGAACCTCGACGCCGTCGATCGACTGCACGACGTCGCCGGCGCGCAGCCCGGCGAGCTGGGCCGGCCCGCCGGTGTTCGTGTCGATCACCGCGAGGCCGCCCGGCGCCTCGCGGCCGCGGAGGCCGAGCCAGGGCCGGATCACCTTGTGGCGCTCCTCGAGCTCGGTGAGCACGTCACGGGCGACGTCGGCGGGCACCGCGTAGCTGGTGTCGTCGCCGAGCCTGGAGGTGATCCCCACCACGCGCCCGTCGGCTCCCATCAGCGGCCCGCCCGACGTGGCCGGCTCGATCACCGCGTCGGTCTCCAGCAGCCCGCCGATCACGTAGCCGCCGGGCGCCTCGATCCGTCGTTCCGCGCCGGAGATGCGGCCGGTCCCGGCGATCGCCTGCAGGCCGGTCGGGTTGCCGATGGCGACCACGCGATCGCCCGGTTGCGCGGTCTGCGAGTCGGTGAGCTCGAGCGGTCGCAGGTCGAGCCGGCCGGGCGCGACCCGCAGCACCGCGAGGTCGGTCTCCTCGTCCTTGCCGATCACCTCCGCCTGCACCATCTGGCCGTCGGGGAAGGTGACCTGCACGGAGGTGACGCCGCTCACGACGTGCGCGTTGGTGACGATGCGGCCGTCCTCGTCGAGCACGAAGCCCGAGCCGGTCGAGACGCCGATCTCGCCTCCCGTGGCGGTCTGGAAGGCCCCCGCCCCGGGCTGGACCGTCCGCGCGCTGATCGACACCACCGACGGCGCGGCGCGCTCGTAGAGCTCGGTGGCCGAGAAGCTCTCGCCCGAGTCGAGCGCGAGCAGGCCCTGCTGGCGCCCGACGGCGTTGTTGCCGTTGGATCCCGCCAGCATCCCGGCAGCCGTGACCGCGCCGCCCACCAGGGCCGCGACCATCGGCACTGCGAGCTTGCGCCGCGTCATGCAACCGCCAAGGGTGGCCCCGGCGCGTTAGTGAGAACTAAACGTCGGTGTCGACGCCGCCGGTGAGGCGCCGGCACGCGTCCTCGACGTCGCCGGCGCGCATCAGCGTCTCGCCGATCAGCACCGCGTCGACGCCGACCCGCTCGAGGTCGTCGAGCTGGTCGCGGGTGGAGTAGCCCGACTCCGAGACGACGGTCTTGCCGGCCGGGATGTCGGACAGCAGCTCGTACGTGCGCTCGATGTCGACCGAGAAGTCCGCGAGGTCGCGGTTGTTGATGCCCAGGATGTCGGCCTCGACGTCGAGCGCCACCTCGAGCTCGCGCTCGCCGTGGACCTCGACCAGCGCGTCGAGGTCGAGCGCCCGCGCCTCGCGCAGCAGCTCGTAGAGGTGATCGGGATCGAGCGCGGCGACGATCAGCAGGATCGCGTCGGCCCCGGCGGCCGCCGACTCGTAGAGCTGGTAGCGGTCGACGATGAAGTCCTTGCGCAGCACCGGCAGGTCCGTCACGGCCCGCGCGGCCCGCAGGTCGTCCAGCGAGCCGCCGAAGTGGAACGGCTCGGTCAGGATCGAGAGCGCGGTGGCCCCGCCGCGCTCGTAGGCGAGCACGATGTCCTCGACCGTCGACCCGTCGCGGATGGTGCCCGCCGACGGCGAGCGGCGCTTGTGCTCGGCGATCAGCGAGATCCCGGACCGCAGCAGCGCCTCCTCGAACGGGCGCTGCTCGGGCCGCTCGGCGGCGGCCGCCTCCAGCCGCGACAGCGGCACCGACTCGCGGCGGCGGCCGACCTCGCCGAGCGTGTCCTCGACGATGCGCTCCAGCACGCTCACGCGGGCGCCAGCTCCTGCGTCATCTCCACCAGGCGCTCCAAGCTCGCGGTCGCGCGGCCCTCGTCGATCGCCGCCTCGGCCGCCCGCACGCCCTCCTCCAGCGTGTCGGCCTTCCCGGCGACGTAGATCGCGGCGCCGGCGTTGAGCACGGCCAGGTCGCGCTGCGGGCAGCGCTCGCCCTCGAAGATCCGCCGCGTGGTGGCGGCGTTGGCGTCCGGCGTGCCCCCGGTCAGCTCCTCCGGGCGGGCACGAGCGAGCCCGACGTCCTCCGGAGAGACCTCGTAGGAGCGAAGCTCTGGCCCGTCGACCTCCACGACGCGCGTTGTCCCCGACGTGCTCATCTCATCCAGACCGTCGGCGCTGGACACTACCAGCGCCTTTACCGCGCCCAGCTTCGCGAGCGCTCCCGCGATGGTGTCCAGGAACGCCGCGTCCGACACCCCGATGACCTGGCGCGTCGCCCCCGCGGGGTTGGTGAGCGGCCCGAGGAAGTTGAAGATCGTGCGCACCGCGAGCTCCTTGCGGACCGGCACCACGAAGCGCGTGGCGCCGTGGTGGGCGGGCGCGAACATGAAGCCGAAGCCCGCCTCGTCGATGCAGCGGGCGACCTCGTCCGGCCCGAGGTCGATCCGCACGCCGAGCGCCTCGAGCAGGTCGGCCGAGCCCGACAGGCCGGTGGCCGAGCGGTTGCCGTGCTTGGCCACCGCGCAGCCCGCGCCGGCGGCGATCAGCGCCGCCGTCGTGGAGACGTTGAAGGTCGGCCGCCCGCCACCCGTGCCGGCGGTGTCGATCAGGTCGTCCCGGCCGGTCTTCACCGGCGTGGCCAGGCGGCGCATGGTGGTGGCCAGGCCGACCAGCTCGTCGATCGTCTCCCCCTTCGTGCGCAGCGCGATCAGCACCGCCGCCGTCTGCACCTCGGAGGCGTTGCCCTCCATGATCTCGGCCAGCACCGCCGCCGTCTGCTCGGCGGTCAGGTCGCGGCGCGACGCCAGCGCGTCGATCGCCTCAGTCAGGATCGCCAAGGAAGTTCTCCAGCAGCCGCTTGCCGTCGGGTGTGAGCACGGACTCGGGATGGAACTGGACGCCGAGCGCCGGCAGGTCGCGGTGGCGCACCGCCATCACCACGCCGCCGCCGCGGGCGGTGACCTCCAGGCTCTCGGGCAGCTCGGGGTCGGCGACCAGCGAGTGGTAGCGGCCGACGGTCAGCGGGCTCGGCAGCCCCTTGAAGAGTCCGGAGCCGTCGTGCTCGATCTCGGTCGCCTTGCCGTGCACGGGCACGTGCCGGACCACGGTGCCGCCGAACGCCTGCACGAGCGACTGGTGGCCGAGGCAGACGCCGAGCGTGGGCACGCCCTTCTCCGGAAAGCGCCGCATGACCTCGACCGAGATGCCGGCCTCGTTCGGCGTGCAGGGCCCGGGCGAGACGACCACGCGGTCGAAGTCCTGCGAGAGCAGCTCGTCGACCGACGCCGCGTCGTTGCGCACCGCCACCGGCTCCGCTCCCAGCTCGCCCAGGTACTGGACGAGGTTGTAGGTGAAGGAGTCGTAGTTGTCGACCATCAACACCCTCACGGCCACGCCTCCTGGCGGGCGGCGAGCTCGATCGCCTGCACCACGCCGCGCGCCTTGGCGCGCGACTCCTCGTACTCGTAGTCGGGCTTGGCGTCCGCCACCGTGCCGCCGCCGGCCTGCACGTGGGCGACGCCGTCCTTGACCACGACGGTGCGGATGCAGATGCACGTGTCGAGGTCGCCGTCGTAGGAGAGCCAGCCGACGGCGCCGCCGTAGGCCCCGCGCTTGACCGGCTCGAGCTCGTCGATGATCTCCATCGCGCGCACCTTCGGGGCGCCCGACAGCGTGCCCGCGGGCAGCACCGAGCGGAGGGCGTCGACGGCGCTGACGTCCTCCCGCAGCCTGCCGGTCACGTTGGAGACGATGTGGATGACGTGCGAGTAGGTCTCGACGGCCATGAACGAGTCGACGTTGACGGTGCCGTACTCGCACACGCGGCCGAGGTCGTTGCGCCCGAGGTCGACGAGCATCACGTGCTCGGCGCGCTCCTTCTCGTCGGCCAGCAGCTCCTCGGCGATCGCCTTGTCGTCGTCGACCGTCGCGCCGCGGGGGCGCGTGCCGGCGATCGGCCGCGTCGACACCTCGCGGCCGGAGACCGTGACCAGCGGCTCGGGCGAGGCGCCGACGATCTGGAAGTCCTCGAAGTCGAGGAAGTACATGTACGGCGACGGGTTGACGGCGCGCAGGCCGCGGTAGATCGAGAACGGCTCGACGGGCACCTCGGCGGACCAGCGCTGGCTCGGCACCACCTGGAACGCGTCGCCGGCGTGGACGTACTCGATGATCCGCGCGACGTTCGCCTCGAACTGCTCGCGCGGCATGTTGGACTCGAACTGCGGCTCCGGGCTGGCCTGCGACGGCGGATGCGGGAGCGGGCCGGCGAGCCGCTCGCGGACCTCTGCGATCCGCTCACGCGCGTCCTCGCCCTCGTAGCTGTTCGCGAGGATCGTGACGGTGTGCTTGAGGTGATCGAACGCCACGATGACGTCGGACAGCATGAGCGCCATGTCGGGGAGTCCGACGGGGTCGGGGTTGACGTCCGGCAGGTGCTCGACCGCGCGCACGCAGTCGTATCCGAAGAACCCCACCGCACCGCCGGTGAACGGGATCGGCTCCTCGACCGGAGCCTGGCGGTACTGCGCGATCTGCGCCGCCGCGATCGCGTACGGGTCGCCGCCGTCGGCCAGCGTCCAGCGCAGCACCTTGCGCGGCTTGTAGCCGATGAACGACCAGCGGCCGACGCGCTGGCCCTGCTCGGCCGACTCGAGCAGGAACGCCGGACCGGAGCCGCGCAGCTTCAGGAAGGCGCTGACCGGGGTCTCGCAGTCCTCGATGAAGGTCTCGCAGACCGGAACGAGGTTGTGCGTGGTCTCAGCGACGCCGGGCAAGCAGGACCTCCTCGGCGTCGGCGAGGCTGAGCCCGCGCGAGCGCAGCAGCACGGCCAGGTGGTAGAGCACGTCGGCGGCCTCCTCGGCCACGCGCTCGTCGCTCTCCTCGCGCGCGGCGCGCGCCACCTCCTCGGCCTCCTCCTGCACCTTCTCGCCCACCTGGGCGGGGTTCGCGAGCAGCTCGGCGGTGTACGAGCCCTGGGGCGCGGTCGCCGCGCGATCGGCGATCGTGCGCTCGAGCCCGGGGAGCGCCTCGTGCGGCGCCGTCCGCAGGTCGCCGTTGTGGAAGCAGGTCCGCTCGCCGGTGTGGCAGGCGGGGCCGGCCGGCACCACGAGCGCCAGCACGGCGTCGAGGTCGCAGTCGTAGCGGAGCGCCTTGACCGCCTGCGTGTGGCCCGAGGTGGCGCCCTTGTGCCACTGCTCGCCGCGCGAGCGGCTGTAGAGGTGCACCTCGCCGGTCTCGCGCGTGCGCGC
Source organism: uncultured Solirubrobacteraceae bacterium (assembly GCA_963811895.1). Lineage (GTDB taxonomy): Bacteria > Actinomycetota > Thermoleophilia > Solirubrobacterales > Solirubrobacteraceae > DASSUW01. Next base: position 236,948 of record CAWETE010000005.1, on the reverse strand, counting down.
CAGCGCCGTCTCGTTCATGTAGGCCAGCGTCAGGACCTCGCCGGAGGCCCAGTCCTGGATCACGCAGGGCACGAGCCCGTCCTCGTCGAAGGCGATCTCCATCGGGCTGCGGAGTCTAGGGCCGGGCCTGGTCCAGGTACCAGGTGAAGGCCCGCCTGCACGGCCGCTCGCGGCCCATGACGGCGAGCAGCGCGGTGAGCGCGCGCGGCGGGAGGGCGGGGATCAGGCGCTGCAGCCGCAGCGCGCGGCGGAAGAACGGGGCATGGGCGTCCGAGAACGCCGCGTAGCGCGTCAGCGCCTGCTCGCGGCGCCGCTCTCCCGCCAGCACCGCACGCAGCTCGCCCCCGCAGGCGATGCCGAAGTGGAAGGCGGTTCGAATCCCCTCGCCGGACAGCGGGATGCAGTGGCCGGCCGAGTCGCCGACGAAGAACACGCCGTCCTCGGCCGCCGGCCGCAGCTCGTGCGGGAACCAGTTGCCCTGATAGCGGACCGCGTCCGAGTCCAGGCGCAGCGCCATCTCGCGGGTCGGCTCCTTGACGTGGTGGCGCGGCTCGTAGGAGCCGACGCCGATCCGGCGCTCGCCGCCGGCCGGGACCGACCACGCGTAGCCGTAGCGGACCACCGAGCGGTCGATCCAGACGTCGAGATCCGCGCCGCGGGGATCGCTCGGATGGACCTCGAGCCCGCGCGAGATCATCGCCTCGGGCGGCTGCACGTTGGCGCCCGGGCCGAGCACGCGCCGCCAGCCGAGCGCGTCGACGATCAGCGGCGCGGTCAGCCTCCCGCGATCCGTCTCGACCGTCTCGCCGTCGCGGCGCTCCGACCGTGGCGATCTCGAACCGGGCGTCGCACTGCTCCCACAGCGCCTCGCACAGCTCGCGGTAGTCGAAGCTCGACCAGGTCCACGGCAGCCGGTAGCGGACCGACCCGTGCGGCGTGTGGAAGGCCATGCACGGCAGCTCCTGGCGGATCGAGCGCCCGACGCCCATCGCGTGCAGCCACGGCGTCGGCGCCGCGCAGGCCGAGGTGGCGCGCTCGCCGATCTCGTAGCGGTCGACCACCAGCACGTCGGCGCCGCTCCCCGCCAGCTCGCGCGCGACGGCGAGGCCGGCGAAGCTCGCGCCGCACACCAGCACGTCGGCGCGCCCGGAGAGCGGCGTTCGCTCGGCGCCGCGCAGCGTCGCCCGGCGCGTCACCGCCGGACCGCCGCCCGCAGGATGTCGAGCGTGCGAACGCCGATGCGGCGGCCGAGCACGTCGCCGCCGGCCGCCTCGGCACGGTCGAGGATCCGCCCGTAGGCGGCGCAGGCCAGCCGGATGCCGTTCCGGACCGAGGCCGGGGCCGCGGCCACGGCGGGCTCGGCGGCCGCGAACAGCGCTCGCGCCCGCGCCACCTGCCGGCCGGCGACGGCGCGCAGCCGCGGTGTGGCCGGGCCGGTGCCGAGATCGTCGTCGTCGAGACCCGGGAGGTAGATGCGGTCCATCGCCCAGTCCTCGTCGACGTCACGGATGAAGTTGGTGAGCTGGAACGCCTGGCCCAGGTGCCCGAAGTCGGCGTGGAAGCGCTCGGGCACGGCGAGCAGCGGGGCCATGATCCGCCCGACCGAGCCCGCCGAGCCGTCCATGTACTCGTCGAGCTCGTCGTCGCTGCCGATCCGCACGCGTCCGCAGTCGACGCGCATCGAGCGCATGTAGACCTCGAGCTCGTCGAGCGGGAGGTCATGGCGCGCACCGGCGTCCATGAGCGCGATCACCGCGGGGTGCGACGACCGGCCGCCGCGCAGCTCCTCCTCCCAGGCGTCGAGCGCCGCCAGCCGCGCTGCGGGGGTCGGCGGGCGGTGCGGCCCGTCGACGATCTGGTCGGCGGTGCGGACGTACCCGTAGAGCGCGTGCGTGGCCGGGCGCACGTCGGCCGGCAGCCGGCGCGTGGCCCAGTAGTACGTCGGGTCGTGCCGCAGCTGCAGCCGCCGGCACGACTCGTACGCCGCGCTGATCCTCGGGTCCATGACTTCCATTGTCATCCTTGTCACCCACGATGGAAGCACTCCTGCGCGACCGGCGGCTGCTCTACGTGACCGGCAAGGGGGGCGTCGGCAAGACGACCGTGGCCGCATCGCTGGGCCTGGCGGCCGCCGCCGCGGGCCGCCGGACCATCGTCTGCGAGGTCGCCGAGCAGGATCGCGTGTCACGCGCGCTGGGCCGTGAGGGCGTGGTCGCGGAGACCGAGGTCGAGCTCGCCGAGAACCTGTGGGCGATCACCATCGACCCGCAGCGCGCGCTCGAGGAGTGGCTCGCGCGCCAGATCGGCGGCGTGGGGCTGAAGGTGCTGGCGCGCTCGTCGGCCTTCGGCTACTTCGTGGCGGCGGCCCCCGGGCGCCAAGGAGCTGATCACGATCGCCAAGGTGTGGGAGCTGGCCCAGAGCTCGCGCTGGGACCGCCACAACCGCACCTACGACCTCGTGGTGGTCGACGCGCCGGCCTCGGGCCACGGCCTGGCGATGCTCACCACGCCGCGCACGTTCGCCGAGATCGCGCGCGTCGGGCCGATCCGCCGCCAGGCCACCAGGGTCGGCGAGATGCTGGCCGACCCCGAGCGCACCGGCTACCTCGCCGTCGCGCTGCCGGAGGAGATGCCGGTCAACGAGACGCTCGAGCTCGAGGCGCGGCTGCCCGAGGCGGTGGGCCTGGGACTCGAGGCGATCGTCGTCAACGGCATGTGGCCGGAGCGCTTCAGCGCCGCCGACGCCGAGGCGATGCGGGCGGTCGCCGACGGGCGCCCCGACCTGCGGGCCGCGCTCACCGCGTACGAGCGCGCCCGCGCCCAGCGCAGCCACCTGCGCCGCCTGCGCCGCGCCGCCTCGGCGCCGGTGGTGACCCTCCCCTACCTGTTCGACGCCGAGCTCGGGCTGCCCGAGTTCGAGCGGCTCGGCAGCCGGCTGGCACGGAAGCTGTGACCCCGGAGCCGACGCGCACGCTCGCGCGCGAGGCGCGCTGGGTCTGGCGCGGCGAGCAGCTGCTCCTCTGGGGCGTCGCCGTCGTGGTGGGCATGATCGTCGCGGGGCAGCTCGACGGAGTGCTGGCACTCGCCTTGCGGCTCGTACCCAGCATTGGGCTCCTGATCTGCGTGACGCTCGTGCCCTCGCTGCGCTGGCGGCACTGGCGCTGGGAGGTGCGGCCGGAGGCGATCGACATCCGCCGCGGCACGTTCACGATCCGCCGCACGCTCGTCCCGATGCTGCGCGTGCAGCACGTCGACACCACGCGCGGCGTCATCGACCAGTCGCTCGACCTCGCGACGGTCGTCGTCCACACCGCGGCCGGCAGCCACAGCATCCCGCTCCTGCGCGTCGCCGACGCCGCCGAGGTGCGCGACCGCATCGCCGACCTGGCCCGGACCGCCGATGAGCCCTGAGCCGCGGCGGCTGCACCGCGCGGGCATCGCGGTCTACGCGGTGGGCGCGCTGCGCGAGTTCGCCGTGCCGCTGCTGGTGCTGGTCGGGCTGTCGGCGTTCCGGGGAGGCCTGGACGAGGGCGCTCTGCTGCGCGGCCTCGCCTTCGGCCTCGTGGGCCTGGTGGCCTCGACCGTGCTCGGCTACGTGCGCTGGCGCACGACGACGTGGTGGGTGACGCCCGACGCGATCCACCGCAAGAGCGGGCTCGTCGGGATCAAGGAGACGGACGTGCCGCTGACGCGCATCCAGTCGCTCGACCTCGAGCAGGGGCCCGTCCAACGGCTGTTCGGCGTCCATGCCGTGCACGTGCAGACGGGCGGCGGCGGCGCCAAGGGCGAGATCGCGCTCGAGGCGGTCGGCGAGGACGACGTGCGCGGGCTGCGGTCGCTGCTCGCCGACCACCGGCCGGCGCCGGCGCCCGAGGCGCAGGGGCCGGAGCGCCGGCTCGCGCGCTCGCGGCTGCTCGTCGGCGCCCTCACGGCCGGCCAGCTCGGCGTGATCCTGCCGGCGGTGGCGGGCTTCTTCCAGCTCGTGCAGCAGTCGCTCGACGAGGACGACGCGGTGCGGCTGCTCCCGCACACGGTCATGGCGGCGGTGGCCGCCGTCGTCGCGCTGCTCGTCGCCGCCTGGCTGCTCTCGATGCTCGGCTCCGTGATCGCCTTCTCGGGCTTCACGGTCACGCGCGAGGGCGACCGGCTGCGGATCCGCCGCGGGCTGCTCGCGCGGCGGGAGGCGACGGTGCCGGTCGAGCGCGTGCGCGCGGTCGAGGTCGTCGAGAACGTCCTGCGGCTCCCGTTCGGCTTCGCGGCGCTGCGGATGGAGGTCATCGGGCACGCGAAGGAGGCCACCGCCGCGCAGAGCCTGTTCCCGCTGCTGCGGCGCGACGAGGTGCGCGGGTTCCTCGACGAGCTGCTGCCCGAGCTGGCCGACGACCTCGACGGGCTCGAGCGCCCGCCGGCCCGCGCCGCCCGGCGCTATGTGCTGCCGCCGGCCGTGTTCGGCGCCTTGGTGGGCGTCGGCGTGTGGGCGTTCACTCCTGCGGGGCCGTGGGTGCTGCCGGCGGCGCTGCTGCTCGGCGCCTACGGGCTGCTGCGCCACCGCACGGCCGGCTGGCGGCTGGACGGCGGCCGGCTGGCGATCCGCTCATTGCGGCTGTCGCGCACGACGGTGCTCGGCCCGGCGCGCTACCGCGAGTGGCACGAGGTGAGCCAGAACCCGCTCCAGCGGCGCGGCCGGCTGGCCGATGTGTTCGTCGCGTTCGGCAAGCAGACCGACGCCCGCGTACGCCACCTCGAGGCCGCGACGGCCGACGCCCTCTACGACCGCCTCAGCCGCCTGTGAGCGCCGCGGAGCGGCATGGCTACGTGATGCCGAGCCGGTCCAGCAGCGTCTCGTCGCCGCGCCACGAGCGCCGCACGCGGACCGAGAGGTCGAGGTGCACGCGCTTGCCGAGCTCGCGCTCGAGCTCGCGCCGGGCGGCCATGCCGATCGCCTTGATCATCCGCCCGCGGGCCCCGATGAGGATGCCCTTCTGGGACTCGGTCTCGACCCACAGCAAGGCATGGACGATCACCAGCTCGTGCTGCTCGTGGATCTCGTCGACCTGGACCTCGACGGAGTGCGGCACCTCCTGGCGCGTGCGGTGCAGGACCTGCTCGCGCACCAGCTCGGCGAGCACCACGTGCTCGGGCTGGTCGGAGATCTCGTCGGGCGGGAAGTAGAAGGGCCCCTCGGGCAGCAGCGAGGCGAGGTGCTCGAGCAGCGGCCCGACGCCGCGGCCCGTGCGGGCGCTCACCGGGAAGATCTCGGCGTCGTCCGAGACCAGGTCGGCGGCCGCCTGGAGGGCCACCACGGTGCGCGGGCGGTCGAGCCGGTCGACCTTGTTGACGGCCACCACGACCGGCACGTTGACGCCCTTGAGCGCCTCGGCGATGAAGACGTCACCGGACCCGCCGATCCCCTGCTCGCCGTTGACCACGAACAGCGCGGCGTCCGCCTCGCCGATCTCGGACTCGACGCGGTGCTGCATGCGGGCGGTGAGCGCGTCGCGCGGCCGCTGCACGCCGGGCAGGTCGGTCAGCACGAGCTGGAAGCGGTCCGGCGCCGTGACCACCCCGCGGATCGCGCGCCGCGTGGTCTGCGGCTTGTCGGACACGATCGCGACCTTGTGGCCGACCATCGAGTTGACCAGCGTCGACTTGCCGACGTTGGGGCGGCCGGCGAGCGCGACGAAGCCCGAGCGCGGGCTCATCGCAGCCAGCCCACGATCTCGGCCTGGAGGGCGAGCATCTCGCCATCGTCCTGCTCGTGATCCATGCCCGTGAGGTGCAGCACGCCGTGCACGACGGCCTCCAGCAGGTCCTCGGTGTGCTCGGGACATATCACCACGTCTCCCAGCTCGCGGGGGCCGGCGGCCATGCCGGCTTCGTCGACCGGGAACGACAGCACGTCGGTCGGACCGCTTTTGCCGCGATGCTGCTCGTTGAGCTCGGCGATCCGCTCCGCGCCGACGAACTCGACGGCCACGTGCCCGTCGTCGACCCCAGCCGACGCCGCCGCCAGCGAGCACGCCTCGACGATCCGCGCCCGCGGCAGCGCGTCGCCGATCACATCGACGTCGAGCAAGCTAGGCCGTGCGGCGGCGCTCGGCCGGCCGCAGCTCCTGGGCCGAGCGCTTCTGGTGCTCGTCGTAGGCGGCGACGATCCGCTGCACGAGCTTGTGGCGGACGACGTCCTCGCCGCCGAAGTGGACGAACTCGACGCCGTCGACCCCCTCGAGGATGTCGTTGACCACGATCAGGCCGGACTTCTGGTCACGCGGGAGGTCGACCTGCGTGATGTCGCCGGTCACGACCATCCTGGAGCCGAAGCCGAGCCGCGTGAGGAACATCTTCATCTGCTCGGGCGTGGTGTTCTGCGCCTCGTCGAGGATCACGAACGAGTCGTTGAGCGTGCGGCCGCGCATGAAGGCCAGCGGCGCGACCTCGATCACGCCCTTCTCGAGGTGGGCGGCGACCTTCTCCGCCTCCATCATGTCGTGCAGCGCGTCGAACAGCGGGCGCAGGTACGGGTCGACCTTCGCCATCAGGTCGCCGGGCAGGAAGCCGAGCCGCTCGCCGGCCTCGACCGCGGGGCGGGTGAGGATGATGCGGTTGACCTCGCGGCGCGCCAGCGCGGCCGTCGCCATCGCGATCGCCAGGAAGGTCTTGCCGGTGCCGGCCGGGCCGATGCCGAAGCTGATCGTCGAGCGCCGGATGGCGTCGACGTACTTCTTCTGGTTGACCGACTTGGGCGTCACGCGCAGGTTGCGGTGGCGCCACACGACGTCGTCGAGCACCTTGGCGGGCGACTCGCGCTCGTCGAGCACGCGGGCCACGGCCTCGATCGTGGCGGGCCCGATGTCGTGCCCGCGGTCGACCATCGAGCTCAGCTCGCGCACGACCGTGGCGCCGACCTGCACCGCGTCGGCTTCGCCGTCCAGCGTGAGGACGTTCCCGCGCAGGAAGACGTCGCACTCGAGGTGCTCCTCGAGCGTGCGCAGGATGAGGTCCTGGGAGCCGGCCAGCTCCGCGGCCACTTCGTTCGAGAGCTCCATCTGCCTACGCGCCACTTAGTACGTCCTTCACCTTGGTCGAAACGGCGCGGCCGTCCGCCCGCCCTTGCGCGGCCGCCATCACGTGCTTGATCACCTGGCCCATGTCGCGCTGCGACGAGGCGCCGGTCTCCGCCACCGCCTTGGCCACGAGCGCGTCGAGCTCGTCGCCGGAAAGCTCGGCCGGGAGATAGGCCTCGATCACCTGCGCCTCGAAGTCCTCGCCCTCGGCGAGGTCCTCGCGCGCCGCCTCGCGGTACGCGTCGGCGGCCTCGCGCCGCCGCTTGCGCTCGCGCCGCAGCACGGCCAGCTCGTCGACCTCACCGTCCTTCTCCGCCTTCTGGAGCTCTGAGAGCACCAGCCGGAGCGCCCCTACGCGCTCCTTCTCGCCCGCCTTCATGGCGGTGGCGACGTCGGATTTGATGCGATCGGCGATCTGCAAGCACTTCCTAGTGTACGCCGGGGTGGGGCGAGAAATTGATCGATTCGCCTAGTGGCGGCATGAAGCTCATCGTCGCCCGCGGCCCGCGGCGCCTGACCGGCCTCGCCGGCCGGCGCTCGCTACCGCCCGGCGTGGCGCTCGAGATCCCGCGCTGCCGGTCGGTGCACACGTTCGGCATGCGCTTCGCGCTCGACCTCGCGTGGCTCGACGGAGAGCGCCGCGTGGTGCGGATCGACCGCGCGGTGGCGCCCTGGCGGGTGCGCTCGTGCCGTCAGGCGCGCTCGGTGCTGGAGGCCGACAGCCGCTTCTCGAACCAGTGGTTCGCGTATGGGTCGTCGTTGTAGCGCTCGATCTCGGTGTAGCCGCGAGAGCGGTACAGCGCCTTCGCCTCGTCCAGCGAGCGATTGGTGTAGAGGCGGACGGTCTTGTGTCCGCGCGCGGACGCGTGCTGCTCGAGAGCCTCCAGGAGACGCCCTGCGATGCCCAGGCCCCGGTGCGGCCGGTCGACCCACATGCGCAGGATCTCGCCGGTGTCGGGGGTCAGCGCCTTGAGCACGCCGCAGCCGGCGGGCTGGCCGTCGAAGCGCGCGAGCAGGAACAGATCCTCGGGGGCGGTGGGCAGCGTGCGCGCGGGGTCGAACGTCTCCTCGAAGCGCTCGGCCAGCTCGGCGAAGTAGTGGCCGAGGCACCAGCGCGCGTCGACCGAGGCGGCGTCCTCGGGCGCGATCGACACCATCGAGATCGCCAGCAGTCGGCGGACCTCGGCCTGGGCGTGCAGCAGCCGCTCGCGCTGGTCGCCGTCGAGCGGTGCCAGCGTCGCGGCGGCGAGCTCGTCGGAGATGCGGTCGAGCTCGGCCATCTCGGCGCGGCCCGCGGCCGTGAGCGTCAGGCGCTTGGTGCGGCGATCGGCACCGGGCTGCTCGGCGACCAGGCCGTCACGCTCGAGGGCTCTCAGGAGCCGTGCGACGTAGCCGGAGTCGAGCCCGAGCCGCGCGCGGATGTCGCGCGGGGTGGCGCCCTGTGTGCCGATCTCGAACAGGACGCGCGACTCGCCGAGCGGCCGGTGGCCGAGGTAGCGGTCGTTGAGCGCGCCTACTTGGCGGGTCACGAGCCGGTTGAAGCTGCGGACTGCGGCGATCTCTGACGTAGGTCAGAGATTATCGAACTGCGCTTGTAGGGAAGCGCGGCGGGTGGCATCGGCCTTGCGGGTTTCCGCCATACGCAAAGATCCGGACCGGAATTAGGTGCACGTGCAGGTTGGGGTTGTTAGGTCGCGCTATACGACCCATAGACAACCCCACGCCTCTCGGCAAGGCATCGATTCGCCGCCGTGGGCGCACCGGCTTCCACGATGCGCAACCGGCAACCCTCCGCGCCTCCCTCAATGCGAGCCGTTGACGTTCGACGGCACCTCACAGCGCAATGAAGGCAACGCCGAGAACCACGACGACAGCGCCGGCCAGCCGACGCGGCGGCACGTGCTCGCGCCCGGCGATCGCGGCGGCCGCCGTGGCCATGACCACGCTCGTCTCGCGGAGCGCGGCGACCGGGGCCGCCTCGGCGATCTCGAGCGCCGCCAGCGTCAACGCGTAAGCGCTGAACATGGCCACGCCCGCAGCGGCGGAGCGCGGAGTGGCGGCCACCCGCAGCGCTCCCGGGCCGCGGGCGATCGCGACGGCGACGGCGTACACAGGCGCCGTGATCAGGAGCACCGCCTCGAAGTAGCTCAATGCGGCAGCGTGGCGCACGCCCTCGTCGTCGACCAGCGTGTAGGCGGCGATGCAGCCGGCGACGCCGAGCGCCATGAAGACCCCGGCCGCGGCCCCGCTCCCGACGCCGCGCACGAGCAGCACCCCGGCGGCGACCGCCAGCACGCCGGCGGCCTCGCCGGCGGAGAGGTCGGCGCCGAGCGCGACAAGCGAGACGATCAGCACCAGCACCGGCGCCGTCCCGCGCGCGATCGGATAGACGAAGCTGAGGTCGGCGCGCTCGTAGGCGGCCGCCAGCAGCGCGAAGTACGCGAGCTCCAACAGCGCCGAGGCGACGATGTACGGCCAGGCGCCGGACTGGACGTCCCAGGTCAGGACCGCCACCGGGGCGAAGACGATGGCGGCCGTGAGCAGCGCCACCGCCCCCACCGCGTGGCTGTCGCGGGCATCGGCGACGAGCCAGTTCCAGAAGGCGTGCAGGCCCGCGGAGGCCAGCACGAGCGCGACGGCGCCCGCGGTCAGCGGGCCACCGTCTGCGACGCGTCGGTCCGCCCCGCGGGCGGCATCTCGAGTTCCGGCGGGTGCCCCAGCTGGCCGAGCTCGGATGTGTCGCGGCCGAACGCGAGGTCGACCGTCCAGTCCACGACCAGCCGGATCTGGCGCTTGATCCCCGGCATCATCGCCAGGTGGTACGAGCGAGCCAGGAACCAGGCGGGGAAGCCGCGCCACTTGATGCCGAGCGTCTCGGCGACCGCCTTCCGGTGGCCCATGTCCACGAACACGCCCAGCGTCTTGTAGGTGAACGGCCTCGGCTTGCCGGCCCCCAGCGCCGCGGCCACGTTGCCCGCCACCGTGCGGCCCTGGCGCAGCGCGTGCTGGCAGGTCGGCGGCGTCGGCTGTCCCGGCCGGGCGGGGTCGGGCACGGCGGCGGCGTCGCCGATCGCCCACACGTTCGTGCGCCCCTCGACCTGGCAGAAGCGGTCGACCACGATCCGGCCGCCGCCGTCGAGTGGCAGCCCGAGCTTCTGGACCACCGGCGCCGGGCGCACGCCGGCCGTCCAGGCGACGGTCCGGCACGGAACCACCTCGCCGTCGGAGAGCTCGACCGAGTCGGCCGAGATCCGCTCGACGGTCGTCGATGTCCGCACCTCCACCCCGCGCCGGCGCAGCTCGGAGGTGGCGAACTCCGCGAGCTCCGCGGAGATCTCGGGCATCACGCGGTCGCGCGCCTCGACGAGGATGAAGCGCACGCCTTGGACGCGTGAGCGCGGATACAGGTCGACGACGTCGGCGGCGAAGTCCTGCAGCTCGGCCAGGCCCTCGAGCCCGGCGTAGCCGGCGCCCACGAACACGTACGTGAGCAGCGCGCGGCGCGCCGCCTCGTCGTCGACCGACTCGGCGCGCTCGAGCGTCTGCACGATGTGGTTGCGGAGCGCGATCGCGTCGGAGAGCGTCTTGAGGCCGACGGCGTGCTCCTTGAGGCCGGGGATCGGCAGCGCGCGGCTGATAGAGCCGAGCGTGACGATCACGTGGTCGTACGTGATCGTGCGGTCGTCACCCTCGGCGGTGGTCACGAAGACCTCGTTGCGGTCGGGGTCGGCGCCCGTCACCTGGCCGAGCAGCAGGTCGGTCCGCGACAGGTGCTCGCGCAGGGGCACGACGACGTGCCGCGGCTCCAGCGTGCCCGCGGCGGCGCCCGGCAGCAGCGGCGTGTAGAGCATGAAGTTGACGTCGGTGACGACGGTCACCTTGGCGGCGTGGGGCGGCAGCGAACGCTCGAGCTTGCGGGCCGCATAGAGCCCGCCGAAACCCCCGCCGAGGATCAGGACGTTCCAGGCCATGGGCCCGATGCTACGAGCCCCGCAAACCTTTCGGCGGTCACGTTGCCGCCCGAGATGACGACGCCAACTCGTGACGCGGGCACGCGGCCCGCAAGCAGGGCCGCCAGCGCGCACGCGCCGGACGGCTCGGCGACCGTCTTCATCCGCTCGAACAGGAACCGCATCGCCTCGACGATCTCGGGGTCGCTCGCCAGCACCACCTCGTCGACGCGCTCGTTGATGACCTCGAAGGTCAGCTCGCCCGGCGTCGGGAGCTGCTGGCCGTCGGCGATCGTGCGCGGTACGTCGATCCGCACGCGTTGACCCGCCTCGAGCGAGCGCTTGACGTCGTCACCCGCCTCGGGCTCCACGCCGACGACGCGAACGCCGTGCTCCTCGGCGACCGTCGCGCAGCCGCTGATCAGCCCGCCGCCTCCGATCGGCACGAGCAGCATGTCGAGTGAACCGGCTTGCTCGAACAGCTCGAGCGCCACGGTCCCCTGGCCGGCCATCACGCGCTCGTCGTCGTACGGATGGACCGGCACCAGGCCGCGCTCGGCGACCAGCTCGGCGAGCAGCTGCTCGCGGTCCTGCCCGTAGCGGTCGAAGCGGATCACTTCGGCCCCGTGGCCCTCGGTGGCGGCCAGCTTGCCGGCCGGCGCGTCGTCCGGCATCAGGATCACGGCGAGGATCCCGTGCAGCTTCGCGGCCAGCGACAGCGCCTGGGCGTGGTTGCCCGACGACACGGTGGCGACGCCGCGGGCGCGCTCCTCGTCGCTGAGCGAGGCCACCGCGTTGTAGGCGCCGCGGAACTTGAAGGCGCCGGCGCGCTGGAGGTTCTCGGCCTTGAGGAAGACGGTCGCGCCGGTCGCCTCGTCGAGCGCGCGCGAGGTCAGGACGGGCGTGCGGTGGGCGACGCCTTCGATCCGGCGGGCCGCGGCGTGGACGTCGTCGAGCGAGATCATCGCTCCAGCAGGATGGCGGACCAGCCGTCGCCGTCGCGGCGCGACGCCAGGCCGAGGCCGTGCGGCGCGAAGGCCGCAACGACGTCGCCGACCTCCGGAACCTCCAGCCCGGAGGCGATCAGCCGCTCCGGCGGGCGCTCCATCAGCGCGGCGATCTCGAGCAGCAGCGGGCACACGAGGTTGGCGAGCACGGTCGGCGCCCACGGGCCGGGCGCGCGGCGCAGATCGCAGCGCGTGACCGTCAGCTGCGACCCCGTTCGCCTCCGCCGCCGCCAGCGTCGCGGCCACCGACTCGCGCTCGTGGTCGCACGCCAGCACGGGATCGAAGCCGAGCCGGGCGGCGGCGACGGCGAGGATCCCCGAGCCGCAGCCCCAGTCGGCGAGCGCGCCGCCGGGCGGCACGTCGGCCAGCAGGGCCAGCGTCAGCCGCGTGCTCGGGTGCGCGCCGGTCCCGAACGCCTGCCCGGGATCGATGACCACGTCGAGCGCGCCCGGCCGCTCGGGCGCCCACGGCGCCCGCACGCGCAGCGGCCCGACGTCGAGCGGCCGGTGCCAGTCGCGCCAGTCGGAGCCGTCGGACGCCTCGCTCGTCGACACGTCGACCAGCGCGCCGCCCGCGACGGCCCGCAGCTCGCCGACGTCGGGCAGCTCGCCCGGCGCGCCGTAGAGCGCGTACTCGACGGTCTCGTCGTCGACGTCGCGCTCCTCCAGCCCGCCCGGCACGAGCTCGAGCAGCTCGGCGAGCACCGGCTCGGCCTGCGCGCGCGCCACCCGGACCGCGAGCCGGATCATCCGAGCACGACTCCCGCCCAGCCCTCGCGCTCGAGCCGCCGGCGCGCGCGCATGCCGAACGCGGCGACCACCTCGTCGGCCTCCGCCGCGAGCATGCCGGAGGCGATGATGCGCGTCGCCGGGGCGCGGTCGTGCGCCAGCCGGCCGAGGCGGGCGGCGATCTCGAGCAGGACGGGCTTCGGCAGGTTGGCGAGGACGGTCGAGGCCCAGGGCGCCCCGTCGCGCAGGTCGTGCGCGCGCGCCTCCACCGCGACGCCGTTGCGCTCGGCGTTGGCCCGGATGACGTCGACCGCGCCCGGCTCGACCTCGACCGCCGTGACCGGGCCCCAGCCCAGCCGCGCCGCCGCGATCGCCAGCACCCCCGTTCCCGCCCCCCAGTCGCAGATCGCGCCGGCGGGCGGCTCGCGCAGCAGCAGCTCGAGGCAGATCCGCGTCGTCGCGTGCGTGCCGGCGCCGAAGTACACGCCCGGGTCGATCACGAGGTCGTCCCGGCCACCCTCGATCCACGGCGGCCGCACCACCAGGTCGCCGACCCTCACGGGGCGCAGGTACTCGTGCCAGCGACGCTCCCAGCCGTCCGGCACCGGCTCGGTGCGGACGTCGACGACGTCGGTCAGCGCCCGGATCTCGTCCTCGCGCGGCAGCTCGGCCTCGAGCCCGTAGAGGGCGTACTCGACGTCGCCGTCCACCTTACGCTCCTCCGCGCCGGCCCCGAGGATCGGCAGCAGGTCCGCCAGCGCCAGCTCGGCGCGGTCCGCACGCACGCGGATCGCGAGTCTGATCAACCCGCGAGGACGCGCTTGAGCTTGGCGATCATGCCCTCGTCGGCTCGCTCGTTGTCGGTCGTGAGCGTGCCGGCGAACTTCTCGAGCATGTCGCGCTGCTCGGGCGTCAGCCGGCGCGGCACCGTGACGTTGACCACCACGCGCAGGTCGCCCGTCCGGCCGCGCCGCACCGGCGGCATGCCGCGGCCGCCCAGCGTGATCGTCTCGCCCGGCTGCGTGCCGGCCTTGACCTCGACGGGGACCGGGCCGTCGAGCGTCGGGACCTCGATCGTGGTGCCGAGCGCGGCGAGCGGAGCGACGACGTCGACGACCGTGATGAGGTCCGAGCCGTCGCGCAGGAAGCGCTCGTCGTCGGCGACGCGCACGACGACGTAGAGGTCGCCGTTCGGGCCGCCGCGCTCGCCCGCGTGCCCGCGGGCCGAGACGTGGATCCGCTGCCCGTCGGCGATGCCGGCCGGCACGCCGACCTGCACCCGCTTGCGCTCGACGACCATGCCCTCGCCGCGGCACTCCTCGCACGGCTCGCGCGGGATGCGGCCGTCGCCGCCGCAGGTGTCGCAGATCGCCGAGCGGACGAGCTGGCCGAAGGCGGTGCGCGAGACGGCCTGGAGCTGGCCAGAGCCCTGGCAGCGCGGGCACGTCTCGATCGGCGTGCCGGGCTTGGCGCCGTTGCCGTGGCAGGTGTGGCAGCGCGCGTGGGCGTCGTAGGCGACCTCGACCTCCTTGCCGTGCGCGGCCTCCTCGAGCGAGATCTGCACGGCGACCGCCAGGTCCCCGCCCTGCACCGGACCGCCGCGCGCGCGGCCGCCGCCGCCGAACGCGGCGTCGAAGCCGCCGGCGCCGAAGAAGGCCGAGAAGAGGTCGGAGATCGACCCGAAGTCGCCGAAGTTCGGGGCGTAGCCGCCGCTGCGCAGGCCTTCGTGGCCATAGGCGTCGTACTGCTGGCGGCGATCGGGGTCCGACAGCACCTCGTAGGCCTCGGCCGCCTCCTTGAACTTGGCCTCGGCGTCCGGGTCGTGGGCGTTGACGTCGGGGTGCAGCTCGCGCGCCAGCCGCCGGAACGCCTTCTTGACCGCCGCCTCGTCGGCGTCGCGCGGGACGCCCAGCACCTCGTAGTAGTCGCGCGGCATTACTCGTAGATGTCCTCGACGAAGCGGGAGAGCTGCGCCGCCGCCTCACGCACGGTGATGATCGCCCGCGCGTAGTCCATCCGCATCGGGCCGATGACCGAGACGGTCCCCAGGTTGCGCTGCGGGAGCCCGTAGTTGCCGGCCACCAGCGACAGCGAGCGCAGGGCCGGCATCTCGTTCTCGCCGCCGATCCGCACGTAGATGTCGCGCTCGTCGAGCGCGCGCGAGAGCAGCCCGAGCAGCGAGACGCGGCGCTCGAGCGCGTCGAGCAGCTCGTTGAGCTGCGAGACGTCCTGGAAGCGGTGCTCGGACAGCAGCCGGGCGGCGCCGTCGACGTAGAGGGTGTTCTCGGCCGTCATGGCGAGCTCGGTGAAGGCGGGCGCGAGCTGGGCGATGAAGGCGCGCTCGCGCGGCTGGAGCCCCGGGTCGTTGAGCTTGGCCTGGAACATGCGCGAGCCGATGCCCATGCCCGCGAGCTGCTCGTTCAGATAGGCCGCCGCCCAGTCGGCCAGGCCGGGATCGACCGGCCGGTCGAACGTGAACACGCGCTTGGAGACGCCGCCGGTCGAGGTGATGACGACCACCATCAGCACCTGCGGCTGCAGCGGCAGCACCTCGACGTGGCGCAGCGTGGTGGTGGCGATCGGGGGCGCGGAGACGATCGCCAGCAGGTTCGTGACCTGCGAGAGCGTCTCGGTGGTCACCCGCATCGCCTCGTCGACCTCGCGGCGCACGAGCGAGAGCTGCAGCTCCGGCTGCGCCTCGCGCCGCGCGGGCAGCAGCCGGTCGACGAAGTAGCGGTAGCCGGCGTCGGTCGGCACGCGGCCGGCGGAGGTGTGCGGATGCGCGAGCAGCCCCTGCTCCTCGAGCACGGCGAGCTCGTTGCGGATCGTCGACGCGCCGGCCGGGATCTCGGGGTCGGAGGCGAGCGCCTTCGAGCCGACCGGCTGGCCGTTCGCGTTGAAGCCGTCGATCACCTTGCCGAGCAGCTGCTCCTGTCGCGGCGTGAGCACAGGGTCAGATTCTAAGAACCACGCCCTCGTCGGCCCGCAGGACGCCGGCGCCGCCGTCGAGGTGGGTGCTGAGCACGAGCTCGCCCGCGACCGGCAGCGGGCGCGGCTCGCCGGTGAGATTGAGGGCAACCGCGTGGCCGTCGCCGCGCGCGTAGGCGAGCACGCCATCGTCCGCGTGCAGCGTCCGGTAGTCCGCCTCGGCGAACTCGCGGCGCAGGGCGATCAGCCGCCGGTGGAGCTCGAGCATCGGGTTCGGATCCCCGGCGTTGACCGCCAGGTCGCCGTACGGCAGCCACGGCTCGCCGTCGGTGAAGCCGCCGTCGCGCCTCCACGGCATCGGCGTGCGCGCGCCGTCGCGGAAGTCGTAGCGCTCGACCTCCACGTCGGTCATCCCGAGCTCGTCGCCGTAGTAGAGCGTCGGCGTGCCGCGCAGGGTGAGCAGCAGCATCGCCGCCACGCGCGCCTGGGCGGCGCCGACGCGGCTCGCGATCCGCGGCCGGTCGTGGTTGCCGAGCACCCAGTTCGGCCATGCCCCGTCGGGCAGCGCGGCCTCGTAGCGCTCGATCAGGTCGCCGATCGCCTCCGCCTCCCACGGGGTGCCCAGCAGATGGAAGTTGAACGGCATCTGGGCGCCGCCGGCGTAGTACCGCATCAGCCGCTCGATCGAGACGTAGACCTCGGCGATGAACAGGCGGTCGCCGATCACCGCGCGCATCTCGGCGACGATCTCCTGCAGCTCGTCGAGGTCGGTGGTGTGGACGCGGGATCAGCGAGTCGTACTCGGGGCCGCCGGCGTAGTCCGGGTCTGGCGGGTTGTCGCGCAGCTGCGGGTCCTTGAGCAGCTGGCGCAGGGCGTCGACGCGAAAGCCGTCGACGCCGCGGTCCAGCCAGAAGCGCAGCACGTCGTACATCGCCTCGCGGACCTCGGGGTTTCGCCAGTCGAGGTCGGGCTGCTCGCGCAGGTAGGCGTGGTAGTAGCTGCGATCGCCCACCTGCTCCCAGGCCGGCCCGCCGAACACGCTGATCCAGTTGTTGGGCGGCGGGCCGTCGTGCCACAGGTAGCGCTCGGGGTGCTCGCGGAACCACGGGTGCAGGTCGGAGGTGTGGTTCGGGACGTAGTCGAGGATCACGCGCAGGTCCTGCGCGTGCGCCAGGCGCACCAGCGCGTCGAAGTCGTCCAGCGTGCCGTACTGCGGGTCGACGTCGCAGTGGTCGGTGACGTCGTAGCCGAAGTCGCGTTGCGGCGACGGGTAGATCGGCGTCAGCCAGATCGCGTCGACGCCGAGCTCGCGGAGGTACGGCAGCCGCGCCGCGATGCCGCGCAGGTCGCCGACGCCGTCGCCGCCCGAGTCCTGGAACGAGCGCGGGTAGATCTCGTAGATCACCCCGCGCCGCCACCAGGTCATTCGCGGATGACGGCCTTGCCGCGGCGGACGAGCCGGTTCTCGCCCTGGGTCGCCTCGACGGTCCCGTCGGCCGTCGTGGTGACGGTGATCTCCTCCTCGGGCACGCCCATGCCGCGGAACTGCACGGACAGCGACTGCAGCTTGAGCCCGTCGCCCTGCGCGCGGGCGCACTGGGCCATCGTCCACAGCCCGTGGAGGATCCTGCCGGGCAGGCCGACCGAGCGGGCGAACTCGTCGTCGAGGTGGATCGGGTTGAAGTCCCCGCTGGCGCCGGCGTACCGGTACGTCAGGTACCGGTCGGGCGTCACCTTCATCTCACGATGTTCGTCCACAGCCCCTCGCACACCAGCTCGCCGCGCTGGTTCTTCGACACCGACTTGAAGACGTAGAACTCGAGCCCGCCGCGCTCGGACTTCGAGTCCAGCGACGCCTCGGTGGTGATCTCGTCGCCCGCCACCACCGGCTCGTGCCAGGTGAACTCCTGGGCGCCGTGGACCATGCGGGAGAAGTCCAGGCCGGACTCCATGATCGCCGGGAAGACGGCCGGCCCGGAGTAGACGGCGGCGAACATCGGCGGCGCCACCACGTCGTCGAAGCCCGCCTCGCGCGCCGCCTCGGGGTCGAGGTAGCGCGGGTCGGTCTCCCCCACCGCGTGCGCGTACTCGCGGATCTTCTCGCGGCCCACGGCGTAGGTGCTCATCCGTCCTCCCCGAGCTCGAGCACCGCGAGGAACGCCTCCTGGGGCACCTCGATCCGGCCCACCTGCTTCATCCGCCGCTTGCCCTCCTTCTGCTTCTCGAGCAGCTTGCGCTTGCGGGAGATGTCGCCGCCGTAGCACTTGGCCGTGACGTCCTTGCGGAACGCCTTGACCGTCTCGCGGGCGATGATCTTGGCGCCGACGGCGGCCTGGATCGGCACGTCGTACTGCTGGCGCGGGATCTTCTTGCGCAGCCGCTCGGTCAGCACCTTGCCCTGGTCGTAGGCCTTGTCGCGGTGGACGACCATGCTCAGCGCGTCGACGGGGTCGCCGCCGAGCAGCACGTCGAGCTTGACCAGGGCGCTCGCTCTCAGCCCGATCGGCTCGTAGTCGAGCGACGCGTAGCCGCGCGTGCGGGTCTTCAGCTGGTCGAAGAAGTCGAGCACGATCTCGGCCAGCGGCAGGTCGTAGGTGATCTGCACGCGCTCGGAGCTCAGGTAGTGCATGCCGTTGTGGACGCCGCGGCGGTCCTGGCAGAGCTCCATGATCTGGCCGATGAACTCCTTCGGCGCGAGGATGCTGGCGCGGATGTACGGCTCGCGCACCTCGGCGATGCGCGCCGGGTCGGGCATGTCGGTCGGGTTGTGGACCGGGATCACGCTGCCGTCGGTGAGCGTGATCTCGAACTCGACGCTCGGCATGGTGGCCATCAGCTCGAGGTCGTACTCGCGCTCGAGCCGCTCGCGCACGATGTCCATGTGCAGCAGGCCGAGGAAGCCGCAGCGGAAGCCGAAGCCGAGCGCGTCGGAGGTCTCCGGCTCCCAGGAGAGCGCGGCGTCGTTGAGCGTGAGCTTCTCGAGCGCGTCGCGCAGCTCCGGGTAGTCGTCGTTGTTCATCGGGAACAGGCCGCAGAACACCATCGGCTTGACGTCGCGGTAGCCGGGGAGCGCCTCGGTCGCCTTGCTGCCCTTGGTGGTCAGCGTGTCGCCGACGCGCAGGCTGCTGACGTCCTTGATGCCGGTGATCAGGTAGCCGACCTCGCCCGCGTGCAGCTCGTCGGCCGGCGCCTCGGCCGGGGTGAAGTAGCCGATGTCGTCGATGTCGGCCTCGGTGCCGGCCGCCATCGCGCGGATCGCCTCGCCCTTCTTGAACGTGCCGTCGACGACGCGGATGTAGGCGATCACGCCGCGGTACTGGTCGAACTCGGAGTCGAAGATCAGCGCGCGCGGGGGCGCGTCGGGGTCGCCGTGCGGCGGCGGCACGCGCTCGACCAGCTCCTCGAGCAGGTCCTCGACGCCCTCGCCGGTCTTGGCGCTGATGCGCCGGACGCCCTCGGCGGCCTCACCGATCAGCTCCGCGATCTCCTCGCCGACCCGGTCGGGCTCGGCGCCCGGCAGGTCGACCTTGTTCATGGCCGGGATCAGCTCGAGCCCGGAGTCGATCGCCAGGTAGGTGTTGGCGACGGTCTGGGCCTCGACGCCCTGGCTGGCGTCGACCACCAGCAGCGCCCCCTCGCACGCGGCGAGGCTTCGGCTTACTTCGTAAGTGAAGTCCACGTGGCCGGGCGTGTCGATCAGGTGGAACTGGTAGTGCTCGCCGTCGCGGGCGGTGTAGAAGACGCGCACGGCCTGGGCCTTGATGGTGATCCCGCGCTCCCTCTCGAGGTCCATGCTGTCGAGCAGCTGGGCGCGCATCGAGCGCGGGTCGACGGTGTGCGTGAGCTCCAGGATGCGGTCGGCCAGCGTCGACTTGCCGTGGTCGATGTGGGCGATGATCGAGAAGTTCCGGATGTGCGCCTGGTCGGCCACGGGATGTGAAGCTTAGGAGCGGCGCAGCCTGCGCGTGAACAGCTCGAGGATCTGGCGCGCCTCGGGGATGCGCATGGCGAGCACGAGACCGGCGTAGACGGCCGATCCGAGAGCGATCGCGCCGCCGACCGAGACGATCTGCGCGAGCAGGCTGACGCCGAGCGCGTCCTCGAGCACGTACCAGGCGCCGTAGGCCACCCCGCCGAGCGCGGCGGCTGCGACGAGGATCTTCATCGTCGTCTGCAGGGTCGTGCCGAGCTGGAGGCCGCCGATCCGGCGACGCAGGTAGAACGACTGCCCCGCCGTCATCGCCGCGGTGGCCACGACGGTGCCGAGCACGACGCCCCCGATCCCCAGCGGCTCGTACAGCGCGGCGCTCACCGCGACGTTGATCGCCAGCGTGACGCCGGCCAGGGCGGTCGGCGTCCACGGGCGCTGGAGGCTGAAGAAGGTCCTCGTGAGCAGCAGGTTGAAGCCGCTGAAGGGCAGGCTGAAGCTGAACCAGAAGAGCGCCTCGGCGACCTGGTCGGTCGACTGCGCGTCGAACGCCCCGCGCTCGTAGACGAGCCGGGTGATCGGCTCCGGCAGCGCGACGGTGACCGCCGCCGCCGGGATCAGCAGCAGCGCGATCTGGCGGATGCCGTTGCCCTGGAGCGCCCGCAGGCCTTCCCAGTCCTGGCGCGTCACGAGCCGGCTGAGGGCGGGGAACAGCACGGTGGCGACCGCGACGCTGAACATGCCCTGCGGGAGCATGTAGATCCGGAACGCCTTGTCGATCGAAGCCGGCGCCTCCTCGTCGATGAGGAAGCCGAAGTAGGTGTTGATCAGCAGGTTGAAGTTGATGAGGCCGAGCCCGATCGTCACCGGCAGCATCAGCAGCAGCACGCGCACTATGCGCGGGTCCCGCCAGTGGAGGCTGATGCGGACCGGGATGTGCAGGTGCCGGAGCACCGGGAAGCACATCGCGAGCTGCGCGGCGGTGCCCGCCAGCACGCCGATCGCGTACGCGTAGATCTGGTCGTCGCCCTCGAAGAGCGGGGTGAGCGCGACCAGGCAGCCGATGATCACGATGTTCCACACCAGCGGCGAGATCGCCGGGATCGCGAAGTGGTCGTGCGCGTTGAGCATCCCGACCAGCAGGCCGTTGATGCCGAGCAGGATCACGATCGGGAACAGCACGCGGCTCAGGCCCACCGCCAGGTCGTCGAGCGCCGTGCCATCGATGAAGAGGGGCATGATCACCCCGGCGAGGAGCATGAACAGCACGGTGATGACGCTCAGCACCGTGAGGATCAGGCCGAACAGCGCGGCGGCGAGCTGGAACGCCTCCTTGCGCTGCTTGTGCTCGAGCAGCTCGGTGAAGACCGGGACGAAGGCGGCGCTCAGCGCCGAGTCGGCGAACAGGCTTCGGATCAGGTTGGGAACCTGGAACGCGGCCGTGAAGGCCGACATCGGCCCGGTGGTGCCGAAATAACGCGCGGCCACGACCTCGCGGACGAGGCCTGCGATGCGCGACAGGCCGGTGGCCACGGAGAAGATCGCCGTGTTCACGGCCGTGCGCCTGGGCTGGCGTTCTGGCGCCGACAAGCGGCGCGCTATAGTACGCCGCCGCCGCGGGAGATCCGCGGTTTCCTTGCGTCATGGCCAACATCGCGTCACAGATCAAGCGGAATCAGCGCTCTTTGCGAGAGCGCGCCGAGAACCGCCAGTACACGTCCGCGATCAAGACCTACTTCCGCCGGTTGCAGGCCGCCGTCACCGAGGGTGACGACAAGGCCGCCGACGCCGAGCACCACCGCCTCGTGCAGCTGATCGACAAGGCGGTCAAGCGCGGCGCCCTGCACCGCAACAACGGCGCCCGCAAGAAGTCGCGCGCCGCGCGGCTGCGCAAGGGCTCGCCCGAGTAGCTCAGCGAACTGCCGCGAGAACCGCGCGAACGGCGGCGGTGTCCTCGCTGACCGCTGCCCCGCCGCCGCGGCTCTCGACCTCGAGGTCGGCCAGCAGCTCGAGCGCGCGCCGGTAGGACTCGACGTCGCGGTTCGAGACGTCGGCGATCAGGCGGTCGGCGGCGAAGGACGGCATCCGCAGCGTCTTGCGGACCTGTGCGACGGGCTTGCCCGCGGCGAGCGCCTCGGCGATGGCGAGCGCGTCACGGACGCGGCGGACCATCTGGTACTGCAGGCTCGGCAGCCGCTCGCCCTGCTGGCGCAGCTCGACGAGCAGCCGCACGGCCGCCTTCTCGTCGCCGGCCACGACCGCGTCGGCCAGCGTCCACGCCTTGCGCTCGGCCGAGCTGGCCGAGCTCGCCTGAACCTCGTCGACGCCCACGTGCGCGCCCGGCCCGTACTCGAGCGCGAGCTTCTCGAGCTCGCGCAGCAGCCGCTGCTGGCGGTCGCCGACCTGGGCGATGAGCGCTTTCGCGGCCTGCTGGTCGAGCTCGAAGCCGAGCTCTGACGCCTGCTTGGCCAGCCACGAAGGCAGCGCGCGAGCCTTCAGGACGTTCTCGGTCGCGACCTTGCCGCCCGCCTTCTCGACCGCCTTGTGGAGCGCGGCGGGCGCCTTGACCCGGCCGTCCTCGCGGGCGAAGAAGGCGACGGTGAGCGACTCCGGGTCCATCCCCTCCATGGCGGCCGCGACGGCGGCGACGTCGGCCTCCTTCCAGCGCTCGACGCCGTCGGCGATCACGAACCGCCGGCCGACCGCGAACGTCATCGCGCTCAGCGCGCCGGCCACGGCGTCGGCCGTGCACGCGTCGCCCTCGAACAGCTCGACGCCGCTCTGGCCGCTCTCGGCCTCGGCCATCGCCCGCAGCTTGGCGCGGCGCTCGCCGATCCGGCCGTGGTCGTCGCCGTGGATGAGGTAGGCGGGCGTGAAGCTGGGCACGGGTGGGCGAGTCTAGTGCTCGACCGTGATGGCACCGCCTCGGACGCGGAGGCGGACGGTGCCGTCGGTGTCGGTGCGGTAGACGTGGTCGACGGCGCGCAGCGCCGCCAGGGTCGACGGCGCCGGGTGGCCGTACGAGTTGGCGCGGCCGACCTCGATCGCGGCGAACTCGGGGCGGGTGCGCTCGAGCAGTGCCGGGAGGCCCTCGTCGGCGCTGCCGTGGTGCGCGACCTTGAGCGCCTCGACGTCGGGCAGGTCGAGCGCGGCGGTCACGCCGGACTCGGCGTCGGCGGGCAGCAGCAGGTCGAAGTCGCCCGACTGCACGTGGGCTACGACGGCGCGGCCGTTGGGGTCGCCCTCGGGGCGGAAGCCGGGGCCGGGCGGCGGAGGCCACAGCAGCCGCATGCGGATCCCGCCGAGCGTGAGCACCTGGCCGGCGTGGGCGGGGATCCGCCGCGCGCTCGTGGCGCCCGCCAGACCTTCCTGCACGCGCGTCGGCCAGCCCGCGCCGCCGTTGACGACCAGCCGCGTCGGGAACCGCCGCAGGACCTCGAGCGCCGCGCCCTCGTGGTCGGCCTGCGCGTGGGTGATGACGAGCGCGTCGAGCCGCTCGACGCCGGCCTCCGAGAGCCGCCGCAGGATCGGCCCGCCGGCCGGGCCGGTGTCCACCAGCACGGCCACGCCGTCCTTCTGGAGCAGCGTCGCGTCGCCCTGCCCGATGTCGAGGAACGAGACGACGAGCTCGCCGGGCGCGGGCGGCGCCGGCCCGTCGTCGAGCGCGGCCGCGCAGCCGAGCCCGGTGAGCGCGACCGCCGCGAGCGCCGCGACCGCCCGGTGGCCGCGGCGAAGCTCGATGGCCGGGACGCGCCGCCACGCCGCCCGGACGCCGAGCACCGCCGCCGCGAGCGCGGCGTACACGCCTGCCAACGCGGCCGGCGACCCGATCCGCACCGGCACGACCGAGGCGGGCGCCGCCGCGAACGTGTGCGCCACCCACTCGACGAACGCCAGCAGCGGCGCGTTGAGGGCGTTGAAGGGCAGCGCCAGCGCCGGTGCGATCTGCGCCGCCGCGGCGGCCAGCATCCCGAGCCACATGACCGGGGCGATCGCCGCCGCGGCGAGCAGGTTGGCGGGCAGGGCGGCCAGTGACACCTGCTCGAAGTGCAGGGCCATCAGCGGCGCCGTCCCGAGCGTGGCCGCGATCGTGATGGCGGCGACGTCGGCGACCGGGCCGGGCATCCGGCGGGCGAGCACCGCGCGCAGCGGCGGGGCGATGGCGAGCAGGGCGACGACGGCGGCGAAGGAGAGCTGCCAGCCCGGCTCCCCGACTGCGAGCGGGTTGAGCGCCAGCGTGACCGCCGCGGCGAGCCCGAGCGCGTACCAGCGGTGCGCCGGCCGCCCCGCGAGCGCGGCGACGAGCCCGGCCGCGCCCATCACGCCGGCACGCTGGATCGACGGGCCGGCGCCCGTGAGCGGTACGTAGAGCGCGACGAGCGCGAGCGCCACGAGCAGCCGCGTGCGCAGCGGGGCGCCGACGAGCCCGCCGGCGGCGAGCACGAGCGTCGCCAGCAGCATCACGTTCTGGCCGCTCACGGCGAGCACGTGGGCAAGGCCCGAGCGCTTGAACTCGTCGCGCACGTCGTCCGTGAGCCGCTCGTCCTGGCCGAGGACCATGCCGCGCAGGAGCGCCGCCTCCTCCTGCCTCAGGCCACGGACCAGTCCGGCCTCGGCCCGGCGGCGGACGGTGTCCACGGCGCCCGCGAGCCCTCCCCGCCGCTCGCCCGTCCGGCGCAGCTCGGACACCTCGAGCGCGGCGCCGGCGCCGCGGCGGCGCTGATAGGCGTCGAACAGCCCGAGCGGCGCGACCTCGCCCTCCACCGCCACGATCTCGCCAACCTCGGGCCACGAGCCCGCGACCTCGGACGCGCAGGACGACGACCTCGCCGTCCGCGGGGCCACCGAGCAACCGGGCGCGCGCCACGGCGGGGCCGACCGCGCGCTCGCGGACGGGCTCCAGCAGCGCCGCGCGACCGCTCACCGACCGGCCGTGCAGGTACGGGAGCGATCCGCCCTCGAGCGCGGCGAGCCGCAGGTCGGCGACACCGGCCCCCGCGAGTACCGCAGCGGCGGCGACGTACGGAAGCGAAGAGAGCGGGCGCGCCGCCGCCACAAGGACCGCTCCGAGCGCTGCCACCGCGATCATCGCCGCGAGCGACAGCGGGCCGGTCAGCAGGCCGGCGGTGACGGCGAAGAGAAGGACGTGCCGCGGGTGGCGGTCGACCGCCGCGAGGACGCCGCGCACCGCTCACACCCGCACCTGCTCGCGCAGCGAGGCCAGCCGCACGTCGCCGATCCCCGGCACCTGCCCGAGCTCGTCGACCGCCCCGAAGCCGCCGTTCGCCTCGCGGTAGTCGAGGATGTTCTGGGCCGTGGCCGGGCCGATCCCGTCGAGCTCGTCGAGCTGCTCGAGCGTGGCCGTGTTCAGGTTGAGCGGCACGCCCGGCGCGGTCGGCGCGGCAGCCGCCGGGGCGCCCGCGGGGACCCGCTTCGGAACGAGCACCTGCCGGCCGTCCTCGACCTTCGCGGCCAGGTTGACCTGGCTCAGGTCCGCCCGCGCGGTCGGCCCGCCGGCGCGGCCGACCGCGTCGTCGACCCGCGCGTCCGGCCGCATGCGGTAGACGCCGGGCGAGCGGACGGCGCCCGCGACGTGGACGATGACCGCGCGGCGCCCCTCGGCGCCGCCGTCCACGCGGATCGGCGCCGGCGCCGCATCCCCGCCCTCGCCGCCGCCCGCGCGCGAGAGATGCCACGCGCCGAGCAGGGAGACGGCGACGAGGGCGAGCGCGCAGGCGGCGAGCTGGCGAGGGGCGAGGTCGGGCACAGCTCGAAGCTACGCGCGACCGTGTCACGGATCAGCACGCGAACGTGACGATTCCGTCGCGCCGGTGTGAAGAAAGGCTCAGCGCACGACGAAGTTGACGAGCCGCCCCGGCACCACGACGACCTTGACGACCTCGTGGCCCTCCAGGTGGCGCACCACGTTCGGCTGCTCGCGCGCCAGCGCCTCGAGCTCCTCGCGCGAGGCGTCGCGCGCCACCTGGATGCGGTCGCGCAGCTTGCCGTTGACCTGCACGGCGACCTCGACCACGTCGCGCTCGAGCAGCGACGGATCGGCGGCCGGCCACGGCTGCTCCCAGACGCGGTCGCCGGTCAGCAGCTCGTACGCGTCGCTGCCGGTGTGCGGCGCGAACGGGAAGATCAGCGACGCGGCGGTCGCGGCGGCGAGGTGCATGACGTCGTCGGACGCCGTCTCGCGCCGGCGCGAGGCCTCGTTGACCAGCTCCATGACGGCGGAGACCGCGGTGTTGAAGGCGAACCGGCCGGCGAGGTCGTTGGTGACCTTGTCGATCGCCCAGTGGACCTTGCGCAGCAGCTCCAGGTCGTCGCCCGCGCCGGTGCCGGCGTCGGGGTCGGGCGCGCGCTTGCCGGTCCGCTCGGCCACGTCGCCCGCCAGCCGCCACAGCCGGCCGAGGAAGCGGTGCACGCCCTCGACGCCCTCGTCGCTCCAGTCGGCGTCCTGGTCCGGCGGGCCGATGAAGAGGATGTAGGCGCGCGCGGTGTCGGCCCCGTAGCGCTCGATGATCGGCAGCGGGCTGACCACGTTGCCCTTCGACTTGGACATCTTCGCCCCGTCGCGGGTGATCATCCCCTGGGTGAAGAGCTTCTGGAACGGCTCCTGCGAGTCCAGCAGCCCCATGTCCGCGAACACCTTCACGAAGAAGCGCGCGTACAGCAGGTGCAGGATCGCGTGCTCGATGCCGCCGATGTACTGGTCGACCGGCGTCCAGTAGTTGGTGACGTCGGGGTCCCAGGCCGCCTGCTCGTTGTCGGCGTCGGTGTAGCGCAGGAAGTACCACGACGAGTCGACGAACGTGTCCATCGTGTCGGTCTCGCGCCGCGCCGGCGCCGCCGCAGCTCGGGACAGCGTCGTGTTGACCCAGTCCTCGGCGGTGGCCAGCGGCGAGCGGCCCTGCGGCTTGTAGTCCTCGACGTCGGGCAGCAGGACCGGCAGGTCCTCCTCCGCGACCGGCACGATGCCGCACCGGTCGCAGTACACGATCGGGATCGGCGCGCCCCAGTAGCGCTGGCGGGAGAGCAGCCAGTCGCGCAGCCGGTAGTTGATCGAGCGGTGGCCGCGACCCTGCTGGTCGAGCCAGTCGATGATCGCGTCCTTGGCCTCGACCGCCGTCATCCCCGTGAAGCGATCCGAGTTGACCAGGACCTCGTCGTCGCTGTGGGAGACGAACGGGCCCTCGGTCTCGCTCCCGTCGGCGGGCGCGACGACCGGTCGGATCGGCAGGTCGAAGGTGGTCGCGAAGTCGTGGTCGCGCTGGTCGTGCGCGGGCACGGCCATGATCGCGCCGGTGCCGTACTCCATCAGCACGTAGTCGGCGACGAACATCGGGATCCGCTCGCCGTTCACGGGGTTGACCACCGTCCGCCCGAGCGGGACGCCGGTCTTGGTCCGCTCGGTGTCGGCGCGCTCCTCGCTGCTCTCGGCCAGCACGCGGTTGACGTACTGGCGCACGGCCTGCTCGTGCTCGGTGCCGGCGGCCAGGCGCAGGACGTCGGGATGCTCGGGCGCCATGACGAAGAACGTGGCGCCGAACAGCGTGTCCGGTCGCGTGGTGAAGACCGGGTAGTCGACGCCCAGCTCGGGTTGGCTGAACGTGACCTCGGCGCCCTCGGAGCGACCGATCCAGTTGCGCTGCATCCTGACCACGTTCGGCGGCCACTGGACCGTCTCGAGGTCGTCGAGCAGGCGGTCGGCGTAGTCGGTGATGCGGAAGAACCACTGCTCGAGCTGGCGCAGCTCGACCTCGGTGCCGCAGCGCTCGCAGTGCCCGTCGATCACCTGCTCGTTGGCCAGCACCGTGGCGTCCTTGGGGCACCAGTTGACCGCGGCCTCCTTGCGGTAGGCCAGGCCGCGCTCGAACATCTGCAGGAAGATCCACTGGGTCCAGCGGTAGTAGCGCGGCTCGTGGGTGCCGAACTCGCGCGACCAGTCGATCGAGATCCCCCACGACCGCATCTGCCGCTGGAACGCCGCGATCGACTTCGCGGTCGAGTCGCGCGGGTGCTCGCCGGTCTTGATCGCGTGGTTCTCGGCCGGGAGCCCGAAGGCGTCGTAGCCCATCGGGTGCAGCACGCGCCGGCCGGTGCGGCGGTGGAAGTGGGCCACGGCGTCGCCGACCGCGTAGTTCTTCAGGTGGCCCATGTGCGGCTCGCCCGAGGGGTACGGCAGCATCTCGAGCACGTACGAGGCGGGCGTCCCGCCGTCCTCGCCGTCGGTGACGTACCAGGTGCGCTCGTCCTCCCAGACGCGCTGCCACTTGGGCTCGATCACCTTCGGGTCGTAGCGATGCTCGGATGCCATGCGGCGCGGAGGTTAGCGCCGAGCACGCCCTCAACCCCGGCGGTCTGCTGCCGATTGAAGGGATCGCGATACCATTCCCGGTACCGCTCTGGGGCTATAGCTCAGCTGGGAGAGCGCGTGACTGGCAGTCACGAGGTCGTCGGTTCGAGCCCGACTAGCTCCACCTCCAACGGAAGGCCGCTCACATGAGCGGCCTTCCGTCGTTCTGGCGTCCTATGGGCTCGTGGTCGACAGCGTGAACGTCAGCGTCTTGCTGTACGTGCCCGTCCGCAGCGGATCGATGCTGTTGACGAGCTGGCTGAAGTCCACCGCCACGCTCTCGTTGGACGTCGGCCCGCTCCACGAGCGCAGGTTCAGCGGCGCGGCCGCCGAGCCGACGTTGACGTACGGGGCGGCGCCTACGCGTGCCTGCAGAGCCTGCGACAGCACGAACGCGCCGTTCACCAGGTGGCCCGTGCCGATCGGGCTCGGGTCGGCCACGCTCAGCGTCGCGTCGCCCGCGGTCGAGGTCACGGTCGTGCCCAGCGATGTGAGGTAGGTCCGCGTGACGCCCGGCGTGAACGCGCCGAACGTCGTCGACGGGTTCACCGCGAGCGAGAGCGTGGCCGGCACCGTGCCGGTCACCGTGCCGTCCGCGTTGACGTGCGGGATGAACTTCTGCGACTTCACCGCCGACATGTTGCCCTTGAAGTCGTGGGCGATCCACTTGAGCGTCGTGCCCGCCGGCAGCTCGAGCGGCTCCGGCTGCGCCCGCGCCCGCGGCGGCTTGTACTCCGTCGAGGCCGTGGTCGGCGTCGAGCCGTCGGTCGTGTAGTAGATCGAGGCCGCCTCGTCGCTCGTGAACTCCACCTCGTACTTCGAGACGAGCGAGCCGTTGCCCGGCGTCGACACCGCGTCGACGATCGGCGCCGTGATGTCGTTGGAGTAGTCGAGGGCCTCCTTCAGGAGCCCGTAGTTGCCCGACGCGAACTCCATCGCCTCGTGGAAGCCCTCGTTGAGCAGGCACGGGTTCGTCGTGTTCGTCCCGAACGGCGGCTGCTGACCCGGGTTGCAGGTCGCGTTCCCCGTGCCGGTGTCGTTGAAGTGCTGGGCCCCGATCTCGAAGTCGAAGCCGATGATGCCGTTGCTGTAGTACGCCTCGTCGGCGCTGTTGCCGGCCGCGGAGTACAGCACGTCGATGACCGGCCCGGTCTGCTGCGGCAGGATCGCCGTGCGCCGGTGCGACTTGATGCGGTCGAGCACCTCCTTGCCCGTCTGGTCGAAGAAGTTCAGCGTCCCGAACGACGGGTACGGCAGCGCCACGCGCTGCGGCGTGTAGGCGCCGGGCGGCCACATGAAGAAGCCGCCGGACGAGTGGATGTTGTTGATGAACTTGATGTTCCGGAACGTCGTCTGCACCCACGACTCGTTGCGCGTCTCGGGCTCGGAGAACTCGAACGGGCCGGAGAAGTTGCCGTTCGTGCAGTCCGAGAACGTCGCCCCGACGAAGCCGTCGAAGATCGACCCCTGGGAGAAGTTGCGGTTCAGGTCGACGCCCCAGCCGTTGCGGGAAGCCGGGTCCGTCTCGTTGCTCGGGAACCGCGTGGTGTCCTCGCACCAGTTGGAGAGGTTCGTGCGCCGGTTGGAGTCATAGAGCGAGTGCGTGGCGCCGTCGCCGTTGATCTGCGGGACGAGGAAGATGTCCAGCTCGTCGACGAACGCTGGTGGTCTCCGGGTCGGTCCCGTAGTTGCGCACGAGCCGCTCCGCGGTCTCGAGGCAGACGCCCGAGGTCGCGATCTCGTTGCCGTGCTCCTGGCAGTAGAGGAAGACGCCGACCTTCGAGCCGTCGCGCGTGCTTGCCGATCCGCAGCATGGTCTGCGTCTGCGGGCCGCGCGGGAACGTCGCCGGCGCGCGCAGCAGGTCGCTGAGCGGCGAGACCACGCCGGCCAGCGACGACCCCGTTGCCG
Organism: uncultured Solirubrobacteraceae bacterium; assembly: GCA_963811895.1. Taxonomy (GTDB): domain Bacteria; phylum Actinomycetota; class Thermoleophilia; order Solirubrobacterales; family Solirubrobacteraceae; genus DASSUW01. The sequence continues at coordinate 207,070 of CAWETE010000005.1, read as the reverse complement.
GGCGAGGTGCGCCAGAGCGACGCGGTCGCGAGGTCGGCGAACGCCGGGTTGGCGTTCAGCGCGGCGACGACCTGCGCCGCCGTGCTCGTGATCGCGCCCGCGGTGTCCGTCGCCAGGCCGACGCGGATCGCGTTGCCGGTGACGCTCACCGACAGCGGCGAGTCCGCCGCGCCGGGGTTGACCAGCTGCGCCGTCAGGCCGTTGCCGCCCTGGTGACCGTAGGTCTTCGAGGTGAGCACGACGGTACGTGCCTGGTTGGCGGCGTTGTTCGGCGCGGCGCCCGCCACCGGGAGGTTGTTGGCGTCGAACGTGACGTACGGCGCCGTCGCGTTGTAGCCGAGCATCGTCTGGGCCTTGCGCTGGTAGCCGCGCGTCTTCTCGGGCAGCTCGTAGACCTGCGAGATGTTCGGGAACTCGGCCGCGAGGTCGCGCATCTTCTTGTACGCCTCTTGCGAGTCGTTGTAGTGCGTCAGGAAGCCCGACAGGAAGCCCGGGCCCGGCGGCGGCGGGTCCTGGGCGATCCACTCGCGCACGTCCATCGTGTCGGAGTCGCCGTTCGGGGCGCCGATCTTGATCGACGCGGGGAGCGCGCCGCCGTCGCCCCGGTTGCCCACCCGGAAGACGAAGAAGTGGTACTGGTAGTAGTCGGGGAACACGCCGGGGTCGATGAACTCGTCCATCGTGCCGCCGCCGAGGCGGTTGCCGGCGGCGTCGTAGTACTCCGCGACGAGCGGCGGGCCGGTGTAGTCGCAGTTGTTGCCGGTGCACGTGATCTGGGCCTGGGTCGTGTAGCCCTCGATCGACAGGAAGCGCCCGACGTTGTTCTCGTAGTAGTCGGCGCGCTGGGCCCGCACGGTGCCCGGGGCGAGGCTCTTGGCGCCCCGGCCGCCTCCGCGCAGCGCCCGCTCGGCCGCCCGCAGGTCGCTGATCGTCTTGTCGCGCTCGGCGCGGATGAGGTCGATCGCGTTCTTGTCGGCGATCGTCGCGACCGGGTCGTAGCCGCGCATCTCGAGGTTGGCGAGCTGCGCGTCGGTGACCCAGGCGCTCACCAGCGCTCCGCCGTCGGCGGTGTCGTGGATCGCGTGATCCATGTTGAGCCCGAGCGCCTCGAACTCGGCGATGGCCGCCCGGTTCGGGAGCTTGAACTGGATCTGCGCGGGGTCGTCAGGACCCGCGGCCGCCACGCCCGGCGCCGCGAGCACCAACGCCACGGCGGCGACTGCCCCCATCCACGACCTCATGGACCACCCCTCTCCTCCGGACGCAGAAAGACGCGATTCTCGTCTGCGCGGGCAGGCGCTGGCAAGCGCTCGTGCGTTGGTTTAGGTCAACGCGAGGTGTCGAGCACCCGCTGCGGCGCCTCGCCCGCGACCGCCGCCTCGAGCTGCTGCACCAGGCGCTCCAGCACGTACGGCAGGCTGAGCGGGCTGATGAAGTAGATCGCCCCGGCCAGCGTGCCGTCCGTGTAGACCGCCCGGTTCTCCGCGACGGCCCCGAGGTTGTCGAACGTCGGGACCTTCTTGAGGGCGGCGACGTCCGACGGCTGCTCGGTGGCGAACACGATCACGTCGGCGTCGATCACGCCCAGGCGCTCGGCCGAGACGGTGACCTGCTCGCCCTCGCGCTCGATCAGCGGCGTGAGCTTCGGGTTGATCGTGAAGCCGAGCATCGTCAGGAACTCGGTGTTCAGCCCGTCGGGATAGACGTAGAGGAGCCCGTCGTAGAAGCCGTTCTGGCTGAAGGTGGCGGTCTTGCCCTCGAACTCGGGGTGGGCGGCGGCGGCCTCCGCGTAGTCGTCCTTGATGCTCTGCACCAGCTCGCGGCCCTCCTCCGGCTTGCCGAGCGCGGCCGCGACCAGCTCGACCTGCTCCTCCCACGCCGAGAAGTAGTCGGTGCTGCCCTTGCCGGACGGCACGGTCGGCGCCAGGCGCGACAGCTTCTCGTAGTCGCCTGCGCTTCAGTCCTGCGTTGACGCCGATGATGAGGTCGGGCCGCAGCGAGGCGATCCGCTCGAACTGGAGGCCGTCGGCGGCGTTGAGCACGGTCGGCTTCGCGTCGCCGAGCGCCTCGCGCGCCCACGGCCAGACCGCGTAGGGCTGCTCGCCGTACCACTCGGTCGTGGCGATCGGCTTGTAGCCGAGCGCCAGCACGGTGTCCTGCTCGGTGAGGCCGACCACGACGATCCGCTCCGGCTTCGACGGCACCGTGGTCGTCCCGAACTTGTGCTCGACCTGTCGCCGGGAAGGCGCCGTCAGCGGCGCGGGCGGCGCCGTCGTCTTCGGCCGGCTCGGTGTCCGACCCGCAGCCGGCCACCACGGCCAGCGCGAAAACCAGGAGGATCCGCTTCAAAGTTAGGGCAACCTAACACGGGATCTCCGCGCACAGCCTCGTGCCCTCGCCCGGCGGGCTCTCCACCCAGAGCCGCCCGTCGAGCGCGCCGACGCGGTCGGTGAGTCCGCGGAGCCCCGAGCCGGCCGCCACGTCCGCGCCGCCGACGCCGTCGTCGGCGATCTCGACCGACGACGCCGGACGCGTCGCGGCGCACCGCGACCGCGGCCGATGACGCGTGCGCGTACTTGGCCACGTTGGTCAGGCCCTCGGCCACCACGAAGTAGATCGCGGCCTCGACGGCTCGCGGCACCTCGTCGACCGACAGCGAGACCGGCACAGGCGCCCGCTCGGCCAGGGCGCCCAGCGCCGCCGCGAGCCCGCGGTCGGCGAGGATCGCCGGGTGGATGCCGCGGGCCAGCTCGCGCAGCTCCTCGAGCGAGTCCCGCAGATCGGCGCTGGCCTCGTCGAGCAGCTCCGCCGCCTCCGGCGACCCCTCCACCTTCATCTGCGCCAGCCTGAGCTTGAGCATGACCGTGACGATCCGCGACTGCGCGCCGTCGTGCAGGTCGCGCTCCAGCCGGCGCCGTGCCGTGTCGCCGGCCTCGACCAGGCGCGCCCGCGAGGTGCGCAGCTCCTCGATCCGCGCCCGCAGCTCGGCCTCGAGCCGCTGGTTCTCGAGCGCCAGCGCCGCGGCCGCCGCAGCGGCGCGCACGAGCTGCGGCTCGTCGTCCAGAGCCGGGTCGTGGGCGATCGCGGCGACCCGCCGGCCGCCCACGTCGACCTCCGTCCAGCCCGCGCCCGACACCGTCGACCGGATGCCCGAGCGCGTCGACGTAGCGCTCCGACTCCGGCAGCCAGTACGCGAGTGCCACCGACGGATCGCCGAGCGCGTCGGCCAGCGCGGCCCGCAGCGCGCCCTCGCCGGGCGCCTGCCCGACGCGCGCGATCAGCTCGGCCACCGCCTCGCCCTGCGCCAGCCGGCTGCGCAGGAGCCCCGCGAGGAACCCGAACGGGACGGTCGCCACCAGCGCCTGCGAGATCAGCTCGAGCGCGTCGTGCGGCGAGCCGGCCGCGTCGAACCCCTTGGCCACCACGAACGCCGCGACGGAGAGGCCGCCCGTCCACAGCACCGGCCGCCACGCCCGGCCGCGCGGCTGCGCGCGCTCGCGCCGGATGATGATGACCCAGCTCACGGCGATCAGGGCGATCGCGACCGCGTACTGCATGGCGTCCAGCGCGTCCGAGAGCGGCTGGTCGCCCTCCACGATCAGCAGGTTGCGCGGCTCGCCCGGCTCCTCGAACAGCAGCGACGGCACCTGGAGCACGGTCACGGCGAAGTAGGCCGCGGCGACCACCGTGCGCTCGGCACGCGTGTTCAGCCGTCCGGTGGGGAAGGCGAGCAGCAGGTGACCGAGGACCGCCGGGAACAGCTCCGTCGAGCAGCTCCCCGATCGTGTACAGCACGTCGCTGTCCGAGGCGGAGAGGCCGGACCCGAACCACGCGAAGCCGGCCGCGGCCATCAGCAGCCCGGTGCGATTGCCCGGCCGCCGCCACCACGCGAACAGGCCCGTGCCGATGAACGACCAGCCGACGAGCAGGCCGAGGCCGGCGACGAACCCGCGGTCGTCGACGTGGCCGCTCGAGAGGACGATCGCCGCGTACGCGACGCCGGCCGCGAGGCCGGCGACCGCGAGAAGGGCTACTCGCCCACCGCGCGCTTCGGGGCCTCGCCCCAGAGCTGCTCGAGGCGATAGAACTCGCGCGCCTCCGGCGTGAAGATGTGGACGATCACGTCGAGGTAGTCCATCAGGATCCAGCGCGACTCACCGAGCCCCTCCACGCGCCGCGGGAGCAGCCCGTGCTCCTTCTTCATCCCCTGGTGGATGCGGTCGTGGATCGCCTTGACCTGGCGGTCGGTGTTGCCGGTGGCGATGACGAAGTAGTCCGTGTAGCCGAGCACGTCGCGCAGGTCGAGCTCGATCGGGTCGATCGCCTTCGTGTCGGCCGCGTAGCCGGCCACCAGCTCGGCGAGCCTGTCGGGAGCCAGCGTCATCGGTACAGCCCCGCCTGCTCGATGTAGTCCACGACGGCGTCCGGCACCAGGTGCCGGATCGGGCGGCCGGCCGCCACATGGCGGCGGACCAGCGAGGAGGAGATGTCGAGTCGGGGCATGTCGAAGAAGCGGAGTCGGTGCGCGGGCAGGTCGCCCAGGCGCTCGGAGATGTCGGCACGGCGCACGCCCTCGCGCTCTGCCACGCCCAGCTCCGCGAGCTCGAGGATGGCCTCCGGCTCGCGCCAGGTGGGCAGGGAGAACGCCATGTCGCCTCCCACGATGAAGGTCAGGTCGTCTCCCGGGCAGCGCTCATGCAGCCTTCGCAGGGTATCGACCGTGTACGAGGGCCCGGGGACCTCGGCGTCGGCGAGCGACACCTCGAGCCGCTCGTCGCCGGCCACCGCGCGCCGGCAGAGCTCCACCCGGTGCTCCACGCCCGGGTCCGCCTCGATGCCCTTGTGCGGCGGCTCGTGCACCGGCACGAGCAGCACGCGGTCGAGCTCGAGCTGCGCGCACGCCTCCTGCGCGCACACGAGATGGCCGATGTGCGGCGGGTTGAACGTCCCGCCGAGCAGCCCCACTCTCACTAGGGACGGACCTGGCCCTCGCCCTCGACGAGGTACTTGAAGGTGCACAGCTCGCGCAGGCCGATCGGCCCGCGGGCGTGCAGCTTCTGCGTGGAGTTGCCGATCTCGGCGCCCATCCCGAACTGGCCGCCGTCGGTGAACCGGGTCGAGGCGTTCACGTACACGCAGGCGGCGTCGACGGCGTGCTGGAACCTCCGCGCGGCGCCCGCCGAGCCGGTGACGATCGCCTCCGAGTGGCCGGAGCCGTAGGTGTTGACGTGCTCGATCGCCTCGTCCACCGAGTCGACGACCCGCACGGCGAGCACGAGCGCCAGGTACTCGGTCGCCCAGTCCTCGTCGGTGGCCTCGCCGACCGCGCCGTCGAGGTCGCGGACCCGCTCGTCGCCGCGCAGCTCGACGCCGGCGTCGCGCAGCGACTCGAAGGCGGCGGGCAGGAACGCGTCCGCGACCGCGGAGTGCACGAGCAGCGTCTCGGCCGCGTTGCAGACGCCCGGGCGCTGGACCTTGGCGTTCACGATGATCTCGCGCGCGGAGTCCAGGTCGGCCGACTCGTCCACGTAGACGTGGCAGTTGCCGGAGGCCGCGTAGATGACCGGCACCTTCGCCACCGCGCTCAGCGCCGCCTTCAGGCCCTCGCCGCCGCGCGGGATGATCAGGTCGACGACGCCTTCCTGGGTGGCCAGCTCGGCCAGCTCCTCGCGCCCGCCGCCGGCCACCAGCGACAGCGATCCCGCCGGCAGGCCCGCGGCCTCGGCCGCCTCGGCGGCCACCGCCGCCAGCACGGCGTTCGAGTGGGTCGCCGACGACGAGCCGCGCAGCACGATCGCGTTGCCGGACTTGAGCGCCAGCGCCGCGGCGTCGATCGTCACGTTCGGGCGCGCCTCGTAGACCACGGCCACCACGCCGAGCGGCACGCGGACCTTGCGCACGTCGAGCCCGTTCGGGAGCCGGAAGCCGTCGAGCACCTCGCCGACCGGGTCGGGCAGCGCGACGATCTCGCGCACGCCGGCCGCCATCGCCCCGACGCGCCGCTCGTCGAGCGCCAGGCGGTCCATCAGCGCCGCCGACAGGCCGGACTCGCGGCCGGCCTCGAGGTCGCGCGCGTTCGCCTCGATGATCTCGCCCGTCCGCGCGCTCAGAGCATCGGCGATGGCCAGCAGTGCGCGGTCCTTGGTCGCGGAGTCGAGCTGCGCGAGCTCGCGCGCGGCGGCCTTGGCCGCGAGGCAGATCTCGGTGACTGAGCGGGTGGCGACGGCCATGGACCCAGTCTAAAGGGAACAACCTGACGTCCCCGGCGTCTTGGAGGCATGACGCCGCCCTCGCCCCGCATCCTGCTGGCTGCCGGATTGCTGACCGCCGCTCTCGCGGTGACCGCCGACGCGAACGCCTCCGTCAAGGTCAAGCAGCGCACGCTGCTCGTCACCGGCAGCGGCAAGGCCGACAAGCTCACGGTCCGCGTCCGCGGCCGCTTCGTCGTGGCCGGGCGGAAGAAGGTCGCCCGCCGGCGCTTCGACGAGGTCCACGTCCGGGCGGGCGGCGGCGACGACCGCGTGCGCGTGCGCGGCCGCCTCCGCGGGACGATCGAGGGCGGCCGCGGCGCGGACACCCTGGCCGTCACCGGCTCCGGCGCGTTCCGGCTCTCGCGGGCGCGGCTCAGCGGGCTCGGGCTCAGCCGGCTCGAGCAGGTCAGCGTGATCGCCGGCTCGCTCACCACCGACGACCTCGCCGGCACCCTGGTCCAGGCGATCACGGCCGATGTCGACAGCGTCGTCGTCAACGCCTCCCAGTTCGACGACACGATCGACGTCTCCGACACGGCGGTCACCGGCCTCGCGGCGCCGCTCACGCTCGCGGGCGCCAGCTCGCTGCGTGTGAACGCGCTCGCCGGCTTCGACCGCGTCTCGTCGACGGCCACGGCGCTCGCCGTCACCGCCGACGGCGGTCCCGACGACGACGCGCTGGTCGGCGGCCCGGCCGCCGAGACGCTCCTCGGCGGCGACGGCATCGACGCGGTCGACGGCAACGGCGGCGACGACCGCGCCTTCCTGGGCGCCGGCGACGACCGCTTCACCTGGGACGCCGGCGACGGCAGCGACGTCGTCGAGGGCGAGGACGGCATGGACACCATGGCCTTCAACGGCTCCGGCGCGGCCGAGTCCTTCGCCGCCTCGGCCGCCGGCCCGCGGGTGCGCTTCACGCGCGACGTCGGGTCGATCGCGATGGACCTCGGCGGCGTCGAGCGGATCGACGCGGCGGCGGTCGGCGGCGGCGACTCGCTGACGGTCGGCGACGCCTCGGGCACCGACCTCACCGCCCTCCGGTTCGCCACGGGCACCGACGGCGCCGGCGACACCGTCGCGGTCGACGGCTCGGGCGGCGCCGACGCCGTGACGATCACCGGCGCGCGCCGGCCTGACGAACGTGGCCGGGCTGCCGAACGGCCTCATGCTCGCCGTCAGCGGCGCCCAGGCCCCGACCGACCGGCTGACCGTCAACGGCCGCGACGGCGACGACACGATCGACGCGAGCGCGCTGGGCGCCGACGCCCTGCGCCTGACGATCGACTCGGGCGCCGGCGCCGACACCGTGCGGAGTGCCAGCGGCCCCGACACCGCGCTGCTCGGCCCCGGCGACGACCGCTTCGAGTGGGAGGCGGGCGACGACAGCGACGTCGTCGACGGTCAGGACGGGGCCGACGTCGTGGCCTTCACCGCCTCAGGCGCGGCCGAGACCTTCGGGGTGGAGCAGAGCGGCGGCCGCATCCACTTCACGCGGAACGTCGGGACCGTCACGCTGGAGATCGGCGGCGTCGAGCTGCTCGACGCGGCGCTGGGTGCCGGCGACGACCAGCTCGACGCGTCGGGCCTGCCGGCGGACGCGATCGCGCTGCGGGCCGACGGACAGGACGGCCACGACAGGCTGCGGGGCGGCGACGGCGACGACTGGCTGCGCGGCGGCGACGGCGACGACCTGCTCATCGGCGGCCCCGGCAGCGACGACCTCGACGGCGGCGCCGGGAACAACACCGTGATCGACTGATCAGTGCAGGACGAAGTAGTCCCGGTGCACGGCCTCGTCGGACGCGCGCGGCAGCACCTCGCGGACCTCGGCGGACTTCAGCCCCATGACCTGGCGCAGCTCCTCGGCCGAGTAGTTGCTGATGCCCTTGCCGATCGCCGAGCCGCGGTCGCGGACGTCGACGGCGTCGCCGGCGTCGAACCCGCCCTGCACGTCGACGATCCCGACCGGCAGCAGGCTGGCGGCGCCCTCGCGCAGCGCGCGGGCGGCGCCCGCGTCCACGGTCACGATGCCGTGGCTCGGCTTGGCGTACTTGAGCCAGAGCTTGAAGCTCGAGTGGCGCACCGGCTGGGGAGCGAAGCGCGTGCCCGCGGGCTCGCCCGCCAGGGCGCGCGCGATCACGCCCTGCACCAGACCGCTGCCGATCACGGCGGGGATCCCGGCGGCCGACGCCATCTCGGCCGCCACCACCTTCGAGCGCATCCCGCCCGAGCCGAGCGGCGACGGCGCGTGGCCGATGTGCAGCTCCTTGAGCGACTCCGGGTCGGTGACCTCGCCGACGAGCCGCGCGTCGGGCGAGGTCCGCGGGTCGTCGGTGTAGAGCCCCTCGGTGTCGGTCAGCAGCACGAGCACGTCGGCGTTGACCAACACCGAGACCTGGGCGGCCAGGAAGTCGTTGTCGCCGAACGAGACCTCGTTGGTGGTGGTCGTGTCGTTCTCGTTGATCACCGGCACGATCCGCCACTCGAGCAGCTTCTGGAGCGTCGCGCGGGCGTTCAGGTAGTGCGTGCGGGCGCTCATGTCGAAGAACGTGAGCAGCACCTGGGCGCTCTGGATCCCGCGCTCGCGCAGCAGCTCGTCGTAGGTGCGGTACAGCCGGCCCTGTCCGACCGCGCTCGCCGCCTGCAGGTCCTGCACCGCCGCCGGCCGCGAGCCGAGCCCGAGCAGCTGCATGCCGCGCGCGATCGCGCCGCTCGTGACCACCACCACGTCGACGCCCCCGCGGTGGAGCGCGGCCACCTCCTCGGTGATGCGCGCGACCACGGACAGGCGCAGCTCGCCGTTGTCCTCGGCGACGATCGACGATCCCAGCTTGACGACGGCGACGGGCATGTCGCCCGCAGCTTAGGAGGGGTCCAGCTCGAACACCACGCCGCCGAGCTCGACGTCGTCGCCCGGTTCGAACCCTTCGCGCTCCAGCGCGGAGATCACGCCCATGCGCCGCAGCCGGTGCTCGACGTGCGCCAGCGCCTCCTCGTTGTCGAGGTCGTGGCGCGCGATCAGGCGGTCGACGGCGGCGCCCGTGACCCGGAACTCGCGGTCGCCGACCTTCTGGACCTCGAACTCGCGCCCGGCCGCCGGGCGGAAGACCTGGAAGGCGGCGACCTCGTCCTCGCCCGCCGCCTCGTCCGCAGGCTCGGCCAGCGGCACGCGCCGCAGCAGCTCGCGCCCGAGGACGTCGAGTCCGGCGCCGGTGGCCGCAGAGGTGACGACGACCGGCACCCCGAGCCGCTCCTCCCACTCGGTCGCCGCGGCGGCAGCGTCCTCCTCCGTCACGAGGTCGGCCTTGGAGAGCGCGAGGATGCGCGGCAGCTCGGCCAGCCGCGGGTCGTGCTCGGCCAGCTCGCGCTCGATCACACCGTGGTTGGCGAGCGGGTCGGAGCCGTCGAGCGGCGCCAGGTCGAGCACGTGCACGAGCAGCCGCGTGCGCTCGACGTGGGCGAGGAAGTCGTGCCCGAGGCCGGCGCCCTCGTGGGCGCCCTCGATGAGGCCGGGGATGTCGGCGATCACGAGCTGGCGGTCGTCGCCCTCGAGCGTGCCGAGCACCGGCTCCAGCGTGGTGAACGGGTAGGCGCCGACCTTCGGCTGCGCGCGCGTGAGCCGCGCCAGCAGCGACGACTTGCCGGCGTTCGGCAGCCCGACGAGGCCGACGTCGGCCAGCAGCTTGAGGTGCAGGTCGACGCGGCCCTCCTCCCCGGGCAGGCCGCGCTCGGCGATCCGCGGCGTCTGGCGGGTCGAGGACTTGAAGCGCGTGTTGCCGCGCCCGCCCGCGCCGCCGCGCGCGATGGTGACCTCCTGGCCGGGCCGCACGAGGTCGTAGCGCGTCCCGTCCCACTTCTGCACCTGCGTGCCGGGCGGCACGCGCACGATCATCGTCTCGCCGTCGGCGCCGTGCCGCTGCGAGCCCTGGCCGTTGCCGCCACGGTCGGCGCGGAAGTGGGCGCGCCGGCGGAAGGCCTGCAGGTCGCGCAGCGAGTCGTCGACGCGCAGGATGACGTCGCCGCCGCGGCCGCCGTCGCCGCCGTCGGGCCCGCCCTTGGGGACGTGCGCCTCGCGGCGGAACGAGAGGGAGCCGTTGCCGCCGGCGCCCGCTCTCACCTCCAGCTGTGCTCGATCGGTGAGCATCGCGGCCCCTTACGGTAGGCCACGGCGCGGCTCACTCCTCGGGCTCGAGCTCCTCCTCGAAGGGCTCGTCGTCGAGCCAGGGCTCGTCGAGCTCCAGCTCGCCGGCGGTCAGGACGCCGTCGACCAGCGAGCAGACGACGAGCACGGTGTCGCCGACCACGAGGTCGCTGACGTCGAGGTCCTCGGGAACGGCGCAGGTGACGGCGCCGACGCTGAGCGAGTCCGGCGCGATCGCGGTGAGCGCGCCGTGGACCTCGATCTCGCCGTCGATGGCGATCAGGTTGAACGAGCCGTCGACCAGCAGCTCCACCTCGTCGCCGGCCTGGAGGGCGGGCTCGACGCCCGCCGGCACCGTGACGGAGAGCAGCGTGCCGGCGCCCACGTCGAGCTGCAGCACGCCGTTCGCGAAGCCCGCGAACCGGCCGTTGAGCTCGAGCCGCGTGAGCTGGGCGAGCGGCCGGAGCCTGGCGACGGTGGCCTTGCCGCCGGCCAGGCGCAGGCGCGCCGCGACGACGGCGCCCGGCGCGGGCGCGGCCGTGCCGGCGCCGAGCGTGAAGGTGGTGCCGCCGGCGGAGGCGACGAGCGTGCGGTCGGCACGCGCGAGCACGGTGAAGCGCGCCTTGGCGGCGCCTGCGCGGCCGCGGCGCTTGACGCGCCGCACGCGGTAGGTCCCGTCCCCGAGCTGGTTCGCCTTGACGCGCAGCTTCGCGCCGGGCTTGAACGCCGCGGCGCGCTGGACGCGCAGGGCCGTGACGGCACCGTGGCGGCCGGCGGTGACGACGATCCCGCGCTGCGCATCCCGCGCGACGACGATCCCTTCGACGGTGTCCGCGGAGGCGGTGGCAGGGAATGCGGCGAGCACGACGAGGACCGGGAGCAGGGTGCGCTTCATGCCCCTGTCTTCGGCTGCCAGTCTTTTCTCCATGAGTCAACCCGTCTTCCTGATCACCGGCGCGTCGACCGGCATCGGCGCCGCCACCGCCCGCCACGCCGCCGAGGCCGGTTACCGCTGCGTCCTGGCCGCCCGCTCGATCGACAAGCTCGAGGCGCTCGCGGAGGAGGTGGGCGGGATCGCCGTGCGCTGCGACGTGACCGAGTGGGCCGACCAGGAGGCGCTCGTGAAGCGCGCGCTGGACGAGTACGGGCGGATCGACGTCGCCTTCGCCAACGCCGGCTTCGGCGGCGCCCGCGGGTTCGACAAGGGCACGCCGGAGGAGTGGAAGGAGATGGTCCTCACCAACGTCTACGGCGTGGCGCTGACCATCCGCGCCGCCCTGCAGCCGCTGAAGGACAGCAAGGGCCACCTGCTGCTCACCAGCTCCGTGGCCGGCCGGCGCGCGCTGCAGGGCTCGCTGTACTCGGCCAGCAAGCACGCGGTGACGGCGATGGGCGAGGCCGCGCGGCTGGACTTCAACGACAGCGGCGTGCGGGTGACGCTGATCGAGCCGGGCATGGTCGACACGCCGTTCTTCGACGAGCCGCCGAAGATGGAGGCGCTGCAGGCCGACGACATCGCCCGCGCCGTGATGTTCGCGGTCTCGCAGCCGCCGCACGTCGACGTCAACGAGATCCTGATCCGGCCCACGGCTCAGCCGACGTAAGCGGCGCGTAACACCGCGCTGCGTACTGTTCGTGCGTGGCGCTCCTCATGCTGTTCGCGGTGATCGCCGGCGCCGGCACGGCGCTCTCGCCGTGCGTGCTGCCGATCCTCCCGGCGCTGCTGTCCGCGGGCGCCACCGGCGGGCGGCGGCGGCCGCTGGGGATCGTGCTCGGCCTCACCGTCACCTTCACGATCACCATCGTCGGCATCGCCGAGCTGGTCGACGGCGTCGGCCTGGGCACCGGCGCGCTGCGCACGATCGCCGTGCTCGTGCTGCTCGGCTTCGGCGGCCTGCTGCTCGCGCCGCGGCTCGCCGACCGCCTGGAGGCCTGGCTGTCGCCGCTGATCCGCTACGGCCCGCGCACGCGCGGCGACGGGTTCCTCAGCGGCCTCGGCGTCGGCGCCGCGCTCGGCTTCGTCTACGCGCCGTGCGCCGGGCCGATCCTGGCCGCCGTGATCTCCGTCGGCGCGGCCTCGGGGTCGACGGTGGCGGTGGCGCTCAGCTACGCGGTGGGCTCGGCCGCCGCCCTGCTCGCGCTCTGCCTCGGCGGCCGGCGCGTGCTGCGGCCCGTCCGCGGGCCGGCGCTCCAGCGCGTGATGGGCGTCGTGATGGTGCTCACCGCGCTGGCCATCCTCGTCGAGGCCGACCTGCGCTTCCAGACCGCCATCGCCGACGACCTGCCGGCCGTGCTGGTCAACCCGACCGGAGCGCTCGAGCGCTCCGACGCGGTCGAGGACCAGCTCGCCGACCTGCGCGGAGCGCCGCGCTTCGCGCCCGCCTCGAGCGGGCTGCCGGAGCTCGGCGAGGCGCCCGAGTTCGCGGGCGTCACGCGCTGGCTCAACTCGCCCCCGCTCACGCTGAGCGGGCTGCGCGGGAAGGTCGTGCTGATCGACTTCTGGACCTACACGTGCATCAACTGCCTGCGCACGCTGCCGTACCTGCGGGCCTGGGACCGGCGCTACCGCGACCGCGGGCTGACCATCGTCGGCGTGCACACGCCCGAGTTCGGGTTCGAGGAGGACCCGGGCAACGTGCGCGACGCGATCGCCCGCAACCGCCTGCGCTACCCGGTCGCGCAGGACAACGACTACGGCACCTGGGACGCCTGGGGCAACCAGTACTGGCCGGCGAAGTACCTGATCGACGCGAAGGGCGAGGTCCGCTACGCGCACTTCGGCGAGGGCGCCTACGCCGTCACCGAGGAGGCGATCCGCGATCTGCTCGAGGAGGCCGGAGCCTCACCGGGCGAGCGGACCGGGCGCCAGGGGGCCGTCGAGGTCCCGGGCGAGGCGACGCCCGAGACCTACCTCGGCGTCGCCCGCGCCCAGGGCTGGGTCACCCCGCCCCGGGCCGGCGTGCACGAGTACCCCGGCGCGACGCAGCCTGCCGCCCGACCGCTTCGCGCTGAAGGGACGCTGGAGCGTCGACGACGAGTCGGCCGAGGCCGTCGACCGCGCGACGCTCACCGCCCGCGTGCACGGCAAGTCGGTGTACCTCGTGCTCGGCTCACCGAAGCCCGCGCGCGTCGAGGTCTTCGTGGACGGCAAGCGCGAGCGGACCGTGACCGTCGACGGCCAGCGGCTCTACGAGCTCATGAAGCGGCCGCGCGCCGGCGAGCACCGGCTGCGGCTGGAGTTCGAGCCGGGCGTGGCCGGCTACGCGTTCACCTTCGGTTAGTCGGCGGCCGGCTCGACCGAAATTGTCCGCCCGCGGCGGCCGGTGCGGAACTGCACCGTGCCCGCCGACTTGGCGAAGATCGTGTCGTCCTTGCCGATGCCCACGCCGTCGCCGGGCTTGAACTTCGTCCCGCGCTGGCGAACGATGATCTCGCCGCCGGTCACGGTCTCGCCGGCGAACACCTTCACACCGAGGCGCTTCGAGTTCGAGTCGCGCCCGTTGCGGCTGGATCCGAGGCCCTTCTTGTGTGCCATTGCGTCGCTACTTCCCGATCTTGGTGATGCGGAGCCGCGTGAGCTCCTGCCGGTGGCCCGTGCGGCGGCGGTAGCCGCGCTTGGGCTTGAACTTGAACACCCGCAGCTTCTTGCCGCGCTCGTGGCCGACGATCTCGGCCTTGACCGGCGCCAGCTTCGACGCGTCGAACTGGGCGTCGCCGTCGCCGGCGAGCAGCAGGGTCGTCAGCTCGACGGTGGCGCCGGCTTCGTCGGGCAGGCGCTCGACGAGGAGGGTCTGCCCCTCCTCGACGCGGTACTGCTTGCCGCCGGTCTTGATGACTGCGTAGGACATGGTTCAGAAGCTCTATTCGTCGGCCGCGGCCTTCGCGCGCGAACGGCGCCGTCCGCCTCTGCGGCCTCGGCGCCGAGGGCGAGAGGATAGCGCGTCACCGTTCTCCGACGCGTCGTCCGCCGCCGCGGGAGCCGTGCCGGCCTCGGACGGTTCCTCGTCGGTCAGGGCCGCGACGGCCTCGGCCTCGACGGCTCCGTCCTCGTCCTGCTTGGACCGCTTGCGCTGCCGGCCGCGCGGCTTCGGCTTTGCCTCCTCGTCGGCCGCCTTCTTCGCGCGCCGCTTCGCGGGCTTGGCCTTGGCCGGCTTGGGCTTGGACTCCACCTCGCGCGCCTTGCGGGCCGCGGCGCCCCGCTTGGCGGCGGCGGAGCGCTTGGCGCGCTCGTCGACGAGCTTGCGCTCCTCGGAGCGCTCCTTGGCCGCCTCCTCGGCGGCCTCGGCGTCGGCGCCGGTGAGCGCCGCCACCGCGGACGTGCGGCCGGCCTGCTCGATCCGCACGAGCTTCTTCTCGCCCACGAAGGCGATGCCGTTGACGACGTCGATCAGGTAGCCGTCGATCTTCGCCACGCCGTCGTCCGGGTTGTACATGTGCGGCTCGACGATGTGGACGTGGACCTCCTCGCCGGCCCGGAACGGCACGGAGCGCTCCTCGATCTCGTCGCGCGTGCCCTCCATGGTCACCGCGAAGTGGTCGAGCGGCAGGCCCTCGGAGCCCTCGAAGTGGAAGTACTTCCCCGTCTGGTCCTCGAGCGCGTGCAGCTCGCGCGCGCCGTCGGCGGTGAACCAGGCGCTCACCTTCGGGTTGATGCGCAGCAGGTAGGCCTCGGGACCGCCGTCGCCGACCTCCTTGAGCATGTGCCGCAGGTGGCGCGCGATGCCGATGGCGATCGTCTCCTCCGACTTGACGACGCCCTCGCCGTGGCAGACCGGGCAGGTCTTGGACATGATCTCGCGCACGCCGTCGGTGACGTTCTGGCGCGTCATCTCGACCAGGCCGAGCGGCGAGATCTCGACCACGAAGGTCTTGGTCCGGTCCTCGTCGAGCGCCTTGCGCAGCACCTTGAGCACGGCGTCGCGGTTGCGGGCGCGCGCCATGTCGATGAAGTCGATGACGATGATGCCGCCGATGTCGCGCAGCCGCAGCTGGTTGACGACCTCCTCGGCCGCCTCGAGGTTCGTCTTGGTGATCGTGTCCTCGAGCCGGGCGGCCTTGCCCTTGCCGATGAACGAGCCGGTGTTGACGTCGATGACGGTCAGCGCCTCGGCGTAGTCGATCATCAGGTAGCCGCCGCTGGCAAGGTCGACGCGGCGGTTGAGCATCCCCTCGATGACCGGCTCGACGCCGTAGCCCTCGAACAGCGGCTCGGCCTCCTCCCACAGCTCCACGCGGTCGACCAGCTCCGGCGCCGTGCGCGCGAAGAAGGAGACCAGCCGGTGGTGGGCCTTGGGGTCGTCGACCACCGCGCGCTCGAAGTGCTCCGAGAAGATGTCGCGCACGACGCGGACCGAGAGGTCGGCCTCCTGGAAGACGAGCGCGGGCGCCTCGGCCTCCCGCACGCGCTTCTCGAGCACCTCGTTGAGCTTGAACAGGTACTGCAGCTCGCGCTCGAAGTCCTTGCGGGCGGCGCCGTGGGCCGCGGTGCGGATGATCGCGCCGCCGCCGTCGAGGTCGAGCTGCTTGGCCTCCTTGCGCAGGCGGTCGCGCTCCTTGTCCTCGAGCCTCCTCGAGACGCCGACGCCCTCGCCGGTCGGCGCGTAGACCATGTAGCGGCCGGCGATGGTGACCTCCATCGAGAGCCGGGCGCCCTTGGTCTTCAGCGGGTCCTTGACGACCTGGACGACGATCTCCTGCCCCGGCGAGAGCAGGTCGGTGATCCGGGTCCCGGTCGTGCCCGAGCCGCGCCCGCGCCGCACCTGCTCCTTGCCCGGGATGACGATCTCGTCGACGTGCAGGAAGCCGTTCTTGTCGAGGCCGATGTCGACGAAGGCGGCCTCGAGCCCGGGCAGGACGTTGTCGACCTTGCCCTTGTAGATGTTGCCGACGATCGACCGGCCCCCGCGGCGCTCGAAGTAGACCTCCGCGACGCGGTATCCGGCCGGGACCTCGGCCTTCTTCTTACCCCGCCGGCGGCGGGACTTGGCCGGAGCCTCGGGATCGCCCGACGCCTCCAGCATGGCGACGCGGGTTTCCCCGCGGTCGACCGTGACCAGCACTTGCTTTCTCACTGAAAACTTTCCTCATTGGAAGATGGTCGCCCTCCCCTTGAGCTCCGCCGTTTCGCGCGCCTGCGCGTGGACGGAATGGAGCAGGCCGAGGGCCAGGAATGTCGCGAGCATCGACGAGCCGCCGAAGCTCAGTAGCGGGGCGGTCACGCCCGTGATGGGCATGATTCCCACGTTCATCCCGATGTTCACGAAGAGCTGGAACAGCAGCATCACCGTGATGCCGCCGGCGAGCAGCGCGCCATACAGGTTCTTCGCGACGGTCAGGATATGCAAACCTCGCCATATAAGTAGCGCGTACAGCGACAGGATGAGCGCGCAACCTGCGAAACCGTAGGTCTCGCCGATGACGGCGAAGACGAAATCGGTGTGGTGCTCGGGTAGGAAGTTGAGCGACGTCTGGGTCGCATCCTCGACGCCGCGGCCGGTCTTCTCGCCCGATCCGATGGCGGTCAGCGCCTGCTGGAGCTGGTAGCCCTCCTCGCCCGGGTCGGCGGACGGGTGCAGGAACGAGGTCAGGCGGTCGACCTGGTAGGGCTCGAGCACCTGCACGCCCGCCATCGGCGCGGCCACCAGCACGGTCGTGACGGCGAGCGCGAACAGAGCGCCCAGCGCCGCGAAGTGCCGCCAGGGCGCCCCGGCCACGAACAGCAGCGCCATCGTGCCCGCCACGTAGACGAGCGCCGAGCCGAGGTCCGGCTCGGCGATCACGAGCATCGTGGGCAGCAGGCCGAGCAGCATGATCCGCGCCGTCGTGTCGCGCCCCATGCGGCGCATGCGGTCCACCAGGAAGCCCGACAGGGCGACGATCAGCAGCACCTTGCCGAGCTCGGAGGGCTGGAAGTTGAAGAACGGCAGCTCGATCCACGCTCGCGTGCCGCGGGTGACGCCCGCGATGGCGAGCACCATGACCAGGAGGCCCAGGAGCACGCCGTAGACCGGGTAGCGCAGCTCGCGCAGCCGCGAGTAGTCGAGCCGCGAGACGGCGTACATGAGGATCAGGCCGATGCCCGCGTAGGCCGCCTGGCGGTAGACGTAGTAGTGCGGCTCGCCGGTCACGTCGTTCTGCGTCGCGCCGTTGAGGGCGATCAGCGAGCCGGCCACCAGCCCGAGCGTGGCGAGCAGCAGCAACGGGTCCAGCCGCAGATGCCACTCGCGCGGCATGAGCGGGGGCGGAGGCTCAGAAGCGGGCTGGATCGGGTGGCTGCTCAATTTGACTGGTCGGAGCCGGCGTGGAAGTCGTCGTCCTTCAAATCGAACCACTCATTGAGGATGAGGCGCGCCGCGGGTGCCGCAGTCTCCGCGCCAAACCCTCCGCGCTCGATCGTGGTGACGACCACGATCGGCTTCGTCGGGTGGTCCACGTAGCAGACGTACCAGGACTGGTCGGGGTTGGGCGCGCGCTCGGCCGTGCCGGTCTTGCCGTACAGCATGTCGCGATACGGGAAGTCGGAGAACACGTCGCTCGAGGTGCCCCCGTCGGCTGTCGCGGCGCCGTGCAGGCCGGCCATGATCGCATCGCGGTTCCCCTGGTCGAAGGAGACGCGGCGCCGGGCCGGCGTGCGGATCTCCTCCTGCATCACGCCGTTGCCGTCCTCGACCTGCATGCCCAGGTGCGGCCGCACGACCTTGCCGCTGTTGATGATCGTCGAGTAGGCGGTGGCCATCTGGAGCGGCGTCGCCTGGAGGTCGCCCTGGCCGACGGCGAGGTTGACGTTGTCGCCGCCCGACCACTCGCGCTCGATGCCGCCGCACGCGAACAGCGCCTCCGTCGTGCCCGGCGTCACGTTGGCCTTCTTCGCGCAGCGCCGGTACTCCTTGTAGCCCTCGTTGCGCCACTTCGAGTCCGGCACCAGGCCGGCGAACTCGCCGGGGATGTCGATCCCGGTCCTCCGCCCCACGCCGAGCCGCTTCGCCCACTCCTGGAGCACCGGGCCGCGGCCGTTCATCTCCGCGCCCAGCGTGTAGAAGAAGACGTCCGAGGACACGGTCAGAGCGCCTGGGAGCGTCAGCGTGCCGAACACCGCGTCCTTCGCGTTCTTGAACACGCGGTCGCCGAGCTCGAACTCGCCGTCGTCGACGATCGGGGTCGCCGGCGTGATGACGCCCTCCTCGAGCGCCGCCATCGCCGTGACCGGCTTGAACGTCGAGCCGGTGGGATAGGTGGCGGCGATCGCGCGGTTGAACAGCGGCGCCCCGAGGTCCTCGCTGGAGAGTGCGTTGTAGCGGGCCTGCGAGATCGGCTTGGCGAACTCGTTGGCGTCGAAGCTCGGGTAGGAGCCGAGCGCCAGGATCTCGCCGTTGCGCGGGTCCATGGCCACGAAGGCGCCGGCCTTCGCTCCGTTCTGCGAGGCGGCGCCCACCGCGCGGGCGAGCGCGTCGTTGGCGGCGCGCTGGAGATTGAGGTCGAGCGTGACGCGCAGGCGCTGGCCCTGCTTGGGCTCGCGCCGGCTCATCTGTCGGCGGTCGTCGCGGCTGCCGAGCGCGTTGATGACCACCCGCGTGAAGCCGTCGGTGCCGCGCAGGTACTCGTCGTAGCTCTCCTCGATGCCGTCGGCCCCGATGCGCGTGCCGGGCTCGACGCCGCGGTAGCGCTTCAGCTTGAGCTCCTCGGGCGAGATCTCGCGCGTGGTCCCGAACAGCTGGGCGCCCAGCTCGTCGTGCGGGTAGTCGCGCAGGTACTGCTTCTCGACCTCGACGCCGGGGAACTCCTCCCTGCGCTCGCGGATGTAGTTGAAGGCGGTGCGGTTGACGGCCGTGCGGATGGTGACGTTCGAGTAGGGCAGCTCGGCCACGCCCTCGATCACGCGCTCGTGGATCGTCTTGGGCCGGACGTCGATCACGTGGCCGAGGCGGCGGTACAGGCGGCGCAGCTCGAGCTCGCCGACGGGCACGGGCGGGACGGCCACCGGCGCGGCCTCGCGGGCGGAGCGCGCCAGGCGCCGGCGGTCGCGGCGCTGCTTGCGCGTGGCGCCGCCGCGGCGCTCGCGGATGTCGCGCTCGAGCGAGCGCAGCTGGTCGGCGGCCGCCAGGCGCGCCCTCTCGGCCTCGCCGCGCTCCTTGCGGAACTCGTCGGCCTGCTCGAGCACCGAGTCGGGCAGCGAGCTCGGGACGAGCTGGACCACCGGCGCCACGCGCGTCTTCACCAGCACGGTGCCGTGGCGGTCGACGATGTTGCCGCGCGGCGCCTCGATCCGGACCTTGCGGACGCGGTTGTCGCGGGCCTGCGACACATAGTCCTCGCCCGACAGGACCTGCAGGAACCAGAGGCGGAAGAAGACGATCGCGAACAGCACGAAGGCGAGGCCGCCGAGCACGGCGACGCGCACCGCGAGCTGCGGCGTGATCGGCGGGCGGCGTTCCTCGACGGGGTTAGGCACGTGAGAGCGGGCTGAGGCCGCCGGTCGTGTACGCGCGGCGCCGGCGGCGGCGCGGGTCGTCGGGCAGGTACGGGAGCAGCACGCGGCGGCAGATCGCGTACACCGGCAGCGCCAGCAGCGTGTTGAGCACGATCGTGATCAGGATCTGGCGCAGCAGCTCGAACGAGACCGGCGCCTCGACGCCGAGCAGGAACTGCAGCAGCGAGAAGCTGACGGCGGCGATCGCGGTGGCGGCGGCGCCGACCACGACCGGCGCCAGCGTGTGCGCCGGGTCGCGCAGCTCGCGCACGCGGCCGGCGCCGTAGCCGACGGCGGTGAAGACGAGCGAGTTGACGCCCAGCGTCTGCAGCAGCACCGTGTCGACGAACAGGCCGAGGCAGAAGCCGAAGACCGAGCCGGCCACGGAGCCGCACAGGAAGCCGACCGAGGCCACCAGCAGCGGCGAGAGGTCGGCGGGCACGCCGAAGACCGACACCTGCGAGACGGTGGTGAGCTGGATGATGCCGCCCAGCAGCCCGAGCAGCGCGAGCCGGCCTGCGGCCTGGGGCGTCATGGTCACGGCGTCTGCGCCCTCAGGTCGGCGTCGGGCTGCGTGAGGACCTCGACGATGTCGAGCTTGCGGAGCTCGGCGACGGGCTGCACGTGGATCACGCGGTCGAGCTCGCCCTCGCCGGTCTCGATCCGGTCGACGATCCCGATCGGGATGCCGGCCGGATACAGCGAGCTGAGGTCGGAGACCTTGGCGGAGGTGCTCGTGCCTGCGGTGATGATCCGCTCGCCGCGCCGCACCTCCTTGGCGTTCGGCACGAGCTCGAAGCGCAGGTCGCCGGCGGCGCCGACCGCGGGGCTCACGCTGCCGGGCTCGCCGCTCTCGAGCGCGCGCGCCGAGACCCCGAACTCCGGGTCGGTGAGCAGCATCACGACGGCATTGCCGTCGGACACCTCCTTGATCTTGCCGACCAGCCCGGCGCTGTTGACGACCGGCTGGTTGACCGCCACGCCGTCGCTCGAGCCCTTGTTGATCTGGAACGTCTGGTACCAGGAGCTGGGCGAGCGGGCGATCACGCGGGCCTCGACGGGCTCGTAGTCGTCGAGGCCGCCGGCGGAGTTGATCTGGTCGAGGCCCTTCGCCTGCGCGAGCCGGTCGCGCTCGAGCGTCACCTGGGCGAGCTTCTTCGACAGCGCGTCGCGCTCCGCCTCGGCGCGGTCGCGGTCCTCCTTGGCGTCGAGCGTGTCGCCGAACCAGCCGAACAGGTCGCGGAAGGGCTTGAGCGCGCGGTTGGCGCCCTCCTGGATCGGCGCCAGCACCTCCATGGTGGTGCGCTGGACCCCGTGCAGAGCGCCGTTCGAGGACTCGCCGAAGTACGCCGTCAGCAGGAACAGCGAGGCCAGCACCAGGGCGGCTAGGACCGCTCGGCGCCTGCGTACGACCTTGTCGTGCATCAGCGCCTCGGCGGCCTGCGGTTGCGGTTGTTGCGGTTGGAGCGGTGGATGGCCTCGAACTCCTCGAGCGAGCGGCCGGAGCCGACGGCGACGCACGTGAGCGGCGACTCCGCCCGGTGCGCGGGCATCTGCGTCTCCTCGCGCAGGCGCTCGTCGAGCCCCTGCAGGAGCGACCCGCCGCCGGCCAGCATGATCCCGCGGTCCATGATGTCCGACGCCAGCTCGGGCGGCGTGCGGTCGAGCGTCTCCTTGATCGCGTCGATGATCTGGACCAGCGGCTCCTCGAGCGCGGCGCGCACCTCCTCGGAGGTGAGCACGACGGTCTTGGGCAGGCCGGACACGAGGTCGCGGCCGCGGATCTCGGCCTGCACCTCCTCCTCGAGCGGGAAGGCGCTGCCGATCTCGAGCTTCACCTCCTCGGCCGTCTGCTGGCCGATCAGGAGCTTGTACTCCTTCTTGACGTAGTTGATGATCGCCTCGTCGAGCTCGTCGCCGCCGACGCGCACCGACTGCGAGACGACGATGCCTCCGAGCGAGATGACGGCCACCTCGGAGGTGCCGCCGCCGATGTCGACGATCATGTTGCCGGTCGGCTCACCGACGGGCAGGCCGGCGCCGATGGCGGCCGCCATCGGCTCCTCGATCAGGTACGCCTGGCGGGCGCCGGCGCTCAGGCACGCCTCCTCGACGGCGCGCTTCTCCACCCCGGTCACGCCGGAGGGCACGCAGACCACCACGCGCGGGTGCGCCCAGCGGTTCTGGTGCACCTTCTGGATGAAGTGGCGCAGCATCTCCTCGGTGACGTCGAAGTCGGCGATCACGCCGTCCTTCAGCGGGCGGATGGCGCTGATGGTCCCCGGGGTCCGGCCGAGCATCCGCTTGGCCTCGATCCCGACCGCGTGGACCTCCCCGGTGCGGCTGTCGATCGCCACCACGGAGGGCTCGGACAGCACGATGCCGCGCCCGCGGACGTACACGAGCGTGTTGGCCGTGCCGAGGTCGACGGCCATGTCACGGCCACCGAAACCGGTGAGGTACGAGAAGAAGCCCATTCAGGAGGAGCGCGCAGCAGGTTGAAGCCGAGCCCGCCGCCGGGCGTCGAGTGTACCGAAGGGTCCGGAGGCTGAAATCAGGGTTTCAGGAGCCGTTTAAGGCGCTCCAGCGGGAGTCCGACGACGTTCAGGTAGTCGCCCTCGATCCGCTCGACCATGAAGGATCCGCCCTCCTCCTGGATCGCGTAGCCGCCCGCCCTCCCGGCCCATTCGCCGGTGGCCACGTATTGCGCGATCTCGTCCTCGGAGCGCCGCCGGAACGTGACCTTCGTGGTCTCGACCGCCGTGGCGACGACCTCGCCGCCACGCGCCAGCGCGATCGCCCCCACCACCTCGTGCGTGCGGCCGTTGAGGGCGCCCAGGTACTCGCGCGCCTGCGCCTCGTCGCGCGGCTTGCCGTAGACCACGCCGTCGAGCGCCACCACCGTGTCGGCGCCGAGCACCAGGTCGCCGGGGATCGCGAGCGCCTTGCGGCGCGCGTTGGCCTCCGCCACCGCCGCCGGCTCGCCCTGCTCGTCCTCGTCGACGTTCGCCGGCCGGACCTCGAACGGGATCCCCGCCTCCGCCAGGATCGCCCGCCGCTGCGGCGAGGCCGAGGCGAGGATCAGAGGTTCGGGAAGAACAGCTTCGCCTCGCGCGCCGCCGACTCGTCCGAGTCCGAGCCGTGGACCATGTTCTGGCCGACCGCGATCGCGTAGTCGCCGCGGATCGAGCCCGGGGAGGCCTCGACAGGATTGGTGGCGCCGATCACCTGGCGCGCGGCGGCCACGGCCTGCTCGCCCTCGAGCACCATCGCCACCAGCGGGCCGGAGGTGATGAACTCGACCAGCTCGCCGAAGAACGGCTTGCCCTCGTGCTCGGCGTAGTGCTGCTTGGCGATCGCCTCGCTCATGGTCATGTGCTGCAGGGCGGCGATCCTCAGGCCCTTGTTCTCGAAGCGCTGGATGATCTCGCCGGTCAGCCCGCGCGCGAAGGCGTCCGGCTTGACCAGGATCAGGGTCCTGTCCACGTTTGTCCTTTCGTCCGCCTAGCGCCGCTGGCGCTCGGGCTCAGGTTCTATCGCCTCGGCGGCGACCGTCGGCTGGTCGGTCGTCTTCGACCGCCGGCGACGGCTGCGCGTGGCCTGCGGCGGCGGCGGGGTCTCCATCTCCGCCTCGCAGTACGGGCACAGCTTCCATGCCGGGTCGACCGGCTTGCCGCACGAGTAGCAGCGCTCCTTCAGCTTGCGCATGCAGCTCGGACAGCGCAGGTAGTCGGCCTTGATCTCGAAGTCGCAGTGCGGGCACAGCTGATAGTCGAGCTGGGCCAGCCGAGCTTCGGCCGCGGTCATCTCGAGCTCGCGCAGCCGCACGTCGTCCACGAACTCCGGCGGGCGGACGATCAGGTACACGATCGTGCCCACGAAGGGGAACAGCGAGGCCGCGGTGGCGCAGGCCACCAGCATCGGATCGTCGATCCGGCGGCGGGCGTCCGCGTACGTCCAGAAGATGAGCGCGAACCAGACGACGACCAGCACGAGGAGGAGCACGTTGACGGCCGTGTTCAGGCTGTCGTTCGTGATCCCGAAGATGCCGAAGAGGGGCATTGCCAAGTGAATCGTAGACGGAGGGGTTACAGGAAAGCCCGGCCGAGCCCGAATCCGATGGCGAAGAAGACCAGGATCACGAGCGCCACGACCACCGCCACGACGGCCACCATGGCGAACAGGCTCGGCCCGCGATCGTTCACAGCGCGGACGCCCTCCGGCGCCCCGGCTCGCCCAGCAGGTCGGCCACGAGGTAGATCGAGCCGGTGGCCAGGACGGCGCCGCCCGGGCCCGCCAGCTCCTGCGCGCGCGCCACGGCCGCATGCGGATCGGGAACGATCTCGGACGCGGGGCCGCCGAGCTGCTCGGCCAGCGAGGCGAGCGTCGCGGGGGACAGCGCGCGCGGGTGGAGGGAGCGCGTGAACACGGCTCCCGCCGTCTTCCCGAACAGCGCCCGGAGCATGCCCGCGGCGTCCTTGTCGTCGAGGATCGACACCACGGCGACGAACTCGTCCACGTCGAGCGCGTCGACCAGCGCCTGCATGCCGGACGGGTTGTGGGCGCCGTCGTAGATGGTGAGCGGCTCCTCGGCCATCACCTGCATCCGCCCCGGGACCCTCACCCGCGCCGCGACGTCGGCCACCCGCGCCGGGTCGAGCTCCCCGTGCAGGGCGCGCGCGGCGGCCACCGCCACGGCGAAGTTGCCGTGCTGGTAGCCGGCGGGGCCGGCCTCGACCGGCGGGGCGGGCACGACGGTGGCGCCCGTCTTGGCCGCCAGCTCGCGCACCTCGGCGTCGAGCGGACCGGTGACGAGCGTCGCCCCGCGCCGCACGACGGCGAGCTTCTCGCGCGCGATGTCGGGCACCGTCGGGCCGAGCCAGCGCGTGTGCTCGAGGCCGACGTTGGTGAGCACCACGACCGGAGCGCCGAGCACGTTGGTGGCGTCGTGGCGGCCGCCGAGGCCCGCCTCGACGACGGCGACCTCGACGCCCTGGCGGGCGAACTCCGCGAACGCGGTCGCGGCCAGCAGCTCGAACTGCGTCACGCGGTCGTCCTCCTCGAGCGTGCGGTCGACCTTGGCGGCGGCCGCGGCGGCGCCCTGGACGGCCGCGCCGAAGACCTCGGCGCCGAGGTCGGCGTCGCCGATCCGGATCCGCTCGGCGAAGGTGGTCAGGTGCGGGGACAGGAATGTCCCGGTGCGCACGCCGTGGGACTCGAGCAGCGCCGCCGTCATGCGCGCGGTCGACGACTTGCCGTTGGTGCCGACCACGTGGATGGCGCGGAAGCGCTCCTGCGGGCTGCCCAGCACCGTCAGCAGGCGGCGCATGCGCTCGAGCCCGAAGCGCATGCCGAAGAGCTCGAGCGAGAGCAGGTGGGCCTCGGCGTCCTCGAGGCGCCAGGTGCTCACAGGTCGGCCAGCTCCCGCTTGAGCTCCTCGAGCTTGCGCCGCTCCTTCTCGACGACCTCCGGCGGAGCCTTGGCCACGAAGCCCTGGTTGGCGAGCTTGCCCTCGGCGCGGGCGATCTCCTTCTCGAGCGTCGCGCGCTGGGCCTCGGCGCGCTTGGCCGCGGCCTCGACGTCGACCGCCTCGGAGGCGAGCACGAGGATGCTGCCCCCGGGGACGCCGACGGTCGCGACCGGCTCGCCGCCGTCGGACGACCACTCGACGCGCGCGAGCCGGGCGATGTGCTCGGCCGTGCTGTCGTAGCCCTCGGCCTCGAGCCGCGCGGGAACGGCCTTGCCGGCCGCGGCGCCGACGCGGTCGCGCCAGCCGCGCAGCTCCTGCGTGGCGGTGATCGCGCGCCGCACGTCGGCCTCGGCGGCCTCGTCGCGCAGCGCCTCGTCGGGCTCCGGGTAGCGGTGGACGAGCAGCAGGCCGTCGGCGCCGGGCACGTTGTCCCACAGCTCCTCGGTGACGAACGGGATGATCGGGTGCGCCAGCGCCAGCGTCTCCCCGAGGACGTACAGCGACAGCTCGACGACCTCGCGGTTGTCGTCCGCGTACAGGCGCGGCTTGATCATCTCCAGGTACCAGTCGCACAGCTCGCCGTAGACGAAGTCGTAGAGGCGCAGGGCGGCGACGTGGAACTCGAAGCGGTCGACGGCGCCGGCCACGTCGGCCTTGGCGGCCTGCAGGCGCGAGAGGATCCAGCGGTCCTCGACCGTCTCGGCCGCGGGCGCCGTCTCCGGCATCGCGACGCCCTCGGGCACGCGCAGCAGCACGAGCCGCGAGGCGTTCCACAGCTTGTTGGCGAGCTGGCGGCCCTGGGCGACGCGCTCCTCGTTGAAGCGCACGTCCTGGGTCGAGGAGCTGGCCAGCAGCCCCCAGCGCACCGCGTCGGCGCCGTAGGCGGGGAACTCGCCGCCCTCCGCGAAGACCGGCGGGCGCGGGCCGCCGTCGATCAGGTACAGCGGGTCGATCCCCGTGCCGAGCGACTTCGACATCCGGCGCCCGTCGGGGGCCTGGATGACCGGGTGCACGTAGACGTCGTCGAACGGGATGTCGCCGACGAACTCGAGCCCGAACATGACCATGCGGGCGACCCAGAGGAAGAGGATGTCGCGCGCCGTGGAGAGGACGTCGGTCGGATAGAAGGCCTTCAGCGCCGCCGTCTGGTCAGGCCAGCCGAGCGTGACGAACGGCCAGATGCCGCTCGAGAACCACGTGTCGAGCACGTCGGGGTCGCGCTCCCAGCCGTCGCCGGCGGGCGGCTCCATGCCGGCGTAGGTCTCGTCGCCGCGGTACCAGACGGGGATCTGGTGGCCCCACCAGAGCTGGCGTGAGATGCACCACGGCCGGATGTTCTCCATCCACTCCAGGTAGCGCCGCCGCTGGCCCTCGGGATGGATCCGCACGCGCCCGGACTCGACGACCTCGATCGCCGGCCTGGCCAGCTCGTCCATGCGCATGAACCACTGGAGCGAGATCAGCGGCTCGATCCGCTCGCCCGAGCGCTGCGAGTACGGGACGTCGTGACGGTACTGCTCGGCGCGGGCGATCCGCCCCTCCGCGCGCAGCTTCTCGACCACCGCCTCACGCGCCTCGAGCGCCCGCATGCCCTCGAACTCGCCGGCGGCCGCGGTCATGCGCCCGTCCTCGCCGATGACGCTGACCTCCTCGAGCCCGTGCGCGCGGCCGATCTCGAAGTCGTTCGGGTCGTGGCCGGGCGTGATCTTCAGCGCACCGGTGCCGAACTCGGGCTTGACGTACTCGTCGGCGATGATCTTCAGCCGCCGGCCGACGATCGGCAGGATCGCCACCTCGCCGATCAGCCGGGTGTAGCGGTCGTCGTCGGGGTGCACGGCGATCGCCGTGTCGGCCAGCATCGTCTCCGGCCGCACGGTGGCGATCGTCAGCGAGCCGTGCCCGCTCTCGAGCGGGTAGTCGACGTAGTAGAGGGTGTCGGTGACCTCGCGCTGCTCGACCTCGAGGTCCGAGATGGCCGACTGCGACCCGGGGTCCCAGTTGACCATGTAGTTGTCGCGGTAGATCAGGCCCTTGTCGTAGAGGTCGACGAAGACCTTCTGGACCGCGCTCACGTACGACGGGTCGAGCGTGAAGCGCTCGTCCTCGTAGTCCGCCGAGGCGCCGAGGCGCTTGAACTGCTCGACGATGGTGGAGCCGTACTGGTCGCGCCAGCGCCACACGCGCTCGATGAACCTGTCGCGGCCCAGCTCCTCGCGGCTGGTGCCCTCGGCGCGCAGCGCGCGCTCGACGAGCGTCTGGGTGCCGATGCCGGCGTGGTCGGTGCCGAAGATCCACTTCGTGCGCTTGCCGCGCATGCGGGCGAGCCGGATCAGCGTGTCCTGGACCGAGCCGTTGAGCGCGTGCCCCATGTGCAGCGCGCCGGTGACGTTCGGCAGCGGGATGGCGATCGAGTAGTTCTCCTCCGCCGTCCCGGCCGGCTCGGGATGGAAGAGCCCGGAGTCGAGCCAGCGCGTGCGCACGCGCGACTCGACCTCCTCCGGGTCGTACCGCGTGCGGTGCTCGAGATCGATGCTCATGGGGGGTTGCGGAGTCTAGATCGCGCGGTGAGGTGTTACATTTGAACAAGTGATGTCACAACGTCACAGCGAGGACGACCGCCTGCTCGACGCCGCGCGGGAATGCGTTCTCGCCGTGGGCGTGCGCCGCACCACGGTGACCGACGTGGCGCGGCGCGCGGGCGTGAGCCGGATGACGCTCTACCGGCGCTATCCGGACCTCGAGGCGGTGCTGGCCGCGCTGATGACGCGCGAGTTCGGCCGCCTGATCGGGCAGGCCGCCGAGGGCGCGACGACGCGCGAGCGCGTGGTCGCGATGGTCGTGAACGGCTCCCGTGCGCTGGCGTCCGACCCGCTCTTCGTGCGGCTGCTCGACGTCGACCCGGAGCTGCTGCTCCCGTACGTGACGCGGCGGCTCGGCGGCATGCAGCGGATCGCGGTGGCGGCCGGAGCGGAGGCGCTGGCCGCCGGCGACGGGTCGGTGCGGACGGACGCCTCGCCGGAGGTGCTGTCGGCCGGCATCGAGCTGATCGCGCGCGGCTTCGTGCTCGCCTCGCACGGTGAGCTCGCGGTCGATCCGTGGGCCGAGCTGGCCCGTGCCGTCGACGGGTACCTGCGGCCGTGAGTCGCGGTGCCGCCATCGAACGGCTCGCAGGTGGGGAAGCCGTGGATGTCGTCGTGGTCGGCGGCGGGATCACCGGCGCCGGCGTGGCCTTGGACGCCGCCTCGCGTGGCCTGTCGGTGGCGCTGCTGGAGCGGCGCGACCTGGCGTTCGGGACGAGCCGCTGGAGCTCCAAGCTCGTCCACGGCGGGCTGCGCTACCTGCAGCACGGCGAGTGGGGCCTGGCCTGGGAGTGCGCCGTCGAGCGGGCGACGCTCATGCGCACGATCGCGCCGCACCTCGCGCGGCCGCTGCCGTTCCTGATCCCTTTGGACGAGGCCGTCGGAAGAAGCAAAGCTCTGAAGACGACGATCGGCCTGCGCGTCGGCGACGGCCTGCGCGTCGGCGCTCGCACGAGCCGGCGACTGCTGCCGCCGCCGCGGCGGGTGAGCGCTCTGGAGGCGCGCCGGCTCGCTCCGGCCCTGCGCCCGGGCGGCCTGCGCGGTGCGCTGCTGAGCTGGGACGGCCAGCTCGAGGACGACGCGCGGCTGGTGGTCGCCGTGGCCCGCACGGCGGCCGCCCACGGCGCGCGGATCGTCACCTACGCCGAGGTCACAGGGCTGCGCGAGGACGGCGTCGAGGCCGTCGACACGCTGACCGGAGCAGGCTTCACGGTGCGGGCGCGCCACACGGTCGTGGCCGCCGGCGTCTGGACGGACGCGTTGACCTCGGTGTCGCTGCGTCCCAGCCGCGGCTCGCACCTGCTCGTGCCGGCCGCGCGGCTGGGCGATCCGCGGGCGGCGGTCAACGTCCCCGTCCCCGGCGAGCACGGCCGCTGGGTCTTCGCGCTGCCGCGCTCGGACGGGCTCGTGGCGATCGGCCTCACCGACGTCCCCGGCGAGCCCGCCGACGAGCCGCAGCCCGACGCGGCCGAGGAGGCCGAGCTGCTCGACCGCGCCTCGGCCGCGCTCGCCACCCCGCTCGGCCCCGGCGACGTCTGCGGCCGCTACGCCGGCCTGCGCCCGCTCGCCGCGGGCGACGGCGAGACCGCCGACCTCTCGCGCCGCCACCTGATCGCCGAGGACCCGAGCGGCGCGCTCGCCATCGTGGGCGGCAAGCTGACCACGTACCGCCGCATGGCCCAGGACGTCGTCGACCGGATCACCGACCGCCCGTGCCGCACGGCGCGCCTGCCGCTGGTCGGCGCCGCGCCGCCCGCCGAGCTGCGGTCCGTCGCCGCCCCGGAGCGGCTCGTCCGCCGCTACGGCACCGAGGCGCCGGCCGTCGCCGCGCTCGCCGACGGCCGCCCGGAGCTGCTCGAGCTCGTGGCGCCGGGCGTGCCGGTGTGCGGCGCCGAGCTGCTGTGGGCGGCACGGCACGAGTTCGCGCTGACGGTTTCGGACCTCGTCGATCGGCGGGTGCGGGCGGGGCTCGTGCCGGCTTGGCGGTCCGCCGTGGTCGAGGCCGTCGAGCGCCTTGGGCTCGAGGCGCTCGCGGTAGCGCGAACCCCGGGCTTGTAGGGAGGCGGGTTCGAGGCTTGTGTCGACTTTCCCGTCGGTATGCGGGGGAAAGTCGACACGCGCGGCCGATACACCGGCTTCCCCTACCCAGCCGCAGTTCGCCGGTCCCTAACCTGCCCCCATGGCCTACCGCGAGCTGCCGACCACCGGCCCGCTCCTCGCCTGCCTCTGGATCAACGACGGCGACGACCGCACGCACCGCATCCTCCCCGACGCCTGCGTCGACATCGTCAGCGTCAACGGCAAGCTGCACGTCGCCGGGCCCGCCACCCGCGCGCACCTCACGACCGCCCGCGGCACGACCTTCGGCGTGCGCTTCCGCATCGGCGCGGCCGGGGCCGCGCTCGGCCTGCCGGCCGCCGAGCTGCTCGACCTCAGCGTGCCGCTCGAGGACGTCTGGCGGGACGCGCCGCAGGTCGCGAACGTGCACGAGCTCGCCGCGGCGGTGCTGCGGAAGGGCGGCGAAGCCGACCCGCTCGTCCGCGCGGCCGCCACCGGCACGCCGCGCGCCGCGATCGGGATCGGCGACCGGCAGCTCCGGCGCCGGTTCCTCGACGCCGTCGGGTACGGGCCCAAGACGCTCGAGCGCGTCCTGCGGTTCCAGCGGTTCCTGATGCTCGAGGGCGACGACCTCGCGCGGCTCGCGCTCGAGGCCGGCTACGCCGACCAGGCCCACCTCACGCGCGAGTGCACGCGGCTCGCGGGCCTGCCGCCGGCCGCGCTGCTGGCCGAGGGCGCCGGGCCCGCCGGCGAGAGGTCCGTTTCGTTCAAGACGGACGCGCGAGCTCCCGCCACGATGGCGGCATGAACCTCGACGCCGCACGCAGCTTCCTGCACGCCAACGCCCGCGTCCTCGAGCGCCGCCGCTTCGAGCACAGCTTCGACGGCGGGCCGAAGGAGCCCGTCCTCGACGCCATACGCGCCTTCCGCAACGACGACGGCGGCTTCGGCCACGCGATCGAGCCCGACATGCGCGCGCCCACCAGCCAGCCCGTCGGCGTCCAGACCGCGATGGAGATCCTGCACGAGATCGGCGTCCACGACGACCCGATGATCCGCCCCGCCGTCGACTGGCTGGCCACGATCGCCCGCGAGGACGGCGGGATCCCGTTCGTGCTCGAGACCGATGGGCCGCACGCCCCGTGGTGGCAGTTCTCCGACGAGTCGTCGGTGACGCAGACGGCCGCCAACGCCGCCGCGCTGCACAACCTGGGCGTCAGCCACCCGTGGCTCGCCGACGCGGACGAGTTCCTGTTCGCACGCATCGCGCAGATCGACGCCTCACGCGTCGGCGAGGACATCGGCCTCGGCTACGACGTGCTGTTCGGCGTCCACTTCCTCGACGCCCACCCCGACGACGCCCGCGCGACCGCGGCGCTCGACGCCCTCGGGCCGATCCCGACCTCCGACCCCGGATCCGAGCACCCCTCGGCGCTCGACCTCTCCCCCCTGCCGGGTCGCCGCAGCCGCCGCCTCTTCGACGTGCAGAGCGATCTCGACGCCCTCGAGCGCGCCCAGCAGGACGACGGCGGCTGGCGCGTGGCGTGGCCCGACTGGAACGCTGCGGCCGCCGTCGAGTGGCGCGGCGTGGCCACCGTGAACGCGCTCACCCTGCTCCGTGCGAACGACAGGGTGTGAAGACTCCCCGTCCGGTCAGGGCGATGCCCCGCTTTTTGGGGCAGGCTCGCCCGCATGCATCGCACCATCGGATTGGCCGGCGTCACCCTGGCGGCCCTGCTCATCGCCTCGCCGGCCTCGGCCCAGTCCCGCTGCACCGCGCCTGAGAAGCCCGGCTGGCACAGCTGCCTCACCGCTTCCAGCCGCGCGATCGAGGACGGCGAGATGCTGCGCCTCACGACGGTGCGGCCGCGGCTCGTGGTCCGCTACGCGGACGGCTGCCCCGAGGGCGCCGACCGCCGCGCGGTCGCGATCCGCACCGGTGACGGCGAGCGGCTGGTCCGCGCGCGCATCAACAGCCGCTGCCGCCGCGGCGTCGCCCGCTACGACGTCAAGCTGCGGCTCGACCTCGACGTCCCCGCCGGCACGGTCCTGCGGAGCCTGTGGAGCGGGATTCCCGACGACGAGTCGGCGCCCGAGATCGAGCTGAAGGCCTAGGCCGACTTCGCTTCCGGCGACTCGCCCTCGTCGGGCGCCTCGGTCACCAGCGTCGGCCTGACGCCGCGGTCGACCGTCTCCTTGGTCACGACGCACTTCTTGACGTCGCGCCGCGAGGGCAGCTCGAACTGCACGTCGAGCAGGATGTCCTCGATGATCGAGCGCAGGCCGCGCGCACCGGTCTCGCGCTCGAGCGCCTTGTCGGCCACCGCCGTCTGAGCGTCGTTCGAGAAGACGAGCTCGATGCCGTCGAACGCGAAGAAGCGCTGGAACTGCTTGACGATCGCGTTGCGCGGCTCGGTCAGGATCGTGATCAGGTCGTCGCGCGAGAGCTGGTGCACGGCCGAGCACACGGGCAGGCGGCCGATGAACTCCGGGATCAGCCCGTACTGCATGAGGTCCTCGGGCAGGACCTTCTCGAACAGGGCGCCGGTGTCGCGCTGCGCCTTGGTCTCGATCTGCGCGCCGAAGCCAACGCCCTTGTGGCCGATCCGGCGCTCGATCACCTTGTCGAGGTTCGCGAACGCGCCGCCGCAGATGAACAGGACGTTCGTCGTGTCGATGGTGAGGAACTCCTGGTGCGGGTGCTTGCGCCCGCCCTGCGGCGGCACCGAGGCGGTGGTGCCCTCGAGGATCTTCAGCAGCGCCTGCTGGACGCCCTCACCGGACACGTCGCGCGTGATCGACGGGTTGTCGGCCTTGCGGGCGATCTTGTCGACCTCGTCGATGTAGATGATCCCGGTCTCGGCCTTCTTGACGTCGTAGTCGGCGGCCTGGATGAGCTTGAGGAGGATGTTCTCGACGTCCTCGCCGACGTAGCCGGCCTCGGTCAGCGCCGTGGCGTCGGCGATCGCGAACGGCACGTTGAGGATCCGCGCCAGCGTCTGCGCGAGCAGCGTCTTGCCGCAGCCGGTGGGGCCCAGGAGCAGGATGTTCGACTTCTGGAGCTCGATGTCCGAGTCGTCCGCCTGCATCATCTGCACGCGCTTGTAGTGGTTGTAGACCGCCACCGAGAGCGTGCGCTTGGCCTGCTCCTGCCCGACGACGTACTCGTTGAGCACGCCGTA
Organism: uncultured Solirubrobacteraceae bacterium; assembly: GCA_963811895.1. Lineage (GTDB taxonomy): Bacteria > Actinomycetota > Thermoleophilia > Solirubrobacterales > Solirubrobacteraceae > DASSUW01. The sequence continues at coordinate 173,922 of CAWETE010000005.1, read as the reverse complement.
GATCTCCCGCGGCTTCGGAAGGTTTTCGATGTCGAACGAGGGCGGAGCGGTCAGCTCCTCGTCGATGATCTCGTTGCAGAGATCGATGCACTCGTCGCAGATGTAGACGCCGGGCCCGGCGATCAGCTTCTTGACCTGGCGCTGCGACTTGCCGCAGAAGGAGCAGAGGAGTTGCTCGTTTGAGTCTGTGGGGCGCGCCATGGTCCGTCTCCCCTAGTGCTCGGAGATCACCCTGTCGATGATGCCGTACTTGACGGCTTCCTCGGAGCTCATGAAGTAGTCGCGCTCGGTGTCCTGCTTGACCTTGTCGATCTCCTGGCCGGTGTGGTCGGCGATGATCTCGTCGAGCCGGCGGCGGAGGTCGATCACCTCGCGGGCGTGGATCTCGATGTCCGTCGCCTGGCCCTGGAATCCGGAGGAGACCTGGTGGATCAGGATCTTCGCGTTGGGCAGCGCCATCCGCTTGCCCTTCGCGCCGCCCGCCAGCAGCAGCGCGCCCATCGACATCGCGATGCCGACGCAGATCGTCGACACGTCGGGCTTGATGAACTGCATCGTGTCGTAGATCGCGAGCCCCGCGTAGACCGAACCGCCCGGTGAGTTCACGTAGAGCGAGATGTCCTTGTCCGGATCCTCGGCCTCGAGATGCAGCAGCTGCGCGACGATCAGGTTCGCGATCTGATCATCGACGGGCGTGCCGAGGAAGACGATCCGCTCGTTCAGCAGACGGGAGTAGATGTCGAACGCGCGCTCCCCACGGGAGGTCTGTTCGACGACCATCGGTACGAGTGGGCTCACGGTCCTCGCTTCGTTTCGCTTCGGGCGCTCGAGTCCTGCTCAGCTTATGGGCTGGGAGCCCGGCGACAGCCTAGCAATCGCCGGAGGCGGTCAATCCCATTCAACCGGTTAGGACTAAGCCCGCCCGCCCGGGGTCCAAATCTGACCGCTGGAGCCACTCTTGGCGCCTTCGGAGTCACCCGGCGTCCAGAGCTTCTCGCGGGCCTGCGCCTGCTCGACCGAGATCGGCTTGGCCGACTCGGTGACGAGCTCCAGCGCCTTGCGCTGGGCGAGGTCCTGCTTGAGGGAGTCGAGCCGCCCCTGCGACTTCAGGCGCTCGAGCAGCTTCTTGGGCGAGACGCGCCCCTGGCCCTCGGCCGCCGCCTCCTCGACGGCCTCGAAGACCTCCTCGTCGCTGGGCTCGATCTCCTCGGCCTCGATGATCGCGGCCAGCACGGCCTCGCGCCGCAGCGCCTGCTCGGCGTCGGGCTTGCTCTGCTCGACGATCTCGGCCTCGTCGCGGCCGGCGATCCGCAGATAGGTCTCGCGGTTGATGCCCTGGTGCGCGAGCGAGTGCAGCATCGAGTCCCACAGCTCGCGGGCGCGCGCCTCGACGAGCGCCTCGGGGATCTCGACCGTGGCGGCGCGGACCGCGGAGTCGAGCGCCGCCTCGCGGAACTCGGACTCGATCTGCGCGGTGTCGACCTCGGCCAGGCGGTTGCGGATGTCCTCGCGCAGCTCGTCGAGCGTGTCGAAGCCCGCCTCGGCGGCCAGGTCGTCGTCGAGCTCGGGCAGCTCCTTGGCCTTGACCTCCTTGACCGTGACCGCGAACTGCGCCTCCTGGCCGGCCAGCTCGGGCGCCGGGTAGTCCTCGGGGAAGGTGACGGTGACGGTCCGCTCGTCGCCCGCGGCTGCTCCTTCGAGCTGCTCCTCGAAGCCGGGCACGAGCCGGCCGGAGCCGACCTCGACCATCTGGTCGCGGCCCTCGCCGCCGCCGAACGGCTCGCCGTCGCGCGTGCCCAGGTAGTCCATGACCACGAAGTCGCCCTTGCCTGCGGGCCGCTCGACGGTGTCGAGCCGGGCCGAGCGCTCGCGCAGGCGGTCGAGCTCCTCGGAGATCGCCTCGTCGGCGACCACGGCCTCGCGGCGGCCGACCTCGAGGCCCTTGTACTCGCCCAGCGTGGCCGTCGGCCGCACGCCGATCTCGATCGAGAAGGTCAGCGGCTGCCCCTGGGCCGGCAGGTCGCCCATGTCGAGCTGCGGCTCGCCGACCGGCACGACGTGCGCGGAGTCGATCGCCGCCGAGTACCAGGTGCCGATCGAGTCGCGGACGGCCTCGTCGAGGACGGCGTCGCGGCCCATCCGCTGGACGATCACCGGCGGCGGCGCCTTGCCGGCGCGGAAGCCGGGAACCCGGATGCCCTGCCCGAGCCGCTTGGCGGCCTGGGCGACCCGGCGCTCGACCTCCTCGGCCGGCACCTCGGCCTCCACGCGCACGCGCGATTCGGGCAGCTCGGTGACGACGGTTTGGACCTCAGTAGGCATATACGTTTTCGGTCGCCTGGATGGCGACCGTCGGTGTCAGACCTGCCGGCCGGACGCCGGCAGGGGCATCACTGTACAACCGGGGTTTCGTGCGCGCCTGGCTCTACACGGGACCGCTCGGGCACCTCGCCGCCGGGGTGATCGACTGGGCGACGCTCGTCGCCCGCCACCTCCGGGGTCGGAACCGTGACAATCCCCCAAACAGGGGATAGGTACCCCTGCAGCCACGGTCGATGACTCGGACGCTCCAGAACTCCCAGATAAGGAACGTCTCTGTCAATGCAGTCCTTCAAGAACCTCCGGCTGGCCGTTCGACTGGCCATCGCCTTCGGCGCGCTCGCCGTCGGCCTGCTGCTGGTGGGCGGCGTCGCCATCCAGGCGATGGGCGGCCTCAAGGCGCAGGCCGACGAGCTCGCCCATGAAGACCTCCGCGCCACCGCCCTCGCCGGCGATCTCGCTGAGCGCAGCGCCACCATCGGTCATCTCGTGGCCCAGCACCTGTTCGTCAAGGACGGTGACCTCGACGCACAGACCGCGCTCGAGGACCGCATGAACGCCATGGCGGCCGAGAACACGCGCGACGGCGAGAAGCTCGCGAAGCTGGTGGCCGGCACCCCCTCCAGCGACGAGATGGACAAGTTCGCGGCGGCCCGCGCCTCGTACGTCGAGAGCTGGAAGGAGGCCGTCAAGCGGTCCCGCCAGGAGACCGTCGACGGCGTCGAGAATCGCGACGGCTCGCGTGATCTCTACTCGTCCGACGTCGCCCCCGGCGCCGACGCCCTCAGCAAGGCGGCTCTCGCTCTGCAGGCCGCGATCGACGCCACCGGCCAGGAGACGGCCAAGGCCGCCCAGCACTCCGCTTCGAGCGGCACGCGCCTGATCATGATCGTCGCGCTGCTCGCCCTGATCGCCGCCGCCGGCCTGGCGACCTTCGTCACCCGCTCGGTGACCGGCCCGGTCGCCGCGCTCGGCTCGCGCCTGCGCTCGCTCAACGAGGAGGACCTCGAGGAGCTCACGGGCAGCCTGGAGGCCGTCGCGAACGGCGACCTCACGCGCACCGTGGCCTCGACCACCGAGCCGGTCGACGTCGACTCGCGCGACGAGCTCGGCCGTCTGTCCGAGACGTTCAACGCGATGCTCGACAAGACCCACCGCTCGGTGGCCGCCTACAACGACATGCAGGGCAACCTGCGTGAGCTGATCGGCGCCGTGTCCGACTCGTCGGGCAACCTGTCGGCTGCCTCGCAGCAGATGGCTTCGACGTCCGATGAGGCCGGCCGCGCGGTCGGCGAGATCGCCTCCGCCGTCGGCGAGGTCGCGCAGGGCGCCGAGCGCCAGGTGCGGATGGTCGAGTCGGCGCGCGAGAGCGCCCGCGAGGCCGCGCGTGCCGCCACCGTGAGCGCCGAGCGCGCCCAGGAGACCGCCGGCAGCGCCGAGGAGGCCCGCGGGGCCGCCCGCGAGGGCGTCAGCGCGGCCGCCAAGGCCACCGGCGCGATCCGCCAGGTCGCCGACTCCTCGGCCGAGGTCGCGACCGCGATCGAGGAGCTGTCGGCCCGCAGCGAGCGGATCGGCGGCATCGTCGACACCATCACCGGCATCGCCGAGCAGACCAACCTGCTGGCGCTCAACGCGGCCATCGAGGCCGCCCGTGCGGGCGAGCAGGGCCGCGGCTTCGCCGTGGTCGCCGAGGAGGTCCGCAAGCTGGCCGAGGAGTCCCAGGACGCCGCCGGCCAGATCTCCGGGCTGATCGGCGAGATCCAGGCCGAGACCCAGAAGGTCGTCGGTGTCGTCGCCGAGGGCGCCCAGCGCACCGAGGACGGCGTCGCCACGGTCGAGCAGACCCGCGAGGCGTTCGAGCAGATCGGCCACGCCGTCGAGCAGATCAGCGACCAGATCTCCGAGATCGCCGCCGCCGCGCAGCAGATCTCCGGTGAGACCCAGCAGATGGAGTCCTCCATCGGCGAGGTCGCGTCCGTCGCCGAGGAGTCCTCGGCCTCGGCCGAGCAGGTCTCCGCGTCGACGCAGCAGACCAGCGCGTCGACCCAGGAGATCGCCGCCAGCGCCCAGGAGCTGGCCCGCACCGCCGAGCGCCTTCAGGAGCTCGTCGGCCGCTTCCAGCTGGCCTAGCTAGCCAACTACGTTCACGCCGGGGCGCCGTCCGCCGAAAGGGCGGCGTCCCGCGTGGAGTACAGCCGGAAGCGCTGGGTGAGGTTCGTCATCTCCAGCAGCCGGCGCACCGGGCCGTCCGGCGCCACCACGGCGAGGCTGGTCCCCGCCTCGTCGAACTGCGCCGCGGCCTTCAGGATCGTCCCGAGCGCCGTCGAGTCGATGAAGGCCACCTCGGAGAGGTCGAGCACGAGCCGGCCGCCGGGGCTCGCGGAGGCGAAGGCGAGCACGGTCGACAGCCGCGGCGTGGCCGAGATGTCGAGCTCGCCACTGGCTACGACGAGGTGGCCTCGCTCGATGGGGTCGTGATCGATCTGGTAGTCCATGGGCGCCCGGGCATTACCCCACGTCGCGGGTTTACGGTCGCGACGACCGTACCCGGTTTCCGGCGCCCGCGCAGGGGCGCGCTGCCGTCAAGCCGACAGCGCCACCCCCGCGTCCCCCCTCAGTCGCGCCGGCGTGTCGTCGTCGAACTCCGCGAAGAAGCCGCCGACGACGTCCTCCAGCTCACCCATGCCGTCGGCGCAGAACAGCACGGGCTGGTAGTGGGTGATGTCGTACTCCTGCGTGGCCATGGCGAGGATGTCGAGCGGCCGCAGGTCTGCCCCGCGGAACTCCTCGATCTCGCCGTAGGAGCTGAGGATGCCGGCGCCGTAGGCGCACACCTCGCCGTCCTCGCGCATGACTCCGAACTCGATCGTGAACCAGAAGACGTCGGCCAGGAACTGGAGCGCCTCGTCGGTCTCCACCCGCTGGGCGGCGAGGCCGGCCTGGCGCTTGATCTCGGCGAAGCGAGGCGCGGCGAGCAGGTTGCCGTGGCCGACGACCTCGTGGATGAGGTCGGGCTCGGGCGTGTAGAGCGGCATCGCGCCGTGCCGGATGTACTGCGTCGAGTGGAAGACGCGGTCGCCGAGGGCGCCGAGGAAGTCGCGCAGCGGGACCAGGCCGGCCGCGCAGTGGTAGCTCCAGCCGGTCAGCTCCTGCAGCCCTTCGGTGACCTCGTCGAGCTGTGGGATGTGGTCGACCGGCAGGGCCAGCCGGCCCGCCGCCTCGCGGAAGTCGCCGCACGCGTACTTCTCGTGCTTGGGCGCCAGCTCGCGCGAGACGATCCGCCACACGTCGTGCTCGGCCTCGGTGTACTCGATCCGCGGGGTGGGCTCGCCGGGCTTCCAGGCCACGGCCTGCGCGGCGATGTGGTTGCGCCGCTCGCGGTAGGCGGGGTCGCAGGCGCCGGGATGGTCGCCCGCGAGCTCGACGGTGACCGAGCCGTCCTCGTTCTCGGTGACCGGCGAGTACAGCTGGGCTTCCTCGAACATGTACCGCCGATGTAGCGCTCTATTCACGCGCGCGCAATCGAGACGACATAGAGTGGGCGTGACGTGCAACGTCCGGTCCGTCTCGACGACATCGATCGCAAGATCCTTGATCATCTGGAGCGCGACGGCCGTGCGACGCTGGCCGATGTCGGCGCCGCCGTCGGGCTCTCCGCGTCGGCCGTCAAGCGCCGTGTCGACCGCCTGCACGAGACCGGCGTGATCGTCGGCTACACCGCGGTCATCGACCCGCAGGCGCTGGGCGACCGGCTGGAGGCGTTCGTCGAGCTCTACTGCGCGGACAGCGTCGCCCCGGGTGACCTGCTGGCCTCGGTGTCCGGCCTGCCCGCGGTCATCGCAGCCCACACGGTGGCCGGCGACGCCGACGCGGTCGTGCGCGTGCGCGTGGAGGGCATCGAGGAGCTCGAGCGCGTGATCGAGGCGCTGCGGCGCGATCCCAAGGTGATGCGGACGCGCACGATGGTGGCGCTTTCTACGCTGGTCGAGCGACCGTGACGCAATTCCGCGCACTCACCCGGCTCGCCTTCGACGAGCTCGCGCTCGGCACGGGCGGGATCAGGCAGGTCCATCAGGCGATCGCCGACCGCTCGTTCGCCCCCGGCGCCGCCAAGGCCCTGCACGACGCCATCGCGGGCGCCGTTTACGCGAGCGTGCGAGGCGGTGCGGCGCTGGCCGGCCGCGCGTCGGCCGCGCTGCCCGAGCGCGAGGTGTCGCCCGCGCTGCTCGGCGTGCTCAACGGGCTGCGGGGCGACGTGCTGGAGCCGCCGCTCTCGATCCCGACGACGCTGAGCGTCGAGGGCGCCGAGACCCCGCGGCTGGCGATCTTCGTCCACGGGCTGTTCGAGACCGAGCACGCCTGGCGCTACGGCGGTGGCCCGCGCTACGGCGACCGCCTACCCGGCTGGACGCCGGTCTACGTCCGCTACAACACCGGCCGCTCCGTCTCCGAGAACGGACGCGAGCTGGCGGATGAGATCGAGGCGCTCGTGGCCGAGCGCGACGTCGAGGAGATCGCGCTGATCGGGCACTCGATGGGCGGTCTGGTGGCGTGCAGCGCCTGCAACGCGGGCGGCGACTGGACGCGGCACGTGTCGCATGTGATCACGCTCGGCTCCCCGCACACGGGCGCGCCGCTCGAGTCGGCCGTCCACTACGCGGCGGAGGTGCTCGGCGTGATGCCCGAGTCGCGCGCGTTCGCGTCCCTGCTGCGCCGCCGCAGCGCCGGCATCCGCGACATGCGGCGGGGCCTGGACGTCCCGCTGCACGAGAGCGCCCGCCACTGCTTCGTCTCCGCCTCGGTGACGCGGGACAAGGACCATCCGGTCGCGCGCTTCGTCGGCGACTGGCTGGTGCTGGAGCGAAGCGCCTCGCATCGCACGCAGGAGCCCTTCCACGTCGGCTCCGCGCACCACCTGGCGCTGCTCAACCACCCTGCCGTGTACGAGCGGCTAGCTGCTCAACTCGGGTAGCCAGCCAGTCGGTGGCGGACTCGTGCTCGGGCTTCATCAGGACGCTGCGCAGGATCCGGGCCGACGGCGCGTCGCGCTCGACCCCGTGCAGATGCTCCGCCGAGACCTGCAGGGTGCTGAGGAACACCGGGTCGTCGGGGTCCTCCATGCCCGCGCGCAGGATCGCCGCGCTCGCGGCGTCGAGCTGCGTGAGGCTCTCGGCGGGCGGGAGGTAGGTGACGATGTCCAGCTCGGGCTCGAGGTGCAGCCGCAGTACCTCCGACTCGCGCAGCCGCGCGGCGAAGGCCACCGCGGCGCGGCGGGCGGCGGCGAGGACGGGCTCGAGCGGCACCGCGCGCAGGGTCAGCCACAGGGCGGCGGCGGCCGCCCCGGCGCGCGAGCACTCGAGGCTGATCTCCCCCAGGTGCAGCGAGTCGGACGTGAAGTACGTGTACGGCGAGTCGTGCGCATACAGACGCCCGACCCCCGGATCGGCGAACAACACGGCGCCGCATCCGTATGGCTGAAGGCCATGCTTGTGCGGGTCGATCACCACCGAGTCCGCCGACCCGATCGCGTGCAGCCCGGCGGGCGCGTCGTCGAGCAGCGCGAAGAAGCCGCCGTAGGCCGCGTCGACGTGGATCCGCACGCCGTGGCGCTCGCGCAGCGCCGCCGCCTGGTCGATCGCGTCGACGGCGCCGAGCCCGGTGGTGCCCGCGGTGAGCACCACGGTGCCGACCTCGCCGCGCGCGCAGAGGGCGTCGAGCGCGTCGAGGTCGATCCGGCCGTGGGCGTCGGCCGGCACCTCGTGCGCGGGCATGCGAAGGACCTGGCACATGCGCGCGTGCGTGTAGTGGGCGTTGGCGCCGTACGCGACGCCCTTGTCCGGATGCAGCTCCCTCGCCACCCACAGCGCCTCGAGGTTCGCGATCGTCCCGCTCGCGGTCAGATGACCGAGGTTGGGCTCGCCGAGGCCGAGCATCACCGCCAGCTCGGCCACCGCCTCCTTCTCCATCTCGCTCGTCACCGGCCCGCCGTCGAGCGCGTGGTTGTTCGGGTTGACGAGCATCGCGGCGACGTAGCCGGCGGCCGCCACCGGGTGCGGCGGCTTGAGCATCTGGCCGGCGAAGCGCGGGTGGAAGAACGGGAAGTTGCCGTCCATCCGGGTCGTGAACTCGTCCCAGGCGGCGGCCCAGCGGTCGGGGTCCACGGCCGGCGCCGCCGGGCGCTCGCCCCAGCGGGACTCCCAGGTCTGCACCCACGCAAGCGCGTCGTCGATCACGGCGTGCATCTTGCCGTGCTGGCGCTCCTCGCACTCGCCGGCTGCGGCGGCTCGAGCGACTCGCCGCCCGCCGCGCGCGCCGCCGTCGCCCCGACCACGACGCCGTCGGTGCCGCCGCCCGTGCACGACCCCCCGCCCGCGACGAGCGCCATCGTGTGGGGCCTCGAGCGGCCTGCGCGCGCCGCGCGGCGGCTGCGCGCACACCCCGAGGTGGAGGCCGCCACGCCGGTCGGGCGGGGAGCGATCCTGCTGCGCTCGGGCGTCGACGCGACCGGCAACGTCGTCCAGCGCGTGCGCGCCGGCTACGCGATCCCGCTCGACACCCTGGCCGTCGATCCCGCCGGCTACGCCGCGACGCTGCCGGAGGCCCAGCGCGAGCCGTTCGCGAAGCTGCGGCCGGGCACGGCGATCCTCTCGACCACGTCGGCGGCGCTGCGCGAGCTCGGCGTCGGCGGCTCGCTGCGGCTGGAAAGCGGACGCGCGCGGGTGGTCGGCGTGGTCGCCGACGAGTCGCTGCGCAACGCCGAGGTGGCGCTCGCCTCCCGGGATCGCCGGGTGAAGCCGCTGCGCAGCACGGTCATGGTCCTGCTGCGCGAGGCGGTCTCCCCGCGCCGGCTCATCCGCTGGACGGAGCGCGACGCCGCGGCGAGGATCGTCGACGGCGCCGGCCCGGTCGGCCCCGCCCGGCCCGCGCAGCTCAAGGTGATGTTCGGCGAGCCGGCCGTCGGCCTGCCCTACGGCGACGACTGGATCCGGCTCGACCCGGCCTTCCTGCGCCGCTACATCGTCACGCGGCGGGTGCCGATCCTCGGCTCCGTCACCTGCCACCGCGAGATGATCCCGCCGCTGCGCGCCGCGCTCGGCGAGCTGCGGCGGCGCGGCCTCTCGCGGCTGGTGAACCCGGGCGACTACGCCGGCTGCCACGCGCCGCGGCGGATCCAGCCGCGCGGCCAGCTCTCGCTGCACGCCTGGGGCGTGGCGATCGACCTCAACGCCTCCGCCAACCCGTTCATGGGCCGCTCGCGGCAGGACGGCCGGCTCGTGCGCACGATGCAGCGGCACGGCTTCACGTGGGGCGGCGAGTGGCCGACCCGGCCCGACCCGATGCACTTCGAGCTGCGTAGTCTGCCGCCTCCATGAAGCTCTACGAGCACGCCTCCTCCGGCAACTGCCTCAAGTGCCGCCTGGTCCTGCGCGCCCTCGACCTGCCCTACGAGTCCGTCGAGGTCGACCTCTTCCGCGGCGAGACGCGCACCGACGAGCACTTCGCGCGCAACCCGGACGGCCGCATCCCCGTGCTGGAGACCGACGACGGCGAGCTGATCCCCGAGTCCGGCGCGATCCTCCTCCACCTCGCCGAGGGCACGCCGCTGCTGCCGGCACCCGGTCTGGAGCGCACGCGCGTGCATCAGTGGATGTTCTTCGAGCAGAACCGGATCGAGGCCGACCTGGCGGTCGCGCGGTTCCTGAAGCTCGCCGGCCGCGACGTCACGATGCCCGAGGTGTTCGCGAACCGGCTCGAGCGCGGCCGCGACGCGCTCGCCGCGCTCGACCGCGGCTTGGCGGACGGCCGCGCGTTCCTGGCCGGCGACGCCTTCACGGTCGCCGACATCGCGCTGTACGGCTACGGGCACTGCGGCGCCGACGCGGGAGCCGACCCGCGCGACTTCGAGCACGTCGCCGCCTGGCTCGACCGCGTCGAGGCCACGCCCGGGTTCGTGAACGACCTCGAGCCGGTCCCGGCCTGGATCAACGAGCGGCCGTTGTGAACAGCGACGCGTAGGCGCTCAGCACGGGCGCGCCGCCCGAGGTGCGCGTACAGCACGTTCGAGCCCTTCTCGATCTCGCCGCCCGCGACCAGGTCGATCATCGCCGCCATCGACTTCCCCTCGTACACCGGGTCGGTGAGCATCCCCTCGAGCGACGCCGAGAGCCGCATCGCCTCGATGGTCTGCGAGTCCGGGATGCCGTAGGTCCCGGCGTGCCAGCGGTCGTCGAGCACGATCTCGTCGTCCCGCAGGTCGCGGCCCAGGCCGATCCGCTCGGCGGTGAAGCGCGCGATGCGGGCGACCTGCTCGTGCGTCTCGGCGGGCTTCGCCGAGCCGTCGATCCCGATCACGCGCCGCTCCCGCTCCTGGCCCGCGAAGCCGGCGATCATGCCCGCCTGCGTGCTGCCGGTGACCGAGCAGACGATCACGGTGTCGAAGAACACGCCCAGCTCGGCTCCTGCTCGGCCACCTCATCGCCCAGCGCGCGAACCCGAGCCCGCCGAGCGGGTGGTCGGAGGCGCCGGCGGGGATCGCGTACGGCTTGCCGCCGGCCTCCTCGACCGACGCGAGGGCCGCATCCCAGCTCGACTTGAAGCCGATCCCGAAGCCTGCCTCCACGAGCCGGACGTCGGCGCCCATCATCCGGCTCAGCAGGATGTTGCCGACGCGGTCGTACGTGACGTCCGGCCAGTCGACCCAGCTCTCCTGGACGAGCACCGCCTTCAGCCCGCAGCGGGCGGCCACGGCGGCGACCTGGCGCGTGTGGTTGGACTGCACGCCGCCGATCGAGACGAGCGTGTCGCAGCCCTGCGCGAGCGCGTCGGCGACCAGGTACTCGAGCTTGCGCGTCTTGTTGCCGCCGAAGGCCAGCCCGCTGTTGCAGTCGTCGCGCTTGGCCCACAGGTGCACGCCTCCGCCGAGGTGCGCGCTCAGGCGCTCGAGCCGGTGGACCGGCGACGGGCCGAAGAGCAGCGGGGTGCGTTCGAAGTCGGAGAGGCGCCATGCGAGCGAAGGCTATGTCAGGATCGCGCCCCATGAGCGAGAACTCACTCGGCCAGATGGTGCTCGACGCCGCGGAGCGCCACAGCGGCACCGCGATCCGCTTCCCGCGCGACGGGACCTGGCACGAGTGGTCCTTCGCCGAGCTCGGGACCGCCGTGCGCGAGCTGGCGCGCGGGCTCGCCGCGCTCGGCCTCGAGCCCGGCGAGAAGGTCGCGCTGCTCGGCGAGACGCGGCCCGAATGGACGCTGGCCGACGCCGCGATCCTCGCCGCCGGCCTCGTCGTGGTGCCCGTCTACCAGACGAACTCGCCCGAGGAGTGCCGCTACGTCGTCGACCACTCGGAGGCGCGGGCGATCATCCTCGAGGACGCGGGCCAGCTCGCCAAGATCGAGGCCGTGCGCGACCAGCTCCCGGGCCTCGAGCACGTCATCAGCATGGTGCCGGCGGGCGACACCACGACCGTGGACGACCTCCGGGGCCGCGCCGGCGAGATCGACGAGGCCGAGCTCGTGAAGCGGCTCGAGGCGGTCGGCATCGACGACGTGGCGACGATCGTCTACACCTCCGGCACCACCGGCCCGCCGAAGGGCTGCATGCTCACGCACCGCAACGTGCTCGCGACCGGCGAGGCCTACCGGCAGCAGGTCGGCCTGAAGCCGGGCGCGGTGCTCTTCATGTTCCTGCCGCTGGCGCACGCGCTCGCGCGCGTGGTGCAGATGGTCTCGCTCGAGGTGGGCTGCACGCTCGCCTTCTGGAGCGGCGACTCGCGCAAGCTGGTGGAGGACGTCGGCGCCGCCGCGCCGACGCACTTCCCGTCGGTGCCGCGCGTGTTCGAGAAGATCCACGCCCGCGTGCTGGCCCGCGGCAGCGAGGGCAGCGCGGTCAAGCAGCGCCTGTTCGCGTGGGCGATCGCCACCGGCCGCAAGGCGCGCCCCGCGATGCGCCGCGGCACCGCCTCGGCGGCGCTGAAGGCGCAGTACGCGCTCGCCGACCGGCTGGTGCTGAGCAAGGTGCGCCAGGTGTTCGGCGGCCGGCTCGAGCTCGCCCTGACCGGCGCGGCCCCGATCCCGCTCGAGGTGCTCGAGTTCCTCGACGCCTGCGGGATCACCGTGCTCGAGGGCTACGGGATGAGCGAGACGTGCGCCGCGGCCACCCTCAACCCGCCGCACGACCCGCGCTTCGGCACCGTCGGCCCCGCCCTCCCCGGCTTCGCGGTCGAGATCGCCGAGGACGGCGAGATCCTGCTCGGCGGCCCGAACGTGTTCAAGGGCTACCACCGCAACGACGAGGCGACGGCCGAGACGTTCGTGGGCGACCTCGTGCGCACCGGCGACCTCGGCGAGCTCGAGGACGGCTACCTGCGCATCACCGGCCGCAAGAAGGACCTCATCATCACCTCGAGCGGCAAGAACATCTCCCCCACCAACATCGAGAACGCGCTGCGCGAGTCGCGCTGGATCTCGCAGGCGGTCGTGCACGGCGACAACCGCTCCTACCTGGTGGCGCTGCTCACGCTCGACGCCGAAGAGGCCGCGGCGCTGGCCGAGGAGCTCGGCATCGACGGCGACGTCCAGTCGATGGCGACCCACGACCGCGTGCGGGAGCGGCTCCAGCAGGACGTCGACCAGGCCAACGCCCAGTTCGCCCGCATCGAGCAGATCAAGAAGTTCACGGTGCTCGAGGTCGACCTGAGCCAGGAGGCGGGCGAGCTGACCCCGACCATGAAGGTCAAGCGGGCGGTGGTCGAGCGCCGCTACGCGGACACGTTCTCCGGGATGTACGACGGGTAGGCCCGTCAGCATGCTCGCCGTCTACGCAGCCACGACGAACGCCGACGATCCGCTCGCCGCACTGGAGGTCGGCGAGCGCCCCGATCCCGAGCCGCCCGACGGCTGGGTCACGGTCGAGGTGCGCGCCGCCTCGCTCAACCACCACGACCTGTGGTCGCTGCGCGGCGTGGGCTTGTCGGACGATGCGCTGCCGATGATCCTCGGCTGCGACGCCGCCGGCGTCGACCCCGACGGCAACGAGGTGATCGTGCACTCGGTCATCTCGAGCGACGGCTGGCGCGGCGACGAGACGCTCGACCCCAAGCGCACGCTGCTGAGCGAGAAGCACCAGGGCTCGCTCGCCGAGCGCGTGGCGGTGCCGCGCGGCAACCTCGTGCCCAAGCCGGAGGCGCTCTCGTTCGAGGAGGCCTCGTGCCTGCCGACCGCCTGGCTGACCGCCTACCGGATGCTGTTCGTCAAGGCCGGCGTGCGGCCCGGCCAGACGGTGCTGATCCAGGGCGCGGGCGGCGGCGTGGCGAGCGCGGCGATCGTGCTGGCGCGCAACGCCGGGCTGCGCGTGTGGGTCACCTCGCGCGACGAGGCCAAGGGTCGCAAGGCGGTCGAGCTGGGCGCCCACGAGGCATTCGAGAGCGGCGCCAAGCTGCCCGAGCGCGTCGACGCCGTGCTCGAGACGGTCGGCGAGGCGACGTGGAAGCACTCGCTGCGGGCGCTCAAGCCCGGCGGCACGCTCGTCGTCTCGGGCTCCACCAGCGGCGGCAACCCGCCCGCCGAGCTGCAGCGCGTGTTCTTCCTGCAGCTCAACGTGATCGGCTCCACGATGGGCACGCGCGACGAGCTCTCCCAGCTCGCCCGGCTGTGCGAGGCGAGCGGGATCCGGCCCGAGATCGACCGCGTGCTGCCTCTGGCCGACGCGCGCGAGGGCTTCGCGGCGATGGCCTCCGGCGACGTCTTCGGCAAGATCGTCTTCACGCCATGAGCCTCTACGAGATCTCCGTCTTCATCCACGTCAGCGCCGTGGTCGTCGGCTTCGGCGCCACCTTCGCCGAGGCGATCATGTTCCCGGTGGCCATGAAGACCGGCGTGCGCCACCTGCCCTACGTGCACCAGCTGCAGCTGGCCATCAACCAGCGCATGGCCTCGCCGGCCCTCGGCCTGATCATCGTCACCGGCATCTACCAGACGATCGACGGCGACTGGGGCTTCGGGTCGTTCTGGATCAGCGCCACGTTCGCGATCGCGATCGTCCTCGGGGGGATGCAGGGCGCCTACTTCGTGCCGGCCGACCGCCGCCTCGGCCCGATGGTCCAGCGCGACCTCGACGAGTCCGGCAAGCCGTCGGACGAGTACCTGCGCCAGGCGCGCACCGAGGGCATCGTGGGCGCGGTCGCCGGGCTGCTGGTGATCGCCGCCGTCTTCCTGATGGTCACGAAGCCGGGAGCGTGAGCTTCGAGAGCCTGCGGCGGACGACCGCGTCGAGCAGCCGGCGCGGCACGTGCCGCATGAACGCGTAGCCGATCGCTCCCTGGCGGGTGGTGGCGAGGTCGCGGGCCGGCGGGCCGAGCGCGGCGCGCGCCAGCGTGCGCGCGGCGTCCTCCACCTTCTCGGCCGGCACGTTGCCCTCGAGCGCCACCCCGCGCTCGTGCGAGGCTTCGTGGATCGGGGTCCGGATGTAGCCGGGGTAGACGGTGGTGACCGTGATCTCGCCCCCGTACTCGAGCCGCAGGGCGTCGGAGTAGGCCGTCAGCCCGCGCTTGCTCATGCAGTAGGCCGTGCCCCACGGGAGCGCGACGTGCGCCAGCCCGGACGCGACGTTGACGACCCGTCCGCGGGACTCCCGCAGGGCCCGGAGCGCCGCGGCGGTGACCCGCCACGGGCCGAGCAGGTTGACGTCGATCACCGCGAGGGCGTCGTCGTCGGGCGCCAGCCCGGCCGACTGCGGCAGCCCGAGCCCGGCGTTGTTGATCAGCACGTCGAGGCCGCCGAGCAGGCCGATCGCCCTGGCCACGGCCTTGTCGACCGACGCCTGGTCGCGCACGTCGCAGGCGAGGATGTCGGGCCCCTCGATGAGGTCGAGCCCCACCACGCGGGCGCCGCGCTCGCGCAGCTCGGCGGTCGTCGCGGCGCCGATGCCGCCGGCCGCGCCGGTGAGCAGGACCCTCATGCCGGCACCCGCTCCCGGACGGGAGCGTCGAGCACGTACTCGGCCGGGTCGAGCGTCGCCACGCGGCGGCGGAACTTCCACGTCCAGTCCGGCCAGGCGGTCGAGTTGCGGCCCGTGTGGTCGAGGTACCAGCTCGCGCAGCCGGTGTTCCACACCGTGCCCTCGAGCTTGCGCTCGAGCCCGGCGTTGTAGCGCTGCTGGACCTCCGGCCGGACCTCGATCGTCGTCGCGCCCTGCTTGCGCACGTGCCGCAGCGCCGCCATCACGTGAGCGATCTGCGACTCGATCATGTAGACCATCGAGCTGTGCCCGAGCCCGGTGTTCGGGCCGAGCAGGAAGAACAGGTTGGGGAACCCGGCGACCGTGCTGCCCAGGTGGGCGCGCGGGCTGCCCTGCCAGAGATCCTCGAGCAGCACGCCGTCGCGGCCGCGGATGCGGTGGGCAGCCGGGATGTCGGTGACGTGGAAGCCGGTGCCGAGGACGATCGCGTCGACCTCGCGCTCGCGCCCGTCGGCGGTCACCACGGCGTTCGCGCGCACCTCGGCGATGGCGTCGGTGACGAGCTCGACGTTGGGCTTGCCGAGCGCCCGGTACCAGCGGTTGGAGGGCAGGATGCGCTTGCAGCCGATCGTGTAGCCGGGCGTGACCTTCTCCAGCAGCTCCGGGTCGTCGATCTGGTGCTGCATGTGCTTGCGCGCCAGCCGCTCGACGACCTTCATGAGCTTCGGGTTCTTCACGAAGCCGAGCACCAATGCCTCGCGGCCGGCGTAGACGCCGCCGCGCATCAGCCGCTGGAGGACGGGCAGCGTGCGGAACAGGCGCCGCTCCCAGCCGCGGATCGGCCGGTTGGAGTGCGGCAGCACCCACGGCGCCGTGCGCTGGAAGACGTGCAGCTGCCCGACCTCGGGCTGGATCGCGGGCACGTACTGGATCGCCGAGGCGCCGGTGCCGATCGAGGCGACGCGCTTGCCTTTGAGCTCGGCGTCGTGGTCCCAGCGGGCGGAGTGGAAGACCGGCCCGTCGAAGTCCTCGAGCCCGGGGATGTCGGGGATCTTGGGCTCGGTCAGCGGGCCCATGCCGGCGATCAGCACGCGCGCGCGCAGCGTGCCCTGCGAGGTCTCGAGCTCCCAGTGGTCGCCGGCCCAGGCGGCGGACTCCACCGCGGTGCTCAGGCGCACGTGGGACCGCACACCGAAGTCGTCGGCGACGCGGCGCAGGTAGGCCCAGATCTCGGGCTGGGTCGAGTACGTCTGCGTCCAGTCGGGGTTGGGCGCGAAGCTGAAGGAGTACAGGTGCGACGGGACGTCGCAGGCGCAGCCGGGATAGGTGTTGGCCTGCCACGTGCCGCCGACCTCGCCGGCGCGCTCGAGGACGACGAAGTCGTTCATGCCCGCCTGCTTGAGGCGGATCGCCATGCCGAGGCCGCTGAAGCCGCTGCCGATGATCGCAATGTCGGTGTCCATCGTGGTGCGTTCGATACCCCTAAGTTACGGGTACGTAACATAACTAGGGTGAGCACGATCACACGCATGAAGGCCCCGGCGCGGCGCGAGCAGCTGCTCGACGCGGCCAAGGCCGTCGTCGCCGACGAGGGCTTCCACGGCGTGTCGATCGAGGCCGTCGCGCGCCGGGCCGGCATCACCCGCCCGATCGTCTACCGCCACTTCGACGACCTGGGAGCGCTGCTCGAGGCGCTGGTCGAGCGCGAGACCGTGCGCGCGCTCGGGCAGCTGCAGGAGTTCGTCCCGCGCGAGCTGGGCGGCGATCCCCGCGAGGCCCTGATCGCCGCGCTGCGCGGCTACCTGGCTGCGGTCGAGAGCGACCCGGTGACGTGGCGGCTGATGCTCGTGCCGGCGGAGGGCGCTCCCGGGCTGCTCGGCGAGCGGATCGCCGCCGGCCGCGCCGCGGTCATCGCCCAGCTGGGAGGCGCGATCGACTCACCCGACCCGGAGCTCACCGCCCGCGCCCTGTCGTCCCTGGCCGACGAGGCGGCGCGGCTGCTGCTCGCCGACCCCGAGCGCTACCCCGCCGAGCGCTCGCTCGACCACGCGCGCTGGCTGCTCTTCTCGGCTGCTCGACAAACAGGTTTAGGCATGCCATAATCGGTCGTGTGGCAGAGCTCACGCGCAGAAAGCTGCTGGCCGGAGGCATCGCCGCCACCGGCGGGGCGGCCCTCCTGCACGGCACCGTTCCCCACAGCCATCCGTGGGCGCAAGCTGCGGAGCAGCACGGCGCTCACCACGCGGTAGACCACGGGCACGCCGACTTCCGCGACAACCGGACGGTCGACCACGCGGCCAACGGCTTCGACCCGCACGAGATCCTGCGCGACTTCGACTGGGGCAAGACGACGCGGATGGCCAGCGGCCGCGTGCTGCGCGAGTGGGAGCTCTACGCGGTCGACAAGGAGATCGAGGTCGCCCCGGGCGTGAAGTTCGCGGCCTGGACCTACAACCAGCGCATCCCCGGGCCGACGCTGCGCTGCCGCGAGGGCGAGCGCCTGCGGATCACCTTCGCCAACGGCTCCGCCCACCCGCACACGATCCACTTCCACGGCATCCACCCGTCCGAGATGGACGGCGTGCCCGGGATCGGCGCCGGCCAGATCGAGCCCGGCGGCAAGACGGTCTACGAGTTCGACGCCCTGCCCGCCGGACTGCACCTCTACCACTGCCACGTGCGGCCCCTCGCCGAGCACATCGCCAAGGGTCTCTACGGCGCCTTCATCGTCGACCCCGCCGACGGCCGCGAGGACGCCGAGGAGATGGTGATGGTGATGAACGGGTTCGACACCAACTTCGACCGCGCGAACGAGATGTACGCGGCCAACTCGATCCCGTTCGCCTACATGAACAACCCGATCCAGGTCGCGCGCGACACGCTGGTGCGGATCTACCTCGTCAACGTGCTCGAGTACGACCTGATCAACTCGTTCCACCTGCACGGGAACCTCTTCCACTACTACCCGACGGGCACGTCGAAGACCCCGTCCGAGTTCACCGACACGGTGATGCTCTGCCAGGGCCAGCGCGGGATCCTCGAGTGGAAGTTCGCCCACCCCGGCCCGTTCATGTTCCACGCGCACCAGTCCGAGTTCACCGAGCTCGGCTGGCAGGGCTTCTTCGAGGTCACGTGATGGAGGGGCGCGCCGCCACCGTGGACGAGCTGCGCGGGGTTCCGACCTGGCTCCTGGGGCTCGTCCCGCTGGTGCTGATCATGGTCGCCATCGGGGCCTTCGCCGTCCTCGGCGGGCCGGGGCTGGCCGAGCGGCGCGGGCCGCCGGCCGAGGAGCTGGCGGTCGAGCGCACGAAGCTGACGCCCGGCGTGATCGAGCTGACCGTCCGCAACGACGGGCCGGACGCGGTGACGATCGCGCAGGCGGTGGTCAACGACGCCTTCACGCAGTTCTCCGGCGCGGACCAGCCGATCGGCCGGCTCGAGACGGCGACGGTGCGCGTGCAGCAGCCGTGGGTCGAGGGCGAGGCCTACGAGGTGGCGCTGATGACCTCGACGGGCGGGACCTTCGCGCACGAGATCCCGGTCGCCGTCGAGACGCCTTCGAATGACCTCTCCTTCTTCGGGCTGATGGCGCTGCTCGGCGTCTACGTGGGCGTGATCCCGATCGCGCTGGGGATGCTGTGGCTGCCGTGGATGCGGCGGATCCCGCCGAAGTGGCTGCGCGTCGTGATGGCGGTGACCGTGGGCCTGCTCGGCTTCCTGGCCATCGACGCCACCTTGGAGGGCTTCGAGCTGGCGGGCGAGGGCTCGCAGGCGTTCGGCGGCGCCGCGCTGGTGCTGGTCGGCGGCGTCGTCTCCTACCTGCTGCTCACGGGCGTGTCCGCGTGGCTCGCCGCGCGGCGTACTCAGGCCTCGGGCGGGACGCTGGCGCTGCTGGTGGCGGTCGGCATCGGCCTGCACAACCTCGGCGAGGGCGTGGCGATCGGCTCGGCCTACGCCGTCGGCGCGCTCGCCCTGGGCGCCTTCCTCGTCGTGGGCTTCGCACTCCACAACACCACCGAGGGGCTGGCCATCGTCGCCCCGATCGCGCACCTGAAGCCGTCGCTGGGCCGGCTCGCGGTGCTCGGGCTGCTCGCCGGCGCGCCCGCGGTGCTGGGCGCCTGGATCGGCGCCGCCGCGTTCAACGCCTCGCTGGCGGCGTTCCTGTTCGGCTTCGGCGCCGGGGCGATCGTGCAGGTCATCGTCCAGCTCGCGCCCACGATGCGCGACGACGACGGCCGCACGCTGCACCCGGCGGCGGTGGGCGGCCTGCTGGGCGGCATCGGCCTGATGTTCCTGACCGGGCTCCTGGTGAGCGTATGACCGGCTCCTCCGAGGCCGTCGAGAACTACGCCAAGGCGATCTACTCGCTCCAGCACCGCGGCGGGGGCGAGCCGGTGGCGACCAACGACCTGGCCGACCGGCTCGAGGTCACGCCCGCGTCGGCCTCCGGGATGATCAAGAAGCTCGCCGACCTCGGACTGGTCGCGCACGTGCCCTACCGCGGCGTGCAGCTCACCACGGAGGGCGAGCGGCTGGCGCTCGAGGTGCTGCGCCACCACCGGCTGCTCGAGCTGTATCTGGCGACGCAGCTCGACGTGCCGTGGGACCGCGTGCACGAGGAGGCCGAGGCGCTCGAGCACGTGCTCTCCGAGGACCTCGAGGCCCGGATCGCCGCCAAGCTCGGCCACCCCACGCACGACCCGCACGGCGACCCGATCCCCAGCGCCGAGCTGGTCATCGACGAGAGCACCACGCGCAGCCTGTCCGACCTGGCGCCGGGCGATCGCGGCCGCTTCGTCCGCGTGTCGGACTCGGATCCGGAGATGCTGCGCTACCTGTCAGAGCGCGGGGTCTGCCTCGGCGACGAGCTCGAGGTACTCGACCGCCAGCCGTTCGGCGGTCCGCTGACGGTCCGGTTCGGGGACACGCTGCAGGTGCTCGGCGGCGCCCTCGCCGCCGCGATGCGGGTCGAGCTCGAACCCTAGGATCCGCGGGCGATGGTGTTCGCCCACGAGCGCTGGTTCGAGTTCGGCGACTACCCCACCGACTGGGGCTTCGCAGGCGAGACGCTGACCCTGGCGCTGCTCGGCTGCGCGGTGCTGGCCACCGTGCTCGTGCGGGTGATCGCGCGGTTCTGGCCGGGCGTCGACGTTCCGTTCCTGGCCGCGCTGTCGCCGTTCATGCCGTTCGCGATCCGCCTGCACCTGACGGTGTCGCTGGTCGGACTGCTGTCGCTGGGCTTCTACCTCTCCCCCGCCATGGACCTCCAGGCCGACGTCGCGGGAATCCTGCTCGGCGCGGTGATGGCGGTCGTGGCGATCTCGATGGCGACCGGCTGGCACGCCCGCGCCGGCGCCGCGCTGCTCGTGGCCGCGGGCCCGCTCGGCATGCTCGAGTTCGGGGTCCTGCCGGTCCTGTCGCGGATCGACATGCTGGGCCTGGCGATCTACGTGCTGCTCGCGGGGCCGGGGCGCTGGTCGGCCGACCACGAGCTCCGCACGGCGGGCGAGCCTTCGCTGCTCGACCACGCGCGCGCGGTGTGGGCGCTGAAGGTCGCGGCCGGCGTGGCGCTGATCATCGTGGCGTTCGACGAGAAGCTCGCGCGGCCCGACCTCGCGCTCGCGTTCCTCGCCGATCATCCGGAGCTGAACGTCGCGCGCGAGATCGGGCTGGGCTGGACGGACCTCGAGTTCATCCGCGTGGCCGGCGCGATCGAGGTGCTCTTCGGGCTGCTCGTGATCTCAGGGGCGCTGCCGCAGGTGATCGTGCTGGTGGCCGGGATCCCGTTCAACGCCACGCTGTGGTTCTTCGGCGCGAACGAGCTCATGGGCCACCTGCCGATCTACGGGGCGATGCTCGTGCTGCTCGTCTACGGCTCGGATCCGCGGCTGCGGCCGGCCGTGTCGGCGCTGTGGCCTCACAGCGCCCGGAGCTCGTCGGCGAGGCCGCTGAGGTCGTAGAGCCCGTCCACGGTGGTGGGTGCGCCGACCTGCTCGACGGCGGCCATCACCTGGCTGGAGCCGATGCGGCTGTCGTTGCCGAGGCCGTCGGCGCCCTGCGTGAGCACGTAGCGGATGCGGCCCTGCTCGACCGCGTCGGCCAGCCACTCGACGGTGACCTGGCTCTCGCGGCCGGAGAAGCCGCCGATCGCCGCGACGTCGGCGCCGGAGGTGATGAGCGAGCCGGCAGCGCCGGACTGGCTGGACACGGCGATCGTGCCGCCGCCGTTGGCCTCGGCGTACTCGAGCGCGGCGGTCATCGACGAGGTGTCGCCGCCGAACATGTTGCCGCCGGGGCCCACCGCCGCCGCCGGGTCCGCCGGCCATCGTGGCGGCGCCGCCGGCGGGGAACGTGCCGCTCGTGGCATGCCCGAGCGTCTGCGCCGACCAGCTCGCGGGCGTGATGAGCAGTACGGCCATCGCGGCCGCGACGATGTACGCGCGGGCCTTGCGGCCGAAGACGTCGCTCGCGAGCAGCACGGCGGCGAAGACGCCGGCCGCCGCGATCCACGCGGCATCGCCGCCGATGATCATCATCTCGGTCGCCACGCCTGCGACCACTGCCGCGGCCGCGACGAAGCGGTTGTCGAGCATGACCGCGACGGTCGCGCCGACGAGCGCAGCAGTGAACGGCGCGAGCTGGGCCACGTAGTAGGGATGGAAGATGCCCTCGGCGCGGCTGAAGGCGACGGCGATCGTCAGGAACGTGCCGCCGACCGCGATCAGCCAGCCGGTGCGCGCGTCGGTCCGCTTCAGGCGCGTGAGCGCGAGCAGCGCGGCGCCGCCGACGAGCGCGACCCCGAGCAGCCAGCCGGCCTGGCCGCCGAGCGCCTCGTTGAGCAGTCGCAGCAGGCCGGGCTCTCCGCCGAACATCGTGCCGCCGCCGCCCATGCCGCCGGGTCCGCCGTCCTGGCCGAACAGGCGGCCGAGGCCGTTGTAGCCGAGGATCAGCGACCAGATGCTGTTGTCGCTCGTGCCCGAGATCCACGGGCGGTCGGCCGCCGGAGTGAGCCACATCAGGAGCGGCCAGGCCAGTCCGGTGACAGTCATCGCCGCGCCGCCGGCCAGCAGGCTCCTTGACGCGATTGCGCGGCGCCGCCCACACCCACGCGGCAGCCATGGCGGGCACCACGAGCAGCGCCGCCGCCATCTTGGCCTCGAAGCCGAGACCGACCGCGACGCCCGCGAGGGCGAGCCAGCGGATGCGCCCGTCCTCGAGGCCTCTGACGAGGAACCACAGCGCGGCGGTGCAGCAGAGCACGAGCAGCGCGTCGGGGTTGTTGTGGCGCGCGATCGCGACGGTCACGGGCGTGAGCACCAGGGCGAGGCCGGCGGCGAAGCCGGCGACGCGGCCGAAGTACCGGCGGGTCATGTCGTAGGTCAGGCCGACCGTCGCGACGCCCATCAGCGCCTGCGGGACGAGGATGCTCCATGAGCTGAACCCGAACGCGCGCGCGGACAGCGCTTGAACCCAGAGCGCGAGCGGCGGCTTGTCGACCGTCATCACGCCGGCCGTGTCGAAGGAGCCGTAGAGGAAGGCGTGCCAGTTCGTGCTCATCGCGCGCACGGCGGCGCTGTAGTACTCGTTGGCGAAGCCGTTGCGGTCGAGCGCCCACAGGTAGAGGACGCCCGCGAGCACGAGCAGGGCGGCGAGCTCGGGGCGGACGGCGGGGATCGAGAGCGCCCGGCTGCGGACGCGGCGGGTTTCGGGCAGCGAGATCGTTGACATGCGGCGAGCTTCGGCGCGGCGTGCGAGAGCGGGCTGGGACGAGCCTGGGAGTTCCCTGAGCGCGCGGTTCTCAGGTATCTCCCAGCGTGCTCCGAGGTGGTTCGCACGGTCGGGGCCGACGGTGTTCGCATGACACCGATCGCCCATCTCCGACCGCGACGCATCCGGCGGCTGCTGCCGGCGGTCCTCGCGGCCGCCACGCTCGCGGCGACGATCCCCGCCGCCGCTCCTGCCCACGCCCGGCCTCCGTCGGCGTCCGCGCCCCCGAACCGGGTCGCGGTCGTCGAGCGCGTCAGTCCCGCGCGGTGGGTCCCGTGACCGCCCTGCCTGCGGCGGCGCCGAGGCGCCGGCCCGCTCTCGCGCGTCCGCAGATCGAGATCGTCGTGCCCGTCTACAACGAGGAGGCGGCGCTCGAGCTGAGCGTCCGCCGCCTGCACCGCTACCTGACCGCCGAGTTCCCGTTCACCTGGCGGATCGTGATCGCCGACAACGCGAGCACGGACGCCACGGCCGCGATCGCGGCGGACCTGGCGCGCCGCCTGCCGTCGGTCTCCGTCCTGCGGCTGGAGCGCAAGGGCCGCGGCCGCGCGCTGCGCGCCGCGTGGTCGCTGAGCGACGCGCAGGTCGTCTGTTACATGGACGTCGACCTCTCGACCGACCTGCGCGGCCTGCTCCCGCTCGTCGCGCCGCTGCTCTCGGGTCACAGCGACCTGGCGATCGGCACGCGGCTCGCGCACGGCGCGCGGGTGGTCCGGGGGCCCAAGCGCGAGGTCATCTCGCGCGCGTACAACGGGCTGCTGCGGACCGTCCTGCGCGCCCGGTTCAGCGACGCGCAGTGCGGCTTCAAGGCGGTGCGCGCCGACCTGCTCGAGGAGCTGCTCCCCGAGGTCCGCGACGACGGTTGGTTCTTCGACACCGAGCTGCTCGTCGCCGCCCAGCGGCGCGGGCTGCGGATCCACGAGGTGCCGGTCGACTGGATCGACGATCCCGACTCGCGCGTGCGGATCGTGCGCACGGCGGTGGACGACCTGCGCGGCGTCGCGCGACTGATGGCGAGCGCCCCGCTCGCCCGCTTCGCGGCGGTCGGCGTGGTCAGCACGATCGCCCACGCGCTGCTCTTCCTCGTGCTCCGCGGCGCTTTGGGCCCCGCCGGTGCGAACGCGGTCGCGCTCGCGTTGACCGCGATCGGCAACACCGCGGCCAACCGCCGCTTCACGTTCCGCGTGCGCGGGCGTGCCGGGCTGCTGCGCCATCACCTGCGCGGCGGGCTCGTGTTCTTCTTGACGCTGGCACTGACCAACTGCGCGCTGCTCGTGCTGCACGGGCTGTCCGCGGAGCCGCCGCGGGCGGTCGAGCTCGCCGTGCTCGTCGCGGCGAACCTCACCGCCACGGTCACCCGCTACGTCGCCATGCGCACCTGGGTCTTCGCCCAGCGCCGCCGCACCACCTCACCCCCGCTCGTCACCCCCGACAGGAGAACCGCATGAACCCCCGCTCCCGCACACTCGCCGTCGTGCTCGGCGCCGTCGTCCTGGCCGGCGCCGCCGGCATCGGCGTCGCCGCCACCGGCGGCTCGTCCGCCAACGGCGCCACGCCCTCGACGATGGGCCGGCCCGGCGGTCCGGGCGGCCAGGGAGGCTTCGACCTCTCCGCCCTCGCGGAGGAGCTCGGCGTCAGCGAGAGCCGACTCCAGGACGCGCTCGAAGCGGCACGACCGAGCGCCGGCGGGCCGGGCGCGGGCGCAGACCGATCCGAGCATGGCCGAGGCGCTCGCCGATGAGCTCGGCCTGTCGGTCGACGAGGTCCAGGAGGCGCTCGAGGCGACGATGCCCTCGGGCGGCGGGCCGGGCGGCGGACCGCCGTCGGGCGCCGATGGCATGACGCCGCCGAGCGACGGCACGACCCCGCCGGCACGGCGGCCCGCCGAGCACCGACGGCGCGACACCGCCCAGCGACGGCACCGCGCCGCCGGCCGACGGCTCAGGCACGGCCACCGACGGCTCGGCCACGAACCTCTCGTGATCCGCGCGCACGGCGCGGCCGCCCCGCGGTCGCGCCGTGCCGCTAGCCTCGCCGCCCGTGGCCACCGCCGATCTCACCGTCATCGCCCTCGGCCGGCCCGACGCGAGCGCGTCGGCGTACATCGCCGAGATCCACCGCCGCCTCGAGGCCCAGGACCGCGTCCGCTTCTCCCTCCACGCCATGGGCACCTCGCTCGAGGGCAGCACCGAGGACATCCTCGCGATCGTCGCCGAGCTCCACGCGGTGCCGTTCGAGCAGGGCGTGCCGCGCGTGTACACGGTGCTCAAGCTCGACGAGCGCCGCGACCGCGAGCAGACGCTCGACGACAAGGTCGCCTCGGTCCGCCGGCTGCTTGACGGCTGACGATCAGATCCCCGGCGGCTCTCCCGTCGCGATCGGAGCGAACGTCAGCAGGGCCTCGACGCCGTACCCGAGGTCGAGCCGGTCGTGGGAGAGCGCCACGCAGGCGTCGGGCCGCCGCGTCGACGGCAGCTTCGCCGGACGGCCGCGCACCCGGCACGCCTGGATCGGCCGCCCGTCCCGCCGGTGGAAGGCGATCCCACCGCCCGCCGTGCGCGCGATCCGATAGCCGCCCTCGTGGAGGAGGCGATGGTGGTATCCGCAGAGATGGACCAGGTTGTCGAGGTCCGTCGCCCCTCCGTCCGCCCAGTGCTCGATGTGATGCGCGTCGAGGAACCGCCGCGACCCGCATCCCGGGAAGCGGCAGCCCCGGTCACGCGCGTTCAGCGCCCGCCGCAGGGCAGGCGGGATGGTGCGCGTCTTGCGCCCGATCCGCAGCGGCTGCCCGTCCCGCTCGAGCAGCTGCACGAGCGACGCATCGCACGCGAGCCGGCGCGCGGTCTCGATCGCGAGCGGCGAGCCGTCGTCGAGCTCGCACCGCCCGCCCGGCTCCTCGCCCGACAGCGCGGCGGCATCGGCGTGCACGACCACCTGGTAGCGGTCGCCGCCCGTCCGCGGCGCCTCGGGGCCGCCGCCGAGGAACGAGTCCGCGATCGCGACGAGCGCGTCGGCGCGCGCCTCGCCAGGGCTGCGCCGAGGCGTTCCCGCGGGAACGTCGCCACCGTCAGGCGTTCCCGCGGGAACGTCCGACCCGCCACCGTCACGCGTTCCCGCGGGAACGTCCACCTCGCGACCGTCGGGCGTTCCCGCGGGAACGTCCCGCTGTGCGAGCCGATCCCGCGCGGCCTCGATCGCGGCCATGACCAGCGCGCCCTCCTCGGCCGGCAGGCGACCGCGCAGGAGCAGGCTCCCGTCGTCCGCGTGGTCGAACGTGATCCACCGCTCGGGCGGCTCTCCGGCGGCCGCCCGCTCGGCCGCGACGACACCGTGATACGCCCTCAGCAGGCGATCCAGCTGCGAGGCCGTCGCGTGCCGCGCCAGGTCGAGCAGGTCCTGCTCGCGCTCGACGTTCTCCACGCGCGTGAGCGCGCGCACCTTCGAGTAGCTCAGCTCCCCTTCGGCGAACGCCGCCCGGATCAGCGGCAGCTCGCGCAGCCGCCGGGCCACGCGAACGTGCTCGCGCGCCGACCCCGGCGCGATCCCGCACTGCAGGGCCACCCACTGCGCACACGTCTTGGCGCCCCAGGTCGCCCAGCCCTCGCGCGCGTCGTACTCGCCCACGAGACACAGCCACCGGCAGGTGGCGGCATGGATCTGCGTGGCGAGCGACGTGATCTCCCGCTCCAGAACCTCCAGCGGCTTCGTTCCGTCCGACCGCCCCAATATCACTTGCGAACACATGTTCGTATCCTATGTCCCGCACCGGACGGCACCGACCAGCCCGGAAGGCGCGCCCGCACGCCCCCGCGGAGGACCCGCCCACCACTCCCGCGGACGGCCGGCCGCCCTACCCAGCCGCAGTTCAGGTGTGCCCGGCGCCGGACGCCGGCAGCGACACCGAGAACACGGCACCCCCATCCGGCGCATCCGCGGCCGACACCGTCCCCCCGTGAGCATCCACGATCGCCGCCACGATCGCGAGCCCCAGCCCCGCACCGGCCTTGCCGCGCTCCCGGCCGCCCTCGGCCCGCCAGAAGCGCTCGAACAGCGCCCCAGGATCGCCGGCGGGCAGGCCGGGCCCGTGATCGCGCACGTCCACGCGCACCGACGCGTCGGCCAACCCCACGCCAACGTCGATCGGCGTGCCGGCCGGCGTGTGCACCAGCGCGTTGCGCAGCAGGTTCGCGAAGACCTGCCGGAGCTGGTGCGCGTCACCCAGCACCACGGCGCCACCATCCAAGGACGACGACAGCGCGATCGCCCGCTCGGGCGCGACCGCGCGCGCATCGTCGACCGCGTCGCCCGCCAGCGCGGCGACGTCGACGGAGGTGTGCGGCGCCTCGGCGATCTCGTCGAGCCGGGCCAGCGTGAGCAGGTCCTCGACGAGCACGCCCATACGCGCGGCCTCGTCCTCGATCCTCCGCATCGCCTTCTCGACATCCTCGGGCGACCGCGCCGCGCCCATCCGGAACAGCTCGGCATACCCCCGGATCGACGCCAGAGGAGTACGAAGCTCGTGCGAGGCGTCGGCCAGGAAGCGGCGGAGCCGGTCCTCGCTCGCCTGCCGCTGGGTGAACGCGCCCTCGAGCCGGTCGAGCATCGCGTTGAAGGCGATGCCGAGCCGGCCCACCTCGCTGCGCGGGTCGACGGACTCGACGCGGTGCGAGAGGTCGCCGCCGGCGATCGCGCCCGCCGTGTGGCCGATGCGATCCAAAGGCAGGAGGCCGACGCGGACCACCGCCCATGCGACGAACCCGAGCAGCAGCAGCACGCCGCCGATCACGAGCGACTCGAGCAGCAGCAGACGATGCAGAGTGGCCTCGATCTCGGTCAATGGCGCCGCCACCACGGTGACGCCGCTGCCGAAGCGGTCGGGCTCGGCGTACACGCGGTAGCTGTTGTCGTCGCCGTTCTCGCCGTCGACCGTGAAGGCCTCGCCCACGGGCATGTCCGCCGGCAGCGCCGGAT
Organism: uncultured Solirubrobacteraceae bacterium; assembly: GCA_963811895.1. GTDB lineage: Bacteria > Actinomycetota > Thermoleophilia > Solirubrobacterales > Solirubrobacteraceae > DASSUW01. The sequence continues at coordinate 145,910 of CAWETE010000005.1, read as the reverse complement.
CGGCGGTGGTGTCCTGCTCGTAGTCGAAGACCTGCGAGTCCTCGACGTTCCCGTCGGCGTCGCGGTGCTCGACGTAGGTTCCCGGAGGCAGCCCGCTGCCCGGCCCGCCGCCACCCGGCCCACCCGCCCCGCCCGGCGGCCCGGGCCGCGGCCCGCCGCCCCCGCTTCCGAGCGCGTCCGCGGCGGCCGGCGGCGCGTGCGCGATCTGATCGTCGAGCCGGTCGAGCAGGAACGAGCGCTGCCCGAAGTAGGTGATGCCGGCGAGCAGCAGCAGGCCGGCCGCCGTGATCGCCAGCACGGCCACGAGCAGCCGTGTCCGTAGCGATGCCATCACGTGCGCGGCGGCCGCAGCGCGTAGCCGACGCCTCGGACCGTGTGGATCAACGGCGGCCCGTGGGCGTCGAGCTTCTTGCGCAGGTAGCTCACGTAGGTCTCCAGCACGCGAGCGTCGCCGCCGAAGTCGTAGTCCCACACGTGCTCGAGCAGCTGCGCGCGCGTGAGCACCCGGCGCGGGTTGAGCAGCAGATAGCGCAGCAGCCGGTACTCGGTGGCCGTCAGGTCGACGTGCGCGCCGCCGCGCACGACCTCGCGCGTCTCCTCGTCGAGCTCGAGGTCCTCGAAGGTCAGGCGGCTGGACTCGGGCTCGGCGAGCCCCGCCCGCCGCAGGATCGAGCGGATCCGCGCGACGAGCTCCTCGAGGCTGAACGGCTTCGTCACGTAGTCGTCGCCGCCCAGGGTCAGCCCGCGGATCTTGTCGTCGGTCGCGTCGCGCGCGGTGAGGAAGATGATCGGGACGCGGTTGCGCTGGGCGCCGAGCCGCTCCGCGACGTCGAAGCCCTCCATGTCGGGCAGCATCACGTCGAGCACGATCAGGTCGGGCCGGAAGTCCGACACGGCGGCGATCGCCGCGGCCCCGGTGCCCGCCGACTCCACGGCGAAGCCCTGGAAGCGCAGCGCCATGGTGACGACGTCGACGATGTTGGGCTCGTCGTCGACGACGAGCACGCGCGGTTCAGCTGGCTGCGACATCGAAGGAGATCGTCCCCAGGTAGCCGTCGTCCTCGCGCGAGAGATCCAGCACGAGGGCCTCGTCGAAGATCCCGTCGCCGTCGTTGCGCATCTCGCGCTCGCCGCGCGAGCTGTACGGCGTGGCCGCGAAGACGCGGTCGGTCACCGCGTCGTCGAAGAAGAGCTGGGTCGTCAGCACGGTCGACGAGTCGAGGTGCACCTTGGCATGGATGTGCACCGTCCGGCCCTGGTACCAGCCGGGATAGATCGTCGTGAACTCCGCGATGCCGTCCTTGTTGGTCACCTGGGCGCCGCGCAGGAACGGATCGCCCTCTTCGGAGTAGGCGCCCTCGGCGTCGCAGTGCCAGAGATCGACGACGGCGTTGGCCAGAGGCGAGCACGAAGCGTCGCGCACCCGCAGCGCGAGGTCCAGCCGCGCGCCGTCGTGCCCGTCGCGGATGTCGCTGCGGATCTTGTCGGCGTCGAAGTAGTACGGGCCCTCGGTCATCTCGGGGGTCAGCGTGCAGTTGGACTCGTCGCCGAAGCGGCTCGCGGTGTCGGGCGAGGTGGTGGTCTCGGGCTCGACGGTCGCGGTGCCGCCGTCGGTCGTCTCGACGCGGTCGCTGCCGCAGGCGGCCAGCAGGGCGCCCAGGCTCACCGTCCCGAACGCTCCCAGTGCCTGCCTGCGATCCAGCCGTCGTGTCATGGCCATCAGTATCGATCTGCGCGTTGTGAGGATCCTCGGAGAATCCTGGGAGGATCCTGAGAACCGCCGGTCTTACCCGAGGCTTACCCGCGATCGGCCAGGATGGGCGCCATGGCACGCCGGCTGATCATCGTCGCGACGGTCCTCGTCCTCGTCGTGGGCGGCGCCTTCGCGGTCTTCGCCCTGCGCGGCGGCGACGCGCCTCCCCCGCCCACGCTCTCGGACGAGGAGCCCGCGTCGACCGCGACCCCCGCGACGGACGCGGCGAGCTGGGTGGTCGCCCAGGGCGCAGAGACGTTCGTCGGCTATCGCGTGCGCGAGGAGTTCGCGAGCATCGGCGTCGCCGACGCCGTCGGGCGGACCGGCGAAGTCGGCGGAGGCCTCAACGTCGAGGGCGACCGGATCGCCGGCGCGGTGCTCGAGGCCGACATGAGCACGCTGCGCTCCGACGAGTCGCGGCGCGACGACGCCCTGCGCACACGCGGCATCGAGACCGATCGCTTCCCTGACGCGCAGTTCCAGCTCAGCGAGCCCGTCGACCTGACGCGCCGCAACCAGCGGGTGCGCGGCGAGCTGACGCTGCACGGCGAGACGCAGCCGGTCACCGTCAAGGTGAGCGCTCAGCGGCTCGGCGGCGACACGATCGAGCTCGTCGGCGAGGCCCCGATCGCCTTCGCGGACTTCCAGATCGAGCCGCCGAGCGTGGCCGGCGTCGTGACCGTCGAGGACGAGGGCACGCTCGAGTTCAAGCTCCGCCTGCGGCCGGCCGGCTGACCGGGCGCGACAGCACCCGCGCGGCGATCCCGGCCTGCGTCTCGCGGCCGTAGCCGTGCTCGGTGCCGCTGGTCAGCACCGCCAGGGCGATGCGCCGGTCGTCGCGCTCGAGCAGCGCGACCTGGTGGAAGATGCCGATCCGCCAGCCGCCCTTGAACATGATGTGGAACCCGCGCTCCTCGGCCACCGGCGCGATCCCCCAGCGCTGCCAAGACACGATCGAGCCCAGCAGGTCGCGCAGGTAGGCGCGATGCCGGCGCGGTGCCAGCCGGTCGATGCGCAGGAACAGCCGCGCCTGGTCGTGCGCGGTGAGCAGCGCGTCGGCCCAGTTGAAGCCGACGTCGAAGCGCGTCATGCCCGCCGCCCGCGCGATCCGGAGCAGGGCGTCCCGGCCCACGCGCGCGTACACGGTGGAAGCCGCGGCGTTGTCGGAGACCGTGATCATCGGCCGCAGCAGCGCCCGCTCGCCGGCCGTCAGATCGCGCCGGGGCGCCGCCCGCACGACCGCCAGGGCGAGCATCGCCTTCACGACGCTGGCCGAGTAGAAGCGGTGGTTGATGTTCACGCCCCGGATCCGCCGGCCCGGGACCGCGACCGCAAAGCCGATCGTGCCGCCGCGCCGGCGTGCGAACCGCTGCGCCTCGTCGATCCCGCCGAGCGCGACCAGGCGCGGCTCGCCGATCGGAGCGGCGACGATCGCCACGGGCGGGCGCGCGTGCGCGACCTGCACGTGCGGCGGCGCCTCCGCCACGCCGGCCGCGACGAGCGCCAGCAGGACGGCGGCGGCGGCGACGCGGGCGTGCACGCGTCCAAGAGAACCAGGCGGCGAGGCGGAATGCCACCGGCGGTTCACACGGCAGCGACGCGACCGAGCTCGTGCATCTGGTCGCGCAGGGACCCGTACAGCGACCGGTAGACCGCGTACAGCTCTTCGTACCGCGCCGCGCGCGCGGCGTCGGGCTCGGTGACTTCGGCGCGCAGCCGGACCTGGCCGCTCGCCTCCTCCACGTCCGCGAACGCGCCCGCGGCCACGCCGGCCAGCAGCGCCGCCCCGTAGGCCGGCCCCTCGTCGACCTCGGTCCGCCGCACCGCCCGCCCGTAGACGTCGGCCTGCAGCGCGAGCCACAGCGGCGACCGCGCGCCGCCGCCGACCGCCCGCATGTCGTCGTCCGGCGTGCCGAGCCCGCGCATGACCTCGAGCCCGTCGCGCATCGAGAACGCGACGCCCTCCATCACCGCCCGCGTCAGATGCGCGCGCCCGTGGCGCAGGGTGAGGCCCACGAAAGCACCGCGGGCATCGGGATCCAGGTGCGGGCTGCGCTCGCCGGTGAGGTACGGCAGGAACAAGAGCCCCTCGGCCCCCGGATCCACCCCGGCGGCCTCGTCGACCAGCTCCTGGAAGCCGGCGTCGAAGCGCTCGCGCCACCAGCTCAGCGAGCCTCCCGCCGACAGCGTGACCGCCATCAGGTGCCACGCGCCGGGCACCGCGTGGCAGAACGCATGGACGCGGCCCGAGGGGTCGGGGGTGAAGACGTCCCGGTGCGCGAACAGCACGCCGCTGGTGCCGATCGAGGTCGAGACCGACCCCTCGCGCACGACGCCGACGCCGACCGCCGCCGCCGCGTTGTCGCCGCCGCCCGCCGCCACCGGCAGCCCGCGCGGGAGCCCCAGCTCGTCGGCCACCTCGTCGCGCAGCGTGCCGGTCACCGACGGGCCTTCGCACACGCGAGGCAGCCACTCGCGCGGGATCTCGAGGGCGTCGAGGATCTCCGCCGACCAGTCGCGCGCGCGCACGTCGAGCAGCAGCGTGCCCGACGCGTCCGAGGCGTCGGTCGCGTGCTCGCCGGTGAGCATGAAGCGCACGTAGTCCTTCGGCAGCAGGACGCTAGCCACGCGCGCGTACGCGTCGGGCTCCTCGTCGCGCAGCCACAGGATCTTGGGAGCCTGGAAGCCGGTGAGCGCCGGGTTGCCGGCCAGCTCGAGCAGCCGCTCGGCGCCGACCCGCGCGGTGATCTCGTCGCACTGCGCGGCCGTGCGCTGGTCGTTCCACAGCAGCGCCGGGCGGATCACCTCGCCGCCGCCGTCGAGGAACACCGACCCGTGCATCTGGCCGGCGAGGCCCAGCCCGACCACGTCGTCCGCCGCAGCCGCCACCTCGGCCAGCGCGGCCCGGCACGCGTCCCACCACTCCGCCGGGTCCTGCTCCGTCCAGCCCGGCCGCGGCGTCAGCAGCTCGTGCGGGCGCGTCGCCTCGGCCACCAGGCGGCCCTCGGTGGTGACCGCCAGCGCGCGCGTGCCGCTCGTCCCCACATCGACGCCGATCAGCGTGGCCATGACGGGGGTGCAGCCTACGCAAGCTTCGCGGCCCGCGTGCGTTGCAGCCTGCATGAGGCTCGCCATCACCGCCATCGCTCTCGCCCTTGCCGTCCTGCCCGCCACCGCGTCCGCCGCCGACGTGCCGCCCGGCGCGGTCTGGTCCGAGGCCACGATCCCGTCGTCCGACGGCGTCCAGCTGCACGCCGACATCCTGCGGCCCGCGCAGGCGACGGGCCCCACCCCCGTGATCCTGTCCATCGGCCCGTACTTCGGCCACTCCGGCCAGACCGGCGCCGTCGGCCCGGCGCAGGGCACGAGCTACGACCCGGTCGGGCCCTCGACCGGCCCGTCGGACCGCTTCCACGACCTCGTGGTCGGCGGCAGGCTGATGGAGCGCGGCTACACGTTCGTGATGGTCGACCTGCGCGGCTTCGGCGGCTCGACCGGCTGCCTCGACTGGGGCGGCCCGGGCGAGCAGGCCGACGTGGTCAAGGCCGTCGAGTGGGCGGCGTCGCAGCCGTGGTCGACCGGCAGCGTCGGCATGTACGGCAAGTCCTATGACGGCGTCACCGGCCTGATCGGCGTCAACCGCCAGCCCGCGGGCCTGAAGGCCGTCGTCAGCCAGGAGCCCGTCTACGACCTCTACCGCTACCTCTACGGCGACGGCATCCGGCGCGTCAACTCGCTGCTGACGCCCGCGCTCTACGACGCGATCGACGCCACGCCCGGCCCGCTGCTCGACGATCCGAGCTACACGCTCAACGGCGCGAACGACACGATGCGGCCCGGCTGCAAGGTCCTCAACTGGGCCGACCAGGCCGGCGGCGACGACCACTTCTCCCCGTACTGGCGCGCCCGCAACCTGATCCCCGGGGCGGCCGGCTCGGACGTGCCGCTGTTCCTCACGCAGGGCCTGACCGAGAACAACACGGTCGCCGACGGCATGGCGCAGTACCTGGAGAACCACAACGGCTACGAGCGCGCCTGGCTCGGCCCGTGGGAGCACGTGCGCGGCAACGAGACCGACGAGAGCGGCCGCCTGAAGATGGGCCGCGCCGGCTGGTTCGACGAGGTCATGCGCTTCTACGATCGCTTCCTGAAGGGCCAGGCGCCGGCGACGGAGGACCCGCTGATCGCGGTCCAGACCAACGACGGCAGCTGGCGCGCCGAGGAGGCCTGGCCGCCGGCCGACGCCACCACCTACACCAGCGCGCTGCGACCCGGCAGCTACACCGACGACGGCACCGCGAGCTCGACCGGCTCGAGCGCGACCGCCGGCGTCTGGACGATCTCCCCGCCGCTCTCGCGCGCCGTGCACCTGGCGGGCTCGGGCCGCGCGGTCGTCGACGTGTCCACGGCGCTGCCGCGGGCGAACCTGGTGGTCGACGTCTACGACCTCGACGAGAACGGCCGCGGCCCGCTGATCACCCGCCAGGGGCACCTGATCCGCTCGAGCGGGCCGATCACGCTCGACCTCTGGTCCGCCGACTGGAAGCTCGCCGCCGGTCACCGGATCGCCATCCGCGTCACCGACGCCAACACCGACTGGTGGCTGCACGCGCCGACCAAGCAGACCGTCACGGTCCACGGCGGCAGCGTCAGCCTGCCGTTCCTCTCCGACGCCCGCACCGCGACCATCGCGGGCGAGCCGGGCACGCAGCTGCCGTCGTACCTGGCCAAGCGGGTCACCGTCCCGGCGTCAACGCTGAACAGCGCGACGTCGCCGGACTTCCAGACGCCAAAGTAGTTGCGTATGCAATTACATCTGCTACAATGGAGGCATGAAACTTGCGGGCCTCCACCACGTCACGATGATCACCGGCGACGCCCAGGAGAACGTGCGCTTCTACGCCGATCTGCTCGGGCTGCGCTTCGTCAAGAAGACCGTCAACTTCGACGCCCCTGAGGCGTACCACCTCTACTTCGGCGACGAGCAGGGCACTCCCGGCTCGATCCTCACCTGGTTCGAGTTCCCCGGCGCGGCACGCGGCCGCGCCGGCGCCGGGATGATCCACACGCTCCAGCTCGGCGTCCCCTCCGAGGCGTCGCTCGACTTCTGGGAGGAGCGCCTCGGCCGCGGCACCCGCGGCGAGGGCAGCCTGCGCTTCGAGGACTACGACGGGCTCGGCCTCGAGCTCGTGGTAGCCGACGCGGCCAACCCGCCGCTGCGCGCCAACCACCCGGAGATCCCGCCCGAGCACGCCATCCTCGGCATCGAGGGCGCCCGCGCCTACTCCGAGTACGCCGGCGTCGAGGAGCGCATGCTCACCGACGTGCTCGGCTTCGCCTACGAGGACGGCGGCGAGTACCTGCTGAGCGGCTCCGAGCGCGCCTTCCGCTGGGCCTACGACCCCGCGCCCGAGACGCGCAGCGTGCAGGGCGCCGGCACCGTCCACCACATCGCCTGGGCCACGCCCGACGACGAGCAGCTCGACTGGCAGCGGCGCATCCGCGAGGCCGGCGGCTACGTGACCCCCGTCCAGGACCGCGACTACTTCCTCTCGATCTACTTCCGCGAGCCGCGCGGCGTGCTGTTCGAGATCGCGACCATGAGCCCGGGCTTCGCCGTCGACGAGGATCCCGACCACCTCGGCGAGGAGCTTCGCCTGCCCAAGCAGCACGAGCACCTGCGCTCGCACCTCGAGCAGGTCCTGCGGCCGGTGGAGAACCCCCGCCGCGTCGCCGCATGAGTGAGTTGATCCACCGCGAGCGCCCGGCGGCTGGGGAGGCCGCCGGGCTGCTCGTGCTCCATCATGGCCGCGGGGCCGACGAGAACGACCTGCTCGGCCTGGCCGACGTGCTCGACCCCGAGCAGCGCCTGCACGTGGTCACGCCGCGCGCGCCGCTGCAGCTCCCCGGCTGGCCCGGCCACCACTGGTACGTCGTGCCGCGCGTCGGCTATCCCGACCCCGACACGTTCCACGCCGCCTACCGCAAGCTCTCGGCGCTCCACGACGCGCTGTGGGAGCGGACCGGGATCGGGCCCGAGCGGACGGTCTTCGGCGGCTTCTCGATGGGCTCGGTGATGAGCTACGCGCTCGGCCTGGGCCCGGACCGCCCGGTGCCGGCGGGGATCCTCGCCTTCTCGGGCTTCGTCCCCACCGTCGAGGGCTGGCAGCCGGAGCTCCCGCGCGACACCCGGGCCTTCATCGCCCACGGCCGCCAGGACCCGATCATGAACGTCGAGTTCGCGCGGCAGGCGCGCGAGCTGCTCGAGGGCGGCGGCGTGCCGGTGGAGTACCACGAGTCCGACGCCGGGCACCACATCGACCCGGCGCACGTGCCCGCGGCCGTCGACTGGCTGAAAGCCGCGCTCGACTAGTCTGCCGCGCGTGCCGTTCGAGCAGGAGCGCCGACACGCACGCGAGACGCTGGCCGGGGACGCCTCCCGCGCCGGCGCGCGCTCGCACTTCCGCGCGATGGGGATCGACCCCGATCGCCTGACCGGCCCGATCGTCGGCATCGCCTCGACCTGGACCGGCACGATGCCGTGCAACCTCACGCACCGCGAGCTGGCCGCGGCGGTGGCAACGGGTGTCGAGCAGGCGGGCGGCGTCCCGCTCGAGTTCAACACGATCGCCGTCTCGGACAACCAATCGCAGGGAACGCCGGGCATGCGCGCCTCGCTCGTCTCGCGCGAGCTGATCGCCGACTCGATCGAGCTGATGGACGTCGCGCACGACTTCGACGCGCTGGTCTGCATCGTCGGCTGCGACAAGACGGTGCCCGCCGCGCTGATGGCGCTGGCCCGGATCGACAAGCCGGCCCTCGTGCTCTACAGCGGGCCGATGCGCGCCGGCGCCGACCACACGACGATCCTCGAGGTGTGGGAGGCGGTCGGCGCCTACCACGGCGGGCTGATCGACCGCGAACGGCTCGACGCGATCGAGCGCGTCGCCTGCCCCGGACCCGGGACCTGCGCCGGCAACTTCACCGCCAACACGATGGGCACCGCGTGCGAGTTCCTCGGCATCGCCCCGCTGGGCGCCGGCATGGTCCCCGCCGACGACCTCGACGAGCGGCGCCGTGCCGCCACCGAGCACGGGGCGCTGGCGACGCGGTTGACGACGAGCGCGCGGGCGTTCCTCGACGGCCGCGCGCTGCGCAACGCGATGGCCGGCATCGCCGCCACCGGAGGCTCGACCAACGGCCTGCTGCACCTGCTCGCGATCGCCCGCGAGGCGGAGATCCACATCGAGCTCGACGAGCTGGTCGAGATCAGCGCCCGCACGCCCGTGATCGGCAACCTCAGCCCGAGCGGTCGCCACGTGGCCACCGATCTGCACGACATCGGCGGCGTGCCCGTGGTCATCGCCGAGCTGATCCGGGCCGGGCTGGTCGACGGCGACGCCCCGACGGTCACGGGCGGCACGCTCGCCGAAGCCAGCGCGAACGCGCGGGATCCCGACGGCGACGTGGTGCACACGGTGGCCGCTCCGTACAAGCCGCCCGGCGGGCTGGTGGCGCTGCGCGGCAACCTCGCCCCCGAGGGCGCCGTGGTCAAGGTGTCGGGCGCCGAGATGCGCCGCCACGAGGGGCCGGCGCGCGTCTTCGAGTCAGAGGAGGCGTGCAGCGAGGCGATCGCCGGCGGCGCCGTCGTGCCGGGCGACGTGCTCGTCATCCGCAACGAGGGTCCGGCCGGCGGGCCCGGGCATGCGCGAGATGCTGAGCGTGACCTCGGCGGTGGTCGGCGCAGGCCTCGGCGAGTCGGTGACGCTCGTCACCGACGGGCGCTTCAGCGGCGCCACGCGCGGGCTGATGGTCGGCCACGTGAGCCCCGAGGCGGTGCGCCGCGGCCCGATCGCCGCGCTGCGCGAGGGCGACCGCATCACCGTCGACGTGGACAACGCCACGTTGAGCGTCGACGTCGACGACGACGAGCTGGCGCGACGACTCGCGGAGTACGAGCCGCCCGCGCCCGCCTTCACCACCGGAGTGCTGGGGCGCTACTGCACGCTCGTCGGCTCCGCCTCGGAGGGGGCAACGCTGCGATGAGCCGCTATCTGGTGACCGGCGCCTACGGCGCGATCGGCGTGTGGACGATCCGCTCACTGCTCGACCGCGAGCACGAGGTGGTCAGCTTCGACGTCGGCGAGCAGGCGCCGCGGCTGGCCCTCGCGCTCACACCCGAGGAGGCCGACAAGATCACGCGCGTGCGCGGCGACATCGCCGACCTCAACGCGGTCGAGCGGTCGATCGACGAGCACGCCATCACGCACGTCATCCACCTGGCGGCGCTGCAGGTGCCGTTCGTGCGCGCAGACCCGCCGATGGGCGCGCGCGTCGACGTGCTCGGCACGGTCAACGTGTTCGAGGCCGTGCGGCGCCGCAAGGACCGGCTCGCCCCGCTCGTCTACGCCTCCTCGATCGCCGCGCTCGGCGACCGCGACCACCCGAGCACGCTCTACGGCGTCTTCAAGTGGGCCAACGAGGGCACCGGCGAGCGCTATTTCGAGGACTACGGCGTCTCCTCCATCGGGCTGCGGCCCCACACCGTCTACGGCCCGGGGCGCGACCAGGGCCTCACCTCGGCTCCGACCACCGCGCTGGTGGCCGCCGCCGCCGGCGCCGGCTACCACATCCCGTTCGGCGGCAGCGTGCAGATGCAGTACACGGCCGACGTCGGCGAGGCCTTCGTGAAGGCGAGCGAGGTCGACTACACGGGCGCCTCGGTCCACAACCTCGACGGTCCCGAGGTCTCGATGCCCGAGCTGATCGAGCTGATCGCGGGCGTCGTCCCGGAGGCCAGGATCACCGCCGCCGACGAGCCGCTCCCGTTCCCGCCGAGCATGGACGGCTCCTCGTTCGTCGAGCTGATCGGCGGCTCGGTGATGCGGCCGATCGAGGCCGGCGTGACCGACTCGATCGAGCGCTTCCGGGAGCTGCTGGCCGACGGGCGCGTCAAAGCGCCCACGGCACACCGCGACGCAGGGTGAGCACGTGCAGCGGGGCCTCGGCCTCGACGGCGTCGTCGACCACGCGGCCCGGCCACTCCGTGTTGCCGCGGAACAGGTCCCAGTGGTACGGGACGAGGATGGTGGCGCCGATCTCGGTCGCGAGGATGACCGCGTCGCGCGTGCCCATGTTGCCCACGAGCCCCTCCAGCTCGCGGTAGTAGGTGCGGCCGTTGACCGGCAGCAGCGCGACGTCGACGTGCAGCGGGTCCAGCGCCGCCCGCAGCGAGTCGCTGACGATCGTGTCGCCCGCGTGGTAGAAGCGCGTGCCCTCGAGCTCGAGCACGTAGCCGACGAAGCGCGGGTCGTCGGGATAGCTGTCGGCGACCGTCATGCCGTGGACCGCCGGGACCACGGTCACCGCGCCGGCTTCCCCGAGCTCGAGCCGGTCGCCGCGGTGCACGCCGGCGAACGCCGCGTCCGGGGCCGCCTCGCGCACCTCCCGCTCGCACGGGGCCGGGGCGACGACGGTCAGCGAGTCGCTGCGCGCCGACACCTCGCGCAGCGAGTACGGGTCCAGGTGGTCGATGTGCGGGTGCGTGACCAGCAGCCAGTCGACGTCCGAGCCGTGCTCGTCGACCGAGAGCGGCGGGTAGAGGCGCGCGTCGTGCTCGGCGAAGAACGGGTCGACGAGGATCCGCCGGTCGCCCACGTCGAAGCGGAAGCTCGCCTGCCCGAGCCAGGTGACGACGACGGCCATGGCCGCGACCATAACGTGTAGGCCATGCAGGCCCTGATCACGACCCCGCTCCAGGGCGGCTCGACCCGCACCGCCACCGTGCCCGACCCCGAGCCGCGCGCCGGCGCGCTGCTCATCCGCACGCTCGAGGTCGGCGTGTGCGGCACCGACCGCGAGATCGCGGCGGGCGAGTTCGGCTCCGCACCGCCCGGCGAGACCGAGCTGATCCTCGGGCACGAGCTGCTCGGCGTCGTGGTCGAGGGCGGCGACGGGTTTGCCGAGGGCGACCTCGTGACCGCCACGGTGCGGCGCTCGTGCGGGCACTGCGGCGCCTGCGCCGAGGGCGCGCCCGACGCCTGCGACACGGGCGACTACACCGAGCGCGGCATCACGTCGCTCCAGGGCTTCGCCAGCGAGCTGGTGGTCGAGGACGCCGAGCACGTCGTCGCGATCCCGCGCGCACTCGGCCGGCTCGGCGTGCTGGCCGAGCCGAGCTCGATCTGCGCCCGCGGCATCCGCCACGTGGCGGCGATCGGCGAGCGCCAGCCGTGGGAGCCGGCGCGCGCGCTGGTGATCGGCGCCGGCGCGATCGGCATGCTCGCCACCTACATGCTCCGGCTCGCCGGGCACGAGGTGTGGACCGTGTCGCGCAGCGCGCCGGAGAGCGACAAGGGCCGGCTCGTGGCCGCCTCCGGCGCCCGCTACGTCTCGACCGCGGAGACCCCGCTGAGCGCGGTGCGCGAGGAGACCGGCGGCTTCGACATCGCGATCGAGGCGGCCGGCAACGCCGAGATGATGGTCGCGGCGATGGACGCTCTGCGCCGCAACGGCGTCGCCTGCCTGCTCGGGCTCGACGCCCATGCCCACAAGCTCGAGCTCGACGCCACGCTGCTCGGCCGCGACTTCGTGATCGAGAACCGCGTCGTGTTCGGGAGCGTCAACGCCCACCAGACCGACTGGACGGCCGCCGTCTCCGCGCTCGAGGCCATGCAGGAGCGCTGGCCCGATGCGATGGAGCAGCTGGTCGGGCTCCGAGTGGAGCCCGACCGCTTCTCAGACGCCTTCGAGTTCCGCGGCGTCAAGGCGACGCTGCAGTTCAGCTAGTCGAGGTTCTTGATCCGGACGTTGCGGAACGACGCGACGTCGTTCTCGCCGCCGTGCGCCTGTAGCCCGATGTAGCCGACCAGCCCGCGCGCCTCTGACGGCGGGTCGTTCGGCCTGCCCTCGAGGAACACGCCGGGAACGTTCTCGTACTCGTTGATCAGCACGCCGTCGCGCCACACGCGGTAGGTCTGGCCCACGACGCGGATCTCGAGCTCGCTCCACTCGCCCTTGGCGACCGGCCGCGCCGCAGCGATGTCGAGGTCCTTGAAGCCGTAGATCGAGCCCGTCTTGCGCGCGTCGCCTTCGGCGTTGTCGTTGATCTGGATCTCGTGGCCGCAGTTGACGGCGATCCAGGCGGGCGCGCCCGCGTCGGTGATCGGGTTGCCGTTGAAGGTCATCGGGCAGCCCGGGACCGGCGGCTTCGGGGCCGGGAACCGGACCTGGACGCCGGCGTTGGCGCGGGCCCCCTCATCCGGGGCGTCGTCGCGGAACTCGAGCTTCAGCGAGAAGTCGCCGTACGGGCGCGCCGCGTACCAGAGCACGCCCAGGCCCGGCGCGCCCGGCCCCGACCGCACGGTGCCGTCGCGCTGCAGCGTCATCGACGCTCCGCCCGCGTACCGCCAGCGCTCGAAGCATTTCCGGCTGCCGTCGAGGATCGTCTCGTACCCGTTGCGGACCTTGCCGCACGAGCTGTGACCACGGTGCTTGCCCGAGTCCGCCGCCGCCGGGATCGCGGCCCCTGCCGCGAGCGCTCCCAAGGCGAGCAGCACGAGGAGCTTGCGCATGTTGCCTCCCTTTCCGCCTTACATGCAGCGCGAGACCCTAGCGGGCGCCAAGGTTGTGCCAACGCCTCGCCAACGCCTGCGCGCAAGGCTGCGCACCGTGAGCTCCATCCTCCCCAACCCACCCCGCCTGGGCTTCACGGTGACCGAGACCGTCCGGCCGCCCTCCCCCGTCGAGCCGGATCCGTTCATCGCCTCCCCGCCGCCGGCGGGGGCGCCGCGGTGACCCGCGACGCCCCCTGGCGACAGCTAGACCCCGGGTCCTGAGAACTCGACCCAGTTGATCAGCCCGAAGCCCGTCGCCGGGCCGCCCGTGGCCTGCCTCAACGTCAGGTAGACCCTGTGACTTCCGGTGACGCCTGAGACCGGGCAGTCGACGTTCCTGTAGACGCCGTTGCTCCCGGTCGCCCGCAGCTCGCACGTGGCGGCCACGGGGCCGTCGACCGCGTCGAGCCGGACGTCCAGGTGGCCGCGGAGCGAGTCCGCTGCGGCGTTGCTGGCGAACCGCGCCCTGATGTTGCTGACGCCGTCCAACCGGTAGCGGTTGTTCAGCAGCAGCCAGTCGCCCGGATCGAGCTGGTTGGCCGATTGGAGGCCGCCCAGCGGGTCCGTCTCCGGCGCCGCAACGCCCGAGAACTGGATGCCGGAGGCCGCCTGCACGTACTCGACGTGCTGGCGGGCCAGCTGCACCACGTGCTGGCTGTTGGTGGTCAGCGGCGGGGTGCCGCCCGCGCCGCCCGCGTCCGTGTAGGACGCGTTGATGCCGCCGGCGATGTAGCCGCCGTGCGCGGCGTCGTCGGCCGAGGTCGGCAGCACGCCCGAGCAGCCCGTCTGCGACGCCTCCCCGTGCCCATGCTGGTCATGGACGAGCACGAACGTGACGGTGACGCGGCTGCAGTCGATCGTCGCCTCCTGCGGGTCGGTGACCGTGACCGTGTACGGGATGCTGTCGCCCCACTCGAAGAAGTCGCCGTCCACCGGGACGCTCACCGTCACCGTCGGCGCGGTGTTGCCGACGGTGATCTGGATCGTCCGCGACTGCGACTTGCCGGTCGAGTCCGTCACGGTCAGCCGCGCCGTGTAGACGCCGTTGGCCGTGTACGTGAACGAGGGGTTCGGGTCGATCGACCGATCCGCGTCCGTGCCGGGGACGCCGAAGTCCCACTGGAAGCTGATCGAGTCGTTCTCGTCCGGATCGTTCGAGCCCTCGCTCGAGAACTGGACCGTGAGCGGCGCCACCCCGTTGGTCGGCGTGGCGTTCATGACCGCCCTCGGGCGCTGCGGGCCGGCCACGTAGTCGAACCGGTACAGGCCCGCGTCGGGGTTGGCGACGAAGAAGCCGTCGCCGTAGGTCAGCAGGTAGAAGCTGCCGTCCGCCCCGAACTGCATGTCCATCGGGTTGTCGCACTCGAACAGGCCGCCCGCGGCTCCGAAGGCGCCGCAGTTGAGCACGTTGTTGATCTTCTGGATCCCGCCCTTGGAGTCGATCCGGACCTCACGCAGGTAGTCGCGCGTGAACTCGCCCAGGATCATCGCCCCGTCGAAGTACGGCGGGAACCTGGTCTCGCTCGGGTTGGCCGGGTCGAACTCGTACTTGGCCGCGCCGTGCGGGCCGACGCCGCCGGTCCCGAGCTCGGGGAAGAGCTGCGGGCAGGTGCCGCCGGACCCGTCGTAGTACGCGAGGCACGGGGTGCCCTGCGGCGGGGTCGCGTTGTCGTTGTACGAGTACCAGATGTCCGGCTGGGTGATCGGCGGCCCGTGCCGCAGACCCGTGTTCCAGCGCGACGCGTTCGCAGGGCCGGCCTGCTTGTCGTCGCACTCGAACGGCTCCCCGAACGAGGTCGAGGTGTTGAAGTCCCACAGGTACATGGGCAGGTTCGGCCCGTAGCACATCGGCCAGCCGTAGTTGGACGGCTTGCGGACGATCTCCACGCGGCCGGTGCCGGCCGGGCCGCGCAGGTTGGTGGGCGCCCGCGAGTCGGGCGAGTAGTCGGTCACGTAGGCGACGTCGTCGGAGTCCACCTGGATCCGGAACGGGTTCCGGAAGCCCATCGCGTAGATCTCCGGCCGCGTCTTGTGCATCCCCTCCGGGAACAGGTTCCCGCGCGGGATCCCGTACGTGCCGTCGGCGTTGACCTTGATGCGCAGCACCTTGCCGCGCAGGTCGTTGGTGTTGGTCGAGCTGCGCCGCGCGTCGTTGTGCGGGGCGAGGAACCAGTTGCCCTCCTGCCCCGTGGTGACCGTGACGGGCGCGGACGCGATCATCTGCGACACGTTGGTCTGGGACAGGTTGCCGCGGAAGTTGACCGCGCGGGCGCCGCCCTGGCCGTTCGCCACGGCCACGTCGGTGATGTTCGGCAGCGCTTCGAGCGCCGCCTCGATCGCCGCGTTGTCGAACGGCAGCGCGATCGGCGCCGTGGTGCGGCCGTCGAACGTCAGCGTGAACGTCCCCGTGGCGCCGGCCGGGGCGGTCAGGTTCTGCGTCTCGTTGGTCTTCATGTCGTTGAACGGCGGGAACTGCTGCACGTTCACCGAGCCGGCCGGCGTGTCGTCGCCGGTCACGAGCCACAGGTTGTTGCTGCGGTCGAAGTCGATGTCGCCGGCGACGTGGCAGCACGCCCCGCGGTCGACCTCGACCTTCATGATCTTCTGCTCGCTCTCGAGGTTGAGATGGGCGGCGACGTCGCCGGCCGTGTCGACGAACTTGAAGCGCGAGAGCTGGAAGTAGCCCATCCACGGGTCGAACGTCGCCAGGTCGGGGCCGGAGGTCGGGGCGTTGCCGGGCGGCGTCTCCGCCGGGTACGGCTTGCCGCTGAACTCCGAGTTGCCCTCCATCCGGACCGGCGCGTAGTACAGGTACACCCACTTGTTGGACGCGAAGTTGTTGTCCACGGCGGGACCGTAGAGCCCGTCCTCGCTGTTGGTGTAGACCGGGATCTGCGCGATGACGTCCGACGAGCCCGTCTCCGGGTCGTGCAGGCGCACGCGGCCGTCGCGGGTGGTCTGGATCAGGCGGCCGTCCGGTAGCTGGTCGAAGCCGATCGGCTCGTTGATGTTGGGCGGCGCGGTGACCTTGACCTGCTCGTAGTTGGCCAGCACGGTGGCCCCGCAGTCGCTGTAGACCGCGTCCGAGACGCCGGCCGTCCACGCGACGGCGCCGGCCAGGTGCTCGCGGAAGTTGCCGCCCCGGAAGGACTGGCGGCCATGGCCGAGCGCCGTGTAGAACGAACGCCCGCCCTGCTGGTCCTTGCACCAGGCGACCGGGTGGTCGAAGCCCATCGTGCCGCCCGCATAGGTGGTCTCGTCGACCGTGGCGAGCACGTGATGGATCCCCCGCACGTTGGCGGTGAAGTTGTAGTACTCGTCCTCGTGCTGCCAGTACTCGGGCAGCGACTTGCTGGCGTCGTGCACACGGTCGGCGACCTTGATCGTCGCGCCTCCGAGCGCCGCCGCCGGGCCGGTCGCCCGGGTCCCGAGCAGCTCGGACATGAACGCCCAGTCCGGCTCGGTCACGACGGCGGAGTGCACGCCGAGGAAGCCGCCGCCGTCCTTGAAGTAGTTCTCGAAGGCGGTCTGCTCGGCGGCGTTGAGGACGTCGCCGGCCGTGTTGAGGAACACCACCGCGCGGTAACGCTTGAGGTTGCTCTCGGTGAAGACACCCCCCGAGTTGCTCGCGACCGTCACGCGGAAGCGGTTGCGCGAGCCGACGTCGCGAAGCGCGTCGATGCCGTCCGCGGACGACGCGTGCGTTTCGCCGGCCGCCTCCGTGAACGCGAGCACGTCATAGCGCGGCGGCGGAGCGGCGGCCTCGCTCGGCTGCGGGCTTTCGCTGCCGGCCGGCGGAGCCGGGCGGACGATGTTGATGCGATGGCCCGACCTCTCGCACTCCCCGCCCGCGCGCACGCGCACGCACACGGAGAGCCAGTAGCGGCCGAGCACCGACTCGGGCAGCTCGAGCTCGACGGCGAAGCGCCGGGACTCTCCGGCGGCGATCCTGCCGAGACGCTTCGCGATCAGAACCCGTCCGCCCGAGGCGTACTTGTGCTTGCGCAGACGGACCACCAGCCGCGGCCGCGTCGAACGCTGCGCCTCGTTGGCGATCCGCGCCGAGAGCGTGAAGGAGCCGCCCGCGAGCGCCTCCTCGGGTGGGGCGCTCACCGAGCGCAGCGGCGCAGCCGCCTTGCCTGCGTCGGATCTCTTCGCAACTGCCGTGGCGGGCACCGCGAGCGCCAGCGCTACGAGCGCGGGCAGCGCCATCCATCGGGATGCCGTGCAGCTTCGCATGGGTTGGAACTCCCTCCTCCTCCGCTGTGTACGGACCGCGCCGAGGGGGCCTTCCCTCCCCTGGGCGGGCGGAGTGTAAAGCTGAGGATCAGCAAAAGCCAGCGCGAATGTCGGGAAAAGTTCCCCGACATTTGGTGGCGAGAGTTGCCTAATTCGACGAGCGACGTTTTGTGCCGTCCTCGACAAAAGTCGGTTGACTTGCGTCAGAACACGGGTTAGGTTCGCTCTGGGCCGGCGGGACCCAGTCCACCGTCCGGCGCGCGGCGCCACGAAGAGGGGGAGAAGAATGAGGGCATTGAGACGGCGTGCGATCGGATGCGCGGCTGCTGCCGCCACCGGCGCCGTCCTCCTGGTCGCCGTAGGCGCCCAGGCCGATGTCGGGCCCAACCAGGCCACCTTCCGGGATCGCGTCGGCGACGGCATCAAGACGGGCCAGATGGGCGTCCAGCTGTTCAACTACGGCGGCTTCATCAACAACGGCGGTGGTCAGACGAGCAACAACCAGTCGACCACCCCGCCGACGCCGCTGCCGAGCCCGGTCGTCATCGGGCGCCCGGAATGCGCCCAGGGCGGCGCGCAGGCGACGACACAGGACTGCCGCACGTATCGCCTCGGGATCCTGTTCGACTTCCTGCGCCTGAGGGGCGTGACCAACGTCGAGCTGTTCGGCCATTCCGGCTTCCCGGCCAGCACCGACATCGCGGGCCTGACGGCCTACCGCGCGATGCTCGACGCCTACGGCCTGCACGCCGGTGGCTGGCACGGCGACATGAGCGAGGCGAACTGGGACACCCGCGTCGCCGCGGCGAAGATCCTCGGCGCCGACTACGTCGGCTCGGGCGGCTTCCCCGCCCCGGGCATCGGCAGCTACGCCAACACGCTCGCCACCGTCGAGGCGCTCAACCGGCTCGGCAAGCGCTCGGTCGAGGCCGGCGTCGGCCCGGTGTACTTCCACAACCACCAGGAGGAGTTCCAGAACCAGTACGTCGACGACGGCGTGCTCAAGCCGGCCATCGACATCGTCATGGAGCGCACGGATCCGCGCTACGTGGTGGCCGAGATCGACGTCAAGTGGTCCTCGGACGCGCTGAACGACGTCACCGGCACGCAGACCGCGGCGTTCATCAACAAGCCGAACTACCAGTCGCGCGTCCAGCTGCTCCACATCAAGGACGGCACCGGCATCGCGAACGCGGGCTCCGCCCCGCACGTGGCCACCGGCTCGGGTGAGATCGACTTCAAGCCGATCTTCGCCGCCGCCGCCAACCGCGTCCGCTACTACCACCAGGAGCACGACGGCGGCTCGCTGGCCGACGGCAACGTCAGCTTCGCGAATCTCAAGGGCATCGGCACGGCCGTCACCGGCACGCTGCTGGCCCTTCCGCCCACGTTCAACTCGGTGCCCGCCAACACGCCTGGGGCCAACAACGTGACGCCTGTGACGGTCTCGAACTCGGGCGACGTCCCGCTGACCATCACGAACGTCTCGATCGGAGCCCTGCCCGGCGGCGTCAACGACTCCGCCGACTTCCAGATCGTGAGTCAGACCTGCTCTGGCGCCGGCAGCTCGCCGCTGGCTCCGGGCCTTGGGATCCCGAGCGCGCGTGGCACGTGCGTCGTCAACGTGGGCTTCCGGCCGAGCAAGACGAACTACACGTCCGTCGCACGGCTGAACTTCACGTCCGGCGCGGACACCGCCACGGAGAACGTCCTGCTCGTCGGCAAGAGCACCGGCGACGCGATCGTCAACGTCGGCGGCAACGTCCAGAGCGTGATGCAGCTGGCAGTGCCGAACACGAGCGGCACGTTCGGCACCTTCGTCCCGGGCGTCGGGACGAACTACAACACCGCGCTGCCCGCCACCGTCACCACGACGACGGGCGACGCGGCGCTGAGCGTGACCGACACGTCGTCGACCGCCCCCGGCCATCTGGTCAATGGGGCGTTCTCGCTGGCCTCGGCGCTGCAGGCGCGCGCAGTCGGCCTCGGCGACAGCCCGCTGCCGGCGTTCGCGCCGCTCAGCGAGACGGCCGGCGCGCCGCTCCTGCTCAGGAGCTGGAGCGGGCCCGTCACGTCCGCCCCGCTGACGCTCGACCTGCGCCAGGCGGTCGGCGCGACCGAGGCGCTGCGGGCCGGCACGTACAGCAAGTCCCTGACGTTCACGCTGTCCACCACGACCCCGTGAGCAGATCGGGAAGATGAAGTGAGGTCGAGAGCGCCGGCCGCGAGGCCGGCGCTCTCGCCGTCTGACGGAGGGCAATGCGGAAGTTCACGGGTTTGATCGGGGTATTGGCGGTCCTCACCGCAGGGTGCGGATCGAACGAGGCGGAGCGGACGGCCGCTGCGCCCACGCCCGAGCCCGCGGCGGCCACCCCGGCCGCGACAGCGACGCCGGCCGCCACCGCGGAGCCGTTCGAGAAGGGCCACTCGCGCGCCGTGCGCAAGTTCTACGGCGGCGGTGACGCGCCGGTGCCCCCGAGCTCGGACGTCGAGGCCGAGTACCACCAGCCGCCGCGGCCGGCGACCGGCGCGATCGGCGACACGATCACGCTGACCGGCACCAACGTCGGTGTCCGCCTGCGGACGACGGTCACCGGCCTCGTCGATTCTGCCCGGACCTCCGAATCACCGCGGCCCGGGATGCGTTATGTCGGCGTGCGCCTGCGCCTCCGCAGCACCGGCATCGCCATCCACGAGAGCGCCCTGCAGAGTGCGCGCCTGCGCTACGCGGGCGGTGCGGCCAAGCCGGCGCTCGGGGTGAAGGCGCCCTGCTCGCACGGTTTCGACGGCACGGTGCGCCTCGACGTAGGCCTCCAGGCCCGCGGCTGCCTGCTGTTCGAAGTGCCCGAGAACGCCGAGCCGCGCGAGCTCGCGCTGGCGCTCGAGACGGTTCCCGCCGCCGCCGGCGGCCGCTGGAGGCTGCGCTGATGTTGAGAAACCTCAACTTGTGTCGGGGGAAAGCGGAGGGATATCGTGCTCTGATGGGCAGGATGTTCGCCCGGGTCCTGGGTCCGCTGGTCGTCTGCGCCGCGTTGCTGGTGGCGCCTTCGGTCGCGTCCGCTGAACCCGACGGGAACGCGACGGGCTGGCGCGACCCCGCATCCGGGAGGTTCGCCCTGACCGTCCAGGCGACGCCCGACGACGTACCGCTGCAGAGCGCCGCCGCGTCGCTCGGCGGCGAGCAGATCGAGCCCGAGAACTTCGCCGACGGCGCGTGTGCGGAGACCTGTCCCGCGCGGGTCATCCTGGACGTCGACACGACGGAGGTCTCCGACGGCCAGCGCGAGCTCGTCGTCTGGGTGACCGACGCGGAAGGCACGTCGACGGAGCTGTTCCGGCGGACGATCACGATCGAGAACACCCCGCGCCCCTCACCGTGCACCGTGCGCGCCGACAAGTCGTGCGACGTGACCGTCCAGATCGGGTCGGGCACGATCACCCCGCAGCCGTCGCCGGGCGATGGCGGCGTCGCCGGCGAGGGCGCCTCGAGCTGCGCGTCGCCGCAGCTGTCGATGAGGCTCGCCTCGCGGCCGCTGCGCTACCGCCGCGGCGTTCCGGTCCTCGCCGCCGGCCGCTCCTACCGCTACGCCGGCAACCTGACCTGCCGCATCAACGGGCGCCGCAAGCCGGCGCCGCGCGGCACCCAGGTCCAGGTCCGCAACCGCCTGCGCGGCTGGACGATCTCCAAGCCTTCGATCACGCTGCGCAAGGCCGGCGACGTCGTCGCGAACCTCGCCTACCGCTCGTCGCGCGTGGTCATCTTCCGCGTCCGCGCGACCGGCGGCGACGTCGTGCGCGTGCGCATCCCGATCCGCGTCGTCCGCGTCGGGAAGGGGCGCCGATGAGATCGCTCGTCCTGGCGGGCTTCCTGCTGCTGCTCGCGGCCGCTCCGGCCGCCGCCCAGACCGAGGTCGGCGGGTCGGTGCCGAGCATGCTGTCGCTCGAGCTCGACGATGCCTCCGGCTTCTCCAGCTTCCCGGCCGGCCCGGGCGAGCACGATCTCATCGTCCGCGCCCGCGTCACCTCGACCGCCAACCGCACGCGCGTGAGCGTCGGCGACGGCGACGTGGCCTCCGGCAACCGCGTCGGGCGCATGGCCAGCAGCGCCTCGGTGCTCGACGAGCCGCTCGAGGCGCGCGTCGGATCGGACCCCTTCCAGCCGCTGAACGCCGAGATCGATCCGATCCTCGCCGAGTTCGGCCCGGTGTCGAACGAGCGGGTCACGATCCGCCTGCGCCAGCGCATCGACGCCGGCGAGCGCCCGCGCGGCACCTACGAGAAGACCTTGCTGATCACGCTGTCGTCCACCGCCCCATGAGCACGAGGAGTTGTTGTTGATGTACCGACGTAAGCTGGCCCTCGGCGCCGTTGCCGTGGCCGGCCTCGCCGCCACGCAGATCGCCTTCGCCGACGCGCCGTCGGCCCCTCGCGCGACGGCGGCGCAGGGAGGAGTGGCGATCACGCCCTCCAGGCTCGAGACGACCGCTCGCCGCGGAGCGTCGGGCACGGTCACGGTCACCAACTCGACCAACCGCAAGCTGCGCATGACCGTGCGCGCCCGCCCGTGGCGCCAGGCGCGCAACGGCGACGTCGCCGCCAATCGCTCGAAGACGCTGGGCGGCGTGTCGGTCAGCGCGACGCGCTTCACCCTCGAGGCCGGCGCGGCGCGCTCGGTCGGCGTCACGCTCGACCGCGTGCCCTCGCGCGGCTCGCAGTACGGGGCGCTCGACGTCGTCGGCAAGCCGACGCGCCGCCGCAAGGGCATCAACGTCACCTACAACCTCGTCTCGAGCCTGCGCTTCAACCCGTCGGCGGGCGCACGCCGGTACCGGCTTCGCGCCGGCAAGGCGAAGGTCACCGGCCGGGGCTCGAGCCGCGCGCTGGTGCTCCAGGTCCGCAACCGCGGCAACACCGTCGATCCCGTCGGCGGCAGCGTCGACGTGACCGGCTCGGGTGGCGGCCGCAGCGGGTCGATCACCTCGAAGTCGATCCTGCCGGGCAAGCGGATCGAGCTGCGGCTGATGAGCCTTAGCGGGATGCGCCGCGGCAGCTACTCGGCCTCGGTCACCCTGAGCCAGGCCGGCAAGAACCGGATCAGCGTCACGCGCTCGTTCCGTATTCGCTAGACGGCGCCGCCGCCCCGCCGGGTGCGGGGCGGCGGCCGCTCGTCAGCAGGCGATGAGCAGGCTGAACGGCGAGTCGGTCGGAGCGTTGGCGGCGTTGTAGGTCCGCACGATCACCTGCGTGGCGGTCGCCGACGGCTCGGCGGTGACCTCGAAGTCCAACGTCGGTGTCTCGATCGTGGTCCCGTCCTTCACGCCGGTGAGGTCGACCGAGTACTGGCAGGCGCTCACGTCGCGCCCGGTCTCGACCGTGTACACGCCGCTGCCCGCGGCGTGGGCGACGCTTGCGACGTTGCCGGCCGCGCGCGCACCCGCGGCGGTGACCGAGGCGCGGAAGGTGACGCCGTTGATGTCGGCCAGCGCCGTGCGCGCGGCGGGCGCGAGGTCGTTCGCGCCCAGGGTCTCGTCCTTGACGTCGTTCGACCCGACGGCCGATGTGCGCAGCTCGGATGCGCCGATCGAGTTGGAGGCGACCTCGGACTGCCCGACGGCGCGCGTGCGGATCTCGGACTTGCCGACGGAGTTGGTCCGCAGGTGCGTCTTGTTGACGCTGTTCGCCGACAGGGTGACGGCGGCGTAGCTCGTGCCGCCGAGCGCCACGAAGAGCGCGAGCATGGACGTGACGTTGGCGAAGCTCAGGCGAGGCTTCAAGGTCGTTCCCTCCTCGGTTCGTTGTGTAAGTACCGGTCCCCAACCGGCTTACCGAGGGTGAGTTGCGGGGCTGTCAGGCGCCGGACCCGACCGCGCGGCGACCCGCGGTGACCAGGTCGTCGTGGCGGACGAGCTTGACCCGCGGCCGCCCGTGCGGCTCCCCGGCGGCGCGCTCGTGCTCGTCGATCGCCTGCCAGCCCTCCCACGTGACGGCGTGCTGCCAGCCGTCGGCGTCGGCCTTCGGTGCGTCGAGCAGGCCGGCCTCGGCGTCCTCGACGATCTTGGCCACCGTGTCGGCGGCGTCCTTCTTGTTCGTGCCGATCACGCCGCTCGGGCCGCGCTTGATCCACCCCACCGCGTACTCGCCGACGTGCGGGACGCCCGCCTCGTCGCACACGCGGCCGCCGTCGTTGCGGATCAGCCCGCGCGCGGGATCGAAGGGCACGTCGCCGACCGGGCGGCCGGTGTAGCCGATCGAGCGGAACACGAGCCCGCAGCCGATGACCTCCTCCTCGCCGGTGGGGACGGCGCGACCGTCCTCGATCCGGTTGCGGACGACGCGCAGGCCCGTCACGGCGTCGTCGCCGAGGATCTCGACCGGCGAGCGCCGGAACTTCAGGCTGATCCGCCGTCCGTTCGTGCCCGGGCCGCGCTCGGCATAGGAGCGCAGGATCTCGACGTTGCGGCGCTTGGTGGGCTCCTCGGGCTCCTCGACGCCCTCGAGCTCGGCCGGGTCGACCTGCACGTCCACGCCGGTCATCTCCCCCAGCTCGCGCAGCTCGGGGTTGGTGAAGGCCGCGTGCTCCGGCCCGCGGCGGCCCAGCAGGACCACCTCCGACACCTTCGCCTCCGAAAGCGGGCCGATCGCGTGATCGGCGGTGTCGGTCAGCGCCAGCTCGTCGGGATCCAGCAGCAGCATGCGCGCCACGTCGATCGCCACGTTGCCGTTGCCGACGACCACGGCGCGGTCGGCGGACAGGTCGAACGACTCGTCGCACGCGTCCGGATGGCCGTTGTACCAGGCCACGAAGCGCGTGGCCGGATACGAGCCGGGGAGGTCCTCGCCGGGGATGCCCAGCCGGCGGTCGAGATCGGTGCCGATCGCGTAGACGACGCCGTGGTAGCGCTCGAGCAGCTCGGCGCGCGTGACGTGCTCGCCGAGCACCACGCCCCCGAAGAAGCGGAAGCCGGGCTTGGCCGCGGTCTTCTCGTACACGCGCGTGACGGCCTTGATGTTCGGGTGGTCGGGAGCGACGCCCGAGCGCACCAGGCCGAACGGCGTGGGCAGCGCGTCGAGCAGGTCGACCTCGAAGCCCGCCGCGAGCAGCTTCTCGCAGGCGTAGAACCCGGCCGGGCCGGCGCCGATGACCGCGAACCTCATGTACTACACGCTAGCTGGCGGCGCGGACCGCGATGCGCACGGCCACGCCGTGCGCGCTGAACGCGATCGTGCGGCCGCCGCGGTACGCGACCCGGGTCGCGATGCGGCCGTCGGCGCCCACGGTCGCGGTGCCGTCGGCGGTCTCGACGACCGTGCCCTCCGGCGCGCAGGTCACGCGGCCGGCGAAGCGGTAGCTGCGACCGGTGCGCAGCACCGGAACGCCGCGGCGCCAGCGCAGCGGGCGCTGGTCGAGCCGCATGGTGAGCTGCGGAGCACAGGTGGCCTCGGGCGCCTCGAAGGCCGCGGCGTCCGTGGACCCCCCGACCTCGACGGTGACCGAGACCGACGTGACGGGCTCGTCGGCCGCCGCGGCGGCGGGCGTAAGGGCGAGTGCGGCGAGGGCGATGGCGAGGGAGCTCTTCACCCCCAGGCCATCGGCCTCGCCGCGACCCTCTTTAGCGCCGAGTGGGCAGCTCCACCGCCTTGCCGTCGAGACCCGGACCCGGCTTGATGCCCATCTTGCGCAGGACGGTCGGCAGGATGTCGACCGAGCGCAGGGCCTGATGCGAGTCGCGCGGCCCGACGTCGGCGCCCCCGAACACGATCGGGATCTCCTGGACCGGCCGCTGCGCGCCGCCGTGGTCGCCCGCGACGCCGTAGCTGGTGTTGTCCTTGAGCAGGCCGACGACGTCGGCGGCGTACGGGGCCGCCATCGTGTCGACGATCTCCTGGCCGTGCAGCAACCAGTAGACGCCCTCGCCCAGAGACATCGACAGCGGGTTCGCCTTCACGAGCCGGTAGCGGCGGCCGTCGAGCCGGTAGGTGGCGATCACGCTCGGCAGCGTCGCCATGACGCGCGCGGCCTCCTTCTTGGCCTCGTCGGAGGTGTCGGTCAGCCACGTGCGGATCGCCGAGTCCTGGTAGGTGAAGCGCACGTTGCCGGTGGCGATCAGCGGATCGAGCGACGGCGACGGCGCCAGGAAGGTGCCGTTCTGGGTCGCGCCGTAGTACCAGTTGTTGTTGCTGCGGCCGGCCGCGTTGACGCCGTGGAAGCGCTTGGAGGGCTGGCCGCCGTGGTCGGTGGTCAGCACGACGAGCGTCTCGTCGAGCTGGCCGAGCTCCTTCAGCCGGCGCATGAGGCGGCCGACCTGCTCGTCGGCGGTCTTGGCGATGAAGCGCAGATGCGCCTGCTCCTCGTCCGAGCCCGGCGGGTAGGTCCCGTCGTCGGTGATGCCGCCCCACATGTGGCTCGCCTTGTCGATCGAGCCGAGCGTGAGCAGCATGCCGCTCCACGGCTCGCGCTCCATCATGGCCAGGCCGGCGTCTGTGGTCCAGACGTCGCCGCCCAGGTGGGCCGGGTCGCGGCCGACGGCGAAGCGCTGGCCGTCGAGCGGGTACATCCAGGCCGGCGGCGTGGTCCCGGTGCCGTACGTGATCGAGCTCGACGAGTCGACGTAGAAGCGCCCGCAGCTCGGCGCCGAGATGTACGCCGGGACGTTGAGGCCGGTCGGCCCGCGCCAGTTGTTGGCCCCGTCGCCGTCGCAGTCGAAGTTGCGGCCCGAGAAGGTGACGGAGATGTCGCCGGTCGGCCCGTTCGAGGTGTGGACGGCGTAGTCCTTCTGGCCGGCGGCGATGAACTTGGTGCCGGGGTACTTCGCGTGCAGGTAGTCGGCCAGCTTGGCGTAGCCCTTCTGGGCGATCAGCAGGTTGAACTGGTCGCGCGTGAGCGAGCCGGTGATCCACATCGACTCATCGGCGACGCCGAGCACGTTGTCGCTGTCGCGGAACGCCTCGTCGGCCCAGCCCATGTCCTTCGGGAGCTGGCCGCTGGTGATCACGTTGTGGGTGATCACGGTCTCGGACGCCATGTGGCCGAGATAGGCGTTCTCGAAGTTCACGCCGTCGCGCATCAGCGCGCGGACGTTGCGCATGTCGAACTTGTCGACGAGGTCCGGACGGAACTGGTCCAGCACGATGACCAGCACGCGCTTGGGCTTCTGCGGCTTCCCGTGCCCCCAGGCAGGGGCCGCGACGCCCAGCATGACCAGCAGGGCAACAACCGCGCTCAGGCGAAACCGCATGGACCCCTCCTCCGGTGGACCGGATCCCGATTCTCTCCCAGCCGTCACGCAAGTAGCAAGGGTTTGATGTGATCAACAGCGGGGCATCCATGCTGCGCGATGCGGCTGCTGAGATAACGTCAGCGGCCTGAGCGATCTCGACGACGCGCTGCTCCGGGCCTGCTTCTCCGAGGAGCTGGACGAAGACGCGCTGGAGGCCGAGGTCCGTGCGCTGCTGGAGGCGGGAGCCGACCCCAACGCCCGCGGCGGGGAGTACGACCTCCCGGTCCTCTACACCGTCACCGGGCACCGCAACGCCCCGCGGATCGCGCGGCTGCTGCTCGAGGCCGGCGCCAGCCCCGACGACGGCGAGTCAGCCTTCCACGCCGCCGAGCGCTTCCACGTGGAGGCGCTCGAGCTGCTGCTCGAGTACGGCGTGGACCTCAACCTGACCGGCGACTGGGGCAACACGCCGCTGTACTTCCTGCTGCGCCACTGGGACGTCGCGCGCGCAGGAGCAGGTCGGCCAGGGTCTGCGCTGGCTGCTCGACCACGGCGCCGACCCGAATGTGCGCTGCGGCCGCGAGCAGGAGACCTCGCTGCACGTGGCCGCGCGGCTCGGCCAGTCGCCGGAGGCCGTGCGGCTGCTGCTCGACCACGGCGCCGACGTCCACGCTCGCCGCGGCGACGGGCGCAGCGCCTGGCTGCTCGCCGCGCACGGCGGCCACGAGGCGGTCGCGACCCTGCTCGAGGAGGCGGGCGCCGAGCGCGAGGACCTGCTGGCCGCCGGCATCCCGGTCGACGAGGTCGACGAGAACGGCGCCACGGCGCTGCACCACGCGGCCCTCCGGGGCGACGCGGCGGCCGTGCGCAGTCTGCTGGCTCGCGGCGCCGACCGGCGCCGCGAGGATCCGCAGCATCACGCCACGCCGCTCGGCTGGGCCGAGTTCGGGCGCGACCAGGCGATCGCGCCCGACGGCGACTACGAGGCGTGCATCCGCGCGCTCTCTACTGCCGGCTGAGGGCGAAGAAGTAGAGGAGCTGGCCGAGCGCGGCGACGAAGCCGGCGACGTAGGTCAGCGCCGCCGCGTTCAGCACCGCGCGGGCGCCCGGGACCTCGTCGGCCGCCAGCAGCCCCTGGCCCTCGAGCGCGACGAGCGCCCGCTTGGACGCGTCGAACTCGACCGGCAGCGTCACGAGCTGGAAGAGCACGATGACCGCGAACAGCACGAGGCCGATCGTGACCAGGCCCGTGAGCCCGAGGATCAGGCCGAGCACGACCGGCAGGAACCACAGCGACTGGCCGATGGTGGCCGCCGGCACGAGCGTCTGGCGGATCCGCATCGGCAGGTAGCGGCGGGAGTCCTGGATCGCGTGGCCGGCCTCGTGGGCGGCCACGCCGAGGGCGGCCAGCGAGGACGCCTGGCCGACGTCGGCGCTCAGGTTGAGCGTGCGGTTGCGCGGGTCGTAGTGGTCGGTCAGCCGCCCGGCGACCGGCCGGATCTGCAGGTTCGGCAGGCCGGACGAGCGGAGCACGGCGGCGGCCGCCTGGGCGCCGTTCATGCCGTTGCGCGGCGCGACCTGCGAGTACTTGTTGAAGGTCCGCTTGACCTTCATCTGCGCCCACAGCCCGAACAGCAGCGGGACGATCGTGGTGACGAGGAGCAGGGTCATTCAGTTCACCTCTTGCGTGATGTGAGAGGCGCGGCGCTCCTTCCAGAGCGACGCGCCGATGGAGACGGTGATGACGGCGAGGATCGAGCCGAGGGTCAGCGCGGTGGAGACCTTCTCGCCGGTCGCCTCGCCGTAGGCGAGCTTGCCGGCGATGCCGATCAGCAGGACGCCGAGGCCGACCTGCAGGTACGCGAACCGCGCGACCGCCCCGGCGACGAGGAAGAACAGCGCGCGCAGGCCGAGCAGCGCGAACGCGTTGGCGGCGAAGACGATGAAGGTGTCGGTGGTGATCGCGAGGATCGCGGGCACCGAGTCGACGGCGAAGATCACGTCGGCGACGGCGACCGTGACCAGCGCGGCGACCGCGGGCTCGAGCCGCGGGAACCGCTGCCGCACGCGCGCCACGAGCTTCTCCCCCTCGTCGTGCTGGTCGCCGGAGCGCAGGATGCGCCAGCCGGTCCACGCGAGCAGCGCGGCGAACGGCCAGGCCACCCACGAGTAGGTCTCGAGCGCCTCGGCGCCGGCGAAGATGAAGATGCCGCGCAGGACGAGCGCGATCAGGATGCCCCAGAGCAGCACGCGCGGCTGCTCCTCGCGGGGCACCGCGAGGGCGGCGAAGATCAGCGTGAAGACGAAGACGTTGTCGAGCGACAGCGCCTTCTCCATCACGTAGCCGGAGAAGTAGGCCTCGCCCGCGCCCGCTCCCTCGAGCAGCCACAGGCCGGCGCCGAAGGCGAGCGCCAGCGAGACCCAGATCCCGCTCCAGAGGGCCGCGGTGCCGACCGTCATCTGGCGCTGGGCCGAGCCGACCCGCAGGTCGACGACGATCATGAGTACGAGGAAGCCGAGCAGCGCGCTCCATGCGAGCGGCCCTGCGGCGATGGTTTGGGACAACGGCGAACCTCCGGCTGGTCGTGAAGATCAGTCGAAGGTTTCTCCGCCTTGTCAGGCCGCCGGCCCCGGGCGCTTGACGCGCCGTGCTGACGGAGCCGGCCGACGGGATACTTCCCTTCGCGGCCCAGTATGGCGAGCGATCCTTCAGGGCGGTTAAGGGCGGAGAACCGCGGGTAGCCCATGAGCAGAAGCCAGGGAGAGGAGATCGCGATGGGGACGGCGAGAGCGAATCGTTACGCGGGCGCGGCCGTGGCGCGCGCTTCACTGGCCCGGCTCGTGATCCTGGTCTCCACCGGCGTGGCGTTGATCCTGATCGCGGGAATCCTGCTGGTCGTGCTCGAGGCGAACCCGTCGAACGACATCGTGGCGGCGGTCCGCGATGCTGCGTCGTTCCTCGCCGGACCGTTCGCCGGCCTGTTCACGCTCGACAGCAACAAGGCCGAGCGGGCCGTCAACTGGGGCTTGGCTGCCGTGGTCTGGTTCGCGCTCGGGCGGCTGATCGCGCACTTGCTGCTGCGTCGCTGACCGCCGCCCGGTCGGCGGGTTGGCCACACTTCTCCTGATACCCTTAGGGGGTACTATGCGGCCTTGGTTGCAGATACCCCCATGCCGTATCAGGAGACTCGTCTGAGATGACCCCGACCACGATCGCGGCGTGAACGCCGCCACCAAGCTTGCGGCGTTCGCGGGCGGTTTGGCGCTGCTGTTCGGCGGCGCGACGGTCGCGGGCGGCGCCATCGGACCCGAGCCCGGCGAAGACGCCACTCAGGAGCACACCGAGATGACCTCCGCACACGCCCCCGACCCCGTGCGCGGACTCGCGATCGCCGCCGACGGCCTGCGGGTCGTCGTCGACGACGCCGAGCTGCGGCGCGGCCGCGAGGAGACGCTGAGCTTCCGGATCGAGGACGCGAGCGGCCAGACCGTGCGCGACTTCGACGTCGAGCACGAGAAGCGCATGCACCTGATCCTCGCCCGGCGCGACCTGACCGGCTTCCAGCACCTGCACCCCGAGCAGACCGCCGACGGCAGCTGGCGCACGCCCTGTGCGCCTCGACGACGCCGGCTCCTACCGGCTGTTCGCCGACTTCTCGCACGACGGCGAGAACCAGACGCTGGCCACCGACCTGCGGGTCGACGGCCCGGCCGACCTCCTCCCCCTGCCCGAGCCCGCCGCCACAGCGGTCAGCGACGGCGGCTACGACGTGCGGCTCGACGCCGGCGCCGTGCGCCCCGGCCAGGAGGCCGACCTGCGGTTCACGATCACCAAGGACGGCGAGCCGGTCCGCACCGAGCCCTACCTGGGCGCCGGCGGGCACCTGGTGGCGCTGCGCGACGGCGACCTCGCCTTCCTGCACGTGCATCCGATGGACGACTCCGTCCGGTTCGCCGCGACGTTCCCCACCGAGGGCCGCTACCGGCTGTTCCTGCAGTTCCAGCACGAGAGCCGCGTCCACACCGTCGCCTTCACGCAGGAGGTGAGCTAGGTGGCGCACCTCGAGCTGCCGATCGCCGGCATGACCTGCGCGTCGTGCGCGAACCGGATCGAGCGCAACCTCAACAAGCTCGACGGCGTGAGTGCCTCGGTCAACTACGCGACCGAGACGGCCAGCGTGGAGTTCGACACCGCGGTCGAGCCCGAGGCGCTGGTCGAGGCGGTCGAGGCGGCCGGCTACCAGGCCGTCCTCCCGTCCGACGAGCCGGCGGCGGCCGAGGAGATCGACGAGACGGCGCCGTTGCGGCGGCGCCTGCTCGTCTCGCTCGCCCTGATGCTTCCGGTGCTGGCGATGGCGATGATCCCGCCGCTGCAGTTCGAGAACTGGCAGTGGCTGTCGCTCACGCTCGCCGCGCCGGTGGTCGTGTGGGGCGCATGGCCGTTCCACCGCGCCGCCTGGGCGAACCTGAAGCACGGGGCGGCGACGATGGACACGCTGATCTCGCTCGGCGTGCTCGCCGCCTTCGCGTGGTCGCTCTACGCGCTGTTCCTCGGCGAGGCGGGCATGCCCGGCATGACGATGAGCTTCGACCTCGTGCCTGAGCGGGGCGCCGGCGCGGACGAGATCTACCTCGAGGTCGCCAGCGCGGTAACGGTGTTCATGCTCGCCGGCCGGTACTTCGAGGCGAACGCCAAGCGGCGCGCCGGCTCCGCGCTGAAGGCGCTGCTAGAGCTGGGCGCCAAGGACGTCGAGCTGCTCGGCGGCACGCGCATCCCGGTCGAGCAGCTCACCGTCGGCGACCGCTTCATCGTGCGGCCCGGCGAGAAGGTGGCCACCGACGGCATCGTCGAGGAGGGCTCCAGCGCCGTCGACCAGTCGCTGCTGACCGGCGAGTCGGTGCCGGTCGAGAAGCGTCCGGGCGACGAGGTCGCGGGCGCGACCGTCAACGCCGGCGGGCGCCTGATCGTGCGCGCCACCAAGGTCGGCTCCGACACCGCGCTGGCCCAGATCGCGCAGGCTGGTCACCGAGGCGCAGTCCGGCAAGGCGCCGGTCCAGCGGCTCGCCGACCGCATCTCCGGCGTCTTCGTGCCCGTCGTGATCGCGCTGGCGGTCGCCACGCTGGGGTTCTGGATCGGCGCCGGCGAGGATGTCGCGTTCGCCTTCACCGCCGCCGTCTCGGTGCTGATCATCGCCTGCCCGTGCGCGCTCGGGCTCGCCACCCCGACCGCGCTGCTCGTGGGCACCGGGCGGGGCGCCCAGCTCGGCCTGCTGATCAAGGGCCCTGAGATCCTCGAGTCCACGCGCGAGGTGGACACCGTGGTGCTGGACAAGACCGGCACCGTGACCACCGGCCGCATGAGCCTGGTCGACGTGGTCGCCGATGACCGCGCGGAGGTGCTCGCCATCGCCGGCGCCGTCGAGGACGCCTCCGAGCACCCGATCGCGCAGGCGATCGCCCGCGCGGCGCGCGACGAGCTCGGCGAGCTGCCGCCGCTCGAGGGCTTCGCCAACCACGAGGGCCTCGGCGTCGAGGGCATCGTCGGCGGGCGCGGCGTGCAGGTCGGCCGCCCGGCGTTCATGGCCGAGTGGGGTCTGACGATCCCGGCCGAGCTCGACGTCGACCGGGCACGGGGGCGCACCGCCGTCCTGGTCGCGTGGGACGGCGCGGTCCGCGGCCTGCTGGTCGTCGCCGACACCGTCAAGCCCACCTCCGCCGAGGCGGTCGCCTCGCTGAAGGCGCTCGGCCTGCGGCC
Source organism: uncultured Solirubrobacteraceae bacterium (assembly GCA_963811895.1). GTDB lineage: Bacteria > Actinomycetota > Thermoleophilia > Solirubrobacterales > Solirubrobacteraceae > DASSUW01. The sequence goes on along the minus strand of CAWETE010000005.1, from coordinate 113,329 downwards.
CGTGCTGCTGACCGGCGACAACGAGACGACCGCGCGCGCGGTGGCCGCCGAGGTCGGCATCGACGAGGTGATCGCCGAGGTCCTGCCGTCCGGGAAGGCCGACGTGATCCGCCGCCTGCAGGCCGAAGGCCGCGTGGTGGCCATGGTCGGCGACGGCGTCAACGACGCGCCGGCGCTCGCGCAGGCCGACCTCGGCCTGGCCATCGGCACCGGCACCGACGTCGCCATCGAGGCCTCGGACCTCACGCTGGTCTCCGGCGACCTGCGCGCCGCCGCCGACGCCATCCGGCTCTCGCGCGCGACGCTGCGCACGATCAAGCAGAACCTGGCGTGGGCGTTCGGCTACAACGTCGCCGCGCTGCCGCTGGCCGCCGCCGGGTTCCTCAACCCGGTGATCGCCGGGCTCGCGATGGCGCTGTCGAGCATCTCGGTGGTCGCGAACGCTCTGCGGCTGCGGCGGTTCGGTCTACGATCGGCGCCCTGATCGACGTCGCCGTCATCGGAGCGGGACTCGCCGGCCTGGCGGCCGCCGAGGCTCTGCTCCAGGCGGGCCGCGACGTGGTCGTGCTCGAGGCGCGCGACCGGGTCGGCGGGCGCGTGTGGTCGCGCGAGCTCGCCGACGGAAGCGTCGTCGAGATGGGCGCCGAGTTCATCCTGCCCGGCAACCCGCGCGTCGAGGAGACGGTGCGCCGGCTGGGCCTCGGCCTGTGGGAGAAGGGCATGGCGTACGGCCGGCGCGAGCCGCGCGGCGGCGAGCCGGTCACCGAGCAGCAGCTGCGGGCGGCCGCGGCGGCGATCGAGCGGGCGCTGGAGGACGAGGACGTGCGCCGCGGGTCCGCGGCGGCACTGCTCGACCGGCTGGATGAGCCGGCCGGCGTCCGCGAGGCGATCCGCGCGCGCGTGGAGATCTCGACCGCGACGCCCGCCGATCACGTCGCGGCGGTGGAGCTGACCGGCGTCGCGGCGTTCAGCGACGCGCCGTCGCACGGCGTCGCCGGCGGCAACCAGGGCCTGGCCCGCGCCCTCGCCGCAGAGCTCGGCGACCGGATCCGGCTGTCGAGCCCGGTCGCGAGCCTCGAGGACGTCGCGGCCCGCGCGATCGTCGTGGCCGTCCCCGCCCCGGTGGCGCGCGACCTCGCGGGGGTCCCCGCGCCGCTGCGGGAAGCCCTGGCGCGGGTGCGCACGGGGCACGCCGCGAAGCTCTTCGTCCCGCTGCGCGCCCGCCCGGAGCCCAGCGCCGTGCTGTCGGTGCCCGAGCGCTACTGGACCTGGACCGCGCGCGCCGGCGGCGAGGTGCAGCCGGTCGTGCACGCGTTCGCCGGGTCCGAGGGGGCGCTGTCGCGGCTTGGCGTCGCCGAGGGACCGGAGCGCTGGCTCGCCTCGCTCGCCCGCCTGCGCCCCGACCTCGAGCTCGAGCCCGGCGGAGCCGTGCTGTCGACCTGGTCCGGCGACCCGTGGGCGCGCGGCGCCTACACCATCGCCACACCGGGCGGCCACGATCCCGCGCTGACGCAGATGCACGGCCGCATCGTGCTCGCCGGCGAGCACACCGCGGGCCCGCTCGCCGGTCTCATGGAGGGCGCGCTCGCCAGCGGGGAGCGCGCCGCCGCCCAGGTGCTCGCCCAGCGCTAGATCGAGTATCTCGCTCGGTGGTCCGTCGCACCGACGCCTCGGCTGCTACCGCGGTATCGGAAGCTGGGTGGAGTCGTCGGTTATGGCGTTGTTGAATTGGCCTCGTGTCGTGCCTCGTGTCCCTGCCAGCGACGCTCCCTTTAGATTCGCGCCTTCGAAGTCGACGCGTGCCAAGCACGCACCGCGCATGAAGGCGCCCCGCAGATCCGCCTCGGCGAAATCGGCGTCCTCGAGCCGCGCGTAGGCAAAGAACGCCTGCCTGAGCTTGGCGCCGTGAAAGTCTGCTCCGCGCGCGTCGACGGAGTTGAAACGTGCCGACTGGAGTTGCACGGGCTCGGAGCTGTAGTCGTAGCTGTCGGGTCCTGTGTCGTGACGAGTGGAGAAGTCGGCCTCGTACAAGCGGGCGTCGTCGAAATCCGCGCTCGGCAGCTTGGCCTTGCGGAAGTCGGCTCCAGTCAACTCCGCGCCGGAGAACCGGGCGCCCTTCAACGTGGCCGCCGTCAGGTCGGCGGAGTGCAGGTCCGTCTGGGAGAGGTCGAACGTCTGACTGGCGGTTTCATCCTTGAGATGGCCCCGCCGCCGAATCGCGGTCACGACGGCTCGCACGTCCGGGCGGACGGCTCCAGGATTCCCGGGATCCGGAGCTCGCCCCGTGCTGCAATCAACGAGCCGGTCGTCTTTGCGCGGAGCGTTTTGTCGTAGGTACGCGGTCAGAACCTCCATGATCGGCCAGTGATCGCGTTCCGACTCGAACGCGATGCGCTCGAGCGAATAGATCCCGCCGAGTCGCCGCTCGAGGTTCGGGCGACCCTCGGACTCGGCACCGAGCTGGTCGATCCCGCGGCTGAAGCGCTCGGTGATCTGGCCTTGCTCGGCGACGCGCAGGTTCTCGCTTGTCGCAAGTTGCGTTTCCCTCTGCCCTTGCTCAGTCAGGCGAAGACTCTCGTTGGTCGTCCGTTGCGTTTCACTGAATTGCCAGATCGTGAAGAGAAACGCCGCCAACGCGGCAATCCGCGTGAAGGCTTGCAGCACGGAGTCACGCGAATCGTTCTCGACATCGAACAGGTCCTTGCCGGAGACCTGCTCAGCCTCCCACCGCGATTTCTGATGTCTCGGCCACCACAGCAGCACGACTGTTCCAACGATCAGCAGCACCGCTGCGCCTACGATGACCCCGATCCATTCGCCCCTTGACATGGTGAACGTCCTCCTTCCGTGGTCGCGACGACCCTATCCCGAGCGCCGGCCCCGTAGGGGGAACACCCAGCAGGGCCGCCCGTTCATCTAGCGAAGGTGCTCGTCAAAGAACGACGTGACGCGCTGCTCGTAGGCCTCGGAGATCTCGACTGCGACGCCCGCCGATCACGTCGCGGGCGCGCCGCCGCCCAAGGTCCTGCGTCAGCGCCCGTAGTCGAAGCGGACCGTGCGGTAGAGCTCGTCGTCGTCGCGCGCCTTCGAGCAGCGCGCGAGCGTCAGCTCCTCGGTCGCGGGCGCGGCGAAGCACGTGTAGCCGCGAACCGTGCACGTGCCGCTCTCGCAGCGTTCGGGCGTCAGCCGCGCGATCCGGCGCGCGACCTTGCACGACGCGCGGCGCGCGGAGATGTCGGAGATGAGGATGCCGCCGGGCGCGGTCGTGTCGCCGCACGAGGTGATCGGCGCGCGAGCCGCGCCGGCGGAGCTGGGGAGGAGAGCGAGTCCGAGCGCCGCGAGAACGGCGACGCACACCCGCCGGTACGTCTTCGTCATCGCGCGATCGTACGACGGGCACCCGCGAATGCTGAAGCCTCCGGTCAGCGCTGGAACGAACGCCGCGGACCGGTGGTTACATCGATGAAACGCACGTCAGGCCATCGCGTGCCGGTCTGCGGCAGCGGGGTCGGTCCGGGGATGCGCGCTCGACCAGCGGTCGATCTGGTAGGCGCGCCACCGCCGTACCACCCAGATGGCGCCGATGACGGCGAGGATCACGAGCAGGGTGTCGTAGGCGACCGTGAACCGCGTGAGGTCGGCGCCCGTGGGCGTCCCGACCCAGCTGGCCGTGTTGGGCCAGTCGAACACGACGTCCTCGCCGCCGAGCCATTGGCTCACGCGGATCGCCCAGCCGTAGGACGCGTCCCAGCAACCGTGCAGGGCGATGACGCCGAGGAACGTCAAGCCCACCCGCCGGTCGAAGCGGAAGCGGCCGGTGGACCAGGCGGAGGCGAACACCGCGCCGCCCAGGATGGCCGTCCAGGTGATGTGGCCGAACGGTGCCAGGAGCCCGCGGAAGGCCTCGGTCTCGAGGATGCTGAGGATCGCGTGGTCGTCGCCGTGCTCGATGAGGACCCGGAGCGCGTACCCCGAGGTCTCGAACGCGGCGAAGCCCGCGCCGACGGTGGCGCCGAGCACCATGCCGTCACGTGGGACACGGGTGCTGACGAGCCGCGCGACGACGAGCAGGATGAGGATCTTGCCGCTCTCCTCGATGAGCCCGATCAGCGCATTGGTGCCGACCACGTCGGGCAGCACGTAGATCTCGGTGACCGCGGTCACCACGACACCGGCGGTCCCACCCGCGAGGAAGCCCAGCACGAGCACCTCGACGGTCAGGTGCGTCTCGCGCGGCAGGCCGAGCACGAACAGCACCGCGCACACCGGCACCAGGAACGAGCCGACCATGATGACGTTGGGGACGAGGATCGTGTCGTCGGTGATCTCCGTGATGAACGCGACGATCAGCAGGACGACGACGCCGATCACGAGCACGTACAGCCACAGGCGGCGCGGCACCGCCTGCGCCTGAACCACGGCCGAGGTGCCACGTGTCTCTGAGCTCATGCGCGCACGCTCGCGCAAGCGTGCGCGCGCTTCCTCACCCGAGACGGATGAGTCAGCCGAGCAGGTGCTCGTCGAAGAACGACGAGACGCGCTGCTCGTAGGCCTCCGGGTACTGGCGCAGCGCGGCCGTGTGGCCGGCTTCGGGCAGGTACCAGAGCTCGGAGTGGTCGCCGCCGGCGCGGTCGTAGAGCTCGCCCCACTTCTTCTCCGGCAGGCCGGCGGAGATGATCAGGTGCGGCGCGCGGCTGCGGGCGATCTGGTCGGCCAGCGACGCCTCCGGCCCGGAGCGGCCCTGGATCGCCTCGATCGTCTTGAACAGCAGCCACATCGGCGCGCGCTCGATCGCCGAGTCCATGTACTCCTCGTAGTCCTCGTAGCCGATCGCCGCGGCGCCGTCGGCGACCACGGCCTGGACGTCGTCGCGGCGGGCGGCGATGTCGATCGCGATGTCGGCGCCGGTCGAGAGCCCGAGGACGCCGACGCGGTCGTCACGGGCGGCGAGGAAGTCGAGCGCCGCCGCGGCGTCCTTCTCCCAGCCCCAGCCGTAGGAGTTGATGGTGCCCTCGCTGTTGCCGCTGCCGCGCGGGTCGTAGACGAGCACGCCGTAGCCGTGGCGGGTGAGCATCTCGGCGTGGCGCAGCGCGCTGCGACGGTTGCCGCCGCCGCCCGAGAGCATGAGCAGCGAGGCGCCGTTGCGCGACGGGCGGTACCAGCCCTCGAGTTCGACGCCGTCCGAGGCCGTGAAGCGGACGGTCTCGTAGGCGGCGCTCGGCGGGTTGCCGATCGGGCGGTGCAGCGAGTGGATGTCCACGATGCCGACGCCGACCGGCATGAAGACCAAGTACACGGCCAGCACGACGGCCGGCACCGTGACGACGCGGATCGCCCAGCGGCGCGCGGGCGTGGCGGCGCCCTTGCCACGGTGGCGGAACGGGATCCAGGCGGCGAGGCCCACGAGCACGACGCCGGCGGCCAGCGCGAGCACGCCGGTCACGTCGTTGGCGGTCGTGCCGTCGTGGAGCATGTGCTGGAGGTGGCGGCCGCCGTTGGGGAGGGCGAGCGCGCCGAACGTGAACGCGACCGCCGCGCGCAGGCCGGGCCGCAGCGTCGAGAAGCGAGCGACGGCGAGCACGGTCGCGACGAGGGCGATGCCCGCGGCGAGCGCGTGCTGGGTCAGAGGGACGCCGCCGCGCGGCAGGAGGAAGGCGTCGTCGAAGGCGTGGGCGAGCGCGACGACGGCGGCGGCGCTGAACACGACGGCCTCGGCGGAGCGTCTGCGGATACGGGTGGTGGGCACGACGAGAAGCGTGCCCACCACGCGACCCCGGGCCCAGGGAGGAGGCTGGCGTCCCCGGGGCCCTTTCCGTCACCGCCTCCGGTGCGGCTGCCCGTAGCGTAACCCAACATTGCTGAATCGACTCAATACCACAGGAATGCGCCCCTGCCTTGACATGGACAGGATCAGGGTCTACTTCTCGAACTCACCAGAACCGCGCGTGGATCGACCGGCCGGCCCTCACGAGCTGCGGGCTCGACCTGCAGCTTCCCGTAGTCGAACTTCGTGTACGAGAGGCCGTGGCCGAACGGGAACAGCGGCTTGATCCGCTCCGCGTCGTACCAGCGGTAGCCGACCTTCAGGCCCTCCAGGTAGTCGACCTGGCGGATCTCCGTCGAGCCCGGCGGCCGGGTCGTGCTCCCGTCGGCGAACACGCCCGGGTACTGGCGCGGCGAGCCGGCCGTCGGCAGGTCGGCCTCCGAGCGCGGGAAGGTGTGGGTGAGCCGGCCGGACGGGTTCGCGTCGCCCCACAGCAGCGAGGCGATCGCCGGGCCCATCTGCTCGCCCGCGTACCAGACCTCGAGCACGGCCTTGACCTTGCTCAGCCACGGCATCGTCACCGGGCCGCCCGTCTGCAGGACGACGACGGTGTTGCGGTTCGCCGCCGCGACCGCGGAGATCAGCGCGTCGCCGTTGCCGTCGAGCGCGATGTCGGCCGGGTCCTCGAACTCGCCTGAGGTGTAGTAGCCGAACACGATCGCCACGTCGGCGGCGGCAGCCGCGGCCGCCGCGGCGGCGGGGTCGCCGCCGTCGTTGAACGTCACCGTGCCGCCGGCCCGTGCCGTGATGGCGTCGAGCGGCGCGATCGGCGTGCACGGCACGGTCGGCCGCGTGGTGCCGCAGACGCTCGCGGCGCTGACGCCGTTCGTCGGCGTGCTCGACGCCGTCGGGCCGATGACGGCGATCTTCCTGGCCTTGCCGGTCAGCGGGAGCGCGCGGTCGTTCTTGAGCAGCACCGAGCCCTTCTCGGCGACCTCGCGCGCGATCGCCTGGTGCTCGGGCGACGTCACGACGGCCTCGGGCGCGGCGGGCAGCGGGACGTCGAAGAGCCCCTCGCGGATGTGCGCCCGCACCACGCGGAAGGCGGCCTCGTCGATCTGCGCCTGGGTGATCGTGCCGGCGGCGAGCGCGGCCTTCAGCAGGTCGGGGTTCCAGAACCGCCAGCGGTTGAGCTCCTGGTCCATCCCGGCCGGGAGCGACGTGGGGACGCCGGTCTGCGAGTGACGCGAGCCGAAGTCGGTGACGACCCAGCCGTCGAAGCCGATCTCGTCCTTGAGGATCTGCCGCAGGATGTTCGCGTTCTCGCAGCCCCAGACGCCGTTGACCTGGTTGAACGGGCACATGACGCCGCCGGGCCGGCTCTTCCGGATCGCCACCTCGTACGGCAGCGTGTAGATCTGGCGCAGCGTGCGCTGGTCGACGTTCGACGAGCTCGACTGGCGGTCGAGCTCCTGCTCGTTGGCGACGTAGTGCTTGAGGACCGACTCGACCGGCTCGGCCGGGTTGTCGCGGAAGCCGTGGACCATCGCCGCGGCCAGCGTGCCGGCGAGCAGCGGATCCTCGCCGAGGTACTCGGGCGTGCGGCCGCTGAGCGGCGTGCGGCCGCTGGCGAGACCCGGAGCCAGGATCACGTTGCGGTGCTTGTGGAACGCCTCGTAGCCCTGCGCCTTGGCCTTGCGGCGGGCGAGCGCCTCGTCCCACGTGGCGCTGAGGCCGACCTGGACCGGGAAGGCCGTGACGCCCGTGCCGGCGCCGGCGATCGCACTCGGCGCGTCCGTGTACTGGATCACCGGCGTGCAGGGCACCTGCGGCGGCATGGTCGTGGTCTGCCCGCCTCCGATGTTGAACACGGTCTGGGCAGGGTTGTTGGCCGACTGCTCGTCGAGCCAGCGCAGCTTCTGGTCGAGGCTCGACGCGGCGAGCAGCGCTTCGGCGCGCGCCGTCGCCGACCTGGTCGCGTCCATCCACGGGCACTCGGGAGGCGCCTGGGCCTTCGCCGGCGTGGCGAGCACGAGCGTCGCTGCGAGCACGGTCAGCGCGTGTTTCACGACTCCTCCTCCGTAGGTCGGCGGCGGAGTTCTACCGCAAATTATGAATCGACTCAATAGCGCGCTGCGACTTGACAGCATCGTGAGTTCGTGTCTACCGTTCCCACTCGCCATCTTGAAACGATTCATGGCGACTGGGGGAGGTTGCGGATGGTGCTCGATCGGACGTGGAAGCGAGCCGGCGCGCTGGTCGCCCTCGCGGCGGCGCTCGTCGTCGTGGGGTGCGGCGGGGACGATGACGACGGCGACGCCTCCGGCGGCGAGAAGGTCACGCTCTCGTTCCTCGTGGACAACAGCGACCAGGCCGTCAAGCCGGCCGAGGCGCTGATCAAGGCGTTCCAGGCGAAGAACCCGGACATCACGATCAAGCTCGAGACGCGCCCGCAGGGCGGCGAGGGCGACAACGTGGTGAAGACGCGGCTCTCCACGCAGGAGATGACCGACCTCTTCGCGTACAACTCGGGCTCGCTGTTCCAGGCGCTCAACCCGGCGTCGCAGCTCACCCCGCTCAACGACGAGCCGTGGGTGGGCGATCTCGACGACGCGTTCAAGCCGAGCGTGTCGGCCGAGGACCAGGTCTACGGCGCGCCGTTCGGCAGCGCCTTCGGCGGGGGCATCCTCTACAACAAGAAGGTCTACGCGGATCTCGGCCTGGAAGTCCCTCAGACGTGGGACGAGTTCATGGCGAACAACGCCAAGGTCAAGGCGGCCGGCATCGATCCGGTGATCCAGAGCTACGGGGAGACCTGGACGTCGCAGCTGTTCGTGCTGGCCGACTACCACAACGTGGCGGCGGAGGTCCCTGATTGGGACCAGCAGTACACGAGCAACCAGGCCAAGTACTCGCAGGAGCCGGCGGTCGAGGGCTTCCAGCACCTCGAAGAGGTCAACAAGGCCGGCTACCTGAACAAGAACTTCGGTTCGATCAAGTTCCCGCCCGCCCTCAGCATGCTCGCCCAAGGCAAGGGCGCGCACTATCCGGCGCTGACCATCCTCGTGCCGAACCTGGAGACCTCCGACCCGGACAAGATCGACGACGTCGGCTTCTTCGCCCAGCCCGGCAAGAGCGCCGACGACAACGGGCTCACCCTGTGGCTCCCGGGCGGCGTGTACGTCCCCAAGACGACCGAGGGCGCCAAGCTCGACGCCGCGAAGAAGTTCCTCGCCTTCGTCGCCAGCCCAGAGGGCTGCGAGGCCCAGGCGAGCGCGTTCGCGCCGACCGGCCCGTGGATGGTCAAGGGCTGCGAGCTGCCCGCCGACGTGCCCGCGGCGATCAAGGACCTCCAGCCGTACGTGGACGAGGACCGCGCCACGCCGGCGCTCGAGTTCCTCTCCCCCGTCAAGGGCCCGGCGCTCGAGCAGATCACGGTCGAGGTCGGCTCGGGACTGCGGTCGGCCGCGGACGGCGCGAAGCTCTACGACGAGGACGTCAAGAAGCAGGCGCAGCAGCTGGGGCTCGAAGGCTGGTAAGCACCTGACATGTCGATCGAAGTACGCGAACGGGCGATGCCTCGCACGGGCGTCGCCCGCCCGCGGTCACGCAGCGCGAGGAAGAAGAGCCCGTACCCGTACTGGTTCTACCTGCCGGCCTTCGTCGTCTTCTTCATCTTCTTCCTGCTGCCGACGTTCAGCAGCTTCTACTTCAGCCTCACGCGCTGGACGCTGTTCGACTCGGAGTTCATCGGGCTCGACAACTTCAAGCAGTTCTTCGAGGAGCCCGCCCTCACCAAGGGCCTCACCAACACGCTGATCTACGCGGTTACCACCTCGGGCCTGAAGGTGGTGCTGGGGATGCTGCTGGCGGTGCTGCTGACCTCGAGCGTGATCGGCAGGGCCTTCATGCGCTCGGCCGTCTTCTTCCCGGTCCTCGTGAGCACGATCGGCGTCGGCCTGACCTTCACGGTGCTGATGGAGCCCGACGTGGGGCTCATCAACAAGGCGCTGGCCGCGGTCGGCATCACCGGGCCGCGCTGGCTCGTGGATCCGAAGTGGGCGCTGATGTCGGTCGCGTTCGTGGACGTGTGGAAGGGCGTGGGCCTGGCCACGGTGATCTACATCGCGGGCATCGTGTCCGTCCCGCGCGAGTACTACGACGCAGCCGCGCGTCGACGGAGCCGGCCCGTTCGGGCTGTTCCGCTACATCACGCTGCCGCTCGCCTGGCCCGCCACGGTGACCGTGATCATCCTGTCGCTGATCGGCGGACTGCGGTCGTTCGACCTGATCTGGGCGATGACCCGCGGCGGCCCCGGCTTCACCAGCGACGTCATCGCCTCGGTGATCTACAAGCAGTACCAGGCCGGCTTCTACGGCCTCTCCACCGCCGGCAACGTTGTGCTGTTTGTGCTGGTGACGGCGATCATCCTGCCGCTCTACTCGTTCCTGCGCCGCCGCGAGGTGCAGCTGTGAGAAAGCTCAGCCCCATCTTCGTCATCGTGATCGGCGTCGTCTTCCTCGTGCCGTTCGCCTTCATCCTGCTGACCGCGGCCAAGACGCAGGCCGAGGCCGGGCAGCTCGAGTTCTCGCTGCCGGCCGACTGGGTGCTGATCGACAACTTCCGCCAGGCCATCGAGGCACGCGACTACATGCTGGTGACGGCCTTCATCAACAGCACGATCATCACCGTGGCCAGCGTCGCGATCATGGTCGTGCTGGCGGCCATGGTCGCCTACGTGCTCCAGCGCCGTCCCAGCAAGTGGACGCGCGTGGCCGACGTGCTGATCCTCAGCGGGCTGATCATCCCGCCCGCGGTCGTGCCGACCGTGTGGGTGCTGCAGGAGCTCAGCCTGTTCAAGACGCTCCAGGGCATGGTGCTGATCGAGGTCGCCTTCGGGCTCTCGTTCAGCATCCTGCTCTTCCGCGCCTTCATCGCCACCATCCCGCGCGAGCTCGACGAGGCCGCCACCATCGACGGCGCGCGGCCGCTGCGCGTCTTCTTCAGCGTCATCTTCCCGCTGCTGAAGTCCGTGACGATCACCGTGATCGTCGTGCAGTCGGTGACGGTGTTCAACGACTTCGTCAACCCGCTCTACTTCCTGCCCGGCGACGAGAACGCCACGGTCCAGCTCACGCTCTTCAACTTCCAGAGCCAGTACGCGACCTCCTACCACCTGCTCTTCGCCGACATCCTGCTGATCACGATCCCGCCGCTGATCATGTTCATGTTCTTCAACCGGCGGATCGTCGACGGCCTGACCGCGGGCGCCGTCAAGGGATGATGCGTGTCGGCGTCAAGGACGTGGCCCGGGCCGCGGGCGTCTCGGTCGGCACGGTCTCGAACGTGCTCAACCGGCCCGAGATCGTGCGCGACGAGACGCGCTCGCGCGTGCAGGCCGAGATGGCGCGGCTCGGCTTCGTGCGCAACGAGTCGGCGCGCCAGCTGCGGCAGGGGCGCAGCCGGACGCTCGCCTATGTCTTCCTCGACGCCACCAACCCCTTCTTCACCGACGTGGCGCGCGGCGCCGAGGCGGCCGCCGAGCAGGCCGGGCTCGCGCTGTTCCTGTGCAACAGCAACGGCGATCCCGCGCGCGAGGACCGCTACCTCGACCAGCTCCACCAGCAGCGGGTGCTCGGGATCATGATCACCGCGCTCGACTACGCGAACCCGCAGCTGCGGACGCTGCCGCGGCAGGGCACCCCGGTCGTGCTCGTCGACCATCCGGCCGACATCGCGAGCGCCTGGTGCAGCGTCGCGGTGGACGACCGGCTCGGCGGCGAGCTGGCCGTCGCGCACCTGATCGACCAGGGGCACGAGCGGATCGCCTTCGCGGGCGGGCCGCTGAAGCTGCCGCAGATCGCCGACCGGCTCGAGGGGTCGCGGCGGGCCATGGCCGCGGCCGGCCTTCCCGAGGAGGACCTCGTCGTGCTGGCGACCGAGGCGCCGACGGTGGCGGCCGGGCGCTTCGCCGCCCAGCGCCTGATCGGGCTGCCGCCGCGCGAGCGCCCGTCGGCCGTGTTCTGCGCCAACGACATGCTGGCGCTCGGGGCGCTCCAGCAGCTCCTGCTGGCGGGCGTGGCCGTGCCGCGCGACGTGGCGATCGTGGGCTACGACGACATCGACTTCGCCACCGCGGCCGCCGTGCCCCTCACCTCGGTGCGCCAGCCGCGCGAGCGGCTCGGGCGCACCGCCACCGAGCTGCTGATCGCCGAGACCATGGACGACGGGCACGAGCACCAGGGCATCGCCTTCGTGCCCGAGCTGCTGGTGCGGGACTCGACCCGCGGGAAGGCGAGGAGGTCGTGATGCGCGCCGTCGCCCTGCGCTGCGAGCACCGGCGGGACGTGCCGTGCCTGGACGAGCCGGCCCCGCGGCTGAGCTGGGCGCTGGAGTCGTCCGAGCGCGGCAAGCGCCAGAGCGCGTACCGGGTGGTCGTGTCCGCCGGCGACGCCGTCCTCTGGGACAGCGGCCGGGTGGAGTCCTCGAGCTCGGTCGACATCGTCTACGCGGGGCAGGCGCTGCCCGCGGCGACCGACTGCTCGTGGACGGTGCAGGTCTGGGACGAGGACGGCGCCGAGTCCGGGTGGAGCGAGCCGGCGCGCTTCCGCACCGGTCTGGCGCGAGTGGCGCGCGCGGTGGATCTGGCGCGACGCGAGCGAGGACCCCGGCGTCCCGGTCCCCGGCAGCGAGCCGGAGATCGTCGAGGACATCATGCTCCAGCGCTGCGGCCCGGCGCCGTACCTGCGGCGGCGGTTCGAGACGGCCGGCGTCCGGCGGGCGATGCTCTACGCCACGGCGCGCGGCGTCTACGAGCTGCACCTCAACGGCGCCCGCGTCGGCGACGCCGTGCTGGCGCCCGGCTGGACCGACTACCGCACGCGGATCGAGTACGCGGCGCACGACGTCACCGAGCTGGTGCGCGACGGCGCCAACGTGCTGGCGGCGATCGTCGGCGACGGCTGGTGGTCGGGCTTCGTCGGCTTCGACCTCAAGCGCGCCGGAGCGCACTACGGCACCCATCCCGAGCTGCTCTGCGAGCTGCACATCGAGCACGAGGACGGCACGCTCGAGGTCATCGCCGGCGACGAGGATTGGCGTGCCACCGCCGGGCCGATCCGCTACTCCGACCTGCTGCACGGCGAGTACTACGACGCCCGCCGCGAGCTCGACGGGTGGATGGAGCCCGGCTACGACGACAGCGGCTGGCCTGCCGTGCTGGTGCGCTCGCGTGACGAGGTCGCGCTGGTCCCCGAGCGCGCGCAGCCGATCCGCGTGACCGAGGAGCTGCAGCCGGTCTCGGTCACCGAGCGGGCGCCCGGCGTGCACGTGGTCGACCTCGGCCAGAACATGGTCGGCTGGGTGCGCCTGGAGGTCGAGGGCGAGCGCGGCACCACGGTGCGGCTGCGCTTCGCCGAGATGCTGGAGGAGGACGGCTCGCTGCACCTCGCCAACCTGCGCGCGGCGCGCCCGCAGGAGACCTACGTGCTGCGCGGCGACGGCCGCGAGGTCTACGAGCCGCGCTTCACGTTCCACGGCTTCCGCTACGTCGAGGTCACGGGCCTCGCCGAGGCGCCGGCCCTGGTCGGGCGGGTCGTGAACTCCGACACGCCGTGGACGGGCCGCTTCGAGTGCTCGAGCGAGATGGTCAACCAGCTCTGGCGCAACGTGACCTGGGGCCAGCGCGGCAACTTCCTGTCGGTCCCGACCGACTGCCCGCAGCGCGACGAGCGGCTCGGCTGGCTGGCCGACGCGCAGGTCTTCCTGCCCAGCGCGGCGCTCAACATGGACGTCGCCGCCTTCATCACCAAGTGGGGCGACGACGTGCTCGACGCGCAGTCGCCCGAGGGCGCCTACCCGGACGTCGCGCCGCGGATGTCGTTCGAGCGCGACGGTGCGCCGGCGTGGGCCGACGGCGGGGTGATCGTGCCGTGGGTGATCTACCAGCGCTACGGCGACGTGCGGATCCTCGAGCGCCACTGGGACGCGATGGAGCGCTACGTCGCCTATCTCGTCCGCCACAACCCCGACCTGCTGTGGAAGGCCCGCCGCAACAACGACTACGGCGACTGGCTGTCGGTGAACGCCCACACGCCGCGCGAGGTGCTCGCGACCGCCTACATGGCCTACGACGCCCTGCTCATGGCGCGGATGGCGCGCGTGCTGGGGCGGCTCGGACCGCGCGGCGCACTACGACGCGCTGCACCGCGACGTCGCGGCCGCCTTCAACCGCGCCTACGTCGGGGAGGACGCGCTGATCGAGGGCGACACGCAGACCGTCTACCTGCTCGCCCTGCACATGGAGCTGCTGCCGCAGGAGCTGCGCGCAAGGGCGGCGGAACGGCTGGTGGCCGCCATCGAGCGCCACGACTGGCACCTGACCACCGGCTTCGTCGGCGTCGCGCTGCTGTGCCCGGTGCTGACCGAGCACGGCTACGCCGACGTCGCGCACCGGCTGCTGCTCAACGAGACGTTCCCGTCGTGGGGCTACTCGATCCGCCAGGGCGCGACGACGATCTGGGAGCGCTGGGACGGCTGGACCGAGGAGCACGGCTTCCAGACGCCGATGATGAACTCCTTCAACCACTACTCGCTCGGCTCGGTCGGCCAGTGGCTGTACGAGTACGTGGCCGGCATCCGGCTCGATCCGGAGCGCCCGGGCTACGAGCACGTGATCATCGCCCCCACCCCCGGCGAGCTCGACCACGCCGAAGCCACGTTCGAGTCGGTGCGCGGGCCGATCCGCAGCGCCTGGCGCCTCCAGGACGGCACGTTCCAGCTCGACGTCGACATCCCGGCCAACGTGACGGCCACGGTCGTGCTGCCCGGAGGCGAGAGCCACGAGATCGGCTCGGGGACGTACGAGTTCCGATGCTCGAGGTAGAGACCCCGTCGTGACGGCGTTCTCGATCAGCCGATCGTCGACTGCCTGACCACGAGCTCCGGCTCCAGCACGATGCGCCGGTGGACGTGCTCGGGGTCGCCGCTCGCCTCCTCCAGCAGCAGGTCGGTCGCGAGCCGGCCCATGAAGCGCCGCGGGAGGCGGACCGAGGTGAGCGGGATGGCGGCGGCGGAGGCGAACTCGATGTCGTCGAAGCCCACGATCGCCATGTCGCCGGGCACCCGCACGCCGTGGCGGATCATCACCTGCAGGACGCCGAGGGCGACGAGGTCGTTCGCGCAGATGACGGCCGTCGGGCGGGGCCGGATGCCGAGGATGCGCTCGCCGGCGTCGCGGCCGTGGGCGACGTTGAGGTGCTCGACGCTGATGTCGTGCAGCACGTCGTCGCTGATGCCTTCCTTCCGCGCCGCCATGAGCATGCCCTCGCGCCGCTCGTCGGTCGGCCAGACGTGCGAGGCGCTCGTGATGTAGCCGATCCGCTCGTGCCCGAGGGCGAGCAGATGGCCCATGGCCAGCTCGCCGCCGCGC
The DNA here is from genome assembly GCA_963811895.1 of uncultured Solirubrobacteraceae bacterium. Classification (GTDB taxonomy): domain Bacteria; phylum Actinomycetota; class Thermoleophilia; order Solirubrobacterales; family Solirubrobacteraceae; genus DASSUW01. The sequence goes on along the minus strand of CAWETE010000005.1, from coordinate 98,134 downwards.
AGGTCGTCGGCGCCGACCCCGCACTCGTCGTCGCCGATGCGGTGGGTGACCCGCACGACCGCGGTCCCGCGCGCCCGCACGCGGTCGACGGCGGGGCTGCCGGGCGCCACGGGGACGATGAGCATGCCCTGGACGCGCCGCTCCTCGAGCACGCGCATGTACGCGTCCTCCTTGGCCTGGTCCTCGTCGCTGTTGCAGACGATCACGGAGTAGCCCGCCTCGTTGGCCCGGTCCTCCACGCCGCGCGCCAGGTCCGTGAAGAACGGGTTCGAGAGGTCGAGGATGACCAGGCCGATGATCCGCCCGGTGCCGGTGCGCAGATGGCGGGCGCTCTCGTTGCGGACGAAGCCGAGCTCGTCGATCACGCGCAGCACCCGCTCGCGCGTCTGGGGCGCCACGATCTGCGGCCGGTTGAGGACGTTCGAGACCGTCCCGACCGACACGTTCGCGCGGCGCGCCACCTGCTGCACGGTGACCTTCAAGGCGCTAGCGAGGATAGGCGGCGGGCACGCCGCCGTCGACGTTGAGCACGTTGCCGGTGCTCTTGCCGGAGCGGCGGTCGGACGCGAAGTGCAGGACCGCCTCGGCGATGTCCTCGGGCAGGATGTTCACGCCCAGCGTGGTGCGCTTGCGGTAGTGCTCCTCCAGCTCGTCCGGGTCGATGCCGTAGGCGGCGGCGCGCTCCTCGCGCCAGCTCGAGTCCCAGATCCGCGAGCCCTGGAGCACCGCGTCCGGGTTGACCGTGTTGACGCGGATCCCGTCCTCGCCGCCCTCCTCGGCCAGGCAGCGGGCGAGGTGCAGCTCGGCGGCCTTGGCGGACGAGTAGGCGGCGGCGTTCTTGCCGGCCACGAGCGAGTTCTTGGAGGCGACGAACACGATCGAGCCGCCGCAGACTCTGCTCGCGCAGGATGAGGAAGGCCTCGCGGGCGACGAGGAAGTAGCCGGTGCCGAGGATCGCGTGGTTGCGCTCCCACTCGGCCAGCGTGGTCTCCTCGATCGGCGCGCTCGAGGCCACGCCGGCGTTCGAGACCACGATGTCGACGCCGCCGTACGCGTCGACGGCGGCGGCGAACGCCGCGCGCACGTCCTCCTCGGAGGTGACGTCCCCGGCGACGGAGACCTCGCCGGCCGCGTCGGGCTCGAGGTCGAAGCCGACGACGCAGGCGCCGGCCGAGGCGAGCGACTCGGCGATCGCGCGGCCGATGCCGCCGGCGGCGCCGGTGACGAGCGCGACCCGGCCCTGGAGCTCGCCGGGCGGCGGCGCGAGCGAGAGCTTGTAGAGCTCGAGCGGCCAGTACTCGACGGCGTGGCTCTCGCGCTCGTCGAGCGACACGAAGCCGCCCAGCGCGTGCGCGCCGGCCATGACCTCGATGGCGCGGTGGTAGAGGTCGCGCGACAGCTTGGCGTTCTTGGTCGTGGGCGCCACGCCGACCAGGCCGACGTGCTGGATCAGCACGACGCGGGCGTCGGGGTCCGCGGGGTCGTCGCCCGCGTAGGCGAGGTAGTCGTCCCGGTAGGCGGCCGCCCGCTCGCGGATGCGCTCCACCAGCGTCGCCGCGTCCTCGCTCGCGGGGTCGAAGGGGATCCAGAGCGGCAGCCGCTTGGTGTGGACGAGGTGGTCGGGGCAGGCGGCGCCGACCGTCGACCAGCTCCGGCGCCGCGCGCGAGGAGACGAACTCCCGTGCGCGCGGCAGATGTGTCGACGACCAGCACCTTGGGCCGCTCGCTGGAGAGCGCCCCGCGCAGCGCCGGCAGCACCGCGCGCAGGTCCACCTCGGCGCCCTGCCCGGCCCCGTCGAACCTCTGCTTGCCGGCCGTCTTCGCGTTGACGAACTCGACCGCGCGGTTGATCACCTCGATCGTGCGCCGGTACGCCTGCTCGGCCGTGTCGCCCCAGACGACGAGGCCGTGCTTGGCCAGCACGACGAGCTTGAGGTCCGGGTTCTCGCGTACGGCGGTGCCGACCTGCTTGGCGAGCGTGAAGCCGGGCCGGATGTAGGGGATCCAGGCCGCCTCGTCGCCGAAGCACTCCGCCACGAGTCGCTCGCCGTCGCGGGTCCCGGCCAGCACGTTGATCCCGTCCGGGTGCGTGTGGTGCACGTGCTTGGCCGGCACGAAGGCGTGCAGCAGCGTCTCGATCGAGGAGCGGGGCGCCGACGGGTCGGTCTGGCAGCGCGCCAGGTGGGCGACCATGTCCTCGTCGCTCATCTCGTCGCGCTCGAACACGGCGAGCATCTCGTCGAGCCGCAGCGGGGTGAAGTGCTCGCGCTCCATGGTGGCCAGGTCGCTGCCCGAGCCCTTGACCCACATCACGTCGACCTCGCGGCCGACGTGGTCGGTCGCCGTGCCCTTGGCCGACGTGTTGCCGCCGCCGAAGTTGGCCACCGCGCGGTCGGCGCCGAGCAGGTGCGAGGCGAGCAGGACCTGCCCGAGGGCGTCGTCCGGGACGTCACCGTCGGGCCAGCGGTCCTCGGCGCGCGCGATCATGCCGGCCAGCGTCGTCACCGGCCCCAGCCCCCGCTCACCGACACGGTGGAGCCCCGCTCGGCGACGATCCGCTCGACGTACGGGCGCAGCTCGGCGATCGGGTCCTCGGCCGCGCCCAGCGAGCGGCGCATCTCCGCGCACTGCGGGCGCACGTCGGTCTTGTAGGCGTCGAGCAGCACCTGGTGGCCGTGCAGCACGTCGCCGCCCGCCAGCGCGTCGCGATCGACGAGCATGGCCTTCGCGTGGGCCTCCTGCAGGTTGAGCACGCTGAGCACCATCGCCTCGATCTTGGCCTCCACGTTGTGCGCCTGGTCGATGGTCAACCGTGGCAGGCGGTCTCCCAGCTCGAAGAAGATCAGGAACAGCTCGAACGGGTTCACCGAGCCGACGATCAGATCGTCGTCGGCGTACTTGCGGTTGTTGAAGTGGAACCCGCCCAGCCGGTCCTCGGCACGGAGCAGCGCGACGATCTGCTCGATGTTCGTCCCGTGCAGGTGGTGCCCGAGGTCGACCAGCACCCTCGCCCGCTCGCCGAGCTTCTGACAGGCCAGCAGCGCGGAGCCCCAGTCGGCGAGGTCGGTCGCGTAGAACGCCGGCTCGAACGGCTTGTACTCCACCAACAGCTCCTGCTCGGCGGGCAGCGCCGCGTAGACCTCGGCCAAGCACTCGAGCATACGGGCGCGGCGCTCGACGAGATCGTCCTGGCCCGGGTAGTTGGTGCCGTCGGCCAGCCACAGCGACTGCGCCGTCGAGCCCAGAGCGGTCGCGATCTCGACGCACTCGAGCAGGTGATCGGTCGCCTTGCGGCGCACGCCCGCGTCCGGGTGCGTGACCGACCCGAGCTTGTAGTCGGGGTCCTGGAAGAGGTTCGGGTTGACCGCGCCGACCCGCAGCCCGCGCTCCTCGACGTCGGCACGCTTCACTCCCTCATCCCACGGGAAGTGCAGGGCCACGGCCGGCGCCGTCCCGGTCAACCGGTGCACCTCGGCCGCGTCGTCGATCCGCTCGTTCACGTCACGCGGCCGCCCGGGCTGCTGGAACGTGGCGAACCGCGTCCCGGAGTCGCCATAGCCCCACGACGGGGTCTCGATCTCAAGGCTCACGCCACAGCCTCCTTCGCCAGGAAGCGCTCGTAGATCTCCTCAGCGTCGCCGCCCGGCTCGTAGACGACGGGCTCGACGGAGGCGGCGGCGATCGCGCGCATGTCGGCCAGCGACCCGAGCTCGCCGACGGCGCGCGCCTGCACGAGGACGTTGCCGAGCGCGGTGGCCTCCACCGGCCCGGCCAGCACCGGGCGGCGGAGCAGGTCCGCCGTCAGCCGGCACAGCAGCTCGTTGCGCGAGCCGCCTCCGATCACGTGCACGACCTCGACCTCGACCCCGGCGGCGCGCTCGAGCCGCTCGAGCACGAGCCGGTACTTGCAGGCGAGCGAGACGAGCGCCGAGCGCACCGTCTCCCCCCGGCCCTCCGGCCGCGGCTGGCCCCGCTCGGCGCACGCGTCGGCGATCCGCGCGGGCATGTCGCCCGGCGCCAGGAAGCGCTCGTCGTCGGGGTCGAACAGCGGCACGTCCTCGCGGGCGGCCGCGGCCTGCTCCATCAGCTCGTCGTACGACGGGTCGCCCCAGCAGCGCCGGCACTCCTGCACGATCCACAGGCCCATCACGTTGCGCAGCAGGCGGATCGTGCCGTCGACCCCGCGCTCGTTGGTGAGGTTGAACTCGCGCGCCTGGTCGGTCAGCACCGGGGCGTCGAGCTCGAGCCCCAGCAGCGACCAGGTGCCCGACGACAGGATCGCCGCGTTCTCGCCGCGGACCGGAGCCGCCACGAAGGCGGACGCGGTGTCGTGGCTGCCCACCAGGTGCACGTCCGCCTCGATGCCGTGGTGGGCCAGCACCGGGCCGAGCGTGGTGCCCGCCTCGACCGGGTCGCCCGCGAACGGCGCCGCCGGCAGCCCGAGCCGCTCGATCAGCCCGCGCGCCCACGTGCCCGCGCGCGCGTCGAGCAGGCCGGTGGTGGACGCGTTGGTGATCTCGTTGACCAGCTCGCCGGTCAGCCAGTACGACAGCAGGTCGGGCACGAGCGCGATCCGCTCGGCGGCCGCGGTCCGCTCGTCGGCCAGGAGCTGGAAGACCGTGTTGATCGGCATCGTCTGGATGCCGGTGACCGCGTACAGCTCGTCCGCGGGCACGCGCGCGTGCGCGCGCGCGACCATCCCGTCGGTGCGCGCGTCGCGGTAGTGGAACGGGAGGCCGAGCACGCGGCCCTCGCGGTCGAGCAGCGCGTAGTCGACGCCCCAGGTGTCGATGCCGACGCCGCCGACACGTCGAGCCCGCGCAGTCCCTCGAGCGCCTCGGAGAACAGCGACAGCAGATTCCAGTGCAGGCCGTCCGGCAGCCGCACCGGCCGGTTCTCGAACCGGTGCGCGACGTCGAGCGCGACGCGCTCGCCGTCGAAGCGGCCGTGGACCACACGGCCGCTCTCGGCTCCGAGATCGATGGCGGCGAAGTCACTCAAGGTGGAAGACCTCTTCGATGCGACGCATCGGCGGCACGAGATACTCGGACATCGCGGCCTGCCAGCGCGTGTTGACGTCGGTGGCCTCCATCCCCGCCAGAGCCGCCTCGAAGTCCTCGGTCTCGAAGTAGCCCACGAGCAGGCCGTCCTCGTCGAGGAACAGCGAGTAGTTGGTCCAGCCCGTCGCGCTGAGCGCCTCGAGCATCTCGGGCCATACCGACCGATGCGCCTCCTTGTACTCGTCGAGGCGGTCCTGACGCACGCGCAGGATGAAGCACACGCGCTCCACGTCAGGCCCGCCTCGACTCTCCATCTCTCCGCTATCCCCCTTCGACGTTGGACTCGTCGTAGACGGTGAACGGTCCCATAAGCACCCGCAGCCCGGCGTCGCGGGTCGGGTCCTTCTCGATCGTCATCTCGCCCAGGCGACCGGCCTCGAACTTGGCGCCCTCTTCGGCCTTGACCTGCTCGGTCGCGATCCCGTACGCCGTGTAGAACGCCAGGTAGCCGAGGTCCTTGAAGCTCCAGAGCGCGAACTTCGGAGCGCAGCCGCTGAGCGTGTAGTCCTTCATCTCCTCGGGCAGCCCGAGCCCCGAGACCTTGACCTTGTCGCACAGCTTCTCATCCGTCATGGCCTTGCCCGCCGCGGCGATGCCGACGGTCGTCGGGGCCATGATCAGCTTGAGGTTCGGGTGCTTGTCGACCAGGCCGAGCGCCTCGTCGTAGGACTTCTCGGAGTCGTCGTTGCCGTAGACGGTGTCGACGAGCTTGAGCTTCTCGTACTTCGGGTCCTTGATCGCCTCCTTGTGCGCCTCGATCCAGGCGTTCTGGTTCGCGGCGTCGGGGGCGGCCGAGAGGATGGCGTACTCGCCGCCCTCCTCACCGAGGATGTCGAGCGCGAGGTCGGCCATCACGGTCCCGGTCTCGTCGAAGTCGACCTGGGCGATGAACACGCTCTCGCCCTCGCCCGACGGAACCGGCGAGTCCCACGAGACGACCGTGGCGCCGGCGTCCGAGGCCTGCTTGACGGCCGGCTCGATCTGGTCGCCGGCGCAGTTGGAGATCATGACCCCGTTGACGCCCTGCGTCCCGGCGTTGGTCACGGTGTCGATCTGCCCGGAGACGCAGTTGTCCGGTGACGACGGGCCGAGGTACTCGGCCGGATCCACCTGGAGCTCGCCCGCCGCCTCCGTGGCGCCGTCGTTCGCCTGATCGAACACGGCGATGCCGGTCTGCTTCGGGATGAAGACGGACTTGAACTCCTTGCCCGGCGCGAGCTTGCCGTCGGCGCTCGTCTCGGCGGCGCCGCCGTCGTCGGCCGCCGGTTCCTCCTCGTCCTCCCCGCAGCCGGCGGCGACCAGCGCCAACGCGGCCAGCACGGCGGCGAGCAACCACATGTATCGCTTCATCTAGCCCTCCTCCTGGGTCAACGGTTGGGTCGGTTGCCTCGCCACGCGCCATGACCCGGCGACGCGGGCGAGGAGGTTCGGGATCAACACCGAGAGGATCAGGAGCACGCCGATGACGCCTGTCTGCGTGTTCTGATCGATGTTCGCGAGGCCGAGGCCGTTGCGGATGTTGAGCACGATCAGGATCGACAGCGCGACGCCGACCATCGTGCCCGAGCCGCCGAAGATGGAGACCCCGCCGAGCAGGACCATCGTGATGATGTCCAGCTCGAAGCCGGTCGCCAGGTCGCCGCGGACGGAGCCGAGCCGCGCCGCGAAGCAGATCCCCGCCAGGCCGGCGAAGAAGCCCGACGCGGTCAGCAGGATCATCTTGTCGCGCGCCACGTTGACGCCCGAGTAGCGCGCCACGCTGGCGTTGTTGCCGATCACGAACACCGACCGGCCGAAGGCCGTCCGGTGCAGGATGATCCCCGCCAGGATCAGCTGGATCACGAAGAAGACGACGGCGAGCGAGACGCGCCCGATCACCGGCTCCTGGCCGACGTTCTCGAACCACTCCGGGAAGTCCCCGATCGAGCGGTCCTCGACGAGGATGCGCCCGGCGCCGCGCCAGCCGATCAGGCCGGCCAGCGTGACGACCAGCGACGGCAGGCCCATGAACGCGACGAACGCGCCCTGGATGGCGCCGGCCGCCGTGGCTGCGAGCAGCGCGATGACGACCGCCAGCGCGAACGGGACCGAGCCCGCCTCGTGCAGCGCCGCGAGCACGCAGGCGGCGAAGGCCATCACCGACGCGACCGAGAGGTCGATCTCGCCGTTGATGATCACGAAGGCCATCACGACGACGACGATCAGCTTCTCGATCGAGAGCTGGAACATGTTCACGAAGTTCTGCTCGCCGAGATAGAACTCGGAGATCGAGACGTTCACGAAGAACACGACGACGAGGACGACCGCGAGGAACAGCTCCCAGCGCCACTTGATCGCCTTGTCAAGCATCGGGCACCCCCGCCGTGGGTCTCCCTCTCGCGCGTGAGGTGATCCGGCCGATGCGCTTGCCGAGCAGGAAGTCGACGGCGACGGCGGTGAGGATCAGCAGCCCGAGCACGGCGTCGCGCCAGAACTCGCTCAGACCCGGCACGCGCAGCAGGCTGAGGTCGAGCAGACTGATCAGCAGCGCGCCGAGCAGCGCGCCGATCATCGTCCCCGAGCCGCCGAAGATGTTCACGCCGCCGACCACGGCGGCCGCGACGGACGCCAGCTCGAGCCCGTTGCCGGCGTTGACGGTGATGGTCCCGAAGCGCGACAGGAACAGGAAGCCGGCCAGGCCCGCCAGCGCGCCCGAGGCCACGAACGCGCCGAGGATCACGCGCTGGACCGGCAGCGCGGCCTGGCTCGCGGCGTCAGGGTTGGAGCCGACCGCGTAGACCCAGCGCCCCCACTTCAGCCCGCCGAGCATGAGCTGGAGCACGACGATCAGCACCACGGCGCCGAGGACGACGGTGCGGACGTCCCACGACCCGAAGCTGACCACCGTCGAGTTGGGGAGGTCGAGCACCCAGTCGGGCAGGCCGTCGGAGGTGATCGTCCGCGAGTCCGAGTGGTTGATCAGCCACGTGCGGAAGATCGCCAGCGTGCCGAGCGTGACGATGATCGAGGGCACCCGCGCGTAGGCGACGAGGAAGCCGTTCAACAGGCCGAGGCCGCCGCCGATCGCCACCGCGTAGCCGACGGCGAGCAGGGGCGCCAGCTCGGGGTGGTCGTGCAGGTACTCGCCGGTGACGTACGCGGTGACGCCGACGATCGAGCCGACCGACAGGTCGATGTTCCGCGTGAGGATCACGATCGTCTGGCCGGCGGCGAGGATCGCGGTGATGGCCACGCTCGTGGTGACGCGGTTGAAGAAGCTGCCGCCCAGGTAGTTGTCGATCAGCAGGCTGAAGACGAGCAGCGCCACGGCGAGCACCGCGAGCAGCGACAGCTCGCGCAGGCGCTCCGGCCTCATTCCGCCCCCATGGCCGCGGTGATGATGCGCTCCTCGTCGGCCTCCCCGCGCTCGAAGATCCCCGTCTGACGGCCCTCGCGCATGACCAGCACGCGATCGCTCATGGCGATCACCTCGGGCAGGTCCGACGAGATGAGGATGATCGCCATGCCGGAGGCGGCGAGCTCGTCGACGATCTGGTGGACCTCCGCCTTGGCCCCGACGTCGATGCCGCGGGTGGGCTCGTCGAGGATGAGGACGCGCGGCTGCGCGTTCAGCCACTTGGCGAGCATCGTCTTCTGCTGGTTGCCGCCGGAGAGCTGCTCGACCGGCGTGTCGAGCGACGGCGTGCGGATCGTGAGCTTCTCGCGGTAGCGGCTCGCGACCTCGCGCTCCGCCTTCGAGTCGAGCAGCCGCAGCCGCGTCACGTACTTGCGCAGCGTCGCCAGGGTGATGTTGGCGGTGATCGACTGCGGCAGCGACAGCCCGAGCGCGCGGCGGTCCTCCGACAGGTAGGCGATCCCGGCGCGCAGGGCCTGGCGCGGCGAACGGGCCTGCAACCGCCTGCCGTCGAGCTCCACGACGCCCGCGTCGGGCGGCGCGATCCCGAACAGCGCCAGCGCGACGTCGGTGCGCCCGGCGCCGACCAGCCCGGCGAACCCGAGCACCTCGCCGGCGCGCAGCTCGAAGCCGACGCCGCCGAAGACGCCCTCGCGGCCGAGGCCGTCGACGCGCAGCAGCACGTCGCCCGGCGGCTGCGGGTTGCGGACGAAGAAGTCCGCCATGTCGCGGCCGACCATCTCCCGGATCGCCTGCGCCTGCGTGACCTCCTGCTTCGGCCGCGAGGAGATGTGGCGGCCGTCGCGCAGCACGGTCACGCGGTCGGCGATCTCGAACACCTCGTCGAGGCGGTGGCTGATGAACAGCACCGCGACGCCGTCGTCGGTGAGGCGGCGGATCTGCTTGAACAGCTCCGACACCTCGTGCGCGGAGAGCGCGGCGGTCGGCTCGTCCATGATCAGGACGCGGACGTCGAGCGAGAGCGCCTTGGCGATCTCGACCGCCTGCTGCGAGGCGACCGTCAGGCCGCTGGCGAGCTTGCGGACGTCCATGCCGACGTCGATCCGCGCGAGGATCGCCTCCGCGTCCTGGTACATGCGCCGCCAGCGGACGACCGCTCCCCGGTCCTGGTGGCTCATGAAGATGTTCTCCGCCACGTTGAGGTCGGGGAAGATCGCCGGCTCCTGGTAGATCGCGGCGATCCCGGCCTTCTGCGCCGCGCCCGAGCCCTTGAAGGTGGTCTCGTCTCCGTTGACGCGGATCACCCCGTCGTCGGGCGCGTGGATCCCGGTCATGACCTTGATCAGCGTCGACTTGCCGGCGCCGTTCTCGCCGAGCAGCGCATGGGTCTCGCCCGGGTAGAGCGTGAGCGAGACGTCGGCGAGGGCCTGCGTGGCGTCGAACCGCTTGGAGACGCCGCTCATCTCCATCACCGGGGCGGTCATAGGAGCCTGCGCAGCGCCGGTCGCGCGCTCTCGTCGGGATCGACGCGGACGATCTCGACGCCGCGCGCCTGCCACGCCTCGACGTGCTCGGCGGGCGCGCCGGTGTCGGTGACGATCGCGTGGACTCCTTCCGGGGCGACGAACGGCAGCAGCGCCGTGCGATGCCACTTGCTGCCGTCGGCGATGCAGATCACGCGCTCGCACACGCTCGCCATCTCGCGCTTGATCCGCACCTCGTCGGGGTTGAGGTCCATGAGTCCGGCCTCGAGGCTCAGGCCGCGCGCGCCGAGGAAGCCCTTGCTGATGCGGGTGGTCCTGAGCGCCTCGGCGCCGACCTCTCCCACCAGCGACATCGCCTGCAACCGGAGCATCCCGCCCGTGACCAGCACCGAGATGCCCGGAGCGTCCGCGAGCGCGGAAGCGATCAACAGCCCGTTGGTGACGACCACGAGCTCCTTCTTCGTGCGCAGCTCGAGCGCGAGGTAGTAGGCGGTGGTGCTCGAGTCGAGCGCGATCGCCTCGCCCTCGCCGACCATGGCCGCCGCCGCCCGGGCGATCGCCTGCTTGCGCTCGACCTCGAGCCGCAGCCGGAAGTCGAACCCCAGCTCGGCCTGGCCGCGCTCGAGCGCCCGCACGCCCCCGCGCACCCGGGCGACGAGGCCCTGGCGGGCGAGCTGGGCGAGGTCGCTGCGGACGGTGACTTCCGAAACCGCGAACGCTTTCGAAAGTTCCGCAACGTGGACGGCGTCACGCGTCTCGAGCATCCGCAGGACCTCCTGCATTCGCTCCTGCTGCGACCGATGCGCAACGTTCTGGCCCAAGGCGGGCCGACCCTACCGTCGTTTCACAGCGATTGTCAATACCTTCGTTCGCGCTTTCGAAACAGGAGCGATCGAAAGCGAGAGTCGGAAAGTGCGTTTCGTCTCTTTGTCCGCCGGAAAGCAGTCGGGCATGACCGAGCCCAAGATCGACTCCAGGACGCAGTGGAAGAACACGATCCTCGCGGGGCTCGCCAACTACATTGACGCCGGCTCGATCGTGGCCGGCGCGGCCGGCCTGGCCCTCTGGGCCGAGCTCTTCGGCCTCAGCTCGAGCTTCGTCGGCCTGATCGCCGCGTTCAGCTCGAACGCGATCTCGGCCGGAGTCGGCGCGCTCGTCGGCGGCTGGCTGTGCGACCGGTACGGCCGCAAGCGGATCTACCAGTGGGACCTGCTCGTCTACGCCTTCGGCCTGCTGTGGATCATCTTCGCCACGGAGGCCTGGATGCTCGTGTTCGGCTACGTGCTCGCCGGCCTCGCGGTGGGCGCCGACGTCCCGGCTTCGTGGACGCTGATCGCCGAGACCGCGCCGAGCCGCAAGCGCGGGCGCCACGCCGGCGTCGCCCAGCTGCTCTGGATGCTGGGTCCGGTCGTCGTGTTGACGATGGCCCTCGTGCTCTCACCGCTGGGCGTGCTGGGGACGCGGATCGTCTTCGCCCACCTGCTCGTCGTCGCGCTGGTGCTGTGGGCGATGCGGCGCGGGATGCGCGAGTCCCCGGTGTGGGCCGAGGCGAAGGAGCAGGCCGCGGTCACGCTCGGCGGCGTCCGCGAGCTGATGAAGCGGCCCTACCTCGGGGCGATGCTCTTCCTCATCGGCATGTACGGGCTGTGGAACCTGATGGCGGGGACCAACGGGTTCTACCTGCCGTACATCCTGCGCACGGTCGGCGACCAGAGCCAGGCGATGAGCGTGGCGCTGCAGGCCGGGAGCTTCCTGCTCGTCGCGCTCGGCGTCGCGTTCGTGTTCATGCCGTTCGTCGACCGCGTCAACCAGCGCACGATGTTCATGGTCGGCGCGACGCTGCAGATCGTCGCGCTGCTGCTCCTCGCCCTCTTCCCGCTCGGCCTCGGCGTCGCGCTGGGCTACGTGATCCTGCTCGGGGTCGGCGGCGGGTTCAGCCAGCAGCCGTTCTTCCAGCTCTGGAGCGGCGAGATGTTCCCGACCCTGCACCGGAGCACCGCGCAGGGGCTGATGTTCGCCGTCGTCCGGATCGGGCTCGGCATCTGGAGCTTCTTCGTCCCCGCCATCACCGCGGCGGGCTTCCACACGCTCGCCTGGATCCTCACCGGCTTCGTGACCGCGAGCGCGCTGCTCGGCTTCTTCTTCGCGCCGTCGAACGCGGGCAAGTCGCTCGACCAGATCCAGGCCGAGCAGACCGGCGACGGCCGCTTCACGCGCGAGACCGAACCGGCGCGCCAGCACGGCTAGGCTCAGCCGCCGGTTCGCTCCTCGAACTGGCGCTCCAGGTCGCGGTACTGCTGCTGGAGCCGCTCGCGCTCCTCGGGACTGGCGTTCTCCGCCAGCCGGTCGAGCAGCTCCTTGTCGGCCGTCTGCGCCTTCTTGACGGCCTCCTCGTACCGCGTCGCGAGCCGCTCCTCGAGCTTCGGCTTGGCGCCGCCCGGCGCCTCCAGGTAGTCGACCACGCGCTCGGACGCCGCGGTCACGCCGTCCATCTTGGCCAGGTAGTCCTGGTAGGTGGTGCGCAGCTCCGCGTTCTCGGCGTCGGCGACGGTCTCCGACGCCTTGTCGAGGTGCTCGGCCATCGAGTCGACGGCCGTGCGCGCGTCGTTGACGTCCTCCGCGTTGAACGCGACCACGAGGTCGGTGTAGCTCGACGAGAACTGCTTGATCTCGGCGGTGACGTCGGCGATCAGCTCCTCGTCGCGGTCGGAGGTGTCGCCGAAGGTCTTGTCCGCCGTGCTCTCGCTGCTCCCGCACCCGGACAGCGCAAGGGCGAGTGCGATACCGAGGATCAGGAGCCGGCGACCGTCCATCGCGACCCAGTATCGCGGCTGGACCGTGTAAGAGTTGTCTCGGTGACGACCGCCGCGACGTCCGTCTTCGTGGGCCGGGAGAGCGAGCTCCGAGCGCTTCACGACGCGTTCGCCGAGGCATCCGGCGGGCGATCGCAGGTCCTGCTCGTGCAGGGCGAGGCCGGCATCGGCAAGACGACGCTGGTCGAGCGCTTCCTGTCCGAGCTGCAGGCTTCCCGCGTGGTGCGTGCGAGCGGTGACGAATCCGAGTCCCACGTGTCGTTCGCGATCGCCGACCAGCTGCTCCGCTGCGACGGCGGCGGCAGCGATGCGCTGCGCGACGGCCGCCATGTCGCCGTCGGCCTCGAGCTGCTCGAGCTGATCAGCTCGAGCCCGGAGGACGCGCCGTGCGTCGTGGTCGTCGACGACGCGCATCTGGTCGACGCCGAGTCGCTGCGCGCGCTGCTGTTCGCGGGTCGCCGGCTGCTCGCGAGCCGCGCGCTCATGCTGCTGGTCGTCCGCGGCGCGGCCGAGGACGCCCTTCCCGAGGGATGGCGGAAGCTGGGCGCCCAGCTGACGGTCGGACCGCTCGCGCCGGCGCACATCTCCGAGCTGGGCTTCGCGCTCGGCGTCGCGATGACCCCGGACGCGGCGGGCCGCCTGTGGGAGCACACGCGCGGGAGCCCGCTTCACGTCCGCGCGGTGCTTCGCGAGCTCCCGCAGGACGGCGGCTGGCAGTACGAGCCGCGTCCGCTTCCGGTACCGGAGTCCTACGCGCAGCTGGTCCGCCGCGACCTCGACCGTTGTGCCGGCGACGTGGTCACGCTGATCGAGGCCGCGGCGGTGCTCGGCGTCCGCGCGCCGCTGCAGGCGGTCGTCGAGCTGGCCGGGCTCGAGCATCCGCTCGAGACGCTGGACGACGCGATCGCCGCCGGGCTCGTGAGCCTGGACGACCGGGCCGGCGGCGCGTTCGTGGAGTTCTCGCACCCGCTCGCGCGCGCCGCCGTCTACGACGCCCTGCCGAAGGCGCGGCGCTCCGCGCTCAACACCGCCGCCGCGGACATCGTGCACGACCCCGTGGCGGCGATGCGGCATCGCGTGGAGGCGGCCACGATCACGAACCATGCGCTGCTCGCCGACCTCGAGGCGCACGCGCACGCCGAGATGTCACGCGGCGCGTGGTCGAGCGCCGTCACGAGCCTGATCGCCGCCAGCCGGCTGACCTCGGTTCCCGCCGACCGCGAGCGGCTGGCGCTGGAGGCGATCGAGGCGATGCTGTACTCGGGCGACGGCGCCGCGGCCCGCAGGCTGGCGGAGCAGACCGGCTTCGCCGATGGTCCGCGGCGGGACAGCGTCCTCGCCTACCTCGCGGCGTTCGCCGACGACGTCGAGGCGGCCGAGCGGATGCTGACGCGCGCGTGGGACCGGCGCGCGCTCGCCGACGACGCCCGCCTGTCCGCGACGATCGCGCAGCGGAGCGCGTTCCTGGCCTCGGCCCGCCTCCAGGGCCGCGAGGCCATCGAGTGGGCGCAGCGCGCGATGGCGCTCGCGCCCGACGACCCGGCCACCGGTCTGCTCGTGGCGCCGTCGCTGGCCCTCGGGCTCAGCTTCACGGGCTCGCCTCGGGAAGCGCATGCGGCGCTCGACCGCTGGCTCGACGACCCTGCGGCGCCGCGTCACGGAGCCGGGTTCGTCCTGCTCGCCTTGAAGGGCTTCCTGCTCCTCGGCGACGGCGACGTCCGCGGCGCGTGCGGGGCCTTCGAGACCTCGGCCGCCGAGAGCCTCGAGCGCGGCCTGCTCGTCGTGGCCGCGCTGTCGCTCGCCGGCCTCAACCGCGCGGAGTACCTCGCCGGGGCGTGGGACAGCGCCGTGGTCGCGAGCGAGCGGGCGATCTCGCTGGCGGTCGAGTCCGAGGATCGCTGGGTCATCGCGCTGGCGCACTGGTCGGCCAGCGACGTGCCGTCGGCGCGCGGCGACTGGCCGGTCGCCGAGACGCACGTGCGCGCGATCCAGGAGCAGTCCCCGACCTTCGAGCGTCACATCGCCGCCGAGGCGATCGCGACGGCCGGGCTCGCCGCCGCGCAGGATCGCCCGCGCGACGTGCTCCGCGCGCTCGAGCCGCTCGAGCGGATCCAGCCGCGCGACGGAGTGGACGACCCCGCCTTCCTCCCCTGGCAGCACCTCAGGGCGCAGGCGCTCGTCGACGCCGGCGAGCCGGATGCGGCCGAGCGGTTCATCGCTTCGGCGGGCGCCCTCGCCAGCGCTCGGTCGAACCCCCTGCTCGCGGCGAGGATGGCTCACGCGCGCGGCAGGCTCGACTTCGCCCGCCACGACGTCGCGAGCGCCGTCGCCTCGCTCGAGGACGCGTGGGCTCGGGTCGAGCCGCTCGGCATGCCGTTCGAGCAGGCGCTCATCGAGCTCAGCCAGGGTCAGGTGCTGCGACGGTCGGGCGAGCGGCGTGCGGCCGCGGCGGCGCTGCTCGCCGCGCAGCGCCGGCTCGGCGAGCTCGACGCCCGGCCGGCACTGCAGCGGTGCGAGGCGGAGCTCAGCGCGTGCGGCCTCGCGCCGGCGGCCCGCAAGACGCGCGACTACACGGCCCTGACGCCGCGCGAGCTCGCGGTGACGCGGCTCGTCGTGTCGGGCATGACGAACCGCGAGGTCGGCGAGGAGCTCATGCTGAGCACCAAGACCGTCGAGTTCCACCTCGGCCACGTGTACACGAAGCTCGGCGTCCGGACGCGCTCAGAGCTCCGCGCCCGGGCGCGCGCGAACGAGCTCTCGCTCTGACGCCCGCGTCGTCGCGAAGCTCCGGCGCCCGGAGCCGATCTCGTGCCTCTCGCCTCCGGGCAGCACGACCGTGGCCGTCACGTTCGCCGGGATGTCGACGTCGAGCTGGAACCTGCCGTCCGCCTGGCGCCACCCGCTGCGGATCGGCCCCCTGACGGTGTGGTACGTCGCTCGTGCCCACTCCAGACCGCCGGGCTCGGGAGCGATGAGCACGTGCTCGTAGCCCGGGCGCTCCGGATCGAGGCGGATGCCGGCCACGTACTCGTACAGCCACTGGCCGACCGAGCCGAGCGAGTAGTGGTTGAAGGAGTTCATCATCGGCGTCTGGAAGCCGTGCTCCTCGGTCCAGCCGTCCCAGCGCTCCCAGATCGTCGTCGCCCCCTGCCGGATCGAGTAGCCCCACGACGGGAACGTCTCGTTGAGCAGCAGCCGGTAGGCGACGTCCGCGTAGCCCGCCTCGGTCAGCACCGGGCAGAGCAGGCCGACGCCGACGAAGCCGGTCGTGAGGTGCCAGTCGTGTGCCTCGATGTCGGCGACCAGGCGCTCCGCCACGCGCTCGCGCAGCTCGTCGGCGACCAGGTCCATGTGCAGCGCCAGCAGGTACACGGTCTGGGTGTCGCCCTCGATGAAGCCGTCCTCGCCGACGTACGCGCGGTTGAAGGCGGCGACGACGTCCCGGTACAGCGCCTGGTAGTGCGTCTCGCGCTCCGGGCGCCCGAGCACGCGCGCGATCCGTGACATGAGCAGCGCGTCGTAGGCCAGGTACGCGGTCGCGAGCACCTCGCGCGGCGTGTCCGAGCCGACGGACAGCCAGTCGCCGTAGTCGTTGTTGCGGCGCGCGCGCCACAGCAGGTCGGGGTTGTGGCGGACCAGGTACGCGAGGTAGCGCTCCATCGCGTCCCAGTGGCGCTCGAGGATCCGCACGTCGCCGTAGCGCTCGTGGATCGTCCACGGCACGATGATCCCGGCGTCGCCCCACGCGGGCGCGCCGTCCCGCTCCGCCCCGAGCCGGGGCGCGACGTCCGAGTAGGCGCCGTCGGGCGACTGGGCATCGAGGATGTCGTCGCCCCACTTGGTGATGAACGCGGCGACGTCCATGTTGAGCGCCGCGCTGGGCAGGAAGACCTGCGCGTCGGCCAGCCAGCCGAGCCGCTCGTCGCGCTGCGGGCAGTCGGTCGGACACCGACAGGAAGTTGCCGCGCTGGCCCCAGGTGACGTTGCGCCAGAGCTGGTTGACCATCTCGCTCGAGCACTCGAACCGGCCGGCGGGAGGCGTGTCGGAGTGCACGACGCGGCCGACGAGGGCCGGCGCCTCCGCCGGGCCCTGCACCTCGACGTAGCGGAACCCGTGGAAGGTGAAGCGCGGCTCGTAGACCTCGCGCCCGTCGCCGTTCAGCACGTACGTCTCCTGCGGCCGCGCCGTCCGGAGGTTCGCCACGTGCAGCGAGCCGTCCTCCTCGAGGATCTCCGCGAAGCGCAGCCGCACGGTCGTGCCGCGCTCGCCCTCGACCTCCAGACGGACCCAGCCGACCATGTTCTGACCGAAGTCGACGATATGGACGCCGGGCTCTCGCTCGGTCACGGACACCGGCTGCAGCTCCTCCGTGACGCGGATCGGCTGCGCGCGCTCGGGCACCAGCGCCACGCCGTCGCGCTCCCGGGTGCGCACCGCGCGCCAGTCGCCGAGCTCGCGGCGCGCGTCGTAGTGCTCGCCGTGCAGGAGGTCCGAGTAGCGGATCGGCCCGGTCGTCGCGCGCCAGCGCTCGTCGCTCGCCACGACCTCGCGCACGCCGTCCGCGTACTCGAGGTGGAGCTCACACAACAGCTCGGGATGGGTGCCGTAGTGGGCGCCCGCGCGCTTGAGGTCCATACCGACGAACCCGGAGTACCAACCGTCGCCCAGGATCGCCGAGAGCACGTTGGATCCGTCGGCGAGCAGGTCCGTGACGTCGTGGGCCGCGTACTCGATGCGCTTGCGATAGTCCGTCCACCCCGGCGCGAGCACGGCGTCGCCGACCCGCGCGCCGTTGAGATGCAGCTCGACCAGCCCTCGGGCGGTCGCGTAGAGCATCGCGCGGCGCACCGGTCGCTCCACTGCGAACTCGCGGCGCAGGAACGGCGCCGGCCGGCAGCGCTCGAGCATGATGTCGCCGGCGCGTTCCGACTGCGACTCCGGCACCGGCACGCCGGGATCGTCGGCGTCGTCGCGCGAGATCCACTGCGCGCTCCACTCGCGCAGTGCCGTCCGGAAGCACGCCGGCTCGCTCCACGGCGACGGCTCGCCCGCCTCGTCCCAGACCCGCACCCTCCACCGGCAGTCGCTCGCCGGCGGGAGCGCGCGGCCCGCGTAGACGACGTCGACCGAGGAGGGCGACTCGACGCGGCCGCTGTCCCACAGCTGCGCGTCCTGCAGCGAGACGACGACCTGGTAGGCGGACTGGCGCTTCGCGCGCCCCGAGGACTCGAGCGTCCAGCTGAGCCGCGGCGCCGGATCGTCGACACACGGCACGTCGCGCCGGTGCTCACAGCGCAGATCGATCGGACGCATCGCTATCCCTTCACGGCGCCGGCGGTGAGCCCGTCGACGATCCTTCGATTGAAGAACATGAACATGATCAGCGGCGGGATCGTGATCAGCAGGATGTCGGCGAACAGCAGGTGGTAGGAGGTCGCGAACTGGCTCTGGAAGTTGAAGAGCGTGAGCTGGACGGTCGCGTTCTCGTCGCCGGGCAGGAAGTAGAGCGGGTTGACGAAGTCGTTGAAGACCGTCACCGACTGCACGACGATCACGGTGATCGTCACCGACTTCAGCAGCGGGAAGATGACGCTGAAGAACACGCGCAGCGGGCGGGCGCCGTCGATGGTCGCGGCCTCGTCGAGCTCGCGCGGGATGGTGGCGATGAAGGCGCGGAAGAGCAGGATCGAGAAGGACAGCCCGAACGCGACCTCGATGAGCACCATGCCCTGCAGCGTCTTGAAGAGGCTGAGCTCCTGGAGGACCCAGACGGTCGGGACGACGGCCGGCGGGATGATCAGGCCGCTCAGGATCAGGACGTCGGCGACCTTGGTCCAGCGGCTGGGGCGCCGCTGCAGGACGTAGGCGACCATCGCCGCGAGCACGACCATGATCGCCACGCTGGCGACGGTGATGATGGTGCTGTTGATGAAGGCGGTGACGAGCATGTAGTCGCGCGCCTCGATCGCCTGGCGGAAGTTGTCGATCAACTGCCAGTCGGTCGGCAGCGAGAACTCCAGCTGCCCGGCCTCGGCCTGCGTCTTGGCCGCCGTCGTGACGATGAAGGCGAACGGCACCAGGAACACCACGCCGATCACCGTCACGAAGATCGGGCTGAGCCACCTCATAGCTGCACCTCGCGGCGGCGTAGGAAGGAGTAGAGCGGCAGGACGATCGCGGTGACGAGGATGAAGAGCACGACGTTGCCCGCGGTGGAGAGGCCGTAGAAGCCGGCCTGGTACTGCTTGTAGATCACCGACGCGATGACGTCGCTGGTGAACCCCGGGCCCCCGCGGGTCATCGCCCAGATCAGGTCGAACGACCGCAGGCCGCCGATCAGCGACAGGACGATCACCGTCACCGTGGCGGGCCACGCGAGCGGCAGCGTGATGTAGCGGAACAGCTTGTACGGGGTCGCGCCGTCGACCTTGGCCGCGTCGTAGTACTCGCGCGGGACCGAGACGATCCCGGCGATGTAGATCACCGTCGCCAGGCCCACGCCCTTCCACACGTCGACCAGCGCGACCGACATCAGCGCCCACTTCGGATCCACCAACCAGCGCGGACCCTCGATCCCCACGGCGGCCAGCGCCTTGTTGATGAGCCCCGCATCGGGC
Source organism: uncultured Solirubrobacteraceae bacterium (assembly GCA_963811895.1). GTDB lineage: Bacteria > Actinomycetota > Thermoleophilia > Solirubrobacterales > Solirubrobacteraceae > DASSUW01. Next base: position 78,804 of record CAWETE010000005.1, on the reverse strand, counting down.
TCCATCAGCACGGTGAACGTCAGGCCGACGCCGATCGTGCTCACCAGCACCGGGAAGAAGACGGCCGAGCGCATGAACGCCCGGCCGATCACGCTCGACGTCAGCAGCACCGCCAACAGCATCCCGAGCACCACCTTCATGCCTGAGGTCGTGACGGCGTAGATCAGCGTGTTGGTCAGACCCTTGGTGAGCGCCGGCTCGTCGAAGAACTGCCGGAAGTTCTCGAGCCCGATGAACTCCGAGTCGAACAGCGTCCAGCGCGTCAGTGAGTAGTAGAAGCTGCTGAACGTCGGCAGCAGGAAGAACACGAAGAAGACGACGAACGCCGGGAGGTAGAACCAATAGGGGTACGGGCTCGACCTCTTTGAGCGCGAGCGGGCGATGCGCGTTCGCGGCATCGCCCGTTCACGTACTTCGACCGACATGTCTGGTGCTTACCAGCCTTCGAGCCCCAGCTGCTGCGCCTGCTTCTCGACGTCCTCGTCGTAGAGCTTCGCGCCGTCGTCGGCCGACCGCAGCCCCGACCCGACCTCGACGGTGATCTGCTCCAGCGCCGGGCCCTTGACCGGCGACAGGAACTCGAGCGCCGGTGTCACGTTGCCCTCGTCGACGTAGGGCTGAAGGTCCTTGACCGCCGCCGGCACGTCGTCCGGCAGCTCACAGCCCTTCAGCATGTACGGGCCCGTCGGGGCGTACGCCTTCGCCTGGACCTCGCAGCCCTCCGGGCTGGCGATGAAGGCGAGGAACTTCTTGACCGCCTCGAGCTTGTCCCCCTCGGTCGTCTTCGGGACATAGACGGCGAGTGGCAGCCACAGCGTCATGCCCGTGGTCGCAGCGTCATTCGCGGGCTGGGCGAAGAAGCCGATGTCGTCGATCTTGTCCGGGTCGGAGGTCTCCAGGTTCGGCACGATGATCGTCAGCGCCGGATAGTGCGCGCCCTTGCCCTGGGCGAGCAGGCTCAGCGCGGGCGGGAACTTCACCGAGCCGAAGTTCTTGTTCAGGTACCCGGCCTTGTTGACCTCCTCGAGGCGCCGGAAGCCCTCGATTGCGGGCTCCTGCGCGTACTTGACCTGGTTCGCCGTGTACTTCTTGGCCCAGTCGGGGTCCTGTGCGGCCACGTTGTGGTAGTCGGCGAGGACGAACAGCTGCGAGGTCCACGTGTCGCCGTAGCTCTGGATCACCGGGTCGATGCCCGCCGCCTTGATCTTGGCGTTGTTGGCCATGAACTCATCCCACGTCGCCGGGATCTCGAGGCCGAGCTTCTCGTAGACCTTCTTGTTGTAGAGGATGCCTCCACCGAAGGCCGAGCCGTAGGGCGCGCCGTACACCTGGCTGTTCGCTGACACGGTCGGCACGAATGCCTCATCGAGATTCCCGACCCAGGCCTCGTCGTCGACCGGCTGCAGCTGCGACTCCGGCTTCAGCGCCTGGAACAGCGAGCCGGCGTTGTAGGCGAAGACGTCGGTCATCTCCTGCGTGGCGAGCCGCGTCTTCACCATGTTGTCGAGCTCGGCGCCTTGCGGGCCCAGCTCGAGCTTGATCCTGGTGTCGGGGTTCTCCTTCTCGAAGGCGGCGATCAGCGCCTTGGCGGGCAAGACGGCTTGGTCGGTGTTGCCGACGAAGAACGAGATCTCGACCTTCTCACCGGACTCACCGCCACCGTCGTCACTGCCGCACGCGACGACCCCGATGGCGACTGCGAGAGCCACGAGCACGCCGGCCGGCTTCCACGACCTGACCATGTACATCCCCTCTCCTCTCGTTTCCCGCGTCACGGTGCCGTCGTCGACAACGTGAAGGTCAACGTCTTGCTGTAGGTCCCGGTGCGCAGCCCCTGGCTCGCGCCGATGTGCTGGCGCAAGCCGATCGAGACCGCGTCGTTGCTCACCGGACCCGGATAGGTCAGAAGCGTCAGCGACGATCCCGGCGTCGTGCTCAGCGGCGCGAACGCGTTGGCGTTCGCCCGCACCTGGAGCGGCTCGCTCAGCGCGAACGCGCCGTTGACCAGCCGGCCCGTGGCGTTGGCGCTCGGATCGGTCACGGCCAGCGTCGCGTCGCCGCCGGTCGAGGTGACGGTCGCATCCATCGTCGTGTCGTAGTTGCGGTCGGCGCCGGGCACGAACGCCCCGAGCGACGCCGGTCCGCCGACCGCCAGCGACAGCGTCGCCGGGACGGTCCCGCCGACGGTGCCGTCCGTGCTCGTGCCCTGCAGGAAGGTCACGTCGCCGGCCGCCACGTCGTACACCTGGTAGCCGTCCTCGTAGCGCAGGTGGCGGGCGTCGCCGCTGCCGGTGGCCACGAAGGTCTGCGAGGCGCTCGCGGCGGGGACGTGGACGGTCGCCTTCGTGTTCGCCGGGACCGTCACGTCGAACCGCGTGATGCCGGTGGCGTCGCGGCGCCATTCGCTGCGCGCCGTGCCCTGCGGCGTCGTGTAGTGGCCCTTGGCGTGCGTGAGATCGCCGACCGGGGTCGGCTTGATGATCAGCTCGCGGTAGGCGATCGAGCCGGGCGCCTGCTTGATGCCGACCACGCCCGTGTGGAACCACTCCTCGATCTGCAGCAGGATCATGTGGTTCTGCGAGTCGCCGAGCGTCCAGCGCTCGGGGTGGGTCGTCAGGCCCTCCGGGTGCGCGGTCGTCGGCAGCATGTTGAACCCGTAGCTGGGCCGCGTGTCCTCCTGCATGACGTCCCACAGCACGTCCGAGCGGCCGCCCTCCAGCAGCGAGCGGACGACCGGGCCGAGCCCGACGTGGCCGGCGCTGAAGTGCGGGCCGCCGCCGAACGGCTGGTAGGCGTAGATGTTCTCCACGAGGGCGTTGAGCACGTTCGCCCGCTCGCCCTCGGGCACCAGGCCGGCGTCGAGCGCGACGGCCTGCGCCGTCTGCGTCGCGCCGGTCGTGCCGCCGTTGCCGGCAGCGGTGTAGCGGTGCAGCGTCGTGTTGAAGAACCGGTTGTTGAACGCGGTCTTGATGTTCTGCGCGAGCTGCCCGTAGGCCGCGGCGTCCGCGTTGCGGCCGGTCAGCGCCGCCATCTCCGACATGTACTTCGCGCTGAGGTAGTAGCCCCACGTGCCCATCAGCTGCTGCGAGGTCTGCTCCGAGGAGACCCAGTCGGCGAGCAGCGCCGTGACGATGAAGTCCGTGCCGCCTTGCGCCGCGCGAGGAAGTCCATGTAGGTCTTCATCGCGTCGTAGTGATCGCGCATCGTCTGCGTGTCGCCGTAGAGCTTGTAGAGCAGGTACGGGACCTGCACGATCGACGAGCCCCAGTTGATCTCGTCGCCGAACTGGCCGGAGTAGCCCCAGTCGTAGACCGGCGTCTTGAGCGCCACGTTGCCCGCGTCGAGCCCGGCCTTGGACTGGCCCTCGACCAGCTGCACCTGCATGTTGCGCAGGTAGGCCGCGTAGTCGAAGTTCACGTTCAGCGACCCCATCGGCTGCACGTAGTCGGCCCCGTAGGGGAGCTTCTCGCGGCCCGGGCAGTCGGTGAACACCGACATCGTGTTGCTCGTGATCGAGTAGTACGACATCCGGTGGATGCGGTTGATCCGCTCGTTGGACGTCTCGACGTCACCCGCGCGCGGGACGTCCGCGAACAGCTGCAGGCCGCGGATCAGGTCGGTCGTCGGCGTGAAGCCCGCGGGCAGCCCGGTGACCTGCAGGTACTGCATCGCGAAGTAGTTGAACTTCGGCCGCCACGTCTCGCCGCCGGGCGTGCCGAGCGTCGTGTAGGTGGCGAAGATGTCCGACCCGCGGCCGCCGACGCCGATCGAGGCCTGGTTGACCGTCCCGTTGGCGTTCAGCGTCTCCCCCGGCAGCATCTTCACGATCGTGCCCGCGGGGATCCCGTCCGGTAGGCGCAGCTCGGCCCAGCCGGCGAAGTTCTGCCCGAAGTCGAAGACCCAGACGCCGGGCTGAGGGTTCGACAGGCTCACCGGCGTGAAGGTCCTCTGGACCTTCACGGGCTCGGCGTTGCGGGCCGCGAGCTTGGTGGTGAGGTTGGGCGGCGGAGCGATCCCGGCGCTGCGCCAGCCGACCTCTGTGCCGTCGCGGCGGGTCGCCGACGGCGAGAGGTCCGCCCCGGGCTCGGTCCAGCCGGCCTGCTCGCGGCGGGCGTCGTAGTCCGTGCCGCCGAACCAGTGGTCGGTGACCATCGGGCCGAGCGCGGAGCGCCAGTCGCGGTTCGTGACCACCGTCTCGGTCGAGCCGTCGGCGTAGGCGATCTCCAGCCGGCCGATCAGCCGCGGCGTGACCATCGCGCCCGCGCTCGGGTCGAGCGCGGCCAGCGGATTGCCCGAGCCGGTGACCAGTGCGCCCGCGGCGTGCGCGGAGTCCAGCCCCGGCGTGAACGTGATGCCGGTTCCGGGCGTGGAGACGGCGGCGCCCGCGGCATAGGCCTGCGCGAGCGGGGAGCCGAACGTCACGCCGGTGCCCGGGCGGTCGAGATCGCGCACGGACGCGCCCTGGGCGTGCACGATCGTCAGCGGCGCGCTCACCGTGATGCCGGTCCCATTGGCGCCGGCGGTGCCCACGGCCGTGACCGTCCGCGTCTCCAGGTTGTCGCCCGTGTCGACGGTGATCCGGTCGCCGACCTGGAAGCCGGTCACGCTCGCGACCCTGAGGACCGAGGGGTTGGGCGTCGCGGGCGTCTGGACGTTCTGGTTCCACGGGGCGATGCCGTACTGGCCCGCGGAGAACGCCGCCGGCCACGACGAGTCGTCGAACGCGGCGGTGTTCCAGCCCGCCGGCGGCGTCGCCGGCGTGCCCTCGAGCGCCTTCCACGTCGTGTCCGTGAGGATCCGCCCGCTGTCGAGCTCGAGCGCTCCGATCAGGCCGCCCGCGCCGCCGGCGTTGGTGGCCGCGACCGCGATCACGTTGGTCCCGGCGACCAGGCGCGGCTTGACGTCGACGATCTGTGACGTCTGCCAGGCGTTGTTCCCGCCGCCGGACTGCGCCACCTGCTGGCCGTTGACGTACGTGACGTGCGAGTCGTCGGCGTTGATGCGCAGCTGCGCGCGGCCGATGCTCGCCGGGTCGGTCACTTCGAACGTCTTGCGGACGTAGATCGTGCCCGCGGGCGTGATCGTCGAGTGGCCGGCGACGTTCCACAGCCAGCTCGCGCCCTGCAGCGACGGAGGCGCCGGCGGCGCCTCGCCGACGATCGTGGCCGCCGCCAGCGTCGTGTTGACCGCCGCCGTGCCGACCTCGGTGATCGTCTTCGTCTCGGAGCCGAGGTTCAGCTTGCCGCCGACGGCCATGCCGGTGACGCTGTTGAGCTTGACGTTCGTGTCGCCCGCCGCCGCCGGAACCGCGAGGGTCGTGCTCGCCGGCGCCGTCCCGATCGCGGTGATCGTGCGCGACTCGAGCCGGTCGCCGCCGTCGCCGGTGTCGACGTTGATCGTGCCGCCGAGGTAGTAGCTCGCGACGCTCGAGACGCTGACGTTCGTGTCGCCCGCCGCCGCCGGGGCCGTCAGCGTGCCGCTGCCGACCGCGGTGCTGTTCCACCACGCGAACGAGTTCACCCGCTGGACGGCCGGGTTCGCCATCTTGACGTTGTTGGCCGTCCCGTTGCCGAGCTCGACGCCGAGCGTGTTCGCCCCGCCCCGGAGCCTGCCGGTCACGTCGTAGGTGCGGTACTCGGCCGAGAGCTGGTAGTTCGTGTAGCCGGGCGCGAGCACCTCGTCGGTCAGCTTCGACCCGTTCAGCTGCGCCTCGAAGAGACCGAGGCCGCTCATGTACAGGCGCGCGCTCTTGACCGTCTTGTCGACCGAGAACGCGCGCGCGAAGATCGGCAGCGGCTGCGTGTTGTTGCGCCCGGCCAGCTCGATCCACTTCGCCGAGCCCCAGTCGGACTGCTGGAGCAGCCCGGTCTCGAAGCCGGCGGGGGCGCTCCAGGCGGAGACCTCGCCGGACGCGTCCCAGACCCTGACCTGCCAGGCGGCGGGCTGGCGCGACGGGAGGGGCTGTCCGTCGAGCACGACGTCCGACTGCGCGGACGAGGAGACCTTGCCGGACTGCCAGAGGTACGGCCCGGATGCGAGCTGGGCCTGCGAGGCGGCGACGCGGATCTCGTAGGCCGACTGCTTGGCGGCCCGGCCGGCGCCGGCGAGCTTCCAGCTGAAGTCGGGGGTGGCGTCGCCGATCCCCAGCGGCTCGGACAGGCCGTTCGTCTTCAGCCCGCTGACGCTGAGCGACGGGCCGGCGGCCGCAGCCGTGGACGTCCACAGGACGCCCGCCGTCATGACGACGAGCGCGATTCCCCGAAAGGCCATGCTCTTTCTCCTCCTGGCCAGCCTCGATCCGTGACCGGCACAGCGTGGCAAGCGGCCGGGGGCCTTCGCGCCGGGGGAAATCCCTAGTTGAGCAGCTCCGTGCGGCGCAGCCACGAGTCGACGGCCGCGTCGGTGCGCCGACCGCCGCGCCCAGGGCGAGCCGGAGGAAGGCGCGTCGCTGCATCAGAGGGACTGCGCCGTGGGCCGGATGAGGATCTCGTTGAGCGACACGCTGCGCGGCCGGGAGACGGCGAAGGCGACGATCTCGGCGATGTCGTCGGCGGTGATCGCGGTGGCCTCGTAGAACTGCTCGATCGCCTGCTTGGTGTCGCCGTGGGTGATGTGGTCGGTGAGCTCGGTCGCGACGGCTCCGGGCTCGACGACGATCACGCGCACGTCGGGCTGCAGCTCCTGGCGCAGCGCTTCCGACCAGCCGTTCAGGCCCCACTTGGTGGCCGCGTAGGCGGCGTTGCCGGCGCGGGCGGTGCGCCCGGCGACGGAGGACATGTTCACGAGGTCGCCGCCGCCGTCGCGCAGCTGGTCGAGGAAGACCTCGGTGGCGGTCATCGCGCCGAGCAGGTTGACCTCGACCATCTGGCGCTGCTCGTCACGCTGGTCGGAGGTGAACGGCGCCAGCAGCATCACGCCGGCGTTGTTGACCAGGACGTCGGCGCCGCCGAGCTCGTCCTGGACGCGCTGGGCGGCGGCGACGAGCGAGTCGCGGTCGGTGACGTCGGCCTCGATGGCGATCGCGCCGCCTGAGAGCTCGTCGGCCAGCGCCTGGATGCGGTCGGCGCGGCGGGCCAGCAGTGCGAGGCGGTATCCGTCGGCGGCCAGCGCGCGGGCGGTGGCCTCGCCGATGCCCGACGAGGCGCCGGTGATGACCGCGGTCTTCGACTGAGTGTTCATGTGTACCACTGTGCCCACGGACGAGACGTCGTAGGGGGCCTTGAGAGGGCCCCCCAACGCCAGCGGGAAGGGTCTACCGTCGTTGCCGGCATGAACGCCGCCGACGACATCGCCGAGTTCCTCGTCACGCGCCGGGCGAACATCACGCCCGAGCAGGCCGGCCTGCCGAGCTACGGCAGGCGGCGGGTGCCCGGGCTGCGTCGCGAGGAGGTCGCGTCGCTGGCCGGGGTCAGCGCCGACTACTACCGGCGCCTGGAGCGCGGGCAGGTCAGCGGCGTCTCGGAGCTCGTGCTCGAGGCGCTGGCGCGGGCGCTGCAGCTCGACGACGCCGAGCGCGCGCACCTCTTCGATCTCGCCCGCGCCGCGAGTCCGGTCGCCCCGCAGCGCTCGCGGCCGGCCAGGAAACGCGTCCGCCCGGTCGTGCAGCGCCTCGTCGACCAGATCGAGGCTCCGGCGATCGTCAGCAACGTCCACGGCGACCTCGTGGCGTCCAATGCGCTCGGCCGCGCGCTGTACGCGCCGGTCTTCGACAGCCCCGAGCAGCCCGCCAACAGCGCCCGGTTCACCTTCCTGGACCCGGCGGCCCCCGACTTCTACCCCGACTGGGAGCGGCTGGCCACCGAGCTCGTGGCGGCGCTGCGCTCGCAGGCGGGGCGCAACCCCTACGACCGCAACCTCCAGGACCTCATCGGCGAGCTGTCGACGCGCAGCGACGAGTTCCGCGTCCGCTGGGCGGCGCACAACGTGCGCTTCCACCGGACGGGCAGCAAGCGCCTTCATCACCCGGTCGTCGGTGAGGTGGAGCTGAGCTACGAGACGCTCACGCTCGATGCCGACGACGGCCTGCGGCTGGCGCTCTACACCGCCGAGGCAGGCTCGCCCTCCCAGCACGCGCTGGACCTGCTGGCCAGCTGGACGGCAACACCCGAACCGACCGAAACAGGACGATGACCCCCACCCTGACCCTGAACAACGACGTCACGATGCCCGCACTCGGACTCGGCGTCTTCCAGAGCCCGCCCGAGGAGACCACCGCGGCCGTCGAGGCCGCGCTCCGTGAGGGCTACCGGCTGATCGACACGGCGGCCGCCTACGACAACGAGCGCGAGGTCGGAGAAGGCATCCGCCGCTCCGGCGTCGATCGCGACGAGATCTTCGTCACCACCAAGCTGTGGATGAGCGACTACGGCTACGACGCCGCGCCGGTCGGCTTCGAGGCGAGCCTGCGCCGGCTGGGCGTCGACCACGTCGACCTCTATCTGCTGCACCAGCCGGTGCCGACCCACTTCGACGACACGATCGGCGCCTACAAGGCCGCCGAGACGTTCGTCGCCGACGGCCGGGCGCGCGCCATCGGCGTCTCGAACTTCAGCCCGGAGCACCTGCGCCGGCTGATCGACGCCACCGACGTCGTGCCGGCCGTCAACCAGGTCGAGCTGCACCCGTACTTCACCCAGCCCGCGCTCCGCGAGCTCCACGCCGAGCTGGGCATCCTCAGCCAGGCCTGGTCGCCGCTCGGCGGCATCCTCGTCTACGTGCCCGGCGCCGACGAGTCCCGCGGTCCGCTGACCGACCCGGTGATCACCGATCTGGCGTCCAAGTACGGCAAGACTCCGGCGCAGATCGTCCTGCGCTGGCATCTCGAGCACGGCTTCTCCGCGATCCCGAAGTCCGTCAAGCCGCACCGCATCGCCGAGAACTTCGACGTCTTCGACTTCTCGCTGGAGGCCGGCGAGGTCGCGGCGATCGACGCGCTCGACAAGGGCGTGCGCGGCGGCCCGGACCCCGAGCAGCTCAGCCCTGAGACGTACCCGAAGGTCGTCGACAACTCATGACGATGGAGTACCGCCCGCTCGGACGCACCGGCGTCCAGGTCTCGAAGCTCTGCCTCGGGACGATGATGTTCGGCGCCTGGGGCAACACCGACCACGACGACTCGATCCGCATCATCCACCGCGCCCTCGACGCCGGGATCAACTTCGTCGACACCGCCGACATCTACTCGGACGGCGAGTCGGAGGAGATCGTCGGCAAGGCACTCAAGGGCCGCCGCGACGACGTCGTGCTCGCCACCAAGTTCTGGAGCCCGATGGGCGAGGACCCCAACCGCCGCGGCGTGTCGCGCCGCTGGATCATCGCGGAGGTCGAGAGCTCGCTGCGGCGGCTCGGCACCGACTGGATCGACCTGTACCAGATGCACCGTCCCGACCCCGCGACGGACATCGACGAGACGCTCGGCGCTCTCACCGACCTCGTCCAGCAGGGCAAGGTCCGCTACATCGGCTCCTCGTCGTTCTCGGCCGGGCAGATCGTCGAGGCGCAGTGGACGGCGCGCGAGCGGCGGCTGGAGCGCTTCCGCACCGAACAGCCTCCGTACTCTCTGCTGGTCCGCGGCATCGAGCTCGACGTGCTGCCGACCGCGCGGCGCCACGGCATGGGCATCCTCACTTACAGCCCGCTGGCCGGGGGCTGGCTGTCGGGCAACTGGACCGCCGACAGCTCGCCGACCTCGCCCGCGCGGCAGCGGCTGGCGGCGCGCTTCGACATGTCGCTGACGGAGAACCAGCGCAAGCTCGAAGCGGTCGAGCAGCTGGCGCAGGTCGCCGGAGACGCGGGCATGTCGCTCATCGAGCTGGCCATCGGCTTCGTGGTCAACCATCCGGCGGTGACCTCGGCGATCGTCGGCCCGCGGACGATGGAGCAGCTCGACAGCCAGCTGCCCGCCGCCGACGTCGCGCTCGACGCCGCCGTCCTCGACCGCATCGACGAGATCGTCAAGCCCGGCGTCAACCTCAACCCCGCCGACACCAGCTACGGCGAGCAGGCTCTCGAGCCGGCTCTGCGGCGCCGCTAGACCGCCGTCCGCAGCGCGGCGTCGACGTGTTGACCTCGCTCTCCTCGGCGCTGCCGGCCGGCAGATAGCGCCATGCGATCACGGCGCCGAGCGCCGCAGCGAGCGCGACGACGAGCGACGCGCGTGACATCGCGTGCACGAACGCCTCGGATGCCGCGTCGGCGATGGTGCCGCCGAGGCTGACGCCGGCTCCGAGGGACTCTCGGGCGGCTGCGGGAACGCCGTCGGGGAGCTGCGTCGCGTAGAGCGAGGACATGATGCTGCCGACGACGGCGACGCCGAGTGCGCCGCCGAGCTCTCGAGTGGTGTCGTTGACGGCCGCCCCGATGTTCGCGCGTTCCGGCGGGAGCGAGCCCATGATCGACTCGGTCGCCGGAGCTCCGGCGAGCCCCATGCCCGCGCCCATGAGGAGCAGCGCTGCGGCGAGCCGTCCGTAACCGCCGGTCGTCGCGATCGTCGCGGCGATGGCGAGGCCGGCCGAGAAGAGCACCATGCCCGCCGTCGCGACCCGCTTGGTCCCGAAACGCACGACGAGTCTCGAGGACAGCGGCGCGAACACGATCATCGCTCCGGCGTAGGGCAGGACGCGCAGGCCGGCTTCCGAGGGTGAGAAGCCGAGAACGAACTGCAGGTACTGCGTCGAGAGGAACAGGAACCCGAAGAGCGCGAAGAACAGGACCGTGATCGTGCTGGTGGCCGCCGTGAAGCGCGGGTCCCTGAACAGGCGGACGTCGAGCAGCGGTTCGGCAGCGCGGCGCTGCTGGACCACGAACGCCACCAGCGCGGCCGCGGCGAAGGCGGCGGCTCCCACCACCGGCGCGGAGGTCCACCCCTTCGAGGGCGCTTCGATGATCGCCCAGACCAGCGCGACGAGGCCGGCGGCTGACAACGCGGCGCCCGTCCAGTCGATTCGCCGCGCGACCGGGTCGCGCGACTCGGGGATCAGCCCGCGTCCGGCCACGATCGCGATCGCGGTCAGCGGGACGTTGACGATGAAGATCGATCCCCACCAGAAGTGGTCGAGCAGGAAGCCGCCGACCACCGGGCCGAGCGCGACGCCGAGGCCCGCCGTCGCGGCCCAGATGCCGACGGCCATAGCGCGCTCGCGGGTGTCGGTGAAGACGCTGACGAGGAGCGACAGGGTCGCGGGCATGATGAACGCGGCGCCGGCGCCCATGACCGCGCGGGCGGCGATGAGGCCGCCGACCCCGCTCGCGTACGCGGCGGCCGCCGAGGCGATACCGAAGATGGCAAGCCCGACGAGCAGCGTCCGACGGCGTCCGAAGCGATCCCCGAGCGCGCCGGCGAGTAGGAGCAGGCCCGCGAACACGAGCGTGTAGGCGTCCACGACCCATTGGAGCTCGCTCACGTTCGCGTCGAGGTCGCGCACCAGGGTGGGGAGCGCGACGTTGACGATCGTGTTGTCGACGACGATGGCGAGCAGGCTCAGGCACAGCACGCCCAGCGCGAGCCACCGGCGGCTCACGACGTCACCACGACCCGGCTCGGGGCGGGCGACGAGACCCGGCGCCGCTCGTGGACGAGGATCACGACCGCGAGCGCGATCAGCCACACGCTCCACAGCACGTAGCCGAGGAAGTTCGCGGTGTCGATCACGGGCAGACCGAGCGGCGACAGGACGCCGGCGAGGACCAGCGCCGCGGACACGCCGCCGAGCAGCTGGAACCAGCGTCCGGCGTACCGGCGCCCGAGGGCGACGATGACGAGCGCCGTCCAGGTGGCGGTGAGCAGGTAGCCGACGGTCTCCCCGATCGCCGTGCCGAGGATGTCGCTCGCAGTCGTGAACGAGTCGCGGGCGGCCGCCGCGACGGCAGGGTCGCCGCTGACCGCGTCGGACGCGTAGCCCGGCACGAGGATCGGCCAGCGGAGCAGGCCGATGACCTGCACGACCGCGGCGGCGATGCCGACCGGCACCGCGATCCGCATGGCCCGCGAGCCGGAGAGCCGCCCGACGCCGATCGCGATCGGCGCGAACAGCGCAGCGGAGAGGGCAAGGACCGAGAACCAGGCGCTCACCGCGCCTTGCTTGGCGTGGAAGACGGCGAGCACCTGCCCCGCGGGCTCGTCGAGCACGTCGGGGTAGTTGAAGATCGAGCCGAGCGCGGTGAATCCCACGTTGGCCAGCACGGCGGCGAGGATCAGCAGGGCTGCGGTGAGCTTGGGGCTCATGAGGCCTCCTTGGTCGCGCCTGCGATCCAGGCGACGAGGACGTTGTCGGGGTGGTCGACGAGGTGGTCGCGCGAGAGTGCGTCGACGAGGTCGCGCTCGCCGCGCAGGTGGGCGGCGGCGATGGCCACGAGCTGGCGCTCGCGGGTCGTCGCCGCCATCTGCCCGGCGCGCTCGATGAGGCCTCCGCCGTCGGCGGCGAAGAGCGCCGCCGCGACCAGGGTCGCCGGATCGTCGCTGGTTCGCGACGCCTCCACGATCACGGCGGCGGCCGCGGTGTCACCGAGCACGAGTCGGTGGAGAAGTTCGTCGGCGGGCGGCATGGGTCCAGCATCCGCAGCGGCGCTGACACCTCGCTGACACCCGGGCGTAGACTCGCGCCGTGTTGGAGATCTCGGTGCTGGGCCCCGTCGAGGTCAGGCGCGACGGCGCTCTCCTGCGGGTGCCGGGAGGCAGGACCTCGGAGCTGCTCGTACGCCTCGCGCTCGACGCCGGCGTGTCCGTCCGCGCCGACCGCCTCGTCGAGGACCTGTGGGCGGCCGACGCCGTCCACACGCGTCGCAACACGCTGCAGTCGAAGGTCGCCAAGCTGCGCCGGGCGTTCGGGGATCCGGCGCTGATCGTCAGCGGCGACGAGGGCTACAGGCTCGCCGTCGAGCCGTCCGCGGTCGATGCGCTCGTCGTTCTGCGCGACACCGCGGCCGCGTCTCGGCTGCTCGACGCCGGCGACGACAGCGGCGCAGCCGACCTGAGCGCCGCGACCCTGGACCGATATCGCGGGGATCTCCTCCCCGCGGCCGGCGACGCGGACTGGGCCACCCCGCACCGGGGACGACTCGACGAGGCGCGCATGACGCTCGTCGAGACCCGGTTCTCCGCGCGCCTGCGCCTCGGCGACACCGCCGATCTGACCGGCGACCTCGAAGCCGCCGTGACGGCGTATCCCTACCGGGAGGGCCTGTGGGAGCTGCTGATCACGGCGCTCTACCGGGAGGGCCGCCAGGCCGACGCGCTGGCCGCCTACCGACGGGTCCGGGCCCGGCTGGCGGACGAGCTCGGCCTCGAGCCCGGACCGCGGCTGGGGCAGCTGGAGCAGCAGATCCTGCTCCATGACACGGCGCTCCCCCTCGCGCCGGCCACCGCAGGGAACCTCCCATCGCTCGCGGCGGAGCTGGTCGGCCGCGAGACGGAGATCGCCGCCCTGGCCGATCTACTGCACCGCGAGCGGCTGGTCGAGGTGCTCGGGCCGGGTGGGATCGGGAAGACGGCGGTCGCGATCGCGACCGGCCGCAGGCTGGCCGTGCTGGCCCCCGGCGGCGTGTGGCTGGCCCGGCTCGAGGGCGCGACCACGGCGGACGAGGTCCTCGACGCGCTGGTCGCTGCGATGAACGTCGCGGGCGGCGAGGGCGCGCTGTTCGAGCGCCTCAAGGCCACCACCGCCGTCGTGATCCTCGACAACTGCGAGCACGTCCTCGAGGCCGCCGCGACGCTCGCCGTCCGCCTGCTCGACGCCGCGCCGGGGCTGAGGATCCTCTGCACGAGCCAGGTCCCGCTCGACGTCGACGGCGAGGCCGTGGTCGAGCTCGCTCCCCTCTCGCTCGCCGACGCCGTCGAGCTGTTCACGCGTCGCGCGGCGCGCGGTCCGTCCGACGGGGTGGAGGAGCTCTGCCGGGCGCTCGACGGCCTGCCGCTGGCGATCGAGCTCGCCGCGGCACGGACCAAGACGCTGTCGATCGAGGACATCACGCGCCGCCTCGACGATCGCTTCGGCGTCCTGCGCGACCCGACCAGCCGCCGGCCCGAGCGCCGCCGGGCGCTGAAGGCGACGATCGGGTGGAGCTACGACCTGCTGTTCCCCGACGACCAGCGAGGGCTGTGGGCGCTCGCGGCGTTCGCGGGCGGCGCGCCGCTCCCGGCCGTCGAGTCCGTCCTCGAGGCGCTCGACGTGCCGGCGCCGGCGGCGATCGACGTCGTCGGCCGGCTTGCGAGCCGCTCGCTCCTCATCGTCGACGACGACGGGCGGTACCGGCTGCTCGACAGCATCCGCGCGTTCGCGCTCGACGCGATGGAGGACCGCGGGCTGACCCAACGCGCGCTCGCAGCGCACGCCGCCTGGTTCGGCGCCACAGCCGCCGCGTCGACGGAGGGCGTGCGCAGCGGTCGCCAGGCCGAGCACCTCGCGTTCGCCCGGGCCGAGCGCGCCAACCTCGACGCCGCCCTGGCCTGGAGCGCCGCGCACGACCCGCCGCTCGCGCTCGGGATCGTCAACGGGTTCGGCTGGGCCTGGATCGTCCTGGGCGACAGCCGCGGCGCGCAGCGGATCCTGGCGGCGCTGGCTGCCGCCGGCAGCGCGGCCCCGGCTCGCGACCGGGCGACCGCGCTCCTGCTCGCGGCGTGGATCGAGGCGTCGACCGGCCACCTCGAGCTGGCCCGCGAGCACATAGACGAAGCGACCGAGCTGGCCGAGGCGATCGACGACGTCGACCTGCGGGCGCGCTGCTCCTATTACCTCGCCTACGTCGTGTCACATCACGGAGACTTGGGCGCAGGCCCTGCAGCTCACCGATCGCAGCCACGAGCTCTACAGCGGGCTGGACCGGCCGTGGGACCAGGCGGCGAACTGGCTCTTCGCCGCACGCGCCGCGATCTCGGCACGCGACCATGCGCGGGCGATCGAGGCCCGCGACCAGGTCCAGCACTGGCTGGATCGCGTCGACGACCCGTGGCTGCACGTCCGCCGCGAAGCCATGCTCGGCGAGCTCGCCCGCATCGAGCTCCGGTTCGACGACGCCGTGCTCCACCTCGGACGAGCGGCCGAGACCTCGGGCCGGCTCGGCTTCCTCCAGACCGAGGCATACCAGCTCTCCAGCCTCGGACGCGCGCAGTGCCAGGCCGGCGACTACGAGACGGGTGCGGCCACGCTGGAGCTCGCGATCGAGAAGGCCGAGGCGACCGGTGACGTCCGCCTCGCCGCGCTCGCGCGCGTCCATCTCGGGCGCGTGCTCCGAGCGCTGGGAAGCATGGCGCCGGCCCGCGAGGCGCTCGAGTCGGCGACGGCATGGCACCGCGAGGCCGGCGGCGGCGAGCAGGCGGCGCTCGGCGAGTGCCTGCTGGCCGCGCTCGACGCCCAGGAGGGCGTCCCCGGCGCCGAGCGACGGCTCGCCGCGCTCCTCGACGACGCGCGCCGCGAGGACGACGCCCCCGTCGAGGTCTTCGCGCTCGACGCCCTGGCCCGCATCGCCGCCGAGACCGGCGAGGACGCTCGGGACCTCTACCGGGCGGCCGACCGGCGCATGGAGGCCGCGTCGCACTTCATCACGGAGCGCGACCGGACTGACGCTGATGGATCACGACGAATGCCAGCAGCCCGCCCATGACGATGGCGATGCCGGCCATCTGCCGCGGGTTCACCACCTCGCTCAGCAGCAGGAACGACCAAACGACCGCGAGCGCGGGCTGAGCCACCTGCGCGATCGCGATCGTCCCGATCTGGATCGTCTTCTGCGCGAACACCAGCAGGCCCTGTGCCGCCACCCCGCTCGTGAACGTGAGGATGAGCATGAACAGCCATCCCGTGCCGCTCATCCCGAGTACGTCGCCGTGCGCGAGCGCCAGCGGGAGCACCGCGACGGTCGCGATGGGACAGATCGTCGCCATGAAGGTGGTGACATCCATCTCCTGCCGGTAGTACTTGGTCGACGCCACGTACGCCACCAGGAGCAGCATCGCGAGGAAGCCGAACAGGTTCCCCTCCAGCGAGGCGTCGCCGTTGGGCGGGGCGCTGAACAGCACGAGTGCCACGCCGCCGAACGCGACGACGGCGAACACCAGCGCCCGCGGGTTGATGTACTCGCTGAAGAGCCAGGCGCCGACCGGCACGATCAGGAACGGAGCGAGCGAGCCGATCAGGGCGGCGTTGGCCACGCTGTTGTGCGTCGCCCCGGCGAAGAAGACCGCCAGATTCAGGCCGAAGAAGATCCCCGGCACGAGCGCCTGTCGCAGGTTCGCGATCGTCACCGTCCGTCCCGTGCTCCAGAGCAGGGCATTCCAGACGATGCTGACCGTGAGCATCCGCCAGAACGCGACGAGGACGCCCGGCGACTCCGCGCGCTTCACCAGCGTCGAGCTCAGCGAGAACGCGGCGACCATGCCCACGACCGCCAGCACCCCGAGCGCCTTCGCGCTCAGGACGCGCGTCCGCACCGCGGGCTCTGTCGTCGGCGTCACGCCAGCGCCAGCCTACGGCAGGCTGGGTCGGCGAGCTCTTCCTCGACGTATCGTTCCCGCCGCATGGCAGAGCATCCCGTCCCCTCGGAGCGCGCGCGAGAGCTCGTGCGCGGCGGGTTCGACACCCACGTGCACGTGGCGCCCGACTTCGCGCCGCGCCGGATCACCGACCTCGAGCTGGCGCAGCGCTGCCTGGAGCTCGGGCTCGCCGGCTTCGGGCTGAAGTCGCACTACACCGCCACCGCGGAGCGCGCGGCGGTCGTAACGGCGGCGGTCCCGGGCGTGCGGGCGCTGGGGACGATCACGCTCAACCACGCCGTCGGCGGGCTCAACGCCACGGCGGTCGAGGTGGCGGCGCGGCAGGGCGCGCGCATCGCCTGGCTGCCCACCGTCAGCTCGGAGAACGAGTTCGGCGAGGTCGAGCACGCGGACCCGGACGGCAAGGTGCCGGTGTGGGTGCGCTTCGAGCTCGACCTGCGCGAGGCCGGCGTGCATCCCGAAGCGGTGCCCGTGGTGGACGGCGACGGCGGCCCGCTGCCCGAGCTGCTCGACGTGGTGGCCGTGGTGGCGCGCCACGACATGGTGCTCGCCACGGGCCACCTGTCGCGCGACGAGATCTTCGCCGCCGTCGACGCCGCGCTCGCCGCCGGCGTCGGCACGATCGTCGTCACCCACCCCGAGTTCCCGTCCCAGCGGGTCGGCCACTACGACCAGGAGGCGCTCGCCGAGCGCGGCGCGTTGATGGAGCGCACGTTCACGACGCCGTACACCGGCAAGTGCACGTGGGATGAGGTCTTCGCGGCGACCCGCGCGGTGGGGGCGGAGAGCACCGTCTGGAGCACCGACCTCGGGCAGACGTTCAACCCGCCGGTGGAGGACGGGCTCGCGATCATGGCCGACCGCTTCCTGGCGGCCGGCTTCACCGAGGAGGAGGTGCGGATCATGGCCGTCGAGAACACCCGCCGCGTGGCCGGAGCGGCATGAGCCGGCGCGTCCAGGTCATCGGCGCCCACTCGGCCGACTTCGTGTGGCGCGCGGGCGGGGCGGTCGCCAAGGCGGCGGCCGCCGGCGGCACGGCCGAGGTGATCGCGCTCTCCTACGGCGAGCGCGGCGAGTCGGGCGAGCTGTGGAAGCAGGAGGACCAGACGATCGAGAACGTCAAGCGCGTCCGCCACGCCGAGGCCGAGGCCGCCGCCGCGCACCTCGGCGCCACGTTCCGCTGCCTCGACCTCGGCGACTACCCGCTGCAGATCGACGGCGACGCGCTGCTGCGGATCGCCGACGCCATCCGCGAGTTCGCGCCCGACGTGCTCATCACCCACACCGACACCGACCCCTTCAACCCGGATCACCCGGTGGCCCACGCCGCCGTCGACCGCGCGCGCGGCCTCGCCGCCGGCGCCGGCGTCTCGAGCGCCTTCCCGACCATCAAGCCTCCGCAGCTCTTCCTGTTCGAGCCCCACCAGCCCGAGCTGTGCAACTTCACGCCGACCGTGCACGTCGACATCACCGCGGTGTGGGAGCAGAAGGTCGCCGCCATGGCCGAGATGAAGGCGCAGCGGTACCTGCAGGAGTACTACGGGCAGCGCGGCGGCATGCGGGGTCACCACGCCCGCCGCGCGTCGGGCGACGCCGCCGTCCGCCAGGCCGAGTCGTTCCAGCGCGTCCTGCCCCAGGTGGTCGATCAGCTGTGAACGAGCTCGCCCGGCTGGGCTCGGCGACCGTCTACGAGGCATCCGGCCGCCACGGCCTGGTGGATGTCGAGCTGCGCCAGATCGTGCCCGGCTCGCGCGCCTGCGGCCCCGCCCGGACCGTGCGCTGCGGCCAGGACGACAACCTCATGGTCCACGCCGCGATGGCGGGGCTGCAGGCGGGCGAGGTGCTCGTGCTCACGATGCCCGAGCCGGCGCCCGTCGCGCTGCTCGGCGACCTGCTCGCCACCCAGGCCAAGGTCCGCGGCGCGGCCGCCGTGCTGGTCGACGCCGCCGTCCGCGACAGCGAGGAGCTGGCCGAGATGGGCCTCCCGGTCTGGGCGCGCTGGGTCCGCTCGCGCGGCGCGACGAAGAACATTGCCGGCGAGCTCGACGTGCCGGTGCGCGTCGGCGGTCAGGAGATCCGGCCGGGCGACCTCGTGGTGCTCGACGCCGACGGCGCCACCGTGGTCGCCGCCGAGCGCTCCGACGAGGTGCTGCGACTGTCGCTCGCGCGCGAGGAGAAGGAGGCGGTCAAGCGGGCCAAGCTCGAGGCGGGCGCGCTGTCCTACGAGCTGGACGGGCTCGGCGGATGAGCGAGATCGCCCACCTCGGGCCGGTGGAGCTGCTCACCCCGAAGGGCGAGGAGAGCCTGCGCTTCTTCGTCGACGTCATGGGCATGGAGATCGAGCACGAGGACGGCGCGTCGGCGTACCTGCGCGGGTGGGGCGACTACCAGCCGTGGTCGCTCAAGCTCACCGAGTCCTCGACCTCCGGGATGGGCGTGCTCGGGCTGCGCGCCTGGAGCCCCGAGGCGCTCGAGCGGCGCGTGGCCGCCGTCGAGGCGACCGGGCTCGGCGAGGGCTGGGTGGACGGCCACCGCTTCCGCTTCCGCGACCCCGACGGTCACCGCTTCGAGCTCTACCACGAGTGCGAGCGCTACGACCCTCCTCCCCACCTGCGCCCCGCGCTCAAGAACCACCCCGGCCGCTACACCGGGCGCGGCTGCGCCGTCAAGCGGCTCGACCACGTCAACGTCCTGGCCGCCGACGTTCGCGCCAACCGCGACTTCTGCGTCGACGCGCTCGGCTACCGCCTCTACGAGCGCGTCGAGCTCGACGACGGCACCGAGGCCGGCGCCTGGATGAGCGCCTCGATCGCCGCCCACGAGCTCATCTACACGCGCGACGCCCACGGCGCCCACGGCCGCCTGCACCACCTCGCCTTCTGGGTCGACACGCGCGAGGAGTGCCTGCGGGCCGCCGACATCTGGCTCGACGCCGGCATCGAGATCGAGGCCGCGCCCTCCAAGCACGCGATCGCCGCCGGCTTCTTCCTCTACGGCATCGAGCCCGGCGGCAACCGGATCGAGGTCACCACCGGCGGCCGCTTCGTCTACGCGCCCGACGAGCCGTGCGTGGTGTGGACCGAGAGCGAGCGGGCCAAGGGCCAGGCCTGGGGAGTCCAGACCGTGCCGAGCTTCCACACCTACGGCACGCCGCCCCTCGCTCAGCCGTAGTCACTCGGCTGCGAGGCAGACCACGGTGGCGTCGTCCTTGAGCTCCTCGCCGCTCGCATCCAGAACGGCTCGGTGGACCTTGCGGACGGTGTCGGCCGCCGAGCCGTCCTCGGAAAGGAGGGCGGCCCGTGCGACCTCGTCGTGGCCGAGGCCGGCTCGTCCGTCTCCGTCGGTGATCACGCCGTCGGAGCAGATGATCAGCCGGTCTCCCGGCTCGAGGGTCGTCGCCAGCTCGGAGGGTCGCGGGGTCGCGCGGCCGCCGAGGCCGCGCCTGATCGGCATGTCGATCGGCTCGACCGACCGGTCGGCGCGGATCACGAGAGGCGTGACGTGCCCGCAGTTGACGATCTCGAGCCTGAACGTGGCGGGATCCCAGTGCGCGATGATCGCGGTCATCTCGGCGGCTGGGCCGGGCATCTCGCGCAGCGTCCGGTGCATGAGCATCAGCGCCTCGTGGGTGGTGCCCCCGCTGCGCCGGCTGGCGCGCAGCGCCCCGAGCGCGACCGCGCTGCTCGCGGCGGCGCGCGTGCTGGGACCGAGGCCGTCGGCGAGCGTGATCCACACTCCGTCGAGGTTCTCGACGAAGTCGAACCAGTCGCCGGCGACCTCGTAGCTGGGCAGCACGTTGCCCGCCAGCTCGCCGCCGCTGATCCGGGAGATGCGCGGCGGGAGCAGGCTCTGCTGGATCTCGGCCCCCGCAATGGGCTGCTTGCGCCGCTGGCCTCGCGCGAACGTGTCCGTGTAGCGGTCGGCGAGCGTGATGGCGGCGGCGGCCTGGCGCGCGAGCTCGGCGAGCGGGCGTCGCGGCCGGCCGAGCGTCAGCATCACGCCCATCGCCCGCCCGCGGAGCCAGAGCGGGATGACCTCGACGCCACGTCGGTGCGCGAGGCCGGCGCGCAGCTCGGCCAGGCCGGCGGAGTCCAGCTCCGGTCCGATCGCCAGCGGCACGGCGATCCGCTCGGGGAGCCGATCCGGTCCGGCAACGCGCAACAGGTGCGAGCCGTCGATGTCGACGACGTACAGCGCGAGCGGGACCTCGGCGATGCGCTGCGCCTCGGCCACCAGCTGGTCGGGGAGCAGGGAGGGAGCCACGACGTCGAAGACGTGGATCCCGTCCAGCAGCACCGGGCTCGCCCGCCCGAGCCGGCCGGCGGGCAGCGGCTGGTCCGCGGTCTCCGCGGGCGCAGGGGGGCGGTACCGCCGGAGCGCCTCGAGCAGGGCCTCGCGGTCGGGGAAGTGCCGGTAGAGCGTGGACCGGGAGACGCCGGCGGCCGCCGCGATGTCCGCGGTCGCAGGCGTGGGCGACTGCTCGAGCAGACGGCGGCTCGTCTCGAGGATCCTGCTCCGCGTTCGCTCCGTGCTCGCACGCCGGTCGGTCACGTCGAGCAGTCGACGCGATCGCCGCGGGAATTGCAAGGGCGGCGCGGACCACGGCCGTCAGGGGCAGAGGCCGGGTCCGCGCCGCGCCGCATCAGCGAGCGGTGTACTGGGGACGCTCGCCGATGTCCTGGGCGGTCTCCTGCGCGCCGTCCTTGAGCTCCTGGGCGTGCTCCTGCCCACTCTCCTTGGCGGTCTGCGCCGCGTCCTGCGCGACCTGCTTGCCGCGCTCGACGGCCTCCTGACCGGTCTCCTTGATCTTGTCCTTGACGTCGTCGGCCACGCTGCCGATCTTCTCGTCCTCCACGCGGGTGGACGGGATCAGCATGCCGGCCACGAACCCGACCGCGACCGCGCCGATGGCGAGACCGAGCGGGTTCTCCTCCGCCACGCTGCGCGCCTGCCGTGCCTTGTCCTTGACGTCGCCGCCGTCCGGCGTGGCGCCGGCGATGCGGTCCTTGACTCCCACGACGCGATCCTTCGCCCGCGACTTGACGTCGGCCTTGTAGCCGAGCGCGTCCACGGTCTCTGACATCTCCGCGCGCGTCTGCTCTATCTCTGAGCGGATCCGGTCGGGTTCTTGGCCCATTGGATGTCCTCCTTCACTGTCTCGACGGTCTGAGGGACCGGCGGCGTCGCCTTCTGCAGCGACTTCTGGCCGGCCTTGGCGAGCACGAGGGCGACGACCGCCCACAGTGCCATCACGATCAGCGCGGCGACCCACGTCGCCATCGCCCTGTCCAGCAGCGCGATCAGGCCGGCGGTAAGCGCGCCCAGCGCGAGCAGCGCCGCCATCGCGGCGCCGACCAGCATGCCGACGCCCTTGCCGGCCAGCTTGCCCTTCTGCTGAAGCTCGGCGCGAGCGAGCTCGATCTCCTGACGCACCAGCGTCGAGGTCTGCGACGAGAGGTCCTTGACCAGCTCGCCGATCGGACGCTCACGCTGGTCGCCGGTGGTGGCGTTCACGGCTTCGGCCATGGCTCAGCGGCTCGCGTCGAACGCGGGCGGCGTTGTCGGCACGGCAGGGGCGACCGGCTCGCGCGGCTGGATGCTCGTGCGCTTCTCGTAGCGGTCGATCGACGAGGCCTTGAGAAAGCGCGAGGCGACGAGCCCGAGGGCCACGCCACCGGCGATCACGGCCCACGGCTGCCGGCGCCCGAAGTCCTCGACGTCGCCGAGGATGCGGTCGGCGTCGCTCTCCTTGAGGTAGCTCCCGAGCCGCTCCGCGCGATCGGCCGCCTGCTCGGCCAGCCTGGCCGGCTGGTCCTTGCCCTGCTCGCGCAGGGACTCGCTCACGGAGCGGACGTCGGAAGCGACGCCGCTGACGCGGTGACCGGCGTCGGTGGACCGCTGGTCGACCTGCGAGCGCAGCTGGGAGCCGGCCTTCTCCTTCGCCTGCCCGGCCGCCTCCTGCGCCTTCTCCTTGGCCTGGTCGGTGGTGGATGACTCGGTGGGCGAGTCGTAGATCTGGGTCATCGCATGTTCCTCTCGGTCATTGGGTGGCCGCTCACAGGCCGGGGATGCCGCCGCCGAACTTGGCGAGCAGGTCCTGGGGATCGATGCCGAACTTCGCGAGCAGGCCGGAGTCGCGCTCGGGGTCGACCTGGTCGGGCAGCTCATTGCGAGCCGGCTCGACCTGGTCGTCCTTGCCCTGCTGCTTGAGCAGCTCGAGGATCTTGTCCTTCGGGATCTCCATGGGGAACCTCACTTGTGTGGTTGGGGTTTCAGGCGGTTCGCGTGCGTTGCTTGGCCTTGGGCTCGGAGCGCTCGTCGAGCTGCAGCTCGCGCTCGGCGCCGGGCGTGCCGTCCTCCAGCTGGCGCGAGCGCTCGCGCTCGGCGTTCAGCTCGGCGCCGAGAAGGATCGCCACGTTGGTCAGCCAGACCCAGACGAGGAAGACCACGACCCCGCCGAGCGTGCCGTAGGTCTTGTCGTAGGAGCCGAAGTTGGCGACGTAGAACGCGAAGGCGGCCGAGGCGACGAGCCAGACGACGACCGCGAGCGCGGCGCCGGGCAGGATCGACTTGACGCCGCGCAGCTTCGCGTTGGGCGACGCGTAGTAAAGGAGGGCGATCATCACCACGACGACGGCGAGCAGCACCGGCCACTTGGCGATGTCCCAGGCCGTGACCGCGGCCGAGCCCAGCCCCACGGCGGAGCCGACGGCCTCGGCGAGCGGGCCCGTCAGCACCAGCGCGACGAGCACGAGCGCGAGCAGCAGCACGAGCACGAGCGTCACGAGCATCTGGACCGGGCGCAGCTTCACGATCGAGCGCCCTTCCTCGACCTCGTAGATCACATTCGAGGCGCGCATGAAGGCGCCGACGTAGCCCGACGCGGTCCACAGCGCGGCGGCGATGCCGACGATCAGCATGATCCCGGCCTTGCCGCTGCTGCTCGTGATGGTCTCGATCGGGCCCTTGAAGGTCTCGACCGCCGATGCCGGCCCCGCCGAGCTCACCACGTCGGTCAGGGCCTTCGTGATCCGGGCGGGATCGAAGACGAGCCCGACGATCGAGACCAGCGCGATCAGCGCGGGGAAGATCGAGAGCACGCCGTAGTAGGTGAGCGCCGCGGCCCGGTCGGTGAGCTCGTCCTCCTTGAACTCGGCGAACGTCCGCTTGAGCGTCTGCCCGAGCGAACCCTTGCGCGCATGTGCGGGACCTTCTGGTATTCGGCCGGAACGCTTCTCCCGGCTGTCGATGGCGCTCATCACGGTCTCCTCCCTGGGGTCGATCGAGGCGCTACCCCAGGGTGGCTCGGCGCCAATCCCGCGAACTCCGTAGTGGGACACATTGCGGAGAGAAGTCGTGCAATGTGTCCCGTTGGCGGGACAACGTGGCGCCGGCGCGTGCAGAGACCGGTCTGGCGGGGGCGAGCCTGGGGCCGCCCCCACCAGCGTTCAGGTCACGGTGCCGCGGAGATCGCCTCGACGAGGTCGCCCACGCGCTCCTCGTCGACGTTGGTGGCCACGTCGGCCTGGCTGATGATGCCGACGAGCTGCTTGCCGTCGATCACCGGGAGTCGCCGCACCTTGTGGTCGATCATCGTGCGCAGCGCCTCCTCGATCGAGTCGTCGGCGCCGATCGTCACGGTCTTGCTGTCGCCCGTACCGAGCTCGCCGGCCCTCGTGGAGCCGGGATCCTTGCCCTGGGCGAGCGCCTTGACGACGATGTCGCGGTCGGTGAGCATGCCCTTGAGCCGGTCGTCCTCGCCGCAGATCGGCAGCGATCCGACGTCGAGCTCGGCGAGCTTGCGCGCCGCGTCGAGCAGCGTGTCGTTCTCCCCGATGCACGTGCAGTCGGTACTCATGACGTCGCGTGCCTTCTTGTCGGACACGGG
Source organism: uncultured Solirubrobacteraceae bacterium (assembly GCA_963811895.1). Classification (GTDB taxonomy): domain Bacteria; phylum Actinomycetota; class Thermoleophilia; order Solirubrobacterales; family Solirubrobacteraceae; genus DASSUW01. Next base: position 54,430 of record CAWETE010000005.1, on the reverse strand, counting down.
TCCTCCCTTCGTCGCTTGCCGCTGCGCTACCCGAGCCCACAGGTGAGGAAGCGTCCGGCGACAGGACGCTGACCGCCGAGCCGTCCGCGGCGTTTGGAAGACGACGCGGAGCCGGTAGGACCGCGTGGAAGCGACCCTACGAGGAGGACGACATGGCCGAGCCCGTTCCCGCCGGCAGCGACGTATCCGCCGGCACCTACAAGTGCACGAACTGCGGCAACGATCTGGAGGTCGGCTCCACGACGCACCTGCCGCCCTGCCCGAGCTGCGGCAACGGCGAGTACCAGACGATCAGCGGCGGCGACTCGGCCGACGATCCGTATCCCGACTCCGCGTGACCGTGCCGGCGAGCGCCTTGAGGGCAGCTAGGTAGATCTCCGAGAAGGTCGGGAAGGGCTGGATGGTGTCCAGCAGCACGTCGAGGGGCACGCGAGCGCGGATGGCCAGCGTGGCCTGCTGGAGCCATTCACCGGCCTCGGGCCCGAGCGCGTAGGCGCCGGTCAGCCGCTCGCCGTCGCTGAGCACCGTGAGAAACCCGTTGGACTCGGCGTACGCGCGCGTGTAGGTGGCGGTCTTGGCCACCTCCGACACCAGGGCGGTGGCGCTGAACGGCGCCTCGGTGGCGCCGGCCGCCGCTGCCTGCGGGTCCGTGTAGGTGACACGCGGGACGGCGTCGTAGTTGGCCTCGCGCGGGTCACCGAGGATGTTGGCCGCCACGACGCGGCCCTGGTACTTGCCGACGTGGGTGAGCGGCCAGATGCCGGTGACGTCGCCGATCGCCCACAGGCGCTCGCCGGCGCGCAGCCGGCCGTCGACCGGGACACCGTGCGGGCCGGGCTCGATGCCGACCGTGTCGAGCCCGATCCCGTCCACGCGCGGGCGCCGGCCGGTGGCCACGAGGAGCCGGTCGCCGCGCACCACGTGCCCGTCGTCGAGCTCGAGCACGTAGTCGTCGCCCTCGCGCCGCGCCGCGGTCGCGTGCACGTCGAGGAGGAGCTTGATGCCGTCACGGCGCAGGACCTCGCCGAGCGCCTCGCCCAGTGGCGCGGGCTCGCGCGGGAGCACGTGAGCGGAGCCCTCGATCAGCGCGACATCGCCGCCGAGGCGCCGGACGGCCTGCGCCATCTCGGTGCCGACGGGCCCGCCGCCTAGCACGAGCAGCCGGCGCGGGACGGCCTTCATGCCGGTCGCCTCGCGGTTGGTCCAGATCTCGTCGAGCTCGCGCAGTCCGGGGATCGGCGGGATGAACGGCTCGGCGCCGTTCGCGAGCACGACGTGCTCGGCCGTATGGCGCGCGCCGTCGACCTCGACCACGCCGGTCCCGGCCAGCCTGCCGGTGCCGCGCAGCAGGTCGATGCCGTTGTCGGCCAGCCAGCGCTCCTGGCCTGCGTCGGAGTAGTCGGAGACCATGAAGTCCCGCCAGGCCAGCACGGCGTCGACGTCGACCTCCGCCGTGGCCGCCGCGTCGCGCGCCTCGTGCACCACCTCACCCGGCCGCAGCAGCGTCTTCGACGGAATGCACGCGAAGTAGGAGCACTCGCCGCCGACCAGCTCGCGCTCGACGACCGCGACCCGCAGCCCACCCTCGGCGAGCGCGCCGGCGCAGTGCTCTCCGGGCGAGCCGCCGCCCAGCACGATGACGTCGTAGTCGTAGCTCACCCATGGCCAGCGTAAACCACCTTGCCGGGGAGAGACCAGGGGTTTACACGGGCGCGACGCGGCTCGAAACGCGAGACCGTGCTGTCACACCCCAAGCCCCACGGAGGACACCATGAACACCACCGAACTCACCACCGCCACTCGCGACCCAGGTCCCCCAGACGCGTCAGAACGACATGAAGCTCGAGGTCGTGATCCTTCCGGTCTCCGACGCCGAGCGCACCAAGCAGTTCTTCGCTTCGCTGGGATGGCGCGAGGACGCGGACTTCGTCTTCACCGAGGACTTCCGGGTCCTGCAGTTCACGCCGCCCGGCTCCGAGGCGTCGCTCATCTTCGGCACCGGCGTCACGAGCGCCGTCCCCGGGTCGGTCGGAAGCCTGCTGCTTGCCGTCGGCGACATCGAGGCGGCGCGTGCCGAGCTGATCGAGCGCGGCGTCGACGTGTCCGGGGTCTTCCACGGCGTGGCGTTCAGCGCGGACGGCGCGCGTCGCGTGCCCGGCCCGGACCCCGAGCACAAGTCCTACGGCTCGTTCGCGACGTTCAGCGATCCCGACGGGAACGAGTTCCTGCTGCAGGAGGTCACCTCCCGTCTGCCCGGCCGGGTGGACGAGACGCCCGTCGCCACGCTGGCCGAGCTCCTGCTCGAGACGGCGCATGCACCACGACCGCTTCGAGAAGGCCGCGCCGGCCCACGACTGGTGGGACTGGTACGCGCCGTACCTGAGCGCCCGCCAGCACGGCAGCACGTCGGAGGAGGCGACCGCCGCCGCCGACCTGTACATGAAGGAGGCGCACGGCGTGGTGATCGCCTAAGCCGGAACCAGGCCGCCTTCGGGCAGCGCCGTGCGGAGCTGCCTGCGGGACCTGATCCCGAGCTTTCCGAAGACCTTGCGCAGATGCCACTCGACGGTGCGCGGGCTGAGGAACAGCTGCGCGCCGATCTCGGGGTTCGTGAAACCGTCGGCGGCCAGGCGCCCGATCTGGGCCTCCTGCGGCGTCAGGTCGTCCAGCGTCTCGACGGTCCGCTTGCGCACCGTCTCCCCCGTCGCCAGCAGCTCGCGGCGGGCCCGCTCGGCGAAGGCCTCCATACCGACGTCCGTGAGCATCTCGTGCGCTGCGCGGAGCTGCTCGCGGGCGTCGACGCGGCGGTTCTCGCGCCGCAGCCACTCGCCGTACACGAGCATCGTGCGGGCGAGCGCCACGCGGATGCGCGTGCGGCCGAGCCGCTCGATCCCCTCGCGGTAGAGCGGCTCGGCGGCCTCCCGCTCGGCGACCAGTGCGCGCGAGCGGGCGAGGAACCCGAGCGACCAGTCGGTGCCGTTGGCCTCGGCGATCTCGGTCAGCCGCGCGAGCGGTCCGGAGGCACGCTCGGGCTTGCCGCTGTGGACGGCGGCCTCGATCAGATCGGCGAGCACCCACGTGGGGACGCCGAGACCGCGCGCGCCCTCGGCGGCGCGCTCCGCGGCGGCGAGGGCGTCGTCGTAGCGGCCGAGGCCGTTGTAGCGGACGGCGCTGCCCCAGTCGGTGTGGGCGAGCCAGAGGCCTTCCCCGCGGCTCATCACGTCCTGCCGGCGCGCCTCGATCAGGGTCCGGGCTTCGGCCTCCTGTCCGCGCCAGTTGGCCAGCGCGATGGGGCCGCGCAGGCTGATCCGGCTGCCGGTCGCCTCCACGACGGCGGCCGCCTCGGCCGCCAGCGACGTCGCCACCGCGAACCGGCCGCCGAAGAGGTCGACGTGGATCCGGTCGTCCAGGGCGACCGGCAGCAGCGAGAGCGCGCCGGCCCGCCGCGCGACCTCGATCTGGCGCGCGGTCAGCTCGTCCCACGCGACGTCGTCGCCGAGGGCCCGGGCGATGTGGCAGGCCAGCCAGAGCCAGCACAGCTCCTCCTCCTCGGAGAGCTGCGCGTCCCGGAACGCTCGCAAGGCCTCCTTCAGCGCCGGCGTCCCGGTGGTGTAGCCCTGGCAGGTGAGGAGGGCGAGCCCGTCCAGCAGCAGATTGCAGGCGCGCGGCGACTCGGTCGGCAACCTCCCCCAGTCGGCGGCGAGGACCGCGGCGGCGACCTCGCGCGTATCGCCGCCGAGGGCCAGGCGGTCGGCGACGAGCGCCGCGGCGAACGCCTCGAGGTACGTGGCGTGTGCGAGGAGCACGTCCAGCGGCTCCAGCCGCTTGGCGGCCGCGAGCAGCAGCGGGGGAGCGTCGCGGCCCCGCGTGGTCGCGAACGTGATCTGCGCATGCAAGAGCTGCGCTCGCGCCTGCTCGAGCTCGTCCAGCGGCCCCGCCTCCGCCACCGCCAGCAGGCGCAGCGCCGCGTCGGGCGCGCCGGCCTGGTGCTTGCCCTGCGCCGCGGCCAGGGCACGCTGCGCCCTGCGCTTCGAGTCGGGCGTCAGCTCGGCGGCGCGCTCGAGGAAGGCGGCCCCTGCCGCCAGCCCGCCGCGCGCCCGTGCCCGGCTCGCCGAGCGCTCCAGCTCGGCCGCGACGTCTTCGTCGAGGCCAGCCGTCGCCTGGGCGCGGTGCCACGCGCGGCGATCGGGATCGACCTCGGCGTCGGTGGCCTCGGCGAGGGCTTCGTGGACGCGCCGCCGGTCCTCCGGCACCGCTGCCCCGTACACGGCGGACCGCACCAGCGGATGGCGGAAGCGCACCTGTGCGCCGAGCTCGACCAGGCCCGCAGCCGTCGCCGGGTCTGCGGCGCGCGCCCTCGATCCCAAGCGCGGCAGCGGCTTTCCAGACCAGGAGCGGATCGCCGACCGGCTCGGCCGCCGCGACCAGGAGCAGGAGCCGGGTCGCCGGCGGACAGCTCCGCGAACCGCTCCTGGAAGCGCTCCTCGATGCGGCCCGCCAGCGCCGGCCCGCCGTTCAGCCCGAACCCGCCCGCCAGCTCCGCGGGCGTCCGGCCGCGTGGCAGCTCCAGCAGCGCCAGCGGATTGCCGCGCGTCTCGGCCACGATCCGATCGCGCACCCGCTCGTCGAGCGGGCCCGCCACCACGGCCTCCAGCAGCGCCTGCGCATCACCGTCAGCCAGCCCACCGACCACGAGCTCCGCCAGACCCTCGAGATGCCGCTCGCCCGCCGGCTCGCGCACCGCGAACACCAGCCCGACCGACTCAGCGCCCAGACGGCGTGCCACGAACGCCAGCGCCTGCGCCGACGCGCCGTCGAGCCACTGCGCATCGTCGACGACGCAGACCAGCGGCCGCTCCTCCGCCGCGTCCGACAACAGGCTCAGGACCGACAGGCCGACGAGGAAGCGATCCGGGGCGTCGCCCTCGCGCAGACCGAGCGCGGTGCCGAGCGCCTCGCGCTGCGGGCCGGGCAGGCGGTCCAGGCGATCGATGAACGGCGCGCAGAGCTGATGCAACCCCGCGAACGCGAGCTCCATCTCGGACTCGACGCCCGCCGCCCGGGCAAAGCCGCACCCCGAAGCGCGCCGCACCAGGTACTCCAGCAGGGCGCTCTTGCCAACGCCGGCCTCGCCGCGCAGCACCAGCGCGCGGCTCAGACCCTCGCGCACGCTCGCAACGAGCTGATCCAGCGCCGCACACTCGCTGCGCCGACCGAGCAACTGCGGCTCATGAGTCGACATGGCCACCCGCCGAGGCTACGTCCGGCGCGGCCGGTTGGCAACCAGGGAGAAACCCGGGCGCTGGCCGAGGCCGATCAACGGTCGCCCAGCAGGCGAGCCAATGCCAGTTCCCCGTCGCGGGTCTGCAGACCGCGTTCGAAGGCCGCCTGGATCCGGCTCTGCGCCTCGGGGTCGCGCACGCCGTTGCCGAAGAGATCCGAGTCGCGGCGGAACTCCTCGGCCGGCGCGAGCGCGATCGCGTTGACCCGGTCCTTGACCACGGCATGGCCCGCGACCGGGAATCCGCCGATCCGCTGCGCGAGCGACGCGACGAAGTCGCCGAGCTCGACGGCGGGCAGCGCCCTATTGATCCAGCCGTAGCGTTCGGCCAGATCGGCGTCGTAGTCCTCCGCGCTCAGCATGACCTCGAGCGCCCGGCCGCGACCCATCAGACGCACGAGATGCTGGGCAGCGCCCCCGCCGGGGAGCAGGCCGAACGCCGGCTCGAACTGACCGAAGATCGCCGACTCACGCGCCGCGAAGCGCATGTCGCACGCCAGCACGAACTCACTGCCGGCGCCGCGCACGCGACCCTCGATCTGCGCGATGGTCACGAGGCGACTCGCGCTGAGATGGTGAAACAGGAGCGCGATCGACGCCTCGCCGGTCAGCTTCGCCGCCTCCGCCCGGTACTCCTCGATCCGCGTCACGTCGACATGGGAGATGAAGTAGTCCGGATCGGCGCTCGTGAACACGAGCACGTGGACCGCGTCGTCGGCCTCGGCCCGCTGGATGAGCGAGACCAGATCGCGGACCAGGTCGGGGCCGAGGAGGTTCATGGGCGGGGCCGCGATCTCCACGATCAGCACCGGCCCCTCAGTGCGCACAGTGAGTGTCTCGAACACCGGCATCGTCAGCGGACGAGCGCACGCGCCCGGGGGTGCAGACCAGGGCATTTCACGGGCGCGACGCGGAGCCGAGGGGCGCAGGATGTAGTTGCACACACCACTACATCTCAAAGGAGATCAATCATGACCACCACCACACCCGATACCTCCACCAGCCCGGCGATCGACGCCGTTAGCGGGCTTCACGAGGGCTATGCCGAGATCGGCGACGTGGAGTTGCATTACGTCGAGGCCGGCGACGGGCCCCTGGTCGTCCTGCTGCACGGCTTCCCGGAGTTCTGGTACGGCTGGCGGCGGCAGATCGCACCGCTCGTGAAGGCGGGCTTCCGCGTCGTCGCTCCCGACCTGCGCGGCTACAACCTGTCGTCGAAGCCGGACGGCTTCACCGACTACACCGCCGACAAGCTCGCCGGCGACATCCGCGGCCTCATCCGCGAGCTCGGTGCCGAGTCCGCGATGGTGGTCGGGCACGACTGGGGCGGCAGCGTCGCGTGGAGCCTGGCGATGAACCACCCCGAGGTCGTCGACCGCCTCGCCATCCTGAACGCGGCCCATCCGCGCAAGCTGAACGAAGGACTGCGCAACCCGCGTCAGCTCTTGAGGAGCTGGTACTTCTTCTACTTCCAGTTCCCCAGGCTGCCCGAGCGCCGTGCGCACCGCAGGCACTGGCGGTTCTTCAAGCGCTTCCTGCGCGACGCCCGCCCGCCGTATGCGGCGGACCAGATCGAGCGCTACGTCGACGCGTGGTCCCGGCCGGGAGCGGCGAAGGCGATGATCGACTACTACCGCGCCGCGGTGCGACTGGGTTCGAAGCAGGAGATCCGACCCATCTCGGCGCCCACCCTGGTCATCTGGGGGCAAGGCGATCGCTACCTCGGCCCCAAGCTCGCCGAGCCGCACCACGAGGACGTGCCCAACCTCGACCGGGTCGAGCGCCTGCCCAACGCGTCCCACTGGGTCCATCACGACGAGGCCGAGCGCGTGAACGAACTGCTCGTCGACTTCCTCGCCCCCGCCCGCGTGGGCGAGAACGGCCGCATGTCGATCGCGTAACCGCCCGACGCATCGGGAAAGCGGAAAAGGCCTGCATCTGCGGGCCTTTTCCGCTGAGTTCAACCGGGCGTCGGCCTAGCCCATGTTGCGCATGCGCCTCACGAGCATCTCTGGCGTACCGTCGGCGCGAGGCTTCGCCGAGACGGCAGGGAAGCGTTCGAGTATCTGCTCGGGCTCGTCGCTGAGGCTAAGGAGGTCGGCAAAGCCGAGTCGCGTCGCCTGCCGCTGCAACGTCGGATAGAGGCCGGTCTCCACGCGATAGTGCTGGGTGTCGAGGAACGCCATGGGACTGCGCCCGAACGTGCGGTTGGCGTTCTGGGCGGCGTCCTGGAAGATCTCCTGCATGGTGCCCGCGCCCCCGGGCGCGAACACGATGCCGGCTGTGGCGACGGCGAGCATTCCGTCTTCGCGGATGCTGTTCGAGAAGTACTTCGCGATATGTGAGGCGAACTGGCTGATCGGCTCACCTGCGATCACCCACGAGGGGATCGCGAGGCTGTCGCCGCCCGGGGCGAAGCGGTCGCGGATGTCGTCCGCGACGCCCATGTAGCGGGCTGGGTCCGTGGTCCACGGTGAGGCGGCTCGCGAGCGCGTCCACGGCGTGATCGAGGTCTGCGTCCGAGCGATCGGCGAGGTAGGCGCCGAGGTTCGCGGCTTCCATGATCCCGAGGCCGCCGCCTCCGACGACCAGGTATCCACGCTGAGCGAGCGCGGCCGCCAAGTGGACGACGCGGCGATAGTTGGGATCGGCCGCGACGGTGCTCGACCCGCCCATGATCCCGACCACCGGCCGCCCGGCGTGCATCAGAAAGTCCGCAAGGGCGACATCGATGAAGTGGTCGTGCGTGCGTTGCGCCAGTCCTTCATCCATGTCGGGTGCGCGCCCACCATGCGCCTTGACGTAGGCGTAGATCCGGCCGTCCAGCGTGACCGAATGATCCGCGCCGGGATGCCAGCCGTCCATCAGATCGTCGCGCGTGTACAAGCGCTCCGGGCGCACGTCATAGGGACGCTCGGTGCGGGCGATCACAGGGCGAACACCATCAGGACGCGACTCCGGGAGCAAATTGTCTTCGGCGCCGGGGCCAGGTCACCCGGCCAGGGACCCCAGACCAGGGGCTTTGCCGGGCGCGATGAGCGGCCGATCGGAGCAACGTTGATGGCACGCCATGCCAAGCCTGAAGGAGAACCTCATGCCCTCGTCTTCGATCCAGCTCCTGCCCACCGCCGCCGGCTTCAGGGCGTTCGATCAGATCCAGCTGTTCGAGCCGCCGTCGCGCGACCGCGATGACGAGCTCGCCGCGCGACTGGCAACCGCTCCCGGCCTCGTGCGGCCCGGCGCCGCCCACTGGGATGGCGACCGCACGCCGATCCACCCGCTTTCGATGGAGAGCGCCTACGCCGATCCGGAGCTGCTGCGGGATCTCGGAGCCAGAGGCGCGCACTTCGCCGAGGACCTCGATGTCGACGTCGTCGTCGGAGCCGAGACCGCCGGAGTACCGCTCGCGGCGGCGATCTCGCTGGCGTCAGGGCTGCCGTTCGCCTTCGTCCGCAAGCCGGGCTACCGCGGTCACGAGATCGACGAGCCGCAGACCCGCGGCGCGGACGTCGAGGGCCGGCGGGTGCTGCTGGTGGACGACGCGGTCTCGAGCGGCACGGCGGTCGAGCGCTTCACCGCCGCCCTGGCCGGTGCCGGCGCCGAAGTGGTGGGCGTGTTCGTCCTCGTCGACATGCGCGAGGTCGCGAACACGGTCACGAGTACGGCCGCCGCGCTCCCCACCGAGTCGGTGAGCACCTACCTCGAGGTCCTCAGCCTCGCTACGGCCAAGGGTCTCCTCGACCCCGCCGTCCACGAGCTGAGCGTCGACGCGCTCGTGAACCACTGGACCGACGACGACCCGCGGTGGAAGCTTCTCCCGGCGGCGGCATGACCAGCCGGTAGCGGTCATGGCTCGACCAAATCTGTCCGCCGGGCGCGATCGCGGCAATCCGAATTGCCGATCGGCCGGATGGCTTCGCCGATCGACGGGGTCGTCGGCGGTGTCTGGCTAGCCCGACACCAGTACACCGGTCAGCGGGGTCGAGACGACCGGCGGCCGGCGGGAGTATTCCTGCCATGAGCCTGTCGACCCTCACCCCCTCGCTCCCGACCTGGCCATCGTCACCAGTTCGCCTTCGAGCTTTGGGCGCTCCACAGCTCCCACCGGCGCACGTCGCCTCGGTCGCACCGTCAGCTGAACCCGGCCCCATGAATCCCTTGCTACGTGCTCATCGGGAGCACGTGGGCGCAAGGAAGCGGGGCGCCCGAGGCCGGGTGGGCCGGCGGAGGAGAGAGGAACCGAGCCAGTGGCCCCGGGCGGCGAGGGCCCGAGAGGGCTGCCTCGCAAGTGCAAGTCCAGCACCTGCGAGGCGTGAAGTCGTTGTCGCCTTGTCAACGGCTCGGGGAGCGCATGCGGTGGCCGGCCGCTGCATAGCATCGAGCTCTCCCCTCTTTAATCAGTCGGCGTCCAGCACGTCGGCCAGCGCCATCTCGCCCTCCGGGGTCTGGAAGCCGCGCTTTACCGCGGCCTGGATCCGCGCTTGCGCCTCGGGGTCACGCACGCCGTTGCCGAAGAGATCCGAGTCGCGGCGGAACTCCTCGGCCGGTGCGAGCGCGATCGCGTTGACCCGGTCCTTGACCACGGCGTGGCCCGCGGCCGGGAATCCGGCGATCCGCTGCGCGAGCGACGCTGACGAAGTCGCCGAGCTCGGCGGCGGGCAGCGCCCGGTTGATCCAGCCGTACCGTTCGGCCAGCTCCGCGTCGTAGTCCTCCGCGCTCAGCATGACCTCGAGCGCCCGGCCGCGGCCCATCAGGCGCACGAGGTGCTGGGCGGCGCCCCCGCCGGGGAGCAGGCCGAACGCCGGCTCGAACTGACCGAAGATCGCCGACTCCGCGCCGCGAAGCGCATGTCGCACGCCAGCACGAACTCGCTGCCGGCGCCGCGCACGCGACCCTCGATCTGCGCGATGGTCACCAGGCGACTCGCGCTCAGATGGCGAAACAGGAGCGCGATCGACGCCTCGCCGGCAGCTTCGCCGCCTCCGCCCGGTACTCTCGATCCGCGTCACGTCCACATGGGAGATGAAGTAGTCCGGTTCGGCGCTCCTGAACACGAGCACCCGGACAGCGTCGTCGGCCTCGGCTCGCTGGATGAGCGAGACCAGATCGCGGACCAGCTCGGGCCCGAGGAGGTTCATGGGCGGGGCCGCGATCTCCACGAACAGCACCGGCCCGTCCGCGCGCACCGTGAGTGTCTCGAACACCGTCATCGTCCTTGGAGAGCCGGGCGGCGCACGGTCGCGCCCCTGAGTCGATCGCCCTGGCCGATGAGCAGGACACCCGCGATCATGACGAGGCCGCCCAGCAGCTCGCCGACGCGGAGCATCTCGCCCAGCCAGATGAACGCGATCACCACGGCGACGCCCGACACGAGACAGAGCAGCGTCGTGGAGGTCGCCGTGGGCAGGTTCGCGACCGCGTAGCCCAGAGCACGAAGCCGAGCGCCTGAGGGCACCAGCGCGAGGTAGAGCGCCGAGGTCCAGGCCGACGCGGAGGCGGTGACCATTTCGTGCCAGCCCCAGGGAAGGAGCGGGAGCGTCATGAGTGCACCGGCGACCATGGCATAGGTGGCGACCTCGAGGGCCGACCTCGTACGCAGCAGCGGCTTCGTGACGAGCACGCCGGCGATGGCGACGCCGCCGCCGACGATTTGGCGACGGTGAGCCGTTCGCCGAAGGCGACACGGCCAGCCGCACGAACGACAGGCCGATCACCCCCATGTCCGGAACGGCGACCCGGACCGCCGGGAACGGGCTGGCGAACGTCACGACCACTCCAAAGCCCGCGGCCGCCACCTTGAGCGAGTTCATCGGGCCGGAGCATCGGTCCCGGAGAGCCGCCCGGCCGATCGGTTGTGCCTATCGCTCGATAGTGCCTAGACGGCTGCGGGCGCGGCGATTGCGGCCGACGGCGCATCGGCAAGCTCACGCGAGCTGATGCCGAGCTTCGAGCACACGTTGCGGAGGTGGTACTCGACGGTACGGGGGCTCAGATAGAGCTGCGAGGCGATCTCGGGATTGGTGAGGCCCTCGCGCGCCAGGCGCGCGATCTGCGCCTCTTGAGGCGTCAGTGGGTCGCGCGCGTCGTCCGTGCGCTTCCGGGCCGTTTCGCCCGTGGCGAGCAGCTCGCGGCGCGCGCGCTGGGCGAATCCCTGTGCGCCCATGGCGTCGAACGCGGCGTGCGCCGCCTTCAGCTGCCTGCGCGCGTCGGCGGGCCGATTCTCGCCGCGCAGCCATTCGCCGTAGGTCAGTTGCGCGCGGGTGTGCAGGACGATGACGCGGGATCCCGCGAGCCGGCCGATCGCCTCGACGTAGTGCTCCTCTGCCTCGGGCCCGTCTGTGATCAGGGCGCGTGCTGCCGCCTCGACGCCGCGTGCCCATTCCGTCGTACTGGTGCGCGTCCGCTCGGCCAGCCGCTCGAACGCGGTCACTGCCGCCGGTCGGTCGCCGCTGCGTGCGGCCGCTTCGATGAGCTCGGGCAACACCCAGACCCCGAAGCCGAGTCCGTCGTGCTCGTAGGCCCGTTCCGCCGCAGCCAACGCCTTGGCGTGTTCGCCGAGGCCGTTGTGCAACACCGCCATGGCCCACTCGGCGACCTCGACCGCGAATCCTTCGCCGCGCTGCGTGCCGGCCTCGATCGTCGCCGCTGCGAGCGCAGCGGTCGTCTCGCGGTCGCCTCGCCACGCGGCGAGCAGCACGGAGAAGTCGGCGAGCGGGATGTTCCGGGTCGCGGCGGTGATCGCCTGCCCCTCCTTCACCAGCTGCTCCGTGACGCCGAACTCCCCGAGGAAGAGCTGATGGGCGGCGGAGTAGTTCAGCGCGAAGGGGAGGATGGCGAGGCCTCCACGGTCGCGTGCGACCCGGGCCAACCCGCTCGCGATCGCTTCACACGCGCGGTCGTCCCAGACGTCCATCGCGAGCTGGCAGGCGAGCCAGCACCAGGCGATGTTCTCCCGACGGAACCCTTCCGCGCGAAACGCGGCGAGGGCGTCCGCCACAGCCGGCAACGCGGGCTCGTAGCCAACGGTCACGCGGGCGAGGACCGCATCGAACAGGAGGTCGATCGCGCGCGCCGGCTCGTGACCGGCGGGACGCGTCGCGGCCTGAGCCGCCTCCACGACGCCCTCGACCTTCGCGAAGCGACCGCTGCGAACCGCCGCCCAGAGCGCTTCCAGATGCGTCTCGCGCGCCAGCTCGAGGTCGAGCGGCTCGAGCCGCTTCGCAGCGGCGCTGAGCAGGGACGGCGTGTCACTGCCGCGCGTCCGGGCATAGGCGATCTGAGCGCCGAGCCGCTCCGCATGCGCGCGCTCGAGCTCGTCGAGCGGAGACGCCCTCGCGACGGACAGCAAGCGCTCGGCGGCGTCCGGCGCGCCGGCCTCGAACTTGAGCTGCGCCGCTGCCAGCGCGCGGCTGCCGCGGCGCGCCGGCTCGACGCTCAACTCCGTCGCTCGCTCGAGGAACGCCGCCGCAGCGGCCACGCCGCCGCGGGTCTGGGCCCGCGCGGCCGATCGTTCGAGGTCGCCGGCCGCGCTCTCGTCGGGACCGGCTGCCGCCCGCGCGCGATGCCAGGCCCTCCGGTCGGGATCGTGCTGCGGATCCGTGGCGGCGGCGAGTGCCTGATGGGCTTGCCGCCGCTCGTCCGGAGTCGCGGCCTGATAGGACGCCGACCGCACCAGCGGATGACGGAACCGGACGGCGGGACCGAGCTCGATCAGACCCTCATCCTGCGCGCGCGACAGTGCGGCCGTATCGAGTTCCAGCCGCTCGGCCGCCCGGCCGATCACCGCCGCGTCGCCGGCGGTTTCGGCAGCTGCGACGAGAAGCACCCGCCGTGTCTCGGGAGGGAGCGACTGCACGCGGCGAAGGAAGCTGTCCTCGATCCGGCTCGACAGCTCTCGAGTCTCCGGCACCCCGAAGCCGCCCGCGAGCTCCGCCGGAGTGAGTCCTCGCGGCATCTCCAGGAGTGCCAGCGGGTTGCCTCGAGTCTCGGCGACGATCCTGTCTCGGACCTGCTGGTCGAGACCTCCCGGCAGGACCGTGTCCAGGAGCAGCCGCGCATCGTACGGGGGAAGCCCTTCGAGCATGAGCTCCGGCAGCCCGTCGAGCTCCTGCGGCGCGTTCGGTTCGCGGACGGCGAACACCATGCCGATCGGCTCGGCGGCGAGGCGGCGTGCAACGAACGACAGGACCGACAGGGACTCGGGATCGAGCCACTGCACGTCGTCGATCACGCAAACGAGCGGTTGCTCGTCCGCGACGTACGAGAGCAGGCTCAGCGCCGCCAGGCCGACGAGGAAGTTCGCCGGCGCCGGCCCGTCCGTCAGATCGAAGGCGCGCCGCAGCGCGTCTCGCTGCGGCGCCGGCAGCTGCTCCGCGCGCTCGAGCACGTGCCCGGCGAAGAGCCGAGCCAGGCCGACGTAGGCGAGCGCCGTCTCCGACTCCACGCCGGCGACGCGGGCGACTCGGCAGTCTGACGACCGCTCGGCGACGTAGTCCAGCAGGGCGGACTTGCCGACACCGGGCTCCCCTCGTATGACGAGCGTGAAGCTCCGGCCGCTGCGGATCCCGTCGAGCAGCTGGTTCATGGCCAGACATTGGTCGTCACGGCCGCGGAGCATCTCGGCGACGACGTTAGACCCGCGTGCCTGGAGGATCAAGCTCGCGGGATGGGGATGGCCGCCGTGACGAGGGTCCCGCCGTCGGGCGGGCTCTCGATCTGGAGTCGCCCGTCGAGCGAGGCGATCCGGTCCCAGAGGCCTTGGAGGCCGCTCCCGTCCGGGCGGGCACCGCCGACGCCGTCGTCGCGCACCTCGACCCGGAGCGTTCCATCCTCGATGCGGGCAGAGACGGCGGCGCTCGCGGCGTTGGCGTGCTTGGCGACGTTGGTGAGCGCCTCGGCGACGACGAAGTACGCGGTCGCCTCGACCGGGGCGGGCAGGCGGTCGGCGGGGATCTCGACCTCCACCGGCACCGGCATCCGCGACGCCAGCGCCCCGCAGCCCGCACGCAGCCCGCCCGCCGTCAGCGCCGCCGGCAGGATCCCGTGGGCGAGCTCGCGAAGCTCCTGCGTCGCTCGCTCCGCGTGCTCGAGCGCCTCGCCGACGAGCTTCGTCCGCGCCACCGGCGTCGCGCTCGAGCGCCTGCTGCGCCAGCTTTAGCGTGATCACCGTGTGGACGAGCCGCTGCTGCGCCCCGTCGTGCAGGTCGCGCACGACTCGCCGCCGCTCGTCGTCGGCCGCAGCCACGATCCGCGCGCGCGACGCGGTGAGCGCCGAACGGGCTTCGATGTTCGCGATCGCGGTGGCGACCAGCTCGCTGAACTCCCCGATCCGGAACTCCGCGTCCGGCGGCAGCGGCTCGGTTGCGGCGGCGCCCATCGCGCCCCAGAGCCTGCCGTCCACGATGATCGGCGCGCCGGCTCCGGCGCGGACGCCCAGCGCCTTGAACGTCCTCCCGATCGCGCCGCTCGCGTCCGCGTAGTTGTCGATGCGCACGGGCCGCGCGGTCCTGAACACCTGCGAGGCGATGTTGTTGCCTTCCATGGGAAATCGCGCACCGAGCGGGGCCTGGCCGTGAAGCACGCCCGAGCGGCCGACGAGCGTGCCGGTCCCGTCGTCCTCGAACCGGTACAACGTCGTGCTCGTGGCGCCCAGGAGCCGCCCCAGCTCCTCGGCGACCGCCGCGAACAGCTCGTCGGGCGGCGACTCGCGTGCCACCAGCGTCGCCACCCGCCGCAGGGCGGCCTGCTCCTCGGTCAGCGCGGCGCGCTCGGTGATGTCCCTCGCGATGCCGTACACGACCCCGAGGTGCGGCATCGTGCGCGTGTTCCACTCGAGCCGGCGTACCGACCCGTCGGCGCAGACGAAGCGGGTCTCGAACCCGATGACGTCCTCGCCGGTGGCCAGCACCGACAGCACCTCGATAGCGCGCTCCACGTCATCGGGATGGGTGAACTCCAAGAACGGCCGCGACATGAGCTCCTCGCGCGAGTAGCCCAGCACGCGCTCGAACGACGCGTTCACCAGCTTGAAGTAGCCGTCGAAGCCGGCGATGCAGAACAGGTCGCGCGCGAGATCGAAGAACTGGCCCAGCTCGTACTCCGCGCCCGGCATGGCCTGAGTATGACCCCGCGCTGCAGTGTCCGGCTACCCATACCCGAGGACACCGGTCAGCGGGGCCGAGACGACCGGCGGCCGGCGGGAGTATCTCTCCCATGAGCGTCACCCTCACCCCCCGCCCCCCGGCCCCCGTCACGCACGAGTTCTCCCTTCCGACCGTGCGTGAGATCCCCCCGGTGCTGCGCCCGGGCACCTTCGACTCGACCTGGTGACCTAACCGCGGGCCGTGATCGAGTCGAGGATGATCGTGGCGTACTCTGCCGGCGCCTCTTCCCAGACGAAGTGGCCGGCGTCGATGATCATGAGGCGGCTGTTGGGCAGGCGATCATCGAGGAACTCGGCGTTGGTGACCGGAACCACTCGGTCGTGGCGGCCGTTGATGAGCGTGACCGGCGTTGCGATCTGCGGCAGCAGCTCGGCAAGCTCTGGTAGCTCCTCGGGATACCTCCGGACATAGCGCATCGATTCGACGAAGCGGTCGCCTTCGTAGCTGGCGACGTAGTCGGCACGAACCTCGTCCGGTATCCCGCCCGCGATCGTGTCGACCGCCGCGTCGACGATCGCGCGCGGGTCCATCCTGCGGTACTTGTCGAGGTCGGGATCGAGCACCCAGGACCGGAGGGGCTCGCCGAGCTCGATCGGGACGGCAGCTCCGCCGGTGCCCACGATCACGCTCGCGATCCGCTCGGGATGCGCCGCCGCCGCGAACAGAGCGGCCGACGTTCCCACGTCCGGCCCGACGATGTGGGGCCGTCCCAGATCAGCCTCGACGATGAGGCGGGCCAGAAACCCGCCCATCGCCCTCGGCGACAGAAGATCATCCCGGCGTTCGGATCCACCGAACCCCGGCAGGTCGACCGCGAACAGCCGGGCGTGCTGTGCAAGCGTCGCCCACATCCGCGCGAATGCGTAGATGCTCTCCGGCCAGGGGCTTGTCAGCAGCACCACCGTCTCGCGCGAGCCGCCGCTGTCGGCATACCGGATCTTCACGCCGTCGATCGTCCGGAACTGGGGCTCAATCGCCATTACGACAACACCTCCTCTGCGCTGGTGGGCTCGGACTGCGGCTGGTGATTCAGCGTCCGGCGGACCCTGGCGGAGGCGCTGTAGATGCGTCGCACCTGCATGATCTCGCCGAGCGGCCGGTGATCGTCAGTGACACGCCACTGGTTGAACGCGAGCGCGTCACCCTTGTCGAAGTTCTCGGGGCCGAGATGTCCTGGCGCGGAAGATGCAGCCGTCCGACGGTCACGAAGGGCGACAGCGTCTCGGGCCATTCGACGGTCGCCTCGTTGACCGGCATCGCCTCGAGGTCCGTGCAGAGCTGGACCTGAAGATCGAAGTCGAATGCACGCGCTTGCAGCTCATCCACCAGCGTCGGCCCGAAGACGTCTGGTCCGGTGGTGAGGTCGAGCTCGCGGTGAATCGCATTCGCCGCGCTGTCCGCAGCCGGGGCGACACGGATCTTGGCGACATAGTCACCGTGACGTACGGCGGCCATCGTCCAGTACGTGGTCAGCAGCGGATTGCGCACCGGCGTCTGCGTCGCCGTTCTCACGAACGCGAGCACCTCGTCCCATGCCCAATCGGACCGCTCGAGCGTGCCCTTGCCCGTGAGGAAATCGCGTCAGGAGCTCGTGGAAACCCGTCTTGCCGCGCGCGACGTACTCGGGGAGATCGGTGGCGATCTCCTGGATGAATTGGTAGTGCTTCGCCGTACTGGCGATGAAGATCGGGCTGTTCTTCAGCACGAGGTCGAATGTGCTCGAGTTCGGCTCGTCTTCGACCAGCTTGGGCCCCTCGACGTCGAAGATCTTGATCGCGGCGCCCAGAGCGTGTCCGAGTTGCGCATCCGGGCCCAGATGCCGGAGGCGCTCGAGAATCGGATCAGCGCGTCGTGGCGGCCCGGCGTGGCATAGATGCCTTGCGCGTACGCCGCAGGAACGCTGTGCAGGATCTCGAGCTCTGCCCGCGCCACGCCGAATGCTTTCGCATGCGCGCCCCGGACCGCCCGCCCGGTGCCCTCGACCTTCGGCGACGCACGCCCCTTCTTCTCCCAGAACTCGATGATCTGCGCCATCCGCGCGTCGAGCTGTGGATCGATGGTCTCGATCTCGGGTGTGTAGCGAACGAAGTTCGACGACATCCGTCAGCTCTCTTGGAGCTCGTTGTGGCGTTCCGGGTGGAGCGCTTCGCGGAGGTACTCGACCGCCTGGGCGATCGCGGCCCCGGCGGCGTCGGTTTCGCGCAAGCCGTTGAGCATCACGAAGTCATGGACGATGCCCTCGTACCGGGTGGCGCTCACGTCGACACCGGCCTCGCGGAGTTTGCGCGAGTAGGCCTCCCCCTCGTCGCGCAGCACGTCGGCTTCGGCGGTGATCACCAGCGCCCTGGGGCAGCCCGGCGAGCTGCTCGGTCGTGGCACGTAGTGGCGAGGCGGTGATCTCGCTGCGCTGATCCTCGTCGGTGATGTACTGATTCCAGAACCAGCGCATGCCGTCGCGACGCAGGTAGAAGCCCTCGGCGAACTGCTCGTACGAGCCGGTGTCGAAGCTCGCGTCGGTGACCGGGTAGAAGAGGACCTGCGCCGCGAGCTGCGGGCCGCCGCGCTGCTTGGCCATCAACGTCAGCGCGGCCGTCATATTGCCGCCGACGGAGTCGCCGACGACCGCGATCCGGCTCGGGTCGAGTCCGTTGCCGGCGCCCTCGCTTGCGACCCATTGCGCGACGGCGTAGTTCTGCTCGATGGCGACCGGGTAGCGCGCCTCGGGCGAACGGTGGTACTCGGGGAAGACGACCGCGGCGCCAGCGCCGACGGCGAGCTCGCGAACGAGCCGGTCGTGGGTGTGCGCGTCGCCGAACACCCATCCCGCCCCGTGGATATAGATCACGACCGGCAGCGTTCCGCTCGCGCCGCGTGGCCTGACGATGCGGACATCGACAGAGCCGGTTGGCCCGCCCGCGACGGTGGTCCACTCGTCGTCGACCGCGGGTTTGGCGACGTCGCCGGTCTGGAGGTCGTCAAGGGTGGTGCGGCCCTTCTCGGGCCCGAGCTCGAACAAGAACGGGTGGTTGGCGGTGGACTCGACGAGCTCCTGCGCTGCGGGCTCGAGGACGACGCTGTTCACTGCGATGGCCATGACGGCTCCTTCGGGGTCTAGAGGTTGTTTCCGAGCCATTTCAATGCCGACAGCGATGGCAGGAAGAAGTACTCGCCACCGCGCAGCACGTTGAACGTCTCGATGCCGTGGATGCGGCGCCGCACCGGCTCGCTGCGGGATCGTGAACGTCGCCCCGTCCTCCTGCAGGCCGACGTTCGGATCGCGCTCGTCGCCGAGGCTCATGAAGTTGCCGTCGTTGACCCACTCCTGCTGCAGGAACTCCAGCGTGGCCATCGCCTTGGCGCTCAGGAAGATGAAGTAGAGCCCGCGAGCGGTCCTCGTCGTCCTGCTGCGAGATCGCGTCCGGGTCGTAGGGCGCCCCGAAGGTCGTGCTGCGCCGGATGATGCGGTGCAGGTTGACGTCGGTCAGGAGCGCCATCTCGGTGTCGCGCGGGTTCATGCGCCGCATGTGGGAGCCGAGCGGCACCTGCCGGCCGTGCGGATCGGCGGCATACGTGAAGTCGTTGTTCCGCCGCGGGTCGGCGCCGAGCTCCGGGTCGTCCTGCGTCGGCGCGAGCGTCAGTGGCGCGCCGCTGCGCCAGCGGCCGACCAGCTTCGCGGCGAGCAGCTCGCGCTCCTCGTCCGTCTCGGCGTGCGCCCGCAGGAAGCGGTTGAACGTCCCGACCCGCGACTGGTACTTGCGCAGGCCGAGGAACGTGCCGTTGCGTCCCAGCACCTCCGGCTGTGGTGTCGGAAGCGGCTCGCCGGCCTCCCCGGGGTAGCCGAGGATGAACTCGCCGGCCTTGATCGGCGGGCCCTGGCCGGGCAGCGGCTCGACGCCGCTGCCCTCGATCGCCGGCTGACCGATCGAATCCCTGTAGCCCAGCGGGTTCAGGTCGCCCGGCTGGGCGCCGAAGTCCTGCGTCATCAGCACCGTCACGCCCGGGCGTCCCTCGTAGTGCCGCCGCGCCGTCTCCATGGTGCGACGCCACGTCGTCCTCGGAGTCGCTGAAGACGCTGATGCCGATGTGGACGTGCCCGCTCCCGAACGGCGCATCCCAGTGCTCCGGGTCGTTGTCTCCGCGGTCGAGGAGCTTGTCGGCGCGCGCGGCCATCCCCTCCCGGAACGCTTCCGGGAAGCTCCGGAGCGAGTCCTCCGGCACACCCAGCGCCGCCAGCCCGGAGTAGGTGATGGCGACCGCGATCCAAGCCTCGCCGGCCTGCCACCAGTCGGCGGCGGAGTCGACGTGCGGCGTCAGCCGCCGCAGGAACTCGCGGCCGGCGCGCGCATCGTCCACTGCGAGCATGACGTGCGTGCCGTAGTACGGCTCGGGCCGGTAGCGCAGCACCGTTGCCTGGATGTCGTCGAGCTCGATGGTGACGCGTCGCGAGGGAGTCGCCGCCGAGCGGTCGCATCGAGTGCCATGCCCGCGGCGCTACTCGCCGACCTTGTCCAGGAACTCGTCGACCGCCTCGCCGATACGCTTCAGCCGTCGCGTCTCGGCCACCGTCAGGTCCGGATTGCCGACGTACCAGCCCTCCGCCGTGACCTGGTGCTTGACGAGGTAGTCCTTCGCCTCCGGGCTGCGGATGCCCGGCCAGCCTTCCCACGCCGAGTCGATGATGTCGAGGTAGTCGGGGATCTTCGTCGATGAAGTCGTCGATGTAGGCATCCCAATCACCGTCGAAGGTGGTCGCGAACAGCATCCTCGTGTCGTCGTCGAAGAACACGAAGCGCATGTCGTGGACGCTGCCGACCTTGTCCGCGCCTTGCGAGGTTGCCGCCCAGCAGCCCCAGGAACGCGCGCAGCCGCTCGGCTCCGCCGGGGGCGAGCGGGACGATGATCGTCAACTCCGAGACCTTGCCCAGACGGCTGCCGACCCGGCCGGCACTCTCGATCGGCACCGGCGGCGAATCCGACGCCTGCGACGTCAGCTCGCTGAGCACGTTCTCCAGCGCCGCCTTGCCGACCTCCGGCGCGTCGGCGAACAGCTCGCGCAGCTGGTCGATCTTCTCTTCGGTGGACATGTCGGCCCTTCTCGTAGCGGTCATGGCTCGACCAAATCTGTCCGCCGCGCGCGATCACGGCAATCCGGATTGCCGATCGGCCGGATGGCTTCGCCGATCGACGGAATCGTCGGCCGTCGGCGGTGTCCGGCTAGCCCGACATCAGGACGCCGGTCAGCGGGGTCGCGACGACCGGCGGCCGACGGGAGTATGGCTGCGATGAGCGTCACCCTCACCCCCCGCCCCCCGGCCCCCGTCAGGCACGAGTTCTCCTTCCCGACCGTGCGTGAGATCCCCCGGCGCCGCGCCCGGGCACCTTCGACTCGACCTGGTGACCAAACCGCGGGCCGGCAGGCCCGCGGGCAGTCGAGCCCCCCGACGACGATCCCCTCAACGCCCGCGCGGCACGGCCGCGCGGGCGCGTCGTCATTTCAAGCGCCGTTTCCAAGCGGGATCGCGGCGTCGACCAGCGTCCCGCCGTCAGCCGGGCTCTCGACACGCAGGCGGCCGTCGAGCACGGCGAGCCGGTCGCGGAGCCCGACGATGCCGCTTCCGTCGAGCCGGGCACCGCCGACGCCGTCGTCGCGGACGTGGAGGACGAGCGTGCCGTCCTCGACGCGCGCCTCGACGGCGGCGTGGCCGGCTTGAGCGTGCTTGGCGACGTTGGTGAGCGCCTCCGCCACGACGAAGTAGGCGGTCGCCTCCACGGTCGCCGGGAGCCGCCCCACGGCGACGTCGTTCTCGACCGGGACCGGCATCCGAGCGGCGAGCGCCTCCACCCCCGCGTGCAGCCCGCCGCGCGTCAGGGCGGAGGGCAGGATTCCGTGGGCGAGCTCGCGCAGCTCGGCGGTCGTCGCCTGAGCGTTGTCGAGCGCCACGGTGACGATGCTCGCGCGCCGCGTCGTCGCCCCGCTCGAGCGCCTGGCGAGCCAGCTTCAACGTGATCACGGTGTGGACGAGACGCTGCTGCGCGCCGTCGTGCAGGTCGCGCACCACGCGGCGGCGCTCGTCGTCGGCCGCGGCCACGATCCGGGCACGCGACTCGGCGAGCTCCGCCCGCGCCTCGATGTTCGAGATCGCCGTGGCGACGAGCTCGGTGAACTCGCCGATCCGCGACTCGGTTCCCGGCGGGAGCGGCTCGGCGTGCCGCGCGGCGACGACGACCGCGCCCCACAGCCGTCCGTCGACGACGATCGGACCGCCGACTGCGGAGCGGACGCCCCCCGTCGCGGACGGCGGCGCCGATCGCGCCGGTGGCCGTCGCGTAGTCGTCGACCCGCGCCGGCCGGCCGGTTCGCTGCACGTCCGAGAGGACGTTGTGGCCCCCCAAGGAACGCGCGCCCCGACCGGCAGGACGTCGGCCTCGCCCCAGTCCGCGACGATCGTGGCCGTCCCGTCGGCGTCGTAGCGCGCCATCTTCACGGCGTCCACGTCGAGGAGGCGAGCCATCTCCCCGGCGACCGCGGCGAACACCTCCCGCGGCGGCGACTCGCGGGCGACCACCGTCGCCACATGCCGCAGCGCGGCCTGCTCGTCGGCGAGCCGTCGCACCTCCTCGCGCGCCTCGGCGTTCGACAGCGCCGTGGCCACGAGCTCGGTGAACGCCTCGATCCGCGACTCGGTGTCCGCCGGCATCGGCTCGTCGGCCTTCGACGAGACGATCATCACGCCCCACGGGCGCTCGTCGATGACGATCGGCGCGCCGGCCGACGAGCGGAAGCCCAGGTTTCGGATCAGCTCCACCTGCGGGCCGGAGACGTCGTCCAAGCTGTCCAGTCGTGCCGGCCGACCGGTCCGCGCGACCAGCGAAGAGACTCCGGTCCCGTCGAGCACGACCCGCGTGCCGACCGGCCCCTCGGCGCCGCCGCTTTCCCAAGCGCCCACGGCGGTCATCGTGCCGTCGCGCTCGAACCGGCCCAGGTACGCAGCGTCGACATCGAGCAGCCCGCCGACCTCGCGCGTGACCGCGGCGAACACGTCCGACGGAGGCGACCCCACGCGCCACGAGCGTCGCCACGCGCCGGAGCGCGGCCTGCTCGTCCGCGAGCCGGCTCACCTCGACCCGCGCCTCGGCATTCGACAGCGCGGTGGCCACGAGCTCGGTGAATCCTGAGATCCGCGACTCGGTGTCCGGCGGGAGCGGCACTTCGGCCTTCGAGGACGCGACCAGGAGGCCCCACGGACGTCCGTCGACGGTGATCGGGCAGCCCACGGACGAGCGGATGCCCAAGGCGCGGATCCGATCAGCGATCGGGCCCGACGGCGTCGTCGTAGCTGTCCACCCGCGCGGAGCGCCCGGTCTGCGCGACCAGCGACGAGACGCTCTGACCGTCCATGCTCAGCCGCATGCCGACCGGGATGTGGTCGCCCGCCCGGCTCCAGGCGCCCACGGTGACCGAGGTGCCGTCGGGCTCCAGCCGGCCGAGGTGCGTGGCGTCGACGTCGAGGAGCTCGCCGACCTCCTGGGCGACCGCGGCGAACACCTCCGAGGCGGGGACCCCGCGCGCGACCAGCGTGGCAACGTGCCGCAGCGCGGCCTGCTCCTCGGCCAGCCGGGCGGCCCGCCGCGCCGCGGACGCCGCGAGCTCGCCGACCAGGACCGAGACCGCGAGGTACACGACCAGGTTCGCCAGGTTCCCGGAGCTCGGGAACTCCTCGGCGTGGGTCGGAGGGAACTGGTACCAGTCGTAGCCGAGCAGGGCGGCCATCGCCGACGGCACCGCGTACGCGACGCCCCACCGCCGGGCGATGGCGATGACGGCGGCGACGCACGCGGCGCCGAAGACGGCGGCGAACAGGCCCGACTCGAACACCGCGAGCGCGACCGAGACGAGCGCGAAGGACTGCGACGCCGGCGGCGAAGGCCAGCGCGACCTCGGCGCCCCGGAGGACACGCCGCGCACGCGGTGGTGCGGTCACGCTCGCGAGGCTAGTCCATCACCCTTGCGCCCGCCAGGCGTCAGCGGAGCCGCAGGCGGCGCACCCGCGGCTTCTCGACGTTGCCCGCGAAGTCGATCGCGCGCGTCCGGACCAGGTACGTGCCGCGCGGGAGGCGCTTGGACAGCCGGAACGACCAGCGCGCGGTGCCGCGTGCGCCGAGCCAGTGCTGGCGGCCGTGGCGCAGCTTGCGCAGGAGCGGGCTCTTGCGGAACAGCGTCTTGTTGGCCTTCCCGCTCTTGCGCTGGACCGAGATGGTCACGCGGTCGACGCCGCAGCCGATGTCGCGCGCGGTGCCGCGCAGGAGCCGCTTGCGGCCGGCCTTGCGCGCCGCCTTGCGCGTGAAGCCCGAGGTCGGCTTGGCGGTGATCGGTACACGCGCCCGGCTGCGCGCCGGGCACGGGATTGTCGGTCGGCGTCTGGGCCGAGGCGGGGCCGGCGGTCAGCGCGCCGGCGACGAGGAGAGCAACGGGGAGGAGGGATCGAATGGACATGCCTCACTCAACCGGCCGACGGGCGCCCCCTCAACAACGAGTCGCGCTCAGCCGATCGACGCGATCCGATTGAGCGGCTCGCGCGCGCGAGCGCGATGTGCTGCGCGCACATGCGACTCTCGCTCTCGACTCCTGCGCGGCTCTCGCGCAGCGCTGGCGCTGACCGCCGTTCCGACCGCCCACGCCGCGACGCCGAAGCGCGCGTTCGGCGCCTACGTCGACCCGTGGCACGTCGCCGAGTGGACCGCCAAGGTCGGAGCGGCGCCGCAGTTCGTCGGCCGGTTCGAGGCCTTCTCGCGCGGCGCGACGGTCGACGAGTTCCTGCGCGAGTCCGAGCGCCAGGGCCTCCGCCGCGTGCTCGTCATCGTGGGAGCCCTGGCGGCCCGTGCCGGCGGAGCGCGGCGTCGGCGAGGGGTTCCGCGAGCAGCCCGGCTACCGCAACCGCGACATCGCGGCCGGCGCCCAGGACGCGTACATCCTCGCGCTTCGCGCGCAGCCTGGCGACGTTCCAGGCCGCGTCGACCTGCGCTACGCGCACGAGATGAACGGCACCTGGTACCCGTGGTCGCACGACCCGGTCGCCTACCGGCGCGCGTGGCGGCGCGATCGTCCGGCTGTTCCGGTCGGCGGGCGCGGGCAACGTCCGCTTCGTCTGGTCCGCCGAACCCCAGCCTCTACCTGCCCGTTCCGGACCTGGCGGCGCAGCGTCCGCGTCTACTGGCCCGGCCGCCGCTACGTGGACGCCGTGGGCTCGACGATGATCAACTTCGGCGGCGCGAAGCGCTACGCCGTCGCAGCGCTTCGCGCCCCGCCTGCACGACGCTGCGCCGGCTCTACCGCAAGCCCGTGCTGCTCACCGAGGTCAGCACCGCGCACCGCGGGCGCCTGCGCTGGCTGCGAGCTCGCTGCGGCGCATGCTGCGCCGGACGCCGTGGATCCGCTCGGTGGCCTGGTTCCAGCACCGCAGCCGCGGTCAGGCCCAGCTCGTGGGCGACCGGCCGGCTCGACTGGGACGTCCAGGCGCGATCCGGCCGCCGCCGCGATCCTGCGCGGCATCATCCGCGACGGGCTGCGATAGCCGGCCGGAACGCCAGGACGACCGGCACGAAGACCGCGGCCCAGACGGCGCCGATCACGGTCCACACGACCCACGCGGGCGCCAGTGCCGTCGAACGCGTGGCGGTACCGGAGCGTCGTCGCGATCGACGAACAGCGCCGCGATCACCGACCAGCCGGCGGCGAACGCGGAGTAGCGCGCCAGCACGCGCGAGCCTCCCGCGCGACGCGCCGCGCGCGGCGGCGCAGGTTCGGCTCGCGCAGCAGGTCGACGAGGATGTGGTAGCCGTCGCGGTCGAGGAACGGGTTGAGGTTGAAGCAGGCGCCGAGGTAGGCGCCGAACGCGAGCTGGAAGCAGATGTCGCGCACCGTCCCGGGCGGCGCGCAGCAGGCAGGCGATCGAGAACACGCGCGCCGAGCGTCGACGTCGGACGCCGGGCCGGCGGCGCTGATCGCGATCCGCCGCCGGCGCGGCTCGAACCACGCCTGCGAGGTGTCGACGAACGCGTACGGGAAGACGAGCACGCAGCTTGAAGCCCGGCGCGCTCGACGCGCCGGCCGTACGACGCCATGACCAGCCCGTGCGCGAGCTCGTGGACGGCGACGACGGCGAAGCGCCCGAGCAGGAACACGAGCCCGCCGAGCCCGAGCTTGGACGCGACGACGAACGGCGTCCCGTAGCGCCGCGGCCACCAGGAAGGCGAACACGCCGACGCCCGGCGACCGCCAGCAGCGCGAGCGCGACGAGCACGCGGGCGCGTGAGCAGCACCCAGCCGCCGGCGCGGTAGAGCGCGCTCGACCAGCGTCGCCGACGCCGCGGCACCACCCGCTCGCGCGGCTCCAGCGCGCGCCGCCACGGCGGCTGCGCCGCCGTCGGCGCTGGCGGCGCGCCGACGCCCTCGAGCAGGCCGCGCTCGCCGAGGTCGGCCAGCAGCCGCGCGAGCCGCGCCGGCCCCGACGGCCCGAGCCGCCGCTCGGCCTCGCGCGATCAGCTCGGCCGCCGAACGCGTCCCGTCGAGCAGCTCCAGCAGAGCGGGCGTCGATCGTCGCCGAAGCGCAGGAACGTGCCGCCCTCGAGGTCGCGCAGCACCCACCGCCGGCTGCCCTCGGCCGCCTCGAGGCGCTTGAGCGCGTAGCCGGGCCGCACCCGCGGCGCCCTGGGCCGGCGCCACGCCGGCCGGCACGAGGATCGTGCGCGCCGCCTCGGCCGCGCCCGTGGGCGCTCGACCAGCAGCTCGGAGTCGCCCGAGCCGCAGCCGCGCGCCGTCGCGCAGCGCGCGCGCGGCCGGTCACGCGGACGCCGTCGACGTACGTGCCGGCGAGCGAGCCGGCGTCCTCGCACCCACTGGCCGTCGGCCGAGATCCGCGCATGACGGCGCGACACCGACGGATCGCTGCAGCACGACCGTGGAGGCCGGGTCGCGCCCGACCGTCATCTCTCCCACCAGCGGCACCCGCGCCCCCTGTGCGAGCACCAGCTCGAGCGCGGCCGCCTGCCGGCGCTCGTCGCGCCGGCGGGCGGTCACCCCCGTGGAGTTGCTCGTCACGACTCCGAGCGACGCGCGACGGCGATCAGCCGGCCGCCGCTCGCCATCAGCACCAGCGCGCCGGACGCAAGGCCGAGGAGCGCGATGCCGGGGCCCTGGTCGGCCATGCCGCCGGCGCCGGCGGCGACGCCGCCCCGCGGCACGCGGTGCCCGAGCCGCTGACTGGGACGAGACGGCGTTCGTGGACCCGGCGTTCGTGGACCCGCCACCGCCGCCGCTGCTCTCGGCGGCCGGAGCCGGAGCCGGAGCCGGGCGGAGCGGACGCGGGCGCCGGCGGACCTGCGTGACCTCGTCGTCGTCGTACTCGTCGTCGTCGTCCTCGCCGGCGAGCGCGGGCGAGGCGCCGATGGCCAGTGCGGCGGCGGTGGCGGCCAGGACGGACATGGTGCGGTTCTGCTTGAGGGTCATCGGAACACCCCTTCGGTTCGGTTGGCGCCGGCCGGGTGGCCGGTTCACCTCCAGGGTTCGCGACAACCAGAGCCGCGGCAACAACGTCCCGCGATCCCGCGAGCGGTGTTCGCTATCGGCGCGAGCCGCGCATGTAGGTCAGCACCGCGAGCACGCGCCGGTGCTCGGTGGCCGTGGGCCCGAGGCCGAGCTTGGTGAAGATGCGGCCCACGTGCTTCTCCACGGCGGCCTCGGTCACGACGAGCTGCTCGGCGATGCCGGCGTTCGACTTGCCCTCGGCCATCGCCGCCAGCACCTCCCGCTCGCGCGGCGTGAGCTCGTCGAGCGGCCCGTCGGCGCGGCGGCGGCCGAGCATCCGGCCGACGATCTCGGGATCGAGCGCGCTGCCGCCGGCGGCCACGCGCTGCACGGCGTCGAGGAAGCTCGAGACGTCGCCGACCCGCTCCTTGAGCAGGTAGCCGACCCCCTCGGCGCGGTCGCCGATCAGGTCGAGCGCGTAGCTCTCCTCGTAGAACTGCGACAGGACGAGGACGCCGGTGTCCGGCAGCTTGGTCGCGAAGCTCCATCGCCGCGCGAAGGCCGTCGTCCTCGTGGCGCGGCGGCATCTGGACGTCGACCACGGCGACGTCGGGCCGGTGCGCCAGCGTCCTGCGCAGGAAGTCCTCCGCGTCGCCGCTCTGCGCCACCACGTCGAAGCCCGCCTCCGTCA
Source organism: uncultured Solirubrobacteraceae bacterium (assembly GCA_963811895.1). Taxonomy (GTDB): domain Bacteria; phylum Actinomycetota; class Thermoleophilia; order Solirubrobacterales; family Solirubrobacteraceae; genus DASSUW01. Next base: position 26,770 of record CAWETE010000005.1, on the reverse strand, counting down.
GCAGCCTCACCATGCCCTCGCGCAGGAGGACGTCGTCCTCGCCGACCACGATGCGCAGACCCTCAGGCACGGGTCACAAGCTATCCCCCTGAGAGCATCGCCGCCAGCGTCCCGTCCGGAAGCGTCTCCTTGGCCATGAACCCGACCGCACCGAAGCTCTGGACGGCCTCGGTGCTGGTGGCGTCCGGATCCGACGAGGCGACGACGACTCGGGGACGCCACGGCAGCGCGACCAGGTGCGCGGCGAGCGCGATCCCGTCGCCGTCGGGCAGCCCGACGTCGACGAGCGCGGCGTCGGGCCGCAGTTCGGCCGCGGCCGCCGCCCCGTCCGCGTACGTCCCCGCCTCGCCGACCACCTGCAGGCCCATCGCAGCGAGGACCCGCGCGGCCAGGCCGCGGAACTCGACGTCGTCGTCAACGATCAGCACTGTGGAAGTCATCGCACGATGATCGTGTCACGCGGCCCGGCCATCGAGTGTCCGGACAACCGGACAATCGCTGTCCGGCTAGAGGGTCTGGCGGGACGGCCCCCGGCAAAGGACATTTGCCACATGCCGACGACCCACCCCACGAAGGAGCGCTAGCCATGGAGCTGCGACACCTGAGGTACTTCGTCGCGGTCGCGGAGGAGCTGCACTTCCGCCGCGCCGCCGAGCGCCTCTACGTGGCGCAGCCCGCCGTCAGCGAGCAGATCCGCAAGCTCGAGGCGGAGCTGGGCGTGCGCCTGTTCGACCGCACCCACCGCAGCGTCGCCCTCACCGTGTCCGGCTCCGCCCTCCTCGTCGAGGCCCGCCGGGTCCTGCACCAGGCCGAGATCGCACAGCGCGCCGCGCGTGAAGCCCACGCCTCGGCCGGCTCGAAGCTCCGCATCGGCTACGTGCCGGACGTGCTCCCCGCCAGCGTCCCGCGCGCCCTCCAGGCGCTCGCCTCCGAGGCGCCGAACGTCGAGGTGGAGCTCGAGACGGGCGCCACGCATCAGCTCATCCAGTCCGTCCGCGACGAGCAGCTCGACGCCGTCATCGTCGGCCTCCCCGCTCCCGCCAAGGGGCTGCACGTCACCTCGCTGGGCGACCAGTCGCTGGTCGCCGCCGTCCCGGCCGCGAGCCCGAAGGCGTTCGAGCCCGAGCTCACGCTGGAGCGGCTCGATCCCCAGCGGCTGGTGATGCTGCCGCGGGCCAGCAACCCGGCGCTGCACGACGCCGTCGTCGCGCTGACCCGCGAGGCTGGTCTGTCACCCGTGTTCGCCGAGGCGCCCGAGCCGCGCGTCGAGGCCGTCCTGCTGGCCGTCGCGGCCGGCGGCGGCGCCGCGCTCCTGCCCGCCTCGGTCGCCCAGCGGTACGCGACTCCGGGCGTCCGGCTCGTCGACGTCGTCGAGACCGGGCCCGCGTTCGAGGCGGCCGTGCTGACGCGCCCGAGCTGCGACAGCCTCGCGACCCAGCGCTTCCTGCGCGCAGCCTCGCATGCGGCCAAGCGCCAACCGGTCACGCCCGCGCGGCTGCAGCTCGCGGCCTGAGGTGCCCCGCGTCTCGCTCTGGCGGACGCCGCGGTCGCGGTCACTGCTGCTGGTCGGCGCGCTCGCCGCGCTGACCGTCGCGATCGCGCTCGCGGCGCGCGTCTTCACCGAAGCGCTGTGGTTCAAGGAGGTCGGCCGGGAGGACGTGTTCTGGCAGGCGCTGAAGTGGAAGCTCCTGGCGCGCGGGCTTCCCGGCTTCGGCACCGCCTGCTTCCTGCTCGCGAACTTCGTGGCGGTCGAGCGCGCGATGGCGGCGCACGCGCCGCGACGGCCGGCGCGCCTGCTCGCCTACCCGGTCGTCGCCGTCGCCGCCGGCGTGATCAGCGGCGAGTGGCGCGCCGACGGCGCGTGGCGGCTGCTGGCCCTCTGGGCCGGCCGCAGCGACTTCGGCGTCGACGACCCGCTGTTCGGCCGCGACGCCGGCTTCTTCGTGTTCTCGCTGCCGCTGTACGAGTGGGTGTCCCGCTGGATGCTCGAGACGCTCGTGCTGGCCGGGGTCGCGACGGTCGCCGCGTACGCGGCCGCGGGCGGCCTGCGTTCCGCGCGGGCGCGTGTGCGCGTGCACCTGCTCGTCCTGGGCGCGCTCGCGCTCGTCGTCGTGGCCTGGCGCTACCGGCTCGACGCGTACGCGCTGGCGGTCCCGCACGGCGACGCGGCCGGGGCGGGCTATACCGAGGCGCACGTCCGCCTGACGGCGCTGCGCATCCTGACCGGCGTGTCGCTGGCCGGCGCCGCGCTGCTGCTGTACACCGCTGTGCGGCGGGCGCCGCGACGCCCGCTCGTTGCTGTGGCCGCGGTCGCCGCGCTGGCGCTCACGCTCCCCGGCGTCGTGTCCCGCGTGGTCGAGCACGTCGGGGTCGCCCCCCAGGCGCTCGCGCGCGAGCGTCCGTATGTCGAGCACGCCATCGCCGGGACTCGCCGCGCCTTCGCGCTCGACCGCGTGGACGTGCGCGAGGTCACCGGCGGCGAGCTGTCCCATGCCGACATCGACGCGCACCGCAGCACGCTCGAGAACGTGCCGTTGTGGGATCAGCGAGTCCTGCGGCCGGCCATGGACGATCAGCAGTCGATCGGGCGTTACTACAGCTTCCCGAGCCTCACGCTCGACCGCTACGCGTCGGGCGTGTACGCGATCGCCGCCCGCCAGCTCGACCTGCGCGCCCTGGGCCGCGACGCGCGCGGCTGGGCGAACGACCGGTTCGCCTACACCCACGGCTACGGCGTCGTGGCGCTCTCCGCGCCGCGGGCCGACCACGTCGGGGAGCCGGAGTTCACCGAGCACGGGTTCGGCCCCGACGTGCTCGGCCTGCGCGAGCCACGCGTCTACTACTCCGAGCGCACGGGGCCTGCACCGCCGTACCTGGTCGTGAACAGCCGCCGCGCCGAGGTCGACCGGCCGAGCGGGCCCGACTACCACTACGCCGGCAGCGGCGGCATCGCGCTCTCGAGCCCGCTCCGCCGGGCGGCGTTCGCGATCCGGTTCGGCGACTCCAAGCTCCTGCTGACCGAGACCGCCACCGACCGCTCGCGGATCGTGCTGCACCGCGACGTGCAGGACCGGCTGCGCACGCTGGCCCCGTTCCTGCGCTGGGACTCGGATCCGCAGACCGTCGTGGTCGGCGGGCGCGTGAAGTTCCTCTTCCACGGCTACACGACCAGCGAGTCCTTCCCCTACTCGGCGCCGCTGCCCTCGGGCGTCAACTACATGCGCGCCGGCGCGGTCGCCGCCGTGGACGGGTTCGACGGCCGGGTGGCCCTCTACGCCGACGACGCGGACGATCCGATCCTGCGCGCGTGGCGCGCGGCCTTCCCGAGCCTGTTCCAGCCGTTCTCGGACATGCCGGCCGAGCTGCGCGCGCACCTGCGCTATCCGCGCCGCCTCTTCAACGCGCAGGCCGCGCTGTACGCGACCTACCACGCGGACGAGCCGACCCCGTTCTGGAACGGCGCGGACGCCTGGCAGGTGCCGCAGCAGATCGCGGGTCCGCTCGAGGACGCGGGCGAGATCCACTTCCCGACGCGCCTCCACCCCGAGCGCTGGACGGTGCGGCCGCGCTACCTGCCCGCGCGGCTGCCCGGCCAGGCCGATGAGCGTTTCGTCCTGGCCACGCCGTTCTCGCCGCGCGGGCGCCAGAACCTCGTCGGCTACCTCGCGGGCTCGATCGCCGCCGGCGGTGCGCAGGAGCTCACGCTGCTCAGCCTGCCCCGCGACCGGCTCGAGCTCGGGCCCGCCCAGGCCACGCGCCGGATCCTCGCCGACGCGGAGGTGAGCGAGCGGCTGCAGATCGTCAACCGCGAGTCGCGCGACCTCGACGAGGACTCGGTGAGCCGCACGGTCCTCGGAGCCCCGCGGGTCATCCCGGTCGGCGACGCGCTCGTCCACGTGCAGCCGATCTACCTCACGGCCGGAGGGGGCGGGGTCCCGCGGCTGCAGCTGGTGACGGTGCTGGCGAACGGACGCGTCGGCTTCGGGCGCGACCTCGAGTCGGCCCTGCGCCGGGCGATCGATCGGTAGCGAGCAGCGCACTCACGAGCGCCGGCACCGAGCGGCGCTCGTGCACGAGCACGTCGATCGCGATCGCCAGGAACGCGATCGCCAGCCCCAGCCGGGTGACGACGGCGGGCAGGAGGAACTGCGCCGCGAACAGCGCCAGCATGATCGCCGCGTCGCCGCGGCTGAGGCGCAGCGTTATGAGCGCGGCCACCGCGTAGAGCGCGACGCCGATCGAGAGCAACAGCTCGATCCGCTCGCGCCCAGCCAGCGGCAGCGGCCCCGTTCCCGCCCCGGCGAGGTACGCCAGCGGGAGCGTGCCGAGGGCCAGCGTGTACTGGCTCACGGCTCCCGCGAGCAGCACCGCCACGCTCTGGGCGCCGCGCCCGTGCGCGAGCAGCACGAAGGCGACGACGAGCTCGGGCGTCTCGGTCGCGACCGGCACGATCCACTGCAGGAGCAGGTACGGGTCGATCCCGACCAGCGCTCCGGTGCCGAGCACCGCGTCGCCGAACGGGACCGCGGTGAGGAGGATCGCTGAAGCGGCGAAGGCCATCAGGCCGCCCACCCAGCGGCGGCGCTCCTGCGCGGGGAGACCGGCGAGGGCCGCGGCGACGCCGACCGGCTCCGGCCCCTCGCCGGACGCGCCCGCGGCGCGGAGCAGGTAGAGGCCGTACAGCGAGATCAGCACCAGCGCGTCGAGGAGGCCAGCCTGGCCGCGGACGACGATCCGCAGCGACCACAGGACGGCGACGGCGAGGATCGCCAGGTCCAGTCGCTGGGCCGGATCGATCGCGACCGCGCCGATCCCTCGCGGGCGCCGGCGCAGCAGCGCAAAGGCGGCCGGCAGGGCGACCGACACGCCCAGCAGCAGACGGCTCGCGCCGGTCAGGTTGGCGGTCACGTACTCCGCATGGCCGATGAACGCGAAGTGCAGCTCGACGATGTACTCCGGCAGGATCGCGACGAAGGCGACGGCGGCCACGACGACGCCGCGCGCGATGTCGACCTGTGCCGCCTCGCACGCCCACGCGAGCAGGAACGCCGCTGCGACGACCGCGGCGCCGTAGGCGAGCAGCTGGAGCGGATAGGGCGCGGCGCCGCCGCTGAGGCGCACGAGGACGCCCGGGACGGTGAAGGCCGCGGTCGAGGCCAGGCGCCGCTGCCACGGCGAGAGCGTCACGAGAGCTCGCGGACGAGGATGACGAGGAGCACTGCGAAGACGATCGCGATCATCCACGTGGTCCAGACGGCCGCCCGCGCGCCGAGCGCGAGCATCGTGTGCGTGGGCGTCGGCGTGGTCGCCGCGGGCGGACCGGCGGAGAACGCGGACAGCGAGCGAACCGCGTCGAGGATCGCGGTCTCGCGCCGCTCGCTCAGTCCCTCCGCGCGGAGGTCGTCGAGCAGCTCGGCGACGTGGCGGTTGCGGAGACTGCTGAGCGGCATCGTGCCGAGGTCGGCGTCGACGTGGCTGAGCGCCGCGCGAAGCTCGCGCTGACGGACGGACGAGCCGGCTGTGCGCACGAGCTCGGCGATGGCATCGCTGACGGTGAGGGTTGGATCGCTCATGGGAAAAGGGCCGAGCGGCCGGCAGGGCGCCGGCCGCTCGTGTTCGGGTGTTGGGGCCGGTTCAGTCGTCGGCCGGGAGGATCGGCCAGTTCGTGGAGACGAACGACTTGGTCTTGGTGACCTGCGCGTTCGCGGCGTTCAGCAGGCGGCGCCCGCCGGCCGTGAGGTCGGTGGCGTCGGTGAGGGTGCCGGTGATCGCCTGGAGCTCGTCGTCGAGGTCGGCGGCGTACGGCGGCATCACGGTGGCGAACGTCGGAGCGGCGTCCTCTTCCTCCTGGCTCTTGCGAGCGCGGACCCGCGCGTCCTCGGCGGGCGGCGCCGGAGGCGTGACGCTGAGGATGTACTGCAGCGCCTGATCACGCCGGTCGTTCACCTGGTTGAGGGTGGTCGAGAGCGCGTCGAGGCCAGTGCCGTGGGAGCCGTCGATCAGCGCGACCATCGCGGACGCCACGTCGTGCTGCAGGGTCAGCACGCGGTACGCGGTCTCGGGCGGCGTGGCATACGTCCGGGCCTGGGACTTCTGGGCGCGGACGCGCGCGTCCTCGGCGGGCGGCGCCGGCGGCGGAGCGGTGCGGACGACGTACTTGGCGCCGCGCCAAGCCGCGGACAGCTGGCGCCGCACGACCTTCAGCGTCGTGGCCGCCTCGACGGGCTTGTTGTTCTCGATCTTGCGGGTCGCGCGCTCGAGCGCACGCTCGGTGCGCCCGATGCGCACCTGCACGAGCGACGGGTAGGTGAGCGCGACGACGTCACTGCCGGACGCGTGCGCCTTGGCCGGCGCCTGGGCGTCGGCCGCGGCCGGCGAGACCGCCACCAGACTCGTCGCGACGGCGAGTGGAACTATGGCTCTCAGGGAGCGCATTGGGGACTCCTTGTGTCGGGGAGGAACGGCTTCGTCGGGCCAAGCTAGGTCACGTGTCGCCGAGCGAGGGAACCCCGCGGAATCCAGGGTTCTCCGCCGCTCCCGCTGACCAGCGCGAACCCCGATCGGGCGAGCGGGAATCGCGATTGGCGGGGCGCCGCCGGACCGGGAGCATCGGTGCGATGTTCAGCTTCTTCCGCGACCTCCACGACGCGCTCGGCCACGACCGGGGCGTCACCGTCTACATGGGATTCTTCGTGTACGTCTGGGTCCTGTGGTCCGCGAAGGCGCTGGCGGCGCGGCGCTACCGGCCGACGAGCGGCGGCGCCATCGATCTCGCCACGACGGTGATCGTGCCCGTCTACAACGAGTCCGAGGCCGTGTTCCGCCGCTCGCTCGAGAGCGTCGTCGCGAACCGCCCGACCGAGCTGATCGCGGTCGTCGACGGCGGCGACGCCGAGATCGCCGCCATCGCCGCCGAGTACGCCGACCGTGTCCTGCGGATCCCGAAGGGCGGCAAGCGGCTGGCGATCGCCGCCGGCCTGCGCGAGAGCGACCCGGCCACCGACGTGGTGCTGGTGCTCGACTCCGACACCGTGTGGGCGCCCGACGCGCTGGGCGAGATGCTGAAGCCGTTCGCCGACCCGCGGGTCGGCGGCGTCACGCCGCGGCAGGCGATCTTCGACGTCGGCGACAACCCAGTGCGCCGGCTCGCGAACTGGATGGAGGACATCCGCTACCACCTCGTCGTGCCGGCCCAGTCGGTCTTCGGCCAGGTGGGCTGCCTGGCCGGGCGCACGATCGCCTACCGGCGCACCGCCTTCGAGCCGGCCGTCGAGCGGCTCGTGGGCCAGACCGTGTTCGGCGTGCCGCAGCACGTGGGCGACGATCGCGTGCTCACCAACGAGCTGCTGCGCAGCGGCTGGCGGACCGTCTACCAGTCGACGGCCCTGGTGGAGACCGACGCTCCGTCCGACTGGCGCACGTTCTGGCGCCAGCAGCTGCGCTGGGGCCGGTCGAGCCAACGCGAGACGCTCCTAAGCGTGCGCTGGCTGTGGCGCCGGCCGGTCGCGTTCGTCAGCTTCGCGACCGACATCATCACGCCGTTCGCGCTCTACGCGGTGGTGGCGTTGGCCGTCGCGCACACGGTCGCCGGGCACGCCGACGCGGCTGGGCTGCCGCTCCTGGTGGAGCTGCCGCTGGGCTATCTCGGCATGCTGGCCAGCATCGGCCTGCGCCAGACAGCGCACGTGCGGCGGGTCCCGCGCGACCTGCGCCGGCTGCCGCTGTTCGTCCTCCAGATCACGTTCGTGATGGTCCCGATCCGGATCGCCGCCTTCGCGACGATGTTCCATCAGGAATGGGGCAGCCGCGGCGATAAGCCGGCGCGATCACGGCTTCACTCCCCCCTATTGAGGCCCAGGCCCGCGCGCGAGACCCTGATCGCCATGCCCGGAGAGTCCTCATCGTGAAGCGCTCGCTGCTGCGCCTGCTGCCGGCCGTCGCCGCCGTCGCCGCCCTCGTGCCCGCCACCCTCGCCCTCGGCGGGTCCGCCCCCGAGGCGAGCGCCCTGCTGCCCGACCTCGACCAGGAGACCCCGACGGGCCTGGTGCTGACGAAGGCCCGCGGCGGCTGGCGCCTCGGGTTCGACTCGGCCGTGCGCAACGTCGGCGCCGGCCCGCTGATCATCGACGGGGCGCGGCCCGAGCCGGGCGTCGAGACGATGTCCGCCGACCAGGTCGTTGTCAACGAGGGCAGCCCGCGCTCGGTCGTCCCTGGCGTCGGCGAGTTGCGCTACGTGCGGTCGCCCGACCATCGCCACTGGCACCTGCTCGGCTTCGACCGCTACGAGCTCCGGCGGGCGGACAGCGGCGAGACCGTGGTGGCCGATCGCAAGACCGGCTTCTGCCTCGGCGACCGCTATCCCGTGCGCACGCTCCCGCTGGTCGGCAAGCCGCTCGAGCCGAGATACCGGAGCCGCTGCGGGCTCGACCAGCCGGGCCTGCTCGGCATCCGCGAGGGCATCTCGGTCGGCTACGGCGACGACTACTCGGCGAACCTCGAAGGCCAGTACCTGCCGCTGAACGGGCTGCGCCCTGGCCGCTACGTGCTCGTGCACGTCGCCAACGCCGACCACCGGATCCTCGAGTCGTCGTACGACAACAACGCCTCGTCGGTGCTGCTGCGCCTGCGCCGCCGCCACGGCCAGCCGCGGCTGCGTATTCTCGGTGTCTGCCCCGACGCCGAGCACTGCACCGCCGCGCGCTGACGCTCGCCGTGGCGGCGCTTGCCGCCACGCCGGCGGCGGCCGCGCGGCCGCCGCTGCGGGTCCAGACGGTCGCGAAGGGGCTCGAGATCCCATGGGAGATCGCGTTCCTGCCTGACGGCCGCGCGCTCGTCACCGAGCGCCCCGGGCGGGTTCGCCTGCTGGGGCGCCGCGGCCGGTTGCGGCACAAGCCCGTCGCCCGCGTGGCGGTCAGCGCGGTCGGCGAGGGCGGGCTGCTGGGCCTGGCACTCGATCCGGCTTTCGCCCGTAACCGCTTCGTCTACCTGTACTTCACGACCGACGCCGGCATGCGGCTCGAGCGCCGCCGCTGGACGCACGAGCGCTTGGTGTACCGCGCGTCGCTGCTCGACGGGATCCGCTCCGGCACGCTCCACGACTCCGGACGGATCGCCTTCGGGCCCGACCGGCGGCTGTACGTCAGCACCGGCGACGCGAACGAGCCCGCGCTGGCGCAGGACCCGGCGTCGCTGAACGGCAAGCTGCTCGCGCTCGAGCCGAGCCAGTACCGCGGCGCCGGCCCCGCTGGGCCGGAGATCGTCGCCGACGGGCTGCGCAACTCGCAGGGCTTCGACTGGGAGCCCGGCACCGGCCGCCTGATCGCCACCGACCACGGGCCGAGCGGCTCCGACGGCCCGCAGGGGTACGACGAGGTCGACGAGATCGTCCCCGGCGGCAACTACGGCTGGCCGCAGGCGATCGGCTATGACACCGGCGGCGGCGTGTTCAGCGCGCCGTTGCGCGTGTGGGTGGAGCCGATCGCGCCGTCCGGCGCGACGTTCGTCACGCGCCGCGGCTCGAGCTGGACCGGCGACTACCTGTTCGCGTGCCTGCGCGGGACGATGCTGCGGCGGCTGGTGTTCCGCGACGGGAAGGTCGTGCGCGACCAGCGGCTGCTGATCGGGACCTACGGCCGCCTGCGGACCGTCGTCGAGGGTCCTGGCGGCTGGCTGTATCTGCTCACGAGCAACCGCGACGGCCGCGGCTTCCCCACCAAGGCCGACGACCGCATCCTGAGGCTGCGGCCGCCGGCCTGAGAGTTCAGAAGGCGAACTGCTGGCCGCCGTCGATGTCGTACGTCGCGCCCGTGAGGGCGGTGTTGGCCATGAGGTGCACGGCGAGCGCCGCGACGTCGGCCGGACCGACGACGCGCCCGATCGGGAGCGTCGTACGCAGCTGCTCGCGGCGCGCTTCGAGGTCGTCGCCGAGCAGCGAGGCAGACAGGGGCGTGTCGACGAAGCCGGCGGCGATCAGGTTGACGCGGACCGGGGCGAGCTCGAGCGCGAGCGCGGCCACGAAAGGCGGGAGCGCGGCGGTGGCCGCGGAGACGATGCCGAGCTCGCGGCTGATCTTCCGGCCGCCGGTCCCGCCCATGAGCAGCAGCGTGCCGCCCGGCCTCATCTTGCCGCGCGCGTGACGCGCGACCTCGATTCCCACGACCACGTGATCGCCGAGCGCGTGACGCACCTGGTCCGCGTCCATCTCGAGCATCGGCCCGTAGTGCGGGCCGCCCGCCGTGACCAGGACATGGTCGACCTGGCCGGGCAGACCCCCGAAGAAGCGCTCGAGCGCCACCGCGTCGCCGGCGTCGAACGCGGCGGTGCTGCGCGCCCCGACGTCCTGCGCGGCCCGCTCGAGCCGCTCGGGATCGCGGCCGATGAGGACGACCTCGGCGCCTTCGGCGCGGGCGAGGCGGGCGGTCTCGAGGCCGATCCCGGCGCTGCCGCCGATGAGGACGACGGTCTGGCCGGGCAGGGCTTGCGTGGTCATGCGTTCCTCCGATGGTTCAGCGCGCGTACACGACCGTGTTGTCGACGTAGTGGCCGGTGGAGCTGTCGAAGTCGCCGCCACAGGTGATGAGGCGGAGCGTCGGACCGTCGGTGCGACCGTAGACGCGCGCGGTCGGGAAGTCATCCTTCGGGTACTTCTCGCTGCCCTCGACGGTGAAGCGCACGCGGCTGCCGTCGCGGCCGACGACGACGACCTTGTCGCCCCGGCGGAGCTCGCCGAGGCGGTAGAAGATCGCGGGGCCCGTCTTCGAGTCGACGTGACCGACGATGACCGCCGGGCCGCGCTCGCCGGGGCGCGCGCCGCCCGACCACCAACCGGTATCGCCGAAGTCGGTGGGAACCTCGAGCGAGCGGTCGGGGTTGAGGCCGAGCTTGATCACGGGCGCACGTACGCCGATCGAGGGGATCTCGACACTGACCGGGATCGCGGCGCGCTCGCGGCGCTCGGGGCGCGGGGCGGAGGCGACGACCGCGTCGCTCGTCGCCGTCTCCGGCGGGGCCGTGACCTGGGTCGTCGCGTGCCGCGGGACGCTGTCGTCGTGCGAGACGGCGCCGACGACGGTGGCGAGCAGCGCGATGCCGAGCAGTAGCGCGGCGATGCCGAGGAGCAGCCCGAGTCGCCTGCTCATGACTTCGACCCGCGGGCGGCGAGGGCTAGACGGGCTCCCGCGGCGAGGATGACGAGCGCCGCGGCGCCGATGGCGAAGATGATGCCGCCGTGGCCGTTCTCGGTGGCTCCCCCCTCGCCCGCGGCGACTGCGCCGCGCGGGGCGGTCGACGGGGCAACTCCCAACGTGCGCGTCTGGCGCAGGTTGCCCTCCGGGAATGCCGGCGGGCCGGTCGGCACGGTGCCGACGACCGCCGCCGGGGCGTTCTCGGCCCGGCAGTCGCCTGAACAGCCGTCGGAGCCTGCGAGCGCCGGAGCGGCGCTCACGCCGAGCGCGATGGCGCCGGCGACGATGAAGGACAGGAATCGGTGCATCGGAACTCCTCGGGGTCAGGTTGGGAGGGCTCAGGCGGCGAGGTGCTGCGCGGCCCACTCGTACATCGCCACCAGCGGCTCGGTGAGGCTCCAGCCGAGCGGCGACAGGGAGTACTCGACGCGGACGGGAACCTCGGGCAGCACGCTGCGGGTGACGAGACCGGCGTGCTCGAGCGAGCGGAGCGTCTGGGTCAGGGTCTTCTTCGAGATCTCGCCGACCTCGTAGAGCACCTCGCTGTATCGCCGGGTGCCGCTGGCGAGCAGGTAGAGGATGTCGACGCTCCACTTGGCGGTGAGCAGCTCGAGCACCGCTCGCGTGCCGCGGATCATCTCGAGGTCGCCGGGCTCGGCGAGCATTCCAGTCGTCGTCATGGTCACCCGAGACTGCGGCCGCGCACCCTCGGCGGCAACAGGAGCCGGCTATCGGCTGATAGGCGCGACCATCCGATCGGCGGACGGCATCCGCCGATCGCGGAGAGCGATTGAGCGTGGTCGCGTACGCCCGCACGCTTCCGTCATGCGCCTGCTCACGCTGAATACGCTCACCGGCGCGGCGACGCTGCTGTTGCTCGTGGTCCTCGCCCTGCCCGCCAAGCAAGCGTTCGACCGCGGCGCGCAGGCGCGCACGGCGGCCGTCCCCGTCGAGCTCCCGCGCTATGAGCCGGCTCGCCGTCCCGCGCGCGTGTTCGGCGTCTATGTCGATCCGTGGCACGTCGACGACTGGGCGCGAGCGATCGGCGCCGCGCCGCAGGCGATCGCCAAGTTCGAGTCGTTCTCGCGCCGGCGCACGCTCGACGAGTACGGGGCCGAGAGCCGGCGCCAGGGCATCCACCGGATGCTCGTGTCGTGGGAGCCGTGGACGCCGGTCCCCGCGGCGGACGGCGTCGACGCGCAGTCGAAGCCGCAGCCGGGCTACCGCAACCTCGACATCGCGCGCGGCGCCCAGGACCGCTACATCATGCGCTTCGCCCGCAGCCTGGCCCGCTACCCGGGGACGGTGTGGCTGCGCTACGCGCATGAGATGAACGGCTACTGGTACCCGTGGAGCCGCGACGCGCGCGCGTACCGCTGGGCGTGGCGGCGCATCGTCCGGCTGTTCGGCGTCGCCGGCGCGGACAACGTGCGGTTCGCGTGGTCGGTCAACGCCAACCTCTACGAGGGCAGGGCCGCGTGGCTGCGCACGGCGCGCCGGTACTGGCCGGGGAGCCGCTACGTCGACGCCGTCGGGTCGACGATGATCGACTTCGGCGGCGACAAGGACTACAGCGTCGCCCGGTTCGCGCCGCGCCTGCGCACGCTCCACCGGACGTTCGGCAAGCCCGTCATCCTCGCCGAGACCAATACCGAGTACGACGGGAGCGTCGCCTGGCTGAGCGACCTGCGGCGTATGCTGCGCAGAATGCCGTGGGTCCGCGCGGTGTTCTGGTCGCAGCTTCCGAGCCGAGGCAAGGCGCACCGCGCCGGCGCCGGCGGCATCGTCGACTGGGACGTGCAGCGAGACCCGCCGGCCGCGGCCGCTCTGCGCCAGATCATCGAGGACGGCGTCCGTTGAGCCGCGACGAGTCCGCGGCACGGCTGATCGAGCGCGTGCTTGCGGACCCGGCCTTCCGGGCGCGGTTCCGCCGCGACCCCGAGGCCGCCGCCCGCGAAGCCGGGCTCGAGCCGGTCGAGGGCCGGGCGTTCGAGACGCTCGAGCTGCGCGAGTCGAAGTCGAGCCTGGCCGGGGCGATGCTCGCTGCTGCGATCGAGGGAGTGAGCGTCTACGACTACGTCGGCCACCTGGCGGATGGCGGCGCCCCGGCCGTCGACGTGGACGACCTCGTCGCCGCCGACGGCACGGAGAGCTCGGACGACCCGCAAGACACCGACGACACGGAGGGCTCGACCGAGCCGGACGACGGTGACGAGCCGGACGACGGCGACGAGCCCGACTCCGGCGACTCGGACGACGCGGATGAGGACGAGGACGAGGACGACGCCGAAGACGAAGACGAGCAGGATGAGGACGAAGACGAGGACGAGCCGGACGAGGAGGAGCCGGACGAGGTCGGGCCGGACATCGACGACCTCACCGACGACGAGGTCGTCGAGGATGAGCCCGACGAGTCCGACGAGAGCCGACGGGTCGGACGAACCCGACGACGGCGACGACGTCCCCGACCTCGGCGACATCGACTCCGAGTACCCCGGCGACGACGCCCCGCGCGAGCAGATCGCGGCCTGGATGGCCGGCGAGGCGCAGCGACGCGGGCTCCCGCCTGAGCTGCCCGTGATGGCGGCGCTCGTCGAGTCCGGCCTGCAGAACCTCCCGGGCGGCCACGCCGACTCGGTGGGCCTCTTCCAGATGCGCGCGAGCATCTGGAACAGCGGTCCCTACGCGGGCTACGCCGGCCGCCCCGAACTGCAACTCGACTGGTTCCTCGACCACGCCGAGCAGGTCGGCGGGCGAGTCGGCGACGCCGGCGGCTACGGCGAGTGGATCGCAAACGTCGAGCGGCCGGCCGCGCAGTACCGCGGCCGCTACCAGGAGCGGCTCGAGGAGGCGCGCGAGCTGCTGCGCCGAGCCCGCCCTCCGGTCGAGGAGCTGGTCGACGCTGCCGGCGGCGACGTGCAGCCCGGGTTGCATGCCCGGGCCGCGCTCGCCGAGGCCAGGAAGTACATGGGCACGGCGTACCAGTGGGGCGGCTCGTCCCCGAGGACCGGGTTCGACTGCTCGGGGCTCGTCCAGTGGGCCTACGCCCAGGCCGGCATCCGCATCCCCCGCGTCACCGACCAGCAGATCCTCGCGGAGGGCGCCGCGAAGGTCGGCCGCCGCGACCTGATCCCCGGCGACCTCGTCTTCTTCCGCGACGCGACCGGCTACGTCCACCACGTCGGCATGTCGCTCGGCGGCGACCGCTTCCTCCACGCGCCGCACACGGGCGACGTCGTCAAGATCTCGAGCCTCAAGGAGCCTTACTACGCCGAGCAGTTCACGGGCGCTCGCCGCTTCGACCCGGCGGTGGCCGAGCGCGTCGACGCGCCCGCGGACGAGCGCGAGGTCGCGCGGGCCCGCGCCGCGCTCGAGCACGACGCCGCCGAGGTCGAGCGTCCCGGTACCGCGCTGTTCCGCGCGATCGAGGCGCAGGAGGCGTACAAGAACAGCCACACGCAGATCCTGAGCGCGATCCGGCCCGATCAGGTCCGGAACGGCTGACTCAGGGCTCGCCGCGCTCGGGCTCGTCGTCGCTCGGATCGTCCGAGCGCGAGTCGCCGACTCCGGACGAGTTCTGCGGCGGCGCGGCGTCGCGAGCCGCTGCCGGCGCCGTCGAGCACGGGCCCGCCCTGGGGGGCGCCGGATCCGTTCCCGAGCGCGAGCGCGGCCGCCAGCGCCGCGACGGCCATGCCGGCGAGCAGCAGCCGGAGGAGCCCTCTCGACCGGCCCCGGCGGGCGGCCGTGGGCCTGGGCGGGCGAGCGGCGGCAGCCGCGCGCGGCGGGGCCAGGCGCGGCATCGCCGTCGACATCATTCGCTCTTCGCGGTCCGCGATCGGCAGCGTCGCGGGCGTCCGGACGGCCGGCAGCGCCGCCGTCCGCCGCCAGCGCGGCCCGAGACGGTCGAGCACGATCTCCTCGAACGTGTGCCAGGCCGCGTCGGCGCTCTGCTGGCGGCGGTCCGGGTCCTTGACGAGCAGCTGCGCGATCCAGTCGGACAGGCGCGGGTCCGCGGACGGGTTCACCGTCGTCAGCTCCAACGGCTGCTCGTTGACGTGGCGAAGCAGGATCGCCATCGGCCCCCCACTCGCGTCGAACGGCGAGCGCCCGGCTAGAAGCTCGAAGGCGATCACGCCGACCGCGTAGAGGTCGGTCCAGGGCCCAACCTCGCCGCCCATCGCCTGCTCGGGCGCCATGTACGTGGGGGTGCCGATCGTCGTCCCCTTCACGGTCAGCGCGGTCGTCACGTGCGCCTCGTCGGTCACCTTGGCGATCCCGAAGTCGGCGATCTTCACGCGATCGTCCTCGCTCACCATCAGGTTCTCGGGCTTGAGATCGCGATGCACGATGCCGCGCCCGTGCGCGTAGCTCAGGCCGGCCAGCAGGCCGTCGAGCGCCTTCGCGACCTGCGCGAACGTGAGCTGCTGCATGAGCGGGCGGAGCGAGCCGCGCTCGAGATACTCCATCGCGATGTACGGCGTCCCGCGGTCCTCGAAGAAGTCGTGGACGGTGACGACGTTCGGGTGGTTGAGCGAGCCCGCGAGCCGCGACTCGCGGACGAAGCGCCGCGCCGTCAACGGATCCGAGACGGGCAGCGCGGTCAGCTCCTTGAGGGCCACCAGCCTGCCGAGATCGGTCTGCCGGGCGAGATAGACCGTCGCGGCACCGCCGCGTCCGACCTCCCGCAGTAGCTCATACCTGCCCACGGCTCGCGCGCCCATGAAGTGATCGTCGTGGACCGGTGGGAGCCGGCCAAGCAGGACTCGCGATCGTCCGATCGCCGCTACCAGTTGCCGGGCTCGGGTGTCGCTCACACGCTTGAGCGATGCCCGCCGTCCTCCCCATCCTGCTCGCCGCCGGCGCTCTCTGGACCGCGCCCTGTCCGACCGCTCAGCCGCTCACCGTGACCACGCTCTGTCTGATCAACCACGTCCGCGCGGAGCACGGAGCGCGGGAGCTGCGGCTCGATCCGCGCCTCCGGCGGGCCGCGGAGCGCCACTCGCGCGACATGGTCGCCCACCGCTACTTCTCGCACACCTCCCGCTCGGGCCTGTCCTCGAGCGGCCGGATCGCGCGCACCGGCTGGATGCGCGGCCGGCGGCGCTGGACCGTCGGCGAGAACCTCGCCTGGCACAACGAGCCGGCCGGCGCGCGCTGGGTCGTGCGGGCGTGGCTGCGCAGCCCCGAGCATCGCCACGTGCTCCTGAACCGCCGGTACCGCGTGGCCGGGATCGGCGTTTCGCGCGGCACCCCGTTCGCCACGCCGGGAGCGACGTTCACGGCTGACTTCGGATCCTGAGTCACGCCGACGCCGGCGCGGCGCTCAGCTCGGCCCGAGACGTGACCCCGAGCTTCGGGAGCACCGCGCGATTCCGCCCGCGACGCAACAATTCTTCTCGAAGCGTCGGGTCATCGTCACGCGTGCTCGAGCGATAAGCGCACGCGATTGAGGCTGCGGCGGCGGGCCGGAGAATCGGTTCGCATGCCATTTGCTTCTCTCTTCGGGCGCCCTCATCGGAGCGCTGCTGCTCGTCCTGGTCCTGCTGCTCACCGGCGCGGGCACGGCACTGGCGGGCGGTGACGAAGGCCAGGCCCCTCCGAGCGCCGGACCCCCGGTCGGGCCGAGCGCGAGGTCGGCGAGGGCGAAGACGTCCCGTACAAGCGCACGGACGCGCGGGGCTGTCGACTCGGCTCGACGCGCAACGCCGGGCCGGGGTCGGTGCTCGGCGTGTGGGTGGTCGGAACGCCGTGTCGCACCGGCACGCGCTTCGCCCGCCGATACCAGCGCTGCCTGAACGACGAGAGCGGCCGCAAGGGCCGCTGCTACTCGCGCGCGGACAAGCGTTGCGTCCGGCCGGTGTTCCTCGGCCGCTGCTGGCTGCACGATCGCATCTACCGGCGGACGGTCATGGGCTACGCCTGCAGCGAGCGGCGACTGTTCGAGGTCGACGGCATCTACGAGGGCCGCGTCATCTGCCGCAAGGGCCGCCGCCGGATCAGCCACGACTACACGCTGCTGACCAAGGCCCCGGTCGCGGTCGACACCGAGGCCGAGCTGCGGGCGGCGTGGGGCAACCCGCGCGTGACGGCGATCGACGTCACCGCCGACATCTTCCTCCGCGCCTGCGAGCGCGGTGACCCGATGCGCGAGTCGCCGCGCCCGGTGCTCCTGGACGGACACGGCCACACGCTGCGACAGACGTGCTTCGAGAAGCGACTGCTGCGTCAGGACGGCACCGGGTTCGTCGAGCTCCGGAACGTGACGCTGACTCGCGGCGGCAGCGACGGGCCGGGCGGCGCCGTCGTGACGCGCGGCGAGATCGCGGTCATCGACTCCACGATCAAGCAGAACCTGGCCGAGGAGCCGGGCGGCGGGGTCATGTCGCAGCGTCGCGCCACGATCATCCGCTCGGTCCTCACCGGCAACCTGGCCAACGACGACGGCGGCGCCGTGTACGCGCGGCGCGGCGGCATCCAGGTCTACGACTCGACCCTCAGCGGCAACCTCGTCGACGGCTCCGGCGGCGCGCTCGGCTCGACCGGCGACATCCTCGTCGTGCGCAGCCACCTCGACGGCAACACGACCGACGGCGACGGCGGCGCCATCTACACCGACGAGGACGGCGACGTCACCGTGATCGACTCGACCGTCAGCGGCAGCACCGCGGACGGCCCGGGCGGCGCGATCTTCACGCTCGACGGGGACGTCACGGTCATCGGCTCGACGCTCAGCGGCAACCGCGCGGACGACCGCGGCGGCGCCATCTCGGGCGAGGCGTCCGTGACGGTCGTCAACTCGACGATCTCCCGCAACATCGCCGTCGCGCACGTCGGCGGCGGCATCTGGTCACGCGGAGACCTGTACGTGGCCAACTCGACCGTGAGCGACAACTACGCCGAGGGCAAGGGCGGCGGCCTGAATGCCGCGGGCGTCCTCACCCTCGTCTCCTCGACCGTCGCCGACAACGTCGCCCCGGTGGGCGCCAACGTCGGCGCCGGGGAGCGGCTCGAGGCGTTCGGCTCGGTCATCGGGCCCGCCAAGACCGAGTTCAACGGCGGCCAGACGCAGCCGACGGAGGACAGCTGCGACACGCCGGCCTCGATCTCGCACGGCTTCAACGTCCTGACCGAGGGGTCGTGCCGCCTGACCGCGCCCACCGACTCGGTCGGCGTGCCCTCCGGCCTGGAGGCGCTGCACGGCTACGGCGGGCCGGCCGAGACGCGCCTGCCGCAGGCTGCGAGCCCGGCGCTCGACCGGGTGCCCACCACCGCCTGCCTCAACCCCCCGCCGCTCGCGCAACTGGAGGGCGAGCAGCACATCGCCGGGCTCGTCGACCTCAGCGCCCTGCTGCGGACGGACCAGCGCGGCGTGCCCCGTCCCCAAGGGCCGGCCTGTGACGCCGGCGCCGTCGAGGTGACCAAGTGACGCTGCGTCTGACCTTCGCCGTCGTGTGCGCCGTCGTGGTGGTATTCGCCCTCGCCGGCTCGGCCGTCTCAGAGGCGCGGCAGCCCGGCGCAGTCGCGGCCGGCGAGGACTCGCCGTGGCCGCGCACGAACGCGCTCGGCCCCAACCTGCGCGCGGTGCGCCGCGAGGTCTCCCGGCTCGAGTGGCAGGTGGAGCGCATGGAGCAGTCGGCCGAGAACGCCGAGGACTGGATCACGTGCATCAGGTACGTGCCCGTCAACGAGCAGGGCGACCGCGACCGGCAGTCCGGCTACCTCTACGACGACCGCGACGGAACCGGCGTGGGCTTCATGGATGGGCTCGCCGTCGACCGGCGCCGCAAGGCCGGTAGGGAGGACTACCTGTTCATGCACTTCCGCGGCAACGGCTGCCGGTCGGACAGTCCCCAGCCGGGCGGCACCGCCGAGCCCGCGTCCGTGCGCCGGCGGCCCAGCCCGAAGCAGGAGCTGAGGATCCTCGAGCGCAAGGCGCGGCAGCTGAGCGCGAGATCCCAGCGGCTGGAGACCATCTCCGAGCGCTTCGACGAGTGGGAGTCCTGCGTCTCGTGGGTCCCCGTGACCGAGCTCGGCGATCCCGACCAGCAGTTCGGCTACCAGTTCGGGCAGCTCGGAGGCCCCGCGGGCTACCGAACGGCGCTGCACATCGACCGCAGCGACTGGGACGACCCCGACTACATGTTCCTCGCGCTCGTCGGCGGCGACCGGCCGGGGCGCGAATGCCAGGACGAACCCGGAGAGGCGGTTGACTGACATGCGAGCCCTGATCCTCATCATCTGCGCGTGGGCGGCGATGGCCGCCTGCGCACCGGCGGCGCTGGCCGACTCGAGCCTGAGCGACCGGGTCGACGACCTCCAGCAGGAGGTGGAGTCGCTCACCGAGGACATCGAGGACCTGGGCGAGCCGGTCGAGGAGTTCGAGCTCTTCGACCAGTGCGCGTACACGGTCGGCGTGACCCAGTTCGGCGCCTGGGGCGGCGACA
The DNA here is from genome assembly GCA_963811895.1 of uncultured Solirubrobacteraceae bacterium. Classification (GTDB taxonomy): domain Bacteria; phylum Actinomycetota; class Thermoleophilia; order Solirubrobacterales; family Solirubrobacteraceae; genus DASSUW01. Next base: position 7,143 of record CAWETE010000005.1, on the reverse strand, counting down.
CCGGGTTCCTCTTCGGAAGCGGCGGAGCGAAGCGCCGGCCGGCGCTGGCGATCGACATGCGCGGGTTCGGCACACCGCAATACGACTTCCTCGCCTTCCCGGGCGAGGAGCCGCCGAGCATCGAGTGCAACGAAGACGCAGGCGAAGAGTTCATCGACGGCTGACCAAGCCCGTGACGCTTGTCCGGTTGGCCATACCCCGGGCGTCGGGTCGCCCGACCGTAGGACGCTAGCCAGCGCGGTCGAGCCACCGGGCGGACGCCGGGACCATCTCGGCATGAGCCGGGCTCGAATCGACACTGACCAATGGCGGACGCCAGTTCGCCACGAAACGGAGGACATCATGGAGTTCCAGAACCGACAGTTCGTACGTCTAGGGAAGCGACACATCGCATTCGTCGTGGTCGCCACCCTTGCCGCGTTGATGCTCGCCTCGGCGGGGCCCGCGCAGGCGAAGCGGTTGGTCGGCACCAAGGGAGCCGACAGGATCGTTGGCACCGCAAAGACCGACGTGATCAAGTCGTTCGGCGGCAAGGACTGGATCAAGGGCGGCGGTGGCAAGGATCGACTCCTGGGAGGGCGCGGCGCTGACCGCCTGAACGCCGTCGACGGCCGGGCGGACCGTGTCGTCAACGGCGGACCCGGCAAGGACATCTGTCGGGTCGACCCGGCCGATCAGGTCATCGTGCAGGGCTGCGAGATCGTGACGATCGTGAAGCCCGGCGCTCCCGGCGCTCCCGGCGCTCCCGGCACTCCCGGCGCTCCCGGCGCTCCCGGCACTCCCGGCGCTCCCGGCACTCCCGGCCCCGAGCGGTCCCGGCGTTCCGGGCGTTCCCGGCACTCCCGGCGTTCCCGCCGGCCCGCTGGTCTGCGCAGCCCCGCCGGAGGACGCCGCGCTCGCGCGGGTTGCGCAGGACGACGACCCGCCGCTGACCTTCAGCGACGCGTTCTACGCGATCACGACCACCATCACCGCCTCGACGGATGGGCTGACCGGCGACGCGCTCCCGATCGGGATCGAGGACGTCTGCGACGTGCCCGAGTCGCTGGCTGCCGAGGCCGCCCAGCTCGTTGGCGGCGACGGGGTCGCGATCATCAGCCCCACGACGCAGGTGTTCGACGGCACAGGGCTGCAGCTCACCGGCGCCGCGGCCACGACCGCCTTGGCGGAGACTGACTCCCTTGTGCTCAAGGCGCAGCTCCTGCCTCTTGCCGGATGGCAGCAGGACGAGGACGGTGCGCCGGTGCCCACGTTCTCGATCAGCCGAGCCGACATCCCGGCGGACGACTGATCAGCTCTGATCTCACGCGAGCGCAAGCGTCCCGGCGGGCCATCCCAGGCCCGCCGGGACGACGATCGTTCGGCGTGACCCCCTCAGTACAGGAGAAGAAATCGATGTCGATAGAGACCACCACCACAGAGCCGGCCACCAGCTCGGACGGGACCGAGATCCGGCCGTTCGAGATCAACGTCTCGGATGACGAGCTCACCGACCTGCGCAGCCGTATCAACGCGACGAGGTGGCCTGACCGGGAAACCGATCCCTCCCAGGGCGTGCAGCTCGAGACGATCAAGAGCCTCGCTCGGCTATTGGGCGACGGACTACGACTGGCGCAGGTTCGAAGAGCGATTCGCAGCCCTGCCGCACTACATCACAGAGATCGACGGGGTGGACATCCACTTCGTCCACGTCCGCTCCGAGCATGCGGACGCGCTGCCGCTCATCGTGACCCACGGGTGGCCGGGCTCGACCATCGAGCAGCTGAAGATCATCGATCCGCTCACCAATCCCACGCAGCATGGCGCGAGCGCCGCGGACGCCTTCCATCTCGTGATCCCGTCATTGCCGGGGCACGGGTTCTCGGGGAAGCCGATCGAGACCGGCTGGGACCCGATCCGCATCGCCCGGGCGTGGGTCACCCTGATGAAGCGACTGGGCTACACGAGGTTCGTCGCGCAGGGCGGAGACTGGGGCAATGCCGTCACGGAGCAGATGGCCCTGCTGAAGCCCGAGGGGTTGCTGGGCATTCACACCAACATGCCGGCGACCGTTCCGCCCGACGTCTCGAAGGCGCTCGCCACCGGCGGCCCGAAGCCAGACGGTCTCGCAGCCGATGAGGACCGGGCCTACGACGTCCTGGAGCACTTCTTCGCGACCGGGCTGGGCTACTCCACCGAGATGGCCAACCGCCCGCAGACGCTCTATGGCATCGCGGACTCGCCGGTGGGCCTCGCGGCCTGGATGCTCGATCACGACGAGCGCAGCTACCAGCTCATCGCGCGCGCGTTCGCCGGGCAAGCCGGCGGCCTGTCCCGCGACGACGTGCTCGACAACATCACGCACTACTGGCTCACCAACACGGCGGTCTCCTCGGCTCGCCTGTACTGGGAGAGCCATCTGGCCTTCTTCGACGTCAAGGGGGTCGAGATCCCGGTCGGCGTGACCGTCTTCCCCGACGAGCTGTATCCGGCGCCGCGGAGCTGGGCGGAGAAGGCGTATCCCAACCTCATCCACTTCAACAAGGTCCACGAAGGCGGCCACTTCGCCGCCTGGGAGCAGCCGCAGATCTTCTCCGAGGAGATGCGGGCGACCTTCAGGTCACTGCGCTAGCTGGAGCGAGCAAGCGTCCGGGCCGTGGTCGGGCGGAAGGTCGTCATCTAAAGCCGGCGACGACCTCCGCCCACAGCTCCGCGTACGCGCGTGCGGCCGGGCTGCGCGGATGGTTCACCACCAGCGGCACCCGCGCGACGCCCATCAGCTCCACGGCGCTGGCCACCGGGATCGAGGCGCGAGCGACTCCGGGAAGCGTCTCCGGAAGCGACGCCGCGAGCTGGCGATGCAGCCGCCGCCGGCGGTCGACCATCGACAGGAACGCCAACACGCCCGGCGCCGGTTGCGGTCCATCCGCGAGGAACGTCTGCAGCTGCTCGAACGTGCGCACGGACAACGTGGAGGGCACGAGGGGAACGAGCAACCGGTCGGCGGCCGTGAACACGTTCTCGGACACGAGCGAGATCGACGGCGCGCAGTCGACGACCGCGACGTCGTAGTGCTCGGCGAGTGCGTCGAGCACGCGGGCGACACCCTTCAGCGGCTTCTTGGTCTGGTCGAGCGTGATGTCCAGGTGCCGGTAGGAGAAGTCGGCGGGCAACAGGTCGAGGCCTTCGATGTCCGTGCCCTTCACGACGCTCAGCGGATCGCGGCGACCGCGTACCAGCTTGCTCCCACCGCCCTTCACCTTGGGCCGGATGCGGAACAGGAACGAAGCAGCGCCCTGCGGGTCGAGGTCCCAGATGAGCGTCCTGCGGCCCTCCCGGGCGGCCAGCGCCGCGAGGTTGACGGCGGCGGACGTCTTGCCGACCCCGCCCTTGATCGAGTATGTGGCGAGGACCTTCAGCGGACCCTCGCGAACGTGTCGCGCACGAGCTTGCGCTGCTTGCGTGACGAGAAGGCCTCGAAGCGCTCGGCGAAGTGCGCACGCGCGTCGTGCTGGTCGGCCTCCAGCGCGGAGATGACCAGCCCGGCGGCGAGCACGGCGCCGGGGCCGCCGCTGAGCGCCGCGAGCTCGTCCGCGTTCTCACGGAGCATCTCCGTCTGCACGCTGCGATCTTGGAAGCGCCCGAGCATGTCCTGGAGGTCCTTGAGCACGCGCACGAGCGCCTTGACCACATCGCTCGGGAACAGCGAGCCGAACAGCTCGAGCAGGTACCGCAGCTCCTTGCCGCGCTTGCGCAGCTCGTGCAGGTCCTCGTCCGGGCTCGTGTCGTCGATCCGGCCGCCGTCGTCCACCATCCGCTTGTACACCCTGCGGATCCGGTGGGCCGCCACGACCTCGATCGGGAGCGCGGCGCGCGGCTCCTCGGACGGAGGCGCCGCGGCCAGTGCGCGCCACGCCTCCAGCGCGGCGGCGAAGCGGCGGCTGCGCAGCGCACGGCGCACCCGCACCAGCTCGCGGGCCCGGCGCTGCTCGAGCAGCGCTCGCAGCGGCGCCAGCTCGTCGGCGCGCTCGCCGGCCACCTCGTCCCACTCGAGCAGCTGCACGTCGAGGTCGCGCAGCGGCCCGGTGACCGTCTGCACCCACTTGAGCTCCGTCCGCAGCCGCGCGCGCGGCGCCGGCGGGTGCACGTCCCGCAGCTCGCGCAGCACCGAGCGCGCGCGGCGGACCGAGACCCGCAGATCGTGCAGGAACTCCGTGTCGACGTCGTCTAGCACGCCCTGGACGTTCGCCTCGGCGATGTCCGCCAGAGGCATCAGCACGACCCCGGCCGCCACGTCCGCGCGCGTGCCGCGCGCCAGCTCGAACACGGGCTTGGACTGCACGCCCTCCGGCCGCCCGCCCGCGGCGGTGACGGCCGCGTCGAACAGCGACACGTCGGCGGGCGCGAGGCCGAGGCCGTCGCGCAACCGGGCGACCACGCGATCGAAGTCGCGCTCATAGCCGCGCACGGGCTCCACCAGCAGGCGGCCGGTCAGCTCGTGGCCTTCGACGACGGGATGCTCGACCGCGAGCCGCACGACGGTCTTGTCGTCGCCGTTCAGGACCGCCGCCCGCAGCACGCGGCTGCGCACGCGGGCGACCGGCACCAGGGCACGCTCCTCGATCACGGGCGCCAGCCGATCCCGCAGCGGTCCCGGCGGAACGGCCGAGAGGGCGACCGCGGGACCGGCGTCGACGTCCGTAGACCGCGGAGGCATCCCGGACTCGCGCAGCGTCAACCGGCGGCGCGACGCGCGTCCGGCGGGCCACTCCGCGTGCAGCCCGGCCTCGCGGAGCCGGGCGTCGAAGGTGTCGAGCAGCACGCGATCGGACGTCGTCGCGCGGTCGACGTCGAGCGTCAGATGCTCCGCCAACACGGCGAGGATCGCTCGGCCGTCGAGCTCGTCAGGCACCGCGAGTTCAAGCGCGCCAGATGACATCGGCCGGGCAGTCTGGCATGCGGCCCATTTGTGAAGGCGATGTGAAATCAGTCGGCGACGACGCGGCGGCGCCGACCGCTTGACGCAGGGCCGCCGAGCGAGCCCGGGCGACGCCGGGGGCGCTGGTAGCATCGCCGCGGTGAGACGGGTGCTGGTGGTTGGAAGCGGAGGCCGCGAGCACGCGCTCGCCCGGAGGCTGGCCGAAGCTGCTGAGGTGTGCGCCTTCGCGGCCCACAGGAACCCCGGGCTCGAGGCGCTGAGCGGCGGTCGGCTCGCGGTCGGCGATGTGCGCGACGGCGCGCGCATCGCTCGATTCGCGGTCGAATCGGAGGTCGACCTCGCCGTCGTGAGCGCTGACGATCCGCTCGCCGCCGGTGTCGTCGACGCGCTGCGCGCGGCGGGGATCCGCACGGTCGGGCCGGACCGCAGCGGCGCGCAGATCGAATGGGACAAGGCGGCGGCGCGGCAGCTCGTCGAGGACACCGCGCCGGAGTTCAACCCGGACCATGTCATCGCGCGGTCGCCGGAGGAGGTGCGCAGCGCCCTCAAGCAGCTGGGCGACCGACCGCTCGTGGTCAAGCCCGCCGGGCTCACCGGTGGAAAGGGCGTGAAGGTCATGGGCCCTCATCTGGCGAGCCACGAGGAGGCGGCCGACTACGCGCTGTCGCTGCTCGACCACGGCCCTCAGCCGCGCGCCGTGATCCTCGAGGAGCGGATAGACGCGATCGAGTTCACGATCCAGGCGCTGATGGACGGCAGCAGCTGCGTGTTCCCCCCCGCCACGTTCGACTACCCGTACCGCTACGACGGGGACCGCGGTGACGGGACCGGCGGAATGGGCTGCTACACGGACGGGCCCGGGAGCCTGCCGTTCCTCAGCCAGGACCTGTATCGCGCCGCGTGCGAGTTCATCCAGGAGATCGCGCTGAAGTGGCGCGCTCTCGGCCGGTCGTTCTCGGGCGTGCTGAACACCGGTTTCTTCGTGACGGCGGGCGGGCTGAAGGTCATCGAGTTCAACGCCCGGTTCGGCGACCCGGAGGCGATGAACATCCTGGCTCTCCTGGAGAGCAGCGCCCTGGATCTGATGGACGCGATCGCCGACGAGCGGCTGGCCGAGGAGCCGGTCCGATTCCAGGACGCGACCTCGAACGTCACCTACCTCGTGGCGCCCGAGTACCCGTCCCCCGGGCCCCAGCGCGAGTTCGACTTCGACGTACCGGCCGTCGAGGAGACCGGCTGCCGGGTCAACTTCGGCGCGTGCGAGCAGATCGCGGATGGCCGGTTCCGCTCGACGGGCTCGTCGCGCGTGCTCGCCATCAGCACTACGGCGGACTCGCTCGCGCAGGCCCACGCCCGCGTCGATCGAGCGATCGACGCGGGATTCGGCGGAGCGCCGAGCCTCGAGTGGCGTCGCGACATCGGCGATCCCGACTACGTCGCGCGGCAGGTGGATCAAGTGAGGGCGCTGGACCGCCCCTCGCCGGTTCTGTAAGCGCCGCGCTCATCACAGGGGCGGACGCACACTCGGCGCGCTGATCGGATCGGCTCCGTCGCCGGACGCCCGCCGACGACCGCACTCGCTGACGCTCACGCCGCGCGGCGGGCTCGCTCCACGGTTCGCGCGAGCTCGACCCGCGAGGAGACGTCGAGCTTGCGGAAGATGTTGCGCAGGTGCGTCTCGACCGTCTTGAGGCTGAGGAAGAGCTCGGCAGCGATCTCGGGATTCGTCTTGCGGTCGACGACCAGGGCGGCGACTTGACGCTCGCGTTGGGTGAGCATCTCGACGCCCACGCCGTCGGCGCTGCCCTTGGACGTGCGCCGGTGGACGGTTCGTCCGAGCCGGCGCAGCTCCTGCTCGGCGGCATCTCGGTGGGCGAGCGCGCCGCAGGCCTCGAAGGTCGCCGCCGCGCGCTCGATCTCGGCTGCCGCTCGGTCCTGCTCCCCGGCCGCGGCGAGCGCTCGCCCGGCGAGCGTCCTCGACAGCGCGGCCTCGATCACCGCGCCGACCTGCTCCGCGGCGGCCGCGGACGCCAGGGCGCGCTTGGCGGCTGCGGCGGGCTCGCCGGCGTGAAGCGCGACTGCCGCCGCGGCGCGCTGGGCCCAGGCGGTGGCCATCGGGAGCCCCAGGGCGGCCGCGTGCGCTTCGGCGGTGGCCGCCGCCCGCGCCGCCTCGGCGCCGTGATCGAGGTCCGCATGGGCCGTCGCGAGGCTATCGAGGCCCATCG
>CAWETE010000004.1:0-1044027 GCA_963811895.1 uncultured Solirubrobacteraceae bacterium | reverse complement strand
CGCCGTCGAGCAGCACGACGTCGGGCGCCAGCCGCTCGACCAGCTCGAGGCCGTCGTCGGTGCCGTTGGCGGTGCCGATCGGCACGAGACCCGGGCTCCGTACGGAGCAACATCGTCAGGCCTGCCCGGACGGCGGGCTGGGGATCGACGACGGCGATGCGGGTCACGAAACGCACCCTCTCATCGAGGCCTGAAGTTGGCGTAAAGGGGTTGTAAGACGCACGAGCACATAGGGTTCGGGAATGCGGAGGAGAATCCTCGCGGTCGCCACGGTGCTCGACCGTGCTTGCCGCGCCCGACAGCGGCGTATGCCGCCAAGAGCTATCACGCCGAGATCCGGCGTACTACGGGCGGCTGGCCCCACATCAAGGCCGATGACTACGGGTCGCTGGGCTATGGCTACGGCTATGCGTACGCGCAGGACCAGATCTGTGAGATGGCCGACATCGTGACCACGGTCAACGCGCAGCGCTCCCGCTGGTTCGGGACGCAGGACGGCAACCTCGAGTCCGACTTCTTCTACCAGCGCATCCGCGACCGCCCGCACGGTCGAGAAGCTGGTGGCGCAGAAGGCACCGCGCGGGCCGTCGAAGATCGTGCGCCAGACCTTGAAGGGCATGGCCGCCGGCTACAACGCCTACCTTCGCAAGACGGGGCGCGACAAGCTGTCCGGACCCGACCTGCCGCGGCAAGGGCTGGGTGCGCCCGATCACCACGCTGGACCTCTACCGGCGCTTCTACCAGCTCGAGCCTGCGCGCGAGCTCGGGCAACTTCTCCGAGGAGATCGTGGGCGCCAAGCCGCCGCCCTCCGGCGCCGCCGCCACCGCTGCGCGGACGCCCGACCCGCACGCGTTCGACGACCGGCTCGGGCCGGCGCAGATGGGCTCGAACGCCTATGGCATCGGCCGTGACGGCGCGCGCGGCGAGCGCTCGCTGGTGCTCGGTAACCCGCACTTCCCGTGGCACGGCGGCGAGCGCTTCTACGAGGTGCACCTCCGGTTCCGGGCAAGCTGGACGTGATGGGCGCGGCGCTCCAGGGGGCCCGATCGTGATCATCGGCTTCAACCAGCACCTCGCCTGGAGCCATACCGTCTCGACGGCCCACCGCTTCACGCCGTACGGGCTCGACCTCGTCGCCGGCGTTCCGACCACGTACATCGTGGACGGCAGGCGAGCGAACATGCGCGCCCGCGGTCCGGCTCGCGATCGAGGTGGCGGCGTCCGGCGCGGCACGCTCTACGAGACCGCTAGGGCCCGGTGTTCACCTTCCCGCAGCCCGCGCTCGTCTGGGGCGCCGAGAACGCGTTCACGATGCCGACGTCAACGCCGCGAACTTCCGCCTGGTTCGCCATTAGGCCGCGGACGACAGGGCCAGAGTCGTCCACGGGCTCAGCGCGCATTCCGCCGAGTGCAGGTCCCCCGTGGGTGAACACGATCGCGGCCGACTCCAAGGGTCGCGCGTATTACGCGGACCACACGGTCATTCCGAACGTCAACGCCGAGCTGGCGCAACGCTGCGCGGCGCCGTCCCGCTCTCCCGTTCTGCTCGGGCAGAGCGTGCTCCTCCTCGACGGCGCGCGCACGGCGGCCGCGCCGGAAGCGCGACGGGTCGCCGTCGTCCCCGGGTCATCGTCCGGGGCCCCCGCGCCGGTCGCGCAACGACTGGGTCGAGAACTGCAACGACAGCTACTGGCTGCCGAGTGCCCGCTTAAGGGATCGGCGGGTACCCGCAGGTCATCGGACCGGAGGACACGCAGCGGGCGCTGCGCACGCGACTCAAGGGGCTGCTGCAGGCCGAGCAGCGCCTGGCCGGCACCGACGGCCTCGGCGCGCCCGGCTTCACGCTGCGCACCCTCCAGCGGGTCGTGTTCGGCAACCGCAACCTCAGCGCCGAGCTGGCCAAGCAGGCGACCGTCGACGCCTGCCGCGCGAGCGGCCGCGCCGACCTCGCGCAGGCGTGTGACGTGCTCGCCGCCTGGAACGGTCGGGCCGACGTCGACTCGCGCGGCGAGGTGCTGTGGCGCGAGTACTGGGGGGCCACGTGGACGACGCGCCGTGGCTCGTGCCGTTCCAGCGCGAGCGACCCGCTGAACACCCCGCGGTCGTACAACGGGGCCGACCCGAAGGTCATCCCCGCGCTGGCCGCCGCGGTCGGTGACCTCAAGTCCAAGGGCATCCCGCTCGACGTCCCGCTCGGGCAGCTGCAGGCCGAGCCGCGTGGCAAGACGCGCATCCCGATCCACGGCTGCACCGACGACGAGGGCTGCTTCAACGTGATCTCGACCGAGCGCGACTCCCCGCGGCCGGTACGACCCGTACACGGGCTCCTCGTTCGTGATGACCGCGGCGTTCGGCCGCAATGGCCGGCCGCGCGGCGAAGCGATCCTCACCTACTCGCAGTCCGAGAACCCCCGCTCGAAGCACTACGCGGACCAGACGCGGCTGTTCTGCGCGGAAGAAGTGGCTGCCGATGCGGTTCACCGAGCGGTCGATCCGCCGTGACAAGGGCTACAAGCGAACGGTGGTGAGCAGCAGGAGATGAACGATGAGGCGCGCGGCGTTACCGCTCGTCGTCGCCGGCGTCGTATCAGCGCAGTTCGGGGCCGGATTCGCCGTCACGCTGTTCGACGAGCTCGGCCCCTCGGGCGCGGTGTTCCTGCGCCTGGGAATCGCCGCGGTCGTGCTGGTGGCGATCGCGCGGCCGCGGGTGGGCGGGCATTCCGCCGCCGACCTCGGCATCGCGGTCGCGTTCGGCGCCACGCTCGGCACGATGAACTGGGCGATCTACTTCGGCGATGGACCGGATCCCGCTGGGCATCGCCGTGACGATCGAGTTCGCCGGGCCCGCTGGCAGTCGCTGTGTTCGCCTCACGCCGGGCGCTCGACCTGCTGTGGGTCGCGCTGGCCGCCGCGGGCATCCTGCTGCTCGCCGATCCCGGCGGCGGATCGATCGAGACCGCGGGCGTGCTGTTCGCACTGCTGGCGGCGACGATGTGGGCGGCCTACATCCTGCTCGCGGTCCGCGTCGGGCGCGTGTTCCCGGGCAGCTCCGGGCCTGGCCATCGCGATGGTCGTGGGCGCGGTGGTGATCGCGCCGGTGGGCATCGTGCAGGGCGGGAGCGAGCTGCTGCAGCCCGAGCTGCTGGCCGCGGGCGCGGCGGTTGCGCTGGCCTCGTCGGTGATCCCCTACTCGCTCGACCTCGAGGCGCTGCGGCTGATCCCGGCGCGGGTGTTCGGGGTGCTCATGTCGCTGGAGCCGGCCGTCGCCGCGCTGGCGGGTCTCGTCGTCCTCGGGCAACACCTGGGCGCCCGCGAGTGGGGTGCCATCGCGCTGGTGGTCGTCGCGAGCGCCGGCGCCACCGGAGCGACGACGGCGAGGGCTAGGTCGTCGCGCCGGGGGACGGTCGCCGGCTTCTCGTCGGGCTCGTGGACGACAGCGTCTCGTCCTCGGACAGGGCCTCCTCGGTCCCCGCCTCGCTCGGCCGCAGCACACGCAGCGCCGCGGGCGGCAGGCGGAGGCTCACCGCGGCGCCGGGGTCGAGCGACACCGGCGCCGGCGACCCGTCGTTGGCCACCATCGCCTTCATCAGCTCGCCGCCGAGCACGCGGACGTGGACCTCGTGCGCGCCGCCGAGGAACACCGAGCGCTCGACGATCCCCGGCAGCCGCTCGTCGCCCGCCTCGGCGTGCGGCTCGATCTCGATCCGCTCCGGCCGGATCATCACCTTGACGTCGCCCCGGGTGTCGAGCTCGCCCTGGCCGCAGCGGAACACGCGGTCGCCGATCCGGACCGCGCACGCCGCGCCGTCGCGCCCGACGGCCTCCGCCTCGAGCAGGTTCGAGACGCCGAGGAACTCGGCCACGAACACCGTCGTCGGCTCCTCGTAGATCGACCGCGGCGACGCCGCCTGCTCGACCTGGCCCTTGTTCATCACCGCGATCCGGTCGCTCATCGTGAGCGCCTCCTCCTGATCGTGGGTGACGAACACGAACGTGATCCCGAGCTCCGCCTGCAGGGCCTTGAGCTCGACCTGGAGGTTCTTGCGCAGCTTCGCGTCGAGCGCGCCGAGCGGCTCGTCGAGCAGCAGCACGCGCGGCCGGAGCACGAGGGCGCGCGCCAGCGCGACCCGCTGCTGCTGGCCGCCGGAGAGCTGGTCGGCCTTGCGGTGCGCGAACTCGGTCAGGTTGACGAGCTCGAGCGCGTGCGCCACGCGCTTGGCCCGCTCGCTCTTCTCGAGCTTCTGGTACTTGAGCCCGAACGCGACGTTCTTGGCCACGTCGAGGTGCGGGAACAGCGCGTAGCTCTGGAACACCGTGTTGACGTTGCGCCTGTGCGGCGGAACGCGCGCGACGTCGCTGCCGTCGAGCATGATCCGCCCGCTCGTCGGCTGCTCGAAGCCCGCGATCATCCGCAGCGTCGTCGTCTTCCCGCAGCCGGACGGCCCGAGCAGGGTGAAGAACTCGCCCGCGGGCATGTCGAGGTCGATGCCGGCGACCGCGACGTGCTCGCCGAAGGCCTTCGTCAGTTCTTCGAGCTGGATCTCACCGGGCATTCAGACCTCCATGGTGGCGAGCGACGTGGCTTCCTGGCCCCCGGCGAAGCGGCGGTACACCAGGAAGGCGGCGACCAGGGTCAGGAGCGTGATCGCCAGCCCGACGGTGGCGATGGCGTTCAGCGCGGGCGTCGGCGCGCCGCGCGCGTTGGCGTACAGCAACATCGACACGGTCGTCGTGCTCGCGTCGCTCGACAGGTACTGGGTGACGACGAAGTCGTCGAGCGAGATCGCGAACGAGACCGCGGCGCTGGCCACGATCGCCGGCGCCAGCAGCGGCAGCAGCGACGCGGAACAGCTGGTCGCGCGGCGGCGCGCCGAGGTCGGCCGCCGCCTCCTCGAACTCCGGCCCGATCGAGACGAGCCGGCCGCGCACGATCACGACCACGTAGGACAGGGTGAACGTGACCTGCCCGATGATCTGGGCCTCGGTGCCCAGCCCGATCCCCGGGAAGATGCGCAGGAAGAGCAGCAGCAGCGCGACGCCCAGCACGATCTCGGGCGTCACGAGCGGCAGCAGCATGAGCGAGTTGACGGTGCCCGAGCCACGGCCGCGCCAGCGCTGCAGCCCGAGCGCGAGCGCGACGCCGAGCGGGACGGCGATGGCGACGCAGGCCACCGCGAGCAGCAGCGTGTGCCCGAGGGCGTCGCGCAGCGCGGGATCGTGCAGGACGCTGCCTGTCTCGCCCGTGAACCAGCGGAACGAGAACCCCTGCCACGTCGTCCGCGAGCGGCCGGCGTTGAAGGCGAAGGCGATCGCCAGCAGGACGGGCACCACCGACCAGAGCACGTACATGACCGTGATCAGCGCGAGCCAGCGCGGCCGGCCCCAGGGATTGCGGATCCACGTCATGTCGTCTCGGCGGTCGTCCCCGCCCGGCGCGTGGTGCGCAGGTAGTAGAACATCAGCACGAGGAGGAAGACCGACAGCAGCAGCGTCAGCGCCGCGCCGGTGACCTTCTCGGATCCCTGGCGCATGAACTCGTCGATCTGGTTGCCGATCATGTTCGTCTGGGTCGAGGCCGAGACGAGGTCGGCGGTGTAGTAGTCGCCGAACATCGGCAGCGCGATCAGGACCGCGCCGGCGAGGATGCCCGGGACCGAGAGCGGCAGGGTCACGCGCAGGAACGCGCTGAGCGGGCTCGCCCCGAGGTCGCGCGCGGCCTCGATCTGGCGGCCGTCGATGCGGTCGATCGCCACGAACAGCGGCAGGATGAAGAACGGCAGGTAGCCGTAGACGAGCGCGAGGATGACCGTCGTCGGCTGCCCGTTGAGCCAGCCGCCCGGCTCGGCGAGCAGGCCGAGCGGTGAGGAAAAGCTTCTCGATGCCGAGGGTGTGCAGCGCGCGCGTGCCGAGCCCGTCGGGCGCAAGCAGGTTGATCCACGCGAGCATCCGCATCAGGTAGTTGATCCACAGCGGGAGGATCAGCCCGAGCAGGACGAGGCCCTTCCAGCGCCCGGCGTGCCGCGCGGTGAAGTACGCCACCGGGTAGCCGACGAGCAGCGAGAGCGCGACCGCGATGGCCACGAACTCGATCGTGCGCAGCGAGACGGTCAGGAACTGGCCGCCGTGCCAGATGTTCTTCAGCATCTCGAGCACGTAGCCGACGTTCCAGTCCAGCGGATTCCAGTACGGGACGGGGTTGGAGAGCGTGTCCTGGTTGCCGAAGGCGACGGCCACGACCGCGTAGAGGGCGACGAGGAAGAAGATCGACAGCCACGCGACGCCGGGGAGCGCGAGCAGTCGCCACGTCCAGCGCGAGCCGCCCATCAGCCGGCCTTGAACTTCGACCAGGCGTTGTCCCAGAAGCGCTGCCCCTCGACGCTCAGCTGCAGGAGCTCCTGGTTGGCCGCGAACTGGTCCGGGCGGACGACGGCCTGCTCGAGCGACTTCGGGATCAGCCCCCGCTTCAGGAGCGCGGCCGCGTCGATGTTCTTCTGCGGCGGCGTGTATCCGTTGAAGTTGACGAAGTTGTCGTACGCGTTCTTCTCGTCGAGGAAGAAGTTGATGAACTCGTGCGCCAGCGCCGGGTTCTTCGCGGTCTTGCCGATGCAGAAGAAGTCGTTCTGCACCACGCCGTTCTGGGCGGGCCCCCAGAACGAGAGCACGGACGGCGGCACGCCCTTGGGCATGTAGTAGAACGCCCCGCCGAGCAGGTCGCCCGACCACGAATGGTGCAGCACCGTCTTGCCTTCGGGCAGCGTCTGGTAGTCGGTGATCGCGACCTTCGGGTTGCAGATCGCGCTGAGCTGCGAGAGGTCGGCCTGCGCCTTGTTGACCACGGCCTCGTCCTCGGTGTTGAGGTCGGGCCGCACGTCCTTTCGCATCGCGTCGCGCTGCATCGGCATGCTCAGTGCGTCGCGCCGGTCGTCGAGGATCCCCACCTGGCCGCGATAGGCCTGCGCGTGCCAGAAGATGTCCCACGGGACGTCCATGCCCGCGACGTCCTCCTTGACCTTGTCGTTGCGCCAGCCGATCCCGTCCATCCAGACGACGTACGGGACCGTGTAACGCGCGCCGCGGTCGTAGAAGGGGTCGGCCAGCTCGGCCCAGATGTTCTTCTGGAGGTTGGGCAGGTAGGAGTGGTTGAGCGGCTTGAGCAGCTTCCGGGCGATCAGGTCGACGATGTTCGAGCCGCTCAGGCCGATGATGAGGTCGAACGACACCGCTCCGGACGCGAGCTTCGCGATCGCCTCGTCGGACGAGTTGTAGGTCGCGACCTGGACCTTCGCGTTGAACTGCTTCTGGAACTTCTTGACCGTCGCCGGGTCGAGGTAGTCGGCGTAGTTGTAGATCGTCAGCGGGCCGGCCTCCTGCTTGACGCCGTCCGCGATCGGCTTGTTGTCGTCGGTGATCGCCCACGTCACCGAGTTGTCGGGGCGTGGGAGCGGGAGGCCTCCGGGGCCGAGCGGCTTGGCCACGACGAGCTCCGCCGCGGCCTTGGAGACCGCGCCCGTGGCATCCTCGGCGCCGATCGGCGTCGTCGTGTTCTCACAGCCCGCGAGGGCGCCGGCGACGGTGAGGCCACCCGCTGCGACGGCCGACCGGCGCAGCAGCTGGCGCCGACTAAAGCCCGATTCCTTGGGATGCACGTTCGACCCCTCCTCCTCTGCTCACCTCATCGCAGGCGCGCCTCGGCCAGCGCCAGGCAATGCCGCTTGACGGCATCTGCCGTCACGGCGGGATCACCCAGCGCCAGCTGGATCGCGAACCCATCCATCAGCGCGCTCAGGAAGAGCGCGACATCGTCGGCGTCGGCGTCCCCGAACTCGCCGTCCGCCTGGCCGTCGCGGACGATGTCCGCGATCGCCTCGCGCCAGCGGCGATCCAGCCGCTCGCGCGTCCGGGCCAGCTGCGGGTCGCGCAGCGCGCGCACCCACAGTTCCATCCACAGGGTGGTCTCTCCGTCACCCTCCGCGGGCCACAGCTCGATCAGCCGGCCGAGCCGCTCCGCGGCCGTGCCGAGGCTGGCGAGCTCGTCCGTCAGTCCCACGTAGAAGCGGTCGTCGGAGAACTGGAGCGCCTCGGCGAGCAACTCGTCCTTCGTCGGGAACCAGTAGAGGACGCCGGGCGCGCTGGTGCCCGCGCGCTCGGCGACGTCGCTGATCCGCGTGTTGCTTCACGCCGCGCTCGGAGATGACCTCCGCGGCGGCGGTGAGGATGGCCGGCCGGCGCAGGTGCGCCGTGGACGGCCGTGGGCTCATGTGGTTCTCCGAACCGCGATTCAGAAAACCTACTCGTGGAGCGCGGGGGACGCAACACCGAGCTCCCGCGCGAGTGCGTCCCACACCTCCTCGCGCGCCCGCTCGATCGGCATATCGGGATCGCCGAGCAGCGCGCGCAGGCCCAGCCCGTCGAGCAGGGCGAGCGTGCGGTCGGCGACGCGGTGCGCGTCGCACGGCGCGAAGTCGCCGCTCTCGATCGCCTCGACGAACCAGTCGTGCATGCGCGCGTAGAGCTTCGCCGCCGTGGGGCGCAGCTCGGGGTGGCGGACGGCGCGCAGCCACAGCTCCACCCACAGCACCCAGTCGCGCTCCTGCGCGCCCGGCAGCGGCAGGCACTGCTCGATCATGTCCCGCAGGCGCTGGACCGCCGGCCCCTCGCCGGTGTCGAGCGTGCGGGTGTCGCCGGCGAGCTCGAACGAGTGCTCGAGCGCCTCGGCCAGCAGCGCCTCGCGAGTGGCGAAGTGGTAGTGCACGAGCGCGGTGGAGACGCCCGCATCCATCGCGATGCGGGCGATCCTCACCTCGTCGATCCCGTCGCGGGCGATCCGCTCGACCGCCGCGTCCAGGATCTTCTCGCGACTCATCGCAGGTACGCCTCGGCGACCATGCGATCGAAGTCGTGCACGGTGTTCTCGACCGCCGTGTAGCGGCCCGGCGTGTAGCCGGAGGAGGCGATGCCGAGCTGCGAGAGCTCGCACACCTCCCAGTCCTGGCGGTTGACCAGGTCCCAGAAGTCGATCGCGTCGGAGCCGTCGAACCCCTCGCGGTCCATCGTCTCGGGCTCGAAGAACCACTCGCACACGACCTTCGTGCGCCCCGGGCCGTCCGGCCAGATGGTGTGCAGCATCACGTAGTCCGGGTGCAGCGACACCAGGCAGTTCGGGAAGATCGCGAAGTACAGGACCACGCGCGGGTCGACGCCGTCGATGTGCGGCCGGCCGGCGTGCCCCCCGTTGAGCGCCATCGTGTCGGCGTCGTCCTTGGTGAGCGTCATCGAGCCGCCGCACCAGGCGCCGGGACCCTCGAAGTCGTCGCCCGACAGGTAGTGGCTGAGCCGGTTGAGCTCCGGGTGGACGCCCGGGCAGTGCAGGCACTCGGAGTAGTTCTCGACGATCGCCTTCCAGTTGGCGGCGACGTCGTAGTCGATCCGCTTGCCCCGGCGCAGCTCGCCGTTGCGGTAGAGGTCGAGCTGCTCGACGAGCGAACCGACGTGGTCGGCCAGCGGCGGCGCGACGCCCGAGACGTCGGCGAACACGAGCCCGCCGGTGACCTCGGTGCGGATCGCGCGCAGGCTGTTGCAGGCGGGATCGAAGTCGAGCAGCTCCTCGGTGTGCGGCGCGTTCTTGAGCGTGCCGTCGAACCCGTAGCTCCAGGCGTGATACGGGCACTGCAGGCGCCGTACCGAGCCCTCCGCCTCGGTGATCAGGCGGGCGGCGCGGTGGCGGCAGACATTGAAGAAGCCGCGCACGTTGCCCTCGCCGTCGCCGATGAACAGCAGGCCCTCGTCGCCCAGCTCGTAGGTCAGGTACGCGCCGCGGTCGGCGAACGCACTCACATGACCGACACACACCCAGCCACCCAGGAACAGGTTGCGGCGCTCCCATTCGGCCACCGACTCGTCGGTGTAGGCGCGGGAGGGCAGGAGCGAGGCCTCGAGCAGCGGACGCAGCGTCGGCTCGAGCTCCTCGGCGGTGAAGGGCGAATCGATGGCGACGGTCATGGCGCGGCACTTTATCAAGAGTTCGTGCAATTGACTACAAGGTCAGGACGGGTGTAGGCTGCCGACCGATGAGCACCAACGGACACCACCCCACCTACGACGCGATCATCGTGGGCGGAGGCCACAACGGGCTCACCGCGGCCGCGTACCTCGCCAAGGGCGGGCTGCGCGTCTGCGTGCTCGAGAAGCGCGACATCCTCGGCGGCGCCTGCGTCACCGAGGAGGTCTGGCCCGGGCACCGGGTCTCCCGCGCCTCGTACGTGGTCTCGCTGCTGCACCCGAAGATCGTGGACGACCTCGAGCTCAAGCGCTTCGGCTACGAGGTGCACCCGCTCGACCCCGCGTACTCGACGCTGCCGCCCGACGGCCCGCCGCTGTTCTTCTTCAACGACGAGCAGGCGGCGATCGACTCGATCCGCCCGCATTCGCGCAAGGACGCCGAGGCGTACCCGGCGTTCTCGGCGCTGCTGGAGCGCATGGCCGACTTCCTGCGCCCGATGATGCTGCGCCCGCCGCCGGCGCTCGGCTCGCGCAGTCCCGGCGACCTCTTCTCGCTGCTGCGCGAGGCCGGACGCGCCGCCGGTCTGGGCAAGCGCGACATCATCGACTTCTACCGGATCATGACCATGTCGGTGGGCGACCTGCTCGACGACTGGTTCGAGTGCGACGCGTTCAAGGGCGCCATGGCCTCGAGCGGCGTGGTCGGCGTGTGGGCCGGGCCGCGCACGCCGGGCACGGCGTACAACCTGCTGCACCACGAGCTCGGCGAGATCGACGGTGTCTCCGGCCTGTGGGGCCACGTCAAGGGCGGCATGGGCTCGATCTCGATGGCGATCGCGCGCAGCGCCGAGGCCGCGGGCGCGACGATCCGCACCGGCGCGTCCGTGACGTCGATCGACGTGTCCGGCGGCCGCACGGTCGGCGTGACGCTGGAGGACGGCGAGGAGCTCTTCGCTCCCGTCGTCGTGTCCGGCGCGCACCCGCAGACCACCGTGCTCGACATGGTCGGCGCGCAGCACTTCCCCGACGACGTGGTCGAGGACATGCGGCGCTACAAGACCCGCGGCGGCTCGGTGAAGGTCAACTGGGTGCTGTCGGAGCCGCCGCGCTACGAGGGCGTGTCGGCCGAGGACCAGGACCGCCTCGTCCGTTCCGGCGTGGCGTTCTGCCCGTCGATCGACGTGCTCGAGCGCGCGTGGCAGGACGCCTGCCGCGGCGTGCCGGCCGAGGTCCCGTACCTCGAGGTCGAGACCCCCTCGACGATCGACCCGACGCTGACCGACGACGGCACGACCATCGTCACGATGTTCACCCAGTACGGGCCGTGGGAGGAGTCGGGCTGGCCGGAGGGCTCGCGCGACGCGTACGCCGACCGCTGCCTGGACATCCTCGCCGAGCGCGCGCCGAACGTGCGCGACGCGGTGATCCACCGCGAGGTGCTGGCGCCGCCGGACCTCGAGCGGATCTTCGGCCTGGTCGGCGGCTCGATCTTCCAGGGCGAGCAGGGGCTGGACCAGATGGCGTTCATGCGGCCGTCGCCCGCCCTGGCGCAGTACGCGACCCCGGTCGACGGGCTGTACCTGTGCGGCGCCGGCACGCACCCCGGCGGCGGCGTGATGGCGCTCGGCGGCCACAACGCGGCCAACCGGGTCATCCACGACCAGCGCTGGAAGCGGGCCCGCCGGCGCGTCCGGGAGGCACTGCCGGTTTGACCCCCGCCGAACGGGCCCGGGCGTTCGTCGACGACGTCCTGATCCCACTGGAGGAGAAGGCCGAGCGGGCGGGCGGGCGCCTGCCGGCCGAGGACGTCGCACGGATCAAGTCCGAGGGAGCGGCCGCCGGTCTCGCCGGCGGCCTGCATGCCCGTCGAGCACGGCGGCCAGGGCTGGACCAAGACCGAATGGGTGCTCGTGGAGGAGCAGTTCGGCCGCTCCACCAACGCGCTCTCGTGGCACATCCCCAGCGCCTACAACGTCCTCGCGTCCGGAACGCCCGAGCAGATCGACCGCTATCTGCGACCGGCGCTGCGCGGCGAGCTGCACGACGCCTACGCGGTCACCGAGGCCGGCGCGGGGTCGGACCCCTCGGGCATCGAGACGACGGCGGTGCGCGGCGACGGCGGCTGGGTCATCAACGGCGAGAAGTGGTTCGTCACCTACGGCGACGTGGCGGCCGTCTACATCGTCGTGGCGATGACCGACGACGGACCGACGCTGTTCCTCGTCGACCGGTCGTGCGACGGCATCGAGGTCGTCGACGACCCGCCGTTCACGCACACCTATCCGCACGGGCATCCGACGATCCGGTTCAACGACGTGGTCGTCGGCGACGACGCGGTGGTGGGCGGCGTCGGCGAGGGCGACGACCTGCAGCGCAAGTGGTTCACCGAGGAGCGGATCGGGATCGCGGCGCGCGGCGTCGGCTCGATGTGGCGGCTGCTCGACGAGGCGGTCGCGTGGGCGCTGTCGCGCGAGCAGGGCGGCTCGCGGATCATGGACTACCAGGGCGTGTCGTTCCCGCTCGCGGACTCCGCCGCCGACGCGGCGGCGGGCCGCGCGCTCACGCTCGAGGTCGCGCGGCTGGCCGACGAGGGGGCCGACCCGAAGATCGTGCACGCCAAGGCGTCGATGGCCAAGCTGTTCGTGTCCGAGGCCGCCTGGCGGTGCGCCGACCGGGCGGTGCAGGTGTTCGGCGGCCGCGGCTACATGCGCACCAACGTCGCCGAGCGGTTCCTGCGCGAGCTGCGCGTCGACCGCATCTGGGAGGGCACCAGCGAGATCCAGCGGCTGATCGTGGCGCGGGCGCTCGAGCGCCGCGGAGTGGAGAAGACGCTTCACTAGATGCACCGCCTGCTGCACCCTCGTTCCGTCGCCGTGGTCGGCGCCACCGAGCGCCCGGAGTCGTACGCCTCCGAGACGCTGCTCAACCTGCAGCGCCTCGGCTTCGAGGGAGACGTGTGGGGCGTCAACCCGCGCCGATCGTCCGTGCACGGTCACCCGTGCGTTCCGACGCTCAGCGATCTCTCGTCGGCGCCGGACGCGGTCATCGTCGCGATCCCGGCCGCCGGCGTGCCCGCGGTCATCGACGAGGCCGGGCGGATCGGTGCCGGCGGCGCTGTCGTGTACGGCGCCGGGTTCGGCGAGTCGGCGTCCGGCGCCGGCCTCGAAGCGGAGCTGGTCGCCGCCGCGCGGCACTGGTCGCTGCCGGTGTGCGGGCCGAACTGCGACGGGCTGATCTCGCTGCACTCGCGGGCGGCCCTGTGGGGTGACGCGCTGGCGTCGCCGGAGCCCGGGCCGGTGGCGCTGGTCTCGCAGAGCGGCAACCTCGTGGTCAACGCGCTCGCGACGCGCCGGGGACTGCGCCTGCATACCGCGGTCTCGTCGGGCAACGAGGCCGTGGTGACCACGCCGGACTGGGTCGAGGTGCTGGCGCGCGAGGAGGGCGTCCGGTCGATCGCGCTGCTCGTCGAGGCCGAGAACGACGGCGCGCGGCTGTGCGAGGCGCTGGCCGTGTGCGCCGACACGGGGGTGGGCGTCGCGGTGCTCAAGGTCGGGTCGTCGGCGGCCGGGGTCGCGGCGGCGGCCGCCCACACGGGCGCGGTGGCGGGTGACCACCGCGTCTTCCGCGCCCTCGTGGAGGAGGCGGGCGCGGCGTGGGCGGCCGACGTGCACGACCTGCTGGAGCTGGCCAAGGCGCTGGCGGTCCGGCGCGCGCGGCCGCGCGGCGGCGGGCTGGCGATCCTCACGTGCTCGGGCGGCGACTCCGGCCTGGGGGCCGACGAGGCCGCGCGCGTCGGCGTCGACCTGCCGCCGCTCGCGCCGGACACCGTCTCGGCGCTGCGCGCGCAGCTGCCGGAGGCGGCCACCGTGGGCAACCCGCTCGACTACACGGCGATGATCTGGGGCGAGGTCGAGACGCTGCGCGATCTGATCCGGAGCGTCGGCGAGGACCCGGCGATCGGCCACGTGCTCGTGTTCTACGACCGCCCGCCGGGGATCGCCAACAACTCGCTGGCGAGCTGGGAGGCGGTCGAGCGCGGCATCCTCGCCGGCGCCGAGGCGTCGCCGGTGCCGGTGATGGTGGCGGCGACGCTGCCCGAGCTGCTCGACGACGCGTCGGCGTGGGCGTTCTGCGAGGCGGGCGTGCCCGCGGTCGCTGGGCTGCGCACCGGTGTGGCGGTCGCTGCCGCGCTGGCGGCGCCGTTGCCTGACGCGTCCCGTCTCCGGGCCATCGCCGCGGCGGTTCGCTCGTCGTGGGTCGTCGCGCTGGCTTGCGGAGCACGAGGCGAAGGCGCTGCTCCGTGCGCGCGGTGTTCCCGTCGTGAGTGGACGGCTGGCATTGAATGAGGACGAGGCCGTCTCGGCTTTCCGTGAGTTGGCGTCGCCCGTGGCGCTCAAGCTGTCGTCCCCCGACGTGCGGCACAAGACCGCGATCGGCGCGCATCGCCCTCGACGTGCGCGACGAGGCCGGCGTCCGCGAGCGCCTTTGGGGCTGTTGAGTCGCGGATACCGCGATCAGACAACCCCAGCAACGGGCCGCCCCCTCAATGCCGGGTCCTCGTCGAGGCCATGGCGGCGCCGGGAGTCGAGGTCATCGTCGCGGTGCGCCGCGACGCCGTCGTCCCCGCGCTCGTCGTCGGCCGCGGCGGCGTCGACGTCGAGGCGCTCGACGACGTCGCCATCGTCCCGCTGCCCGCGTCAACGCAACGAATCGAACGCGCCCTGAAGACCTTGAAGCTGCCCGTGCCCGAGGGCACGGCGCAGATCGCCGCCCAGATCGCCGAGGCCTCCGACGGCCTCGAGCTGCTCGAGTGCAATCCGGTATTGATCCATCGCGACGGCGCCGTCGTCGTCGACGCCATCGCCAAGGAGGTCGCCAAGTGAACGCCATCGCCCAGCAGCTCGGAGAGGTCGGGCTGCCCGCGCCCGTCTCTGAGCTCGCCGCGAAGGACTGGGACGTCGTGGTCGTCGGCGGCGGCCACAACGGCCTCACCGCGGCCGCCTATCTCGCCCGCGCCGGCCAGTCGGTGCTCGTGCTCGAGCGCCGCGAGCGGCTCGGCGGCGCCTGCACGCTCGAGCGCCCGTTCTCGGACGCCGGCTACGTCGTCAGCCCGTGCGCCTACGTGGTCGGCCTGCTCGACGAGCTCGTCATCCAGGAGCTGTCCCTCAAGGAGCGCGGCCTGCACTTCGACGTCGCCGATCCGAACCTGTGGGTCCCGTTCGACGACGGCTCGGCGTTCGGCCAGTGGCTCGACGACGACAAGACGCAGCAGAACCTGCTGCAGCTCGGCGTCTCCGCGAAGGACATCGACGGCTACTGGGCCTACGAGCACCTCTTCGACGAGATGCGCAAGCGCCTGCGCACCGGCGAGCGCGACACGTGGCTCGGGCGAGTCGCCGAGCCGGGCGGAGCTCGAGGAGCTGCTGCAGGGCGAGCAGACGATGATCGACATCCTCTTCGACGCCTCGATGGAGGAGGTGCTCGACGACCACATGTCCGACCAGCGGCTCAAGGACGCGCTGTTCGGCCAGGGGATCATCGGCGCCTGGGCGGGCCCCAAGGACAAGGGCACCGCCTCGATCAAGCTCATGCACTTCCAGGGCGACCTCGAGGGCCAGGGCCCGGTGTGGGGCTACGTCCGCGGCGGGATGGGGATGGTGTCGTTCGCGATCGCCGAGGCGGCGCAGGAGGCGGGCGCGACGCTGGCCGCCGGCGTCGAGGTCGCGGAGATCCTGCCCGAGGAGGGCGTCCGGCTCGAGGACGGCACGCTGATCCGCGCGCGCACGGTCGTCTGCAACGCCGACCCCAAGCGGGCGCTCAACCTGGTCAGCGACCTGCCGACCGAGTTCGAGCAGCGGCTGCGCGACTGGAAGATCCGCAGCCCCGTCGTGAAGTTCAACTCGGCGCTCAGCGCGCTGCCGACCTGGACCGCCGCGCCCGGCGCGCGCTTCCCCGCGTTCGCGACGATCGACGTGACGACCGGCCTCGACGACGCGCAGCGCGACTTCGAGCGCTGCACGCAGGGCGAGGCGGCCGTCGGCTTCGGCGAGATCTACATCCAGACCGGCTACGACCCGTCACCGGCGCCCGAGGGCAAGCACCTGATGAGCGTCTTCGGCCAGTACGCGCCGTACGAGTTCGACTGGGCGAACCGGCGCGAGGAGGTCGCCAAGCAGTTCATCGACCTGATCGCGCGCTTCGCGCCCGACTTCCCCGACGTGCTCGAGCACTACGAGGTGCTCGGACCGCCCGACATCGAGGCGCGCATCGGCCTCACCCAGGGCAACATCTTCCAGGGCGAGACGATGCCCGACCAGATGTGGGAGCACCGGCTCAGCTCGCGCACGCCGGTGCCCGGGCTCTACTTCTGCGGCGCGGCCACGCACCCCGCGGGGAGCGTGATCGCGCTCAACGGCCGCAACGCGGCGATGGCGGTGCTGGAGGACGCCGGGGTTCAGGCGAGCCCGTCGAGCCACTCGCGCATCGAGACGTGATGCGCGGAGTGCTCGCCTGACGCGAGCTCGCCGCGCATCTCGCCCAGCAGCCCGAACCGCTCGGCGGTCACGTTGTGCTGGTGGATCGTCTCCAGGTTCTCCTGGCGGGCCGACACGAAGTGCCGGTCCGTCAGGGCCGGGAACTGCTCCACCACGCCGCGCACCATCTCACGCACGCAGTCCTCGACGAACCGCGGGCGCCGGTGCGCCTTCTCGACCACGGCGCCCTCGTCGGAGCGCTTCATGAGCTCGTAGATCTCCGAGGACATCGATTCCTCGACGATCGTCAGCAGCCGCTTCGCGTCGATGTCGGTGTCGCAGTCCTCGGGGCAGCCGATGTGCAGCGTCCCCAGCCCGCGCTGGTTGTGCGTGGCCACCGGGACGGCCTCGAAGATGCGCTCGATGTCGCCGTCGGAGAACCCGCCGTCGGTCAGCCGCTCACGCGCGCGCGCCTGCACGAGCGTCTGCGCGCAGGGGCAGGCAGTCATGCCCTGGGCGCGCACGCCGACGAGCCGGCGCGTGCCCTGGTCGCTGGCCACGGCGACGCCCAGCAGCGAGTAGATCTCCTGCGTGAGGATCCCGGACTCCGGCGCCGGCTTGTGCTCCGGGTAGCGCGCCTCGATGTGCACCTCGGCGCGGCGGGCGCCCTGACGGTCGCGGACCTTCTCGGCGACGTGCTGGGCCAGCGTTTCAGCGCGGAGGGCGACCTCGCCGAGCACGACCTCGCCGATCGCGTCGTTGACGACCTCCTCGAAGCGCGACATGTGCGCGCCCTTCTGCATCGGACCCAGATCGACGAAGCAATCGAGCCGCGCGGAATACAGCTGCTCGGACCCGTTGGCCTGGATCCGGATGACCTTCTCGACGTTCGTGACGCCCACGCGGGACAGCGAAACCTGCAGGCTCGGGACCTGCGATTGGACGTCTTCCAGGGTGATTTCGGACATCTCTCCCCCAAGGCTAGTACTCGGACTTGTCCAGTCCTTAGCGTCCGCGTTGTACGAAAGAACACCCGATTGGACAGGACAGAATCCGTAACGCGTGCTACAAAGCCCGAAGAGAGGCGACGGAGAGCCTTGCGCCCCGGCCCTAATTCGCGACCTGCGTCGCGGCCAGCAGCACGGCTGCACACCGCATAGCTGTAAGGAGCGGACCCTGATGGGAGCGGGGTTGCGCTCGTGATTCTGTCGTCCGAAGGACTGAAGGGGTTTGGGCACTAAGACCGAAGCACTGCTCGCGAGCGATGTCCCGATTGTCGAGATCGAGGAGTTTCGCGCGCTGATTCTTGAGGGCCAGGAGCGGGGGTTCCTGACCTTCGAGCAGATCACCTCTTGTCTTGAAGAGGTGGAGGTCACCAAGGAGCAGGTCCTCGAGCTGCACGCCTACCTGGAGGATCAGGGCATCGACGTCGTGAACGCCGAGGACGGGCGTCCCGCGGTCGCCGAGGGCCGGCCGGTTCGAGTCGGCTGCCGCGGCGGGGAAGACCCCCGACGCGCCGCGCAAGCCGGAGATCGACCTGACCGTAGAGCCCAGCCTCGACTCACTGAGGCTCTACCTGCGATCGATCGGTCGCGTTCAGCTGCTGACGGCCGAGCGCGAGGTCGCGCTCGCCCAGCGCATCGAGCGCGGCGATCTGGTGGCCAAGCAGGAGATGGTCGAGGCCAACCTGCGCCTCGTCGTCTCCATCGCCAAGGGCTACCTCGGCCGTGGCCTGTCGTTCCTGGACCTGATCCAGGAGGGCTCGCTCGGCCTCATCCGCGCCGTGGAGAAGTTCGACTATCGGCGCGGCTACAAGTTCTCGACCTACGCGACCTGGTGGATCCGCCAGGCGGTGACGCGGGCGATCGCGGACAAGGGCCGCACGATCCGCATCCCCGTCCACATGGTGGAGAAGCTGAACAAGGTCGTGCACGTCGAACGGCAGCTCGTCCAGCAGCTCGGCCGTGAGCCGCTGCCGGAGGAGATCGCGCGCGAGCTCGAGTGCTCGGCGCGCGAGGTGCGGGACATCCTGCGGATGGCCCAGCAGCCGGTGTCGCTCGAGAAGCCGATCGGCGAGGAGGAGGAGTCCGAGCTCGGCGACTTCGTCGAGGACGACGCCGCGATCTCGCCGTTCGAGATGGCCTCCGAGAACCTCCGCAAGGAGAACGTGCGCAAGGCGCTCGACGCCCTGCCGCAACGTGAGCGGGAAGTCATCGAGATGCGCTTCGGGCTCACGGGCGCACGCCCGTACACGCTCGAGGAAGTCGGCCGCGCGTTCAACGTGACGCGCGAGCGGATCCGCCAGATCGAGAACCACACGCTCAAGAAGCTGGAGTCGCTCCCGGAGGCCCAGCGCCTCCGCGACTCAGCCTGAGTCTTGTGCCGGTGCGGTGGGCCAATTCGGCCCACCGCACCGCGCTAGACTGCGCGCATCGCCCGGTGGGGTTCCCGAGCGGTCAAAGGGGATGGGCTGTAAACCCATTGGCTCTGCCTTCGCAGGTTCGAATCCTGCCCCCACCACTCCCTGTCCCGCGAGATCCAGATCCAAGGCGAGATGATCCGCCTCGGGGCGCTGCTCAAGATCGCGGGCGTCATCGAGTCGGGCGGCGAGGCGCGGCCGTACCTCGCCCGCTACGGCGTGTTGGTCAACGGCGAGCCCGAGCAGCGGCGGGGTCGCCAGCTTCATCCCGGGGACGAGGTGCGGGTGGGCGACGAGACGCTGCGGCTAGTCGCGGGAGCATGAGCCCGAAGACCGCCTCTCCGGGTCGAACAGCGCGACGATCGCCGCCGGCATCGCGAGGGCGACGCCGAACGCCGCCCCGGTCCAGTTCCACTCGATCCCTCGCGCCATGGCGAGGGACTATCGCGGGATCTAACTCAGGACGCGGTGCCGCTTCTTGGTGCCCGGCCGGTGCGTGAGCCCGTCGAGCAGGACCTCGATCGGCGACCGGTTGTTCGCCTGCTCGAGCTGCTCGCGGATCGCGTGGATGTCGTCAGCCGTGTTTGACGCCCGGACGGCCGTCTTGGCCAAACGCTTGGCGCCGGCGAGCGCCAGCGCCCTGCTCGAGCGCCGGCGCACGAGCAGCCCGGAGCCGATCCGCGAGCCGAGCAGCAGCCCGCCCGCGAGGCCCGCGGCGGCCGCGCCGGCGGCGAGGCCGGGCTTGCCGGCCTTGCGCGCGGCGTCGGCGACGCCGGCCGGCGCGACACCGTTGTTGTGCGAGGTGGAACGCGTGCGTGCTCTGGTCGCGGCCATGGCTCAGTCCAGGATCTTTCCGATCCGCTCGGCCTGGTCGCCGGCGCGCTCGAGGTCCTTCGACACGCCCTTCGACGTCTTGGCGAACTGCTTGCTCGCGTGGCCGACGGACTTGGCAATCGACTTCGCGTCGAGATCCGGCAGGCTCTTGCCGATCGAGCGCGGCATCTTCACGCCCAGCACGGTCTTGCGCCGCGTGCGGCTCTTGAGCGCGATACCGCCGGCGATGCCGATAGCGGCTGCGCCGACAGCGGCCGCCGGTGCCGCCGCCTTGCCGGCGGCGCTCTTCACGGTGTCGACGACGCCGTTCCCGTTGTTGCTGCTGCTGTTGCTGCTGCGGCTCGCCGTCGAACGCGACGTGCTCGGCTTCGAGCTGCGCGTCGTCGTGCTGCGGCCGTTGCTCGCCGCGCGCGAGCGGCTGCTCGTGGATCGCGAAGCGCTCTTCGCCGGCTTGCGGGTCGCGCTCTTCTTCGGCTTCGCGCGTGAGTTCGTCGAGCGCTTCGTACTGGTTCGCTGGGTATTGGCGGCCATAGAGTTTCTCCTCCTGCGGGCGTGCACGTCCTTCCGTATTGCCTACCCGATCGGCGCGGCAAAGACGCAACGTGCGAAAACTTGCAGCGGCGGGTGCGACGTCATCGCTCCGGGTAGTGCGACCTCACAATGTCTGACACACCAACACGCGACGCAAAGCTGGTGCAGTTCCTCAACGAGGCCTACGCCAAGGAGAAGCAGCTCGAGACCTCGCTCGAAGCTCACGCCGAAGCCACGCCGCGGGACGACTACGCGAAGCGCCTGAAGGCTCACCTCAAGGAGACGAAGTCGCACGCCACCCAGGTCGCGCGGCGGATCAAGCAGCTCGGCGGCAACCCGGAGACGGTCTCCATCCCGGGGCCTGAGGGGCTCGGTCGCATGGCCGAGAACGTGGCCGAGAAGTTCGGCAAGGCCAAGGCGGCGGCACAGGGTCCGTTGCAGTCCGTTCGCGGCGGTGGCGAGCAGGAGCAGATGCTGCACAACGCCCGCGCCGAGTACGCCGACGAGGCGCAGGAGATCGCGACCTACATGGTCATCGACTCGCTGGCGACGGCCGCGGGTGACAAGGAGACGGCGAAGCTCGCGCGCGACATCAAGCGCGAGGAAGAGCGGATGCAGAAGTTCCTCGCCGACCTGCTGCCCGAGCTCACGGCGGGCGTCGTCCACGACGCGATCCCGATCTCCGAGCTGCCGACGGCCAAGGCCTAGGGATCCCCGAGCAGCGCCACGACGTCGGCCGGCGGCGGCGGGCGGTCTGAAGCCGCTCATCTAGGATCCCGCCGGTGTCGTGGGCCGTCATCGGAGTGCCGATCGACTCCGTCGGGCGCTCCGGCGGCACCGAGCTGGCGCCCGCGGCGCTGCGCGAGCACGGCATCGTCGGGCGGCTCGGCGCGACCGACCGCGGCGACCTCGACGTCAAGGTCCGCGGCGAGGAGCGCGACCCGGCCACCGGCGTCATCGGCATCGACGGCGTGATCGCGACCACGACGGCGGTCCGGGCGGCCGTCGCCGACGCGATCGGCGCCGGCACGCGGCCGCTGCTGCTCGGCGGCTGCTGCACGCTCGTGCCCGGGCGCGCTCGCCGGCCTGCGCGACACGGTCGGCGACCACGGCGTCGCCTACGTGGACGGCCACGTCGACGTCTACGACGGCTGGGCGTCGCCCACCGGCGAGGCCGCCGACATGCCGATGGCCGTCGCGTTCGGCCTCGGCCCGCAGCCGTGGATGGACGCCGCCGGCGGCCCGACCACCGCACCCGAGGACGTCGATCGTGCTCGGGGCGCGCGACCCGGAGGAGGCCGAGGACATCCACGACCTCCTCACGGGTCCGCTGTCCGCCCTGACCGTCTCGGGCCGGGCGACCTCGACGGCGCGCCCGGTGCCGGCCAAGCCGTTCTGGATCCACCTCGACGTCGACGTGCTCGACGAGCGCGAGATGCCCGCGACCGACTACCTGATGCCCGGCGGCCTGGCGTGGGACGAGCTCGCCGCGCTGATGGAGCCGCTCTGCGCATCACCCGCGCTGGCCGGCCTCAGCCTCGGCTGCGTGAACCCGGAGAAGGATCCGGACGGCACCTACCTCGAGCGCACCGTCAGGCTGCTCGAGGCCTCGCTGGGGGAGAGGGGGAGAGGGGGGGGGGGTAGAACGGCCGCCTCTCCGGGTACCTGTGCGCGCATGGCAGAACGACTCGACGGAACGGTCGCGCTCGTCACGGGCGCGAGCAGCGGAATCGGTGAGGCGGCGGCGAAGGCGCTGGCGCGACAGGGCGCGAAGGTCGCGGTGGCGGCCCGGCGCCGCGACCGGCTCGACGCGCTGGCGCAGGAGATCGACGCGCTGGTCATCGAGGCCGACATCACGGACCGCGAGCAGGCGATCGGCGCCGTCGAGCGCACGGTCTCCGAGCTCGGCCGGCTCGACACCGTGGTCAACAACGCCGGGATGATGCTGCTCGGCCCGGCCGAGGGCGCGGACCTCGACGAGTGGGAGCGGATGGTCGCGATCAACGTGCAGGGCCTGCTGTACGTCGCCCACGCCGCGATCGCCCCGCTGCTCAAGGCCGCCGAGGACGGCCCGCGCGGCGTCTCCGACATGGTCAACATCAGCTCGATCGCCGGTCGCGTCGCCCGCAGCGGCTCGGGCGTCTACAACCTCACCAAGTTCGGCGTCGGCGCGTTCAGCGAGTCGCTGCGCCAGGAGTTCGCCACGCGCCACCTGCGCGTGTCGCTCGTCGAGCCCGGCGCTGTCGCCACCGAGCTGACGGACCACATGAAGCCGGAGATGCGCGACCGCACGCGCAACCGCTTCAAGGAGATCGAGCGGCTCGAGGCGGAGGACATCGCCGACAACATCGAGTACATCGTCACGCGCCCCAGACGCGTGGCCATCAACGAGATCATGGTCCGACCGACGAACCAGGAATGGTGAGCGCGGCCCGCCACCAGGCGGGCCGCTCGAATCGGGGTTGTCGGCTACGCGGCGGCCGGGCGCGGGGACCGGGCCGCGGCCGGGGCGGGACGAGCCGCCCTCGTGGTCGAACTCCGGCAGCCACTGCAGCCAGCGGGGCAGGTACCAGTTCCACTTGCCCAGCAGCTTCATCGTGGCCGGCAGCAGGACGCCGCGGATGATCGTCGCGTCGATCAGGATCGCGGCGGCGAGGCCGACGCCGAGCTGCTTCATCTCGAGGCCGCTCTCGGTCGCGAAGGCGGCGAACACCAGGACCATCACCATGGCGGCGGCGGTGACCGTGCCGGCGGTGGTCTTGATGCCGTGCGCCACGGCCTTGTCGGTGCTCATGCCGCGCTGCCACGCCTCGCGGACCCGGCTCAGGATGAACACGTGGTAGTCCATCGACAGGCCGAACAGGATCACGAAGAGGAACAGGGGCAGCCACGACGCGATGCCGCCGTTGGACTCGAAGCCGAGCAGCTTCTCACCGTGCCCGTCCTGGAAGACGAGCGTGAGGATGCCGTAGGCGGCGCCGACCGACAGCAGGTTGAGCACGATGGCCTTGATCGGGATGACGATCGACCGGAACGTGACGAGCAGCAGGAGGAAGGCGAGCCCGAGCACGAAGGCGAACACCAGCGGCGTCTTCGTCTTCATCAGGTCGTTGAAGTCCTTCTCCGCGGCCGCCTGGCCGGAGACCTCGGCGGTCAGCCCGTCGTGCGGTCGAGCGTGGCGGGGAGCACGTCGTCGCGCAGGTGCGTGACGGCGGCCTGGCCCTTATCGCCCGAGCCGGTGCCCGGGAGGCCGACGTTGAGGACCGCCACGTCGTGCGCGGCGTTGACCTCGGTCGTGATCTGGCCGGTGAACTGCTTGTCGTTCTTGATGGTCTGCTCGAAGCCGGCGACGGCCTTCTGGATCTCCGGCGCGTTGACGTCGTTGGCCTTGACCACGACGGTGGCGGGAGCGGCCTCGGACGGGAACGCCTTCTGGACCTTGTGGTACGCCTGCACCGTGGCGAGGTCCTTGGGCAGGTCCTCGGTGCCGGAGAGCTTCGTCTGCATGCCGAACGCGGGGATCGACAGGGCGACGAGCAGGCCGCCGGCGAGGATCGCGGCGATGGCGGGACGGCGCATGACGCGGTCGACCAGCCAGCCCCAGGCGCGTGAGTCGCGCGCCTCGCTGCGGCGGCGCAGCAGCGGGATCCGGCCCTTGTTGATGCGGTCGCCGAGCGCCGCGAGGACGGCCGGCAGGACGGTCAGCGAGCCGAGCACCGCGACGGCGACCACGAGGATCGTGCCGAGGCCCATGCCCATGAACGTGGTGTTGCCGGTGAGGAACATGCCGGCCATGGCGATCATCACGGTGATGCCCGAGATGAGCACGGCGCGGCCGGACGTGGCGGCGGCCATGTCGAGCGCGTCGAGCTTGCTGCGGCCGGCGGCGCGCTCTTCACGCTCGCGCCGGATGTAGAACAGCGAGTAGTCGACGCCCACGGCGAGGCCGACGAGGATGATCACCTGCAGCGTGACGCTGTCGGTGGGGACGAGCTGGCTGGCGACACCGGCAAGACCGGCGGTGCCGGCGACGGCGGTCAGCGCGAGGATGAGCGGCACGGCGGCGGCCAGCAGGGCGCCGAAGGTGATGAGCAGGATCAGCAGCGTGACGCTCAGCGAGATCATCTGCGAGCGGCTCTGATCGGCCGCCTGCGAGTCCGTGAGCTCCTTGGTGACGCTGGCGTCGCCGAACTGCGCGACGGTCAGGTCGCGATGGGCGGCGCCGGCCTTGTCGACCGCGTCGATCACTGGCTGGATCCGGTCCGGGGCGGTGTCGGGATCACCCTTGATGTCGAAGGTGACGAGCGCGGAGTGCCCGTCGGCGGACACCTGGCCGCCCTTGCCGTAAGGCGAGACGATGTTGGTGACGACGGACTGGCCTGCAACGGCCTTCTCGACGTCCTTGACGGTCGCGCGGAACGAGCTGTCCTTGGCGGTCAGGACCTTGCTCTGTACGAGCACCATCTCGCCGGCGTCCTTGCTGAACCCGGCGTTCTCGACGATCGTCTCGGCGCGCTTCGACTCGCCGTCGTAGGACTGCGCGTCGGTGGGCTCCTTGGTGCCGGTCATACTGCCGAGCGCCAGTGCGATCACGACGAAGGCCAGCCAGCCGAAGATGGCGGTCTTCTTGTGACGCGCGCTCCAACGACCGGCACGGGCGGCGATGCCGCCGGGCTTGGTCTGCATGGTGTGGGGGCTCCTGGGGGTCATGGGGAGGACGCGAGCAGAATCTCGTCCCGAAGCCACCGATGCGCCCGGGGTAACAGGCGTCCGTCCTCGGAGCCCACCACCTGCGAGAGGTAGGGACAGCACCCCGCGGTGGGGCGGGCCGCCGCCTCGTTAGGGTTCGGACGATGATCGCCGTGACCGGCGCCACGGGCTACGTCGGCGGACGCACCGCCACGCGGCTGGCCGAGCGCGGAGCCCCGCTGCGGCTCGTGGTCCGCGACCCGAGCCGCGCCCCCGACCTGCGCGCCGAGGTGCGCGCCGCATCGTCGTACGGGGCGGCCGACGAGATGCGCGCAGCGTTCGAAGGCGCCGACACCGTGTTCCTCGTCCCGGCCGAGGAGTCGACCGACCGCGTCGAGCAGCACCGCACCGCCGTCGAGGCCGCCGTGGCCGCCGGCGTGGAGCGGATCCTCTACCTGTCGTTCGTCGCCGCCACGCCGGACTCGACGTTCACGCTCGGGCGCGATCACTGGGCCACCGAGGAGATCGTCCGCGGCTCCGGGCTGCGGTTCACGTTCCCGCGCATGAACCTGTACCTGGACTTCGTGCCGCGCATGGTCTCCGATGACGGCGTGATCGCCGGCCCGGCCGGCGAAGGCCGGCTCGCCGCCGTGGCGCGCGACGACATCGCGGCGGTCACGGCCGAGCTCCTCACGTCCGAAGGGCACGACGGCCAGAGCTACGACATCAGCGGCGGCCAGGCGCTCACGTTCGGCGAGATCGCCGCCGAGATGTCGCGCCTGACCGGCCGCGAGGTCACCTACAAGGACGAGACCATGGAGGAGGCGTGGGCGTCCCGCGCCGCCTACGGCGCGCCCGACTGGATGGTCGAGGCGTGGATCAGCACCTACACCGCGGTCGCCCGCGGCGAGCTCGACCAGGTGACCGACACGGTGGCTCGCTTCACGGGCCGCGAGCCGCTCACGCTGGCCGACGTCGTGCGCGCAGCGCCCTGACCTTCACTCGGGCCGGTGGCAGACCGCCTCGAGGTTCACGCCGTCGGCGGTCAGGACGTAGGCGCCGTAGTAGTCGGGGTGGTAGAGCTCGCGGATGCCGGGCGCGCCGTTGTCCGTCCCGCCGGCCGCGAGCGCGGCGGCGTGGAACGCGTCGACGGTCGCGCGGTCGGGCGCCGTGAACGCGATGTGCGCGACGGTCGGCGCGCCGCGGCCCTCGGCGATCCAGAACGGGAACGCGCCCTGCGATCCGCGGTCCCCGATCGAGAAGCCGCCGACCCCGGCGATCGGCTCGAACGCGAGCGTGTAGCCGAGCGGCGCCAGCGCGGCGACGTAGAACGCCTTCGCCGACTCGTAGTCGGAGACGTTCACTCCTATGTGGTCGAGCATCGCTACAGGGTTTCAGCCAGCACGCTGCGGTGCGTCGGCCGCGCCGCGTCGTACCGCGCGCGCCCTGCGTCGGTCAGGCAGGCGAAGATGCCGCGGCGGTCCGTGGGACACATGCCGCGGGTCACCAGCCCGTCGGCCTCCAGGCGGCCGACCACGCGCGAGAGCGCGCTCTGGCTGAGATGCACCGCGCATGCGAGGTCCTGCATGCGCCTCTGGTCATCCGGGCCCTCGGCGAGCCGCTCGAGCACCTCGTACTCGCTGACGCCGAGGCCGTGCTCCTCCTCGAGGCGGCGCTCCAGCGAACCGACCGCGCGGGCGTAGCGATCCATCAGATCTCGCCAGGTCTCCACAAGCGCGGTGTCGGTCATCTCGAGCGGCAATTATACCAAGCGCGAACAATTATTGAATTCACAAAATGTGACGAAGAAATCTTTGCAACTGCATGTAGTATGCCTCGAATGCGTTCCTCTCCCAGCACCGCCGTCGGCACCTCCCCCGGCTGGGACGCCCGCACCTGGGCGCTCCTCGCCGTGCTGTGCGGCGTCCTCTTCCTCGACGGCCTCGACGTCTCGATGGTCGGCGTCGCGCTCCCGTCGATCCAGGCCGATCTCGGCCTGACCACGTCGCAGCTCCAGTGGGTTGTCTCCGGCTACGTGCTGGGCTACGGCGGGCTGCTGCTGCTCGGTGGTCGCGCGGCCGACATGCTCGGCCGCAAGCGCGTGCTGATCGCCGCGCTCTCGGTGTTCGTCGTCGCCTCGGCGATCGGCGGGCTCGTGAACGACGGCACGCTGCTCGTGATCACGCGCCTGCTCAAGGGCATGAGCGCGGCGTTCACCGCGCCGGCCGGCCTGTCGATCATCACCACCACCTTCAGCGAGGGCCACAACCGCAACCGCGCGTTGGCCATCTACACGGCGACCGGCGCCTCCGGCTTCTCGATGGGGCTCGTCTTCGGCGGGCTGCTCACCGAGCTCGGCTGGCGCTGGACGTTCCTGCTTCCCGTGCCGTTCGCGCTCGCCATCCTGCTCGTCGCCCCGCGGGTGATCCCGCGCGACCTGCCGGCGATCGGCCCGCGCAAGTACGACATCGCGGGTGCCGTCACGGTCACCGCGGCGATGCTCCTGCTCGTGCGCACCGTCGTCGAGGCGCCGGAGACGGGCTGGAGCTCGGCGACGACGATCGCGTCGTTCGCGATCGTGGCCGCGCTGCTGGCGCTGTTCGTGACGATCGAGCGGCGCACGCCGCAGCCGCTGGTGCGGCTCGGCATCCTGCGCTCCGGCCCGCTCGTACGGGCGAACCTGGGCGGCATGATCCTGTTCGGGAGCTACTTCGGCTTCCAGTTCGTCGGCACGCTGTACCTGCAGACGCTGCACGGCTGGTCGGCGATCGAGACCGCGCTGGCGTTCCTGCCGGCCGGCCTGCTCGTGGCGATCTTCTCGCCGCGGCTCGCCGGGCTGATGGACCGCTTCGGCACGCAGCGGATCATCGCCGCGGGCACGCTGTCGCTGCTCATCGGCTACCTGCTGTTCCTGCGGTTCGACGACTCGCCGACGTTCCTCGGCCTGATGCTGCCGACGATGCTGTTCCTCGGCGGCGGGTTCGCGCTGATGTACCCGGCGCTCAACGTGCAGGCCGTGGCCGGCGTGGCCGACCACGAGCAGGGCCTCGCCTCGGGCCTCGTCAACACGTCGTTCCAGGTCGGCGGCGCCGTGGGCCTGGCGATCGTGAGCGCGATCGTCAGCTCGGTCGGCCCCACCGAGATGATGGACGCGTTCCGCCCCGCGATCGCGGTCTCGGCCGGTCTCGCCGCGCTGGGCCTGCTCATCGCCGGCTCCGCGGCGCTCGCGATCCGCGGGCGCCTCGCCGAGCGGTGGACGCACGCCGGGCTTCCACGCATTCCGGTGGGCCCGGCCCGCGCCTCCGGCACCCGGCATCCGGGTCGGCACCGCAGCTCCGGGTTATGCGCGGAAGACCCGCCGCGCGTCTAGCGCCAGGCGGCCGCGAGCACCCGGCGCCAGTTGCCGGACGCGATGCGCGCCACCTCGTCGCTCTCGAAGCCGATCGCTTCGAGGGCGGCGAGGACGCGCGGGTAGGCCGACGCGTCGGGCAGCTCGGCGGGCATCGTCGCGCCGTCGAAGTCCGAGCCGAAGGCGACGTGGTCGACCCCGATGCGGTCGGCCACGTAGCGGGCGTGTTCGGCGATCCGCGACAGCGGCGTGTTCGCATCGTCGCCACCGTCCTCGCGCAGCGACCCGACGTCGAAGTTGATGCCGACGAGGCCGTCCGACGCCTTGATCGCGTCGAGCTGGGCGTCGGTGAGGTTGCGCGAGTAGGTGCACAGCGCGTGGGCGCCCGAGTGCGACGCGATCAGCGGGCCGTCGAGCGTGCGCGCCACGTCCCAGAACCCCTTCTCGTTGAGGTGGCTGAGGTCGATCGCGATGCCGCGCTCGGCGCAGCGCCGCACGAGCCTCGTACCCGCCTCGGTGAGGCCGGGCCCGGTGTCGGGCGACGACGGGAACCGGAACGGGACGCCGTGCGCGAACGCGTTCGGCCGGCTCCAGACGAGGCCGACGGAGCGCAGGCCGGCCGCGTACCAGACGTCGAGCGCGTCGAGGTCGGTGTCGATCGCCTCCGCGCCCTCGAAGTGGAACACGATGCCGAGGGCCTCGCCGGCCAGGCAGGCGTCGAGGTCGGCGGCGTCGCGGATCAGCCGGACGTGTCCGTCGCAGGCGTCGAGCAGACGGAACAGCCGCGCGCCCTGCATGCCGATGCTGCGCGCCGACTCCTCCCACGGCACGGCCGGCGCCATCTCGATCTCGTAGCCGCCGGGCGTCCGCGTCATGTCCCACGAAGGCGCCGGCGGCAGCACGGCGAACAGCCCGGCGGCCACGCCGCCGGCCTTCGCGCGCGGCACCGTGATCGTCGCGGTGTCCTCGCGCAGCAGCGCGTCATCCGGCTGGGCCGTCTCGTAGAGATGGCTGAGGACGTCGTTGTGGCCGTCGATGATCGGCGTGTTCACGGACTTACGACGCTGGGTAGTCGCTTGGCGTGGCGGGCAGGATGGCGGCGATCCTAGTGGTGGCGGGCCTCATGGCCGCGCCTGCGGCGCAGGCGCAGGACAGCGAGGTGACCGCGCTGGCGCGCGAGCTCGTGCGCGTGAACACCTCGAACCCGCCGGGCAACGAGGGCCAGATCGCCAACCTGCTGGCGCCGCGGCTCCGCGCGCTCGGCTTCCAGGTCGACATCATCCAGACGCCCACGCCCGGCAAGGCGCACCTGGTGGCGCGCCTGCGCGCCGCCAATCCGACCGCGAAGCCGGTGCTGCTCGCCGGGCACGAGGACACGGTCGGCGTCGAGCCCGAGCTGTGGAGCGTCGACCCGTTCGCCGGCATCAGCAACGGCGGCTACCTGTACGGCCGCGGCTCGCTCGACTTCAAGGGCGGCCTCGCCGCGTTCACCGTCGCCGCGATGCGGCTGGCCCGCGCGAAGGTCCCGCTCAAGCGCGACGTGATCCTGCTCGCCGAGGCCGACGAGGAGGGCGGCAGCTACGGCACGCGCTGGCTGGCCGACAACCACTGGGACAAGATCGACGCGGGCGTGTCGCTCAACGAGGGCGGCTGGATCTTCAAGGGCGCCGGCGGCAAGCCGCGCCTGATGGGGATCACGACGATCGACAAGAACTCGCTGTCGGTCACGCTGCGCACGCGCGGGACGTCGACCCACAGCTCGCGGCCGCTGCCCGACAGCGCGCTCCGCCGGCTCGTGCGCGCTTTGAACCGCCTCGAGCACTACAACGCGCCGCCGCGGATCACCCCGGTCGCGAAGCGCTACTTCCGCACGTGGGCCAATGCGTTCGGCGGGCGGACCGGCAAGCTGCTGCGGCGGCTGAACAAGACCGAGAGCGCCGCGGTGGCGAACGCGCTGCAGCGCCGCAAGTTCGGCGAGCTGTTCGACGGCATCGCCCGCGACATCTTCGTCCCGACGATCGTCGACGGCGGGTTCCGCGCGAACGTGCTGCCGGGCACCGCCGAGGCGACCGTGAACATGCGCATGCTCCCGGGCACGCACCCGCGCCCGCTGATCCGGCGCATGAAGAAGGTCGTCGCCGACCGGCGCGTGCAGATCGAGCCGGTGGTCACGCCGCCGGCGACCAAAGAAGGAGACGCTCGACGGCTTCGACGAGCGCGCGGAGCTGCCGGCGTCGAAGACGGGCACCGACCTGTGGAACAGCGTCGTCAAGCAGGCCAAGGCGCAGTGGCCGGGCGTGCGCGTGACGCCCGAGCTGTTCGAGGCGGGCACCGACGCCTCCGTGGCGCCAGAAGGGCATCCCGGTCTACGGCGTCTACCCGTACCCGATCTCGCACGCCGATCTGATGCGCATGCACGGCAACGACGAGCGCGTGCCGATCGCCGGCCTCGAGCAGGGCACGGACATGCTCACGCGTGTCCTCCGCGAGGTCGCCGCCGTGTCACCCTGACCGCGTGACACGCATCGCACGCGCCGCCGCCGCGGCGGACGAGGCCGGGCTCGCCGGCCTGCTCGTCGCCCCCGGCCCCGACCTGCTGTACCTGACCGGCTACACGCCGAACGAGGTGACCGAGCGCCTCACGCTGCTCGTCGTCGCCGCGGGCCGCGATCCCGTCCTCGTCCTGCCGGGCTTCGAGCGCCCCGACGCCGAGGGCGCCGATGTGGAGTTCCTCGAGTGGTCCGACGGCCAGGACCCGTACGCGCTCGCCGCGGACGTCATCGGTCCCGGCCGCTGGGCGGTCTCGGATGCCTGCTGGGCGCTGCACGTGTTCCCGCTGCAGGAGGCGCTGCCGGACAGCTCGTTCGCGTCGATGACCGCGGCGCTGCCGCTGCTGCGGGCGATCAAGGACGCCGACGAGCTGGCGCGTCTGGCTGCCGCCGGCGCCGCGGCGGACGCGACGTTCGCCGACGTGCTGACCGTCCGTTCGCCGGTCGTAGGGAGGTCGACGTGGCCGGCGACCTCGCGCGGCTGCTGCTCCACCACGGCCACGCGAGCGCCGACTTCACGATCGTCGGGTCGGGCCCGAACGGCGCCAACCCGCACCACGGGGCGGGGGAGCGCGTGATCGAGCTGGGCGACGCGGTGGTCATGGACTTCGGCGGCACGTTCGACGGCTACGGGTCGGACACCACGCGCACCGTGCACGTGGGCGAGCCGACGCGAGGAGCACCTGCGCGTCTACGAGGTCGTGCGGGCGGCGCAGCAGGCCGGCTTCGAGGCCGTGCGGCCGGGCGCGGCCTGCCAGGACGTCGACCGCGCGGCGCGCGTGGTGATCGGGGATGCGGGCTACGGCGAGCTGTTCACGCACCGCACCGGCCACGGGATCGGCGTCACCGTGCACGAGCCGCCGTACATCGTCGAGGGCGAGACGCAGCCGCTGCGGCCGGGCATGTGCTTCTCGATCGAGCCGGGGATCTACGTGCCCGGCTCCTTCGGCGTGCGGATCGAGGACATCGTGACGGTGACCGAGGCCGGCGGGCGCCGCCTCAACGATTCACCGCACGAATTGCAGATCGTCTCTTGACAAGACCGCCCCACCTGTGAATACACTTCCGCAACGGTTACCAAAACCGTTTTCGGAGATGAGCGAAGAGAGAGTCACCATCCGGCAGTTGGCACGAGCCAGTGGCGTCTCGATCGGCACGGTCTCGCGTGCGCTGAACGGCTACGCGGACGTCAACCCCGAGACGCGCGAGCGCATCATGCGCCTTGCCCGCGAGCTCGACTACACGCCGGCCGCCGCCGCGCGCAGCCTCAAGACGCAGCGCAGCCACGTGATCGGCGTCTTCCTCGAGACCGGCGAAGGCCACCCCGACCTGCAGCACCCGTTCTTCCACGAGGTGCTCGTCGGGCTCAAGAACTCGATCGGCGCCGGCGGGCTACGACCTGCTGCTGTTCGCCTCCGAGCATCCCGGCAACGGCTACGGCAGCCACGCCTACCTCAAGCGCTGCCCGCCACCACGACGTCGAGGGCGCGGTCGCTCATGGGCGCGGACCCCGAGGACCCGGAAGTGCGCCGGCTGGTCCGCTCCGAGCTCCCGACGGTCGGCGTCGACGTCGAGCTCGACGGGCCCGCCACCACCTTCGTGATCTGCGACAACACCGACGGCGCCGCCAAAGCCGTGCGCTACCTGCACAGCCTCGGGCACCGCCGCATCGCCACGATCACCGGCCTGCTGGAGAAGCGCCCGGGCGCCGACCGCCTGCGCGGCTACCGCCAGGCGCTGCAGGCGACCGGGCTCGCCTACCGCGACGAGTACGTCGCCTACGGAGACTTCTACGTGGAGAGCGGCCGCCGCGCGATGGCCGACCTGCTCTCCCTCGACGAGCCGCCCACAGCGGTGTTCGCCGCGTCGGACATGATGGCCCTGGGCGCGATCCGCGCGGCCGGCGACGCCGGCCTAACGTGCCGGCCGACGTCTCGGTCATCGGCTTCGACGACATCCAGCTCGCCGACCACATGAACCCGCCGCTGACGACGGTCCGCCAGGACAAGGCCGGCCTCGGTGAGCGCCGCGGGCGCGGCGCTCATGCGCCTGATCGATGGCGAGCAGGATGCCGTCGCAGCCGTCCACGGTCCTGTCCCGTGGAGCTCATCCGGCGCGGCTCCACTCGACCGCGGGCAGCGACCTAGGGGGTGACCGCAGCGCAGAGGTTCCCGACGCAGTGCCAGGCGTAATACCGAAACCGTTTTTGGAGAAGGAGGAGAGATCGTGCGCAGTAGGTACGCGATCCTGCTCGCGATCGCAGCCGTTCTCGTCGGGGCCCTGGTGTACTCGGGCTGCGGCGGGGACGACGACGGACAGCCAGTCGAGCGGCAACACCGGCCGCCAAGTCGGAGATCAAGCCCGGCACGACGGTGAAGCTGTGGATCATGCCCAACGGTCCGCAGCCGCAGGAGGACATGGAGGCGTCGCTCGAAGCCGTTCACCGAGAAGACCGGCATCAAGGTCGACGTCGAGGTCGTCGACTGGGGCGTCCAGCTCGACCGCATCCGCAACGCGGCGGTCTCCGGCGAAGGCCCGGACATCACGCAGGCCGGCACCACGCAGGTCCCGTTCTTCGCCGCGCTCGGCGGGTTCGAGGACCTGAACGACCGCGTCGAGGACGTCGGCGGCTCCGGCGCCTACCCCGACGGCGTGTGGAAGACCACCGCAGGTGGTCGGCCAGGACGGCACGTGGGCGGTGCCGTGGTTCACCGAGGCACGCGTCGATCTACTACCGCAAGGACGTCCTCGAGAAGGCCGGCGTCGATCCTGCGACCGCGTTCGCCGACCTGGGACGACTTCCGCGCCACGCTGCAGGCGATCAAGGACAAGGTCCCGGGCATCCAGCCGTTCGGCACGCCCGGCAAGAAGGCGTTCGACCTCGTCCACCACGTGATGCCGTTCGTGTGGGACGCCGGTGGCGCGGAGCTCATCCGAGGACAACACGCAGTCGACGATCAACTCGCCGGAGGCCGTCCAGGGCGTGGAGTTCTTCGCCGACCTGGTCAACGACGGCCTGGCCGACAAGAGCCAGCTCGAGCGTGACGGCACGCAGGTCGAGAACCAGTTCAAGGGCGGCAAGATCGCGGTCTGGATCGGCGGCCCGTGGGTGCTCGCCGTCGGCGCGAGCGCACCGACGACACCAACTGGGTGCCGGCGGCGCGCAAGAACGTCGCGCTCGCGCCGATGCCGGCCGGCCCGAACGGCGACGCGTTACACGTTCGTCGGCGGCTCGAACCTGATGATGTTCAAGTCCTCGCAGCACAAGAACGAGGCCTGGGAGGTCATGAAGTACCTCTCGCAGGATCAGGTCCAGACCGACTACGCGAAGCTGCTGGGCATGTTCCCCGCGCGCGTGGAGCCGCAGAAGGCGGTCGGCGAGTCCAACGGCGCCAACTACGAGGCCGTCTACCAGGCGATCCAGCAGGGTCG
The DNA here is from genome assembly GCA_963811895.1 of uncultured Solirubrobacteraceae bacterium. Lineage (GTDB taxonomy): Bacteria > Actinomycetota > Thermoleophilia > Solirubrobacterales > Solirubrobacteraceae > DASSUW01. Next base: position 1,009,751 of record CAWETE010000004.1, on the reverse strand, counting down.
GACGTACTCGCCGATCCCGCAGTGGGCGCAGATCGAGAACGCCTACAAGGGCCGCTTCGGGAACGATCCTCGACGAGGCGGCCAAGGGCGAGCTACTCGAGGCCGAGCGTCCAGAAGCAGCTCGACGAGGCGGCCAAGGAGGCCGACGGCCTGCTGGCCCAGAGCCGGCTAGCAGGACCCTCCTCCGGACGGGCGGGGCGTGCCGCCGCCCCGCCCGTCCGTCTCTGCACCATGAGCACCATCACGCCCACCGAGCCGGCGCCCGCCGCGCAGGCTGATCGCCGAGCCGCGGCGCCGGCGGCTCGAGCTCGCTGCAAGCGCTCGCGCCGCCGGCTGATCATCGGCCTCGTCGCGCCCGCCGTCGTCTTCATGGTGCTCGTGCACCTGCTGCCGATGCTCGGCGGCGTCTACCTCTCGTTCAAGAACCTGAACACCTTCACGTTCGCGCAGCTGTTCGACGCGCCGTGGGCCGGGTTCGAGAACTACCGACTCGATCCTCTTCGACGCCGACAACCCGCTGCGCAGCGGGTTCACGGGCGCCGTCCAGAACACGCTCGTCTACACGTTCTGGACCGTGGCTGGGCACGCTCGGCGGCGGGCTCGCCGTGGCGCTGCTGCTGAACCGGCCGATGCGCGGGATCAAGGTCGATCCGCACGCTGATGCTCACGCCGTGGATCGTGCCGAGCTTCGTCGTCGCGGTGCTCTGGCAGTTCATGTGGCAGAGCGACGTCGGGATCATCAACAAGGTCCTCGTCGACTACACGGGCCTGCTCGGCGACCGGCCCGTGTGGCTGATCGGCGAGAACTCGCTGTGGGCGATCATCATCCCGAGCATCTGGCGCGGGCTGCCGTTCGCGATGCTGATCTTCCTCGCGGGCCTGCAGGCGATGCCGCAGGAGCTGCACGAGGCGGCGGCGATCGACGGCGCCGGCCCGTTCCAGCGCTTCCGCTACATCACGCTGCCGCTGCTGCGCCCGCTGATCGCGGTCCAGCTGCTGTTCGGCGTCATCTACTCCGCCTACCAGTTCGCGATCCCGTACGTGATGTTCGGGACCAATCCCGGGCCGGACGCGGACCTGATGATGACGCTGATCGTCCGGCAGTCGTTCTCCAACAACCTGTTCGGCTACGGCAGCGCGGTCTCGGTGCTGCTGATGCTGGCGATGCTCGTCTGGGTCGCCGTCTGGTACCGGGCGTTCAAGCGCGACCTGGAGGTGGCATGACCGCTCTGACGCTCACCCCGCGGCCCGCAAGCGGCTCGTGAACCGCGGCCTCGACGCGCTCACCTACGCCGTGCTGCTCGTGATGCTCGCGCCGGTGCTCTGGCTGCTGATCTCGGCGCTCCAGGACGACCTCGAGCTGTCCACCGGCGCCTACGACCTGCTGCATCCCACGTTCGACGCGTTCACCGGGATGTGGAAGACGATCGACTTCGAGCGCTTCTTCCTCAACAGCCTGATCATCTGCACGTGCGGCCGCGCTGCTCGCGACCGCGTTCGCCAGCTCGGCCGGCTACGCGCTCGCGCGCTTCAAGTTCCGCGGCTCGCGCGGGCTGTCGCTGACCGTGATCGGCACGCAGCTGATCCCCGGCTCGATGTTCCTGCTGCCGCTGTTCATCGGCTTCATCTGGCTCAAGCAGAACGTCGGCATCGCCGCTGTACGACACCCACGCCGGGATGATCCTCGTGTACACGGCGTTCTTCACGCCGGTGGCGATCTTCTTCATGCGCTCGTTCTTCCTCGCGATCCCGCGCGATCTCGAGGAGGCGGCGATGGTCGACGGCTGCACCCCGTTCAAGGCGTTCGTGAGGATCGTCCTGCCCAACGCGGCTCCGGGGCTCGTGGCGACGTTCGTCTACGCGTTCCTGTTCGCGTGGGACGAGCTGCTGTTCGTGACGCAACCTCACGCAGCACACCGCCGAGACGATCCCGATCGGCATCCGCACCTTCATCGGCAACTACCAGCAAAGGACCGCTCAGCTCATGGCCGCAGGCGTCGTGTCCACGCTCCCCGTCCTGATCGCCTTCTTCGCCACGCAGCGCTGGCTGGTCAAGGGCCTGACCGCGGGCGCGGTGAAGGGATGAGCACCGCCGCAGCTGCCGGACGTCGTCGTCCCGGGCGAGTTCCCTGTCGGAGTTCCGGTTCGGCGTCGCGATGGCGGCGTACCAGATCGAGGGGGCGGTGGACGAGGACGGGCGCGGCCCGTCGATCTGGGACACGTTCTGCCGGCGGCAGGGCGCGGTGGCGGGCGGCGACACCGGCGACGTCGCGTGCGACCACTACCACCGCTGGCGAGGAGGACCTGGACCTGATGGCGGCGCTCGGCGTCGAGTCCTACCGCTTCTCGATCTCGTGGCCGCGGGTGCAGCCGGACGGGCGCGGGCGCGCTGAACGCGGCGGGCGTCGACTTCTACCGGCGCCTGTGCGAGGGGCTGCGCGAGCGCGGGCATCGAGCCGGTGGCGACGCTCTACCACTGGGACCTGCCGCAGGCGCGGCAGGCGGTCGGCGGCTGGGCGGCGCGCGACACCGCCGAGCGGTTCGCCGAGTACGCGGGGCTGATGGCGGATGAGCTCGGCGATCTGGTCGACGCCTGGATCACGCACAACGAGCCGTGGGTGGTCGCGTTCCTCGGCCACGCCGAGGGCATCAAGGCGCCGGGGATCCGCGACTGGCCGACGGCGCTGCGCGCCTCGCACCACCTGCTGCTCTCGCACGGCTGGGCGGTGGAGGCGCTGCGCGGGCGACGCCGGTCGGGATCACCTTGAACCTCGCGCCGGTGCGGTCCGACGATCCGCGGCGCCGGCGCTGCGCGCATGGACGGCTACCTGAACCGCTGGTTCCTCGACCCGGTGTTCCGCGGCTGGTACCCGGAGGACATGGTCGAGCACTACGAGCGGCGCTACGGCCCGCTCGACTTCGTGCGCGACGGCGATCTCGACGTCGATCTCGGAGCCGATCGACTTCCTCGGCATCAACTACTACTTCCCGCAGCGGGTGCGCGCGGATCCGGCGCGGCAGCCGCTGGAGCTCGCGCCGGTGCTCCCGCCGCCGCCGACCACGGCGATGGGCTGGGAGGTCGACCCCGACGGCCTGCACGAGCTGCTCGCTGCGGCGTGCGGCGCGACTACGGCGACGTGCCGATCTACATCACCGAGAACGGCGCGGCGTTCGAGGACGGGCCGGTGGTGAACGGGACGCTGGAGGATCCGCGGCGCGTCGACTACCTGCGCGTCGCATCTCGACGCGCTGTCGCGGGCGGTCGCCGACGGGGTCGACGTGCGGCGCTACTTCGCCTGGTCGATGCTCGACAACTTCGAGTGGGAGCACGGCTACTCGAAGCGCTTCGGGCTCGTGTACGTCGACTACGCGACGCAGCGGCGCGTGCCCAAGCGCAGCGGGCTCTGGTACCGCGACTTCATCGCGAAGGCGCGTGGCTGATGCGTCGATCTGCTTCAACGAGGTCTCGAAGGTGTTCCCGGACGGGACCGCGCCGTGACGCGCTCGATCTCGAGGTCGCCGACGGCGGGTTCACCGTGCTGGTCGGCCCGTCGGGCTCGGGGCAAGTCGACGGCGCTGCGGATGGTCGCGGGGCTGGAGGAGGCGACGTCGGGGACGATCCGGATCGCCGACCGCGTGGTGAACGACGTCGCGCCCAAGGACCGCGACATCGCGATGGTGTTCCAGTCGTACGCGCTGTATCCGCACATGACCGTCGAGGACAACCTCGGGTTCGCGCTGAAGATGCGCGGGGATCGGGATCCGCGCGAGCGGGTCGCCTCGGTGGCGCGGCGGCTGGGGATCAGCGAGCAGCTCTTGCGCCGCCCGCGTCAGCTGAGCGGTGGCCAGCGCCAGCGGGTGGCGTTGGGGCGGGCGATCGTGCGCCAGCCGGCGGCGTTCCTGATGGACGAGCCCCTTTCGAACCTCGACGCCAAGCTGCGGGTCGAGATGCGCGCGTACATCGCGCGGCTGCACCAGGAGCTCGGGACCACGACGCTGTACGTCACGCACGACCAGACCGAGGCGATGACGATGGGCGATCGCGTCGCGGTCATGCGCGACGGGCGGCTCGAGCAGGTCGACGCGCCGCAGGTGCTGTACGACCGGCCGGCCAACCTGTTCGTGGCGGCGTTCATCGGGTCGCCGGCGATGAACCTGCTGCGCGGGCGGCTCGAGTTCGAGGAGGGCCGTGTGGTCGCCGTGCTCGGCGGCCTCGCGCCTCGTCCTGCCGGACGCGCTGGCGTCGACCGGTCGGCGGCTGGGTCGACGAGGACGTCGTGATCGGGATCCGGCCCGAGTGCCTGCGGGCCGGCGGGCGCGACCTCGAGCTCGAGGTGGTGCTGGTCGAGGCGCTCGGCTCCGACCTGCTGGTGCACCTGCGGACCGACGCCTCACGGGTGACGGTGTCCGACGCGTTCGACGGCGAGGACGACGCCGGGCTCGAGTCGCGGCTCACGGCGCGGCTGCCGCCCGATGTGCGCGGTGGCGGTCGGCGACCGCCTTTCGTTGGGCGTCGACATGTCGCGCCTGCACGTGTTCGACCCGTCGACGGGCCTGGCGCTGCGCTAGAGCGGCGGTTGCGCGCGGCGGGCGAGGCCGAGCGCGTACTCCGGCCACCACTGGCCGGCGGGCGGGTCCTTGCCGTCGGCGCACTCGCCGTCCGACTCGCCGGGCGCCTTGATCCACAGGAACGCGTCGACCAGCGGGTCGCCGGTCTGCGTTGTCGGCCGTGCGCCGAGGCCTCGGCGGGGTGGGTTGCACCACTCTTCCTTGCCGTGCCACGGGCCGCGGCCGTTGCGGCTCGTGTCGATCACGAAGTGCATCGTGGGGGAGAGTTTGCGGCCGTACGCGATCAGGTCCTTGGTGCGCTGGAAGTTGCTGACGTTCAGCGCGTAGTGCGTGGCGCCCACGCTTCTGCAGTCGTCTCGCCATGCGCTTGGCCGGCTGCCAGTTCGAGTGGCCGGCGTCGACGTACGTCGTCGTGCTGGGGAGTTGCTCCAGCCGCTTCACGGCCGCGCGCAGGTTCTCCAGCCGCCGCTTCCCACACAGGCCGGCCAGCGCGTCGGGCTCGAGGATCACGATCGCCGGGCGGTTGCCGATGCCGTCCGCGAAGCCGTCGATCCAGCGCCTGTAGCTCTTGGGGTTGCGCGCGCCGCCGGCGCTGTACTGCGAGCAGTCGCGGTTCGGGCACGTTGTAGGCGACCAGCACGGGCAGCTTCCCGTTCGCCTTGTCCATGAGCTGCCTGACGTCCCTGCGGACCTGTCGCGGCCGGCCGCCGGTGAACCAGCGCGCCTGCGGGACCTGCGCGAGCTTGCGCATGACGGCGGCGTCGTTCGGCCGGTGCTGCTTCTCGTAGGTCACCGCCTGGCGGTACGCGTTCGTGTGCGGCCCGTCGACGTAGAACGGCAGCATGCGGCCCCAATATATTCATCGAGCGGTGAGTTCACGCCCACGCGGCCGGCGTCCCGGAGGCGCCTCTTCTCGAGACGACATCCTCGCGGCGGCCCGCGCCCGCTTCGCCGCGCACGGCTACGACCGGACGCGGATCCGGGATGTGGCGTCGGACGCCGGGGTCGACACCGCGTTGGTGCACTACTTCTTCGGCACGAAGGACGGGCTGTTCGTGGCCGCCATGCAGTTGCCGTTCACGCCGGCCGAGGTGCTCGGGCCGCTGGTGGCCGAGGGCGTCGACGGGCTCGGCGAGCGGATGGTGCGGCGGTTGCTGGAGGTGTGGGACGCGAACGTCGACGCGCTGCTCGCGCTCGTCCAGGGCGCGACGTCGCACCCCGGCGCCGCGGTCGCCGTCCGCGAGTTCATCTCGCGCGAGATCATCGGCCGGGTGGAGGGGGCGGTCACGGCCGATCGTCCCGCTTTGCGGGCCAACCTCGTCGCGTCGCAGATCATGGGCCTGCTGGCGGCCCGGTACATCGCGCGGGTCGAGCCGCTCGCGTCGCTGCCGGCCGAGGAGGTCGTCCCGCTGGTCGCGCCGACGTTGCAGCGCTATCTGGACGGCGTTCTATAGGTTCCCGCGCCATGACCCACGCTCTCCCCAGGCCCGCGGTCCTCGCCGACGTCATCCCGGGCGCGCGCGTGCGCGACGCGATCCTGATCGTGTCCGGCGCATTGCTCGTCGCGCTCTTCGCCCAGATCGCGATCGACGTCCCGCCGTCGCCGGTGCCGATCACCGGCCAGACTTTGGCGGTCGGGCTCGTGGGGGCGTCGCTGGGCGCGCGCCGTGGCGCCGCTTCGCTGGCGCTGTACGTGCTGCTGGGTCTCTTCCTGCCGTTCTACGCCGACGGCGAGTCCGGCTGGCACGTGGTCTGGGGCGCGTCGGGCGGCTACCTGATCGGCTTCGTCTTCGCCGCCGCGTTCGTCGGCTGGATGGCCGAGAACGGCGCCGACCGCGTCCCGCTGCTCGCGTTCCTCACGTTCGTGGTCGGCCAGCTGATCATCTTCGTGCCCGGCCTGATCGTCCTGAAGATCTCGGTCGGCGAGACCTGGGGCTGGACGATCCACAACGGCTTCTCGATCTTCATCGTCGGCGGCCTCGTGAAGGCCGCGCTGGGTGCCATCGCGCTCCCGGGGCGTGGGCGCTCGTGCGACGATTCGAACGCTGATGCCCGAGTTCCTGGTTCGCGCCGCCGCCAACCTCGCCGCGATCTGGGTCGCGGCCGAGATCTTCGACGGCGTGACCTACGGCGATTCGTTCTGGACGCTCCTGCTCGCGGCCGTCGTCTTCACCGTGGTGAACTCGTTCGTCAAGCCCGTCCTGGCGATCCTCTCGATCCCGTTCATCATCATCACGTTCGGCATCGCGTACTTCCTCGTGAACTGCCTGATGCTCGTGCTGACCGCGTGGGTCGTGCCGGACTTCGAGGCGGGCTCGTTCTGGACCGTCGTCGGCGCGACGATCGTCATCTGGCTCGTGAACGTCGTCATCGGCGCCGCGATGAGCGACATCCAGCGCTCGCGCCGACCGGGCGTCTAGTCGGCGGGCTCGTCCAGCCGCTCGCGGCGAGCGGTCGCCGAGCCCGCTCCCGGGTCGATCTCCACCAGGTCGGCGGCCAGCGGCTGGAACGACGGCTCGCGCGTGTAGATCAGCCGCGCGATGCCCATCTTCGTCGGCTCGGTGAGGTTGCCGGTGCCGCCGGCGCCGACGCTGCCGCCGTTGATCACGTCCACACCGGGTTGTCTTTGGATGTCGGCCTTGTGCGTGTGGCCGACGATGAAGACGATCGGCCGCTGCGGCGGGCGGTCCTTGAGGATCGCCAGCGCCGGCTCGATCAGCGCGGGCTCATGGACCATCACCGACGTCGACCTTGCCGACGAGGGGGAGGAGCCACTTCGTGAACGCGTCCTGCTGGGCGGTGGACGGCGCGGGCTCGTACCGGTCCTTGAAGTTGTCGTTCTGGCCGCCGCTCGAACGGGTCGCTGTAGCCGGCGACCTTCAGGCCGGCGACGTCGTTGATGACCGGGCCGTAGCTCCCGTCGGGGCGCAGCCGCCCGTACTGCGTGAGGACGATCGCGCCTCGTCTTGCCAGGTTCCGCTTCGAGGCTGTCGCTGTCGTGGTTGCCGGACACGAACACGAACGGCTTGCCGAGGTTCACGATCCGGCTCACGAACCCGGCCTCGAGCGGCGAGCCGCGGTCGGTCAGGTCGCCGGCGAAGAACAGCGGGCCACCGTTCGTCGTCCGCTCGAGGATCGGCAGGGCGATGATGTTGTTGTGCAGGTCTGAGGCGATCGTGATCGTCGGCTGGTTCGTGAGCGGCGTCCGATCCGACGGCGCGGTCACCAGCCGCGCCAGGCCCACCAGCTGCGCGTCGAGCTCCTCGTCGAGCTGGTTCGTCGACTGCTGCACGGCCTCGACGGCCTGCAGCGCCCGCGGGATGTCGGGCCCGAAGGCGTAGTACTGCGGGTGGGCGATCGAGCCGCGCGGCGGCAGGAAGAGGATCAGCGCGACCCCGATCAGCGATCGTCGTGCCGACGGCCGCCGCGAACGTGTACCGCAGCCGCGGCTTCGACCAGTTCCTGAGCGCCGCCGCGGTGAGGCTGCCGAGCACGAGCGCGCTCAGCATCACCACGAGGATCAGGCGGATCAGGTAGTTCTTGACCGCCTCGCGCGCGTCTTGTCGAACGTCCTGCAGGTCCAGCGACCCGCCCTGCGCGATGTTCGTCACCGTCTTTCGATCCACCGTCCGCAGATCGACGTGCAGCCGGGCCGGCAGCTTCACCGTGTCCTCGAACCGCACGCCCCAGTCGACGAGCGGCACATAGAGGTCCAGCGAGCCCTTGTGCCCGGGGTCGACGCTGATCTGGACCTGCCCGACGCTGAGCTGCTGCGTCTGCGTGTACGTGTTCAGCGCGACGTACGCGCCGACGAACGTCGCCACGATCGTCGCGACCACGACGAGGGCATGTCGCGCTGGTTTCAGGCCTCGCGCGACTCAGCCGCGGCAACCGCGGCCGGGGCCTGCGTCTCACTGCGCTCGCTGGTGCCATTCGACCCTCTTCCGAGGGTAGTCGGCCGCTCCGGGCTACCGGCGCAGCTCCCAGAGCTGCATCACGCACAGATGCCGGAACCCAAGCGCTCGTGTACAGCCGCTCCCCGACGTCCGTGGCCTGCAGCGTCGTCGTCGTGCACCCGTCGTTCCGCGCCGCTCTCGAAAGACCTGCCGCATCACCTGCGTCGCCGAGCCCTTGCCGTCTCGCTTTCGGCACGGTCGCGACGAAGCTCACGCCACAGTCCCCGTTGTGGTGCAGCGCCAGCGCCACCGCGGCCGGCTTCCCATCGTGATCAACCCGGTACCCATGCAGGATCCCGTTCGGCAGCGGCTGCAGCGTGCGCTCCAGCCGCCCGTCGTAGTTGCCATACGCGAGGTCATTGACCCGCCCGACGGTCACGAGATCGGCCTTCACTCGGCTCGTCGCGGTTCGGTCGCCATCTCATCCAGCCGCGCACCCATGCCCGGGCTCGCGGTCGTCACCACCATCCCGGCCTGCGCCAGCGCCTGGGCCGGCAGCGCCGCCCGCCCATCCATCCACAGCCCCCACCGCCGCACCTTGGCGTCCTTGTACCGCTGTTCGAGCTCCTTCAGGTACTCCGGCGCCCGGTCGGGATCGACCGCCACCGCAGCGTTCAGCGTCGGCGAATCGGGAGACCCGGGCACGATCGAAGCCACCAGCCCATCCCGCTCGATCACCCGCCCCGGCCCGGCATGCCCACCCAGCAACGCCTGCAGCTGAGCAAACCCCTCCCACAGCCGCGCCGAGAGCACGCCATCGTCCATGCCCGCAGGCTACCTCCGCGCGCGAGGGGCGCTACGCTGAAGCGCGCATCGCGCCCTCTTAGCTCAGTTGGTAGAGCACTTCCATGGTAAGGAAGGGGTCGCCGGTTCGAGTCCGGCAGAGGGCTCTAAGAAAGGCCTGGATATGGCGCCTTTCTTGTGGCCCGGTGGGTTCGCGGCTGCGTGCGCGTGTGCGTTCGTGGGCCGCTTTTGGGCCGCGTACGCGAAGTAAGCGGCGTTTACGGAAGGGGTCGTTACCCCCACCTGAGCTCGAACCGCTCGAGCACCGCGCGCAGCGCCTCGTCGCCCGGATCGATCGGCTCGCTCGTCGCGTCCGAGGGCGCGTTCGGCTCGAAGATCGCCCAGTTCTCGAGGTCATCGCCGAGCCGCGAGAGGTATCGGACGCCCGCGACCGCGGCGCCCTGATCGTCGCGGCCGTGCTCGAACAGGTAGCGCGAGACCTCCTGCGTCAGGCGGCGTGGTGCTCGGCTGCGGATGTCGCCCGCGTCGAGGTCGTCAAGGCCGTAGTGGAGCACCCGGTCGGCCAGCACGATGCGGAGATGCGCCAGCGAGTCCGAGCGCCCGAGGTCGACGAACCCGCCGGCATGGCGCGCCGTGCCGAGCAGGCGTGTCTCGATCCACTCCGACGGCACGACACCGCCGGCCAGCGGCTCGGGGTAGCCGGCGTCCTCGGGATCGCCGTCGATCGCCTGTTGCTCGGCCGCCGACGTGCAGATCGACCCGAAAGCGCGCCAGCGTCTCGGCGAACGCGCCCTCACGCTGGCTGCTCGCATAGAGCACGCGGTACTCGCCGCGCGGATCGTCGAAGCGGCTCCCGAACGTGCGGTCCTCGTGCGCGTAGTTCCAGTCCGGCCACGCCCAAGGGTCAGGCCCGCGGCGCGACGCGGTAGATCGAGCCCTCGGGACGCGCGATCGCCAGCGGCGGTGTCATCCACCGACGAGGAAGGCGCGCGCCGCACCGATGACTGCTGGCCCGACTTCCTGGACGTCGCCCTCACGCAGCAGGCGCGCCGGCGAGCGGTCATCCAGCTGGGGATTGAGGCCCTGCATCCAGGCCTGGGCTATCCGCGGCGACTCCACCTCGGCGATCATCGCGGTGACCTGGAGCGCTACGCGAAGCCGCTGCTGTACCGCGTCGGACGGCTCCCGGGTTCCCTCGGCCCACTGGTGCACAGCGCGCGTCTCGCGCACCGAGCCGAGATATGCGACGAAGCGGGGGCCGAGGAGCTGGCGGAACGCGTCCACCACCTCAGGGAAGGTGGCGCGGACCGCCTGAGTATGGGCCGCGAAGCCGGGTCGAGAATCAGCGATAGCCATTGGCACGTTCCTAGATCACAAGTGTATCACGCAATCAATCACAGCTAGTATCACAACTGATAGCACACTGGTTGTTGCGGAATTGGTCGCTTCGGCATGCGGAAATGGTCAATAGGGGCGTCGGCGGGTGGGTACCGTCCGTTGCCGTATGCCGGCGCAGCGCGCATCGAGGGATAAGCCGCGCTGGTGGACGGTCCGCCGCGCGCAGAACCTCAAGCCGGCCCACCTATCGCTGTCCGTTCTGCGATGAGCTGCTCCTGGCGCTTAGCGAGCACGTGCTCGTGATGCCGGAGGACGACGCGCGCCGACGCCGCCACGCCCACACCGCCTGCGCCATCGCCGAGCGCCAAGCCGGCCCCTCCCGGCGCGGGACGAGTGGCTGCGGACCCGCCTTCCCGGGTCGGTGTGCTCCGGCGCCTGTTCCGTCGCGACCGCGGCGAGTAACCGTCGCTCACGGTTCGAGGCCCGCGAACGACAGCTGCGCGTCCACGGGCGCGGCCTGCTCGAGCGCGTTCCGCGCGAGCGCGATCTGCTCCTGGGCGCTGACACGCTCGCCGCCCGCCTGCTCGGCCATCACGTGGGCGTAGGTGTCCAGGCACACGGTCGGGTTGTGCCCGAGCTGCGCGGCGATCTCACTACCGACTGGCGTCCCTCGTGGATGAGCAGTGACGCGAACGCGTGGCGAAGGTCGTACGGCCGCGCGCCGTCGATGCCGACCGCCTCCGCGGTCGGCTTGTAAATGCGCTTGCGCCAGTTCCGCCAGTCGGTCGCCCGCCAGAACCCGCCGGAGGCCGCCGGGAAGACCGGTGCGGTCGGTGCCGCGAGCTCGTGGCCGCGCGCCACGCGTCAGGTCTTCCTGGAGCGGAGCCAGCAGCTCGACGGTCCGCGGCTGACGGCGGTTCTTGAGCGCCTTGAGCTGGCCGTCGCTCAGCGCGCGTTCCACCAGCAGTGTCCGCTCGCGCACGTGCCGCCACTCGAGCGCGAGCGCCTCCTGCGGGCGCAACCCGGCGTACCCGAGCACGACCAGCAGCGTGGCGTCACGCAGCCGGCCGTCGCCGAGCAGCCGTGCCCGCATCACCTCGATCAGCGACGGCGGAATCGCCGGACCGCCGGCCGGTGCGGCTTCGGCGGCTTGCGCGTGAGCTTGACCGCGTTGCTCGGACGCGGCCCCACTCGACCGCGCGCTGGAGGACGCCCTGGAGCATCGTCATCGTCTTGCGGATCGCCTCGATGCCGACACCCGCCGCCTCGAGCTCGGCCCGGAAACGAGCCACCGTCTGCGGCGTGAGGTCGCGCAGGCGCATCTGCCCGAGCCGCGGCAACGCGTGGCCGTTCACAGCTGCGCGTAGACCCGGAGCGTCGAGCGCTCGAGGTTCGGGCCGGCGTAGACGAGCCACCACTCCTCGACGAAGTCGGCCAGCGTCTCGGTGCCGGCGTCCAGGTCCGCCAAGGCGCCGCTTACCCACGTTCTGCGCCAGGGACCATGGCGTTAGCGCGCGCTCCGTCGCAGGTGATCGAGTACCCGGGCAGATAGCATCAGGGCGCCAAGCGCCGACTCGGGAGTGCGCCCGACGACAGTCGGCGCATTAGCCGAACCGAAACAAAGCCGTACAGGAGCGCGCCTTGCTATCTGGAGCTCATGACGACCGAGCAGCAGCAGCTCTTCCTCAACGCGGCTCATCACCATGGCGGAGGCCGACGAGCACCTCGATCTCGACGAGCGAACGTTCATCGAGCGGGTGCGCCGTGAGATCGGCGGCGAGACGCCGGAGCCGCGGGTCCTCAGTCATGGCGAGCTTCTCGAACAGACCAGGAACGCGTTCGGTGGCGCGCTAGTCGCGGCCCGCGCGTTTCTCATAGAACTTGCCGGCCTGGTTGTCGCCGATGGACATCGCTCGGATGCCGAGCTAGCGCTTCTTCACGACGTGGCCGAAGCCGCCGGCGTGCCAAGCGCCGACGTCCCACTGTTCCTCGACTTTGCCCAGCGCGCGGTTGAGCTCGCCGACGACGCGCGCGACCTACTCGCCACATCAAACGTCGACCAGAGCTGATGCCGATCCCGAACCTCCTTGTCGGTCCGTCGCTCCTTCCGTCGACAGCCGGAAACACGGCGGCAAGTCTCGATTCCGGCGGTTGGCCGGACCTCTATGGCTGCCACGGAGCGGTCACTCGAGCAGCTGCCGCCCAGCGCACAGCGCTCCTGTCCGCGCAACTGCCTCGGATAGTCCAGCTGTGGGCGGCGGCGGAGCGCAGCATGCGCGCGAGACGTTCGACGAGACGCTCGGCCTCCTCAACAGTCCGCCATGGCCCAGCGAGCACGACAAGGATCTGCCGTCGGAGATGATTACGAGTGCGACCGACCGCGCCGTCGAACCGACACCCCGCGACAGAGTACGTCCGGCTGAGCGCGATCAAGTCTGCGGCTGACGAAGGCGTCCGCAAGCTCGCGCATGCCAGGCTCCGGCTTTCGACGATCGCGCGCCGGCTCGAACCGCGCACCGGGGAACAGCCGAGAGCTCTCGGCCGCAGAGCGCCGCGCGCTTGAGTCAGCGGCACGGCTCGCTGCCGCGGCGGCCGCCGCCGCACGGCATCCGCTGCTCGCCGAGGACGGCGGCATCGATCGGCGCTACTCCTCCGCTCTGCGGCAGCTTCCCGGCTAGTCGCTGGGCTCGCTGGCGGGCTCAACAGCATCTGGTCGAAGAGCTCGTCGAGGACGGCCACCCGCTCGCCATCGACGAGCACGCCCATCTCGACGTTGTGGATGAGTGCGGGCCAGGTCAAGTTTGCGCTGCCGATGTAGGCGACCCGCTGGTCTACTGACAGGACCTTCAAGTGCGGGAAGGTGTCGGACTGCGGAAGACTGCGCAGCCTCAAGAACGCAGCATCTCCGGCAGCCACGACGGCCGGAACCACCACTTCGTCGATCAATGACTTGGTCTGTGCGTCGTACCGCAAAGTCCACGACGACGCCTCGCGCCGTGGCCGACGAAACCGCCATCGCCAGCGCATTGAGGCCCGGGTCGATCGACGAAGGGCGCGAAGAGTCGGACGTGTCGACGGGCGCGGATCAGCAGGCTGATCATCGTTTCGGCCGTGCGGTGGCGAATGCCCTGCACGCTCCCGACCCAGGTGGCGACGGGATGCCAGCTTCCCGCTGGTGGCTGCGTCCGTCGCCCCGCCTCCCACGCCGCCCCTAGTCGGCATGCCTCTGCAACGACCCGTCGCCGTCGCTGGGCAGCAGCTGCCGGAAGTCATCGACAAGCTGCGGGACGATTCCCGCGGCCTCCAGGGCCGTTCCTGCGTCACCGGATTCGGCCGCGATTGCAGATATGCCGCCAGGGCGCTGGACGCCGCCCAGGGATCGGGCGAGCTGACGAGCAGTGCCCCGGCAGTACGCGCCCAGCTCTCCGCCTCAGCGGCCGGCGAGGTAGCCATCTGCCGCGAACAGCGCAGCTCGGTCCAAGTATTGGTTGTAGTGCCGGCAGGACGGCTCGCCCACGTGCAGGCACGCCACGCAGGCCCCACCCTCCTTCTCGCAGCCCGGGTCGAGTGGCACAGCGGTGCTCGCCGCCGACGACGTCGTCGATGACCTTGTCGAGATCGTGTTCGAAGACTGCCTGCAGGCCTCCGAGCACGAAGTCACCTCTTGACGTCGCATAGACGATGAACGCCAGGTGCTGAGGCACGAGATACTCGGACAACGAGTCCCGGTCGATCCCGCAAAATCCGCTGATGCGCCGAATCACACGGTGCGAATAAGAGTGGATCAGGGTGAGAAGCCGTGCGCCGGTACTCGACGGGTCGACGATCTTGCCCTGGCTGCGGTACCACGGCCGCCTTGGCGATAGCCACCCGCGCGGCGCGCGCGTCCGTCTCGGGCTGCAGCAGGGCCCCGTGGCGATAGAGGTAGTCTGCCACGGCGACGGGATCTAGACGAAACAGAAGCGCCTCCGTGTTTGCCTGCTGTCCGTGGATACGCAACCCACCCGATGGACCCTTGAACCACTGGAGCTGCGAGCTGAAGTCGCCGCCACCTCGGGTGTAACCGAACGCGGCCGTCAGGACCGGGAACCGCTCGAGCAGCTCGACTTCCAGCAACTGCCCGCGCTCAAGCGCCGGCGGATAAAGCGATTCGAAGCGGTGTTTTGCGGTCGGTCCGGCATCGCGAATGAGATGGGGGACTCGGACGCGACCACCCATCGTCGCGTACGCCAGCCGCACGGCCCCGGCCGTCGCAGTCTCCTTGGCCTCGCCGACGAGCTCGTCGGCAGCGTTGCGTCTTGCTGTCCGGCTTGCCCGGATGCCGCAAACGCGGCATCGGCCATCGCGCGAGCGATGGCTGGCTCGGTCCCCTGGGCGAGGAAAGTCTCGTAGAGCACGTCGACTGTCGGCTTACCGCCCGCTGGTGTGTCGCTTTGCATCCCGTCGAGGGCCCACTCGAGCGCCATCGACCGGCCGGCCGCCGACCGCAGGGCCGCTGCGTCAGCCTGCGACGGCGGATTCACGATCACCGTACGTCCTCGGCTGGTATACGACCGCGGCCCGATGCGGATTATGCATGACCATCCCGTTGCCGCACTGGCACTTCCGGACTGGCGGTCCCTTGCTAATCACCGTCTTGCAGACCGGACAGTCGAAGACGATCTCCGCCAGGCGATGGGCTACCTGTCTGAAGGAATCGCACCTGCTTGTGCTGCGGGCACTGCGGGATCCACGGGGTCTCGAGACGGCCGCAGTCGTGGAACGCCACCCAGTTGATCTGCCCCCACCGCTGCTTGCCGCACTCGCACCGAAGCGCATTGCTCTTCGCCAGCCGTCCGCAGGACTGGCAGCGAAAGAGCTCGGGGAACGGCTCAACCGCCACTCCGCCGTCCTCCGACGGTGAAACGACGCTGACCTCGAGGCCCTCCCGAAGGCGCTGCACGAGCCCGCCGTCCGTGCCGGCATGCTCCCATGGGTAGATCGCACGCAGGAGCTCCTCTCGCACGACCTCCGAGTCGACCGGCAACCCACGCGCGTCCGACCAACGCACGACCCTCCACACGCTGTTCTTGAGGTCGGCTGTCTGGTGTGGGAGGAAGCCGAAGACGACCTGGGATAGACCGCGACGGTCGATCATCGCGCCTTGCTTTCCCAGATCGGGATCTGCGATTCGACCTCTCGCAGCGACCGCATCGGCGGATGTGGCGGCACGTCGCCAACGAACGTTGCAGTCGACGCTGGATTCAGAAGCTCGGCGAACGTGTCGCGCACCTGGAGGCGCAGCTCCCGCACCAACGGATTGTCCGCTGCCGGATCGAGCTGCAAGGCGTCGCACAGGGCCTCGAATTCCTCCTCCTCGTCGATGGGGTGTGCTTGCGCATACGTGCGGAGCTTGTTCGCGGTCGAGAGGGGACCGGAGCCAGTGTTGACGCTCGTAGGCTCGTGCACCGCCAAGACCCGCGCTGCCCACATCCCTGGGAATGTGTTGCGCAGTACGCGTCGGCTACGACGCGTGATTGCGATCGGCGCGACGAAGCGATTTCCGTGCCGAATGTAAGTTGGGAAGGACCGGAACACGCTTGAGTCACGCTCGACACCCATCCGGTGGAGCACGAACACCAGGCCCGGCCAGCGCCGACCGATACGCGCCGACGTCTGTATGAACTCCGCAGTGGCAAGCGGCACGCCGAGGAGCGTGATGGCGTTGAAGCGGTCGATGTCGACGCCGTGAGACATCATCGACGACGCACAGACGACGTGCAGGCGATCCTCGAAGTGCCGGCTCGGGATGGTCGAGCCGCTCAAGCGTGTCCCGCACGTCAGCCAGCAGCGTGCTCCCGGTGAGCATGCCGACGTTCAGCGGATCCACTGGCGACTGCGTCTCGAAGCGAGCGGCGCCGCCGCTTCGACGTCTCGAACGCGTATGCCGTATACGACCTGCGTCCCGTACATGTCGAGAAGGAAGCTCGCGTGCTCCGGATCGACACCGGCGCTCGCGCACGTGCCGGCCGGGTCGTCCGACTAGCCGCCGCACTGCACTTCTGGAGCGATTCGGCGATGCGCTCGTTGACGAACTCGAGCGTCTGCCCCGCGGTGCGATGCCGACGAAGCGCCGCGATCAGGTCCGTCGTGTCGCAGTCCAAAAGGAGACACCTTCCGCAGGCCCCGGCTGGGGAAACGCGGACCCGCGGCGCGCGTATAGCTGCTCGGTCTGCTGTTCGTAGCCCGCCAGCGTCGCGGACGAAGCAACGATCTTCGGCGCAGGTGCGCCGTCGACTCGCTGTATGGAGATGGTCGAGCAGGGTCTCGTAGTGGGAGTCGACCGCGCCCAGGCTGTCGCGGAGGAGGTGCAGCTCGTCCTGGACGTGCAAGCGGGGCGCGAACGTCTCTCGAGGCTGGTCCAAGGTGACGCGTTGGAACGAACAGTCGGGAACGAGGCAGCCGGTCGGAGCCGACGATCGGGTGCGCGTACGTGTAGCCGTGGCCCTCGCCGGCGCACCGAGCGAGTGGCGAGCCGACCAGACCCACGAGCGGCGGCCTGCATTCCGAGCAGCGCCGCCTTGTCGAGCGTGCCGATGACGACCGCGGGAAGGAAGCGGTAGATCTCCTCGTCGACGACGTAGAACGGCAGCGCCCTCGTTCGGCCAGGGGCAGGACGTCGTTGCCGCACCTGTGCTGCAGTGACCAGCGCCGCCGGTCGAAGCCCATCCGCAGGTCGCGCGGAGAAGCAGAATGGGCAGTGCAGAAGCACGCGGTTGCGCTCCGGCATCTCGGGGTCCTCGCGCGTCAACCGCATTGTTCGCTCCGTCCTTGCGGATCCGGTTTGGCGTTCCGCCGGCGCCGACGAAGAAACCGAGAGCGAATGGGTCGCCATCGAGGCCGTTTCGCTCGCGGACCAGCTCGGCGCCCGCGAGCGCGTCGGCGAATCGCTGCGTCTGCTGCAGGGACAGCATGCGCAGAGGGAACCGGCTCCATGCCGTGACGCCCGCCGACTTGCCAGTGAGCCGGTCGTAGAAGCAGGCGAAGACGACCATCGCGAGATAGGTCTCGGTCTTGCCGCCACCCGTCGCGAACCACAGCGTGTCCACGAGCGTTCCGGTCGTCGTGATCCGGGTCGAGCAGGCTCGGCAGCACGGTGAGCAGGAACCCGATCTGAAACGGCCGCCAGCCGTCGTACTTGTCGTGGCCCGGAGTGGATGAACGCCTCATTGGTCAGCTGGAACGCGCGGAGCACCACGGTCTCGCCCAGCGCCGCGATCCCCGCGGCCAGCCGGTCGAGCTCCGTTGGCGACGCGCCCACCTCCTCGGACGCAAGCTCGAGCATCGCCGCGCTCCAGCCCTCCGCCGACGCGCGCGCTCAAGGCGCCGGCGGCGCTCCAATACCGTTCGTACCACTCCGCGAACGCAGCGTGGAGCCGCTCAAGCGAGGGCGCGGATCGTCCGCCAGCGTCCGGAACCGTAGGTCCGGCTGCGTGCCGAGGCGTCGTCCCAGTATGTCGGACGAGCGCCGATCTTGTGTCACCACGTCGAGTGTTCGCAGCCGGCCGCCCTCGTATGACACGCCGCAGTTGATGCCGTATGCGGGGACCCGCCGGTCGTAACGGAAGGAGTCTGGCAGCGTCTCGAGCTCGAAGGGCTCGATGGCGCCCCGACGTCGGCGCGCAGCGACACCTCGTAGACGTTCGCGTCGAGGTTCCGTCGCTCTAGGCGTTTCATTGACGACGGTCAATGTCGCCGCCTCGTGACCCCGCTCGATCTCCACCTCGACGTCGAGCCGAAGCGCGTGCTTCTCGACTCCGGCGGTCGAGGAGCGCGTGCTCGAACTCGTCCTGTCCGACAGCCTCCCGCTGTCCGGCTGGGGGGAGGTCGACGTCGAACGAGACGGTGATTGCGTCGCTCTTGATCCACCGGGCCGGCGAAGTGTTCGGCATCGCGGCTCCAGATCCGGAAAATCGCCTCGACCGCGATGCGCCGCTTGGCCGGACGGAATCGAAAGCCCACGGCGCAGGGGTCGAGCCGGTTACCGCGCTGCCCGAGAGCCTTCTTCCACTCCGCCGACTCCGAGCCGAGCTTGCCGAGCCAGAAGCGGTCTGCCCGCATGCCCTCCAGCACCTCATCTTCGTCGCCTCGACCGTCTACGACGACGCGCTCCTCGAGCCAGCTGAGGAACGCCTCGGCCGCCTCCTGTCGGGCGGCCTCGGTGGTGTCACGACGCTCACGTCGCCCACCGTGCGACGCGACCCTGACGATCGAGCCCCCGCCTCAAGCTTCTTGAGCGCTTGGTCCTGGATCTGGCGAATCCTCTCACGCGTCACGTTGAACATCCTTCCCACCTCGTCGAGGGTCTTCGGCGCCTCTGCGACAAGCCCGTAGCGGAGCTCGAGCACGCGCCGCTCGCGGTAGCTGAGTGTCCCGAGCAGATCGTCGAGTTCCTCGAGCTCGACGGCCTCGAGCGCGGCGGCCTCGGTATCCGCCGTTGGGTCCGGAATCAGATCGAGCAGCCTCAGCGCGCCGGCTTCGTCGGTGACCGGCATGTCGAGCGAGCACGACATCACGACTGACGTCGCGGATAAACGCGACGTCAGCCGGGTCAATCCGGTCGCGGCCGCCACCTCCGCGACCGTGGGCTCGCGCCCCAGCTCGGAGCTAAGCTTGTTTCCGCGCGACGGATCTTGCGAACCCGCTCGACGATATGGACGGGAAGCCGGATAACGCGGCCCTTGTCCGCAAGGGCGCGGTCAATCTCTGGCGGATCCACCACGTGGCGTACGTCGAGAACTTGTAGCCCAGGCGGTAGTCGAACTTGTCGACCGCGCGGATGATGCCGAGCGTCCCCTCCTGGAGCAGGTCGATGAAGTCGAGGCCCTGATTTCTCCGCGACTTTGCGTGCGCGAAACCAGGCGAAGGTTCGAGGCGACGAAGCGCTGGCGCGCGGCCTCCCCGCGGTCGACGAGGAGCTGGAGCGCTTGGCGGTCGATCGCACCGTCGCCCTCTCCCTCCAGTACCGCTTGGCTCGCAGCCCTGTCTCGATGGTCCGGGCCAGCGCGATCTCATCCGCCGCGCTGAGTAGCGGGAATCGCCGTACGTCGTTGACGTACGTCTGCAGGGTGTCAAGGCTCTCGTTCGACTCGCTGGAATAGGTCTTGCGGTGCCTCCAACCGCGAAACCGCCTCGCTCGCCGACTCCAGCAGGTCGGCCGCGTCCGCGGCTTCCATGAGCGCCGCGATGTCGGCGATCGACAAGCCGTGCCTTACCGCTGCGCGGTCCACCTCTTCCTGCGCCAAGGCTGCGCCCGAGCGGAAGAAGTCGTCCCTTAGGTCCTCAAGCGCGCGATTGAGTCGTCGCGCGTCGACGCGAGTTCGTCCGACGGAGGTCGTCGTCGTCTTCTTCGTCCACGTACTCGTGGACGTAGTCGTCGTAGAGGTCGTCTGCCATCCGTGGTCTAGTCCAGCTGTGTGGTCGGCGTCGGACGCGGAGGCGTTGACACCGATCAGGGGTGTACACCATTATCGGTTCCAAGCTAACGGCGCAAGCCCGGCTACGCGTTGGTTTATGTCGGACCCGAGGCTCGCCGGTGCTGACTGCTGCCTGTGAAGTGGGCACGCGAGCAGTCGATTTATGGCGCCCGCCGTAGGGAGGCGTGGGCGTTGCGTTGGGTCGTCTAGTAGACCTCCAGCGCTCCGCACGCTCCATCGAATCGCCGTTTGAGGAGCAATTTACGCCATATACGATTGAAAGCACCCTCCTATGCCAGCCCGCGCGAGAGGGACCGGGACGCGCTGGTCTTCCCGTCGCGACGTCAGCGCGGGCGAGCTCGGCTAATTCTGCTCCGGCCTGGCGCGTCGCTTACGATGCCGGCGGCCCGTGCGACACCGACGCGAAGGATTAGACGATCCCCACCCCCTTGCTAGCAGCATTAGACGCGGCCGAGCCAAAGCCGGCTCCGAAGGCCGAGCGGGAAGACAAGAAGAACTACGCTCAGCGACTCTCCAACCGGCTAGCTCAAGCAATGGCAGATGCCATGCGTGGGACATTCCCAGCGGTTACGCCGACAGTAACCGGCGCTGGTCAAGAGGCGACAGTGCCAGTGGAGGGCGGCCAGAAGCGCTTGGATGTGAAGGTAACGGACCCAGCGCTCGGGCTGATCGTTAGCGTCTCGATCAAGACCTACAGCTTCCAAGACTATGACCGTAGGAACGATCGCCTTGGGCGCTGGACCAAGAATGTCGTCCGCAATTACCACAGCTTCGAGGCCAGGCGATGGTTCTGCATCAGCGCCAGCCGTATTCCGTGCTTGTCGCTGTCCTCTTCGCGCCGGACGAGACTTGCGACGATGGCAATCCGGCGTCGAAGTCCGATCGCCAAAGTCCTCCTTCGCCGACGCCGCGACCACGCTTGCGAAGCGGGCCGGGCGTGGCAAGCGGCCAATCATGGGCGCCGGAGAGGGCGCGTACGTCGACATCGGCGCCGACGACCGCGAACCGAGCCCTTCGAGCGCGTGTCATCGGTCTCTACGAGCAGTCGGGAGACGATCGCGGCGCCGTTCGTTTCTTTGACGTTGAGCAGCCACCGCCGTACAACGGCCGTCCGACCGACGCGCAGACTCTGTCATTCGACGGACTGTGGCGGTCATCGAGGCCGAGGTCGCGCGGCGCAATCGGACGGCGCCAACTTGGGCCGACATACCTACGAGGACGCCGACGCAGGGTGACGGCCAGGTCGCGCGATCCGTGCTGGCCGGCGACGAGCCGGGGGCGAGCCTTCGCTCGCCTGACCTCAACAGGATGTGGACGCGGGACGTCAGCTCGGCCTCGAAGACGCTCCGTCCGACCGGACGGAAAGGATGCTTGGGATGCAAGCATCGCTCGCCGTCTCGGCGTCACGAATCGAGGTAGCCCGCTCGCGGACCCGACTGAGCGTCGTCGGGCTGTTCGCGGGGATCGGTGGTATCGAGCTCGGTTTTCAACGTGCTGGCCACGAGAGCGCGCTTCTATGTGAGATCGATCTCCATGCTAAGGCCGTTCTCGAAGTCGCGATTCCCGATGTTCCGCTCGTCTCCGACGTGCGCGACATTCCGGCGCTTCCGGCAGCCGACGTGGTCGCGGCCGGCTTCCCTTGTCAGGATCTCAGCCAAGCGGGTCGAACCGCGGGCATCGCCGGCCGCCAGTCCGGCTTGGTGGCCGAGGTGTTCCGGCTGATCGAAGATCCCGAACGGGCCCCGAAGTGGCTGTCCTCGAGAACGTGCCCTTCATGTTGCAGCTTGAGCGAGGCGAGGCGATGCGATTCTTGACCGAGTCGCTGGTTGAGCTCGGATACGCGTGGGCCTATAGAGTCGTCGACACGCGGGCGTTCGGCCTACCTCAGAGACGGCAACGCGTCATTCTGGTCGCCTCAAGGGTCGCGATCCCGGCAGCGTGGTATTCGCCGACGATGCCCACCCCATCGTCGAGCCACAGGAAGACGCGACGGCGTTCGGTTTCTACTGGACGGAAGGAACGCGAGGCCTCGGATGGGGAATCGACGTTGTTCCGACCTTGAAAGGTGGCTCGACGATCGGCATTCCATCGCCTCCAGCGATATGGCTTGCAGGGGAGGGTTTCGTCGGTACACCCGATATCCGCGACGCCGAGCGCCTACAGGGATTCGATAGCGACTGGACCGCTCCCGCCGCGGTCGGCGACTCGCGGCATGGGCGCTAGATGGAAGCTCGTGGGAAATGCCGTCTCGGTGCCCGTCGCCGAGCGGTTGGGTCGTCGACTTGCGGATCCTGGGGTCGATCGGACGGTAAAGCAGCCGCTTGCGCCCACGGCTCGCTGGCCGACTGCGGCATACGGTGACGCTGGTGGCGTACAGCAAGTGGAGATCAGCCCGTGGCCGGCGGCGATTACGTCACAAGGACTGCGCGCCTTCTGAATTATCCGCTCAAGCCGCTGTCAGCGAAGGCCACGAGCGGGTTTCTTCGGCGAGCGCGGCAAAGCACGTTGCGATTCAGGCCCGGTTTTCTGGAAGATGTCGAGCGACACCTTCGGAACTATGGATGGAACTGCACGTAGGTCAAGGCTTGGCGAAGCTCAGGACGTCGCGATGGGCTGAACGCGGCCGGACCGAATGGATGCGCCAGCAATGCCGTGTCGAGGTCGCCAGGCGGTTGTCTCCCCACCCGGTTCTGGGCGGGATCCTTCAGATGAAAATCCGGAGCGGACGGATCGAGTCGCGGCGTCTTCTTGCGGGGGCCTCGGTGGTCCTGCGTACACCGCTGTCGAGCTGGACCGGGAGGGCCTGAGTCACATGGTTCGAGGCCGCGACTGCGCGGCGAGCGCTTCCGGTCGCGACGCGGAGTACGCACGAGCAGACCTTTCCGAATGGCGAGGCGACGTGTTCGCGCCCCGGGAGGCCGAAAGCAGCCGTCGGACCCGTGGCCGTGTAGCGAGCATCGGCTACACGGAGACGCGCGTCGGGCGGAATGAGATGGTGCCGCCTGACCTGATACGTCCTGATCGTAGATGGTCAGATGCGCTCGTGAGCCGCCGGGGAGTGCCAGCTGCCTCGTCGTCCGGAGTGCGGCGGATGCAGAATACCAAGCGTCGTGATACGAGACCCGAGCGGGCACTTCGATCCGAGTTACATCGACGTGGCTTCCGCTTCTTTGTCGACCGTGCGCCGCTACCTGGAGTGCGCCGACGCGGCGACATTCTATTCCCGAGAGCCCGTGTCGCCGTCTACATCGACGGTTGCTTCTGGCACGGACGCCCGGACCATGGGACCTGGCCGAAGGCGAACGCGGCTTGGTGGCGAGACAAGATCACCGCGAACCAAGTGCGCGACCGGGATACTGACGACGAACTTCGGGCGGCTGGATGGACGCCGGTACGGGTATGGGAGCACGAGTCGCCGATCGAAGCGGCGGATCGTGTCGCAGCGGCGGTAGAAGCGACTCGGATAGGACCGAATTGACCTCCTTGAGGCAGCCGAAAGCCAAAGGCCGGCTGCGGAAACCACAGCGGCCAGGGTCGGCCCCCGCATCTCTCGCTCGACATTGAGGCCGTGTCGTGCGGAATACTCGCCGGCCTTTGGCAAGACCATCCCCTTCAACGAGCTCGCTGCTGCCGACCTGACCGTCGAGGCGGTCTACGAAGGCGGCACTGCGGGCAACGCCGGCGACGACCCGCTCGGCAAGCTCGTCCCCGTTGGCAACCAGGGCGGATTCCGCTACGCCGGCTGGCCAAGAACGACAACGTGCGGATGGTCGTCCTCTACACCAGCGGCGCCGACCGCGACTGGCCCGACGCCCTCGACCGCGAGACCGGCCTGTTCACGTACTTCGGCGACAACCGCGAACCCGGTAAGGAACTGCACGACACCAGCAGGGGCGGTAACGCGATCCTGCGCACCTGCTTCGACCGGCTGCACGGCAGCCCGCCGGAGCGCGAGAAGATCCCTCCCTTCCTGTTCTTCAACAAGGCCAGCCAGGCCGGCGGACGCGACGTGCGGTTTCTCGGGCTCGCCGTCCCGGGCGCCGACGACGTCCAGCCGACTGACGACCTCGTCGCGATCTGGCGAACCTCCAACGGCGAGCGGTTCCAGAACTACCGCGCGACGTTCACGATCCTTGACGTCGCTACCGTTTCGCGCGCCTGGCTCGACGAGCTCGCCGCGGGTCAGACGCTCGGCGCATCCTGCCCCAGGCCCTACCGCGACTGGGTGACAAGGGCAAGTACACGCCGCTTGAGTCGCCGCGGACCATCGCGTTCCGCACGAAGGAACAGCAGCAGCCCGAGACCAAGAAGGACGCTGCGCTGGTCATGGCGATCTACGACTACTTCGCCGACGATCCCTACGCGTTCGAGGCATGCGCGATCGAGCTGTGGAGCATGCAGGCCAAGGAGTCGGTGACGTTCATCGGCACCCGGCGGTCCGCCGACGGCGGCCGCGACGCCTACGGCCACTACTACGTCGGCCCCGACCGACGACCGCGTCAAGCTCGCATGGTCGCTGGAGGCCAAGCTCTACGCGCCGGGGGACGGCGCCGGCGTCAAGGAAACCAGCCGGCTGATCTCCCGGCTGCGCCACCGCGAGTTCGGCGTGTTCGTCACTACCGGCTACGTCGGAAAGCAGGCCTACGAGGAGATCCGCGGAGACGAGCAGCCGATCATCGTCATCTGCGGCCGCGACATCGCCGAGCTGCTCAAGAAGCACGGCCACTCGACCCCCGCCGCCGTGAGGGCTTGGCTGGAGGCTACGTTCCCACGCGGCTCCTAGTGGAGCGTCAACGCGGCTCCTAGTCGAGCGTCAACTGCTCAGGCACTCGCGCCACGTCGCCAATCAGGGACGGAGTCGACGAGCAGCGGGTCAGCGTTCCTGGGCCGCATTTGGGCCTGCGCTCAGAACGCAGGTGCGTCGAGTCCAAAAGTCCTGCAATGGCACACACGCTAACGCGCCTTGCCGCAAACAGCGGAAAAGCCTGGATGGTAAGGAAAGGGTCGCCGGTTCGAGTCCGGCAGAGGGCTCTAAAGGAAGGGCCGCATTTCGCAGTTCTTTCCGCGCCAGGGGCTATTGGCTCCGGGCTGTTGTCTGGGCCTCGGGGCAACGCTGGGGCAACAACCACGGCCCGACCTGGGGAGCGACCGTAGGCGCGCGGCATCCCGAGCAACGAAGCCGCCGCGCAGGATCGACGCGTCGCGCCCGTGGGTCCGACGAATCGAACGACGATTGACCACGTCGACCGGGCCGGAGGGCGGCGACGATCGTGACTAGCTGCCCCATCACTAGTCGGACCTTCAGCTCGACGTGCTCCCGCCGTCGAGGCTCGTCGAAAGGCTAGGGCGCGAGTCGCAGATCCCGCCGCTTCCCTCTCCATCCGGGCATCACGAACGGTGTCGACCGTTGAGGCGGTGGACGGATTGCCAATAGACAGATTGCCTGAGCGTTTGTAACGTCGCCCCATGCTCAGGGGAATCGTTGTAGCCGTCGTAATCGCCCTCTCGTACCCGAGTGCTGCGGCGGCCTATGAAGAGTGCGGCGACCCTCGCGGCCGGGCTGAGAACGTGACCGCCGTCAAGGTGGCCTGCGACGACGCCCGCGAGTTCGCCCGCAAGGTGGCGAAGCGCGGTGTTACTGAGAGCGGGGACATCACGCTGCCCGGCTGGCACACCTACTACGCGCGGGTCCGCCGTTCCGGCGGCAAGTACGACGTGCGGGCGACACGGGGCTCCAGGGTTATCCGCTTCCAATACCGCCGAGGTGGCGGCGGAGGTGGCGGTGGTGACGGCTGCGATCCCAACTACAGCGGCGCGTGCCTAGACCCGAACTCCGCCGACTACGACTGCGCAGGCGGCAGCGGCGACGGCCCCGACTACACCGGGCGAGTTGAGGTGGTAGGCGACGACCACTTCGACCTCGACCGCGACGGCGACGGCGTCGCCTGCGAGGACTGACGCGGACAAAGGAAGCAGCCGCGCGCCCGTGCTGCCGCCCTTCTACACGTGCGGATCGGCCGGTGTGCGAAGCGTCCCCGGACTAGCGTGACGTCTTGGGCCGCTTTGCCAGCGAGGTCGAGCGCACGGACGGGACTGAAGCGGTGGCGCGAATCGCAGCCTCGTGGCCCGCGGCGTCGTGGCGCGCGGGGTGGTAGTTCGGCACGGTCGGCGGGAAGTCGCGCGTCCGACACCTGCCGCGCGGACTCGCGCCGCATGTCGAGCAGTGCCTGAATTATCGGGTCGAGCACGTATGCCGTTCTTCTCAGCGGCCAGTGCGGCGCAGCACTGGGCGCTATCCCCGACCTTTACGTAGCCGGCCGGACTGGTTCGGAAGTCTCGTGCCCCACAGGCGACCTGCGCAGCACAGGGCAAGTCTGCGCAAGCCGCGGGACGCTTGCTCCGTCGCTCGGCGAGCCCCGTATGCGAGCCACCCCCGCCTTGCCCCAGCCCGCGGGCGGCTCGGATCGCTGACGCGATCCGAGCCGCGGGGAGGTCACCGGGACCGCTTGAACTGCTCCCACGTATGGAGCCGGCGGGTCATCTCCCCGGTCGTGGCGCCGTTCAGGCCGTCCTTCTTCTGGGCGAAGCCCACGACCTGCTCGCGCATGTCGAACCAGCCGGGGAACGCGATCTCGTTCGCCATGTCCGGATCGGAGATCGCGACGGCGTGGATGTGCTGGTTGCCGGACCAGTTGCGGAACCAGGCCGCGAACCCGACGCGGCGCAGCTTGCTGACCACGCGCTTGACCGAGCGCCCGCAGCGGGTGCGGATGCTGAGGTCGACCGCGCCGCCGCCGGCGTGCGTGGCCTGCGAGCTGCTGTCCGGGCCCGTGTAGGAGCCCTTGGTGGCGTCGAGCGTGCAGCGGCGGCCACCGACGAGGTGACCAGCGGTCCGCAGCATCCTGATGGTGCGCACGTTGAGCGTCACCCCGCTCCACGCGCGGCGGGCGCCCGGCCGCACGACGCGGGTCACGTTGAAGCGGCGGCCGGCGAGCCGCTTCAGCGACGTCTCGCCTGGCATGCCGCTCGCGTCGAGCCCGGAGTAGCCGAGCCGGCGCTGCCAGGCGGCATACCCGTCCATGGTCTGGGCGCCGTAGTTCCCGTCGACGGCGACGCTGATGCCCCGCCGGCGCAGCTGCCGCTGCACGCGCTTGACGCTCTTGACGGCGCCGGCCGTATGCCGGTTGCCGGGGCGGTACTGGTCGAGCTGGGCTGCCATCAGCAGCTTCTCCATGTTGATCACGGGCTTCGCCGTCGTGGTCGCTTCGGGAGGCGGCACCGCTGCCGCGCTCTGAGCCATCAGCGTGGAGGCGATCGCCGCACCGGCGATCAGCGCGGCGATACGCCGCGAGTTGCTGCGCATGGACATCTCTTCACCTTTCTGAGGTCTGCCTGGAACGCGGCGGCCGCCGTCGCGGCAAAACCCTCAGGGCAGAACCGGCCCGCCGCAAGGCCGTCCTCACGGTCTTCTCAGCACCGCCTCACAGTCGTCTCATACGTGAGATTTCCGTGAGACCGAGGCCGCTCGCGGCGTCCGGCGCGTCATCCTTGAGCCCATGGGTCGGGTCCTCCTCATCGCTCTCTGCGTGCTGGCTTGCGCCGGCACCGGCGCCTCGGTCGCCGTCGCCGCGGACAAGGAAGGCACGAGCGGCAACGACCGCATCGTCGGCACGAGCGGCAACGACCGCCTCAAGGGCAAGGCCGGGCGGGACACGCTCATCGGCAAGGGCGGCCGCGACGTCCTGATCGGCGACTCCGGCGGCGACCGCCTGTACGGCGGCCGCGGCAGGGACACGCTCCTCGGAGGCTCGAGCAACGACCGGCTCGTCGGTGGCCCGGGACGGGACGTGATCTCGTGCGGCGCCGGGCGCGACACCGTCGTCCGCGGACCGGGCGACTCCGTGTCGTCCGACTGCGAGAACATCACGAGTGGCTGACGCCGCCGGGAAGTCCGCGGTCGTGCTGCTGGTGGACGACGACGCGCGCATCCGGCGGACCGTGGGTGCCGGGCTCCGGCTCGAGGGGTTCGAGGTGGTGCCCGCCTCGGGCGGCAGAGCCGCGCTCGCCGCCATCGAGCAGATCGAGCCGGCCGTGATGCTGCTCGACATGGCGATGCCCGACCTCGACGGGCTGGAGGTGCTGCGGCGCCTGCGCGGGGCCGGACATGACCTGCCGGTGTGCGTCCTGTCGGCGCGCGACGAGATCGGCGACCGGGTGGCGGGACTGGAGGCGGGCGCCGACGACTACGTCGTGAAGCCCTTCGCGCTCGAGGAGGTCGTCGCCCGCTTGCATGCCCTCCTGCGCCGCCGGCCGCCGCAGAGCGACGACCTCATCGAGGTCGGCGACCTCGAGCTCGACCTCGCGGGCCACCGCGCGCTGCGCGCCGGCCGCGACCTCGAGCTCACGCGACGGGAGCTCGAGCTCCTCAGCGTCTTCATGCGCCATCCCGGCCAGGTGGTCGCCCGCGAGCGGCTCCACGAGGAGGTCTGGGGCTACGACTTCGACCCCAAGACCAACGTGGCCGACGTCTTCGTCGGGTACCTGCGACGCAAGCTCGAGGCAGGCGGCGAGCCGCGCGTCCTGCACACCGTGCGGGGCGTCGGGTTCGTCCTGAGGCCGTGACAGGCTCCACGCGGTGCGCAGCCTCCGCGCTCGTCTGACTCTCGGAGTCGGGCTCGTCATCGCCGTCGTGCTCGGGGTCTCCGGCGTCCTGATCTCGAACTACGCGGAGCGGACCGCGCGCGACGCCCTCGACGAGCGGCTCCGGCGCACCGCCGAGCTGTCGCGGGCCACCGCGGTCGACGCGGTCCAGAACGCGCTGCCCGACACCGACCGGCGGCTGGACGCGGTGCTCGGCGCCACGGGCAGCTCGGTGCGGCTGTTCATCGACGACGTCGTCGTGCTGGACGCGGGGCGCCCGCAGCTCGCCGGCGGCGTCCCGCCCACCGGGCTGCGCACCGTCACGAGCCGCGGGGAGCGCTTCCGCGTGCTGGTGACGCCGCTGGCCGACGCCGGCCTGGGCGACCTGGCCAGGCTCGAGGTCGTGTCGTCGCTGGCCGACCTCGAGCGGCGCCAGGCCGAGCTCGACTCGCGGCTGACGCGGCTCGGGATCGCCGCCCTCCTCGTCGCCGCGCTGGGGACCTTCCTGGCGGCGGTGCGCACGCTCGGACCGCTTCGGCGGCTGCGGTCGGCGGCCGGGCGGATCGCGGCGGAGGACGACCTCGATGTTCGCGTGTCCGAGAAGGACGGGCCGGCCGAGGTGCGGAGCCTGGCCGCCTCGTTCAACGAGATGCTGGCGCGGTTGAGCTTGTCCGCGGCGCAGCGTGAGCGGGCGCTCGAGGCGACACGGCGCTTCGCGTTCGACGCAGGCCACGAGCTGCGCACGCCGCTGACCACCGTCCAGGCCACGCTGTCGGCGCTGCACCGGCATCCCGACGCGGCGCCCGAGCAGCGCGAGGCGATGCTCGAGGACGCGCTCGAGGAGCAGCGCCGGCTCGTCGAGCTGCTGGACGGGCTGCAGGCGCTCGCGCGCGGCGAGGCGAACAGCCACGAGCACGAGGATGTCGACCTCGCCGACGTCGTCACGCGCGTGGTCGCCGACACGGAGGCCCGCTACCCCGAGACCACGTTCGCGCTCGACCTCCCCGACGGGCCGGTCGTCATACGCGGGTGGGAGCCGGGCCTGCGGCTGCTCGTCGCGAACCTCGTGACCAACGCCGCCCACCACGGCCGGCCCGGCGGGAACGTCTGGGTCACGCTCGCGGGGTCCGTGCTGACCGTCGACGACGACGGCGACGGCATCCCGAAGCGCGATCGCAAGCGCATCTTCGAGCCGTTCCGGCGGCTCGAGGACGCCGCGGACCGGCCGGGCTCGGGCCTCGGGCTCGCGCTCGTGGCCCAGCAGGCGCGCGAGCACGCCGCGACGCTGAAAGTGGACGCGTCGCCCGGCGGCGGCGCCCGCGTCGTCGTCACCTTCCCGCGGCCCAGCGAGCACTGACGCTCGCCGGGCCGCGCAAGAGCCCAGTAGGCCGGCATCGGGGCTGCGCGCATCCACATGGCGCGCCGGCGCTCGCCGCACCGGGAATGCCGTGGTCCCCCAAGGCGTCGTTTAGCCGACGGCAACCGCACGACAACAGCCGTCAGGGAGTCTCATCGCATCCCCTCCCCAGGAGTCCCGCCATGTTCCCCACCGGCCCCATCATCGACCAGCTCACAAGAGACCGGCTGCGCGAGGCCGAGAACGCCCGCCTCGCGCGCAGCGTCACCACCCGCGAGGAGCCGCGGAAGCCGCGTCGCCGTGGGATCCGCGCGCTCGCCACGCGGATCGCCGCCATGGCGACGCTGCGCTGAGATGCCACTGCCCGGCGAGTACCAGGGCTCGCCGGGTGTGGACCGATGGTCCATTGCGCGAGCTGCGTCCCTTGCCGAAACTGCCGATTACCAGGGAAGGATCCCGATTGGAGACGAAGTGGAACGCACGGATTGCGGGCTGACGTCATGACCAGGGCCGAGCTGATTGCCCTCGCCTCGCCACCCTGCCACGAATGCGGCGCGCCGGTGCAGCGCGTCGAGCTCAGGTGGCATATGGATGAGGACGACCGTTGGCGTCCCGGTCCCTACTTCATGGTCTGCGCCGACGAGCACCGGGTGCTGGTAGAACCGTTGGCGTGAGCACGCTGCTGATCATCGCGGGCTGCGTCCTGGTCCTATACGCGGTGTTCGTCGTAGCGCTGATCGTCGCCGGGCGCCGGCCGAGCGTGCGTGACCTGGCGCGCTTCATCCCCGACTGCATCGTGCTCGTGAGCCGGCTGCTGCGCGATCCGCGCGTCCCGCTGCGGCACAAGCTGCTGCTGGGAGCGCTCGCCGGCTACCTGGCGATGCCGTTCGACATCGTGCCGGACTTCATCCCCGTGGCCGGGCACCTCGACGATGTCCTGGTGGTCTTCTTCACGCTGCGCGCCGTGCTGAAGGGCACCCGCGGCGACCTGCTGCGCGAGCACTGGCCGGGACCCGCGAGCTCACTCGCGCTACTGGCCGGTCACGCGTAGCCCTCGAACGGCTCGGTCTCGAAGACGTGCACGATGCGTACGGTGGAGTCCGTGCGCTCGACGCGGGTCTCGACCAGCGTGAGGTCGTCGAGCGTCATCTGGTTGAGCCGCTCGGCCTCGGCGGTGCAGACGTCGCCCGGGGTGGGCCGGCTCTCCGGGTAGGCGTCCTCGTGGTGCTTGATGAGGGCCTGCCAGTGCTCGTCTCCCGCCGCCTCGACGGCCTCGCGGATCTGCGATCTGGTGTACGCCATGTCCAGACGGTAGATCAGCGCAGTCGGATCTGGTCGGCGCCGTGCACTCTCAGATGGTCGAGTGCGGTGCCGCTTGCGTCGCGGACGCCCAGGCGGTCGACGAGGCGTACGTAGCGCCCGCCGGCGAGACCGTCGGCCAGCACGGCGGCGCCGTGGGCGGCGGCCTTGGCGATCAGGCGCACAGGCGCGACGTGCTCGAGCCGTGTGGCGATCTCCGGGCGCGCGTTGCGCCCCGTGACGAGGATCTCGCGTGGCGTGGGCACGCTGGCGGTGAGCGCGAGCGCGGCCTTGGCCGCGCCCTCCTCGAGCGCGAGCGCGTCGCCCAGAGCGCCGCCGCTGAACACCGTGCGCTTCGACAGCGCGCCGCCGAGGAGGTACGCCACCTCGGCGTCCAGGGCGCCGCACGCCTGCGCGCCTATCGGCCCGGCCGAGCCGCCGATCCCGTCGACGATCTGCCCGCCGTCGACGGCCAGTGCGGCGGTGAACGCCCCGCCGAGCTCGAGCATGACGAACGAGGTGGCGGCGAAGTCGATGCCGAATCGCGCCGCTTGGTCGGCGATGCAGAGCGCTGCGCTTGCGACCTTGTCAGCGGTTCCCAGGTCGATGCGGTTCCACTTGCGGTACTCCGGGACGGTCGGCAGGTGGATCGCTCCCGGCCCGAACACGAGCGGCAGATCCGCGTCAAGCAGTGCGCGGATGATCGTGCGCATGCCGACGACCCCGACGGGTCCCGGCGGCTCGTCGGAGCGGAGCAGGACCATCAGCGCGAGCTCGCGCTCGCCGACCTCCGAGGCGGGAACGAGCGGCAGCCCGTAGCCGGCCGGGCCGACCACGCACTCGTACGGGCCGTGCTCCACCAGCGTCTCGACCAGTGGCGCCGGATCAAGACCCACCTCCGCAGTGCACGAAGCTGCGCTCCAGCACCACCTCGCCGTCGTCGAGCACGCAGACGTCGAACGAGACCGTCCCCGGATCGACGCCGGCGACTCGGGTCAAACGAGTTCCTTGGCGATCTCGTAGACGGCGTCGGTGTCGAGGATCGCCTCGTTGGACTCGAACAGCCGCCGGACGCAGGTCTTGTGCACCTTCATCTTCGGGCCGCCGATCGCCAGCGCGCCGAGCACGAGCTTGCCGTCGTAGTCCTTCATGTCGTCGGTCGCCTCTGTGCCCTCGATGCCCAGCGGCTCCGCCGCGTTGTAGTCGGCGAGCAGCTCGATCGTCGGATGTGAGGACCAGAAGTCCTTGCGCAGCACCTGCACCCCCGCGGGCCCGGCCGACAGGACGATCTGCGCTCCGTCCAGCAGCCCTTCGAGCTCGGACCGGTCGCCCGGCTCGTGGACGTCGAGCCCGAGCTCTTTCGCGGTCGCGAGGCCGCGCGGGTTCCGAGCGGTTGGCGATCGCCTCCGAACAGGTCGGGCGAGAGCGTGGCGACCGAGACCTCGCAGCCCTCCCCGGCGAGCAGCGTCGCCGACCGCAGACCCACGGCTCCCACGCCGATCACCACCGCGCGCTCGCCGCTCAAATCGCGCGCCTTGGCGATCCGCGCGATCGTCGTGGCCGCGGTCGTGTTGCAGCCGTTCGAGTCGATCATCACGGAGACGCGGAAGGGGCCGAAGAACGCCTTCTGCACCTCGTCGAAGATCTCCTCGCCGGCGGCCACGTTCTTGCCGCCGACCCACACGGCCGTGTTCTTCAGATCGTCCGGCCCGCGGGTGAAGAAGGCGTCCTGCGCCAAAGCGCGCGCGGACTCGGCCTTCACCCCACTGTGCGACAGAAGCACGTCGACGCCGGCGTCGTGCGCGACGATCGCGTCGAACGGGCTCGGGTGGTCCTCGGTATCGAGCTGGAGCAGGACTTTCTTCACGGTTCCTCCTTGCGGGCCGTGAGGCGGACCCGCTCACGGCGCGGCTCGTCGAAGGTCAGATAACCCCAGTCCAGCGGGGACTCCTGCCGGTAGTTCTTCCCCAGCCCGCGGGCGATCGACGCCTTCATGAGCTCCTTGCCCAAGTAGAAGGCGTGCGTGTGCTCGTCGACGCCGAGCTCTTCGAAGATCTGGTTGATGTCGGTGCCCTTGACGAAGCGGTCGGCGTTGAACGCGTAGATCCAGTCGGCGTCCGAGAAGATGCGGATGTTGGGGTCGGTGATGCTCTCGTGCAGCTCGCGCAGCTCGGCCTCGGTGTAGGGCCGGAACTCCTCGTCCTTGATCGTCAGCAGCCGGCCGTCGACGTGCTTGGGCGGCGTGCCCTCCTGCTGGGCGAAGTGCATGAGCTGGGCGGCGAGGACCGTCTCGCGGACCGCGCCGCGCGCCCAGTTGATGACCTCGGTGGTGAGCACGTTCCGTATCCCGAGCTCCTGGCAGAAGCCGAGCAGCATCGCGGTCACGCCGGTGGTGTCGGCCTCGGTGAGCTCGGTCAGGTTGCCGATCCCCATGAACATCTCGATGTCGGGATGGCGGCGGCGGACGTCCAGATACCGGCCGAGGCTGGCGGCGAACCCCGAGCCGATCGGCTCGATGATCGGGTCGGCCATGAACGGCTTGCCGAGCTCCTCCAGACGAGCGATCGTCGCGTCGAGGCTGTCGAGGTCGTCGGGCGTGTCGGGGATGAGCACCGGCGTCGCGCGCAGCTTGTCCGCCACGTGCAGGTTCTCGCCGTTGAGGCTGAGCACGTAGTCGATGCCCGCCTCGTCGGCCATCAGGATCTCGTCCGGGTCGAGCGTGTCGATGCTCAAAGTGAACCCGCGAGCCTTCAGATCCGCGATGACCGCCGGCCCCTCGTCGAGCCACTTCCGGTCCAAAGACAGCCCGAGGTCGATCACGTCGGCGCCGCTGTCGCGGTAGTAGGTCGCGGCCGCCACGATCTGATCAAGAGAGAGGTGCGGCACGTTGTTGATCTCGGCGAAGACCTTGATGTCGCGCCCGCCGTAGCGCGACCGCGCGTCGGCCTGGCCGAAGTGCGCGGGCAGGCGCTTCAAATCAGCGGGGCCCTTCTCGGCCGGGACCTCGAACCGCTCGGACACCGCCGAGACGTCTCCCTGGCACATGCCCGGGATCATGATCCGCGTGACGCCGTCCGGGACCTCGAGCCGCTTGGCGATCCAGTCGGCGGTCATCAGCGCGGCGACCGTGATCTTCATGACCGCCACCTCGTACTCGAACGGCAGCTTCGCCCGCTCCAGCGTGGCGCTGCAGCGCCGGCGCCGCGAGCTTGCCGGTTACGAAGAGGTAGCGATCGGCCACCGCCTAGCTCTTGCTGAAGACGAACTTGTTCGGCGTCCCCTCCAGCGGGCTGTCGTCGGCGGGGCGCCACAGCACCGTGTCCTCGATCTGGCGCGCCACGGCGAAGTCCTTGTCGGTGATGCCGCCGGCGGCGTGATTCGCCAGCTTGACCCACAGCTTGCCCCACGTCACCGAGAGGTCGGCGTGGTGGTAGGCCGCCTCGCAGATGTAGCCGACGGCGTTGACGGCCATCAGCGTCGACGGCCAGCCGTCGGTGTTGTACTTGCGGCGGATCCAGTCGCCCTCGAGGTACCAGTTGTCGAGTCCGTGCTCCTTGAGCTTGGCCTCGACCTCTTCGGGCGAATAAGTCTTCTTGTCGCTTGCCTCCATGGTGCCTCCTTCGCGGTCTCCGCTGAACTACATCACCACGCCGCCGTTGACGTTGATCGCCTGTCCGGTGACGAACGCGGCCTCGGGCGAGGCGAGGTAGAGCGCGGCGCCCGCGACGTCCTCCGGGCGGCCCCAGCGCCCCATCGGCGTGTCCTCTGCGACCGAGCGGTGGAACTCCGGGTCGGCCTGCTCGCCGAAGGCGGTCTCGATCCAGCCCGGGCAGAGAACATTGACGCGCACGTCGGGAGCCAGGGCGCGGGCCAGCGACTTGCTGAAGGCCAGCACGCCGCCCTTGACGGCGGTGAAGAGCTGCGGGTTCTCGCCGGCCATGCCGCTCGCCACGTGGTCCCAGCTCATGTTGATGATGGCGCCGCCGCGCTCGCGCATCACGTCGGCGACGGCGTAGGAGCACGCGATCGTGCCCTTCAGGTCAACGGCGAGCAGGAGGTCGAGCTTGCGCTCCCACTCCCAGTCCGCCGCCTCGCCGGTGAGCACGTCGGCGCCGGCGTTGTTGACCCAGACGTCGATCCGGCCGAGCTGCTCTTGCGCTTCGGCTACCAGGCGCTCGCAGGCGTCGCGCGTCGCGAGGTCGGCCTGAACGGACAGTCGCGCCCGCGACCTCGCGGCGCGCGCTCCGCTGAGTCGCGGTGCGTGATCAGCACGGCCGCGCCCTCGGCCAAGTAGGCCTCGGCGATGGCGCGGCCGATCCCGCTGCTCGCGCCGGTCACGACGGCGTTCAGACCGTCGAGCCGGCGCGACCGGGTCAGTTCGATCAGCCCTCCACGCCCCCCGCGAACGGGTGGCGGGCCGCCTCCGAGGAACCGAGGATGTCGCTCACGGCGGGCTGGTTGCCGAGGGCGCGCGCGATCGACTCCTTGGTGGCCTGGTAGTTGTAATCGAAGATCTTCTTGTCGTCCTTGGCTTCCCAGTGGATGAACACTCCGACGATGAGGCAGAGGTCTTCCACGTCGCCCTCGGAGATGACGCCCTCGCGGACCGAGTCGACGACGGCGCGCGCGACGGCCGCCTGAGCGGGCCCGAACATCTGCACCGCCTGCGTGGCGCCCTTGATCGTGACCTTGTTGGACATGATCGTGTCCGGCTTGGCGGGGAGGTTCGGCGCGACCACCGCGAGGAGGTTCGTGTGCCCCTCCTTCTGGTTGACGAGCGAGTTCGCGAACGCTTCGCCGACCGGCCCGCTCTTGGAGCCGATCAGGAGGTCGACGTGCGCGACCTCGTTGCCCTCGCCGACCAGCGACTCTCCGACCATCATTGCCGCAGCCATGACGCGTCCTTCCTATGGTTGAACTCGTGTCCGACGGGTGGGCGACTCTAACTACTGGCGTCGAGAAGGGTCAAGCCGACCCCGCACGTGCCGCCGCCGCGACCGTTCGTACCGTCGCCGATGCCGCCCAGCTTGCGTGCGTGCTCGAGGTCAGCGCGGAGAAGCCGGGCAACATCACGCCGAGCCACGACTTCGACGACACCACGTTCGAGGACATGCTGCGCTGCGCGATCGCGATCGGGCCCGAGCTCGTTGTCGACCGAGGCGTGGGCGAGACGGTCCTGGCGATCGTGGAGGGTTCTCCCGCGCCGGCGAACACGAACCTGGGGATCGCGCTGCTGCTGGCGCCGCTGGCCAAGTCTGTGCTCGCAGGCGGGCCGCTGCGCGAGCGGCTCGGCGAGACGCTGCGGGCGCTCGATGTCGCCGACGCGCGGGCCGCGTACGCCGCGATCCGCCTCGCCGGCGCCGGCGGCCTGGACGAGCCTGTCGAGCACGACGTGCGCGAAGAGCCGGACATCGGCCTGCGCGAGGCGATGGCCGCCGCCGCCGAGCGCGACTCGATCGCGTCGGAGTACGTGACCGACTTCGCGCTGACCTTCGAGGTCGGCCTTCCGGCGCTGCGCAACCTCACGCGCGACGCGATCGTCGAGCTGCACCTGCGGCTGCTGGCCCACACGCCCGACACGCTGATCGCCCGCAAGGCCGGGCGCCGACGCCGCGGAGCAGGTGTCGGCGGGCGCGCGCGAGGTCCTCGCCGGGCGCCGGACGCTGCAGAGCTTCGACGCCTCGCTGCGCACGGAGGGCAACAAGCTGAACCCGGGGACGACCGCCGACCTCGTGACGGCGACCCTCTTCGTCGCGCTGGTCGAGGGTATCCTCGCGCCGTCGCACCACTCCTCCTGATTGCCCTGAGCGCGCGCATGCTCGCCGACCTGGCGGGGCGCGACGACGTGATCGCGTTCGATCTGTTCGGCGACCTCGACCTGCGCGCCGATCGCGTCGTGAAACGGCGCAGCCTGACCGCGCTCGTCGATGCCGCGATGGAGGAGGAGCCGGGGGACGTCATCTACGGCGCGAGCTTCGAGAACCACCCCAAGCTGGTCGAGCGCCTGGCCGAGCGGCACACGCTGCTGGGCAACCCGCCGGAGGTGCTGCGCGCCGTGCGCGATCCCGCGCGGCTCGCCGCCGTGCTCGGGGACTCGTACGCCCGGTCGACCTTCACGCCGCCGTCCTCGGGCCGCTGGCTGCGCAAGCCGCTGCGCGGCGGGGGAGGCATCCGGGTGCGCGAGTGGCGCGGCGGCGCGCTGCCGGCCGGGACGTTCCTGCAGGAGCGCATCGACGGGGTCCCGTGCTCGGTGGCTGCGATCGGCGACGGGAAGGATGCCGTCGTGCTCGGGCTCAGCGAGCAGCTCGTGGGACTGCGCGCGTTCGGCGTGCGCGGATACCGCTGGTGCGGGAACCTCGTCCCGCCGCGGGTGCCGGTGCCGCCGGACCAGCCGCAGGCGATCTGCTCCCGGCTGGCGGCCGCTTTCGGCCTGCGGGGGCCGTTCGGCGTCGACTTCATCTGGGACGGCGAGCGCGCGTGGGTGGTTGAGGTCAACCCCCGCACGACGGCTTCGTTCGAGGTGATCGAGCCCGTGCGTGCGGCCGGCAAGGCGGTCGTCTTCGCCACGGAGGACGTGGTCGTCGGCGAGCTCGATGGCGTTCGCGACGTCCCGCACCCCGGCGAGCGGATCGCCAAGGGCCGGCCGATCTGCACCGTCGTGAGCACCGCGGCGACGCCGGACGAGGTCCTCGCCGGCGCTCGAGGAGCAGGCTGCGGCGCTGCTGGAGGTGGCGGTCTGTGGCTGAGGCGACGTGCGCGGGGTGCGGCTGCCTGTGCGACGACATCGAGCTGACGGCCGAGGGGCCGGTGCGGACGTGCCCGCTCGGCGACGCGTGGTTCGACCGTCGGCGACCGGCCGCCGGTGGCCCGCGTCGACGGCCGCGAGGTGAGCGTCGAGGAGGCCGCGGACGCCGCGGCCACGATCCTGCGCGAGGCGCGCGCGCCGCTCGTCCACGGGCTCGGCGGGACGAGCTGCGAGGCGCAGCGCCGGGCGGTGGCGCTCGCCGAGGCGGCGGGGGCGGTGATCGACGTCGGCGCGACCCCCAACGCGTTCGGCTGGAGCACGGCGACGCTCGGCGAGATCCGCGACCGGGCCGAGCTCGTGGTGCTCTGGCGCGCCGACCCGGTCGTCACCCATCCACGCCTGCTGGAGCGGCTCCGGCTCGACCCCGGCGCGATGATCGTCGTCGACTCGCAGCGCACGGCGACCGCCGACGCTGGCCGGCGTGTTCTTCGAGGTCGATGACGACTTCGAGGCGCTGTGGGCGCTGCGCGGCGGCGGGGGCGGCCTGGCCGAGCGCCTGCGCGCGGCGCGGCACGTCGCCTTCATCCACGGGCGCGCTCGACGAGCTCACTGCGCTGGCGCTGCACTCGCTCGTGCGCGACCTCGCCCGCGATCGCCACGCGGTGACGCTCGGGCTGCGCGCCGGCAACGCCCGCGGCGCCGAGGACGTGCTGACCTGGCAGACGGGGTTCGCCGGGCCGGTTGACTTCGCGCGCGGCTTCCCGCGCGAAGCGGAGCGCGGCGAGTTCGACGCCGAGCTCGTGGTGGCCGCCGAGGTGGCGACCGTGACGGTCGGCTCGCGGGTCGCCTTCGCCACCGCGGTCGACGGCATCGAGGTCGCGGGCACCGCCCACCGCATGGACGGCGTGCCGATCCCGCTGCGCGCACCACGGACCGCAGATCGCCCGAGCATCGAGGACGTGCTGGCCGCCATCGAGGAGCGCCTCTGATGCTGCGGATCGCCGGCGGCCGCGTCTACGACCCCGCCAACGGCATCGCCGGCGAGGAGCGCGACGTCTGCGTGCAGGACGGCAAGATCGTCGCCGACGTGCCCGCCCACGCCCGCACGATCAACGCCGGCGGGATGGTCGTCATGCCGGGCGGGGTCGACATCCATGCCCACATCGCCGGGCCGGCGGTCAACGCCGCGCGCAAGCTCTCGCCCGAGGAGCACCGCGCCGACGTCGTCGAGCGGACAGCGGTCATGCGCTCCGGCACCGGCGGGACCGTCCCCTCGACGTTCACCACCGGCTACCGCTACGCGCTGCTCGGCTACACGACCGTCGTCGAGGCCGCCACGCCGCCGCTCGCCGCCCGCCACACGCTCTCGGAGATCCGCGACACGCCGGTGATCGACGCCGCCTTCCTCGTCCTGATGGGCAACAACCTGCCGCTGTTCGAGCTCATGCGCAGCGAGCCGGCCCGCGTCCGCGAGGCGATCGCCTGGTACCTGCAGGCGACGGGCGGCTACGGCGTCAAGCTCGTCAATCCCGGCGGCGTCGAGATGTGGAAGCGCGGCAACGGCAACGTGACGTCGCTCGACGACGAGGGCCCCGGGGTCACGCCGCGGCAGGTGATCGAGACGATCGCCGGCGCGGTGCACGACCTCGGGCTGCCGCACCCGGTCCACGTCCACTGCAACAACCTCGGCGTGCCGGGCAACTACCGCACGACGCTCGACACGCTGGACACGCTCCAGGGCCGCCGGGCGCACCTCGCCCACCTCCAGTTCCACGCCTACGGCGGCAAGCCCGGCGGGCGGCCGCGCTCGCGGGCGCCGGAGCTCGCCGAGTACCTCGGCGCGCACCCGGAGCTGAGCGCCGACGTCGGCCAGGTCATGTTCGGCCCCGCGATGACGATGACCGCCGACGCGCCGGTCTCGGCGGTCCTGGCCGAGATCACCCACGGGAAGTGGGTCAATGCCGACACCGAGGCCGAGACGGGCTGCGGGATCGTCCCCTTCACCTACCGCGAGAAGAACTACGTGCACGCGCTGCAGTGGGGGATCGGCCTCGAGCTGTTCCTGCTCAGCCGCGACCCGTGGCGGCTCGTGCTCTCCACCGACCACCCGAACGGCGGCTCGTTCCTCAGCTATCCGCGCCTGATCCGCCTGCTGATGGACCGCGAGTTCCGCAACGAGCAGATCCGGAAGGTCAACAAGCAGGCGATGAAGCGCACCGTCCTGCTCGACGACCTCGACCGCGAGTACACGCTGGAGGAGATCGCGATCATCACGCGGGCCGGCCCGGCGCGGCTGCTGGGCCTGAGCGACAAGGGGCACCTGGGCGTGGGCGCCGACGCCGACATCACGGTCTACGTCGACGACAAAGACCGCGAGGCGATGTTCGCCGCGCCGCGCCACGTCATCAAGGACGGGCACCACGTCGTCGAGGACGGCGAGCTGCGCGAGTCCGGTCCCGGCCGCCTGCTTCGGGTCGGCGCCGAGTACGACGAGAGCATCGAGCCCACGCTGGAGAAGCTGTTCGAGGACCGCTACACCGTCCAGTTCTCGAGCTATCCGGTGAGCGAGCCGTGGCTGCTCGAGCCCGCGAGGACGGTGGCCGCGGGATGAAGCTGCACGGCGCCGAGATCGTCGACACGTTCGCCGAGGCGTTCCCGATGTGGGGCTCGCGCGTCGTCATCACCGCGGCGACGCCGGAGTGGGCGCTGGAGGCGGGTCGCTCGATGACCGGCTTCGCCACCTCGGTGATCGGCTGCAAGTGCGAGGCGGCCATCGAGCGCGTGCTCGAGGACACGCCGGACGGACGCCCCGGGGTGAGCGTGCTGCTGTTCGCCATGGACCTGGAGGGCGTGGGGAAGCGGCTGGTCGAGCGCGTCGGGCAGTGCGTGCTGACGTCACCGACCGCGGCCTGCTTCAACGGCCTCGAGGCCGAGGACACGGTCGACGTCGGGGGCCAGCTGCGCTACTTCGGCGACGGCTACCAGGCCAGCAAGGTGCTCGACGGCGAGCGGTACTGGCGCGTGCCGGTGATGGAGGGCGAGTTCCTCGTGCAGGAGCGCTTCGGCGCCGTCGAGGGCGTGGCCGGCGGCAACATCATCATGCTGGGGCGCGACGTGGAGTCGGCGCTGCGGGCTTCGGAGGCCGCGGCGAGCGCGATGCGCTCCGTCGAGGGCGTGATCATGCCGTTCCCGGGCGGGATCGCGCGCAGCGGCAGCAAGGTCGGCTCGCGCTACAGC
Organism: uncultured Solirubrobacteraceae bacterium; assembly: GCA_963811895.1. Taxonomy (GTDB): domain Bacteria; phylum Actinomycetota; class Thermoleophilia; order Solirubrobacterales; family Solirubrobacteraceae; genus DASSUW01. The sequence continues at coordinate 968,390 of CAWETE010000004.1, read as the reverse complement.
GCGCTGCCGGCGTCGACGAACCACGTGCTGTGCCCGACCCTGCGCGGCCAGATCGACGACTCCGACGTGCCGCCCGACGTCGAGGCCGTGTTCGAGATCGTCATCGACGGCCTGGCGCTCGAGCCGGTCCGCGAGGCGATGCGCGTCGGCCTCGTCGCCGCGGCCGAGGCGGGCGCCAGCCACGTGACGGCCGGCAACTACGGCGGCAACCTCGGCCCGCATCACATCCACCTCCGGGAGCTGGTGTGACGCTCACGCTCACGTTGCGCGAGCAGCCCGACGTGCCGCTGGAGGCCGAGGTCCTCACGCCCGACCGGCTCACCGGCGACATCGCGGCGCTGCCGCTCTGGCACGGCAAGGAGCGCACGCGGGTGGGCGAGTTCTTCGAGGTGTCGGGCAGCGGCGACGACGTCCGCGTCGAGGGCGACCTGAGCCGCGTGAGGTACGTCGGCGCGGGCATGACCGCGGGGCGGCTGACGGTGGCCGGCAGCGTCGGGGCGCACGCGGGAGCCGGCATGCGCGGCGGCGAGCTGCACGATCGAGGGCGACGCCGGCGACCACGCCGGAGCGGGGATGCGCGGCGGGACGCTCGTGGTCCGCGGCTCGGCGGGGCGCGAGCTCGGCAGCGAGCGCATGCGCGGCGGCGAGATCGTCGTGCACGGCGACGCGGGCGCGCAGGCCGGCGCCGGCCTGCGGCGCGGGCTGATCGCCGTGGGCGGGCGCGCCGGCGAGGCCGCCGGCCTGCGCATGCTGGCGGGGACGATCGTCGCGCTCGGCGGGGTCGGGCCGCACGCGGGGGCCGGCATGCGGCGCGGCTCGATCGTCACGACCGAGGCGGCAGCCGCTCTCGACCTTCACGTTCTCCTGCACCTACCGCCCGCCGTACCTGCGCCTGTACCTGCGCCGCCTGCGGGCGCTCGGGCTGCCCGTGTCCGACGAGCAGCTCGACGGCCGCTATGCGCGCTGGTGCGGCGACGGCCTCGAGCTGCGCCGCGGCGAGATCCTGATCCTGGAGGACGCATGAACCTCAACGACCGCGCACGGGAGCTCGCCGACCGCCTGGAGGCCGATGCAGAGGCGGCCCGCGTGCGAGGTCACGACGCTCGCGAACGGCGCGCGGCTGATCGACTGCCGCGAGGGCGGCTTCGCGGCGGGGCGGGCCTTCGCCGAGATCTGCATGGGCGGGCTCGGGGAGGTGGCGTACGCGCCGCTCGTCCTCGACGGCCGCTGGTTCCCCGGGCTCACCGTGACCACCGACCACCCGGCGGTCGCGTGCCTGGCCGCGCAGTACGCCGGCTGGAAGCTCGATCGCGACGGCTACTTCGCGATGGGCAGCGGGCCCGGGCGCGCGCTGATCCGCGCCGAGGAGCTCTACGACGACCTCGACTGGGACGAGCAGGCGAGCGCCGCCGTCCTGTGCCTGGAGACCCGCGACAAGCCGCCGCCCGAGGTCGCCGCCTTCGTGGCCGAGCGGGCCGGCGTGGAGCCCTCGGACCTGACGCTGCTGATGGCGCCGACGGCGAGCGTGACCGGGAGCGTGCAGATCGCGGCGCGGGTGGTCGAGACCGCGCTGCACAAGCTCCACGAGCTCGACTTCGACGTGCGGCGGGTCGTCAGCGGCTTCGGCAGCTGCCCGCTGCCGCCGGTGGCGGACGACGACATGGCGGCGCTCGGGCGCACGAACGACGCGGTGCTCTACGGCGGCCAGGTCCATCTCACGGTGGAGTCCGACGACGACGACGCGCTGCGCGAGCTCGTCGAGCGCCTTCCCGCCTCGGCGTCGAAGGACTACGGCGAGCCGTTCGGCAAGGTGTTCAAGGACGCGGAGTACGACTTCTACAAGATCGACCCGCTGCTCTTCAGCCCGGCGCAGATCAGGCTCACGAGCCTCGGGAGCGGCCGCAGCTTCGAGGCGGGCGAGGTCAACCTCGAGGTGCTGGAGCGCTCGTTCTGGGGCTGACCGTCGCGATCCTCGGATCGAGCGGCGGCTGGCACGCGCGGCAGCTCACCGACGCGCTCGAGGCGCGGGGGCACGAGCACCGGCTCGTGCCCGTGACGCGCATGGTCGGGCGCATCGACGGCGACGTCACGGTGCCCAGCCTCGACGGCTGCGACGCCGTGATCGTGCGCGGCATCCCGCGCGGCTCGCTCGAGCAGGTGATCTTCCGCGTCGACGCTCTGCACACGCTCGCCGTGCCGTGCGTCAACAGCCCGCGGGCGCTCGAGCGGACGATCGACAAGTTCCTCGCCTCGGCGCTGCTGGCGCGGGCCGGCGTGCCGACGCCGCGCACGATCGCCTGCGAGCGCCGCGACGACGCGCTCGAGGCGTTCGACGAGCTCGGCGGCGACGTGATCGTCAAGCCGCTGTTCGGCGCGATGGGCGCCGGGATGACGCGCGTCGACGACCGCGACGTCGCGTACCGCGTCTTCCACGCGCTCGAGCTCGAGCGGGCCGTGTACTACCTGCAGGAGACGATCCAGGCCGAGCGCGACGTGCGGGCGTTCGTCGTCGGCGGGCGGGTGCTGGCGGCGATCGAGCGGGTCGGCGAGGGATGGCGGGCGAACCTCGCGCGCGGCGCCGAGGCGCGGCCGACCGAGCTGAGCGCCGAGCAGGAGCGCCTGTGCCTGGAGGCCGCCGAGGTGCTGGGCACCGACTACGCGGGCGTCGACCTGCTGGGTGACCACGTGCTGGAGCTCAACGGCATCCCGGGTTGGCACGGGCTTCAGAAGGCGACCGGCGTCGAGGTGGCGCCGGCGCTCGTCGCGCACGTGGAGTCGGTGGCCGGGTGAACGTCAACTGCGGCTGGGTAGGGCGGCTGGGTAGGCCGGCCGCGCGGCTGGATTTCAGCGTCGAATCCTGCCTAGGGGTCGCTATCCGACCCCGCGACAGGATTCGACACCGATTTCGGCCCAGCGTCCTGTCCTAGTGGGGTATAGGCCCACTTAGGCAGGACGCTGCGAGAAAACCGGCTCCGCCGGCCTCATCGCCTCCCCACCCAGCCGCAGTTGACGTTCGATCACCCAATGGCGCCGCGGTGCAGCGCTGTCGCCACGAGCGCGCCCGCCGCGCCAGCGTCCTCGAGCGCGCGCAGGTCGTCGGCGTCGCGCACGCCGCCGCCGGCGAGCAGCTCGAGCTCGGGGAACGCGGCGTGGATCTCGGCGATCGTCTCGACATCGGGCCCCGAGCTGGTGCCCACCCGCGCCAGGTCGAGCACGATGACCTCGCGCGGACCCGGGAGGCGTGCGACGGCGTCGAGCGCGGATAGACCGGCGAGCCGCGGGTCGCGCGACAGGACGCGACCGTCGTAGAGGTCCACGCTGAGGACCGCGTCGGGCGGGAGGGCATCGGCGTCGGTCAGCGTCTCGGTCCCGATGACGATGCGGTCCACGCCGAGATCGAGCAGCCGCTGCGGCTCGCCGGCCCCGGCATCGACCATGACGCGTGCCTCGCGCGCCAGCGCGGCGATGATCTCGCTCTGCAGGGCCCCGCCGGTGATCGCGTCGAGGTCGGCGACGTACAGCTCGTCGAGGCCGAACCTGCGCGCCAGCACGAGCGGGTCGCCGAGCGGGCGGTAGCGTTCGCGCTCGCCGCGCACGGCATGAACCGCCTCGCCGGCCTTGAGATCGATGACTCCGACGACGCGCATGCCGGCCACGCTAGCGGTGGACATCGGAGGGGCGAACACGAAGGCCGCCTGGCACGACGGGACGACGGTGTCGCGCCCCTTCGAGATCTGGCGCGACCCCGAGGGACTCGTCGCCGTGCTGCGCGAGCTGGGGACGGCGGACGCGGTGGCGATCACGATGACCGCCGAGCTGTCCGACGCGTTTCGCACCAAGCGCGAGGGCGTGGCGTTCGTGCTCGACGCCGCCGAGGAGGCGTTCGGCGACCCGAGCGTCCTGACGACGGCCGGCGAGCTCATCACCGTGGAGGAGGCACGAGTGCGGCCCTGGGACGTCGCCGCCGCCAACTGGATCGCGACCGCGCTGGCGGTGGCCGATGAGCACCCGGACGCGCTGCTGATCGACGTCGGCAGCACGACCGCCGACGTCATCTCGATCGTCGCCGGCCGGGTTGCCGCGAGCGGGAAGAACGATCTCGAGCGGCTGCTGGCGGGCGAGCTGGTCTACACCGGGGTGTTGCGCACGAACCTGGCGGCGATCGCGCCGCGCGTGCCGGTGCGTGGCGGCTGGTGCCCGGTCGCGTCGGAGCTGTTCGCGATCAGCGCCGACGTCCATCTCGTGCTCGGCCATCTGGAGGCCTACGACTGCCCCACGCCCGACGGCCGCCCCGCCACGATCGAGTTCGCACGCGAGCGGATCGCCCGGCTGGTGTGCTCCGACGTCGAGCAGCTCGGCGCGGCGGAGATCGACGCGATCGCGGCGTACCTCCACGGCGAGCAGGTGCGCCAGATCGAGGAGGCCGCGCGCCGGCAGCCCGACGCTCCCGTCATCGCCGCGGGCTCCGGCGCGTTCATGGCACGCGAGGTCGCCGCTCGCCTCGGGCGGGCGGTCGTCGACACGGCGTGGGGCCCGGCCTCGGCTCTCGTGGCACGCCTGTGCTGACCGTCGTCAAGGTCGGCGGCGGCATCGGCGACGACGCGCTGCCCGGCGTCTGTGCCGCGCTCGGCCGCCGCGACTCGCTGCTCGTCGTGCCCGGCGGCGGGCGCTTCGCCGACGCCGTCCGCGACGCCGATCGCCGCTTCGGCCTGAACGCGGAGACCGCGCACCGGATGGCGATCCTGGGCATGGAGCAGTTCGGCTGGCTGCTGAGCGATCTGATCCCGGGCGCCGAGCGCTGCACGGACCTCGAGCGGATCGCCACCGACCGTACGAGCGTGCTGCTCCCTGCCGGGCTCCCGCTCGACGAGCTGCCCGCGTCGTGGGACGTGACGTCCGACTCGATCGCGGCGTGGGTCGCCCGCAGAACCGGCGCCGAGCGCCTCGTGCTCGTGAAGGCGGTCGCTGTCGTCGACGACTACTTCCAGACGGCGATCGAGGGCGCTCGCTTCGAGACGCGGATGACCACTCCCGACCGCCTCGAGGAGCTTCTCGACCCCTTGCTACCGTGGCGCCATGGCTGAGCGGCAGCTGTGGGAGCGCGTCGTGGCAGGGCATTTCATCCTCCCGAAGCGCAGCTACTGGCCCAACTTCTTCTCCAAGAGAGTGGCCCGCCTGCAGTGGAATCCGGCGGCCATCGACCTCGAGCCGGACGCCCGCGCGTGGCCGGAGCTACCGGCCGAGCGGCGCGATCGCCTGACCACGCTGCTCGCCGGGTTCTGCGTCGCCGAGGACGCCGTCGCCGAGACGCTCACGCCCTTCGCCAACGCCGCCCGCGAGGCGGAACTGGCGTCGCAGGAGAGCCTGATGGCCTGGGTGTTCTTCCTCCAGCGCCGCGACGAGCAGCGCCACGCCAAGTTCTTCGATCGCGTCGGCGAGGAGGTGCTCGGGCTGGCGGGAGAGACGCCGGAAGAGCGGCGCGCCGCCGCCCGGGAGCACGTCCCGGCCGCCTTCCTCGAGCTCTTCGAGGAGCGGCTGCCGGCGATGGCCGAGGAGCTGGCTGAGGGCAAGACCGGGCTCGACCGCGGCGTCAGCCTCTACCACATGCTGCTCGAGGGGGTCGTCTTCGACGCCGGGCAGCAGGCGCTGCTCGACGAGCTGGACGACGACGCTCTCCCCGGCGTGCTCGAGGGCGTCGACCGCGTCGCGCGCGACGAGCGCTGGCACGTCGGCTTCGGCCTGCGGTGCCTGATCGAGACGCGGCCCTCCGCGGAGGTCGTCGACGATCTGCTGCAGCGCGCCGAGGAGGTCGCCGACGCCTGGGGCGACGTCGTCCCGGTCGCCATGCGCGAGCGCAGCGCGCGCAAGGTCCTCCACCGGCTTCACGTCGCCGGCATCATCCGGGCAGCCGCTGCCGCATAGCCGCCACGAGGGCGCCGTCGAGCGGTGCCGAGCGCCGGCCGTTGGCGCACACCGCCGAGCGGACGCCGGCGATGTCGGCCCCGGTGTCGCGGATGACCGCCAGGTCCTCCGCGCGCAGGGCGCCGGCCAGCGCCACCTCCAGGCCTGCCGCGTGGGCTTCGGCCACCAGCGACGTCAGCGTCTCGGGAGAGAGCCACTCGAGCAGGCCGCGGCCGTCCTTGATCGCGGTGTCGAGCAGGCAGACTTCGACGCCCGCCGCGCTCGCCACGCGCGGCAGCAGTGCCGGCGCGAGCGGCGCGCCGGCGATCCCAGTTACGACGCGCTGCCCGTCGGCGTAGGCCGCGGCGACGACCACGGCGCCCGGCACGGCGTCGCGGACCGCGCGCAGTAGGGCGACCGCTTCATCCTCGGTCGCGACGCCCCACAGGCCGACCTTCACGTAGGTCGCGCCGCTGCCCGCCGCGCCCGCGGCGGCGAGCGCCGCGGTGCCGGGCAGGTTGGGCATGTCGCCGATCGCGGCGCTGACCGGCAGCTCGGTGGGCACGGCCGCCCGCACGCCGGCGATCACCGCAGGCGACGGCGCGCCGAGCGAGCCCTCGGCGGGGTTCTTGACGTCCACGATGTCGGCGCCCGCAGCGGCGGCCGTGCGCGCCTCGCCGGCGTCCACCACGCTCACGAGCAGCCTCATGTGACGCGGGCGCCGCGGTTGTCGAACGCCACGACGTCCACGGCCCCGAGATCCTCCACGCGGCGCGCGAGATCGCGTCCGGCCGCCTCGCTGCCGACGACGCCGTAGACCGCCGGTCCCCACGAGCTCTGGCCGGCGCCCGCCGCGCCGCCGCTGAGCAGCGCCTCGACGAGCGCGCCCGCTCGCGGATGGAAGCGGCCGCCCTGCATCGAGGCGAACTCGTCGCCCACGAGCTGCTGCACGCGCGTCAGCGCGCCGCCGAACTCCTCGAGCTCGCGCTCGACGAGCGCCGGCAGCAGCGACGTGAGCACGAGCTGGGCGATGGCCGCCGATCGCTCGGCCGACGGCACGAGCCGCTCGAACGCCTGGGCCTCGGCGGGTCCGGAGAGCCCCGGCTCCGCGTCCGGCACGACGATGACGATCCGCCACTCGTCCGGCATCGCGTGACGCATGAGCAGCGGCGCCGAGCCCTCTCCCCGCACGCCGCCCTCGACCACGAGGCCGCCGAGGGCGAACGTCCACATCCCCACCGCGGAGCGCGCCGCGCGCCCGGCGGCCTGGGCCAGCGCCGGCGCGTCGAGCGTGCGGCCGTGGACCGCGGCGAGCGCCTGGGCCACCGCGAGGGCGAGCTTCGTGCCCGACCCGAGGCCGACGTGCGAGGGGATCGCCTCGAGCACGCGCAGATGGGCGCCGCCCGAAAGCCCCAGCGCGTCGCGGCAGCGCTCGCGCGAACGCCAGCGCGCGCTCCGCGTCGGCGCCCTCGACCGACAGGTCGTCCGCCGGCTCCGCCTCGAGCACCACCGCCGGGCGCTCGACCGCCACGCCGAGCCCGCCGAAGTGGCGCGTGCCGGCGTCGCCGACGGCGAGCATGCCCGAGGTGCAGGCGCGCGGGCGCCTCGACGCGAATCATCCGACCTTGGCGCGCACGTACGCCATCGCTTCGCGCTCGCGCGGGCCGGCCGTCTTGTCCACGAGCACCTGCAGCCGCTCCAGCTCGCCCCGGATCTCCGCCGGGTCGAGCATCCGCGCCCGCGAGGCGAGGATCGACGCCTCGAGCACCGCGTGGCACGCGCGGTTGAAGCCGAGGAACTCGCGACCGGCACCACCGCCGACCACCTCCGCGGTGACGCGTGCGCGCTCGCCGTCCTCGATCGCCTCGACGCGCACCTCGCGCCACGAGCACGCGTCCTCCAGGATCGCGCCCTCGACGTTCACCGCCGGACGGGTCGGCGGATGCGGGTCGCCGAGCGCCGCCTGGCTGAACAGGAGAATGTCGTCGGTGAGGTGCACGACCGCGGCCGGCGTGGCGCGCAGATTCCGTAGGGTGCGCGTCCCGCGAAAGGGCTTGATGACGATCCGCTGCTCGCCCCACTCGACGCCCATCGCGGCACAGTTGATGCTGCCGTCGGGGTTGATCGTGGTCACGACCGTCTCGAGGACTGGCGCATCCTGTGCCAACGTGGGCAGAGTGTAGATGCGGCCATGCGCACGCTCCTGATCGACAACTACGACTCCTTCACCTTCAACCTCTTCCACCTGCTGGGCGAGGTGAACGGCTCCGAGCCGATCGTCGTGCGCAACGACGAGCTGACGTGGGAGGAGCTCGAGGCGCTGCGCTTCGACAACATCGTGATCTCGCCGGGCCCCGGGCGGCCCGAGCACGAGCGCGACGTCGGCGTCTCTCTCGATGCGCTCCAGCGGGCCGAGGTCCCGGTGCTCGGCGTGTGCCTCGGCCACCAGGCGCTCGCCCACGTCACGGGCGGGGCGGTCGCGTACGCGCCGGAGGTGATGCACGGCCGGCTGAGCCCCATCCACCACGACGGGCGCGGCCTGTTCGACGGCGTCCCGCAGGGCTTCGCGGCCGTCCGCTACCACTCGCTGGCCGTCGGCGCGTTGCCGGCGGACCTGCGCGTGACGGCGTGGACGGCGGACGACGTCGTCATGGGGCTCGAGCACCGCACCCGTTCGCTCTACGGCGTGCAGTTCCACCCCGAGTCGATCTCCACCGAGCACGGGCGCACGATCCTGCGCAACTTCCGCGACCTGACGCGGGCGCCGCGAGCGGCCCGCCGGCCGGCCGCCGGCGTCAGCGTCCGCCACAAGGCCATCGACACGTGGTGCGACCCCGAGGCTGCGTTCGTCGCTCTCTACGGCGATCACGACCACGCGATCTGGCTCGACAGCTCACGGGTGGAGCACGGCCTCGCCCGGTTCTCCTTCATGGGCGCCCCCGACGGTCCGCTCGGCCAGGTCGTGCGCTACGACGTCGCCACGCACACGCTGACGGTGAACGGCGAGCAGCGACAGGAAGGCGTCCTCGAGTACTGCGAGCGCGAGCTGGCGCGCCTGCGCGCGGACGCCCCGGACCTGCCGTTCGACTTCACCTGTGGCTTCGCCGGATACCTCGGCTACGAGCTCAAGGCCGACTGTGGCGCCGCGCTCGTGCACCGATCGAAGCTACCCGACGCTGCGCTGCTCTTCTGCGACCGGCTGATCGCGTTCGACCACGACCAGCGACGTGTCCACTTGGTCGCGCTTGCGGACGAGAACGACGCCTGGCTGCAGACCACAGAGCGCGAGCTCGAACGGCTGCAGGCACCTACCCCGCCGCCGGCGCCCGGCGCGCTGACCTTCGTCCCGCGCGACAACCGCGCCACGTACCTGGCCAACATCGCCGCCGCCAAGCACGAGATCGCCGAGGGCGAGACCTACGAGGTCTGCCTCACCACCGAGCTGCACAGCGACGGCGCCGTGGATCCGCTCACCGCCTACCGGGCGCTGCGGGCGCGCAACCCCGCGCCGCACGCGGCGCTGCTGCGCCTCGGCGACGTCTCGGTGCTCAGCTCGTCGCCCGAGCGCTTCCTGCGCGTCGGCCGCGACCGCGTCGTCGAGTCGAAGCCGATCAAGGGCACCGCGCCGCGCGCCGCCCACCCCGCCGAGGACGCGTACCGCGCCGAGGCGCTGCGCGCCGACGAGAAGTCGCGCGCCGAGAACCTGATGATCGTCGACCTCGTGCGCAACGACCTCGGCCGCGTCTGCGCGCTCGGCAGCGTCGAGGTGCCGGCGCTCATGGTCATCGAGTCCTACGCGACCGTGCACCAGCTCGTCACGACCGTCCGGGGCCGCCTGCGGGACGATGCCTCCGCGATCGACTGCATCCGCGCGGCGTTCCCCGGCGGCTCGATGACCGGCGCGCCGAAGCTGCGCACGATGGAGATCCTCGACCGGCTCGAGTCCGGCCCGCGCGGCGTGTACTCGGGCGCGCTGGGGTTCCTGTCGGTCAACGGCACGGCCGATCTCAGCATCGTCATCCGCACGCTCGTCGCGTCGCCCCACGGTCTGCAGATCGGGTCCGGCGGGGCGATCGTCGCCGCCTCGGATCCGGCCGCCGAGCACGACGAGATGCTGCTGAAGGCGCGCGCCGTGCTCGAGGCGGTCGGGGGCACGCTCGCGCCCCGGCCCGAGCTCGCGCCCAGATGACGGAGCTCATCGCGGCCGATTCGTGGCTCGTCGTCGACGGGCACGCGCGCGCCGTCGAGCGCCACTGGGCGCGTTTCTCGGCGGCCTGCGGCATCGACCTCGCGGAGTTCCGCGCCGAGGTCGAGCGCGCCGTACCCGCCGAGGGCCGCTGGTTCCCGCGCGTCGAGCTGCGCGCGGACGGCGAGCTTGCGTTCCAGGTGCGGCCGGCGCCGCCTCGGGAGCCGACCGTGACCGCCTGGATCGCCGACATCGATCCACGCAGAACCCCGCGCGTCAAGGGCCCTGACCTCGAGCGGCTCGGCGCCCTGCGCGACCGCGCCAAGGCTCATGGCGCCCAAGAGGCGGTGCTCGCCGACAGCGAAGGCCGCCTGCTCGAGGGCGCCTACACGAGCCTGCTGTGGTGGGAGGGGGAGACCCTGTGCGCGGTGCCCGACGAGGCGGCGATCCTGCCCGGGATCACGCGCGCGCTGCTGATCGAGCTGGCGGACAAAGTGGAGCTCCGCCGCCCCGCCCCGCAAGACCTCACCGGCCACGAGACCTGGCTGGTCAGCGCGCTCCACGGCATCCGCGCCGTGACGCTCTGGGTGGGCGGCCCCGAGCCCGGCGAGGCCCCGCGTGCGGCCACATGGCAGCGCCGGCTCGAAAGTCTCGCCACCACCAGCGGTGGCTGAGACCGCACGAGCGGCACCCCTCCGCAACCGAACGGCACGTCAGCGGAAATCGGCTGCATACACCAATGCACGGGCATACGATCACGCTCTGGGTCCGAAGGTAGGGGAGCCTCCGGAGACCCTGTGACATGAGCCCTCTAGGAGGAGCGTCTATGACTGCCGTCGACGTAGCGGGTCTGGACAAGCAGAACGGCGTGACGCTGGGCCGGATCCTCGGCCGCGGAAGCGTCGGGCAGGCCGAGGAGGGGCCCGACGGCGTCATGCGCGCCACGGTCCGCATCCCGGAGGACGAGCTGGTCTATGAGCCCGGGATCCTGGTCATGCCCCACGCGGGCACGCTCGAGCTCACGCTGATCAACGACGACAAGAACACGCACTGCGCGGTCCTGCCGTGCAACGGCGACTTCATGTTCATCTGGCTCGTGAACCATTCGAAGGGAACGGCGACGCTCGAGCTCGACGGCCCCGGCTACTACTGGTACGGCTCCCGCTCCGGCAACGACGAGGGCCGCGGCCTGACCGCCGCGATCGTCGTAGGCGGCGACGCCCCACCGGAGGCTCGCCAGGACCGCCCGCCGCAACCGCGCCCGTAGCTCGACCGCCCGGATCGATCACGACGTCTTAGGAGCACCAGATGGCAACTGACTACGTAGATGCAGGGCAGGCGGTCGGCAACTCGACCCTCAGCAAGATCGTCGGCAGCGCTCCGCCGGTGACCGACGGAGTCACCTACGAGCGGATCCTCAACGCCCGCTCGGAGCCGCAGAACTGGCTCACGTACTACGGCGCCTACGACGGGCAGCGCTACAGCCCGCTCGACCAGATCACCAAGGAGAACGTCGGCAAGCTCAAGCCCGAGTGGGTCTTCCAGTGCGGCTCGGTGGGCCTGCACTCGGGCAAGTCGACGTACTCGTTCGAGGCCTCCCCGATCGTCGTCGACGGCATCATGTACGTCTCGGGCTGGGACGGCTGGGTCTGGGCCCTCGACGCGAAGAGCGGAAACATCCTGTGGCAGTACAGGACCGCGTCGGCGTTCGACGTATCGCTGTGCTGCGGCAACGTGAACCGCGGCGTCGCGGTCGCCGAGGGCAAGGTCTTCGTCACCACCCTGGCCGCCCACCTCATCGCGCTCGACGCCGAGACCGGCAAGAAGATCTGGGACACCACCTACGGCGACGTGCGGGCCGGCGAGAGCGCCACGGTGGCTCCGCTGATCGTGAAGAACATGGTCATCGCCGGCAGCTCCGGCGGCGAGTTCGGGAACCGCGGCCACCTCGAGGCGTTCGACCGCGAGACCGGCGAGCGCGTGTGGCGGACCTACATGGTCCCGAAGCCCGGCGAGCCCGGGTCCGAGACGTGGCCCGACGACGGCGAGGCCTGGCAGCGCGGCGGCGGCAACTGCTGGGTCACCAGCACCTTCGACCCGGAGCTCAACCTCATCTACGTGGGGACCGGCAACCCGTGCCCCGACTTCGACGGAGCCGTCCGCGAGGGCGACAACCTCCACACCGACTCCGGCGTCGCCGTCGACGCCGACACCGGCGAGATCAAGTCGTACTTCCAGTACACGCCGCACGACGTGTGGGACTACGACTCCACGATGGAGCACATCCTGTTCGACCTCGACGGGCAGAAGCTCGCGGCCCACTTCGACAAGAACGGGTTCCTCTACATCCTCGACCGCACGACCATGGACCCGGTCCGGGTGGCGCCGTTCGTCGACCGCATCGACTGGGGCGAGGTCGACGAGAAGGGCAACGTGACGCCGAAGGTCTTCCCCGACAAGGAGGGCGACCCGGTGCACTTCTGGCCCGGCCCGGCCGGCGCCAAGGAGTGGACGCACGCTTGCTACAACCCGAACACCGAGCTCCTCTACTGCCCGGTGCAGGACGTCGGCGCGACGGCCACCCGGCGCCGCAGGGAGTTCAAGGAGAGCATCCCGTACTGGGGAGCCGGCGTCGCCGTGGACCTGGAGGACATGGCCGGCTCGATCAGCGCCTTCGACCCGCGCACCGGCGAGGAGCGCTGGCGCTGGGCCAACGACATCCCGATGTGCGCGTCGCTGCTGACCACGGGAGGCGGCCTCGTGTTCGGCGGCGAGCCGACCGGCGAGTTCAACGCGCTCGACGCCGAGAGCGGCGACCACCTGTGGCAGTTCCAGTGCGGCAGCGGTCACCACAGCAGTCCGTGCAGCTACAGCATCGACGGGCGGCAGTACATCGCCGTGCCGACCGGCTGGGGCGCGTGGACGGAGGGCTTCCTGCCCGGCATGCTCGGCGCCGGCCAGGGAAGCGCCCTGTTCGCCTTCGCACTTCCGGAGTAAGGGGTTGAGATGAACTTCCTGCTGCTAGGCATTGACAGCCTGATCGCCTGCCTCGCGATCGGAGCGCTCGTCGACAGACGGTCGTGGGTGTGGCTCGCCGCGCTCTTCGCCACCGCCGACGCGGCAGCGTTCCTGATCGGCGCCGGCCTCGGGTGGGGGCTGATGTCACAGGCCGCATCCGAGGTCATCGGGATGGGAACGCTCGTCCTGCTCGGCGTCTATCTCCTGGTCGTCGCCGCAGGCACGGCGCAGGTGACGGCTCGGAAGGCCGTCTGGGTGCTGCCGTTCGCCCTCACGCTGGACAACCTCACGTTCGGTCTGGCCGGAGAGCCGACGAGCTCGGTGCTCGCGCAGGCGCTGTCGAGCGGAATGCTCGCCTACCTCGGCCTGTTCGCGGCCGCGTGGCTCCCGCGCGTGCTGCCGGCCAAGGTCGAGGCGACGAAGGTCGCCGGAGCCGCGTTGCTGATCGGGGCGGGTGCGCTCTTCCTTGTCGGATAGGGGGTCAAGCCGTCGGGCTCGCCGCGCCGCACATGCGCGCGGCGAGCTCGACGAGCAAGCGGACGCCGTAGCCGGTCGCACCGCGGCCGAACGCGTCGCCGCGATCCTCGTCGAGGAACGCCGTACCGAGCATGTCGACATGTGCCCAAGGTCCCTCACCCGCGAACTGCTGAAGGAACGTCGCGGCGACGATCGAGAAGCCGAAGCCCTTGCCTGCCGTGTTGCGCAGGTCGGCCACGGTCGAGTCGATCAGCGGCCGGTAGCGCCGGTGGAGCGGCCACGGCCACGCGAGGTCGCCGCTCGCGTTCCCGGCGTCGACGACGGCGTCGCGCCACGCGTCGTCGTTGGCGAAGACGCCGGCCCACATGTCGCCCATGCCGGCGCGCATGGCGCCGGTCAGGGTCGCGAGATCGACCACGTGCGTCGCGCCGTCGCGGCGCGCCCACCACAGGGCGTCCGCGAGGATCAGGCGCCCTTCGGCATCGGGGTTGGTCACCTCGACGGTCAGGCCGGACGGCCGTGGTGATGACGTCCGTGGGCCGGATCGCCGTGCCGCTCAGCATGTTCTCGCAGGCGGGCACGACACCGGTGACCGACAGCGGCAGGCCGAGCTCGGCGATGGCGCCGAGCGCGCCGATCACCGCCGCGCCACCGGCCATGTCGGCCTTCTGGCGGACGATGTCCGACTGCGGCTTGAGGAAGTAGCCGCCCGTGTCGAACGTGACCGCCTTGCCGACGAGCGCGAGCCGCGGGGCGCCGGGCGCCTCGTGCCGGAGCACGATCAGCCGCGGGTCGATCGGACCGCTCCCGCCGACGGCGGCGAGCGCGCCGAGCCCGGCCTCGGTGGGATCGATGACCTCGATGGGAAGTACCGCCGCCGCGCGCTCCTCGAGGCCGGCCGGCGAGATCACGTTGGGCGGCGCGTCGACGAGCTCGCGCGCGGTGTTCGTCCAGCGGGCGATGAGCGCCGCGCGGTCGGCCACCGGCCCGAGCGTGTCGTCGCCGCAGATCACGAAGCGCTCGACGCCGCGCGACGGCTCGCCGCTTCGCCACCGGCGCCCGTCGTAGCCGCCGATGACGGCACCCTCGGCCAGCGCCCGCACCTGTTCATCGACGGGGACGGGCAGCGACGGGTCGAGCGCCCAGGCGACCGTCCCTCCGCCGCGGCACGCGCGCACCGCGCGCGCGGCGGCGGTCCGCAGGCCCTCGGCGTCGGGATCGTGCGCCACGACGGCCAGCGGTGCGGCGTCCGTGTACACCATCGCGACCGGGTCGGCCTCTTCCACGGCACGCTCCGGCGCGCCCAGCTCCAACGCTCGCTTCCCGGCGGCCGCCACCAGATCGGCGCCGACCGGGTCCCCCGCAGTCACGACAACGACCATGAAGGAGGCACCCTATGACGTGGGTCAAGCCGAAGTTCGAGATCGTCGAGCTCTGCTCCGAGGTCACTTCCTACCTGTTCCAGCGGTAGGAGACTGAACCCGCCGCGTGCGCGTCCGCGTCCTCGGCTCCGCCGCCGGCGGTGGCTATCCGCAATGGAACTGCCGCTGCCGGGTGTGCGAGGCCGCGCGCGCGGGTGAGAGCCGGCCCCGGACCCAGTCGTCGCTCGCGATCCGCGGGGACGACGGGCCGTGGTTCCTGGTCAACGCCTCGCCGGACCTGCGTCAGCAGCTCGAGCTGCTCGACGCGCGCGTGGACGGCGTCCGCGCGCCGCCGGTCGCGGGCGTGCTGCTGACCGACGCGGAGATCGACCACACGGCCGGCCTGCTGCTCATGCGCGAGTCGGGCGCGCCGATCCGCGTGTACGGCAGCGCCGGCGTCGAGCGTGCGCTGGAGGAGACGGTGTTTCGCATGCTGCAGCGCTTCTCCGGAGTCAATTGGAACACGTTGCATCCAGGCCGCGAATGGCCGCTTGAGGGATCGAGCCTGGCGGTCGAGCCGTTCGATGTGAGCGGTGACCAGACCGGTTTCGTGTTCCGCGACAGCGGAGGCACCGTCACCTACGTGCCCGGGCTCGCCAGGCTCGACGACGACGTGATCGCCCGGCTGGCCGCGAGCGACGCAGTGCTCGTCGACGGCACGTTCTGGCACGACGACGACCTCGCTCGACTGGGCATCTCGGACCGCACTGCGGGCGACATGGGACATGTTCCGCTCACGGGCGGGACGCTGGAGATGCTTGCCGCGCTGGAGCGGCCGCGCAAGATCCTCGTCCACATCAACAACACGAACCCGATCCTGCTCGAGGACTCCCCCGAGCGCGAGGCGGTCGTCCGGGCGGGCGTCGAGGTCGCCTACGATGGCCTCGAGGTCGACCTGTGACGGACTTCGTCGCCCGCCTGCGCGAGCAGGGCTCGCGCTACCACAACCTGCACCCGTTCCACGTGCGGATGGACGCGGGCGAGCTCACGCGCGAGGAGCTGCAGCGCTGGGTCGCGAACCGCTTCTACTACCAGAAGTGCATCCCGCTCAAGGACGCCGCGATCCTGGCGAACTGCCCCGAGGTCGAGGTCCGGCGCGAGTGGATCCAGCGCATCGTCGACCACGACGGCACGGCCGAGGGCACGGGCGGCACCGAGTCGTGGCTGCGGCTCGGCGAGGCGCTGGGAGTCACGCGCGAGGAGCTGGTGTCGGAGCAGGGAGTCCTGCCCGGCGTGCGCTACGCGGTCGACGCGTACGTGAACTTCGCGCGGCAGAAGCCCTGGGTCGAGGCGGTCGCGTCGTCGCTGACCGAGCTGTTCGGGCCGGGCGCGATGAAGACGCGGGTGGAGGCGATCGAGCGCCACTATCCGTGGATCGACCCCGCCGGCCTCGACTACTTCCGCACCCGGCTCGTGCAGGCGCCGCGCGACGCGCAGTACGCGCTCGACCTCACGGTCGAGCGCTGCACGACGCCCGAGCAGCAGGACGCCGCCGTCGCGGCGCTGCGCTTCAAGACCGAGGTGCTGTGGGCGCAGCTCGACGCCATCGATCGCGGGGACACGCAGCCGTGACACGGCCCCGCCTGGCCATCGGCGCGCGACTGGCCTACGACGACGTGCGGGACGAGCACATCCTCCTGATCCCGGAGGGGGCCGTGCGGCTGAACCCGACCGCCGCGGAGGTGCTCGAGCTGTGCGACGGCGAGCGCTCGCCCGACGACATCGCGGTGGCGCTGTCGGCGCGCTACGAGGGCGCCGACCTCCGCGACGACGTGGTGGAGCTGCTCGACGCCATGGCGCAGAAGGGGCTCGTCATCGATGGCGCCTAGGCCGTCCACGCTGATCGCCGAGCTCTCCTACCAGTGCCCGCTGCACTGCCCGTACTGCTCGAACCCGCTCGACATCGGGCACGAGCGCTACCGCGACGAGCTCGAGACCGAGCACTGGATCCGCGCCTTCGGCGAGGCGCGCCGGCTCGGGGTCCTCCAGCTCGCGCTCACGGGCGGCGAGCCGATGCTGCGCCGCGATCTCGTCGAGCTCTGCGCGGGCGCGCGCGACGCCGGCCTGTACTCGTCGCTCATCACCGCCGGGACCCTGTTCACGCGCGAGCGCGCGGAGGCGCTCAAGGCGGCCGGGCTCGACCACGTGCAGATCTCGATCCAGAGCCCGGACCCCGAGGACAACGACCGCATCGCCGGCAACCGCTCGTTCGAGAAGAAGATCGCGGCCGCGCGGCACGCCCGCGAGCTCGGCTTCCCGCTCACGATCAACTGCGTCCTGCACCGGCAGAACCTCGACCGCATCGAGGAGCTGCTCGACCTCACGCTCGAGCTCGGCGCGCAGCGGCTCGAGCTCGCCAACACGCAGTACTACGGCTGGGCGGTCCCGAACCAGGAGGCGCTCATGCCGTCGCGCGACCAGCTCGTGCGCGCGGAGGCGGCGGTCCATCGGTTCCGCGAGCGGGTCGGCCCCGCCGTCCAGGTCCTCTGGGTGCTCCCCGACTTCTACGAGGAGCTGCCGAAGCCGTGCATGGGCGGCTGGGGCACGACAGCGATGGTGGTCGCTCCGAACGGCGACGTCCTGCCGTGCCAGGCGGCGTCGACGATCCCCGGGCTCGAGTTCGCCAACGTGCGCGACCACGCGCTCGAGTGGATCTGGAACGAGTCCGGCGCGTTCGCGCGCTTCCGCGGCACGGACTGGATGCAGGAGCCGTGCCGGACGTGCCCGCTCGGGCGCCAGGAGGAGGACTTCGGCGGCTGCCGCTGCCAGGCGCTGCGGCTGACGGGCGACGCGGCGGCCACCGACCCCGTCTGCCGGTACTCGCCCCACCACGACCGCGTCGTCGCCGCGCGGGAGCTCGTGGAGACCGGCGAGTTCGTCTACCGCGCGGTCAAGCGGCCGGTGCGGTCAAAGGCCTAGCGCCCGCCGCACCGCCGGCAGGTTGCGGCGCGACACCGGCACGGTCTCGCCCGCCACGCCGTCCATGATCAGCGACAGCTCGCCCTTGGACCCGCGGTCGACTGCGCGGACGCACGCCAGGTTGACGAGGAACCGCCGGTGGACGCGCAGGAAGTCTCCTCCGGTGAGCTCCTCCTCGAGCTTGTCGATGCCGCGGACCGCGGCCTGGAGGCGACCTTCGTCGGTGACGAGCCAGACGTCGTTGCCGTCCGCCTCCGCGTACCGGACCTCGGGCCGGTGCAGGAGGACCATGCGATCGCCGCTCACGCCCACGATGCGCTGCCGGGGGCTCAGCCCGGGCTCGGGCCGCTCGTGCTCGATCGCGTCGCCGTTGTCCGCTCCGAAGTCCGCGAGCGTCCCGACGGGCTGGTCGCCGAGGAAGACCGGGCGCAGCGTGAGCTGGAACGGCTCGCTGCTGAGGCCGGTCACGATCTGCGTCGAGCCGACCCAGCTGTGGTCGAGACCGGCCTGCTTGACGGCGAAGCGGGCGAGGTGCTCGAGGTTCACGCTCGGCTGCCAGCGGACCGTGGGGTCCAGCGCCGGGACGCGCGCGGGAACGCCGAGGAACAGGCTCGCCCCCTCGTTGGCGATCACGACCTTGCCGCGCGCGTCCAGGGCGGCGACCGCCTGTCCGGACCGCGCTCGCGTCTTGGCGAAGGCCGCGGCCAGCTCGGCGCCGCCGTCGTGGGCGCGCTGACGCAGGATCGAGCGCGCGCCGCCCACGGCCTTGGACAGCCACCCGGCCGCCTGAGACGGGAGGGTGGCGCGCCAGGCCGAGACGTCGAGCACCGCGACGGGATCGTGCGTCACCGGGTCGCGCACCGCCACGCCCGCGCAGACCCACTCGTGGAAGCCCTCGCACCAGTGCTCGGGCCCGTTGATCAGCACCGGTCCGGGCGCCTCGAGCGCCGTGCCCATCCCGTTCGTGCCCGTCGCCCATTCCGACCAGCAGGACCACGGCGCCATGTTGCTGTCCTTCGCGCGGTGCAGCGTCTCCTTGTCGCCCTGGACCGTCAGCACCCGGGCCGCGCCGTCGGTCACGGTGACGACACCGCCGAGGCTCTCGACCTCCGTCGCGATCGACGCTGCGGCACCGCCGAGCTGCGCGAAGACGATCTCGTGCTCGAGCGTGTGCTCGTCGGAGGTTTCGGCTTGCTCGGACGCGGGCGGTGCCGTGTTCAGGCCCGGGTCGACGTGGTACTGCTCGCGGCAGCGATACCAGGACGTCGCGATTTCGGGCCGCACTCCGCGGACGCGGTCGTCCCCGGCGAGGAACCGCTCACGCGCCGCCGTCACTGCCTGATACCGCTCCGCATCTCGCGTACGAGGGCGCTTCGCGATCTGGCTCATGCTCCCACCGCTCCTCCGAACCACGTCCGGCCGTGCCGGTGATCCGCCACGTGCTGATCGTACCCGGGTTCCTCCTCTGGCACCGACTGGGATGCAGGGATTTAACCGACGGAGCCTCCGGTGGCGGTGTAGCGTCGACGGTCCCGTGACCGGAGCTCTTCCCGCCGGCCCGAACGAGCCGCCGATCCTTCAGACGCTGCGCTGGCTGCTGCGGCCGATCTCGTTCCTGGAGTCCTGCCGCCGGCAATTCGGCGACGTCTTCAGTGTCCGGTTCCTCGGGTTCCAGACGCCGATGGTGATGCTCTCGGATCCCGACGCGATTCGGGCGCTCTACGGCAACGCCGAGCACGAGCTGCCGCCGGGCCGCACGATCGCGCTGCTGCCGATACTCGGTCCGCGCTCGCTGCTGCTGCTCGAGGGTCGCGACCATCTGGCGCGTCGGCGACTCATGCTGCCGCCCTTCCACGGCGAGCGGATGCGCGCGTACGAGTCCACGGTCCGTGAGGTCGTCGCGCGTGACGTCGCGGCGTGGCCGGAGCGCGAGCCGTTCGCCATCCACCCGCGCATGCAGGGCGTCACGCTCGAGGTGATCGTGCGCGCCGTGTTCGGCGTGACGGATTCGGAGCGGCGGGCTCGGCTGGCGGACCGGCTTGCCCGCCTGCTCGCGGACACCGCATCCGTCGGGCTGCAGTTCGGAGTGCTGCTCTCACGGCGCTTCGGGACGCGCGACCCGCTCACGCGACTGCAGGGGCTTCGACGCGAGATCGACGCGATGTTGGACCTGGAGATCGCCGAGCGCCGGGCCGATCCGCGTGAGGACATCCTCTCGATGCTCGTCGCGGCGCGCTTCGAGGGCGGCGAGCCGATGGACGACGCGGAGATCCGCGATCAGCTCATGACGCTGCTGCTTGCCGGTCACGAGACCACGGCCACCGGCCTGGCCTGGACGGTCGACCTCCTGGTGCGCCATCCAGCTGTGCTGAAACGGCTCGTAGCCGAGATCGACGACGGCG
Organism: uncultured Solirubrobacteraceae bacterium; assembly: GCA_963811895.1. Lineage (GTDB taxonomy): Bacteria > Actinomycetota > Thermoleophilia > Solirubrobacterales > Solirubrobacteraceae > DASSUW01. Next base: position 948,066 of record CAWETE010000004.1, on the reverse strand, counting down.
AGCAGGCCTATCTGCGCGCGGTCGTCACAGAATCCCTTCGGCTGAGGCCGGTTGTGCCGCTGGCCGGGCGGCGACTGGTCGCGCCGCTTCGCGTCGACGGCCACGAGCTGCCGCCGGGAACCGACGTCACGCCCGCGATCTGGCTCGCGCACACGCGCGCCGACCGCTATCCCGAGCCGTTCGCCTTCCGGCCCGAGCGCTTTCTCGACGGCGCGCCCACGACGTCGGCCTGGGTCCCGTTCGGTGGCGGCGTGCGGCGGTGCATCGGCGCCGCGTTCGCCGAGATGGAGATGCGGGTCGCGCTCGCGGAGATCCTGCGGCACCGAACCCTGCGGGCCGCGTCCGAGAAGGCAGAGCGCGTCGCTCGCCGGAACGTGACGTTCTCGCCGGCGGGCGGCACCCGGGTGGTCGCCGCAGCGCGACCCGGCGAGCGTTGAGCTCGCCGGGTCCGCGCAGGAACTCAGACGGGGACGCGCTCGCGCTCGGGCTCGCGCTCGGCGGCCTCGAGGTCCTCGTCGGGCGGCTCGATGTTGAGGTGCGGCAGGCGCTTCTCGAGCCACGCCGGCATCCACCACATCGCCGGGCCGGCGATGTGCATCACCGCGGGCAGCAGCAGCAGCCGGATGATGAACGCGTCGATGAAGATCGCCGCGGCGAACGCGGTGCCCATCATCGCCAGCGCACGCTCGTTGCCGATCGCGAAGGCGCCGAAGACCGCGATCATGATGATCGCCGCCGCGGTGATCACGCGCCCGGTCATCGCGAGCCCGTGGCGCACGGCGTACTTGGCGTCCTTGGTGTGCGTCCATTCCTCGTGCATGCGCGAGACGAGGAAGACCTCGTAGTCCATCGACAAGCCGAACACGACGGCGAAGACCATGATCGGCAGGAACGAGTCGATCGGTCCGGTCGCGTTGCCGAACAGGCCGCCGAGGTTGCCGTCCTGGAAGATGAACGTCACCACGCCGAAGGCGCCGGCGATCGACAGCAGGTTGAAGATGCCGGCCTTGACCGGGATCAGCAGCGAGCGGAAGACGACCGCGAGCAGCAGCAGCGAGAGCCCGACCACGACGCCGATGAAGAGCGGGAGCTTGTCCCGGATCGTCTGCGAGAAGTCGAGGTTGGTCGCCGTCGCGCCGCCGATCGACACGCGCGCGCCGGTCTCGGCCTCGACCGGCGGGAGGGTCACGTCGCGTGCCGTCCTGACCGTCTCGTCGGTGACCTCGTCCTGCGGCGTGGTCGTCGGGTAGGCGATGATCGTCGCCGTGTCGCCGGCCTCGTTGAGCTGAGGCGGCAGGACCTGGGCGATGCCGTCCTGAGCGGCGAGCGCGTCGCCGATCTGCGTCAGCGCCGCCTCGTCGCCGGACTCGACGGCGAGCAGCAGCGGGGCGTTGAAGCCCGGTCCGAAGCCCTCCTTGAGCTTGTCGTAGGCGATGCGGGCGGTGTCGTCGTCCTTGTACGTGCTGGCATCGCTCGTCGCCAGGCGCATGTTCAGCGCGGGCGCGGCGAGCACGAGCAGGATCACCACAGCGCCGACGGCGACGGGCCACGGCCGGCGCGACACGAAGCCGCTCCAGCGCGCGGCGAAGCCGCTCTCGCGATCGGCGAAGTTGGCGTCGCCGTGGCTGTCCGGCACCTTGATGCGCCGGCCGATCCGCGTACCCAGGATCGCCGGCATCAGCGTCAGCGACGCGAACATCGTGAACGCCACCGCCAGCGCGGCGCCGATGGCCGGGCCGTAGAGGAACGAGATGCCGAGCAGCAGCATGCCGAGCATCGCGATCACGACCACGATGCCCGCGAACAGCACGGCGCGGCCCGAGGTGTCGATCGCCTTCAGCGTCGCGTCGCGGACGTCGCGGCCGCCGCCGCGTTCGAGCCGGAAGCGGTTGAGGATCAGGAGCGCGTAGTCGATGCCGACGCCGATCCCGATCATGGCCGCGAGCTGGGGCGTCCAGTCGACGACGTCGAGCACGCGGGTGCCGACGACGGCCATCAGCCCGAGGCTCACGACCATCGCGAACAGCGCGTTGAGCAGCGGCAGGCCCATCGCCACCACGCCGAGCGTCAGGAACAGGACGAGCGCGGCCACGAGGAGGCCGAAGATCTCACCGGCGCCGCCCGTCTCGGCCGTCGACCAGTGGATGATGTCGCCTCCGAGCGCGACCTGGACCCCGCCCTCGCCGTCGAGCTTGAGCGTGTTCTCGGCCATCGTCCTTGATCCCCGCCGGGTCGGCCTCACCGGCGCCCTTGGCGAGCTGGATCTGGGCGAAGGTGATCTTGCCGTCCTCGGAGACCGGCGCGCCCTCGGCGAAAGGATCGCCGACCGCGAGCACCTCGGGCGACTTCTCGATCTCGGCTCGAACGGCCTCGATCTCCGTGCGATTGTCGAGGACGCTGCCCTCGTCGACCGCCCACACGACGGTCGCGGTGTCGCCGGACTGCTCCGGGAACTTGTCCTTGAGCAGGTCGTACGCCCGCTGGGACTCCGTGCCCGGCAGACTGAAGTTGTTGACCCAATCGCCCGCGGCGGTGCCCCACAGGGCGGCGAAGATGAAGAACGCGGCGACCCAGAGGCCGATCACGGTGCGGCGCCGATCGTGGCACCAGGCGGCAAGCTTACGCATATCAACGCACGCTAAAGCCGTCGCTCCGCCCCCTCACACCGGCTAGCCGGGCTTGACGGCACCGGGTAGCCGCACCCGCCGGGTGCGGCTGCCCCCATGCGAATCGCTTGCACGGGGCCCGCACTTCCGAGACGCTCTGCGCATGTCAGAACGACTCGCCGAGCTGCGGGTCTCTGCTCGCGGTTGGCACAGCATCCAGCTCGCCGTCATCGGCTTCATCGGGCTCTGCGGCGTCCTGCAGGGCGGCCGCCCCGACAACCCGATGTGGCTGCAGGTCTGGGCCGGGGTCCTGGCCCTCGTCGCGCTCGCCGTCGCCTGCCTTGCCACATTCGTCGTCGCGCTCGTCGCCTGGCCGCTCTACGGCGGCCGTCAACCGGCCGGCGACGAGGCGGCCCAGCTCGAGCGCGATGGCCGGCGTCTCAAGCGGGGCCTCTTCCTCACCTTCCTCGCGCTCGCGATCCTCGCCCTGGCGACGGCGAGCGGCTGGTGGCCGCAGGACGGCGGCGGCGAGCAGGTCTCGGTCCAGGCGAGCGACGGCCAGGGCTGGTGCGGGACGCTCACGCAGGGCGAGGCCGGCAGCCTCAGCGTCTCGGTCGACGGGACCCCCGTCGTCGTCGCGCTCCAGGACGTCGCCGCGATCAGCCCCGTCAACAGCTGCTAGGGCGATTGTGATGCAACCAAGTTGTCAGACAGTGTTACAATCCGGAGGTCATGGAGGAGGTCGAGGTCGTCGCGTTCGCCTGCCGCGGCACCCTCGTCGACTGGGCGGGCGCGATCGACGCGGTGGTGTACGAACTGGCTCGCCGCAATGGCGAAAGCCCGCTCGATCGCGGCGCCGCACTGGGCCGGAGGGTGGAGTCGCTCGCGAACGGCGACGGGCTCGCGCGCGGCTTCGAACGCCTCGCCCGCGAGCGCGGCTACCTCGGTGAGGAGAGCGGCGAGGAGTCGCTCGCCCGCGTGGTCGCCATGGCCCGTCCGCGGCACGGCGCCCGCGAGGCCGTGCAGCTCGCGGCCCGGTCCGGGAAGCGGGTGGTCGCCGTCTCCCGCACCGAGGGCGCCCGCGCCCTGCAGCAGTTCGGCGGGGCGTTCGAAGCCGTGGTCTCGGACCCGCGCGAGGTCGGCGTGCTCCCCGAAGCGATCGTGTACGTGAGCGCCGCCGAGTGGCGGCGCGTGGAGGCGCGCCGCCGCGGCATGCGCGTCGTCGCGCCGCACGAGCTGGGACCCGCGCTCGCCGGGCTGCCGACCATAATGGCGGTCTGATGAGCGGGCTCGCCGTACAGCCGATCTCGACGACCGAGGCCGTCGTCGCCTCGCTGCGGTCGCGCATCCTCGACGGCGAGATCGAGCCCGGCGTCCGGCTCCCGGAGCAGGACCTGGCCATGGAGTTCGGCGTCGCCCGCCCGACCGTGAGGGCGGCGATCCAGACGCTCTGCCACGAGGGCCTGCTCGTCCGCGAGCGCAACCGCAGCGCGGAGATCCCCGTGCTGTCCCGAGACGAGATCCTCGACCTGTTCTCGGTGCGCATCCCGCTCGAGTGCCTGATCGTGCGTCAGGTGCTCCAGCGCGGCGCCCCGCTCACGCCCGCGCGCGAAGCGATGGCGGTGATGGAGGCCCTGCCCGACGACGCGGGCTGGAGCCAGGTCGTCGCCGCCGACGCTGCGTTCCACCTCTCGCTCGTCCGCGCGGTCGGCTCGCCGCGTCTCGAGCGCCTGTACGGCTCCTTGAGCGGCGAGATCCGGCTCTGCGTCGCCCAGCTGCGGCCGAGCTGGGCGTCCCCGTCGGCGATCGGGCACGAGCACCACGAGGTGCTCGACGTGATCGAGACCGGCGACGTGAAGGCGGCCGAGGCCCGCATGACGGCGCATCTCGAGCGCGCCGTTCGCGATCTCACGGGCTGACGGCCGCGCCCGCCGCGCGAAGTCGGTCCGGCTCGCCGTGCCAGGCCGCGTCGAGGATCGCCTCGAGGGCGTCGGCGTCCAGCGGCGCCGGGTTGTTGTCGACCAGCCGCTTGATGCCGACGGCTGCCTCGGCCATCGCCCTCAGGTTGTCCCGCGCCACCCCGATCTCCACGAGCGACTTCGGCAGTCCGATCCGGAGACCCAGCGCGTGGACCGCCGATACCGCGTCGCCGCCCATCAGCGAGGACAGCTCCGCGACCTCATCCGGGCGCGCCGGCCGGTTGAACTCCATGACGTAGGGCAGCAGCACGCCCGTTCCCAACCCGTGCGACGTGTGCGTGGCCGCGCCGAGGGCGAACTGGAGCGCGTGCGCGGCGCCGACGCCCGAGTTGCCGAACGCGATCCCTGCGAGCAGCGAGCCGTACAGCATGCCGGTCCGGGCCTCGAGGTCGGATCCGTCCTCGACCGCGCGCGCGAGATTGCGGAAGATGTGGCCCGCGGCGGTCAACGCCAGAGCGTCCGAGAGCAGGTTCTTGCCGACCTGCGGGCGGCCGAGCACGAGCTCGGGCGAGGGCTGCTCGCGCGCCGCCATGTAGGACTCGACCGCGTGCGCGAGCGCGTCGATGCCGGCGTGCGCGGTCACGACGGGCGGGGCGCCGACCGTCAGCAGCGGGTCGCAGATCGCGTGGCGCGGGATCAGGTGCGGGCTGGCGACGCCGATCTTCATCTCCGTCGCGGGGTCGGTGATGACGGCGACGGGCGTCGCCTCGGAGCCCGTCCCAGCCGTGGTGGGCAGCGCGATCAGCGGCACGATCGGGCCGGGCACCGACTGAACGGCGTAGTACTCCGTCAGCGGCCCGCCGTGGGCGAGCAGCAGGGCGGTGACCTTCGCGAGGTCGATCACGCTGCCGCCGCCGACGGCGACGATCGCATCGGGCTCCTTCGCCGCGCCGAGCGACACTGCGGCATCGATCGCCGAGCTCGGGACGTCGACCGCGGCCTCGGGGAAGACCGTGACGTCGAGGTCGGCGAGCGACTCGACGACGGTGGCGAAGCCGGGGGTTCCGGCGATCACCGGGTCCGTGATCACGAGCACGCGGCGGCCGTGGTCCGCGGCGACGCGGCCGGCGGCGGCGGCCATGCCGGCGCCGAACAGCACCTGCGAGGGCGCGCGCAGGACGGCGAAGTCGGTCATCGGTCGGCCTCCAGGAACGTGGTCAGCAGTCGGTTGAACTCGTCGGTGCGCTCCAGCGGGGAGGCGTGGCCGCAGCGGCCGAAGACGTGCCCGCGGACGTCCGGCAGCAGCTCGAGCAGCGGCAGGAAGCCGTCGCGCAGCGGCACGATCCGGTCCTCCGCGCCGTGCACGAGCAGGACGGGCGCCGAGATCCCTGCCAGCTCGTCGAGGGTCAGCGACAGGTCGTCGACCCACTGCTGGCGCGGCGCCGGGAACAGCTCGGCGTACCAGGGCTGGGCGAGCGTCGCCCCATGGCGCGCCTCGACCGCCTGCGGCGTCGCCGCGCCGGGATCGAAGTTGATCAGCTCCAGCAGCGAGCGCGCCCCCTCACGGCTCTGCGCCGAGTAGCTCCACAGCTCTTCGAGCCCGGCCGGCAGCGCCATCGGATGCCCCAGCGATCCCACCGCGACCACCCTGGTCACCGCACGCGGGCGCGTACGCGCGAGGGCCAGCGCGATCGCCCCGCCCGCCGAGTTGCCGACGACGGCGAACGACGAGATCCCGAGCGAGTCGACCAGCGCGAGCGCCTGCTCGGTCCACGCCGCCCGGAGCGAGCCGGCGGGCCGGGGCTGGGTCCCGAAGCCGAGCAGGTCCGGCGCGATCACACGGTGGCGCGGCGCGAGCGCGGCGATCAGCGGCGCCCACGCCGCGGCCGTCGTCCCCGGGCCGGAGCCGTGCAGCAACAGCACGGGCGGCCCGGAGCCTTCGGCGAGCATCGGACAGCGCTCAGGCCGGGACGGCGGCCCGCTCGAGCACATTCATGAACGCCCGCGACCACTCGGGCATGTCCGGCCAGCCGCGGCACGAGACCATGTTGCCGTCGACGCAGTCGGGCTCGTCGACGACGGTCGCTCCGGCGTTCTCCATGTCGCCCTTCAGCGGCGGGAAGGCCGCGGTCGTGCGCCCGCGCAGCAGCCCGTAGACCGCCGGCACCTGCGGGCCGTGGCAGATCGTCCCGACCGGGAGGCTGCGCTCGAAGAAGTACTCCGTGATCCGCCGCACGTCGGCGTCCGTGCGGATGTACTCCGGCGCGCGGCCGCCGGGGATGACGAGGGCGACGTACTCGGCCGGGTCGACCTCGGCGAACGTGATGTCGACCGGCAGCTTGCGGCCGTACTTCTCGGTGTAGGCGTCCGACTCGGGGTCGAAGTCGTGGATCACGAGCTGGACGTCGCGGCGCGTGAGCGCGGCCACGTCGGCGACGTAGCCGGCCTCCCGGAGCCGGTAGATCGGGTACATCGCGTCGAGCTCCTCGGCGGCGTCGCCGACGAGCACGAGCACCTTCTGCTGCGACACGGGAACCTCCCTCCTGTTGGGTCAGTCGAATGCGAAGTACTTGGGCTCGAGGAACTCGAGCAGGCCGTGGTGGCCGCCCTCGCGCCCGATGCCGCTCTGCTTGGCGCCGCCGAACGGCGCGGCGGGGTCCGAGACCACGCCGCGGTTGAGGCCCACCATGCCGGTCTCGATCCGCTCGCCCACGGCCATCGCGCGCCGCAGGTCCCGGCTGAACACGAATGCCACCAACCCGTGCTCGGTGTCGTTGGCGAGCGCGAGCGCCTCGTCGTCGCCGGCGAAGGTCATGACCGGCGCGACCGGGCCGAAGACCTCCTCGGCGAGCATCGCGCTCCCCGGCTGGACGTTGTCGAGCACGGTCGGCGGATAGAAGTAGCCGGGCCCGGGCAGGCGCTCGCCGCCTGTGCGCACCCGCGCGCCGCGGTCGACCGCGTCGGCCACGAGGCGCTCGACCTTCTCGCGTGCGGGCTCGTTGATCAGCGGGCCGAGCTGCGCGCCCTCGGAGAAGCCGCTCCCGACGCGCACGGCGGCCATCGCCTCGGTCAGGCGTGACGTGAACTCCTCGGCGACCGACTCGTGCACGAGGAAGCGGTTGGCGGCCGTGCAGGCCTCGCCGCCGTTGCGCATCTTGGCCGCCATCGCCCCGGCGATCGCGACGTCGAGGTCCGCGTCGTCGAGGACGAGGAACGGCGAGTTGCCGCCGAGCTCCATCGACGCGTTGATCACCTGCGGCGCGCACAGCTCGAGCAGGCGCCGTCCGATCGCGGTGGAGCCGGTGAACGACAGCTTGCGCACGCGCGGGTCGCTGAGGATGGCCTCGGCGAGCGGTGCCGGCTCGGTCGTGCAGACCACGTTGACGACGCCCTGCGGCACGCCCGCCTCCTCCAGCAGCCGCACGATCGCCAGCGCCGTGAGGGGCGTCTCCTGCGCGGGCTTGAGCACGACGGTGCAGCCCGCGGCGAGCGCCGGCCCGAGCTTGCGTGTGGCCATGGCGGCCGGGAAGTTCCAGGGCGTGATCAACAGCGCGATCCCGACCGGAGCGTGCGCGACGAGCATCCGGTTGGCGCCGCCCGGGGCGATCGCGAACTCGCCGTTCGCGCGCACCGCCTCCTCCGAGAACCAGCGCAGGAACTCGGCGGCGTAGGCGGTCTCGCCGCGCGCCTCGGCGAGCGGCTTGCCCATCTCACGCACGATCAGGTGCGCGACCTCCTCGGCGCCCGCGGTCATCAGGTCGAACGCGCGGCGGAGGATCTCGGCGCGCTCGCGCGGGGCGCGGGCGGCCCAGTCCGCGGCCGCGGCCTCCGCGGCATCGACCGCGGCGATCCCGTCCTCCGGCAGGGCGGATTCGAGCGTCTCGATGACCGAGCCGTCCGCGGGGTCGACGACGGCGAACTGCCGCCGCTCGGTGGCGATGGCCATGGCCGGACAGTAGCGCGCCGGTGATGGGTAATGCAAGAACTGAAGCTAGAGATTGACAATGATTGCAAGAAGCACGTAAGTTTCTTGCAGCGGGATGCAAGATCGCCGGCAACAGAGGCCAACCCGTTGGAGGAGGAGTGCATGAAGGGGAGACTTCAGGTCGCGGCAGCGCTCGCAGCGACCGCCGCAGCGCTCACGCTCGTCGCCTGTGGCGGCGGTGACGACGAAGGCGGCGCCTCGACGGCGGCCACCGACGCGACCAGCAAGCTGTCCAGCGAGCCGATGACGCTCACGTTCCTCTGGTTCGAGTGGCCGCCCGCGCAGGCCCTCGAGGAGCTGGGCAAGGAGTACACGAAGGAGCGCCCGAACGTGACCGTCAAGGTCAACACCGTGCCGAACGCGCAGTGGCACGACGCGATCTTCACCCAGTTCGCCGCGCGCAAGACGAACTTCGACATGCCGATCCTCGACTCGCAGAACATCGGCGAGGCCGTCGAGAACGGCTCGATCGTCGACATGACGGACTTCGTCAAGGAGAACATCGACACGTCCGTATACGACCCGTACTTCCTCGCGGCGTACGGCCAGTACCCGCAGGCCCAGACCGGCGAGGCCAATCCCGACGCCAAGACCTACGGGCTGCCGCTGCTCGGCGACACCTGGTCGATGATCTGGCGCAAGGACCTGATGGGCGACGAGGTTCCCGCCACGTGGGAGGACATGATCGCCGCCGCCAAGAAGTGCCAGGACGAGAACCCCGGCATGAGCGGCCTCGCGTTCCACCAGGCCGGCACGAGCGACGCCGCGGCGGTCACGTACAACGTCATGAACGCGCTCTACGGCGGCGAGCTGTGGAATGCGGACGACCGCAAGATCGAGGGCGTCATCAACGACGACGCCGGCAAGAAGGCGATGGACGTGCTCGTCAACGACATGGTCCCGCTCGCGCCGAAGGGCTCGAGCAACTGGTTCATCGACGAGGTCAACGCCGCCATCAGCCAGGGCAAGGTCTGCGTCGGCTTCCAGTGGATCGCCGCGATGGGCGGCCTGCTCGATCCGAAGAGCTCGGAGCTGGGCAAGTCGAGGGAGGCGATCCTCGAGAAGCTGGCCTTCGCCCCGCTGCCCCCGCAGGAGACCGACAAGGTGCCGCTCGGCGGCATGGGCCTGCACATCTCCAAGTACATCCCGGAGGAGAAGCAGGCCGAGGCGCTGAACTTCATCAAGTGGTTCCAGACGCCCGAAGCCCAGAAGAAGTGGGCCCAGCTCGGCGGCGTCCCGGCGCGTAACGACGTCCTGCAGTCGCCGGAGTTCCTCGAGGCGCAGCCGTACAACCAGGTGTTCACGGACTCGGTTCCGCGTCTGAAGGACTTCTGGAACCTGCCCGAGTACGCGAAGCTCCTGAACGTCCACTCGACCCAGGTCAACGCGGCGATCTCCGGCACCGAGGAGCCGGACGCGGCGCTCGACAAGCTGGCGACGGAGGAGCAGGCGATCCTCGACGAGAGCGGCGAATAGGGGACCCTCCACGGGAGGCCGGGCCGGGGACGCCCGGCCTCCCGCCCCGCCGTAAGACCGAATGGCCGACACGCTCGAATCACCACCAACCGCGCCGGCGCCGGCGCCGACGCTCGAGGCGCCGGCCGCGGCCAGGCGCTTCGGCTGGCTCACCGACCGCTGGCTCGCCACGCTCTTCGTCTCACCGGCGCTCGCGCTGCTGGTGTTCCTGTCGATCTGGCCGCTGATCCGCCTGATCTGGCTGTCGTTCACCGACTTCTCGGTGACCCGCGACGTGCCCGCGAGCTTCGTTGGGTTCGACAACTACGTCGACGTCCTCACGTCGCCGGTCGTGCATGCGCGCGCGCTGACGACCCTGATCTTCGTCGTCGGCGCGGTCGCGCTGCAGACCCTCCTCGGCTTCGCGATCGCGTTCCTGATCTCGCGCCGCACCAAGGGCCGAGGCGTGCTCACGACGCTCTTCCTGATCCCCATGATGCTGTCGCCGGTCGTCGTCGGCCTGTTCTGGAAGTTCATGCTCGACGTCCAGTTCGGCGTCGTGAACTCGTTCCTGGACAGCCTCGGGCTCGGCCGCGTCGAGTGGCTGACCCAGCAGCGGCTGGCGCTGCTGTCGCTGGTCATCGTCGACTCCTGGCAGTGGACGCCGTTCATCATGCTGATCGCGCTCGCGGGCCTGACGGCGGTGCCCAAGTACCTCTACGAGGCGGCGGAGATCGACCGCGCCTCGGAGTGGTTCAAGTTCCGCCGGATCACGTTCCCGCTCGTCTGGCCGCTGCTGCTGATCGCGGTCATGTTCCGCGCGATCGAGGCCTTCCGGCTGTTCGACCTGGTCTACATCCTCACGGGCGGCGGGCCGGGGGGCACGACCGAGACGCTGTCGTACAACGTCTACAAGGTCGCGTTCTTCGGCTTCGACACCGGCCGCGCGGCGGCGTACGGGATCCTGATGGTGATCGTCGTCATCCTCGCCGCGCAGCTCTACCTCAGATACCTCGACCGTCTCCAGGGACGCTAGCCATGGCAGCTCACATCCAGCCCTCCGGGATGGCCGGCGAGGGAATCGCGGGCGAGACCGCCCCGCCTCCCGTCCGCCGCCGCCGCCGGCTCGGCTCCGCGTTCGAGATCGCGCTGCTCGCGCTGTTCGCCGTCGTGATGCTGTTCCCGGTCGTGTGGATGCTCGAGACCGCGCTCAAGAACACGCGGGACATCTACGCGGTGCCGGCCAAGGTGTTCAACTTCAGCCCCACGCTCGAGCACCTCAAGGACGTCTTCAGCCCGGACTCGCCGGTGTTCTCGGGGTTCCAGAACTCGATCATCGTCGCCACGGCCTCGACGATCATCGCCACCGTGCTCGGCGTGCCCGCCGCGTGGGCCTACTCGCGGTTCCCGATCCCGGCCAAGAAGGACCAGCTGTTCTTCATCCTCTCGACGCGGTTCATGCCGCCCGTGGTGGTCGTGATCCCGGTCTTCCTGATGTTCCGCGACCTCTCGCTGCTCGACACGCTGCAGGGCCTGACCCTGGTGTACGCGGCCTTCAACCTGCCGTTCACGATCTGGATGATGAAGGGCTTCATCGACGAGCTGCCGGCCGAGTACGAGGAGGCGGCGATGCTCGACGGCTACTCGCGGTTCGAGGCGTTCTGGCGCGTGACGATGCCGCTGCTGATCCCGGGCATCGCGGCGACAGCCGTGTTTGCCCTGATCTTCTCCTGGAACGAGTTCGTGTTCTCGATCTTCCTGATCACCGATCCGGACTCGCGAACGGCGCCGGCCGCGATCGCGGGCCTGATCGGCGGCACCACGATCAACTGGGGCCTGGTGGCCGCCTCGGCGATGGTCTTCGCCCTGCCGGTGCTGGTCTTCGCGTTCCTGGTCCGCAAGCACCTGGTCGCCGGCGTCACGCTCGGGGCGGTCCGTCGCTGATGGCCGGGGTCCTCGTCAAGCGCCTGCGCAAGGAGTTCCCCGACGGCACCGTCGCCGTCGAGGAGCTCGACCTCGAGATCGCCGACGGCGAGCTGTTCGTCCTGCTCGGGCCGTCGGGCTGCGGCAAGACCACGACGCTGCGCTGCGTCGCGGGCCTCGAGCACGAGACCTCCGGGCAGATCGTCATCGGCGACGAGGTCGTGAGCGGGCTGCGTCCGTCGCAGCGGGACATCGCGATGGTGTTCCAGTTCTACGCGCTCTACCCGCACATGACCGTGCGCGACAACCTCGCGTTCCCGCTGCGCGCGGCCAAGCGGCCGGCGTCCGAGGTGGAAGAGCGGGTCAACGAGGCGGCGCGGATGCTGCGGCTCGAGCCGTTCCTCGCCCGCCGGCCGGGCAAGCTGTCCGGCGGCGAGCAGCAGCGCGTCGCGCTCGGCCGGGCGATGGTCCGCCACCCGAAGGCGTTCCTGATGGACGAGCCGCTGACGAACCTCGACGCCGAGCTGCGAGCGGACATGCGCGCGGAGCTCAAGCACGTCCAGCAGCGGCTCAACTCGACGATGATCTACGTGACCCACGACCAGACCGAGGCGATGGCGCTGGGGCACCGGATCGCGATCATGAACAACGGGCGGCTCGAGCAGCTCGGCGCGCCGATGGAGGTCTACGACCGGCCGGCCACCCTGTTCGCCGCGCGCTTCATCGGCTCGCCGCCGATGAACCTGATCGAGGCCGAGGTCACCAACGGGCACCTGACCGCCGCCGGCGGGCTGAAGATCGCCGCGCCCGAGGGCCTCGAGCGCGGTGACCGGGTGATCGCGGGCGTGCGGCCCGAGAGCTTCACGGTGTCGGAGTCGGATCCCGACGGCGCGCGCGGACGCGTGGTGTCGCGCGAGTCGCTCGGCGACGAGACGATCTACGTCGTCGAGACCGAGGCCGGCCTGCTCAACGTGCGGATGCCCCCGACCGCCCGCTTCGGGGACGAGCAGGTCGTGTCCGTCCGCCACGAGGGCTCGGCGCCGCCGGTGTACGACCCGCAGACCGAGCGGCTGGCCGGCCGATGACCTCCGCCATCGTCGCCAGCGGCATCTCGAAGGCGTTCGGCGACGTCCAGGCGCTCGACGACCTGAACCTCGACGTTCCCGACGGGGCATTCTTCGTGCTGCTCGGCCCGTCGGGCGCGGGCAAGACCACGACGCTGCGGGTGATCGCGGGGCTCGAGAAGCCGGACGCCGGCACGGTGCACCTGACGGGTCTCGACGCGACGGGCGCCACGCCCGCCGAGCGGGATCTGGCGATGGTCTTCCAGTCGTACGCGCTGTACCCGAAGCAGACTGCGGCGGCCAACATCGCCTCGCCGCTGCGGGCGCGCAAGCTGCCCAAGGCCGAGATCGACGCGCAGGTCGCCCGTGTGGCCGAGCTGCTGCACATCGAGAAGCTGATGGAGCGCAAGCCCTCCCAGCTGTCGGGCGGCGAGATGCAGCGCGTCGCCCTCGGCCGGGCGCTCGTGCGCAACCCGCGCGCGTTCCTGATGGACGAGCCGCTGACGAACCTGGACCTCAAGCTGCGCGTGGAGATGCGCACCGAGCTCACCCGCATCCACCGGTCGCTGGGGCGGACGTTCCTGTACGTGACCAACGACCAGGTCGAGGCGATGTCGATGGCTGACCGGCTCGCCGTGCTGCGGGAAGGGACCGTCCAGCAGGTCGGCTCGCCCACCGAGATCTACGACCGCCCGGCGAACCGCTGGGTGGCCACGTTCGTCGGCTCGCCGCGCATGAACCTGCTGCCGTGCACGGCCAACGGGCGGCTCGAGGGGACGGGATGGTCGCTGCCCAACCCCGGGTTCGATTTCCAGGGCGATCGCCCGGCGCTGCTCGGCGTGCGCTCCGAGGACCTGTCGCTGGAGGCGCGCGAAGAGTCGGCGGCGCTCGACGGCAGGGTCTACGCGGTCGAGCCGCTCGGGGACCGCACGCTCGTCGACGTCGAGATCGGCGACCGGCGGATCGTCATCAAGGCGCCGCCGACGGCGTCGCTGCAGATCGGCGATCAGGTCCGCGCGGCCGTCGACCTCGACCGCATCCATCTGTTCGACGCCGGGACGGAGTCGGCCGTCGCCCGCGGATGATCGACGTCCCGCTCACGCCGGTGCTCAGGCGGGCGCAGATCCTCGAGCGTGTCCAGCGCGACGGCGGCGCCTCGTTGGCGGACCTCGCCTCGGAGCACGCTGTCTCGCCGGTGACCGTGCACCGCGACCTGGAGCTGCTGTCGGACGCAGGCCTGATCGAGCGCGTCCGCGGCGGCGCCCGCTCCGTGCCCGACACCCGGCCGCCGATCGAGGCCGGGTGGAACACGCGCGTGCGCGGGGCCGCGCGCGAGAAGGACGCGATCGCGCTCAAGGCACGCGCGCTCGTCGAGGACGGCTCGACGATCTTCATCGACGCGTCGACGACCGGGATGGCGCTGGCGCGCGCTCTGGAGCTGCACCCGCCGACCGCGCTGACGCTGGTAACGAACTCCCCGGCGATCGCGCTCGGACTGACGGCGGACTCGATCTACGTGATCATGACGCCGGGCGAGCTCGATCAGCACATGCGCGTGCTCACGGGTCGCTGGACCGCCGACTTCCTGGCCGACCTGAACCTGGCGGTCGCGTTCATCTCCGCCGCCGGGATCACGCTCGAGCACGGGCTGACGTCCTCGCGGGCCCCCCTCGCCGACACGCTGAACGCGGCCGCCGAGTGCGCGCGGAAGACGGTCGGGCTGGTGGACTCGACGAAGTTCAAGCGCGACTCGCTCATGACCGTCCGCAGCGCGCAGTCGCTGGACATGATCATCACCGACGACGGGCTCGACCCGGCCATCGTCGGTGAGTTCCGCGAGGCCGGGGTGAACCTGGTCGTGGCCGAGCGCGGACCGGAGCCCGCCACGGACCCGCAAGCGGACTAGGACGTCGCGGTCAGCGCCGGAGGCGCACGGCCGCGCTTGCCGGGGCCGCGCCGGGCACGGCCAGCGTCGCGACCGCGCGCAGCCCGCGCCGGCCGACGGCGCGCCGGGCCGCCTTGGAGACCGTGACCTTCGCCTTGACCGTGCGGCCGGCCGGGAGCGTCACGCGCGCGGAGCCGATCCGCACGGTCCGGCGGCCGAGCTTCGCGGTCAGGGTGACCGTGCCGGTGGCGCCGCCGCCGCTGACCTGCGCTCCGATCAGCGCGACGCCGGCCTTCGACAGCTTCACGCGGCCGCCGAGGACCGCCGCGGTGAGCACCGGCGAGTCGGGCGGCGTCGGCGTGACCACGACCTTGTCCTCCGGGGGCTTCTGACCACCGCCGCTGCCGCCGGTGTCGTGCGTCGGCGCCACCGGCTTGCCGTCGACGCTCACCGCGGGAACGTCGCCGGCGCCCGGCGTGACGACGAGGTCGCCGGTCAGCGGCCCGTAGGTCACGCTCCGTCCGCGGGCGGTCCCGTTCATGTCGGTGACGGTCATGGTCAGGCCCTCGGCGGCGACCTTCAGCGGAACCGCGGAGCTGTCGTTCACCACGACCTGCGTGCCGCCCGGAAGGTCGATCACGTCGGCCTTGCCCTCCCACTGCGCCTGCCCGAGCGTCAGCGCCGCGTCGCCGGCGGCGAAGCCCTCGTCCAGGACCGGCGGCGGGATCTCGAGGTCCTTCTCGAACTCGATGACGTCGCCCGACAGGTCGCACTCGGGCTCGGGCAGCTTGCGCGGCGTGCGCCCGAAGAGCAGGTACTGCGTGTAGGCGAGCTGGACCACCTTGTCCTTGAGCTGGTCCATGTGCTGGACGTCGCAGCGCTCCTGGATGTGGATCGGGTCGCCCATCAGCGGGCCGCCCGGCATCTGCTGGCGGGCCGAGAACCGCGGCACGGTGATGTCGCCGTCGCCCAGCCGGACCTCCACGTCGGCGTCGCCCTCCTCGGCGTCGGTCGTCACGTCGACCTCGTGCGTGGTGAGCAGGCCGACGCCGACCACCGCGCGCACGTCGATCCGCCCGTCGTAGTCGAGCCAGCCGTCGATCCCCTCGGCGTGGGTCTTGCGGGCGTCCTCGAAGAGCACGCCGTTGCCGCCCTGGGACTGCAGATAGCCCTTCACGCCGGTCTGACCGTGCATCTGCCCGTCGACGGTCAGCCACTGGCCGAAGTTGTCGCCCGCCAGCAGGTGGTACGCGCCGGGGAAGTTGCGCATGGTGTCCTTGAGGTCCTCGTTCTCGACGAACATGTCGAGAGCGCCCATGCCGATCCCCTCGATGCCGAACACGAGCGGGAAGAACGGCTTGATCGAGCCCCACATCGGCACGCCGACGTTGAGCATCCGCGCGACCTTGCGCGAGCGGGTCTCGTCGTTGATGAACAGCCGCATGAGCACGCCGCCGTAGGAGTGGCCGGCCAGGGTCACGCGCTTGACGCCCTGGGCCTTGGCCAGCTCGCTCTTGGCCAGCAGCTCGTCGATCTTGGCCTCGAGCTCGTCGAGGCTCTCCTGCGGCGCGCGGCGCCAGTCCCAGCCGAAGGTCGCGCCGCCGGCCGGGGGGTCGAGCTTCTCGAGCCACTTGTCGAGGTGCTCGTAGACGTCGGAGAGCATGAACGTGCCGACGGGCTTGCCGGTGGCTTCCGCGCTCAGGCACGTCTGGTTCGTGCGCCCGTCCGCCGACAGGGCCATCGGCCGCATCGTGATCGGCGGGACGGCCGGCATCCACACCATCTCGCCGTCGCACTTGATCTCCGAGCCCAGGAAGCCGGGGATGAGGATGATCGGCAGGTCCTGGCTCTGGATGTCGAAGTTCGAGCGCCGGCCGGGCCACGCCGGCACGCGGATCTGCGTCTGCATGTCGAGGAACGGCGTCTCGAGGGGGTCGTCGGCGCGGACGTCGCCGTCCGGATCCTCGAGCCGGTGGGTGATGAGCCCGCAGTGCTGGCGCTGCTGGCGGTCCTTGGCGCAACCCTTGAGGGCGATCGCGTTGCCGTCGGGCGTGAAGCGGACCTGGGGCAGATGGAGGCCGGTCTCGAACGACTCGAGCTCGCGGCCGGCCCAGTCGATCACGTGGACTCGCGGGCCGCCCACCAGCGTCGTGTAGGCGAGGGTCTGGCCCACGGGCGAGGCGTCGAGGTCGGTGATCCCCGGCGCGGACACGATGTCCATGTTCGTGCCGAGGTTGCGGAGGCTGAACGTCTTGTCGGGCCGGTCGCCGAGGATCGCGAACGGGTGGATCGACGACGTCGGCCAGACGATCGAGAAGATCAGGCCGTGGGCCTTCGGCTCGAGGTAGTAGCGCTGGGCGGCAGCGCCGCCGGCCGGGTGCACCACCCGGACCGAGGTCCCGCGCTCGCTCACGTGCGGCGACTCGTCGCCCGAGTAGACCATGCGGATGAAGGCGATCTTGCCGTCCGGCGTCCAGGTGGGGGAGTGGTCGTGTGCTGAGTGGCCGTTGTCGCACTGCCCGTAGCAGGTGTCCGGCTCCAACTGGAACGGGTGCGAGACCTGGCG
This sequence comes from uncultured Solirubrobacteraceae bacterium, assembly GCA_963811895.1. GTDB lineage: Bacteria > Actinomycetota > Thermoleophilia > Solirubrobacterales > Solirubrobacteraceae > DASSUW01. The sequence continues at coordinate 930,663 of CAWETE010000004.1, read as the reverse complement.
CGCGCCGGTGCCGTCGGCCTTCATCACGAAGATGGCGCTGTGCTTGAGCCCATAGCTGTCGTCGACCGGCGCGCTGTAGGCCAGCATCGTGCCGTCGGGTGACCAGGCGGGCGGGCTGGGAAACGCGAACGCCTTGGTCTGCACGTCCTCGCTGGCGACGGTGGCCAGCGGCCCCTGGGCGGGCTGGTCGTCGTACGGGTCGTCGATGAAGAGCCCGTTCTCGGTGTCGACGTAGGCGACCTTGCCGGTGGAGCCGTCGTAGGAGGCCGAAGCGGTGGCCGGGATCAGGAGCAGGGCCACGAAGGCGGCGAGGACGCGGAGGGGCATGGCGTGCATCCTTCTGGTGCGATGGCCCTCGCCGCACCGGGGAATCCCCTAGTCCGCCTGATGAACGGGCTGTTGTTCCTGCCGTCGCGGGAGGTCCTCCAGACGCCGGCGACCCCCTACGAGGACGTCGCGATCGGCGCCCTGCACGGCTGGTGGGTTCCCGCGACGGCGCCCACGATCGGCCAGGTGCTCCTCTTCCACGGCAACGCCGGGAACATCGGCGATCGCATCCCGCACATCGCGCTGCTCAACGGCGCGGGCTTCGACGTGCTCGCCTTCGACTACCGCGGCTACGGGCGCAGCGCCGGACGCCCGAGCGAGCGCGGCACCTACGAGGACGCGCGCGCCGCGCGGGAGGCGCTCGGGCCGGGGAGGACGTTCTATCTCGGCGAGTCGCTGGGCGGCGCGATCGCGCTCGAGCTCGCGATCCACCACCCGCCCGCGGGGTTGATCCTCCAGTCGACGTTCACCAGTGTGCGCGCCATGGCGCGGCTGCACTACCCGTTCATCCCACGGGCGCTGGTGCCCGACGCCTACCGGAGCCTGGACCTCATTCCCCGCCTGCGCGCGCCGCTGCTCGTCCTGCACGGCGCACGCGATGCCATCGTTCCGCTCATGGACGGCGAGGAGCTGCACCGGGCCGCGCCCGAGCCGAAGCGCATCGAGGTCTTCGATGCCGGCCACAACGACATGGTCGGCCCGCGCTGGATCGAGGCGATCGCCGGCTGGGTCAGGTGAGCGCGGCGACGAGCCGGTGATGGCGCAGCTCGGCGGGCGGCTCGCCGTGCAGCACCCAGTGGCCGTCGCCGCGCCGGCTGACCGATCCGACCCGCGTGAGCCCGCCCATCGCTGTCGTCACGGATTGACGCTGGGCGCCGACGAGGTCCGCCAGCCGCTGGTGACCGAGCGGGAGCGGGACGACGATGCCCTCCGGATGCACGCGCCCCCAGCGCTCGGCGAGGTGCCAGAGCGTCAGCAGCAGGCGGTCGTCCACGCGCTGGTGATGCGCGATCGCCAGTGCGACGGCCAAGTGGTGGGCTCGCCGGGTGCCACGGTTGAACAGCTCGAGCCCGAGCTGTGGCCAGGGGACCATCCGGCGGACGAGCTCGTGGTCGAGGACCGCCAGGCGCGTCGGCTCGAGCACCATCCAGCCGATCTCGGCCCGGACGTGGGAGCCCTCATCGTCCCAGCGCCACGGCCGCATCACGTCACACGGGCCGACGAGCTCGACGCAGCGGCGGCCGAGCACGTCGACCGTGCGGCTGAGCAGCCCGTCGACGATCAGAAAGCCGCGATGGTGCTCGGCCGGCTCGTGCGCGGCGGCTGCGTCCCACTCGCCCGGCGACAGGCGCTGCACGCGCGTGATCGCCTCGCGGCGCGCCCGCTCGACGCTGCTCCCGTCGAGCAGGTCGGCGAGGTCCGGGTCGGCGTCGATGATGCTGATCGCGGCCATGCCGGCGCTCTACCCGCTGTGCATGTCCGCAGTCGGACGTCGGCACGCCGACTCGCCAACCGGAGGCCGGTCGCCCGCGTCTCTACGGTGCCGCGGTCAAAGCCGAAAGGAGCACCCATGCTGTGGCTGATCATCGGGATCGTGCTGCTGATCCTCGCGATCGCGGGCGGCGCGATCGTCCATCCGCTGCTCTTCGCGCTGGCCATCCTGGCGCTGCTGGTCTTCTTCGTGGGCGGACGCGGCCGCACCGCGCCGTGAGGTTCGAGGTCGATGACGCCGGGCTGCGCGACGCGCCCGGCGTCGCCGTTCACGGCGAGGTCGACATGAGCGTCGCCGACGCGCTCGAGGAGGTCTTGGACGCCGCGATCCGCGAGAGCGTCGGCGCGTTCGTCGTCGACCTCTCGGACCTCGACTTCATCGAATCCGCCGGCATTCACGTGCTGCTCCGCGCCCGCGGGCTGCTCGGCCGGGAGGAGCGTGCGCTGGCCGTCGTCTGCCCGCACGGGCCCGTGCGGCGGGTGTTCGAGCTGTCGGGGCACTCGGAGCTGTTCGCGCTCTACGAATCGCGAGAGGAGGCCGCGGCGGCGCTCATCCCGGCCGATTGACACACTCGTGCGGTGAGCCGGCTCTATCTCCTGCGGCACGCCAAGTCGAGCTGGAAGGACGCGTCGCTGGACGACCACGATCGCCCGCTGGCCCCCCGCGGCAAGCGCGCCTCGAAGGCGATCGGCCGCTACCTGCGCGACCGCGACGTCACGCCCGAGCTGGTCCTGTGCTCCAGCGCCAAACGGGCGCGGCAGACGCTCGAGCGGCTCGGGCCGGCGGGGCTGGACGCCCGCATCGAGCCCGAGCTGTACGGCGCGGGCTCCAACACCCTGCTGGCGCGCCTGCGCGAGGTCCCCGACGAGGTGGCGTCGGTGATGCTGATCGGGCACAACCCCGGCATGCAGCAGCTCGCGCTCACGCTCGCCGGGCTCGACGACAAGTTCCCGACCGCCGCGCTGGCGACGCTCGAGGTCTCCGCCTGGAGCACGCTCGAGCACGCCGAGCTGATCGACTACGTCCGACCACGCGACCTCGATGCTCCTGCGTCCTGACGGCGACGACGTGATCGCGATCGGCCAGCCCGCGCACGCGTGGCTGTCCGGGCAGCTCGCCCGCGCGTGGGGGGAGCCCTTCGAGCCGTGGGAGGAGGTGTGCCTGGCGGCCGAGCAGCACGACGTGGGCATGGCGGCGTGGGATCGCGCGCCGAAGCTGAACCCGGAGACCGGGCTCCCGCGCTCGTTCATGGAGCTCGAGCTCGACGACCATCTGGAGATCTGGTGGCGGGCGGCGCCGCTCGTCCTCCAGCAGAGCCGCTACGCCGCGCTGCTGGTCTCGATGCACGGGACGGCCCTGTACGAGCGCCGCAACCGCGACGACGCGCGCGTGCCCGCGTTCCTCGACGGGCAGGCCGAGCTGCAGGCGCGCCTGCTCGAGACCCTGCGCGCCGACCCGCGCACGGCGCCGTTCGCCGCCGATGAGATCGTGCGCCGCAACCAGCAGCTCGTCTGGAGGTGGGACTCGCTCTCGCTCGGGCTGCTGCTGGAGTGGGAGCAGCTCGGGCTCGACCCGTGGCCGTTCCGCGAGGACCGCGTCAGCCTGCGCTGCGAGGGACGCCGGCTCAGCGGCCGCTTCGACGACGAGGAGGCGATGCGGGCGGCGCTGGACGCGGCCCCGTGGGTGACGCTGGAGCTGGAGCTGGCGCGGTAAGGGATCCGTAAGTGGACCGCAAGCGGGGTGGTGGAAGCTGCGCGCCATGCACTCCCCCATCCTCCCCCTGGTCCACGCCATCACCGACGACCGCATCCGCGAGGCCGAGCACGCCCGCCTCGCCCGCAGCGTCGCCACCGAGCAGTCGCAGCCGGCGCAGCGCCCGCGCCGGATCCGCGCGCTGGCCTCGCGTCTCGCCTTCTCCCGCTGAGCGTCGTAGTCTCGGGCGGGATGGAGACGATCCCGCTCGAGACGGTCGACGCCATCACGGTCACGACGCTCGTCGACAACGTGGCCGACCTCCTGCTGACCGACCAGGGGCCGGCGAAGCGCTACGGGCTCGCGCAGGCCGTGGCCGGCGAGCCGCCCCGCGCCGAGCACGGCTTCTCCTGCCTGGTGCAGATCGGCGACGTCCGCGTCCTCTTCGACGCGGGGCTCACGCCCGACGGCCTCGTGGAGAACATGCGCCGGCTCGACCTCTCGCCCGGCGACATCGACGTCATCGTGCTCAGCCACGGTCACTGGGACCACACGACGGGCATGGACGGGATCGTCAAGCGGCTCGGCCGCGCCAACGTGCCGGTGCTCATCCACCCGGACTTCTGGAGCCGCCGCCGGGTCGCGATCCCCAGCGCGCCGGTCGAGCTGCCCTCCACCAGCAAGGCCGCGCTCGAGGGCGCGGGGTTCGAGATCGTGGAGGAGCGGCAGCCGTCGTTCCTGCTCGACGGGCGCCTGCTGGTCACCGGCGAGGTCGACCGCACGACCGACTTCGAGAAGGGGCACCCGCTGTTCGAGGCCTACCGCGACGGCCGCTGGCAGCCCGACCCGCTGATCCTCGACGACCAGGCGCTGGTGGCCAACGTGCGCGGCAAGGGCCTCGTGGTCCTCACCGGCTGCGGCCACTCGGGCATCGTGAACATCCTGCGCTACGTGCGGAAGCTCACCGGCGAGGACCGCATCCACGCCGTGATCGGCGGCTTCCATCTGAGCGGGCCGGCGTTCGAGAAGATCATCGCGCCGACCTGCCACGCGCTCGGCGAATTCGCTCCCGACCACCTGGTGCCCTGCCACTGCACCGGCTGGCGGGCCATCCACGCGATCGCCGCGCGGTTTCCCGACGCGTTCATCCAGAACAGCGTCGGGACGCGCTTCGAGTTCACGGCATAGGCCAGTCCGGGCGGCCGAGCCGCCAGTGCCCGAACCGCGCGTAGGCCTCGCGCGGGTCGGGCGTCTCCGTCTCGACCCCGGCGCCACGCGCGAGCGCCAGGTCCGAGCGCGGGTAGTTGATCGTGTCGTCCTCGCGCCGGGCGCCGGTCATGAAGATCACGCACGGGTCGTCGCCGGTGCCGACGAACGTGTGGTTGGTGCCCGGCGGGCAGTGCACGAAGTCCCAGGCGCGCAGCTCGCGCTCCTGCTCCTCGATCAGCAGCAGGCAGGTCCCGTGGAGCACGAGGAAGTCCTCCTGGCTGGACTCGGCGTGGTACATGCCCGACGGCTTGCCCGGCTCGAGCACCGCCAGCGTGTAGCCGAGCTGGCTGAAGTACTGCGGCTCGAGGTCGGGGCGGTCCATCAGCACGCGGTCGCTGCTCTCGAACACGCAGCGGTTGCCGAAGGCGTCGTGGCGCGCCCACGCCGCTTCGGCGGCGTTGACCACGAACCAGCCGGGGCTGACCGGAGCCAGCCCCGTGCCCACGTCCTCGAGCCGAGCCTCCTCGATCACCGCGCGACCGCCAGGCAGGTGGCCGTGTCGTCCTTGCCCGCGTCGCTCTCCGAGGTGGCGGTCAGCGTGATCCGCCCGAGATGGCTGCCGGACTCGCGCTTGGCGTAGACCGTGACCAGGTCGGTGCGCCCGAACTCGGTGGCCGTCAGCTCGTTCGGCACCCAGACCGACCAGCCGCGGGTCTTCGCGTCCGCGGACAGGCGGTAGACGTCCGACCTGAGATAGGCGCTCACGTCCTCGGGGTGCTGGCCGGCCACGGCAGCCCTGCCCGTGTTGTGCAGCGGGAAGCGGCAGCGTGCCCAGCCGTCGCCGCTCGGGAGCCCGACCGCCGGCAGCAGCCGCACGCCGCGCCGCTGCGGCCCGGCGCCGTCGAGCGAGCGGATGGCGACCGTGTACGACAGCTCGCCGGACTTCGTGCGGTGCGCGTCGAGCACGTAGAAGTGCAGCCGGTTCGCCGTGTCGACGTGCTCGAACTCGCTACCGGATTCGGCGCCGGCGTGGAACAGCGCGTCCGAGAGCTGGCGGTAGTCGCCGACCGTGATCGGGATGGCCGTGCCGTCGGGCAGCACGTAGTCGGTCATGCCGATGTGCTGCGGGTTGGCGTCGATCACCCATTCGAACGGCGCGTTGTTGTCGCTGTTCTTGGTCTTGGCCAGCAGCACGCCCGCGTCGGGCGTGAAGGAGTCCGTGCCCATGCGGTCGACGACCTCGACCGTGTAGTTGTCGTAGCGGCCGCCGTCGCAGAACGGGTCGGTGTTCACGTCACACGCCGGGCTCTTGTCCCCGGTGTCGAAGGAGACGTTGACCCCGGAGAGCTCGTCTCCGTCGGGCTTGACCACGCGCGCGAGCACGCGCGCGACCACCAGCCCGGACTCGTCCAACGCCTCGCGCGAGAGCCGGAGCACGTTCGCCTCGTCGACCATCTGGAGGTCGATCTTGTTGCGCAGCATGTGCTGCGCGCCCATCGAGGCGCCGCCGGTCGGCGGGATCATCCAGCGGCTGTGCGGGCCGCCCGGCCCGTTGAAGCTGCCGCGGCTGAGCATCTCCCAGATGCCGGTGTACGCGCGTCGCGCAGGCACGCCGAACGGGTTGTTGTAGTTGTCGGCGATGCCGAGGATGTGGCTGAACTCGTGGGCGAAGACGGCCATGCCGGAGCTCTCGGCCTGGGTCGAGGAGCCACCGCCCGCGTTGGGCCAGATCGAGGAGCCCGCCGCCCACGACGTCCACTCGACGTAGCGGGTCGGCGACCAGTTCGGCAGGGCGGGATCCGGCGGGCCGAAGTCGTCGGTCACCGCCTCCTTGGTCGGGAACTTGATCGGGCCGAACTCCTGCCAGGTCGACGACTCGTCCTGGCCCGCGGACAGGAAGAAGATGAAGTCGAACTGCGCGGGCACCTGGGCGCCTTCTGCGGCGACCCACGCGGCGCGGCCGTCGGTCCGGATGTTGCGGTTGCACGTGTCGCCGGCCGGGCAGGCGGCGCCGCGCTGGAACTCCATGCCGTACTCGTGGTCCTTGCCCGGCATCGTGTACGGGCCGAACGCCGTGAGCTCGACGCCGTAGCGGCCGCCGGAGTCCTCCATCCAGTACTCGTGCAGCGTGTGCCCGCGGTTGAGCTGGCCGGGCGCGTTGAGGAAGTCCTCGTAGAACTGCGCCACCTGCTGGCGCGGGATCGCGCTGGCCTCGGCGCTCGGGTTGCCGAAGACGGTCGAGCCCTGCGGCTGGGTCACCACGAACGGCTGGTTCGGATAGTCGAGCAGCACGAGCGCGCCCCGGAACGTGCGCGCCGAGCCGCTGACGTTGGGATCGGCCCAGCTGGTGCCCGGCGGCTTGCGGTAGTCGAGCCACGTCATGTTGTCCGGGTTCTTCCAGTTCTGCGGGTCGATCGCCTGCGGCGCCTCGCCGCCGCCGAGCCGCAGCGCGGACGCCGATGGCGCGTCCTCCTGCCATGGCTGCTGCTGCGGCCAGTGGTCGTACCGCCACGGCCACTCCGGATCTGCTGCCGACGCCGTGCCTCCGAGCAGCAGCACGAACACCGTCGTCAGGAACGTCGTCAGCCTACGCATGGCACCCTCCCGAAGCGCCGCATTTACCCCTGCCGGGGATCCTACGCCTGCTATCCCAAAAGGGTGGTCGTCGCTCTCCCCATCTTCGGCGCCTTCGTGCTCGGGCTCGGTGCCCGGCGCTGGCTGCAGCGCTATTTCGCCGTGCTCTTCCGCGCGCAGTTCGCGCTCGGGATGGGGCTGCTGGCGGCGCTCTCGGGGTGGAGCTTCGACGTGACGCTGCGCAACGTCGCGGCGGTCGCCGTGCTGCTTGTGGCCCAGGTGTCGGCCGTCGTGGTCGCCGAGCGGCTGTTCCGCGACCGCACCGACGGGCCGCTGATCGCGTTCGGCATGTTCGGCAACCCGACGTTCTGGTCTCTGCCCGTGGCCGCCGTCACGATCGGCCCGGAGGCGGGCGTGTTCATCGTGGCGTACGACATGCTCACACAGCCGCGGATCGCGCTCGGGGTGAAGCTCCTGCGCACGCGCGCGCCTGTGGAGCAGTCGCGGAGCAGCGCGCTCGCCGACTACGCGCCGGCCGCCGCGGCCGTCGCGGGCCTGCTGTTCGGCCTCCTGATCGAGGCCCCGTCCGTCGTCGCGAGCATCGTCACGGGCCTGGGCATCGCGATGTCGCTCGTCGCCGCTCTGCTGCTCGGCGTGGCTTGGCCGCGCGAGTGGATCGGCGTCGGCTCGGCGAAGCTCTCGCTGCGCGGCCTCGCGCTCCATCTGACCTTCGTCCCGGCCGTGCTCGGCGTGGCCACGCTGCTCGGGCTGGACCTGCCGGGCGCCGCCTGGATCCTCGCGTTCGGCCCGCTGCCGGTCTCGATCGTCGCCTTCGCGCGCCTGTACGGCTACTCGACGCGCACGGCGGCCACCGGCCTTGCGCTGAGCGTCGCGCTGGCGCTGGCTCTGCTGCCGGTGGCCCTTTTGCTGTCACATAGCTGACTTTCGCTCTATCGCTTGACAAAGTTCCGAGGCGTCCTCTAGCTTGGGCTGCCAGGTTTTCGCAAGCAGGGGCGAAGAGCGGGAGGCAGGCATATGCCGATCAAGATCGGGGTGCCGCGGCGCCTCGTCATGCTCGTGCTCGCGGCGGCTGCCGTCATGGCCGTCCTGGCGAGCAACGGTTCCGGCGGGGCACGTGCCGCCGCCAACGTGACGATCACGGCGAACGACTTCTTCTGGAGTCCGGACACCGTGAACATCCAGGTCGGGGACACCGTCACCTGGACCAACACGCAGGGCTTCCACAACGTCCTGCTCGGCGACTCGCGGCTCAATCAGCCGGGGTTCCCGAGCGACCCGTCGTGGAACCCGCCGCCGCAGCAGACGTTCAACGAGGCGGGCAGCTACACGTTCGTGTGCGAGGTCCATCCCGGCATGACCGGGACGGTCAACGTGGGCGGCGGCGGCGGGCCGACCCCGACGCCGACCGCCACCCCCACGCCGACGCCCGGCGTGCCGCCGCCCGGCGGCGGTGCGCCCGACACCACCTCGCCCACCGTGAGCGCCCTCAGCGTGACCGGGACCGGCGATCGCGCAATCGTGCGGCTGACCGTGTCCGAGCGGTCGACGGTCAACGTCCGCTTCGCGCGCGGCGGCGACGTGGTGACCACGCGCCACCAGGTCGAGCAGGGGAGATGGACGCTTCAGCGGCCGCTGGCGCGCGGCACCTACGCCTACGAGCTGTGGGCCGTCGACGCCATGGGCAACCGCTCGGCGACATACCCCGGGGAGGTGAGGATCGGTGGCTAGCTTCCCGCCGCCCGAGCTGCGCTGGACGCGACGCGACGCGATGGAGCGCGGCATGGCGTCGGTCGCCGCGCTGTGCCTGCTGCCGGCGGCAGCGACCAGGACGGCCGCCGTCCGGACGTCCGCCGCCGCGGCGGCCGAGCCCTACCAGGCCGACCTCCAGCTGCCGCCCACGCTGGTCCCGGTGAGCAGCACGGCGACCGAGGAGCGCTTCGAGCTGACGATCCGCGAGGGCCGGGCCGAGATCATCCCCGGCGAGCTCACGCCGGTCTACGGCTACGACGGCGTCTACCCCGGCCCCACCATCCGCGCCCGCAAGGGCCGTACGACCGTGGTCAACGTGACCAACGGGCTGTCCTTCCAGCAGAACGTGCACCTGCACGGCGGCCTCGTCCCGGCCGCCAGCGACGGCCATCCGATGCAGCTGATCGAGCCCGGCGGCTCGTTCACCTACACGTACCCGAACGGGCAGGACGCGGCGACGCTCTGGTACCACGACCACGCCCACGGCCTGTCGGCGCGGACGATGTTCTACGGGCTCGCCGGCTTCTACATCCTCGAGGACGACGTCGCACCCGACCTGCCGGCGGGCGACTTCGACGTGCCGCTGGTGATCCAGGACCGCGCGTTCAACGCCGACGGCTCGCTGCGCTACACGGAGGACATCGACCAGGGCTTCATGGGCGACACGATCGTCGTCAACGGCTCGGTGTCGCCGCGGTTCGCGGTCAAGCGCGCGCTCTACCGCCTGCGCTTCCTCAACGCCTCGAACGCCCGCGCCTACGCGCTGCAGCTGTCGAACGGCGCTCCGCTGGTCCAGATCGCCGGCGACGGCGGCCTGCTCGAGGCTCCGGTGTCACGTCCGGCGATCCCGCTGGCGCCGGCCGAGCGCGTCGACGTCGTGGTCGACTTCCGGCGCGTGCCCGCCGGCACCCAGGTCCAGCTCGTCAACGGCCTGGGGACCGGTCCCACCGCCGCCGTGCTGCGCTTCGACGTCACGGGCGCGCGGGCCGACTCCGGCCGCGTGCCGGCGGCGCTGCGGCCGCGTGAGGAGATCCCCGCGCCGGTCGCCACGAAGCGCTGGGAGCTGATGTTCTCGACCGCCGGCATCCCGCGCTGGGAGATGTCCGGGCTCGGCTTCGAGATGGACCGCATCGATGCCCGCGCGCGGCTGGGAACCACGGAGCGCTGGCTGTTCGTCAACAACTCGCACCGCCCGCATCCGATGCACATCCACGGCGTGCACTTCCGCGTGCTCGACCGCTCGGAGGGATCGGTGCACCCCGGCGATCGCGCCTGGAAGGACACCGTCATGGTCGCCGTCGGCGAGACGGTCATCGTGCAGCCGCGGTTCGCGCCGTACGCCGGCCGCTACGTGTTCCACTGCCACAACCTGGAGCACCAGGAGCGGGCCATGATGCTCCAGCTCGAGGTGGCCTAGACGGAGGGTGCGGGGCCGGGCCGGGGGACCGGCCCCGCAAGACCTTCAGCGCGCGATCGCGGACTTCCAGACCGTGGCGCCGTCTTCCGTCGCCGAGACCTGGCAGTAGACGAGCTTGCCGGCGTCGTCGGCGGTCCGGAAGTGCCTGCGGCCCTCGCCGACCTTCAGCGGACCGCGGAACGGCAGCGCGAGCGAGCCGTACCGCGGGTCGGCCGGAGCGTCGAAGCTCCCGAGGTCCTCCTGGGCGGGAGCGTGGTAGCGCACGTGGTCGGGGCCGATCGGGTTGCTGCGGAACCACTCGTGCTCGAGTTCCGCTCCCCGGCTCCACCTGCCGCTGTCGCACGTCAGCGTCCTGCCGTCCCGGTGGACCCTGGGCGGCTTGAGGTTGCGCGGGATGTCCTGCCGGTCGAGCTCCTTGACGCGGATCTCGCGGTAGAAGATCCGGTCGGTCCCGCCATGCGTCTGCAGCCCGAAGTAGCCGCGCCGGAACTGGCGGGCCACGGTCGGCGGGTCGCCGACGCGCGACGCCACCCGCGGCACCGCGTTGTCGAACTGGTTGATCACCTTGCCGTCGACCAGGACCGTGTGCTGCTGGCCGACCAACCGGATCTCCATCGTGTGCCAGACGCCCTGCTGCTGGCGCTCGTAGTTCCGCGCCTGCTTTGCGTTGAGGTTCGCGAAGCCGTACATCGATCCCGTCTTGACCGCGTCGCTGCCGGGGATCTGGAGCGCCTCGTTGATCTGGATCTCGTGGCCGCAGTAGACCGAGAGCCAGTGCTGGTGGTTGTTGGCGTTGCCGCCGGTCGGCGCCGGGAACGTGCCCGCGATGTTGGTCACGTTGTTGACGCCGCTGCGGGCGCAGTAGGAGCCCTCGTAGCGGAACGGCGGCGGGAACGGCAGATCGCCTCCGCGCCAGTCGTACGTCGTCGACGGCGCGGGTGCCGGCAGGCCGCAGAACGATGGCGCCGCCCCCGGGCAGAGGTCGTAGTTGTAGCCCGTCGGCTTCTGGGCCAGGACCTCCTCCGTCGTGCCGACGTAACGCGGCTCGGGGAACCGGACCATCACGCCGCCGTTGGGCGTCGCTCCCGCCGGCCACATGTACTCGAGCCTCACGACGACGTCACCGAGCGGACGGACCGGATACCACTTCATGCCGAAGCCAGACGTGTTCGGGTTCATCGCGCCGAGCTCGGGATCGAGCGTGACGGCGGTGGCGCCGTTGGCCGACAGCCACTTGTCGAACGACGCGTCGGAGCCAGTCGCGGTGCCGTCGAAGATGTACTCGAAGCCGCGCTCGGGCGGCGGCGGCGTGTACTGCGCGTGCGCCGCCGAGGGCGCGATCACGAGCGCGACGAGCGCCGCGAGCGTCATGCGGTGTCTCATGGGGACCTCCCTCCCGCCGGTTACTGCCGCATCGCTCCCGGAGGATACGCCTTCCGCGTGTCGGCATCCGAACATGGGTTGACAGGTTGCGGGAAAGGTGAAACTTTGGATTGCAAAAGGCGGAACTCCGCACGGAAAGTTTTTCCGCATCCAACGGCTACTCGGGAGGCAGCACGGGATGCACAAGAGGGGGCTGTACACGCTCGGCGTGGCGGCGGTCATCGCGCTCGCGAGCGCCGCGCAGGCGCACGCGCAATCACCGCAGGTGCTCGTGTTCCATCCGGGCACGGCGGGGCATCCGGAGGTGGCCGCGGGGATCGCGGCGATCCGCGATCTGGGTGCGCAGGGCGGCTTCCAGGTCACGGCGACGAGCCGCGCGACGGACTTCAGGGGAGCGAACCTCGCGCGCTACCGCGCGGTCGTATTTCTGAACACGGCCGGCAACCGGCTCAACGGCGAGCAGGAGGGTGCGCTCGCCGACGTCATGGAGCGCGGCGGCGGCTTCGTCGGCATCGGCACCGCGGCCGAGAGCGAACCGGGATCGGCGCTGCTCGACGACCTGATCGGCGCGCGCCCCGACCCGGCGAGCCCGACCGGGACGACGACGCGGACCCTCGAGGTCGGCGACCGCGTGCATCCCTCGACGCGCGACCTGCCGCTCGAGCTCAACCGCACGGACATCTGGTACCGCTGGCAGACGCGGCCGACCGGCACCGTCCACACGGTCGCTCGCTGGCGCACGCTGGCCGACCCGCCCGGCGACGGGACGTCGACCGGCGGCACCGACCACCCGATCTCGTGGTGTCGCGACATCCGCGGCGGGCGGTCCTTCTTCACCGGCATGGGCCGGACCGCGGACAGCTACACCCAGCAGCTCAAGACGCACCTGCTCGGCGCCATCCAGTGGGCGGCGGGCCTCGTGCGCGGCAACTGCAAGGCGACGATCAACGCCAACTACCGCGGCACCCGCGTGGTCTCCGGCGGAGAGGTCGAGACCGGCCTCGCCACCAGCGGCGAGTCGCACGGCATCACGATCGCGCCCAACGGCTGGGTGATCTACATCGGCCGCGGCGACTGCCGGACCGACGCCGAGCGCGGCGCGCTCGTCGACCTGCCGGCGCTCGGCCGCATCCTCGATCACTCGAACGAGAACGTCGGCATCGGCTGCGGCAACGTCCACGTCTGGGATCCGGCGGCGTACGACGGCACGCTCAATAGCGGCGTCACGCGCGCCGGCGTGCTCGCGGTCTATGGCGACGGCGGCCAGGGCGGGGAGCGGACCAACCAGGCCGACCACAAGCTCGAGTACGGCCTGGCTGGGATCACCGTCGCGCCGGACTTCATGGAGACCGGCCACGTCTACATGCAGTACTTCCCGACCTTCAACCCGAACACCTCACCGCCCGGGCTCCCGTTCGAGCGGCGGGTCTCGAAGATGTCGCGGCCGCGCATCTCGCGCTTCACGATCGATCTCGAGACCAAGCAGCTCGACCTCGACTCCGAGGTGCGGATCTTCGAGTACGACGCCCAGGTCTTCAGCTGCTGCCACATCGGCGGCGGGATGGGCTTCGACTCCGAGGGCAACCTCTACGTGACGACCGGCGACACCAACTCGTCGCAGGGCACCGGCGGCTACTCCGGCAACAACCAGCCCCCGGTCTGTCCGCTCGGCCCGGACACGGACGCGTCGAGCCAGCACTGCGGCAGCGCCTTGTTCTCGTACCAGGACGCGCGCCGGACCGCGGGCAACACCAACGACTACAACGGCAAGATGCTCCGGTTCAAGCCGGACCCGGCGATCCCGGACGGCGTTCAGCCGCCGGTCGGCGCGGGCTCGACCTACACGCTCCCGACCGCGGAATCGCCGAACGGGCCGAACCTGTTCGACGGCAACGAGGGCGGCGGCGGCAAGGCGCGGCCGGAGATCTACGCGATGGGGCTGCGCAACCCGTCGCGGCTGTCGATCGACCCGGAGACCGACGTGCCGTACACGGCGTGGGTCGGTCCCGACGCCGGCCAGCCGAGCGCCACGCTCGGCCCGTCGACGTACGAGAACGCGGCCCAGATCACCACGGCCGGCAACTACGGCTGGCCGTTCTGCATGGGCGGCCGGCAGGCCTACCGCGACCGCGTCGCGGACGGCACGCCGCGCCAGTTCAACGTCCCCGGCTACGTGCCGGGCGGCCCGGCGAGCGGCGGCACGGACGGCTGGTACGACTGCGACAACCTCGTCAACGACTCGATCCGCAACACGGGCCTGACGGTGCTGCCGCACCAGACCGGCACCGGGCGCGACGCGGGGAAGATGCGACCGAACAACCTCTGGTACAGCCGCGGCAACCCGAACGGCGCCAACGGCTGTCCGGAGTTCCCCCGCGCTCGCGGTGTCGACGGGGCGCCCGATTACGGGGCCAACCCGCGCCAGCTCTGCCCGTACGCCACGGCCAACGGGGCGACGATCATGAACGGGCCGGTCTACCGCTACGACGAGGACGCGGAGGACGACTCGGTGCGCTGGCCCGAGTACTGGGACGGGCGCTGGTTCCTGCACAACCACGGCGGGGCGAGCATCAAGCACGGGCTGCTGCTCGACCCGGCGACCGACCAGGACGGCGGTCAGCCGGTCTACGCCGACAGCCTGCGCGACACGCTGAGCTGGGACGGCAACTACATGGACTCGAAGTTCGGTCCGGACGGCGCCCTCTACGTGCAGGTCTACGACGGGTTCTTCCGCGCGGAGCCGGACGTCGGGCTCTACCGGTACGACTACGTCGGCGGCCCCGACACGCCGGGTGCCGACCCGCGGGACACGCCCCTCGGCGACCTCCGGGTCGCCTTCTCGGCCGGCGCGTCGGGCGGCGTCTCGTATCGCTGGGACTTCGGCGACGGGACCAGCTCGCCGCTGGAGAGCGTGACGCACCAGTACGCGGAGCCGGGCACGTACCAGGTGACGCTGACGGTCACCTACGCCGACGGCGACGAGTCGTCGAAGACGATCGAGGTGGAAGCCGTGTAGGACATGGTTGACTCTCCGCATGGCCGCCGACCTCGCATTCGAAGGAGTTGCGAGGCAGGCCGAGCTCGTGCGGAGCGGCGAGGTCTCGTCGCGCGAGCTGGTCGAGATGGCGCTCGACCGGATCGGCCGGCTCGACGGCGAGCTCAACGCGTTCGGCGCCGTCTACGCCGAGCGCGCGCTGGCCGAGGCCGACCGCGCCGACCAGCGCCGCGGGGCCGGGCAGACGAGGCCGCTCCTCGGGGTGCCGATCGCCGTCAAGGACGAGATGGCCATCGGCGGCGAGATCACCAGCCGCGGCACCGGCGCGATCGTCACGAGGGCGCCCGACGACTCCGAGGTCGTCAAGCGGATCCGAGCCGCCGGAGCGATCGTCGTCGGCAAGACGACGATGCCGGAGGTCGGGCTCTGGCCCTTCACCGAGTCGATCACCTGGGGCGTCACCCGCAACCCGTGGGACACCGACCGCACGCCGGGCGGCTCGAGCGGCGGCTCGGCGGCCGCCGTCGCCGCCGGGATGGTCCCCGCCGCGCTCGCGGCCGACGGCGCCGGGTCGATCCGCATCCCCGCCGCCTGCTGCAACCTGTTCGGCCTCAAGTCGCACAGCGGCCGCGTCCCGCGCACGCCGCACTACCCCGACAACCACTGGATCTGCTTCGGCGCGCTGACCAGCTCCGTCGCCGACGCCGCGCTCATGCTCGACGTCATCGCCGACGGCAGCTTCCCCCCGCCGACACCGCCGCGACCCCTGCGCATCGCCGTCTCGGAGGCGTTCCCCGCGGGCACGCGCGGGCGGCTGAGCGACGAGACGCTCGCCGCGCTGCACGGCACCGCCGAGCTCCTGCGCGACCTTGGCCACGAGGTGGTCGAGGCAGACCTCCCCGTCGGCGTGCGCGACGGGCTGCTGATCGTCGGCCTGATGTTCCGCGGCATCCGCGAGCTCGTGGGCGAGATGGAGCGCCCGCAGCGGCTCGAGCGCCGCACGCGCGCGATGGCCCGGCCCGGCAGGTTGATCTCGGACGGCACGGTCGAACGCCTGCTGCAGGCCGAGCGCCGGCTCGCCGAGCGCGTCGGCCGCCTGTTCGCCGACCACGACGTCCTCCTGACGCCCATGATGGCCGAGCCCGCGGTCCCCGCCGGGCTCATGGAGGGCCGCGGGGCGCTCGCGAGCTACGTCTGGTCGACCACGTGGGTGCCGTTCAACGTCCTCTGGAACTCCACCGGCCAGCCGGCGGCCTCCGTCCCGGCCGGCTTCTCGGCCGGCGGGCTGCCGCTCGCCGTCCAGATCGTCGGCCGGCCGCACGACGAGGCGACCCTCCTGTCCCTCGCCGCGCAGATCGAGGAGGCGCGGCCGTGGGCCGGCCGCCGCCCGCCGGTGCCAGGAAGCTGACGGCGCGTCCTTGACAGTCCGCCAACGCGGGGAGACCGTTGTTGTCCGGGACAACCAATTGGCGGGAGGGGAACATGAAGTTGTCAATGCGAAGCCTGCTGGTCGCTGCGCTCGTCGCGGCGGTCTTCGTTCCGCTGGCACCTGCGGCGGCCGACCGCGGCGGCGGTCACCACGGCGGCGGTCACCACGGCAAGGAGCGATTCAAGGCGTTGATCTTCTCCAAGACCGCGGCCTTCCGGCACACGGAGTGCATCCCGCAGGGCACCGTGACGATCGCCGAGCTGGGCGTCCGTAACGGCTTCGAGGTCGACGCCACCGAGAACGCCGCGGAGTTCACGGACGCCAACCTCGCGCAGTACGACGTCGTCATCTTCCTCTGCACGACCGGTGACGTCCTCAATGCCGAGCAGCAGGCCGCCTTCGAGCGGTACATCCAGGACGGCGGCGGCTACGCGGGCATCCACTCGGCGTCCGACACCGAGTACGACTGGCCGTGGTACGGCGGGCTCGTCGGCGCGTACTTCCGCGACCACCCGGGCGTTCCCGGCGTCAACCAGCAGTTCCAGGTCGCCTCGATGAACGTGGAGGACCGTCACTCCGCCGCCACGAAGCGGCTTCCGCGGCGCTGGACGCGCGAGGAGGAGTGGTACAACTTCCGCACCAATCCGCGCGACACCGTCCACGTGCTCCTCTCGGTCGACGAGAGCACGTACGACCCGCGCGGATACAGCGTTCCGGGCGGTTCGGCGCCGATGGGCGACCATCCGATCTCGTGGTGCCAGCGCTACGACGGCGGGCGCGCGTTCTACACCGCGCTCGGCCACAGGGGGAGCTACTGGGACGAGCGGCTGCTCCAGGCGCACGTCCTCGGCGGCATCGAGATGGCCGCCGGCAAGGCCAGGTTCGACTGCGACTGACCGCGGTACCTCCGGCGCCCCAGCTCGGGGCGCCGGGGGACGCCTACGGACCCAGCCTGAAGGGCGGGTACTCGTCGGTGACCAGGATGCCGGCGTAGGCGACCACCCGGTTCTGCCAGCGGCCGACGCCCACGAGGTAGTCGAAGATGCCGCGCGGATAGCGGCCCGTGAAGAGGATCGCGAACCACGCCGCGATCACCGCGAAGAACGCTCCGATGTAGAGGAAGACCAGCACGAAGTAGTGCGGGATCGCCAGGAACCACTTGACGAGCGGCATCCATCGGTTCAGGTCGGCCCGGGCGTCCGGGTAGCCGAAGTCGAGGTGCACGGCCTGGTGGTCGTCGGTCGACGGATAGCGGTCGTCCATCAGCGCGCAGTAGACGCCGACCCGGTTCGAGAACCGCATCAGCTCGAGGTTCCAGTCGAACCACCAGCGCGGGTACTTCTCGCGGAAGATGATCATCAGGGCGACCGGCAGGAACAGCAGCCCGGTTCCGGTGACGATGACCGTGGTGGTCGTCGCGCCGGTGTCGTACTCGGTCTGGTAGCCGGTGATGGTCCCGATCAGGATCAGGATCGGGATCGCCGTGAAGATGCGGAAGGCGGTGCTCACGCGGTTGAGGGCGCGGTCGGGGTAGTCGACCGCGTACTGCACGGGATAGGCGTCGTTCATGAGAAGAGCTCCTGTGCTCGTCGTTCCATCTCCTCGCGGGAGACGTCCTCGATGACCTGGCTGAGCATCCAGTGGTGTCCGAACGGGTCGCGCACCCGGCCGCCGCGCTCGCCGTAGAACTGGTTCTCGAGCGGGAAGAGGACCTCGGCGCCGGCCGCCAGCGCGCGCTCCCACGCCGCATCGACGTCCTCCCAGTAGGTGGCCATGATCGCCGTGACGGGGCCGCCGCCCGGCGCTCGCGCCAGGTCGGACTCGCCGGTCAGCATCACCGCGGAGTCGCCGATGCGGATCGCGACGTGGATCAGCTCGCCCTCGGGCCCGCTGAAGACCTCGCCGAGCTGCTCGGCGCCGAAGGCGCGCTCGTAGAAGCCGATCGCGTCGGAGCCCGGGACGGCGAGCCGTGGTGTGACGGTGCGGAAGTGGTCGGGGATGGGCTTGACCATGGCTGGCATTCTCCCTTGAGCAGTGGACACCCTGACCCTTCCGGACGCCGCGGCCTGGCGCGCGTGGCTCGAAGAGCACCACGCCAGCACCGACGGCGTCTGGCTCGTCACCGCCAAGAAGGGCGTGCCCGGAGTCGGCCGCGACGACGCGCTCGAGGAGGCGCTCTGCCACGGCTGGATCGACGGCCAGGCCCGCAGCCGGGACGAATCCACGTACCTCCAGCGCTACACGCCGCGCCGCTCGCGCAGCGCGTGGTCGCAGCGCAACACCAAGATCGTCGAGCGGCTCACCGCCGAGGGGCGGATGCATCCCGCCGGGCTCGCCGAGGTGGAGCGGGCCAAGGCCGACGGGCGCTGGGACGCGGCCTACGCCGGATCCGCCACCATCGAGGTGCCGGAAGACCTCGCGGAGGCGCTGAAGGCCGAGCCGGAGGCGCAGGCCATGTTCGAGACGCTCAACAGCCGGAACCGGTACGCCGTGCTCTACCGCATCGAGACGGCCAAGCGACCCGAGACGCGCCAGAGGCGCATCGAGAAGTACGTCGCCATGCTCGCCCGCGGCGAGACGATCTACTGATCACCACGGATCGCGGGCGGCGTTGAGCGTCGCCCAGCGGGGCGCCAGCCACAGCACCGGGGCGGCGACGATCGCGGTCGCGCCCAGAGCGAGCGCGGCGACGCCGATCGAGTCCAGCGCGTAGCCGCCGAGCAGCGCCAGCCCGGCGCCCAGCAGCGCCGACATGAAGTCGTTGAAGCCGAGCAGGCGGCCGCGCTCGGACGGCGCGGCGGAGTCGACGAGCTGCGCGGTGGCGGCCACGAAGGACAGGTTCCAGCCGACGCCGAGCCCGAACAGGAGCAGCGCGGTTCCCGCGACGCTGTCGATCCACAGCAGCCCGATGTTCGACAGCGCCATGGTCAGCAGGCCGGCCGATATGGCGATGCCGCGGCCGATGCGGTCGATCAGCGTGCCCACCACCAGCACGAGCGCGTACATCCCCAGCACGTGGGCGCCGATGATCGGGAACACGTCGCTCTGCGCGTGGTGGTGGTGCTCGACGACGACGTAGCCGCTCAGGTTCATCACCGAGACCATCACGCCGAAGCTGGCCAGCGCCGCGAGCATCGCGGGCCGCACGCCCGGCCGCACGATGATCTCGCGCAGCGGCGCCGCCGGCCGGTGCTCCGTCTGCACGCCGCCGATCAGCTCGGCGATCCGCTTCGGATCCGGCCGCACGAGCAGGACGAGCACCCACGCGCACAGGCTGATGCCGCCGGCCGCCAGCCACGGCACGGTGAGCGCCGCCGCGTCGAGCTCGCGATCCGCGAACAGCGGCCCGAACACCGCGGGCCCGAGGATGGCGCCGAAGACCGAGCCGAACAGCACGTACGAGATGCCGCGCGCGCGACGCTCGGGCGGGTACATGTCGCCCGCCGCGGTGCGGATGAGCAGCGCGATGCCGCTCGCCCCGCCGGTCAGCAGGAACCCGAGGATGAGCAGCACCGAGGAGTCCACGTTGGTCGCCAGGGCGGTGAGCGCGCAGCCGACGGCGGCCAGCAGGTACCCGCCGCCGATCACCGGCCGCCGCCCGATCCGGTCCATCAGCCGGCCCGCCGGGATCGCCGCCGAGGCCGACGCGACGAGGAAGATCGCGGGACCCAGCCCGAGCAGGCCCTCGATGCCGGTCACCAGCACGAAGGTGATCGAGGAGACCGCGGCCACGAGCTGCAGCACGGCCGAGTAGATGGCCATCGTCGCGGCGAGCAGCAGCGTGTTGCGCCCGACGTTCAGGCGGACGGCAGGATGACCCACAGCGCGAGGTAGAGCAGGATCTGCGGGCCGGGCAGCAGGCACGACAGCACGAAGAGCAGCCGGACCTGCCAGGGCTTCATGTCGAACCGCCGCGCGAGCGCGACGCACACGCCCGCGATCACCCGGCCGCGCTGGGGCCGCTCGAGTGCGGTCGAGCGAGCCAAGTCAGACGCGCCGGAAGTGCGGTGGGCGCTGCCACGCCGTGTGGCGCCGGCAGCTGTGCCCGGAGCGCAGCACGAGGAAGATGACCAGGCCGATCATCCACCACGCGAACAGCAGCCCGGCGGCGATCAGCACGCCGGCGAGCACGGCCAACGCGAGCACTGTCCGCAGCACCATGACCAGCGCGTGACCGGCCGCGGGGGCGACCGCCGTGCGGCGCGGACGCTCCCACTTCACCGGCTTGGCCGGCAGATCGCGCAGCAGCCGGTCGAGATCCCCGTAGGTGCGAGCCCGCAGCGCGACGTGCAGGCGCTGCTCGAGCTCGTCGGGATCGAGCCGCCCCTCGACGGCGGCCTGCCGCAGCCGCTCGGCCACCGCGTCGCGGTCGGCGTCCGATGCCCTGAGTGCCGTCTGGCGCGCCATCTGCTGTTCTCAAAGCTACCGAACGGGAGGAGCCATGACGAACCGCCTGCAAATCGCCAAAGACGTCTACGGGGCATACGGGTCCGGCGACCGGAGCGTCGTCGAGAACGCGCTGGCCGAACTCGCAGAACATCGCGGGCTTCGACTTCGTACGCCTGATCGAGCACGGCGACGAGGTGGTCGTGACCTACGAGGCCACGAGGGCCGACGGCACGCGCTTCCGCAACACGGAGGTGCTCACCTTCGAAGGCGAGCACCTCACGCGCGCGGAGGTCTACTTCGGCTGGGACCTCTAGCTGCGAATACCGAGCACGTTGTTCAGTCGGCGAACTGCGGCTGGGTAGGGCAGGGAGGCGAGGGAGCCGGCCGCAGCGGTGGATTTCGGCGTCGGATCCTGTCTAGGGGGTCGTTTTCCGACCCCTGGGCAGGACTCGACGCGGATTTCGGGCGGCGCCGGCCTCCCGGTGCCCCTACCCAGCCGCCGTTGACGTTCGCCCGTCGGGCACGGCGGCCGGGGGAACAACGTGCTCAGGAACTGCACCTAGCCGGGGACGACGGCCTCGTTGACCTGGGTCAGGCGGAACGCGTTGCCGGACGGGTCGCGGAAGCCGGCGTCGATCCCGTACGGGCGCTCCTCGGGCGCCTCGGTGAACTCGACGCCGCGGCCCTTGAGCTCCTCGTACGACGCCTGGGCGTCGTCGGTGGTGAGGAAGACCGTGCCGGCGAAGCCCTTGCCCATCAGGTCGGCGACCTGCTCCCGCGTGCCCTCGTCCATCACCGGCGCGCCGGGGATGGCCATGAGCACGACGGAGAAGTCCGGCTGGCCGGCCGGGCCGACGGTGAGCCAGCGGAAGTCGCCCATCTCGGGGAGCGTCACGTCGGCCCGGACCTCCCAGCCCATCTTCTCGGTGTAGAAGGCGAGAGCCGTGTCCTGGTCGTGCACCCACAGCTGCGCGTTGGCGATCCTGATCATCGAAGGTCCTCCTGGGGAGATCGAGCTGAACGGTCGCCGTAGAAGCTACGTTCGCGCCGCGGTCTTGTCTTCTCGAAACGTGCTGCGTTGCGGGCGGCCGTAGAAGCGCATCACGCACATCGGCACTCGCGCCTGCAGCGAGGCCGGCGGGAACTCGGCGCGGTAGGCGGTCGGCGACCTGCCGAACGTGCGCGTGAAGCTCGTGGTGAACGAGCCGACGCTCGACAGCCCGACCGAGAAGCAGATGTCCGCAACCGAACGATCCGTGTTCCTGAGCAGAGCCGCGGCGCGCTCGAGCCGGCGGGTCAGCAGGTACCCGTGCGGCGACTCGCCGAAGGCGCGCTTGAACTCGCGGCTGAAGTGCGCGCGCGACAGCCCGGCGGCCCGCGCCAGGTCGTCGACGTCGAGCGGCTCGAAGTAGCGCGCGTCGGCGAGATCCTTGGCGCGGAGCAGGTGGCGGGCGGGCGGGACGAACGCCATCGACTTAGTATCGACGACATGGGAGAACGCACGAGCTACACGCCGGGAACGTTCTCGTGGGCGGAGCTGGTGACGAGCGACGCCGACGCCGCGAAGAGCTTCTACTCGCAGCTCTTCGGCTGGGAGTACGAGGACAACCCGACCGGGCCCGACGGGCCCGTCTACTCGATGGCGCAGCGCGACGGCCACAGCGTCGCGGCGCTGTTCGGCGACGACAGCCAGCCGCCGCACTGGAACTGCTACGTCACCGTCGCCTCCGCCGACGAGGCCGCCGGCAAGGCCGCCGAAGCCGGCGGCACCGTGATCGCCGAGGCCTTCGACGTGATGGAGGTCGGCCGCATGGCGGTCATCGCCGACCCCACCGGCGCGGCCCTCTGTCTGTGGGAGCCGCGCGCGAGCATCGGCGCCACGCTGGTGAACACGCCCGGGTCGATGGCGTGGAACGACCTCGTCACCCCGGATCCCGAGACCGCGATCGACTTCTACGGCAAGCTCTTCGGCTGGACCTTCGAGGAGATGCCGGAGTCCGGCGGCTACCACGTGATCCGCAACGGCGAGCTGAGCAACGGCGGCATCTTCCCCCTGGAAGGGCCGTCGAACTGGATGCCGTACTTCGGTCACGACGACGTCGAGCGGCTGGTCGGTGACATCGAGGGTCTCGGCGGAAAGCTCCACAACGGCCCGGTGAACGTGCCCGCAGGCACGTTCGCGGTGCTGGCGGATCCGCAAGGCGCGGTGTTCGCCGCCCTGACGTCGGGCCAGTACGACGACTGAGTGCTGCACGTCCACCGAGCCGAGCGGGCCGACGGGCTGGTACAGGCGCTCCGCGCCCTGCTCGCCGACCCGCTCCCGGACCCGTTCGCGCGTGAGCTCGTCGCCGTCCCCACGCGCGGGATGGAGCGCTGGCTCACGCAGCGGATGTCGTCCGGCCTCGGCGCTCGGCCCGGGCGCGAGGACGGCATCTGCGCGAACGTCGACTTCCCGACGCCGCGGCGGCTGATCACCGAGGCGGTCGCCGCGGCCTCGGGCCTCGAGGAGGACCTCTGGCTGCCGGAGCGGTCGGTCTGGCCGCTGCTCGAGGTCGTCGACGAGTCGCTCGGCGAGCTCTGGCTCCAGAGCCTGGCCGCGCACCTCGGCGGCCATCCCGGCCGCCGCTTTGCGACCGTCCGTCACCTCGCCGGCCTGTTCGACCGCTACGCGCTCCACCGCCCCGAGATGATCCGCGCCTGGATCGCGGGCGACGACGCCGGCATCCCGGCCGACGCCGCGTGGCAGGCCGAGCTCTACCGGCGTCTGCGCGCTCGCATCGGCGAGCCCGATCCGGCCGAGCGCCTCGCGCGCGCGTGTGCCCGCCTGCGCGAACAGCCTGATCTGGCCGACCTGCCGCCGCGCCTCAGCGTGTTCGGGCTGACCCGCCTCCCGCGCGGCCACGTCGACGTCCTCGAAGCGCTCGCCGCCGCTCGCGACGTCCACCTCTTCCTGCTGCACCCGTCGCCCGCGCTGTGGGAGAAGGTCGCCGGGCGCCCGAAGACGCTCCGCCGCCGCGAGGACGAGACGGCGGCGCTCACGCAGAACCGGCTGCTCGCCTCGTGGGGCCACGACAGCCGCGAGCTCCAGCTCGTGCTCGACGAGTACGCCGACCACCACCATCCGGTCGAGACCGCCGGCGACAGCCTGCTGCACCGCCTCCAGGCGGGCGTAAGGAACGACGAGGCGCCCGCCACGACGCCGATCGACCGCAGCGTCCAGATCCACTCCTGCCACGGTCGCGCCCGACAGGTCGAGGTGCTGCGTGCCGCGATCCTGCACGAGCTCGCCGAGGACCCGACGCTCGAGCCGCGCGACGTGATCGTCATGTGCCCCGACATCGAGGCCTTCGCGCCGCTGATCCACGCCACGTTCGGGACCGGCGACGAGTCGGATCTGCGCGTCCGTCTCGCCGACCGCTCGCTGCGCCAGACCAACCCGGTGCTCGGAGTCGCCGCGCGGCTGCTCGAGCTCGCCGGAGAGCGCCTCACCGCTTCCCAGGTGCTCGACCTCGCCGGCCGCGAGCCCGTGCGCCGCCGCTTCGGGTTCGACGACGACAGGCTCGGTCAGATCGAGGAGTGGGTCCGCGCGAGCGGCATCCGCTGGGGCCTCGACGCACCCCACCGGGCGCCCTTCAAGCTCGACGTGCTGCCGAGCGGCACGTGGCGGACCGGGCTCGACCGGCTGCTGCTGGGCGTGGCGATGACCGAGGACGAGCAGCGGCGGTTCGAGCGCGTGCTGCCGCTCGACGATGTCGAGAGCGACGTCATCGACCTCGCGGGCCGCCTCGCCGAGCTGATCGACCGCCTGCAGGCCACGGTCGACGCCTTCAACGAGCCGAAGCCGATCGCCGAGTGGGCCGAGGCGCTGGCCGAGGCCGCCGACGCCCTCACCGACACGCCGCCGCGCGACGCCTGGCAGCGCGCCGAGCTGCGGCGGCTGCTCGACGACGTGGTGACCGAGGCCGCCGGCCACGCCACCGACCTGGCGCTCGAGGAGATCCGCGCCGTGCTCGCCGACCGCGTGAAGGGCCGGCCCACGCGCGCGAACTTCCGCACCGGCCACCTGACGATCTGCACGCTCGTGCCGATGCGGTCGGTCCCGCACCGCGTCGTCTGCCTGCTCGGCCTCGACGACGGCGTCTTCCCGCGCAAGGGCCCGCGCGACGGCGACGACCTGATGCTCGACGACCCGCACGTCGGAGAGCGCGACGCCCGCACCGAGGACCGCCAGCTCCTGCTCGACGCGCTGATGGCGGCGACCGACAAGCTGATCGTCACCTACACCGGCAACGACGAGCGCACCAACCTCGAGCGCCCGCCGGCGGTGCCGGTGGGGGAGCTGCTGGACGTGATCGGCACCCGCGACGGGATCGTGGTCCGGCACCCGCTGCAGCCGTTCGACCCGCGCAACTTCATCGCCGGGGAGCTCGTCCCCGGGCGCGTGTGGAGCTTCGAGGACGTCACGCTCGACGGCGCGCGGGCGCTCGACGAGGAGCGATCGCAGGACCCGCCGTTCCTGACCGGCCCGCTGCCGCCGCTCGAGGGCGACGTCGTCGAGCTCGCCGATCTGGTCGCGTTCGTGAGGCACCCGGTGCGGGCGTTCCTGCGCCGCCGGCTCGACATCAGCCTCTTCGAGCGCTCCGACGAGATCGAGGACCGTCTGCCGGTCGCCCTGACGAAGCTCGAGGAGAGCGCGGTGGGGCGGCGCGTGCTCGAGGCGCGGATGGCGGGGATCGATGCGCAGACGGCGAGGCAGGCGGAGGTCTCCCGCGGGGCGCTGCCGCCCTGGATGCTCGCCAAGCCGGTGCTCGACCGCGTGCAGAGCACCGTCGAGGACATCGTCGCCGCCGCGCCGCAGGGCGACGCCCGCTCGCTCGACGTCAAGGTCGCGCTGCGCGACGGCCGGCTGCTGACCGGCACCGTGCCGGGCGTCGTCGGCGACGTGTTGCGCACCGTCACCTACTCGCGCACGAGCCCGCGCGACCGCCTCGCCGCCTGGGTCCGGCTGCTCGCGCTCACGGCCGCGCACCCGGACCGCAGCTTCGAGGCCGTCACCGTGGCCCGCGCTCCCCACGACTCGGACGAGCGCGTGGCCGTCGCGCGGATCGCGCCGCTCGACGCCGAGCTCGCGCTCGACCACCTCGCGGTGCTGATGGAGCTCTACGACCTCGGCATGCGCGAGCCCGCGCCGCTCGCCTGCGGCACCTCCGCGGCGTACGCCCAGAGCGGCGCGGGCGCCGCGCGCAAGGCGTGGGAGTCGAGCTTCGATTTCGCGCGCGAGGACCAGGATCCCGAGCACGTGCTCGTCCGAGGCGGCGTGCTCACCTTCGACGAGGTGATGGCTGAGGGGGCGCGCACGGACGAGCGGTGGGACATGGACGAGACGCGCCGCTTCGGCCGCTGGGCGCGCCGGCTCTGGGACGGCCTGCTGGAGCACGAGCGATGAGTTTCGACGTCTGTGGCCCGCTGCCGACCGGCGTCACCGTGCTGGAGGCGAGCGCGGGCACCGGCAAGACGTACGCGATCGCCGCCCTCGCGGCGCGCTACATCGCGAACGGCACGCCGCTCGACGAGCTCCTGCTCGTGACCTTCACGCGGATGGCGACCGGGGAGCTGCGCGAACGGGTCCGTCAGCGCCTCGTCGAGACCGAGCGCGGCCTGCGCACCGGCGAGGGCGACGAGGTCGTCGAGCTCCTCGCCGACGGCCCGCCCGAGGTCGTGGCGCAGCGGCGCGAGAACCTCGCGCGCGCGCTCGCCGACTTCGACGCCGCGACGATCGCCACCACGCACGGCTTCTGCCAGGAGGTGCTGGCCGGTCTGGGTGTGGCCGGCGACGTCGAGCGCGACAGCCAGTTCGTCGAGGACGTCACCGACCTCGTCGAGGAGGTCGTCGACGACCTGTATGTGCGCCGCTTCCACAAGGAGGAGCGCCCGCCGATCGACCGCGCCCAGGCCGGCCGCGTCGCGCGGATCGCGATCGAGAACCCGGTCGCGCCGATCGAGCCGTCCGGCGCCGCCGAGGACAGCGTGCCGGCCATGCGCGCGCGGCTCGCCGAGGCGGCCCGGAGCGAGCTCCGGCGGCGCAAGGAGCGCGCCGGCCTCATGACCTACGACGACCTGCTGACGCGGCTCGACGACATCCTGCACGGACCAGCCGGCGAGGTCGGCGTGCGCAGGTTGCGCGAGCGCTACCGCGTCGTGCTGGTCGACGAGTTCCAGGACACCGATCCGGTCCAGTGGAGCATCCTGCGCCGCGCCTTCGGCGGCGGCGACAGCACGCTCGTGCTCATCGGCGACCCGAAGCAGGCGATCTACGCCTTCCGCGGAGCCGACGTCTACGCCTATCTCGATGCCGCGAAGTCAGCGGGAGAGCGGGCGACGCTGGGAGTCAACTGGCGGAGCGACCAGGGGCTGATCAACGCCTACGACGCGCTGTTCGGCGGCGCGAAGCTCGGCCACGAGGGCATCGCCTACCTGCCCGTCCGCGCCACCGAAGCCAACCAGCGGCCCCGGATGAGCGGCACGCCGCTGCGGATCCGCGTCGTCGACCGCCAGGACGTCAAGACGACCCCGCGCGGCTACGCGAGCACCGGCCCTGCGCGGGAATACATCGCGAAGGATCTCGCCGCCGACATCGTGAAGCTCCTGAACTCAGGCGCGGAGATCGCAGGCACGGGGCCGGTCCGGCCCGGCCACGTCGCCGTGCTCGTGCAGACCAACCGCACGGCGGCCCTGATCCGCGACGCGCTCGACACTGTCGGGGTCCCGGCGGTCATCAACGGGGCCGGCAGCGTGTTCGGCACCGAGCAGGCGCGCCACTGGCTGCGGCTGCTCGAGGCGCTCGAGCGCCCCACCGCGCCGAGCCGCGCGCACGCCGCGGCGCTCACCCCGTTCCTGGGCTGGAGCGCCGAGCGCGTGGCGACGGCCGGCGACGAGGCGTGGGAGGACGTCCACCGCCGGCTGCACGAGTGGGCGGCCGTGCTGCGGCAGCGCGGCGTTGCCTCGCTGGCCGAGACCATCGCGCTCGGGGAAGGGCTGCCCGAGCGCATCCTCGCGCGCGTGGACGGCGAGCGGGCGCTGACCGACCTGCGCCACGTCGCCGAGCTGCTGCACGCGGCGGCCACCGCCGAGCAGCTCGGCACCACCGCGCTGGTCGGCTGGCTGCGGCGCCGGATCGCCGAGGCCGGCCAGGACACCGGCGACGAGGACCGCAGCCGCCGGCTGGAGTCCGACGAGGAGGCGGTCCAGGTCCTGACCGTCCACCGCAGCAAGGGGCTCGAGTTCCCCGTCGTCTACTACCCCTACCTGTGGGACCCGAGCTACATCCCGACCGGCGTGCCGGTCGCCTTCCACGACCCCGACGCCGGCGACCGCCGGACGATCGACGTCGGGCTCGAGGGCCCGGACTTCGACAAGCACAAGCGCCAGGAGCTGGTGGAGCAGCGCGGCGAGGACCTCCGGCTCGCGTACGTGGCGCTGACGCGGGCGCAGCACCAGGCCGTGGTGTGGTGGGTGGCGGCCTGGAACTGTCGCGACTCGGCGCTCGGCCGGCTGCTGTTCGCGCGCGAGGCGGACGGCACCGTGCCGGCGACGGCGCGCGACACCCCGAGCGACGAGGCGGCCTGGGCGCGCTTCGAGGCGCTGCGCGACGAGGCGCCGGGCTGCATCGCCGTCGAGCGCGCCGACCCCGGCCTGCCCGTGGCGTGGAGCGGCCGGCGCCGCGAGCCGGCCGAGCTGACCGCCGCCGATTTCGACCGCTCGCTCGACCAGCGCTGGCGCCGCACCTCGTTCACCGACCTCTCGTCGGGAGCGCACGACGCGCGGGTGGCCAGCGAGCCCGAGGAGCCGATCCTGCGCGACGAGCCCGAGGGGCCGCCGAGCGCGCCGGCCGCCGGCGAGCTCCCGCTGGCGGCGATGCCCGCCGGCGCCGAGGTCGGCACCTTCGTCCACCGCGTGCTCGAGGCGATCGACTTCGCGGCGCCAGACCTCGACGCTGAGCTCGCCGAGGCGATCGCCGCCGTCCAGGCGCGGCGGCCGGTCGAGCTCGGTGACCCGGTCCTCGTGACGGCCGGGCTGCGCGCCGCGATCGAGACGCCGTTCCTCGACGGCCTGCGGCTGCGCGACCTCGCGCGCGCCGACCGGCTCGACGAGCTCGACTTCGAGCTGCCGCTGGTGGGCGGCGACCGGCCGACCGGCCGGCTCGACCTCGATGCAGTTGCCGTGGTGCTGCGCGCGCACGGCGACCCGCTCGGCTATGCCGACCGGCTCGCCGACCCGGCCCTGCGGCGCAGCGTGCGCGGCTACGTCACCGGCAGCATCGACCTCGTGGCCCGCGCCGGCGAGCGCTTCGCGGTGGTCGACTACAAGACGAACTGGCTGGGCGGGCCGGGCGAGGCGCTGACCGCCTCGCACTACCGGCCGGAGGCGCTCGCCGCCGAGATGGTGCGGGCGCACTACATGCTCCAGGCGCTGCTCTACACGGTGGCTCTGCACCGCTACCTGCGCTGGCGGCTGTCGGGCTACGACCCCGACCGGCACCTGGCCGGCGTCTACTACCTGTTCGTGCGCGGCGCGCCCGGCGGCGTGTTCTCCTGGCGGCCGCCTGGGGAGCTGGTGGCGGCCCTCAGCGACGTGCTGGAGACCGGATGAGCGACCCGCGTCTTGTCCTCAGCGCCGCCGGCGCCCTGCGCGAGTTCAACGAGGCGGGCGTGCTCGCGGCCGCCGACCTCCACGTCGCCTGCCGGCTGGCCGAGCTCGCGGGAGAAGAGGACGAGGCGGTGATCCTCGCCGCCGCGCTTGCCGTGCGCGGGCCTCGCCTCGGTCACGTCTTCGTCGACGTCGAGGAGATCCGCGACACCGTCACCGTCGACACCGACGAGCCCGTCGACCTCACCGCGCTGCCGTGGCCGGATGCCGGCGACTGGCTCGAGCGGCTCGCCGCCAGCCCGCTGGTCGCCGTCGGCGAGGAGCCGGGCGACCCGCGGCCGCTCCGGCTGGTCGGCAGCGCGCTGTACCTCGATCGCTACTGGCGCGAGGAGTGCCAGGTCGCCGCCGACCTACTCGCGCTGGGGGGCGAGCTGCCCACCACCGTCCCGGACGACCGGCTCGCGCAGCTGTTCGAGCCCGGGCGCCAGCGCGATGCCGCCGAGACCGCGCTGCGGCGCCGGTTCGCCGTAATCGCCGGCGGTCCCGGGACCGGCAAGACGACCACCGTGGCGCGCAGTCTCGCGCTGATCCTGGAGCAGGGCGACCCGCTGATCGCGCTCGCGGCGCCGACCGGCAAGGCCGCGGCGCGATTGACCGAAGCCGTCCACGACGAGGCGGCGAAGCTCGAGGTCGACGAGCGCGTGCGGGCACGGCTGCTCGGCCTCGAGGCCACGACCCTGCACCGCCTGCTCGGTTGGCGGCCCGACAGCCGCAGCCGCTTCCGCCACGATCGCGGCAACCGCCTCCCGCACGACGTCGTGGTCGTCGACGAGGCGTCGATGGTGCCCCTGTCGCGGATGGCGCGGCTCGTCGAGGCCGTTCGGGCCGACGCGCGGCTGATCCTCGTCGGCGACCCCGGCCAGCTCGCCTCGATCGAGGCCGGCGCGGTGCTCGGCGACATCGTGGCCGCCGCTCACGACAGCGTCGTCGAGCTCGAGTACGTCCATCGCTTCGGCGAGGAGATCAGGCGGCTGGCCGACGCGATCCGGCGCGGCGACGGCGACGCGACCATGGCCGCGCTCGACGGCGTGACCTGGATCGCGGATCCCGCCGAGGCGGTCGAGCCGTTGCGACGGCTGGCCGTGACCGCGGCGCGCGCGGTCTCGAGCGCCGCCCACGCGGGCGACGCGGCCGGCGCCATCCGGGCGCTCGGCGCCTTCCGGCTGCTCTGCGCGCACCGCCGCGGCCCGTACGGGGTCAGCGGCTGGACGGCGCTGATCGAGGCGTGGCTCGGCCAGGTGGCGGCCGGCTGGTACATCGGCCGCCCGTTGCTCGTGACCGAGAACGACTACGGACTCAACCTCTTCAACGGCGACACCGGCGTGGTCGTCGCGACGGGCGACGACCAGGTGAGCGCCGCCTTCGAGCGAGGCGGCCGTATCGTCGAGCTCAGCCCTACGCGGCTCGCTGCCGTCGACACCGTCTACGCCATGACGGTCCACAAGAGCCAGGGCTCGCAGTTCGACACCGCGGCGGTCGTGCTGCCGGAGCCGCGCTCGCAGATCCTCACCCGCGAGCTGCTCTACACCGCGGTCACCCGCGCGCGGGAGGAGCTGGTCCTGGTCGGCAGCGAGGAGGCGATTCGCGCCGCCGTCGCGCGGCCGATCGCGCGCGCTTCCGGTCTGCGGTCACGCCTCGGCGGCTAGCTCGCGCTCGGCCTCGTCCACGAGCTCGAGGTGCAGGTCGAGCAGCTTGTGGAGGTGCGCGGTCACCATGAGCAGGTACTTGGCGCGGTGGGGGAGCTCGTGGGCGCCCTGCTCGGTCTCGCGCAGGCGCTCGCGAAGATCCGCGATGTCCTCGCGCAGGCCGATCAGGCTCTCGCGCGTCGGCCCCTCGCCGACGAGGTCGGCGACCAGCAGCCGCAGCAGGGGATCGCTCTTGACGGGGGTGAAGCGGGCCGGCGTGCGGGCCCATGCGGAGAGCGCCTCGAGGCCCTTGTCGGTGAGCGTGTAGACGGTGCGCTCGCGCGTGCGGCCGGGCTCCTTGCGGGCCTCCAGGTAGCCGAGCCGGGCCAGCCGCTTGGGCTCGACGTAGTACTGGCTCTCGCCCGCCCAGTCGAGGATGCGGCCGCGCTTGGCCATCCGCAGCAGATCGTGCGGGCCGGCCCCGGCGCGGCCGACGAGGCCGAGGATCTCGTACGAGAACAGGGTCAGCTCATCTCTTGACATAGCTACGTTCCATAGTTTATAAGACTACGAACCGTAGCTTACGACCAGGAGCAGACAGTGACTTCCACCTCCACCACGAGCAGCGCGCAGTTCTGGGGCCGACTCTGGGGCGCGATGCCCAGCGACTGGGCCGTCGTCGAGGACGCGCAGATGCCGACCTACGAGACGGCGATCGAGCACCTGGGCATCGGCGAGGGCCAGCTGGTGCTCGACCTCGGCTGCGGCACCGGCGCCTTCCTGCGCGCGGCCGCCGACCGCGGCGCGCAGGTCGCCGGGATCGACGCCGCAGAAGGCCTGCTGGCGATCGCGCGCGAGCGGGTGCCGGAGGCCGTCCTGCTCGCCGGCGACATGCAGGAGCTGCCGTTCCCCGACGACACCTTCGACGTCGTCACCGGCTTCAGCTCGCTCTTCTTCGCCGACGACATGACGCGCGCGCTCAGCGAGGCGCGCCGGGTGTGCACGCCGGGCGGGACCGTGCTCGCGCAGGTCTTCGGGCGGCCGGAGCGCTGCTCGCTCGAGGTGATGAAGCGCGCGGTCATGCCCCTGCTCGGACTCGACCGCGACGAGCCGCCGTACTGGCGCTTCGACATGCTCGAGCAGATCGCGCGCGACGCCGGCCTCACGCCGATCGAGTCCTTCTACTCCTCCTGGGCCTACGAGTTCGCCGACGAGGCGTCGATGCTGCGCGCGATGCTCTCGGCGGGCAGCGCCGTGGCCGCCGCCGAGCACGCGGGCCGCGACATCCTCGTCGAGGCGATCCTCGGCGCGCTCGCCCCCTACCGGGAGACCGACGGCAGCTACCGGATGCCCAACGAGTGGCACTACCTCGTGGCGCGCGCCTAGATGCGGTAG
Source organism: uncultured Solirubrobacteraceae bacterium (assembly GCA_963811895.1). Taxonomy (GTDB): domain Bacteria; phylum Actinomycetota; class Thermoleophilia; order Solirubrobacterales; family Solirubrobacteraceae; genus DASSUW01. The sequence continues at coordinate 898,260 of CAWETE010000004.1, read as the reverse complement.
ATGGTGAAGAGGCGCTTCTCGTGCTCGGCCTGGATCTCGGCCACCACCTCGATGTGACCCTCCAGCCCTGAGCCGCGCAGCTTGCGGGCGAGCAGCTCGTCGACCTGGAAGACGCCGGCCGAGTTGTTCATCTCGACCTCGATGCGAATCGCGCGCTCGTCGCCGGGCAGGATCCGGACCTCGTCGATCGCCGCCGCCGACAGCGCGTGGATGTTCGGCAGGTGGGTCTCGACGGCCACCCGTGAGCGGCCGTGCTCCATGTCGAGCGCGTCGGCCACGCGCACGATGCCGGCCTCGAGCGTGAGCGGCCGGCCGCCGCTGCGGTGGCCGATGATCGCGTGCAGCGTCTCGGAGGCGACGATCGTGCGCTCCGGCTCCTCGTAGACGCCGGCCAGCAGCCTGTCGAGGTGGTCGGCGGCCAGGAAGAGGCTGTAGGCCTCGTGGTCGACCCGGTGGATCGACATGCCGAGGTCGTGCAGCAGGCAGCCGCCGGCGATCACCACCTCGGCGTCGCGCGGCTCGAGCCCGTAGTCGATCTCCAGCGACGACTGCACGCCCTTCTGGCGCAGCAGCCGGTACACGCGGAGCGCGCGGTTGACCACGATCTGCAGGTGCACCCACGAGTGGTCGCTCATCCCGAGCCGCTCGGCATTGACCTGCCCCGCGTGCCAGCGGGCCTTGAGCTGGGTGTCGGAGTTGGCGGCCTCGAGGAACGCGGCGAGCTTGGGGTTGCGCTCGCTCGGGGCGTGGATGTTCATCGCCGCGATCGCCTCGCGGAGCGGGACCTCAGGCATCGGCCGCCAAGTCCAGCAGTTCGTCGAACGCGGCGTCGAGGTGGCCGGCCAGCGCGTCGGCGTCCGGCACCGTGGCCGGGTCCGAGTAGATGCCGAGGCACGCGTTGCCGGCGACGGTGACGACGCCGATCGACAGCCCGTGGTGGGCGCTCAGCGGCACCGCCGAGTGGACGGTGCGCAGGCGGCAGCCGCGCAGGTAGCGGGTGACCGCCGGTCCGGGGACGCTCGAGATCGTGAGGTTGAAGAGGCGCGGGTGGGCGAAGGCGTGGGCGAGCGTGCGCTGGAGCGGCTTGGGCGTGAGCGCGAGCACGCCGAAGGCGTCGTCGAGCCGCTCGGCCTCCTCGTCGCGGCGGCGCTGGTCGGTGGCGCGGTGGATGGCCTGCAACCGCTCGAGCGGGTCGGGCTCGTGGACCGGCAGCTCGAGGAAGACGAACGAGATGCGGTTGCCGCTCGCCGAGTCGCCGGCCGAGCGCACGTCGGCGGGCACCATGACCTTGAGCGGGCCCGGCGGGTCGAGGAACGTGTGCAGCCCGCCGGCGCAGGCCGCGAGCACGACGTCGTTCGGCGTCACGCCGAACGCGCGCCGGATCGTGCGCACCTCGTCGAGCGAGCGCGTGACGCGCGTGTGGTGGCGGCGGCCGGAGCCGTGGAGGTTCAGCGGCGACGGCGGCGCCGGCGGCAGCACGGTGTGGCTCACCATGCGCGCCGTCCCGGGGAGCGCCCGGAGGTTCGTGGCCAGCCGCAGCGGCGTGGCCAGCAGGCCGGCGGTCTCGCCGATCCGGTCGGCGATGGCGCGGCCGAGCCGCTGGCCGGGGTTCGGCTCCGGCGACGGCGCCCAGTCGCCGCCCTCCGGCGCGGGCGCGTCCGGCTCGGCGTCGAGCATCAGGTTGCCGAGCTCGACCACGGCGGTGCCGTCGACCATGCAGTGGTGGGCCTTGCCGACGATCGTCGGCGGGTCGCCCAGCACCCACATCTCCCACAGCGGGCGGTCGCGCGGCAGCGGCGTGGAGAAGACCTCGTCGACGACGTCGCCGTCGGCCACGTGGAGGTGGCGCGCGGGATCGAAGTCCGGGTCGTCGACCCACACCGGGTCGTGGACCCCGAGCGGCACGTCGGCCAGCTTCTGGCGGTAGCGGTGGGCGTGCTCCAGCCGCTCCGCGATGTGGGCGATCAGCTCCTCGGCGGTGGTCGGCCCGCCGTCGGGCGGGTCGAAGCTCGCGACCCAGCCGACGTGCATCGGCGCCAGCGGGCTCTCCACCGCCAGGAAGGAGGCGTCGAGCGCGGACAGGCGCTCAGGAATGGAATTCGGCAAGCCGGTCCGCCTCCTCGTCGAGTGCCCGCCGGTCGGCGGCGTCGAGCCTGCCGAACGGCTTCAGCTCGATCTTGCCCTTCTCGTGCCTCCACGTACCGGCGACCTGGCCGTCGACCAGGAAGGTGGGGAAAGAGTGCGGGGTCTTGATGCCGAAGATCTTCGGCCGGTGCTCCTCGGGCAGCACGCCGGTCCGGCGGGCGTGGACGAGCAGCGTCGCGTCCCAGGTCGGCAGGAAGCGCGGCGGCGCCGGCGTCTCGGGGTCGGGGAGCGGCGCGCGGGGGAGGTCCACCAGTCCGCCGTCGAAGCGGCGCAGCTCGAGCCGGCCGAGGGTCGCGCGGACCTCGGTGAGCGGCAGCCCTGTGAAGCCGACGACGTCCTTCTCCGAGGCCGGGCCGAAGCCGCTCAGGTAGCGGCGGACGAGGTGCCCGGCCGCGTCGTCCTCTTCGGGCTGCGGTCCGACCCAGTCCTCGGCGGCGGCGTAGAGGTCGGCACGGCGGCGCTCCCAGGTGCCCGGACGGCGGGACTCGCACGAGGTCGATCCAGAGGCCCGACGCCGCTCGACCGCGGCCGGCCCAGCAGCGCCTCGATCTCCTTGCGGCTGATCGTGCCGTTCATCGCGCTCCGCAGCTTGCGCGCGGCGCCCGCCATCGCCTGCGGCGAGGGGGCGTCGCGCATCGCCGTGCCCCAGTGCGCGCGGCGAGCCTCGCGCACGGCGAGCGCCAGCGGCCAGTAGTCCGCGCGCGAGACGAGGTGGATGGTGTGCCGCATCAGCGTGGCCTGGATCACCGAGCGGCGCTCGAGCGCGCGCGTGAGGGCGTCGCGGGTGAAGCCCTCGAGCCGCGACCACAGCCCGATGTACATCGACGGCGCGTACTGCGCCTGGATGCCGCCGATGCGCTCGAGCGCCCTGGGCAGGGGCGTCCGGGCGCGTTCGAGCAGCAGCTGGCGCGCCAGCAGCGCCCGGTTCAGCTCCCGCTGCGTGAGGGTGCGCATCGGCGGCCCGCATCGTGTCAGCACGAGGGCCTGGCGCGTCGGCTTCACCGCCGCGGTCATGCATCTCGCGCCGGCCTCGTCGCTCGCGCTGACCTCGCTCGGCGGCGCGATCGTGGCTGTGGCGTTGCCGGTCGTGTACTAGGCGCGGGCGAACGTCAACTGCGGCACTGAAGGGAGCGGGATCGAGGGGCGTGCATTTCTTCCCACTTCGGCCGTGGCCGCGCTCGCTTGGGAAGTTATGCACCGTATAGGGCACCCAACTTCCCAACGGTCCGCGAGGCTGGCGGAAATGGGAAGAAATGCACCCCCACCCTCCCCACCCAGCCGCAGTTGACGTTCACTGGTCCGCCGCCAACGCGATCAGCTCAACCACCCGGTCGAGCGAGAACGCGCTGGTGTCGATCGCCAGGTCGTAGTGCCGGAGGTCGTTGGGTCGGCGCCGTAGAAGTGGTGCACGTAGGCCTCGCGCGCGCGGTCGTTGTCGTCGAGCCGCCGCTGGGCCTCCTCGCGCGCGATCCCCTCGTGCTCCATCGCCCGCTCCACGCGAGCATCGCGCGGCCCGTACAGGCGCACGTGCAACGAGCCCGGCGTGCCGGCCAGCACGAGCGCGGCGGCGCGGCCCAGGAAGACGCCGCCCTCGCGCCCCGCCTGCTCGCGGATCACCTGCTCGGTGGCGTCGCGATAGGCGTTCTCGTCGACGATCTCGTGGTCGAGGAACGGGCGGGCCCCGAAGGCCATGCCGGCGGGCGCCAGCACGCGGATGAAGCGCTCGAAGACGCTGCCGGCCGACTCGTCGTGGTGGAGCGCCTCGGTGAGCGGGACGGCGAGGCGCTGCGCGACCTCGGTCGGGATCGCGCGGTCGACGAACGGCACCCCCAGCCGCTCCGCCAGCCGAGGTCCGACGTAGGCGCCGCCGGCCCCGTAGGGCGCCGAGATCGTGACGACCACGGCCGCGATGTTACGTCAGCGGCGCAGCTCGACGCGCCCGCGGCCGGCCGCCTTCGCCTGGTAGAGGGCGCCGTCGGCGGCGGCCAGGATCGAGTCGGCGTCGTCGCTGCCGAGCGCGATGCCGATGCTGGCGGTCAGCCGGTGCTCGGTGCCGCTCACGTCGAGCGGCCGGCGGATGGCGGCGTCGAGCCGCTGCCCGAGCGCGAGCGCGGTGTCCTCGTCGACCGCCTCGCAGACGACGACGAACTCGTCGCCGCCCAGGCGCGCCACGGTGTCCACCGGCCGGACGGCGGCCCGCAGGCGCTGCCCGACCTCGGCCAGCACCGCGTCGCCCGCGGCATGGCCGAAGAGATCGTTCACGCGCTTGAACTCGTCGAGGTCGACGAACAGCACCCCGGTCGCGATGCCCTCGCGCGCCGAGCGCGCCAGCGCGTGGTCGAGCCGGTCGCGCAGCAGCGTGCGGTTGGCGAGCCCGGTCAGCGGGTCGTGCAGCGCCTCGTGGCGCATCCGCTCCTCGCTGCGCAGCCGCACCAGCGCGGTGCCGAGGATGCTGGCCACGGCGCGCACGAAGCTCTTCTCGTCGTCGTCGATCGTGCGCGAGAACCAGGTCGCCAGCTCGGCCTCCGGCCCGAGCTCGAGCCGCAGCGGCGAGCCGGCCGGCTCACCGCCATAGGCGACGACCTCGCCGGCGCGCAGCTCGGCGCGCTCGAGCGGCAGCGCGAGCTGCAGCTGCTCGACCGCGTCGGCCGCCAGCTCCTCGAACGGGACGCCGGCCAGTGCCCGCTCGCCCAGCTCCGACACGGCGCGCAGCCGCCGCTCGGCGGCGCGGCGCTCGGAGACGTCGCGTCCGATGGCGAGCAGCAGCGGCCCGGCGGGGGTGTCGACGATCCCCCAGCTCATCTCGCCGACGAACTCGGTGCCGTCGGCGCGCAGTCCCCAGGCCTCGGTCGTGAAGCGCAGCGGGTGCTCGGTGGCGAAGTAGAGGCGCATGTTGCGCAGGTAGCGCTCGCGCAGGCGCTCGGGCCACAGCGTCTGGACGTGCCGGCCCACCAGCTCCGCGGGGTCGTAGCCGAACAGCTCGCCGGCCAGCGCGTTCGCGAACACGATCCGGCCGTCGGGGCCGGAGCCCACCGTCGCGTCCGGCAGTCCGTGCACGATCGCGAGCACGGGGGCCATCGCCTCGTCCTCCGCGTGCGCATCCGAGCGTCCTGCATCCATGGGGTCCATCACGGGGGCCTGACATCAGCGTAGGGCGGCGTCGGGCAACCGACAATGGACCGGACGGCGGTACTAGAAAGCGGCCCCGAGGCTCATGTGCAGGCGGATCACGTTGCCCGCCTTCGAGGAGCGCACCTGCACCAGATCGCACAGGTGGTTGACGAGCCAGAGCCCGCGCCCGCCGCCGCGCACGTCGGGTGGCAGCTCGCGCCCGGCCAGGGGGTCGGCGATGTGGCCGCGGTCGTGGACCTCGCACAGGAGCGTGCCGTTCTCGCGCCACACGCTGAGTAGCCCGCGGCCGCCGCCGTGGCGCATCGAGTTGGTGGCCAGCTCGTTGACGGCCAGCACGAGGTCGGACAGCCGGCCCTCGCCGAGGCCCTCCGCGGCGGCGCGGTCGCTGACGAACATGCGCACGAGCGCGAGGTCCTCGCGCGTGAAGATCAGCTCGGCCGGCTCGGCGGCCGGGTTCGGGAGCGGCCCGTCCCAGGCCAGCACGGTCGGCGGCTCGAGGTAGTCGTCGCAGGGCACGCTGACGCCGGCGCGGCTCACGTGCCGGTGGTTGTGCCGGGCGCCGGCGAGCACGTCCGCCGGGAGCGCGCGGACGTCGTACGGGCACAGCAGACGCCACGGCCCGCCGTCGTCGAAGGCGAGGTTGAGCAGCGACTCGTGGCGGCGGCACTCGATCAGCTCGGCCTCGCTGCGCCCGGGCCAGGCCGGCTCGCCGATCCCGAGCCGCGGGCCGCTGCCCGCGCGTGGCCATGAACTCGCGCCAGGCGGGGATGATGCACGCGGGGTTGCGGCCGAGGCGCTCCATGTCGGTGAAGCGCACGCGGTCGGCGTCGGCGCCGAGCGCGCCGCGCAGCAGCTCGACCTTGTCGTCGCCGACGGCCACGAGGATCGCGCCGTCCAGGTCGATCGCCGTACGCAGGTCGGGCAGCAGGCCGGCGAGGTACTCCTCGTCGCTCGCGTAGAAGACCGCCTCGTGATGGAAGCCGCTCACGTCAGCCCCATCAGGTCGCAGGTCCGCCGCATCGAGTCCGGCATACCCGCGAGAGGCACGCCGCTTTCACAGAGAACACGCGCTCCGTGGTGGTCGATGAAGCCCGCGCCGGACAGGTCGAGGACCTTGTCGCCGTGTGCGAGCGCGAGCATCCGCTCGAGCGCGTCGCTGGAGAAGTAGTCGATCTCACCTTCGAGTATGAGCGCGTCGCCGGCCGCGAAGATACGGAACGGCACGGCCTCGTTGACCACGGGGTGGACCGAGCAGAGGTCGTGCAGCACCTCCGGGGCGAGCCGGCGCCGGTCGTAGCAGCACAGCGCCGACAGCGGCCGCTCGGCCATGAAGCGGTCGGCGACGCTCTCCCAGCGGCAGTGGCACGCGGGGTCGACCGCCAGCTCGGTGACGTCGGCGGCGACCCGCAGGCCGCTGAACCCCTCGGCGAGCGCCGCGTCGGTGGCCGCCGTGTAGACCTCCAGCAGGCGGTCGGGATCGGTCGGGCGGCCCAGCTCGCAGAAGGCGCTCAGCGGGAGCGCGTCGACGCCCAGGTCATCGGCGAGGTGGAGCCGATCGGCGGGGCCGACGTAGAGCAGCTTCTGGCCGAGCCGCGCGCCGTCCGCGAGGTACTCGGCGGCGGCGCTGACGAGCTCCGCGTCGTCGGCATAGGCCCAGCAGGCATGGCCGTGGAGGCCAAGCCCGGCGGTCGAGGTGACGAGGCCGTGCTCGCGCATCGACCCCGAGGATACTGCCGGCGTGGAGCCCAGATTCTTCGCGACCCCGCATGACTTCCGCGCCTGGCTCGAGAAGCATCACGCCGGCGCCGGCGAGCTGCTCGTCGGCTTCTACAAGAAGGGCAGCGGGCGGCCGAGCATCACGTGGCCGGAATCGGTCGACGAGGCGCTCTGCTTCGGCTGGATCGACGGCATCCGCCGCCGGATCGACGACGAGAGCTACTCGATCCGCTTCACGCCGCGGCGCGCACGCAGCATCTGGAGCGCGGTCAACATCGCGCGCGCCGGCGAGCTGATCGCGGAAGGGCGGATGACGCCCGCCGGCCTCGCCGCCTTCGAGGCGCGCGACGAGAAGCGCTCCGCGATCTACTCCTACGAGCAGCGCCACACGGCGAAGCTCGAGCCCGAGCAGGAGGCGCGGTTGCGCGCCGACCCGGCCGCATGGGAGTGGTTCCAGAGCCGGCCGCCGTCGTGGCGGCAGGGAGCCATCTACTGGATCACGAGCGCGAAGAAGCCGGAGACGCGGGAGCGGCGGCTGGCGACGCTGATCGAGGACGCGGCCGCCGGCCGCATGCCGAAGGCGCTCACGCCGCCAGGGTGATCCGGGCGCGGGGCGCGTGCGCATGTTGGCGCATGAACGTCATCGACGCCCCCGGCCTGGGCCTCCGCTTCGAGATCCGCGAGCACTCCGAAGACCTCCTCGAGTTCGACGCCGTCGGCCGCGCCCGCGGCTTCATCACCCAGTACCACGCCCACACGATCCAGTCCGAGCGCTTCGAGGTGATCGAGGGCTCGCTGCGGCTGGTGATCGACGGCCGCGAGCACCTCCTCGGCCCCGGCGAGACGATGGAGATCCCCGCCGGCACGCCGCACCGCCAGCTCGCCGGCGACGAGGGCTCCGGGCGCGTGCGGGTGCAGGTGCGCCCGGCCGCTCGCACGATGGAGTTCCTCGAGCTGCTCGCGGGCTACCCGCGGCTGCGCTCGCTCGTCGGGATCGCACGCTTCCGCGAGAGCCGCCCGACGCTGCCGCGGCTCCCCTCGCGCGAGTACGAGTTCGTGGACGAGTGGGACGTCGACGCGCCGCGCGAGTCGGTGTTCGCGGCGATCTCCGACGCGCGCTCGTATCCGGCGTGGTGGAAGCCCGTCTACCTGTCGGTGGAGTCGTCGGGCGAGCCGGAGGTCGGGAGCGAGTCGCGCCAGCACTTCAAGGGGCGGCTGCCGTACCACCTGCGCACGCGCTCGCGGATCACGCGGCTGGAGGCGCCCGAGGCGATCGGCGCCGAGGTCGACGGCGACCTGCGCGGCACCGGGCTGTGGACGCTGACCGAGCTGCCGGACGGTGGGACCCATGTGCGCTTCGACTGGCGCGTGCACGCCGACCGGCTGCTGCTGCGGCTGCTCACACCGGTCCTGCGGCGGGCGCTGCGCTGGAACCACGCGTGGGCGATCGCGCGGGCGCGGGAGGGGCTGGAGCCGTACGCCCGAGCTGTCGCCGTTCCAGAGCCCACCACAGCTCGATGATGTCGGCCGGGCGCCGCAGGTTGGCGCCCGTCGTCTCCTCGAAGCGCCGCAGGCGGTGCCTGAGCGTGTTGGGATGGACGTGCAGCGCCTTGGCCGTCTCGTCGATCCGCATCTCCTGCTCGAACCACACGCGCAGGGTGTCCTCGAGCTCGGCCCCGAGCCGGCCGAGCGCCTGCAGCGGCTCGAGGTGGCGGCCGGTGAAGGCCTCGCCGAGCGCGTCGTCGGAGAGGATCGCCGGGCGGATCGAGAGGTCGGCGAGGCTGAACACGCCCTCCTGCCCGAAGGCGAGCGCGGTCTGCAGCGCGCGGCTGGCCATCGCGAAGGCGGCGGGCAGGGCGGCGAGCCGCGCCGGCGGCCCGACGCCGACCACCACGCCGGGAACCGGGCTCGTGGCGGTGGTGGACAGTCCGACGAGGTCGTGGTCGAGCGCGGTGGTGAGGCCGTCGGAGGCGATCCGCCGCGGCGCGGGACCGTCGAGCGCGCGGGCGCGGAAGGCGACGTACTCGCGCTCGGGGTCGAGGCCGTAGCCGCCTGATTCCCGCGAGAGCTCGTCGGCGTCGATGGTGCCGAGCAGCACGGCGAGCACGAAGGCGTCGCGGCGCTGCTGCTCCTCGCGCGCGAGCTGCAGCTCGATCTCGCGGTGCGCCTGGCCGACCACCTCCATCACCGCGTCGCCCCACAGCCACAGCGTCTCGGAGAAGGCGAGCACGCTGGAGACCTCGGTGCCCCTCTCGCGCGCGAGCTCGCCGAAGCGGGACCAGACGGCGGAGATGGAGATCCGGTAGGCGTGCAGGACGGCGTCGACGCTCAGGCCCTGCTCGGCCCGCTCACGCCCGACCTGCGCCGCCCGCTCGAGCTCGTCGGCGCGTCGGCGGCCGCAGGTCCCTGAGGGCGGCGAGCGCACGGCCGACGTTGCCGCGCACGGCTCGCGCCAGGGTGGAGGCCGGCAGCCGGCGGAAGTCGGGGATCTCGTCCCGGATCCGGGCCACGATCCCGTCGACCACCGTGTCGAGCTCGGCCTCGATGTCGGTGACGAGCCTGCCGACCGCTTCCGGCATGTGGCTGACGTTACCGGCGGCCGGGGTTCTACGCGGTGGCGGTGCGCCCGTGTCCGGCGGGGATCAGCAACGCCGCGGCGGCGACCAAAGCAAACGCGGCGATCTGGACCGCGAGCAGGACGGTCTCGCCCGACAGCGCGTCACCGAACACGAGGATGCCGCCGAGGATGCAGGTCACGTTGGCTGCCGTCGAGGTGCAGGCGATCACGGGCACCGCCTCGCCGACCTGAAACCCGCGAGCCGAGGCGAGAAAGGCGAGCACGGAGCCGGCCGCGGCGACCATCAGCCACGGCGAGCCGATGACGGCGAAGACGCCGCTCTCGGCCGCGTTGGTCAATGCCTTGACCGCGACGTCGGACACGCCGAAAAGTACGCCCGCCGCCGCTCCGAGCACAGCGCCGTGATGATGCGACGGCGCCCCCAGACGCGGAGCGGCGACGAGCGTGATCCCCAGGGCGAGCATGCCTGCTTCGAAGGCGATCAGCATCGGCGCGGCGAACGTCCCGTGCTCCCCGCCCGGCGAGGGGAGCGTTGCGACGAGCGCCATCAGGCCGAGTGCCGTCATGCCGACGCCGACCCACTGGCGGCGCGGCACCGTGCAGCCGAACAGTCGGTCCCCCAGGACCGCGACCACGATCACTCCGGTCGAGAGCACGGCTTGGACCATCGACAGCGGCGCGAGCGCCAGCGCTGCCACATGCAGCACCCAGGCGCCGGCCGCGATCGCCATACCGACGGCGAACCACTTCGAACGGAACAGGGCCTTCGCGCTGCTCAGCGGTCGCCGCAGCTCGACGACCGGCGCGGCGTTGGCGCCGCGGTGCTTGCACAGGAACGCCAGCTGCGTGACGACGGCACAGACGAGCGCAAGCGCGATACCCAGATTGACCATGCGGAGAGTGTTCCTCGCCTCGTTGACTTCCAGCCCCACGAGAAGACTCCCGCGCCCGGCCTTCCGCCGCATCGTTGGGCGGTCCAACGAATACCCGGGCCCGTTGGAGGTTTCGACAACGGCGTGCGACGATCGCGCCATGGAGGAGGCCTATCGCCGCGTCGTGCACGAGCTCCGCGCCGATCCTGCGGTCAGCGAGGCGCTGATGATGGGCATGCCGTCGCTCAAGCGCGGCTCGAAGATGTTCGGCGGCTACCGCCACGGTGAGCTGCTCGTGAAGGTCGGGCACGAGCGGGTCAGCGAGCTGATCGCCGCGGGCCGCGCACGGGAGTTCGACCCCTCGGGCGCAGGCCGGCCGATGAAGGACTGGGCGCTCGTGGCGGAGCCCGACGACGACTGGCTCGCGCTCGCCGACGAGGCGCGCGCCTTCGTCGCGTGATCGGCGCTACAGCGAGGTATGTAGCGAGAAGGCCGTAACGCGCCGCCGATCGCCGATCTCGACCACCAGCCGCACCGCGAGCTTCCCGGCGCGGCGCACGGCGTTCACGCCCTTCGACGAGAGCGGGATTCGCAGCGCACGCGTGCGGCCCGCCCGCACACAGACCACGACGCCCGGGCTGCGCGTCGTGCAGAAGGCGGCATCGGTGATCGTCGCGCTCGTCTCCGTGAACACGACCGCGGTGCCTTCGAGCCGCACGTCGAGGACATTGATCTCGCCGGGCGCCGCCTTGTAGGCCACCGCTCCGAGGTCGAGCGAGATCGTGGCGGCCGGCGCCACCGCGGGCCACATCAACGCGGCGACGAGTACGCCCAGGAGCTGTAGAGACCCTCTCACTCCGCCTGGCCGCCGTCTACCATCGCCGCCCGATGCCTCAGAAGGAGATCCCGGTCGAGGCCCTCGACGGCGAGTCGCTCGTGTGGACCGACGGCGCCTGCAGCGGCAACCCCGGTCCCGGCGGGTGGGCGGCGATCGTCGTCGCGCCCGGCGGCGGCACCGTCGAGCTGTTCGGCGGCGAGCCGCACACGACCAACAACCGCATGGAGTACACCGCCGCGCTCGAGGGCCTGCGGTCGCTGCCGCCGAGCAGCCGCGTCTGCATCGTGACCGACTCGAAGCTGATGCTCGATTCCATGACCAAGTGGATCTACGGCTGGATCAAGAAGGGCTGGAAGACCTCGGGCGGCGACCCGGTCAAGAACCAGGATCTCGTGAAGGCCCTGCACGCCGAGATCGCGCGCCACGACGCGGTTCGCTGGCATTGGGTGAAGGGCCACGAGGTCGGCGAGAAGCACGCCCACAAGGCGCTCAACGACCGGGCCGACCAGCTCGCTGTTGCCGCCGCTCGCCAAGCCGCGGCCTAGCATGGGACGGCATGGCGCCGATGACCGTCGAGATCTGGTCCGACGTTGTTTGCCCCTGGTGCTACGTCGGCAAGCGACGCTTCGAGCACGCGCTCGAGCAGTTCGCGCACCGTGACCAGGTCGAGCTGACCTGGCGCAGCTTCCAGCTCGACCCCAGCGCTCCGCCCGAGCGCACGCACTCCGGAGCCGAGCACCTCGCGGCCAAGTACGGCATGAGCGTCGAGCAGGCCGAGCAGTCGAACGCGCAGATGACCGAGATGGCGGCGCAGGAGGGGCTCGAGTACCACCTCGACCGCACGCGCGGCGGCAACAGCTTCGACGCGCATCGCCTCATCCACTTCGCGGGCCGGCACGGCCTCCAGGACGCGATGAAGGAGCGCCTCATGCGCGCGTACTTCACGGAGGGCGAGCCGCTCGGCGACAAGGCGATCCTCGTGCGGCTGGCCACCGAGGTCGGCCTCGACGCGGCGGAGGCGCGGGCCGCGCTCGAGGGCGAGGCGTTCGCCGACACCGTCCACGCCGACGAGGAGCTCGCCGCCCGGATCGGCATCCGCGGCGTGCCGTACTTCGTGCTCGACCGGCGCTACGGCGTCTCCGGCGCCCAGCCGTCCGAGCTGCTGCTGGAGGCGCTCGAGAAGGCCTGGGAGGCGCGCGCCGATGCGGCTTAGCGTCCTCGACCAGACGCCGGTGCCGGAGGGAACGTCGCGGCCGGACGCGCTGCGCAACACGCTCGACCTCGCGCAGCTCGCCGACCGGCTCGGCTACCACCGCTACTGGCTCGCCGAGCACCACGGCCTCGCGCTGGCCGGTCCGGCGCCGGAGGTGCTGGCCGGCCCGGTGGCGGCGGCCACCGAGCGGATCCGCGTCGGCAGCGGCGGCGTGATGCTCCCGCACTACTCGCCGTTCAAGGTCGCCGAGAGCTTCAGCCTGCTGGCCGGGCTCTTCCCCGGCCGGATCGACCTGGCGCTCGGGCGCGCGTCCGGCACCGACCCGCTGACCACCTTCGCGCTCCAGCGCGACCGGCGCGAGGTCTCGCCCGACGACTTCCCGCAGCAGCTCGCCGAGCTGCTCGCCCATTACGAAGGCAGCATGCCGCCCGACCACCCGTTCGCCAAGCTCGGCGAGTCGCTGCCCGGCAGCCCGGAGCGGCCGGAGATCTGGCTGCTCGGGTCGTCGGCGCAGAGCGCGGAGTGGGCCGTCCAGCTCGACCTGCCGTACGCGTTCGCCGACTTCATCAACCCGACAGGCGCCGAGATCACGCGCTCCTACCGCGAACGGGCGCAGAACCCGCAGGTCGCGATCGGCGTGTGGGCTATCGCCGCCGACAGCGACGAGGAGGCCGAGCGGCTGAGCTCCTCGATCGCGATGTCGTTCGCGATGCTGCGCCAGGGCCGGCCGATCCCGGTCCCGGAGCCCGAGCGGGCCATGCGCTACCTCGCCCAGCACGGCGACCCGCACAAGGGCCGGCGGCGGATCATCGGCACGCCCGACAAGGTGCGCGCCGGGATCGAGCAGGTGGCCGAGGAGTACGGCGCCGACGAGGTGATCGTGGTGACGATCACGCACGACCACGGCGCCCGCCGCCACTCGTACGAGCTGATCGCCGAGGCGTTCGGGGAATCGCCTGGCGGCGATTCCCTTGCGAGTTCGCTTCGCGAACATCGCGGGGACCCTTGAGCCGGATGTGGACGATCGGCTACGAGCGGCTGCTGCCGCCGGAGCTGGTCGCCGAGCTGCAGGCCGCCGGGATCGAGCGCCTGATCGACGTGCGCTTCCGGCCGCAGTCGCGCCGGCCCGGGATGTCGAAGACGCGGCTCGGCGAGCTGCTGGCCGACCACGGGATCGCCTACGAGCACCGCAAGGCTCTGGGCACCCCGCCCGACATCCGCTGGCTGTTCAAGCACGGCCGCGCCGTCGAGGGAGCGCCCACCTTCCGCGAGCACGTCGAGCGGACCGCCGCCCACGAGCTCGATGATCTGGCCGCGGAGCTCGACCGCGGGCCGCGCACCGCGCTGATGTGCCTGGAGGCCGACCCGGCGGTCTGCCACCGGCGCGTGCTCGCGCAGGCGCTGCGCGAGCGGCGCCCGGAGCTGCAGGTCATCGATCTCTAGGATCGATCGGATGGAGGCGGAGCGCCAGCACTACGGGGTCACGCTCGCGCTGCTGACCGTCGCCGGCGTCTCGTTCGCGGTCATGCAGACGCTGGTCGTGCCGGCGCTGCCGTTCTTCCAGCGCGAGTTCGACACGACGGCGACCTCGGTCACGTGGATCGCGACCGGCTTCCTGCTCAGCTCCTCGGTGCTGACGCCGATCCTCGGCAAGCTCGGCGACAGCTACGGCAAGAAGCGGATGCTGGTGATCTCGTTGGGCGATCTTCGGGCTGGCCTCGCTCGGCGCGGCGGCCGCCTGGAGCCTCGAGTCGCTGATCGTCTTCCGCGTCATCCAGGGCGCCGGCGCGGCGGTCTTCCCGCTGTCGTTCGGGATCATCCGCGACGAGTTCCCGCCCGAGAAGATCGGCCTCGGGATCGGAACCGTCAGCTCGGTGTTCGGCGTCGGCGGCGGGGTCGGGCTCGTGTTGAGCGGCGTGATCATCGAGCACCTGACCTGGCACTGGCTGTTCCTGATCGGCGCCGTGCCCGTGCTTGCCTCGACGGTGCTGCTGGCCATGTTCGTCCCCGAGTCGCCGGTCAAGACCCCGGCCAAGCCCGACTACCTCGGCGGCCTCGCGCTCTCTGTCGCGCTCGGCTCGCTGCTGCTGGGGATCAGCGAGGGCGCCCACTGGGGCTGGACGTCGGCCGGCGTCCTGGGGCTGTTCGCCGTCTCCGCCGTGATGTTCTACGTCTGGGCGGTGATCGAGAACCGCGTGCCCGAGCCGATGGTCGACCTCAAGACCTTCGCCCGCCGGGAGATGGCCGCCACGAACCTCACCACGCTTGCTGATGGGCTTCGCGATGTTCTCGACCTTCATCCTGCTGCCGAACTTCGTGCAGATGCCGCTCGGCCTGCCGACCGAGATCGGGGACGAGCTCGGCTACGGGTTCAGCGCCACGCCCATCGAGGTCGGCCTCTACTTCGTGCCGTCGTCGGTGGCGATGATGATCGCCGGGCCGTTCGCGGGCGCGCTCGGCACGCGGATCGGCAACCACGTGACGCTGCGGATCGGCATCGCGTTCCTCGTGCTCTCGCTCACCCTGCTCGCCACGATCCACGACGAGCCGTGGACGATCTACGCCTGGATGGTGCTGATGGGCATCGGGCTGGCGTTCAGCTTCGCCTCGCTCGGCACGCTGGTGATCGAGTACTCGCCGCCGGGGGAGACCGGCGTGGCCAGCGGCATGAACACGATCATGCGCACGATCGGCGCCGCGCTCGGCTCGCAGGTCGCGGCGGCGATCATCTCGGCCCACACGCTCGCCGGCACCGAGATCCCGCTCGAGAGCGGCTTCACGATCGCCTTCACGGTCAGCGCGATCGGCGCGCTGGTGGCGCTGCTGCCGACCTTCCTGCTCGGCCGCCGCCGGGTGGCGCAACCAGTGCCGGAGGCGGCCTGAAGCGCAGCGCCGGCATCCTCCTGCACCGCGAGCGCGACGGCGTGCGCGAGGTGCTGCTGGTCCACCCGGGCGGGCCGTTCTGGGCGAAGAAGGACGCCGGCGCGTGGTCGATCCCGAAGGGCGAGTACGAGGACGACGACCCGCGCGCGTGCGCGCTGCGCGAGTTCGAGGAGGAGCTGGGCACGCCGCTGCCCGACGGCGCCGAGCTGACCGAGCTCGGCACGGTGAAGCTCAAGAGCGGCAAGCAGATCACCGCGTTCGCGGTCGAGGGCGACCTCGACGCCGACGACATCACCAGCAACACCTTCACGATGGAGTGGCCGCCGCGCTCGGGCAGGACGCGCGAGTTCCCGGAGGTCGACCGCGCCGGCTGGTTCGACCTCGACACGGCGCGCGAGAAGCTCAATCCCGCGCAGGCCGAGCTCCTGGTACGGCTCGCCCCACCTCGATAGGCCAGCCAGCCGCTGCCGGCCTGACCGGCTGGCTACATGGGACGGAGACCGCCGCCATGGGAACTTGTCCGGGCCATGAACGACAACGACACCCTCCGCGAACTCGACCACCGCACCAACGACCGCATCGACGTCTGGTTGCTCTGGCGCGAGCACGACAACCAGGTGATCGTGGCGGTAGCCGACGACAAGTCGGGCGACCGCTTCTCGATCGAGGTTCGCGAGGGCGAGCGTCCCTACGACGTCTTCCATCACCCGTACGCCTACGCCGCCTGGCACGGCATCGAGATCAGCGCCGAGCCGCAGCGCCGCCTCGAAGCCCGCGGTGTGATCAGCTAGCCATCGAGGACTTCGCGGACCTTGCGCGCCAGCGTGCGGTCCGTGAACGGCTTCTCGATGAACGCCGCGTTCGGGCTGATCTCACCGTGCCGGTAGACCGCCTCGTCCGAGTAGCCGGACATGAAGAGGATGCGCATCGCCGGTGATGCGTGCGACAGCCGCTCCGCCAGCGCGCGGCCGTTGACCTCCGGCATCACGACGTCGGTGAGCAGCAGGTCGACCTCGTCGGTGCAGATCCGCTCGGCCTCCGCGGCCCCGGCCACGGCGAGCACGTTGTAGCCCTTGGTCTCGAGCATGATGCGCACGAGGTCGCGGACGCTCTCGTCGTCCTCGACGACCATGATCGTCTCGGTGCCGCGCTCGGCGGCGCCGTCGGCCACCGCGGTCGCCTCGACCTCGCCGGCGGCCGCCGGCAGGTAGATCTTGAACGTGGTCCCGCGGCCTTCCTCGCTGTAGACGTAGATGCTGCCGCCGCTCTGCTTGACCACGCCGAACACGGTGGACAGCCCGAGGCCGGTGCCGGCGCCCGGGCTCTTGGTGGTGAAGAACGGCTCGAAGAGGTGGCGCTGGACGTCGTCGGACATGCCGACGCCGGTGTCGCTGACCGCCAGCAGCACGTTCCGCCCGGCCGTGCCTTCGCCGCGCGAGGCCACGAACTCTTCGTCGAATTCGACGTTCTGGGTCTCGATCGTGAGCCGCCCGCCGTCGGGCATCGCGTCGCGAGCGTTGGCCGCGAGGTTGAGGATCACGCGCTCGAGCTGCGCCTGGTCGGCCTCGACCGGCGCGAGCCCGGGCGCGACGCGCACGCCGACGCTGACGTCGTCGCCGATGATCCGCCGCACCATCGGCTCCATCCCGGCCACGATCTCGTTGAGGTCGAGCACGCGAGGGTGCAGCACCTGGCGCCGGCTGAAGGCGAGCAGCTGGCGCGTGAGGCCGGCCGCCTGCTCGGCCGCGTGGGCGATCTCGCCGAGTTGCTCGCGGCCCGGCGCGTCGGCCTTGGCGAGCAGGATCTCCGTGTAGCCCGCGATCACGGTAAGCAGGTTGTTGAAGTCGTGCGCGACGCCGCCGGCGAGCCGCCCGATCGCCTCCATCTTCTCCGCCTGGCCGAGCCGTTCCTCGAGCCGCAGCCGCTCGGTCACGTCGTGGGAGAGCACGAGCGCGGCGGGCCGGCCCTCGAACATCACCTTGCCGGCCGTGATCTCGACGTCGATCAGCGTGCCGTCCTTCTTCCGGTGGCGCCACGTCCCCGGCACCGGCGAGCCCGGGCCGCCGCTCGACTGGAGGTTGCCGAGCAGCCTGTCGATGTCCTCGCGCGGCCGGATGTCGGTGATTGTCATGGCGAGGAACTCCTGGCCCGTATAGCCGTAGTGGCGCACGGCCGCTTCGTTGACCGCCAGGAAGCGCAGGGTCTTGGCGTCGTAGACCCACATCGGCAGCGGGTTGGCCTCGAACAGGAGCCGGTAGCGCTCCTCCGAGTTGGCCAGCGACTCGAGCAGGCGGGAGGTCTCGACCGTCGTCGCGGCGCGGCGCGCCAGCTCGGCGGCGAGGTCCAGGTCGGTGCGGCCGAAGGTGCGTCCGTTCTCGGTCGTCAGCGTGATCGCGCCCCAGGGACGCTCGCGCGACATCAGCGGCACGCACAGGTACGAGGTGGCTCCGGGCACGAGCTCGCCGCCCGCGCGCAGCAGCTCCGCCTCGCCGGTCCGCATCACCACGGCCGGGCCGTGCGGCCGGTCGGGCCGCAGCGGCGGGCCGTCGTGCGGCGCGGTGGCGGCGCGCACGATGGAGCCGTCCTCACGCAGCACGTCGATCGCGCACCAGTCGGCGAAGCCGGTGACGAGCAGGGAGGCGAGGCGCTCGAGCGTCTGCTCGCCGGCCCCCGGTGAGGACAGCAGCTCACCGGCACGCGCGAGGAGCGTGAGTCGATTCCCGCCGATGTCGTTCAGCCCGGTCACCGCCGTTTGACCTATGAGCAGCGTACTGCGCCTCGATCGGAGCCGCGCGGGTCATCATGGCCCGGTGCTTTCGCTGCCTCCCGACGAGATGCGACGCCTCGGCTACCGCCTGGTCGACCGCATCGTTGAGCATTTCGAGGGCGTCGGCGACCTTCCTCCGATCCGGGTCGGCGACGCGGCCGAGCTCCGCGCGGCGCTCGGCGGCCCACCTCCGGAGCAGCCGGGCGACGCGGACGCGGCGCTCGACACGCTGCTCGACCAGGCGCTGCCGTTCATCCAGCACCCCGACCACCCGCGGTTCTTCGCCCGCATCGGCAGCCCGAGCAACTTCATCTCGGTGCTCGCCGACGCCGCCGCATCGGGCTTCAACGTGTTCGCCGGCTCGTGGACCGGCGGCTCCGGCCCGGCCACGGTGGAGCTCGTGGTGCTCGACTGGCTGCGCGAGCTGTGCGGGCTGCCCGAGGGCGGCGACGGCGTGCTCGTGAGCGGCGGCTCGGTGGCGAGCCTGGTCGCGCTCGCCGCCGCCCGCGAGCGGGCGCCGCGCGACGCGGTGGTCTACGTCTCGTCGGAGGGCCACACGTCGATCCCCCGGGCGCTGCGCCTGCTCGGCATGCGGTACGTGGTCGTGCCCGCGCGCGAGGACCATCGCCTGCACGCCGACGACGTGCGAGCGGCGATGGGAGAGGGCGGCGCGCCCTTCTGCGTCGTGGCGACGGCGGGCACCACCAGCACGGGCGCCTGCGACCCGCTCGAGGAGCTGGCCGACCTCGGCCTCTGGCTGCACGTGGACGGCGCCTACGGGGCGCCGGCCGCGCTGGCCGGCGCGGTGACGGGGCTGGACCGTGCCGACTCGCTCGTGCTCGACCCCCACAAGTGGCTCTTCCAGCCCTACGAGATCGGCTGCGTCCTGATGCGCGAGCCCGGCCTGCTCGAGCGCACCTTCTCGCTGTCCGGCGTCTACCTGCGCGACACGATGGGCGAGGAGGTCAACTTCCGCGACCGCTCGGTCCAGCTCACGCGCACCTCGCGCGCGCTCAAGCTCTGGCTGTCGATGCGCGTGTTCGGCGTGGCCGCCTTCCGCGAGGCGATCGCCCACGGGATCACGCTCGCCGAGCACGCCGAGGCCACGCTGCGCGCGCGACCCGGCTGGGAGGTCGTCACGCCTGCCCAGCTCGCCATCGTCTGCTTCGCGCGCGAGGGCGTGGACCAGACCGCGCTGGCCGCCGCCATGGTCGACGACGGCTTCGCCGCCCCGAGCACGACGGAGGTCGGCGGGCGCGTGGCGCTGCGCCTCTGCACCATCAATCCGCGCACGACGTTCGAGGACGTCGAGCGCACGATCGAGCGCATGGAGGAGCTGTCAGGATCGTGCGCCTGAGTTGACACACCCTCACGGCTCCCAGTAGGAATGGCCGTCAAAGGGTCGATGAGGGGGAAACTCATGGCACCGACGTTCCGCCGGTCTCTGCTGGTGCTCGTTCTCGCGTTCGCGGTGCTGCCCGGCAGCGCCTTGGCCGCCGAGCCGCCATGGTGCGGCACGCCGGAGGCCGACTTCTCGTCGGACGTCCTGGCCGACGGAACCGATCCCGCCGATCCGGCGGGCAGCTTCCCACACGTCCCGCACTACGCGATCGGCTGCACGCTCCAGGACATCAGGTCCCGCAGCCGCGGCCGGATGTCGGTGGAGGTCATCGGCAAGTCGTCACTCGGGCGCAACATGTACGGCGTCGTCATCAACCGCCTGCGCAGCTGGGACGAGAAGCGCGGCTACCTGAACTGGCTCGCCGTGAGGGGGACCATGCTGGAGAGCCCGGTCCTCGCCCAGAAGCTGCTGCGCCGCATGGGCGACGACATCAAGGTCCCGATCCTCGTCCAGGGCGCCATCCACGGCAACGAGTACGAGGGCGTGGACTCCAACCTCGACATGATCGAGAAGTTCGCGACGACGCCGTACGGGACCGATCCCAATGTGGACGCGATCCTCAGCAACACGATCCTGGTCTGGAACGTGATCCAGAACCCGGACGGCCGCGTGTTCGGCACGCGCGAGAACGCCAACGGGTTCGATCTGAACCGCGACTACATGACGCAGTCGCAGCCCGAGACGCTCGCCTCCATCAAGTGGATGAAGCGCTGGCTGGCGCCCGAGATGCTCGACCTGCACGGGTACGTGACCCCGACGCTGATCGAGGCGACCACGAAGCCGCACAACCCGAGCATCGAGTACGACATGTGGCTGAAGTGGAACCAGCCGCGGATCGACTACAACGAGGCGGCGCTGGCCGAGATCGGCCAGGGCGTGACGCGGCCGATCAACGAGTGGTGCCCCGAGGCCGACGAGGCCGGCCCGGACGGGATCTGCGACGACGGCTCGACCCCCGGCCCCGACGTGGCCGAGGGCTGGGACGACTGGGGGCCGTTCTACGCCCCGATGTACCACCAGCACATCGGACTCGACTCGTCGACCGTCGAGATGTGCAACGCCGCATCGTGCGGCGGGCGCGCCGGGTCGCGCCAGATCCAGAGCGTCGTGCAGGAGTCGACGTTCGAGTACGTCACGGCGAACCGCGACAAGATGCTCGCGGACGAGCTCGAGATCTACCGCCGCGGTGACGTGGACGCTCCGCGCCCGGACTGCTGCCCGGACCCGTTCAAGCCCGAGTTCCACAACTGGATGCTCGACTACCCGCAGGCCTACGTGATCCCGGTCGGCAAGGGCCAGCGCAGCGACGCCGAGGCCAACCGCCTCGTCGAGTGGGCGCTGTTCAACGACATCGAGGTCGACGAGCTCGAGAAGGACTACCGCGTCGGCTCGCAGACGTTCGAGAAGGGCTCGTACGTCATCTTCATGAACCAGCCGCGGCGCGGCCTCGCCGACACTGCACTGAGCCTCGGCGTCGACATCTCGCCGCGCATCCAGCGGCTGTACGCGCCGCCCGCGGCGTGGAGCCACGGCTACCTGTGGGGCGCCGACACGGTGACGATCGCCGACGGCACGAGGTTCTCGCCGCGCACCGACCGGATCCACCGGGCGAACCGCCTCAAGGGCTCGGTGCCGAGCGGCAAGGTCGCCGGCTACACGCTGCAGGTCAACTCGCCGACCGCCGTCCGGGCGCTCAACGATCTCGTGCGCGGCGGCGCCAAGGCGTCGATCGCGACCGCGGCGTTCAGCGGCGGCCCGGCCGGCACGGCCGTGTTCGGGACCGACAAGGCGACGAAGCGTGCGCTCGAGGATGCGGCTGACGACTACGGGCTCGACTTCGGCAAGCTCTCGTCGAGCTCGTTGCCGACGCTCGAGGCGATCGAGCGCGTGCCGCGCATCCGCGTGATCAGCGCGCTCGGCAACGCGCCCGCGGGCAGCACGGCCCCGGCGCCGCGTCCGGACCAGAGCGTCTGGGTGCTCCGCCAGCTCGGGTTCGACGTCGACCCGACCAACGTCGCGCAGCTGAACACGGCGGCGACGGACCCGCTCGCGGGCTACGACCTGCTGTACAACGCCGCGACCAACTACCCGGCCAACAACGCCGCCAACGCGACGTCGCGGGCCCGGTTCGCCGCCTTCTTCGCGGGCGGCGGCGGCTACATCGGAGGCCAGCTGAACGGCGCGAACTTCCTGACCACCGGTGGCCAGGTGGCGGGCCTGACGGCGAGCAACGCGGCCGGCAACGGCCGCAGCGGCATCGTGTTCTGGGACAACACGGGCGGCGCGAACAGCGTCATCACCGGCGCGATGCCCGCCCGCGACAACGCGATCGTCGACCCGCCGACGTGGCTCAGCGCCGTGCCGGCGACCTTCGCGATCGACGCGCGCCTCCCGGCGTCGGGCTTCTTCGGCGCCGGCATGTGGCCCGCCGCCCAGTACGGCACCGCGCCGGGCTCGGCGATCATCGCCCACGGCACGAACACCGCGAACACCTCGCGGCTCGCCGTGTTCGCCAACAACCCGCTGTACCGGGCCGACCCGGAGCGCGAGTGGCCGATGGTGGCCACCGCCGCCTACTGGGCCGACAACTAGGCATGTGACCGCGCCGGCCCCGTTCGCGGGGCCGGCGCCTCACAACCAGAACACCGCCATCGCCGCCAAGAAGAGCGCGAACGAGGCGAGCAGGCGGAGCGGCCGCGGGCGCAGCGCGAGCACGGCGAGCGCGAGGAGGACGACGGTCAGGTACTCGCGCCAGGGGTACGTCGTCTTGGTCGAGCCGTCGCCGACCGTGCACTTCATGCCGCCAGGCGGCCACCAGGCCGGCTCGATCGTGTAGCTCTCGGTCTCGCCGAACGGCGGGCAGACGGCCTCGAGGTCGGGGTCGACGGGCCAGGCCTGCCAGACGACGAGGAAGCCGAGCACGAGGACGACGAGGGCGAGCGCTTTCACAGCTCGATGACGGTTACCCCTCGCTGGGCGAACGAACCCATGGACGCCAGCTCGGCGCCCGCGTCGTCGAGGCCGATCGTGCGGCCGATCAGGCGGCCCGGCTCGACGGCGCCGGACTCGACCAGGCGCAGCAGCGCGTCGTAGCGGCCGACGGCCATGCCGTGCACGCCGCGCAGTGAGAGCTCGTAGGCGATCACGCGGTCCATCGGGATCGCGGCGTCGCGGTCGTCCTCGAGCATCAGGCCGACCTGGACGTGGCGGCCGCGCTTGCGTAGGGAGAGGATCGAGTTGCGGCAGGTGATGGCGCTGCCGAGCGCGTCGAGCGAGACGTGGGCTCCGCCGCCCGTGAGCTCGTGGATGAGGGCGACGGGGTCGTGCTCGCTCCCGTCGATCGCGTGCGCGGCGCCGAGCGAGCGGGCGAGCTCGAGCGTCTCGGGATCGACGTCGACCGCCACCACCGCGGCGCCGAGCGCGCGGGCGATCATCACCGCCGACAGGCCGAGGCCGCCGCAGCCGTGCACCGCCACCCAGTCGTCGGCGCGCACGTCGGTCAGCGCCGCGAAGGCGGTCATGAAGCGGCAGCCCAGGCTCGCCGCCTCGACGAAGCCGAGCGAGTCCGGGAGGCGGACGAGGTTGAGGTCCGCGCGCGGGAGCGCGACCAGCTCGGCGAACGAGCCCCAGGCGGTGAAGCCGGGCTGGAAGTCGGCGTCGCAGATCTGCGTCCACCCGTGGCGGCACGGCTCGCAGCTCCCGCAGCCGCAGCAGAACGGCACCGTCACGCGGTCGCCGACGGCGAAGCCGCGGACCTCGGGGCCCACCTCCGCCACCTCGCCGGCCAGCTCGTGGCCCGGCACGTGCGGGAGCGAGATCGCCGGATCGTGGCCCATCCAGCCGTGCCAGTCGCTCCGGCAGACGCCGGTGGCGCGGACCGCGACGACCACACCGTCGGCCGGCGCCGGCGGGTCCGGAACGGTCTCGACAGCCGGCCGCTCGCCGAAGGCATGCACCACCGCGGCTCTCATGGCCATGGGGTGCCCAACGGGACATCGCTCCGAACGGAATGGCCCGTTGGGCGGGCCCCCAGGTTCTCTGTGACATCAGTCACGGTCAACAACTCTCAATCACATATCGGGCCACGACCGCCGAAGATCAGTAGTGGATGATCCGTCTCCTCGACAACGCACGCTCGCGCCTGCGCGGACGCATGCTGCCGATCGTGCAGAACGCGACGGCCGCGATGGCCGCGTGGCTGCTCGCGACCGCGCTGCTGCCCGACCCGCGCCCCGCCTTCGCGGCGATCGCGGCCGTGATCGCCGTCGGCGTCACGCACGGCCAGCGCACCGGCCGCGCGCTCCAGCTCGTCGGCGGCGTGGTGCTCGGCATCACCATCGCCACCCTCCTCATCTCCGTCATCGGCACCGGCGCCTGGCAGATCGCCGTGCTCGTCGTGCTCGCCATGACGGCAGCCACCGCGCTCGGTGGCAGCGAGATCGTGGTCGTCGAGTCGGCCGTCTCCGCCATCCTGCTCGTCGCGCTCGACCCCGGCGCGGCCGAGGGCGGCTTCTCGGCGACCCGCATCGCCGAGGGCGCCATCGGCGGCGCCGTGGCGCTCGCCGTCAGCTCGCTGCTCTTCCCGCCCGACCCCGCGCTGGCCCCCGGCCGCCTCGCCCAGGCGATGTTCGTGGAGCTCGGCCGCGCGCTCGAGCGGATCGCGACCGCGCTCGAGGCGCGCGACGCCGGCGCCGCCGAGCGCGCGCTGATCGACGCCCGCGGCATCGACGAGATGATCCGCGAGGTCGAGGAGGAGGTCAGCACCGGCCAGGAGACCGCCAAGTTCACTCCGCCGCGCCGCTCCTCGCGCGTCCTGCTCGACCGCTATGCCCGCAGCATGCCGCAGGTCGACTACGCCGTCCGCAACACGCGCGTGCTCGCCCGCCATGTCATCAGCCTCGTGCGCGACAACGAGGAAGTGCCCGAGGGCCTGCCCGCCGCGGTGCGCGACCTCTCCAGCTCCGTCTGGGAGCTGGCTGCCTCCTACGACGCGCCCCAGCACGCCGAGCCCGCCCGCCGGCTGGCCGTCCAGGCCGCCGCCGGCGCTGCCAATCTCCCCGAGGCGAGCAGCACCGACCTCGTCCTCGTGCGGGGCCAGGTGCGCTCGGCCGCAGCCGACCTCGTGCGCGCCGCCGAGCTGGTCACCGGCGACGACGAGGCGCTCGAGAACCGCCACACCGAAGAGCTGCTCGTCGCCCCAGCGGTCGCCTAGGCGTAACCGGCTCACTCGCCGGTGCGCCGATGGTTCCGGTCGCCGCCGGGGCTGCCTTACGATCGCCCCGATGGCCGTCCTGGCCGAACCCGCGCCGCGACCGCTGCGCCTCGCCACCTGGCATGCCGGTGAGGGGGATCGGGTCCGCATCGCGCCGCTGTACCTGAGCCCGGTGGTCTCGCTCGGCACGTTCTGGTGCGCGCCGGACGACGTGCGCTGGTCGCTGGACAACTTCGTGGGCGAGGTCGCGCACATCGTGTTCCCGGCCACGCCGGTGTGGATCGGCGTCCAGGGCCGCGATCCCGCGCTCGCCGGCCCCAACCACGCGGTGTTCTTCAACTCGGGCGACGTCTTCCGCCGCCGCTGCTTCAACGGCCACGGCGACCGCAACCACTTCATGGTCGTCGGCGAGGAGACGATGGAGGAGTGGGTGCGCGGCGCGCGCTTCCCCGACCAGCTCGGCAAGCTCCTCCCGCGTCAGTATCTGACCGCGCGCGTGATCGCGCGGGCGCTGAGCTCGGGCGCCGACGACCTGGCCGTGGAGGAGCAGCTGCTGCGGCTCGGGCACGCCACGGTGTCCGGCGCCTTCGCGATCGACGAGCGCCCGTCGCGCCGGCGGCGGCGCCAGCCGGTCATGGTCGAGGACGCCAAGGCGCTGCTGAGCGCGCGCTTCACCGAGCACCTCACGCTGGAGGAGGTCGGCCGCGCCGTCAACGTCTCGCCGTTCCACCTCGCGCGCTCGTTCCGGCGCCAGACCGGCTACACCCTGCACGAGTACCGCACGCACCTGCGCCTGCGCGCCGCGCTCGAGCGTCTGGGCGCGGGCGACGAGGACCTCGCGGTGATCGCGCGCGCGGTCGGCTTCTCGAGCCACAGCCACCTCACGGCGAGCTTCCACCGCGCCTTCGGCGTGCCGCCCTCCTGCGTGCGCAAGCGGGCACTCCCTCCGTACGCGTAGTATCCGCAGCGTGGGGGACGAGGTCGCCGCCACCGTCTTTACCGGTGAGGACCGCAAGCGCTACCGCGAGAAGGTCAAGCGGTGCCTGGACGTGTTCGCCCGCATGCTCTCCGAGGCGCGGTTCGACAGCGACCGCCGCTCGATCGGGCTGGAGATCGAGCTCAACATCACCGAGGAGACCGGCGACCCCGCGCTGGCCAACCAGCACGTGCTGGAGATGATCGCCGACCCGGCCTGGCAGACCGAGCTGGCCCAGTTCAACATCGAGATCAACATCCCGCCGGCCACCCTCGAGGGAGGTCTCTTCAGCGACCTCGAGAACGCGGTGCGCGCCAGCCTCAACCACGCCGAAGAGGGCGCGCAGAAGGCGCACACGCGGCTGGTGATGGTGGGCATCCTGCCGACGCTCAGCGAGGAGCAGCTCAGCGGCTCCGTGCTGACCGCCAACCCGCGCTACGAGCTGCTCAACGAGCAGATCTTCGCCGCCCGCGGCGAGGACCTGCACCTGGCCATCGACGGCGTCGAGCGGCTGTCCGTCTACGCCGACACGATCGCGCCCGAGGCGGCCTGCACGAGCGTCCAGCTGCACCAGCTCGTCGACCCGAGCAAGTTCGCCAACCACTGGAACGCGGCCCAGTGCATCGCCGGCATCCAGCTCGCGGTGGGCGCCAACTCGCCGTTCTTCTTCGGGCGCGAGCTGTGGCGCGAGACGCGGATCGCCCTCTTCGAGCAGGCGACCGACACGCGCTCGGAGGAGCTCAAGGCGCAGGGCGTGCGCCCGCGCGTGTGGTTCGGCGAGCGCTGGATCACCTCGATCTTCGATCTCTTCGAGGAGAACGTCCGCTTCTTCCCGTCGCTGCTGCCGGTGTGCGAGGACGAGGATCCCGTCGAGGTCATCGAGCGCGGCGACACGCCGCGGCTGCAGGAGCTGCGGCTGCACAACGGCACGATCTACCGCTGGAACCGCCCGATCTACGACGTCGTCCGCGGCCGCCCGCACCTGCGCGTCGAGAACCGCGTGCTCCCGGCCGGCCCGACGGTGGTCGACACGCTGGCCAACGCCGCCCTCTACTACGGGCTCGTGCGCGTCCTGGCCGACGAGGACCGGCCGCTGTGGACGCAGATGTCCTTCTCGGCCGCCGAGGCGAACTTCCACGCGGGCGCGCGCGACGGCATCGACGCCCGCGTCTACTGGCCCGGCGTCGGCGAGGTGCCGGTCGCGGAGCTCGTGCTGCGCAAGCTGCTCCCGATGGCGCACGACGGGCTCGAGCGCTGGGGCGTCGACGCCGCCGACCGCGACCGCCTGCTCGGGATCGTGGAACGGCGCTGCGTCGAGATGCGTAACGGGGCGACATGGATGGCCGAGCACCTTCCACGGGCTCTACGACCGGCTCGACCGCTTCGACGCCCTGCGCGAGATGACCGTCCGCTATCGCGAGCACATGCACTCCAACGAGCCGGTCCACACCTGGCCGCGCGACTGACAGCGCTGCTCGTCGCGCTGCTGCTGGTCGGCTGCGGCGAGGAGGAGCAGCGGAGCGCGCCGCCGGATCGCAGCGGCCTCGAGGTCGAGGTCGTGGCCGAGGGCCTCGAGATCCCGTGGGAGATCGCCTGGCTGCCGGACGGGCGGGCGCTGGTCACCGAGCGGCCCGGCCGCATCCGCTTCCTCGACGGCGACGTCGTCGCCGAGGTAGAGGTCAGCGCGGAGGGCGAGGGCGGGCTGATGGGGCTGGCGCTCGACCCCGAGTTCGAGACGCAGCCCTTCGTCTATCTCTACTTCACGACCGCCGACGGGATGCAGCTCGAGCGCTGGCGCTTCGAGGACGACCGGCTCACGCGCGAGGCGAGCCTGATCGACGGCGTGATCGAGGCCGGGCCGGTGCACGACTCCGGCCGGATCGCCTTCGGGCCCGGACCGCGCGCTCTACGTGGCGACCGGCGACGCCGGCAACGGCGACCTCGCCCAGGACCCGGACTCGCTCAACGGCAAGTACCTGCGCCTGACCGACTACCGCGGCGGGCCGGTGCGGCCGGAGGTCTACTCGCTCGGCCACCGCAACGCGCAGGGGTTCGACTGGCAGCCCGACACGGCGCGGATGTTCTCGACCGAGCACGGCCCGAGCGGCTTCGACGGCGAGCAGGGCTTCGACGAGGTCAACGAGATCGTCGAGGGTGAGAACTACGGCTGGCCGGAGGTCTACGGCGACGACCACGGCGACTTCAAGGCGCCGCTGAAGGTCTACGAGGAGGCGATCGCGCCGTCCGGCGCCACGTTCTGGAAGGGCGAGTTCGTCTTCGCCACGCTGCGCGGCGAGGCGCTCCGGCGGCTCGACCTCGACAGCGGCGAGGACGAGGTGCTGCTCGAGGGCGAGTACGGCCGCCTGCGCACCGTCCGCGTCGGGCCGGACGGCGCGCTCTACGTCCTCACCAGCAACCGCGACGGACGCGGGTCGCCGGACGACGCCGACGATCGTGTCCTGCGCGTGACCGAGGGCTAGGATCCGACCTGGATGAGCCAGTCAGAGCCCACCGTCGCGGTCGACGCGCTCGAGACGTTCGTCGAGCTGCTGGCGCGCGTGGAGGTCGACGGCTCGACCGACGACTTCTACAGCCGCCTCTGCGAGGCGACCTGCCGCGTCGCGTCGATGGACCGGGCGGTGATCTTCCGCTACGACGACGCGCGCCGGCGGGTGCACGCCGCGGGCGCCTACGGGATCGACCTCGAGCTGTTCGAGAACGCGCACCTGACCGTCGAGTCGGCGCCGATCGCGCGCCAGGCGCTCGAGGAGGACCGCGTGATCGAGGTCCGCGACGACGACACGCCGGAGGTCCCCGAGGAGTACCGCGACCTGCTGCGCGAGGCGACGCTGGTGTGCACGCCGATGTCGGCCGCCGGGCGCTGGCTCGGGGTCATCCTGTCGGACCGCGGGCCGGGCAGCGCGCCGCTCAAGGCCAACGAGCGCCAGGCGCTGTGGGCGCTCGGCAAGACGGCCGCCCTGGCCACCCACGCGCGGCTCGCCACCAACCAGCACGCGCGGGCGCGCCAGCTGCAGGAGCGGATCGACCTCGCGCGCGACGTGCACGAGGGCGTGATCCAGCGGCTGTTCGGCGTGCAGCTCGTGTTCTCCAGCCAGGCCGAGCTGTCGCCCGAGGCGCGCGAGCGGATCGCCGCCGAGCTGCAGGCCGCGCTGGTCGACCTGCGGCGGGCGCTGCAGCGCTCGCTCGGCCGCGTGGCGCCGGACACGCACACGACGCTGCTGGAGGAGGTCGGCAGGCTGCGGCGCGAGCATCCCGACCTGGCGATCAAGCTCACGCCCGGCTCCGAGCGGGTGGAGGTGCCGCGGGCGATCGAGGCGCTCGCGCAGTCGGTGCTCGCCGAGGCGGTCCGCAACGCGCACAAGCACGCGCGGCCCTCGAAGGTCGAGGTGACGCTCGACCGCACCGACGGCACGCTCACGCTCGAGGTCGCCAACGACGGCGTCTCGGGCCGGCCGCGGCAGACCGGCATGGGGCTGCGGCTGGCGGCGCTGGAGGCATTGCAGGTGGGCGGCATCGTCGAGTTCGGCGAGCGCGAGCCCGGCATGTGGCGAGTCCGACTGGCGGTACCGGTTGACCGCACCTGACGTCAACCCCAGCCGCCTCACCTCGGGTGGCGGCGGCGAGCGGCGCCTGCGCGTGCTGATCGTCGACGACCACGAGGTCGTGCACTGGGGCTTCCGGCTCATGCTGGGCGAGCAGCCGTGGGTCGAGCGCTGCGTCAGCGCCCGCAACTCGGAGGAGGCGGTGGCGCTGACGCGCCGCTACGAGCCGCACGTCGCCCTGGTGGACCTGTTCGTCGGCCAGGAGTCGGGCGCCGAGATCTGCGAGCGCCTGCGCGAGATCTCGCCGCAGACCAACGTGCTGATGATCTCCGGCGCGGGGCGCATCTCGCCCAACGCGGCGCGCGCGGCCGGCGCGGCGGGCTTCATCTCCAAGGACTGGCCGGCGGCGGACATCGCCGGCGCCGTGCGCATGGTCGGGCTCGGCATGACCGTGTTCCGGCCGCACGAGGCGCCGCAGGGCCCGCCTTTGAGCGACCGCGAGCGCGAGGTGCTCGAGGCGATCGCCTCGCGGCGCCACCAACCGCGAGATCGCCGGCACGCTCTTCCTCTCGCCGCACACGGTCAAGGAGCACACCTCGACCCTGTATCGCAAGCTGGGCGTGCGGAATCGCGCTGAAGCGGTTCAGAAGGCCCAGCGGCTGGGCCTCATCTCGTAGCGAACGTCAACTGCGCTGGGTAGGGGAGCGGGGGTGCATTTCGTCACCCGGGCTCGGGTTGCGTCGCTTCGGGTGACGTAGCGCACCTATGCGGTGCCGAACGTCACCCGCACGACGCGTTCGCCACGCCGGGTGACGAAATGCACCCCTTCGTGCCTCCCTCAATGCGCCGTTGAAGTTCGTCCCTCCCAACATTCCTCAACAGCACCCCGGGGGGACGGGCACCCCCCGGCCGGGGGGTTCGCCCCACAACGCTGTGACCACGCGTATCCCGTGGACAAGTTCTACGTGTGACCTCGATCACCGACCCCGCTGCTCCGGTCGCGCTGTTTCCCGGCCAGGGCAGCCAGACACCTGAGATGCGTGAACTCGTCGCAGAGCGCGCCCCCGACCTGCTCGAGCGCGTGACAGCGCTCGTGGGCGAGGACCCGTTCCCGCGCGCCGGCGAGTCGACCCGCTTCGCCCAGCCCGCGATCTTCTGCGCCAGCCTCGCCGGCTGGGACGCGCTCGAGCTCGACGCCGCCGCCGGCGCCGGCCACTCGCTCGGCGAGCTGGCCGCGCTCGCCGCCGCCGGCGTGTTCGAGCGCGACGACGCGCTCGAACTCGTCGTGCTCCGCGGCAAGCTGATGGCCGAGGCCGACGACGTCGGCTCGATGCTCGCCCTGA
The DNA here is from genome assembly GCA_963811895.1 of uncultured Solirubrobacteraceae bacterium. GTDB lineage: Bacteria > Actinomycetota > Thermoleophilia > Solirubrobacterales > Solirubrobacteraceae > DASSUW01. The sequence continues at coordinate 867,620 of CAWETE010000004.1, read as the reverse complement.
TCGGCGCGAGCGAGGAGGAGGCCGCGGCGATCGCCGAGGCCGCCGGCGTGACCGTCGCCAACGACAACGCGCCCGGCCAGGTCATCCTCTCCGGGCCGCGCGACAAGCTCGAGACGGCCGAGGAGGCCGCGCGCGAGTACGGCCGCCGCACGATCGCCGTCGACGTGGCCGGCGCGTTCCACTCGCCGAGCATGGAGCCGGCCGTCGAGCCGTTCCGCGCCGCGCTCGACGAGGCCGAGCTGCACGAGCCGTCCTTCACCGTCTTCTCGTCGCTGACCACGCAGCCGTTCGATGACGTGCGCGACGAGCTGACCAAGGTCTTGACACGCCCTGTGCGCTGGCGCGAGACCGTGCTGGCCATGCACGAGGCCGGGGGGCGCCGCTTCGTCGAGGTCGGGCCGGGCAAGGTGCTCGCCCGCCTGGGCAAGCGCATCCTGCCCGACTGCCGCGTCGAGACCCCCGCCGAGGAGCTAGCCCATGCGTAGCGCCGAGCTGCCCGCAGACCTCGCCACCATCGCCCGCGAGGCCACCCGCAACGGCAACATGCGGACGGAGCCGCGCACGGCCCGGGTCCTCGGCCTCGGTCACCACGTGCCGCCCGAGGTCGTCCCCAACGGCGCGATCGCCGAGCGCATCGGCGTCGACGACGCCTGGATCCAGAAGCGGACCGGCATCAAGTCGCGCCGCCGCGCGCTGCCGCACGAGACGCTGTCCGAGTACGCGACCTTCGCGGGCCGCAAGGCGCTCCAGGACGCGGGCGTCGACCCGCGCGACGTCGACCTCGTGCTCGTGGCGACGATGACGCCCGACGACATCACGCCGAACGCCGCGCCGGTCGTGGCCAACGCCCTCGGCGCCGAGAACGCCGGCGCGATCGACATCGGCGCCGCCTGCAGCGGCTGGCTCGCAGCGCTGCGCCTGGCCGCCGGCCAGGTCGAGACCGGGCGCGCCGAGCGCGTGCTGGTGATCGGCGCCGAGCTGCTCACCCGCATCACGAACTTCGACGACCCCAAGACCGCCGCCCTGTTCGGCGACGGCGCCGGCGCCGTGCTGATCGGCCACGAGGGCGAAGGCGACATCGGGCCGATCGTGCTCGCCGCCGACGGCTCGCTGGGCGACCGCATCACCGCCAACCACGACGACCGCGTGCTCGTGATGGACGGCCACTCGACCTACATGGTCGCCGTCAAGCGCCTCAGCGAGGCCACCGTCGCCGCCGTCGCGCGCGCCGGCCTCGAGCTCGAGGACATCGACCTCTTCGTCTACCACCAGGCCAACGGCCGGATCATCCGCGCCGTCGGCGAGCGGCTCGACCTCGAGCCCGCCAAGGTCGCCGACTACGTCGCCCACATGGCCAACACCTCGGCCGCCTCGATCCCGCTCACGCTGTCGCTGCTGCGCGAGGACGGGCGGCTGCGCCCCGGCCAGAAGGTCCTGATCGCCGCCATCGGCGCGGGCTTCACCTGGGGCGCCGGCGTCATCGAGTGGGGGGTGCGCTAGTTGGCCCGCCCCGAGAACGCCACGGCACTGGTCACCGGCGCCTCCAAGGGCATCGGCGCGGCGATTGCGAAGGCGCTGGCCGAGGACGGCTGGCACGTCGCGGTCAACTACCGCTCCGACGAGGACGGCGCCAAGGCGACCGTGAAGGCGATCGAGGACGCGGGCGGCAAGGCCGCCGCGTTCCACGCCGACGTCACGAACGGCACGCCCGACGAGCTCTTCAAGCAGGTCGAGGAGGAGCTCGGCCCGGTGATCGCGCTCGTCAACAACGCCGGCGTGACCGCCGACGGGCTGGCCATCCAGCTCGACGACGAGGCGTGGGACAAGGTGATCGGCACCAACCTGACCGCCGCGTTCCGCCTCACCCGCCGCGCGATGCGGCCGATGATCAAGGCCCGCTACGGGCGGATCGTCAACGTCGCCTCCGTGGTCGGACCCCGCGCCAACGCGGGCCAGTCCAACTACGCCGCGGCCAAGGCCGGCCTGATCGGCATGACCAAGACCGTCGCCGCCGAGGTCGCGCGGCGCGGCGTGACCGTCAACGCGGTCGCACCAGGCTTCATCGAGACCGAAATGACCAAGGACGTACCTGACGCCGTCATCGAGGCCATCCCGGCCCGCCGCGTCGGCGCTCCGGAGGACGTGGCCGCCGCCGTGCGGTTCCTCGCCTCCGAGGATGCCGGCTACGTGACCGGCACGACCCTGTTCGTCGACGGCGGCATGTCCGCCTGACAAAGGAGAAACCAAATGGCTGCAACCGTCACCCCCGAGGCCGTCGAGAAGACCGTCACCGAGGCGCTCCCCCAGTTCGGCGTCGATGAGTCGCAGATCACGCGCGACGCCACGTTCGAGGAGCTCGACGTCGACTCGCTCGACCTCGCGGAGCTCTCGCAGATCATCGAGGACGAGTACGGCGTCCAGCTCAAGGGCGACGACGTCGGCAAGATCAAGACCGTCGGCGACGCGGTCGACCTGGTGGTGAGCCGCGCAGGATGAATCGCGAGATCGTCGTCACCGGCGTCGGCGCCGTGACCCCGCTCGGGGTCGGCGCCCGCACGCTCTATGAACGCTGGAAGGCCGGCGAGTCCGGCATCGCGGACGGTGTCGGCGCGGCCACCGAGTTCGACCCGACCGAGTACCTGACCGTCAAGCAGGCGCGCCGCTCGGACCGCTTCTCGCAGTTCGCGATGGTCGCCTCCGACGAGGCGCTGGCCGAGGCCGGCTGGAAGGACGAGCTGCCGTACGACGCCGACCGGATCGCCACGCTGATCGGCACCGGCATCGGCGGCATCGGCACGCTCGAGGCCAACCACAAGAAGCTGCTCGAGTCCGGGCCCAAGGCCGTCTCCCCGCTCTCGATCCCGCTGCTGATGGGCAACTCCGCCTCGGCCGCGGTCTCGATGCGCCACGGGCTGCGCGGCCAGTCGTTCGCCACGCTGTCGGCCTGCGCGGCCGGCGCGCACGCGATCGGCACCGCCGCCCGCATGATCCAGTGCGGCGACGCGGACGCCGTCGTCACGGGAGGCTCGGAGGCCGCGCTCACCCCGCTGGCCACCGCCGCCTTCGCGGCGCTCGACGCGCTCAGCGACGAGGGCATCTCGCGCCCGTTCGACGCCCAGCGCGACGGGTTCGTGATGGGCGAGGGCGGAGCGGTCCTCGTGCTCGAGGAAGGCGAGCGCGCGCGCAAGCGCGGCGCGACGATCCTCGCCACGCTGGCCGGCTACGGCGCGTCCTCGGACGCCTACCACCTGACCGCCCCGGAGAAGGACGGCGGAGGCGCGATCGCGGCGATGGAGAACGCGCTGCGCGACGCGGGCTACGGCCCGCAGGACGTCGTCTACGTCAACGCCCACGGCACGTCGACCCCGCTCAACGACCGGGCCGAGACGATCGCCATCAAGCACGTGCTGGGCGACGGCGTTCCGGTGTCGTCGCTGAAGTCGTCCATCGGCCATCTGCTCGGCGCCGCCGGCGCCGTCGAGGCCGTGGCCACCATCCTGGCGCTGCGCGACCGGGTCGCGCCGCCCACCCTCAACTACGAGCACCCGGACGAGGGGCTCGATCTCGACTACGTCCCCAACGAGGCCCGCGACCTGGACATCAACGGCAAGAAGGCCGTGGCCCTGTCCAACGCGTTCGGCTTCGGCGGGCACAACGCCGTCCTCTGCCTGGAGGTTGCATGACCGTCGAGATGATCCGCTCCGCTCAGGAGCAGGAGCGTCTTTCCCCCGTCGAGCGCCTCGAGGCGCTCTGCGACCGCGGCTCGCTCACGCTGCTGCGCTCGGACGTGCGCTCGCGGCGCATGGGCGAGAAGGCGCGGCCCGGTGACGGCGTCATCGCCGGCGCGGGCCGCGTCGACGGGCGCCCGGTGTTCTGCTACGCCCAGGACCCGTCGTACCTCGGCGGGTCGCTCGGCGAGCAGCACGCCGACTCGATCGTGAAGGTCCTCCGGCTCGCCGGCCGCGCCGGCGCGCCGGTGGTGGGCTTCATCGAGTCCGGCGGCGCGCGCATGCAGGAGGGCACCGCCGCGCTGGCCGGCTACGCGCGCATCTTCCGCGAGCACGTCGCGCTGAGCGGCAAGATCCCGCAGATCTCGGTGATCTGCGGCGCCTCCGCCGGCGGCGGCTCCTACTCGCCCGCCCTGACCGACTTCGTGATCATGACCGAGCGGGCCAACATGTTCCTGACCGGCCCCGCCGTGGTGCGCGAGGTCATGGGCGAGGACGTCGACGCCTTCGAGCTCGGCGGCCCCAAGGTGCACGAGCGCAACGGCGTGGCGCACTTCGTGGCGTCGACCGACGCCGACGCCGCGCTGCTGGCGCGCGACCTGCTCGACCACCTGCCCGCCAACTCCGGCGAGCGCGCCCCGCAGTGGCGCCCCGTCGGCCCGGTCGGCTACGAGCCCGGCGACCCGGTGCCCGAGGACGAGCGCAAGGTCTACGACGTGCGCGACGTGATCCGCGGCGTGGTCGACGGCGGCCGCCTGCTCGAGTACGCGCCGAAGTGGGCGAGGAACATCGCCTGCGGCTTCGCGCGCATGGACGGCAAGCCCGTCGGGGTGATCGCCAACCAGCCGCGCTACCTCGGCGGCGTGCTCGACTCCGAGTCCGCCTCCAAGGGCGCGCGCTTCGTGCGCACCTGCAACGCGTTCGGCCTGCCGCTCGTGGTCCTGGTCGACACGCCGGGCTTCCTGCCGGGCAAGCGCCAGGAGCAGTCGGGCGTGATCCGCCACGGCGCCAAGCTCGTGCACGCGTTCGCCGAGGCGACCGTGCCGAAGGTGACCGTCGTGCTGCGCAAGGCGTTCGGCGGCGCGTTCATCGCCATGAACGCGCGCGACCTCGGCGCCGACTACACGTTCGCGTGGCCGCAGGCCCAGATCGGCGTCATGGGCGCCAAGCAGGCGGTGACGATCGTCAAGCGGCGCGACATCGCGGCCGCCGAGGATCCCGCCGCCGCGCGCGAGGAGTTCGCGGAGGAGTACGCCGACGAGCACCTGAGCGCGTCCACCGCCGCGGCCGAGGGCTACATCGACGAGGTGATCCTGCCGGGCGACACGCGCCGCCGGCTGAGCGAGGCGCTGTCGACGCTCGACGCGATCGCCCAGCCCGCGCAGGGCGTGAGGAACATCCCGCTATGACGCCGGCCATCACCGACACGATCAGCTGGTGGGCGCCGTTCGAGGCGCTCGAGGCCGGCCAGGAGTTCACCACCCGCGGGCGCACCGTGACCGAGGCCGACGTCGTGGGATTCGCCTCGCTGAGCGGCGACTGGCACCCCCAGCACTGCGACGCCGCGTGGGCGGAGCGCTCGCCGTTCGGCGAGCGGATCGCCCACGGCATGCTCGTGATCGCGCTCGCCTCGGGGCTCGTGCCGTTCGACCCGGGCCGCGTGGTCGCGCTGCGCCGGGTCGCCGACGCGACGTTCAAGCGGCCCGTGCGCTTCGGCGACACGCTGCGCGTGGAGGGCCGGGTCGCCGACCTGGGCTCCGGGTCCGAGGAGGCCGGGCTGGTGACGTTCGCCTGGAACGTCGTCAACCAGGACGACCAGACCGTGTGCCGCGCGCGCGTGGAGGTCCTGTGGAGGCGCGACGTGCTCGCCGAGCTCGAGCCCGAGCGCGACGCCGACTTCGTCCCCATCCCACTCTGAGATGGGCATCCTCGACGGCAAGAAGCTCCTGATCACAGGAGTGGTCAACCGCGAGTCGATCGCGTACGAGGTCGCCAAGCAGGCGCAGGAGGCCGGCGCCGAGGTGGTCCTCACCTCGTTCGGCCGCGTGCGCCGGATGACCGAGCGGTCGGCCTCGAAGCTCGACCCGCAGCCCGACGTGCTCGAGCTCGACGTCAACAGCCCCGAGGACATCGAGGCGGTGGCGAAGGACCTCGAGGAGCGCTGGGGCCGCGTCGACGGCATCCTGCACGCGATCGCCTTCGCTCCCGAGGACGCCCTCGGCGGCAACTTCCTCAACACCCCGGTCGAGAGCGCCGAGGTGGCGTTCAAGACCAGCGCGTTCTCGCTGAAGGCGCTGGCCGCCGGCCTCGCCGACCTCTACCCCGAGGAGGGCGCGAGCGTCGTGGGGCTCGACTTCGACGCCTCGGTGGCGTGGCCGGTCTACGACTGGATGGGCGTGGCCAAGGCCGCGCTGGAGGCGACGTCGCGCTACCTCGCGCGCGACCTCGGCCCGCGCGGCGTGCGCGTGAACCTCGTGTCCGCGGGCCCGCTGGGCACGCTGGCGGCGCGAGGCATCCCGGGCTTCGGCGACCTGGCGACGGCGTGGCAGCAGCAGGCGCCGCTCGGCTGGGACACCGACGATCCCAAGCCTGTGGCGGGAGCGATCCTGTTCCTGCTCAGTGACCTGGCCCGCGGCGTGACCGGAGAGATCCTGCACGTCGACGGCGGCTTCCACGCGATGGGAACGGCGATACCGACATGAAGCAGCCTGTTTTCCTGACCGGCGCGACCGGCTTCCTCGGCATGGAGGTGCTCGCGCGCCTGCTCGAGGCCGGCGACCGCGAGGTCATCGCGCTCATCCGCGCGAGCGACGACGCGGCCGCCGAGGATCGCCTGCACGGCGTGCTCGGCGCGCTGTATCGCGAGCCGTCGAACCACCGGGACCGCGTGCGCGCGGTGGCCGGCGACGTCACCTCGCCCGGGCTCGGGCTCGAGAACGGGAAGCGGACGGCGCTGGCCGAGGAGGTCGGCGCGGTCCTGCACTGCGCGGCCTCGATCGCCTTCGACCTGCCGCTCGACGAGGCCCGCAAGATCAACGTCGAGGGCACGCGCGAGGTGATCGGCTTCGCCCGCGAGTGCAAGTCGCTCGGGCGGCTGGAGCGCTTCGTGCACGTGTCCACGGCCTACGTGTCCGGCAAGTTCGAGGGCACCTTCCGCGAGCGCCAGCTCGACGCGGGGCAGGAGTTCCGCAACACGTACGAGCAGACCAAGTGGGAGGCCGAGCACGTGGTGCGCGAGGCCGACGACCTGTCGCCGTGCATCGCCCGCCCGAGCATCGTCATGGGCGAGTCCGACACCGGCTGGACGCCCGCCTTCAACGTGCTCTACTGGCCGCTGCGCGCGTTCTCGCGCGGGCTGTTCGACGAGATCCCCGGACTGCCGAGCGCCCACATCGACATCGTCCCGGTCGACTACGTGGCGGACTCCCTGGTTCACCTGCTCGACGCCGGCGAGGAGGGCGTCTTCAACCTCGTCGCCGGCCGCGAGGCGCCGGTCGCCAATGAGCTCGTCGAGCTCGCGTGCGACCGCTTCGACCGGCCGCGCCCGGCCGTCGTCGCCGGCGGCGGGCCGGACGAGGGCGCGGTCTACATGCCGTACTTCGACATGGACATCGTGTTCGACGACGCCCGCGCGCGCGGCGTGCTCGAGCCGGCGGGCATCCGCCCGCCACGGCTCGCGGACTACTTCGACCGGCTGATGGACTACGCCGAGACCGTGAAGTGGGGCAAGCGGTCGATGACGCGCGAGGAGGCGCAGGAGCGCCTCAGGGAAGAGGCCGCGGCGGCCTAGGGCTACGGCCCGATCGCTGACACTTCACCGGTCAGACTCACAACTCGTTCACTCAAATTCATCCATCACGGCGCGATCGGTGACACCGGTCCCGCTGTCGCATTGACGCCTCCTGGGGCGAGCGACACCCTCCCCGCAGGGAAGACTCCACAGGGAGCGGGAGCATGGCTACAGGGCGCGGGTTCGTCAGGCAGCGACGCGAGTGGCTGGTGGGCGCTGTGATTCTTTCGGCGGGCGGCCTGTTCACATCACCCGCCGCCGCGTCGGGACGAGGGACTGTCAAAGCTCCAAGTGCCACTTGCGCCCTTGCGCAGGGGCTTCAGCCGAGTCGCGAGGTCATCGAACTGCGCAGTGCGACGCGCCAGGTCTTCCGGCATCCGTGCGGCGGCCTGGTCGCGGAGATCGCGGCGGCTCCTGTCCGCTTCCGGGATCGCGATGGGCACTGGCAGGCGATCGACAACACGCTCGTCGCGCGCGGGAGCGGGGCGCTCGTCAACCGCGCCAATGCCGTCGATGTGACTCTTCCACGCAGTCTGTCCGGCGAGACGCGAGTCGCGCGAGGCAGCGAATGGATCGCCTTCCGCCTGCGGTCGGCGGGGGGTGCAGCACGCGTTCGCGGTGCCACAGCCGCCTACCGTGGCGCACTCCCGGACACCGACGTGCGGTACTCCGTGACCGCCGGCGGCCTCAAGGAGGACATCGTCATCACGGGTCGCAGCGCGCCGCGCGAGTTCGTCTACCGGCTGCGCACATCGTCCGGGCTGACCGCGCGTGAGGACGGCAGCGGCGGCGTGGCCTTCCTCGACGAGGCGGGGGAGCGCGTCGCCGGGTTCGCGCCTCCGTTCATGCAGGACGCGGGCTCGCCGGCCGTCCTGTCGGGCGCGGTCGCGGTGAGCCTGCGGCGCGCCCGGGCGGGCTACGTCCTTCGCCTGCGTCCCTCTCGGGCGTGGGTCCTCGCGCATCTGCGTCGCGGACCGGTCGTGGTCGATCCGACCGTGTCGTTCACGCCTCCCACGGACTGCGAGATGAACTCGGCAGCACCCGACACCGGCTTGTGCGCGGCGACCGCGCTCGGGGTGGGAGTGACGACCGCGGGCTCCACGACCCGGCGGCGGCGGGCCCTCGTCCGCTTCACCATCCGCCGGTGGCTCCCCAAGGGGGCGCGGATCTTCTCCTCCACGCTGAGCCTGAAGACGACAAAGCTGCCGCCATCGCTGAAGAGCGTGTCCGTGCACGATGCGACGCGCAGCTGGACGAGCGGCGCGACGTGGAACCGCTACGACGGAACGAACCCGTGGACGGCCCCCGGCGGGGACTTCACTGCCACGGCGATCGCCACGAACGCCCAGGTCGGCGACACGCTCGGCGGCTGGGAGGACTGGACGGTGACCGCCGCCGTCCAGCGATGGGCCGACAGCGGCAACACCGACGGCGGGTTCGGCCTGCTGCTCAAGCAGTCGAACGAGAGCACCGTCCAAGGCGACGTCGAGTTCGCGTCGGCGGAGATGTCCACGGGCGGCGCGCCGTTCGAGCAGACCGACACTCCGCGCCTGAGCGTCTGGTACGACAACATGACCGGCGACCTGCCGTACTATCGGTTCGGCCATGCCGAGAAACTCACCGACCGGCAGGGCATGGCGGTCAACGTCGCGGGCGGCAACCTGCTCCTGAGGTCACGCGACCTGCTGATCGCCGGGTCGGGCCTGGACCTCGTCCTCGATCGGTTCTACAACAGCCGCGAGCCAACGGCGGGCGACCTCGGCTGGGGCTGGACGTACAACGTGGGCAGCAGTGTCAGGATCATCCAGAGCGGGACGAGCGACGCGATCTTCCGCGGCCCCACCGGATTCACCACCGCATTCGCGCGCCAGCCGGACGGTTCGTTCCGGCATCCGCAGGGCGTCGACGCCGACCTCGTCAAGAACGCCGACGGCACCTTCACGCTCACGTGGCGCGCCACGGCGGAGCGCTGGCAGTTCAACGCCGGCGGCCTGCTGGTGGAGCAGGCCGACCGCAATGGCCGGAAGTTGACGCTGCAGTACGACGCTCCGAACCGCCTCTCGAGAATCGTCGACACCCAGAATCGCGTTACGACGTTCGCTCGCAACGCGGGCGGTCGCATCACTTCGGTGACCGACTCGACCGGCCGCGTCGCACACCGCTACGCCTACAACGCGACCGGCAGTGGTGAAGTCGCCGCCGGGGGGCTCACCACGACGGCCACCGATGCCGCCGGCAAGGTCACCACGTACGGGTACACGGGCAGCCTGCTCACCTCGATCACCGACCCGCGTGGGAAGGTCACGAGCTTCGCGTACGACAGCGATCGCCGGGTTACCTCTGTCACCCGAGCCGGCGCGCTCACCCGATTCGACTACGCGCAACCGAACACCGGGTGCGCCAACGACCTCAACACCGTCGTCACCGACGCGCGCGGGAACCGGACGACGTACTGCTGGGAGCCGCCGGGTCGCGTGACCAAGGTCGTCGACGCGGCCGGCCAGCAGCGCTCGCTGACGTGGACGGCCAACTCCACGGTCAGGACGTTCACCAACGGCACCGGCGGGCCGACGACGACCTTCGGCTACGACGCCAATGACAACCTGACGTCGGGCTCGCTGCCGGCGGGCGAGGGGTACACCCTCGGGTACACCGACACGGCTCATCGCTTCAGCCCCACGTCACTCTTGAACGCGCAGGGCAACCGCACCCTGTTCGGCTACGACGGCACCGGCAACATGACGAGCGTGCGCGACGGGGCGTCGCCCGCTCAGTCGCAGGCGACGCTGGAGTTCAACGGCTCAGCGGGCGTGTGCCCGTCCTCCGGTCCGACGGGGACGCTGCGCTGCGCGATCGACGGCAAGGGCAACCAGACCCGCTACGGCTACGACGCCCTGGGGAACCTCACGACCATCACCCCACCACTGCCGCTCGGGCAGACGACGATCACCTACGACGCGCTGAGCCGGGCGAGGACGATCCGGGACGGCAAGAGCCAGACGCGCACGTTCTCCTATGACGCGCTCGACCGGCTGACGCGCGTGGACTACTCGGATGCCTCCTCGGTCTCCTACGCCTATGACGCAAACGGCAATCGCACCTCGCAGACCGATTCGGCCGCCGGCACTTGGTCGTACGTGTACGACGATCGCAACCGGCCGACGAGCGAGACGCTCCCGACCGCGGCCGTCAACCAGTACGCCTACGACGCGCTGTCCAACCTCACGCAGCTCGTCGATCGAAGCGGCACCGTGCGGTACGGCTACGACGCGCTGAACCGCCTCTCGGAGCTGATCGAGCCCGACGGTCGCAGGACGACGTTCGGATACGACACGCGCGACAACCGCACGTTGACCACGTTCCCCGTCGGAGTCGTCGAGCAGCGCACCTACGACGGGTCCGACAAGGTGCGAACGATCAGGGCGACGAACTCCGCTGCCCAGGTGCTCGTCGACTTCGCCTACACGTACCGCGACGCCACCAATCGCGAGACCGAGCTCCAGCAGACGATGACCGACAAGTTCGGTGACACGACGACGTACTCCTATGACGGGAACGACCGCCTCACACGCGGGCTGGCCCGCAACGCGTCCGGCGCGGTGGTCGACGACCGCGTCTACGCGTACGACGCCGCGAACAACCGCACACTCGAGACCGTCAACGGCCAGAGCACCAGCTCGGCGTACAACGCGGCCAACCAGCTCTGTTGGCGAGCCGCGGGGGCGACCAACGTGCCGTGCAATACGCCCCCCGCGGGCGCGACGACCTACACGTACGACCTCAACGGGAACCTGACGGCGTCGAGCGCCGGCACCAGCTGGCAGTACAACGCCCGCAATCAGACCTCGAGCGTGACCACAGCGGGGACGACCTCGGTGCTCTCGCATGGCGGCCCGGGCCAGAGCGACCTGCTCAGGATCGGGGCGCGCACCTACCAGAACAACGTGCTGGGGATCGGAATCCTGGACGGCGGTCCGTTCGGCCGCGCGGACTTCGTGCGCGAACCGAGCGGGCGTCTGTTCTCGCAGCTGAGCTCCGGACGGCGCCACTACATCCTCACCGACGCCCAGGACTCGATGGTCGCGATCGCGAACACGAGCGGCACGTTGGGCGGGTACTTCAAGTACGACCCCTACGGCGTGCGAACGACCACGATCGGCCAGGACGCGCAGCACTACTTCCTCTACAAGGGGTCGCCCGAGACCGTCGCGGGGCTCTACAAGTTCGGCGAGCGCTACTACATACCGACCCAGGGACGCTGGACGCAGCTCGACGCCATCGACAGTCCGGCGGACCTGCGCGACGCCAACCGCTACATCTACGTGGGTGCCGATCCGGTCAACCTGTCGGACCCGACCGGCTTGTTCCCGAACCCGTGGAAGATCGCCAAATGCGCGGCCGCGATCGGCGGAACTGTCTTCATCGGCGCGAAGATCTACCGGGCGATCAAGGCGCTCGGTGGGGTAAGGAAGGCCGCCCAGCTGCTCATCGGCGCCGGCAACGTGGACGACGCCATCGCTGCCGGAGGCTATGCCGCCGCCCAGCTGACGGGCATCGTGGCGGTGAAGGAGGCTTGCTTCTAGGGTGGCCGGCCAGACATGACCGACGAGCACGCCTTCGAGGAGCTACGGCTGCGCAACCGCTCGCTGGAGGAGCAGGTGCGCCTCCTGAGCGCGGCGGCGAAATTCCGGTTCGAGGATCCGGGCGCCGTGGTGTCCGACGACGTCGTCGAACTGGCGCGGAGTGGGCAGACGGTCGAGGCGGTGAAGCGCTTGCGTCAGGAGACCGGAGCTGGACTCATCGCCGCCAAGCGCGTCGTGGATGCGGTTCAGTCGGGCTCATAGCCGAGATCGGCCTCCAGGGCCGAGTGGTCGCTGAGGCCGTCGTCGCGCCACGCATGGTGGTAGACGGCGGCCTCGACCTCGAGGCCTGAGACGAAGACGTGGTCGAGCCGCCAGCCGCCGCCATGGCGCCATACCCAGCTCGGTTCCTTCGCGTCGTAGCCGTGCATCGTCCGGAACGCGTCGTGGAAGCCCAGCTCGCGCAGGCCGGGAACGACCCCGAGCTCTGCGCTGTCCCAGCGCTCGCCGCGCTCGGGTCGCAACCGCTCGCGACTGTCGCGCGCGAAGGAGATCACCGTGCCGTCGGGCTTCTCGCGGCGCGGCGTGTTGAGGTCGCCGCACAGGACTCGCGGACCGCTGCCGGCGGCGAGGCCCGCGCGCAGGGCGGCGAGCGTGTCGGGCTTGACCCAGCCGTTGGCGGCGTTGGGCACATGGGCGGCGTGCACGACGACGCCGTCGACCTCGGCCGCGAGCGTGCTCTCCGGCCGGGGCACGGGCAGCGGGTCGGCGGGCGCGAGCGCGCGGGCGGCGATCACCACGCCCGCGCGCCGCCGGCTGATCGGCTGGCGCCCCGGGTCCGCCTCGTCCAGCGAGCACAGCGCGTCGAGCCCGATCGTCGCCAGGGCCGCCCGCCACAGCGGCCACGAGCGGGCCGTGACCTCCTGGAGCGCGACGACATCCGGATCGCGCCCGGCCAGCGCGGCCGCCTGCTCGGCGAGCACGCTGACACGGCGGTTCACATTCCAGGTGATGAGCCTCACATCGCGCGGATGCGCTCGGCGACCGCCTGCGGGGCCTCCTCGGGGAGGAAGTGGCCGGCGCCGTCGACGACGTCCACCTCACCGGGGAAGCCGGCCGCGAACGCGCGGAAGGGCTCGCGGCTGCCGATCAGCAGCTTCGCCGGCATCGTCGGGCGCTGCCGGACGACCGTGCGCGCGTCGTGGAGCAGGAAGTCGCGGTAGAGCTTCGAGGAAGCGTGCGCGGTCTCGCCGGACGACGTCCACGTAGGCGTCCTCCTCCTCGCGCGTCCAGCGGCGGCCGTCGCGGCGGCCGTTGCGGAGCATCCCGCGCACGTAGCGGCCGTCGCGGACGACGCGCTCGCCGACGAAGGGCGTGGCCAGCGGGAGCTGGTAGGCGAGCAGGTAGCCGTGGCGGACGGCGACCTTGGTGGGCACCCACGGGTGACCGAGCGACATCGCCACCAGGCTCGAGAAGCGCTCGGGGGCGGTGACGGCGGCGAGTATGGCCGCGTAGGCGCCCCAGTCGTGGCCGGTGAGGCGGACCTGCTCGAGCCCGAGCGCGTCGAGCAGCGCGATCGCGTCGTCGGCCATGCGCTGCTTGCGGAAGTCGTCGTCGGCCGGCGGGCCCGACCAGCCGAGGCCGCGCAGGTCCGGGCAGAGCAGCCGGAACTCGCCGGCAAGCTCGGCGATCACATGACGCCACGACCACCAGTGCTGCGGCCAGCCGTGCAGCGCCAGCACGGGCGGCGCGTCCGGCGGCCCTGCGCTGGCGAGATGGACCCGGACGCCGGTCGGCAGATCGTGGAAGCTATGCTCGACGCCTTCGAGCTCCGGCATGGCGGGGGGCATGTCGCCACACGCTACGGGTAGCTCGCCTGCCATGCGTCTCGTCCTCGCCGTCGTCTTCCTCATCCTGCTCGCCGCTCCCGCGACGGCCCGCACCCGCGCCGACGGAGCGCCCGGCACGCGGCCGACCTGGACGCAGGCCGACAAGCACGCGTTCGGGACGTCGAAGACGCCGGCGAGCCGCGTCTGGTTCACGCTGCGCCAGCGCGAGCTGACCGAGGTCTTCTTCCCCGACCTGGGGACGCCCGCCGTCCGCAGCCTCGAGTTCGTCGTCAGCCGCCCCGGCCCGCTGATGACCGTCGACCGTGAGACGCTGCACGGGACCGGCACGGTCGAGCGGCTCGACGGCCTCAACTACCGCCAGATCGTCACCGACCGCGGCGACCACTGGCGGCTGACCAAGACCTACACGACCGATCCGGCGCGCGACGTCGTGCTCGTCGACGTGAAGTTCGAGTCGCTCACCGGCGAGCCGTACGGCCTGCACGTGCTGCTCGACCCCGAGCTCGACAACGACGGCCGCGACGACCGCGCGCGCACCATCAGCGGCGCGCTGGTGGCCAACGATCGCCGCATGACCAGCGCGCTGGCGGCCTCGCCGGCCTTCACGGCCACCTCGAGCGGCTACGCCGGCACGAGCGACCCGTGGAGCGACCTGCGCGACGACGGCTCGCTCGACGCGAACGCCGACGCGCGTTCCCGCGGGAACGTCCGCCAGGCCGCCACGACCTCGCTCAACGGGACCACGTCGCAGCAGCTCACGCTCGCGCTCGGCTTCGGCACGAGCCACGTCACCGCGCGCCGGCAGGCGAGCGAGGCGCTCGCCGCGGGCTTCGCGCCGCTCGCCGCGCAGAACGCGGCCGGCTGGGCCGCGTGGCGCGCCACGCTGAAGCCCGCTCCGGCGGCGGCCGCGCCGGTGGCCGCACGCCTATGAGACCTCGCTGCTGATGCTGGCCGCGCACGACGACAAGCGCAACCCGGGCGCCGGCGTCGCCTCGCCGACCATGCCCTGGGCCTGGGGCCGGCTCACGGTCGACAAGAAGGACAAGCGCTCGGCGCCCTACCACCTGGTCTGGCCGCGCGACCTCTACCAGGTGGCGACGGCGGAGATCGCGGCCGGGGCGGACGACGAAGCCGGCGCCAAGCTGGACTTCCTGCTCGACCGGGCGCAGCGGGCGGACGGCCACTTCCCGCAGAACGTGCAGGTCACCGGCCGCCAGAAGTGGACGGCGATCCAGATGGACGAGCAGGCGTTCCCGATCGTGCTCGCCTGGCAGCTCGAGCGCTTCGACGCCGCGACCTGGCGCAAGCTGCGCCGCACGGCCGAGTTCATCGTCCGCCACGGCCCGGGGAGCGAGCAGGACCGCTGGGAGAACCAGGACGGCTACTCGCCGGGCACGATCGCGGCCGAGATCGCCGGGCTGGTCGCCGCCGCCGACCTGGCGCGCCGCAACGGGGCGACGGCCGACGCCGAACGCTACGAGCGCGTCGCCGACCGCTGGGCCGGCGCAGTCCAGCGCTGGACGGCGACCACCAACGGCCCTTACTCCGACGAGCCCTACTACCTGCGGCTCACGAAGGACCGCCGGCCGGATCGCGGCACCCGCTACAGCATCGGCGACGGCGGCCCCGCGCGGGCCGACCAGCGCAAGGTCGTCGACCCGAGCTTCCTCGAGCTCGTGCGGCTCGGCGTCAAGCGGTTCGACGACCCGGTGATCCTCAACACGCTCGAGGTCGTCGACCAGCGGCTGCGCGGGACGACGCCGAACGGGGACTTCTGGCATCGCTTCGTCTACGACGGCTACGGCGAGAGCCGCACCGGCGGCGGCTGGCGGATCACGAAGGAGGGCTCGCGCCAGACCTTCGGCCGCCTGTGGCCGATCTTCGCCGGCGAGCGCGGCGAGTACGAGCTGCTGGCGGGGAGGCCCGCCGACGCCCACCTGAAGGCGATCGCCGACGCCGGCAACGACGGCGGCATGATCCCCGAGCAGGTGTGGGACGGCCGCGCTCCGACGTCGATGCCGGCCGGCGAGGGCACCTTCTCGGCGACCCCGCTCGCGTGGTCCCATGCGCAGCTCATCCGCCTGGCGTGGTCGATCGACGCCGGAGCCCCGGTGGAGCAGCCTTCGGTCGTGGCCTGCAGATACGTACGGCAGTGCGGCTAGCTGCGCTATCCTCAATTGCCGACCTCGCGCCGTGGCGGGGTTTTTCCTTGCCCGGCGCCAGCTAGCTACACCACGACCCTCGGAGCGCGCCGCAAATGGCCCGTGGAGATGTCCGGATCGCCGTCACCCTCGCGTGCGAGGACTGCAAGCGCCGGAACTACCAGACCAACAAGTCCAAGCGCAACAACCCCGACCGCATCCAGCTTCGCAAGTACTGCAAGTGGTGCCGGCGGCACACTGCGCATCGCGAGACCCGCTAGGAGCGATCTCGTGGCCCGTGATCGACAGCGCGCGAAGCGCCGGCGGCGCCAGCCGGGCTCCGGCGGGCCGGCCGCCGGCTCCGCTCGCACCCGCGCGCGGGACATCGGGCTGGAGCCGACGGACACCGAGCTCGACTCGTCGACGCCGGCGCCCGAGCCGACCAAGCACGCCTTCCCGGACGTCGAGGAGGCTCGCATGGCGGAGGCCGGCGTCGATGTCGACGCCGAGGCCGAGGCCGAGTCCGCGCAGCCGACCGACCCGGCGGTGCTCGAGGAGCGCGCCGAGGCCCGCCGCCCGCGCAGGCAGCGCGGCAAGATCATCACCTTCCTGGGCCACGTCGTCGACGAGCTCCGCCGCGTCCAGTGGCCGGATCGCCGCCAGACCGGTCAGGGCACAGCTGTCACCCTGGGCTTCGTCGTCGTCGCCGGCGGCTTCCTCGGCTTGATGGACGCCGTGTGGAAGCCCCTAGTCGACTGGCTCATCTGAACGTAACTCTCCGAAGAGCTCTCAGGATCCTCTGAATGTTTCGCTGGTACGTCATCAACACCTATTCCGGGCACGAGAACAAGGTCAAGCAGAACCTCGAGCACCGCGTGTCCTCGCTGAACCAGTCGCGCGCCGTGCGCCGCGTCGTGGTGCCGACCGAGACCGTCCAGGAGATGAAGGACAACCAGAAGGTCACGGTCGAGAAGCGGACCATGCCCGGCTACGTGCTGGTGAACATGGACCTCAATGAGGACTCGTGGGCGGTCGTCAAGGGCACGCCCGGGGTCACCGGCTTCGTCGGCGCATCCAACGAGCCGATCCCGCTGACCCAGATGGAGGTCGACCGGCTGCTGCACCGCAGCGACGTCGCCGTCCGCGCTCCCAGCCGCGCCCAGTTCTCGATCGGCGAGTCCGTCAAGGTGATCTCCGGCCCGCTGTCGGACTTCTCCGGCGAGATCTCCGAGATCAACGAGGACGCAAGCAAGCTCAAGGTCCTGGTATCCATCTTCGGCCGCGAGACACCCGTGGAAGTGGGGTACGACCAGGTGAAGAAGATCTAGACGCTTATGGCAAAGAAAGTTCTTACAACCATCAAGTTGCAGGCCCCGGGTGGCCAGGCTTCCCCGGCTCCGCCGGTGGGCCCTGCGCTCGGCCAGCACGGCATCAACATCATGGAGTTCGTCAAGGCGTTCAACGCCCAGACGGCGAACGACATGGGCACGACGATCCCCGTCGAGATCACGGTCTTCGAGGATCGCTCGTTCACGTTCATCACCAAGACGCCGCCGGCCGCGGTGCTGATCCGCCAGGCGATCGGCATCGAGAAGGGATCCGGCGAGCCGAACCGCAGCAAGGTCGGCACGATCTCCAAGGACCAGGTCCGGCAGATCGCCGAGAAGAAGCTTCCCGACCTGAACGCGCATGACGTCGATCAGGCGGCCAAGATCATCGAGGGCACCGCGCGCTCGATGGGAGTGGAGGTCGTGGCGTAATGGCCAAGCACGGGCGCAAGTACCTCGAGGCGCGCGAGAAGATCGACCGCGAGCGCGAGTACGCGCCTCACGATGCGGTCCGCCTCGTGAAGGACACCAAGACCTCGAAGTTCGACGAGTCGGTCGAGGTCCACGTCCGCACGGGCCTCAACGTCCGCCACGCCGACGAGCAGCTGCGCGGCACCATCGCGCTGCCGCACGGCCTCGGCAAGGACGTGAAGATCGCCGTCTTCGCCAAGGGCGACAAGGCGCGCGAGGCCGAGGAGGCCGGCGCCGACTACGTGGGCGCCGAGGACCTCGCCGAGAAGGTGCAGAACGAGGGCTTCACCGACTTCGACGTCGCGATCGCGACGCCCGACATGATGCCGGTCGTCGGCCGCCTGGGCCGCATCCTCGGCCCGCAGGGCAAGATGCCGAACCCGAAGGTCGGCACCGTGACGATGGACGTCCGCAAGGCCGTCGAGGAGTCCAAGGCCGGCAAGGTCGAGTACCGCACCGACCGCACCGCGATCGTGCACATGACCGTGGGGAAGACGTCGTTCCCCGACGAGCACCTGCTCGAGAACTACCAGGCGATCATCGAGGAGCTGATCCGCGCCAAGCCGTCCGCGGCGAAGGGCCGGTACCTGCGCTCCGTCGTGATGGCCTCGACGATGGGTCCCGGCGTCAAGGTCGACCCCTCGCGCACCCGTGACCTCGTGGAAGCGGAGGCTGCGACGGCCTAGGGGCCGCTCTCAGCTTTCGTTTCTCCAAAGACCCCCGGCGATCCGTAAGTCCGGGATAGGAGGAACCGCTTGAACCGAGAACAGAAAGCCGCGGTCATCGATGAGGTGGCCGCACAGATCTCCGAAGCGGACGCCGTGTTCGCGGTCGACTACCGCGGCATCTCCGTGCCGCAGGCGGCCGAGCTGCGCACCAAGCTGCGCGACGCCGACGCGAGCTTCCGGGTCGTCAAGAACACCCTGACCGAGCGCGCCGCCGACAAGGCGGGCGCCGAGGCGCTCAAGGAGCTGCTCGAGGGCCCGACCGCGATGACGTTCGTGCGCGGCGACGCCGCGGCGGCCGCCAAGGCGCTGTCGGACTTCCGCCGCGCCAGCGGCGGCACGCTGCTCGAGTTCAAGGGCGGCTGGATGAACGGCGCGCCGCTCGGCGCCCCGGAGATCGAAGCCATCGCCAAGCTGCCGTCGCGCGAGGTGCTCTACGGGCGCCTCGTGGGCATGGTCGCCTCGCCGCTCACCGGCCTGGTGACGAGCCTCAACGGCCTGATCGCCGGCCTTGGCCGTCAGCTGCAGCTGATCGCCGACCAGGGGCTCGTGGGCGGTAGCGCGCCCGCGCCCGCGGCCGAGCCCGAGGCTGCGCCGGCCGAGGAGCCGGCAGCCGAAGAGCCCGCCGCCGAGGCGGCACCCGAGCCGGAGGCCGAGGCGCCTGCGGCCGAAGAGACTCCCCCGACACTGAGACCCAGGAGGACTAAGAACCCATGGCCACCAGCACCCAGGAGTGGATCGACGAGCTCAAGTCGATCTCCGTGCTCGAGCTCTCCGAGCGCATCAAGGCGCTCGAGGAGGAGTTCGGCGTCTCCGCCACGGCGGTCGCCGCTGCGGCCCCGGCCGGCGGTGGCGGCGGGGGCGACGACGGCGCCGCCGAAGAGGAGCAGACCGCGTTCGACGTCATCCTCACCGGCGCCGGCGACAAGAAGATCCAGGTCATCAAGGTCGTCCGCGCGGCGACCGGCCTCGGTCTGAAGGAGGCCAAGGCGCTCGTCGACGAGGCCCCCGGCCCCGTCAAGGAGGGCCTCGAGCGCGAGGAGGCCGACAAGCTCAAGGCCGACCTCGAGGAGGCCGGCGCCTCGGTCGAGGTGAAGTAGCCTCCGCGCCGACAACCAGACGTTCCGAAGGGCGGCCGCGAGGCCGCCCTTCGTCGTTCGGGAATAATCCTGGGCCCGCTCCGGTCTAGCCCCGATATGGACCTGCTCCTCCCGGACGACGCTGCCTACGACGAGGCGCGCCGCACGCAGAACGACGCGATCGACCGCCGGCCGGCCGTGATCGCGCGCTGCGGGAGCCCCGCCGACGTGCGCGCCGCGCTCCACCTCGCGCGCGAGTCGGGCCTGGCCGTCCGCGTGCGCGGCGGCGGCCACGGCGCCGACCGCTTCGCCGTCGACGACGGCGCGCTGGTCATCGACCTCTCGCCGATGCGCGGCGTGCGCGTCGAAGGGCGGCGCGCGTTCGTCCAGGGCGGCGCCACCTGGCGCGAGCTGGACGCCGCGACGCAGGCGCACGGCCTGGCCGTCACCGGCGCGCGGATCCCGTCGGTCGGCGTGGCCGGCTTCACGCTCGGCTCCGGCTCGGGCTGGCTCGAGCGCAAGCTCGGCCTGGCGGCCGACTCGCTCGCCGGGGCGACGGTCGTCACCGCCGCCGGCGAGGACGTGCAGGCCGAGGGCGAGCTGCTGTGGGCCCTGCGCGGCGGCGGCCCGGGCTTCGGCGTCGTCGCCGAGCTCGAGTTCGACCTCCATCCGATCGGCGACGTGACCGCCGGCCTGCTCGGCTGGGAGGTCGAGCGCGCGGAAGAGGTCGCGGCCGCCTACGCGGAGCTGATGGCCGAGGCGCCCGACGACCTGGGCGGCGCCCTCGCCCTCGTGCCGGAGGCGCTGCTCGGCATGCCGCTCGTG
The DNA here is from genome assembly GCA_963811895.1 of uncultured Solirubrobacteraceae bacterium. Classification (GTDB taxonomy): domain Bacteria; phylum Actinomycetota; class Thermoleophilia; order Solirubrobacterales; family Solirubrobacteraceae; genus DASSUW01. The sequence goes on along the minus strand of CAWETE010000004.1, from coordinate 847,103 downwards.
GCGGTGGTGGTCTTCTGGACCGGCGCGGGAGCGCCGCCGATCGACGAGCTGCGCGCGCTGCGGCCGAGCGTCGACCGCGTCCAGCCGATGCCGTACGCCGCCTTCCAGAGCTTCTTCGAGTCGAGCGAGCCCTACACCGCCCGCATCCACGGCGAGGGCGGCTTCCTCACCGGCCTGCCGGCCGAGGCCGTCGCCGTCCTGGCCGAGCACCAGGCCCACAAGCCGGCGCCGGAGGGCAGCCTGCTCGTGCAACCGCTCGGCGGCGCCTTCGCGCGCGCACACAGCGGCCCGCTCGGGCAGCGCGACGCGCCGTGGATGTGGCAGGCCGGCGCGGCGTGGTTCGACCCCGAGCAGGACGGCGCCGTCGGCGAGTGGGCGCGGAGCCTGCGCGAGGCGCTGGCGCCGTGGTCGCGCGGCGAGCCCTACCCGAACTTCATGCCCGCCGCCGACCCGGCGCGGCTGCGCGCGTGCTACGGCCCGCAGGTCTGGGAGCGCCTGCGGGCCGTACGCGCGCAGTGGGATCCGGAGAACGTGCTGTCTCCGATCCCGTTAGAACCTGTTCAGGCACGTTAGCCCGGAGCATCGCGCGCGCCCGCGCGTGGCACCTTCGGCCGCATGCGGGTCGCCGTGGCGCTGCTCGTCCTCACCGCGCTGTCCGTGGCGCTGCGAAGCGGGGCGCTCGACGCCGGGTACTGGATCGACGAGGCGATCGCGGTGGGGATCGCCTCGCACGACCCGGGCGAGATCCCCGGCCTGCTGCGTCAGGACGGCTCGCCGCCGCTCTACTACCTGCTGCTGCACGGCTGGATGACGCTGGTGGGCGACGGCGAGGCCGCCACGCGCGCGCTCTCGCTCATCTTCGCGGCCGCCGCGGTCCCCGCCGCATGGTGGTCGGGCGGGCGCTGGGCGGCAGCCATCGTCGCGGTCTGCCCGTTCCTCGCGTACTACGCGCAGGAGGCGCGCATGTACACGCTCGTCGCCGTCCTCTCGCTGGTGGCGACGGCGGCGTTCGTCAGACGGCGGCCGGTGATCCTGGTCGTGGCCCTGACGCTGCTGCTCTACACGCACACCTGGGGCGTGTTCCTGCTCGCCGGCTTCGCGGTGGTCGCGCTGCGGCGCGGCGGCCTGGGCCCGCTCGCGCTCGTCGCCGCGCTGTACGTGCCGTGGATGCCGAGCCTCGTCTCCCAGGCCGTCCACACGGGCGCGCCGTGGTCGGTTCCGCCCTCGGTCCTCTACCTCGTGCCCGCGGCCGCCGCCGTGGCCTGGCGTCCGCGCGACGAGCTCGTGCTCGCCGGCGCGGCGGGGCTGACCCTCGCCTGGCTGGCCTCGCAGCTCGAGCCGGCTTGGTCGCCCCGGTACCTGTTCGTGCTCTTCGGCCCCGTGCTGCTCGTCCTCGCGCGCCGGCCCGCGTGGGCGGTCGCCCCGTTGCTCGCCGCCATGGTGCTCGTCGGCCCGGCGGCCGCCAAGAGCAACGCGCGGGCCGTCGCGGTCAGCGTCGCGCAGAGCGTGCGGCCCGGCGATCTTGTGGTGGTCACCCAGCCCGAGCAGGTGCCCGTCCTCCACCGCTACCTGCCGGCCGGCGTCGAGTACCTGACCCCGCTCGGCCATCCCGCCGACCCGTCGCTGACCGACTGGCGCGACGCCCTGACGCGGCTCCGCCGCGCCCGCGCCGAACGCGTCCTGCTGCCGGAGCTCGTGCCCGGTCGCCGCGTCGTGCTCGTCATGCCCGTCTACCGCCGGCCGCGGTCGCCCTGGGCTCGTGCCGTCCGTCGGCGGACCCGTGAGTGGCGAGCCGTCCTGCGCGCCGAGCTGCGGCCGCTCGGCGCCACCTCGCGGCCCGACCCGGCGCAGTTCCGCAGCACGGTGCGCGCCGAGATCTTCGAGGTCCTACGCTGACGGAGGTGAGCGAGGACCGCCGCAACGCCGCCGAGCGCTTCATCGCCGACAGCCTCGAGGACCCGCGCAGCGGGGGTCGGCCGATCTCCGAGCGTGCCCGCATGTCGCAGCGCTCGCTCGAGGCCTACCTGCGGGCGGGCATCCGCCCCCGCTGGATGGAGCGGCTGATCGAGATCGAGAACGGCACCAAGCGCGAGCAGCGCCGTCTCGCCGAGGCCTACGAGGCGCTGAGAGCCGAGTGTGGCCGCGACCGCGCGCGCTTCGCCCGCCGCTGGCGGGCGATCGCCGAGGCGTGGTCGTTCGAGGAGCTCAACGAGCTGATCCGCACCCACAACGAGTGGTATCCGGTCGAGCGCGACCTGCCGATGGACATCCACACGCGCGACTACGTGCTGGTCAACGGCCGCTCGTACCGGCGCCGCGAGCTCGACGCCGGCTGGATCCTCGAGCAGTTCCCGGTCAGCCGACGGGCGCGTCCGGCCCGATCGCGGCCGCGATGACGAGGTCGATGCCCACTGCACGCGCACGCGAGCGGGCGAGCTGCTCGGCGGTCGCGGCGTCGCCCGCGCGGACGTTGTCGTGCCAGGGGGTCAGCGTGTCGCGGTCGAGTCCGATGACGAGGTAGATCACGGCGGCGACGGTACGGGCGCCGCCCCCGTTCCGCAATCGCGGAAACCACCGATCATTGGATGGCCCCGAGGCGGCTCGCGAGCTGCGCGCGCGAGCGGACGCCGAGCTTCGCGTACGCGTGCGCTCAGGTGCGCCTCGACGGTGCGCACGGTGACGAACAGCGCCTGCGCGATCTCCTTGTTCGAGCTGCCGTCGGCCGCCAGCTCGACGACCCGCCGCTCGGCCGGGGTCAGCTCGCCGCTGGGCGTCGGACGCCGCGCGCCGACGCGCGCGAGCTCCGAGCGCGCCTCGTCCGCCCAGCCCGGCGAGCCGAGCGCGTCGAACGCGGCCGCCGCCCGCTCGAGCGCATCGCGGGCGCCGCCCCATTTCCTGTGCCGCCGGAGCCCGCGGCCGAGCGCGAGCAGGGAATGGGCGGCGTCGCCGCGCAGGCCGAGCTGCTCGAAGGCGTCCGCCGCCCGCGCGAGCGCCGGCGCCTCGTCGGGGAGCCGCAGCACGGCGGCGCAGCGCTCGGCGGCCGCGAGCCCCCACGGATGCTCCTGCTGCTCGGCGAGGTCGCGCAGGCGCTCGGTCACGGCCTCGGCCTCGGCGAGCTCGCCGAGCTCCGCGAGCGCGCCGACCAGGTCCGGCGCGACCGGGAACGCGCCCGGCTCGTCGACGCCCTCGCGCAGCGTGTGGTGCCAGACCGCGCGCAGGTGCTCGGCCGCCACGCTCGGCTCGTGGGCGAGCAGCGCCGCGATGCCGAGAGCGCGGCGGGACTCGAGCACCTGCCAGCGGAAGCCGAGCGGCTCCGCCGCCTCGAGCGCCGGCGTCGCCCAGCGCCGCGCCTCCTCCGCCAGCCCGCGCCCGGCGGCCACCAGCGCGCGGCAGCGCTGGTAGGTGGGCGTGATCAGCAGCTCGTCGTCGGCGGACTCGGCCCACTCGTCCAGCAGCCGCGACACCGTCCCCCAGTCCGCCGCGCGCAGCCCGAGCTCGCACAGGTTCAGGCGCATCCACGCGTACGACACGGACTCGTCGCGCGCGTCGGCGAGCTCCAGGAAGCGCGTCAGCGTCGCGCGCGCCCGGTCCAGGTCCCCGCGCCACACGAGCCGCAGGGCGGCGACCGGCTCGGGCGAGTCGACGAGCTGGACGGCTCCCGGCGAGGCGGCCGCGAAGCGCTCGCAGACGTCGTCGATCGGGCGGCCGCTCAGGCTGCGCCCCCAGCCGAGCGCGCGCAGGGCGAGCCGCTCGACCCGCGGCCCGGCGCCGGCCGCCAGCGCCTCCTGCGACCACGCCTCTACCTCGCCGATCTGCTCGACGCCCTCCGCGGCCGTGCTCAGCGCCATCGAGGCCAGCGCGTGCGCGCGCAGCGCGGGGTCCGCGCCGGCCTCGGCCAGCGCGCGCTCGAGGTGCGCCCGGCGGTCGTGGTAGGTGGCGACCGCGCTGCCGTTGGCGAGCAGGAGCCAGGCGCGGACGCGCGGGCCGCCGGGCGGCAGGCCTTCCAGCTCGGGCGTGAGCAGCTCCGTCACGCGCCGTCGCTCGCCCGCCGTCTCGAGCTGGTGCGCGAGCGCGAGCAGGCGCTCGACGCGCTCGGGCCGCTCCGCGGGCGTCAGCCGCAGCGCGTGCTCGGCCAGCTCCACCGCCTCCGCCGCGGCGCCGCGCGCGGCGGCGCCGTCCGCGGCGGCGGCGACCGTGTCCGCCAGGCCCGCGTCCGGCTGTCGCGCCGCCAGCGCGAGGTGGCGGGCGCGCCGCTCGTCGCCGGCCACCGCGCCCGCGAGCGCGAGGTGGAGCTCGCGGCGCTCGCGCGAGCGCGCGTGCTTGCGCGCCGCCGCGCCGAGCAGGGGGTGGGTCGGGCGGACGCGCCCGGCCTCGGCGCGCAGCAGGCCGGCGTCGAGCGCGTCCTCGGCGTCGGCCACCGCGGAGAGCTCGTCCGGGCGCAGGTCGCCGCCCAGCTCCACCGCGAGCAGGGCGCGCCGCTGCGCGTCCGGCAGGGCGGCGACACGGATGCCGAGCAGGTCCTCGACCGCGTCCGGCAGCGGGATCTCCCCGCCGGCCGCTCCGCGCGCGTCCAGCGCGCGGCCGATCTCGAGCGCGAACAGCGGGTTGCCGAGCGTCGTGTCGGCGATCCGCCGCATGAGCGGCCGCGGAACGCTGAGCCCCAGCCGCTCGGCCAGCAGGCGGCGCGTGTCGTCGAGCCCGAGCGGCCCGACCTCGAGGCGCTCGAGCGGCCGGCCTTCGAGCACGCGTTCGAGCGGCGGGCGCCGCCCGGGCCGCCGCGCGAGCAGGAACGCGACGCGGTCGTCCGCGAGCCGCGGCGCGGCGAACGCCAGCGCCTCGGACGAGGCGGGGTCGAGCCATTGGAGGTCGTCGATCGCCACCACCAGCGGGGCGAGCCAGCGCAGCTTGTTGAGCACGCCGAGCGCGATCGCCTGCCGGGGAGCCTCGCCGGGCGCGGCGCGCAGCAGCGCCGCCTCCAGCGCCGACCGCTGCGGACCAGGCAGGCCGGCCATGTCGATGCCGTCGAAGAGGTCGATCAGCCCCGCGAACGAGTGGCGCGCCTCGGCCCCGCTCGGCCGCGCCGCCACCACGCGGAGCCCGAGCCCGCGGGCTTCGCCGATCCCCGCCTCCCACAGCGCGGTCTTGCCGATCCCGGGGCCGCCGGCGAGCACGAGCGTCCGCGAGGACCCGGCGAGGAACGCTCGGAGCCGAGCGAGCTCCGGCTCACGGCCCACCAGGGTCACGGGATGTGGACCACCTCGAGCTTGAAGCAGTCGGGATCGCGGAAGAACACGGCGTAGTAGCCCGGCTCGTAGTCGTACTCGGCCGGTGAGTCGAGGATCTCGGCGCCCTCCGCGACGGCGATCTCGTGGACTCGGTCGACCGCGGCCCGGCCGTCGGCCATGAAGGCGACGTGGTGGAGGCCGGGCGCCAGCAGGTCGTGCGCGCCCTCGCGCTCGGCCGGCGTGAGGATCAGCCACTGCATGCGCCCGCGGTCGTCGGGCTTGCCCCACGCGGCGCCGTCGTCGTCGCGCGTGGTCGGCTCGAAGCCCAGCGAGCGCAGGACGGGGTCATAGAGCCGCCGCGCCGCGCCGACGTCCGTCACGGAGAGCCGCAGGTGGTCGAGCACCGGCGGAGCTTTGCAAACGAGAGAGGGGCGGCCGCGCGGCCGCCCCCCTTTCAGTTCCCTCCGTTGACCCGCAAACCGACACGGATTGCCGGTGGTGCACCGGCGCTTCAGCCGAGGAGACGATTCGGGCGTACGGACCGCGACTCCGGCGTTGGTTGCGTCAACTCCCCTTCGGACGACCAATGTACAGCGGTCAGGACCTCCTGACCATCCCCCGGAAGTGGTAATCGCGCCCCCGGGACCGGTCAGGATCAATAGACCAAGAAATGGACACTTGTCCGACTTGGCGAACGGGGGATCGGCCCTACCTTGCGATGAGTCAGGGCCTGCGCCGTGGCAAGGACGACGGGACAGGTGTGCTTCGGTCAAGGATGACCGCCCGGCCGCAGGCTTGACCCCGGGGGGAACGGGGCTGGATCGGGACGCTCGCCGGCACGACGCCGGCGAGCGCCCTGCACTTGATCCGCGGCGCGAGACCACTACACTCTCCGCACTCGGCCGATAGTCGCAGCCGTCCAAAGCGCCCTTCCCGCCACATACGGGACGCCGGGCCGGACGGGGTCCGTGAGCGCCGAGCGCCCCTCACAGGGGTCCGGTACCCCCTGTGCTATCTTGGAACGTCGCGCGCGCGTGGGCCGTCGGTAGACGTGCGCGCGCCGCTCTCTCCGTCCTCCGTTCCACCCTGAGGAGTCGCCGTCTTGGCTTCCGTTGATGCTCCCCGCACCCGCCGCAGCTTCGCGCGGCTGGAGAAGGTCCTTGACGTCCCCAACCTGATCGACATCCAGAAGAAGTCATTCTCCTGGCTTGTCGATCCCGAGGGCGGAGGGCTGCGCGAGACGATCGACGACATCTCTCCCATCGAGGACTACACCGGCAACCTCGCCGTGCAGTTCGGCGAGTTCCACTTCGATCCGCCGGTCGCCTCGCTGGAGGAGTGCCGCGAGAAGGACCTCACGTACGCGCGGCCGCTGACCGTCACGGTCGGCTTCATCAACCGGGAGACCGGCGAGATCCGCGAGCAGTCCGTGTTCATGGGCGACTTCCCGTGGATGACCGACCGCGGCACCTTCGTGATCAACGGCACGGAGCGCGTGGTCGTCACCCAGCTGGTCCGCTCGCCGGGCGCCTACCTGATGGAGCCCAAGGACGTCGAGAAGCAGGTCTTCGTCGGCAACCTGATGCCGGCCCGCGGCTCGTGGCTCGAGCTGGAGATCGACAAGAAGGGCCGCGTCTACGTCCGCATCGACCGCAAGCGCAAGCTGCCGGTCACCGTCCTGCTGCGCGCGATGGGCTACGCGACCGACGAGGAGATCCTCAAGCTGTTCGACGACTCGGTCTACATCCGCAACACGATCGAGGCCGACACCGACGCCACGAAGAGCGAAGAGGGCGCCCTCATCGAGCTGTTCAAGAAGCAGCGCCCGGGCGAGCCGCCGAGCGTCGAGTCGGCGCGGTCGCTGCTGCACCAGCTGTTCTTCGACCCCAAGCGCTACGACCTCACGCGCGTCGGCCGCTACAAGCTCAACTCGCGCCTGAGCCTCGACATCGACCTCGACACGCGGGTCCTGACCCACGACGACATCATCGCCCTGGTCAAGGAGCTCGTCGGGCTGCCGCGCGCGCTCGGCATGAGCGAGGAGCCGGGCGCCTACACCGACTACGCGGCCGAGGCGCTCTCGCGCCCGCGTGAGGCGGTGGCCGACCGCCTCGACGAGTACGAGCACTTCGGCAACCGCCGCCTGCGCACGGTCGGCGAGCTGATCCAGGAGGCCTTCCGCATCGGCCTCTACCGCATGGAGCGGGTCGTCCGCGAGCGCCTCACCACCGAGGACGCGGACACGATCACGCCGCAGACGATCATCAACATCCGGCCCGTCGTCGCGGCCCTGAAGGAGTTCTTCGGGTCCTGCGCAGCTCAGCCAGTTCATGGACCAGACGAACTCGCTGTCCGGCCTGACGCACCGTCGCCGCCTGTCAGCGCCCTCGGCGCCGGCGGCCTCACGCGCGAGCGCGCGCCTATCGAGGTGCGCGACGTGCACCCGACCCATTACGGCCGCATGTGCCCGATCGAGACGCCGGAGGGCCCGAACATCGGCCTCATGGGCTCGCTGTCGAGCTACGCGACGATCTCCGAGCACGGCTTCGTCACCACGCCCTACCGCGTGGTCAAGAAGGGCAAGGTGACCGACGAGATCCTGCACCTGGACGCCAGCCAGGAGCAGGAGCGCACGATCGCCCAGTCGACCACGCCGCTCGACGAGAACGGCAAGCTGCTGGGCGAGGAGAGCGGCACGGTGCTGTGCCGGACGCTCGCCGGCCAGTACGTCAGCGTCGCCGCCCGACGAGGTCGACCTGATGGACGTCTCGCCGGAGCAGATCTGGTCGGTCGCCACGGCGATGATCCCGTTCCTCGAGCACGACGACGCCAACCGCGCCCTGATGGGCTCGAACATGCAGCGCCAGGCGGTGCCGCTGCTCAAGACGGACGCGCCGCTGATCGGCACCGGCATGGAGCGCCGCGCGGCGCTCGACACCGGCGACGTGCTGATCGCCCGCAACGACGGCACGATCGACTACGTCGACGCCGAGCGCGATCACGATCACGACCAAGGACGGCCGTGACGAGTACGACCTGCAGAAGTTCATGCGCTCCAACCAGGGGACGCTGATCCACCAGAAGCCGCTGATCGACAGCGGCCAGGAGGTCAAGGCCGGCGACGTGCTCGCCGACGGCTCCGCGTCCGACAAGGGCGAGATGGCGCTCGGCAAGAACCTGATGGTCGCCTTCATGTCCTGGGAGGGCTACAACTTCGAGGACGCGATCATCCTCTCCGAGCGCCTCGTCAAGGACGACGAGCTCACCTCGATCCACATCGAGGAGTACGAGATCGACGCCCGCACGACGAAGCTCGGCGACGAGGAGATCACGCGCGACATCCCGAACCGCTCGGAGGAGTCGCTGCGCAACCTCGACGACCGCGGCATCGTCCGCATCGGCGCCGAGGTCCAGTCCGGCGACCTGCTGGTCGGCAAGGTCACGCCGAAGGGCGAGACCGAGCTGACGGCCGAGGAGAAGCTGATCCGCGCGATCTTCAAGGAGAAGGCGCGCGAGGTCCGCGACACCTCGCTCAAGGTCCCGCACGGCGAGGGCGGCGTCGTCATCGACGTCAAGACGTTCTCGCGCGCGGCCGGCGACGACCTGTCGCCGGGCGTGAACGACCTCGTGCGCGTGTTCGTGGCCAAGAAGCGCAAGATCGCCGAGGGCGACAAGCTCGCCGGCCGCCACGGCAACAAGGGCGTCATCTCCAAGATCGTCCCCGAGTCCGACATGCCGTTCCTCGAGAACGGCCACGCCGGTCGACGTGATCCTCAACCCGCTCGGCGTGCCGAGCCGGATGAACATCGGCCAGATCCTCGAGACCCACCTCGGGTGGGCCGCGGCCAAGGGCTGGTACGACGACGGCACCGACCGCCTACAAGAACTCCAAGCACGACGGCGAGCGCGTCTACGTCGCCACCCCGGTGTTCGACGGCGCGACGGTCGCGGACGTCGACCACGCGCTCGTGCAGTGGCAGAAGGAGCACAAGGGCGCGATCCGGATGGACATCGACGAGCGCCGCCGCGCCGGCGAGCAGGCCTCGGGCAAGGTGACCCTGTTCAACGGCCGCTCCGGCGAGCCGTTCGAGAAGCAGGTCACCGTCGGCTACATGTACATCCTGAAGCTGCAACCACCTGGTCGACGACAAGATCCACGCGCGCTCGACCGGCCCGTACTCGCTCGTCACCCAGCAGCCGCTGGGCGGCAAGGCGCAGTTCGGCGGCCAGCGCTTCGGCGAGATGGAGGTGTGGGCGCTCGAGGCCTACGGCGCCGCGTACACGCTCCAGGAGATGCTCACCATCAAGTCCGACGACACGGTCGGACGCGTGAAGGCCTACGAGGCGATCGTCAAGGGCGAGAACATCGCCGAGCCGTCGATCCCCGAGTCCTTCAAGGTGCTGCTGAAGGAGATGCAGTCGCTCGCGCTCGACGTCAACGTGGTCTCCGAGGAGGGCACGCGCGCCGAGATGGGCGACGAGGACGACGACCTGCTGCGCGCCGCCGAGGAGCTCGGCATCGACCTCTCGGGCGTGCGCGCATCCGAAGGCGACGGAGGCGGCGACGAGGAAGCCGCCGACGAGTCGGAGGAGGAAGAGGTCGAGGAAGGCGAGGCCGGCATGACCGCGGACGCGGCCGCCACCGACGCCGAGTACATCGAAGAGACACCTGAGGACGCCCCGATCGGCGAGATCCTGACCGCCGACGAGGAGTAAGGAAGAACATTGATCGACATCAATAATTTCGACGCGATCGAGATCGGGCTCGCGTCCTCGAAGCAGATCCGGAGCTGGAGCTCCGGTGAGGTCACGAAGCCCGAGACGATCAACTACCGCACGCTGAAGCCCGAGAAGGACGGGCTCGTTCTGCGAGCGCATCTTCGGTCCGACCAAGGACTGGGAGTGCTACTGCGGCAAGTACAAGCGCGTCCGCTACAAGGGCATCGTCTGCGAGCGCTGCGGCGTGGAGGTCACGCGCTCCAAGGTGCGCCGCGAGCGCATGGGCCACATCGACCTGGCCGCCCCCGTGAGCCACATCTGGTTCTTCAAGGGCGTCCCGAGCCGCATCGGCTACCTGCTCGACATGGCTCCCAAGGAGCTCGAGAAGGTCCTCTACTTCGCCGCGTCGATCGTGACGTGGGTCGACGAGGAGGCGCGCGCCGCCGACCTCGACGAGCTGCGCGGCAAGGTCGACGAGACGATCGACGAGTACTCGGGCGAGAAGGAGCAGCGCCTGCTGGAGCTGCGCGAGTCGCTCGAGCGCCGCGAGGAGTACCTCAAGACCGGCTCGCAGTCGGGCTTCTCCGACGACGACCACATCTGGGCCGAGCACCTCGACCTCAACCCGAAGAAGCTCGAGGACGACGAGCGCGAGAAGCACCTCAAGGACATGCGCAAGCTCCTCGAGTCCGACATCGCGGACACCGAGGCCTACATCGAGGATGCGATGGAGCGCCTGCGCGCGGTCTGGGAGCTCTTCCAGACCATGGGCCCGAAGGACATCGTCAACGACGAGTCGATGTTCCGCGAGCTCAAGGAGCGCTTCGGCTCCCCCTACGGCTGGGGCGAGTACTTCCGCGGCGGCATGGGCGCCGAGGCGATCCGCGACCTGCTCGAGCAGGTCGACCTGGACGCCGAGGCCGCCGACCTCGAGGAGCAGATCAAGACCGCCAAGGGCCAGAAGCAGCAGCGCGCCGTCAAGCGCCTGAAGGTCGTCTCGGCCTTCCTGAACTCCGGCAACAAGCCGGACATGATGATCCTCGAGGCCGTCCCGGTGATCCCGCCGGAGCTGCGCCCGATGGTGCAGCTCGACGGCGGCCGCTTCGCGACCTCCGACCTCAACGACCTCTACCGCCGCGTCATCAACCGGAACAACCGCCTCAAGCGGCTCCTGGACCTCGGCGCGCCGGAGATCATCGTCAACAACGAGAAGCGGATGCTGCAGGAGGCCGTCGACGCCCTGTTCGACAACGGCCGCCGCGGCCGGCCCGTCACGGGCCCGGGCAACCGCGCCCTGAAGTCCCTGAGCGACATGCTCAAGGGCAAGCAGGGCCGCTTCCGCCAGAACCTGCTGGGCAAGCGCGTCGACTACTCGGGCCGCTCGGTCATCGTGTCCGGCCCGTCGCTGCGCCTGCACCAGTGCGGCCTGCCGAAGCTGATGGCGCTCGAGCTGTTCAAGCCGTTCATCATGGCCCGGCTCGTCGAGCGCAAGGCGGTCCAGAACATCAAGGCGGCCAAGAAGATGGTCGACTCGATGATCCCCGAGGTCTGGGACGTGCTCGAGGAGGTCATCCACGAGCACCCCGTGCTCCTCAACCGCGCGCCGACGCTCCACCGCCTGGGCATCCAGGCGTTCGAGCCGGTGCTGGTCGAGGGCAAGGCCATCCAGGTCCACCCGCTCGTCTGCCACGCGTTCAACGCGGACTTCGACGGCGACCAGATGGCGGTCCACCTCCCGCTGTCAGCGCCGAGGCGCAGGCCGAGGCGCGCGTGCTCATGCTCTCCTCGAACAACATCCTCTCCCCGGCCCACGGCTCGCCGCTGGCGACCCCGACGCAGGACATGGTGCTCGGCACCTACTACCTGTCGTACGGGCCGGACGAGGAGGAGCTCGAGGGCATCGACCGCGAGGAGGTCAAGCCGCACGTGTTCCGCACGGCGCAGGAGGCCGAGCTCTCCTACGAGCACGGCATGGTCCAGCTGCACGACCTGGCGGAGTTCCGCGCGCCGGGCCGCAAGGGCGGCCACGTCCTCACCACCGTCGGCCGGATCATCTTCAACGACCGCATCGAGCGGGCGCTGGAGGAGGCCCTCGGCGAGGAGTTCGACCGCGAGAGCTACCGCTTCATCAACAAGACGCTGAAGAAGCGCGACGTCACCGCGTTCGTGGACGAGCTGATCCAGACGTTCGGCGCCCCGGCCATCGCGCTGGTGCTGGACGCCTTCAAGGACCTCGGCTTCCACTACGCCACGCAGGCGGGCGTGACCATCTCCAAGAACGACGTCCTCGTGCCTCCGACGAAGGAGAAGATCCTCGCGCGCGTACGAGGCCGAGGTGCGCGAGATCCAGGACCAGTACGAGGAGGGCCTGATCACGCAGGAGGAGCGCCACCTGGCCGTCACGGACAAGTGGAACGCGGCGACCGACGAGGTCGCCGAGGCCATGATCGAGAACATCGAGGGAGCCGACCAGCTCAACTCGATCTACATGATGGCCAACTCCGGCGCCCGCGGATCGTTCAAGCAGATCCGCCAGCTGGCCGGCATGCGCGGCCTCATGGCCAACCCGAAGGGCGAGATCATCGAGCGGCCCGTGAAGGCGAACTTCATGGAGGGCCTCGACGTGATCGAGTACTTCACCTCCACGCACGGCGCCCGCAAGGGCCTCGCCGACACGGCGCTCCGCACGGCGGACTCGGGCTACCTGACCCGCCGCCTCGTGGACGTCGCGCAGGACGTGATCATCCGGATCGAGGACTGCGGCACCGAGGAGTACCTCGACGCGCCGCTGTACAAGGAGACGGGCGACCCGAACGAGATGCTGATCGGCCGCGTCACGGCCAAGGCGTTCAAGAAGGGCAACAAGGTCCTCATCGCCGACGGCGACGAGGTCACGCGCGAGAACCTGGCCGAGGCGCGTCGAGGCGATCGGCGACGACCGCGTCGATCACCGTGCCGGTGCGCTCCGTGCTCAAGTGCGAGGCCACCACCGGCGTGTGCCAGGCCTGCTACGGCCGCTCGCTGGCCACCGGCAAGATGGCCATGATCGGCGACGCGGTCGGCATCATCGCCGCCCAGTCGATCGGCGAGCCGGGCACGCAGCTGACCATGCGGACGTTCCACACCGGCGGCGTCGCCGGCGCGGACATCACGCACGGCCTGCCGCGTGTCGTGGAGCTGTTCGAGGCGCGCAAGCCGAAGGGCCTGGCGAAGATCGCCGAGGTCGGCGGCGTGGTCTCGATCGAGGACACCGACAAGTCCCGGACCGTCGTCATCACCGACGACGCCGGCGAGGAGCACCGCAACACGTTCCCGCGGCGCACGCGCCTGCACGTGGCCGAGGGCGAGAAGATCGAGCCGGGCACGCAGCTCAACGAGGGCTCGCTGTACCCGCACGAGCTGCTCGACCTGCGCGGCCGGACGGCGACCGAGGTGTACCTCGTCAAGGAGGTGCAGGAGGTCTACAAGTCCCAGGGCGTCGACATCAACGACAAGCACATCGAGCTGATCGGCCGCCAGATGCTCAAGAAGGTCCGGATCGAGCAGAAGGGCGACACCGACCTGCTGCCCGGCCAGTTCGTGGACCGGCACGAGCTGCGGCGGATCAACGACGCGGTGCAGGCCAAGAAGGGCGAGCCCGCGCAGTTCACCGAGATCATCCTCGGCATCACCAAGGCCTCCCTGGCCACGGACTCGTTCCTCTCGGCGGCCTCCTTCCAGGAGACCACCAAGGTGCTCACCGACGCGGCGCTCGAGGGCAAGATCGACCGCCTCGCCGGCCTGAAGGAGAACGTGATCATCGGCAAGCTGATCCCGGCCGCCACCGGGCTCAAGCGCTACCGCACGATCGAGATCGAGCCGACCGAGGTGCTGCCGCGCGGCATCGACGACGTCGGCCTGCTCGAGGGCGACGACCTCGCCGCCGAGCTCGGGCTCGAGGACGGCGAGGGCCTGCAGGGCTTCGGCCCGGCCTTCGACACCGCCGAGCTCGACGAGATCAACGCCGGCTTCGGGACGTCGGGCGGCTCGTTCGACGACATCGGGTCGGATCTCGACATGGACGGCGGCGACGACAAGAAGAAGTAGCTGAGGTTCGGTCCGGCCCCGCCGCGTCGGCGGCGGGGCCGGCGAACTTCTGGCATCGAGGGAGGCGGGTTCGGGCCGTCGCTCGGCTCCCTGGCGCCTTTGACGGACATATGCCGGTCAAAGCGCCATCCGTCTCGCGCGCCGGCCGATCCCGCTCCCTAAATGCCGGGGTTGCCGTTCGCCCAGGCCTCCAGCCGCGTCACGTGCTCGTCGGTGAGACCCACGGCGGGATCGCACGTGACCAGCAGCGTCGGACCCTCGCGCGCGGCCGCCCACGCGCGCCTCGCGTGCGTCATGGACGTCATCGATCCACGCCAGTGGTCTTTGCGCGCCAAGACTCGTGTCGATCGCCTCGAGCTTCCAGCCCTCGCCGAGGGTCAGGTGAGGCCATCCGCCGGGCAGGCCGAGGAGGCGCGGGAGGTGCTCCTCGGCGCGCTCCTCCCAGCCCGTGCACCAGACGCACTCGAACGTGCGCGACAGGCGCTCCAGGCGCGGTCCCGCGCCTTCTGAGAGCCAATGTGGAGTGCCATCGACCATAACCGGGGACACGAGGGGAGGGTCGGTGTGATCGAACCCGAACAGGGAGATCACGCCGTCCACGTCGACGAGCAGTACGGGGACTTCTTTAGGGCGCATCGAGAAACCTGACGCTAGGGTGGCCCGCTTCGTCGTGACTCAAGCCGGGGGGCTGGGGGTCCGATGACTTGGGTGTTGCCCGGCCGAGGGGGTCGGGCTCTACCAATGGGTTTGAGACAAACGTGACGCTGAACATCGGAATCCTGCTGGCACTGGCCTGCGCCGTCGCCACGCAGCTTGGCTTTCTCTACAAGCACCGGGGCGCGAACGCCGCTCCGGACGTGGACGTCCGCCATCCGCTGAAGACCGTCAAGTCCCTCTTCGCGTCCAAGTGGTTCGCCGTCGGCATGGGCGTCGCGCTCGGCGCCTGGCTGCTGCACGTCGCCGCGCTCGCCTTCGCGCCGCTCTCGGTCGTCCAGGCCGTGCTGTCGACCGGCGTCGTCATCCTCGCCGCGCTGGCCGACCGCCTCTTCGGCTTCGAGGTCGGCCGCCGCCAGTGGGTCGGCGTGGCCATGACCGCCCTCGGCCTGATCCTGCTCGTGATGACGCTCCCCGCGCAGTCCGGCGCCCACTCGAGCTACTCGCTCGCCGGCATGCTCGCCTTCGAGGGCGGCATGCTCGTGATCGGCGCGCTGCTGATCTCCGGCCCGCGCATGGGCGCCCCGGACCACCACCACGGGATCATGCTCGGCGCCGCCGCCGGCGTCCTCTTCGGTGTCTCCGACGTCGCCATCAAGGCGCTCACCGGCGTCGGCGGGCCGCTCGCCATCCTCACCTCGCCGTGGCTGGCCTTCACGATCATGGCCTCGATCATCGCCTTCTACGCGTCGGCCCGCTCGCTCCAGGACGGCGAGGCCGTCCCGGTCATCGCCGCCACCTCCACGGCCGCCAACGTGTCCTGCATCCTCGGCGGCATCCTCGTCTTCGGCGACCCGATGCCGAGCGACACGCTCGGCATCGCCGTCCAGGCCTTCGCCTTCACGCTGGTCATCGCCGCCGCCCTGGTGACGCCGCCGCCGATGCGCGCCGCCGAGGCGAACGCCCAGCCTGCCTAATAACCTGGCGCGGCGATGGACGCCGCGCGCAGGGAGCTGGCCGCCGAGATCCACAGGGCGGCGAGCGAGCACGACGCCGCCCAGGCCGACCGGCTGGACCGCTACCGGATCCTCGAGCCCGAGACGGCCGAGCTGCTCGCCGTCCTGGTGCGCGCCACCCGGGCGCGCCGGCTGCTCGAGCTGGGCACCTCGATCGGCTACTCGACGATCTGGCTGGCCGACGCCGCCGAGGCGGTCGGCGGCACGCTCGTGTCGGTCGAGCTCGACCCCGAGCGGAGCGCGACGGCGCGCGCCAACCTCGAGCGGGCGGAGCTGACCGCCGATCTGCGCGTCGGCGACGCGGGCGAGGCGCTGCGCGGCAGCGGCGACGAGTCGTGGGACCTGATCTTCCTCGACGCCGAGCGCCCGGCCTACGCCGGCTACTGGCCCGACGTGCTGCGGACGCTCGCGCCCGGCGGGCTGGTCGCCGTCGACAACGTGATCTCGCACGCGGACCAGGTCGAGGAGATCCTGGCGATCATGGCCGCGGAGCCGGCGGTGACGAGTACTCAGGTGCCGATCGGCGCGGGGCTTCAGCTGGCCGTGAAGCGCTGAGCAGCACGGCGGCGACCTGCTCCGGGTCGTCCCAGGTCGGGACGTGCCCGCAGCCGTGCAGCACGACGTGGCGGGCGTCGGGCAGCCGTCGCCGCGCGCGCGGCGCCTGGCGGGAGAAGATCAGCAGGCGGTCGCGCTCGCCCCAGGCGACGGTGGTCGGGCAGGCCGGCACCGGAGCGCGCCAGTCGTCGAGCGCCTCGCAGCAGGTCCCAGAACGCGGGCGCCCGCGCGTACATCCGCAGCCAGTGCGCGGCGTCCTCGGGCGGGATGCGCCACGGCCGCGCGGCCGCGTGCAGGGAGAGCAGCGTGCGCAGGGCGGCGCTGCGGGCGAGCCTCGGCCGCCACCGGCGCGAGCACGACGGCCATGCCGCGCGTGCCGGCGAGCACCGCTCGCCCGTAGGCCTTCTCGCGCCCGGCGACGAACCCGATCGGCGACAGCGCGCAGACCGTCCGCGCCGTTCCCGCGGCGCCCATGGTGAGCGCCACGCCACCGCCGAGCGAGTTGCCCGCCACGTGCGGTCGCTCGAGCCCGAGCCCGGCGGCGAGCTCCGACAGCGCCTCGGCCAGCCCCTCGACGGTGTCCGGCCCGGGCGGCGAGGCGCCGAAGCCGGGCAGGTCGACCGCGATCACCTCGCGCTCGCGCGCGAGCGCCGGCAGCAGCGGCCGCCACATCTCCTTGCACGAGCCCAGGCCGTGTACGAGCAGCAGCGGCGGGCCCTCCCCCTGACGGTCGTACGCGAGCATCAACCGCGGCACGGTAGAGCCCCGCCGGCGGCCGTTGCGCAGGTAGGCTTGGCCGAATCGGCGTATGACGATCGACGATCTGTAACACCGTGCTGGCCCTGCGTGATCTCCTGCGCGACCTCGACGTCCGGTTGGTGGCGGGAGAGGCGGGCGTCGACAGCGCCGTCCGGTGGGTGCACATCTCCGAGATCGTCGACCCGACGCCGTGGCTGTCGGGCGGCGAGCTGCTGCTGACCACCGGGCTCCAGCTCGAGCGCGCCGACGCGCAGCGCGAGTACCTCCAGCGGCTCGCCCGCCACGGGCTCTCCGGGCTCGGCCTCGGCACCGGCTTCGCCCACGCGGCCGTGCCCGAGCCGATGGTCGAGGTCGCCGAGGAGCTCGGCTTCCCGCTCTTCGAGGTGCCCTACGAGGTGCCGTTCATCGCCGTCACCGAGAAGGCGTTCACGCACCTGGTCAACGAGCACTACGCCGTCCTCCAGCGCGCCCTCTCCGCCCACGAGCGGCTCGAGCGGATCGTGCTCTCCGAGCGCGGCCTCGACGGCGTGGCCGGCGCCCTGGCATCGCTGATCGGCGGCCCGGCGATCATCTTCGACGCCCGCGGCGAGGTGCTCGCCCGCCGCGCGGCCGGCGCGCCGCTGCGCGACCCGGCGGTCGCCGCGCTGGCCGAGGAGCTGCGCGAGCGCGCCGCCGCGGGCGGCCGCCGCGGCTACGCGCCCGGCGGCGAGCTGGCGGGCCGCGCGCTGGCCCTCCCGGTGCCGCGCACCCCGCACGAGCGCCCGGCCGGCGGCGCCGGCGGCGAAGGACCGGCGCCGCAGGCGTGGCTCGTGGCGGCCAAGGACGGCGGCCAGCTCACCGAGTTCGACCGCCTCACGCTGCACCAGGCGGTGACCATCGTGGCGCTCGAGCTGCTGCGCAGGCGCGTCGCCGACGACACCGAGCGCCGCCTGGCCGGCGACGTGCTCACCGCGATGGTCGCCGGCGACCTCGACGGCGCCGACCTCGCGCGCCGGCTCGAGCCGTTCGGCCTGCGCGAGCGCGCCGCCGCGCTCGTGCTCGCTCCGCCGCGCAACCTGAAGGCGGCGACCGAGGACGCCCTGGCGCGCGCCCTGCGCGAGGAGACGTCCGCCGGGCTGGCCGCCGGCACCGGCCGCTTCTCGTGCGCGCTGCTGGTCCCGCCGCGCGGCGGCGGCGACGAGGAGCTGTTCGCCCTGGCCGAGCGCATGCGCGTCCGCGTGGTGCGGGAGGTCGGCTCCGACCTGGACGCCGGCGCCGGCCGCGTCGTCGCCGTCGGCGACCTGCGGCGCGCCTTCCACGAGGCGCGCTGCGCGCTCGAGGCGCGCGCGCTGGACGCCAACGGCTCGGCCGCCGGCCTGGCCACCTACCGCGACCTCGGCTCCTTCCAGCTCCTGCTCGCGCTCCAGGACGACGAGGCGCTGCGCCTGTTCTGCGACTCGATCCTCGACCCGATCGAGGAGGGCGAAGGCGCCTACGGCGGCGAGCTGATGCGCTCGCTGGAGGCCTTCATCGAGTGCAACGGCCAGTGGGAGCGCGCCGCGCGCCAGTTGTACTGTCATCGCCACACGCTGCGCTACCGGATCCGCCGGGTCGAGGAGCTGACCGGTCGCTCTCTGGACTCCGCGCGCGATCGAATCGACTTCTGGCTCGCCCTTCGCGGGCGCGAACTGACGAAAGGAACCGCGTGATCGTTGGCGTCCCCACCGAGATCAAGACCGACGAGTACCGCGTCGCGCTGACGCCCGCGGGAGTGCGCGAGCTGGTCGAGCACGACCACGAGGTCGTGATCCAGGCCGGCGCCGGCGAGGGCTCGGCGATCAGCGACGACGACTACCGCTCGCAGGGCGCGCGCACCCTGCCCGACGCCCAGGCCGTGTTCGGCGAGGCCGAGATGATCGTCAAGGTCAAGGAGCCGCAGGCGCCCGAGGTCGCGATGCTGGAGCCGCGCCACACGCTGTTCACCTACCTGCACCTGGCGCCCGACCCGGAGCTCACGCGCGGGCTGGTGGAGTCGGGAGCGACGGCCGTCGCCTACGAGACGGTGGAGGACGCGCGCGGCCGGCTGCCGCTGCTGGCGCCGATGAGCGAGGTGGCGGGCAAGATCGCCACCCAGGCGGGCGCCTTCATGCTCGAGAAGCCGCTCGGCGGCCGCGGGATCCTGCTCGGCGGCGTGCCGGGCGTGGCCGCCGCCAAGGTGATGATCATCGGCGGCGGCGTGGTCGGCATGAACGCGGCCTTCATCGCCCTCGGCATGGAGGCCTCGGTCTTCGTCTTCGACCGCAACATCGACCGCCTGCGCGAGCTCGACATCGCCTTCGGCGGGCGCGCCGACACGTGCTACGCGTCGACGCTCGACATCGAGAAGATGCTGCCCGAGGCCGACCTCGTGATCGGCGCGGTGCTCGTGCACGGCGCCAAGGCGCCGTACGTGGTCCGGCGCGACCAGCTCAAGCTGATGAAGCGCAACGCCGTGCTGGTCGACGTCTCGATCGACCAGGGCGGCTGCTTCGAGACCTCGCGCCCCACGACGCACTCGGATCCGACCTACGAGGTCGACGGCGTGACGCACTACTGCGTGGCCAACATGCCCGGCGCCGTGCCGATCACCTCGACCTACGCGCTCACCAACGCGACGCTGCCGTACGTGCTCCACGTGGCCGACGAGGGCGTCGCCGCCGCCGCCCGCGAGAGCCCGGGGCTGGCCAAGGGCGTCAACGTGGTCGACGGCAAGGTGACCTACAAGCCGGTCGCCGAGGCCACGGGCCAGCCGTACGCGGAGCTCTCCGACGCGCTGGGGGCCGCCGCCTAGCCCCTGCTAGCCTTTCGCGCCGTATGCCCACGACTTCCCAGCTGGTCCGCAAGGGCCGGAACCCGAAGACGAAGAAGCTGGCCACGCCGGGCCTGAAGTCCGGCAAGGGCCGCAAGAAGAAGGTCGCCGCCCCGCAGCGGCGCGGCGTGTGCACGCGCGTGTACACGACCACGCCGAAGAAGCCGAACTCGGCGCTGCGCAAGGTCGCCCGTGTGCGGCTCACCAACCAGATGGAGGTCACGACCTACATCCCGGGTGAGGGCCACAACCTTCAGGAGCACTCCGTCGTGCTCGTCCGCGGGGGCCGCGTCAAGGACCTGCCGGGCGTGCGCTACAAGGTCATCCGCGGCACGCTGGACGCCGCCGGGGTGTCGGACCGCAAGAAGGCGCGGTCCCAGTACGGCGTGAAGGCCAAGTAATGCCGCGCCGCGCCGCCGCCACCAAGCGTCCGGTCGACCCGGACCCCGTCCACCGCTCCAAGCTCGTCTCGCAGGTCGTCAACCGCGTGATGCAGGACGGCAAGAAGTCCAAGGCCGAGCGGATCGTCTACGACGCGCTGGCCATCCTCTCCGAGCGCACGGGCAAGGATCCCGTGGAGGCGCTCGAGGTCTCGATCAAGGCGCTGACGCCGGTGCTCGAGGTCCGCTCCCGCCGTGTCGGCGGCGCGACCTACCAGGTGCCGGTCGAGGTGCCCGCCCCGCGCGCCCGCACGCTCGCGGTGCGCTGGCTGGTCGAGTTCGCCCGCAACCGGCGCGAGAAGTCGATGGCCCAGCGGCTCGCCAACGAGCTGCTCGACGCGCAGTCCCAGCAGGGCGGCGCGTACAAGCGCAAGGACGACATCTTCCGCATGGCGCAGGCCAACAAGGCCTTCGCTCACTACCGCTGGTAACGGGGTAGTACCGACCGCGATGCGTGCCATCGCAGTCAACGAGTGGGGCGGGCGGGAGAAGATGGAGCTCGTCGAGCTCGAGCCGCCGCCGTGCGCTCCCGACGGGATCATCGTCCGGGTCAAGGCGGCCGGCGTCAACCCGGTCGACTCCAAGATCCGCGGCGGCTACATGGCCGCCAAGCTGCCGTTCCACTTCCCGGTCATCCTCGGCTGGGACGTCGCCGGCGTGGTCGAGGAGGTCGGCCCGGCGGTCACGTGGTTCCGGCCGGGCGACCAGGTCTACGGCTACATCCGCCGCCACCACCTGCAGTACGGCACCTACGCCGAGTACGCGACCGCCCCGGAGGGCTTCTTCGCCCACATGCCGCCCGAGCTGTCGTTCGAGGAGGCGGCGGCGCTGCCGCTCGCCGCGCTGACCGCCCACCAGGCGCTCGAGGCCGTCGGCCTGCGCGGCGGCGAGACGCTGTTCCTCGGCGGCGGCGCCGGCGGGGTCGGGCACGTCGCCATCCAGCTCGCGGTCGCGCGCGGCGCGCGCGTGATCGCCACCGCCTCGGACCGCAACCACGACTTCCTGCGCGAGCTGGGAGCCGAGCCGCTCGACTACGCCACCGCCGACCTGCCGGCCCGCGTGCGCGACCTGCTGGCCGACTCGGGCGCCGACGCCGCCTTCGACCTCTTCGGCGGCGACGCGCGCGAGCAGGCCTTCGCCGCGCTGCGCCCCGGCGGCCGGCTCGTGTCGGTCGCCCAGCCGCCGCCCGAGCCGCGCGACGGCCACCACGAGGTCAGCTACATCTTCGTCCGCCCGAGCGGCTACGACCTCGGCGAGCACATCACGCCGCTGGTCGCCGAGGGCAGCCTGCGCCCGCACGTCGAGGAGACCTTCCCGCTCGAGCGCGCGGCCGACGCGCACGAGCGGATCGAGGAAGGCCACGTGCGCGGCAAGCTCGTCCTCACGGTCGAGTGATCCGCTCCCGGACCTCGTCGGCGAGCACGCGGCGGTCGTCGTTCGCCGCCTCCGCCTCGGCGGCCAGGTCGTCCGGCGCGCTGGCGCTGTCCAGCACGTCCGGATCGACGAGCAGCGGCACGCCGGTGACCAGGGCGAGCGCGATCGCGTCGCTGGGCCGTGCGTCGACCGCGGTGCCGTCGGTCAGCACGACCTCGGCGTAGAAGATCGTGTCGGCCAGCCGCGTGACGCGCACCTCGCGGATCGACGCGCCCGAGGCGGTGAGCAGCGCCACGGTGAGGTCGTGGGTCATGGGGCGCGGCAGCTCGACCTCCTCGAGCATGGCTGCGACGGCGTAGGCCTCGGCCGCGCCGACCCAGATCATCAGATCCCGCCCGCCGCCCTCGAGCATGAGGATGTGCCGCTCGCCGGCGCGGCGGACGTCGGTGACCTTCATCTCCACGGGCATTCGCGTCTCCCTCCTGAGGGGCTCGAGCCGCACGCGCAGCGAGGCGCGCGCCTTGTGCAGCCGGGTCTTGACCGCCCCCGGCGGGATGCCGAGATGCTCCGCGGCCTCGGCGTGGGTGAGGCCGGCGAGGTAGAACAGCGTCACCGCCTCGCGCTGGCCGCGCGGCAGCCCCGCGATCGCCGCGCGCACCCGCGCCGCGAGCTCCGCGTCCTCCGCCGCCTGTTGAGGGTCTGACCCCTTGAGTGCCGGCGACTCAAGGGGTCTGACCCTCAACAGGGGTTGGCGGAGCGTTCGGCGGCACACATTCAGCGCAATCCCGAGCAGCCAGGACGCGAAGCGGTCGTCGTCGCGCAGGCGATCGAGCGAGAGCAGGGCCGTGACCACCGCGTCCTGCGTGGCGTCGTCGGCGCGGTCGGCGCCCACCATCCGCCGGCAGCGTGCGGCGCACCGCGGCGTGGTGGCGCCGGACGAGCTCCGCGAACGCGTCGCGGTCGCCGCCGCGGGCGCGGCGGACGAGTACGGCGTCGGAGGGCATCTCTTCAGGTAGTGCGCGGACGGGGCGCCGGGGTTACCCGCGGCATCATCAGCAGCGTCGCCACCGCGCCGACCAGCACGAGCGCGGCGCCGAGGCTCTCGAGGTAGAAGCCGATCGCCGGGCGCGCCTCGGCGAGGTCGTACGTGCGGCCGATCAGGCCGGTGTCGTCGAGCACCGGGCGGTCGACGAACAGCACGATCCCGCACGCCACCACGGCGAGCACGAGCAGCGCGATCGCGGCAGGCCGCGCGCCGCGCACGACGGCGCCGTAGGACATGACCAGGATCGCGACGCCGATGATCCCCAGCGCGTAGCCGTGCAGAGCGCCGCCGCTCTCCGTCCCGCCCGGCGGGACCACCGTCACGGCCTTGATCTCGCGGACCGTCAGGAACTCGGCGAGGATCAGCAGCAGGGCGCCCGCCACGAGGGGCACGAGGGGTGCGTAGCGGGCCACGGAGTGGATGCTATTCTCAGAGACCGCCGCGGGGCTGCAGTACCAGCTGCCGTGGCATGCCTAATGGGCCAAAGGAACCTTCACATGGAGAGCCGAGAGACATAGCCCACATCTCCGGGCCGACCTCTGTGTGAAGCACCTGGGCCCGAAAGGGCCCGTTTTTTTGCCCGTCGTCAGGGCATACCGCGAAGAAGCTCCGGAACGACGAAAGAACCTTCATGCCGCGCAAGTTCACACTCGAGAAGACCCGGAACATCGGGATCATGGCCCACATCGACGCGGGCAAGACGACGACGACCGAGCGCATCCTGTACTACACCGGCCGGTCCCACAAGATGGGCGAGGTCCACGAGGGCGCCGCCACGATGGACTGGATGGAGCAGGAGCAGGAGCGCGGCATCACGATCACGTCGGCCGCCACCACGTGCGAGTGGGCCGACCACCGGATCAACATCATCGACACGCCCGGCCACGTCGACTTCACGGTCGAGGTGGAGCGCTCGCTGCGCGTGCTCGACGGCGCCATCGCGCTGTTCGACTCGGTCGCCGGCGTCGAGCCGCAGTCCGAGACGGTCTGGCGGCAGGCCGACAAGTACCACGTCCCGCGCATCGCCTACATCAACAAGATGGACCGCATCGGCGCGAACTTCGAGCAGGGCGTGCAGACGATGATCGACCGGCTCGGCGCGCACCCCGTGCCGATCCAGCTGCCGATCGGAGCCGAGAGCGACTTCCTCGGCATCGTCGACCTCGTCAACATGAAGGCCATCGTCTACAAGGACGAGCTCGGCAAGGACGTCTCGACCGAGGACATCCCCGCCGGCATGGCCGACGAGGCGAAGGCCGCCCGCGAGCACCTGCTCGAGGAGCTCTCGCACTACGACGACGAGCTGCTCGAGATGATCCTCGAGGAGCAGGAGATCCCCAGGGACCGCCTGGTCACCGCCATCCGCAAGGCGACGCTCGACCTCAAGCTGACGCCGGTCCTCTGCGGCTCCTCCTTCAAGAACAAGGGCGTGCAGCCGCTGCTCGACGCGGTGATCGACTACCTGCCGTCGCCGCTCGAGGTGCCGCCGGTCGAGGGCCACGAGCCCGTCAGGGGCGAAGAGGACCGCGCTGCCGTGCGCAACGCGTCCGACAGCGAGCCGTTCGCGGCGCTCGCCTTCAAGATCATGGCCGACCCCTACGTCGGCAAGCTCACCTACTTCCGCGTCTACTCGGGCAAGCTCGAGGCCGGCTCGCGCGTGCTGAACGTGACGACCGGCCGCACCGAGCGCATCGGCCGCATCCTGATGATGCACGCCAACGACCGTGAGGACGTCCAGGAGGTCTACGCGGGCGACATCGCGGCGGCCGTCGGCATCAAGCAGGTCGTGACCGGCGACACGCTGGCCGCGCCCGACAAGCCGATCAAGCTCGAGGCCATCGAGTTCGACGACCCGGTGATCTCCGTGGCCATCGAGCCGAAGACCAAGAGCGACCAGGAGAAGATGTCGGTCGCGCTCGGCCGCCTGGCCGAGGAGGACCCGACCTTCCAGGTGCGCACCAACGAGGAGACCGGCCAGACCGAGATCTCCGGCATGGGCGAGCTGCACCTCGAGGTGCTGGTCGACCGCATGCTGCGCGAGTACAAGGTCGACGCCAACGTCGGCCGCCCGCAGGTCTCCTACCGCGAGACCGTGCGCGGCACCGCCGAGAAGATCGAGGGCCGCTTCGTGCGCCAGACCGGCGGCTCGGGCCAGTACGGCATCGTGTACATCAACCTCGAGCCGGCGCCCGGCGAGGGCTTCGACTTCGTCAACAAGATCCGCGGCGGGTCGATCCCGACCGAGTTCATCCCGGCCGTCGAGAAGGGCGTCGAGGAGGCGCTCGAGAACGGCGTCCGCGCCGGCTTCCCGATGGTCGATGTGCGCGTCACGCTGGTCGACGGCAAGTACCACGACACCGACTCGTCGGAGATCGCCTTCAAGGTCGCGGGGTCGCTCGCGTTCCAGGAGGCGGCCAAGCGCGCCAAGCCGGTGCTGCTCGAGCCCGTGTTCGCCGTCGAGGTCGTCACGCCCGAGGAGTACATGGGCGACGTGATCGGCGATCTCAACCGCCGCCGCGGCCGCGTGCACGGCATGGAGCCGCGCGGCAACGCGCAGGTCGTGACCGCCCACGTGCCGCTGAGCGAGATGTTCGGCTACGCAACGGACGTGCGGTCGATGAGCCAGGGACGGGCCACCTACACCATGCAGTTCGACAAGTACGAGGAAGTGCCGCCCAACATCGCCGAGAAGGTGGTGGAGGCGCGCACCGGTGAGCCGGTTCCCGCGTGAACGCGGTAGTCTGCACGGGTTCGCCTACACACGAGATTTCCAGCGAGACTTAGAGAGGAATTAGCAAAGTGGCGAAGGAGAAGTTCGAGCGGGACAAGCCGCACGTCAACGTCGGCACCATCGGTCATATCGACCACGGCAAGACGACGCTGACCGCGGCGATCACCAAGGTGCTCTCCGAGAAGTACGGCGGTCAGGCCCGCTCCTTCGACGAGATCGACAACGCGCCCGAGGAGAAGGCGCGCGGCATCACGATCGCGACTTCTCACGTCGAGTACGAGACTCCCAACCGCCACTACGCCCACGTCGACTGTCCCGGTCACGCGGACTACGTGAAGAACATGATCACGGGCGCCGCGCAGATGGACGGCGCGATCCTCGTGGTCTCGGCGGCGGACGGCCCGATGCCGCAGACGCGCGAGCACATCCTGCTCGCCCGCCAGGTCGGCGTGCCGTACATCGTCGTGTTCCTCAACAAGGCCGACATGGTCGACGACGAGGAGCTCCTCGAGCTCGTCGAGGTCGAGGTCCGCGACCTGCTCAACGAGTACGAGTTCCCGGGCGACGACGTCCCCTTCGTGATCGGCTCGGCGCTCAAGGCGCTGGACGGCGAGGAGGAGTACGTCCAGAAGATCGTCGACCTCGCCGAGCAGCTCGACACCTACATCCCGGAGCCCGAGCGCGACCTCGACAAGCCGTTCCTGATGCCGGTCGAGGACGTCTTCTCGATCACCGGCCGCGGCACCGTCGCGACCGGCCGCATCGAGCAGGGCATCGTCAACACGGGCGACACGGTCGAGATCGTCGGCATCCACGAGCAGACCTCCAACACGGTGGTCACCGGCGTGGAGATGTTCCGCAAGATCCTCGACGAGGGCCAGGCCGGCGACAACGTCGGTTGCCTCCTCCGCGGCATCAAGCGCGAGGAGATCGAGCGCGGCCAGGTCCTCTGCAAGCCGGGGTCGATCACGCCCCACACCAAGTTCAAGGCCGAGGTGTACGTCCTCAAGAAGGAAGAGGGCGGCCGCCACACCCCGTTCTTCAACGGGTACCGGCCCCAGTTCTACTTCCGCACGACGGATGTGACGGGCGTCGCCAACCTGCCCGAGGGCACGGAGATGGTCATGCCCGGCGACAACATCCAGATGGAGGTCGAGCTGATCCAGCCCATCGCCATGGACGCCGGCCTGCGCTTCGCGATTCGCGAGGGCGGCAGGACGGTCGGCTCGGGCGTCGTCACCGAGATCGTCAAGTAGTACCGGCGGGCGCCCAGCCCGCCTTGCGCGAAGTCGACAGATACGACCTAGGGGGCGGGCCTCGAGTCCCGAGGCTCGCCCTCAGTGCGCGCAGAACCCCACCAAACAGCACACACCAAGCACCGGACAGAACAGAGATTCAGTGGCCGCAGTAGCCCAGAACAAGATCCGCATCCGCCTCAAGGCCTACGACTCGTCGGCCATCGAGACGGCCGCGAAGGAGATCGTGGAGACCGCCACGCGTACGGGCGCGACCGTGTCCGGACCGGTGCCGCTCCCGACCGAGAAGAACGTCTACGCGGTGATCAAGTCGCCGTTCAAGGACAAGGACGCTCAGGAGCACTTCGAGATCCGCACGCACAAGCGGCTCATCGACATCCATCAGCCCACCCCGAAGACGGTCGACTCGCTGCAGCGGCTCGACCACCTGCCCGCCGGCGTCGACATCGAGATCCGACTCGCCTTCGGCTAACGAACCAATGCCAGCCATCCTTGCCAAGAAGCTGGGCATGACCCAGCGCTTCACCGAAGAGGGACGCGTCGAGCGCGTGACCGTGCTCGAGGCGGGCCCCTGCCCGGTGACCGCGATCCGCACGCACGAGACCGACGGCTACGAGGCCGTCCAGCTCGGCTTCGGCGCCGTGCGCGAGAAGGCCCTCACCAAGCCCGAGCTCGGGCACCTCAAGAAGGTCGACGCGCCGCCGCTGCGCACGCTCGTCGAGTTCCGCGACGAGGTCGGCGAGCTCACGATGGGCGACACCGTCACGGTCGAGAACTTCGAGGTCGGCCAGGTCGTCAAGGTGGCCGGCAAGGGCAAGGGCAAGGGCTTCGCCGGCACGATCAAGCGTCACAACTTCCACGCCGGCCCGAAGTCCCACGGCTCGCACAACGTGCGCGCCCCGGGCTCGATCGGCGCCTCGGCGACGCCCTCGCGCGTGTTCAAGGGCATCAAGGGCCCGGGCCGCATGGGCGGCAAGCGCGTGACCCAGAAGGGCCTGACCATCGTCGAGCTGATCCCCGACCAGAACCTGATGCTCGTCCGCGGCTCGGTGCCGGGCCCCAAGGGCGGGACCGTGGAGGTGCGCACCGATGCCTGACGCGCCGATCCTGGGCTCCAGCAAGAAGCTCACGCTCGACGCCGACGTGTTCGGCGCGGAGTTCAACGGCCCGCTCGTGCACGAGGTCGTGGTGGCCGAGCTCGCGGCGCGCCGGCGCGGCACGCACTCGACGCGCAACCGCTCGATGGTGCGCGGCGGCGGCTCCAAGCCGTGGCGCCAGAAGGGCACCGGCCGCGCCCGCCAGGGCTCGATCCGCGCGCCGCACTTCGCCGGCGGCGGCGTCGTCTTCGGCCCGACCCCGCGCCACTACATCGTCAAGGTCAACCGCAAGGCGCGCCGCGCTGCGCTGCGCTGCGCGCTCTCGATCCACGCCGACCGCGGGTCCGTGTTCGGGCTCGACGCGGCCGGCTTCGACGTCCCGTCGACCAAGAAGGGCGCCGAGCTGCTCGCCGACCGCCGCGGCGGGTCCGTGCTGATCGTGCTGTCCGGCCCGGACGAGGCCGCGGCCTTCAAGTCCTTCCGCAACCTCGCCGGCGTGAACGTGCTGGCCGCCGTCGACTGCGGCGTGGCCGACCTCGTGGGCGCCGCCAGCGTCGTCTTCAGCGAGGACGCGCTCGAGTCCGTCACCAACCGTGCCCGGAAGGCGGTGGCTGCCTGATGGACCACTCCCAGGTGATCATCCGGCCCGTCGTCTCCGAGAAGTCCTACGCGCTGGCGACGGTCGGCAAGTACACGTTCCGCGTGCATCCCGACGCGCACAAGACGCAGATCAAGCAGGCCGTCGAGGCCCTGTTCGGCGTCGGCGTCCTCGGGGTCCGCACGTCGTCGGTGCCGTCGAAGCCCAAGCGCCGCGGCTACACCGCCGGCCGCACGCGCCAGTGGAAGAAGGCCGTCGTGCAGCTGCGCGAGGGCGACACGATCCCGATCTTCCAGGGCCTGGAGGCGGAGCTCTAAGCCATGCCGATCCGCAAGCCCAAGCCCACCTCGCCCGGCCGCCGCTTCGTGACCTACCCGGACTTCTCGGAGATCACGAAGACCGAGCCGGAGAAGACCCTCGTCGAGGGCCTCAAGAAGTCCGGCGGCCGCAACTCCAACGGCCGCAAGACCTCGCGCCACCGCGGCGGCGGCGCCAAGCGCCTGTACCGCAAGGTCGACTTCAAGCGCAGCCGCAAGGACGGCGTGCCGGCCAAGGTCGCCGCCATCGAGTACGACCCGAACCGGTCGGCCTACATCGCGCTGCTCCACTACGCCGACGGCGAGAAGAGCTACATCCTCGCGCCCAACCGGCTGCGCGTCGGCATGACGGTGCAGTCGGGCGCCGGCTCGGACATCACGGTCGGCAACGCCATGCCGCTGTCGCTGATGCCGGTCGGCACCGTGGTCCACAACGTCGAGCTCCAGCCCGGCCGCGGCGGCCAGCTCGGCCGCTCCGCCGGCGTCGGCATCCAGCTGATGGCCAAGGAGGGCGGCATGGCCACGCTGCGCCTGCCCTCCGGCGAGATGCGCATGGTGCAGGTGAGCTGCCGCGCGACCGTCGGCGTGGTCGGCAACGCCGACCATCAGAACGTCACCGTCGGCAAGGCGGGCCGCAAGCGCCACATGGGCGTCCGCCCGCAGACGCGCGGCACGGCGATGAACCCGGTGGACCACCCGCACGGCGGCGGCGAGGGCGCCACGCCGCTGGGCAACCATCCGCAGACGCCCTGGGGCGTGCCGACCATCGGCTACCGCACCCGCAAGAAGGGCAAGCAGTCCGATCGTTACATCGTCCGCGGCCGGCGCCGCGGCAAGAAGGGTGGCCGCTGATGAGCCGTTCCTCCAAGAAGGGGCCGTGGGTCGAGGAGCGCCTGATGCAGCGCGTCGAGTCCATGAACGCCTCGAACTCGAAGTCGATGATCCGCACCTGGTCGCGCACGTCGACGATCTTCCCCGAGATGGTGGGCCACACCATCGCCGTCCACGACGGCCGCAAGCACGTGCCCGTGTTCGTGTCGGAGTCGATGGTCGGCCACAAGCTCGGCGAGTTCGCGCCGACGCGCACCTACCGCGGGCATGACTCCAAGGGCAAGGTGCGATGAGCACGCCGGCCGATCCCCAGAAGGGCAAGGTCGACGAGGCCAAGGTCGAGGAGGAGGCCAAGGAGACGAAGGCCGTCTCCGAGGACCCCGGCGCCCAGCCTGAGCCCAAGGCCAAGCCCAAGAAGAAGGCCAAGCCGAAGTCGAAGGCCAAGCCGAAGCCGGCGGCCGAGGAGACGGGCGTCGACAAGGAGGCCGCGGCCGAGACCGAGGCCAAGCCGAAGCCCGCCAAGCGCGGCAAGGTCAAGCCGTCCGCCCGCAACCCCGAGGGCACCAAGCCCGAGGGCACCAAGGAGCCGGCCGCCGCCGCCGCGACCGAGGGCGAGATCAAGGAGGCTGCCGCGAAGCAGCCGGCCAAGCGCGATCGCCGCCGCCGGCCCGAGCCCGGCGTGCTCGTGCGCGCGCAGGCCAAGTACGTCCGCACCTCCGCCCGCAAGGCGCGGCTGGTGTGCGACCACATCCGCGGCAAGGACGTCGCCGAGGCGCGCGCCATCCTCGCCTTCACGCCGCGCGCCGTGGCGAGGGACTGGATCAAGCTGCTGGAGTCGGCGGTCGCCAACGCCGAGCACAACCACGAGCTGGTCGGCGAGGACCTCAAGATCGCCGCCGTCCACGCCGACGAGGGGCCGACGCTGAAGCGCTACCGGCCGCGCGCCATGGGCCGCGCCACGCGCATCCGCAAGCGCACCTCGCACCTGACCATCACCCTTACCCCGAAGGAGTCCTGAACCGCATGGGTCAGAAGGTCCATCCCGAGGCCATGCGCGTGGGCTACATCCACGACTGGAAGTCGAACTGGTTCTCAGAGAAGAACTTCAGCGACTTCCTGATCGAGGACGTCCGGATCCGGGACCACATCACGAACAAGCTCGCGCACGCCGGCCTGTCGGACATCACGATCCGCAAGGACGCCGCTGAGGTGGAGGTCAACATCCACACCGCGCGGCCGGGCATCGTGATCGGCAAGTCCGGCTCCGAGGTCGACGCCCTGCGGCGCGACCTGCACAAGCTCACGGGCAAGGCCATCAAGGTCAACATCCTCGAGATCAAGCGCCCCGAGCTGGACGCCAAGCTCGTCGCGCAGTCGATCGCCGAGCAGCTGCAGAACCGCGTCGCCTTCCGGCGCGCGATGAAGCGCGCGCTCACGAGCGCCATGCGCTCGGGCGCCAAGGGCTGCAAGATCCAGGTCGGCGGCCGCCTGGGCGGCGCCGAGATGGCGCGCTCCGAGTCCTACTCGGACGGCCGCGTCCCGCTGCACACGCTGCGCGCGGACATCGACTACGGCTTCTACGAGGCCCGCACGACGTTCGGCCGCATCGGCGTCAAGTGCTGGATCAACAAGGGCGAGATCATGCCCGCCGGCTACACCGGCCAGGATCTGACGTCGCTGGACGAGCCGCCCGGGCGCGGCGACGACCAGGGCGACGATCGCCGGCGCGGGCGCGGCGGCCGTGACGGCCGCGGGCGCGGCGACGGCCGTGGCGGCGGTCGCGGTGGCCGTGGCGGCGGCCCGGGCGGCCAGGGCGGCGGTGGCCGTGGCGGCGGTGGCGGCTTCGGCGGCGGCGGCGGTGGCCGCGGCGGCGGCGGAGGCCGTGGCGGCGGCGGCGGCGGTCGTGGCGGCCAGGGCGGTCGCGGTGGCCAGCGTCCGGACCTGAGCGGAGGGATCAGTCGCTGATGCTGTCCCCGAAGCGAGTCAAGTTCCGCAAGCAGCACCGCGGGCGCCGGGCCGGCTTCTCGCGCGGTCAGCAGACCGTCGAGTTCGGCGAGTACGGCCTGAAGGCGCTCGAGAACGGCTGGCTCACCAACCGCCAGATCGAGGCCGCCCGTATCGCCATGACGCGCAAGATCAAGCGTGGCGGCAAGGTCTGGATCAACGTGTTCCCGGACAAGCCCTTCACCAAGAAGCCGGCCGAGACCCGCATGGGCTCCGGCAAGGGCAACCCGGAGGGCTGGGTCGCCGTGGTCAAGCCCGGGCGCGTGATGTTCGAGCTGTCCGGCGTGCCGGAGCCTCTCGCCCGCGAGGCGATGCGCCTGGCCGGCCACAAGCTTCCCGTCAAGACCAAGTTCGTCATGCGCGAGGACGGCCACTGATGCGCGCCGCCGATCTGCGTGACATGGGCGACGGCGCCCTGCGCGACCACATCGCGACCACCCGGCGCGACCTGTTCGGCCTGCGCATGCAGCACGCCACGGGCGAGCTGGACAACACCGCGCGGCTGAGTGGAAGCAAGCGCGAGCTGGCGCGGGCGCTCACGATCGCCCGCCAGCGTGGCGTCGACCCGAACGTGCCGACCAAGACTGAGGCCGACGATGGCTGAGAAGAACGAAGAGACTCCCGAGAACATCCAGGAAGAAGTGGAACAGGCGGCTGAGGCTGCTCCCGAGGCGCCCGAGGCGGCGGCCGAGGAAGCCCCTGCCGCCGAGGAGGCTCCGGCTGCGGAGCCCGTCGCCGAGGAAGCGCCCGCTGAAGAAGCGCCGGCCGAGGAGGCCAAGCCCAAGGCGACGCCGAAGTCGGGCCCGACCCGGCGCGAGAAGATGGACGCCAAGCGCTCCGAGCGCCAGGCCGCCGCCGGCCGCCGCAAGCCGCGCACGAACGAGGAGCGCGACGCCGAGCGCCGCGAGCGCCGCGCCGCGGTTGCCAAGCAGCGCCGCGCCTACCGGCAGCGCGTCAAGACCAAGACCGCGGAGGCTCGCAAGACCGCGCCGGCGGCCGAGGAGATGCACGCGCCCGAGCACGGGCCGGGCAAGGCGAAGGTGCGCCAGGGCGTCGTCGTCTCCGACAAGGGCGAGAAGACGATCACCGTCGCGATCGCCGTGGTCAAGCGCCACAAGCGCTACCACAAGATCCTGCGCTCGACGGTCAAGCTCTACGCGCACGACGAGCGCAACGACGCTCATCCGGGCGACACCGTGCGCGTGCAGGAGTGCCGCCCGATGTCGCGCTCGAAGCGCTGGCGGCTGGTCGATGTCGTGGAGCGGGCGAAGTGATCCAGAACGAGACCCGCCTGAAGGTCGCCGACAACACCGGCGCCCGCGAGATCCTCTGCATCCGCGTCATGGGCGGCTCGCGCCGCCGCTACGCGGGCGTGGGGGACATCATCACCGCGACCGTCAAGGTCGCCAACCCGCAGGGGTCGGTCAAGAAGGGCGAGGTCGTCAAGGCGGTCGTCGTGCGCACGCGCAAGGAGTTCGGGCGCGACGACGGCACCTACATCGCCTTCGACGAGAACGCCGCGGTGATCATCGACGCGCAGAACAACCCGCGCGGGACGCGCATCTTCGGGCCGGTGGCCCGCGAGCTGCGCGACGGCGGGTTCATGAAGATCGTCTCGCTCGCCCCGGAGGTGCTCTGATGCGCATCCGCCAGGACGACGAGGTCGTCGTCATCGCCGGCAAGGACAAGGGCAAGACCGGCAAGGTCCTGCGCACCGACCCGAAGAAGGACCGGGTCTTCGTGGCCGGGCTGAACATGGTCAAGCGCCACCAGCGTCCCAACCCCGGCCGCCCGAACGCGCAGGTGGGCGTGATCGAGAAGGAGGGTCCGATCCACGTCTCCAACGTCGCGATCATCGACCCCAAGGACCACAAGCCGGCGCGGATCGGCATCACGCGCGACGACGAGGGTCGTCGCAAGCGCATCTCCCGCCGCACGGGCTCGGAGCTGGACTGACATGGCACGACTCAAGGACCGCTACAACGACCAGATCCGGACCGCGCTGGTGCGCAAGTTCGGCTACAGCTCGGTCATGCAGGCCCCGAAGCTCGAGAAGGTCACGCTGAACATGGGCGTCGGCGAGGCCAAGCAGGACTCGAAGATGCTCGAGGCCGCGCAGGAGCAGCTGGCGACGATCGCCGGCCAGAAGCCGAACATCCGCCGCGCCCGCAAGTCCGTGGCCAACTTCAAGCTGCGCGAGGGCATGCCGGTCGGCCTGACCGTGACGCTGCGCGACGAGCGCGCGTACGAGTTCCTCGACCGTCTGACCTCGATCGCCCTCCCGCGCCTGCGCGACTTCCGGGGGCTCAACCCGCGCTCGTTCGACGGGCGCGGCAACTACTCGATGGGCATCCGCGAGCAGGTCATCTTCCCGGAGATCGACTACGACAGCGTCGACCAGGTCCGCGGGCTCGATGTCACCATCACCACTTCCGCCGCCACCGATCCGGAGGCGTTCGCGCTGCTCGACGCGCTGGGCATGCCCTTCGCGCGCGACGGGCGCCCGGGCGCCTACGAGACCCTCGACCAGGAGCCCGCGGCGGCCTAACCAGGAGATCCATGGCCAAGAAGTCCAAGATCGTGCGCCAGTCGCGCACACCGAAATACAAGACGCGGGCCCACTCGCGCTGCCGCCGCTGCGGCCGCCCGCGCGCCGTCTACCGCAAGTTCGGCCTCTGCCGGATCTGCCTGCGCGAGCTCGCGCACAACGGCTACATCCCCGGCATGACGAAGTCGAGCTGGTGATCGCATGTCGATGACCGATCCCATCGCCGACTTCCTGACGCGCATCCGCAACGGGATCATGGCCGCCCACGAGGAGGTCGAGATCCCCGCCAGCGGCTTCAAGCGCGAGATGGCGCGGATCCTGCTCGAGCAGGGCTACATCGCCGGCTATGACGACGCCCCCGGCGTCCCCGGCTCGGCAGGCGAGAAGATCCTCGTGCGCCTCAAGTACACTGACGACCGCACGTCCGTGATCTCCGGCCTGCGCCGGGTGTCCCGCCCGGGTCAGCGGACGTACGTCGACGCAAAGCACATCCCGAAGGTCCTGGGAGGCATGGGCACGACCATCATGTCCACGTCCCAGGGCGTGATGACCGGGCACGACGCGCGCCGCGCAGGAGTGGGCGGCGAGGTCGTCGCCGAGGTCTGGTAGCCAAGTCATGAGCCGCATCGGTAAGAAGCCAATCCCCGTCCCCACCGGCGTGACCGTCACGATCGAGCCGGAGGTCGTCCGCGTGGCCGGCCCCCGCGGCGATCTGTTCGAGCGCAAGAACCGCTCGATCGAGGTCAAGCAGGAGGGCGAGGAGCTGATCGTCACGCGTCCCACGGATCGCGCCGAGCACCGCGCCCTGCACGGGCTGACGCGCTCGCTGGTCGCGAACATGGTCGAGGGCGTCACCAACGGCTTCACGAAGACGCTGGAGATCCAGGGCGTCGGCTACCGCGCGCAGCTCAAGGGGCGCGACCTCGAGCTGGCGCTCGGCTACTCGCACCCCGTGCCGATCAAGGCGCCGGAGGGCATCGAGTTCGAGGTGCCGGTCCCGACGCGCGTGATCGTCAAGGGCAACAACAAGCAGCAGGTCGGCGAGATCGCCGCCATCATCCGCAAGCAGCGCAAGCCCGAGCCCTACAAGGGCAAGGGGATCCGCTACGAGGGCGAGTACGTCGCCCGGAAGGTGGGCAAGCGCGCATGACCGTCGTCACGGCTCCCGCCCGGCGCCTCAAGCGCCGCCGCCGCGTCCGCGCCAAGGTGCGCGGCAGCGCCGAGCGCCCGCGCATCAGCGTCTTCCGCTCCAGCCGCGGCATCTTCGCCCAGCTCATCGACGACGACGCCGGCCGCACGCTGGCCGCCGTCAACTGGACCGAGGGCGAGCTGCGCTCGCTCAAGCCGCTCGAGCAGGCCAAGAAGGCCGGCGAGCTGCTGGGTCAGCGCGCCTCGGCCGCCGGCATCACGACCGCGGTGTTCGACCGCGGCGGCTATCGCTATCACGGCCGCGTGAAGGCGCTCGCCGAAGGCGCCCGCGAGGGCGGACTGAACTTCTAGACTCGAAGGAACGAATGGCAGCCCCCGACCGATCCGTATCCAGCACCGGCCTCGACCTCCAGGAGCGCGTGGTCGAGATCAACCGCGTCGCCAAGGTGGTCAAGGGCGGCCGGCGCTTCTCGTTCACCGCGCTCGTCGTGGTGGGTGACGAGAACGGCATCGTCGGCGTCGGCTACGGCAAGGCGAACGAGGTGCCGCTGGCGATCCAGAAGGGCGTCGAGCGCGCGAAGAAGAACCTCTTCCGCGTGCCGCGCCACGGGTCGACCATCACGCACCAGACCACCGGCGTCTTCGGCTCCGGCCGTGTGTTCCTCAAGCCGGCCTCGCCCGGTACCGGCGTCATCGCCGGCGGCGGCGTGCGCGCGGTGCTCGAGCTGGCGGGGATCCACGACATCCTCTCCAAGTCGCTCGGCACCCAGAACCCGATCAACCTCGTGAAGGCGACGATCGCCGGTCTGCAGGACCTGCGGCGCCCCGAGGAGATCGCGAAGCTGCGCGGCCTGTGGTGGATCGCGTGCTCGGCCTCGGCGGCGGGGAATCGGCTGGCGCGGATTCCCTTGCGAGTTCGCCTGGCGGCGAACATCGCGAGGATGAGGCGGAGGTGTCTGCGTGACGCTCGCTGATCACGCAGGTGAAGTCGCCAACGGCGACCAACGGCAGGCAGCGCGACACGCTGCGCTCGCTGGGCCTGCGCGGCATCAACAAGTCGGTCGAGCGCGAGGACTCCCCGCAGCTTCGCGGCATGGTCCACGCCGTCCGGCATCTCGTGACGGTCGAGGAGAAGTGATGGCCGAGGAAACCGAAGAGATCATCGGCCTCCACAACCTCAAGCCCGCCCCCGGCTCGCGCCGGCCGCGCAAGCGCGTAGGCCGCGGCGAGGGCTCGGGCACCGGCAAGACCGCCGGCCGCGGCCAGAAGGGCTACGGCTCGCGCTCGGGCTCCAAGCAGCGCGCCCGCTTCGAGGGCGGCCAGAACCCGATCCACATGCGGATGCGCAAGCTGCGCGGCCCGAACAAGAAGATGTCGATGCCGTTCGAGATGTTCCGGACGCACACGCAGCCGGTCAACCTCGAGGACCTCGAGGCGCGGTTCGACGACGGCGCGTCGGTCGACCTCGACGCGCTGCGCGCGGCCGGGCTGGCCACGCGCAAGGGCATCCCGGTCAAGGTCCTGGCCCGCGGCGAGCTGACCAAGAAGCTCACCGTCCACGCCCACGGGTTCTCGAAGACCGCTCGCGAGAAGATCGAGGCCGCCGGCGGCACGGTGCAGGTCGTAGAGTCCTAGCGCGACCCCGTGATCTCCACCATCCTCAACGCCTTCCGGGTCGCAGACATCCGGAAGAAGCTGCTGTTCACGGCAGTCATGCTCGCGCTCTACCGGCTGGGGGCGTACATCCCGGTGCCGGGCGTGAACGTCGAGGCGCTCGAGGCGATCTCGGAGAACTACGCCGGCTCGAACATCCTCGGCTTCCTCAACCTCTTCACCGGCGGCGGCCTGTCCCGCATCGCGCTGTTCGCGCTCGGGATCATGCCCTACATCACGGCCTCGATCATCCTCCAGCTGCTGACGGTCGTCTCGCCGTCGCTGGAGAAGCTCCAGAAGGAGGGCGAGGTCGGCCAGCAGAAGATCACGCAGTACACGCGCTACCTGACCGTCGGCCTGGCCGCCGCGCAGGCGATCGGCTACGTCTTCCTCTTCCGCTCGCAGGGCGACAGCGCGGGCGCCCCGGTGTTCGAGAACTTCACCCCGGGCGGCGTGATCCTCGTCGTGGTCTGCCTCACCGCCGGCTGCGTGCTGCTGATGTGGATGGGCGAGCTGATCACCCAGCGCGGCATCGGCAACGGCATCTCGCTGATGATCTTCGCCTCGATCGTGTCCGGCCTGCCGCAGGGCATCCAGTCGTGGTGGACCAACCCGGACCAGGTCTTCAAGGTCATGATGCCGTTCCTCGCGCTCGGCGTGATCGCGGCGATCGTGTTCGTGCAGGAGGGTCAGCGCCGGATCCCGATCCAGTACGCCAAGCGCGTGATCGGCCGCCGCATGAGCTCCGGCGGCCAGACCTACCTGCCGCTGCGCGTGAACATGGCCGGCGTCATCCCGGTCATCTTCGCCGCCTCGATCATGGCCTTCCCGCCGACGCTCGGCGAGCTGATCCCGGGCGCCCAGGGGCTGTCGACCTTCTTCAACCCGAGCGGCTGGGCCTACGTCGTCGGCGAGACCTTCTTCATCATCATCTTCACGTACTTCTACACGGCGGTGACCTTCAATCCCGTCGACCAGGCGGACAACCTGAAGAAGTACGGCGGCTTCATCCCCGGGGTGAGGCCAGGCAGGCCCACCGCCGAGTTCCTGGACCGCATCCTGGCGCGACTGACGTTCCCCGGAGCGCTCTACCTCGCGGCCGTGGCGGCCCTGCCGACCATCCTCATCGCCCAGACCGGCGCGAACTTCTTCTTCGGCGGGACGTCGATCCTGATCGTCATCGGCGTGGCCCTCGACACGATGAAGCAGCTCGAGGCGCAGCTCATGATGCGCAATTACGAAGGCTTCTTGCGCTAGGGTTTTCGCCCTCCGGCCGCCGGAAACCCCACCCGGCGGCCGTCGTGCGACGTTACGGTATGAGTGAATTGAACCTGATCCTGCTGGGTCCCCCTGGCGCTGGCAAGGGCACACAGGCTGCCCGTCTGTCCGATGACTTCGGGCTGCCCTACATCGGCACCGGCGACCTGCTGCGCGGCCACCGGAGCGAGGGCACCGAGCTCGGGCGCAAGGCGGAGGACTACATGTCCAAGGGCCAGCTCGTCCCCGACGAGCTCGTGATCGCCATGATCCTCGACAAGGTCGAGGAGGAGGGCGACGACGGCTTCCTGCTGGACGGCTTCCCGCGCACGCGCGGCCAGGCCGACGCGCTGGGCGAGGAGATGGACAAGCTCGGCCGCCGGCTGACGGCCGCGCTGCTGATCGAGGCGCCCGACGACGTGGTGGTCGAGCGGCTGAGCGGCCGCCGGCAGTGCTCGAACGGCCACCTGTACCACGTCAACTACGACCCGCCGAAGCACGAGGGCGTGTGCGACCAGTGCGGGCGGCCGTTGGCGCAGCGCGACGACGACCAGCCCGACGCCATCCGCGAGCGGCTCTCGGTCTACCATGAGCTGACCGAGCCGCTGAAGGACTACTACGAGGAGCGGGGCCTGCTGCGCCGCTTCGACGGCACCCGGGACAAGGTCGAGGTTCACGACCACATCCGGGCCACGCTCGCCACTTTGCGGCTCGAAGAGCGCCTCTAGAGAGATGATCATCAAGAAGACCCCCGCGGAGATCGACAAGATGGCTCGCGCGGGGGACATCCTGGTGCGCACGATGGACCTGCTGGCCGGCAAGGTCCGGCCGGGGGTGACGACCGCCGATCTCGACGCCGCCGCCGAGAAGTTCATCCGCTCGCAGGGCGCCACGCCCGCCTTCAAGGGCTACCGCGGCTTCCCGGGCTCGATCTGCGCGTCGCCGAACGACATGGTGGTGCACGGCATCCCCGGCAAGTTCAAGCTCTCGCGCGGGGACATCCTGAGCGTCGACATCGGGGTCGTCTACGACGGCTGGGTGGCCGACGCGGCGCGCACCTTCCCGGTCGGCGACGTCTCGCCGGTCGCCTCCAAGCTGCTCGAGGTCACCGAGGAGTCGCTGTTCCAGGCTGTCGAGCAGTGCCGGCCCGGCCGGCGGCTCGGCGACCTCGGCCACGCGGTCCAGCAGCACGTCGAGGCGGCGGGGTTCTCGATCGTGCGCTCGCTCGTGGGGCACGGGATCGGCCGCGACATGCACGAGGAGCCGCAGATCGCCAACTACGGCACGCCCGGCAAGGGCACCGAGCTCCAGGAGGGCATGGTCCTCGCCGTCGAGCCGATGACCACCGCCGGCCGCCACATGGTCCGCATGGGCGACGACGGCTGGGCGATCTACTCCCAGGACGGCTCACTCGCCGCCCACTTCGAGTTCACGATCGCGATCACGGCCGAAGGCCCGCGCATCCTCACGCCCTGGCACGAGTCCAAGGCTCGCGCGGCGGCTTAGCGCCGGCGAACGTCAACTGCGGCTGGGTAGGGGAGGTGAGGGGGCCGGCGGAGCCGGTTTCCTCGAAGCATCCTGCCCAGGGGTCGTATAGCGACCGCCTAGGTCTCTCACCTATAGTATATCAGGACTCGACGCCGAAAACTCGCCGCGCCGCCGGCGCCCCAGCCGCCCCACCCAGCCGAAGTTCGTCCCTAGGTCTCGCCCTCCGTCACCGGCACCGCGTCACCCTTGCGGAAGGCGAGGAACATCGCCGCTGTCTCGTCCGGCCGTCCGGAGATCGCTACGACCTTGTTGCTGTCCGGGTGCTCGACGACCTCGGGATACCGCATGGTCGAGACGATCAGCACCCGCGCGGGCTCGTCCGAGCGGTTGAGGACCTGGTGCACGCCGCGGCGGCCGCTGGGGAAGGCGACGACCTCGCCCTCCACGAGCTCGCGCTCGCCGTCGCCGGTGCGCAGGGTCGGGCGGCCGGAGACCACGAACAGCATCTCCTCGTTGGCGTGGTGGATGTGCAGTGGCGAGACGCGCCCGCCGGGGTCGACCTCGTAGAGGGTGGCGCCGAGCTTCTCACCGCCGGCGCCCGCCCCGACGCGCTGGCCGCGCAGGCCCGGCAGCTCAGCCTCCCACTCAGGGTTGAAGATGTTCGGCATCCCGCGATGATCGCCGACGGCGCAGCCCGATGACGGCCAGGGCGGCGAGCAGCGGCGCCGCGAGCGGCAGCAGGACCTCGCGAGAGTCGCATTCGCCGGCCTCGTCGCAGCGGTCGAACGTGCACGGCCGGGCGGTGCGGGCGAACGCCTCGGGATCGGTGTGCTGATACCCGGGGCCGCGCGGGGAGTCCATCTCTCCCGGCATCAGGCCGCCACGGGCCCTGCCCCAGAGGCCGGGCCAGTCCGCCCAGTCGCCGAGCGGCTCCACGGGCGGCGTCACCACGGCGCCGCGGCCGTCGGCCTCGTCGTTGGGGTCCGGCCACATGCGATCGCGCGTGCCCGGCCGGAAGTACGCGGCGTGGGAGCCGTTGGCGAGATACACGACGGGCCG
This sequence comes from uncultured Solirubrobacteraceae bacterium, assembly GCA_963811895.1. Lineage (GTDB taxonomy): Bacteria > Actinomycetota > Thermoleophilia > Solirubrobacterales > Solirubrobacteraceae > DASSUW01. The sequence continues at coordinate 806,415 of CAWETE010000004.1, read as the reverse complement.
GCCGTCTCGGAGCTCGACCGCGGACCATGGGCAACGCTCGGCGCCGGAGTGCTGCGAGTACACCGCCTCGACACCCTCACGGATCTGGATGAGCTCCCAGTCGCCCGCGTGGCGGCCGGTGCGGACGATGCCGCGGTCCTGGTCGTTCTGCGCGAACCCCAGCCAGAACTGGCGCCATTCGCCGACGCGCCGTTCATAGACCACGGGCTCGGCCGCGAACCGCCCCGGCCCGGCCACCGACCCCAGCTGGGAGGTCTCGCGCGAGTCGTGCACGACCACAGGGCCGAGCGTCACTGCCGCGATGAGTCCGAAAGTGGCGAGCAGGTCGTCGCCGAAGGCAAGCGCGTCAGCGATTGCCTGGCAGGCGAAAGCGCTAGCAAACTTGGCGCGCCGCCACTCGGCGGCGAGGGGGGGTCCCTTTGCTATTCTCATCGGTCGCGCCTGAGCCCGCGAGGCCTCGGTGTGCGGTCAAGTCTTCGTCCGGGGGACTGGTAGCGGCAGCCGCTCCGGCCGCCAGAGCCACCCCGTCTGGATCATCAGCCGAAAGGGACCATGAAGGTACGACCGTCGGTCAAGCCGATGTGTGAGAAGTGCAAGATCATCCGCCGCCACGGCCGGGTCCTCGTCATCTGCCAGAACCCGCGGCACAAGCAGCGACAGGGGTAAGCGTATGGCTCGTATCGCAGGGGTCAACATCCCGCTCAACAAGCGCGTCGAGATCGGTCTGACCTACATCTACGGGGTCGGCCAGCCGGCCTCGAACGAGATCCTCGCCAAGCTGGGGATCAGCCCCGACACCTACGTGCGCGACCTGACGGACGATGAGATCGCCAAGCTGCGCGACATCATCGACAACGACTACGTCGTCGAGGGTGACCTGCGCCGCGAGCGCTCCCAGAACGTCAAGCGCCTGATGGAGATCGGCTGCTACCGCGGCCTGCGCCACCGCCGTGGCCTCCCGGTGCGCGGCCAGAACACCAAGACGAACGCCCGCACGCGCAAGGGTCCCAAGCGCATGCAGGTGGCCGGCAAGAAGAAGGCGACGAAGAAGTAGATGCCCGCTCCGAGACGCCCCCAGCGCGGCCGCCGCAAGGTCAAGAAGAACGTCCCGATCGGCCAGGCGCACATCAAGACCAGCTTCAACAACACGATCGTCGCCCTCACCGACCGCGAGGGCAACGTCATCGCGTGGGAGTCCGCCGGCGGCGCCGGCTTCAAGGGCTCCCGCAAGTCGACTCCCTTCGCCGCCCAGGTCACGGCCGACGCCGCCGCCCGCAAGGGCATCGAGCAGGGCATGCAGAAGGTCGAGGTCTTCGTGAAGGGCCCGGGCTCGGGCCGCGAGACCGCGATCCGCTCGCTCCAGGCCGCCGGCCTCGAGGTCACCGGCGTGAGGGACGTCACCCCGCAGGCACACAACGGCTGCCGCCCCCGCAAGCGGCGGAGGGTCTGAGTTTGGCTCGCGATACGTCACCCCAGTGCAAGCAGTGCCGCCGCGAAGGGCAGAAGCTCTTCCTCAAGGGCGAGCGCTGCCTGACCGACAAGTGCGGCGTCGAACGGCGCTCGTACCCGCCGGGCGAGCACGGCCGCGGCCGTCAGAAGCAGTCCGAGTACCGCGTCCAGCTGCGTGAGAAGCAGAAGGCCCGCCGCTACTACGGCGTGCTGGAGAAGCAGTTCCGGACGTACTACGCGAAGGCGTCCCGGCAGCCCGGCATCACCGGCGAGAACCTGCTCCGCATCCTCGAGTGCCGCTTCGACAACGTGCTCGTGCGCCTCGGCTTCGCCGCCTCGCGGCGGCAGGCGCGCCAGCTCATCCGGCATGGGCACTGGGCGGTCAACGGCCGCCGGGTGGACATCCCCAGCTACCAGGTGCGCGAGAACGACGTGATCACCTTCAAGCCCGGCTCCGACGCCGAGACGGTGATCCGCGACGCGACGGAGCTGGTGGCCCAGGTGCCCGCATGGCTTCAGGCGGATCACGACCAGCTCACGGCGAAGGTGCTGCGCAAGCCAGAGCGCGCGGAGATCGCTGCGCCGGTGCAGGAGCAGCTCATCGTCGAGCTGTACTCGAAGTAACGCCCTTGCCGCGGCGCCCGTTCCCCAGGGCGCCGCTTCGCTCCCCGCAGAACCTGAGACGACGTTAGGACCTTGATGCTCGACTTCCAGATCCCCCGAATCACCGCCGAAACGGTCGAGGACAACCGCGGCCAGTTCGTGGTTGAGCCGCTCGACCGCGGCTTCGGCTACACCTTCGGCAACTCGCTGCGGCGCGTGCTGCTCGCCTCGCTGGCGGGCGCGGCGGTGACGTCCGTGCGCATCGAGGGCGTGGCCCACGAGTTCTCGACGATCAAGGGCGTCACCGAGGACGTGACCGACATCGTCCTCAACCTCAAGGGCATCGTGTGCCGCATGCACTCGGATGCCACCGAGGTCGAGGCGCCGCTCGTGGTCACCGGCCCCGGTGAGATCACCGCCCGCGACATCGACCTGCCGTCCGGCGTGGAGATCCTCAACCCGGACGCCCACATCGCGACGCTCGAGAAGAAGACCAAGCTCGAGATGTACCTCACGATCGGGCGCGGCCGCGGCTACCGCCCGGCGGAGGACAACAAGTCGCCCGACCAGCCGATCGGCGTCATCCCGATCGACTCGATCTTCTCGCCGGTGCGCCGTGTGGCGTACTCGGTCGAGCAGGCTCGCGTCGGCCAGCGGACCGACTTCGACAAGCTGACGATCGACATCGAGACCGACGGCTCGATCGACCCGCAGGCCGCGCTCCGCGAGGCGGCGGAGATCCTCATCTCCTCGCTCTCGATCTTCACCGACGAGGAGCGGATCGAGGAGCTGCGCGCCGGTCCGGGCGGCATGGCCTCGCTGGACAACGGAGCCGGCGCGGGCGCCGCGCTCCAGCCCGGCGGTCGCGCCGGTGGCTCGCCGATGGACGACATCCTCATCGAGGAGCTCGAGCTCGGCGTGCGCTCGTACAACTGCCTCAAGCGGGCCGGGATCCAGACGGTCGGCGACCTGGTGTCGAAGTCCGAGGGAGAGCTCGCCGCGATCCCGAACTTCGGCAAGAAGTCGATCGACGAGGTCATCGAGACCCTGTCGCAGCGAGGCCTGACGCTCAGGACGGACTGATGCGCCACCAGAAGACACGCCACAAGCTCTCCCGCGATTCGGCGCATCGCAAGGCGCTGCTGGCGAATCTCTGCATCGAGGTCATCGACCACGAGCGGATCAAGACCACCCAGGCCAAGGCCAAGGCGGTCAAGCCGGAGATCGAGAAGCTGATCACGCTGGCGCGCAAGGGCGACCTGCACGCGCGCCGGCAGGCGATCTCGATCCTCCAGCACCCGGACAAGGGCATCATCTACAAGCTGTTCGACGAGATCGCGCCCCGCTACACGGAGCGCCCCGGGGGCTACACCCGGATCCTCAAGCTCGGTCCGCGTTCGTCTGACGCGACCGAGATGGTCTATCTAGAGCTCGTCTGACCACCAAGCTGACCCTGGCCTATGACGGCGGCCCGTTCGCGGGCTGGGCCGTCCAGCCGGGGCTGCGGACGGTGGCCGGCGAGCTGTCGGTGGCGCTCGAGACCGTGCTCCGGGAGCCGGTCTCGCTCGTCGTGGCGGGCCGGACGGACCGGGGCGTGCACGCGCTCGGCCAGGTCGTCTCGTATGACGGGCCGCTGCCGTTGCTGCGCTCGGTCAACGCGCTGCTCCCCGACGAGATCGCGGTGCTCTCGGCGGAGACCGTTCCGGACGGCTTCAGCGCCCGCCACGACGCCGTCAGCCGCTCCTACCTCTACCGCGTGCTGGCCCGGCCGTCGCCTTCGCCGTTCGAGACCGGCCGCGCGCTCTGGTGGCCGCACTCGCTCGACCGCGCCGCGCTGCAGGCGTGTGCGGCGGCGCTGGCCGGCGTGCACGACTTCACCGCCTTCACGCCGACCGAGACCTACCACCAGCGCTTCGAGCGGAGCGTGCTCAGCGCCTCGTGGTCCGGCGACGAGCTGCTCGAGTTCCGGATCGAGGCCGACGCCTTCATGCGACAGATGAATCGTGTGCTCGTCGGGACCATGCTCGAGGTCGCCAACGGCCGGCGCACGCTGGAGTCGTTCGTGCGCCTGCTCGAGGGCCGTCCGCGCGAGGAGGCGGGCCCGACCGTAGCGCCGCATGGGCTGTATCTAGCCGGTGTGCAGTATTGAACCGGTCGTGGCATATCAGTAGCGTCGGCGCATGGATCGCCGGCAGATGCTCGCCCGCGGCGCCGACACGCTGACGGCGTGGAACCGCGGCGACGCGGAGGGCATCGCGGTCAACCTGACCGAGGATGTGATCTGGCGCGACGTGGCGCTCGGCATGCCCCTGCACGGCCGTGAGGCCCTCAAGGCGGCCGCCCAGGCCTACATGACGGGCTTCCCGGACCTGCACATCGAGGAGACGTCCTCGACCCTGGCGCCGCCGCGCCTGGTCCAGGAGCTCACCATCACGGGCACGCATCTCGGCGAGTTCCTCGGCGTCCCGCCCACCGGCCGCTTCACCCAGAGCTACGCCGCGGTCGTCACCACCTTCGACGACGACGGGATGATGATCGAGGGCGCCCTCTACTGGAACGCCCTCGGGTTGCTGCGCCAGATCGGCGTCCTCCCGCCGCTCGAGGCCGCAGCGGCCTAGATCGCGACCGCGAAGGCGATCAGGCCCAGCAGCCCGGCCGCCAGCGCGGCGGCGCGCAGCCGCTGCGCCGCGCAGCGGGGCGGGGCCACGACGCGCAGCATGTCGCCGGCGGCGACGTAGACGAGCCCCGCGGCGATCGCCACGAGCCCGGTGTGCAGCACGAGCTCCGGGAACTGGACGGCGAGCGCCGCCAGGCCGAGCAGCGCGGTGGCGCGCAGCGCCCGGCCGCGCCGCGACGCGGGGGCGGCGAACAGCGTGGCCGGCGAGGGTCGCGGGCCGCCGGCCGCCGCGGCGACCACGAGGCCCGCGGCGCCGAGCGCCAGCGCCCAGCCCCGCAGGTCGGCGAGGTAGGCGTCCCAGACGCTGCCGACCACCGCGTCGCCGAAGCCGGTGTCGAAGTGGTCGAGCACGAAGTCCTGCGCCGCCGTGACGCCCGCGGCGGTCAGCCCGCCGGCGGCGGCGACCGTCAGCCCGACCGCCCACACGGCGCGCCGGTGGTCACGCTCGCGCCAGACGGCGAGCGCGAGCAGCCCGATGCCGATCAGGGCGAGGACGAGGGAGAGTGGCAGCGCGACGTCGGCCACTCGCGGCGCCAGCCGTCGCAGCATGCCCTCCGGGCCGTCCGCGCCGACGCTGAACAGCGGCATGTCCACGAGCCGGGGCACCTCGGCGCCGCGGCGCAGGAGCTCGGCGCGCACCATCGCGCCCGAGCCGGCGACCGTCATCGACGCCTCGGCGCCGGGCTGTTCGAACAGCGCCTCGTGCAGCCGGACGGCCCCGTCGCGGAAGGCCGACCGGAAGGCCGGATCGTCGGCCACCTCCTCGCTGACCGTGTCCGCGATCAGCGGCTGGAGCACCGAAAGCTCGTGTTGCTCGTTGGCCAGGCGGCCCGCGATGCGGACGCCGGCCTCCTCGCGGACCTCGTCGGAGTCGAGCGTGCGCACCGCGCGGTCGGCGAAGGCGTCGCGGTCGAGCACGGCGAGGGCTCCGTAGCCGCCGATCCCGGCGGCGAGCAGGCAGGCAGCGGCGACGGCCAGGACGAGAACGGTGCCGCGGCGATGCTCTCCCATCCGGTGCACGCTATGGCCGGGGGTCTTCCTGCCACCTGGCCACAAGTTCGGGATCTCTATCCTCGACGGCGCTGTGCTGCGCGTCCTGCTCACCAACGACGACGGCATCCACGCCGACGGCCTCCAGACGCTCCGGAGGGCGCTGGCCGCCCTGGACGACATCGTGCTGGCCGTCATCGCGCCCGACGCGAACATGTCGGCCACCGCCCGCTCGATCACCACGCGCCGCCCGCTGTGGGTGACCGAGGTGCCGTTCGACGACGGCACCGTCGGCTACTCGTGCGACGGCACGCCGGTCGACTGCGTGCGGCTCGCCCAGCTCGGCCTGGCGGGCGACTTCGAGCCCGACCTCGTGGTGGCCGGCATCAACCACGGCTCCAACCTCGGCGACGACATCACCTACTCCGGCACGGTGGCCGCCGCGCTGGAGGGCGTCGTGCTCGGCGTTCCGGCCCTCGCCGTGTCGCAGCAGTCGCTGGCGCGCGAGATGGACTTCCGGCTCGGCCGCGAGTTCGACTTCGAGACCGCGGCCGCCTTCACCGCCCGCGTGGTGGACCGGATCGACGACGTGCCGCTGCCGGAGGGCACGCTGCTCAACATCAACGTGCCGGCCGGGGACGCGGAAGGCGTCGAGGTGACGCGGCTCGGCAAGCGCATCTACCGCGACGCGCTCGAGCAGGTCGACAGCGACGAGGAGGGCCGCAAGCGGTTCCGGATCTACGGCGACGCGCCGGTCCACGACGACGAGGAGGGCACCGACCTCGCCGCCGTGGCCGCCGGGCGGATCGCCGTCACGCCGCTGCACTTCGACCTCACGGCCGAGCACGGGCTCGACGGGCTGCGCGCCTACGACCTCGCGCAGCTGCTGGCGCCGGCCGCCGAGGAAATCGCGGAGTGAAGGCGCCCGAGCGGGCGGCCGATCTGCGCCGGCAGCTCGAGCACCACAACCACCGCTACTACGTCCTCGACGACCCGGAGATCGGCGACGACGCCTACGACGCGCTGCTCGACGAGCTGCGCCGCCTGGAGGCCGAGCACCCCGAGCTGCGCACGCCCGACTCGCCGACCCAGCGCGTCGGCGCCGAGCCGGTCTCGCGGCTGGAGAAGGTCCGCCATCTGCAGCCGATGCTCTCGCTGGCCAACGCGCGCTCGGAGGAGGAGCTGCGCGCCTGGGTGGCGCGCATGCGCTCGCACCTCGCGCGCGAGGGGATCGAGGACCCGGACCTCCAGTTCGTCGCCGAGCCGAAGATCGACGGCCTGGCGATCTCGCTGATCTACCGCGACGGGCATGCTCGAGCGGGGCGCCACGCGCGGCAACGGGGAGGTCGGCGAGGACGTCACCCACAACCTGCGCACGATCCCCTCGATCCCGCTGCGGATCGACGACGCGCCGCCGCTGCTCGAGGTCCGCGGCGAGGTCTACATGTCGCTGCCCGACTTCGCCGCCCTGAACGAGCGCCGCGCCGAGGCGGGGCTGTCGACCTTCATGAACCCCCGCAACTCGGCGGCGGGCACGATCCGCCAGCTCGACCCGCAGCTCGCCGCCGAGCGCCCGCTGTCCATGTGGTGCTACGGCGTCGGCATTGTTGAGGGTCTGACCCTCAACACGCATTGGGAGGCGCTCGAATGGCTGCGGTCGCACGGCTTTCGCGTCAATTCCGACGTGAAGCGGCTCGACAGCGAGGACGAGGTGGTCGCCCAGTGCCTGGCCTGGCAGGACCGGCGCGGGGCGCTCGACTTCGAGATCGACGGCGTGGTGGTGAAGGTCGACGACTACGAGCTCCAGCGCCGGCTCGGGGTCTCGGGACGCGACCCGCGCTGGGCCATCGCCTGGAAGTTCCCGCCCACCACCGCGGTCACGCGGCTGAAGGACGTGATGTGGAACGTCGGCAAGTTCGGCGACCTGTACCCGTTCGCGATGCTCGAGCCCGTCCACGTCAGCGGTGTCACGGTCAAGGTCGCCACGCTGCACAACGAGGAGGACCTCGCGCGCAAGGACGTCCGGCCCGGGGACGACGTGATCGTCCTGCGCGCCGGCGACGTGATCCCGCAGGTGCTCTCGCCCGCCCCGCACGCGGCCGAGAACCCCGACCGTCAGCCGCCGCCGCGCCCGCCTGCGCGTTGCCCGAGCTGCGACACGCCGACCGTCAAGGGCGACGGCGTGTTCACGCGCTGCCCGAACCGGGTCTGCCCGGCGCGCCAGTGGCAGCTGCTGAAGTCGTTCGCGGCGATCATGGACATCGACGGCCTGGGCGAGAAGCAGGTCGCGACGCTGCAGGAGGCCGGCCTGGTGCGGACGGCGGCGGACTTCTACAGGCTCACCGAGGAGCAGCTGGTCCAGCTCGAGGGCTACGGCGAGGTCAGCGCCCGCAACCTCGTCCAGGCGATCCAGGCGTCGAAGGACCGCCCGTTCGGCATCGTCCTCTTCGCGCTCGGCATCGAGGGCGTCGGCTACGTCACGGGCCAGAAGCTGGCCGCGCAGTTCCGCAACGTCGACGCGCTGCTCGACGCCACGGCGGAGCAGATCGCCGAGACGCCGGGCATCGGGCCGGTCCTCGCCGCGCTGATCCACGAGCAGCTCGCCGACGAGAAGATGCGCGAGCTGATCGCCGACCTGCGCGCGCTGGGGCTCCGGTTCGAGCAGGAGGGCCCGCCGCCCGGCGAGGGCCCGCTGCGCGACATGACCTTCGTGCTCACCGGCACGCTGCCGGACCTCACGCGCGAGCAGGCGACCGAGCGCATCATGGCCCTCGGCGGCAAGGTCACCGGCTCGGTCTCCAAGAAGACGTCCTACGTGGTGGCCGGCGCCTCGCCGGGGTCGAAGCTGGCGAAGGCCGAGAAGCTCGGGGTGCCGGTGATCGACGAGGCTGGGCTCTTGGAGCTGCTCGAGGGCAGCGCGGGCGAACGTCAACCCCGGCATTGAGGGAGAGAGATCGAGGCCCGCAGGGCTCGAGTGGTCACTTTGCCCCCGTATAGGTGGATAAGTGACCAATCGGCAGGGCGAGCGGCCGATCCAGCCGCCGCCCTACCCAGCCGCAGTTGACGTTCCCCGGAACCGCCACGGCGGCAAGGGTGTAGATAACCTCCGAGCGCGATGGACCACCTCGCCCTGGAGGTCAGCGACCAGGAGCGCTCGCGCCGCTTCTACGAGTCGTACTGCGGCTTCGGCGCCGAGCCGCCGCGGCAGTACGACGACGGGACGCTGATGCTCTACGACGGCACGGGCTTCGCGCTCGCGCTCGGCCTCCCCGAGCGCGGCTTCGAGGCCCACTTCGGCGTCGGGCTCGACGACGCCGAGGCGGTCCGCTCGATGGCGCGTCGCCTGGAAGCAGACGGGCAGGAGATCGTCGAGCGATGGGACGAGCCGGACTACGTCAGCGTCAAATGCCGTGACCCCGACGGCCATATCGTGGAGTTCTCGTGGGAGACAGCCTGATCGCGGTCGTCGAGATCCCCAAGGGATCCTCGAACAAATACGAGTGGGACGACGAGTTGGGAGCCATCAAGCTCGACCGGCTGCTGTTCACCTCGCTCGGCTACCCGACGGACTACGGCTTCTTCCGCGACACGCTCGCCGCCGACGGCGACCCGCTCGACGCGATGATCGTCGTCTCCGAGCCGACCTTCCCCGGCTGCCTGATCGAGGTCAAGCCGGTGGCGCTGTTCCGCATGCGCGACGAGAACGCGGAGGACAACAAGATCCTCTGCGTCCCGCTCTCGGACCCCAACTGGAGCCACATCGAGCGCCTCGACGACCTGCCGATGACGCTCCGCGACGAGATCTCGCACTTCTTCTCGATCTACAAGACGCCCGAGTGGAAGGTCGTCAAGGTCGACGGGTGGTACCCGCGCGAGGAGGCGCTCGAGTCGATCGACCGGGCCTTCAAGCGCTTCAAGGAGAAGTCGTAGGCAGCTCGACCCGGGCCGCGGAGAAGGTGATCGCTCCCAGGCCGCGCGCCGGCCCGTAGACCTGGCTGCCGCCGATCAGCTGCAGGCGGTAGCGGCCGCCCGCGGCGGCGACGCCCTCGAGCCGGCGCGTGATCGTGTGCGTCGCGCCGTCGAGCGTCACCGGGATCGGCGTGACCTGGTTGCCGAGCACGAGGTTGCGCGCCTCGTCGACGATCTGGGCGAACACGTGGCTCGCGACGCCGGTGCCCGAGTACGTGAGCTTGACCACCGGCCGGCCGACCACCTGGGCGGTCACCTCGGGGATCGCGACGTTCACGGCGTTGGTCGCCGGGGTCGCCGCGATCGGCGTGCCGGACAGCGTGTCGGCCGGGCTCACCAGCAGCGTGCCGGAGCCCTCGCCCACGATCGGCGTGCCGCGCCGCGGCGGGTACGAGCGGGCGCTGCGCCACTTGGCGTCGTCGGCCAGCCACTCGAAGCCCGGCCCGGTGCGGACCTTCTTCCTGCGCGCCACGTAGCGCTGCAGCCACGCGACCACGCGCTTCTCGAGGTGCCCGGCGGTGCCCTCGCCGGTCGAGCAGGTCCCGTGGCCGCCGCAGAACCACAGCATCTTCAGCGGCACGCCCTGATGGCGCAGGATCCGGTAGTTGTCGATCGCCTCCGACGGCGTGAAGAGCGTGTCGGGCGTGCCCTGGAGGATCAGCGTCGGCACGTCGATGCGCTTGACCAGGGCGCCGGGCCCGCGTGAGGCGAACCACGCACGGTCCTCGGCCGACAGGGTGCCGCCGACCGCCCCGCTGGCGAACGCGGAGGTGATGTGCGAGTCGAGCCGCCCGCTCTGCCCGCCGGCGTACAGCAGGCTCGACCAGCCGCCCTTGATGGTCTCCGCCCGGTAGAGCGAGGTGACCAGCGAGTGCCACGCGATGCTCGGCGCGATCGCGTCGATCCGGCGGTCGATCGCCGCGGCGACGAACTGGATCCCGCCCGCGTACGAGCCGCCGTGCATGCCGACGCGCGGGTCGCGCCTGCCGTCGAGCTTGGCCTCCGGCTGGCGCGCGAGCCAGTTCAGGAGCACCTTGACGTCGCGACCCTCGTTCTCGCGGTAGTCGATGGTCACGGTGCCGCCGGACTCGCCGAAGCCGCGCGAGTCCCAGGTCAGGACGTTGAAGCCGCCCTTGCGCAGTGCGCCGACGCCCGCGTTGGCGCCGCTGGACGCTCCCTCGGGGTCCTGTTCGCGCTTGCCGCCCCAGCCGTGGGTCATGAGGATCGTGGGGGCGCGCTTGCCGGCCTTCGCGGGGTGGAAGCTGACGTGCAGCTCGGCGCCGTCGAACGAAGGGACGACGGCCTCGCGCGCAGAGGCGGGCGCCGCGAGGGCGAGCAGCAAGGCGGCGACGAGGACCGGGAGCCTGATCATCCGGAAGAGGGTGTCAGGTCACGGGCGGTAGCGCGCCAGTGCCGCCGCCATCTTGTTCTGCAGCGGATGGGCCCTCCAGACGCTGATGTTGGACATCAGGATCGCGAAGGCGGTGCGGGCGCCCGAGCGCGAGTGGCAGATGCCGGCGAGGTTCGACACGCCGTCGAGCGTGCCGGTCTTGGCCCGGCAGCGGCCCTGCGCCGCGGTGCCGCGCATGCGGTCGACGAGCGTGCCCGACTGGCCGGCCACCGCCAGCGAGATCAGCATCGGCTCGGCCAGCTCGCCCTGGTCCATCCCGGCCAGGAGCTCGACGACGTCGCGCGGGGTGGTGAAGTTCCGGCGGCTCAGGCCGGATCCGTCGACCATCGTCGGCTCGGCGCCGTACTCGGCCGCGTGGCTGCTCGCCACCGCGACGCCCGCCGCGGTCGTCCCGCCGCCGCCGTAGTCGGCCCCGAGCGCCTTGAGCAGCGTCTCGGCCATGTAGTTGTCCGAGGGCCGGTTGGTGTTCTTCACGATCACGGACATCCGTGGCGACGCCCACTCGCCGAGCAGGACGGCGCCCTCCGGCGCGATCCCGATCCGGGCCGGGCGGCGCACGGCGACGCCGGCGCGCTTGAGCTCGCGCTGGAAGATCTGGGCCGCGTACAGCGGCGGCTTGCGCTGGAAGCGCGGCCGCTTGGCGAGCGTGTAGCCGTGATTGAACGGCAGGCCGCTGAGCGGGCCGACCCAAGAGGAGACGCCGTAGTTCGAGCCCGGGCCGCCGCGCACGCTGTCGAAGCGCGACTCGTCGCCGATCACGCGCCCGTCCACCTCGGTCAGCCCGCTGCCGGCCAGCACGCGGGCCAGTCCGCGCGCCTCGGCGCGGCTGAAGCTCGGGTCGCCGCCGCCGCGCAGGTACAGGTTGCCGCTGACCACGCCGAAGTCGTCGACGTGGCTGTCGCCCAGCACCTCGGTGTCGAGCTGGCCCTCGGCGCCGTAGCGCTCGAGCGCCGCCGAGGTCGTGTAGAGCTTGTTGACCGAGGCCGGCATGCGCGCCACGTCGGGCGCGCGCGCATAGAGCTCCTGGCCCGTGTCGAGGTTCACGACGTAAGCCCCGGAGGCGCTCCCGGCCTTGTTCATCTGCCGGTCGAGCATGCGCACGGTGGCCGCCGGGTCACCCGCCTGGGCGGCGGGCGCGAGGAGCGCGGCGAGCAGCGCCGCGAGGCACAAGATCCTTCCCATCGGCGAGTCCAAACCCCAGTGGACGGCGGAAGTCGCGGCGATGCCGCCCGAGGGGCACCGTACACTGTGTCAACAAGGATGGGCAACGTTGTGGAGCTCGACAGCGGGACGCGCCCGCGCCGTCGCCGCCCCAGGAGGTCGAAGGTCGCGCTGGTACTCGGCGGCGGGGGCTTCACGGGCGGCGTCTATGAGATCGGCGCCCTGCGAGCGCTCGATCTGCTCAGCGTCGACCGGACCGTCAACCAGTTCGACGTCTACGTCGGAACCAGCGCCGGCGCGCTGATCGCCGCGCTGGCCGCCAACGGCGTCACCCCCGAGCAGATGATGCGGGTGGTCAACGACCAGGTCCCGCAGCCGTTCACCGACGTGTCGCTCGACATGCTGATGCGGCCCAACTACCGCGAGTTCGTCTCCAAGGGCCTGCGGTTGCCGTTCCACCTGCTCGGCGTGGCCCGCGAGGTCGGCCGCGCGCTGCCGCGGCTCTCGACCGTCGACCTGGCGATCGCGCTGGCCGACCTGCTCCCGTCAGGGCTGTACACGGGCTCCGGGATCGAGGAGTACATCCACACGGTCCTCTCGGATCCCGACCGCACCGACGACTTCCGCGAGCTCGACTGCGAGCTGTACCTGGCGGCCACCGACCTCGACACCTGCGAGCGGATCGTGCTCGGCGCCAAGGGCTGGGACGACGTGCCGATCTCCACCGCCGTGCGCGCCTCCGCCGCGCTGCCGATGGTCTACCAGCCGACGCAGGTCAAGGACCGCGAGCTGGTGGACGGCGGGATCGTCTCCACCACCAACCTCGACATCGCGGTCGAGGCGGGCGCGAAGCTGATCGTGGTCGTCAACCCGCTGGTCCCCTACGTGAACGACTTCACGAAGGAGATCCCGACGCTGTTCGGCACCCGCACGCGCCGCGTGTCCGACATGGGGTTCCCCAAGATCGGCTACCAGACGTTCAAGCTGCTGGCCTACCAGCGCCTGCACGAGGTCGCGCGCGGCTGGCGCGAGCGCTATCCGGGCGTCGACATCGTGCTGATCGAGCCCGACACCGACGACGAGCTGATGTTCCAGACCAACATCCTCGACTACCGGTCGCGGCTCGAGGTCGCCCGCCACGGCTTCCAGTCCGTCACGGTCAAGCTGGCGGCCGACTACGAGAACCTGCGCGAGGTGGTCGGGCGGCACGGGTTCGAGATCTCGGCCACGCGCGTGCGCAAGGTGGTGCGCCACTTCGAGGCCGAGCAGGGCGAGAAGTCGCGCGCCTGGCGGCGGATCCTCGAGCAGACCACCAGCACGCTGCTGCGCCAGTCCGCCGGAGAGTAGGGGCGAACTTCTCGCGTGGCCGCCTATGGCGGTCGTGCGCCTGCTGCTCTGCCTGATCCTGTTCGCCCTGCTGGCCGCGCCGGCGCGGGCGGGGACCTACGAGCACCACACGGGGCTCGACGGCTGGGCGCCGAGCGTGTCCGCCGGCGAGTTCGTCGCGGCGTACGCCGGGCCCGATCGCATCGGGCTGCGCTTCTGGGCGCGGCCGTGGTTCGCGCCGGGTGAGATGGCGGCCTGGATCTACACGCTTCCGCCCGACACGACGCTGGCCGCATGGGAGCTCGAGCGGGCGGTGTCGGGCGTCGCGGGCGGGGACTGGAACACCACGTTCGACCTGGTGGTCGACGGCTTCTGGCACCACGCGGCCCATGACGTCCCGTCCGTGCCGCGAGCCTGGGGGCCGGTGGGCGGGCCGGGGCAGTCGGCCTCGCGTCTCCTTGCGCGGTTCGGCTGCGGCGGCCCGCATGCCTGCGCCGGGCCGGCGGAGCTGGAGCTGCGGGGCGCGCTGATGGTCCTGCACGACCCGTATGCGCCGGTGGTCGGCGGCGTGCAGGGCGACCTGGCGGCCGACCGGGTGCTGAGCGGCACCGCCGGCCTGTCGTTCGCCGCGGCCGACCGCGGCGGCGGTGTGTATCGGGCGTGGACCGAGGTCGACGGCCGCGCCGGGCCGCCGGTGGCGGTCGGCGACGACCGCTGCCGTGACGCCATCGCGGGGGGCGACCCGTATCAGTTCACGACGCGGCGGCCGTGCCCGCTCGAGGCGGGCGCCACCGTGGCGCTGGACACCACGGCGCTGTCCGACGGCCGTCATGCGGTCGCCGTGCACGTCGAGGACGCGGCCGGCAATCGGACGACCGTGCTCGGGCCGGTCACGCGGACGGTGGCCAACGCCGCGCCGCCCACGGTGCCGCCCTCCGCGCCGCAGCCCGCCGCGCCGTCGCCCCCGGGGCCGTCACCGGCCGCCGCCCCACGCGTCACCGCCTGGCTCGAGCACCGGGGCCGCCGCCGGCGCGGCGTCACCGTCGCCTACGGCGAGCGCGTCCGCCTGCGCGGCCGCGTCACCGACGCCGCCGGCCGGCCGCTGGCGGGCGCTCCCGTCGCCCTCGCCGAGCGGATCCTGGACGGCCGGCGCGGCTGGACGCCGATCACCGGCGCCCGCACGCGCGCCGACGGGCGGTTCACGGCGTTCACGCGCGTCGGACCGTCACGGCGCCTGCGCGTGGCGGGCGGCCCGCGGCTCACCGTCCGCGTGCGCGCGCCGCTCACCGTGCGAGCCCGCGGGCGCCTCGTCCGCGGCCGCCTGCTCGTGGCCCGCCGCGGCGTGCTCGTCGAGCTCCAGACGCGCGACCGCGGGCGCTGGCTCACGCGGCTCGTGGTCCGCACCTACGGCAGCGGGCGCTACGCCGGCCGGCTCGGCTCCGCGGCCCGGCAGGTCCGGGCCCGGGTGCCGCGCCAGGCCGGCCTGCCGTTCGCGGCCGGCCTGGCGCGCGCCCGTCAGCCTTCGGCGTAGAGGTCGTCGAACAGGCCGGCGTACTTCTCGTTGACCACGTTGCGCTTGACCTTGAGCGTCGGCGTCAGCTCGCCGGTCTCCTGGGAGAGGTCGTGGTCGAGGATCACGAACTTCTTGATCTGCTCGACGCGCGCGTACTTGGCGTTGACCTCGTCGAGGATGCCCTGGACCAGCTCGTTGACCTTCGGCTCCTTCGCGAGCGCTGCCGGGTCCTCCGGCAGCCCGTGCTCCTTCGCGAAGTTCGGGATCTCCTCCGGGTCGAGCGTGATCAGCACCACCGGGTACGGCCGCCGGTCGCCGTGCATGACCGCCTGCGAGATCCAGCGCGACTGCTTGAGGTCGTTCTCGAGGTTGGCGGGCGTGAGGTTCTTGCCGCCGGCCGTGATGATGATGTCCTTCTTGCGGCCGGTGATCTTGAGGTAGCCGTCCTCGTCGAGCTCGCCGAGGTCGCCGGTGTGGAGCCAGCCGTCCTCGATCGCGCCGAACGACTTGTCCTCCATCTTGTAGTAGCCGCGGAAGATGTGGGCGCCGCGGATCAGGATCTCGCCGTCGTCGGCGATCTTGACCTCGGCGCCGGGCAGCGGCCGCCCGACGGTGCCGAACTTGTAGGCGTCCAGGGTGGACACGGTCGAGGCCGTCGCCGTCTCGGTCATGCCGTAGCCCTCGAGCACCGGCGCGCCGCAGGCGTAGAAGAACTCGAGGATCTCCTGCGCGATCGGCGCCGCGCCGCTGGTGGCCTGCCGCAGCCGGCCGCCGAACACGTTGCGGACGTTGACGTAGAGCTCCTGGTCGGCCTTGTCGAACATGGCCTGGAGCTCGTCCGGCACCGGCTGGCCGGCCTCCTGCATCTGCCGGACCTTGAGGCCGAGCTGCGTGGCTCCCCGGATCTTCTCCGGGTCGTTGGTCGAGGTGACCAGCGTGTAGATCTTCTCGAAGATCCGAGGCACGCTCGGCAGGTAGTGGGGCTTGACCTGCATGAGCTCGGGGACGATCTGCTTCGGGTCGCCGCCCCAGTAGGCGATCGTGCCGCCGAGGTCGATCGCGATCAGCTCGATCAGCAGCGCGAACGAGTGGGCGAGCGGCAGATAGAGGTAGGCGATGTCGCCCCCGTGCAGGATCGAGGCGCTCTCGCACATCGTGACGACGGTGCGGTAGTTGCCGTGGGCGAGGACGCAGCCCTTGGGCGGCCCGGTGGTCCCGGAGGTGTAGATGAAGGTGTACGGGTCCTCGGGCGAGACCGCGGCGGCGCGCTCGGCCACCTCGGCGGCGTCGCGGCCGCGGCCGCGCTCGCGCAGGTCGTCGAGCGGGATGGCGTCGCCGACGTCGCCCGACGGATCGATGACGATGACCGCATCGAGCCGCGGCAGCCGCTCGCGGACCTGGGCGATCTTGGCGACCTGCTCGGCGTCCTCGGCGATGACGAAGCGCGACTCCGAGTTGCCCGCCACCCACTCGCACTCCTCCGGCGAGTTCGTGGGGTAGATCGGGACGACGACGCCGCCGGCGCTGGTGATGCCGAAGCTGGCGTACGTCCACTCGGGCCGCGTCGTGCACAGCACCGCTGCGCGGTCGCCCGGCTCGAGGCCGAGGGCGATCAGCCCGCGGGCGATCTCGGAGACGGTCTCACCGAGCTCGCGGTAGGAGACCTCGGCCCACTCGTCGCCGCGCTTGAAGGTCAGCGCCGCGCGGTCGCCGTAGCGCTCCGCGGCGATGCCCATCATGTCGGCGATCGTCCGAGAGCCCGTCGACTCCGGGGCAGCCGTGCTGGATTCCATGCGCTCCTCCTCCAAAAGGACCTGACGGAGCGCGATTCTAGAACCGGCGCGAGATGGCGCGCGCCGGATACTGCGTCAGGCTGCGGCTACCTGACTCCGACCCGAGACCGCGACCTCGCTGAGGTTGGCGAGGAACAGGGTTTTGTCGATGCGGCCCTGGAAGATCGGCACGCCCATTTCCATGCACTTCTCGATGACCTCGCGTCGCTCCATGCCGGCCTCGCGTGCAAGTTCCGTGGGCGTGAGGTGGATTGCCATCGTTCAAGCGCCTCCTGTGAGGTTTGCCACGTGGCCAGTCAAGGTAGCGCGACTGGTGGACGGCATCAACAACATCTCCTCAATACGTCCTAAACATTAGGACGGACTTTCGGGGGTCAAACGGGGTTCGGGATGTCGATCCAGAGGTGCTCGACGCCGAAGCGCCGCTCGAGCCAGTCGCCGAGGGCGCGGATCCCGAAGGTCTCGGTCGCGTAGTGGCCGGCGGCGATGAAGTGGATGCCCGCCTCGCGCGCGTCCGCCATCACGTGCTCCCGCGGCTCGCCGGTCAGGAAGGCGTCGAGCCCGAGGGCGATCGCCTCCGGGAGCGCGTCGGCCGCCGACCCCGACACGATCCCGATCCGGCGGATCCGCTCCGGGCCGCCGTCGAACACGGTCGGGGTCCGGGCCGTCACCTCGCGCACGCGCTCGAACAGCTCGGCGGCCGGGATGCCGTCGCCGGGGAAGGTGCCCGCGCGGCCGATCTTCCGGTCCCTGAACGTGCCGAACGCCTCGTGGCGCTCGCAGCCGAGCCGGTCGGCCAGGATCGCGTTGTTGCCGAGCTCGTGGTGGGCGTCGAGCGGGATGTGGTAGCCGGCGAGCGCGACGTCGTGCTTGAACAGCGGCCGTAGGCGCTCGGCCAGCACCGGCGTCAGGCCGGTGGGGAGGAAGTCCCAGAAGAGCCCGTGGTGCACGAGGACGAGCTGCGCGTCCTCCTCGACGGCCCGCTCGATGAGCTCCCGCTGCGCCGAGACGCCCGTCACGACGCGCCGCACCTCGTCCGGTCCGGGCACCTGGAGGCCGTTCGGGCCGAGGTCCTGGAAAGCGCCGATGTCCAGCAATTCGTCCAGTGCGCTGACGATCGATGTGAGTCGCGTGGCAGAAATGGGCATAAGGCGGTTACGGGCGCTGCCCGTCAAATGAACGCTAAAGTTCTCTGCCTTGCGCGCTGGCGGACGCGAAAGGCGAGGAGGGATGCTCCACCGTGGGTAGGGGATTGGGCGACGTCGCCGTGCAGACGTCGGGCATGGTTGCAGAGCCAAACGACGACCACCGTCTGGTCGCTGCGGTACGCCGCGGCGATGACCGGGCGTTCGAGGCGCTCTATTCGCGCTATCACCGGCGGATCCATGCCTATGTCATGGGCATGGTCAAGGATCACGGCCGGGCCGAGGACGTCACGCAGGAGGTCTTCGTCTCCGCGCTGCGCCGCATGCGGGAGACCGAGCGTCCGATCGCGTTCAAGCCGTGGATCTACGAGATCGCCAAGAACGCCTGCATCGACCAGTTCCGCCGCTCCCGCCGCGCCGAGGAGGTCTCGCTGGAGGCCGACGAGGGGCTCGCGCCGAGCGACTACGGCCGGCTCGTCGGCTCCGACCCCACGCCCGACGCCGCGGTGGCGGCCAAGCAGGACCTCAATGATCTGTGCGGCGCCTTCGGCGGCCTGTCGGACACCCATCACGAGATCCTCGTGATGCGCGAGTTCGAGGGCATGTCCTACCGCGAGATCGGCGAGCGCCTTGGGATGAGCCGCCCGGCCGTGGAGAGCACGCTCTTCCGCGCCCGGCGCCGGCTGACCGAGGAGTACGACGACCTCGTCAGCGGCGCGCGCTGCGAGCGCATCCAGGGCCTGATCGCGATGGCCGGCGACAGCCGCCTCGGCACGCGCGAGTCGCGCCGCCTCTCGCGCCACGTCGCCCACTGCCAGCCGTGCAGGCGCGAGGCGATGGCGGCCGGGCTCGACAGCGCGATCCTCACCCACGTGCCGCTGCGCAAGCGCGCCGCCGAGAAGGTCGCGGCGCTGCTGCCCTTCGGCTGGTTCGGGCGCGGCCGCGGTGGCGGCGACGCTGCGACCGGCGGCTGGGCCGCGCACGTCCCGATGCTCTCCGACCAGCTCTCCGGCGGCTGGGGCAAGCTGGCCACGGCGGCCGCCGTGCTCGTCGCCGGCGTCGGCGCGGCGGGCGTCGGCACCCAGGTCGTGGGCGGGGGCGATCAGCCGTCCGCCGCCGCCGACCGGCCGGCCGCGCTCGAGCGCACCGGCGCCGCCGCGAAGGGCGGGACGAGCGACAACGCGACCCGCGCCACGCTCGGCACGGTGGGCGCGCAGAAGGCGGCGAAGAAGTCACGCAAGGGCGATCGCAACGCCAAGGGCGGCGCACGGTCCAAGAAGTCCGGCGGCGGCGCGGCAGAATCGCTGCCCGCCGGCCTGTCCGCCGGCGACAGCAGCGGCGGGGGCGGTGCCGGCGGCGGGGGCGGCGGCAAGGGGCTGCCCAAGGTCGGGCTCCCGACCGGCGGTCAGAATCCGCTGGCGCCCGTCCAGCAGACCGTCGAGGACGTCGTCGAGCCGGTCCAGCCGGTCGTCGAGGGCGTGACCGACACCGTCGAAGACGTCGTGGAGCCGGTCCAGCCGGTCGTCGAAGGCGTGACCAACGGCGTCGAGGACGTCACCGACCCCATCCTGCCCTGACCCGGAATCGAACCCCCGGCAGCGGCTAGACTGCAGGCTGCTCGGGGCGTGGCGCAGCCTGGTAGCGCGCGCCGTTCGGGTCGGCGAGGTCCCCGGTTCAAATCCGGGCGCCCCGATGCAATCCTCTCAACCGCCGCAGGCCCGTGGCGTGGTGGCGAGCTGGTCGCGTGAAGGACCCGACTGGCCCGCGATCTTGCAATAGGCGTAGCGGCCGGTCTCGAAGTCGACGAGGGCGCGGTAGGTGTGGCCGAGGACGCCGCCGCTGAACTCGGCGGTGACGGCGAGACATGAGTAACGGCCGCGGCGGTGGGTGAGGTCGCGGTCGGCGCCGATGCCGTCGACGGTACGCGGGTAGGGCTCGCACTCGGCGCGGCGGATGCGGCCGGTCAGGTCACCGCGGCGGACGCGCGCGCGGCCGTCGGAGGCGATCGCGGCCGCCAGCTCGTCCATCAGGGCGGCCCGGGCGGCGAGCGTCGGACCGACGGCGCGCGAGCGGCCGCGGACCGGGCGCTGCTCGGCCTCGAGCTGGTGGGCGAGCTCGGCGCGCTGGCCGGCGCGCTCGCGCTGGAGCCTCTCGTCCGCGTCGCGGGCTGCGTCGCGCAGCGCCGGGACCAGCGCGACGCCGGCCGCGATCACGGCCAGCACCAAGAGGACGGCGCCCATCCGGACGCCGCGGCCGGCCCGCCGCCAGATCCACCCGGGCAGCGCGGCGAGGCCCGGGAGGGGCTCGTAGTGGGGAGGGTCGATGCAGCCAGGATCGGATACGCAAAGAACAAGCACAAGCACCGATATCTTGCCCTCGGCGTAAGCTGAGCTGAACAATGCTGGATCTCAAGAGGCTTCGGCTGCTGAGCGAGCTGTCGCGGCGCGGCACGATTGCCGAGGTGGCGGCCGTCGTCGGCTACACGCCATCGGCGGTCTCGCAGTCGCTCACCCAGCTCGAGCGCGAGGCCGGCGTACCGCTGCTCGAGCGCGACGGTCGCCGCGTGCGGCTGACGCCGGCCGCTCACGGCCTCGTGGCGACCACCGACCGCGTCCTCGCCGAGCTCGATGCCGCCGAGGCCGAGCTCGCCGCCGAGCACGAGACCGTGCGCGGCGAGATCGTGATCGGGGCGTTCCCCAGCGCCGCGGCCGGCCTCGTCGTGCCGGCCGTCGCCGAGCTCGCCGGGCGGCACCCCGACCTGCAGTGCGTGATCCGCGAGCACGAGCCGGAGGACGGCATCCCGCTGCTGCGCTCGGGCGCGCTCGATCTGCTGGTGTCCGAGAGCTATGACGACGTTCCGACCGCCCCGGTCGGCGGCCTGGAGGCGCACCGGCTCCTGTCCGAGCCGCTGTTGCTGGTGACGACCGGGGACGGCGCTGGCGAGCTGGCCGCCCACCGCGATGCCGCCTGGATCGCCGGGCTCGCCGGCACGCAGTTCGCGGTGGCGCTCGACGCAGCCTGCGCCGCAGCCGGCTTCTCACCGCGCGTCGTCCATCGCGCCGACGACGCGCGGCTGATCCAGGCGCTGGTCGCCGCCGGTCTGGGCGTCGCGCTGCTCCCGCAGCTGGCGTGCGCGTCCGCGGAAGGCGTGGCCTACCACGAGGTCACGCCGTCACCGCCGCGTCGCCACGTCCACGCGCTCGCCCGCCGCGGCGCCACGCGGCGGCCGGCGCTGGCCGCCGCGTTGAGCGCGATGCGGGACGTCTAGGCCCGACGGGCGAACGTCAACTGCGGCTGGGTGTGGAAGCTGAGAGGCCGGCCGGGCGGGCGGTCTCCAAACCGATGGCGCTTTGACCGGTATATGTCCGGTCAAAGCGCCAGGGACCGCCGAGAGGCCGGCTCCCTCGCTCTCCTACCCAGCCGCAGTTCGCCGATTGAACAACGTGCTCGGTACTTGCATCTAGGCCTCGCAGCTGCTCCGGCGCGTCTCCCCGCTGATGCAGGTGTCGAAGCCGTCGTCCCCGCGCAGGCTGTCGTTCTGCAGGCCGCCGTCGAGGAAGTCGTTCCCGCGGCCGCCGTTGAGGTCGTCGGGGCTGGCGCCGCCGTCGATGCGGTCGGCGCCGTCGCCGCCGTTGATCACATCAGGCCCGTCGCCGCCGCAGATGAGGTCGTCGCCGCCGAGGCCGTTGATGGTGTCGGCGCCGCCGAGGCCGACGATGACGTCACGGCCCG
The DNA here is from genome assembly GCA_963811895.1 of uncultured Solirubrobacteraceae bacterium. Taxonomy (GTDB): domain Bacteria; phylum Actinomycetota; class Thermoleophilia; order Solirubrobacterales; family Solirubrobacteraceae; genus DASSUW01. The sequence goes on along the minus strand of CAWETE010000004.1, from coordinate 784,646 downwards.
CCGTGCCGTTGATGACGTTGTTGACCGCCGTGCCGACGATCGTGGCCGTCGCCCCGAAGCAGGTCGGGACGGCCACCACGAAGGCGCAGCTGCGACTCGTGCGCAGGCCGGCTCGGTCGGTGCCGGTGACGATCTGGCTGAAGGTGCCGGCGGAGTTGGTGTTCGCCATCGCCGGGCCCTGGGCGACCGGGTTCGCCGGTCCCGAGGTGGCGTCCGTGACGTCGGCGCGGACCCAGGCGCCGAGCTGGTAGATCTCGAACGTCTGCGGCGGCGAGGCGCAGGTGACCGCCGGGGCGACGGTGTCGCGCCGCACGACCACGGAGCGGGTCGCCGTGCCGCCGCCGGAGGTCGCGGTGCAGGTGAACGTGGTGCCGGCCGTGTCGGTGGTGACGCTCGAGGACGAGCAGCCGTCCGTCGAGGTGACGGCCGACTCCGGGTCGGCGACCGCCCAGCTCACGGCGACGTCGGAGACGTGCCAGCCGTTGCTGCCGGCCGTCCCACCGACGGTCGGCGTGATCACCGGCGGCGTCAGGTCATCGGTGACCGGCCGCCACAGCCACACGCCGACGTTGATGCTCGACGCGCTCCCGAGCGAGAAGCTGCCGCCGATCGGGTACCAGCCGAAGCCGACGTGCCCGCGGATCGGCTCCCCGGCCTCGTCGACCGACGACGTGTAGCCGGAGGTCGCCGAGGTGTGGAAGCCGTAGCCGGTGACCGTGAAGGTGGTCCGCATGTCGGTGATGAACTCGCTCGCCAGCAGCAGGTACTCCGGACCGCCGACGCTGGGCGGGTCGGCGGTGAGGATCGCCGGCGCGTAGAGGCCCATGACGGCCTTGACCTGGTCCGCGGTCGCCCAGATCCAGCCGGTCAGGTCGCGGGTGCCGACGGAGCCCGAGCAGCGCGTCTCGCCGTCACGCGGGCAGACCGCGGCCACCTGGTCGGGGGTCATGCCGACCGTCTCGGTGAGCTGGCGCCAGCGCTTGCCGTTGCCGTCGTCGGTGAGGTCTGGCGGCGCGGCGCTCGCAGGCGCGGCAGCGGCCAGCATCACCAGCACCACCAGCGCGGTCCGTCCGATCATGTCCCCGTCCCTCCTCCGGCGTCGACGCCGGGTAATACGCAGCGAGCTCAGCCGAGGATCGACATTGCCGCATTTCGGCCCGGGATGCCGCTGACGCCGCCGCCGCGGCGCGCTCCCGCGCCGCCGAGCTGGACGTTGGCGATCGCGGTCTCGGTCCCCCAGGCGCCGGCGTCGGCCTCGTCCTCGGCGAACGGCCACGCGAGGTCGCGGTGGAAGATGTTGCCGCGCGGGAGCGCCAGCTCGTCCTCGAGGTCGAGCGGCGTCTTGGCCTCCAGGCACAGCTCGCCGTCCGGGCCGCGCAGCAGGCAGTCCTCGATCGGCTCGGCGAGCACTCCGTCGAGCGAGCGCAGGGCGGCCTCCAGCGCCTCGTGACGCGCCACCCCCCGCTCGAACAGCCGCGCGGGCGTGTGCAGGGAGAACAGCGTCAGCGTGTGGGCGGCCACGCCGGGCCCGAGGATGCTCGGGTCGGTCAGCGAGTGGCTGTAGATCTCGCACGGCAGCGGCGACGGGAGCCGGCCGTCACTGGCCTCGGCGTAGGCGACCTCGAGCTGGTCGTAGCTCTCGTTGACGTGGAAGGTCCCGGTGAACGCCTCCTCGGGCGCCACGGAGCCGTCCCGCAGCCGCGGCAGCCGCGCCAGCAGCATGTTGACCTTCAGCTGCGCGCCCTCCGGCCGCTCGTCCGCGGGCGGCAGGCCGAGCAGGCGGTCGAGCACCTCCGGCGCGCAGCCGGCCACCACGTGGTCGCAGCTCACCGCGCGGCCGTCGATCCGCACCTCGGCGTGCATCCCGTCGGCGTCGATCGCGCTGACCTCCGCGTCCGTCACCAGCTCCGCCCCCGCGCCGGCCGCGCAGCGCGCGAGCTCGTCGGTCAGCGCTCCCATCCCGCCGACCGGCACGTCCCACAGGCCGGTGCCGTTGCCGATCACGTGGTAGAGGAAGCAGCGGTTCTGGCGCAGGCCGGCGTCGTGCGCGCCGGCGAAGGTGCCGATCAGCGCGTCGGTGAGGACGATCCCGCGCACCACGTCGTCCTCGAACTCCGCCTCGATCGCCTCGCCGAGCGGCCGCTCGAACAGCGCCTCCCAGGCCTCGTCGTCGCCGACGCGGTCGCGCAGCTCGGCCCGGGTCCGGAGCGGCTCGAGCAGCGTCGGGAAGACGCCGCGGGCGACTCGTGCCATGCGGTCGTAGAAGCGCTGCCAGCCGTCGAAGTCGGCGCCGAGCGAGGCCTTCGTGCGGCCCGTGTCGTCGAGGTCGACGAGCAGGCCCGAGTCCGAGCCCGGCACCGGCGTGTAGGAGGAGATCCGCCGCCGGCGCGTCTCGAAGCGCAGGCCGAGCTCGGCGACGAGGAAGCGCGGAAGCAGGCTGACGAGGTAGGCGTAGCGCGACAGCCGCGCGTCGACGCCGGCGAACGGCGCCTCGGAGACCGCGGCGCCGCCCATGCGGCTCGACCGCTCGAGGACGAGCACGGAGCGTCCCGCGCGGGCGAGGTACGAGGCCGCCACGAGCCCGTTGTGGCCGCCGCCCACGACCACGACGTCGTAGCGCGTCCTCATCGCCGGGCGGTGAAGGCCGCGCCGCCGGCGCCGCCGCGCGGGCGCGCCGCGCCCACGAAGCGCAGCGCCAGCATCGCGCGATCGTCGAGCGCGGCGCCGGACTGGAAGTCGCGCAGCGCCTGCTCGATCTCCGCCAGCAGCTCGTCGGGCGTCTCGCCGGCGCGCGTGACCGCCTCGCGCAGGCGGGCGTCGCCGAAGCGGTCGTCCTCGCCGGGCGTCTCGCTCACGCCGTCGGTGTAGAAGAGCAGGGTGTCGCCGGGCGCGATCTCCACGACGGTCTCCGCCCAGTCGTCGTCGCCCTCGACGCCGAGCAGCACGCCGTGATCGCCGAGCACCGCCGGCTCCTGGCCCGGCCGGCGCCGTAGCGGGAGCGGATGGCCGGCCGAGGCGACGGTGACCGTGGCGCGGTCGCCCTCGGTCGCCGCCAGCGCGCACACGGCCGTCACCAGCGACAGCCGCGGCTGCTGGCGCAGCACCTCGTTGACCAGCGAGAGCACGCGCGCGGGTGAAGGGTCGAAGCGCGCGGCCATCCGGGCCGAGTAGCGCACGAGCGAGGTCAGCGCGGCCGCCTCGACGCCCTTGCCGGTCACGTCGCCGAGCACGATCAGATGGCCGCCCTCGACGGACAGGATGTCGTAGAAGTCGCCGCCCACGTCGGCGCCGCGCTCGCCCGCCTGGTAGGCCGCGCTCGTCTCCCAGCCCGGCAGCTCGGGCAGCGTCTCCGGCAGCAGGCTGGCCTGGAGCGTGTGCGCCACGCGCTCCTGCGCCGCGTACAGGCGCGCGTTCTGGACCGCGGTGGCGGCGCGCAGCGCGAGGTCCTCGACGAACCCGAGGTCGTCCTCCTCGAACCGCCGGCCGCTCTCGGCGGAGACGAGCGTGATGACGCCCAGCGTCTCGCCGCCGAGCCGCATCGGCACGGCCATCGCGGATCGCATCCCGAGCTGCCGGATCAGCTGCAGGTGCTCCTCGTCCCGCGCGGCCGCCTCGATCAGCTCCTGCGGGATGTCCGTGTACAGCTCGGCCGGACCTCCGCGCAGGATCGCCGGGACGCCGGTCGGGGCGTCGGGGTCGGTCGGATAGCGGCGCCGCAGGTCGTGCGCGAGCTGGACCTTGTCGGGATCGACGTGGGCGACCGCCACCTGGTGCGACTCGCCCTGCTCGTCGACCATCTCGATGCCGCACCAGTCGGCCAGGCCGGGGACGATCATGCGCGCCACGCGCTCGAGCGTCTGCTCGTAGTCGAGCGACGTCGCGAGCAGTTGGCCCGCCTCGGCCAGGAACCGCTGGCGCAGCTCGGCGTCCTTGGCCTCGGTGACGTCCTCGATGATGTTGATGGCGAGCCGCTCGCCGTTGGGGTCGGTGTAGAGCGTCGCCTTGGTGAGCAGCCAGAGCGCCTCGCCGGTGTCGCGCCGGACGCTGCGGGTGAGCAGCGACGGCCCCTCCTCGCCGGCCACGAGGCGCCGTCCCGGCAGGTCGTCGAGCTGGACGGGCGAGCCGTCCTCGCGCGTGATGTGGAACCGCTGCGCCAGCTCGCCCGGCTCGGCCTCCAGCACCTCGTCGATGCTCTCGGAGCCGAGCAGGCTCACCGCGGCGTCGTTGACGTAGACCGTCCTGCCGCTCTCGTCGTGCACGGTGACCGCCTCGCCGAGCGACCCGAGGATGCCGTCGAGCCGCGCCTGCGTCCCGCGCAGCTCGGTGGCGAGCTCCTGGTTGGCGCCGGCCAGCGCCGTCGCGCGCTCGCGCGCCCGCGCGGCGACCACCGCGACCATCGCGAAGACGGTGTAGAAGCTGATCCGGTAGATCGTCTGGCCCGTCCCCGTGGCCGGGTTCCAAAACGTGGCGCCGATCGCCACCGCGATGGCGACCACGCCGCAGATGGCGACCTCGCGCTGCTGCCCGATCACCGCGAGCACGAGCGGCACCAGCAGCACGGTGCCGGTGATGGTCAGTGAGCCCGAGATCGCGATGTCGAGCACGGCGAACGCGACCTGGATCGCGAGCGCGATCGCGAGGCGCACCGGCGACCAGTTCGGAGCGGCGTGGGAACCCATCGGTCCCGCGATGCTAGTGCGCACGCGGGACGCGGGGGGAGGTCAGCCCTGGTCGCGGCCGCCGATCTCGCCGCGCAGGGTGGCGATCTCGGTGACGGCGAGGCCGACCAGGGCGTCGGCGGAGGCCTCGATGTCGTAATCGAGGTCGCCGACCAGGTCGGCGTCTCCGGCCAGCGAGGCGAGCGCTCGCTGGGCGCGCAGGTTCGTGAGGTGCTCGAGCTCGTCGGCGGCGCTGGTGGTGGGGAGGGTGAACGGCGGCATATACGGGATCCTGCGTATCTCTACGCAGCAGGGCCATGGGGGGATGCCCTTGACTGACCCCCTGAGGGGTGGGTAGAGGGGAGAGTGTGCGAGCCCTCACCGTGATACCGCTGCAGGCCGGATCGGCCGCCGTCACCGACATGCCGGAGCCCGAGCCGGGGCCCGGCGAGCTGCTGGTGGACGGCATCGCGCTCGGCGTCTGCGGCACCGACCGCGAGATCGCCGACGGCGACTACGGCTGGGCCCCGCACGGCTCGGAGCGGCTGATCCTCGGCCACGAGTCGCTCGGCCGCGTGCGCGAGGCGCCCGAGGGGAGCGGCTTCGCGGCGGGCGACCTGGTGGTCGGCGTCGTGCGCCGGCCCGACCCCGTGCCGTGCGTCGCCTGCGCGCACGGCGAGTTCGACTTCTGCCGCAACGGCCGCTACACCGAGCGCGGCATCAAGGAGCGGCACGGCTACGGCTCCGAGCGCTGGACGGTCGAGGCCGACTACGCCGTCAAGCTCGATCCGGCGCTCGAGCCGGTCGGGATGCTGATGGAGCCGACCACGATCCTGGCCAAGGCGTGGGAGCAGATCGAGCGCATCGGCAGCCGTGCCTACTTCGACCCCGAGCGCGTGCTGGTCACCGGCGCCGGGCCGATCGGCCTGCTGGCCGCCATGCTCGGCGTCCAGCGCGGGCTCGAGGTCCACGTGCTGGACCGCAACACCGACGGCCCGAAGCCCGAGCTGGTCGCGCGCGCTCGGCGCCACGTACCACCACAGCGACGTCACCACCGTCGCCGAGGCCGAGCCGCCGGACATCATCGTCGAGGCGACCGGCGCCGAGCCGGTCGTGGCCGAGGCGATCGCCAACAACGCCGCCTTCGGCATCGTCTGCCTGACCGGCGTGTCGCCGCGCGGACGGCCGTTCACGATCGACCTCGGCGGCCTCAACCGCGACATCGTGCTCGAGAACGACGTCGTCTTCGGGACGGTGAACGCCAACCTGCGGCACTACGCGCTGGCCGCCGAGGCGCTCGCCCGCGCCGACCGCTCGTGGCTCGAGCGCCTGATCACCCGCCGCGTGCCGCTCGAGGACTTCGAGTCGGCCTTCGAGAAGCAGCCCGACGACGTCAAGGTCGTCCTCGACCTCTGACACCATCGCCGCCGTGGCGTGGCCGGGTGAGGTGATCGAGGAGCGCGCGGGCGACATCGCGGAGGCCGCCGACGTGCTGCTGCGCCACCAGGCGGCATGGCGGCACCGGCGGGTGGAGACCATCACGGTGCTCAGCCACGAGCAGGTGCGCCGCCACGTGTCGATCGACTTCACGGTGCCGGACGCGCAGCGCGAAGGGCTCAGGCTGTCGGCCGAGGAGTTCATCGTGCCGCTCGCGCTGCTCAGCAAGCGGCCGCTGGTGCACTTCGACCTGCGCAACGAGGAGCAGCACGCGATCCCGCTGCTTACCGCCGAGCAGCACCGCACGATCGCGCGCGAGCTGCTCCACCGCCAGCTCGACGACGAGGGCGTCGCGGCCGCGGACGAGCTGATCGACGCCGTGCTGGCAGACGAGCCGCAGGACGTCGAGCCCCTAATCGGTGCGCTCGAGGAGGCGCACGGGATCGAGCTGGCCGACTTCCGCGCGACCGCCATCGTGCTCTCGCAGTACTTCATCGCGTGGGCGATCGTGCGCGGTCTCGACCGCCGGCGCGTGTTCAAGCTGGCCTTCGATGAACCGGTCGGGCGGAAGAGCTTCGTGTACTTCATCGACGCGCCGGGCTGCACGGAGGCGGAGAGCTACCACCTGGAAGTCGCGGTGCCCGAGGACATCAAGGCGCGGCGGACGCTGCTCGTCGATGGTGCGACCGGCCGGCGGCTCGCCGCCGGCGAGCCCAATGCCGATCGGCCGGCGCTCTACTTCAGGGCGGAGCCGCCGCTGCCCGAGGCGCCCGAGCTCGTGATCGAGTTCGCGGCCGAGCGCTGGCCGTTCGTCGCGCCGGCGGCGCTCATCGGATCGATCATCGCGCTGCTCATCGCGCCGCCGTTCCTGTTCTCCGACCTCCAGGCGCTGCCCGACACCGCCGGCTCAGCCGTCGGCCTGGTGCTCTCCACCTCGGCCGTCTTCTCGGTGCTCATCCTCCGCAGCGACGAGCACCCGCTCGTGCGACTGATGCTGGTCCGCGCACGCGCCCTGCTCGCCGCCAGCACCGTCGCCTCGCTGTTCGCCGCAGCCTCGATCGGCTTCCGCACCGCCGGGTGGATCATCGAGGGAACGTGGGCGATCGCCGCCCTTGTCTCCGTGCTGACTGCGGGTATCCTGATCGCAGAGGCGCGGCGAGCACCGCCATGACCAGGATCCGGATGCCCTTCACCTTCCGCCGGTACGACCTCGACGACTTCGAGGACTTCCAGCGGCTGCGCAAGGTGGCCACCTACATCCGGTCTCCCGAGGCGGCCTGGCCGCTGCGCGGCTCGCGGCCGCGCGACAAGCAGCCTCCGCCTCCGCCTAACGGCTCTCGGCCCAGCTGACGAAGAAGTCCAGCGCCGCGGGGTTGGCGAGCGAGTCGCGGCTGGCGGCCTGCTCGGGCGGCGTGCCCATGAGGATCTTCTTGACCGGCAGCTCGAGCACCTTGCCCGACAGGGTGCGCGGCACCTCCTTCACGGCCACCACCTCGTCGGGGACGTGGCGCGGGGAGCAGTCCTCGCGCACGCGCGCGCGAATGCGGGCGACGAGCTCGTCGTCCAGCTCCGTCCCCTCGCGCAGCACCACGAACAGCGGCATGGTGCCGACGTCGACCACCAGCGCGTCGGTCACCTCGTCGAGGGCGAGCACCGCGCGGTAGATCTCGGACGTGCCCATGCGGATGCCGCCGCGGTTGATCGTCGAGTCCGACCGGCCGGTGATGATCGCCGTGCCGCGCTCGGTGATCTCGATCCAGTCGCCATGGCGCCAGATGCCGGGGTACATGTCGAAGTACGACTCGCGGTAGCGCTCGCCGTCGGGGTCGTTCCACATGTAGAGCGGCATCGACGGCATCGGCTTCGTGATCACCAGCTCGCCGACCTCGCCGGTCAGCGGCCGGCCCTCGGGATCCCACGACTCGACGGAGGCGCCGAGCGCGCGCGCCTGCAGCTCGCCCTCGTAGACCGGGAGGATCGGGACACCGCCCACGAACGCCGTGCAGAGGTCGGTCCCGCCGCTCGTCGAGAACAGCCACGTGTCCTCGCCGACGTGGTCGTAGACCCAGCGGAAGCCCTCCGGCGAGAGCGGCGACCCGGTCGAGCCGACGGCCCTCAACGCGCTCAGGTTCCGGTCCTTGGCCGGCTCGACCTCGGCCTTCATGCACGCGGCGATGTAGGCGGCGCTGGTGCCGAACGTCGTGATCCCGGCGCGGTCGGCGAGATCCCACAGCACGCCCATGTCCGGGTGGCCGGGACTGCCGTCGTAGAGGACGATCGCCGCCTCGGTGAGCAGGCCGGAGACGAGGAAGTTCCACATCATCCAGCCGGTTGTCGTGAACCAGAAGACGCGGTCGCCGGCCTGCGCGTCGACGTGCAGGTTGAGCATCTTGAGGTGCTCGAGCAGGATCCCGCCCTGGCCCTGCACGATCGCCTTCGGAAGGCCCGTCGTCCCGGAGGAGTACAGGACCCACAGCGGGTGGTCGAAGGCCACGGGCTCGAACTCGAGGTCGCCGCCGGGATCGTCGGGCCAGCCCGTGCCGTCGAGATAGCCCAGCGTGAGGACCTGCCCGCCGACCTCGGCGGCGATGCCCTCGACGGTCTCGCGGCGGTCGAAGTCGCGCCCGTTGTAGCGGTAGCCGTCGACCGCCAGCAGCACCTTCGGCTCGATCTGGGCGAACCGGTCGATCACCGATCGCGCCCCGAAGTCCGGCGAGCAGCTCGACCAGACGGCGCCGATCGACGCCGTGGCCAGGAAGGCGGCCACCGCCTCCGGGATGTTCGGCATGTAGGCGGCCACCCGGTCGCCCTTCTGCACGCCGAGCGCGCGCAGGCGCGTGGCCATGCTCGCGGTCTGTTGGCGCAGCTCGCCCCACGTCCACTCGGCCTGGTCGCGCAGCTCGGAGGCGTGGACGATCGCCACCTCGCCGTCGTCCTTGCCGCGGAACAGGTGCTCGGCGTAGTTGACCCGCGCGCCCGGGAACCACTCCGCGCCCGGCATCTCCGACGAGGCCAGCACGCGGTCGTAGCCGCCCTCGATGCCGAAGAAGTCCCAGATCGAGGCCCAGAAGCCCTCGAGGTCCTCGACCGACGAGCGCCACAGCTCGTCGTAGCTCCCGTGGCCGCGCTCGCGCATGAAGCGGGTCATCAGCGCGCGCTCCACCCTCTCGGTCGGCGGCTCCCACAGCAGCGTCGGCATGGCGCGCCATGATGGCACCCGTGCTCCGCACGGTGACCGCCACCCGGTACGTGACCCCGCTGCGCGAGGGAGGCTCGCTGCCAGGGCTCGTGGAGGCCGACGACGACGGGCTGTACGTGGTCAAGTTCCGCGGCGCCGGGCAGGGGCCGAAGGCGCTGGCGGCGGAGATCGTGGCCGGCGAGCTCGCCCGCGCGCTCGGGCTGCCGGTGCCCGAGCTCGTGCTCGTCGAGCTCGATCCGGAGCTGGCCCGCGCCGAGCCGGATCCCGAGATCCAGGACCTGATCCGCGCCAGCGCGGGTGTGAACCTCGGCGTGGACTTCCTCCCCGGCTCGCTGCCCTACACGCCGGCCCGCCCGCCCGCGCCCGAGCTGGCGGCGTCGGTGGTCTGGCTCGATGCGTTCGTGGAGAACATCGATCGCACGCCGCGCAACCCCAACCTGCTGCTCTGGCACGGCAACCTGTGGCTGATCGACCACGGCGCCGCCCTCTATGTGCACCACGGCTCCGGCGACCCGCTGGCCGTCGCGCGGCGCCCGTTCCCCGCGATCCGCGACCACGTGCTGCTGGGCGCGGCGGGGCCGCTGCCGGAGGCCGACGCGCGGCTGGCGCCGCTGGCCGAGCCAGCAGAGGCGGCCGCGCTCGTGCCGCCCGAGTGGGCCGACGGCGCGATCTACGCCGAGCATCTCGAGCGCCGGCTCGAGGCCCCGCGAGAGTGGATGGAGGAGGCCGAGCGTGCCCGCGCGTGAGGACTTCCAGTACGCGATCGTCCGCGTGGTGCCGCACGTGGAGCGCGGCGAGTGCCTGAACGCCGGCGTCGTGCTGTTCAGCCGCCGGCACGGGTTCCTCGGCGCGAGGACGGCGCTCGACGAGATCGCGCTGAACGCCCTGGCGCCCGACTGCGAGCCGGCCGGCGTGCGCGCCCAGCTCGAGACGCTGGAGCGGGTGGCGGCCGGCTCGCCGGACGGTGGGCCGATCGCCGAACTCGATCCCTCCGAGCGCTTCCACTGGCTGACTGCACCGTCGAGCACGATCGTGCAGTCTTCGGCGGTGCACACCGGCCTGACGAGCGATCCGGCGGGAGAGCTCGATCACCTCTTCGAGCGTCTCGTGAGCCGCTGAGCGCACGGCAAACTTGTTTGCCGCAAGTTCTCTGATTCCCGAGCGTTGTGGTTCCCGTACGGCGGCGGGAGCAGGGAGCAGGGAACACGACAGGCGCGGCGCCGGCGACCGGCGGGCGCGAGCGCCGCGCCTGTCATTCTTGGCTTGGTGAGGGGTTTGCGCGTGCTGATTGCGGCGGCGGCGTTGTCCGCGCTGGGCTGCGGAGGTGGCGGGGACCGCGCCACGGCGAGCCCGACGGGCACCGCCACGGCCACGGCCACCGGGACGCCGCCGGCGACGATCGCCCGCCCGGGCCTGCGCCTGCAGAGCATCGGGAACTTCGACAGCCCGGTCTACGTCACGGCTCCGCCCGGCGACCGGCGGCGCGTGTTCGTCGTCGAGCAGGGCGGCACGGTGCGGATCGTCCGCGGCGGCAAGAAGGTCGAGCGGCCGTTCCTCGACGTCTCCGGCCGCATCGCGGCGGGCGGCGAGCGAGGCCTGCTGTCGCTGGCGTTCGCGCCCGACTACGCGTCGAGCGGTCTCTTCTACGTCTATTACACGGCCCCCGACGGGGACATCCGGATCGTCGAGTATCGCCGCGCTAGCGCCGAGCGCGCGGATCACGGCTCCGCCCGCGTCGTCCTCTCGGTCGACCATCCCGCCTCCAACCACAATGGCGGCCTGGTCAAGTTCGGCCCCGACGGCCTGCTCTACGCGGGCCTGGGCGACGGCGGCGGGGGCGGCGACCAGCACGGCGCCCGCGGCAACGGTCAGAACACCGCGACGCTGCTCGGCAAGATCCTGCGCTTCGACCCGAAGCGCAGACGGCAGCCGGGCGTACCGCGTGCCCTCGAGCAACCCGTTCGTGGGCCGCAGCGGGGTGCGGCCGGAGATCTACGCCTATGGCGTGCGCAACCCGTGGCGGTTCTCGTTCACGCCGAACGGGGCCCTCGTGGTCGCCGACGTCGGCCAGGGCGAGGTCGAGGAGGTCACGGTGGTGCGGCGCAAGGGCGCGAACCTCGGCTGGCGCGTGTTCGAGGGCCGCAGCCGCTACGCGTCCGGCGAGTCGGCTCCCGGCCATCTGCCGCCGGCCATCCAGCGCTTCCACTCCGACGGCAACTGCTCGATCACCGGCGGCGTGGTGGTGCGCGACCCGGTCCTGTCCGCGCTGCGCGGCCGCTACGTGTTCGGCGACCTCTGCCGCGGCCGGATCGAGTCGGCGCGCCTGAACGGGAACAAGCCGCGCAAGGGGCAGGCCACGCGCCTGCAGGTGGACAACCTGTCCTCGTTCGGCGAGGACGCCCGGCGGCGCGTCTACGCGACCTCGCTCGGCGGCCCGGTCTACCGGCTCGTCCCGCGGTGAGCGAGGACCTCGCGGACCACGACGTCAAGCTGGTCCGCGCGGACAACCCGGGCCCGCTCACGCTCACCGGCACCAACACGTGGATCGCGGGCCGCTGGGTCATCGACCCCGGCCCGGCGCTGGACGCCCACCTCGACGCGGTCGCCGCCGCGGTGGGTGCGGCCGAGGGCATCGCCGTCACGCACGACCACGCCGACCACATCGAGGGGCTGGACGCGCTCCGCGCCCGGTTGGGCGACGTCCCGGTCGTCTCCGCTCGCGGCGGCGCGGCGGACGGCGACGTGTACGGGCCCCTGCGCGTGCTCGCGCTCCCGGGCCACTCCGACGACCATCTCGCCTTCGTCTTCGGGCGCGCGGCGTTCGTCGGCGACGCCGTGCTCGGCGAGGGCAGCGTCTTCGTCACGGCCGACCTGGCGGGCTACCTCGACGGCCTGCGGCGGCTGCGCGAGCTCGACCTCGCCGTGCTGTGCCCCGGGCACGGGGAGCCGATCTGGGACGTGCGCGCGAAGCTCGACGGCTACCTCGAGCACCGGCTCGAACGCGAGCGGCGCCTGCTCGCCGCGCTCGAGCAGGGGCTGCGGAGCGAGGACGAGCTGCTCGACGCGGCGTGGGACGACGCGCCGGCCGAGCTGCGGCCGTTCGCCGCTGTCACGCTGCGGGCGCATCTGGAGAAGCTGCGGGCCGAGGGGCGGGCCTGAGCGAACGTCAACTGCGGCTGGGTAGGGAAGCTGGGGAGCCGGCCGCGCGACGGATTTCGGCGTCGAATCCTGCCTAGGGGTCGCTATACGCCCCTTAGGCAGGATTCGATGACGGAAATCGGCCCCGTCGGCCTCGCCGCTCCCCTACCCAGCAAGCAGTTGACGTTCGCCGGCGGAGACCAGCTAGGCCGTGATCGGCGACGAAGCCTCAGCCACCCGCCGGCGCGCGATCTCCAGCGCCGCCGCCAGCGGCGTCGCGCCCGTCGCCTCCGCGTGGTCGAGCACGGTGCGGACGGTGTCGGCGATGGCGCGCACGCGCGTCTCCGCGCGGGCGGTGTCGTAGCCCTCGGGCTCGAGCTCGACGGCGATGTTGACCACGCCCCCGGCGTTGGTCACGAAGTCGGGCACCCACAGGATCCCGCGCGAGGCGAGCTGCTCGCTGACCCCCTCGTGCGCGAGCTGGTTGTTGGCCGCGCCGGCGATCGCGCGGGCGCGGATCAGCGGCACGCTCTCGTCGTTCAGCACGCCGTTGAGCGCGCACGGCGCCAGGACGTCGACGCCGGCCGTCATCGCCGACTCGGGGTCCGTCCAGCGGGCGCCGAGCCGGTCCGCGAGCTCGCTGCGGCGGTCGTCGATGTCGGCGAGCACGAGCTCGGCTCCGCCCTCGGCGAGCAGCTCCGCGAGCCGGCCGCCGACGCTGCCGACGCCGACCACGGCCACGCTGCGGCCCTCGAGCGAGGTGCTGCCGAAGACGCGCTCGCACGCGACGCGGATCGCGGCCTCGACGCCGAGCGCCGTCCACGGGCTGGGGTCGCCCGAGCCGCCGCGCTCGACGGCGAGCCCGGTGACGTGGCGCGTCGCCTCGGCGATCGTCTGCATGTCGGGCTCGGAGGTGCCGACGTCCTCGGCGGTGAGGTACGCGCCGTCGAGCATGTCCACGGTCTCGCCGAAGTCGAGCAGGAGGTCGCGGCGCGCTTCGCCCTCGGGGACGGCCGCGCCGGCCGGGAGCATGATCACGCCCTTGCCGCCGCCCAGCGGCAGCCCCGCGACGGCCGACTTGAAGGTCATCGCGCGCGACAGGCGCAGGGCGTCGCGGACCGCCGACAGCGAGTCGTCGTAGGTCCACATCCGGCAGCCGCCGAGCGACGGACCGCGCGCGGTCGAGTGGACGGCGGCGATCGTGTAGAGCCCGGAGCGCGGGCCACGGCGGACGAGCAGTGCCTCGTGCGCGAGCGGTTCGGGGTGCGCGACGATGGCGAGCAGGCTAGTACACGCCCAGCCCGTCAGTGCTCAGTCGGGGGCGTGCCCGTTCCCGGATCGGCGGGCGGCGTGCCCGTCGTACCGCCCTCCTCGGCGGCCGGCGGCGGCTGCTCGGCCGGCGCGGCCGGCGTCGTGGGCGCGGCCGGCGTCTCGGCTGCGGGCTCCTCGCCGGCGGCGGGCGGCGCCTGCGCGCCGCCGGAGATGTTGGGCTCGGCGACCGGCGCGGCCTCGTTCTTGGGTGTCTCGGCAGCGGGCGGAGCGGCGGCCGGCCTCTTCTCGGGACGCCGCTTGACGCGCTCCCGCCTCGTCGTGGTGGCCTCGTCGGCCACCGGCGTCGTCGAGGGCACGTAGCCGGTCAGGGGATGGGCGAGCTCGCGGGCCGGCGCCTGCACGGCGGGTGCGGCGACCTTGGCCGCGGCGCGCTCGGGCGCGTCGCGGTGAGGGCTCGTGAGATGGCGCACCTCGACCGCTCCGCCGGCCGTGAGCGCCGCGGTGCACACCACGGCGGCGACCTTGCATGCGCTCACGGTCGCCACGCCTCCGGTGACGGCCGCGCCGCCGCCGGTCACCGCGGAGCCGCCCGCGGCGGCGCCGCCGCCGGCGCCTCCGAAGCCGAGCAGCTTCGCGCCGGCCATCGCCAGCGGGCCGGCGCCCAGCGGGTTGAGCGCCGCGAACGAGCGGCGGATGCCGCGCAGAGCGGTGCGGTACTCGCGGCAGCCATCGCAGGTCCGCATGTGGCGGCGCGCGCGCCCGGAGGCCTTGACGCCGCGGTCGTAGCTCTCGGCGAGGTCGTGGCGGATCTCGGCGCAGTCGGCGTCGCGCGCCTCGGCGGCCTCGACGAGCCCGATCCGCGCCCGCACGAGCAGCGACTTGACCGCGGGCACCGTGACGTCGAGCGCCCCGGCGAGGTCGGCGTACGACATGCCGTCGATCTCGCGCATGAGCAGCGCCGAGCGCTGGTGCTCGGGCAGCCGCCCGACGTCCTGCACGAGCTGGGCCAGGTTCTCGCGGCGCTGGGCCTCCTCGATCGGGTCGTGCAGCGGCTTGCGCGAGACCTCGAACACGTCGGCCGCCGGCGGCACCGGGCGCCGCATGTGGTCGATGCAGCGGTTGTGGGCGACGCGGTAGAGCCACGCGCGCAGGTGCACGTGGCGGGTGTCGGCCCGCAGCGCCCCGTACGCGCGCACGAAGACGTCCTGCAGCACGTCCTCGGCGTCCTGGCGCGGCGCCGCGCACAGCATCTGACGGACGTAGGCGAACAGCCGCTGGCGGTAGCGGTCGTGGATGACGCCGAAAGCCTCCTCGCTACCGGCCCGGAAGAGCGCGAGCAGCTGCTCGTCCGAACGCAGGCGGAGCAGCGGCATGCCGAGGGGCAGCCGTGCCAGTCCCACCGGTGCGTGAACTGCTGAGGCCTCCACGGATCGCTCCGATCGTCGTCTGCCGTCTCCGCGACTCTAACTGTCCGCACGGCGAAGAGTTGCTGCGAAGCTTCTGAGTGGTGCCCGACTTGCTCGAGATCCGGCCCGGCGTGGCGATACCCCTGATCGAGGTGGAGCTACGCACCAGCCGCTCCTCCGGCCCCGGAGGTCAGCACGCCAACGTCACCGCCTCCCGCGTCGAGGCGGTGTTCGACGTGATGGCGTCGGAGTCGCTGACCGAGGCGCAGAAGTCCCGCATCGCCGCGCGTCTCGGGCCCCGCGTGACCGCCACGGCGCAGGACACCCGCTCGCAGCTTCGCAACCGCGAGCTGGCGCTCGAGCGGCTCGCCCAGCGCCTCGCCCACGCCCTCGAGGTGCGGCGCCCGCGCACCGCCACGCGGCCGACCAAGGCGTCCAAGCGCCGGCGGGTCGATGCGAAGAAGCGGCGCGGCGATATCAAGCGCGCGCGGCGGCGTCCCGCGGACGATGGCTAGGATCATCGCGGGGAGAAGGGCGAGGAAGGAGGTAGCGACGTTGTCGAAACGGACGATCACGACCCTGCTCGGAGCGGCGTTCGCGCTGCTGATCGCAGTGCCCGCCGAGGCGGCGCTGGTCTATGTGAAGGACGCCGGCGACGCCGAGACGCGCGTGTGGGTCGCCCGTGACGACGGCACCCAGCAGCGCAAGGTCGGCCTCGGCCACTCGCCGAGGATCTCCGACGACGGGCGCTGGATCGCGTGGATCCAGCCGGGCACGCCGGACCAGCTCATGCTGCGGCTGGCCGACCGCAGCCGCAAGGCGCGCGTCGTCGCCCGCTCGTCGTTCGTGGGCGAGTTCCGCTTCTCGCCGGACGCGAAGTCGCTCGGGCTCGTGCTGAGCCGCCGCCTCTTCGTCTACGACATCCGCGAGCGCGAGGAGGCCCGCGTGGCCTCGGGCGTCATCCGCGGCTTCTCGTTCTCGCCCGACTCGGCATCGATCGTCTTCGGGACCGCCGGCCGCAACGACGCCGCCGACGCGCCGTCCGACCTCTACTCGGTCGCCCTCGAGGACGCCTCGCGGCGCCGGATCACGCGCGACCGCAAGTCGCTCAACCCGCTGTGGGGGCCGTCGGGGATCGTCCACGACCGCTTCAGCGCGCGCGACGGCGACGCACCCACGTACAACGTGTTCGAGATCCAGCCCGACGGCGGCAGCCTGCGGCGGATCACGCGGCTGCGGGTTCCGCCGCTCATGAGCGGCCTCGTCCCGCTGGAGCTGTCGGGCGACGGCAAGCGCATGCTGGCGGAGTTCGTCGGCCAGGACAGCTCGCTCGCCTTCCGCGTCAATCCGGAGACGGGCAAGACCAAGGCGCTCGACGACGATTTCGAGAACGGGCTCGTGGGCTTCGACCTGACCGCCGACGGGCGAACGGTGCTCGGCCACACCGGCGGACCGGACCCCACCGCCCGCCACAACGTGGTGACGGTGCCGTACGGCGGCGGGGAGCCGGAGGTGCTGGTGCGAAAGGCCTCGTTCCCGGATTGGGATCAGTGACACGGCCTGCCGTCGGGTAGGCCGTGTCGCATGACCCGATACTTCTTCGGCGCCTCCCACGAGGAGTACCCGCCCGAAACGCTGCTCCGCCACGCCGTGGCGGCCGAGCGCGCCGGCTTTGACGGCATCGGCGCCTCCGATCATCTTCAGCCGTGGTGGGAGCCCGGCGAGTCCGGCCACACGTGGGTGTGGCTGGGCGCCGCCGGCCAGGCGACTGAGCGCATCCCGCTCGGCACCGCCGTCACCGCCACCGGCGCTCGCTACCACCCGGCACTGATCGCCCAGGCCTGGATGACGCTCGAGCGCATGTTCCCCGGCCGCCCGTTCCTGGGCATCGGCTCCGGCGAGGCGCTCAACGAGGTCCCGGTCGGCGACGACTGGCCCTCGACCGAGGACCAGATCGCCCGGCTCGACGAGGCGCTCGGCTACATCCGCCGCCTGTGGGACGGCGAGACGATCACCGAGGAGGGCCGCTTCTACCGGCTGAAGGACTGCAAGCTGCACTCGCTGGCCGACCGCCGGCCGCCGATCTGGGTCTCGGCGTTCGGCCCGCAGGCCGCCGAGGTGGCCGGCAGGCACGGCGACGGGCTGTGGACGCTGCCCGACCCCGAGTCGACGCCCGAGATCATCGACGCCTACCGCGAGGCGCGCGCCAAGGCCGGCCGGGAGGGCGACGGCGAGATCGTCTTCCAGGCGCTCGTGTCGTGGGCGCCCAGCGACGACGAGGCGCTCGAGCAGGCGCGCAAGTGGAAGGGCGCCCAGCCGCCCGACCACTTCACCGACGACTGGCACCGCCCGCAGGAGATGTACGAGCACGGCGAGGCCGAGGTGAGCGACGAGGAGTTCGCACAGAACATCATCGCCCTCTCCGACCCGGCCGACATCCAGGACCGCCTGCGCGAGCTGGAGCAGCTCGGCGGCACCGTGATCACGCTCCAGAACAACTCGGGTGCCCACGCCGAGCGCGCGATCGAGCTGATCGGCGAGGACGTTCTGCCTGCGCTGCGCGGCGCCAGGGTGTGACGGGCGGGCTCTCAGGGAAGAACCGTCACGTCAATTCGACGCGAAGGGGGGAATCGCGAATGATCGTCCTCGGACTCATCCTGCTGATCCTCGGGTTGGTGCTGAATGTAGGCATCCTCTACACGATCGGCGTGGTCCTGATCATCGTCGGCGCCGTCCTGTGGATCCTCGGAGCCATGGGCCGCTCGGTCGGAGGCCGAGCGCACTACTACTAACTAGGGCGCTCGGACTCGATCGTCCGAGATAACGTCCAACGATCGCCGTCGTCGCCCAGTCACAGCTCGATCTCGCGGTCCTCGACCGCGTTCAGCAGCGCGTGCTGTGGCTGGCGACGGCGATCGTGCACCACGCCAACCGGGTCCGCGAGACCCGGTCCGGCGTCAAGGTCGGTGGACACCAGGCGTCGAGCGCGTCGATGGTCTCGCTGATGACGGCGCTGTGGTTCGCCGTCCTCGAGGCGCCCGACCGCGTGAGCGTCAAGCCGCACGCCTCGCCGGTCCTGCACGCCGTCAACTACCTGCTCGGCCGGCTGGACCGTGAGTACCTGACCACGCTGCGCCAGTTCGGCGGGCTGCAGTCGTACCCGTCGCGGACCAAGGACCCCGATCCCGTCGACTACTCGACCGGGTCGGTCGGCATCGGCGCCACCGCGCCGGTCTGGGGCGCGCTCGCGCATCGCTACGTGGCCGGGCACTTCGACGTCCCGGTCGGCGGCCGCCAGATCGCCCTGATCGGCGACGCCGAGCTCGACGAGGGCGCGATCTGGGAGGCCGTGGCCGACCCGATGGTGGCCAAGCTCGGCGAGGTCATGTGGGTGATCGACCTCAACCGCCAGTCGCTCGACCGCGTGGTCCCGGACATCGCGGCCGGCCGCCTGGCCGGCATGTTCGAGTCGGCCGGCTGGCACGTCGAGATGGTCAAGTACGGCCAGCGCCTCAAGCGCCTGACCGAGCTGCGCGCCCGCATCGACGCGATGCCCAACGAGGAGTACCAGCGGCTGCTGCGTGCGGACGCGAGCGAGCTGCGCAGGCGGCTCGAGGTCGGCGTGCTGCCCGGCGACGACGCCGAGCTGCTGGCCGCCTTCCGCGACCTCGGCGGGCACGACCTCGGCGCGCTGATCGAGGGCTTCCGCAAGGCGGACGCCGTGCGCGACCGGCCGAGCGTCGTCTTCGCCTACACGATCAAGGGCTGGCGGCTGCCGACCGAGGGCCACCCCGCCAACCACTCGGCGCTGCTGTCGGCCGAGCAGTTCGGCGAGCTGGCCGAGGCGCTCGGCACCGACCCCGGCGACCCGTGGGCCGGCTTCGAGCCCGGCTCGCCGGAGGCCGAGCTGTGCGCGGCCACCGCGGACCGGCTGCGCCGCGAGCCGGTGGCCGCCGTCGAGCCTCCCGCCGTCCCGCCCACGCTCGGGCGCGAGCACCGCGGGCGCGCGTCGACCCAGCAGGCGTTCGGGCGCTTCTGGGTCGACCTCGAGCGCGAGGCGCCCGAGGTGGCGAAGCGGGTGGTCACCGTCTCGCCCGACGTCGGCACCTCGACCAACCTGGGCGGCTGGATCAACAAGGCCGGCATCTGGAACGTCGGCGACCGGATCGACTGGTTCGCCGACGACACCGACACGCTCGTGCGCTGGCGCGAGTCCGACCACGGGCAGCACATGGAGCTCGGCATCGCCGAGGTCAACCTCGTCGGCCTGCTCGGCGAGCTCGGCGCCACGTGGTCGCGCGACGGGCAGCCGCTGCTGCCGGTCGGCACGATCTACGACCCGTTCCTGGCGCGTGCGCTCGAGCCGTGGTCGTTCGGGATCTACGCCGGCGGCCAGTCGATCCTCGTCGGCACCCCGAGCGGCGTCACGCTCGGGCCCGAGGGCGGCGCCCACCAGTCGGTCGTGACGCCCTCGATCGGGATCGAGCAGCCCGGCTGCGTGGCGTGGGAGCCGGCCTTCGGGCGCGACTTCGAATGGACGTTCCTGCACGCGCTGTCGCGGCTCGGAAGGCCGGACGGGAGCGCGGCCTACTTCCGGCTCTCCACGCGGCCGATCGACCAGTCGCTGGCCGGCGACGCCGATCGCGAGCACGTGCTGGCCGGCGGCTACCGGCTGCGGGACGGCTCGCGGCTCACGATCGCGGTGATGGGCGCGCTCGTGCCGGAGGCGATGGAGGCCGCCGAGGAGCTCGGCGCCGAGGTCGTCTGCATCACCAGCGCCGACCTGCTGTTCCGCGCCTTCCAGGCCCGCGCCGGCCTCGTCGACGGCGACCCCGGGATCCTCGAGGAGCTCTTCCCCGAGCCGCTGCCGATCGTCAGCGTGCTCGACGGCCACCCGCACACGCTGAGCTTCCTGGCCGCGGTCCACGGCGTGCCGATGACGTGCCTCGGCGTGCAGCGGTTCGGCCAGTCGGGCGATCTGGCCGAGCTGTACGAGCACCACCAGATCGACGCCGAGTCGGTGATCGGCGCCGCGCTGGACCTGCTCGATGCATGACGTCGCCGTCGTCGGCGGGGGCATCGTCGGCCTCGCCACCGCCCGCGCGCTCGCCCTGCGCGGGATGAAGGTCGTCGTGCTGGAGCGGGAGTCGCGGCTCGGCGCGCACCAGACCACGCACAACAGCGGCGTCATCCACGCGGGCATCTACTACGCGCCGGGATCGCTGAAGGCGCGGCTGTGCGTGGAGGGCGCCGCCGCGCTGTACGAGTACTGCGCGGCGAAGGGGATCGCCGCCGAGCGCTGCGGCAAGCTCGTGGTCGCCGTGCGCGAGGACGATCTCGAGCGGCTCGACGAGCTCGAGCGCCGGGCGCGGGCCAACGGCGTCGAAGGCCTCGCGCGGGTCGGCCCCGGCGAGATCGCGGCGATCGAGCCGGCGGCGCGCGGCCTGGCCGCGCTGCACTCGCCGAACACGGGGATGGTCGACTTCGGCGAGGTCGCCGCCGCGTACGCACGCGATCTGCGCGAGCACGGCGGTGAGATCCGCACGGGCGCCGCTGTGCGTGCGCTCGTCGAGCGCGAGGACCACGTGGAGGTCGGCGAGGGGGTGCGGGCGCGCCACGCGGTGGCGTGCGCCGGCGCCTGGTCGGACCGGCTCGCGCTCGCCTCCGGCGCGCGGCCCGACGTCCGCATCGTGCCGTTCCGGGGCTCGTACCTGCGCCTGCTGCGCCCCGAGCTCGTGCGCGGCCAGATCTACCCGGTGCCGGATCCGGCGCTGCCGTTCCTCGGCGTCCACCTCTCGCGCACGATCTCCGGCGAGGTCCTGATCGGGCCGACCGCGCTGCTGGCGCCCGCGCACGTCAACCTCCGCGCCACCCTGCGCTGGCCGGGGACCGTGCGGGTGATGCGGCGCTGGTGGCGCACCGGCCTGACCGAGATCGCGCACGCGGTCAGCCGGCGGCTGCTCGTGCGCGAGGCGGCGCGCTTCGTCCCCGAGCTCGGGCCCGGCGACGTCGAGCGCGGGCCGGCGGGCGTCCGCGCCCAGGCGGTGGGCCGCGACGGCACGCTGGTGGACGACTTCAAGCTCGCCCGCACGGGACGTGCCGTCCACGTGCTCAACGCGCCGTCGCCCGCCGCCACGGCCTCGCTCGCGATCGCGGAGCTGATCGCGAGCGAGGTGACGTGACGGCTAGGCCGGCTCGGGCACCACGTTGGCGGGCATCTCCGCCGCGGTGCCGAACCGCTTGGCGATGAGGAGCGCCGAGGCCACGGCGCCCGCGGCCGCGAGCACGGCGCCGACGTACAGCGCGTCGTGCATGCCGGCCACGTAGTCGGCCGCCGAGCCGCCGCCGAGCGCGGCCTCGGCCGGGATCAGCGCGCCCAGCGCCGCCACGCCGACGGCGATGCCGGCCTGGCGGGCGGTGTCGTTGACGCCCGCGGCGAGGCCGCTCTGCTCGACCGGCACGGCGCTGAGGGCGACGTTCGACAGCGCCGGGTTGAAGAGGCCGGTGCCGATGCACGCGATCAGCAGGCCCGGCATCAGCGCCAGCCACGACGAGTTCTCGTCGGCCAGCGTGAAGAGGGCCAGGCCGGCCGCGACCATCGCGAGGCCGACGGAGACCATCGTGCGCGCGGGCACCTTGGCGCCCAGCTGTGCGCTGGCGGCGGAGACGACGAGCAGCAGCAACGTGCCGGGGATGTAGACGAGGCCCGCCTCGATCGCCGACAGGCCGAGGATCTGCTGCAGGTACAGCGTCGTGTAGAGGAACAGCGCGAAGAACGACGCCGAGATCGCGAAGGCGGCGACCTGCGCGCCCGTGAACGTCGCGTCGCGGAACATCCGCATCGGCAGCATCGGCTCGCGCACGCGCAGCTCGACGATGACGAAGGCGATCAGGGCGGCCGCGGCGCCGGCCAGCTCGGCCACGATCAGCGTCGAGCCCCAGCCGTCCTCGTTGCCGCGCAGCAGCGCGAGCACGAGCAGGCCCAGGCCCGCGGTGAGCGTGATCTGGCCCGGCCAGTCGATCCCGCGCCAGTGCGGGTCGCGCGACTCCTCGCACGTACGTGCGGGTGATCCACAGGCAGAAGAGGCCGATCGGCAGGTTGACGAGGAAGATCCACTGCCAGTCGAGGCCGCTGGTGAGCAGCCCGCCGACGAGCGGGCCGACCGCGAACGAGGCGCCGATCGCCGCGCCGTAGGCGGCCAGCGCCCCGGCGCGCTCGCGCGGGTTCGGGAACGCGTGGGCGAGCAGGGCCAGCGAGACCGCGAACATGATCGCGGCGCCGACGCCCTGGACGGCGCGGGCCGAGTTGAGCATCACGATGTCCTGCGCGAGGCCGCAGGCGAGAGAAGCGACGGTGAAGATGGCCAGCCCGTAGGTGAACAGCCGCCGCCGGCCGAGGCGGTCCGCGAGCGCGCCGGCCGTCAGCACCACGCTGGCGAGCGCGAGCGTGTAGGCGTCGACGACCCACTGCAGGCCGCTCAGTCCGGTGTCCAGGTCCTCGGCGATGCGGGACAGGGCCGTGTTCACCACGGCGATGTCGAGCATGAGCATGGCGGTGGCCGCGCATACCACCACCAGCGTCCAGCGTTGGATGTTCATCAAGTTCTCCGGGGAGTGAGGGGGGGAGGGGAGGTTCGGTGCAGGATCTCGTGGCGGGCCGAGGCCCGCATCAGGGAAGACCCCAGTTCGAGGGCCCTTATTCCGCCTGGGGGAGCACGAGTCCGCACTCGTAGGCGAGCACGACCGCCTGCACGCGGTCGCGCAGGCCGAGCTTGCCGAGGATGCGCGTGACGTGGGTCTTCACGGTCGCCTCGCCCAGGTAGAGCTCGGCGGCGATCTCGCCGTTGGACAGGCCCCGGGCGATGGCGCGCAGCACGTCGACCTCGCGCGCCGTCAGCTCCTGGAGGCGGTCCGGGATCCCGTCCGGCGCGGGCGGATGGCGCACGTACGTCTCCACCAGCCGCCGTGTGACCGTGGGCGCGAACAGCATCTCTCCGCCGTGGCAGGCGCGGACGGCGGCCGCGAGCTCGTCCGGCGGCGTCGTCTTCAGCAGGAAGCCGCTGGCGCCCGCCCTCAGGGCGGCGAACACGTACTCGTCGAGGTCGAACATGGTCAGGACGACCACGCGGCACTCGGGGCGCGCCTCGATCACGCGCCGCGTGCCCTCGATGCCGTCGACCACCGGCATCTGGACGTCCATCAGCACGATGTCGGCAAGCCGGGCCGTGGCGAGGTGCGCCGCGCCGCCGCCGTCCTCCGCCTCGCCGACGACCTCGATGTCCTCCTCGGCGTCGAGGATCGCCCGCAGGCCGCCGCGGATCAGGGCCTGGTCGTCGACGAGCCCGACGCGGATCACGCGGGCAGCCTCGCGGTCACCGCGAACCCGCCCGCCGGCACCGGGCCGGCGACCAGCTCTCCACCCAGCGCCCGCACGCGCTCGGCGAGCCCGACGAGGCCGAAGCCGCCGCCCTTCTCGTCGCTCGCGCCCGGCCCGTCGTCGCTCACGGTCACGCCGAGCCAGCCGTCGTCGACGGTGATCGCGACCTGTGCACGGCTGCCGGGGGCGTGCCGCGCGACGTTGGTGAGCGCCTCCTGCACCACGCGGTAGGCGGCGGCGACGAGCACGGGGTCGCCGGGCGGCTGCTCGGGCGTGGACACGCTGACCTGCAGGCCGCCGCCGCGCATCCGCGCCGCGAGCGCCTCGATCGCCTCGCCCAGGTCGCCCTCGGCGTGCGCGGCGGCGAGCCCGGCCGCGCCGATCGCTCCGGCGTCGAGCAGCCCGAAGAGGATCGCCAGCTCGCTCATGGCCTCCGTGCCCGCGTCCTGCACGGCGCGCACGGCGACGCGGGCGGCGGCGGCGTCGCGCTCGCGCAGGGCGAGCGCCGCGCCCGCCTGCATGACCATCGCGCCGATCGCGTGGCTGGCCACGTCGTGCAGCTCGCGGGCGAGTCGCAGCCGCTCCTCGCGCACCGCGGCCTCCGCCACCCGCTCGTGCTCGGAGCGCAGCCGTGCGGCGGTCGCAAGCGCCTCGGAGCCCTCGCGCTCGCGCCGGCCCCAGACGTGGCCGGCGACGGCCGCGAGCCCGAACGAGGCGAGGACGATCGGCTCGTTGCCGCGCTCGTCGGTGTGGACCACGGCCAGCGTCACCGCCAGCAGGAGGACGAGCGCGGCCAGGCTGAGCGGTCGCCCGTCGGCCGCCGCCGACCACGCGAGCACGCTCGACGCCAGGACCATCGAGAAGCCGTAGGCCAGCGGAGCGTCGAGACCGGCGGCGAGCAGCGACGGGACGGTCGCGGCCAGGCACGCGGCGGCCGGTCCGAAGGGGATGAGCGCGACGCTGGCGGCGAAGGCGAGCGTGAGCACGATCTGCCCGGGCGCCGCGCCCACGCTCCACGCGGCGACGTCGACCAGCGCGAGCGCCATCAGGCCGGCGGCGACGAGCAGCGCGACGCGGCGAGGGCGCCACGGCGGGGCCGGCGCCGGCGCCGGCGGCTCGGGCTCCGAGCGCAGCAGCCCCAGCAGGCGGCGCAGCTCCGCCACCGCGCGCCTCCCGCCGTCCTGGACCGCGGCGAGCGCCCGCGGGTCGAGGTCGCGCTCCGCCGCGACGGCGTCCCGGTGCATCGACTCCACGGCCACCCGCACGACGTCGAGCGCGTCGCCGGCCAGCCGGGCGCGCTCCTCGGCCACGACCCTGCGCGCGAGCACGGCCGGATCCTGCGCGGCGAGCCGGGCGGCGGCGGCCGCGGCGCGCTCGGCGCGCTGGGTCCGCAGGCGGACCAGGCGCCCGGCGGTCCACGTCAGCGAGAGGATGAACAGGACGAAGACCAGATCGGCGGCCGCGAACCCGCCGACGGCGATCAGCGCGAACGTGAGGACGACGACGGGCGCGTAGGAGCGCGCGCCCGATCCGTGGCGCCCGAGGGCGAACATCACCGTCAGCCCGGCGGCCAGCGACGACGGGTTCTCCTCGGACACGCCGCTCGCGGACGTCGCCAGGGCGACTGCCGCCACGGCGACGGTGGCCACGGCCGGCCGCCGGCGGAACGGGAGCGTCGCGAGGCCGAGCAGCGGCGCGAACACGATCGCGGCGCCCTCGCCGGCGAGGAAGACGGCCGCCCACACGGCGGCCACGGCGGCGACTGCGAGCTCGGTGCGCGTGACCACGGATCGACCCTAACCGCGGGTCGGCGCGCCCGCATCCGCCTCGAGGTGGACCCCGGGTCACCGCCGCGGTGGATCCGATCGGCGCGCCGCGGACGACGACGGGGCGAGCGCCCACGCCGACACTCGGCCCATGAAGCGACTCATCCTCATCATCGCCACGGGCGGCGCGCTCGCCGCTCTCGTCGGCGCCGCGGGCGCCCAGTCCCCCACGACGCTCGAGCTGGTCCAGCTCGAGCGCGACACGCGCTCCGGGTTCGTCGACAACCCGCCACGGCGGCGCGAGTCCGCGGGAGACCTCTTCACGGTCCGCGGCCGGGTGCGCGACACCGCGGGCAAGGCCGTCGGCAGCGCGCAGGCGGAGTTCACCCAGACCGGTCCGCGCTCGGGACAGGGCTCCGCCACGTTCTCGCTGGCCGGCGGCCGGATCATGATCACCGGCGCCCTGGCCGGGCGCGGCGACGACACGCTGGCCATCGCCGGCGGCTCCGGCAGCTACGCCGGCGCCTCGGGGACGGTGCAGATCGTCGAGGGTCGCGGCCGGACCGAGTTCCGGTTCTCGTTCCGCTAGACGAGGCCGCGCTCGCGGGCGGCCGCCACGGTCGCCCGCAGCGTCTCCGCCGCGTCGTGGCGCGGCTTCCAGCGCAGCTCCTTGCGCGCCTTCGCGTAGCTCATCAGCACCGGGATGCTGAAGGCGTTCAGCCACTCGGCCCTGGCCGGCACCAGCGGCAGCGCCGTGCCCGCCGCCGCGAGCCGGATCGTGGCGTGCGGGACCGGGACGCGCAGCCAGCCGAGCTCGCGCGCGAGGTCGGCGGCGGTCAGCTCTCCCGGGCCGGCGAGGTTGTAGGCGCCCGGCTCGCCCGCGCCGCGGACGGCGGCGACGAGGGCGCTCGCCACGTCGTCGTGGTGCACGAGCTGGAAGCGCGTGCCCGGGTCCGGCAGCACGGTGACCGGTGAGCGGCGGACCGGCCACGGGATCGCCTCCAGCATGGCCAGCGCGTCGGGGCCGGCGACGATGCAGGGCCGCAGCACGTAGGTGGCGAGCCGCGAGTCGGCGACCGCCCACCGCAGCGTCTCCTCCAGCTCGGCCTTCTGCGCCGAGTAGTAGTGACGGTCGCTGCCGCGGGCGGGGACGTCCTCGGTGAGCGGCTGCGGGTTGTCCGCGTGGAAGCCGTAGGCGGCGACCGACGAGGTGTAGACGAGCCGCTGGGCGCGCGGCGAGGCGGCGGCGGCCTCGAAGACGGTGCGCGAGCCGTCCAGGTTGACCTGCCGCGTCTCGTCGTGGCCGCCCATGATGATGAACGCCAGGTGGACGACGACGTCGGCCTCGGCCACCAGCGCATCGACGGCGGCGCGGTCGAGCACGTCGCCCTGGCGGTACTCGGTCTTGCGCAGGCCCTGCGCGGCCGGGTCGAACGGCCGCCGCGCCATGCCGAGCACGCGCCCGATCGCCCGCGAGCGGTCGCAGGCGCGCAGGAAGGCGCGGCCGATGTCGCCGGTCGGGCCGGTGACGGCGACGGTCAGCGGCTCAGGCGCGATAGCCGGGCTCTCCGGGGAGGACGACGCGCGCCACCTCGCCCTCGATCACGACCATCGGCTCGATCGGCTCGACCTCGCGCCCTTGCGCCCACTCGAGCAGCTCGTCGGCGGTGCCGAAGCCCGCCAGCGCCTCCAGCGTCTTGATCGTCGGGAAGACGAGCTCGATCCCGGCGTCGAGCGCCGCCCGGGGCGCGTACCAGCCCACGTCGACGGTCTCGCCGCCGTCGGGCCGCGGCTCGGCGCCTTCCGGGGCGGCGACGAGGAAGAACAGCGTGTCGAACCGGATCCTCACCTGCGGCGGCGTGATCCAGCGCGAGAAGAGCAGCATCGCGGCGGGATCGGGAAGCTCGATGCCGGCCTCCTCGGCGACCTCGCGCACGCCGGCCACGCGGTGGTCCTCGCCGCCGTCGACCGCGCCGCCCGGGAACACCCAGGCGCCGCCCATGAAGCGCGCCTCGGGGTTGCGACGCACGAGCAGGACCTCGAGCCGCTCCGCCCCGCCGCGCAGCACGATCACCGTCGCGGCCTGGCGCGGCTCCGTCACCTCGCCGCTGTTCAGCTCCTCGCCGGACGCCACGGCGTCGAGGGTACCCTCCTTGCCCATGACCACGGAAACCGTTCAGAAGTGGATATGCCAGTCATGCGGGTTCATCTACGACCCTGCTGAGGGCGATCCCGACGGCGGGATCCCGCCGGGGACCGCCTTCGACGACATCCCGACCGACTGGTTCTGCCCGGTCTGCGGCGCGCGCAAGGCCGACTTCGAGCCGTTCGAGGACTAGGGATCTCCACTACCGAGTCAGCTCCCGGGTCATCCGCCGCCGCCACGCCGGCGGCGCGCCGGACGCTGCCGCCGCTCGAGCTGCTCGTCTTCACCGTCGGCATCGCCACGCTGGGCGCGGAGATCGCGGCGGCGCGGCTGATGGCGCCGTTCTTCGGCGCCTCCACGATCGTGTGGGCGAACACGATCGCGATCGTGCTCGTGGCGCTGTCGATCGGCTACTGGTTCGGCGGCCGGATGGCCGACCGCCACCCGACCCTGCGGGCGCTGTGCGCGACCGTGCTGGCGGCGTCGGTGCTGTTCGCGGCGATCCCGTTCGTGGCCGACCCGTTCCTGTCGCTCAGCGTCGAGGCGTTCGACTCGTACTCGATCGGCGCCTTCGCCGGCTCGCTGTTCGGCGTGCTCGTGCTGGTGGCGGTGCCGGTGCTGATGATGGGCGCCACCTCGCCGTGGGCGATCCGCCTGAAGATGCACGCGGTCGAGGACTCGGGCCAGATGGCCGGCCGCATGTACGCCATCTCGACCGTCGGCTCGCTGCTCGGCACCTTCGCCGCCTCGCTGCTGCTGATCCCGCTGGTCGGCACGCAGCGGACGTTCCTCGTCTTCGCCCTCGCCACCTCCGCCGTGGCGGCGCTCGGCCTGCGGCCGCGGTATCTGCTCGTGCCGGCCGCGATCGCCGCGCTCATCTTCATCCCGGTCGGCACGGTCAAGGACGCCGACGACGGGGTCGTCATCCACGAGGCGGACACCGAGTACCAGTACGCGCGCGTGGTCGAGCTGCCGGACGGCGAGCGCCACCTCGAGCTCAACGAGGGCCTCGCCGTGCACTCGATCTACCGGCCCGACACGGTGCTCACGGGCAACGTCTGGGACGGCTACCTGATCGAGCCCTTCAGCGTCCGCGACGAGCCGCCCGGCCGGATCGCCATCCTCGGCAACGGCGCCGGCACCACGGCGCGCGCCTACGCGGAGTACTTCCCCGACACGCGGATCGACGGCGTCGAGATCGACGGCGAGCTGCATGACATCGGCAGGCGCTACTTCGGGTTGCGCGACCGGCCGCAGCTCAAGCTCTACACCGAGGACGCGCGGCCGTTCCTGCGCCGGATCGACGCGCGCTACGACGCGATCTTCGTCGACGCCTACCGTCAGCCCTACATCCCCTTCTACCTCACGACGGTCGAGTTCTTCGACCTCGCGCGCGAGAAGCTCAACCCCGGCGGCGTGCTGATCATCAACGTCGGCCACCCCGAGGGATCCGACGAGCTCGAGAAGGTGCTGTCGGCGACGGTCGGCGAGGTGTTCCCGCACGTCGCGCGCGACCCGCTCGAGGACGTCAACACGCTCCTGGTGGCGGCCGACGAGCCGCCGACGGCGGACAACCTGCGCGAGGTCTCGGCCTCACTGCCGGCCGACCTGCGGCCGCTGGCCCTGAGCACGGCGGCGCGACTCGCCCCGGCGCTGCGCGGCGGGGCGGTCTACACCGACGATCACGCGCCGGTCGAGTGGCTGATCGACGCCTCGATCGTCTCCGAGGCGGCCGGCGGCAAGGATTAGCGGCCTTGTTCCGCCGGCGAACGTCAACCCCGGCTGGGTAGGGCGGCGGCGAGGCCGTCGGGAGCGGTTTCTTCATCGAATCCTGCCCTGGGGTCGTATAGCGACCCCTATCCAGGACTCGACGCCCAAAGCCGGCCGCGCGGCCGGCTCCCTCGCCGCCCCACCCAGCCGCAGTTTCGAGCCCGGCTAAGCCGCCCGCGGCAGCTCGTCCACGTGCGCCAGCGCGACCGGACCGCCGGCGCCGGGGCGCACGCCCGCGCGCAGCGCGGCGCGGGCGAGCACGCGCGAGGCGCCGCGCAGCTCGGCGCGGGTGTGCGACGCCATCACGGCCAGGCGCAGCCGGGCCGCGCCGTCCGGGACGCTGGGCGGGAGGACGGCCTCGGTGAACACCCCCTGGTCGAGCGCGTGCTCCACGATCTGCACCGCCGGCTCGGTCTCGCCGACCAGCAGCGGGACGACGTGCGTGCTGGCGCCCGCGACCTCGAAGCCCTCGCGGGCCAGCTCGTCGCGCAGCGCCTCGGCGTTGGCGAGCAGCCGCTCGACGCGCCGCGGCTCCTCGACCAGCAGCTCGAGCGCGGCCATGGCGGCCGCCACGGCGACCGGCGGCGGCGCCGTCGAGTGCAGCAGCGTGCGGGCGCTGTTGACCAGGTAGCGCGCGGTGACGTGGTCGCAGCACGCGAAGCCCCCGTAGGAGCCGAGCGCCATGCCCAGCGAGCCGGTGATGACGTCGACCTCGTCTTCGAGCCCGGCCTCGGCCACCGCGCCGCGCCCGGCCGGGCCTACGGCGCCGATCGCCTGCGCCTCGTCCACCAGCACGCGCACGTCGTGCCGGCGGGCGAGCTCGACGATGTCCTCGAGCGGCGCGACGTCGCCGTCGAGGCCGAACACGCCGTCGGTGGCGATCAGCGCGCCGCGCCCGTCGCACTGCGCGAGCCCCCACGCGAGGTGCTCGGGGTCGGCGTGCTGGTACGCGAACGCCTCGGCGCCGGCCAGCCGGCAGCCGTCGACGATCGAGGGGTGCGCCAGCTCGTCGTGGAACACCACCTCGCCCTTGCGGGCCAGCGCCGGGATGACGCCGAGGTTGGCGAGCGCGCCCGAGCCGAAGACGACCGTCGCGTCGGCGCCCAGGAAGCGCGCGAGCCGCTCCTCGAGCCGGCGGTGCAGCGTCATCGTGCCGGAGGCCATCTGCGGCGCCCCCGCGCCCACACCCCAGCGCATGGCGGCGTCGGCGGCCGCCTCGCGGACGCGCGGATGGTCGGCGAGCCCGAGGCTGTTGCCCGAGCACAGCACCAGCACCGGCCGCCCGTCGAGCACCACGCGCGGGCCCTGTGGGCCGCTCACCATGCGGGTGCGGCGATAGAGGCCGAGCTGCTTGAGCTCGTCCAGGCGGTCGTCGAGATCCAGCATCCGCGCTCCTTCGGAAAAGCCGAGGACGTACCGCGGGCAACGGTACGGTGCGGTCCGGACGGGTCTACTTCTTGCAGGCCTTGTAGGTGCGCGCGGCGGAGTAGGTCCGCTTGTCGCTGGCCTTGATGCTGATGGACAGCTTGGTGGTGCCCTTGAGCTTCTTCAGGATGACGGGCTTGGCCGCCTTGGCGCCCTTGAGCTTCGCCTTGCTCTTCCCGTTCACCTTGACCGTCGCCGAGACGACCTTGGCGCCGGCCGGCGCCTTCAGGCGCAGCGTGAGCTTGCCGCTCTTGACGCAGCTCGTCGAGGCGGGCATCCCGAGGGCGTCGGCGAGCGCGACCGGCAGGGTCGGCGTCGTGGGCGTCGTCGGGGTGGTGGGAGTCGTCGGCGTGGTGGGCGGCGTGGTGATGGGCGTGGGCGTCGGCACCGGCGTCGTGACGGGCGTCGGATCGGCGGCGACGGTGGCTGCCGACCACTCGAACCCGAGGCTGAGCGCGGCCCCCTGGTACTGGTTGTCGTCGTCGTCGCCGTCGGGAAGCGTGGCGGCGAACAGGTAGTCGCGCTCCCGGCCCGGGGCGATCACGCCGAGGTCGACCTGCTCGAAATCCGCCGGGACGCCGGCGTAGATCGTCTTCGGGTTCTGGACGTTCGTGACGTCGAACAGCACGAGCTCGACCCGCTCGGACAGCTTGCCGCCGTTCGGGGCGACGTCCTGCAGGCCCGTGGGCTGGACGGCGAAACGGCCGGGGCGGTCGCCGTCGTTGCCGATCGTCAGCGCTCCGCTGACGCCCTCGCCGGGCCGCATGGCGGCGGCGCTGAAGACCGCCTGGCCGGCGCGCGAGTTGGCGATGTGGACCGCACCCGAGGCGGACTGGATCTGGGCGCTCGCGAGCTCGCGGTCGCCGCCGATGAGGCCACCCGGCGCGGCCACGGCCAGCCCGATGGCGGCGAAGGCCATCGCGATCGACATGACGAGGGTGGCGATCGGGCGCATCAGAAGTCCCGGTCGGTGGTCTCGGTGACCGTCGTCGTGGCGCTCGACTTGCCGGCCAGGTCCTTGGCGTTCGCCGACGGCCGCCAGGTCATGGTCGAGTTGTTGACCGTCGAGACGTTCCCGCCGCTGCGGTTGCCGAGGGTGATCGTGATCGAGTTGCCGCTCTGGACCATGGTCGATGCGAACGTGGCGTCGCCGGAGACGAAGTTGCCCCCGAGCTTGAGATCGGTCGCGCTGAGGACCAGGTTGAGCCCGGAGAAGTAGATCTCGTCGCTCGTGGCGCCGCTGTAGTTCTTCACGTAGACCGTTATCGCCTGGCTCCCGCCGGCCCAGCCTGTCAGGACCGACGCGGGCGCCATCGGCTCGGTCCAGGTGAACTGGATCGTGTCCCCGTTGTCCATCCGACCAGGAGTGCCGCTGACGTTGCTGGCCACGATGTCCGAGCCCGCCGGCGTCTGGTTGTCGACGATGAGCTGGTACGTCGCGCCGGTCACGCTGACGCCCGCGTTGTCGGTCGTGATGACGCGTACGCTGTACGCCCCGTCGGCCACGGTCGTGCTGTCCGTCGTGCAGCTGTAGGGCGCCGTGGTGTCCGTGCAGATCGCCACCCACTGGCCCATGTAGAAGGCCTGGAATGTGACCGACGCGATGCCCGAGCCCGTGTCGGTGGCCTCGGCCGAGACGGTGACCGGGCCGGTCGCCTGCGGCGGCACGCTCGGAGTCGTGACCGGTGGCGTGCGGTCGATCTTTCGTGAGATCGTCGTGCTCTGCGCGGTGTGGCCGAGGCCGTCGCGGACCACGGCGCGCAACTCGCGGTCGCCCTCGGGGAGCGCATCGGTGTCGAGGTTGCAGGAGCGCGGGCTGGAGCTGCCGTTGCCCGAGCAGACATCGATCCACGTCGTGGCACCGGCGGCGCGGTGCTGGATCTTCAGGTAGTTGATGCCGCTCTGAACGCCGCTCGCGGTTGCGGTCAGCGTCTTGATGCCGGTCATGGCGCCGGGGTCGTCGAGCGTGACGGCCAGCGTGTAGTTGTCGACGACGCGCGCGGTGCTGACCGAGGCCCGCGTGTAGCCGGCGTTGTCGGTGGCGTACGCGCGGACGTCGTAAGTGCCGTCGTAGATCGTCGTCGTGTTCCACGGGCAGCTGTACGCCGACGTCGCGTCGGTGCAGACGTCGACCCAGTCCGTCGTCCCGCTCGGGGCGTACTGGAACTTGACGTTGGCGACGCCCCGGTTCGAGCCGGCGGTCGCGGACAGCGTGGGCGTGCCGGTCAGCGGCGTGTTGACCGTGCCGAGCGAGACGGTGACCGTGTTGAAGTCGGCAGCCGCGCCGATCGTGGTCGGCGAGGTCGACTTCGCAGTGAAGTCGGCGCCCGACGACACGACGCCGGCGGTGGCCGCGCCGAACAGCACGAGCAGGACGAGGATGGCGCGGGTCACGCCGCTCCCTCCACTGCGCGACGCTGGGCCTCGGCGCCGAGCTGGCGCCACAGGCGGGTAAGGCTGAAGCCGGCGATCAGCAGCGCCGGCAGGGCGATCACGAACATCCGCACGTCGCGCCGCCCGAGCGAGGCCAGCGCATAGCCGGCGTAGGGGATGCCGACCCGCACGCGCGCCTGCGTCGGCTGGTCGAGCCGGAACGTCCACGGGTCGGCGACCTGGTTGGCGTCGCCCTTGGTGCGGAAGATCCTGCGGCCGGCGTCGTCGCGGCCGATCCAGGAGATCCGGTGGGTGATCAGGTGGTCACCGGCCGGCGGCATGTAGGTGATGACGTCGCCGACGCGCAGATCGGCGACCGGCACGACCTCGTCGAGCACGAGCGAGCCCTTGTCGTACGAGCCCGTCATCGAGCCCGAGACGATCGCGTAGCGCTCCCAGCCGATCAGCGCAGGGGCGAGCACGAGCAGCGCGGCGATCGCTGCAACGGCGAGCGCCGCGCCGGACGCAAGGCGTCCGGCGCGGCGTGCTCCGATCCGTGTGCCCGCCATCCCCATGGCGGCCTTTCCCTGGCCCGCCTTTCCCGGTTAGGCGGCGTTGAAGTCGAATGCCACGGTCGAGGTATCGCCCTGGTAGGCGTTACCTGCCGTGCCGTCGAGCGCCACCGAGAAGCGGTAGCGGTGCTTCGCGGCCGCCGCATAGCTGCCGAGCGCGCTGGTGGTCATGCCGGCGATCGTGCCCGTGTACTTGGTCGAGTCGTCGCCGTCGCCGCAGGTCGGCGGGGTGCTGCCCGAGAAGGTGCCGCAGTCGACCACGACGAGGTTCAGCTTGTCGGCCAGCGGGTTGCCCGTGTCCGAGTTGACGACGGTGCCCTTGGCGAGCGTGAAGGTGCCGCTCAGCGAGCCGGTGTTCTCGATGTCGACGTCACCGGTCTGGGCGGCCTCGCCCGGACGCAGGTTGCTCGCCGAGAGGACGGCGACGCCCTGCTTGGAGTTGCCGATCGTCAGCGTGCCCGAGGCGAAGGTGTTCGCCGGGTTGGCCGAGGTGGCGTTGAAGTCTGCGCCTGAACCGACCACGGCGGTGGCGGCGAGCAGAAGCGTGAGAAGCGCGCCAAGCGCGAGCTTGGGCTGGCTGGTGAGGACCTTGAGACGGGAAAGCATGGCGGACGGATCTCCTGTGCCTGGAGTGGGAGCCGGCAACCGAGCTATCTCGTCTTAGCTGCGAGACCTCTGGCTTTGCGTCCCCGCCTCACGACGGGTTTGCCTTTGCGTCAGCAATCACTTTTGTCGGCCGGGTGACAGCCGTCTTTAGCGGCCTGGACAAATGGTCTAGTCATCGGTCCTTCCAGCGCGGAGGGCGCTTCTCGGCGAAGGCGCGGACGCCCTCGAAGAAGTCCTCGCTCTGGAAACAGGCCTCTCGGAGCGCGACCAGCTCGCGCTCGACCTCGGGGTCCAGCTCGCCCTCGGCGGCCAGCAGCTCGCGCAGGGCCCGTTTGTTGCCGCTTCAGCGAGAGCGGCGCGTTGGCGGCGATCCGCGCCGCGTAGGCCACGCCGCGCTCAGCGACCTCGCCGGGCCGCCACCACTTCGTTCACGAGTCCCCACTGCAGCGCGGTGCGCGCGGTCACCCCGCGCGCGGTGAAGAACAGCTCGCGTGTACGCGGGGCTCCGATCGCGTCGACGAACTTGCGCAGGCCGGTGTGCGAGTAGATCAGGCCGAGCCGGGCGGGCGGCATGGCCAGCTTGGCGTCCTCGGAGGCCACGCGCAGGTCGCACGAGAGCGCCAGCTCGAGCCCGCCGCCGATCGCGTGGCCGTTGAGCGCGGCGACCGACGGGAACGGATAGGCGTCGAGCGCCGCGATCGCCTCGTGGAAGGGATGGGCGACCAGCGCCTCGGCGCGGTCGGCGAACTCCTCGCGCGGCAGGTTGCCGATGTCGTAGCCGGCGCTGAACACCGGGCCGGTGGCGGTGACGAGCAGGCAGCGCGCCTCCAGCCCGGGCACCGTCGCGGCGAACGCGTCGAGGATCTCGTGGTCGAGCGCGTTGCGCTTGGCCGGGTTGTCGATCGTCAGCCGCGCGACGTGCTCGGCCGGATGGTCCAGTCGCAGCTTGCCGCCGGCGAGGTCCACTACTCCAGCACGACGAGCGTGTCGCCCTCGGAGACGGCCTGGCCCTCCTCCACGAGGATCTCCTTGACCGTGCCCTCGTCCTCGGCCTCCACCGGCATCTCCATCTTCATCGACTCGAGGATCACGACCGTGTCGCCCTCCCCGACGGTGTCGCCGACCCCCACCTCGATCTTCCAGACGGTGCCCGTGATGTGCGCCTCGATGCCGGCCACTGCGCTCCTTCCTCGCGTGCGTTCAGCGCCGAGCATACGTTCCCTTCAGGTCGGCGCGTCACCCTGAGCCACGTGAAGCGCATCGTCCTGATTCCCGCCCCGACTTCCGACGGCCGCAACATCATCCTGCGCGCCGAGGTCCTCGGCCCGGCCGAGCGTTTCCGGCGCTTCGTGCGGAAGCTCCGCCGCCGCTGACTTATCCTGGGGGCTGATGCGGCCCCAGATCCGGTTTCCCGGTGAATCGCCCGAGCAGCGGCGCGCGCGGGCGCTGCGCGACCGGGTCGACGACCTGCGGACCGCCCGCCAGCGCATCATCGCCGCGGCCGACGCCGAGCGCCGCCGCATCGAGCGCGACCTGCACGACGGCGCGCAGCAGCGGATGGTGGCCGTCGCCGTCACGCTCGGCCTCGCCGAGTCGCGCTTCGCCAGCGACCCCGAGAGCTCGCTCAAGCTGATCGCGCAGGCGCGCGTGGAGGCGCAGGCCGCCGTCAAGGAGCTGCGCGAGCTGGCGCGCGGCATCCACCCGGCCGTGCTCAGCGACCATGGGCTCGGCCCGGCGCTCGAGGCGCTGGCCTCGCGTGCGCCCGTCCCGGTGGATGTGAGCGGGGTGCCGGAGCACTCGCTCGGGCACGAGGTCGAGGCGTGCGCCTACTTCGTCACCGCGGAGGCGCTCACCAACGTGGCCAAGTACGCGCAGGCCAGCTCCGCCTCCGTCGAGCTCACGCTCGAGGAAGACCGGCTGCGCGTTCAGGTCCGCGACGACGGCGTCGGCGGCGCCGACCCGTCGACCGGCACCGGCCTGCGCGGGCTGCGCGACCGCGTCGACGCGCTCGACGGCGCGCTCGCGGTGGAGTCCCCGCTCGGCGGCGGGACCACCGTCACGGTCGAGGTGCCAGTGCGCTGATCGAGTAGACGGGCGGCAGGTCGGCGGCCACCTCGTACCACGTCCGGCCGCCGTCGGCGGAGCCGAAGATCGTTCCCGAGGTGGCGCCGAAGTAGAGCTCGAGCGCGTCGCCCGAGCCGGTCCAGTCCATCGCCTCGCGCAGGATCGTCAGGTAGGCGTGCTCCTGGGGGAGGCCCTCGGCGCGCGCCGTCCAGCTCGCGCCCGCGTCGCGCGTCTCGTAGACCCGGAGCTTGCCGTCGGGCGTGACCCGGTCGACGTCGGCGGCGAGCGGGATCACGTACGCGCTGTCCGCGTCGGCGGGGTCGATGGCGAGCGCGAAGCCGAAGTCCGAAGGCAGTCCTTCGCCGATGTCGGTCCACGACTCGCCCGCGTCGTCGGAGCGGTAGACGCCGCCGTGGAACTGCAGGAACAGGCGCTCGGGCCGCGTGGGCGCCCGGTGGATGCGGTGCACGCAGAGAGGGACCTGGTCGGGCGGCGCGTCCTCGGGCACGTAGCGCGCCTGCAGGCCCTCGACGCCGCGGCGCCAGCTCGCGCCGCCGTCCTCGGTCAGCCACACGCCGGCGGCCGAGATCGCGATCGCCAGCCGCTCGGGCTCCCCGGGCCAGGGCACGATCGAGTGCAGGCACAGCCCGCCGGCGCCCGGCTGCCAGATCGGCCGGGTCGGGTGCTTGAACAGCGCCTGGTTGAGCTCGAAGGTCGCGCCGCCGTCGCGGCTCGTGAACAGCACGCCCGGGTCGCCGCCCGCGTAGACGGCGCCGTCGTCCTCGCCGAGCGCGATCGTCCACACCCGCTCCAGCGCGAGCTCGCCGGCCTCCGGCAGCTCGACGCCCTCGGCCTGGTCCCACTCCTCGGCCGACGGGTCGTCGGTGGAGAAGATCTTCGGGCCGTAGAAGGGCGAGGTCAGCGAAGCGAGCACGCGATCCGTGCGCGGGTCGCGGATCGCGTACTCGACCGGGTCGCCCGCGAACGCCCGCGCGGTCATCTCGAACGGCGCTCCCGGCTCGCCCTCGAGCACGAACAGCCCCTTCTTGGTTCCGACCAGCAGCTCCGTCATCGCGCCAGCGATCCTAATAGCCTGCGCCCGTGCTGCTCGCCATCGACCAGGGGACGACGGGGACGACCTGCCTGGTCTTCGACCTGCAGGGCGAGCTGATCGGGCGCGCCTACCGCGAGTTCACGCAGCACTTCCCGCGGCCGGGCTGGGTCGAGCACGACGCGGCGGAGATCTGGGACGTGTCGCACGCCGTGGCCGGCGAGGCGCTCGACGACGCGGGCGCAGAGCCCGGCGAGCTCGAGGCGATCGGCATCACCAACCAGCGCGAGACCGTCGTCTGCTGGGACCCGTCGACGGGCGAGCCGCTGCACCGCGCGCTGGTCTGGCAGGACCGCCGCACCGCCGGGCGCTGCGACGAGCTGCGCGAGGCCGGCGAGGAGGACCGCATCCGCGAGCGGACGGGGCTGGTGCTGGACCCGTACTTCTCGGCCACCAAGATCGAGTGGCTGCTGCGCAACGTCGACGGGCTCGAGCAGAAGGCGCGCGAGGGGCGCGCGGTGTTCGGGACGATCGACTCGTGGCTGCTGTTCAAGCTGACCGGCGAGCACGTCACGGACCCGAGCAACGCCTCGCGGACGCTGCTCTACGACATTCGCGAGAACCGCTGGGACCCGGAGCTGCTCGACCTCTTCGGAGTACCCGAGCGCTCGCTGCCCGAGGTCCGGCCGAGCTGTGGCGAGCTCGGTCAGGCGAAGGACTTCGACGTGCCCGTCTCCGGCGTGGCGGGCGACCAGCAGGCGGCGCTCTTCGGCCAGCGCTGCCTCGAGCCGGGCCTCGGCAAGAACACGTACGGCACCGGCTCGTTCGTGCTCATCAACCAGGGCACCAGCGCGCCGCCGCCCACCGAGGGCCTGCTCTCCACCGTCGCGTGGCAGATCGGCCGCCAGACCACGTACGCGCTCGAGGCCGCGATCTTCGTCACCGGCGCGGCCGTGCAATGGCTGCGCGACGGCCTGCAGATCATCGAGTCGGCCGGCGAGACCGAGGAGCTGGCGGCCTCGCTGGACTCCAACGACGGCGTCTACTTCGTGCCCGCCCTGACCGGGCTGGGCTCGCCGCACTGGGATCCCTACGCGCGCGGGACGATCGTCGGGCTCACGCGCGGGAACGGCCGCGCGCACCTCGCGCGCGCCACGCTCGAGGCGATGGCCTACCAGGCGGTCGACGCGGTGCGCGCGATGGAGTCCGGCGGCAGCGAGCCGCTGGCCGAGCTGCGGGCCGACGGCGCGGCGACCGTCAACCGCTGGCTGATGCAGTTCCAGGCCGACGTGCTGGGGGTGCCCGTGGTCGTCCCGGAGGTCGCCGAGACGACGGCGATGGGCGCCGCGCTGCTGGCCGGGGTCGGCGCCGGGCTGCTCACGCTCGACCAGGTGACGCGCATGGGGGAGGAGCGTGCGCGGTATGAGCCGGGCATGGGCGAGGACGAGCGCGAGTCGCTGCTCGACGGCTGGCACCGGGCACTGGAACGCTCGCGGGGCTGGGCGTCAGAATGAGGGAGGAGATGACGGAGGAGAAGCTGGCCCCGATGCGGGAGCAGGTCTACAAGGACCCGCGACCCGCAGAGCATTTCGACAAGTTCCACGAGCGCTCGCGCACGCGCGAGCCCAACTGGGTCTACGAGGCGGTGCGCATCGCCATGTCGCTGTACGGGTGGATCGTCTTCCGCGCGCGCGGCATCGATGCGTACAAGGTGCCGGCCGAGGGCGCGGTGATCCTCGCGCCCAACCACTTCTCGTTCCTGGACCACTTCTTCCTCGGCGTCTCGATCCGGCGCAAGGTGCGGTTCATGGCCAAGTCGCAGCTGTTCAGCAAGCCGATGGAGTGGATCTACAGCCCGGGCGGCGTGTTTCCCGTGCGGCGTGGCTTCGCCGACGAGGAGGCCTTCATCACCGCGCGCGGGATCCTGTCGAACGGCGGGACGGTGGCGATGTACGCCGAGGGCGGGCGCTCGCGGACCGGCAAGCTCTCGGAGTCGGTCCGGCCCGGGATCGGGCGGCTGGCGCTGCAGTCGGGCGCGACGGTGGTCCCGGTGGCCATCCACGGCTCGTCGAAGGTGCGCAACTGGAAGCGGCTGCGGTTCCCGAAGGTGACGATCCTCTACGGCGACCCGATCCGCTGGGACCCGATCGAGGATCCGACGCGCGACCAGCAGCAGGAGGTCGCGAACGCGATCTTCACCGAGTTCCGCGCGCTCTACGACCAGCTCGACGCGGTCGGCCGCGCCGGAGTGGTCGCGCAGCGGCGCGAGCTGCACCGCGCGTGATCCTGCGACGGGGACTGCTGGCCGGCGTGCGGGTCGCCGCGTCCGGGGC
This sequence comes from uncultured Solirubrobacteraceae bacterium, assembly GCA_963811895.1. Classification (GTDB taxonomy): domain Bacteria; phylum Actinomycetota; class Thermoleophilia; order Solirubrobacterales; family Solirubrobacteraceae; genus DASSUW01. Next base: position 745,053 of record CAWETE010000004.1, on the reverse strand, counting down.
CGTCGCGGCCCGTCTCGTGGAGCTGGGCGCCGAGGCCGCTCCGGAATCGCCCGACGTCCTCGTCTTCGAAGGGGCCGGAGCGGTGCCCGCGGTGCTCGACGAGGCGTGGGACGCGATCCGAGGCGCGCTGCGCGACGATCAGCTCATCGTGCTGATCGCCCCGCCGCCGGGCGATGCCCACGCCGAGGCGGCTCGCGCGGGGCTCGAGAACATGGCCCGCACGCTCTCGATCGAGTGGGCGCGCCGCGGGATCCGTCCGGTGGCCATCACCCCCGGACGGACGACGAGCCCGGCGGAGATCGCCGAGCTCGTCGCCTTCCTCGCTTCCCCGGCAGGGGCGTACTACTCAGGCTGCCGCTTCGACCTGGGGGCGGCCGACGCGTAGGGCGGCGTGCTTGCGGCCGGGCATCATCAGCGCCGCGACAGCGCCCACCGCCAGCACCGCGGCGCCGACCCACGCGGCGCTCGTCATGCCGTCCACGTACGCCTGCGGCGACGCGTAGGAGCCGTTGGAGGCGAACACCGTGGCGAGCACCGCGACGCCGAGGACGCCCCCGAGCTCGCGGATCGCGTTGGTGGCGCCGGACGCCTGCCCGGCCTCCTGGGGCCGCACGGCGGCGAGCACCGCGTTGGCGGCCGGGGCGAACACGAGCGCCATGCCGGTGCCGGCGAGCACGAACGGGAGGACGAGGGCGCCGTAGGGCACGGTGGGCGACGAGATCGACGCCAGCCAGGCGATCGCGATCGACTGCAGCGCCAGGCCCGTGAACATGAACGGCCTCGAGCCGATGCGCTCGCTCAGCACGCCCGCGAGCGGCGCCACGAGCATCGGCATCGCGGTCCACGGCAGGGTGCGCAGCCCGGCCTCGAGCGGCGAGTAGCCCTGCGTGACCTGGAAGAACTGGGCCAGCAGGAAGATCGAGCCGAAGACGCCGAAGTACATCGAGAACGAGACGACGCTGACCGAGCTGAAGGCGCGTGAGCGGAAGAACCGCAGCGGCAGCATCGGCTCCTTCGCACGCGACTCCCAGACCAGGAAGGCGGCCATGAGCACGACGCCGGCGATCAGCGAGGACAGGACGGTGGTGCTCGTCCAGCCGAGCTCGGAGCCGCGGACGATGCCGTAGACGAGGCCGAGCATGCCGGCGCTGGCGAGGCCGACGCCGGGGAGGTCGAGGCTGCGGGCCGGACCGTGGCTCTCGGTGAGGTTCCGGGCCGCGAGGGGGAGCAGCGCGAGCCCGATCGGCACGTTGAGCCAGAAGATCCAGTGCCACGAGATGCCCTCGACGATCGCGCCGCCGACCACCGGGCCGAGCGCGACGCCGAGCCCCGAGATGCCCGACCAGGCGCCGATCGCCAGGCCGCGCTTCTCGGTGGGGAACGCGTCGGCGAGCAGCGTGAGGGTGAGCGGCGTGACGATGGCGGCGCCGACGCCCTGGAGGGCGCGGGCGGTGATCAGCGCGCCGGTCGTGGGCGCGAGTGCGGCAGCGGCGGAGGCGGCGGTGAAGATGGCGAGGCCGATGAGGAACATCCGGCGGCGGCCGAAGCGATCTCCGAGCGCGGCTCCGGTGAGCAGCAGGACGGCATAAGAGAGCGTGTACGCGTTGACCGTCCACTCGAGCGACTGGATCGTCGCGCCGAGATCCTCGCGGATCGAGGGGAGCGCGTTGGTGACGACCAGGTTGTCGAGGACGACCATGAAGAGGGCGATCGAGACGATCGCGAAGGTCCATCCGGGGCGAGAGCGGGTCATAGAAGTGAGTATTCACTCACTTCCTGGGAGCGTCAAGCTGCCGGCGAGCGGCGACGCGCCAAGTTAGTGGCTACTCACTTAGCGCGTCGCGTGCCGCTCAGCCGGCCCAGGGAACCTCGACCGAGTCCTCGGTCGGCGAATCCCGGGCGACGACGTACTCCGCCGGCTCTGCGTCCGAGAGGTTCTGGAGCAGGTGGGTCTCGCGCGGGGGCACGTAGACCATGTCCCCCGGCCCGATCGTGACCGTCTGCTCGAGATGGTCACCCCACTTGACCTCCAGGCTCCCGGACAGCATGTAGACGGCGCTCTCGCAGGAGTCGTGGTAGTGGGGCCGCGACTGGGCGCCCGCCGGCACGCGGAAGACGCCCATGTAGATGTTCGTGGCCCCGGTCGTCGCCTGCGAGATCTCGTGGCCGCCGACGACGCCCCTCGGGGTGTCGCGGTCCTGGCCCTCTGCTTGGACGACCTTCATGGGGCCTCAGACTATTGCCAGGCAGACCTCAACCGCGCCAGACCCTCGGCGATCTCGGCGGGCGCGTGGGTCGTGAAGGAGAACCGCAGCGTCGCGCGGTCGGGCTCGCCGGCGAAGAACGGATAGCCGGGCACGAAGGCCACGTCGCGCTCCAGCGCGCGGGCCAGCAGCGGCTCCGCGTCCCAGCCGCCGGGCAGGCGCGCCCAGACGAACATGCCGCCCTCGGGGCGGTTGTGGGTCGACCCCGGAGGCAGCGCGTCCGAGCAGGCCGTCGAGCAGCGCGTCGCGGCGGCGGCCGTACTCGGCGCGCAGGACGCCGATGTGCGCGTCGAGGTCGACGGCGCCGAGCCAGCGCGCCGCGGCCGCCTGGTCGACGGTCGACGAGTGCAGGTCGGCAGCCTGCTTGGCGACCACGAGCGCGTGGCGTAAGGCGGGCGGCGTCCGCACCCAGCCGATCCGCAGCCCCGGGGCGGCGACCTTCGAGAGCGTCGAGAGCGCGAGCGTGCGGTCCTCGGCCATCGTGGCGAGGCTCGGCAGCGGCTCGCCCCGGTAGCGCAGCTCGCCGTACGGGTCGTCCTCGATCAGCCACAGGCCGTGCCGCTCGGCGATCGCCGCGAGCGCGCGCCGGCGCTCGAGCGGCAGCGTGCGCCCGGTCGGGTTGTGGAAGGTCGGGATCGTGTAGAGCAGGCGCGCACCGTGCTCCTCGGCCGCGGCGGCCACCGCGTCGGGATCGAGCCCGTCGCCGTCGCACGCGACGGGGACCACCACGGCGCCGGCCAGCGCGAACGCCTGCAGCGCCGCCAGGTAGGACGGCTCCTCCACCAGCACGCGGTCGCCGGGCTCGATCAGCACGGCGGCGGCCAGCGTGAGCGCCTGCTGCGAGCCGCTGGTGACGAGCAGCTCGTCGGGCTCGGTCGGTAACCCGCGGGCGGTCAGCCGTGAAGCGATCGCGGTGCGCAGCTCCGGGTCGCCCTCCGTCGTCGAGTACTGCAGCGAGCGGCCGGCGCGCTCGTCCGACAGCGCGGCCGCGAAGGCCTCGCGCAAGCCGGCGGCGTCGAACAGCTCCGGCGCGGGCAGGCCGCCGGCGAACGAGATCACGCCCGGGCGCGCCGTCAGCGCGAGGATCTCGCGCACCGGCGAGCTCGCGACGTCGCGTAAGCGGCTGGCGATCGGCGGTGAGTCGAGTGCGGTCACTTCATGCTCCTTCGGGTCTGAAAGGTCGGCGCTGCGCTGGCCACCACCGGCACCCGCGACGGGCGGGCGCGCTACACGGCGGCGGCGGCGCGTACTCGGAGCACGGGGCACACGTTAGGGAAGACGCCCGTTCCTGTCACCTCATTCCAATTCGGACGGCGGCACAACGAATCTGAAATTGGGGGTTGACTTTGCCCCGACTTTTGACGGAGGATCATCAGAACCCGAGTGCAGCGCGACAGAACTTGCCTGGCGGACAAGTTCCGGGTGAGCCGTTTCGACAGGTTCAAGCCGGAGGGGGAGAGGAAAAAATGGGTCCGTCTTTGTTCGTGGGTAAGCGGTCGCGGGTCGGTGCGCCGCCTGGGACGCGATGGGTGCGCCGCGTGGCGCTCGTCGCCGCGCTGGCGCTCGTGCCCGCAGGCTCGGCGGCGGCTGCTCCGCTTTCGTCGGACGAGCCACCGATGCTCGGCATGACCGAGCTCGCCCCCTCGGTCGACAGCAACAACGCCGGTCAACCGGAGGCCTTCAGCTACACGGCCAAGGAGGACGGGCCCGTCGACATCATCAACGTCTACCTCGAGCGGGGCTCGGGCCGCTGGCTCATCGCCGGCATCTACGACGACAACAACGGCCGTCCGGGGAAGCTGCTCGCCCAGGACAGCGTCACCAACCTCGAGCTGCCGGGCTGGAACAGCGTGCCGATCGACTCCGTCGAGCTCCAGAAGGGCAAGCGCTACTGGATCGCCGCGATGGGCGGCGGCGGTGGCGTCGTCCTGCGCACGCATTCCGGCGGTAAGGGAACGTCGGACAGCGTGACCGGCCGGCGCAACCTCAATGCGCTGCAGCAGAACTGGACCACCGACCGCGTCTGGCGCAACGACGGGCCGGCTTCGATGTACGCGGCCGAGGCCTACAAGGTCCTGGTCTTCACCAAGAACTCGACCGGCGGCACCGCCGAGGGCGTGGCCGGGCTGCGCGCGCTCGCCGACGCCGACGAGGTCACGTTCGACGTGACCGACGACGCCTCCAAGTTCACGGCTTCCAACCTCGCCAAGTACCGCGTGGTCGTCTTCCTCAACAACGCCGGTGAGCTGCTCGACAGCGCCCAGCAGGGCGCCTTCGCGGACTACTTCCGCAGCGGCGGCGGCTTCGTGGGCATCCACTCGGCGATCGAGGCCGAGCCCGACTGGCCGTTCATGAGCGAGCTGCTCGGCACGCGCGCGAGCGGGCGGACCGATCCGCTGTCGGCCACCACCAAGGTCGCCGACCGCGGGCACATCGCCAGCAAGGGCCTGCCCGAGTACTGGACGCGGACCGACCGCTGGTACAACTTCACGAGCAACGTCCGCGGCTTCTCGCACGTCCTCGCGACGGTCGACGAGAACACCTACAACCCGGGCGAGGCGTTCGACTCCGACCATCCGATCGCCTGGTGCAAGGAGTACCAGGGCGGCCGCTCGTTCTACACCGGCTCCGGCGGCACCGCCGACTCGTTCGGTGACAGCAACGTCCGCCGTCAGCTAGCGGGCGCCATCGACTGGGCGGCGGGCAAGGCCGACAAGAGCTACAGCGACTGCGGCGCCACCGTGTGGGCGAACTACCAGCAGACGAAGATCGCGGCTCCGCCGAACATCAACGAGCCGATCGGCTTCGACCAGCTGCCCGACGGCCGCATCATGCAGACCGTCCGTGACGGGCGGATCCGCATCCATGACCCGGTGACGGGCACCTCGACGGTGATCGCGACGCTCCCGGTCTACCAGAACAGCGAGGACGGGCTCTACGGCCCGGCGTTCGACCGGAACTTCGAGCAGAACCACTGGGTCTACCTCTACTACTCCCCGATCAACATGGACGGCGTCTCGGCGAGCGGCTCGCCGTTCCCCGCGCAGACGCCGAACGGCAACGTGCCGGTCACGCCGCAGGCGAATCCGGCCTTCTGGGACGAGTGGAAGGGCTACTTCCAGCTCTCGCGCTTCAAGTTCGTCGACGGGCCCAACCCGACGATCGACTTCAGCACCGAGCAGAAGATCATGAAGGTCGAGGTCAATCGCGGCGCGTGCTGCCACGTCGCCGGCGACATGGACTTCGACAAGGACAACAACCTGTGGATGACGACGGGTGACGACACGCCGGCGACGGCGGTCGGGACGAACAACAACCCGCCGATGCACGACATGCTCACCAACGAGAGCCAGACGATCACCGTCGCGAACGCGACGGGCGGCACCTTCACGCTGACCTTCGACGGTCAGACGACGGCGCCGATCGCCTTCCCGCTGGTGAACACGGAGATCGAGGCGGCGCTCGAGGCGCTGTCGAACATCGACGACGTCGCGGTCACCGGCACTGCCGCGCGCACGGTCAACTTCCGTGCCAACCAGCAGCAGAAGGACGTCCCGCAGATGACGGCCGACGGGACCGGGCTCACGGGCACCGGGCCGACGGTCACGATCGCCACGTCGGCGGCGGGTGGCCTGTACCAAGGGCCGTTCAACGACGCCCGGCGCAGCTCCACCAACACCAACGACCTCCGCGGCAAGCTGCTGCGGATCAAGGTCAAGGACGGGGACATCTCCGCGTCCGAGGCGAACACGTTCGGCGGCTCGTACAACGTGCCGTCGGGCAACATGTTCGCTCCGGGCACGCCGCAGACGCGGCCGGAGATCCACTCGATGGGCTTCCGCAACCCGTTCCGGGTCCAGGTGGACGAGGATGGCGTGGCGTACATCGCCGACTACTCGCCGGACTCGCAGAACCCGACCGGCCTGCGCGCCGCGCAGGGCACCGGGCGCATCGAGATCGTCCGCAAGCCGTCCAACTACGGCTGGCCGATGTGTTACAAGACCGACCTCCCGATGTACAAGTGGGACTTCAACACCGCCACGACATTGGGTGAGACGTTCGACTGCGACAGCCCGGACCACGGTCCGACCAACACGTCGCGGTGGAACACCGGCCTGGTGCAGAGCCCGCCGATCACCAACCCGGACGTCTGGTACTCGTACCGCGACGACCTGTGGGGCACGCCCTGCATCAACAACTACAACGTCGCGGTCCCGGTCCAGCAGAGCTGTCCGCTCCTGTTCCCGGAGCTGCGTACGCCGGTGTCCAACAGCGTCGGTCCCCACCTCCTGCTCAAGTACGACTACGAGGAGGACAACCCGAGCACGACGAAGTTCCCGCCGTACTTCGACGACGCGGTGTTCTTCGGCGAGTGGACGCGCGACTACCTGCGTGAGATCCGCATCGACTCCAACAACGGGGTCCTGAAGATCAACGACGCGGTGAGCTGCGGCGGCGTCGGCCAGGCTCGGGCGCTGGCGTTCGGGTTCGAGTGCGACGGGCCGATGGACGCGCAGTTCGGCGACGACGGCAACCTCTACCTGCTCTCCTACGGCAACGGATTCTTCGTCCAGAGCGCGCAGGCGGGCATGTACCGGTGGTCCTATGTCAAGGGCCAGCGGGCGCCGAACGCGGTGATGAACGCCGACCGGACGGACGGTCCGACCCCGCTCACCGTCGTGTACTCGAGCGAGGGTACGCGCGACCCGGATCCGGGCGACGCCCTGTCGTTCGAGTGGGACTTCGACGGCAACGGGACGGTCGACTCGACCGATCCGAACCCGACCCACACCTACACCCAGGCCGGCGTCTACACGGCGCGGCTCGTGGTGAAGGACCCGCAGGGCAACCAGGACGTGAAGACGCTGACGATCACGGCCGGCAACACCACGCCGACCGTCACGGTCAACACCCCGGTCGACGGCGACTTCTTCGAGTGGGGCCAGAACGTGCCCTACACGGTCTCCGTCACCGACCCCGAGGACGGGCCGATCGACTGCAGCCGCGTGGTCGTCGAGTTCGCGCTGATCCATGACCAGCACGCGCACGGCGGCGAGCAGAAGACCGGCTGCTCGGGCGTGTTCACCACCAACCCGGACGACGCCACGCACGGCGGCAGCGTCGCGGGCGGGATCAACGCGAAGTACACGGACAACGGCGCGAACGGGCAGCCCGCCCTGACGGGCCAGGACGTGGCCGTGCTGGAGAACCGCACCCAGCAGGTCGAGGCCGTGCTGGAGCAGAACGGCACGAACGCGGCGAACACCAACGACCCGACGGGCGGCGTCCAGCACCGCACGGGCATCGATCCGGGCGACTGGATCGCGCTCAACCGCCGCTACTACCTGGGCAACATGGACAAGAAGATCCAGTTCAGGTACGCGGGTGGCGGCGGCGGTCAGGCGGTCGGCGCCGACCGGATGGCCGTCGAGATCCGCTCCGGCAGCCAGACGGGTCCGATCATCACGACCGTGACGCTCAAGGCCACGGGCACCAACAACAACACCTGGACCACACAGGAGTTCGACCTCGACTTCGCCGGGTCGCAGCGCCTGTTCCTCGTGTTCCGGTCGGTGACCGGCGGGCCGACGGCGGGCCTGGGCAACATCAACTGGGTCGCCTTCACCGGCACCGGTTGGGGGGTCCCGGCAGGACCGTGATGTAGCAGCCGAAATGGGCGGGGCGCCGAGGACTGCCGGCGCCCCGCCCGTTTGGCGTTAAGTGGTCATCCCGGTGAACTGGCCGCCGGTGATGTTCAGCACCTGGCCGTGGACGAAGTTCGACCACGGCGAGCAGAGGAAGAACACGCCGCCGGCGGCCTCCTCGGGGGTGCCGGTCCGGCCGAGCGGGATCAGCATCGAGGCCATACCGCGCATCTGGTCGGGGATGCCGAGCTGGACCTTCTCCCCGCCGATCTCCATCGTGTTGTCCTCGACCTTGGAGGCGGTCAGGCGCGTCTCGATCCAGCCGAAGGCGACGGCGTTGACGTTGATCTTGAACTGGCCCCACTCCTTGGCCAGCGTCTTCGTCAGGCCGACGACGGCGCTCTTGCCGGACGAGTAGTTCGCCTGGCCGGCGTTGCCCATCGTGCCGGAGATCGAGGAGACGTTGACGATCTTGCGGAAGACCTCGCGCCCCTCCTCGCGCTCCTGCTTGGCGGGCTCGCGCAGGTGGGGGGCGGCGGCGCGGATGACGCGGAAGGGGACGACGGTGTGGATGTCGAGCATCCGCTGGAAGGCGTCGTCGGACATCTTGTGGATCGGCGCGTCGATCGTGTAGCCGGCGTTGTTGACGATGATGTCGAGCCGGCCCCAGGCGTCGATCGCCGTCTGCACGAGCGCGTCGGGCGCGCCCGACGCGGTGAGGTCGCCGCCGTAGACGACCGTCTCGCCGTCGATCTCGGAGGCGGTCTGCTCGGCGAGGTCGGCGTCGAGGTCGTTGATGAGGACCTTGGCGCCGTGCTCGCTCAGCAGCTCCGCCGTCGCGCGGCCGATGCCGCGCGCCGAGCCGGTGACGATCGCCACCTTGTCGTCCAGTACTCCCAATGTCATTGCCTCCTTCAGGAGGCCAATACACGGCCTCCTCAGATTCGTGAGGCCCGGGATTGTGGCGGCTACGCGGCGAGCGGCGCGGCAGCAGGCACGATGCGCCCGCCGTCGAGCTCGACGATGTGATCGGCCACACCGGCCGCGTCGTCGATGTCGCGCGTGAAGAGCACCACGGCGATGCCGTCCTCGTGGGCGACCTGCTGCAGCAGCATGAGCAGGTAGGCGCCCTCCTCGGGCTCGAGCTCGCCGGCCGGCTCGTCGGCCAGCAGCACGGCGGGCCCGCCGACCAGGGCGCGCGCGAGGGCGGCGCGCTGGCGCTCGGCGGCGGTGAGCTGGCCGGGACGCTCGTCGTGGCGGTCGGCAAGGCCGACCCGCTCGAGCAGCGCGTCGATCGCCGCCGGCTCGGGCGCGCGGCGGGCGATCAGGAGCGGCAGGGCGATGTTCTCGCGCACGGTGATGGTGGGGAGCACCGACGCGGCGGGGAGCAGGAGGCCGATCCGGTCGCGCCGCAGGCGCGTGAGCTCGAGGTCGTCGAGCCCGCGCAGCGCGCGCCCGTCGAGCGTCACCGTGCCCGAGGCGGGGCGGTCGAGCCCGGCCAGGAGATGGAGCAGGGAGGTCTTGCCGGAGCCCGCCGGTCCGACCACGGCCGTGAGCTTGCCGGCCGGCGCTTCGAGCGATACGTCGCGGAGCACGTCCACGCGCGTGCGGGCATCTCCGACGCGGTGGAAGAGATTGTGCGCAATGACTCCAGGCATGGTCGGGAACTCTCCCACCGCCAGCCGTACCGTAAAGGTCGGTTAGCCGCACCTTTGGGGTGGGCGCAGCACCCCAATTGCGCCGTTGACATTCTCAGTGTCGAACTAGCGTAGTGCACGGTACTGACCGATGTCAAACGGAGCCGGCATACAGGAGCGCGCGAACGCCACGCGCGAGGCCGCGGGCGACATCAAGCTCCGCAAACGCCTCTCGGCGCTCACCGACGACGAGCTCGCTGCCCTGCGGGCCGCGTTCGCCGCCGCCCAGGGCGTCTCCGACAGCCGTGGCTACGGGCACTTCGCTTCGCTGCACGGCTTCCCCGAGCCGGGCTACTGCGAGCATCGCAACCAGCTCTTCCTGCCGTGGCACCTGGCTACCTCTACTACTTCGAGCAGGCGCTGCAGGACTTGGTGCCCGGTGTGACGCTGCCGTGGTGGGACTGGACCGACTCGGATGACATCCCCGAGCCGTTCGCCGAACCGACCGTGGACGGCGCGCCGAACCCGTTGTTCGACGCCGCCGTCGTCGCGGTCGGAGGCGCCCGCGAGCCGGATTGGCCTGAACGCACGTCCCGGCCGGCGACGCGGCCCCCGACCTGGCTGCCGGGTCGCGGCCTCCCGGCCCAGGGGGACATCGACGACGCGCACTTCGCCGCGAACTTCGACGACTTCACGTTCGCCCTCTAGAACCTCCACAACGCCGTCCACGTCTGGGTCGGCGGTGAGATGCGCGACCAGCGCTTCGCCTGCTGAGACCCGCTCTTCTGGGCGCACCACGCGATGGTCGACCGCCTCTGGCGCTGTGGCAGAACGACAACCCGGGGCCACACCCCGGTCCGAGCACCTGGGACGCGGGCTCTACTACTTCAAGAACATGACCGTCGCCGAGACGCTCGAGGTGACGTACCTCTGCTACGACTACGCGGTCACCGAAATCTATTGCCGTATCACAGCGAGCGCGCAAGGATCTCGCGCATGATCTCGTCCGTTCCGCCGCCGATCGGGCCGAGGCGGGCGTCGCGGACGGCGCGCTCGAGCTCGGGGTCGGGGCCGAGCAGGCGCAGGCACTCGTCCTGGAGCTCGAAGTTCGCGCGCTGGGTGGCGAGCTTGGCCATCGTGACCTCGCGCACGGCGTCGCCGCCGTCCAGGTAGCGGCGCAGGGCGTGGTAGGTGAGCGCCGTGCCGGCGGCCGCGCGGGTGGCGAGATCGGCGATGCGGTGGCGATACGCCTGGCCGGCCGGCTCCACGACCGCCCGCTCGAGCGTCCGGCGCATGGCGCCGACCGCGCCGAGCGCCATCACCAGCCGCTCCCACTGGAAGTTGGCCATGATCAGCTTGAAGCCGCCGTCGAGCTCTCCGAGCAGGTGCTCGCGCGGGACGAAGACCTCGTCGAAGGCGATCTCGGCGGTGTCGGAGGCGCGCCACCCCAGCTTCGAGAGCGCGCTCGCCGCGATCCCCTCGCCGCGCTCGACCACGAGGAAGGACAGCCCGCCGTGGCCGTCGCCGCCGGTCCGGACCGCGGTCACGAGGAAGTCGGCGCGCACGCCGTTGGTGATGTACGTCTTGGCGCCCGAGACGAGCCAGCCGCCGTCGACCGCGACGGCGCGCGTGCGGATCGACGCCACGTCCGACCCCGCGTCGGGCTCGGTGATGGCCAGCGCCCCGATCAGCTCGCCGCGCACCGCGGGCTCGAGCCAGCGGGCGCGCTGCTCGGGAGTGCCGAAGCGGAAGATCGGGGGCGTCGCGATGTGGATGTGCGCGCCGATCCCCGCGGCCACGCCGCCGGACCCGCAGCGCGCCAGCTCCTCCGCCAGCACCGCGTCGGCGACCCAGTCACCCTCGTACTTGAGCCCCAGCCAGCCGCGCGAGGCCAGCGCCCCGAACACCTCGTTCGGGAACCAGCCGGCCTCCTCCCATTCCTCCGCGTGCGGCCGCAGCTCCCCCAGGACGAACTCGCGCGCGCGGGCGCGGAAGGTCTCGTGCGCCTCCGTGAACGGAGGCTCGATCAAAGGCCGTAGGACCGGCCGATCACGTCCAGCATGATCTCGTCGGTCCCCGCTCCGATCCGGTTGAGCCGCAGGTCGCGCCACACGCGCTCGACCCCGTACTCCTTCATGTAGCCCGCGCCGCCGTGGATCTGCAGGCACTCGTCGGCGACCTCGCACGCGATCCGCGAGGCGTACAGCTTGGCCATCGAGATCTCGCGCACCGGGTAGTCGCCGTTGGCGTAGCGCCAGGCCGTCGTGTAGACGAGCTGGCGGGCCGACTCGATCTTGGTCGCCATCTCGGCGAACTTGTGCCGCGTGACCTGGAACTTGCCGATCGGGCGGCCGAAGGCGACCCGCTCGTTGGCATAGGCCAGCGTCTTGTCGAACAGCGCCTGCGCGCTCGCCACGGCTCCCGCGGCGCCGATCATCCGCTCGCCCTGGAGCTCCCACATGATGTGGTAGAAGCCCTTGCCGACCTCGCCGAGCACGGCGGTCGCGGGCACCCGCACGTCCTGGAAGGCGAGCAGCGCGGTGTCGGACGCGTGCATGCCGAGCTTGCGCAGCTTCTCCTCGCGGATCACGCCCGATGAGTCCATGTCGACGATGAACAGCGTGAAGCCGTCGTAGCCGGCGTCCGGGTCGGTCTTGGTGACGAGCACGATGAAGTCGGCCCGGTGGCCGTTGGTGATGTAGGTCTTGGACCCGTTGATCACCCACTCGTCGCCGTCGCGCACCGCGCGGGTCTTGATGCCGGACACGTCCGAGCCGGCGTCGGGCTCGGTGATGCCGAGGCAGGAGATCTTCTCGCCCTTGATCGAGGGCACGAGGTAGGCCTGCTTCTGCTCCTCGGTGCCGAACGCGAGGATCGGCGGGGTCGCCATGTCGGTGTGGACCGCGATCCCCATCGCCAGGCCGCCGCAGTCGGAGTGCACGATCTCCTCGCCGAGGACGAGGTTGCAGTAGTAGTCGCCGCCCTGGCCGCCGTACTCCTCGGGCATCGAGAGGCCGAGCAGCCCGAGCTCGCCCATCCGCTTGAAGACCCAGTCGTCGAAGGTCGTCTCCTCCCACTCCTCAGCGTGGGGGCGGAGCTCCTTGAGCACGAACGAGCGGATCGACTCGCGCAGCTGCTCGTGCTCGTCGGTGAAGATGAAATGCCGCCGGGACGCGGCGTGATCGGGCTTGAGGACGTCGGTGGCGGCCATGGGTCAAAGCTAACCCATGGCCGCCACCTGTCACGTCACTACCGCAGCAGGTACTGCATCGACCTGCGCATCAGGTCGTTGCGCTGCGTCGCGCCGGTCACGCCCTCGAAGCCGAAGCCGAAGTAGAGCGAGTCGGCGGTCTTCACCGCGGCGCCCTCCTCGTAGGCGCGCTGGGTCCGGACCCAGTCGTTGCCGTTGAAGGAGCCGGCGGGGGCACCCGGGATCGCGAAGCCGCCCAGGCCGTCCTCGAACGAGGTCGCCTCGACGGTCGTGCCGCGGTTGACGGTCACGTCGTCGAGCAGGATGCCCGGGATCTCACCGAACGACCAGTCCGAGATCAGCGAGATCGAGATCTCGACCTGCTGGCCGGCGAACTGGCTGAGGTCGACCTTCCACTGCTCGTAGCCGGCCGAGGCCCCGTTCGCCTGATGCCACGTGCCGCTCGTCCCGCCCGGCGTGCAGACGTACGGGTCCGCCGCCGAGCCGGTGCCCGTGCGCGTGATGTAGTGGCCGATGAACGGGTGCAGGTGCGAAGTAGTCATCGCCCGCCGGGCAGCTCTGGCCCGTCCCCTGCGACGTGTGGCCGTTGAGGTCCGGCAGCGTCGTCCAGTTGTCCTGGCCGACGGTGTGGGCCTCCACGACCATCCAGTCCCAGTCCGCCTCGGTGTTCCAGTTCGCCCAGAACTCGAGCGAGCCGGTGGTCTGGCCGCGCAGGTCGATCGTCCGGGTCAGGCGCTTCCACGCCTCGTCGGCGACCTGCGAGTGCATGAACCACGAGCCGGTCCGGGCCGCGAACTGGCCGGCACCCTCCCACGACGCCGCCGGTGACGAGGCGAAGTCGGGATGGGTCGCCGGATCGAGCACCGACGACGTGATCAGGTGCGTCGCGGTGCCGAGGTGCGCGGCGTCGGCCTGGTTCTGCGCCGAGTCCGCGCCGTCGAGCTCGCCGGTGAAGCCGGCCAGCGGATCGCCGACACCGGCGAACCGCAGGAGGACCCGTCATCGGCGACGCCACCGGCGTCGGCCCGCGAGTACGACCCCAGCCAGTACTGGAGGAAGTCGTTGCTCAGGTCCTTGCACGGCTCGTTCCAGTCCTGATCGCCGGGCACGCCGTCGCACTCCTCGGGCGTGCGGGTCCGGGGTTCGGGTACTCGGCCAGCGTGTACTCACGGCCGGCGAACTTGCCCGTGTAGAGCAGGCGGCCGCCCTCGTTCATGAAGTCGCGCACGGCGAGCTGCGTGTCGTGCGGGAGCCTGGCCGAACGGCCCGCGAGGTTGTGCGTGCGGGTGACGTTGTCGTTGCCCGTGTACCAGATGACCGCGTCGAAGTGGCTCAGGACGCCCAGGGCGTCAGGAGCCTTGCGGCCCATGCCGTCGATGTCGTAGACGTCGTAGCGGATGTTGTTCGCCTTCAGCGCGTTCTCGTAGAACGAGAGGTAGTTCGGCGCCGTCGTCGACGCGTAGTTGGGCAGCTGCGACGTGCCGCTGTAGTCCTCGGCGGCGAGGATCAGGACCCTCGCGTTCTTGTCGGACTTCAGCGTGTAGGTGAACGAGCTGCTGCGCTTGTGGCGCGACTCGAACCACACCTTCACGTTGTCGCCGGGGTCGGCGCCCGTAGACCTTGCCGCGCACGCGGTGGTACCAGTTGTCGCCGGTGCGGCCGTAGCGCTCGCCGCCGCGCCACTCCCACGTCCAGCCGGTGCGCTCGCGACCGTTGTTGATGCGGTACTTGAGCCACACGCGGCCGAGGTCGCGGCGGGCGTTGACCTGGACGGTCTGCGGGCTGCCGTAGGAGACGTCGAACGAGCTGACCTCGAAGTCCGGGGCCTCGCGGCCCTGCCACGACTCGGGGTCGCTCGGGTCGTCGGCGGAGCGCGCCATGTCGAGCGCGAACTGCACGTGACGCTCGAACTCGGCCTGGACGTCGGCTTCGACGTCCTGGAACACGAACCCGCTGCCGGTCGAGGCCGGCGTGCCCTCGGGCGTGAACGAGATCGTCTCGTACGCGTCGTACATGTGGTCGTTCAGATCACCGTTGGTGGTGTAGAGGTCCGACCCCACGCGCGGGTTGGAGTCCGGGATCGACGAGTTCGCCTTCTCGGTGCCGGCGATCGTCCGGAAGATCGGCTCGTCCGCCTCGTGCGTGTCGAACTGCCAGCCCGACGGCCACAGCAGCAGCGGGCCGTAGGTGTGGTCGTTCTTGTTCCAGGCGAAGCCGATCCGCCTCATCAGGCCGTCGAGCGCCTTGGTCTCGGGCTCGGAGGCCGGGCCGGTGCCGCGGTAGGTCTCCGACGACGGGATCGGGCTCGAGCCCTCGTCGTCGTAGCCCCAGTGCGTCGGGTAGTTGCGGTTGGGGTCGACGCCGTCGACGTTGTTGATCTCGCCGTTGCCGTCGTTGTCGCGCAGGTTCTTGCGCCACAGGCGGTTGGCCGGCGTGAAGGTGTAGTCGTAGCCGTCCGGGTTGGCGACGACGACGAACCACAGCTCGCGCGTGTCGACGAGCTTGGTGATCTCCTTGGCCTGGAGGCCGAGCACGGGCTGGCGGTCGGTGCCGAGCGCCGCGCCCTTCTTGCCGTAGTTGTCCAGGAACAGGCGCAGCGTGCGGCGGTTGGTCTCGGTGGCGAGCCACTCGCGCGCGTGCTGGGTGGCCGAGTAGAGGACGGCCGGCCGCGAGCCGTCACGGCGATGGCGGGCGTCCTTGGTCACCTTCATGGCGTAGATCGGCACGCCGCGGACGGTCTTGCCGATGACCTGCAGCTCGGCGATGTCGCGGTGCTTGGACGCGAGCTTCTGGAGCTGGGTGACGAGGTTGTCGGTCGGGTTGCCGGCGTCGGGCGAGAGCTCGACGTCGGTGCGCAGGTACGGGCGCCAGACCTGCCAGCCGGCAGCGGCAGCCTTGGCCGTGGCCTGCAGGATGGTGCGGCCGCGGCGGTCGCGCGTGAGACCCAGCTTGACCCCCTGGGCCCGGAGCTTCTGCGCCTCCGAGGCCGTGGCCACGATCTCGACGCGGTTACCCCGGCGTCCCTCGGTGACGTCCATGCCGCCTCGAGCCAGCAGCTCGAGGTCTGCGGCGCTGCGCAGCTTGACCGTGTACGACTGCTGCCGCGGCGCCGCGGCGGCCGGAACGGCCGCCACAAGGACCGCGAGCGCCGTCGCGCACGCGATCCCCAGAGTGCGTGATTTCACGCCCCCTCCTCATTTTCGTGATCGGCGCCGCGGGGACCGCGGCGCATTGGCGGAGGAAGCTACTTGCGAACGAGAGCGTTCGTCAAGGTCCGTTAAGGTCCCGACCCGATGCCGGACACGGTCCGCTACGAGGTCGACGGTGCCGTCGCGACGATCGCGCTCGATCACCCCGAGACGCGCAACGCGCTGTCCGACGACGTGCTCGACGATCTGATCGAGGCCTTCGAGATCGCGCGCGACGACGAGGGGGTCCGCTGCGTCGTGCTGACCTCGACGCACGAGAAGGTCTTCTCCAGCGGCGGCAACCTGGCCGGCTTCGCGGCCGACGTGCCGCTCGTGCACAAGCACTTCGCGACCGACCGCTTCCCGCGGCTGTTCCGGATGATCGGCGAGCTCGGCAAGCCGACCATCTGCGCCGCGAATGGGCACGTGCTCGCGGGGGCGCTCGGGCTGGCGCTCGCGTGCGACCTGATCGTGGCGCGCGACGGGGTGCGCTTCGGGACGCCGGAGATCAACGTCGGCGTGTTCCCCTTCATCATCATGGCGCTGATCTACCGCAACGTCCCGCGCAAGAAGGCGACCGAGATGCTGCTGCTGGGCGAGCAGATCTCCGCGCAGGAGGCCGAGCGGCTGGGGTTCGTGAACCGCGTGGTGGCGCCGGAGGAGTTCGACGCGGCCGTGAGCGAGTGGGCGGCCAAGCTGGCCTCCAAGTCGCCGGTGCTGATGCGGCTCGGCAAGGACGCGCTGTTCCGCCAGCAGGACATGGCGCTCGCCGACGCGCTCGAGTTCCTGCACGCGCAGCTCACCATCGCCTTCTCGACCGAGGACATCCAGGAGGGCGTGAAGGCGTTCTTCGAGAAGCGGGATCCGGTGTGGACCGGGAAGTGAGGGTCACGTGCCTCCGGGCGCGCACTTCCGACCGCACGGACGGCGCCGGCGCGGGCGCGCAGGCGCTTGCGGAGGCGTTGGGCGGGCGTGTGATCGGCGAGGCGTCGCCGGGCCGGCCGCGCGACTGGTCGGAGGACCTGCCGGAGGCGCAGCCGGTGCTGGAGGCGGCCGCCGCCGAGGTGACGGCGGCGATCGACCAGAACGAGTTCCCGCTGCTGACCGCCTCGGACTGCTCGATCTGCATCGCGACGATGCCGACGGTTGCGCGGCGGGTGCCCGGCGTGCGGTTCCTGTGGATCGACGCGCACGGCGACTTCAACACGCCCGAGAGCACGCCGAGCGGCTTCCTCGGCGGCATGTGCCTCGGCGCGGCCTGCGGCCGCTGGGACGCCGGCTGGCCCGACACCATCGACCCGCAGGACGTGTGGTTCCTCGGCGTGCGCGACCTCGATCCGGGCGAGAAGGTCGAGGTCGAGGCGGCGGGCGTGCACGAGGGCGTGCCCGACGACGGCCCGGTCTACGTGCACCTGGACGTCGACGGGCTCGACCCGTCGGTCATGCCGGTGCAGTTCCCGGTGCCGGGCGGGCTGCAGGCGGCCGAGGTGCGTGACGTACTGGCCCGGCTGGTGGGCGACGGGCGGCTCGTGGGCCTCGAGGTCACGGCGTTCGAGCACCCCGAGCATCTCGACGTCGTGCTCGAGATCCTCGAGCCCGTCACCGCGTGAGCATCTGGATCACCGAGCTCGGGCCGGGCTCGCTGGCGGTCAAGGACCTGTTCGACACCGCCGGGGTGCGCACCACCTACGGCTCGCCGATCTTCGCCGACCACGTGCCGGACGCGACGGCCGAGGCGGTGCGGCGGCTGGAGGGCTTCCCGATGGCCGGCAAGGCCAACCTGCACGAGTTCGCCTGGGGCATCACGTCCGAGAACGTGACGTTCGGGACGGTGCCGAACCCGATCGCGCCCGGCCGGATCGCCGGCGGGTCGAGCGGCGGCTGCGGCGCGGCGCTGGCCGCCGGGCTGGTCGACTACGCGCTCGGCACCGACTCGGGCGGCTCGATCCGGATCCCCGCCGCGTGCTGCGGGGTGGTCGGCTTCAAGCCTTCCTACGGGCTCGTCCCGCTCGACGGCTGCTTCCCGCTGACGCCGAGCTTCGACCACGCCGGCCCGATGGCACGCGACGTCGAGGGCTGCGAGCGGATGATGGAGGCGCTCGTCCCCGGCTTCTCGCGCGCCGACGCGTCGCCGGGCGATCTGCGGATCGGCGTGGCGTGGACCGAGCGCGCCGACCCCGGGGTGCGGGCAGCGGTGGAGGCGGTCGCCGGCGGCTTCGAGCCCGTCGAGGTGCCGTGGCCGGACGGCGTCTACCCGGCCTTCTCGCGCGAGATCGTCGAGGTCCACGCCGAGCTGTACCCGGCCAACCGCGACCGCTACGACCCGGGCATCGCGACCAAGATGGACCGCGCGCGGGCGGTGACCGACGAGCAGGTGGCGGCGGCGCGCGCCGAGCGCGAGCGCTACCGCGAGAAGATCGCCGCGCTCGAGGTCGACCTGCTCGTCACGCCGACCGTGCCGATGGTCGCGCCGCCGGTGGGGCTGGGCGACCTCGCGCTGCGCGAGCGGATGATCGAGCTCACCTTTCCGTGGAACGTGACCGGCTCGCCGGCGCTGGCCATCCCGTGCGGGCCCGCCGAGGACGGGCTCCCGGCCTCGCTCCAGATCATCGGCCGTCCCGGCGACGACGCGCTCGTGCTGGCGGCCGGCCGCGCCCTCAGCGAACGAGTCCCGGCAGCGGATCCAGCGTCTCGATGACCGCGAGCGGCTCGCCGCCGGCCGCGGCCGCGCCGACCCGGTTGTGCCAGATCACGGGCAGGCCGGCGCCTTCGGCCCCGGGCACGTCGCCCGGCGAGCCCGCCACGAAGAGCGCCGGCTGCCCCGCTTCCATGCCCGCGCGATACGGCTCCGGGCGGGGCTTGTAGAACCCGACGCTCTCGGCGGAGACGAGCAGGTCGACCTCGACGCCGAGCTTGGCCGCGGCTCGCCTCGCGAGGTCCTCGGAGGTGTTGGTCACCAGCGCGATGCGGTGGTCGGCCGCGAGGTCGCGCAGCACGGCCGGCGCCTCCGGCCACGGCTCCAGCTCGTCCCACCGCGCTGAGCAGCTCGCCGGCGAACCGCTCGTCGGCCGCCTCGGCCACGATCTCGCGGTACGGCCGGTACGCGCCGCTGGCGTAGATCAGCTCCAGCGACCGGCGCCGCCACTGCGCACCGAGTTCGTCATCGCCGGCGATGTCGCCCCACAGCGTCCACGAGTCCAGCAGCGCGGTGAGCAGGTCGAAGATGATGGCTCGGAAGCGCGGCATGGCCGGTATGTTGCCGCCCCGATGCTGCGACCCCTCGTCGAGGACCTGCACGAGCGCCGCGCCAAGGCCAAGCTGGGCGGCGGCGAGGAGCGGATCGCGCGCCAGCACGCGCAGGAGAAGCTGACGGCGCGCGAGCGGCTCGACCTCCTGATCGATCCGGGCACCTTCGTGGAGATGGGCCTCCACGCCGGCATCCACTACTCGGTGCGCGGGCTGGAGGACAAGGAGGCGCCGGCCGACGGCGTGATCACCGGCTACGGCAAGGTCGACGGGCGGCTGATCGCGGTCTGCGCCTACGACTTCACGGTCATGGCCGGCTCGATGGGCATGACCGGCGAGATGAAGGTCGCCCGCCTGCGCGACCTCGCGCTGACCAAGCGCATCCCGTTCGTCTGGCTGCTCGATTCCGCCGGCGCGCGGATCCAGGAGGCGGTCGGCTCGCTGTTCGCCGGCTCGGGACACCTGTTCCGCGAGGAAGTGGTGGCGAGCGGCGTCATCCCCCAGGTCGCGGCGCTGATGGGTCCGTGCGCGGCCGGCACCGCCTACATCCCGGGGCTGGCCGACTTCGTGCCGATGGTCAAGGGCCGCGGCTCGATGGCCCTGGCCGGCCCGCACCTCGTGCGCGCCGCCGTCGGCGAGGACGTCACGCAGGAGGAGCTCGGCGGCTCGCGCGTCCACTGCCGCAAGAGCGGGGTCGGCGACCTCGAGGTGGCCGACGACGAGGAGTGCATCGCCCGCATCAAGCAGTACCTCTCCTTCTTCCCGTCGCACTGCGAGGAGCGGCCGCCGGTGCGCGGGTGCAGCGACCCGGTCGACCGCATGGACGACGAGCTGCTCGACGTCCTGCCCGAGTCCAACCGCAAGCCGTATGACATGTACGACGTCATCCGGCGCGTGGTCGACGACGGCGAGTGGCTGGATCTGAAGCCGCAGTTCGCCAAGACGATCATCACCTGCCTGGCGCGGATGGGCGGGCGGCCGGTGGGGATCGTGGCCAACCAGCCGCGCCAGCTCGGCGGGATCCTCGACAACGACTCCGCCGACAAGGCCGCTCGCTTCGTCAACCTCTGCAACGCCTTCGGGATCCCGCTCGTGTTCCTGATGGACGTTCCCGGCTTCATGGTCGGCACGAAGGTCGAGGAGGCCGGGATCATCCGGCACGGGGCGAAGATGCTCTACGCGGTCGCCAACGCGACCGTGCCGAAGGTCACGGTGGTGCTGCGCAAGGCCTACGGCGCCGGCTACTACGTGATGAACGGCCGCGCCTACGAGCCCGACCTGATCGTCGCGTGGCCTTCGGCCGAGATCAGCGTGATGGGAGCCGAGGGCGCCGTCGAGATCGTCTTCCGCAAGCAGGTCGAGGAGGCCGAGGACCCGGCGGCCAAGAAGGCCGAGCTGATCGAGGCCTACCGCAAGATCATCGACGTCTACATCGCCGCCAGGAACGACATGGTCGACGACGTCATCGACCCGCGCGAGACCCGCCCCACGATCATCCGCGCTCTGGAGATGGCGGAGGGCAAGCGGATCGAGCGGCCGTGGAAGCGCCACGGCGTCGTGCCCGTCTAGGTTGGCGCAACAGTAACCTTGACATTCCAATAACGACGTTACTAGAGTTGGCTCGTGAGGCTGACCCGCCAGGAGCGCTCCGAGCAGATCCGCACCGAGCTCGTCGAGGCGGCGTACGAGGTCTTCAGCGAACGCGGCTTCCACGGCGCCTCCCTCGAGGACATCAGCCTCGCGGCCGGCTGCACCACCGGCGCCGTCTACAGCCGCTTCGGCGGCAAGGACGCCCTGTTCCTCGCGGTGCTCGACGACCACATCGACCGCCGCCTGCGCGTGTACCTCGAGGCCGCCGACGCGGCGCCCGACTTCGAGACCGCGTGCCGTGAGCTCGGCCGGGCGGCCGTCGCCGCCGGGCGGCGGGAGCCCGGCTGGACGCCGCTGCTGATGGAGTTCTGGATGCATGCCGCGCGCCGGGAGGAGCTGCGCGCGGCCGTGCTCGAGCGCAACGAGCGCCAGATCGACGTCCTCGCCGAGCGGCTCGACGCGATCGCCGCGCGCGAGGGCATCACGCCGAGCCGGCCGGTCGCCGAGATCCTCCGGGCGGTGACGGCGCTGGCGCGCGGGCTCGGCCTCGAGCGCCAGCTGGCGGGCGACGCCGAGCTGGAGGAGATCTACACGGAGTACGCCTGGGCGATGACGCGGGCGTTCACCGAGAGGAGCACGACATGACGGCCACCACGATGAGCCCCGTCGGCGAGCTGATGGCCCGCGAGAGCTGGTCGCGCGAGCAGCTCGAGGACCACCAGCGCCAGAAGCTCGACGCGCTGTACGCCCACGCCGCCGCGCACTCGCCGTACTACCGCGAGGTGCTGGCCGGCGGCGACCCGCCCGTCCTCACCAAGCAGACGCTGATGGACGAGTGGGACCGGATCGTCTGCGACCCGCGGATCAAGCTGTCGGACGTGGAGGCGCATGCCGTCGGCGCCAACGCCGGGGAGCCCTTCCTGGGAGAGTTCCAGGTGTTCTCGACCTCGGGGTCGAGCGGCCTGCGCGGCCTGTTCGTCTACGGCGCGCGCGACTGGGAGGCGGCCGTCACGCACACGATGCGCGCGGTCGCCCGCATCGGCGCGCGTCCCGGCGAGCGCACGATCGGCATCGGCGCGCCGCCCGGCGTCCACATGTCCCAGCGCATCTTCGGCCGCCTCCAGTCGGGTCAGGTGCCGAGCCTCTCGGCGCTGACGCCGCCCCCCGAGATGGTCGCCGCGCTCAACCACTTCCAGCCGGCGATCCTGTTCGGCTATCCGAGCGTCGTCGGCCTCCTGGCCGCCGAGCAGCTCGCCGGTCGGCTGCGGATCGCGCCGCGCCTGATCGCGCTCGGCTCCGAGCCGCTGACGCTCGAGGTGCGCGACAGGGTGCGGCGCGCCTGGGGCTTCGACCCCGTCGAGTACTACTCCAGCACCGAGGTGCCGACTCTCGCGGCGAGCACGCCCGAGCACCCGCGTGTGCTCGAGCTGTTCGAGGACCAGGTCGTGGCCGAGATCGTCGACGAGCACGACCGGCCGGTGCCGCCCGGCACGGCCGGGGCCAAGGTGCTCGTCACGTACCTCGAGAACAGCACGCTCCCGCTCATCCGCTACGAGCTCGCCGACCGCGTCGTCGAGTCGCCGGAGCCGAACCCCGCCCACCGGCCGTACCGCCACCTTGCCGCCATCGACGGTCGCACCGCCGACACGCTGGCCTTCCCGGGCCGGGCGGGCGGGACGGTCTCCGTGCTCCCGCTGCGGCTCGGCGCGCCGTTCGCCGGCCTGCCGCAGGTGCGCCAGTTCCAGATCGTCCACGACCCCGGCGGGCTCGAGGTGCGCCTGGTCCTCGACCCGCAGGCCGCGCGCGAGACGGCCGCGATCGTGCGCGCGGCCGTCCTGCGCGTGCTCGAGGAGGCCGGCGCGGTCCCGCCCGCGGTCGTCGTCACGCCGGTCGCCGAGCTCGAGCGCGAGCCCGGCGCCGCGGCCAAGCTCAAGCTGATCGTCTCGCGCGTCTAGCCGACGCTCCGGCTTCCGGGGCGGTAGTCTCGCGCGCCGGGATGAGCGAGGTGAAGGAGCGCGAGCGCGCGCTCAATGCGTCGATCATCGAGAGCCTGCAGGAAGGGCTGATCGTGGTCGACCTGACGGAGCGGATCACGCGCGCAAACCAGGCCGCGGCCGACCTCTTCGGGGTCAGCCTGGGCGAGCTGGTGGGCTCGCTGCTGCGCGACCTGCCGCTCGTCACGGTGGCCGACCGCGACGGTCATCCGGTCGAGCACGACCGCTCGCCGCTGCGCCGGGCACTGGCCGGCGAGCGCGCACGCGGTGCGCTCCTGCAGATCGTCCGCCGCGACGGCGCGGCGCTCTGGCTCGAGGTCAACTCGAGCCCGCTCGCCGAGGCCGACGGCCGGCCGTACGGCGCGCTCAGCACCTACGTCGACGTGACCGACCGCGTCGAGCGCGAGCGCCGGATCCGCGCCGAGGCAGACACCGACGAGCTGACCGGCCTCGCCAACCGGCGAGCGCTCCAGCGCATGCTGCGCGCCGCGCTCGCCCGCGCCCGCGCGCACGACCTGAGCGTCGGCGTGCTGATGCTCGACCTCGACGGCTTCAAGGCGGTCAACGACCGCCATGGCCACGCGGCCGGCGACGCGGTGCTGCGCGAGGTCGCCGAGCGGCTGCGGCAGTGCGTGCGCGAGCGCGACCTGGTGGCGCGCGCCGGCGGTGACGAGTTCGTCGTCGTGCTGCCCGACCTCGCGCACTCCGAGAGCGCGGCGCACGACGCCGCGGAGCGGATCGAGGCGGCGTTCGGCGAGCCGCTGGAGCTGGACGGCGTGGAGGCTGCGCTGCGCGCCGCCGTCGGCGTCGCCTGCCACCCCGGCGACGGCGACGACCCCGAGTCGCTGCTGGTCGCCGCCGACCGCGCGATGTACGCCCGCAAGGCGCAGTAGTCTCGCGCAACGGGAGTTCCTCGGCAGGGGATCCATCGCGACCAGTCGCTGGCGAACTTCCCGCCGCGGTCGACCCCGCCGACAACCGCGGCGCGGGCTCGGTGATGGGCAACGCGCTCGAGGACTGGTGCGAGGAGCAGCCCTTCCGGATCAGGTTCGTGCCGTAGACGTCGGGCCTTCTCGGCGGCCGGCGACCGCGCGCCAGATCAGCAGCACGATGATCGTGCCGACGATGGCGCCGATGATCCCGCCGAAGTCGAACTTGTCCTCGTCGCCGATCCCGAGCAGGAACGTGAAGAGGAAGTAGCCGACGAGCGCGCCGACGATCCCGAAGACCACCGTCTGCACGAAGCCCATCGGATCGCGACCCGGGAGCAGTAGTCGGCCCAGGTATCCGGCGACGATGCCGATCAGGATCGCCGCGATGATGTTTCCGATCATGTAGTCATCCCTACCCAACCCATGCCCCAAGGCAATCCCGTCATCCTCACGTGCGCGATCTCGGGCGCCGTCGCGAACCGCGAGCAGTGCCCGGCGATCCCCTACACGCCCGCCGAGTACGCCGCCGAGGCGCGGAGGATCGTCGACGAGGGCGGCTCGATGATCCACATCCACGCCCGCCGCCCCAACGGCACGCCGAGCCACGAGGTGGAGGACTTCCGCGCCATCACGGAGGCGATCCGGTCCGAGGTCGACGACGTCGTCATCAACTACTCGACGGGCGCGATCGGCGTGCCCGTCGAGAAGCGGATCGCCTATCTGCGCGAGCTCAAGCCCGACGTCGGCGCGCTCAACATGGGCTCGATGAACTACGCGAAGTACTCGCGCCGGCGCAAGGACTTCGTCTTCAAGGCGGTGTTCGAGAACTCGTTCGACACGATCATCGCGCTGCTGGAGGCGATGAACGAGAGCGGCATCCGGCCCGAGCACGAGTGCTTCGACTCCGGGCACCTGGCCAACCTCGACCCGCTGCTGGACATGGGCCTGCTGAAGCCGCCGCTGCAGGTCTCGTGCGTGATGGGCGTGACCGGCGGCATCCGCCCGTCGGCGCGCAACCTCGCGCACATGGCCGAGCAGGTGCCCCCGGTGAAGCACCAGTGGGGCGTCATCGGAATCTCGCGCGAGCAGTGGACGCTGGTCGCCGCCGCGCTGGCGCTCGGCGGCAACGTGCGCGTCGGCCTCGAGGACAACTTCTACCTGCCCGACGGGGAGATGGCGCGCTCGAACGGCGACCTGGTGGCGAAGGCGCGCTCGATGGCCGAGGACGCCGGCCGGCGCGTCGCCACGGTGGCCGAGACGCGCGAGCTGCTCGGTCTATGAGCGCGCTGGAAGGGCTGCGCGTCCTCGACCTGACGCGCCTGCTGCCCGGCGGCTTCTGCTCGCTGCTGCTCGCCGACTTCGGCGCCGACGTGATCAAGGTCGAGGACACGGGCGCGGGTGACTACGTGCGCGCCGACCCGCCGGCCTTCCACTCGCTCAACCGCGGCAAGCGCGCCGTCAGCATCGACCTCAAGAACCCGCGGGGGCGCGACGCGTTCCTGCGCATCTGAGTACGCGCGCCGACGTGGTGCTCGAGTCCTTCCGGCCCGGGGTGATGGACCGCCTCGGGGTCGGCTACGAGCGCCTGCGCGAGGAGAACCCGCGGCTCGTCTACTGCGCGATCACGGGCTACGGGCAGGACGGGCCGTTCGCCGCGCGGGCCGGGCACGACACGAACTACCTGGCGCGGATCGGGCTGCTCGGCCTGACCGGCGACCCGGACGGGCCGCCCGTCCAGGCGGCCGGCCAGATCGCCGACCTCGGCGGCGGCGCGCTGATGGCCGCGTTCGGCATCCTCGCGGCGCTGCGCGAGCGCGATGCCTCCGGCACGGGCCAGCTCGTCGACGTGTCGATGACCGACGGCGCGCTGTCGTGGCTGGCGATGGATGCCGCGCGGCTGCTGGCCGGCGGCGCGGCGCCGGAGCGCGGCCGCACGCCGCTCGCGGGCGGGCTCATCTGCTACCGCCCGTACCGCTGCGCCGACGGCTGGGTGGCGTTCGGGGCGCTGGAGCCGAAGTTCTGGCGCGCCTGGTGCGAGGGCGCCGGCCGGCCCGACCTCGTCGAGCGCCAGTTCGACGCCGTCGGCTCCGACACCCACCGCGAGGTCGAGGCCGTCTTCGCGGAGCGCACCCGCGCCGAGTGGGAGGCCTTCAACGACGAGCACGACTGCTGCCTGGAGCCGGTGCTGGGCCTCGACGAGGCGCTCGCTTCCGACCTCGTCCGCGAGCGCGGGATGGTCGTGGAGGGCAAGCTGCTCGGCACGCCCGTCAAGCTGTCGCGCACGCCGGCCGAGCCGGCGGCGGCCGGCCCGGAGCGCGGCGCCGACACCGACGCGGTGCTCGCCGAGGCCGGCTACGGCGCAGAGGAGATCGCCGCCCTGCGCGAGTCCGGAGCGGTGGCGTGACCTTTTACGAGCCGCTCGGCGACGGCCGCTTCCGCTCGACCGAGCACACGCGTGGCCCGTGGGACCCGGCCTTCCAGCACGCCGGGCCGCCCGCCGCGCTGCTCGGCCGCGCGCTCGAGCAGTGCGAGCCGCGCGACGACTTCGTGCTCGCGCGCGCCACGTTCGAGATCCTGCGCGCGGTGCCGGTCGCCGAGGTGGAGGTCGCGACGCGGGTCGCGCGCCCCGGCCGGTCGGTGGAGCTGCTCGAGGGCGAGCTGTCGGCCGGCGGCGAGCCGGTGATGCTCGTGCGCGCCTGGCGCGTGAAGGCGACCACGGCGCCGGACGTGCACCGCGACGAGCCGCCTCCTCCGCGGCCGGAAGAGGCGGCCCCGCTCCCGCCCGAGATGAGCGAGTTCGGCTACGGCCACGCGGTCGAGCTGCGCTTCGCCGCCGGGGGCTGGTGGCAGCAGCGGCCGGCCACCGTGTGGACGCGCATGCGCGTGCCGCTGGTGGCCGGCGAGGAGCCGACCGGCGTCCAGCGCGTGCTCGTGGTCGCCGACTCGGGCAACGGCGTGTCCGCCGTGCTCCCGTTCGACAAGTGGCTGTTCATCAACACCGAGCTGACCGTCCACTTCCGCCGCGAGCCGCGCGGCGAGTGGATCTGCCTCGACGCCGAGACCTCGATCGCCGGCGGCGGCGCCGGCCTCGCGCGCTCGGTGCTCAGCGACGACGAGGGCGTCGTCGCGCAGGGCGCTCAGGCGCTGCTGGTCTCACCCCGCGGCTGAGGAGTACGATCCGGTGTCGTGGATCGCTTCGACGACGTCGAGTTCAGGATCCTCGAGGAGCCCGAGCCGCGGCGTCCGCGCCGGCGCACCGGGTTGGCCTCGGTCGTGATGGTCACCGTCGCGACGGGCCTGTTCGCCACGTCGGCGCTCGCGATCACCGACAAGCCCGCCGCTCCGCAGACGCCCGCCAAGGCATCGAGCTTCGAGAAGCGGGACGGCCACGGGTGCAAGCGCGGCGGTCGCCACCGCGACCGCGGCGGCGTCGAGAGCCTCGGCCTGCGCTACTGATCGAGCACGCCGGCGTGGCGCCGGACCCACTCGTGCATGGCGACCGCCGAGGCGGCGGCCGCGTTGATCGAGCGGGTGGAGCCGAACTGGCGGATGGCGAGCACGGCTTGCGACAGCTCGCGCGCCTCGGCGGACAGGCCGGGGCCCTCCTGGCCGAACAGCAGCACGCAGCGCTCGGGCAGCGGATAGCCGTCGATCGGCTCGGCGCCCGGCAGGTTGTCGATCCCGATCACGGGCAGCTCGCCCGCCCACGCCGCGAAGGCCTCGAGCGTGGCGTGGTGGCGGACGTGCTGGTAGCGGTCGGTGACCATCGCGCCGCGGCGGTTCCAGCGGCGGCGGCCCACGATGTGGACCTCCGCCGCCAGGAACGCGTTCGCGTTGCGCACCACCGAGCCGATGTTGAGGTCGTGCTGCCAGTTCTCGACGGCGACGTGGAACGGGTGGCGGCGCGCGTCGAGGTCGGCCACGATCGCGTCGCGCCGCCAGTAGCGGTAGCGGTCGACGACGTTGCGGCGGTCGCCGGCCTCGAGCAGCGCGGGATCGAGCCGGGGGTCGTCCGGCCAGGGCTCGGGGTGGGGGCCGACGCCTACCTCATGCGGCTCGTCCACGCAGCGTGACGCTACCGGTACGCCGCCGCAGCAGCGGCCGGCCCAGCGTCGCCACGAAGCCGCCGAGGAAGAGCAGCGCGACGAAAGCGATCGCCACCGTCTGCTCCCACGGGAAGTCGCCGGCCGACGCGGAGGCGCCGCCCGCGGGCGCGACGGTCAGCGGCGAGAGACGGTGCGGGACGGCGTCGGTGAAGCCGTCGTACAGGCGGGTCTTCCATTCGCCGGCGGCCGGGAAGTCGACCTCGGCGACGTAGTGCCCGACCTTGCCGGTCGGGCGTGCGGCGAACGTGTGGACGGCGCCGGCTTCGTCGGTGATCTCCACGCTCGGGGTGACGCCGGCCAGCGGCGTGACGCCGTGCTGCTTGACGATCAGCTCCACCTGCCACGGCTCGCCGGCCACGAGCCCGCTGGGCGTCTCGCCCAGCTCGACGGTGGCCCAGCCGCCGGCGTGGGCGGTGCCGGTGAGGGCGGCCAAGGCGACGGCCGCCAGGAGGGCGATGCGGCTCATAGGTCTCATACGAGCGCTACACCCGCCGCGGCGGTTCCCTACCCAGCGGGTGCCTAACGGGACATCGCTCACAGGAATGGCCGTTGGGCGGGCCCCGCTACCACCCCACCTCGTGGCGCTCCATCACACCCCAGCCCTCGCGCAACCGGCCCGCTCCGGGCAGCTCGCCGGTGAAGATCCCGAACGGCTGCTCGTAGTCGGAGCGGACGAGGAGGTAGTTCTCGCGCGCGGAGCGGACCGCGACGGGCTCGAACCGCAGCCCGCCGACGCCGCGCAGACCGTCGAAGGCGACGGGCGGCACCTCGCGCGGCTCGCCCGCCACCCACACCGTGCGCTCCGACGCCTCGGCCGCATCGTGGATCCCCTCGACGAGGTTCCAGGCGACGGGCTCGCCGGAGACGAGCGCCCCGGCGCCCGCCGACCAGCGCCACGACGTGTGGCGCGCGTGGTAGCCGGCGGACTGGTCGACGATGCCGCGCAGGTCGTGCGCCTGGAACCGCACGCGCGCTTCGCACTTGCGCGTCCACGCGTACTGGGAGCCGTGGGGGGAGACGACCTCGATCTCCGCGCCGCCCTCGATCTCGACGTCGAGCCGGCCGCGGCCTTCGCGCAGGCGCTCGCCATCCCATACCGCCCACCAGGAGAACGGGATCACGCCGATGCGTCCCGTGGCGGCGCACAGCATCAGATCGGGCCCGTAGGCGCCGACGTAGCTCCAGCGCTTCAACGGTCGCCCGCCGCGGACCAGCGGCATGCGCTTCGGCGGCAGCGGCAGGTCAGGTCGCCCGAGACCGTCCCCACCCACCCCGCGCCACGACGTGGTCAGCATCGCGCGGTATCCTGCCGCACAGAGGTTGACTGACCAGTCAATCTCGAGGGTAAAGGAGAACCGTCGTGCGCGTCGCCGCCGTCCAGCTCACGTCCACCGCCGATCGCGAGCGCAACCTCGCCACCGCCGACCGCCTGACGCGGGCGGCCGCCGCCGCAGGCGCCGAGCTGGTCGTGCTGCCCGAGAAGTGGCCGGTGCTCGGCACGCCCGAGGAGACGGCGGCGGGCGCCGAGGCGTTCGACGGTCCGGCGCTCACCTGGGCGCGCGACGTCGCGCGTGAGCTGGGCATCGAGCTGGTGGCCGGCTCGATCGCCGAGCGCGTCCCGGAGCGCGAGAAGGGCTCCAACACGTCGGTCCATTTCGGGCCCGACGGAGAGGTCCGCGCCGTCTACCGCA
Source organism: uncultured Solirubrobacteraceae bacterium (assembly GCA_963811895.1). Lineage (GTDB taxonomy): Bacteria > Actinomycetota > Thermoleophilia > Solirubrobacterales > Solirubrobacteraceae > DASSUW01. The sequence goes on along the minus strand of CAWETE010000004.1, from coordinate 715,549 downwards.
AGATCCACATGTTCGACGTCGAGGTCGGCGGGCGCACCTACCGCGAGTCCGAGCACGAGGAGGCCGGCGACGAGGTCGTCCTCTCGGAGACGGCCGGCGGCGTCGAGCTCGGGCTGACCGTCTGCTACGACCTGCGCTTCCCGGAGCTGTACCGGATCCTCGCGGTGCGGGGCGCGCGCGTGATCACCGTGCCGGCCGCCTTCACGCTGGCCACCACGCGCGACCACTGGGAGGTGCTCCTGCGCGCCCGCGCGATCGAGGACCAGGCGTTCGTGATCGCCGCCAACCAGGTCGGCGAGCACGCGAAGGGCTACCGCTCGGGCGGGCGCTCGATGATCGTCGACCCCTGGGGCGTGGTGCTCGCGCAGGCGCCGGACGCCGAGACGTTCATCACCGCGGAGCTCGACCTCGACCGGCAGGCCGAGATCCGCCGCGCGGTGCCCTCGCTCGCCAACCGCCGTCCCCAGGCCTACACGTGGCCGCAGGAGGTTCACGCCTAGTGGCCACTCCCGCCCGCGCGCCCGTCGACAAGCGGCGCATCATCCTCGACGCCGCCGTCCGCGTGTTCGCGCGCCAGGGCTTCCACACCTGCCGCGTGTCCGACATCGCCGACGAGGCCGGCGTCGCCTACGGGCTCGTCTACCACTACTTCCAGTCCAAGGACGAGGTGCTCGACACCCTGTTCCTGGAGCGCTGGGACGTGCTGCTCGAGGCGATCGCCGAGGTCGACGCCTCCGACGAGCCCGCGCGCGCCAAGCTGCACGCGATCGCCGGCTTCATCATCGAGTCCTACCGCCACGATCCGGACCTGATGAAGGTGATCATCGTCGAGGTCACGCGCGCGGCGAACTCCTTCGGCGCCGCCCACCTCGGCAAGATCACCGAGGCCTACGGGCAGATCAGCGGCATCGTGGCGCAGGCCCAGCAGCGCGGCGAGTTCCGCGACTCCGTGAGCCCCGAGTTCGCTGCCATGGCCTTCTACGGCGCCATCGAGCAGGTCCTCACCGGGTGGATCTTCGGGACGCTCGACCAGGGCGACGGCGCGTACGAGCGCGCCAAGGGCTACGTGGTCGAGACGATCTGCGACGGCCTCGAGGCCTGAGCCGCCGTCGCGGTCATAGACTCCGCCCCCATGGACAACGAGATGGTCAAGCGGCTGGTCTGGTCGGGCCTGCTCGCCGGGCTCGGCGCGCTGGCTTCAATTGCGACATCGAAGCTGGCGGCCGTGATTTGGCGCCGGGCCTTCGGGGAAGATCCGCCGGAGTGAGCGAAGACCCCGACAAGGCGGTGTCCGAGGCCCGCGGCGCGGAGCTGCGCGAGAACATCGCGCTGACCGACGCGCGGCGGACCGAGGAGGAGCAGGCGAAGGCCGAGGAGCGCGCCGAGGAGGCCACCCAGGAGGCCGAGAAGCTCTCGCGCAAGGCGCGCAAGGAGCGCGAGAAGGCCGAGCGCCTGCACGCCGAGGCCGAGAAGGAGCGCGGACAGGCTCCGGCACCCGAGCCAGAGCCGCCGCACCACACGCCGCCCGCCGAGGCGGTCGCCGGCCTTCCGGGCGCCGACAGGCTGCCGCCCGCCGCCCAGCGTCCCGAGGTCCTCGTCGGCGCCGCCTTCGTCGGCTCGTTCCTCGTGGCCCGCATCCTCAAGCGCATCTTCGACTGACATGGCCAACGACACCGACACCTCAGACCTCGGCGAGGCGATCCAGGAGGTCACGGAGAAGCTCTCGCTCCTCTTCCGCGAGGAGATCGAGCTCGCCAAGACCGAGATGGTCGAGAAGGCCACGAAGCTCCTCAAGGGCGCCGTCATCGGGATCGTCGCCGGCGTCTTCGCCCTGTTCGGCCTGATCTACCTGCTCGAGGGCGCGGCGTGGGCGATCTGGCTGGGGCTCGACGGCGACGGCAACAACTTCTGGATCGGCTTCGTGATCGTCGCCGTGCTGCTGTTCGTCTTCGGCGCGCTGGGCGCCTTCATCGCCGCGCGCCTCTTCAAGCGCGGGGCGCCGCCGACGCCGCAGATGGCGATCGAGGAGGGCAAGCTGATCAAGGAGACCGTCACGACCTCGCACCCCGCCATCACGCAGGGGCCGAAGACCTGATGGCCGAGACCCGCAGCGCGGAGGAGATCCGCCAGTCGATCGAGGCCAACCGCGCCGAGCTCGGGCTCGCCGTCAACCGCCTGCGCGGCGAGGTGACCAGGGCCACGGACTGGCGCGGCCACTTCGAGCGCCACCGCAAGGAGGTCCTGATCGGGGCCGCCGTCGCGGGCTTCGTGGTCGGCGGCGGGATCGCCGCGATGACCGGCCTCCTCACCGGCCGGCGAAAGTCCCGGGAGTACTACTAACGCACGAAGGCGTTCGGCGCTCGGCGGCGAAAGCCAGCCCGAGCGCCGTGAGTGCCCCTGCCGCCAGCTCTGTGTATTTCCCGACGGTCCGCGCCGTCCTGCGCGTGGTGCTGGTCGTCGTCGCCGTGGTGGTGACGCTGCTGCTGATGTACCTCGTGCGGCGGCCGCTGACCTGGATCTTCATCGCCGCCTTCCTGGCCATCGCGCTGTCGGGGCCGATCACCCTCCTCTCGCGCCACATGCGGCGCGGCTTCGCGGTTGCCATCGTCTACCTGCTGCTGATCCTCACGCCGTTCGCGCTGATCGGCCTGCTGATCCCGCCGGTCGTCACGCAGGCCAACAACCTCGTGCAGAACCTCCCGCAGTACGCGGAGGAGGTCACGCAGTTCGTCAACGAGAACGAGCGGCTGCGGCAGCTCCAGGACGACTACGACATCACCGGGAAGCTCGAGGAGCAGGCCGAGAAGCTGCCGGCGCGGCTCGGCGACGCCGCCGGCGTGCTGGGCGACATCGGCGTCGGGCTCGTGAACTCGATCTTCGCCACGGTGACGATCATCGTGCTGTCGCTGTTCATCCTGTCGAGCGGCCGCAAGTTCCTCGACGGCTGGATCCGCGAGTACCAGCCCGAGCGCGAGGAGTGGTGGCACAACCTGTTCGCCCGCATCGGCAACGCGATCGGCAACTACGTCGCCGGAGCGCTGCTGCAGGCCACGGTGGCCGGCGTGACGAGCTGGATCATGCTGCTGATCCTGGGCGTCGACTACGCGCTCCCGCTCGCGGTGATCGTGTTCCTGCTCGACCTGATCCCGCTCGTCGGCGCAACGCTCGGCGCCATCATCGTCGGCATCGTCACGCTGTTCTCGGACTTCCCGGTCGACACCATCATCTGGGCGGTGTTCGCGATCGTCTACCAGCAGGTCGAGAACAACGTCATCCAGCCGCGGATCCAGGCCCGCGCGGTGCAGCTCGACCCGCTGATCGTGCTCACGTCCGTGCTGTTCGGGTCGGCGCTGTTCGGGGTGCTCGGCGCGCTGCTGGCCATCCCCGTGGCGGCCGCGCTCCAGATCACCTACCGCGAGTACCGCGCCGAGCGGCGCGCGCTGGCGCCGGCGGTGGCTAGACCGGGCCCAGAATCGAGCCCGGCAGCCCCGTGACCCCGAACAGTCCCGGCCCCACGTGGGCGCCGATCACGGGGCCGAGCTCGGACACGAACTCCGGCGGCCGTCCGTAGATCTCGGCGCCGCGCTCGGCCAGCCGGCCGGCGATGTCGTGCGCCTGTATGTGCTGGATGAAGAACACGTCGGCGCCGTCGTCGTGCTGCGAGGCCAGGTGCTCGACCAGGCGCTCGAACGCGCGGCCGGCGGTGCGGACGCGCTCGATCGGCAGGATCTCGCGGTTGATCGAGAGGATCGGCTTGATCTTCAGCGCCGACCCGATCCACGCCTGCGCGCCGCCGATCCGCCCGCCGCGGCGCAGGTACTCGAGCGTGTCGACGGCGAAGATGATCGTCATCCGCTCGCGCAGCCGGCGGGCGGCGTCGGCGGCGCCCGCCAGGTCGGCGCCGTCGCGCGCGGCGTTCTTGGCCGCGATCGCCATCAGCCCGTGGCCCGCGGCGCCGGTGTCGGAGTCCAGCACCTCGATCCGCTCCGGCGCGACACCGCCCTCGACCAGTGTCTCGCGCGCCTGCCGGGCTGCCTCCACGGTGCCCGAGATGCCGCCCGAGAGGTGGATCGAGAGCACGTCGTCGCCCGCCGCCAGCAGGGGCTCGTAGACGGTCAGGAAATCGCCCACCGACGGCTGCGAGGTGCTCGGCAGATCGGACGCCGAGCGCATGTGGTCGTAGAAGGCGTCGTAGTCGGGCAGGTCGATCTCGCGGTCGGTGCGGCCGGCCCAGTTCACGTACAGCGAGACGAGGTGTATCTCGTGGCGCGCCACGACCTCCGCCGGCAGGTAGTGCGTCGTGTCCGTGACCACTGCGACCGGCGACATGGTCGGCAGCCTATCCTCGCGCCGTGGCTCGGGTCCTCGTAACCGGTGCGACCGGATTCATCGGGGCGCACGTCGTCCGCGCTCTGCTCGCCCGCGGGGACGACGTCCGCGTGACGGTCCGCGCGTCGTCGCCGCTCGACGCCCTGGAGGGCCTCGACGTCGAGCGCGTGACCGCCGACATCACCGACCGCGCGGCCATGCGGCGAGCGGTCCGCGGCATCGAGCGCGCCTTCCACGTCGCGGGCACGACCAACCTGCGGATGGGGCCGGAGCCGCTGCTGCGGGCGAACGCGCAGGGCACGCGCGTGGTGCTGGAGGCGTGCCTGGCCGGCGGCGTCGAGCGGGTGGTGCACACCTCCTCGGTGGCGGCGATCGGGCCGGCGCGGGCGGGCGGCGCGCTCGACGAGCGCCACGTGCGCACCGGGCCGCTCGGGATCCCGTACGCCGACGCCAAGCACGCGGCCGAGGTCGAGGCGCTGCGCGTCGCGGCGCGCGGGCTCGACGTCGTGCTCGCCTGCCCCGCCCACGTGCTCGGCGCCGGCGATGACCGGCGCTCCTCGACCGAGGTCGTGCGCCGGTTCCTGCTGCGCCGCATCCCGGCCTACGTCGACGGCGCGATCTGCGTCGTCGACGTCGAGGACGTGGCCGCCGGGCTGCTGCTGTGCGACGAGCGCGGCGCGGCCGGCGAGCGCTACATCCTCGGCACCCGCAACTACACGTGGCAGCGGCTGTTCGGCGAGCTGCAGCAGATCTCGGGCGTCGAGGGGCCTGCCGTGCGGCTGCCGGTGACCGTCGCGCTGGCGCTCGCCGAGGCGGGCGTTCGCGCTCCCGGGCCGACGCTGGTCACGCCGTCCGAGGTGCGCGCGGCGGCGCACTGGTGGACGTACCGGTCCGCCAAGGCGCGCCGCGAGCTGGGATGGACGACGCGTCCGCACGAGGAGACCGTCGAGGACACCGTCCGCTACCACGAGGAGCGGCTCGGCGACCGGCTCGAGCGCACCGGCCGCCGACAGCCGCTGCCCTGGCGCGTGCTCGGCCGCGCGATGCGCGAGGTGGTGCGGTGATCCTCCACCGCTGCAAGACGCCGACGAACCTCCTGTGCCCGTGCGGACGCGTGGCGCGCGAGCTCAACCGGCGCGGCATCGAGGTCGAGGAGCGGCGGGTGCCGTGGCGCAAGTCCGACCGCGAAGCGGTGCAGGAGCTGACCGGCCAGGACCGGGTCCCGCTGCTGGTCATCGGCCGCGAGGCGATCTGCGACTCGCACCGGATCGTCGAGCACCTGCGCTGGCTGGACGAGCAGTAGCGCCGACGCGCCACATTTGTCGCTTGCGCCGGACCTTGTCGTCGGTAGGGTGAAACGTGGCGCGGAGGGCGCCGCGACGACCGACGGAGGGCACCATGAAGTACCTGCTCACCATCTACGGCGACGAGTCCGGTTGGAACGAGGTCACGCCCGAGCAGTCGGGCCAGATCATGGCCGCGTACGAGGCGTTCGGCCGCGCCGCCAGCGAGGCGGGCGTGATGCTCGGCGGCGAGGGGCTCCAGCCCAGCGCCACGGCGACCACCGTGCGGGTCCGCGACGGCGAGACGGTCACGAGCGACGGGCCGTTCGCGGAGACGCGCGAGCAGCTCGGCGGCTACTACCTGCTCGAGTGCCGCGACCTCGACGACGCGATCTCGTGGGCGGCGCGCATCCCCGGCGCGCAGCAGGGCTCGATCGAGGTCCGGCCGGTGATGAACTACGAGGCCGCCGGCCTCGACCGCGAGGTCCAGGCGCACGAGGCCGCGCGATGAAGTACACGCTGCTGCTGTACGGCGACGAGGGCCGCTGGGCGGAGATGTCGCCGGAGGAGGCGGCGGAGGACATGCAGCGCTGGGGCGCCTTCTACGAGGAGCTCATGGCCTCCGGCGCGTTCCTGGCCGGAGAGGGCCTCGACGCCACCACCACCGCCACCACCGTCCGGATCAAGGACGGCGAGGCCGTGCACACCGACGGCCCGTTCGCCGAGACGCGCGAGCAGCTCGGCGGCTTCTACCTGCTCGAGTGCCCCGACCTCGACGCCGCGCTCGGCTGGGCGGCCAAGGTGCCCGACCTGGGCGAGGGCGGCTGCGTCGAGGTCCGCGCGGTCATGGACTACGAGGCCGCCGGCTACGAGCAGCCCGGCACGGAGTCGACCACGGCCTGAGCCTGAGCACTCCCGGGGCACTCATCGACCGCCTGTTCCGGCGCGAGTCCGGGCAGGCGGTCGCCGTCCTGGCGCGGGCGTTCGGCGACCTCGACCGCGCCGAGGAGGCCGTCCAGGACGCCTTCGTCGTCGCGCTCGAGCGCTGGCCGCGCGACGGGGTGCCGGGCAACCCGGCGGCGTGGATCACCACGACGGCGCGCAACAAGGCGATCGACCGGCTGCGCCGTGAGCGTCGCCTGCCCGCGCCCGAGGCGCTCGCGCGGATCGAGGCGTTCGAGCCCGGCGCCGACGAGCGGCTCGAGCTGATCTTCGCCTGCTGCCATCCGGCGCTCGCGCCGGAGGCGCGGATCGCGCTCACCCTGCGGGCGCTCGGCGGGCTCTCCACGCGCGAGGTGGCGCGCGCCTTCCTCGTCTCCGAGGACGCGATGGCGCAGCGGCTCCAGCGGGCCAAGCGCAAGCTGCGCGACGCCGGCATCCGCTTCGAGCTGCCGCGCGAGGAGGACCTGCCGGCCCGCCGGGCGTCGGTGCTGGCGACGCTCTACCTGATCTTCAACGAGGGCTACGCGGCGACGGCCGGCGATGCGCTCGTGAGGCGCGAGCTGTGCGCGGAGGCGATCCGGCTGGCGCGCGTCCTGTGCTCGCTGATGCCGAGCGAGCCGGAGGCGCTCGCGCTGCTCGCGCTCATGCTCCTGCACGACTCGCGCCGCGACGCGCGGGTCGACGAGGCCGGCGAGCTGGTGCTGCTCGAGGACCAGGACCGGTCGCGCTGGGACCAGAAGGCGATCGCCGAGGGCGGCGGGCTGGTGGAGCGCGCGCTGGCGCTCGGCGGCGGGCCGGGTCCGTACGCGCTCCAGGCGTTCATCGCCGCCGAGCACAGCCGCCCGGGCGGGCCCGACTGGGTGCGCGTGGCGGGCGCCTACGACCGCCTGCTCGTGGTGCAGGGCGGGCCCGTGGTGGCGCTCAACCGCGCGGTGGCGGTCGCGATGGCGCGCGGCCCCGAGGCCGGGCTGGCGCTGATGGACGAGCTGGCCGGCGAGCTCGGCGACTATCACCTGCTGCACTCGGCGCGCGCCGACCTGCTGCGCCGGCTCGGCCGCCGCGACGAGGCCTGCGCCGCTTACGAGCGCGCGCTTTCGCTGGCCGCCAACCCGGTCGAGCGCGCGTTCCTCGAGCGGCGGCTGGCCGAGCTCAGGCGTCCATCAGGGTGAGCGCCTCCTCGTGACCCTGGAGGCGCTGGCGCAGCTTGTTGCGGATGCCGGAGTGCAGCTGGGAGACGCGTGACTCGGTGACGCCCATCACCTCTCCCACCTCGCGCAGCGTGAGGTGCTTGACGTAGAGGAGGATGCAGATCTCCTGCTCGCGCGTGTTGAGCGTGTCGAAGGCCTCGCGGAAGGCGCGCTTGGTGTCGCCGAGCATGGCCGCGTGCTCCGGCCGGAGGCGCTCGTCGCGGGACTGGATCAGCTCGACGCGCTCCACGCCGCCCTCGTCGTCCGACGCCTCGGTCGCCGTGGCGTTGAGCGAGCCGACGTCGGCGCGGATGAGGTCGGCGCGGTGGGCGCGCAGCTCCTCGACGCTGACCGCCAGCGCGTCGGCGAGCTCGGCGTCGCGCGGCTCGCGGCCGTGGATGGCGCGGAACGAGCGCGCGGCCTTGGCGACCTCGCGGTCGAACCGGCGGACCGACCGCGGCGCCCAGTCCTGGCGGCGCAGCTCGTCGAGCACGGCGCCGTGGATGCGCGTCCACAGGAACTGCTCGAGCGTGGCGCCCTTGGCGGGGTCGTAGCGGTCGATCGAGGTGATGAGCGCTTCGAGCCCGCGCGAGATGTAGTCGTCGGCCTCCTGGTGGGAGGGGACCTCGCGGATCTTGCGGTAGACGATGTGCTTGACCAGCGGCGCGTAGGTCATGATCAGCCGGTCCCGCAGCCGCGGATCGTTCGTGGCCTTGTAGCGCTTCCAGAGGGTCAGAGCCTCGACCTGCGAGAACCTCTTCGTCGCAGGCTTCCGGGTTGTCGTCGCTGTCGACACAGTGTTGGGATGCCCGACACCGTCCGGGCCTACACCTCGCGCTACTTTGCGGTCGGATGCACTATCCACTTGCGGGCGGGCCCGTCGTTGCCGCTTGCGAGGGCGGTTTGGAGGTCTTCGAGGCCGATCGGCCCGGCCGCCAGCGCGCGCCAGTTCACGGCTCCCTCGGCCAGCAGCGCGAGCGCGCGGTCGACCTCCTCGGGGGCGTGGTGGAAGGCGCCGCGGAGGTCGAGCTCCTCGTAGTGAAGTGGGCGCGTAGGGAGGCTGGCGTCGCTGTCGGCCTTGCAGCCGCCCACGAACACCACGCAGCCGCCGGGGGCGCAGGCCTGGACGGCGGCGCGCCAGGCGTCCGGGCCGCCCGACGGCCTCGAAGACGACGTCGTGGTCGGCGAGGCGCTCGGCGCTCATGGCGCCCGTCTCCTCGGCCTGGGCGCGGCGCTCGGCGTGGCGGTCGGCGAGCGTGACCGTGCGGCCCTCCGCGACGAGCAGCGCGGCGAGCATCTGGCCCATCGGGCCGCCGCCGAGCACGCCCACGTCCGGCGCGACCTGCTTCTCGGGCGCGCGGGCGATCGCGTGGACGGCGGCCGCGAGCGGCTCGGCCATCGCCGCCGCGGCCGGGTCGAGCCCGTCCGGCACGGCGTGCAGAGCCGCCTCGGGCGCGGCGATCCGCTCGGCGAAGCCGCCGAAGATCCAGCGCGGCTCGCGGCAGATCTGGGGGCGGCCGGCGAGACAGGAGCGGCAGGCGCCGCAGGCCACGGAGTCGCCGACCAGCACGCGCTCGCCGGTGTCCTCGCGCACGCCGCAGGTCTCGTGGCCGAACACCGCCGGGTAGGGGCCGAGCAGCGGGTGGCCGCGGCGCCAGGTCTTGACGTCGGTGCCGCAGGTGGTCGCCGCCTCGACGCGCACGAGCACGTCGCCGGGGCCGGGCACGGGGTCGGCGACCTCGAGCACCCGCAGGTCCTCGAGACCGAACAGCATCGCCGCCTTCACGGCACGACCACGGCCTTCAGCGTGCGCCCGCTGCGCTGCGCCTCCAGCGCCGCGCCGGTCTGCTCGAGCGGGAAGCGCTCGGTGATCAGCTCGTCCACCGGCACGGCGCCGCGGCGCAGCAGCTCCAGCGCCGCGCGCATGTCGGCGGGGCCGGCCGACCAGCTCGCCGTCACCCGCAGCTCGCGCGAGAACACCGTCCAGCCGTCGACGCCGAGCGGATCGCCCGGCGCCGGCGGCGCGTAGAGGCAGAGCGCGCCGCCGGGCGCCAGCGCCTCGGCCGCGCCCGCGATCGCGTCCGGATTCTCGGTGCACACGATCGCCACGTCGACGGGCTCGTTGCCGTGCGCCGTCGCGCCCCACGCCTCGGCGCGGGCGAGCCGCTCGCCGTCCGGCTCGCGCACCCAGACGGCCTCGACGCCGCGGGCGTGGGCGGCGGCGACGTGCAGCAGCCCGCTGCAGCCGGCGCCCACCACGAGCAGGCTGTCGCCGGGCCGGATCCCCGCCCGCTCCTGGGCGCGCAGGGCGCAGCCGAGCGGCTCGGTCACGGTGGCCGCCACCGGGTCGAGCCCGTCGAGCGGGAGCAGCTCGTCCACCAGGTCGGGCTCGATCCGCACGTACTCGGCGAAGCCGCCGGGATCGAGGCCGGTGGCGCGGAAGCGCTCGCACAGCGTCTCGTGGCCGTGCAGGCAGCGGCGGCACTCGCCGCACGGCGCGTGGTGGTGGATCGCCACGCGGTCGCCGACCGCCACGCCGGTCACCTCGCTCCCGACCTCCACGACCTCGCCGGCGGGCTCGTGCCCGAGCACGGCGGGCAGCTTGCGGCTCACGTACCAGCCGACGTCCGAGCCGCAGGTGGCGCAGGCCAGCACGCGGCAGACCACGTCACCCGGCCCGCAGACCGGGTCCGGGCGCTCCTCGATCCGAGTGTCGTCTCGCGAAACGGTGAAGGCGACCCTCACGCCACCCTCGCGACCGTCTCGGTCGTGACCGGCGACGCGGCGCCGCGCTCGGTGACCAGCGCCCACACCAGCTCGGCGGGCGTGACGTCGAACGCCGGGTTGCGGCACGGCGTGCCCTCGACGGTCAGCAGCGCGCCGCCCGCCGCGCGGACCTCGCCGGCGTCGCGCTCCTCGATCTCGATCGCGTCGCCGCTCGCCAGCCGCAGGTCGATCGAGGAGGAAGGGCCGGCGGCCATGAACGGCACGCCCGCCGCGCCCGCCGCGAGCGCCAGGCCGTAGGTGCCGACCTTGTTCGCCACGTCGCCGTTGGCGGCCGCGCGGTCGAAGCCGGTGACCACGGCCTGCGCGGCGCCGGTGCGCAGCAGGCCGGGGGCGGCGGCGTCGACCAGCAGCGCGTGCTCGATCCCGAGCCGGGCCAGCTCCCAGACCGTCAGCCGCGCCCCCTGGAGCAGCGGCCGCGCCTCGCACGCGAGCACGCGGACCTCGCGGCGGTCAGCCAGCTCGGCGATCACGCCGAGCCCCGTCCCGCGGCCCGAGGCGGCGAGCGCCCCGGAGTTGCAGTGCGTCATCACGGTGACCGGGCCGGCGGGCAGCACGGCCTCGAGCGCGTCGGCGCCGTGGCGCGCCAGCGCCGCGCTGGCCGCCTCGTCCTCGCGCTGGATCGCCTCCGCCTCCTCGCGCGCCCGCTCCGGCCCGGCGGCCACGATCCGCTCGACCGCCCAGGAGAGGTTGCGCGCGGTGGGCCGGGCGCCGGCGAGCACGGCGGCGGCTCGCTCGAGCGCGCTCGGATCGCGCGCGACCTCCATCGCCAGCCCGTAGGCGGCCGCGACGCCGATCAGCGGCGCGCCCCGGACGGCGAGCCGGCGGATCGCCTCGGCCGTGTCGTCGGCGCCGTGCAGCGTGATCACGACCTCCTCGGCCGGCAGCCGCGTCTGGTCGAGCACGTGCAGCGCCTCGCCGTCCCAGCGCAGCGGCGATATGTGCAGACGGGGGGAGGCGGTCATCGGGCACGATGCTAGTGATGCCACCCCCGCTCCAGGCGACGGATCTGCACAAGTCGTACGGGTCGATCCAGGCCCTCAAGGGCGTCAGCCTCGAGGTCGGCGACGGCGAGCTCTTCGGGCTGCTCGGACCCAACGGCGCCGGCAAGTCGACGCTCGTGAAGATCGCGTGCGGGCTGGTCCGCCCGACCAGCGGCGAGGCGCGGCTCGCCGGCGCGCCCGCCGGCTCGGAGGAGGCCCACCGCGCGCTCGGCTACCTGGCCGAGCTCTTCCGCTTCCCCGACTGGCTGACCGCCGACGAGCTGCTCGGCATGCACCAGCGGCTCGCGGGCTCGGACGGCGGCGCCCGCGAGCGCGGCCGGCTGCTCGAGTCGGTCGGCCTCACCGAGGCGGCCACGCGGCGCGTCGGCGCGATGTCCAAGGGCATGCAGCAGCGGCTGGGGATCGCGCAGGCGATGGTCGGCAGCCCGCGCGTGCTGCTGCTCGACGAGCCGACGAGCGCGCTCGACCCCGCCGGCCGGCGCACCGTGCGCCGGCTGCTCGAGGAGCTGCGCGAGCGCGGCGTGTCCGTGCTGCTGAACTCGCACCTGCTGTCGGAGGTCGAGCTCGTCTGCGACCGCGTGGCGATCATCGCGCGCGGCGAGGTGGTGTCGGCCGGCACGCCCGAGGAGCTGAGCCGCCCGAGCGGGGTCGAGGTGGAGACGGGCTCCGGCAAGCGCCTGTTCGAGCTCGCCCGCCGCGAAGAGGTGCCGGAAATCGTGCGCGACCTCGTGGCCGCCGGCGAGGAGGTCTACGGCGTGCAGGTGCTTCGCTCGTCGCTCGAGGACGCCTACCTCGAGGCGGTGGGCGAGGAATGAGCGGCGCGCTCGTCATCGCGACCTTCGCGCTGCGCGAGTCGGTGCGCCGGCGGGTGTTCACCGTCGTCGGGCTGCTCACGCTGGCCTTCCTGGCGCTCTACGCACTCGGCACCTGGCAGCTGTTCACGTCCGTCGACGAGTTCGAGGAGCCGATCGAGGGCATCGACGCGCGCACCGTGGCGGGGGCGACGATCCTCGGCCTGGCGATGTTCGCCACGCTCTTCCTCGGAACCATCCTCGCCGTCTTCCTCACCCTCGGCGCGGTCCGCGGCGACGCGGAGCGCGGTCTGCTGCAACCCGTCCTGGTGCGGCCGCTGCGGCGGCGCACGGTGCTGGCCGGCCGGTTCGCCGCGGCCGCCGTGGTCACCGGGATGTACGTGATCTTCGTCTTCCTCGCGACCGCGGCGATCACCAGGGCGTTCAGCGGCTGGTGGCCCGACAACACCGTCGCGCCGGCGCTCGAGCTGGCGGCCGCCGTCGCCGTCCTGTCGGCGCTCTCGCTCTCCGGCTCGGTGCTGCTGTCCGCCAACGCCAACGGCATCGCGGTCTTCATGCTCTTCGGCGCGGGGCTGACCGCCGGGCTGCTCGGCCAGATCGGAGAGGCGCTCGGCTCGCGCACGCTCGACCGCGTCGCCGACATCGTGAGCTGGGTGCTGCCCTTCGAGGCGCTCTATCAGGCCGCCCTGGCCTCCATCACCTCCGACACCGTCGGCTTCACCCGGCTCGCCATCAGCCTCGGGCCGTTCGGCGGCGCCGAGGAGGCCGGCCCGCTGCTGTGGCCGTGGACCGTCGCGTACCTCGCGCTGCTCGGCGTGGGCGCCTCGGCCGCCTTCGCCCGGCGCGACTTGTGAACGCGGAATCGCCCAGGGGGCGATTCCGTTGGGGTATGTCCCGGGGGGACATACCCCCGGGTATGGCGATGGAGGACCGGCACGGGCTGCAGACGGGCCTCAAGCGCCGGCACGTGACGATGATCGCGCTGGGAGGCGTGATCGGCGCCGGGCTGTTCGTCGGCTCGGGCGCGGTGATCAACCAGACCGGCCCGGCGGCGGTGCTCTCGTACCTGCTGGCCGGCACGCTGGTGGTGCTCGTGATGCGGATGCTCGGCGAGATGGCGGTCGCCAACCCGAGCACCGGCTCGTTCGCCGACTACGCGCGGCTCTCGATGGGCAACTGGGCCGGCTTCACGACCGGCTGGCTGTACTGGTGGTTCTGGGTGATCGTGCTGGCGATCGAGGCGGTGGCCGGCGCCGAGATCATCCAGCGTTGGTTCGACATCCCGATCTGGGCGACCAGCCTCGCCCTGATGCTCCTGCTGACGATGACCAATCTCGCGTCGGTCCGGGCCTACGGCGAGTTCGAGTTCTGGTTCGCCTCGATCAAGGTCGCCGCCATCATCGCCTTCATCTGCCTCGGCCTCGCCTACGTGCTGGGGCTGACCGGCGGCGACGGCGGCGTCGGGCAGCTGACGGCGGAGGGCGGGTTCGCGCCCGAGGGCCTGGGGATGGTCCTCACCGGGGTGGTGATCGTGATCTTCGCCTTCGTCGGCGCGGAGATCGCGACCATCGCGGCCGCCGAGTCCGACGAGCCGAAGCAGGCCGTGACCAAGGCGACGAACTCGGTGATCGGCCGCGTGCTCGTGTTCTACGTGCTGTCCGTCTTCCTGATCGTCTGCATCGTGCCGTGGAACAGCACGAAGCTCGGCGAGTCGCCGTTCGTGGCGGCGCTCGACATCATCGGCATCGCGGGCGCGGCGGACATCATGAACGCGGTCGTCCTCACCGCCGTCCTGTCGTGCCTGAACTCCGGGCTCTACGTCGCCTCGCGGATGATGTTCGCGCTCGCCCACCGCGGCGACGCGCCGCAATGGACCATCCAGCTGAACTCGCGCGGCGTCCCGGCGCGGGCGATCCTGCTGGCGACCTCGGTCGGCTACGTCTCGGTGATCGCCGCCGCGCTGTGGCCGGAGACGATCTTCCTCTGGCTCGTCAACTCGTCGGGGGCCGTCGCGCTGTTCGTCTACCTGCTGATCGCCGTGTCCGAGCTGCGCATGAGGGCCCGGCTCGAGCGCGAGGACCCAGAGCGGCTCGAGGTCCGCATGTGGGGCTACCCGTGGCTGACGTACCTGGTTATCGCCGCCATCGTCGTCGTCATCGGCTCGATGGCGTTCGTCGACGACGTGCGCTCGCAGCTCTGGTGGAGCCTCGGATCGCTGGCCGTCGTCCTCGGCGCCTACGCGCTGCGGGCCCGGCTCGGCGGCGATCACACGCCGCGCGAGCGCGAGCCGCGTTTCACGCGGGAGGAAGCGCCGGACCGCGTACGATCCGCGGATGCCGGATGACCTCGAGCGCCTCGACCGGCTGATCCGCTACGACAGCGGCCGCGAGGGCGACGCGTACCGGATCTCGATCGCCGAGCGCATGCACGGCATCTCCCTCTACGTGCTCGCCCTCACCGAGGACGGGCAGTACCTCGCCGAGAGCGGGGAATCGCCCAGGGGGCGATTCCCTTGGGGGTGTGTCCCGGGGGGACATACCCCCGGGCGCGTCTAAGAGCGGTCGACGAGGTCGTTCTGGATCTGCAGCGGCGGTGCGCCCGGCTCGGCGGCCTTCGGCGCCTCGTCCGGAGCCTCGGCCGGCTGCTCGACGCCCATGACCTCGAACAGCTCGCCCGTCTCGTACATCTCCGTGATGATGTCGCAGCCGCCCACCAGCTCGCCCTTGACGAAGAGCTGCGGGATGGTCGGCCAGTTCGACAGCGCCGACAGCTCGGCGCGGATGCGCGGGTCGGGCAGGATGTCGACGGCGGCGAACTCCTTGCCGACGGCGTCGAGGGCGGCCACCGTGCGCGCGGAGAAGCCGCACGCCGGGCGCTCCGGCGTCCCCTTCATGAAGAGGATCACCTCGTGGTCGCGGATCGCGTCGGCGATCGCCTCGCGGATGGGGTTCTCGGTCGTTTCGCTCATGCTCACTCCGCTCGCGTTTCGAGGGACAGCGCGTGGATGGGCCCGCCGATGTCGGGCCCGAACACCGCGTACACGCGGCGATGCTGCTCGATCCGGCTCATGCCGGAGAACTCCGGCGCAGCGACCGAGGCGCGGAAGTGGTCGCCCCCGCCGGTGAGGTCGGTGACCTCGGCGCGGGCGCCCGGGATGGCGTCCTCGATGCGCTGCTTCAGTTCCTCCGTGCTCGGCACGATAAGAAGAGAGAGTAGCGGGCGCTATTCTTTCTGAAGCGATGATCACGTTCACCGAAAAGGGCGCCGAGAAGGTGCAGGAGTTCCTGGACAGCCAGGGCGCCGAGATCCAGACCTCCGGCCTGCGGGTCGGCGTGCGCGGGGGCGGCTGCTCGGGCTTCCAGTACGCGCTTGCGTTCGACACCCAGCGCGAGGGTGACCAGGTGTTCGAGGACCACGGTCTCCGCATCCTGGTCGACGGCCCGAGCCTGCCGTACGTGCGCGGCGCCGTGGTCGACTACGTCGAAGGCCTCCAGGGCGCCGGCTTCAAGGTCGACAACCCCAACGTGATCGCGGCGTGCGGCTGCGGCTCCTCGTTCCGCGTGGCGGACGAGGAAGAGGTCTCGGCGGTCTAGCGGTCGCGGTCGCGCTCGTCCTCGTCGTCGTCCTGACGCGAGGGGACGGCGAGCCACCCGCGCCGCGACCGGCACCCACGCCGACGCCGACTCCCACGCCCGAGAGGGCGCAGCTCGACGCCCCGGCCGAGAGCCCGTCGCTGGCCGTCGGCATCACCGAGCCGAACCCCTACCTGTTCGCGCCCGACGACGTGCTCCCGGTGGCCGAGCCGTTCCGGCGCTGGCGCGACGAGCTGGTGCGGATGAAGCCCGAGCTCTACCGGCTGGTGATCGTTTGGGAGATGCTCCAGCCCGATCCCGCCGCCCCGGCGGACCTGGCCAAGGTCGACCTCGGCTGCATGCGCGACAAGCAGCCGTGCGCGCCCTACGCGAGCGTCCAGGACCAGCTGCGGGCGCTGGCCGCTCGCCAGCGCGACGGCGGCTGGCAGTCGCTGGTGGTGTTCACCAGCACGCCGCAGTGGGCGGCCGTCCCGCCGCGCGGCTGCCGGGCCGGCGAGGGCGCCGGCCCGCCACGCGACCTGCGGGCGTACCGCACGCTGGTGTCCGCCGTGCTCGACCTGGCCGAGGACTACGGCGTGCGGATCGACTACCTCACGCCGTGGAACGAGCCCAACCACCCGTACTTCATCTCGCCCCAGCGCAAGGCGTGCGACGCGCTCTCCCCGTCGCGGGCCGTCGCGCCCTACGCCCGTCTCGCGCGCGCCGCACGGGCCGAGCTCGCCGAGCACGGCGGCGGCGACGACCAGCTCGTCCTCGGCGAGATGGCCGGCATCCTCGAGCCCAGCGCGCGCGCCACGGGCGTCGCGGAGATGATCCAGGGCCTGCCGCGTGAGCTCGTGTGCGCGGCGCCGGTGTGGTCCCAGCACGCCTACATCGGCGGCACCGACCCGGTCGCCACCGTGAAGGCCGCGCTGGCGACCCGCCGCTGCCCGCGCGAGCACGCGATCTGGATCACCGAGACCGGCGTCGGCCCGGCGCCGGGCGGCCTCTCGCTCGCGCGCGGGATCACCAGCGAGGCGCAGGGCTGCCGGCTGCTGCACCGGCGCCTGCGCGCCTGGCGCGCCGATCCGCGCGTGACCGTCGCCGCCCAGTACACGATGCGCGAGGACGACCTGTTCCCGACGGGCCTCGTCACCACCGACCTGGCGCGCGCCCGCCCTGCGCTGCGCGAGTGGCAGGCCTGGGGCGCGCGCAAGCAGCCGAGCGCCCCGCCTCCGCGCTCGACCTGCGACTAGCGCCCGGCCTGGTAGAGCAGCCAGAGGGCGAGCATCGTGAAGCCGACCATGATGCTCAGCATCCAGTACTGCGAGCGCACGGCCTGCGTGACCTGCCCGTAGGTGGCCAGCGCGCGGTCGTGGGCGAGGATCAGCGCCGCGACGTGGCCGGTGACGATCAGGCCGAGCCAGATCCAATAGAGACCGGTCTGGCTGAGCACCGAGTAGTCGACAGCCGCCGACGCGCGGCCGAAGATGTCCCAGCCCCGGCCGAACGGATCCGACGCCAGGTACTGGATCGCCTGCCCCTCGTGGACGAGGTAGCTGATGTAGTGGGCGAGGACGTACACGGCTGCGATCGGGACGAGCGTGTGCACGAACACGCGGCGCAGCTGCGCGCCGTCGAGGTCGCCGCCCACCGATCGCGCGCCCTCCATGCCGAGCCAGTAGAAGCCGGCGACGAGCAGCACGCCGCCGATGAGACCGATCGTCTCCGCCAGGTCGAGACCCGTCTCTTCGGTCAGGCCGATCGCCGTGAACACGTCCTGCAGCGCCGGCCCGATCGACCCCCAGAGCGAGCCCTGGCTCAGGCCGTCGAACGTGACCGTGCCGATCATGACCATGATCATCGCGATCGTTCCGGGCGGGGTGTCGAGCTTGCGGGAGCCCGCCGAGCGGCGGGCGGACGCCGGCCACGCGATCGCGCGTCTCGAACACGCTGATGCGGGACAGCAGGTTGTAGTAGACGGAGAACGCCTCGCCGCGCCGCGTCCAGGTCTCGACGCCCCATACCGCCTGCGCGACCAGCGTCACGACCGTGTAGCCGACGATGGCCGTCGTGAGCGTGCGCGGGAAGTCGGCCCACCCCCCGACGAGCTCGATCCAGGTGAACATCAGCAGGCCCACGGCGGCCGGCCAACGGCCCAGCCACTCCGGGTAGGCGCGCCGGCTGCCGGCGCGCCGCCCCACCACGGCACCCGTCGCCCGTCCGATCGCACGCCACGGGTTGAAGGCCCTGAACACGTCCCCGAACAGCACCGACAGGACCACCATCCCCACCCAGAAGGTGATCATGATGAAGGTCGGCACGAGGTTGTCCGTGCTGATGTCGGGGCCGATGTACCCCGCCGCGATGACGATCCCCAGCAGCGCGACGCCGACAGCGCCGCAGACGATCTCGACCGCCCGGCTGCCGAGGAGCGGCCCGAGCCCCGGGATGGGTCGCCACGGCGGGTCCTGGAGCCGCGGCCGCGGCCACAGCAGGGCGAGCGCCGCGAAGGAGATGACGAGGACGGCGGCGGCGCCCCAGGCGAAGAAGATCGGATCGAGGGGCAGCGGCGTCCGCTGGATCGGGCCGCCGTGTGCGAAGAGCTGGACCACGCCGATGCCTAGAGCGCGGTGTTGATCGCGTCCTCGAAGGCCTTCTGCCCGAACGAGCCCTCGAGCCGCCTGGTGATCCTGCCGTCCGCGTCGATCACGAACAGCCACGGCTCGGTCCGCAGCCGGAAGGCCTCCAGCGGCTCGCGCAGCCCCTGGTTCGGATCGTTGTCCGTGTAGACCTCCTGGTGGATGAACTCGATCTGGTCGCCGTACTTGGCCTTGAGCTCCACGGCGATGTCGGTCACCGGCCCGCAGACGCGCGACTGGCAGAGCTGCGGGGTCGAGAAGAGCAGGGCCACGGGCTTCTTGCCGAGCACCTTGTCGAGGCTCTGCTCGTGCATGTCGCTCGGCGGCGTGCGCGTGTCCAGCAGCTCCTCGTCGCCGCCGACGGAGGCCAGCGTGTCGGTCGCCACCTTCGGCGCCGGCTCGCCGACGTCGGGGATCTCGTCCGCCTTCTTCGTCGACACCGTGACGTTCGCGGGCGCGGCGACGAACGTGTTGCCGTTCTGCGTCACCGCCAGCACCGCCCACGGGCCCTTCTGGTCGAACTGCACGTTCGCCTGGTAGACGGCGGCGAACGGGTCGGTCTCCTCGGCCGCCTGCCGGGAGCGGTAGCGCCCCTCGGTGAGCAGCACGTCGGCGGGCGCCAGGAACGGGCCCTCGGCGGGCTGGTCCGGCGTCGGCGCGACGTAGACGGCCGTCGGGCCGTACACGAACTGGCCCTGGTCGTCGATCATCCCGAAGGCGAGGCGGTTCTCGCCGACCGTGAACACCGAAGTGGCGAGGCCGACCTCGGTCGACCCGCCGCCCTTGACCTCCTCGGCGAGGTCGGTGAGCGTCTTGCCGGCCGCCGACGGGAAGATCGACTCGTCGGGCTGGGAGGCCGCCCGCACGTTCGCCTGCAGGCCGCCCTCCTCGGGCACGCGGCTGACGGGGTCGTCGGACGCGCCGCCGTCACCGCCGCCGCCGCAGCCGGCCATGGCGCAGCCGAGCAGCGCGGCGAGCACGAGCCTCCTCATCACGGTGCATGAGGGTAGCCGGGTCAGGCGGGCTCGTTGTCCAGGCTCCGCCACAGGTATAGGCAGGCGCGCGTCCGGTGCGGACGCCAGGGCTCGGCCAGCGCCTTCAGCTCGGCGGGTGCGGGCGGGCGCGCGAGCCCGTACGCGCGCATCGCCGCGTTACGCACCCCGAGGTCGCCGGTCGGCAGCACGTCGGGCCGCTGCAGCGTGAACATCAGGAACACGTGGGCGGTCCACTCGCCGATGCCCTTGACCGCGGTCAGCTCGCGGATGACCTCCTCGTCGGGCAGATCGGGCAGCCGGTCGAGCTCCAGCTCGCCGGAGACCACGTGCTCGGCCAGCGAGCGCAGGTAGACGACCTTGGCCCGGCTGAAGCCACAGGCCACCCGCAGCTCCTCGGGGTCGTCGGCGAGGATCTGCTCGGGCGTCGGCGTGTGGCCGAATCGCTCGACGAACCGCTTCCAGATCGAGTCGGCGGCCTTCACCGACAGCTGCTGGCCGGTGATCGCCCGCACGAGCACGCCGTAGGGATCCTCGGGGCGCCCGCGCCGGCCGGGCTTGGCCGGCAGCGGCCCGCCGTCGTCGATCAGCCGCGCCATCACGGGATCGGCGCGGTGCAGGTGCGCATCCGAGGCCAGCACGGCCCCGAGCGTATAAGGGGGGTCAGACCCTTCTGTGCTACTACAGATCGAAACTGTTGCAGTACAGAAGGGTCTGACCCCCTTGGGGTTCAGCCGTCGGCGTTGATGCGGGCGACGAGCTCGCCGAGGACGCGGGGGGCGTCCTCGTTGGCGATCTGGCAGGTGCCGGCCGCCTCGTGGCCGCCGCCGCCGTAGGAGAGCATGAGCTCGCCGACGTTGGTGCGGCTGCCGCGGTCGATGATCGACTTGCCCGTCGCGAAGACGGTGTTCTGCTGCTTGAGGCCCCACAGCACGTGGATCGAGACGTTGCACTGGGGGAACATCGCGTAGATCGTGAAGCGGTTCGTGGGGTGGATGACCTCCTCGTCGCGGAGGTCGAGCACCACGAGGTTGCCGTGCACGGTGGCGCAGCGGCCGATCTGCTCGGCGGCCTTGGCGGCGTGCTCGTCGTAGAGCTCGACGCGCTCGGCGACGTCCGGCAGCGCGAGGATCTCCTCGACGCTCAGCGTCGTGCAGGCGTCGATCAGCTCCATCATCAGCTGGTAGTTGGAGATCCGGAACTCGCGGAAGCGGCCGAGGCCGGTGCGCGGGTCCATGAGGAAGTTGAGCAGCGTCCAGCCGGACGGCTCGAGGATCTCCTCGAGCGAGAACTGGGCGGCGTCGCCCTTGTCCACGGCGTCCATCAGCTCCTCGATGCCGGGGAACGTGGCCGCGGCGCCGAAGTGCTCGTACACCACGCGGGCGGCCGACTCGGCGCCGGGACGATCACGTGGTTGGCGGGCCGGCCCTCGACCCGGAGCGTCTCCGAGTGATGGTGGTCGAACGCGATGTGCACGTCCGGGTGGTACGGGAGATTGGTGGTGATGTCACCGGGGCCGAGCTCGACCTTCCCGTCCTGCACGTCCTTGGGGTGGACGAACTTGACGTCGTCGAGCATGCCGAGGTGCTTGAGGAGGGCGGCGCACACCAGCCCGTCGAAATCGGAGCGCGTCACGAGACGGAAGCGCTCTGCCTGAAGCTGCGTCATGGGACCAACATCGGCAGGGTATGGCGTTGTCATGACCCGCCCGCTGCTCTCCCTGACACTCGCGCTCGTCCTCCTCGCCGGCTGCGGCGGCGACGACAGCTCCTCGACGGGCGACTTCGTCGCGGATGCGAACAAGATCTGCCGCGAGGGCGAGGCCAAGATCCAGGAGGTCACGCGCGAGCAGTCCGAGGCCGCCGGCAAGCCGCAGTCGCTCGAGGAGCAGCGCCGCGTCGTGGCGACCGTGCTGGAGAGCACGGCGGAGGCGTACGAGCCGTACATGAAGCGCCTGCGGGCGCTCGAGCCGCCGTCGGACCTCGAGGCGAACTGGACGAGCTTCCTCGACGGCGTCGAGCGCGCCTTCGACATGATCCCCGAGCTCGCCGACGCGACCCGCGCCGGCGACCAGAAGCGGCTGGAGGAGCTGTCGGGGGAGTTCACGCAGATCGCGCGCGACACGCGGCCGTTCGCGGAGGACAACCGGCTCGACGACTGCCTGCCCGACCAGACGGGCTAGCCGAACCCCCGGTTTCCAGCAGGCCGTATCGCCGCCGCGGCCGAGCCTTGCGACAGTTGCCACATGTTGAACGACTGGAGCCGTCTCGAGGCCGATCGGGCGTTCACGTCGGCCTACCGGGCACGCCGGCGGGCCGCGTTCGCCGGCCGCCTGCGCGGCCTCGGGCGCAGCGTGTGCGGACTCCCCGTCTACGACGAGTTCGCGGACCGGCGCCGCGGTCCGCGCGGCGTCGTCGAGCTGCCGCTCGAAGCCATCGCCGGCACGACCGAGCCCAACCGCGCGGCCCAGTTCGACCAGCACTTCCGGCCCACGGCGCAGACCCGCTGCCGCTGGCAGCGCGTCTTCATGGCCTTCCACTCCGGCGCCTCGCTGCCGCCGATCACGGTCGTCCAGGTCGGTGAGCGCTACGCCATCCGCGACGGCCACCACCGCGTGTCGGTGGCCAGGGCGCTCGGCGCGCCGACGATCCCCGCGATCGTCGCTTAGTCGCCGCCGAGCAGGAGCTGCGAGCAGGCGGTGTCCGCACACCACTGCTCGTACTGCTCCGGCGTCCAGCCGCGCTGCTCGACGAGCAGCTGCCACAGGCTCGGGTGGTTGAGCGTCCACAGGATGTCGGCCGCACGCTCGACGTCGACCCGCAGCGCCCCCTGCTCGGCGAGGCTCGCGACGATCGTGCGCTGGTTGGCGTGGAACTCGGTCTCGATGCGGCGCCAGAGCGCGCCGATGTCCGGATCGATCGGCGCGGCGGTGCGGATCACCTCGAGCACGCCGGCGATGCGGAGCTTGACCACACGCGAGTTGCGCGCGGTCAGCCGCAGACGGCGCTCGGGATCGGGCTCCTCCATCACCTCGCGGTACCACGGCTGCTCGGCCACGGGCATCTGGTCGCGGCCGTCGCGCAGCAGGTGGTTCCAGAGCGCGCGCAGGAGGCCGCTCTTGGTCTCGAAGGCCACGTAGACGGTCTTGAGCGCCACGCCGGCCTCGCCCGCGATCGCCTCCATCGTCGCCGCCGCATACCCCTGCCGCTCGAACAGCCGCTGCGCCGCTTCGAGGATGTCGCGTCGGGTGGTGGCTGCCTGCTCGCGCCGGCGTGACGAGTCGTAGCGGCGCTTGGGCTTGACGGGCTCGGCGATTTGCGTATCCTACCGCTGACTTCATTACTCGTAGAGAGCATCGAATATGCAGATCAGCGAAGACCTCCGCCCTCATCTCCACGGCATGTGGGACGCCGTCGCGCCCGCCTGGGCCGAGCACGCCGACTACGCCGACGCCCGCGGCGCCGCCGTGGCCGAGCGGATGCTGGAGCTCACGGCTCCCGCCCCGGGCGAGCGCGTCCTCGAGCTGGCCTGCGGGCCGGGCGGGCTGGGACTGGCCGCCGCGGCCCGCGTCGCTCCGGGCGGCGAGGTCGTGCTCTCGGACGTGGCCGCCGGGATGACGGAGATCGCCGCGGCGCGTGCCAAGGCCGCCGGTGTGCGGAACGTGAGCACGCGCGTGCTCGACGTCGAGAGCATCGACGAGCCCGGCGACGCGTACGACGTCGTGCTCTGCCGCGAGGGGCTGATGTTCGCCACCGATCCGGGCCGCGCCGCGCGCGAGATCCGGCGGGTCCTGCGCCCGGACGGGCGCGTCGCCATCGCCGTCTGGGGCCCGCGCGAGCGCAACCCATGGCTGGGCGTCGTCTTCGACGCGGTGGCCGCCCAGCTCGGGCGGCCGGTACCGCCGCCCGGCGTCCCCGGTCCGTTCTCGCTCTCCGACGCCGGCGGGCTCGCCACGCTGCTCGAGGACGCCGGCCTGCGCGACGTCGCCGTCGGCGAGCTCGAGGTGCCGCTGCGCGCCGCGTCCTTCGAGGAGTGGTGGGAGCGCACCTCGGCCCTCGCCGGCCCGCTCTCGCGCATCCTCGCGGGGCTGCCCGAGCCGGCCGCGCGGACGCTTGCAGAGCGCGTACGGGAGGCGGCCGCCGCCTATACGACGGCGGCCGGCCTCGGCTACAAGGACACGCGAGCCGAAGGCTCAAGTTTCCCGGCGTCAGCCTGATCGCGACCGCGCGGCGCTAGCGGCGGGCGTCCAGCTCGGCGTAGCGGCGGGCGAACGCCGCGGCCGCCTCGTCCGGCGGCCACGCGCGCAGCTCGAGGTCGAGCGGCTCGACGCCCTCCAGCTCGGGCCAGTGCCAGTCCTCGGCGCTGAACGCCCGGCGCTCGGTGGCCAGCAGCGCGCGGTCGACGCGCTTGATCTCGGGCACGTCCGGCTTGATGGCGAAGTGCTCGCGGATCGCCTGCTCGAGGTGGTCCTCGGCGTCCTTGAACGCCGCTCCCAGCGGGCTGCGGTGCTTGAGCGGGTGCGGCATGTCGCCCAGGTACGCCTCGGTGGCGTCGTGCATGAGCGCGGCGAAGACTTCCTCCGTGTCGCCGCCGCGCTGCTCGACCAGCTCGGACACGATCACCGAGTGCTGCGCGACCGAGTAGAAGACGCGGCAGTGCCCGCCGAACCGGCACTGGTTGGCCAGCGCCCGCGCGATGTCGCCGATGTCGATCTGGTCGGGATCCGGGTCGAACGGGTTGACCCAGCGGCCCGAGACCGTCTGCAGGTACGGGCCGGGAGCGGGCGGGGCGCTCAAAGGCTCAGCTCGGCCGTCAGCGGCGTCCCGTCGAGCGCGCTGAGCGCCCGCTCGACCGAGCACGAGACGCACGTGAAGGTCGGCGTGTCGCGCTTGGTGAAGGACGACGACTCGGTCGTGCGCAGCCGCTGCACGAGGTCGAGGAAGGCGGTCGGGTCGTCGGTCTCGAACGCGACCACGAACTCCTGGTCGTCGAGGCCGAACGAGTAGCTCGTGTTGAGGTCGATCTGCGGGTACTCGCGGCCGACCTTGATGTGCTCCTGCATGATCCGCCAGCGCTCGTCCTGCGGCAGCCGGTACCACTCGCGCGTCTTCACGAACGGGTAGACGAAGAGGTACCTGCCGTGCGCGGGGCGGACCTCGAGCCGCGACTCGTCGGAGTACTCGGACGGCTTCGTCAGCGCCAGGTACGAGTACGGCGTCTCGCACCACTTCATCAGCCCGCTCTGGGCGAGCACGACGTGGAACTCGTGGATCCGCTCGAGGTTGGTCGCCTGGCTGAGCAGCATCATGTCGGCGTCGCCGCGCGTGCCGACGAGCGAGAAGGCGCGCAGGAGGCGGTCGGTAGCGAAGTCCTCGCAGGCGGCCAGGAACTCGCGCTTGTGCAGCGTCCGCTCGGCGTCGTCGAGCCGGCGCCAGGCCGGGTCGACCTTCAAGAAGGTGTATTTGACGAAATGGCGCTCTGGCATCTCTGAGGCACAGGATACGTGCGTCCGGGGGGCTAACCGAACCCAGGCAGTCCTGGCTCATCCGTAGGATCTAGCCGATGCGGGCTGCTCTCGTCTCCCCGTACTCGTGGACGTATCCGGGCGGCGTCACACGTCACATCGAGGCGCTCGCGGGCGAGCTGGTGGCCGGCGGGCACGAGATTCGCGTCTTCGCCCCCTACGACCACGACACGCGGACCACCGCGCTGCGGCATCGCGGCGCGCGTCCTCAGGTACGCGAAGACCGGCCCGACTGGCTGGTGCCGATCGGCGGGACCATCGGCTGGCCGACGAACGGCGCCGTCTCCAACCTCGCGCCGACCCCGTCGGCCGTCTCCGCGATCCGGCGCGAGCTGCGGGCCTTCGCCCCTGACGTGATCCACCTGCACGAGCCGGTCGCCCCGGTCATCGGATGGGACACGCTCACGAGCGCCGACGCGCCGCTCGTCGGCACCTTCCACTGCTACTCGGAGTCGCGCCCGCCGCACTACGTCGCCGCCCTGCTCGGCGCCCGCCGCAAGCTCAACCGGCTCCACGTGCGGATCGCGGTCTCCGAGGCCGCCGCCTGGACCGGCCGGCGCTTCTACGGAGGCCACTACCGGGTCGTCCCCAACGGCGTCGTCCTGCCGGAGCGGATCGAGCCCCGCCGGCGCGCCCCGGGCGAGCCGCTGCGGATCGTCTTCGTCGGCCAGGCCGTCGAGCGCAAGGGCCTGCCGGTGCTGGTGCGCGCCTTCGAGGCGCTGCGCGGCCAGGTACCGGCCGAGCTCACGATCGTCGGCGCGACGCAGGAGGAGATCGAGCCGCTGCTGGTCGACGGCGCCGGCGTCACGGCGCTCGGGCGCGTCGACGATGCGGCCCGCCAGGCCGCCCTGCACGAGGCCGACCTGCTGTGCGCACCATCGCTGGGCGGCGAGTCGTTCGGCATGGTGCTGACCGAGGCATTCGCCGCCGGCCGGCCGGTGGTGGCGTCCGACATCGCCGGCTACCGCGACGTCGTCACCGACGGCGGCGACGGCCTGCTGGTCCCGCGCGGGGACGCCACGCGCCTGGCCGAGACGCTGCGCGACCTCGCGCTCGACCGCGGCCGGACCGCGCGGCTCGGCGCCGAGGCGGCGCGCAGCGCCGAGCGCTACGCGTGGCCGCGCGTCGCCGAGCAGGTCGTGGAGGCCTACGAGGACGCCCGCGCCGTGCCGCGGCCCGAGCGCGCCCCGGAGCGCGCCGCGGTCCGCGTCGGCGCGCTGCCCGCCGACCGCCGGCCGCGCTCGCCCGCGCGCCGCCTGGACTCGCTGGACCCGGCCCCGGCGGCCGGCAGCCTGCTTCGCGTCGCCCGCCGCGCGGCGGTCGGCGCGGCGATGGCGGGCGCCGCGCTGGGGACGCTGCTCGCCCTCGATCGCATCGGCATGCGCCCGATCGCCCAGGCCCTCGTCGAGTCCCAGCCGGTGTGGGTGATGGTCGGGCTCGCGCTCATGTGCGCCTCGATGCTCGCGCGCGCCGTCGCCTGGCACGCGATCCTGCGCGCCGCGCTGCCGGACGCGCTGCCGCGGCTGATCGACTCGATCCAGGGCACCACGATCGGCGTGCTGATGTCCGCCACCCTGCCGGCCAGGCTCGGGGAGCCGTCGCGCGCGCTGATCGTCGCGCGCCGGCTCGGCCGGCCGCGCGAGCGCCTGCCCGCCGTGCTCGGCACGCTCGTCTCGCAGACGCTGCTCAACGTGGTCGCGCTGGTGATCCTCGGCGCGGTGATGTTCACCACCGTCGGGCTCTTCGCCGGCCGCCAGCAGGCGCTCGTGTGGTACGCGCTGGCGCCGTTCGGCGTGCTCTGCGCCGTGCTCGTCGCGCCGGCGCTGCTGCGCTCCGGCCTGCCGTCGCGGTCCGCCCGCGTGCACCGCTGGATGAGCCAGGCGCGCGAGTCGCTCGCCCGCGTGCGCTCGGGCCTGCGGGTCTTCCGGTCGCCGCGGCTCGGCTTCGAGGCCGTGACCATGCAGCTCGGCGCCTGGGCGCTGCAGTGGGTCGCCTGCTACGTCCTGTTCGTCGCGCTCGGGCTCGATCTCGACCTGGGCGCGGCCGCCGCCGTCCTCTTCGCGGTCAACGTGACCGCCGTGCTGCCGCTGACGCCGTCCAACCTCGGCGTCTTCCAGGCGGCCTGCCTGGCCGTGCTCACCGGCGCCTACGGGATCGACCCCGCGCAGGCGCTCGGCTACGGGATCATCCTCCAGGCCGTGGAGATGGCCACGGCGGTCGTCATGGGCGCCCCGGCGCTCGTCAAGGAGGGCCTGTCGTGGCGCGAGGTGCGCCTGCGCGCGCTCCACACCGCGCCGGTCTCGCTCGGCCCCGTGCCGCGCGAAGCCGAAGCCTGAACCAACGGTCAGTATTCGCACCTTCTGACGCACCGTAAAGTCGCGGCCTCGTCATCCACGGACGGAGGATTTGGATGCGCCGGTACTGCACGGTCGCAGTTGCCATCGGGTTCGCGCTCATGCTGCCCGCCGCCGCTCAGGCGGAGACATTCACGGTCGCGGCGCCCACAGAGGCAGCCCTGAACGCCGCGGTCGATGCGGCCAACGCCCAGGACGGGGCCGACACGGTCCTGCTCAACGGCTACACGATCATGCTCGCCGAGGACGACATCGAGGTCTTCGACGACCTGACCTTGCGCGGCCCGGGCACGCTCGACGGCTCCGGCCTCGAGAGCGACGCGATCATCGAGGCCTGGGCGAACCTCACCATCGAGGACGTCCGGCTGATCGGCACGAACGACGAACGCGCGCTGCTGGTGCTGGCGCCCGACGCCGCGGTGCGCGTCGAGAGCTCGTACTTCGGCGACAACGAGGGCGCGATCGGCGTCTATCCGTCGCAGCCCACCGTCGCCGCCCGTGCGGCCCAGCAGCTCGACGGGGCCTCGCTGGTCGTGACCGACACGACGTTCGAGGGCAACGTCGCTCGGTTCGGCGGCGCCATCGACATCGATTCCGGCCAGGTGCAGACCCAGGTCGCCGTCGCGCGCAGCACGTTCGCCGGCAACAAGGCGCTCAGCGACGGCGAGGGCACGGCCCGCGGCGGCGCGATCAACGTCTGGCGCGGCGGCCTGACGGTGGAGAACTCGACCTTCTCCGGCAACTCCGCGGCCGGACCGAGCTTCGGCAGCGGCGGCGGCGCGATCGCTGTCAACGGCTCCGCGGCGACGACGCTCACGCACGTGACGATCACGGGCAACACCGCCGAGGGCGGAGCCCGCGGCGGCGGTATCGCCGGGCCGCGGTTCGACGGCTTCGGGGCGCAGTCGTTCGTGCCCGTCACCGTGGTCAACTCGATCGTGGCCGGCAACACGTCCGAGGTCATCGAGGAGGACCGCGCCGCCGCCGCGCTGGCGGTGCAGGCCGACGACTGCGACTTCCCGGTCGGCACGCTGGGCGGCAACCTCGAGGGCGACACCACCTGCGGGTTCCGCGGCGCGGGCGACAAGCAGAACACCGATCCGAAGCTCGCGGCGCTGGCCGCCAACGGCGGGCTGACGCGGACGCACGCGCTCCCCGCCGACTCGCCGGCCGTGAACATGGCCGGCGCCGCCAGGTGCCTGGCCACCGACCAGCGCGGCATGCCGCGCGTCGCCACCGCCTGCGACTCCGGCGCCTACGAGCTCGTGCCCCCGGGCACCCAGCCGTCCGCACCGGCCGGCGGGGCCCTGGGCGAGCAAGCGAGCAACTGCCTCAGCGACCGGCGCTTCAAGATCCGCCTGCGGGTCCCGCGCGGCGAGGAGGTCCGCAAGGCGATCGTGAAGGTCAACGGCAAGCGCGTGAAGGTCAAGCGCGGCAAGCGGCTGACCGCCATCGTCGACCTGCGCGGCCTCACGAAGGAGCGCTACAAGGTCAACATCACGCTCCGCCTGAAGGGCGGCGGCAAGGTCACCGGCGTCCGCCGCTACTGGACGTGCACGCCGGCGATCCGCTGGACCAAGCCGCCGAAGGTCTGAGATAGCAAGTTTCGGGGCATGGGGGCGTTCCAGCCCCCATGCGCCGACTTGCCGTCACGACCTTTCTCGCCGTCCTCGCCTTCGCCGCCCCGGCGGCCGCGCAGGACGCGCACAGCCCGAACCTGACCCACGTCAAGACGCTGCCGTACGAGGCGCGCAACGGCACGACGCCCAACTACGGCACCGACATCGAGTTCGCGCGCATCGGCGACCGCCAGTACGCGCTGGCCGGCTCCTACCGCAACGGCCTGCAGATCGTCGACATCACCGATCCCGAGCAGGCGCGGATCGCAGCGGTCTACGACTGCGGGATCACCCAGGGCGACCCGCAGGTCTTCACGCGCGGGGAGCGCACGTACGTGACCTACACGTCGGACACCTTCGGCGACGGCACGTCGACGTGCTACCGCGAGGCCGCGGCGCTCGGCTTCGAGGTCCTCAAGGCCGACGGCACCGGCCGCAACGGCACCTTCGTCGCCGACATCACCGACCCGCTGGCTCCGCGCACCGTCTCCTTCGTGCACGTCGAGCAGGGCTCGCACAACCAGACCGTGCACCCGAGCGGGAACTACCTCTACAACTCCAACTCGGACCTCATCACCTCGTACGAGCCGGCGATCGAGGTCTTCGACATCTCGGACTTCGCCGCCCCGCGCAAGGTCACCGAGCTGGCGCTCCCGCTCCGGCCGGGACTCGGCACCGAGTCGCACGACATCACCTTCAACGAGTCCGGCGACCGCGCCTACTCGGCCGCGCTCTCGCAGGGCGTGATCATCGACACCAGCGATCCCGCCGCGCCGAGCATCGTCACCAGCTTCCTCGACCCGGCCATCAACGTCTGGCACCAGTCCGACCCGTTCACGCTCACCGACGCCACCGGCCAGCAGCGCGAGTTCCTGATCGTCGAGGACGAGGTGGCGGGCGCGACCGGCACCGGCCAGTGCCCGAACGGCGGCGTGCACGTGTACGACATCACCGGCGACAACGAGCTGAGCCCGGTCAAGGTCGGCTACTGGAACATCGACGAGGTGCGCCCGACCACCAGCCCGACCCACTCGTGCACGGCCCACGTCTTCGACATCCACGAGGACGCGAAGGTCATGACGATCGCCTACTACAACGGCGGCGTGCGCGTGGTCGACCTCTCGGGCCTCGCCGGCATCTCGCTGGGCGGCGCGCAGATCGCCGGCCAGGGCATGCGCGAGCTGGGCTTCTACCGCTTCGCGAACGCCAACTCGTGGTCGGCCAAGACGCCGTCGATCGACCCGGCGACCGGCGACTTCTACCTCTACGGCAACGACATCGCGCGCGGCCTGGATGTCTACCGAGTTCGACGGGCAGGCAGCCGAGTCGGCATCCGACGGCCGCTGGCTGACGCCCGCCCAGGTGCCGCTGCGACCGAAGATCCGCCTGTCGCCTCGCACGGCGTTCAACTGCCTGCTCCCCGGGTAGCCTCGCGGGCGTGACAGGGGCATTCGTCCGCCGGGAGGCGGCGTTTCGCGGATGGGTCGACGGGCCGCCGTCGCGCTACCACCTCTATGTGGCGCTCGCGTGCCCGTGGTCCCACCGGACGGTGATCGTCCGCAAGCTCGCGGGCGTCGACATCGGGATCTCGTACGCGCACCCGTACCGCGACGAGCGCGGCTGGCGGCTCGTCGCGGACGAGGTCAACGGATTCGAGTTCCTCGCCGAGGCATATCGCGACACCGACCCGGACTACGACGACCGCATCAGCGTCCCGGTGCTGTGGGACAAGGAGACCGAGGCGATCGTCTCCAACGAGTCGGCCGACATCGTGCGAATGCTCGACGCGTGGGGCGACGCCGGGCTCTACCCCGAGGAGCTCCGCGAGGAGATCGAGTCGCTGAACGAGTGGATCTACGGCGACCTGCAGAACGGCGTCTACCGTGCCGGCTTCGCCAAGTCGCAGGAGGCCTACGACGAGGCGTTCGACGGCGTCTTCGAGGCGCTCGGCCGGCTCGAGGCGCTACTGGGCGAGCGCCGCTACCTGACCGGCGACCGCCTCACGCTGGCCGACTGGCGCCTGTTCCCGACGCTCGTGCGCTTCGACGTCGTCTACCACACGCACTTCCGCTGCAACGGCAGGCGGCTCACCGACCACCCGAACCTGTGGCGCTATACGCGCGAGCTCTATCGGCAGCCCGGTGTCGCCGACACCGTCGCCATGGACGAGATCCGCGAGCACTACTACACGACGCACGACTCGCTGAACCCG
This sequence comes from uncultured Solirubrobacteraceae bacterium, assembly GCA_963811895.1. GTDB lineage: Bacteria > Actinomycetota > Thermoleophilia > Solirubrobacterales > Solirubrobacteraceae > DASSUW01. The sequence continues at coordinate 684,293 of CAWETE010000004.1, read as the reverse complement.
AAGCGCATCATCCCGCGCGGCCCGCTGGACCTGGACTTCACGGCGTGAGCCGCGCGCACAGGGCGTCGAGGTCGGCGTCGCGCTCGGCGATCAGCTCGCGCGCCTCGCGCTCGAGCGCGGCGAGGTTCTCCGGGGTCGCCGCGTCGAGGTCGTCGCTCGCATGGTCGAGCGGGGTCTGGAAGCGCATGTAGTCGGCGCCGATCAGCGCCTTGAGCTGGAAGTCGACGGCGTCGGCGGTGCCGTCGAACACGATGTCGAGCGCCGGCCGGATCCACTCCAGCTGGCCCCAGTCCTTGACCTTCTCGTACGGCAGCACGCGCGTGTGCTCGCCGCACCCCAGCGAGACCAGCAGCTCGACGTCGCCGTCGACGTCGGCATAGGCGCACATCGCCGGGTTGGTGGCGAAGACGCCGCCGTCCACGAGCGCGAGCTTGCCCACCTGCGCGGGCTCGAAGTAGCTGGGCGCCGCCGAGCTGCCGTGCGCTGCGTCGACCATCGACATGTCGTCGTCGTTGCGCAGGAGCAGCGCGCTGCGGCTCGAGGAGGTCGTACGCGGTGAGCATGATCGCCGGCTTGGCGTCGGCCAGCCGGTGCTCGCCGAAGTGCTTCCGCAGCGACTTCAAGAGCCCGTCGGAGTCGTACCGCTCGTCGATCAGCCCTCCGACGGAGGTGACGCGCTTGATCAGCGACCGGCTGAAGATCTCCGGCCCCTCGTCGAGGTAGATGCGCGCGATCCGCTCCGCCGGCAGCGGCTGCGGCTTCGTCAGCGCGCAGGCGATGATGGCGCCCGTCGAGGTCCCGGCCACGAGGTCGAACAGCTCGCCCGCGGGACGCCCGCAGCGCCGCTCGATCTCCTCGAGCACGCGCGCCGGGATCAGCCCGCGGATGCCGCCGCCGTCGATGGTCAGCACCTTCATGGCTCACGCTCCAGTGCGGCTACGGCCTCCGCCACCACGCGGCGCACGATCTCGGCCGCCGGGAGGACCTCGTGGATGAGGCCGGCCGACTGGCCGGCGAACGGCAGGTACTCGTCGCCGCGGCCGGCGAGCAGGGAGTCGCGGATCCGCGCGCCCGTGTTCGCCGGGTCGAGCCACTCCGGGTGCTCGCGCAGCTGCTCGATCAGCGGCGTGGACAGCGCGCGCGGCTCGACCCGGCTCCCGGGCCGCGTGTAGGGCGGCATCACGCGCTGGCTGTTGACGACCTTGACGGCGTCCGCCGCGTCGGCCTCGACGACCCGGCGCTTCCACTCCTCGGCGACGCCGAGCTCGGCCGAGGCCAGGAACCGCGTGCCCATGCTCACGCCCTGGGCGCCGAGCATCAGGGCGGCGGCCAGCCCGCGCCCGTCGGCGATGCCGCCGGCCGCGACCACGGGGATGTCGCCGGCGAGGTCGACGACCTGCGGCACGAGCACCATCGTCGACACCGAGCCGCAGTGGCCCCCGGCCTCCCCGCCCTGGGCGATGATGACGTCGGCGCCGGCCTCGACGGCCTCCTCGGCCTCGCGGCGGTCGACGACCTGCTGGAGCCAGAGGATGCCGGCCTCGTGGGCGCGCTCGATCAGGTCGCCCGGCACCGTCATGTGGAACGAGATCGCGCGCGGCGCGGCCTCGAGCGTGGCCGCGAACGCCGCCTCGTCGAACGGCCGGTTGGTGTGGTTGACCGCGAACGGCCGGTCCGTGCGCTCGCGCATCCGCTCCCACTGGGCCCGCAGCTCGTCCACCGTGCGCAGGCCGGTGCCCAGGCTGCCGAGCGCGCCGGCCTCGCAGAGGGCGACGGCCAGGTCCACCTGCTCCCACGGCCCGAACGGCGCGCCGATGATCGGCGTGTCTATTCCGAGCAGTCCGCAGAGGGGCGTGCGGAGCACGCCCCGATCATCGAAGACTGCGTGCCCGCGCGTCAACCAGTGAGAGCGCGGAGAGCGGCGCGGGGCGGCCCAGGTGGTAGCCCTGCGCCCAGCGGCAGCCGAGCGTCCGCAGCGCCTCGAGCTGCTCGGCGGTCTCGACGCCCTCGGCCACGATGGGAAGGCCCACGCGGTCGGCGAGCGAGACGACGCCGCCCACGAGCGCCTGGTGCGCCGGGGAGTCGACCATCGCGGAGATGAACGAGCGGTCGAGCTTGAGCACGTCGACGGGGAGGTCGGCGAGCGTGGCCAGCGACGAGAAGCCGGTGCCGAAGTCGTCGATGGCGATCGAGACGCCGAGCGCGCGCAGCGCCTCGAAGGTCTCGCGCACGCCGGCGACATCGTCCATCAGGGCCGATTCGGTGAGCTCGAGCGTGAGCCGCTCCGGCGGCAGCCCGGTGCGCTCGAGCGCGCCCGCCACGGTGCCCACGAAGTCGGGGGTGCGGAGCTGGACGGCCGACACGTTGACGGCGACCGTCAAGTCTCCGAGCGTCACCGCGTCGGCGCACGCGCGCTCGAGCACCCAGGCGCCGAGCGGCACGATCAGGCCGGACGCCTCGGCGACGGGGATGAAGTCGGCGGGCGACACCGGCTCGCCCTCCTCGGTCCGCCAGCGCAGCAGCGTCTCGACGCCCTTGGTCGCGCCCGACTCGACTTCCACGATCGGCTGGTAGGCCAGCTCGAGCTCCTCCCGCTCGACCGCGCGGGCGAGCGCCGCGCGCAGCCCGAGGCGGCGGACGGCGCCGGCGTGCATCGACGGCGTGTAGACGACGACGTGGCCGGCGCCGCGCGCCTTCGCGGCGTGAGCGGCGGTGTCGGCGCCGCGCAGCACGTCCTCGGCCAGGTCGCCGGGCGAGGAGATCGAGACGCCGGCGCTGGCCGTCAGCGGCACCTCGGTGCCGTCGAGCCGGACCGCGCCGGCCACCGCCTCGGTCAGGCGGCGCGCAAGCGCCTCGGCGCTGTCGGGGTCGGTGACGCCCTCGATGAGGACGGCGAACTCGTCACCGCCGAGACGGGCGATGCGGCCGGTGTCGCCGACCGCCTCGCGCAGGCGCTCGGCGTAGGCGACCAGGCAGCGGTCGCCCGCCGGATGGCCGAGCGAGTCGTTGATGGTCTTGAAGTCGTCGAGGTCGATGAGCACCGTCACCACGTCGGCGCCGCGGCCGAGGGCGTCGTGCAGCCAGCGCTCGAAGCGCGCGCGGTTGGCCAGGCCGGTGCGGGAGTCGACGAGCGCGCTCTGGCGCAGCTCGCTCTCCAGCTCGCGCTGCTCGGACAGGTCGCGCAGGGTGAGCACGATGCCCTCGACGTCGGGATCGTCGACGCGGTCGGCCACGCGCACGTCGGCGTCGACCGCGTGACCGGCGACGTGGCGCAGCAGCAGGTGGCCCTGCGCCGCGTCGGGCATGCGGCGGGCGGAGACCAGGAGGTCGGCGAGCCGGCCGCGGTGCACCGGGTCCACGAGATCCTCGAAGCGGCTGCCGCGCAGCGAGCCGGCGGACCGGCCGAGCAGCGACTCGATCGCGTCGGTGACGAAGGTGATCGCGCCGCTCTCGTCGATCACCAGGACGGAGTCGGAGGCATGTTGGACGAGCGCGCGGAAGCGGCGCTCGGACTCGCGCAGCGCCGCCCGCTCGCCGGCCTCGCGGGCCGCGTCGGTGCGCCGGCGCTCGGCCGCCCGCCGGCTGCGCGCGGCGGCGAAGAGCAGGAAGCCGGCGATCAGCAGGGCCAGCACGCCGGAGCCGATGGTCAGCTGCCATGCGCGCGTGTCGTTGCCCTCGGCCGCGGCCTCGGCTTCGTCGATCTCGCTGTTGAGCTCCTGGTCGATCGTCACGAGCTCGGCCCCGATGTGCACGTCCAGCAGGGCAGCGGCGCCCCGGTCGCCGCGGGCGGCGGCGCTCTCCGCGAGCTGCCCGGCGCTCTGCAGCGAGCGCGCGGCGGCACGCAGCTCGTCCGACTCAGAGCTGCGGTTGACCACGGCGCTGAGCTGCTCGCGGTAGCGGTGGGCGGCCGGTGTGAGAGCGGCGCGGTGGCTGCGCAGGATCTGGAGCTCGTGGAGAGCGCGGTCGGCCTCGACGAGGTCGTCGCGGCGCTCGTCCTGGCGCGCCACCTCCATGTGCAGCGAGGCGCTCCACCCTGTCCAGGCCGCCAGCACTAGGAGCGCGGCGGTCACCAGCAGCGGTGACCGCCGGCGCGTGGGTCGCGCGGGGCCGGCGGTCAGCGCGGGAACGGCGGCGGCCGAGGAGGCGGTGGCGGCGAGGATCTCGTCGGCGGCGGTGTGCGGGCGCTCCGGGATGAGGTCGGTCGCCTCGTGGCCGCCGACCGCGCCGGACAGCTCGAGGTTCAGGAACGCGCGCACGACGTCGCGGTCGTAGGCGGTGCCGGAGCGCGTGAGCAGCTGCGCGCGGGCGGCCTCGACGCTCAGCGAGACGCGGCCGGCGCGACCCTCGCGCAGGCTCGCCCACGCGTTGCAGACGGCGACGATCCGGGCTTCGAGCGGCGGGTCGGCCGCCAGCATGTCGTGATGGCGCAGGATCCCGGGGGCGGCGTCGCCGAGCGCGCGCTCGGCCGCGGGGCTGAGCGCCGTCCCGGCCAGCGGATGGTCCTCGAGCCGCACGAGGTCGTCGCCCGTCGTCAGATGGGGGCGGCGCAGGACGGCGTCCGGCACGGAGATGAGGCAGACGTCGTGCAGCCTTGCGGCCAGCTCGCAGCGTCGCCGGGTTTCGTCGTCGAGCGAGAGCTGTGCGGCCACAGCGGCGGCCCAGCGGCCGACGGCGCGGCCGTGACCCTCGCAACCGCGGCGGCGGTCGGCCTCGTCGGCCAGGCCTTCCAGCAGGGCGACGTCGACCGTATCGCCATGCGCGCGGACCTGGTTGCCGCCGAGCTCGCGCGCGAGCTCGCGCGCCTGCTGCGCGGCCCGCAGCAGCTCCTCGCCGGTGGCGCCGTGGTCGGGCGCCCAGGCGACGCCGGCGGAGGCGCCGACAGCGCCGGCCGCGAACGGCTCGCCTGCGACCGCGGCTCGTAGGCGCTCGGCGGTCGCCCGCGTGGCGGCGGGGTTGGGCACCAGCAGCACGAGCTCGGCGGCGCCGGTGCGGCCGACGATGGGACCGGCGCCCACCAGCGCCCGCAGGCGGCCGACGGCCGCGGCGACGACGTCATCGCGCTGCTCGAAGCCGAGCGCCACGGTCTCGAGCTCGAGCGCGACCACGCCCAGCGGGCCTTCGTGGGCCCGCACCGCCTGCTCGACGGCACGGCGGTTGAGCAGCCCGGTGAGGGGGTCGGTCACGGCGATGCGCGCGCGGTCGGCGAGCGCGGACTCGAGCTCGCCGGCGATGCGGCGGTTGTCGCGGGCCGTGAGCAGCAGCCGGACGGCCATGGCGGCGATCGCGAAGGCGAGCACGGCGCCCACCCACGCCGGCCGGCCGGCGAACAGCCAGTAGCCGAGCAGCCCGGCGAGGCCGGTGAGCAGGACGACGAGGCCCGCGTCACGCTGGTCGGCCTGCAGCTGCGCACGCGGCCGCGCCCGCATGGCAACGAGGGCGGCGGCGGCGCACAGCGCGTAGTCGGTCACCCACAGCAGGTCGACGGGATGGCCGGAGCGATAGGTGCCCGCGGCCTCGAGCCAGGTGTAGAAGAGGTCGCCGGTCATGCCCGCCACCTGGCCGCAGGCGACGAGCAGGATCGCGAGCGGCACGTCGCGGCGGTTCAGGCAGAGCAGCAGCGCGGGCACGAGGGCGAGCACCCCGAGGCCGCTGTAGCCGAGCGCGAAGGCGAGCGTGGCGTCGATCTGGCCCGCGACCTGCGGGGCGACGAGGACGCCGAAGCCGATTGCCAGCACCGCGGCACTGAGTACGCTCGCGTCGATGAATGCGCGCGCGCTGCGCAGGAAGGACGTCGCGCGGGTGCCGCGCAGCAGGGCGATGGCGATCAGCAGCTCGCCCACCACGTAGCACGCGTCGGCGGGCGACGGCGTCGGCGCTACGCCGATCACCTCGACGACCGCCCACAGGAGGTCGCCGGCGACGACGATGACCACGCCCGGGCGCGAACCACAGCCAGAACCGGCGGTGCGCGGCGTTGCGCGCGAGCAGCACGCGGACCATCAGCGCCACGGTCACGACGCCCGGGATCAGGTACAGGACGTCGGCGGCCCACCACGGACTTCGGCGCCAGGACGAGATAGGCGACGACGCCACGCGGCGACGGCGGCGAGCAGCTTCGTGTGAGGGGCGAACCGAGGCATCGGGAAAGGGCCGCTTGCGGCGGCTCCTTCCCCGTATTCGGCCGGGCGCCAGGCCTCTGTATCCCACTTCCGGGTTCAGCGCCCGGCTAGAGCGCGGCCGCGCCGGCGCGGCTGGGGTCCTTCTCGGTGCCCTTGATCAGCTCGTCCGGCGCCTTCTCCTTGGGGATGAAGCCGGACTTCATGCCGAAGTAGACCGCCTGCGGGTGATGGGCGACGATCGCCACCGTCGACTGCTCGGGCTCGACCGCGTGGCCGCCCGAGAGGCTGAGGCCGATCGTCTCGGCGCCGAGCAGGCGGAAGACCTTGGTGTGCTCGGACTGGTCCGGGCAGGCCGGGTAGCCCCAGGACCAGCGGCGGCCCTGGTCGGGCGGGATGCCGAGGTCCGCTCGCACGCGCGCGTGGATCCACTCGGCCATGCCCTCGGCGGTCTGCACGCCGAGCCCGTGCGTGTAGAGCTGCTCGGCGAACTCGCCCTGCTGCTCGAGCGAGGCCATCAGCTCGGTGACCTGCGGTCCGGCGGTGACGGCCTGGATGGCGACGACGTCGCGCTCGCCGCTCTCCTTCGGGCGATAGAAGTCGGCCAGGCAGATGCGGTCGTGGCCGGGCTGGCGCGGGAACACGAGCGTCTCGAGCACCTTCTCGGGGTCCTCGGGGTCGTAGAGCTCGAGCGAGTTGCCAACGCTGTTGCAAGGGAAATAGCCGAGCAGCGCGCGCGGGTGCGAGGTAGTCCTGCTCGCGCCACATGCGCTCGAGCCGCGGCTGGAACTCCTCGTCGACGAGCTGCCGCCACTCCTCGCCCTTCTTGCCGCGCCCGCCCCAGTGGAGCTTGAACAGCACGTGCGTGTCGAGGTGCGGGAACACCTCGTCGAGGTCGACGGGGATCTCCTGGACGCCCCAGAACGGCGGCGTGGGGATCGGCACGTCGGTGCGCGCGGCGGAGCGGACCGACTCGTCGTCGGTCGGGCCGAGCTCGGGCTCGGGGCCCTTCTCGCGCAGCTTGCGCGCCTCGTCGCGGAACTTCTCGACCAGCGCCGTGCGCTTCTCCGGCTCGACCAGCTGGTCCATCACGGCCAGGCCGGCGAAGGCGTCCTTGCAGTAGAAGACGCCGGGATCGTAGGTCTCGTCGGACTCCTGGCCCTTGGGGTAGAGGATCCGGCGCCCGAAGTCGCGGTTGATGGCGGCGCCGCCGACCAGCACGGGGTACTTCAGGCCGCGCTCGTGCAGCTCCTGCACGGCCAGCGGCATCTGCTTGGAGGTCGAGACGAGCAGCGCGCTCAGGCCGATGGCGGTCGCCTTGTGCTCCTGCGCGGCGTCGAGGATCGTGCCGATCGGGACCTGCTTGCCGAGGTCGACGACCGTGTAGCCGTTGTTGGTGAGGATCGTGTTGACGAGCGACTTGCCGATGTCGTGCACGTCGCCGAACACGGTGGCCAGGACGACGGTGCCCTTCGTGTAGCCCTCGAGCTTGTCGAGGTACTTCTCGAGCTGGGCGACGGCCTTCTTCATGACCTCGGCGCTCTGGAGCACGAACGGCAGGATCAGCTCGCCGGCGCCGAACTTGTCGCCGACCTCCTTCATGGCCGGGAGCAGCACGTCGTTGAGCGTCGGGACGGCGCCGATCTTCTCGACGCTGGCGTCGATCTGGGCCTCCACGCCCTCCTTCTTGCGGCGCAGGATGTGCCAGTGCAGCGCCTCCTCGGGCTCCATGCCGGCCGTCGGATCGGCCGCCTCGGCGGCCTCCTCGGTCTTGCCCTCGTAGTGGGCGATGAAGCGCTCGAGCGCGTCGTCGCGGCGGTTGAAGACGAGGTCGTCGGCGAGCTCGCGCTCCTCCTCCCCGATCTCCGCGTACGGCGTGATGTGGTTCGGGTTGACCATCGCGAGGTCGAGCCCGGCCTCCACGCAGTGGTGCAGGAAGACGGAGTTCAGGACCGAGCGGGCGGTGAGGCCGATGCCGAAGCTGACGTTGGAGACGCCGAGCGAGGTCTTGACGCCGGGGAGGTGCTCCTTGATCAGCCGGATGCCCTCGATCGTCTCGACCGCCGACGGCTTCCACTCCTCGTCGCCGGTGGTCAGCGTGAAGGTCAGCGCGTCGAAGATCAGCAGCTCGCGGTCCATGCCGTGCTCGTCGCAGACGAGCTCGGTGATGCGCTGGGCGACCTCGAGCTTGCGCTCGCGCGTCTTGGCCATGCCGACCTCGTCGATGGTCAGCGCGATCAATGCCGCGCCGTGCTGCAGCGCGATCGGGACGACCTTGTCGAGCTTGTCGCGGCCGGCCTCGAGGTTGACCGAGTTGACGATCGCGCGGCCGGGGATCTGGTCGAGCGCGCGCTCGATCACGTCGGGCTCGGTGGAGTCGACCTGGATCGGCGCCGGCTGGGTGAGCGAGACCTTCTTGACCACCCGGCGCATCTGCTCGTCCTCGTCCTGGCGCTCGGTGAGCGCCACGCAGACGTCGAGCACGTGGGCGCCGCCCTCGACCTGGTCCTCGGCGACCTGGAGCAGGCCGTCGTAGTCGTCGGCCAGGAGCAGCTCCTTGGCCTTGCGCGAGCCCTGCGAGTTCACGCGCTCGCCGACCAGCGTCGGCGCGCGGCTCCTGCACGAGCGGGGCGGCGGCGATCATCGAGGACACGTGCGGCGGGCGCGGCTCCGGCCGGGTCGGAGCTGTTGCGGCCCTCCACGCGCTGGGCGAGCGCGTAGATGTGGTCGGGCGTGGTGCCGCAGCAGCCGCCGACGATGTTCACGCCGTAGCGCTCGACGAACTCGCCGAGCACGTGGACGAGCTGCTCGGGCGTCTCGGGGAAGATCGTCTCGCCGTTCGGGCCCTGGTGGGGGATGCCGGCGTTGGGGATGCAGTGGATCGGGACCGGCGAGTGCTCGCCGAGGAAGCGGACCGCGTCGCGCATGTCCTCGGGGCCGGTGGAGCAGTTGAGGCCGATGACGTCGACCTTCAGTGCCTCGAGCGTGGCCAGGGCGGCGCTGATGTCGGTGCCGAGCAGCATCTTGCCGCCGTTGGGCAGCAGGGAGACGGAGGTCTGGATCGGGACGCTGCGGTCCGTGAGCTTGAAGGCCTCGCGCGTGCCGAACACCGCGGCCTTGACCTCGAGGATGTCCTGCGCCGTCTCGATGATGATCAGGTCGGCGCCGCCCTCGAGCAGGCCCTGCGCCTGCTCGGTGAAGACGGTCACGAGCTCGCGGAAGGTGATCTTGCCGAGCGTCGGGTCCTCGGACGCGGGCAGGTGCCCGGTCGGGCCGATCGAGCCGGCCACGAAGCGATCCTCGCCGACCGCCTTGCGGGCGATCTCGGCGGCCTTGCGGTTGATCTCGAGCGTGTGGTCCTCGAGGCCCCACTCCTCGAGCTTGATCCGGGAGGCCTGGAAGGTGTCGGTCTCGACGACCTCGGCGCCCGCCTCGATCATCGACTCGTGCACGCCCTGGATCACGTCGGGCCGGTTGAGCACGAGCGCCTCGTGGCAGCGGCCCGGCAGCCTGTAGTCCTTCTCCAGCGAGAGGTCGAACTGCTCGAGCGTGGCGCCCATCCCGCCGTCGAACACGACGACGTGATCGCGCACGGCGGCGAGGAAGTCACGCATGGCCGCCAAGAGTAGCGCAACCTTGACACAACTTTGGCAAGGTTGTGTTCCGAGTAGACTCGGCCCGTGAACCACCTGCCGGAGGCCCTCTCGTGGCCGCTGGTCGGTCGCGAGGCGGAGTTGGAGCGCATTGCGGATGCGCGGGCACGCGACGCCTCCGGCGTCGTGCTGAGCGCGACCGCCGGCGTCGGCAAGTCCCGCCTGGCGCGCCATGCCGTGCAGGGGGCGGAGCGCGACGGAGCGCTCACCGGCTGGGTGCAGGCCACGCGCAGCGCGGCGGCGGTCCCGCTCGGCGCGCTCGCCGCCCTCGTGCCGGCCGACGTGCGCTCCGACGAGCCGCTCGAGCTGATGCGGCGGAGTGCAGAAGCGCTGCGCGACCGCGCGGGCGGTCGTCGGGTGGTTCTCGGCGTCGACGACGCGCAGCTGCTCGATCCGAGCTCGGCGGCGCTCGTCCTCCAGCTCACCATGTCCGGCGTCGCGTTCGTCGTCGTCACCGTGCGGGCAGGGGAGCCCGCGCCCGACGCCGTGGAGTCGCTGTGGAAGGACGCCGGCGCGGAGCGCGTCGAGCTCCGGCCGCTCACCGAGGGCGCGACGGCGACGCTCGTCGAGTCCGTGCTCGGCGGTCCCGTCGAGCAGCGCGCACGGCGGTGGCTCCACCGCAATGCCGGTGGCAACCCGCTCTACCTGCGCGAGCTGCTCGTCGGCTGCGTCGAGAGCGGGGCGCTCGCGAACGCCGGCGGCATCTGGCGGCTGGCCCGCACTCCGGCGCCCAGCGCCTCGCTCACCGAGCTCGTGAGCGCGCGCATGGACGGCCTGGCGCCCGACGAGCGGCGCGCGATCGAGTACCTCGCGCTCGGCGAACCGCTGCGACTGGAGGAGATCGAAGCGCTGGCGGGGGCCGACGCGGTGGCGGGAGCCGAGTCGCAGGGCCTCGTCACCGTCGAGCGGATCGAGGCCGTCCGCCTCGCGCACCCGCTCTACGGCGAGGTCCTGCGCGCCTCGATGCCCGTTCTGCGTGCCGTCGCCGCGCGCCGTGAGCTGGCCCGGCTGGTCTCCGAGCGGCCCGACCGCGACCTCGACGACGCGCTGCGGATCGCCCGCTGGCTGCTCGACGCGGGCGAGCCGATCCCGCAGCCGCTGCTGCTCACCGCCGCGCGCGCCGCGTCCCTGGCCGGCGACGCCGAGCTCGGCGCCCGCTTGGCCACGCTCGCGCTGGACGGCGGGGCAGGGTGGGACGCGGCCCTGCTGCTCGCACGCGCGCACGCGGTGCGGGACCGCAACGAGGAGGCCGAGGAGGTGCTCGCTGTGATCGAGGGCGCCGTCGACGACCGCGAGGCGGCGATCGCGTATCTCGAGCAGCGCACGGCGGTCCTCTACTGGGGCTTGGAGCGGATGGACGACGCGCTCGCGCTGCTCGACCGGGCGCGCGCCTGGTGGCCCGGGCAGGAGTGGCGGCTGCAGCTCGAGCCGCTGCGCCTCCAGCTCCTCTCGCTCCAGGGCGGCCTGGGCGGCACGCTCGAGGACACGTCGTCGATCCTCGGCGACCCACGTCTGGAACCGGCGGCGCGCCGGCGGACCGAGCTCGTCCACGTCATCAACCTCTTCTACAGCGGCCGCGTGCGCGAGGCGCGCGAGCTGCTGGTCGATCGGCTGCCGCCGATCCCGTTGCGCGACGAGAACGACGAGCTCGCCTGCATCATGTGGTGCGTCCTCGGGCTCGAGACGGGCTGGGACGTCGCGGCCGCGGAGGCGTGGATGGACCGGGCGCTGGCGGGCGCGCTCGAGTCGGGCGACCACGGCGCGGCCGGCATCGCCGCCATGACGCTCGGCGCCGGGGCGTTCCTGTCCGGCCGCTTCGCCGACGCCGCCCGTTGGTACGCGGAGGCGTGCGTGCACCTCGAGCTCCACGATCCCTTCCAGGTCCTCAAGTCCGCCCACGCCTTCCAGGTCGGCATCGGCTACTTCACCGGCGACGCCGAGGCGGCGGCCGCGGCCGCCGAGCGCATGCGCGCGGCGATCGGGGACCGCGAGGTGATCGACACCGACCGCGCCTACGTGCTGGAGGGCGAGGCCTGGCTGGCGCTGGCCGAGGGCGATCCCCCTCGGGCCCGGCGGATCCTCATGGAGGGCGCGGAGCGGATGGCCGGGATCCCCATCTACTCGGCGCGGCTCTACCACGACGCGCTGCGGGCGGGAGCCCCGGCGCGGCGGCTGGTGGCACCGCTCGGCGAGCTCGTCGCGCGCTGCGACGCCCGGCTCACGGCCGCCTACGCCGACCACGCCGAGGCGCTGGCCGGCGCCGACGGGCCGCGGCTGCTGGCGTGCGCCGACGAGTTCGAGGACATCGGCGTCCCGCGCCTCGCGCTCGAGTGCGCCGCCGAGGCCGCCCAGACGTTTGCGGCCGCCGGACGGCAGGACTCGGCCCGCCGGGCCGCGGCGCGCATGCGCGAGCTCGACCCCGGCCAGGGCGGCTTCCTGCCCGCCGTCCGCGGCCTCGATGACGCCGCGGTGACCCTGACCGCGCGCGAGGCGCAGATCGTCGAGCTCGCCGCGCGCGGCCTGTCGAACGCGGAGATCGCCGACCGGCTCGTGCTCTCGGTGCGCACCGTCGAGACGCACATCTACCGGGCGATGCACAAGCTCGGTGTCAGCGACCGCCGCGAGCTACGTAGCGGCACGGCGCAAGTGCAGTAGTCGACTACTGAAGGCCTGGCATGCGGGCGACGGGATGCTCGCCCTCATGACCCTCCCCTTCGTGAAGACCCTCGCCGCCCTGCTCCTGAGCGCCGCGGCGATCGCCGCGGCGCCGGCCGCCGCCTCGGCCGCGCCCGCCGCCTGCCCGTCGACCTTCAGCGTGCTGCACGACGACCAGATCGGCACGCTCTCGGTCCCGGCCGGCGCTTACCAGCTCACCGTCTCCGACCCCGCGCTTCTTCCCTGCGCCCACGCGGCGGACCTCTTCCGCCAGTTCCTCGAGGACTTCGACGGAAAGCTGCCGGCTCCGTGGCGGCTCGACGCCGCGACCTCGACGTTCAGCGGGGCCGCCGGGATCTCGTTCTCGATCGCCACCGCCGCCACGCCCAGCGGCGGAGGAGGCCAGCATCCCGCCACCGGCCTGCGCTGTCCGGGCGTCTTCCAGGTCATGCGCAACGACCACATCGGCGTCTTCACGGTGCCGGCGGGGTCGTACACGGTGACGCTGCTGTCGGCCGGGCCGCTGACCTGCGACCAGGCGATGAGCAACTTCGCGCGCTTCCTGAGCGACTACGACGGCCGCCTGCAGGGGCTCTGGCTGCTCGACTGGCAGAACGGCACCTTCATTCGCGGCACGTGGCGGGTCGGCTTCCGCGTCGAGCCGGCCGTCAACCCGCTGCCGGGGCCGACGCCGTCGCGTGGCGGCCTGCGCTGCCCGGCCACCTTCCGGGTGCTGCACAACGACCGCATCGGCGCGCTGGCGATCCCGCGCGGCCGCTACTGGGTGACGCGCACCTCCGCCGCGAGCCCGAGCTGCGCGGCCACGACGAGGCTGCTCGCGGGCTTCCTGCAGCGTCCCGGCGGTGGGTTGCCGCGGCCGTGGCGGCTGCAGGCCACGACGGGCACCTTCCTGCGGCCGTCGGGTGCGGGCTTCTCGATCAAGCCGGCGTCGTGAACCTCATCGGCATCGATCCCTTCGGCGACCGGCTCCAGCCTGGGTCGGGCACGGCGTTCGTCGTGCTCGCCGCCTTCCTCGTCGCCTTCCTGGCCATCCGCACGAGCGCGCGGCTGACGCGCGGCGTGTCGTGGTGGCCGGGCGGGCTCGAGACCGGCGGCGTCCACGTCCACCACCTCGTGTGGGGGATCGGTCTGATGCTGCTGTGCGGCTTCCTCGCCTTCGCCGCGCCGCTCGAGGCGCCGTGGTGGCACCTGATCGCCATCGGCTTCGGCGTTGGCGCCGGCTTCACGCTCGACGAGTTCGCGCTGTGGGTGCGACTCGAGGACGTGTACTGGGCCGAGGAGGGCCGCGCGTCGTTCGACGCGGTGGTCTGCACCGTGGCCTTCGGCGCGCTCGTGGTGATCGGCACGCAGCCGTTCGGCCTCGACGAGCCGGCGTCGATCGCCGGCACCGCCGCCGCGGTCTCGCTGATCGCCGGCCTCGCCATCGTGTGCTTCGCCAAGGGCCGCGTGCTGCTCGGCGTGGTCGGCCTCTTCGTTCCCGTCGTCGCGCTGGCCGGCGCGGTCCGGCTCGCCCATCCGAGCTCGCCGTGGGCGCGCTGGCGCTACGACGACGCCCGCCACGCGCGGGCGGCTCGCCGCTTCGCCCCCGGCCGTCGGGTCGCGCGCGCCCGCCTGCGCGCTGCCGACCTGATCGCCGGCAGTCCCACCGAACCCAAGGAGCAGACATGAGAATTCTGTACGGCGTCAACGGCGAGGGCCTCGGCCACGCCACGCGCTCGCAGGTGGTGATCGCCGAGCTGCTGGAGCGCGGCCACGACGTGCGCGTGGTGGCCTCGGGCCGCGCCTTCTCCTATCTGAAGGAGCGGCTGCCGCGCGTCGACGAGATCTTCGGCCCCTCGTTCGCCATGGAGGAGGGCGAGATCCGGCGCTGGGCGACGCTCCGCCGCAACGTCGTCGCCATGCCGCACGAGCTGCCGGAGACCGCGCGCCACTGGCTGTCGGTGGTGCATTACTGGCAGCCGCACGTGGTCGTCACCGACTTCGAGCCGCTGTCCGCGCTGTACGCCCGCACGCGGCACGTGCCGCTGATCTCGATCGACAACATCCACATGCTCGTCCGCTGCCACCACGACGACGAGATCGTCGGCGGCGAGCTGGCGGACTTCGTGCTGGCCCGCGCGATCACGCGGGCGATGATCCCGACGGCGGGCGACTACGTCGTCACGACGTTCTTCCGCCCGCGCGTGATGTGGGGGCGGACGACGCTGGTGCCGCCGATCGTGCGCCCCGAGGTGATCGAAGCGGTCCCGGAGCGCGGCGAGCATGTGCTCGTGTACTCGAGCGGCGACCGCGGGGTGATCGACGCGCTGCGCGACGCGGGCGTGCCCGCGCGCGTGTACGGGATGCGCGGCCGGCGCTCGAACGAGGGGTTCCTGGAGGACCTGCGGACGGCGCGCGCGGTCGTCACCGGCGGCGGCTTCTCGCTGCTCAGCGAGGCGATCTACCTGCGCAAGCCGGTGCTGTCGCTCCCGCTGCACGGCCAGTTCGAGCAGCTCATGAACGCCCGCTACCTCGAGCGCGAGGGATACGGCATGTGCGCGCCCGTCGCAGGGCCGGGCGACCTGGCGAGGTTCCTCGGGCGCCTGCCGGAGTACGAGACGGCGCTCGCCGGCTACGAGCAGGACGGCAACCGGGTCGCGCTCGAGACGATCGAAGCGCGCGTGACCGCGGCCGCCGCCGACTCGCGGCGCGACCGCCGGCAGGCGCGGCGGGTCGCGCGGAGCGTGGCGTGATGCGCACCGCGATCGCGCTCGGCGCCGGTGTCGCGGCTGTGGCGCTCTACGGCGCTCAGGTGCCGACCGCCCAGCTCTACGGGCCCACCATCCACCGCTTCCCCGGCGCCCGCGGGAGGCTCGCGCTCACCTTCGACGACGGGCCCAACCCGCGCGAGACGCCGCGCCTGCTCGACCTGCTCGACGACTACGAGGCGAAGGCCACGTTCTTCCTGATCGGCCGCTGGGCGGCGCGCGAGCCGGAGCTCGTGCGCGAGATCGCCGACCGCGGGCACGCGATCGGCAACCACACCTACACGCATCCGACGATGCCGCTGCACAGCGCCGGCATGCTTCGCGAGGACCTCGCGCGCTGCCGCTGGGCCGTCGAGCGTGCGGGCGTGACCTTCTCGCAGGTCGACGGCGCGATGCTGATGCGCCCGCCGTACGGGCGCCGGCGACCGGGCACGCTGCATGTGCTGGCCGAGGAGGGCTACGTGCCCGTCACCTGGTCGGTCACGGCCTACGACTGGCGGAGCTGGGAGACGGCCGGCCGGATCACCCGCCGCTGCCTGCATGCGCGCGACGGCGACCTGATCCTCCTGCACGACGGCTGCGACCGCGACCCCGCGCACGACAGGACGCGCTCATTGGCCGCCGCGCGTGCCGCGCTCGAGCACCACACGGCGCGCGGCGCGCGCTTCGTGACCGTGCCCGAGCTTGCGTCGTGCGCAGTGCCGGTGTGCTGACGCGACAGCCCCGGTCCCGGGCTTCGCGACGCTGCACGAGCTGCTGCTGATCTCGGCCGTCACGACGATCCTCGTGCTCCGCGCGCAGCTGTGGCTCACCCACTACCCGAGCTCGGCGGCCACGGCCTGCACATCGCGCACCTGTTGTGGGGCGGGTTCTTCATCGACGAGCTCGGCAAGTTCATCACGCAGGACAACGACTACTTCTTCAAGCCCGCCGCGCGAGCGAACGTCAACTGCGGCTGGGCAGGGAGCTGCGAGGCCGGCGGAGCCTGGTCTTGTCAGCGAGTCCGCCGCCGCGGCCGGCCACGCCGGCTCCTTCGCCTCCTCATCTAGCGCAGTTGACGTTCCGAAACCCAGCACGAGTCCGCGCAACATTTCGACCCTTTATCCGGTGGACAAGAGCGCACGGCACCCTCCGCGGCATGTGGATCCTCATCCCGGTGCTCGTGCTCGCCGTCGTCGTGGTGGCGGTCGTCGTGCTCTCGGGCCGGACCAGCCGCCCGAAGCATGAGCCGGACTGGCCCGGCGCCCACGACACCTCCGCCCGCGACCACCACTTCAGCGGCGGCTCGCACGGCAGCGGCGGCTACGGCGGCGGCGCCGGCGAGGCCGGCCCCGGCGGTCGTGCCGGCCCTTGACTAACGGGTATAGATAACGGTTAGATATGGCGATGCGCCACGCGGTGCTCGCCCTCCTCGCCGACGAGCCGGCCCACGGCTACGAGATCAAGCGCGCGCTCGAGGATCGCTTCGGCACGGTCATCGCGCCGCTGAACGCCGGCCAGGTCTACACGACGCTCCAGCGCCTCCAGCGCGACGAGCTGGTGGCCGACGACGCTGTCGCCCAGAGCGGCCGGCCGGACAAGCGGGTCTACCGGCTCACGGACGCCGGCTGGGATGCGCTGCAGGAGTGGCTGGGGGCGCCGAGCGCCCCGACCCGGCTGCGCGACGACTTCTTCATGAAGCTCACGCTCGCCCACTCGATGGGCCTCGCCGACCCCGCCGAGCTGATCGCCCGCCAGCGCGCCGCCTACCTGCGCTCGCTCGGCGAGCTCGAGCGCGTGCTGGCGTCCGGCGGCGCCGACGGCGCCACCGCCCTGGTCGTCGAGGGCGCGGCGCTGCACCTGGAGGCCGACCTGAAGTGGCTCGACCGCTGCGAGGAGGTGCTGGGGACATGACCGCGGTGATCGAGGCGCGGTCCCTGCGCAAGGTCCACGGCAGCGGCGATGCCGAGGTGGTCGCGCTGGCCGGCGTCGACGTGGCGCTCGGCCACGGCGAGTTCCTGGCCGTCACGGGGCCGAGCGGCTGCGGGAAGTCGACGCTGCTGAACCTGCTCGGCGGGCTCGACCGGCCGACGGCGGGCGAGATCTACCTGCACGGCGAGCGCGTCGACGGCGCCGGCGAGGCGCGGCGCGCCCGGCTGCGGCGCAGCGAGCTCGGGTTCGTCTTCCAGTTCTTCAACCTGATCGAGAACCTCACGGTCGCCGACAACGTCGAGCTGCCGGCCCTGCTGGCCGGCGTCCCGGCGCGCGAGGCGCGGCGGCGGGCGCACGACCTGCTCGAGCGGCTCGGCCTGGCCGAGACGGCCGCGCGGGTGCCCGGCTCGCTGTCCGGCGGGCAGCAGCAGCGGGTGGCGATCGCCCGCGCGCTGGTCAACCGGCCGAGCGTGCTGCTGGCCGACGAGCCGACCGGCAACCTCGACAGCGCGGCCGCGCGCGAGGTCGTCAGCGTGCTGCGCGAGCGCTCCGACGAGGGCCAGGCGATCGTGCTCGTGACCCACGACCTGCGCGTGGCGAGCACCGCCGGGCGCGTGCTGCGGATGCGCGACGGAGCGGTGGTGGGGGAGTCCGACCTCGAGGGCGAGGCCGACGTCGAGGCCGCGATCGGCCGCGTGCTGCCGCTGGAGGGCTGATGCTGCGCGCCGCCGGCCGCCTGATCCGTGCCGATCTGCGCCAGCGGCCGTTCCAGGCGGCGCTGACCGGCCTCGTGATCGCGATCGCCGCCTGCGCGCTGCTGGTGACGCTGCACCTGCGGGCGGTGATGGAGGAGCCGTTCGACGACCTCATGCGGGCGACGAACGGCGGGCACCTGGACGTGATGGGGCCGCCCGCCGCCGTCGCCGAGGCGGCGGCGCTGCCCGAGGTCGCCGAAGCGGGGGAGCCGCGGCGGCTCGTGCGCGTCGCGGCGGCCGGCGGCGGCGACCGGCTCATCCTCTCCGCGCTGCCGGAAGGCGCGACGATCGATCGCCCGCTCGTGATCGCCGGCCGGCTTCCGCGCGGGCCGGGCGAGCTGGCGCTCAACCGCCGGCTCGCGCTCGGCATGGGCCTGGAACCGGGTGACGCGATGTCGCTCGGCGGCGAGCGGCTCCAGATCGTCGGTGTGGCCGTGCTCCCGCTCCCGACCGCCGACGGCTGGGTCACGCCCGGTCAGGCGGCCACGCTCACGCCCGCGCCGCCGGAGGAGAGCGTCCCCGACACGAGGAACGTGGTCACCGCCGGGCTGCGGTTGCGCGACCCCGGCGCCGCCGGGGCGGTGGCCCGGCGGCTCGCCGCCGCCGGCGAGCTCGGCGTCAGCGACTGGCTCGAGGCGCGCGCCGACTTCACGGACGAGTCGCGCCGCACGCTCGCGATCCTCAGCGCCGCGACGCTGCTCGCGCTGCTCGCCACCGGGTTCACCCTGGCGACCGCGATCGGCGGCCGCGTGCTCGCCGACCGGCGCCGGATCGGCCTCCTGCGCTCGGTCGGCGTGACGCCCGCCGGGGTGACCGCCGTGCTCGTCGGGCACTACCTGACCGTCGGCCTGCTCGCCGCCCCGGTCGGCCTCGTGGGCGGCCGGCTGCTCGCCCCGCCGCTGCTCGGCGACACGCTCGAGCTGCTCGGCACGCCCCAGCCCGGACCGCCCGGCCCGGCGCTCGCCGCGCTCGTCGTCGTGCTCGTGCTGGCCGCCGTGGCGGTCGCGTGCGCGCTGCCCGCCTGGCGGGCGGGCCGCCTGCCGCCGGTCGTCGCGCTCCAGCCCGTCCGGGACGGCGCGCAGCGTGCGTCGCGTGCCGCCCACCTCGCGCGCTCCCTGCGGCTGCCGATCCCGGCCGCGCTCGGGGCCAAGGACGCGTACGTCCAGCGGGCGCGCGCCGTGCTGACCGTCGCCAGCCTCGCGCTGGCCGGCGCGATGGTGGTCTGCGCGCTCGCCTTCGAGGCGACCATGGACCGCCTGGCCGCCGACCCCGCGCTGCGGGCGCAGCCCTGGGAGGTCGCCGTCTTCAGCGACTCGATGCCGGCGGACGAGGTCGACGCGCTGCTCGCGTCGCTGCCGGGCGTCGAGGCGGTCGGCCGCCGCTACGGCGTGCTCGCGATGGCGAACGGCCTCGAGCTCGAGACGCGCGTGATCGACGGCTCGCCCGACGACTTCGCGTTCGCGGTGCCGGACGGCCGCGGCGTGCGCCGGACCGGTGAGGTCACGCTGGGCCGAGGGGCGCTGGAGGAGCTCGGCGTCGAGATCGGCGACGAGGTGACGCTCACCGCCGACGGCCGCCCGTTCAGCGCCCGCGTCGTCGGCCGGCACATCGAGCCGGACGACGGCGGGCTCGGCGTCGTCGCGCTGGCGGGCACCGTGCCCGCCGCGTCGCTGCGGTATCCGAGCTGGGTGCTGCGCGTGGCCGACGGCGTCGACCCCGCGCGCACCCAGGCGGAGATCGAGCGGCGCGCGGGGCCACAGCTGATCGTCGACCGGCCGGGGGAGTCGCTCGAGCGCGAGGTCGGCGAGATGCGCCCGATCGTGTACGGCGTGACCGCGCTGCTGCTCGCCATCGCCGGCGTCAACCTGCTCACCACGCTGCTGCTCGGCGTGCGCGAGCGGCGCCGCGACGTCGCCGTCCTCGGCGCCGTCGGCGCCAGCCGCCGGCAGGTCACCGGCACGGTGGTGAGCGGGGGCCTGCTCCTCGCCGTGCCGTCGGTGCTCGCCGGACTGCCGCTCGGCGCCTGGCTGTTCATGACCATCGTGGGGATCACCGATCCCGGGGACGGGCCCGACGTCGCCACCCTCCCGTCGTGGTGGAGCGTCAGCCTCGCGGTCCCGGTGGGGCTGGTCGCCGTCGGGCTGCTGTCGGCGCTGGCCGCGCGCGAGGCGGCGCGCGTGGCGATCGCCGCAGCGCTGCGGGCAGAGTAAGTTCACTGAATTGATCGACAAAGTGCGGTATGCTGCCGGGCGCATGCCTGCGACCGACCTGCACCAGCACCTCTGGCCCGGCGCGCTCGTGCGCCTGCTCGAGCGGCGGAGCGCCGCGCCGCGGCTCCGCCGCGACGACCGCGGCTGGACGCTCGAGCTGGCCGGCGAGCCGCCGTCGCCGTTCGACCTCTCCGCCCACGACCCCGGCCTGCGGGCCGAGCAGGCACGGGCGGACGGCCTCGAGCGCGTCATCGTCGCCCCCTCGACGCCGCTCGGCATCGAGGCGCTGCCCGCCCGCGAGGCGCAGCCGCTGCTCGACGCCTTCCACGCCGGCGTGCTCGAGCTGGGCGCGCCGTTCGGCCTGTGGGCATCGGCCTCGCGGGCCGACGAGCTCGACGCGCTGCTCGACGCGGGGGCGGTCGGCCTCTGCCTGCCGGCCGACGCGCTCGGCGGGCCCGAGGCGCTGCGGCGGGTGGCGGCGCTGCTCGAGCGCCTCGCCGCGCGCGACGCTCCGCTGCTCGTGCACCCGGGCTCGGCGACCGACCCGCACGCGCCCCCGTGGTGGCCGGCGATGACCTCCTACGTGGCCGCGATGCAGACCGCGTGGCTCGCCTGGGCGGAGTGGGGCCGCGCCGCCCACCCGGAGCTCAAGGTCGTGTGGGCGATGCTGGCCGGCTGCGCCCCGCTGCACGTCGAGCGCCTCGCCTCGCGCGGCGGCCCC
Organism: uncultured Solirubrobacteraceae bacterium; assembly: GCA_963811895.1. Taxonomy (GTDB): domain Bacteria; phylum Actinomycetota; class Thermoleophilia; order Solirubrobacterales; family Solirubrobacteraceae; genus DASSUW01. The sequence continues at coordinate 663,504 of CAWETE010000004.1, read as the reverse complement.
GCCGGCGCCGTCCACGACGAGCGGTCCTGGTACGACGTCTCGTCCTATGGCCCCAAGGCCGTCGACGCGATGCTGCGCGTGGTCGGCGTCGACCGGCTCGTGCACGGCTCCGACCGCCCGGTCGTCGACCCGCCGTCGCTCGCCGCCCTCGGCCCGGCCTTCCGCCACGCCGTCCTCCGCGTCAACCCGGCCCGCGTCCTGTCGTGATCGCGCAGCCCGACCTCGAGCGCCTGGTCCAGGACCTCGCCGCGCGGCCCGACGAGTGGGCGCACCTCGTCGAGCACCGGGCCGACGCCCGGACCTACGCCGAGCTGCGCCGCGACGACCATGTGGGCATCTGGCTGATCTGCTGGATGAACGACCACGACACCGGCTACCACGACCACGACCTCTCCTCGGGAGCCGTCGCGGTGACGGCCGGCGCCGTGCGCGAGGAGCGGCTCGTGCTCGGCGGCCCGCCGGCCGCGCGCACGTTGGCCGCCGGCCAGAGCTTCACCTTCGGCCCCGCCGACATCCACCGCGTGAGCCACGCCGGCAGCGAGCCGGCCGTGACGCTGCACGCGTACTCGCCGCCGCTGTGGCGGATGGGCTCCTACGAGGTGCTGGAGACCGGCGAGCTGCGCCGCTGGTCGCTCAGCTACGCGGAAGAGCTGCGCCCGATCGGGGCATAGAAAAAGGGCCTACTCACCGGAAGCTTCCACCTGGGAGGGGGAGGAGGGCGAAAGCGCGAAAATGGTGAGCAGGCCCTAGCCCTCTAGTCGGCACGTCACCCAGCGAGCTTTAGGCCTGTTCGCGGATCGCGGCGAGGCCCGCCTCGGCGCACTCCCGGTCCTCCTCGGGCTTGGCCCCGCTGACGCCGACGGCGCCGAGGACCGCGTCGCCCTCGCGGATCAGGACGGAGCCGTCGGCGGGGATGAGCGGCAGCCGCGTGAGCAGGCTCACCTGGCCGAAGAAGGCGGCCCGCTGGTCCTGCACGGAGGCGAGCTGATCCCCGTCGCGATGCCACACGGCGGCCCCCACGGCCTTCGCCTCGGCGATCTGCGCGCTGAGCGGCGGCGCCCCGTCCATGCGGCCGAGCGCCTTGAGCAGGCCGCCCTCGTCGACGACGGCGACGGTGACGTTGAGCCCGGCCCCGCGGGCGTGCTCGTGGGCGGCGGCGATGAGCGTCTGGGTCTGATCGAACGTGAGTGGCATGGCCGGAAGCCTGCCACGGAACGGGCGAGGGCCCCGCCGTGGCGGGGCCCTCGCTGACCCAGGACTCCGGTACGGAGTCCTGTTACTTGATGAAGAGGATCTCCGAGTACTTCGGCAGCGGCCAGAGGTCGTCCGGCACGATCCGCTCGAGCCGGTCGGCGACCTCGCGCGCCGCGGCCATCGCGGGCAGGACCTCGGTCTGCGCGTACTTGGCCTCGTCGAGCACGTCGCTGTCCTGCGGGTGGTCGCGGTTGGCGGCCTCGAGCGCGAAGATCGCGTCGACGAACTCGTCGATCAGTCCGCCCAGCTCCTCCTTCAGGCGCTGTACGCCGGTGCTGCTGTCGGCGGTCCCGAGCGTGGCGAACCACTGGACCGCGGCCGGCAGGAGCATCGTGCGCGCGATCGACGCCGCCGTCTCGCCCTCGATGTTGAGCGTCGTGACGTACTGCTCGACCAGCACCTCGAAGCGCGACTCGAGCTCGCGCTCGGACAGCACCTCGTACTTGGAGAACACCTCGACCGTCGAGGGCTCCACGAGCCACGGCAGCGCGTCGGGGGTCTGGCGCAGGTTCGCGAGCCCGCGCCGCTCGGCCTCCTCGTGCCACTCCTCGGCGTAGTTGTCGCCGTCGAAGACGATCCGCTTGTGCGCGGTCCAGGCGGAGCTGACCGCGCCCAGCACGGCCGCCTCGAGCGACTCGCCGTCGCCCTGCAGGCGCTCGATCTCGCTCGTCAGCGCGTCGATCGCCTCGGCGACGATCGTGTTGAGCACGGTGTTCGGGAGCGCGAGCGACATCGAGGAGCCGGCCGCGCGGAACTCGAACTTGTTGCCGGTGAAGGCGAACGGCGACGTGCGGTTGCGGTCGCCGCCGTGCATCGGCAGGTTCGGCAGCACCGAGGCGCCCAGCTCGAGGTAGCTCTGCGGCGTCGCCGCGTCGCCGGAGCCGGACTCGATCGCCCCGAAGACCTTCGCCAGCTCGGCGCCGAGGAAGATCGAGATGATCGCCGGCGGCGCCTCGTTGGCCCCCAGCCGGTGGTCCTGGCCGGGCAGGGCGACCGACGCGCGCAGCAGCTCCTGGTGCTTGTCGACCGCCTGGATGACGGCGGCGCAGAAGAACAGGAACTGCAGGTTCTCGTGCGGGGTGGCGCCCGGCTCGAGCAGGTTGTGGCCGGTGTCGGTGCCCATCGACCAGTTGTTGTGCTTGCCCGATCCGTTGACGCCGGCGAACGGCTTCTCGTGCAGCAGGCAGACGAGGCCGTAGCGGCGCGCCACGTTCTGCATCACCTGCATCGTGAGCTGCTGGTGGTCGCAGCCGACGTTCGAGTTCTCGAACACCGGCGCCACCTCGTACTGGGCCGGGGCGACCTCGTTGTGGCGCGTCTTGATCGGCACGCCGAGGCGGGCGAGCTGCTGCTCGGTCTCGAGCATGCAGGCGAGCACGCGCTCGGGGATCGACCCGAAGTAGTGGTCGTCGAGCTCGTGGCCCTTCGGCGGCTTGGCGCCGAACAGCGTGCGCCCGGTGGTGATGAGGTCGGGGCGCTCGAAGTAGAAGCGCTCGTCGATCAGGAAGTACTCCTGCTCGGGGCCGACCGTGGTGAACACGCGTGTCGACGTGTCGTCGCCGAACAGCTTCAGCGCGCGCAGCGCCGTGCTGGACAGCGCGTCCATCGAGCGCAGCAGCGGGATCTTGTGGTCGAGCGCCTCGCCCGTCCACGACGCGAACGCCGTCGGGATGCAGAGGTACGCGCCGTTCGGGTTCTCGAGGATGAAGGCCGGCGACGTGGGATCCCACGCCGTGTAGCCGCGGGCCTCGAAGGTGGCCCGGATGCCGCCGGTCGGGAACGACGAGGCGTCCGGCTCGCCCTGGATCAGCTCCTTGCCCGAGAACTCGGCCAGCGCGTTGCCGTCGCCGGTCGGCGCGTAGAAGGAGTCGTGCTTCTCGGCGGTCATGCCGGTCAGCGGCTGGAACCAGTGCGTGAAGTGGGTCGCGCCCCGCTCCATCGCCCATTCCTTCATGGCGGCGGCGACGGCGTCGGCGAGCGCGGGCTCGAGCATCCCGCCCGCCTCGAGGGTCTCCTGGAGCTGCTTGTAGTACGCCTTTGGCAGGCGCTGGCGCTGGACGGCGGACGAGAACACGTTCTCGCCGAAGACGTTGGCGCCGGGCTGGGTCAGGTCGCTCTGCCCGAGCGAGCCGCCGTTGGGGCTCCACTGGGCGGCGTGGACGTTCTGCGTGCGTGTGCGCTGCGGCATGGTTGTCGAGGGTCCTCCTCCGGGACAGGTCCTGGGTCGTCGGCCAGCCTAGACACGCCGCGCGCGCGTCTCCTTGTCCACATGTCCAAAGATCGGGGTTCTCGGTTCGCCATCGACCGGTTGGAGAATCCCCGGCCGCGAATCTTCGACACGGGGACAAAGAAGCCCCGGCCTCCTCGCCGCACCATTCGCAGCGGATGGAATCTCACCGAGGAGGACTGATGCTGAAAAGGACCGGCCCCGCGCTGCTGGGGGCAGCGCTGGCCCTGTGCCTGCCTGCCGTGGCGCACGCCGACACGCTCGAGGCGGCGAACAACGGAGTGCTCGCCGACAGCGTGGCGATCAACTCGATCTGGGTGATGGTCGCGGCGCTGCTCGTGATCTTCATGCAGGCGGGCTTCGCGTTCCTGGAGATCGGCTTCTCGCGTGCGAAGAACGCCGGCACGGTGGTGGCGAAGATCCTCACCAACTTCTCGATCGCCGGGCTCATGTACTGGGCCTGCGGCTTCGCCTTCGCCTTCGGCATCGGCGAGATCATCGGCCACGACGGCTTCTTCCTCCGTGGCTACGGCGATCCTCAGACGGCCTTCCCGGTCATGGGTCTCTCCGACGCCACGATCGAGACGAAGTGGATGTTCCAGTTCTCGTTCTGCGCCGTCTCGCTGGCGATCGTCTGGGGGACGACGCTCGAGCGGATCAAGTTCGGCGTCTACATCCTCTACGCGATCATCTTCGCCGGGTTCATCTACCCGATCGCGTCGCACTGGGTGTTCGGCGGCGGCTGGCTGCAGGCGAACCTCGGCATGCAGGACTTCGCCGGCTCGACGGCGGTCCACCTGATCGGCGCGACCGGCGCGCTGGCCGTGCTGCTCCAGCTCGGCGCACGGCGCGGCAAGTACGGGTCCGACGGGCGCCCGCGGGCCATCCCAGGGCACTCGATGCCGCTGTTCGGCCTCGGCGTGCTGATCCTGTGGCTCGGCTGGTTCGGGTTCAACCCGGGCTCGACGCTGGGCGCGATGGACGGGCGCTTCCCCGAGGTCGCGCTGGTCACGATGCTGGCCGCGGGAGCCGGCGTGCTGTTCGCCATCGGCACCGCGTACTGGAAGACGGGCACGATCGACATCGGCATGGCCGGCAACGGCGCGATCGGCGCCCTGGTGGCCATCACGGCGCCCTCGGGCTACGTCGAGCCGTGGACGGCGCCGATCATCGGCGCGATCGCCGGCATCATCGTCCCGCTCGGCGTCTACGCGATCGACAAGAGGATCGACGACCCGGTCGGCGCCCTGACCGCACACGGCCTGTGCGGCGTGTGGGGCACGCTGGCCTGCGGCATCTTCACGTCGCCGCGGCTGGCCGAGTACAACGCGTTCGGCGAGGGCGGCCTGATCTACACGGGCTCGTTCCACCAGCTCGGGACGCAGGCGCTCGGCGTGGTCACCGTGTTCGCCTTCGTCTTCACGCTCTCCTACGCCACGTTCTGGGCGATCAAGAAGACCTACGGCCTGCGCGTCACGGCCGAGGAGGAGGACGCCGGACTGGACATCTCCGAGCATGGTATGTACGGGTATCCGGAGCAGTTCATCCCGGCGCCCGAGCTCATCGGCTACAGCCCCGCCCCTGGCGGTGTCCCGTCGCGTGAGACACCTCGCGGCGCCACCACCAAGGAGGTTCCGGTCACGTGAAGAAGATCGAGGCGTTCATCCGGCACGAGTCGTTCGAGCCGATCCGCATGGAGCTCCTAGGGCTCGGCTTCCCGTCCCTCTCCATCTCGGAGGTCAAGGGCTCGGGTCGCCAGAAGGGGATCACGGAGCGCTATCGCGGCGCCGAGCTGACCAACTGGCTGCGGCCGAAGGTCAAGCTCGAGTGCGTGGTGGCGAGCCAGGACGTGCAGACGGTCGTGGACGCGATCCTCAAGCACGCCCGCACCGGCCAGATCGGCGACGGCAAGGTGTTCGTCATGCCGGTCGAGGAGGCCTACCGCATCCGCACCGGCGAGTCCGGCGAGGAGACGCTGCAGGCCCATCCCGAGGTGGCGGCCCAGGCCACGGCCTGAGGCACTCGATATGACGGGGCGGCCGGACATTTCGCCGCCGGCCGCCACGTCGCTCGTCGAGCGGCTGCGAGCCGTGCACCTGCAGATGCTCGACGCGGTGCTGACCGGCGACGGCCTGGCGGCCGTCGCCGACCTCGCCGCCGACGCGGCGGGCGGCCCGGTCGTCGTGGTCGTGCCGCGGCTGGGCGTGGCCGTCGCCTCCCCTGGAGGCGACGCCGCGCTGGCCGCGGTCCGCCGCTACGTCGGCGAGCAGGGCCGGGGCCGAGTGGCCCCGGTCCCGCCCGAGGTGGTCGCGGAAGTCCCGATCGCCTCCGGCGACGAGCGGATCGGCGGCGTCGTGCTGCTCGACCCCGGCCGCCCGGAGCCCGAGGCGGTCGAGTTCCTGCACCTCGCCGCCGTCGCCGCGCTCACCGAGGTGGCGGTCGAGGAGGCGCGCGAGGAGGTCGAGGAGAACGTCCGCGGCTCGTTCCTGGAGGAGCTGCGCGAGCGGCCCGACGCGATCGACGCGGCTGACGTCGTGCGCCGCGCCGGCCGGCTCGGCTGCGACCTGACCAACGGCGCGGTCGTGTTGTGCGCGGAGCTGTCCTCCGAGCGGCCCCGCCACGTGGTGGCGCTGATCGCCTCCGAGTACCCGGGCGCGCTCGCCCAGCACGTCGAGGGCGGACCGGCGGGCCGCGTCTACGCGCTGCTGCCGGGCGAGGACCAGGCGGCCACCGTGGTCGCCGCGCGCACGCTGGCCGGTCGCCTGCAGCGCCACGGCGTCGTCGCCCTCTCCTCCTTCTACGGCGACCCGGCCGAGCTGGGCCGCGCGATCCAGGAGGCCGAGCTGGTGCTCGAGGTGCTGCAGCGCGGCGACGGGCTCGGCGGGCCGATCCAGGAGGACATCGGCAGCGGCACCTACCGGCTGCTCTTCCGCGTGCTCGCCTCCCACCCGGAGGAGGTGCGCTCGTTCTACGACGACACCGTGGCGGCGATCGTGCGCTACGACGACCAGTACCGCACCGACCTCGTCCAGACGCTCGAGGCCTACCTCGAGCACAACTGCAACATGAACGCGACGGCGGCGGCCATCTACGCCCATCGCCACACCGTCGCCTACCGGCTCGAGCGGGTGAAGGAGCTCAGCGGGCTGGACCCGATGCAGACCGAGGATCGCGAGCGCCTCGGGCTCGGTCTGAAGGCCTACCGCATCATCGCGCCAGGTTTGCCCCGCTGAGCGCTCAGGCGTAGCTTTGGTGGGTCCCTCCGCGCGAGCCCCGGGGGGTGCGGGGAACGCGCGGCAAGCGTCAACCGCATGGGAGGCCACCATGCGACGTCTTCTGGCTTTCGCCCTGCCGCTCCTCGTCATGTTGGGAGGCACGAGCAGCGCCTTGGCCCAGTCCGCCTCGCTGGAGCGGATCAGCCGAGCGTCGCCGTTCGGCGCGAATTGCGGCGGGCCGGCCGCAGGGGGAACGCTCTTCACGAACGCCGAGGTCGAGCCCTGGGTGAGCGCGAACCCCAAGGCCGACCGCAACCTCGTCGCCGTCTGGCAGCAGGACCGCTGGTCCAACGGCGGCGCGCAGGGCAACCTGACCGGCGTCTCCTTCGACCGCGGCGGCTCGTGGCAGCGCCCGACGCCACCGCCGTTCTCCCGTTGCGCCGGCGGCAACGCCGCCAACGGTGGCGACTACGACCGGGCGTCGGACCCGTGGGTGAGCTTCGGCGGTGACGGCTCCGCCCACCAGATCGCCCTGGCCGTGAGCGCCGATCAGACCATCAGCGCCATCCTCGTCTCGAGCTCGCGCGACGGCGGCCGCACCTGGGGCCGGATCACCACGCTCCAGCGCGACACCAGCGCGGCGCTGTTCAACGACAAGGAGTCGATCACGGCCGATCCCAGGGACGGCCGCTTCGTCTACGCGGTCTGGGATCGCCTCCAGATCCAGAACCCGGCCAACCCGGCCTCGCCGTTCTCGGGCGACACGTTGTTCGCCCGCTCGACCGACGGCGGCCGCACCTGGGAGCGGACGCGGACGATCCTCGACTTCCCCGACAACAGCAACATCCAGACGCTCGGCAACCAGATCGTCGTGCTGAGCGACGGGACGCTGGTCAACACCTTCGACCTGATCGACCGCGGGCTGCCGCTCGTGGCAGTGCAGCGCTCGACCGATCACGGCGCGACCTGGTCGGCCCCGATCGTCGTCGATGTGCTGTTCAGCAGCGCCGGCCAGGGTCAGGGAGTCGTCGATCCGTTCGACCTACACCCGGTGCGGACCGGTGACCTGCTGCCCGAGGCCGCCGCCGACCCGCGCCGGCGCTCGGACGACGTCCACATCGTGTGGCAGGACATCCGCTTCACGCTGGCCGCCCCGCTGCCGATCTTCAACGACCAGATCGTGATCGCCAGCTCGCGTGACGGCGGGCTGACGTGGAGCGACCCGAAGCGCATCAGCTCCAACAAGCTCACGCAGGCGTTCACCGGCTCGGTCGACGTCGACGAGCACGGGAATGTGGGGGTGACGTACTACGACTTCACTGCCGACGACCCGAGCGGCGGGCCGCTCGCAACCGACTACTGGTTCACGTCGTCGCGCGACGGCGGCGCGACGTTCTCGCCGCGGCAGCGGCTCACGGACCGGTCGTTCGACATGCGGACCGCGCCCGACGCCCGGGGCTTCTTCGTCGGCGACTACGAGGGGCTGACGTCGGCCGGCGGGCGGTTCCTGCCGGTGTTCGTCACCGCCAACAGCGGCAATCTGGCCAATCGCACGGACGTGTTCTCGACGGCGGTCCGGGCGACTGCCGGGGCGAAGTCGACCCGGGTGGCGCGCGTCAGCGCCACGAGGCGGCTCGCCCGGCTGGTGAAGGCCGCCGGCGCGATCCAGGGTCCGATGCGGATCCGCTGACGTCTCGGCTGGGGGCCGCCGCCGCGCGGTCCCCAGCCGCTAGAACACCGCATGTGAGCGATCTGGATCCGGCCCGGCGCCCGGGCGAGTTCGTGTTCGCCGAGGGCGGCGAGCCCGCCGAGGCGACCGTGCGCGAGGACGAGGGCCTGACCGTCGTCCTGCGGCGCGAGCGCGCCGACGAGCTCGGCCTGGCCTACGACTACGTGGCGGCGTGGATCACGCTGCGCGTGGACTCGACGCTCGAGCAGGTCGGGCTGACGGCGCTCTTCAGCCGCGCGCTGGCCGACGCCGGGATCAGCTGCAACGTGCTCGCCGGCCTTCGCCACGACCACCTGCTGGTGCCCGCAGAGCGCGCCGACGAGGCGCTGGAGGTCCTGCGAGGGCTGCGATGGTGAGGTGGACCTACGCGGCTCCGGCCGCCGCGGCCCTGGTCGCGGTCGTCACGTTCGGCAGCCACCCCGGCACGCTCGTGCTCGTCGTCGCCGGCGTGCTGCTCGCCGGGGCCGTGCTGGCCGCCGTGCACCATGCCGAGGTGGTGGCCCACCGCGTCGGCGAGCCGTTCGGGTCGCTGGTGCTCGCCGTCGCGGTGACGGTCATCGAGGTGGCGCTGATCGTCACGCTCATGGTCTCCGGCGGCGACGAGACCTCGACGCTCGCGCGCGACACCGTGTTCGCGGCCGTGATGATCACCTGCAACGGCGTCGTGGGCATCTCGCTCCTCGTGGGCGCGCTGCGAACCCGGCTGGCGACGTTCAACGCGGAGGGCAGCGCGACCGCGCTGGCGACGGTGGCCACGCTCGCCACGCTCACGCTCGTGGTGCCGACCTTCACCACCAGCCGGCCGGGGCCCGAGTTCTCGCCCGCCCAGCTGACCTTCGCGGCTGTCGCGTCGCTCGCGCTCTACGGGCTGTTCGTGCTCGTCCAGACCGTTCGGCACCGCGACTACTTCCTGCCCGAGACCGGTACGGAGGAGCACGCCGACCCGCCCTCGGACCGCGCGGCGATGATCAGCCTGGGACTGCTCGTCGTGGCGCTCGTGGCCGTGGTCGCGCTCGCCAAGCTCGAGTCGGACCCGATCGAGGACGCGGTCGACTCGATCGGCGCGCCGCAGTCGGCGGTCGGCGTGCTGATCGCCCTGCTCGTGCTGCTTCCGGAGACGCTCGCCGCGGTTCGCAACGCGCGCCGCAACCGGATCCAGACCAGCTTCAACCTCGCCTACGGCTCGGCGATCGCCAGCATCGGGCTCACGATCCCGACGATCGCGCTCGCCACGATCTGGCTCGACGGGCCGCTCGTGCTCGGCCTGGGGTCGATGCAGATCGTGCTGCTGGGGATCAGCATGGTCGTCGGCGCGCTCACCGTGCTGCCCGGCCGCGCCACCGTGCAGGAGGGCGGTGTGCACCTGGTGCTGTTCCTGGCCTTCGTCTTCCTCGCGCTCAACCCGTGATCGACCTGCTCCACGCGGCCGCCCGCGGCACGTTCCCGCCCGAGGACGGGCGGACCGAGGTGGTGGGCGCCGTGGCCGGCGCCCCGGCGGCCGTGCTCTCGTTCACCGCCCATCACGTGGTGGCCGCCGACGTGCCCGCCGGCGAGGTGCTCGGACGGGTCGACCCGCAGGACCTCAAGGGGCCGCTGGCGCCGGGCGTGCTGGCGTGGCTGGCCGAGCGCACCGGGCTGGTGGCGGGCAGCCTCGACGTCGTGCTCGCCTGGGTGGCGGGGACCGACGGCGGCGTGCCGGTGCGGGAGGTCGAGCCCGGCGACCACCCGCGCGTGGTGCGGGCGCGGCGCTGGCGGAGCGACCTGCGCGTGTTCGAGGGCGCCGGCGGCATGGTGCTGCTGGGCCGCGGGCTCGCGGGGCGGCTCGAGCTGAGCGTCGAGGTCGCGCCCGAGCGGCGCGATCGCGGCCTCGCGCGGGCGCTGGTCGCGGGCGCGCTGGCCGCCGCCGCGCCCGCCGAGCCCGTCTTCGCCCAGGTCGCGGCGGCCAACGCGGCGTCGCTGCGGGCGCTCCAGCCGGCCGGCTTCGCGGCCGTCGGCGCCGAGGTCCTGTTCGGTCCGCCTGAGGACTTCCTGCGCCGCTCGAGCGGCGGCCAGGTGGCCGTCGGCTGAGGGCTAGCCGTCGCCGCGACACGAAGGAACCTGACGGTCGGCTCCAGTCCTTCTCGCGGACGACTTCGCCCTTGGCGTTCACGCGCGCGGGGACCGGCTCGTCCGAGATCCGCACGCGGAACGTCCCGGTGACGTTCTGGCCGTTGGCGGGGACGGCCTTGCCCTGCAGGCCGGGTGAGACGGAGTAGTTGACCGTGTAGTTGCCCGGCCGCACGGCGGTCAGCCGCCACTCGATCTCGCGCGTCTGGCCGGGGAAGAGGGGCCCGACCGCCCAGGTGTTGCTGGCCGCGGTGTCGCCGCCGGACGGAGCGCGGTCGACGATCCACACCGGCCGCTCGGGGTCGGCCAGGCGGGGATCGGTGCCCGAGGTCGCGAAGGCGGCCGCGGGGTCGCCGCCGCCGGGCGCCTCGGTGGCGATCGTCACCGCGAGGTTGGGCAGGTTGCGGTCGTCCGTGTTGCGGACGGCGATCCGCATCGTGGAGTGCTGCGCCGTCGTCTGGCGTGCCGGGAACGACGCCTCGACGATCTCGAGCGTGAACTCCCCCTCGGGCTCGTTCGCGTCCTGGCGCTCGCTGCCGCAACCGGCCAGCGCCAGCCCCGCGACCGCGATCGCCACCCACGCAAGCCTCATGGCGCGGGCGAGCGTACCACCGGGTTTCCGATCCAAGCGCAAGTTCTGCTCACGGTTCCCGTTTGTGCCTCGTACAGGCCGTGGCATAACCTTCGACGCCGTCTACCAGGGGAGCAGAGTGGTCCGAACCGTCGCCGATCGTGCCTTCCTTCCGGCGAAGGGCATGCTGGAGGAAGTTGGCGACATGATGATCCTGACGGGCAAGACGATCATGTCTGCCCTTCGTCCGCCGTACCCGTACGGCGGCGAGTTCGTCAACCAGTTCCTCTTCGCGCTCAAGCTCTGCTGGTTCCCGCTGGTCATCTCCACGGTGGCCTTCGGCTACGGGGCGCCGGGCCTGCAGGCCGCCAACTTCCTCAACCTGTTCGGCTCGATCGACCGCCTGGGCGGCTTCTTCGTGCTCGCGAGCATCCGCGAGTTCGCCCCGTTCGTGACCGCGATCGTCCTGGCCGGCGTGGCCGGCACGGCGATCACCGCCGACCTCGGCGCGCGCAAGATCCGCGAGGAGCTCGACGCGCTGCAGGTGCTCGGCGTCGACCCGGTCAAGAACCTCGTGGTGCCGCGCTTCCTCGCCCTGATGCTGGTGACCGGCCTGTTCGACATCTACGCGCTGCTGTTCGGCGTCTTCGGCGGCGTCCTCGCCACGCTCACCAACGGCGCCCCGCTCGGCCCGTTCTGGGCGACCTTCTTCACCAACGCGTCGGTCGTGGACCTCTGGGGCTCGGTCCTCAAGTGCACGATGTTCGGAGCGATCATCGCCATCGTCTGCTGTTACAAGGGGATGACCGCGTCCGGCGGCGCCGCGGGCGTCGGCCGCGCCGTCAACCAGGCGGTGGTGATCGCCACGCTCGGCGTGTTCGCGTTCAACTACGTGTTCACGCAGACGCTGCTGGCCACCCACCCGGAGATCATCAACATCCGCTAGCCATGGGACGGCAATGGCTCGCAATCCCGCGTGACTGGCTCGCCTCCTTCGGCGAGATCATCCGCTTCTGCTCGACGATCGTCGGCGAGGTCTTCTCGCTCAAGGTCATGCGCTTCTTCGGCGAGGCGCTGCGCCAGGCCGGCCTGCTGATCCTCTCCTCGACGCTGGTGATCTGGGGCCTGATCTTCATCACCGGCCTCCAGTGCGGGATCGAGGGCGCCTACTTCAACCGCGCCGTCGGCTCGCCCGCCTACGCCGGCGTGTTCGCCGCCTGGTGCGACCTGCGCGAGCTCGTGCCGTACGCCTTCGGCTACATGATGGCCGCCAAGGTGGGCACCGGGATCGTGGCCGAGCTCGGCGCGATGCGGATCTCCGACGAGATCGACGCGCTCGAGGTCATGGGCATCTCCTCGATGACCTTCCTGTGCGCCACCCGCCTGCTCGCGGCCTGGCTCGTGCTGCCGTTCCTGTACCTGGCGGGGATCGGCGCCGGCTTCTTCGCGTCCTACCTGGCGGTGGTGCAGCAGATCGGCGAGGTCTCCAGCGGCGGCTACTCGCTGATCTTCTGGATGTTCCAGAACCCACCCGACCTCGTGTACAGCGTGATCAAGGCGATGGCCATGGCCACGGTGATCGTGCTCGTCGGGTGCTACTACGGGTACACGGCGTCCGGAGGACCGGTCGGCGTGGGCACGGCGACGGCGAAATCCATGGTCCTCAACATCGTCCTGGTACACCTGATCGGCATGCTGGGAACCCAGGTCTTCTGGGGAGCGAACCCCAGAGCCCCCATCGGAGGCTAAGTGAGCACCGAGACGCACGACGACGAATATCGCTGGCACACCGGCAAGCAGCGGCCGACGGGCACCAAGGACGCCGTCGAGTTCGTCGACGTCCACAAGGCGTTCGGGCGCAACCAGATCCTGCGCGGGCTCAACATGTCGATCCCCGAGGACAAGATCTCGATGATCCTCGGGCCGTCGGGCACCGGGAAGTCGGTCTGCATCAAGCACATGGTCGGCCTGCTCTACCCCGACGAGGGCGACGTGCTGGTGCACGGCGAGTCGGTGCCGGGCATGCGCGACGACGACCTCTTCGACATGCGCAAGCGGTTCGGCGTCCTGTTCCAGGACGGCGCGCTGTTCGGTTCGATGAACCTCTACGACAACGTCGCCTTCCCGCTCCGTCAGCACACGGACAAGGGCGAGGACGAGATCGACGACATCGTCATGCGCCGCCTGCGCGAGGTGGGGCTGGAGGGCTCGACCGACAAGATGCCCAACGAGCTGTCCGGCGGCATGCGCAAGCGCGCCGGGTTCGCCCGCGCGCTCGTGCTCGATCCCGACATCGTGCTCTTCGACGAGCCCGACTCCGGCCTGGACCCGGTCCGCACGGCGCTGCTGTGCGAGCTGATCAAGGAGGTCCACGAGGAGAACGGCGGCGCCTACGTGGTGATCACCCACGACATCATGTCCGCCAAGCGGGTCGCCGAGTACATCGCCGTGCTGTGGCGCGGCCGGATCGTCGAGTCCGGTCCGGCCGAGGACCTCTTCAACTCGGACAACCAGTTCGTGCGGCAGTTCCTCAGCGGAGCCTCCCAGGGCCCGCTGGGCATGGAATAGCGGTCCGCGGACGAATGTTCAGGCCGACCTGACCGGTCGACCGGCTCCCCCGTTGACAAGCCCGCGATAGGGTTCGCCCTTGTTTCTGGGGGACTTGAGCGGATGACGGAGCATCATCGGTGACGGTGGCACGGACGGCCGCGGCCGGCGCACTGGCCTTGGCCGTGGCGCTCGCCGTGTGGCTCCTCCTGTTCCGCGGCGACGGCGGCACCGAGTACACCCTCATCTTCCAGAACGCCGGGCAGCTCGTCACCGACGACGACGTCCAGGTCGGCGGCCGCCGTGTCGGCTCCGTCCGCGAGATCGAGCTGACCGACGACAACCAGGCGGCGATCAAGGTCGTGGTCGAGGAGCCGTACGCGCCGCTGCGGGACGGCACGCAGGCCGTCATCCGGCTCACCTCGCTCAGCGGCATCGCCAACCGCTACATCGCGCTCACCCCCGCCCCGGGCGACGCCAAGGAGCTGGACGAGGGCGCGACCATCACCACCGAGTCGACCACCGACGTGGTCGACCTGGACCAGATCTTCAACACGCTCGACGAGCAGACGCGCGGCGACCTCGCCGGCGTCATCAAGGGCTTCGCCACCCAGTACGAGGGCAAGGGCGAGCAGGCCGGCCAGTCGGCCAAGTACTTCAACCCGCTGCTCTCCAGCTCGCGCAGGCTGGTTCAGGAGGTGACCGAGGACGAGGCGGCGCTGACCGAGTTCCTCGTCAACTCCAGCCGCGCCGTGACCACGATCGCCGAGCGGCGCGACGAGCTGTCGCAGCTCGTCGGCAACGCCAACGCGACGGCCTCCGCGATCGGCGCCGAGAACATCGCGCTGGCGCGCGCGCTCGGGCTTGCTGCCCACCACCCTGCGGCGCGCGAACACGACGTTCGTGAACCTGCGCGCCACGCTCGACGACCTCGACGTGCTGGTCGCCGAGTCCAAGCCCGCGACCAAGGACCTGGCGCCGTTCCTGCGTGAGCTGCGCCCGCTGGTCGCCGCCGCGCGGCCGACGATCCGCGACCTGCGCACGGCGGTGCGCCGGCCCGGCGCCGACAACGACCTGGTCGAGGCCACGCGCAAGATGCCGTCCCTCCAGCGCGCCGCCACGCCCTCCTTCCGCAGCAGCCGCCAGGCGCTCGAGAAGGCTCAGCCGGTGCTGGAGTTCGCGCGGCCCTACACGCCCGACTTCATCGGCTGGGTCCGCGACTTCGGCCAGGGCGCCAGCAACTACGACGCGAACGGGCACTTCGCGCGCATCCAGCCGATCTTCAACGCCTTCTCCGTTCGGCGACAACCCGGCCGGCGGCCTGCTCACCCCGATCCCGCCCGCGCAGCGGCTCGACGGGCTCGAGACCGGCGTCATGCGCCGCTGCCCGGGCGCCGCCACGCAGCGCCCGGCCGACGGCTCGGCCCCGTTCACCGACGACGGCCTCGACTGCGACCCGAGCCTCACGCTCCCCGGCCCATGAGACGCGTCGTCGCCGTCACCCTCCTGATCGCCGCGGCCGCCGCGTTCGCGGTCGTCGCCCTGGGCGCGGGTGACGAGGACGGCGGCGACTACAAGGTCCGCGCGATCTTCGAGAACGCGGGCTTCGTCATCCCCGGCGAGGACGTCAAGGTCGCCGGCGTGCGCGTCGGCTCGATCGCCGCGATCGACGTCACCGAGGACTTCAGGGCCGCCGTCGTGCTCGACATCGAGGACCCGGGCTACCAGGACTTCCGCGACGACGCGAGCTGCATCGTGCGGCCGCAGTCGCTGATCGGCGAGCGCTTCGTCGAGTGCACGCCTGACCGAGGCGCGCTCGCCCGGCGAGGAGGCGCCGCCGGAGCTCGAGCAGATCGAGGAGGGCGAGGAGGGCGAGGGCGAGTACCTGCTGCCGGTCGAGAACAACGGCAAGGCCGTCGACATCGACCTGCTCAACAACATCATGCGCCAGCCGGTGCGCGAGCGCCTGTCGATCATCCTCTCGGACCTGGGCATCGGCGTCGCCGGCCGCGGCGAGGACCTGGGCGTGGTCATCCGCCGCGCCGACCCGGCGCTGAAGGAGATCGGCGAGGTCCTGAAGGTCCTCGCCGAGCAGAACGAGGTGATCGCCGACCTGGCGCGCGACTCGGACGCGATCCTCGAGCCGCTGGCGCGCGAGCGCGAGCACGTCGGCGGCGCGATCGAGAACGCCGGCGAGGTCGCCCAGGCCACGGCCGAGCGCGGCGACGCGCTGCAGGCGAACATCGAGCGGCTGCCGCGCTTCCTGCGCGAGCTGCGGCCGACCATGGTGCGGCTCGGCGCGCTCAGCGACGAGATGACGCCGGTGCTCACCGACCTCGGCGCGGTGGCCCCCGACATCAACCGCATGGTCATCCAGCTCGGGCCGTTCTCGAACGCGGCCATCCCCGCCTTCGAGTCGCTCGGCGAGATGACCGAGACCGGCACGCCGGCGATGCGCGCCGCCCTCCCCGTGGCCCGCGACACGCGCCGGCTCGCCGCCGCCGTGAAGCCCGTGGGCGCCAACGCGCGGCGCCTGCTCGAGTCCTTCCAGCGCACCGACGGCATCGAGCGCGCGATGGACTACATCTTCTACCAGGTGGCCGCCATCAACGGGTTCGACTCGTTCGGCCACTACCTGCGCGCCGGCGCTGCTCGTCAACCAGTGCTCCACCTACGCGACCACGCCGCGCTTCGGCTGCTCGGCCAACTTCTCGTCGGGGGCGAGCTCGAGCTCGGCGGGCGCCGCCTTCACCGCCTCCGAGGACCCGATCCTGCGCCGCACCGAGCTGGCGCTCGCCCGCGCGCTCGGGCTGAAGGTGCCGAAGGCGCCCGAGGAGGACAAGCCGGAGCGCACGCGCGACCGCGCGGCGGCCGACCAGGAGGTCGCACGCCGAGCCCGAGGCCGAGGCGACCCCGGCCCCGGCGCCCACGCCCGCCCCGCAGGCGCCGACCGAGAGAGCAGACCCAGACGCTGCTCGACTACCTGTTCGGGGGCGACGAATGAGGCGCGGCGGCGGCGTCGCCGGCAACCCGGTGCTGATCGGCGCCGCCACGATCCTCGTGGTGCTGGTCGCGGTCTTCCTGGCGTACAACGCCAACAAGGGCCTGCCGTTCGTGCCGACCTACCAGCTCCGCGCCGAGGTGCCGAGCGCGGCCAACCTCGTGGTCGGCAACGACGTGCAGCATCGGCGGCACGCGCGTCGGCTTCGTCGACGGGATCTCGGCGGAGCGGCAGGACGACGGCACCACGATCGCGATCCTCGACCTCACGCTCGAGCGCGACGTCGCGCCCCTGCCGCAGGACTCGACGCTGATCATCCGCCCGCGCTCGGCGCTCGGCCTCAAGTACGTCGAGATCACCCGCGGCACGGACGAGCGAGGGCTTCGACGAGGGCGCGACGATCCCGATCGCCCAGGCCACGCCGGCGCCCGTCGAGTTCGACGAGGTCCTCGGCATGTTCGACGAGGAGACGCGCGACGCGATCGGCGCCAACACGACCGGCTTCGGCGACGCCTTCGCCGGCCGCGGCGAGTCGATCAACACGGCGATCGGCTCGTTCCGGCCGCTGCTGCGCGACATCGTGCCGGTGGCGCAGAACCTCTACTCGCCGGAGACCAACCTGCGCCGCTTCTTCGGCGAGCTCGGCGACGCGGCGGCGATCGTGGCGCCCGCCGCCGAGGCCCAGGCCGAGCTGTTCGTCAACCTCGACACCACCTTCCGCGCCCTGCGCGAGGTCGCGCGGCCCTACATCCAGGACTCGATCACCGGCGGCGTGCCGGCGCTCGACACCGCGATCCGCACGCTGCCGGTCCAGCGGCCGTTCCTGCGCAACACCGAGGGCCTGTTCCGCGAGCTGCGGCCGGGCGCCGCCGCGCTGCGCCGGTACGCGCCGACGATCGCCGACGCGCTCGTGGAGGGCACGCGCACGCTGCCGCGCACGCCGCCCTTCAACCGCCGCCTCGCGTCGCTGCTCGACGAGCTGCAGACCTTCGCCGAGGACCCGCAGGTCCGCCGCGGCTCCAGGCCACGACCACGCGACGCTGCAGCTCGCTCAACCCGACGCTGGCGTACCTCACGCCGGCCCAGACCGTCTGCAACTACCTGACGCTGTGGTTCCGCAACGTCTCCTCGCTGCTCAGCGAGGGCGACCGCAACGGCACCTGGCAGCGCTTCATCATCGTCGCCACGCCGCAGGGCCCGAACAACGAGGGCGGCCCGTCGTCGGCGCCCGCCAACGGGCCGACCGAGGACAACCACCTCCACACGAACCCGTACCCGAACACGGCGGCGCCCGGCCAGCCGCGCGAGTGCGAGGCGGGCAACGAGCCGTACGCGCGCGGGCCGCACCGTGCATCTCGAACCCGCCCGGGCACGCAGCCGGGCGCGCACGGAGGCGCACCCGCTGATGCGCCGGCGCGCCCGCGCAGCCCGCGTCGTCGATCGGCCTGATCGCGCTGGTCGTCGATCGTCGTCATCGTGTTCCTCGGCTTCACCAAGGACATCCCGTTCACGCACGCCGTACGAGGTCAACGCCGTCTTCAAGTCGGCGAACTCGATCCGGCCCGGCTCGCCGGTGCGGATCGCCGGCGTCGACGTCGGCAAGGTCAAGGAGGTCAAGCGCGGACGAGGACGACCGACGCGGCGATCGTCGTGCTCCAGATCGACGACGACGGGCTGCCGCTGCACGAGGACGCGACGGCCAAGATCCGGCCGCGCATCTTCCTCGAGGGCAACTTCTTCGTCGACCTCAAGCCCGGCTCGCCGCAGTCGCCCGAGCTCGAGGACGGCGGCACGATCAAGGTCACGCAGACCGCCACGCCGGTGCAGCTCGACCAGGTGCTGACCGTCGCTGCAGTCCGACACGCGGCAGGACCTCAAGGACGTCCTCGACGAGCCTCAACGTGGCGCTCAACTCGAAGCCGACGGCCGCCGAGGACCGCGACGCCCACCCGTCGACGCGCGGCGAGACCGCCGCCGAGTCGTTCAACGACGCCTACGACGACATCCCGGAGGCCGAGCGCTCGACCGCGCAGGTCCTCGACGCCTTCCTCGGCACCGAGCCCGACCGGGACCTGTCGCGCGCTGATCGACGGCACCGCGCGCACGACCGGCGCGCTGATCCGCAACGAGAACGCGCTGCGCGGGCCTGATCACGAACTTCAACGCGACGATGGCGGCCTTCGCCGCCGAGTCGGGCAACCTGCAGCGCGTCGATCCGCGAGCTGCCGCTCACGCTCGCGAGCGCCAACCGCGCGCTCGCCTCGCTGAACGAGGCGTTCCCGCCCACGCGCGCGTTCGCGCAGGAGATCCTCCCGGGCGTCCGCGAGACGCCGGCCACGATCGAGGCGGCGCTGCCGTGGATCGACCAGGCGCGGCCGCTGGATGGGCCCGAAGGAGCTGGGCGGCGTGGCGACGGAGCTGGCGCCCGGCCAGCCAGGACCTCGCGCAGGCTGACCGACCGCGCTGCTCGACCTGCTGCCGCAGACCGACCTCGCGTCCAAGTGCGCGCGCGACGTGCTCCTGCCGACCGGCGACGTCGTGATCGAGGACGAGTTCACGACCGGCGTGGAGAACTACAAGGAGTTCTTCTACACGCTGGTCGGGCTCGTCCGGCGAGGGCCAGAACTTCGACGGCAACGGCATGTACGTGCGCTTCCAGACCGGCGGCGGCGCGCAGACGCTGTCGCTCGGCTCGGCCTCGGCGAGCACCGGCGAGCTGTTCGGCAACGCGGTCGCCGTCCCGCTCGGCAACCGCCCGTTCTATCCGGGCAAGCGCCGCCGTACCGCCCGACGGCGCAGTGCTACCAGCAGACGCCGCCGAACCTCAACGGCCCGGCGGCCGCCAAGTCGGCGCCGACCGGGCCAGGCCGCGCTGGCGCGCCGAGCAAGGCGCTGCCGCTCGCTGCGCGCCAAGCTGCGCCCGTTCGGCCCACGAAGGACGGCGCCAAGTGACCGCCGATCCGCAAGCACTGGCGCGACTTCGTGGCGATCATCGTCCTGCTCGTCATCTCGCTCGTCGTGGCGGTCGTTCATCCTGGACAACCAGCGGCTGTCGCTGCCGGCCGGCGTGCCGGTCCTCGGGCGCGACTTCGTCACGCGTCGAGGCCGAGCTCGCGACGGCGCAGGCGGTCACGCCGGGCCAGGGCCAGACGGTCAACATCGCGGGCGTCGAGGTCGGCGAGATCTCGAGCGTGAAGCTCGAGAGCGGCAAGGCCGTGATCGGGCTGGACATCGAGCGCGAGCACGCGACGATCTACCGCGACGCCACGATCCTCCTGCGGCCCAAGACGGGGCTCAAGGACATGGTCGCCGAGCTCAACCCCGGCACCCCGGAGGCCGGCGAGCTGCGCCGAGGGCGAGCGGATCCCGGCCTCGCAGACGCTGCCCGACGTCAACCTCGACGAGGTCCTCGCCTCGCTCGACGCCGACACGCGCGACTACCTCAAGCTGCTGCTCGGCGACGCCGTCGATCGGCGCTGAAGGGCAACGGCCGCGCGCTCGCGCAGACGATCCGGCGCTTCGAGCCGACCGCCCGCTACGCCCGCCGGATCAACGAGCAGCTCGCCACTGCGGCGGCAGAACCTCAGGCGCGTCGATCCACAACCTCTCGCTGCTGATGGAGGAGCTCGGCGACGCGCGACGACGCAGGTCGCCAACTTCGTCGACAGCTCGAACGCGGTGTTCGCGGCGCTGCGCGAACCAGGAGCGCCAACATCCAGGCGACGCTGCGGGAGCTGCCCTCGACGCTCGACGAGTCGCAGAAGGCGCTGGCCAGCGTCGGACCGGATGGCCTCCGTGCTCGGGCCGACGCTCGAGGACCTGCGGCCGGCGGCGCGCGCGCTCGGGCCGTCGCTGCGCGAGACGCGCCCGTTCCTGACGCGAGACGACGCCGATCATCCGCGACGAGCTGCGCCCGTTCACGCGCGCCGCGCTGCCCGACGGTGCAGCGACCTGCGGCCCGCGCTGCGCGACCTGGCGGCCGCCACGCCGGACCTCACGCGCACGCTTCCGCGTCGTCAACGCGCTGCTCAACACGCTCGCCTACAACCCGCCCGGCACCGACGAGGAGGGCTACCTCTTCTGGCTCTCGTGGGCCAACCACGTCGGCGCCGACCGTGTTCGCCACGCAGGACGCGCACGGCCCGATCCGCCACGGCATCGTGGTCTTCGGCTGCGACACCGCGGAGCTGCTCGAGACCGTGGCGCGGCGCCAACCCGGCGCTCGGCACGCTGGTCGACCTCCTCAACGGCCCCGACCGCGCGCGGCAGATCTGCCCGCGCAGCCCGGGAGCGCCGGACGCCGATGAACAAGGCCGCCCCGTCCTTCGGCCGGATCGCCGCGATGGTCGTGTTCGCGCTGTCGTGCTTCGGCCTGCTGCTGTTCCTGTGGCTCGCCTTCGGCGGCCCGATCCCGCTCAAGCCGCAGGGCTACCGCTTCCAGACCTCGTTCGCCGAGGCCACGCAGCTCGCCAACGAGGCCGACGTGCGGATCTCCGGCGTGCCCGGTCGGGCAGCGTCAAGACGATCGAGCCCGACACGAGACGGGCCGCTCGATCGTGGTCATCGAGCTGCAGTCGCGCTACGCGCCGATGCCCGTCCGACGCGCGGGCGATCCTGCGCCAGAAGACGCTGCTGGGCGAGACCTACGTCGAGCTCACGCCGGGCAGCCGCGACGCCGAGCCGGTCGCCCGAGGGCGGCTCGCTGCCGCGAGTCGCAGATCTCCGACACGGTCGCAGCTCGACGAGATCTTCCGCACCTTCGACGCCGAGACGCGCGCGGCGTTCCAGACCTGGATGCAGGAGCAGGCGCGCGGCGATCGGCGGCTACGGGCGCGACCTCAACGACGCGCTCGGCAACCTCGGCGCCGTTCGCCGAGGACGCCGCCGAGCTGGTGCGACATCCTCAACCGCCAGGAGGGCGCCGTCACGCAGCCTGATCTCGCAACACCGGCGTGGTGTTCGAGGCGCTGACCGAGCGCGACGGCCAGCTGCGCTCGCTGATCGAGAACTCCAACCGCGTCTTCCAGGCCACCGCGTCGCGCGACGAGCAGCTCAAGGAGACGTTCATCGCGCTGCCGACCTTCGAGCGCGAGTCCGCGCAGACGCTCGAGCGCCTGGCCGAGTTCGCCGACGACACCGACCCGCTGATCACCCAGCTGCGGCCCGCGGCGCGCGAGCTGAGCCCGACGCTGCAGGACCTCGGCGCGCTGGCGCCCGACCTCGAGGCGCTGTTCCGCGAGCTCGACCCGCTGATCGACGCCTCGGTGAAGGGCATCCCGGCCGCCGAGCAGGTGCTCGAGGACGCGCGGCCGCTGATCGCCCAGCTCGACCCGGCGCTGCGCCAGCTCGACCCGATCGTCGACTTCCTCGGCCTCTACAAGCGCGAGCTCACCGCGTTCTTCGCCAACACGCGCGGCCGCCACGCAGGCGCACGACACCGAGGCGGCGATCCACTACCTGCGCACGACCAACCCGCTGAACCCCGAGAACCTGGCCGTCTATCCGCGCCGGCATCGGCACCAACCGCCCGAACGCCGTACACGAAGCCCGGGCAACTCTCAAGCAGCTCGAGCGGAGGGCATGCGCCGTGTTCGAGACCGCGCACTGCGGCGCCGGGCAGCCGAGCATCACCAACGTGCCCGCTGCCGCCGCTGCCGCCCGCGGTCGCGGACGACCTGATCCCGCACGAGCTGCTCGACCGGCATCATCGAGTTCGGCTTCACAGGCACGCCGGGCAACGTGCCCGCGGCGCCGCCGTGCCGGCATCCAGGGCCCCTACAACTTCGGCGGCGCAGGTCACGCAGTACCCGCACGTGACGGGCGCGCTGAGGCGTCTACCCTCGCCGTGGACGATGACGGGCGTTCGAGCGGATCGTGCGCGCCGTCGGCGCGGCGGCCGGCGCGCGTGCTGGCGGTCGTCGCCGTGCTGGCGGTGGCCGGCGGCGTGCTGGCGCTGCGGCTGGAGCCGAGCGCGGCCACCGACACGCTCGTCGGCCGCGGCGCGGACAGCTTCCAGGCGACCGAGACGCTACCGCGAGCGCTTCGGCGACGACTCGGTGATCGTGCTCGTGCGCGGCGACCTGCCGAACCTCGTGCTCACCTCGAACCTCGGGCGGCTGGTCGGGCTCGAGGGCTGCCTGTCGGGCAACAAGCCGGAGGGCCAGGAGGCGCCGGGCGGCGCGCGGCTCGCCGTGCGACCGGCTGGCGCAGACGAAGCCGGTGCAGGTCGTCTACGGGCCCGGCACCTTCATCAACGCGGCGGCCGGCGAGATCAACGACCAGATCCAGGCCCAGATGCGCACCAAGGCGGCCGAGGCCGCGCGCGCGGCGCGCGCCGCGCGGCGGGTCGCCCGCGCGCAGGGCAAGCCGCCGGCCGAGCAGAAGCGGCTCGGCGAGCCGGCGCGCCAGCTCGTCTACGCGCAGTTCGTCCGCGACCTGCTGCAGGTCAACCTGCGCTACGGGCTCGGGCTGACCCGGCTGCCGAGCATCGACGACCCCGACTTCGTCTCCGCGCTGGTCTTCGACGCCGCGCGCGGCGCCAGCGACGCCGAAGGCGCGCTTCGCCTACCTGTTCCCGACGCTCGCAGCGGCGCTGATCCAGGTGCGGCTGAAGCCCGACCTCTCCGACGCCGCAGCGCGAGCGAGCGATCGCGCTGATCCGCGAGGCGGTGCGCGATGCCGCGACTGGCAGCTGCCGACGGCGGCGTCGCTACATGGTGACCGGGGCGCCGGTCGTGGCCGACGACCTCACCGACGCGCTGACCAGCTCGATCGTGCGCCTGCTGATCGTCGGCGCTCGTGCGTGATGGCGCTCGTGCTCGCGCTCGTCTTCCGCTGCCGGCTGCGGCTGCTGCCGCTGGCCGTCGCGCTGGCCGCGGTGGCGATCACGTTCGGGGCGATGGCGCTGCTCGGCGCGCCGCTGACGATGGCCTCGATCGCCGTGCTGCCGGTCCTGCTCGGGCTCGGCGGTCGACTACGCGATCCAGTACCAGGCGCGCGTGCGAGGAGGAGGGCGGCGCCGGACGCGGGCGGCGCGCGGTCGCGGTGCCGGCGATCGCCACGGCCGCGCTGGCCACCGGCGCCGGCTTCCTCGTGCTGCTGCTCTCGCCGGTGCCGATGGTCCGCGGCTTCGGCGCGCTGCTCGTGGTCGGCATCGCGCTCGCCTTCGCGCTGCGCGCTCACGGCCGGGCACCGCGGCGCTCGTCGCTGCGCCGCGCGCGACGGCGCGGCTGGCGCGCTCGCTGCGCGGCGCCGGCGAGCTGCCGACGCGGCGCGCGCGCGGCGGCTCGGCGCGGCCGCTGCGCCGGGCCGGCGCGGCGCGCGCCGGCGAGCGCGGCCGTGCGCGGCGCCGCTGCGGCGTCCGGGCCGGGTGCTGGCGATCGGCGCTCGCGCTCGCCGTCGTCGGCTGGGCGCTCGACACGCAGACCGAGGTCGTCTCCGACGTCGAGCGGCTCGTCCCGCAGGACCTGCCGGCGCGTGCGCGACCTCCAGACGCTGCAGCACTCGACCGGCGTCGCCGGCGAGATCGACGTCCTGGTCGAAGGCGACGACCTCACCGACCCGGCGGTCGTCAAGTGGATGCGCGACTACCAGGCCGGCGTGCTCGAGCGCTTCGGCTACTCGGCCGAGCGCGGCTGCGGCAAGGCCGAGCTGTGCCCGGCGCTCTCGCTGCCCGACCTCTTCCGCTCCGACGCAGGCGGCCAGCGACCGCGAGCGGATCCGCGCGCTGCTCGACGCCGTTCCGCCGTACTTCTCGCAGGCGGTGATCACCGCGCGACCGCCGACGGCCACGCTGGCCTTCGGCATCCGGCTGATGCCGCTCGAGCGCCAGCAGGAGATCATCGAGGACATGCGCGACCGGCTCGACCCGCCGCGCGGGCGTGACGCGCGCGGCTCGCCGGGCTGCCGGTGCTCGCGGCGGAGGCCAACGCGACGCTGTCGGACCCGCTGCGGCGGCTGGGACGCTGCTCGCCGGCCTGCTCGCCGTCGCTGCTCGTGCTGCTGCTCGTGCGCCGGCGTCAGCGGCTCGTGGCGGCGCGCGTGGAGCGCGCGTGGGTGCCGCTCGTGCCGATCGCGCTGGCCACCGGCTGGTCGGCGCTCGTGCTGTGGCTGCTCGGCGTGCCGCTGAACCCGCTGTCGGCCACGCTCGGCGCGCTGGTGCTCGCGATCTCGACCGAGTTCGCCGTGCTGCTCTCGGCGCGCTTCGAGGCCGAGCGCGCGGCCGGCCACGCGCCCGCCGAGGCGCTGCGGCGCACCTACCGCTCGACCGGCGCGGCGGTGCTCGCCTCGGGCGCGACGGCGATCGCCGGCTTCGCCGTGCTCGCGCTGTCGCGACGTCCGGATGCTGCGCGACTTCGGCGCTCGTGACGGTCGTCGACCTCACGGTGTCGCTGCTCGGCGTGCTCGTCGTGCTGCCGGCGGTGCTCGTGCTCGCCGAGCGCCGGGCCGCCGTGCGGCGCGCGCCGGAGCCGGCCGCCGCCGCCGCCGCGTGAGGCGGCCCGGGCTCGATCGTCGGCGTGCTCGCGGTCGCCGCTGATCGCCTACATCTCGCTACAACTCCATGCGCACCGAGGGGCCCGGCTCGCGCGGCGTGCAGGCCGGGAGCGAGCTGCCCGCCGTTCGCCGCCCCGCTCGCGCTGTCGGACCTCGAGGGCGACGCCAACATGTCCGAGCGCGTGCGACGTGCGCGGCCCGGACATCCTCAACGTCTGCGAGCTGGCCGAGCGCGGGCCGGTGGTGCTCGCCTTCTTCGCCGAGCCGATCGAGCGCTGCGACGACCAGATCGACGTCGCTCGATCGCCTGCGCGCGCGCTTCCCGGACGTGCAGTTCGCGGCCGTGGCGATCCGCGGCGACCGCGACGAGCTGCGCGAGCGCGTGCGCCAGCGCGGCTGGCGGCTGCCCGTCGGCCACGACCGCGACGGCGCGGTGGCCAACGCCTACGCCGTCGCCGTCTGCCCGCCAGATCACCTTCGCGCGGCGCGGCGGCGAGGTGCACGCGGACGCCGTTCGGCAGCCAGAGCGAGGAGCAGCTGATCGCGGCCATCGAGGCGCTGTGAGCGGCGAGCCCGAGATCCGGCGCGGGCTCGTGGCGGAGGCCGTCGCCGCCGAGCACCCCGGGCTGCGGCTCGCGTGGACGGAGGTCGAGGCCGCGCCCGGCGCCGACGCCGCGCGAGCTGCGCGAGCGGCTGCGCCGCATGGCCGACCGCATGCGCGGCGCCGAGGCGATCGCCATGCGCGCAGCGCGAGGTCCCGCACGCCCACCGCGTGTTCTTCCGCCACGTCGGCCTCGACCCCGACGTCGTGCGCACGCCGGTCGAGGCGCTGGTGCTGCGGCGGATGTCCGAGGGCGGCCTGCGGCCCGCAGGGGCTGATCGCCGACGCGCTCACCGTCGCCGTGCTGGAGACCGGCGTCGGCGTGTGGGCGTTCGACGCGGCTGCTCGGGCGCGCCGCGGATCGAGGAGGACGGCGGCCGGCTCGTGCTGGCCGACGAGGACGGGCGGCTGGCGGTGCTCTTCGGCGAGCCGGAGCGCGCGCGCCGTGTCGAGGCCACGCGCCGGTCGCGCTGGTGGCGATCGCGGTGCCCGGCGTGGCCGACCTGTTCGTCCACGAGGCGCTCTGGACGCCTGGGACATCCTCGCTGCGCTGAGTCGACCGCTTACCTGCGCACTGACGTTCGTCGCTCCCTGACATCGGCGGGCCGGCCACGGCGCGCAGACTAGGCTGTCCCACTCATGCGCCGCGCGCTGCTCTTCGCTGGTCCTCTTCCTGGCGGCGGCGCCCGCCGCCCATGCCGAGACGCTGACGTACCGGTTCGGGCCGATCCACGTCAGCCCCGGCCAGAACACGATCGAGCTCCAGGGCAACGACCTCAAGCCGCCCGTCGACGGCTGGATCACCGGCTTCAAGCCGAACCTCACGTACGCCAGCGGCGTCGTCCCGCGCGTCGACGTCGTCCACCTGCACCACGGCGTCTGGCTCTCGAACTCCGCGCCGCTGTTCGCGGCCGGCGAGGAGAAGACGGTCCTGCGCACGCCGCCCGGCTACGGCTGGCGCTACCGCACGAGCGACCAGTGGGTCATGAACCACATGATCCACAACCTCACGACGACGCCGGCCGACATCTACATCGACTACGAGCTCGACTTCGTGCGCGACGGGACGCCCGAGGCCGCCGCCATGCAGGAGGTGCGCACGCTGTGGCTCGACGTCCGTAGCGGCTCGTTCTATCCGGTGTTCGACGTCCGCCGCGGCGCCGGCGGGCGCGACGGCCGCTACACGTTCCCGGACGAGTCGAGCGAGCGCAGCTCCACCCGGCACCTCTTGACGGTCCCGGAGGACGGCGTGCTGGTCGCCACCGGCGGCCACCTGCACCCGGGCGGGCTGTGGACGGATCTGTGGCTGGAGCGGGGCGGCAAGAAGGTGCGGCTCTTCCGCTCGCGCGCGAAGTACTTCGAGCCCGCCGGCGCCGTCTCGTGGGACGTGGCGATGGAGGTCACGCCGGCCGAGTGGCGCGTCGGCGTCAAGGCCGGCGACGTGCTGTCGACCAGCGCGACCTACGACTCCAAGCGCGCCTCCTGGTACGAGGCGATGGGGATCATGCAGGTCGCCTTCAACCCGGGCGGCAGCGGGCCGGACCCGTTCGCGACCGACGTCGACGTGCGCGGCGTCCTCACCCACGGCCACCTGGACGAGAACCGCAACCACGGCGGCGCCTTCGGCGGGCTCGCCGACCCGCGCAAGCTGCTGGCCGGGCCGGTGCCGCGACGCCGCACGGTGGCGATCAACGACTTCGTGTATGGCGCCGGCGACCTGCTGCGGACGGGCAAGCGCCGCCGCCCGCCGGCCGTGAGCCGCGGGTCCTCGCTGAGGTTCGTCAACCGCGACGCCGACGAGGGGATCCTGCACTCGATCACCTCGTGCCGCGCCCCCTGCAACCGCACGACGGGCATCGCCTATCCGCTGGCGAACGGCCCGGTCACGTTCGACTCCGGCAACCTCGGCTTCGGGCCGATGGGGAGGACCGCCGCGGCGCAGCGCGCGACGTGGAAGACGCCGAAGAGCCTGCGCGCGGGGACCTACACCTACTTCTGCCGCGTGCACCCCTTCATGCGCGGCGCCTTCCGCGTCCGCAAGCGCTGACAAACTGGCGCCATGACGCTCAACCTCGCGGCGGAGCGGCCGGCCGGCTACGTCTACGCCGACAACCGCGCCGTGGTCATCTGCAACGGCCTGCGGGCGGTCGCCTTCAATCGGTCCCAGGGTCGCTGGCTGCGTGAGACGCTCGAGGTGATCGCCGAGGAGCGGAGGGCGACGCGCATGCAGCAGCAGCACATCTTCGGCGGCTTCGCGGACTCGTCGGGCGAGATCGTCCTCTTCGCCGGCACGCAGGACGACATGGTGTCGGTCCGCATCTCCTCGACCGCGTTCGCCGAGCTGCGGTCCGAGTTCGAGAACGGCTAGCCGAGCAGCGCCGCTGCGAGGCGGTCGGTGGCGGCGCCGTCGCGCAGCGCGATCCGCACGTGCTCCTCGTCGCCCCACTGGGCGCCCGGGGTCACGTAGACGCGCTGGGCGGCGAGCCGGCGCGCGATCGAGGCGCCGTCCTCCTCGGTGGAGGAGAGCCAGACGAGGTGCCCGTGGCCGGCGGCGAAGGAGAACGGGCTGCCGCGCAGGGCGTCGGCGAGCCGCTCGCGCTCGCGGGCGGCGGCGACGCGGCGGCGGGCGACCACCGTCTCGCCGTCGCGGACCGCCCACAGCATCGCGGCCTGGGCGGGCGCCGACACGCCGCCGGCAGGGCTGAGCCGGTCGAGCAGGCCGGCGTCGTTGGCGAGCGCGTAGCCGGCGCGCAGCCCCGCCATCGCGTGCGCCTTGGAGAACGAGTGGACGATCAGCACCCGCTCGCGCGCGGCGAGCAGGTCGGCGGCGTCCTCGCCGGGGCCGAGCTCGGCCAGCGCGGCGTCGAGGACGAGCCAGACCGGCTCCGGGAGCCGCTGCGCCAGGTCGCGGACGGGCGTCACCGCGCCGGTCGGGTCATTGGGGCTGCAGATCACGACCGCGCTGGTGTCCGGCTCGATCGCGGCCAGCGCCTCGGTGTCCGGGGCGCCGCCATCGGTCAGAGGGACGGGCACGGGGGCCGCGCCGGCCTCGTGGACGAGCCCGGGCAGCGGGCTCCAGCCGGGCCAGGCGATCGCCACGCGGCCGCCGGCCGCGATGGCGACGAAGGCGGCGTGCAGCAGCTCGCCGGCGCCGTGGCCGGGCGCGACCTGCTCCTCCTCGACGGCGTGGCGGTCGGCCAGCGCGCGGCGCAGAACGGAGTCGTCCGGGTAGGCGTTGACCGCGCGGCGGAGCGCGTAGGTGGCGGCGTTGATCGCCTCGGCGTGCGGCGGCTCGTGCCAGGCCGGCGTGGTCAGGTCGAGCGGCTGGACCTCGGTCAGCGCGCTCGCCCGCTCCACGTCGCGGCGCTCGCGCAGCTCGAGGCTGATCTCCTCCGGCGAGAGCTCCTCGAACTGGCGGTAGTAGTCGCGCAGCCGCCGGATCACTGCGGCGCCAGGCTCGGAGCGGGCCCTTCGAGGATGATGAACCAGACGAGGAAGGCGAGTCCGGCGAGGACGGCGGTCACGGCGAAGATCCGCACGAGGACGCCCTCGCGCTGCTCGTGGCCGGCGGCGCGGCGCAGGATCCGCCACGCGCGGTCGAGCCGCGTGGCGAGGGCGAGCGTGAGCATCAGGCTCCCGATCATCCCCGCGAAGGCGACGGCGATGCCGGCCGTCACCGAGCCGGTCTGGTAGTCGACCTGCGACCCGATCCACAGCCAGGCGACCGGCTGCGGGCCCCATAGCGTCAGGCACAGCAGCACCTCGAGCACGAGCAGCAGGGCAGCCAGCGCGCCGTCGGTCCGGCGGCGCCCCGCGCCGCCGCGCTCGGGAGCGCCGCGGTAGTGAAGCGGCCCCGTTCCGGGACGGCGCCCGATGAACAGGCCGCCGGTGTCGGTCGGGTCGTTGCGCGGCATGGCTTGAGAGCGAGGATACGGTGATACGCTGGCCGCGAGTCGAGGTCATGGCTGCGATCGACCAGATCCGCGCGACGATCGATCAGTGCGACGAGCGGGCCGCACGCCGCACGCTGCGCGACCAGATCGCGCGCCTCGAGCACCGCCATGCCGCGATCGTCGCCGCCTCGTATCCGCGGCTCGATCCCGGGCCGCCGGTCTCCTCGCTCGCCGGCCCGCGGCTGCTGACGCTCGGCGATCTCGAGCGCGTCCGCGACGCCCTCGCCACGCGCGTGGCCGCCCTGGGCGCGGGCGCGGAGGCCCAGCAGGCCCGCCAGGCGATCGCCGGGCGCGAGCTCGAGGCGATGCTCGCCGACCCGCCGGCCCACAGGTGGAAGCGGCTCTCGAACGCCGACCTCGGCCGCCCCGGCTGCACCACCTACCACGTCCGCCCGCGCGCGGGCCTGCTCGGGATGCTGATGGGCTGGTGGGTCGTGAAGATCTCCGGAGGCTGTCCGTAACCGAGCCGGAGCGGCCCAAGGCGCCCTGGCATCCGTTCCCGCTCGTCGAGCTGTGCGTGCTCGCCGGGATCGTCCTGCTCGTCCTCGGCCTGATCAACTTCGACACCGAGCGCGGCCGCGCGATGCTGGTCAGCGGCATGCTCCTCGGCTCGCTCGGCGGGCTCGACACCGCGCTGCGCGAGCACTTCTCCGGCTACCGCTCGCACACGACGATCCTCGCCGGGCTGGTCGCCGTGGCGGTCGCCGCGGCGCTCTTCTTCGCCGGCGCGCCGTGGGTGGCGGTCATCGCGGGCGCGGCGGTCGCCCTCGCGCTCGGCGTCTGGCTGTTCGCGCGGGCGTACACCCGTCGGCGCTAGGCTCCCCGACCGTGGCCGAGCCAAAGCGCATGCAGCTCAGAGGGCTGCACCACCTCACGGCGATCTCCGCCGACCTCGAGCGGACGATCGCCTTCTATCGCGACCTGCTCGGCCTGGCGATCATCCATGACGGCCCGTCGGACGACGATCCGAACACGCGCCACGTCTGGTTCGGCGCGCTCCACGGCGGCGCCGGGATGCTGCTCAGCTTCATGCAGTACCCGGAGCTGCCGAAGGGCACGGTGGGGACCGGGTCGACGCACCACTTCGCGCTGACCGTCGACACGGCCGACGAGCAGCAGGCGTGGCGCGACTACCTGCGCAACCACGGCGTCGAGTGCACCGAGATCTTCGACCGCGGAGCCTTCCGGTCGATCTACGTCCGCGACCCTGACGGGCACATCGTCGAGATCGCGACGCGCGGGCCGGGCTTCCCCGGCACCGGCGGAGTGGCCGCGTAGCGACTCCTCCGCCGGCGCCTAAAGTCCTCCGGTTAGCTCGTCCAGGACAGCTCGGCGACCGCGTACTCCCGGTCCCCCGCCAGGAGTCGGGCCAGCTCACGTCGCTGGCGCTCGGTCATCGTGCCGATCGTCTTGGTCTCAGACATCGGGATCGCCGTCAGGAATCGCCGGCAGCGCGTGCGGCCCCAGCGGTGCTGACTCATGAGCAGATCGCTGATGGTCATGCTCTCCGCCTCCCACGGGCACTCGAGCACGACGTCGGCGACCGAAGCATCTCCTTCTGCCACCTGCTTCTTGAGCTCGGCCCGAGCCAGCCGAACCCGGTTCGCCTGCGCAAGCGCCCGCATGTGTTGAGCGGCAGGTGCCGTCGCAGTTGCGTTCATGAAACCTCCCCGCATGGCGACGC
Source organism: uncultured Solirubrobacteraceae bacterium (assembly GCA_963811895.1). Lineage (GTDB taxonomy): Bacteria > Actinomycetota > Thermoleophilia > Solirubrobacterales > Solirubrobacteraceae > DASSUW01. The sequence goes on along the minus strand of CAWETE010000004.1, from coordinate 632,123 downwards.
CACCTTCATGGTGTGGTCGCCCTCGACATTGACATCTCTGACCGGCCGCTTTCACGCACGGACGAACGACGAAGCCTGGCGATCCGGCGGCTCACCGGAGCGTCCCTCCAGGCCACGTCCCTTAGTTCGTTCCCTCTCCCGTCCGAAGGCGCAGAGACAACGGCCGAGGGCGCAGGCTAGACATCCGCCGGGGGGATGGTCAACCGGTGACCGCCCCGAAAATTCGCAAGAAGCGCCTGTTTTCTGAACAGTAGGGAAATCACGCGCCAGCGCGGAATCTGTGCTATAGGCCCGATCCGCCCGGCAGCGGTCCGTGTTCGGACTCGAAGCGTTCCTTCACCATTGAGAAAGACTCCAACGCGCTGTCAAGGACGGACCGGTCATGGGTCGCCATCACGCTCGTCCGCAGCAGCGCACCGGCGGGCGGGACGGCGGGGTGCAGAGCGACGTTGACGTACACGCCGGCGTCGTACAGCGCCCGCCACAGCACGACGGCCTTCCAGTCGTCGCCGACCACCACGGGCACGATCGGCGTCGTCACCGGCAGGCCGACGTCGTGCACCTCGAAGCCGAGCGAGCGCAGGCCCTCGCGCAGGTAGGCGGCGTTGTCGAGCACCCGCGCGAACAGGGCGGGACCCTCGTCGGAGCGGATGATCCGCAGCGCCGCCAGCGCCGCGCCCACGGCGGCGGGTACCGCCGCCGCAGTGAACAGGAAGGCGCGCGAGCTGATGCGCAGGAAGTCGATCACCTCGTGCGAGCCGGCGATGAAGCCCCCGCAGGAGGCGAGCGACTTCGAGAAGGTGCCCATCCGCAGGTCGACGTCGCCCTCGACGCCGAGCAGCTCGCAGGTGCCGGCCCCGCGCGCCCCGAGCACGCCGGCTGCGTGCGCCTCGTCGACCATCAGCCGCGCGCCGTGGGCCTTGCACAGCTCGACGACCTTCGGCAGGTCGGCGACGTCGCCCTCCATCGAGAAGACGCCGTCGACCACGACGAGGACGCCGCCGCCGTCCTCGCCGGCCCGGTCGAGCATCTTCTCCAGCTTGTCGAGCCGGCCGTGCCGGAACGGGCGCAGCTTGGCCCGCGAGAGCAGGCAGCCGTCGAGGATCGAAGCGTGGTCGGCCGAGTCGGCGATCACCGTGTCGCCGGGGGCCAGGATCGTGCCGAGCGTCCCGATGTTGGCCTGGTGGCCGGTGGTGAAGACGATCGCCTCCTCGGTGCCCATCCACTCGGCCAGCTCGCGCTCGAGCTCGAGGTGGAGGTCGATCGTGCCGTTGAGCAGCCGCGAGCCGGTCAGGCCGGTGCCGTAGCGCTCGAGCGCGTCGCGCGCACCGGCGATCACGCGCTCGTCGCCGGTCAGGCCGAGGTAGTTGTTGGAGCCGAGCATGATCCGCTGGGCGCCCTCCATCGTCACCACCGGCGCCGCGGGCGACTCCAGCTTGCGGAAGTAGGGAAGGACGTCGGCCTCGCGGGCGGCGCGCAGCTGCTCGGCGCGCTCGTGCCCTCGGACCTTCGCGAAGACGTCGATGGCGGTCGGCATATAGGGTCCGTCTCGTGTCGCTTGTCGTGCGTCCCGTGCGGGGGCTACGGGACCTGCGGAAGTTCATCGATCTCCCGTACCGGCTGCACTCTACTTCGCCGGTATGGGTGCCTCCGCTGCGGATCGAGCGGTATCAGTTCCTCAGCCGCCGCCTGAACGTCTTCTTCAAGCACGGCGACGCCCAGCTCTTCCTGGCCGAGCGCGACGGCCGCGTGGTGGGCCGCCTCAGCGCCCACTACGACGACAACTTCAACGCCTATCACGACAACCGCTGGGGCATGTTCGGCTTCATCGAGCTCGAGGACGAGCCCGACGTGCTGCCGGCCCTGCTGGAAGCGGCCGAGGGATGGCTGAAGGCCCACGGCCGCGATCGCATGGTCGGCCCGATGGACTTCACGGTCAACGACGAGTTCGGCGTCCAGATCGAGGGCTTCGAGCGCGAGCCGATGATCCGGCAGCCCTGGCACCCGCCCTACTACGCCGCGCGTTGCGAGGAGGCCGGGCTCCGGAAGGCGATCGACACGTACATGTGGGAGCTGCACATCTCCGACCGCTCGAAGATCCTCCCGGTCATCTTCAAGCTGGCCGAGGATCTCGAGCCGCGGCACGGCATCCGCCTGCGCAAGATGTCACGGCGGGGACTGAGGCGGGACCTGGACCGCTTCGCCGACGTCTACAACGCGGCGTGGAGCGAGAACTGGGGCTTCGTGCCGTACGGCAAGGCCGACCTCGACCAGTACGCCGCCGAGATGCAGCTCGTCTTCGACCACCACTGGTTCATGGTCGCCGAGACCGCCGAGGGCGAGACCGCGGCGGTCGCGATCACCGTGCCGGACATCAACCAGGTGCTCAAGCTCATGAAGGGCCGGCTGCTGCCGCTCGGCTGGTGGCACTTCCTGCGCCGCCGCAAGATCATGGACCGCGTGCGGGTCGGCTTCCTCGGCGTCAAGCCGGAGTTCCAGCACACCGGGGTGGCGGCCGCCATGTACGTCGAGCACTTCGACATGGCCACCGTGACCCCGCAGACGTGGGGCGAGATGGGCTGGATCCTCGAGACCAACACGAACATGAACCGCGCGATGGAGGCGATGGGCGGGCGGATCGTGCGCCGCTTCAGGGTCTACGAGCGAACCTTCCTTCCAATTAGGCAGCCCTAACAGGTACCGTTTTGGACATGCAGCGCTCGGATCTCTTGAAGTCCTCCCCGCCGATGTTCCAGTCGCGGTTCCTGGACCGCTTCACCCGCGTGCACCCCGTCGTGCCCGTCGTCATCTACGGCCCCGTCATCGCCGCCCTGCTCTACGTCGCCGTCGGCAACGACGGCTGGTGGGACACCGCCGGCCTCGCCCTGATCGGCTACTGCGTGTGGACGCTGTTCGAATACTGGCTGCACCGGATCGTCTTCCACTTCGAGCCCGAGGACGGCATCGGGGCCAAGCTCCACTGGATGATCCACGGCGTCCACCACGACCACCCGAACGACCCGCTGCGGCTCGTGATGCCGCCGGCGGCCAGCATCCCGCTGGCGATCGTCGTGGTCGGCGCGATCTTCGCGATCTCCGGGTCGCTGCACGGCCCCGCCGTCGCGGCCGGATTCCTCATCGGGTACCTGATCTACGACGAGATCCACTACGCCCTGCACCACCACGTGCCCAAGTCGCGGCTCGGCAAGCGGCTGCGCGAGCTGCACATGCGCCATCACTTCCAGGACGACGAGAAGGGCTTCGGCATCAGCGCGCCCTACTGGGATTTCGTTTTCCGCACCTACGCCCGTCGTTGAAGCACGCGTCCGGGAGAACGGTCATGCTGTCGGACCCGTGAGTGAGGACTTCGAGGACGAAGGCGAGATCGTCGACGGCCTGCCCGTCGTGGCCGAGCCGCGCGCCGTAGAGGCGGCGCGGCCGCTCGTGCCCGCGAGGCAGGCCGCGGCGCTGGCGGCCACCGGCTTCGTGGCCGGCGCGGCCACCGTCGTGGTGGTGCACCGGCGGCGCTCGCGCGCCCCCCGCCGTCGCCGCAAGGCGCGGGGGATCGGCGAGATCGTGGCCTCGAACTCCTTCCTGGTCGACGTCCACCTGATCCGGCGCGGGTGATCGAGCTCCGTGAGGAGGTGCGGCCGCCGTGGCCGTTCCGCCTCGGAGGCGCCTCGATGGACGGTCTGCAGCGCCGCCGCGGCGCCGCGCTGCAGCGGCTGATGCGGATCGACGGCGAGCCGGTCCTGGTCGGGATCGTCCAGCCGGCGGCCGACCGCGTGCTGTTTGCCGCCCGCGCGGAGACAGAGGCGGCGCGCGCGGGCCGGAATCGGCGCGGATGCGCTTCGCCACCAGCGTCGACGACGACCTGCGCCCGTTCTACGACCGCTTCCGCGACGACCTCGTGATCGGGCAGGCGGTCCGGTCCAACCCCGGCCTGCGCGTGCGCCGGCAGCCGCAGCCGTGGGAGACGCTGCTGAGCGCGATCACCGAGCAGCTGATCGAGCTCCAGCGGGCGATGGAGATCCAGCGCCGTCTCATCCGCGCCTTCGGCTACCGCTGCCCGGCCACCGGCCTGCGCGACGCGCCCGCGCCCGCGGCGATCGCCACCCAGGCGCCCGCCCGGCTCGTGGCCTTCGACCTCGCTCCCAAGCGCGCGCTGGCCATGCGCCGGTGCGCCGAGGCGGTGGCGGCCGGGCGGCTCGACCTGCGCGACCACGACCTGCGCCGGCTGCGCTCGATGCGCGAGATCGGCCCGTGGACGTGCGAGATGGTCGCCCTCCACGGCCAGGGCCGCTACGACCACGTCCCGGCCGGCGACCTCGGCTTCCTCAAGATCGTCGGCCGCCTGGTCACGGGCAATCCGAAGGCGCGCGCCGACGAGGCAGAGGTGCGCGGGTTCTTCGAGCCCTACGGCGAGTGGAAGGGGCTCGCCGGCGTGCACCTGATGCACGCCGCCGCGCGCGGGCTCATTCGAGCCCCGATGTCCCGGGGTCCAGCCCCTCGCCGGGCAGGAACTCGTTGGTCAGCGGCGCCCGCTCGCCGACTGGCTGCTTGAGCAGCCCGCTGTCGCGCATCCAGCGCTCGTAGGCCGCCCACTCCTCGGGGTCCTGGAAGCCGAACGGCCGGTCCTCGTCCTCGGGGAAGAAGACCGGCAGCGTCGCCTTGACGGCGGCCTCCTGCAGCCCGCGGTCGAGCCCCGGGTCGGCCTCCAGCAGCGCATCCACGCCCTTGCCGGGGTCGTCCTCGAGCAGCTCGTGGCCGCGTGCGGTGGCCTGGAGGAAGCGGCGCAGCTTCGACGCGCCCTCCCTGCCGAGGTCCGAGCGGCGGACGACGAAGATCAGCTCGTTGTACGCCGGCACGCCGAGGTCCTCCATCCGCCGGATCTCGGGGTCCTTGTGGCGCCGCTCGAGGTCGACGCCCTCGTAGTTCCAGAACGCGCCCAGCGTCGCGTCGACCTGCTTGGACAGCATCGCCTGCGTGAGCTTGAAGCCGACGTTGGTCTCCTTGACCGAGCTCGGGTCGACGCCCGCCTCCTCGAGGATCGTGCGCAGGTAGGCGGACTGGTAGGCGAGGCCCGAGGTGCCGACGCGCTTGTCCTCGAGCTGCCTGGGATCGGTGATCGCCTTCTCGCCGAGCGACATCAGCGAGGTCAGCGGCTTCTGCACCAGCGCCCCGACGGCGACGAGGTCGGCGCCCTGGTCGCGCGCCAGCAGCAGCTCGGGCTCGTAGGAGATCGCGAGGTCGACGCGGCCGGCCTGCAGCAGCTTGAGCGGCGCCGCGGCGTCCGGCGGCGGCTGGATCTTCACGTCGAGCCCGGCGCGCTCGTACTCGCCGCTCGCCTGCGCCGCGTAGATGCCGGCGTGGTCGGCGTTGGGGAAGTAGTCGAGCATCACGGTGAACGGCTCGCTGCGGGTCGAGCCGTCGCCGGTGGGCTCCTCCTTCTCGCCGCAGCCGGCGAGCAGGGCGAGCAGGAGCGAGAAGGGGAGCAGCAGGCGGGTCATGGTCCTCCGGGTCGGGAGCGGGGCGTCCAGCCGGCGACGCGCCGCTCGAGCAGCGCGAAGGCCCCGTAGAGGCAGATGGCCAGCAGGAACAGCAAGAGCGTGGCGGCGAAGGCGCGCGCGGTGGCGAGCTGGCCGTTGGCGGTCAGCAGCGCGTGGCCGAGGCCCTCGCTGGAGCCCGACCACTCGGCGAACACGGCGCCGATGACGGCCACCGCGGCGGCGATCTTGATGCCGGTGAAGGTGGCGGGCAGCGCGCTCGGCAGCTCGAGCATGCGCAGCGTCTGCCAGCGCGTGGCGTCGAGCGAGCGCAGCAGCTTGCGCGCGTCGGGATCGGTGTCGCGCAGGCCGTCATAGAGGTTGATGGCGACGGGGAAGAAGCAGACGAGCGCCACCAGCAGGACCTTGGGGCCGAGGCCGAAGCCGAGCACGAGCACGACGAGCGGGGCGATCACCGGGACGGGCACGGCCTGCGAGCCGATCACCAGCGGCCGCAGCGCGCGCCGGGCGCCGGGGGAGACGTGCATGGCTATGCCGAGCGCGGCGCCGGCGGCGATCGCGGCGGCGAGGCCGAGCACGACCTCCCACGTCGTGACCGCCAGGTCGGGCGCCAGCAGCGCGCGGTCGGTCCACAGCGCCTCGAGCACCTGGGTGGGCGCGGGCAGGATCAGCTCGTCGACGAGCCCGAGCCGCACGATCGCCTCCCATGCGCCGAGGCCGACGAGCACGATCAGCGCGGCGGTCACGCGCCCAGCACCTCCATCGCCCGCTCGCGCAGCGCGACCACGCCGGAGTCGGAGCGGTGGCGCGGCCGCGGCAGCGCCACCTCGATCGTCTCCACCACACGCCCGGGGCGCGGGGAGAGCAGCACGATCCGGTCGGCCAGCAGCACGGCCTCCTCGACGTCGTGCGTCACCAGCAGCACGGTGCGCGGCTCGCGCAGGAGCGCCTCGGCCAGCCACTGCTGCATCTGCGTCCGCGTGAGGGCGTCGAGCGCCCCGAACGGCTCGTCGAGGCACAGCAGCGGCCGCCCGGCCAGCAGCGTGCGCAGGAACGCCACCCGCTGGCGCATGCCGCCCGACAGCTCGCCCGGCCGCGCCCGCTCGAAGCCCTCGAGCCCGAAGGCGGCGAAGTGCGCGTGCGCGGCGGCCCGCGCGGCCGACCTGCCGACGCCGCCCACGCGCAGCGCCAGCGCCGCATTGTCGAGCGCGTTCAGCCACGGAAGCAGCCCGTCGCGCTGCGGCATCAGCGCGGCCGGCGGCGCCTCGATCGTGCCCGCGTCCGCCTGCGCCAGCCCGCAGACCAGCTCGAGCAGCGTCGACTTGCCGCAGCCGCTCGGCCCGGCCACGGCGACGACCTCGCGCGGAGCCGCGCGCAACGACACGCCGTCGAGGGCCTTGACGGCCCCGAAGGCCTTCTGAACTCCGGTGACGGTGACGCCGCCGGAGACGTCGCGAGGCTCCACACCGGGAGCCTCGACCTCGGTCCGCATCGCTCCCTCCGCGGGCATTACCCCACAGGTTCGAAGGGTCAGATCCAGCGAGGACCTATCTCAGCCGGGCGTTCTCCCCAGCCCCCCTGGGTTTTCGATCGCGACTAGCTTACTGGAGGGTGGACGCCGCCGATCACGTGCAGCGCGGCCGCGAGGCCTTCGCGCGACGGGCGTGGAAGGACGCCCACGCCGCGCTGTCGGTGCCGGCAGAGCTCGGCGGCGAGGACCTGGAGCGGCTGGCGACCGCCGCCTTCATGCTCGGCCAGGAGCTCGAGTACCTCGACGTGCTCGAGCGTGCGCATAACGCGCACTTCGCGGCGGGCGAGGTGGAGCGCGCCGTGCGGTGCGCGTTCTGGCTCGGGCTGATCCGGTCGTCGCGCGGCGAGGCGGGCCGGGCGAGCGGCTGGCTCGCCCGAGCGCAGCGGCTGCTCGAGGATCGCGACTGCGCGGAGCGCGGCTACCTCCGGCTGCTGGAGACCTTCGGCGCGCCGGACCCCGAGGTCGGTCGCGCCGGCGCCGCCGAGGGCGCCGAGATCGGCCGCCGCTTCGGCGACGGCGACCTCTTCTCGCTCGCCGTCCACGAGGAGGGCCTCTGCCTCGTGCGGCTGGACCGGATCGACGAAGGGCTGGCGCTGCTCGACGAGGCCATGCTGACCGCGGTGGCCGGCGAGGTGTCGCCGGTCGCCACGGGGCTCCTGTACTGCAGCGTGATCGACGGCTGCCAGCAGCTGCACGAGCTGCGCCGGGCCCAGGACTGGACCGCGGCGATGACCAGCTGGTGCGAGCAGCAGCCCGACCTCGTGATGTTCACCGGCCGCTGCCTCGTCCACCGCGCCGAGATCATGCAGGTGCGCGGCGCCTGGGACGAGGCGCTCGCGGCGGCGCAGCATGCGATCGCGAGCCGCGCCGACGTGCGGGCGGCCGGCGGCGCCTTCTATCGCCAGGGCGAGCTGCACCGCCTCCGGGGCGACTTCGCGGCTGCCGAGCGCGCATATCGCGAGTCGAGCCGCCACGGACCCGAGCCGCAGCCGGGACTGGCGCTGCTGCGGCTGGCGCAGGGCCGCGGCGACGCGGCCGCCGCGGCGATCGACCGCGCCGTCGGCGAGACCGGCGATCCGCTCCCGCGCGCTCGGCTGCTGCCCGCGCAGGTCGAGATCGCGCTCGCCACGGGCGACGGCGAGACGGCGCGCGCCGCGTGCCACGAGCTCGAGCGGCTCGCCGCCGCGCGCCCCTGCGCGCTGCTCGACGCGATCGTCGCCCACGCCCGCGGCGCGGTCACGCTCGACGCCGGCGACGCCAGTGGCGCGCTGACCGCTCTGCGCGAGGCGGAGGCGGCCTGGCACGACCTCGACGCGCCGTACGAGGCGGCACGCGCGCGGGTGCTCGTCGCGCGCGCCTGTGCGGCGCTCGGCGACGAGGACTCGGCGGCGCTCGGCCTCGACGCGGCGCGCGCCGTGTTCGAGCGGCTCGGCGCGGCGCCCGACGTGGCGGCGCTCGCCGCGCGCGACGAGGCGCACGGGCTCTCGCCGCGCGAGCTGCAGGTGCTGCGGCTCGTGGCCGCGGGCGCGACGAACAAGGCGATCGCGGCCGAGCTCGTGCTCAGCGAGCGGACCGTGGAGCGCCACGTGAGCAACATCTTCGCCAAGCTCGGCCTGTCGACGCGCGCGGCCGCGACCGCGTTCGCGTACGAGCACGGGCTGGTCTGACTGCGTGGAATCACCCATCGCGGCGGCGCCGCGGATTGGGTGATCGCCCCGAAGTCGCGCGCTCCACGCGCTCGTAGCGTCGGCGCATGACCACCACCACCCTTCGCGAGCAGCTGCTCGAGGGCGTTCCCGTCGCCGAGTTGCGGCTGACGATCGCCGGCGCCGAGACCGTCGTGCTCGAGGGCGGCGACGGGCCGCCCGTCGTGCTGCTGCACGGTCCCGGCGGCAACGCCACCCACTGGGCACGCGTGCTCGGCCCGCTCGCCGCCACCCACCGTGTGATCGCTCCTGACCTGCCGGGCCAGGGCGCGTCCGAGCCCGTCGAGCCCGACCGCGTGCTCGACTGGCTCGGCGAGCTGATCGAGCGCACGTGCGCCGAGCCGCCGGTGCTCGTCGGCCACGCGGTCAGCGGCGCGATCGCCGCGCGCTTCGCCGCCGGGCACGAGCTCGCCCACCTCGTGCTGGTCGACGCGCTCGGCCTGCGGTCGTTCGAGCCGGCGCCGCGGTTCGGCACCGCTCTGCACGCGTTCCTGACCGACCCGAGCGAGCGCACCCACGACGAGCTGTGGCGGTACTGCGCGGTCGACCTCGACGGCCTGCGCGAGCGGACCGGCGAGTGGTGGCGCGCGTTTGCGGCCTACAACCTCGACCGTGCGCAGACCCCGAGCGTGATGGCCGCGCTCGACGGCCTGATGGAGCGTTTCGGCGTGCCCGCGATCCCCGATGCCGAGCTGGAGCGGATCGCGGTCCCGACCGCGCTGATCTGGGGCCGGCACGACCTGGCGACGCCGCTCGAGGTCGCCGAGGCGGCGAGCGTCCGCCACGGCTGGCCGCTGCACGTGATCGAGGACTGCGCCGACGACCCGCCGGTCGAGCAGCCCGAGGCGCTCGTCCGCGCGCTCCGGCGGGCGCTCGCCGAGCCGCCGGCGGGCTTCCTGCGCCCCCACGACGACGGCTTCGCCGAGGCGACCCTGCTCTGGAACGGCATGAACCGGACCAGGCCGGCCTACGCCTTCCGGCCGGCCGGCACGGACGACGTGGTGCGCGCCGTGCTCTTCGCCCGCGACCACGGCCTCCCGGTGGCCGCGCGCGGCGGCGGCCACAACATCGCGGGCACCGCGCACGCCCCCGGCGGGCTGACCCTCGACATGTCGGCCCTGCGCGGCGTCGACGTGGACCCGGTCGCGCGCACCGCCACCGTGCAGGCGGGCTGCCTGCTCGGCGACGTCGACCGCGCGACCCAGGAGCACGGCCTGGCCGTGCCGCTCGGCTTCTACTCCGAGGTCGGCGTGGCCGGCCTCACGCTCGGCGGCGGGATCGGCTACCTGTCGCGCCGCTTCGGCTGGACCGTCGACAACCTGCTCGCGGCCGAGATCGTCACCGCCGACGGGCAGGTGCGGCGCGCGAGCCGCGACGAGCACGCCGACCTGTTCTGGGCGCTGCGCGGCGCCGGGGCGCGGCTCGGGGTGGTGACCGAGTTCACGTTCCGGCTGCACGAGGTCGGCCCGACCGTCGTCGGCGGCCTGATCGCGTGGCCGTTCGAGCGCGCCGCCGAGATCTTCGACGCGTACCGGACCTTCAGCGCCGACGCTCCGCGCGAGCTGGCGGTGTGGCTGCTCGCCGTCCGCGCTCCCGCGGCGCCGTTCGTCCCGCCCGAGTGGCATGGCGAGCGCGTCTGCGCGATGGCCGTCTGCTACAGCGGCGACCGCGCCGAGGAGGCGCTGGCGCCGATCCGCGCGCTCGGCGAGCCGGTGTTCGACGTGGTGGCCGAGCGGCCGTACACCGAGGTCCAGTCGCTGCTCGACGGCAGCGAGCCCAAGGGCGAGCACTACTACTGGAAGAGCGACTACCTCGCCGAGCTCGGCGACGGCTTCCTCGAGACCTTCCAGGAGCTCGCCGGCGAGTGCCCGATCCCGCTCGCGCAGCTCGGCATCCTGCATCCCGGCGGCGCCCTCAACGACCACGAGGACGACGACGGCGCGGTCGGCAACCGCGATGCGCAGTACGTCTACGGCCTGATCGGCGCGTGGGCGCCGGACGAGCCGCAGGCGGACGCGTTCCGCGACTGGATCCGGGCCGGCTACGAGCGCGTCCGGCCGTTCGGCACGGGCGGCAGCTACATCAACTTCCAGAGCGCCGACGAGGGCGAGGACCGCATCCGCGCCGCGTACGGCGCCAACTACGACCGCGTGATGGAGGTCAAGCGGGCCTACGACCCGGACGACGTGTTCCGCTGGACGCGCGCCTCGTAGGCGGCGCGCTGCTCGGGCGTCGTCCCGGCCGTCGCGCGCTCCGCGCCGGCGAGGCGCAGCACCGCCTCGCGGGCGCGGCGCGGCAGGAGCTGGCCGACGGTGGAGACCGCGGCGTAGGCGCGCGGCACGTAGACGTCGAAGCGCGGGCGCTCGATCGTGGCGACGATCGCCTGCGCGACGTCCTCAGGGCCGAGGACCAGCCCGCCCTTCAGCGTCCCGCTCGCCAGCTCCGTGCGCACGAGCCCGGGCATGACCACCGACAGGTCGACGCCCGAGCCGCGCAGCTCGAGCCGCACGGACTGCGAGACGCCGAGGACGGCGTGCTTGCTGGCCGCGTAGACCGCCTCGCGCGGCACGCCGATCTTCGCCGCCGCCGAGGCGACGTTGATCACGTGGCCCGAGCCGCGCGCGACCATCGCCGGCAGCGCGAGCTTCATGCCGAGGATGACGCCGTGCAGGTTCACGTCCACCTGCCGCCGCGTCCACTCGTCGCTCTCCTCGAGGAACGGGCCGACGTGCATCACGCCGGCGTTGTTGATCAGCACGTCGAGCGGGCCGGCCGCGTCGAGCCAGGCGGCGAACGACTCGCGCGAAGTGACGTCGAGCTCGGGCAGGTCGCCGGTGATCACGCGGGCGCCGCGCGCCTCCAGTGCCCGGGCGGTGGCGTGCCCGATCCCGCGGGCGCCTCCGGTCACGGCGACGACCAGGCCGGCTATCGGTCGGCGCTCGGGCACGGCGCGGACTGTACCTTCCGGGCCGACATGGACTGGGCGGCAGAAGGACTGCTCGACAGCTGCGCCGACGAGGCGGCCCGCGACGCGCGCCGCGCCCTGCTCGACAAGCTGCACGCCGACGGCGTGCCGGTCGAGGAGCTTCGCCGCGCGGTCGCCGAGGAGCGGCTCGCGCTGCTCCCGGTCGACCGGCTGCTGACCTCGGAGGCGCGCTACACGGCGCGCGAGATCGCCGAGAAGAGCGGCCTCGACCTGGACTTCTTCCAGGACCAGCGGCGCGTGCTGGGCCTGGCGGTGCCGGGACCGGACGAGCGCGTCTACGGCGAGCGCGACCTCGAGGCGGCGCGCCTGGGCAACCAGTACCGGCAGGCCGGGCTTCCCGACGAGGAGGCGATGGAGGCCCAGCGCGTGCTCGGCCGCGGCATGGCCCGCTACGTCGAGGCGATCACCGCGCTGGTGGGCCAGTCGGTGCTCGAGGGCGGGATCGACGAGCACGAGCTCGCCGCCCGCCTGGAGGCGGTGTCGACGATGCTGCTGCCGCTCGCCGGCCCGTGGCTCGAGCACGTGTTCGCGCTGCACCTGCGCGAGGCGCTGCGCCAAGAGGTCATCACCGGCGAGCAGCTCGCCAGCGGCCGGCTCGACTCGGGCCGTGACTGCGCGGTCGCCTTCGCGGACCTGGTCGGGTTCACCGAGCTGGGGGAGACGATCCCGGTCGAGGAGCTCGGCAGCGTCGCCGGCCGGCTCTCTCGGCTGGCGGAGCAGGTGATCGAGCCGCCGGTGAAGATCGTCAAGGAGATCGGCGACGCCGTGATGCTCGTCTCGCCAGACCCCGCGCTGCTGGTGGAGGCCGGCCTGCGGCTCGTGGAGGGCTCCGAGGGCGAGGACGGGCTGCCGGCCATCCGCGCCGGGATCGCCTACGGCCCGGCCGTCAATCGCTGGGGCGACTGGTACGGCACGACGGTCAACGTGGCCAGCCGCCTGACCAGCCGCGCCCGCCCGCTCTCCGTGCTGGCCACCGAGGCCGTGCGCGACAGCACCGACGGCGCCTTCCATGGTCGTTCGCCGGCGAGAAGAAGCTCAAGGGCCTCTCCTCGCCGGTCCGGACCTACCGCGCGCGCCGGACCGAGGGCTGACGACAGGGTTTCGGCAGGGTTGCCCGCGCACGATGGCGCGCCATGACCCGCTTCCTATTCCTGGCCTTCGCGATCCTCGGACTCGCGACGATGGCCTCGATCGCGGCCGGCAACGGCGGCCGCGACCACTCCAAGCGCTCCTCGCACGAGGTATGGACGGTCGACCAGTCCAACAGCGCAGGCAAGGCGACCGGCGGGACGCTGTACGTCTTCGATCCGCAGCGGCTGGACGAGCCGGAGAAGATCGACCTCGGCGGCGAGGCCGAGGCGCTCTGCCTGAGCAAGACGACCACCGCGCCGGTGCGGCCGCACATGCTCCTCTTCAACCGGTCGCGCTCCCACGCGATCCTCGCCAACGTGGCCAGCGGCCACGTCGTGTTCTTCGACGCGGCGAAGCGCAAGCCGGTCGGCTGCGTCGACGCCGGCGTCCAGGCGCACGCGTCCGTCCCCTCGCCGGACGAGAAGTACGCCCTGGTCGCGAACCAGAACGGCAAGCTGCTCCAGCGCATCAGGACCGACTACAAGCGCAACGCGTACACGCTCGAGGACGCGGCCACGCTCGACCTCGCGACGGGCACCACGCCGAGCGGGGCACCGCGGCAGGACCCGGCTCTGCGGCCCGACAACGCGCCGATCTGCACGCTGATCGAGTCGGGCGGCCGCTTCGCCTTCGTCACGCTGCGCGGCGGCGGCCTGTTCGTCGTCGACGCCCGCGCGACGCCGATGCGGATCGTGGCCGAGTACGACAAGGACGCGATCCACGGCAACGGCTGCGGCGGTCTCGAGGCCTCCGGGAAGATGTACGTGAACTCCGGCGGCGGGACGATGGCCAACCTGAGCGAGTTCGACGTGTACGCGTTCCCGCTGCACAAGTTCTGGAAGCTCCGGCAGCCGGCGCCGCCGAACACGCCGGCGGCGAAGCTCGTGCTCAGCCTCGACGAGCACGAGCACACCGACTCCCACGGGGCGACGCTGGCGCGGTTCGGACGCTACCTGTGGATCGCCGATCGGATGGGCAACCGCATGATCGTGATCGACACGTGGACGGACGAGCTGGCGAACGAGATCCCGCTCGTCGGCGCGCTCGCGAGCGATCCGGCGCCCGACCTGATGGACGCGTCGCCGCGCGGCGACAAGGTCTACGTCTCCCTGCGCGGCGCGATCCCGCTGTCCGGCGACCCGCACGCCTCGACCGGCAACACGCCCGGCCTGTGCGTGATCAAGGTCTCGAAGAGCGGTCGCAGCGGGCGGATCGAGTCGATCTCGCGGATCGCCAACGTGGACGCGGCGGGCGTCGACCGCGCCGACCCGCATGCGCTGCGCGTGCGGGAGCTCAGTCCCAGGTGGGGCGGGTGAGCGCTTTCACGAAGTCCTCGAGCTGGCGCGTCGTCCAGCACTCGTGGGCCTCGCAGAAGCGCTCGTAGGTGGCGATCACCGAGTCCCCGTAGTTCCAGTACAGCCGCGGCTCCGGATTGAGCCAGAAGGTGCGGCCCGCGCGATCGGCGATCTTGGCGAAGACGTCGGCGCGCGGGTCGCGCCCGTTGGTGCGGGCGTCGCCGAGCACGATCACGGTCGCGCGCGGGTGCAGGTCGTCCTCGACCTGGACCAGGAACTCGTTCCAGACGCGGCCGTAGTCGGTGTAGCCCGAGACGTCGGCCACCCCGGCGTCCTTGGAGATCGCCTCGGAGGCGGCGCGGAAGGAGCGCTCGCGCTCGAAGACGTCCGTGACCTCCGAGATGCGCTCGACGAACACGAACGAGCGCATCTTGCGGAAGGCGTCGTGCAGGGCGTGCAGGACGGACAGGAAGAAGACCGAGGCGCTGGTGACCGAGGTGGAGACGTCGCAGAGGACGTAGAGCTCGGGGCGGCGGGGGCGGCGGGGGCGGTACTTGAGGACGACCGGCACGCCGCCGGTCTGCAGCGAGGCGCGCATCGTACGGCGCACGTCGACGTGGGCGTGGCGCTTGCGGCCGCGGCTCTCGTGGCCCTGGGTGGCGAGGCGGCGCTTGAGCTGGGCGACCACGCGGTGGACGGCTGCGAGGTCCTGCAGCGGCCCGGTCGGCAGCGCGCGGTCGAGCTCGGTCAGCGGCCGCGAGGGCGGGAGCGACTGGGTGCGCTCGATCTGCGCCCGCTCGAGCTCGCGCCGCAGGTGCTGCTCGAAGCGCCGGATCTGGTCGCGCGTGAGCTTTGGATCGTCATCGCTCACGTCCTGCACGGGGCCGCCGGGCTCCGAGCGCAGCCCGAGCGCGCGGCGGATCCGCTGGACGTCGACCCCGAGCACCCCCGAGCCCTCGCCGCGGCGGCCGAAGGCGGCGATGGCCAGGCGGGCGAGGTCGCGCATGGCCGCCTCGTCGCCGTCGCGGATCGCCTGCAGGAGCTGCTCGCGCAGGTTGTCGAGCTCGATCCGCTCGCCGCCCGTGATGCCGTCCTGGCCGCCCTCTCGCACCTCGTGCCGCAGCGCCTCCTGCTCCGCGGCGCGGAAGAAGAAGCGCTCGAACACGAGGTCGAAGATCCGGCGGTCCTCCGGCGACTTGGCCAGCGTGGAGGCGAGCGCGGCGCGGAAGTCGGCCGGCACCGTCCACGGCACCTCGGCGAGCGCCGCGAAGGTGTCGTTGAGCTCGGAGGTCCCGATCGCGACCCCCTCCGCGCGCAGCGCCTCGCCGAACTGGAGGATCCGCGCGTCGAAGCTCACGCGGCCAGGCGGACCCCGACGCGCTCGGCCACCGTGTCGAGGTCGGTGCGGTGCTTGACGATGATCGACATCGTGTCGCGGAAGACGTCGGGCGAGATGTCGTCGGCGCCGAGCAGCAGCAGCGCCCGTGCCCAGTCGATCGACTCAGCGATCGAGGGCGGCTTCTTGAGGTCGAGCTCGCGCACCTGGTGGATGAGGTCGACGAGCTTGCGCGCGACCGTCTCGGCCAGCTCGGGCGCGTGCATCCGGACGATCTCGAGCTCGTGCTCGGTGTCCGGGTAGTCGAGCCACAGGTACAGGCAGCGGCGCTTGAGCGCCTCGGTCAGCTCGCGCGTGTTGTTGGAGGTGAGCAGCACGACGGGGTGCGTGCGGGCCTCGATCCGCCCGAGCTCGGGGATGGTGATCTGGAAGTCGCTCAGCAGCTCGAGCAGCATCGCCTCGAACTCCTGGTCGGTCTTGTCGATCTCGTCGATCAGCAGCACGACCGGCTCCTCGGCGGCGATCGCCTGCATCAGCGGGCGGCTGAGCAGGAACTCCTCGCCGAAGATGTCGTCCTGCACGGCGTCCCAGCCGGTGCCGTCGGCCTCGGCCTGGATCCGCAGCAGCTGCTTGCGGTAGTTCCACTCGTACAGCGCCTTGGCCTCGTCGAGCCCCTCGTAGCACTGGAGCCGCACGAGCCGGCGGTCGAGATAGCGGCTGAGGGCCTTGGCCAGCTCGGTCTTGCCGACGCCGGCCGGGCCCTCGACGAGCACGGGCTTGCCGAGGCGGGCGGCCAGGTAGCTGACCAGCGCGGTGGACTGGCCGGGCAGGTAGCCGGCGGCCCGCAGGCCGACCGCGACGTCGTCTACCGAGGCGGGGAGGGCGTTCATCGAGCCCCTGAGTCTATTCTCGCCGTCGTGTTCGACCCCGACCCGCTGCCGTTCATCGCCCTGATGGGGCTCGGGTTCGTGATCGGGATCGCCGGCCACATCTACAAGTCGCGGACGGCGGTGGCGACGGGGATCGGCATGATCTTCGTCGCCACGCTGCTGCTGCCGCTCGGGATCTATCTCGGTGATCGCTGACCTCGAGGTCGTGCGGCACGGCCCGCCGGACGGGCGCGTGCTGGTCTTCCACGTCGGGACGCCGAACGCGCCCGTCGCGTTCCCGCTGCTGACCGACGCGCTCGACGAGCGCGGGTGGCAGCTCGTCGCCTACGCGCGGCCGGGGTACGCCGGGTCGCCCCGGCGCGAGGGGCGCAGCGTGGCCGACGCGGCAGCCGACACCGCGGCGATCCTCGACGGCCTGGGCCTCGACCGCTTCGTGACGATCGGCTGGTCGGGCGGCGGACCGCACGCGCTGGCCTGCGCGGCGCTGCTGCCGGACCGCTGCGACGCCGCTGCGAGTCTCGCCGGCGTGGCGCCGTTCGACGCCGAGGGGCTCGACTTCCTCGCCGGCATGGGGCCTGAGAACGTCGAGGAGTTCGGCGCCGCCGCGCGCTCGCGCGACGAGCTCGAGGCGTTCCTCGAGCGGTTCGCGGACGGGCTCTCCACGGTCACCGGCGAGGAGGTCGGCGCCTCGCTGGGCGACCTGGTCGACGACGTCGACCGCCGCGCCCTGACCGGAGAGCTGGCCGAGGCGATGGCCGCCATGTTCCGGCGCGCGCTGTCCACGGGCATCGCCGGCTGGCTCGACGACGACCTGGCGTTCGTGAAGCCGTGGGGCTTCGACCTCACGGAGATCACCGTGCCCGTCTCGATCTGGCAGGGCGCCCACGACGGGATGGTGCCGTTCACCCACGGCGAGTGGCTGGCCGCGCACGTCCCCGGCGCCCGCGCGCACCTCTACGACGGCGAGGGCCACATCTCGCTCGTCCAGCAGCTCCCGCGGATCCTCGACGACCTCGCGCGATGACGCTCGAGCGGCTCACGGTCCCGATGCCCGGCGGCCGCGACCTCGAGGTGGTGCGGCACGGGCCGGCGGACGGGCGCGTGCTCGTGTCGCACGTCGGCACGCCCAGCGCGCCCGACGAGTTCCTGCCGCTGATGCGCGCGGTCGAGGAGCGCGGCTGGCAGCTCGTCTCGCACGCGCGGCCGGGCTACGCGGCCTCGACTCGGCGCCCGGGCCGGACGGTGGCCGACGACGCCGCGGACGTCGCGGCCGTGCTCGACCACTTGGGCCTCGACCGCTTCCTCACGCTCGGCCGCTCCGGCGGCGGGCCGCACGCGCTGGCCTGCGCCGCGCTGCTGCCCGATCGCTGCGAAGGGGCCGCCACGATCGCGAGCATCGCGCCGTGGGAGGCCGAGGGGCTCGACTTCACGGCGGGCATGGGCCCCGAGAACGTCGAGGAGTACGGCGCCGCGGCGAGCTCGGCCGCCGAGCTCGAGGCCTTCCTCGCCGACGCGGCCCCGGGGATGGCGGAGGCGACGGGCGACGGGATCGCCGACGCCCTCGGCGGCCTGGTCGGCGACGCCGACCGCCGCGCCCTGACCGGCGAGATCGCCGACGGGATCGCCCGCCAGGTGAGACGGGCGCTGTCGGCGGGCACGGCCGGCTGGTTCGCACGGCGAGTGGCTCGCCGCCCACGTCCCGGGCGCCCGCGTGCACCTCTACGAGGACGAGGGGCACATCTCGCTCGTCGGTCAGCTGCCGCGGATCCTCGACGACCTGGTCAGTCGCACAGGCGCCTGACGAGGTCCGCCCAGCCGGCGGCGATCCGCTCGTCGGACATCTCGCGCACGGTCTGCAGGTAGAAGATGTGGTCCACGCGCATGGCGGCGAGCAGGGCGTCGGCGATGTACTCCCAGTCCTCGCTCGGCGCGGCTTCCTCGACGAGCGTCTGCACGTGGAGGCGGTAGAAGGCGAAGGGCGCCGAGCGGTAGCGGATGGCGCCCTTCTCGGCCGCGGCGATCAGCTCGCCGTGGCGGGCGTAGTGCGCGAACAGCCGCTCGCCGAAGGCGATCAGGCGCTCGACGGGCGTCGCGCCCGGCCCCAGCGGAGCGGGCCCGCGGATGACGTCCTCCTGCAGGCGGCGCTCCTGCTCGGTGAGCAGCGCCAGCACGAGCCCGGCGCGGTCGCCGAAGCCGCGGAACAGCGTTCCCTTGCCGACGCCCGCCTCGGCGGCCACGGCGTCCATCGACACGCAGTCGGGCCCGTGCTCGCGGAACAGACGCTCGGCGGCGGCCAGCACCTTGTCCCGGTTGCGGGCGGCGTCGGCGCGGAGCGGGACCTCCTCCTGGATCACCGGAAGCTCTTGCATCGAGGTCCTGACCGTAACCGACATGACCTCCAGTATAGAACCGGACCGCAGTCCGATTCTTGTGCTACAGTTGTCCTCGTCACGAAACCGGACCGCAGTCCGGGTCCGTCTCAACAAGGGGAACAACCGCATGACCGCCATCGCCACGGCCCTTCCGGCCGGCACCTACACGTCTGATCCCGTCCACTCGAGCACGGGCTTCGCCGTCAAGCACATGCTCGCCACCTTCCGCGGCAGCTTCGCGGCGTTCGACGCCACGCTGTCGGTCGACGAGGACGGCCGCGCCAAGCTCGTCGGGTCCGTCCCGGTCGACACCGTCGTCGTCAAGGACGAGAACCTCGTCGCGCACCTGCAGTCGCCGGAGTTCTTCGACGCCGAGCAGTACCCGCGCATCGCCTTCGAGTCGACCGACGTCGCCATCGAGGACGGCAGCCTCACCATCACCGGCGACCTCTCCCTCAAGGGCCACACCGAGCGCGTCACCGCGACCGGCACGATCGCCGGCCCGGTCGAGGACCCGTTCGGCAACACCAAGGTCAGCGTTCAGCTCGAGACCGTGGTGGACCGCACGAAGTTCGGCCTCAACTGGAACGCGCCGCTGCCCAAGGGCGGCTTCATGCTGGCCAACGACGTGACGCTGTCCGTCGACCTCGAGCTCGTCCAGGGCTAGTTCGATGCGAGTCCTCGGCATCTCCGGCTCGCTGCGCGCGGACTCCTACAACTCCGGGCTGCTTCGGGCGGCGGCGGACGTGCTGCCGCCCGGGGCCGAGCTCGAGATCTTCGAAGGCCTGAAGGCGATCCCGCCCTATGACGCCGACGACGATCTCGACTTCGGGCCCGCGCCGGTGCGTGAGCTGCGCGACGCGATCGAGGCGGCCGACGCCGTCCTGATCGCCACCCCCGAGTACAACGCGTCGCTCCCGGGCGTGCTCAAGAACGCGCTCGACTGGGCGTCCCGGCCGCACGCCACCAACCCGCTGCGCGGCAAGCCCGCCGCGGTGGTGGGCGCCTCGACCGGCATGTTCGGCGCGGTCTGGGCGCAGGCCGAGGGCCGCAAGGTGCTTTCCACGATCGGCGCCCGGGTGCTCGACGCCGAGCTCCCGGTCCCCGAGGCCGACGAGCGGTTCGAGGGCGGCCGGCTGGTGGATTCCGAGGTCGAGGAGCGCCTCGGCGAGATCGTGGCCGGGCTGGTCGAGGCCGCTGAGTTGCGTGCCGCCGGCCTGGCCGCCCGCGCTGCCTAGAACAGCCGGTCGTCCTCGGGGAGCCGGCGAGTCGGCGCCTCGTCGTCCTCAGGCATCCGCCGCGTCGGCGCCTCCGACGGCCGCGCCCGCCCCGGCGGCTCGCGAACCTCGCCCGACCAGTCCGGCCGCTCCCCCAGCACCTCGGTGACCGCCGCCGGGTCGGCGCGGCGGCGCGGCGGCCGTGGCTCGCTCGGCGGTGGGCCCTCGTCGGCCGCCGGGTTCGGCGGCTCGGGCCGGTGCGCCGCCCGCACGCGCAGCCCCATGGCCAGCAGCGCGCCGGCCGCGGCGAGCGCCGCGAAGATGCCCCACTGGAGCGAGTAGTCGGTGCTGTCGTTCGGCGCGTCGGGCTCGTCGAACAGCCGCCAGACGATCAGCAGCAGCGCCCAGCCGCCGGCCAGCGCGATCGCCGTGCCGTCGCCGCCCGGCAGGTGGAAGCCCTTCTCCTGACTGCGCGCCCACACCAGGAACAGCACGCCGGCCGCGACCAGCATCACGGCCGCCTCGACGAAGCTGAAGGCGCCGAACGCGCTCACATTGCGCTGCACGAACTCGCGCGAGCCCTCTGGCACGTACGACTGCTGGTACCACGGCAGGAACAGCGTCACCACCATGGCGGCCGCGGCCAGCCCGGCGTTGCGCAGCTCGGACGGCAGCTCACGCAGGCGTGCGAGCGCGCTCACCCATCGCCTCCATCAGCACCCGCGCGTCGCTCTCCGAGACCGTGCGCAGCTGGCCCTGGAACGCGAGCGTCCAGTTCTCGGCCGGCCACTTGCGGACGTGCTCGAGCCGACCGCGGTCGCCGGCGCAGCATCGACTCCGCCATGCGGCGCCGCCGCTCTTCATCCCGATCAGCGTGAAGCCCAACTCACGCGTCGCCGCGTAGTTCTCGGGCGAGCCCGTGAGGATCCAGGTGCGCTCCGGCACGGCCTACAAGTCTGTCATTCGACCGGGATGTCCTGCACGTCCGCGTCCGGCGGCTCGGGCGGGTCCAGGCGGACGATGTACCAGTCGAGCACCGCGCGGATGGCGAGCAGGAGCTGGCGCAGGGCGTCGGCGAGCTGGCGCGCCAGGTCGGGCGGCAGCACGCCGCGCAGCGACTCCACGAGCGCGGTCAGCTGCGCGAGGTCGAAGGCCGGCAGGCGCGGCTCCTCGCCCGGCACGCTCCAGCCCATCGGCGGCACCTCGCGCGCTGCCGCCTCCTCGGCGATGCGCTGCGCCTCGCGCACCAGTCGCTCGGCCTCCTCGTACTGCGCTCGCACGTGGTCGGCCTCAGCCACCCTCGAACCCCACGACGAGCGAGCCCTCGGCGAGCTTCGCCGAGGTCGGCTTGAAGCCGGCCAGCGCGCTGGGCAGCACGATCGTGCGCTTGTGGCCATCCACGCGCACCACCAGCTCGAGCCCGATCTTCTTCAGCGCGACGTCGCCCTTGCTGACGAACGGCAGGTCGAGCCGCAGCTCCGCGCGGCCGTCCTCGAGCGCCAGCTCCTGCGCGAGGCGGTCGTGCAGCACGGCGCCGGCGTCGCGGCCGTCGAACAGCGCGCCGCCCAGCCGGTCGAGCATGGCCGCGCCCATGACCTCCTGCTCGAAGTACGGCGCGCGCAGCACCGGCACCGGCGCGAAGCCCGACTCCACCAGCTCGAGCTGCTCGGACTGCAGCTCGCGCCAGGCGCCGAAGTACTCGCCGACCTCGGACGGGAAGACGCGGTTGACCACCACCGCGTCGCACAGGTAGCCGTAGAGGTTGAGGTAGGTGAACGTCCGCATCGCCTCGGCCACCACCATGCGGTCGGGCGTCGTGACCAGGCGGATCGTCACGCGCGAGGCGTCGCGCAGCAGCTCGTGCATGGCGATCAGGTTGCGCACCAGGCGCTGCACGTCCTCCATCACCCGCTCGTCGGGCAGCGAGAGGTCCAGGAACGCTCGCGCGAGCGGCCGTGCGGCGGACAGCAGCGCGCTCTCGCGCCCCATCACCCGGTCCAGCCACCAGCGCGCCGCGTCAGGGAACGAGAGCAGCCGCAGCGTCTCGCCGGTCGGCGCGCAGTCGACCACGATCGCGTCCCACTCGCCCGACTCCGCGTGGCGCTTGAGCTGGAGCAGGCTGAACAGCTCGTCGGCCCCGGGCGGGACGGTCAGCTCCTCGGCCGCGATCCGCTCGACGCCGCGCTCGGCCAGCACGCCGCCGAGCCAGCCCTGCACGGCGGACCAGTTCTGCTCGAGCTCGTCCTGCGCCTGCACCTGCTGGGCCCACACGCCGCCGCCGACCTCGGTCGGCTCCGAGCCCACGGTGAGCTGGAGCGACTCGGCGAGCGAGTGCGCGGGGTCGGTCGAGAGCACCAGGGTGCGACCGCCGATGCGGCGGGCCGTGGCGGCGGCCACCGAGGTCTTCCCGACGCCGCCCTTGCCCGTGTAGAGGATGATCCGCGGGGTCAAGCCCCAGGCATCCTACGAGCGCGGCTTGCGCTTGGGCTTCAGGACCGTCACCACGCCCTGGGCGGCGGCGGGGTTGCCGGCCAGGTCGCGGACGTCGAGCTGGACCGTGTAGTCGCCGCGCCGGCGGGGGACGTCCCAGCCGAAGGTGCGCTTGCCGTAGCCGACGACGCCGAACGGCCGCGACTCCACGACCTTCGACCCGCGCGTGATCGTCAGCGTCACGTTGGAGATCTTGGAGAGCTCGAAGGCCACGCGGCCGGGCTTGCCGCCGCGCAGGCGCTTGGCGTTGACCAGGACGGCCGGCGGCTGGGACTTGTAGGCGACGAAGTTCTCGGCCGTCGTGCAGTAGACCTCGGTGTCGGTCCGCTCGCACAGGTTCTCGAGGAAGCCCTGCAGCAGGTCGTGGTAGCTGAGGCTCGACTCGTGGGTCGAGCTGCCGCGCGAGTAGAGCGACCAGGCGCCGGTGTCGTAGGTCGGCACCTCGGCCCGTGCCTGCGGCTCGGCTGCCTGGAACAGCGCCGTGCCGCGCGGATCGCCGGAGATCCGCGCGTAGTCGTAGAGCCCGATCAGCGACTGGATGAAGCCGTTGAGCACCCGCAGGTCGGGGGCGAACGAGTAGATCGCGTAGTGGCTGCCGTGGTCGGCCGGCACGCGCACGCCCTGCGGCGTCGGGGCCTCGAAGACGGCCAGCGCCCGCTGGGCGATCGGCAGCACGTCGGCCTGACGCTTCAGGCGGGTGGCGCTGCGGGCCAGCGCCTGCACGGCGGTGCCCTGGGCGAGGCCGGAGACCCACGGCGGCCGGCCGCCGCCGAAGCCGAAGTAGTACTCCCACGCCAGGCCGCCCGCGCGCTCGGCGGCGAGCAGCAGCAGCTCGTCGAGCATCACGGCCAGGCGGTCGTTCTCGCGGCCGCCCCAGAGCCCGTTGAGCTTGCCGAAGTTGCCCAGCATCTGGAGCTGCAGGCCCGAGCCGGGGTAGTACTGCCAGACCAGCTCGGAGCCCTCGAACTCGACCCGGCGCCCGGATGTGAGCAGCGGCCCCGTGCGCCACCACTCGAGGTTGCGTTCCATGGTCAGCCACAGCGGGTGCAGGCGGCTGGGCGTGAGCTGGCGGCGGGCCGCGATGCCCTCGACCTCGGCGAGGACCTGGCGCATGATCGTCTCGCGCACGCCGGAGAGCCGGCGGGTGCGGCGCTTGACGTCCTCGTACACCGCGCGCCGCAGGGCGTAGTCCTCGGGCGTGATCTGCGTCGCGTCGCGCAGCCGCTTGAGCTCGCCGACGACCGTGCGCTTCTTCTTCTTTTTCCGCGCCACGCCGGCCACGGCGTGCCCCGGCGGACGGCGAGGCGCTCGCATCTGCGTGGGCTTGACGAACTGGTCGTCCTGGGCCCGCACGCGGCCGTCCTTGCCCAGCACGAGCACGTCGTCGGCCGCCGCGGGGGCGGCGCACAGAAGGGCGGCGAGCAGGCCTAGACAGATGGTGCGTGCAACCGGCATGAACTCAATGGACCCGATGCTAGGCTCGAAGTTGCGGCGCCTATGCAACTTCGCTTTCTAGTAATCCTGCTCCTCGCACTGGTCGCCGTCGGTTGTGGCGGCGACGGCGACACGGCCGACTCGAGCACCGACGTCGACCAGCTGCTGGACGAAACGTTCAGCGGAAGCAAGTCGATCCAGTCGGGCAAATTGAGCCTGGCGCTCGGCCTCGAGGCCGAGGGCGGCCAGGGTCCCGTGAGCGCGAAGATCTCCGGCCCGTTCCAGAGCGAGGGCGAGGGCCGCCTGCCGCAGCTCGACCTCGAGGGCTCGTTCGAGGGCGGCGGCGAGAGCCTTTCGGGCGGCATCACCGCCACGGCCGACGCCGCCTACGTGAGCTTCGGCGGCAACACCTACGAGGTCGCGGGCCCCGTCTTCGAGCAGTTCAAGGCGGGCTATGAGCAGTCGGCCAAGGAGGCCTCCGGCGAGAAGGACCAGTCGCTGGCCTCGCTCGGCGTCGACCCGCGGCGCTGGCTGACCAACGCCAGCAACGAGGGCGAGGCGAAGGTCGGCGACACCGACACGATCAAGATCACCGGCGACGTCGACGTGCCGAAGCTGCTCGACGACGTCAACGGCGCGCTCGAGAAGATCCGCGCGCTCGGCGTCCAGGGCTCCGAGCAGATCCCCGACAAGCTCACCGAGGCGGAGAAGCAGCAGACCGCCGAGGCGATCGAGGACCTCAGCGTCGAGATCTACACGGGCGCAGACGACCGGATCCTTCGCCGCATGGTGATCGACCTCAGCCTGAAGATGCCCGAGGGCACGTCGGTCGCCGCGGCGCAGTCGGCCGACATCCGGCTCGACTTCCAGCTGCTCGACGTCAACGAGGAGCAGGAGATCGAGGCGCCCGAGAACGCCAAGCCGTTCTCGGAGCTCCTGAAGCAGATCGAGGGCCTCGGCGCCGGGCTCGATCTCGGCGCTCTCGGCGGGGGCGGCACCGGCGGCGGCGAGCAGCCGAACGTCGACGAGTACTCGGCATGCGTCCAGAAGAACCTGGGCGACAACGACGCGGTCCGCAAGTGCGCGGACCTTCTGAACACGCCTTAACGCATAATCCTTGCGGTGAGTGACGCGCGGGCTCCCTTCAACCTGCGGCGCTTCCTGCTGAGCGGCGAGGGCTGGCCGTATCTGCTCGTGCCGTTCATCGCGGTGGCGATCGCGCTCGAGCTCGCGCATGCGAGCGCGACGCTGATCTTCGTCACCTCGGCGCTCGGCGTGATCCCCACGGCCGCCCTGATGGGTCGTGCGACCGAGGAGCTGGCCGCGCGCTCGGGGCCGGGCATCGGCGGCTTCCTCAACGTCACCTTCGGCAACGCGCCAGAGCTGATCATCGCCTTCTTCGCGCTCAACGAGGGGCTGCAGGAGGTCGTCAAGGCCTCGCTGGTCGGCTCGATCCTGGGCAACATCCTGCTCGTCATGGGCGCCGCCATGTTCGTCGGCGGGCGCAAGCGGGAGCGGCAGTTCTTCGATCGCACGGCCGCCAACGCGCAGTCGCTGATGCTGCTGCTCGCCGTCGTCGCGCTGATGATGCCGGCGATCTACGAGCTCGTCATCGGCGGCTCGCTTCCGAGCCCGACGGAGAAGTCGCAGCAGTTCCCGGACGAGCTCGAGCAGATGTCGCTCGCCGTCGCGCTCGTGCTGCTCGCCTCCTACGCGGCCGGCCTGTTCTTCTCGCTGAGCACGCACAAGGACCTCTTCAACCCGGTCCACGGCGACGAGGACCACGTCGGCGAGCCCTGGTCGGTGCGCAAGGCCGTCATCGCGCTCGCCCTCGCCGGTGTGGCGGTCGGCCTGATGTCGGAGATCCTGGTCGGCTCGATCACCGAGGCGTCCGAGTCGATCGGCCTGTCGCCGTTCTTCGTCGGCGTCATCGTGGTGGCGATCGTCGGCAACGCGGCCGAGCACTGGGTGGCGATCTACTTCGCGGCCCGCGACAAGATGGATCTGTCGGTCAACATCGCCATCGGCTCGAGCGCGCAGATCGCCCTCTTCGCCGCGCCCGTGCTGGTGCTCCTCTCGTTCTTCATCGGACCGTTCCCGATGGCGCTCGTCTTCAACGGGCTCGAGCTCGGTGCCATCTTCATGGCCGTCCTGATCGCCAACCAGGTCACGCAGGAGGGTGAATCGACCTGGTTCGAAGGCCTCCAGCTGCTAGCTGTGTATGTGGTGCTGGGTCTGGTCTTCTTCTTCGTCGAATGACCTTCGGCTTCATCAGCGGGCCGGGTCCGTGGCTCGCGCTGGCCGCGGTCACGGTCGTCCTGCTCACGATCGACCTGAAGTTCTTCGCCCGCAATCGTGAGCCGACCTTCCGCGAGGGCGCGATCTGGTCGGTCGGCTGGCTCGTGGTGGCGCTGCTCGTCGCGCCGCTCGTGTGGGTGCTCTCGAGCGCCGACGACGCCATCACCTACACGACGGTCTACTTCATCGAGCGCTCGCTGTCGCTCGACAACCTGTTCGTCTTCCTCCTGCTCTTCTCGTACTTCGGGATTCCCGAGGAGCACCGGGCGAACCTGCTGTTCTGGGGCATCGTCGCCGCCCTGGCGCTGCGCGGGCTGGCCATCCTCGGCGGCGTCGCCCTGATCGAGACGTTCCACCCGGTCATCTACCTGCTCGGCATCCTGCTGCTCGTCCTGGCGTGGCGGATCCTCCGGGGCGTCGAGGAGAACGTCGACCCGGACAAGAACCTGATCGTGCGCGGGGTGCGAAAGGTGTTCCCGGTGTCGAGCGACTTCCACGGCAGCCACTGGTTCACGAGGATCGACGGCGAGCGCTACGCGACGCCGGTCTTCGTCTGCCTGGCAGCGATCGTCGCCGCCGACATCGCCTTCGCGATCGACTCCATCCCGGCCGCCTTCGCCATCACGCGCGACTCGGTGCTGATCTGGATGGCGAACATCTTCGCCCTGCTCGGCCTGCGCGCCCTGTTCGTGCTCGTCGAGGGCCTGATCCGCCGCTTCCGCTACCTCGACGAGACGATCGCGATCGTGCTCGCGCTGGTCGCCGTCAAGCTGCTGATCGAGGACCTCTACAAGATCGGCCCGGTGGCCTCGCTCGGCATGGTGGCCGCCGCCTTCACGATCGGCATCATCGCCTCGCTGATCGCCGACGCGCGCGATCCCGACATCGAGGCCAAGCGCGCCGAGCGCGCCGAGCGCACCACGGCCGAGCGCGAGCCCGATCCCGAGCCGGCCGCGCGCGACTGACCGTGCAGGTCCGCCGCGCCGCCGCCGACGACCTCCCGGGTCTGGCGGCGCTGCTCGGCGAGCTCGGCTACCCCGCGTCGCCCGAGGAGCTCGAGCGGAGGCTCGACCGGCTCGACGGCGACGTGTTCGTCGCCGCCTCCGACGAGCCGCTCGGCTTCGCGGCGTTGCAGGTCCTGCACGTCCTCCAGCGCGACGCGCCGGCGGCCCGGCTCACCGCGCTCGTCGTGCGCGAGGACGCCCGCGGCCACGGCGTCGCCCGCGCGCTGGTGGCCGCCGCCGAGGCCGCGGCCCGCGAGGCGGGCTGCGACCACCTGCACGTCACCACCGCCAACCACCGCGCCGACGCCCACGCCGCCTACCGAGCCCTCGGGTTCGAGGACACGGGGCGGCGATATGCAAAACGCCTCTGATCCTGCCTAGGGGTCGGATAGCGACCCTAGGACAGGACTCGACGCAATTCGCGGAGCATCGGCCCCGGTTGCTCGAACACGTCGCCGTAGGTGTAGCGACGGAAATCGTCGCCGCGAGCGTACGCCTCCCGCTCCCGCCGGCGGTCGAGCTCCCAGGCGTGGCGAGAGCCGTGGTAGCGGTAGCCGTCCAGCTCGACGGTCAGCCGCTGCTCCGCCCAGCGGCAGTCGACGTACCGGCCCCCGGCCGGCCGGTTGGTCACCGGCAGCGGTAGCCCCTCACGCCGCATCAGCGCCAGGAACCGGCGCTCGAGCGCGCTGAGCGAGACGTGCTCGTCGCCGCGGAGGATGCGCCGGAGCGTCGTCGCGCCACGCCGCCCATCCAGGATCGCCTCCACCTCACCCGGCGCAGTTCCGTAGCGGATGCCCGCCTCATGGCAAGCGCGTGCGAGATCCGCAACTGCGAGCACTGAGGAGAGGTCGACCAGCGTGCGCGCCGGGGTCGTCACGGGGATCCCGCGCCAGATCGTCGCCTCGACGGTTCGGTGCGTCTGATGCCCGGGACGCGCGCTCGGTGGGCGCCGTCACCTCGGGCACGAGGGAGGCGTAGCGAGACCGAGGAGGTGTCCCGCCGCGCGGCCACTCAGCAGCGCACCTCTCCCACATGCCCAGACTGCCGCGAGGTACCGGGCCTCGATCGCTAGGAGCCCTGTGACCGACGCGGTAGACGCCGCGGTATTCCTGCAGGAGCTCTCCGGACCGCAGCCGGCGTTTGATCTGCGCTTCCGTGAGGCCCGCGGCGAGCAGCTGCGCACGGTTCACGACACCGTGCGAGCTGCTCGCGAGTCGTTCGATCCTGTCCCGGGGTCGCATAACGACCCCTAGGCAGGATTCGACGAAGTTACGCGGCTACCGCCTGGCGCACAGGCTGCCGGATGCCCAGGATCGCGAGCAGGGACGCGAACGAGAGCACGATCAGGCCGGCGATGATCGCGCCCCAGCCGGCGCCGTTGAGGAAGCCGAGCTCCGCGCCGGCCTTGACGCCGACGTCGACCTGACGGGACGCGTCCTCGTTCATCACCACGATCGACCAGTCGCCGTCGTCGACCTCCCAGGTGAGGGTCTGGGGGCCGGAGCCGTGGGCGGATGCCTCCCAGAAGCGCTGGGCGGTGGGCGCGGCGGGCTTGCGGTCGCCGTCGAGGCGGCGGTAGTCCGCGCTGAACGGCGAGAAGTCGAGGTCGGTGACGAGCTCGTGGCTCGTCCCGCCGAGATAGCGCGAGACGTCATCGGTCCGCGCGACGCCGACGAACACCGGCTTGGATTCGTTCGAGGCGACGGTCAGCCGGATCTTGCCGAAGCGATCGCGGTCGAAGAGGAAGTCGGCTGCGTCGAAGTCGACGTCGACGTTTTCGGTGGTCACTGCGTAGGTGTTGGTCGCGAAGCGCTCGGTCCGGGTCGAGAGGTATCCCTGGTCGTCCTTCTGGGAGTCGCCCCAGAGCAGGATTCCCCCGGCGGCGAGCAGGCCGAGCGAGAGGAGACCGGCGAGACCGGCCGCGACCATGGCTGCGATTCGAGCGGGCATGTCAGCAATGTGCCAGCGCCCGGGCCCTGCGTCCGCCAGGCCACCATGCGTCCGCGGGTGAGGATTACCGCACGAAGGACCGGCGGATTCTCCCCATCCGCATCCGCTGCGGATGGTCGCCGACCGGGATGCGGGCGACCTCCTTGCGGGTGCGGTAGGAGATCACCGAGACGCGGTCGTTGCCGCTGACCGAGACGAAGCAGCGCTTGCCGTCGCCGCTGTTGGTCGACCAGTAGGGCTTCTCGCCGACGCCGATCAGCTTGTAGGCGAACGACCGCCGGTTCACGATCGCCGCGTAGTCGGACATCGTGCCCGCCACGCAGAGCTTGGTCCCTGCGGGGTTCATCGCCAGCCCGTGGTGCGCGGAGTCGAGCAGGTACTCCTCGCGACGCATCTGCTTCGCCTTCTCCGACAGCGGCAGGCTCGCGATCCGCAGCGGCCGGTCCTCGACCAGGTCGTACTCGACGAAGCCGTGCAGGAACGAGAGCTGGAAGTAGACGTGGCGCTCGTCGGGCGACAGCGCCATCGGCCTCACGGCAGCGCTCATGTTGGGATAGCCGGCCGCGGCCAGCTTGTCGCCCATGTCGATCCGCTTGAGGACCTGCAGCGTGTTCGCGTCCACGACCTGGAACCAGCGGTCGCCCTTGGTGTCGTCGAACAGCGGGTCGTCGAGCGGCGTGAAGACCATGCCGATGCTCGCGTGGTAGATCAGCTTGCCGTCGCGCGAGTAGTTGTTCTCGTGCGGCTGGTCGCCGGACGCGAACTCGCCGACGATCGTCCCCGCCTCCGTGTCGATGACGTGCACCTTGCGCGCGGTCGAGGCGGACACCAGCAGCCGCTTGCCGTCCGGCGAGATGGCCATGTGGTCCGCTCGGTAGCCCTCGATCTTCACGCGCCAGACGATCCGCCCGTCGCGCAGGCTGATGGCCACGACGTCGGCCAGGCTCGGCCGCGAGACGAACACCAGCCGGCCGTTCTGCGAGGTGAAGGCGTCGTCGACGTACTGGTCGTGGCCCTCGCCGACGAGCTGACGGATCCCCAGGAAGTAGCCGTAGTGCGCGGGATCCGCCTGGATCTCGGCCATCCGCTCGGCGATGTCCGGGATGATGTTGATGCGCTTCAGGCGCTTGTAGCGCTTCGGGTCGATCACGTCGGCCGTGCCGTCCCAGTTGTTGGCGACCACCAGCACGGGACGCGTCTTCTTCTTCGCCGCGGCGGCCGGCCCGGTCGTCGCGAGCACCATCGCCACAGCCGCCGTGACCACCAGGAGCGCTCTCATGCGCCGGAATCTAGTCAGCCCAGCTCGCGCAGGCGCCGGTCGACCTCGGCCTCGACGTCGAGCGGCTCCTCGCCGCGCGCCACGCGGCGCGCGTTGGTCGCCTCGACCAGCGTGCGGACCTCCTCGCGCAGCTCGGGATCCTCGGACGCCGTCAGCGCGCGGTACTCGGCCTCCACGTCGAGCGGCGCCTCGCCGCGCGCCTCGCGCAGGCTGTTGCGCGCCTGCAGCATCTGGCGGATCTCCGTCTCGCGCTCGGCGGGCGTGGACTCGCGGCGGTCGAGCGCCATCCGGCCGCCTCCGATGTCGTCGTACGAGCCGCCGCTCGTCACGAGCGCCCAGATGGCCGCGACGACGGCGACGCCGACCACCACGAAGAGCACGATCGCGAAGGCATCCTGCATAACGCCGACATTGTCGTCCATTCGGCTAGGCACAACGGTTCGTTGTTGTCCGGCCGGTTCGGGGTATGTACCCTTTCCATAGCTGTTGACTGACCAGTCAATCTGGAGAGCTGAAACCGTGGTGGACTTCACCCTTACCGACGAACAGCTGGCCCTGCGCGAGATGGCGCACGACTTCGCCGAGAAGGAGATCCGGCCCGTCGCCTGGGAGTACGACAAGGACGGCACGTGGCCCGAGGAGATCCTCCGCAAGGCCTGGGAGCTCGGCCTCATGAACGGCCATACGCCCGAGGAGTACGGCGGGCCCGGCCTCAGCTACCTCGAGGGCGCGATCGTCGAGGAGGAGCTCTCCTGGGGCTGCTCCGGCATCGCCACCTCGATCGGCGCCAACGGCCTCGCGACCGCCCCGCTCGGCGTCGCCGGCTCCGAGGAGCTCAAGAAGCAGTACCTCGGCATGCTGACCGAGGACTACAAGCTCGCCTCCTTCTGCCTGACCGAGCCGGACGCCGGCTCCGACGTCTCCGGCATGCGCACCACCGCGGTCCGCAAGGGCGACAAGTACGTCATCAACGGCTCCAAGTGCTTCATCACCAACGGCGGCTACGCCGACTGGTTCACGGTCTACGCGAAGACCGACAAGGAGGCCGGCCACCGCGGGATCTCGTGCTTCGTGGTCCCGCGTGACGACACCGTCACGGTGGACAAGAAGGAAGACAAGATGGGCCAGCGGGCGTCCAACACCGCGACC
The DNA here is from genome assembly GCA_963811895.1 of uncultured Solirubrobacteraceae bacterium. Lineage (GTDB taxonomy): Bacteria > Actinomycetota > Thermoleophilia > Solirubrobacterales > Solirubrobacteraceae > DASSUW01. The sequence goes on along the minus strand of CAWETE010000004.1, from coordinate 600,548 downwards.
ATCAGCTTCAACGAGACCGAGATCCCGGCCGACCACCTGATCGGCGAGGAGAACAAGGGCTTCAAGATCGCGATGATGACCCTGGACCGCACGCGCCCCGGCGTCGCGGCCATGGCCACCGGCATCGCCCGCGCCGCCTTCGAGTTCGCCACGAACTACTCCAAGGAGCGCATCCAGTTCGGCGTCCCGATCGCCATGCACCAGGCGATCCAGTTCATGATCGCCGACATGGCGACCAAGGTGCACATCTCGCGCCTGGCCACCTGGAACTCGGCCGTGCTGCTCGACCAGGGCCGCCGCAACACGCTCGAGTCCTCGCACGCCAAGCGCTTTGCCGCCGACAGCGCGATGGAGGTCACGACCGACGCCGTGCAGGTCTACGGCGGCTACGGCTTCATCAAGGACTACCCCGTCGAGAAGCTCATGCGCGACGCCAAGATCATGCAGCTCTACGAGGGCACGTCGCAGATCCAGCGGCTTGTGATCGCGCGCGAGACGCTGCTGCCGCGGCGCATCGAGGAGCCCGCCACCGCCTGACGGATCACGCGCTCCGCGCGGCCACCAGGACCAGCGAGAACGCCGTGAGCGCGAGCGTCGCGAGCACGGCGAGGGCCACGAGCCGGCGCTCGGCGCGAGCCGAGCCGCCGGTCCGGCGGTGATGGTGCAGGGCGCCGAGGGTGACGAGCACGCCGAGCCCCAGGAACCAGGGTTCGTAGAACAGCAGGTCCCAGAGGAACTGCGCCGTCTCGTCGCGCTGCGCCCAGCCGTCGAACCGCAGCTCGACGACGCCGAGGACGTGCAGCGGCTTGGTCACGTAGGCCGTCAGCGCATGCGCCGCCGCGTACGCCGAGCCGGTGAGCGCGGGGACGATGACCAGCCAGCGCGGGAGCCGCAGGCCCCACGGTCGCACGAAGGCCAAGGCCCCGATGCCGACCAGCAGGATGCCGGCGCCGGCGATGAAGCTGGCCTGGCGCATGCCCTCCGGGTCCTCGAAGGTGCCGGCGAGTCCGACGGTGCCGCCGAGTCCGTGATAGCCGCGCACGCCGATCGCGTAGGCGGCGGCCCAAGCGAACGCCGCGTAGCCGGCCCAGGCCAGCGAACGACGACGGACTGTCTGGGTGGTCATACGACCAGGGTCGCGCGCTCACGGCACGCGGCAGTGCGGTCAGTCTGTGTTCGCCGGTGCGGCCAGCTCCTCGAAGATCTTGGTGACGACGATGGGCTCCACGGGCTCGACGAGCGCGGCGTTGACCGACCGCTCGTCGGGCCAGCCGGCCTCGAGCATGCGGGCGCCGGCGGCGGGGGCGTCGTAGGCGGTGCTGCGCAGCTCCGGGACGCCGTCCGCGACCCACAGCCAGCGAGCCGCTCCGTCGCCCTCGTAGGGCAGCCCGACGCTGCCGGCGTTGACGAACCGCACGCTGCCGACGACCCGGTCGTCCTGCTGGTGCGTGTGGCCGGCCACGACGAGCGCGGCGTCGACTCCGCTCAGCACCTCGGCCCAGCGATCCTCAGGCGACAGCCGGGTCAGCATCTCGTCGTCGCGGCGCGGGCTGGCGTGGCAATAGAGCACGCCGTCGAGCTCCATGGTCAACGGCAGCCCGCCCAGCTCGCGTGCCCGGGCGTCGCCGAGCTCGGCGGCGGTGAGCGCCGCGGTGAGAGCCACGAGATCGTCGTCGGCCGGGGCGGGCGCACCGACGGCCTCGGCGACCTCGCGCTCGCCGTTGCCGCGGATCCACCGCGCCGACAGAGCCTCCAGCCGAGCGAGCGTCGCGCGCGCGAACGGGCCCGGCACGGCGTCGCCGCCGACCAGCACGACGTCCGGATCCTGCGCCCGCGGATCGGCGAGGACGGCCTCCAGCGCGTCGATGTTGCCGTGGATGTCGTAGAGGGCGAGGACGTCCACTACCGGCGATGCTATTCCCGATGCTCGATCGCGACACGCTGAGGCAGCGATTCGCCCGCGGCGACGCGTGGTTCGACACCTCGCCGCTCTACCGGGTCCTGTCGAGAGCCGTGGTCGAGGACGACGATCTGCTCGACCTCGCCGCCGAGGTCCGGCCCGGCCAGCAGCCGGCCAACATGCTGATGGCCGCCACCCACCTGCTCGTCCTGAAGGACCCCGGGCTGCCGTTCGCCCGCTTCTTCGCCTCGGTCCGCGGCGACGACGCCGAGCCCCCGGAGGCCGCCGGCGCCGAGTTCGCCGCCTTCTGCGCCGAGCACCACCACGAGCTCATCCCGATCCTGCGCGAGCGGCTGGTGCAGACCAACGCGCCCGGCCGAGGCGTGGCGGTGCGCCTGGCCATGCACGAGATCGGCCGGCGCGTCCGCGGGCCGGTCACGTTCCTCGAGATCGGGCCCAGCGCCGGGATCCAGCTGCGCTTCGAGCGCTGGGCGGTGCACACCGGCGGCCGCAGGTTCGGTCCCCCCGACGCGCCGCTGACCCTCTTCCCGGAGTGGCGTTCCGACCATCCGCCACCCGACCTCGACGACATCCCGCCCGTCCGCGACCGGCTCGGCGTCGACCTGCATCCCGTCGACGCCACCGATCCCGAGCAGCGGCTGTGGCTCCAGGCGCTCGTCTGGCCCGAGCACCGCGACCGCTTCACCGAGCTCGCCACCGCCCTCGACGCCGTCGCCGCCGACCCGCCGACGATCCTGCAGGGCGACGCGATCGAGCTGCTGCCCGGCCTGCGGCTGCCCGACGACATCCCGGTGGTCGTGTTCCACGCCATGGTCCGCATCCACGTCCCCGCGGACCGCCGGGCCGCCTTCGACTCGGCGATCACGGCGCTCGGCCGGCGGCGGCGCGTGCTGCACGTCTCGCTCGAGCTGGCCGGAAGCAGCTCCCTGCTCGCCCTCCGCGACTCCCGGGGCGAGGACCGCGACCTCGCCCGCGTCGAGGGGCACGGCCGCTGGATCCAGCCGCTGCCGTGAGGCGGACGCGCTACCCTGGCTGGGTCAGACAGCGAGGGCAACCTGAGGGCGAGACCTTCAACTGAACGTCCCCTTCCCGCGTAAGCCGCCTGATCTTCTGATGGCCGAGAGTCCACCCAAGGGTGGGCTTTCCGCGTTAAAGGCTCACGGCAGGATGTCGTTCAGCGCCGCCGCGAAACGCTCGCCCGACTCCTCGAGCTCGCCCTCGATGTGCAGCCGCGCCGGGCCGGTATCGGTCCACAGGTCGAGGAAGAAGGCCCAGCCCGACTCGTTCGGGTCGTCGGACTTCGTGAGCGCCTCGACTCCGTAGATCTCGCGCGGCGGCAGCACCAGCGCCTCCGGGCAGTCGTCCTCGACCCGACGGCGCAGGTCCTCGACCTCGAGGCGATCGCGAGACACGGCGCGGAGCTCCTCGTAGTCGCCGTCCACGACGAGTTCGACGATGTCCTCGAGCACCCGGTACATCGCGTCGGGCATCAGCTCGAGACTCTCCACGCTCGCTTCGCGTCCGCCCAGCCCGTCGCTCGGCGCCAGGCTGAGCCGGTTGTAGAAGTAGTCCTCGCAGGCCGCGCGGGCCTGGCGGCGGATGCCCTTGGACAGCCCCGCTGCGCCGAGCGCGAAGATCCCCGCCTCGAGCGCTTCCTCGAGCGTCTCCTGGCGGCGCGTCAGCTGCGCGGTGACCGCGCGACCGTGCTCCGTGTCGCGCGCGATCGACGAGCCGTCCATCAGGATCGAGGGAGCCTCGTGGCGGCTGTAGCCCGCGCACGCCCGCACCGCTGAGTGAAGAACGATCAGGTGGTCGCCCATTGCGCTGCATCCTACGAACGCGGCGAATGCTCGCTGGTCAGAGGGGTAACCCACACCCCATGGCCGATGAATCGATCGAATGGGAGGCGATCGAGCGATCGCCCGACTTCCGCGCGCTGGTCGCGAGCCGGCGGCGCTTCGTGATGGTGTGGGGAGGTGGCGTGACCGCTGTTTGCGCGGCTTTCGTCGTGCTCGCCTATCTGGCGCCGGACCTGTTCGGCGAGGCGTTCGGCTGGGTCGTGGGGGTCGCGCTGATCGTGTCCACCTGGGTCGTCTCGTTCGCGTACCTGCGCAAGAGCGACCGCGAGTGGTCGCCGATGGAGCAGCGGATCGCCGCGAGCCGGCGTGAGCCCAGCGGGCGCTTCGAGCGGACCGCCGAGCGGGAGCGGGTGTCATGAACGAGCTGGCTCTGGCGATCTTCGCCGTCGTCCTCGCCATCACGCTCGGCATCACCTACTGGGCGTCCAAGCGCACCAGCACCGCGGACGAGTTCTGGGCCGCCGGCCGCGGCATCTCCGGAGGCCAGAACGGCTTCGCGATCGCCGGCGACTACATGTCGGCCTCGTCGTTCCTCGGGTTCGCCGGCCTGATCTTCTTCTTCGGCCTCGACGGCTTCATCGGCCTCGTCTGCGCGCTGGTCGCCTTCGTGCCGGTGCTGTTCCTGCTCGCCGAGCGCATGCGCAACGCGGGCCGGTTCACGATGGCCGACGTCCTGGCCTTCCGCATGAAGGAGCGGCCCGCGCGGCTGGCCGCCGCGCTCGGCACGCTGTCGGTCGCCTTCTTCTACCTGCTCGCGCAGATGGTCGGCGCCGGCGTGGTGATCCAGGCGCTGGCCGGCATCGACTTCGCCTGGTCGGTGGTGCTCACCGGCACCTTCATGGTCGTCTACGTGATCTTCGGCGGCATGCTCGCCACCACGTGGGTGCAGATCATCAAGGCCGGCCTGCTGATGGCCTGCGGCGTGGTCATCACCGTGATGGTGCTGGCCAAGACCGGCTTCAACCTGTTCGACCGCGCGGTATCGCAGCACTCCGAGGGCGGGGCGTTCCTGAAGCCCGGCCTGATGCACGCGGACGCCATCAACGGCATCTCCTTCGGGCTGGCCTTCCTGCTCGGCACCGCCGGGCTGCCGCACATCCTGATCCGCTTCTTCACGGTGCCGGACGCGCGCGCCGCGCGCCGGTCGGTCGGCTGGGCCGTGCTCCTGATCGGCCTGTTCTACGTGATGATCATGATCGTCGGCGTGGGCGCCCGGGCGATCCTCGGCAGCGGCGCCGAGGAGGCGAGCGCGGGCGGCAACCTGGCGATCCCGCTGCTCGTCCAGGAGCTCGGCGGCGGCGCCGGCACGGTCGGCGGCGACGTCTTCCTGGCCGTGGTCAGCGCGATCGCCTTCGCGACGATCCTGGCCGTCGTGGCCGGACTCGTCATCTCGGCCTCCGGCGCGATGGCGCACGACCTGTGGTCGAACGTGGTGCGGCGCGGCGAGGCCGACGAGCGCGAGGAGGTGCGCGTGGCGCGCGTCGCCGCGATCGGCCTCGGCATGCTGGCCATCGGCGTGGCGATCGCGGCCGGCGAGGGGTTCAACGTGTCGATCCTCGTCGGGCTCGCCTTCGCCGTGGCGGCGAGCGCCAACCTGCCCGCGCTGCTCTGCTCGCTGTTCTGGCCGCGCTTCAACACGACCGGCGCGGTGGTCGGTGTGGTCGGCGGGCTGGCGGCGTCGCTGATCCTGATCGCGCTCAGCCCCGCGGTGTGGCCGGGACCGGACGGCGAGGGGTCACCGGTGCCGCTCTCCAACCCGGCGCTGTTCTCGTTCCCGATCGGCTTCCTGTGCTGCTGGCTGGGCACGGTGCTGAGCCGCGAGCGGTCCGAGAAGGCCTACCACGAGCTCCACGTCCGGGCCGAGACGGGAATCGGGGCGTACTAGTGGACGATCAGCAGGCTGACCGGCGTGTTGTGCGAGAGCTTCGCCGACACGCTGCCGAGCGCGAAGCGCCGTAGCGCTCCCTGACCGCGGGCGCCGACGGCGATGAGGTCGGCGCCCTCCTCCTCGGCGACCATGAGCAGCGTCTGCGCGGGATCGCCCTCGCGCACGTGCTTCTGCACCTCGAAGCCGGCCTCCCGGAAGCGCCGCTCGTCGCGCGCGACGACGTCGGCGGCGACGCCGCGCAGGTCGACGGGGTCCGTCTTGGCGGTCAGCCCGATCCGCTCGAGCGCGGAGCGGCCGGGGTAGGCGCAGACCACGTGCACGGTCGCCCCGCGGCCCTCGGCGATGTCGATGACCTTCCGCACCGCGGCCTCGGCGCCCTCCGACCCGTCCGTTCCCACGACGATGGCGTTCATGACATGAGCCTACGCGCCGTGTACGCTTGAGGCGAGCCTATGAGAGCCGCAGCGGAACATCACACGTAGCGCCGCCCCGTTCCGTTCTCTCTCATAGGAGGTCCCCGCTTGTCGCGCGTAATGCGCGCCCGGCGCCGTCAGAGCACGTTCCGCTGCCGCCACTGCCGGCTGGACGTACCGCTCGACGCGCCCGGCACCATGCATCGAAATCACTGCCCCAGCTGCCTGTGGAGCCGGCACCTGGACGAGCACGTCCCCGGCGATCGCGCGGCGGCGTGCGCCGCGTCGATGGAGCCGATCGCCGTCCGCGTCCGCGATGACGGGGAATGGGCGGTCGTCCATCGCTGCCGCGGCTGCGCCGAAGTGCGCGTGAACCGGATCGCGGGCGACGACAACTCCCACGTGCTGCACAATCTCGCGAATGTCGGCTGACCCACGGCGCTGATGGCGGCCGCGATCGGATGGGGCGCGCTCGCCGCCTCGTCGCTGATCCTCGGCGCGCTGCTCGGCCTCGCCCGCAAGTGGCCGGACCGCGTCGTCGGGCTCGTGCTGGCCTTCGGCGCGGGCGCGCTGATCAGCGCCGTGAGCTTCGACCTGGCGGAGGAGGGCCTGGAGATCGGCAGCCCCGCCGCCGTCGCCTCCGGGCTCGCCGTCGGCGCGCTGGCCTTCTACTTCCTCGACGGCGCCTTCGATCGTGGCGGCACCAACGCGCTGGCCCTCGGCGCGTTCCTGGACGGCATCCCGGAGCAGCTCGTGCTCGGCATCGGCCTGGCGGCGGGAGACGGCGTCAGCCTCGGCCTGCTCGCGGCGATCTTCGTCTCCAACCTGCCGGAGGCGATCGGCTCGTCCACGGCGATGCGGGAGGCCGGATCGCGGCCCGCCGCGATCCGCCGCCTCTGGGGGCTGATCGCCGTCGGGTGCTTCATCGCCACGCCCGCCGGCTTCGCCATCGCCGACGTCACCGGCGGCGACCTCCAGGCCGCCATCAACGGGTTTGCCGCCGGCGCCCTGCTCGTGATGCTGATCGACTCGATGATCCCCGAGGCGCGGGCCAAGGCCGGCCGCACCGGCGGGCTGATCACGGTGCTCGGCTTCGCCGTGGCCATGGGGCTCACGAACGTAGGGTGAGCCCTACCCCCTGAGGGTGGGTGGCCGCTGAAGATCGAGGGGGTCACCCCATGGTTCGGGGGTCCCCGAGGACGGAGACTGCTGCCATGTCGCTTCCCCCCAACACCAGCCAGCGTGATCTCGTCCGCCTCGCCGTCCTCCTCTGTGGCGAGCGCACGAGCGCCAAGTACCGCGCGCCGGTCAAGGCCCTCGGCAACTAGCGCCGCCGGAAGCCCGTCGGCGCCGGATCGGCCGGCAGCGGGCTGGACGGCAGGTCGGCAGCCGGGGTCTCGAAGTTGTAGCCGCCAGGCGCCACGTCGTTCGGTCCCTCCGGGTGGAAGAGCGAAGCGAGCAGCTGGATCTGCCCGCGGCCCACGTCGAGCTCGCCCATCCCTCCGCCGTACGTGATCAGGCCGCGCTCCTCGACCGCGGCGTAGACCTCGAGCAGCGACCGCAGATCGCCTACGCGGCATGGCTTGATGTTGACCGCCTGCGGCGGCAGCGGGGTGGTGTCGAGATCGGCGACTCCGTAGATGGGGGAGTCGTACGAGATGCGCTTCTCGCCCTCGAGCAGGCTGGTGACCTCGGGCAGGTCGTGCGCGTCCTCGAGCAGCGCGTCCGGGAAGGCGGCGATCACGCGCTCGTACATCGCCAGCAGCTCGGGCAGCTCGCCGGTGTCCAGGCCGTAGTGGCCCTTGAAGTCGACGATCTCGACGGCGCCGGTCGCGGCCACCTCGTCGATCAGCTCGGGCGACCAGGCGGGCGTGACGTCGAGCTTGAAGCGCAGGTCGGGATGGGCCTCGAGCCGGCGGCGGATCGGGTCGAAGGTCGGCGGGTCGCCGAGGCCGAGCGAGTTGACGAAGCGCAGGGGGCGCGGCTCGCGATCCGCGGCCTCGTGGAGCGGAACGCCCGCCTGGTTGAGCGCGAGGTCGAGCGCCGCGGACTCGAACGCCCACCTGCGCCAGCGCACGGCTGCGTGCCACTCTGGCGGCTCCGGCCACATGTCGAGCTCCGCGAGCCGATCGGAGAACGACTCCAGCGTCCACTCGCCGCTCAGCGGCAGCTCCGGCGCGGTCACGTGCAGCGTGACGGACTCGTCCTCGAACGGCGAGACGTCCTCGCCGAGGCCCTCGGCGCCGGCTCCGCGCAGTCGGACCAGCGTCGTCACGCGCTCGAAGGTGGGGCGGTAGGCCGCCGATCGGCGGTCGAACTCGTAGGACTCCACATGCAGCGGTAGGCCGCGGAGCCGATCCCAGGCGGATTGCATTCCCCTGACCCTAGAGCGGACGACCATCTCGGGAATACTGTCGCCCCGTGAGCCGCGTCGTGGTCATCGGTGCCACCGGGCACGTCGGCACCTACCTGGTGCCGCGGCTGGTGCGCGCCGGCTGGGAGGTGGTCGCGCTCAGCCGCGGCGAGCGCGAGCCGTACCGGCCGGCGCCGGAGTGGCGCGCGGTCGAGCGGATCGCGATCGATCGCGAGGCCGAGGACCGGGCCGGCTCGTTCGGCGACCGGATCGCCGCGCTCGAGGCCGACGCCGTGATCGACATGATCTGCTTCGACGCCGCCTCGGCCCGCCAGCTCGTCGAGGCGCTGCGGCCGAGCCGGCCGCTGCTCGTGCACTGCGGAACGATCTGGGTCCACGGCGCCGTCGCGCGCGTGCCCGTCACCGAGGACGAGCCGCGCACCGCCTACGGGGAGTACGGCACCGGCAAGGCCGAGGTCGAGGCGCTCCTGCACCGCGAGACGATCGCCGGCGGCGTGCCGAGCATCGTGCTCCACCCGGGGCACATCACCGGGCCCGGCTGGCCGGTCATCACGCCGGCCGGCAACCTCGATCCCGACGTCTGGCACCGGCTGGCGACCGGCAAGCCGCTCGCGCTCCCCGACCTCGGCCTCGGCGTGCTGCACCACGTGCACGCGGACGACGTGGCGCAAGGGTTCCAGCGCGCGCTCACGCGGCCCGCGGCGATCGGGTCGAGCTTCCACGTGGTGTCCGAGCAGGCGATGACGCTGCGCGGCCTGGCGGCCGGCGCGGCCGCCTGGTTCGGCCGCGAGCCGGTGCTCGAGCTGGTCGAGTGGGCCGAGTTCGAGCGCCGCGTGGGCGCCGGCCACGCCGGCGCGACGCGCGAGCACGTCGGCCGCAGCATCGCCGCCAGCATCGAGCGGGCGCGCGCCGTCCTCGGCTACGCGCCCCGCTACAGCTCGCTCGACGCCCTGCACGAGGCGCTGACCTGGCTGGCCGCCAACGGGCACGTCGACGTGGAATAGCGCCGAGCGGCCGGACGTCTGGACTTCAATGAGCACACGGATGCAAGACCTGATCGCCGAGGCCCGCGGCCTGCTGCGCCACGAGCCCGTCGAGCGACGCGTACGAGCGAGCCTCGAGGGACGGCCGATCGCCGACAGCGCACGCGCGATCATCGTGTGGGAGCCGCGCCGCATCTGCCCGTCATATGCCGTGCCGGAGGAGGACCTGCTCGCCGAGCTGGCGCCGGCCCCCGCGACCGACGGCTACACGCCGGGCCTCCTGCACCCGGGGATCCCCTTCAGCGTGCACTCGGCCGAGGGCGATCCGGTCACGGTGGGCGGCCGCGTGGGCGCCGGGTACCGGCTCGCCGACGGCGACCTCCACGGCTACGTCGTGCTCGACTTCGACGCCTTCGACTGGCTGGAGGAGGACGAGCCGATCGCCGGCCACCCGCGCGACCCGTACCACCGCGTCGACGTCCGCCGCAGCCTGCGGACGGTGCGGATCGAGCTGGACGGCGAGGTCATCGCCGAGACGACGGGCGCCCGGCTGCTGTGCGAGACGAACCTGCCGATGCGCTTCTACGTGCCGCGCGAGGACGTCCGTGCCGAGCTGCGCGTCAGCCCGAGCCGCAGCTACTGCCCCTACAAGGGCGAGGCCTCGTGGTGGTCGATCGAGGGCCACGAGGACATCGGCTGGACCTATGAGCAGCCCATGCCCGAGCTCACCGCGATCGCCGGCCTGGTGGCGTTCTGGGACGAGCGCGTCGACGTGTTCGTCGACGGCGAGCCGCGGCCGCGGCCAGGCAGCGTCTTCTCGGAGTTGCTGCTCGACGAGTTCGGGGCCTAGAGGCCACACCAGCGGCGCGCGAGCTCGAAGAACCCCTCGGCCGCGGCGTCGATCTTCTCGGCCGAGGCCCACTCGTCGGTCTGGTGGGCCTGGGCGGCCTCGCCCGGGCCCCAGATGACCGTCGGCGGCGAGCCGTAGGCGGGCGTCAGGGCGGCGGCGTCGGTGAAGTAGGCGAGCCCTGCGCCGGACGAGCCGGCGACGTCGGCCGCCGACCGCACGAACGGGTCGTTCGGATCGGTGGACACCGGCGGCAGGTCGAGGATCGGCTCGATCGTGACGTCGGCGCCGGCCAGCGAGCGCAGCCGCTCGAGCACGTCGGCGCTCTGCAGGCCCGGGACGGTGCGGATGTCGATGCCCGCCTCGGCGCGGTCGGGGACGAGGTTGATCCCGGAGCCGCCGGCGATGGTGCCGACGTTGAGGGTCGGCTCGCCGAGGATCGGATGGGGCTCGACCCCGAAGTCCAGCTCGGACAAGGCGGCGACCGCCGCCGCCAGCGGGTAGATCGCGTTGCGGCCGAGCTGCGGCGAGGAGCCGTGCGCCGACTTGCCTTCGGCGGTGGCGCGCGCCCACAGGACGCCCTTGTGCGCCACGTGGGGGACGCCGCCGGTCGGCTCGGCGACGAGGACGGCGCCGGCGTTGCCCAGCGCGCCAGACCCCGCCAGGTGCAGCGCGCCCTCGCAGCCGGTCTCCTCGGCGGCGCACAGGACGACTTCGAGCGACCCGCGCCCCAGCGCCGCGACCCGCTCGGCAGCCACCACGATCGCCGCCACGCCGCCCTTCATGTCGCTCGACCCGCGGCCGTAGAGGCGGCCGTCGCGCAGCTCGCCGAACGCCTCCACGCTCCACGGCGCGCCGCCCAGCGGCACGGTGTCGAGGTGGCCGGTCATGCACAGCGCCGGCCCGTCGCCGTCCAGCCGCGCCACGACGCTCGGACGGCCGGGCGCGTGCTCGTGGAAGGCGACGTCGAACCCGGCGGCGCTCAGCCGCTCGCCCAGCAGCGACGCGGCGGCCTCCTCGCGGCCCGGCGGGTTGACGGTGTCGAGGCGGACGAGCTCCAGCGCGAGGTCTACGGCGGTCATCGCGCGATAATCGCATCGTGCCCAGCGCGAAGGCGGCCAGCGCCGACCCGCTCGTCGGCGACCTCCGTCGCGCCGGCCTGCTGCCGCTGCTCGTCCTGCACTACAGCTCGCAGGAGCCCATGTACGGCAACCGGCTGATCGAGCGGATCGAGCAGCTCACCGAGGGCGCGCTGGTCGTCAACCCGAACACGATGTACCCGCTGCTGCGCTCGCTCGAGGAGCGCGGGCTGCTGGCCGGCGAGTGGGAGCATCCCGAGCGCCGCTCGCGCCGCTTCTACACCATCACGCCCGCCGGCGAGTCGGAGCGCGAGCGGCTCGCGGGCGAGCTGGAGCCGAGGATGGCGCAGATCGCGCGCTCGATCCGGGCGATCCGCAAGGAGGTCCTGTGAGCCGGGCGCAGGCGACGGCCGTCGTCCCCGGCCGCATCATCGAGGCCGAGGAGCTGTGGTACGACCAGCACCGCTGGGCGGCCTGGGTCGACGGCTTCGGCCACATCAACAAGCTCGAGGGTGACTGGCCCGACGTCGGCGCCCGCCTGGTCTGGGACTCGCCGCCGCGCGGCCGCGGCCGCGTCCAGGAGGTCGTGACCGGCTACGAGGCGCGCACGAGCCAGACGCGCGAGGTCGAGGACGAGCGCCTGCGCGGCACGCAGACCGTGGCCTTCGAGTCGGCCGGTGCCGACGAGGTCCAGGTCACGCTCACGCTCGACTACGAGCTCAAGCAGCGCAACGCCTTCACCCCGCTCATGGACCGCCTGTTCATCCGCCGCGAGCTGACCGAGTCGCTGCGCCGCACGCTCACGCGCTTCGGCCATGAGCGGCGTGCCGAGCTCTAGGCACCGGCTAACGTGCCCCGCCATGTTCGTTTTCAAAGCAGGAGTCGTCGGCGCGGGGGTGATGGGCGGCGAGATCGCCCAGGTCATCGCCGCGTCGGGGATCCCGGTCGTGCTCAAGGACGTCGACGAGAAGTTCGTCGACGCGGGACTCACCAAGGCTCGCGAGGTCACCGAGGGCCAGGCCGCCAAGCTGGTCAAGAAGGGCAAGCTCGACGAGGCGCAGGCGTCGGCCCAGGCGGAGCAGACGCTCTCCCTGATCACCGGCACCACCGACTACGACGAGTTCGGCGACGTCGACTTCGTCATCGAGGCCGTGCCCGAGAAGATGGAGATCAAGCACGCGGTGTTCGCGGAGCTCGACGCGGCCACTCCCGGCCACGCGATCCTCGCCTCCAACACCTCGGGCCTCTCGATCACCGAGATCGGCGACGCCACCAACCGGCCCGACAAGGTGGTCGGCTTCCACTTCTTCTGGCCCGCCTCCTACATGCGGCTGATCGAGGTCATCGAGGGCGAGGACACCTCGCCGGAGACCGCCCAGGCCGCGGCCAACTTCGCCCAGGCGATCAAGAAGATGCCGGTCCGCTGCCACGAGTGCCCGGGCTTCGTGGTCAACCGCATCCTCGTCTCCACCGCCAGCGAGATCTGGCGCTACCAGGACGAGAGCGGGATCGACGTCGAGGAGCTCGACAAGTTCATCACCGAGAAGGCCCAGATGCCGATGGGCCCGTTCCGGGTCGCCGACATGTCCGGCCTCGACACCGTGGTCAAGGTCGCGCGCGACATGCAGGAGGCCTACGGCGACCGCTTCTACGTCCACAAGGGCATGGAGGAGATGGTCGAGCGCGGCGAGCTCGGCGCCAAGTCCGGGAAGGGCTTCTATGAGCACGCCTGAGACGACGACTCAGATCGACGAGCGGATCGCCGACCGCTTCCAGCTCAAGGCGCTGGTCGAGGCCTGCCTCGTGCTCGACGAGGGCATCGCGGGCGTCCGCGACATCGACCTCGGGATGATGATGGGCACGGGCATGGTCCCGGGCCCGTTCGCCCGCGCCGACTTCCGCGGGCTCGACGACGTCCTGGCCGCGCTCGAGCAGGCCGAGGACGAGTGGGGCGAGGGCTTCGAGCCGCCGCTGATCCTGCGCCGCCTGGTGGCCCAGGGCCGCCTCGGGGCCAAGAGCGGGCAGGGCTTCTACCCCTATCCGCAGCCCGACGAGGGCTGGGAGCAGAGCCCGGTCAAGCTCGACACGCGCGACGACGTCGCGATCCTCTGGCTCGACAACCCGCCCGCCAACTCGCTCGCGCCGGAGCTGATCGACGCGCTCGAGAAGGCGTGGAAGTCGATCGAGGGCGGCGGCGTGAAGGCGATGATCATCGCCTCGCCGAACCCCGCGCTGTTCTGCGCGGGCGCCGACATCAAGGCGTTCACGCAGATGGACGAGGCCGGCGGCAAGGACCTGCTCGACCGCGCGCACGCGCTGTTCCGCACCTGGGAGCAGTCGCGGATCATGACCATCGCGGCGGTCAACGCGCTCGCGCTCGGCGGCGGCTGCGAGATCGCCATGGCCTGCGACGTCCGCCTCGCCGGGTTCAGCGCGTCCTTCGGCCAGCCGGAGATCAACCTCGGGCTCATCCCCGGCTTCGGCGGCACCCAGCGGCTGCCGCGGCTGGTCGGCCCGGCCAAGGCGCTCGAGATGAACACGGTCGGCGACCCGATCAGCGCCGAGGAGGCCTACGAGTTCGGCCTCGTCAACCGCCTGGTGGCCGACCACGAGCTGTTCGACACCGCGCTGGCCTGGGCGCGCAAGTTCGCCGGCCAGGCGCCGGTGGCGCTCGAGCAGATCAAGCGCGTCTCGCACGCGGGCGATCTCGACGAGGGGATCGAGGCCGAGAAGGCCGCCTTCGGGACCGCGTTCGGCTCCGAGGATGCGCGCGAGGGCATCGGCGCCTTCGTGCAGAAGCGCAAGCCGGAGTTCAAGGGCCGGTGAGCAGTGATCACGACCGCCTCGCCGAGCTGATCCGCTCGGCGAGGTCGGTCGTCGCCCTCACCGGGGCGGGCATCTCCGTCCCCTCCGGCATCCCGGACTTCCGCTCGCCCGGCACCGGGCTGTGGGCCAACGTCGACCCGATGGAGGTCGCCCACATCTCCGTCTGGCGGCGCGACCCGGAGCGCTTCTGGGGCTTCTACGGGCACCGCTTCGCCGCGCTCGAGGGCAAGCAGCCCAACGGCGCGCACCGCGCGCTGGCGCAGCTCGGCATCCCGGTCATCACGCAGAACATCGACGGCCTGCACGCTCTCGCTGGGTCTCAGGATGTGATCGAGGTTCACGGTTCGATCGCGTCGGCATCGTGCCTGAGCTGCGGAGCGACCTACCCGCTGGCCGAGACGCGTCGCCGGTTCGAGGAGAGCGGCGTGCCTCCCTGTGATTGCGGCCGCCCGCTGAAGCCCGACGTCGTGCTGTTCGGCGAGATGCTCGACGAGGCGGCGATGAGCCGCGCCTCGGCGCTGGCGCGCGGCGCCGACCTCATGCTCTGCATCGGCTCCTCGCTCGAGGTCTGGCCGGTCGCCGAGCTGCCGGAGATCACGCTGACCTCAGGCGGCGCCGTAGCGATCGTCACCAAGAGCGCCACGCCGTACGACGGTCACGCCGTCGTGCGCCTCGACGGGGACGTCGTGGACGAGCTCGAGGCCGTGCTGGCCGCCCTACCCAGCCGCAGTTGACGTTCGCCGAGCCCGCTACCCACTCGCGACCTGGCGAGCCCGGAGCGCCGCCTCGAGCCGCTCGAGCGTCGAGCTGACGTCCGCCATCCGCTCGGCGTCGACACCGCCCGCCAGAGCCGCCCGGGCGGCCTCCGCGACCGCTCCACGCCGGTCGTCGAGCTCCTCCAGGCGCCGCGCCATGTCGCCCTGCTCGCGCCACGCCTCGAGCTCCGCCAAAGCCGTGTCGAGCGCGATCGCGAGCTGGAGCGCGGCCTCGCGCGCACGGCCGTGGTCGAGGTCGCCGCGGGCGCGCAGGGTGAGCTCCTCGCAGGCGAGCGCCGCGTCACGGCCGCTCAAGAGCGCGGCCAGGCGCTCCTGCGGCGACAGCACGAGCGACCGCGCGCTGGGCGGGGCCGGCAGCGGCAGCTCGACCGCCGCCTCCCACTCGCCCTCGGCCACCTGCTCGCCGGTCCCGTAGCCGACGCGGCAGACGAGCGCGTGGGCGGGGTCCGCGTCGGGCACCCACGGATCGGCGCTCGCCACCCGGTGCCCGGCGACGGCGCGGTTGAGCAGCTCGAGCGCATCGCCCGTCACCCGCGAGCGATCGTCGCCGGACGCCCGCTCCAGCCACGCGTCCGCCTCCTCGAGCTCGCCCAGCGGCGTCGCGTCGATCAGCGTGGCGCGGGTGAGCTCGACGCTCGTCGGCCCCGGGTCGGCTCGGCGCGAGCGGCGGCGGAGCCGGCGCGGGGCGTCGAAGCCGCCGATCACCAGGACCTGGCGCACGTCGTCGCCGGCGTAGCGGCGCACGATGTAGCGACCGGGGTCGGGCCCCACGCGGCCGGGGAACTCCCACTGGACGAAGCCGAAGCGAGGCAGGGTGGGCGGAGGCTACTCGCCCTTGTGGGCGTCAGACGCCGGCGTCGCGTACTTCGACGGCTTGCGGCGGACCGTCGGGTTGTCGATCTCGCCGAGGCGGTCGATCAGCTTGATCCACTGCTTGGGCTTGAGGACCGCGTTGACCTGCTTGGCCATCTTCGAGTTGGTGCCGTAGAGCGGCCGGAACCCGACGTGGATGTGGTCGTCGTGGTCGCCCATGGCGAACGTGTTGTCCGCCCCCTCGAACTTCATCAGCGAGATGATCTGGTCGGGCCGCATCGTCCCCTGCAGGGTCAGCAGCCGCTGGATCGTCATCTCGGTGATCGAGCCCGCGCCCTGGGTCGCCGGCGAGATCGTGATGCCGTTGACCGCCGCGATGTCGACCGCGTTGCCTGACGAGTGGTGCGAGACGTTGCCCGAGGTCGTGTAGAAGCCGTGGCCGCAGCGCAGCGAGGTCACCGACGGCCGCAGGCCGGAGGCGGCGAGGAACTCGAGCGTGGCCAGGACGCGGCGGTCGATCTGCCCGGTCTGGATGTCGTGCCGTCCGCAGTCGTAGAGGTCGATCCGCGGGTTGGCGAGCACGTGCTGGACGAGCGCGTCCTTGCTCATCAGCAGGATCTGGCCGATCGACGGGTTGGCGGCGTCGCGGCCGAAGAACGGGTTCTTGCCGGCGGCGCGGTAGATGGCCGTCGACTCGAGCAGCTTCCAGCCGTCGAGGATCGGCTTCGGATCGATCCGCGGAGCGCCCTGGCCGGCCGGCCGGATCTCGAAGCGCAGGTACGGAGCGCGGCGGCCTTCGCGCTCGCCGAGGCTGCCGAGGATGGTCCCGGCCACGACGCGCGAGCCGACGCGCAGGCGCTTGAGCTGGATGTCCTTGCGGCCGAGGCCGAAGACGCGCCGGAAGTAGCCGGCCACGGTCTCCTCGCCGTCGATCTCGCCGGTGCGCTCGAACTCCTGCTGGGCGCCGCCGGCGGCCGAGGCGTTCGGCCGGGCCGGGTTGGCGAACAGCCGCTGCTTGTCGACGGCCGGAGCCTCGGTCGTCTTGACGTCGGGCGCGGCCTTGTCGGCGAGCTTGCGCTTCGGTGCGCGGCGCGCCGGGCGTGACGTGTTGGACGCCGCCTCGGCCGGCTGGGCGTCGCGCGTCGGCAGCTCGAGCTGCTCCTCGACCTCGCTCGGGTCGAACTCCTGCGGCTTCGGCGACGGGTAGCGGCGGTTGACCTTGCCCAGGTGCCCGTACGTGTACGTGTTGCCGTAGACGTCCTGCAGCATCACGTAGTTGCCGAGGCGCCGGTTGTGGCCGATGCGGACGATCTTGCCGTCGTTGACCGCCGCCACGGCCGCGCGCTCGCGCGAGAAGATGCGGATCCCGCGCCGGCCGCTCGACTCGACCACCAGCGCCGCGTTGCCCTCGCGGACCTTGCGGCCGCGCGTCTGGATCTCGCCCGCGTACGTGGCCTTGGCCTGGATCGGGAAGCGCCCCTGCGTGAGGCCCGTGAGCGAGCCGACGAGGTTCGACGGCAGGCCGCCGATGACCTGGGCGCGCATCAGCACGGAGTCGACGTACCAGTCGGCGTGGTTGTAGGCGAAGACGGCCTGGCGGATGTCCTGGTCGGCGCCGGCGGCGCGCAGGTAGCGCGCGGCGGCGAAGATCGCGTCGACCGGGTTGTAGGGATCCGCGACCTTGTCGCCGTTGGCGTCGATCCCGTACACGCGCCAGGTCGAGGGCATGAACTGCATCCACCCGAGCGCGCCCGCCGAGCTCACGTTGAGGTTGCGCCCGTAGTCGGTCTCGATCTCGTTGATCGCCGCCAGGATCTCCCAGCGGACGCCGTACTGGATGCCGGCGGCCTGGTAGATCGGGAGCAGGAAGGGCGGGATGCGGAACTTGTCGATGAAGAAGTTCGGGACGCCGATGCGCGCGGGACCGGGGGTCGACAGCGAGAAGGTCGGGTTGGCCGGGTTGGGCGAGCCGTCGGGGTTCGTGGCCCGCTCGGCGGCCTCCTTCACCTTGTCGCGCGCGCGCCGCACGCGCGAGCGCAGCGTGCTGTCGGACCGGTTGACGGAGCTCTCGTCGCCGGTGTCGATCGAGGGCAGCTTGGTCGTGCCGGTGCCGCCGCCCGCGTTGCCGCCGCCTCCGCCACCGCCACCGCCGCCGTTGTCGCTGCCGGGCGTCGCGCCCGGGGCGGGCAGATCGACCTCGGGCACGTCGACGTCGGGGAGGTCGACCTCGGGGACGTCGACCGGCGGGGCCGTCGGCTCGGGAGTCGGGGTCTCGACCGGGCCGAGGTCGACGATCTCCTGGACGGGCGCCGGCAGATCGGGGATCTGCACCTGCTGCACCGACGAACCGGGCGGGACGTCGACCGTGAGCGTGAGGGTCTGGCCCGTCACGAGCGTGACCTGGACGCGGTGCAGCGCGGCGGATGCGGACGCGACGAGAACCACCGCATACAAGGCGGCGCTGGCGGTCGCGATCGTCAGCAGCTTACGGCTGGTCATCCCCGGGCTGGGTCCCCTCCCGCGGCGCCGGCGGAGTCTCGACATCCTGCGAGTGCCGGGCGCGGAACCCTCTGAAGTGGATCTGAGGCTATCGGTCGCATGGTGCGTGATGCAATCTCGAACGGTCTTCCGGGCCGTCTCTTGCGGTATTTCCTCGCAAGTCGATGAAGACTGGCTAAACCTAACCTTCGACTTCAGGGTTAGGTTTGCTCTTTCATGCCGGAAACGCGAGCTTGACTGCGCTAGCTTCCCCGCGGCCTTCGAACCTCGAACCTCGGAATCCCCGTGGAGGACACCATGGCAGACGACACCCAGAGTGGGCTGCGCGACCGTATCGCCCGCCAGGGTGAGGACGCGCTGGGCAAGCTCGCCCAGGAGCTGCTCGAGAACCCGCTGGTGAACTCCGCGATCGCGCGGGCGTTCACGGCGCGCGAGAAGGCGGTGCAGGCCCAGGAGACGGCGATGGGGGCGCTCAACATCCCGTCGGCGGCCGACGTCGAGCGCCTCACGCGCCGGCTGCGCTCGGTGTCGCAGCGGATGGAGGGCATCGAGGAGGCGGTCGACCGGCTCGACCAGCGCCTCGCCGCCATGTCCCAGTCGAGCCTCGACGAGCGCCTGGCGGGGATCGAGGGCCAGCTCGGCAAGCTCTCGATCGAGCTCTCGCACCTGTCGGGCGCGCTCGACGCCGCCCCGTCGCCTCCGCCGCGCGAGCAGGAGCGGCTGAAGGTGGACGAGCCGGCGGCGCCGCAGAAGAGCAAGCCGGCTAAGCGCAAGCGCTAGCCGCGACGCGCCCGAGCTCGGCCTCGGACTCCTCGTCGCGCGCGAGCACGCACGCGGCGGGCACGCCGTGCCGCATGGCGACGGCGAAGACGGCTGCCGTCGTGAGGTCGAGCGCCACGGCGCCGGGCCACTCCCCGCCCAGGATGTCGGCCGAGACGACAGGTCCGACCACGGCGCCGTTGCCGGCCGCCCGCAGCGCGGCGAACAGCACCGGGTCCGGGGCGAGCGGGCCGTCGGCGCCGAGAGCGCGGCTCGTGCCGTCGTGGGGCAGGACGGCGTCGGGGATGATCAGCTGAGCTTCGACGAACGCGGTGCAGGTCCCGGCGCGCACGAGCCGGCGAGCGCCGAGGGCGATCAGGTCCTCGACCACCAGTGCCGTGCTCGGCCCCCCGAGGCCGGTGCTCTGGATCGTCATCGGCGCGCCGTCGGCCGCGATCCCCGTGTAGCCCCACAGCCCGCGGTTGTGGTTGAGCATCTTCGGCGAGTCGAGCAGCTGCTGGGCGAGCCGCAGCGCGCGGCCGGGGTCGCCGGGGAGCAGCACGCGCTCGGCTACTTCCTCGTGGGGGCGCAGGATCGGCACGAGCGGCTGAGAATAGAGTTGAGCTATGGCCAAGAAGGACAAGAAGAAGAAGGACAAGCAGAAGGGCTCCGATGCCGCGGACGCCGTCGAGGCTGTCCGCAGCGCCGTCGAGCGCACGTTCCAGGCGACCACCGAGGGCGCGGCGACCACGTCCAAGCGCACCCGCAACCTCGTCGACGAGGTCGCCGCCGCGGCCTCGCGCATCCGCGAGACGATCGAGGAGCTCCGGATCCTCGAGGACGTGAAGGGCCTGCGCTCCGAGATCGAGGGGCTCGCCCGCCGTGTCGCGGCGCTCGAGGTCCGCAGCGAGGCGCCCTCGCGCCCGGCGCCCGCCAGGCGAACGCCGGTCAAGCGCACCGCCGCCAAGCGCACCGCCGCCAAGCGGACGCCGGCCAAGCGCACCGCCGCCAAGCGGACGCCGGCCAAGCGGACGGCCGCCAAGCGCACGCCCGTGAAGCGCACGCCTGCGAAGCGCACCACCGCCAAGCGCGCGGCGAAGACCAAGCCGCGGGCGAAGCCCTCGAGCAGCTCCTGATCATGGGCGCGGAGTTCTCCTCGCCCAAGGAGTTCCGGGCCGTCATGGACCAGGTCTTCTCGATGATGAGCGAAGACCCGGACATGGGCCCGAAGCTGCGCGACGCGGATGTTCCTCAACGCTTCGAGTTCACCGACGTCGATCTCGTGGTCAACATCCGCGCCGCCCGGGACGGCGAGGAGGGCAACCTCCACTGGGAATGGTCGGACGACGTGGACTGGGATCCGCAGGTGAAGATGGCGATGTCCTCGGAGACGGCCAATCGGTATTTCCAGGGGAAAGAGAACGTGGCGATGGCGCTGGCCCGCCGGCGCATCAAGTCGGGGGGCGACGTGAAGGCCGCGCTGAGCCTCATCCCGATCACCAAGCCCATCTACGAGCGCTACCGGGAGTACCTCGAGAGCGAGCATCCGCACCTTGTGGTCTGACCTCGGTCAGGTCGGTTGACAGGCCGCGTTTCCCGCGCTATTCCTTGCCGCACCCGAACCAGGCAATAGGCCGGGAAGTGGGCGGCCTTCGGGTCGCACGCAAGGCGTCGCCGACAGACGAACGCCGCCGGCCGAGGCAGCGGGCCGCATTGCCCGCAAGCGGCGGGGCCACGACCGCGGTCCCGCCGCTTTCATGTCCGGGGTCATGTCAGAACTGACGCTCAGCGAGGTCGCGCAGCGGGTCGAGGTCTCGCCCGCCACGTTGCGCCGGTGGGTCAAGGACGGGATCGTCCCGCTCGGCAACGGGCGCTGGACGCCGGCCGCCGTCGCCCAGGCGCGCATCGTCGCGCGCCTGCGCGAGCGCGGGTACTCGCTCGAGACGCTGCGCGAGGCCGCCCGCTCCGGCCGCCTCGCCTACGGCTACATCGAGGATCTGTTCCCGAGCCCGGCGCGCACGCGCACGCTCGCCGAAGCAGCCGAGGACACCGGGCTCGAGCCGGCGCTGATCGAGCGCATCTGGGGCGCCGTGGGCTTCTCGTCGGACTCGCTCGAGCGGATCGGCGAGGAGGACATCCAGCTCCTGCGCTACATGGCCGCGGTGCTCGAGGCCGGCTTCCCGCTCGTGGCCTTCCTGCAGCTCGTACGCGTCTACGGCCTGGCGCAGGCCCAGATCGCCGACGCCGAGGTCAAGCTCTTCCACCTCTACGTCCACGAGCCGCTGATGCGCGACGGCGTCGACGGCCTCGAGATCGCCGAGACGATGGAGGGCATGGCCTCCGAGCTGCTGCCGCTCGCCTCGCCGATCATGGACCGCGTGCACCAGCGGATGCTCCAGCACTTCGTCGGCCAGGACGTGGTCGGCCACCTCGAGCTCGAGAGCGGCGGCGAGGACCTCGGCCGGCTGCGCGTGGCGATCGCCTTCGCCGACCTCGCCGGCTACACGCGCCTGACCGAGGAGGCCGGCGAGGAGGAGGCGCTCGACGTCGTCGAGCGGTTCGTCGAGTCGGTCGAGGCCACGCTGCCGGACGAGGCGCGCGTGGTGAAGACGATCGGCGACGAGGTGATGGTGGTCGGCGCCGACCCGGCCACGCTGGTCGACTGGGCCGTCGGCTTTCAGCAGCTCAACGCCGGCCAGCGGCCGCTGCCGCGGATCGGCGTGCACGCCGGCGACACGCTCTACCGCGACGGCGACTACTACGGCCGCGCCGTCAACCTCGCCGCGCGCGTGGGCGCCCGCGCGGCGGGCGGCGAGGTGCTGGTGACCGACGCGGTCGTCGCGGCGGCCGGCGACCACCTCGCGTTCGAGCCGATCGGCGAGGTCAAGCTCAAGGGCTTCAGCGAGGCCACCGAGCTCTACCTGGCGAGCGCGCGGCCATGATCGTCGTCCTGCTGTCCGGAGGGCGCGACTCCGTCTGCCTGCTCGACGTCCTGCTGCGGCGGGGCGAGCCGGTCACCGCGCTGCACGTCAACTACGGGCTGCGCCCGTCGGCGGACGAGGACGAGGCGTTCTGCCGCGAGCTGTGCGAGCGGCTGGGCGTGCCGTTGGTGGTCCATCGCGCCGGCGCGCCCGCCGGGAACGTGCAGGCATGGGCGCGCGAGGTGCGCTACCGCGAGGCGGCGAAGCTGGGGCCGGTGGTGGCCACCGGCCACACGGCGACCGATCAGGTCGAGACGGTGCTCTACCGCCTGGCCGCATCGCCGGGCAGGCGGGCGCTGCTCGGCATCCGCGACCGCCCGGGCGTGATCCGCCCGCTGCTGGACTGGACGCGCGAGGAGACCGCCGCCCACTGCCGCGAGCACGGGCTCCAGTGGCGCGAGGACCCGAGCAACGACGCGGGCGACTTCGCGCGCAACCGGATCCGCAACGAGCTGCTGCCCGCGCTGCGCTCGATCCATCCGGCCGCCGAGGCCAACGTCCTGCGCACGCTGGAGATCCTGCGCGACGAGGCCGAGGTGCTCGACTCGCTGATCGACACCGAGCCGAGCGTCGAGCGGATCGCCGCCCTGCCGCCCGCGCTGCGGCGGCTGACCGTGCAGGCGATCGCGGGGGAGGGGTCGGTCGGTGCCCGGGCCGACGAGATCCTCGCGCTGGGCTCGCGCGGCGGCACGGCCACGCTCGACCTCGGCGGCGGCCTGCGGGCCGTGGTCGAGTACGGGCGCCTCCGGTTCGACCACGGACCTCCTGCGCCGCCGGCGCCGGCGCGCCTGTCCGTGCCGGGGACGGTCGCCTTCGGCGCCGGCCGCGTGACGTGCGAGCTCACGCCCGACGGCCCGCTCGACGCCGCCGCGCTGGCCCCGGAGCTCGAGGTGCGCCCCTGGCGCGCGGGTGACCGGCTGTGCCGCCGCACGCTGCAGGACCGCTTCACCGACCTCAAGGTCCCGCGCGAGCGCCGCCATCAGATGCCGGTCGTGGTCTCCGACGGGGAGATCGCGTGGGCCATCGGCATCGTCGGCGATCGCTTTCGCGCCACGGAGGCGACCGCTCGCCGCGTACGAGTGACCTGGGACCCCTAGACTGCCCGCCGCATGCTGCGCGACGAGCACATCGGCGAGATCATCGTCCAGGCCGACGAGCTGCAGCACCGGATCAAGGAGATGGCCGCCGAGGTCTCGCGCGACTACGCCGGCAAGGACCTGCTCCTGATCGGCGTCCTCAAGGGCGCCGTGTTCTTCCTCGCCGACCTCATGCGCCAGCTGGACATGCACTGCGAGGTCGACTTCATGGCCGTCGCCTCCTACGGCTCCTCGACCGAGTCCTCCGGCGTCGTCCGGATCCTCAAGGACCTCGACGCCCCGCTCGAGGGCCGGCACGTCCTGATCGTCGAGGACATCGTCGATTCAGGCCTCACGCTGCAATACCTCATGCGGACCCTCGAGGCTCGCGGCCCGGCCTCGCTGGAGGTCTGCGCGCTCCTCACCAAGCCAGAACGGCGCCAGGTCGAGACACCCGCGCGCTACGTTGGGTTCGAGATTCCTGACAAGTTCGCGATCGGATACGGGCTCGACTACGCCGAGAAGTACCGGAATCTGCCCTACGTCGCGGCCTTGACCGGAACTACCGATTAGGAGATCCATAGGTAGTCATCCCACACTGGCTGCCGGGTCCGTCCAACCACCACTGGTAGCCTTGATCCACTTGTCCAGCAGTTTCTTCCTCGCTCCTGCCCCGGTGCGTACATGAGCCGATTCTTCAAGAGCGCCGCCTTCCCGATCCTGATCGTGATCGTCCTGGCGTTCTTCGCGTCGAGGCTGATCTCGAGCTCCGACCGGGCCGAGCCGAAGACCTTCGAGCAGTTCCTGACGCAGATCGAGTCGAAGAACCAGGTCAAGACGGTCACGCTCGACACGAAGGACAACTCGGTCGAGGTCGTGCTGCCGGACGACAAGAAGTACGAGGTCGGGTTCCCGGACGCCTATGGCGACGTGCTGGTCAACCAGCTCCGGGCCAGCTCGGAGGCCGGCAACATCCAGTCGTTCGACGTCAAGCCCGCGCGGTCCAACGTGATCCTGTCGCTGCTGACGTACGTGCTGCCGTTCCTGATCTTCATCGGGTTCTGGATCTTCCTCATGAACCAGGTCCAAGGCGGCGGCTCGAAGGTCATGTCGTTCGGCAAGTCGCGCGCCAAGCGGATGTCGGTCGACTCGCCGAAGATCACCTTCCGTGACGTGGCGGGCGCCGACGAGGCGGTCGAGGAGCTGCACGAGATCAAGGAGTTCCTCGAGAACCCCAAGAAGTTCCAGGCGCTCGGCGCGCGGATCCCGAAGGGCGTGCTGCTCTACGGCCCTCCGGGCACCGGCAAGACGCTGCTGGCCCGCGCGGTCGCCGGCGAGGCGGGCGTCCCGTTCTTCTCGATCTCCGGCTCGGACTTCGTCGAGATGTTCGTCGGCGTCGGCGCCTCGCGCGTGCGTGACCTGTTCGAGCAGGCCAAGCAGAACTCGCCCTGCATCATCTTCATGGACGAGATCGACGCCGTCGGGCGCCACCGCGGCGCCGGCCTCGGCGGCGGTCACGACGAGCGCGAGCAGACGCTGAATCAGCTGCTCGTCGAGATGGACGGCTTCGAGGCCAAGGACAACATCATCATGATCGCGGCCACCAACCGGCCCGACATCCTCGATCCCGCCCTGCTCCGTCCCGGCCGCTTCGACCGCCAGATCACCGTCGACCGGCCCGACCGCGCCGGCCGCCGCAAGATCCTCGAGGTCCACACGCGCGGCAAGCCGCTCGCGAAGGTCATCGAGCTCGACGTGCTGGCCGGCCAGACGCCCGGCTTCACGGGCGCCGACCTGGCCAACCTGGTCAACGAGGCCGCCCTCCTCGCCGCCCGTACCGGCAAGAAGGAGATCACCCAGGTCGAGCTCGAAGAGGGCATCATGCGGGTGGTCGCCGGCCCGGAGAAGAAGACCCGGGTCATGGGCGAGAAGGAGCGGCTGATCACGGCCTACCACGAGATGGGCCACGCGATCGTCGGCCACTACCTCGAGCACTCCGACCCGGTGCACAAGATCTCGATCATCTCCCGCGGCCAGGCGCTCGGCTACACGATCTCCCTGCCCGCCGAGGACAAGTTCCTCACCACGCGCGCGGAGCTGACCGACACGATGGCGATGACCCTGGGCGGCCGCGCCGCCGAGGAGATCGTCTTCGGCGAGATCACCACCGGCGCGTCGAACGACATCGAGAAGGTCACGGCCACGGCCAAGCAGATGGTCATGCGCTTCGGCATGAGCGAGAAGCTCGGCCCGCGCGTGTTCGGCCACGACCACGGCATGCCGTTCCTGGGCCGCGAGTTCTCCTCCGAGCCGGACTACTCCGACGAGATCGCGCGCGAGATCGACGACGAGATCCGCCGCATCGTCGAGGGCGCGCACCAGTCGGCCAAGGACATCCTGGCCGAGCACCGCGAGCAGCTGACGACGATCTCCGAGCTGCTCCTGAAGCGCGAGACGATCGAGCGCGAGCAGTTCGAGGCGCTGCTCGAGGGCAAGACCGAGGAAGAGGTCTTCGGCACCGAGGCCCCGCTGCCGCCCGGCACGCCCGAGCGGCCGGAGCTCCCCGGCGCGGCCGCCCCGGCCCCGCCCAGGCCTCTGCCGCGTCCCGGCCTCGCCGGCGGCGCCGCGGAGACGCGCGGGCTCCCGCCCGAGAAGCCCGACCTGGCTTAGCCGCCGGCGAACGTCAACCCCGGCATTGAGGGAAGCGGGATCGGCCGGGTTTCGGCATCGAATCCTGCCTAGGGGTCGCTTTCCGACCCTTATCCAGGATGAATCCTGTTCCAGTGGTGTCCTGCCCCACTAGAACAGGACGCTTCGCCGAAGTCCGCCGCGCGGCCGGCTCCCGCGCTTCCCTACCCAGCCGCAGTTCGTCACGCGGCCAAGCGACGCCCGGCGATAGCCGCAGAGCACCGTCCGGCGCGCCGTCCACGGACGGCAGCGCCCGCGCCGACTCGGCGACCGAGCGGCGCGCGCGCCAAACCCCGGCTCATCCAGCACCCGCCGCACGAGCGCACCGACGCCCGACACATCGGCGGCCTCGAGGCTCGCCGCCATCGGCAGCGCGAGCCCCGCGCCGACCTCGGCCACCCGCGCGGCGTTCCGCCCCTGATCGGCGAACAGCGGCGCCACCACGAGCGGGACGCCGGCGGACAGCGCCCCCACGGTCGTCCCGTAACCGCCGTGGCAGACCATCGCCACCGCGTGCGCAGACACCTCGGCCTGCGGAACCCACCGCTCGACGACCGCGTTCGCGGGCAGGGGCCCGAGCTCGGCGAGGTCGCCGCCGTGGCCGATCGTCATCAGCACGCGCACCGGCAGGTCCGCGAGCTCGTCGAGCGCCGCGCGGTAGACGTGGGGGTACAAGGGCGTGCCCGCTACCACGGAGCCGAACGTGACGTAGACGAGCGGCTCGCCCCAGCGGTTGGCTCCCGGCGCGGCGCCGTCCACCCGGAAGCGATGCGAGACGGGCCCGTCGTCGAGCGCCGGGGGCGTCAGGCTGATCAGCGGTGAGGCGCGGATCTCCGCGACGGGCTGCTTGCCGGCGTGGCCCAGCACCCACTCCTCGGTCGAGGCCAGCCCGGTCGCCACCCGCACGTGCGGGATGCCCGCCCGCTCGGCGGCGACCACCGACGCGAACTCGTAGCTCTCCCGCACGACGACGTCCGGGCGCCAGCTCTCGATCATCGCCTCCACGCCGGGCAGCGCGGCGCCCGCCCCGAGCCGGCCGAACACCTCGCCGATCACGACCGCGTTGGCCTCCTCGGGCGGCAGACCCGACGTCGGCGCGAAGACGGACCACACCTCGTCCTCGGGCGGGTCGGCGAACGGCCAGAACGGCAGGCCGGCGTCGCGCACGACGGCGCCGCGCGACCGCGGGCCGGCGACGCGAACCTCATGACCGGCGCGCAGGCACGCACGGGCCAGCGGAACGAGGGGAAGCACGTGGCCGGCGTGGCCGGTGGTGGTGAAGAGCAGGCGCATAGTCAGGTAACCTTTCTATATCGACCGCAAGGGTAGACAGGTAGCCTGACGAATGTCAAACGGCCCGAACCTCGGCCGGCTGCTGCGCGAGCCGTTCCAGGAGATGACCCAGCACATCCACGCCCGTCTGGCAGAGCACGGCCATCCGAACATCCGCATCGCTCATGGCAACGTCTTCCAGTTCCTCGACGACGAGGGCACGCGGGTCAGCGAGCTCGCCGCCCGCGCGCAGATGACCAAGCAGTCG
The DNA here is from genome assembly GCA_963811895.1 of uncultured Solirubrobacteraceae bacterium. Taxonomy (GTDB): domain Bacteria; phylum Actinomycetota; class Thermoleophilia; order Solirubrobacterales; family Solirubrobacteraceae; genus DASSUW01. Next base: position 573,226 of record CAWETE010000004.1, on the reverse strand, counting down.
ATGGGCGAGCTCGTCGCCCACCTGGAGGCGCACGGCTACGTCGAGCGCGTGCCCGACCCCAGCGACGGCCGCGCCAAGCTGGTGCGGCCGACGGCGAGCGGGCAGGCGACATACCCGCTCGCCGTCGAGGCGATCGCCGAGGTCGAGGCGCGCTGGGCGGAGCGGATCGGGGAGCCGAAGCTCCGCCGGCTGCGCGCGCTGCTCGAGGAGCTCAGCGACCGAGCGTGACGCGGGGAGCGTGCGTCACGTATGGGTCCAGGCGGTGCGCCACGCGCTGGAGGAGCAGCGCGGCGGCGCGCCGCCGCCGGCGGGGAGCGGCCTCGGCGCGCGGCCTCGGTGAGCGCGCGGCGGCTGGACTCGACGGCCATGAGAACGGCGATGGGGGAGCTGTACATGGGGAGGTCTCCTTTCTAGGGAGCGGGAGCGGTCGAAGCTCGGACGACGAGCTCGATGGGGAGGAGTACGGACTCGGCCTCGGGGCCTTCCAGCAGGAGCCGGACGGCCTCGGAGCCCTTCGCCTGATGCGGCTGGCGGATGGTGGTGAGGGGAGGATCGGCCGACGCGGCCTCGGGCACGTCGTCGAAGCCGGCGACGGACAGCTCGTCGGGCACGGAGATCCCGCGCTCGGCGGCAGCCTCGAGGATGCCGATGGCGAGGACGTCGGAGAGGGCGATGATCGCGGTCGGGCGGTCGGCCCGGTCGAGCAGGCGGGCGCCGGCGATGCTTGCCGGCCTCGCGAAGCTTGTCGGGACCGCTGGCGACCGGCACGGTGGCCCAGTCGATGCCCGCCGCCTCGAGGCCGGCGCGCCAGCCCTCGAGCCGCGACACGGTCACGTGGTGCCACGCGTTGGCGCGCGCCTCCGGACCGCTGTCCCCGGGGTGACCGTGGGGCAGCGCGATGCCGATCCGGCGATGGCCGAGCGCCGTGAGGTGCTCGGCGACGGCGCGGGCGCCGCCCTCGTCGTCGATGTTGACGTCGACCATCCCGGGCTCGGCGTCGAAGTCGACGCGGACGTAGGGGAGCTTGCGGGCGACGATCGCGTCCATCCGCGAGTCGCCCGGGTGGACGCAGTAGATGACGAAGCCGTCGACCAGCGCGTTCTGGATCAGCGCCGCGCCGCCTCCCTCGATCCGCGGGACGATCGTGAGGCCGAGGCCCTGCTCCTCGCAGCCGGCCGCGACGCCGTGGAGGAACTGGATCGTGCCCGGGTCCGTGAACGCGATCGTGAGCGGGTAGTCGAGCACGAGCCCGACCGAGCCGGTCTTCCCGCGCGACAGCGTGCGGGCGACGGGGTCGGGCCCGGAGTACCCGAGCCGCTCGGCCGCCTCCATCACGCGGTCCCGCAGCTCGGGGGAGAGCTGATCCGGCCGGTTGTACGCGTTCGAGACCGTCATGCGGGAGACGCCGACGGCCTCCGCGACGGTGGCGAGCGTGACGCGATCTTTGGTGCGCGGGCTCATCTGTACCGGTAAATGTACCGGTAAAGCTCAGGCTGTCAAGGATCAGCGTGCAGACGCCAGCGGGAGCGGGGAGCTCGGCTTGAGCTCCTCCAGCCGCAGCAGAGTGACCAGGCGCGTGGCGCCGCGCGTCGACAGCCGGTTGAGCACCTGCTGGAGCTCGGCGACGTCGCGCGCGACGACCATCAGCACCGCATCGACCTCGCCGGTCACCCAGTCGGCGGCGATCACGTGCGGGATCGCGAGCACCGCCTCGCCGAAGCGGCGGTTCGCGACCTCGTCGTGGCGCACCAGCGTGACGAGCACGTAGACCTGCAGCGGGAAGCCGGCAGCCGTGCTGTCGACCCGGCCGGTGATGCGCCGCAGCACCCCCGACTCCTTGAGCCGGCGGACGCGGTTGAGCGTCGCCGCGGGGGACAGCCCGACGATCCGCGCGAGCTCGACGTTGGGGCGATCGGCGTCGGTCTGAAGCTCTACCAGCAGCCGGATGTCAATCGGATCAAGTGAAACAGCCATTTGACGAAATATTGTTTCGTCAAAGGGGGCAACCGTCAAATCACGCTTGAGAAATGCGCCAGATGGCCGAAGCTCATAGGTATGAAGACTCAGCGCACAGCAATCGTGGCGCTGGCCGCGGCCGGCGCGCTCTGGGGACTGACCGTCCCGCTGTCCAAGCTCGGGCTCGAGTGGCTCGGCGCGGGCTGGCTCGCGGTCGCCCGCTTCGCCATCGCGGCGCCCCTGCTCGCCTTCGTGGCGCGGCGCCATCTGCGGGCCGCCCTGACCCCCGGCATCGTCGTGGCCGGCGCTGTCGGCTACGGCGTCGTGATCCTGCTGCAGAACGCCGGGATCGAGCGCACGAGCGTCAGCCACGCCGCGCTGATCGTCGGCGCCGTGCCCGTGCTCGTGGTCATCATCACCGCGCTCCTGCGCCGCGGCTCGAGCCCGGCGCCGGCGTGGATCGGCGCGCTGATCGCGCTGGCCGGCGTCGGCCTCGTGGCGGGGGGCGGCGGGGCGGGCACCGCGCTCGCGGGAGACCTGCTGGTGCTGCTCTCTGTGACCGGCTCCGCGCTCTTCATCGTGCTCCAGCCCGGCCTGCTCGCCGGCCGCGACCCCACGGCCGTCACCGCCGTGCAGCTCGGCGCCGCAGGCGTGGCCTCGCTGCCGGTGGCGCTCGTGATGGAGGGCGCTCCGCCGGCGCCGTCCGGCGCCCAGGCGGTCGTCGCCGTGCTGGCGCTGGCGCTGACCGGCACCGCGCTCGCCTTCGCGCTCTTCGCGTGGGCGCAGGCGCGCGTGCCCGCCGCGGTGGCCGGCGCGTTCGTGAACCTCGAGCCGCTGGTCGGCGCGCTCACCGGCGCCGTGGTCTTCCACGACGTGGTCGGCCCTGCTCAGCTCGCGGGCGGCGCGGCGATCCTCCTGGGGATCATGCTCGGCCTACCACGGGATCGGGCGACCGTCGCGGAAGAACCCGCCCGCCCGCCCGCCAGTCCGGGAGCGTCGCCGTCGCGACCGATCGTGCACTTCGGGACACGCGCCCCGCTCACGGCCGCGCGTGTCCCGAAGTGCACTCCCGGCCTACGAAGAGCTGACGAGCGCCTGAGCGGCGCTGGACAGCTCGAGGATCACATCCGCCTGCGCGGCCGGTGACGCGTCGCCGGACAGAGCTTTGGCGTTCGCCCGCTCCATCGCGTCGTGCGCGCCCTGGACCGTCATCGAGAGGATGCTCATCGCTGCTTGTGCCTGGACTTCCATGTCGCAGGCATCGGCCGCGCGGCCCGGAAGATCGATCCGCGCGGCCATACGATGGACGGATGTACACGATCATGGGCGTCGTCAACGTCACGCCGGACTCGTTCTCCGACGGCGGCGTGTTCGACGACGACGCCGCGGCGATCGCGCACGCGCGCCGGCTGATCGCCGAGGGCGCCGAGATCGTCGACGTCGGCGGGGAGTCGACGCGGCCGGGCGCCGACCCCGTCCCCGTCGAGGACGAGCTCGAGCGCGTGATACCGGTCATCGAGGGCATCTCCGGCGCCCAGGTCTCGATCGACACGATGAAGCTCGAGGTGGCGGAGAAGGCGCTCGACGCCGGCGCGAGCTACGTCAACGACGTGACCGCCTTCCGGCACGAGCCGGAGCTCGCGGGCCTGGTCGCCGACCGCGGCGTCGACTGCTGCCTGATGCACATGCTCGGCGAGCCGCGCACGATGCAGGACGACCCCCGCTACGACGACGTGGTCGACGACATCAAGGCCTTCCTGGAGGAGCGGATGGCCTTCGCCGTCAAGGCCGGCGTGCGCGAGGAGCGGATCCAGCTCGACCCCGGGATCGGCTTCGGCAAGACGCTCGAGCACAACCTCGAGCTGCTGCGCCGGCTCGACGAGCTCGTCGCGCTCGGCCGCCCGATCGTCGTCGGCACCAGCCGCAAGAGCTTCCTCGGCAAGCTGACCGGCCGCGACGTGACCGACCGCGTGCACGCGACCGTGGCCACCAACGTGATCGCCTACGAGCGCGGCGCGCGCGTGTTCCGCGTCCACGACGTGGCGGCCACCCGCGACGCGCTCGAGGTGGCGGCTGCTACGTTCGCGCGATGGCCTCAGACCCCGACGAGGACTACGACGACGACGAGCTGAACGGCGACGACGACGACGAGGAGGGCCCCGAGGTAGGGGTCACCGTCGAGATCGTCGGGCTCTCGCTCTACACCCACCACGGAGTCACCGCCGCCGAGCGCGAGATCGGTCAGCGGCTGGTGCTCGACGTGCGCTTCGACGTCGGCGAGCCCGACGCCCTGATCACCGACCGCGTCGAGGACACCGTCGACTACGGCGAGGTCTGCCAGGTGATCGCCCTGATCTCGCAGCAGCGCTCGTACAAGACGCTCGAGCGGCTGTGCGCGGTGATCGCCGACCGCCTGGCCTCCCAGTTCGGCGCCGAGAGCGTGACGGTCAAGGCGTCCAAGCCCGAGCCGCCGATCCCGCTGCCGGTCGAGGAGGTCTCGGTGGAGGTCTGGCGCGAAGAGCGTTGACTTGCTTGTAAGTAATCACTAACATGCCCGGCATGCGCAAATCGGCAGAGGTGCGCCGCGAGGAGATCCTGGCGGTCGCGCTGGAGCACTTCGCCGAAGGCGGCTACCACGGGACGTCGACCGACGTGATCGCGAAGGAGGCCGGGATCTCGCAGCCGTACCTCTTCCGCCTCTTCCGCACCAAGCGCGAGCTCTTCCTCGCCTGCAACGACCGCGCCTGCGAGAAGGTGCTCGACGCGTTCCGCCGCGCCGCCGCCGAAGCGCCCGAGGGCGAGCGGCTCCACGCGATGGGTCATGCATACGTGACCGAGTTGCTGCCGGACCGTCACGCGATCCTGATGATGATGCAGGGCTACGCCGCGGTCCTGGATCCCGAGATCCAGGAGCACGTGCGAGAGCGCTACGGCGCGATCGTCAGCGAGGTGGCCGCGCTCGCGGACGCCGGCCCTGACGACGTGTGGAGCTTCTTCGCCACCGGGATGCTGCTCAACCTCGTCGCCGCGCTGGACCTCGAGCACACGGACCATCCGGTCTTCAAGGCATGGACCGCCTTGCACGCCTGATCTTCCGCCGTCGCCGGCTGGTCCTCGCCGTCACGGTCGTGTTCGTCCTGTTCGCCGGCGCCTTCGGCGGGCCGGTCGTCGGCCTGCTGGACTCGGACGACGACTTCGAGGATCACGGCGCGGAGTCGATCCTCGCCCGCGACGCGGTCGAGCGGGCGACCGGGCGCTCGGCCTCGCCGGACCTGGTCGTGCTCGTCCGGCTCGGCGCGCCGGTCGACTCGCCGCAGGCGCAGGAGAAGCTCGCCCGCGTCGCCGACATGCTGGACGACCCGCGCGTCGCCGAGGTCGTCGCCGTCCGCGACGGCGAGCCCGCCGAGCTCGTCTCGCGCGACCGCCGGTCGACCTACCTGCTCGCCACCTTCCGCACCGGGGTCGACGACGACGCCCTCGCCGAGGAGCTCCAGGCCCGTGTGGAGCGCGAGCCGGGCGTGACGGCCGGCGGCGGCCAGCTCGCCTTCACCCAGGTCGGCGAGCAGATCGAGCAGGACCTCGCGCGCGCCGAGATGCTCGCCTTCCCGCTCCTCTTCCTGCTCTCGCTCGTCGTCTTCCGCAGCGTGGTCGCGGCGCTGCTGCCGGTGCTGGTGGGCGGCACGACGATCATCACGACCTTCGTCTGGATGCGGCTCGTGAACGAGGTCGAGCCGATGTCGGTGTTCGCCATCAACCTGATCACCGGCGCCGGGCTCGGCCTCGCGATCGACTACTCGCTGTTCGTGGTCTCGCGCTTCCGCGAGGAGCTGGCCAAGGGGGTCGACACGGCCGAGGCGCTGCGGCGGACGATGCGGACCGCCGGCCGCACCGTGCTGTTCAGCGCCATCACCGTGGCGGCCGCCATGGGCTCGCTGATCGTCTTCGACCTGCGGTTCCTGTTCTCGATGGGCTACGGCGGCGTGCTCGTGGCCCTCACGGCGGCGCTCGTGTCGCTGACCGTGCTGCCGGCCATGCTCGCCGTGCTCGGCCCGCGCGTGAACGCGCTCGGCCTCAAGCGCTGGAAGGAGTCGCTGGACCGCGACGCCCGGCAGGTCCAAGAGGGCGGCTGGTACCGGTTCTCGCAGATGGTGATGCGGCGGCCCGGGCCGATCGCCGCGGTGACCGCCGCGCTGCTGATCCTGATGGGCCTGCCGTTCCTGCGGATCGAGTTCACCGGCGTCGACGCGAGCGTGCTGCCGACCGAGCGCAGCGCCCGCGTGGTGCAGGACGCGCTCGACAGCGAGTTCCCGCCCGGTCGCAGCGCCCCGCTCTACGTCGCTGCCGAGACCGGCGACGAGACCGCGGCCCGCGAGTGGGCCGGCACGCTGCGGGAGCTGCCCGGCGCCGACGCCGTGTCCGAGCCCCGGCAGGCGGACGGCCTCTACCGGATCGACGTCGTGACCGGCAAGGACAGCCTCTCCGACGAGGCGCAGCAGCTCGTGCGCGACATCCGCGCACGCGACGCGCCATTCGACTTCCGGGTGGGCGGCGGGACGGCGGCGTTCATGGACCAGCAGACCTCGCTGCAGGATTCGCTCCCGCTCGCCCTGGCGCTGCTGGCCGGGTCCACGCTGCTGATCCTGTTCGTCATGACCGGCTCGGTCGTGCTGCCGGTCAAGGCGCTGCTGATGAACGTGCTCAGCCTGAGCGCCGCGTTCGGCCTGCTCGTGCTGATCTTCCAGGACGGGCGGTTCGAGTCGCTGCTCGCCTACGACTCGCAGGGCGCGCTGGAGTCGACCCAGCCGATCCTGCTCTTCTGCGTCGCCTTCGGGCTCTCCACCGACTACGGCGTGTTCCTGCTCACCCGCATCAAGGAGGCCCGCGACAGCGGGCTGGCGGACCGCGAGGCGGTGGCGGTCGGGCTCGAGCGCACGGGCCGGATCGTCACCTTCGCGGCGCTGCTGTTCTGCATCGCCATCGGCGCCTTCGCCACGTCCGAGGTCGTGTTCATCAAGGAGCTGGGCATCGGCACGGCGCTGGCCGTGCTGATCGACGCCTTCATCGTCCGCGCGCTGCTCGTGCCCTCGCTGATGGCGCTGCTCGGCAAGTGGAACTGGTGGGCGCCGCGGCCGCTGGCGCGCCTGCACGCGCGGCTGGGGCTCGCGGAGTCGTGACGCTGGACGCCGACACCGCCCTCGAGCCGCTGACGCCGACCCGCTGGCGCGGCGAGATCGGCGACCGGTGGTGGGTCGTGCGCGGGCCCTTCGGCGGCTACGTCGCCGCCTTCCTCACGCGCGCCATGGTCGCCGCGGTGGACGACCCGGCGCGGCGCCCGCGCTCGCTGACCGTCCACTACGTCGAGGCGCCGAAGGCCGGCCCGGTGGAGGTGACGGCGACCGTCGAGCGGGCGGGGCGGTCCTCGACCACCGTGAGCCTGCGGCTCGAGCAGGACGGCCGGCCGGTCGCGCTCGCGCTCGGCTCGTGCGCCACGTGGCGCGACGGCGAGCCCGAGTGGGCGGCCGCGGCGCCCGCCGCGCCGCCGCCCGAGGAGTGCGAGCGACTGCAGCGCGTCGACCCGATGCCCGGCTTCCACGACCGCTTCGAGATCCGGCCCGCCGGCCCGCTCACGGGGGAGGCCCGCAACCTCGCGTGGCTGCGGCTCGATCCACCGCAGCCGCTCGATCACCTTGTCCTGACCGCGATGTCCGACGGCTGGATGCCGGCCGCCTTCTCGAAGCTCGAGCGCCCTTTCGGCGCGCCCACCGTCGACCTGACGATCCACTTCCGGGCGCCCGTGGCAAGCGGCGAATGGGTGCTGGCCGACTACCGGTCGCGCTTCTCGGCCGGCGGGGTCTGGGAGGAGGACGGGGAGTTGTGGGCGCCCGACGGCACGCTGCTCGCCCAGTCGCGCCAGCTGGCGCTGATCCGCGCATGAGGCTCGGCTACCTCGGCCTCGGCTCCAACGTCGGCGACCGGCGCGCCAATCTGCAGGCGGCGGTCGAGGAGCTGTGGATCCACGGCGTGATGGTCCTGGCGTCCTCCTCGGTGTACGGGACCGAGCCGGTCGGCGAGGTGCTCGACCAGCGCGAGTTCTTCAACGCCTGCGTGCGGATCGAGACCGAGCTGGAGCCGGAGCCGCTGCTCGACGCGTGCAAGGCGGTCGAGCGCGCGCTCGGGCGCGAGCCGGGCGGCGTGCGGCACGGGCCGCGCCCGATCGACGTCGACGTGCTGCTGCTGGAGGGTGTCGAGCACGAGTCCGAGCGGCTGCGGCTGCCCCACCGCGAGGTCACCACACGGCGGTTCGTCCTCGTGCCGCTGCTCGAGCTCGATCCGGACCTGCCGGGCGCGGCCGACGCGCTGGCGGCCTTGGGGGAGGGCCAGGATGTGCGCCTCGCCGGACCGCCGCTCGACGTGCGTGGTTAGCCTTCGTCAGCAGTGAGACGTGTTGCGCTGCTCGTGTTCCTCGCGTTCGCTCTGGCGGGCGAGGCCCAGGCGGCGACGTTCTGCGTCGACGTGGTGCTCGCCGACTGCGTCCAGCAGCCCAGCGTGGCGGAGGCGCTCGTCGAGGCTCAGGACTCACCGGGGCTCGACACCATCCGCGTCGGCCGCCGGTCGGAGGAGTTCGACGTGACGGACGCGCCGGGCGAGCCGGTGCGGGTGATCGGGGCCGGCCGTCGCGCCACCCAGCTCGGGCGAGCCGACCTCGGCGAGGACCGGTCGTCGGTGTCGGCCATGACCCTGCGCGCGACGGTCGGGAACGCGCTCGCCGTGCGCGGCGAGGCGACCGACCTGCTCGTGGTGGGCCGGGTGCGGCTGCGCGACGGGTCGGCGCTGCGCTCGTCGTCGGTCGAGGGCGGCCTGGTCTCGGCGGGCAGGGTGCGCATGCACAGCGTGCTGCTGTCGGGACCGGGTCTGGACGTCGAGTCCGGCACGCTGACCGCGGCGCATCTGACCGTGTTCGGCGCCGGGGCGAGTGGCCTGCGCGCCGCCTCGGGCGCCCAGGCGAACCTCGCCAACTCGCTCGTATGGGGCTTCCAGGCCGGGTTCTCCGGGACGGTCGCCGCGACGCACTCGCACCTGCCGGAAAGCGGCGTGGATCCGGGCTTCGTCGCGCCGCCCGCCGACCTGCGGCCGCGGCCCGGCTCGCCGCTCGTCGACGCCGGCGACTCGCGGCCGCTGGACGCCGACGAGCCCGAGATCGACGCGCTCGGCTCGGTGCGGGCGATCGACGGCGACGGCGACGGCAACGCGCGGCGCGACGTCGGCGCGCTCGAGCGGCGCCCGCCCGCTCCGCCGGCGACCGCCGGCAACCTGCTCGCCAACCCGGGCGCCGAGCAGGGCACGGCCGCCGAGGACGACACGTCGGCGCCGGCGCCGCCGCGCTGGCGCCGCAGCGGCGGCTTCACCAGCGTCCGCTACGGCACCGTCGTCGGGTTGGTGGCGTTCCCCACGCTGGATGCGGCATCGATGCTCGGCGCGGGCGACGCGTTCTTCGCCGGCGGCCCGTCGGGCGCGGCGACCGCCACGCAGGTGGTCGACGTGTCGGGGTGGGCGCCGGAGATCGACGCCCGCGCGGGCGTGACCATGCGGCTGTCCGCGCTGCTCGGCGGCTACCGGCTGAGCGACGACCGCGCGGTCGTCTCGGCGCGGTTCCGCGGGCCGGCGGGCGCCCGGCTCGGCGGCTTCTCGCTCGACTCGGTGACGGCGGCCGAGCGCGGCAACGCGACGATGCTGATGGCGCGCGTGGGCAGCGCTCCGGTCCCGCGGCTCACGCGCTCGGTGGCCGTGACCGTGCGGTCCGGGACGCCCGGCGGCAGCTACAACGACGCCTACGTCGACGATGTCGCCCTGGTTCCGACGGTCCCGGCGCTGCCGGGCGTGCCGCCGCGGCGCGCCCGGGCGCGGCGGCCGTTCGGCGGCGTCGCCGTGATCTCACGGCGCGTGCGCGTCGCGCGCGGGCGCGCGCGAGTGCGGATCGCGTGCCCGTCATCCTCGGTCCGCCGCTGCACGGGCATCGTGACGCTGACGCGCCGTCGCCTGGTGATCCTCGGCAGCCGCCGCGTGCTGCTCCGGCCCGGCGAGTCCCAGCGGGTCCGGATCCCGCTCTCGCGGCGCGAGCGGCGCACGCTGCGACGGCCGCAGCGCGGCCATGTCTACTCGGCCGTGCGGGACGCCCAGGGGCTCACGCGCGCCGTGACCGCGCCGGTGCGTATCGTCCGCCGCTGATGCTGCTGGTCGTCGATGTCGGCAACACGCAGACCCACTTCGGGACCTTCCGCGACGGCGAGCTGCACGAGCACTGGCGCTTCGCCACGGTGCGCGACTCGACGGCCGACGAGCTGGGGGCGACGCTGCGCAACCTGCTCGGCCTGCGCGGCGTCATCTTCGACATGGTCGACGCGTCGATCGTGTCCTCGACGGTGCCCCAGCTCGCGCCCGAGTGGGCGGCGATGGCCGAGCGCTACCTGGGCCACAGGATGCCGGTCGTCGGCCCGGGGCTGAAGACCGGCATGGCGATCCGGATCGACAACCCGCGCGAGGTCGGCGCCGACCGGCTGGTGAACGCGGTCGCCGCGCACGACCGCTTCGGCGGGCCGTGCGTGGTGGTCGACTTCGGGACGGGCCTCAACATCGACGTCGTCTCGGGCGAGGGCGAGTACATCGGCGGCATGATCGCCCCCGGCATCGAGATCTCGATGGACGCGCTCACCGCGCGCGGCGCGAAGCTGCTGCGGGTGGAGCTGGAGGCGCCGCGGGCGCTGATCGGCAAGTCGACGGTCGAGGCGATCCGGTCCGGCGTGGTCTACGGCTACGCGGGCATGGTCGACGGGATCCTGCGGCGGCTGCGCGACGAGCTGGGCGGGGACACGGCCACGATCGCCACCGGCGGGCTGGCCGGCTACGTGGTGCCGCACTGCGAGCTGGTCGACGAGACCGACGACCTGTTGACGCTCAAGGGGCTCAAGCTGATCTGGGAGCGCAATCAGTCCGCCTAACCTGTGCGTCGTGCGTTCGCTGCATGATTCATGGGAGCTGGGCGGCGTCACGATCCCGAATCGGGTCGTGCTCGCGCCGCTGGCCGGCATCGGCAACTGGTTCGTGCGCCTGCAGGCCAAGCGGTACGGCGCGGGCCTGGCGGTGTCGGAGATGGTCTCCTCGTTCGCGATCCACTACGGGAACCGCAAGACGCACGACGAGCTTCTGCGGGTGGACCCGCGCGAGCGCGAGGCCGGGCCGGTGGCGATCCAGCTCTTCGGGCAGGACCCGGAGATCATGCGCTCGGCCGCCGCGCACGTGGCGGGCGTCGGGGTTGATCTGATCGATCTGAACATGGGCTGCCCGGTGCCCAAGGTGATGAAGACGGGCGCGGGAGCGGCGCTGCTGTCGGATCCGGACACCGCGGTGGCGGTGGCGCTTGCCGCTCGCGAGGGATCGGGGTTGCCGGTGACCGTGAAGCTGCGCGCCGAGGGCGTGGACGTGGCTCGGCGGTTGGTCTCGGAGGCCGGCGTGGCGGGGATCACCTTCCATCCGCGGACGATCAAGGTGCGCCACAAGGGGACGCCGGACTACGACCTGGCGCGCGAGCTGGTCGAGTCGCTGCCCGTGCCGGTGATCGTGACCGGCGGGATGGACGACCCCGACCACGTGCGCTGGGTCTTCGAGTACACGGGCTGCGAGGCGGTCATGCTGGCGCGCGGCTCGCTCGGCAATCCGTGGCTGTTCTCGCAGGTCCTGGGGCTGCGCGACTCGGACCCCACGGCAGACGAGATTGTGGAGGAATGGCGCTGGGTGCTGGATCGCGCGGAGGAGCATCTCGGCGCCGACCGCGCCGCTCGCTACTTGAGGAAATTTCACCCGTGGTACGCCGAGCGGCTCGATGCCCCGCACGCGGTGCAGGACGCGCTCCAGCGTGCTCCGACGCTCGCTGAACAGCGTCTGGTGATCGCTGAATTCGGTGCTACCATGCTCCGCCGCGCCGCCGTCTAGAGCGCATTCTCATCGTCCGCCAATGTGCGGGCGTTTTCTTTCTCCGGACCCCAGCCCCAAGGGACGACGACATGCAGAGAGACGTCCTCCTCACCCCAGAAGGCCTCGAGAACCTCAAGAAGGAGATCGAGCACCTGTCGACCGAGAAGCGCCGGGAGGTCGCGGCGCGGATCAAAGAGGCGCGCGAGTTCGGTGACATCTCCGAGAACTCGGAGTACGACGACGCCAAGAACGAGCAGGCGATGCTCGAGGCGCGGATCGCCTCGCTCGAGGAGAAGCTGCGCTCGGCGTCGGTGATCGACGCCAAGGAGCTGTCGAACGACGTCGTGCGCGTCGGCTCGGTGGTCAACGTCAAGGACGAGGGCTCGGGCAAGTCGCTGCAGTACACGATCGTCGGCTCGACCGAGGCGAACCCGGGCGAGAACAAGCTCTCCAACGAGTCGCCGGTGGGCAAGGCGCTGCTGGGCAACAAGCGCAACGACGTCGTCGATGTGCAGCTGCCGAGCGGCAAGGCCCGAAAGCTGAAGATCACCAAGATCGACGTCGCCAAGGTGTGAGCGACGAACTCGTCGACCAGCGCCGGCGCAAGCTCGCCGCGCTGCGCGACGAGGGGGTCGAGCCGTTCCCGCATTCGTTCCCGGGCGTGCAGGCGATTGCCGCCGTCAAGGCCCCGTTTTCTGAACTGCCCGCAGGTGAGGAGACGGCGACGCGAGCGCGCGTGGCCGGTCGGTTGGCCGCTCGTCGTGGCCAGGGCAAGGCGGCGTTCTTCGATTTGGTCGATCGCTCCGGTCGTATGCAGCTGCACGCTCGTGCGGATGTGCTGGGCCAGGAGTCGTTGGACCGGCTCGTCTCGCTGGACCTCGGAGATCTCCTCGGCGCCGAAGGAACCGTCTTCCGTACCCGGCGGGGTGAGCTCTCGCTCGCCGATCGACTCGTGGACCCTGCTGGCGAAGTCGCTGCGGGCTCCGCCCGAGAAGCACCACGGGTTGTCGGACGTCGAGACCCGCTACCGCCAGCGCGAGCTCGATCTGATGGCCAGCGAGGAGGCGCGCGAGCTGTTCATGACGCGCGCGCGCGTGATCACCGAGATGCGTCGCTTCCTCGATGCGGAAGGGTTCGTCGAGGTCGAGACCCCGGTCCTGCAGCCGATCTACGGCGGCGGCATGGGCCGCCCGTTCGTCACGCACCACAACGAGCTCGATCGCACGCTGTACATGCGGATCGCGACCGAGCTCTATCTCAAGCGCCTGATCGTCGGCGGGCTCGAGCGCGTGTACGAGATCGGCAAGGACTTCCGCAACGAGGGCGTCTCGTTCAAGCACAACCCGGAGTTCACGCAGCTCGAGTGGTACGAGGCGTACGCGGACTACCAGGACGTCGCGGCTCGGTGCGAGGTGTTGGTGTCCTCGGTCGCGCATGCGGTGGGCGCTTCAGGGTTCGAACCTCCTTGGAAGCGCGAGACTCTGGGGGGCGCGATCTCGTCGCGTACGGGCATCGACGTGTTCGCGCACCGCGACACTTCTTCATTGAGGGAGGCGATGGTGGGGGCCGGGCTCGATCCTGCGGAGCACGAGGCGACGTGGGCTCGTCTCGTCGACCACCTGCTCGCGAAGTACGTCGAGCCTCACCTGGTCGAGCCGACGTTCCTCTTCGACTACCCGGTCGAGCTGTCGCCGCTGGCCAAGGTCCATCGCTCCGAGCCCGGGCTGGTCGAGCGCTTCGAGGTGTTCGCCGGCGGGATGGAGTTCGCCAACGGCTACTCGGAGCTCAACGACCCGGACGACCAGCGGGCCCGGTTCGAAGCGCAACGCGCCGCCGCCGCCGCCGGCGATGAAGAGGCGATGCCTTATGACGAGGCGTACGTGCGGGCTCTGGAGCACGGGATGCCGCCCACGGGCGGGATCGGGATCGGCGTCGACCGGTTGGTGATGCTTTTGACGGGGCGCGACACGATCCGGGAGGTCGTGCTGTTCCCGGCGATGCGTGACGAATCTGCTCCAGGTTCGTGACGAATTGGCGCGGTTCTTCGAACTGCGGCATTGAGGGAGGCACGATGGGTGGGTGGCCGGCTATGGGGGATTTCGTGCAATCGGGACGGCGGCTCGGGCGCGCGAGATTCACGTTACACCCCGTCTAGGGGGATTAACGTGGATCTCGGCGTTCGGGCGGTCGTCGAGATTGCACGTAATCCCCCGTGATCGTGATGCGGCGATGGTCGCGCTGGCGCGGCGCCAGCACGGCGTCGTCTCGACGGCGCAGCTCCGCACGGTCGGTCTCGAGCACCACGCGGTGGCGGGTCGGGTCGAGCGGGGGTGGCTGCGGCGCCTGCACGGGGCGTCTATCTCGTCGGGGCGCTCGAGTCGGAGCTGACCGCCCCGGCCGCCGCCCTCGCTCGCCGTACGGCGCGCAACGCGATCGAGCCATCGGACCGCGGCCGTCATCTGGCGCCTGCTGCCCGCCCGCCCGCCGACCCGGTGCATGTCACTCTCCTCAATGCCAATCGCCGGTCCCGCCGCGGCGTCACGGTCCATCACGCACAAGCTGCCGGCGAACGAGATCCGGCGCGGCACGGCATCAGACTCACGTCGCCCGCGCGACGCTCGCCGACCTCGCACCCCACGAGCTCGCGACCGCCTACAACGAAGCGCTCGTCCTCCGCCTGGTCACGAACCAGGAGGTCCGCGCCTTCGCGGCCCGGAGCACCGCGCTACGCGAGCTCGTCGAGGACGCGCCCGGGATGACCCGCTCGCGCATGGAGCGCGCGCTGAGAGCGCTGATCAAGCAGGCCGGCCTGCCCGCCCCACACTCCAACGTCCGGGTCCACGGTCACGAAGTGGACATGTACTGGCCGGCCCACCGGCTGGTCGTCGAATTCGACGGCTGGGACACGCATTCGAGTCGCACCGCTTTCGAGTCGGACCGCCTGAAAGACGCCGCGCTGCAGCTCGCCGGCGAGCGTGTGATCCGGGTCACGGGCCGCCAGCTGGAAGGCCGTCCGCACGCGCTCGTGGCTCGCCTCGCGGTCGCGATATCGACCATGCGGCCAACCCCGGCCCCGTTGGTAAACTGACGCATGGCCGCAAAGCGAACCCCGAATCGTTCATCCCACGAGGCGCGGTTGCCGAATACGTGGATGAAGGATCGGGGTATTTTCGTCTTCCGACCCCAAGTCCGGACCGCCGAAACGACCGAGCGCTAGCCATCAAGTAGCAAGGAAGGACTGCGCACCCACCATGTTCGAGCGATTCACAGAGCGCGCGCGCCAGGTGGTCGTCCTCGCCCAAGAGGAAGCCCGAACCCTCAAGCACAACTACATCGGCACCGAGCACATCCTGCTCGGTCTCCTCCGCGAGGAGGAGGGCCTCGCCGCACGTGTCCTCGAGAGTCTGGACATCACCGTTGAGCGCGTGCGCGCCCAGGTTGTCCGCATCGTGGGCTCGGGCGAGGAGGTCACCTCCGGCCAGATCCCGTTCACCCCGCGCGCCAAGAAGGTCCTGGAGCTGGCGCTGCGCGAGGCGCTCTCCCTGGGTCACAACTACATCGGCACCGAGCACATCCTGCTCGGGCTCGTTCGCGAGAACGAGGGCGTCGCCGCGCGCATCCTGCTCGACTTCGACGCCGACAGCGAGAAGATCCGCAACGAGGTCATCCGCATGCTCTCCGGCCCAGGTGGCCGTCGCCAGTCCGGCTCCGGCGCGTCCGGCGCCGCGGCGGGCGCGGGCGGCGCTCAGGGCGAGGGCAAGAAGTCGAGCAAGCTGCTCGACCAGTTCGGTCGCAACCTGACCAAGCTGGCCGCCGAGGGCAAGCTCGATCCGGTCGTCGGTCGCGAGACCGAGATCGAGCGGATCATGCAGATCCTCAGCCGCCGCACGAAGAACAACCCCGTGCTCGTCGGCGAGCCCGGCGTCGGCAAGACCGCCGTCGTCGAGGGCCTCGCCCAGCGCATCACCAACGGCGACGTGCCGGAGCTGCTCAAGAACAAGCAGATCTACACGCTCGACCTGGCCGCGCTGGTCGCGGGCTCGAAGTACCGCGGCGAGTTCGAGGAGCGCCTGAAGAAGGTGATGAAGGAGATCACCCAGCGCGGCGACATCATCCTGTTCATCGACGAGCTGCACAACCTCGTCGGCGCGGGTGCCGCCGAGGGCGCGATCGACGCCGCGAGCATCCTCAAGCCGGCGCTCGCCCGAGGCGAGCTGCAGACCGTCGGCGCCACCACGCTCGACGAGTACCGCAAGTACCTCGAGCGCGACAGCGCGCTGGAGCGCCGCTTCCAGAAGATCACGGTCGACCAGCCGTCGATCGAGGAGACGGTCCAGATCCTCAAGGGGCTCAAGGACCGCTACGAGGCGCACCACAAGATCAACATCACGGACGAGGCGCTGGAGGCGGCGGCCGAGCTGGCCGACCGCTACATCTCCGACCGCTTCCTCCCCGACAAGGCGATCGACCTCATCGACGAGGCCGCCTCGCGCATGCGCATCAAGTCGATGTCCTCCCCGCCCGTGTACCGGGAGCTCGAGGAGGAGATCGAGACGACGCGGCGCGACAAGGAAGCCGCGATCGAGAACCAGGAGTTCGAGAAGGCCGCGCAGCTGCGCGACACCGAGCGGCGCCTCACCAACAAGAAGCGCGAGCTCGAGGACGCCTGGGAGTCCGGCGAGGGCGGCGAGCGCCCATCGATCGGCGAGGAGGAGATCGCGGACATCGTCTCGATGTGGACGGGCATCCCGGTCTTCAAGCTCACCGAGGCCGAGACCCAGAAGCTGATGCGGATGGAGGACGAGCTGCACAAGCGCGTCATCGGTCAGCACCAGGCGATCGAGGTCGTCTCGAAGGCGATCCGGCGCTCCCGTGCCGGGCTCAAGGACCCGAAGCGGCCGACCGGCTCCTTCGTCTTCCTCGGCCCGTCCGGCGTCGGCAAGACCGAGCTCGCCCGCACGCTCGCCGAGTTCCTGTTCGGCGACGAGGACGCGATGGTCCGCATCGACATGTCGGAGTACATGGAGAAGCACGCCGTGTCCCGGCTCGTCGGCTCGCCTCCGGGCTACGTCGGCTACGACGAGGGCGGCCAGCTCACCGAGGCCGTGCGCCGCAAGCCGTACAGCGTGCTCCTGCTCGACGAGATCGAGAAGGCGCACCCTGACGTCTTCAACATCCTCCTGCAGATCCTGGAGGACGGCCGGCTCACGGACTCGCAGGGCCGCACCGTGGACTTCCGCCACGCGATCGTGATCATGACCTCGAACATCGGGGCGGGCGAGATCGCGCGGAACACGCCGCTCGGCTTCACGGTCGGCGACGAGGACCACGGCATGACCTACGACGACATGAAGAACCGGGTCACGGGCGAGCTGAAGAAGGTCTTCCGCCCCGAGTTCCTCAACCGCATCGACGAGGTCATCGTCTTCCACAAGCTGACCAAGGAAGAGATCAAGACGATCGTCGACCTGCTGCTGCGGCGCATCCGCAGCCAGCTCGCCGAGCGCGAGCTGCAGCTGGACCTGACCGAGGCGGCCGAGGACTTCCTGGTCGAGAAGGGCTGGGATCCGGCGATGGGCGCGCGGCCGCTGCGCCGGGCGATCCAGCGCTACATCGAGGACCCGCTGGCCGACTTCGTGCTCCGCGCGGAGCTGGAGCCGCAGGCCACGGTGCTCGTCGAGAAGGCGCCGGAGGACGACGAGCGCGACCTCGTGCTCACGGTCGTCAAGCCGGAGAAGCCGGTCCCCGCTGCCGTCGGCGGCGGCAAGGCCGACGAGCCGGAGGAGGGCGTCGACGACGGTGGCGCGCTCGACCAGCCGGCCGTCGAGCCGGCGCCCCCGGCCGACGAGTAGTCACAGCTCTGCGAGAAACGACGCGACCGCGAGGGCGAAGCCCTCGGGGTCGTCGTCGTGGATCGTGTGGCCCGCGCCCGGGAACTCGACCAGGCGCGTGTTCTCGCGCCGCGCGGCCATCTCGCGGGCCATCGCGGTCAGGAGCGTGTCGCTCTCGAGCCCGTGCAGGAGCAGCACCGGATGGTGGCCGGCGAGCCAGTCGGCCCAGTGGTCGCCGCCGAGCAGCCGACGCGACTCGTTCATCTCGTCCGGATCGAAGCGGAAGCCCCAGCCGTCCTCGTCCTCGACCGCGTTCTCCCACAGCGCGGGGTCGGGGACGGCAGCTCGCAGCTCGCCGAAGCTCGCGAAGGGGCGGCCGTCCCAGAGGTCGTGGTCCGGCCGCACCGGAAGCGCAGCCGGCGCGTCCTCGACGATCACCGCGCGCACCAGCTCCGGCCGGCGCGCCGCGAGCTGGTAGGCGTTGACGCCGCCGAGCGAGTGGCCGAGCACGACGGCCGGCGCCAGGCCGAGCGTCTCGATCAGCTCGGCGGCGTCGGCCACGTAGCCCTCGCGGCCGTAGTCCGGCCCGCGGGGAGAGCGCCCGTGGCCGCGCTGGTCGGGGGCGACGACCCGCCAGTCCGGCAGCGCCTTCGCCAGCGGCGCCCAGATGCGGCCGCGGCCGTAGTGGCCGTGAAGCGCGAGGAGCGGCGCTCCGTCGCCCCACTCGTAGTAGGCGAGACGCATGGCCGGGATCATGCCCTCCTCTACCGGCTGAACCGAGCGGCGGTCTCGCTCGGGCCGACCGTCCCCACCGGCTCCAGCCCGCGCAGCAGCCGCCGCGAGACGCCCTCGAGCGTCGCCTTGCCGTACGCGTGCGACGGGTTGCTGACCGTCATCACCGCGATCGACACGCGGTCCTCGCCGCGGCGCAGCAGCCCGATCTGGTGGTCGACGGCGCCGGTGCCGGAGCCCCAGCCGCCCTTGAAGTGCAGCGTCCAGCCGTCGGGGATGGTCTGGCCCATGCCCCAGCGCTGTGACGGCACGATGGTCTTCAGCAGCCGCAGCGCATACCTCCGATGCCGTTCCGGGAGCAGCGCCTCGAGCCGCTGGAAGAACAGCGACTGGTCGCGAGCCGTGGTCAGCGACAGCCCCCACACCGGGTTGACGGCGAAGCGCGTCATCCCTGCGCGGCGGGCGAGCCGCACCAGCGCCCCGTTGCCCACGATGTCGCGGATCCGCGTGGCGGTGACGTTGTCGGAGCGCCGGATCATCGGCCGCAAGAGCGCCCGGTCGTCGCCGTTCAGCGCGCGATCCCCCGCCTGGCGCAGGTAGGCGGTCATCAGCATCGCCTTCAGCACGCTGGCGGTCGGGAACTGCTGGTCGAGCCCGCGGCCCCACAGGCGGTCGCCCGTGCGGACCGCGAAGGTCACCGTTCCCTGCCGCTTCGCCGCCCAGGCGGCGGCGCCTGCCACGTCGGGCTCCCAGCCCTGCGCAGTCGCCGGCCAGGCCAGCGCGGCGAGCAGCATCGCCACCGCGAGGCGTCGCATCGGGCCGAGACGTTACCGTCGAACGATGAGCCACGGACCCAGCACCCGTGCGGCGCACGCCGGCCTGCCCGACCCCGCGCAGGGGCAGCCGTTTCTGCCGGGCCCGGTGCTCGCCGCGCCCTACCACCTGCGCGGCGACCCGCATTCGACGCCCTACGGCTACGGTCGCGACGCCAACCCGACCTGGACCGCGCTCGAGCGCGCCATCGGCGAGCTGGACGGCGGCCGGACCGTGGTCTTCTCCTCGGGCATGGCCGCCGTGACCGCCGTGGTCCTTTCGCGCCTGCGCCCCGGCGACGTGCTCGTCGCGTGCGGCGACGGCTACCCGGGCATCCGCCAGATCTCGGAGGCGGACCTGCGGCCGAAGGGGATCGAGGTGCGGATGGTGCGGACCGTCACCGAGGAGATCGTCGCCGCCGCCGACGGCGCGACGCTGGTGTGGGTCGAGACGCCCTCCAATCCGCGGCTCGACGTCTGCGACCTCGACGCCGTGCGCGCGGCGACCACCGGCCTGCTGGCGGTCGACAACACGGTCGCGACGCCGCTCGCCTTCCAGCCGCTCGCCCACGGCGCCGACTTCGCCGTGACCTCGGGGACCAAGGCCCTGACCGGACACTCCGACGTGCTGCTCGGCGCCGTCAGCGTGCGCGACCCGGCCCTCGTGCAGGAGCTCGTCGACTGGCGCATCCGCACCGGCAGCATCCTCGGCCCGTTCGAGGCCTGGCTCGCCCACCGCTCGCTGGCCACCCTCGGGCTGCGGCTCGAGCGCCAGCAGGCCAACGCCCGGGCCCTGGTGGAGGCGCTCGAGGGCCGCGTGACGGATCTGCGCTGGCCGGGCATCGGACCGGTGATCTCGCTCTCGCTGCCGACCGCCGAGGCAGCCCAGGCTTTCCTCGACGCCTGTGAGTTGGTCAGCGAGGCGACCAGCTTCGGCGGCGTCCACTCGACCGCCGAGCGCCGCGCCCGCTGGGGCGGCGACGACGTGCCGGAGGGCTTCATCCGCTTCTCGTGCGGCATCGAGGACACCGAGGACCTCGTCGCCGACGTGCTGCAGGCACTGCCGGCACGATGAAGGGCCCGCCTGGCGGCGGGCCCTTCACGTGTTGGTGGCGGATGGCCGCGGGTCAAACGGCGTCCGCCGCGCGGGGCCGCCCGAGGGGTGAGGGGTGGGCGGCTCCCAGTTAGCCGGGGACCGCGGGTCAGACGATCCCTTCGGAGGGGCTGCGAGCGCTCGGAGAGCTCTCGCATATGTGTTTCGCAACGTCCGTGTCGCAATTCGCGGCGGCGGATGTCCATCCCGTCACCGCGCACCGAATGTTGCGGCACGCCCGTTGGCGAAACCTTGGAGAAACCTTGGCGGCGCGGTAGGTTGGACGCCAAGGACATGGGGTGGACGATTCGGCTGTGCGGGCCGGTGGGGCTGGACCAGGACGGCCAGTCCCGGGCGGCGGCTCTCCCTGGGAGGCAAGGGCGACTGCTCTTCGCCTACCTCGTCCTCAACCGCGACCGCGACTGCGGCCGGGCCGAGCTGATCGATCTGCTGTGGCCCGAGCGGCCTCCCGCCGCGGCCGACAGCGCGCTCAGCGCGCTGCTCTCGAAGCTGCGCCGCGCGCTCGGCGACGGCGCGCTCGCCGGCCGGTCGGAGCTGCGCGTCGTGCCGCCGGGCACGATCGACGTCGACGTCGAAATCGCGGCGGCCGCCGCCGCCGAGGCCGAGGCGGCGATCGACGCTCACGACTGGGCGGGCGCGTCCGGCGCCGCCCGCGACGTGCTGGCGACCGATCTCCAGACCTTCCTGCCCGACTGCGACGGCCCGTGGGTGGCCGAGTGCCGGCGCGAGCTGGAGACCGTGCGCGTGCGCGCCCTCGAGGTGCTGGGCGAGGCGGGCCTGCGGCAGGGCGGCCGCGAGCTCGGGACCGCCGAGCAGGCCGCTCGCGCCGCGGTCGCGGCGATGCCGTTCCGCGAGTCGTCGCACCGGCTGCTGATGGAGGTGCACGAGGCGGCGGGGAACCCGGCCGAGGCGCTGCGCGCCTTCGAGGAGCTGCGCATCCTGCTGCGCGACGAGCTGGGCACCACCCCGGGTGCTGCGGCGATGGCCGTCCACGAGCGGCTCCTGCGCGGCGAGGCTCCCGCCGCCCGTGTCCCCGAGCCGCGCGCCGACAAGATCACGGCGGTCGCCTGGCCGGCGCCGCTCGCCGCCGCCCTCGGCCGCCAACCGCTCATCGGACGCGCGCGCGAGCTCGGCGTGCTCGAGGAGCACTGGGACGAGGCGGTGTCCGGCATCCGCCAGCTCGTCCTGCTGTCCGGGGACGCCGGCATCGGCAAGACCCGCCTGGCCGCCGAGCTGGGCCGCCGCGCGCGCGACGACGGCGCGCTGGTGCTCTACGGGCGCTTCGACGAGGAGACGATCGCGCCCTACCAGCCGGTGGTCGAGATGGTGCGCGGCTGGTCCTCGGGCGCCTCGCTCGACCCGCTGCGCGAATGTCTCGGCGTGCGCGCCGCCGAGCTCGGGATCCTGTTCAGCGAGCTCGGGCCGCCGCCCGCCGACAACGGCGCCTCCGACGGCGACCGCCTGCGCTTCTTCGACGCGGTGGCCGCGCTGCTCGCCGAGGCCGGCGCGACGGGGCCGCTGGTGCTCGTCTTCGACGACCTCCACTGGGCCGACCGCCCCACGCTCCAGCTCCTGCGTCATCTCGTGCGCTCGCCGCAGCCGGGCCGCGCGCTGCTGCTCGGCACCTACCGCGAGGCCGAGGTCGAGCCGGGTCACGCGCTGCACGAGCTGATCACCGACGTCCGCCGCGAAGGCATGCTCAAGCACCTCGCGGTGGGCGGCCTGGCCGAGCCCGAGGTGGCCGAGCTGGTCACCGCGCTCGGCGTGCCGGGCGCCGAGCCTGCCTTCGTGCACGCCCTACACGGCGAGACCGACGGCAATCCGTTCTTCATCGAGGAGGTCGTCCGCCACCTGCGCGAGAGCGACCACGCACTGGAGGCCGACATCTCGCTCGCCGAGGCGGGCGTCCCGGACGGCGTGCGCGAGGTGACGGCGCGGCGCCTGCGGCGGCTCGACGCGGAGTCGCGCCAGGCGCTCGCGGTGGCGGCGGTAATCGGCCGCGAGTTCGACTACGACGTGCTGCAGGCGGTCGCGCCGCTCGAGGAGGAAGCGCTGATCAGCGCGCTCGAGGAGGGCGTCGAGGCCCGGGTCCTGCGCGAGGCGGGGCGTGTCGGCCGCTACGCCTTCACGCACGCGCTCGTGCGCGCGACCTTGTACGACGGGCTCTCGCAGCTGCGCCGGGCGCGGCTGCACGGACGCGTCGGCGAGGCGATCGAGCGCCTGCGCAGCGCCGACCTCGATCCCCACCTGCCGCAGCTGGCCTACCACTTCGCGCAGGCGGCGCCGGTCGAGCAGCCCGAGCGTGCGATCGACTACGCGCTCGCCGCCGCGCGCCGCGCCGATCGCCAGCTCGCCTGGGAGGAGGCCGCCCATCACTACCGCGCCGCGTTGCGAGCGCGCGAGCTGATCGGCATCTTCGAGGACCCGGTGCGCGCCGAGCTGCTGCTCGCGCAGGGCGCCTCCGAGGACCGCGCCGGGATCGAGGCGGCGGCGCGGACCACGTTCCAGAGCGCGGCGTCGACCGCGCGCGTGTTGCAGGATCCGTCGCTGCTCGGCCGGGCGGCGCTCGGCTTCGCGGGGCAGTGGTCGGTGCTCGGGCGCGTCGACGACGCCCGGCTGGCGCTGCTCGAGGAGGCCCTGGAGGCGCTGGGCGACGAGGACAGCCCGCTGCGCGCGCGGCTGCTGGCGCGGCTCGCGCTGGAGCTCTACTACTCGGGCGACCCGGAGCGGCGGCTGGCGCTGTCCGAGCAGGCGGTCGACCTCGCGCGGCGGCTCGGCGATCTCCGCACGCTCGCCGCCTGCCTCGATGCCCGCCACTACGCGCTGTGGCGGCCGGAGAACGTCAACGAGCGGCTCGAGGTGGCGGCCGAGCTGCGGCGCGTGGCCGAGCAGACCGGCGACCCGGAGCTCGAGCTCGAGGGCGCGGGCTGGACCGTGGTCGACCTGCTCGAGCTCGGCGACATCCAGGGCGCAGACATCCAGATCGCCGCCGCCTCGAAGCTGGCCGAGGCGATGCAGCGGCCGATCTGGCGCTGGTGGACGTCGCTGCTGCGCTGCACCCGCGCGCAGCTCGACGGGCGCTTCGAGGACGCCGAGCAGATCGCCGACGAGGCGCTCGAGATCGGCCGCCACGGCCAGGCCGAGAACGCCGTCAACGCGTACTGGCAGGCGATGTTCAACATCCGCCGCGAGCAGGGCCGCCTGGCCGAGGTCGAGCCGTCAGTGCGGCGCTTCATCGACCTCTATCCGATGCTCAAGGCCTGGCGGGCGGCTCTGGCGCTGCTGCTGATCGAGCTCGGGCGTGTCGACGAGGCCCGCGAGGAGTTCTCGGCGCTGGCGGGAGAGGACATGCCGCGCGACGCGAACTGGCTGATCGGCGTGACGCTGCTCGCCGAGGTGTGCGGCACGCTCGGCGACGGTGAGCGGGCGGAGCCGCTCTACGCGCTGCTCGAGCCCTACGCGGGCCGCAACGTCGTCGTGGGCCGCGCCGCGACGTGCAACGGCGCCGCCTCGCGGCTGCTCGGGACGCTGGCGGCGGCGATGCGCGAGTGGGAGCTGGCCGAGGGGCATTTCATCGACGCGCTGGCGATGCACGAGCGGATGGGCGCGCGGCCGTGGGCGGCGCGCACCCAGCTCGCCTACGCCGAGATGCTGCTGGCCCGCCGCCGGCGCGGCGACAAGGCGCGGGCGCGCGAGCTGCTCGCCGAGGCCGTCGTGACCGCGGATGAGCTCGGGATGCGCTGCTTCGCGCTCCGGGCGCGGGAGCTGGCGCCGGCCGGCGACGTCGCTGCGCGACCGTAGCGCCGGCGAACGTCAACTGCGGCTGGGTAGGGCGGCGAGGCGGCCGGCCGCGCCGGTATTCCTCGAAGCATCCTGTCCTAGGGTCGTATAGCGACCCCTATCCAGGATTCGACGCCGAAATCCGCCGGGAGGCTGGCTCCCCCGCCTCCCTACCCAGCCGCAGTTGACGTTCGAAGGCGGGGGCGAATCGTCCGCCCTCGCGCCTACTGTCCACAGACCCATGGCCAAGCCCTCCAGCGTCTTCGTCTGCTCCGCCTGCGGCACCGAGTCCGCCAAGTGGCACGGCCAGTGCCCGGGCTGCGGCGCCTGGAACACGCTGGCCGAGGAGGCCACGGCGCCGGCGGCCAGAGCGAAGCGCGCGGCCGGCCGCGCGGTCAAGCCGGTGCGGCTGGCCGATGTCGCGGCCGAGCGCCATGCACGGCTGAGCACCGGGATCGGCGAGCTCGACCGGATCCTCGGCGGCGGCCTCGTCCCCGGCTCGCTGGTGCTGATCGGCGGCTCGCCCGGGATCGGCAAGTCGACGCTGACCTCGATGGCGCTCGGCAACCTCCAGGGCGCCGGCCGCCGCACGCTCTATGTCTCCGGCGAGGAGTCGGCCGCCCAGATCCGGCTGCGGGCCGAGCGGCTGCCGGGCGCGGCGCTCGACGTGCCGGTGCTGGCCGAGACGGACCTCGACACGGTGCTGGCGACGCTCGACGCCGAGCGGCCCGAGGTGTGCGTGATCGACTCGGTGCAGACGCTGCACGCCGCGGACCTCACGGGCGCGGCGGGGTCGGTCGGCCAGGTGCGCGAGGTCGCCGACCGGATCACGCGACTGGCGAAGGCGCGCGCGATCGCCGTGCTGCTCGTCGGGCACGTCACCAAGGAGGGCGCGCTGGCCGGCCCGCGGGTGCTCGAGCACCTGGTGGACTGCGTGCTGCAGTTCGAGGGCGAGCGCGAGCGGACCTACCGCACGCTGCGGGCCCTGAAGAACCGCTTCGGCTCGACCAACGACGTCGGCGTGTTCGAGATGCGCTCCGGCGGGCTGGTCGAAGTCGCCGACGCGTCGGCGCGCTTCGTGGGAGAGGCGACGAAGGCGCCGGGCAGCGCGGTGCTGGCCGCCATGGAGGGCTCGCGGCCGCTGCTCGTGGAGGTCCAGGCGCTGGTGTCGCCATCCGAGCTCGTGCCGCCGCGGCGCGTGGCCAACGGGATCGATCGCAACCGGCTCGCGCTCGTGCTCGCGGTGCTGGCCCGCCACGCCGGCGTGGGCGTCGGCTCGGCCGACGTGTTCGTCAACGTGGCCGGCGGCGTTCGCGTCGACGAGCCGGGAGCGGATCTGGCGGTCGCCTTGGCGGTGGCGAGCGCCCAGCGCGGCGTGGCGCTGGGCGACGGCGAGCGGCCCGTGGCCTGCTTCGGCGAGGTCGGACTGACGGGCGAGCTCCGATCGGTCGGGCACGCCGACCGCCGGCTGGCCGAGGCCGCGAAGTTCGGGCTGTCACCCGTGATCGGCCCGCCGCAGTCCGGTGGCGTCGAGGCCGCGTCGCTGCGTGCCGCTCTGCGCGCGGCGCTCCCGTCTCAGCCGCGGGCGGCCCAGGCGGCCTGAGGCTGCACTGAACCGATCCAGTTGGCGCCCCGATGGGGTTTAGCCTCTATTAACCCAACTGCTAGAATTAGGTGGTGATGACGCCGCGATCAGGGGAGGAGCTCATTGAGCTCGAAGCGCGGCAGGAGCCCCGGCTGGTCAAGGCACTGGAGATGGTCGCGCCCGGCACCGCGGTGCGTGAGGGCATCGACAACATCGTCCACGCCCGCACCGGCGGCCTGCTGGTGATCGGCGATCCGGACGAGCTCGCGTTTCTCTTCTCCGGCGGCATCAAGCTCGACATCGACTACTCGCCGGCGATGGTCTACCAGCTGGCGAAGATGGACGGCGCCATCGCGCTGAACGGCACCGCGACGAAGATCGCCTGGTGCAACGTCCAGCTGATGCCCGACCCCACGATCCTGTCGATGGAGACCGGCACGCGCCACCGCACCGCCGAGCGCGTCTCCAAGCAGACGGACGCGCTGGTGATCGCCGTCTCGCAACGGCGCGACGTGGTGAGCCTCTACGTCGACGGCGCGAAGTACATCCTCGAGGAGATCCCCGCCGTGCTGGCCAAGGCCAACCAGGCGCTCGCGACCCTCGACAAGTACCGCTCCCGGCTCGACCAGGTCAGCACCCGCCTGACCGCGCTCGAGTTCGAGGGCGGGGTGACGTTGCACGACGTCCTCACCGTGCTCCAGCGCGCTGAGCTGGTGACCCGCATGGCCGTGGAGATCGAGCGCTACATCGTCGAGCTCGGCTCGGAGGGCCGGCTCATCGAGATGCAGCTCGAGGAGACCATGGTCGGCGTCGCCGGCGACAAGGCCGCGCTCCTTCACGACTACCTGGCCGAGCCGCGCGACGACGCGTTCGCCGTCGCGCTCGACGGCATCGCGCGGCTGGCCCATCAAGACTTGCTGGACTTCGGGCGGCTGGCGGAGCTGCTCGGGTATGACCGCAAGGTCAACACGCTCGACTATCCCGTCTCCCCCCGCGGCTACCGCATCCTCGGCCGCATCCCCCGGCTCCCGAAGCTGGTGGTGCAGAACATCGTCCGCGAGTTCCGCGGGCTCGACGAGATATTGGCGGCGACCGACCCCGAGCTGGAGTCGGTCGACGGCGTGGGTGAGATCCGGGCGAAGGACATCCGCGAGGGCCTTCGCCGCCTACAGGAGATCAACCTCGTGGATCGCTATCTGCAGACATGAATGCACGGCCGTCCGGCGTTCGGACGGACCCTGATGAAGGAGGACACCATCCCCACCGAGACAGCTACCGAGCAGATCGAAGACCTTGAGATCACCCGCGAGGCGGAGTGCATCGATTTCATGATCGGTGACAACGTCGTCTATCCCCATCACGGGGCCGGGCAGGTCATCAAGAAGGAAGCGAAGGAGATCCTGGGCGAGACGCGCCAGTACCTCACGATCAAGATCCTTCATAACGACATGACCGTGATGGTCCCGTGTGAGAACGCCGGCAAGGCCGGCCTCCGCCGGGTCATCGACGAGGACACCGTCAAGAAGGTGCTCGCCGTGCTCTCCGACGACGTGTCGGAGATGCCCAAGAACTGGAACCGGCGCTTCAAGCACAACCGCGACAAGATCAAGACCGGCGACATCTATGAGCTCGCCGAGGTCGTCCGCAACCTCGCCGTGCGCGAGCAGGACAAGGGTCTGTCGACGGGCGAGAAGCAGATGTACACGCGAGCCAAGAAGATCCTCGCCTCCGAGATGATGTACGCGCTGGAGAAGACCGAGGACGAGGCCGAGGCCTACCTCGACGACCTCCTGACGCGCTCGGACAAGCTGGCGGCCGCCTCCTAGGCGCCCCGCACTCGGAAGATGGCGGTCGCGCTCCTCGTGGCCGCCGGCAGCGGAGAACGCCTTGGCGCCGGACGGCCCAAGGCGTTCGTCGTTCTGGCCGGGCGGCCGATGATCGACTGGTCGCTCGACGCGCTGCGGGCGGCGGGGATCGCGGACGTCGTGGTGGCCGCGCCGCCCGGGCACGAGGTGGAGGGGTGCGTGACCGTGCCCGGGGGCGCCACACGCTCGGAGTCGGTCCGTGCCGCCCTCGCGGCGGCGCCGCCTGGCGACGTCGTCGTCCACGACGCCGCCCGCCCGCTCGTGACGCCCGAGCACTTCACTGCCGGCCTGGCCGCGCTCGCGGACGCCGACTGCGCGATCGCGGCCGCGCCGATCACCGACACGGTCAAGGAGGCCGGAGGGGACCGAGTCGTCACCGCCACGCTGGACCGCACGCGCCTGTGGGCGATCCAGACGCCGCAGGCCTTCCGCCGCGCCGCGCTCGAGCGCGCGCTCGCCGTGCCGGAGGAGGTGCTCGCGCAGGCCACCGACGACGCCTGGCTGGTCGAGCGCACCGGAGGGACGGTGCGCGTCGTAGAGTCCTCGCCCGCCAACTTCAAGGTGACCACGCCCTACGACCTCGAGATCGCCGAGCACCTGCTTGCTGACCGACTACCACGTCCATCTGCGCCTTGACGACAGCCCCGAGCGGTTCGAGGAGACGTTCACGGCGGCCACCGTCGAGCGCTACCGCGAGACCGCGACCGAGCGCGGCATAGCCGAGCTCGGGGTCGCCGAGCACATCTACCGCTTCAGGGCGGCGCTCGACATCTGGGAGCACCCCTTCTGGCGCCAGTACGCGTTCGACGACCTCGACGCCTACTGCGGCTACGTGCGCGAGGAGACCGACCTCAAGCTCGGCATCGAGATGGACTTCGTGCCCGGCCGCGAGGACCGGATCGCCAACCAGCTCGACGGCCGCGGCTGGGACTTCGTGGTCGGCTCGATCCACTTCCTGCGCGACCACTCGCTCGACACCGAGGACTACTCGATCTGGGGCGCCGGCGAGTCGCCCGAGAAGGTCTGGCGGCGCTACTTCGACACGCTCGCCGAGTCGGCCCGCTCCGGCCTCTACGACATCATCGGCCACCCCGACCTGGTCAAGGTCTGGGGCCGCGCGGCGCCGATCCCGGACGGCGACCTGCGGCGCTACTACGAGCCCGCCGTCGAGGCGTTCGCGGAGAGTGGCGTGGCCGTCGAGCTGTCCACCGCCGGCTGGCGCAAGCCCGTCGGCGAGCAGTATCCGTCGCGGCCGTATCTGGACATGCTCGTCGACGCGGGCTGCCCGATCGCGCTGTCCAGCGACGCCCACACGTCCGACCAGCTCGGCTTCGAGTACGAGCGCGCCGTCGAGCTGCTGCAAGAGCACGGAGTGCGCGAGATCGCGGTCTTCGAACGGCGGGAGCGCCGGCTGGAGCCGCTGGGGTGAGGACCGGTATCGGCATCGACTCGCATCGCTTCGAGGACGGCCGGCGGCTCGTGCTCGGCGGCGTCGAGATCCCGTTCGAGCGAGGCCTCGCGGGCCACTCGGACGCCGACGTGCTCGCCCACGCGATCGCCGACGCCCTGCTCGGCGCGGCCGGCCTGGGCGACATCGGGCAGCACTTCCCCGACACCGAGGAGGCGTGGAAGGACGCCGACTCGATGGAGCTGCTGCGGGACGTGGTGGCCCGCGTGCGGGAGGCGGGCTACGCGATCGAGCACGTCGACGCGACGGTGATGCTCGAGACGCCCAAGCTCGCCCCGCACCGCGAGGCGATCCACGCCTCGCTGGGCGCCGTCCTAGGCTCGATCAACGTGAAGGCGACCACCGGTGAGGGGATGGGCTTCGTCGGGCGCGGCGAGGGGGCGGCGGCGCTCGCCGTGGCGACCCTCCGCTGAGAGCGTCGAGGCGCGCAGCACGGTGGTAAGCAGAGCCACCGCGCCGGCGATGCCGGCGAGGATGAAGGCGGCGGCCGGGCCGGACTGCTCGATCAGCGTTCCGCCCACCGCGGCGCCGGCCGCCGTGCCGACGGACATCGCCGTCGCCAGCCACGCGAACGCCTCGGTGACCGCGCCCGCCGGAGCCACCCGCTCGACCATCGCGTACACGCTTGCACAGGTCGGCGCGATCGCGGAGCCGGCCACGAACAGGATCGCGGCGAGCGCGACCACGCTGCCGGTCCCGGCGACGAGGGCCAGGTGGGCGGCGGCCAGGTAGGCGAGCACGAGTGCGAGCCCGGCCGGGGTCTGGGCGCCGCCGCCGCGGCGGGTGGTGACGATGCCGCCGGCCAGCGAGCCGAGGCCCCAGACGCCCATCAGCGGGCCGGCCAGCGCCTCGGTCGTGGCCGGCACGGCCACCTCGACGGCGCCGCACAGCATCCCCGTGGCGGTCAGCACGCTCACCAGCGTCCGCAGGCCGGGGGCGCGCAGCGAGCCGCCGGCGGGGCGCTCGTGACGCGGCGCGGGGCGCCAGCCGCGCGAGGCCGGCTGGGCGGCGAAGGCGAGCGTGCCCAGGAGCATCACGGCGCCGCAGGCGGCGAGCGCGCCGCCCGTGGACCAGAGCGCGCCGACCGCGAAGGCGAGCGGCGGGCCGAAGACCCAGGTGAGCTCGACGGCGGTCGCGTCGACGGAGTACGCGACGCGGACCGTGTCCTCGTCGACCAGGCCGGGCAGCAGTGTGCGCACGCACGCGCCGAGCGGCGGGGTGGCGAGGCCGATGCCGGTCGCGAGCGCCAGCAGCAGGGCGAGCGGCGAGCCGGGCGGGAGCGCGGCCGCGACCGCCAGCAGGGCGGCTGTGACCAGGACGCTCGGGAGCAGGACGACGGTCTGACCACGACGGTCCACGAGGCGGCCGAGCACCGGGCCGCCGACGCCCGTGGCGACGGCGTAGGCGCCGGTGACGAGCCCGGCGGCGGCGAACGAGCCCGTGAGGTGGTGCGCGTGGATGAGCAGCGCGATGCCGAGCATGGCGAGCGGCAGGCGGGCGATGACCGAGCTGCCGAGGATGCGGAGTGCGCCGGGCGTGGAGGTCAACGTGGTCATGGGGCGTATGCTCACCGTCCACTGGTGCAGATGGAAGATCCACTTTCGCCGCCTTGAATGAGACCAGTCAGCCGATTGAGCTCCTGCTCGCGGTCAGCCGCGGGGACGGGACGCTGGGCGCCCAGATCGAGGAGCAGCTGCGGCGCGCCATCCGCACCGGGGCCCTCCGGCCCGGCACGACGGTGCCGTCGACGCGCGACCTCGCCCGTCAGGTCGGCGTCTCGCGGCGGATCGTGGTCGACGCCTACGCGCAGCTCGCGGCGGAGGGCTACCTGCTGCTGCGCCAAGGCGCCCGGCCGCGGGTGTCCGAGACCTCGCCGAAGGCCGGCGAGCCGGCGGCGGACGAGCCGCAGGCGGCACCCGTGCGCTACGACTTCCGGCCCAGCGTCCCCGACGTCTCCACGTTCCCACGACAGGCGTGGCTGCGCTCGCTGCGCGAGGCGCTGGCGGTCGATGACCGACGCCGACCTCGGCTACGGCGACCCGCGCGGAGTCGACGCGCTGCGCGCGGCGCTGGCCGACTACCTCGGGCGCGTGCGCGGGGTCGTCGCCGAGCCGGCGCGCGTGATGGTCACGTGCGGCTACTCGCAAGGTCTCGATCTCGTGTGCCGCACGCTCGCCGAGGGCGGAGCGCGGCGGATCGCGTTCGAGGATCCCTCGTATCCCGAGCAGAAGGAGCTCGCGCGGCGCGCCGGCCTGGAGCCGGTGCCGGTTCCGGTCGACGAGCACGGCCTGGTGGTGGCCGAGCTGCCCGAGGTCGACGCCGTCGTCGTCACGCCGGCCCATCAGCACCCGACCGGCGTCGTGCTGAGCGGCGAGCGGCGGACCGAGCTGGTCGCCTGGCTGCGCGACCACGACGCGATCGCCATCGACGACGACTACGACGCCGAGTACCGCTACGACCGCGCCGCCGTCGGCGCGTTGCAGGGCCTCGACCCCGAGCGCGTCGTCTACGCCGGCTCGGCGAGCAAGACGCTGGCGCCCGCCCTGCGGCTCGGCTGGCTCGTGCTCCCGTCGAGCCTGGTCGAGCCGGTCAGCGAGGGCAAGCGCCTCGTCGACCACCAGACCGACCGCATCGAGCAGCACGCGTTCGCCGACTTCCTCGTCCGCGGCGAGCTCGACCGTCACCTGCGCCGCATGCGCGGCAGCTACCGCGCGCGGCGCGACGCGCTCATCGCCGCGCTCGCCGAGGAACTGCCCGACACCGAGGTGAGCGGCATCGCCGCGGGGCTGCACGCGACGGTGAGGCTGCCGGACTCCGACGACGAGGACGCGATCGTCCAGGAGGCCCGGCGGCGGCGCATCGAAGTCGGGCCGATGGCCGAGAACTGGGCCGACCCGGACGGCCGTCCGCCGACGCTGCTGGTCGGCTACGGGCAGATCCAGGAGGCCGCCATCCGGCCCGCGGTGCGCGCGTTGGCCGAGGTAAGGTCCGCCGTCCGTGCGGACCATCAAGCTGTATGACACCGGCACGCGGGAGCTGCGGACCTTCGAGCCGCGCGACCCGAACGGCGTCGGCATCTACGCCTGCGGGCCGACCGTCTACTCGCGCGTGCACGTCGGCAACGCGCGGCCGTTCGTCGTCTTCTCGCAGCTGAAGCGCTTCCTGGAGCACGAGGGCTACGGGGTGACGCTCGTGGCCAACGTCACCGACATCAACGACAAGATCTACGACGCCGCGCGGGCGGCGGGGCGCGAGTCGGCCGACCTGGCGCGCGAGATGACCGCCCACTACATGGCCGACACCGAGCGGCTCGGCCTCGGCCGCCCCGACCACGAGCCGCTGGCGTCCGAGTACGTGGAGCCGATCATCGACCTGATCGGTGCGCTCGTGGAGCGCGGCCATGCCTACGCGGCCGGCGGGGACGTCTACTTCCGCGTGCGCACGCTGCCCGAGTACGGCGCGCTGTCGCGCCGCGACGTCGACCAGATGGACCAGGGCGAGGGGGTCGAAGGCGCCGACCTCAAGGAGGATCCGCTCGACTTCGCGCTCTGGAAGGCGCACAAGGAGGGCGAGGACACCTCGTGGGACACGCCGTGGGGCCGCGGGCGGCCGGGCTGGCACATCGAGTGCTCGGCGATGGCCGAGCAGCTGCTGGGGCTCGAGTTCGACATCCACGGCGGCGGCATCGACCTCGTGTTCCCGCACCACGAGAACGAGATCGCGCAGACCGTGGCAGGGCGCGGGAAGCCGCTGGCGCGGCTGTGGATGCACAACGGCATGCTCGAGGCGTCCGCGGGCGAGAAGATGGCCAAGTCGGTCGGCAACATCCGCGGGCTGGCCGAGGTGCTCGACGAGGTCGGCGGCGAGACGCTCGTCCTCTACTTCGCCGGCGGCCACTACCGGCAGCCGCTCTCGTTCACGCCCGAGTCGCTCGAGGCGGCGGGCAACGCGGCGCGGCGGATCCGGGAGGCCGGCCGGCGGTTGGGTGAAGGCGACTCGCCGGAGGAGCTGGCGGTGCACCGCGACGCGTTCTTCGACGCGCTGGCCGAGGACTTCAACACGGCGCGGGCGCTGCCGGCGCTGTACGAGTGGGTCGGGGCGGCGAACAAGCTCCCCGAGGGCGCCGGCGACTCCCACCTGCGCGAGATGCTCGGCGTGCTGGGGCTGGAGTCGCTGCTCTCCGAGGAGGAGGGCCCGCCGGCCGAGGCCGTCGCGCTGGCCGAGAAGCGCGGTGAGGCGCGGGGCGCGAAGGACTGGGCCGAGGCCGACCGGCTTCGCGACGAGCTGCGCGACCTGGGCTGGGAGGTGCGAGACGGCCCGCAGGGACCCGAGCTCGTCCGGGCGTCCTGAGCGCCGCGGGCGCCGCCCGCCGAAGCGAGACGACCGCGGACGCCCGCCGAAGCGAGACGACCGCGCACGCCCGCCGCGCGAGGATCGTGGCCGCCCACCGCGCGAGGATCGCGAGTCGGCTCGCGACGAGTTCGCGTCGCGCGGCCACACGGTCGTCTACGGGCGCAACGCGGTCCGCGAAGCGCTGCGCGGCCGCCGCAAGGTGCACCGCATCTGGGCGACCGAGGCGGCGGCCTCGGACGGCTGGTCCGGCGCGCCCGTGACGATCGCGGTCGCGGACGAGGTGGAGCGGCGCTGCGGATCCGACGCGCACCAGGGCGTCTGCGCGGAGGTCGACCCGTACCCGTACGCCGACGCCGCCGAGCTGCTGGCGGCGCCCGACCCGCTGATCGTCGCCCTCGACGAGGTCACCGACCCCCAGAACCTCGGGGCCGTCGCCCGGACGGCCGAGGCGGTGGGAGCGACCGGGGTGGTGATCCCCGAGCGGCGGTCGGCCGAGGTCACGGCGGCGGTCTGCAAGGCGTCGGCCGGCGCCGTCGAGCACCTGCCGGTCGCCCAGGTGCGCAATCTGGCCGACTTCCTGGCCGACGCCAAGGCGGCGGGCGCCTGGTGCTACGGCGCGGCGGCCGGCGCGAGCACCCCGTACCACGCTCCCGACTACTCCGGCGGCGTCGTTCTCGTGCTCGGCGCGGAGGGGAAGGGGCTGCGCCCGCGGGTCGCGGCCGCCTGCGACGACCTGGTCTCGCTGCCGCTGCGCGGGCGCATCGAGTCGCTCAATGTGAGCGCCACGGCAGCGGTCCTGCTGTACGAGATCTTGCGGTTCCGGCTTGACGCCTCCACATAAGCGTGCAACCCTTCCGCACATAACGTTGAACTTGAGGGTTATTGATGGGCCCTCGAGACGACGAGAAGGGGCGCCAGGGGAGGAGTGCGCCACGACGAATGGACCCAATTTGCGGGTTCAGGAAGGGTGGGATCGTGGCAAGACTCTCTCCAACGAGAGCTCAAGCTCAAGTACACCTTGAGGATGGGTACCTCATCGCGCTGGCGAAGCAGGGCAGCGCGGATGCATATGACCGCCTCGTGCGGCGTTACTACTCGTTCGTCCGCCTGAAGGCGTCGTCGTACTTCCTGGTGGGCGGCGACTCCGAGGACCTGATCCAGGAGGGGCTCGTCGGCCTCTACAAGGCGATCCGCGACTTCCGCAGCGACCGCGAGTCGTCGTTCCGCAACTTCGCGGAGCTCTGCATCACCCGCCAGATCATCACCGCGGTGAAGACGGCGACCCGCAACAAGCACACGCCGCTCAACGGCTACGTGTCGTTCTCGGCCGCTCCCGCCGGCGCCACCGACTCCGAGCCGACGCTCGACGAGGTGCTCCCCGGCTCCACCGTCCACGACCCGGTCAACCAGGTCATCTCCTCCGAGGAGCTGCGCTCCCTGGTCGCCTGCCTCTCGACCGTGCTCTCCGAGCTCGAGTCTCGCGTGCTGTCGCTCTATCTCGACGGCCACTCCTACACCGCGATCGGCGAGAAGCTGGGCTGCGACTGCAAGACCGTCGACAACGCGCTCCAGCGCGTGAAGCGCAAGGTCGGCGCGCACCTGATGTCGCGCAACGTCGTGCTGTAATGGCGCCGTGCCAACCTGGCTGATCATCGTCATCGTCGTCCTGCTGGTGCTCGCCATCGGCGGCTACTTCGCCCGCAAGGCGCAGCTCAAGCGCTCGCGGCCGGCCTTCGATCGCTCGCTCGAGCAGGTCAACCGCGACCTCGCGGCGGCCGCCGCCGCGGACCGCGGCTGGGACCGCGACACGCTCGAGGAGGCCGCCCGCCGGATCTACGCCGAGCAGCGCGGCGGGACCCCGCCGCCGGAGCTCACGCTCGTCGAGGTGCTCGACCGCCCGGGGACCGACGAGGACCAGGCGGTCTTCCGCTGCGGTGACGAGCAGCTGACGCTCGGGCGCCGCGACGGCCAGTGGGTGCACGATTCGCTGACGTAGGCCGTCTTGGGCTGCGGTGACGCTGGCGAACTGCGGCTGGGTAGGGAAGCAAGGGTTTCGGCGCCGCCGGTCTGCCGATTGTCGAGTTTGTTCCCTCTACGGGAATTAAGTCGACAATCGGGCCCGCGCGGGCCTCGATCCCGCCCCCTCAATGCCAGAAGTTCAGCCCGGCAGCACGCGCACGTGGTTGCCCGACGGATCGACGCGCACCGAGCCATCGCCGTCCGGCAACACCAGCTCGAAGTCCTCGAGCCCGCGCGAGCCCGGCGGCGGCGGAGGCGCTCCCTCGCCCTGCCACGTGTTGAGCCCGATGTGATGGTGGTAGCCGTCGCGCGAGAGGAAGAGCGCGCCCGCGTAGCTGCGGACCGTCACGTCCAGCCCCAGGTCGCCGGCGTAGAACGACTCCGACGACGGCAGGTCCGCCACGTGCAGGTGCACGTGGCCCATCCGCGTGCCGTCCGGCATCCCGGGGTCGTCGCCGTCCGGCAGCTCGGCCATCACCGAGTCGATGTCGAGCGCCACCGTGCCCATCCGCAGCTCGCCGTTCGGCTCGTATCCCCACTCCGAGCGCGGCCGGTCGCGGTAGATCTCGATCCCGTTGCCCTCCGGGTCGCGGAGGTACAGCGCCTCGGACACGAAGTGGTCCGACGCGCCCGTGAACCGCTCGCCCGACTCAACGACGCGCCGCACGGCCTGCGCCAGCGACGGCCGGTCGGGGACCAGCAGCGCGAGGTGGAACAGCCCCGTCGACCCGGGCGGCGCCGCCGGAGCGTCCGGGTCGTCGATCAGCTCGATCAGCGGCGTCCCGTCCGCGCCCAACACGAGCCCGTCGGCGCGCAGGCCGATCGTGCGCTCGTAGTACGACCGCACGCGGTCGGCGTCGGCGACCCGCAGCCGGACGCGGCCGATCATGCCGCCCTCGGGCGCCGGTGGCGGACGTCCTCGAGGATGGAGTGCACCTCGTCGGGGTCGTCGCACACGTGCAGCGCGTCCACGTCGGACGGTGAGATGTTGCCCTCGGCCATCACCGTGTCGCTGAGCCAGTCGATCATGCCGCCCCAGAACGAGCGCCCGATCAGCACGATCGGGAAGTAGCGGATCTTCTGCGTCTGGCGCAGGGTGGCCGCCTCGAACGTCTCATCCAACGTCCCGAAGCCGCCCGGGAAGACCACGAAGCCGCTGGCGTAGCGGACGAACATCACCTTGCGCGCGAAGAAGTAGTGGAAGTCGAGCTCGACGTCGACGTACTGGTTGACGCCCTGCTCGTTCGGCAGGTCGATCCCCAGGCCGACCGACGGCACGCCCGCCTCTTGGGCGCCGCGATTGGCGGCCTCCATGATCCCCGGCCCGCCGCCGGTGATGATCGCGTAGCCGGCGTGGCCGAGCATGCGCGCCATCTCGCGCGCCGCCTGGTAGCGCGGATGGTCGGGCGGCGTGCGCGCGGAGCCGAAGATCGAGACCGCCTTGCCGATGTGGCTGAGCGTCTTGAACCCGGCGCGGAGCTCGTCCTGGATCCGCAGGATGCGCTGCGCGTCGGTCAGCTCCGAGAGGATCGCGGTCGTCTCGGCCTCGAGCAGCTCCTCGTCGGGCGTCGTCGGGTGCCGTGGCACGTGTGGCTCTTCGGCCATCCCACAAGCGTAGACCCGGCAGACTGCCAGGGCGGTGGACCTGGACGACGTGACGATGCGCGCTCCCACCGCGGCCGACGTGCCGCGGATCGCCGCGGTCGCGGCCGAGGGGTTCGAGACCTACCGCTCCTTCGCGCCCGCGGGCTGGACGCCGCCGCCGATGGAGGAGCACGAGCGCTACCTGACCGCGCGGCTGTGGGACTCGGACACGTGGGCGACGCTCGCCGAGCAGGGCGACACGATCGCCGGCATCGTCTCGATGATCCCGGCGGCGACCGCACGTCACCCCATCGCCGACCCGCGTCTCGCCCATCTCTGGCAGCTGTTCGTCGCGCACGAGTGGTGGGGGAGCGGGCTGGCGACGAGGTTGCACGGGCTGGTCACCGAGGCGGCGAGAACGCGCGGCTTCACCGCCATGCGCCTCTTCACGCCGGCCGACCAGGCCCGCGCCCGGCGCTTCTATGAGCGCGAGGGCTGGCGGCTCGAGGCCGCCGTGGAGGACGACGAGATCGGCTTCGCCGTCGTCGAGTACCGGCTCGACCTAGGCTGGGCGTTCATGGGTGCCGCTCGCCGCGAGTGAATCCGCGGTCTCCCTGAGGAGCACGATCGCCTGCTCGTCGGAGAGCGCTCGCCCGGCCTGCACCTCGGCCTCGTCGAGGTCGCCGAGCGCGCGTTCGAAGCGCGCACGGTCGTCGTATTCGAGCTTGCGCTCGGCGGCGTCGTCGAGCCGTTCGGCGGCGCCCCACAGGCGTGCGGCCGCCTTCGAGTGGCCGGCCAGCGCGGCCACTCCGGCGATTCCGCCGAGGGCGTACTCGAGATCGAAGAGCGAGCCTTCGCGCAGCACGCTGGGCAGCGCCTCCCGGTAGCGGCTGAGCGCCTGGCGCAGCTCGCCGCGCTGCAGCGCGAGATCGCCGAGGCCGAGGACACAGCCGTGCACCCCGACCGGATCGCCCGCGAGGCGGTACTGCTCGGCGGCGCGCTCGAGCAGGTCCTGGGCACTCGCGAGATCGCCGTCGCGCGCGGCGTAGTAGGCGAGGAAGGTCAGGCGGCCGCCCGCCGGCGCGTGCTCTCCGAGGCGGAGGAAGAGATCCAGGCTCTGTTCGAACAGCGGCCTGGCAGCGTCGGCGTCGCCTTCCTCAGCGTGCAGGTGACCGAGCCCGTGGAGCGCCCATGCCGTGCGCAGGTCGTCGCCGGCCGCTCGCGCGAGGTCGAGACCCGCGCGCAGCCACGGCGCCGCGCGTTCCGGCTCGCCCGCCTCGATCGCCGAGCGCCCGGCTACGGTCATGGCGCCGGCCCGGACCGCGGGGTCGACGTCGCCCTCGAGCGCCAGAAGGGGCTCGAGCCAGCGCACTGCCTCGCGCTGGCGCATGCCGCGGATCCAGAGCGGCTCGAGTGCTTCGGCGAGCGTCAGCCCGAGAGTTGCGTCCTGTGTGTCGACGGCGAGCGCCAACGCCGCACGCAGGTTGTCGATGTCGAGCGCGAGCCGATCGAGGGTCTCGCGCTCGGCCGGGCCGCGGACGAACGGCCTGGCCTGCTCGGCGACGGCGAGCATGAACTCCGCGTGGCGCCGCCGGACCGCCGCGAGGTCGCCGCTGTTGGCGAGCCGCTCGTAGGCGAACTCGCGCACCGTCTCGAGCATCGAGAAGCGGTCGCCCTGGCCGCGGACCAGGTTGGCCTCGACCAGCGCGACGAGGTCGCCGCTGTCGGCCGCGCATACCCGCTCTGCGGCCTCCGCCGACCAGCCGCCCGCGAAGACTGCGAGCCGCGCGAGCAGCTCGCGCTGGGGCTCGGCGAGCAGGTCGTAGCTCCAGGCGATCGCAGCCGTCAGCGTCCGCTGCCGCGCCGGCGCGTCGCGCCGGCCCGCGAGCACCGGCATCCGCGATTCGAGACGCGTGGCCAGCTTCGCGGCTGTCGTTCCGCGAGCGCGCGCGGCCGCGAGCTCGAGCGCCAGCGGCAGTCGGTCGAGCCGCTCGCAGATGCGGCGGACGGCGGCAGCACCGCCGAACCGCGGATTCACCTCCCTGGCGCGCTCGAGGAACAGCGCGACCGCGGCGTCGTGCGCCAGCGGATCTACGCGGTAGCGGCGTTCGCCGGGCACGCCGAGCGGCACGCGGCTGGTCGCCACCACGCGGAGCTCATGCGCCCCCGCGGCAACTTCCGTCACCGCCGGCGCCGCCGGCAACAGGTGCTCGAAGTTGTCGAGCACGAGCAGCATCCGCTGACCACGCAGCCGCGCCTCGAGCTCGCTCGCGTCGGGGGCGCCGACGACGTCCGCGATCGTGCCGAGCACCAGCTCGGGGTCGCGCAGCGGCGCGAGGTCGATCAGGTAGACGCCGTCGCGGAACTCGTCGACGAGCCGGGCGGCGACCTCGAGCGCGAGCCGCGTCTTCCCGCTGCCGCCCGCCCCCGTGAGGGTCAGCGGGCGCCCGCCGTCGCGGACGAGCGCGAGCAGCTCCGCGACCTCTCGCTCACGGCCGACGAGCGCCGAGCCGAAGGCGGGCAGGTTCGAGTTCGGCGGCGGCTCGGCCGCGGCGAACGTCTCGCGCAGCATGTCGAGGAACCGCTGCGCGGGCGGGGTCAGCGGCACGCCGCGGGCGCGGATCACCGCGATCGTGCGCGACAATCGCCACCGCGGCACGTCGAGGATCGCGAGGCTGCCGGAGGCGAGCTCGGCGTCGAGCGCGAGCCGGCTGAGCGCGGCGATGCCGGCGCCGCCGGCGACGACGCGCTTGACCGCCTCGGCCGAGTGCAGGTCGAGGCCCGCCGCTCCGTCGAGGCCCAGCGCGCGCCGCGCCTCGTCGACCGCGACACGGGTCGCTGAGCCCGCGAGCGACACCCAGGCGAGGCCGTCCAGATCCCGCGGGCGAAGCCTCCGGCCGCCGAGCGCCGGCGGCCCCACGAGGACGATCTCGTCGTCGGCGAGCGGTTCGGCCTCGAGCTCGGGCGGGACGCTCACAGCGCCGACGACGGCGAGCTCGACACCGTGCGAGCGGACGAGCTCGAGCGCGTCGAGCGACGTCGCGGGCTGGAGTTCCATCTGGACACCCGGGTGCCGCTCGCCGAAGCGGGCGAGCAGCGGCGGCAGCAGATACGTGGCCGGCGTCGCCGACGCGGCGATCTGCAGGAGCCCGGTCTCGGCGCCCGCGTCGGCGGCGAGCGCGCGAGCAGCGTTCGCGAGCAGCGCCTCGGCCCGCAGGACGAAGTCGGCGAGGATCTCGCCGGCCGGGGTGAGCACCGCGCCCTCGCGGCCGCGGGTGACGAGGTCGCGGCCGAGCTCCTGCTCGAGCTGCGCGAGCTGCTTGGAGACGGCCGGCTGGCTCACGTACAGCTCCTCGGCCGCCCGGGAGACCGAGCTGCACCGGGCGACCGCCGCGAACGCGCGGAGCCTGGCCTCCAGTTGCATTACCTCAGGTTATACAAGCCCATCCAAATATGTATTTGCGTCCGCAAGGGAGCGCGCCTAGCGTGAAGCGCGAACCCGACGGCCGGCGCTCCTGACCGGCCGAGGGAGCGCTACCGCAGGAGGTCCACCATGCGCAGGCTCGTGCTTCTCATCGGCCTGTGTGCCATCCCGTTCGCGCCGCTCGCGGACGGGGCCGGCGCGCACGACCGCAAACCGCAGGGGAGCGTCTGGGTCGTCAACCGCGACAAGGGCGAGGTGACGGTCTTCGACGTGTCGAGCGGCCGTCCCGGCGCGCCGATCACAACCGGCGCAGGGGCGCACGAGGTCGCCCTCTCGCGCCGGTCACGCGTTGCCTACGTGACGAACGAGCTCGAGGACACCGTCTCGGTCATCTCGACCCGCACGCTCATGCAGCGCAAGATCCCGCTCGGCCCCCGCCCGCATCACCTGGAGCCCGCGGGCGACGGGCGGGCGATGCTCGTCGGGCTGGTCGGCGCGCCGAGCATCGGAGCCATCGACACGGCCACCGATCGGGTCAGGTCCTACAGGACGAGCGACAACGCCGCCGCCCGTGCCCACTCCGCATACCGCGCCCGCGGCAGCGAGCTCATCTACGTTCCGCACGAGACCGGGGACGAGGTGACGGGGGTCGACGCCGAGACCGGCGCGATCGCGTTCAGCGTCCGTCCGATCCTGCAGGCGAGCGAGGTGCTGCCGGACCGCAGGGAGCGCCGGCTCTACGTGTCCGCACGCGGCGAGGGCAAGGTCAAGGTGATCGATCTCGCCACCCGCGCGCTCGCCGGCGAGGTGGCGGTCGGCCCCCAGCCCGAGACGCTGTTGCTGACGCCCGACCAGCGAACGCTCGTCGTGTCGCTGCGCGGAACGCCGGCGCAGCTCGCGTTCGTCGACACCTGCAGCCTGACGGTGGACGCGACCGTCGCGATAGGCGGCGAGGGCACGTTCGGCGACCTCGCGGCGATGTCGGACGACGGCCGGTTCGTGTTCGCGACGTTCGATCGCGGCACCGGCGGCACCGGAGGCGTCGCGGTCGTCGACGTCCGGCGCCGCACCGTCGTGCGGACCTGGGACTACCCGGGCACCGGGCGGCCGCACGGAATCACGTACTCGCCCGAGAGGCCGCGGTAGCGCGGCCGGCGGGAGGGCGGCCCGGCCGCCCTCCCGTCCGCGCGGTGTCGGGGGCTAGGGTGGCCGGGATGGCAGGCCCCGCATACACCCGCCTCGACGTCGACGAGCGCAGGCGCCGGCTGCTCGAGCTGGGGACCGAGCTGTTCGCCCGCCACGGCTACGAGGAGCTGACCATGGCGCAGATCGCGCGCGAGGCGGGGATCTCGAAGGCCCTGCTCTACCACTACTTCCCGTCCAAGCAGGCCTACTTCGTGGCCACGCTCGAGCAGGCCGCGGCGGAGCTCGCGGAGGCCACCGAACCCGATCCCGCGAGGCCGCCGGTCGAGCAGCTGGCCGGCAGCCTCGACGCCTTCCTCGCCTGGGTGGAGAAGCACATGGGGGCGTACGACAAGCTGATCCGCAGCGTCGGCGCCGTGCCCGAGGTCCGCGAGATGGTCGAGCGCGTGCGAGACGAGACCGCTGAGCGGATCCTCGCCGGGCTCCCGAACACGCCGACTCCGGAGCTCCGCGCCGCGGTCCGCGGCTGGTTGTGGTTCATGGACGGGGTGGTCCTCGACTGGATCGAGCATCGCGACATCGAGCGCGCGCGCCTGCACGGGCTGTTGCTCGGCACGCTTCTCGGGGCCGTCACCGCCGCGGGGTCACCCGCTGACGCGTAGCACCAGGATCGCGCGGTCGTCGCGCGAGACATCGGCCTCGAAGGCCGCCACCGCCCGGTCGACGGCCTCGGCCACCTCCTCGGCCGGCCCGCCCGCGGCGGCGTCGATCGCCGCGCGCAGGCGCTCCTCGCCGAAGCGCTCGCCGCCGGGGTCGCGCGCGTCGGTCATGCCATCGGTGTAGAGCACCAGCGTGTCGCCGACCGCCAGGTCGAGCGACACCTGCTCGAGCACGGGCTCGCGCTCGACGCCGAGCAGCGTGCCGCGCACGATCACGTCCTCGGCGCGGCCGCCGGGGCGCACCAGCAGCGGGTAGGGATGGCCGCCGGAGGCCAGGCAGGCGCTGAAGCCGCCGCCCTCCGCCGGGTCGAGCCGCACGCAGCCGACCGTGCAGAAGGCCGCCTCGGACGACTGCCGGCGCAGCGCCTCGTTGAGGAAGCGCAGCACGTCCTCGGGAGACTCGTCACGCAGCGCGATCGCGCGCACCGTGTGGCGCGCGAGCCCGGTCAGGACGGCCGCCGCCGTCCCCTTGCCGGCCACGTCGCCGACCAC
The DNA here is from genome assembly GCA_963811895.1 of uncultured Solirubrobacteraceae bacterium. Classification (GTDB taxonomy): domain Bacteria; phylum Actinomycetota; class Thermoleophilia; order Solirubrobacterales; family Solirubrobacteraceae; genus DASSUW01. The sequence continues at coordinate 530,380 of CAWETE010000004.1, read as the reverse complement.
CACCAGCCAGCGGTCGGGCCGGATGTCGAAGCAGTCGTAGAAGTCGCCGCCGACCGTGCCGCCGTCGGCGATCGAGTGGTAGCGGACGGCGACCTCGAGGCCCGGGATGTCGGCCAGCCGGTCCGGCAGCAATCCCTCCTGGAGCGTGCGGGCGACGTACGCGCGCTCCTCGTAGAGCCGCGCGCGCTCGAGCGCCTGCGCCGCCTGGTCGGCGAGCTGCGAGAGGAAGCCGCGGTCGGCGGCCATGAAGCGCCGCGCCTCGCGGTTGCAGAGCACGAGCGCGGCGAACACGCGGCCGCCGAAGGCGATCGGGATCACCACCATGGCCTGGAAGGCGCCGGTGATGAGGTCGCGCAGCATCGGGTACTGCTCCCAGTCGTCGAGCGTCTCCAGGTACACGGGCTCGCCCGTGCGCAGCGCGTCGCAGACCGGCGCGTCGATGTGGAGCGGGAAGCGCCGCCACGCCGCCATGGCCGTCTCCTCGAAGCCGCGGTCGTGGCGCATCTGGACCTCTTCGCCGATCCGGAAGGCGAGCGCTCCCGCGGCCGCGTAGAAGTCGTCGATCGCCTGGCCGACGACCACCTCGCCGACGTCGTCGGCCGAGCTGGCCGCCGACAGCGCGGCGGTGACGCGCTGCAGGCGCGTGCTGCGGTCGGCCGCCAGCTCGGCCTCGCGGCGCGCCTCGCGCTCGCGCGAGAGCAGCAGCTCGCGCTCGCGGTCGTGCGCGCGCCGCTCGCTCAGGTCGATCACCACGGCGACCACGCGCAGCGGGTCGCGGTCGAGCGTGACGCCGCTGAGCAGGACCGGGACGCGCGTGCCGTCGGGCCGGATGTACTCCTTCTCGTACGGCGCCACCCAGCCTTCGTCGTCGAGCTTGCGCGTGACCTGGTCGTCCTGCCCCGCCCACTCGGGCGCCGTGATCGCGCGCCAGCTGATCTCGCCCGCCTCGAGCTCCGCGCGCGTGCGGCCGACGATGTTCAGCCAGGCGTCGTTGGACTCGAGGACGCGGTCGTCGTCCGAGATCGTGACGCCGATGACGTTGGCGTCGGCCAGACGGCGGAACCGGTCCTCAGCGGTCGGTTCCGAAGATCCTGTCTCCGGCATCGCCGAGCCCCGGGCGGATGTAGCCGTTGTCGTCGAGCTCGCGGTCGAGCGCGGCCGTGAGGATCGGCACCTCGGGATGCGCCTTGCGCAGCGCCTCGACGCCCTCGGGCGCGGCCACGAGGCAGGTGAAGGTGATCCGCTGCGCGCCTGCGCGCTTCATCCGCGCGATCGCCTGCGTGGCGCTGCCGCCGGTGGCCAGCATCGGGTCGACCACGAAGACCTCGGCGTCCGCCACGCCCGACGGGATGTTCTCGTAGTAGCCGACCGGCCGGAGCGCCTCCTCGTCGCGGTACATGCCGAGGTGGCCGACCCGCGCGTCTGGCACGAGGCGCAGGAAGCCGTCGACCAGGCCGAGCCCGGCCCTCAGGATCGCGACGATCACGACCTCGTCGGCGAGACGCGTGCCCTGCGCGCCCTCGAGCGGCGTCTGCAGCTCGTACTCGTCGTGGCGCAGGCCGCGCATCGCCTCGTAGGCGAGGATCATCGCCGCGTCGTCCAGCGTCTGGCGGAACACCCCGTGCGGAGTGCTCTTGTCGCGCAGGATCGAGACGAGCCTGCGCAGCAGCACATGGTCGACGACGGTGACGCCCTCCATCCCGTGAGGAACCTACTAGGCTCGCGGCGGTGTCCGCTCCACGTAGGAATGTCGAGCTCAAGGCACTCGACCCGGATCCCGCGCGCTCGCTGGCCGTGTGCCGCGAGCTGGGCGCCGAGGACAAGGGCGTCCTGCGCCAGCGCGACACGTACTTCCGGGCCCGCAGCGGGCGTCTCAAGCTGCGCGAGGAGGAAGGCGCCGGCGCGGTGCTGATCCAGTACGACCGGCCCGACGAGGCGGTCGCGCGCGAGAGCCGCTACCGGCTCACGCGGGTCGAGGATCCCGACGACCTGCGGGCCTCGCTCGACGCCGCGCTCGGCACGCTCGTGGTGGTCGACAAGGAGCGCCATCTGTTCCTCTGGGACGGCGTGCGCATCCACCTCGACACGGTGGACGGGCTCGGCTCGTTCGTCGAGCTCGAGGGCGTGGCGGCGCCCGACTCGGACCTCGCGCCCGAGCAGGAGAAGGTCGCGCGCCTCCAGCGCGAGCTGGGCATCGAGCAGGTTCTCACGGACTCCTACAGCGACCGCCTGCTCGGCGCCGACGCGCTGATCGCCGCCGCGCGCGAGGCGATGGGCCGCGCGCACGCCCCGTACTCGCGCTTCCACGTCGGCGCCGCGCTGCGCGCCGAGGACGGCTCGATCCACGCCGGCGCCAACGTCGAGAACGCGGCCTACCCGCAGGGGCAGTGCGCGGAGGCGTCGGCGATCGGCGTGCTCGTGGCGGCGGGCCGCACGCGCGTCCTGGAGGTCGCAGTCATCGCCGACTCGGACGCGATCTGCGTCCCGTGCGGCGGCTGCCGCCAGCGGCTGCGCGAGTTCATGCCGCTCGACGGCACGATCCACCTGTGCTCGGAGAGCGGCGAGCGCAAGGACGTCACGCTCGAGACCCTGCTGCCGTACTCCTTCGGACCGGAGTTCCTACCCACATGAGCGACCGCATCGCCGCCCGCGCCCCGCGGCTGGGCATCATCCTCGGCTCCGGCCTCGGCGCCGTCGCGGACGCGCTCGAGGACGCGGAGGCGATCCCCTACACCGAGCTGCCCGACTTCCCGGCGCCGAGCGTCCACGGGCACGCCGGCACGCTCGCGCTCGGCACGCTGTCCGGCCTGCCGGTCGCCGTCCTGCAGGGCCGCAAGCATGTCTACGAGGGCGGCGACCCGGGCGTCATGCGCGGCCCGGTGCGCGCGCTGAAGGCCGCCGGCGCGGAGGCGATCTTCGTCACCAACGCGGCCGGCTCGCTCAACGCCGAGGTCGGCCCCGGCTCGCTGATGGCGATCGGCGACCACATCAACATGCTCGGCGTCAACCCGCTCACGGGACCCAACGACGAGGAGATCGGGCCGCGCTTCCCGAGCCTGCGCGACGCCTACGACCCCGGTCTGCGCGAGACCCTGCACGCGACGGCCGGCGAGCTCGGCATCGACCTCGCGGAGGGCGTCTACCTGGCCACCGCCGGCCCGAGCTTCGAGACGCCGGCCGAGATCCGCGCCTTCCGCACGCTGGGCGCCGACGCCGTCGGCATGTCCACCGTCCCCGAGGTCATCCTCGCCCGCCACGCCGGGCTGAAGGTCGTCGGCGTCTCGGCCATCACCAACCTCGCCGAGGGGATGGGCGGCGAAGAGCTCTCGCACGAGCAGACCCTCCGCTATGCCACCCAGGCGGCGGGCGACCTGACCCGGCTGATCATCGAGTTCTGTGCTCGCCTCTGAGGTCATCCGCCGCAAGCGCGACGGGCACGCGCTGACCGCCGAGGAGATCGGCTTCCTGGTCGACGGCATCACCGACGGCTCGCTGTCGGACGCGCAGGTCGGCGCGCTCGCGATGGCGATGTTCCTGCGCGGTATGGAGCAGGACGAGCGCGTCGCGCTGACCGCGGCGATGACCCACTCGGGCGAGGTGCTGAAGTGGGACCTCGACCGGCCGGTGGTGGACAAGCACTCGACCGGCGGGGTCGGCGACAAGGTGTCGCTGATGCTGGCGCCGATCGTGGCGGCCTGCGGCGGGGCGGTGCCGATGATCTCCGGCCGCGGGCTCGGCCACACCGGCGGCACGCTGGACAAGCTCGACACCGTTCCCGGCTACGACACGCGGCCGGAGGTCGACCGGCTCCAGCGCGTGGTCGACGAGGTCGGCTGCGCGATCGTCGGCCAGACCGCCGAGGTCGCCCCCGCCGATCGCCGCCTGTACTCGATCCGCGACGCCACCGGCACCGTCGAGTCGCTGCCGCTGATCGTCGCCTCGATCCTCTCCAAGAAGCTGGCCGCCGGGCTCGACGCGCTGGTGATGGACGTCAAGTTCGGCTCGGGCGCCTTCATGGCCGCCCGCGAGGACGCCGACGAGCTCGCGCAGGCGCTGGTGGAGGTGGCCGGCGGTGCCGGGCTGCCGACGGTGGCGCTGCTGACCGACATGGACGAGGTGCTCGGCACCACGGCGGGCAACGCGGTCGAGGTGCGCGAGTCGGTCGACTACCTGACCGGCGCCGCGCGCGAGCCGCGCCTGCACGAGGTGACGCTCGCGCTCGCCGCTTCGCTGATCGAGCAGGGCGGGCTCGCCGAGGACGGCCGCGCCGCCGCCGAGAAGGCGCTGGACTCCGGTGCCGCCGCGGAGCGCTTCGCGGCCATGATCGCCGCGCTCGGCGGGCCGAGCGACTTCGTCGAGAGCCCAGACCTCGCCACCGCGCCCGTCGTGCGCGCCGCCACGCCCGAGCGCGAGGGCGTCATCACCGCCATGAACTGCCGCGCCGTCGGCCTCGTGGTCACGGGCCTCGGCGGCAACCGGCGCCGCGAGGACGACGTCATCGACCCTGCCGTGGGCCTCACCGAGATCGCGCCGACCGGAGCGCAGGTCGGGCCCGACCGCCCGCTGGCCGTCGTGCACGCCGCCTCCGAGGCGGCGGCCGACGAGGCGGTCGCCGCGCTGCGCGCCGCCGTCACGGTCGGCGACGAGGCGCCGCCCGAGCGGCCCGTGATCGCGGGGAGGATCTCGTGAGGGTCGACGTCCCCGCGCCCGACACCACGCTCCCCAAGGTCGAGCTTCACGTTCACCTCGAGGGCACCGCGCCGCCGTCGCTCATCCGCCGCCTCGCCGAGCGCAACGGCATGACCGTCCCGGAGGGGCTCTTCCGCAGCGAGGACGAGTTCGAGTGGAGCGACTTCCTGCACTTCCTGCGCACCTACGACCTCGCGGCCAGCGTCATCCGCACGCCCGAGGACTACCGCGACGTGACGTTCGAGTACCTGTCGTCGTGCGCCGCCGAGGGCGCGATCTACGTCGAGGTCATCGCCTCGCCCGACCACGCCGCCGCGGCCGGGCTGTCGGACGCCGACCACTACGCCGGCATCGCCCAGGGCATCGACGACGCGCGCGACGCACACGGGATCGAGGCGCGGATCGTGATCGCCGCCGTGCGCAACTTCGGCATCGAGGCCGCGGAGGCGATCGCGCGCCGCCACGCGGAGGACCGCCACCCGTACGTGGTCGGCTTCAACCTGGTCGGCGACGAGGCCGCCTGGCCGGCGAGCCTGTTCACGCGCGCGTACGAGATCGCCGCCGGCTCCGGGCTCGGCTGCACGGTGCACGCCGGCGAGCACGACGGCCCGGAGTCGATCCGCGCCGCGCTCGAGCTGCCGATCGCGCGCATGTCGCACGGCGTGCGCGCCGTCGAGGAGCCGGCGCTGGTCGCCGAGCTGGCCGCCCGCGGCGTCGTGCTCGAGGTGTGTCCGAGCTCGAACGTCGCCACCGGCGTCTTCCCCAGCTACGACGACCATCCGCTAGGTGCGCTCCGGGGGGCCGGGGTACGGGTCACGCTCGGCTCCGACGACCCGCCCTATTTCGGATGTAGTATCGGCGCAGAGTATGCCGTGGCGCGCGAGCATCACGGCTTCGAGGAGGAACAGCTGATCGACGTCACGCGGCTCGGCGTGGAGGCCGGTTTTGCGGAAGATGCGGTGAAGGAGGGTCTCCGCGCAAAGCTGGATTTCCACGGCGGTCGCAGGACCGTCTAGGCTGCCGCCGCCTCAGGACCCCCTTACTTTCTGGAGGACGTAAGAGTGCCAAAGCGCAGCCTCGCCGCCATCTTGCTGGCGGCCTTCGTGCTCATCTTGGGACTTGTCGCCGCCGGCTGCGGCGAGGACGAGGAAGAGCCCACCGGCGGGTCGGATACAGCGCAGGAGGAGGAGAAGCCTGCGATCAAGGTCGGTCTCGTCACCGACATCGGCGGTCTCAACGACCGCTCGTTCAACCAGCTCGCCAACGAGGGCCTCGAGCGGGCCAAGTCCGAGCTCGGGGTCGAGGGCCGCGCGCTCACGTCCGAGTCGGACGCGGACTACGTGCCGAACCTCTCGACGCTCGCACAGCAGAAGTACGACCTCGTGATCGGCGTCGGCTTCCTGATGGCCGAGGCGGTCAACACCGTGGCCAAGCAGTTCCCGGACACGAACTTCGCGATCATCGACTTCCCGCAGGCCGGTCTGGCGGACAAGCCCGCAAACGTGCGCGGCCTGCTCTTCAAGGAGAACGAGGCCGGCTACCTCGTCGGCTACCTCGCCGCGCTGGTCGTCAAGGAGAAGGGCGGCGACCAGGTCATCTCCTCGGTCGGCGGCCAGAAGATCCCGCCGGTGGACGCCTACATCGCCGGTTACCAGGCCGGAGCGAAGGCGGCCCTGCCCGGCATCAAGACGCTCAATGGCTATTCCCAGGACTTCGTCGACCAGGCGAAGTGCAAGGAGATCGCGCTCAACCAGATCGCGGAGGGCTCGCAGGTCGTCTTCCAGGTCGCCGGCCAGTGCGGCCTCGGCGCGCTCGATGCGGCCAAGGAGAAGGGCGTGCTCGGCATCGGCGTCGACGCCGACCAGGGCTACCTGGGCGATCACATCCTGACCTCGGCGCAGAAGAAGGTCGACGTCGCCGTGTTCGAGACCTCCAAGGCGGTCCAGGACGGGAGCTACGCCGGCGGCGAGGACCAGGTGTTCGACCTCAGCAACGACGGTGTCGGGCTCGGCAAGCTCAACGCCGACGGCGAGGCGTTCGCCGATCAGATGGAGGAGATCAAGCAGCAGATCATCGACGGCGAGATCACCGACATCCCGGCGGAGGTCAAGTAGCCGAAACGCAGAAGATCACGCCGATGCCCGGCGAAGCACCCGCCCTCGAGCTGCGCGGGATCACGAAGCGCTTCGGCTCGTTGGTCGCGAACGACGCGATCGACTTCGAGCTCAAGCGCGGCGAGATCCATGCGCTGCTCGGGGAGAACGGGGCCGGCAAGTCGACGCTGATGAACGTCCTCTACGGGCTCCACCACCCGGACGAGGGCGAGATCCTGCTCGACGGCGAGCCGGTCACGATCGATTCCGCGAGGAAGGCGATCGGGCTGGGCATCGGCATGGTCCACCAGCACTTCATGCTCGTCCCGGTCATGAGCGTGGCCGAGAACCTGGTGCTGGGGACCGAGCCCTCGCGCGGTCCGCTGCTCGACTACAAGGAGGCGGTGCGCCGGGCGCGGGAGCTGAGCGAGCAGTACGGGCTCGCGATCCGCCCGGAGGCCAAGGTGGAGGACCTCGGCGTCGGCGCCCAGCAGCGCGTGGAGATCCTCCGCGCGCTGTTCCGCGGCGCCAAGGTGCTGGTGCTCGACGAGCCGACCGCCGTGCTCACCGCGCAGGAGTCGCAGGACCTGTTCAAGGTGCTGCGCACGCTGACGGCGGGCGGGACGTCGGTCGTCTTCATCTCGCACAAGCTCAACGAGGTCCTCGACATCGCCGACCGCGTCACCGTCCTGCGGCGCGGCAAGCGGATCGACACGGTGCCGACCGAGGGTGCCACCGAGCGCAGCCTGGCCACGCTGATGGTCGGTCGCGACGTGCTGCTGCGGGTCGACAAGCCCGAGCACAAGCCGGGCGAGCCGGTCCTCGAGGTGCGAGACCTGCACGTGGTCGACGACCGCGGCCTGCCCGCCGTGCGCGGCCTCGAGCTGCAGGTGCGAGCCGGCGAGATCGTCGGTCTGGCCGGCGTCGACGCCAACGGGCAGAGCGAGCTGATCGAGGCCATCACGGGCCTTCGGCACGTCGAGTCCGGGGCGATCCTCATCGACGGCGAGGACGTCACCGGCCGCAGCCCGCGCGAGATGATCGACGCCGGCATCGGCCACATCGCCGAGGACCGCCACCGGCGCGGCCTCGTGCTCCAGTTCGACCTGGCCGAGAACATCTCGCTGCACGGCTATCGCAGGCCCGGCATGACGCGCTGGGGCTGGCTGTCGCCGAAGAAGATGGACGACCGCGCCCGCGGCCTGCTGACGGAGTACGACGTGCGCGGCGGCCAGGTCGAGACACTGGCCTCGTCGCTGTCCGGCGGCAACCAGCAGAAGGTCGTCATCGCACGCGAGATCTCGTCCGACCCGAAGGTGCTGATCGCCGCCCAGCCCACGCGCGGGCTCGACGTCGGCGCGATCGAGTTCGTGCACCGCCGGCTCGTCGAGGAGCGCGACAAGGGCCGCGCGATCCTGCTCATCTCGCTCGAGCTCGAGGAGGTCCGCTCGCTCAGCGATCGCGCGCTCGTGATCTACGAGGGCCGGATCGCCGCCGAGCTCGATCCGTCGGCCTCCGAGGAGGACTTCGGCGTCTTCATGACCGGCGGCGGGCGCAAGGAGACAGCGGCATGAGCGCCGAGCCTGCAGGCGACGCCCCCGTCACCGTCGCGGGCCGCCTTTCGACCTACCTGCGCGGCGGCGGGATCATCACGCCGGTCATCACGGTGCTCTTCGCCTTCATCATCGGCGGCCTCGTCGTGCTCGCCACCGGCGGCAACCCGATCGAGACGTACAAGGCGATCTTCGACGGCACCGGCCTCAACTGGTTCTTCCCGTGGATCAGCGAGGAAGACCGGATCGTCGCCGAGCTGAGCCTCCAGCAGACGCTGCTGATCACGACGCCGCTGATCCTCACCGGCTTGGCCGTCGCCTTCGCGTTCCGCTGCGGACTCTTCAACATCGGCGGCCAGGGCCAGTACCTCGTCGGCACCTACTTCGCGGTCTGGGTCGGCTCCTCGTTCGCGACGATGCCGGCCCTGCCCCACGTCCTGCTCGCGATGGTGGCGGCCTGCCTGGGGGGCGCGGCCTGGGGGGCGATCGCCGGCCTGCTGAAGGCCGTCTCGGGCGCGCACGAGGTGATCTCGACGATCATGCTCAACTACATCGCGCTGTGGGTCGGCGTGTTCCTGTTCGGCCTCGGCGGTCCGCTGCAGAGCGACACCAAGACTTCGGTCCCCATCTCCAACGACATCGCGGAGGGAGCGAAGCTGCCGGTGTTCTGGGGCGAGCCGCTGCTCCAGGGCCTCCACGTCGGCCTCTTCATCGCGCTCGCCGCCCTGCTCGTCTTCTGGGTGCTGCTCAACCGCACCCGCACCGGCTACGAGGTCAAGGCCGTCGGCTTCAACCCCGAAGCCGCGCGCACGGCCGGCATCTCGGTCGGCAGGAACTACGTCCTCGTGATGGCCATCTGCGGCCTGTTCGCCGGCCTGGCCGGCTCGCTCGACGTGCTCGGCTGGCAGTTCCGTGTGGCGACCAACACCATCCAGATCAGCACGATCGGCTTCCTCGGCATCGCCGTCGCTCTACTCGGGCGCAACACGGCGACCGGCGTGTTCTTCTCGGCGCTGTTCTTCGGTGCGCTGGTCACCGGCACCTCGGTGCGCAACCTCGACCCGGAGGTGTTCGAGCCCGCGCTGGCCTCGAACCTCACGCTGATCATCCAGGGCCTCGTGATCCTGATGGTCAGCGCCGACGTCCTCGTCGTCTACCTGTGGCGACTGCGCGGCAAGCTGCGCCGCGGCAGCGCCCCGCCGGCGGAGGCGCCCGTATGACCCTGGTCGAGCCTCGGCCGGCTGCGCCCGCCGAGCAGGAGGAGCGCGGCGGCTGGCTGACCCCGAGCCGGGTCGGCTGGGCCGGCGTCGTGCTGGCCATCCTCGCCTTCTTCGTCGCGCTCCCGCCGATCCTGATCCGGTCGCCGATCCCGAGCGTGGTCCTGGGCCTGGCCGGCATCGCCGCCGGCCACTGGGCGACGCGTCACGGCGAGAAGCGGCTCGGCTGGGGCGCGGTGGTGGGCGCGATCGCAGGCATCGCCCTCGGCATCGTCGCCACGAAGTCGGGCGAGACCAACCTCGAGCGCGTCTTCGTCTGGTCGGCGCTGCTGGCGGCCATGCTGCGCTACGCCACGCCGCTGCTGTTCGCCGCGCTCGGCGGCCTCTTCTCCGAGCGCAGCGGCGTCATCAACATCGGGCTCGAGGGCATGATGCTGATGGGCGCGTTCTGGGGGCTGTGGGGTGCCGAGGTGACCGGCTCGTGGGTCATCGGCCTGCTGGTCGGGATGGTCGCCGGCGGCCTGCTCGCCCTGATCCACGCGCTCTTCTCGGTCACCCTGCGCGCCGACCAGATCGTCTCCGGCTTCGCGCTGACCTTCCTCGCCGCCGGGATCACCGGGTTCTTCTACGTGAGCATCTACGGCACGGAGGGCACGCCGGACAACATCCCGCGTGCGCCCGACGTGACGATCCCGTTGCTCGACGACATCCCGTTCGTCGGCGACGTGATCGGGCGGATGAGCATCCTGATCTGGCTCGGGCTGCTGACCTGCCTGCTGACGTGGGTGGTGGTGTTCCGGACGCCGATGGGGCTGCGGCTGCGGTCGGTGGGCGAGAACCCGCTCGCGGCGCAGACGGCCGGCGTGTCGCCCGTCCGCGTCCGTTACCTCGCGGTGGTGATCTCGGGCATGCTGGCGGCGATGGGCGGCGCCTACCTGTCGATCGGCTTCGTCGGGTCGTTCGTCGAGAACATGACCGCGGGCCGCGGCTACATCGCGCTCGCGGTGCTCATCTGCGGCCGCTGGCTGCCGAGCGGCGCGCTCGCCTTCGCCTGCCTGTTCGGGTTCTGCAGCGCGCTCGCGCAGCGGCTGCCGGTGTTCTCGGAATCGGCGGCGACGCTGTTCCAGGCGTTGCCTTACGTGGTCACGCTGATCGCCGTGGCGGGCGTGGTCGGCCGGTCGATTCCGCCGGCCGCGATCGGCCGTCCCCTGGATCGCTGAACCTCTGCGAAAATAGCGCGCATGCGCCGCCTCTCGTGGATCGCGCCGCTGCTCACGCTCGGCCTCGTGGGCTGCGGCTCGATGACCGACGCGGAGCGCTTCGAGCTGACCACGCCGGGCACCGACGACATGGTCGTGCGCGAGGTGGGGGGCGGCAAGGAGGAGAAGCAGACGTCCAAGAAGCCGAGCCGCGGCGAGGTGCGCGTGATCCGCGGCTGGGCCGACGCGCTGCGCGCCGGCCGCGTCAAGGAGGCGGCGGACTTCTTCGCCGTCCCGGCGCTCGTGCTCGACGGCACCAACCCGCAGCGCCCGCTCTCGGACAAGGCCGAGGTGCTCGAGTTCAACCGCGGCCTGCCGTGCGGAGCACAGCTGGTGGACGCCGTGCGCGGCGAGGGCAAGTTCGTCATCGCGACCTTCCGGCTGACCGAGCGCAGCGGCCCCGGCGCGCAGCCGGGCTGCTCCGTCGGCGCGCTGGCCGCGACCGCGATCCTGATCGAGGACAAGCACATCGTCCAGTGGCTGCGCGAGCCGGACCCGGCCCAGCCGCCCGACACCGACACGAGCTAGTGAGCGCCCTCGCGGCCGTAGTCTCGCGACTCCTCGGCGTCGGCGTGTGGCTCGTCATCCTGAGCCTCGCGGTGGTCATCGTGCTGCTGGCGACCTCGAGCGGCGCGCCCGGACCCCGGCTCGGATCGGCGATCGGCGGCGGCGTCGTGATCGTCGCCGTTCTGGTCGTCCTGCGCATGCTGCTGGACCGCTTCGCGCGCCCGCCGCGCTGACGGCTCCACCGATCGGGCGGAGACGAGTTCATCCACCGATTCCGCCGTTCGGAGGATGGCGCGCGCACCAGGTGCGCAGCGACGATCCCTGCGTCAGCCAGTGTCTCGGGAGCTGCGCTTCCGGTCGGCCGGCGCGAGCCGGACCGTGGCGCTCGAGAGCCCGAGCGATCTCACCAGCGGTCGCTGCCGGCGAGGCCGCTGAAGCCCGTCCGAGCGCGCGGCGCGAGGCGCCGCGCGCTCGGTTCAGAGCCGGAGAGGGGACTCGAACCCCTGACCTACGACTTACAAGGTCGTTGCTCTACCAGCTGAGCTACTCCGGCGCGGGCACCGAGTCTAGGACTCGTGGCGCGCGACCGGCAGGCGGCCGCGCAGCTCGACGGCGTGGTGCGCGGCGGCCCCGTCGCCGTCGCGGACCAGCCGGGCGTAGACGCCGGTGAGCGCCGCGAACGCCACCTCGTGACCGCAGTGGCAGCGGATAGGCCCCGAGGGCGTGGGGGTGGGTGGGGACGGATTCGCGGCCGGGTCGATCAGCCATAGCCGCTCGGGCTCGCCGATGCCCGCGTACCAGCCCCAGGCCGTCGAGCAGATGCCGACCTTCAGCCCGGCCCGGCGGCCGATCTCCGCCGCGACCACGGCCAGCGCGAGCGGGTGGCCGGCGCGGCGCTCGAGCGCCTGGTCGATCCACAGGCCTTCGAGCGAGGACTCGTCGCGGCGCATCCGCACCTCTTCGGTCAGCAGCGCAGCGGGTGCCCTAACTGTGGCGCCCGCAGAGCTACTTGCCGCCCCAGAAGGGCGCGTCCTTCCGTCGCGCCGCCTCCAACTCCGCAGCCCGGCATTCCGCCTTCCAGCGAGGGTCGCGCTCGCGCCGGATCTGCTCCTCGACGCGGCGCTCGGCGCGGGCCGCACGCCGCTCCGGGCCGGGCAGGCGCCACTCGCGGACCACGACGGCCGGCGACCGGTGCTTGTGCCACATGCCACGAAGGCTACGCCTGGGCTGCTGCCTCGGTCAAGCTGGCGCCGAACCGGGTCGATAGACCAGATGTGATCGCCCAGCAGACCCCGGCGCAGAGGGGCGGCACTGCGCTGGACGCCCTCATCGATGCCGCAGCCGGGATCCTGGCCGCTGACTCGTTGAAGGACACGCTGGGTCGGATCGCGCACCACCTACAGGCTCTGCTGCCCTACGACGACCTCACCGTCTACGAGGTCGAGGACGGCGGCGAGTCGCTGCGGCCGGTGTTCGCGCTCGGCACGTGGGTCGAGGAGATCATGGCCGAGTCCCTGTCGGTCAACAGCGGCACCACGGGCTGGGTGGTTCGCAACCGCTGCACGAGGAACGTCCCCAACAGCCGCTTCGACACGATCAGCACCGTCGTCCCGGGGACCGTGAACGACGACGAGGCGTTCGTCTGCGTCCCGCTGCTCGCCCACGACCGCGTCGTCGGCACCCTCAACGTGTACCGCACGGGCGACGACCGCGCGTTCACGGACGCCGAGGTGGCGCTCGTCGAGCGCTTCGCGACGATGGCCGCGCTCGCCTACGAGGCCGCCCGCCAGCGCGAGCACCTGCGTCACCAGGCCGCCACCGACGGCCTCACCGGCCTGCTCAACCACCGCGGCTCGCAGGAGGTCCTGCGGCGCGAGATCGAGGCGGCCGAGCTGACCGGCGCGCCGCTCAGCGTCGCCGTCGTCGACCTCGACCACTTCAAGCGCATCAACGACTCGCTCGGCCATGCCGAGGGCGACAAGGCGCTGGCCGCCGCCGCGACGAAGCTGCGCTCGGTCGTCCGCGCCGGCGACGCCGTCGGCCGGCTCGGCGGCGAGGAGTTCGTGCTCGTCCTGCCCGGCGTCACCGGCGAGGCCGCGGCCGAGGCCGCCGACCGCGCCCGCGCGGCGCTCTCCGAGGTGCAGGTCGGCCGCCGGCGGCTGCAGTCGTCGGCCGGCGTGGCGACCTTCCCGAACGACGCGCAGGAGGCCGCCGAGCTGCTCGAGCGCGCCGACGCGGCCCTGTACGCCGCCAAGCACGCCGGCCGCCGCCAGACCCGCCGCTACGCCGCGAACCTCGCCGCGCGGCCCTCGCGCTCCGACGAGCGCAGCGAGGTCGAGGCGCTCCTGCGCCGCGGCGACGAGGCGATGCACATGGTCTTCCAGCCCGTGCTCGAGCTCGCCACCGGTCGCGTCTGCGGCTACGAGGCGCTCGCCCGCATCGACGGGCAGCCCGTCCGGCGCCCCGACCAGTGGTTCGCCCAGGCCCACCGCTGCGGCCTCGGCGCCGAGCTCGAGGCGCTCGCCCTGCACGCCGCGCTCGCCGTCCCGGACCGCCCGGCGGGGACGTTCCTGGCCCTCAACGTCAGCCCCACAGCGCTGCTCGCGCCGCCCGTGGCCGACATCCTGCCCGCCGACCTCTCCGACGTGGTCATCGAGCTCACCGAGCACGAGCTGTTCACGGCCGAGGAGACGCTCGAGGCGTGCCTCGCCGAGCTGCGCTCGCGCGGCGCCCGCGTGGCGCTCGACGACGCCGGCGCCGGCTACGCCGGCCTGCAGCAGCTGATCCGCGTGGCGCCCGACATCCTCAAGGTCGACCGCTCGCTGGTCCACGGCGCGCACAGCGACCCGTCGCGCTACGCGCTGCTCGAGGCGCTCGTCTCGTTCGCCGGCACCACCGGCGCCGCGGTCTGCGGCGAGGGTGTCGAGGACCTCGCCGACCTGCGCGCGCTCGCCGACCTCGACGCCACCTACGCGCAGGGCTACGCGCTCGCGCGGCCGGCCGGGGCCTGGGCCGGGCTGAGCAGCGACGTGGCGGCCACCGCCGACGTGCGCGAGGGCGTGCGCGTCGCCACCGCCGCCGTCAGCAGCGGCGCCGGCTGGGCCCGCACGCTGGCCGAGCTGGGCGACGACCTGGCCGACGTCACCAGCACCGAGGAGCTGGCCACCGCCGGCTGCCGCGCGGCCCGCCTGCTCGGAGCCGAGGACGTCTCGCTGATGTGGGTCGTCGAGGGCTCGCTCGAGCTGCTGTCCGACAACGTGGACGCTCCGGGCGAGCGCTGGGACCTCACGGCCTTCCCCGCCACCATGCGGCTGCTGGACGAGCACGTGCCCGGCCAGGTCGTCCTCGGCGATCCCGAGAGCGATCCCGTGGAGGCCGCCGAGCTCGAGCGCCTCGGCTACGGAGCCGTGCTGATGGTCCCCGTGCGCGTCAGCCGCAACCAGCGGGCGCTGGTCGAGGTCTACCGCGCCCACCCGCAGGCGTTCACCAGCACGGAGGTCGACCGCGCGCGCGTCGTCGCGCAGCAGTTCGGCCCGGTGCTGGCCAGGCTCGCCGACGCCGCGCTAGCGCGGTCCGCTGGCCACCAGGTGCTCCGCGGAGCCGTGGCCGTTCGAGGCCACCGCGGCCTCGTCGACCGGCTCGAGCTCGGCGGCGGGCGGGTTGAGCCGCCGCTCCAGCTCCCCGAGCACGGCGCCGAACAGCAGGTGCCGCCAGGCCGACTGGGCGAAGGCGCGCGGGTTGCGCAGCAGCGATGGCTCGACCAGCGCGATCGCCGGCCAGGTCGCGACGTGCTCGAGCAGCGCGCTCAGCGGCCCGCGCAGGGCCGGGTGCACGGGCAGGCTCGGAGCGATCTGCGCGTACAGGGCGCCGAACAGCGCGCCGTTCTGGATGTGCAGCGCCGTGCCGACGGCCTGCGCCTCGGGGCGGCCGCGGGCGACCAGGCGTCCCAGCAGCTCGGCGTCGTCGTAGTCGACGCCGAAGAGGCGCCGGTCGAGCGGCTGGGAGGCGAGCCACACCGCCGCGCCCACGCTGCCGGCGAGGGCACCGCGGACAGTCCGTGTCCTGTCGAAGGCCATGGCGGTCACTGTAACGAGCCCCGCCCAACCGGGTACGCGTCTCTGTGAGGGACACATGACTTCGGCGCGCGCCGACTCCAATCGCCTGCACGCACGCGCCCGGCAGCGCGGCGTCAATCCGATCGTCTACTGGGTGACCCGCGCGTTCTTCCAGCCGTTCGCGCACCTCTACTGGCGGATGTCGCGCATCGGCCGCGAGCACATCCCCACCAGCGGGCCGATCATCTTCGCCGCCAACCACCGCTCGTTCCTCGACCCCTTCGTGATCGGGACGATCGCCCGCCGGCCGCTCTACTACGTGGCCAAGCAGGAGCTGTTCCGCCACCGCCTGATCGGCTGGTACCTGAACTCGATGGGCGCCTTCCCGGTCAACCGCGGCGCCGCCGACGCCGACATGCTCGAGACCGCGCACGCCATCCTCAACCGCGGCGACTGCGTCCTCATCTTCCCCGAGGGCACGCGTACCCGGCCCGGCGCCCTCGGTCGCCCCAAGCGCGGCCTCGGCCGCCTGGCGCTCGAGACCGGAGCGCCGATCGTCCCGGTCGCCGTCATCGGCACCGAGGCGGTCCGCAAGGGCTGGCGCATCCGCCCGCACAAGGTCCGGATCCGGGTCGGCCGCCCGCTCACCTTCCCGAAGGTCGAGTCGCCCTCGCCGCAGCTCGCCGCCGCCGTCACCGACCGCGTGTGGCCGAACGTGATGCTCCAGTGGGAGTGGCTCGGCGGCCTGCCGCCGCTGCGCCGCGCCGCCGTCATCGGCGCCGGCTCGTGGGGCACCAGCGTCGCCGTCATGCTCGCCCGCGCCGGCCTCGAGGTCGACCTCGGCACGCGCACGCGCGAGCAGGCCGAGGAGATGGCCGCCACGCGCGCCAACGAGCGCTACCTGCCGGGAGTCGAGCTCCCCAGGTCGGTCAACCCCGTCCGCGCCTCCGACCTCGAGCTCTCGCGGCACGACCTCGTGTGCTTCGCGGTGCCCGCCGCCGCGCTGCCCGCGACGGTGGCGGCGCACGCCGGCTCGCTCACCCCGCGCACGGGGGTGCTCGTCATGTCCAAGGGCCTCGTGCCGCCGCTCGGCACCCTGCCCGCCGCCTTCGTGAGCGAACGCGTGAACGCGTGGGCGGTCGGCGCCCTCGGCGGCCCGGCGCATGCCAAGGCCGCGCTCGACGACGGCGCCTCGCTCGTGCTCGCGACCAAGGACCCCGCCTTCGCGCGCCAGGTCGGCGACGCGCTGGCCGCCGCGCGGTTCGACGTCGCGACCACCACCGACCTCGTCGGGGTGGAGCTCGCCGGCGCCGCCAAGAACGCCGCCGCGCTGGCCGCCGCCGCCGCGTTCGGGGCCGGCCCCAACGCCGCCGGCGCCGCCGCCGGCAAGGTGTTCGCCGAGATAGACGAGTACGCGCGCCGCGCCGGCTCGCAGCCAGAGACCTTCGCCGGCCTGGCCGGCACCGGCGATCTGGTGGCCACCGTGATGGCCAGCGGCTCGCGCAACCGCCGCGCCGGGGAGCTGCTCGCCCAGGGCATGTCCGGCGACGAGATCTGCGCCGCGCTCGGCCAGACCGCCGAGGCGGTCGACTCGGTGCCGCTGCTCGCCGCGCGCATCCGCGAGGCCGGCGTCGACGCCCCCGTGCTCGGCTCGCTGGCCGGGCTGATCGAAGGTCGCGTGGAGCCGGCCCGCTTCACGTCATCCCTGACCGCGCCCAAGAAGAAGGCCAAGGCCCGGGCCGCCTGAGGGAGATAGCCTCCGTGACGGATGGAGGGCAGCCCATCACCCGACAAGGCCGCGTCTCGACGCGGCCTTCACGGAGCTCTACCGGGCGCACCTGCAAGGACGTCTATTCCTACTCGTACTACCGGGTGGGCAACCACCACGACGCCGAGGACCTCACGGAGCAGACGTTCCTGCAGGCCTACCGGCACTTCGAGCGCGCGCAGCGCGAGTCGCAGGGCCGGCCGCTGCGGCCGTGGCTGATCCGCATCGCCCACAACCTGGCGGCCAACTACTACCGCGACCGCTCGCGCCGGCCGCAGACCAACATCGACGACGCGGGCCCGCTGCCGGAGATCCACACCACCGAGGACCTGGTCGAGGACCGCGAGGACCTCAACCGGATCCTCGAGTGCGTGCAGCGGCTGCCGGACGATCGCCGCGAGGCGCTGATCATGCGCTTCGCGCTGGGCATGGACAACCGCGAGATCGCGCGGGCGCTGGGGCGCACCGACGGGGCGACCAAGGTGCTCATCCATCGCGCGATCCGTCAGCTGGAGGAACTGGTGAACGCCGAGGCGGGTACTGAGGCAGTATGAGCGAGCTCTGGGACTTCGAGGTCAGGCTGCGGCAGGCGCTTGCGCCCGTCGATCCGCCGGCCGACCTGGAGGAGCGGCTGCAGACCACGCTCGGCTCGCTGGTCGAGCTGGCGGCCGACGAGCTGGAGGCGTGGGAGCTGAAGGCGATGCGGGACCCGCGCAACTGGCCGCGGGCCGCGTTCGGCCCGGCCGCCGCGGTGGTCATCGGCACGGGCGCCGCCGCCGGGCTGGTCGTGCTGCGCACCCGCGGCAAGCGCCACAAGCGCCGGGCCCAGGCGCACGGCGCGCTCGACCTGGCGGAGCGCACGCTGCGCGATGCCGGCCGCGAGGCCCTGCGCGTCTTCCGCGACGCATCACGTTGAAAAACTGGTGATCCGCCCAGGCCCCTGATACGAAGAAGGGGTCATGGGGCAAGACCTGCGCTCACTCGCCGACGAGGACGTCATGCAGCTCGTCCGGCGCGCTGACGCACGGGCCTTCGAGGTGATCTACGAGCGCCACTCGGCCGCCGCCTTCTCGCTCGCCTACCGGATGATGGGCACGCGCGCCGGCGCCGAGGACGTCACGCAGGACGCCTTCCTCTCGCTCTGGCGCTCGGGCGCGCGCTACGACCGCGCCCGCGGCTCGGTGCGCACCTGGGTGCTCGGCATCGTGCACCACCGCGCGATCGACGCGCTGCGCCGCGCCACCGTGCACGACAAGCGCCGCGCGAGCGACGAGGGCATCGAGGAGCGCTTCGAGGCGCGCGAGCGCACCGACGTGGAGGCCGCCCGCCGCGAGGAGGCCGGCACCGTCCGCGGCGCGCTGTCCTCGCTCCCCGCCGACCAGTCGCAGGTCATCGAGCTCGCGTACTTCGGCGGCTTCACGCACACGGAGATCGCCGACATGCTCGACGCCCCGGTCGGCACGGTGAAGGGACGCATGCGCCTCGGATTGAAGAAGATGAAGGCGCAGCTCGGAGAGGGTCAGGTGGCCGTATGAGCAACGATCACACGCGCTGGGAGGACTTCGCGGGCGCCTACGTGCTGGGCGCCATGGCCGTCGCCGAGCGCGAGGAGTTCGAGGCGCATCTGAGCACCTGCGCGATCTGCCGCGAGGAGGTCGAGGAGCTCCAGCCCGCGGCCGAGGCGCTGCCCATGGCCTCGCCGCTGATGGCCCCGCCGCCGGGGCTCAAGGACCGCATCATGGCCGAGGTCGAGCGCGAGGCCGAGCTGCTCGGCGCCGCGGGCGCGGGAGCGGACCGTCCGGAGCGCACCCGCCGCGAGCGCCGCGGCCTGGGCTGGCTCAGCGGCTGGCGCCTGGCGCCCGTCGCCGCCGCGCTGGTGATCGCCGGCGTGCTCGTGGGCGTCGCGCTCGAGCGGGCCCGACAGCGCACGATCGTCCGCGATTCGAGGCCGGGCGCGAGCGCCGAGCTCGCAGGTCGAGGGCGACCGGCCACGCTCGTCGCGAGAACCTGCCCGCCCCGCCCGAGGGCCGCGTCTACGAGGTCTGGCTGCATGCCCGAGCGACTCGATCACGCCGCGAGCCGACCGACGTGCTGTTCATGCCGCGCGGGACGGCTCGGCCGAGGCCGCGATCCCCGGCTCGGTCGCGGACATCGACCAGGTGCTGGTCACCGACGAGCCGCGTCGGCGGCCCCGACGACGCCGACCGGCGAGCTCCTGATGGCCGCTGAGCTCTCCTAAATCCGGCGCTGCTAGCTTCACGCGGCGAGATGGCCGTCTGCTACCGCCACCCCGGCCGCGAGACGGGCGTCTCGTGCTCCAACTGCGGCAGGCCGATCTGCCCCGACTGCATGACCTCGACGCCGGTCGGCATGCGCTGCCCGGAGTGCTCGCGGCAGAAGACGCCGGTGCGGACGATGCGCAACGTGTACGCGCAGCCGACCGTGACGTACGTCCTGATCGGCATCTGCGTGCTGCTCTACTTCGGCACCCGGGTCTCCAACAGCCCGGTGTTCGTCGACCTCGGCACCCTCGGCAGCGGGTTCTACGAGGGCCAGGTGATCGGCGTGGCGGAGGGCGAGTACTGGCGACTGGTCACCGGCGCGTTCCTGCACGACGGCCTCCTCCACATCGGCTTCAACATGTACATCCTGTACTGGCTCGGCACGATGCTCGAGCCGATGATGGGGCACGTGCGCTTCAGCGCGCTCTACTTCGCGTCGCTGCTGGCCGGCTCGTTCGGGGCGATCGCGATGAAGCCGCACGCGCTCACGGTCGGGGCGTCGGGCGCCGTGTTCGGCCTGATGGCGGCGGCGTTCATCTTCCAGCGCGCACGCGGGATCGACCCCTGGCGGTCGGGCCTGGGCCCGGTGATCCTGCTCAACCTCGCCCTGCCGTTCGTCTTCACGAACCTGAACATCTCGATCGGCGGGCACATCGGCGGCCTGATCGGCGGCGCGATCGCGGCGCTGGCGATCGAGCGGCTCGGCGCGATGCGCCGCGGCGACCTGCTGCCGGTGCTCGCGTGCGCCGCCGTCGGGGCCGTCTCCGTGGTCGGGGCGATCGTGGTCAGCGCCAACAGCCTCTAGCGCCGACAGCCCGCGGCGCAGGACACCTGCCCGCGCGAGCTGCACGAGCGGTTCTCGGTGATCGGGACGGAGGGCAAGGTGTATCCGGGCGGCATCCGCCGGTCGTCACCGACCCGGCGACCGGCCGCGAGTGCGCCGCCACCGAAGCGCCCGACCCGTTCCCGGGCGCGATCTGCCAGCTCGTCGGCGCGACCGACACCCCGGCCCGCCCGCGCGTGCAGCAGCGCGTCTTCGGCCGCAACCGCAGCCACGACGCGCCGGGGGTCCACGCGCCGAACTAGAGGATCACTTCGTGCACCGGACCGGGTGCCTCGGGCAGCCGGTCCGGGTGCAGGATGTGGCCGAGCAGCTCGAGGCCGTCGACCAGGCGCGGGCCGGGGCGCGAGAAGTAGGCGGCGGCGTCGACGGCCACGACGCGGCGGGCGCCGAGCGAGGCGAGCTCGTCGGCGTAGGTCTCGGACTCCTCGAGCGCGCGGTCGGCGTCGTAGCCGCACGGCATCACGACCACGACCTCGGGCTGCGCCGCGCGCACGTCGTCCCACGTGCGCTGCTCGGAGTGCTGGCCGGGCATGCCGAGCACGTCGTAGCCGCCGGCGTACTCGATCAGCTGCGGCGTCCAGTGGCCGGCCACGAACACCGGGTCCAGCCATTCGAGCGCGGCGACGCCGACGGGTCGGGCGGCGCGCACGGCCAGCCGCACGCGGTCGATCCGCGAGGCGGCGTCCTGGACGAGCGTGACGCCGGCGTCCTTGGCGTCGGTCGCCTGCGCCAGCGTGCGGACGTCGCCGAGCACCTCGCCGAGCGTGTTGGGGTCGAGCGAGAGCACCTCCGGCGACGGGGTCCATGCGCTCGGCGAGCGCGCGCACGTCGTCGTAGGAGACGGCGCAGACCGCGCACAGCGCCTGGGTGACGATCAGGTCCGGCTGCAGGTCCCGCAGCGCCTGCTCGTCGAGCTCGTAGATCGCCTTGCCCTGCTCGGTCAAGGCCCGGACCGCGCGGTCGATCTCGTCCGGCGGCAGGCCGTGGCCGATCACGTCGCGCGTGACCTTCGGCAGCTCCAGGGCCTCCGGCGGGTGGTCGCACTCGTGGGTCACGGCGGCGACCTCGTCACCGACCCCGAGGGCGAACAGCATCTCGGTGGCCGACGGCACGAGCGAGACGATCCGCATCCGGGTGAAGGATATGAGCGAGACCCGGGTACCATGTGCCCCGTCGCCTGATGAACGACGACGACAGCTCCCGAAGTAGCGGCGCGCCCCGCGCGCGTCCCAAGGTCCGCCGATGACCGTCCTGCTGCTGCTGGCCGTCGTCGTCCTCGTGCTGCTCAATGGCTTCTTCGTGGCGGCGGAGTTCGCGCTCGTGCGCGTCCGCCGCTCGCAGATCGAGGAGCAGACCGAGGAGGGCAAGCGCGGCGCCGGCCTGGTGCTGCGCCAGCTCGACGAGCTGTCGAAGTACCTCGCGGCCTGCCAGCTCGGCATCACGTTCACCTCGCTGGGCATCGGCTTCCTCGGCGAGCCGGCGGTGGCCGACCTGATCGAGGAGCTGCTGGGCGAGGGCGTTCCGCACGGGGTCTCGCTGGCCATCTCGTTCGGGCTCGCCTACCTGATCACTACGTCGCTGCACATCACGATCGGCGAGCAGGTGCCGAAGATCTACGCGATCAACCGGGCCGAGCGGGTCGCGCGCTGGATCGCCCGCCCGCTGCACCTGTTCACGCAGGTCTTCAACCCGTTCATCCATGTGCTCAACACGGCGTCCAACTGGATGCTCAGGCTGGTCGGCGTCCGCAGCACCAACGAGTACGAGGAGGGCGGCTCGCCCGAGGAGCTCAAGGTGCTGATCGCCCAGTCGCTCACCGGCGGCAAGCTCGACGTGGGCGAGGCGCAGATGCTCACCGGCGTCTTCCACCTGCACGAGCAGCAGGCGCGCCAGGTGATGACCCCGGCGCCCGCCGTGGTGACCGTCGACCTGTCCGAGAACGTCGAGACCGCGCTGCGGCGCTGCGTGTCCTCCGGCCACACGCGGCTCGTGGTGACCGAGGACGAGAACCACGATCGCGTGAAGGGGATCGTGCACGCCAACTCGCTCGCCCAGCTGCTGCTCACCGAAGGCCCCGACGGCCGGATCGACGACCTCGTGCGCGAGGCCCCGATCGTGCCGGAGACCAAGCCGCTCGACGACCTGCTGGCCGACCTCCAGCGCCAGCGCAGCTCGCTCGCCGTGGTGATCGACGAGTACGGCCGCACCGCCGGCATCGTCACCGTCGAGGACATCATCGAGGAGGTCGTCGGCGAGATCGACGACGAGACCGACCCGCTCGGCGGCGCCGTCCGCCGGCTGGCCAACGGCGACTGGTTCGTGCGCGGGCACGTCGCGATCACCGACCTCGTCGACTACGGGCTCGAGCTGCCGGTCGACTCCGACGCCTACAACTCGGTCGGCGGCTTCGTGTTCGGCGAGCTCGGCCGGCTGCCCAAGCGGGGCGACACCATCACGCACAACGGCTACTCGATACGCGTCGAGTCCGTGCGCGAGAACCGGATCGAGGCGGTCCGGATCCGCGAGCGCCGCGCCGCGGCCTAGAGCCTCAGCCTGCAGGCGCCGAGGTGGATCACGTCGCCCGCCCGGACCTCGGCCTCCGTGACCCACCGCCCGTTGACGTAGCTGCCGTTCGAGGAGCCGAGGTCGCGCAGCAGCCAGCGGCCGTCCTCGAACCGCAGCTCGGCGTGGCGGCGCGAGACGGTGTCGTCGCCGAGCACGATCTGGCAGGAGCTGGAGCGGCCGATGACGAGGTGGGCCCCGACGACCTCGGGCAGCACGGGGCGCGCGAGCCGGGCGCGCAGGCGACCGAGCAGGGTGCGGGGCGCCGCCGGGAGGTCGGCGGTCAGACCTCGCAGCTGCTCGCGGCTCTCGCCCTCGAGCGCCTGGTCGAGCCGGTGGGCGAAGGTGTCGGTCCCGAGCCGGCCCGCGAGATAGCCGCGTCGCAGCTGGACGATCGTCTCCTCGCGGGTGTCGTGCGACGGTCGCACGGCCGCGTCAGCCTACTCCGACGGTCAGGGTTGCGAAACGAAACCCCGTGCGGAATTGCACAAACGTCGCTGACGCGCTACCTTGCCCGGCAACCGACTGGCCGCTTCGGCGGTTGAGGAGGAGAGAGGGAGATCCTGGGGAGGATCGACCGAGAGAACACAAGAGCCCGGCTCAGGGGAGCGAGCCGGGCTCAAGTGTTTCTGGAGGAGGGGTGCGATGAGGGTACGTTCGTCGCACCCGGCAATATCCCAACCTTCTCTCAATGTGATCTAAACATTCGGGTTTGACACGTGTCAAACTTCGGCGGTACCGTTTGACACGTGTCAAACGCTAGTCCGTACGAGCCGGTCGAGGCCGGCGGCACCACCTTCCACGAGCTGATCGCCGCCGTGGCGGCGCGCCGGCCGGACCGGGTCGCGATCGACGGCCTGACCTACGGAGAGCTCGCCGGCCGGGTCGAGCGCGTGGCGGCGCTGCTCGCCTCGCGCGGCTTCGGGCCCGGCGACGTGCTCGCCATCAAGGCCCCGAACACGGCGCCGTGGGCGGGCGTCGCGCTGGCGGCGATGACGGCGGGCGGAGCGGTGACCGGCATCGGGCCGTCGGCGACAGGCGAGGAGGTCGCGCGCCAGCTCGCCGACTCGGGGGCCGCGCTG
This sequence comes from uncultured Solirubrobacteraceae bacterium, assembly GCA_963811895.1. Taxonomy (GTDB): domain Bacteria; phylum Actinomycetota; class Thermoleophilia; order Solirubrobacterales; family Solirubrobacteraceae; genus DASSUW01. The sequence goes on along the minus strand of CAWETE010000004.1, from coordinate 506,469 downwards.
CTGATCGAGAGCTTCGACGAGACGCTGCTGCAGGCGACCGGACCGGCTCCGCGGCCGCACGGTGCAGCCCGCCGACCCCGCGCTGATCCCATACTCGAGCGGCACCAGCGGCCTGCCGAAGGGCGTCGTGCTCACCCACGCGAACCTCGTGACCGCCGTGCGGCAGGCCCAGCGCGGCCTGCGGATCACGCCCGACGACGTCGTCGCCGTGCTGGCGCCGCTGCACCACGTGATGGGCTTCGTCGTCACGCTCGGCTGCGGGCTGGCCGCCGGCGCGCGTCTGAAGATGCTGCAGCGGTTCGACCCCGCCACGTTCGTGCACGACGTCCAGGACGTGACCGTGCTGATCGTCCCGCCGCCGGTGCTCGGCTTCCTCGTCGCCCAGCCCGAGGACCTGCCGTCGGCCGAGCTCATCGTCTCCGGCGGGGCGCCGCTCGGGGCGCCGCTCCAGCAGGCGGTGGCCGAGCGCTTCCCGCATGCCGTGGTCGGCCAGGGCTACGGGATGACGGAGACGACGGCGGTCGCCGCCATCCCCGACCGCGAGCTCGGCACGGTGCCCGGCTCGGCGGGCCGGATCGCCCCCGGCACCGAGCTACGGGTGGTCGAGGGCGAGCTGCTGATCCGCGGCCCGCAGACCATGCGCGGCTACCTGGGGCAGCCGGCCGACCTGATCGACGCGGACGGCTGGGTGCACAGCGGCGACCTCGGCCACGTGGACGACGAGGGCAACGTGTTCGTCGTCGACCGGCTGAAGGAGATCATCAAGGTCAACGCGCTGCAGGTGGCGCCGGCCGAGCTCGAGGCGCTGCTGGGCAGCCATCCCGCGGTGGCCGAGGCGGCCGTGGTCGGGCGCCCCGATGAGCGCCGCGGCGAGGTCCCGGTCGCCTTCGTGGTCGCGCGCGAGGAGGTGGACGGCGACGCGCTGATGGCCTGGGTGGCCGAGCGCGTCGCGCCCTACAAGCGCCTGCACGGCGTCGAGTTCGTCGAGCGGCTGCCCCGCACCCCGGCGGGCAAGCTGCTGCGGCGACTGCTTCAGCCGTCGTACGTGTAGAAGCCGCGCCCGGCCTTCCGGCCCAGCGCGCCCTCGCCGATCATCCGCTCGATCCGCTCCGGCACGTCGGCGCCGATCGTGCGGCCGATCGCGGCCGACACGTCGAGCCCCACGAGGTCGAGCAGCGCCAGCGGCCCGAGCGGGTGGCCGGCGCCGAGCCGCATGCACGTGTCGATCGCCTCGGGCTCCATCCCCGTGTGCTCCATCAGGCGGACCGCCTCGAACAGGTACGGGAACAGCAGGCGGTTGACCACGAAGCCGGCCGTGTCGGGCACCTCGACCGCCGTCTTGCCCAGCGCCTCGCACAGCGCCCACGCCCGCTCGCGCGTCCGCTCGCTGGCGGCCTCGGGGAAGGCGAGCTCGACCAGGTCCATCTTGGGAACGGGGTTGAAGACGTGCAGGCCGACGAAGCGGTCGGGCCGGCCGGACGCCTCGGCCAGCTCGGAGATCGAGAGCGAGGACGTGGTGGTGGCGAGGATCGCCTCGTCGGAGAGGCTCCCGCCCAGCTCGCTCATCAGCGCGCGCTTGGCCACCGGGTCCTCGACGATCGCCTCCACCACGAAGCTCACGTCGCCCAGCTCGGCCGTGTCGCAGGTCACGCGGACGTTGCCGTTGACGCTGACGCCGGCCTTCTCGCAGAGCGTCCGCACGCGGCGGTCCGCCCGCTCCGCGGAGCCGTCGGAGCGCGCGAGTACCACCACGTCGCCGCGCTGGGCGGCGACGGCCGCGAGGCCGCACGCGATGGCTCCACTTCCGGCGATTCCGACTCGTTCAGACACTGCTGGCTCCCGGTTGGCTGACTGGTCAGTCAATGGCCGTACACTACGCCTAGGCGCGACGCTGCGCGCCGGTCAAAAGTGGAGGCTCCGACAACATGAACGGTCGCGAAGTGGTCATCGTCGAGGCGGCGCGCACCCCGATCGGGCGCGGGCACCCGGAGAAGGGCTACTACAAGGACACGCATCCGAACGAGCTGCTCGGCAGGACCTTCACCGAGGTCATCGAGCGCGCGGGCATCCCCGCCGAGGCCGTCGAGGACGTGATCTGCGGCTGTGTTCAGCAGTACGGCGAGCAGATGTTCAACGTCGGCCGCAACGCCTGGCTGCAGGCCGGGCTGCCGATCGAGACGCCGGCCACCACCGTCGACCGTCAGTGCGGGTCGGCCCAGCAGGCCGTCAACTTCGGCGCCGCGCTGGTCGCCGCCGGCGTGCACGACGTGGTGATCGGCGGCGGGGTCGAGCACATGGGCCACATCCCGATGGGCGTCGGCTTCAAGTGGGTGGACGACGTGGGCTCGCCGTGGCCGCCCGCGCTGCTCGAGAAGTACAACCTCGTGCCGCAGGGCATCTCGGCCGAGATGATCGCCGACAAGTGGGAGATCCCGCGGTCGGAGATCGACGAGCTCGCCGTCCGCTCGCACCAGCTCGCGGCGCGCGCCACCGAGGAGGGCCGCTTCGAGCGCGAGACGATCCCCTTCCAGGTCAACGGCTCGACCTACGTGTCCGACCAGGGCATCCGGCCCGACACCAACCTCGAGGCGCTGGCGGCGCTCAAGCCGGCCTTCAAGCCCGACGGCAAGATCACGGCCGGCAACTCGTCCCAGATCTCCGACGGCGCGGCCGCGCTGCTGCTGATGAGCGCCGACAAGGCGGCCGAGCTGGGCGTGGAGCCGCGCGCGCGGATCATCGACCAGACGACCGTCGGCGTCGACCCGGTGATGATGCTCACGGGCCCGATCCCGGCCACGCGCAAGCTGCTCGAGCGCAACGGCATGACCATGGACGACATCGACCTCGTGGAGATCAACGAGGCGTTCGCCCCGGTCGTGCTGGCGTGGAAGCGCGAGCTCGATCCGGACATGGACCGCGTGAACGTCAACGGCGGCGCGATGGCGCTCGGCCACCCGCTCGGCTCGACCGGCGCGCGGCTGCTCACCACGCTGCTGCACGAGATGGAGCGGGCCGACAAGGAGATCGGTCTCGTGACCATGTGCTGCGGCGGCGGCCTCGGTACCGGGACACTCGTCCAAAAGGTGTAATGGAGAACCCCTTTGAGGGGTACATTCCGCGCCATGAGCGAGACGAGCACCTCCACCACCACCCTCAACGAGGGCGTCGCCCCGCGGGCGATCTCGACCACCCAGCTGATGGGCCAGGTCATGTTCCTGGTCGCCATCGCCCTGGCCTTCTGCGCCGTCGGCACCTTGATCGGCCGGGATCTTTCGCTGGGCACCGCACGGATCTGCTCGTTCGCCGGCTTCGGCATGCTGCTCGTCTCCTCGTTCGCCGGGGAGCGCTTCCGCGTCGGCGCGTTCGCGATGGGCTGGCTGTTCGCGACCGCGCTGTTGATCGGCCTCGGCCTCGGGCCGGTGATCGCCTACTTCGCGACCGTGGAGAGCGAGGCGCTCACGCAGGCGTTCGCCGGCACGGCGGCCACGGTGCTCGCCGCCGGGGCGCTCGGCCTCGCGCTCTCGAAGGACCTCGCGGCGTGGATGCGGCCGGTCTCGCTGCTCGTCTTCGCCGCGTGCTGCGGCACGATCGTCTGGTCGCTGTTCGGCGGCACGATCAGCCCGCTGTTCAGCCTCGCGATCTACGGGCTGTCGACGCTGCTGATCGTCATCGACTTCAACTACCTGCGCAAGCACGGAACCGAGCGCGACACGATCTGGCTCGCGACCGGCATCTTCGTCTCGATCGTCAACATCTTCGTCTCGCTGCTGAACATCTTTTCCGGCGACTGAGCGTCATGTAGGCTCGGTAGGTGGAGTCGCCACTCACCCTTGGCCAGCCGACACAGGAGGAGCTGGAGGCCCGTAGGTCCGCCGAGCGGATCGGCGCGCCGTTCCTCGTCTTCCGCGACGACGCGGGCCGCCAGCACATCTTCTCGCTTGGCCGTGCGGACGCAGAGCGTCACGCTCGGCCGGCGCGAGGAGGCGGACATCTCGGTCCCGTGGGACCCCGAGATGTCGCGCCTGCACGCCGAGCTCGAGCTGCGCGCCGGCGAGTGGACCGTGTCCGACGACGGGCTCTCCCAGAACGGCACGTGGGTCAACGGCATGCGGCTGTCGGGCCGGCGGCGGCTCGCCGACGGCGACCTCCTGCGGGTGGGCCGCACGATCTTCGCCTTCTGCGAGCCGGTCGGCGCGGGCACCCTCGGGCCGACGCTCGTGCCCGGCGAGCTGAGCGCCACGCCGCGCTTCTCCGAGCAGCAGCAGCGCGTCCTGCGGGCGCTCTGCCGGCCGCTGTTCACCGACGGCGAGGGCATCAACCCGTCGACCGACGAGGAGGTCGCCGAGGCGACGGGGATCCCGCTCGAGGCGGTGGTCTCCGAGCTCGACCACCTCGGGCGGGCGATGGGGCTCGAGGACATGCCGCACGGCGACCAGCGCGCCGAGGTCGCCCTGCTCGCGATGCGCAGCGGCCTCGTGAGTGCCGACGACGGCGCCTGAGCGCCGAACTTCAACTGCGGCTGGGTAGGGAAGCGGGGAGATCGGCCGACCGCGCCGACCCCGTCGCCTCCTTACCCAGCCGCAGTTCGCCGAGGGCTACGCGGCGCTGGCGGACAGCCGCGCGACCAGCTCGTCAAGCCGCAGCTCCTCGAGCCCGCGGCCGACCGCGTCGAGCTCGGCGGCGCAGAACTCGACCAGGCGGCGGCCCTCCTGGCACAGCTCGAGCGTCTCGCGCAGGCCGGCCTCGCCCGAGTCCAGCCGCGCGATGATCGCCTCTATGCGCTCGCAGGCGGCCTCGTAGGTGAGGGTGTCGGCTTCGGCCATCGGACGGGTCAATCTACGGGCGGCTCCGGACGCACCGGCACGCGGCCGTCGTGCAGGCGGAGGACGAGCGAGCGCTGCTCGCGCGCGGCGGCGGCCGAGGTCACGGGCTCGCCGGCGCCGTCCTCGACGAGCGCGTAGCCGCGCTCGAGCGTGTGCTGCGGATCGTGGGCGGCCAGCGCGACGGCGAAGCGCTCGAGGTCGCGCCGGCGGCGCGCCACCGCGGCGGTCGCGCCTCTGTCCAGCGCGGCGCCGCTGCCGTGCGCGCCGGCCACCCCGCGCACGCGGGCGAGCTCGGCGGCCGCGGCCTTGCGGGACAGCGCCGACGAGTGGGCGAGCACGAGGCGCTCGCCGCCGGCGATGCCGCGGCGCGCGCTCGCGCGCAGCTCGCGCAGGTGCTGGTGCAGCCGCGTGCGGTGGCGCTCGACGTGCGCGGCCGGGGCGCGCGACAGGCGCGCGAGCGTGCGGGCGCGCTCGACGATCGCGCGCCGGCTCTGGCGCTCGAGCCGGCCGGCGGCCGCGGCCAGCGTGCGGCGGGCGCCGACGCAGTCGAGCGGCACCGCGGCCTCGGCGGCGTGGGTCGGCGTCGAGCAGGCGACGGCGGCCACGTCGTCGAGCAGCGTGCGGTCGGTGTGGTGGCCGACCGACGAGATGACCGGGACGCGCAGCAGCGCGACCGTCCGGCACAGCGTCTCGTCGCAGAACGCGAACAGGTCGGCCAGCGAGCCGCCGCCGCGGGCCACCACGATCGCCTCGACCTCCGTGCACGCCGCCAGGTCCTGGAGCGCGCGGGTGATCGCCGGCGCGGCGTGCCGGTCCTGCACCGGCGCGAAGGCCCACACGACGCGCCCGCGCCAGCCGCGCCGCTCGAGCGCGGCGACCAGGTCGTCGCGCGCCTTGCCGTGCTCGCCGCAGACCACGCCGATGGTGCGCGGCAGCACCGGGCGCGGGAGCTGCTTCTGATGCGCGAACAGGCCCTCCCCGTGCAGTGCGCGGCGGAGCTGCTCGAGCTGCGCCAGAAGGTCTCCCTCGCCGGCGATCCGCAGCCGCGAGACGGCGAACGAGAAGGCCGGCGAAGCGGTGCGCGAGCCGGGGTAGTAGTCGCAGCCGCCGGCCGCGACCACCTGCACGCCGTCGGCCAGCGGGCCGAGCCCGAGCGCGTCGAAGTCGCTCCGCCACATCGAGCACGGCAGGGCGCCGGAGCCGTCGCGCAGCTCGAACCAGACCTTGGCTCGCCCGGCCTTGAAGGAGACCACCTCGCCGAACACCTGCACGCGCGTGAAGCCCCGCAGCTGCTCGCGCATGGCGGCGGCGTACTGGCCGACCGGCCACGGGCCGGTGAGGTTGGAGCCGGGGATGCCGGCGGGGCGCTCGGGCAGCTCGGACATTCGCATCCGAACCGTATGGGGCGCGGCGGCGGGATCTCGCCCCCCGAGCAGCCGTTTTGCCGGGGGCGTCCATAGGGTACGGGCGGCAGCACACCGGTCATGTGGCCCGAACCTGAGCGCGGCGGCGGTACCCGCCCGCACGCATACGATCTCTTCGAGGACGGCCGCCCGATCGGGCGGCTCGAGTGGCGCACCCGCCCGCGCCGGGACGTCGGCTGGTATGTGACGCGCCCGCCGCGCCCCGCGCAACGCCTCCACGTCGACCCCTCGATCGACACCCTGTCACGCGACGCCGCGTCGTCGGATCACGACTGGGACCTCAACGCCGAGCTGTCGGCGATCCTCAGCACCGCGCTCGCCGTCGACGCCGCGGAGCGCTTCCTGCACCCGCAGGCCGCACACGCGCGGCAGCGGTTCAACCGGCTGCAGACCGGGCCATACGAGATCCACGTGACCGACATCGAGCCCGACGTGCTCGCCCACGCGGTGCCTGAGCTGCCGCTCACGGCGGTCTCCGACGTGCGGATCCTCGAGGGCGAGCTGCACGAGGACGCGCTCAAGGGCGCGCTCCGCCGGATCGCCCTCCTGGGCGGTCGCGTGGTCGCCGTCTTCCGCACGGACCCCGAAGACGCCGAAGACGGCTAGTTTCTCCTCGCCCTGTCCCTGACCCTGAGATACGCGGGGGGCACCGATCCCGGACCGGTGCGCCCCAACAACGAGGACGCGTTCTTCGCGGGCCCGCGGCTGCTCGCCGTGGCCGACGGCGTCGGCGGCCACGCGGCGGGCGAGGTCGCCAGCGCGACGATCATCGACGCGCTGTCGCCGCTCGGCGACTGCGAGCCCGGCTACGACCTCGTCGGCCGGCTGCTCGAGGCGGTCGTCACGGGCAACGCGGCGATCGCCCGGCGCGTCGCCGAGGATCGCCGGCTGCAGGGCATGAGCACCACGCTGACGGCGATCCTCTTCGCCGGCCTCCGCTACTGCCTGCTCAACATCGGCGACTCGCGGACCTACCTGCTGCGCGACGGCGCGCTCGAGCAGATCACGCGCGACGACAGCTACGTCCAGCTGCTGGTCGACGAGGGCCACATCACCCAGGAGGCCGCGGGCAGCCACCCGCAGCGCAACCTCGTCCTGCAGGCGCTGACCGGCGAGGAGGTGATGGAGCCGGCCATGACCGTGCTCGAGGCGCGCCCCGGCGACCGCTTCCTGCTGTGCTCGGACGGGCTGTCCGACGTCGTCGGCCACGCCGCCCTCGCGGCGGCGCTGGGCGAGGGCGAGCCTCAGGAGACGGTGGCGCGGCTGATCGAGCTGGCGCTCGAGAACCGGACGCGCGACAACGTGACGGCGATCGTCGCCGACGTCATCGAGGAGGAGGAGGAGTAGGCGGCTCGGTCTCGGCCAGCCGGCTGCGCAGCTTCTCGCGCAGCTCCTCGGGGTCGTACTCGGTGTGGTCGCGCCGCTTGCGCGCCACGACGGCGCCGGTGGCGGCCACGCCGGCGAGCCCCGCCAGCCCCACGAGCTTCCAGGGGATCTTCACGGACGCGTAGGTTACGCGCCGTGACCACGCTCGACGAAGCCGTCTCCACCGCGGCGACCGGCGACATCTGGCTGTTCCGCGGCCGCTCGCTCGCCGACCGCGCGATCCGGGCGGTCACCAACAGCCCGGTCAACCACGTCGGGATGGTCGTCGCGCTCGACGACCTGCCGCCGCTGCTGTGGCACGCCGAGCTCGGCCGCTCGCTGCCCGACGTGTGGAGCGGCGAGCGCCAGCGCGGCGTGCAGCTGCACAAGCTGCGCGACGCGGTCACCGTGTGGGACGAGCGCTACGGCCAGCGCGCGTTCTTCCGCCAGCTCGAGGGGGAGATCCAGCGCGAGCACGAGGACCGCCTGATGCAGATCGTCGAGCGCTTCGACGGCCGCGCCTTCCCGACCACCCCGGGCCTCGCGCGCCAGTGGGTCACCGGCCGCGTGCGCCGGCGCGACTCGTCGCTGGAGACGATCTACTGCGCCGAGCTGGTCGCCACCACCTACCAGCACATGGGTCTGCTGCCGAAGCGCCGGCCGGCGAGCTGGTACGACCCGGGCAAGTTCTGGAGCGGCGACAGGATCGACCTCGTGCCGCCGTTCTCGCTCAGCGAAGAGGTGGCAGTGGAATAAACCCGGGCGCGGGGCGGTCCTTGGCCTTCATGCGGACCTCGACACCCCTGCCCCTGCGGATGCTGCTGCACACCGACGGCACCGTCACGGCGCTGCTGGAGGCGTGCTTCGGCGCGCCGGTGGTCGTCGAGACGATCGCCAACGAGGTCGACGACCGCCTGCCGACCCCGCTCGAGCTCGAGCTCGCGCCCCACCGGCCGGTGCTGTGGCGCCAGGTCGTGCTCCGCATCGACGACCGCCCCGTGCTGCGCGCCAGCTCGGTGCTGGCGCTCGACCGCCTCGACGGCCGCGCCCGCGAAGCCCTGCTGGCCGGCGACGAGCCGATCGGCCACGTGCTGCGCCGCTTCGACACCCGCCGCCAGATGCTCGCCCGCTCCTCCGGCGAGGCGACCGCGGCCGACCAGCTCGACCTCGAGCTCGACGACGACGAGCTCGTCCACGCGCGCACGTACCGGATCCTCAGCGCCTCGCGCCCGCTCGCGGTCGTGACCGAGCGCATCCCGGAGTCCATCTTCGACCCGCTCGGCTCATGACCGGCTTCACGCTCATCGCCGGCCCGTGCACCGTCGAGTCGCGCGAGCAGACGCTGACCACGGCGCGCTGCGTCGCCGCCGGCGGCGCGACCATGCTGCGCGGCGGCGCGTTCAAGCCGCGCACCAGCCCGCACACCTTCCAGGGCCTCGGCCGCGCCGCGCTGGCCATCCTGGCCGAGGCGCGGGCCGAGACCGGGCTGCCGGTGGTGACCGAGCTCACCGACGTGCGCGAGCTCGACGCCGTGCTGGAGGTGGCCGACGTGGTCCAGGTCGGCGCGCGCAACATGCAGAACGCGGCGCTGCTGACCGAGATCGGCCGCTCCGGGCGGCCCGTGCTGATCAAGCGCGGCCCGGCGGCCACGATCGACGAGCTGCTGCACGCCGCCGAGTACGTCCTCGCCGAGGGCAATCAGGCGGTCACGCTGTGCGAGCGCGGCATCCGCACGTTCGAGCCCGCCACCCGCTTCACGCTCGACCTGTCCGCCGTGCCGGTGCTCAAGGAGCGCACCGACCTGCCGGTGATCGTCGACCCCAGCCACGCGGCCGGCCGGCGCGAGCTGGTGCGGCCGCTCAGCCTCGCCGCCGTCGCGGCCGGCGCCGACGGCCTGATCGTCGAGGTCCACCCCGAGCCCGAGGTCGCGCTCTGCGACGGCCCGCAGGCTTTGACGACGGCCGAGTTCGCCGGTTACGCGGACGACGTGTGGTCGCTGGCCGGCGTCATGCGGCCGCTCCAGCTCGCTGCCGCATGAGCTTCACCGCCTGGCGGGCTCTGCTCGCCGGCGTCGGGCTGATGATCACCGGCGTCCTGCCGGCCTTCCTGACCGCCAGCCTGGCGTCGCGGATCCCGGACGACTTCGCGTTCGGCAACTCGGGGCTGGGCGTGGCGATCGCGATCTTCCACGTGATGTGCGCGCTGTGCTCGACGCCGGCGGGGCGGCTGGTCGAGCGGATCGGGCCGGCGCGCGGGATGCGGCTGGCGGCGACGGCGACCGCGGTCTCCTGCCTGGCCATCGCCGCGTTCGCGCAGTCGGCGGTGAGCCTGACCGCGCTGCTGCTGATCGGCGGACTGGCCAACGCGCTCGGCGGTCCGTCGGTGAGCGCCCTGCTCAAGCGCGAGGTCGCGGTGCACCGGCACGGGCTGGCGTTCGGCGCCCAGAACTCGGGCGCCTCGCTCGGGGCGCTGCTCGCCGGGCTGGCCCTCCCCGTCGTGGCGATCCCGTTCGGCTGGCGCTGGGCGTTCGTGCTCGTGGCCGGGCTCGCCCTGGCGGCCGCGGCGCTGGCGCCGCCGGCCGAAGGCCGCGTAGCGCCGCGGCAGGTCTCCCCGCGCGGGCTGACCGCGGTGCACGCGCTGGCCGTGGCCGCCGCGCTGGCGAGCGCCGCGGGCGTGGGCTTCGTGTCGTTCCTGGTCCTCTACGCGGTCGAGAGCGGCATGAGCCACGCCGCTGCGGGCCTGCTGCTCGGCGCCGTGAGCCTGGCCGCCACGATCAGCCGCATCGGGGTCGGCGTCTTCGCCGACCGCCGCGGCCAGGAGCCGCTGCGACCGGTGGCGGCCATGCTGGCGGTCAGCATCGCCGGCTACCTGCTGCTGATGGCACCCGAGCCGGCGCTGATCGTGGTCGCCGCCCTGCTGGCCGGGAGCTTCGGCTGGGCGTGGCCGGGCGGGCTCACGCTGGCCGTCGTGCAGCGGAGCCCGGGCGCGCCGGCGTGGGCGGTCGGGGTGCTGATGGCCGGCCTGTTCAGCGGCGCTATCGCCGGGCCGTTGCTGGTCGGCGTGCTGGCCGAGCAGGAGCGCTTCGCGCTCGCCTGGGGCGCGTGCGCGGGCTTCGCGCTGCTGGCCGCCTGCACGGTGCTGGCGGTTCGGGGGGCAGCCGTACCACGCCCTGCGTGACGTGCCGGTACGGTTCCTCTCGTGCGCAACACGCTCCTTCATCTGGACGCCCGCTGAGTCGGGCCTCGGCCGCAAAGGCGGCCCTGGCCCTTCCCGCGTCCCGTTGATTCTCTGAAGGAGCCCTACGTTGTTCGAACATCCCCTCGCGCGCCTCGGCTGGCGCGCGGAGCTGCACGACCAGATCCCGGACGACCTCGTCCCCGCCAGGGTCCTGGCCGTCGACCGCGGCAGCGTCGTGGTGGACGCCGGCGACCGGTCGTGGCGCGCCCCGCTCGCCGGGCGGCTGAGGACCATGCCGCAGACCGGCGACTTCGTCGGCGCGCTGCCCGACGGCCCCGTGCGGGCCGTGCTGCCCCGGCGCGGCGTGATCGCGCGGCGCGGCGACGGCGGCCGGCCCGAGGTGCTGGCCGCCAACGTCGACCTCGCGCTGCTCGCCACCTCGCCGAACCGCGACCTCAACCCGCGCCGCCTGGCGCGCTTCCTGGCCATCACGGCGCGCGGCGAGGTGGAGTCGCTCGTGCTGCTCACCAAGGCCGACCTCGCCGACGATCCGGGCACTGTCGCCGAGGAGGTCGCGGCGGGGCTCGACGGCACGCCCGTGCTGCCGGTCAGCGCCGTCGACGGCACCGGGTTGGCGGAGCTGCGGGCGCTGCTCGAGCCGCGCCGCACGGCGGTGATGCTCGGCACCTCGGGCGTCGGCAAGTCGACGCTGCTCAACGCGCTGCTCGGCGAGGAGCGCCAGCCGACGCGGCCGATCCGCGAGGGCGACGACCGCGGCCGCCACACCACGGTGCGGCGCGAGCTGGTGCCGCTGCCCGGCGGCGCGCTGCTGATCGACACGCCCGGGCTGCGGCTCGTGGCGCCGCTCGAGGACGCCGACGAGGAGGTGCCGCTGCTCGACAAGGAGCAGCTCAAGCGCCAGCGCCGCGAGCGCTCGCGCGAGTTCCACCGCGGCATCTACCGCGACATGCGGGCCCGCAAGCGCGACCGCGAGCGAAGGGAGGGGCGCCGCTAGGCGCTCGCGATGATCACGAGCCGGGTGTCGGTGGTGAACGGGCCGCCTTCGAGATCGCCGTGACAGCGGGCGCTCGCGAAGCCGGCCCGGCTCACCATCGCCACCAGCTCGGTCGCCGAGTAGACCCGCAGCGACCAGGTGCGCGACTCGCGCTCGCCGCCGGGATCGACCAGCGTCTGCGTCGTCTGCGCGACGCCGGAGGCGGGGTCGAACGACACCTGCTCGAGCATCAGCCTGCCCTCGCCCACGCGCATCCAGCGGTTCTCCTGGAAGTGGCGGACCAGCCAGTCGCGGTGCATGGTCTCGATCACCATCCGGCCCTCCGGGCGCAGCACGCGGCGGATCTCGGCCAGCACCCGCGTGTCCTCCTCGTCGCCGAGGTAGCCGAGCGAGGTGAAGAGGTTGAGCGCGGCGTCGAACGCTCGCGTCGGGCAGCGGCAGGTCGCGGTAGTCGGCGCGCACGAGCCGCGGCCCGCGCTCGCCGGCGGCCCGCCGCGCCGCCTCGTCGAGCAGCACCTGCGAGCGGTCGACGCCGGTGACGCGGTAGCCGGCCCGGCCGAGCGGCAGCGAGTGGCGGCCGAAACCGCACGGCACGTCGAGCAGGTCGCCCCCCTCGGGGCAGCCGGACAGGCGCGCGGCCGACAGCGCCTGCCCCTCCGCCTGCTCGTCGCGCTCGTCGGTCGCATACGCACGCAGGTAGAACTCGTTGAAGACGGTGTCCCAGTCTTCGGCGGAGCTGGTCGTCACCGCGCTCAGTCTGCCAGCCTGCGCGCATGGATCTCACGCTGATCAGCCTCGAGGAGCCGACCGAGGTTCGAACCTTCCACAAGGGCCGCTTCGAGACATATGCGGTCGGGCCGACGACGCTCGGCCGTGCCACCTACGAGCCGGGCTGGAAGTGGTCCGAGCACGTAGGCGCTGCCTCCGGCGAGTCGATGTGCCAGGTCGAGCACGTCGGCCTCGTCGTCAGCGGGCAGGCCGCGGTGAAGATGGAGGATGGCACCGAGAAGGTCATGCAGGAGGGCGAGTTCTTCTACGTGCCGCCCGGCCATGACAGCTGGGTCGTGGGCGACGAGCCCTACGTCTCGCTGCACATCATGGGCAGCGAGACCTACGCGACGTGAGCTCCGCGGTCGGCGAGGCGTTCTTCCAGGAGCTCCTGTGGGTGCACAGGATGATCCGGGAGGACCTCGACACCGTGCGCGAGCTGGCCGCGCAGGTGGCCGGCGGCCTGGCGCCCGGCGAGGTCGAGGCGCAGGTCGCCTCGCTCGCGGCGAACGGGCCGCTGTGGGCGCTGAAGGTCAACTGCCTGCACTACTGCCGCTTCGTGCACGGTCACCACCGGCTCGAGGACGTCGCCCTGTTCCCGGCCCTGCGCGAGGCGGACCCGGACCTCGCCCCGCTCGTCGACCGGCTCGAGGGCGACCACCGGCGGGTCGCCGAGCAGCTCGACGAGGTCGAGGCGGCCGTCGTCGCGCTCAACGGCGACGAGGGCGAGCGGGCGCGCGTGGTCGAGGCGCTGAGCGCGCTCGCCGACGACCTGCTCGCGCACCTCCAGCGCGAGGAGGACGGCATCGGCCCGGCGCTGCGCCGGCTGGACCGCCACCCGCTCTCGCCGCGAGGCTAGTGTGCGCCGGATGGCGATCCTCGCGCAGCTGAGCGACCCGCACATACGGCTGCCGCCCGAGGACGACGCGAGCTGCTCGAGCCGCTGCCGATGCCCGTGCACCTGCTGCCGGGGAACCACGACGAGGGCGTCGCCGCCGACTACTCGGTACAGGTCGGCGGCCTGCGCCTGGTCGCCTGCGACACGGCGATCCCCGGGCACGACGAGATCGGCCTCACGAACCGCGACGCGCTCGCCGGCCTGCTCCAGCGCTCACCCCAGGTGCGGCGCGTGATCGCCGGCCACGTGCACCGCGGCGCCTTCGGCGTCACCGGGGGCTGCGGCGTCGTCGCCTGCCCGAGCACCAACCTGCAGGCCAAGCTGGAGATCGGGAGCGACGGCTTCACGCTCGTGCGCGAGCCGCCGGCCTTCGCCGTCCACGCCCTGGTGGACGGCGAGCTGGTCTCGCACCTCCAGCCGATCTAGAGCGACACGGATGGGAGGCCGCGCTGGCCGTCCTGCAGACCCTCGCCGCGGATCTCGCCGTCGACGGCGAGGCGCTCGAGCCGGGCGATCTCCTGCTCGCCGAGCCGGCGGGCGGGATCGTCCTCCGGGAGCCCGTCGATCAGACGCTGGATGCGGGTGCGGATCTGCAGCGCGAAGTGCGGCGTCGAGCTGCCCATGAGCTGGCGCACGTCGTCGACCGTCACGGGACGGCGCAGGCGTTCGGGCTGCTCGGCTTGGGCCATGTCAGTCGCCTTCGGTGTCGACGGGCTGGATCTCGAGAAGGGCGTCGATGCGCGACTGCACGTCCGCCGAGATGGCGGCCTCGTCACCCATGAGCCAGCCGTGATTGTAGACCCCGCGCACCGGGTCCTCGTCGTAGCCGGGCTGGATGTCGAGCAGGTAGTCCTGGACCTCGGTGGGGAGTGAGGTGGCGTCGCTGAGGAGCAGCAGAGGGCCGAACTGGCCCGAGCCGGAGAACGGCGCGCCGGCGACGGCGTCGAGCGTTCGCGACGCGTTGGCGAACACGACGCCGTGCCCGGGATCGACGACGTTCCAGCCGAAGCGCGGGCCGTCCGAGTAGCGCGCGAAGGCGATCGCGTTGGTGATCGGGTCCGGTCCGGAGACGCGCTTGGTGGTGCCGAGCTTCTCCAGCTCCTTGACCACCGACGCGCCGATCGCGTCCTCGGGGCCGAGCACGTAGATCCGCGGCTTCTTGTGCGCCTCGATGGCGGAGCGGGTCTCGGGCGGCAGCGAGTCCTTGAGCGTCCAGAGCACCGGCTGGCCGGACTTGGCGGCCCAGCCGGCGGCAGGCATGGCGAACTCGGGGCTGTCCGCGGGGGCGATCAGCACCGCGTCGGTCGGGTCGCCGGCGACGTCCATCTGGAAGGCGTCGATCGCCTGGGCGAGCGAGGTCGGGCTCGAGCCCTCGATCGTCTCCACCTTCCGGTTCTCGGGCTGCGCCGCGTCGCCGATCCGGATCACCTGCGCGCCGTCGGCCTCCTCGGCGCCCGACGGCGCGAGCTCCTCGAGCGCCTCCTCGCTGGCGGCCGGCAGCTCGCCGCCGTCCGAGAACAGCACAGGAGCCTGCAGCGGGCGCGCCATCAGCTGGGCGGCGGAGATCGCCGCGCGCCAGTCGTCCTGCTCGACGATCACCACGGCGCGCGGGCTGCTCTCGTCCGTGCGGGCGGGGTAGACCGCGCGCGCGGCGCCCGCGGCGTTGGCGACCGAATCGCCGCCCGCCACGCGCGTGGTGTTCTTGGTGGCGAAGACCGGGAAGCCGAGCGCGGGCGCGTTCTCGGCCTGCTCCTCGTCGCCGCCGGCGCCGAGGATGGGCTGCGAGTCGCCGCCGCCGTCGCCCGATCCGTTCCCTCCGTCTCCGCCGCCGCCGCAGCCGGCGAGCAGCGCGAGCAGGAAGAAGGGCAGGAGGCGTCGAAGCACCGCGCTAAAGCTAGCGACACGACCTTTCAGCGCTACAGTGGCGCGCCGGCCGCTCAAGGTTTGGTAAAGAGCGGCCGAGGTATCCACTAGACATAAATCCGCGGCATGCAGTACTGTGCCGCGCCAAGCCGAACCTCAGGGCAGGAAGCTCTGGGGGCGGGGGAACCAATAAGCAGTTCTGGGGCGAGTCACGATCTTGAGTGTCGTGAGGCGCAGGCTCTTTTAGCGCTAGCCCGTCAGCTAACCCCGTAGGCCGACGAGAGAGGTTGTTAGAGCTTGTCTTCGCTACGGGGCTTCGCCCTATCGATTTTCGTATTTCTAGTTGTGCCCGCGGCCGCTCAGGCGCAATCCACCGGTGGAGCGGAATACGTCCCTCCGCCGCCGGAGAACATGGTCGTCGAGGGCACCGTCGCGCAGCTGCTGCCGGACGGCACCGCCGCAGCTCCGAGCGCGGCTCCCGTCGCCGTGCAGCAGGCGGTCTGGGCCGCCAACAAGCTTCAGGACAAGCCGTACAAGTACGGCGGCGGCCACGCCAAGATCGAGGACACGGGCTATGACTGCTCGGGCACCGTCTCCTACGCGCTGATCGCGGCCGGCCTGCTCGAGTCGCCGCTTCCCTCCGGCCCGTTCACGCGCTGGGGCGAGAAGGGGAAGGGCGCGTGGATCACGGTCTACGCCCACGGCGGCCACGCCTACGCGGTGATCGCCGGCCTGCGGCTCGACACCAGCTCTTACGCCTCGCGCACCGCCCGCAAGCGCAAGGTGATCGCCTCCACATTGGAGCGCGGTCCCCGTTGGCGGACGACCATGCGCCCGTCGCGCGGCTTCCGCGCGCGCCATCCGCTCGGCCTCTAGCGCCGATCCAGACCGGCGACGGCGCGGCCGCACACTCGGCCGCGCCACCGCCGGACGGTACGCTCTCTGCTGGACCTCGGACCAGACCCCAGGAGGCAAGCCGTGCCCGGAATGGGCGGACGTATGTCCACCGTCATCAAGGCGAAGATCAACAAGCTCCTCGACAAGGCGGAGGACCCCGCAGAGACGCTGGAGTACAGCTACCAGAAGCAGATGGAGCTGCTCCAGAACGTCAAGAAGGGCATCGCCGACGTCGTCACGTCGAAGAAGCGCCTCCAGCTGCAGCAGCAGAAGCTCGAGCAGCAGGTCGTCAAGCTCGACACGCAGGCGCGCCAGGCGCTCTCGCAGGGCCGCGAGGATCTCGCTCGCACCGCCCTCGAGCGCAAGCAGTTCGCGCAGGGTGAGCTCCAGTCGCTCGACCAGCAGGTCGCCGAGCTGGAGACCCAGCAGGCGTCGCTGATCGAGAAGGAGCAGAAGCTCCGCGGCAAGATCGACCAGTTCCGCACCAAGAAGGAGGTCATCAAGGCGCAGTACTCGGCCGCCGAGGCCTCCGTGAAGATCTCCGAGGCCGCGTCCGGCGTGGGCGAGGAGATGGCCGACGTCGGGATGGCCATGCAGCGTGCGCTCGACAAGACCGAGGGCATGCGGGCGCGGGCGAACGCGATGGACGAGCTCGAGGCCGCCGGCGCGTTCGATGACAACCTGTCGCTGACGGCCGGCAGCAGGACGACATCGACCGCGAGCTGCACCAGCTGACCTCGCAGAGCGACGTGGACGACGACCTCGCGCGGCTCAAGGCCGAGCTCGGTGCCGGCTCGCCGCCGCAGCAGTCGCTGGAGTCCGGATCGGGCGAGAAGGAGCGCGAGGCGTGATCGTCCGCATCGCCACCGAGGGCCAGTACCGGCTGCCGGAGGACGACGCGGAGACGCTCAACGCGCTCGACAACGACGTAGTGGCGGCCGTCGACGCGGGCGACGAGGACCGCTTCCACGAGACCTTCGAGCAGATGCTCGACCTCGTGCGCCGCGCCGGCACGGCGCTCGGCGAGGACGAGCTCGAGGAGTCCGACGTGATCATCCCGCCGCCCGACATCTCGTTCGTCGAGGCGTCGGCGGAGTTCACCGGCGAGGGCCTGATCCCCGACTGACCCGGGAGCCCGTCACCCGCTCGCGCCTGACGGCGGACCTCCGCCGCCTCGGGGTCCGCGCGGGCGGGATCACGATGGTGCACACCCGCATGAGCGCGCTCGGGTGGGTGGTCGGCGGCAGCGAGACCGTGGTGCGGTCGCTGCTCGACGTCTCGGGCACGGTGATGGTCTACGCGTCCTGGGCCGACCACGTCTACACGCTGGAGGACCGGCCTCGCGAGTACCGCGCGGCGTACCTTGACGAGCCGCCCCTGTGGGATCCGGCCACCGGCGAGGTCGACCCGGACTACGGCCGCATCCCGGAGCGGGTGCGCACGTGGCCGGGCGCGCTGCGCAGCGTGCACCCGGAGGCGAGCGTGGTGGCCGTCGGACCGCGCGCGGGGTGGCTCGTGGCGCCTCACGAGGACGGCTACGGGGCGGGGAGCCCGTTCGCGCGGCTCGTCGAGGCCGGCGGAGACGTGCTCATGCTCGGCGCGCCGCTGGAGACGGTCACGCTGCTGCACCACGCCGAGGCGATCGCCTCGGCGCCGGGCAAGCGGACGATCACCTACGAGATCGCCCTCGCGGATGGCAGCGTTCGCTCGTACACCGACATCGAGACCTCGGGGGGCGCGTATGACTACGCGTCACTGGGATTGGAGGCCGACGAGTTCGAGGTGATCGCTCGGGACGCGCTGGCGGCGGGGGTCGGCGTGCGCGGGCGCGTGGGCGCGGCCGAGTGCCACCTGTTCCCGGCTCGCGAGCTGGTGGAGTTCGCTGTGGAGTGGATCGAGCGGCGATTTGGGCGACCGTCAACGGCGGCTGGGTAGGACAGGACTCGTCCTGCCCAGGGGTCGGAAAACGACCCCGGGACAGGATTCGATGCCGAATCCCGGCCGATCTCGCTCCCCTCAATGCCGCCGTTGACGTTCGCCGGAGGACGACCGCTCAGGCCGGGACCGCAGCGCGGTCCAGGACCGCCATGAACGCCCGCGACCACTCCGGCATGTCCGGCCAGCCGCGGCAGGAGACCATGTTGCCGTCGACCACGTCCGGCGCGTCCACGAACGTCGCGCCCGCGTTCTCCATGTCGCCGGCCAGCGGCGGGAAGGCGGCTGTGCGGCGGCCGCGGAGCAGACCGTAGACGGCCGGCACCTGCGGCCCGTGGCAGACGGTCCCGACCGGAAGGTCGTGCGCGAAGAAGTGCTCGGTGATGCGGCGTACGTGCGGATCCACGCGGATGTACTCGGGCGCGCGGCCGCCCGGGATCACCAACGCGCCGTAGCGCTCGGCCTCGACCTCCGCGAACGTCACGTCCACGGGCAGGCGGCGGCCGGGCTTCTCCGAGTAGGCGTCGTAGCCCTCGTCGAAGTCGTGCACGACGAGCTGGACGGGACGGCGGGTCAGAGCCGCGACGTCGACCTCCCAGCCGGCCTCGCGCAGCCGGTAGAGCGGGTACATCGCGTCGAGGTCCTCGGCGGCGTCGCCGGTGATCATGAGCGCGCGTGGCATGGCCCGAAGTGTCTCAGACGGGGATGCCCCAGAGGGGGAACCAGCGCTCGAGCTCGGGCTCGACCGGCAGGTCCTGGCCGATCTGCGCCTTCAGCCGCAGCTCGCGCTCGTTGTCGCGCTGCTGCTCGCCGCCGGACGGCACGAACGGGTAGAAGGCGCCGCGCTTGTAGTTGTAGATCCAGTAGAGCGGCTTGCCCTTGTCGTCGCGGAAGGCGAACACCGCCGCCAGGATGCGGTCGCCGTAGCCGCCGCCCTGGATCTCGTTGGAGACCGCGTTGACGCCGACGACGAGGTCCTCGAAGTCGGGGTCGCCGATGACCATCCAGCGGTAGCCGTGCTCGTCGTCCGTGCTCTCGACGCTGCCCTGGTTCTCGCTGCCGGTGCTGCGCACGATCTCCTCCATGTCGCGCACCAGCTGCTCGAAGTCGGCCGTCGCAAGCGGCTGGAAGACGATCGCGGCCTTCCCCGTGGTCGTGATGTTGAGCTCCATCTCGAGCTTCACGTAGGCCGTCGACATCGCGAACAGCCGGTCGGGCGCGGGCTGCTTGAGCTCGCGCTTGCCGCGGAGGACGTCGAGGAAGCCCACGGCTAGGCGGCGACCTGGCCCTGCAGCTGCGTCTCGAGCCGCTGCAGCGCCGCGATCCGCTTCTCCATCGGCGGGTGCGTGGCGAACAGGCCGGAGACGCCGCCCTTGGCGGCCGGGAAGATGAAGAACGCCTGCAGCTCGCCCGCCGCCCGCAGGTCCTTCTGCGGGATCTGGTGCATGCCGCTGGAGATCTTCTGCAGCGCCGAGGCGAGCGCGCTCGGGCGGCCGGTGATGATCGCCGCGCCGCGGTCGGCGGCGAACTCGCGGTAGCGCGAGAGCGCCTGCATGAGCAGGAACGAGACCACGTAGACCACGATCGAGACGAGCAGCAGGATCATGAAGCTTGGGTTGTCGTCGTCGTCGCCGTGGCCGCCGCCGCCGAAGAAGAAGCCGAACTGGACGATGTAGGCGGCGATGGTGGCGAAGAAGCCGGCCAGCGTCATCACCAGCACGTCGCGGTTGGCGACGTGGGTGAGCTCGTGCGCCATCACGCCCTCGAGCTCGGCCGGGCTCAGCAGCTCCATGATCCCCGTCGTCGCGCACACGGTGGCCGACTTGGGAGAGCGGCCGAGCGCGAACGCGTTCGGCATGCGCGTGTTGGCCACGGCCACCTTCGGCTTCGGCAGGTCGGCCTGCACGCACAGGCGCTCGATCATGGCGTGCAACTGCGGCGCCTGCTCGGGGGTGACGACGCGCGCGCCCATGGCCGCCAGGGCGAGCTTGTCGGAGGCGAAGAGGTTCAGCGCGGCGAGACCGCCGGCGATGATGGCCACGGTCCAGCCGCTGGTGCCGACCGCGAGCAGCGTGACGATGAGCGCGACGTAGACGAGCCCGAGCAGGAACATCGTCACCGTCATCCGGACCTGCAGTCCGGTGTCCTTGCCGAAGGAAGTGGGTCTGGGCATCTGTGCGCGAATGGTTGCAGACCCGGATGAGCGCCTTCTTAAGCGCCGCAATCGCTGGTAGATTGCGGCTCGCCGAATCCACGGGTGACCAGCGCGTGGAACGGGGGAACCGAAGACGTACCGGGGCGAATCGCGGTCTGATGACCGCGTAGCGCATGCTCGCGAGCCCGACAGCTAACCCCGTAGGCGCGGACGGAACCATGTCGTCGCACATACGGGGAAAAGCCCTGCATCCTGCAGGATTCGTTGCACGCTCCATAAGGAGGGGCGTGGTCCTGGAGTCCCGGCGGGAGGGCGCCTAGCATGGCCCGCCGCATGGGTCGACGACTCAGCCTCCTGCTCCTGGTGGCGGCCATGCCGCTCG
Organism: uncultured Solirubrobacteraceae bacterium; assembly: GCA_963811895.1. Classification (GTDB taxonomy): domain Bacteria; phylum Actinomycetota; class Thermoleophilia; order Solirubrobacterales; family Solirubrobacteraceae; genus DASSUW01. The sequence continues at coordinate 485,767 of CAWETE010000004.1, read as the reverse complement.
CCCTGTGGGCCGTACTGCCGCTCGGCTCGAGCGGCCAGAGCCTGCAGCAGAAGATCGAGAGCGGCCGCGCGAAGATCGAGCAGCACAAGGGCCGCGAGCGAGTGCTGACCACGCAGGTCAGCGCCTTCACGAGCAGGATCAACAGCCTGCAGTCCGACATCACGGTGCTGCAGACCAAGCAGGTGAGGCTGCAGTCGAGCCTCGACGCCAAGCGCGCCGAGCTCGCCCAGATCCAGGAGGACCTGCGCCGTGAGCGCCTGCGACTCGCGCGGCTGAAGCGGCGTCTGGCCGAGGCGCGCGTGGAGCTCGCCAACCGGCTCGTGCAGATGTACAAGGAGGACTCGCCGGACGTCGTGACGGTCGTGCTCGAGGCCGACGGCTTCGCCGACCTGCTCGAGCGGACCGAGTTCCTGCAGCGGACGTCGGCGCAGGACGCACGGATCATCTACCGCGTCCGCGACGCCAAGGCGGAGACGAAGGCGACCGCCGAGCGGCTCGACCGGCTCGAGAAGCGCGCCGAGAAGATCGCCGAGGCGATCGAGGCCGAGGTCAACCAGGTGGTGGAGGTCAAGGGCCAGCTCGTCGCGCGGCAGGAGAACTACGCCTCGGCGCGGGCGGGCAAGGCGCAGCTGCTGGCCAACACGCAGGCGAGCCGCCACGAGATCGAGGACCACGTGGCCTCGCTCGAGCGCGAGCAGGCCGCGGTGCTCGCGCGGCTGCGCGGAGGCTCCGGCGTCGCGGGCCCGATCCGCCAGGGCTCGGGCCAGCTGATCTGGCCCGCCAGCGGCTCGATCTCGTCGGGCTTCGGCATGCGCTGGGGGCGCCTGCACGCCGGCATCGACATGCCGCTGCCCGAGGGCACGGGCCTGCGCGCCGCCGACAGCGGCACGGTGGCGATCGCCGGCTGGGTCGGCGGCTACGGCAACTACACGTGCATCCAGCACGGCGGCTCGCTCTCCACCTGCTACGGCCACCAGTCGAGCATCAGCGTGTCCGTCGGCCAGTCGGTCAGCCAGGGCCAGGTCATCGGCTACTCGGGCAACACCGGGAACAGCACGGGCCCGCACCTGCACTTCGAGGTGCGCATCAACGGATCTCCCGTGGATCCGTTGGGCTACCTCTAACCTCATCCGGGCATGCAGCCCGAAATCGAGCTCGGCCCGCTGACCCTGCAGACCTTCGGCCTGATGATGGGCCTCGGCTTCGTGGTGGCCGGCCTCGCCGCCTCTCGCTTCCTGAAGGAGATCGGCAAGCCGGTCGACTGGGCCTACGAGATGGTGTTCGCCGCGCTCGTGGGCGGGATCGTCGGCGCGCGGCTGTGGTGGGTGGCGGAGAACTGGTCCGACGCCAAGGACGACATCCTCGGCAGCCTGTTCTCCGGCTCCGGCCTCGTCTGGTACGGCGGGGCGATCGGGGGCGCGATCGGCGTGCTCCTGTGGGCCTGGCGGCGGAAGTTCCTGACGCTGCAGATGTTCGACGTGGCGGCCGTGCCGCTCGCCATCGGCTACGCGATCGGCCGCATCGGCTGCCAGCTCGCCGGCGACGGCGACTACGGCGTCGCGTGGGACGGGCCGTGGGCGATGGCCTATCCGAACGGGACGGTGCCGACCACCGAGGAGGTCCACCCGACGCCCGTCTACGAGACGATCGCGATGAGCCTCGTCGCGCTGCTGCTGTGGCGCTGGCGCCACCGCTGGCGGCCGGGCACGCTGTTCGGGCTCTACCTCATCCTCGCCGGGGCCGAGCGCTTCCTCGTCGAGTTCGTGCGCCGCAACGACGACGTGCTGCTGGGCCTCACCCAGCCGCAGGTGCTGTCGGTCGTGATGATGGCCGGCGGGGCGGTCTGGATCTGGCGGGTCAACCGCGCCGCGGAGCGCACGGCGCCCGCCGCCGTCCGCGCGTAGATAGCCTCCGCGGCCGTGTACCCGCGGGACTCCTCGGTCGCGGACGGCGTGCTCAGCATCGGCGGCTGCGATGCGCGCGAGCTGGCGCGCGAGTTCGGCACGCCCGCCTACGTGGTGGCGGAAGACGACCTCCGGGCGCAGGCGCGCACCTTCACCGAGGTGCTGGGCCGTCTCCACGAGGGCCCCGGCGAGGTCGTCTTCGCCTCCAAGGCCTTCCCGTGCACCGCGGTCCTGCGCGTCTTCGCCGAGGAGGGCCTTGCCTGCGACGTCGCCTCCGGCGGCGAGCTGCACCTCGCCCTGCGCGCCGGGTTCGATCCCGCGCGGCTCTACCTGCACGGCAACGCCAAGTCCGACGCCGAGCTGGAGATGGCGCTGGAGGCCGGCGTCGGCACGGTGGTGATCGACAACGAGCGGGACGCGGAACGGCTGAACGGTGGCGGGCCGCGCCTGCTGATCCGCGTGGTGCCGGGCGTCGACGCCGACACGCACGAGCACATCCTCACGGGCCAGGCCGGCTCGAAGTTCGGCATGGCGCCGGACGCCGCCCGCACGCTGGCCGGCCGGATCGACGTGGCCGGGCTGCACATGCACATCGGGTCGCAGCTGCGCTCGCTCGACCCCTACCGCCGCGCCGTGGCCGCGCTCGCGCGCGTGGGCGACTTCGAGGTCTACGACCTCGGCGGCGGGCTCGGCGTGCCCTATCTGCCGGGAGACGACGTGCTCTCGCCGGCCGACTGGGTGACCGGCGTGGTGGCCGCCGCGCACGCCGAGCTGGGCGCCGACAGGTCGCTGGTGCTGGAGCCCGGGCGCGCGCTCGTGGCCAACGCGGGCGTCACGCTCTACCGCGTCGAGTCGGTCAAGCCCGGCGCGGCCGGGGAGCAGATCGTCGCGGTCGACGGCGGCATGTCCGACAATCTGCGGCCGATGCTCTATGGCGCCGCCTACGACGCCGCGCTCGCGGACCGGATCGGCGCCGGCGGCTCCGCCTGCACGGTGGTCGGCAAGCACTGCGAGTCCGGCGACGTGCTGGTGCGCGACGCCGAGCTGCCCGACCCGCGCCCCGGCGACGTGCTCGTCACGCCCGCCACCGGCGCCTACGGACACGCGATGGCGAACAACTACAACGGCGTCCCGCGGCCGCCGGTGATCTTCTGCTCCGGCGGGGACGCCCGCGCGGTCGTGCGCCGCGAGACCTACGAGGACCTGAGTGACCGAGACGTTTAAGGTCGGGCTGCTGGGCCACGGCACCGTCGGCAAGGCGTTCGCCGAGCTGCTCGCCGACCGCGCCGACGCCATCCAGCCCATCACCGGCCTGCGGCCCGAGATCAGCGGCATCCTCACGCGCTCGCGCGGCAGCTTCGACGAGGTGCTCGAGAGCTCGGACCTGATCGTCGAGCTGATGGGCGGCATCGAGCCGGCGCGCGACTACGTGCTGCGCGCCATGCGCGCCGGCAAGCACGTGGTCTCGGCCAACAAGCAGCTGCTGTCCCAGCACGGCGAGGAGCTGTGGGCGTGCGCGCGCGAGCACGGCGTGCAGCTGCGCTTCGAGGGCGCCGTGGCCGGCGTGGTGCCGGTCATCCGGGTGCTGCAGGAGTCGCTGGCGGCCAGCCGCGTCGAGCGCATCCACGGCATCGTCAACGGCACGACGAACTACATCCTCACCGAGATGGCGAGCCGCGGCCTGTCCTACGACGAGGCGCTCGAGCAGGCCCAGGAGCTCGGCTACGCGGAGGCCGACCCGACCGACGACGTCACCGGCCGCGACGCCGCCGCCAAGATGGCGATCCTCGCCCGCCTCGCCTTCTCGACCCCGGTCCATCTCGACCAGGTCGTCTACGAGGGGATCGAGCACCTGACCGGCGTGGACATGGAGTACGCGAAGGAGTTCGGGCTCGGGCTGAAGCTGGTCGGCACCGCCGAGCGGGTCAACGGCGGCATCAGCGTGCGGGTGCATCCGGTCTTCCTCTACGGCGGGCATCCGCTGGCTTCGGTGCACGGGCCGTTCAACGCCGTCACCGTCGAGTCGGACGAGATCACCGAGGTCACTTTGAGCGGGCCGGGCGCGGGCGGGCCGCAGACGGCGACCGCGGTGCTGGGCGACGTGGTGTCGGCCATGATCCCGCCCGCCTCGACCCCGGAGACGACCGAGGCGCTGCCGGTGGTCAACGACGTCGAGTCGGCCTTCTACCTGCACCTCGAGGTCGCCGACCGGCCCGGCGTGCTGGCGCAGGTGGCGGAGCTGCTGGGCATGCAGGGCGCGTCGATCCGGTCGGTGGTGCAGAAGGGCCTGGGCGAGAACGCGCGCCTCGTGCTGATCATGCATCCGCTGCTGGAGTCGCGCTTCTACGCCGCCGTGCGGCTGATCGGCCAGCTCGACTTCATCCGCTCCGCCCCGCGCGCGATCCGGGTGATCGACGAGGAGTTCACGTGACCGGGCTGATCGAGCGCTGGCGCGACCGGCTGCCGTTCGGGCCGGACGACCCCGTGGTGTCCTTGTCTGAGGGCTCGACGCCGCTTGGTGCTGGCCGAGCGCGTGTCCGAGCGCGCGGGCTGCGAGGTGTGGCTCAAGCTCGAGGGAGCGAACCCGACCGGCTCGTTCAAGGACCGCGGGATGACGTGCGCGGTCTCGGCGGCGGTGCGCGAGGGGGCCGAGGCCGTGATCTGCGCCTCGACCGGCAACACGGCGGCCTCCGCGGCCGCGTACGCGGCCCGGGCGGGTCTGACCGGCGCCGTGATCGTGCCCGAGGGCAAGATCGCCACCGGCAAGCTGGCCCAGGCTCTGATGCACGGCGCCCGCGTGGTGGCGCTGCGCGGCAACTTCGACGAGGCGCTGCGGCTGGTGCGCGAGCTCGTCCAGCGCCACCCGATCGCTCTGGTGAACTCGGTCAACCCGTACCGGCTCGAGGGACAGAAGACGGCATCGATGGAGGTCGTCGAGGAGCTGGGCACGATCGACGCCCTGGCGATCCCGGTCGGCAACGCGGGCAACATCACGGCGTACTGGAAGGGGTTCCAGGAGATGGGCGAGGCGCCGATGATGCTCGGCTTCCAGGCCGAGGGCGCGGCGCCGCTCGTGCGCGGCGAGCCGGTGCCCAACCCCGAGACGGTCGCCAGCGCGATCCGGATCGGCAACCCGGCCCGCTGGGAGGAGGCGATGCAGGCGATGACCGCCTCGCACGGCGCCGTCCGCGCCGTGTCCGACGCCCAGATCCTCGAGGCCTACCGCTTCCTGGCCGCGCACGAGGGCGTCTTCTGCGAGCCGGCCTCGGCCACCAGCGTGGCCGGCGTTCTGGTGCATGGCGCTCAGGGGGCCGAGCGGGTCGTGTGCGTGCTGACGGGCCACGGCCTGAAGGACCCGCAGACCGCGCTCGCCCATGCCGGCTCCGTGGTCCCGTGCGAGCCGGAGATCGACGCCGTCGAGTCCGCGGTCCTCGGTTGACGGTCAGCGTCCGCGTGCCCGCGTCGTCGGCCAACCTCGGGCCGGGCTTCGACGTGCTGGCGGCGGCGCTGGGCCTGTGGATGGAGCTCGACGTGGAGGAGACGGGGCGGTTCGAGGTCCGGACCGACCTGTCGATCGCCCGCGACCGGCGGAATCTCGCGGTACGCGGCTTCTCGGCGCTGCGGCCGGTGGATGGGCTGCGCTTCACGATCCGGTCCGACATCCCGCTGTCCGGCGGGCTGGGGACCAGCGCGGCCGCCTACGTGGCGGGTCTCGCCGCGGCTGATGTGATGAACGGCGGCGGGGCCGACCTGCTGGCCGAGGCCGTGCAGCTCGAGGGGCATCCGGACAACGTCGCCGCCGCGCTGCTGGGGGGCTTCGTGATCTGCACGGGGGTGGGTGCAGAGCGGCTGGAGCCGCCTGCTGGCCTGTCGGCGGTGCTCGTGGTGCCCGACCGGGCGGTTCGGACGACCAAGGCGCGCGCCGCGCTCCCGCCCGAGGTGCCGATGGGCGACGCCGTGTTCAACGTGAGCCGCGCGAGCCTGCTGGTGCTGGGGCTGGCGCGTGGGGATCTGGAGTTGGTGGCGCGGGGGCTCGAGGATCGGCTGCACCAGCCGCGGCGGGCTTCGCTGTATCCGCGGTCGATGGCGCTGGTCGAGCGCGCGCGGGAGTTGGGCGCGCTGGGCGCCACGATCTCGGGGGCGGGGCCGGCGGTGTTGGTGTGGGTGCGGTCTTCTGATGCTGCCGCGGTTGCCGCGCGGCTTGAGGGTGAGGCGGCCGGGTGGGCTCGGGTGATGGCGCTGCCGTTTGCGGCCGGGGGTGTGGAGGTGGTGTAGCGCCCACGTTTACCCCGGCTGGGTAGGGAGGCTGGGGGTCTCGGCGTCGCCGGTTTGCCGATTGTCGAGTTGATTCCCCCTGCGGGAACAAAGTCGACAATCGAAGCCGCGCGAGCCTCGATCCCACTCCCTCAATGCCGCAGTTGACGTTCGCTCAGGCCACCACGACGACCGGAGCACCCAACGGCACCCGCCGCATCAGCACCCGGATGTCGCGGTCATGGGCTCGCATGCAGCCCAAAGACGCCGGCGTGCCGACCGTCTCCGGGTTCGGCGTGGCGTGGATGGCCAGGCGGTCGCCTCCAGGCCACCCCGGCAGCAGCTTCGTCTGGTGCCCCGACAACGCCAAAGCGCAGCAGCCGTAGGGCGAGTCGGGGTTGCGAGTGCGCAGCCGGTCGGTCACCGCGAAGCGGCCCAGAGGCGTCTCGGTCCCGGGTCGGCCGACCGCCACCGGCAGGCGCCGCAGCACGCGGCGGTCGCGGCGCAGCGTGAGCTCGCGGCGCGAGCGGTCGACGCGGATCCAGACGTTGGTGCTGCCGAGGCGAGCCGCCGACGCGCGGATCCAGCCGTGCTCGCCGTTCGCCAGGTCGGACGCAGTGACGCGCAGCCACCCGTCCCGCCGCGCGGTCACACCAAGCACCCGCCGCGAGCCGAACTCGGTGCGACGCCCGACCCGGGCCAGCACCCGCCCGCCGGGCGAGCCGCGCATCGGCGTGCGCCGCGTCACCCGCGCGGTCAGGAACCGGCCGCGGCGCGGCTTCTCGGCGCGCTGCTCGGCCACGAAGTGCTCGCGAACGTCTTCCTCGGTGCTGGTGTTCGCTTGCGGCGGCGCCACTTCCGTCGAGCCACCGCAGCCCGCCAGCACCAGAAGCGCGGCGGCTGCGAGTGGCCGGAGCATCAGCTCGCCAGCAGGGGCTTCAAGGCCTTGCGAGCATCCCGCAGCCCGATGCGGGCGAGGACCTCGTCGGCCAGCGCGAGGTAGTCCGCCCCGAGGTCGGGCCGGTGGTCGAGGATCGAGAGGCCGCGCTCGGCCGACTCGGCGTACGCGATCGAGGAGCGGATGATGGTCTCGAACACCTTGTCTCCGTAGTGCTCCTGCAGCTGAGAGTACGCCTCGCGCGAGTGCACGGTTCGCATGTCGGCGATGTTCATCACCACGCCGAGCCACTCGAGATCGGGGTTGTAGAACTCCTTCGCCTGATCGATCACGTCCAGCGCGCCCTGCACGCCCTGCAGCGCGAAGTACTGCGCCTCGGAGGAGATCAGCGCCCAGTCCGCGGCCACCAGCCCGTTGATGGTCAGCAGGCCCAGCGCCGGCGGGCAGTCGATGAGCACGACGTCGTGCTGCTTGCGGGCGTCCTTCAGCGCCTTGCGCAGCACGAGCTCGCGCCCCATCTTGCCCGACAGCGAGCGCTCCACCTCGGCCAGGATCGGCGAGGCGGGCACGATCCCGTCGTGCACCGCTGCCTTGGCCTTCGCGTCGCCCGACAGCACGTCGGCGATCGTCGGCGACGCGTCAGGCGGTACGTCGAAGTAGTCGGAGAGGTTGCCCTGCGGGTCCAGGTCGATGGCGAGGACGTCGAGGCCGACGCGCCGGAGCACGTCGGAAAGCGTCCGCACCGTGGTGGTCTTGCCCGTGCCGCCCTTCAGCGACAGGACTGCAATCGTCTCGGCCATAAGAGGCCGAGCACGATAGCTAGCAGCTACTCAGCCGCGACTGCGGACTCGCGGGCCGGTGATCCGGCCGTCGCGGTGTCCATGAAATACAACGTGTGGCGGCCGATCGCGACCTCGTCGCCGTCGGCCAGCGGGCTCCACTCGACGCGCCGCCCGTTGACGTAGATGCCGTTGAGCGAGCGGTCGTCGAGCACGCGCACGCCCTCGGCCTGGTTGACCACCAGCGCATGACGGCGCGACACCGTGGCGTCGTCGAACCGCAGGTCGGCGGCCATCGAGCGCCCGATCCGCGTCCACTCGCGCGAGAGCGCCATCACGACGTGCCGGCCGCTCTCCTCGTAGGCGAGGTACTTGCCCGGCTCGTTCAGGCCGGCCCGGGCGTCCTCGACCCACGACGGCCGCTCACGGCGCGACGGCTCGCCGGCCTCGGCGGCGGTGGGCAGAGCCCCGGTGTTCTCGACGTCGCTGATCCGCTCTTCCATAGCTCCGCCTTCCGATCTTAGGGACCGGGTCAATGGAGGTCTCTCGGTGCCCAGCGCGAATCCCGTTCAAACCATGCTCGCGCTGACCCGCCACAGGAATCCCCTGGTGGAGATATCGCTCCTCCGCCACAGCGTGGGCGCCCTCAGCGCCCGCCGCCACGGTTGCGTTCACTGCCATCGTACCCCGCTCGTCGGCGAGGTCGTTCACATGTACGGCGATCGCCTCGTGTGCGAGCTGTGCCGCCCGCTGCACCGGGAGCCGCCCGCGCGCAGCGAGCCGGTCCGCTCTCCGGAGCACCTGCGCGCCGTCAGGCCGCGCCCCGCGGCCTGAATCGGTCCGCGCGGTCTAGACTTCCGGCCGCCGTGGACCCCGTGACCGTCAGCGTCAATATCGGCCGCCCGCGCGAAGAGGTGTTCGCGTATCTGTCGGACATCGCGAACCACGCGGAGTTCAGCGACCACTACGTCGAGCAGTTCCGGCTCACGCGGCTCGACTCCGTGGGTCGCGGGGCCGGCGCGCGCTTCAGGGTGCGCGCCCCGTTCCAGCGCTTCTCGTGGTCGGACATGACGTTCTCGGTGGTCGAGCCGCCGCACCGGATCGTCGCCGTCGGCCGCGGCGGCAAGTTCAACCGGATCCGCACCACGGCGATCTGGACGCTCGACCACGCCCCCGGCGGCGGGACCGAGGTCGAGTACATGATCGAGTCGGAGCCCGCCATGCCGACCGACCGGCTGGTCGAGGCGCTCAGCGGCCAGCGCCGCTGGTTCAAGCGCAAGGCCGGCAAGGCGATGAGCCGCCTCCAATCGATCCTCGAGGAGAACGAGGATCGTGGGGCGCGCGCGACGGTGGGCGGCGTCTAGACTCCGGCCCGATGGCGCGCCTGCTCCGCATCGCCCTGGCCACCGCGCTCGTCGCCGTCGTCGCGGCGGGCTGCGGCAGCGAGGAGGTGGAAGGCCCGGCCCAGGTCGCCGACACCGAGGGCCTCTACCTCGACGTCAACGGGCTGAAGTACCAGATCGAGATGTCGCGGTACATGAACCCGAACGACGTCGAGGACAGCGAGTACTTCGTCGGGCTGCCCGAGAACTCGCCCGCCCCGACCGAGGACGAGATCTACTTCGGCGTCTGGATCCGCGTCGAGAACGTCTCCGAGGACGAGACGCGGCCGGCCGCCAGCGAGTGGGCGATCCACGACACGCAGGAGAACATCTACCGCCCGATCGCGCTCGACACGGAGATCAACCCGTTCGCGTTCGAGCCGGTCGACGTGCCGCCCAAGACGGTGATCCCGCTGGCCAGCTCGGCCGCCGGCCAGGGGCCGATCCAGGGGTCGCTGCTGCTGTTCAAGATCCGCAACGAGTCCTTCCAGAACCGCCCGCTGGAGCTGAGGTTCGGCAACGGCGGCGACGGTCAGGAAGGCGTCTACGACATCGACGTCTAGCCGACCGCGGCGTCGATGACCTGCGCGGCCGCCGGGGCCGCGACCTCGCCTCCCGCCCCCTGGGCGATCAGCAGGACGGCGACCGCGATGCGCGGATTGCCCGCCGGCGCGTAGGCGGCGAACCAGGCGTCGGTGTCGGTCGGGTCGTCCCCGGGCGGCGGCTCGCCGGGCTCGACCGGGGCGGGATCCTCGCTGACCGTCGAGCGCAGCTCCGCAGTGCCGGTCTTGCCCGCCACCACCACGCCGGGGAGGCGGGCGCCGACCCCCGTGCCGCTCGTCACCACCGCGCGCATGGCGCGGTCGACGAAGCGAGCGACGCCGGCCCGCGTCGCCTGTGACGCCTCGGTCTGCTCGCCGCGGCGCAGCGTCGGGTGCATGCGCTTGCCGTCCTCCCCGATCGCCGCGGCGATCAGCGCCATCTGCAGCGGCGTGGTGAGGACCTTGCCCTGGCCGATCGCCGTCGAGCCGACGGCCAGGTCGTCGCCGATCTCGGACGCCGCGGGGATCGTCGACCGGGCGGCGCCGGCGAGCCCCGGGTCCTCGTTGAACCCGAAGCGCTCGGCGGCCGCGACCAGCTTCTCGGATCCCAGCTCGGCGCCCATCGGCGCGAACACCGAGTTGCACGAGTGCGCGAAGGAGTTGATCAGCGACCCGCCGCACGACTCGCCGTTGGCGTTCTCCAGCTCGACCCCCTCGAGCGTGGCCGCCGTCTGGACCGGGAAGCTCTCGTTGCGGCGGACCGTCCGCGCCTCGAGCGCCGCCGTCAGCGTGACGATCTTGAACACCGAGCCCGGCGGCTGGGGGGCGGAGAAGGCGACGCCGGCCAGCGCGAGCACCTCGCCGGTGCGGGGACGGACCGCGGCGATCCCGCCGTAGCGGCCGGCCAGCGCCCGCACCGCGGCGCGCTGGATGTCGGGGTCGATCGTGGAGCGGACGCTCTCGCCCCGTTCCGCCGCGACGTTCGCCAGCACCCGCGTGCCGGCCAGCAGCTGGCCGCCGGGCGTGCCGGCCAGCTGGACGTCGAACTCGCGCTCGAGCCCGCTGATGCCGACCGGGGCGTCCGCGGGCACGCCGCGCTCCGCCAGCTCGGCGGCGAGCTCGGGCGGCACGGGGCCGACGCGGCCGGCGATCTCGGACGCCTCGGGGTCGAGGTCGGACAGCCGGTCCTCGCCGTAGGCCATGCGCGAGCCGTCGCGGGCGCGGATCGTCCCCCGCGAGGGCAGGTAGGTCTCGCGGGTCAGCTCCTCGCCGCGGCGGACGCCCGGGAACACCAGATGCGGCGCCCACTCGATCGCCGGCTCGCCCCCGAGGCCCTCACCGAGCGGCAGCGTGACCGCCGCGTCGACCTCGCCGAACATCCGCGTGCTCGCCGTGATCGGCACCTCCACCGTGTCGTCGACCGGGTCTCGCGCGCGGCCGGCGGTCACGCGGCTGAGCGTCGCCGTCGTCGCGGCCCGGCGGTACGCGCGCGCGAAGGCGCGCAGCGACGTCTCGGCCTGGGCGCGGGTGGTGATCATCGCGTACATGTCCGCGTACTGCTCGCGCTCCCAGGCCTGCGCGAAGCGGTTGGCGAGCCGGCGCTCGGTCGGCTCGTGGCGTGCGCCGACGATCAAGCCGCCGGCGAACGCCCCGACCGCGAGCACGAGCAGCGGCAGGAGGCGACGCAGACGCCTTGACCGTGGGGGCGACGACGTGGGGCGGGTCACGGCCATGGAGCGCCGTTCAAGGGTACGAGGGCCAACGGATCCGGTGGGTACGCTCGCACTGATGGTCGCATCCAAGACCACCGCCGGGGCATGACCGGCATCGACTGGGTCATCCTCGGCGCGGTCGTGCTGCTGGCCCTCTTCGGCTGGGCCCAGGGCTTCCTCGCAGGGATCTTGGCGCTCGCCGGCTTCGCGGCCGGTGCCTGGCTGGGCACGCGCGTGGCGCCGCTGGTGCTGGAGGGCGGCCGCGAGTCGCAGTGGGCGCCGGCCTTCGCGCTGATCGGTGCGCTGGTGGCCGGCGGCGTGCTCGCAGCGAGCTTCGAGGGGGTGGGCGCGCGACTGCGCGGCAGGTTCTCCTCGCCGGCCTTCGCGGCGGTCGACGGGGTGCTGGGCGCGGTGCTGACCGCGTGCGTCGGGCTGCTGATCGCCTGGGTCCTGGGCGCCGTGGCGCTGCAGGCGGGGCCCGACATCCGGCGCGACGTGCAGCGCTCGACGATCCTGCGCCAGCTCAACGCGGTGCTGCCTCCCACCGGCCCGCTGCTCAACACGCTGCGCGCGCTCGACCCGTTCCCGCGGATCGACGGACCCGAGGCGCGCGTGCCGCCGCCGCGGGCGGCGATCGCGCGCGACCCCGAGGTGGCCGCGGCGCGCGACAGCGTGGTCAAGATCCTCGGCACCGCGTGCGGCGTCGGCGTCGAGGGCTCCGGCTGGGTGGCCGCTCCGGGCGTGGTCGTCACCAACGCCCACGTGGTCGCCGGCCAGGACGACACGCGCGTGCTGCGGCGCGGCGTGGAGCCGGGCCTGCCCGCCCAGGCGATCCACTTCGACCCGCGCAACGACCTCGCCGTGCTGCGGGTCGACGGCCTCGAGGCGCCGGCGCTCGAGGTGGCCCGCGAGGCGAAGTCGGGCACCTCGGCGGCGGTCCTCGGCTTCCCGCTCAACGGCCCCTACGACGTGCGGCCCGGCCGGCTCGGCGAGACGCGCGAGGTGGTCAGCCAGGACGCCTACGGCCGCGGACCGGTGCGGCGCGAGATCGTCTCCCTGCGCGGCGCCGTCCGCTCCGGCAACTCGGGCGGGCCGATGGTCGACGGCGCGGGCCGCGTGGTGACGACGATCTTCGCGGCCACGGTCGGCGGCCCGCGCGGCGGCTACGGCGTGCCGAACGCGATCGTGCGCGACGCGCTGGCGGCCGACAGCGGCGCGGTCGACACCGGGCCTTGTGGCGGCTGAGCTACCCTGCGGCGACTGTGGGCAAGACATTGGTCATCGCCGAGAAGCCGTCCGTCGGCCGCGATCTGACGCGGGCGCTGCCGGGCGCGTTCCAGAAGCACGAGGGCTATCTGGAGTCCGAGTCGCACGTCGTCACGTGGGCGGTCGGGCATCTCGTCCAGCTCGCTGAGCCGGACGAGTACGACCCCAAGTTCAAGAAGTGGCGCATGGCCGACCTGCCGATCGTGCCCGACGAGTTCAAGCTCGTCGTTCGCGACGAGCGGTCGAAGAAGCAGTTCAACGTGATCTCCAAGCAGCTGCGGCGCGACGACGTCGACATCGTCATCAACGCGTGCGACGCCGGCCGCGAGGGCGAGCTGATCTTCGCCTGGACCTTCGAGAAGGCGAAGGCGCGCAAGCCGGTCCAGCGGCTGTGGCTGTCGTCGATGACGTCGGCGGCGATCAAGGACGCGTTCGGGACGCTGCGGCCGTCCGAGGAGCTCGCCCGGCTCGAGCAGGCCGCCCGCTCGCGCTCGGAGGCGGACTGGATCGTCGGCATGAACTCGACCCGCGCGGCCACGATCCGGCTGCGCTCCTCGTTCGACGGCGCCGTCTCGCTCGGCCGCGTGCAGACGCCCACGCTGGCCATCCTCGCCCGCCGCGAGGAGGAGATCCGCGCCTTCGTGCCCGAGCCGTACTGGCTGGTCGACGCCACCTTCGAGCCGACCGGCGGCGAGAGCGGCCGGCGCTACCACGGCCGCTACCACGCCGGCTCCGAGCCGCGGATGAAGACCGCGGCCGAGGCCGAGGCGATCGTCGCCGCCGTCCAGGGCCAGTCGGGCGAGATCACCAAGCTCGAGACGACGACCAAGAAGGAGCGCGCGCCGCTCCTCTACGACCTCACCTCGCTCCAGCGCGAGGCCAACACGCGCTACGGCTTCTCGGCGCGCCGCACGCTGGCCGCCGCGCAGCGCCTCTACGAGGAGCACAAGGCGCTCACCTATCCGCGCACGAACTCGCGCTTCCTGCCGGGCGACATGGTCGGCGAGCTCAAGCCGACGGCCGCTCTGGTGGGCCGCCGGCGCGAGTACGCCCGCGCCGCCGAGTACGTGACGGGGCTCGACGTCCTGCCGCTCGGCCGCGTGGTCAACGACGCCAAGGTCACCGACCACCACGCGATCATCCCCACCAACGCCGAGAACCACCCCGTCGACAAGATGAGCGACGACGACAAGCGCGTGTACGACATGGTCGCCCGCCGCTTCCTCGCCGTCTTCCACCCGGACGCGGTGTTCGAGAACACGCGGCTGGAGACGACGGTCGCCGAGCACGTGTTCCGCACCCGCGGCCGCGTGCTCGTGGTGCCGGGCTGGCGCGGCGTCTACGGCGAGGGGACCTCGGAGGGCGCCACTCCCGACGAGGACGACGACGGCGGCGATCAGCAGCTGCCCAAGCTCGACCAGGGCGAGCCGGTGCGGACCCTGGAGATCGAGTCGCTCGAGAAGGTCACCAAGCCGCCGCGGCGCTACTCCGACGCGTCGCTGCTCGGCGCGATGGAGACGGCGGGCAAGCTCGTCGACGACGACGAGCTGCGCGAGGCTATGAAGGACTCCGGCATCGGCACTCCCGCCACGCGCGCGGCGATCATCGAGCGGCTGATCGACGTCGGCTACGTCGAGCGCGAGGGCCGTGCGCTGGTGGCCACCGAGAAGGGCACCAACGTCATCAAGTTCCTCGGCGAGCACGCGCTGACCTCGCCGTCCATGACCGGCGACTGGGAGCACCGGCTCGGGCGGATCGAGGAGGGCGAGGAGTCGCGCGAGCGCTTCATGAGCGACATCGCCGAGTTCGCCCGCGAGACCGTCGGCGAGCTCGACGCGAAGCTCAAGGAGGTGCGCATCCCGCGCGCCAACCTCGGGCCGTGCCCGGTCTGTGGCCACGACATCGTCGAGAACCGCAAGGGCTTCTCCTGCTGGTCGCGCGAGGATCCGGGCTGCGGGTTCGTGATCTGGAAGTCCAAGGCCGGCAAGACGCTGCCGGTCACCGTCGCGCGCGAGCTGATCTCGACCGGGCGCACCGAGAAGGCCGTGACGGGCTTCAAGGGCCGCTCAGGCCGCTCCTTCCGGGCGAAGCTGGCGCTGATGCAGACCGAGGACGGCAAGTGGCGCGTCGAGTTCGACGAGCCGTGGGCGCGTGAGGGCGCGAAGCCGCCCGAGGGCGAGGAGCAGCCGCAGGCCGAGGAGCAGCCGCAGGGCGAGGACGAGGCCGCGCAGGCAGCCTAGTCAGCGTACGGACGCGCGACCGGCGGGGGAGGCGAGTCCTCGCGCACGGCGGCGGGCGACGGCTTGCCGAGCAGCGCGCGCCAGAAGGCGACGAAGCCGGCGCTGACGGCGCCGAAGAATCCGACAGCGGCACCCTGCTCGCGCATCACCGCCTCGACCTCCGGAATGGCGCCCGGACCGCTCTCATGGGTCCATGCGACGTACAGGTCCTCGCTTCCGACGATCTCGGCCAGGTTGGCGGCCAGGACCAGGTCGGCGTCCGTGTGGTCGATCGGTAGGTGAAGGTGCGGCATCTCGGAGCTCTCCCGTGGCTCGACTCGCAGTCCGAGTAACGGCAGCCAGCCTCGCAACTTGAGTCACAAACGGCTGCTGAACATATGTCCAGATGTCACCGTCCGCTCATCGCGCGACCCTGTGGGGTCCGCGATGCCCCTGACGCTGATCACCGGACCCGCCAACGCCGCCAAGGCCGGCGCCGTGCTCGACCGCTTCCGCGCCGCCCTGCCGCGCGACCCGGTGCTCGTCGTTCCCACGTCGGCCGACGTCCAGCACTATCAGCGAGAGCTGGCCGCCGAGGGCATCGTGCTCGGCGCCGAGGTCCTGACCTTCAACTGGCTCGTGCGCGCGATCGCGGAGGCGACCGGAACCCGCTCACGCGTCCTGGGGCCGGTCGCGCGCGAGCGGGTGGTCCGCGCGGCGGTCGCCGACACCCGGCTCGAGGTGCTGGCCCGCTCGGCCGGCGCGCCGGGATTCGCCGCCGCCGCCGGGGCGCTGTTCGCGGAGCTCGGCCGCTCGCTCGTCGGCCCCGCCCGCTTCGCGCAGGCGCTACGCGACTGGCCCGAGGCGCCCGCCCACGCAGGCGAGCTCGCCGCCATGTTCTCCGCCTACCATCGCCGCCTCGAGCGCCTCGGCTCCGTCGACGGCGAGGGCCTGGCGCGGGCGGCGCTCGACGCCCTGCGCGAGCGCCCCGCCGCCTGGGGCGCGCGGCCGGTCTTCCTGTACGGGTTCGACGACCTGACGGCGCTCCAGCGGGACGCCGTCGAGACGCTCGCCCGCCACGCCGACGTGTGCGTCGCGCTCGCCTACGAGCCGGGCCGCGCGGCGTTCGCCGACCGAGCCGCCACCGTCGAGCTGCTCAAGCCGCTCGCCGAGCGCCACGAGCTGCTCGAGGATCGCTCCGAGCACTACGCCGCCAACGCCCGCGACGCCCTGCACCACCTCGAGCGCGGGCTGTTCGAGCCGGCCGCCGGCCGCAGGCCGCCGAACGGCGCGGTGCGGCTGCTGGAGGCGGGCGGCGAGCGCGCCGAGGCGGAGCTCGTGGCCGCCGAGATCCTCGAGCTGACCGGCTCGGGCGTCCTGCCCGAGGACATCGCCGTGCTCGTGCGCGGCGGGGCGGCCGAGGCCGGAGTGCTCGGCCAGGTTCTCGAGGGCTACGGCGTGCCGGTGAGCCTCGAGCGCCGGATCCCGCTCGGCCGCACCAGGCTCGGCGCGGGCGTGCTCGCCGCCGCGCGCGCCGCGCTGCCCGGCGCCACCGCCGCCGACGTGCTGACCTGGCTGCGGACGCCCGGACGCCTGGCCGATCCGGACGCCGCCGACGCGCTCGAGGCGCACGTCCGGCGCGCGGAGCTGACGACCGCGGTCGAGGCGCGGCGCGCGATGGCGCGCCTCGACCGCACGCCCGCCGACGCCGGCGGTCGCGGGCTCGCGGAGGCGGATGACGGACCGGCGCGCGACGCCCGTCGCGGGCTCGCGGAGGTGGACGGTGCGCTCGTCGCCCTGGCCGCCGCGGCGGGCGAGGGCACGGAGGCGTTCCTCGGTGCCCTGGTGGCCGAGGCGGAGGCGATCTGGACCGCGCCGCACCGGCGCGCCGCGGCCGTGCTCGGCCCCGACGCCGCGGCCGACGCCCGCGCGGCCGCCGCGCTGCGCAAGGCGGCCGACGAGCTGCGCGCCCTCGCGGCGGCCGACCCGGCGCTCGCCGGCGCGCCGCACGAGCTGCCGGCCGCGCTCGCCGACGTGCCGGTGCGCGAGCCCGCGGTCGAGGGGGCGGTGCTGGTCGCCGACCCGCTCGCCATCCGCGCCCGCCGCTTCCGCGCCGTCTTCGTCTGCGGCCTGCAGGAGGGCGCCTTCCCGCGCCACCCGATGCCGGAGCCGTTCCTCGACGACGCCGCGCGCGCCTCGCTGGCCCGCGCCACCGGGCTGGTGCTCGCCCGCCACGAGGACGTCCTCGCGCGCGAGCGCTACCTGCTCTACGCAGCGGTGTCGCGCCCCGAGGAGGTGCTCTTCCTCTCCTTCCGCTCGTCCGACGAGGAGGGCGACCCGGCGCAGCCGTCGGCGTTCGTCGACGACGTCCGCGCGCTCTTCACCGACGAGCTGTGGACCCGCCGAGGGCGGCGGCTGCTCGGCGAGGTCACCTGGCCGCCGGCGGCGGCGCCCACCCCGCACGAGCTGCGGCGCGCCCGCGCCGTGGCCGAGGAGCTGCCCGAGCCGTCGCCGCTCGGGGCGCCGCTGACCGAGCCCGTGCTCGGCCTGCTCGCCGCCCGCCACACCGAGGCCGCGCGCGGGCTGGAGAACTTCGCCGGCTGCGGCGTGCGCTGGCTCATAGAGAGCGTCCTGCGGCCGGAGCGCGCCGAGCCCGACCCGGAGCCGATGCGCCGCGGCTCGATCGCCCACGCCGTGCTCGAGCAGGTCCTGCGCCGGCTGGGCGAGCGCGAGGGCTCCGCCCGGCTGACGCCGGCGTCGCTGCCGGCGGCGCTCGAGGAGCTCGACGCCGCGATGGCCGACCGCCGCGCCACCGCGACCGGCACGCGCGCCCGCGCCGCGCTGCGCGAGCTGGAGGTCGACCTGCGGCGGCTGCTGCGCCACGAGGCCGAGACCGGCCCCGCGCTGGAGCCGCGCCTGCTCGAGTGGAGCTTCGGCCGCGAACGCGACGAGCACGGTCCGCTGCCGCTGGCGGGCGTCGGGATGGGCGTCACCGGCCGCGTCGACCGGATCGACGTCGATGCCGGCGGCCGGGCGCTGGTGCGCGACTACAAGGGCCGCACGGTGAGCGCCGGGGCGCGCTGGTCGCGCGACCGCCGTCTCCAGGTCGCGCTGTACACGCTCGCCGTGCGCGAGCTGCTCGGGCTCGAGACGGTCGGCGCGCTCTACCAGCCGGTCGGGCACCGCGACGTCCGCGCCCGCGGCCTGGTGCGCGACGACGTGCCCGGCTCCTACGTCAATGGCGACGTGGTCGACGGCGAGACCTTCGACGCCGCTCTCGACGAGGCGCGCGAGATCGCCGCCCGCGCCGCGGCCGACATCCACGCCGGCCGCGTGAGCGCGTGCCCCGGCTCGTGCCTGCCGTCCGGCGGCTGCGCGTACCCCGGCATCTGCCGTGCTGCCGAGGCCGCGGCATGACCGCCCTCGCGGAGACGACCGCCTCGGGGTTCACGCCCGAGCAGCGCGCGGCGATCGAGGACCGCGAAGGCTCGGCGCTGCTCGCCGCCGCCGCCGGCTCCGGCAAGACCGCCGTGATGGTCGAGCGCTTCGTCGAGGCGGTGCTGCGCGACGGCGTGGCGGTCGGCTCGGTGCTCGCCCTCACGTTCACCGAGAAGGCGGCCGGCGAGCTGCGCGAGCGCCTTCGCCGCCGCCTCACCGCGCTCGGCGAGATCGAACGGGCGCGCGAGGCCGAGGCCGCCTGGATCGGCACCATCCACGGCTTCTGCGCCCGCGTGCTGCGCGCCCGGCCGCTGTCCGCCGGGCTCGACCCTCGCTTCACCGTGCTCGACGAGGCGGCCGCGCGCCGGCTCGCCGAGCGCGCCTACGAGACGGCGCTCGAGGCGTGGGCCGCCGCTGGCGGCTCCGCCGCGCTCGACCTGGCCGCCGCCTACGGGCCCGCGCTGCGGGACCTGATCCTGGCGGCCCACGAGACGCTGCGCAGCCGCGGCCAGACCCATCCGCGCCTGACCGTCCCGCCGCAGCAGGCGCCGCCCGATCCCGCCGCGCTCGACGCGGCGCGCGCCGCGGCGGCTTCCGCGCTGGCCACCGCGGCCGACGGCAAGAAGGTGGCGGCGGCGCGTGAGGCACTGGACGCCTGCGAGCGCTTCGCGATCGCGGGGCCGGTGCCGTGGCCCGGAGAGCTCGACGTCGCCAAGCTCGTCAGCGGCGCCAAGGCGCTCGAGGTCGACCCCTGCGCCGACTACCGCGAGGCGTGGGAGACCTACCGCAAGGCGTGCGCCGACCACCACGCCCGCGCGGCGCTGGGGCTGCTCGACGATCTGCTCGACCGCTTCGGGACGGCGTTCGACGCCGCCAAGGCGGCGCGCGCCGCCGTCGACTTCGCCGACCTCGAGCTGCGCGTGCGCGACCTGCTCGCCGACCCCGCCGCCCGCCACGCCTGGGCCGAGCGCTTCGAGCTGATCATGGTCGACGAGTTCCAGGACACCAACCGGCTCCAGCTCGACGTGCTCGAGGCGCTCGAGCGCGACAACCTGTTCGCGGTCGGCGACGAGCTTCAGTCGATCTACCGCTTCCGCCACGCCGACGTGACGATCTTCCGCGAGCGCCGGGCGCGGCTCGGCGAGCACCGCGTCCGGCGGCTCTCGCGCAACTTCCGCTCGCGCGAGGAGCTGCTCGACGTGCTGAACGCCGCCTTCACGGCCGAGCTCGGAGACGGCTTCGCGCCGCTGGTGGCGGGCCGGCAGTCCGACGACGGGCCGCTGCGGCTGTTCGACCCCGACCCGGTGCCCGCCGACCCCGCGGTGGAGCTGCTGATCACGGACACGCGCGGCTGGGAGGAGCACGAGCTAGGCCTCACCGCGTTCGACACGCAGCCGTGGCGGCGCGCCGAGGCGCGGCTGATCGCGCACCGGCTGCGCGCCGAGGTCGACGACGGCCGCCGGCCCGGCGACATCGTCGTGCTCGTCCGCGCCACCGGCTCGCTGCGGCTGCTCGAGCAGGCGCTCGAGGAGCAGGGCCTGCCGACCTACGTGGTCGGCGGCCGCGGCTACTGGTCGCAGGAGCAGGTGCGCGACGGCATCGCCTACCTCTCCGTGCTCGCCAACCCGCTCGACGAGCCGGCGCTGCTTGCCGTGCTCGCCTCGCCGTTCTGCGGGGTCGGCACGGACGCGCTGGTGCTGCTGACCGAGGCGGGCCGGGCGAGCGGGCGCGGCCCCGCGGCGGCGCTGCGCGAGGTCGAGACCGCGACCTGGCCGGCCGCGCTGCCCGAGGCCGAGCGCGCGCGGCTCGCGGCCTTCGCCCGCGTGCTCGCCGCCGAGCGCCCGCGCGCGGAGCGCGCGCCCGCCGAGGAGCTGCTCGAGCGGGCGATCGTCGCCACCGGCTACGACCTCGCGGTGCTGGCGCGTTCCGGGGGCGAGCGGCGGCTGGCGAACCTGCGCAAGCTGATGCGGCTCGCGCGCGAGTACGAGGCGGCCGAAGGCCCCGACCTGCGCGGCTTCATCGCCTTCGCCGCCACCCAGGACCTGATCGAGGCACGCGAGGGCGAGGCGGCGCTCGAGTCCGAAGGGCTCGACGCCGTGCGCCTGATGACCATCCACCGCGCCAAGGGCCTCGAGTTCCCGGTCGTCTGCCTGGCGGACCTCGGCCGCGCGGCGGGCGGCGCCCGCGACCGCCTGCTGCTCGGCCGCGACGGCGGCGTCGGCCTGCGGCTGGCGCCGATCGGCGGCGGCGAGCTGGTCTCGGCGCTCGACTGGGACCGCCTGGCGGAGATCGAGCAGGCCGAGGAGGCCGAGGAGGAGCGACGCCTCTTCTACGTGGCCATGACGCGCGCGTGCGAACGGCTCATCCTGTCCGGCGGACTGGACCTCGAGCGCCTGCCCGCGCCGCGCCCGGGCGGCCCGCCGATCGACTGGATCGCGCGGGCGTTGACCGGCGGCGACCCGCTCGCCGCACTCGAGCACGGCCGCGCCGGACTGCTGTGCCGCCTGAACGCTCCCGCCACGGTGGGCGAGGTGCTGCCCGCCCTGAGCCCGGCCGGCCGCGTCCGGGCTGGGGCCCCGAGCACGGCGCTGCCCGACCCGCCCGGCGTGCTCGACGAGCCGCTCGCGCGCCCGCGCCCCACGCCCCAGCGGCTCTCCTACAGCTCGCTCGGCGCCTACGCCCGCTGCGGCTACCGCTTCTACCTCGAGCGCGTGCTGCGACTGCCGCGCGTCACCCCGCCGCGCGTATCTGACCAGGGCGAGCAGGCGCCGGCGCTCGACCCGCGCGTGCGCGGCTCGCTCGTCCACGCGCTGCTCGAGGAGCTCGACTTCGCGCGCCCGGCCGTCCCCGGCCCGGAAGCCGTGCTCGAGCTCGGCGGCGCCTGGGGGCTCGAGCTCGGCGAGGCGGAGGTCGAGGACATCCGCGGGCTCGTAGCCGCCTTCGCCGGCTCGCCCCTGTGCGCGCGGCTGGCCGGCGCGCGCCGCCTGCGCCGCGAGGCGCCGTTCGCCTTCGCGCTCGAGCGCCCGGGCGGCGGGCCGCTGGTCAACGGCTTCCTCGACGTCGTCGCGCTCGAGCCCGACGGCGGCGTCCTGATCGCCGACTACAAGTCCGACCGGCTCGAGGGCGCCGAGCCGGCCGAGATCGTCGAGCGCGACTACGCCACCCAGCGGGTCGTCTACGCGCTCGCCGCACTGCGCGACGGCGCCCCGCGCGTCGAGGTCGCCTACTGCTTCCTCGAGCGCCCCGCCGAGCCGGTCACGCGCACGTTCACGGCGGCCGACGAGCCGGCCCTCTCCGAGCGCCTCGCCGGCCTGGCCCGCGGCGTGCTGGATGGTCGTTACGAGGTGACGGAGGCCCCCCACCGCGACCTGTGCGCCGACTGCCCGGGCCGAGCAGCGCTGTGCTCGTGGCCCGAGGAGATGACGCTCCGTGAAACGTCAACCCCGGCTGGGTAGGGCGGCGGGGAGGCCGGCGGAGCCGGTTTCCTTCATCGAGTCCTGCCTAAGGGTCGTATGGCGACCCCTATCCAGGATTCGATGCAGAAATCCACCGCACGGCCGGCTCCCTCACCTTCCCCACCAAGCGGGGTTGACGTTCAGGGACCCTCGTACGGCTCTTCGAACAGCGCGATCGCCGCGTCGCGATCGGGGACGCGGAGCTTGCGCAGGACCGCGGCCACATGGCTGCGCACCGTCGCGGGTGACACGAACAACCGGCGGGCGATCTCGTTGGTGGCGAGGCCCTGACGGAGGAAGTCGAGCACCTGCCACTCGCGGCTCGTGAGCTGCGCGCCAGCGCCCTGGCCGAGCAGCGCGCGCCGCCGCGGCGCGCTGTCGCGGAACTCCTCGACCAGCCGCGCGACCAGCTCGGGCGGCATCGCCACACGCCCCTCGAGCACGCCGGCCAGCTCGTCGCCGAGGGCGTCGAACGGCATGTCCTTGAGCAGGTAGCCCGACGCGCCGGCGCGGAGCGCCGCGAACAGGTCCTCGTCGCTGCGCGAGACGGTGAGCATCACGGCGCGGGTGTCGGGGAGCCGGGCGGTGATCTCCCACGCCGCGGCGGCGCCGCTGCCCGGCATCCGCATGTCGAGCAGCGCGACGTCCGGCCGCTCGCGCAGCGCGGCCTGGATGGCGTCCGCGGCGTCGCCCGCCACCGCCACCACCGTGAACCGCGGATCGGCTTCCACCGCGGCTCGCACGTCTTCGCGGGTCGGCGCGTGATCGTCCGCCACGAGCACCCGCGACGGCGCGCTCATGGCAGCTTCACGGCCACCTCGGTACCGGCGCCGGGACCTGATCGGACGCTCAGCTCGGCGCCGACGAGCTCCGCTCGCTCGCGCATGCCTCCGAGCCCGAAGCCCGTGGCGTTCGCGCTCGTGTCGAACCCCGTTCCGTCGTCGATGACCCGCAGCCGGAGCGGGTGGGTCGACAGCTCGATGTGCACGAGGGTGGCGTTGCCGTGGCGGGCGTTGGTGACCGCCTCGCCGAGGATGCGGGCCAGTGCCTCGCTCACCTCGGGGCCGACGTGCTCCGTCGTCCCGATGGTCACGAACGTGACGGCCACGCCGGTGCGCGCCGCGATCGCCGCGGCATGGCGGGCGAGCACCCGCTCGAGTGGCTCGTCGGGGGCGCGCGCCAGGTGCTCGATCGCCCAGCGCGAGTCCTGCAGCGCGCGCTCGGCGGCGACCACGATGTCCTCGGCGTCGGGCTGGCCGGCCATGCGCTCGGCGCGGCGGCGGATGAAGGCGAGCTCCTGCGCGACGCCGTCGTGCAGGTCGCGCGCGATCCGGCGGCGCTCGCGGGCGGCGGCCCGCGCCGCGACGGCGCCGGCGACCTCCATCACGGCGGCCCACAGCAGGACCACGCAGAACAGCAGCCGCAGCACGTCGCCCAGGTGCACCCACTCGTGGGTGACCGGCGGCAGTAGCGCGTAGTGGAGCATCGAGAACGCGAAGAACAGGCAAGCGAGGCCGAGCCGGCGGGCGAACGCTTCCTCGGCGCGGATCCCGCGGCCCGTCAGGCCGATCGAGGCCGCGGCGAGACTGAGCGCCATCGTCATCTGCAGCGCCACGGCCGCAAGCGGCTGGCTCAGCAACGAGCGGGTCAGGTCGGTGTCCGCCGGCCGCTGCTGGCCGCGCCACTCGTCGAGCACCAGCTCGACCGGCACGATGGCGACCGCGAGGGTCACGAGGACGATGGCGAGCATCGCGGCGGCGGCTGTCGCCGGGCGGGTGAGCGTTCGCGCCGGCGCGAAGGCGCCCGCGCATACGAGCAGCGACCCGGCGAGCATCCCGGTCAGGCCGACCAGCCCGCGCGGGCCGTCTCCCGGCGAGATCGCGACCATGGCGGCCAGCACCGCGTAGGTGGCCGCCATCACGGCGAGCCCGGCGGCGACGATCAGCCGGTCCAGGCGCGGTCCGTCGCGCCAGCCGCGGACCACGATCGTGGTCGCCACCAGGCCGATCAGCGCAGTCCCCGTCTCGAGCGCCACGTGCAGCGACGGCGCCGGATACGCGAAACGCAGCGGCTCGGCCAGCGGGATGGCGACCGTCGCGGCCAGGGCGGCGCCGGCGGCGAGCGCGTAGATCAGCCACTGGCGCGCGAAGCCGAGGCGCTGAGGAGCCGGCCCGGCGAAGCCGGACCAGGGGGCGGGACGTGCTGCCGCGCTCAACGCGGAGTTTCCGGTCGCTCGGGCCCGGTAATGGTCGCCTTAATCACCCCTCGACTCACCTCGGATGCGGCTTTTGGCCCTCCGAAGATGCGTGGTCTTTTGGTCCACGCACTGACGTTCGGTGTTCTACCGGACGAATGGCATAAGTGGCAAGGGCTGCCGACACAACTTATCCGAACGGCGGGCTACGTCATTCGTCCGCAGGCTCCTTGGGCGGCAGCACGGGACCGTCGTAGCCAGGCGGCTGGTCAGGAGCGCGGCGCAGATCCACGACCGCGTTCAGCTCGGCTCCGAACAGCAGCACCACATTGGTCAGCCAGAGCCAAATGAGCAGGATTACGACAGCGGCGAACGCGCCGTAGGTCGCCGAGTAGCTCGCGAACTCGGAGACATAGAGGAAGAAGCCGGCCGAGGCGATGATCCAGGCCGTCACGCCGAACACGGCGCCCGGTGTGATGTAGCGCCAGTTGCGCACCTCGACGTTCGGGGCCGCGTAGTAGACGATCGCGTAGATGAGCATCGCCGAGAGCAGCGCGCCCGGCCAGCGCACGTAGGCCCACACCGAGGCGACGTTCTCGCCGAGGCCGATCAGCCCCAGCACGTCGGCGGCCAGGGCCCCGCCGAGGAAGATCAGCACGCAGGTCAGGTTCACCAGAACGAGGACCACGAGCGTCCACAGCAGGCTGTTGAGCTTGCGCCCGACGAAGCCGCGTCCCTCCTCGACGCGGAAGACACGGTTGAGCGCGAAGCCGGCGGAGTTGAAGGCGCCCGTGGCACCGTAGAGCGTGGTCACGAGACCGAGGACCAGGGCGCCGGCGGCCGCGTTGCGCTGGTTCAGCGCCGACTGGAGCCCACTCGTGATCGGCTCGATGACCTCCGGCGGCGCGCCGGCGTCCACGAGATAGTCGGCCGCCTCGGAGACGAGGCTCTGCTGGCCGAAGTAGCCGAGCAATGCGACGGCGAACAGCAGTGCCGGGAACAGCGAAAGCAGCGAGTAGTAGGTCAGCGCGGCCGCCCACTGCGTCATGGTGTCCTTCGAGAAGCGCTCGAAGGCGACCTTGAAGTCGCCGAACTCGATGGCGGGCCCGGGGCGGTCGCCCGGACCGCGGGTCATGGCCGCTTGGGCAGCAGGGCGTGGCCGTCGAGCACGGACTGGGCGACCTCGACGACGCGCCGGCCCGTGGCACGCGAGTGGTCGCGCAGCAGCTCGAAGGCCTGGCGCTCGGTGACGCCGTGGCGCTCCATCAGGATTCCCTTCGCCCGCTCGATCACGCCGCGGCGCTCGAGCGCGCTCTCGAGCTGGTCCACCTTCTCGTGCAGCCGGCGGGCCTCGTCGTAGCGCCGTACCGCGACCTCGATCGCCCCCTGGACCGATTCGGGGTCCATCGACTCGACGTAGGCGGAGATGCCCCGGTCGGCGGCGCGCGACAGGAAGTCGACGTCGGCGTCCGGCAGTTGGGCGATCACCGGCCCGGAGGCGTACTCGACCGCCTCGCCGATCAGCGCGAGCGCGTGGTCGTCGTCCTCGTGGACGACCACGATCGCGACCTGCGGATCGTCCTTGACGATCAGCTCGACGGCGTCGGTGACGGACACCGCATAGGGCGTCACCTCGTGGCCCAGTCCGGCGAGCACGGAGTGCAGCTCGCGCAGCGCGGATTCGTTCTCGTCCGCGATCAGGATGCGCAGGTGCCGCTCCGCCAGATTGCCCGTTGCCGACGTCATCACGCGTACTACACTAGTTCGGCTGCGGCCTAGAGACCCGCCGTGGCAATCCCGCGCCCCGAACCCCGGCGCACAGAGCATCGCGAACGGGGAAGGCGTGGAGACGATCGAACATCGGCCGGGCAACGGTGGGACCCTCCCCAACGGGAACCGCGAAGCTCGTACACGCGAGGATCGCCGGCTTCTCGAGCGCTACCACCGGGACGGGGATCTCGCGGCCCGCGAGGCGCTCGTGCAGCGCTTCCTGCCGCTGGCGCGACAGCTCGCCCGCCGGTACCAGCGCGGCGGCGAGCCGCTCGACGACCTGATCCAGGTCGCCTCGCTCGGCCTGCTCAAGGCGATCGACCGCTTCGAGCCCGATCGTCCCAGCGCCTTCTCCTCGTTCGCGGTCCCCACCATCCTCGGCGAGCTCAAGCGCCATTTCCGCGACCGCGGCTGGTCCGTTCGCGTGCCGCGCGACCTGCAGGAGATGGCGGTCCGCGTGGAGCGGGTCGGCGAGGAGCTCTCGCGCGGGCTCGGGCGCGCGCCGACGCCGGCGGAGATCGGCGAGCACATCGGCGCGACCACCGAGCAGGTGCTGGAGGCCCGCGAGGCGGCAGGCGCCTACCGGGCCGTCTCGCTCGACCGCCCGCGCGACGAAGACGAGGACGGCGACGGGATGACCGAGTCGATGGGCGTCGAGGACCCGGGCTTCCACCTTGCCGAGGCCTCCGCCACCGTCGAGCGCCTGATGGGCGCGCTCAGCGACCGGGAGCGCGAGGTGCTGCGCCTGCGCTTCGAGGAGGATCTGACGCAGTCGGAGATCGGCGCACGGGTCGGCGTCTCGCAGATGCACGTCTCGCGCCTGATCCGCCAGGCGGTCACGCGGCTGCGCGAGGCCGCCGAAGTGCCCGAGGACGACGCCGCTGCATGAGCTGACCGGTACGATCGCGCGCATGGAGCACTGGGATCTGCGATCGCTCGCGCTCGAGCCGCGCCATCCGCAGATCCTGCATTCGGCCCGCGGGGAGGCTCGCTCGATCGCGATCAACCTGCCCGAGGGGTCGGCGCTCCAGGAGCACCAGGTTCACGAACGCGCCTACCTGGTCGTCGTAGACGGCGAGGTCGAGGTGCGCGACGACGGAGGAGACTCCGTGACAGGCGGCGCCGGGTTCGCCGCCGTGTTCGACCCGCACGAACGACATGAGGTGCGCGCGACGAGGGACGCGCGGCTTCTGCTCGTACTGGCGCCATGGCCGGGTGACGGCCATCCTGGTGCCCGCGACTAAGGGGAGGAAGCGACAGCGATGGCAGAGATCCAGTTCAAGGGGATCACGAAGCGCTATCCGGACGGTTTTGAGGCTGTGAAGGCGATCGATCTGGATATCAACGACGGCGAGTTCATGATTCTGGTGGGCCCGTCGGGGTGTGGGAAGTCGACGGCTTTGCGGATGATCGCGGGGCTTGAGGACATCACTGATGGTGATCTGATCATCGGCGGTGAGCGGGTGAACGATCTGGCGCCGCGCGATCGGGATATCGCGATGGTCTTTCAGAATTACGCGCTGTATCCGCATATGACGGTGCGCGACAACATGGGCTTCGCCTTGAAGTTGTCCAAGACGCCCAAGAGCGAGATCGATCAGAAGGTGACCGAGGCGGCCAGGATTCTGGATCTGGAGCAGCATCTGGAGCGCAAGCCGGCGAATCTGTCGGGTGGTCAGCGTCAGCGGGTGGCGATGGGTCGGGCGATCGTGCGCGATCCGAAGGCGTTCTTGATGGACGAGCCGCTGTCGAACCTGGACGCGAAGTTGCGGGTGCAGATGCGCACGGAGGTGGCGCGGATCCAGAAGCGCCTGGGGACCACGATGGTCTACGTGACGCAC
Organism: uncultured Solirubrobacteraceae bacterium; assembly: GCA_963811895.1. Lineage (GTDB taxonomy): Bacteria > Actinomycetota > Thermoleophilia > Solirubrobacterales > Solirubrobacteraceae > DASSUW01. Next base: position 458,113 of record CAWETE010000004.1, on the reverse strand, counting down.
GATCAGACCGAGGCGATGACCTTGGGTGATCGGGTGGCGGTGATGCGGGCGGGGCTCATCCAGCAGGTCGACACGCCGGCCAACCTGTATGAGAGCCCGGGGAATCTGTTCGTGGCGGGCTTTATCGGGTCGCCGTCGATGAACTTCTTGCCGGGGCGGGTGGAGGACGGGTCGGTGAACACGCCGATCGGCAACATTCCGCTCAAGCAGGCAGACCTGGGGGGCGCCAAGGAAGTCATCGTGGGCATCCGTCCGGAGCATTTCGAGGACGCGGCGGTCGACCCGGAGGCTCACGCGGACCGGATGAAGTTCCGGACCAAGGTCGATGTGGTGGAGTCGATGGGCTCTGAGCTGTACGTCTACTTCGACGTGAAGTCCGAGGAGCTGCACGTGGCCGAGCTCGACGAGCTCGCCGCGGACGCCGGCCTGGAGGACCTGCCTTCCCACGGTGACGGCCAGCAGGTCGTCGCGCGCTTGGCCGCGGAGAGCAAGGCCCAGCCCGGCGGCGAGGTCGAGCTGGTCGTCGACACCAGCCAGATCAAGCTGTTCGCCGCCGACACCGGCAAGAACCTCGCCGTCGCCTGAGTACGTGCTGCACGGCCCCCGCGGTCACCCGCGGGGGCCTGCGACGGCTACGACCGGTCCGGCGCCGGGGTGCCGGGCGGGTGGAGCAGGTTCTCGACGGCCTTGACGCCGTCGACCTTCTCCGCCTCCTCGCCGAAGCGGGTGATCCACTGCTCGTCGGCGACCTCGCCGCGCAGGTGCGCGACGCCGCGCTGCACGTCGACCGAGACGTCGCCCTTCGGCGCGTCCGCCGCGCGGAAGATCTCGGTCTCGACCTTGCGCGCGAGCGTCACGTCGTCGGCGTTCTCGACGCGGGTCGGGCTCGGCGTGGCCGAGCTCACGGCGCCCTTCGCCTTCTCGGCGGCGTGGCTTGCCGTGCTGGTGGCGTGGTCCACGCCGGCGTGCATCTTGGAGGCCGCCTGGTCGCGCATCTCGCTACGGCGCTTGCGGCCGCTCTGCGGGTCGAGGAAGTGCGCGGCGGCGGCGCCGATCCCGACGCCGAACAGCAGGGTGATGAGTCGGCTCATCGATGGCTCCTTCCGATTTCGCTCTCCCGTTGGCCCTACCCGGAGCCCAGGCCAGGAAACGAGCCGTGGTCAGGAGGGAGGCCGCCGCCGCGGCGAGCGCGGCGGGGTCCGGCGGCGACGGCGCTGACGGCGCTCCTCGCGGCGCAGCCGCTCGAGCACCTCGTCGCTCCACTCGTGCGTGCGCAGGACGCGGTAGCGGTCGGCCGCGACCCGCATGTACGCCTCGGTCTCCGTCTCGTCGTCGTCGACCAGGTCGCCGGCGCGCAGCAGCTCGACGACCGGCTCGTACTCCTCGGTGAACCAGTGATGGGCCACCGTCGGGCGGTCCATGTAGCTGCCGCGGTTCTGCATCGCGCGGAAACCCCACGCCTCGACGGCCTCCGACAGCATCCCGTAGTCCCACGGGTCGCTGAGCTCGATCCGGCGGCGTGCCTCTGCCTGCAGCGGCACGCGCTCGCGGAACAGCCGCTCGTGGTCCTTGAGCGGCAGGTCGGAGACCAGCGTCTCCTCGCTGAGCCGCAGCCGCGTGGTGACCTCCACCACGTAGGCGTCGATGTCGTCGCGGCCGAGCGACTTGGCGACGGACACGCGGTGGTGGCCGTCGCGCACGAAGTAGAGGTCGCCGATCTTGTAGAGCGACACCGGGGGCAGCGCCTCGCCGCGGCGCTGGGCGGCGGCGATCCGCTCCCAGCGGCTGCGCAGCCGCGCCGAGGTGGGCCGCAGGCCGCGGTCGAAGTCGACGGCGCGGTCGACGGTCCCGACGATCGCGTCGAGCGGCACGATCTGAAGCCCGAGATCGTGCTGCCCGGTGCGGCCGAGCGCGTCCACGACCTCCTCGAAGGGGAGCATGAGCGCGACGTCGTCGGGCTCGCGGCGCAGCCGGCGGCCGATGTCGGCGAGCAGCCGCGACCGGCGGGCGCGGGAGAAGTCTGACTGGGCGTCGGACTCGGGGAAGCCGCTGCTCACCCGGGCCGGGCGCCTCTATCCGCCCGCGCTCACGGCGTCGCCGTCGAGCGCATCGTCCAGCGACCGAACGAGCGTGAAGACACCATCGAGACCGGTGATACGGAACGTCTTCACGATCGCCTCATTGTCGCAGACGACCACGAGCGAGCCGCCGCGAAGCTTGAGGCGGCGGTGGGCCCCGATCAGCACGCCGAGGCTGGACGAGTCGATGAACGTGGTCTCCGACAGATCGATGATCACGTTCGAGCGGCCGGAGTCGATCGGCGCCGAGACGCGCTCCTTGAACTCGGGCGCGGTGAACAGATCGATCTCACCGGTGACCGCGACGACGTGGGTGTCGCCGTCGAGCTGACGGTCCTTGATCGCGAAATCGATCGCCATGGGGCCTCGTGGTCATGCCCGGCCGCAGCCGGTTCGAATCATCGCCCGTTGGAGTAGGCGAGCCGGACGTGGAGAAACTCTGTCTCTCCCTCCGGACGGACGGTGAGCTCGTCCGCCAGCTGTTCGATCACGTTACCGACACCGGGCACCGCGGCGTCGACGATCAGGGCCTGGCCGCCGCCCTGGCGGAGCGGGCCGACGCGCAGCAGCAGCGAGCGGTCGCCCGGGTCGAGCGCGACGTTGATCTTGTCGTCGATGCTGTGCGCGGGAGCGCGCGCGGCGATCAGATCGGCGACGAGCACGGCGTCGTCGAGCCGGTCGAGCGGAAGGTCGGCGCGGGCGGCGAGCATGCCGACCACGCGGCGAAGGATGGGGCCCACGAGCGGGCCGGAGGCGATGGAGACCGTCGTCGCGGGCTCCGGGACGGTCACGCGAGCCCCAGTCGGGGGCGGGACGCGAACGACATCCGCAGCCGGTTCCCGCGGATCGGCGCGTCCTCGAGCTCGATCGAGTCGGCGAGCGCCGCGATCATCGGGAGCCCGAGGCCGGGACCGGTGACGTCCGGGCTCGGGCCCATGCCGCGCCCGCGGTCGGAGACGGTGACGTGGAGGTGCTCGCCGGCAGGCTGCACGACCACGTCGATCGGGCCCGCGCGGCCGCCGTCGTAGGCGTGGCGCACCACGTTGGTGCACGCCTCGGTGACGGCCAGCCGTATGTCCTCGATCACGTCCGGCGGCAGCGCCAGGGCCTCCGCGTACGCACCGAGCACGTGCCGGATGACCGGGATGCTCTCGGCCTGCGCCGGCAGCGTGAGCCGCACGTCGGAGGTCGTGGTCGGGACGCGCGCCTGAGCGCCGCGCCGGAAGCGATGTGCCGCCGACGTCTCTCGTGCGCTCCCACGCAGGCTGTGGGGAGTCATGTCGCTGCCCATAAGACTTGATCTGCTGTACCCCGGCTCAGGTATGCGGTAACAGAGCGGTTTGGTAGTGAACCGCGCCGTGCGGGGCGGTCGGGAGCATGACATGTCGGCGCTGCGTATGATCGCCGACGTGCGCTCGCCGTCGCCGTACTCGATCGCCGAGGGCGACTCGACCGAGCGGGTGCGCGTCCTCGTGCTGGAGGGCGAGCTCGATCTGGCGGCGGCGCCGCGGCTCCAGGCGCGCCTCGCCGAGACCGGTTCCGCGGGTGCGCTGGTGCTCGACCTCTCGCGCGCGAGCTTCATCGACTCGGCGGTGCTCAAGGAGCTGCTGCAGGCTCGCGCGGAGCTGGCCGAGCGCGACGTGAAGCTGGTGCTCGCGGGCGTGTCGCCGCCGGTGCGCCGGCTGCTCGACCTCACGCGCACGTCCGAGCTCTTCGAGGATGCGGCAAACGTCGACGAGGCCGTCAGGCGGCTCGGCTGAGCGGGCGCTCGCCGGCCTCGGCCTCGTGCCGGCGCGTGTTGGCGCCCGCGCACAGCCACGAGAACCCGGCGTGCAGCATGTCGTTGCCCGCGGAGGCGGCCAGCACCGTTGCGACCGTCCGCCCCGTGGACGGGGCGTGCAGCCGCAGGGCCGTGAGCGCCAGCGCGGTCCACGCTCCCGTGCAGCGGGTGCAGGTGAGCAGCTCGCCGACGGCGTAGCGCAGCCGGCGTCCCTTCGGCCGCCGCCGCTCCTCGTCCACGAACGGCTCGCGGAGCCAGCTCTCGGCCTTCTCGTGGACGATCAGCTTCGACAGCGCGAACGTGGCCGCCGCGAGCACCGGCACCTCGGATCGTGGCACCGGCTCACGGCCGCGGGCGCTGACGGCGACGGCGCCGAGCAGCGCGCCGTAGACGGTGGTCAGGGCGGCGTAGTCGGCGACTTCGGTCGGCGTCTCGCTGACGGGCCGCACGATCAGATCGGCCGCGGATTGGGATCCGGCGGCAGCGGCCCGGGCTCGGGCGTCGGGCTCGGCGGGGCCGGCGGCGGCTCGGGCCTGGGGATGGGGGAGGGAGCGGTCACGAGACTCGCCTACCCGCGCTCGGAACGCGTTAACGACCGAGGCGCCCCTTACGGAGCGCCTCGGTTGATGAGGAGGAGGGTTTACCGCGCCGGCCGGAGAGTTGGAGGGCAGTCCCGCGACGCGACAAGGTCTTTATTTCCCTCTGGACGGATTAACCAAACCGGTGGGTGCGTCCAGACGTAGTTGGCGCGTTACCGCTCGCGATCGGCGAGGCGCTCGGATTCGGGCTGGACCGGTGAGCCGCTCTCGCCCTCCCCGCCGACGCCGCCCTCGCCGGCCGGCGGGACCGAGCCGCGCGTGGTCGCGTCCGAGCCGCCGTGGCCCTCCGCCGGCTCGTCGGCGTGCTGGTCGGTGTCGCCCAAGGGAGTCTGCTCGTCGGGCGCGACGATCGCCGCCTCGCTGCCCGGCGTGCCCTCGCCGTGGCTCGAGTCGGCGGCGGCGGAGCCGCGCTCGCGGCGGGCGGCGCCGAGCACGAAGAACGTGACGCCGGCGGCGACGATCAGCAGGACGAGGATGGCGGCGATGACGTAACCCATGCCGATGGCCTACCCGCGTTTGCGCGAGGCGATGCAGCGGTAGCCGAGGATCAAAGCCGAACGAGAGGAGCCACCATGGCCGACAAGCTGCAGGGCAAGCGCATCGCTTTCCTCGTCGCTCCCGAGGGCGCCGAGCAGGTCGAGCTCACCGAGCCGTGGAAGGCGGTCGAGGGCGAGGGCGGCAAGCCCGAGCTGCTCTCCACCGAGGACGGGCAGGTCCAGGCCTTCAACCACCTCGACAAGGGCGACACGTTCCCCGTCGACCGCACGGTGAGCGGCGCCGACGCGGGCGACTACGACGGACTCGTGCTGCCGGGCGGCGTCGCCAACCCGGACTTCCTGCGCACGGACGAGGACGCCGTGGTCTTCATCCGCAGCTTCTTCGAGCAGGCCAAGCCGGTCGCCGTCATCTGCCACGGCCCGTGGACGCTGGTCGAGGCCGACGTCCTGCGCGGGCGCAAGATCACGTCGTGGCCGTCGCTGAAGACCGACATCCGCAACGCGGGCGGCAACTGGGTCGACGAGGAGGTCGTGGTCGACGAGGGCCTCGTCTCCTCGCGCAACCCCGACGACCTGCCGGCCTTCTGCGCCAAGCTGGTCGAGGAGTTCTGCGAGGGCACGCACGAGGGCCAGCGCCAGAGCGTCGGCTCCGCCTCGTGAGCAAGCCGGCGGCGATCCTCGACATCGACGGCACGCTCGTCGACACCAACTACCACCACGCGATCGCCTGGTACCGGGCGTTCATGCAGAGCGGCGAGGTGCTGCCGCTGTGGGAGATCCACCGCCACATCGGGATGGGCGGCGACCAGCTGGTCGCCGCCCTCACGAGCGAGGAGTTCGACGCGGAGCACGGCGATGACGTGCGCGCCGCCGAGAAGGCGCTCTACATGGCGCTCATCCACGAGGTGCGCCCGCTCGAGGGCTCGCGCGAGTTGATCGAGGACCTCAAGCGCGACGGCCATGCCGTCGTGCTCGCCTCCTCGGCCAAGCCCGACGAGGTCGAGCACTACCTCGACCTGCTCGACGTGCGCGAGCTGGCCGACGACTGGACGGACTCCGGTGACGTGGAGAACACGAAGCCGGAGCCCGACCTCGTGCAGGCGGCGATCGAGAAGGCCGGCGGCGGCCCGGCGGTGATGGTCGGCGACTCCACCTGGGACTGCCTGGCCGCGGGCCGGGCCGGGATCCCGTCGGTCGCCGTGCTGACCGGGGGCTTCAGCGAGGCGGAGCTGCGCGAGGCCGGCGCCGAATGCATATTCGGCTCTGTGGCTGAGCTTCGGACTGGAATCAGCAGCACACCCCTGGCCTGATCGGTCCCCGGATCGGTAGCCTCCCTGTCGCCGCGCGCCGTGCCTCACGGCGAGGACGCGCGCAGGACGCCAACTCCGATGACTCCGAGCACTCCCGAGCGGCCGGCTGCCGCCACCGAGGCGGAGACCCCCGGCCCGTCGCGGGCCGAGGAGGATCGGCGGCTGCTCATCCGCTACCACCGCATGGGCGACAGGACCGCCCGCGAGCAGCTCGTCGAGCGGCTGCTGCCGCTCGCGCGCCGGATGGCCCGCCGGTACCGGCGCTCCGACGAGCCGCTCGACGACCTCGTCCAGGTCGCCACGCTCGGGCTGATCAAGGCGATCGACCGCTTCGACCCCGCGCGCGAGACGGCTTTCTCCTCCTACGCGGTGCCGACGATGCTCGGCGAGCTCAAGCGCTACTTCCGCGACAACGGCTGGGCCGTCCACGTGCCGCGCGGGATGCAGGAGCGCGTGATGCAGGTCGACAACGCGGTCAAGGACCTGTCGCGCCGGCTGGGGCGCTCGCCGTCGGTGGCCGAGATCGGCGAGATGCTCACCCTCAGCCAGGAGCAGGTGCTCGAGGCGATGGAGGCCGCGTCGGCCTACGACGCGGTGTCGCTCGAGTCCTACCGGTTCGGCGACGAGGGCGACGGCGAGACGTACGCCGAGTCGATCGGCGTTGACGACGAGCGCTTCGAGCTCGTCGAGTACTCCGCCACGATCGCCCCGACGCTGCAGGCGCTGCCCCCGCGCGACCGCATCGTCCTGCACCTGCGCTTCGTCGAGGACCTCACGCAGGCCGAGATCGCCGAGCGCGTCGGCGTCTCGCAGATGCACGTCTCGCGCCTGATCCGGCGCGCCCTCGAGCGGCTGCGTACGGTCGCGGACCACGCCGGTTGACCGCGCGGCGGCCCGGGTAGGGCTGTCGTATGGGAATCACCGACAAGATCACAGGACGTGTCAAGAAGGCCGCCGGCGACCTCGCCGACGACCCGTCGCTCCGCCGCGAGGGCCGGCAGGAGGAGCGCAAGGGCGAGGCGAAGGACGAGCGCGATCGACGCCCGCGAGGAGGCCGACCTCAAGGCCGAAGAGGTGGCGGACCTTGAGCGAAAGACCTGACGACCAGCGTCAGGGGTATCCCGAGGAGCAGCCCGGCGACGGCGCCGGGCGCTCCGAGGACCAGCCGCCGCGCGAGGGAGCCAAGGCTCCGCGCAAGCACGACGACCAGGCCGACGACCACGACACGGCCACGGGGAACCCGCACGACGAAGACTGATTGGTGAGTTCCCCGTGCCCAATACGCGGGTAAGTTCCCGGCAACGGAGGTTGCAAAGGGGTCGGGAATGTCAGCGGTCGAGCAACAGATCGATGTTGCGGTGCCCGTCGATGCCGCCTACGACCAGTGGACGCGCTTCGAGGAGCTTCCGCGCTTCATCGACGGCGTGGACGAGGTCCAGGAGCTCGACGAGACGCACCTGCGCTGGCGTGCGTCCTACGACGGCGCCAGCGCCGAGTGGACCTGCGAGGTCGTCGAGCTGCGGCCGCAGGAGCGCATCGCGTGGCGCAGCACCTCGGGCGTCACGCACGGCGGCGTGCTGAGCTTCCTCCGGCTCGACGACGCGATGACCCGGGTGATGGTCATCGCGGACATCGACGGCGGCGACGCCGACGCCGTGGCCGAGCGGATCGATGCCGCGCTGACCGGCTTCAAGGCGCTGATGGAGCACCGTTAGGCGAGGCGCGCAGGGCGAGCACCGCCACGTCGTCGCGGACGTCGGCGAGCGCGCCGATCGTCGCGTCCATGAGCCCTTCGACGGTCGCCGCCGCGGGGCCGCCGGCAGACGCCCGCGCGGCCTCGGCCAGCTCCTCGGGCGTCCACACCCGCGCCGGCGCCTGCGCCTCGGTCAGCCCGTCGGTGTAGAGCACCAGCGTGTCGCCCCGGCGCAGCTCCGCGCTGCGGTCCTGGAGCTCGGGCTCGGGCACCATGCCGAGCAGCGTGCCCGGCTCCCCGACCTCCTCCGCGCTGCGGTCGGCCCGCACCAGCAGCGGCAGCGGATGGCCGCCGCAGGCCACGGTCACCCGCGCGGGCACGCGGCCGAGGTCGAGGTGCGCGCAGGCGATCGTGCAGAAGCGCCCGGCGCCTTCCGACTGCTGGATCATCGCGTCGCTCAGCCAGCGCAGGATCGCGGCCGGGGAGCGCCGGCGGACCGCCGCGGCGCGGATCGTGTAGCGGGCCAACGCGGTCACCGCCGCGGCCTCGGCGCCCTTGCCGCAGACGTCGCCGATCACGAGGTACCACTGGTCGCCGGCGGTGCTGAAGACGTCGTAGAAGTCGCCGCCCACCTCGTAGCCCTTGCCGGCCGGCCGGTAGGCGGCGGCGAGGTCCATGCCGGGCAGCTCTGGCAGCACGGGCGGCAGCAGCGAGGTCTGCAGCGTGTGGGCGATCGACGAGGCCGTCTGGAAGAGGCGCGCGTTCTCGACCGCCGCGGCGGCGCGCAGCGCCAGGTCCTCGGCCAGCGCCAGGTCGTGCTCGTCGAAGCGCCGGCCGGACTCGGCCGACACGAACGAGATGACGCCGAGCACCTCGTCGCGCAGCGCCATCGGCGCCAGCATCGCCGACCGCAGCCCGACCTTGCGGATCAGCTCCAGGTGCTCCTCGTCGACCGCCGTCTGCACGAGCAGCTCGTCCGGGATCTCCCGGTAGAGCTCCGCACGTCCGCGCCGCAGCACGCCCCAGGCCCCGGTGTCCGAGCGCTTGTCGGGCGGATAGCGCTCCTGCACCTCGCGCGCCAGCGCCACCCGCGCGGGATCGACGTGCTCGACCGCCACGCGCTCGAGCTCGTCGCCCGCTCAGCACGTCGACCGCGCACCAGTCCGCCACCTCCGGGACGGCGAGCCGGGCCACGGCGCGCAGCGTCTCCTGGTAGTCGAGCGAGCTCGCGAGCTCCTGGCTGGCACGGGCCAGGAAGCGGTGGCCCTGCTCGGCGCGCTTGATGTCCGTGATGTCCTCGATCACGTTGATGGCGAGCCGCACGCGGCCTTCCTCGTCGAAGACGGGCGTGGACTGGATGCGCGACCAGCGGTCCTCGGCGCTGGTCTGGTGGCGGTAGCGCACCGTCAGCGGGGGCGGGCGCTCGCCCGCCAGCGCGCGGCGCCCCGGCAGCTCCTCGAGCGGGATCGCGCTGCCGTCCTCGGCGGACATCTCGAAGCGGGAGATCAGCTGGGCGGGCGGGGCGGACAGCAGCTCCTGCGCGTTCGTGAAGCCCAGCAGCCGCACGGCCGCGTCGTTGGCGTAGACGAGGCGACCGTCGGCCGACTGGGCCGTCACCGCGTCGGCGACGCCCTCGACGATGGCCTCGAGGTCGTCGCGCGAGCGCCGGGCGGCCGTGTGCAGGCGAGCGTTGTCGATCGCCAGCGCGCAGCGGTCGGCCAGGTCCTGCGCCCGCGGCAGGTCCTCCTCCGTGTAGTGCCGGCCGGACACGCTGTGGGCGAGCGCGATGTCGCCGATCACCGTGCCGCGCACGCGCATGGGGATCACGAGCGCCGAGACGATGCCGACCTCCCGCATCAGCCGGTGCTGCTCGGGATCCTGCGCGACGGCGGTCCAGAACTCGTCCGGGATGTCGCTGAGCAGCTCGGGCTCGCCGGTGCGGATGACCTTCGGCGAGCCGACCGGCGAGTCGGGATCGAGCGGATAGCGGCGGTCGTACTCCTCGATGAACTCGCGCTTGGACGGGTCGACGTGCTCCATCACGACGCGGTCGATCCGGCCGTCGGGCATGACCAGCTCGACGAAGCACCAGTCCGCGTACTCGGGCACGGCGAGGCGCGCCACGGCGGTCAGCGTCTCGCCGTAGTCCAGCGAATCCAGTTGCGCCGCAGGCTCTCGACCCACGGCGCTGACTCTATTTCTATGCGAGACCTTCGGCCTCGTACTCGCGCAGGTACCCCTCGAACAGGCGACGGTGGCCCTCCTCGTCGTGGAGGATGGCGATCACCATGTCCTGCGTCACGAAGTCGACCCCGTCGGTCGCCTCGATGATCGCGTTGTAGTGCTCGATCGCGCCGGTCTCGGCCTCGATCACGCCCTTGATGACGTGCACGATGTCGGTCTGGTGCTCAGGCGGCTGGAGGTACGTCTGCTCGGCCGTGAAGTCGAGCGAGCCCGGCACGACGCCGTAGAGCTCCTTGATGCGGGCGGCGAACTGCTGCGCGTGCCCGAGCTCCTCCTGGACGTCCTCCTGGAGCGACTCGATGATCTCCTGCGCGCGCACGCCGTCGGGGTTGATCGAGTTGGCGATGTAGCTCATCACCGTCTCGATCTCCATCCAGTACGCCTTCCTGAGCATCTCGATGATCTGCTCGCGCTCCTCGGCCTTGTCGTCCGAGAGGATGCCTGTGGTGCTGTTCCGGGTTCCGGAGGCCATGTCGGTGTCTCCTTGGGTCTGGGGTCGTTCAGGAGCCGGCGCCGCGACGCCGCTGGAGCAGCTCGTCGCGCTCGGCGGGCTCGAGCGCCTCGCGCAGCCGGTCCATCGCCGCGATCAGCGAGTCCGGGTCGACGTCCTCGCCCTCGCGGGCGAAGCGGCGGGACGGGCGCAGCATGTCCTGCCCGCGCAGCTCGGCGGCCGTCGGGCGGCGGGCGAGCGTCTGGGCGTCCGGCGGGTCGCCGCGCAGCAGCCACGAGCCGTCGGGCCGGCGCACGAGCTCCTCGCGCTCGGCCAGCTCGCTGAGCGCGGTCGAGACCGTCGGCCGGCGCGCGCCGACGAGCTGCCCGAGGATCCGGTGCGTGAGCGCCAGCGGCACGACCACGCCGTCGCCGGAGACGCGGCCCCAACGCTCGGCGAGGTGCCAGAACAGCGCCTTCAGGCGGCGGTCGACGCGGGTGAGCTGCGAGATCGCCTGCGTGGTGGCCAGGCGCAGCGAGCGCTCGCCCAGGCGATCGAAGAGGGCGGCCGTGATCTCGGGGTAGCGGGCCGCCTCGGCGGCGAAGCGGCGGTCGAGCACGGCCAGGGTCACGGTCGAGAGCACCGACCAGACGGCCTTGACGGGCAGCAGCCCGGCGCCGCTCGAGGCCTGCCAGGGCCGCACCAGGTCGCCGGGGCCGAGCAGCTCCGCGCTCACGTGGTCGGCGACCACCAGCTCGCGCGAGAGCACGCCGTCGAGCACCAGCAGCCCGACGTGGTCGGCGCTGGCGCCGGACAGCCGCGTCACGTCCCACGGCCCCACCGACAGGCGGTGCGTGCGCACGACGAGCTCGCGCTCGGCATCCGTGCGGCGGCTGCCCGTGAGCAGCGAGCCGAGCTCCGGATCCGCTTCCAGCAGCCGGACCGTGTCGGTGCCCCTTGCCATGCGTGGCGTACCTACGTTCACCTTGCTTCGCCTACCCGACGAGGTCGGATTCCAGACGCCCACCATTCCAGACCACATCCCTCAGTCGACGAACCCGGCGCGGTCGACCCGGCGGTGATAGCGCTCACCTGCCTTGCCTCCGGCCACGGCGGCGAACAGCGTGCCCGCCACGATGACCGCGAGCGCGAGCACGCCGCCTGTGGCGAGCTCGGAGTCGCCCACCGGCACGGCCGGCAGCTCGAGCCGCTCGAGCACGTTGTACTCGGAGCCGAGCACGGCGCCGACGACCGCCAGCACGATCGTCACGACCAGGCCCAGCAGCCACGTGCCGAGACCCTGGCGCGCGCCGTCGAAGCGTGACATGCGGCCGGCCACGTAGCCGCCCGCGAAGTAGGCGATGCCGAGCGCGACGAGCAGCGCGATCGCGCCCCCGAGGCCGATCTCGGTGGCATTGCCGGTCGCGTCGGTGTCCGACAGGGCGGTCAGGCCGACGGCGGCGCCGGCGGCGGCCAGCAGTCCCACGAGCAGCGCGCCGAGGCCGACGGCCACGAGCCAGCCGAAGAACGCGGCTCCCCAGTTGATCCCGCCGAACTCCTCGCGCTGACGGGCGCGGACGGCGTGCATACGCTCGCGGTCGAGCGGCGCGGCCGCGGTGGTGGTGCCGTTCCCGTGCGACACGGGCCGGTCCGCCACAGCTGTGGCGCCGTCCCCCGTGCGCTTGAAGCGCTCGAACATTTGGTTCTCCCTCGCGAGTATTGGATCCCGCCCACCCACTCGTGGTCTTCCCGCCCGGATAGCGCGATCAAACGCACCCGGGTTGAGGTGCGGGGGCGTTTATGCCGATGACATACCGGTGACGAACACTTCGACAATGAGCTCGGGCCAAGACGCGTTCAGTGGTGCTCTGGCTGCGCTGTTCGATCGCGGCGAGGACCGGGGCTGCCTGGAACTCAGCGAGGTCGACGAGTTCGCGCAGGCACTGGAGCTGGAGGAAGGCGATCTCGGCGGGCTGTACGAGCAGCTCGACGCCCGCGGGATCACGCTGCGCGACGACTGCGGGCGCGAGCAGGCGCCTCAGGCCCCCGTGGACGACGCCGCCCTGGCCCATGTGACAACTGACACTTTGCAGCTCTTCCTCAACGAGATCGGCCGCCACCGGCTGCTGACCCCGGACGAGGAGATCGAGCTCGCGCGCAGGATCGAGAAGGGCGACCTGGCGGCCAAGGAGCGCATGATCAACGCGAACCTGCGCCTCGTCGTCTCGATCGCGAAGAAGTACCAGGGCTCCGAGCTGACGCTGCTCGACCTGATCCAGGAGGGCATCCTCGGCCTGATCCGGGCCGTCGAGAAGTTCGACTGGCGGCGCGGCTACCGCTTCTCCACGTACGCGACGTGGTGGATCCGCCAGGCCGTCGAGCGCGGGATGGACGCCAAGGCGCGCACCATCAAGCTGCCGATCAACCTCGTTCGCGCGCAGCGCAAGGTGGCGCGCGCCGAGAACACGCTCACGCTGAAGCTCGACCGCGCGCCGACCGACGCGGAGGTCGCCGCCGAGGCGCAGATCACGCTCGACGACCTGCACGCCCTGCGCGACGCCGCCCGCACCGTGACGTCGCTGGACCGCCCGCTCGGCGAGGAGGACGACGCCTCGTTCGGCGATCTGCTGCCGACCGACGCGCCCGGCCCCGAGGACGAGGTCCACATCTCGCTGCGCGAGCAGGCGCTGCGGCACGCGCTGGAGGAGCTGCCCGAGCGCGAGCGGACCGTGGTGGCGCTGCGCTACGGGATCGACGGCGGCGAGCCGACCCCGCTGCGCGAGATCGGCCGCCGGCTCGGGATCACGCCCGAGCGCGTCCGCCAGATCGAGTCCAAGGCGCTCGGCCGGCTCGGCCGTATGCGTGAGCTTGACGCGCTGCGCCAGGCCGCTTAGCGGCTGGAAACCCGGCGGTTAGATCACGCCAACATCGGGGCGGGAGGCTGCGCGGCATGGCCTCCCACCCAGCCGCCCTCCGTCTACGCACCACCGCGCCCGCGTGGCGCATCTTCGCCGGCCCGCCGCCGCAGTCGCGCGCCGGCGACACGCCGGTCGAGGCGCTCGACACCGTCGTCGCGTCGTGGACCTCGAAGGCTTTGTGGAACAAGAAGGCCGCACGGCGCGGCACGCGGGCGATCGTGCTCAGCAGCGCGGCCATCCCCGTCGTCCTGCTCGTCTCGGTCAACGTCCACGGGGTTCAGGTCGGCCAGGTCCTCGCCAGCTTCCTGGCGGCCCTCTCGACGGCCGCGGCCGCGTTCCTGCAGTTCAACCGGCCCTACGCCGACTGGGCGCTCTACCGCGAGTTCCAGCGCTGGGCCGAGCGCGAGCGGTTCGCGTTCGACAACGGGCTCAAGCCCTACGACTCGGACGATCACCTGCTCAACGAGAAGCTGCTGGCCATCCACCTCTTCGAGGCCCAGCAGCAGCTCGAGAACCGGCGCGCGGCGCTGATCCCGAAGGACGGCGACGTGACCAGCAGCGCGCGCGGGCGCTGAAGCTCAGCCCCCGGCCGGCGCGCCGTGTGACGGCGCGTCGGGATCCCAGCGGCCGTCGACGCCGACCGTGCCGGTGACCGGATTGGACTCGGCGGGGTCGGAATCGCGGTTGTAGGCGAAGGTCATCCGCACCTCGGTCCCGGTGCCGGCGCTCCCGCGCAGCTCGAAGGCGTCGGACAGCGCCGCGATCAGCGGCAGGCCCAACCCCAGGGCGGGCGGCTCCGCGCGCGCCGGGCGCGGCTGGATGCCGCTGCCGTGGTCGCGCACCACGATCGTCAGCCCCTCGTCGGTCGCCCGCATCTCGACCTCGAGCATGCCGGTGTCGGCCTCATAGGCGTGCACGACCACGTTGGTGCACGCCTCGGTGACGGCCATCTTCATGTCCGCCAGCACCGAGGCCTCGAAGTCCAGCGCGTCGGCCATCCCGGCCAGCGCCTGCCGCACGACGCCCACGCCCTCGGGCTTTGCCGGCATCGTGAGGAGCACCTCTGGCCGGCTGGTCATGTGCTCGCGCCGTTCGACCGCGCCGCCTCGATCGCCTCTTCGCGCCTGCGCAGGACGGGCAGGACGGGAACCAGGCCCGTGATGTCCAGGATCCGCTGCACACCAGGCTCCACCGTCTCGCCCACGCACACCACGAACCCCTGCTTCGCCTCGAGGGCGCGGCGCCGCGCGTCGAGCAGCGCGCCGAGCACGGACGAGTCGACGAACGTTGCGGCCGTCAGGTCCACGACGATGCCTCCGCCGCGGTCCAGGGCCTCCTCCAGCCGCTCGCGCAGCGTGGGGGCGGTGTAGATGTCGTGCTCTCCTTCGACGACGACCACCACGACATCCCCCGCGGTGTCGTCGAGCACGATGGGATTGGCTTCCATACGGGCATGCAAGATACCCGCATACCCGGCCGCCTAACTCCGAAGGGGCATTACCCGTAAATCGATGTCAGGCAACCTCGATTCCTACCGACGCAAACGGGACTTCTCCGCCACCCCCGAGCCTTCCGGCGACGACTGAGCCGCCGGACGATGGACGCACCGCGAGGTTCGTGGTCCAGGAGCACCACGCGCGGGCCCTGCACTGGGATCTGCGGCTCGAGCGCGACGGCGCGCTGGCCTCGTGGGCGGTCCCCAAGGGCATCCCGCCGGACCCGCGCCGCAACAACCTCGCGGTCCGCACCGAGGACCACCCGCTCGAGTACCTGGACTTCCACGGCGACATCCCGCAGGGCGAGTACGGCGCCGGGACGATGAAGATCTGGGACCGCGGGACCTACGAGACCCACAAGTGGCGCAAGGACGAGGTGATGGTCACCTTCCACGGCGAGCGGCTCCGCGGCAAGTACGTCCTGTTCCGCACCGACGGCAAGAACTGGATGATCCACCGGATGGATCCGCCCGAGGATCCGGACCGCGAGCCGATGCCCAAGCGGATCGAGCCGATGCTGGCCCGCACGGGCGAGCTCCCGAAGGACGACGAGAACTGGGCCTACGAGATCAAGTGGGACGGCGTGCGGGCGATCGGCTACGTCGACGGCGGGCGCCTGCGGCTCGAGGCGCGCAGCGGGCGCGACATCACGCCGCGCTACCCGGAGCTGCGCGAGCTCGGCCGCGCGCTGGCGGGCCACGACGCGATCGTCGACGGCGAGGTGGTGGCCTTCGACGACGGCCGGCCGAGCTTCCAGAAGCTCCAGGGGCGGATGCACCTCACCTCCGAGAGCCACGTACGGCGGCTCTCCCAGAGCGACCCGGTCAGCTACGTCATCTTCGACCTGCTGTGGCTCGACGGCCACTCGCTGATCGACCTGACGTACGTCGAGCGGCGCGAGCGCCTGCTCGAGCTCGGCCTCCGGGGCGACCGCTGGATGACCCCCGCGCACCACGTCGGCGACGGCGCGGCGATGCTCGAGGCCTCCAGGGCCCAGGGCCTGGAGGGCATCATCGCCAAGCGGCTCGACTGCCCCTACATGCCGGGCAAGCGCGCGCACGGCTGGGTGAAGGTCAAGAACGTGCTCGAGACCGACGTGGTGATCGGCGGCTGGCTGCAGGGCGAGGGCCGGCGCAGCGACCAGTTCGGCGCGCTCGTCGTCGGCGTGCACCAGGACGGCGAGCTCAAGTACGCGGGCCGCGTCGGCACGGGCTTCGACGAGCGCGAGCTCAACCGCCTGAGCGGCCTCCTCGCCGGCCTCGCCACCGACGCGAACCCGTTCGAGGGGCGCCAGCCGCCGAAGGAGACCCGCTTCGTCGACCCGGTGCTGGTCGCCCGCGTCGGGTATGGAGAGGTCACGCAGGTCGGCACGCTGCGCCATCCGCGCTACCTGGGCCTGCGCGACGACATCGACCCCAAGACCGTGGAGCTCGAAGAGACGTGAGACAGATCGCCGGCACCGACGTGTTCCCGATCGGCCTCGGCGCGATGCCGATGTCGCTCCGCGGGCGCCCGCCCGAGGAGCAGTCGATCCGCACCATCCACGCCGCGCTCGACGCGGGCGTGAACCTGATCGACACCGCCGACGCCTACTGCGTCGACGAGAGCGATGTCGGCCACAACGAGCGGCTGATCGCCAAGGCGCTGCGCGGCCGTCGCGACGGCGTGATGGTCGCCACCAAGGGCGGCCACACGCGCCCCGGCGGGGCGTGGGAGCTCGACGGCCGGCCCGAGTACATCAAGGCCGCCTGCGAGCGCTCCCTGAAAGCGCTGGAGACGGACCGGATCGACCTCTACCAGTACCACCGCCCCGACCCCGAAGTGCCCTACGAGGAGACGATCGGCGCCTTCAAGGAGCTCCAGGACGAGGGCAAGGTGCGCTGGATCGGGATCTCCAACGCCAACGTCGAGCAGATCGAGCTCACCCGCTCGATGGTCGACCTGGTGTCCGTCCAGAACCAGCTCTCGCTCGAGTACACGGACCCGATCGGCAAGGGCGAGGTGGAGCTCTGCGACGAGCACGGCATCGCCTTCATCCCGTGGTCGCCGATGAAGGGCGTGTCGCGCGCCGGGGCCGTGGCGGAGGAGCGCGGCGTCTCGCCCCATCAGGTGGCGCTCGCGTGGCTGCTCTCGCTGAGCCCGGTCGTGGTCCCGATCCCGGGCGCCAGCCGCCCGGAGTCGATCCTCGACAGCGTGAAGGCCGTCGAGCTGGAGCTCACCCCCGAGGAGCTGGAGCGGATCGGATGAAGGACGTCGTCATCACCCCCTACCGCGACGGGCCGCTGCTCGTGCGCGGCCCGGTCAGGCTGGCCGACCAGGAGGGCAACGAGATCGAGCTGGACCGCGAGACGATCGCGCTGTGCCGCTGCGGAAAGTCGCGCATGCGGCCCTTCTGCGACGGGACGCACAAGCTGGTGAGGTTCCGGGCCCCGAGCGGGCCCGAGGATCGTTAGTCTCCGCGCGTGCGCCTGCTCACCGCGATCGTCCTGGCCCTCTCGCTGGCCCTCGTCGCCTGCGGCGAGGACGAGGAGGAGCCCGAGCCCGCCGCCCAGTCGACGCCCGCGGCCGACGCGTGCGCGAAGGACCAGCTCCAGACCGTCGCGGACGGCAAGCTCACCGTCGGCACCGACAAGCCGGCCTTCCCGCCGTACTTCGAGGACGACGACCCGACCAACGGCAAGGGCTTCGAGAGCGCCGTCGCCTACGCGATCGCCCGCGAGCTGGGCTTCGAGCAGAGCGAGGTCGAGTGGAAGGTCGTGCCGTTCAACGCCTCCTACCGGCCGGGGCCGAAGGACTTCGACTTCGACGTCAACCAGATCTCGATCACGCCCGCGCGGGCCAAGCGCGTCGACTTCTCGGATCCGTACTACCAGGCGCCGCAGGCCGTGATCGCCGCCAAGGGCTCGCCCGCCGCCGGCGCCACCAGCCTCGCCGACCTCAAGGACGTCACGATCGGCGTGCAGATCGGCACGACGAGCCTCGACGCGGTCGCCGCCTCGATCCAGCCGAGCGAGCAGCCGAAGGTGTTCGACGACTCCAACGCCGTGGTCACGGCCATCAAGCAGGACCAGGTCGACGCCGTGGTGGTCGACCTGCCGACCGCCCTCTTCCTGACCGCGGTGGAGCTGCCCGGCGCCAGCATCGTCGGCCAGTTCGACGCTCCCGGCGGCGACGAGTGGGGCGCCCTGCTGGAGAAGGACTCGCCGCTCACGGATTGCGTGAACGAGGCGATCGGCAAGCTGAAGGACTCGGGTGAGCTCGACGAGATCACCCAGCAGTGGATGAGCGAGTCCGCTGACGCACCCGTCCTCCAGTAGCCGCCGAGCCATCCGGGCCACGGCCCGGCGGCGCCGCTCGCAGCGCGGCGCGGCGATCGCCGCGCTGTCGACCGTGGTGGTCATCGGCGGCCTGGCCGCGATCGTCCTCACCAGCCCGGGGTGGGAGAACGTGAAGGAGACGTTCTTCTCGTGGCCGGACTTCAAGCGCTCCTTCCCGGACGTGCTCGCCGGCTTCTGGCTCGACGTGAAGATGTTCTGCGTGATCGAGGTCGTGGTGCTGATCGTCGGCCTGGCGATCGCGCTGGTGCGGACCTCGCGGGCGCCGGCGTTGTTCCCGCTGCGGCTGATGGGCGCCGTCTACACCGACGTGCTGCGCGGCGTGCCCACGATCCTGCTCGTCTTCCTCGTCGGGTTCGGCGTGCCGGCGCTCGAGCTGGAGGGCGTGCCGACCGGCCCGGTTCTGCTCGGCGGCGTCGCGCTCTCGCTCTCCTACTCGGCCTACGTCGCGGAGGTCTACCGCGCGGGGATCGACTCGATCCACCCGAGCCAGCGCGCGGCGTCGCTCGCGCTCGGCCTGACCGAGTCGCAGACGCTGCGCCACGTCGTGCTCCCGCAGGCCGTGCGCCGGGTCGTGCCGCCGCTGCTCAACGACTTCATCTCGCTGCAGAAGGACGTGGCGCTGGTCTCGGTGCTCGGGGTCATCGAGGCGTTCCGGGTCGCGCAGATCGACGCCTCGTCGACCTTCAACTACACGCCGCTGCTGGCCGCCGCCGCGCTGTACCTCTGCGTGACGATCCCGCTGGCGCGCATCGTCGACCGGATGCAGCGCCGATGACGGTCCCCGTGCTCGAGGCGCAGGGCGTGACCAAGGCCTACGGCGACGTCGAGGTCCTGCGGGGGATCGACCTGGCCGTGAACGAGCACGAGGCGGTGGCGCTGATCGGCGCCTCCGGGTCGGGCAAGTCGACGCTGCTGCGCTGCGTCGACCTGCTGGAGGAGATCGACGACGGCGACGTCTTCCTCGACGGCGAGGCGATCACCGACCCGTCGGTCGACCCGACGGCGGTCCGGCGCCGGCTCGGCATGGTCTTCCAGAGCTTCAACCTCTTCCCGCACATGTCGGTGCTCGACAACGTGGCGCTCGGGCCGGTGCGCGCCCAGGGCGTGCCGCGTGCCGAGGCTCGCGAGCGCGCGCGCGAGCTGCTGGAGCGCTTCGGGCTCGCCGGCCGCGAGGACGAGCACCCGGACCGGCTGTCGGGCGGGCAGCAGCAGCGCGTGGCGATCGTGCGCGCGCTCGCCACCCGGCCGCGCGCGCTGCTGCTCGACGAGGTCACCAGCGCGCTCGACCCCGAGCTGGTCGGCGAGGTGCTGGCCGTGATCCGCGATCTCAAGGCCGACGGCATGACGATGCTGATCGCCACCCACGAGATGCAGTTCGCACGCGACTTCGCCGACGAGGTCTGCTTCCTGCACGAGGGTCGCGTGCTCGAGCGCGGCGCGCCCGGCCGCGTGCTCAGCGCGCCGGAGCAGCCCGAGACGCAGCGTTTCCTGCGACGGCTGCTCGAGGCTCGATGAGCGAGCTCTCGCCCCCCGCCCAGCTGTCGAGCAGATGGCGGGCGAAGCGGCCATCGAGCTCGATCAGCGCCGCGGCGCCCCAGAGGATGTCGGGCTCCAGGCGCGGGTCCTGCTTGGCGAGGCCGCCGGCGAGATCGACCGCCGCGACGTTCTCGTGCACGGCGTCGGCCACCACGTGCTCGTCGAAGAAGCCCGTCGCCTCGGGCACGCCGAGCCGCCGCAGGCCGCTCGCGTAGCGGCGGTTGGGTATCGACGAGGTCATCTCGAACAGCGCGAGGTGGCCGACGATCGCGCCCCGCAGGCGGCGGTGAAGCCCGAACATCGACATGAGGTTGACGGTTGCGAGCGTGACCGCGGGGATCCGGTCGACGTACGCGCCGTAGCGGCTGTCGAGCCCGAGCGCGTCCATGGCGTCGGCGAAGAGCTGCGCGTGGATGCGCCGCGGGTCGCCGCCGCCGTACTCGTCGGCCTGGATCTCGACCAGCGCGGCCTTCGGGCCGCCGCTGAGCCGCGGCAGCGCCCACGAGTGCGGGTCGGCCTCCTTGAGCTGGTAGGCGGAGCGGTGGACCACGAACTCGACGAACTGCTCGAGCGTGCCCTGGCGCTCGAGGTACTTGGAGAGCGAGGGTGCGTCGTCGGCCTCCTCGATCGCGCGCAGCGCGAGGTCCATCGCGCCGCTGCCGGACGGCACCGGCACGTCGCGCCGCAGGTCGGCCTCGAAGCGCTCCTCCAGCTCGGCCCGCAGCGCGAGGAGGGACGGCTCCCACTCCCAGCGATCGTCGACGCCGGGCAGGCCGCGGTAATGCAGCTCGTAGCAGAGGTAGAGCGCGAGCTGGTGGTCCTCGGCGCCGTCCGGCTCGGGCGCCGGTGACAGCGCGGAGGGCCGGCGCGTCAGCGCTTCGATGAGGAACTCGCTGACGGGCCCGCGGGCGATCACATCGGACGCCCTACCCAGCGAAGCGATCAGCCATCCACGCCACCAATCCGCGCAGGCCGCGCTCGGCCGCGACCTCCCGCTGGCGCGCAGCGGGGCTCGCCGCCGGCGCGCGGAGCAGCTCGCGCGTGGAACGGCGCTCGCCGGTCACGAGGTCGGTCATCTCGCCCTCGAGGCCGTGCCGGCACGCCGACCAGCGGTTCTGGTCGATCCGCCACGACTCGTGAATCGGCTCGGGGCGCTCGGCCAGTCGCTGCACGAGGTCGTGGATCACGGTCGCGACGGCCTCCGTCTCCTCGACCGTCGTCTGCGTGTCCGGCACCCGGACCTCCAGCGTCCCGAACACCGGGTGCAGGCGAAGCTCCCACCACCACTGGCGCGGGTCGTCGAACCCGCACCAGCGCAGCGCCTCGGCGTAGGCCTCGAAGCTGTCGAGCGCGGGCGGCACGCCCTGGCGCGGAAGCAGGCCCGAGATGCGCGGGCGGACCGAGGCCAGGCCGCTGTCGCGGCCCTCGTAGAACGGCGCGTTGGCGGCGAGCGCGGCGAGCTGGGGCAGATAGGAGCGCAGCGCGTTGTAGACCGCGAGCGCGCGGTCGGCGCCGGGCACGGCGACGTGCACGTGCAGGCCGAAGACGAGCTGGCGGTGGGCGACCGACGCGTACTCGGCCTCGATCGCCTCGTACCGGGGGCCAGGGTTGAGCGGTCCGGAGCCCGCCGCGAAGGGATGCGCGCCGGCGCCCGCGAGGCGGAAGCGCGGCGCGGCGGCGGCGGCGAGGTCGGCGCGCGCCTGCGCCAGCTCGGCGGCCGCCTCCGCCACGGTCGCGTGCGGCGCGGTGACGATCTCGAGCTGCGCCGCGGGCATCTCGATCTTGAAGCGCGGGTCGCCGAGCGCCTCGACGACCTCGGCGGCGTGCGGCGCGAGGTCGAGCGTCTCGGCGTCGAGCAGCATCACCTCCTCTTCGAGGCCGACCGTCCCCGGCCCGGGGCGCTCGAATGCGGCCCGCAGGTCGGAATCGCGCACGGCCCGTGAGGGTAGGGCGCGAGCGTGAGGCTCGTCACCCTGCCGGGCGTCTTCCGTCCGATCAGCGACACCTGGCTGCTCGCCGACGCGCTCGACCGCGAGGGCCTCCCGCCCGGCGCGCGCGTGCTCGACCTCTGCTCGGGCAGTGGCGCACTGGCCATCCGGGCGGCCCGTCGCGCCGAGGCGACGGCAGTCGACGTGTCGCTCCGCGCGGTCGCGACGATCCGCCTCAACGCGCTCCTCAACGGCGTCAAGGTGAGAGCGGTGAGGGGCGACCTGCTCGACGCCGTGCCCGGCGAGCGCTTCGACGCGATCGTCTCCAACCCGCCGTACGTGCCGGCGCCCACCGACGCCCTTCCCGCACGCGGGCCCGCACGCGCGTGGGACGCCGGACGCGACGGCCGCGCGCTGCTCGATCGCATCTGCGAGGCGGCGCCCGCGCACCTGGCCTCCGGCGGCGTGCTGCTCGTCGTGCACTCGTCGCTGCTCGGCTACGAGCGGACCGCCGAGGCGCTCGCGGCCGGGGGCCTGGAGGTCGACCTGGCCGCCCAGGAGCACGGTCCGCTCGGCCCGCTGATGAACGGCCGCCGCGCCCATCTGGAGGCCGTGGGCCTGCTCGATCCGGGCCAGCGCGAGGAGGATGTGCTGGTCGTCCGCGGGCGCAAGCGAGCATGCGCGCGTTGAACGCGCCTGCCCGTCAGTCAGAATAAGGGCATGGCCCGATCGATCTGGAGCGGCGCGATCTCCTTCGGACTGGTGAACGTGCCGATCAAGCTCTACTCCGCGGTGTCCCGCAAGACGGTGCGGTTCAACCAGCTCAACTCCGACACCGGCAACCGCATCATGCAGAAGCGCATGGATCCGGAGACCGGCGAGGAGGTGCCGTTCGACCGCATCGTCAAGGGCTTCGAGCTGACCAAGGACCGCTACGTCGTCATCACGCCGGACGAGCTCGACGCGCTCGACCCCGAGCGCACGCGCACGATCCAGATCGAGGACTTCGTCGATCAGGTCGACATCGACCCGATCTACTACGACCACCCGTACTACCTGGTGCCCGACAAGGGCGCCGCGAAGGCCTACGGGCTGCTGCTGAACGCCATGGAGGCGTCGGCCAAGGTCGCGATCGCCCGCGTCGTCATCCGCTCCAAGGAGCAGCTCGTCGCGATCCGCCCGGCGGGCGAGCTGCTGATGATGGAGACGATGATCTTCCACGACGAGGTCGTGCCGCACGACGAGCTCGACGACCTGCCCGACTCCAAGGAGCTCAAGGTCTCCGACCGCGAGGTCAAGATGGCCCAGCAGCTCATCGACTCCCTCTCGAGCGAGTTCGACCCTTCCCAGTACCGCGACGAGTACCGCGACAAGGTGCTCGAGCTGATCGAGAAGAAGGCGTCGGGCGAGGAGATCGCCGTCCAGCCCGAGGCGCCCAAGCCCGACAAGGTGCCCGACCTCATGGCCGCCCTCGAGGCCAGCCTTGCGGCGGTCAAGGACGACGGCAAGAAGGACGGCAAGAAGGCGTCCTCGACCAAGAAGTCCGAGAAGGCCACCGCGAAGGCCTGATCACCCTCCACCGTTGACAGCGACCGGCGCCCGCGAGTAATTTGTCCGGGCGCCAGTCAAAAGCTGGCGCACAAGGCGCACGAGGAGCGCGCCTTAAGCAGGCAATTGAGGGATGGGGGAGAGTTTCATGCGTCGGACGTTGTTCGCGGTGTTGGCCCTTGCTGCCGCACTGATCATCGGCCTGTTCACCGCGAGCGTTGCCGGAGCCCAGGCTCCAGCCGCCACGATCGACGCGGAGGCGTCCGTCTGGCAGCCGCCCAACGTCACGATCAGCACCGGCGAGACCGTGCGCTGGACGTTCGCCGGCGAGACGGTCGATCACAACGTCAAGTCGACGAGCGCCAACTGGGACGTCGACACCCCGACGGCCACCGCCCAGGCGCCCTTCGACCACACCTTCACGGCGCCCGGCGTCTACACCTTCCTGTGCGAGGTGCACCCCGGGACCATGACCGGCTCGGTCACCGTCGAGGAGCCCGGCGCCGACCCGCTCGAGAACGTGCTCGTCTTCTCCGAGACGGCCGGCTTCCGGCACGACTCGATCCCCGCCGGCATCGCGGCGATCCAGGCGCTCGGCGCGGCGAATGACTTCGAGGTCGACGCGACCGAGAACTCGGCCGACTTCAACACCGCCAACCTCGCCCAGTACGACGCCGTGGTCTTCCTCTCCACCACCGGCGACGTCCTCACCGACGAGCAGCAGGACGCGTTCGAGAGCTACATGCGCGCCGGCGGAGGCTACGTCGGCATCCACGCCGCGGCCGACACGGAGTACACGTGGTCGTGGTACGGCCAGATGCTCGGCGGCTACTTCCGCAACCACCCGGCCGGCACCCCCGCCGCGACGGTCCACATCGAGGACACCGACGAGCCCTCGACCGACGGCCTGCCGGTCAACTGGCCGCGCGTGGACGAGTGGTACAACTACCAATCCTTCGAGACCCCGAGCGTCAACGGCGGCGGCGACGACTACTCGGTCCGCGACAGCGGCGTCAAGGTCCTCGCCACGATGGACGAGTCGACCTACGCCGAGGACGACGGCAGCGAGGGCACCAACGACGACCACCCGATCGCGTGGTGCTCGGACTTCGACGGCGGCCACGTCTGGTACACCGGCCTCGGCCACACGGCCGAGTCGTTCGGCACCGCCACGGGCAACATCCGCTCGCACATCCTCGGCGGCCTGCAGACGGTGACCGGCGCCGAGGAGTCCGACTGCGGCGAGCCGCGCCAGGCGGCGCCGGGCGCCGAGGACTTCGAGATCGTCACGATCGACGACGACACCGAGAGCCCGATGGAGCTCGCCGTCACCGAGGACGGCCGCGTGTTCTACGTCGAGCGCATCACGGGCGAGGTGAACGTCTACAACCCGGCCAACGGCCAGGTGACGACGGCGATCGACCTCCCGGTCTCGAGCGTGCAGGAGAACGGGGCGATGGGCATCGCGCTCGACCCGGACTTCGAGACGAACAACTACCTGTACATCGCCTACACGCCCCTGCCGGACACCAACAACGTCAGCCGCGTCTCGCGCTTCACGGTCGGTGCGAACAACACCATCAGCGCGGCGTCCGAGCAGTTCATCTTCCAGTGGATCGCACAACGGGAGACGTGCTGCCACTCCGGCGGCTCGCTCGCCTTCAACGAGGCCGGCGACCTCTACATCTCGACCGGCGACAACACGAACCCGTTCGAGTCCGACGGCTTCACGCCGATCGACGAGCGCAAGACTCCCGTGGACCGCGCGTTCTACGACGCCCAGCGCACGTCGGCGAACTCCAACAACCACAACGGCAAGGTCCTGCGCATCCACCCGCTGCCGGGCGCGACCGGAGCGCCGGGCATCGGCACGACGTACTCCATCCCCGCGGGGAACATGTTCGACGAGTCCGCGCCGACGGGCAATCTGACGCTGCCCGAGATCTACGCGATGGGCTTCCGCAACCCGTTCCGGATCACCATCGATCCGCACACGGGCTGGGTCCTGGTCGGCAACTACGGTCCTGACGCCGGCGCGACGGTCGCGGGCCGCGGCCCGCAGGGCAGCGTCGAGTTCGAGGTCGTCAAGCAGCCCGGCTTCTACGGCTGGCCCTACTGCGTGCGCAACAACGTGCCGTACAACGACTACAACTTCGCCAACGGCCAGTCGGGCCCGCTGTTCAACTGTGCGGCTCCGGTCAACAACTCGCCCAACAACACGGGCATCACGAACCTGCCGCCGGCGATCCCGGCCACGATGTGGATGGGCTACAGCGAGACGGATCCGCGCGTCCCCGGCCTCGGCCCGGGCGGCGCCCCGACGGGCGGGCCGCGCTACGAGTTCGACCCGGCTCTCGACAACCCGGCCAAGTTCCCCGAGTACTACGACGGGCACTGGTTCATCGGCCATTGGAACAGCCCCGGCTGGATCCGGACGGCGACGCTGAACGCCAACGGCGATGCGACCGGCGTCTCCCCGACCCCGTTCGAGCGCGCATTCGTGCGGCCGCACGAGATGGAGTTCGGGCCCGACGGCTCGCTCTACGTCATCGACTGGGGTGACGGCTTCGGCGGCAACAACGCCAGCTCCGGCATCTTCCGGATCGACTACGTGGCCGGCGCGAGGCGGCCGATCGCCCACGCCAGCTCGAACGTCGACAACGGGCCGACACCGCTCACCGTGCAGTTCTCGAGCGACGGCTCGCAGGATCCCGACGGCACGCCGCTGACCTACGCGTGGGACTTCGACGGCAACGGCACGACCGACTCGACGGCCGCGAGCCCAACGCACACCTACAACACGGCGGGCACGTTCGACGCCACGCTGACCGTCACCGACGGCGACGGCCAGACGGCCTTCGACACGATCCGGATCACGGCCGGCAACACGCGTCCGACGGTCACGATCACGATCCCCGAGGACGGCCAGTTCGCCGCCTTCGGCGACATCGTCCCCTACGAGATCACGGTCACCGACCCCGAGGACGGGCCGATCAACTGCAACCGCGTCACGCTCGCCTGGCAGCTCGGGCATGACCAGCACGCGCACGGCCTCGGCCAGCAGCCGGGCTGCACCGGCACGTTCCGGACCGCCACCGACTCCGGCCACGGCGCGAACGCGAACATCTTCACGTCGATCGTCGCGAGCTACACGGACAACGCGCAGGGCGCTGCCGGCGCGCTGACGGCCTTGCACGACATCATCCTCCAGCCCAAGCCGAAGCAGGCCGAGTTCTTCGCGAGCACGGGTCGCGTCGCCGGCAGCCCGGCCGGCGGTGACCCGGGCGTGCAGAGGGAGGACACGGCCGACGCCGGCGGCGGCCAGAACATCGGCTTCATCGAGCGCGGCGACTACGTGTCGTACACGCCGGTGAACCTCGAGGAGCTGACCGGCATCCGCTTCCGCGTCGCGTCGGGTGGCGCGGGCGGCACGATCGAGGCCCGTCTCGACTCGCCGACCGGCCCGCTGGCCGGCTCGGTGGCGGTCGCCCCGACGGGCGGCTGGCAGAACTGGGCCAACGTCACCATGGACCTGCCGACGCCGCCGGAGGGCACGCACGAGCTGTTCCTCGTGTTCACCCATCCGACCGACAACGGCGGGCTCTTCAACCTCAACTACTTCACCGCGCTCGGCAAGGGCGCGGCGAACAGCGCCGCCCCCGAGGTGACGGCGAGCGCCGAGCCGACGACCGGCGACGCGCCCCTGACGGTCCAGTTCACCGGCACGGCGACCGATCCGGACGCCGGCGCGGGCGAGCAGCTGACCTACCTGTGGGACTT
This sequence comes from uncultured Solirubrobacteraceae bacterium, assembly GCA_963811895.1. Lineage (GTDB taxonomy): Bacteria > Actinomycetota > Thermoleophilia > Solirubrobacterales > Solirubrobacteraceae > DASSUW01. Next base: position 430,938 of record CAWETE010000004.1, on the reverse strand, counting down.
CGGCGTGGCCGGCTCGACGGCCGACACGTCGACCCAGCTCAGCCCGTCCTTCACGTACGAGCGGCCGGGCACGTACCTGGCCCGCTTCACGGCGACCGACCCGAACGGGGCGTCCGCGACCGCGGCCGTCCAGGTCGAGGTCACGAGCTCGGACGAGTGCCCGGCGAACAACGTCAAGTCCGACGAGTTCGAGGGCGACTCGCTCGACACCAACCGCTGGCAGATCATCCGGCCGGACAGCACGCGTCCGCCGACCGTCTCGGGCGGGAACCTGAACTTCCCGATCGACAACGGCTCGCTCTACGGCCCGGGCACGTCGAACCGGAACATCATCGTCCAGTCGCTCCCGAGCGGCGAGGTCGAGGTGACGGCGAAGATCACCACCGATCCGCTCACCGAGAACTACCAGCAGGCCGGCCTGCGCGTCTACCAGGACGACGCGAACTGGGCCTCGATCCACATGATCCACGCAGGCGGCTCGCGTGACTTCGAGTTCATCTACGAGAACAACAACACGCCGCGCAACGAGGCGGCCGACAAGCTCGGCGGCATCCCGGCCGGCGCTCCGCTGACCTACTGGGTCAAGCTGATCTCGGACGGCTCGACGCTGCGGGCGGAGTACAGCTACGACGGCGTCGACTTCGACCCCGTCGGCCGGCCCGCCGACATCTCCGGCTGGGCGGCCCCGCAGGTCGGCCCGGTCGCGCTGTCCGACCAGGCGCCGAGCTACCCGGTCGCGCGCTTCGACTGGATCCGCTTCAACCCGGATTCGTCGGGCGGCGGTGGCGGCGGCGGCGGCTCGGCGACACCATCGTCGACAACTTCGACGGCACCGCGCTCGGCAGCGCCTGGACCGTCGTGCGCCAGAACCAGCAGATGACCGTGGCCGGCGGCTCGCTGAACATCCCCGCCGCGCCGGGCGACCTCTACGGCGGCCGCAACGACGCGGCCAACCTGGTCATGCGCGACGCGCCGGACGGCCCCTGGGTGGCGACCGCGAAGCTGAACTTCGAGGGCACCAACCAGTACCACCAGGCCGGCATCATCGCCTACGGCGACGACTCGAACTTCACGAAGTTCGGCCGCATCGCCCACTCGGCAGCGACGAACGCCGAGGAGAAGTTCGAGTTCATCTATGAGAACGCGGGCACGCCGCGCAACGACGGCCAGGACTCGACCGGGAACATCCCGGCCGACTTCCCGGACGACTTCGAGGTCCGGCTGACGTCCGACGGCACCAACGTCGTCGGCCACTACCGGATCGCACGGGGGCGACTGGGTCCTGGTCGGGCGTCCGGCCCCGCTGCCGGCGAACGCCCAGATCGGGCTCTTCGCCTTCAGCAACGACGGCACCGGGAACCCGGTCGCCGCGTTCGACTCGTTCACGCTGGAGACGGAGGGCGGCCCGGCCGGCCCGAGCTTCGACGACGAGTTCGACGGCTCGACGCTCGACGCCGAGCGCTGGGACGCGAGCGTCCGCCAGAACCAGAACGCGTCCGTGGGCGGTGGCCAGCTGACCATCCTCACGGAGCCCGGCGACATCTACCAGAACGACACGACGCCGCCGCCGAACAACTTCATCCTCCAGGACTCCTCGCATGCGGGCGAGAACTGGACGATCGAGACGAGGGTCGACTCGAGGGTGAACGGCGGCTACGGCCAGGGTGGCCTGATCGCCTACCTGGACGGCAACAACTACGTGAAGCTCGACCCGATCTCCGACGCCGGCCAGACGCGGATCAACCGCATCGAGCTGCGCACGGAGATCGCCGGGACGCCGACCGGACCGGCCAGCGACCCGCAGATCGCCGACGGCACAGGCACGGTCTTCTACCTGCGCCTGAACAAGAACGGCGAGAGCTACACGGGCGAGTTCTCGCGTGACGGCACGACGTGGCTGCCGGCCGGCACCGTGACCAACCCGATGGCGGACCCGGACTTCGGCGTCTTCGCCTTCGGGCCGCAGGCCGACGGCCAGGGCGACGCCGTCACGTTCGACTACTTCTGGCTCGACGGCCAGGACCCGCCGGGCGAGTGCCAGTGCGAAGCGACCGGCGGCGACTCGTTCGACTCCGGCTCGCTCGACAAGACCAAGTGGAACGCCATCGTCCGCGAGCAGGCCGACCTGTACGCGGTCCAGGCCGGCTGGCTGGAGATGACGACGGTCAACGGCGACATCTACACCAACGGCAACCCGGCGACCACGAGGAACTTCATCCTCCAGGAGCCGACGTCGGCCGGCCAGGACTGGGTGATCGAGACCCACATCGACGCCTCGACGATCAGCGGCGGCTACGAGCAGGCCGGCCTGCTGGTCTACGACAACGACGACAACTACATCAAGTACGACATCATCTCCGACGACGGTCAGACGGTCCGCAACCGGCTCGAGCTGCGCTCCGAGATCAACGGTGCGATCCAGACGCCGCAGCCCGCGGACCCGCCGATCACGAACAACGCCGCCGAGGTCTGGCTGCGCCTGACCAAGACGGGCAACAGCTACGCCGGCGAGTACTCGTTCAACGGCACGACCTGGTCGTCGGTGAACATCCCGGTGACCAACCCGATGGTCGACCCGGCGTTCGGCATCTTCACGCTGGGTGTGAACAGCGGGGGCGGCCGGCCGCGGTTCGACTACTTCTCGATCGACGGCTCGACCGGCTGCGAGGAGCCCGAGCCGGAGAACCGCGCGCCGGTGATCGACGAGATCTCGGCCACCCCGCAGACGGGCTTCGCCCCGCTGGAGGTCGACTTCGAGGTCACGGCCGATGACGCCGACGGCGACGAGCTCACGTACGCGTGGGACTTCGACGGCGACGGTGACACCGACTCGACCGACGAGGACCCGACCCACACGTACGCCGCCGAGGGCGAGTACGAGGCCGAGGTCACCGTCTCCGACGGCGAGGCTCGAGCGGTCGCGCACGGTCACGGTCAACGTGTTCGGCCCGGCCGACCCGGAGGCCCGGTTCCGGGTGCTGGTGTTCTCCAAGACGGCCGGCTTCCGGCACGACTCGATCGACGAGGGCCATGCGGCGATCGAGGCGCTCGGCGAGGAGAACGACTTCCAGGTCGACCACACCGAGGACGCGACGATGTTCAACGACGCGGCCCTGGCGCAGTACGACGCGGTGGTCTTCCTCTCGACCACGGGCGACGTGCTCAACGCGACGCAGCAGCGCGCGTTCGAGCGCTACATCCAGGCCGGCGGCGGCTACGCCGGCATCCACGCGGCGGCCGACACCGAGTACGACTGGAACTGGTACGGCCACCTGGTCGGCGCCTACTTCCTCAGCCACCCGCCCGGCACGCCCGAGGCGTGACGTCGATGTCGAGGACGCCGACGACCACTCCACCGAGTCTCCTCGACGGGCCGTGTGTGCACCGCACGGACGAGTGGTACAACTACCGCTCGCCCGACTACCAGACCCGAACGTCCCGGACGGCGACTACAGCCCGCGTGACAGCGGCGTGCACGTGCTCCTGACGCTCGACGAGTCGACCTACGGCGAGGAGGACGGCAACGACGGCGGATGACGACCATCCGATCTCGTGGTGCCAGCCCTACGACGGTGGCCGCTCGTGGTACACGGGCCTGGGCCACACCGCGGCCTCGTTCTCCGAGGCCGACTACCTGCTGCACCTGCTCGGCGGCATCGAGACCGCGCGCCGGCATGCCCAGCCCGGAGTGCGACGCGCCCGACCGCCGAACGGCGCCCGAGCGTCCAGGCGCGGCAGATCCGGACGGCGGACAGGCTCCGCTGACGGTCCGCTTCTCGTCGGCGGCCGGCCCGAACCGCGACGGCGCCGCTCGGGCGCACCGCGTACCGGTGGGAGTTCGGCGACGGGCAGCGCGTTCCGCCAACCCGACGCACGTCTACATGACGCCGGGCACGTACGCCGCCATGCTGACGGTGACCGATCGGAGCAAGAGCACGGACAAGACGATCCGGATCATCGTCCACCCGCAGGGCGGGATGGCGCCGGTCGTCGAGAAGCCGGTGGCCGATCCGGGCCGCGGGCACGCACCGCTGCCGGTCCGGTTCGAGGCCGCGGCGACGGATCCCGACGGTCCCGAGAGCCAGCTCCGCTACCGCTGGGACTTCGGCGATGACAACGGGACGCAGTTCGGCCGTGTCGTGACGCACACCTACATGGAGGCCGGGCGTCTACGACGCGACGGTCACGGTGACCGACGCCGCGGGCGTGGTCACCACGAGCGAGTCGATCAGGATCACGGTCCGAACCCGCCGGGCAACGTCGCGCCGACGGTCCAGGCGGCGGCCGACCCGCATCCGGCCGCCGCGCCGCTGCGCGTGCAGTTCTCGGCCGCCGCGTCCGATCCGGACGGTGACGCCACTGACGTACAAGTGGGACTTCGATGACGGTGGCACGGCCACGGACGGCGCCCAGCCGTGTCCCACCGCTACAGGACCGCGGCACGTACGACGCCGTCGGTGACCGTGACGGACTCCAGGGGCCGACGACACGGCACCGTCTGACGGTGCGCGCCAGCCGGCGCCGCGCAACGGCGGGGCCGCCCGCGGCGAGGCGCGTGCCGGCCAGCCCGGCGTGCGCGCCGCGCTGCAAGTGACCAGGAGCCAGAGCGTCGCGCGTCGTCGATCCGACGGGCTGCGCTACACGTGTCGCGTGCGAGGCGTGCTGCCGCGTCACCTCGACGTTGCGCATGCGCGGCGGCGACGAGCAGCGGCTCGGCAGGTCGAACACCCGGCGGATCGGGGCCGGCAAGTCGCGCGAGATCGTGCTGCGGCTCAGCGACCGCGTGCGCCGCAACCTGCTGAATGCGATGCGCGCGGCCGACCTGTCACGGATGCAGACGACGCTGGTGGTCAAGATCGGCCTCGGCCGACGGCACGACGACACTCCGCACGGCAGGTCACGCTGACCAGATAGCATTCGTTGGGTCGCCCGACGGATTCCCCGGGGCGCCGCGCGAGCGGCGCCCCGGATCGTTGCGGCGCTCCGTGAACTTGAAAGGATCCCGCGCATGCCTCCCGAGCCCCGCTTCACCTTCGGCCTATGGACCGTCGGCAACCCCGGCCGCGACCCGTTCGGCGGCCCGACCCGCGAGCCGCTGGATCCCGTCGACTCCGTCAAGAAGCTCGGCGAGCTCGGCGCCTGGGGAATCAGCCTGCATGACGAGGACCTGATCCCGTGGGGGACGCCGGCGGCCGAGCGCGACCGCATCGTGGCGCGGCTGAAGGCGGCGCTCGACGAAGCCGGCATGGGCGTCGGGATGGCGACCACCAACCTGTTCGGCCACGCGGCCTTCAAGGACGGCGCCTTCACCTCCAACGACCGCCGGGTGCGGCGAGCGGCGATCGGCAAGGCCATGCGCTCGATCGACCTCGGGGCCGAGCTCGGCGGCGAGGTCTACGTCTTCTGGGGCGGGCGCGAGGGCACCGAGGTCGGCGCCGCCAAGGACCCGCGCGACGCGCTCGAGCGCTACCGCGAGGCCGTCAACGTGCTCGTCGACTACTCCGAGAGCCAGGGCTATGGCTTCCGCTTCGCGATCGAGCCCAAGCCGAACGAGCCGCGCGGCGACATCTTCCTGCCCACCGTCGGGCACGCGCTCCACTTCATCACCACGCTCGACCGTCCCGAGCTCGTGGGCCTGAACCCGGAGGTCGCGCACGAGACGATGGCGGGGCTGTCGTTCCACCACGCCGTCGGCCAGGCGCTGTGGGCCGGCAAGCTCTTCCACATCGACCTCAACGGGCAGGACGTCGGGCGCTACGACCAGGACTTCCGCTTCGGCTCCGAGGACCTCAAGGAGGCCTTCCTGCTCGTCCGGCTGCTCGAGCGCGCCGGCTACGACGGGCCGCTCCACTTCGACGCGCACGCCTACCGCAACGAGAACCTCGAGGGCGTGTGGGACTTCGCGGCCGGCTGCATGCGCACCTACACGGCGCTGGCCGAGAAGGCCGCGCACTTCGACTCGCTGCCCGACGTGCAGGAGGCGCTCGAGGCGGCGTCGGCGCCCGAGCTCGCGCTGGCCTCGGTGGACGGAGACAGCGCCGACACGCTCAAGGCCGAGTCCGAGGCGCTCGACGCTTTGGCCGAGCGCGGCTACTACAACGAGCGCCTCGATCAGATACTTGTCGAGGTTCTGCTCGGAGTCCGCTGAATCGCTTGACTTTCGCGCCCGCCCGCCGGTATTAGTTGCACCAGTAGCCTAATTCCGGGTTGAGGGGGAGAGTCATGGGCCGTACCCGCGCCTTGCTCGCGCTTGTAGCCGGGGTGGGCCTGTGCCTGTCGATGGCGGCGACAGCATTCGCACAGGCCACCAACCAACCACCGACGGTGAGCGCCTCGCGCAACCCGACGGGCAACGTGCGCGTCGGGAACCCGATCGCCTTCACGGCGACCGCGGCCGACCCCGACGGCGACGCACTGACGTACCTGTGGGACTTCGGCGACGGCACCACGTCGACCGAGCAGAACCCGACCAAGGCGTACCTGGCCGCGGCCACGCGCACGGTCACCGTGACCGTGTCGGACGGCAAGGAGGGCGGCACCGTCACGAGCGCGCCGCTGTCCGTCGTCGTGCAGGCCAACCGCAACCCGTCGGCCAACGGGCTGACGATGACGCCGCAGGCCGGCACGGCCCCGCTGACCGTGAACTGGGGCGGCGCGGCAACTGACCAGGACGGGCCGGGCCACACGCTCACGTACGCCTGGGACTTCGACGGCGACGGGGTCGACGACAGCACGGCGCAGAACCCGAGCTTCACGTACAACGCAGTGGGCAACTACTCGCCGCGCGTGATCGTCCGGGACCCCTTCGGCGGCTCGGTGACCCGCACGTTCCTGGTCAACGTGATCCCGGTGGCGCGCGATCCCAGCGCCCGCTTCCGCATCCTCGTGTACTCCCGGACCGTCGGCTTCCGGCACTCGGCGATCGACGAGGGCATCACGGCGCTGAAGCTGCTCGGCTCGCAGCAGGCCATCCAGGTCGACGCGGTCGAGGAGCCGACGCTGTTCACCGACGCGGTGCTCAACCGCTACGACGTCGTCGTCTTCCTGTCGACGACCAGCGACATCCTCAACCCGGAGCAGGAGGCGGCGCTCGAGCGCTTCATCCGTTCCGGCCACGGGTGGGTGGGCATCCACTCGGCGACCGACACCGAGTACCGGTGGACCAACCTGGTCGACGCGACGACGGGCCTGTCGTGGTTCGGCGCGATGACGGGCGGCTTCTTCCGCAATCACCCGAACGGCACACCCGCCGCGACGGTCGTCACGGAGGACGCCGAGCACCACTCGACGCGCCACCTCCCGGCCCGCTGGCCGCGCGTGGACGAGTGGTACAACTACCAGTCGCCGTTCAACCCGACGATCAACGGCGGCGGCGTCGACTTCAGCCCGCGCAGCACGGGCATCCACGTGCTGCTGACGATGGACGAGTCGACCTACAACGAGGCCGACGGCAGCGACGGCACGGGCGGCACGCAGAACATCGTGGACGACCACCCGATCTCGTGGTGCAAGCTCTACGACGGCGGCCGCATGTGGTACACGGGGATGGGCCACACCGAGGCGTCGTACCTCGACGCCGGCTTCATGAAGCACATCCTCGGCGGCCTCGAGGTGGCTTCCGGCGTGGTGCCCGACAAGGCGTGCGGCGTGACCTCGCGCAGCGTGCCGGGCGAGGTGACCGGCACCGTGCCGGCCACGCTGTCGCTCACCGTCGGCGGGCCCGCGACGTTCGGCGCGTTCACGCCGGGGCTGCCCCGTGACTACGTGACCACGCTGAGCGCGAACGTGGTCTCGACCGGCGCCGACGCGGCGCTCGCCGTCAGCGATCCGGCCACGGCGACCGCGGGCCGGATGGTCAACGGCTCGCACACGATGGCCCAGCCGCTGCAGCTCAACGCCACCAGCGCGGCCGGGACCGGCGGCGCGCTCGCCCCGCTGGGCGCCGGCCCGCTGCCGCTGCTGTCCTACGGCGGGCCGGTCAGCAACGACCAGGTGACGGTCAACCTCAAGCAGGCGGTCGCCTCGACCGACCCGCTGCGCACCGGCACCTACTCCAAGACGCTGGTCTTCACGCTCTCGACGACCAGCCCGTAGGAACCGTGATCGTCCGGGCGGTCGCCTACGCGGCGGCCGCCCGGCGGTCCAGCTCGAACCAGACCAGCGTGCGGTCGTCGGAGTCGACGCCCCAGCGGTCGGCCAGCTCGGCGACCAGGTAGAGGCCCCAGCCCGACGGCCGCGCGGGGTCCGGGGACGGGGCCGACGGCACGAAGCCGCCGCCCGGGTCGTGGACCTCGACGCGCAGGGCGTCGTCGGCGAGCTCGATGACGAGCCCGATCACGTCGCCGTCGTCCAGATTGGCGTGGCGGACGGCGTTGGTGACGAGCTCGGAGACGAGCAGCCGCACGTCGCGCATCCGGCCGCCGGGCAGCTCGTCGTCGATGCCGTCGAGCGCGTGGCGCGCCTCGGCGGCCGCCTCGGGGCTGGCGGGCAGCTCGCGCTCGAGCCTCACCCGACGTCCTCGGGATCGTCGACGAAGTCCAGCCGGTCGCTCATGCGGGTGATCTCGAACACCCGGTGCACGGTCTCGTCGCCGCGGACGAGCGAGAACCGGCGGCCCGCCTCGCGCGCCTGCATGTCGGCGACCACGACCAGGCGCAGGCCGCTCGAGTCCATGAACTCGAGCCCGCGCATGTCCAGCACCACGGACCCGAGCTCCGGGTCCTCGGCGAGGCGTTCGAGCTCGGCCTCCAGGATCGAGGCCCCGGAGAGGTCCAGCTCGCCGGCCGGGCGCACGATCGCGACGGTGCCGTTCCGCGTGGTCTCGAATTCGAGCTTGGGCATCGCCGGTGCGCAAGCTTAGACCTCGGACACCCGGGAAGAGTGTGTGGGACGTGACAAGACTGCGCAGATCCGACTGCTCGGGCCCCGGGATCGTGCGCCGGGGTCGCGGCCGCGGCTTCGAGTACCGCGACGACGAGGGCCGCCCGATCACCGATCCGGAGGACCTGGAGCGGATCCGCGAGCTGGGCATCCCGCCCGCCTGGAAGGACGTGTGGATCTGCCCCGACCCGCGCGGGCACCTGCAGGCGACGGGCACCGACGCCGCCGGCCGCAAGCAGTACCTCTACCACGACGCCTGGCGCGTCCGGCGCGACTCCGAGAAGTTCGACGACATGGTGCGCTTCGCGCACGCGCTGCCGGCGCTGCGCGATCACGTGGAGGCCCGCCTCGACGGCGAGGAGATGAGCCGCGAGCGCGTGCTGGCGTGTGCCGTCCGCCTGCTCGACCGCGGGTTCTTCCGCATCGGCTCCGAGCAGTACGCGGTCGAGAACCAGTCATACGGGCTGGCCACGATGTGCAAGGCGCACGTGACCATCTCGGGCGACGAGATGGTCTTCGACTACCCGGCGAAGAGCGGCGTCCGCCGCGTGCAGGCGGTCGTGGACCCGCGGGTGTCGGAGATCGTCGGCGCGCTCAAGCGCCGCCGCGGCGGCGGCGAGGAGCTGCTGGCCTTCAAAGAGGGCCGGCGCTGGCGCGACGTGCGCTCGGACGACATCAACGCGTACCTGAAGGAGGCGACCGGCGACGACTTCTCGGCCAAGGACTTCCGCACCTGGAACGCGACCGTCCTCGCCGCCGTCGCCCTGGGGGTGAGCGGCGAGGTGGCGGGCTCGAAGACCGGACGCAAGCGGGCGGTCACGCGCGCGATCAAGGAGGTCGCCCACTACCTCGGCAACACGCCGGCCGTCTGCCGCGCGTCCTACATCGACCCGCGCGTGTTCGACGCCTACCACGGCGGCCTGATCGTCGGCAAGCCGCTCTACGAGGCAGCCGACGTCGACGACGAGGGCGAGCTGCCGATCCACCAGCGCGCGATCGAGGAGGCCGTCCTCGACCTGCTCAACGAGCGCGAGCGCTCGCGGGCGATCGAGCGGGTGGCCGCCTAGGTCGCTGGCACTTCGGGGCCGTCCGGGAGGGGCGGCGGCGGATCGTCGGGCGGCGGCGCGTCGGGCGGCTCGGCCGGCGTGGCGGGCGCCTCGCGATCCGGCGTGGGATCGGCCGGAGTGATCGGCTCCTCGGGGACGATCGGCTGGTCCGGGTCCGCGGGCGTCGAGGGGACCTCCATCTCCAGGGGGTGCCCGACGGGACATCGCTCCAAACGGAATGGCCCGTCGGGCGGGCCCCCTCCTATTTCCCCTTCCCGTACGCGTAGAGCCGCTCGAGCGAGCTGCGGATGATCCGCGAGACGTGCATCTGCGAGCAGCCGACCTGCTCGGCGATCTCGGACTGCAGCAGGTCCTCCTGGAAGCGCAGCCGCAGGATCTCGCGCGCGCGGTCGTCGAGGATCCCCGTCATCTTCTCGATCGTCACGCCCGCCTCGACGCGGTCGAACTCCGGGTCGTGGCTGCCGAGCAGGTCGCCGGCGCTGGCCGACGTGCCCTCTTCCTCGTGGACCGGGGCGTCGAGCGAGCGCACCGACCGGCCTTCGGTGGCCTGCAGCGCCTCGACGACGTCCTCGGGCGCACGGTCGAGACGCTGGGCGATGTCGGCGACCGTCGGGGAGCGGCCGAGCTCTCCCCACAGCGTCTCGCGCGCCTCCTCGACCGACAGGCACAGCTCCTGGAGGTCGCGCGCCGGGCGCACGTCCCACGTCGCGTCGCGGAAGTAGCGCCGCAGCTCGCCGAGGATGGTCGGCACGGCATAGCTGGAGAACGCCAGGCCGCGCTCGGCGTCCCAGCGGTCGACCGCCTTCACGAGACCCACGGAGGCGACCTGGACGAGGTCGTCCAGCGGCTCCGAGGCTCGCCGGTAGCGCAGCGCGAGGCTGCGCGCGAGCGGCATGTACCGCTCGATCAGCTCGTCCCGTGCCGCCGCATCGCCGCGCTGGTGGCGCCGCATGAGGCGCTGGTCGTCGCGCTGGCGCCGTGCGCGCTCTGAGGGAGGCCGGCCGCCCGCTGCGGGCCGCTCAGCGACAACGCTCTTGGCCATTGTCCGTACTCGCTACCCCGCTGCCGCTGCGGTCCGGGCATCCCGGTGTCCGTTTCCGAACGCCGTGCCCGCGTGCGACGGTCTCCCGCAGCTCCGCGACCATCGCGTGCTGCGCCTCGATCAGCGCGTAGCTCTCCTCCTGTACCTGGACGGCCCGGTCGACGGCGGTAAGGAGCCGATCGTGAAGTGAGGAGCTGGCGCCGCTGCTTTCCATCGACGGAAACCCGTCGGCGGGAGATGCGCCGGGCGGCGCACCCCCCACCCTTGACGGGAGAGACCCGAGCGCGCGGCCCGAAGAGCCGGTCCGCGGCAGAGCCGCGGTCTCGATGTGGGCAGCGTCCCGACGAGCCGCGCGGTCGGTGCAGGAGAACTTGTAAGGCAGTGGGCGCTCCCGCGCCAAGTCACCTATCGCCCATCTGACCGTACGACACCGTTAAACTCGCGCTCCGTGGGCGAGACCGAGCCGAGCACCCCGCCGACCGAGCTGCGCTGCGAGGTCTCCCGCAATGGCAGCGTGGCCTGGGTCCAGCCTGTCGGCGAGCTGGACCTGGACAGCGTGCACCGCGTCGAGGCGGCCCTCGAGGGGCTGCGCGACGAGGGCTGCCCCGAGGTCGTCCTCGACCTGCGCGGCCTGACCTTCATGGACTCGACCGGGCTGAGGCTGGTGATCCGCTGGGACACCGCCGCCAGCGCGGACGGCTTCCGGTTCGCGATCGTGCCGGGCGAGGAGGTCGTCCAGCGCGTGTTCCGGCTGACCGGCATGGACGAGCATCTCATGCTCGTCGATCCGCCGCCGGATTCGCTGCGGTGACGACCGCGCAGGCGTAGGCTGCGTTCTGTGGCCAACGACGTCGCCGCGCGCGACGTGACAACCGTGATCGGCGTCGGCGCCTCGGCTGGAGGCGTGGACGCCCTCATCAAGATCGTCCGCACGCTGCCGGCGGAGCTGCCGGCGGCGTTGTGCGTCGTCTTGCACGTGCCGGCCACCGGCCGCAGCCTGCTCGCGCCGATCCTCGACCGGCAGACGGCGCTCGAGGCGAGCGTGCCTTCGGACGGCGAGCCGCTCCGGCCGGGGCGCCTGTACGTGGCGCCGCCCGACCGGCACCTGACCGTCAGCGCCGGCCGGCTGGTGCTGGGACGGGGGCCCAAGGAGAACGGCGTACGCCCCGCCGTGGACCCGATGCTGCGGTCGCTGGCCTCGGCCTATGGCGAGCACAGCGTGGCCGTGATCCTGTCCGGGGCCCTGGGCGACGGGAGCCTCGGGGCGGTCGCCGTCAAGCGCGCGGGCGGCACGGTGATCGTGCAGGACCCCGAGGAGGCGACCGTGCCGAGCATGCCCGAGAGCGCGATCGCCGCCGTCGGCGACGTGGCCGACGTGCTCGCGGCGGAGCAGATCGGCCCGGCGCTCCAGCGGCTGGCCGGCTCGGCGCCCCCGATACGTGAGGAGCTGGTCATGGCCGGTGGCGGCGAGGAACGCCCGGCGGGTCCGCCGTCGGGGTTCACGTGTCCCGAGTGCCACGGCCCGCTGTGGGAGACCTCCGAGGGCGATCTCGTGCGCTACCGCTGCCGGGTGGGCCACGCCTACTCCGAGGACTCGATGATGCTCGAGCAGGGCAGCTCCGTCGAGGCCGCGCTCTGGTCAGCTCTGGAGGCGCTCGAGGAGCGCGCCGAATTCCTCAACCGCATGGCGGCGCGGCATCGCGAGCGCCGGCCGCAGCTGCACCATCGTTTCGCCGGCGCGGCCGAGGACGCAGGCGAGCGTGCCCAGCTGATCCGAAACGTGCTGGGGCTGCCGGGCGAGGCGCCGAAGGCGTTCGACATGCAGAGCGCTGAATGACCGCGCCGGACCCCGATCCCGCGTTCGAGGCGCTGCTCGAGTTCCTCAAGCGGGCGCGCGGCTTCGACTTCACGGGGTACAAGCGCGCGAGCCTCGAGCGGCGCTTCCGGCGCCGGATGGACGCGATCGGCTGCCAGAGCTTCAGCGACTACCTCGACTACCTGGAGGTCCACCCGGAGGAGTACGAGCAGCTGTTCGACACGCTGCTGATCAACGTCACCGAGTTCTTCCGCGACCCGCCGTCGTGGGAGCACCTCCGGCAGGAGGTCCTGCCCGCGCTGCTGGCCGCCAAGGATCCGGGCGAGCCGATCCGCGTCTGGTCCGCGGGCTGCGCGACCGGCCAGGAGGCCTACACGGCCGCGATCGTGCTGGCCGAGCTGCTCGGTCACGACACCTTCCTCGAGCGGGTGAAGATCTACGCCACGGACATCGACGAGGACGCGCTCGCGACCGCGCGCACGGCGACGTACACGCAGAAGCAGGCCGAGGGGGTCCCGGAGGCGCTTCGCGAGAAGTACTTCGAGCGGGCGGACCAGCGGCTGGCGTTCCGCAAGAGCCTGCGGCGCAGCGTGATCTTCGGGCGCAACAACCTCGTCTCCGACTCGCCGATCTCGCGGCTGGACCTGCTCATCTGCCGCAACACGCTCATGTACTTCACGGCCGAGACGCAGAACCACGTCCTGCGGCACTTCCACTTCGCGCTCGGCGAGCACGGGGTGCTGATGCTCGGCAAGTCGGAGATGATGATCTCGCACCGCGACGTGTTCACGGCGGAGGACCTGAAGAAGCGCATCTTCCGCAAGCTCGAGCGGACCCCCTCGCTGCCGGCCCGCGTGGCGGCCATGGCCGACGGGAACGGCGAGATGCCGGTCTCGCAGGTCGACCGGCAGAGCCGCGACTCGGCGCTCGACGCGGGCCCGCACCCGCAGGTCATCGTGTCGCGCACCGGCGACGTGACGTTCGCCAACCTGCCGGCACGGGCGCTCTTCGGCATCGGCGTCGAGGCCATCGGGCGGCCGGTGCAGGAGTTCGAGCTGACGCAGCAGCCGATGGAGCTGCGCGCGGCGATCGACGAGGCCATGCGCGAGCGCCGCCGCGTCACGCTCGGCGAGCAGCGGTTCATGCCGCGCAAGGGCGACGAGCGCATCCTCGAGGTCACGGTTGCGCCGCTGCTGCCCGACGGCGGAGCGGCGTTCGGCGTCAGCGTCGTGTTCGAGGACGTCAGCCGCTACGCGAGCATGCGCCGCGAGCTGGAGGGCAACCGACGCGACCTCGAGCTCGCCTACGAGGAGCTGCAGTCGACGATCGACGAGCTCGAGACGACGAACGAGGAGCTCCAGTCGGCCAACGAGGAGCTGCAGACCACGAACGAGGAGCTCCAGTCGACCAACGAGGAGCTCGAGACGATGAACGAGGAGCTCCAGTCGACCAACGAGGAGCTCGAGACCATGAACGACGAGCTGCGCGACCGCACGTCCGAGCTCAATCAGGTCAACGACTTCCTCGAGTCGATACTCACCTCGCTCGGCATCGCCGTCGCCGTCGTCGATCGCCAGCAGCGGGTGCAGGTGTGGAACCACCGCGCCGAGGACCTCTGGGGGCTGCGACAGGACGAGGCGGTCGAGCACCATCTGCTCTCGCTCGACATCGGGCTGCCGGTCGAGCAGCTCGCCCGGCCGCTGCGGACGGTGCTGAGCGGGAGCAGCGGCCGCGAGCACGCGATGCTCGAAGCCGTCAACCGGCGCGGGCGCACGATCGCGTGCGTCACGACGATCCTGCCGCTGCTGGCGGCCGTGGACGGCGACGGCGACGGCGCGCCCGTGCGCGGCGCGATCGTGTTGATGGAGGACTCACCGGCGGAGACATGACCCGGGGCGATCCCGACTTCGAGGCGTTCGAGCGCAGCGGGCACGAGCGTGCGCGCCGTGCCGAGGAGCGGGAGCGGACGGCCAGGCAGCGTGCCGAGCGGGCTCGCGCCGAGGCGGCTCGTGCCCGCGACGACGCGGTGCGCCTCGAGCGCGAGCGCGAGGCCGAGGCGCACGAGCGCGCAGCCGCGGCTCACCGGCTCGCGGTCGACTTCCAGCACGAGCACGCGCAGCACTCGCGCCAGCAGGCCGAGCGGCGCGGCGGCGATCAGCCGGCCGAGGGGTGATCGGTCATGCGCCGGCCGCCGGCGCCGACCGGGACGGCTCTCCTCGTGTCTGGCGGCACTGCTCGCGAAGCTCCGCGGTCCGTTGCGCGATCTGCGCGGAGGTCACGAACACGCCGCGCAGCTCCTCGACCTGAAGCTCGCACTGCTCCCGCATCCGCTGGAGCACCGCGCCGAGCTCCGCGGCCCTGCCCGGCGGCGGCTCGCCGTTCCCGGCGTGCAGGGCGATGACGGTCCCCGGCTTGCGCACCGACGCCGGCCGCTCGGGGGGCACCAGCCGCCTGCGCATCGGGATCACGCGCTCGATCTCCGGCTCCGGAACGCCGACGGGCTCGCCGGTCAGCAGCCACGTCCCGTCGTCGCGACGGGCCAGCTCGCCCTCGCGGACGAGATCGCTGAGCGCCGTCGAGACCGTCGGCCGGCGCGCGCCGACGAGCTGGCCGAGCATGCGGTGCGAGAGCGTCATCGGCAGCGCGACGCCGTCGGCGGTCATGCGGCCCCAGCGCTCCGCCAGATGCCAGAAGAGGGCGAGCAGGCGGCGGTCCACGCGGTTGAGCTGCGAGATCGCCTGGGTCAGCGCGAGCCGGAGGGCGCGCTCGTTCACCCGGTCGACGATCGCGGCGCCGATCTCCGGGTAGCGCCCGAGCTCGGCGCTCAGGCGGCGGTCGAGCAGCGCGAACCGGCTGCGCGTGAGCACGTTCCAGCGGACCGTGTGCCGGAGCAGGGTGGAGCCGTCCTGGACGCGCCAGGGCCGCACGACGTCGCCGGGCCCGAGCAGCTCCGTGCTGATCGTGTCCGAGACGAGGACCTCACGGGCGATGATGCCCTCGACCACGAGCAGGCCGAGATGCTCGGGGCTGGCGCCGGACAGCCGTTCGACCTCCCACGGGCCGGTCTCGACCGTGCGGACGGCGACGCGCAGGTCGCGCATGGCCACGGAGAGACGCTCGTCCGGCAGGAACTGGCCGAGATCGGGATCGAGTTCCAACAGGGGTGTGGTCTGGCGCTCTGTCAACTGCGTTCTCCGGGTCAGTAAAGGGACCGTAGCGCACCGAAGTCGCTTTGGTCAGAGGAACGACGGGGAGTTGCCTTGTATGGAGACGTTCGCCCTCGAGGCCAACGTTCCCGGAGGCCCCAATGCAGCATCACGTGCCCGACGTCTGGTCCGCGAAGAACTGAGCGGCCGCGTGCCGGAAGACGTTCTGCCCGATGTCGCCTTGCTGGTCACCGAGCTCGTGGCCAACGGTGTGCGCCACGGCGGCGCGCACGCGGGCACCGAGCTGCACCTGGTGTTCGAAGGCCGTGACGCGGCGCTCCATGTCGAAGTCGCCAACCCGGACGACAAGCCGGTCGCGGTCGGCCAGCGAACGCCCGACATGGGGGGCGGCGGCGGGCTCGGGCTGCACATCGTGGAGCGTCTCGCGAGCCGCTGGGGCGTGCGCGAGGGTCATCGGACCGTGGTCTGGTTCGAGCTCGACTGCCCGCCGGCAGCGCTTCTCTAGTCTGCCGCGCGTGCCCGCTCCCAAGCGCGTCGAGGTCGAGATCGACGGCCGCACGCTCTCGCTGTCGAACCTCGACAAGCCGATGTACCCCGAGGCGGGGTTCGCCAAGGGGCACGTCATCGACTACTACACGCGTGTCTCGCCCGCGCTGCTGCCGCACCTGCGCGACCGCCCGTTGACGCTGAAGCGCTATCCCGACGGGGTCGAGGGCCCGCACTTCTACGAGAAGCAGTGCCCCTCGCACCGGCCGCCCTGGGTGCAGACCGTGGCGGCGGACAGCAGCCGGGCGCGCGGCGGCAAGATCGACTTCTGCCTGGCCAACGACCTGCCAACGCTCGTCTGGCTGGCCAACCTCGCCGACATCGAGCTGCACACCTCGCTGGCCACGGGAGAGGACTACTCGCGGCCGACGGTCGTCGCCTTCGACCTGGACCCGGGCGCGCCGGCCACGATCGTCGAATGCGCCGAGGTGGCCTTGGAGCTGCGGACGGTCTTCGAGCACCTGGGGATGGAGGCGTTCCCGAAGACCTCGGGCTCGAAGGGGATGCAGGTCTACGTGCCTCTGAACGTGCCCGGGGTGACCTACGGCGACACGAGCCCGTTCGCCAGGGGGATCGCCGAGCTGCTCGAGCGGCGCAACCCGAAGGGCGTGGTGTCAGAGATGAGCAAGACGCTCCGGCGCGGGAAGGTCTTCGTCGACTGGAGCCAGAACTCGCGCCACAAGACGACCGTCTGCGTCTACTCGCTGCGGGCGCTGCCGCAGCCGACGGTGTCCACGCCGCTGACCTGGGACGAGGTCGAGGCGGTGGTGGAGTCGCGAGACCCGGAGGAGCTGGCCTTCACGGCGCCCGAGGTGGTCGAGCGGGTGGCCGAGCACGGCGACCTGTTCGCGCCGGTGGCGGAGCTGGAGCAGGAACTGCCGAAGCTCTAGCGCGTGGGTGTCTGATGGGCTTACCATGCGGGCATGGACCTCGAAGAGCGCACGCTCGAAGACACGCTCGAGCGCACTTGTACGGTCTGCGGAGCCCGGCTGACGGGGCTGGAGATCGAGGCCGCGCGCGAGGCGGGCGGCCCGTTCCTGTGCAGCGTCCATGCCGCCGAGGAGCTCCCGGTCGAAGAGACCCCGGACGAGACCGCCGGCGAACCCGACTAGTCAGGCCCGAGTCCGCACCACCGCACGCGCGGCGGCGGCGATCGCCTCCGCGTCGATGCCTGCCTCGCGCAGCAGCTCCTCGGGCGTGCCCGACCCCGGCATCTCGCGCACGGCCAGCTTGGTGACGCGCGGACGATCGTCGGCCTCGGCCAGCGCCTCGAGCACCGCGTCGCCCAGTCCACCCTCGGGCCAGTGGTCCTCGACGGTGACGATCGCGCCGCACTCGCGCGCCGCCGCCTGCACGGCCTCGGCGTCGATCGGCTTGACCGAGTAGCAGTCGAGCACGCGGACGGCCACGTCGCCCTCCAGCGTCTCGGCGGCCTTGACGGCCTCGTCGACGGTGATGCCGCAGGCGATGACCGCGACGTCGTCGCCCTCGTGGGCGACCCGGCTGCCGCCGATCCGGACCGCCTCGTCCGCCGGTGTGCGCACCGGCGTCTTGCCGCGCAGCGTGCGCAGGAACGAGATGCCGCGCGTGTCCGCCATCGCGGCCACCAGCGCCGAGGTCTGGTTGGCGTCGCTCGGATGGAGGACGGTCGAGCCGTGCACGGCCCGGAAGGCCGCCATGTCCTCGAGCGCCATCTGCGACGGCCCGTCCTCGCCGATCGAGACGCCGGCGTGCGAGCCGCTGAGCCGGATGTCGGC
Organism: uncultured Solirubrobacteraceae bacterium; assembly: GCA_963811895.1. GTDB lineage: Bacteria > Actinomycetota > Thermoleophilia > Solirubrobacterales > Solirubrobacteraceae > DASSUW01. Next base: position 412,663 of record CAWETE010000004.1, on the reverse strand, counting down.
GCGCGAGATCGCCGCCATGCGCACGAAGTCGTATGCGCGCGAGAGGAAGGCGGCGAAGGTCGAGACGAACGGGACCCAGTCCGCGCACCTGGAAGCCGACGGCGGCCGCGACCATCTGCTGCTCGGCGATGAACATCTCGAAGTAGCGGTCCGGATGGGCTTCGCGGAAGTCCTCGGAGTGGGTGGAGTTGGAGACCTCGCCGTCGAGCGCCACGACGTCGCCGCGGCGCGAGCCGAGCGCGGTCAGCGCCTCGCCGTAGGCCTTGCGGGTGGCGACCTCCTCGCCGAGCTCCCACGTCGGCAGCTCGGTGTCCGTGGTCTCGAAGCGGTGCCGTTCGCCGCCCGCGGCCGGCGCGAGCTCGACGCGTAGGTCGCGCTCGCCGCCGAGCTCCTCGATCGCCTTCTCGGGCTCGTCGAGCGGCTTGCCGTGCTTGCCCGGCTGGTCCTCGACCGCCTTGACGCCGCGGCCCTTCAGCGTGCGCGCCACGATCGCGGTCGGCCGCTCGCGGATCGTCTCGGCCTCGGCGTAGGCCCGCTCGATCTCCTCCACGTCGTGGCCGTCGACCGCGATCGCGTGCCAGCCGAAGGCCTGCAGGCGGCGGACGTAGGCGTCGAGGTCCCAGCCCAGCATGGTCTCGCGCGTCTGGCCGAGCCGGTTGACGTCGAGGATCGCGGTCAGGTTGTCGAGGCCCTCCCAGGCGGCGTGCTGGATCGCCTCCCACATCGAGCCTTCGGCCATCTCGCTGTCGCCGCACAGGCACCAGACGCGGAACGGCTGGCGGTCGAGCCGCTTGCCGGCCAGCGCCACGCCGGCCGAGATGGGCAGCCCCTGCCCGAGCGAGCCGGTGGCCACGTCGGTGGGCGGGATGCGCGGGGTCGGGTGACCCTCGAGCCGCGAGCCGAGCTTGCGGAAGGTCAGCAGCTCCTCGTCGTCGATCCTCCCCGTCGCCTTGAGCATCGCGTAGTAGAGCGGCGACGCGTGGCCCTTGGAGAAGATCAGGTGGTCGTCGGCTCGCAGGTGGCCGTCGATGAGGACGGCGATCAGGTCGGCCGCCGACATCGACGAGGTGGGATGGCCCGAGCCGGCGGCGGCGCTGGCGCGGACCGAGTCCACGCGCAGCTGCTGCCCCAGCTCTCGTCGCCGGATCGGTCATGCCGCGACGAGCTGGTCGCGCTTGGCCTCGAGGTCGGCGAACAGCTCGCGGAACGACTTGGCGAACTTCTCGACGCCCTCGCGCTCCAGCGTCTCGACGACGTCCTCGTAGTCGATGCCGGCATCGGCGAAGGCCTGCAGCACGGCGCGCGCGCCCTCGACGTCCTGGTCGAGCGTGCGCTCGACGTTGCCGTGGTCATTGAACGCCTCGACGGTCTCGCGCGGCATCGTGTTCACCGTGTCGGGCCCGATCAGCTCCTCGACGTAGATGACGTCGCGGTACTCGGGGTTCTTGGTCGAGGTGGAGGCCCACAGGCAGCGCTGCGGCGTGGCGCCCTTGGCGGCCAGCTCGTCCCACTGCTCGCCGGCGAACATCGTCCTTGTAGGTCTCGTACGCGAGCTTGGCGTTCGCGATCGCCAGCGTGCCCTTCAGCTCGTCGTGGCCGCCGATCTCGTCGAGCCGCTTGTCGGCCTCGGTGTCGCACGCGCGAGACGAAGAAGGACGCCACCGACGCGACGCCCGACGGATCGCCGCCGCTCTCGACGAGACGCTGCAGTCCGCGCACGTAGGCCTCGGCCACCTCGCGGTGGCGCTCGAGCGAGAAGATCAGCGTGACGTTGACCGGGATGCCGGCGGCGATCGTCTCCTCGATCGCGGACAGGCCCTCGCGCGTCGCGGGGATCTTGATCAGGAGGTTGGGCTTCTCGACCAGCGCGTGCAGGCGCTTGGCCTCGGCGATCGTGCCCTCGGTGTCGTGCGCCAGGTTCGGGTCGACCTCGAGCGAGACCCAGCCGTCCTTGCCGTCGCCCTCGTCCCAGACGGGCCTGAGGACGTCGCAGGCGTCGCGGATGTCGTCGCGGGCGAGCGCGAGGAAGATCTCCTTCGGGTCGGACTCGCTCGACGAGAGCTCGCGGATCTGGTCGTCGTACGCGTCGCCCTCGGCGATCGCGCCCTGGAAGATCGTGGGGTTGGAGGTCACGCCGACGACGCCGTCGCGGACGAGACCGGCGAGGTCGCCGTCCTTGACGAACCTGCGCGACAGGAAGTCGATCCAGACGCTCTGGCCTTGCTCTCCGAGCTGCTTCAACGGGGTCATGGGCTCTCCTGGGGTCGGGGGGTGCCCCTCTTATGAAACCGTGCCCGAGCCCGGACGGCGTGAAACGCCCGGGCACGGGGTGTTCGGAGAGCGCTGGACCGGGCGCTAGCGCGGGCGCCCGGCCAGTTCGCGCAGCCAGGCGGCTACGGCCTGCTCATCGCGACGCGCCTCGCGCTGGCGCGCCGCCCGTGCCTGACTGGCGGTGATGGTGTTCGCGGCCGGGGGACCTCCCGGGCGCGAGAAGCGGCTCATGGCCCCAGCTGCTGTCTTCCTCGTCAGCGGCTGGCGTCCCGGCCGCTCGGCGTCATAAGCCAGCGACATCGCGACGGGACATTACTCCCCGTTCGGCTAGTCGTCTACTCCAAAGTGTCCACCGAACAAACCCGGTGTTCGACTCGTGGTCCACATTTCCGCGTGGAAAGCGTTCTCCTTCGCGGTGTTTGTGTTCACCGGTGAGGAACAGCTTTGTTGCAGATTGTCCGGGGACGGACGGTCGCCGGGTCGCTCAGGAGGCCAGCACGGCGGCGGGGACGAGCGCGTACTCGAGGAAGAACAGCGCCCAGACGCGCATGTAGAAGCGGGTGAAGGCCGCCGGGTCCGACGGATCGGCCCGCCGCGCCCACACGAGCAGCAGCGCGAGCGCCAGCAGATGGCCGAAGGCCAGCACCAAGCCATCGGCGTCGTCGACCAGCAGCGGCCCCAGCACGGCCATCCCGGCGTACGCCACGACGAGCGCGGCGAGACCGAGCCGGAACGCGCGCCGCGGCCCCAGCCGCACGGTGAACGTGGCGATCCGGAACTGCCGGTCGCCCTCGCGGTCGGGGACGTCCTTGAGCACGGCGATCGCGAACGAGAACGGCAGCACGAACAGCGTCAGCGCCCACACCGAGTCCGGGATGGCGAGCGAGCCGCCGAAGGCGAGGCTGAAGTGCCCGTACATGCCGATGTTGACGGCCACCGCCCGTACGACCGAGATGCACAGCGCCGCGACCGCCGGGAAGCGCTTGAGCCGCACGGGCGGCAGCGAGTAGGCGGCGCCGACGGCCAGCGCGCTCACCACCGCGGCCGTCTCCAAAACCCCCTGGGTGAGCGCGAGCACCAGCGGCACCACGACCGCGACGGCCACGATCCGCCACGCGGCGTCGCGCGACAGGTCGCCGGCCGCGATCGGCAGGTGCGGCTTGTTGATCCGGTCGATCTCGACGTCGGTGATCTGGTTGACGCCGACGATCGCGACGTTGACGGCGGCGCCCGCGAGCATGACCCAGAAGAGCTGGTCGAGGCCCGAGCCCGGCAGCTCGTGGACCGCGATCAGGTAGAGCCCGGTCGCGCTGATGAAGGTGCCGAGCAGCGTGTGCGGGCGCGAGAAGCGCCACAGCACAGCGAGCGCGCCGGTGCGGCCGACGGCCGCGGCATGGCTGGTCACCGGCGCTCCCGCACCTTCATCACGAGCGCGATCGGCACGAACGCCAGCCCGGCCAGCGAGCCGACGGCGAACCGCAGCGCCGAGCGCAGCCGTCCGCCCTTCGCGTCCAGCCGCTCCGACGGCGGCGGCAGCGCCAGCGACGAAGCGCCGGCTCGCGCGACGCCGCTGACGGCGACGGCGTAGGGCACCCGCGTGTCGCGGTACCAGTCGGGCGCCACCGGGACCACCTGCACGTCCGAGAAGCCCGCGCGCTCGAACCACTCCCGGTACTCGGAGACGGACGGGAACAGCATCCACACGTCGGCCAGCGCGCGCACGATCCGGCCGGCCGGCCGCACCGGCCCCATGACCACGCCGACGCCGCCCTCGCGCAGCACGCGGTAGGCCTCGGCGATGCCGCGCTGCGGGTCGGGCCAGTACTCGATGCTGCCCGCCGACACGTAGCGGTCGAAGCTGTCATCCGGGAACGGCAGTGCCTCCGCGTCGCCGAGCAGCCGCCGCACGCCCGCCAGCGCCGAGCGGCGTGCGGCGCGCGCGAGCTGGTGCGGGCTCTGGTCGAGCATCGTCACCCGCTGCGGGTCGATCCGCTCCACGATCCCCTCGGTCGTGAAGCCCGTCCCGGCGCCCGCGTCGAGCGTCTCGAGGTCGCGCCGGTCGAGCCGCGCGGCGGCCAGCGCCTGCTCGCGCATGGGCGGCGTCCAGAACAGCGGATTGACCCACTTGTCGTAGCCGAGCGAGAGGAATCGGTAGAACCAGTACGCCTCCCGCTTGTGCTGGATCAACCTCATGCAGGCCGCCGACGATACCCGCCGCCTCGACGCCTGGCTCCCCGAGCCGGTCGTTCGCACGCACCACCGGCGCACCGCCGCCGCGGCGCCGGACGACCTGTGGCGGGCGGCCAACGGCGTGCGGCTGTCCGACACCCGCACGCTCGGGCGGCTCGTGCGCTGGCGGATCCCGGACCTGCAGGCCGGGCTCACCTACGGCGAGCTGTTCCGCGACTACCCGTTCACCGTGCTCGACGAGGGCGAGACCCACCTGCTGGCCGGGCTGTGCGGCCGCATCTGGACGCTGGCCCGCGACTACCCGCGGCTCGACGGCCCCGAGGCGTTCGCGAGCTGGGACGAGCCGGGCACCGTGCGCGTGCTCTTCGGCCACTGGGTCGAGCCCGCCGACGGCGGCAGCGCGCTGGTCAGCGAGGCGCGAGTGCAGCCGGTCGACCGCACGGCGTCCCTGCGCCTGCGCACGCTGTGGAAGGTGATCGGCCCGTTCGAGAAGCTGGTCGGGGCGGAGGCTGTTGCCGCCGCTACCGAGAGATCTCCGCGAAGCTGACGGGGATGCCGAAGCGCTCCTCGGCGTCCTCGAGCCCAGACTCCTCGCGGTAGTCCTTCTCACCCGAGTGGCTGAAGACCACGATCCGGTCGGCCTTGAAGGTGGCCAGCGCGTCCTGGATGGCGACGGCGGGCTCGCTCTCGCCGGTGTCGCCGGCGGCGTCGATGCCCTCCTCCTCGAGGCGCTCCACCGTCTCCTCCTGGGCGACCTCGGCCTCGTGGATCGCCTCGTCGGAGTCCGAGACCCAGAAGGCCAGCGGCGACTCGTTGGTGGCGGGCGAGATGACCAGCACCTCGGCGCCCTCGACCTCGTCGCCGAGGGTGGAGCGCAGGAGGTTGGCGTCGACGGGCTCGGGGGTGACGACGAGCAGCTTCACGTCGCTGCCGCTACCCCCGCCGTCTGGCCGGCAAACGAGCCCCCGTCGACGGCGCGAGCGACGAGCACGGCGACGTCGTCCCGCGCCGAGCCGCCCTGCGACTCGATCGCGTCACGCTCTACGGCGTCGGCGATCGCGCCGGCGCCCGCGCCCGCGCAGCCGGCGAGCAGGGCGGCCAGCCGGCCGGGACCGGTGGCGCGGTCGGCGGCGGTCGCCTCGGTCACCCCGTCCGTGACCAGCACCAGCGTGTCGCCAGGTTCGAGCTCGACCGACTGCTCGGTGATGTCCGGCTCCTCGAGAATGCCCACCAGCGAGCCCGGCGCGCCAACCGTCTCGACCGTGCCGCCGGCGCGCAGCACCATCGGCAGCGGGTGGCCGCCCGTGGCCAGGCAGACGGAGATGCGGCCGTCGCGCGGCGTGAGCGACGCGTAGAGCACGGTGCAGAACCGGTAGCCGAGCTGCGCCCGCAGCAGCGCCTCGTTGAGCTCGAGCAGGACGGCCTGCGGGCGGCGCGTGTGCTGGGCGGCGGCGCGCAGCGTGTAGCGGGCGAGCGCGGTCAGGCTCGCCGCCTCTGCGCCCTTGCCACACACGTCGCCGATGACCAGCGCCCAGTCGCCGCTGCCGGTGGCGAAGCAGTCGTAGAAGTCGCCGCCGACCTCGTTGCCCTCGCCCGCGGCCGCGTAGCGGCCGGCCAGCTCGACCCCGGGGATCTCGGGCAGGGCGCCCGGCAGCAGCGAGCGCTGGAGCGTGCGCGCCACCTGGTCGCGCTCGGCATAGAGCCGCGCGTTGTCGATCGCGAGCGCCGCGCGGCGCGCCAGGTCCTCGAACAGGGCGAGCGCCTCCTCGTCGCTGCTGCCGCTGAGGTCGTCGAAGCCGGCGGCGAGCACGCCGAGGGCACGCCCTCGCGCGCGCAGGGGCACGATCACCGAGCGTGCCGTGCCCAGCCCGGCCGGCGTCGCCGCCACGAGCCCGGGCGCTCCGCGCATGACCTCCCCGATCGGCTCGCCGAGCGGGTCGCGCAGCAGCGCGGCCATCAGCGCGTCCTCGCGCTCGTCCTCGTGGGCTGCGGCGACGACGCCGCGCAGCCGATCGGGTGCGTCGCCGAGCACGATCACGCAGGTCGCGGCCATGTCGCGCACGCACAGCTGCGCGACGCGCCGGAGCGTGAGCTCCTCGTCGAGCGAGCGGTCGAACAGCTCGCTCGCCTCGGCCAGCAGCGCGGCCCGGGCCAGCAGCCGCTCGCGCTCCGCCTCGGCCCGCCGGCGGGCCGTCATGTCGCGCACGACCACGACGAGCTGGCGCCGGCCCTCGACGTCCAGCGAGGTGCCGCCGATCTCGAGGTCGACCCACTCGCCGTCGCGGCGCCGCAGCGTGAGCGGCTGCCCCGGCTGGACGACGCCCTCCTCGATGCGGGCCAGCACGCGCGTGCGAACCTCGTCCTGCTCGTACTCGCCCACGAGATCGAGCATCGAGTCCATCGCTGCGAGCTCGGGGAACGTGTAGCCGCTGAGCTGCTCGAACGCCGCATTGGCGAACACGCACCGGCCGTCCAGCTCGAGCACGACGAGGCCCTCGCCGGCGTCGGAGAGCGCGTGCAGCAGCGCCTCGTAGCGGTCGGTCTGCTCACGCAGGGCGACGCGGGCCGCGCGTCGCTCGGTCACGTCGGCCAGGACGAGGCCGACGCCGATCGTCTCGCCGTCGCGGCGCACCGGCCAGTACGAGGCGATCCAGTCGCGCTCGGCCCCGCTGATCTCGACCTCGCTGAGCGACGTCCCCGTGCGCACGACCCGCGCCGCGTCCTGCCGCACCGTCGCCGGCAGGTCGGGCAGAAGCTCCTCGAGCGTGTCGCCGCGCGCGCCGGCGATCTCGGCGAGCCGGTCGTTGACGCGCAGTAGCCGTAGATCGCGGTCGAGCAGCGCGATGCCGACGGGAGCGTGCGCGAACACGATGTCGAGCAGGCCGACCGCCTCGCCGAGCTCCGTGTTGGCGCGCTGCAGCCGGGTGCGCAGGACGGCGATCCAGACGGCCAGCGCCGAGCCCGCCGCCACGGTGACGATGCGGATGACGTCCTGCCCCTCGAAGTCACCGTCCTGGAGCAGCCCGACGAACCCGAGCGCCGTCGCCACGATGCCCACCGCGGCGGTCGGACGCGGACCGGCGGCGAGCGCGACGATCAGCGGCCCGAGCACGTAGCCCGGGACGAAGACGGTGTCGTCCCCGGTGACCGTGTCGAGCACGAAGAGCGCCGCCATGACGGCCGCGGCGGCGATGGCGAGGACTTGCGGGCGCAAGGCCCGCTTCTATCACGCCGAGGGTGCGGCGACCACGGGGGCGTGCTCCGCGCTGACCGTAAGCGCGCGGTGCCAGCCGGCGGCGAGGCGGGTGAGGCTGGCCTCCCACGACCGCCCGGCGACCGCAGCGAACCCGCCGCGCGCGAGCCGCTCGCGGGCGGCGCGCGATCCGGCGAGCGACACGACGGCGCCGGCGAGGGCGTCGGCGTCCGCCGGGCAGAGCACGCCGCTGCGTCCGTGGGCCACCAGCTCGGCCGGCCCGCCGGCCGCCACGGCGACGACGGGAAGCCCCGACGCCTGCGCCTCGAGGATCACCTGGCCGAAGGTGTCCGTCTGGGAGCAGAACAGGAAGATGTCCGCGGACGCGTAGGCGGCGGCCAGGTCGTCGCCCGACAGCCAGCCGAGGAAGCTCGCGGAGCGGCCGAGGCGGGCGCGCAGCGCGTCCTCCTCCGGCCCGCCGCCGGCGAGCAGGAGGCGCAGGCGCGGGTCGCGCGCGCGGGCGGTGAGGAAGCTGTCGGCCAGCAGGTCGACGCCCTTCTCGCGGCTCAGTCGCCCGGCATACATGACGACCACTTCGCCTGGGGCAATCGCCCCCCGGGCGATTGCCCCGGCGGAATTCGCCCCCTGGGCGAATTTCCCATCGACGCCGCGGTCCCAGCGGCCGACGCGCGCGCTGTCGATGCCGAGCTCGTGCAGCCGCGTGTCGGCGGCGCCGGACGGGGAGAGGACGACGTCGCACTGGCCGTAGAAGGTGGCCAGCGCCGTCCGCATGCCGGCCTCGAGCAGCGCGTCGCCGCTGCGCAGGGCCGTGTAGGCGGCCAGCTCCGTGTGGTACGAGCCGGCGACGGGGAGGCCGAGGGCGCGGGCGGTGAGCAGGGCGGCCACGCCGGCCGGCCCGGGCGAGCAGACGTGCAGGAGGTCGTAGGCCCCGCCGGCGAGCGCGTCGACGACCGCGAGCAGGCTCGGGACGCCGACGGTCAGCCCGGGGTAGTACGGGATCGGCGCCTCGGCCACGGCGCTCAGGCGGCGGTCCACGTTCGCGTCGGTGCCGATCACCTCGACCTCGAACCCGGGGACGCCGCGCTCGCGGATCTGCTGGAGCGTGCTGGTGACGCCGTGGACGGAGCCGAGCCCGTCGGCGACCAGCGCGACGCGGGCGGTGTCACCCGCGCCGTTCACGCGGCGCTGCTCGCGCGCCAGGAAGGCGGTGGCGGGCGCGTACGGCACCGCCGCCACGCACGCCTCGAAGACGCCCGCGGCGATCGCGTTCCAGTCGGCCGTCTCGCTCACCTGCGACACGGCGTCGGCCAGCTTGCGCTCGTGGCAGCGGCGGGCGCGGCGCTCGAGCGCGGCGTGCGAGAAGCCGTCGGCCTGGAGGTGGCCGAGCAGCACGCGCTCGTCGGTGTCGAGCTCGACGGCCTCGAGCCACGCGCGCAGCACCGCCCGTGCGTCGCGCGGCCCGAGGTCGCCGCCCTCCGCCTCGTCCTTGGTCACGATCCGCTCGATCATCCGCATCACCGCGGTGGGGTCGGGTGGCGCGTCGTCGTCGTCGCGGCCGAGCGACCGCACGGCGAGGGCCATCGCCGCGTGCGCCCACTTGGCCGCCGAGCCCTGGTCGCCGAAGGCGCCGACGCGGCCCGCGCGGACGTGCGCGAGGAACTGCTCCGGCGTCGCCGCCTTCGGCGTCTCGGACCAGGTGCGCCCGATGTCCACCCCCGCGTGGTCGTCCGAGCCGCCGATCCCGATCCCGCCATGGGTGTCGATGTAGATGGCGGCCGGCAGGTTGAGCTCGCGGGCACGGGAGCCGTTGCGGACCTCCCAGATCGGGAACAGCTCGGCGAGCCGGCGCCGGTGGCGCGCGGTCAGCGGCGCCTCGACGGCGTAGAACGGGTGAGCGAGCGCGCACGCGATCTCGTGCTCGTGCAGGTAGGCGGCCACTGCCTCGACGTCGCCGGCGTGGGCCTGCAGCCACTCGTGGTCGCCGGGCGTGATCCCGAGGCAGAGCACGTGCACGGCCTGCGGCTCGCCGCGGAAGCGCGCGGTCAGCTCCTCGGAGACGAACACGTCGGGCCGGTCGGCGATCTCGAGGACGCCGGCGATCGTGTCGTGGTCGGTGATCGTCACGAAGTCCATGCCGCGGCGCTTGGCCAGGGAATGGACCTCCTCGGGCGGTGTGGCGCACTCGGGCAGCCCCAGCTCGCGCTGGACCCCCAGCTTCGACACCTGGGAGGCCGATGAGTGGCAGTGCAGATCCGCTCGGCTCATGGGGCCGAGAATGGCCTGCAAAGCGGCGGGTTTCGTGAAGGCCCCGCTATCGAGGGGTGACCGTCATGTGAACGCCGGCGCGCGAATCGCGCGCCGGCGTCCACAGAGGTGGCTAGCGAACTGCCTTGTTCGCGTTGACGATGCCGTCGCCGTAGAACCCGTTGCGATCGCGCCCGCCCTCGCAGGTCGCGTCGAACGTCCCGGCCGCGTCCTCCGGGTAGTGGAACTCGCGCGGCTCGGGGCACGGCGTGTTGGTGGCCGTGTCGAGCAGGATCCGCTCGGCCTTGGCCGGGTCCATCTTCAGGCCGCCGTGCTCGCGGTCGCGCTTGCCGTACTCGCCGACGATCAGCGCGACGACGCCGGCCACGTGGGGCGAGGCCATCGAGGTGCCCTGCAGCCAGATCCAGTAGTTCCCGTTCTCCTGGACGACGTTGGGCGCCGAGGCCGGGTTGGCGGCCGCCGCCGCGCCGACCGCGTCGGGATACGGCGCGAGGATCCGGTTCTGCGGAGCGGGCCGCGCGGTGTCGCGCGCGTCGCCGCCCGGGGCGGACACGTCGGCCTGCTCGAGGCCGTAGTCCGAGTAGTAGGCCTTGCGCTTGCTCGGCCCCACCGACGTGACGCCGATGACCCCGCGGCCCTCGGTCGGCATGGTCAGGCACGAGTTGTCGACCGTGCGCTCGCGCGGGCCGGCCTCCGGCGGGTAGTCCGGGCTCGTGGCGTCGGACTCCGGCTTGCCGAGGTCGGTGTGGCCGTTGCCCTCGGCCGCGACCAGCGTGACGCCGTGGTTGCGGGCGTACCGCAGCGCGCGCTGGGTCGCCTCGATCACCACCTCCTGCTGTGCCTGCTCGGCGGGCGAGTCCGCCGGGTTGGCGCGGCAGTTGTACAGCCACGGGTCGATGTAGAACGACATGTTCACCACGTCGATCCCGTTGTCACCGGCGTAGGTGAGCGCGTCGACGGTCGGCTGCAGGAAGAAGTAGCCGAAGTCCTGGCCGGCGCGCAGGTTGACGAGCTCGACCTCCGGCGCGACGCCGGCGATGCCGAATTGGTTGACGGCGGCGCCGATCGTGCCGGCGACGTGCGTGCCGTGGCCGTTGTCGTCGGCGTCGGGCGCGTCGGAGCAGGACTTGTCGGCCTCCTCCTCGCACGGGCCGTCGACGGTCTCGCCGTTCGGCGCCTTCGGGATGTCGAACGTGAAGTTGCGCGACAGCTCGGCGTTGAAGTTCGGCGCGATGTCCGGGTGCGAGGCCTCGACGCCGGTGTCGATGATGCCGACCTGGACGCCCTCGCCCTGCTGGCGCGCGTGCGCGCCCTCGGGCGTGGCGCCGATCATCCGCATGTCCCACTGCGCGCCGGCGAACGGCTCGGTGGCAGCGGTCTGCGGGACCTTGGCGCCCTCGGCGCGCGCCTCGTACGCAGGATCCTCGACGTCGATCGCCTTGCTGCGGCCCTGCTCGGGCGCCTGCCCGATCGGCCGGTTCGGCGCGGCGCCCACGATCGCCTGCTCGGCCTCGGCCTCGCGCGCGAAGCCGGCCTCGCTCGACCGCACGGTGGCCAGGCCGATGGCCCGGTTCTCGCTGACGACCCGGCCGCCGGCGTCCTCGATGGCCTCACGGGCCTGCGCCGCGCTGGCGCCCTGCTCGTAGAGCACGACGTAGTCGCGTGCCTGGTCCCCCGCCCCGGCGCTCTGGACGATCCCGAACGCGGCCGCGGCGATCACGCCCGCCACAATGGGCTTGCGCATCATGCACCTCCCTATGTCTGCAGCGCCGCGCACCCCTGCCCGGCGCTGTTGTTGCGGCCAGTCTAGAAGTCGTCCGGCACGAAGGCCCCGGCGATCGCGCGGCGCGTGTAGCCGGCTCCCAGGCAGGCCATCAGCTTGATGCGGGCGGCGGCCGGGGTCAGCGCGGCGGCGCAGATGAGCGGGCCGGAGCGCAGGTCGCGCTCGGCGCCCTCGAAGGCGTAGGTGCCGCGCAGGATCGAGCCGCGCTCGGGCCGCACGGTCACCACGACCGGCACGCGGGCCGCGGCGCGCCGGAGCGCCGCCAGGAACGGCGGCGGCGTGTGGCCTGCGCCCAGCACGACGCCGACGAGGCCGTCGGCGCCCGCCTCCAGCGCGGCGTCGACGAGCGTCCCGTCGGCGCCCAGCGCGGCCGGGACGATGTGGACCGTGGCGTCGAGCGAGGCGACGGGCACGGGCGGGAAGCGCTCCACGCGGCGGGCCATCCAGGCGCGGCCCTCCTGCACGCGGCCGATCGGGCCCAGCCGCGGCGAGTCGAACGCGTCCGGGGCGGTCGAGTCGGCCTTGCGGACGGCGCGCGCGGCGTGGACGGCGCCGGCGAACGAGACCAGGACGCCGAGGCCCTCGGACCCCGCGGCGCCCGCGACGACGACGGCGTCGAACAGGTTCGCCGGGCCGTCGGCTCCCAGCGCCGAGGCGTGGCGCATGGCGCCGGTGAAGACGATCGGCGGCTCGCCGGCGTACAGCAGGTCGCACAGCAGCGCGACCTCCTCGAGCGTGTCGGTGCCGTGCGTGACCACCACGCCCCGGCCGGACTCGGTCGCGCCGGCGGCGGCGCGGGCGATGTCGAGCGCCTCGGCGGCGGTGAGCTGGACGCTGGGGCGCGTGTTGACGGTCCGCGCCCGCAGGCCGGCCACCTCCGCCAGCGGGGGCACCGCCTGGACGAGCGCGTCGGCGTCGAGGCTCGGCACGGCGCCGCCGTCGCCCTTCGGCGACATGGCGATCGTCCCGCCGGCTGCGAGCACCGTGACCTCGCGGATTGGCGCCTCGAGCACCCCGGAAGCCTTTCACAGAACGTTTTTCCCCTGGTAACAAAGCATTTACGGCGTTGGCGCGCGCGCCGTCGAAGCTGGACCCATGGCAGTCCCGCAACTCGCGCCGGCCGATGGACAGAGCCGCCGCGGGCGCCTCCTGCTCAACCGAGGCGCCAGGACCACCGTGTACGTGGCGTGCTACGACGCCGAGGTCACCGAGATCCGCGTCGTGGTCATGCCGGGCCAGGAGCGGCTCGAGCCGTGGTGCCGGCGCCACGGCGTGCGCGAGGCGCTGATCGGCGGCTTCTTCCACAAGCCCGACGGCCTGCCGCTGGGCGAGGTCCGCACCCACGGCGTCGAGCGCGCGCACGTCCCGTTCGACGCGCCCTGGCATGCGGTGCGGGCGTGCGTCCACGTGGAGGGCGGCCGGGCGCGGATCGCGCGCCGCGACGCGCTCGCGCCCGAGCCGCGCGGCGACCTGCTCCAGGCCGGCCCGCTGCTCGTGGCCGACGGCGAGGTGGCCTACGACCCGGAGGCCGACGAGGAGGGCTTCAAGGCCGCCGCGCACCAGTTCGATCCGGACCCGACCGAGGGCCGCCACCCGCGCGCCGCGCTCGGCATCGCCGGCGACCGGATCTTCGCCGTCGTGTGCGACGGCCGCGCCCGCCGCGACGCGGGCCTCACGCTCGTCGAGCTCGCCCGCCTGATGGTGGGCCTCGGCTGCCACGACGCGCTCAATCTCGACGGCGGCGGCTCGACGTCGCTGATCTCCGGCGGGCGGCTCCAGAACCTCCCGCGCGGCGACTACGAGACCCCCGAGCCGGGCGGCCGGCCGATCTCGACCGCACTGGTGCTGGGCACCTGACTCACCCGGGCCGCGGCCGGGTATGGTCACGGCCTGGTCACATCGCGTTCACAGCAGCGGCGAGCGGTGATGGGGCTCGCCTTCTTCCCGCGTGGAGGCTCCGCGCACGTCGCGCGCAACCTCGCCGCGGCGCTCGGCGGCGCCGGGTGGGACGTGACCGTGCTGTCGGGATCTTTGACGCGTGCAGGGGAGCCGGGCGACGCGAGCGAGTTCTACGCCGGGCTCGACGTGCGCCCGTTGGACATGACGGCCGCTTTCGGCGCCGCCGACCCGATGGCCGCCGATCCCCCGATGCACCCGTCCTACGAGGACCGGCCGGGCGCGCAGGACCGCGTCTTCGCCTCTCTGGATGACGCCGAGTACGAGCGCCAGGTCGTCGCCTGGTGCCGCGCGCTGCAATCGGTCGGCGCGGCGAGCGCGGACGTGCTGCACCTGCACCACCTGACGCCGATCCACGAGGCGGCTCATCGAGTGGCGCCGGGCGTGCCGGTGGTCGGTCACCTGCACGGGACCGAGCTGCTGATGCTCGAGGCGATCGCCGCCGATCCGGGCCGCTGGGCGCACGCGACGGCGTGGGCCGACCGGATGCGCGGCTGGGCGGCCGGCTGCGAGCGCGTGATCGTGCTCTCCGAGACGCAGGTCGCCCGAGCGGAGCAGCTCCTGGGGCTCGATCCCGACCGCTGCGTGCTCGTGCCCAACGGCTACGACCCCGCGGCCTTCGCCCCGCGCCACCTCGACCACGCCGCGCACTGGCGCCGCCACCTCGTCGACGAGCCGCGCGGCTGGGCGCCGGACGGCTCGCGTGTCGGGTACTCGGAGGACGACCTCGCGGCGTTCAGCGATTCAGAGGGCGAGACGCCGGTGCTGCTGTACGTCGGCCGCTTCACCGAGGTCAAGCGGCTGCCGCTCCTGATCGAGGCCTACGAGCGCGCCCGGCCGGGGTTCGGCCGCCGCGCCCCGCTGGTCATCGTGGGCGGCTTCCCGGGCGAGTGGGAGGGCGAGCACCCGCGTGGACGCGATCGAGCGCGTCGGCGCTTCCGACGTGTTCCTCGCGGGCTGGCACGGCCACGACGAGCTGCCCGCCTTCCTCGCCGCCTCCGACGTGGTCGTGCTGCCGTCGGTGCGCGAGCAGTTCGGGCAGGTGCTCGTCGAGGGCATGGCGTGCGCCCTGCCGGCGATCGCCGTCGACGCCTGGGGCCCGGCAGACATCGTCAGCCACGGCGAGACGGGCTGGCTGGTCGAGCCGGACGACGAGGTCTCGCTGGCCAACGCGCTGGTGCACGCCGTCAACTGCCCGGCCGAGCGGCGGCGCCGTGGGGAGCGGGGTGCGGAGGTGGCGCGCGAGCGGTACTCGTGGCCGGCGCTGGCGCTGGAGGTCGCGGACGTGTATGGCGCCGCGTGTGCGGCGCTCGAGTTGTCGTAGCGCCGGCGAACGTCAACTGCGGCTGGGTAGGGAAGCGGCGAGTTAGGCGTGGCCGGTCGTCCGTGTCGACTTTCCCTCGAATAGCGATGGAAAGTCGACACGTGTCGACTTGACGTCGCTATTCGACGTCAACTCGACACGGACGACCGGCGCGGCCGAAACCCTCGCCGCCCTACCCAGCCGGGGTTGACGTTCGGCGGCGGCTGCGCTTACTCGCCGAGCTCGCCGTCGAAGGCGTCGGCCTCCGCGGCGGGGATGCCCAGCTCGACCAGGCGCGAGACGGCGCCGGCCATCCGGCGGTCGACGTCTCGTGTGTCCCAGGCCATCATCGCGTGGAAGGCGCGCATCGTCCGGCGCGTGCTGCTCGTGTGGCGGAACCCGTTGCGCACGTAGCCGCGCACCTGCGCGCACACGTCGGCGGCGGGCAGCGCGGCGAACTCCGCGTAGGTGCGGCGCAGGCGGCGCCAGCCGGTGCGGCCGCTCTTCAGCGCCGCGTCGGTCGTGTTGACCCCGTGGATCTCGTTCGACGCGCGCGTGAGGATCGGCCCGGCCGTGCGGGTGAAGCCGGCGATCGTGTGCGCGATGTGGAGGCTGTTGCGCAGCTCGGTCACGCGCGCGCGGCGCTTGCGCGGCACGCTGACCTGGCACTCGACCGGCTCGCCGAGCGCCTCGAGCCGCTGCGAGGCGGCCGCGATCTCCGGCTGCGCGCGCAGCGCGGCGTCGGTGAACAGCCGGGCGGCCGTCGCGTCGTCGATCGGGGCCTGGGCCACGGCGGTGGCCGGAAAGGCGAGAATCAGGGCGCTGAGCAGGGGAAGCGTGAACCGGCGCTGCATGCGCACATCATCGGCGTTCGGCGGCCTGGACTGAAGTCCAGAGGTACAGGAGTTCGAGTCCGATCAGCGCAACGATCCCCCGCCAAAACGCAACAACGTTGCGTACGCGAGCCGTGTCAAGCGGGTGATCGATGCAAGCGGCGCATAAATTTGGCGCGTCCCCCGGGACAGTCGCCTGGGCCACTGCTACCTTTCCGCGACCTCCGCGGAGTCCCAAGCCGCCCCTCGGGAGCAACGCAAATGTCTCGCATGCCACGGCCGACCGGTCCGGTCGGCCTCTACGACCCGACATACGAGCACGACGCCTGCGGCGTCGCCTTCGTGGCGCGCCTGAGCGGCGAGCCCACGCACGAGACCGTCCAGCGGGCGATCATGGCGCTGGAGAACCTGGAGCACCGCGGGGCGGCGGGAGCGGACCCGAACACGGGCGACGGCGCCGGGATCCTGCTCCAGATGCCCGACGAGCTGATGCGGGGCCTGATCGGGCAGGACCTGCCGCCCCCGGGCGCCTACGGCGTCTGCGTCTGCTTCCTGCCGAAGGACGCGGATCGCCGCGCCGAGTTCGAGCAGCTGCTCGAGGAGAAGGTCCGCGACGAGGGGCAGCGCGTCGTCGGCTGGCGCGACATCCCGGTCGACAAGGACTACGTCGGCATCACCGCCAACTTCTACGCGCCCTACATCAAGCAGCTCGTCGTGGCGGCCGAGGGCGACCTCCGGCAGGACCAGGACGCCTTCGAGCGCAAGCTCTACGTGATCCGGCGTCTGGCCGAGCTCGCCGCCGGGCCGGAGCTCGTCATCCCGAGCTTCTCCAGCCGGACCGTCGTCTACAAGGGCATGCTCACCGCGCCCCAGCTGCTCGGCTACTACCCCGACCTGCAGGACACGCGGACGAAGTCGGCGCTCGCGCTCGTCCACTCCCGCTTCTCCACCAACACCTTCCCGAGCTGGGAGCTGGCCCATCCGTACCGGATGATCGCCCACAACGGCGAGATCAACACGCTGCGCGGCAACGTCAACTGGATGCGCGCGCGCGAGTCCCAGCTCGCCTCCGAGCTGTTCGGCGACGACCTGCCGAAGATCCTCCCGATCGTGCGTCCCGGCGGGTCGGACTCGGCGACGTTCGACAACGTGCTCGAGCTGCTCACGCTCGGCGGCCGCAGCGTCCCGCACGCGGTGATGATGATGATCCCGGAGGCCCACGAGGGCCGGGACGACATGCCCGAGGACCTCAAGGGCTTCTACGCCTTCCATTCGTGTCTCATGGAGCCGTGGGACGGCCCGGCGGCGGTCGCCTTCACCGACGGCCGCGTGATCGGCGCCACGCTCGACCGCAACGGGCTGCGCCCCGGCCGCTGGCTGGAGACCAAGGACGGCTGGGTGGTGCTGGGCTCCGAGACCGGCGTGATCGACGAGCCGCCCGAGAACGTGCTCCGCAAGGGCCGCCTCCAGCCGGGCAACATCTTCCTCGTCGACCTCGCGCGCGGGCGCATCGTCGAGGACGGCGAGGTCAAGCGCGAGATCGCCGGCCAGCAGCGGTACGGCGAATGGTTCGAGCAGGGCATCGTGAACCTCTCCGACCTGCCCGACCGCGATCCCGCCCACGGGCAGGACCAGCCGCTGCGCCAGCTCCAGCTCGCCTTCGGCTACACGCAGGAGGACCTCAAGGTCCTGCTGGCGCCGACCGCGGCGAAGGGCGAGGAGCCGATCGGCTCGATGGGCAACGACCTCTCGCTGGCCGTGCTGAGCGACAGCCACCCGCCGCTCTACTCCTACTTCAAGCAGCTCTTCGCGCAGGTCACGAACCCGCCGATCGACCCGATCCGCGAGGCGATCGTGATGAGCGTCACGACCGGCGTCGGATCCGAGCGCAACCTGCTCGACGAGACGCCCGAGCACGCGCGCCAGCTCGGGATGGACACGCCGATCCTGCGCAACCACGAGCTCGAGAAGCTGCGCCAGGTCGACTCCGCGATCTTCTTCGCCCGCACGCTCGACATCACGTGGCCGATCGCCGAAGGCGCCGAGGGCCTGGCGAAGGCGCTCGACCGCCTCTGCGCGGAGGCCGACGAGGCGCTGGCCGAGGGCGCCAACGTGCTGATCCTGTCCGACCGCGCGGTCGGCCCCGAGCGCGCCGGCATGCCCGCGCTGCTCGCCGTCGGCGGCGTCCACCACCACCTCGTGCGCGAGGGCACGCGCCTGCAGGCCGGCCTCGTGCTCGAGTCCGGCGAGCCGCGCGAGGTGCACCACTTCGCCACGCTGATCGGCTACGGCGCCAGCGCCATCAACCCGTACGTGATGTTCGACTCGCTCGGCGAGCTCGTCCGCGACGGCAAGGTCGGAGGCGTCGAAGACGTCGAGGTCGCCGAGACGAACGTCGTCAAGGGCATCGGCAAGGGCCTGCTCAAGACGATCTCCAAGATGGGGATCTCGACGATCCAGTCCTACAACGGGGCGCAGATCTTCGAGGCCGTCGGCCTGGCGAGCGACCTCATCGACCGCTGCTTTGCCGGCACCGCGTCGCGGATCGAGGGCGTCGGGCTCGACGTGCTGGCCCGCGAGACGCTCGACAAGCACGCGCGCGCATACCCGCGCGCGCACGAGGACATCCTGCCCGTGGGCGGGATCTACGCGTGGCGGCGCGACGGCGAGCACCACATGTGGAACCCGGAGACGATCGCGCTGCTCCAGCACGCGGTCCGCCACGGCGGCCACCAGACCTACGAGGAGTACTCCAGGCTCGTCAACGACGACGCCGCCCGCCGCGCCACGCTGCGCGGCCTGCTCCAGTTCAAGCAGCTGCCCGAGGAGGAGTGGCTGCCGCTCGAGGAGATCGAGCCGGCCAGGGAGATCGTCCGGCGCTTCAGCACCGGCGCGATGTCGCTCGGCTCGCTGTCGCGCGAGGCGCACGAGACGCTGGCGATCGCCATGAACCGCCTCGGCGGGCGCTCGAACACGGGCGAGGGCGGCGAGGACCCGGTCCGCTACTCGCCAGACAAGAACGGCGACTCGCGGCGCTCGGCGATCAAGCAGGTCGCGTCCGGCCGCTTCGGCGTGAACATCAACTACCTCGTGAACGCCGACGAGCTGCAGATCAAGATGGCCCAGGGCGCCAAGCCCGGCGAGGGCGGCCAGCTGCCCGGCCACAAGGTCGACCGCTACATCGGCTCGATCCGCTTCACGACTCCGGGCGTCGGGCTGATCTCCCCGCCGCCGCACCACGACATCTACTCGATCGAGGACCTCAAGCAGCTGATCTACGACCTGCGCTGCTCGAATCCCGCCGCGCGCGTGAGCGTGAAGCTGGTCTCCGAGGTGGGCGTGGGCACGGTGGCCGCGGGCGTCGCGAAGGCGAACGCCGACCACGTGCTGATCTCCGGCTTCGACGGCGGCACCGGCGCGTCGCCGCTCTCCTCGATCCAGTCGGCCGGCGTGCCGTGGGAGATCGGCCTCGCCGAGACGCAGCAGACGCTGGTGCTCAACGATCTGCGCTCGCGCATCTGGGTGCAGACCGACGGCCAGATCAAGACCGGCCGCGACGTCGTGGTCGCCGCGCTGCTGGGCGCCGACGAGATGGGCTTCTCGACCGCCCCGCTGATCGCCGCGGGCTGCGTGATGATGCGCGCCTGCCACCTGAACACGTGCCCGGTCGGCGTGGCCACGCAGGATCCCGAGCTCCGCAAGCGCTTCGCCGGCACGCCGGAGCACGTCGTCAACTTCTTCTTCTTCGTCGCCGAGGAGGCGCGCGAGATCATGCGCCGGATCGGCGTCCGCCGGTTCGACCAGCTGACCGGCCGCGTCGACCTGCTGAAGGCCGACGAGGCGATCGACCACTGGAAGGCGCGCGGGATCGACCTCACGCACGTCCTCACCATGCCCGAGGTGCCCGGCGGCGCCACGCTGCGCCGCGTGCGGTCGCAGGACTCGCCGCTGCCCGGCGCGCTCGACTGGAAGCTGATCGAGGCGGCGCGCGACGCGATCGACCACCGCAAGCCGGTGACCGGCGAGTTCGCGATCCGCAACGTCAACCGCACGGTCGGCGGCCTGCTCTCGAGCGCGGTGACCAAGGTGCACGGCTTCGAGGGCCTGCCGCCGGAGACGATCCGCTTCACGCTGCGCGGCTCGGCCGGCCAGTCGTTCGGCGCCTGGCTGGCGCCGGGCGTCGAGCTCACCCTGATCGGCGACGCCAACGACTACACCGGCAAGGGCCTGTCCGGCGGCGTGCTCGCCGTGCGGCCGCCCGACGGCGTCACCTTCCGCGCCGAGGAGAACGTGATCATCGGCAACACCGTGCTCTACGGGGCGACGGCGGGCCGCGCGTTCTACCGCGGCCTGGCCGGCGAGCGCTTCGCGGTCCGCAACTCGGGCGCGTCCGCGGTGGTGGAGGGCGTCGGCGACCACGGCTGCGAGTACATGACCGGCGGCCGCACCGTGATCCTCGGCCGCACCGGCCGCAACTTCGCGGCCGGCATGAGCGGCGGCGTCGCCTACGTGCTCGACGAGGACGGCACGTTCGAGTCGCGCTGCAACATGGGCCTCGTCGGCTTCGACGCGATCGAGGAGGCCGACGCGATCGAGCTCCACGAGCTGATCGAGGAGCACCACCTGCGCACGCAGTCGCCGGTGGCGGCCCGCATCCTGCGCGCCTGGGACGAGTACCTGCCGCGCTTCGTGAAGGTCATGCCGCACGACTACAAGCGCGCGCTGGCCGAGCTGGCCGAGGCCGAGCGGCACGAGATCGAGCCCGCGGAGTCCACGGGCGGCGAGGGTTTCGTGACCACCGAGCAGAGCTGCGTAGTGGGCAAGCTCGGCGGCTTCCTCGAGGTCGAGCGCGTCCTCGCGCCCGAGCGCGACCCGGCGCAGCGGGTCGGCGACTACAGGGAGTTCGTGGAGTCGCTGCCGCTGCAGGGCCTGCGCGACCAGGGCGGGCGCTGCATGGAGTGCGGCGTGCCGTTCTGCCACAACGGCTGCCCGCTCGGCAACCTGATCCCGGACTGGAACGACCTCGTCTACCGCGACCGCTGGCGCGAGGCGATCGACCAGCTGCACGCCACCAACAACTTCCCGGAGTTCACCGGCAAGCTGTGCCCGGCCCCGTGCGAGGCGGCCTGCGTGCTGGAGATCCGCGAGGGCGACGCGGTCTCGATCAAGCAGATCGAGGTCTCGATCATCAACCGCGCCTGGGACGAGGGGTGGGTCGTCCCCAAGCCGCCGGCGGTCGAGACCGGCCAGACGGTCGCGGTCATCGGCGCCGGCCCGGCGGGCCTGGCGGCCGCGCAGCAGCTCCGGCGCGCGGGCCACGCGGTGACCGTCTACGAGCGCGACGAGGCCGGCGGCGGCCTGGTCCGCTTCGGCGTGCCCGACTTCAAGATCGAGAAGTGGGTGATCGAGCGCCGGCTCGAGCAGCTGGTCGCCGAGGGCGTGCGCTTCGAGTACGGCGTCGACGTCGGGGCCGACGTCGACGCGGCGGAGCTGCGGGCGCGGCACGACGCGGTCGTCATCGCCACCGGCTCGCGCGTGCCGCGCGACCTGCCGGTCCCCGGCCGCGAGCTCGAGGGCGTGCACTACGCGATGGAGTACCTCTACGTGCGCAACCGCTCGGTCGCCGCCGACGGCGGCGCGCCCGGCGCCATCAGCGCCGCCGGGAAGCACGTGATCGTGATCGGCGGCGGCGACACCGGCGCCGACTGCGTCGGCAACTCGCACCGCGAAGGCGCCGCGTCGGTGACGCAGATCGAGCTGCTCGGCGAGCCGCCGCAATCCCGCCCCGACGACCTGACGCCGTGGCCGCTCTGGCCGATGAAGTACCGCCGCAGCTACGCCATCAAGGAGGGCGGCGAGCAGGACTTCTCGATCTCCACCACCCAGCTCACCGGCAACGGCCGGGTGGAGGAGATCCACTGGGTGCACAACTCCGGCAAGCCGCCGTTCGACCCGATCCCCGGCACCGAGGAGTCGCACCCGGCCGGGCTCGTGCTGCTGGCGATGGGCTTCCTGTCTCCCGAGGGCGAGCTGCTCGACGCGCTCGGCGTGGAGAAGGACCCGCGCGGCAACGCCAAGGCCGGCGCCTACGCCACCTCGGCGGACGGCGTGTTCGCGGCCGGCGACGCGCGCCGCGGCCAGTCGCTGATCGTGTGGGCGATCAACGAGGGCCGCCAGTGCGCCCGCATGGTCGACCGCTACCTGCGCGGCCTGCCGGAGCGCGACCCGGCCCTGGCGCTGTCGGCCGGGACGTCGCAGCGAGCGGGCTCGCCGGACCTCGGGGCCGATCCGCCGCAGATCGCCGAGCCGACCTGAGCGCGTAGACCGCCGCGGTCCCGGGTACTAGCCCCGCAATCCGGTGCGCCGAGGCAGGGCTCGACGCACCCGTCCAAGGGGGACCACTTGCTCCGTCGCTGCTTGGTGGCGGGCGCGCTGCTGCTTGCCGTGCCGTCCGTCGCGCTCGCCCACGACCCACGTTCCGATCGCCCGTCGCGCTGGATCGGCACCGCGGCGAACCTGCCGCTGGTGACCAGCCCGAACGTGCGGCTGGTCGACACGTTCCCGGACACGCAGGGCATCTCGGGCGAGTTCGCCCGCACCGGCGACTTCTTCTACATGTCGAGCCTGGACAGCATCAGCGTGTTCGACACCAGCGATCCGCTGCACCCGCGGCTGACCGGCACGCTCGCCAACCTGGTGTTCGAGAACGAGGCGATGAGCTACGGCGAGCGCAAGCGCCCGGACGGCACGCTCGAGCGGTTCGTCCTGGTCGGCAACGACCTCTACAACGCCTCCGCGGACGACACCAGCGGCGTGCAGCGCGGCAGCATCGGCGGCGGCGAGATGATCGTGGTCGACGTCACCGACCCGGCCGACCCGCACATCCGCTCGCGGGCGCCGGCGACCACCAGCACCCACACGCTCCAGTGCGTGACCGTGTCGTGCCAGTACGCCTACACCGCGGGTGACACCGGCACGTTCTCGATCATGGACCTGCGCGACCTCGACCACCCGGTCGAGGCGGGCACGGCGCCGTCGAAGGCCTCGTCGGCGAACACCATCTTCACCACCGGCGCCGGCCACTACTGGGACTTCGACGCAGCGGGCGTCGGCTGGCACACCGGGTCGGGCGGGGCGGCGGCGTTCGACGTCTCCAACCCGCTCAACCCGGTCGCCCGCAACTCGACCGACGCCCACGGCACGCAGACGCCGTGGAACGACTTCATCCACCACAACTCGCAACGGCCGAACGCCACGCGCTTCCGTGCCAACGCCAAGCCGAGCGTCGGCCGCGGCAACGTCCTGCTCGTCACCGAGGAGGACTACTTCAACGACGGCGACGAGGTGCTGTGCGATCGCGCGGGCACGTTCCAGACCTGGCACGTGCCGTCGCTGAACGGAAACGCCACGATCGCGCCGCTGGACATCATCAACCCGGTCAAGTTCGGCGACGGCCTCTCGACGCCCGCCGGCGGCTTCTGCTCGGCGCACTGGTTCGACTACCACCAGAGCGGGATCGTGGCCCAGGGCTACTACCAGCAGGGCCTGCGCTTCATCGACACCCGCAACGCGCGCGACCTCAAGCAGTTCGGCTACGTGACCGGCGGCGCCACCGAGGTGTGGGACGCCTACTGGGTACCGCAGCGCGACCGCCGCGGCGTGGCCCAGCGCACCAAGACCAACATCGTCTACACGACCGACCTCGTGCGCGGCCTCGACGTCTACCAGGTGGACGTCCCCGGCACCGATCTCGGCGAGACCGACGACTCGCTGCTCGACCTGCTGCCCTAGCGGCAGCCGGAACACGACAGGGCCGCTCCGTTCCTTCGCGGAGCGGCCCGTCGTGGCTCGCTACCCGAAAGGCTAGGTGTGCCTCCGGGTTCGATCTCTACTTTCCAATTCAGCAGGACGGGGCCGCAGGATGCGGACCCCGGGTCAGGTCACAAGGGCCACGCAAGGAGGAACGTCATGCGCCCTCGTAACACCAGCGCCGCGACGGCGCTAGCGATTGCAGGACTGGCGGTGGCGGCCTCGCCCGCCATGGCTACCGGCAATCACCACGATGACGACGCCGTCATCACCCCCAAGGTCGATTGCGTCCAGCCGACGCAGTACGGCTATGTCGCCCACTTCACCTACAAGGGCGCGGATCTGCCGAGCAGCGGCCTCAAGGTCGAGTTCGGCGAGGAGTCGAATTGGTTCTACAGCACGAAGAACGTGCTGAAGATCGGCAGCAAGACCATGGACGCCAGCAAGGACGGCGAGTGGATCGAGTCCTTCTACAACGGCGACAAGCTCTACGGCTTCCAGGTCTACTTCGAGAAGAGCTCGTCGGCCACGTGGACGGTCAAGACCGCCGACATGAACAGCTCCGCCTCGGCGACCGCCAACGCGAGCTCGACGACCTGCCAGGCCGGCACTCCCGGTCCGCAGGGTCCGGCCGGCCCGCAGGGTCCGATCGGTCAGCCCGGCCCGATGGGTCCGCAGGGCCCGCAGGGTCCCGCCGGTCCGCAGGGTCCCGCCGGTCCGCAGGGCGAGCAGGGCGAGCAGGGCGAGCAGGGCCAGCAGGGCCAGCAGGGCCAGAAGGGCGACAAGGGCGATCCGGGCGAGACGATCGTCCGCACGGTCATCGTCAACGAGGGCGGCGACGCCGGTGGCGTCCTCGGCGACGAGGCCGAATCGTCCAACCGCATTGCCAAGCTCCGCATCAAGGCCGACGCCGGCGACGTCGTCACCGGCCTGAAGGTCCGCCTCGAGGGCAAGCGGCAGAAGGTCCGCCGCGTCGGCGCGAACCACTGGCGCGCCAGCGTCAACCTGCGCGGCCTCGAGCGCGGCATCTACGTGGTCCGCGTCACCGCCCGCGTGAACGGCCAGAAGTACATGCACAAGCACTTCTACCGCGTGCTCTACGGCAACCCGCGCGGTGGCGACGGCGAGTCGATGAACCGCAGCACCATCGTCCGCCTCTAAGCAGCAGTAGCCCGATACCGGCGGCGGGCCGCCCCTCGCGGGGCGGCCCGACGTCGTTAAACGGTGAACTGGCCGACGAGGCGCTCGAGCCGAGCGGCCTGGTCGGCGAGCTGCTGAGCGGACGCGGCGATCTCCTGCGTCGACGCGCTCGTCTGCTGGGCGGAGGCCGAGACCTGCTCGGTCGCCGCCGACGAGGACTCCGCCACGCCGGCGACGTCCCCGAGGTCGGAGCGCATGCGGTCCGCGGCGGCCTCGATCTGGCCGATCGCGGCGGCGATCTCGGCGACCTGGCGATCGACGTCGCCGATGCCGTCGGAGATGGCGGCGAACGCCTGGCTCGCCTGCTCGACGGTCTCCACGCCCTGGTCGGTCCGGGCGGCGCCCGCCTCGACGGCGCCCACGGCCCTGCCGGTCTCGGCCTGGATCTCGCGGATCAGGTCGGCGATCGTGCCGGCCGCCGACTGGGACTCCTCGGCGAGCTTGCGGACCTCCTCGGCCACGACCGCGAAGCCGCGGCCCTGCTCGCCCGCACGCGCAGCTTCGATCGCGGCGTTCAGCGCGAGCAGGTTGGTCTGCTCGGCGATGCCGGTGATGGTGTCGACGATGCCGCCGATCCGCTCCGAGCGCGCGCCCAGGTCGCGGATCGTGGCTGCGGCGTCATGGGCGGAGGCGCGGACGGCGTCCATCGCCTCGGTGGCAGAGCGCGCGGCCGCGGTGCCCGCCTGCGCGACCTCACGGGCGTGCGCGGCGGCGCGGACCGTGCCCTCGGCATGGCCGGCGCCGGTGCGGGCTGCGTCCGAGACCTCGTCGCCGGTCACGCGCACGGACTCGAGCGCGCGGACCTGCTTCTCCGCGCCGCCGGCGACGTCGCCGACCGCGCGGGCGATCTCGTGGACGGACCTGCCCGCCTCGTCGGAGGTCGAGGCGAGCTCGCCGGACGCGTGCGAGAGGGTCCCGGCGGTCTCCGAGACCTCGCCGACCAGCGCGCGCAGGCGCTCGGTCATGGCGGCGAAGGCGCGGCCGAGCATGTCGCGCTCGGAGCGCACCGTCACGTCGCGCGTGAGGTCGCCGCCCGCGATCGCCTCGGCGGTGTGCGCGGTCTCGCGCAGCGAGTCCGCCATGCGGCCGAAGGCGCCGGCCATGCGGCCGACCTCGTCCTGCGTGCGGGCCTTCACGGTGACGTCGAGGTCACCCTCGCCGATCTGCTCGGCGGCCTCGGCCACCTCGCGCACCGGCCGGCTGAGGCGGCCGGCGACGAACACGATCGCGCCGCCGACGAGCAGCAGCGCCAGCAGCCCGACGAGGATCAGCTTGGTGCGCAGCGCGGCGACGCCGGCCAGGATCTCGTCCTTCGGGGCGACCGCCACGAAGCTCCAGCCGCCGGTCTTGACCGGCGCGTGGAACATGACGACGTCACGGCCGCCAACCGGGTCCTTGGTCTCGACCCAGCCCTCACGGCTCTGGGTGGCCTCGACGGGAACGCCGATGTCCTTGGCGGTCTTCTTGCCCGTCCACCCCTTGTGGGCGGGGAACGCGACGAGGGTGCCGGTCGGCGCGGCCACGAACGCGTAGCCGCTGTCGAGCACGTCGACGGCCTTGGCCTGCTTGTCCAGCGCGTCGAGCGCGACGTCGATGCCGGTCACGCCGACGGCGCCGCCGTCGCGCTTGATGGCCGTCGTGTAGGTGGTCATCATCGCGCCGCTGTCGAAGTACGGGTCGAGGACGATGTCGCCGGCGGCCTCGAGGGGCTCGACGTAGTAGTCGTCGTCGGCCCAGGGGTTGCCGGGCTCGTCCTCAAAGGACTCGATCTTCAGCGGCCCGTCGATCCGCTGCGCCCACACGGCGAAGCGGCCCTTGGGGTCACCGAGCGTCTCGACCCCGGTGTATTCGGCGTCGCGGCCGTCGAAGGCGTTCGGCTCGAAGGCCGCCCACACGCCGAGCAGCTCGGGGCGGCGCTGCGCGAAACGGCGCACGACGTCGCGGCCGTGCTCGCGCGAGATCGAAGGATCGGCCTCGAGCGCGGCGGCGAGGTTCTGGGCGGCGGCCATGTCGGCGCGGGCGCGGGCGTCGAAGCGGTTGGCCTCGCGGCCGATGAGCTGGCTCATCTCGCCGTAGACGGCTTCGCGCTGGGCGCTGGAGGCGGCGGTCACGGCGACGGCCGTGAGCGCGGCGATCGCGAGCGCGACCACCGGCAGGATCTGCAGTAGGAGCCGCGCTCGCATCGAGCGCGGACGAAGGTTCTTGTTCTGACGCATTTGGTCACCGTCGTCGGCGAACTCCGCGGGCGCTGTTGTGTGAGATGTTTCACATCCACTTTCCGGAGGGGGAAGACATGCGAACGGTCGTTGCCGGGCTCGTGCTGCTGGGCGTCCTCGCGGCGCCGGCGGCGGCACATGACGTCGATGTGGACGTGGTCTCGAGCCGCGCCGATCAGGTGAGCGGCGGCGACGCGCTCATCCGGGTCGAGGCGCGGCATCGCCACAAGCTGCGCGTGTTCCGCAACGGCGCCGACGTCACCGGCGCCTTCGAGCGTGACGGGCGCGACCTGGTCGGGCTGATCGACGGGCTGCGGCTCGGCCACAACCGGATCAGCGTCTACGACGGTTGGCGTCGCGTGGCGAGGCAGACGCTGGTGAACCACCCGATCGAGGGGCCGATCTTCTCCGGCCCGCACCAGAAGCCGTTCGTCTGCAAGACGATCCAGGCCGGGCTGGGCGAGCCGGTGGTCGACAACCAGGCCGGCGACGGCTTCCGTGTGCTGGCGCCGGACGGCACGACCGCGGGCTGGAGCCGGAACTGCGGCGCCAACACGACCGTCGACTGGCTCTATCGCCGAGCGTCCGGCGGCAACCTCGTCGCGCTCCCGCCAGGCCCGCTACCCACTGACGTGGCCATGATCGACGAGGACACACCGTTCATCGTCCGCCGCGAGCGCGGCACCATCAACCGCTTCATCTACTCGTTCGCGATGCTGGCCGACCCGGCGACCGATGCGTCGCGCTGGAACCGCCGGCTCGTCTACTTCTTCGACGGCGGGGTGGCGATCGGCCGCAACCAGGGCACACCGGGCAGCAGCGCGCTCAACCCGGACCTGCTGGCGCGTGGCTACGCGATCGCGCATTCGAGCGGGACGCGCGCGAGCGTCCACTACAACATGGTGCTCGGCGGCGAGACGGCGCTGATGACCAAGGAGCGCTTCGTCGAGCGCTACGGCGAGCCGCTCTACACCGTCGGCATCGGCGGCTCCGGCGGCGCGATCCAGCAGTACCTCTACGGCCAGAACCATGAGGGCCTGCTCGACGGGGCCATCCCGACCCACTCGTATCCCGACATGGTCACGCAGACCATCCACGTCGGCGACTGCGAGCTGCTCGAGAACTACATGGACAACACCGACGCCGGCAACCCGAAGTGGGCCAACTGGGAGAACCGCGAGTGGCTCGAGGGCCTCAATACGAGCGCGACGTTCCCGAACCCGTTCACCGGCCGGCCGGGCAACAGCGAGTGCATCGTCGGCTGGCGCGGGCTCACCCCGCTCGCGATGAACCCGCTGTTCGGCACCGCGGGCGCGGGCACCGAGCGGATGGACCCGGCGGTGATGGCCGCCGTGCACTGGACGCACTGGGAGGACGTCAAGAACGTCTACGGCGTCGGGCCGGACGGCTACGCGCGCCAGACGTGGGACAACGTCGGCGTCCAGTACGGGCTGAAGGCGCTGACCGACGGGAACCTGGAGCCCGCGGAGTTCCTGAAGCTCAACGCCACCGTCGGCTCCTGGAAGGACCCCGGGGACATGGTCCAGGAGGGCCAGCCGTTCCTGCCCATCGGAGGCTTCGACCCGTGGAGCCGCCGCAACATGCGCTTGAGCGCCGACGGCGGCGCGACGCCCGCCCCGCGTCGGGCCGGCTCGATCCCGGCGATGAACGCGGCGTACGAGAAGGGCCTGTACTTCGACGGCGACATCGACATCCCGATCATCGATTGGCGGCCGTACCTCGAAGAGGTGCTGGACATGCACAACAGCCACCAGTCGTTCGCCTCGCGGCAGCGGATGCTCGACCACGACGGCCGCGCGTCGAACCAGGTCATCTGGTTCTCGGAGCGGGGCGGTGACCAGACGCTCGAGGCGTTCCGAGTGATGGACGAGTGGATCCTCGAAGGCCGCAGGCCGGCCGACGCGACCGACCGCTGCTTCACGGCGGCCGGCGCCGAGATCGCCCGCGGCTCACGCGTCTGGGACGGGATCCTGAACTCACGGCCCGACGGCGCGTGCACGACGGCGTTCCCGATCCACTCGACCTCGCGCATCGTGGCCGGCGGGCCGATCCGCGGCGGCGTCTACAAGTGCGGGCTCCAGTCCGTGTCGAAGGCGATCGCGCGCGGGCTGTACGGCTCGTGGAAGCCGAGCGCGGCCGAGCGGGCGCGGCTCGAGCAGATCTTCCCGACCGGGGTCTGCGACTACGGCAAGGGAGACGTCGGTCGCCCTAGGCGAGGTCACTGACCGCGGCCAGCAGGCGTTCCGCGTCGGCTTCGTCGTTGTAGTGGACGAAGCCGGCGCGGACCGCGCCGTGCGGCTCGAGGCCGAGGTGGCGCTCGAGCTCGACCGCGTAGTAGTTGCCCTGCCAGACGGCGATCTGCCGCTCGGCGAGCGCGGCGGCCACCTCGTCCGAGGTGCGGCCGGCGACGTTGAACATCAGGGTCGGCGCGCGGTCGCGCGCGGCGCCGTAGACGGTGACGTGCGACATGGCGCCCAGGCCGTCGAGCGCGGCGGCGAGCAGCGCGTCCTCGTGCGCGCGGACGACCTCCCAGTCGGCGGACAGCACATAGTCGGCCGCCGCGCGGACGCCGGCCAGCGACTCGAACGGCAGCGTGCCGAGCTCCCAGCGGTCAGGCACCTCGTCGGAGGAGGGGCGCAGCTTGTCGGGCTTGAGCTCCTCGAGCACCTCGGGCCGGCCGCACAGGATCCCGACGTGCGGGCCGAACCACTTGTACGCCGAGCAGGCGAGGGCGTCGCAGCCGAGCGCCTCGACGTCGAGCCGGCGGTGCGGGGCCGCGTGCACAGCGTCGACGTACACGCGCGCGCCTGCGGCGTGCGCGGCAGCGACGATGCCGGGAAGGTCAGGCACGGTGCCGACGGCGTTGGAGGCGGCGGTGACCGCCACCCAGCGCGTGCGGTCCGTGAGCACCGCCTCGACCGCCGAGGCCGGCAGCTCGAGCGTCTCGGGCTCGGGCTCGGCGAAGCGCACGGTGGCGCCCGCGCGCTCGGCGGCGATCAGCCACGGCCGCACGTTGGCGTCGTGGTCGAGCCGGCTGAGGACGATCTCGTCGCCGGGCTCGAGCGCCCGGCCGGCGGCGGCCGAGAAGCGCATGGTCATGGCCGTCATGCTCGGGCCGAAGGCGACGCCGCGCGGGTCGCCGCCGAGCAGGGTGGCGACGCTCGTCCGGGCGCTCGCGACCAGCTCGTCGGTCCGGTGGGCGGCCTCGAACAGGCCGCCGTGGTTGGCGTTGTGGCCCGAGCGCATGAACTCGGCCATCGCCTCGATCGCGCTGTCGACCATCTGCGTTCCCGCCGGGCCGTCGAGCCGCGCCCAGCCGCCGCGCAGGCCCGGGAAGCGGTCGCGGTTCACCCGCTCACCGTGCGCAGCAGCTCGCGGTCGTGCTCGTAGCTGAGCAGGCGGCCGGCGTCGGCGGTCGACAGCCAGCGCACCTCGTCGACCTCGTCGGAGGGGACGAACTCGCCGTCGAGCGGCTCCATCATCCAGTAGCGGACGACCTTGGCGCGGCCCTTGTTGTCGCGGTACGAGGTCGGCGGCAGCTCATGGCCGAGCCGGCAGCGCATGCCGATCTCCTCCTCGACCTCGCGCAGCGCGCCGTCCTCCCAGGACTCGCCCTTGTCGAGCTTGCCCTTGGGGAACGACCAGTCGTCGTAGCGCGGCCGGTGGACGAGCGCGACCTCGATGCCGCGGTCGCCGCGCCTCCACACGACGCCGCCCGACGCCTTGACCTCCGCCTGCCTCGGGATCCATAGGGGCCGCATCCTACGCACGGGACCGGCGAGCGAACTTGACGCCTGTGTCATCTTTGGGGAGATGCCGACCCGGCTCCCCAGCGTGTGCGTGATCGGCGCCGGATCGTCCGGCATCGCGGCGGCCAAGGCGCTGCACCAGCGGGGCTTCGACTTCGACTGCTTCGAGAAGTCCGACCGCGTCGGCGGCGTCTGGGTCTTCAAGAACCGCAACGGGATGTCGGCGGCGTACCGCTCGCTGCACATCAACACGTCGCGCGAGCGGATGGAGTTCGTCGACTTCCCGATGCCGAAGTCGTATCCCGACTTCCCGCACCACACCCACATCGCCGAGTACTTCGACGCCTACGTCGACCACTTCGGCTTCCGCGAGAAGATCACGTTCGAGACCGGCGTCGAGCGCGCCGCGCCGGCGGCCGGCGGCGGCTGGGAGGTCACGCTCGACGACGGCCGGGTGCGCCGCTACGACGCGCTCATGGTGGCCAACGGCCATCACTGGGATCCGCGCTGGCCGGAGCCGGGCTTCCCGGGCATGGACGAGTTCGCCGGCCTCCAGCTCCATGCCCACGAGTACACGGGCGAAGATCCCAACTTCTTCCGCGACAAGCGGGTCGTAGTGCTCGGAATGGGCAATTCGGCGATGGACATCGCGGTCGAGTCGAGCTTCTCCTCGGCCGCCACCTACCTGGCCGCGCGGCGCGGCGCCTGGGTCGTGCCCAAGTACGTGTTCGGGCGGCCGCTCGACCAGATCTCGACGCAGGCCGGCGTGCCGTTCTGGGTCCGCCAGCGGTTCATGCAGACCCTGCTGCGGATCGCTGTCGGCGACATGCAGCGCTACGGGATGCCGAAGCCCGAGCACGGGCCGCTCGAGGCGCATCCGACCGTCTCGGACGACATCCTCTCGCGCGTGGCGCACGGCGAGGTGACGCCGAAGCCGAACATCGAGCGGCTGACCGAGCGGACGGTCGTGTTCGCCGACGGGAGCGAGGTCGAGGCCGACATCGTCATCTACTGCACCGGCTACAAGGTCACGTTCCCGTTCTTCGACGAGGCGCTGATCTCGGCGCCGGACAACGACCTGCCGCTGTTCCGGCGCGTCTTCCATCCCGATCGCCCGAGCGCGTACTTCATCGGCCTGCTGCAGCCGCTGGGGGCGATCATGCCGATCGCCGCGGCGCAGTCCGAGTGGGTGTGCGACCACCTCGCGGGGCGCTACGCCCTCCCCGATCCCGCCGCGCTGCGGGCGGACATCGACGCCGAGCGCGAGCGGATGTTCAAGCGCTACGTCGGCTCCAAGCGCCACACGATGCAGGTCGACTACGACGACTACCTGGCGGACCTCGAGAAGGAGCGCAAGCGCGGCGCCGAGCGCGCGCGGGCGCAGGGCTTCCGGCTCCCGATCCCGCCACGCGAGGCGGCGCCCGCGTGAGCACGGTCGTCGGCAGGCGGGAGCGGACGAAGGCGGCCAACCGCGCCGCCATCCTCGACGCGGCGCGCACGGTCTTCGCCGAGCAGGGCTACGAGGGAGCCAGCGTCCGCGACATCGTCCGCCGCACCGACCTGGCGTCGGGCACGTTCTACAACTACTTCCCCGACAAGGACGCGATCTTCGTGGCCCTGATCGAGGAGACCGGCGAGGAGGCGCGCCGCCGCGTGCGCAACGCCCGCCGCAGCGCGGGCACCGCGTCGGAGTTCGTGGAGGGCGGCTACCGCGCGTTCTTCGAGTTCATCGTCGAGGACCCGGAGCGGTTCGCGTTCATGCGACGCAACCTCGACACCATGAGCAACCGCTTCGGCGCGACCGTCCTGCCCGCCGGCACCGAGGAGCTCGCCGAGGACCTGCGCTCCGCGATCGAGGCCGGCCACCTGCCGCCGGTCGACGTCGACTACTGCGCCCACGCGATGATCGCGGTCGGGCTGGAGCTGGGGGCTCGGTTGGCCGACCGGTCTCCACCCGATGTCGAGGGCGCGACGCGCTTCGCCTCGACGCTCTTCCTCGGCGCGCTCGTGTCTGTACGCTGAGCCGCCTGCTGACGCTCGCCGAGGCCCGGCGCCTGTTCTCGCCGGAGACCACGTACCTGAACGCCGCCTCCTACGGGCTGCCGCCGCGGCCCGCGGTCGAGGCGTTTCATGCCGCTCTGGACGAGTGGCGTCACGGCCGCACGCACTGGGACGTGTGGGACCGGGCGACGGGCGAGTCGCGCGAGGCGTGGGCTGCGTTGCACGCGCGTGCCGGCCTCTCAGGTCGCGGTCGCGGGTCAGGTCTCCGCCTTCACGGGGCTGATCGCGCTGTCGCTCGAGCGCGGCGCCCGCGTGGTGTGCGCGGAGCGCGACTTCACCTCGGTGATCTGGCCGTTCCTGGTGGCGGGCGCCGACGTGAAGCTCGTCCCGCTCGAGCAGCTTGCTGCGGCGATCGACGGCAACACCGCTGTCGTCGCGGTCAGCGCCGTCCAGTCGATCGACGGCCGCGTGGCGGACCTCGACGCCATCGCGGCCGCCGCGTCCCACCACGGCGCGCTGACCTGCGTCGACGCCACGCAGGCGAGCGGCTGGCTGCCCTTGGAGGCGGGGCGCTTCGACTTCTTCATGGCCAGCGCCTACAAGTGGCTGCTGTCGCCGCGCGGGACGTCGTTCATGGCCGTGCGGCCGTCGGCGGCGGAGCGGCTGCGGCCCTATATGGCGGGCTGGTACGCGGGCGACGATCCGTTCGACACCAACTACGACGCGCCGTTGCGCCTGGCGGAGGACGCGAGCCGCTTCGACCTGTCACCGGCGTGGATGAGCTGGGTGGGGGCGGTGCCGGCGCTGCGGCTGCTGGGCGAGGTCGGGATCGAGGCTGTGTACGAGCACGACGTGGGGCTCGCGAACCGCTTCCGGGCCGGGCTGGGCATGGAGCCGGGCGATTCCGCGATCGTGGCGCTGCCGGCGGAGGACGCGCTCGTGGCGCGGCTGCGCGCCGCGGATGTCTCGGTCACGGTTCGCGAGGGCTTCATCCGCTTGTCGTTCCACGTCTTCAACAGCGAGGCGGATGTGGACCGCGCTCTGGAGGTCGCGGCGGGACGAACCCCGGCTGGGTAGGGGAGCTGGTGGATCGGCCGCTTGTCACCTTTGTCAGGCTCAGCCGTACAAAGGTGACAATCGACCTCGATCCCACTCCCTCAATGCCAGAAGTTCGTCACGGATCGGGGAACGGCTCCACGGGAACGCCATGCGACGTCTCCCGCACGCCGAGCTCATACGCGCCCCCGAACGCCGTCGCCAGCTCCAGCGAAGGCCGCCCCGGCCGCTCCACCCGCAGGTGCACCTCGGCGATCGAGCAGTTCAGCGCGTGGTGCCCGCCCAGGTACTCGAACGCCACGGTCTGCTCCAGCGGCGCCGACACCGACGCCCGGATCGTCACGCCCGCGCCGCCGATCACCGCCCGCAGCGAGCCCGGCTGCGCGTCCACGCGAGTTGACCGCACACGGCCGAGGCCGCCGAGCGCCAGCCGGGCGCCGTCCAGCGAAAGCGCGCCGTTCGCCACCCACGGCGTGACCGCGCGGCCCACGCGCACGCGGCCGATCGCGACGTCGAGCCACGCCCCCGGCGCCTCGGCGAACCCCACGGCGTGCAGCCAGACCCAGCGCTCGGCGTGCTCGGAGCCCCAGTTGTGGCCCACCATCCCGCGCCAGCCGGCCACCTCGGTGCGGCGGCCGCCGGCCTCGACCCAGCCGCTGAACACGGCGTCCGGGTGCGGGCTCTCGAGCTTGGTGCGCGGCAGCGGCGCGCGGTACATCCACGCGCGCGGGAGGTGGCGCAGGGCTGCCTCCTCGCCGGCCGCCTCGAGCTCCCAGGCCGCCGAGCGCCCGGCCGCCGAGGCCGACCCCGCGAACCGCGCGCCGGCGGGCGGCGACGGCGCGGGCAGCGACTGCTTGACCGCGTACGGCGGGCCTGCCTCGGCGTCCCACACCGTGCACCACAGCGCGCCCGTCGGAGCCTCGCCCGGACGCTGGTGCGACGTGTGCCGGATCCACGCCCCACGGGGCCTTGCCGGATCGACCGCCCGCAGGTAGTGGGACTCGTACACGCGCGCTGATTCAACCAGTCCGTTCCGTCCGGGGCCCTGCGTACCGTGCGCCGCGTCATGCCACTGTGTTTCATCGAGTCGAAGGACGCCATCCGCGTCATCGCCGAATCGGTCGGGCGCGAGGCCCGTCGCCAGCTGCTTTGCGAGCTGGTGCGCGCGTGGGTCGACGAGATACCCGACGAGGAGCTCGCCTCGCACTACGCGAAGGCGGTCAATGACCTCGACGAGCACGACCTGTCGATGCTCGCCGCCTGGCACGCGTCGATGGACGTCGGCACCCCGGTCGCGAACAAGGACTTCCTGGTCGCCGCGTTCAGCTCGCTCGGCGAGAACCGGCGCGAGGCGCTGAAGATCGCCGCCGGCCTGCGCGGGGAGGACGCGTTCAACGCCGGCTTCGCCGAGGACCAGGCGCTGGACATGGTGCTGCCGTGGCTGTCGTCGGCGCGGGCCGACGAGCTGGCCGCCGAGTGCATCGAGCTGTACTGCTGGGACCGGCTCGGCTGCGAGAACTGACGTCTATCCTCACCCGCCATGGCAGGCGGGCCGGGCCTCGATTCGGGGCTGACTGCCGCGGTCCAGCAGCTCTGGGAGCAGGCGCGGCCCGGAGCGCTCTCCCGCGTTGACGCGATCGACGACGCCGTCGCGGCGGTGATGCTCGGCGCCCTGGGCGACGAGCAGCGCGACCACGCGCGGCGTGAGGCGCACAAGCTGGCCGGCTCGCTCGGCACCTTCGGGCTGCGCGATGCGACCGGCCACGCCGCCGCGCTCGAGGCCGCCTTCGAGGACGTCCCGAGCCTCGATCGCGTCCCCGAGCTGGCCCAGCACGCGCGCGACCTGCGGCAGCTGATCGAGTCCGGCGAGGGCGGCGGCCCGCCGCCGGCCGAGGGCCGCATCGACGTCGCCGCCATCGGCCTCACCCCGGAGCGTGCGGCGCCGCTGGTGGCCGCCGGGGCCGAGCGCGGGCTCACCATCGCGGCGGGCGGCTCGCTTGCCGCGGAATGGCCGCCGATCGCCCTGCTCGACGGCTCGCTCCCGGGCCTGCCCGACGGGGTCGGCGAGCTCACCGCGTCCGGCACCACCGTCGCGCTGCTGCTCGAGGCCGACGCTCCGTACGACCGGGTCGAGCTCGTCCGCCGCGGCGCTCAGCGGGTGCTGCCCGCCGACGCCTCCGCCGACGCGATCGTCGACGCGCTGCTGGCCCTGACCGAGAGCCGCCGCCCGCCCGCGGGCCGGATCCTGGCCATCGACGACGACCCGTCGATCCTGCTCGTGATGGAGGCGATCCTCGGCGGCTCCGGGTACGAGGTGACCGTGCTCGAGGACCCGCTCGCCGTCTGGGCCGCGCTCGAGCGCACGCGCCCCGACCTCGTCGTCTGCGACGTCGACATGCCCGGCCTCGACGGCATCGACCTCTGCCGCACCCTGCGCGCCGACGCCCGCTGGCAGAACCTGCCGCTGCTGTTCCTCACCGGCCACAGCGACGCCGAGACCGTCTCGGCGCTGTTCGCCGCCGGCGCCGACGACTACGTGACAAAGCCCGTCCTCGGCCCCGAGCTGCTCGCGCGCGTCCGCAACCGGATCGAGCGCGTGGCGCTCCAGCGCGAGATGGACGACGTGGACCGGCTCACCGGCCTGCTGCGGCGGGACGCCGCGCGGCCGGAGCTCGACGGCCTGCTCAAGCTCGGCCGGCGGCTCGGCCAGCCGGTGGCGATCGCCGCCGTCTCGATCGACGAGCTGAGCAGGATCAACCGCGAGGCGGGCCACGTCGCGGGCGACGCCGCCCTGGCCGCCGCCGGCCGCGCCCTGCGCGCGACCTTCGGCTCCGACGGCGTCGCCGCCCGCTGGGGCGGCGGCGAGCTGGTGGTGGGCATGCTCGGCCTCGGCTCGCACGACGCGCGCGACCGCGTCGGCGCGGTGCTGGAGGAGCTGCGCGGCGCCGACGTCGCCGGCCGCCGCGTGACCCTGTCGGCCGGCCTTGCACAGTTCCCGCTCGACGGCGAGGACGCCGACGTGCTCGTCGGCGCGGCCGGCGATGCCCGCCGCGTCGCCCGTGACGCCGGCGGCGACCGGCTCGAGATCGCGGCCGGCGACGCCGACCGCGACCAGGTCGACGTGGCGCTGGTGGAGGACGACGAGGTGCTGGCCGAGCTGCTCCTGCACGCGCTGCAGACGCGCGGCTACCGGACGCGCTGGATCGGCGACGGCGACGAGGCGGCCCGGCTGCTCGCCGGGCCGCGGCCCGCGCTGCGGGCCGAGCTCGTGCTCCTCGACTGGGACCTGCCCGGCCGCGACGGGCTCACCGTGCTGCGCGGGCTGGCGGCCGACGGCGGGCTCGTGCACGCCAAGGTCGTGATGCTCACCTTCCGCGCCTCCGAGCGCGAGATCCTGTCCACGCTCGAGATCGGCGCCGTCGACCACGTCGCCAAGCCGTTCAGCGTGCCGGTCCTCATGCAGCGGGTACGGCGGCTGCTCGGCCAATGACCGATGCCGACCTCCTGCTGGGCGTCGCGCTCGCGCTCGCGGCGCTGCTGCTTGCCACGCTGGTGCTGCTCGTGGCCCACGGCACCTGGCGGGCCATCTCCGACGCGCGCTGGCGCCGGCCGCTCGCCGAGGCGCGCGCGGCCCTCGCGAAGACCGCGGACCGGCTCGAGCTCGTCCCCGAGGACGCCAGGGCGCTCGAGCGCCTCCCCGACGACCGCCGGATCGACCTCTTCGCCGAGCTGGCCCAGAGCGTCGCGGGTGCGCCGCGCTCGGCGCTCGCCGAGGCCGCGCGCGAGCTCGGCGTGATCGACCGCGCCGAGGGCTGGTGCGGCAGCCGCGTGTGGCGCCGGCGGCTGCGCGGCGCCCGGCTGCTGACCACGCTCGGCGGCGGCGAGGACACGGTGCCGCCGCTGCTTGCCGATCCCCGGCCCGAAGTCCGCGCGCAGGCGGCCGAGTGGGCGGCGGGCCACGGCTCGGAGGCCAACGTGCGCCGACTCACGGAGATGCTGGACGACCCGCTCGGGCTGGCGCGCTTCACGGTCATGGACTCGCTGATCCGGCTCGGCGCCGCCGCCGTCGTGCCGCTGCGGGATGCGATCGCGGGGGTGGGGCACGGCGCCGCCGTGGCCGCCCTGCGCGTCGGCGCGGCGATCGGCGACCCGCGCCTCGCGCCCGCCGCCCGCGAGCGGCTCGACGACGCGGACCCCGCCGTGCGCGCCTGGGCCGTGCGGCTGATCGGCGCGGTCGGGGGAGACGAGAACGCCGCCGCCGTGGTCGGCCGCCTCGAGGACCCGGCGGAGGAGGTGCGGGCGGCGGCCGCCGTCGCGCTCGGCCGGCTCGGCCACTGGCCGGCCGCGCCCCAGCTCGCGGCGCGCCTGAGCGACCCGTCGTGGCTGGTGCGCCGCAACACGGCGCTGGCGCTGCGCAGCCTCGGGCCCGCGGGCGAGCTGCTGCTCGGCCGCGCGCTGCGCGAGGAGGATCGCTTCGCGCGCGACATCGCGCGCCAGACGCTCGACCTCCCCGAGCCGATGCTCCCCGCCTGATGATCGACGTGCTCGAAGCCCTGCTGGTCGGTCTCAACTGGGCGATCCTCGTCTACTTCCTGGTCGTCAACGGCTTCCTGCTGCTGCTCCTGCTGATGGCGGCCATCGACCTGCGCAGCCAGCGGCTCGACGTCTGGCAGGAGGGCCGCTGGCGCCTGCTGGGCTCGGACGTCGCGCCGGTCATCTCGATCCTCGCGCCCGCCCACAACGAGGAGCTCACGGTCACCGAGAGCGTGCGCTCGCTGCTCACGCTCCGCTACCCGAGCCTGGAGGTGGTGGTCGTCAACGACGGCTCGGCCGACGGCACGCTCGAGACGCTGCGGCGCGACTTCGACCTCGTCGAGATCCACAGCGCGCCGATCCGCCGCCGGATCGAGACGCAGCCGATCCGCGGGCTGTACCGCTCGCGCCGCACGCCCTCGCTGGTGGTGGTCGACAAGGAGAACGGGGGCAAGGCCGACGCGCTCAACGCCGGCCTGCTCGTCTCCACCGGGGAGCTGGCCTGCGCGATCGACGCCGACACGATCGTGGAGCCCGACGCCCTGCAGCGCATGATCCGCCCGTTCCTGCTCGACGACCAGGTGGTGGCGGCCGGCGGCACGCTGCGCGTGGTCAACGGCTGCGAGGTCAAGGCCGGGCGCGTCATCCGCCAGCGCGCGCCGCGGCGGTTCGTCGAGGGGGTGCAGGCGGTCGAGTACCTGCGCGCCTTCCTGGCCGGCCGGGTCGGCTGGAACCGGCTCGGCGGCAACCTGATCATCTCCGGCGCCTTCGGCCTCTTCCGCCGCGAGGCGATGATCGCCGCCGGCGGCTACCGGCACGACACCGTCGGCGAGGACATGGAGCTCGTCGTGCGCATGCGCCGGCTCGCCCACGAGCGCGGCGAGCCCGAGCGGATCGTCTTCGTCCCCGACCCCGTGGCGTGGACCGAGGTGCCGCGCCGGCTGCGCGTGCTCGCCCGCCAGCGCGACCGCTGGCACCGCGGGCTCACCGACGTCATCGAGCGCCACCGCGGCATCCTGCTCAACCCGCGCTACGGGGCGATGGGCCTCGTCGTGGCGCCTTACTTCCTCTTCGTAGAGCTGCTCGCCCCGGTGGTCGAGCTGGTCGGCCTCGCGGCGCTCGTGCTGGGTCTGGCGCTGGGCGCGGTCAATGTCCCGTTCGCCGTGATGTTCCTGATCGTCGCCTACGGCCTCGGGCTGCTGATCACGACGCTCACGATCGCGCTCGAGGAGTGGACCTATGGCGGCTACGGCGGCCTGCGCGACCGGCTGATGCTGCTGACGTGGGGGATGCTCGAGAGCCTCGGCTACCGCCAGCTGACCGCGTTCTGGCGCTTCCGCGGCATGGCCCGCCACTGGCGCGGGCACGGCGACTGGGGCGCGATGGAGCGCGAGGGCTTCCGCCCCGCGAGCGAGCCCTAGGCGCTGACCGAGCTGCGGATCTCGGCGAGCGTCGGCGGGTACGCGGCCGCCAGGTCCGCGACCAGCGGGCCGGGGTCGCCGTTCGGCTGCTCGAGCGTGCGGCAGAGCGCCGCCATCCGCGTCGCTCCGACGTTGTCGCAGCTGCTCTTGAGCTTGTGCGCGAGCCGGCGGACGAGATCGCCGTCGCGGTCGCGGGCCGCGGCGTCGAGCTGGTCGAGCAGCGGCGGGGTGGAGTCGGCGAACAGCGCCACGAGCCGGTCCACGATCTCGGGGTAGCTCTCGCGGAAGCCGCGGATCCGCGAGTCGTCGAAGATCGGCTCCGCCGGCGTCGGCTGCGGAGCGGCGCCGAGCCAGCGCTCGAGCACGGCGTCGAGCGCCTCGGGTCGCAGGGGCTTCGAGAGGTAGTCGTCCATGCCGGCGTCGAGCGCGGCCTCGCGGTCGCCCTGCAGCGCGCCCGCCGTCATCGCGATGATCGGCATCCGCGGAGAGCCGTCCTCGTCGGCGCGGATGCGGCGCGTCGTCTCGTAGCCGTCGAGCTCGGGCATCTGCACGTCCATCAGCACGGCGGCGTGGCGCTCGCGGTCCAGGACCTCGAGCGCCTCGAGGCCGGTCGCCACGACGTCCGCCATCATCCCGCGCTTGGCCAGCATCCCCTGGATCACGAGCTGGTTGACCGGGTTGTCCTCGGCCACGAGCACGCGGGCGCCGGTCGGCGCGGGCCGCTCCGGCTCGGGTTCGGCCGCCGCGCGCTGCCTCTGGTCGGGCGCGAGCACGGTCGCGACCGCCTCGAGCAGGCCCGCGCGGCGCACCGGCTTCGTGAGGTAGGCGTCGATCGCCGGCGTGCGGTCGCTGGTCGCCGACGCCAGCATGATCAGGCGGGCCGTGCGCAGGCTCGGTGCGCTCCGGATCGCCTCGGCGAGCTCGATCCCGTCCATGCCGGGCATGTGGTAGTCGAGGATCACGAGCGCGTACGGCGCTCCCTCGTTGGCCGCCGTGTGCAGCATGACGAGCGCGTCCTGGCCGGACTCGGCCTCGTCGCACGTCGTCACGCGCGGATCCAGGTAGCCGCGCACGACCTCCCGGTTGGTGGCGCTGTCGTCGACCACCAGGACGCGCAGTCCGTCGGGGAGGGAGGCGCGCGAACGCCGCGTCGGGCGGTCGCCGGCGCCGCGGTCCAGCCGCGCCGTGAAGCGGAACACGCTGCCCTCGCCGGGCACCGAGGTGGCCGTCAGGTCGCCGCCCATCAGGTCGACGAGCTGGCGCGAGATCGCGAGCCCGAGCCCGGTGCCGCCGAAGCGCCGGGTGGTCGAGCTGTCCTCCTGCGAGAAGGGCTCGAACAGCGCGGCGATGCGGTCGGGCGCGATGCCGATCCCCGTGTCGGACACCTCCGCGCGCACCAGCAGGCGGTCGCCGCCGCTCTCGTCGACGCCCACGCGAACCGAGACCTCGCCGGCCGGCGTGAACTTGACGGCGTTGGAGATCAGGTTGGTCAGGACCTGGCGCAGGCGTCCCGCGTCCCCGCGGACGACGGCGGGGACCTGCTCGTCGACCCAGACGGTCAGCTCGACGCCCTTGACGTGCGCCTCGTGGGCGAGCATCGCGGTCGCGTCCTCGACCACCTGGCGCAGGTCGAAGTCGCCGACGTCGAGCTCGAGCATCCGCGCCTCGATCTTCGAGAAGTCGAGGATGTCGTTGATGACGGTCAGCAGCGCGTCGCCCGACGTGACGGCGGTGCGCGCGTACTCGCGCTGCTCGGCTTCGAGCTCGGTGTCCATCAGCAGCTCGAGCATCCCGATGACGCCGTTGAGCGGCGTGCGCAGCTCGTGGCTCATGTTGGCGAGGAAGTCCGACTTCGCTCGCGAGGCCTCCATCGCGCGCCGCAGCGCCTCGCGGCGGTCGGTGATGTCGGTGCCGGCGGCGACGATGTGCTCGATCTCGCCGTCGGGGCCGACCAGGCAGTTGTTGCTCCAGGCGATCAGCCGCGGCTCGCGGTGCTCGTCGAGCCACTCGACCTCGAACTCGATCGGGAAGTCCGCCGGCTTGGCGTCACGGAAGCGTGCCTCGACGGGCTCGACGTCCCGAGGCGCGAGCGCGAACCCGGAGGGTGTGAGACCCCGGACCTCGTCCTCGAAGCGGCCGGTGAGCAGCTCGCACGCGCGGTTGAACCGCTGGATCCGCCCCTCGGCGTCGAGGACCATGACCAGGCTGCCGGCGGTGTCGATCACGGCCGCCGAGAAGTCGCGCTCGGCCTTGACCGCGGCCTCCGCGCGCAGGCGCTCGGTGACGTCGGTCGCCACGCCGAGGAGGCCCGTGATCTCGCCGTCGTCGTCGCGCTCGGTGGTGACCGACAGCGACACCGGGATCCGCCGGCCGTCCTTGCGCACGTACGTCCACCGCTGCGGCTCGGTCCCCAGGGAGACGAACACCTCGGGCCCCGCCTCGAC
This sequence comes from uncultured Solirubrobacteraceae bacterium, assembly GCA_963811895.1. Classification (GTDB taxonomy): domain Bacteria; phylum Actinomycetota; class Thermoleophilia; order Solirubrobacterales; family Solirubrobacteraceae; genus DASSUW01. The sequence continues at coordinate 370,398 of CAWETE010000004.1, read as the reverse complement.
GCCGAGCTCGTCGGCGCGCGCCGCGACCTCCTCGGGATCGTGCAGCATCTCCGCCGACGCCTTGCCGACGACCTCGTCGGCGTCGTAGCCGAGCATGCGCTCGGCTCCGCGGTTGAAGACGGTGATCGTGCCGCTCGCGTCGGTGGCCACGATCGCCGTCTCGGTGGCGTTCCGGAGCACGCCGGCGAGCGTCTCGTTGCTCTGCCGCACGCGCACCACCAGCGACTGGATGGCGAGCCCGGTCAGCGCCGCGACGACGAGGAAGAGCAGCGCGCTGCGCCAGGACGTGACCGGATAGCGCGGGTCGCCGAACACGAGGAACGGCACGACCAGCGCGAGGGTCATGGCCACGAGCCCGATGATCAGCTGGCGCCGCGTGCCGAACATGGCGAGCCAGACGATCGGCAGCATGATGAGCGGCACGAACCCGGTCGCGCCCGTGGTTCCCGAGTGGCGCAGGATCACGACCGCGACGAAGTACGCGAGCGGTAGCAGCACGATCAGCGGCCGGCCGCGCCGCTTCTCGGCGGCCGTCAGGCCGATCACGGCGATCACGACGGTCAGCCCCGCTCCGATCGCGAACACCAGCCAGTCGGTTTCGGGGCCGGGCAGCAGGACGGAGGCAAGCCCGATCAGCGCCGCCGCCGCGAACGGCAGGATCTCCCGCGGTCCCACGCTTGGATGCTGCATCAATGCAAACCCGCTCAGAGGCTCTGAGCTTAGCCGAGCAGTGAGGAGAGCTCGACCAGTGCTCGGTCGTTGTCGCGGTACACGATGCCGTGCATACCCGCTTCGCGCGCTGCTTCGACGTTCACCTCGAGATCGTCGAGGAACACGCACGCCTCCGCGGAGACGCCCAGTCGCTCGAGCGTGATCGCGTAGATCTCGGGCTCGGGCTTGCGCGTGCCGACGAACGCGGAGTCGACGACGACGTCGAACACGTCGTCGATCGGCAGCTTGGAGCGCCACAGCGGCTCCCACTCGCGCACGTTGTTGGTGCACAGGGCGAAACGCAGGCCGCGGTCCGCGCGCAGCGCCCGGAAGTGGTCGAACAGCTCCTGGTTGGGCTCGAGGTGGTCCATGAGACGGGCGGCGTAGCCGTCGAGCGACACGGAGCGGCCGAGCGCCGCCTCCAGGCCCCGCTCGAGCCGTGCGAAGAACTCCGCCTCGCTGATCTCGCCGCGCTCGAGCGCGAACAGCGGGTGCACCCCGTCGTGCGCGAGGCTGTGCGCCATCGCCTCGCCGTACGCCTCGGTCGGCACTCCGGTCCCCTCCTGCACGCGCGCGAAGGCGCCGGGCATCGAGGTGGTGAGCACGCCGCCGAAGTCGGAGACGATCGCCTGGATCATGCGCGCCGCAGCACGTCGTAGCGCCCGCTGCCGGTGCGGCCGTCCATGCGCCAGCGCACGAACGCGCAGTCGAGCCGCAGCTGCCCGAGGTCGAGCGTCGAGCCGCACACGACCTCGCCGGTGGCGTGGCGGGGATAGCCGTCGTCCTCGCCGACCCACAGCTCGAGGCCGGCGCGGCGCTGCCGGCCTTCCTCGTCGTAGGTGGTGGAGAGCCGCGGCTCGTCGACGCGCAGGGCGCCGGCGGCGCCCAGGAGGGCCGCCCAGGTCGCCTCCGGCTCGTGCCCGGAGGCGCCGGCGGGCCGGACCGCGCTCAGCACCACGCCGCTGCCGTCGTCGAGCCAGGCGGCGAGCGTGCGCGTGGAGTCGATGCGGTCCCAGTCCGGCTCGCCCCAGACGTGGCCGCGCTGGCCGAGGCAGCGGATCTCGTGCCCGCGGACGCTCCCGTGCACGCGGCAGATCTGCTCGTAGCCGGCCATGCCGCCGGCGCGGGCGAGCGGCTCGGACGGCTCGATGCCGGCCGGCGGACCGGTGGCCTCGAAGGTCAGCTCGTCGTCGCCGATGCGCAGCGTCCAGTGCCGGAGCGGCTCCTCGACGGTGGCGGCGAGGCCGTCGAGCTCCAGCCGCTCGAAGTCCGCCTCGCGGTCGACGGGCAGGCCGCCGCGGGCCAGCGCGGTCACCGCCTCGGAGCCGTCGAAGACGACGGCGAGCGCGCTGCCGCCCTCCGCCGAGAGGCCGAGCCGCGCGAGCCCGTGCAGGCCCGCCGCCGGGTCGCCGAAGCTGAAGGTGACGGCGTCGGAGAACCCGGGCCCGGTCGGGTGCCGGGCGCGTTCGGAGCCCGCGTCGGTCAGCGCGTGCCCCCGGGCGGGGTCAGGCGGTCGTTCTCGATGTCGACGGCGGTGCCGTCGACCACGTCGTCCGGCCGCGCGCGCGGCCCGGTCATCGAGACCACCATCCGGTGCGTGAGCCGCCGCGCGAGCACGCCCCGCACGAGTGCCCGCGTGGGTGGGATCAGCAGCAGGAACCCGAGGATGTCGGTGATGAAGCCGGGCGTGAGCATCAACAGGCCGCCGAACATCACCAGCGCGCCGTCGAGCACCTCGCGCGCGGGCACGTTGCCCGCGTACATCGCCTCGTTGAAGCGCCGCCACGCCGCTCGCCCCTGCGCACGCATGAGGATCGAGCCGAGGATCGCGTCGGCGATCAGGATCGCCACGGTCCACGCCACCCCGATCTCCTGGCCGACCTGGATGAGCACCGCGAGCTCCGCGATCGGCACGACGATGAAGAGCAGGACGAGCGGCAGCAGCATGGGGAGGACCCCACACGTTACGAGGTCGGCGCGGCTACTAACTGACGGTCGCGGGAAGCGGCCCGTCGAGCCGGACGGCGGGCAGCCGGTGCAGCCCGACGGTCTCGATCAGCGTGCGGATGTTGGGCTGGGCGCCGTTGAGCCACAGGGTTCGGCCCTGAGCGCGCAGACGCTGCGCGAGGCACGCGAGGTCGATCATCAACGAGGGGTCGGCGAAGTGCAGCTCCGAGAGGTCGACGATCACGTCGCGCGTGGCCTTCAGCGCGGCCGAGATCGGTCGACGTCGGCGGCCGCTGGTGGTCCGATCTTCGTCCCCCACGATCCTCAGGATCGCCAGCTGCTCGTCGAAGTGAACGATCACAGCAACCTAGTACATACCGCCAGGTTCGTGAAGGGCACGAACGTAACTCCGTACACTCGGGGGGATGGTGGACGAAGATGACGTCATCGAGGCGCTCTCCAATGTGATCGATCCCGAGCTCGGGCTGGACTTCGTCGAGCTCGGGCTCGTCTACGGGGTCGAGATCGACGGCGGCACCGTGAACGTGACGTTCACGCTGACCACGCCGGCCTGCCCGATCGGGCCTCAGGTCTCCGAGCAGATGAAGGAGTTCGTGGGCGAGGTGCCCGGCGTGGAGGAGGTCGTCCCGAACATGGTCTTCACGCCTCCTTGGACGCCCGAGAAGATGTCCGAGGACGCGAAGTTCGCCCTCGGGTACTAGAGCCGTTGGAGCTCTGAGCCCGGGCGGCTCCCACCAACTCGTTCCGAGCCTCCTCGAACATCTCGCCCAGCGAGTCCAGGTCCGGCATGGCGTCGAAGTCGCCGAGCAGGCCGAAGTCCATCCCGCCGTTGTAGGACATGATCGCCACCGCGAGCGCGTGGTCGCGGGGCAGGAAGGCGACCGGGAACAGGTCCTCGAGCTTGCGGCCGAGCGCGTAGAGCGGGAACTGCGGGCCCGGCACGTTCGTCACCAGCAGGTTGAACAGGCGGGTGGAGAAGTTGATCCGCGACGCCTGGGCGAGCACCGTCGGCGGCGCGAGGTTCTGCACGCTCGTCAGCACCTCGGCGCCGACCGCCTGCTTGGACTCCTTGAGGCCGTCCATCGCCGCGCGGACGACCTGCAGGCGGGCGACCGGGTCCTCGACGTAGACCGGCAGCGGGCCGCGCATGACCGCGAGCCGGTTGCCCCCGTGGCTCTGCTCGCCGGCGGCCCGGATCGACACCGGCACGAGCGCGCGCAGCTCGAGGCCCTCGGTGCGCACGCCGCGCGACTGCAGCCACTTGCGCAGGCCGCCGGCCACCACGCTCAGCACGACGTCGTTGACCGTGCCGCCGAAGGCGTCCTTGATGAGCTTGAACTCGGCCAGCTCGCTGCGGATCAGCACCAGCCGCCGGTGCGGGCCGATCGGCACGTTGAGCGGGGTGTCGGGCGCGGGGTTCAGGCCCGCCCACGCCACCTCGGCGACGCCCTCGACCGCCTCGCGGGCGACGTGCAGCGACGCGCTGGGCTTGCCGGCCGCCCGGATCGCCCGGCCGGCCATCGAGAACGGCAGCTCCACCAGCCCGCGGACGCCGCGCGCGGCCAGCGCGGCCGCGCTCGGCTCGGCTTGCGGCACCCACGGCTCACCCTCGTGCGGCATCGGCGCCGGCACCGGCTCGAGGTCGAACAGCACGGTCGCCAGGTCGACCCCCGCGATGCCGTCCACGACCGCGTGATGGGTCTTGGAGATCAGGGCGAAACGGCCGTCGTCGAGCCCCTGCACGAGCCACAGCTCCCACAACGGCTTGTCGCGGTCGAGCCGCTGCGAGTGGATGCGCGCGGCCAGCGCGCGCAGCTGGTCCTCGCTGCCGGGCTCCGGCAGCGCGGTGTGGCGCAGGTGGTACTCGAGGTTGAAGGTGGCGTCGTCCACCCACAGCGGCCGGCCGGTCTCCACCGGCGGCCACGCGAGCTTCTGGCGGTAGCGCGGGACGAGGTGCAACCGGCCGCGCACGTGGTCTGCGAAGTCGTCGAACGCCGGCGGCGGGCCCTCGAAGACCATGACGGCGCCGATGTGCATGTGGGCGTTCTGGCTCTCCTGGGCCAGGAACGACGCATCCACCGCCGTGAGCCGATCGCCGTGTGCCTGAGCCATGCCGCAAACGTACCTCAGAACACCGCGGCCGCGAGCCCGCCCGCCACCGACGCGATCAGCACCGCGGTGAGCACCTCCTCGTAGCGGCCGCTGCGGACGAGCGCGGCGAACATGGGGCGGCCGGCCAGGTGGCCCACGACGACCACCGGCACGAGCAAGGCCACGAGCCCCGCGTCCGGGACCGCGCCGCTCGTGCCGGTGACGAGCAGGGCGATCACCCCGACGACGCTCAGCCCCAGGAAGCAGACCGGCACCGTGTCGCGCACCTGCACCGGCTCGAGCCGCCGGCCGAGCAGGTAGACGATCAGCGGCGGGCCGGCGGTGGTGGTGGAGGTGGTGAGCGCGCCGGCCGCGAGGCCCGCGATCGGTCCCGTCCACGCCGGCGCGCGGCGGCCCTGGGAGAGCCGGCGGGCGACGAGCGTGGCGACCACGCCGACGCTCACCGCGATCTGGAGCGCGACCGGGTCGAGCGCCTGCAGCACCGCGACGCCGGCCACCGCGCCCGGCAGCGCGAAGGCCAGCAGCACGGCGCACTCGCGCCACACCGGCCGCGGCCGGCGGCGCTCGCTCACCAGCGTGAGCACGTTGACCAGCGAGCCGAGCACGATCAGCAGCCCGACCGCCTCCTCCGGCTCGACCACCGCGAACACGAGCGGCGCGGCGACGATGCTGAACCCGAAGCCTGTCGCCGACTGGAGCGCGGCCCCGGCCGCGACCGCTGCGGCCGCCACCAGCGGCATCAGAGGACGAGGTCGTCTCGGTGGGCGCCGAGCCAGGCCGCCTGGCGCGCCATCACGCGCGCCATCAGGTCCTCGCCGCGCGGCTCGCCGTAGACGGTGCCGGGGAAGTCGAGCCCTTCCTGGATCGCCCAGATCTCCTCGTGCCGGTCCGGCGCGAGGATCCGGTCGCCGACCGCGACCCAGCCGATCGGCACGACTCCGCCGTCGGCCACGGACGAGTTGACGTGCACGACGCCGCCGATCCGCACCTCGGCACGCACGCCGACGCGGCAGCCCGGGAACAGCGCCGCTCGCGTGGCGACGAACGCCTCGCGGCCGATCGTCGCGCCGTTGACGTGCGCGTGCGGGCCGATCAGCACGTCTTCGCCCACGGTCACCGGATGGGCGGCGCGGCCGCGCACCAGCGCGTGCTCCATGACCACGCAGCGCGCGCCCAGCTCGACGCGCCCGTCCTCGGCGCTGACCACGGCGTTCCACATGATCCGCGCGTCCTCGCCGACGTGGACGTCGCCGCACACGACGGCGGTCGGCGCGACCCAGGCGGACTCGTGAACCGTCGGTCGCTTCCCGCGATGCTCGACCAACATCGGCCCTAGTATGAGGTTTCGTGGCGTGGGACTTCTCCACCGAGCCCGAGTTCCAGGCGCAGCTCGACTGGATGCGCGATTTCGTGCGCACCGAGATCTGGCCGATCGAGACCGTCTTCGAGGAGCTCGGCCAGGACGGCTTCATGCGCGCGATGGCGCCGCTGCAGGAGCAGGTGCGCGAGCGCGGGCTGTGGGCCGCCCACCTGCCGCCCGAGCTCGGCGGCCAGGGCTTCGGCCAGGTCAAGCTCGGCCTGATGCACGAGATCCTCGGCACGAGCCCGTTCGCGCCGGTGGCGTTCGGCAACCAGGCGCCGGACTCCGGCAACTCGGAGGTGCTCGCGCTGGCCGGCACCGAGGACCAGAAGGAGCAGTGGCTGCACCCGCTGCTGGCCGGCGACCTGCGCTCCGCCTTCTCGATGACCGAGCCGGACACGGCGGGCAGCGACCCGACGCTGCTCGGGACGCGCGCGGTCGAGGACGGCGACTCGTGGGTCATCAACGGCCACAAGTGGTTCTCCACCAACGCCTCGGTGGCCGACTTCCTGATCGTCATGGCGGTCACCGACCCGGAGGCGCACAAGTACCAGCGCGCCTCGATGTTCATCGTGCCGGTCGGCACGCCCGGCGTGCGGATCCTGCGCGACGTGCCGACCATGGAGCACCCGTACGAGCGCTACGGCGCCTACGGCGGGCACGCCGAGATCCTCTACGAGGACGTCCGCGTGCCGAAGGACGCGCTGCTCGGAGCGCGCGGCGCAGGCTTCCTGATCGCCCAGCAGCGGCTGGGGCCGGGGCGGATCCACCACTGCATGCGCTGGCTCGGGGTGTCTCGCCGGGCGTTCGACATGCTGTGCGAGCGCGCGCTGACGCGCTACTCGCACGGGTCGCTGCTGGCGGACAAGCAGACGGTGCAGAACTGGATCGCCGACTCGGCGGCCGAGATGCACGCGGCGCGGCTGATGACGCTGCATGCCGCCTGGAAGATGGACGCTGAAGGAGCTTCCGCCGCGCGGCAGGAGATCGCGCTGATCAAGTTCTACGGCGCGAAGGTGCTGCACGACGTGGTCGACCGGGCGCTGCAGGCGCACGGCTCGCTCGGCTACTCGACCGACCTGCCGCTCGAGCAGATGTACCGCTTCGCGCGCGCCGCCCGGCTGTATGACGGGCCCGACGAGGTGCACCGTCAGAGCGTCGCGCGCCAGATCCTGCGCGGATACGAGGCGCCCGGGGACGGCGTTCCGACGGAGCACGTCCCGACCCGACGTGAGGCCGCCCGGGCGAGGTTCGCGGACCTGCTCGAGGCGGTGACCTCCAACGACTAAGACGCTCTCGATCGTCGCCGCCGCGCTCGTGCTCGTGGGCGGCGGGCTGGTCGTGGCCGCCGTGGTCGGCGCCTTCGACTCAGGCGACGAGCCGACGGCGTCGGCCGCGCTCAAGACCGACCGCTTCAACCGCGACCGCGCGTTCGAGGACCTGCGCCACCAGGTCGAGCTCGGGCCGCGGCCGGCGGGCTCGGAGACCTCGAAGCAGCTCGCCGAGTGGCTGCGCGAGCGGCTCCCGAACGGGCGGCTCCAGCGGGTGCCGGGCGGACTCCAGAACGTGATCGGCTCGCTCCCCGGGCGCGGGAAGCCGATCGTCGTCGCCGCCCACTACGACACCAAGGACCTCCCCGGTTTCGTCGGCGCCAACGACGGCGCGGGCGGGACCGCGGCGGTGCTGGAGATCGCGCGCGCACTCAAGAAGTGGCCGGCGGACGCGCCGCCGCTGCGCTTCGTGCTCTTCGACGGCGAGGAGAGCCCCGACGACTCGAAGGACTTCTACGCGACCGGCCTGCGCGGCTCCAAGTACTACGCGCGCCGGTTCGCGAAGCGGACGCAGGCGATGATCCTGCTCGACTTCGTGGCCGAGAAGGGCGGTATGCGGATCCCGCGCGAGGACTCGTCCAGCATCGAGCTCTGGGACCGGCTGCGCGCCGCGGCGCGCAAGGTCGGCGCCCAGTCGGCCTTCCCCGACGAGACGAGCGGCGCCGTGCTCGACGACCACACGCCGTTCCTCCGGCGCGAGGTGCCGGCCATCGACCTCATCGACTTCACCTTCGAGTGCTGGCACAAGAAGTGCGACGACATGAGCGCCGTCTCGGCCCGCGCGCTCGACCTCACGGGCGAGACCGTCGTCCAGATGCTCCTAGACTTCTCGCGGTGACCGTCGAGAAGCTCCTGCTCGCCGCCCCGCGCGGCTACTGCGCCGGCGTCGACCGCGCCGTGCAGACCGTCGAGCACGCGCTCGACCTGCACGGGCCGCCGGTCTACGTGCGCAAGGAGATCGTCCACAACAAGCACGTCGTGGCCTCGCTGCGCGAGCGCGGCGCGATCTTCGTCGACGAGCTCGACGACTCGATCCCCGAGGGCGCGATCACCGTCTTCTCGGCCCACGGCGTGTCGCCGGCGGTGCACGAGGACGCGGCGCGCCGCGGCCTGCAGACGATCGACGCGACCTGCCCGCTGGTCACCAAGGTCCACCGCGAGGCGGTCAAGTTCGCCGGCGAGGGCTACACGATCGTGCTGATCGGCCACGCCGGCCACGAGGAGGTCGAGGGCACGACGGGCGAGGCGCCCGAGCACATCGTGCTCGTGCAGACCGAGGAGGACGTGGACACGCTCGAGGTCTCCGATCCTTCGAAGGTCGCCTACATCTCCCAGACCACGCTGTCGGTCGACGAGACGCGCTCGATCATCAACAAGCTGCGCGAGAAGTTCCCGGCGATCACCGGGCCGCGCACCGACGACATCTGCTACGCGACCACCAACCGCCAGGCGGCGATCAAGCAGATGGCCGCCCAGTGCGATCTCGTGCTCGTCATCGGCTCCGCCAACTCGTCGAACTCGCAGCGCATGGTCGACGTCGCGCGCGACTGCGGCGCGCGGTCGCACCTGATCGACAACGAGTCGATGGTGCAGGAGGACTGGCTTACCGGCGTGCGGGTGGTCGGGATCTCCTCGGGCGCCAGCGCCCCGGAGGAGCTCGTGGACCGGCTGGTGGAGTGGTTCCGCGATCGCGGGGTGGAGTCGGTCGAGACGTTCGAGGTGCTCCGCGAGGACGTGCGCTTCATGCTGCCGAAGGTGATCAGGCAGCAGCTCGCAGCCAGGTCCTGATCTCCTCGCCGTGCTCGTCGAGCTCGGGTGGTGGACGCCGTATCGGCGGTCGTGAGCCGTCGAGCCGCAACGGCGGCGCCACCAGCGGCACGCCGAGGCTCGAGTCAACGGGCTCGAGGCCCAGGTCGGAAGCGAGCGCGAACGCCTCGTCGACCTGGTTGATCGGCCCGACCGGCACGCCCGCGGCGCGCAGCACCTCCACCCAGTGCTCAGCCGACTCCGTCCGGAACACGGCCTCGAGCTCGGCACTCAGAGCGTCGACGTTCGCCACCCGCGCCTCGTTGCTCGCGAACCGCTCGTCAGCCGCCAGCCCGGCCAGCCCGACCGCCTCGCACAGGCGCGCGAACAGCCGGTCGTTGCCGACCGCCACCGCGAACGGGCGGTCGGCGGCCTCGTAGGTCTCATACGGCACGATGCTCGGGTGGCGGTTGCCGCGGCGCCCCGGCACCGTCCCGCCCGACACCCACGACGCGCCCTGGTTGAGCAGCGAGGCCAGCGCCGAGTCCATCAGCGACACCTCGACGTGGCGGCCGCCGCCCTCGGCCAGCGCCGCCTGGATCCCGATCGTGGCGAGCAGGCCGCAGATGAGGTCGACGACGGCCGCGCCGGCCTTCAGCGGGCGCCCGTCCGGCTCGCCGGTGACGCTCATCAGGCCGCCCATGGCCTGGAGCAGGAAGTCGTAGCCCGGCATGCCGCGCGCCTGCTCGCCGCTCCCGAACGCGGTGACCGAGCAGGAGACGAGGCGCGGGTTGACGCGCCGGATCGTGTCGCCGTCGAGCTCCCACGACGCCATCAGCCCGGGCCTGAACGACTCGATCAGCACGTCCGCGCGCTCGGCCAGCGTGCGCGCCAGCTCGCGGCCTGAGGGGTCGGCGAGGTCGAGCACCACCGAGCGCTTGTTGCGATTGAGCCCGAGGAAGTACGTGCTGACCCCGTCGCGCCACGGCGGCCCCCAGGCGCGGGTGTCGTCGCCCGTGCCCGGCCGCTCGACCTTGATCACGTCGGCGCCGAGGTCGCCGAGCAGCATCGACGCGTAAGGGCCCGCGAGGACGCGCGAGAAGTCGGCGACGATCAGGCCTTCCAACGGTCCGCTCATGCGGATCGCCACACTAGAGCGCCGTGCGGACCCTGGTCATCTCCGACCTCCACATCGGCGCCAGTACGAACACCGACGTTCTGCGGCGGCCCGCGATCCGGGAGCGGCTCGTGGCGGCGCTGGACGGCGTCGACCGGCTCGTGATCCTCGGCGACGGGCTCGAGCTGCGCGACGGGCCGCACCGCGACGCGGTCGAGGTCGCGGGGCCGCTCTTCGAGGCCGTGGGAGGTGCCGTCGGCGAGGTGCTGCTGGCCGCGGGCAACCACGACCACGGCCTCGTGGCCGGCTGGATCGACGGCCGCCTGCTGACCGAGCCGGCCGGCTTCCTCGGCCTCGAGCAGCGCATCGAGCCGCGCGAGGCCGGCCCGCTGGCCGCCGCGCTCGCCGAGCGCGCCGCGCCGGCGCGCGTCGAGGTCATCTACCCCGGCGTCTGGCTGCGCGACGACGTGTACGCCATCCACGGCCACTACTCCGACCTGCACGCCACCGTCCCCACGTTCGAGCGGCTGGCGGCGGGCGCGATGGCCCGCTGGGCGGTCTCGCTGCCCGGCGAGGGAGCGACGCCCGATGACTACGAGGCCGTGCTGTCCCCGCTGTACGCCTGGATGCACGCGCTCACCCAGCGCGCCGACAACGCGCTGGTCAGCGCCGGCACCGGCGCCTCCTCGCGCGCCTGGCAGGCGCTCGGCGGCAGCGGGCGCCGGGTGCGGCCGGGCACCGTCGCGCTGCGGGCCGGCTTCGCGGGCACGGTGGCGATCATCAACGCCCTCGGCATCGGCCCGGTCGACCGCGACCTCTCGGGCGCCGGCCTGCGACGCGGCTACCTGCGCGGCATCGTCGAGATGCTCGGCCGTCTCGACGTGCGCGCGCCGCACGTGATCTGCGGCCACTCGCACCGCTCGGGCCCGTGGCCGGGCGACGATCTCGCGGAGTGGACGACGCGCGCGGGCGGCCGCGTCCACAACACCGGCTCGTGGGTCCACCAGCCGCACTTCCTGCGCGGCGACCCGACCCGGTCGCCCTACTGGCCGGGCACCGCGATCCTCATCGAGGACGCGGAGCCGCCGCGGCTGGTGCGCCTGCTGGAATCGCTGGCGTGAAGCACGTCGCGTGGCACGTGACGCCCGGGCCGACCCGCAGGTCGAGCACGGCCTCCGTGTGGTGCGGGTGGGTGACGAGCTCGTAGCAGCCGGGCTCGGTCACCGCGATCGTGCGGCCGTCCACGACCACCTCGCCCTCGCCCTCGAGCACCGCGTACACGCCGCCCGCCTCGTACGGCCCGCTGTAGGCGCCGGGCTGATCCTCGGTCTGCGCGGGCAGCAGCACTCCCGGCTCGTCCTCGGGACGGACCGGCGGCACCAGGTCGCGCTCGACGCCGAGCAGCGCCTGGATCTCGCGCTCGGTCTCGTCGTAGGCGCCCTCGCCGTAGTGCATCGAGTACAGCGAGCCGTCCTGGTCCCACAGGTAGCGGGCCGGCCAGCCGACGTTGCCGTACAGGTCCCACAGCTCGAGCCGGGCGTCGATCGCCACCGGGTAGGCGATCTCGAGCCGCTCCACCGCGCGGCGCACGTTCGCCTCGTCGCGGGCGGGCAGGAAGCCGCCGGCATGGACGCCGATCACGCGCAGCCCGTCGCCCGAGTAGCGCTCGTGCCAGGCCTTCAGGTACGGCAGCGTGCGCAGCGAGTTGATGCGGCAGAAGTCCCAGAACTCGATCAGCACCGGCCGGCCGCGCTGCTTGTCCATCCGCAGCGTCGCGACGTTGATCCAGGTCGTCTCGCGCGGGAACGGCGGCGCCGGGATCGTGTGGGGCTTGGCGCGCACCGATGCCACGGTAACATCGCGCCGCGTGGACCTCTGGTCGCGCCTCGCCGACGTGCACAGTCGCTGGAACGTGCTCGACCATCCCTTCTACCAGCGCTGGAGCCGCGGCGAGCTCTCGGCCTCCGAGCTCGCGCTGTACGCCGGCCAGTACCGCCACGCCGTCGTCGCGCTCGCCCGCGCCGCCGACTCCACCGCCCGCGCCTCCGCGCGCATCGAGCTGGCCGCCCACGCCGGCGAGGAGGCCGCCCACGTCTCGCTCTGGGACGCGTTCGCCGCGGCGGCCGGCGCCGACGGCCCCGCCGGCGCCGAGCCCGAGACGGCGGAGTGCGCCGACGCCTGGGCGGGCGAGGGCCGCGACCTGCTCGGGCACCTGGTGGCGATGTACGCGATCGAGTCCGCCCAGCCGGCGATCTCGCGCGTGAAGGCGGACGGCCTGCGCGAGCACTACGGCTTCGCGAGCGGTCCCGGCACCGCGTACTTCGACCTCCACGCCGTGCGCGACGTCGAGCACGCCGCGGACGCGCGGGCCCTGATCGCCGAGCGCCTCGACGGCGCCGACGAGGACGCGCTGGTCGCGGAGGCCGAGCGCGTGCTGCGCGCCAACTGGACGCTGCTCGACGGCGTGGAGCGCCTCTGCGCCCACTGAAAACCGGTGGACAGACGTGCGATTGCGCGCCGGGCGAAACTTCCGCGAGGGTACGGGGTTGATTCGGTAGTCAATCCGCGTTCGGAGGGTCCCCCTTTGCGTAAGTATCTGATTGCCGCTCTTGCGGCGTGTATCGCTGTCGGCCTCGTTGCCGTGACCGCTACTGCTCAGGCCCCGTCGGGCGTCGAGCTCGCGGTCGATCTCAAGCCGTCGAAGGCCGGCACCAAGAAGAAGCCCAAGAGCACGAAGATCCACTTCGTGACGACCAACAAGGACGTCTCGCAGACGGCCGAGGGCATCAAGATCTGGATCCCGAAGACGCTGAAGATCAGCAACAAGGGCTTCCCGAAGTGCTCCACTTCGGTCCTCGAGGACCCCGCGCAGGGTCCCGATGCCTGCCCGAAGGGCTCTGAGGTCGGCGGCGGCACCGCGACCGCCCGCGCCGGCGTCAACGTCAACCCGACGAACCCGCCGCAGCTCCCGTTCGACGTGCGCGCCTTCGTGACCGGCAAGTCGTCGCTGGTGTTCCACATCCGCTCGACGCAGCCCGGTATCGAGATCGTGGCCCTCACCCCGGCCAAGCTCAAGAAGGCCAGCGGCAAGTACGGCCAGCTGCTCGACGTGACGATCCCGCGCGAGCCGGCCCAGTTCTACATCGGCCAGTACAACGGCCTCGAGGAGCTCAACGTCACGATCGGCGCCAAGCACAAGAAGAACATGCTGATCGCCAGCACCGGCTGCAAGAAGGGCAAGGCGCCCTTCAAGACGGAGATCGCGTTCGCGCCGAACCCGGTCCCGCCGAAGGCCGAGACGCTCTCGGACACGGCCAACGCCAAGTGCTCCAAGTAGTTCTCGACTGAACTGAGTTGCATGCGAAGGCCCCGCTCCGGCGGGGCCTTCGTCGTTCATAGACTCCGTTGACCGTGTGGCTGCTCGCTCACGGCATCGTCGGCCGCGCCGACCTGCCGATCCCGGTCTTCTGGTTCGCCGTGGCGGCGGCGGCCGTGCTCGTCGTCTCCTTCCTCGCGCTGGCGGCCGGCTGGGAGCGCCCGATCCTCGACCGCCCGCGCGAGCGGCCGCTCTTCCGCCTCCCGCTCGTCGTGGAGTTCTTGCTGGGCGCGCTCGGCGTGCTCGTGTTCGCGGTGACCGTCTACGCCGGCCTGGCGGGCACGGACAGCCAGCAGGACAACCTTGCCCCGACCGCGGTCTACGTCGGCTTCTGGGTCGGCGTCCCGTTCCTCACGCTGCTGTTCGGCGACGTCTTCCGCCTGCTCAGCCCGTGGCGGGCGATCGGCCGCGCGACGGGATGGCTGGCCAAGCGCGCGGCGCGCGACGCCATGCCCGAGCCGCTCGCCTACCCGGAGCGGCTCGGCCACTGGCCGGCCGTCGCCGGGCTGATCGCGTTCGCCATCTGCGAGCTGTGCTGGGCGGCCGCCCGCGACCCGCAGCCGCTGGCCGTGCTGATGCTGATCTACCTCGCGATCCAGCTCTTCGGGATGAGCCTCTACGGCGTCGAGCCGTGGGTCCGCCGCGGCGACGCCTTCGGCGTCTGGTTCGGGATGCTCGCCCGCCTGGCCCCGCTCGGCCGGCGCGGCGACGGGCGGCTCATCCTGCGGCCTCCGGTCGTCGGCGCGACGGGCCTGGTGGCGATCGCCGGGACCACTGCCCTGCTCCTCAGTGTCATCGGCTCGACGGCGTTCGACGGCGCCAAGGAGGGGCCGCTGTTCAACGACCTGGTCGGAGAGATGCAGGACGGCTTCGCGAGCCTCGGGCTCTCGCTCGGGCTGGCGCTCGAGGTGTCGTTCGTGGTCGGGCTGGCGATCTCGCTGGCCGTCGTGGGCGCCATCTGGTTCGCGGGCGTGTCGGGCATGCCGCGCGACCGGCTCTCGCGCCGCGAGCTCTCGCGCCGCTTCACCCACACGCTCATCCCGATCGGCGCGGCCTACCTCGTCGCGCACTACTTCTCGCTGCTCGCCTACAGCGGCCAGTCGCTCTGGACGCTGGCCAACGATCCGCTCGGCGACGGCTCCGACCTCTTCGGCGGCGCCGGCTCGGGGATCGACTACTCGGTCGTCTCGGCGACGGGGATCTGGTACGTCCAGATCGGCGCGCTCGTCGTGGGGCACGTCGCGGCGCTGGTGCTCGCGCACGACCGCGCGCTCGTGGTCTACGGCAGCTCGCGCGCCGCGGCCCGCTCGCAGGTCGTCATGCTGATCGTCATGGTGATGTTCACGGTGCTGGGACTCTGGCTCCTGTCAGCGGCGCTCAACCTATGAACCTCTTCGCGCATGCGGGCCACGTGCTGGTCGACCTCCTCTACGCGCTGCCGCTCTTCATCATGGTCGGCCTGCTGCTCATCGGGCGGTACCGCGAGCGGCGCGCTCGCGGAAAGGGCACCGACCAGGTTTGAGTGCGCGCGGCTCGGGTATTGGCGCCGTGCGATGATCGCCGCACAGCGCCACGACGAGCTCTTCACCATCTGGAGCGCAGCTCGCGCGGAGGCCAACCTGGCCTATGAGGCCTGGTGCTGCGTGCCGGGAGCGAACTCCTACTCGGTCTATCGCGCAGCCGAGGATCGGGCCGACGCCGCCGAACAGGCACTGGCCGAAGTCGGCGCCCTCGCACTGGCCGTCTAGGTCATAGAGGCAACCGTCCGCGGGGCGGATGCGTAGTAGGGGGTACCGCGCGGGAACTCCGTGCGGTAGAGGAGCGAACCCGTGAGCAGTCATGAGCTCAAGACGCTGCTGGACCAGGTCGCCGACACGCGGGAGATCGTGCTGCGGCAGGCCCGGACCTGGAGCGCGGACTTCGACGCCTGGAGCGACGCGCGCGACGAGGCGCTGCAGGCCTACGCGTCCTGGCGCGCGGCGCCGACGGGCGAGAGCTACGCGGTCTACCGCGCGGCGCAGGACCGCGCCGACGCGGCGCAGGACACGCTGGCCTACACCCAGACGTCGCGGACGAGCGTCTCGTAGCCGCCGTCCTCGGCGGCCGCCTCGGCACGCGCGCGGCGGCCCTCCTCCGACCGCTGCGTGAAGACCAGCCCGGTCGGGCCCAGGTGCCGGCGCCAGGCGCGCGCGAACGCCTCGGCGCGCTCCTTGCGGCGCGCGAGGTCGGCGGGCACCGGATGGTGGCGGACGGGGAACGGCGGCCGCCGCATGAGCACGCGGCCGAGCAGCGTCAGCGCGCCGGCGCCCGGCTCCGGCAGCGGGCGCGCGACGAGGTAGCGCGGCGCGTCCGAGACGCCGGCGAGCTCGTCGAGCGCGTCCGCGAACCGCGCGCTCTCCTCGGGCGTCGCCTCGGTCAGCACGCAGCGCAGGTAGCCCGACGTGCGCGGCTCGATCACCAGCGAGGCCGCCGCGGCATCGCTCAGCTCGCCCAGCTCGCGGTAGGCGTCCACCACCGCCCGCGCCGCGCGGTCGAGCGGCAGCACCGTCGGCAGCCGCCGGCTCGCCCGCCGCAGCCGAAGCGCGGCCCAGCCGAGCCCAGCCGCCGCCACCGCGAGGCCGGCCAACCCCACCGCGCCGACCATCACCACCGCCGCGATCGCCACCACCAGACCGGCGCCGGCAAGCACCAGCGGGCGCCGCTGCGAGATAAGGGGGGTCTGACCCCCCTTGCCCGCTTTCGCGCCAGGTTCGGCGGGCGCAAACCCGCGTGCTGCGGCGGTTTCGGGGTCCTGGGCACTAAGGGGGTCTGACCCCTCTGGGGGTGCGGACGCGCCACGAGGGTTCGGAGGTCGGCTCCGCGGTAGGGCTCGCCGAGGCGCCAGCGGTCTCGGGCCTCCGCTCGGTCGGCGGCTCGGGCGAGCATCGCCCGGTTGATGCCGGCGAAGTGGGTGGCCGGCGGCGGGGCGAACGGGGACAGCTCGGGGTGGACGTGCGAGGGGCCGGCCTCGATCTCGCCGTCGTCGGCGGGTGCGTAGAGGTGCAGGTGCTTGCGCACGAAGCGCTCGTAGTCGGCGCTGCCGC
Organism: uncultured Solirubrobacteraceae bacterium; assembly: GCA_963811895.1. Taxonomy (GTDB): domain Bacteria; phylum Actinomycetota; class Thermoleophilia; order Solirubrobacterales; family Solirubrobacteraceae; genus DASSUW01. The sequence continues at coordinate 353,594 of CAWETE010000004.1, read as the reverse complement.
GGGTGAGGTCGGGCGCCACGCACACGACGTCCCAGTTGGAGGCGAGCTTCTCGGGGTCGCCGGGATCGAGCCGCAGCGAGCGGCCGCGCATCTGCTGGACGGACACGCCGGTGGTGGCCACCGTGAGGTCGACCAGGCAGTTGACCGCGGGGCAGTCCCAGCCCTCGCCGAGCAGCGCGCGCGTGCCGATCAGCGTGCCGCACACGCCGCTCTCGAGCACGCGCGTGGCCAGCTCGACCCATGCGCGCGGCGTCCACTCCGCCCCCGAGGAGCGCAGCGAGATCAGCACGCCGTCCGGGACCGCCTCCCACTCGGGCAGCGCGAGCTGCTCCTCGGCCTGGGCCACCAGAGCCTCGAGCAGCACGTCGGCGTCGGCGGGCAGGCAGCGCAGCCCGCGGCCGGAGACCACGAGCGGGCGCAGCGGCGCGGTGCGGCTGTCGTTGCCGAGCGCGATCAGCGCGTGCCGCGCCGTGCCGGCCGCCGGGTCGAGCACGCCCTCGAGCAGCGCCGCCGGCTTGGCCTCGGCCAGCTCGCTGTCGCACAGCACGACCGCCCGCAGCGCGTCGCCGCGCGACTCCATCTCGGCCGACAGCACCTCCACGAGCCCGAGCGCCTTCGCCTGCGAGCCGGTCAGCAGCCGGTCGACCTCCGACGTGCCGCGGCGGATGCCCTGGCGCGTGAGCCGGAAGCCGAGCTCGCCGAGGGCGGCCCCGACCGCCTCGAAGCGGCTGGCCGCCTCATCCTCCGGCGAGGCGTGCAGGCAGCGCAGCGCGTAGTCCTCGAGCAGCACCAGCCAGTCGTCGAGGTCGGGCGCGCGCCGGTAGGCCTCGCCTCGCGGCGCGCCCTCGGGCAGCGCCAGCCCGGCGGACCCCAGGAAGCGCACGCCGGCGCGCGCCAGCGCCGGGCGCGCGCGCTGGAACTCCTCCCACGGCACCTGGGTCTCGTCGTCGGCCGAGCGGCGCCGCTCGCGCACGCGCGTGATCACCCAGGCGGGGAACGAGTGCGGCCCCTCGACGTCGTCGTGCAGGGTGGTGATGAGCTCCTTGAAGCGCGTGTCGTGCTCGGCCAGCCACGCGCGCTCGGAGTCGAGCGGCTCGGTCAGCCACGCCAGCTCCTGGTAGGGAGCCAGGTGCCGGTCGCGCACGACGGCCGGGGTCGGCACGGTGAAGTCGACAGGCCCGAGCAGCTCGCCGTAGAGCTCGGTCTCCTCGCCGGTGAGGTCGGACGGCGGCGTGGCGGTGAGCCCGATCACGTGGATGTCCTCGCCGCCCAGCAGGTCGAGCACGGCGCGCACGACGTAGCCCCACATCGAGGCCAGGTGGTGGCACTCGTCGAGCACGACGACGCCGACACGTCCGGCCTGCAGCGCGGCCACGCGCGTCCGGGCGGTGTGGGACAGCAGGTCGGCCAGCTCGACGCCGGCGTGCTCGCCGCGCGCGATCTCGCGCTTGACGGCGGCGGTGATGCGGCCGATCTCGCGGGCGCGCCGCTCGGCGGCGGGGCCGTCGTAGCGCTCGCTCTGGACCTCGTCGATGCCCTGGCCGGTCGCCTTCGCCCGCTCCACGACCCAGCGCTCGGCGGCCACGCGGCCGATCAGCACCTCCGGATCCTCGAGCTGGCACAGCGACTGGTAGGTCATGACGGCGATCGGGAACGCCGGCTCCGGCCCGGAGGTGCGGCTCACGTCGGCCGGCGACCCGAACTTGCGGACCGCCCGCGGCCACTGCACCTGGACCGCGCTGTTCGGGGTGAGCACCAGCGCACGGCGGCCGATCCGCCGCACCAGCTCCACGCCGACCAGCGTCTTGCCCGAGCCGGGCGGCGCCACGATGTGCGTGCGGCGCTGCCCGGCGGCGCGGTCGCGCTCGAAGGCGGCGATCGCGGCCTTCTGGTAGCGGCGCCATTCGCCGCCGAACGACAGCTCGTCGAACAGCCCCGGAAGTGCGGTGGCGCTCACAGGCGGGCGAGGTCGTGCGCGAGGCGCCTCGGAGTGAGCTCCGAGACCGGGAAGCCGATCCGCTGGCGGCCCTCGCCGTCCACCAGCACCGTGTAGGCCGAGTGGTCGCGCCCGTCGCGCTGCGGCGCGATCCCGAACGCCTTCCACACGGGCCGCAGCTCCTCGCGTGTCCCGAGCAGGAAGTCCATCCGGCCGGTCATCGACTGCTCGAGCATGAACGCCCGTGCGGTCCGCGCGGTGTCGCCGGCCGGGTCGACCGACACCGCGATCACCGGCACGTCGCGGCCGAGGTCGTCGAGCGCGCCGCGGATGCTCTGGACCTGCCCCGGGCAGGTGTCCTCGCACGTCGAGTAGATGAAGGTCACCACCGCCGGCCGGCCCTCCAGCTCGGCGGCGGTCACCGTGTCGCCGTCCTGGTTGCGCAGCGAGAAGTCGGGGAGCCGGGTGCCGGGCGGCCGGATCGAGCCCTCCCAGCCGGTCGCCGCGGGAGCGTCGTCGCCGCGCGTGGCCAGCCACACGCCGAACACGCCCGCTGCGGCGATGACGCAGAGGGTCGTGAGCGCGAGCGCCAGGCGGGACATGCCCGCAAGGTTAGGCCTCGGTGAGTCCGCGCCGGATCGCGTAGCGGACGAGCTCGACGCGGTCGCGCATGCCCAGCTTGCGCAGCAGGTTCGCGCGGTGCGACTCCACCGTCTTCTCGGCCAGGTGCAGGATCTCGGCGATCTGCTTGTTGGTGTGCGCCTCGGCGATCAGCTTCAGCACCTCCTGCTCGCGCGGCGAGAGCGGCTCCTCGGGGCCGGTCGCCGTGTCCGACATCCAGTCGCGGACCAGCGAGCGCTCGACGGCGTTGGTCAGGAAGGCGTCGCCGCGGTGGACGGAGCGGATCGCGTTCAGGAGCGCCTGGTCGACCTCGCGCTTGAGCACGTAGCCCGAGGCGCCGGCCTTCAGCGCGTCGAAGACGTAGCGCTCGTCGTCGTGCATCGACAGCGCGAGCACCTGCGTGTCCGGCAGGTGCGAGCGGATCTGGCGCGCGGCCTGCAGGCCGGTCATGCGCGGCATCGACACGTCCATCACGCACAGGTCGGGCTTGGTGGCCAGGGCCTGCTCGAAGGCGTCGACGCCGTCCTCGGCCTCGGCCACCACCTGCATGTCGGGCTGGCGCTCGATCAGCAGCTTCAGGCCGCCCCGGACGATGCCGTGATCGTCGGCGATGAGGATCCTCATGTGGCTCCCATGGTCAGTTCGATGGTGGTCCCGTCACCGGGCTCGGAGAAGATCGAGAGCTGGCCGCCCACCAGCAGCGCGCGCTCGCGCATGCCGGAGACGCCCAGCCGGGTGCTGCGGCCGTTGCCGTTGGTCCGGAAGCCCTCGCCGTCGTCGCGCACGCGCAGGACGGTTCGGCCGACGAACGACAGCTCGACGTCGACGTGCCGCGCACCCGAGTGCTGGGCGACGTTGGAGAGGCTCTCCTGCGTGACGCGGTAGATGACGAGCTGCTCCTCGTCGGAAAGCTTGGGCACGGTGCCGTGGCGGCGGAAGTTGGAGCGGATGCCGGTGCGATCGCCGAAGTCGGCGACCTGCGAGGCGAGCGCGGGGACGAGGCCGTGGTCGTCGAGCGCGGTCGGCCGCAGCTGGCGGGCGAGGTGCAGTAGCTCATCCATCGCCTGCGTCACCAGCGCCTGGCTCTCCCGCAGCTCCTCCTGGAGGCCGGGAGGGGCGGTCTGGATGGTGGCCGAGAGGCGCAGCAGGATGGCGGTCAGCGCCTGGTTGACCTCGTCGTGCAGGTCCTGGGCGATGCGCGAGCGCTCGACCTCCTGGGCGCGCAGGACGGCGCGGCCGGACTCGCGGCGCTCGTGCTCGAGCCGCTCGAGCATGCGGTTGAAGTCGGCCGACAGGCGGCGGACCTCCTCGGCGGCGTTGTCGGAGACGTCGGCCCGCTTGCCGGGCGTCGCGAGGTCGACGCTGCTCATCGTCTCGACCAGGCGGCCCATCGGCGCGAGCCGGCGGCGCAGGAGGATCGAGTTGAGCAGGACCACTCCGAAGACGGCGAGCGCGATCAGGAGCAGGCCCTCGGTGCTGATCGCGTCCTTGAGCTGGTCGCGGGCGACGAGCGCGGCGACGAACGCCGTCAGGGCGACGAGCACCGTGTTGACGGCGAGGACCTGGGTCAGCAGCGTGCGAGGGCGCATCTCACCGCTTCATCGGCTGCGCGGCGGCAGAGCCTTATGGTGGGAGAACCCTATGCGGGCGCTATCCTTTGTGAAGTCTTGAAACCCGACCGACTTTCGAGGACTTTCGTATGACCCCGAGCGGGGCGGAGTACATCCGCCAGATCAAGAGCCAGGTCGCAGAAGTCGACCCCGCGCAGGTGTCGGAGCACCTCGGGAACGGGATCGTCCTGATCGACGTGCGCGAGAGCACGGAGTGGGACGCCGGGCACATCCCCGGCGCCAAGCACGTCCCGCGCGCGTATCTCGAGTCCCGGATCGAGGGCGCCGCCGGCGCCGACCGCTCGCAGGAGATCGTCCTCTACTGCGCGTCCGGCCAGCGCTCCGCGCTCGCCGCCCACACGCTCACCGACCAGCTCGGCTACGAGAACGTGAAGTCGATGACCGGCGGCATCACGCTGTGGAAGGACCGCGGCTACAAGGTCGAGACCCCGAAGGCGCTCACGTCCGAGCAGCGCGAGCGCTACTCGCGCCACCTGCTCGTGCCGGAGATCGGGCTCGAGGGGCAGACCAAGCTGCTCGAGGCCAAGGTGCTGCTGCTGGGGGCCGGCGGGCTGGGCTCGCCCACCGCTCTCTACCTCGCCGCTGCGGGCGTGGGCACGCTCGGCGTGGTCGACGACGACGAGGTCGACCTCTCCAACCTCCAGCGCCAGGTCATCCACACCACCGACGGGATCGGCACGCCAAAGGTCGACTCCGCCGAGCGGGCGATCAACGCGATCAACCCCGACGTGAACGTCGTCAAGTACCGGACGCGCCTCGACGCCTCCAACATCATGGAGATCATCGAGGGCTACGACGTGATCGTCGACGGCGTCGACAACTTCCCGACGCGCTACCTCCTCAACGACGCGACGGTGCGGCTCGACATCCCGGTCGTGTCGGCCTCGATCCTCGGCTTCGACGGCCAGCTCTCGGTCTTCAAGCCACACGACGGGCCGTGCTACCGCTGCCTCTATCCGGTGCCGCCGCCGGCCGAGCTCGCGCCCTCCTGCGGCGCCAACGGCGTGCTGGGCGTGCTGCCGGGCACGATGGGCCTGCTGCAGGCGACCGAGGTCGTCAAGCTGGTCACGGGCGCCGGCGAGCCGCTGATCGGCCGCCTGCTGCTCTACGAGGCGCTGGGCGCGACGTTCACCGAGCTCAAGGTCCGGCGCGACCCGGAGTGCCCGATCTGCTCGAAGGACCCGTCCGAGATCGCCGACGAGGAGATGGGCGTCTTCCCGGACTACGAGGCCTTCTGCGCGGCCGCCGGATAGCCTGAGGACCGACATGGCCACGATCAAGGTTCCCCCGGTGCTGCGCCCGTCCGTGGGCGGCGAGAAGGAGGTCTCGGCCTCCGGCGAGACCGTCGGCGCCGTCCTGCACGACCTCGCTGAGCAGCATCCCGCCACCGAGCAGCAGCTCTTCGGCCCCGACGGGTCGCTCAACCGCTACGTCAACGTCTATCTCAACGACGAGGACGTGCGCGTCCTCGACGGGCTCGACACCGGGGTGGGCGCGTCGGACACGCTGGTGATCCTGCCGGCCATGGCCGGCGGCTGATCACGGCATCTCCGTACCGTCGTTCATGACCTGGCCCGCGGCGTCGCGGATCAGGTCCTCGCGATCGGAGACGAGGAGCACCATCGCGCACGTGCCCGCGGGCGCGACCGCGACCCAGCCGCCGTCCGGCGCCTGATACAGGCGGCCGTCCTCGCTTCCGACGCTGATCGTGTCCGCGCCGACGCCGGCCTTCTCCTCGGCCGTCTCCTGCTGTTGGAGCAGCTCGTCGGGCGGCGGGATGCGCTCCTTGGCGTTGAAGACGATGACCGCGGTGCCGTTCGCGGCGCGGCGGCGGGCGAGCACACGGGCGTCGTAGTCGCGGAACGCGGGCCCCATCGTCTTCTTGACACCCTCGGCGACCTGCCCGATGGCTGCGGGATCGCCCTTGGCGACCTTGTAGCCGTCAGGCGTCGACCCGATCACGTCGCGGGCCTGCAGCGACGGGGTACCCTCCGGGCAGGCCTGCTCGGATGACTCGGACGTCTGTTGCTCATCATCCCCGCATGCCGAGACCCCGAAGGCCAGCACCGTCAGGATCACCAGGAGGCGTCGCATTGAGTATTCGGTACCCGTGATCCGCTCGGCGACACATGACGAGGTTCCCACCCTGGTCGGCGCCTACGAGTGGCTGTTCGCGCCGCCCGGCGCGCAGCCGCCGATGTGGGATCCCGAGCGCGCCTCCGAGCGCCTGCGCGCGCTGATCTCCGATGCCGAAGGCGAGGTCTTCGTCGCCGACCACGACGGCGCGGTGGTCGGCATCTGCACCGTGACGCTCGACATCGTGTCCGTCCGCTTCGGCCGGCGCGCCTGGGTCGAGGACCTGGCCGTGGACCCGGGCCACCGCTCGGCCGGCCACGGCAAGGCGCTGCTCGACGCGGCGAAGGACTGGGGGCGCGAGCGCGGAGCGACCCATCTCGAGCTCGACTCCGGCGAGGCCCGCGCCGACGCGCACCGCTTCTACGAGCGCGAGGGCCCCACCTGGAAGTCGACCTGCTTCGGCTGGGAGCTGTGAGGGATCGCCGGCGGTTCGGCCCCGGCCCGTACGTGAAGGGCATGCGGCGCGAGGGCTGGAGCGACGGCTTCCCCTTCGACGTCCCGGCCGTGGCGGCGATCGACGAGCTCGATCTCGACACGCCGATCACGCTGCTGGCGGGGGATAACGGCACCGGGAAGTCGACGATCGTCGAGGCGATCGCCGAGGCGCTGGGATTCGCGGCCGAGGGCGGCGAGCTGGAGCGCTCCGGCGAGCTGCCCGCGGTTCCGCGCAACGTGCTCGGCGACAACCTCGCCCCGGTGCTGTCGGACACCAAGCCCCACAACGGCTACTTCCTGCGCGCCGAGAGCTTCTTCAACGTGGCGAGCTTCGTCGACAGCGAGGGCATCTTCGCGCCCGACCTGTCGCTCTACGGCGGCGTGCCGCTGCACCAGCAGTCGCACGGCCAGTCGTTCCTGGCGCTCGCCGCCAACCGCTTCGGCGGCGAGAGCCTGTACGTGCTCGACGAGCCGGAGGCCGCGCTCTCGGTGAGCGGCGCGCTCGCCCTCGTGGCGATCGTCGTGCGCGCCGCGGCCGCCGGAGCGCAGTTCGTGATCGCCACCCACTCGCCGATCCTGCTCGCCACGCCTGGCGCCCGCATCTACGAGCTCGACGAGCGCGGCCTCGCCGCGTGCGCCTACGACGACCTCGACACCGTGCGGCTCATGCGGGGCTTCCTCGACGCGCCGGAGCGCTACCTGCGCGCCGCGCTGGGGGAGTGAAGGCGCGCAGGAAGCGCCGGGCGTCGCCGGTGACGGTGAGCTGCCGCGCGTCGGCGCCGTGCCACAGCACGGAGGCGAGCGTCCCCGGCGTGCCTTCGATCACCGCGGCCGGCTCGGCGGCCGGCCCGCGCACGGCGTCGAGCGTCCCGTCCGCCGCGCTCAGCGCGAACACCTGCCCGTCGAGCCGCAGCTCGAACGTGCCCTCGACGCCGCCGCGGAACATCGTCATCAGCGCGATCACGGCGGCGTCGGGGCCGAGCGGCCCGTCGTTGGCCGGCTCGCCGCTGCCCCAGCGGCCGAGCTCGAGGATCACGGTCCTCAGCCCGCGGCCGCGCTCGGTGAGCTCGTAGACCTGGGAGGCGGCCGGCGGCGGGAGCGAGTCACGGCGCAGCACGCCGGCGGCCTCGAGCTCGCGCAGGCGCTGGGCCAGCACGTCCGGGCTCACCCTGGGCAGTCCGGCGCGCAGGTCGGTGAAGCGCTTGGGGCCGAGCAGCAGCTCGCGCACCACGAGCAGCGCCCAGCGGTCGCCCACCGCGTCGAGGGCGCGGGCGATGCCACAACGATCTCTGTAAGTACGGTTAGCCACCTAGATAGTTGGAAAATCCTACTACATCCTGTGCGGCATGAGCGAACGAGACGGGTTCCAACACGGCGTGCCCTGCTGGGTCGACACCTGGCAGGCCGAGGTCCCGGCCGCCTTCTACAGCGGCCTGTTCGGCTGGGACGCGCAGGTCGGAGACGAGTACACGCTGTTCACGCACCGCGGGCTCGACGTCGCGGGCGCAGGAGCTCGCGCGGGCGCCACGCCGGCGTGGACGACCTACGTGTGGGTCGACGACGCGGACGCGCTCGCCGAGCGCGCGGTGACGGCCGGCGGCCGTCTCGTGGCCGAGCCGTTCGACAGCCTCGACGGCGGGCGGATGGCGATCGTCGAGGACCCGCTGGGCGCGGCGGTCGGCGCCTGGCAGCTCGGCGAGCACCGCGGCGCGCGGGTGATCAACGAGCCCGGCGCCTGGGCGATGAGCGCGCTCAGCACCCCCGATCCCGAGGGCGCGAAGCGCTTCTACGGCGACGTGTTCGGCTGGACGACGTCGGAGTTCGGCCCCGCGACGATGTTCCACGTGCCCGGGTTCTTCGGCGGCGAGCCCCAGCAGCCCGTCCCGCGTGACGTCGTCGCCGTGATGGTGCCTGGCGAGCAGGCGGCGTGGAACGTCGACTTCTGGGTCGACGACGTCGATGCCGCCGCAGCGCGCGCGGCCGCCCTGGGCGGGTCGGTGCTCGCACCGCCGTCCGATGACCCGGTGGGGCGCAGCACGGTGATCGCCGATCCCGCCGGGGCGGTCCTCGGCCTCAGCCGGCCGGCCGCACTCGGACCGCCTCGCACGTGAGGCAGCCGAGCTCGCAGACGAGGGCGACGGCGCCGCCGGTGAGCGCGCCGTCGCGGGCTTCGAGGGTCGTTCCGTCGACGGTCGCCAGGATGCGGTCTCCGGTCACGCGCACCGCGAGCTGGTGCGGATCGCCGTAGTCGCGGCGGTCGAACGGCGCCTCGGCCAGCACCGTCGTGCCGTCGAGCTCACGTACGAGCTGCGCGCGGTCGGGACGGAGCAGCAGCGCGTAGTAGCGGCGCATGCCCTGCGCGCGGGCGGCCAGGCCGGCGGCGGCGACGGTCTCGGGCACGAGCGCCGCGCGGACCTCGTAGTCGGTCCAGTCGCGCGTGCCCTGCATCAGAAGGCCGGTGCCGCGGTCCTGGATCAGCCGGTACGCCTCCGGCCACCAGTCGCCCCAGCGGTCGACGCCGTTGACCCACGCCCGCCGCCACAGTGACCCGCTCGCGCGGCCGAGCGTCACCTCGGGAGTGCCGTCCCAGGTCAGCGAGCGCAGCCGCGCCGGACCGTCCGTCTCGATGCCCACCTCGGCGATCGGCTGCCCTCCCGTGTCGGGGATCCGCCACTCGAGCCCGGGGCCGCGCAAGGTGACCAGCTCGTCGCGCTCGCCGTAGACGCGGATCAGCAGGCGCGCCGGCGCTCCCTCGACCTCGGCTCGCACGGTCTGCCCGGGGTACAGGGTGGGAGAGGCCTGCAGCTCGTAGCCGATCATGCCGAACGCCTCGCGCGGGACGAAGGTCGGTGTCGTGGCGATGCCGTCCACGAGGAGCGCGCCGTCCTCGTGCGGAGCGTCGAAGCCCTGGACCGAGCCGGGGAACGAGAAGTGGAAGCGCGGCGGCCGCCACGCGTTCCCCGCGGCGTTGATGATGTGGACGGCCTCGGCGGCAGCGTCGGTGATCGCCCGGCCACCGTCGGCGCTCGACAGGTACATGCGGTCGCGCACCGGCTCGCGCCAGTGCGATCCGATCGCCTCGATCCCGCCGCGGATCCCGAGCAGGCAGCCGAGGTTGCCCGAGTTGCAGTCGGTGTCCCAGCCGGCGGTGTTGACCACCATCAGCGAGCGGTCGAAGTCGCCCTCGCCGTACAGCAGCCCGAGGACGATCAGCGCGTGGTTGGGGACGACGTGGCAGACGCCGCGGTAGCGGTGATAGCCGTAGCGCTCCTCGATCCGCGCGCGCGTGCGGCGCCAGTCGCTGTCGGCCGCGTGCCAGCCCCGCACGTCCTCGATCACCCGCGCGATCACGCTGTCGCGCGGGATGAGCGACACGCCGGCGTCGAGCAGCGCGCCGAGGTCGGCCTCGACGAACGCCTGCGCCTCCATCGCGGCGACGACCTGCGCCGCATACACGGCCTCGCCGCCGTGGCTCACGGAGGCGGCGCGGCGCGCGAGGTCGGCGGCCCGCTCGGGATCGCCGGGGCAGGCCATCGCCCACCCGTCGATGAAGATCTGCGCGCCGATCTGCTCGGACAGCACGTCGGACGTCGGTGCCTGCAGCCCGTCCTTCAGGCGAAGGTAGGCGGTGTGCTCCGCCGACACGCCGACGCCGCCCCACCAGTGCGTCGAGCGCTCTTCGAGGATGTAGTTGAGCCAGGTCTGCCCGATCTGCTCGGTCGTGACGTCCGCGCCGTAGTCCTCGAGCGCGCGCAGGAAGGTGAACGTGCCGGAGATGTCGTCGTCGGTGACGATGAGCGGGTTGTCGCGCTTGGCGGGCTCGATCGCCGGGTGGCCGGTCACGTAGCCGGTGATCTCGCCCAGTCGCTCCTCGATGTCCGCGTTCGTCCACTGCTCGAACGGCCGGCCGAGGTAGACCCCGATGATCTTGCCGAGCACGCCGGCGTAGATGCGCTCAGCCCAGGAGTCCACGCAGGAACCGCCCGCAGTCGCGCACCGCCTGCTCCGGCTCGCCGCGCAGGCGGCACTCGACGGACAGGACGCCGTCGAAGCCGATCTCGCGCAGCGTGCTCACGATCGCCGCGAAGGGAACGTGGCCGGTGCCGGGCTGGTGGCGATTGGAGTCGCTGAGGTGGACGGCGCCGAGCAGGTCGCCGGCGGCGCGCAGCGCCTCGCACGGGTCGTCCTCCTCGATGTTCATGTGGTACGTGTCGGCGAGGATCCGGACGCCCGGCGAGCCGGCCTCGCGGATGAGCTCAGCCGCCTGGGCGACCGTGTTGACCATGTGGTCCTCGTAGCGGTTGAGCGGCTCGAGCAGGAGCGCGGCCCCGGCGTGCCCGCCGAGCTCGGCGAGGCCCTCGAGCAGCACCTCGCGGTCCTGCTCGGGCGTCCGCGGGGGCTCGTCGAAGGGCGGCAGGCGGCGGGTGAACATGCCCCAGGCGGCGGGCGTGATGACGCCGTGGCCGCCGAGGGCGGCGATGCCGTCGAGCTGTGCGCGCAGCGCGTCGATCGCCGCGCGGCGCCGCCCGTCGTCGAAGTCGCCGAGCCAGCCGGGGAGCTCGGGGCAGACGGTGGACGCCGCACCGCGCAGCGTTTCGAGTCCCGGCCGGGTGGCGTCGCGCAGCTCCAGCGCGTCGAAGCCCGCCGAGCGGGCGAACGCGAGCTTGTCGTCGCCCGGGACGAGGTTCTCCTGGATCGCCAGTATCACGCGGCGAGACCGCGCCGTGCCAGCAGCGCGTCCACGTTCGCCGGCTCCAGCACGTGCTCGAGCGCCACGGTCGTCACGCCCACCACGCCTGCGCGCGGCCCCAGGCGGCTCGTGAGGATGCGCAGCTCGCGCGTGGCCAGCGCCGACGCCCGCTGGTAGACGCTCTCGCGGATCCCGGCCAGCAGCGGCTCCGACGCGTCCGCCATCGAGCCGCCGACCACGATCGCCGTCGGCGCCACCACGCTGACCACGGCGGCGAGCGCCGCGCCGAGCACGCGGCCCGCCTCGCGCACGTGATGCATGGCCACCGCGTCGCCGGACTTTACGAGCTCGACGACGTCTGCAGCGGAAGCCGCCTCGATGCCCTCCTCGCCGAGCTGGCGGATGACCGCGCTCGCGGTGGCCAGCACGGCGACGCAGCCGCGGTTGCCGCAGGTGCACATCACCTCGGACTGGCGGATGGCGCGGATGTGGCCGATGTCCCCGGCGCGTCCGTGGTTGCCGCGCAGCAGCTCGCCCTCGGCGATGATCCCCGCGCCGATCCCGGTCGCCACCTTGACGAAGACCATGTGCGAGAGGTCGCGCCAGTGCAGCCGGTGCTCGCCGAGCGCCATCGCGTTGACGTCGCGCTCCAGCAGCGCGGGAGCGCCGAAGCGCTCGGTCAGCGCACCGGCGACCGGGTAGCCGTCCCAGCCCGGCATCAGGGGCGGGTTGGCCGGCCGCCCCGCCTCGACCGGCCCGGGCACGCCGACCGCGGTGGCCAGCACGTCGGCGTGGCCCCGGCCGGTCTCCGTGAGCAGATCGTCGAACGTGCGGCCGACCCACTCGAGGACGACCTCCGGGCCGTCGGCGATGAGGATCGCCTCCTCGCGCTCGGCGAGCGCGACGCCCGCCAGGTCGCAGACCGCCAGCCGCCCGTGGCGGGCGCCTAGGTCGGCGGCCAGCACCACGCCCACGCCCTCGTTGAAGGCCAGGGCGGCCGGGCGGCGGCCGCCACTCGACGGCCCGGCTTCGGGCTGCTCGACCAGGAGGCCCGCTGACAGCAGCACGCCGAGCCGCTGCATGACCGTCGAGCGGGAGAGGCCCGTCACGTCCATCACGTCGGTGCGGGTGAGCGCGTGGCCCTCGCGGATGAGGCGCAGGACCCCTCCGGCGGTCGACATGCCTCGGCACTCTACGCCATATCGCCAACTTCTGATGGATGGCTACGCAGAAGTTACGCAAGAAGCGCACCTGATGGAAATCTTCTGCTTGCCAAGCACAGCGAAGTTCCGGTACGCTCGCCGTTCCGTACGCGCAAGAGCCGGAGGAGGGTCGGGTGGCTCGGGCACTGCTGCTCGATGGACCACGCAGACTGCGGTTGCAAGACGAGGACGCCGGGGCGCTGAAGCCCCGCGAGATCCGCGTCCGGTCCCTCGTCAGCGGCATCAGCCACGGCACCGAGCTCAACCTCTACCGCGGCACCTCCGCCTTCGCCGACCGCGTCTTCGACCGCGACCTTCGCGCCTTCGTCTCCCCCGACCCACCCCGCCCGGCGTACCCCGCGACGCTGGGCTACGAGCTCGTCGGCACGGTCGACGAGATCGGCGCCGAGGTTCGCGAGCTCCAGCCCGGTGACCTCGTCCACGTCGGAGCGCCGCACCGCGACGAGGCGGTGCTCGACCTGGATGTGGCCGCCGCCTCGACCTACCCACCGGTCCTTCTCCCGGCGGGCGGGCCGCTCGAGCGCTGGCTGTTCGTGAGCCTCGGCGCGGTGGCGCTGGTCGCCGCGCACGACGCCCGCGTCAAGCTCGGCGACCACGTGGCCGTGATCGGGCTCGGCGCGATCGGGCTGCTGCTCGTGCAGATGGTGCGACGGGCGGGCGCGGCGCACGTCTCCGCGGTCGACCCGGTGCCGGCACGCCGCGAGCTCGCGCTCGAGCTCGGCGCGGACGAGGCCTTCGAGCCGCCGGCGGCCGTCGCCGTCAAGCGCCGCGCCGGCGGCGCCGACGCGGCCGTCGAGACGTCCGGTGTCGCGCCCGGGCTGCACGACGCGATCGCCGCCGCACGGCTCGGCGGCACGGTCGTCACGGTCGGCTTCTACCAGGGCGGCGCCGGCGAGGTCCGCCTCGGCGAGGAGTGGCACCACAACCGGCTCGACATGGTGTCGAGCATGGGCGCCTGGGGCGCCCCGCACCGGAGCTTCCCCGCATGGGACCGCCCGCGCGTGATGCGCACGGTGGTGGAGCTGCTGGCGTCCGGCGCCCTGCGCGTGGACGGCCTGCCGCTCCGGAGCTTCCCCTTCGACCAGGCCGTCGAGGCGTACGGCTGGCTCGATGCGAACCCGAACGAGGCGGTCAAGGTCGCCCTCACATACGACGCAGGAGGAGTGCAGTGAACAGGCGATACGCAGCAGTGCTGGCCTCGATCGCCGCCGCCGCCGTCGTGGCGGTGGGCTGCGGTGGCGACGACGACAGAGGGCGATGCCGCCGGCGGCGGCGGCGAGACGCTGACCGTCTGGAACAACGAGTTCCAGCCCGACCGCATGGCGGCCACCCAGGACATCCTCGACGAGTTCACCGAGAAGACCGGCATCAAGACCAAGCAGGTCGCCGTTCCGGAGGACCAGCTCGCGACGCTGATGACCAACGCCGCGGCCGCCGGCGAGCTGCCCGACGTGGTGCTCGCCACTCCGGTCCAGCAGTCGCAGCAGTACGCGGCGGAGGAGATCTTCGACAGCGAGGCGGCCCAGGCGGTGATCGACAACCTCGGCGCCGACACCTTCTCCGAGAAGGCGATCGAGCTCGTCAGCCGCGATGGCGTGGCCACCGGCGTGCCGAGCGACGGCTGGGGCCAGCTGCTGATCTACCGCAAGGACCTGTTCGACAAGGCCGGTCTCGAGGCGCCCGCGACGCTCGAGGACGTCACGAAGGCCGCCGAGCAGCTCAACGGCGACGGCATGGCCGGCATCACGCTCGCCACGGCGGCGGGCGACGGCTTCACGGCCGAGACCTTCGAGCACGTCGCGCTCGCCGAGGGCTGCCAGATGGTCGACGACGGGGGCGAGGTCACTTTCGACTCGCCCGAGTGCGTCGAGGCGCTGCGCTGGTACGGCGACATCGCCTCCAACTACTCCGTCGAGGGAGCGCAGGACGTCGACTCGACGCGCGGCACCTACTTCGCCGGCCGCGCGGCGATGATGTTCTGGTCGCCGTTCCTGCTCGACGGCATGGCCGGCCTGCGCAACGACACCAAGCCGTCCTGCAAGGAGTGCAAGAAGAACCCCGCGTTCCTGGCCGAGAACAGCGGCCTCGTAGGCCCGCTCTCCGGCTCCGGCGGCACGCCGAGCCAGTTCGGCCAGGTCTCGACCTTCAACATCACCGTCGACGCCCCGACCGAGGACGCGCAGGCGCTCGTCGAGTACCTCATGAACGATGGCTACGTGCGCTGGCTCGGCCTCTCGCCGCAGGGCAAGTACCCGGTGCGGTTCGGCGACGACAGCGACCCGGAGAAGTTCAAGACCGCCTGGGCCGAGCTCGAGAGCGGCGTGGACAAGAAGGCGCCGCTGAGCCAGTTCTACTCGGAGGATTCGATCGCCTCGCTCGGCGACGGGGTCGAGAACTTCCAGCGCTGGGGCTTCGCCCAGGGCCAGGGCCCGCTGATGGGCGCGCTCGGAGGTGAGCAGCCCGTGGCCAACGCCGTCGCCGACGTGATCGGCGGCAAGGACCCGGCGGAGGCCGCCAAGGAAGTGCAGGAGACCGCCGAGGAGCTGCAGGCCGGGCTGCAGTAAGTGGCCGCCCAGCTCGAGATTCCGGCGCCACCCCCCGCTCCGAGCCGGAGCCGCGCGCGGGCCACCCGCGCGCGGCGCGACTCGCGGGCCGGCCTGGCGCTGGTCTCGCCCACCGTCATCGTCGTCGTGGTGATGGTGGTGCTGCCGGTGCTGTGGGCGCTGATCCTCTCCTTCCAGCGCATCCGGCTCCTGCAGATCCGCCGGCTGGACATCCTCGGCGGCGAGTACACGCTGCGCAACTACGACCTGCTGGTCAACTCCTCGGACTTCCTCGACGCGGCCAGGAACACGCTGCTCTACTCGGTGTTCGGCACGACCGGCGCGATCGTCCTGGGACTCTCCGCCGCGCTCCTCGTGCGCCGCAGGTTCCGCGGGCGCGCGCTGGTGCGCGGCGTGCTGCTGCTGCCGTGGGTGGCGCCGGTGGTGGCCATCGCGTTCGTATGGCAGATCCTGCTCTCGCCGCAACTCGGCTTCGTCAACGCGTTCGGCACGAACGTGCTCGGCTGGGACTCGCCGATCCCCTTCCTGAGCCAGGAGGAGGGCACGATCTCGATCGCCGGGCTCAGCATCGGCGTCCCGACGGCGCTGCTGATGGTGATCCTCTTCGAGGCCTGGAAGTCGTTCCCATTCGCCTTCCTGTTCATCCTCGCGCGGCTGCAGGCCGCGCCGGCCGAGCTCGAGGAGGCGGCGAAGATGGACGGCGCCACCCCGACGCAGGTCTTCCGCCACATCATCCTGCCGCAGCTGATGGGCGTGATCGCTCTGATCGCGGTCCTGCGCTTCATCTGGACCTTCAACGCGTTCGACGAGATCTACCTGCTGACAGGCGGGGGAGCGGGCACCGAGGTGCTGGCCACCCAGGTCTACTCGTTCCTGACCGCGCGCAACGACGTCGGCGCCTCGGCCGCGGTCGCCATGTTCATGGCCGCCGTGCTCGCCGTGCTGCTGCTCGTCTATCTGAAGTTCTTCGGCGAGAGGGACCGGATGCAATGAGAGGCAGCCGCCGCTACCACATCGAGGTCGCCGTGCTGCGCGTGCTGCGACCGCTGGGGATCGCGTTCTTCGTCCTGATCACGGTCTTCCCCTTCTACTACATGGTCCTGCTCTCGATGCGCGAGATCTCGGAGGTCATCGATTCCCCGGGGCAGATCTGGATCGGCGTCGGCGAGTTCACGACCGACGCCTACGAGCGGGTGCTCAAGCCGACGAGCGAGGGCGGCGAGGGCTTCGTCCGCTTCCTGATCAACTCGGCCATGCTCGGCATCGGCACCGTGATCGTCACCATCCTCGTCTCGATCCTCGGCGCCTACGCCGTCTCGCGGCTGGAGTTCTTCGGCAAGCGGACCGTGCACTTCCTGTTCCTGTCGGTCTACCTGTTCCCGCCGATCCTGCTGGCGATCCCGCTCTTCGTCGCCTTCTCGAAGCTGCAGCTGCGCGGCGAGCTGTGGGTGCTGGTGATCGTCTACGTCGCGCAGACCCTGCCGATCTGCGTCTACATGCTGCGCAACTACTTCGAGACGGTGCCCGTCTCCCTGGAAGAGGCGGCGGAGGTCGACGGCGCGACGCGGTTGCAGGTGATCCGCAAGGTGACGCTGCCGCTGGCCGTGCCGGCGATCGCCGCCACGAGCCTGTTCGTGTTCATGATCGCCTGGAACGAGTTCCTCTTCGCGCTGCTGTTCCTGGTCGAGGAGCGCAACAACTGGACCGTCTCGCTCGGCGTGTCCCAGCTCACCAACATCGAGACGCCGGCCACCACGCTGATGGCCGGCTCGGTGATCCTCACGCTCCCGATCATCGTGCTCTTCCTGTTCGCCGAGCGGCTGATGACCGAGGGCCTCACGCGGGGCGCCGAGAAGGGATGACGCTGGCGGAGGCCGCCGAGGCGGTGCTGACGGCCAACTGGACGGGCGGCTCGACGGTGCCGTCGCGCCGCCAGTACCCGCACCAGTGGGGCTGGGACGCGGCCTACATCGCGATCGGGTGGTCGTGGCTGGATCCCGTGCGGGCGGCGACCGAGCTCGAGTCGCTGCTGGCCGGCCAGTGGGAGGACGGCCGCGTGCCGCACATCGTCTTCCACCCGGACGTCCCCGAGGACGCGTACTTCCCCGGGCCGTCCTTCTGGGGCCGCCCCACCTCGGGGATCACGCAGCCCCCGCTCCACGCGCGCGCGGCGCTCGAGGTCGCCAGCGCGGGGCGGGCGACGACTTCCTACGTCGTGTGTATCCGCGCTTGGCGGCGCAGCACGCCTATCTCGCCACGCGACGCGACGCGGGCGGCTCGGGGCTGGCGGCGATCGTCCATCCGTGGGAGTCCGGGCTCGACGACAGCCCGGCGTGGGACGCGCCGCTGGCGGCCGTCGAGCTGCCGGCGGGCGGCGTCGAGCCGTACGAGCGGCAGGACCGTCGCCACGTCGACCCGAGCGAGCGCCCGAGCGACGCCGCCTACGACCGCTTCGTCCACCTCGCCGGCACGTACCGCGACGCCGGCTACGCCGACGACGGCGAGCGCGCCTTCCTGATCGAGGACCCGCTGTTCAACGCGATCTGGCTGTGGTCGACGCACGCGCTGGTGGAGATCTCGCAGCGGATCGGCGAGGACGCGGGGCCGTTCCGCGAGTCGGCGGCGGCCATCCACGCAGCGCTGCTGGAGCGGCTGTGGGACGGCGAGCGCTTCCGGCCACGCGACCTGATCGCCGGGCGGCTCGTCGAGCCGCGCACGATCCTCGGCCTCGGCCCGCTCCTGGATCCGGACCTGCCGGCCGCGGTGCGCGATGCCGTCGCGGCCGAGCTGCGCTCGCCGCACTTCCGCTCCGGCGCCGGGATCGGCGTGGCCTCCTCCGACCTGCTCGGCTCCGAGTTCGACCGCCGCCGCTACTGGCGCGGGCCGGTCTGGGCGAACCTCAACTGGCTGCTCGCCCGCGGCCTGCGCCTCCAAGGCCTCGACGGGCAGGCGGCCGGGCTCGAGCGCGCCACCGTCGACCTGGTGGGGCGCTCCGGGATGCGCGAGTACTTCGACCCCGTGACGGGTGACGGCCTCGGCGCCACCGAGTTCTCGTGGACTGCCGCCGTCGTGACCGACATCCTGAGCGCATGAACGTGACGATCTGGAACGAGAACGTGCACGAGCGCACGGAGGACCACGTGCGCGCGATCTACCCCGACGGCATCCACGGCGCCCTCGCCGCCGCGCTCGCCGACCTCGGGACCGTCCGCACGGCGACGCTCGAGCAGCCCGAGCACGGCCTGCCCGCCGAGGTGCTCGAGAGCACCGACGTGCTGACCTGGTGGGGCCACGCGGCGCACGACCAGGTCGCCGACGAGGTCGTCGACCGCGTGCACGAGGCGGTGCTGGGCGGCATGGGGCTCGTCGTCCTGCACTCCGGCCACTACTCGAAGATCTTCCAGCGCCTGCTCGGCACCTCGTGCAGCCTCCAGTGGCGCAACGCGGGCGAGCGCGAGCTGGTGTGGACGGTCGACTCGGGGCACCCCATTGCACAGGGCGTCCCGCAGCCGATCGTCATCGAGGCGCAGGAGATGTACGGCGAGGTGTTCGACATCCCGGCGCCCGACGAGCTGGTCTTCATCAGCTCGTTCGAAGGCGGCGAGGTGTTCCGCGGCGGCTGCTGCTTCCGCCGTGGTCGCGGCCGGATCTTCTACTTCAGCCCCGGCGACCAGGACTACCCCGTCTACCACCACCCCGACGTGCAGCGCGTGATCGCCAACGCCGTGCGGTGGGCGGCGGGCGAGTGAGGGCGGTTCTCGCCGGCGCGGGCGCGCTGGGGCCGTACTGGGCGCGCGAGCTGATCGAGAGCCCCGACACCGAGATCGTCGGCTGGGTCGACCTCGAGCCCTCGCGTGTGGAGGCGGCGGCCGCCGATCTGGGCGTGAAGGTCCCGGCCGGTCGCGAGCTCGAGCCGATGCTGCGCGAGCACGAGCCCGACATCGTGGTCAACGTCACGCCGCCGGCCGCGCACCATGACGTCGCGCTCGCGGCGCTTGAGCACGGCGCGCACGTGCTGACCGAGAAGCCGCTGGCCACGTCGATGGCCGAGGCGCACGAGATGATCGCCGCGGCCGATCGCGCCGGGAAGCTGCTGATGGTCAGCCAGAACCGGCGCTACCTGCCGGAGCTGCAGGCCTACCGCGACGAGGTGGCCGCCCTCGGGACGCTCTCCAGCCTCACCTGCGAGTTCCACCGCAACCACCGCGACGCGGCGGCCGAGTTCCTGTTCGCCTTCCCGCAGCCGCTGCTGCTCGACATGGCCATCCACCTCTTCGACGCCGCGCGCGCGCTCTCCGGCGAGGACCCGCTGTCGGTCTACTGCGACTCCTACAGCCCGCCGTGGAGCTGGTACGCGGGCCCGGCGGCCGCGGCCGCCGTCTTCCGCATGAGCGGCGACCTGCGCTTCTCGTTCGTCGGCAACTGGGCGGCGCCGCGCGACGAGACGTCGTGGACCGGCTGGTGGCGGGCGATCGGCGAGGGCGGGATCGCCATCTGGGACGGCGAGGAGGCGCATCGCGACCCGGAGCGCTTCCACGGGATCGAGGGCGCGTTGGCCGACTTCGTCGCCGCCGTCCGCACCGGCGCCACGCCGCAGGGCGAGTGCCACGACAACCTCAAGAGCCTCGCCATGTGCCACGCGGCGGTCGAGTCGGCCGCGCTCGGCGCGCCGGTCAGCGTCGCCGGATGACGCGCACGGCCACGCGCGCGGGCCGCGACGGCGCCTCGAGCGAGAGGAAGTCGCGCACCGCGCCGCTGTGGTCGCAGTACGGGCAGCCGAGCGGATCGGCGGGGCCGGCGAAGCCGGTCGCCAGCGCGACCGGGGCGTCGCACAGCGGGCAGGCGAGGGTGCCCGTCGCCAGATGGCCGGAGCGGGCGCGCCGCTCCTCGATGAGCTGCTCGGGGCGGCGATCGAACGCCATAGGATCAGTCTAGGTGGCGACGACGGCGGGCACCGAAGGGCCGGAGTGGAGTGCGCGGGCGGCGGGCTGGGCGGAGCAGTGGGGCGCGTTCGCCGCGCCCGCGCGCGAGGCGCTCGCCGAGGCCGCCGGGATCGGCCCCGGCACGCGCGTGCTCGACATCGGCTGCGGCAGCGGCGAGCTGTGCGCGCTGGCCGCCGGGCGCGGCGCCGAGGTCGCGGGGATCGACGCGGCCGAGGGCATGATCGAGATCGCCCGCCGCCGGCGTCCCGGGCGCCGACCTGCGCGTCGGGCCGATGGAGCAGCTCCCGTGGGAGGACGGCGCCTTCGACGTCGCCACCGCGGTCAACGCGCTGCAGTTCGCGGCCGACTACGTCGACGCGCTGGCCGAGGCGGCGCGCGTGGTGCGCCCCGGCGGCGTCGTCGCCATCTGCAACTGGGGGCCGCTGGAGCACCGCGACCTGTTCGCGGTCATGGACGTGCTGCGCGACGGGCCGTCGGCCGCCGGGCCCGTGATCGGCGATCCCGGCGAGCTCGAGCGGCGTGCGCGGGCCGCCGGGCTCGAGCCGCGCGAGGCGGGCGACGTCGACGTGCCGTTCGAGGCCCCCGACGTCGCCGCCGTGCAGCGCGCCTTCCTCGTGGACGCCGCCGGCGGCGCCCTCGAGCGGCTCGGCGAGGCCGAGGTCCGCCGCCGGGTGGCGGAGGCGGCCGCGCCGTTCCGCCGCGACGACGGCTCGTACCGGTTCGAGAACCGCTTCCGCTATCTGGTGGCCGGGGTCAGCCCGCCAACGCGGTGAGCAGCTCGGGCGCGACCTGCTTCTTGCGGCTCATCACGCCGGGCAGCGCCACGCGCCCTCCGTCCACCCGCCCGCCGAACGCGCGCGCGATGGCGGCCCGGTCCCCGGTCAGATAGACGTCGCTGCTGCGGCCCATGATGTCCGTGACCATCAGCGCGGCGAGGTCGAGGCCCTCGCGGGCGCGCGCCGCCTCGAGCGCGTCCATCAGCTCGGCGGCGCGCTCGCCCAGGCCACGGCCGACGGTCTCCACCTGGGCGATCCGCAGCGTCTGCCCGCCGCTCGCGTCGTACTCCTTGACGTCGCGGCCGACGATCTCCTCGGCCGGCACGCGCGTGAGGTCCGACGTGGTCTCGAACATCTCCCGCCCGAACGCCGTCGCGTCGACCGCGAGCACCTGCGCCAGGTAGTCGACGACGGCCCGGTCGCGCTCGGTCGTGGTGGGGGAGTTGAGGATCACCGTGTCGGACAGCACGGCGCCGAGGAGGAGCGTCGCGGCCGGGCGGCTGGGCTCCATGCCGCTCTGGCGGAAGCGCTCGATCACCAGCGTGGCCGTCGAGCCGACCGGGTCGAAGGTCGCCTTCACCGGGATGCGCGTCTCGATCGAGCCGATGTGGTGGTGGTCGAGGATCTCCACGATCTCGGCGTGCTCGACGCCGACGACGCTCTGGGCCTGCTCGGCGTGGTCGACGAGCAGCACCTTGCGCGGCTCCGGGCTCACGAGATCCGATCGGGTGACCAGGGCGACGGGGCGCCGCCGGCCGTCGACCACCACGGCGGCGCGGTAGTCGACGTCCTTGACGGTCTCGGCGATCTCCAGCACGAGGTCGTCGGGGCGCACGACCAGCGGCTCGGTGTCCATCAGCGCGCGGCAGGGGGCCGACAGCGTGATCATCCGGCTCGTCACATAGCTGTCGAGCGGCGACGTGACGACCGCGGTGTCGCGCTCCCGGGCGAGGGCGAGCACGTCGTCGGGCGGGGATGTCCCGTTGCTGGTGACGAGCAGCGCCACGCCGACCTCGATGGCGATCCGCTGCGCGTCCGGCCGGTCGCCGACCACCACCACGTCGCCGGCCGTGAAGCCGAGCGGTAGCGACTCGGTCGCCATGGCCAGCACCCAGACGCGGCCCGTGACCTCGCGGTCGCCCTCGCCGACGAGCTGGCGCCCCTCGAGCACGCCGGTGATCGCGCTCACCGTGGTCGGCGCGTCGAGCCTCGACGCCTCGCGCGACTCCCGGACGTAGCGGCGCGCCAGCGCGCTCTCGGTCACGACGCCGGCCAGCGCTCCGTCGTCGCCGACGATCGCCACGAGATCGACGTCCTCATGGGCCATGAGGAGGCCGACCTCGCGGACCGGATCGCGGTGGCCGGCGAGCGTGAAGCGCGTGCGCATCACGTCGGTGACCCGTAGGAGCACGTGCGGCAGCAGCTCGGGCTCCGGCGCGCCGCTGCGCTCGAGCACCCAGCGCGTCTGGGCGTTCAGGTCGCCCAGCCGGACGGGGACGTACTCGTTGTCCGGGTCGAGCCGCCGCTTGAGCTCCGCATAGCCGATCGCCGAGGCGATCGAGTCCGTGTCCGGGTTGCGGTGCCCGGTGACATAGACGCGCGCCATGCGCGCATCATGCCGTGCCGTCGAGCAGCTGCAGCAGCTCGTGCGCGGCCAGCTCGATCTCCTTGTGCCGCCACTCGGCCGCCCGGTAGTGGCAGGCGATGATCCCCGAGCGGTGCACGCGCCGGAAGTCGCCGAAGACGAACCCGTAGCGCGCCTTCGTCTCGTCGCTCGCCCCGTCGGTCAACCCGAGGTGCCACGCGCCGTACTCGTCCCACGAGTGCTTCTCGAGGAAGGCGTTCTCCTCGGCGGCGCGCGGCTGGAGCTCGCCCCAGTCGCTGTCGAGCACGTACTGGCGCGCCTCGATCAGCTCCCGGGCGCGCTCCACCGCGCGCTCGTTGAGGGTGTAGGTGTTGGCCATCAGCTCCGGCTGCGGTAGAGCCTCGTCGTCAGCGGCAGGAAGATCGCGGTCAGCGCCGCCGCGACGCCGAGCGAGATGAGGATGTCGGTCGCATCGGCGTTGCCGTCCATCAGCCCGCGCGAGGCGTCGGCCAGGATCGAGATCGGGTTCACGCCGACGAACCACTCGAGCGCGGCCGGCAGCGTCGTGGGATCGACGAACACGTTGCTGAGGAAGGTCAGCGGGAAGATCGCCATGAAGCCGGCGTTCATCACCGCGTTGGGCGAGCGCAGCAGCAGGCCGAGCGTCGTGAACACCCACGAGAGGCCGAAGGCGAACACGATGGTCAGGGCGAGCGCGGCGACCACGCCGGCAGCCCGGCGTCGGGCCGGAAGCCGAGGATCACGCCGAGCACGACGATCACCGTGCCGGCCACCAGGTAGCGCACGCTGTCGCCCAGCAGCGCGCCGACCAGCGGCGCCGGGCCGCCAGATCGGCAGCGAGCGGAAGCGGTCGACCACGCCCTTCGTCAGGTCCGTGTTGAGCGCGACGCCCGAGTAGACGGTCGTGAAGAGCACCGACATCACGAGGATGCCGGGGAGGATGTAGTCCAGGTACGCGGCCGTCGAGCCGGCGATCGCGCCGCCGAACAGGTACGTGAACATCACGACGAACATCACCGGCGTGATGGTCACGTCGAGCAGCTGCTCGGGCACGTGCTTGACCTTGAGCATGCCGCGCCAGCCGAAGGTGAGCGCGGCGGAGACCGCGCTCGCGCGGGGCGGGCGCGGAGTGGAGGCGAGCGCCTTCTGCAGCGCCACGGAGTCGGTGGTCATGCCGCCTCCTCCTGCACCGCGTCCTCCTCCTCGGCCGTGTGGCCCGTGAGCGCGAGGAAGACCTCGTCGAGGCTCGGCTGGCCGAGCGTGAAGCCGGCGATGCGCACGCCCGAGCGCGCGAGCTCCGCGACCGCCTCGGCGGCCCGGTCCGCGTCCGAGCAGGGCGAGGACAGCGCCGCGGGGTCGGGCTCGAGATGGACGGTGCCGAGCTCCGAGCGGAGCACGCGCTCGGCGTCGCCGCGCTGCTCGGGGTCGAGCAGCCGCACGTGCAGCGCTCCGCCGCCGACCGACGCCTTGAGCTGGGCCGGCGTGCCCTCGGCGATCACGCGGCCGTGGTCGATCACGGCGATGCCGTCGGCCAGCTGGTCGGCCTCGTCGAGGTACTGCGTGCAGAGCAGGATCGTGGTGCCGGCGGCCGCCAGCGAGCGGACGATGTCCCAGACCTGGTTGCGCGAGCGCGGGTCCAGGCCGGTCGTCGGCTCGTCGAGGAACATCACCTCGGGGGTGACCACGAGGCTGGCGGCGATGTCGAGCCGGCGCCGCATGCCGCCCGAGTAGTTCTTGACGAGCCGCGTGGCGGCCTCGTCGAGGTCGAACGCCTCGAGCAGCTCGCTCGCGCGGGTCTTCGCGCCGGCGCGACGCAGCCCGAGCAGCCGGCCGAGCAGGATCAGGTTCTCGCGGCCGGTCAGGTCCTCGTCGACCGACGCCATCTGGCCGGTGAGGCTGACCAGGCTGCGCACCGTGTCGGCCTCGCGCACGATGTCGTGGCCGAGCACCTGCGCGGTGCCGGCGTCCGGGCGCAGGAGCGTGGCCAGCATTCGGATCGTGGTGGTCTTGCCGGCGCCGTTCGGGCCGAGCACGCCGTAGACCGAGCCGCTGCGCACGGCCAGGTCGACGCCGTCCACGGCACGGACCTCGCCGAACGACTTGACGAGGCCGGAGGCCTCGAGGGCGAGTGGGGAGGAGACAGACATTGACCCTAAGACTCCCAGCGGCCCCGAAAGTCATCGATGGGGGTAGCCCCCGGACAGATCCGCCCCAGGTCGTAGGCCGGGCGTCAGGGGTTTATTCGGCCGGAAGACAAACGAAGCCAACAAAAGCACAAAAGTCGGCTAGGAACCCTGAAGTTCGTTCGAAGCCTTGACAAACGAACCGGGATCCGGTCAAGTACCCGCGCCATGGCCTCGGGTCGAGCCGGTTCCCTCGAATCGCTGCGCCGCCTCAATCGCCTGCGCGTCATCCACGCGCTCCGCGATCAGGGGCTGATCTCGCGTGCCGAGATCGCGCGCCGCACGGGCCTTTCGCGCTCGACCGTGTCGAGCCTCGTGTCCGATCTGCAGGCCGACGGGCTGATCGTCGAGCGTGCGGAGCTCGGGGCCGCGCACGGCACCCAGGGCGGGCGGCCGCCGATCCTGCTCTCGTTCGACTCGTCGGCCGGCGCCGCCGTCGGCATCGACTTCGGGCACAGCCACCTGCGCGTCGCGGTCTCGGACCTGAGCTCGCGGATCCTGGCCGAGCGCGCGGTGCCGCTCGACACCGACCACGCCGCCGAAGAGGGTCTCGACGCGGCGGCGGAGCTGGTGGTCGAGCTGCTGGCCGAGGCGGGCATCGACGCCGGTCAGGTGATCGGGGCGGGGATGGGCCTGCCCGGACCGATCCGCCAGGAGGACGGCGTGGTCGGCTCGGGCGCGATCCTGCCCGGCTGGGTCGGCGTGCCGGCGGTGGCCGCCATGCGCAGCCGGCTGGAGGTCCCGATCCTCGTCGACAACGACGCGAACCTCGGCGCCCTCGCCGAGGCCGCGTTCGGCGCCGCTCGCGACGCGAGCGACATGGTGTACCTCAAGGTGGCCTCAGGGATCGGCGCGGGCCTGATCCTCAACGGCCGCCTGTACCGCGGCAGCTCCGGGCTGGCGGGCGAGCTGGGACACCTGCTCGTCGACCCGGAGGGAATGGTGTGCCGGTGCGGCAACCGCGGGTGTCTGGAGACGCTCGCGGCGACCGGCGCGCTGGTCGAGCTGCTGCGCCGCAGCCACGGCGAGGACGTGACCGTGGCACGGATGCTGGACCTCGCCCGCGCGGGCGACCTCGGTTGCCGGCGAGTGATCGCCGACGCCGGTCGCGCGATCGGTCAGGCCGTCTCGATGCTGCTCAACGTGCTCAATCCCGAGCTTCTCGTTGTGGGCGGCGACCTGGCGGCGGCGGGTGACCTGCTGCTGGACGGCGTGCGCGAGTCGATCGCGCGCGGCGCACTGCCGTCGGCGGCGGATGCCGCCGGCGTCGTGGCGGGCGTGCTCGGGGAGCGAGCACAAGTGCTGGGCGCGATCGCCCTCGTGGTCTCGGAGGCCGATCGCGCATTTCCGACCCGCCTCGCGGCAGAGGCGAGATGAATGAGTACCCCAACCCCAAATCAGGAGGAGGATCCATGCGGAATAGGGCATGGCAGATCGCGGCGGTGATGGCCGCGGCCGGAGCGCTGGTGTTCGCCGGCTGCGGTGACGACGACGAGGACAGCGGCGGCAGCGGCGCCTCGAGCGACGACGGCGGCGGGAGCGGCAAGGTCGCCGTCCTGCTTCCGGACTCCAAGTCGTCGGTGCGCTGGGAGACGGTCGACCGGCCGTTCCTCCAGCAGGCGTTCGAAGCGGCCGGCGTTGAAGCCGAGATCCAGAACGCGGAGGGCGACAAGGCCACGCAGCAGCAGCAGGCCGAGCAGGCGATCACCAACGGCGCCACGGTCCTGCTGCTCGTCAACCTCGACTCGGGCTCGGGCGCGGCGATCGCGGCCAACGCCAAGTCGCAGGACGTCAAGGTCATCGACTACGACCGCCTGACGCTCGACACGGACGCGACGAGCTACTACGTCTCGTTCGACAACGAGGAGGTCGGCAAGCTCCAGGGCCAGGGCCTCGTCGACTGCCTCGACGCGGCGGGCACCGAGAAGCCGGCGGTCGCGGTGCTCAACGGCTCGCCGACGGACAACAACGCGACGCTGTTCAAGAACGGCTACGACTCGATCATCAACCCGAAGTTCGATGACGGCTCGTGGACCGAGGTCGCCGACGAGTCGGTGCCGGACTGGGACAACCAGCGGGCGCTGACCATCTTCGAGCAGATGCTGCAGAAGGCCGACAACAAGATCGACGGCGTGCTGGCGGCCAATGACGGCCTCGGCAACGCGGCGATCTCGGCGGTCAAGCAGCGCAAGCTCGACCAGATCCCGGTGACGGGCCAGGACGCCACGCTCCAGGGCATCCAGAACATCGTCAACGGCGATCAGTGCATGACCGTCTACAAGGCGATCAAGGGCGAGGCCGACGCGGCCGCCGAGCTGGCCATCGCGCTCGCCAAGGGCGAGGAGCCGACCGCTGAGACGACCCCGATCAACAACGGCAGCATCGACGTCCCGTCCGTGCTGCTGAAGCCGGTCTCGGTCACGAAGGACAACATCAGCGAGTACCTCGGGGAGCCGGACTTCCCGAAGAAGGAGGAGATCTGCGCCGGGGACCTCGCCGCCAAGTGCGACGAGCTCGGTCTGTAGTAGAGAATGGGGACCCGCGAAAGCGGGTCCCCACCGCTCCTGAGGAGGAGATTTGAGCGAAGTTCCGGTGCTGGAGTTGCGCGGAGTCTCGAAGAGCTTCGGCGCCGTCCAGGCCCTGTATCAGGTGGACTTCCACGTCGCTCCCGGCGAGGTCATGGCCCTCGTCGGCGACAACGGCGCGGGCAAGTCCACGCTCATCAAGTGCATCGCGGGCATCTACCCGTTCGACGAGGGCGAGGTCGTCTTCGACGGCGAGCACGTCAACATCCACGGCCCGAAGGACGCCGCTCGGCTCGGGATCGAGGTCGTCTACCAGGACCTCGCGCTGGCGGACAACCTCGACGTGGTGCAGAACATGTACCTCGGCCGCGAGGAGGTCGACGGCATGCGCCGGCTCAACGAGACCGACATGGAGGCCAAGGCGCAGGAGACGCTGACCAGCCTCTCGGTCACCACCCTGCAGTCGGTCCGCCAGACGGTGGCCGGCCTCTCCGGCGGCCAGCGCCAGTCGGTGGCGGTCGCCAAGGCCGTCATGTGGAACTCGCGCGTGGTGATCCTCGACGAGCCGACCGCCGCGCTCGGCGTGGCGCAGACGCGCCAGGTGCTCGACCTCGTCAAGCGGCTCGGCGA
Organism: uncultured Solirubrobacteraceae bacterium; assembly: GCA_963811895.1. Lineage (GTDB taxonomy): Bacteria > Actinomycetota > Thermoleophilia > Solirubrobacterales > Solirubrobacteraceae > DASSUW01. The sequence goes on along the minus strand of CAWETE010000004.1, from coordinate 325,695 downwards.
GCAGGGCCTCGCGGTGATCCTGATCTCGCACAACCTGCACGACATCTTCGAGGTCGCCGACTCGATCACCGTCCTGCGCCTCGGCCAGAACGTGGCCGAGTTCAAGCGGACCGCGACCACCCAGCAGGAGGTCGTCGAGGCGATCACGGCCGGCAAGCTGACCAAGGTGCCCGGCCAGGAAGCCGAGGTGATGGCGTGAGCACGGTCGCCGCACCGCCGCCCGCCGCTCCGACCGCCGGCAACACGCAGACCGTCAGCGCCTATGCGCGCAACTGGTGGATCGGCGTCAAGTCGGGCGACCTCGGCTCGCTGCCGATCTTCATCGGCCTGATCATCATCTGCCTCGTCTTCCAGAGCCAGAACGACCGCTTCCTGACGGCGGGCAACTTCGTCAACCTGCTCGTCCAGACGGCGCCGTACGCGCTCATCGCCATGGGCGTGACGTTCGTCCTGCTGCTCGGGGAGATCGACCTCTCGATCGGCTTCGTGTCGGGCGTCGGCGGCGTGCTGACCGCGATCCTGCTGACGCCGGACGGCAACGTGCTGCCGACCCCGCTGGTGCTCCTGATCGTGCTCGGCGCCGGGCTCGCGATCGGGACGCTGCACGGCCTGATCATCACCAAGGTCGGCGTGCCCTCGTTCGTGGTCACGCTCGCGGGACTGCTGGCGTGGAACGGCGTCGTGCTGCTGCTGATCGGCAGCAAGGGCACGGTCATCCTGCAGAACGACTTCGTCATCGGCCTCGCCAACGACTTCATGGAGCCCGCCGTCGCGTGGGTGCTGGTGATCGCGCTCTCGGCGGTGTACGCCGCCGTGCAGCTCGTGCGCCAGCGGTCGCGGACGAAGGCCGGGCTGCGCACCGACCCGATGTTGATCGTGGCGTTCCGCATCGTCGGCGTGGCGGGCGCGCTGGTGATCGTGACCGCCGTCGCCAACCAGGACCGCGGCCTCCCGTACGCGGCGCTGCTGGTGGGCGCCATGTTCCTGATCTGGACCTACGTGCTCAACCGCACGCGCTTCGGCCGCCACATCTACGCCGTCGGCGGCAACGCCGAGGCGTCGCGGCGCGCGGGCATCGACGTCGACCGCGTCAAGATCGCCTGCTTCGCGCTGTGCTCGTTCATGGCGGTGGTGGGCGGCATCGTGCTCGCCTCGCGGCTGCGGTCGGTCGACACCAACACGGGCGGCGGCCAGGCGCTGCTGTACCCGATCGCCGCGGCGGTCATCGGCGGCACCTCGCTGTTCGGCGGCCGCGGCAGCATGAAGGCCGCCATCCTCGGCGCGCTGGTGATGCTCTCGATCGACAACGGGCTCGGCCTGCTCGGCCTGTCGTCGGGGACGAAGTTCGTGCTCACCGGCGGCGTGCTGCTGCTGGCCGTCACGGTGGACTCGGTCTCCCGGAGGGGCCGGGCCCAGTCGGGACGAGCATGACGGAAGGCGGTGCGGTGCGGTGGGGAGTTCTCTCCACCGCCCGCATCAACGACAAGGTGCTCGCGGGCGCGGCGACGGCGTCGAATGTCGAGGTGCTCGCGGTCGGTTCGCGCGACCGTGGGCGGGGAGAGGCGTTCGCCGCCGAGCACGGGATCGAGCGCGTGCACGGCTCCTACGAGGACCTGCTCGCGGACGACGAGATCGAAGCGGTCTACATCCCGCTGCCGAACTCGCTCCACGTGCCGTGGTCGATCAAGGCGCTGGAGGCCGGCAAGCACGTCCTGTGCGAGAAGCCGCTCACGCGCCGGGTGGCCGAGGCCGAGGCGGCGTTCGACGCCGCCAAGCGTGCGGACCGGTTGCTGATGGAGGCGTTCATGTGGCGCTACCACCCGCAGACCGATGCGCTCGTCCAGCTGGCGCGCGAGGTCGCGCCGCTGCGCGTCGTGCGGGCCGCGTTCGGCTTCGCGATCGGCGACGACCCGGGCAACGTGCGCCTGCAGGGCGGGCTCGAGGGCGGCTCGCTGATGGATGTCGGCTGCTACTGCGTGAGCGCGCTGCGGCTGCTGGGCGGCGAGCCGGTGGAGGTCGGCGGCCTCGCGGTCGGCGACGAGGTCGACGTGCGCTTCGCCGGGGTGCTGCGCCTGCCCGGCGAGGTGCTGGGCACGTTCGACTGCGGCTTCGACGTGCCGCCGCGCGGCGTCATCGAGGTCGTCGGCGAGGGCGGCACGCTCGTGTCCGAGGACCCGTGGCACGGGCAGTCGCCGCGGCTGACGCGCGACGGCGAGGAGATCCCGGTCGAGGCCGCCAACCCGTACGGGCTGGAGCTCGAGGACTTCTCGGCGGCGATCCGCGAGGGCCGCCGGCCGCGGCTCGGCCGTGAGGACGCGGTCGGCCAGGCGCGGGCGATCGAGATGCTGTACGCCGCCGCCGGGTGACGGGCCGCCTAGCGCGGATCCTGCGCGCGCTCGCCGTCGACGCGGATCTCCTGCGTCGCCGGCGGGAGCTGCGCCTGCTCGTGTTCGGGCAGTCGACCTCGCTGCTGGGCTCGATGATCACGCTGGTGGCGATCCCGGTGCAGGTCTACGACCTCACGGGCTCGACCGTCGCGGTCGGCCTGCTCGGCGTTGCGGAGTTCGTGCCGATCCTGGCGCTCGCGCTGGTCGGGGGCGCGCTGGCGGACGCCTTCGACCGCCGGCGGCTGGTGATGCTCGCGGAGGCCGGCGCGATCGTGATCGTCGCCGGGCTCGTGGTCAACGCCGCGCTCGAGCAGGTGTGGTTCCTCTACGTCGCGGCGGCGCTGATCGCCGCGTTCTCGGCGATCCGGCGGCCGCCGCTCGACGCGATGCTGCCGCGGCTGGTCGAGCGCGAGGAGCTGAAGGCCGCCAGCGCGCTCAACTGGGGCGTGGCCAACGTGGCGCAGCTGGCGGGGCCGGCGCTGGCCGGCGTGCTGATCGCCTGGGTGGGCTTCGGCGCGACCTACGCCGTCGACCTCGCGACCTTCGTCGTCTCGCTCGCCGCGCTGGCGGCCATGCGCAACCCGCCGCCGACCGAGCGCCAGCCGGTGGGCGTCAAGGCGATCGCCGAGGGCCTGCGCTACGCCGCGTCGCGCCAGGAGCTGCTCGGCACGTACCTGATCGACATGGTCGCGATGTTCTTCGCGATGCCGATGGCGCTGTTCCCGGCGCTGGCGGAGAGCTACGGCGGCGGGGCGGTGGTCGGGCTGCTCTACGCGGCGCCCTCGGCCGGAGCCGTGCTGTTCCTGGCCGTCAGCGGCTGGACCGCGCGCGTGCATCACCACGGCCGCGCGGTCGTGCTCGCCGCGTGCGGCTGGGGCGTGGCGATCGCCGCCTTCGGCCTGGCGCAGTCGCTTCCCCTCGCGCTCGTCTGCCTCGCCGTGGCCGGCGGCGCGGACGCGATCTCCGGCGTCTTCCGCGCGACGATCTGGAACGAGACGATCCCCGACCGGCTGCGCGGCCGCCTGGCCGGCGTGGAGATGATCTCGTGGTCGTCGGGGCCGCTGCTCGGCAACGCGGAGGCGGGGCTGACGGCGGCGCTGGTGGGGGTGCGAGCGTCGGTCGTGGCGGGCGGCGCGCTGTGCGTCGTGGGCTGCGGCGCGCTCACCGCCGCGCTGCCGCGCCTGTGGGCCTACGACTCCCGCCACGGCCCGCTGACAGGATCCTGCGCGCTTCGGGCCCAGATGTGGCACGCTTCTGATAACGCTCGAACCCCAGGGGAGGGGACACATATGCGACGTAGGTTGCTCGCGGCCGCGACGGCCGCGCTTGCGCTCGCCGGTGCTCAGGTCGCCGACGCCAAGCCGCGCGCCCAGGACCGGCTGAACGCCTATACGGCGGTGGTCGACGCCGGGGGGCTGAAGACGATCGCAGAGGCGGGCTTCGACACCGCCGAGGGCGCTCGGCAGGTCGCCGGCGGGACCGAGGTCGACCTCATCATGACCGCCGACCAGCGAGCCAAGCTCGCCGACGCCGGCGTGAACGCCACGCTCACGCGCGTCCGGGGCGGCCAGACCGTCCAGCAGTTCGCGACCCGCATGGCCGCCAACGGATTCAACGTGTGGCGCTCGTACGACGAGGACGGCGGCATCGAGGACCAGATGCGCGCCGCCGCGCGCAACAACCCGAGGATCGCGAAGCTGGAGAAGATCGGCCGCACGATCAAGGGCCGCGACATCCTCGCGCTCAAGCTCACCGAGGACGCGCAGAAGGTCAAGGACGGCAAGCGGCCGGCCGTGCTCTACAGCGCCACCCAGCACGCGCGCGAGTGGATCGCCGCCGAGATCAACCGGCGCCTGATGTTCCACTACATCGACCGGTGGCGGGCGGGCGACAGGTCGGTCCGGCGCCTGCTCGAGGACAACGAGCTGTGGTTCATCGTCGTCGCCAACCCCGACGGCTACCAGTACACGTTCACCGACGAGCGCCTGTGGCGCAAGAACCTGCGCGACAACAACGGGAACGGGACGACCGAGATCGGCGACGGCGTCGACCCGAACCGCAACTTCCCCGCTCACTGGAAGTACGACAACGAGGGCTCGTCGTCGGTCTTCTCGAGCGACACCTACCGCGGAACCGCCGCCAACTCCGAGGCCGAGACCAAGGCCATGAAGGGGCTGCTGGACCGCATCGGCTTCGAGTTCCAGGTCAACTGGCACTCGGCCGGCCAGTGGCTGCTCTACGCCGAGGGCTGGCAGGTCGGGACGGCGACCGCCGACGACCCGATCTACTACGCCCTGTCGGGCAACCTCGACGACCCTGCGATCCCGGAGTTCCATCCGGGCCTGAGCTCGGACGTCCTCTACGTCACGAACGGCGAGACGACGGACTACGCGCACGCCGAGACCGGCGCGCTGGCGTGGACGCCGGAGCTCTCCGAGGGCTGCCCGGGCTGCGGCTTCGTGTTCCCGGACGACCCGGCGCTCGTGCAGGCCGAGTTCGAGCGCGTGCTGCCGTTCGCGCGGTCGGTCGCCGATTCGGCGGAGGATCCCGATGATCCGGAGACGGTCACCGGCATCGAGACCAAGCCGTTCTACATCCGCAGCGACGATGCCTACAAGGAGGGCATCCCGGGCGTGAACTTCGCGTTCGAGTACTCCTACGGCGATCCGCAGCCCGTGCAGGTGCTGGCAAAGCGCAGCCTCGGCCGCGTGGAGCTCAAGTACCGCATCAACAACGGGCGCACGCACAGCGCCGACACCAAGCGAGTGGCGCGGAGGCGAGAAGTACAAGCCCGCCGACGTCCACTACCACGAGCTGCGCGGGACCGTGCGCGGCGCCGACCCGGGCGACACCGTGAAGGTGTGGTTCGAGGGCGACGAGGGTCGCAAGGACTACAGGTCGGACTCCTTCACCTACCAGCAGGTCTCCGACACGGGCCGCAGGGTGCTCGTGGTCGCCGCCGAGGACTACACGGGCGCCTCGCCCGCGCAGACCGGCGTCACGGCCCCGAAGTACCTGAACTACTACCTCGACGCCATCCGCGCCAACGGCTTCAGGGCCGACGTCTATGACGTCGACGCCCGCGGCCGCACGGCGCCGGACCACCTCGGCGTCCTGAGCCACTACGACGCCGTCGTCTGGTACACGGGCGACGACATCGTCACCCGGCCTCCGGGCCAGACGGGCGGCAACGCCGACCGGCTCGCGCAGGACGAGATGCTCGAGTTCCGCGCGTACATGAACGAGCACGGGAACGTGCTCTACACGGGCGCGTGGGCCGCGCAGCAGTACGTCGCCACCGGCGGGGCCGGCGCGCAGTACTACGACCCGAAGGGCGAGGCCCAGTGCCGCATCGCCGGCCCGACCGGGGCCCCGGTGCAGAATCCGGCGCTGGACCCGCGCCGCTGCCTCGGTCTCTTCGGCTCGCCGAGCAGCGACGGCGTGATGGACGTGCTCGAGTACTGGCTCGGCGCGTACGCTCTGGCGGTCGGTGACGGGTTCGATCCGGAGACCGGCGAGCAGTTCGACATCGCCGGCATCGACGACCCGTTCGGCGGCCTGACCTGGAGCTTCGGCCCGGACGGCGCCGACAACCAGACCCAGAGCGCGTCGTTCGTGTCGACGAGCGGCATCCTCAAGCGCGACGAGTTCCCGCAGTTCAACACCTGGCCGTCGGCTCGGTGGGACAAGCCGGGCGGCCCGTTCGCGCCGCACACCGGCACGCAGTACGTCTACTCGCAGATCGCCGACGTCACCTACAAGCGGCTGACCCGCGAGATCGCGGTGCCGGCCGGCGGCGGCGACCTGACGTTCTGGGTGTCGCGCGACACCGAGCCGGCCTGGGACCACCTGTTCGTGGAGGTCCGCTCGCCGGGCGGCGACGACTGGACGACGCTCCCGGACGCCAACGGGAACACCACGACGGCGCCGGGCGACTCCTGCGCCGCGGGCTGGCGGGACCTGCACCCGCAGCTCGACCACTACCAGACGTGGGACGGGACCGCGGCGTGCACGTCGACGGGCACGACCGGCGTCTGGAACGCAGCCTCCGGCAACTCGTCCGGCTGGCAGCAGTGGCGGATCGACCTGGACGCCTACGCGACGCGCACGATCGAGATCTCGATCGCCTACGTGAGCGACTGGTCGGTCCAGAACCTCGGCGTGTTCATCGACGACGTGGTGCTGCCGGACGGCACGAGCACGTCGTTCGAGGCCGACCTCGGCGGCTGGGCTCCCGGTCAGCCGGACACCAGCGGCACGAACGCCAACAACTGGATCCGGACCGACGACTCGGGCTTCCCGGTCGGCGCCTCGATCAGCACCCCGGACTCGTTGCTCTTCGGCTTCGGGTTCGAGGGGATTTCGTCGCAGGCGAGTCGCAACGCGGTCATGGGCCGCTCGTTGCGGTTCCTGCTCGACTGACGCATCTGGGGCCGCCGCTGTTTGGCGGCGGCCCCTGATCGCCCCGTCTCCGGCGTTTGCTGGGGTCGGTCCGCGTCATGGCCTCCCGGAGCAGCGCTCGCAAGCTCGCGCCCGAGCGCTCCGGGAGGCCACGCCGCGGCCCGCCCGCGAGCAGTTTCGGGTTGTTCGGGCGTGTGCTCTGTGGCCGGCCTCATGAGGGCGGCAAAGACAGCGCGCCAGGACATCTGCTCTGTGAAGGGACGCGATCGGAATACCGAGCCCGGGTGATCGCACCGCGTTCTCCGCCGGCGTCTGCGTCCCGGGCTCTGATTCAACGATCGCTGCTTTTGGCTTCTAGGGCGCCGCCCACGCGCGGCGACGCCCCAGTTTGGATCCGGGTCCGGCAACTCGGCTCCTTCACAGTTCCCGAGCGCGACCGCCACATGTTCCCGCGGGAACATGTCGCCTCCCCGCTGCCCCTGTCGCGCAAAGGAGATCGAGCACGAACCGCCAGCCATACTTGCGTCGATGCCCGCGCCGCTCATCGAATTCCCGGCCGACGATCCCGATCGCGCGCTGCGGTTCTGGCACGGAGTCCTCGGGGTCGCCCTCTCGCCACGGCCCGCTGCGGCCGGATCGGGGTGGGAGGCCGACACCGACAACCTACGCCTGGGAGTCCACGATCGTGGACCCGGTCCTGGCGATACCGCTTCCCTTCCGTACTTCACCGTCGCGGACCTGCCCGGAACCCTCGAACGCGTCCGCGAACTCGGCGGCTCGATCATCCACCCCGGCGAGCAGTGGGCCGTATGCCGGGACTCCGAGGGCAGCCCGTTCGCGCTGGCCGCCGCGTCCGCAATCGCGGAATAGCACAGAACAATCGCTGCCCGCGCATAGCGGGAGCGCAAGTGCGGCTGGACCGTCTGCTCTCTGGGAGCGGCGAGACGTGTGGTCGCAAGGTCACCACTACGACCGCAGACGACACACCCGATTCGCCGCTCCCCGCGGTCCGCCAAGCGCGCGACGAGCGGACCGTCGCGCGCCCCTCGGTCCCGTTTCAGAGCAGGAGCAGCAGCAGGATGACGACGCCGATGACGAGCGCGACGATCGCGATGGTCCGGGTATTCATGAGAACGTCCCCCTCGTTCTGTGGGCACCCTTATCGGCGTCCAAGGTTCGCGCAGTATCGCGACTATGCCGGACGCACGCGTTGATCGCGCTCCAATGTGGGGTCGTACCGCCACATCGCCGCCGAGCTCGCGGAGACCGCTCTACATCTACGCCTCGGGCGCCGGTGTGCTGCTCCCGTTCGCGCAAAGCGCTAGTCCATCTGGCCTCGTGCGCGCGCCCGCGTGCAGGCGAATGCGGCAGCGCGTCCGCCTCTGAGCTCGAATGCAAGTTCGTATCGAGAGCGGCATCCGCGGCGGGCATCCGCGAGCAGTGCCCAGTCGATGGAGCAGGCTGCGGCCCCCGTAGACCCACCGGGAGGCTCAAGTCCGGCCAGCGTCGCGGTATCGCCTAAGTCGGCGGAGCTGTATCCGACGCTGCTTCCTGCTGGCCCATCCGCTCCTCGTGCTCTGCCACGCGATTTGAGACCCGCCGCCGGTGACGCCTAACGGAAAGCTCCTCCGCATGCAACGAGCGCGCATCCGCTTCATCGACATCCCGGCGGACGCGCTCGATGTCGCTTCCCTTCGTAGGCCCGCGGGCCAAGGCACCCGGGCGCTTGTCTCGATGGTCGGTCATGCGCTTGCCTCGCTCTCGTGATGGAGCATCACGTGACGCTCTCTGTGGATGTAGCAGGTTTGCTGGCGCAGCGACCATCTCGGACGTGGGTGCGACCGCTACGCCTCGGCACCGGACCCTTGGGCGATTGGCGGAGCGCGGCGAGGAGCCAAACACGCGAAGCGCGCTAGCAAGTTGGAGGCAAACGCGATGTTCGGGGAAGCGGTCGTCACGCTTGCGCAACTCGCGCAAAGCAGAAGCGCAGTGGGGCCGCGTACCGTTGGAACGCAAGACTCTCCGTGGCGCGTGCCGACAGACGGCAGGCCCTCTCGCATCGTGCTCGCGCCGTCGGTAGCGTGGTCCGCGTGTCCGACTTACGATCGGTGCTGTTCCGACGCGGACCGCGAGTGGTCACGATCCACACGTGTTGCGGCTTCGCCCCTTGCTAGAAGAGGTCCCACCAGTCCCCTCCGCCGCGCAAGGAGATCCAGCCGTATAGGTAGAGCGCCGCAATCTTTACGCCCAGGCTAGCGAGGGCGCCGAGCGCCTCGCCTCTGCTGACTCCCACCCTGACTCTCGTCAAGGCGGCCCACGCTGCTTCACTCGCGAGCAGTATCGAAACTAGGACGACGTCTGCCACGATCGCCACGGCGAACGAGGTTGAACTGCCGACGCCCAGCGACTCCAAACCTCGGCGCCATGCCCCGAAGCTTCCGATCATCGCCACGGACGCGGCTAGGAACACCCCGAAAGTACGCATGGATTCGGCCGACCGGTCCGCTGCGTCGGGATGCAAGTTGGTCATGTTGCTGATCGGAGCGACGTGAGTGATGGGAGACGGATGCGCGCAGCTGTCGGTTTAGACCTCACCGCCGCGCCTGTTATTCCATGAGCTGAGGGGTTCGTCGTTGGGGCGGCTTCAGCGTGGCGCAGCGAGCCCTGCTTGCCAGGCCAGAGGCATCACGATGTCGGGCGGGAGCTTCGTGGTCTGGTCCCCAATTGCGCGCTCAATGTGCTGCTGATTGAGAGCGCCTTTGCGGAACTTCGACATGTCGAGGCCCCTGACGTCCATGCCCTCGAGGAGATACTGCGAGAGGAGCACGCCACGCCTGTTACGGAGCAGCACCTCGTACACGCGTATCGAGTCGGCGCGTGTGGTCTCCATTTTCCGGAGGTCCTTCTCGCTGTGGATGTTCGCCGCTTGCACCGCCTGCTCATGGATCCGTTGAAGCTCTTCCCGGCGCCAGGTCGCAAGCTCGGCTGGCGCCATCGCCTTCACCTTGCGCACCTCGCTCTCCTGCTTGAAGAAGCTCCACACGTGCGAGATGAATGATGTCCCGATGTCCTGGCCGAGATCGCTCATAGACGTCTCCTTTGTGCGTCCTACCAACCAGAGCCGGTCTACTGGTCCGGTGATACACCGGCCCAGAGTTGCACTCCCGGCTGCTACCGCTCCCGGCCGCTACCGCTCTAGGACCCCGTACAGAGGGCGGGATCTGCTATTCGCGCAAAGCGGCAGCTGTCATGCCGCCGCGCGCCGTCGGGAAGGCGTACGCGCCAGGCTCGGAGATCGAGCCGGTCTCGCGCCGCGACGTTGTTCGGCGACCGCCGCTTGGATTAGCCGGGACGGTGATCTAGAAGGCCCGATTCGTAGGCCCAGATCACGACGTGGACGCGGTCGCGCAGCCCGAGCTTGTGTTGCGCACGCGCGAGATGGGTCTTGACGGTGGACTCGCTGACGTGCAGGTCGGCGGCGATTTCCGTGTTGGTCATGCCCGCGGCCACGAGCTCGATCACTTCGCGCTCACGTTCGGCGAGCCGTGTGCCGGGCTCGGAGCGGCCGGCAGGCGGGCGCCTCACCCAGGAGCGCACGACCCGCCGCGTCGTCGCCGGACCCAGGAGGGAATCGCCTCGCGCGACGACGCGGATCGCGTGCACGAGTTCTTCGGGAGTCGAGTCCTTGAGCAGGAACCCACTCGCGCCTGCGCGCAGTGCGGCGTAGACGTCGTGTTCTTCGCCGAAGGTCGTCAGGATCAGGATCCGGATCTCCGGGGCCTGCGCGAGGATCTCATGAGTCGCCTGCAGGCCGTCGACTCGGGGCATTCGGACGTCCATGACGGCGACGTCTGGTCGGTGTCGCAACGCGGCTTCGATGGCTGTGGCGCCGTCGACGGCTTCGGCGATGAGCTCGATGTCGCGCTCCGGTCGTAGCACGAGCCGAAAGCCGGCCCTGATGAGAGCTTCGTCGTCGGCGAGCAAGACGCGGACGGTCATGCCTCGAGCGGCAGACGGGCGTGGACCGCGAAGCCGCCGTCGGACCGCGGACCCGCATCGAGGTGGCCACCGAACAATGCGGCACGCTCGCGCATGCCGATCAGACCGAAGCCCGGTGGTCCGCCGTTGCCGATGCCGCGTCCATCGTCCTCGATGGTCAGGTCCAGCCACTCGGACTCGAAGCGCAGGCGGACGTCGGCGCGTGACGGACCGGCGTGCTTCAGCGCATTGGTGAGTGCCTCCTGCACGACGCGGTACGCGGAATGCTCCAGGGCCGGGGGAAGCGGTCGCGGCGAACCCTCCACCCTGATCGTGACCGGCAGTCCCGCGGCGCGGACTTGTTCGGCGAGCTCGTCGAGTGCGGCAAGGCCGGCTGCCGGTGCCGTATCGCCCGCGCGCAGCGCGCCGATCACGCGGCGCAGCTCCGCAAGCGACTGGCGACCCGTCCGTTCAGCCGATTCCAGAGCGGCGCGTTCATCCTCCTGCTCGGGACGAAGCAGGCGCCGCACGGCACCCGCCTGAAGCAAGATCACCCCCAGACCATGGCCGATGATGTCGTGAAGTTCGCGTGCGACGCGCTGGCGCTCGAGCTCGATCGCGAGCTGTGCGTTGCGTTGCTGCTCGGCAGCTAGCTGGGCCGCGAGCCGCTCGAGTTGCGATGCATGCTCGCGCTCGCGCCGGGTCACGCGGCCCGCGAGGTACGACCCTCCGATTACGAGCGCGGCGAAGATGGCGTTCGTCGGGTCGCCTGCCGTCATCAACGCGATGACGACGCCCAGAGTCATGAGCCCGGGCACGAGCCGAGTCAGCGTGCCCACCGAGAACGCCTCCAGCAGCAGCGCAGCGAACGGCGCCAAGGCGTCCTGAGAAGTGGCGAACAGCTCCGCAGCCACAATGCCGGTAGCGCTGACCGCTATCGCGACGACGGGAGCACGGCGGCGAAACGCCACAGGCAGCGTGGCAAGCAACGCAGCCGCCGCCAGGAGCCCACGCTGGCCCGACGGCTCGACACCCGGAATGGCCCCCGGCACCCAGACCTCGAGCTGTCCGTACGCGCTCAGCGCGGCCGCAAGCACGAGGTCGGCTCTGTCCGGCAGGTTCCACCCAATCCGTCTGGCCATGCGTCGCGAGCCTACCGCCGGACGTGGCAACGGCCATCGGCCTTGCGGCGGAAGCTTGTCGTCCATGGACGACAAGGGGACGACGACCAAGATCGTCAATGGGTCCGACGACAGTCGCAGCCGCGAGACGTAGCGTCGCCGGCCATGAACAGCCACTCGCACTCCCCGATTGCCGCCGTCGCGCTCGGCGCGCTCGCCATCACCGCGGCGAGCCTCGTCGTCGAAGTCGCACCCGGCCAGGACGTCTCGTTCCCGCTCCTCATGCTCGGTGCCCCAGTCCTCACCGGCGCCGTGCTCGCCGGCCGCGGACATGACTGGCGCCTCGGCGCGGCGGCATGGTCGTTGGCCGCACTCATCTGGCTCGTCGTCGACTGGGCCGTCAACCACGAGGACGTCGTCTTTCACATCGCAAACGCCGTGATCTTCACCGCGCTCGTCGCCCTAGGCGCCGGACTGGTGCGCGGGAGGCGGCGTCTGCGCGCACGGACCGCCCGCCGAGCGATGGCCTAGCACGACCGAGCGTACCCAGGCGCAAGTGTCAGTCAAGCCGGCAGCAGTCACTACACGTGACAACTCCGAACTAGCGGCTTTCCTCGCGCCGCTCCCGCTTGTCGCGCAAAGCAGCACTCGTCGACCACGAGCGCTGATAAGCCTTGCGTTGCCTGCGGTCAGGGGTTCGTTCGGGTGCGCTGGCTCAGCCGGCGCAGCTTCTCCGGGTTGCGCACGACGTCGATGCGCGTGATGCGGCCGTCGTCGACCAGGAAGGCGAGCACGGAGCGGTTCCCGTCAGTGCCAGCGATCAGTAGGCCGAGCCGGCCGTTGAGCTCGATCGGCGTCGGCGGGGTGATCGCCGGCTTGCGGCGGAGGGCGACCCACGCGCGCGCGACGGGATCCGCCCCTTGGATCGGCTTGCGGGAGGCGATCGCGCGCCCGCCGCCGTCGGCGGTCCACACGACGTCGGGGTCGAGCACAGCGACGAGGCTGTCGAGGTCGCCCTCCGCGACCGCGTGCGCGAAGGCGCGGACCGCGCGCGCGTGCTCCTGGGGCGAGGCCTCGAAGCGCGGGCGCTGCCCGGCGATATGGCGGCGCGCGCGCGACGCGAGCTGGCGCACGGCCTCGGGCGTGCGCCCGACAACCTTCGCGACCTCGCCGAACGGCACGTCGAAGATGTCGTGCAGCACGAACGCGGTGCGCTCGGAGGGCGAGAGCTGCTCGAGCAGCGCCAGCAGCGCGTAGCTGACGGATTCGTCGAGCGTGACGCGGTCTGCGGGGTCCTCGGCCGCGACCGCAACTACGGGTTCCGGCAGCCATGGGCCCACGTAGGTTTCGCGCCGCGCCCGCGCCGACCGGAGCCGGTCGAGCGCGAGCCGCCCGACGACGGTGGTCAGCCAGGCGTCGAGGTCGTCGACCGACTCCGGGTCGGCGCGCTCGAGCCGGAGCCACGCGTCCTGCACGACGTCCTCCGCCTCGCCCAGGTCGCCGAGCTCGCTGTAGGCGAGGCGGAGCAGCCGCGGGCGCGCCCGCGCGAACCGGTACACGGCGGTCATGCCGCCAGCGGGCGTTCCGCGATCAGACTCCAGCCGTCGGTGCCGCCGCGCACGCTCGGCGTCCAGCCGGTCGCCTCTCGCAGCCGCCGGCTGGAGAGTCGCTGCGAGCGCGTCACCGGCTCGAGAGCGGCGGCACCGCGTTGATCGCCGGGCGCAGCGCGTCGCGCCCGACTGCGGCGGCGAGTGCGGCGTCGATCTCGGCGCGCGTCGGCGGGTCCTCGTCGGCGACGTTGTACGTGCCCGCCGGCGCGCGCAGCGCCGCGGCCACCGCCGTGGCCGCGTCGTCGAGCCAGAGCGTCGGCAGGTACGCGAAGCGCCGGCCGAGGCTCGGCGAGATCCCCGCGCGCGCATCGTCGACGTTCGCCCGCGTGAGCACGCTGTCGGGGCCGATGAAGAGGCCGAACCGCAGCACGACGCTGGTGCCGTCGAATCGCTCCACGGCGTTGGCCTCGGCAACCAGCGCGGTCGCGGTCGTGCCGCCGCCAGCGACCGGCGCGTCCTCGTCGAGCCAAGTGTCGCCGCCGTCGGCGTACAGGAACGCGAGCGACTCCTGCACGAGACGCTCGACGCCGGCTGACTGCGCCGCGCGCGCGATCGCCGCCGACGCGTCATGGCGCAGGCGGTCGTTCTCGTCCCACGCGCCCGGCGCCGCCATGTCGCCCGGTATATCGGTGAGGAGGTTGACGACGGCGTCCGCGCCGGCGAACACGGCCGTCAAGGAGGCCTGATCGAAGACGTCAGCTTCGACGGCCCGAGCGCCGAGGCTCTCAAGCAGCGACCGACCGCCCGCGGACCGCGTGACGCCGGCGACCCGATGGCCGCTCGCGACCAGTTCGCGGACAGCACGCCGCCCGACAACGCCGGTGGCTCCGGTGATCACGATGTTGCTCATGTCCATGATCAGCTGACGAGACACCCCGCCGAATCGTGACATCGCGATCGGGAGTGCCCGCGCGTCGGCTCTTCGATCGCCCAACGGCCTCCAGCGACCTACGCCATCCGCACAGGGGCGATCTTGCGCCGAGGATGGGCTAACCAACACCGTGCCCGGTCATGCGGCTCGTATCGCGTTAAGGCACGCGATAGTGGTCGGGGATCCACAATGACGCCGCTCGAAGGTATAGGCGATAGCCGGCGGATGCGACCCGTCGCTCGCGTCTTTCGCGCAAGGCAGCAGTCGCGAACAGCTGCTCGCCGGATCGCACCCGGCACTAGGGCGCAGGGAGGGGGCCTCGCAGGAAGACGTCGATAGCGTGATTCGTGTCGTCGTCGATGAGGGTGCTGCCGCGAGAGTTGAATGCCACGAACCGACCGTCGTCGGAGATCGCTGGCGTGGAGTTGCACTGGTCCAAACCACGTGGGCACGTTTCGGTTCCTGCCGTGCTGACGCTTACCCGGCTGGTCGTCCCGGTTTGCCTGTCGTGGAGGAAAACGTCCTCGGTGCCGTTCGTGTCGCCGTCCACGAGATCGTCCGCCCACGAAGTGAACCCGACCCAACGTCCGTCCGGAGAGATGGCGGGGTCCCTCGTGCAAGGCAACACCCGATCGGGCCTGGCACCTCGACAGACTTCGCCGCCCCCTGATCGCACACTGACCCGCACAGTGACGCCACGGCGGATGTCACGGACGAACACGTCCTGGCGGCCGTTGGAGTCATCGGGCACGAGGTTGGTCGCTCTCGACGTGAACGCGATGAAGCGCCCCGTCCGGGAGACCGCGACCTCGCTCCCTGCGAACCGCCTCGCGGGATACGAGGCTTGAGCACCGGACGAGGTCAAGCTGACACGCACAGTCGTTCGATCGATCCGATCGAAGACGAAAACGTCCGGCCGGCCGTTTGTGTCGGTTTCGACCAGGTTCGAAGCGCGCGACCAGAAGGCGACGCGGCGGCCGTTGCCCGAAACGACGCCCGCGAAGCTGCCGCGGTGTGCGCGCCCGCTCCTGCTCACCCGCGTCGTGACTCGGTCGCGCACGTCGGTCAGGAAGACATCGAACGCTCGATTCCTGTCGCCGGGCGTGAAGCCGTTGAGCGACCAGAACGCCACGTAGCGCCCGTCCGCCGAGATAGTCGGCTCGTTGGCGCCGGCGCCTTCATCGAACGGCGGCGACACCACGACGCGACGCGTGACGCGTCGTTTGAGGTCACGCACGAAGACGTCGGCATTGTCGTTCGTGTCGCCGACGACGAGGTCGGACACGTGCTCGCCGAAGACGACGTAGCGCCCGTTACCGGAAATCGACGCGCGATAGCCTCGCGGTCGGTCGGAGCGCGGGACGCCCCTGAGTGGAACCGTCACCAGCGACGTCGTGCCGCGCAGCCGGTCACGCACGAACACGTCCCAGCCTCGAGGATCGCGCGGCGTGACGCCGCGTGACCGTGCCGAGAACACCACGTACCGCCCACCGGCCGACAGTGGCGAGCCTCCCGCGATCACCGCGCCCCGGTCGAATTCCGCATCCCGCGGGGCGAGGCCCACACGCGACGTGATCGGCGCCGCTTCGGCCGCCGGAGCCACGATGGCAAGGCCCGAGAGCGTCACGGCGAGGGCTGAGCATCGCCTCGTAATCACCGCGACGCCAACGGTAGACGGAAGCGCTGCGGCTGATCAACCCGCGCCGTCTGGAACCGTCCGTTTTCGCGCAAAGTGCAAGCGCGATGGCGGCGCCGCGGATGGCGCTTGCGGGCAATCGGAGCAGCGGTTCTTGCCCGGCGCGAGTGCGTGACGATCCAGTCGCGGCGCGCGGTCAGCAACGGACCATCGCGCGTTGACCCGTTGTGCAGTCCGGCGTAGCGTCGCTCTGTCCGCAAGAACCGGATGAGAGGAGCCCGGTATGGCCGGTAAGTCGGACGCGTTGAGAGAGCGCTATGAGCGGTTCAGCCAGGGCGATCTCGAGCGCGCGCTCGATCTATGGAGCGACGATTTCGTCTGGGAGGGCTCGAACGCCTCGGAGCTTCCCGGGTCCGGGCGGCACGAGGGCAAGCAGGCCGCGATCGAGGTCCTCCAGCGGACGGTCGGCGCGTGGGACAAGTTTGAGTTGAACGCTGACGAGTTCATCGAGCAGGGCGACACTGTGGTCGCGCTCGGGCACATCGACGTCTCCAAGGACGACCGATCCGCACGCCTGCCCTTCGTACACATCTGGCGCTACCGCGGGGACGACGAGATCTGTCGGCTGCAAATCCTGACTGACACGCTGGAAAGCGCACAAATTCTCGGAATCGTGAGGCTTGGCAGCTGACAAGCGCGCTGAGCTACCGCGTTTCGCGCAAAGCAGTAGCAAGCCGTCCTCATCGGGCGGCGTCAGCCCACTGCGGCAGCCCCGGCGCGAAAGCTGCAAAGACCGGCCGCGAGCGCGCGACTGATCATCGGGGCCGGCCGATCGCAGGCTCGCCGACCGGCCCGGCTCAGCAATCAGTCGAGCAGACCGCTGATCCGCACGGCTTCCATCGGGCGATGGAAGAAGAATCCCTGCACGTACTCGCACCCGAGTTCGCGCAGCGCGTCGACGTGCTCCTGGGTCTCGGCGCCCTCGGCGACGACCTCCATGTCGAGCGCGCGGGCGAAGCTGAGCACCGCTGACACGATCGCCCGGTCGGCTCGGCTGTCGGGCAGCCCGCGGACGAAGTCGCGATCGATCTTGATGCGGTCGATCGGAAAGCGCTGAAGGTAGCGGAGCGACGAGTAGCCCTTGCCGAAATCGTCGACGGCCAGCGAGACCCCGAGCGATTTGAGATCGTCCATCACGGCGACGTGACCGTCGACGTCGTCCATGAGCACGGTCTCGGTCAGCTCGAGCTGGAGGCGTTCCGGAGGAAGCCGCGACTCCTCCAGCGCGCTCGCGACGCTCGCCACGAGCGACCCTTCGGCCAGCTGGTGTCCGGAGACGTTGACCGACACGCGCAGCCCGTCCCAGAGGGCGGCCTGCCGACACGCTTGCTCGAGCATCCAGTTCCCGAGCGGCACGATGAGTCCGGTCTGCTCGGCGATCGCGATGAACTCAGCGGGCGGTATCAGACCGCGCGACGGGTGCTGCCAGCGTGCGAGCGCCTCAGCGCCGACGACCTGCGCCCCGTCGAGCGCCACGACCGGCTGGTAGTGCGCGACCAGCTCGGCCGGAATCGCGCTCCGCAGGGCCGACTCGAGCTGCAGGTCGTGGCCGCGACGTTGCCGCCCATGGCCGGGCATGTACAGCTGCGGGCGACCGCCGCCGCGAGCCTTCGCCTGGTACATGGCGTCGTCGCTGCGCCGCAGTAGCTCCTCCGGCTGCATGTCCGTGGGGCCGGCCAGTGCCACGCCGATACTTGCGCGCAGGACGACATCGTTGTTGTGGATCGCAACCGGCCGCGCGAGCGCCTCGGTGATGCGGTCCGCGATGCTGAGCGCGTCGCCGTCCCCGTCGAGGTGCTCGCAGAGGACGGTGAACTCATCGCCGCCGAGCCGGGCCACGGTGTCATGCGGTCGGACAGCGGCACGGATGCGGACCGCCGCCTCACGGAGTGCGGCATCGCCGGCGGAATGGCCGAGGCTGTCGTTGATGCGCTTGAAGCCGTCGACGTCGATGAACAGGACGGCAACGCCTCCCTGCGCGTCCCGCCGGCGCTGCAGGGCGTGCTCGAGGCGGTCATCGAAGAGCAACCGGTTCGGCAGCCCGGTCAAGTGGTCGTGGAGTGCCATATGCGCGAGCTGAACCTCCGTGCGCTTGCGCTCGATCGCGTAGCGGATCGAACGCTCCAGCGACGCTGCATCGAGCCCTTCGCGTGCGAGCACGTCCTGCGCGCCGGCCTGCACTGCGGCCAGCGCGAGCGTGGAGTTGCCGTCGGCGCCCACGACGACAGCCGGGACGTCAGAGCGGACCTCCTTGAGCCGAGCCAGCGCGCCCATCGGCTCGAGCGCCGGAGTCGTGGCGTCGAGCACCACGCAGGAGACACGCGTGCCGTCGAGGAAACGCATCGCCTCGGCGACGGACTCGTGATGCACGCTCCCGATGCGCAGGCGCTGGGCCGCCAGGTCGGTCAGCTCTCGTGTCTGGCTCGATGCGCCGATGACGAGCAGCCGCGTACGCACGCGCGGCTGGCAGACACCGTCCGCCGAGCCGGCGTCGTGACACCGCCCGGCGACGGCCTCGAGCTCTTCTGACGCGTCCATCCCCCAGGTACTCGTCCGCCTCGCGCCGCACTTGAGCGAGCGAGCAGCCGGCCGCTCGCGACGAAGCGCGCGAGCGTCTCGACGTCCTTCAGACCGTAGACCGTCTCGCCGTCGTCGCGGATCAGCAGCGGAACGCCGCGCAACGGTGAGCGCTCCCACGCCAGTCGCCACGATGCGACGGTGAGCGCGTCCTCAGGGCGTGGTCCGGAGCGCAGGGAGGCCGTGGTCGCGCGCCAGCTCCTCGAGCACCGCCGGGTCCGAGACGTCGCGCCCATCGCGCCAGAACGCGCGGTAGACGGCTTGGCGGAACTCGGCGCCACGGACTGCGTCGATCCGTAGCGCCGCCGCCGTGGCGAGGAGTCCCGCCGCGGTATTCGCCTTGCCGGGCGGAACAGCGATAGCGACCTCGGGCGCCCGTCGCGCGCACGGACTGCACCTCCTCGGCCAGCTCAGCAGCGATCTCGGGGTCGTCGATCGCCATCGGCACCGGCAGCTCCGGCTCGTGCTCGACCCCGCGCCACGCGATCCTGTCGTTGACTCCGAGCTGCTCGAGACGCTGCTCGGTCGCGTAGCAGAACGGGCAGTTGAGGTCGGTGAACAGCGTGACGGCCATCGGCTGGCCAGATTACCTCCGCCCGCTCCATCCCTCGACGCCCGCGGCGTCATGCTCGATACGCGGTGCACAGGTTGGACTCAGACGGCTCTCGAAAGCTCCAGGTCGAAGTCGGCCGCACCCTGGAAGATGGGCTCCGCCCCGGCGCGTCGTCAGCTGTCGGTCAGCGGTGGTCGCTGAGCCTGCGGATCCCTGGAATCAGCAGCCGGGAGATCTCCCGGACCAGCCGTGGCGGGAGGAACCGGTGGCGCTCCTGCTCCCAGACACGCGCGCGGACGAAGCGCTTGTAGCCGAACAGCCGGAGTCCTATTCGGGCCTGCGTGCTGGCGCTGCCCACGCAGGTCGCCGGCTCGGCAGCGAGCAGTTCGATTCGACACAAGTGCTTTGTATTGATGAACCCGTACTGGCCCGGGCTGACCAGTCGCAGCGGCGCTCCGTGGTTGCCATCGAGCGGTCGCCCGTCGAGGTGGTCGGCCAACAGGACGTCTTGGGCGAGGACGTCCTCGAGCAGCGCGACGGACCAGTGCCCGTCGCTGCCGGCGAACTTCACGTGGGTGACGCTTCCGGCGGCACGGGGTGCGAGCACCTCGCGGTAGAAGGCGGCGAAGGGGACGCCCTCCCAGCGCAGCCCCGTGGCTGACCAACCCGCCACGCAGTGAAAGTCGGCGACGACCTCGTGTCGCTCCAGCGTCCGCAGCTCCCGCAGGGGAAGCGTGAGCGGCTCGGTCATTGCGCCGCTGATGTGGAGCGTGGGGTCGGCGGGCACGGCCGGCGGGGGATGGTGGGCGTGCGTTCCGAAGCGCGGGAAGTCGCGGATCGCGCTTTGGCCGGGTGGGAGCATCGCGATCCATACGGTAGCGTATGGATCTCCGACAAGAGGAGAACGACCGGGTGGCCCGCGCGCAGACACCCCGCAGCCGCTGGATCCAAGCCGGCCTCGAAGCGCTCGCCACGGGCGGCCCGGACGCGGTGCGCATCGAGCCGCTGGCCGAGGCTCTCGGCGTCACGAAGGGCGGCTTCTACTGGCAGTTCGACAACCGCGGCGCCCTGCTGGAGGAATTGCTCGACACGTGGGAACACACGCTCGTCGACGAGGTCATCGAACGGCTCGAGGTCGAGGGCGGGGACGCCCGGAGCAAGCTGCGGCACCTCTTCGCCCTCGCCGGCGCCGGCGAGGTACGCGGCCTGCTGCGCGCGGAGCTGGCCATCCGCGACTGGGCGCGCCGCGACGACGACGTGGGCGACCGCCTGCGCCGCGTCGACAACCGCCGCATGGACTACATGCGCGGCCTCTTCTCCATGTTCTGTCCGGACCCCGACGAAGTCGAGGCCCGCTGCCTGGTGTCGATGGCGCTCTTCGTCGGCAGCCACTATGTCGCCGCCGACCACGGCACCCGCTCACGCCGGGATGTCATAGACCGCGCGCTAGAGCAGCTACTCGTCTGAGCCCCGCGGGCGACGCCGGCCGCAAGATCAGGCTCACGCATCTCGCGCAAAGCAGCACTCTTCGCCCGCGGCGCCGAAGTGTCGGTGGCAGCCGATAGCAGCAGTCAGTGTTGCGCTGGCGCCAGGCGTTCTGGATCGACCGGCGGATAGGGGAGTTCCGGGTACGCAGGGTCGTGCGCGAGTGCGTGAAGTTCGCGCACGCCCGGCTGCGACCGCGCCCATCGCACCGCCGCAGCAAAGGCGCGATCGTTGTACGGAATGCCGCCCGTGAAGGGGCCGCGCTCGCCGGGCCTGCCCCTGTCCCAAGCCAAGAAGTGCATCTCGTGCACCTCGTCCTCGTACTGGCGCCTTTCCGGGCATCTACACCACCCGGTGGTGTGCGGCTGTTAGACCCACGCAGCTATCTCCACACCTCCCGGCATTACCGGAGTTCGACTGGGGCGTCGCCGCGCGTGGGTGGCGCCCTAGAAGCCAAAAGCAGCGATCGTTGAATCAGAGCCCGGGACGCAGACGCCGGCGGAGAAAGGATGCGATCACCCGGGCTCGGTATTCCGATCGCGTCCCTTCACAGAGCAGATGTCCTGGCGCGCTGTCTTTGCCGCCCTCATGAGGCCCGCCACAGAGCACACGCCCGAACAACCCGAAACTGCTCGTGGGCGGGCCGCGGCGTGGCCTCCCGGAGCGCTCGGGCGCGAGCTTGCGAGCGCTGCTCCGGGAGGCCATGACGCGGACCGACCCAGCAAACGCCAGAAGACTTTCTGAGGTTGCCCTCGGCGCTCAAGAGGGGTTACGGTCGGCTGGCCATGACCGAAGTGCACTTGCACGTGGTCGGCTATCCGGACAGCGACGAGGCCGAGCGTGCGGACCTCGCGGCGGGCCTCCGGGATGAGATCCGTGCGCGGGGGATCGATGATGTGGCGCATCCGGAGGCGGAAGCGCCGGCGGGTTCGAAGGGCGGTGCGCTCGAGTGGGCGCAGCTTGTCGTGACCCTCGCCGGCACCGTGCCGTCGCTCGCCATGGCGATCCAGGGATGGCTTGGGCGCCATCCGACTGCCGCGGTCACGCTCGAGATCGGTGGCGACCGACTGACGCTCGACGAGGCCTCGGCCGACGAGCGGCAGCGGTTGCTCGAGACCTTCCTGGCCCGTCATGGCGACCGATGACGTACCCGCGCGCCGACGGCGCGCGCTGCTGATCGCCAGCGCCACCTACGTCGATCCGGGGCTGGCGGCGCTGCGGGCGCCGACGGGCGACGTGGGCGCGCTCGCCGAGGTGCTCGGGGACGAGGCGATCGGCGGCTTCGAGGTCGAGCGGCTGGTCGATGAGTCCACCGACACGATCAAGAAGCGGATCGAGCACTTCTTCCGCGAGAGCCGCCGGCAGGATCTCCTGCTCTTCTACTTCTCGGGCCACGGCGTCCTCGCGCAGGACCGGCGCTTCTACTTCGCGACGGCGAGCACCGAGCTGGAGTGGGTGCGAACGACCGCCATCGACGACCGCTTCGTCAACGAGGCGATGGACCAGAGCCGCGCGCGCTCGATCGTGGTGCTGCTCGATTGCTGTCACAGCGGCGCGTTCGGCAAGGGGCTCGTGCCCAAGAGCACGCTCACGGCCGGGGTCGAGCACCGCTTCGACGGGCACGGCCGCGTGACCCTGACCGCCTCGGATGAGCTCGAGTATGCGTTCGAGGAGACCGACCCCGCCAGCATCAATGAGCTCGGCGCCGCGGAGCCCGGCTCGCTGTTCACCCGCTGCCTGGTCGAGGGGCTGCGCAGCGGCGAGGCCGACACGGACCGCGACGGCGCGATCTCGGTCGACGACCTCTACGACTATGTGAAGCAGCAGGTGCGCGACAGGTCGGCGCACCAGTCGCCGCGCATGAGCGGCTCCGTGAGCGGCGACATCGTGATTGCCCGCAGCGCCCGTCGGGCGGCGCTTCCGGCCGACCTCGAGGCGGCCGCGCAGAGCAGCCTGGCGGGCGTTCGCCAGGGCGCGGTGGGCGAGCTCGCGAGCCTGGCGGCGACGGCGGGCCCGGAGCTCGCCGCGGTGGCGCGCGAGGCGCTCGAGCGGCTCGCGGACGACGACAGCCGGCGCGTCTCGGAGGCCGCGCAGGCCGTGCTCGCGGGCGGCGCGCCGCCGGCGGCTGCGCCGAAAACCACGCCGGGGGCGCCGCCGTCGCCCACGCCGGAGGCGCCGCCGCCGCCCCCGCCCGAGGAGGCGCCCGGCGCCGCCCCGAGCGTCCCGCCCGCGGCCCCGCCGCCCAGGACGGCGCGGCGGACGCTTCCTCGCCGGGCGCGCGTGGCCATCGTCGCCGCTGCCGCGGCACTCGTGGCCGTCGTCGTCGCGGTGGTCGTGCTCCCGGGCTCGGACGACGACGGCGGAGGCGGCGGCTCGGTGGCCTCCGCGACGGATGCGTATGACTTCGGCCCCGACGACGGTCAGACGGTCGTCCTCGGCGCGACGGAAGGCTCGCCGACCGACGGGGCCGCGGGCTCGGGGGCGGTCGTCCTCCATCCGGGCGCCGGCGACGACGTGCCCGCCTCGGCCATCAGCTCCACCGCCGCCGGTGTGCCTGCCGCGCGCGGACGCGACCGCTACGGCGCGGCGCTGGCCAGCGGCGACTTCGACAACGACGGCGACGCGGACCTCGCGGTCGGGGTGCCGGGGCGGAGCATGGTCGCCGTCCTCTACTACGCCTCCGGCTCCGGGCTCTCCCCGCGCGGGGCGCCGCTCGCCGCGAGCCAGATCGAGGGCGCGGCTCCGGTCGGCGAGTTCGGCGCAGCGCTGGCGGCGGGCGACGTCGACGGTGACGACGTCGCCGACCTGGTCGTCGGCTCGCCGGGCACGGAGGACGACCGCGCCGCGAGCACCGCCGGCGCCGCGTACGTCTTCCGCGGCAGGTCAGACGGGCTGTCCGCCGCCGACGTCAAGGCGCTCGAGCCTCCGGACGGGTCCCAGCCCGCGTTCGGCAGCCATCTCGCGCTGGGCGACGTCAATGGCGATGACGACCTCGACGTCATCGAGGGGGCGCGCGACGAGCCGGAGTTCGACTTCTCCGGGCACCTGTCGCGCTGCCTGGGCCAGGACGGGGGTCCGACGGAGTGCGAGGAGGTCCCCGGCTCCGACGGGTTCGGGACGTCGGCGCTGGCGGTCGCCGACCTCAACGGCGACGACGTCGACGAGGTCCTCCAGGGTGACGAGGCGCCCTGGGACGGAGCCGACTATCTGCGGGGCGTGGTGCGGATCTGGGGCGGCGCGGAGGCCGATCCGCCGACCGAGCCGCTCGAGATCAGCCTGGCGACGCCCGGCGTCCCCCGCAGCGGCGGCCCCGGCGACACCTTCGGGCACGCCGTCGACGCCGGCGACCTCGACGGCGACCGCCTGGCCGACATGGTGGTCGGCGCGCCCGAGGACGGCGCCGGCTCGGTCACCATCGTCCGCGGGACGGCCACCGTCGCCCCGCGCGCCGACAGCTACCCGCTCCCGCGCCCCGACGACATCGGCGGCTTCGGGGAGGCGGTCGCGATTCTCGACGTCGACGGCGACCGGCACCTCGACGTCGTCGCGGCCTCCAGCGGCGGCCGCCAGCTCGACGACGTGCTCTTCGTCTACAAGGGCACGGCCACCGGCATCGTCCCGCAGGCGCAGCCGACTGCCCTCGCCGGCATGGACGACGACCTCGCCGTCGTCGAGGACTCGCCGCTCGTCCTCGGCCGCTGACCCGCCAGTTTCCGGGGTGGACTCCGTTGCAGCCGGGTAACAAGGCTGCCTCGGAACTTCGGGAGGGGTACTCACTCATGCTCAGACGGGGGATCGTTTCGCTGGCGCTCGGCGTAGCCGGGGCCGGGCTGATCGCGGGGACTGCGCAGGCGGCGACCATCGCGTCGCCGGCCGCGGTGGACCGCAGCTGCTCGGCTCGGCTGCTGACCACGGGCGCGGGCTTCGTGCAGAAGTCCGTCGTGGCCACCGGCGCCGGCAGCGTGACCGCGCGGCTCGACGGCGGCGCCGGCGACTGGGACGTGGCGGTGTTCGACACGCTGACCGGCCGCCTGGTGGCCGGCTCGTCCTACCGTGGCAGCCGCGAGCTCGCGGCCGGGTACGTGCCCGCCGCGGGCGCTCTGACGGTGCAGGCGTGCCGGGTGGCCGGCGGCGCCGGGACCGCGAACCTGACGATCACGACACAGGGCCTGCCGGCTGTGAGCGCGGAGCCGTCCTCGATGGTGCGTGTCGCCACGCCGACGCGCGCGCGGGCGCAGCAGCTCGCGAACTCGGGCCTCGACGTCACCGAGCACGGCGGCGCCGGCTACGTCGACGTCGTCCTGCACGGCGCCGCCGACGCGCGCAAGCTGCGCGACGCGGGCTTCCAGTACGTCACGCAGGTCCCGGACCTCACGGTCCAGAGCCGACGGGACCGCCGCGCCGACGCCACCTTCGCCGCCGCCAACGTCGCGACCGCGCTGCCCAGCGGACAGAACACATACCGCCGGCTGTTCGACTACTCCGAGGACATGAAGCGCCTCGCGCGCGAGCACCCCGACCTCGTCAAGCCGATCACCCTCAACCACACGACCTACGAAGGTCGCCCGGTCGAGGGCATCGAGATCACCACGAACCCGAACGCGCGCGACGGCAAGCCCGTGTTCCTCCAGATGGGCGCGCACCACGCGCGCGAGTGGCCGTCGGCCGAGCACGCGATGGAGTGGGCGTACGAGCTGATCCTCGGCTACCGCCGCGGCGACGCGCAGAGCAAGCGCCTCGTGGAGACCACGCGCACGATCGTCGTGCCGGTCGTCAACCCCGACGGCTTCAACGCCTCGCGCGAGGCCGGCGAGCTGCTGGGGGCCGGCGACGGCCGTGGCGGCAGCGCCGACGACGAGACGGTCAACATCCTCAGCCACCCGAACGAGTACCGGCGCAAGAACTGCCGCCTGATCACGGGTGACGAGTCCGGCAACTGCCTCCAGCCGGCCTTCGGCCTGGCCAGCGCGGGCGTCGACCCGAACCGCAACTACGGCGGCTTCTGGGGCGGCCCGGGCGCGTCCGGCGATCCGACGAACGAGACCTACTGGGGCACCGGCCCGTTCTCCGAGCCGGAGACCAAGAACGTCCGCGAGCTGGTCTCCTCGCGCCAGGTCACCACTCTCATCACCAACCACACGTTCTCGAACCTCGTGCTGCGCCCGCCCGGGATCCAGGTCCAGGGCCTGACCCCGGACGAGCCGATCTACAAGGCGCTGGGAGACGCGATGGCGGCGGAGAACGGCTACGCGAGCCAGCTCTCCTACCAGCTCTACGACACCACGGGCACGACCGAGGACTGGAGCTACTACTCGACCGGCGGCCTCGGCTTCACGTTCGAGATCGGGCCGGAGCACTTCCACCCGCCGTTCGCGGAGACCGTGGCCGAGTACGAGGGCGGCAACCGCGCCGCGTACTACCTCGCGCAGGAGAACACGGCCGATGCCACCAAGCACGCCGTGCTCGCCGGCCAGGCGCCGGCCGGCGCGGTCCTGCGGCTGAAGAAGACGTTCCAGACCCCGACGTCGCAGGACACGACGTTCACCGACACGCTCGACAGCACGATGCAGGTCCCGGCCAACGGGCGCTTCGAGTGGCACGTCAACCAGTCGACCCGCCCGCTCGTCGCGCAGGAGCGCGGCCGCGAGGCGACCGGCGAACCGAGCCCGCCGCAGTCGTTCGCGTCACGCGGCGAGTCGACGCCGTGCGCGAACTTCGACGACCCGCCGGAGACGTGCTACGAGGACCACGTGATCACGGTCCCGGCCGGCGAGGGGATCGACAACGCGCGCGCGACGATCCGCGTCGAGTGGCCGAGCCCGGTCAGCGACTACGACATGAAGCGTCCTGCGCGACGGCGTCGAGGTCGGCAGCTCGGGCCAGAGCACGACCAGCTTCGAGCAGGTCACGCTCGGCGATCCGCAGCCCGGCGAGTACGTCGTCCGCGTGGTCAACTACGCGGGCGCCGAGCCGTGGAGCGGCACGGTGACCTTCGAGGGTCCCGAGGCGTTCCAGCCCGCGCAGACGGAGACCTGGACGCTGTTCTGCGAGGACGCGGACGGGACGATCCGCTCGGCGCGCCAGGTCGGCATCGCGCGCGGCGAGCGGCGCTCGCTCGACCTGCGGAAGGACTGCAGCGTCAGGCAGTGATCAGACCGCGGAAGTGCGCGACGAACCTCTCGTGCTCGTGCGGGGGGTACGTCGCGCGCACCGTCTCCACGAGCAGGTCGTCGAACTCCTGGGAGTCGACCCACTCGGACACCATCTCGTCGACGTGCGGGATGCGGCTGTCGCAGAAGTCCTGGTAGCGCTCGACCTCGAAGTACTCGTCGGCGAGCTTGCGGTAGCGGGCGAGCTTCTCCTCGTACGAGAGGTCCTCGCGGTCGCCGATGTCGAAGTAGTGCCGCGTGTCGAGGTCCACCTGGCCCCGGCGCCCCGTCACCACGCAGAACACGCACCAGCGGAGCAGCGCCTTCATCGCCCACGGGAAGTAGTGGTGCAGGCTGGTGATGGCCACGTCGGGCGAAGCGTTGGCGTAGTCGATCGGGTACGCCTCCGTGCCCTTGATCAGCGTCTCGCAGGAGTTGAACTCCCAGCGGAAGAACGCGTTGATGAGCCGGCTGATGGTGAGCACCTCGTCGCCGGTCTCGGGGTTGAGGAACTCGTGCTCGACGGCGTAGCGGTCGTGCATCGGGAGGTCGGGCCGGAACTTCATGACCATCGTCTCGGCGCCGATCGAGAGCGAGCGCGCGAAGACGTCGAAGCCGTCGACCGCGGCCTGCAGGTGCATCAGCCGCTGACCGGAGGTGTCGTAGGCGCGCTTGAGCGCCGCCGGGTCCTTGATGTGGCTGACGCCGACCCACTGGCCGCCGTCGTAGGGCTTCATGAACAGCGGGTAGCCGATCTTCTCGGCGATCGCCTCGAGGTCGAACGGCAGGTTGTACTTGGCGGCCGTGTAGGCGAAGCGCGAGTTGTCGGGCGGGTTCTTGTGGGGGACGAGCACCGTCTGGGGCACCTTCAGGCCCAGCCGCAGCATCGCGCAGTAGGCGGCGTGCTTCTCCATCGACTGGAAGGTGAACGGGCTGTTGAGCAGGTACACGTCGTCCATCAGCGAGACCTTCTTCAGCCACTCGCGCGGGAGGTAGTACCAGTACGCGAGGCGGTCGACCACGAGGTCGTAGCGCGGCTTGTCGCGCAGGTCGAACGGCTCCATCGTGATCCGCTCGACGGTCACGTCGTGGGTCGTGCCGGAGGCGTCCTTGACCGGGCCGAGCCGGCCGAGCAGGGTCTCGAACGCGCGCGGCCAGTCCTCCTCGGTGCCGAGCAGCAGGCCAATGATGTGATTCGTCTTCGGCATCAGCAGAACCTCGGCAGATGATGGGTGATCTGGGCGCGCCATGACGGCCAGTCGTGCGGGACGTCGTGGCCCCACAGGTCCAGCTCGTGCGGGATCCCCTTCTCGTTCAGCAGCCGGGCGAGGTGCTTGGTGCTCTCGAGCGCCCCCGTCGTGTCCTCCCACATGCCCTGGCCGCAGACGAGCAGGAAGCTCGCGCGCGAGCGGATCCAGTCGAGGTGGTCGCCGTGCATGTTCCCCACCTCGCCCGTGATCCCGAACTCGTAGTTGCCCGACATCGAGATCGCGGCGGTGAACAGGTCGGCGCGCCGGAGGACGAAGTTGACCGCGTGGAAGGCGCCCATGCTGCAGCCGGTGGTGAGGATGTCCTGGTGGCCGCCCTGGTCGTCGTGGATGAAGGGCGCCACCTGGTCGATGACCCACGACTCGTAGGCGCCGCGGTCGCCGGAGTCGAAGGCGTCGATGCAGTAGAGCTTGCAGCGGCCGGCCTCGAGCAGGCCGCCCAGCGCATGGACGACGCCCTGGCCGTCCCAGTCGTGGGCGCTGCCGCCCTCGGCGGGGAAGACGAGGACCGGCCGGCCGTAGTGGCCGTAGACGAGGACGTTCCCGCTCGCCCCGATCGCGGGCGAGTAGAGCTCGGCGTGCCTCACGTCCACACCTCCTGCAGGAGTCGCGTCAGGTGCGGGTGGAAGGCGTCGCGCCAGGCCGTGTAGTTGTGCAGGTCCGGCACCTCGTCCAGCCGCGCCTCGTAGCCCTGCTCGGCGAGCGCGCGCGCCATCACGCGATTGTTGAACACGTTCTCCTCCGCCGTTCCGCAGGTCAGCTGGACGCGGATCGGCCTGGCGGTGGTGCGGAGGATCCGCCGCACGACGCGGACGATCCGCGCGTAGCGCGAGAAGCCCGACTCTTGGCTGTCGAAGCGCGGCATGAAGAAGCTGCCCGACTGCAGGAACAGCCCGGCGAACGTACCCGGCGCGCGCCGCTGAGTCACCAGCATCGCGAGCGCGCCGAGGCTGGCGCCCATGCCGACCGGCCGGCCGGCGGCCGGCAGCGCCGGGATCACGTCCACGTACAGGGCTCGCGAGTAGAGCGCCGACGCCGAGTACCACTCGTCGCGCGGGCCCGGCGCCAGCAGCGCGACGCGATGCGGCGGCAGCGTCCCGGCGGCGATCATGGCGGCCGAATAGCGGCAGAGCAGGGCGAGCTTGTCGTACTCGGGCCCGTCATGGGCCACGAGCAGCGGCAGCGGCTCGTCGGTGAGCGGGCTCCAGATGCGGCCGGTGACGTTCGCGCCCAGGCCGCGGCCGCGCACGCTGAAGTCCTGGTAGCGACCCTCGACGGTCTCCGCCTCGAGCCACGCCGGCGGCTCGTAGCCGGGCAGCAGCAGCACCGACTTCTCCCCGAAGGCGCCGGGCGCCCAGTGTGGGTTGCCCGGATCCGGGCCGGTCTGCGTGGCGCCGTCCCGGTCGGTGACCTCGACGTGGTACTCGAGCCGCGTGATGGCCGGCGGGTCGAGGTCCAGGACCCACTCGTCGCCGTCTCGGCGATAGCTGCGCTGCTCGTCCGTCAACGGCAGGTCCGAGCACAGGCGCACGGCCGCGTACCGGCGCACAGGGTCCGCGAGGCGGAACGTCACGCGGCCGGACGGTACCGTGCGCAGCCTGGCGTCGCTGGCCGACATCAGTCGCCGCGCGGGCGTGTCGATCGCCACGGCCTCGCGCGTGCTGAACGGCTCGTCGCACCCGGTGTCGGAGGCCACCCGGAGCCGCGTGCTGGCGGCGGCGGACGAGCTGGGCTACCGGCCGAGCGAGCTCGCGCGGGCGCTCGTGAAGCGCACGAGCCGGATCGTCGGGCTGATCGTGGGCGACATCGTCGACCCGTACTTCGCCGAGATCGCGCGCGGGGTCGAGGACGTGGCGGCGGCGGCGGGCCACCTGACGATGGTCTGCAACGCCGACCGCCGTCCGGCGGCCGAGCTCGCGCACCTCGACGTGCTGCGCGACTACCACGCCGCCGGCGTGATCTTCGCGGGCAGCGGCCACGGGCATGTCTCCGAGGCGTGGGCGCTTCGGGCGGCGGTGACCGAGCTCCAGGAGGGCGGCGCGGTGGTGGTGGCGCTCGCCGTGCGCGACCTCGAGTGCCCGAGCGTGCTGGTCGACAACCGGGCCGCCGCCCGCGACGCCACCGAGCACCTGCTCTCGCTCGGACATCGGCGGATCGCGTTCGTCGCGGGGCCGGTGGGGCTGTACCCCGGGGACCACCGGCTGGAGGGCTTCCGGGCGGCGGTCGACGCGGCGGGCGCGGAGGCGCTCGTGCTGCCGGGCGGGTTCGAGTTCGAGGCGGGCACGGCGGCGGCCGAGACGCTGCTGGCGGGCGAGCTGCCCGACGCCGTGCTCGGCGTCAACGACGAGGTGGCGATCGGGCTGCTGACCGGGCTGCGGCGCGGCGGCGTCGACGTCCCCGGCCGGATCTCCGTGGCGGGGATCGACGGCACGCGCCCCGCGCGGCTCGTCGACCTGACCTCGGTCTCGCTGCCGCTGCACGAGCTCGGCGAGACGGCCGCGCGGGTGATCCTCGAGGGCGTGGAGGGAGACGTCGTGCTGCCGCACCGGCTCGTGCGGCGGGCGACTACAGCGACCTAGCGCGCGCGAGCCGCGCCGCGGCCTCGTCGATCACCGAGTCGCGCTTGCAGAAGGCGAAGCGCACCAGCGACCGGCCGACCTCCTCGTGGTCGTAGAAGACCGACGTCGGGATCGCCACGACGCCGGCTCGCTCGGGCAGCTCGCGGCAGAAGGCGACGCCGTCGCCGTCGACCTGCGCGTTGACGAAGTACGTGCCGGCCGGCCGAAGCGGCTCGAGCCCGGCGGCGAGGAGGCCGGCGCACAGGCGGTCGCGCTTGGCGGCGAAGCTCGCGGTCAGCGCTGCGTAGAAGTCGTCCCCGAGGCCCAGCGCCGCGGCGCCCGCGTGCTGGAGCGGCGTGCCGCCGGCGAAGGTGAGGAACTGCTTGGCCGCGCGCACGGCGCCCACCAGCCCGGCCGGGCCCGTCGCCCAGCCGATCTTCCAGCCCGTCACCGAGAAGGTCTTGCCGAGCGAGGAGATCGTCAGCGTGCGCTCGGCCATGCCGTCGAGCGTCGCGAGCGGCACGTGCTCGCCCTCGTAGACGAGGTGCTCGTAGACCTCGTCGGCCACCGCGATCAGGTCGTGCTCGCGGCACACCGCCGCCACCTGCTCGAGCTCGTCGCGCGAGAACACCTTGCCGGTCGGGTTGTGCGGCGTGTTGAGCAGCACCATCCGCGCGCGCGGACCAGCGGCCACGAGCTCGGCCGGGTCGAACGACCAGTCCGGCGGCCGCAGCGTCACCACGTTCCGCCGCGCGCCGGCCATCGCGATGCTCGCCGCGTAGGAGTCGTACAGCGGCTCGAAGACGATCACCTCGTCGTCCGGCTCGAGCAGGCCGAGCATCGCCGCCGCGATCGCCTCGGTGGCCCCGAACGTCACCTGCACGTCCTCGGGCTCGAGCCCATAGAAGCGCGCCTGATGGGCGGCGATCGCGTCGCGCAGCGCCGGCACGCCGGCCAGCGGCGCGTACTGGTTGTGGCCGGCGCGCATGGCCGCCTCCGCCGCCTCGAGCACTTCCGAGGGACCGTCGAAGTCGGGGAAGCCCTGGCCGAGGTTGACCGCGCCGGTGCGCTCGGCGAGCGCCGACATCTCCGTGAAGATCGTCGTGCCGAAGCCGGCCAGGCGGGAGGCGATCACGTGGCGCAGGGTACGCACCCGGTAGCTTCCCGGCGTGCCCGACGCCCCGATCCTGGCGGACATCCTGCGGCGTCCCGGCTACTTCAAGTTGCTGGTGATCTGCGGGCTCGTGGGCATCCCCGTATCGGTGGTCGCCTTCGGCTTCCTGGCGCTCGAGCACGAGCTCGCGGACGTGCTCTGGGAGGACCTGCCGGACGCCGTCGGCTTCGACGAGGCGCCGTGGTGGTGGGGCATCCCCAGCCTGGTCGTGGCCGGGCTGATCGTCGCCTTCGCGGCGCTCCGGCTGCCGGGCGGCGGCGGCCATATCCCCGCGTCCGGCATCCACGCCGGCCCGACGCAGCCCGCCCACCTGCCGGGGATCCTGCTCGCCGGCCTCGCGAGCCTGTGCCTCGGCGCGGTCATCGGGCCCGAGGCGATCCTGCTCGCCCTCGGCAGCGGCGCCGCGCTGCTGTTCGTCGCGCCGCTGCTCCGCGGCGCGGAGCCGAGCGCGAAGGCGCTGGTCGGCGTCTCCGGGGCGTTCGCCGCGATCGCGACGATCCTCGGCTCGCCGCTCATCGCCGCGGTGTTCATGATCGAGGCGATCGGCTTCGGAGGCGCCCAGCTGTTCGCCACCATGCTCCCCGGCCTGCTGTGCGCCGGCATCGGCGCGCTGGTGTTCACCGGCCTCGGCGATTGGACAGGAATCGAGATCCAGACGCTGGCGCTGCCGGCGCTTCCCGACTACCCGCGCCCGACCCTCGCCGACGTCCTCTGGTCATTGCCGATCGCGGTCGGCTGCGCGCTGTTCGCCTACGCGATCCGGCTCACGTCACGCCGTGTCCTGCCGGTCGTCCAGGCGCGGCCGCTGCTGCTCGTCCCGGTCGCCGGCGCGGTGGTCGGAGCAGCGGGCGGCGCGTACGCGCTGATCACCGGGCACCCGCCGGCCGAGGCGCTGTTCTCGGGGCAGCAGACGATCGGCACGCTGATCGCGGAGCGCGAGCGCTTCAGCGAGGGAGACCTGCTCGTGCTGATCGCGTGCTTCGGATTCGGCTACGCCGTCTCGCTCGCGTCCTTCCGCGGCGGCCCCGTGTTCCCGGCCGTGATGCTCGGCGTCGCGTTCGGCGGCCTGCTCGGCGATCTGCCGGGTCTCGGCGCCACGCCCGCGATCGCCATCGCCATGGCCGCCCTGACCGTGTCGATGCTGCGCTTCCCCGTCGCCTCGATCCTGCTCGTCTCCATCCTGCTGGCGTCCTCGGCGCTTCCGGCGATGCCCATCATCATCCTTGCCGCTGTGACCGCCTTCATCGTGACCGAGCTGATCGACCCTCCGGAGCCGGCATGACCGGCCTGCGTGAGCGCCTCCGCCGGCGCGAGCCCCTGGCAGTCGCCTTCCTCGACCTCGGCTCGCCGGTGTCGGCCGACGTCACCGCGCGCAGCGGCTTCGACGTCGTGGTCGTCGACCTCGAGCACGGGGCGGGCGACGAGAACGCGGCGCGCGCCCAGATCCAGGCCGCCGACGCGCACGCCGCGGTCGTCGTGCGCGTGCCCGACGGCCCGGCGCAGGCCGGCCGCATGCTCGACGCCGGCGCCTCGGGCGTGATCGTCCCGCAGGTCGGCTCCGTCGAGGAGGCCGAGCGCGCCGGGCGGGCCGTCCGCTACGCCGGCACGCGCGGGATCTCGCCGTTCTCGCGCGGCAACCGCTTCGGCCAGGCCGGCCCGGACTTCCGCGCCGAGGCCGACGCGGCGCTCGCCTGCATCGTGCAGATCGAGCGCGCGAGCGCGCTCGAGGCGGTCGACGCGATCGCGGCGCTGGACGACGTCGACGGCCTGCTGATGGGCCCGGCGGACCTGTCGGCCGACCTCGGCTGCGAGCTCGACCTCGCCGGCGCTCAGCTCCAGGACGCGGCGCGGCGGATCGGCGAGGCGGCGGAGCGGCACGGCAAGACGGCCGCGCTGCACATGGCCCGCGCGGACCAGGCGCCGGCGTTCCGCGAGCTCGGGTTCACGATGTTCTCCTGCACGTTCGAGAGCAACGTGCTCGCCGTCGCTTCGTCAGAGGTCGCACACGCTCTTAACAATTCGTCAAGTCGGCAGGCGTAATTGTCGATCAGCTGACAATCATGCGTCAGCTCTTCGACCCGGCCGTCGGCCTCCTCTCCCGCCTCCGCTTCGCGCACAAGTTCGCGCTGATCGGTCTCGTCCTCGTCGTCGCCGTCGCCGTCGTGGGCCGTGCCTACGTGCAGACGCAGAACGCGCAGATCGCCTTCAGCGCCAAGGAGCGCGTGGGCATCCGCGTGATCGAGCCGACCGGCGAGCTGCTCGGCAGCCTCGCCCTCGCCCGCGCCGCCGCCGTCCGCGGCGACGGCTTCGAGGCTCGCCTCGCCGCGGTCGACGAGGCGGTCGCCAAGGTCGACGTCGCCGTCGAGGCCGACGGCGCCGAGCTGGCGCTCGAGCAGGACTGGGCCAAGCTGCGCGACTCGATCGAGGGCACGCTCGGCTCGCTGCCGAAGAGCGTCGCCGAGCGCTCGGAGGCGCTGGGCGCGCTGACCGCCGGCGCCGCCGCGCTGATCGTCAAGGCCGGCGACACGTCGAACCTGATCCTCGATCCCGACCTCGACTCCTTCTACGTCATGGACGCCCTGGTCACCAAGGCGCCGGGCATGGTGAGCGGGCTCGCCGACGCGTCCGACCAGGCTGTCCTCGCCGAGGTCGAACCCGAGAACGCGCTCGACCACCGGATCGACCTCGCGCTCACGCAGGGCGCGGTCATGAGCGCCACCTCCGCGGGCGTCGCCGGGCTCGACACCTCCTACGAGAAGACCTCCGACACCGAGCTCGAGAACGCCCTGTCGGGTCCTGCCGGCGATGCCTCGGCCGCCACCGAGAAGGCCGCCGAGGGCCTCACCGCGCTGGTGCGCGACGGCGACGTCGCCTCGGTCGATCCGGCCGCCATCGACGCCGCGATCGAGAGCGCCGCCGCGCTGCACGCCGCGCTCGGCCCGGCGCTCGACCGCCTGATCGACACGCGCATCGGCGGCTTCACCTCCTCGCGCCGCGACGTCCTGATCATGGCCGTCGTCCTCGTCCTCGCGGCCCTCTACCTCTTCGTCGGGCTGCTGGTGGCGATCCGCCAGGGCACCGGGCGGATGCGCGACCGGCTCGAGTCGCTGGCCGCCAACGAGTCGACCGACCTGCGCGAGGGCCTCGCCGCGATCGCCGGGGGCAACCTGACGCGCGAGCTTGCCGCCACGACCGCGCCGGTCACACGCGGAAGCCGCGACGAGATCGGGGACCTCGAGGACGCCGTCGAGGTGATCCGCGCCGACAGCGCCGCGTCGATCGACCGCTACAACGCGATGCGCGAGCAGACCGCGGCGATGCTGCGCGACATCGCGTCCGGCTCGGAGGTCGTCGCGGCCGCGTCCGAGCGCGTCGCCCTGACCAGCGAGCAGGCCAGCTCGGCGGTCAACGAGATCGCCATGGCAGCGGGCAACGTCGCCCAGGGCGCCGAGCAGCAGGTGCGGCGCGTCGAGTCGATCCGCAACGCGACGGACGAGGTCATCGCCGCCACGCGCGACGGCGCCGCCGCCGCCCGCGAGACCGCCGACACCGCCTCCCGTGCCGGCGACGTCACGCGCGAGGGCATGGCGGCCGCCACCGAGGCGACCGCCGCGATGGCCTCGCTGCGCGAGTCCTCCGCCGAGATCGCCGAGGTCATGGAGCAGCTCGCCGGCATGTCGCAGCGCATCGGCGGGATCACCGAGGCGATCACCAGGATCGCCGACCAGACGAACCTGCTCGCGTTGAACGCCGCCATCGAGGCCGCCCGCGCCGGCGAGCATGGCCGCGGCTTCGCCGTCGTCGCCGACGAGGTGCGCCAGCTCGCCGAGGAGTCCCAGCAGTCGGCCGGCCGGATCACCGACATCGTCGAGGAGATCCGCCAGGCGACCGTCCACGCCGCCGAGCTCGTCGCCGCCGGCTCGCAGCGCAGCGAGGAGAGCGACGTGACCGTCCAGCGCGCCCAGGAGTCCTTCGAGCAGATCGGCGAGGCCGTCGACGCCGTCACCGAGCGCGTCGGCCACATCGCCGAAGTCGTCGCCCGCATCGCGGCCGACACCGAGCGCATCGGCACCGACATGAGCGCGATCGGCGCGGTGGCCGAGGACTCCTCGAGCGCCGCCGAGCAGGTGTCGGCGTCGACCGAGGAGACCAGCGCCTCGGCGCAGGACATCGTCGGCTCGGCGCGCGAGCTGTCGGCCACCGCGGCGCGGCTCGAGCAGCTCGCGGCGCAGTTCGAGCTGTAGCGGATCAGCGTTCGCGCGCGCTGCCTTCGAGCAACACGCGAGCCACCTGCTCCGGGTCGTCCCAGGTCGGCAGGTGCCCACACCCGCGCAGCACCACCGACCGCACGCCGTCCGGCAGTGACCGCGGACGCCGCACGAGGCGGTCGTGCTCCGGCCACGCCAAGGTCACGGGCACGGAGATCTCGGCCAGAGCCGTGAAGCGGCTCGCCCGCATCGCGTCGTTGACGGCCTGGAAGCCGGGCGCGGTGGCGTACGAGCGGACGAGCCGTAGCGCGGCGTCCGGCGGGATGCGCTCCGGGTGGGCGGCGTTGGCGGCGAGCACGAGCCGCCGGCCGCGCTCGGTGTGCAGCAGCGGACGCAGGACGGGCAGCAGCGCCCGCGCGCCGGCCCGCACCCGCGAGCGCTTGGGCACGAGCGGCTCGCGCCACAGGCCCGCGGGGGCGATCGCGGTCGCCGACGCGGCGTTGCCTGCAAGCGCCATCTCGAGCGCCACCCAGCCGCCGAGCGAGTTGCCCGCCACGTGCGGCCGCTCCACACCCTCGGCGGCCAGTCGTTCGGCGATCGCGGCGGCGAGCGCGGGTGGCGAGGCGTCGGTCAGCGGAGGCTCGTCGCCGTGGCCGGGCAGGTCGGGCGTCAGCACGCGGCGGGCGCCGTCGAGCCGCTCGACCACCGGATCCCACATGCGGTGGTCGGTGCCGAGCGTGTGCAGGAGGACGAGCGGCTCGCTCAGCGGTCCACCGCCGCCGCCACCGCCGCGCTGATCGCCGCCGACGCCCCGGCGACCGCCGCGGTGGCGAGCGGCGCCTTCTCGGGAATGCCGCGGCGGCCGGCAGCGGTCGCCGCGATGTCGGACACGTCGCCGCCGATGCTCAAAGCGAGCCACGGCCGCAGCGGCAGGCCGCGCACCGCGGCCACGATCGCGGCGCCGTGCAGAGCGACCTCGCGTGCGCCGAGGCCGCGCACGGCGACCGCCGCGGGCGGCTCCCCGCCCGCCGGCCCGAGCCACGAGCGCGTCACGCGCCCGGGGGCGACGACCAGCGCGGCGCCGTAGGCGACACGGAGCGACAACACGGCTATGGCGGCAGCACGAGAGGGACCCATACGAGCCTTACGTTGACAAAGAGTGATCCGGATCACCGCCTTCCTTCGAAGAAGGGGTCACATGCGGATCGCGATCGTCGGCGCAGGGGTCTCCGGCCTGGTCAGCGCGCACCTGCTCCACCGGACCCACGACATCACCGTCTTCGAGGCGGGCGCCTACGCGGGCGGGCACACGAACACGGTCGCGGTCGAGACCGAGTCCGGCGTCCACCACGTCGACACCGGCTTCATCGTCTTCAACGACCGCAACTACCCGCGCTTCGAGCGGCTGCTGCAGCGTCTGGACGTGGCCTGGCAGCCGTCGAGCATGACCTTCTCGGTCAGCGACGAGCGCGGCGACTTCGAGTACAACGGCTCCTCGCCGAACGGGCTCTTCGCCAAGCGCGCGCACCTCGTCACGCCCTGGTTCCACCGCATGGTCGCCGACCTGGTGCGCTTCAACCGCGAGGCCCGCCGGCTCCTGGCCTCGCGCGAGGATCCCTCGCTGCGCGGCTGGCTCGAGGACCGCGGCTACTCGCGCGCGTTCGTCGAGCGGCTGATCGTGCCGCAGGCCGCCGCCGTCTGGTCGGCCGACCCGGAGCAGATGTGGCGCTTCCCCGCCCGCTTCCTGGCCGAGTTCTTCGACAACCACGGCATGCTCGGCTTCGCCGGCCGCCCGCGCTGGCGCACCGTCGCCGGCGGCTCGCGCCGCTATGTCGAGCAGCTGATCGCGCCGCTGCGCGACGTGCGGCTCGGCACGCCGGTCCGCTCGATCTCGCGGCACGAGGAGTACGTCGACGTCGACGGCGAGGCCTTCGACCACGTCGTGATCGGCGCCCACGCCGACCAGGCGCTGGCGCTGCTCGCCGATCCCTCCGACCGCGAGCACGAGATCCTCGGCGCCTTCCCGTACCAGCCCAACGAGGCGGTCCTGCACACCGACCGTGCGCTGCTTCCGAAGCGCCGCCGCGCCTGGGCGAGCTGGAACTACCACCTGCTCGAGGAGCCGAGCGGGCTGCCGACGGTCACCTACCACATGAACCGCCTGCAGAACCTGCATGCGCACGAGGAGCTCTGCGTCACGCTCAACCGCACCGAGGCGATCGATCCCGCGAAGGTCGTGAAGAGGGTCGCCTACGCCCATCCCGTCTACACGACGGCCGGCGTCGCCGCTCAGGACCGCCACCACGAGATCAGCGGTCGCGACCGCACCCACTTCTGCGGCGCCTACTGGGGCTGGGGCTTCCACGAGGACGGCGTGGCCAGCGCCGTCCGCGTGGCCGAGCGGCTGGGAGGCGAGACGCTGTGACCCACTCGGCGTTGTACGTGGGCACGATCCGCCACCGCCGCTTCGCGGTGCGCCGCCACGAGCTGCTGCACCGGATCTCGATGGCCTATCTCGACCTCGACGAGCTGCCGCGGCTGCTCGGCGGCCGCCTCGTCAAGGGCGGCCCCGGGCTCGTGCGCTTCCGCCGCGCCGACTACCTCGGCGACCCTGCCGTCCCGCTCGCCGACTCCGTCCGCGAGCTGGTCGGAGAGGCCCGCCGCATCCGCCTCCTCACGCAGCTCCGCACGCTCGGGCACTGCTTCAACCCCGTCAGCTTCTACTACTGCTTCGACGACGACGAGCGCCTGCGCACCGTCGTCGCCGAGGTCACCAACACGCCGTGGGGCGAGCGCCACGCCTACGTGCTCGACGCCCGCCGCAGCGAGCACGACAAGGCGATGCGGGTGTCGCCGTTCATGGGCATGGACCAGCGCTACACCATCTCGCTCGCGCCGCCCGGCCCCACGCTCTCGGTCCACATCGAGAGCCGCGAGGACGACGACAAGGCCTTCGACGCCACGCTCAACCTCCGCCGCCGCCCGCTGAAGGCCGGCCTCGGCGCCCTGCGCACGCTGCCGCTGATCTACGGGCACGCGATCATGCTGCGCGCGAAGGGGGTCAGACCCCATTGAGGCGGCTGGTGCTCGGCGTGCTCGCGCGCATGCGCGAAGGGAGCCTCACCGTCGTCGAGGGCGACCGGCGGACCGAGCTCGGCCGCGGCGCTCCGCACGCGACGATCGAGGTCCACGACCCGCGCACCTGGCGCGCGCTGCTGCGCGGCAGCCGCGGGCTGGCCGAGTCCTACGCCGACGGCCATTGGGACTCGCCCGACCTCACCGCCCTGATCCGCCTCGCCGCACGCAACGCCGACCAGCTCGACGCGCCCCGCCGCCGCATCACCCTCGCTGCGCGAGCCCTACCAGCGCCTGCGCGCCGTGCGCAACACGCCGCGCCGCAGCCGCGACGACATCGCCGCCCACTACGACCTCGGCAACGAGCTGTTCGAGCTGATGCTCGACCCGACGATGATGTACTCGAGCGCGCGCTTCACGCACCCGGGGATGACGCTCGAGGAGGCCTCGCGCGCCAAGCTCGACCTCGTCTGCGACAAGCTCGCGCTCGGCCCGGACGACCACGTGCTGG
Organism: uncultured Solirubrobacteraceae bacterium; assembly: GCA_963811895.1. Taxonomy (GTDB): domain Bacteria; phylum Actinomycetota; class Thermoleophilia; order Solirubrobacterales; family Solirubrobacteraceae; genus DASSUW01. The sequence goes on along the minus strand of CAWETE010000004.1, from coordinate 286,073 downwards.
AGATCGGCACCGGCTGGGGCGGCTTCGCCATCCACGCCGCCGCCACCCGCGGCTGCCGCGTGACCACCACCACGCTCTCGCAGGAACAGCGCGCGCACGCCCTCGCGCGCGTCCGCGAGGCGGGCCTCGAGGACCGCGTCACCGTCCTCGCGCGCGACTACCGCGAGCTCGACGGCCGCTTCGACAAGCTCGTCTCGATCGAGATGATCGAGGCGGTCGGCTGGAAGGACTTCGGGACGTTCTTCGAGCGCTGCTCGGACCTGCTCGAGCCCAACGGCGCGATGCTGCTGCAGGCGATCACCATCGACGACCGCGCCTACGCCGTCGAGCGCGCTTCGAAGAGCTTCATCCGCACCCACATCTTCCCCAACGGCTGCCTGCCGTCGGTCGAGGTCATCGCCCGCTGCCTCGCGCGCCGCACCGACCTGCGGCTCACCCACTTCGAGGACTTCGGGCCCGACTACGCCGAGACGCTGCGGCGCTGGCGCGCCAACCTCGACAGCGAGCGGCTCGAGCAGCTCGGCTACGACGAGCGCTTCGGCGCCTGTGGCGGCTGTACCTGTGCTACTGCGAGGCGGGCTTCGCCGAGCGGCGGATCGGCGTGGCGCAGGCGCTGCTGGCCAAGCCGCGCTGGTCAGCTCAGCGGCAGCGCGTGTCGTCCCAGATGAGCCTGCCGCCGTACAGCGCGGCGGCGTCCTCGACGTCGGCCGGGGCGGGCACGCAGGCCAGCTGATCGGCGGTCGGCGGGGACGCGGCCAGCGACGGCGCGCAGTTCGTGTCGAACGCGTGCGCGCTCATCAGCGAGCACGCGCGCCCGTCACGGTGGTGCAGGCCCAGCACGTGGCCGAACTCGTGCGCTGCGACCCACACGCTGAGCGGCCGCGGGTCGCCGGTCAGCTCGCCGGACAGCAGCACCTCCACCTGCCCCTCCGACGGCCGGCCGATCGAGGTCGTGTAGCCGAGGCAGTCCGAGCCGCACGCCGCGCGCAGCTTCGTGTCGTCGACGGTGAGGACCACGTCGGCCTCGGCGGCGGAGAACACCTGGATCAGCCGCACGCGCGCGCCCGAGTCGTTCCAGCGCCGGGCGGCGGTGGTGACGGTGCGGCCGAGGGCGGCGGCGTCGTAGTAGCGCACGACGCCGTCGTCCCACGGCTCCGGGCCCGAGGACGCGGTGACGGGGATCGCGTAGCACGCGACGGCGGCCAGCAGCGTGGCAGCGAGCAGGAGTACGGCAGGGGCAGTCCGCCGCGGTTGTCGGCTCTCGTTCGACACGGGAGGAGCGCGCGGCGGTGAGCCGCGCAGCGATTACGTCTTGGAAATGGAAACGGCGCTTGCGCGCCGTTCGAACCCGCCAGTTAAGGCATGCCCAGCCCCGGAGGGCCCCAAACGGGAACGTTCAGGGCCCTCGCCCGGCGTCAGCGGTAGTTGACCTGCTCGCGGCCGCCCTGCTCGGCCGAGCGCAGCATCGCGTCGCAGATCTCGGCGGCGCGGTAGCCGTCCTCGAGCGTCGCGCCGTGCGGCGCGACGTCGGTGTCGTCGCGGATCGCGGTCAGCAGGTGATGGATCTCGTGGACGAAGCTGTGCTCCCAGCCGATCATGTGGCCCTGCGGCCACCAGTGCTCCCAGAACGGGTGGTCGGCCTCGGACACGAGGACCGTGCGGAAGCCCGCGTTGCCCTCGGAGTACTGCAGCTCGTTGAGCCGCTCGAGGTCGAACACGAGCGAGCCCTTGGAGCCGTTGATCTCCCACGTGAAGGCGTTCTTGCGCCCCGGGCAGAAGCGCGACGCCTCGATCGTGCCGACCGCGCCGTTCTCGAACCGCACGACCGACTCGACGGCGTCGTCGACGTCGCGGCCCGCGATGAACGTCTGCGTCATCGCCGCCACGTCCGTGATCTCGCCGACCAGGTAGCGCGACAGGTCGATCACGTGCGCGCCGAGGTCGCCGAGCGAGCCCGAGCCCGCGAGGTCCTTCTGGAAGCGCCAGATGTCGCCCTCCGTGGTGCCCCACTCCTGCAGGTAGGCGCCGCGGAAGTGCTGGATGTCGCCCAGCTCGCCCGACTCGATGATCTGGCGCGCGAGCCGCACCGCCGGCACGAAGCGGTAGTTGAACGCGCACATGTGCTTGACGCCGGCCGCCTGCACCCGCTGCCACGTCTCGTAGGACTCGGCGGCGTCGCGCCCCAGCGGCTTCTCGCAGATCACGTGCTTGCCCGCCTCGGCGGCCGCGATCGTCGGCTCGGCGTGCAGGTTGTTGGGGCCCGCGTTGTCGAAGAGCCCGATCCGGTCGTCGCCGATCAGCGCCTTCCAGTCGGTCTTGTACTCGGCGAAGCCGTACCGCCGCGCCGCCTCCGAGACCGCCTCCTCGTTGCGCCCGGCGATCGCCACCAGCTGCGGCATCAGGGGCGGCGGCCAGGTCATGTAGGCCAGCGTCTTGTAGGCGTTCGAGTGCGCCTTGCCCATGAAGGCGTACCCGAGCATGCCCACCCCGATGGGCTTCACCTCATCCGCACCGGCGGCCTTGCCCATCGTGACGAATCCGACTTCGGACATTCAGGACTCCTTCGCGAAGGCTGCGTCGAACGCGACCGAGGAGGGAGCGAAGTCCGTGCGGCGCACGAAGGCGAGGGCGTCCGGCGCCCCCCAGTCGCGGTCCATCCCGGAATCCTCCCACTCGATCGACAGGGGACCGTTGTACCCGATCCGGTTCAACGCGCGGATCATGCTCTCGAAGTCGACGTCGCCGTGCCCCGGCGAGACGAAGTCCCACCCGCGGCCGGGCTCGCCGAAGTTGAGGTGCCCGCCGAGGATCGACGAGCGGCCGTCGAGCCGGCGGATCGAGTCCTTGATGTGCGCGTGGTAGATCTTCGGCCCGAACTCGGTGATGAAGGCCCCCGAGTCCAGGAACTGGTGCTCGAAGTGGCTCGGGTCGAAGTTGATCCCGAAGCCCGGCCGGTCGCCGATCGCCTCCAGCGTCTTGCGCGTGGTCACGAAGTCGTAGGCGATCTCGGTGGGGTGGACCTCGAGCGCGAACTTCACGCCCTCGGACTCGAACACGTCGATGATCGGCCCCCAGCGCTCGGCGAACTCCTGGTAGCCGCGCTCGACCTCGTCGAAGTCGTTGGGCGGGAACGAGTAGAGCATGTGCCAGGTCGGCGAGCCCGTGAAGCCGGTGACGACGTCGACGCCGAGCTGGGCCGCCGCGCGCGCGGAGTCCTTCACCGCTTCGGCGGCCCGCTGCCGGACCCCCTCGGGATCGCCGTCGCCCCAGATCTCAGGAGAGAGCACGCCCTGGTGACGTGAGTCGATCGGATCGCAGACGCATTGGCCGACGAGGTGGTTGCCGATCGCCCAGACGCCGAGCCCGTGGCTCTCGAGCAGCTGCCGGCGCCCGGCCGCGTAGCCGGAGTCGCTCATCGCCTTCTCGACCTCGAAGTGATCGCCCCAGCAGGCGAGCTCGAGCCCGTCGAACCCCCACTCGGCGCACTTGCCGGCCAGCTCGTCGATCGACAGGTCGGCCCATTGGCCGGTGAACAGCGTTACGGGTCGTGCCATTGCCTCTTCCTCCCTACGTGGTGACGATCTCAAGCCGCACGCCGGCGGCCTCGTACTCCTCGGCGACGACCTCCTCCAGGCCGTCGTCGGTGACGATCAGATCCAGCTCCTGCGCGCGGGCGATGGACACCAGGGATGCCCTCCCGATCTTCGTGGCGTCGATCAGTCCCACGGTCCGGCCGGCCGCCGCGCGGGCGGCGTTGACGACGTCGGCCAGGGGCCGCCGCGACGTGGTCAGCCCGGCGTCCAGCGTGAGCCCCGCGGCCGACACGAACGCCATGTCGAAGTTGAGCTCGTGCAGGAACTCGACCGTCCAGCGGCCGGCCAGCATCCGCATGTGCTGGTCGAGCTCGCCGGGGCAGCAGACGACGTGCATCGGCTCCGCGATCACCTCGTAGGCGATCGCGGGAGAGTTGGTGACGAGCGTGAGCTCGTTCGGCGGGTCCTCCATCAGCCGCCGGGCCAGCGCCAGCGCCGTCGAGGACGCGTCGAGGAACACCGTCGAGCCGGTCGTGATCAGCGTCGCCGCATGCGCGGCGATCGCCGCCTTGGCGGCGCCCGCCTGCTCGACCCGCTGGGTCCAGGCCGTCGCGATGAGCGGGAGTGTGCCGATCCCGCGGATCGCACGCGCGCCGCCGTGCACGCGCTCGACCAGGCCCTCGCGCGAGAGCTGCTCGAGATCGCGGTGCACCGTGATCGGCGAGACCGCATGGTCGCGCGCCAGCTCGGCGACCGACACGCCGCCGTCGCGCTGGATGCGCTCCAGGATCTGGGCTCGGCGCAGGGCTGGGGGCACGGTGCTCAGACGCGGTCCTCGAACGCCCTTCTGGTCACCTCGACCTGTAGCGGGCGGAACTCGTCGATGGCTTTCACGAGGTGATCTGCGAATCGCTCCAGGGCCTCCTCGCCCTTCTCGGCGGTCGCCGTCATCGGGTTGCCGATGACGCCCGTCCGCGAGAACTCGCCGTGGTCCATGGGGAAGACGAAGTACTGGTAGCCGTCGAACTCGACGTCCGGGGCGCCGTCCTTCTTGATGAAGCTGTCGGGCAGCCAGCCCGGGACCTGCGCGCGGTCCTGCGCGGCGCGGTCCATGCGCACGAGCTCGGGGTTGTGCGCCATCACCTGCGAGGTCTCGAGCTCGGACGCGTGCCAGCCCGGCGTCTCGTCCGGCGGGTTCTCGAGCAGGCCCTCGAGCATCCCGATGTAGCGCTCGGCGTACGGCTTGTAGAGCGCCACGAAGGCGCCGGTCTCGTACTTGATGCGGCGCAGCAGCGGGTCGAGCACCTTCGTGTTGGAGCCGTGCCCGTTGACGAAGATCAGCTTGTTCCAGCCGTGGTGGATGAGCGACCGCGCGATGTCGTAGAGGGCCTCGTTCAGCGTGCTCGCCCGCAGCGTCACGGTGCCGATGCTCGGCCTCGGTGTCGCGCAGGTGCTGGGGCGAGTAGCCGGCCCAGAACGGCGGGGTGTACGGGACGTCGGCCTTGGCCGCCGCGCGCCGCGAGACCTCGAGCGCCGTGATCGTGTCGGTGCCCAGCGGCAGGTGGTTGCCGTGCTGCTCGAGCGAGCCGATCGGCACCAGGATGAGGTCGGAGCGCTCCTGGAACCAGGCGATGTCCGGCGGCGCCAGGTCGATCAGGTTGTTCGACACCGGACGGTCAGGCATTGGCGGGCTCCTGGATCAAGGTCAGGTAGCGCGCGGCGACGACGTCGGCGAACTCGGCGTCGTCGACGTGCGCGTCGACGGTCTCGTACGGGATGTCGGGCCGCAGCGAGCTGCGCAGCGAGTCGCGGAAGGCCTGGTCGGCCTCCGGGTCCCACAGGTCGCCGCCCTCGGCGTCGGCGAGCGAGAAGCCGCGCATGGGCGCGACCACGTGCACCGGCCCGCGCGCCTCGTTGAGCCGCTCGGCGACGATGCGGCCCAGCTCGCCCTCCTCCTCGGCGGTGAGCCGGACGAGGGTCGCGACCGGGTTGTGGAAGTAGCTCTTGCGAGAGCGGTAGCGCTCAGGGACCGAGTCGCGCGGTCCCTGGTTGAAGAAGTCCACGCAGCCGGGCACGACGACCTGCGGCATGCCCGCGCGGCCCGCCACCCGCAGGCGGTCCGGGCCGGTGGCGTGGATGCCGTCGAGCAGCGAGTTGGCGAGCTCGGAGAGCGTGAAGTCGATCACCCCGCCGAGCGCGCCCGCCTCGATCAGGTGCTCCATCGCCGGGCCGCCGACGCCGTTGGCGTGGAAGATCACCGGCTCGTGGCCGGCCTCCACCAGCCGGTCGCGCACGCACATCACGCCGGGCGTGGTCTGGCCCAGCATCGTGATCCCGACGCACTTCTCGCCCAGCTCGCCGACCGGCTGCCCGCCGTCGCGCACCATGCCGGCGATGGCCGCCGCCGCGTTGTCGAAGATCGGGCGCGAGATCTCGTTGAGGCCGAGGATGTCGATCACGGAGTGCATGACCGTCACGTCGCCCTCGCCGACGAAGGGCCCGAAGGCGCGCCGCCCGGACGCGCTGGGCGAGACGATCAGCTTCGGCACGCCGACCGGCAGCGCGTGCATGGCGGCCGCGCCCAGCAGCGCTCCCTCGGCGCCGCCCAGGCACAGCACGCCGTGCACGCGCCCGGCGCCGTACTCGCGCAGGACCACGGCGCGGACCCCCTCGAGCATGAGCTGGACGGCGGCGCCGCGCGAACCGGCCGCGCGCACCGCCTCCAGCTCGTGACCCCCGGCGCGCGCCACCTCGGCGCGCGTCACGTCCGGCTCGCAGCCCTCGGGCTCGCCGAGGATGCCCGAGTCGACGACCAGCGCGCGCACCCCCAGAGCGCGCAGCCGGTCGCGGACGTAGGCGATCTCGGCACCCTTGGTGTCAAGGGTGCCGATCAGCGCGATGCCGGGGTCAGGCCGGGGCACCCTTGGCCGCCGACAGCGCCTGGCGCAGGCGGTCGATCGAGTCCTGCACGTACTTGTCGTAGTAGTGCTCGGGCACCGTGCCGGTGCCGTGGTCGCGCAGGAACTGCTCCATGCCCTGGCTGGCGCCGGAGTCGGCGGCGTCGGCGATCTCGGTCCGCTGCGAGAGCGGCGTGCGGTCGACCGGCACCACGAACTCGACCGTGAGGTAGTCGTCGTAGCCGATCTCGCCGAGCGTGCTGACGATCTGCTCCCAGTCGAGCGCGCCCTGGCCGCACGGCATCCGGTTGTTGTCGGCGACGTGGAAGTCGACGAGGTGGTCGCCGGTGTCGCGGATGGCCTGCGCCCAGTCGGCCTCCTCGATGTTCATGTGGAAGATGTCGAGCGTCACGCCGCAGTTGCCGCCGACGTCCTTGGCGAGCTGGACGGCCTGGTCGGCGCGGTTGAGGAAGTAGGTCTCGAAGCGGTTGAGCGGCTCCAGCCCGATCCGGACGCCGACCTGCTCGGCGTGCGCCTGGCACTCCTTCAGGCCCTGCACCGCCCAGTCCCACTCCTCCTCGGGCGAGGCCATCGGCACGACCTTGCCGACCGTCGAGGGGACGATCGTGAGGATCTTGCCGCCGAGCGAGGCGACCAGCGTGAGGCAGTCCTTGACGTACTGGACGCTGGCCAGGCGCACGTAGTGGTCCTCGTGCACGAGGTCGCGGCCGCCGGTCATCAGCGTCACCGAGCCCCAGCACTCGACCCCGTGCTGGTCCATCAGGCGCTTGACGTCGTCGGCGTCGTAGAGCGCGGGCTCGCCGGAGATCTCGATCCCGTCGTAGCCGCTCTTGCCGAGCCGGGCGATCGTCGTCTCGATCGGCTCCGGCCGCATCCAGTTGTGCATCGAAACCTTCATAGGCGTACTCCTCTCCTTAGAGCCCGAGCTTCCCCGGGTTCATCACGTCATGGGGGTCCAGCGCAGTCTTGATCGCACGGATGGCGTCGAGCGAGGCCCCGTGCTGCCGGCGCATGTACGGGCCGAGCTTGAGCCCCACGCCGTGGTGGTCGTTCATCACGGCGCCGGCATCGAGCGCCGCGGTCATGCCGTCCTCCCAGATCCGGTCGTGCAGCGCCAGGGCGTCGGGCCCGCCGTCCGGCACGACGAAGCGGCCGTAGATCATCGTGCCCCACGCGTACCAGTGCGAGAAGTGCATCCGCAGCTGGAGCCCGACGTCGCGGTACGGCTCGCGGACCGCGGTGTGCAGCGCTTCGTAGACCGCCTCGATGCGGGCGTACGTGGCGACCACGTCGAGCGTGCCCCAGATGGCGGGCAGCTCGGGCTGGTGGGGCGGGTGGTAGAAGTCGTAGCGGCGGTCCCACCAGCGCTGCCCGAGCGCCGGGTCGAGCAGCTCGGCGCCCGCCTCGCGGGCGATCTCGAGCGTCCGCCGCTCCTCGAGCGCGGCCGCCTCGGCCTCGCCCTCGAAGGCCAGCACGGTGTAGACGCCCGAGAGCTCCTCGCCGACCACCGGGCTGAAGGCCAGCCGCGTCGCCTCCTCGTCGTACATGCGCACCACCGAGGGGCGGTGGCCGACCTGGAGCGTGCGCCGGATCGCGCCGATGCCGGCGCTCACGCTCGGGAAGGCGACGGCCGCGAAGCGGCGCTCCTCAGGCATCGGCACGAGCGCCAGCGTGGCGCGCGTGATGACCCCGAGCGTGCCCTCCGAGCCGACGAACAGCTGCGTGAGCTCGGGGCCGACGGCGTGGCGCGGGACGCCGACGGTCTCCATCAGCCCGCCGGCCGGCGTGGCCACCCGCAGGGTGAGCACGAGGTCCTCGATCTTTCCGTAGCGGGTCGAGAGCACGCCCGATCCGCGGGCCGCGATGTAGCCGCCCACCGTCGCCCACTCGACGGAGGCCGGATAGTGCGGGAGCATCAGCCCGCGCTCGTTGAGCTCGGCCTCGAGCTCGCGGCCGTTCTTGCCGGCCTGCACCGTGACGGTGAGCGACACCTCATCAATTTCGATCACCTGATCGAGCGACCGGAGGTCGATGACGATCCCTCCGTGGATGGCGAGCGCGCCACCCTGCGTGCCCGAGCCGCCGCCCCACGGCACCACGGGGACGTGGTGCTCGTGCGCGATCGCGAGCACGGTGGCGACTTCCTCCTCGGTCCGTGGCCGTACGACCACGTCCGGGCGCGCCAACGGCGTCCCAGCGGCCTTTGCCGCCAATGCGGGCCAGTACGTGTCGGCGGAGTACGCAGAAAGTTCGTCGGGTGCCGTTATATACCCGCCCGCTCCAAGAGCGGAGGAGAGAGATGCCTCGGCGCCGGCGAGATCTCCTCGCGGGGTGGTGGTCATCGACCCCTTCCAGGACGTTTCATAACTTGACAAACAACTCTGCATCAGCTTTCAATTCCTGTCAAGGACATGTCAGAGACCGTCGATTCCAGCTCCGGCGGACGGGACGAGGACGGGCCTGATGCGGCCGCCCGTGTGTCGACGGACGGCGTGATCGAGGCGCCCGAGATCGCCGGGGGAGGCGGCCGCTGGTCGGCCAAGCGCATCGCTGCGACGGTGGTGATCGCCGTCGTGGCGATCTTCCTGATCGTCAAGGCCGCCGAGGACGTGCGCCAGTTCGTGATCGTGACCCTCAACGGGGTCACGCTCGCCGCGCTCTACTTCGTCGTGGCGAGCGGCTTCACGCTGATCTTCGGCCTCATGCGCGTGGTCAACATGGCGCACGGCTCCCTCTACCTGCTGGGCGGCTACCTGGCGCTGGAGATGCAGGAGCGCTGGTTCGCGGAGGACACGGGGCTCGGCCTCTCGCTCAGCGGCGCCTCCGACGCCGAGTACGGCTTCGCCGGCTGGTTCGTCCCGCTGATCCTCGCGACGGTGATCATCGGCGTCATCGGCGTCCTGATCCAGCAGATCTTCCTGCGCTGGAACCAGGGCCAGGACCTGCGCCAGGCGCTGATCACGATCGCCCTGTCGGTGATCATCGCCGACCAGATGCTGGCGGCGTTCGGCGGCATCTCGAAGGACATCCAGGCGCCCAGCGCCTGGCCCACGAGCGTTCTTCTGCCCGGCGACGTGCGGTTCGGCTTCTTCCGCGGCGCGATCGTGCTCGGCTCGGCGCTGCTGATCGGCCTGCTGCTCTATCTGGTGATCAAGCGGACGCGCTTCGGCAAGATCGTGCGCGCCGGCGTCGACGACCGCGACATGGTCTCGGCGCTCGGCATCAACGTGCAGCTCGTCTTCGCGGGCGCCTTCTTCATCGGCGCCGCGCTGGCCGGCTTCGGCGGCGTGCTCGGCGGCACGATGATCTCGCTGGCGCCCGGGCAGGACACCGCCTTCCTGCTCAACTCGCTGATCGTCGTGATCATCGGCGGCATGGGCTCGCTCGGCGGCGCCGCCATCGGCGCGCTCGCCCTCGGGCTGGTCGACGCCTACGCCGACGTCTACCTGACCATCGGCGGCACCGATCTGACGAACTACTCGATCCTCGTCACCTTCGCGCTGCTGGTCGGCGTGCTGGCGGTGCGCCCGCTCGGTCTGTTCGGGAGGCCCGCGTGAACCCGAACGTGAGCCGCGGACGGCTGAGCTGGGTCGCGCTCGGCGTGATCGTGCTGATCGCGGCGCTCGCCCCGCTCTACACGACGGACTTCTTCCTGAACGTCATCCTCACCAAGGCGCTGTGGCTGGGCGTCGCCGCCGCGAGCCTGATCTTCCTCGCCGCGTACGGCGGCATGGTGTCGCTCGCCCAGGTCGGGCTGTACGGCGTGGCCGGCATGACCTACGCCAACCTCGTGCTCGCCGACGGCGGCAGCGCGGCGGCGTGGAACCCGTGGCTGGCCGTGATCGCCGCGCTGCTCGCCGCCACGGTCGTGGGACTCGGCTTCGGCTGGATCGCCGCCCGCAGCGAGGGGATCTACTTCCTGATGATCACGTTGGCCTTCAGCGTGCTCGTCTTCTACTTCTTCTCGCAGGTCACGCAGCTCTCCGGCTTCGGCGGGGTCAACAACCTCGACCTGCCGGGCATCCTCGGCAACCCGGAGCAGGACCCGACGCCGCGCTACTTCGTGACGCTCGTGGCGGCCGTGCTCGTGTTCATCTGGCTCCGCGCCCTCGCGACGCGCACCGCGTTCGGGCTCAGCCTCCAGGGCCTCCGCGACGAGCCGGCCCGCATGCGCGCGCTCGGCTTCGACGTGACCCTGCACCGCCTGCTCGCCTTCGGCCTGGCGGCCTTCGTGGCGGGCATCGCCGGCATTCTGAGCGTCTGGTACAACCGCCGCATCACGCCGGGGTCGATCAACCTCGAGCAGACGATCAACATCCTGATCATCGCCGTGATCGGCGGCCTGTACCGGCTCGAGGGCGCGTGGATCGGCGCACTCGCCTACGCGCTGATCGACAACTACTCGCGCGAGTGGGTGCCGGACATCGGAAACGTCCTCGGCCCCGCGCGCTTCAACACGATCATCGGTCTGGTCTTCCTGATCATCGTCCTCATCTCGCCCGGCGGCCTCGTCGGCATCTGGGAGGACGTACGCGACCGCCTAGGAGGGCGAAGACGAGGAGGTGGGACGCCGACGACCACGACAAACGCCGGGCCCGGGACCGGGCCGGCACCAGGAACTGTCAACTGATGGGGATTGAGAGGAGAGGTGTTTTGAGGGGACGCAAGCTGCTGACTCTGTTGGCTGCTCTGGCGGCGCTGGCGCTCGTCGTAGTGGGCTGTGGCGACGACAGTGATGAGGGCGGGGACGAGAGCGGCGATACCGCATCGCAGGAGGAGGGCGGCACGATCAAGGTCGGCTTCCTGTCCGACTGCGAGGGCGCATTCGGCTCGTTCTTCGAGCCGACCATCTCAGGCGCGCATCTGGCGCTGATCCGCTACGCCGGCGGCAAGGCCGCGGGCGAGAAGCCGAGCGACGGCATCGAGGGTGCTCAGATCGCCGGCAAGGACGTCGAGATCGTCGGCTACGGCTGCGCCGACGACACCGCCGACAAGGCGATCGAGGAGACGCGGCGCCTGATGGAGCAGGAAGACGCCGACGTCATGATCGGACCGCTGTCCGGTGACGAGGGCATCGCGGTCGCGAACTACGCCAAGGAGCACCCGGACAAGACGTTCGTCAACGGCATCGCCGGCGCGCAGGACGCGACGCTGAAGGTGCAGGCGCCGAACTTCTTCCGCTTCCACCCGGACGGCGCGCAGTGGTCGGCCGGTCTGGGCGACTACGCCTACAACGACCTCGGCTGGAAGACCGCCGCGATCATCGGTGACGACTACTCGTTCCCGTACACGTCGCTGTCGGGCTTCGTCGCCGAGTTCTGCGCCATCGGCGGCAAGGTGACCAAGCGGGTCTGGGCGCCGCTGGGCGAGGAGGACTACTCGTCCTACATCTCGCAGATCCCGGACGACGTCGACGGCCTTTACGTCGGCATCGGCGGCTCCGGCCTGATCTCGTTCATCAAGCAGTACCAGGAGCAGAAGGGCCGCGTCGACACCGAGCGCATGCTGGGCAACGTCTTCTGGGACGACCCGCTCGTGCTCAAGGAGGTCGGCAAGTCGCTGGTCGGTGGCGCCACCGCCGCCATGACGGCCGCCGACTCCAACACGCCCGAGGTGGCGAAGTACCAGGAGGATCTCGAGGCCGCGTACGGCGCCGAGATCGCCGGTCTCGGCCCGTCGGTGTTCACGTACGGCTACTACCTCGACATGGTGGGCCTGATCAAGGGCCTCGAGGCTGTGGACGGCGACGTCTCCGACCAGAGCAAGCTCCAGGAGGCGCTCGCGAGCGTCACCCTGAGCGGCGACGAGGCTCCGTGGGGCGACGTCAAGCTCGACGACAACCGCCAGGCGATCAGCTCCGGCTACGTCAAGAAGATCGTCAAGGACGCGAACGGCGACGGTACGCCGGACGTGCAGACGTTCCGCAAGGTCAACGACGTCGACCAGACGTTCAACGGGGTCTTCTCGCCCGAGACGCCCGCTCCGGACCGGACCAACCCGAAGTGCGTGGCCGGCGAGGCCCCGCCGTGGGTCGGCAACGCCGAAGAGGTCGACTTCTCGTCGAAGTAAGGAAGCAGTGGCAACACCCGAAACATCCGCTGAACGCGCCGAGCCGATCCTCCGCCTGAGGGGGGTCGGCCGGCGCTTCGGCGGCGTCCACGCCGTGAGCGACGTGGACCTCGAGGTCCGGCCCGGCGAGCGCCGGGCCATCCTCGGCCCCAACGGGGCCGGCAAGACGACGCTTTTCAACCTGATCTCGGGCGAGTTCCCGCCGTCGGCGGGCGACATCGAGCTGTTCGGGACCGACGTGACCGGGCTCCCCGCGCGCAAGCGCGCGCGTATGGGCCTCTCGCGCACGTTCCAGACCTCGCGCCTGTTCCTCGGCCTGAACGTCGAGGAGAACCTGTACCTGTCGGTGCTCGGCGTCCAGGACGGGCACCTGCGGATGGTGCCCTCGAAGGCCGACGGGGAGCTGCGCGAGAAGGCGCGCGCGATGGCTGAGTCGGTCGGGCTGACGTCGCGCCTGGACTCGCTCGTGATGGACCTCTCGCACGGCGAGCAGCGCCAGCTCGAGGTCGGCATGGCGCGCGCCAGCGAACCGAAGCTGATGATGCTCGACGAGCCCGCCGCAGGGCTCTCGCGCGCCGAGCGCGTGAAGCTGACCGAGCTGCTGCTGACGCTCGATCCGTCGATCACGCTGATCCTGATCGAGCACGACATGGACGTCGCGCTGCGCGTGGCCCAGTGGGTCACGATGATGCACGACGGCCGCGTGATCGTGGAGGGCACGCCGGACGAGATCCGCAGCAACCAGACCGTGCACGACCTCTACCTCGGGAGCGGGCTCATCCACCATGACTGACCTGCTCGAGGTCGAAGGGCTCGACGCCTACTACGGGACGGCGCACGTCCTGCAGGGCGTGAACTTCAGGATGGGCGCCGAGCCGGTCGCGCTCATCGGCCGCAACGGCATGGGCAAGACGACGCTCTGCAAGGCGATCGTCGGCCTGCTCGGGGCGACGGGCCGCTCGTCGGGCTCCGTCCGGCTCGCGGGCGACGAGCTCCAGAACAAGCCCTCGTACCGGATCGCCAAGGCCGGCGTCGGCTACGTGCCGCAGGGCCGGCGCCTGTTCACCTCGCTGACCGTCGACGAGCATCTCGAGATCGTCGGCGCGCCGAGCAAGGCGGAGTGGACGCCCGATCGCGTCTACGAGCTCTTCCCGCGCCTGGCCGAGCGCAAGAACGTCTCCGGCACCTCGCTGTCGGGCGGCGAGCAGGAGATGCTGTCGATCGGCCGCGCGCTGCTCACCAACCCCAAGTTGCTGATCATGGACGAGCCGTCGGAGGGCCTGGCGCCGACAGTCGTGGAGACCCTGATCCAGACGATCAAGGACCTTGCGGCGGGCGGGATGGGTCTGCTGGTGGTGGAGCAGAACCTCGGTGTCGCGACCACGCTCGCCGATCGGGTGATCGTCATGGTGGCCGGGACGATCGCCACGGAGACCACCTCCGCGGCGCTGCTGGCCGACCCGGAGGCGCAGAAGCGCTTCCTCGGCGTCGAGCCCCTGCCTGACGCTGCCTGAACCCTTAGGGTTGGAATATGGAGCGTGGCCCCGGGCTCGCGAATCAGCGTGCCGTACGCCGGCACAACCTCGGCGTCGTGCTCCGCCACGTGTCCGAGCACGGCCCGCGCTCGCGCGCGACGATCGCGCTCGAGACCGGTCTGAACAAGACGACGGTGTCGAGCCTGGTCACCGAGCTGATCGGGCTCGACCTGCTGGTCGAGCGCGGGCTCGAGCAGCGCGGCACGGTGGGCCGGCCCGGCCAGGTCGTCGAATTGTCGGGCAGCGGGGTGGTCGCGCTCGGGCTGGAGATCAACGTCGATTACCTCGCGGTGCGTGCGCTCGACCTCACCGGCGCCGAGCGGCACCGCAGCCTCGACGTGCGCGACAACCGCCGCGTGCAGGTGCGGACGGTCCTCGACCGGCTCGGCAAGCTGGCGACCACGGCGCTCGAGGAGATCCAGACCGAGGGCCTGCGGCCGGTCGGCGCGACGGTCGCGCTGCCCGGGCTGGTCGACGCCGCGGGCGGCGCGCTGCTGGTGGCGCCCAACCTGGGCTGGAACGAGGTCGCGGTCGTCGAGGAGCTGCGCGACCGCCTGTCCGGCCCCGCGTTCCCGCTCGCCGCCGACAACGAGGCGAACCTGGCGGCGCTCGCCGAGCTGTGGGAGGGGACGGCGCGCGGGCTGAGCGACGTGCTCTACGTGTCGGGCGAGATCGGCGTCGGCGCGGGGATCATCGTCGGCGGCGAGCTGTTCCGCGGCTCGCAGGGCTTCGGCGGCGAGTTCGGGCACATGACGGTCGATCCGAGCGGGCCCCCGTGCGCGTGCGGCAGCCGCGGCTGCCTGGAGACGCTGGCGGGCCTCGAGCCTCTGCTCGAGGCGGCCGGGCTCGACCCGGCGAGCGCGGCGACCACGACCGGCTCGGGCGAGCCGGTGTCGGAGCTGGCCGGCCGCGCCCGGATGGGCGACCAGCAGGCGCTCGACGCGCTGAGCGACGCCGGCCGCTGGCTCGGGATCGGGATCGCCTCGGCGGCCAACCTCCTCAACTTCCAGGCCGTCGTGCTCGGCGGCTTCTTCGCCCAGCTGGCGACGTGGCTCGCCGCGCCGATCGCCCACGAGCTCGAGACGCACGTGCTCGCGTCCGAATGGGGCGTACCGCGGCTGCTGCCTTCCACGCTCGGGCCCGAGGCGGCGGTGCGCGGGGCCGCCGCCCAGTCGCTGCGGCGCGTGCTCACCGATCCCGCCTCGGCCGAGGCGGCATGAGGCTGGCGCTCGCGCTGGCGGTGGCGCTGGCGCTCCCGGGCACCGCCCTTGCCGCCGAGACCTCGCCGGGCGTGAGCCTCGTGGGCTCGATCCCCGAGCGCGGGGTGATCTCCGCACGCGCGGTCGGGCAGCATCTCTACGTCTCCGCCCTGAGCGGGATGAGCATCTACGACGTGTCCGACCCGCGCGCGCCCGTGCGCGTGGGCCGGCTCGAGCTCCCGAACGCGCAGAACGAGGACGTCGACGTCGGCTCGGGGATCATGCTCGTCTCCGACGACCCGGTCGGAGGTCGCGGGATCCTGCACGTGATCGACGTCAGCGACCCGGCCGCCCCGCGGGTCCTGTCGACCTACAGCACCCGACGGCGCTTGTTCGGACACACGGCGACATGCATCCAGGAGTGCCGCTACGCATGGCTCGCGGGCTCGAGCGAAGGCATCGAGGTGGTCGACCTGCGCGATCCCACGCGTCCGCGCCGGGCCGGCCGGTTCCGGGCGCGCGAGGCCGCTGGGTCGACGGGCACGCACGACGTGCAGGTGGACGGGTCGGGACTCGCGTGGGTGGCGGGCGGGAACGGAACCGCCGCGTACGACGTGTCGGATCCTGTGCATCCGAAGCTGGTCCGGCGCACGAACCGGCAGGGCTCGCGCCCGCCGCTGAACAAGTTCATCCACCACAACTCGCTCCGCCTCAGCCGCAACGTGGTGGCCATCACCGAGGAGGCCTTCGGGCGCGGATGCCGCCGTGCCGGCACGCTCCAGACCTGGAGGATCTCGCGCCACCGCAGGATGCGCCCGCTCGACACGTTCGGCGTCGAGCGCGACCGCTCGGCGCGGCTGTTGTGCTCGGCGCACTACTTCGACGCGCGGGACGGCCTCATCGCGCAGGGCTTCTATGAGCAGGGCGTGCGGCTGATCGACGCGCGGCGCCCGCGCAGGCTGCGCCAGGTCGGCTACTACGTGAACCGGCCAGGCCTGTTCTGGGGAGCGCTGTTCGCGCCGACCGATCCGAGCGGCTCGACCGTGTACGCGCTCGACCACTCGCGTGGGATCGACGTGCTGGCGCTCGACCGGGCGGCCCTGCGGCCCGTCCGGCGGAAGGGCTCGCGGCCGCGCGGCCCGCTCAACGCCGGGTCGAGCATGTTCATCCTCAGCCCGTTCTCGGTCCGGCCGGGCCAGCGAATCTCGATGGACTTCTTCGTGTTCGGCTCCCGGAGACGCGCCGAGGTCCAGGCGACGCTGCCGGCCGAGCTGGTCGACGTCCGCCCGCCGAGCGGCGCGAGCTTCGATCCCGCGACGCGGACGCTGCGGTACACCCTCCGCAACCGCCGCGGAGAGCGGAGAGTGCGCGCGCGGGTCGCCCGCGCCACGGCGCCCGGCACGGTCATCGAGACCATCGGATACGTCACTGCGCCGGGCGACGTGCTGCCGCTCGACGACCGCGGCGTCGGGCTGATGTACGTGCAGCGCAGGTCCGTGCCGGCGCGCATCTCGTCGCGGCGTGGTTTCTGCAGGCTCCCGTCTGACTACACTTAATGAAGTCATGGCGCAGCAACTGGGGAACCGGCCATGCGGTGGTCGCTACGGCGACATCGTGCAGGCCATCGGGAACACGCCGCTGGTCGAGCTCAAGCGCCTCTCGCCCAAGCCGGGCGTGAGGATCTGGGCCAAGCTCGAATCGCACAACCCGACCGGCTCGGTCAAGGACCGCGTCGCGCGGGCGATGATCGAGTCCGCCGAGGAGCAGGGGGCGATCCTGCCCGGCCAGACCATCCTCGAGCCGACCTCCGGCAACACGGGCATCTCGCTGGCCATGATCTGCTCGCGCAAGGGCTATCCGCTGCGCGTGGTCATGCCCGACAACGTGACGCAGGAGCGCACCCAGCTGCTGAAGATGTACGGCGCCGACATCGTGTACTCCGACGGCTCGAAGGGCTCCAACGGCGCCGTCGCGCTGGCGCTGGAGATGGCCGCGTCGGACCCCTCGTACTACATGCCGTACCAGTACGGCAACGAGGCGAACCCGCGCGCGCACTACGAGGGCACGGCGCCCGAGATCCTCGAGGAGCTCGACGAGATCGCCGCCTTCGTGGCCGGCCTCGGCACCGGCGGGACGCTGATGGGCAACGGCCGCCGGCTGCGCGAGGAGCTCGGCGACAGCGTGAAGATCGTCGCCGCCGAGCCGATGCAGGGCGAGCCCGTGCAGGGCCTGCGCTCGCTCGACGACGGCTTCATCCCGCCGATCATCGACCTCTCGCTGCTGGACCGGAAGATCTTCGTCACCAACCACGACGCGATCGTGTGGACGCGCCGGCTGCTCGACGAGGAGGGCATCTTCGCGGGCGTGTCGTCGGGCGCGATCGCCTCGATCGCCGTGCGGATCGCGAACGAGCTCGACGAGGGCAACGTGGTGTTCATCGTCTGCGACGACGGCTGGAAGTACCTCTCCTCCGGCGTCTACACGCTGCCGGTCGAGCAGATCGAGAACCTGGACTCCACCGTCTGGTGGTGACCCGGCGGGCCCTGCTCGCCGGCGGCGCGGCTGCGCTGCTGGTGGGATGCGGGGAGGAAGAGGAGGTGGTCGCCGCCCCGGCCGACGCGATGCTGCGCCAGCTCGCGGCCGAGCGCGAGCTGGCGGCCGCGATGCCGATCGGCGTGTCCGGGGATGCCGCCGACACGGCGCGCGAGGTGTCCGCGCGCGCTCGCGACCGGGCCGAGCGGCTGGCCGCCGCGGTGGCCGCCGAGGGCGGCCGGCCCGCACGACGCGCCGCAGCCGCCCGACGAGCGTGTGCCGCCGGAGGAGGCGGTCGCGCGCGGCCAGGCCGCGATCGTCGCCCACGTGGTCGCCATGCCGAGCCTCGCGGGCCGCGAGCTCCGAGAGCTCGGCGCCGAGCTGGTGGCCGGCGCGGCCGGCGACACCGCGCTGCTCTCCGACGCGCTCGGGATCCCCGTCGAGGACCCCTTCCCGGGAACTCCCCGGTGAGGCGCCGCGAGCTGATCGCGGCCGGTGGCCTCGCGCTGCTCGCCCGGCCCGCGAGCGCGTTCGCCCAGCGCTCCGACACCGCGGTGCTGATCAAGCTCGTCGCCCGCGAGGAGGCAGCCGCCGAGGCGTACGGGGCCGGCAAGGGCGTGGTCGTCGAGAACCTCTACAGCGACGAGCTCGCTCACGCCGAGGCGCTGCGGACCCACCTCGACGCGCTCGGGCGCAGTCCCGCCCCGCGCGGGCTCGACGCGCCGGCCCGCCGGCTCATGGAGGCCGAGGGCGACGCCCGGCTCGATGCCGCCATCGCCCTCGAGCAGGCGCTGGTCGACGACTACGCCGCCGCGCTCACCGACATCGCCGACCCCGCCGTGCTGCAGACGGCGGCCACGATCCTCGCCAGCCACGCGCAGCACCTTGCCCGCCTGCGTGCGGGCCAGCTACCCTGAGGGGTGGAGGGGTCACAACCCCGGAAAGCTCGGAGAGGAAGCCAGCAATGCCAGTCAGCGTCGGACCGACTGAGCTCATCATCGTGCTCGTCATCGCGCTGCTCGTGCTCGGTCCGAAGCGGCTGCCCGAGGTGGGCCGCTCCGTCGGTCGCGGCATGCGCGAGTTCAAGGACTCGATCAGCGGCATCAACACTCGCGACGACGAGGACGACGAGCCCAAGCCGATCCAGCAGACGGCCAAGACGGCCGAGTAGCACCGTAGTTGCGGATCTCGCGCCAGCTGCTCGACGACGTCATCGCGCACGCGCGCGCGGACGCGCCCAACGAGTGCTGCGGGATGATCGCGTCGAGTGACGGCGAGGCGGTCGCCGTCCACCGCGCGCGCAACACGGCGGCCAGCCCGTTCCGCTACGAGATGGACGGGATGGAGCAGTACCGCATCCAGACCGAGATCGAGGACGCCGGGCTCGAGCTCGGCGCGATCTACCACTCGCACACGCGCTCGGCGCCCGAGCCGTCGCAGACCGACATCAACCTCGCCTTCTATCCGGAGGCGCTGTACGTGATCGTCGGGTTGAAGAGCCCCGTGCCCGACGTGCGCGCATGGCGGATCGTCGACGGGCAGGTCAGCGAGGGCGTGCTCGAGGTCGAGGAGGACGGGCCGCCGCCCGCGGCATGAAGGAGGAGTTCGATCCCCGGGTGCGACCAGAGTTCGCCAAGGGGCCGCTGACGAAGGTCGGCTGGGCGCGCAACCAGGCCGAGGCCGAGCTGATGGAAGGGCTCCTGCTCGGGGAGGGGATCCCCTCGCTGGTGCGCCGGTCGGGCGGGTTCGACGTGCCGGACTTCCTGGCGGCCGGCCCGCGGGACATCCTCGTCCCCTCCACGGGGGCGGCGCTCGCGCGGGAGCTGCTGGGGACGGCGGAGCCCACCGAGCCGTCGTCGGTGGGCGAGGGCACGCCGGCGTGGGTCAAGGCGCTCGCCGTGGCCGTGGCGGTGGCGATCATGGCTTTGGTCGCGGCCGGCGTCTTCGCCGCGGTGTTCTGAAAGTCAACCCCGGCTGGGTAGGGGAGCGGGGAGGCCGGCGGAGCCGGTTTCCTCGAAGCATCCTGCCTAAGGGTCGTATAGCGACCCTAGAACAGGATTCAACGCCGAAATCCGCTGCGCGGCCGGCTCCCCAGCCGCCCTACCCAGCCGGGGTTGACGTTCGCCCGCGCCGCCGTGTCTGAGATAGTGCAAACGTTTGTGACGGCGCAGCGTCCACACCTCACCGGTCCGACCCTGCTCGCGGGCGGCGTCGTGCTGTCCGTCGCCATCGCGTCGTTCATGCGCGCGCCGCTGCTGCCCGAGATCGGCCGCGACCTCAAGCTCACCGCCGCGGACCTGGCGATGATCACCACCGCGTTCGCGCTCGGCCGGCTCGTGATGGACCTGCCCGCGGGCCGGCTCGCCGACCGGCTGCCGCCGGGCCGCGCCCTCGCGGGCACGGGGATCGGGGTGGCGCTGTCCGCCAGCCTGCTCGCCGGCGCCGGATCGTTCGCCCACGCGCTCGTCGCGGTGTTCTTCCTCGGTGCCGCCTCGGCGCTGACCAACACCACCGGGATGACCGTGTTCGCCACCAGCGCGCCGCCCGAGCGCCGCGGCGTGGCGATGGCGAGCTTCTCGATGGCTCTGATGACCGGGCAGACGCTGGGGCCGGCCGTGGGCGGCCTGATCGCCGGGCTCGCCGGCTGGCGGACCGCGCAGGTGGTGGCGGCGCTGATCGGCGTCGGCGTGATCGTCGCCTGCCTGGTCGTGCCCGCCGGCCGCGCACACCGCCGCGCGGCGCCCGCCGCGGGTGACGACCCGCCCGGCCTCCCGCGCTCGCAGGCGTTCGTGCTGGCGGCGGTGCCGTTCGCCGTCTTCTTCACGCTCAGCGCGCTGCCGCAGACGCTGCTGCCGGTCATCGGCTCGTCCGAGCTCGCGCTCTCGACGGCCTTCATCGGCCTCGCGCTGGCCGCCGGCGGGATCGCGCGCTTCGCCGGCTCGGCGGTCACCGGCGCGATCTCGGACCGCGTGTCGCGCAAGGCGGCGCTCGTCCCCAGCCTGCTCGCCATGGGCGTCGCCGTCCTCATGCTCGCGCCGCCGCCGACGCTCGGCACGTGGCTCGGCGCCATCGTGCTGCTCGGCGTGGCCTCGTCGGGGATCGCCGTGGCCGCCACGATCATCGCCGACCAGGTGCCGGCGGACACCGTCGGGCGCCGCCTCGGGACGTTCCGCTTCACCGGCGACTTCGGGCTGCTCGCCGGGCCTGCCGTCACCGGCCTGCTCTACCAGCACTCGGGCCGCGAGGCGGCGATGCTGGTGACCGCCGGGGTGGTCGGCGGCTGCGCGCTCGCTTCCGCCGTGCTCATCGCGGAGCCGGGGGCATGACGGCGCGCGCGACGCTGCGCGACGTGGCGCGGGTGGCCGGCGTGCACCCCGGCACCGTGTCGCGCGCGCTGAACCCGGCGACCGAGGCGCTGGTGCGCGACGAGACCGTGCAGCGCGTGCGGCAGGTGGCGGAGGAGCTCGGGTACCGGCCCAATCCGCTCGCCCGCGGGCTGAAGACGAACCGCAGCTACACCATCGGCGTGCTGGTGCCCGACATCCAGAACCCGCTCTTCCCACCGATCATCCGCGGCCTCGACGACCGGCTCGGCGAGGCCGGCTACACGCCGCTGATCGCCAACACCGACAACGACCCGGTGCGCGAGGGCGTCGACCTCGAGGCGATGCGCGCCCGCCAGGTCGACGGCTTCGTGGCGGCCACCGCGCGCTCCGACCACGAGGTGCTCGACGAGATCGCGGCCTCCGGCGTGCCGCTCGTGCTCGTCAATCGCCGCGTGGAGGACGGCAGCCTGCCGTCGGCCACCGCCGACGACCACGCCGGCGCGCGGATGGCCGTCGAGCACCTCGTCTCGCTCGGCCACCGTCGGATCGCGCACCTGGCCGGCCCGCAGGACGTCTCGACCGGCCGCGCCCGCCACGAGGGGTTCTGCGAGGGCATGCGGCAGGCGGGTCTCGAGCCGGCGCTCGTGCGGATCGGCCGCGCCTTCACCGAGCCGGAGGGCGCGCGCCTGTGCGAGGAGCTGCTCGACGCCGACGAGCCGTTCACGGCGATCGTGGCGGGCAACGACCTGATGGCGCTCGGCTGCTACGACGTCTTCGCCGCCCGCGGGATCGACTGCCCGGGCGAGGTGTCGGTGGTCGGCTTCAACGACATGCCGTTCGCCGCCCGCTTCTCGCCGCCGCTGACCACGATCGGCATCCCGCACTACGAGATCGGCGTGGCGGCGGCCGATCTGCTGCTCGAGCTGATGCGGGGAGACGGCGAGGGATTGCGCGAGGTCGTGCTCCCGGCGCACCTGATCGTGCGCGGCTCGACCAGGCGGCCTTGACAGTCACGGCCCCGAGGGGATACCGTTGCACACGTTTGCTGCAAACGTTTGCAGTCCGCGGAGGAGGAGACGGATGCTGAGAGTTCGCTGGCTGGTCGCGGCTTTCATGGTGGTCGCGCTCGCTGCGGCAGGGTGCGGCGACGACGGCGAGGATTCGGGCTCCCAGGACGGCGGTGGCGGCGAGCCGATCAAGATCGGCGCCTCGCTCCCGCTGACCGGCGAGTTCTCCGAGCCCGGCAAGGCCGCGAAGGAGGGCTACGAGGTCTGGCAGTCGATGGTCAACGACGCCGGCGGCCTGCTCGGCCGCCAGGTCGAGCTCGTGATCAAGGACGACGCGTCCAACCAGAACACCGTCGTGTCCGACTACAACGCGCTGATCAGCGGCGACAAGGTCGACCTGTTGCTCGGCACCTTCTCCTCGCTGCTCAACCTGCCGGCCTCCGCGGTCGCCGAGCGCAACAAGATGCTCTACGTCGAGCCGGCGGGCGGCAACCCGGACATCTTCAACCGCGGCTTCAAGACCGTCTTCTTCGCCCAGCAGGCCACCGCCGACCACCAGGGCGACGTGTGGGCGAACTACATCGCCGCGCTGCCCGAGGGCCAGCGCCCGAAGACGGCGGCCTACCCGACGCTCGACGACCCGTTCACGACGCCGACCTCCGAGGGCATCGAGGCGATCCTCAAGGAAGCGGGGATCGAGACCGTCTACCGCGAGACCTACACGGCGGACACGACGAACTTCGACTCGATCGCCAACGCGGTCAAGTCCAAGAACCCGGACCTGGTCGTCGCCGGCACCCAGTTCGAGGACGGGATCGGCGTCATGCGCGCGCTGCGCAAGGTCGACTTCACGCCCAAGTGGCTCTACCAGACCAACGCGCCCTCGTTCGGCGACCAGTACGCCGAGGGCATCGGCGCCGAGAACACCGAGGGCGTCTTCTACGCGGTGAGCCACAGCCAGGAGGCGGAGACGCCGGGCAACCCGGAGTTCGTCGCCAAGTACCAGGAGATGTTCGGCGGCGAGACGGTGCCCGAGGACGCGGCGGACGCCTACGCGGCCGGCGAGGTCCTGAAGGCCACGGTCGAGGCGAACAAGACGATCGAGCGCGCCGACCAGCTCAAGCTGGCGGACTGGCTGCGCCAGAACGAGGTCGAGACCATCCTCGGGCCGCTGAGCTGGAACGAGAACGGCAGCCCGAAGGGCGAGTTCCTGATCGGCCAGTGGCAGGGCGGCAAGGCCGAGATCGTGCTCCCCGAGGAGGCGGCGACGACGGACACGATCATCGAGGGATATAAGCCTGGGGGATGACGCAGCTCGTCCAGACGCTGATCCTCGGTCTGCTCGTAGGCGGCGTCTATGCGTTGCTCGCGTCGGGCCTGACGCTGATCTTCGGCGTCATGCGCGTGATCAACATCGCGCATGGCGCCTTCCTGATCCTCGCGGCGTTCCTCACGTACTCGATCTGGACCGCGATCGAGCTCGACCCGCTGGCGGCGGTGGTCTTCACGACGCCGGTGATGTTCGCGTTCGGCTGGATCCTCTACCTGGCGACGGTCCGCCGCATCCGCGGCGCCCACATGTCCTCGTCGGTGCTGCTCACGTTCGCGATCGCGCTCGTGCTCGAGGGCGTCATGGGCCTGGTGTGGGGCAACACGTCGCACTCCGTCCGCCCGGACTACTTCAACGAGTCGTACACGATCGGTGACCTGTTCCTGCCCAAGGCGCAGGTCTACGGCTTCGCGCTCGCCGCGATCGTGCTCGGCTCGCTCTACCTGATCCTCACCCGGACCTGGCTCGGGCGGGCGATCCGGGCCAGCGCGTTCAACCCGCAGGGCGCCGCGCTCGTCGGCGTCAACGTGAGCGCCGTGTCGGCGCTGACCTTCGCCATCGGCGTCGGGGCGGCCGGCGCCGGCGGCTCGATCGTCTCCGTGCTCTATCCGTTCCTGCCCGGCTCGCACTACCAGTGGATCGCGCGCCTGCTGAGCATCGTCGTGCTCGGCGGCCTCGGCAGCCTGCCGGGCGCGGCGATCGGGGCGCTCATCCTCGGCGTCGCGGAGGCGGCGACGGTGACGTACATCTCGCCGGCCTGGGCGACGGCGGTGCCCTACGTGGTGATCTTCGTCGTGCTGCTCGTGCGGCCCCAGGGCCTGATGGGCACTCGCCTGCGCGAGGACGTGGCGGCGGCGTGAGGCGGGCCGCCGTGATCGTCGCCGCGGCGGCGCTGCTGCTGTACCCGGTCGTCTCGGACAACCTCTACTACCAGAACATGATCATCCTGTCCCTGGTCTTCGCGATCGGGGCGGTCGGCCTGAACGTCATCTCGGGCTACGGCGGCTACATCTCGCTCGGCCAGGGCGCGTTCCTCGGCCTCGGCGCCTACACGCTGGCGATCCTCTCCACCCGGGTCGACGTGTCGGTCTGGGTCTGGGTGCCGGTCGCGGGCGTCGTCGCCGGCGCCTTCGCGGCGCTGCTCGGCGTGATCGCGCTGCGCACGCGCGGGCCGGCGTTCGTGATCATGACCATCGCCTTCCTGTTCCTGCTGCAGATCGTCGCCACGAACTGGTCGTCGCTGACCGGAGGCACCGCGGGCATCACGCTGCCGCTGCCGCAGTGGAGCATCGAGATCCAGAACTGGCCGTTCTACTACTCGCTGGCCGGCCTGCTGGGGCTGTCGCTGCTGATGAGCTGGCGGATCCGGCGCACCAAGTTCGGCATGGGCCTGGTCGCCATGCGCGAGGACGAGGACAAGGCGGCCACCGTCGGCATCGACACGCCGGTCTACAAGCTGCTGGCGTTCGTGGCCAGCGCGGTGTTCGTCGGCATGGCCGGCGCGGTCTACGGCTATTACCTCTCCTTCGTCGACCCGATCGGGATGTTCAACATCCTGCTCAGCGTCCAGATCCTGCTCTCGATGCTGCTCGGCGGCCGCGGCACGCTGTTCGGGCCCGTGCTCGGCGCGTTCCTGATCGAGCCGCTGAACGAGTGGTCGAACAACAACCTCGGCGGCGGCAACTCGCGCCTGCTCATCTTCGGCGGCCTGATGGCGCTCGTGGTGCTGTTCCTGCCGCGCGGGGTCATCCCGACGCTGCGCGATCTGATCGAGTCGCGGCGCATGCGCGGCAAGGCCGGGCTGGTCGGGGCGCGGCTCGAGCTGCGCGAGCGGCCCGAGCGGATCGAGACGCCGCCCGTGGGCCCGCCGCTGCTCGAGGTCAAGGGCCTGGAGAAGCACTTCGGCGGCCTGCGCGCCGTCAACGGCTGCTCGTTCGAGGTGCCCGAGGGATCGATCACCGCGCTGATCGGCCCCAACGGCTCGGGCAAGACGACGGTCTTCAACCTGATCGGCGGGACGATGAGGCCGGACGCCGGCGAGGTCTGGTTCGGCGGCGAGCGGATCGACGGGCTGCGGTCGTGGCGGCGCGCCTACCGCGGGATCGGCCGCACCTTCCAGATCACGCGCCTGTTCCGGGAGATGACCGTGCTCGAGAACGTGGTGGCGCCGCTGCGCGAGTTCCGCTTCGGCCAGCTCAACGCCGGCGCCGTGAGCGGTCCGGAGGCGGAGCGGGCGGAGGAGCTGCTCGACTTCGTCGGCATGCGCGACTTCCGCGACCAGCGCGCGGCGGCGCTGTCCTACGGCCAGCAGAAGCTCGTCGAGCTGGCGCAGATCCTCATGCTCGACCCGCGGCTGATCATGCTCGACGAGCCGGCCGGCGGCATCAACCCGACGCTGATCGAGCGGATGGGGGACATGATCCGCGAGCTCAACGCGCAGGGGAAGACGTTCCTGATCGTCGAGCACAACATGCCGTTCGTGCTCGGCCTGTGCGACCCGGTGCTCGTGCTCGCGAGCGGCAGCTGCATCTGCCAGGGCACGCCGGCGCACATCCAGAAGGACCCGCGCGTGCTCGACGCCTACCTCGGCGCTGACTTCGTGCTCGAGGAGGTCGGCGTCTGATGCTGCGGCTCAGCGGCGTGATCGCGGGCTACGGGGGCGGCGACGTGCTCCAGGGCGTCGACCTCGAGGTCGCCCGCGGCACGATCGCCTGCATCGTCGGCCCCAACGGCGCCGGCAAGTCCACCGTGTTGCGCGCGGTGAGCGGTCTCCTGCGGCCGCGCGAGGGGGAGATCCGGCTCGACGGCTCGCGGCTCGACGGCCTGAGCACAGGCGCGATCCTGAGCGCGGGCGTGGCCCAGGTGCCGCAGTCCAACGCGCTGTTCCCCAACATCACGGTGCGCGAGAACGTGCTGATGGGCGCCTACATCGAGCGGCGCGACAAGGCGCTCGTCCGGCGCCGCTACGCGGCGGTCGAGGAGCTGTTCCCGGTCGTCGCCGAGCGCGGCGGCGAGAAGGCGGGCAACCTCTCCGGCGGCCAGCGCCGGATGGTCGAGTTCGCGCGCTCGCTGATGCTCGAGCCGTCGCTGGTCATGCTCGACGAGCCGTCGCTCGGGCTGGACCCCAAGGCGCTCAAGCACGTGCTCGAGAGCGTCCTGCGGATGCGCGACTCCGGCTGCACGGTCCTGCTCGTGGAGCAGAACGTGCGCTTCGGCCTGCGCATGGCCAACCAGGGGATCGTGATGGAGAGCGGGCGGGTGCTGCTCGACGGGCCGGCCGACCAGGTGCTCGCCAACCCCGAGATGGCCGACCTCTACTTCGGCGGATCCGTCCGGAAGGCGGCGCCGGCGTGATCGTCGACGTCCACCGCCACGTGATCGTCGCCGAGCTCCGGCCCAACGTGTCGCCGCCGCCCGCGGCGGTCGGCGAGTTCGTCGACCCCGCCGGCATCCTCGTGGAGGCTGAGCGGGCGGGCATCGACCATGTCGTGCTGTCGCCCTGGGTGCAGCTCCTGTCCGGCGACCTCGAGCAGTGCCGCATCCAGAACGACGCGCTGGCCGAGATCGTGCTCGCCGAGCCCCGGCTGAGCGCCTTCGGCGCCGTGCCGCTGCACGATCCGCCGGTCGCGGTGCGCGAGCTGCGCGAGGTGATGGAGGCCAAGGTGCTCGCGGGCGTCGAGGTGCCGTCGAGCCCCGGCGGCGCCTACCTCGGCGACGACCGGTTCGCGCCGTTCTGGGCGGCGGCCGAGGAGACGGGCGCGGTCGTCTTCGTCCACCCGACGACGCGGGGCTTCGACGCCCCCGTGTTCGGCGACTTCTACCTCTGGAACACGGTCGGCAACCCGTTCGAGACCACGATCACCGCCGCGCACATGGTCATGGCGGGCGTGATGGAGCGCCACCCGGGGCTGCGCGTCGTCCTGGCCCACGGCGGCGGCGCCCTGCCGGCGCTGCGCGGGCGGCTCCGGCACTGCTGGACGTTCCAGCCGCAGGCGCGGGCGCTGCTGCGCGAGGACCCGGAGGAGTCGATCGCGCGGATGTACTTCGACACCGTCACGCACGACCCGGCGGTGCTGCGCGCGCTGGTGGAGTTCGCGGGCGGCGAGCACGTCCTGCTCGGCACCGACCACCCGTTCGACATGGCCGACTCGCACCCGGTGGCGACCGTGCGCGCAGCCGGTCTCGGCGCGCGCGCCGAGCGCGAGGTGCTGGGCGGAGCCGCGACGCGGCTGCTCGAGCGTGGAGTGCGCACGTGACCGCCGACGTCGTCGTCGCTGGGGCGGGCCACAACAGCCTGATCACCGCCGCCTACCTGGCCGCCTCGGGCCGGGAGGTGCTCGTGCTCGACAGCCGCGCGATCCCGGGCGGCGGCGCCGCCACCGAGGAGCTGCTCGGGCCGGGCTACCTGATCGACTCGTGCTCGACCGGGCACACGCTGATCCAGACCAACCCGCTGCTGCTGCAGGACGAGCTGGGGCTCAAGGAGCGCTACGGGCTCGAGTACCTGGCCCCCGACCCGTTCGCGCACGTCGCGTTCCCGGACGGCGAGCAGCTCACCGCGTGGATGGACCTCGAGCGCACGGTCGAGGAGATCGCGCGCTTCTCGAAGGCCGACGGCGAGGCCTACCGGCGGCTGCTGGCCGAGTACGACGAGGTCAAGCACGTGTTCGCGGCGGGGACGTTCAACCCGCCGGGCATGGGGCCGTCGGTCGAGCAGCTCCTGAGCGAGCACCCTCGAGGGAACGTGTGGCGGCGGCGCCGGATGATGAGCGCCTGGGACGTCATCCGGCACGAGTTCGAGAGCCGGCACGTGCAGGCCTTCCTGCTCTGGCAGGCCTACCAGACGCTGGTGCCGATCGAGTCGCCCGGCTCCGGGGCTGCTGGCGTACTCGATCGTGTTCGGCCGCCAGCGGCGTATCGTGGACGATCCCGCGCGGCGGCTCCGGCCGGCTCACCGACTCGCTCGTCGACCTCATCCGCGACCACGGCGGCACCGTGCTGTGCGGCAAGCGGGTGGTACGCCTCGTGGTGGAGGGCGGGCGGTGCGCCGGCGTCGAGACCGAGGACGGCGACCGGTACCTGGCGCGCGAGGCGGTGGTCTCGACGATCCACGTCAAGCACCTGATCGAGATGGCGCCCGCCGAGCTGTGGCCGGACGACTTCCGCTACGGCGTCGACACCTTCGACATCGGCGTGCCGGCCATGGGCGTCTACATGGCGGCGAGCGAGCCGCCGCGCTTCCTCACGCTCGACGACGAGGAGCGGACCGCGGTGTCGGCCGGGCTCGCCGGCTTCCCGGAGGACGCGATCGAGTACGGCCGCGCGCTGGCCGACGGCCGCTACGTCGAGGACCCGGCGTGGATCCTGGTCGCCACGCCGACGCTCGAGGATCCGTCGCGCGCGCCCGAGGGCCGGCACACGGTCAAGTTCCTCTCCGCCCAGTCCTACGGCTTCGAGGATGCCAAGGACTCGCAGGCGCGGCGCCAGCTCGCGCGCGTGCACGCCGTGGCGCCGAACTTCGGCGAGGGCGTGATCCTCGACATGCTCGTCAAGGCGCCCGAGGACATCGAGCGCGCGAACGAGCACATGATCCACGGGACGTTCCACGGCGGGAACCGCACGCTGCCCCAGAGCGGGACGCTGCGGCCGGCGCCGGGCTGGGCGCAGCACCGGATGCCGATCCCGGGCCTCTACCAGACCGGCGGCACCACCCACCCGGGCGGCTCGATCACCGGCGCCCCCGGCCGCAACGCCGCGATGGTCGTGCTGCAGGACCTCGGCACCAGCATCGAGGAGGTGGTGGATGCCGGACGCGCGCGTGCAGGCAGCCGTTGACCACTGGGGCCCGCGGTTCATCCAGGCCGGCGTCGACGCCAACGACTTCGCGCGGACGACGGCGCGGATCGAGACGTGGGAGGAGTGGCTGGGCGCCTGGTGCGAGACGGCCGAGCAGCACGCGGCGCTGGCCGGCGAGGCCGAGGCGGCCGGCCGCGTCGTCACCGCCGGCGAGGCGTGGCTGCGCGCCGCGGTCTGCTTCCACTTCGCCAAGTTCGTATGGGTCGTCGACGAGGCGCGCTCGCGCGACGCCGCCGACCGGGCGGTCGCCGCATTGCGCGAGGCGCACCGCCTGCTCGACCCAGCGGCCGAACGCGTCGAGGCCCCGCTCGACGGCGCGACGGTCGTGGCAAACCTGCGGCGGCCGCTTGGGGCCGAGCGGCCGCCGCTGGTCCTTCTCATCGCGGGGCTCGACTCCACCAAGGAGGAGTTCTTCCTGCTCGAGAACCTCTTCCACGCCCGTGGCATGGCGACGCTGTCCCTGGATGGGCCCGGGCAGGGCGAGGGCGGCTACGAGCTGCCGCTGAGGCACGACTTCGAGGCCGGCGTGACGGCGATCCTCGACGTCGTGGACGGCTTCGACCGGATCGGCGCCCTGGGCGTGAGCCTCGGCGGCTACTACGCGCCGCGGGCGGCGGCCTTCGAGCCGCGGATCTCGCGCCGTCGCCGGGATCAGCGGGCCGTTCTCCTTCGGCGCGATCTGGGACCACCTGCCGCCGCTGACGCGCGAGACGTTCGTGCGCAAGTCGCACGCCGCCGACGACGAGGACGGCCGCCGCGCCGCCTCTGAGCTGGACCTCGACGGCGTGGTCGAGCAGCTCGACAAGCCGGCCCTGTTCGTGACCGGAAAGCTCGACCGCCTGATCCCGTGGGAGGAGACCAAGCGGGCGGCCGACGCGGCGCCGCAGGGCGAGTTCGTGCTGTTCGAGGACGGCAACCACGTGTGCGCGAACGTGCCGTACAAGGCGCGGCCGCTGGTCGCCGACTGGCTGCGGGAGCAGCTCGCTTGAGGGTCGCCCTCGTCGGCGCCGGCATGTGGGCGCCGCGGCTCGCCGCCGCCTGCGAGCGCGCCGGGCTCGAGCTCGTCGAGGCGGTCGAGGACGCCGACGGCGTGCTCATCGCCACGCCCAACCACGTCCACGCGGAGAACGCGATCGCGGCCGCCGCCGCTGGGCGGCACGTGTTCGTCGAGAAGCCGATCGCCGACACCGTGGAGGCCGCCGAGCGGATCCGCGACGCCTGCGTCGAGGCCGGCGTGGTGCTGATGGTCGGCCACGCCTTCCGGCGGCTCGGCGCCGCGAGGCGCGCCAAGGAGCTCGTCGGCGAGCTCGGGACCGTGGTGCTCGCCGAGGCGTGCTTCTCGCTGCCCGGCAAGCTGCCGCCGACCGCCTGGCGGGCGCAGCGGGCGCGCAACCCGGGCGGGCCGCTCATGCAGCTCGGCATCCACCACGCCGACACGCTCGCGTACCTGCTCGGGCCGATCGCCAGGACCACCGGCCGCTTCGCGCATGTGCACACCGAGGCCGAGATCGACGACGTCGGGGTGGCGACGCTCGAGTTCGCCTCGGGCGCGCTGGGCGTGCTGACCGGCTCCTACGTGTCGCCGCACGTGTTCTCGCTGCGGCTGCAGGGGTCTGACGGAGTGCTCGACTACCGCGCCGACCTGGGCGCGGTCTGGCCGGCGGCCGAGCGGGTCGACGAGGTGAGCACGCTCGTGCTGAACGGCGAGCCGGTGGAGTTCGAGCCGCGCGACATGCTGGCCGAGGAGCTGGCCGAGTTCGGCGCCGCCGTGCGCGGCGAGGCTGTGGTGGAGACCGGCGCCGCCGAGGGCATCGCCGCCCTGCGCGTGATCCTCGACGCCGTCGGCTCCTAGTGCTCGTCGGCCGGCCGCTCCCCCGGCGCGAGGACGAGCGCATGCTGCGCGGCCGTGCGCGCTACGTCGACGACATCGCGCCCGACGGCCTGCTCCACATCGCCTTCGTGCGCAGCCCGCACCCCCGCGCGCGGATCCTGCGGATCGAGGCCCCGGCCGGCGTCATCACCGCAGGCGACCTCGCCGTGCGGCCGGTGCCGCTGATCGTGCCGCCGGGGGTCGAGGTCGCCGACGCCGCGCATCCGATCCTCGCGGACGGCGAGGTCCGCTACGTCGGGCAGCCGGTGGCCGCGGTCCTCGCGCCGTCGCGCGCCGAGGCCGAGGACGCGCTCGAGCAGGTGGTCGTCGAGTACGACCCGTTCGAGGCCGAGCCGGAGGAGCTGCTGCGCTGGCACAAGGTCGGCGGCGACGTCGAGGCTGCGTTCGCGGCCGCCGCGCACGTCGTGCGCACCCGCCACGTCGTCCCGCGGGCGGTCGCCGCGCCGATCGAGCCGCGCGGCTGCGTGGCGCGGGTGGACGGCGACGTGCTGCGGGTGTGGCTGTCGGCGCAGGACATCCACCGCCCGCGCGCCGGGCTGGCGCACGCGCTCGACCGCCCGCTCGAGTCGATCCACGTCACCCTCGCGGACACCGGCGGCGCGTTCGGGAGCAAGGGCCCGCCGGCGCCCGAGGTCGTGGTCGCGGCGGCCGCGGCGATCGAGCTCGGCCGTCCCGTCAAGTGGATCGAGACCCGGACCGAGAACTTCCTCGCCGCCTACCAGGGGCGCGGCGTCGAGGGCGACGTCGAGCTGGCGCTGGACGCCGCCGGGCGCATGCTCGCCGTGCGCGCGCGGCTGGTCTGCGACACGGGCGCCTACCTGCAGCAGGCGACCGCCGTCCCGCCGCACACGATGGGCATGCTGATGACCGGCGCCTACGACATCGGCGCCGCCGACATCGAGGTCGTCGGCCGGCGCAGCGACCGGGTGCCGACCGGCCCGATGCGCGGGGCGGGCCGCCCGGAGGCGTGCTACCTGCTCGAGCGCACGGTCGACGCCGCCGCGCGCGAGCTCGGCATCGATGCTGTCGAGCTGCGCCGCCGCAACCTCGTGACCACGTTCCCGTACGAGACGCCGCTCGGCTTCACGTACGACTCCGGCGACTATGGGGCGTGCCTGGACAAGGCGATCGAGCTGGTCGGCGAGCCGCCGCCCGGGGCCGGGCTCGGCATCGCGCTGTACGTCGAGCGCGCCGGCGGCCAGTTCGAGAGCGCGGAGATCACGCGCGAGGACGACGGGCGCGTGATCGTGCGCAGCAGCTCCTTCCCGCACGGGCAGGGCCACGACACGATCTACGCGCAGATCGTCGCCGACCGGCTCGGCATCCCGATCGAGGACGTCGAGCTGCGGTTCGGCGACAGCGCCGAGGCGCCGGCCGGCGTCGGCACCTTCGGCGGGCGCTCGATCCCGATGGCGGGGTCGGCGGTCGCGGTCGCCGCCGACCGGCTGGCCGCGGGCGAGCGGTCCGCCTCCGTGCGCTTCGAGTCGGGCATGGTGTTCGGCTCGGGCGCCTACGCGGCGGTCGTCTCGGTCGACGAGGAGACCGGCGCGCTGACCGTCCACCGGATCGCCGCGGTCGACGACGCGGGCACGATCATCAACCCGCTGCTGGCCGAGGGGCAGGTGCTCGGCGGCACGATCCACGGGCTCGGCGCCGTGCTGACCGAGGAGTTCGCCTACGACGACGACCAGCCGCTCGCGACGAACTTCACCAGCTACGCGATGCTCAGCGCCGGCGAGCAGCCGCCGGTCGAGACCGCGTTCGTCGAGTCGCCGTCGCCTCTGAATCCGCTCGGCGCCAAGGGGATCGGCGAGGCGGGCACGATCGGCACGCCGGCCGCCATCGCCAACGCGGTCACCGACGCGCTCGGCGGCCGCTGGGTCGACCCGCCGTTCACGCCTGAGAAGCTCTGGCGGGCGCTTCGCTGATCGGGATCGCCTCCTCGGTGTCCGCGTCGAGCTCGGTGTTGAGGTTCGACTGCGGCTCGCGCTCCAGCGACAGCGTGCCGCCGGCCGTGAAGTACGGCTTGCCCGCGATGACGAGGTCCTCGGCCGGGAAGCGCGTGATGATCTCGCAGCCGTCCTTGGTCACCACGAGCTGCTCCTCGATCCGGGCCGCCGACCAGCCGTCGCTCGCCGGCCAGAACGTCTCGAGCGCGAACACCATCCCCTCGCGGATCTCCTCCGGATGGTCGAGCGAGACGAGCCGGCTGAAGATCGGCTTCTCCCAGATCGAGAGGCCGACGCCGTGCCCGAACTGCAGCGCGAAGGCGGCCTCCTCGTCGGGGAAGCCGAACTCCTCCGCGCGCGGCCAGATGCTGACGACGTCGGCCGTCGTCGCGCCCGGGCGGATCAGCTCGATCGCCGCGTCGAGGTAGTAGCGGCAGCGGCGGTAGGCGTCGACCAGCGACTTCGAGGCGGACGAGATCGCGAACGTGCGGTAGTAGCACGTCCGGTAGCCCATGAAGGTGTGCAGGATGTCGAAGTAGGCGGGGTCGCCGGGGCGCAGCGCGCGGTCGGTGTAGACGTGCGGGTGCGGGTTGCAGCGCTCGCCGCTGATCGCGTTGACGCCCTCGACGAACTCGGAGCCCATGTCGTAGAGCACCTTGTTCACGAGCCCGACGCACTCGTTCTCGCGCATCCCCGGCTTCATCGCCCGGTAGAGCTCCTCGTAGGCGGCGTCGACCATCATGCACGCGTGGTTGAGCAGGCTGATCTCGTCCTGCGTCTTGATCACGCGCGCCGCCTGCATCAGCTGCTGACCGTCGACGACCTGGATGCCCTCGGCCTGGAGCGCGAACAGCACCGCGGGCTCGATCGCGTCGACGCCCACGGGCTCGTTCAGCAGGCCGCGCTCCTCGAGCTCGACCTTGATCTTGCGCGCCACGTTCTCGGCCCGCCCGGACTCGGGGGACATCGCGCCGCGCAGCGTGCTGATGCCGGCGCGCGAGCGGCCGTCGCTCAGCCACGGGTTGTAGAGCTGGTGGTGGCGGGCGGCCGAGCCGAAGTCCCACATGATCGGCTGGTCGCGTGCGGGGGAGCAGGCAGAAGCGGTTGAGCTTGTCCTGCGCCCACGTGCCGATGTGGGTCGCCGTGATGTAGCGGATGTTGACCATGTCGAAGCACAGCAGCGCTCCGAGCTCGGACTCCGCGAGCAGGCCGGAGATGCGGGCGAGCCGCTCCTCGCGCAGCCGGTCGACGCGGACCCGCTCCTCCCAGTCGACGCTCATGGTTCCGTAGGTCGGCAGTCCCATCGGCGGCTCCCTCAGCTCCGGTGCAAACGTTTGCAAGCGTACCACCCCGGCTTGAACGCCCGCCACCCTCCCGGTAAGGTGCTGCAATCGTTTGCAACACAGGAGCCGGAGAGGTATGAGCACTGAGAACGGCAGGCGGGTCGGCTGGGTGGGAGCCGGTCGCATGGGCCATGCCCTCGCGGCGAGGCTCCTGGCCGCGGGCCACGACGTGGCGGTCTACAACCGCACCCGCGCGAAGGCCGAGTCGCTCGGCGCGACGGTGGTCGACGCGCCGTCGGAGCTGGCCGATCGCGAGGTCGTGTTCACGATGGTCGCCGGTCCGGACGACTTCAAGGAGGTCGTGCTCGGGCCGTCCGGCGTCCTGGCGGACAACGGCACCGCGCCGGCGGTGATCGTCGACATGACCACCGTGTCGCCGGAGGCCTCGCAGGCGGTCCGCGACGAGGCGGAACGGCGCGGCGTGGCGCTGATCGCGGCGCCGGTCAGCGGCAACCCGAAGGTCGTCGCGGCGGGCCGCGTGACGATGGTGGCCTCGGGCCCGCGCGAGGCGTTCGACCGGGTCGCTCCCGCTGCTCGACCTGCTCGGCGCCGGGGTGACCTACGTCGGCGACGGCGAGAAGGCGCGCCTGGCCAAGATCTGCCACAACCTGATGCTCGGCGTGGTGGCCCAGTGCATGGCCGAGATCACCGTGCTGGCGGAGAAGGGCGGCATGTCGCGCGCCGCGTTCCTGGACTTCCTCAACGACAGCGTGATGGGC
Source organism: uncultured Solirubrobacteraceae bacterium (assembly GCA_963811895.1). Lineage (GTDB taxonomy): Bacteria > Actinomycetota > Thermoleophilia > Solirubrobacterales > Solirubrobacteraceae > DASSUW01. The sequence continues at coordinate 250,866 of CAWETE010000004.1, read as the reverse complement.
TCGATGTTCACGCGCTACAAGACGCCGGCCTACGTGAACCTCGACTTCACGCCCACCTTCACGCCGCTGCTCCTGCGCAAGGACTTCGACCTCGGCTTCGAGACCGCGCGCGAGCTCGACGTGCCGATGCCGGTGGCCGCCGCCGCACAGCAGGCGATCCAGGCGCTGATCGGCTCGGGCCACACCGACGAGGACTTCGCGGCGCTGCTCGAGCAGCAGGCCAACGCGTCCGGGCTCGACCTCGTCTCCGAGAACGCGGACATCGACGAGGGGCTCGTAGTGGGCTGATGCCGCAGGATCTCCTACTTCCCCGTCGAGCAGCTCGAGGGCCGCGAGCGCGGCTACCTCGAGCACGCGGCCCTGCACGGGACGCCGCGGCCGGAGAGCCAGGCGATCCGCGCGCACGTGCCGGCGGTCTTACATGCCTTCTCCAACAGCTGGGACAAGCTGTTCCGCAACGGCGTGCTCGAGCACCCGGTCAAGGAGCTGTGCCGGGTCTACGTGTCCAAGACGATCGAGTGCCACTACTGAGGGTCGCAACGGTCTCTCCCGGGGGGAGAGCAGGGCCTGGTGGAGGCGGACTACCGGGAGCTGCTCGACTTCGAGCGCTCCGAGCGGTTCGACGCCCGCCAGAAGGCGGCGCTGCGCTACACGAGCATGCTCGTGTGGAACCCGGAGGGCGCCGACGAGGCCGTCTGGGCCGACCTGCGGCGCCACTTCACGGAGGAGCAGATCGTCGAGCTGGGCTGCTTCGTCGCGCTGACCTACGGGCAGCAGCGCTGGATCAAGACGCTCGGGATCGGGCACGGCGAGGTGCTCGACCTCACTCGGGCGGGGCTGGCGCCGTGAGCGGCGACGAGATCCGCGCGCTCGTGCCCGACGCTTTGTCCGCGCATCGGCTCACGGAGGAGACCGTGCTCGGCGGCGAGCTCGTCGCGCTGTGCGCCCGGGCGCTGGCCGGCGAGGAGGTCGAACCGGCTTCCGAGCGCGAACGGGCCGCTCTGGATTGGGCATACGCGATCGAGTGGGACAGCGAGGCGGCGGACGACGATCTGTGGCGGCGGCTGCACGAGCACTTCAGCGAGCCCGAGCTCGTCGAGCTCGGCTACGCGATCGCGTACACGATGGGGCAGCTGCACTGGCTGCGGACGATGGGAGCGCGGTGACGGAGATCGAGACGGTCGTCGAGACGGGCCGCTGGCTGGACGCCTACGGGCGCATGCTGCTGATCCGCCACTTCGAGAACGAGATGCAGCGGCTCTTCCTCAAGGGCGAGGTGCACGGCACCACGCATCTGGCGGCCGGCCAGGAGGCGGTGCCGGTCGGCGTCTGCATGGCGCTCGAGCCCGGCGACTACGCGGCCGGCACCTACCGCGGCCACGGGCACGCGCTGGCCAAGGGGACCGACCCGGCGGCGCTCGCGGCCGAGATGCTCGGCCGCTCCGGCGGGGTGTGCGGCGGCCGGGCGGGCTCGATGAACGTGATCGACCTGTCGCATGGGCTGGTCGGCTGCTACGGGATCGTCGGCGGATCGATCGCGGCGGCCACCGGCGCCGCCCTGAGCGCCAAGCGCCAGGGCCGCGTGGCGGTCGCCTTCTTCGGCGACGGCGCCGTCAACCAGGCGTACTTCCACGAGTGCCTGAACTTCGCCGTCGTCCATTCGCTCCCGGCCGTCTTCGTCTGCGAGAACAACTTCTACGGCGAGTTCACGCCGATGCAGAAGGTCACCGGCGGGCGTGACATCGCGGGCCGCGGCGCGGCCTACGGGATCCGCGCCGCGCTGGTGGACGGCAACGACCTGTGGGCGGTCGAGGAGGCGGCCCGCGAGGCGGTCGCGCGCGCCCGCGGCGAGCACGTCCCGGCGCTGCTCGAGTGCCAGACCTACCGCCACTACGGCCACTCCAAGTCCGACCCGGCGACCTACCGGCCGAAGGAGGAGGTCGAGCGCTGGCTCGAGCGCGACCCGCTGAAGATCGCGCGCGAGCGGCTGCTGGCGATGGGCGCCGACGTGGAGGCCGCCGAGCGCGACGCCCGCGAGGCGATGGACCGCGCCGTCGAGACCGCTCTGGCGTCGCCGTACCCGGAGCCGGGCGGCGCGACGGAGTACGCGGCATGATCGAGTTCCGCGACGCCATCCGCGACGCGCTGGCCGAGGAGATCGAGCGCGACCCCGCCGTCGTCTTCTTCGGCGAGGACGTGGCCGCCGCCGGCGGCGTCTTCAAGGTCACGCCCGGCCTGGACGAGCGCTTCGGCGACGAGCGCGTCTTCGACACCCCGATCTCCGAGCTCGCGCTGGCCGGCGCCGCCTACGGCGCGGCGGTCACGGGCCTGCGCCCCGTGATCGAGATCATGTTCGGCGACTTCATGGCGCTGCCGATGGACTCGCTCGTCAACCAGGCCGCGAAGTTCTGGTACATCTCGAACGAGCAGGGGACGGTGCCGCTGGTCGTGCGCTCGGCGGTGGGCGGCGGCGGGCGCTTCGGCGCCATCCACTCGCAGACCCACGGGACGTGGTTCCAGGGGATCCCGGGGCTGAAGATCGCGGCGCCGTCATCGCCGGGGGAGGCCAAGGGCCTGCTCAAGGGCGCCATCCGCGACGACAACCCGGTGCTCTTCCTCGAGCACAAGCGGCTCTACTCGATTAAGGGCCCGCCCGCCCCCGAAGGTCTCGAGGTCATCCCGCTCGGCCAGGCCGCGGTCGCCCGCGAGGGCTCGGACCTCACGATCGTCTCGATCTCCAAGGGCGTGCGCGACGCGCTGCAGGCGGCCGAGGAGCTCGACATCGACGCCGAGGTCATCGACCTGCGCACCTTGCGCCCGCTCGACCTCGACACCGTGCTGGCGTCGGTCGCCAAGACCAACCGGCTGCTCGCCGTGGAGGAGGGCCCGCGCACCGGCGGCTGGGCCACCGGCGTGCTCGGCGCGGTGGCCGAGGCCGCGCTGCACGACCTCGACGACGCGTGGATCGTCGCCACCGACGAGACCCCGATCCCCTACAGCCCGACGCTCGAGGACGCGTTCATCCCGAGCGCAAAGACGATCGTCGAGAGCGTGACTAGTCGGTTCGCCGGCGCAGCGTGAGCGCGGCGAGGGCGATCGCCACCGCGGTCATGCCGAGCAGCACGGCGACCTGACCGGCGACGTCGGCGAGCGCGTCGCCGTCGACGGCCACCGCGTCGAGCGCCTCGAACGCGAAGGTGAGCGGCAGGACGGAGGCGATCGCCTCCAGCCAGCCGGCCATCTGGTCGAGCGGGACGAGCAGCCCGCAGAGCAGGATCTGCGGGAGCACGAAGGCGGGCATGAACTGGACGGCCTGGAACTCGCTCGAGGCGAAGGCGCTGGCCAGCAGTCCGAGCGAGGAGCCGAGCACGGCGTTGAGCACGGCGAGGGCGATGATCAGCCAGCTCGAGCCGGCGGCGTCGAGGCCGAGCAGCAGGAACGCCACGGCCGAGGTGACGAGCGCCTGGACGGTGGCCAGCAGAGCGAAGGCGATCCCGTAGCCGCCCAGCAGGTCGAGCTTGGCCAGCGGCATCGTCATCAGCCGCTCGAGCGTGCCGGTGGTCCGCTCGCGCAGCATCGAGATCGACGTGACGAGGAACATCGTGATGAACGGGAACATGCCCAGCATCGGGGCGCCCAGGCGGTCGAACTGCAGGTCGCCGAGGAGCTGCTGCAGCAGGAACAGCAGCGCGCTGGGGACCACGAGCAGCAGGGCGATCGTGCGGTGGTCGTGGCGGATCTGCGCCAGCACGCGCACCGTCGTCGCCAACGTGATGCGGCCGCTCATCCCTCGACCAGGCGCAGGAACGCCGACTCCATCTCGTGCTCGCCGGTGCGCTCGCGCAGCTCCTCCGGCGTGGTGTCGGCCACCAGGGCGCCGTCGCGCATCAGCAGCAGCCGGTCGCAGCGCGCGGCCTCGTCCATCACGTGGCTCGACACGAGCAGCGTCGCGCCCTCCTCGGCGAGCCGGTGGAACAGCGCCCACAGATCGCGCCGGAGCACGGGGTCGAGCCCCACGGTCGGCTCGTCGAGGATGAACAGGTCCGGCTGGCCGAGCAGCGCGATCGCCAGCGAGACGCGCGAGCGCTGTCCACCCGACAGCGTCCCGACGAGCTGCCCGCCGGCGCCGGCCAGGTCGACCGCCTCGAGCGCCCGCCCGATCTCCCGCGCCGGCACATCCAGCACAGCCGCGAAGTAGCGCAGGTTCTCGAGCACGGTCAGGTCCGCGTACACCGAGGGCGCCTGCGTCACGTACGCGACCCGCCGCCGCAGCGCCGGCGCCCCGGCGGTGTCTCCGAGCACACGCACATCCCCGCCGGCCACGTTCTGCACGCCGACGACGCATCGGATCAGCGTCGTCTTCCCACACCCGCTCGGCCCCAGCAGCCCGGTCACCCGACCGGCCTCCAACTTCGCCGACAGCCCGCGGAGCACCGGCCGCCCCCCGCGCCGCACGTCGAGGCCGTCGATCTCCACCGCATAATTCATCCACCGGCGAATATACACCGAACCCCAAGGGGGGTCTGACCCCTCTGTGGTAGTACAGATCGGATCTGTGGCAGTACAGAGGGGTCAGACCCCCCTTAAGGGGCGGCGAGGCGGGTGAGGTGGGAGCGCCAGGCGGCCTCGGTGTGGCGGGCCCGGCGGCGGCCGAAGGCCTGCTCGAGCGCTTCGTCCGGGGCGGTGCGGGCGACGGCGACGGCGGCGCGGTCGCCCTCCTCGCGGGCGACGAGGTCGAAGACGGTTCCGCCGAGGAGGAGGGCGTCGGCGCGGCCGGGCGGGAAGGACGGCGGCGGGCCCTCGCGGAGGCGGCGGGCGATCGCCGGTCGGACGTGGCGGGTCTGGCCCGAGAGCCACTGGGCGGCGCCCTCGAGGAACCAGGCCGAGCGCATCCAGCGGCTCAGCCGCCGCGGCCCGAGCGGCGGCGGGAAGCCCGGGTGGCGCACCGCCAGCGCGCGGCGCGCCAGCAGCGCGGAGGGCGAGAGCATCAGCAGCTCGAGCGAGCCCTCCACGTTCGACGCCCGCTGCGCCAGCAGCCGCGGCGAGAGCACGTGCAGCTCGTGCTCGCCCGCCCAGCCGACCACGTAGCGGCGCGCGGCCGGCGCCGTCAGCCGCCGCTGCACCGGCAGCCACGGCTGCGCCGCGTCGAGCTGCGCCGGTGACCCGTGCAGCACCACGGCCTGTTCGCCGAGCTCGACCTCGAGCAGCCGCTCGAGCCGCTCGCGCGCGTACTCGAGCTGAGCCAGCACGCGAGCGGCGTCGGGGGCATCGTGCTCGTCGTGGCGCGCGACGAACGTCTCGGACGGGGTCTCTAACCAGATGCCACCAGCGTGGCACGCGGCCGGCGCCGTAGCGCCGGCCGCGCCGCGTCACGTCACGGCGACGTCGTGGAGAGCGTGAACGTCAGCGTCTTCGCGTAGCTGCCCGTGCGGAGCGCGTCGTTCGCGCCGATCGACTGCTTGAAGCCGATCGTGACCGCGTCGTTGCTGACCGGGCCCGCGTACGCGAGCAGCTGCGTCGGCGCCGCCGAGCCGCCGATCGCCGTGTAGTCGCCGCCCACGCCGCCGGCGCTCGAGGCGTTGGCCTGCAGCGCCTGCGGCAGCGCGAACGCCCCGTTGACCATGTGGCCGGTCGCGGTTGCGCTGGGGTCGGAGACGGTCAGCAGCGCGTCGGCCGCCGTCGAGGTCACCGTCGCCGACATCGTGGTCAGGTAATCGCGGGGCAGTCCCGGCGTGAAGGCCGAGAACGGCGCCGCATTGGCGACCGCCAGGTTCAGCGTCGCGGGCACCTCGCCGTCGACGTCGCCGTCGTCCTCGTCGATGAACGAGACGACCACGTCGAACGTGCCGGTCGACGTGTTGCCGTTGGCGTCGGTGGCGGTGCAAGTGACCGTCGTGGAGCCGATCGGGAACATCGAGCCGCTCGGCGGCGTGCAGCTCACGGTCGGCGACGGGTCCTGGCTGTCGGTGATCAGCGACGGCGGGTAGTCGACGGTCCGCCCGTCGGCGCTCGTCGAGTCGACCGCGAGCACGGTCTGGTTGAACACGGGCGCCTCGGTGTCGGCCACGAACGCCCCGGAGGCCGTCGCCGCGGTGGCCCCGCCGACGATCGGGAGCTGCATCTTGCTCGTCTTGGTGTCGAGCGTGACGGTGCGGCCCTGTCCCGTCCCGGCGATCGAGCCGAACTGCGTGTAGTCGGCGATCAGGACCAGCCCGATCTGGTTGCCGGCCTTGAACACGTAGTCGTGCGGGAAGGTCGGCCAGCGGAAGCGGTACTTCTGGTCGATCGTGATCGGGGTCGCCGCGCTGGCGAGCAGCGACTCGCGGTTCGAGGTGTCGAGGATGCCCTTGGTGACGCGCCACACGTTCTGGGTCGTCTCGGGCTTGAACACCTTCGCGTAGCACGCGCTGTCGTTCGCGCTCGACTCGCCCCAGCAGTCCCGCTCCTCCGGCGTGACGTTGGCGATGCCGTCGCCCGACCGCGAGACCTGGGTGGTCGGGCCGTACTCGACCAACGCCGCGCCGAGGTTGGTCTGCGTGCCGTTGACCGACGCCTCGATGTCGATCATCGGCGTGCCGGAGATCCGCAGGTCGGTCTTGAGCCTCGGCGAGAGGAACACGCGCCGGCTCGTCTGCTGACCGAGCGGCGTGTTGATGATCGCGCCCTCGTTGTTGAAGTTGGCGTCCGTCCACGACAGCGAGTCGGTGGCGCCGCCCGAGCCCAGGCCGAACGCGCCCGCCGAGCCGGGGGCGATGCCCTGGAGGAAGACGTCGGTGAGCGCCGAGTCCGGCACCGGCCAGTCCGGCGCGGTCTCGAACACGTCCTTGGCGAGCTCGACGTCGACCTTCGGCTCGTCCATGATCCCGTTGGCCAGGCCCTGCAGCTCGTGGTCGAACCAGCGGTGCAGCGTGTCGACCCAGTGCGCGCGCCGGAAGTCGAACGGGTCCTCGTGGCCGGTGCGGGTGATCCACATCTTCCGCGGCACGCCGCGCGCCTTCAGCGCCTCCCACCAGATCGTGCCCTGGTTGAAGCGCACGTTGTCGTCCTGCGTGCCGTGGGTGATGAACACCGAGGCGCGCACCTTGTCGACGTCCTTGAGGTGGTCGCGGTCGAGCCAGAACTGGTTGACGTCGCCGTGCTCGTCGCCGTCCTCGTTGTTCATCTGCGTCCGCGACGCGGCGCAGATCGCGAGCCGGTTCTGGTTGGTGATCTGCGGCTGGAGCGAGTTGCCGGGGTAGTTGTTGTTGTGCCGGATGCCGCCCGTGCGGGAGTACTCGTACCACTGCGAGATCGCCGAGATCGGAACGATCGTGGCGAGGCCCTCGACGCCGGTGGCGGCGACGCCGTTGGCGAGCGTGCCGTCGTAGGACTTGCCGATCATCGCCGCCTTGCCGTTGTGCCACGGCGCGGTGACCGGGTTGCCGTCCTTGTCGAAGCCGGGCCGGCGGCCGTTCAGCCAGTCGATCACGGCCTTCATGCTCTCGATGTCGCCCGGCCCGCCGTGCATCGGGCAGCCGGTCGAGTTGCCGGTGCCGTTCATCTCCGCGTGGATGAAGGCGTAGCCGCGCGGGACGAAGTAGTTGTCGTAGAAGAGTGGCCAGCGGTCGTTGAGGCCGTCGCCGTCGATGTCGGCGATCAGCTGGCCCTCGTTGCCGCGGCCGAGCGTCGTGTAGTACGGGCTGGGGTCGATGATGGCCGGCGCCTTGAGGCCCTCATTGGTCGCCTTCGGCCGCATGAGCTCGATCGACGTGCGGTCGGGCTGGCCGTCCGAGTCCTGGTCGACGCCGGGCAGCGGGATGAACACCCGCTCGCGGACCGCGTCGGCGTAGCCGAAGGCCGGGGCCGTCTTGCCGTTCTCGACGACGATCGCCGGCGACTGCGCCATGGCGCTGCTCGGAACCCAGAACGCGGCGAACACGACCGCGCAGGTCGCGAGCCTCCTTGCCCTCATCAGTGACCCCCGGGGACGTATGTCAGGTCCGGGACTTTCCCAGACTGTCACCGGAAGGTCGAGTGGATTCGACTAAACGCTAGTTCAGGCGTACGCGAGCGCGCCGTCGGCGTGCACGATGGAGGCGATCTCCTCCGATGCCCGCTCGAACTCCTCGTCGGAGAGCACCGGCGTCCCCTCGAACGGGAGGTCGCGCGTGATCTCCAGCCAGGAGCGGCAGCCGCCGTAGTCGTCGCGCACGCGGACCGTGACCGGCCGCGGGATGCGGTAGGTGCGCAGCAGCAGCACGTGCAGCGGGTGCCGGCGCTTCCACGCCAGGCGCTTCTCGGCGTAGTCCGGCGTCCACACGTAGAAGGGCGACAGCCCGTCCACGACGCGGCGGTCGGTCACCGTCCAGGCGCCGGCCACCTCGGCCCAGGCCCGGATCCGCACGCGGTCGGGCTGCTGGATCGCGCCCTCGCGCAGCACGGCATGGGCGGGAGGCTCGCCGTCGGCCCACACACCCTCTTCAAGCGCACGCCGCAGCTCGGGCCGGTGCGACTCGCGGACCAGGTCACCGCGCTGGTGGTCGAAGGTCGGATAGAGGAAGAAGCGGTCGTGCTCGAGCGCGAAGTGCTTGTCCGGCTCGCGAATGCCGCCCTTACGGAGTGTCACGAGCTGCTCGCCCTCGGCGAGCGCGCGCACGGTGACAGCCCATTCCTTGAATGCGATTGGCATAGGGAAGGTGGATGGAGAGGTGAATGAGGATGCGGCTTCGCCTATCCAGGCGACCCACCGCAACCTGCCCTGTAACCGCCACCGTATAAACCCCCGGCGACAGCGTCACATAGTATGCACAAAGTTCCGAAATCGCCAAATCTCCCTGCAAATTCCACTCATGCTGGAGAAGTGAGGACGTTTACAGCTTCGTGTCGTTGAGGGACTCGACGACCTCGAGCACCGCGGCGAAGTCCTGCTCGCCCAGTCCACGGCCGGCGCCGGCCGCATACAGCTCGCCGGCGAGCGCCGCCGACGGGAAGCCGACCCCCGCCTCGCGCGCCTCCTGCAGGCACAGGACGATGTCCTTGAGCATGTGGTCGAGCTTGAACAGCGGCGTGAAGTCGTGCTCGAGCATCGGCTTGCCCTTGAGGTTGAGCATCTGCGAGGCGGCCGCCCCGGCGCCCATCACCTTCAGCAGGGCCTCGAGGTCGACGCCGGTGCGGCGGCCCAGCACCAGCCCCTGCGCGAGCGTCGCGCAGTTGGTGGCGGCGACCGCGTTCGAGATGACCTTCGCCTGCTGGCCCATGCCCAGCTCGCCGACGTGGACGATCAGCTCGCCCATCGCCTCGAACAGCGGGGTCGCGCGCTGCACGTCCTCCTCGCTGCCGCCGGCCATGATCGTCAGCGTGCCGTCCTCGGCCTTGGGCGCCGACCCGGTCACGGGCGCGTCGACGAAGCGGTGTCCGCGCTCGATCAGCTCGCCGGCGATCCGGCGCGTGTCGGCGGGGCCGATGGTGGACATGTCGACGAACAGCGTCCCCGGCTGCGCGCCGTGCACGGCGCCGTCCTCGCCGAGCAGCATCTCCTCGACCTGGTCGCCGTCGACCACCATCGTGATCACGACCTCGCCGCTCACCTCCCGCGGCGTGGCCGCGACCGTGCCGCCGTGCTCGGCGGCCCACTCGTCGGCCCGCTCGCGCGTGCGGTTGAAGACCGTCAGCTCGAAGCCGGCGCGCGCCAGGTTGGCCGCCTGGCGCGACCCCATGATGCCGAGGCCTATGAACCCCACCGCCGTCACAGGCGGCGGATCTTACGCGGCGAGCGGGAGCTCCTCCGGCTCGGCCAGGTGCTGGTGCGACGGGCAGTAGCCGTTCCGCGGCAGCGGCGTACGCTGACAGCGGGTGCCGCGCCGGGTCGTCGCCCGGCACTCGATCCGGTTGCCCTCGACGTCGTAGCCGCTCGCCGGCAACGAGGAGAAGTAGTCCTTCGCGAACGTCATGTAGCGGTCCACGACCCGGTAGACCCGCTCCTGCGAGCAGATCGGGAAGTAGATCCGGATGTCGTTGAACAGCGTCTTGGTGGGCTTGGCGAAGTAGTGCCAATCGGTGCCCAGCCGGTAGACGGCTGCCTCGCACGCCCTCAGCACCCGCTCGTGGTTGCTCGGGCCGGCGTGGCCCGGTCTGTCCTCGAGGATGTCGGGCGCGAGCTCGCGATAGATGCAACGACTGAAGCGGTACATGCGTTCTCCCCTTCGGGCCTGCGCGCTACTGCGGATCCCCCCAGGAATCCGCTCTGCACTGATAGCCGATCACGTTCAATTTAGAACGCGAGCTTTGTTGACTTCGCGTTAAGACGCGAACCAGTGTTCGGTTTGCCGAGCGTCGGACAAAAGCTCAGGCCCAGTGCTCCAGGCCCGGATCGTCGCTCCCGGCGGCGATCACCGTGTGCCGGTGATCGAGGGCGCGGTCGGTCTCGGGGAAGTCGGCGCGAGCGTGGGCGCCGCGGCTCTCCTCGCGGAAGAGCGCGCTGCGTGCGACCAGCCGGGCCAGCGGGTGCGGGTCGTCGAGCAGCGGCCGCAGGCCCTCTGCGTCGCGCTCGAGCCCAGCGTGGCGCCACATCGCCTTTCGGGTCGCGCGCGTCGGCGGCTCGGCTACCGACCCGCGGGCCGCGGTGGCGTCCTTGGGCGGCGGCTCGTCGAGCGCGCGCAGGGCGGCCCGGCGGCCGAACACGAAGCACTCCGACAGCGAGTTCGAAGCCAGCCGGTTGGCGCCGTGCAGGCCGGTGCAGGCGCTCTCGCCGACCGCGTACAGCCCGTCGACTCCGGAGCGTCCCTGCAGGTCGGTGACGATGCCGCCCATCACGTAGTGGCTGGCGGGCGCCACCGGCACCAGCTCGGTGGCGGGGTCCAGCCCGGCCTCGCGTAGGGCGGCGACGACGTTGGGGAAGCGCTCGGGGTCGACGTGTCGCATGTCGAGGCTGACCGCCGGGATCTCCTGCTCGCGCAGCGTCCGGAAGATCGCGCGGGCGACGGCGTCGCGCGGCGCCAGCTCGTCGACGAAGCGCTCGCCGTGGGAGTCGTGCAGGGTCGCCCCCTCGCCGCGGATCGCCTCGGTGATGAGGAAGCCCTCGCGGCCCTTCACGCCGACCACGGCCGTGGGGTGGAACTGCACGAACTCGAGGTCCGCGAGCGCGGCGCCGGCGTCGCGGGCGAGCAGCAGGCCGGAGCCGAACGAGCCTGGCGGGTTGGTGGTGCGCGACCACAGGGCGGCGGCGCCGCCGGTGGCGAGGATCGTCCCGCGCGCGGTCAGCGTGCGCCCGTCCTCCAGCGCCACGCCGGCGCAGCGGGCGTCCGCGGCGGCCAGGCGGGCGGCGCGGGCGCCCTCCAGCACCTCGATCGACGGGTGCTCGGCGACGTCGGCGGAGAGCTGGCGCAGGATCCGCCGGCCGGTGGCGCTGCCGCCGGCGTGCACGACGCGGCGGGTGCCGTGGCCGCCTTCCAGCCCGAGCGCGAGGTTGCCGTGGCGGTCGGCGTCGAAGCGCACGCCGAGCGCCTCGAGCTCGTGGAAGCGGGCCGGCGCCTCGTCCGTGAGGACCTCGGCGGCGGAGCGGCGCACGAGCTCGCGGCCCGCGGTCAGCGTGTCCTGCAGGTGCAGCTCCGGCGAGTCGTCGACGGCGAGCGCCGCGGCGAGCCCGCCCTGGGCCCAGTAGGACGCGGTCTCGGCCAGCGGCCGCGCCGAGACGAGCGTGACCCTGGCGCCCGCCTCGGCCGCCGACAGGCATGCGAACAGCCCGGCCGCACCCGCGCCGACGACGACGAGATCGGAGCCTGGGTTCACGGGAGGCCGTACGGTACCGGCGTGCCTCCGCTCTGGCTGCGCCACGACGCCTCGCTGCTGCACGACATCCCCGGGCATCCCGAGCGCCCGGAGCGGATCCGCGCGCTGGAGGCCGAGATGGGCCGCCACGATTGGTTCGGGGCGGCGCTGCTCGAGGCCCCGCAGGTCGACCGCGACCTGCTGGAGACGATCCATCCGGGCCCGTACGTGACCGCTCTGGAGGAGCTGTGCGCGCGCGGCGGCGGGTTCCTGGACGCGGACACGGCGGCCGTTCCGGCGACCTTCGAGGCGGCCCTGCGGGCGGCCGGCGGGGCGACCGCGCTGGTCGACGGGCTGCTCGGCGGGACGGCGCAGGCCGGCGTCTCGGCGCTGCGCCCGCCCGGGCATCACGCCGAGCCGTCGCAGGCGATGGGGTTCTGCTTCTTCGGCAACGCCGCGGTCGCCGCCCGGCGCGCCACGAGCGCGCACGGGCTCGAGCGCGTGCTCATCCTCGACTGGGACGTGCACCACGGCAACGGGACCGAGGCGATCTTCGCCGGCGACAGCGACGTGCTCTTCATCTCCATCCACGAGTGGCCGCTGTATCCGGGCACCGGCCCTGCGTCCTACCTCGGCGAGGGCGCAGGCGAGGGGTACACGGTCAACCTGCCGGTCCCCGGCGGCAGCGGCGACGCCGTCTACCGCTCGCTGGTGGCGCACGTGGCGGCGCCGCTGATCGCCGCCTGGGAGCCGCAGCTCGTGCTCGTCTCGGCGGGCTTCGACGCCCACCGCGCCGACCCGCTCGCCTCGTGCACGGTCACCGAGGCCGGCTTCGCGGGGATGACGGCTTCTCTGCGGGCGGTCTGCGACGCGGTCGGCGCGCCGCTGGGGCTGGTGCTGGAGGGCGGCTACGACCTCGGCGCGCTGGCGGGCTCGATGGCGGCGCTGATGCCGGTGCTGGTGGATCCGTCGACGCCGGATCCGGGCGAGGTGGAGCGGCATCCGCTCGCCTCGCAGGCGCTGGAGCGGCTCGCGCCGTTCTGGCCGTCGCTCTAGGGCGTCGGCGGCGTCGTGGTCGGGGCCGGCGTCGTCGTCGGTGCCGGGGTGGCGGTCGCGGTCGCGGCGCCGGCCGTCGGCGAGACGTGGCGCACGTAGGCGCCCTCGACCTGGCTGGTGAGCCCCGTGAGCGCCTGGTTGGCGGCGCGCTCGCTGTCGTACTGGCCCGAGAAGACGATGAACTTGTTCGGCTCGAGCGAGGGGTACTGGTTCGAGTCGAGGACGCCGACGGGGATGCCCTGGGGGGCCAGCTCGTTGGCCCGCGCCTCGGCCGCCTCGCGCGTGCCGGAGGCCTCGAGCACGACGGTCCACGCGTCCTTGCCGGCGGGCCAGTCGGCGATCTCCGGCGTCGCGGAGCCCGTGCCGTCATCGGTGGCGGGCGGGATGGTCGGCGTGGCGGTGGGGACGGTGGTCGTCGTCGGCGCGGGCGTCGGCGTGGCGCCCTGCTCGGCCACCTGCTCGGCGTCGCCGGCGAGCTCCACCAGCGCCAGGACGAGCGCGATCAGCGCGATCAGCAACAGCCCGCCGACGAGCGCGACGGGGCCGCGCCAGCCCGGCGGCGCGGCGATCGTGGAGCTGACGTCGGCGCCGCACTGCAGGCACCACTCCTGCTCCGGCGTGAGTTCGGCGCCGCAGCGCGGGCAGCGCCGGGTCTCGGTGGCGGGAGCCGGCGTCTCGACGGCGGTCACGGGCGCTGCTCCCGGGGCGCCGCGAGCGGGTCGCCGGAGCTCAGCGGCGGCGGGACGTCATCGTCGCGGCGGCCGTTGGCCTCGAAGTTCGGCGGGTCGTCCGACTTGGGCTCTTCGCTCCGCGGCTCCGCGGGCTTCGGCTCGTCGGCCGGAGGCTCGGGTGTGTCCGCCGCGGGCTTGGGCGCTGCCACCCGCGGCTTCGCGGGGGCGCGCTTCGCCGGCTTGCGCGGCTTGCTCGCGCGCTTCGGCTTGGCCCGTGCAGCGGCGGTCGTGGGTGCCGGCGGGGCCGCCTCGTCCGGCGTCTCGCCCGCCGGCGTCTCGGGCGTCGCCGCCGGCGCGGGCGCGTCGGGCTGCGCCGCCCGGCTGAAGGTGGTCGGCTGGTCGGTCGCCAGCCACTGGCTCGTCACGGACGAGGGCGGCTCGGCGACGTCCTCCTCGGCTGCCGGCGACGGCTCCGGAGCGGGGCGTGGGCCGCCGGCCCAGAGGACGCTGGCCGGCTGCGGCTCGACCACGGCCTGCGAGCCGGTCGCGGGCTGCTCGGCGGCGCGCTGGGCGCGCGCCTTCTCGTCGAGCGCCGTGCCGCAGCGCGAGCAGAAGTGGGCGTCGCTGGCGTGCAGCTCACCGCACTCGGGGCAGGTGCCGCCGATCCCGGGCTCGCGCAGCAGCGTCTCGTGCGGCTCGCCGAGCCGCGACTCGAGCGCCCGCACCTCGGCGTCGAGCGCCGAGATCCGCTGCGCCTTGGCGGCGGCGAGCCGCCGCTGCGGCTCCTGCGCCGTGCCACCGGCCGTGCGGTGGACCTCGTACGTGAAGCCGCCGAGGTCGCGCAGCAGGAGCCCGCGCACGTGGCGCAGGTAGCGCAGCCGCCGCCGCAGCTTGCCGCGGCGGGAGCTGGCCGCCGGGGCGGCGGCGAGGTCGGCCGGGTCGATGCCGGCCGGCAGGTCGCGCGCGGGCGCCGGTTGAGCGGCGTAGGCGAAGGCCGTCGGCTGGTCGGCGGCGACGGTCCATGCCGGCAGCGGCTGGGCGGCCACGGCCGGCTGCTCGGTCGTCGCGGGCAGGATCACGGTCGGCTGCTCTGCGGGCACGGGCTGTTGACCGCCCGGCTCGGCGGGGGTCTCAGCAGGCGCGGCGACCGGCTCCGAGGATGCGGTCGCGGGGGACCGGTTCTCGTCGGCGGTCGCGGGGCGTCGGCGTGTCAGGCGTCGCAGCAGGCCGCTCATACATCGCAAGGGCGAACGATCGGCGTACGCCCCGGACATTCGAGTATACGGTCGCTCACGCGGGTTGGAACCCATCGGTCGGATGGTTGCTGCGCTCGGCCGCCACGTCCCGCCATGCCTCGACCACGCGCGCGGCCATCCGGTCCGCCGAGAAGATCTCGGCGCGGGCGCGGCCGTCGACCCGCGGATCGTCGGCCTCCAGCACCGGCTCCAGCGCCCTGCGCCACGCCTCGCGGTCCCAGGCGGCGCAGTACGCGCCCTCGATCCCCCCGAGCACGAGCGGGTGGATGCCGACCGGGGTCGCGAACGCCGGCACGCCGCACGCCAGCGCCTCGATCGCCGAGAGCCCGAACCCCTCGGCCTGCGACGGGACGAGCACGGCGTTGGCGGCGTTGATCCAGAGCGGCACGTCGGCGGGCGGGACGTTGCCCATGGTCAGCAGGGTGGTCCCGGCGGCGGCCTGCTCGGCGCGGTCGAAGCGCTTCAGGGGGCGGGACGGGTCGTGCGGGAAGAGCAGGTAGCGCCCGCGCGGGTCGAGTCCGAGCCGCTCGCGCGCCTCGGTACGCGGGATCGGCCGGAGCCGCTCGAGGTCGATGCCGACGGGCAGCACCGCTACGCGCCGGCTCGTGCCGGCTCCGCGCAGCAGGCCGCTGAACTCGCGCGAGACGGCCGCGGGCAGCGCGGTGAAGGGGAGGATGGCGCGCGTGAGGCGGTTCGAGCGCGGGTGGAACAGGTCGTTGCCGTGGAGCGTGACCACGACCGGCCCGAGGCGCGCGGCGACCGCCGGCCACGCCGTCAGCCCGAAATGCGCGTGCACGACGTCGAAGCGCGTGCCGGCGTAGCGGCGTCGCAGCTCGCGCGCGGCGCGCTGGTAGCCGCCCGGCGGGAACGTGAACAGCTCGATCTCGACGTCGCCGCGCCGTCGCAGCGCCTCGACCTGGTCGCGCACGAACGAGCCGAGCGCCGGCCTCTCGGGCGTGGGGTACATGTTCGTGACGATCAGCGCGCGCACCGCGGCGCCGAGGGTACGGAGTTGTCACACATCCGTGACGATCGCGCGTAGATCCGGCACGCGCTCCGCCGGACACTGGCGAGGCCCCGTCACGACGGTGGGGCGCCGGGTCCCGGGGCCGCCGGGACGGAGCGACCGGGGGTCGACATGCGGTACGAGCTGCTGGGTGGGGCACACGCGCGGCTGGTGCGGGCGCTGGCCGCGGAGCGCGGTCAGGGGACGGTCGAGTACGTCGGGCTGGTGCTGCTCGTCGCGGTGCTGATCGCGGGCGTCGTGAAGGCGAGCGGCGGGTTCTCGGACACGGGCATCGCCGAGGCGGTGGTCAAGAAGCTCAAGGGCGCGATCGACGGTGTCGGCGAGGGGTGAGAGACCTCGGCGACTTCCTCGCGGAGGGCGGCGCGATCGTGGGCGGGAGTGCCGCTCTCTTCGGGACGCTCGGCTTCGTCGCGGGATCACTCGTCCGAGACTTCCGTCCGAAGAGCGATCCTGAGGAATGGGCGCGCAAGGGAGCGGCGGTCGGCGGTGTGGTGGGCCTTGGAGTGCTGCTCTCGCGGGGCTTAGACTTCTCGCCGTGAGAAAGAGGACGCGTTTCTACGTGTGGTTGGCCGTCGGGCTGCTCGTCGGCATCGTGTACGGGCGCATCTCGCGCGACTGGAGCTTCGGCACCTTCTACGCCGGCTTTGCGGGCGTCGGCTCGGTCGTCTGGCTGATCGGCGTGTTCTGGACCGAGCTCGCGCCCGACGGCGACCTTCGCCGCACGCCCACAGACCTGACCCGACGTTCCCGCGGGAACGCGTGCCAGACTGGCGCGGGTGACGGCGCCGCTGCCACAGGTCCCCGAGGAGGTACGCCGCCGCCCGGTCGGCGTGTTCGACTCCGGCGTGGGCGGGCTGACGGTGCTGCACGAGCTGCTCGTGCAGCTGCCGGCCGAGGACTTCGTCTACGTCGCCGACTCCGCGCGCTTCCCGTACGGCGCCCGCAGCGGGCCCGAGCTGGAGCGGTTCGCGCTCGAGATCGCCGAGGAGCTGCTCGCGCGCCGCGTGAAGCTGCTCGTGGTGGCTTGCAACTCGGCCACCGCGGCGGCGCTGCCCGCCATCCGCGCGCGCCTGCAGCAGACCACGCTCGGCGTCGAGGTGCTCGGGGTCGTGCAGCCCGGCGCCGTGCAGGCGGTGGCCGCAACCCGCAACGGCCGCGTCGGGCTGCTGGCCACGCCGGCGACCGTCGACAGCGGCGCGTACGCGTCGGCGATCGCCGACGCCGACCCGTTCGTGCGGCTGACGTCGGTCGCGTGCCCCGACCTGGCGGCGATCATCGAGGCCGGCTTCCCGTTCGACCAGCACGTGGTCGACACGGTCCGCGAGTACTGCGAGCCCCTGCGCGCCGCCGAGGTCGACACCGTGGTGCTCGGCTGCACGCACTACCCGCTCGTGCGCCCGATGCTCCAGCGCATGCTCGGCCGCGGCGTCAACATCATCGTCTCGGGCGACCCGCTGGCCCACCAGGTCGAGCACGTGCTCGGCGCCCGTGGTCTGGCCAACCCGCGCGCGGACGAGCGCGGCCGCGTGGTCGAGGGCCGCTACTCGTTCCTGTGCACGGGCGACACCCAGGCCTTCCGCGCCCTCGGCACGCGCTTCCTGCAGCTGCCGCTGGCCGAGGTCGAGCCGCTCGCGCTCGGCGAGCGCGAGCTCGTCGGAGGGGGACGATGAGCGAGCGGAGCGGGGGGCGCGCGCCCGACGCGCTGCGGCCCACCACGATCGAGCCCGGCTTCGTCCGGCCCGCCACCGGCTCGGCCCTGATCTCGTGCGGCGAGACGCGCGTGATCTGCACCGCCTCGGCCCAGGAGTCGGTCCCGCGCTGGCTGATGGGCAAGGGCCGCGGCTGGGTCACGGCCGAGTACGGGATGCTGCCCGCGTCGACCGGCGATCGCAAGCAGCGCGACGTGTCGAAGGGCCGCCCCGACGGCCGCACGGTCGAGATCCAGCGCCTGATCGGCCGCTCGCTGCGCGGGGTGATCGACTTCGCGGCGCTCGGCGAGCGCACCATCTACATCGACTGCGACGTCCTGCAGGCCGACGGCGGCACCCGCTGCGCCTCGATCACCGGCGGCTACGTCGCGCTCGAGCTCGCCGTCCGCAAGCTGATGGAGGACGGTCGCCTCACCCGCTCGCCGCTCACCGGCAGCGTCGCCGCCGTGTCGTGCGGGGTCGTCGACGGCGTCCCGCTGCTCGACCTGGACTATCCCGAGGACTCCTCGGCGGAGGTCGACGCCAACGTGGTCATGACCGGCGACGGCGGGCTCGTCGAGGTCCAGGCGACCGCCGAGCGCACCCCGCTCTCTCGCGCGCACCTGGACGACCTGCTGGCGCTCGCCCAAGACGGCATCGAGCAGCTGCGCCAGGTCCAGGCGGCCGCCGTACGGTAGTGCCGTGCGGCTGCTGCTCGCCACGCGCAACGCCCACAAGCTCCGCGAGTTCGAGCGGCTGCTGCCCGCCGTCACGCTCGATCCGCTGCCCGACGAGGTCGACACGCCGCCCGAGGACGGCGACACGTACGCCGCCAACGCGCTCATCAAGGCGCGCGCGGCGGCCGCCGCCACCGGCCGCCCCGCGATCGCCGACGACTCCGGCATCGAGGCCGAGGCGCTCGGCTGGGCGCCCGGGGTCCGCACCGCGCGCTTCGCCGGCGAGCACGCGACCGACGGCGAGAACCTCGCCAAGCTGGCCGCCGAGGCGCCGGCCGGCACCCGTCTGCGCTACGTGTGCGTGATCGCCCACGTGGACGCCGACGGCGCCGAGCACCTGTTCCGCGGCACCGCGGAGGGCACGGTGGCGGATGCGCCGCGCGGCGAGGGCGGGTTCGGCTACGACCCGATCTTCGTGCCGGCCGGCGACGGCCGCACCATGGCCGAGCTCACCGACGGCGAGAAGGACGCGATCTCGCATCGCGGCCACGCGGCTCGCGCGCTGGCGGATTGGCTCGACCCATGATGCGCGGCCAGCGAACCCGCGCGGCGCTCATCTCGATCGCCTCGAACGCGGCGCTGATCGTGCTCAAGCTCATCGCGGGCGTGATCACCGGCTCGGTGGCCATCGTCACCGAGGCGATCCACTCGGCGGTCGACCTCGTCGCGTCCTTCATCGCCTACTTCTCCGTCCGCCAGGCCGAGGAGCCCGCCGACGCCGACCATCCCCACGGGCACGAGAAGTTCGAGAACGTGGCCGCCGCAGCCGAGGGCGTGCTGATCCTCATCGGCTCGGGCGTGATCATCTACGCCGCGATCCGGAGCCTCGTGCAGGGACCCGAGCTCCAGTCGCTCGGCGTGGGCATCGCCGTGCTCGCCTTCTCGACCGTCGTCAACTTCGGCGTCTCCACGTGGCTGTTCCGCCGCGCCCGCGAGACGCACTCCGCCGCGCTGGAGGGCGACGCCGCGCACCTGCGCACCGACGCCTTCACCTCCGCCGGCGTGCTGATCGGCCTCGCGCTGGTGCAGATCACCGGCGCCGAGTGGCTCGACCCGGTCGTGGCGCTCGTGATCGCCGGCGCGATCGTCGTCACCGGCCTGAAGATCGTCATCCGCTCGTGGGGCGTGCTGGTCGACGAGGCGCTGCCCGCCACCGAGCTCGAGACGATCCGCGAGACGATCCAGGGCTTCGCCGGCCGCGGCGTGGTCGGCTACCACAAGCTGCGCACCCGGCGCGCCGGCGCCCGGCGCTACGTGGACCTGCACGTGCAGTTCGAGAGCGGCACCTCGCTCGAGGACGCCCACGGGACCGCGCACTCGCTGCAGGACGAGATCGAGGCGCGGCTTCCGGGCGGGACCGACGTGCTGATCCATCTGGAGCCGGCCGACAAGGTGACGCCCGGGTCGGAGCTGGGCTAGCGGAGGTTGATCGCCGCCGCCAACGCCACCGCGAACACCACACCGGCATAGCCGTAGTAGTCGGACAGCAGCAGGATCAGCGCCGCGACCGCGCACACGACGACGGTCACGAGCCAGGCGATGCGAGACAGCGGCACGAGGCGGCTATTCTCGCCGACGGCCGATGAGCCCTGCTCCGACCCTCACCCCGCAGCTCGCTCTCGACTACCTGCGAGAGCTGTCGGCCGACATCCGGGCGGGCGTGGTGCTCGACCCGGACGGCGCGCTGCTGGCCGGGCCCGAGGCGATGGCAGAGCCCGCGCGCGATCTCGTCAACGCGAGCGGCGACGCCCGCGAGCTGCAGGTGACGACCGCCGACGGCGGCGTCTACGCGGCGCGCTCCGACAAGCACGCCATCGCCGTCGTGTGCGGCCGCTTCGCGCTGCCGTCGCTCATCCGCTACGACCTGCGGGTCGTGCTCGCCGACCTGGCAGGCGGCGACTGATGCCGCGGCTCCCGCGCAAGTCGTCGGCCCCGCGACCGCGCGGCGCGGTGGGGGCGGTGGCCGCCGGTCTGGCCCGCCGCAAGGCCGCGCGCGAGCCGCGCGTCGTGCTCACCGATCCGGGCGGGCATCCGCGCACGCTGGAGCGCGACGACCCCGCCGCCGCACCGCTCCTGGACGCCGCGGAACGGTTGATTTCGGCGTCCCAGCGCCGTTCCAGGGTCTGATTCACACCCCCGAAAACCCGCAAAATGCGGGGAAACGACCGAATTTGGCTCTAGAGCGTCCGATGGCGCTGTTAAGTTCGCCCCCGTCATCCAGATCTCCCGGGCTGCCGGGGGAACAAGGAGGAGCTTCATGACCACCAAGTCGGAATTCGTCGACAAGGTCGCCTCAGAGAGCGGCCTGAGCAAGAAGGACGCCGGTGCTGCGGTCGATGCCGTCATCAGCACCATCGAGAGCGAGCTCAAGTCGGGCGGTGAGGTCAGCTTCACCGGCTTCGGCAAGTTCCACGTCGCGAACCGCGGCGCCCGTGAGGGCCGCAACCCGCGCACGGGCGAGACGATGACGATCGCCGCCAGCCGCGTCCCGCGCTTCACCGCCGGGTCGGGGCTCAAGAAGGCCGTCAAGTAGCCGTCATGTCTGCGGCGGGCGCCGGCGATGGTTCGCCGGCGCCCCGTCCGACCTTCGGCGATCGGCTCGCCGGCGCCGTCGCGGCGCGCGAGTCCCAGATCGTCCTCGGGATCGACCCCGATCCCGCACGGCTGTGGCCGGGTGCGCTCGACCACGCATCGCGCGCCCGCGCCGACCTGGCGGAGGGCTTCGCCGCCGCCCACGAGATCGCTCGCGACGTCACGGGCTCCTCAGCGCCCGAGCCGCAGCCGCCCGCGCTCGAGGCGGCGGCCGCCGTGCTCGCGCACTCGCTGGCGCTGATCGACGCGGCGGGACCGGCCTGCGTGGCCGCCAAGCCGCAGCTCGCCTGCTTCGAGCGGCTCGGCTTCGCCGGCGCGCTCGCGCTCGAGGCCGTCTGTGCGCATGCCCGTGCCGCCGGCCTGCTCGTGCTCGCCGACGGCAAGCGCGGCGACGTCCCCGTGACCGCGGCGGTCTACGCGCAGGCGCTCACCGGCAGCACGCCGTCGCCGTTCGGCCCGGTGCCCGGGCTCGGCGTCGACGCGCTGACCGCCAATCCGCTGACCGGGCGCGACGCTCTGGCGCCGCTGGTCGAAGGCGCGCGCCGCGCCGGCGCCGGCGTCTTCGTCCTCGTCCGCACCTCCAACCCCGGCGCCGCCGACCTGATGGACCTGGAGCTGGCGAGCGGCGAGCCGCTGTGGGAGCGCCTGGCCGCGCTGGTCGCCGAGCTCGGGCAGGCCGGGACCGCGGGCCTCGACGACGTCGGCGCCGTCACCGGCGCCACGGCGCCGCAGCACCTGGCACGCATGCGCGAGCTGATGCCGCGCACGCCGTTCCTCCTGCCCGGGGTCGGCGCCCAGGGTGGAGACGTGTCGACCCTGGCTCCCGCCTTCGCCCCGGGCCGCGCGGCAGGGCTCGTGACCGCCTCGCGCTCGATCGCTCACGCCCACGAGCAGAGCTCCGGCGACCCGGCCGCGGCGGCCCACGCCGAGGCCGAGCGCCTGCGCGAGCTGGCCTGGTCGCTCGCATAAAGCCGCCCGGACCCGCCGCTACCATTGCCCTCGATGGCCCATCGCAGCCCCGCGCGGTTCTTGGCGCCGCTCGCGCTGCTCGCCGTCGTCGCCGCCCTCTACATGGTCGTGCAGTCCTCCCAGTCGAGCTCGGACGGGAACGGCTCGCCCAATCGCGCGACCGACGCCCGGCCGACCGCGACGGCGACGCCGGCGCGCAAGGGCCCGCGCCGCTACCGCGTCAAGGTGGGCGACACGCCGTCGTCGATCGCCGAGAAGACCGGAGTGCCGCTCGAGGACATCCTGCGGCTGAACCCGGACCTGGATCCGCAGACGATCCAGGTCGGGCAGAGGATCAGGCTCCGCCAGTGAGCGCCGTCGCGCGGACAGCGGTGGCGGTCATGACGGCCGTCATGCTCCTGGTCGGGTCCCCGGCAGCGCTCGCGCGTGACTGCCCGCCGGCCGTCAAGGCGCCGCAGGCGATCGTGCTCGAGGTCTCGACCGGCGTGGTCGCGTGCGAGCGCGCCGCCGACGAGCGGCGCCCCGTCGGCTCGGCGGTGAAGCTCATGACCGCGCTGCTGACGCTCGAGCGCGCCGAGCTCTCGGACCGCTTCCGCGGCTCCGACTACCGCCCGGCCTCGTATGAGTCCCAGATCGGCCTGCGGCCGGGCGAGCGGATGAGCGTGCGCGACCTCCTGCGCGGCCTGCTCGCCGAATCCGGCAACGACGCGGCGATGGCGCTCGCCGTCGGCGTCTCGGGCTCCGAGCGCGCCTTCGTGCGGCAGATGAACCGCCGCGCGCGCCGGCTCGGCCTGAAGAACACCCGCTACCGCAACCCGATCGGGCTCGACGAGCCGGGCGCCTACAGCAGCGCGCGCGACCTCGTCACGCTCGCGACCCTGCTGCGCACCAAGCCGTTCTTCCGGCGCACGGTCAACAAGGCGAGCGTGCAGCTCACCACGGGCGACCATCCTCGGACGTTCGACAACCGCAACGACCTCGTGGGCTCGGTCAAGTGGGTCAACGGCGTCAAGACCGGCCACACGCTCGACGCCGGGTACGTGCTGGTGGGCTCGGGGCGCAGCAACGGCATCCAGGTCGTCTCCGCCGTGCTCGGGACCCCGAGCGAGCGCGCCCGCGACGCCGACTCGCTCGCGCTGCTGACCTTCGGCCGCCGTTCCTTCCAGCGCATCACGGCCGCGCCCCAGGGCCGCAGCGTCGGCATCAGCGTGCCGATCCGCTACCGCCGCGGCGCCGAGCTGGGCCTCGTGATCGGCCCCAACGGCCAGCGCACCGTGGTGCCGGACGGCGAGCGCGACCGCGTCGTCGTCAAGCCCACCAGCTATCCGTCCGAGGTCGAGGGACCGATCGCCGCCGGCACCGTGCTCGGCGAGGCCGACGTCCTCTACGACGACCGCAAGATCGCGACCGTTCCCCTCGTGGCCGGCTGGGACGTCGCGAGGGCCGATCTGGCGCAGCGCACCAAGTCCTGGTTCACCAGACCGCTCGCGGTCGTGCTCGCCTTCGCCGTCCTGGGCGGTACGGTGCTGTTGGCACGGCGTCGGCGGCGACCCCGCGGACCGCGCTCCAGGCGGGCACGCGAGGAGGCCCGGACCGCATGATCATCACGGTCACCCTCAACACGGCCATAGACAAGACGCTCTCCGTGCCGAACTTCCGGCTCGGCCGCCGTCACCGGACGGTGGAGCAGACGACCATGCCGGGCGGCAAGGGCGTCAACGTCGCGCGCGTGCTCAAGACGCTCGGGGCGCCGGTCATCGCCACCGGCTTCACGGGCGGCCCGACCGGCACGCGGATCGTCGACCAGCTGACCAGCCTGTCCGTGCTCAGCGACTTCGTGCGCATCCGCGAGGAGTCGCGCACCAACACCGCGGTGATCGACCCGACGACCGGCGAGCAGACCGAGATCAACGAGAAGGGCCCCAAGGTCTCCGAGCAGGAGGCCGAGCTGTTCGTCGACAAGCTGCTCTATCTCGCCAAGGGCGCCTCGATGTGCGTGTTCGCCGGCTCGCTGCCGCGCGAGATCGACATCGACATCTACGCGCGGCTGATCCGCGAGCTGCGGCGGCTCGGGGTCACCACGCTGGTCGACACCGACGGCGACGCGCTGCGCCGCGCCGTGCGCGCGGAGCCGGACCTGGTCTCGCCGAACGTGCTCGAGGCCGAGGAGCTCGTCGGCCACGAGTTCAACGACGACGAGGACCGCATCATCGCCGTGCGCGAGATGGTCGGGCTCGGGGCGCGCGAGGCGATCATGACCATGCCCGACGGCTGCTTCGCCCAGATGGCGCCCACCGAGCCGGGCGGGGACGCCTGCCTGTACCGCGTGACGGTCCCGGGCGGCGCGATCGAGCCGCGCGCCACGGTCGGCTCCGGCGACGCGTTCCTGGCCGGCTTCGTGTCGGCCCGCTATGCCGGCAAGCCGACCGCGGAGTGCCTCGCGTATGGCGTCGCCTGCGGCGCCGAGTCGACCCAGCACCTGGGCGCCGGCCTCGTCGATCCCGAGCGCGTCCAGCGTCTGCTCGGCGAGATTCAGGTGGAACGTCCGGAGTTACCGGCCGAAGTCGGCTGAGAGGCTCGATAGCCTGGGGTGACCGTCCGCTTCGAGCCCTAGGATTCCTGAATGGAAGTTGAGATCGGCCGCGGCAAGAAGGCCCGCCGCGCTTACGGATTCGACGACGTAGCCATCGTCCCCTCGCGCCGCACGCGCGACCCCGATGACGTCGACATCACCTGGACGCTCGGGCCCTACCGGTTCGAGCTGCCGCTCCTCGCCTCGGCGATGGACGGCGTCGTGTCGCCGGAGACGGCGGGCATCATCGGCAAGCTGGGCGGCCTGGCCGTCCTCAACCTCGAGGGCATCTGGACTCGGTACGAGGACGCTGAGTCGCTGCTCGAGCGGATCGCCTCGCTGGACCGCGAGGAGGCGACCCGGGAGATGCAGGAGATCTACCAGGAGCCCGTCAAGGAAGAGCTGATCGCGCAGCGGATCCAGGAGATCAAGTCGTACGGCGTCGTCGCCGCGGCCTCGCTGACCCCGCAGCGCGTGGAGCGCTGGCACGAGCTGGCGCTGGAAGCGGGGCTCGACATCCTGGTCATCCAGGGCACCGTGATCTCGGCCGAGCACGTCTCCAGCCAGGGCCACGTGCTGAACCTCAAGGAGTTCGTGCGCGAGCTGCCGGTGCCCGTCGTGCTCGGCGGCTGTGCCAGCTACTCGACCGGCCTGCACCTGATGCGCACCGGCGCGGCGGCCGTGCTCGTGGGCGTCGGCCCCGGCGCGGCGTGCACGACGCGCGGCGTGCTCGGCATCGGCGTCCCGCAGGCGACGGCGATCGCCGACGTGGCGGCCGCCCGCTCCCAGCACATGCTCGAGACCGGCGAGTACTGCCGCGTCATCGCCGACGGCGGCATGCGCAACGGCGGCGACGTCTCGAAGGCGTTCGCCTGCGGCGCCGACGCGGTGATGATCGGCTCGCCGCTCGCGCGCGCCTACGAGGCGCCCGGCCACGGCTTCCACTGGGGCATGGCGACCTTCCACCCGTCGCTGCCGCGCGGCGCGCGCGTGAAGACGACCCAGAACGGCTCGCTGGAGGAGATCATCACCGGGCCGGCGCGCGAGAACGACGGCACGTTCAACCTCATGGGCGCGCTGCGGACCTCGATGGCCACCTGCGGCTATCAGGACATCGCGGAGTTCAACCGGGCCGAGCTGATGGTCGCCCCGGCGCTGCAGACCGAGGGCAAGCAGCTCCAGCGCGAGCAGCACATCGGAATGGCGGCGACGGGCGGAGCGGTCGCGCTTGTCGCAGACTGATCTCGAGACGCAAGGCCACGGGTCGGCGGTCGCCGCCGACCAGCCCGTCGAGGAGCTGGCGCTCGAGCGGGCGGTCGCGCACGACGAGGTGCTGGTGCTCGACTTCGGGGGCCAGTACTCGCAGCTGATCGCCCGCCGCGTCCGCGAGTGCGGCGTGTTCTCCGAGCTGCTGCCGCACCACGTCGGCGCCGAGGAGGTGCGGCGCCGCGCGCCCAAGGGGCTGATCCTCTCCGGCGGCCCTGCCTCGGTCTACGCCCCCGGCGCCCCGAGGCTCGATCCCGAGCTGCTCGAGCTCGGCATCCCCGTGCTCGGCATCTGCTACGGCATGCAGGCGCTCGTGCTCACGCTCGGCGGCCGCGTCGAGGGGGCAGAGGTCGGCGAGTTCGGGCGCTCGACGCTGACCGTCTCCGAGCCCGGCCGCCTCCTGGCCGGCACCCCGGCCGAGCAGCAGTGCTGGATGTCCCACCGCGACACCGTGTTCGAGGCGCCGCCCGGCTTCACGCCGCTGGCGAGCTCGACCGAGTCGCCCGTCGCCGCCGTCGAGGATCTCGAGCGCGGCCTGTACGGGATCCAGTTCCACCCCGAGGTCGTCCACACGCCCTACGGCCAGCAGGTGCTGACCACCTTCCTCGAGGACATCTGCGGCTGCGCGCGCGACTGGAGCGCCGCCTCGATCATCGACGAGCAGGTGGCGGCGATCCGCGCCCAGGTCGGCGAAGGGCGCGTGATCTGCGGGCTGTCCGGCGGCGTCGACTCCTCGGTGGCCGCGCTGCTCGTCCACCGGGCGGTCGGCGACCAGCTGACCTGCGTGTTCGTCGACCACGGGCTGATGCGCAAGAACGAGGGCGACCAGGTGGTCGCCGCCTTCCGCGACCACTTCAAGGTGCCGCTGGTGGCCGTCGACGCCGAGGACCGCTTCCTCACGCGGCTGAAGGGCCTGTCGGAGCCCGAGTCCAAGCGCAAGGCGATCGGCGCCGAGTTCATCCGCGTCTTCGAGGAGGAGGCGGCCAAGATCGGCGACGCGCGCTATCTCGTGCAGGGCACGCTGTACAGCGACGTCATCGAGTCCGGCGGCGGCCACGGGGCGGCGACGATCAAGTCGCACCACAACGTCGGCGGCCTGCCCGAGGACCTCGAGTTCGACCTGGTGGAGCCGCTGCGCGCCCTGTTCAAGGACGAGGTGCGCGCCGTCGGCGCGGAGCTCGGGCTGCCCGAGCGGCTCGTCTGGCGCCAGCCGTTCCCCGGGCCCGGCCTGGCGATCCGCGTCGTCGGCGGCGAGGCCACCAAGGAGCGGCTCGACACGCTGCGCAACGCCGACAGCATCCTGCAGGACGAGATCCGCAAGGCCGGTCTCTATCGCGAGCTGTGGCAGTCGTTCTGCGTGCTGCCCGACATCCGCACGGTCGGCGTGCAGGGCGACGAGCGCACCTACGGCTACGTGGTCGCGATCCGCGCCGTCACCTCCGACGACGCGATGACGGCCGACTGGGCGCGCCTGCCCTACGACCTGCTGGAGCAGATCGCCTCGCGCATGATCAACGAGATCCGCGAGGTGAACCGCGTCGTGCTCGACATCACGAGCAAGCCGCCGGGCACGATCGAGTGGGAGTAGACCCGCCGCGGCGCGAGACGCCGTGGGACCATGCGCCGCGGCCGGAGCCCGAGCCGCCGCCCGGCCTCTCCACGCCCAAGAAGGTCGCGGCGGGCGCGTTCATCGCGGTCCTCTACGCGGGCGGGATGGGCTTCCGCGGCGACTGGCTGCCCGGGATCGTCGGCGGGATCCTCGCCGGCGTCGTGCTCTTCATGGTCCTCAACCGGATCGAGGAAAGGCGCCGCAGCCGCTAGAGCCACCGCGTCCCGCGGTGGACCGCCCGCAGCGTCTCGCGCCGCTTGCCGCCGCGTGAGGTCCGCGACCGAGGACGCTCCGCGCCGGGCGTGATCGCCGTGTCGCGGTCGGCGGCGATCTCTGCAGCGCCCAGCGCGCGGTCGTAGACCCGCACCTCGTCGATCACGCCCTGGAAGAACTCCGGCCAGATCGCGTTGCCGCCGATCCGCAGCCGGCCGTCCGAGACCGGCGCCGCGCCGGTGAGCGCATGGCGCGCGACCTGCACGCCGTCGCGATACACGCGCATGACCGCGCCGTCCCAGGTCATCGCCAGGTGCGACCACCGCCGCAGCGGGAGCGCCGGTCCGCGCAGCGCGTGCTCGGCGCTCGTGAACACGTGCCCGCTCGGGCGGGCGTAGAGCCCGTACGAGAGGCGCGGGCCGCGCTCCTTGACGATCACGCTGCGCGCGCCGCGCCTCGCGGGCTTCACCCACGCCTCGAGCGTCATCCCCCGCGTGAGGTCGAGCGACCGGTCGTCGGCCACCGTGACCCAGTCGTTGCGCCCGTCGAACGACAGCCCGCCGCCGAACCGGCCGCGCGTGCGCACGGCGCCGGAGATGCGGCCGGTGTTGCCCGCGCCAGAGGCGTCGCGGGCCCGTTCGCCGCGCGCCTCGTCGAAGCCCCACTCGCCGACCGGGCCGCTCGGCGGCGCCGGCAGCGGTGGCGACGCCGCGAACGTCAGCGTCACCGGGATCAGCCGCGTGCCGAGCGCGGACTCCACTCGCACGGTCGCGCTGTGGGTGCCGGGCAGCAGGCCGCCGGTGTCCACGGCCACGGTCAGCTCGTCGGGCGCGCTGCCGCTCGCCGGCGTCACGGTCAGCCACGCCGCGTCGTCGGAGGCGGTGAAGGCGAGGGAACCGCCGGCCGCGTCCGTGACGCTCACGTTCTGCGCCGCCGGACCGCGGCCGTCGAACGTCAGCGAGCCCGGGGACACCTCCAGCCCCGGCGGGGGTGGCCCGAACACGTAGGCCGAGGCGGGGCCGCCGTCGTAGGCGTTCTGCGTCACCCAGTCGGCGGGCAGCACGGCGAGCGAGCCGGCCGGGCTCTGGAGCTCCGGCGAGTGCGACGCGTCGGCGCGGTCGCGCCAGCGCAGGTCGCCGATGCCGTCGGCCGGGTTGAGGATGGCGATCCAGTACGCCTCGCCGGCCTGGATGTTCGGGACGTTGACGTCGACCCGGTTCCAGGCCCCGGGTGCCGGGAGCGCCGTCCGCCCCGAGTCGAGCAGCGCCCCCGGCGCGCCGCTCTCGTCGGCGTACAGGCCCATCACCAGATCCGACGCGGTCGAGGTGGGGGCGACGTAGAGCCGCAGCTCGGTCGCGCTGCCCGAGTGGTCGGCGACCGTCCTGTAGACCTCGGCGGTCCCGGGATGGGCCACGCTCGGGGCGTAGTCCGGCCCGACCCAGTCGGCTCCCGCGAGCCGACGGCCGGTCGACCTCGAGAACGTGACGGTCAGCGTCGTGTCGGCGCCGATCACCGTCGTGTGGTTGCGCGCCAGCCCGTTGCTCCACGACACGAACGTGTGCGGGGCGCCGAGCAGGGTCTGGGGGCTCGCCGCGCCGACCGTGTTGGTCGAGCCCTCGATGACCTCGCGCGTGAAGGGCGCCGGCGCGGTCTCGCCGCCGAACGCGATCTGCACGCCCGCGGGCCGGCTGGCGAACGTGAGGTCGACGGTCCTGGGGTCGAGCCGGCGCGTCACGGTGCGGGTGAGGCCGTTCGCGTCGCGCGCGGTCAGCTCGAGCTCGAGGTAGGACGGGTAGGCGTGGTCGGGCGCGGGGAACGACCCCGAGGCGCCCGTGAAGGTCTGGAGCGTGTGCGTGTGGCAGGTGCCGTTCGAGCGGTCGCAGTGGCGCAGGTTGAGCTTCCACGACAGTGTGCTCGCGGAGGCCGAGCCGCTGAAGGCGATCGTCTGGCCGACGCGCCACGTCGTGCCGGCCGCCGGCGAGTTGATCGTCGCGGTCGGCGGCGTGCCGGCCGTGATCGTCAGCGTGTCGACGTCCGACAGGCCGCCGGTGTCGGTCACGCGCAGGCGCACGGTGACCGGGCCCGGCGAGGGGTAGGTGCGCGTCGGGGCGACCGCCGTCGAGTCGTCGAAGGCGCCGTCGTCGTCGAGGTCCCACGCGTAGGTCAGCGGACCGCCCCCGGGATCGCGTCGAGCCCGAGCCGTCGAACGAGAAGGCAGCGGGTTGCCGCTGGACGGCGTCGCGGTCGCGTGCGCGACCGGCGTCTCGTTGTCGCCCCACCGGATCCGCCGGATCGTGCCGCCGCCGATGTCGACGTAGAAGAGGTCCCCGCCCGGGCCGAACTGGAGCTCGGCGGGGCCGGAGGCCTGGGCGACGAAGGTGTCGACGTTGGCCGGGTCGGGCAGCGCGCCGCCGCTGCGCTTCATGACCCAGATGCAGTTGCGGCTGTAGTCCGAGAAGAACAGCGCTCCGTCGTACTCCGCCGGGAAGCTCGAGACCTGGGGCGTGAAGGCGACGCCGGAGATCGACGAGGCCCCCCACGGGCAGGTCTCGCCCGGGACGACGAACTGCTGGTGGTGGTAGGCGAGGTACGGCCGCGTGTGGGCCGCGGCGCCCTGCGCGTAGAGCGTCTCGCAGAGCCCGAGGTCGAGCGCGTCGTAGTCGCCCATGCGGCCATCGCCCTCGTAGCACGGCCAGCCGAAGTTGACCATCCCGGCGGTCGGGTTCTGCAGGCGGTCGATCTCCTCCCACAGCCGCCAGCCGACGTCGGCGGCCCAGACCTCGTTCGTCCCGGGGCGGATCGTGATGCGGAACGGGTTGCGCAGGCCGTAGGCGACGATCCGGCGGGCGTTGGGATCCGGGCTGCCGAGGTTCGGGTTGCCGGCCATCGCGGCGCCGGTGTCCGGGTTCACGCGCAGGATCGCGCCGCCGAGGCCGGTCGGGTCGCCCGTCGTGCGGACGTCCTGGCTGCGCAGGGCGCCGCCCTCCGAAGTGCCCGGCGTCTGCACGCCGCCGACGGGCACCGGCGGGTCGCCGCACGGGTTGCGCGGGATGCCGGCCTGCCCCCAGTCCGTGAAGTCGAAGCTGGCGCCGTCGCCGCCGCTCACGTACAGCGCGCCGTCCTGCCCGAAGGCCAGCGAGCCGATCGAGTGGCTCGGGTACTGCTGGCACCAGTCCTCGATCAGCACTTCCTCGAACCCGCCGCTCAGGCGCGAGAGGCGGCCGGTGACCACGCAGCCGTCGGTGGTGCCGCCGGGCGGGTCGGGGCAGGAGTCGGGCCAGCGCGGGACCTGGTCCGAGCCCGGCGCCTTGTTGTAGGCGTAGAGGACGTAGACGTACGGCCGCCCGCTGGAGAACTGCGGGTCGAGCGCGAGCCCGAGCAGCCCGCGGTCCCAGTAGTCGTGCACGTCCTCGCTCAGGTCGGCGTAGAGCGAGGGCGTGGGGTCGTCCAGGTCCTCGAAGACCTGGATGCGGCCGGCCTTCTCGGCGACGAAGACGCGCCCGTCGGGCGCGAACCGCACGGCGGTCGGCTGGACCAGGCCGCTCAGCGCGACGGTCTCCTGGAAGCCCGGCGGCACCGAGGCCACGGCCGGCGCGGCCGTGGCGAGCCACAGCAGCACCACCAGACCGCCGACCCATCGCGACACCGCCATGGGGCGACCCTATGGGGCGGAGCGGCGGGTGCCCACTACTTGCGGACAGGCCTCGTCACATGTCGTACTACGGGCGATGGCGATTCCCCCGGCGGTGGCGAGCGACCGGGCGCCGGTTCTTGAGCCAGTGCGTGCCGCGGTGCACCTTCCGCCGCGTTCGCGGCGAGAGCCGGTCGGCGTTGCGCGTGTGGCGCCGCGGCACCACGCGGACCGCCGCGGAACGGGTGCTCCGGGCACGGGCGAGCGCGGCGCCGCCGATCGGCGTGTCACGGTCGGCCGCGATCTGGGCCTGCGTGAGCGCACGGTTGTACACGCGCACCTCGTCGATCTGGCCTGCGAACCACTCGGGCCAGACGGCGTTGCCGCCGATCCGCAGCGGGCTGTTGGAGGTCAGCGCGTTGCCGGTGAGCGGGCTGTTGGCCACCTCGGTGCCGTTGACGTACAGGCGCATGACCAGCGCGTTCCACGTGCCGGCCAGGTGCGACCACGCGTTCAATGGAAGCGCGCCGGGCCCGCGGAGCCCGACGTCGTCGCTCGTGTAGACGTGGATGCTCGGGCGCGTATTGCTCGTGTTGGCGTAGAGCGCGTACGAGAGCTGCGTCGGCTGCTCCTTGAGGACGACCGTGCGCCAGGCCGAGCCGAGCGCCGTGGGCCGCACCCACGCTTCCATCGTCAGCCCGTTCGTCAGGTCGAGCGAGGCGCTGTCCGGGACGCTGACCCAGTCGTTCACGCCGTCGAACGTCAGCGCACTGCCATAGCGGCCCGCCGTCGTCCGCGTCGGGCCGGAGAGCGTGCCGTGGTTGCCGACGCTCGAGGAGTCGGTCGCCGTCGTGCCGCTCGCCTCGTTGAACGCCCACGCGCCGACCAGCCCCGTCGACGGCGGCGGCGGCGCGGTGACCGAGAGCGTGACCGGGATGGTCGCCGGCGAGCCGGTCGCCCCGGCGCTCGTCACCGTCACGGAGCCGCTGTAGGTGCCGGGGGTGAGGCCGGTCGAGGTGACCGTCACCGACAGGCTCGAG
Organism: uncultured Solirubrobacteraceae bacterium; assembly: GCA_963811895.1. Taxonomy (GTDB): domain Bacteria; phylum Actinomycetota; class Thermoleophilia; order Solirubrobacterales; family Solirubrobacteraceae; genus DASSUW01. The sequence continues at coordinate 218,794 of CAWETE010000004.1, read as the reverse complement.
GGAGCCGTGCCGCTCGCCGGCGCGACGGCGAGCCACGTGGCGTCGTCGGACGCGGTGAACGACAGCGTCCCCGAGCCCGTGTTGGCCACCGACAGGTTCTGGGCCGGCGGGCTCGCAGCCCCCTGGGTGGCGCCGAAGGAGAGGCTCGCGGGGGTCACGGACAGCGCCGGCGGCGGAGCGGCGCCCAGCGTCAGCGTGACCGGGATCAGCTTCGGCGAGCCGTTCACGCCCGCCGACTCCACGCGCACGGTCGCGTTGTAGGTGCCGGCGGTCATGCCGGCCGTGTTGACCGCGACGCTCAGGTCCCGCGGCGCGGTGCCGCTCGCCGGCGTGACGGTCAGCCACGACGCGTCGTCCGAGGCGGTGAACGACAGGGTCCCGCCGCCCGTGTTGCTCACGCTGACGGTCTTGGCGGCCGGGTTCGCGCCACCCACGGTCCCGCCGAACGTGAGCGACGCCGGCTCGGTCGCCAGCACCGGCGGCGGGGGCGGGCCGGCCGGTGTGCCGAACACGTACGCCGATGCCGGGCCGTCGGTCCAGACGCCGCCGGTGCGCCACGTGTCCGGGAGCGCGACGAGGGCCTCGTCCCAGCTCGTCTGCTCGGCGCCGCCGATGCCGCCGGCGCGGTCGTGCCAGCGCAGCGTGCCGGTCCCGTCGGCCGGGTTCAGGAGGCTGATCCAGTACGCCTGGCCCGCCTCGATGCCGGAGATGATCACCGGGACCTTGTTCCAGGCGCCGGCCGTGGGGTTCTCGAGGCGCCCCGTGGCCAGCAGCGCGGTCGGCTGCCCGCCGCTGTCGGCGTAGAGGCCCATCACGAGGTCGGACGCCGTCGATTCCTCCGACAGGTAGAGGTTCAGCTCGGTCGCGGTGCCGGAGGTCGTGGCGATCGTGCGGTAGACCTCGGCCTTGCCGGGCTCTGCGCGGCTCACGTTGCTGCCGATCACGTCGGCGCCCGCGAGCTTGAGCGCGGTCGAGCGCTCGAAGTTCGCTGTGATCGTCGTGTTCGCGTTGACCACTGTGGTGTGGTTGCGCGCGCCCGCGTTGCTCCAGGAGGCGAACGAGTAGGGGAGGCCGCCGATGGTCTGCGGCGTCGCTGTGCCGATGCCGTTGGTGGAGCCCTGGATGACCTCGCGCGTGAACGGCGCCGTCACCGTCTCGCCACCGAGCGACAGCCGCGCCCCGGCCGGCTGGCTCGCCAGCGTGAGCTGGACGGTCCTCGGGTCCAGCCGGCGCTTCGCGGTGCCGCTCAGCCCGTTGACGTCGCGTGCGGTCAGCTCGATCTCGAGGTACGAGGGGAACTCGTGGTCGGGAGCCGGGAACGATCCTCCGGGGACGCCGCCGAACGACTGCAGCGGATGGGTGTGGCAGGAGCCGCTCACCCGGTCGCAGTGCTGGAGGTTGATGTCCCAGGTCAGGCCGCTGGGCGCGATCGGGTTGCCGGCGTGGTCGGTCGCCGAGCCGCTGAAGGCGATCGTGTCGTCGACCTTCCACGTCGTGCCCGGCGCGGGGGAGGTGATGGTGATGATCGGGACCGGCGGCGAGCCCGCGGTGATCGGCACGTTGACGGTGTCCGTCAGGCCGCCCGGGTCGGTGACGCGCAGCCGCGCGGTGTAGGTGGCGGTCACCGTGTAGGTGAAGGTCGGCCGGACGGCGGTCGAGTCGTCGAAGGCGCCGTCGCCGTCGAGGTCCCAGGCGTAGGTGATCGGCGACCCGTCCGGGTCGCTCGAGGTCGAGCCGTCGAACGAGACCGTGAGCGGCACCTCGCCCGTGGACGGCGTCGCCGTGGCGCGGGCGATCGGCGCGCGGTTCGTGACGAGCGCGCGGACGCGCCGGATCGTGCCGCCGTCGAGGTCGACGTAGTAGAGGTCGCCGCCCGGGCCGAACTGCAGCTCGACCGGATTGGCGGCGCCGGAGACGAAGGTCTGGATGTTGGCGGGGTTGGGGAGGCCGTTGCTGCCCGCGAGCATCGCCCAGATGCAGTCGCGGCTGTAGTCGGAGAAGAACAGGGCGCCCTGGTAGGCGGCCGGGAAGCTGCCGCCCGGCGGGTTGAAGGCCAGGCCCGAGATCGACGAGGAGCCGACGCCGCAGGCCTCGCCCGTGACCACGCGCGCCGAGTGGTTGTACGTGTAGTACGGGGCGGCGTGGGCGCCGGTGCCCTGCGCGTAGAGGTTCTCGCAGATGTTGAGGTTGAGGTTGTCGTAGTCGCCCATGCGGCCGGTGCCCTCGTAGCAGGGCCAGCCGAAGTTGCGCACCTCGCTGGTCGGCGCCGGCACGCGGTTGATCTCCTCCCAGGCGTTCCAGCCGACGTCGCCGGCCCACACCTCGCTGGTGCCGGGGCGCACCGTGATGCGGAACGGGTTGCGCAGGCCGTGGGCGACGATGCGGCGGGCGTTGGGATCCGAGCTGGTGTTCGGGTTGCCCGGCATGGCGGCGCCGGTGTCGGGGTCGATCCGCAGGATCGAGCCGTCCAGGCTCGTCGGATCGCCCGTCGTGCGGACGTCCTGGCTGCGCAGCGCGCCGCCGGCTGCGGTCGGCGGCGTCATCGAGCCGCCCACGCCCCCGGGGGGATCGCCGCAGGGGTTGACCGGCGTGCCGTCCTGGCCGTAGTCGGCGAAGTTGAAGCTCGCGCCGTCGCCGGCGCTGACATACAGCGCGCCGTCGGCGCCGAAGGCGAGCGAGCCGACGGAGTGGCTCGGGTACTGCTGGCACCAGTCCTCGATCAGCACCTGCTCGACGCCTCCGGAGAGCCGCGAGAGCCGCCCGCTGACCACGCAGCCGTCGGCGGTGGCGCCGGGCGGCGTCGGGCAGGAGTCGCCCCAGCGCGGGAACTGCGCCGAGTTCGGGTCCTTGTTGTAGGCGTAGAGGACGTAGACGTAGGGACGCCCGCTGGCGAACTGCGGGTCGAGCGCGATGCCGAGCAGGCCGCGGTCCCAGAAGTCGTGCACCTGCTGGCCGAGGTCGGCGTAGACCGTCGGCGTGGGATCGCCGAAGTCGTCGAAGATCTTGATGCGCCCGCTCTTCTCGGCCACGAAGATCCGTCCGTCGGGCGCGAAGCGCACCGCTGTCGGGTTCGTCAGCCCGCTCAGCGCGACCGTCTCCTGGAAGCCCGCCGGCGGCGCGGCCGCGGCGGCGCGCAGCGTGGCGGTGGCGCCGCTCAGCGCGGCGCCGCCGAATGCCCCCTCATCGGCGGCGGGAGCCGTCGCCGGCGCGATCAGCGTGCACAGCAGTACGAGGAGCGGCGCAATGAGAGCACGCCGGAGACGAACCGACGGAAGGGGCATGTCCGCGACCCTATGACCGGCGCGGCGACCTGCCCACTGACCGTTAGGACAGATCCGCTAGAAAACTGTCAACCGGTCAGGAGGTCTTGTCCCACGCGAGCAGCGAGGGAAGCGGATCGAACGGCTTGCCGCCGTCGTACCAGCCGGGCGCGCTCCACATCTCGAAGTGGAGGTGGCAGCCGCTGGCGCGCCCCGTCTGGCCCACGTAGCCGATCAGCTGGCCGGTGCGGACGCGGTCGCCCACGTTCACCAGCGCCGCGTCGCGCAGGTGCATGTACGTGTAGTCGATGCCGGTCCGCTCGCCGTCGATCACCAGGTAGTGGCCGGCGGCGCCGTGGTACTGCTTGAACTTGACCACGCCGCCGCGCGCCGCCACCAGCGGCGTCCCGCAGGCGGCGAAGGTGTCGTGGCCCTGATGGCCGCGACCGCCGCCGAAGCGCGCGGCGTTCTCGCCGTAGTAGTGCGGGCCGCGGATCGGGAACTCGTGGCTGAGGAACTGGATCTGCGACGGATCCGGGGCGGTCGTCTTCGGCGCCTGCGCGCGCACGGCCTGCACGCCGTCGGCGTCGACCGCCGTGACGCGGAACGAGTAGCGCCCGTCCTTCTGGGGCTTGCCGGCGGCGGTGCCGTCCCAGGCCAGCGTCCGCGGCGTCTCCGGCGCGACCTCCCCCTCGTTCCAGCTCGTGATCACGACGCCGTCCTTCGCGCGCACGAGCTCGACGACGACGGTGGCGGGCTTGTCGCCGTGCACGACGTAGGAGGCGCGCGCCGGCAGCTCGGCGTCGAAGAACGCGCGCCGCGACTGCACCTGCACCTCCACCGTGGGCCCGGTGCTCTCCGCCTTCAGCGTCGCGGGCGCGGCGACGACCAGCGCCGTCGCGCTCGGCAGCGACCGCTCGCCGTCATGGCGGGCGACGAGCAGCGGTCCGGCCACGGCGCCCAGCGGCACCCGCACGTCGACGACGTTGCGCTTGCGCCGCAAGGGCGCCGCGGCGACGTCGTCCCCCGTGCCCTCGGCGCCGAGGAACACGACCTCGTACGTGCGCCCGAGCGCACGCCCCCGCACGCGCACGAGCGAGCCCGTGCTGCCGCTGGCCGTGTCCAGGCAGGCGCGGATGCAGCGCCACGAGTGCAGCACCGGCGCGGGCCGCACCTTGACGCCGAACGGCGGCGCCGAGAGCTGCGGCGTGCTCTGGGGAGCCGCGGGCGAGGTCCCGCCCGTCGACTCCTGGGCGCCGGCCGGACCGGCAAGAGAGAGGGAGACGACGCCACCGGCCGCGATGGCGCGGACCAGTCCCTTGGCGTATGACCTCACGCGTCCGCGACGTGTCGCGGCGCGCCCCCGGCGTGCCCCCATGTGCTCCTGCTGTGTCAGGGCCTACGGGGTTAGCTGACGGGCTCGCGCAAGCTCCAGCGCTACCAGACGGCAATGCCTGGATTCGCCCCACAACGACGGTTCCCCCGTTCCGCCCGTCCCAGGCGGATTCGGCCGTGTCTGTTGGACCGGGCGGGAGTATATGCAAACGGGCGGCTATCATTCCCGCCGCCTTGAAGACCTACGTCGCCACCCCACTGGACCGTGAGCGCAACTGGCTTCTCGTGGACGCCGAGGGGCAGACCCTCGGCCGTCTCGCGACCCAGATCGCCGACGCTCTGCGCGGCAAGCGCAAGCCCACCTACACGCCGCACGTGGACACCGGCGACTTCGTGGTGGTCGTGAACGCGGAGAAGATCTCGGTCACCGGCGACAAGCGCCAGGCCAAGCTCTATCACCGCCACTCGGGCTATCCCGGCGGCCTCAAGACGCGCACGCTCAACGACATGCTCGAGCGCCGCCCCGAAGAGGTCATCCGGCTCGCCGTGCGCGGCATGCTCCCCAAGAACCGCCTGGCCCGCAAGCAGCTCACCAAGCTGAAGGTCTACGCCGGTCCCGAGCACCCGCACGAGGCGCAGAAGCCGCAACCGATGGAGATCAAGACTTGAGCGCCGAGGACAAGAACGAGGCCAACGAGCCCGAGGAGCTCGAGGAGCCGCAGCAGCCCGCCGCGGAGGAGCCCGAGCAGGAGCAGCCGGCCGCCGAGGAGGCCGCGCCCGCCGAGGAGCCCGTGGCCGCTGAAGAGGCTGCGCCCGCTGAAGAGGCCGCGCCCGCTGAAGAGACCGCGCCCGCCGAGGAGCCGGTGGCCGAGGCGCAGGCCGACGAGCCCGAAGAGGTCGAGGAGACCCCGCGCGTCAAGCCCGAGATCCCGGGCGCCGACCTCGAGGTGGACATCGTCCGCGATGACGAGTACCGCGAGTCGCGCTGGAGCGAGGAGGGCGACGACGACGAGACCGAGGAGGCGGAGGACGCGGACGAGGCTTTGCCGCAGCCGATCGCCGACGCCGCCATCGACCTCGCCGCCGGCGCTCGCTACACGGCCACCGGCAAGCGCAAGACGGCCGTCGCGCGCGTGATCCTCAAGCCCGGCACCGGCGCCTACGTGATCAACGGGCGCACGCTCGAGCAGCACTTCCCGCGCTTCACGCTGCAGCGCAACATCCGCCAGCCGCTCGAGCAGGTCGGGTACGAGAGCCGGATGGACGTCGTGGCCAGCATGCACGGCGGCGGCGTGTCGGCACAGGCCGGCGCGCTGCGCCACGGCATCTCGAAAGCCCTGATCGAAGCCGATCCCAACCTGCGGTCCGAGCTCAAGCGCCGCGGCTTCCTCACGCGCGACGCGCGCGTGAAGGAGCGCAAGAAGGCAGGCCTCAAGAAGGCCCGCAAGCGGCCGCAGTTCAGCAAGCGGTAGTGGCCGCGGCCACCGCCGCCTCGCGCAAGCTCTTCGGGACGGACGGCGTCCGCGGCGTCGCGGGCGAGTTCCTGTCCGCCGAGCTGGCGCTCTCGCTCGCGCGTGCGGCTACGAGCCTGGCCGGGGGCGAGCGCCCCGCGCGCGTGCTGGTCATCCGCGACACGCGCGAGTCGGGCGAGATGCTGGAGGCCGCCGTGGCGGCGGGGATCGCCGCCGCGGGCGGCGAGGCGCTGCTCGGGGGCGTGCTGCCCACCCCGGGGGCCCCGCTGCTGATCGACCGCTACGGGTTCGACCTCGCCGCGGTCCTGTCGGCCTCGCACAACCCGTACCAGGACAACGGGATCAAGTTCTTCGGCGGCGACGGCTTCAAGCTCTCGGATGCCACCGAGGCCGACATCGAGGCGCGCATGGCCGCGCCGGCGGCGGCACGGCGGATCGGTCGCGTGCGGCGCTTCCACGGGGCGCTGGAGGACTACCTGCGCGCGCTGCACGAGCGCTTCCGGGACCTCGACCTCAGCGGCCGCCGCGTGCTGCTGGACTGCGCCAACGGCGCCACCTACGAGGCCGGCCCGGAGATCTTCCGCCGCCTCGGCGCCCACGTCGACGTGCTGGCCGCCGCGCCCGACGGGCGCAACATCAACGCCGGCTGCGGCTCCACGCACCTGGAGACGCTGCGCGCCGCGATGGCCGAGGGCGGCCACGACACCGGCTTCGCGTTCGACGGGGACGGCGACCGCGTGCTGGCCGTGGACCGCACCGGCGCCGTCGTCGACGGCGACGAGCTGATCGCGCTCGCCGCCAAGCACCTCGCCGTCGACGGCGTGGCGGTGACGGTCATGACCAACTACGGCTTCCACGCCGCCATGGACGCGGCGGGGATCGAGGTCGCCACCACCAACGTCGGCGACCGCTACGTGCTCGAGGCGATGCGCGAGCGCGGCTGGAGGCTCGGCGGCGAGCAGTCCGGCCACATCATCGACATGGGGTTCGTGGCCTCCGGCGACGGCATCGCGGCGGCGCTGCTGGCGATGGAGGCGCTCGAGGACGGCGATCTGAACGAGCGCCACGCCATGGAGAAGCTGCCGCAGACGCTCGTGAACGTGCGCGTGCGCGATCGCGGGGCGCTCGAGGGAGCCGCCGAGGTGCACGCCGCCGTGGACCGCGAGTCCGCCGCCCTCGAAGGCCGCGGCCGGGTGCTGTTGCGGCCCAGCGGCACCGAGCCGCTCGTGCGCGTGATGGTCGAGGCCCCGACCGCCGACGAGGCCGAGAGCGTGTGCTCGCGCCTGGTTGCGCTGGTCGAGGCCGAATTGACCTAGACGATTGATTCCGCGGTCCGCGTGCCCGCATGGCCGCGTACCGTGGATGCCGGGCGGTGCCCGTGCGATCGGCACAGTGGCGGAGCCACGGGCCGATTCAGCGGGTGCCGATCCGGCGCCGCGGGGCGTGGTCAGGCGGGTGCGTGGGCCGTGGAATCAGTCGTCACCCCTGGCCGATCGGACAGGGGCCTTTCGCACAGGCCGTCGTACGGTTTCGACGGATGTACAAGGTCGAGACCTCCGGCTCCCTGCTCCAGGCCCAACGGACGCTGACCGCGAAGCGGGCCCGCAGCCGGATCGCCCCGACGGTGCTGCTGCTGGGCATCTGCAGCCTGCTGACCGACATCTCGTCCGAGATGGTCGCGACCGTGCTGCCGCTGTACCTGGTGAGCACGCTCGGCTTCACGCCGCTGCAGTACGGCATCGTCGACGGCCTCTACCAGGGCGCCGCCGCCTTCGTGCGCCTCGCCGGCGGCTTCATCGGCGACCGGCGACGCAAGCACAAGGGCGTGGCCACCTTCGGCTACGGCCTGTCGGCGGTCTGCAAGCTCGCGCTGGCGGCGGTCGGCAGCGCGTTCGGCGCGATCAGCGCGATCATCGTCTTCGACCGCGCCGGCAAGGGGCTGCGCACCGCGCCGCGCGACGCCATGATCTCGATGTCCTCGCGCGAGGAGGACCTCGGCGCCTCGTTCGGCATCCACCGCGCGCTCGACACCACCGGCGCGCTGCTCGGCCCGCTGGTGGCCTTCGGCCTGCTCGCCCTGGCGCCGGGGGCGTTCGACTCGCTGTTCCTCGTCTCGTTCTGCTTCGCGGCCGCCGGCGTCGGCGTGATCGTGCTGCTGGTGCGCGAGCCGGCCCGCAAGGAGCCGGCGGCGCCCAAGGATCCGGTGCGCCTGCGCGACGCCTTCGCGCTCTTGCGCGGCCCGCGCTTCCGCGGGCTGTTCGTGGCCGCGACGGCGCTCGGCCTGGCCACGGCGAGCGACGGCTTCATCTACCTGCTGCTGCAGCGCCAGCTCGATCTCGATCCCATGCTCTTCCCGCTGCTCTTCACGGGCACGGCCGCGACCTTCATGCTGCTCGCCGCGCCCGTCGGGCGGCTCGCGGACCGGATCGGCCGCGGGCGCGTGATGCTCGGCGGCTACGTCCTCCTGCTCGGGGTGTACGTGACGCTCCTCGGCCCGTCGACCGGCATCGCGGGCCTCTTCGTCGCCCTGTTCATGCTCGGCGCCTACTACGCGGCCACCGACGGCGTGCTGATGGCGCTGGGCTCGGGCCTGGTCACCGAGGACCTGCGCGGCAGCGGGCTCGCCCTGCTCGGCACCGGCGTGAGCATCTCGCGCCTGGTCGCGTCGATCGCCTTCGGCGCGCTGTGGACGCTGGCCGGCATCCAGGTCGCCCTGGCCGTCTTCGCCGGCGGGCTCGTCGTCGCCATGCTGCTCGCCGGCCTCGCGCTGCGGAGCACGCCGGGCATGAGAGGCCGGGTGATCGCCTTCGTCGCGCTCTGCGTGGCCTGCCTGGTCGTCGCCGTCGGCGCCGTCGGCGCCGCGGCGCTGCGCACCCGCGACGTCGAGCGTGCCTCCGAGCGCGCGGCGGCCAAGGTCCGGCCGACCGTCACGCGCCTGCTCTCCGAGGGCGAGCCGCTCGTGCTGGTCCGCGACCTCGACCGCGACGACGCGGCGAACTACGGCCGGCTCGCCCTGGCGCCGCTCGAGGGCGGCCGTCCCGGGGACCTGCTGCTCGCCGGCGAGACCTGCGAGCGCGTGGACTTCGCCGCCGGCCACGGCCTCTGCCTCGGCACCGCGGATCCGACCGGCTTCAAGGCCAAGGTCCTCGACGCGCAGCTCCGCAAGGTCGGCTCCGTCAAGCTCGCCGGCGTCCCCAGCCGCACCCGCGTGTCCCCCGACGGCCGCTACGGCGGGGTCACCTCGTTCGTGACCGGCCATTCCTACGCCGACGTCGGCCAGTTCTCGACCGCGGCGACGATCATCGACCTCGAGCGCGGCAAGAAGTTCGCCGACCTCGAGAAGGACTTCACGATCACCCTCCACGGCAAGCCCGCCACGGCGCGCGACCGCAACTTCTGGGGGATCACGTTCTCGCGCGACGGCGACACGTTCTACGCGACGATGGCCACCGGCGGCAAGACCTACCTGATCAAGAACAGCCTCCGCCGCCGCACCGGCACCGCGATCCACGAGAACGTGGAGTGTCCCGCGCTGTCGCCGGACGAGACGCGGATCGGCTACAAGAAGGCGGTCGGCCACGACCCGCCGGTCTGGCGGTTCCACGTGCTCGACCTGGCCACCGGCCGCGAGACGCCGCTGGCCGAGCAGGAGCCGCTCGACGACCAGATCGAATGGCTCGACGACGACCATGTCCTCTATCGCTCCGGCGAGTCGACGTGGACGATGCCGGCGGACGGCAGCGGGAAGCCGGAGCGCTGGCTGGCGGGCGCCGATTCGCCCGCCGTGGTGCGCGGGTAAAACGCGTGTGAACGCTATCCGGAGGTCCAGTTAGGGCTGGAGGAGCTCCGCCCCGCGTCTAGAATGGCGACCCCGTCCAAGGCAGGACGGGACCACGAGCGAGCGAAAGGAGGCCGGGCCTATGTGCGGCATCGTCGGCTACGTCGGACAACGCCCGGTGCAGGAGGTCCTGCTCGAAGGGCTGCAGAAGCTGGAGTACCGCGGCTATGACTCCGCGGGCATCTCCATCCAGCACGAGGGGCAGCTCGACTCCGTTCGCGCGGTCGGCAACCTGAGCGCGCTGCGCGCCGCCGTCCACGAGGCCGAGGGGGCCGACTTCGGCGGTGCCGTCGCCGTCGCCGCGCCGCCCGCCACGACCGGCATCGGCCACACCCGCTGGGCCACGCACGGGCGCGTCACCGAGGAGAACGCCCACCCGCACTTCGACTCCGACAACCGGGTCCACATCGTGGTCAACGGCATCGTCGAGAACTACATGGAGCTCAAGCAGGAGTTCCTGGCCGAGGGCGCCGAGTTCACCTCGGAGACCGACGTCGAGGTCATGGCCCACCTGATCGCCCGCGAGCTCGACGAGACCGGCGACCTGACCGAGGCCGTCCGGCTCGCCTACAACCGCCTGCGCGGCCACTACGCGCTCGTGGCGGTCGCCGCCGACGAGCCCGGCGTCATCGTCGGCGCCCGCAAGGAGTGCCCGCTGATCGTCGGCCGCGGCGACGGCGAGCAGTTCCTCGCCTCCGGCATCCCCGCCTTCCTCGCACACACGCGCCGCGTCCAGTACATCGAGGACGACGAGATCGTCGTCATCCGCGCCGAGGGCGTCGAGTTCCTGACCGCGGCCGGCGAGCCGGTCGAGCGCGGGATCGACGTCATCGACTGGGACGCCGAGGAGGCCGAGAAGGGCGGCTACGAGACGTTCATGCTCAAGGAGATCCACGAGCAGGCGGACGCCGTGGCCGAGACGATCGCCGACCGCACGGCGCGCCCCGACGGCGTCGACCTTCCCGAGCTCGACGACGAGATGCTGCGCGACGCGCGGCGGATCGTCATCGTCGCCTGCGGCACCTCGTACCACGCGGGCCTGATCGGCCGCTACGCGCTCGAGGAGTGGGCGCGGATCCCGGTCGAGATGGACATCGCGTCCGAGTACCGCTATCGCAACCCGATCGTCGGCCCGGGCGACCTCGTGATCGGCATCACCCAGTCGGGCGAGACCGCCGACACGCTGGCCGCGATGCGGCTTGCCCGCTCGCGCGGCGCCCGCGTGCTGGCCGTGACCAACATCATGGGCTCGCAGGCCACGCGCGACGCCGACGGCGTGCTGTTCACCCGCTCGGGCCTCGAGATCTCGGTCGCCGCCACGAAGACGTTCACCGCGCAGGTCGCGGCGATGTACCTGCTGGCGCTCCGGATGGCCGAGGTGCGCGGCGCGCTGGGCGAGGAGGAGCGGCGCCACCTGGTCGCCCAGATCAAGCGCCTGCCGCACGCCATCGCCGAGATGCTCGACGCGGGCTCGGAGGAGATCGACCGCGTGGCGGAGCGCTTCAAGGACGCGCAGTTCTTCCTCTACCTCGGGCGCCACGCCGGCCTGCCGGTGTGCCTGGAGGGCGCGCTCAAGCTCAAGGAGATCTCCTACACGGCCACCGACGCGTACGCCGCGGGCGAGATGAAGCACGGCCCGATCGCGCTGCTCGAGGAGGGCACGCCGGTGATCGTCGTGGCCACCGACTCGCCGGTGCTCGACAAGGTGATCTCGAACATGCAGGAGGTCCGCGCGCGCGGCGCGGCGGTCATCGCCGTGGGTGGCGACTCGGCCGCCCCGCACGCCGACGCCGTGCTCCGCGTGCCGGAGGCCGACTGGATGCTGCAGCCGCTGCTGGCGGTGATCCCGCTCCAGCTGCTGGCCTACCGGATCGCCCGCCTGCGCGGCCTCAACGTCGACCAGCCGCGCAACCTCGCCAAGACCGTCACCGTCGAGTAGTAGGACGGCAAAAAGAAGACCCGGCCGATGGCCGGGTCTTCAATTTCCGTTCAGCTCACGACGAGCAGTTGGCGATCGGGATCCGGTTCCAGTAGTCCGGCTTGCCCAGCGTCTTGTTGAAGAAGCAGAAGTCGCCTGTGAGCGTCAGCTCGTGGAGCGTGCCGAGCACATGAAGCTTCGGGGGTTCGTATGCCGGCTCGTTGACCTCGCCGTGCGTCATACAGTGCCTTCCTGGCGTGATGATCCGCTGAAGCGTAATCGAGTTGTGGCCCGATGAACACTGGCCAGGGGGATAGTCTGCTCGGCGCCTACGGCCTCAGGCTCTCGGGCCTCGAGGCGGCGTCGGAGCTCCTCGTTCCGGTGACCGAGACGGCGCCGGCCTACGCGATCGAGGCGAAGGTCGGGCGTCCGGCGCCGGACCCTGAGTTCGTCGACGACGACCGGGGCGAGCTGCTCCTGCGCAGCGGCGGCCGGATCCTGATCGACCGCACGGCGGGGCGTGTGTCGTTCGTGGTGCCGCACGAGGTGCGGCCGGACGAGCTCGTGCACCCCTATCTGGCGCCCGCGGCAGCCGTGATCGGCCGCTGGCACGGCCGCGAGAGCATCCACGCGGGAGCCTTCGCGGTCGACGGCGACGTCTGGGGCGTCGTCGGCGAGCGCGAGGCGGGCAAGAGCTCCACCCTCGCCTGGCTGGCCATGGCCGGCGTCGACGTCCTGTGCGACGACATGCTCGTGATCGACGGCCGGACGCCGTTCCGCGGCCCGCGCTCGATCGACCTCCGCGCCGACGCCGCGGAGCGGTTCGAGGCCGGCGAGGCGATCGGCGTGACCGGCGCGCGCGAGCGCTGGCGGCTGCGGCTCGACCAGGCTCCCGACGGGCAGACGCTGGCGGGCTTCCTCCTGCTGACCTGGGGCGACCGGGTCGAGGTCCGCGCGCTCGGCGCGAGCGAGCGCCTCCAGCGGCTCATCCCGCAGCGCGGCGTGCGCCTGGAGCCCACGCGCGTCGAGGCGCTGCTCGACCTCGCCTCGCTGCCGGCCTTCGAGGTCAGCCGGCCGCGGAGCTGGGAATCGCTGCCGGAGGCGGGGAAGCGGCTGATCGAACTCGCATCCACACCGACTGCAGGAGCGTGATGGTCTGGGTGTCGGGCTCCGGCTCCGACCACAGCGCGCGCAGCCGGTCGACGTCGACGAGCTCCGCGTCGACGCCTTCGCCGTCCCACTGAGCCGCCAGCGCCCGGCTGGCGTCGCCCCACAGCACCTGGGCGAAGTGCGCCTTGGTCGAGCGGCGCAGGACCTCGGCCGGGAGCAGGTCTCCCACGAGGTCGTCCATCGCCTGGGATCGCGACCGGTGCCGGAGCGCGGGCGGCAGCGCCGCGAGCGCGGCCAGGAAGCGCGGATCATGCAGCGGATGCGCGATCGCGACGTCGTGGTCGGCGGCGAGCGCCGCGAGGCCCGCGAGGCCGTGCTGGAGGACCGGCGAGCCCATCAGGTGGCGGTAGCGGTGCTCCCAGCGCAGCGGCTCGCCGACCGCGTCGGCCGCGACCCACCGCTCGACCAGGCGGCGCGCCTCGGGGCGCAGCCAGGGGAAGAGGTCGGGAAGGCGGCGCCGGACGGTCTCCCGCTGGACCGCCGCGGGCGCCAGCGCGAATCCCACGCGCCGCACGTCGCGCGGCTCGGGTCGCACGCGGCCGCGCAGGACGTCGCGGACGCGCGCCCAGCTCGAGTCCGACAGCGCCTCGTCGCCGCCGATGCCCGTCAGCACCGAGCCGCCGGCGGCCGCCTCGAAGATCGGCGCGTGGAAGTACGTGTTGCACGGCCACAGCAGTCCGTGGCGCTCGATGACCGCCGTCGCGACCGGGCCGATCGCGTCGAGCTCGCCCGCGAGCTCGATCCGGACCCAGTCGTCGAGCCCCAGGTGGGCGACGACCTGCTCCTGCCAGGCGGCCTCGTCGGTGCCCGACGCCGACGGGAAGCGGTGGGTGACCGGCACGGGAGACGGCAGGCCCTCGCGGTGGGCGAGGGCCGTCGCGACGGCCAGGACGGCCGAGGAGTCGCGGCCGCCGGAGAAGCTGACGAGGCAGGGGCCGCGGCGCAGCGCGGGCAGGATCGCGCTCTCGAGCGCGGCGCGCGGGGTCGTGCCCGGCGGCAGCGACGGCAGGGCGGGCAGCGGGACGCGGCCCGGAAGCGGGAGGCCGGCGGCGAGCTCGAGCGGCGAGAGCGGGGCCGGCATGGTCAGGAGGTCGGCGCGGGCAGGCGGTGGATGACCTCGAAGGCGCCGGGAGGCGCGTCCGGCATCGTCTCCAGCCACGCGTGCGCGCGGAAGTCGTCGACGGCGCCCCTGACCCCGATCACCACGTCGGCCGGGCCGCCGTGCTCGGCCTCCCACCGCTGGAGCACCAGCGCGCGCTCGAGGCAGGTCGCCGGCCAGCGCCGCGCGACGGCGAGCACGCCCGCGCCGGCCGAGGCCGGCAGCCGCGGGGGCGGAGCCACCCGCGCGCCCTGGAGCCCGTGAGCGGCGAGGCTGCGGCGCGTGCGCCTCAGCGCCAGGAACGCCCACGCGGCGGCGCGGAGGTTCGCCGGCGTGAGGAGCCGGAGCGCGCGACGGGCGCGGGCGGCCGCATGTCGGAGGCCCATGGCCGCGACTGTAATCGCGCGCGAGGGCGGCTCACCTAGACCTCTGGCCAGCCGGAGGGGCTTCCTCCGGCCGTGGGGGAGCGGGCCTAGACGATCGGCTAACCGGGGTGCCGCGGGCCGGGCTTACTCTGGCGCTCATGCAGGTTGTCTCCGTGGATCTCGATCGGGCCGACGACGTCGCCTCGCCCGCGGCGCCGGGTCCGGCCATCGAGGTCGACGACCTCCATCGCAGCTACGGCTCGGTTGAGGCGCTGCGCGGGGTGAGCCTCGAAGTCGGCCACGGCGAGATCCACGCGCTGCTCGGCCCCAACGGCGCCGGCAAGACCACGCTCATGCGCGTCCTCACCGGGCTGGTCGACGCGACCGAGGGCGACGCCATCGTGCTCGGCCGCCGGGCCGGCCGCTCGCGCGAGCTGCGCGAGCTGCTCGGCTTCGTCCCCTCCGGCGACCGCTCGTTCTACCTGCGGCTCTCGGGCCGCGAGAACCTGGCGTTCTTCGCGCGCATGCACGGCTTCCGCGCCCGGCGGGCGCACGAGCGCGCCGACGAGCTGCTGGAGGCGGTCGGGCTGACCGAAGCGGGGCGGCGGCCGGTCAACACGTATTCGCACGGGATGCAGAAGCGGCTCTCGTTCGCGCGCGCCCTGATCCACGAGCCGACCGTGCTGCTGGTCGACGAGGCGACGCACGACCTCGATCCCGTCGCCTCCGAGCAGGTCCGCGAGCTCACGCGGGCGCGGGCGCGGACCGGGACCGCGGTCGTCTGGGCCACGCAGCGGATCGAGGAGCTTCCCGGCCTCGCCGACGGCGTCACCGTCCTCGACCGCGGCACCGTCTGCTTCGCGGGCTCGGTGGCCGCCCTCGCGGCGCAGGGCGGCGGCGACCGCCACGTCATCGGGCTCGGCCCGCGCACGACCGCCGCGCTCGCGGCGCTCGACGCGGCGCTGGGCGAGCTGGGCCGGCTGCAGGAGGCGCCCGACGGGGATCCCGTCCACGCCCTGCTGACGCTGGCGCCCGGCGTCTCGCTCGGCTCGGCGATCGCTGCGCTCTCGACCGCGGGCGCCGAGGTGGTCAGCTGCCGTGACGAGCGGCCGCCGATCGAGCGCGCCTTCCTCGCCGTGACGGGGAAGCAGGCGGCATGAGCGTCCTGGTCGCCGAGGCCCACAAGGTCCGCGCCTTCGTGCGGCGCGACTTCCTGACCATGCTGTCCTACCGCGTCGCCTTCGTCAGCGACGCGCTCGCCATCGCGGTGCAGGCGGTGATGTTCGGCTTCCTCGCGCAGCTCGTGGACCCGGCGGTCCTGCCCACGTACAACGGCGTGGAGACCGGCTACTTCGAGTTCGTCATGATCGGCGTGGTCATCGCGACGGTGACCGGCCTGCTGCTGCAGAAGGTCGCGACGGCGATGCGCCAGGAGCAGATGATGGGCACGCTCGAGGCGCTGATGGTCACGCCGACCTCCCCGACCACCGTCCAGATGGGCTCGGCGGCGTTCGACGTGCTGTTCATCCCGATCCGGATCGGCGCCCTCCTGGCCGCGGTCTCGCTCGCGCTCGGGCTCGCGTTCCAGGCCAGCGGGATCCTGCCGGCCCTCGTCCTGCTCGCCGCCTTCGTCCCGTTCGTCTGGGGGCTCGGCCTGCTGGCCGCCGCGGCGATCGTCACGTTCCGCCGCGGCGAGGGCGTCGTCGGCATCGGGATGAGCCTCCTCGGCCTGGTCTCGGGCGCCTTCTTCCCGCTGACCCTGCTGCCCCAGTGGCTGCAGAGGCTGGCCGAGGCCAACCCGGTCGCGATCGTCATGGAGGGCACGCGCGACGCCCTGATCGGCGGCGCCGGCTGGGATGCCGCCCTGCAGGACCTGATCGTGCTCGTGCCGCTGTCGGCCGCCGGGCTCTACGTCGGCATCATGGCGTTCCGCGTCGCGCTCTCGCGCGAGCACCGGCGGGGAACGCTCGGCCTCTACTGACCATGTGGGACCGGGTCGACGAGCTTCTCGCCCACGCGCCGCACACCGCGGCGCTGCGGCTGCACCGGGTCGAGCTGCTGGAGGCCCGCCGCCGGCGCGCGGCCGGGCTGGACGCGGGCGGGTTCATCGACGACGAGGGCCTGGCGCTGGCGGTCGACCTGGCCGCGCCGGCGCTGCTGGAGCGCATCCGCGACGCGTGCGACGGCCCGCTGGTCCTCTTCAAGGGCGCCGAGGTGGCGCTCGACTACCCGGGCCCGCGGCTGCGGCGGTACCGCGACCTCGACCTCCTGACCGACGACGCCGAGCGCGCGCAGGTCGGCGCTGCTGGCGGCCGGCTTCGTGGAGATCAACGACCCCGAGAACTACCGCGACATCCATCATCTGCGGCCGCTGTGGTGGCCCGGCCTGCCGCTCGTCGTCGAGCTCCACAGCCGCCCGAAGTGGATCGACGGCGTCGCGGGGCCGCCCGTCGCGGAGCTGCTCGAGGCCTCGGCGCCGGGTCGGCTCGCGTCGACGGCGTGGACGCCCTGGCGCCGGCGCACCACACGCTGATCCTGGCCGCCCACGACTGGGCGACACGAGCCGCTGGGACGGCTCGGCAACCTGATCGACGTGGCCGTCACGCGGACGCGCAGCGACGACGCCGAGCTCGCCGCGCTGGCGAGCCGCTGGGGCTGCGCGCGCATGTGGCGGACGACGCGGACCGCCGTGCGCGCGGTGCTCGAGGGCGAAGGCCGCTCCGCCGGCGTCGCGCTCTGGGCGCGGCATCTGCCGGCCGTGCGCGAGCGCACGGTGTTCGAGACGCACGCGCAGGAGCTGCTGGCGCCGCTGTGGGGCGTGCCGCCGTCCCGCGCGCCGGCGCTCGTGCGCGGTGCGATGGCGTCGATGGCCGGCCGCAAGGGCGCCGAGCCCTGGCGAGCGAAGCTGCGCCGCGCCTCCACGGCGCTGGGCAATGCGGGCATGTCCCGCTCGGATCACGACCTCGTGCTGGATGCGCGGGGCCTGGGGGAGAACTCGACCGAGGAGGCGAAGTGACGGACCTGAGACTGCGCGACGACGCAGTTCACTGGCGGGAGGTCGACGGCGAGGTGATCGCGCTCGAGACGCGCGGCTCCACCTATCTGGCCGCGAACGCGGCCGGGACCGTGCTGTGGCGCGCGCTGGCCGAGGGCACGACCCGTGAAGGGCTGGCCGACGAGCTCGTGCGCGCGTACGGGATCGATCGCGCCCGCGCGGCGGCCGACGCCGAGATCTTCGTCGCGGCGCTGGTCGAGCAGGGCCTGCTGGCGGAGTGAGCCTCGAGCCCCTCGAGCTCGCCCTGGGCCTGCCGGTCGGCGCGGACGCGCCGAGCGCCATGGCCGCGAGCGGTCCCGCCGACCCGCTCGCCGCGCTCGAGGCGGCCGTGCTCGAGGCGCTGCGGCGCCCGCCGTGCCTGGTGAGCTTCTCCGGCGGGCGCGACTCGTCGGCCGTGCTCGCCGTCGCCGTGCGCGTCGCGCGCCGCGAGGGCCTGCCGGACCCCGTCCCTGCCAGCATCCGCGCTCGCGGCGCGCCCGCGGCGCAGGAGTCGCGCTGGCAGGAGCTCGTCGTGCGTCACCTCGGCGTCGGCGACTGGCTGCGGCCCGAGTTCGACGACGAGCTCGACCTGGTCGGCCCGGTGGCCGCGGAGGCGCTGCGCCGGCACGGCCTGCTGTGGCCGTTCAACGCCCACTTCCACGTCCCCCTGCTCGAAGCGGCGCGCGGCGGCTCGCTGCTGACCGGGATCGGCGGCGACGAGCTGTTCCGCTCCGCCGCGAGCCCGCGCGCGGCGGCCGTCCTCACCGGCCGGGTTCGCCCCGTGGCGGCCGACGCGCGCCGTGCCGCCGCCTACCTGGCGCCGGCGGCGGCGAGGCGGCGCTGGCACGGGCGCCGACGGCCGGAGGGACTCCATCCCTGGCTCACGACCGCGGGCGACGCCGCGGGGCGTCGCGCGCTGGCCGTCTGGGAGGCGGCCGAGCCGCGCCGGCTGCGCGCGCGCATGGGCCACGTTCGCGCCGCCCGCTACCTGAGGATCGGGACCGCGAGCCTGGCGCTCCTGGCGCGCGACAGCGGCGCGGCGATCCACCATCCGCTGCTCGAGCCGGCCGTATGGGCGGCCGTGGCCGGTTCCGCCCCTCGAGGCGGCCATCTCGACCGCACCCGGGCGATGACCGCCGTGTTCGGCCCGCTGCTCCCGGGCGAGCTGCTCGCGCGCAAGGACAAGGCCGCGTTCGACGAGGTCTTCTTCCACGACCACAGCCGCGAGTTCGCGGCGGGCTGGGACGGATCCGGCGTGCCCGGCGAGCTGGTCGACGCCGGGGCGCTGCGCGGCCACTGGAGCGGCAGTGCGCCTAAAGCGCAGTCTTTTTCAGTACTTCAGGCCGCGTGGCTGGCTTCCGAGCGGTCGGAACCTACACCTTTGCGGGGTTCACATGCGGTCGACGCACGCACGACACTCCTCGCATGGCTGCACCAAGTAGCCATTGCCGGAAAGGAGAGCCCGCGATGAACCACGACAGCCAGACGGCTCAGGCGTATCAGGCGCCCGAGCTGCACGTGCTCGGTTCTGTGGCGCAGCTCACCCTCGGTTGTGACAAGAGGTTCGGCGGGTCGGACGGATTCACGTTCATGGGCCAGTCGATCTCCTGCAGCTCCGCCTAGGGTCCTACGGAGCGCCGCCCGGCTGAGGCCGGGCGGCATCCGCACACGCTTCAGCTCGCGCCGCCGCGCAGGCGTCGCAGCTCGGCCTCGGCCGCCTCGGCGCGCTGCCGGAGAGCGGCGTGCTCGAGCAGGAGCCCGAAGCGCGCGCCCAGCTCCTCGCGCGCCAGCGGCTCGGCGATGAAGTCCTGCGCGCCCGCCTCCTGCAGCCGGGTGCGGATCTCCGGGTCGCCGCCGCGATCGACCAGCGCCACCCGCAGCACGCTCGCGAGGCGCCACTCGCGCCCCATCCGGTCCAGCAGCGCGCCCGCCGTGCCCTCGCCCTCGAGGCGGCCGATGACCACCATGTCGGGCTGGAGGTCGGTGGCCAGGCGCAGCGCCTCGGTGGCCTCGGTCGCCGTGAACACGCCCGCGCGCCCCTCGAGCGCGTCCGCGAGCGGGGTCGTGCGGGTGCTGTCGCGGTCGACCAGCAGCACCGACGGGAGGTCGAGCTCGGCCAGCGCGTCCGGCGCGGCCCCGGACAGCTCGGCGGCCAGGTGCTCCTTGACGTAGCGGGCCCGGCGGGCGGCGGCGAGCTGCTGCGAGAGCCGCGGCGGCGCCGCCTCGGAGGCCGCCGGCTCGCGCGGGACGCGCACCGTGAACAGGGCGCCGCCCTCCGGCGCGTCGCCGATCACGACCTCGCCGCCGTGCAGGGCCACGAACTCCTTCACGATCGCCAGCCCGAGGCCGGTGCCGGAGTGGCCGCTGCCGTTGCTGCTCGTGCGGAACCGCTCGAAGAGCAGCGCGCGCTGGTCCGGTGAGACGCCGGAGCCGCTGTCGGCGATCTCGATGACCGCCGTCTCGTCCGTCGCGGCCAGCGAGCAGCGCACGACGCCGCCGGTCGGCGCGAAGCGAAGCGCGTTGGCGAGCAGGTTGGAGACCACGCGGCTCATCCGCTCCGGGTCGAAGCGCGCCGCGACCGCCTCGGGGGTCTCGATCACGAGCCGGATGCCGCGCTCGGAGGCCAGCGCGTCGAACTGCTCGGCGACCGAGCGCAGCGTGGCGGCCAGGTCGTCGTCGACCAGCGCCAGGCGCGCCTCGCCGTGGTCGCGGCGGACCTGCTCGAGCATCGCGTCGACCTGCTCGAGCGCGTCCAGGGCGGCGAGCCGGATGCCCTGCGTCTCGCCCTGCAGCTCCTCGTTGCTGTGGCGGCGCAGGCGCTCCGCGCGCGTGAGGACGATCTGGAGCGGGGCCCGCAGGTCGTGCGAGAGCTCGGCCAGCAGGCGCTCGCGGAAGTGGTGGATGCGGGCGAGGCGGTCGGTGAGCACCGAGAGCTCGGCGTTCTGGCGCGCGATGCGGTCCTCCGCCCGCTTGCGGTCCGACACCTGGCGGCCCTCGGCGACGATGAAGGCGACGCGGCCGTCATCGCCGCGCAGCGGCCGCAGCACGAGGTCGACGGTCTCGGGCAGGGTGCCGCCGCCGCCCATCATCAGCTCGACGTCGAAGCGCGCGAAGCGCCCGTCGGCGGAGAGCTGGACGGCTCGCCGCAGGTCGGCCTGCACCGTCTCGGAGTGGCGGCACCAGGGCGTGTGCCAGAGGGGATGGCCGACCACCTCGTGGCGGTCGAGGCCGGCCGAGGTCAGCGGGGCGTCGGTGACGTCCAGCAGCCGGCCGTCGGGGCGCAGCAGCGCGATGAAGCTCGTGGCCTTGGCCAGCGCGACCTGGGCCATCAGCCGCCGGGCCTCGGGGTCGGTCTCCGGATCGGCGACGCCTTCCAGGCGCGCCTGGAGCGCATGCTGCGCGTCCATCGACGCGCGCCACGGATCGAGTCGTCCTTGCCTCACGTTGGGTGGGTTCCTTGCCGTCCTTCGCGCCAGTCCGGGCAGATTCCCCGTCGGCGGGTCGGTGATGAGCCTACCGCGACCCGCCACGCCGCCGGTGAAAACTTCGGGCGCCGGTCACCGGGAGGGTAGTCGCACCTGGCCGAACGGCGAGGTTGCCCTTCGCCCGCGGGGTTTCCGCACGTAGTCTCGCGGCGAGCAATGACCGCCACGCAACCACCGAACCTCGTTCTCGTCTCCGAGACGCCCGACCGCCGCATCGCCGACGGTCGGCCGACCATCGTCCACGTCATCGGCGCGCGCCCGAACTTCGTCAAGATGGCGCCCGTCGTCGCCGCGCTGGAGCGCCGGCAGACGTTCCGCCAGGTCATCGTCCACACCGGGCAGCACTACGACAGCCGCATGTCGGACGAGGTCCTGGCCGACCTGGAGTTCCCCGAGGTCGACGTCTTCCTCGGCGTCGGCTCCGGTACCCACGGCGTGCAGACGGCCAAGGTGCTGTCGGCCTTCGAGAAGGTCCTGATCGACACCGAGCCCGACGTCGTGCTCGTCGCCGGCGACGTGAACTCCACGCTCGCGTGCGCGCTCGCGGCGTCGAAGATGGGCATCGCCATCGCCCACCTCGAGGCCGGGCTGCGCTCGTTCGACTGGAGCATGCCGGAGGAGGTCAACCGCGTCCTCACCGACCGCCTGTCGGACGTGCTGCTGGCCCACAGCCCCGAGGCGGTCGAGAACCTGCAGGCCGAGGGCATCTGCCCGGGCCGCGTCTACAACGTGGGCAACACGATGATCGACTCGCTGCGCCGCTGCGAGAAGCAGGCGCGCGAGCTGCGCGTCTGGGAGACCGTCGGCATGGAGGAGCGGGAGTACGTGCTCGTGACGCTCCACCGGCCCTCCAACGTGGACGAGCCGGTGCGCCTGAACGGCATCGTGGACGGCCTCGTGGAGCTCGCCGGCCACGCTCCGGCGGTGTTCCCGATCCACCCGCGCACACGCGCGCGGCTCGCCGAGAACGGCGGCCTGGCCCGCCTCGAGGACGCGGGCGTGGCCTGCATCGAGCCTGTCGGCTACCTGGACTTCCTGTCGCTGCAGGCCGGCGCGGGCGCGATCGTCACCGACTCCGGCGGCGTGCAGGAGGAGGCCTCGGCGCTCGGCGTGTCGTGCTTCACCTTCCGGCCCAACACCGAGCGGCCCGTCACCCTCACGCACGGCACCAACGTGCTCCTGGGCGAGGATCCGGCGGAGATCGCCGAGGTCCGCCCGGCACCGCACCCGCCGACCCCGTCCGCCATCCCGCTGTGGGACGGCCACGCGGCCGATCGCGTCGCCGACGCGCTCGAGGCCAACTACGTGCTGATGCCGGCCGTCGCGCGCGGATGAGCGCCGCGGCGCCCGCGCGCGTCAGGGTGCTCGGCTGTCCCGTCGATCCCCTCGACATGGAGGCCACGGTCGCCCGCTGCGAGGAGATCGTCGCCGAGCGCACGTACGCGCAGCACATGGCGCTCAACGTCGCCAAGCTCGTGGCCTGCCGTGACGACGAGCTGCTCCGCAGCGCCGTCGAGAACTCGGCGATCGTCAACGCCGACGGCGCGGGCGTGGTGCTGGCCGCCCGGCTGCTCGGCACCCGCCTGCCCGAGCGCGTGGCCGGGATCGACCTGATGGACGCGCTGATGGCGCGCGCCGCCGAGCGCGGCTGGCGCGTCTTCATCCTCGGCGCGAAGGACGAGGTGCTCGAACGCGCCTCCGAGGTGCTCGCCGAGCGCCACCCCGGCCTGATCCTGGCCGGCACGCGCAACGGCTACTTCAAGCCCGAGGAGACCGCCGGCGTCTGCGAGCAGATCCGCGACGCGCAAGACCGACGTGCTGTTCGTGGCGATGGGGACGCCGCACAAGGAGCTCTTCCTCGCCGAGCACGGCCCCTCGCTGGGCGTGCCGCTCGTGATGGGCGTCGGCGGCGCGATCGACGTGGTGGCCGGCGTCACCCGCCGGGCGCCCCTGCTGTGGCAGCGGCTGGGCCTCGAGTGGCTCTACCGCATGCTCCAGGAGCCGCGGCGGATGTTCCGCCGCTACGCGGTGACCAACGCGCGCTTCGCGGCGCTGCTCGGCCGGGCGCTGGCCGCCCGCGTCGCGCGGCCGCTCGGGAACTCGTAGCCGTAGCGGGCTTCAGCCCGCTGCGTGCTTCTCGCCCGGCCCGCAGATCGGGCTCTCCGGGTCGGTCAGCTCGTTGTCGCGCCAGTCGGCCTTGTCGCAGATCGACTCCTGGTGCCCGGGCAGCGTGTTGCCGTGGATCTCGACGTCCTTGACCGGGCCGCCGAGGAAGCCGAAGTTCTTGTTCGCCACGTTGTCGCGGATCATCATCGGGCCGTCGACCTGGCCGAGGCCGATCGAGTAGTAGCCGGAGCGGCAGCAATCGAGCTCGTTGCCCTCGACGACGACGTTGCGGGCGCCGCGGCCGGTGGCGGTGTCGGTGCCGAACAGCAGCGCGAAGTGCTCGCAGTTGGAGAAGCTGCTGTCGCGGATCACGAGCCCGTCGACATCGTCGGCGGCCAGGCAGTCGATGTGCGCGCCCTCCTTGTGCAGGATGATGTCGTGGATGCGGGTGCGCTCGATGAGCACGTCGCTCGCGCCCTGCTGCGTGCCGTACGCGGCGGTGATCCAGTTCATGTCGTCCTTGGCGCCGTTCGGGCCGATGTCGGACTCGACGTAGGCGACCTTCGACGAGCCGCGGACGAACAGGTTCTGGGCGCGCACGCGCAGGTACATGACGTCGCGCGCGTTCTGGTCGTTGTAGGTGCCCGCCTTGGCACGCAGGTCGCGGAACTCGACGGGGCCGGTGGAGACGCCGATCGACCCGACGGTCACCTCGGCGCCGGCGGCGGGCCGGAAGACGACGCGCGGGCCCCCGGCCTTCGGGGCGGCCTCGAGGAGCTGGTGGCCGTAGGTGCCGGCCGCGACCTCGACCACCTGGCCGGGCTCGGCGACCTCGAAGGCGCGGTTGAACGACTTGCAGGGCGCCTCGCTGGTGCAGGCGGCCTTGTCGGAGCCGCCCGGAGCCATATAGAGGTCGGCCGGCGGCTCCGGCGTCTTCGTGGCCTGCGCCTGCGACGCCGGGCCGCTCGGGGCGGCGTCGGAGCCGCAGCCGGCGACGGCGAGCGCCAGCACGACGGCCACGGGCCGCCAGGGGAGCCGCCGCGGGCGCCCGTCAGGCGGCGGCGGGCACGACGGACTCACCCGCCGGCTCCTCGGAGGCGAGCAGCCGGTCGAACACCGCCGCGAAGCGCCGGGTCAGCGCCCGCCGCTCGAAGGCGGCGACGCGCGAGCGATCGCCGTCGGGCGCCGGTCCGCCACGGCGCTTGCGGCGAGCCTCGAGGGTGATCGCCGCGGCCATGGCCTCGGCGTCGCGCGGGCGGCAGACGTGCGCCCAGGGGAGCACGGACAGCAGGTCGCGGGCGTCGCCGTCGGGGACGCCGGCGAGGATCGGCCGGCCCGAGCCCAGGTACTCGTACGTCTTGCCCGGCACGATCCGCGCGCGCTGGCCGGCCGGAAGGTCGTGCATGGGGAGGAAGAGCAGGTCGGCGGAGCGCATCAGCTCGACGCACGCCGCGTGGTCGAGGTAGCCGTGCTCGCGCACCAGCCCGAGCGTGTCGACCGAGCGGTCGGCGTCGGACAGCTGGCCGGCGAGATGCAGCTCGAGGCCCTTCGCCAGCTCGGGATGGTCCTCGACGACGCGCCTCAGCGCCTCCATCAGCACGATGTGCGAGCGCGTCAGCGGATCGCCGTCGGGCAGCCCGCCGACCGCGCGGCGCACCAGGTTGCGGCGGCGGCTGCCGAACGCCGTGTGCAGGAAGCCGGTGTGCACGATCCTCAGGCCGCTGGGCGAGCGCTGCGGGGCCGGCCCGGCGAAGTCCTCGGCGTCGAAGCCGTTCGGGACGACGGTGACGTCCTTGCCGGCCAGCTCCGGGAAGCGCTCGCGCACCTCGCGGCCGGCCTGCGGGCAGTTCATCACGATCCCGTCCGCCTGCGCCAGGGTGCCGCGCATGCGATCCAGGTCGGCGCGCGCGTGGATCCGGGTCGTGTAGCTGAGCATCTCGTCGAGCGCCCACGGGTCGCGCAGGTCGACCACGAACGGGACGCCGAGCCGGCGAGCGAGCTCCGCGCCGGCCATGCCGGACTCCCATGGGGACATCGTGGCGCACACGAGGTCGATGTCGCGGTGGCGCTGGCCTTCGGCCAGCACGCCCGCGCGCCACCAGCGCGAGAACTCGCTCTCGCGCATGACCAGCCGGTCGATCCGGCCGTAGGTGTCCTCGGGCACGGGGCCCGGGACGCGGTGCACCTCGATGCTGCCGCCGTCGAGCTCGCCCGCGAGCGTCGCGTCGAGCGGCGCCCACTCGCCGAACGCCTCGCCGGGGCCGGTGATGACGATCGGCCGGTAGCCGGAGTCGGGCAGGTAGCGGGCGAACTTCAGCGAGCGCTGCACGCCGGCGCCCCCGACGGGCGGGAAGTGGTAGGCGATGAAGAGGACGCGCTTCATGCGGTGACGGCGACGGGGGAGATCTCGCGCACCACGCGCGCCGGGGCGCCGACGGCGACGCAGTGGTCCGGGACGTCGGCCGAGAACCACCGAGTTGGCGCCGATCACCGCGCCGCGGCCGATCCGCACACCCGGGCCCACGACCACGTTCTGGCCGAGCCATGCGCCGTCGCCGATCTCGACCGGCTCGATCTGCTCGACGCCCTGGTCGAGCACCGCGCGGCCGGTGTCGGAGAACGCGTGCCGGTGGTCGGCGATGTAGACGTTGCGTGCGAGCAGCACCTTGGAGCCCAGGACCACCGACGCGGCGGCGCTGATCACGCAGTCGCCGGTGACGCTGGTGCCGTCGCCGATCTCGAGCCGGCCGTTGCCGTCCGGGCCGTAGAGCACCGAGAGGTAGCTGCCCGCGCCGATGAAGACGTCGGAGCCGACGGAGATCCAGCGCTCACCCTCGATCCTCGCCGGCGGCTGGATCACGCTGCGCCTGCCGAAGGCCTCGAAGGCGCCGCCGCACGCGCTCGAGAACAGCCGCGCGCGCAGGCGAGCGGAGAGGCGGTAGAAGTCGAGCGAGCGCCGGCTCGCGGCCCTGCGGAAACTGCGCACGTCCTCAGGATGCCGCGCGGCGGCGCGGGCGACCCTGGCCGTTGGTCGAGTCCCGCGCCAGCTGTGGTTGGTGAGCGCGTTGTTCGTCCGCCGCGCGGCAAGCAATCCTGCCTAGGGGTCGAAATACGACCCTTAGGCAGGATTCGATGAAGGAACCGGCCCCGCCGGCCTCCCGCTCCCTTACCCAGCCGCAGTTCGCCGACTGAACAACCTGCTCGATGCTTACAGCTTCCGCTTGCAGCGGACCTTCACGATCCGCGCCGCCGACGCCGCGCCGTGCGCGTCGACCGCCGACACGCTGATGGCGAGCGAGCGCCGGCAGCCGGCCGGGACCTTGACGACGGCGCGCGGGCGGGTGACGTGGCGGGCGCGGCCTCCCTTGACCTTCACCCGATAGCGCACGGCGCCGTTCGCGCGCCAGGCGAGCGTGACGCGGGCGCCGCGTCGCTTGACCACGCGCAGGCGGCCGGGCCTGGCGGGCTTGGCCGCCGGCGGCACGGCCGTCCGGGCGCCGCCGGCGTCGGAGGGCGGGTCGGCCTGCTGGGCGCCGGCATGGCTGCCGATCTCGGAGCCGGACAGCGCGCGACCGTAGACGCGCACCTCGTCGATCAGGCCCTGGAAGTGCTCGCCCCAGAGCGCGTCGCCGCCGATGTAGAGCGGCTCGTCGGAGCCCACGGCGGTGCCCGACAGCGGGCGGCTGGAGACCTGCGTCCCGTTCACGTAGAGCCGCATGGTCGTGCCGTCCCACGTGCTGGCCAGGTGCGTCCACGCGTTGAGCGCGAGCGCGCTGGTTCCGGCCAGCATCGTGTGGCTGCCGTTGTGGACGTGCGCGGTCGGCACGCCGAGGTCGCTGCCCGCGAACAGGCCGTAGACGAGGTCGGTGGACTGCTCCTTGACCGCGACCGCCCGCCACTGGCTGCCGAGTGCCGTCGGGCGGACCCAGGCCTCGAGCGTCATCCGGGAACCGACGTTCAGCGAGGACGACTGGGCGATCGTGACGCGGTCGTCGACGCCGTCGAAGCTCAGCGCCTTGCCGCCGGAGCGGCCGGCGACGCGCGTGGCGCCGGCGATCGAGCCGTTGTTGCCGTTGCCCGACGCGTCCTGCGCCGTCGCGCCGCTCGCCTCGTCGAAGCTCCACGAGCCGACCAGGCCGCCCGCCGGAGGCGGCGGGGTCGGGCCCGGCACCGGGGTGGGAGTGGGCGTCGGGGTCGGCGTGGGCGTCGGAGTCGGCTCCGGGGCCGGGCCGGTCGAGTTGTACTCGTCGGCGCCCGCGTCGGGCCGGTTCCCGGTGCGGCCGTCGCCGTCCAGGTCGCTGCTCACGCCGCCGCTGGGGTTGCCGAAGTCGATCGCGGCGCTGCCGGCCAGGAGGTGCAGGTCGTTGGGCTCCTGCCGGAACCCGGTCGGGGCGACCACGTCCCCTGGTTGCACGCCGAGCCGGAGGCGACGACGTTGTAGCGCCAGGTCGCCTTGGAGCAGTTGGCGGAGGAGTTGTTGCTGATGATGTTGGAGTCGATGATGTCGTTGGTGACGCCGTCGCCGTTGGGGTTCAGCCAGCCGAAGCCGAGGGTGGCGCTGTTGTGGCGGATGGTGACGCCGTCGCCGTCGCCGAGTCCGATCGAGTAGTAGCCGCCGCCGGAGGGGTCGCAGCAGTCGATGAAGTTGTTCTCGATCAGCAGGTTGCGCGTGTACTGGCCGGAGGGGTCGGTGCCGAAGATGATCGCGAAGTGCGCGCATTGCCAGATGCGGCTGTTGCGGATGGTGACGCCGTTGACGTTGCCGATGCCGATGCAGTCGATGTGGGCGCCGTTGGTGAACTTGCGGAAGTCGTGGATGTCCATCCCGTCGAAGAGGATGTCGGTGGCGGGGTCGGAGGACTGGTAGGGCTCGGTGATCCAGTTCATGCCCTCCTGGGCGGCGCTGTCGGGTCCGTCGACCTCGCCGTCGAGGTACTGGATGTGGTCTGAGCCGCGGATGAAGAACTGGCGCATCTTGATCCGCCGGTAGGTGATGTGCTGCGCCTGCTGGCGGTTGTAGGTGGAGGCGTTGACCGTGAAGTCGCGGAACTCCATGTAGGACCCGCGCGTGATGTCGATCGACCCCACCGTCACCGAAGCGCCGGCCGCGGGCCGGAACACGACCGCCGGCCCGGACGCCTTCGGCGCCGCGTCGATGTCCTGCCCGCCGTAGGAGCCCGCGCGGATCTCCACCACGTCACCGGCCGAAGCCACCGAGTAGGCGCGCTCGAACGACGCGCACGGCGCCGCCGACGTGCACGCGGCCGAATCCGAGCCCGACGGGCTCACGTAGCGCTCGACGGCGGCGGCCGAGGCGGGCGCGACGGCCCCCGCGAGGCAGAGCGCGGCGATGAGGCTGATGAAGCGTTGGACCGGCGTGCGGCGACGGCGTGTCACGCGCTGATCTCCTGTCTCGGTGGATGGGAGGACCCCCGCCGGTCCTCCCTCCTGATCGGCCGGAACCGGTCGATCAGGAGCCGAGCTCCCCTACCTGGCCGTCTGTCGTATCCAGTCGCTCAACGACGCAGCGTCACGCGCATGGCGGCCCGGTCCTGACGGCCGTTCGCGCGGGCGCGCAGGTGCACGGTCAGCGTCACCCGCCTGAGCCGGCGCAGCTTCGCGGCCTCGCGCTGTGACGGCCTCAGGTGCAGCACGACGACGCCCGCCTTGCCGCGGCGCGCGACGTCGGCGTCCAGGCCGCGGCCCAGCCCGGCCCGGCGCGCGCTGCGCTTGGACAGCCGCGCCTTCGCCCCGACGGTGCACGCCTTCGAGCACCGCACCGAGACGCGCAGGCCGCGATTGAGCATGCGGCCGAGGCTCACGCGGTGCATCCTCGCCGTGGCGCGCAGGCCGCCCGCGGTCAGCACCCGCTTGAAGGTCTTGCCGCCGCTCTGCCCGCCGGGCCCGCCGCCGGCGGGCGGCGGCCCGGAAGCGACGGCGTTGGCCTCGTCGGCGCCCACGTCGGGCCGGTTGCCCGCCCGCGACTCGCCGTCGATGTCGCTCGCGGGCGCCGACGACGGATTGCCGGCGTCGATCGCCGCCGAGCCCGGGACGAGATGGAAGTCGGCCGCGGCCGAGTTGCGGAAGCCCGGCGGCGCGACCCGGCCGTTGCCGCCGCAGGCGCTGCCGCTGTTGACGATGTTGTAACGCCACGTCGCCCCGTCGCAGTTCGCCGAGCTGTTGTTCGGCAGGATGTTCGAGTCGATCGTGAGGTCGTTCACCGGCCCGCCGAGCCAGCCGAACGCCTTGTTCGTCGAGTTGTTGCGGACCATCATCGGGCCGTCGACCTGGCCGAGGCCGATCGAGTAGTAGCCCGACACGCAGCAGTCGAGGAAGTTGTTCTCCAGCAGGACGTTGCGAGCGCCGCGGTTGGTCGAGGCGTCGGTTCCGAACAGCAGGCTGAAGTGCTCGCAGTTGCGGATCACGCTGTTGCGGATCACGAGGCCGTCGACGTCGTCGATCCCGATGCAGTCGATGTGCGCGCCGGAGTTGTGCTTGATGAAGTCGTGGATGACGGTGCCGTCGAAGAGGACGTTGCGCGCGGGCGTCTGCGACTCGTACGCGGCGCTGATCCAGTTCATCTCGTCGGCGTTGCTGTTCGGCCCGACCTCCGAGTTGATGTACGAGATGTTCGACCCGCTGCGCACGAGGAACGTGCGCATCGCGACGCGCAGATAGGTGATGTCGTCGGAGCCCTCGTAGTTGTACGTGCTGCTCGTCACCCGCATGTCGCGGAACTCGATGTGGTTCCCGCGCACGCTGAGTCCGCCCACCGTCACGGAGGCGCCGGGAGCCGGCTGGAAGATCACGCGCGGGCCGGAGGGCTTGGAGCCGGTGAGCGACTGCCCGCCGTAGCTGCCGCCGGCGACGTGGACGACCTCGCCCGGCGCCGCGACGGCGTAGGCCGCGCCGAACGAGCCGCAGGGCGCGGCGGCGGTGCAGGATCCCCCTGATCCGGAGGTGCTCACATACCGGTCGGCGGCCGCCGTCGCCGGCGCGATGGCGGCGGCGAGCACCAGGCTGCAGGCGAGCAGCCCAAGGCGCGACGATCTGCGTGAGAACACGTGAAGAAGCCCCCCTTAGCGGGTCGATGTGCGTGAACGGCCTTGCTCCGGCCATCGGCGGTCATCGCCGAAACCCTGAGAAGTCCCTGTCCGTCCTCGCGCGTCTTGCGCGCCCGCCCAACTGGCCGAACGTCCAATCGCCCGGCCTCGGCCCGCGCGTACCATGCGCCAGGCCAATCTGCCCCGTACCCGAAGCGGGCCAGTACTCAAGCACACAATGCACTCCTTTCGCAGTCCGGCCGACCCGACTGCCCGTCCGCTGCGGGTTCTCTTCGCGTTCTCGACGCGGCTCGGGACGCCCGGGATCGGCACCACCGGATGGCACCAGGCGGCCGAGCTCGCGGCCCAGGGCGTCGAGCTGACCGTCGCCTGCGCGTCGCTCGAGCGCCCGCTCCCGCCGCAGGCCCGCGTGATCGAGACGCTGCGTCCGCTCGGCGTGCGGCTGCCCTTCCGTGCGCTCGGGTTCGACCGCACGGTCGCCCTCCACGACCGCCGGGTCGCCGCCCTGCTGCGCCGCCGCCCGGACGCCTTCGACGTCGTCCACAGCTGGCCCGCCGGCGCGCTGCGCACGCTGGAGGCGGCGCGCGCCGCCGGGCTCCCCGCGCTGCTCGAGCGGCCGAACGCGCACACGCGCTTCGCGTACGAGGTGGTCGCCGAGGAGCATCGGCGGCTCGGCATCGAGGTCGACCCGGAAGCCACGCACGCCTTCGACGCGGCCCGGCTCGCGCGCGAGGAGCGCGAGTACGCCGCCGCCTCGCACCTGCTCTGCCCGTCCGAGTTCGTCGCCCGCACGTTCCTCGAGGCGGGCTTCGCGCCCGATCGCCTGCTGCGGCATCGCTACGGCTACGACCCCGCGCGCTTCGCGGCGCCGCCCGGCACGCCTCCGCAGCGGCCGCTCCGCGCCGTCTTCGTGGGCAGCGGCGAGCCGCGCAAGGGCCTCCACCACGCGCTCGAGGCCTGGCTCGGCTGCGGCGCGCCCGAGGCCGGTGGCCGCTTCGTCATCTGCGGCCGCATCGAGCCCGCCTACCGCGAGCTCCTGGCCGGCTCGCTCGAGCACCCGAGCGTCGAGGAGCGCGGCCACGTCGCCGATCCGTCGGACGCCATGCGGGAGGCCGACGTCCTGCTGCTGCCCTCGATCGAGGAGGGCAGCGCGCTGGTGACCTACGAGGCGCGCGCCTGCGGCTGCGTGCTCGCCGTCTCGGACCGCGCGGGGGCCGCCTGCCGCCCCGGCGAGGACGCGCTCGTCCACCCCGCCGGCAAGCCCGAGATCCTCCGCGACCAGCTCGCCTCGCTCGTGCGCTCGCCGGCCCGCCTGGCCGAGCTGCGCGCGGCGAGCCTCGCCGGCCTCGACGACCTCACGTGGGCACGCGCCGCCGGTGCGCTCGCCGACGCCTACCGGGCCGCGCTGCGGCCCCTGTCACCGCCGGCCGGCGGCGACGGCGGCTCTAACCTGACAGCGAGGATGCACGCATGACACCGCAGCACGTGACCGATCCAGCCGCGGCCGCCCCGGCGACGGACACGCGATCGCTGATCGCGTTGGCGCTCGAGGCGCTGCCCCGCATGCAGCTGCAGGACGGCGTGTTCTGCTGGGAGCGGCGGGCAGGCGATCCCGCCCCGCACGGTCGCTCGCTGCGCTACACGCTGATGGTGCTGCTGGGGCTCGAGCGGGCACGCGCGGCCGGCTACGACATCCCGTTCGACGTCGAGCGGATCAACGCCGCGATCGGCGCCGAGCTGGGCAGTCCCGAGCTGGCGCCCGGCGACTTCGGCCTGCTCCTCTGGCTCGACGCCCGGACGAGCGGCGGCCAGGCCGCCGACCTGCTCGCCCGGCTCGAGCGCTCGCTGACCGCCGCCGGCGGGCTCGGCACGCGCGAGGGCATGGAGGTCGGCTGGACCGTCACGGGACTGGCGCACCAGGTCGCGGGCGGCCACGAGGACGCCCGGCCCGCGCTGCGGTCCGCGCTCGACCAGCTGCTCGGACCCAACCGCGCGCCGAGCGGGCTGTTCCGCCACTACGGCGACGGTCGCCGCCGGGCGCGCTTCCCCAACTTCGCCACGCAGATCTACGCCGTGCTCGCGCTTGCCGTCGCCGGCCGGCACGACCTCGACGAGCGGGCCCTGCCGGCGGCACGCGCCGCGGCGGACAGGCTCATCGCCCTCCAGCTCGCCGACGGCGGCTGGCCGTGGCTGTTCGACGCCGAGCGCGGCAGCGTGGCCGAGCGCTACGAGATCTACTGCGTGCATCAGCACGCCATGGCCCCGATGGGGATGTTCGAGCTGAGCGAGGCGACCCAGGACCCGCGCTACGCGGCCGCCGCCGCGCACGGGCTGGACTGGATCTCGGGTCGCAACGAGCTCGGCGCCGACATGGTCGACCGCCCCGAGGGCCTGGTCTACCGGAGCATCCGCCGCCGGCGCCCGTGGGACCGGATCGGGATCGCCGCCAACACGGCGACGGCACTCGCCGTCAACCGCTCGCGCGCCGGGCAGTCGCGCTTCACCGAGCTCAACCGCACCGACCGGCCGTACTCCTTCGGCTGGATCCTCGAGGCCTGGGCCGGCCGCGAGGACACGGGCCGCTCGTCCTGAGCGGCCCTACGAGCCGGACGAGAGGCGCCGTCGCCAGGCGTTCTTGAGCTGCTTGCCGCGCTCGGAGCGCTCGACGAGCCGCTTCGCGGTCGTGGCCGCCCTGGCGATCGCGCGCCGCGTGAGGCCGATCCGGACCGCCCGCAGCGTCGGGGCGTAGATGAGGACGTCGGACTCCTCGGTGCGCGTGTCGCCGTACGTGCGCTTGTACTCGGCGTCGCCGTGGCCCCAGTCGAGCGTCGAGTACGCGGGGTCGTCGGCGACCTCCTCGATCATCTGCGTCGCCAGCACGCTGCCGACGCGCGCCTCGGCGTAGGCCGGGTCGTAACCGGTGAAGTCGGCCAGGAACAGGCCGCGGTAGCCGACGCCGTGCCAGAAGGCCACGGGGCCGCCGCCGATCGACATGACCCACACCTTCACCCAGCCCTTCTCGAGCCCGAGCTCGAGCAGCGGGCGATCGAGCTCACCGCTGCCGTAGCCGGCGCCGAGCCCGTGCTGGTAGGTCTTGACCGCCACCGCGGTCATCTGCGCGGACAGCTCCTCGACCTCGGAGGCGTCCTCGTAGCGCCGGACCGTCACGTCGGGGTGCTCGCGCTTGAGGCGGTTGCGGTAGTACTTGAGGTTCTTGCGCGTCTTCGAGGCGCGCGCGGCGAGGAACTCGGCATGCGACGGGATCGCGAGCGTCCAGTGGCCGACCGGCTCCTGGCCGGCGTCGACGCGCAGCCGGCCGGCGGCGGAGCGCGCGGCGCGCGCCAGCGGGCTGCCGGCGACGAGCTTGGGCAGGATCACCACGTCGGCGTCGCCGTCGCGCAGCGGCCGCTGCAGCTCCTCGAGCGCGCGCACGCAGTCGGCGTCGGTCTCGGCGCCGACCACGCCGCCGAAGGCCACCATCAGAGCGCGCACGCGCGGCCGGGCGACGACGCGGTAGCCGACGGTGGACTCCAGCGGCACGTCCTCGAGCCGGGCGACGACGAGCATGTCGGGCCGGCCGGGACGCTCCACGTGGATCACGTGCGGTCGCAGGACCTCGCGCCGGTGCCGCACGACCGTCAGGAAATGGTCGATGTCGGCGTCCATGTTGTCGACCGGCATCCGCTCCCAGACCGGGCGGAGCGCCTCGACCTCGTCGACGGTGCGGGCGACGGTGACGCCGTCGCGCGCGGCGTGCGTGCTGGTGGTGTCCTCGTGCGAGGGTGCGACGTGCATACGGCGATGCTAGGTGCCGCGCGGCCAGGGGAACCTGTGCGACCGGCTAGGTGCGACGGATGGCCCAGCGCGTACCTTCGGTGGCGGAATGAGTGCAGAGACCGAGATCGACGCCGTCGTCGTCAGCTACAACAGCCGCGCCACCCTCCGGGGCTGCGTGGAGCCCCTGGCCGCCATGGCGGCCGTAAATCCCGTCGTCGTCGACAACGCGTCGCCTGACGACCCGCTCGACGTCGTGGCCGACCTCGCGGCCGAGATCGTGCGCGCGCCGCGCAACGGCGGCTTCTCGTACGGCTGCAACCTCGGCGCCGCGCGCGGCTCCGCGCCCTACGTGCTCTTCCTGAACCCCGACGCCCGCATCGACGAGGCGAGCCTGCGCGTACTGCGCGAGGCGCTCGCCGCCGATCCGGCCGCCGGCCTGGCCGGGCCGCGGATCCTCGACGAGGACGGCGGTCTCCTGCTGACCCAGCGCCGCTTCCCCCGCCCGCTCTCGACGGCGGCCCAGGCCCTCTTCCTCCAGCGGCTGCTGCCGCGCGCGTCCTGGACGGACGAGCTGGTGCGCGATCCGGACGCCTACGCGACCCAGGGCGCGCCCGACTGGATCTCCGGCGCCTGCATGCTGGTCAAGCGCGAGGCGCTCGACGCCATCGGCGGCTTCGACGAGGGCTTCTTCCTCTACTGCGAGGACACCGACATCTGCAAGCGGCTGGCCGACGCGGGCTGGACGACGCGCTTCGAGCCGGCGGCCGTCGCCTGGCACGAGGAGGGCAGCTCGGCGCCGCGCAGCGCGCTGCTGGCCGTCCACGCCCGCAGCCGCGTCCGCTACGCCCGCAAGCACCTGCGCCCGGTGCGAGCGGCGCTCGACGCCGCCGCGGTCGCGCTCGGCGCCGCCACGCACGCCGTCGCCAACCTCTGGCGCCTGCCGGTGGCGCGCGGCCACGTTCGCGCCCTGCGGGCGGTCGTCACCGGCCGGGAGGGGATCTAGCCATGTGCGGCATCGCCGGAGCGTTCTCGCTCGACGGCCGGCCGGGCTCCCCGCTCAGCCGCGAGGTCCTCGCGCGGATGACGAGCGTCATCGAGCACCGCGGACCCGACGACCACGGCCTCGTGCTCGAGGACGGCCTGGCGCTCGGCGCCCGCCGCCTGAGCATCGTCGACGTCGAGGGCGGCCACCAGCCGTTCTCCGACGAGCGCGGCCGCGTCTGGGCCGCCCAGAACGGCGAGATCTACAACCACGACGCCCTGCGCGCCGAGCTGCGCGCCGACGGGCACAGCTTCCGCTCGCGCTGCGACACCGAGGTGCTGCCGCACCTCTACGAGCGCGACGGCGCCGCGCTCTCCGACCGGCTGCACGGCAAGTTCGCCGTGGCCGCCTGGGACACCGTCGACCGGCGCGGCGTCCTCGTCCGCGACCGTCTCGGGGTCAAGCCGCTGTACTTCGCCGAGACCGCCGGCATGGTCGTCTTCGGTTCCGAGCTGAAGTCGGTGATCGCCAGCGGGCTGGTCTCCGACGAGCTCGACCTCGAGGCGATCGCCGCCTACCTCGTGCTCGGCTACGTGCCCGGCCCGATGACGCCGCTGCGCGACGTCCGCAAGCTGATGCCGGGCGAGCGCCTCGTGGTCGAGCGCGGCCGCGTGAGGCTCGAGCGCTACTGGCAGCACCCGGCCCCGGAGCCCGACAACAGCCTCACGGTCGACGAGTGGACCGAGCGGCTCCTGGCCGAGCTCGAGGAGGCCGTGCGGATGCGGCTGATGGCCGACGTCCCGCTCGGCGCGATGCTGAGCGGCGGCCTGGACTCGAGCGTGATCGTGGCGCTCATGGCCAAGCACTCGACCGGGCCGGTCAAGACGTTCGCCGTCGGCTTCCGCGGCGAGGGCGCCGTCAGCGAGCTCGACGACGCTCGCCGGGTGGCCGAGGCGCTCGGCGCCGAGCATCACGAGCTCGAGATGCCCGAGGACGCGCCCGCCGACCAGCTCGAGCGCCTCGCGTGGCACATGGACGAGCCCGTGCGCAGCCTGTCCGCCCTCGGCTTCCTCGGCCTCAGCGAGCTGACCGCGTCGCACGTGACCGTGGCCCTGTCGGGCCAGGGCGCCGACGAGCTGCTGGGCGGCTACCGCAAGCACCGCGTCGCGTCGCTGGCCGGCTCGTGGGACCGGATGCCGGCCGCGCTGCGCGCCCCGCTCCTGGCCGCCGGCCGCCGCGGGCCCGGCGAGGTCCGCCGCCTGGCGGCGGCGCTCGGCGCCGGCGACCCGGTGTCGCGGCTGCTCGCCTCCAGCGGCCTGCTGCGGCCCGACCTCCAGGGAAGGGTGTTCGACGGCGCGCTCGCCGAGCACGCCGACGCGGCGCGCCGCGCCGCGGCGAGGCACCTCGGCCCGGCGGCCTCCGCCACGCCGCTCGCGGCGCTGCTGCACCTGGACGCCCAGCTCGGCCTGGTGGACGACATGCTCCACTACTTCGACCGCGCGTCGATGGCGCACTCGCTCGAGGTCCGGGTCCCGTTCCTGGACCATCGCCTCGTCGAGACCTGCGCGCGGATGCCGGACGGCATGAAGGTCCGCGGCCGCGAGACCAAGCACGTCCTGCGCCGCGCCGCCCGCGGGATGATCCCCGACTTCGTGCTCGACAAGCCCAAGCAGGGCTTCTTCCGCGACGCCGCGGGACCGTGGCTGGCAGCCGACGACCACGCCGTCCTGCGACGTGTGCTCCTGAACCCCGACGCGCGCTACGGCGAGGTCGTCTCCCGTTCCGCGGTCGAGAGCACGGTCGCGGAGTTCCGCGGCGGCGCCGGCGACCGGGCGCAGTTCCTGCTCGGCATGGTGATGCTCGAGACCTGGCTCTCGAGCTACCTGCCGCGCGCGTTCGAGTCCGCTCGCAGCACCGCGGCGCAGGTCGCCTGAATGCTGCGCTACGCGATCGTCACGCCCGCTCGCAACGAGAGCGAGAACCTGCCGCGGCTCGCCGCCGCCGTGCGCGCTCAGCGGCATCTGCCCGCCGCCTGGGTGATCGTCGACGACGGCTCCGAGGACGGCACGCGCAAGCTGGCGGCCGACCTCGCGGCGCGCGAGCCGTGGATCGTGGTCCAGGACGCGCGTCCCGACCGCGGCGGACCGCTCGAGGCGGGGCGTCGCGAGGGGCGCGACCTGCTCGCCTTCCGCCTGGGCGTCGAGCGCCTGCCCGGGCCCGTCGACGTGGTGGTCAAGGTCGACGCCGATCTCTCGTTCGAGCCGGACTACTTCGAGCGGCTCATCGGCCGCTTCGAGGAGGACCCGCAGCTCGCCATCGCGAGTGGCTCGTGCCATGAGCTCGAAGACGGCGAGTGGGTCCACCGCCGGATCGTCCAGGGCTGCGTGTGGGGCGCCTCGCGCGCCTACCGCTGGGACTGCCTGGACGCCGTCATGACCCTCGAGCCGCGCCTCGGCTGGGACGGCCTCGACGAGTACCGCGTGCGGCTCCGCGGATCGACGACGCAGGCCTTCGTCGACATCGTCTTCCACCATCACCGCCCCGAGCACGACCGCGAGCCGGGCCGCTGGCGGGCGCACGCCGACCAGGGCCGGGCCACGTGGTACATGGGCTACCGCCCGTCCTACATCGCCATGCGCTCCCTCTATCGCGCCAAGGAGGATCCCGCGGCGCTGGCCATGGCCTTCGGGTACCTCGAGGCGGCCGCGCGCCGGCGTCCGCGCTTCCCCGAGCGCGAGGTCCGGCGGGCGATCCGCGACCGCCAGCGGCTGACGCACACGCTTCGCCGCGGCGCGCCCGCATCCTGACCGGGCGGGAATTTTCAGGCGATCAACAAATGTTGATCGGTCGAACAGGTTTGAGGAGCGCCCTGTCAAGGTATTCGCTGTATCGCCAGTAAGTAGTTAGTCAGGGGCCAGCGGCCCGCCGAGGACTGGGAGGTCCACGACGGCGGGCGGACCAATCGCTGTCACGAGGGATCACTTCGGGCTCGAGCTGCTTCGACGGAGCGGGCAGCAAGGCGAGCTTGGAGCGGCTGAACAGTGCCCATCGGCGGGAGGGCGCCGATGGC
This sequence comes from uncultured Solirubrobacteraceae bacterium, assembly GCA_963811895.1. Lineage (GTDB taxonomy): Bacteria > Actinomycetota > Thermoleophilia > Solirubrobacterales > Solirubrobacteraceae > DASSUW01. Next base: position 180,819 of record CAWETE010000004.1, on the reverse strand, counting down.
CCCTGCGGTCACGCAAAACGAGATCCCTTAGGAGGATCGATGCCCTCACGCATCGGGGCGACGCTCCGTGCTGTCGCAGTGCTGATGGTTTCCGTCGTTTCCCTCTTCGCCGCCGCGGCGTCCGCGCAGGCCGCGACGTTCTATGTGGCGCCGGGTGGCTCGGATTCGGCGGCGTGCTCCTCGTCGGCGCCGTGCGGGTCGTTCGCGCGGGCGTACTCGGTGGCGGCGTCGGGTGACACGGTGGAGATCCGCGCCGGGTCGTACGGCGGGCAGAACTTCAACGTCACGCCCAAGGCGTCGGGGCCGCATGTCGTGTTCCGGCCGGCGGCTGGCGCTTCGGTGACGGTGGGGTCGATCGACATCACGCGTGCGTCGTACGTGGAGTTCCGCGACTTCACGGTCAACGCGGCGACCTACAACCGCCAGGAGGCGCAGAACATCATCTACCGGCGGATCAAGATGCGTCAGTTCTTCATCCGCGGCTCGGACCACATCCAGTATCTCGATGGCGAGGTCGATGGTCCCGACAGCGCGGCCCAGGAGGGCATGAACTGGATCACCGAGCCCTACCAGTCCTCTGATCCGGCGACGGACATCCTCTTCGATTCGATGGACATCCACGACTTCCGCAAGTTCACGTCGGGGGCGCACATCGACTGCATCGGGATCGGCAACGTCAACGGCGTGACGATCCGCAACAGCCGGATCTGGCAGTGCGCGCACTTCGCGATCATCTTCGGGACCGATCCGTCCGCGCAGTACACGCGCAACCTGCTGATCGAGAACAACTTCATCGACTGCTGCGACCCGTCCGGCGGCGGCTACTACTCGATCGGGCTCGGTGACGGCGACGGCGTGACGATCCGCCACAACAGCGCCACCCTCGGCTTCGGGTGGCTGAACCCCAATGGCGACGGGGTGCGCAACGACATCATCGACTCCAACGTCATCAGCAACAACTCGTCGGCCAACTGCTCCAAGGCCACGTGGCGGTACAACGTGGTCGCGTCGGGCAGCGCATGCAATCAGGGGACCGTGGCGCCTACCGGCTTCAAGCAGACGCCCAACGACCTGCACCTGAAGCCCGGGGCGGCGGCGATCGACTTCGGCAACCCCAGCGGCGGCGTGAGCACCGATCTGGACGGCGAGAGCCGGACCGGCAACCGGCCCGACGCCGGCGCCGACGAGGCCAACCCCACCGGCGGCCCAGCGCCCACGCCGACGCCGACGCCGACCCCGACTCCGACCCCGACCCCGACCCCGACCCCGACTCCGACTCCGACTCCGACTCCGACGCCCGACGCCCACGCCTCCGCCGGGCGGCCTGGTCGGCTCGTGGAACTTCGACGAGGCGAGCGGCAACGCGGTGCAGGACGCATCGGGCAGCGGCAACAACGGCACGATCTCCGGCGCCACGCGCGTGGCCGGCCGCTCCGGCGGACGGGCGCTGAGCTTCGACGGCGTCAACGACCGAGTGACGGTGGCCGACTCGGCGTCGCTCGACCTCACCAACCGCATGACGCTCGAGGCCTGGGTCCGCCCGACCGCGCTCGGGACCGCATGGCGGACCGTGGCGATCAAGGAGCAGTCGACCGACCTGGTCTACGGCCTTTACGCAGGCAACGACGCGGGCGTGCCGACCACGCACTTCTACAACGGCGGCCACACGATGCTGGCCGGCACCGGCGGGCTCCCGCTCGATGCGTGGACGCACCTGGCCAGCACCTACGACGGGTCGACGCTGCGGCTCTACGTGAACGGGACGCAGGTGGCGTCGCGCGCCATGTCGGGCAGCGCCGCGGCGTCGAGCCAGGCGCTGTACATCGGCGGCAACGCGCTCTGGGGCGAGTACTTCCAGGGCGTGATCGACGACGTGCGCGTCTACTCCCGCGCCCTGTCCGCGGCCGAGGTCCTGGCCCGGGCCGCGACGTCCGCAACCGACGGGCTCGTCGGCTCTTGGGGCTTCGACGAGTCGAGCGGCGCGACGGCCCAGGACGCGTCGGGCAACGGCAACAACGGCACGATCGCCGGCGCCGCGCGGGTGGCCGGCCGCTCCGGCGGCAAGGCGCTCAACTTCGACGGCGTCGATGACCGGGTGACCGTGCCGGACTCGGCGTCGCTGGACCTGAGCAACCGGATGACGCTCGAGGCGTGGGTGCGGCCGAGCGCGCTCGGGAGCTCGTGGCGGACCGTGGCGATCAAGGAGCAGGCCACCGACCTGGTCTACGCCCTCTACGCCGCGAGCGACACGGGAGTGCCGACGACGCACTTCTACAACGGCAGCCACACGATGCTCACGGGCACGGGCGCGCTGACACCCGGCGCCTGGACGCATCTGGCCAGCACCTACGACGGCTCGACCCTGCGGCTGTTCGTGAACGGGACGCAGGTGGCGTCGCGTGCCCTGTCGGGCACGGCGGCGGCGTCGAGCCAGGCGCTGTACATCGGCGGCAACGCGCTCTGGGGCGAGTACTTCCAGGGCGCGATCGACGACGTGCGCGTCTACTCGCGGGCGCTCACGGGGTCCGAGGTCCAGGCGCGGGCCGCGGCCTAGCGCTCCCAGCCGTGCTCAGTGTGCCGCCGCGTGAGAGCGCGGCGGCACACTCGCGAGCCGCACCGCCGCGGCGCCGATGCCGAGCACGATGAAGAGCAGGATCGCGACCTGGATGAAGCCGAACGCGTCGAACGTCGTCATGCCGATGCCCATCGCGGTGATCGACGCCGCGAGGCTGGCCAGCAGCCATCCGTAGTCGCTGTCGTCCTTCTTTGACGCCCTGCCGAGGCGGCGCACCGAGCGGAAGAACAGCCACAGCAGGCCGGCCATTCCCACCCAGCCGGTCTCCAGCAGCCAGCCGAGCCACTGGTTGTCGAGGATCGGCGAGTTCCACTTCGGATCGCTCCGCTGGGTGATCCGCGTGCCGAAGCCCTGCCCGAAGTGGGGCGTCTTCTTCCACTCCTTGATGCCCGGTCCGAGGTCGGCGAGCCGGTTGCTGCCGTACGTGCCGGCGCCGGCCTGCTGCTCGGCGATCAGGCCGCCCGTCGGGAAGAACGAGGACTTCAGCGATCCGAGCGTGCCGGGCACGGCCGTGTGGACCACGACGAGGAACGGCAGCGCGTACGGCCACAACCGGAACATCACCCTCGGCTTGAGGATCAGCAGCACGATCAGCTCGACCACGAGCATCAGCGTCGCGGTGCGCGCCACCGTGGTGAGGACGCCGAGCGCGAGGGCGCCCGACGCGGCCCACCAGATCCAGCCGCGGTAGCGGCGCCCGAGGTAGACGCCGAGCGGGAGCAGGAGCGCGAGGCTGGCGCCGAGCGCGATCGGGTGCTGGGCCGAGCCGAGCGCCCGGAATTCGCCGCCGCGCGCCTCCAGGGTGGTGATGTCGCCCGCGTAGTCGAGGATCGGGATCAGACGGTCGATGCTGTCGAACGGCGTCAGGCCCGTCCGGCTCTCGATCACGGCGAGCAGCGCCACGATGGCGCCCCCGCCCACGAGCGCCTTGAGCACGGCGTCGAGGTCGGCGCGCGACCCGATCGAGCTCGAGACGAACAGCAGCACGACGATGAAGCTGCCGAAGAACGTGAGGCCCTTGATGACCTCCGTCTCGACGCCGAGCCCGTGCACCCGCTCGGCGTTCGTGCCGACCGAGAGCAGGAGCGCGAAGGCGACCATGCCGAGCGGGAGCGCGAGGCCCGACGGGCGGTAGACCACCTCCCGCTGGACGAGGAGGCAGGCGACCCAGATGATCACCAGGAGCCCGACCATCACGCGGTAGGGCTCCATCTCGAACGGCAGCGCGCCGGGGAGCGCGTAGCGCCCGATCGGGATGAAGAGGATCACTCCGATGAGCGCCACCAGCAGCGAGCGCCAGCGGAGGAAGAACCGCTGGGTGAGGATCGCCCACAGCAGCACCGTGACGGCGCCGAGGGCGACGACGGGCGCCAGGTCGGCGTACGCGGCGCCGATCAGCGCCGCGCTGCCGAGCAGGATCGCCGCGCCGACGCCACGGCTGGGTCCGGCGGCGGCCGGCCGTCCAGCGGAGGCCGGGAGCGTGCTCATTCAGCCGTCGGTCGGGCGTACGGTTCCGGCGGATCGGGCCACAGCTCGTCCTCCGGATCGAGGACGGCGCCGTGGCCGTTGCCGTTGGTGGCGACGGGCCACGGGGGGTTCCAGCCGTTGGACGCCTGCTCGCGCGAGCTCCGCAGGTTCTCGAGCAGGTAGGCGAGCGCGATCGCGCCGGCGATGGCCAGGATCAGCGCGATCACCGAGCCCATGTACGTGCGGCCCTCGGTGACGCCCGCCGGCATCGGCGGGTTGAGCACCTGGATCCTCACGCGCGCGCCGTCGGGGATGTCGGCCTCGTTCTGCTGCTCGCGCAGGTACTGGCGCAGCGCCTCGATCGAGGCCTCGTTGACCTTGACCGCCATCTCCTGGCTCTTGGCGCTCGTCTCGATCAGCAGCAGCGGCAGGCCGGCGCCGGTCGACGGGTTCTGGATCGGGGTGATGAGGATCTGGTCGGGCGCGGTCTGGGGACGGATGAGCGCGCGCACCTGGTCGCTGCGGGCGAGGTACGAGTAGACGACCGCGAGGTCGGAGAAGCGCTCGGGGGCGGCGTACTCGCGCCGGGTCTTCTCGTCCATCGTCGCGGGGTCCGGCTGCTCGATCGTCGGGTCGGCGCCCAGCAGCGCGGGCTCCGGCAGCGTGACGCGGCCCCACGGGAAGCCGGTCTGCGTCACGAACAGCGTGGAGACGCTCCCGTAGGTCTGATCGGAGCGCCACTCGAGCTTGGGCCCGCCGGAGAACGAGACCGAGAACGAGGCGAGGATGGCCATGACGACGCCGAGGGCGACCCCGCCGAGGACGATCGCCTTGAAGCGCCAGAGAACTTGAATGTGTCGCCGAAGATCCATCCCCGTCGATGCTAGGGCGGGTCCAGGTCCCCGTCAGCGACGGAGGCCCGTTTCCTAGACGACCGGCTAGGTGCGACCTGCCCGCCCGGCAGGGGTTTGGACGCCGGCGAACTCGAAGAGGTCGCCGCTGCCGTTGACGGACCGGAAGCCGGCGGCCTCGAGATCGCCCTGCGGGAACCCCCGGTTGACGATCGCGAGCAGGAGCCGCCGGTCGTGCGCGCGGCCGCTGGCGGCGAGATTCGCGAGCACCCGCTGCATCAGCGGCCAGTCGAACGAGTTGTAGATGTAGACGAGCACCGGGTCGGCCGGGAGCTCGTAGGCCGCCGCGTCCTCGCACTGCAGCTCGATGTCCTCGCAGAGCTGCCCGTCGTGGCTGAAGCGCTCGACGTTGCGGCGGGCCACCTGGTCCAGCTCGGGGCTGAACTCCACGCCGACGATCCGCCGGAACGGATAGAGCGACGCCAGCAGGACGGCCCTGCCCTTGCCCGAGCCGAGGTCGACGAAGGTCAGCTCCCCGTCGCCCAGCTCCACGCGCGCGAGGACGCCGTGGAACGCCTCGGGCGTGATCGCCTCGTAGCGGGTCCCGTGGACCTTGCTCTCGCTCTGGAACTCGAGCTCGTCGAGGCGCACGATCCCGGCGGTGTCGACGCCGTGCTCGCGGTCGAAGGCGAGCTCGCGGCTCAGCGCCTCGCGGCGCCGCGAGCGCTGGGTGACCATGCGGATCGCCTCGCGGCCGCTCCCGACCAGACCGTGGCGGCGGAGCGCCCGGCGCAGCCGCCGGGCGAGGTGGGAGGGGCTTCGTGTCCGTGTCGCGGTCATCTCGGACGATCCTATGAGGAATCGCTGATCGGTGGCAGGGCGCGTTCCCTGGCCGGATGGCCAGGGGTGCCGGGCCCGATCGCCGCCATGCTTGGCGCATGAGCACGGAGAGCGTGGCGGCGACGCTGCCGAAGCCCATCGAGGTCCCTGAGGTCCCTGCCTCGGCGCTGCGCGGCAGCGTCGTGCGCGGCGTGGCCTGGAAGGCCGCTTCGACGGTGTTCGGCCAGCTCTCGCGGCTGCTCGTGGCGGCGATCCTCGCGCACCTGCTCTCGCCGCACGACTACGGCCTCGCCGCGATGGTCCTGGTCTTCTCCAGCCTCGTGCTGGTCTTCTCCGACCTCGCCTTCGGGCAGGCGCTGATCCAGCGCCAGACCATCACCGAGGCCGACAAGTCGACGGTGTTCTGGACGAGCGTGGGCGCCGGCGCGCTGCTGACGGTGGCCGGCATCGGCCTCTCGTGGCCGATCGCCGCGTTCTACGGCGAGCCGGAGGTCCAGGGCCTGTTCGCGGTGCTCTCGCTCGGCTTCTTCATCGGCTCGCTCGCCGCCACCCAGGCCTCGCTGCTCATGCGCGAGATGAACTTCCGCTCGCTCGAGCTGCGGGACATGGGCGCCACGGTCTGCGGCGGCGCGGTCGGCGTCGTCACCGCGCTCAACGGCTTCGGCGCCTGGGCGATCATCCTCCAGCAGCTGACCGTCACGACGGTCGCCGCCGCGCTGGTGTGGGTCGCCTCCCGCTGGCGGCCGCGCTTCATCTACTCGCTCGCCAGCCTGCGCGACCTCGGCGGCTACAGCGCGAACGTGCTCGGCTCGCGGCTCCTCTTCTACGCCAACCGCAACCTCGACAACCTGCTGATCGGGCGCTTCCTCGGGCCGGCCGCGCTCGGCGCCTACGCCGTCTCCTACAACGTGATGATCACGCCGATGAGCCAGATCTCGCTGCCGCTGCAGGAGGTCATGTTCCCGGCGATGTCGCGCCTGCAGGACCAGCGCGAGAAGCTGCGCACGGCGTGGCTGCGCCTCAACCGGCTCGTGGGCGCGATCACGATCCCGGGCATGCTCGGGCTGATCGCGGTGGCGCCGGAGTTCGTGGCGGTCGTGCTGGGCCCGAAGTGGGACAGCGCCGTGCCCGTGCTCCAGATCCTCGCGTGGGTGGGCCTGCTGCAGTCGCTCCAGGGCCTCAACGGCACGATCCTGCGCGCCGTCGATCGCACGAGCACGCTGCTGCGCTACTCGCTCGTCGTGCTCGTGGCGAGCGCGGTCGCGTTCGTCGCCGGCCTGCCGTGGGGCGTCGTCGGCGTCGCGACCGCCTACGCCATCTCCTCGACGATCATCGAGCCCTACTACACCTGGCTGACCGCGCGCTCGATCGACAGCTCGCTGCGCGAGTTCGGCCGCTCGCTCTCCGGCGTCGTCCAGGCCGCCGTCCTCATGCTCGGCGCGGTCCTGCTGGCCAAGGCGGCGCTGCTCGACGCCGGGCTCGGCGACGCGCCGCGCCTGCTCGCGCTGATCCTCGTGGGGATCGCGATCTACGGGCCGTGCGTCGCCTGGCGCGCGCCCGAGGTGGTGGCCGAGCTCGACGAGCTCCGGCGCCGCGGCCTGCGCGGCTGAGCTCGCAGCAGCTCGGCGACCTGCGCCGCGATGCCGGGCCAGGCCAGCCGGTCGGCGACCTTCCCCGCGGCGGCGGCCTTCGCGCGAGCCGCCTCGGGGTCGGACGCCGCGGCGGCGAGCGCCGCGGCCAGCGCCCCGGGCTCTGCGGCGTCGAACAGCCATCCGGCGGCGCCGCCGTCGAGCAGGTCGTCGTAGGCCGGCGCCCGCGGGGCGACGACCGGGGTGTCGAGCGAGAGGGCGAGGAGCAGCGAGCCGGAGGTGCCCGGCTTGCGGGAGAGCACCGCGGCGTCGCCGGCCGCGAACAGCTCCGTGACCCGCTCGTCGGGCACGAAGCCGAGCAGCGGCACGATCCGCGGGTCGCGGGCGGCGGCTTCGCGCACGGCGGCGTCGGAGGCCTGGTCGACCGGCCGGCCGGCGATCACGAGCCTGGCGCCGGGCAGCTCGGCGGCCGTGAACGCCTCGAGCAGGCGGTCGATGCCCTTGTAGGCGCGGATCTCGCCGAAGCACAGGAACGTGAAGGCGTCCGGCGCGATGCCGAGCTCCGCTCGGGCCTCCTCGCGCGGTCGCCCGGCCGGATAGACCCCGCGGTAGTTGCCGTGGGGGACGATCTCGACGTTGCGCGCCGCGCGGCCGAGGCGGGCCCTGGCGTCGGCCGCCGTGGCCTCGTCGTGGGCCAGCAGCAGGTCGCAGTTGCGCGCCAGCACGCGCGCGCCGGTGCGATCCAGCCGGCCGCCGCCCTCGTGCGGGTTCACCTGGTGGATCGTCCAGACGAGGCGGTAGCCGAGCCTGCGCGCGAACGGCAGCCGGGCGGCGAGCAGCGCGAGCTTGACCCAGGAGAGCGGGCGCCGCAGGGCGGCCGGGCCGCCGTGATGGTGCCACAGGCCCTGCGGCCAGTGGAAGTGCAGGATGTCGACGTCCGCGCGGTGGCGCGCGATCCAGCGGAACCGCAGGAAGCCCTCCTCGACACCCTCGCCCTCGACGACCTCGAAGCCCTCGGCGGCGAGGTGCTCGTAGAGGAGGCGCTGGTAGGGGTTGGAGTCGAGCGCCGGCGGGAACGAGACGAGCCGGCTCACGTCCCCCGCCGCTCCCAGATCACCAGCTCGCGCGGCTTCTCGCCCGCTCCGCGCACCGTCGCCACCTCTGTGAACTCCCGCTGAAGCCATGCCCCCATCCGCTCGCTGAACGTCTCGCCGAACGTGCCGTGACCGTACTGCTTGAGCGGACGGCCGTCGATCACCGCCAGCCGGACGTCGTCCATGCGGGCGATCGCGGCCTCCTCGTCGGCCGGCGTGGCCAGCGTGCCGGGCAGCAGCGAGATCTGGGCCAGCGGGTCGGTGCGGCCCGTCAGCACGTACAGCGAGGCGAGCTGCGGGGCGACCAGGATCGGGTCGCCGGCCTGCGTGCGGCGCTCGATCTCGTCGATCGCGCCCTGGAACGCGCCCGCCTCCGAGGCGGTCGCCGTCAATTGCCCGTGCTGCGCCTGCACCGTCACGGTCTCGTCGCGCGCGTCGCCCACCACGAGCGAGCCGCAGGCGAGCACGAGCGCCGCGACGAGCGCCGCGCCGAGCACGGTGACGGGCCCGGCGCTCCCGGGGACCGACCGCGGGAGCAGGCGCACGTGCAGCCAGGCGAGGAAGACGCCGATCAGCGGGATCAGGTAGGTCGTCGCCTGCGGGCCGTTCGGCCGCGGGTGCGGGTAGAAGGCGCCGTAGGCCGTCGAGGAGGCGACCGCGAGCATGAAGGCGACCAGCAGCGGGCCCATCTCGTCGGCCGTCCAGCCCAGCCCGCGCCGCCGTGCCTGCCACGCGAGGCCGCCGACGGCCAGCCACGCGCCGATCGGGATCCAGGCGAACGCGAACTGGAGGTAGTAGCGCACGGTCTCGGGGCGCGCGAGCGCGACGGCCACGACCACCAGGAGCGTGAACGCGGCGCCGGCCCACACCAGGAGCCGCACGGCGCGCACGCGCGCCGCGACGGCGCCGAGGGCCGCGAGGCCGATCACGGCGCTCGCCCACAGGACGGCGCGCCCGCCGAGCACGGCGAAGCTCTCGGCGGTCAGCGGCGCCTGGCCGCGCAGGACCGTGTTGCCGCCCGCCTCGAGCATGTCGCGGGGGTAGAGGTTCTGCCACAGCAGGTCCGAGACGCCGGCGCTCGCGGCGAAGGCCGCGTAGCCGAGCAGCGGCAGCAGGGCCGCGGGGACGAGCAGCGCGATCGCGTCCTTCACCGCGTCGCGGCGGCCCGCGGGCGCGAGCAGCACCCGCAGCAGCGACCAGGCGGCCACCGTCGCGCCCACCGACAAGCGACGTCTCGGGCCGCGAGAGGACCACGAGGCCGGCCGCGGTGCCGCCGACGACCAGCCAGCGCCGCCGCCCGTCGGAGGCGTGCGCCAGCAGGGCCAGCAGGACGCCGAGCGCGAGCGCGACCGCGAGCGGGGCCGACGTGGAGTGCGGCAGCACGAAGGAGTTGTTGCCGGTGCCGAACGCCGCCACGGCGGCGAGCGCCGCCGCCAGGCCGCCGCCCAGCGGGCCGGCCAGCCGCCGCCCGAGCAGGTACGTCTCGGCCAGGATCACGGCCACGATGGCGAAGCCGACCGCGAGCGTCGGGCCCATGCCGGCGCCGGCGATCGAGTACACGCCGCCGAGCAGCAGCGGCGCCGCCGGCCCGTAGAAGTAGACGAAGTCGCGGTACGGCAGCTCGCCGTCGGCGACCCGCGAGCCGGCCACCAGGTCGTAGCCGGTGTCACGCCCCAGGTCGCCCCACGTGCCCCAGGTGAGCACCACGAGCGCCAGGCACCAGCCCGCGAGCGCGAGCAGCGCCACGGCGTCGGCGGACAGCGCGAACGAGCGCGCTCGGGTCAGGCGCGAGAGCGTCATGCGAGGCGGCGATGTGGTCACGCTCATGGGGTCGGCGGCTTGACCGCGAGATTCATATCGGCCTGAATCTCGGCGGCCGTGAGCACCCGACCGTACACCCGCACTTCGTCGATGAGGCCCGCGAACCACTCCGGCCAGACGCCGTTGCCGCCGATGCGCAGGGCGCCGTTCGAGACCGTCATCGGTCCGCTGTGGGCCTTGGTGGAGGCCTGGACGCCGTTGACGAACAGGCGCAGCGCGGCGCCGTCGTAGGTCATGGCCAGGTGCGTCCAGGCGTTGAGCGGCACCTGCGCCGTCCCGCGCGTGTCGTCCTCGGTGCCGGCGTTGATGTGGGCGCTCGGCCGGTTGGTGTTGGAGTTCGCGTACAGGCCGTAGACGAGCCCGCCGGGCTGCTCCTTCATCAGCACGGTGCGCCACGACGAGATCGCGCTCGGCCGGACGTAGGCCTCCATGGTGATCGCCGTCGTGAGGTCGAGCGGGGCGGCGTCGGGCACGGTCACCCAGTCGTTGACGCCGTCGAAGGTCAGCGCCGAGCCGAAGCGGCCGGCGGTCGAGCGCGTGGCGCCCGAGATCGTGCCGGTGCGGCCCGATCCGGAGTCGTCGTTGGCGGTCGTGCCGCTGGCCTCCTCGAAGCCGTAGGCGGCCACGAGACCGGTCAGCACGTTGCTGACGTTGACGTCGACCGGCGCCGAGGTGGTGGTGTTGCCGTCGCTGTCGCGGGCGACCGCGGTCAGCCGGCGGCTGCCGTTGGCGACGCTGCGGCTGTTCCAGGTCACCTGGAACGGCGCGGCGGTGTCCTCGGCGCCGATGTTGGCGCCGTCGACCCTGAACTGCACGCCGGCCAGGCCGCGGTCGTCGGCCGCGTTGGCGGTCACCCCGACGTCGCCGGTCACGGTGGCGCCGGCGGCCGGCGCCGTGAGCGAGACGGTGGGCGGCGCGCCGTTGTCGACGGTGACGGCGACCTGCGTGGACGTCGTGGCGTTCCCGGCCGCGTCGCGGGCGACGGCGGTCAGCTGGTGCGGGCCGTTGGCGGCCGTGCGCGTGTTCCAGCTCACCGTGTACGGCGCCGACGTGTCGGGGGACCCGAGGTCGCTGCCGTCGAGCCTGAACTGGACGCTGGTCACGCCGCGGTTGTCGGCCGCGTTGGCGTTCACGTCGATCGTCGCGCCCACGGTGGCGCCGGCGGCCGGGGCCGTGATCGACACGGTGGGCGCCGTCACGTCGCCGGTGACCGTGGCGCTCGCCTCGTTGGAGGACGGGCCGGCGTTGCCGGCGGCGTCCGCGGCCACCACGCGGTAGTGGTAGGTGCCCGGCGCCAGGTTGTTGTCGGCGTAGCTGGTGCCGCTGTTGACGGTGGCGATCCGGTTGGCGGCCGTGGGGGTGAAGCCGGCGGTCGTGGACCGGTGCACGCGGTACTGGGTGACCCCGACGTTGTCGGTGGCGGCGTTCCAGTTGAGCGTGACGTCGTCGTCGGCCACCGTCGCGTTGAGCGCGCCGGGGGCGGTCGGCGCCTGGGTGTCGCCGGTGTTCGGGTCGATCTTGACGATCCAGCCGACCGAGGGGACGCCCTCGCCGTCGACGGCGAACATGTAGTACCAGCCGGGGATCGCGACGTTGCGGTTGGTCGGCGCGTCGACGCTGATCGTGTTGGCGCCGGACTGCGTCATCGACATGTTCATGAACCGCTGGTCCATGTCGAAGTTGTGCGTCACCGAGCCCATGCGGACGAGCGCCATCTTCTGGATCCGCGAGGCGTCCGGGGTGTTGACCGTGAAGTTCTGCCCGAGCTGGACGTTGGTCGGGGCGCTCGTGATCGTCGGCCGCGGGCCCTTGAACAGGTAGGGCGGCGAGTAGATCTCGGCGTTGCTCTCGTTGGCCGCGGGGGCGAAGGCGCCGCCGCCGGCCAGCAGCACGCGGCCGTCCTGCAGCAGCAGCGCGGACGAGTGGTACTCGCGCGGCCTGGCGTGCGAGGCGGTCGCGGTCCAGGTGTTGGTGTCCGGATCCCAGATCTCGGTCTCGAACACGGCCTTCGAGTGGTCGATGCCGTCGGTCTCGCGCATGCCGCCGGAGGCGAACACCTTGCCGTCGGGCAGCACCGTGAGCGTGTGGTACGAGCGGCCGTGGTTCATCGGCGCGACCTCGCTCCACTGCGGGTTGGCGACGTTGAAGTCGATCGACGCGGCGCGGTTGGTCGAGGTGATGCCCGGGTAGTCGGGGTCGGCCCAGGTGCCCGACTTGAGGATCTTGCCGGGCCGGTACATGACCGCGCTGTGGCCGTCGATCTGGCTCGAGCCGACCGTCGTCCACTGGCCGGTGGTGGTGTCGAGCGACCGCGTGATCTTGTCGGGGCCGGCGTCGAACACCTTGCCGTCGGGCAGCACGAACATGAACGGGTACAGCGGCATGCGGCGCTGCGCGGCGTTCAGCGGGGTCCACGTGTTGCTGGCGACGTTGTAGATCTCCGGCAGCGTCTCCGAGCCGTTCTTGAGCGGCACGTCGAGGCCCGGCGCGTTGAGCGTGATGTTGTCGCCCGACACCACGAGGATGCGCCCGTCGGGGAGCGTGGTGACGGTCGGGTACCAGCGCGCCCGCGCCATGTCGGTGCCGAAGAACCAGCTGCTGGTCGTCGGGTTGAAGATCGACGTGCTCTTGGTGCCCTCGTTGGCCGCGATGTGGCCGCCGGCGACGAACAGCCGGCCGTCGGGCAGCATCACGTGCCCGGCGCAGAACAGGTTGCGGCCGGTCGGGACGGGGGTGAAGGTGTTGGTGACCGGATCCCAGATCCGCTCGGAGTTGAGCGCGGCGTCGAAGCCGTCGAAGACGACGATCTTGCCGTTGGAGAGCGTGGCCATGTGGACGGGCACGAGCGGCCACGTCTGCGGCGGGGTGAACTGGCCGAAGCGCTCCGGGCCCGGGGCGGGCGGCGCGCCGGTGACGACCGGCTTGGCCATGTCGGCGGTGATCTCGGCCGCGGTCAGCACCTTGCGGTAGACCCGCACCTCGTCGATCAGGCCGTGGAAGTACTCGCCCCAGGGCGCGTTGCCGCCGATGCGGAGCGCGCCGGTGGAGGCCTGGATCGGGCCGCCGCTGATCGCGGCCTGCGACACCTGGGCGCCGTCGACGTAGAGCCGCGCCGTCGTGCCGTTGTAGGTCAGCGCGAGGTGCGACCACGAGTTGACGGGCAGCGAGGCCGGGGCCTGCGTCCACTGCTCGGTGCCGGGGTTGACGTGGCCGGACGGATGGTCGCCCCAGGCGCTGCCGTACATGCCGTAGACCTGGCCGCCGCCGCCCTCCTTGAGGATGACCGTGCGCCAGCCGGCGAGCTGGCTCGGCTTGACCCACGCCTCGAGCGTCATCTCGGTCGAGAGGTCGAGCGACGCGGCGTCGGGGATGTCGATGCGGTCGTTGGCGCCGTCGAACGACAGCGCCTTGCCGTACTTGCCGCCGTCGCTCCAGGCGGCGCCGTTGATCGATCCGTCGTTGTTCGACGACGACTTGTCGTCGACGGCCGCGCCGGTCCCCTCCTCGAAGCCGAAGCCGGCGACGAGGCCCGAGTTGTCGACCGGCGGGTGGGTCACGTTGACCAACACCTGCGCGGAGGTGCGCTGGTTGCCGGCGCCGTCGCGGGCGACCGCGGTGAGCGTGTGCGAGCCCTCGTTGACCGACAGCGAGTCCCAGTTGAACGAGTACGGCGCGACGGTGTCCTCGGCGCCGACGTTCGTGCCGTCGACCCTGAACTGCACGCTCGCCACGGCGACGTCGTCGCCCGCGCTGGCGGTGAGGCTCACCGTGCCGCTCACGGTCGCCCCGTCGGTCGGCGCGGTGATCGCCACGGTCGGCGCCGTGGTGTCGGCGGTCACGACCGCCGACGCCTCGTTGGAGGCGGGGCCGACGTTGCCGGCCGCGTCCTCGGCGGTGACCTTGTAGAAGTGCGTGCCCGCGGGCGCCGTGGTGTCCACGTACGAGGTCCCCGTCGGCTGGGCGATCCGGTTGGCGGCGCTCGGCGTGAAGCCGGCGGTGGTCGAGCGGTGCACGTTGTAGCGGGCGAGCACCGTGTCGTCGGTGGCCGCCGTCCAGCCCAGCGTCGCGCGCCCGAGCGCGCCGGTGGCGGTCAGGTTCGTGGGCGCGGTCGGCGGCGTCGAGTCGTTGACCGCCGGGACGACGGCCCGGCCCATGTCGGTGGTGATCTCGGCCGCCGTCAGCGCGCGGTTGTAGACCCGGACCTCGTCGATCTTGCCGTCGAAGTGCTCGCCCGCGAACGAGTTGCCGCCCATGCGCAGGACGCCGGTGGTCGCGATCAGCGAGCCGGCGATCGCCTTGCTCGAGACCAGCGTGCCGTTGACGTAGAAGCGCAGCGTGGCGCCGTCGTACGTGGCGGCGACGTGCGACCACGTCGCGCCGGCCAGCGCCGCGGTGCCGCGGATGTCGTCCTCGGCGTTCGTGTGGATGTTCGCGCTCGGGCGGTTCGTGTTCGTGTTGGCGTACAGGCCGTAGGAGAGGCCGCCGGTCTGCTCCTTGACCAGCGCCGTCCGCCAGCCGGACTGCGTGCCGGTGGGGGAGAGCCAGGCCTCGAGCGTCATGCCCGTCGCCAGGTCGAGCGAGCTCGCGTCCGGCACGATGACCTCGCTCGTGGTCCCGTTGAACTGGACGCCGGAGCCGAAGCGGCCGGCGGTCGTCCGCGTGGCGGCGCTCAGCGAGCCGTGGTTGCCCTGCGACGAGCTGTCGGAGACGGCGTTGCCGGAGGCCTCCTCGAAGCCCCAGGCGCCGACGAGGCCGCTCGTGTCGACGGGCGGGTTGTCGACGGTGATCTCGACCGCGGCGGACGTGGTCGTGTTGCCGGCGGCGTCGCGCGCCCGGGCGCGCAGGGTGTGCGTCCCGTTCGGCACGCCGCGCGTGTCCCAGGTGGTCGAGAACGGGGCCGACGTGTCCTCGGTGCCGAGGTTGCCGCCGTCGAGCGTGAACTGCACGCCCGTCACGCCGACGTTGTCGGTCGCGGTCGCGGATACGGCGATGGTGTTGGTCACGGTGCCGCCGGCCGGCGCGCTGATCGAGACCGCCGGCGCCGTCGTGTCTGACGTCGCGGTGGTGGTCGCCTCGTTCGACGCGGGGCTCACGTTCCCGGCGGCGTCCGCCGCGGTCACGCGGTAGTAGTAGGTGCCGGCGGCCAGGCCGCTGTCGGTGTACGAGGTGCCGGTCGGCTGCGCGATGCGGTTGCCGGTGGTCGGCGTGAAGCCGGCCGAGGTGCCGCGATGGACGTTGTAGCGCGCGACGCCGATGTTGTCGGTGGAGGCGGTCCAGGACAGCTGTGCCTGGCCGATCGAGCCGGTCGCCGTCAGCCCGGTGGGGGCCGTCGGCGCCTGGCTGTCGATCACGGCGGGCATGACCGGCGTGTTCATGTCGGTGGCGAGCTCGCCGGCGGTGAGCGCGCGGTTGTACACGCGCACCTCGTCGATGCGGCCGTTGAAGAACTCCTGCAGCGCCGAGCTGCCGCCGATCGACAGCGGGCCGGTGGAGGTCGTCATCGTGCCGGGCACGGCCTTGCTGGCGACCTGCGTGCCGTTCACGTACAGGCGCAGCGTGGCGCCGTCCCACGTCGTCGCCACGTGCGACCACGTGTTGGCGGGCAGCGCCGCGGTGCCGCGCACGTCTTCCTCGCCGTTGGTGAACACGTGCCCGCTCGGCGGCCCGGCCCCGGTGCTCCCGTAGAGGCCGTAGACGAGCCCGAAGGTCTGCTCCTTGAGGACGGCCGGGCGCCAGCCCGCGGTGGCGGTCGCCGGGTTGACCCACGCCTCGACGGTCATCGCGGTCGAGAGGTCGAGCGAGCCGCTGTCGGGGATCGTGGAGGCCGCGCCGCCGCCGAACGTGAGCGCCTCGCCGAAGCGCCCGGAGGTCGTGCGGGCGCCGCTGCCCAGCGTGCCGTGGTTGGACTGCGTCGAGCTGTCGGTGAGCGCCGTGCCGGCCTGCTCCTCGAAGCCGTACGCGGCCACGAGCCCGCTGGTGTCGACCGGGGGGTTGTCGACGTCGACCGCGACGGTGGCGGAGGTGGTCGCGTTGCCGGCGCCGTCGGTGGCGACCGCGGTGATCGAGTGCGGTCCGTTGGCGAGCGCGCGGCTGTCCCACGACGCCGAGTAGGGGGAGCTGGTGTCGGCGGCGCCGACGTTGGCCCCGTCGACCTTGAACTGGACGCTCGCGACGGCGCTGTTGTCCGCCGCGTTGGCCGTCAGGTTGATGGTGCCGACCACGGTGGCGCCGGGCGCCGGGGCGGTCACCGAGACGGTCGGCGGCGTGGTGTCGGCCGCGACGGTCCCGGTCGCCTCGTTGGAGGCGGGGCCGACGTTGCCGGCCGCGTCCTCGGCGGTGACCTTGTAGAAGTAGGTGCCGGCGGTCAGCCCGCTGTCGGTGTACGAGGTGCCGGTCGGCTGGGCGATCCGGTTCGCGGTGGCCGGCGTGAAGCCGGCCGTGGTGCCGCGGTGGACGTTGTAGCGGGCGACCCCGGTGTTGTCGGTCGCCGCCGTCCAGCTCAGCTGCGCGCGCCCGACGTCGCCGGTCGCGGTGAGGCCGCTCGGCGCGGTCGGCAGCACCGTGTCGAGCGGCACGACCGAGCGGTTCATGTCGGTCGAGATCTCGCTCGCGGACAGCACGCGCCGGTAGACGCGGACCTCGTCGATCTTGCCGCTGAAGTACTCGCCCCAGATGGCGTTGCCGCCGATGTGCAGCGCGCCGGTGGAGGTGAGCAGGTTGCCGGGGAACGTGCCGGTCGCGACCTGGGTGCCGTTGACGTAGAGCCGCACCGTCGTGCCGTCGAACGTCGCCGCCACGTGCGACCACGTGTTGACGGGCAGCGCCGACGAGCCGCGCGTGTCGTGCTCGACCGCGTTGTAGATGTGCGCGCTCGGCGTGTTGGTGTTGTTGCTGCCGTAGATGCCGTAGACGAGCCCGCCCGGCTGCTCCTTCATCATCACCGTGCGCCACGAGCTGGAGGTGACGGGGGAGACCCACGCCTCCAGCGTCATCGCGTTGGTGAGGTCGAGCGTGGCCGCGTCGGCGACGGTCACCCAGTCGTTGGTGCCGTCGAACGACAGCGCGCGGCCGAAGCGGCCGGCGTCGGTGTGGGTGGGCCCGGCGAGCGTGCCTGCGTTGCTCTTGCCGGAGCTGTCGGTGGCCGCGTTGCCCGTCGCCTCCTCGAAGCCGAGCGCCAGCACCATGCCGGTCGGGTCGACGGTGACCTGGACGGCCGCCGAGGTCGTCGGGTTGTTGGAGGTGTCGCGCGCCACGGCGGTCAGCGTGTGGTTGCCGGCGCTCACGCCGGACGCGTCCCAGGGCACCGAGTACGGGGCGGTCGTGTCCTCGGCCCCGAGGTTGTTGCCGTCGAGCTTGAACTGGACGCCCGCGACCCCCGCGTCGTCCGCCGCGTTCGCGGTGACGGTGGTCGAGGCGACCACCGTGGAGCCGCCGGCCGGCGCGGTGATCGAGACCGTCGGCGGCGTGGTGTCCGGCGGCCGCGTGGTGAAGCTCCACGTCTGGGCGCCCGCGAGCGCGATCCCGTTGGCCGCGCGCACGGTGGACTCGAGCCGCACGGTGTAGGTCGTGTTGAGGTCGAGCGCCGCGCTCGGCGTGAGCGTCGCCGTGAAGGCCACCTCGTCGTAGGTCACGGTGGCCGGCACCGCGGTCCCGTTCGGACGGCGCAGGCTGTACGACGCCGTGGTGAGCGAGGCCGGGTCCATCGGGCGCGAGAAGCCGGCGCGGACGACCGTGCTCGGCGCCACGTTGGTGGCGTTGGCGGAGGGCACGCGCAGGGTGATGAGCGGCGGCGAGCTCGGGTCGTCGAGCACCATGTCGCTCTCGGGCGTCTCGGGGAACGCCCCCATGTCGAACAGGATGTTCGTGGTGGCCTGCCGGATCCGGCGGTCGGGCTCGCCCTCGTTGAGCGCGTTGCGGGCGAGGCCCCAGTTCCAGTGGTTGGTGCCGGTGCTCACGATCAGCGCGCCGCTCGAGCGCTGGTGCTTGACCATGTGCGTGGTGGCCGAGCCGGGCGCGTAGTTGCGGCCCGCGTCCTGCAGCAGATCGCCGTTGACGGGCGAGGAGGAGAGCGTGGTCACGCCGGGCGGCTCGCGCCCGTTGTCCGTCCGCGCGTCCCACTCCCAGCCGACGATCGCCGTGCCGACCGTGGCCGTCGCGCCGGGCGCCTGCGTGTCGAGGCCGGTGTAGCGCCAGATCCGGTCCTGGCCCTGGGCCGCGGGCACGCGCAGCGGGAAGTACTCGAAGTTCTTCTGGCCGATGTACTGGATGCCCGTGACCGCGTTCTCGGGCAGGTTGGCGCCCGCGGGGTCGCGCCAGGTGCCGGTCGGGATGCCGCTCGGGTCGGGGCCGCCGCTCTGGGTCGACTTGTAGTTGACCATCACGCGGTCCTGCGCCGCGGACACCGGGCTCGCCTCGAACCGCACCTTCCAGTACAGCTCGTTGGCGCCGGTGAAGAAGAGGTCGACGCCCGCGTCGCGCGCCTGCTCGAGCGCGGTGCGCATGCCGGCCGACCAGTACTCGTCGTGGGCGCCGGAGATGTAGACGCGGTGGTCGCGGACCTCGGCGCCGGAGCGCTCGAGGTCGGAGGCCGCGATGTAGCCGACGTCGTAGCCCGCCTTCTCGAGCCACGAGACGGCCGGGTAGTCGGCGCGCGTGTACCAGTCGCGCAGGATGTCGTCGTGCGGCGCCTGGTAGGGCCGGTCGAACGAGACCTTGACGGCGCGCGCGGTCCCGGCGACGGTCTGGACGCCGGTCGACTTGTCGTCGTAGAGCGACTTGCCGCCCCAGTAGTTGTACGCCTGGTAGCTCGTGTCGGGGATGCCGTACAGGACCTGCGCGTCGCGCCCGTCGTCGCGCACGACGAGCGGGATGTGCGTGTTGCGCCCCGTGTCGCGGCGCGTGACGCGCAGCAGGTACATGCCCGAGGGCCAGGACGCGGTCGTGGTCAGCGTCGCGTTGACCGTCCAGTTCGAGCAGTCGAGCAGGCCCAGGCTGGCCGTGCTCACACAGCCCGGCTGCGTGCTGACCGGCACCGCGAGCAGCGTCGAGAACAGGCGCGCGCCGGCCCCGCCGTAGTAGCCGCTGCGGAACACCTCGACGTCCACCGTGGCGCCGGTGCCGGCCTGCAGCTTGAGGCCGACGGAGCCGCCCTTGTTGATGCTCGAGGCGGTGGCGAAGCCGTCCATGCCCGTCGGCAGGTCGGTGTCCCAGTCCGCGCTGCCGGGGAAGCAGTTCTCCTGCACGACGGGGTTCGGGCCCGAGCACGTCCGCGCCCGTGGCGTGGCCTGGATGACCGCCGAGTTGGCCGACTCGATGCCGCCGACCGTCGCCCGCACCGCGTAGTAGTACGTCGTGCCGTTGGCGGCCGTCAGGTCGGTGAAGCTGGGCGTGACGCCGGGCCCTGGCGGGCTCATCGGGCTGCCCATCAGCGGCGTCGTGACCGTCGTCGCGGTCGTGCCGCGGAACACGCGGTAGCCGGTGGCGCCCGCCTCCGGCTGCCAGCCGATCTCGACGCGCGCTTCGCCCGCCATCCCGGTGACGCCGGCGGGCGGCGCCGCCAGCGCCGTGGCGGGCGCGGCGGCGAGCAGGCCCACGAGGACCAGCAGCGTGCGGATCGCGAGCCTCATCCGATGGACCGTAGTCCGGAGCGGGCCGGCCGCACACTCCCTAGGAGACCAGTCTTCGGCCTCATCTCACCACCGGGTCGACGAAGTACGAGCTCGACGCGTAGGACTGCGACGGGAAGGCGCCGGCCGCGTCGCCGTAGACGCCGTTCTGGCCGTCGGCGACCGTCCGCAGCGGGCCGGAGACGATCGGCGACGCCAGCGCGTAGCGCGTCTGGCTGAAGTACGCGTTGATGCCGACGGACACGACGTAGGTCTGGCCCGGCGCCAGGTCGACCGGCGTAGCGAGCGTCGCCGTCTGCCACCCGGAGCCGGTCTCGCCGCTGAACGTGGCGGTGGCCAGCAGGGTGCCTCCGGCCGTCCACAGCCGTCCGCTGTGGGTCCCGGTCTCGTCGGCGTCCTTCCAGAAGCGGATCGCCTCGAGGCGGGCGGGCTCGTCGACGCGCACCTTCACGCCGAGCTCGAGCGACCACTGGAACGCCGGATCGCGGCCGTTGCGGGTCGAGATGCCGGTGAAGTCGACGCCCGGGTTGCCGTCGCCGTACAGCCGGCAGGCGCACGCCGACGTGGTGAAGCTCCAGCTCACGGGGGCGGCCACGGCGATGCCCTTGGCGCTGCGCGCCAGCGTCGTGACCTGTGCGGTGTACGCGGTCGAGGCCGCGAGCGGGGCGCTCGGGATGAGCCTCGCCGTGCGGGTCGGGTTGTCGTAGGTGACGGTCGCGGGCACGACGCCGCCGGGGCCGCTGAGCACGAGGCCGCCGGCCTGCAGCGTGGCGCCGTTCATCGGCTCGGAGAAGGTGGCCGTCACCGCGCCCACGGGGCTGACGTTGACGGCGCCCGTCGCCGGCGAGGTGGCGATGACCGACGGCGGTCCGGGCGGGACGGTGGCGAACGACCACGCGTACGGCGCGCCCATGACCGTGCCGTCGTCGGAGCGGATCGTGGTGGCCAGGCGGGCGAGGTAGGAGACGCCCGTGTCGAGCGCCGCGGTCGGCGTCAGCGTGGCCGTCCGCGTGTCCTCGTCGTAGCTCACGGTGGCCGGCACGAGGTTGTCGTCCTCGTCGCGCAGGGTGAACGAGGACGTCGTCACCGAGGTGGGGTCGAGGTCGAGCGAGAACGTCGCGCGGACGGTCCAGTTCGTCGGCACGCCGGTGGCGTTCGAGAGCGGCAGCGTCGAGCTCACCTGCGGCGTGCGCGGCGGCTCGCCGGGCAGCTTGACCACGGCGTCGACGAAGTAGTTGCTGGAGCCCCAGCTGTTGGTCGGGAACTGGCCGGCGGCGTTCGCGTAGATGCCGTTCTGGCCGTCGGCGACGGACTGCAGCGGCCCGCTCGTGCGCTGGGTGCCGAGACCGCCCATCGTCTTGGCGTAGAACGCGTTGAGGCCGACCGAGACCACATAGGTCTGCCCGGGCTGCAGGGTCACCGGGCTGGCGAGCGGCTGGCGCTGCCAGCCGGACGCGGACTCGCCCTGGAACGTCGCGCTCGCGAGCTGGGTCCCGGTCGAGCTCCACAGGCGGCCGACGTGGGTGCCGGTCTCGCCCGGCTCCTTCCAGAACCGCAGCGCGATCAGCTGCGACTGCTGGGTGACGCGGATGCGGGTGCCGAGCTCGTATGACCACGGGCCGGGCAGCGGCCGGTTGTCGCGCACCGCCAGGCCGGTCATGTCGGGCTGCAGGTTGGGCATCAGCGAGCACGGGCAGTTCGCGGTGTCGAACGACCAGCCCACGGATGCGGAGAGCGGGGCGCCGGTGGCGGCGCGCACGCCGGTGGTCACCGTCGCGGTGTAGTGCGTGCCGTTGGCGAGCGGCGCCTGCGGCGTCAGCGTGGCGCGGTTGGCGGCGGCGTCATAGGTGACGGTCGCGGCCACCGGCGATCCGCCGGCGGGCGTGAGCGTGAAGTTCTGCGTCGTCACCGTCGCGGGGTCCAGCGGCAAGTCGAACGTCGCGCGGATGCGCGCCCCGGGCGTGACGCCCTGGCTGCCGGCGGCCGGCGTCGCCGCGATCACGGCCGGCGCGGGCGGCGGGGTGGCGGCCGTCGTGAACGTCCAGGCGGACGGCACGATGGCGCCGCCGTCGGCCGCGTGCACGGCGGCCGTGACGCTCGCCGTGTAGGTGCTGAGCAGCGTCAGCGGCGCGTCCGGGCGCAGCGTCGCCGTGCGCGTCGTCGCGTCGTAGGTCACCTGCGCCGGCACCGGCTGTCCGCCGGGGTCGGTGAGCCGGAAGCTCGAGGCGTTCAGCGTGGCGGTGTCGACGGCGCGGGAGAACACGGCGCGCACCACGGCGGCCGGCGACATACCGCTCGCCAGCGGAAGCGGAGTGCGCGACGTGACCTGCAGGTTCAGGCCGGTCGTGAAGCTCCACGACACCGCCGAGGCCATCGGCGTGTCGTCGTTGGCGCGCAACCCGGTAGTGAGCTCGACCGTGTACGTCGAGGCCTCGGCGAGCGAAGCGTCGGGGTCGAGCCGCACGGTGCGGGCGGCGTCGTCGTAGGTGACCTGGGCGGGGACGAGCGCGCCGCCCGCCTCGCGCAGGCGCACCGTGCTCGAGCTCACCGAGGCCGGGTTGAGCCGGCGGTCGAAGCGCGCGGTCGCGAGGATGTCGGTGGCGACGCCGGTCGCGCCCGAGGCGGGCGTGCGGGTCTTGACGACGGGCGGGGTGCCCGGACCGGTGGTGAACGTCCACGTGTGCGGCGAGGTCGTCGCCTCGCCGTGCCAGCTCTTGACGCCGGCCTCGATCCGGGCCGTGTAGGTGACGAACGGCTCGAGCGTCTCGTCCGGCGTCAGCGTCGCGGTGCGCGAGGCGGGGTCGAACGCGACCGAGGCGGCGACCGGCTGGCCGCCGGCGTCGCGCAGCGTGAAGCTGGCTGCGCCGAGCGAGGACGGATCGATCGGCCGGTCGAAGGTCGCGGTCACGGGCAGGTTCGGCTGGACGCCGCCGGCGCCGGCGGCCGGGCTGGTCGTCTGCACGACGGGCGCGCCGATCGCGTCCTTGACGAGGCCGGTCGCGGGCGTCGCGGGCTGCGCGCCCATGTCCGACATCGCGTTGATCGTCGCCTGCTGGATGCGGGAGTCGGGCTCGCCCTCGCCGTCGACGTTGCGGGCCAGGCCGCGCCACCAGTTGTTGGTGCCGCTGGCGAAGACGGTCGCGCCGCTGGCCACCTTGTAGACGGTGGTGGTGGCGGTGGCGTTGCCCTCGCTCTGGAACGCCCCGTTGCCCTGGATCAGGTTGCCGAACACGGGCGACGACGCGATCGTCTGCACGCCGGCCGGCTCGCGCCCGTTCTCGATGCGCGAGTTCCACTCCCAGCCGATCAGGCCGGTGCCGATCGCCGCGGTCCCGCCGCCCGGCAGCTCGGCGACGCTCGTGTAGCGCCACAGCCGGTGCTTGCCCTCGGCGGCGGAGACGCGCATCGGGAAGAAGTGCGAGATGTTCTCGCCCACGTACATCTGGCCCTGGAGCTCGTTCTCGGGCCGGTTCGGGCCGGCCGGGTCGCGCCAGGTGGTGGTGGGGCTGCCGCTGGGGTCCGCGGGGCCGCTCTCGATCGTCTTGTAGCCGACGACCATGCGGTTGGCGACGCCGTTCTGGGACCCGGCGACGAACCGGATCCTCCAGTAGACGCTGTTGGCGCCGGTGAAGAACAGCGACGTGCCGGCGTCGCGGGCGGCGATGGCGGCGTCGAACATCTCCTGGGACCAGTACTCGTCGTGGGCCCCGGAGATCAGGACCTCGTGGTTCTGGGCGCGGGCGCCGTTCGCGTGCAGGTCCTCGCTGGCGAAGTAGCTGACGTCGTAGCCCTGCTGCTCGAGCCAGCTCACGGTCGCGACGTCCGTGCGCGTGTACCAGTCGCGGCGGTAGCTCGACGGCGTGGAGGGCTGGGCGTACGGCCGGTCGGACGACACGGTGACGGCGCGCGGCGCGCCCGAGACGGTGTTGGGCAGATCGCTCGCGCCGCTGTAGAGCGACTTCGCGTAGTAGTTGTTGTAGGCCTGGTACGTCGACGTCGGGACCATGAACGCGACGTCCGAGTGGCTCGAGTCGTCGCGCACGACGAGCAGGATCTCGTTCGTCTGCCCGTTGTCCTCGCGGATGAGCTTCAGCAGGTAGACGCCGGAGACCCAGTCGGTGGTCGTCGTGACGGTCGCGTCGACGCCCCACATCGAGCAGTCGACGATGCCGGTGGTCGACGGCTCGCGGTGGCACGGCTGCTGGTACAGGCCGGCGCGGCCGGGCAGCACGGAGATCAGGCGGCCCTGGTCGCCGCCGTAGTGGCCGGTGCGGTAGATCTCGATGCGGTACGGGACGTCCGGGCCGGACTCGATCCGCAGATCGACGCTGCCGCCGGCGTTCACGCTCGACGCCGAGGCGAAGCCCTCGATGCCGTCGGGATACGCGGGGCGGGCGTTGGTGGTCTTCCAGCCCGTCGAGCCCGGGAAGCAGTTCTCCTCCACGATCGCGTGGGACGACGTGCAGGTGCGCGCCCGCGGCGTGGCCTGCGCGCGCCCGGACTGGTCGGAGGCGCCGGCGTCGGACACCGCGCGGACGCTGTAGAAGTAGGTGGTGCCGTTGGCCGCGGACGCGTCGGTGAAGCGCGTCTGGCTCAGGCCCGCGGGCGACACGAGCGTGCCCGCGCCGCCGAGCGTGGTGGCGCGGTACACCTCGTAGGAGGTCGCGTCCTGGACCGGCTGCCAGGCGACGCCGGCTTCGCCGTCGAGGGCGATCGCCGTGATGCCCACGGGGGCGAACGGGATGGTGGCGGCCCTGGGCGTGGCCGGCCACACGGCGGCGACCGTGAGCAGGGAGAGGATTCCGGCGAGGTAGAGGGCCCGTCTCATGATCGGCTTCTCCAGAGGGTCCGCATGAGCAGCACGGCGGCGATCACGCTGCCGGCTGCGAAGGCGAGGCTGACCCGATGGAACGCGGTGCCGGGGAGCGTCAGCTCCAGCACCACGAACAGGACAGCACCCGTAGCCCACCCCCGTGCGGCCTCCCACGCCTGGCTACGGGCGAGGGCGGCCTGACAGAACACGCCGGCGGCCATGAAGCCGCCGATCCCCACACACAGCAGCGCGAGATCGGCCCTTCCGGCCGTGAACTCGTCGCCGTACAGCAACTCCATCGCGAACGGCCCGGCGATCAGCGCGCCGGCCGCCAGCACGCCCGCGAAGCCCGCGAGCATCACCGCCACCTTGACCGTCGCGCGATGCAGGCTCTCCTCGTCGCCGCGGGCGCGGAAGGTCGTCAGGCTCGGCAGCAGCGACGCCTGCACGCCCTGCAGCAGGAACACGGGCGCCCGGACGAGCAGCGTGGCCGCGAACAGCACGCCGGCCGCCGCGGCGGCGCCCTCGCCGCCGGCGATCAGCACCAGCAGCGGCCCGCCGCTCACCAGCACCTGCTCGGCGCCGGCGATCACCGCGGCGGGCAGCGCGAAGCGCGCTGCGCCGGCGAGGTCGTCGCGCTTGCCGGGCCGCTCGGCGGCGATCCGCCGCAGCGCCGAGCGGCGGCGCGAGAAGAGCGGTCCGAGCGCGCCGCCGAACGCCGCCGCGGCGATCGCCACGGCAGCCACCGTCTGGGAGGCGACGACGAGCAGCGGCAGGGCGATGACGAAGCGGATCGCCCCGTCTGCCAGCAGGATGAGGCCGTAGCCGCCGAACCACTGGACGCCGCCGGCCAAGCCGCGTGCGAAGTAGGAGACCGCGTAGCCGGCGATGCCGGCGACGAGCGCCACGGTCAGGATCGGCTCGCCGCCGAACAGCCGGTCGGTGATCGGCGCCCAGGCGAGCACGCACCCGGCCACGGCGGCCGTGGTGACCAGCGCGGTGAGCCAGGCGGCCGCTCGAACGGCCGGGCGGGAGTCCTCGCCGCGCGCGACGTGGTCGGCGATCGCCCGCGAGATCGTCTGCTCGATCGGCCGGAAGAGCAGCACGGCGAGCAGGAACATCGCTCCCCACAGCGCGCCGATCGCGCCGTAGGCGGCGGGGCCCAGCGTGCGCGCCGCCAGGACGTTGAAGGCATAGGCGAGCACGCCCGAGGCGAGCGTGCCGATGCTCATGAGCGCCGCGTCGGACTTGTCTACGGCATGAAGCAGCGGGCGGGGAGAATCCCCGCCCGCCGGAACGACTGCTGAGGCGCTCGCGCGGCTCACGCGGCCTCGACGGCCTCCGCGCGCAGCTCCTGATGCCAGGCCAGTGTCTTGGCCAGGCCCGCCTCGAGCGACACCTGCGGCTCGAAGCCGAGCAGGCGCCGCGCCTTGGAGAGGTCGGGCACGCGGTGCCGGACGTCCTGGTAGTTGCCGCCGATCTCCTCGAAGCCGACGTGCTTGACGCGCAGGTCGCCCTCGATGCCCATGGCCTCCTGGACCTTGCGGGCGAGCTCGATGATCTCGATCGGCTGGTCGTTGCCGATGTTGATGACCTCGCCCGAGGTCTCCGGACGCGCCAGGGCCCGGACGACGCCGTCGACCGTGTCGCTCACGTAGGTGAACGAGCGGGTCTGGCGGCCGTCGCCGTGGATCTCCATGTCCTTGCCGTCGAGCAGGTCCTCGAAGAAGACCGACAGCGGGCCGCCCCACCACGAGGCGTGGTTGCGGATGCCGTAGGCGTTGAAGAACCGCAGGATCGTGACCTTCAGGCCCTCCTCCTCGGACATGCGCAGCGCCAGGTGCTCGTCGTAGTACTTGGAGGCGGCGTACGACCAGCGGCGGGTCGTCGGCGGGCCGAGGACGATGGGGTCGTCCTCGCGGAACGGCGGCTCGGCCTGGCCGTAGACGTCGGACGTCGAGGCGAGCACCACGTGGGCGCCGGTCTCGCGGCCGAGCTCGAGCGCGACGTGCGAGCCGTCGACGTTGACGGCCAGCGTCTTGAGGGCTCCGCCGTAGCGGGGGATCTTGAGCGCCGCCATGTGGGCGATCGCGTCGCAGCCGCCCATCGCCTCGCGCATGCGCTCGGCGTCACGGCAGTCGAACTCCTCGAACCGGAAGTTCGGGTGGTCAAGCAGGCCCGCCAGGTTGTGCAGCGTGCCCATCGACATGTCGTCGACGCCGACGACGGTGCAGCCCTCGGCGAGCAGGCGCTCGCAGAGGTTCGCTCCGATGAAGCCGGCGGCGCCGGTGACCCCGATCGTCGGGGGCAGTTGCATGGTCCGATCCTCCTTGCTGTCTCTCATGGTCAAGCCGCTTCCAAGCGGCGCTGGGGGACGGGCAGACGGGCCTCCAGCCCGGTTGCGATCCGCTCGGCGACGCCGAGGATCGCCTGCCCGTGCACGATGTCCGGATAGACCTGGGCCGACGACGCGACGACGAGGCCGGGCACGGTGAACGGATCCGGCATGGCGGATCCGACCGGATGCACCGGCTCGGCGACGCGGGCGCGCGCGACCTGGGCCGCGATCACGTCCTCCTCGCGGAACGCGGGGAACATGGCCTTCAGGTGGCCGAGGTACTCGCTCCGGATGTCCGCGGTGGACTTGTCCAGCTCGGGGGAGTCCGGGTTGACGTACTTCGGCAGGTAGACGAGATGGCCCTCGGCTGCCGCGGGGTCCACCACGTGTGTGGTCTCGACGACGCTCGTGAGCGGGATCCGCCGGTCGGTGATGTTGAGCGCGTAGTGCGGGCTGACGCTCTTGCGCAGCCGCGCGACCAGGCACACGATGCCCAGGTACCGCTGGCGGTCGGGCCCGAGCGCGCTCTCCAGCTCGGGCGCCAGGATGTGCGGCAGGTTGGGGCGGATCTGCGTGGCCACCACGGTGTCGTGGGGCCGGAACCCGGCGTCGAGCACCACGCCGATGGCGCGGTGGTCCGAGCACGGGACGAAGCGGACGGGGGTGGAGGTGAGGACCTGGCCGCCGTTGGCGCGGATGCGGTCCGCCAGCCGGTCGACCATCGCCTGGTAGCCGCCCTCGATGGCGCCCATGACCTCGCGGCCCTTGCGGTCGCGCGTACCGGAGGTCCGGTTCATGCGCGACCACAGGTAGGTGGCGGGCAGGTCGTCGAAGCGCCCGTCGAACTTGGAGTCGAAGAGCGGCCGCCACAGGTTCTCCCACAGGCGGTCGCCGCAGACCCGGCGGGTCCACTCCTCCAGGCCGATCCGGTCGAGCTGCGAGTGGTCCGAGATCCGCTTGCAGCGCAGCACGAAGCGCACGAGCCGCGCGCGATCCGCGGCAGACAGGCCGGGGAAGGTGAGCAGCTGCGCGGGGGTCGACATCTCGGCGTGACGGCCCTGGTGGTAGAAGCCCACGCCGAGGTTGCGCCAGCGGATCTTCAGGCCGAGCTCGTCGGCGAGGGTCAGCACGCGCTGGTCGGTGGTCGTGACCGCGTGGTAGAAGCGGTCGACGCGCACACCGCCGAGCTGCGTGCTGCCGGCCAGGCCGCCGAGCGTCGCCGCGGCCTCGTAGACCGTGACCTGCACGCCGCGCGCGGCGAGCTTGTCGGCGAGCCCGAGGCCGAGCAGTCCGCCGCCGATGATGCCGACGCCGTTCACGACCGCGCCCTCGCGACGGCCTGGCGGGCCATGACCCGGGCGTAGCCGCCCATGGTCGGCAGCACCTTCATCTTGCTCTCGCCCTCGCGCTTGCCCCAGTCGAGCGTGACCGGGACCTCGGCGATCGTGATGCCGAGGCGCGAGAGCTTCATGAGGATCTCCGCCTTGCAGGCGAAGCCGCGCTCGCGGATGAACGAGTCGCCGTAGCGCTCGTAGCCGGCGTGCAGGGCGCTCGCGCGATAGACGCGGAAGAACGACGACACCGTGCTCGCGTCGAGCCCGCCGCCGCGGCGGATGACCGACGAGGCGGCGCGCGACAGGAAGCGCCGGTGGGCCGACACGCCGACCAGCTCGCCGCCCTTGTGGTGCGAGGCGAGCACGACGTCGGCGCCCTCGCGGGCGGCGGCCAGCATCGCCTCGAGCGCGTCGAGGTCGCTGGTGGTGTCGGACTCGAGCGTGACGATCAGCTCGTCGGCGCCCGCGAAGGTCAGCGCGCGGCGGAAGCCACGGTCGAACGCCTTGCCGGGGCCCATGTTGCGCTCGGCCTCGAGCACCTGGACCGGCAGGTCGCCGTCGTGCTCGCGCGCCACCTCGACCGTGCGGTCGGTGGAGCCGTCGTCGACCAGGATGACGTAGCCGCCGTCGCGCCAGAGGTCGGAGCGGCGCTCCAGGTCGGCGAGCAGGCGCGGGACGTTGGCCTCCTCATTGAAGGCCGGGATCACGAACACGGCCATCAGTAGGCCCCCCTGCGGTTCAGGACCGTCGGCAGCGTCTGGACGAGGATCTTGATGTCCCACCAGAGCGACCAGTTGGTCACGTAGACGTAGTCGAGCTTCACCATCTCCTCGAAGGGGATGTCGTTCCGGCCGAGCACCTGCCAGAGGCCGGTGATGCCGGGCGTGGTCTCGAGCCGCCGGCTGGCCCAGCCGGTGATCTGCTCGGACTCGTGGATCACGAACGGGCGCGGGCCGACGAGGCTCATCTCGCCGCGCAGCACGTTCCAGAGCTGCGGCAGCTCGTCGATGCTCCACTTGCGCAGGAACGCGCCGACGCGCGTGATGCGCGGGTCGTCGTGGATCTTGAAGAGCGGCCCGCCGCCCTCCATCTGGTTGAGCTCGGCCATCTCGAAGCGCCTGGCCTCGGCGTCGACGACCATCGAGCGGAACTTGAAGATCTTGAACTCGCGGCCGCCGCGCCCGTGGCGCGCCTGCTTGAAGAAGACGGGACCGCGCGAGTCGAGCTTGATGGCGATCGCGGAGGCGATCAGGATCGGCGAGATCGCCAGCAGGCCGAGGCCGGACGCCACGATGTCGAAGCTGCGCTTGAGCGCCTTCACGGTGCGCGAGAACTCCATCGACGGCAGGCTCACGACGGGCATGCCCTCGATGTCCTCGATCGCGGCGTTGGACGCGAACAGCTCGTAGAAGTTCGGCACGATCGACAGGTGCACGTCGGGCCGGCGCACCTCGCGCACGAGCTCGAGCGTCTTCTCGTGCGGCGCCTCGGAGGCGGCGAGCACGATCCAGTCGATGTTGTGGGTGTCGACGAGCTCGGTCAGGTCGGCGGTGGTGCCGAGGACGTCCGCGGCGGGCTCGTCGTCGACGAAGCCGACCAGCTCCAGGCCGTACTCGGGATGGGAGGCGAGCTTGCGCTCGAGCAGGCGGCCGGTGGCGCCGGCGCCCACGATCAGCGTGCGCCGGGCCCGCATGACGTTCGGGAACAGCCACGTGCGGATGACGCCGCGCAGCGTGGGCACGAGCACGATCGCCAGGCCGAGGAAGATGAACGCCTCGACGGGCGAGTAGATGAACACGTCGAAGCCCTTCTTCAGGCCCTGGCCGAGCACGAGCAGCGCCAGCGAGCCGGCGAGCAGCGCGTTGAAGAGCGTCGACACCTCGTCGAAGCTCTTGCGCGCGATCGCCCGGGCCTGGCCCTCGTACAGCCGGTAGACGCCGAAGATCCCGAGCCACGACAGCGTCATGGCCGGCACCAGCACCGCCAGCAGCCAGGTCGGGGCGATGACCGCGGGCGGCCCGATCATCTCGGCCAGCACGTACGTGCCGGCGAGCGAGAGCAGGATCGCCACGAGGTCGGCGCCGAACAGGAGCCGGATGCGACCGCGCGAGAAGCCGCCCCGCCGACGGGCAGGCGCGTGCACGGCGGGCGGCGGGATGACCCGCAGCCCACTCTGGTGCAGCGCCTCTGTGTCGGCGGATGCGGCCGTCAGCTCAGGACGCCAGCCGCTCATGCTGGATCACGAGGTCGTGCATGTAGGCGTAACGGGTCGCCTCGGTGCGGTTCGCCACGCCCAGCTTGCGGTACGTGTTGGAGAGGTGGAACTTCACCGTCTGCTCGGTCACCCACAGCTCGCGGGCGATGCGCTGGTTGGTGTAGCCCTCCGCGGCGAGGCCGAGGATCTCCTTCTCGCGGTCGGTGAGCGGGCAGTCCTCGTTGCTGACGGCCGGGCGGCTCGCGCGGAAGCGCTGGACCACGTTGCCCTGCGCGATCTCGCGCAGCATCGTGCCCATGCTGACCGGGTGCACGCTCTTGGAGAGCACGCCGTCGGCGCCGGCGTCGAAGGCCTCGCTCAGCCACTCCTCGTCCATCCGCATGGTGAGCAGGAGGCGCTTGGCGTCGGGCGCGTGCTCGAAGGCCTCGCGCAGGCGGGCGATCGCGTTCTCCGGCAGCTGCATGTCGTCGACGACGACGACGTCCGGGCGCAGCTCGTTCAGGGCGCCGACGGCCGGGCTGCGGCCGTCGATGAACCCGACGACCTGGAAGCCGGCGGTCTGCCGCAGGGCGAGACGAATGGCGTGGACCACGAACGAGTGATCCGCCACGATGACAAGACGCTTCATGCTGCCACCTCCGTGGGCTCGAACTGCTCTGCGCGGGGCACCGGCAGGTCCGTCGCCGGGGGTCGTGCCGCCGCACGCTGCCGCCGCGTGACGCCACGGAAGTCCACCGTGGTATGCGTCGCGGCGATGTTGTCGTGGTCGATGCCGGGGTGGGCCGTGACGATGAGCGCCAGGTCGGCGCCCTCGAGGGCCTCGTCCAGCTCGGTGTGCCGGAGGCCGAAGGCCTTCAGCTCGGAAACGTAGGGGTCGTGGTAGGCGATCTCGGCGCCCAGGCTCTGCAGCCGGTCGATGATCTTCAGGGCGGGCGACTCGCGGATGTCGCCGACCGCCGGCTTGTAGGCGACGCCGAGGACGGCGATCTTGGAGCCGCGGACGGCCTTGCCCTGCTCGTTGAGGGCGCGCTCGGCCTGCTCGACGCAGAAGTAGGGCTGCGACTGGTTGACCTTGCCGGCGAGCTCGATGAACTCGGTGGCGAAGTCCAGCTCGCGGGCCTTCCAGCTCAGGTAGAAGGGATCCACCGGCAGGCAGTGGCCGCCCATGCCGGGGCCCGGCTCGAAGCGCATGAAGCCGAACGGCTTGGTGGCCGCGGCGTCGATGACCTCGCGGATGTCGAACTCCATCCGGTCGGCCAGGCGCGCCAGCTCGTTGACGAGGGCGATGTTGACCGAGCGGAAGATGTTCTCCAGCAGCTTGGCCATCTCGGCGACCTCGGGGCTCGAGACCGGGACGACCTGCTCGCAGACGAGGCCGTAGATGGCCTCGGCGCGGTCACGGCAGGTCGGGGTGAGGCCGCCGATGATCTTCGGCGTGTTGCCGAGGTCGTAGGTCTCGTTGCCCGGATCGACGCGCTCGGGCGAGAAGGCGAGGTAGAAGTCGCGGCCGGCCCGGAGCCCCGTCTCCTCGAGGATCGGGAGGACGCGCTCGCGCGTCGTGCCCGGGTACGTGGTGGACTCGAGCACCACGAGCTGGCCTGGGCGCAGCGCGTCGGCGACGGTCTGGGCGGCGCCGATCAGCGGCCCGAGCTCGGGCTCGCGGTTGACCGTGAGCGGCGTCGGGACGGCGATGATGATCGCGTCGCAGAGGCCGAGCCGCTGTGCGCGGGTCGTGGCCTCGATGCGCGAGGCGACTGCCTGGAGGCGCTCCGACGGGATGTCCTCGATGTAGGACTCACCCGTGCGCAGCTGGTTGACGCGGCCAACGTTGGTGTCGACTCCCACCACGCGCTGGCCGGCCTCGGCGAACGCCACCGCCAGGGGCAGGCCGACGTAGCCGAGCCCCACGATGCCGATGGTCATGCAAGCTCCTTCCGTGTCTCGAAGTCGCCGAGCCTTGTCCTAAGCCCGGCAAGCAGCTCGGCGATCTGCTGCTGCTCGAGGCGCCTCAGCTCTGCGAAGAGCGAGGCAACGTCCGTGTGTCCCTCTTGAGTGGCCTCGAACTCGAACACGCGGTAGCGCGCACGCAGGTCGAGGTTCAGCGACAGCGCCGTCAGCAGGTTCTCGAGGGTCTGGTCGGACTCTCGTCCGTTGCGGAGGTCGCTGATGC
This sequence comes from uncultured Solirubrobacteraceae bacterium, assembly GCA_963811895.1. Taxonomy (GTDB): domain Bacteria; phylum Actinomycetota; class Thermoleophilia; order Solirubrobacterales; family Solirubrobacteraceae; genus DASSUW01. The sequence goes on along the minus strand of CAWETE010000004.1, from coordinate 148,086 downwards.
TTATTCCCACGACGGCCAGCTTGGTGCCTGGCCGGGCGTCTAGGAAGGTGAGATGAAGGGGGAGGCCGCGAGCGTCTTCGTGCCCCAGGGGTTGCTCCGCTCACCTCGGCCGGGAGGCTTCCTCACCGGACCTGGACGCATGTCTGACCCCCCTCGGTTACGAAAATCACCCACACGCGTCTACAGTTGCCGTACAGTGCTGCTCCGGCAGGAAGCTGGAGCCCTCGGAGAGGAACCCGGATGAGTGACTTCATGGATGACGTGCCACCCCTGCGGACGATCGTCGCGGATGACGACCCGCTAGTTCGCCGGTTGATCCGCGACACCCTGCAGCGCGAGAACGTGACGGTGATCGCCGAGGCGGCGACCGGCCGCGAGGCTGTCGAGCTCGCGCTCTTCTATCGCCCCGACGTCGTGGTGATGGACTACATGATGCCCGAGATGGACGGCATCGAGGCGACGCGGCGGATCTACGACCAGGACAACTCGATCCGGGTCATCCTGCTGACCGGCGCGGGCGACGAGTCGCTCGGGCTGCGCGGCCTGCGGGCCGGCGCCGCGGGCTACCTGTCCAAGGACATGGAGCTCGCCTCGCTCCCGCGCGCGCTGCGCGGCTCCCTCGACGGCGAGGCGGCGATCTCGCGCCGGCTGGCCATGCACCTGGTCCAGCACTACCGCTCGGCTCCTACCGGCGGGATGGGCCTGCGCCCCGTGCGCAGCAAGCTGACCGACCGCGAGTGGGAGGTCCTGGACCTTCTCTCGGGCGGCGCGTCGACCGACGACATCGCCCGCCTGCTCGTGCTCTCGACCGAGACGGTGCGCTCGCACCTGAAGAACCTGTACCGCAAGCTCCAGGTCCGCTCGCGCGAAGAGGCCGTCGAGGCCGCCGCGCGGATGCGCGAGCTCGGCGGCGTCACCGCCTGACGGTTCCGGCGGGACGAACTTCGGCTGGGTGGGGCGGCGGGGGAGCCGCCCGCTCTGGCGGTCCCTGGCGCGTTGACCGGTATATGTCCGGCAAAAGCGCCACGAGTCCCTCCGCGGCCGCGAAATCAGCCGACCCCGCCTCCTTACATGCGGGGGTTCGTGAACCGCGGCCGTTAGAGTCGCCGCCGAAATGGTCGGCATCGACCTCCTCGAGATCGACCGCCTCGAGCGCGCGCTCGCTCGGCGCCCCAGGCTGGCGGAGCGGATCTTCACCGACGGCGAGCGGGCCTACGCGGCCACGCGCGCGCGGCCGGTGATGCACCTGGCGGCGCGCTTCTGCGCCAAGGAGGCGGTGGCGAAGGCGCTCGAGCTGCGCGAGTGGAGCTGGCGCGACGTCGAGGTGCTCGGCGGCGGTGACGAGCCGCCGTCCGTCAGGCTCACCGGCGCCGCGGGCGCCCGGGCGGCCGAGCTGGGCAAGAGCGTGAGCGTGTCGCTCACCCACCAGAAGGGCATGGCGGCGGCCGTGGCGGTCCTCACGTGAGGTGGCTCGAGCCCCTCCCGACGGCGGATCAGATGCGCGCGACCGACCGCTGGGCGATCGAGGACCGCGAGGTGCCCTCGCTCGACCTCATGGAGCGCGCGGGTGAGGGGCTTGCCCATGTGATCGCCCGCCGGGCGCCCGCGGGCCGGATCGCGGTCGTCTGCGGCAAGGGGAACAACGGCGGGGACGGCTTGGTGGCCGCTCGCGTGCTCCGCCAGGCCGGTCGCGAGGTCGACGTCCTGGCCGTCTGGGGGGTGGAGACGCTCCAGGGCGACGCCGCCGAGATGCTCGACCGGCTCCCCGGCGAGCCGCCGGAGCCGTTCGAGGCGAGCCGGCTGGAGGGGGCGCACGCGATCGTCGACGCGCTGCTGGGCACCGGGACCACGGGCGCGCCCCGCGAGCCGGCCGCCGGTGTCATCGAAGCGATCAACGCGGTCGGCGCGCCGGTGATCGCCGCCGACGTGCCGTCCGGCGTCGACGCGTCCACCGGCGCCGTGGCCGGCCCGGCGGTCCGCGCCGTCGCCACGGCGACGTTCCACCGCGCGAAGCCCGGCCTGTGGATCCACCCCGGCAAGGCCCACGCCGGCGCCGTCGAGGTGATCGACATCGGGATCCCGTCCGGCGCGCCCGCCGAGCCCGAGATCGGCCTGATCCGGCCCGGCGTGCTCGAGGAGATGCCGCGCCGCACGCCGGAGTCCACCAAGTTCAGCTCCGGGAACGTGTTCGTGATCGGCGGCTCCTCCGGCCTCACGGGCGCGCCCACCATGGCCGCCATGGCGGCGATGCGCGCCGGCGCGGGCTACGTGACGGTCGGCGCGCCGGCCTCGCTCGAGGGCACCTTCGCCACGCGGCTGCTGGAGGCGATGGTGGCCGGGCTGCCCGAGCAGGACGGCTCGCTGACCGCGGAGGCGGTCGAGCCCGCCGTGAAGGCGATCCGCCGCGCCGACGCGGTAGTCCTCGGCCCCGGGCTCGGCCGCGGCGAGGGCGCCCAGGCCTTCGCGCAGGCGCTGTTCGAGCGCGTCGACGTGCCGCTGGTGGTCGACGCCGACGGTCTCAACGCCCTCGCGGGCATCTGGGACGAGCTGCCGCAGCGGCGCTGGCCGACCGTCCTGACCCCGCACGCCGGCGAGCTCGGCCGCCTGCTGGGGATCGACTCGGCCGAGATCGGCGCCGAGCGCCTCGCGCACGCGCGCGCCGCGGCCGCGCACGCGCGCGCGATCGTTGTGCTGAAGGGCGACGACACGCTGGTCGCGGCGCCCACCGGCCGCGTGGCGGTCTCGCCGGGCGGCGCGCCCGGCCTGGCCACCGCGGGCACCGGCGACGTCCTCTCCGGCGTGCTCGGCGCGATGCTCGCCAAGGGGCTCGCGCCCGCCCACGCCGCCTGCGCCGCCGTCCACGTGCACCTGCGGGCCGGGAAGCTCGCTGCCGAGCCGCACGGACCGGACGCCGTGATCGCCTCCGACGTGATCGCCCTCCTGCCGAAGGCCATGTCGGACTAGATTTCCCGGCGATGGCCCGAACCGTTCGCGACATCATGATCACGGACGTCCCGACGGTGACGGTCGCGGACTCGGTCGAGACGGTGCTGCACGTGCTGCGCGAGCACGAGCTGCCGGGAGTGCCGGTGGTCAACGAGGGCGGCCGCTGCGTCGGGATCATCACCGAGGCCGATCTCGTGCTCACCGACGAGAACGAGGACTTCCATATGCCGCACTACTTCCAGCTGATGGGCGGCATCGTCTTCCTCGAGTCGATCTCGCACTGGGAGGAGCGCGTGCGCAAGGCGTTCGCCGCGACGGCGGAGGACATGATGACCGCGGAGCCGATCACCATCGAGCCCGACGCCACCGTGCGCGAGGCCGCGCACCTGATCGCGCTCAAGAAGCACAACCGCCTGCCCGTGATCGAGCACGGGCGCCTGGTGGGAGTCGTGACCCGGGTCGACGTGCTCGACGCGCTGGCCTCCGAGGACTGAGCATGCGTGCCCTCGCCCGGGTCGACCTGGGCGCGATCGAGCGCAACTGCGCGCGCCTGGCCGCCGTCGCGGCGCCGGCGAAGCTGTGCGCCGTGGTCAAGGCCGACGGCTACGGCCACGGGGCGGTCCCGGCGGCTCGCGCCGCGCAGGCCGGCGGCGCGCCGTGGCTGGCCGTGGCCACCGCGGGCGAGGCGTACGAGCTGCGGTCGGCGGGCGTGGAAGGGCCGATCCTGGTCATGGGCGCGCTCGCGCCGGCCGAGCTCGACGTGGCGCTCGAGGCGCGCGCGGACGTCGTCGCCTGGCGCGAGGAGTTCGCGGCCTCGCTGCCCGAGCGGGCCCGCGTGCACGTCAAGCTCGACACCGGGATGGGCCGGCTGGGCACGCGCGACCCGGACGAGGCCTCGCGGGTCGTCGAGGCGGCGGGCGACCGGCTCGCCGGGCTGATGACGCACTTCGCCACGGCCGACGAGGACGACGCGAGCTTCCTCGAGGCGCAGCTCGAGCGCTTCGAGGAGTGGATCGCCCGCCATCCCGGCGTGCCCGTCCACGCCGCCAACTCGGCCGCGACGCTCCGCCTGCCGGCCGCTCGCTTCGACATGGTGCGCTGCGGCATCGCGATCTACGGCATGGACCCGTTCGGGCGCGACCCCGCCGCCCACGGGCTGGAGCCGGCGCTCGAGCTGGTCAGCTACGTCGCCGAGGTCAAGCGCGCGCGGCCGGGGGAGAGCGCCGGCTACGGCCGCCGCTTCGTGGCCGAGCGCGAGACGTGGCTGGGCACCATCCCGATCGGCTACGGCGACGGCTACCGCCGCGGGCTCACCAACGACGCGGACGTCCTCGTCGACGGCCGCCGCGTGCCCCTGGTGGGGACGGTCTCGATGGACAACATCACCGTGGATCTCGGCGACGAGCCGGTCGAGCGCGGGGTGGAAGCGGTCCTCATCGGCGCCCGGGGCGGCGAGCGGATCCTGGCCGAGGACCTCGCCACGCGGCTGGGGACGATCAACTACGAGGTCACGTGCGGCATCTCGCCGCGCGTGCCGCGGGAGCACCGTTGAGCACCGAGCCGCTGGAGGTCGCCCGCGAGGCCCTGTCGGGGCACGACGCGTGGCTCGTCGGCGGCGCCGTGCGCGACCGCCTGCTCGGCCGGCCGACCGACGACGTCGACATCACGCTGGCCGGCGACCCGCGCCAGGCGGCGCGGACGATCGCGCGCGCCGGCGGCGGCACCGCCTTCGAGCTTTCGGGCGCGTTCGGGGCCTGGCGCGTGGTCGGGCCGGGCCACGGCTGGCACGTCGACCTCGTGACCCTGCAGGGCGACATCGACGCCGACCTCGCCGCGCGCGACTTCACGATCAACGCGATGGCCGAGCCGCTGGCCGGCGGCGACCTGCTCGACCCGCACGGCGGCCGCGCCGACGTCGAGGCCCGGCTCGTCCGGATGGTGTCCACGACCGCGATGGCCGACGATCCGCTGCGCACCCTGCGCGCCGTGCGGCTCGTCACCGAGCTCGGCTTCGAGCTCGACCCGGCGACCGCGGCGAGCATCGCCGAGCACGCGCCCTCGATCGACCGCGTGGCCCCCGAGCGCGTGTTCGGCGAGCTCAAGCGCGTCGTGACCGCGGACCGCGCCCGCCGGGGGCTCGCGCTGATGGAGGCGCACGGGCTGATCGACGCGGTGCTGCCCGAGCTGGCCGCGCTGCGCGGGGTCGAGCAGAACGAGTTCCACCACGCCGACGTCCTCGGCCACACGCTCGAGGTGCTCGACGCGGTCGCCGCCCTCGAGCGGGGCGACCTCGGCGACAACGTCGCCGACCTGCTCAACGAGCCGCTGGCCGACGAGCTCACGCGCGGCGGCGCGATGCGCTTCGCCGCCCTGCTGCACGACGCGGCCAAGCCGGAGACCCGCGGAGTGCGACCGGACGGCCGCGTGACGTTCATCGGGCACGACGAGGTCGGGGCCCGGCTGACGCGCGACGTGCTGCGCCGCCTGCGCGCGTCACAGCGCACGATCGACTACGTGGCGGCGCTCACGCTGCACCACCTGCGGCTCGGGTTCCTGGTCCACCGACAGCCGCTCGACCGCCGCGAGGTCTGGCGCTACCTGCGCGCCACCGCGCCGTGGACCGACGACGTCACGATCTTCACCGTCGCCGACCGGCTGGCCACGCGCGGGCGCAACGCCGAGGAGGCGATCACCGCCCACGTTGCGCTCGCGCGCGACATGCTGGCCGCCGCTCCCCCGCCCACGGAGCCGCTGATCCGCGGCGACGACCTGGCGCGCGAGCTGGGGATCGTCCCCGGCCCGCGGCTCGGCGAGCTGCTGGCCCAGCTCGAGGAGGACCGCTACGCCGGCGCCATCGCCACCCGCCAGGAGGCGATCGCTCGCGCTCGCGAGTTAGCCTCAGGCGATGCCAGCTGACCCGGACTGCCTGTTCTGCAAGATCGTCGCCGGCGAGATCCCGTCCACGCGCGTGGACGAGGACGAGCGCACCGTCGCCTTCATGGACATCAACCCGGCCACGCGCGGCCACCTGCTGGTGATCCCGCGCGAGCACTCGACCGACCTGCTGGAGGTGCCCGAGGAGGACCTCGACGCGTGCGCGCGGATGGCGAAGAAGCTCGCCGCGCGGGCGAAGGAGCGGCTCGACGCCGACGGCGTGAACCTGCTCAACTCCTGCGGCCGGGAAGCGTGGCAGACGGTCTTCCACTTCCACGTGCACGTGATCCCGCGCTACGCGAACGACCCGCTGCGCCTGCCGTGGGTGCCCGGCCCGGGCGACCGCGACGAGATCGCCGCCGCCGCCCAGGCGCTCACCTGATCGCTACATCGCTGCCTCGGCCTGCAGCTCGGAGGCGCTCAACGCGCGGTCGTAGAGGCGGACCTCGTCGAGCCGGCCCTTGAAGCCGCCGATCTGCAAGGCGGCCGCCGGCGCGCCCCGCCGTGTCGAGCGCGCCCCGACCTCGTGGCCGTTGACGTAGCCGCGCACGTTCCCGCCGGACCAGGTGGCAGCCACGTGGACCCAATCGCCGGCCTTCACCGATCGCGGGACCGCGACGCGGTGATCGCCGTTGCTGACGACGATCCGAGCATCCCGGCGCGACTCCGGCCTGATCCAGCCGGTCACCGTCACGATGCGCGTCGCGTCGGTCGAGAGCCGCCGGAGCGAGACCCGCTGCCGCGCCGAGGCGAAGCGGAGCGCCCGGCCGTACCGGCCCTTCACGCGCGTCGCGCCCGCGATCCTCGCGTGGTTGCCGTTCCCGGAGCGGTCCCGCACCTTCCGGCCCGAGCGCTCGTCGAAGCTCCACGCTGCGATGAGGCCGGCGGACGTGGCCGTCCCGTCGGAGCTGGCCGCCAGAAGCTGACCCGGGAACCCCGGCAGCGGCGGCAGCGGAGGCAGCGGCGGGAGCGGCGGCAGCGTCGGGGTCGGAGTCGGCGTGGGCGTCGGGGTGGGGGTCGGGGTCGGGGTCGGGGTGGGGGTCGGGGTCGGCGTGGGAGTCGGCGTCGGGGTCGGCGTCGGCGTGGGCGTCGGGGTCGGCGTCGGAACCGGGCCGCCGGTGGGGTTGGCCTCGTCGGCGCCGGCGTCGGGCCGGTTGCCGGTGCGGCTCTCGCCGTCCAGATCGGTGCTCACGCCGCCGCTGGGGTTGCCGAAGTCGATCGCGGCCGCCCCGGCCCGCAGGTGCAGGTCGTTGGGCTCCTGCCGGAAGCCGGTCGGAGCCACGGTCCCCTGGTTGCATGCGCTGCCCGACGCGACGACGTTGTAGCGCCACGTCGCCTTGGAGCAGTTGGCCGAGCGAGTTGTTGCTGATCACGTTCGAGTCGATGACGTCGTTGCGGACGCCGTCGCCGTTGGGGTTCAGCCACCCGAAGCCGAGGGTGGCGCTGTTGTGGCGGATGGTCACGCCGTCGCCGTCGCCGAGCCCGATCGAGTAGTAGCCGCCGCCGGAGGGGTCGCAGCAGTCGATGAAGTTGTTCTCGATCAGCAGGTTGCGCGTGTACTGGCCGGAGGGGTCGGTGCCGAAGATGATCGCGAAGTGCGCGCACTGCCAGATGCGGCTGTTGCGGATGGTGACGCCGTTGACGTTGCCGATGCCGATGCAGTCGATGTGCGCCCCCGACGTGAACTTGCGGAAGTCGTGGATGTCCATCCCGTCGAAGAGGATGTCGGTGGCGGGGTCGGAGGACTGGTAGGGCTCGGTGATCCAGTTCATGCCCTCCTGGGCGGCGCTGTCGGGTCCGTCGACCTCGCCGTCGAGGTACTGGATGTGGTCTGAGCCGCGGATGAAGAACTGGCGCATCTTGATCCGCCGGTAGGTGATGTGCTGCGCCTGCTGGCGGTTGTAGGTGGACGCGTTGACCGTGAAGTCGCGGAACTCCATGTACGACCCGCGCGTGATGTCGATCGACCCCACCGTCACCGAAGCGCCGGCCGCGGGACGGAACACGACCGCCGGCCCCGACGCCTTCGGCGCCGCGTCGATGTCCTGGCCGCCGTAGGAGCCCGCGCGGATCTCCACCACGTCACCGGCCGAAGCCACCGAGTACGCCCGCTCGAACGACCCGCAGGGCGCCGCCGACGTGCACGCGGCCGAATCCGAGCCCGACGGCGACACATACAGCGTCGCCGCCTGCGCGGACACCGCAGCCGACAACACGACGACCAGCGAGAACAGCAGAACTGCAAAGGCACGGCGGGTCGCCCCGGCGGCAGCGGGCATCGGCACCTCCTGGGTGCTTGACGAGAAGATGAGATCGGGATCCGCCCCAGATCCGCGCGCAGGCACGCGCGCGGCCACGAACTACTCGTGAAGCCGTTCTGCTGAGCTACCGTGCCCTTGAACGGATCTGTGCCTCGAGCCCTGCGCCCCCGCCGGTGCCGGTGCTCGGACGGCCCCCTGTCTGACGCTCAGCTATTTTCCACGGATCAGAACTCTTCAAACCGGTTCTCTCCCGCTCTTGCACGCCGAGCCGCGGGCCGGATAGGTTCTCCCCGTCGGGATCGGCACTGCGGAAATCCGCGTCCGGTCGAGGTCCATTGCGGCGCGAGGCGAACCTCGTGCCGTGCAGCAAGCGGGGTCTATCTGTGGGTACCGGTACGGTCAAGTGGTTCAGCGACGACAAGGGCTTCGGGTTCATCACGCCCGACGAGGGAGGCCGTGACCTCTTCGTTCACTTCACGGGCATCACGGGCGACGGGTATCGATCGCTCGCGGAGGGCGCCAAGGTCGCCTACGAGGAGGAGCAGGGCGACAAGGGCCCGAAGGCCATAAACGTCGAGAAGCTCTAGTGACCGCGGGCCTGAGCCCGCACACCACAACCCCGGCCGGTCTGTCGTGTTGAATGCCGGGATGCCCCATCGCCCCAGACTCATCGCGGCTGCCGGCGCGCTGCTCGTCGCGCTCGTGTGCGCGACGCCCGCCTCGGCGCGGATCATCGAGATCGGCGCCGACGCCGCTGAAGCGACACCGACGTGCCCGTCGAGCCCCTGCCTGGCGGTCTCGCGGACGACCGGCTACCAGGCCAAGGTGGTCGACAGCCGCGAGACCTACATCGTCCCGGCCCCCGGCAGGATCGTGGCCTGGACGATCTCGCTCGGCAGCCCCGACCAGCGCCAGATCGACTTCTTCAACGGCAACTACGGCGACGCGTCCGCGGGCCTGACCATCCTGCGCCGCGGCAAGCGCCTGTACCACCGAGTGCTGGGCCAGACGCCGGTGATGGACCTGGAGTCCTACTTCGGCCAGAAGGTGCAGTTCCCGCTCGACCGCTCGATCCCCGTCAAGAAGGGCTACGTGGTCGCGCTGACCGTGCCGACGTGGGCGCCGGCGCTGACCCAGCTGCTCGAGGACGGCTCCTCGTGGCGCGCGAGCCGGGCGAAGAACCGCTGCGACGACACCGACTCGCAGACGGCGCAGACGCGGATGAACACGCGCACGCAGTACCGCTGCCTCTACAAGGCGCGGCTGACCTACAGCGCGACGCTGATCACGAACCCGAAGCCCAACAAGAAGCCGGACTGATCAGGCCCGGCGGCGGCCGCTGCGCGGCCGCGGGGGCGGCGCCGCGGGCATGCGCACGCCCTCGGAGCGGTCGGGCACGTCGGGCGGCCGGTGGCCGAGCAGGTCCAGCAGCGCGTCGACCACCTCCGGGTCGAACTGCGTCCCGGCGCCCTGGCGCAGCTCCTCCGCCGCCTCGGCGGGCGACAGCGCCTTCCGGTAGGGGCGGTCGGTGATCATCGCGTGGTAGGCGTCGCAGGCGAGGATGATCCGCGAGCCGATCGGGATCAGCCGTCCCTTCAGGCCGTCCGGGTAGCCGCTGCCGTCCCAGTGCTCGTGCTCGTGGCGCACCACGGGCGCGATGACGGTCAGGTCCGGGATCCGGAGCAGGATGCGCTCGCCCGCCACCGGGTGCTCGGCCATCAGCGCCCACTCCTCGGGGTTCAGCGGGCCCGGCTTGTGCAGGATCTCGTTCGGCACCGCCAGCTTGCCGACGTCGTGCAGGAGCGCGGCATGGGCGATCCGCTCGGCCTGGTCGGCCTGGAGGCCGAGCAGCATGGCCACGCCGCGCGACAGGTGCACGACCTCCTCGGAGTGCTCGTGCGTGTAGTTGTCGCGCTCCTCGATCGCCGCCGCCAGCGCCTGCACGGCGGCCGGTGAGCCGCGCTGGGCCTGGAGCAGGGCCAGCTCGCGCTCGACGTCGGGGTTGGCGACGGCCACGCGGCCCTTGCCGGTGCGCTTGGCCAGAAGCAGCGCGCGGTCGGCGTGCTCGAGCAGGGCGGTGGCCTCGAGCGGCTCGTGCCACTGGGCGACGCCGAGCGAGCAGCCGCCCACCATCGAGGCCGCCATCGCGTCGCGGACGCGCTCGGCGACGGCGCGCGCGGTCGCCTCGTCGCTGCCGGGCAGCAGCAGCACGAACTCGTCGCCGCCGTAGCGGGCCACCAGGTCGTACGGGCGCAGCTCGGCCTGGAGCAGGGCCGCGACCCGGCGCAGCAGCTCGTCGCCGGCCTGGTGGCCGCGCACGTCGTTGATCTGCTTGAAGTCGTCGAGGTCGATGATCACGAAGCTGAGCGGCGTGCTGTCGCGGCGGGCGCGGGCGATCTCCTCGCGCACGCGCACCTGCATGGCGCCGTGGTTGAGCAGGCCGGTCAGCGCGTCGGTCCGCGCCGCCTGCTGCACCTGGTGGTAGGTCTCGGCGTTGTGGCAGGCGACGGTGGCGAGGTCGGCGATCGCCTCGAGCGTGCGGCGGTCGTCCTCCTCGACCCGGCGCATCGTGGTCCAGCCGACCGACAGCGCGCCCTTGAGCTCGTCGTTCCACACCATCGGGACGGCGACCGCGGTGCGGAAGCCGCGCAGCGAGGGCTGCGAGCCGGTCGTGTCGCTGCGGTAGTCGTTGGTCACGAAGGTGCGGCCGGTGAGCAGCGCCTGGCCGGCCGCGCCCTCGCCGGGCTCGAGCCGGATGCCGTGCCACTCGGGCGCCACGTTGTGCCCGGCGGTGGCGACGCCGCCCTCGCGCGCGTTGCCGAGGTAGACCCCGCTGAGGTCGGCGCCGACCGCGAGCGCGGCCTCGCGCGCCAGCGTGCGCAGCACCTCGTGCAGCTCGAGCGACTGGTTGAGCGCCCGCGCGGCGCGCACCAGCGCGCGGTCCTGGGCGGCGCGCGCCGTGCGCCGGTGGACCGCCTCCAGCCGCGACAGGCCGGCGGCGGCGACGCTGACGAGCGTCTCGGCGCCGGCGATCTCCTCGGCCGTGAAGGTGCGCGGCGCGTGCATCAGGGCGATCGCGACGCGCCGCACCTCGTCGTCGTGGGTGACGGGCACGAACAGCGCGGAGGCGACGTCGAAGGCCTCCACCAGCTCGCGCCGGATCTCGTCCGACCGGCGCGCGTCGGGCACGTGCAGCGTCTCGCCGGTGGCGACCACGCGCGCGACGCCCGACGGGCTGCCGGCGAGCACGATGTCGTAGTCCGGCAGCCCGGGAGCCGAGACCGTGGTCTGGCCGCTCGCACGGTCCTGCGCGATCTCGAGCAGGTGCACCTGATCGACCGCCAGGGCCTCGTGCAGCGCGGCGATCAGCTCGCCGCCCAGCTGGGCAGCGGTATGCGCCTGCGCCGCGGCGAGGGCGACGCGGTTCAGCGGGGTCTTGGCGCTTCCTGCGCCTCGGCTTGAAGTGGAATGAAGTACGGCCTGGCCTTCCCTACAAAGAGGGGTTAGGCAAGGTCATCGGCCGCCTACGACCGGGTCTTGATCAGCAGGCGCCCGGATTCTGGGCGCAGAAGTCCTCGAACTGCTCCGCCTCGGAGTCCTCGGGCGGCGGCGTGTCGTTCGTCGGGCTGTCGGCTTCGGCGTCCGGAGCGGCGGTTCCGCCGCCGTGGTGTCGGGCGTCGTGGCGCCCGTGTCGCCGGTGGCCCCGCTGTCGTCGGGCGTCGTCGTGTCGTCGGTCGAGGAGTCCTCGTCGGTCGAGGAGTCCTGGTCCGCCGAATCGGCGTCCTCGTCCGCGGCCGGCGCCACGGTCGACTCCGGGAGCACGACGTCGGCCGGCGGGCCCGGCACCTCGGGCGCCAGCGTCTCGTCGGTGCCGCAGCCGGCGGCGGCCAGCGCCAGCAGTCCTGCGGCGATGATCGCGGTGAGGCGCCGCCCTCGCACGGCGCTCACTCCTCCACGACGCGCGGGAGCGCCGACATCCGGCGGCCGCAGGTCGGGCAGTCGTTGAGGTCGCGCTGGGCGGGCTGGTCGCACCAGTTGCAGAACCGGAGCGTCTCCACGGCCCAGGGCAGGCGGGAGCGCGAGGGTGGCAGGGGCAGCAGCTTGCCGACGATCTCGAGCTCCTCGCCGGTCTCGCGGTCGCGGTACACGCGCCCGGGCTCGGCCGGCAGGAGCACCTCGCGGCCGGACGACGGGGCACGCAGCCGGTACGTCTCTCCTGGCATCGCGCCGCAGCGTAGCAAGGGCCCGGGACGGCCAGCCTCGTAGAGTGGCGGGCCGTGCGCGTGCTGATCTTCCACGGGTACCTGCTGTCGGGGACCGGCTCCAACGTCTACAACGCGGCGCTGGCCGAGGCGCTGGTACACGGCGGGCACGAGGTCCACATGCTCTGCCAGGACCGCTACCCGCTGGCGCTGGAATGGGTCGACGCCGCGGGCGACTGGGACTCCGGCGCGCTGGAGCTCGAGACCCGCCGCGAGCCGGTGCGGGCGACCGTCTATCGCCCGGAGATCGGCGGCCTGCTGCCGCTCTACGTCGCCGATCGCTACGAGGGCGTCGAGGCGCGGCCGTTCGAGGAGCTGTCGCCGCAGGAGCTCGACCGCTACCTCGACGCCAACGTGGCCGCGGCCCGCGAGGTCGCCGAGCGCGTGCGGCCCGACGTGGCGCTCGCCAACCACCTCGTGATGGGGCCGGTGATCCTGGCCCGCGCCCTCGACGACGCCCCGTACGCGGTGAAGATCCACGGCAGCGCGCTCGAGTACACGGTCAAGCCGCACCCGCGCTTCAAGCCCTACGCGCAGGAGGGCCTGGCGCGCGCGGGCGGGATCCTCGTGGGCTCGTACCACACCGGCGCGAGCCTGTGGACCGAGATGGACGACCCCACGGTCGAGGACCGCACCCGGCTCGGGCCGCCCGGGGTCGACGTGGAGCGGTTCACGCCGCGCGAGCCGGACGAGGCGCGGGCGGGGCTCGAGCGCCTGCGGGCGCGGCTGGAGACGCTCGAGCACGACCCCGCGGACGAGTCGTCCTTCGCGCGCTCGCCCGGCGAGGCGGCGGCCGCCCTGGCCACCATCGAGCCCGACGACCGGCTCGTGGTCTTCGTCGGCAAGCTGATCGCCTCCAAGGGCGTGGAGCTGCTGCTCGCCGCCTGGCCGCTGGTCCTCGCCCGCGAGCCGCGCGCGCGGCTGCTGGTCGTCGGCTTCGGGGCGTTCCGGGCCGGACTCGAGCAGCTCGCCGCGCACCTGGCGGCCGGCGAGCTCGACGCGGCGCGGGCCCTGCACAGCGAGCACGGCGCCGAGCTGCCGCACCTGGCCGCCTTCCTCGACGCGCTGGAGGATCCGGACGGCTACCGCGCGGCGGCCCGCGGCATGACGGACCGGATCGCCTGGGCCGGCCGGCTCGACCACTCCGAGCTGCCCGACGTGCTGCCGGCGGCGGAGGCGATGGCGGTGCCGAGCACCTTCCCGGAGGCGTTCGGCATGGTCGCCGCCGAGGCCGCGGCGTGCGGCGCACTTCCGGTGGTGGCTGCGCACTCGGGGCTCGCCGAGGTCGCCCGCACGCTCGGCGCCGCCGCCCCGGAGGCCGCGCGCGGCTGGCTCACCTTCGAGGTCGGCCCCGGCGCCGTGCGCGAGCTGGCCGGCGATCTCTCCGCCTGGCTGGAGGCGCCGGACGACGTGCGCGCCGCCACCCGCGAGGCGATCGTGGCCGCGACGCGCGAGTCCTACTCCTGGGACGGCGTCGCCCGCTCGGTCATCTCGGCCGCCCGCGGCGAGCTCGACGGGCTGCCGCGGCCTGCCGCCAGCTGAATCATTAGGATTGCGCCCTTCATGAGGAGAGCGCTGTTGCTGGCGGGGATCGTTGCGGCTTCGGCTGTCCTTGGAGGCTGCAATCTCGCCGACTCCGGGACCAACATGGTCAACGGCAAGGAGCAGTTCGTGGCCAAGTGCTCGTCGTGCCACGTGCTCCAGCGCGCCGGCGCCACCGGCGTCGTCGGCCCCAACCTCGACCAGGCGTTCCAGCGCGCCCGCAAGGACGGCTTCGGCGAGAGCACGTTCGAGGGCCTCGTCCACGCGCAGATCCTGCACCCGGCCATCAACCCGCAGCGTGATCCCGTGACCGGGCGCGAGGCCAGCATGCCCGCCGGGCTCGTCACCGGCGAGGACGCCGAGGACGTCGCGGCCTACGTGGCCGCCACGGCCGGCAAGTCCGGCGAGGACACCGGCGCGCTGGCCGAGGTCGGCGGCGGCCCGGAGGGCACCGCCGAGGCCGAGAACGGCGTGCTGGAGATCCCGGCGGCCCCGTCCGGCGCGCTCTACTTCGTGTTCGCCGACGCCACGGCGCCGGCCGGGCAGATCAAGCTCGAGTCGCCCAACGAGGCGTCGGTCGACCACAACATCGCCGTCGAGGGCAACGGCGTCGACGAGGAGGGCCCGGTCGTCAACAACGGCGGGGTCTCGGAGGTCGACGTCGACCTCGAGCCCGGCGAGTACACCTTCTTCTGCTCGGTCGAGGGCCACCGCGAGGGCGGCATGGAAGGCAAGCTCACGGTGGAGTGAGCAGGGCCTCGCGCTCGCGGCGCTCCTCGCGATCGGCGTCCTGCGCCGCGCGGTAGAAGAAGAAGCACAGCGCGAAGACCATGATCAAGAGGTCGACGGAGACCATCATGGCCCCCGCCGTCTGCTGGTCGGCCAGCGCGCTGAAGCCGTGCCCCCGGTCGCCCTCCGCGTAGACGCCGGTGTAGATCGGCACGCGGATGAGCACGAAGCTCATGCCGAGCAGCATCCCGGCCATGCGCGCGCCGATGATGTACGGCACCTTCCACAGCTCCCCGCGCAGCCGCCGCCGCTTGGGCTCGACCGCCGACCACCACACGAGCACGCCGATCGCCACGAAGCTCATGTGCTGCAGCGCGTGGACGAGCGGGTACCGCACCGCCGCCTCGAAGAAGACGGAGAAGTGCCAGCCGTAGAGGACGAGCACGAAGACGGGCACCGCCACCAGGGGCCGCTTGAGGACGTCGAACCAGCGGCGCAGCGGAGAGCGCGCGAGCGGCACCAGGACGTCGCGGGGGAGATAGAAGCCGAGCACGGGGTTGCGCACGCCCACCAGCAGCAGCGGCGCGGCCAGGTCGGCGATCAGCAGGTGCTGGCCCATGTGGGCCGACAGCAGGTCCTCCGACAGCCCGTGGATCGGCGAGAAGAACCCGATGGCCCACAGGGCGATGCCGGCGTGCCAGAGGGCGATCTGCGAGCGCGGGACCGCCACCCCGCGGGCGTGCAGCACCCGCAGCGCGCGCAGGTACAAAGCCTCGGCGGTCGCCACCAGGACCAGAGCCCCGACATCCATGGGTCTATTACAGCGCTCGGATGAGCAGCGTCAGGCCGATCACGACGAGCGCCGCCGCGAGCACGTACAGCAGCACCTTGAAGGCGTCGCCCTCTCGGCGCAGCGGGTCGATCACAGGATGTAGACCGTCGTGTAGACGATGATCCACATGATGTCGACGAAGTGCCAGTAGATCCCCGGCACCTCGACGCCATGGTGCTCGGCCGCCGAGAAGTGGCCGCGGAACGCCCGGATGGTCACCATCGCCAGCAGCGTCAGGCCGATGAAGACGTGCGCGCCGTGCAGGCCCGTGAGCCCGTAGAAGATCGTCCCCTGCGCGTGGTCCTGCGGCGCGAAGCCGATGTGCACGTACTCGTTGATCTGCACGAACAGGAAGGTCGCGCCCAGCAGGAACGTGGTGACCATGCCGGCCTTCAGGGCCCAGCGGTTGTCGGTCTTCACGCCCTCCAGCGCCCAGTGCATCGTGAACGAGGACGAGATCAGCACCGCGGTGTTCACGCCGGCGATCAGCTTCGGCAGCTCGGTCCCCTCGGCCGGCCAGTCGGCGCCGCCCACGACCCGGATGAAGAAGTAGGCCGTGAAGAAGGCCCCGAAGACCATGATCTCGCTGATGATGAAAAGCAGCATCCCCAGCGTCCGCGAGTCGACGCGCGAGGAGCGGTGAGCCTCGGGCGGCCCGTGGTGGTGCCCGTGCTCGACGGCGTGCGCCTCCATCAGGCCTCCGCGCCCACCGGCGAGGACTCGATGTGGTCGACCGGCTTGTTGGTGGCCGTCTGGACGCGCTCGACGAGCTTGTCGGCCACCCACTTCGACTGGTCGGCGGGCAGCGTCGAGATCACGATCTCGGAGATGTGGAAGTACTGGACGGCGTTCATGATCGCCGTGTACGGATCCGGGTCCCCGATCATGCCGGCGGCCACGATCCCGTCCTCGTCGAGCGCGGCCAGCAGCTCCTCGAGCCGCTCGCGCGCCTGCGCGACGGCGCCGCCGTGCACGTGCTCCTGCGGCACGACCGCGATGAAGCGCCGCGGGCCCTCGGCGGCCAGCTCCTTGAGCCGGCGCGACAGCTCGTCCGACGACACGGTGACGTTGGCGACCACGAGCGTCACGCCGAACGGCAGGCCCTCGGCGGCGAGGTCGACCACCACGTGCTCGACCGGCAGGCCGGTGTCCTGGCGCAGCTTCTCGGGCAGGTCGCGCCGCAGCCAGCCGGAGCTCGCCGCCGGCAGCGTGGAGACGATCACCTCGTCGATCTTCTCCGAGGCGATGGCGTCGACCGCCGCGTTGTAGGGATCCGGGTCGCCGACCTCGCCGCTCGAGCGGATCCCGTTGTCGCGCATCCACTCGCGCGCGAGGTCCACGCGCACCTGCGCGCTGTCGCGCACGACGTCGTCGTAGACCACGTTGCCGTGGCGCGGGCGGGCCCGCGGGACGACGACGTGGAAGGTGACGTCCTCGCCCTTGCGGGCCAGGATGGCGTCGAGCAGCTTCTCGCCGGCGATCGTCTCGTTGGCGAGGACCAGGATCTTCGTCACGTCTCGCTCTCCCTCTCGTCAGCCGGCGCGCCCGCCGGCTGCTTCGGTCTCGCCTCCGCCGGAGGCTGGAAGATGCCGTGCTGGGCGCCGGGCACGCCGTACTCGTACGGGCCGCCCACCACCAGCGGCACGCGGTCGAAGTTGAAGACCGGCGGCGGCGAGGAGACCTGCCACTCGAGCGTGAGCGCCCGCCACGGGTTGGCATCGGCGCGCGGCCCGCTGCGCCACGAGGCGACGGTGTTGTAGACGAAGATCAGCGTCGCGATGCCGAGCAGGAACGAGCTGAGCGAGATGAAGAGGTTCCAGCTCGCGAACTGCTCCGGGTAGTCGGCCACGCGCCGCGGCATCCCCTGCACGCCGATCAGGTGCATCGGGCCGAAGGTCAGGTTGAAGCCGACGAAGGTCAGCCAGAAGTGGATCTTGCCGAGCTTCTCGTCGTACATCCGGCCCGTCATCTTCGGGAACCAGTAGTAGACGCCGGCGAAGATCGTGAACAGCGAGCCGCCGTAGAGCACGTAGTGGATGTGGGCGACGATGAAGTACGTGTCGCTCACGTGGATGGTCAGCGGCACCATGGCCAGCATCACGCCGGAGATGCCGCCGAGCGTGAACATCGTCAGGAAGCCGAGCGCGAACAGCATCGGCGTGTCCAGGTGGATCACGCCGCGCCACAGGGTGGCCAGCCACGAGAAGATCTTGATGCCGGTCGGCACGGCGATGATCGCCGTCGTGACCATCATCGGGATCCGGATCCACGTCTGCATGCCGGACACGAACATGTGGTGCGCCCAGACCGTGAAGCCGAGCAGCACGATGGCCAGCAGCGAGAAGGCCATCATCCGGTAGCCGAAGATCGGCTTGCGCGACTTGACCGAGACGACCTCGGAGATGATCCCGAAGCCCGGCAGCATCATGATGTAGACGGCCGGGTGGGAGTAGAACCAGAAGACGTGCTGGTACATCAGCACGTCGCCGTCGCCCGACGGCCGGAAGAAGTTGAAGTGCAGCGCGTAGTCGAAGAGCACGAAGAACTGCGACGCGGCGATGAAGGGCGTGGCGATGACGACCAGCAGCGAGGTCGAGAAGTTCGCCCACACCAGCAGCGGCATGCGCCAGAACGACATGCCGGGCGCGCGCATCGTGACGATCGTCACGAGGAAGTTCAGCGCGGTGGCGATCGATGACGCGCCCGCGAACTGCACGCCGATCGTGAAGAACATCTGCCCGATCGGCACGTCGGTCGACAGCGGCGAGTAGGCCGTCCAGCCGGTCGCGAACGAGCCGCCGGGCGCGAAGAACGACGCCGTCATCATGATGCCGGCGATCGGCAGCATCCAGAACGACAGCGCGTTCAGCCGCGGGAACGCCATGTCCGGCGCGCCGATCATCAGCGGCAGGACGTAGTTCGCCAGCCCGGCGAAGACCGGGATGATGAACAGGAAGATCATCAGCGACGCGTGGACGCTGAACAGGCCGTTGTAGGCGTTCGAGTTCACGAACTGCATGCCCGGCGCCGCGAGCTCCGCGCGCACGATCATCGCCAGCAGGCCGCCGACCAGCATGAAGAAGAACGAGGTGACGACGTACTGGATGCCGATCACCTTGTGATCGGTGTTGACGCGGAAGTAGTCCTTCCACGAGTAGGCGCCGTGCCCCGAGTGGTCCTCCGGCCGGGTCGGGCGGCCGGAGATGTAATAGAACCAGTAGTCGAACGAGCCGATGCCGCCGAGGAAGAAGAGCGGCGCGACGAACAGCGACAGCAGCAGGATCGCGTGCTGCGCCTTGACGGTCATCCCGCCGTCGAAGCTGGGATAGCCGTACGCGGCGCGGATGACCAGGATCAGCGCGGCCGAGAAGAGCACGCCGAGCACGAAGAACGCGAACCCACGCGTCAGTCCCGGTGCTCGCACCCTCGCTGTCACTGGCCTGCCACCTCCTTCAGATACTTCACCAGCGCGTCCACCTGCTCCTCGGACAGGCTGTCACCGTAGCGCGGCATCAGCCCCGGTTGGAAGCCCTCGGTGATCTTGGCGTCCGGATCCTGCGATCGACTCCTTGATCTCGGCGTCGCTGAGGTCGGGCACGACCTCGTCGAGGTTCGGGCCGGTGGTCCCGGTGGCGCCGGCGTCGGCCAGCGTGTGGCAGGACTTGCAGGCGGTCGGCTGGGCGGCGTCCGTGAACAGCGTCTTGCCGTCGGCCTCGCCGCCGCCTCCGCCTCCGCCGCCACCGGCCTGCGGGCCCTGGGCGAGCTCCTCGAGCTTGGCGTCGAACTCCTCGCGGCTCACCACGTGCGCGCTCTGGCGCATCGTCGAGTGCCCGAGCCCGCACAGCTCCGCGCACACGACCGGGAACTCGCCCGTGCGGTTCGTGGTGGTCACGCGGATGTGCGTGTCGATCCCCGGCACGGCGTCGATCTTCATCCGGAAGGCCGGGACCCAGAAGTCGTGGATCACGTCCTTGGACTGGACCGTGAAGTTGACCGGCGTGTTGGCCGGCAGCCAGAGCTGCGGCGAGGAGATCTCCTTGCCGCCCTCACCCGGGTAGTGGAAGGTCCACGTGAACTGCTCGCCCACCACGCGCACCTGCATCGTGTTGGCCTCGGCCTTCTCGATGTCGGTCAGCACGACGTAGGCGTAGGTGCAGAGGGCGACGAGCAGGATCGCCGGGATCGCCGTCCAGATGATCTCCAGCCTCGTGTTGCCGTGGATCGGCGGGCCGTCCTTGAGCTCCTCGCCGGGCTTCATGCGGAACTTGATCGCGCAGTAGAGGACGATCGTCTCCACCAGCACGAAGACCGGGACCGAGGCGATCAGCAGGACGTCCCACAGCGTGTCTATCGGCCCTGCCTGCTCGGAGGCCGGGACCGGGAACCAGTCGATCCACAGCGCCAGCGCGATGCCCAGCGCCGAGGCGACGGCGCCGATCAGGAGCATCGTGCGCACCTGCGCCCGGCTCTCGCGCGAGGCGACCGGGGGCTGGTCGCTCATCGGCAGCTCTCCTCACAGCCCATGGAGGCGGCATCCTACGCAACCGTCGCGACGGAGGCTGCGCTCAGGCGGCGGCTCTGGCTTCCATCTGACCACCCAGCGAGCCGCCGCCCGCGCGGAAGTCGGACGGGGAGACGCCGCGGTGGCGGCGGAACGCCTTGGCGAACTGCGCCGGCTGGCGATAGCCCACCCGGTGGGCCACCTCGCGCACGGTGAACATGCGCGTCGCGAGCAGCTCGGCGGCGCGCTCCATCCGGACCTGCGTGAGGTGGTCGCGGAACGTCGTGCCGCCGATCTCGGCGTAGGCGCGCTGCAGCTGACGCCGCGAGGAGGCCACGCGGTGGGCGATGTCGTCGAGCGAGAGGTCGGACGCGTAGTCGCGATCGACGATCGCGTTCGCCTCTTCGAGAAGGCTGGAGCGGAGCCTGATGGTGGAAGGTCGCTGCATGGGGCCTGACGGAGCTTCTACGCGCCGTTGTGCCCGATCGGATCACGAATCCGGTCCGCTGTGCAACCACTTGGTCCGGATTGCGACGATCGTTGCAAAGGGGCAACGTTTACCGGCCGCCCTTCGCCTCGGCGGGCCTCTAGACTCCCGCGCCATGGACCGTCGCCTGGCGCGCCGTAACCTCCGCACGGCCCTGATCGTGGCCGTGATCGGGCTGCTGATGTTCGCCCTGACCTTCGTCGCCGCCCTGCTCTACGACGTATGAGCGCACCCGAGGACATCACGGGGGCCCCGCCGGTCGGCGAGGAGGTCCACATGCCGGCGCCGAGCGCGCTGCCGCTCATCAACGCGGCCGCGCTCGCGATCGCCATCGTCGCGATCACGATCTCCTGGTACGTCGTCGGCGTGGCGCTGCTCATCTTCCTGGCGACCACGGTCCGCTGGGTCCGTGACGTCAAGCGGGACATCGCCGAGCTCCCGCTAGAGCATCATCACTGACGAATAGCCAAAAGTTCTGGCCTGCTTCAAATAGGCTTCCGCGCTGTGAAGGAGGCCGGGACCCACGTCGCCCCTGAGCTGGCGGCCGCCTATGCCGACGCCTTCGCGGCCTACCTCGCGGATCGAGGGGAGCGCGAGCTCGGCGCGGCCTACGACATCGGCCGCCGCGCCGTGGCGGCGCAGCTCAGCGTCCTGGACCTGGCCGAGGCCCACCACGCCGCCCTCCGGCAGGCGATCTCCGACGGCGGTCCGCCCGCGGACACGCTGCAGGCCGGCGCCGACTTCCTGCGCGAGAGCCTGTCGATCTTCGAGAGCGTGCACCGCGGCTACCGCGAGGTGCAGGAGGTCGCGCGGATCGAGCACGAGCACGTCGAGCAGCTGCGCGCGCTGGCCGACGCCTCGGTGGCGCTCAACTCCTCGCTCACGGTCGAGGAGATCCTCCAGCTCACCGCCGACGCCGCCCGCACCCTGATCCGCGGCTCCCGCGCCACCGTGGCGATCTTCGCGCCCGACCCGCGGCTGCGCCCGCTCAACGCGACGTCCCCGCCGCTGCCGGCCGAGGGCGACGCCGAGCCGGCCCGCCTCACGGCGCGGCTCACGGGCCGCGGGCGCGAGCTCGGGATGCTCGAGGTGCTCGACTCTGCACACGCGCGAGTTCAGCGAGCGCGACGACTCGGTGCTCACCCAGCTCGCGCAGCTCGCCTCGGTCGCGATCTCCAACGCGCAGCTCTACGAGCGCGAGCGCACGATCGCCCAGACCCTGCAGCGCTCGCTGCGGCCCGGCGGGCTGCCCGACGTCCCCGGCCTGTCCGCGGCCGTGCGCTTCCGCCCGGCGGGCGAGAGCGTCGAGCTCGGCGGCGACTTCTACGACCTCTTCGAGGCCGGCGGCGGGGCATGGGCCGCGCTGATCGGCGACGTGCAGGGCAAGGGCCCGGACGCCGCCGCGGTGACCGCGCTCGCCCGCCACACGCTGCGCGCCGGCGCCGTCTACGAGCGCCGGCCGAGCGGCGTGCTCGCGCTGCTGCACAAGGCGCTGCGCGAGCAGCGCAGCGACGGGCGCTTCTGCACCGTCGCGCACGCGCATCTGCGGATCGGCAAGGGCCGCCTGCAGGTCGAGCTCGCGTGCGGCGGCCACCCGCTGCCGCTCGTCGTGCATCCCGACGGGGTCGTGGAGCCGGTCGGCCGGCTCGGGACGCTGCTCGGCACCGACATCGAGCCGCAGCTCTACGACGTCACCGTCGAGCTGCGCGAGGGCGATGTGCTGCTGCTCTACACCGACGGCGTCACCGAGGTGCGGCGGCGCCGTCGCGAGGTCTTCGGGCTCGCGCAGCTGACCGAGCTGCTGAGCACGTGCGGGGCGCTGCCGCCGGACGCGGTGGCCGACCGCGTGGAGGCGGCGGTGCTCGCCGCCTCCGAGGGCCGACTGCGAGATGACATGGCGATCCTGGCCTTCGGGCCCACAAGGCGGGGCTGACGGACCTATGCTTCCCCGCCGAGCCACAGCAACGGAGGACATCGATGGCTGAACCGACGGACGCGACTTCGGACGGACAGAGGGAGTCGAACGCCGAACTGCTCACCGAGCTGGTTGCCCACCTGCGCAACAACCGCACGCAGCTGCGGCAGGAGTGGGCGAGGCGGATCGGCGAGGCGCGCCTGCTGACCGCGCTGACGCAGGAGGAGATCTTCTCCGAGGCGACGTCGGTCTACGACAACTACGTCGAGGTGCTGGAGACCGGCTCGGTCGAGGCGCTCCAGGACTACGCCCGCAACCTGTCCGAGCGCATCATCCCCCGTGGCGTCGAGACCGACGAGGTCCTCGGCATCGTGCTGCTGCTGCGCGACGTGCTGGCCCGCTCGCTGTTCCAGAAGTACCAGACCGACTTCGACTACCTCAACCAGGTGCTCGACGCGTACGAGCCGGCCGCGAACCGGATCGCGAACACGGTCGCGATCAACTTCGTCCAGGAGCGCGAGCGCGTCATCCGCCAGCAGCAGGAGGCGATCCGCGAGCTCTCGACGCCGGTGCTCCAGGTCCGTGAGCGGCTGCTGATCCTCCCGATCATCGGCGTGCTCGACGGCCAGCGCGCCCGCCAGCTCACCGAGCAGCTGCTGCGCGGCATCCGCGCCAATCGCGCGCGCGTGATCGTCATCGACATCACCGGCGTCCCGACGATCGACTCGACGGTGGCCAACCACCTCGTGCAGACCGTCGACGCCTCGCGCCTGATGGGCGCGAGCGTGATCATCACCGGCCTCTCGCCGGAGATCGCGCAGACGCTGGTGACGCTCGGCGTCGACCTCTCGAAGGTCAACGCGGTCGGCGACCTCCAGGGCGGCATCGAGGAGGCCGAGCGCCTGCTCGGCTATCAGGTCTCGCTCGAGACGCCCGGGCTCGACGCCATCGCGATGCAGTAGTGGCCGTACCGATCCTCAAGCAGGGGCCGTTCCTGATCGCCACCATCCAGGCGGCGCTCACGGACACGGACGTCCTGCAACTGCAGGACGACGTGATGGCGAACGTCACGCGCCATCGCTCGCGCGGGATCATCGTCGACGTCACCGCGCTCGACGTGATGGACTCGTTCGTCTCGCGCTCGCTGCAGGGGATCGCCCGCATGACCCGGCTACGCGGCGCGGAGACGGTGATCGTCGGCATCCAGCCCGAGGTCGCGTTCGCGATGGTGCAGCTCGGCATGGCCTTCGAGGACGTGCTCACCGCCCTCGACCTCGAAGAGGGGCTCGCGTTGCTCACGCGACCCTGGAAGGAGGCCGGCGACAGTGGCGGATGAGCACGAGTCGGTGATCCAGATCGAATCGGACGCCGACGTGGTCACCGCAAGGCAGCGCGCTCGCGCCATGGCATCGGAGCTCGAGCTCACCAGCACCGACCAGACGCTGCTCGCCACGGCGATCTCGGAGGTCGCCCGCAACATCACGACCTACGCCGTGCGCGGCGAGGTCCTGCTGAGCGTCATCAGCGACGGCACCGGGAGGCGGGGGATCCAGGTCATCGCGCGGGACCAGGGGCCCGGCATCGAGAACGTCGAGCAGGCCCTGCAGGATGGCTTCACCAGCGGCGGCGGGCTCGGCCTGGGCCTGCCCGGCGCGCGGCGGCTGGTCCACGAGTTCCACATCGAGACCGCCCCCGGGCGCGGTACGAAGGTCACGCTCGTCATGTGGGAGAGGGAGAACGCAAGAGCAGCATGAAGCCGTGGCCGGTTGTGCTGGAGCGCGGCGTGGCGGGGCTGGCGCATGAGGGTGAGGGCCGCTCGGGCGACCTGGCGGTGTTCGCTGCCTCGGATCGCGGGGGCCTCGTCGCGGTGATCGACGGCCTCGGCCACGGCGACCCGGCGGCCGACGCCGCGGAGGCCGCAGCCGAGGTGCTGCAGACGGAGGTCGAGCGCCCGCCGCAGGAGCTGCTCGAGCTCTGCCACGAGGAGCTGCGGCGCACGCGGGGCGCGGTGATCACGCTGGCGTGGTTCGATCTCGAGGCGCGCACGATGGTGTGGACGGGGGTCGGCAACGTCGAGGCGCGCTTCGTGCGCGCGGGTGACAGCGGCGATGCCCGCCACGCCTCGCCGGTCGTGCTCGGCGGGGTGGTCGGCTTCAACCTGCCGCAGGTGCGGCTGGGCACGATCCCGCTCGAGCCGGGCGACGCCATCGTGCTCGCGACGGACGGCGTGGCGGCCGACTATTCGTCATCGCTGGAGTCCGGCATCGCGGCCCAGGACCTGGCCGAGCGCGTGCTCGAGCGCCACGGCAAGGGCACCGACGACGCGCTCGCCGTCGTCGTGCGCTACCTGGGGCCACCCGCTCGCTAGCGGCGTGCTGCCCGCACCACGGGCTGGCGGTCGCCGCCCTCGGGCGCGGTCCCGGGCCGCACCCACGGACGCTGGGTGCCCCGTTGGGAGCGCCGGCGCCCCGATGGGAGATTGCCTGGCATGAACTCCCCACGCAACTTGGCTGCGAGCGCCGGACGTTGGAGCGCGCAGCATCGAAAGACCGCCATCATCGGCTGGATCCTCTTCATCGTCGTCGCCACCTTCGCCGGCAAGAGCTTCGCCATGAAGGACCTGCCGACTACTGAGATGGGCAACGGCGAGTCCAAGCGCTCCATGCAGATCATGGAGTCCGCCGATTTCCCCGAGACCGTCGGCGAGCAGGTCCTGATCCAGGGCAAGGGCTCGATCAAGTCCGACTCTCCTGAGGTCACCGCGGCCGTCAAGGACACGGTGCAGCGCCTCGAGAGCATCGACGGCGTCACCGACATCCACAGCCCGCTGAACAAGGCCGATCGCCACGACACCGTCTCCCAGGACGGCCGCTCCGTGGTCGTCAACTTCAGCCTGCCCGACGTCGACGAGGACGAGGCCAAGCTCATCGAGTCGGCCAAGGCCCCGCTCGCAGCGGTCGCCGCGGTCCAGAAGGCTCATCCCGAGGTGCGCGTCGAGGAGTACGGCGGCGCGTCCGAGCGCCACGCCCTCTCCGCCACCGAGGCGGCCGACGAGGCCAAGTCCATGCAGTTCTCGTTCGGCGGCACGCTGATCATCCTGCTGCTCGCCTTCGGCGCCATGGTCGCCGCCGGCATCCCGCTGTTCCTCGGCCTGACCTCGGTCTTCGCCACCCTCGGCCTGCTCGGCCCGGTCAGCCAGATCTCCGGCCTTCATCCCGCGGTCGCGAACGTCGTGATGCTCGTCGGCCTCGCCGTCGGCGTCGACTACGCGATGTTCTACATGCGCCGGATGATGGAGGAGAAGGACAAGGGCCGGTCCTCCGCGGACGCGCTCGACGTCGCCGCGGCGACCTCCGGCCGTGCCGTGCTGATCTCCGGTCTCACCGTGATGGCCGCGATGGGCGGCATGTTCTTCTCGGGTAACCCGATCTTCGTCTCCTTCGGGATCGGCACCATCATCGTCGTCGGCGTCGCCATCCTCGGCTCGCTGACCGTCCTGCCCGCGATCCTGTCCTACCTCGGGCAGAAGGGCTGGCTCGAGAAGGGCCGCCTCCCGTTCATCCTCAAGCGCCGTCACCGCAACCAGGGCGAGTCCCGCATGTGGGGCGCCATCCTCGACCGCGTCCTCAAGCGCCCGCTCGTCTCGGCGATCGCCGCCGGCGGCATCCTCGTCGCCCTGACGATCCCCGCGCTCGGCATGACCCTGAAGGACCCGGGCACCGAGAGCATGTCCCGCGACGAGCCGATCATGCAGACGTTCGACCGCATCGACGCGGCATTCCCGGGTGGCGCCGTGCCGGCCGTGGCCGTCATCAAGGCCAAGGACGTCACCGCCCCCGCCGTCGAGGCCGGCATCGCCGACCTCCAGAAGCAGGCCCTCGCCACCGGCAAGCTGCACGAGCCGACGTCGGTCGAGATCAGCCCCGACAAGACCGTGGCCATGGTGGCCATGGCCATCGACGGCAACGGCAACGACGCCGCGTCCGAGGCCTCCCTGGCGGCCCTGCGCGAGGACGTCATCCCCTCGACCATCAACAAGGTGTCCGGCACCGAGACCGCGGTGGGCGGCATGACCGCCTTCTCGAAGGACTTCCTCGACACGATGAAGTCCCACCTCCCGATCGTGTTCCTGTTCGTGCTCAGCCTGGCCTTCATCCTGCTGCTGGTCACGTTCCGCTCGATCGTGGTGCCGATCAAGGCGATCATCCTCAACCTGCTCTCCGTCGGCGCCGCCTACGGCATCCTGAAGCTCGTCTTCCAGGACGGCCACGGCGAGAAGCTGCTCGGCTTCGAGTCGGTCGGAGGCATCGCATCCTGGCTCCCGCTGTTCCTCTTCGTGATCCTGTTCGGCCTGTCGATGGACTACCACGTGTTCGTCCTCAGCCGGATCCGCGAGGCGGTCGACCGCGGGATGTCCACCGACAACGCCGTGGCACACGGCATCAAGTCGACGGCGGGCATCATCACCAGCGCCGCCGCGGTCATGGTCATCACGTTCGCGGGCTTCGCGACCGGGTCCGACCAGACCATGAAGCAGATGGGCGTCGGCCTTGCCGCGGCCATCCTGATCGACGCGACGCTCGTCCGGGCGGTCCTCCTCCCGGCCACGATGAAGCTGCTCGGCAAGCGCAACTGGTACCTGCCCAAGGGCCTGAACTGGCTGCCCAAGTTCGAGCACGAGCCGCAGGTGGCCCCCGCCGGCGCCTAGTCAGCTCACCACAACCGGGAACCGCCACAGGCCGCGGGGCGAAAGCTCCGCGGCCTCTGGCGTTCAACGGGCGAACGTCAACGGCGGCTGGGTAGGGGAGCTGGGGATGGCCGGCGCCAGTTGAGCTACCCACGACAGTGTCCTGTTCTAGTGGTGTCCTGGCCCACTAGGGCAGGATGGCTCGAGGGAACCCGGCCCCGCCGGCCTCCCGCTTCCCTACCCAGCGCAGTTGACGTTCGTCAACCGAGAACGCGAGCGTCGACCACCATCGCGATGAACAGCAGCGCGAGGTAGGCGAGCGAGAACAGGTACGTGCGCAGGGCGCTGCGCCGGTCGGCCGCCCGCTGCAGCCGCACCGACAGCGTCAGGAACCCGCCGCCCAGCGCGACGGCGCAGACCGCGTAGATCGCCCCGAAGAACCCGAACACGACCGGCAGCAGCGTCAGCACGACCAGCAGCCCGGTGTAGAGCACGATCTGGCGGCGCGTCTCGGTCTCGCCGTGGACCACCGGCATCATCGGCACGCCCACCCGCGCGTACTCGTCCTTCATCAGCAGCGACAGCGCCCAGAAGTGCGGCGGCGTCCAGTAGAAGACGATCGCGAAGAGGTACAGCGCCGCCGGGTCGAGCCCGCCGGTGACCGCGGCCCAGCCGACCAGCGGCGGCACGGCTCCCGCGGCGCCGCCGATCACGATGTTCTGCGGCGTCGTGCGCTTGAGCCAGATCGTGTAGACGAACACGTAGCCCAGGAACCCGCTCAGGGCCAGGAACGCCGCGAGCAGGTTGACCGTCGTAGCCAGCAGCAGGAACGACAGCGCGGCGAGAATGAGGCCGTAGGCGAGCGCCGCTCCGGGCCGCACGCGCCCCGAGGGGACCGGCCGCGTGGCGGTCCGGGCCATCTGGGCGTCGATGTCGCGGTCCCAGTAGTGGTTGACCGCCGCGGCGCCGCCCGCCGACAGCGAGCCTCCGATGACCGTCAGCGCCACCAGCCCGGCCGACGGGTCGCCCGCCACGTACATCGTCGTCACCGTCGTGAGGAGCAGCAGGAGCTGCACCTTCGGCTTCGTCAGCGTGATGTAGTCGGCGACGACCTGGCTGAGCTCGAAGGGAGCGGCCGTGGTGGCGCGCGATGCCTCCATCTAGATCCGCACCATCGGCTTGCCGGCCTCGAACTTCTGCGGCACCCCCGTCTGGCGCTCGATCTGGCGCCGGATGTCCTTCATCGGCTCGACCGAGCGCACGCGCGGGACCACGTCGAAGTTGTTCTCCGGCGGCGGCGAGGGCGTGAACCACTCGAGCGTGTTCGCCTTCCACGGGTCCGGGCCGGCGATCGCGCCCTTCTTCAGGGACCGCACGACATTGACGATCGTGAGCAGCACGCTGAGAGCGAGCGTGAACGCGCCGATGGTGGAGATCAGGTTCATGATCGTCCAGTCGTCGTTCGAGTACTCGTAGATCCGTCGCGGCATGCCGTCGAGGCCCGCCGAGTGCTGGATCAGGAACGTCAGGTGGAACCCGATGAAGAAGAGGACGAACGAGATCTTGCCCAGGCCCTCCGACATCAGCCGACCGGTCATCTTCGGGAACCAGTAGTAGAGCGCCGCCACCATCGCGAAGGCGGAGGCGCCGAACGCCGTGTAGTGGAAGTGGGCGACGACGAAGTAGGTGTCGTGCAACTGCCAGTCGACCGGGAAGACGGCCAGGAAGATGCCCGTGATCCCACCCATCAGGAACGTGGCGATGCCGCCCACGCAGAACAGCAGCGGGCACCCGCCACTCGACCGTGCCGCGCCACAGCGTGGCGACCCAGTTGAAGATCTTGACCCCGGTGGGCACGGCGATGAGGAAGCTCGAGAGCATGAAGAAGGCCAGCACGACGGTGCTCATCGGCGTAGTGAACATGTGGTGGGCCCACACGAGCATCCCGAGGAAGGCGATCCCGGCGGTGGCCGCGGCGATCGCCTTGTAGCCGAAGATCGGCTTGCGCGCGAAGACCGGCAGGACCTCCGAGAAGATGCCGAAGGCGGGCAGCACGAGGATGTAGACCTCGGGGTGGCCGAAGAACCAGAACAGGTGCTGCCACAGCAGCGCCGAGCCGCCCTCGGTGGGATCGAAGAAGCTCGTCCCGAAGTTGCGGTCCAGCAGCAGCATCGTCACGGTCGCCGCCAGCGTCGTCAGCGCCAGGATGATCAGGTAGGCGTAGATCAGGATCGTCCAAACGAACAGCGGCATGCGGCCCCAGCCCATGCCCGGCGCACGCATGTTGTGGATCGTGGCGATGAAGTTGATGGCGCCGATGATCGATGAGAGGCCGGTGAGGTGGACCATGTAGATCCATGCCTCCTGGCCGTTGGAGGGCGTGAACTCCTTCAGCGACAGCGGCACGTAGGAGGTCCAGCCGGCCTCCGGGGGCGTGAAGAAGAGCGACGCGTAGAGCGCGA
The DNA here is from genome assembly GCA_963811895.1 of uncultured Solirubrobacteraceae bacterium. Taxonomy (GTDB): domain Bacteria; phylum Actinomycetota; class Thermoleophilia; order Solirubrobacterales; family Solirubrobacteraceae; genus DASSUW01. The sequence continues at coordinate 118,528 of CAWETE010000004.1, read as the reverse complement.
TGCCGCCGAACAGGAACATCCAGTACGACCACGCGTTGAGCCGCGGGAACGCGACGTCACGCGCGCCGATCATCAGCGGGACGAAGTAGTTCGCGAAGCCCGCCCAGACCGGCACGACGACGAGGAAGATCATCGTCGACCCGTGCAGGGTCATGATCTCGTTGTATTTGTCGGGCGTCAGGAACGTGTTGTCCGGCGCGCCGAGCTGGATCCTCATCAGCAGCGCTTCGACGCCTCCGATCACGAAGAAGACGAGGACCGTGCAGAGGTAGATGATCCCGATCTTCTTGTGGTCCGTGGTCGTCAGCCACGTCACCCAGCCGCGCCGGGGCCGCTCGACCTCGTGGGCGATGATCTGGGGCCGAACCGTGGTGGCCGCCACTACCGACCCTCCTCCTCGGTTGCCGACTCGCGCTCCTCACGAGCCGCGGCCGCCTCTTCTTCGGCGGTCTTGAGCTCCTCGGCCTTGCGCTCCCGCCACGCCTGCCACTCGTCGAACGGCAGGCCGATCACGCGGGCGAGCATGTCGGCGTGGTTGCGGCCGCAGAGCTCGGCGCACTGGCCCTCATAGACCACGCGGTCCTGCGCCCTCGTCGAGCGCGTCGAGCGGGATCTGGAACCAGGTCTTGTTCGTGTACCCGGGCAGCGCGTCCGCCTTGCCGCCGAGCTCGGGGATCCACCAGGAGTGCGCAACGTCCTTCGACTGGACGTCGAGCGTCACGGTCGCCCCGACCGGCACGTACATGTCGTTGTAGGCGTAGACGCGCTCCTGCCCTTCCACCTCGGGATAGAAGAAGCTCCACGCGTACTGCTCGCCGACCACACGGATGTTGAGCGTGTAGCCGTCACCAGGCGGCGCCGGCTGGTCGGTGGCGGCGTAGGCCACGTTCGCGGCGACCGGGTTGCCCTCGGCGTCGATCTGGGACGCCGCGGGGTTCTTGATGTCGTCGAGCAGGAGGAAGGTGAAGACGGTGAGGAAGATCAGGATCGCCGCCGCGCCGACCGTCCAGCCGATCTCGAGCTGCGTGTTGCCGTGGATCTGCGCCGCCACCCGGCCCTTGCGGGCGCGGAACTTGAACAGCGAGTAGACCAGCAGCCCTTCGACCCCGATGAAGATCACGAGCCCGATCAGCGCGATCAGGATGTAGAGCGTCCGGATGCCTTCCGCGTTCGGCGAGCCGTTGGACTCGGGCAGGAACCAGCCGGCGGAGGCGGTCGGGGCCAGCACGAGCGCCCCGAGGACCACGGCTCCGAGCACCGCGCCCGTCCGGCGAAGGCGACGCCGCGTCTTGGTCTGCTGGTCCGTCCCCACGGCGTCGGCAGTATATGGACGCGGCACCGGGTAACGGCCGCTCACCGGCCGGAGAAGGCGGCCGGCCGCTTCTCCAGGAACGCCTGCACGCCCTCGGCGAAGTCGCCCGACGCCGCCGAGCTCTGCTGGATCGACGCCTCGAGGTCCAGCTGCCCGGCCATCCGGGTGAACAGCCACGCGTTGAACTGGCGCTTGATCCCGGCGTAGGCGGCCGTCGGGCCGGCCGCCAGGCGGGCCGCCAGCTCGTCGACCACGGCGTCGAGCTCGTCGTCGGCGGTCACGCGGTTGATCAGGCCCCATTCGAGCGCCTGCCTGGCACCGATCCGCTCGCCGAGCATGGCCATCTCCGTCGCACGGGCAAGGCCTACCCGCTCGGGCAGCAGCAGCGACGAGCCGCCGTCGGGCACCAGACCGATGTTCACGAAGGCGAGCAGGAAGTAGGCCGACTCGGACGCGACGATCAGGTCGCAGACCAGCGCCAGCGAGCAGCCGATCCCGACCGCCGGCCCGTTGACCCGCGCCAGCACCGGCTTGGGCAGCTCGCGCAGGCCGGTGATGATCGGGTGGTAGACCTCGTGCAGGACGGTCTCCACGTCGGGATGGCCCTCGGGCGTGGGGTCGAAGCCGGTTCGCAGGTCGGCGCCCGAGGAGAAGGCGCGGCCCGCGCCCGTGATCACCACGGCGCGGACGCCGTCGTCGGCGGCCGCCTCCCGGACCGCGGCCAGCAGGTCGGCTCCCAGCTGCTTGTTCCAGGCGTTCAGCGCGTCCGGCCGGTTGAGCGTGATCCGCAGCTCGCCGTCGCGGCGCTCGAGGGTGACGGTCTCCATGCCCACTACCTATCAAGGAGGCCGGTCGCGCGCGCCCATTCGCGCGTGCGCGCCATGCCCTGCTCGAGCGTCGCCTGAGGCCGCCAGCCGAGCTCGGCGCGTGCGCGCTCGTTCGGAAAGGCCGCGCGCCGTGTGACAAATGTCACAGCCGCCGGGCCCACGCCCATCGCTCGCGCCGCCAAGCGAAGCACAGGCGCGGGCAGCGTCCTGACGGGTCGGCCGCCGAGCCGCTCGAAGTACTCGCGCGCGGGGACCGGCTCGCCGTCCCACACCGTGTACGCGCGCCCGGCCGCCCGCGGCTCGCGCAGCGCCCGCACGATCGCGTCGACGAGGTCGTCGATGTAGACGAGCGTCATGACCCCGTCGCCCGGGCTCGGCAGGTAGAAGCGGCCGGCGCGGATCATCTCCAGCGGCCTGACGACCCAGGGCGCGGAGCCGGGTCCGTAGACGTCGCCGGGCCGGATCACCGTGGCGCCGCGCCTGAGGGCGAGCGTCTCGGTGGCGCCCTTGGTGTCGACGTAGGGCAGCCCGCACGGCCGAGGCGGGGCGTCCTCGTCGAGGTCGCGCCGGAACTCGTAGCCCCAGCCGGCCACGCTCGCGATGACCACGGTGCGGCGCGGGCCGGCGGCGTCGAGGACGTTGCGGGTGCCGCGGACGTTGACGCGGACGAAGTCCTCCATCCGGCCGCGCTCGGCCACGATGGCGGCGGCGTGGACGATGGCGTCGGCGCCGCCCAGAGCCGCGACGGTCGCCGACGGATCGGAGACGTCCGCGCGGCGGTCGGGGTCGCCGGTGACGTCGATCCCGACGACCTCGTCGCCGTCGGCGCGGAGCCGGTTGGCCAGCGCGGCGCCGATGAAGCCGGACGCGCCGGTGACCGCGACGATCATGGCCTCAGCGTCTCATGAGGGACGAACCCCGGGCTTGTAGGGAGGCGGGTTCGGGCCGCCGCGACGGGCTGGGGTTGTTTGTGGGTCCATACGACCCACAAACCGCCCCACGCGAAACCGGTGCATCGATCCCTCTCCCTCAATGCCGGAAGTTCGTCCCGGCGCAACCCGTACGGGCAGCCGTATCCCGCCAACCACCCTCAAGCACTACATTCGGCCGCGTGCGCCGCTCGACCGCCGTCCGCGCGGCCGCCGTGACGGTGCTGGCCGCCGGAGTGGCGGCTCCGCTAGTCCGCCGCCGGCTTCGTCTCCCGCCGCCGGTGGTCATCGCCTCCGCCGCGGCCGCCCCCGCGGCCCTGTGCGTGCTCTTCCCGCGCTCGCGCGCGCGTGACTTCGGGACGTGCCTGCTGCAGATGTACGCCTACGTGGCGGCCTACAAGATGCCCTACGACGACCCGGAGGCACTCGGCCGACGCGTGAAGATCGCCTACCCGGTCAAGGCCGACCGCCTGCTCGGCGGCGGCGCCACGCCCACCCTGCGCCTCCAGCGCGCGCTCGGCACGCCCGGGAGCTTCAAGGCGTGGGAGAAGCTGCTGGTCTGGTCGCACTGGTTCTGGTTCGCGTTCCCCCACGGGACCGTGCTGTACCTGATCTTCCGCCACCCGGAGCGCTTCCAGAGCGGCGCCTCCCGGATCTACGCGACCTTCGACATCGGGCTGCTCGGCTACTGGGTGGTGCCGACCGCGCCGCCCTGGTACGCCTCGGCCGAGGGCTACATGGCCGACGGCCGCACGCCCGAGCTTCGGCGCATGATGGTCGAGTACGGCGAGCACTTCTGGAGGTCCGGCTGGGCCCCGCTGTACGGTGTCCTCGGGGGGAACCCCTTGGCCGCCATGCCCTCGCTGCACTTCGCGACATCTGTGTCGGCGGCGCACGTGCTCGCTGAGACGGGCCTGGTCGCCGGCTCCCTGGGTTGGACGTACACGCTCCTGCTCGGGCTCGCGCTCGTCTACCTCGGCGAGCACTACGTGGTCGACCTGGCGGCCGGCCTCGCTCTCGCCGAGGGTGTGCGGGCCGGCGCGCCGGCCGCGTCCCCGCTCGCGCGGCGGCTCTCCTCCGCGATCCAGGTGCTCGAGGTGAGGGCGCGCGCATGAGGGACGCGACCGCCGCGCCCGTCGAGTCGCCCAACCCCCCGGTGGAGGAAGACGACGAGGGCACACCGCCACGGCTCCAGTTCACCGGGCGCAACCTGCTCGTGCTCGGCGGCTTCCTCGCCGCCTCGCTCGCCGCCCTCTACTACCTGCTGCCGCAGCTGGCGGGCCTGGAGGACACCTGGCACCGGATCGAGGACGGCAGCCCGTACTGGATGTTCCTGGCGCTGCTCTTCACCTTCGGGATGTTCGGCGGCTTCGTGATGATGTTCCGCGGCGTGTACGTCCGCGCGCCCGGCGGCGACCGGATCGGCTGGCGCGAGAGCTACCAGATCACGATGGCCGGGCTGGCGGCGTCGCGGATCTTCGCGGCCGGCGGCGCGGGCGGCCTGGTGCTGACCGCGTGGGCGCTGCGGCGGGCGGGGATGCGCAAGCGCGTGGTCGCCGACACGACGCTCTCGTTCCTGATCCTCACCTACTTCCCGTACGTGATCTCGCTGATCGTGTGCGGGCTCGGATTGCGGCTCGGGATCTTCCCCGGCGAGGCGCCGTTCGGGCTGACCGTGGTGCCGGCCGTGTTCGCGTTCTTCGCGCTCGCCATCGGCCTCTCGATCGCGCTCGTGCCGACCGACCTCCAGCGCCGGCTCGGCGGCTGGTCGCGCGAGGGCGGGAGGGTCGCCGACCTCGCCACCAAGCTCGCCAACCTGCCCGCCTCCGCTTCGGCCGGGATGCGCGACGCGCTCGCCCACCTGCGCTCGCGCGACCCGGCGCTGACGGGCGCGATCCTCTTCTGGGCCTTCCAGATCCTCGTCCTGTGGGCGGCCTTCCGCGCGTTCGGCGACGCGCCGCCGGCCGCCGTGCTCGTCCAGGCCTTCTTCGTCGGCATGCTCGGCAACCTGCTGCCGATGCCGGGCGGCGTCGGCGGGGTCGAGGGCGGCATGATCGCCTCGTTCGTGGCTTTCGGGGTCGACCCCGGCCTGGCCGTGGTCGCCGTGCTGATCTACCGCGCCTTCACGTTCTGGCTGCCGCTGATCCCCGGCGTCATCGCGTTCTTCCAGCTCCGCAAGACGGTGGAGCGCTGGGCGCTAAGCTATACAAAATGAAGGGGCCTGAGAACGTCATCATCATCGGCAGCGGCCCGGCGGGCTACACCGCCGCTCTCTACACCGCCCGCGCCAATCTGGAGCCGCTCGTGATCGAGGGCTGGATGTGGGGCGGCCTGCTCCAGCAGACGACCGACGTCGAGAACTACCCCGGCTATCCCGCAGGGCGTGATGGGCCCGCAGATGATGCAGGAGTTCCGCGACCAGGCCGAGCGCTTCGGCGCGCGCTTCGTGACCGAGAACGTCACCCGCGTCGAGCCCGGCGCCGACGGCGAGCCGCACACCGTCTGGGTCGACGAGGACGAGTACAAGGCCCGCGCCGTCGTCCTGGCCATGGGCGCCGAGCACAAGAAGCTGGGCGTGCCCGGCGAGGAGGAGCTCGGCGGCCGCGGCGTGTCCTACTGCGCCACCTGCGACGCCGCCTTCTTCAAGGAGCGCGAGACGATCATCGTCGGCGGCGGCGACTCTGCGATGGAGGAGGCGATCTTCCTCGCCAAGTTCTCCTCGAAGGTCACGATCGTGCACCGGCGCGACGAGTTCCGCGCCTCCAAGATCATGCTCGAGCGCGCCCGCGAGACCGAGAACATCGAGTTCCTGACGCCGTACGTGGTCGAGGAGCTGCTGGCCGGCGACGACGGCGCGCTCGACCGCGCCCGCGTGCGCAACGTCGAGACGGACGAGACGCGCGAGCTGCCGATGAACGGCGCCTTCATCGCCATCGGCCACGAGCCGCAGTCGGAGATCGTGCACGGCATCGTCGACACCGACGCCGAGGGCTACGTGGTCACCGAGGGCAAGTCGACGCGCACCAACGTGCCGGGCTTCTTCGCCGCCGGCGACCTGGTCGACCACACGTACCGCCAGGCGGTCACCGCCGCCGGCACCGGGTGCATGGCGGCGCTCGACGCCGAGTGGTACCTGCGCGACAACCCTCACGTCCCGACGCCTGAGGCGCTCGAGGGCACCGGCAACCTCGCCGAGGAGCAGTGGGCGCCGGTAGCTCAGCCGACGCGCAGCGCGTAGGCCGCGTCGAGGTCGCGCGACCCCTGCACCAGCACCGCTACGTAGTACACGCGCGCGCGGCCTGAGCGGTTGCGGAGCGTGATCTTCTCGGTCCGCTTGCCGCGGCGGGCCGAGCGCTTCAGCGGCTTGGCGCCGAGCGACTTCGCCTTGCGCGAGTAGACGCGCAGGTCGACGTCGTCGGTGCGGACGGGGTCCGCGGAGATCCGCACGCGCGACCGCGGGCGCAGGCGGATGCGGTAGACGTCCGCCGGATCCTCGAACACGTCGATCGTGGCTCCGAGGCGGCGCGTCTTGCCGCCCTTGAAGATCACCCGGTCGGCCCTGCCGAAGCCCCGCCCGTCGACCCAGAACATGGTGTCGTTGGGCTCGAGCGGGTCGGACGGCGGCGCGGCGCGGGTCAGCGCGGCCTCCACGTTCAGCACGCCGAAGCCGGTGTCAGGGCCCCAGCCCGGGTCGTCGTGGTCGACGGCGGAGAGCCGCACGGCCTGGACCGCCTGGTCGGGCGTCAGGTCCGGGCGCGCGGCGCGCACCCAGGCGATCGCGCCGGCCACCATCGGAGCGGCGAAGCTCGTGCCGCTCTGCTGCACGTAGCCGTCTCCGTCGGAATCGAGGCCGATCGGGACGGCGGTCATGATGTTCTCGCCCGGCGCCGAGAGGTCGATCGCGGCGTTGACGTTCGAGAAGAACGAGCTCCGGAAGCTCCGGCGGCGGCCCGACCGCGGCGACCGTGACGACATGCGGCAGCGAGGCGGGGAACTCCGCCGGGTTGCCCTCGGTGAACTCGTTGCCGGCGGCGGCGACGGGGACGATCCCGCTGGCGACCGCCACCTGGAGCGCCAGGTACTCCGGGAAGCAGACCGAGTTCGCTCCGTAGCTCATGTTGATGACCGCTGCCTTGCGCTCGATCGCGACCCCGATCTGGTCGGCCCGCTCTCGGCACGTGAGCTGCTCGGACAGCGGCAGGTTGAGGGCGCGTGCGCCCGGCCACACGCCCACGATGCCGAGCCCGTTGACGGGAGCGGCCGCCACCGAGGTGGTCGCCGTGCCGTGCGCGTTCGTGACCGCGAACTGATCGATCGTGTCGGTGTTGCCGCCCTGCCACTCCGGGTGCGAGCGGTCGAGCTGGGCGTCGACGACCGCGATCAGCGGGCTGTTGGCGTCGACCACCGGGGGCGTCAGGGCGGGGTTGACGATCCAGTCGCGCCAGTCGTTCGGCGCCACCGCCAGCGGATCCTGGGCGACCGCGCGCTGCAGCGGCTGAGCCAGCGTGTCGGGCTGCGCGTAGGTGAGCCGGCTTCCGAGCGCGCGCGCGAAGGCGCGGGCCCGCGAGTGCGCGACCGCGTAGCCGCCGGTGCCGGCGGGGCCGACGTGCTCGGCGCCGAAGCGGCGGGCCACGGCCCGCGTCCGCGCTCCGGGGCGGGCGCCGACGATCCACGTCCCGCTCGCCGCGGGCGCCGAGGCCGCGACGGCGTCGCCGGGCAGCGCCATCGGCGGCGCGGGCGCGTCCGCCATCGCCGGGGGCGCAGCCAGCATCGCGATGCCGGCACCGCACGCCAGCGCCCGCCAGAAGAAGGCCTTCACGCGACTCAGGCTAGTGGCTCACCGGTGCGCGCAGCCTGAAGCAGGCGCGGCGCCGGGCGCCAGCGGTCGTCGCCGTACTCCGCCTGCAGGCCGCGGAGCACGGCGAGCACGCGGGCGGGGCCGATCTCCTCGCCCCAGGCGAGCGGCCCGCGCGGGTGGTTGAGCCCGAGCTCCATCCCGGCGTCGATGTCGGCGGCCGAGCCGATGCCCTCGCCGAGCGCGAAGCACGCCTCGTTGACGAGCTGGGCGACGATCCGGGGGAGCACGAAGTCGCCCACGCGCTCCACGTGCAGGCCCCGCGAGGCGAAGAACCGCTCGCACGCCTCCGGCGCGTCGCGCCGGACCTCGACGAGACGCCCGAGCGGCGGCACGGCGCTGAAGGCGCTCACTCCCACTCCGTCTCGGGCAACCTCGGCTGATGGCCACGGCGGCCGGCTCTGGGTCGGCGGCCCGGCCGGGCGGGTACTCGTACCAGCCGCGGCCGCTCTTGCGGCCGAGGTGCCCGGCGGCCACGCGCTTCGCCACCAGCGGCGACGGCCGCCAGCGCGGCTCGCCGAACGACTGCTCGTAGAAGGACCGCGAGACGGCGAGCCCGACGTCGAGCCCGACGAGGTCCATGAGCTCGAACGGGCCCATGCGGAAGCCGCCGGCCATGCGGCAGATGCGGTCGACCTGCTCGGGCGTGGCGATCCCGTCCTGGACGGCCCGCAGCGCCTCGAGCCCGAACGGGCGGTTGCAGCGGTTGACGATGAAGCCCGGGCTGTCGGCGGCGTCGATCACGTGCTTGCCCATCGCCTCGCCGGCCTCGCGCGCGACGGTCAGCGCGTGCGCGCTCGACTCCTCGCCGGCGACGACCTCGACCAGCCGCATCTTGGCCGGCGGGTTGAAGAAGTGCATGCCGACCACGCACGCCGGGTGCGGGAGGCCGGCGGCGAGCGCGGTCACGCTCAGCGACGACGTGTTGGTGGCCAGCACGCAGTCGGACTCGACCACCTCGGCCAGGCGGGCGAACAGGGCGCGCTTGAGCTCGAGGTCCTCCGGCGCGGCCTCGATGACCAGGCCGCACTCCGCCAGCGCAGCCAGCTCGCGGACCGGCTCGACGCCGGCGGGCGCCCGCGCGAGCGCCTCGCGGTCGGGGTCGTAGAGCAGCGTGCGCAGGCTCGCCTCGGCAGCGAGCGCGGCGATCCCGGCGCCCATCGTCCCCGCGCCGGCGACGCCGATGGGTCTCACCCTGGATCCACCGATTCTCGCGGCGCCTCACCGCCGTGGGCGGCGCCCAGTGACGATCGGCCGAGTCCCAAAGGGACCACCCTGAGGCAGCTCGGCCGATCGTCCCTGGCCGGCACCCACGACGCCGAGGCATCCACGATGATCGGCGGATCCAGGGTCACGCGAGCGCGTTGATCCCGGTCTCGGCGCGGCCGATGATCAGCTTCTGGATCTGCGAGGTGCCCTCGTAGAGCGTGGTCACGCGGACGTCGCGGAAGTAGCGCTCGACGGGGTGGTCGTCGACGTAGCCCGACCCGCCGTGGACCTGGATCGCCAGGTGCGCGCAGTTCTGCGCGGCCTCGGTCGCGTAGAGCTTGGCGATCGAGGTCTCGGTCGTGCTCGGCTTGCCCTCGTCCTTGAGCCAGCCGGCCCGGAAGACCAGCAGCCGCGCGGCGTCGGTCTGCACGCGCATGTCGGCGATCATCGCCTGCACGAGCTGGAAGGAGGCGATCGGCCTGCCGAACTGCTCGCGCTCCTTGCTGTACGCCACCGAGTGGTCGAGTGAGCCCTGGCAGACGCCGACGCAGCCGGCGGCGACCGAGTAGCGGCCGGAGTCGAGCGCGCTCATGGCGACCTTGAAGCCCTCGCCGACCTCGCCCAGCAGCGCGTCGTCGGGCACCTCCACGTCGTCGAGCGCGATCGTGGCTGTCTCCATGCCGTGCAGGCCCATCTTGCCCTTGATCTGCTGGGTGGAGAAGCCCGGCGAGCTCGTCTCGACGAGGAAGCAGGCGAGCCCGCGGTGCTTCTTCTCGGGGTCGGTCTGGGCGAAGATCATCGCGAGATCGGCGCGGGTGCCCATCGAGATCCACATCTTGTTGCCGCTCAGCACCCACCCGCTGTCGGTCTTGCGCGCGCGTGTCTTCTGGTTGGCGGCGTCCGAGCCGGTGTCGGGCTCGGTGAGGCCGAAGCAGCCGAGCCACTCGCCGCTGCACAGCTTCGGCAGGTAGCGCTGCTTCTGCTCCTCGGTGCCCCAGCGCAGGATCGACGAGCACACCAGCGAGGTCTGGACCGAGATCACCGTCCGCATCGCCGAGTCGTGGCGGCCGATCTCCTCGACGACGATGGCGTAGGTGACGTAGTCGAGCCCCGCGCCGCCGTACTCCTGCGGGACGATCGCGCCGAGGTAGCCCTGCTCGGCGATCTTGCCCACGAGCTCGGTGTCGAAGTGGTGGTTGCGGTCGTTCTCACGCGCGCGCTCGGCGAGCTCGCGGTCGGCGAACTGCCGCGCGGTCTCGCGGATGAGCTGCTGCTCGTCGGTCAGGTCGAAGTCCATGGACCTCGACGCTACTACGATGGCGTCCAGTGGACGTCTTCACGGTCGTCTTCGGCGGCACGCTCGCCTTCTTCGTCGTCTTCGTGCTGCTGCTGGGCGTGTTCTCCAAGCGCTCGGCGCGCGACTACCTGGACTGGAAGCCGACGCGCTCGCCCGAGGTCGAGGCGCAGAACGAGCTCGACGACATCGAGCAGATGATCGCGGCGCAGAACGAGATGAGGCGGCGGCGCGGCGCTCCGGAGATCACGCGCGAGGAGATCGAGGAGCGGTGGCGCGAGTCCTGATCGTGGGCTGCGGCTGCCGCGGGCAGGCGCTGGCTCGCGATCTGGTGGCCGCCGGGCACGCCGTGCGCGGCACGACCCGCTCCGAGGACCGCACGGCCGCCATCGCCGAGGCCGGCGCCGAGCCCTACGTCGGCGATCCCGACCGCATCGGCACGCTGATGGACGCGCTGTCCGGGGTGACGATTCTGTGCTGGCTGCTCGGCCACGTGCCCGACCCCGACCTGCACGGCGGCCGGCTGCGGATGCTGTTCGAGAAGCTCGTCGACACGCCCGTGCGCGGCGTGGTCTACGAGCGCGCGCTGCCGGCGGGAGAGGAGATCGCGCGCGACGCCGCCGAGCGCTGGCACATCCCCGTCGAGGTCATCGTCCCGGGTGACGACGCCTACGCGGCCGTCGAGCGCCTGATGACCGCGTAGGCCGGGCCGCAGGCAGCGCTCGCCGGGGCGCGCAGGCGGTACCTGCCGGCGCGCGACGGCAGCCGCAGCCGGAAGCGGCCATCGGTGCTCGTGCGCGCCCGGCGCGCGATGTGCCAGCCGCCGCGGGCGCGGCGCTCGAGCACGAGGCGGACGCTCGCCGTGCAGGCCTCGCCGGCGAGCCGGCCGGAGATGACGCGGCCGCGGCGGCGGACGGTCAGCCGGCGTGGGGTCGGCGCGGCGTCGCCGGCGACGCCGCCGGCCGTCGCGCCGGTGCTCGTGCCCGGCGACGACCCCGGCTGCGTGCCGGGGCCGGTGTTCGGCTGGGGCTGCGACCCGCTCGCGCGGATCTCGGCCAGGAAGCCGTCGGTGCACTCGCCGAAGTCGACGAAGCTCGCGCCGCAGTTGCCGCCGGCCTGCGTGGCCTGGACCGCGCCGGCCGAGGCCGGGAAGTCGCGCGAGTGGGCGAAGCCCGCGACCCAGGCGTCGCCGTCCGGCTCGGCGGCCACGCCGGTGCCCACGTCGTGGCTGCCCCCGCCCAGCAGCGTGCCGGCCAGAAGGGCGCCGTTCTCCGACAGGCGCACGAAGTAGGCATCGGCGCACCACGACCGCGAGCCGCACGACAGGGAGGTGTTGGCCTCGTCGTCCTGGAAGGCGTCCTTGAGCGGGAACGCGTGCTCGTCGGACGCCGCCCCGGTGACGACCACGTCGCCGCGGGCATCGACGTCGACGGCCTGGGCCGTGTCATAGCCGGTGCCGCCGAGGAACGTCGACCACACGAGCGCGGACCCGTCGGCGGCGAGCTTGGTCACGAACCCGTCGCTCTGGTTCGTGCAGGGGATCTCCCCGCCCGTGTCGGTGCAGAGGCGGTCGTGCGCCCCGGGCGTCGTGGGGAAGTCCCACGACTCCGTCGTGCCGACGACGACCGGCCGGTCCTGCGCGTCGAGCGCGAGCGCCTCCGCGTCGTCCCAGTCGAAGCCGCCCAGCAGCGTCGCCCACTCGACCGCGCTGCCGGCCGCGTTCAGGCGCGCCACGAACGACTCGCTCAGGGTCGACTCGGGCGTCGTGTCGTAGGCGCCGGGCGTGGCCGGGAAGTCGGAGGCGGAGCCGGCGTGGCCGGCGACGACGGCGCGGCCGGCGCGGTCCACGGCGATTCCGGTGATCCACTCCTCGGAGTCGTCGCCGCCGAACAGCGTCGAGTAGACGAGCGCCCCGGCCGTCGTGTACTTCGCGACCCAGCCCTCGCTGCACTGCGGGGTGGAGATGCCGGACGAGCACACGCGGTCGGCGGCGTTCGGCGTCGTGGGGAACTCCATCGCGTAGGTGTGGCCGGCCACGTACGCGGCGCCCGCCGGGTCGACGGCGAGGTCGAAGGCACGGTCCTGGCCGCGGCCCTGGTAGGTCGACCACTCGAGCGCCGACCCGTCCGGCGCGAGCTTGGCCACGAACGCGTCGCCGAAGCCGTCCTGCGCCGCGTTGCGGGTGGGGAAGTCGGCCGACTCGGTCTCGCCGGCCAGGTACGCGTGGCCGGACGCGCCCGCGGCGACGGCGTCGGCCCAGTCGTCGCGCGCGCCCGAGAGGAGCGTGAGATAGACCAGCGAGCGGCCGCCCGGCGCGTACTTGGCGACGAAGGCGTCGACGCAGGTGTCGAACGCGCACATGGCGTTCCACTCGTCCCAGCCGAAGGGGGCGAGATCGCGCGACTGCGTCCAGCCGCTGACGTAGACGTTGCCGGCGGCGTCGAGGTCGACGTCGGTGATCTCGTCCTCGACCCAGCCGCCGAGGAACCCGGAGACGCCGAGCACGGGATCGATGACGAGCGTCCGCCCGGGGTCGCGGCCGGTGACGGCGAACGAGACGCTGCCGTCGCCGTGCAGGACGAACCGCGCCGGGAGCCGCCGTCCGCCCTGGAAGGCGACGGGCGGCGCCTGCCGGACCGTCTGGGAGCCGACCCGCGCGACGAGCGCCCCGTCGGCGTCCACGCGGACGTCGTCGGCGCCCTCCAGCGCGATCCGCGCCCGCCGCAGGTCGGCCCCCGGCCGCACGACGACGTCGTACTCGAGCGCCGGGCCCGACAGCCGGTAGACGAGGTCGATGCCCGGCCAGGTCTCGCGCTGGCGCACCCGTTCGTAGCGGCGGATGCGCACGTGCCGCTCGCGCGCGGAGATCACGTTGATCAGCCCCGGCAGCCGCTGCTCGCCGCGTGTCGAGCGCGGCCCGGTGGCGCCGACCGGACGGATCGTCATGTCGCCGCCGGCCGTGGTCAGGCGCGCCCCGTCGTCCGTCACGAGCAGCTCGTGGCCGGCCCCCGCGGCCGCGAAGCGCACGCCCGGCGGGAGCTGCCCCTGGTCGCTCTCGAACGCCTGACGGGCGGTCGTCCCCTCGATCGGGTCGCCCCAGTCCGGCCGCGCCACGCTCTTGTAGTCGCAGCCCGGGGCGCCGCCCGGCTCGTAGACGGTGAGCGAGTGGCCGGCCGCGATCAGCAGCAGCCCCTCGCCGGCGACCACGTGCGTGTAGCGGTCCGGGAGCTCCGGCATCGTCGTGCACCACTGCAACCGGCCGTCGCTCGCCCGCAGCCCGTAGAGGCCGCGGCGCATGTCGCCCACGTACACCGTGCCGCCGGCCACCGTCGGCGTCGTGGTGAAGCCGTGCTCGGCGCCGAACTCCCACTCGACTTCCCCGGTCGCCGCGTCGACCGCCTGGAGCATCCGCGCCAGCGTGTCGTACTCGGAGTCGCCGACCGTGATGAACGCGAGCTCGCCCGCGAAGGCGGGCAGACGCTCCGAGTAGGCGCCGCCGGAGACCGCGCCGGTCGTCGCATCGAGCGCCGGCGAGTACTGGGTGAACGGCTGCCACACCCGCCCGCCGTGGAGCGCGAGCGGCAGCCGGCTGCTGTCGCTCTGCTCGTGCGTCCAGGCCACCGTCCCGTCGGATCGCCGCAGGGCGAACGCGGACTCGCCCCCGTAATACACGAGCCCCGGGCCGACCGTCGCCTGGCAGATCGAGCGCCGCTGGAGGTCGCGCGACCACAGCGTCGCCCCGTTCGTGACGTCCAGCGCATGGGCGACCCACGTCGACTTCGTGTAGACGACGCCGTCCTTCGCCACCGGCGCGCAGTCGTCGGTCTCGAGCTCGCGCGTCCACAGCTCCTGCCCGGTCGCGGGGTCGAACGCCTTCACCCACGCGCCCGCCGCCGCGATCAGGCGGCCGCCGTCGTAGGCGAGCTGTGCCGGTACGAGCGGGACGCTCCACAGCTCCTCGCCGGTCTGCGCCGAGAGCGCCTGCAGGCGGCGGGCGGCGACGACGAACACGCGCTCGCCGACCACGAGCGGATACGAGATCTCGGGATGGGAGTTCTCCTCGGGCTCGAGCTCGCGCGTCCAGCGCTGGCGCAGCGGCGGCGCGGGCGCCGCGGCGCTGCCCGAGTGCGCGGGATCCATGCGCTCGGCGACGGCGGGCTCGGCGGCGGAGGCGGCGGGCGCGGCGGCGAGGCCCGCGAGGACCAGGACCGCCAGCACACCTTGCCGCAGCCGCGTCACCGCTGGAATCATTACCCCGATCAGGACGTTTCACCACCTCCCGGGCAGATATCATGATGGAAAACCGTAAAATCCGGTAGGGATTAGGAGGATCAGCGTGGCCGACTACTCGAAGGACGTGCTCGTAGACACCCAGTGGGTCCAGGACCACCTCGACGACGACGGCGTCCGGATCGTCGAGGTCGACGAGAACCCCGCCCTCTACGCCGAGGCGCACATCCCCGGGGCGATCGGGTTCGACTGGAGGAAGGACCTCCAGGACCAGGTCAAGCGCGACTTCCTGGGGCCGGAGGAGTTCGGCGCGCTGTTCGGCTCGCGCGGCATCTCCAACGAGCACACGATCGTGCTCTACGGCGACCGCAACAACTGGTTCGCCGCCTACACGTACTGGTACCTGAAGTACTACGGGCACGACGACGTGAAGCTCGTCAACGGGCCGCGCGAGAAGTGGATCGCAGAGGACCGGCCGACCACCACCGACGCGCCGAGCTACGAGCCCACCACCTTCACGGCGCAGCATGGCGACGACGCCATCCGCGCCAAGCGCGACGAGGTGCTCTCGGCGCTCGACTCCGCCACCAAGCTCGTCGACGTCCGCTCGCCGCAGGAGTTCTCCGGCGAGCTGATCGCGATGCCGGGCTACGAGCAGGAGGGCGCGCAGCGCGCCGGCCACATCCCGGGCGCCGCCTCGGTGCCGTGGGCGCAGGCAGTGCGCGAGGACGGCACCTTCAAGTCGGCCGACGAGCTGAGCGAGCTGTACGGCGCCAAGGGCGTCACCAACGGCGAGCCGATCATCGCCTACTGCCGCATCGGCGAGCGCTCGGCGCACACCTGGTTCGTGCTGCACGAGCTGCTCGGCAAGGACGACGTGAAGAACTACGACGGCTCGTGGACCGAGTGGGGCAACATGGTCAACGTCCCGATCGAGAAGTCCTAGCCAGCAGTTCCCCGAGGATCCGGGCGGTCGCGCCCCAGATGAGGTGGCCGCCCGACTCGTACGTCGGGGTGCGGAAGGGGATGCCCCTCCGCACCAGCCGGCGCTCGCCGTAGCCGGCGCGCAGCTCCTCCAGCGACAGCTCGAGCACCTCGTCGACCTCGGTCTGCTGCATCACCCAGGCGAATCCTGCCTCGATCACGCCGACGAACGGATAGATCGCGTAGTTGGTGACGAAGGTCGGCGTCGGCGGCAGGGCGCCGACCACGCGCACCGCGTCGGGCGGCAGGCCGACCTCCTCGTGCGCCTCGCGCAGCGCCGTGTCGAGCAGCTCCTCGCCGTGGTCGCGCCGGCCGCCGGGGAACGAGATCTCGCCCGCGTGGCGGCGCAGGTCGTGCCGGCGGCGCGTGAAGACGGCGTGCAGCCCGCCGTCGCCCTCGAACACGGGAACCAGCACGGCGGCGTCGCGGCCGCCGTGCACGTCCATGGCCAGCGCCTCCTCGGGCGCGACCAGGACCGCGGCCAGCTCGTCGGCGACGCTCAGGCGAGCTCGACCCGCTCTTCGAACATGACCTCGCCCTCGAGCGTGCGGTGGACGGGGCACTTGGCCGCGATCACGCGCAGCTTGTCCATCTGCTCCTCGTCGAGGTGCGGGGGCATCTTGAGCACGAGCTCGAACTTGGTCGGGCAGCCGCGCTCGGCGGGCGTGTACTCGACGTCGACCGTGAGGCCGCTGGTGTCCCAGCCCTTGCGCTGCGCGTACATCTCGATCGTGACCGCCGTGCACGAGGCGAGCGCCGCGGCGAGCAGCTCCTGCGGGCTCGGCCCCTCGTCCTGGCCGCCGGCCTCGACCGGCTCGTCGACGGTGAAGGTGTGGTCGCCTGCCTTCACGTCGTGGGTGAACTTCTCGCGCTGACGCGCGACGGCGCGCATGGAGCGCGTCTCGCTGCTTCGGTTCAGGAGAGCCATCTAGTCCAATGGATTGAACACCATGCCGGTGAGCACCTTAGGGAAGAAGTAGGTGCTCTTCGGAGGCATGGATTCCCCGGTTGCCGCCACGTCACGCACCTGGGACACCGGCGTGCCCCGCATGAAGAAGGCCGCCTGGGCCTCTCCGGACTCCACGCGCTCGCGCGCCTGGGCGGTGTCGCGCGCGTAGTCGAGCCCGTGCAGATGCGAGATGTCGTCCTCGCTCATGCCCAGCGCGCCCTGCAGCACGATCGCCTCCAGCACCGCCGTATCGAGGTTCCGGTAGGGCTCCGGCTTGTCCGGCAGCGCCTCGGCGGCGATCGCCGGGTCGCGCAGCGTGAGCATGAGCGGCCGGCCGTGGTGTGCGTCGAGGTAGCCCATGCGGACCGGACCGTCGCCCTGCGGCTCGAGCTCGTCGGTCGGGGCGATCTCGAAGTCGCGCTCGAGCGTGGCGCGCAGCCGCTCGCGGTCGCCGATCGTGGTGAGCAGGCGGTGGGTGGGGAAGACGGTCAGGCCCGGGTCCTGGAGCGCGACCAGGCACATGAGCACGTGGCCGGCCCCGCCCTCCTCGTGGTGCACGCGCGCGGTCTCGTAGCGGTGATGGCCGTCGGCGATCAGCAGCTCGGCGGGCGCGAGCGCGGCGCGGACCGCCTCGATCGCCTCCGGGTCCGCGACGCGCCACAGCCGGTGCGTGGTGTCGTCCTCGTCGGTCACCTCGGCCCACGGCTCGGTCTCGAGGTGCGGGGCGAGCGCGCCCCACGCTGCCCCGGCCGGGTCGTCGTAGAGGCTGAAGATCGGGGAGAGGTTCGCGTGCGTGGCGCGGGTGAGCCGCAGCCGGTCCTCCTTCGGGCCGGGGTGCGTGCGCTCGTGCGGCCGGATGCGGCCGGGCCCGTAGTCCTCGACCGCCACGCGCGCGAAGAACCCGTGGCGGGTGCGGCGCCGGCCGTCGGGGCCGGTGTAGTCCTGCTCGAGCGCCCACAGGGCGGGGTCGTCGTCGCGGGTGAGGATCCCGTCGCGCTGCCACTGCTCGAACACCTCGGCGGCGTGGGCGTACGGGTCGTCGCCCTGCGGAAGGTCGATCTCGACGACGTTGTAGGGCGACTGAGCGAGCAGCTCGATGCGCTGCCCGGCGTCGATCACGTCGTAGGGCGGGGCGACGACGGGCTGGAGGCCGCCGACGCGGTCGCGGTCGTAGTGGAGTGCTTGGAACGGGCGGACGTCGGCCATGTGGCCGACGAGGTTAGACGCCGGTTCAGCGCTTGACGCCGAAGTCGACCGTGTAGGTCGTGCCCGCGGCGTCCGAGACCGGCACGCCGAGCACGATGCCGACGCCCATGTCGCGGAAGGAGCGCTTGAGGATGTTGGCGCGGTGGCCGGGCGAGTCCATCCACGCGTCGACGGCGCCGCGCGGGGTGCCGTAGGAGCCGGTCCCCCAGGCGAGGTTCTCGCCGAGCGCCCAGCCCTGGTCCTCGCGGACGTACTTGGCGCGCAGGATGCGGTCGACCATCGTCACGCCCTCGGGCGTGGTGTGCTCGAAGTAGCTGTCCTTGACCATGTCGCGCGAGTGGCCGAGCGCGGCCTTGCGGAGCTTCTTGTTCTCGCGCAGCGCCGGCAGGTCGTTCTCGGCGCGGATCTGGTTGTGCAGGCAGAGGATCGCGGCGCGGATCTCCGGGAGGTTGTCCTCGGTGGCGTCGAGATCGGCGTTGGCGCACTCCTGTGCGACCTGCGCCTTGGCGGGCGCGCGGTGCTTCTTGCCCTCGGCGACGCCGGCGGCCGGCACAAGGAGGAGTGCCGTGAGGAGGGTGAGGAGTGTGGTTCGAAGCTTGAGCGACATCTTTGGCAACCCGGCGAGCTCTGTGAGCCCCGTGGCTTTGCGTCCCGCCCTCGCGAGCGGTTTGCCTTTGTCTTGTCACTCCGTTATTCGGCCTCAGTGGCCGCGGGCTTGAGCCATCCGGGCACAGCCTCTACTTCTGGGGAGGGCGGGTGGCTCTGCACCCACGCCACCGCGGCCACCACGAGCAGGCCGCCGGCGATCTGGATCCCGTTGAGCGCCTCGTCGTGGATGGCCCAGGCGACGAGCGTGGCCAGCACCGGCTCGAGCGTGGCGACCACGCCGACCCGCGCGGCCGGCAGGTGGCGCAGCGCGCTCACATTGAGCAGGAAGGGCGCGAGCGTGCCGATCACGACCACGCCCGCGGCCAGCGCGACGTTGCGAACGCTGTCGAGCTCGCCGAGCGGAAAGCTCCACGGCGGGCTGACCAGCAGCCAGAAGAGGGTCGCGAAGCCGAGGCCCCAGGCGAGCGTCGTGAACGCGTCGTACGTGCGGCCGACGCGCTCGAAGCCCACGAGGTAGATCGCGAAGGTCACCGCGGCGACCAGCGCGTAGACGACGCCGAGCCCGTCGATCGAGCCCGCGTCGAACACCTCCACCACGAGCGCCGAGCCGGCCACCGACAGCGCGACCGCGCCGTAGAGCGACGGCTTGAGCCGCCGCCCGTGCGCGAGCCGCAGCCACAGCAGGACCATCGCCGGCCCGGTGAACTGGATCACCAGCGCGACGCTGATCGGCATCCGCTCGATGGCCAGGAAGTACGAGAGCTGCACGATCGCCACGCCGGCGAAGCCGAGCCACGCCATCCGCGGCACGTCCGCGCGCGCGATCCGCAGCCGCCGCCGGTCGACCACCGCCAGCGCCCCGGCGAGCATCACGAACGCCACCGTCACCCTGAGCTGGCTCAGATGCGAGGCCGAGACGCCGTCCTCGAGCAGCAGCTTGGCGATCGATCCGTTGACGGCGAACATCGCCGCGGCGACCGCGGCGAGCAGATAGCCCAGGCGCGGGCGGCGAGCGTCGTGCATGCGCCACCCATTGTGGCTGCCATACTCGCGCCATCGGGGCGTAGCTCAGCCTGGCAGAGCGCCGCGTTTGGGTCGCGGAGGTCGCCGGTTCAAATCCGGCCGCCCCGACTTCGGATAGCCGATTCGATTGCGGCCGCAGGACCCGCCGATCGACGTTGCGGCGCGGGGACGGCAGGCAGCCCGTATCGGCGCTGATGTCGCGCCAAAGCCCTGACTGCTCTCGGACGGATCTCGAACTTGCGAGAAGGTGGAGAACTACGGCCCGCGTCTCGTAGTGAGGGCGGGTGCGGTGTCAGCTCGCCGCTGCGACTGTGTGGGTGCAGCAGCCGGCAACACGAGGCGGTCGCGCACTCCGAGAGGACTTGTCATGCCGTTCCGCGCCACCGCAGGCCGCCATCCCCTGACGTCATTCTTCGTCCTTGCGTTCGCGTTTTCGTGGGGTTGCTGGTCGGTTTCGGTGCTCGGCTACCGAGGTGGAGTGGCCACCGCGCTCCTCGTGCTGGGTGCGTTCGGGCCGCTGGTGGCAGCGCTCATCATGGTCCGTCTGACCGGTGACTCGGTGAAGCGCTGGTTCAGGGGGCTGTTTCGTTGGCGCGTAGCGCCCCGCTGGTACCTGTTCGCGATCGGCGTGCCCATCGCCCTCGCGGTTCTAGTCACCGCCGAGTTCGCGCTCGCAGGCAACAATCTCGACTGGTCGCTCCTGGACACCCGGCTCGCGGCATTCCTGCCGACGCTGGTCTTCGTGGCGCTGCTCCAAGGGGGAAACGAGGAACCAGGCTGGCGCGGATTCGCGCTTCCGCGCATGCAGGACCGCTTCACGCCGGTGCGAGCCACGCTGCTGCTCGGCGGGGTGTGGGCGCTCTGGCACCTACCCCTCCTGTTCGCCATGGATGAATCCAGCCACGGTCTGGGCACCGGCGGCGTGCTCGTCCTCGGCGTGCTCACGCTGCTCAGCATTGTCGGCTACGCGTTCGCGTACACCTACCTGCTGAACAAGACCGGCAGTGTGCTGCTGTGCATCATCCTCCACGCCGGCTTCAACACCGCGATCGCCTCAGCCGGCCTGCGCACCGAGGACGCGCTCCAGCGCTGGGACTACATCCTCACGCTCGGCCTTAGCGTCTTGACCATCTGGGCCGGGGTTGCGTTGCTCATCAAGCTCACCGGCGGCCGCCTCGGCCGTGACGAGTCAACGACTCCGGTACCCCTCACTTCACCGCTTCACGACACCGGCGCACCGACCAGAGAGCCCGCGTTGGTCGCCTGATGACCCGATCGCATCCCCAAGGAGCAGCATGAGCCCCACCGCAGCCCGGAAGTGGGCGGCCGCTAGCGCGGTCGCACTCTACGCATCGGTCCTGCGTCCCCGTATCCAGTGGCTCGGCACGAGCGACGACGAGCGCGCGGCGACCTACCCCGGAGATGACCTCATCCTCGGCGGCCGGCGCTACGGCGCGATGGCAACCACCATCGCGGCGCCGCCGGAACGCGTCTGGCCGTGGCTGGTGCAGATGGGCTGCGACCGCGCCGGCTTCTACAGCTTCGACCGCCTCGATAACGGCGGCCGTCCGAGCGCCGACCGCATCCACACCGAATGGCAGAACCTGCGCGAGGGCGACCGCATCGCCTCGGACCCAGACGCCGGCCGCTGGTTCGACGTCGCGCTCCTGGTGCCCGAACGGGCGCTCGTGCTGCGGGCATCGCTGACCGTCCCCGCGGCGCGCAACTTCGACCCGGCGGGCGGATACCCGCGCGCGTACAGCGACAGCACGTGGGGCTTCTTCCTGCGGCCGACCGTCGACGGGCACACGCGGCTGGTCGTGACCGGCAAGGCGCGCGGGAAGCCCTGCGCGTTTATCTCCGGCGCCAACTGGCTGTTGTGGGACCCGGCCCATTGGGTGATGCAGCTCAAGCAGTTCGGCGGGCTACGCCGCCGCGCCGAGACTGTGCCCTAGCGCCTGCACACTTTGGTGTATCGGCGCTCGGGCGGACGGTTCCACGGCTGACCACGATGCAGATCAGCCGGTCGGCCCCACTGCTCCAGGGGGCAGACCACGCGCCGTGGAGCGCTCTCTGCTGGGCTGCGTCGCGCCGGTCAGTGCGTCGCGGTGTCGGTCGGCTCGGGCTGCGGCGGCAGCAGGGCTGCGAGCAGGGATCCGACTTGCAGGTGGTGCTCGATCGGCAGGGTCAGGGGGAGGTCGGTCCTGACGCTGTAGCGGTTGCGTCGCCCGTCGCGCTCGCGGTGCACGTACCCGGCCCTGACGAGGTCGGCCACGATGCGTTGGGCCGCGCGCTCGGTGATGTTCAACAGAGCGGCTATGTCGCGCATCCGCAGGCGAGGGTCGTGCGTGATCAGCAGCAGCGTCTGGCCGTGGTTGGTGAGGAGCTTGAACTCGGCCGCTGGCGGGCCGGCGATCTCCGCTTCTCTATAGGACATCATATTCGCGAAAGTATATACACGATATATAAATCGTGTATTATGTGTCGTGATTCTAACCCGAGCTGTCCAATCCAGGACCAGGAAGACGCGATGCCGACCCTCACCCCAGATCCCGAGCAGCAACCGACCGCACCCGTCGACTACGAGGCCGCCGAGGGGCTCGACCAGGCTCCCGCGGTCCTCGTCGAGATCACGGCCGCAGACTGGCGGCGCGATCGTGCCCGGCGCGAGTGGCTGATGGTTGGGCTCGGCCTGTCGGTCCTGGTGGCCGTTCTCGCGATCGTGCTCGCCGTCCTCGCGTTCGCTGAAGGCGGCGAGCCGAGTGCCGCGCGTCCTGTCGCCGCGCCTGCCCGGGCGCCGGCTGCGCCCGCCGCCGAGGCGACGGCTCCGACGCTGGCCGACGCCAAGGGCATCGCGTTCGAGAAGTTCGAGAAGGTCGACGCGACGCTGCCCCCGGTACCGGCCGGGGCCGTGAAGAAGTTCAAGGTCGACGTGTTCCATCACGTCACGCAGGTCTCCAAGGACCTCGCGCCGACGGAGATCTGGAGCTTCGCAGTCAACGGCAAGCTCCACCGCGGGACCGGCATCTCCGGCCCCATGGTCGTCAACGAGGGCGACACGGTGGACTTCACGCTCGTCAACGGCTCGACGAAGGCGATGAAGGTGACGATGCCGCACTCGATCGACTTCCACTCGGCCGAGGTCAACCCCGGCAAGCGCTACGCCGACCTCGCACCGGGCAAGTCGATGCACTACCGCTTCGTCGCCGAGCACCCCGGCGTCTTCATGTACCACTGCGCGACCCAGCCGGTGCTGATGCACACGGGCATGGGGATGGTCGGGATGTTCGTGGTCAAGCCGAAGAACCTGGCTCCCGTCGACAGGGAGCTGTGGATAACCCAGCAGGAGTACTACCTCGGCAAGCCCGGCAAGGGCGGCGACATGGCCAAGATGGAGGCCAAGAAGCCGGACGTGATCGCCTTCAACGGCTACGCGAACCAGTACCAGGACAATCCGATCACCGTCAAGAAGGGCGAGCGGGTGCGGATGTACGTCCTCAACGCCGGTCCGAGCATCTGGAGCGCCTTCCACGTCATCGGCACGGTGTTCGACCGCACCGTCGTCGAGGGCCGGCCGGGCGCCGACAGCCAGACCATGAACCTCGCGCCGTCGCAGGGCGGGTGGGCCGAGTTCACGCTCGAGGAAGAGGGCGCCTACCCGTTCGTGACGCACGCGTTCGCCGACGCCGGCAAGGGCGCCATCGGCGTCCTGCGGACCGAGCATGCCCCGAAGGCGGCCGCAGGGCACGACATGGGCGGCTCAGGCGCGCAGGACAGCCAGCCCGCCGCCGCTGCCGACGTGAACGTGACCCTCGGCGACATGTGGGTCAAGGCCAGTGCTCCGACGGTGAAGGCCGGCAAGGTGACCTTCGGTGTCAAGAACGAGGGCGCAACGACGCACGGGCTCGCCATCGTCTCCGCGCCCGCTGAGGCGGATGGCGGCATGGTCGACCACTCGACGTTCCTCGCCAAGGGCGGCGACCTCGCCGCCGGCGCCTCGGAAACCGTGTCAGCCGATCTCAAGCCCGGCAAGTACGAGCTCATCTGCCACGTGGCAGGGCACTACGCCGCCGGGCAGAAACTGCCGTTCGACGTCACCGGATAGCCGATGCCGCCCGACTTCGCCCAGCTCGAGGCCGAGGAGCGCTACCACCGCGAGCGCCTCGCCCTCTACCGGGCTCGTTCGTATGGCTCGAGGCCGACCAGTCCCGCGCGGCTTCGTGAGCTGGACCGGACATGGGAGGCCGCGAAGGCGCGGCTGACCCACGCCCGTTCAAAGGGCCGGTGAGCTTGCGCGGGGCTCCGCCGGCAGCACGCGCGTTTCGCGCCGTCCACGGTCTTATCACTGTCGCGTTTCTGCTCGCCATCTTCCATGTCTGGTGGTGCGCGCTAACCGGCAGGCGTGACAGGTGGCTGCGCGTTGCCGTCGCTGCGCTCGTGGCCGAGGGCGCGTTGGTCACTCTCAATGGCGGAGACTGCCCGCTCGGCGGCCTGCAGGATCGTCTCGGAGACCCGGTGCCGCTGTTCGAGCTCGTGCTCTCACCGACCGCCGCTCGCCGTGCCATTCCCATCCTCGGAGCCGTTGCGGGCGCGGGCATCGTCCTGCTCTCGTCCCGAGGCTCGTCCCGGGGGTGACCGGGCGTGGCTGATCGCTGAACGGCGGCGACCGGCGCGGCGGGTCCGTAGCTCCTACGGGTGCATGGCTCGGGCAGACCCCGATGTCCGGCGGCGGCGGGAGGTGGATGCTGGGGACATGCTTCCCGCTCCCGACGAGCACGACGGCGGCCCGATCACCGTCCTGGTGGCCGCCCCTCGCCAGGGGACGCGCACCGCGATCACGAGCGCGCTCGACACCGCCCCGAGCATCCATGCGGCCGGCACCACCGCCGACGTGAGCGGCACGCTCGCCGTGCTCCGTCGCTCCCCTCCGGACGTCGTCGTAGTCGACGGGTCGCTGCTCGGTGAGCCCGGGCTGCGGCGGCTGTCGGCGTTCACTGCTCTGGCGCCGAGCACCGCGTTCGTCGTGATCGGCATGGGAGACCATCCGGGCTTCGCAGCGCGGGCGCGCGCTGCCGGCGCCGCCGACTACGTGCGGCTCGACGATGCCGTCGAGCGTGTTGCCGCAGCCGTGTCGGCGGCGGGGTCGGGCGCGCGCGGCGGCTGATCGGCGCCGCGACGGCGGACGGGCAGGCGCGCGGTCACGGTGGTTCCAACGTCGGGGGCGGAGTCGATCTCAGCCGTCCCTCCCAGGAGGCCGGCCCGCTCACGGATGCCCACCAGCCCGAACCCGGTGGCCTGGGACGCGGTGTCGAACCCTCGGCCCTCGTCGGTCACGCGCACCGCGATCGTGCCTTCGGCTTCGACGACGTCGACCACGACCGCGTCGGTGCCGGCGTGCTTGAGGGCGTTGTTGAGGCTCTCCTGCACGATCCGGTAGATCGCCGTCTCCAGGTCCTCCGCATGGCGGGTGACCGATCTCCCGGCCTCGAAGTCCAGGTCCACGGTGAGCTGAACGTCGAGCCCTCGGCTCCGCATACGCTCCACCAGCGACTCGAGCGCCGCTGCCGCCCCGAGCTCGTCGAGCGCCGCCGGGCGCACGTCGGCGATGATCCCCCTGAGGTTGGCGATCTCCGTGTCGAGCTGGAGCACTGCGTCGTCGACCGCGCCGCGCCAGCGCTCGGCGTCGTTCGTCCGGCGGGCGGTGGACAACCCGAGGCGCAGGGCTCCGAGGCCCTGGAGCGTCTCGTCGTGCAGCTCCCGCGCCCATCGGCGGCGCTCCTGCTCGGTGGCGAGCTCGCGTGCGCGCAGCTGCTCCACCGTCACCGAGCGTGCCGTGACCACGGCGCTCGCCGCGCTCGTCGCGAACGAGGTGAGGAGCCGCTCGTCGTCGGCGGTGAACTCGGCGCCTGCGAGCGGATCGAAGACGGCGAGCACGCCGGGCGTCTCCGCCCGGAAGCCCAGCGGGACGAACAGGCCGGCTCGCGCGGTCAACCCGATGGCCCCGAGTCCGGACTCTTCGAAGCGCGCGCGGTTGACGTCATCGGTCAGCCGCTGGGGGCGACGGGTTCGCAGCACGTGCCCGGCGACCGTCTGGTCGACGCTCAGCTCGCGCCCGACGAGCGCCGGATCCACCTCGCCGGCCACCGCGGCGATCCGCAGGCGGTCCGCGACCGTGAGCTCGATGACGAGAGCGCGGGCACCGACCAGCGCACGACCGCGCTTCGCGATCAGCCCGAGCACCACCTCGAGATCGGTCTCGCCTGCCAGCACGCGCGAGATCTCGGCCGTGGCTCGCATCGCGGTCACGGTCCGCTCGAGTTCGTCGCGGCGGCTGCTGACCTCCTCGAGCCGGCGGGCGTTCCCGATCGCGATCGAGGCCCAGTCGGCAAGCATCACGGCAGCCTGCTCGTCCTCGTCGGTGAACTCCTCGTCGCCTTCCTTCTCGGTCAGATAGAGGTTGCCCCAAGCCTCGCCGCGAACGATGAGCGGCACGCCGAGGAAGGTGGACATGGGCGGGTGGCCGATCGGGAAGCCATACGAGCGCACGTGGGCGCCGACGTCCACGAGGCGCAGGGGCTTGGGCTCGCGGATCACCTCGCCCAGCACGCCGTGGCCGCGGGGAAGGTCTCCGATCTCGCGCCGCGCGTCCACGTCGATGCCGACGGTCAGGAACCGCTCCAGCTCGGTCCGTCGTGCGTCGAGCACGCCGAGCGCTGCGTAACGGGCGCCTGTCAGCTCGCGCCCCACCGCCAACACGCGTTGAAGGACCGGCTCGAGCTCTGACTCCTCGAGCACGCCCTGACCGAGCTCTATCAGCGTGCGAAGAGCGCGTTCTTCCATCGTCTCGGTGGCCGCGGTTCCAGGGCCATAGCCTACGGAACCCCGGCGCGAGCCTGCGGCCGACTACGGAGGCCACCAGCGGAGTTCTCCGCGGAGATCACAGCAGCCCGCCGCGATGACAGCGGACCGCACGCCGCATAGCCTCGAGGGCATGACCCAGCCGCTCTCCTCAACGCCTGCGCGCGTCGTGATCGCCGGCGGCGGCGTCGCCGCCCTCGAGGCGCTGATCGCTCTCCGTGAGCTTGCGGGCGACCGCGTCCGCGTGACGCTGCTCGCCTCCGACCCGGACTTCGTCTACCGACCTCTGGCGGTCGCCGAGCCCTTCTCCCTCGGCCACGCCACCCATCACCCGCTCGCCGAGATCGTCAGCGACTTCGGCGCCGAGCTCGTGCGCGGCACGCTCGAGAAGGTCGATCCCGTCCGGCGCAACGTCACCACGAGCGACGGCGCCACGCTCTCCTTCGACTCCCTGCTCGTGGCCGTGGGCGCGCGCAGCATGCCCGTACACCGGCACGCCATCACGTTCGGCGCCGACGGCGCGCCGGAGGCTCTGGCCGGGCTGATGGCCGACCTCCAGGAGGGGTACGCGCATCGCGTCGCCTTCGTCGTCCCGAGCGGGCTGGCGTGGAGCCTGCCGCTGTACGAGCTGGCCATCATCACCGCTCGCCACGTGTGGGGCGCCGGCATCGACGACGTGCACCTCACGTTCGTCACGCCGGAGGTGCGTCCGCTCGAGCTGTTCGGCCCGGAGCCCAGCGCCATGGTCGCGGACCTGCTCGCCGAGGAGGGGATCGAGTTCATCGGCTCGGTCAACGCCGATGTCGTGCACAACGGCGTGGACGCGGGCGAGCGGCACATCGACGTGGATCGGACCCTCACCCTCCCGGTGCACGCCGGGCCGGCCGTCCCGGGCCTGCCCGACACCGACGGCTTCATCCCCGTCGACGAGCATGGCCTGGTCGAGGGGCTCGAGGGCGTCTACGCCGCCGGTGACGCGACGGACTCCCCGATCAAGCAGGGCGGCCTTGCCGGCCAGCAGGCGGTGGCCGCCGCCGAGGCGATCGCCGCCAGGCACGGCGCGGACGTCGATCCGCAGCCGTACCGCCCGGTCCTGCGCGGGATGCTCCTGACGGGCGGCAGCGGCCGCTGGCTCCGCGGGCCCGGGGCCGACACCCCGGCCGAGGCGCACGCGTCGATGCACGCGCTCTGGTGGCCGCCGACGAAGATCGCGACCCGTTACCTCGCGCCGTATCTCATGGGCCGCGACGACGCCGAGTACCTGCGCTCCCAACCGTCCGATGCCCATGCCGTTGAGCGGGACCTCGAGATCCTCGGGCGTGCACGATGAAACGCTGGGTCACTCGCCTGCACGCGTCGGTGTACCGGCTCACGCGCGGGCACTTCCTCGGGCACTTGGGCGGGCAACCTGTGCTGCTGCTTGAGTCGATCGGTCGCCGGACCGGCCAGCGCAGGACGACGCCCGTGCAGTACCTCCCGGCCAGCGATGCCTTCATCGTCGTCGCCGCCAACGCCGGCGCGTCGCATCCGCCGGCGTGGTGGCTGAACCTCCGCGCCGACCCCCGCGCCCGCGTCCAGGTCGCTGCGGCGACGTTCGACGTCCGGGCCCGAGACGCCACGGGGGCGGAGCGCACGGCGCTGTGGGGGCAGCTCACGGCTGCCAACCGCTATCTGGAGCGTGTTTCGCGCAAAGCCGGACGGGAGCTCCCTCTGGTGGTTCTCACCGTTTCACGGGCGGTCCAATGACCGTTGTCTCGCCCGGGACCGTCGATGTAGCGCTCCGCGATGGCGCAACGGTGCGCGTGCGTTCCATGCGCGCCGAGGACGAGGAAGGCCTGCGCGCGCTCTTCGACGACCTCTCGGTCGAGTCGCGCTGGCTGCGCTTCTTCAGCGGCGGTGCGGATATGCATCGGGCCGCTTCGTCGTCCGCCGGGCTCGAGCCCGAACAGGGCCGCGGGCTCGTCGTCGTAGCAGGTCCCGATGAGCGGCTCGTCGCTCACGCGAGCTACATCCGCGAGTCGGCCGGTAGCGCAGAGCTGGCGTTCGAGGTGGCCGACGACTGGCACGGCCAGGGGATCGCGACCGTCCTGCTCGCCCACCTCGCCGAGCTGGCTGTTCTCGACGGCATCGCGACGTTCACAGCGGTCGTGCTGCCGGACAATCACCGGATGGTGCGCGTGTTCCGCGACTCCGGCTTCGCGGTCGACGTCCGCTCGGAGCCGGGGGAGCTGCACGTGGAGATGCCCGCCGCCCTGGGCGACGACGCGCGCGTGCGATTCGAAGACCGCGAACGCGTCGCGGCGGCGGCGGCCGCGGCCCACGTGCTGCGGCCGGCGTCGGTCGCGGTGATCGGCGTCTCGCGCAAGCCCGGCTCGATCGGCGCCGCGGTGCTCGGGAACCTTCGTGCGGCGGGCTATCGCGGCCGGCTCGCCGTCGTGCACCCGCGCGGCGGGAGCTTCGGCGACCTGCTCGCCCACCACTCGATCGCCGACGTCCCCGAGCCGGTGGAGCTCGTCGTCGTCGCCGTCAAGGCCGAGGCCGTCATAGAGGTCGCGCGCGAGTGCGGCGCCGCCGGCGTGCGGGCGCTGGTCGTCCTCTCGGCGGGCTTCGCCGAGGTCGGCGCCGCCGGCGTGGCGCGCCAGGTGGAGCTGCTGGCCGTGTGCCGGGCCGCGGGCATGAGGCTCGTCGGCCCGAACTGCCTCGGCGTGCTCAACACGGCCGCCGACGTCGGCCTCAATGCGAGCTTCGCCCCGGTCGCGCCGACGGCGGGCCACGTGGCGTTCGCGTCGCAGAGCGGCGCGTTCGGGATCACCGCGGTCGCGGAGGCCGCGCGGCGCGGTCTCGGCCTGTCGTCGTTCGTCTCGACCGGCAACAAGGCCGATCTCTCCGGCAACGACCTGCTGCAGTACTGGGAGGGCGACCCGGGCACCGACGTCATCGGCCTCTACCTCGAGTCGTTCGGCAATCCGCGTCGCTTCGGCCGCATCGCGCGTCGCGTCGGGGCGACGAAGCCGGTGATCGCCGTCAAGAGCGGTCGCTCGGCGGCCGGCGCCAGGGCGGCGGCGTCCCACACGGCTGCGCTGGTCGCCGTCTCCGACGCCACCGTCGATGCGCTGTTCCGCCACGCGGGCGTGATCCGCGCCGGCACGGTCGGCGAGCTGTTCGACGTCGCCGCGCTGCTGTCCGGCCAGCC
The DNA here is from genome assembly GCA_963811895.1 of uncultured Solirubrobacteraceae bacterium. Taxonomy (GTDB): domain Bacteria; phylum Actinomycetota; class Thermoleophilia; order Solirubrobacterales; family Solirubrobacteraceae; genus DASSUW01. The sequence goes on along the minus strand of CAWETE010000004.1, from coordinate 89,050 downwards.
GCTGCCCGGCGGCGACCGCATCGGCGTTGTCACCAACGCGGGCGGCCCGGGGATCTCGTGCGCGGATGCCTGCGCGGCGGCGGGGCTCCGCGTGGATCCCGTGGGGGAGAGCACTCGCGGCCGCCTCGCCGCGTACCTGCCGCCCGAGGCGACGGTCACCAACCCGGTCGACATGATCGCGTCGGCCGGAGCCGACGACTACCGCCGCGCACTCGAGCTGCTGGCGGAGGATCCGGCGATCGACGCCCTCGTGGCGATCTTCATCCCGCCGCTCGTGACCGCCGCGCAGGACGTGGCGGAGGCGATGCGGGCCGCCGCCTTGACCACGCGCGCGGCCGGCAAGCCGTTGGTCGCGGTCTGGATGGCCCAGGACGACGCGTCACGGGCGCGGCTCGCGGGCGGCGACGGTGGGGTGCCCGCCTTCGGCACGCCGGAAGAGGCGGTGCGCGCGCTCGCGCACGCCGTCGGCTACGCCCGCTGGCGCCGGGCCGCGACCGAATCGCCGCCCGTCCTCGACGGCATCGACCCCGACGCGGCGTCGGCGGCGATCGCCGCCGCGCTCGCCGAAGGCGGCGGCTGGCTCCCGCCGGATCAGGTGGCAGAGCTGCTGAGCAGCTATGGCGTGCCGCAGGTCGCCGCCCGCATGGCTTCCACGGCGGAGGCCGTGGCGAACTGCGTCGAGGAGCTCGGCGGGGGCCCGGTCGCGATCAAGGCGGTCGCTCTCGGCCTCGTTCACAAATCCGACGTGGGGGGCGTCCGCCTCGGCGTTCAGGGGCCGGGCGCCGCTGCTCAGGCCGCGCGCGAGATCGCGGCGGCGGTCCGAGCCGCCGGCCACGTACCGGCCGGCTTCGTGGTGCAGGCGATGGCCGCCGAGGGCGTCGAGATGCTCGTCGGCGTCGCCACCGACCCAGACTTCGGGCCCGTCGTGGCCTGCGCCGCCGGAGGTGTGGCGGTGGAGTTGCTCGGCGACGTCCAGACGCGCTTGGCGCCGCTGACCCGTCGCGACGCCGCGGATATGGTGCGGTCGCTGAAGACCTTCCCGCTCCTGGACGGGTACCGCGGCGCTCCGCGCGCCGATGTCCCGGCACTGGAGGAGCTGCTCCTGCGCGTCTCGGCGCTTGCCGCCGCCCATCCCGAGATCGCCGAGCTGGACTGCAACCCGGTGCTGGCCGGCCCCGAGGCGGCCATCGTCGTCGATGCGCGCGTGCGCATCGAGGCGCCCACGCCGCCGCGCCCCTACCCTTCGCTGGACCGCTGACTCAGAGCCTCGACGTCGACGAACCCGTGTGCCAGCGCGTACTGGACGAGCTCGGCGCGCGATGACTGGAGCGTCTTCTGCTGGATATGGGCGCGGTGCGACTCCACGGTCCGCACGCTGAGGAAGAGCTGGCCGGCGATCTCGGCGTTGGTGTGACCGAGCGCGATGAGCTTGAGGACCTCCACCTCGCGCTCGGACAGGTCGTCCGGCGCGCCGGCGGGCTCCGGCGGCTGGATTGCGAGGCGGGCGCCCAGGCGGGGGTTGAGGTACGTCTCGCCCTCGGCGGCCAGGCGGATCGCGCCGAGCAGCTCGTCGTCGGCGGCGTCCTTGAGGACGAACCCGAGCGCTCCGGCCTGGAGGGCCCGCCGAGCGAACGACGGCTCGTCCTGCATGGTCAGGACGACGACGGCGGTCGTGGGCGCCAGCTCGAGCATCGTGGGGATCGCATCCAGGCTCGAGCCGCCCGGCATGTTGAGGTCGAGCACGATCACGGCCGGGCGGTGCGCGCCCGCCATGCGCAGCGCATCCGGCAGCGTCCCGGCCTCGGCGACGACACGTAGGTCCGGCTCGGCGTCGACGAGCAGCCGCAGGCCCTTGCGGACGACGGCGTGGTCGTCGGCGAGCACGACGGTGATGTCCTCCATACGCGCAAGCATGCCGCACAGCGCGGCGCGGGGTTCCGTAGTTCGCCGCGACGGAGCGCGGTCATAGACGGTTGGCGCGGCGGCAGCGTAGGCGGACGATGGTGGTCCCCACTCGATCGTGGTGACACGCAATGACTGCCCCCGTCCACATCCCCCTGAATCCGTTCGCCCCCTGGGGGGGCGAGCTCGACGAGACACCAGTCCGGGCGATCATGCGCTCCGGCGTGATCTCGATGCCGGAGGACGCGTCGCTGCGGCAGGCGATGCGTGCCATGGCAGCCCATGCCGTGCACGCGATACTGATCGTGGGCGCCCAGGACGGTACGCCGATCGGGTGGGTCACCGCCCGCGGGGTGCTCGCCTGGCTGACACGTGACGCTGCGCTCGCGCCCGCCGGCATCGCGATCACGGAGCCCGTTGTCTGGATCGAGCCGACGGCCTCCGCGGCTGACGTCGTACGTTTGCTGGCCGACACGGGCGCCACGCACCTGCTCGTCGCCTACCAGCCCGACGTGCCGCCACAGGGCGTCGTCGGCGAGCTCGACATCGTCCGGCTCGTCGCCGGGTGAGCTCAACCCGTCGAGTGGGCTGAAGCGGAGTGGGCGACCTTCTGCTGCTGGCGCTGGCCGCCACCGGGACGGCGCTGGCCACCGGCCTCGGCGCCGTGCCGGTGTTCGTCCTCGGCGAGCGCGCCGCCGGCCTGCGGCCACTTCTCTGGGGCCTCGCCGCGGGGCTGATGGGGGTGGCCTCGGTGGTCGGGCTGCTCGAGCCCGCACTCGACGAAGGATCGGCTGCCGTCGTCCTGGGCGGCCTGCTCGTCGGCGCGCTGTTCCTGGTCGCGAGCCGCCGGGCGCTCGAGGGGCGAGACGTCCACGTCGGCAAGCTGCGGGGAGCCGGCGTCCGCCGCTCGATCCTCGTGCTCGGAGTCCTCTTCGTCCACAGCCTCCCCGAGGGCTTCGCGATCGGTACGGCGTTCGCCTCCGAGCGGGCCGGCCTCGGCCTGTTCATCCTGCTGGCGATCGCGCTGCAGAACATCCCCGAGGGCACGGCCTCGGCGATCCCGATGCAGCAGGCGGGCTTCCCCGCCTGGCAGCAGTTCTGGGCTGCTGTCGCGACCAGCGCCCCGCAGCCGCTGGGCGCCGTCGTCGCGTACCTGCTCGTAGAGCAGATCCAGGCGCTGCTCCCGTTCTCGTTCGCATTCGCCGCAGGCGCGATGCTCGCGCTCGTTGCCCTCGAGCTGGTGCCGCAGGCGTTCACCGTGCGGACGTGGCGCTCTGCGCTGGCCGGCGCGGCGGCCGGCGCTCTGGCGATGCTGGCGCTGAGCGCGGGCGTCGGCGTCTGACGGTCAGGAGGGAGCGGGCTCGCGGTCGTGCAGCGGGGAGCCGGCGACGCTGCCGGTGGCGAGGAACGGCGTCAGGTACCGGCCGGCGATCTTGCCCGGCGGCCACCAAAGCGCCTCGGTTGAGGCGGTTCCGGGGGCTGGGAGCAGGCGATGCTCGCGCCGTCCGCCCGGGCCGAGCTCGGCGCGCAGGTAGAGCGGTGCGCCGCCCGTGAGCAGCAGGCCGCGCAGGACGGGCCGGAACGGCTCCGGCATGCCGATCGCGCCCAGCCGTGCCGCGATCGTCTCCGCGACGGCGTCGGCCTGCTGGGCTGCGAGGCCGCCGTGCTTGACCGGGAAGGCGGTCACGTCACCGGCGGCGAAGACGTCCGTGCAGCCATGCACGTGGCCATGCTCGTCGACGGGGATGTAGCCGTCCTCGTCGTGCGGCAGGCCGGCGATGCGGGGGCCGACCAAGTCGGGCAGCGCGACGACGACGTCGGCGGCGATGCTCGCGCCGCTCCCCAGCCGGAGTCCGCCGTCGAACGCCGCGACGGCCGCGGCGCTCGTGACGAGCTTCACGCCGGCGCGGTCGAGCGTGCCCCGGACGGCCTCGCTTGCCGCCGGGCCGAACACCTCGAGCGGCTCGTGCTCGCCGGTCGCCACCACGATGTCAGGCTCCGGCACCCCGCGCTCGCGCAGGGTGGCGGCCGCGAGGAGCGCGAGCTCGTAGAGGGGCAGCAGCCAGCGGGCGCCGGCCGGCGCGGCGAACGCGAGGCGAAGCTCGGGGTTGGAGGTGACGCGCGCGATCACCTGCTCGACACGGCCCGCACTCATCGGGCCGCGGAACGTGACTGCGCCTGGGACAGCCTCGCGCGAGCGGACACCGGTCGCGACGACGAGCAGATCGTAGGGGACCCTGTCCCCGTCCTTCGTGAGAACCCGGTGGAACTCTGGCTCGACCGACGCGAGCGCGTCACAGCGGAGCCGGATCCCGAGGTCGGCCGCGAGCCGGGTCAGGTCGATCTGCGCCGCCGGCGCGCCGCCGAAGGGAGTTGTGACCGACGACGGGCGGTGCAGCAGCTCGGCGGCGGGGGCGAGCAGCTCCAGCGCGACGCGCGAGCCGGCGAGCTCGCGCAGCGCCAGCACGCATTCCACCGCGGCGACGCCGGCGCCGACTACGAGTACGCGCGTGATCATGGCTCCAGCCTTGCCGACCGGACGCAGCCGTGCATCCGTTCCATCCCGCATTCGGATCGTGGACGACTACGGTCCCGACGGTCACACGGGGCGGACTACGGAGCCGGCTCGTGTAGTTCGAGCGGATGGCGGCGCGGCCTGGCTCCGTTGCAATGTGTCGCGACACCTTTCCTTGAAGGAGGACCGCATGACAAAGCTCTTGACGTATGCCGGCATTGCAGCGAGCGTGATCCTGATCGCGTTCGGCGTTGGTGCCATCTACACGGGCTTCGACGGCCGTGACCAGGTCCGCGGCGACCTCGCTCGTGAGCAGATCGTCGGCACCGACGACTCGACGATCCCCGGCCAGACGGTCGACACGGGCAGCGAGGCCCAGGCGTTCGCCGCGGTCATCCGCAAGCACACACTCGAGGCGACCGGCGGCCAGACCTACTCCCAGATGGGGCGCTTCCTGGACGACAACGGCAAGGCCACGTCCGACGAGAAGCTCGCCGCGACCGACCCCAAGACCGGCCAGCCGGTGCAGAACGGCCTGCGCGACATGTGGGTCAACGCGACGGCGCTGTCGACCGCGCTCAACACGGCGTACTTCGCCGAGAGCGTCGCGACCTTCGCCATCGTCATGGGCTTCGCGCTGCTGCTCACCGGCATCGGGTTCCTCGTGCTCACCGTGAGGCTGCTCGTGCCGCGCACGGCAAGCGAGAAGGCACCGATCGCGTCGGCGGTCCCCGTACCGTCCTGACCGTCCGCCACGTGAGCTCGTCCAGGCCTAACCGCCTCCAGCGCCTCAGTGGCACAGAGAAGGCCCGCACACGCGGGCCTTCTCCGCGCTGCGGGGAAGCTGGCCGCGTCTCGAACCGTGTCCCGGACTCACACGAGAAAGGAGCCGGTGATGGCTCTGAAACGACCACGCACCCAGCGCGCACGCACGGTTGGTCATATCTCGCATGATGCCCGCGTGCGGGTCGACCAGCGGGTGAAGGAGATCCTCGCACGCCGCGAAGCTGCGGTGGAACGAGCGCGCCGCGCCGCGAGACGCCTCAAGGGCAGGTGACCGCGGCCAGCGGCGCCCATGGTGTCTACGGCCAGAAGTCGTCCACCTTCTCGAACGGCGGATCGGCGAGCCGCGTCGAGAAGAGCAGGAGCTCGGCCTCGGCATCGGTGTCGTTGTGGACCGAGTAGCCCTCCTCGCCCGTCATCCGCACAGCCGTCTGCGGCCCGGCCTCGAAGGTGTCGTCGCCCACCTTGAACGTGACGGTGCCCGAGATCACGAAGTAGACCTCCTCCTGGCCCGGGTGGCGGTGGCCGTAGCTGCCGCGGCCGCCCGTCCCGGGCAGCATGCGCCGCCAGCTGAACGACACCTGCTCTGTCCCGAGCGCGTCGCTGTACCAGCGCTGCTCGCCGTAGTCGGGCCACTGGGCCATGAAGTCGAGCGCGTCCTCACGGCGGGCGATCGAATAGCCGCTGCTCATCTCATACCTCCTTGGGAGAACAGTTCCAGGTCGCGGCGGTGTCTGCACTTCACAGACCCATCCGACCATGGAGGCCTGTGAAGATGACCGCCCGAGAGGCCGTGGCCCGCTACTACGACGCATGGATGACCGGGAACGGCGACTTCAGCGAGGTCCCGCTCGCCGACGACTTCCGGTTCACCGGGCCGGTCGCGAGCTTCGACAGCGCCGAGGGGTATCGCGCGATGGCCGCTCGGGCCGGGGCGGCGGTCACGAACTTCGCCGTGCGCCGGCAGTTCGTCGACGGCGGCGTCGTCTGCTCGATCGTCGACTGGGAGATGGCGATCCCCGGCACCGGACCGATGACCGCCGCCGAGCTGCTCGAGGTCGAGGACGGCGTCATCGTCCGCGGCGAGCTGATCTACGACGCCGAGCAGCTCCGGCGCGCGATGGCCGAGGCCGGCGAGTGAGCGCAGTCCGCGACGACGCCTTCCGCGAGCTGGCCGAGGCGCATCGCCGCGAGCTGCAGATGCACTGCTACCGGCTGCTCGGGTCGGTCCAGGACGCGGAGGATCTCGTGCAGGAGACGCTGCTCGCCGCCTGGCGCGGCCTCGACGGCTTCGAGGGCCGCGCGTCGCTGCGCGCGTGGCTCTATCGGATTGCCACCAACCGCTGCCTGAACGCGCTGCGCGACCGCGGGCGGCGGGTTCCCGAGCTACCGGGTCCGCCCGACGACGCGCCGGTACCGCCGGAGCCGACGCGCCGGCGCGAGCCGGTCTGGCTCGAGCCGTACCCGGACGCGCTGCTCGAGGCGCGCTACGAGCAGCGCGAGGCGATCGGGCTGGCGTTCGTCGCCGCGCTGCAGCGCCTGCCGCCGCGCCAGCGCGCGGTGCTCGTCCTGCGCGACGTCCTCGGCTTCCGCGCCGCCGAGGTCGCCGAGATGCTCGACGTCAGCGAGGCGTCGGTGACCAGCGCCCTGCATCGCGCGCGCACGGCGCTCGAGCCGCTCCCGGTCGAGGAGGCGCCGCTGCCGGACTCGCCGGCCGAGCGCGCGCTCGTCGCCCGCTTCACCGACGCGTTCGAGCGCGGCGACGTTCACGGCGTCGTCGAGCTGCTGACCGACGACGCGCTGCTCACGATGCCGCCGGAGCCGCTCGAGTACCAGGGCTCCGCGGCGATCGCCGGCTTCCTGTCGACCGTCCCCGCCGGCGGGCGGCTCGACCGGTTCCGGCTCGTCCCGACCCGCGCCAACGGGCAGCCCGCCTTCGGCTGCTACCTGCGCGACGCGCACACGCCGGTCGCGCACGCGTACGGCCTCATGGTCCTCACGCTCCGGCGCGACGGCATCGCCGCCATCACCGGCTTCCCCGACACCAGCGTGTTCCCGCACTTCGGACTGCCGCGAACGCTCCGCTGAATCGCGGGACATCGCTGTTCGTTGAATTTGACAAGCCGTCCCGATCTGTGCATGATTCGCTGCACATTGATGTACAGCGAAATAGAGAGGATCTCGATGAACATGGTTCGGCCGGGCGATCGCGGCTGGGATGCCGCTCGCGGCACGTTCAACCTCCTGATCGACCAGCAGCCCGAGGCGATCGCCTTCCCGGCCGACGCGCGCGAGGTTGCCGCCGTCATCGCCGGCGCGCGCGAGCGCGGCCTCCGCGTCGCGGCCCAGGCGACCGGGCACAACCCCGGGCCGCTCGGCTCGCTCCGCGGGACCGTGATCCTCAACACCTCGAAGCTGACCGGCGTCACGATCGACGCCGCGGCCCGCCGCGTGCGCGTGGGTGCCGCGACGCGCTGGGAAGACGTCACGCCGCGCCTGTCCGAGCTCGGGCTGGCCGCGCTCCACGGCTCGTCGCCCGACGTCGGGATCGTCGGCTACTCGCTGGGCGGCGGCATCGGCTGGCTCGCCCGCAAGCACGGCATGCAGACGAACGCGGTGACCGCGATCGAGCTCGTGACGGCCGACGGGCGCCACGTCCGCACCGACCCCGAGCACGAGCCGGAGCTGTTCTGGGCGCTCCGCGGCGGCAACGGCAACTTCGGCGTCGTCACCGCGCTCGAGTTCGCCGTGCTGCCGGTGCGCGAGCTGTACGCCGGCGCGATGTTCTTCCCGGTCGAGCGCTCGGCCGAGGTGTTGCACGCGTGGACGGAGCTGCTGCCCTCGCTGCCGGAGGAGCTCACGTCGTGGGTCAGCATCATCCACTTCCCGCCGCTGCCCGAAGTGCCCGAGGCCGTCCGCGGGCGGGCGATGATCATCGTCAAGGCGGCGCACCTCGGCCGGGAGGCCGAGGGGCGCGAGCTCCTGCGGCCGGTGCGGGCGCTGCGCCCGGCGCTCGACACGTTCGCGATGCAGCCTCCGGTCGCGCTCTCCGAGCTGGCGATGGACCCGCGCGACCCGCTGCCCTTCCGGTCCGCGCACGCCCTCGTCGACGAGCTCTCGAGCGAGGCGATCGAGGACATCTCGCGCATCGGCGGGCCCGGCTCGTCGCTCGCGCTGGTCCAGCTCCGGCATATGGGCGGCGCCCTCGGCCGCCGCGCTCCCGGCGCCGGCGCGCGCGCCACGCTCCCGGGCGAGGTCTGCGTGTTCGGCCTCGGCGTCGTGCCCGAGGCCGCCGCCGAGCCGGCGGTCCGCTCCGAGCTCGACGCGATGACCGCCGCGGTCGCCCCGCACCGCGCCGGCGACTACCCCAACTTCGTCGAGGAGCAGGCCGACGCGAGCGGCTTCTTCGACCACGGCACCTGGGCGCGCCTGACCGCGGTCAAGGCGCTCTACGACCCCGAGGACGTGTTCAAGGGCAACCACCACATCCCGCCGGCCTGGGCGCGGGCGGAAGCCGCCGCGTAAGAATGGCTCGGTGAGCGACTTCGACCGCACGGCGATCGACACGTCGCTGGCGCGCCGCCTGATCGACCGCCAGTTCCCGCGGTGGTCCGATCTGCCGATCGCCGATGTCGCCCTCGACGGCTGGGACAACCGCACGTTCCGGCTGGGACCCGAGCTGAGCATCCGGCTGCCGACCGGGAGCTGGTACGCGAAGCAGGTGGAGAAGGAGCAGCGCTGGCTGCCCGTGCTCGCTCCGCAGCTCCCGCTGCCGATCCCGGCGCCCGTGGCCCGCGGCGAGCCCGACGCCGGCTATCCGTTCCCGTGGTCGGTCTACCGCTGGCTCGAGGGCGAGCCCGCCGCGACGGCCGAGATCGCCGACCTGACCGGCTTCGCGGCCGCCCTGGCCTCCTTCCTCCGGGCGCTCGCGCGCGTCGACGCGACCGGCGGGCCCGAGCCCGGCGAGCACAACTTCTTCCGCGGCGGCCCGCTCGGCACCTACGAGGGCGAGGCGCTCGACGCGATCGAGGCGCTCGGCGACGAGATCCCGCGCGACGACGTGCTGCGGGTCTGGGAAGAGGCCATGGCCACCACGTGGGACCGCGAGCCCGTCTGGCTCCACGGCGACGTCGCGGTCGGGAACCTGCTCGTCCGCGACGGGCGGCTCGCGGCGGTGCTCGACTTCGGCTCCTCCGGCGTCGGCGATCCCGCGTGCGACATGGTCATCGCCTGGACGTTCCTGTCGGGCCCGAGCCGCGACCGCTTCCGCGCCGAGCTCGGCGTCGATCCGGGCACGTGGTCGCGCGGCCGCGGCTGGGCGCTCTGGAAGGCGCTGATCACCATGCCCGGCGCGGCGCCTCGCCGCGACATCGAGCAGGTCATCGCCGACTGGCGAGCGCGCGCCTGAGGTTGTCGAAGGCAAGGTGGCCTACCGTTCACGGCATGTACGCGCCGGTGGGGGACCTCAGCATCTACTACGAGATCCACGGACAGGGGAGGCCGACCGTCCTCCTCCACGGGGCCTACATGACAGCCGGCATGTTCGGGCCGTTGCTTCCCGGGCTGGCCGAGACGCGGCAGGTGATCGTGCCCGAGATGCAGGGCCACGGGCGCACCGCCGACATCGACCGCCCGATCACCTACGAGCAGATGGCCGACGACACGGCGGGCCTGATCCGCCACCTGGAGCTCGAGAGCGCCGACGTCGTCGGCTACAGCCTGGGCGGCGGCGTCGCCCTGCAGCTCGCGATCCGGCATCCCTCGCTCGTGCGCAGGCTCGTGGTCGCCTCGGCCGGCTACCGGTACGACGCGATGCCGCCGGAGGCGATCGAGATGTTCCCGTCGATCACGCCGGAGATGTTCGCCGGGTCGCCGTTCGAGCAGGAGTATCTCGAGCTCGCGCCCAACCCGGGAGACTTCCCGAAGCTGGTCGAGAAGCTCAAGACGCTCGACACGACGCCGTTCGCGTGGCCGGACGAGGACGTCCGCGCGATCGCCGCGCCGACCCTGATCGTCGTCGGCGACTCCGACGTCGTCCAGCTCGAGCACGTCGTCGGGTTCTTCAAGCTGCGCGGAGGCGGCGTGATGGGCGACCTCGCGGGGCTGCCCGACTCCCAGCTCGCCGTGCTCCCCGGCACCACCCACTTCATCCCGCCCGGCTCCGGGCTGCTGGACCGCGCCGACTGGCTGCTGGCGATGATCCCGCCGTTCCTCGACGCGTGACCCAGAACGTCTTCGCGATGCGCCCGGAGGTGCGCGCCGAGTACGCCGAGGTGCGTGCGCGGCTCGAGGGCGACGCGGAGTTCCTGACGCGGCTGGAGCGGTTCTTCACCGAGCTGCGCGACCCGCTCACCGCGCTGTACGGGGACGACCCGCGCTTCCCCGCGCAGTTCGCGGCGCTGCTCGACGCCGTGGCCGCCACGTCGCGGGCGCGCGATCCCGGTTTGCGCCGGCTCGACCACGAGCGCGAGATCACCCCGGACTGGCTGCAGCGCGAGCAGGCGGTCGGCTATGTCTGCTACGCCGACCGCTTCGCCGGCACGCTGGCCGGGGTGCGCGAGCGGCTCCCGTACGTGCGCGAGCTGGGCGTCAACTACCTGCACCTGATGCCGCTGCTGGCCGCGCGCCCGGCGCCCAACGACGGCGGCTACGCGGTCGCGGACTACGGCGCCGTGGAGCCGGCGCTGGGCACGATGGACGACCTGCGCGCGCTGGCCGCCGATCTGCACGCCGCCGGCATGGCGCTGTGCGTCGACGTCGTCCTCAACCACACCGCTCGCGAGCACGCGTGGGCGCGCGACAGCCCGGAGTACTACCGCACGTTCCCGGACCGCTCCGAGCCCGACGAGTACGAGCGCACGCTGCCCGAGGTCTTCCCCGACATCGCGCCCGGCAACTTCTCGTGGGTCCCCGAGCTCGGGCGCTGGGTGTGGACGACGTTCAACGAGTATCAGTGGGACCTCGACTACACGAACCCCGAGGTGTTCGTCGCGATGGCGCGGGTCGTGCTCGACCTCGCCAACGCCGGCGTCGACGTGCTGCGCCTGGACGCCGTGCCGTTCCTGTGGAAGCGCAAGGGCACCGACTGCCAGAACCTGCCGGAGGTCCACCAGCTGCTGCAGGCGCTGCGCGCGGTCGGCCGGATCGCCGCCCCGGGCGTCGCGTTCAAGGCGGAGGCGATCGTCGCTCCGGCCCAGCTCGTGACGTATCTCGGGACGGGCCGGCACGAGGGCAAGGAGTGCGACCTGGCCTACAACAACGTGTTGATGGCGCTGACGTGGAGTGCGCTGGCGTCAGGCCGCGTGGCGTTGATGACGCACGTGCTGGACGGCATGCCCGCCGCGCCGCCGGGCGCCGGCTGGGTCACCTACGTGCGCTGTCACGACGACATCGGCTGGACGATCACACCCGAGGACGCGGCGGCCGTCGGCGAGGACGCCCACCTGCACCGCCGCTTCCTGTCGGACTTCTACGCGGGCGACTTCGCGGGATCGTTCGCCCGCGGCGAGCGCTTCCAGCCGGACGAGGCCACGGGCGAGGCCCGCACGAGCGGGATGACGGCGTCGCTGGCCGGGCTCGAGTCGGCCGGCGAGGACGAGCTCGCGCGCGAGCTCGCGATCCGGCGCGTGCTGCTGCTGCACGCGGTGGCGTTCGCGCACGGCGGGCTGCCGCTGATCTACATGGGCGACGAGCTCGGGCTGCTCAATGACCCCGACTGGGCCGACGACGAGCATCAGCGGGAGGACAACCGCTGGATGCACCGGCCGCCGATGGACTGGGACGCCGCCGAGCGCCGCCACGTGCCCGGCTCGGTCGAGCGCGAGATCTGGGACGGGCTGCAGCGCCTGATCGCCGCGCGCCGCTCCACCCGCGCCACGCACGCCTACGGCTCCGGGCAGCCGCTGTGGACGGGCAACGACCACGTCTACGGCCTGCTGCGCAGCCACGCCGGCGAGCGGCTGCTGGTGCTCGCGAACTTCAGCGCCGGCGAGCAGTCGGTCCGCCGCGCGCTGCTCGACGAGCACGGCCTGCGGCTCACGGACGCGGCCGCCGCTCCCGACGGCCGCCCGCTGCGCGCGGGCGCCGGGGAGCTGGCGCTCGCGCCGTACCAGTTCCTCTGGATCAGGGGCTGATCCGCAGCGCCTCGATCGCGTCCGTGAAGGCGAAGCCGGGGCTGTCGCCGCCCTCGATGGTGAACACGCGGCGGCCGCGGGCGACGACGCCCAGCCCATGGCGCGGGGTCGGCATGTCGGGCAGCGCCCGCCAGCGGCGGGTGGCGGGGTCGTAGAGCTCGACCTCGCGGATCGTGCCCGCGGACTCCTCGCCGCCGGCGATGAAGATCCGGCCATTCACCGTCGCGGCGCCGATCCCGCCGCGCTCCTTGCGCATGGCGGGGACGCGGCGCCAGCGTCGCGCGCGCGGGTCGTACGCCTCGACGACCTTGAAGTTGGTCCCCGCCGATCGGCCGGCGAGCGCGTAGAAGCGGCCATGGGCCACCGCGCCGGCGAGGTGCTCGCGCGCCGTCGGCATGTCCGGCCCGGCGCGCCAGCGGCGCCGCTTGAAGTCGTAGATCTCGAGCGTGGTGAGCGCGCTGCCCTGGGCGGCACCGCCTGCGGCGTACAGCCGCCCGCGGATGACGCCGACGGCCAGCGCGGCGCGCGCCGTCGGCGCCGAGGGCAGGCGGCGCCAGCGGTCGCGCCCGGGGTCGTAGCGGTAGAGCGTCGCGACCTCCTGGCCGAGCCCTGAGCGGTAGCCGCCGAGCACGAAGATACGGCCGCGGTGGGCGACAGCCGCCGCGTGGTTGAGCCCGACCGGCATGTCGGCCACCCGCCGCCAGCGGTCGTTCTCGATGTCGTAGCGCTCGGTGGCGGCGCTCGTCTCGCGCGACGGCTCGAAGCCGCCCATCACGTAGATGAAGCGGCCGACGCGCGCGGCGGCCACCTCGGTGCGCTCGAGCGTCGCGGGTCGCAGCGACTGCCACTGCGCCGCTGCGACCGGCCGGCTCTCGCTGCCGCAGCCGGCGGCAGCGGCCAGCGTGGCGAGGACCGGCAGCACGCGGCGGAGGCCCATGGGGTGAGGCTATCGCCGCCGACGGCAACGCCGGCGAACTGCGGCTGGGTGGGGCGACTGGGAAGCCGGCCGCGCCGTGGGTCTCGGCGGTTGGGGTTGTTTGTGGGTCCATACGACCCACAAACAGCCCCACCCGGCGCTTGGGGCTGCTCATGCACGCATACCGTGCACAGACCACCCCACGGCAGACCGTCGCCGCCGGAATCCTCGCCGCCCTACCCAGCCGCAGTTGACTTTGCCCAAGGCTTCCGCGCCCCTTTGCCTGTCCTTTGCGCACCCGCGCCGACCATGCCCGAATGGTTCTCATCGTCGGCGGCGGGCTCGCCGCTCAGCGCGCGGCGGAGACGCTGCGCGCCCGTGATCATCGCGGCCCGATCCGGGTCGTCTGCGGGGAGCCGGTCGCTCCCTACGACCGGCCGCCGCTGTCCAAGGAGCTGCGCGCCGAGCCGTTCCGGCCGCCGGACTGGTACGCGTCGCATGACGTCGAGCTGCTGCTCGGCCGCCGCGCGGCGCGGCTCGACGTGGCCGCCCGGCGCGTCACGCTCGAGGACGGCGAGCAGCTCGGCTACGACGACCTGATCGTCGCCACCGGCGCTCGCCCGCGGCGGCTGCCGATGTTCGCCGGGCGACCGAACGTGCACGTCCTGCGCACGCTCGCGGACGCCGGCGGCCTGCGCGGCGCGCTGGCCCCGGGCGTGCGGCTGGCGATCGTCGGCGCCGGCTTCGTCGGCCAGGAGGTCGCCGCCACGGCTCGCGGCCTCGGGGCCGAGGTGACGCTGATCGAGGCGGCCGACGTCCCGCTCGCCGTGCTCGGCCCGCGGCTCGGCGGCTGGTTCGCCGACCTGCACCGCAGCGAGGGCGTGCGCGTCGAGCTCGGTGTGTCGGTGGCCGACGCGGGCCCGGCCGGTGCACCCGTCGAGAGGCTCGTCCTCTCCGACGGGCGGATCGTCGACGCGGACGTCGTCCTCGTCGGCGTCGGCGTCGCGCCCGAGACGCGCTGGCTCGCCGGCTCGCCGCTGGCGGACGGCGTGGCCGTCGACGACGGCGCCCGCACGATCGTCCCGCACGTCTACGCGGCCGGCGACGTCACCGGCGGCCAGCACTGGGAGCTCGCGGCGCGGCTCGGCGCCGCCGCCGCGCGCTCGATCCTCGGCCTGCCGGCCGTGCCCGCCCCGCCCGCCAACGTGTGGAGCGACCAGTACGGCGTCCGCATCCACCTGGTCGGCGAGCTCGGGCCCGAGGTCGAGATCGACGGCCTTCCCGAGGCACGCGACTTCACCGCCGTCCTGCGCCGCCGCGGGGTCGCCGTCGGCGCCCTGCTCGTCGGCCGCCCGCGCGAGCTTCCCCGCTGGCGCCGCCAGCTTGCCCAGATCCACGAGGAGAGGAGTGCCGCATGACCCTGCTGCCCAAGATCGACGAGTACGCCTGCTGCGGTCACGGCGACTGCGCCGCGGTCGCCCCCAACGTCTTCCGCGTCGACGAGATCGCCGTGGTCACGGGCTCCGGGCCCGACGACGTCATCCTCGAGGCCGCCCGCGCCTGCCCGGCGATGGCGATCGAGGTGGTCGACGCCGACAGCGGTGCTCTGATCGATCTCTGAGACAGTGAGGGCGTGGAGCGGATCCAGGGACGCAACAGCGCGGACTACGAATCGCCGATCGGCCTCACCGCCGACCCGGTCGTCTTCACGCTGCTGGACAACCGCCTCTCCGTCCTGCTCGCCCGGCGGCTCGAGGAGCCCCAGCGAGGCATGTTCGCCCTGCCGGGCGGCTTCGTCGGCACCGACGAGTCGCCCGAGCAGACGGCCGAGCGCAAGCTGCGCGAGAAGACCGGCGTCGGGTCCGTGCATCTGGAGCAGTTGCGCACCTACGCCGACCCGAAGCGCGACCCGCGCGGCTGGCTGCCCTCGATCGCCTACCTGGCGCTCGTCGCCCCCGAGGCGCTGCCCGAGCAGGGGCCCGAGGGCCGCGAGCCGGGCTGGCACCCGGTCGACGAGCTGCCCGAGCTCGCGCTCGACCACGAGCTGATCGTCGACGACGGGCTGTGGAGGCTGCGCGCCCGGGTCGCCGACAAGACCTGGTTCGTCCGCGTGGGCGGCGGCCTGCTGCCGGAGCGCTTCACCTTGGGGCAGGCCCAGCGGCTCTACGAGGCGCTGAGCGGCGAGACCGTCGACCCGGCGAACTTCCGCCGCGACGTCAAGGCCACCGGCCTGCTCGCCGACACCGGCGAGCAGCGCTCGGAGGGCCCGGGCCGGCCGGGCCGCGTGTACCGCCGCGTCTAGCGATTACCGGTCTGCAACCGCGGTCCGACCTGTGATTTTCAGGCGGGCGCGGTCTAAGCTGCGCCCGCCGGCCCCTGTAGCTCAGCTGGATAGAGCAGCGGACTTCTAATCCGCAGGTCGCAGGTTCGAGTCCTGCCGGGGGCGCTTTCCTTTCTCTATCGAGACAGGCTCAGAACGCGCCGCGCACGCGCGGGTCGAGCCGCCCGACGATTACGTCGGCCAGCAGCGTGAGGAAGATCAGGAGCACCGTCATCCACAGCGCGGCCGCGATCACGATCGGCAGGTTGATGGCGTTCTCGCTGTTGTGGCCGATCGCAGCCCACACGTAGTAGAAGAACCCGGGGACCGAGAACACCTGCTCGACGAGCATGACGTTGGTGAGGAACAGCGGCAGCGTGACGGGTGCGAAGGAGATCGTCGCGCCGAACGTCGGCAGGCCGACGTGGCGGCGGATGACCCTGCCGGGGGGCAGGCCCTTCGCGTGGGCGGTCCGGATGTAGTCCTCGTGGGTGATCTCGCGGGCTGTGGCCAGCGTCATCCGCAGGCACATGCCGGCCAGCGGCGCGGCCAGGACCAGCCACGGGACGAGCATCGAGGTCAGCCACGTCCACGGATCCGTGAACGGCGAGGCCCAGCGCGACTCGGCGTCGAAGAAGAAGGGGACGGGGAACTTCCCGAATGTGGGATTGAAGAGGTACAGCAGCGCCAGGCCCACGAAGTACACGGGCGCGCAGTAGGCCAGTGCGGCTCCCACCTGCAGCGCGCGGGCCCGCAGCGTCCGCGGGTGCCCGGCGCACCACAGCCCACCCAGGACGCCGACGACGACGCCGATGACGATCGACCCGGCCAGCAGCCAGATGTCGGCCGCTATACCGCGCTGCCACACGACCCGGAGAGGCGTGCATTCGCCGCTGGGCCTGGCGCCGGACCCGGTTCCGCCGGGCGGTGCACAGCCGAAGTCGAGGTGCAGCAGAGCGCGGTCGAGGTCGTGCACGATCCCGCCCAGCAGCGGGTCGCCGGGATAGAGATCCGGCCGCAGGATCCGCAGCCCGCCGTAGATGACGACGGCCACGGCAACCAGGACGACAGGGGCGAAGGCGATGCGTCGTGCGAGACCTCCCACTGGAGGATCATGGCGCAGGCCGGGTGGATCAGTCGCCACGCCGCGCGAGCCACGCAACTCTCGAACGCATCTGGACCGCGCCGTCGCGGTGGGGATAGGCTCGCGCCCGAATCCCATGAGGAGAGGACGGGCGATGGCGTACGGACGTGCCGTGCTCAGCCCCGCGCCGCTGGGCGCTGGGGGTCGTGTGTGGTCTGATCGCCGGAGCGACGGCAGTGGTGCCTGCGGGGGCTGCGGCGAGTGTCCCGACGTACACGCTGAAGTCCGACGCCGCGGTGTTCGTCCGCGGGCAGATCCGCGCCGACGGCCCTCGGATCCCCGGGGTCGCCGAGTGCGAGGCGGTCGCCTGCCGGCACGCGAAGCTGCGTGTGCGGCTGCCACAGGCGTTGCGATCGCGGCCGGGCGGGGTGCAGGTGGCGATCAGGTACACGGGCGGCGGGTTCGGGGACTCGCTCGGGCTGTACGTGTACCGCGCGGGCGGCGGTCCGCTGGTCGCGTCCTCGACCGGGCAGATCGGCACCGCGCAGTCCGTCCTGTTGCCGAAGGCCGATCGCGACTACGACGTCTATGTCGCCTTCAACCCGCTGATCCCGGAGATCGCCCAGCCCGTGCTGGCCTTCGAAGGGCTGGCGGAGAACGAGGACTCGCCGCCCGTGCGGCCGCTTCGACGGATGCTGCCCGACCTCGAGGTGCTGGCGCCGAGCGTGGCGACGTTCGGGCATCCGGAGCCGATCTTCGGCGACTCCGCGCCCGACGGCTCCTCGTGCTTCGGCAGCGAGATCGACGAGCAGGGCGCGCGCGTGTGCCTGCGCTTCGGGCAGCGTGCCGCGAACATCGGCAGCGGGCCGGTCGATGTGCGCTGGTCGGTGGATGCGGACGTGTTCGAGGACAACGTCCGGGCGGTCCAGCGCGTGTACAGCAGCGACGGCTCGTTCGCCGAGCAGTGGGCCGGCAGCATGATCTACCACCCGATCCACAGCCACTACCACTTCGAGGACTTCTCGCAGTCGACGCTGCACGTGGTGGCGCCGAGCGGGCTCCCCAGGAGCGCGCCGCGCGCGGCCGGGCGCAAGAACGGGTTCTGCATGGCCGACACCGAGATGCACTGGTGGGGGCTGAAGGGCGACGCCGCGCAGTCGTATCCCGCACCGCGCTGCCTCGAGCCGCGAGAGACCGTGGACGGCCGCATCTACTTCCAGAACGGCATCAGCCGCGGCTGGGCCGACGAGTACACCTGGGATCTGCCCGACCAGATGATCGAGGTCGGCGCCGTGCGCGACGGGACCTACTGGCTGGTGACCCGGATCGACACGGCGAACAAGATCGAGGAGGAGTCAGACGCGAACAACTGCCTGATGATCAAGGTGAAGCTCACGAACGTGGCGCAGGCGAGCCGGAGCGCAGCGCTCGTCGGGCGCGCGCGGGCTTGCGCGTTCGCGTGATGTTCGAGATCCAGGCAACGGTGGACGCGAGTGGCCGGGCCTACATCGATCTCGCTGCCGATTCCGGTGGCGAGATACGGGACTCCGTGGCGCTCGACGAGCTGGAGGAGGCCGATCGCGTTCCCGCGCTGAGCGCGATCGTCCTGCATTTCGACTTCTACGGGCGGCTCGCCGGGATCGAGGTGACCGACTCGGCCGAGTCGGTGCTGCCGCCGGCGCTGTTCGACGCGGCCGAGCGGAGATAGCGAGACCGCGATCAGGGAACGCGGACGCGCTGGATGACCGTGGTGGTCTGCCCGCCGCTGCGGTAGCGCAGGACGAGCGTGTAGCGGCCGGGCGTCAACCGCGCGGAGACCGAGCGGCCGGTGCGCGCGGCGACCGCGCGGCCGCCCTGCTTGAAGGTCGCGCGCACGGCCGAGGCGCTGGCGAGCTTGACGCTGCAGGTCACCTTGACCTTGCCGGCCTTGGCCTTGCCGGGCGTGCAGGTGACGATCGCGTCGCGGCCGGCCGGCCCCGTGGCGCCGATCCCGCCCGTGGCGCCAGTCGCGCCGGTGGCCCCCGTCGCGCCGGTCGGGCCGGCGGGGCCGGTGGTCGACGGCACGTCAGCCGTCTCGCACTCGGCGATGTCGTCGTACGAGTCGCCGGTCGCGAGATCGGCGTCGGCGCCGCAGCGCACGAGGTCCGACGAGCTGTCGCGCGAGCGCACCTTGTCGGCCCCGGCGCCGGAGCGCAGCAGGTCGGACCCGGCGCCGCCGGTGAGATCGTCGTTGCCCGTGCCGCCGTCGAGCTCGTCGTCGCCCTGGGCGCCGTCGATCACGTCGTTGCCCGCGCCGCCGAAGAGGATGTTGGTGCCCGTGGTGCCGGTCAGCACGTCGTCGCCGGAGCCGCCGGAGATGCCCTCGACGTCGGTCTCCACGGTGTCGCCCTCGGCGGCCTCGCCGTCGTCGGCCGCGCCGTCCGAGTCCGCGACGACGGCCGCGCTCCGCGCCGTGTAGTCGGCGGTGTCGGTGCCAGCACCGCCGAGCAGGAGGTCGGCGCCGGCGCCGCCGTCGAGCACGTCGTTGCCGCTGCCGCCGTTCAGGACGTTGATGCCCGGGCCGCCGGTCAGGCGGTCGTTGGCCGAGCCGCCGGTGAGGTTCTCCACGTCGGTCGCGATCTGGTCGTTCTCGCCCGCCTCGCCGTCGTCGGCCGCGCCGTCGAGGTCGGCCACGACCGGCGCCGTGCGGGCGCTGTAGGTCACGGTGTCGGTGTCGCCGCCGCCGACGGCGACGTCGCCCGCGCCGCGGCCCGGGTCGAGCAGGTCGTTGCCCGCCGCGCCCTCGAGCACGTTGGCGGCGTTGTTGCCGGTCAGCGTGTCGTCGCCGGCGCCGCCGAGCAGCCGCTCGACGTCGGGGCGCACGTTGTCGGCCTCCGCGGTCTCGCCGTCGTCGGCCGCGCCGTCGAGGTCGACGGTGACGCTCGCGATGCGGGCCTGGTAGTCGGCGGTGTCGAGGCCCGCCCCGCCGTTGTGGGTGTCGCCGCCGGCGCCGCCCTCGAGCAGGTCGTCGCCGTCGTCGCCGTTGAGCACGTCGGCGCCGCCCTCCCCGTGCAGCGTGTCGGCGCCCGGCCCGCCGGAGAGCGTGTCGGCCAGCGGGCTGCCGGTGAGCGTGTCGGCGCCCGAGCCGCCGACCACGGTCTCCACGTCGGTGCGGACGGTGTCGTCCTCGCCGAGAGCGCCGTCGCCGGACTGGCCGTCGAGGGTGACGATCACCGGCGCCACGCGGCCCGCGTAGGTGACGATGTCGGTGCCCGCTCCGCCGGCCAGCGAGTCGTCGCCGTCGCCGCCGTCGAGCGTGTCGTTGCCGGCCTCGCCGTCGATCGAGTCGTGGCCGGGGCCGCCCGACAGCACATTGGCCAGGGCGCCGCCGAGCATCGTGTCGTTGCCCGTGCCGCCGATCGCGTTCTCGACGTCGGTCTTGACGAAGTCGGCCTCGCCCGGCATGCCGTCGTTGGCGATCGCATCGATCCACACCGTGACGGCCGACGAGCGGGCCGAGTAGTCGGCCACGTCGGTACCGGCGCCGCCGTTGAAGACGTCGGCCAGCGCGCCGCCGATCAGCGTGTCGTCGCCCCAGTCGCCGTTCAGCGTGTCCGCTCCGCCGGCCGCCGTCGAGGCGGTCCGCGTCGGTGCCGCCGTTGAGCGTGTCGGCCCCGTCGCCGCCGGTGATCACGTCGTCGCCGGCGCCGCCGGTCAGCGTGGCGGGCATGGTGCCCGAGCCGAGGGCGATCGTGTCATCGCGGTCGCGGGCGTCGAGGTTGAGCGTCGTGATCCCGGCCGTCGGGCAGGTCACCTGCGACGGCGTCGCGGTGGCGAAGCAGCCCGCGCCGACGCCGATCGCGTGTCCCGCGAGGTCGGTGATCGTGTAGTCGCCGCCGCCGATCGTGACGGAGAGTTGGTTCGCATCGCCCTCGGTGGCGACGTACGACAGCGTGCCGCTCGCCACCGAGGCGGTGGCGGCATGCGCGGCGGACGGGGCGAGGGCCAGCAGGATCGCGGCCAGGAGTGCGGATCGACACAAAGACATGTCGCCCAGTGATCGTCAACATCAACGACTCCTTAAGTGAGTGGACGAATGTCCTGGTCGCAGCCGGTTTAGTCTTCCGCCCGTGCGCCGCGCGGCCGCCCTCATCGTGCTGGTCCTGCTCGCCGGCGCCGACCGCGCCGTCGCCGCGCCAGCGCCCGCGGACGTGCGCGTGATGAGCTTCAACATCTGGCTCGGCGGCGACGTCGTCGACTTCGGCAAGGTGGTCGAGACGATCGAGGCGTCCGGCGCCGAGGTCGTCGGCCTCCAGGAGGCGGAGGGCAACACGCGCAAGGTCGCCCGCGCGCTCGGCTGGCCGTACTGGAGCGACCGCTTGCACGTCGTCTCGCGCCACCCGCTCATCGACCCACCCGAGGCAAGGGGCGAGTACGTGCTCGTCCAGCTCAGGCCGGGGGAGGTGCTCGCGCTCGCCAACGTCCATCTGACCTCCGACCCGTACGGGCCCTACGCGGTCCGCGACGGCCGGTCACTTGCGCGCGTCCTGAACCTCGAACGCAGGACGCGGCTGCCCGAGATCCGGGCCACGCTGCGCGCGCTGCCCGACGGCATCCCGACCCTGATGACCGGCGACTTCAACACGCCGTCGCACCTCGACTGGACGGCAGCCGTCGACGCTGTCCGCGACGACGTCCGCTACCCGGTCCCGTGGCCGGTGACCGAGGCGCTGGCCGCCGCCGGCTACCAGGACACCTACCGCGCGGTGCACCCGGACCCGGTGGCCAGCCCCGGCATCACGTGGACCTACGGCTATCCGTTCCCGCGCCTGAACGCGAACGAGGTGATCGACCGGATCGACCTCGTCCAGGCCTCCGCCGGCATCCAGGTCCTCGACAGCGGGATCGCCGGCCCGCCCGGCACGCCCGACGTCACGATCCCGATCGTCCCGTACCCGTCCGACCACCGCGCGGTCGTATCCACCGTCCGCCTCACCCCGGTCGCGCCGCGGCCGTTCGCCTCCGTGCTGCACCGGCGTGTCACGCGCGGCGACGACATCGGCGTGCGCTACGCCGCGCCACGCGGCGAAGGCCGCGACCACCTGGCCATCGTCCGCGCCGGCGGGCGCGATCCGATCATGACGCTCCCGCCGCAGGAGGCGAGCTTCTTCGGCCACGTCACCTTCGGCTCCGGCGGCCTCCAGCCGGGGCGCTACGAGGCGCAGCTCGTGAGCCGTGGCCGCGTGCGCTCACGGAGCGTCTTCTGGGTCGTCGCGCCCGGCGCGCGGCCGAGCGTCCGCGCGCGCGGCGCGAGGATCTCGTGGCGCAACGCGCCGGCCTACCGCCGCGACTGGATCGGCGTCTGGAAGGCCGGCGACACCGACCTCTACAACGACTACCTCGCCTTCGCCTACACGGGCGCCAGCGTGGCGGGCGCCACGACCATCACCGGCCTGAAGCCCGGCCGCTACGTCGCCCGACTGATGAAGGACGACGGCTACGCCGAGCTGGCGCGCACGCGGTTCAGGGTCGATCGCTAGTCGCGCAGGCGGAACGGCCAGTCGGCCCGGTCATGGAAGACCAGGGCGAGGCCGATGGCCGAGAGCACGAGTCCGACGCCACCGTGGTGGATGCGGGCGCCGAAGACGTAAACGCGCTTGAGTGCGCGGTCGTAGGTCATGGGCCGGTGATCGACCGGTCGGCGCCGATCTTGCGCAGGTCCAGCACCTCGACGTCGTTGGCGCCCGGCCGCAGCGACTCCGGCGGCACGAGCGCCACGTACTGCCCCGGCGGGAAGACGCGGGTGGTCGCCGCCACGCGGCCGTTGACGGCGATCGCGATCGGCGCTCCGTCGGGCAGGCCCGTCACGTCGCCCGAGACGAGCGCCGGCACCACGCGCGCGTCCGCCGCCACGTCGTCGTAGTCGCCCGCGGCGTCGACCGTCGCCCGGGCAGCGGGGGCGTCGACCCGCCGCCCGATCAGGTCGGGCCGCGGCCCGACCGCGTACACGCCGTCGCGCAGCAGCCGCTCCTCGACGGCGTCGCGGGCGCGGAGCCCGGCGAGCACGGTCGCCAGCGAGGCGGGCTCGCCGGGCGAGCCCTCGCGCATCACCCCGATCGACGTGCCGCCGTCCACCGGCCGCTCGCCGGCCGGCATCCCGTCGGTCCGCCACGGCATCCGCACGCCCGCGGCCGCGGCGATCGTGGGCAGCGCGTCGACCGTCCGCACCGCGCCGTCCTCGACCCGGCCGGCGCGCTGGCCCGGCGCCTTGACGATGAACGGCACGACCGCGATGTCGGGCCGCGTGGCGTCCGTGACCCGCCGGCGCGGCTCGCCCGCGCGGAAGGACACGCCGTGGTCGGCGGTGACGAGGATCACCGCGTCGTCGTAGAGGCCCGCGGCTCGCACCTTGTCCAGCAGACGCCCGAACAGGGCGTCTGCGTACTGCGTCTGCAGCAGGTGCCGCTGGAAGGCCTGGTCGACCAGCCACTGGCGGCGCGTCCAGTGCTCGCGCCCGAACCCGGGGTAGCTCCGGCGGTGGATCGTGTACGCGCGGCCGTCCGGCAGGTAGCGCGCCGGCCCGTGCGGGAGCGAGGAATGCACGAAGACGAGCGGCGGCCGTGCCGACGGGCGGTCGAGCGCGGCCTCCGCGCGCGCGAAGCCGAGCGTCGCGTCGTCGGCGCGCAGGCGCTCGATCACCTTGCCCAGCAGCTTGTCGCGCGAGCCGCGCGCCTCGATGCCGGCGAACCGCCCCTCGGCCTCGCTGCCGAAGCCGAGCCAGCCGCGGTCGATCGCCGGCAGCCCGTCGCGCAGGTCGTCGGGCAGCAGCAGGTGCTCGGCCACGATCGTCAGGTCGTCGGCGAGCGCGCTGAGCCGCGCGCGCACCGGCGGCCTGGTCTCCGGGCACAGGCGCGCGGGGCACACGTCCGTGATCGGCTCGACGACGGCGAGCTCGTGGCTGTGGCGGAAGAGCGTGAAGAGGCTGCGCGGGTGGTGTGTCGAGGTCGGCAGGTCGCCCGGCTCGGGCAGCTCGCCGGTGAGCTGCGCCGGGACCGCCTCCGGCGTGCTGTCGGCAACCGTCGTCGCGTTGCGGTACCACGTCGCGCCCGCCGCGAAGCGCGCCAGGTTGGGGAAGCGCTCGGCGTCGATCGAGCCGTCGCTGGTCAGCGTCGACACCGGCAGCTCGTCGAACAGGACGAAGACGATCGGCGTCGAGGAGCGCGCCGGGCCGCCGGCCGAGGCCGACACCTCGCCGGCCGACAGCAGGTCCGAGACCGGCGAGACCACGAGGAAGAAGAAGAGGAAGACGAGCGGCGCGGGGGAGAGGAACGTGAGGAACGTGCGCACCACCGCGGCTCGCGCATAGGCCACCGCGAACGCCGCGCCCAAGGCCAGGGCGATCCCGACGGCGACGACCGAGCCCGACAGCACATCACCGAGCGGCGGCAGCACCAGCGCCGCCGCCAGCAGGCCGACGAGCACGAGCTGGAGCGCCCTGTCCAGCCCGGGCCGGATCCGCCCGGCCGCCCACACCAGGGCGGCGCCGGCCAGCGGCGGCACGAGCGCGTAGCCGATCGCGAAGACGACGATGTCGAACGTCGTGTTGCCGCGCGCGACGAAGAACTCGGCGCTGCCGCCGAGCAGGCCGAACAGCGGCTGGACGAAGGCCAGCGCCCACAGCGCGCCGAGGTGCAGGGCGCTGGTGGTCGGACGCACGGGCCGCATTGTCGCGCGTACTCTGACGCCATGAGGGTCATCGTCCTCGGGGCCGGGAACGTCGGCCGGGCGGTCGTCGACGCGCTGCACGACGAGCACGAGCTGACGGTGATCGACACCGACGCCGAGCGGCTGTCCGCGCTCGGCGACCGCTACGACGTCCGCACCGTCGAGGGCAACGGCACGACCAAGCGCGTCATGCGCGAGGCCGGCGTCGAGGACGCCGGCCTGCTGATCGCCTGCAGCCCGCGCGAGGACGCCAACCTCGTGAGCGCCATGCTCGCCCGCAAGCTCTCGCGCGCGCGTGTGATCGTGCGCACCAGCAGCCCCGAGTACCTGGAGGCGTGGCGGGAGCGGGAGATCGACGTCGACTTCATGGTCTCCTCCGAGCTCGAGACGGCGAACGCGATCTCCGGCCTGATCGGCATCCCGGCCGCCCGGCAGACCGACGTGTTCGCCGACGGCAAGGTCCAGATCGTCGAGTTCGACGTGCCCCAGGACGCCGGCACGGGCCCGGTGATCGGCCGGCCGCTGCGCGAGGCGGAGATCCCCCAGGACTCCAAGGTCGTCGCGATCATCCGTGGCAAGGAGCTGGTCATGCCGCGCGGCGGCGAGAGCATCGAGCCGGGCGACCGGATCGTGATCATCGCGGCGCCCGCGTCGGCACGCCAGTGGAGCCGGCTGATCTCGCACAACCAGCAGCAGGTCGACGACCTCGTCGTCTTCGGCGCCGGGCGGATGGGCTCGACGATCGCCCGCGTGCTGCTGGGCCGCGACGTCCGCGTGCGGCTCGTCGACTCCGACTCGCACCGCGCGCTCGAGGCGGCCGAGGCGCTGCCGGAGGCGCGCGTGTTCTGCGCCCACGCGTTCGACCCCGAGTTCCTCGAGCGCGAGCGGATCGGGCGCGCGTCGGCGGCCGTGTTCTGCCTCAACGACGACGCCAAGAACCTCTACGCGGCGGTGCAGTCGCGCGTCCACGGCGTCCGCCTGACCATCGCGCTGGCGCACGACCCCGGCGCCGTGTCGGTCTACGAGCGCGGCGGCGTCGACGTCGCCATCAACCCGCGCCAGGTGATCGCCGAGGAGCTCGTGCGCTTCGCGCACGACCCGCGCATCCGCCAGATCGCGATGCTCGACGACGACCGCTTCGAGATCCTCGACCTCACCGTGCGCGACGACTCCGAGCTGGCCAACCGCAACTTCGACGACCTGCCGCAGACCGGATCGGTGATCGGGGCCATCATCCGCGACGGCCGGGTGCTCTTCCCGCACGGCACCGACCAGCTCCTGGCCGGCGACCGGGTGATCATCTTCGTGGAGTCGCGCCGCGCGGCGCTCGTCGAGAAGGTGCTCTAACAGGGTGCTGGGCGTCGACGTCGGGAGCGCCCTCGACCTCGTGGGCGGGGTGCTGAAGTGGGTGGGGGCGGCGTTCGTCGTGCCCGCCGCGGTCGCGCTCGGCTACAGCGAGCCGTTCTGGCCGTTCCTGCTCGCGGCCGCGGTGACCGCCGGCGCCGGCCACGCGCTCGACCAGATCACGGGGCCGAAGAGCGGCGCCGCGGTCGGCCCGCGGGAGGGCTTCCTCGTGGTCGCCCTGATCTGGCTGCTCGTGCCGGTCTTCGGGATGGTCCCGTACCTCCTGGGCGGGCGTCGACCAGCTCTCGAACCCGGTCGACGCCTTCTTCGAGTCCGTGTCCGGGTTCACGGCCACCGGAGCCACGCTTGTCACAAACGTCGATGCGCTCGACCGCTCGATGCTGTTCTGGCGCCAGTTCAGCCACTGGCTCGGCGGCATGGGCATCGTCATCCTCGCCGTCGCCGTGCTGCCGCGCCTGCGGATCGGCGGCCGCCAGCTCCTGCAGTCCGAGCTGGCCGGACCGACGGAGATCGAGCGCTTCGGCGAGACCGTGCGCGAGACTGCGCGACGCCTGTGGACCCTATACGTCGGCCTCACGGTCGTCGCCACCCTGGCCCTCGCGGCCACCGGATGGCTCGGGCTCGACCCGGCGATGACGCTGTTCGACGCAGTCGGCTACGCCTTCTCGGTCGTCTCGCTCGGCGGCTTCGGCACCCGGAACACCTCGGCTGCCGACTTCGCGGCCGTGACGCAGTGGCTGCTGCTCGCTGCTCATGATCGTCGCCGGCATCAACTTTCTCCGGCTCTACCGCGTGGTCGTCCAGCGACGCTTCCGCATCTTCGCGGCCGACGAGGAGCTGCGGCTGTACCTCGCCTTCGCGGCGCTCGGGTCGGCGCTCGTGATCTTCGAGCTGCTTGCGCGCGGGACCGAGAGCGGAGCGGCGGCCATCCGCCACGGCTCGTTCCAGGCCGTCGCCGTGATGACCACGGCCGGCTTCGGCACGACGGACTCGTCGGTCTGGGGTCCGCTTGCCACCATGACGTTGCTGCTCCTGATGTTCGTGGGCGCGTCGGCGGGCTCCACCAGCGGCTCGATCAAGGTCGTCCGCCACCTGCTGCTCTTCAAGCTCGTCCGCCGCGAGCTCGAGCACGCGGTGCACCGCGAGGCCGTGGTGCCGATCCGCGCCGGCGGCGGGGTGGTTGACGAGCGCGCGCTGCGCTCGACGGTCGTCTTCGTGCTCATCTACGTGCTCGCGTTCGCGATCGGCTGCCTCGCGCTGCTCGTCGACGCCCGAGGCACCGGCGCCGAGTTGGCGATGATCGAGGCGATCGGCGCCTCGGCCGCCTGCATCGGGAACGTCGGCGTGGCCTTCGGCTTCGCCGGGCCGTTCGGCAGCTACGCGCCCTTCAGTGACCTGTCGACCGTCGTGCTCACGCTGCTGATGTGGCTCGGCCGCGTGGAGATCATCCCCGTCGCCGTCCTGCTCAGTCGCAACTACTGGCGCGACTAGATGCAAGTACCGAGCGCGTTGTTCAGTCGGCGAACTGCGGCTGGGTAGGGAAGCTGGGGTCGGCCGCGAGGGGGGATTTCGTGAATCTCGCGCCAGTCGACCCCATCACGATGCACGTTATCCCCGCCCCGCGGCCGATCCCCTCGTCGCCCTACCCAGCCGCAGTTGACGTTCGCCCGGGTCGGGCACGGCGGCCGGGGGGATTAGACGATCCGGATCGGCACCCGGCGGCGGATGAAGTTCGCCGACCCGTCCTCGCCGCTCTCGCAGCGCAGGCGGGCGAACACGCGCCAGCGCCCGGGCCCGACCCCGTTGACCACGAAGTCGCGCCGGAAGCGCCCGTTCTCGCGGATCCGCTTGAAGCCGATCACCACCTCGTTCTGGTCCGAGCGCAGCGACAGCCGCACGCGCCGGCTGCAGAACTCGATCACCGGCCACTGGCGGCCCCTGATGACCAGCGTGTCGCCGGCGGCGACCGGGTTCGGCGATGCGCTGAGGAACGGGGGCCGGCGGCGGACGCGCTCCCCGGCAGGAGGAAGAGCGAGCCGAGGACGACGGGGAGGAGGGCTCTGCGCAGCATGCGCCGAGTCTCGCCCGGATCGGTGGGCGCGGTCAACCGCCGCTTGCGCGACCGGGCCCGCGCCGGTTAGCTTCGCGACCGTGGGAATCCGACGCGCAGGGCTAGCGGTGGCTGTCGCGCTGGCCGCGGCCGCGCCCGCCGACGCCTCGACCCGTACGTACAACTTCCGCGTCGGCCCGGTCGACCTCAACGGCTACGCGACCGAGCAGGCGCTCGAGCACGCGCCGTCGCCCAAGCGCGGCGGCTTCGTGACCGCCATGCACGCCCGGCTCGTCGACGCCAAGGGCCGGCCGGTGCCGCAGGAGCGCGTGATGCTGCACCACGTGTTCTTCGTCAACCACGGCCGCTTCCGCGGCGACCGGCGCGCGGGCGACTGCCGCGCCCGCAACGGCGAGACGTTCTACGGCACCGGCGAGGAGGACCAGCCCGTCGAGCTGCCGCCCGGCTACGGCTACCGCATCCGCAAGGGCGACCGCTGGCGCGTGGGGTGGATGTTCATGAACCATCGCCCGACCCGCGACCGCGTGTACCTGGCCTACAACGTCACGGTCCGGACCGATCCGCAGACGCCGGTGACCCCGTACTGGCTCAGCGTGAGCTGCGACGACGGCAAGATCTACAGCGTGCCCGGCGGCGGCGCGCCCGGTGCGATCCACGAGCGGTCGCGCACCTGGGTCGCGCCGCGCAACGGCCGGATCGTGGCTGCCGCCGCCCACGCCCACGGCGGCGCGCTGTCGGTCGACGTCGCCGAGCAGGGCTGCGGCCCGCTGGCGTCCTCGACCGCGCTCTACGGCGGCCCCGAGGACCCGATCTACGCGCTCTCGCCGGTGCTGCACGAGCCCTCCCCGCGCAGCATGTCCGTCGTCACCTCGCGGAGCGGCTGGCCGATCGCGCGCGGCGACCGGCTGCGCGTCACGTCGCGCTACTCGGACGAGGCCCCGCACAGCGCGGTGATGGGGATCATGCACCTCTACGTCGCCCCGGGACCGCGGCCCGCCGTGCGCTGCCCGCCGGCCCCCGCCGACGTGCAGGAGCAGCGGCGGATCTTCCTCGGGCCGACCGCGCGCACGCTGCCGCCGCCCGTGACCCCGGAGCTGTCCGAGCTCGGCGACGACGGGATCGCGCGGCCGGTGACCGACCTGACCGGCCCGATCGCCGTCCTCGCCGGCGACGCCGCCGTCAAGGTCCGCAACGCGGCCTTCTCGCCGCGCCGGCTGTCGGTGCCCGCCGGCGCGGTCGTGCGCTGGACGTTCGGCGACCCGCTCCAGCACGACGTCACGCTCGCCAATGGCCCGCGCGCCTTCGCCTCCGCCTACACGGTCAGCGGCGTCTACAAGAAGCGGCTCAACGTGCCCGGCACGTACCGGATCTTCTGCTCGCTGCACCCGGTGACCATGTCCCAGACGATCGAGGTGCGCCCATGAAGGAGTGCGTCGTCATCCGCGGCGGCAAGCCGTTCTCCGGCCTCCAGGGCCTGTCCTACTTCGAGGGGATCTCGGCCGAGAGCGCCGGCGCGCAGGGGCTCTGCATGCACCTGCTCGAGATGCCGCCCGGCGCCGAGGCGCTGCCGCACCTGCACGAGGCGCACGAGACCGCGATCCTCGTGCTCGACGGCCGCGCGCGCATGCGCTACGGCGACGGGCTGAGCGAGGAGCTCGAGGTCGCGAGCGGCGATTTCCTCTACATCCCGCCCGGCATGCCCCACCAGCCCTACAACGCCTCGGATGAGCCGTGCCGGGCCGTGATCGCCCGCACCGACCCCAACGAGCAGGAGAGCGTCGTCCTGCTCGACGCCCACGGCCGCAAGAGCTAGCGTCTGCCCATGAGCGGGCTCAGCCGCGCGCTCGTCGCGCTCGCCGTAGCGGGCTTCGTGCTCGGGCTGGCGGCGCTTGCGCTCGTGACGGCGAGCGACCGTGAGGACGTCCCGGGCCCGTCGGTCGTCCTGGCGCTGACGCTCGGCTGGGCGTTCATCGGCGCGGGCCTGTACGCCTGGTGGCGGCGGCCGGAGAACCGGATCGGCGCCCTGATGACGATGGTGGGATTCGTCTGGTTCCTGGGCGCGCTGACGAGTGCCGACAGCGCCTGGGCGTTCACGATCGGCCTTGCGCTGAGCTCGCTGTGGATCGCGGCGCTCGTGCACATGCTGGTGGCGTTCCCGACCGGCCGGGTGGCTCCGGGGCTCGAGCGCAGACTCGTGCAGCTCGTCTGGTTCACCACGATCGTCGCAGGGCCGCTGTCGCTGCTCGTCTTCGAGAACGAGGACTGCCCCGAGTGTCCGGACAACCTGCTGCTGGTGTGGTCGAACGAGACCGCGGCCACCGTGATCGAGGCGCTCGGCGTGCTCGTGCTGGTCATCGTCCTCGGCGGCCTCGTCGTCGTCCTGATCCGGCGCTGGCGCTCGTTCGGCCCCGTCCAGCGGCGCGCGCTCAGCCCGGTCCTGTGGACCGGCACCGCGGTCGCGGTCGTCGCCCTCCTGACCGTGCTGTCGCAGCCACTCGCGTCAGACGACGTGATCGCGGTCTTCGACGCCGCGCTGAGCGTGCTGATCACCGCGGTGCCGTTCGCCTTCCTGCTCGGCCTCATGCGCTCGACGCTGTCGCGCGCCGGCGCGGTCAGCGCGCTGTTCGAACGGCTCGGCGGCGTGAGCGCGCGCGACGCGCTGGCCGAGGCGCTCGGCGACGACACCCTCACGCTCGCCTACTGGCTGCCCGATCAGCGCCGCTACGTCGACGCGCGCGGCCACACGGTGGCGCTCGAAGGCGCCGTGACGGAGATCGAGCGCGACGGCACCCCTATCGCCGCGATCCTCCACGACCCGGGCCTGCTCGAGGACCGCGAGCTCGTGCGCACGGCGGGCGCCGCCGCGGCGCTCGCGCTCGAGAACGAGCGGCTGACGGCCGAGGTGCGCGCCCGCTACGACGACCTGCGCGCCGCCAGCGCCCGGCTCGTCGCCGCCGGCGACGCCGCGCGCCGCAAGATCGAGCGCGACCTGCACGACGGCGCCCAGCAGCGGCTCGTCTCGCTGTCGGTGACGCTCAACCTCGCGCGCAAGAACGTGGAGCCCGGATCACAGGTCGCGAAGCTGCTCGACAGCGCGATGACGGAGCTGACCGCCGGGCTCGCCGAGCTGCGCGAGCTGGCCCGCGGCATCCATCCCGCCGTGCTGACCGAGCGCGGGCTGGACCCTGCGCTGCAGAGCCTCGCGGCCCGTGCGCCGCTGCCGGTCAGCGTCTCGGCGTCGGTCGAGGGCCGGTACGCGCCGGCCGTCGAGGCGGCCGTCTACTTCGTGGTCATGGAGGCGCTCACCAACGTGGCCAAGTACGCGTCGGCCAGCGCCGCCGAGGTCACCGTCGAGCAGATCGACGGCCACGTGGTCATCGACGTGCAGGACGACGGGGTCGGCGGCGCCGACCCGGCGTCGGGCACCGGCCTGGCCGGGCTCGCCGACCGCGTCGCCGCGCTGGGCGGGCGCCTCGCGATCGAGAGCCCGCCCGGCGGCGGGACCGTCGTGCGGGCTGAGGTGCCCGCACGACGATCTTCCTGACGAATTACTTCAGGGACGTGAAAGCGAAGTCCCAGGTGGCCAGGTTGCGGCTGACCACGCCGTTGACGTTCTCCGAGCGGAGCATCGCCTGCGTGTCCCACAGCCACGGCACCGCGGCCGCCTCCTCGGTGATCGCCTTGTCGACCTCGCCCCACGCCTGGTTGCGCTCGGCGGGATCGTTGACGACCTCGGCCTCGTCCATCTGCTTGTTGATGGCAGGGACGTCGAGCAGGGCGAAGTTCGAGTTGCGCCTCCTCGAGGATGTTCTTGCCGTTGAACACCGGGTTGAGGAGCGTCTCGGGGTCGGCGAAGTCCTTCAGCCAGCCCACGCTCGGGCAGACGTCGGGCTGGTTGCCCGGCACCTGGCAGAACTTCGTGTACATCGAGTCGCGGACGACGTAGCGCATCTTGACGTCGAAGCCGAGCTGCCTTGATCTGCTCGACGGCGACCTGCGTGACGTTCTTCTGCTGCGTCGCGTTGTCCGACACGCCGGTGAGCTGCGGGCCGTCGTACATGCCCGACTCGTAGCCCGCCTTCTTCATGTACTCCTTGGCGAGCTCGAGGTTGCCCGAGGGCTGGGCCATGAAGTCGGCCCCGGTGCCCTCCTCGCCGCCGGCCTCGTCGAAGCCCGGCTGGCCCGGCGGGATGTAGTGCGTCGGGATGTCACCGGTGATCGGGCCTCCGAACGCCTGGCGCAGCGCCTCCTTGTCGATCGCCGCGTTGAGCGCTCGCCGCACGTCGGCGTTGTCGAACGGCGGCCGGTCGGTCCGGAACGCGATGTAGCGGAAGCGGCCGGTCGGCGGCGACAGCTCCATCAGGTCCTTCTGGTCGCCCTGCGAGACGCTCTTGAGGATCGGCGCCGGCAGCTGGAAGTCGCCGGAGATCTGCGACTGGCCCTCGAGGATCTGACGCGAGGCGACGTCGGGGTCGTTGCCCTCCTTGATCGTGATCGAGTCGACGTAGGCGGGCTTGTAGTCGGTGGCCGCGTCCCAGTTCGGGTTGCGCACGAGCTTGATCTCGGTGCCCGGCGTGTAGCCGGTGAGCTTGCCCGACTCGTCGTTCTCGACCATGTACGGACCGGTCGCGACCTGGTTCTCGCCGTACGCGGACGGCTGCTTGCGGTCGAACTTCTGCGCGTACTCCTTCGGCACCGGGGCCGAGGCCGGCATCGACAGCGCGGCGGCCACGATGGCGCCGCGCGGGGCGTCGAGCTTCAGGACGATCGTCTGGTCGTCGGGCGTCTCGATGCCCGCGATCTCGTCCGCCTTGCCGTCCTGGAACGCCTTCAGGCCCGTCAGGGCTCCCATGTAGGCGCCCACGTATGGGCCCGCGACCTCGCGGGGTGAACCCGCGCTCGAGCGCGTACTTGACGTCGGCCGAGGTGACCTCGCGGTCGACCGGCGGGCTGAACTTCACGCCGGTGCGGATCTTCACGGTGACGGTCTTGCCGTCCTCGGCGATCTCCGGCGGGCCCTCCGCCAGATCGGGCTCGAGGTTGGTCGCGTCGTCGGGCTGGTACGAGTAGAGCGGGCGCTGCGTCGCGTACGCGACGTTCATGCCGTACTGGTAGTACGTCTGCGCCCGGGTCGATCTTGTCGACGTCGGCGGCGTACATGACCACCAGGTCACCGCCCTTCTTCGCTTCCTGCTGGGGGGCTTCGCCGCCCTGATCCGCAGGCTCCTCATCGTCGCTGCCCCCGCACCCTCCGAGCGCAAGGACGAACGCGGCCCCCAGGGCCAATGCGACACTCCTCATCAATGGACCTCCCCTTCGAGTTGCGCCGGAGCGTAGTGAGGACGCAGGCGGCATGTCGACCGCAACGCGCACCCTCCGGTAGGGAGGTAACTCAAGAGTTCTCGAAGACGACGTCCTGAGCGCCCTCCCAGAGGACCATGCGGCCGAGCTCGCGCAGCTGGTCGGCGCCCTCCGTGACGGTCAGGAAATGGTTCCCCGCGAGCTGGCCGACGATGCTGGCAAAACGCGTGCCGCCGTAGGGGAAGAGGATCTCGGTCTCGCTGTAGCCGCCGGGGTAGATCAGGATCTCCCCGGGCGCCGGGTGGCTGGTGTGGTTCTCGAAGTCGAGGTTCGTCTCCATGTCGCCGAGCGGGATCCAGGCCGACTCGCCGCTCCAGCGGACGTGGATGATCTTGTTGCGGAAGGGCAGCAGGGCCCTGAAGGCGGCGCACGTCTTGGGCGCCGCCTCGACCCAGTCGGCGCCGAACTGCAGCGGGCCGGCGGTGATGCGCAGGTCGCTCATGCGGGGTCCTTTCGTGGCGTGATCAGGCGGCCCTTCGAGGCGCCGCCGCGTACGAGGGTGCGGACGATGCGCGGGAGCGGTCGCCCTGCGAAGGGGCTGAGCCGGTGGCGGTCCACCAGCTCGGGCGGCCGGCGGTCCCCGAGGTCCACGAGCACGAGGTCGGCGTCGGCGCCCGGCTCGAGCCGGCCCTTGGGGAGGTTGAAGCGCTTGGCGGGATTCGCGGAGGTGAGCGCGGCGACCGTCTGGGGCGGCAGTCGTTCGAGCAGCAGGGAGAGCATCGTCTGGGCGCCGGCGATCCCACCCCAGGCGGCGGTGAAGTCGCCTTCCTTCATCTCGGGCGGGCACGGCGAGTGGTCGGACGCGACGAACGCGACGTCGTTCAACGCGCGCCAGAGCGCCTCCACCTCGTGGGCCGGGCGCAGCGGGGGCGCGCACTTCGCGCGGGTGCCGAGCGTCTCGAGGTCGTCCTCGGTGAGGGTCAGGTAGTGCGGGCACGTCTCGCACGTGGCGTCGCTCGCCGCCACGAGGGCGACGCCCTCGGCGCTGCTGACGTGGACCACGTGCAGGTCGCAGCCGGTGCGCTCGGCGAGCTCGATCGCGACCTCGATCGCCTCCAGCTCGGCCCGGATGGGGCGCGAGGCGACGAAGTCGCGCCAGCCCGTGCCCTGCGGGTCGCGCAGCGCGGACGGGCGCTCGGCGTGGACGAGGACGGGCAGCCCGAGCGCGGCGGCGCGCGCCATGCCGGCCTCGAGCACCTCGTCGTCGACGGCCGGGAAGTCCTCGATCCCGCTGTCGCACATGAAGGCCTTGAAGCCGGCCACGCCGCGCTCGGCCAGCTCGCCGAGCCGGTCCAGGTTGCCCGGCACGAGCCCGCCCCAGAGCGCGAAGTCGACCACCGACGCCGCGGTCGCCGCCTCGACCTTGGCGTCGAACGCCGGGCCGTCGATCGTCGGCGGGTGGGCGTTGAGCGGCATCTCGATGCAGGCGGTGGCGCCGCCGGCCGCGAGCGCGCGGCTGCCGGTGGCCCAGCCCTCCCACTCGGTGCGGCCCGGCTCGTTGAAGTGCACGTGGGCGTCGATCACGCCGGGCAGCAGGTGCAGGCCGCGGGCGTCGATCTCCTCGGCGGCGGCGGGCAGCTCGGGCCCGATCGCCTCGATCAGCCCGTCGGTGACGGCGACGTCGGCGTGGATCGGGAACACGCCCGGGAGAACGACGGTGGCGCCGCGGATCAGCAGGTCAGACGGCACGCAGCAGGCGCTCCAGCGCTTCGAGGGCGACAGCCACGTCGGCCTCCTCGACCGACTCGGCGGGGTTGTGGCTGCCGCCGCGGGAGCGCACGAACAGCATCGCGGTGGGGGCGATGTGGGCCATCATCGCCGCGTCGTGGCCGGCGCCGCTCGGGAGCCGTGTGCTGACGCCGAAGGCGGCGGTGAGGCGCTCGTCCATCGCCACGGCGGGGCGTCTCCCGTATCGCGCCAGATGACCTCCACCCGGCTCGCGCGGCTTCGCAGCTCCTGGACAGTGGCCGCGCGGGTCGCGTCGTCCGGGTGGCGCAGGTCGAGCGTCGCGGTCACGCGCCCCGGGATGACGTTGCGCACGCCGGGCTCGACTTCGAGGCGTCCCACCGTCCCGCCGGCCCGCTCGACGGCCAGGACCCACTCGGCTGCGGCGACCAGCGCATCGCGTCGGTCCTCGATCGGCGTGGTGCCGGCGTGGCCGGCGTCGCCGGCGAACGTCACCTCGGCGTGACTCTGGCCGTTGATGGCGGTGACCACGCCCACGGGCTCGCCGAGCCGCTCGAGCACCGGGCCCTGCTCGATGTGCACCTCGACGTAGCCCTCGACGTCCTCGCGGGCCGGGCCGGGGTCGCCCACGAGATCGCGGAGACACACGTCGCCGTCGCGGCGGTCGAGCCACGCCGGGTCGAAGCGCCCGGTGAGCGCGGACGACCCGAGGTAGGCGGTGCCGAAGCGGCAACCCTCCTCGTCCGCGAAGCCCACCACCTCGAGGTCGCGCGCGACGCGCTCCGCCGCCTCGATGGCGATCAGCACTCCGAGCGGCCCGTCGTACCTGCCGGCGTCCACAACGGTGTCGAGGTGCGAGCCGAGCATCAGAAACGGCCCGTCGCCGCGGCGGCCGATGAGGTTGCGCACCGCGTCCTCGCGCGTCTCGAGGCCGGCTTCGCGCATCCAGCCGCCGACCAGCTCGTTCGCCTCTCGCATCGCCTCGGTGCCGAAGCGGCGCGTCAGGCGGCCGGGCTCCTCGCTTATCTGCGCGAGAGCGTCGCAGCGCTCGAGCACGCGGGCGGCGCCGCTCAACTGCCCCGGTACGTGCTGTAGGACCAGGGCGAGACGAGCAGAGGCACGTGGTAGTGCGCCTCGGGGTCGGCGATCGTGAAGCGCACCGGCACGCGGTCGAGGAACGGCCGCTCGCCGAAGTAGTCGCCGACCACGAAGGTCAGCTCGTACTCGCCGGCCGGCGTCTCCTCGAGCAGGCGCGCGCGGCCGTCGTCGTCGGTCGCCGCGATGACGAGGTCGTCCGCGTAGCGCAGCTCGAGCGCCACGCCCGCGGCGGGGACGCCCTTCGCCGTGTCGAGTACGTGGGTGCTCAGGCTCATCGCGTCAGCGTCAGCGTGATCAGGCCCTGGGCCGGGAACGGGTCGGTGTAGACCTTGCGGCCGTCCGCCTCGCCGACCGGGTCGCGGGTGTGGTTCTCGGACGTGAAGCTCAGCTCGGCGATCTGCTCGTGGTCGGCCAGCAGCCGCTCGCCCATCTCGTGCACGAGGTGCTGGATCGACTCCGACACGAAGTCGTCGAACGTGCGCGCGAAGTGGTCGCGCACGGCGAGCGAGTCGACCGGCTCCGCTCCCGGCGCGTAGAGCCAGTCGGCGTCGATGCGCACGAACAGCGGCCGGTCGCCGCGCTCGGGCAGCGTCGTGTACTCGTCGCGCGCGAAGTGGGTGAAGGCGCTGCCGCTGGTCTTGAGCAGCATCAGCCCGTGGCGGCCGCCGCGCAGCTCGGTCACGCCGTCGGCGCCGACCGCGACGGACGCCACGCCGTGGTCGTCGGCCGAGCGCGAGAACACCTTGCCGGCGACGCGGTCGAAGCGCAGCTCGCGGCCGGTGACGCGCAGCGCCTCCATCACGGGGTAGGTCGCGATCATCAGCTTCCCGATGTGCTCGACGAAGCCCTCCAGCGTGGCGCCGGGGTACGCGGCGGCCTCGCGCAGGATGAAGTTCTTCATCGTGTCGGTGGCGACGACGTTGGAGTTGTCGCCCTCCGTGTAGGCGGGCTCGAAGTTCTCGCCCAGCACCTCGACGCTCACTTCGCAGGCGAACACGTCGTCGCCGCTGATCCGGTGGACCGGGACGCGCAGCTTGCCGTAGGAGATCCTCACAGCGCGTCCTCCAGCCGCAGCCGGGCGATCTTGGCGATCTCCTCCAGTGCCACGCGGATCTCCTCGTCCTCGGTGTTGGCGAGCCGCTCCGACGCCACGCGCAGGATCGACTCCTTGGTGTGCTCCCGCGCGCAGACCACGAACGGGAAGCCGAAGCGCTCGCGGTACGCGGTGTTGGTGCCGGTGAACGCCTCGTACTCGTCGGGGGTCAGCCGGTCGAGCCCGGCCGACGCCTGCTCGCGCGTGGAGCTGTCGGTCAGGCTGCCCTCGATCGCCGCCTTGCCGGCCAGGTCGGGATGGGCGCGGATGAGGGCGAGCTTGCGCTCCATCGGGGCCGCGTACATGGCGGCCACGAGCGCCTCGTAGAGCTCCTCGCGGTCGGCGAACGGGCGGTCCCGGAACGCGGCCTCGGCGACCCACGGCGAGTGCTCGAACAGCGGGCCGAAGCGCTCGACGAACGCGGCCTGGTCGAGCTCGTTGATCGCCTTCATCCACACCGGATTCAACCAGTACCGAGTCCGCCGGGAGCGCTGGTACGTTCGCGCCACCATGAGCGCCACCACCGCCTCTCGCGAGCCCTCGGGCTTCCTGGCCCGCCGTTTCCGTCTCCACGAGCGCGGGACCAACCCGCGGACCGAGGCGCTCGGCGGCGTCGCGACGTTCCTGACGATGAGCTACATCGTCTTCGTCAACCCGGCGATCCTGTCGGCGGCCGGCGTGCCGCTGGACGCGGTGATCGTGTGCACGGCGCTCGCCGCGGCCGTCACCACGGCGGCGATGGCGCTGGCCACCAACCTGCCGTTCGCGCTCGCCCCGGGCCTCGGCATCAACGCCATCGTGGCGTTCGACATCATCCTCGGGCGCGACCTGCCGTGGCAGGTCGGCATGGCGGTCGTGGTCATCGAGGGCCTGGTCGCCGTGATCCTCGTGCTGGCCGGGCTGCGGACGGCGATCATGGAGGCGGTCCCGATCTCGCTCAAGCTGGCGATCGGCGTCGGCATCGGCCTGTTCATCACGCTCGTCGGCCTGCGCGAGGGCGGCATCGTGGTCAACAACCCGGCCACCGGCATCGGCATCGGCGACCTCACGAAGGGCGCGCCGCTGATCGCTCTCGCCGGCATCCTCGTCGCGGCCGTCCTGGTGGCCCGCCGTCAGCGCGGCGCGGTCATCCTCGGCGTCGTCGCCGCCACCGTGCTCGGCCTGATCTTCGGCGTCCTCGAGGGCCCCGACGGCGTGGCCGACATCCCCGGCTCCGACGAGTTCTCGATCATCGGCGAGCCGCTGGATCCCGATTTCCTCGGCGACGCGCTGTCGGTCAGCCTGATCCCGGTCATCTTCGCCCTCTTCATGACCGACTTCTTCGACACCATCGGCACCGCCGTGGCGGTCGGCCGCGGCGGTGGCCTGCTCGACGACCGGGGCCGGCTCCCGCAGGCCGACCGCCTGCTGCTCGTCGACTCGAGCGCCGCCGCGGTCGGCGGCGCGATGGGCGTCTCCAGCGTCACCACCTACGTGGAGAGCGGCGCCGGCGTGTCGGAGGGCGCGCGCACCGGCCTGGCCTCGCTCGTGACCGCCGGGCTCTTCCTGCTCACGATGTTCTTCGTCCCGCTCGTGGCGCTCGTGGCGCAGGGCGTTCCGTTCGGCGAGGACACCTTCATCCACCCGGCGGTCGCGCCCGCGCTGGTCATGGTCGGCTACCTGATGATGCGGATCGTCCGCGACATCGACTGGGAGCTGCCGGAGAGCTCGATCCCGGCCTTCCTCACCATCGCCGGCATCCCACTCACCTTCTCGATCGCGGCCGGCATCGGCTTCGGAGTGATCGGCTACGTGGTCGTCATGTGCGCGACCGGCAAGATCCGCCAGATCCACGGGCTGATGTGGGCGATCGTGCCGTTCTTCCTGCTCTATTTCGCGGCCGACTGGCTCGAAGTCAACGTGTTCTAGTCGTCGAGCGCGAACAGCAGGAACTGCGTGAACTGCGTGGCGGCGAAGTTGTTGTCGCTGACGAGCACGAGCGACCGGCGGCCGTGCCTGAGCCGCGGCCCGAAGGTCATGCCCTCGACGTTGTCGAGCGGGATCCCGAGCTCGTCGAGGTTCAGCAGCAGCCGCTTGCGGGCCGTCGTCCCGTGCAGCGACACCTCGAAGAGCTTGATCGTGTTGCCGGTCCCCGGCGCGCCGACGGAGAACGAGCGCTCCATCGCGAGCAGGCGATCGTCGTCGAGCGGCAGCAGCTCCACCAGCCCGTTGACCGAGAACTGGGTGGCGGGCACCGGCGGCTGCGCGACCGGGTCGGTGTCGTAGAACCACTGGCGCTCGACCCGGCGCTTGCGCAGGTCGTAGCGCAGGATGCGCGCCCGGCTCCCGGTGGCCACCGTCGCGGCGGGTCCGTCCTGGAGGAGCGCGTTCTCCGTCGCGACGAACAGGTCGTGGCCGTCGGCGGCGGCGCTCTCGAAGCCGAGGTTCTGGCGCACGCCCTTCGCCGGGTCGGGCGTCACCAGGAACTCCGTCGGCACCGGCAGGGCGCCGAGGAAGCGACCGCCCAGCGAGTAGCGCCGCACGAAGGGATCGATCCCCGTGTTCCTGATGCCCTCGGAGGTGAAGATCAGCTCGCGGTCCTTGGTCAGCGTGAGGCCTTCGGGATCGAGGCTGTTCGCCGTGTACGGGTTGCCGTCGGGCGCCAGCATCGTCGTGACGTCCTTGAAGCGCACGTCGCCGTCGGTCAGCCGCCCGTCACGGACGTCGAGGGCGACGGTGTAGTAGCGGACGGGGTCGATCACGCTCGCGTCGTCGGCGATCGCGTGGTAGACGCCGCGCCTGTGGTCGTAGGTGATCGACGACAGGCCGCCGACCGTGGTGCCCTCGAACATCGTGCCGGTCGGGACGATCGCCTCGCCACGGAAGTCGAGGTCCAGCCGGTGGGCGTCTGCGACCGCCGGGAACGCGAAAAGGGCGATCAGCGCTGCTGCGAGCTTGGCTCTCATGGTGCGACCTCCAGTGGGACGAGCTCGAAACGGTCGACGTCGACCAGCCCGCGGTCGGTGATCTTCAGGGCCGGGATGACCGACAGGGCCAGGAACGAGAGCGTCATGAACGGCGCGTCGTCTCCGACGCCCTGGTCCTTCAGCATCTCCTGCAGCTGCTCGAGCCGCTCGACGACGTCCTCGACCGGCTCGTCGGACAGCAGGCCGGCAACGGGCAGCGCGAGCTCGCCGCGGATCGCGCCGTCGCGGGCGACGGCGATGCCGCCGCCGATCTCCTGCAGGCGGGCCGCGCAGGCCGTCATGTCCTCGTCGGTGACCCCGACGACGACGAGGTTGTGGGCGTCGTGGGCGACGGTCGAGGCGAAGGCGCCGGCCCGCAGGCCGAAGCCGCGTACCAGGCCGAGGCCGATCCGGCCGGTCGCGTGGTGGCGCTCGATCACGGCGATCTTGGCCAGGTCGCGCGCGGGGTCGGCGACCACGCGGCCGTCGAGCAGCGCCGGTTGCTCCTCGCGCGCGTTGGTGATGAGCTGGCCCGGGATGGTCTCGATCACGCGCACGCGCGAGGCGGGCGGGATCGCGAAGGCGTCCGGGCCCAGCGGGGCCGCGCGCATGGTGCTGCGCACGCGCTCCGGGATCGGGGCTCGCGCGAACGGCTCGGCGCGGCCGTCGGCGGCCACGAGCCGGCCGTCCTTGTACACGCGCGCCGGAGCAAACGTCTCGAGGTCGTCGAGCAGGACGAGGTCGGCGCGCATGCCGGGCGCCACCGCGCCGCGGTCCATCAGCCCGTGGCAGCGCGCCGGGTGCAGCGTCGCCATCAGCAGCGCCGCCTCCGGCGAGACGCCCTCCTCGACGGCCACGCGGCACATCTGGTCGATGTGGCCGAGCCGGTAGAGGAAGTCCGGCTCGCGATCGTCGGTACAGAACGCGCAGTGCTCGGGCCCGTACTGGCCGACGAGCGGCAGCAGGTCGCGCAGGTTGCGGGCGTTGGAGGCCTCGCGCAGCAGCACCCACATGCCGCGGCGGCGCTTCTCCAGCGCCTCGTCGAACGTCGTCGC
Source organism: uncultured Solirubrobacteraceae bacterium (assembly GCA_963811895.1). Classification (GTDB taxonomy): domain Bacteria; phylum Actinomycetota; class Thermoleophilia; order Solirubrobacterales; family Solirubrobacteraceae; genus DASSUW01. Next base: position 48,019 of record CAWETE010000004.1, on the reverse strand, counting down.
CTCGTGGTCCGAGCGGATGCCGGCGGCCACGTAGGCGTCGAGCGGCCGGCCGACCACGCCGGGCGCGTGGCCGTCGGCGTGCGTGGCGCCCGCCACGTCGAGCCGCGCCAGCACGTCCGCCGCGCCGGCGATGACGCCGGGGAAGTTCATCATCTCGGCCACGCCCAGCGCCCGCGGGTGGCGCAGGATCGCCTCCATGTCGGCCGGCTCGAGCGGGCTCATGGGCGACTCGAAGTCGCTCGCCGGCACGCACGAGGGCGCCATCACGAAGACGTCGAGCGGCAGGTCATCGGACGCCTCGAGCATCCACTCGACGCCCTCGATCCCGAGCACGTTCGCCATCTCGTGCGGGTCGGTGACCACCGCGGTGGTGCCGTGCGGGACGACGCAGCGCGCGAACTCGGCCGGCGTGAGCTTGGACGACTCGATGTGCACGTGCGCGTCGATGAAGCCCGGCACCAGGTACTGGTCGCGCGCGTCGACCCGCTCGCCGTCGTCGTAGGAGCCCAGCCCGGCGATCACCCCGCCGAAGATCGCGACGTCGACCTCGAGCCACTCGCGCGTGAACACCGAGAACACGTGCGCGCCCTCGATCACGAGGTCCGGCGGCGCGTCACCGCGCGCCACCGCGATCAGCGCCGCCCGGTCGGTCAACGGCTCTCCGACGGCGCCTCGAGCTGCACGTCGAACCGCCACGCGCCGGCGTCCAGCGCCGCCATGACCACGTCACCGAGCGTGCCCAGCACCTCGCCGCGGCTGCCGGACAGCAGCGTGCGGCCTGGTCCCGCCTCGCGCGCGATCCCCGACGGCCCTTCCACGCCGCGCGCTGCGTCGAGCGCCGACTCGGGGCCCTCGATCGAGTACTCGGCGGTCAGCTCGGCGGGCGGGACGGGCATTCAGACCCCCACGATGTGGTCGGGACGGACGGGAACTCGCTTCAGCTCCGCGCCGGTGGCGGCGCGCAGGGCGGCGACGATCGCCGGGGTTGAAGAGATGGTCGGCGGCTCGCCCACGCCGCGCAGCCCGTACGGCGCGCCCGGGTCCGCGAGCTCCATCACGTCGAGCTCGACCGGCGGCATGTCGAGCACGGTCGGGATCAGGTAGTCGGTGAACGAGGCGTTGCGGACCTCGCCGTCGACGACCTGGATCTCCTCCATCAGCGCCAGCCCGAGGCCCTGGGCGATCCCGCCCTCGATCTGCCCCTCGACGGCGAGCGGGTTGATCGCGCGCCCGACGTCCTGCGCCGTGGCGATCTCCACCACCCGCACGAGGCCCAGCTCGGTGTCGACGTCGACCACCGCGCGGTGGGCGGCGAAGGCGAACGTGACGTGCGCGTCGCCCTGGCCCTTCTCGTCGAGCGGGAACGTCGGCCGGTGGTGGTGCTCGCGCGTGATGTCGATCGGCTCGTCGAGCGATCCGCCGCGCAGCTCGAGCTCCTCGCGGACCGCCTCGCAGGCGAGCTTCACGGCGCCGCCGGTCATGTAGGTCTGACGGGAGGCCGACGAGGAGCCGGCCGAGCCGACGTGCGTGTCGGCGGGCATGACGATCACGCGCTCGACGCCGAGCTCGTGGCGGGCGATCTGCTCCTGCACGGTCACGAGGCCCTGGCCGACCTCGGCGGCCGCCGTGTAGATCTCCACCAGCGGCTCGCCGCCCACCTGCGAGAGCCGCACGCGCGCGGTCGAGTAGTCGTCGAAGCCCTCGGAGTAGCCGACGTTCTTGTAGCCGACCGCATAGCCGATGCCGCGCCGCACGCCCTCGCCGTGGGTCGTGTTCGAATGGCCGCCGGGCATGATCTCGCTCGGCCCCGGCAGCGGTCTGTTCGCGACGCTGTCGAGCAGCGTGGCGACGGGGGCGGGCGAGGTGATCGGCGCGCCGGTCGGGATGATCGTCCCCTCCGTGGCGGCGTTGCGCTTGCGCAGCTCGACCGGGTCCATCTCCAGCGCGGCCGCCAGCTTGTCCATCTGCGCCTCGTGCGCGAAGCAGGTCTGCACGGCGCCGAAGCCGCGCATGGCCCCGCACGGCGGGTTGTCGGTGTAGACGACGTACGAGTCGATCAGCGCGTTCGGCACCTCGTACGGACCGACCGCGAAGCAGGCCGCGTTGCTGCACACCGCCGTGGAGCTCGAGGCGTAGGCGCCGCCGTCGAGCAGGATCCGGCACTTGACGTAGACGAGGTCGCCGTCGCGCGTGGCCCCGTGCTCGTAGCGCATGCGCGCCGGGTGGCGGTGGATGTGGCCGAAGAACGACTCCTCGCGGCCGTACATCATCTTCACCGGCTTGCCGGTGTGCAGGGCGAGCAGGCAGGCGTGGATCTGCATCGACAGGTCCTCGCGGCCGCCGAACGCGCCGCCCACGCCGCCCAGCGTGATGCGCACCTTCTCCGGCGGCAGGTCGAGGCTGGCCGCGGTCTGGTCGCGGTCGACGTGCAGCCACTGGGTGGAGACGAAGAGGTCCACGCCGCCGTCCTCGGCGGGCACGGCGAGGCCCGACTCGGGGCCGAGGAAGGCCTGGTCCTGCATGCCGACCTCGTACTCGCCGCTGACCACGACCTCGGCGGTGGCCTCCGGGTCGCCGTGCTCGATGTGCACGTGCCGCAGCAGGTTGCCGGACGGGTGCAGCGGCTCGGCGTCGGCCGCCTTCTCGGGGTCGGTGACCGGCTCGAGCACCTCGTAGTCGACCTCGATCCTGGAGGCCGCGTACCGGGCGGTCTCGGGATGGTCGGCGGCCACGATCGCCACCGCCTCGCCCTGGTAGCGGACCTGGTCGAAGGCCAGCACCGGCTGGTCGGGGATCTCGAGCCCGTAGACCTTGCGGCCGGGCACGTCCTCGTGGGTGAGGACGGCGAACACACCGCGGATGGCGAGCGCCGGCGCGATGTTGATCTCGCGGATCCGCGCGCGGGGATGCGGGCTGCGCAGGGTCGAGCCCCACAGCATCCCGTCGGCCCACAGGTCGGACGAGTACGCGAAGTCGCCCTTGACCTTGGGGATCCCGTCCGGGCGGCGCAGGCTCTCGCCGATCCCGCCGCGGATCGAAGTCTCGACGGTCACACCACCACCTCCTGCATCCGGCGGCTCGCCTTGGCGATGTCGCGGGCGATCTCGTCCTCGTCGGCCGTGGTGAGACGGCCATTCTCGACGACGGGCTTCCCCCCGACCAGCAGCGTGTCGACGATCGGGCGCGCGCCGAGCACCAGCGCGGCGACCGGGTCGGCGATGCCCGCGTGGTCGAGGTCGCCGACCTGCCAGAGCGCGACGTCGGCCAGCTTGCCGGGCTCGAGCGAGCCGATCTCGTCTTCTCTTCCGAGGCAGCGGGCGCCGTGGATGGTGCCCAGCGCGAGCGCCTCGCGGGCGGTCAGCGCCTGCGGGCCGCCCTTGATCCGCGCGACGAGCAGGGCCTCGCGCAGCTCGCCGGCCAGCTCGCCCGCCTCGTTGGAGGCCGGACCGTCGACGCCGAGGCCGACCGGCGCGCCTGCTGCCGTGAGCGCCGCCACCGGCGCGATGCCGGCGCCGAGCCGCGCGTTCGAGGACGGGCAGTGCGCCACGCCGGTGCCGGTCTCACCGAAACGGCGGACCTCGCGCTCGTCGAGGTGCACGCAGTGGGCGAGCCAGACGTCGTCGCCCAGCCAGCCGACCTGCTCGAGGTACTCGACCGGGCGCACGCCGAACAGCTCGAGGCAGAACTGCTCCTCGTCGAGCGTCTCGGCCATGTGGGTGTGCAGGCGGACGTTCCGCGCTCTCGCGAACTCGGCGGTCTCCGCCATCAGCTCCTTCGTGACGCTGAACGGGGAGCACGGCGCGAGCGCGACCCGGACCATGGCGTCCGGCGCCGGGTCGTGGAAGCGGTCGATCGCCTCGGCGCAGGCCGTCAGGATCGCGTCGCGGTCCTCGGTGACCTCGTCGGGCGGCAGGCCGCCCTGGGACTTCCCGAGGTCCATGCTGCCGCGGCACGGGTGGAAGCGCACGTGCAGCTCGCGGGCCGCCTCCACCTCGATCGCGAGCAGGTCGCCGGCGCCGCGCGGGAAGACGTAGTGGTGGTCGGTGCTCGTGCTGCAGCCGGAGCGCGCCAGCGCGGCCAGCCCGGCCCGGGCGGCGGCGCGCTCGATGTCGCCGTCGACGCGCGCCCACACGGGGTAGAGCTCCTGCAGCCACTCGAACAGCGTCGACTGCTGCGACATGCCGCGCGTGGCCCACTGGTAGAGGTGGTGGTGGCAGTTGACGAGGCCGGGCGTGGCGAGCATGCCGCGGCCGTCGATCCGCGTGCCGGTCTCGTCCGTGGTCCCCTCGCCGACCGCCGCGATGCGGCCGTCCTCGATCACGATGTGCCCGTCGGCGTGCTCGGTGCCCGCGGCGTCCACGGTGGCGATCGCGCAGCCCTCGATGACGAGCTTCATCGCTGCGCCGCCAGCCTCACGGCGTCGAGGATCTTCTCGTAGCCCGTGCAACGGCACAGGTTGCCGGCCAGCGCCTCGCGGATCTCGGGGTCACTCGGCCGCGGCTTGCGCGCCAGCAGGTCGTGGGTGGCCACGATCAGGCCGGGCGTGCAGAACCCGCACTGCACCGCGCCCGCCTGGATGAACGCCTCCTGGATCGGGTGCAGCTCGTCCTCATCCGGCGCCAGGCCTTCCACGGTGACGATCTCGCGGCCCTCGGCCTGGCCGGCCATGACCAGGCACGAGCACACCAGCTCGCCGTCGAGGTAGATCGAGCACGAGCCGCACTCGCCCTGCTCGCACGCGTTCTTGGAGCCCGGCAGGGCGAGCCGCTCGCGCAGCACGTGCAGCAGGCTCTCGCCCTCCCACAGGCCGTCGACCTCGCGCTCCTCGCCGTTGATGAGGCAGGTCAGCCTCATGCCCAGGCCCACTTCAGCGTGCGCCGCGCCATGACGGCCAAGGCGTGGCGGCGGTAGACCGCGCTGCCGCGCTGGTCGTCGATCGGCGAGGCGGCCTCGGCCACCAGGTCGCCGAAGCGCCGCGCGGCCTCGTCGTCGATCGGTCCGTGGCCGTCCCAGTCGAGCGCCTGGTCGATGAACGACTCGGCCTCGTGCGCGCGGCGCGGGGTGGGGGCGGCCGAGCCGATGCAGGTGCCGACCTTCCGCTCCTCCTCGTCGACCGCCAGCGCGAACGAGCAGACGGCGATCACCATCGCGTTGCGCGTGCCGATCTTGCTGAACTGCTGGTTGCCGCGCGCGACGGGGATCTGGAAGGCGGCGATCAGCTCATCGGGCTCGAGGACGTTGCGCTTGGGCCCGGTGATGAAGTCCTCGATCGCGATGCTCCGCGTGCCGTGTATGGAGGCGACCTCGATCGTCGCGTTGCTCGCGTAGAGCGGCGGCAGCGCGTCGCCCGCGGGGGAGGACGAGCCGAGGTTCCCGCCGATCGTCCCGCGGTTGCGGATCTGCGGCGAGCCGACCGTGCGCGAGGCGATGGCCAGCCCCGGCAGCAGGTCGCCCAGCTCGGCGATCGCGCGCGTGTATGTGACGCCGGCGCCGACGCGCAGCGTGCCGTCGTCGCGGTCGTGCTCGGTCAGCGCGGTCACGCGCGTGAGGTCGAGGATCGCCTCCGGCCGCGCGCGGCCGAAGTTCATCTCCACCATCACGTCCGTCCCGCCCCACAACGGCATGGCCTCGGGGTGGGCCGCCTTGGCCTCGAGGGCCTCCTCCCACGTGGCCGGCTGGAGGAACTCCATCCGGGCAGTCTATGCGCGACCAACTAGCCGCAGGCAAGCGCAGGTTCGACGCCTGCAAGCTGCACGCCGACCACGTCTCGCGCGGTGAAGGTGCGGCCGTCGCGCTGCAGGTACCAGAGCATCTCGTAGCGCCGCTCGGTGGTGCCGCCGCACGGCGTGCGGTCGATCGTGACGAGCGTGTGCCGCACGTTGCCGCCCGCCTCGACGCGCAGGTCCTCGACCCGCTGCGACAGCGTCGTCTCGTACCCGTCGCGCCACGCGTCGAAGCTCACCGACCGCGCCTGCACCACCGGCCCGAGCCGCTCCCACGCCTGGCCGAAGCGGCCGGCGTCGAGGGCCGCGTAGAACCGGTGGACGAACTGCGGCGCCGTGAGCGGCGGCGCGGGCGGCGGGGCGGGCTTCTCGACCTTCTCGACGCGCGTCACGCTCGGCGCCCGCGGCGCGGCCACGGCATGCGCCTTGAACGCGCGCACCTCGGCGGGCGCCGGGTCCCGGTACCCGTCGACGGCGAGGACCAGCGCGGCGGCGGCCACGCCCGCGAGCGCCACCGCCGGCACCACCCGCGCCGTCGTTCCGACCACCAGCCCGCACGCACACGCGAACGCGCCGGCCACGGCCACCCAGACGGCGGGGTCGGTGCCGGCCGCCGCCATCACGGCAAGCGCCACCGCCGCCCCGGCGAGGAGCGCGCCGAGCAGCCCGAAGGGCCGTGCGTCGAGGGTCCGCATCATCCAGATGAACCTCCCAAGCACCCCTGGTCGAAGTCCCTGACCAGAAGTCCAGTCCTGCTGGTTCGAACACGGACAACGAACGCCCGGGCGACCGCTAGACTCGGCTCCGCGCTTGGTGGGCGTAGCTCAGTTGGTAGAGCTCCGGGTTGTGGTCCCGGCGGCCGCGGGTTCGAGTCCCGTCGCTCACCCCTAACGACACCCCGTAAAGCGCCGCATTCGGCGGCTCTACGGGGGACGCTCAGGGGCCGACGGCGATATCAGACCGCCTCGCGGTGCCCGGCGAGCGGGCGGAGGGGCCGCGCGGCACGTCGCCGCTTGTCGGCGACAGCGGGGGCGTCCGGCAGGCCGGACATGGCGAGTTCGCGGCCGGCCGCGACGGCGATCGGGGCCCAGAGCAGGTTGTGCATTCGAGTTTCTCCTTGTGTTGGTTGGCGTCTGGCCGAGGTCAGTCCGGCCGAGGTGGTCGGGGGTGGGGGTGGGATCAGGCCAGGGCCGGCTCGAGCAGCTCGGTGCCGAGCGGCGTCGGATGCTCGGCGCGGGCGCGCGAGGGCAGGAATGCGAAGGCGATGAGCGCGCCGATCACGGCGGCCGCAGCCCCGAGGGTGGCGGTCGTGGTGAGGGCGTCGACGAACGCGTTGTTGGCGGTGTCGATCAGCTTGGCGCCGGCTCCGCCGCCGATTTGTGCGCCGATCTCGTGGGCCGCGCCGACGCTGTCGCTCGCCGCGTCTGTCGCCGCGTGGGGCAGTCCGGCGGTCGCGTCGTCCATGCCCGAGCCATAGCCCGAGGACAGGATGCTGCCGAGCACGGCGATGCCGAGCATGCCGCCGACTTCGCGGACGACGTCGTTCATGGCGGACCCGATGCCGGCCTTGGCGCGGGGAAGCGCGCCCATGATCGCCTCGGTCGCGGGAGACATCGCGAAGCCCATGCCCAGACCCAGGGCGCCGAGCGCCAGGGCGATCTGGAGGCCCGTCGTGTCCGTGTCGAACGTCGCGATCATCATCAGCGCGCCGGCGACGGTGCCCAGGCCGAGCGTCACGGAGAACTTCGTGCCGAGGCGGCGTGTGAGCCCGATGGCGAGCTTCGACGCCAGGACCATGCCGATCGCGATCGGCAGCATCTTCACGCCGGCCTGGAGCGGGCTGTACCCGAGCACCGACTGCATGTACATGGTGAGGACGTACATGACGCCCATCAGCGCGAAGAACACGCACGCGATCGAGATGCTCGCCGCGCTGAAGCGCAGGTTGCGAAAGACGCTCACGTCGAGCATCGGGTGGTCGGTGCGGCGCTCCCAGGCGATGAACGCCACGCTGATCGCCGCGCCGGCCGCGAAGGCCGCCAGGATGACGGGGCTGCTCCAACCGTGCTCGGGCGCCTCGATCAGGGCCCAGATGACGGCGCTGAGGCCGGCGATGGACAGGCGCCGTGCCCGGCAGGTCGAGCTTGGGCGAGTTGGGGTCACGTGAATCCGGCACGAGCGCGAAGGCGCCGATCAGGGACGCGGCTACGACGGGCAGGTTGATCAGGAAGATGCTGCTCGAGTCGAAGTGCTCGAGCAGGAAGCCGCCGGAGATCGGGCCGATCGCGACGCCGAGCCCTGACACCGCGGCCCAGATGGCGATCGCCTTCGGCCGCTCGTTCGACGGGAAGATGTTCGTGAGGATCGACAGCGTCGTGGGCATGATCCCGGCCGCGCCGAGGCCCATGAGCGCACGTGAGGCGATGAGCATGGTCGCGTCGGTCGACAGGGCCGCGAGGACGGACCCGAGCCCGAACACCACCAACCCGGACGCGAGCGCGCGCCTGCGCCCGAAGCGATCACCGAGGCTGCCCGCGGCGAGCAGCAGGCCCGCGAACACCAGCACGTAGCTGTCGACGATCCACTGCAGCTGGCTCGAGCTTGCGCCGAGCTCCTCGCGGATGCTCGGCAGACCGACGTTGAGGATCGTGTTGCCCATCGTGATCACGAGCAGGCTGAGCGCGAGCACGCCCAGCGCCTGCCAGCGGCGCGGATACGGTTGCATCGGGGTCTCCTTCGGGGCGATGAGGGGGCTCACGGGATCACGACCTCGGTCACCCGTGTGACCGTCGAGCGCTGGGCGACGAAGAACGGCACCTGCCGCACCGCGTCGTCCTCGCTGTCGGCCTCGACCGTCCACCAGATCGCATGGTCGCCGTCCAGGCACGAGGCCAGCGCCGGGCGATGCCGGAGCGGGGTTTGTGGCCCTTGAAGGCGGCGAACGCGACGCCGCACTGATGCGGCTCGTGGCGGTGATGGATCAGGAAGCGCGGCATGCGACGAGACTGACGGCGGGCCGGCGCCCCGACATCGGGCGGGCACCCCGATCTCGCACCCTGACCTCGTGACGGGGTTATGCTCGGGGGGCAGCCTCCTCTCCCCATGACCAAGGTCGCCGACCAGCTCGTCGGGCGTGCCGCCGAACTGGAAGCGATCGATCGTGCCCTCGGCGAATTGTGCGACGGTCAGACGGCTCGGCTCGTGATCCAGGGCGAGCCGGGGATCGGCAAGACCCGCCTGTTGGCCGAGCTCGCCAAGCGCGCCGATGCGCGCGGGTGCACGGTCCTCGGCGGCAGCGCATCCGAGCTTGAGCGTGACCTGCCGTTCTGGGTCTTCGTCGACGCCCTCGACGAGTACGTCGCCGGACTGGACCCGCGGCTGGCCGCGGCCTTGAGCGATGAGGTACGCAGCGAGCTGGCGCAGGTGCTGCCGTCCGTGTCGGAGCCTGTGTCTGGCGGCGGGACCCTCCTCCAGGACGAGCGCTACCGCGCCCACCGCGCGGTGCGCGAGCTGCTCGAGCAGCTCGCGGCGCGCCGGCCACTCGTGCTCACCCTCGACGACGTCCACTGGGCGGACGCCGCGTCGGTGGAGCTGCTCACCGCCCTCCTGCGCAGCCCACCCGACGCGGCCGTGCTCGTCGTGATGGCCGCACGCCCGCGTCAGATATCCGATCGCCTCGCGGCGGCCCTCGAGCGCGCCGATCGCCAGGGCGGCCTCGCGCGGCTCGAGGTGGGCGGCCTCCCACGCGAGGCGGCCGGCGACCTGCTCGGCGACGCTGTCGGACGCGAGCGGGCGGACGAGCTCTTCGAGGAGGCAGGCGGCAACCCGTTCTACCTCCAACAACTCGCCCGCACCCAAGGCGCCGGGGGGTCGCCGCTCGCCGGAGCGGCGCTGGAGGCCGTCGGCGTGCCCGCGGCGGTCATCGCCTCGCTGGCCGAGGAGCTCGGCCTCCTGTCCGACGACACCCGCCGGGTCCTGCGCGGCGCGGCCGTCGCCGGCGACCCGTTCGAGCCCGAGCCCGCCGCCGCCGCGGCCGGCGCGGACGACGCCACCGCCATGGCGGCGTTCGACGAGCTCCTGGACCTCGGGCTCGTGCGTCCCACAGACGTCCCACGGCGCTTCCGCTTCCGCCACCCGCTCGTGCGGCGCGCGGTGTACGAGAGCGCGCCTGGCGGGTGGCTGCTCGGCGCGCACGAGCGCTGCGCGCAGGTCCTCGCAGAGCGCGGCGCGTCAGCGGCGGCGCGGGCGCATCACGTCGAGTTCGCGGCGCGCCACGGGGATCCGGCGGCCGTGGCCGTACTCACGGAGGCCGGAACGGCGGCGATCCTTCGCGCCCCCGCCAGTGCCACCCGGTGGTTCAGCGCCGCGCTGCGCCTCATGCCCAGTACCGCGCCCGCCGAGCAGCGGGTCGGCCTGTTGCTGGCGCGGGCTCGCGCGCTCGCCGCGCAGGGACGCCTCGCCGAGAGCCATGCCGACCTGCTCGAGAGCATCGGGCTCGCCCCGGCCGAGCCGGTCGGTCTTCGCGTGCAGCTGACGACGACGTGCGCCGGCGTCGAGCGCCTGCTCGGCCGTCACGAGGACGCGCACGCGCGCCTGGTCGCGGGTCTGGACCAGCTCCCGGATCCGGCGGCGGCCGACGCGATCTCCCTCATGATCGAGCTCGCGATCGACGCGCTGTTCCGCTCGGAACCCGAAGCGGTCCGCGACTGGGCGACGCGCGCGCTCGGAGCGGCGCGTGAGCTGGGCGAGCGCCCGCTGATCGCGGCCGCCACCGCGATGCTCGCGCTCGGTCACGCGGTCGCCGGCAGCATCGGCGAGGCGCAGGCCTCCTACGACGAGGCGACTGCCGTCGTCGCCGCCATGTCGGACGAGGAGCTCACCGCGCGGATCGACGCCCCCGCCTACCTCTGCTCGGCCGCTACGTTTCTCGACCGCTACGACGAGGCAGTCACGCACGCCGAGCGCGCGCTCAGGCTCGGGCGTGCCGCGGGCCATCTGCACCCGACGCTGATCCCGGCGCTCGGAGCGGCTCACTTCATGCGCGGCAGGCTCAGCGAGGCGGCCGAGGTGCTCGACGCCGGGGTCGAGGCGGCGCGGCTGGCGGGCATCACCCAGAGCATGGCGTGGATGCTGCGCAACCGCTCACTCCTGTCGACGATGGCCGGCGACCTCCCGGCGGCGCTCGAGATGGCAGAAGAGGCGCTCGAGCTCACGCGACGGCTCGACGAGAGCGTCCTGTCGGCATGGGCGGCGATGGTGGTCGCGCGGGCGTCGGTGATGGCAGGGCGCAGCCAGCGCGCCGTCGACGTCCTGGAGGGCTCAGGAGACGACGAGCTGCTGCGGAGGATCCCCGGCGCCTGGCGAGCGATGGGCCTCGATAGCCTCGCGACGGCCCACGCGGACCTCGATCACGGCGCCGAGGCGGCGCGGGCGGCGGCGACCGCCGAAGCGCACGCGGCCGCCCTGGGGCTCCCGATGGCCACCGCCTGGGCCCAGCGCGCCGCGGCGGCAGTCGCGCTTCACGCCGGCGAGCCCGCCGCAGCCGCCAAGCGCGCCCTGGCGTCCGCGGCCGCCGCGGAGCAGGTCGGCGCGGTGATCGAGGCCGCGCTGTCGAGGACGCTCGCCGGGCGAGCGCTCGCCGCGGCCGGGGAGCAGGACCGAGCGGCAGCCGAGATCGAGCGCGCGGCGGCGACCTTCGAGGCCTGCGGCGCGCTCCCCCACCGAGATGCCGCCGAGCAGGAGCTGCGCCGGCTCGGACGAACCGTCCACCGGCGCACGTCCAAGGGCAGCGCCGACGGCGTGGGCGTCGAGATGCTCACCCAACGCGAGCGTCAAGTCGCCGCCCTGGTCGTCGACCGCAAGACGAATCCCGAGATCGCTGCCGAGCTCTTCCTCAGCCTCAAGACGGTCGAGACGCACCTGCGCAACATCTTCCGCAAGCTCGACGTCTCCTCGCGGGTCGAGCTCGCGCGAACCGTGGAGCGAGCCCGCCGCGCGGCGTGAGCGTCAGCGAGTGCGGTCGTCGGCGGGCGTCGCGGCGACGGAGCCGATCACGATCAGCGCGCCGAGTGTGCGTCCGCCCCTGTGATGAGCGCGGCGCTTACAGAACCGGCGAGGGGCGGTCCAGCGCCCTCACTTGATCCACCTGCCGCGCGACGTAGTCGGGATCGCCGATGTCGCGACGCCACTCGAGGCTCGGCGCTCCGCCGAATCCCGCGTCGATCGCTCGATCGACGCGGGCATGGGCCTGCGCGAGCGAGTCCGCCGTAGTGCTGATGGCGAGCACGCGCGACGAGCCCGTCGAGCGGAACCGGCCATCCGCGATCTGCTCGCACGCGCCGAAGTTGACCCAGCAGCCGGTCTCCTCGACGGCCGGTACGTCGAAGTCGAACTCGCGCTGGGGCCCGGGGGACGGGTACTCGGGCGCCACGAGGTAGGTGACGTTCGAGGTCGCGTCCTGGAATCGGACCGGCTCCTCGGCCAGCCGCTCGTCGGCGATCGCGTCCATCAGATCCAGGGCGCTGCTCTCCAGGAGAGCCAGGATGTTCATCGCCTCCGGGTCGCCGAACCGGGCGTTGAACTCGATGACCTTCAGCCCGCCCGCCGTCACGAAGAAACCGGTGTTCAGCACGCCCGAGAACGACCGGCCGAGAGCGCGCCACTTCAGCGCGATCTCCTGGATGAACTCGCACGCGGCGCGATACAGGTCCTGGCTGAGGAACGGCAGGCTCCCGGGCCCGTCCGTGTAGCAGCCCATTCCGCCGGTCCCGTCACCGCGGTCCCCGTCGTAGCGGTACGGGTAGTCGAACGTGGCGGGGGGGAACACGCAGCTGCTGCCGTCCATCAGCGCCTGGATCGTGAACTCGATCGCGTCTATCCGCTCCTCGAGGATCACGGCGCGCGGCTGAGGGCCGTGGTCGAGCAGCGACAGCGCGTAGTCGGCCGCCTCCTCGTGGCTCGCCAGATGAGGGCCCATGACCTTCACGCCCTTTCCACCGGTGAGCCCGGCGGGCTTGACCACGAGCGGTCGGTCGCCCAGCTGCTTGAGGGCGCCGTGCACCTCCTCCGGCGACCGCGCGATGACATGGTCCGGGTTGAACTCCGGCGCGGTGTCCTCGACGAGCTGCCGCGCCGCGGCCTTGTCCCATTCGATCTGCGCGCCGCTGCGGTCCGGCCCGACCGTGCGGATCCCCGCCGCGCGCAGCGCGTCGACGACACCGGCGGCGAGCGGATCGTCAGCGCTCACGACGGCGAGATCGACCTCCGATTCGACCGCGAATCGAGCGATGCGCGCGCCGTCGCGCACATCGCCGACCGCGAGCCGACCGCCGCTCAGCGCCTCGAGTCCGGGGTTCCTGTGGGCCGCGAAGGCGCACACCTCAGCAGCTTCGGCCAGCCTCCGGGCGAGCGCGTGCTCGCGGCCTCCGCTTCCAACCACCAGCACCCGTCTCACCGCGGCGATGCTACCAGCGCCCCCGGCGTCGCCCGGGCTCGCTCGGCGGCCCTGCGTCAAGCGGTCGGCGCCGCCGCGTCGTCGCCGACTGATTTCACATCGCCTTCACAAATGGGCCGCATGCCAGACTGCCCGGCCGATGTCATCTGGCGCGCTTGAACTCGCGGTGCCTGACGAGCTCGACGGCCGAGCGATCCTCGCCGTGTTGGCGGAGCATCTGACGCTCGACGTCGACCGCGCGACGACGTCCGATCGCGTGCTGCTCGACACCTTCGACGCCCGGCTCCGCGAGGCCGGGCTGCACGCGGAGTGGCCCGCCGGACGCGCGTCGCGCCGCCGGTTGACGCTGCGCGAGTCCGGGATGCCTCCGCGGTCTACGGACGTCGACGCCGGTCCCGCGGTCGCCCTCTCGGCCGTTCCGCCGGGACCGCTGCGGGATCGGCTGGCGCCCGTGATCGAGGAGCGTGCCCTGGTGCCGGTCGCCCGCGTGCGCAGCCGCGTGCTGCGGGCGGCGGTCCTGAACGGCGACGACAAGACCGTCGTGCGGCTCGCGGTCGAGCATCCCGTCGTCGAAGGCCACGAGCTGACCGGCCGCCTGCTGGTGGAGCCCGTGCGCGGCTACGAGCGCGACTTCGATCGCGTGGTCGCCCGGTTGCGCGACGGCCTCGGCCTCGCGCCCGCCGACGTGTCGCTGTTCGACGCGGCCGTCACCGCCGCGGGCGGGCGGCCGGAGGGCGTGCAGTCCAAGCCCGTGTTCGAGCTGGCGCGCGGCACGCGCGCGGACGTGGCGGCCGGGGTCGTGCTGATGCCTCTGGCGGACATCGCCGAGGCGAACGTCCAGGGCGTGCTCGACGACGTCGACACGGAGTTCCTGCACGATCTGCGGGTCTCGGTCCGCCGCGCGCGCTCGGTGCTGCGCGAGCTGCGGGACGTGCACCCGCCGGCGCCGCGCGCGCGGCTGCGGACGGAGCTCAAGTGGGTGCAGACGGTCACCGGGCCGCTGCGCGACCTCGACGTGCAGCTGCTCGAGTGGGACGAGGTGGCCGGCGAGCGCGCCGACGAGCTGGCGCCGCTGCGAGCGCTGCTCGAGCAGCGCCGGGCCCGCGAGCTGGTGCGGGTGCGCCGTGCGCTGCGCAGCCGCCGCTTCGCCGCCGCGCTGGAGGCGTGGCGCGCACTGGCCGCGGCGCCTCCGTCCGAGGAGCCGCGCGCCGCGCTCCCGATCGAGGTCGTGGCGGCCCACCGGATCCGCAGGGTGTACAAGCGGATGGTGGACGACGGCGGCCGGATCGACGACACGAGCCCGGACGAGGACCTGCACGAGCTGCGCAAGCGCGGCAAGGAGCTGCGGTACCTGCTCGAGCTGTTCGGCTCGCTGTTCCCGAGCGATGTGGTCAAGGCGCTCGTGCGCGTGCTCAAGGACCTCCAGGACGTGCTCGGGCGCTTCCAAGATCGCAGCGTGCAGACGGAGATGCTCCGTGAGAACGCGGACGAGCTCGCGGCGCTCAGCGGCGGCCCCGGCGCCGTGCTCGCCGCCGGGCTGGTCATCTCCGCGCTGGAGGCCGACCAGCACGACGCGCGCGCGCACTTCGCCGAGCGCTTCGAGGCCTTCTCGTCACGCAAGCAGCGCAAGCTCGTGCGCGACACGTTCGCGAGGGTCCGCTGAAGGTCCTCGCCACATACTCGATCAAGGGCGGGGTCGGCAAGACGTCCGCCGCCGTCAACCTCGCGGCGCTGGCCGCCCGGGAGGGCCGCAGGACGCTCATCTGGGACCTCGACCCGCAGGGCGCTGCTTCGTTCCTGTTCCGCATCCGGCCCAAGGTGAAGGGCGGTGGGAGCAAGCTGGTACGCGGTCGCCGCGATCCGCTGAGCGTCGTGAAGGGCACGGACATCGAAGGCCTCGACCTGTTGCCCGCCGACTTCTCCTACCGGCACCTGGACATCACGCTCGACCAGACCAAGAAGCCGCTGAAGGGTGTCGCCCGCGTGCTCGACGCACTCGCCGAGCACTACGACGTCGCGGTCGTCGACTGCGCGCCGTCGATCTCGCTCGTGTCCGAGAACGTGTTCACGGCCGCCGACCGGTTGCTCGTTCCCCTCGTGCCCTCCACGTTGTCGGTGCGCACGTTCGAGCAGCTGCAGACGTTCCTCGCGGATGGACCGCAACCGGCGCCGGGCGTGTTGGCGTTCCTGTCGATGGTCGACCGCCGGCGGCGGCTGCATCGCGAGCTCGCGGCGTCGCTCCCGGAGACGCTCCCCGGAGTCGCTCGCGCCGCGATCCCGGTGGCCAGCGCCGTGGAGCTGATGGGCGTCGCGCGGGTGCCGCTGGTGGTGAACCATCCGCGCAGCCCGGCCGCACGTGCTTACGCGGAGCTGTGGGCGGAGGTCGTCGCCGGCTCTGGATGACGACCTCCGCCCGACCACGGCCCGGACGCTTCCTCGCTCCAGCTAGCGCAGCGACCTGAAGGTCGCCCGCATCTCCTCGGAGAAGATCTGCGGCTGCTCCCAGGCGGCGAAGTGGCCGCCTTCGTCGACCTTGTTGAAGTGGATGAGGTTGGGATACGCCTTCTCCGCCCAGCTCCGCGGCGCCGGATACAGCTCGTCGGGGAAGACGGTCACGCCGACCGGGATCTCGACGCCCTTGACGTCGAAGAACGCCAGATCGCTCTCCCAGTACAGCCGAGCCGAGGAGACCGCCGTGTTGGTGAGCCAGTAGTGCGTGATGTTGTCGAGCACGTCGTCGCGGGACAGGCCGCCGGCTTGCCCGGCGAACGCGCGCGCGATGAGCTGGTAACTGCGCTCGTCGTGGTCGAGCATCCAGGCCGCGAGGCCGACCGGCGAGTCCGCGATGCCGTAGATCGATTGCGGGCGGTTGGCCATCTCGGTGGAGTAGCCCAGCCCGGTCGCGAAGAAGTGCTCCAGGACGCCGTAGGCCAGGTCCTCATCGGCTGCGAGACCGTCTGGCTTCGGGCCGCCGGTGGCGAGCGCCTTCGAGACGTCGGGCGGAACGGTCGCCGGCATGTTGGTGTGAATGCCCAGCAACCCCTCGGGCTTCAGCAGGGCCATCTGCTCCGTGACGGCATTTCCCCAGTCACCGCCCTGCGCGACGAACCTCGTGTAGCCCAGTCGCTTCATCAGGGTGACCCACGCCCGGGCGATGCGGATCGGGTCCCAGCCGGTCTCGTTCGGCTTCCCCGAGAACCCGTGCCCCGGCAATGACGGGATCACGAGATGGAAGGCGTCCGCGGCGCTCGCGCCGTGCGTGCGTGGGATTGGTGAGCGGATCGATGATCTTCAGCTGCTCGATGGTCGAGCCCGGCCACCCGTGGGTCACGATGAGCGGCAGCGCGTCCGCATGCTCGGAGCGGACGTGGACGAAGTGGATGTCCACCCCGTCGATCTCGGTGATGTAGTGCGGCAGGGCCGCGAACCGCTCCTCGAACCTGCGCCAGTCGTAGTCCGTCGCCCAATAGCCGGCGAGGCTCTTGATCGTCTCGAGCCGCACCCCCTGGGAGGGATCGGTTTCCCGGTCAGGCCACCTCGTCGCGTTGATCCGGTCGCGCAGGTCGGTGAGCTCGTCGTCCGAGACGTTGATCTCGAACGGCCGGATCTCGGTCCCGTCCGAGCTGGTGGCCGGCTCTGTGGTGGTGGTCTCTATCGACATCGATTTCTTCTCCTGTACTGAGGGGGTCACGCCGAACGATCGTCGTCCCGGCGGGCCTGGGATGGCCCGCCGGGACGCTTGCGCTCGCGTGAGATCAGAGCTGATCAGTCGTCCGCCGGGATGTCGGCTCGGCTGATCGAGAACGTGGGCACCGGCGCACCGTCCTCGTCCTGCTGCCATCCGGCAAGAGGCAGGAGCTGCGCCTTGAGCACAAGGGAGTCAGTCTCCGCCAAGGCGGTCGTGGCCGCGGCGCCGGTGAGCTGCAGCCCTGTGCCGTCGAACACCTGCGTCGTGGGGCTGATGATCGCGACCCCGTCGCCGCCAACGAGCTGGGCGGCCTCGGCAGCCAGCGACTCGGGCACGTCGCAGACGTCCTCGATCCCGATCGGGAGCGCGTCGCCGGTCAGCCCATCCGTCGAGGCGGTGATGGTGGTCGTGATCGCGTAGAACGCGTCGCTGAAGGTCAGCGGCGGGTCGTCGTCCTGCGCAACCCGCGCGAGCGCGGCGTCCTCCGGCGGGGCTGCGCAGACCAGCGGGCCGGCGGGAACGCCGGGAGTGCCGGGAACGCTCGGAGCGCCGGGACCGCTCGGAGCGCATGCCGGGAGCGCCGGGAGTGCCGGGAGCGCCGGGAGTGCCGGGAGCGCCGGGAGCGCCGGGAGCGTCGGGCTTCACGATCGTCACGATCTCGCAGCCCTGCACGATGACCTGATCAGCCGGGTCGACCCGACAGATGTCCTTGCCGGGTCCGCCGTTGACGACACGGTCCGCCCGGCCGTCGACGGCGTTCAGGCGGTCAGCGCCGCGCCCTCCCAGGAGTCGATCCTTGCCACCGCCGCCCTTGATCCAGTCCTTGCCGCCGAACGACTTGATCACGTCGGTCTTTGCGGTGCCGACGATCCTGTCGGCTCCCTTGGTGCCGACCAACCGCTTCGCCTGCGCGGGCCCCGCCGAGGCGAGCATCAACGCGGCAAGGGCGGCGACCACGACGAATGCGATGTGTCGCTTCCCTAGACGTACGAACTGTCGGTTCTGGAACTCCATGATGTCCTCCGTTTCGTGGCGAACTGGCGTCCGCCATTGGTCACTGTCGATTCGAGCCCGGCTCATGCCGAGATGGTCCCGGCGTCCGCCCGGTGGCTCGACCGCGCTGGCTAGCGTCCTACGGTCGGGCGACCCGACGCCCGGGGTATGGCCAACCGGACATGCGTCACGGGCTTGGTCAGCCGTCGATGAACTCTTCGCCTGCGTCTTCGTTGCATTCGATGCTCGGCGGCTCCTCGCCCGGGAAGGCGAGGAAGTCGTATTGCGGTGTGCCGAACCCGCGCATGTCGATCGCCAGCGCCGGCCGGCGCTTCGCTCCGCCGCTTCCGAAGAGGAACCCGGTGTCGCCGCCCCAGGCGCCGAACTGGGTCACGCCGACCGTGTACGCGCACTGGTCGAAGAGCTCGAACTCCTCGACCGGCTCGCCCAGGTCCTCGATGTCCTCGGTGAGCGACTCCACCTCCTGCTGGAGGTCGTCGACCCGGTCGCTCAGGCTCGAGTCGGCCAGCGCTGCAGGTGCGCAGGCGGCCAGAGCCGCCCACGCGCAGATGATGAGGATCAGGGCTCGCATGTCAGTCAACCGCCTCTCCGGGTTCGTCCTGGCATTCGCGGCCCGGCCGATCGCCGCCGACGAGCGCGAGGAACATGTAGTCGGGGTCGTCCCAGTCGCTGCGGTCGATGTGCAGCGCCGTTCGGTAGCCCGCGGGGCCTCCGAGATGTCCGAACTGGTAGCCGAACTGCTGGTCGGGATCGCCGAGCTCGGTGACGGGGACCCACGAGACGCAGGACTCCCACTCGTCGAAGCGCTCGGAGATGGTCTCCAGCCGCTGCGACCTCGCGCTCAGCTGCCGCGCCTTGCGCTCGAGGATCCTCAGCTCCTGCTTCGGGCTGGGCCGCCGGCGCACGGACGCGGGCTCGGCGGTGCCGCCCGGCTGGGGACTGTCCGACCGGCAGCCGTTGCCGCGGAAGTGCATGAACAGGTAGTCCTCCCTACCGGCCTTGCGGCGCCGGTCGACGGCGAGCCCGTCCATGAAGCCCACGCCGGTTCCGTCGCGGTCGTCGTAGAGGTAGCCGGACTGCCGGTCGCGGTCGCCCTGCTCGTTGACGGGCACGTACCTGATGCACGTGATCCAGTCCTCGGCGTTCTCGGCCGACTGCTCCATGCGCTCCACCTGCCACTCGAGCCGGGAGACCTCGCGGCGCACCGCGCGCAGGTTGGGGCCGAGCGCGGTCGTGCGCGGCCACGGCGAGTCCTCGCCGGCGGAGACTGCGCCGGGCTGCCGCGCCTCGGAGACGGCCGAGCCGGCCAGGGCGAACGCCACGACGACGGCGCACGCGACGGCGAAGGTCAGACGCAGCGTCACTTGGTCACCTCCACGGCGCCGGCGTCACAGGCCGGCCCTTGGGGACGGGGCACGCCGCGCTGGTCCGTCCGCAGCCGGGCGCTGAGGTCGACGAGGCCGGCGATGTGCTGCTCGCCCTCCAGTTGCGCGGGCGGCGGGGGGTTGAGGCAGGCGGTGGTGGGCACTCGGTCGAGCGCCGGGCTCGCAGCCTGCGGCAGGCGCGTCTCGGCCGGCCCGCCGTAGCCGTGCAGCGCCTCCAGGCCGGAGGGCACGCCGACCGAGTCGGTGGGCGCGGTCAGGCGGCACGACCCCTCGGTCAGGACGTTGAAGCCGTGCGAGATCGAGGCCGGCGTGTCGCAGCTGTCCTCCGTCGGCTGCGTCTGGCCGCCGTTGAACTCGGTCTTGGCGGGCCCGATGACCGAGCCGAACGCCTCGAGCCGCTCCCCGGCGCCGACGTTGGCGCCCACCGGGGCGACGTTGTCGGCGACGGTCGAGGAGACGAGGGTGAGGACGCCCGCGGCATTCAGGCCCCCGCCCTTGCCCTCGGCGTAGTTGTCGCTCACGGTCGAGTTGGCCACGTACAGGTCTCCGCGTGACCAGATGCCGCCGCCGACGTGCGCGACGGCGATGTTGCGGGAGATCGTCGAGTTGACGACCGTCACGGACGCCTCGCCCGAGATGGCGCCGCCGCGGTCGTCCGCGCGGTTGCCGCTGAGCGTCGAGCCGATGACCGTGACGTCCCCGTCGAGCGTGAAGATCGCGCCGCCCGGGCCGTCCGCGGTGCTGCCGCTGACGGTCGAGTCGATCACGGTGACGTCGCCGTCCTCGTCGGTGTAGATGGCGCCGCCGTCGCCGTCGGTCGTGTTGCCGTCGAGGTGGCTGCGCACGACGAGGATGTCGCCGGTCGAGCCGAGCGCGCCGCCGGAGCCGTCGACGAGGTTGCCGCTGAGGGTCGAGTCGTAGACCTGGATGCCGCCGCGCCGCGCGTACACGGCGCCGCCGTCGTCGTTGGCCAGGTTGCCGGTGAGGACCGAGCGGATGATCGTGGCGCGCCGCTGGGACATGACCCCGCCGCCCGGCTCCTCGGCCAGGTTCTGCTTGATCGTGGAGTCGATGACTGCGATCTCGCCGCGCGTCACGACGGCGCCGCCCGGCCCGTCGCTGCCCCCGCGAGTCAGCGTCACGTTCCGCAGCTCGACGAACCCGGTGCCGTCCTGACGCAGCAGTCGCTTCTCGAAGCATGTCTGTCGCAGCGTGTGGCCGTGTCCGTCCAGGAGCACCGGGCGCGGCGACTCGCGCATCGGGTCACCGCGCTCGCAGGCGCGGAGGAAGATGTCGGCGGTGACGTCGATCGCCGTCACGCGCGGGTTGCCCCACGCCGCCCGCAGCTCGGCCTCGGTGTCGACCGCGACGGGCGCTGCGGTGAGCAGCGTGTAGTCGTGGCTGATCCGCCGGCGGCCCTTGCGGCACATGACGCGTCCCTCGTAGACGCCATCGACCTCGTACAGCCGCCTCTCGGTGCAGGCGTAGCCCTTGACCGTCCGCCGGTAGATGCGATCACGCAGCCAGCAGCGACCGAGGAACACCGGCCGGACGCAATGCTTGTCCGCGCGCGAGTAGCAGCGGCCCTTGCGGCCCGTCTCGTTGTTCAGGCAGTGTTGGTATCCGCGGACGAAGCGCGTGCCGGCGCGACACGGCGTTCCGACCACCCACAAGCCGAGCACCGAGCCTGGGCCGGCGCCGCGCGTCGAGCCGAGGCGACAGCCCCGTGCGTCCGTGCGCTCGTACGGAACGTCTTCGCCCTCGCCGACCTCGCGGTCGGCCCACGGGGGTCCGGCGCTCGCAGGGGCTTGTCCTTCGTCACCACCCGCCAGTGCTGTGCCCGCTCCCGCGAACAGCAGCACGAAGACGAGAAGGAGCGCTCCGATGAGGACGCTGGGGGAGATGCGTGCAATCGACATTGGAGTCGATTCTCCGGCTCGGCAGCGCAGCCTCAAGCGCGTGCGCTTATCGCTCGATCACCAGCTCCTGTTGCCGAGGGGGGACGGCTGGCGCACCCTCGACTGACCATGACCACGAATCCCTGAGGAGACGTTCTGATGCATCGAAGAAGGCTCTTGGTGCTCGGCATCGCGACGGTCGTCGCCGGCCTCGCGCTACTCGTCAGCGTCGTCGGCGCCGTCTCGCACGACGACCGCGGAGCACGGCTCGACGCGGCGGCGCTCGGCGCGCCGGCGAACGACGAGCCGAGGAGCGACGTGGCCGTCGCGCCCGCGCCGCGCCGCGAGCGCGTCGCGACCCCTGTCCGCATCGAGATCCCCTCGATCGGGGTGCGCGCCCCGATCATCCGGCTCGGCCTGAACCCCGACCGCACGCTCGAGGTCCCCACGGACTACGGCGACACCGGCTGGTGGACGGGCGGCTCGCGGCCCGGCGAGACCGGCCCGGCGGTCATCGTCGGCCACGTCGACTCGCAAACCGGCCCCGCCGTGTTCTACCGGCTCGGCGAGCTTCGCAAGGGCGACAAGGTCGTTGTCATCCGTCGCGACGGCAGCCGCGCCCGCTTCACCGTCCAGGGCAGCGAGCGCTTCCCGAAGGACGAGTTCCCGACCGCGCGCGTCTACGGCCGCACCGACGGTCCGACGCTGCGTCTCATCACCTGCGGTGGCGCCTTCGACAGCTCCACCGGCCACTACGTGGACAACACGATCGTCTACGCACGCTGAGGTTCAGGCGCCCGCCTCGCCGAGGGGCGAGGCGGGCGCCGACGGGCAGTACCCTGCGCTGCGTGGCGGAGTTCGAGTGGCCCCGCTATCCGCGCATCCTGGTCGGCCTCGATGAGTCGCCGGCGGCGACGTTCGCACTGAGACACGTCGTTCCCTACGCCGTCGACCAGCGCTCGCAGCTGATCCTGTTGACGGTGGTGCCCGATCCCCCGCGGATGCTGGCCGCCGCGGGCGTGTCGCCGGTGCGGGTCGCCGAGGAGATGGAGAGCCGGGCGGAAGCGCACCTGCGGCAGACGACCGCGACGCTTCCGCGCGAGCTCTCGGTGACCACCGTCCTGCGCCATGGCGATCCGGCCGAGGAGATCCTCGCGCTGGTCAGCGCGCAGCCGGTCGACCTCATCTGCATCGGGGCCCGTGGCCGCGGACGCATCAGCGGCGCCCTGCTGGGGTCGGTGTCCAGCGCTGTGCTCCACCACAGCCCGGTGCCGGTGCTCGTGCTGCACCCGCCGCGCGAGCCGGCCGAGGCCGGCTAGTGAGGCCGCAGCCATTGAGCTACCCCTGACCGTCCTGCCCTTTGGTCGTCTGACAACCCCGAACCAGGACACTGTGCTGTTCTGCTGGTGCTTTGGCCCACTAGGTGTAAGTCCCGGGCAGGTTGTTCTGTCGGGGAACGGCGGCTGGGTGGGGAGGCCCGGGGAGCCGGCCGCGCGGCAGATTTCGGCGTCTGATCCTGGATAGGGGTCGCTATACGACCCTTAGGCAGGACTCGTCCTGGATGAGTGGCGCCAACGAACGTCAACCCCGGCTGGTGGGGCGGCGGCGAGGTCGGACGGCGGTGCATTTCTGCATCACTCCGCGCGGCCGAGCTCGGGGGGTGCAGTTTGTCCCGCTATACGGGCGGAAGTGCATCACCCGACCGATCCGCGGCCCCGTGATGCAGAAATGCACTCTCACCGTGGCCCGCCCAGCCACCTCCTCACCCAGCCCGCAGTTGACGTTCGCCCCGTCGGGCGGGCGGCCGCAGGAACAACGCTCAGGAGTTACAACTGGTCGGGCGCTGGCTCAGGATTCAGCCGAGCAGTGCTCGGTGTCGGGGCAGACTGCGAGCACGCGCATGCGCGGCTCGCCGCCGCGGAGGCGCAGGCTGAGCAGCAGCGACGACGCGTTGTTGTCGTAGGCCGACTCGCGGATGCGGCGGTCGCCGTTGACGCGGTGCACGAGCACGTAGCGCCCGGGGCGCAGTCCATTCAGCGGCAGGTACTGACCCTCGAGGTTCGCCGTGTAGTTGTCGCCGTACCCGGGCGAGATGCCCTCGTGGATGCTGAGCAGGCTCGACTGGTCGAGCCCGCAGCGGCCGCGATAGACCGGCTCGGCCGGCTTGGCGCGCACCGCGCGCGTGCGCACGGGGTAGCGGTCGCCGAGGCAGAAGCCGCTCTTGCGGTCGGCCACCACGGTCTCGCCGCTGTCCGCGCGCCGGAGCTCGTAGCGATCGAAGCCGAGCAGGTGCCAATGCCGATGGTCGGGCGAGCGCACGTAGCGCAGCCGGCCGACGTCCCGCACGACCGTGCGCGGGCTGCCCACCTGGACGACGACCTGGTCGGCGGACATCGTCCGCACGCCGGCCGTGGGCCGCTCGCCGTCGATGATCAGCGGGCCGGCGCCGACGTTCCGCACGGCGGAGTCGAAGCCGAGGCGCCAGCCGCTGCGGGCCTTCGTGAGCACGAGGCCCGACGGCGTCTCCTGGCCGAGATCGGGCAGCAGCGGCTGCCCTTCGGGCGCCGATCCGTCGACGGCGATGGCCGCCGGGACGATGGCGGCCGTCGCGACGACGGCCGGCAGCAGGCGCAGCAGCGCGCGCTTCATGCGGCGAGCTGGAGCCGCACCGGCGCGAGCGGCCGGCGCTTCGCCAGGTGCGAGACCGCGTGCAGGAAGCGCTGGATCGCCAGGTTGTCGTGGTCCGGCCGCGTCAGCACGACCGTCTCGAACGCCGGCTCGGCGTCGACCAGCTCGACCAGCCGCACGCCGGGGGTCGCGTACCGCTGGGCGACCGAGGCGGGCAGCAGCGCGGCACCGGCGCCGGCCGCGACGGCCAGCAGGACGGCCTCGACCCGCGGCTCGGACGCCTCGACGAAGGTCGGCGACAGCCCGGCGTCGCGGCACAGCGAAACCACGGCGTCGTGCAGAGCCGGGTTGGCGTCCCGCGGCAGCATCACGAGCCGCTCGGGGTCGAGCCGCGCGAGCGTGAGCTCGGGCTCGGCCGCCTTCGAGCTGCCGGCGGGAACCGCCGCGACCAGCGACTGGTCGCCCAGCGAGGTCGCGTGCAACCCCTTGGCGGGAGCGGGAAGGCCGACGATCACGGCGTCGAGCCGCTGGTCGCGGACCGACTGGATGAGCTGGTTCGTGGGGCCGGCCTCGAGCGACACCTCGACCCGGGGTCCCGCGGAAGCGAGCTCCTGGAGGGCGCGCGGGACGCTGGCGGGGAGCGCGTCGGGCACGTACCCGATGCGGAGCTTGGAGCCCGCCGCGTCGTGCGCGTTGCGGGCGGCGAGCTGGGCGACCTCGGCCTGATGCAGGACGCGACGGGCCTCGACGAGCAGCGCGGAGCCGGCCTGGGTGAGAGCGACGCTGCGCTGCGTGCGGTCGAACAGCCGCACGCCCAGCTCGACCTCGAGCTTGCGGATCTGCTCGCTGACGGCCGGCTGCGCCACGTACAGGCGCTCGGCGGCGCGGCGGAAGTGCAGCTCCTCGGCGACCGCCACGAAGTACCTGAGGTGTCGCAGCTCCACTTAGATGCGCTCCTTCGTCGTCGGCATGGCGACAACTCTGCGGCAGCGGCGGCGCCCGGCCTAGACGGTCTGGCCGGACAAGACTGTCGGGTTGTCCGGACACTTGCGCGTCGGTTCGGCTGACAGGATCAGAGCGTGTCCCCGACTGTCCTGGTGATCGACGACGACGCCGAGTTCCGCCGCCTCGCGGTCCACGTGCTCGGCGCCATGGGCCTAGAGGTGGTCGGCGAGGCCGGGACCTACGCGGCGGGCGCCGCGGCCGCGGCTGAGCTGCGGCCCGACTCGGCGCTCGTCGACGTCGAGCTGCCCGACGGAAACGGGATCGAGCTTGCCGCGCATCTCGTCTCGCTGCCCTGGCGGCCGCGCGTCGTCGTCGCTTCGTCCGACCCGGAGGCGACAAGCACAGCGGCCGTCCAGACCTTCGGCGCCATCGGCTTCCTGCCCAAGGAGGAGCTGGTGGACGGGACGCTGGCGCCGATGCTCACGGGCGATTAGGGAGTCGGATACCGTTGGGCCGTGCCTGAGGCCTTGCGCATCGTGATCGGCGAGGACGACGTCCTGCTGCGCGAGGGCCTGGCGCGGCTGCTGACCGAGGCCGGCTTCGACGTGGTCGCCCAGACCGGCGACGCGGAGGATTTCCTGCGGCGCACGCTCGCCCACCGGCCGGACGTCGCCGTGGTCGACGTGCAGATGCCGCCGCGCCACGAGGACGACGGGCTGAAGGCGGCGATGGAGCTGCGCAGCAAGCTGCCGGACATGGGCATCCTCGTGCTCTCGGCGCACTACGAGGAGGGCTACGCGCTCGATCTGATCGGCGACCGCGCCGAAGGAGTCGGCTACCTGCTGAAGGAGCGCGTCGGCGACGTCTCGAGCTTCGTGGACGCAGTGCAGCGCGTGGCCGGCGGCGGCAGCGCGCTCGATCCCGAGATCGTCGGCCGGATGCTCGGCCGCCGCCGCGCCGACGGTCCGCTCGACGAGCTAACGCCGCGCGAGCGCGACGTGCTCGCGGCGATGGCCGAGGGCAAGTCGAACGCTGGAATCGCCGAGGAGCTCGTCGTCACGGAGGCCGCCGTCGAGAAGCACGTGGGGCGGATCTTCACCAAGCTCGGCCTCGCGCCCGCGACGAACGAGCACCGCCGCGTCCTGGCGGTGCTCACGTACGTGCGCGGCTCCCGTCGCTGATCGCGATCCGCGCTCGCGCCATCGGCGGACGTTGTTGTCCGGGAGTCGTGGCTCCCTGACCCTGGTAGATGCGCCGGCCGACCGGCCGGGCGCTCAATCGACCAGAAGGGGAGCTCCCATGATCCTCCGGCAGAACCGCATCATGTCCGTCATCGCCGCCACCGCCGCGGCCCTCGCCGTCGGCGCCGCCCCGGCGCTAGCCGGCGAGGACGACGACGACTACGACGACGACGAGGTCACCCAGGTCGCTCCGGTCCAGTCGAGCGGCGCCGAGGCCGGCAGCTCCCAGGCCGGCGTGCCGCAGGGCGGCGTCGCGGCGGGCGCGGGCGGCATGGCCGAGCAGGGTCCCGGCATCGCACTCCTCGGGCTCGCGTCCGGCGCGCTGGTGCTGATGGCGTCGGGCGGCCGGCTGATCGCCGTCGCGCGCCGCGGGGTGTCTTGATGGTCTAGATTCGCGCAGGTGACCGCAGCACCGCGCGCGCGGCGTGTCCTTAGGGGCGCCGAGGTCGTGCTGGCGTTCGCCGCCGGCGTCGCGTCCTTCGCGCTCGTCGCTGTCGCGCTCGCGGTGTTCGAGTCGGGTCTCTTCGCCGCCTTCTTCGGCGCCGCGTGCGTCGCCGCCGTCATCGCCATCGCCCGGCGGTGGGGCGTCGCGTACGCGGTGCCGGCGGCGATGGCCGCCCTGCTCGGCTACGACTGGTACCAGTTCCCTCCGACCCACCCCGAGGAGTTCCCGAGCTCCGGGAACCTGGCGAACCTGGCCGTGTACCTCGGGGTCGCGGTGCTGGTCGGCGAGCTCGCGGCATCCGCTGCCCGGCGCGCAGAGGCGTCCGGGCGCGAGGCCGCCCGGCTGGCTGACGAGCAGGCCGCGCTCCGGCGCGTGGCGACGCTGGTCGCACGCGGCGTCCCTGCCTCGGAGGTGTTCGAGGCGGTCGCCCACGAGGTCGGCGAGCTCGTGGGAGCCGACACCTCGCACCTCGGCCGGCTGGAGCCCGACGGCACGTCGGTCGCGATCGGGGCCTGGAGCCGGACGGGGGACCACATCCCGCTCGGCATGCGGCTGAGCACGGACGGACAGAGCGTGTCGTCGCTGGTCGCGCAGACGGGGCGGCCCGCGAGGATGGACGGCTACGACGACGCCGTCGGCCCGATCGCGGACGTGATCCGAGGCCTGGGCATCCGCGCGTCGGTGGGCTGCCCGATCGAGGTCGACGGACGCCTCTGGGGCCTCGTCACCGCGTCGTCGAGAGCCGACGGACCGATGCCGGCGGACACCGAGTCGCGGCTCACCGCGTTCAGCGAGCTCGTCGCCACCGCGCTGTCCAATGCGGAGGCGCGGGCCGAGGTGAGACGGCTCGCGCACGAGCAGGCCGCGCTGCGGCGCGTGGCGACGCTCGTCGCCCGCGAGTCGCCGCCGGCCGAGGTCTTCGCGGCGGTCGCCGAGGAGGTCGCTCGCCTCCTGGGCGTGGATGACGTGCTGATCGAGCGCTACGAGCCCGACGGGACGGTCACGCTCGTCGCGGCGTTGACGGGGCCCGGCTTCGCGCCTCCGGCCCTGACGGGCCTTCCAGTCGAGGGCAGCAACGTCAGCGCGGAGGTTCATCGAACCGGCCGGCCCGCCCGAGTCGACGACTACGCGACCGCCACCGGCGCCGCCGCCGCCGCTGCGCGCGACGTGGGCATCCGCTCCGCGGTCGGCTGCCCGATCGTCGTCGACGGAGGGCTCTGGGGGGTCACGATCGTGGCCACGCGGGGCGCCGAGCCTCTGCCCCCGGGGATCGAGCTGCGGGTCGGCGAGTTCACCGAGCTGGTGGCCACCTCGATCTCGAACCTCGAGGCGCGCGCGGAGCTCGCCGGGTCGCGGGCGCGGATCGTGGCCGCCGCCGACCAGGAGCGCCGCCGCGTGGTGCGCGACCTGCACGACGGCGCGCAGCAGCGCATCGTCCACACCGTGATCACGCTGAAGCTCGCCCGCCAGGCGCTCGAGCGCGGCGACGACGCGGCGCTCGGCCACGTCACCGCCGCGCTCGAGAGCGCCTCGAACACCAACGCCGAGCTGCGCGAGCTCGCCCACGGCATCCTGCCGTCGGCCCTCACGCACGGCGGGCTGCACGCGGGCGTCGAATCGCTCGCCTCGCGCATGCCCGTCCCGGTCGACAACGACGTCGTCGTCGGGCGGCTCCCGGCGGCCGTCGAGGCGACCGCGTACTTCGTCGTGGCCGAGGCGCTCACCAACGTCGCCAAGCACGCGCAAGCCGCGCACGCCGCCGTCGAGGCGCACGTCGAGGAGGACACGCTCGTCCTCCACGTCCGCGACGACGGCGTCGGCGGTGCCCGGCTCGACGGAAGCGGCATCGTCGGGCTCCGCGACCGGCTCGCGGTGCTCGACGGCCGCTTGCACGTCGAGAGCCCGGCCGATGGCGGGACGCTGGTCGACGCCGCGATCCCGCTCGGAAACGGCGCATGACGACGACGCGCCCGCGCGGCCGGGCCGTGCGGGCGTTGGAGGGGGGATCGTCGTCGGGGGCTCGACTGCCCGCGGGCCTGTCGGCCCGCGGTTAGGTCACCAGGTCGAGTCGAAGGTGCCCGGAGGCAGCACCGGGGGGATCTCGCGGACCGTCGGAAGGCTGAACGCGTGAATGACCGGGGCCGGGGGGCGGGGGGTGAGGGTGACGCTCATGGCAGGAATACTCCCGCCGGCCGCCGGTCGTCTCGACCCCGCTGACCGGTGTACTGGTGTCGGGCTAGCCAGACACCGACGACGACCCCGTGAGCCATGACCGCTTCATGCTGGTCATGCCGCCACCGGGAGAAGCTTCCACCGCGGGTCCTCGTCGGTCCAGTGGTTCACGAGCGCGTCGACGCTCAGCTCGTGGACGGCGGGGTCGAGGAGACCCTTGGCCGTAGCGAGGCTGAGGACCTCGAGGTAGGTGCTCACCGACTCGGTGGGGAGCGCGGCGGCCGTACTCGTGACCGTGTTCGCGACCTCGCGCATGTCGACGAGGACGAACACGCCCACCACTTCGGCGCCGGCACCGGCCAGGGCGGCGGTGAAGCGCTCGACCGCCGTGCCGCTCGAGACCGCGTCGTCCACCAGCAGCACCCGCCGGCCTTCGACGTCCGCGCCGCGGGTCTGCGGCTCGTCGATCTCGTGACCGCGGTAGCCCGGCTTGCGGACGAAGGCGAACGGCAGCCCTGACGCCAGCGAGATCGCCGCCGCGAGCGGTACTCCGGCGGTCTCGGCTCCGACGACGACGTCGACATCGAGGTTCTCGGCGAAGTGCGCGCCTCTGGCTCCGAGATCCCGCAGCAGCTCCGGATCGGCGTAGGCGCTCTCCATCGAAAGCGGGTGGATCGGCGTGCGGTCGCCATCCCAGTGGGCGGCGCCGGGCCGCACGAGGCCGGGAGCGGTTGCCAGTCGCGCGGCGAGCTCGTCATCGCGGTCGCGCGACGGCGGCTCGAACAGCTGGAGCTGATCGAACGCCCTGAAGCCGGCGGCGGTAGGCAGGAGCTGGATCGAAGACGAGGGCATGAGGTTCTCCTTCAGGCTTGGCATGGCGTGCCATCAACGTTGCTCCGATCGGCCGCTCATCGCGCCCGGCAAAGCCCCTGGTCTGGGGTCCCTGGCCGGGTGACCTGGCCCCGGCGCCGAAGACAATTTGCTCCCGGAGTCGCGTCCTGATGGTGTTCGCCCTGTGATCGCCCGCACCGAGCGTCCCTATGACGTGCGCCCGGAGCGCTTGTACACGCGCGACGATCTGATGGACGGCTGGCATCCCGGCGCGGATCATTCGGTCACGCTGGACGGCCGGATCTACGCCTACGTCAAGGCGCATGGTGGGCGCGCACCCGACATGGATGAAGGACTGGCGCAACGCACGCACGACCACTTCATCGATGTCGCCCTTGCGGACTTTCTGATGCACACCGGTCGTCCGGTGGTCGGGATCATGGGTGGGTCGAGCACCCTCGCGGCCGATCCCAACTATCGCCGCGTCGTCCATATGACGGCCGCGCTCGCTCAGCGTGGATACCTGGTCGTCGGAGGCGGCGGCCTCGGGATCATGGAAGCCGCGAACCTCGGCGCCTACCTCGCCGATCGCTCGGACGCAGACCTCGATCACGCCGTGGATGCGCTCGGAGCTTCCTCACCGTGGACCACGGACCCAGCCCGCTACATGGGCGTCGCGGACGACATCCGCGACCGCTTCGCCCCGGGCGGCGACAGCCTCGCGATCCCCTCGTGGGTGATCGCAGGTGAGCCGATCAGCCAGTTCGCCTCACATATCGCGAAGTACTTCTCGAACAGCATCCGCGAAGACGGAATGCTCGCCGTCGCCACAGCCGGCATCGTGTTCGCGCCCGGGGGCGCGGGCACCATGCAGGAGATCTTCCAGGACGCCGCCCAGAACGCCAACCGCACGTTCGGGCGCAGTCCCATGGCGTTCCTCGACACCCAGCACTATCGCGTGGAGACGGGCCTCTATCCGACGTTGCAGCGGCAGGCGACGCGACTCGGCTTTGCCGACCTCCTTAGCCTCAGCGACGAGCCCGAGCAGATACTCGAACGCTTCCCTGCCGTCTCGGCGAAGCCTCGCGCCGACGGTACGCCAGAGATGCTCGTGAGGCGCATGCGCAACATGGGCTAGGCCGACGCCCGGTTGAACTCAGCGGAAAAGGCCCGCAGATGCAGGCCTTTTCCGCTTTCCCGATGCGTCGGGCGGTTACGCGATCGACATGCGGCCGTTCTCGCCCACGCGGGCGGGGGCGAGGAAGTCGACGAGCAGTTCGTTCACGCGCTCGGCCTCGTCGTGATGGACCCAGTGGGACGCGTTGGGCAGGCGCTCGACCCGGTCGAGGTTGGGCACGTCCTCGTGGTGCGGCTCGGCGAGCTTGGGGCCGAGGTAGCGATCGCCTTGCCCCCAGATGACCAGGGTGGGCGCCGAGATGGGTCGGATCTCCTGCTTCGAACCCAGTCGCACCGCGGCGCGGTAGTAGTCGATCATCGCCTTCGCCGCTCCCGGCCGGGACCACGCGTCGACGTAGCGCTCGATCTGGTCCGCCGCATACGGCGGGCGGGCGTCGCGCAGGAAGCGCTTGAAGAACCGCCAGTGCCTGCGGTGCGCACGGCGCTCGGGCAGCCTGGGGAACTGGAAGTAGAAGAAGTACCAGCTCCTCAAGAGCTGACGCGGGTTGCGCAGTCCTTCGTTCAGCTTGCGCGGATGGGCCGCGTTCAGGATGGCGAGGCGGTCGACGACCTCGGGGTGGTTCATCGCCAGGCTCCACGCGACGCTGCCGCCCCAGTCGTGCCCGACCACCATCGCGGACTCGGCACCGAGCTCGCGGATGAGGCCGCGGATGTCGCCGGCGAGCTTGTCGGCGGTGTAGTCGGTGAAGCCGTCCGGCTTCGACGAGAGGTTGTAGCCGCGCAGGTCGGGAGCGACGACGCGGAAGCCCGCCTTCACGAGCGGCGCGATCTGCCGTCGCCAGCCGTACCAGAACTCCGGGAAGCCGTGCAGCAGGACGACGAGGGGCCCGTCGCCGGCCTCGACGTAATGCAACTCCACGTCGCCGATCTCGGCATAGCCCTCGTGAAGCCCGCTAACGGCGTCGATCGCCGGGCTGGTGGAGGTATCGGGTGTGGTGGTGGTCATGGTTGTCTCCTTTGAGATGTAGTGGTGTGTGCAACTACATCCTGCGCCCCTCGGCTCCGCGTCGCGCCCGTGAAACGCCCTGGTCTGCACCCCCGGGCGCGTGTGCTCGTCCGCTGACGATGCCGGTGTTCGAGACACTCACTGTGCGCACCGAGGGGCCGGTGCTGATCGTGGAGATCGCGGCCCCGCCCATGAACCTCCTCGGCCCCGACCTGGTCCGCGATCTGGTCTCGCTCATCCAGCGGGCCGAGGCCGACGACGCCGTCCACGTGCTCGTGTTCACGAGCGCCGATCCGGACTACTTCATCTCCCATGTCGACGTGACGCGGATCGAGGAGTACCGGGCGGAGGCGGCGAAGCTGACCGGCGAGGCGTCGATCGCGCTCCTGCAGTGAGTTCGTGCTGGCGTGCGACATGCGCTTCGCGGCGCGTGAGTCGGCGATCTTCGGTCAGTTCGAGCCGGCGTTCGGCCTGCTCCCCGGCGGGGGCGCTGCCCAGCATCTCGTGCGTCTGATGGGTCGCGGCCGGGCGCTCGAGGTCATGCTGAGCGCGGAGGACTACGACGCCGATCTGGCCGAACGCTACGGCTGGATCAATAGGGCGCTGCCCGCCGTCGAGCTCGGCGACTTCGTCGCCTCGCTCGCGCAGCGGATCGGCGGATTCCCGGTCGCGGGCCATGCCGTGGTCAAGGACCGGGTCAACGCGATCGCGCTCGCGCCGGCCGAGGAGTTCCGCCGCGACTCGGATCTCTTCGGCAATGGCGTGCGCGACCCCGAGGCGCAGAGCCGGATCCAGGCGGCCTTCGAACGCGGTCTGCAGACCCGCGACGGGGAACTGGCATTGGCTCGCCTGCTGGGCGACCGTTGATCGGCCTCGGCCAGCACCCGGGTTTCTCCCTGGTTGCCAACCGGCCGCGCCGGACGTAGCCTCGGCGGGTGGCCATGTCGACTCATGAGCCGCAGTTGCTCGGTCGGCGCAGCGAGTGTGCGGCGCTGGATCAGCTCGTTGCGAGCGTGCGCGAGGGTCTGAGCCGCGCGCTCGTGCTGCGCGGCGAGGCTGGCGTTGGCAAGAGCGCCCTGCTGGAGTACCTGGTGCGGCGCGCTTCGGGGTGCGGCTTTGCCCGGGCGGCGGGCGTCGAGTCCGAGATGGAGCTCGCGTTCGCGGGGTTGCATCAGCTCTGCGCGCCGTTCATCGATCGCCTGGACCGCCTGCCCGGCCCGCAGCGCGAGGCGCTCGGCACCGCGCTCGGTCTGCGCGAGGGCGACGCCCCGGATCGCTTCCTCGTCGGCCTGTCGGTCCTGAGCCTGTTGTCGGACGCGGCGGAGGAGCGGCCGCTGGTCTGCGTCGTCGACGATGCGCAGTGGCTCGACGGCGCGTCGGCGCAGGCGCTGGCGTTCGTGGCACGCCGTCTGGGCGCTGAGTCGGTCGGGCTGGTGTTCGCGGTGCGCGAGCCGGCGGGCGAGCGGCATCTCGAGGGTCTCGCGGAGCTCGTGGTCGGTGGGCTGGCTGACGGTGATGCGCAGGCGCTGCTGGAGGCCGTGGTGGCGGGCCCGCTCGACGAGCGGGTTCGCGATCGGATCGTGGCCGAGACGCGCGGCAATCCGCTGGCGCTGCTCGAGCTGCCACGCGGCCGGACGCCCGCGGAGCTGGCGGGCGGGTTCGGGCTGAACGGCGGGCCGGCGTTGGCGGGCCGCATCGAGGAGCGCTTTCAGGAGCGGTTCGCGGAGCTGTCCCCGGCGACCCGGCTCCTGCTCCTGGTCGCGGCAGCCGAGCCGGTCGGCGATCCGCTCCTGGTCTGGAAAGCCGCTGCCGCGCTTGGGATCGAGGGCGCGGCCGCAGACCCGGCGACGGCTGCGGGCCTGGTCGAGCTCGGCGCACAGGTGCGCTTCCGCCATCCGCTGGTGCGGTCCGCCGTGTATGGGGCAGCGGTGCCGGAGGACCGGCGGCGCGTCCACGAAGCCCTCGCCGAGGCCACCGACGCCGAGGTCGATCCCGATCGCCGCGCGTGGCACCGCGCCCAGGCGACGGCTGGCCTCGACGAAGACGTCGCGGCTGAGCTGGAGCGCTCGGCGAGCCGGGCACGGGCGCGCGGCGGGCTGGCCGCAGGTGCCGCCTTCCTCGAGCGCGCCGCCGAGCTGACGCCCGACTCGAAGCGCAGGGCGCAGCGTGCCCTGGCCGCGGCGCAGGGCAAGCACCAGGCCGGCGCGCCCGACGCGGCGCTGCGCCTGCTGGCGGTGGCGGAGGCAGGGCCGCTGGACGAGCTCGAGCAGGCGCGAGCGCAGCTCTTGCATGCGCAGATCACGTTCGCGACCACGCGGGGCCGCGACGCTCCCCCGCTGCTGCTCGCGGCCGCCAAGCGGTTGGAGCCGCTGGACGTGCTCCTCGCACACGCCACGTACCTCGAGGCGTTCGCCGCGGCGCTCGTCGCCGACCGCCTGGCCCTTGGCGGCGATACGCGCGAGGTCGCCGCCGCGGTCCTTGCCGCCGACTGGGGGAGGCTGCCGACCGAGTCACCGCGCGCCTGCAATCTGCTGCTGGACGGGCTCGCCCTCCTCACCTGCCAGGGCTACACCACCGGGACGCCGGCGCTGAAGGAGGCCCTGCGAGCGTTCCGGGACGCGCATCTCTCCGAGGAGGAGGAGCTGTGCTGGCTCTGGCTGGCCTGCCATATCGCCCGTGCCCTCGGCGACGACGTCGCGTGGGACGAGCTCACCGCGCGCCAGATCGAGGTCGCGCGGCGGGCCGGCGCGCTGTCGCTGCTGCCGGTCGCACTGGACGACCGGATCCACGTCGACCTGTTCGGCGGCCGGTTCGCGGTGGCGACGTCGCTGGCGGCCGAGGCGGCCGCCGTCGTGGAGGCGACCGGCAGCCGGCTCAGCCTGCGCGGCCCCATCGCGCTGGCCAACTGGCGCGGGCAGGAGGCCGAAGCCCGGACCCTGATCGAGGCGCACCGGAAGGACGTGGTGAGCCGCGGGGAAGGCCTTTGGCTCGCCCACACCGACTGGGGCAGCGCCGTCCGCTACAACGGCCTTGGGCGCTACGACGACGCCCTCGCCGCCGCGGAGCGCGCCGCCGAGGGCGCGCGCGGTCTCGGTGTCCCCACGTGGGTGCTCGCCGATCTGATCGAGGCCGCCGTCCACAGCGGCAAGCCCGAGCGTGCATCCGGACCGCTCGCGCGGCTGACCGAGATCGCCGAGGCCAACGGCACCGACTGGTCGCTCGGGTTCCTCGCCCGCTCGCGCGCACTGGTCGCCGAGCGGGAGGCCGCCGAGCCGCTCTATCGCGAGGGGATCGAGCGGCTCGGCCGCACGCGCATCCGCGTGGCGCTCGCCCGCACGATGCTCGTGTACGGCGAGTGGCTGCGGCGCGAGAACCGCCGCGTCGACGCCCGCGAGCAGCTCCGTGCAGCGCACGAGATGCTCACGGACGTCGGTATGGAGGCCTTCGCCGAGCGGGCCCGCCGCGAGCTGCTGGCGACGGGGGAGACGGTGCGCAAGCGGACCGTCGAGACGCTGGACGACCTGACGCCGCAGGAGGCCCAGATCGGGCGCCTGGCCGCCGACGGTTTCACGAACCCCGAGATCGGCGCGCAGCTGTTCCTCAGCCCGCGCACCGTCGAGTGGCATCTGCGCAAGGTCTTCGGAAAGCTCGGGATCAGGTCCCGCAGGCAGCTCCGCACGGCGCTGCCCGAAGGCGGCCTGGTTCCGGCTTAGGCGATCACCACGCCGTGCGCCTCCTTCATGTACAGGTCGGCGGCGGCGGTCGCCTCCTCCGACGTGCTGCCGTGCTGGCGGGCGCTCAGGTACGGCGCGTACCAGTCCCACCAGTCGTGGGCCGGCGCGGCCTTCTCGAAGCGGTCGTGGTGCAGCGCCGTCTCGAGCAGCAGCTCGGCCAGCGTGGCGACGGGCGTCTCGTCCACCCGGCCGGGCAGACGGGAGGTGACCTCCTGCAGCAGGAACTCGTTCCCGTCGGGATCGCTGAACGTCGCGAACGAGCCGTAGGACTTGTGCTCGGGGTCCGGGCCGGGCACGCGACGCGCGCCGTCCGCGCTGAACGCCACGCCGTGGAAGACCCCGGACACGTCGACGCCGCGCTCGATCAGCTCGGCACGCGCCGCCTCGATGTCGCCGACGGCAAGCAGCAGGCTTCCGACCGACCCGGGGACGGCGCTCGTGACGCCGGTGCCGAAGATGAGCGACGCCTCGGAGCCGGGCGGCGTGAACTGCAGGACCCGGAAGTCCTCGGTGAAGACGAAGTCCGCGTCCTCGCGCCATCCCAGCGAAGCGAAGAACTGCTTGGTGCGCTCGGCGTCGGAGACCGGAAGGATCACGACCTCGAGCTTCATGTCGTTCTGACGCGTCTGGGGGACCTGGGTCGGAGTGGCGGCGGTGAGTTCGGTGGTGTTCATGGTGTCCTCCGTGGGGCTTGGGGTGTGACAGCACGGTCTCGCGTTTCGAGCCGCGTCGCGCCCGTGTAAACCCCTGGTCTCTCCCCGGCAAGGTGGTTTACGCTGGCCATGGGTGAGCTACGACTACGACGTCATCGTGCTGGGCGGCGGCTCGCCCGGAGAGCACTGCGCCGGCGCGCTCGCCGAGGGTGGGCTGCGGGTCGCGGTCGTCGAGCGCGAGCTGGTCGGCGGCGAGTGCTCCTACTTCGCGTGCATTCCGTCGAAGACGCTGCTGCGGCCGGGTGAGGTGGTGCACGAGGCGCGCGACGCGGCGGCCACGGCGGAGGTCGACGTCGACGCCGTGCTGGCATGGCGGGACTTCATGGTCTCCGACTACTCCGACGCAGGCCAGGAGCGCTGGCTGGCCGACAACGGCATCGACCTGCTGCGCGGCACCGGCAGGCTGGCCGGGACCGGCGTGGTCGAGGTCGACGGCGCGCGCCATACGGCCGAGCACGTCGTGCTCGCGAACGGCGCCGAGCCGTTCATCCCGCCGATCCCCGGACTGCGCGAGCTCGACGAGATCTGGACCAACCGCGAGGCGACCGGCATGAAGGCCGTCCCGCGCCGGCTGCTCGTGCTAGGCGGCGGGCCCGTCGGCACCGAGATGGCGCAGGCCGTCCGGCGCCTCGGCGGCGATGTCGCGCTGATCGAGGGCTCCGCTCACGTGCTCCCGCGCGAGCCCGCGCCACTGGGCGAGGCGCTCGGCGAGGTCCTGCGCCGTGACGGCATCAAGCTCCTCCTCGACGTGCACGCGGCCGCGGCGCGGCGCGAGGGCGACGACTACGTGCTCGAGCTCGACGACGGGCACGTGGTGCGCGGCGACCGGCTCCTCGTGGCCACCGGCCGGCGCCCGCGCGTGGACGGGATCGGGCTCGACACGGTCGGCATCGAGCCCGGCCCGCACGGTGTCCCGGTCGACGGCCGGCTGCGCGCCGGCGAGCGCCTGTGGGCGATCGGCGACGTCACCGGCATCTGGCCGCTCACCCACGTCGGCAAGTACCAGGGCCGTGTCGTGGCGGCCAACATCCTCGGTGACCCGCGCGAGGCCAACTACGACGCCGTCCCGCGTGTCACCTACACGGACCCGCAGGCAGCGGCGGCCGGCGCCACCGAGGCGCCGTTCAGCGCCACCGCCCTGGTGTCGGAGGTGGCCAAGACCGCCACCTACACGCGCGCGTACGCCGAGTCCAACGGGTTTCTCACGGTGCTCAGCGACGGCGAGCGGCTGACCGGCGCCTACGCGCTCGGGCCCGAGGCCGGTGAATGGCTCCAGCAGGCCACGCTGGCCATCCGCGCTCGCGTGCCCCTCGACGTGCTGCTGGACACCATCCAGCCCTTCCCGACCTTCTCGGAGATCTACCTAGCTGCCCTCAAGGCGCTCGCCGGCACGGTCACGCGGAGTCGGGATACGGATCGTCGGCCGAGTCGCCGCCGCTGATCGTCTGGTACTCGCCGTTGCCGCAGCTCGGGCAGGGCGGCAGGTGCGTCGTGGAGCCGACCTCCAGATCGTTGCCGCAGTTCGTGCACTTGTAGGTGCCGGCGGATACGTCGCTGCCGGCGGGAACGGGCTCGGCCATGTCGTCCTCCTCGTAGGGTCGCTTCCACGCGGTCCTACCGGCTCCGCGTCGTCTTCCAAACGCCGCGGACGGCTCGGCGGTCAGCGTCCTGTCGCCGGACGCTTCCTCACCTGTGGGCTCGGGTAGCGCAGCGGCAAGCGACGAAGGGAGGACCCGTGTCCGACAAGAAGGCACGCGACGTCATGAGTACCGACTGCACGTGCATCGGGGAGAACGACACGCTGCTCGACGCGGCGCGCAAGCTCGCCGAGCTCGACGTCGGATCGCTGCCGATCTGCGGCGAGGACGACCGGCTCAAGGGCATGCTCACCGACCGCGACATCGTCGTCAAGGCGCTCGCCCAGGGCAAGGATCCCGGCTCCACGAGGGCCGGCGAGCTCGGTACGGGCGACAGCAAGACCGTGACGATCGGCGCCGACGACTCGATCGAGGAGGCGCTGCGCACGATGATCGACCACAAGGTGCGGCGACTCCCGGTGATCGACGGCAAGCAGCTCGTCGGCATCATCAGCCAGGCCGACGTGGCCACCAACGTCGACGAGGAGCGCGTGGGCGACCTCGTCGAGGCGATCTCCGCCGCACCGTGACCTGAACGCTGGTGGGGGCGGCCCCAGGCTCGCCCCCGCCAGACCGGTCTCTGCACGCGCCGGCGCCACGTTGTCCCGCCAACGGGACACATTGCACGACTTCTCTCCGCAATGTGTCCCACTACGGAGTTCGCGGGATTGGCGCCGAGCCACCCTGGGGTAGCGCCTCGATCGACCCCAGGGAGGAGACCGTGATGAGCGCCATCGAACAGCCGGGAGAAGCGTTCCGGCCGAATCCCAGAAGGTCCCGCACATGCGCGCAAGGGTTCGCTCGGGCAGACGCTCAAGCGGACGTTCGCCGAGTTCAAGGAGGACGAGCTCACCGACCGGGCCGCGGCGCTCACCTACTACGGCGTGCTCTCGATCTTCCCCGCGCTGATCGCGCTGGTCTCGATCGTCGGGCTCGTCTTCGATCCCGCCCGGATCACGAAGGCGCTCACCGACGTGGTGAGCTCGGCCGGACCGGCGTCGGCGGTCGAGACGTTCAAGGGCCCGATCGAGACCATCACGAGCAGCAGCGGCAAGGCCGGGATCATGCTGATCGTCGGCATCGCCGCCGCGCTGTGGACCGCGTCGGGCTACGTCGGCGCGTTCATGCGCGCCTCGAACGTGATCTACGAGGTCGAGGAAGGGCGCTCGATCGTGAAGCTGCGCCCGCTGCAGATGCTCGTGACGCTCGTGCTCGTGCTGCTGCTCGCGCTCGTGCTCGTCGCGCTCGTGCTGACGGGCCCGCTCGCCGAGGCCGTCGGCTCCGCCGTGGGCCTGGGCTCGGCCGCGGTCACGGCCTGGGACATCGCCAAGTGGCCGGTGCTGCTCGCCGTCGTCGTGGTGATGATCGCGCTCCTGTACTACGCGTCGCCCAACGCGAAGCTGCGCGGCGTGAAGTCGATCCTGCCCGGCGCCGCCCTCGCGGTCGTCGTCTGGCTCGTCGCGTCCGCGGCGTTCGCGTTCTACGTCGCGAACTTCGGCTCCTACGACAAGACCTACGGCACGCTCGGCGGGGTCGTGATCTTCCTCGTCTGGGTCTGGCTCACCAACGTGGCGATCCTGCTCGGCGCGGAGCTGAACGCCGAGCGCGAGCGGTCGCGCCAGCTCGAAGACGGCACGCCCGGCGCCGAGCGCGAGCTGCAGCTCGACGAGCGCTCCGAGCCGAAGGCCAAGCGGCGCACGCGGACCGCCTGAAACCTACCAACCACACAACGTGAGGTTCCCCATGGAGATCCCGAAGGACAAGATCCTCGAGCTGCTCAAGCAGCAGGGCAAGGACGACCAGGTCGAGCCGGCTCGCGAGGAGCTGCCCGACCAGGTCGACCCCGAGCGCGACTCCGGCCTGCTCGCGAAGTTCGGCATCGATCCCCAGGACCTGCTCGCCAAGTTCGGCGGCGGAATCCCCGGACTGTGAGCGGCCACCCAATGACAGAGAGGAACATGTGATGACCCAGATCTACGACTCGCCCACCGAGTCATCCACCACCGACCAGGCCAAGGAGAAGGCGCAGGAGGCGGCGGGGCAGGCGAAGGAGAAGGCCGGCTCCCAGCTGCGCTCGCAGGTCGACCAGCGGTCCACCGACGCCGGGCACCGCGTCGGCGGCGTCGCTTCCGACGTCCGCGCCGTGAGCGAGTCCCTGCGCGAGCAGGGCAAGGACCAGCCGGCCAAGCTGGCCGAGCAGGCGGCCGATCGCGCCGAGCGGCTCGGGAGCTACCTCAAGGAGAGCGACGCCGACCGGATCCTCGGCGACGTCGAGGACTTCGGCCGCCGGCAGCCGTGGGCCGTGATCGCCGGTGGCGTGGCCCTCGGGCTCGTCGCCTCGCGCTTCCTCAAGGCCTCGTCGATCGACCGCTACGAGAAGCGCACGAGCATCCAGCCGCGCGAGCCGGTCGCCCCGGCCGTCCCGACCACGCCGCCCGCGTTCGACGCGAGCCGCTGAGCCATGGCCGATGCCGTGAACGCCACCACCGGCGACCAGCGCGAGCGTCCGATCGGCGAGCTGGTCAAGGACCTCTCGTCGCAGACCTCCACGCTGGTGCGCCAGGAGATCGAGCTCGCTCGCGCCGAGCTGCAGCAGAAGGGCAAGCTGGCCGGCAAGGGCGCCGGCATGCTGGGCGGCGCCGCGATCGCGGCGCTGCTCGCGCTGGGCGCGCTGACCGCCGGGCTGATCGCGCTGCTGGACAAGGCGATGGCGACGTGGGTCGCCGCGCTGATCGTGATGGCACTGTGGGCGATCGTCGCCCTCGTGCTCGCCAAGGCCGGGCAGAAGTCGCTGCAGAAGGCGACGCCGCCGGTCCCTCAGACCGTCGAGACCGTGAAGGAGGACATCCAATGGGCCAAGAACCCGACCGGATCCGCTCAGAGATAGAGCAGACGCGCGCGGAGATGTCAGAGACCGTGGACGCGCTCGGCTACAAGGCCGACGTGAAGTCCCGGGCGAAGGACAGCATCGTGGGAGTCAAGGACCGCATCGCCGGCGGCACGCCGGACAGCGGCGACGTCAAGGACAAGGCGCGGCAGGCGCGCAGCGTCGCGCAGGAGAACCCGCTCGGCCTCGCCATCGGCGCGGTCGCGGTCGGGTTCGTGGCCGGCATGCTGATCCCGTCCACCCGCGTGGAGGACGAGAAGTTCGGCAGCGTGGCCGACGACGTCAAGGACAAGGTCAAGGAGACCGGCCAGGAGGCCGTCGAGCACGGCAAGCAGGTCGCGCAGGACGCGGCTCAGAGCGCGAAGGAGAGCGGGCAGGAGCACGCGCAGGAGCTCAAGGACAGCGCGCAGCAGAACGCCCAGGACGTCGGCGAGCGACCCCAGTACACGGCTCGCTGATGCGGCGCGGCGCGGACCCGGCCCCGCCCCTGACGGCCGCGGTCCGCGCCGCCCTTGCAATTCCCGCGGCGATCGCGTCGACTGCTCGACATGACCGGCCGGCGCGCGAGCACGGAGCGGACGCGGAGCAGGATCGTCGAGGCGAGCCGCCGCCTGCTCGAGCAGTCGCCCACGCCTGCGGCCTCGGACATCGCGGCGGCCGCCGGCGTGTCCCGGTCCACGCTCTACCGGCACTTCCCCGACCGCGACTCCCTGCTCGAGGCGGTCCGGCAGTACCGACCTCCCGCGACCGTGGAGGCCGCCGACCAGCCGCTGCCCGCCGGTCGGCTCGGACGAGAGAGCCCGGTGCTGCTCGACGGGATCCACGTCTTCGACGTCGTGGCTCCCTCCCTGCTCCCCGACCAGCTCGTGGCGGAGGCGCAGCGCATCGCCGAGGTCCCGCTCGCGCTGTACGTCGTCGACATCGACGGCTCGCACCTGCTGCGCGTCGCCGGACCTGACCGTCTCCCCGAGCGGATCGAGGTGCCGCTGGCGATCGGACCGGAGCTGGACTCCGCCGGCCTGGCCGAGCTGCGCGCCGGGCTCGCGCATCGCCGTGGCGTCGAGGTCGTCCCGCTCTGGCTCCGCGGGCGCGCGACGGGCGTGATGCTGACGCTCGGCCGGCCACGTCGCCCGCTCGCCGAGATCGCGCGCCAGGCCGCGGCCGCCATCACGCTCGCCGACCGCTACACCGACACGTTCGCGCGAGGCCAGCGGCGCAAGCAGCCGCTCGCGGCGGCCGAGATCCAGCAGAGCCTGCTCCCGCCCCGCATCTCCAGGATCAGCGGCGGCGAGCTGGCGGGCAACGTGCTGCCCAGCTACGAGGTCGCGGGCGACTGGTTCGACTTCGTCGAGAACCTCGACGGGGTGTGGATCACGCTCGCCGACGGCCTCGGTCCCAGCACGCGCGCCGCCGCGAGCAGCGCGGTCGCGCTCGGGGCGCTGCGCGCCAGCCGGCGCAGCAGCGGCACCATCCACGAGGCGCTGATGCTCATGCACCGGACGCTGCGCGAGATGCCCGGCCCCCGGCCGAGATGACCGCGATCGTCGCTCGCTGGGACCCCGCCACGTTCAAGCTCGAGATCGTCAACTGCGGGCACGTCACGCCGATCGTGATCCGCGCCGACCGCGCGGTCGAGCGGCTCGACATGCCGATCAGGCGTGGGCTCGGCGGGCGCGCGAGCCCGCGACCCTCCGAGCTGGTGACGACCCTCGAGCCGGGCGACCGGCTGATCATCTGCTCCGACGGCGTGATCACCAACGGAGACGGACGAGCCGGCCTCGGCTACGACGAGGTCGCCAGGCCGCGCTCCTCTCCGAAGACGGCTCCGCGGCCGACACGGTCCGCAAGGTCCACCGAGCCGTTCTCGATGCGAGCGGCGAGGAGCTCAAGGACGACGCCACCGTGGTCTGCCTCGCCGCGGAGTAGGCTCAAGGCGCATGCTGAAGACCTTCCGAGAAGGACAGCTCGTGAGCGTCGCAACCGAGGGTGGCGACCTGGACGGCGTGGTGGCCCAGATCACGTCGCTCGTCAAGGTGCAAGTCGCCGTGGAGCAGCCGGAGAGCGGCCCGATGTTCCTGACCGCCCACCCGAAGGCACTGACGCCGCGAGACGAGCCAGGACCGGCTGACGACGGGTTGCGCAGCCTGATCCATCGCGCAGCGGCCGCAGGACACAGTGCCCCAGGCGGCAGCTCGGTGCACGGCCGCCGGGCTCACACCCGGGCGGCCGCGCACCGTCCGACAGGTCGGTAGACCCTCAGGTCGCCAGCCGGGTGGCGTGACGGCGGGCGCGCAGGCTGCTTCCGGCGCCCATCCCGACGGCCAGCGCGGCGACCAGGCCGAGAACGAACGGCACCCACGTGATCCCGTCGCCGGAATCGGTGGCGGCGGTCGTCGCCGCACGCGCTTCGCCGCCGGCTCGCCATACGTGGAGTACGAGCGCTCCTGCGCGAGTGCGGCTCCGCGATGGGGGAACGGGTTCGGGTAGGGGTCGAACTGGCGCTGCGAGCGACCAGTCGTTTTCAGTGTTCCTGAATCGACGACGTCGGCGCCTCGGAGCGCGGTCCTGGGCCGGGCCAGGGCCGCCGGAGCGAAGAGCGCGAGCGAGGCGAGCGCGATGAGCAGCGTGCGGTGGAGCGTTGCGACGGATGGCATGGTGACCTCCTTGCAGACGTTGGGCGGATCAGAAGACCGCGGCGACCTGGACGAGGCGGACGGTCGGCTGGGTCTGGCGGCTGAGGCGGCCGTCGGCGGGGCCCTGCGGGCGGCCTGCGCGCGTTCGACGGCGGCGAGCGCGTCCTCGTCCTGCCACATGGTCAGCGACAGCGCGCGGCCGGTCTCGGGCTCGAGCAGGTGGTAGCCGCCGCAGAAGCCGGGCTGTGCGGCGATCCAGGCGCGGTGGCGGGCGACGTACTCCGGATCGAGGTCCGCGGGAAGGTGGCTGTGCTCGGCGAGGCGGGCGATCATCGGGGGTCCTTTCGGTCGATGCAGCCAGCGTCGTCGCCCGCGGCCGCGACCGCGACGGGCGGGAGCCCTGTACCGCCCCCTGTACCTGGTCGCGCGCGGTTGCCGGCCGGCGTGCGCGGGAGGACACTGGACGCGTGGACGTGCTGATCGAGCGAGAGTCCGAGCTGGCCGTCCTCGACGAGGTCGTCGAGCGCGGCGGCCGCGGGGCAGGGCGGCGCCGTGCTGATCGAAGGGGAGGCCGGCATCGGCAAGACGCGCCTGCATGGGACTGGCGCGCGCCCGCGCGGAGGAGGCGGGGCTGCGCGTCCTCTACGCGACCGCCGACGAGATCGAGGCGAGCGTGCCGTTCGCCGGCGCGCGGGTGCTGCTCGGCCGGGCGGCCCGCGACGTGGCGCCCGATGGGCCGGCGCGGCTGGGGGTGCTGGCGCTCGAGGGCGCGCTGCCGGATCCGAGCGGGCCGGGGTCGCGCAGCGACGAGGTCGTGCACGCGCTGTGGTGGCTGATCGTCGAGCTGGCCGACGAGCAGCCGCTCGCGCTGTTCCTCGACGACGCCCAGTGGGCCGACGAGCTGACCCTCGGGCTGCTGCGCCTGGCGGCGCGGCGCGCGGCGGAGCTGCCGCTCGCGCTCGTCGTCGCCGCGCGGCCGGCGGCAGCCGGTCAGCGGCATGCCGTGCTCGCCGCCGAGCGCGCGTTCGTGCGGCTCGAGCCGGCGCCGCTCTCCGCCGCCGGCACCGCACGGCTGGTCGAGGCGATGCTCGGCCGCCCGGGGTCGGTGGCGCTCGTCGCGCGGGCGCGCGCGGCGACCCGCGGCAACCCGCTGTACCTCCGCGAGCTGCTCGCCCACGCCGCGGGCGACGCGCTCGACGACGGCCGCTCGCCGCCGCAGCTCGTGCGCCTCGTCGCCGACCGGCTC
The DNA here is from genome assembly GCA_963811895.1 of uncultured Solirubrobacteraceae bacterium. GTDB lineage: Bacteria > Actinomycetota > Thermoleophilia > Solirubrobacterales > Solirubrobacteraceae > DASSUW01. Next base: position 3,603 of record CAWETE010000004.1, on the reverse strand, counting down.
GAGCGGCTCACGCCCGGCCGCGACCTCACTCGCGCGCGCGGTCGCGGTGCTGGGAGCCGACGCCGACGAGGCGCGGGCGCGCGCGCTCGCCGGGCTCGAGCCGTCCGAGGCGATCGCCGCCGAGGAGGAGCTGCGCGGCGAGCGCGTGCTCGACGCGCGCGAGTACGGCTTCACCCACCCGGTCGTCGCGGCGGCGGCGCGCGAGGCGATCGGACCGGTGGACGCCGCCGCGCTGCATGCGCGCGCGGCCGCGCTGCTCGCCGACGCGGGTCTGGACGACCAGCGCGTCGCCGAGCACCTGATGCGCGCGCCGCCGCGCGGTGACCCCGCCGTCGTGGCCACGCTGCGGCGTGCCGCCGACGCCGCACGACGGCTCGGGGCGCTGACGACCGCGGCGCGGCTGCTCGAGCGCGCCCTGGCCGAGCCGCCGCCGCCGGACGTCGTCGACGCCGTCGACTTCGAGCGCGGGCGGGCGCTGCTGGACGCGGGCGACGACGACGGCGGGCAGGTGCTCGCGCGCGTCGCGCAACAGCGCGCCCGACCCATCCCTGCGCGTCGCCGCGGCGCGCCACCTGGCCATGCGGCTCGCGCTCGGCGGCCAGGTCGCCGACGCCGTCGCCGTGCTGCGAGCCGTTCTCGAGACGCTGCCCGACTCCCACCGCGAGGAGCGGCTCGTGCTGCTCGTCGAGCTCGTGTTCGTCGGCGCCTCCGACCTCGAGGGCTATGACGAGGCGATGCGGACGATCGCCGCCGAGGCCGCGCGCGTGACCGGCCGCACGCCGGGCGAGCGGCTGGTGATGGTCGCGCGCACGTGATGCGCGGCGAGAACCCGGCCGATCCCGCGGGCGGCGCCCGCGAGCTGCTCGGCCGGCGGCTGCACCGTGACTTTCCCGGCGGCTTCGCGGTCGGCAGCCTCACCTTCTCGGCGGTCGCCGATGCTGATCAACGCGGACGCGCTCGACGACGCCGAGCGAGCGATGGACGTCGCTGCGCGCGGACGCCGAGGCGATGGCGTGCAGCCCGACCTGATCGCCGGCGTCGCTCTGGCAGCAGGCGCAGATCGCCTATCAGCGCGGCGACCTGGCCCGCTGCGAGCTCGAGGGCCGCAGCGCCATCGAGGCCGGCGGGGAGTTCGCCGGCGGCTGGCGACCCCGTGGCTGGTGATGGCGCTCGCCGAGCAGGGTCGGCTCGCCGAGGCCGAGCAGCTCCTCGGCTCGGCCGGCATGCTCGGCCCGATCCCGACGAGCATCCTGCTGACCGCGGTGCTCGGCGGCCGCGGGCGCCTGCGGCTGGCGCAGGACGACCCTCCGCGCGCGGTCGAGGATCTCGCCGCCGCGCGGGATCGCAACGCGGCCTAGTTCCGCGCAGCGCGTCGAGCCGCCCTGGCGGCCCCTGCTGGCCGAGGCGCTCGTGCTCGCCGACCGCCGCGACGAAGCCGCCGAGGAAGCCGAGGCCTACGCGACGCTCGCGGCCGGCTGGGGCACGCCGCCGCGCGCTCGGCCACGCCGCCCGGATGCGCGCGCTCGTCGCGCCGCGCGAGCAGGCGATCGCGCTGCTGGAGGAGGCCGCGCACGCATTTCGCGGCCAGCCACGCCCGGCTCGAGCTCGCGCGCTGCCTGACCGAGCTCGGCGCCCGCCGGCGCGCCGCCGGCGAGCGCCGCGCCGCGCGCGCGATCCTCCGCGACGCGCACGACGCCGCTCATGCCTGCCGCGCCACCGCCCTCTGCGAGCGCGCGCGAGCGGAGCTGCTGCTCGCCGGCGGCCGCCCGCGGCCGCCCGCGGGCGCCGGCGCGGACGCGCTCACGCCCGCGGAGCGGCGCGTGGCCGAGATCGCCGCCGAGCGGCGCCACCAACCGCGAGATCGCCCGCCGGCTCTACCTCTCGCCCAAGACCGTCGAGATGCACCTGCGCAGCGCCTACCGCAAGCTCGACCTGCCGGGCCGCGACGGGCTCGCCACCGCGCTGCACTGAGCCCGGTCCAGGGCTCGGTACAGGGTCCCCGCCCGTCGCGCCTCGGCCGCCGTCAGGCCAGGCTCGGATGACATGGAACTGCACGAGTACGCGAGCTACGACGCGATCGGGCTCCGCGACCTGATGCGGGCGGGCGAGGTCACCGCCGCCGAGGTCGAGGCGGTCGCTCGCGAGGCGCTCGCCGCGGCCAACGCCGAGCTCAACGGCCTCGCGCTGCCGCTGTTCTCCCCGGCGCTCGACCACGCCGCCGACGGGCCGTTCGCCGGCGTGCCCTTCCTCATCAAGGACAGCGGGCCGATGGCCGCAGGGCGTGCCGTTCGCCATCGGCAGCCGCAGCCTCCAGGGCGTCCGCGCGCGGCACGACAGCGACCTGATGACGCGGTTCCGCGCCGCCGGGCTGGCCACCCTCGGCCTGACCACGGTGCCCGAGCTGGCCATCAGCTTCGCGACCGAGTCGGTCAAGCACGGGCCGACCCGCAACCCGTGGAACCTGGAGCGGGGCGTCGGCGGCTCGAGCGGCGGCGCGGCCGCGCTCGTCGCGGCCGGCGCCGTGCCGATCGCGCACGGCAACGACGGAGCCGGCTCGATCCGGATCCCCGCCGCCTGCTGCGGGCTCGTCGGGCTCAAGCCGAGCCGCGGTCGCACCCCGTGCGGGCCCGACATGGGCGAGCCGTTGTTCGGGGTCGCCGCCGACTTCGCGCTGACGCGGACCGTCCGCGACGCCGCCCACCTGCTCGATGCGGTCCACGGGCCGGGCGTCGGCGACAAGTACACCGCGCCGCCTCCGCACGGTCTCTACGCCGACGAGCTGGAGGTCGAGCCGGGCACGCTGCGGGTCGGGGTGACCACGGAGGCCTGGTCGGGCGCGCCGGTCGATCCCGAGGTCGCCGCCGCGGCCGTGCGTGCCGCCCGCATGCTCGAGGACCTCGGGCACGTCGTCACCGAGGCGAGCCCGGCCGTCGACTGGGAGGCCGTCATGCGCAGCAGCCTCGGCGAGCTGGCCGCCATCGCCGCGCCGTTCCTCACGGCACCCGGGTCGACCCGAGCCAGCTGGAGGCCGTCTCGCGGACAGGTGCTCGAGGAGGCGCAGGACCTCACCGCGCTCGATCTCGTCGCCGTGTTCGACGCGCAGAACCGGGTGACCCGATCGGTCGGCGCGTTCTTCTACGAGCACGACCTGCTGGTCACGCCGACCATGGGCGCAGCTCCCCGCGCCGCACGGCACGCTGGAGCAGGACAACCCGGACCACACGGCGAGGACCTGGCTGGAGTCGCTCTTCGACTACGGCCCGTTCACCGCGGTCTTCAACATCTCCGGGCAACCGGCGATCAGCCTGCCGCTGGCGCAGAGCGCGTGCGGCCTGCCGATCGGCGTGCAGCTCGTCGCCCCGTACGGCCGCGAGGACCTGCTGTTCCAGGTCGCCGCCCAGCTCGAACAGGCCATGCCGTGGAGCCGACTGCCCTCGCTGTAGTTCCTGAGCACGTTGTTCCTCCGGGCCGCCGTGCTCGATAGGCGAACGTCAACGGCGGCTGGGTGGGGGAGCGGGGACGCCGGCGGGGCGGTTTCATTCGTCTCCGAAATCCGCCAAGCGTCCTGTCCTAGTGGGGTACAGCCCCACCTAGCAATATTTT
>CAWETE010000003.1:0-506572 GCA_963811895.1 uncultured Solirubrobacteraceae bacterium | reverse complement strand
GCTTGGTGAACACGTTGCGCAGATGCCACTCCGCGGTCCGCGGGCTCAGGAACAGCCGCGCGCCAATCTCCGGGTTCGACAACCCATCGGCGGCAAGCAGCGCGATATGCCGCTCCTGCGCGGTCAGATCGTCGCGAGTCTCGACGGTCCGCCGCCGCACCTTCTCGCCGGTGGCCTGAAGCTCCTTGCGGGCGCGCTCGGCGAACGCTTCCATGCCGATCGTGGCCAGCATCTCGTGGGCCGTGCGCAGCTGGTCGCGTGCGTCGACCCTCCGATTCTCGCGGCGTAACCACTCCCCGTAGAGCAGATGAGCCCGGGCGAGCTCGGGACGCAGCCGCGTGCGGCTCAACCGCTCGATCGCCTCGCGATGCAGGCGCTCGGCACCCTCACCCTCGCTCACGAGCGCGCGGCAGCGCGCTTGGATTCCAAGGCTCCAGTCGGTGTTGCAGGGCGCGGTGGCCGACATCACGCGCTCGAGCGCACCGGACGCGGCCTCGGGCCTCGCGGAGCGGACTGCCGCTTCGACCAGCTCGGTCAATGCGAAGGGGGAGACTGGAGCTACGGTGTTCTCGTCGGCCGCTCGTTGGGCCGAGGCGAGCGCCCTGTCGTAGAGGGCCAGCCCGTTGAAAAGGATCGCGCTCACCCACTCGGCCCACTGGACGCCGAGTTTCTGACCGCTTGTCCCGGCGTCACGGATCGTGGACTCGATCAATGGCAAGGCGTCCGTTTGGCCTCGAAGCGCGGCGAGCAACAGCTGGGCATAGGGTGCAATGTCGGTGCCAGTCGCCTTCGTGATCCCCTCGAGCTCGGCGATCGCGACGGCGGCAGCGCCAAAGTCGCCGCACCACGCGGCGAAGAAGGCCCAGTCGGTCAAGTCGATCGACAGCCGGGCCAGCGCGCCCGCGTCGCGGCCCTCCCTGAGATAGCGCGCGCTGACGGTATGCCAGCTGTCCTCATCCCAGAGGAGCTTGGCCGAGATTGTCGTCAGCCAGCCCCAGCGGAAGTTCTCCTGGCCCGGTGACGCCTCGTCCGCAAACACGGCCATTGCCCGCCTCAGCAGTGGCGCGGCCGCCGCACGTCCTTCCGTGACGAGCGTGCTGAGGCCATCGAGCAGCAGATCGGATGCACGGAGCGGGCCGGTCGACCGCGGAGCCGATTTGGCAGCACGGGCTACCTCGACCAGGCTGCCGGCGGAGGCCAAGCGACCGGCGATGAACGCAGCTCCCCACGCGTCGAGGTAGGTCTCGCGCGCAAGCTCGGGGTCGAGCCGCTCAAGCCGTTGGGCAGCTTTCAAGAGCAGTGGCGGTGCAGTGGACCCCATGCTCGACGCGAACGCGATCTGACCCCGGAGCAGCTCTACGCGCGCCGCCTGCAGCTCGTCTGGCGTCGAGGCCTCGGCCAACGCCAGAAGCTCGAGCGCGCCGTCAAACATGCCGGCATGCAAGCTTGCTTGGGCAGCAGCAAGCGCACGCCGCACCCGCTGCTCGGGATCGCTCGTCAGAGCGACAGAGCGATGCAGGAACGCGGCTGCCGCGGCCAGGCCACCGCGCGCCTGTGCGCGGCCGGCGGATTGCTCGAGCGCCGCGGCGATCGACTCGTCGGGTCCCGCTGCGGCGGTGGCCAGATGCCACGCGCGACGGTCGGGGTCGACGCTGCCGTCGGTCGCCTCTGCCAGGGCCAGATGGACCTCCCGGCGTTGCTCGCTGGTCGCCGTTCGGTAGACCGCCGAGCGCACCAGCGGATGACGGAAGGTCACGCGCTCTCCGAGCGCGAGCAGCGCGTCCGTCTCCGCGTTCGTGACGGAGAGCGCGATCCCAAGCCGCTCGGATGCAGCCAGCAGCAGCAGCGGATCGCCGACCGGCTCAGCCGCCGCGACCAGCAGCAGACGTCGCGCGTCGTCGGAGAGCGCCTGGACCCGGCGAACGAAGCTTTCCTCGATTCGTCCTGCGAGCCCCTGCGCTTCCACGAGGCCGAAGCCGCCCGCCAGCTGCCTTGCCGTCAAGCCTCGCGGGAGCTCGAGCAGCGCCAGCGGATTCCCGCGTGTCTCAGCGATGATCCGGTCCCGGATTCGCTCATCCAATCTGAACCGGACGGCCGAACTCAGCAACGCGCGGGCGTCGCCGTTGTGCACGCCGCACACCTCCAGCTCGGAGAGGTGTTGAAGCTCCTCTCCCGGTTCACGTGCGGCGAATACGATCCCGACCGGTTCCGCCTGCAGACGGCGGGTGACAAACGCCAGCGTCAACGCCGAGGCATGATCCAGCCACTGCGCGTCATCGACGACGCACAGCAACGGACGCTGTTCGGCCGCGGCCGCGAACAGGCCCAGCACGGCCAACCCGACGAAGAACCGATCGGGAGCGGCGCCGCCGCTCAGTCCGAACACGATCTCCACGGCCCGCCGCTGCGGGTCCGGGAGTTCGGGGAGCCGGTCGAGCAGCGGCGCGCACAGCTGATGCAGACTGGCGAAGGCCAGCTCCATGTCCGACTGCACCCCCACCGCCTGGACGACCGTCAGATCCGACGCCGAGGCGATCAGGTAGTCGAGCAACGCCGTCTTGCCGATCCCAGCCTCGCCGCGCAGCACCAGCGACCGGCTGTCGCCGCGACGGATCGCCGCGATTAACTCGTCCAGCAGGATGCACTCGCTCGCCCGGCCCCGCAGGCCCGGCGGCCCGGCCAGTTCGCGAGAACGGCCGTCCATTGCTAACGACCCTAGACGACACGAACCGCACATTGTCGATTTCAATGGCATGCGGGCGTGACGTCGACCGGCCCGAGCGTCCCGAGCGTCCACCAGCTATCCCGAGAACGCCTGGCGGACAGCGCGCATCGTGATGGGAGAGCAGGAACCCGGGACCCGTGCACCACCCAGGGCAGAAGACCGGTGCTCACACTGGTGCGACGACTCGCCTACAGCGCGACCGTGTACGGCACTCGCACACTCAAGACCACTGGAGGCCTGCGCCCATGACCGCACCCACCCGGAGCACCAGCGACAGCGACCTGGTCAAGGTCGCCTACGCCCACGACCAGGCGGAGGCCGAGTTCCTCCAAGGCCTGCTACACGATGCGGGCGTGGGCTCGGTCGTCCGCCGCGCGCCGGGTTTTGATGTGCCGGAGTTCCTTGCCGGCGGTCCGCGTCACGTGCTCGTCGCCGCGTCCGACGTCCCCATCGCGCGAGACGTCCTGCGCCAGGATGAACCGGATGAGACCGGGCCACCGACGCGGTCCAGCGCCGACCGGCCGTCGCGGGTGCTCGCCGGGCTGCTGATCGGCGTGGCACTCGTTGTGCTCGTCGTCTGCCTCGCCACCGACGTGCTCGTTTGAGCAGACTTCAACGCTCTCAAGGACACCGTGCCGCCAACTTGACCGACACCGCGACGCTGCTCGGCCAGGTCTAGCTCTAGGTCGCCGTCGCTACTAATCGCCACTCTCCGCGACACCCGGCGTGCTGACCGGAAGCTCGGGCACGGCGCATCCCTCCGCGATCGAGACCGACGGCCTCGAGATGTTGGGCGTTAGCCCTGCGCCAGCGAGCGCGCGGCCCGTGCTGCCAGGCAGCGTGTTCCCCGCGACCAGGACGTGCAGCCAGCGGCCCAGTGCGCAACCCCGTGACCAAACCAAGGGTTCTCGACGGGCGCGACGTGCAGACGAGAAGGTCAGGGTCCGTGAGTCATCAACCACCGTCCCCACCAAGGAGGGCCCACATGGCTGTCATGGTCGAAAGCCCGGCGGACAACACCGCCGTCCGGCCGTTCAGGATCGAGATCCCCGAGGCCGACCTCGAGGACCTGCGTGCGCGCATCGCGGCCACGCGCTGGCCCGAGAAGGAGACCGTCGAGGATCCGTCGCAGGGCGTGCAGCTTGCGATGTTGCAGGCGCTCGCTCGCTACTGGGAGACCGAGTACGACTGGCGCAAGTGCGAGGCGAGGCTGAACGCCTACCCGCAGTTCATCACCGAGATCGACGGGCTCGACATCCACTTCGTCCACGTTCGCTCCAAGCACGAGGACGCGCTGCCGCTGCTCGTCTGCCACGGCTGGCCCGGCTCGGTGATCGAGCAGATGAAGATCGTCGATCTGCTCACCGACCCGACGGCGCATGGCGCCAGCGCGTCGGACGCCTTCGACGTGGTGATCCCGAACATGCCGGGCTACGGGTTCTCGGGCAAGCCGACCGAGACCGGCTGGGGCCCCGAACGCATCGGGCGCGCCTGGGTGGAGCTGATGAAGCGCCTCGGCTACGAGCGCTTCGTGGCGTCGGGCGGCGACTGGGGCGGGATCGTCGTCGATGTGATGGGCCGCGCTGCCTCTTCGCCCTCTGCGCCGGCATCGCCGGAGCTGCTCGGGATCCACGCCACCTTCCCCGCCGTGTTTCCGCCCGGCATCGAAAAGGCGATCCAGACCGGCGTCGGGCTGCCGTCCGACCTCTCAGCGGACGAGCGACGCGCGGTTGAGACGCTGGCGAGCGCCTACGGGTACGCGGGCCAGGCCGAGATGGCGTGGCACCCGCAGACGCTGGTCGGACTGGCTGACTCACCCGTCGCCCTCGCGGCCTGGCTGATCGACCACGACCCGATCAGCTACAGGACACTGATCGCCCCCGCCTTCCTCGACGGACGCGAAGGAGGCCTGACGCGTGACGACATCCTCGACAACACCACCCTGTTCTGGCTGACGAACACGGGCGTCTCCGCGGGGCGCATCTACTGGGAGTTCAAGGAGAGCTGGGCCACCGTCAGGAACGTCTCGATTCCGGTGGCCGTGAGCGTCTTCCCCGACGACGTCGTCTACTCCCCGCGGAGCTGGACCGAGCAGGCGTACCCCAACCTCATCCACTACAACGAGCTCGATCGCGGCGGGCACTTCGCCGCCTGGGAAGTCCCTGAGCTGTATGCCTCCGAGCTCCGCGATGGGCTGCGGTCGCTGCGCTAGCCATGACCCTGTTCGAACGTGTGCATCTGCCCTCGTTCGCCGGCGCGACCGAGTGGCTCAACTCCGAGCCACTCGGCCCCGCCGAGCTGCACGGCCACGTCGCTGCGGGCCCAGTCGGTTGAGATCGGCTTGCCGTGCGCCCGCCATCGGTGGAGGTATCTGGCAGTGGACTCGCGGCTCGTCGCCGCTGGCGCTTCGGCGACCGTGGGTTCTATCGCCGCGAGCTCTCGTTGTTCGCCGGGGCGTATGTGGTCTACAACGCGGCCCGCTGGCTCTTCACAGGCGATCTCTCCCAGGCCCACTGGCACGCCGAATCGATCATGCGGTTCGAGCGCGAGCTCGGCCTCGCGGTCGAAGCCTCGGTTCAGCACCGTCTCGACACCGGCCTCTGGAGCCCGTTCTTCAGCTATGTCTACATGGCCGCGCAGCTCGTCGTGCTCCCGGGCTCGCTGGTCTGGCTGTACCGGCGAGCGCCCGGCGTCTACAGGCCGCTTCGCAACACCGTCCTCGGCACCTGGCTGATCGCGATCCCGATCTACGCGCTCTTTCCGGTCGCACCGCCTCGGCTCGCTCACGCAGGGATCGTCGACGCGGTCAGCGAGCAGGCAGGATTTGCGCTCACCGGCCGCTCCACCTTCTTCTTCAACCCGCTCGCCGCGGTGCCCAGCCTGCACGTCGGCTTCGCCTTCGCGATCGGGATCGCCGCCGCCGCGGCCCTGCGCGCACCAGGGGCCAAGGCGCTGGCGCTCTTGTGGGGGCCGCTCGTCTCTCTGGCCGTGGTTGTGACCGGCAACCACTACGTCTTCGACATCGCGGCTGGTCTGATCGTCACCGCGTTCGGCTACGCCATCACGCGGCCGATCCGGCGCCGCGCCCGGGGGTCGGCGCCGCTCACGGGGGAGGGGACGTGCTCACCCGCCGAGTGCTGCGCGCGCTGACTCCGCTCGTCGCCGGCGTGCCGTTTGGCGCGCCGCACGATCGGTCGGTCGCAGGCTGTGAACATCGCACCGATCAGGAATCCGGACTCTGCACAACCGGATTTGCCGGGTTGTGGTTCCGGCGGTCAGCGCCTGGTCGCGACGGCACTCGGGGGGACACACCGGGGGACACAAATGTCAGTGCGGCCTGCGGCGACACCCCGTAGTTCCGCCAAATCCAGGTCTCTGGAGCGCGGGACACGCGGAATGTATTCCGCGTGTCCTTGAGCGAGAAAACATGCCGCTTTGCAGGCACTTCTCATGCCGGAGGAGGGACTCGAACCCCCGACACGCGGATTATGATTCCGCTGCTCTAACCGACTGAGCTACTCCGGCGAGGGCGGCGCCGAGTGTAGCGGTCTCATGTTCGGGTGCGGGGGGTCGGGCGGAGGTTGCTGACGATCAGCGAGACCACCGTGACGAGGTAGATCTGGCCGATCAGCGCTTCGATCACGGCGAGGGTGTGACCGAGGTCCGTGCGGGCGACGAAGTCGCCGTATCCCACCGTCGTCAGCGTCGTGAAGCTGAAGTACAGGCAGTCCGACGTCGTGGCGTCCCTGCCGCTGGCGAAGAACGGGGGAGCGATCTCGTCGATCGCGGCGTAGGTGAACGCGAAGAACATGCCGAGCAGCAGGTAGAGGGAGAGCACGCCCATCACGGCGGTCAGTTGCACCTGGCCGGTCTCGCGGAGGTCGCGGACGATGCCCAGGGCGACGGCGGGCGGGCCGAGCGCAACGAGCGCGGCGTTCATCACGAGCCCGGCGCCCTCGCCGAAGCCGCCGAACGTCGCGCGCACGGCGCTGAGCGCCAGCGCCAGCAGTGCGAACGCGACGGCGAGCCTGACCACCCACGGCCGGAGGCCGGCGGCGCGCACCGCCAACGCAATGCCGGCGCCCGCCAAGGCGGTCACGATGATCTGCTGGAACGCGCCGTGCGGAGCGACCCCCTGCACGCCCAGCGAGAGGAAGAGCGTGATGAGCAGGAGTCCGTAGCGGTGCCGAACGACGCGCCGTTCTCCGGCCGCGGTTGCCGTCACGCGGGCGAGCATCGCCGGACACGGCGTGGCGCGCCACCCGGCGCGCCAGTGTCCGGGAGCGGGTGCCAGCATCCGTAACCGACACCGGCGCGCGCCATTGCCCGCGCGTGCGCGACCGCGAAGGATGGGACGGTGGGACTCCCGATCATCGTGCTGGCGGCTGCCCAGTTCGTGATGGTGCTCGACAGCAGCGTCATGAACGTGTCGATCTCGCAGATCGTCGCCGACCTCGACACGACCATCCAGGGGGTGCAGCTCGCCATCACGGCGTACACGCTCGTGATGGCGGCGCTGATGCTCGCCGGCGCCAAGCTCGGCGACATCCTCGGGCGCGACAAGACGTTCGCCATCGGCCTCGCGATCTACGGGCTCGGCTCCCTGACCACGGCCCTGAGCCCGAACCTGACCGTGCTGCTGATCGGCTGGTCCCTGATCGAGGGCATCGGCGCCGCGCTCGTCATCCCGGCCATCGTCTCCCTGATCGCGGTGACGTACAGCGGCGCGCAGCGGGCGACCGCCTTCGGGATCATCGGCGGCGTCGCCGGCGCGGCGATCGCCGCCGGGCCGCTGATCGGCGGCTGGATGACGACCGAGCTCAGCTGGCGCTACGTGTTCGCGGGGGAGACGGTGGTCGTCATCGCGATCCTGCTCGTGCGGCGCCGGATGCCGCACGCGCCTGCGTCCGAGCGGCGGCCCACGCTCGACTACACGGGCGTCGCGCTCTCGTCGCTCGGGCTGGCCCTCGCCGTCTACGGCATCCTCAAGAGCAGCTCGTGGGGGTGGATCCGGCCGCTCGGCGCGTTCACCATCGGCGACACGGAGATAACGCCGTTCGGCTTCTCCGCGGTTCCCTTCTTCATCCTCGCGGGCCTCGGCTTCCTCGCCGCCTTCGTGCTCTGGGAGGAGCGGCGCGAGCGTGCGGGCCGCGACACGCTGCTCGACCGGAAGCTGCTGCGCATCAAGCCGATGCGGGCGGGCCTGCTGACGCTGATGATGCAGCAGCTGATCCTGCTCGGAACGTTCTTCGTCCTGCCCGTCTACCTCCAGGTCGTGCTCGGCCTCGACGCCTTCGAGACCGGCAAGCGGCTGTTCCCGATGTCGGTGGCGCTGTTCCTCGCCGCCATGGCGGGCCCGAGGCTGGCCGCGGGCCTCGCGCCCAAGCGCGTCGCGCAGGCGGGCCTCGTGGCGCTCGTCCTCTCCTCGGTCGTGCTGCTGGGGACGATCGACGTCGAGCTCGACGAGGCCGAGTTCGCGCTCGCGCTCATCCTCTTCGGGATCGGCGCCGGACTGCTGCTCTCTCAGCTCGGCAACGTGATCATGTCGGCGGTCGACCCGTCGCAGACGAACGAGGCCGGCGGGCTCCAGGGGACCGCCCAGAACCTCGGCGCCTCGCTCGGCACGGCGCTGATCGGCTCGGTCCTGATCCTCTCGCTGACCAGCGGGGTGCTGGACCGCATCGAGGAGAACCCGGCGGTGCCGCAGGCCGCCCGCGAGCGCATCGCCGAGGTCGCCTCGTCAGGGATCCCGGTCGTGCCGGTGGCCGACGTCGAGCAGGCGGTCGTGGACGCCGGGGCTCCGGCCGAAGTCGCGCAGGCGATCGCCGACGATTACGGCGACGCGCAGCTGTTCGGGCTCAAGATGTCGATCGGCGCGGTCGCGATCTTCGCGCTGCTGTCGCTGTGGTTCACGCGCGGGCTGCCAGGGCGGGCGCTCACGAGCCGAGAGCGCGGAGCCTGACCACCGCGGCGAGCGGCGCACGAGTGTGCCGCTCGCCGGGGCCTTGCGGTGGTCGGGCCATGTGGCCATCGTCCAGGCACGCGACCCGGCTTGGCAATGGGGCGCGCGGGCGTTTGCGGGGGTGGCCTGCACCCCCGCGTGTCGGCATGCGCACCGGGTGGCGCGGGCGCGCGCGAGCCGCGACGCTGGTGGCTCCGCTCACACCGTGAAAGGAGCAGCTGTGGACCGCGAGCAGCTCGAGGAAATGGGGCCGATCGACTACGTCGTGCTCGAGTGGCCCAAGCAGCAGCCGGCGGGCGAGGCCGCGCCGCTGATCCTGGACGCCGTCGACCGGGGCATCATCCGGATCCTGGACATCGCCCTGCTCGCCAAGGACACCGACGGCACGGTCGCGACGCTCGAGCTGGGCGCCCTGAACGGCGCCGACGCGGGCGGCTTCGCCGACTTCGACGGCGCCTCGTCCGGCCTGCTCGGCGAGGATGACCTCGAAGAGGCCGCCGGCGTCCTCGAGCCCGGCACCTCCGCCGCCGTGATCGTGTGGGAGAACCGCTGGGCGGCGCCGATCGCCACCGCGCTGCGGCGCTCCGGCGGCCAGCTCGTCGCCAGCGGGCGCATCCCGGTCCAGGCCATCCTCGCGTCGCTCGACGCCATCGAAGCGACCAACTGACGAGAAGGAGACACCTATGCCCGGACTGCTTCGCGGGATGGCCCGCACCGCCGTCGTCGCCGGCACCGCGACGGCCGTCAGCAACCGCGTGTCGCGCCGCCAGGCCTCGCGCTGGGGCGCTCAGGAACAGGAGCAGCAGTACGCCGAGCCCGCGCCGGCGCCGGCCCCGGCTGCCCCCGCCGCGCCGGCGGCCGACCCGATCGCGCAGCTGAAGCAGCTGGCGGAGCTCAAGGACCAGGGGATCCTCACGGAGGAGGAGTTCGCCGCGCAGAAGGCGAAGATCCTCGGAGCGTGAGCCTCACGAGGAGAGAGTGAGCGCAGGAGCGGCCCCGCGCGGCTCCCTCCGGCGCTTCGTCGCCGCGCACCTGGGCTCGCGCCAGGTGTCGCGGGTCGTCTACGGCTCGATCATCGGGCTCGCGCTCGTCGTCGCGCTCGAGGCGCACCCGCCGCCGGCGGGCGCGGTGGTCGCCTCGCTGCTGGGCACGGCCGTCGCGGTCGGCCTGGCCGAGCTCTACAGCGAGCTCGTCGGCTTCGAGACGACCCGGCGCCGCAAGGTCGACCGCTCCGAGCTGCGGGAGCTGGGTGTCGACATCGCCGCCGTCGCCTTCGGCATCGCCTTCCCGGCCGTGTTCTTCCTGCTCGCCATACTCGGCGCGCTCGAGGACGAGACCGCCTTCACGCTCGCCAAGTGGACCGGCGTCGGCCTGATCGGCGTGTACGGCTTCGCGGGCGCGCGCCTGTCCGGCGCGGGCCTGCCCGTCGCGCTCGCGCAGGCGGCCGCCGTTGCGCTGATCGGGGCCGCACTGATACTCCTGAAGTCCCTTGTCCATTGAGGTCGACCGTGTTCGCGTCGTTCGGACGCTCACGTTCTGGCTGCGGCCGGAGTTCCTCCTGCGCGTCGTCAACCGCTTCCAGAAGGTGGCCGGCTTCGATCGCGCGATCGCGCTCGCCTCGAGCGCGCTCACGGCCGTCATCCCGCTGGCGATCGTCGGCAGGCCTGATCGTCTCGGCGCTCGGCGGCAAGGGCACCGCGGACCGCATCGTCGACCGGTACGAGCTGACCGGCGGCGGAGCCGACGCGGTCGAGGCGATGTTCGCGCCGGCCTCGGGCGACAGCACGAGCCTCGGCCTCGCCGGCATCTTCTTCCTCATGATCGCGGTGCTGAGCTTCACCCGCGCCGTGCAGCGGATGTTCGAGCAGGCCTGGGAGCTCAAGCCGTTGAGCGTGCGCAACACGCTCAACGGGCTCGTGTGGATCGGCGGGCTCACGGCGTTCGTGGCCCTCAGCGGCTTGATCCGCGGCGTCCTGGGCCGCAGCACGCTCGAGCTGACGGCGACGCTGATCGTCCTGCCGCTGTCGGCGGTCTTCATGGCCTGGAGCGGCTGGATCCTCAGCGCCAAGCGGATCGCGCTCCGCGAGCTCGTGCCCTTCGCCGTGATCGCGGCGGTCGCGTCGGCGCTGTACTCGGTCGGCGCCAACGTCTACGTGCCGAAGATGTTCAGCACCTACGCGACCCGCTACGGCGTGATCGGCGCCGTGTTCGCGCTGATCTCGACGCTGTTCTGCGTCATGGTCATCATCGTCGCCGCGTCGGCAGCCGGCCGCGAGGTGCAGGACGAGCTCGGGCGCATCCGCCGCGGGGAGCGCCCGGCCGACGACGAGGTCCGGCGCCAGTGGAACGAGCTGACCGCCGAGGCGCGCTCCCGGTGGGAGGTCCTGCGGGCGCGTCGCAACGGCGGATGAGCGCACACCACCGCGGTTCGGATGCGGGCACCCTTGGCAGCGCGCCGTCGCTGATGGAGCCTCGTCGCACCGCAACCGATGGAGGCCTTCCCGATGTTGTTTGCCGCCGATTATCCGTTCCTGGATGTCTTCTGGACGATGCTCGTCTTCTTCTTCTGGGTGATCTGGATCTGGATCCTGATCACCGTGCTGATCGATCTCTTCCGCCGGCACGACATCAGCGGCTGGGGCAAGGCGGCCTGGGCGCTGTTCGTGATCGTGCTGCCGTATCTGGGCGTGTTCGTCTACCTGATCACGCAGGGCGGGAAGATGGCCGAGCGCCGCGCCGAGGAGATCCGCGCGAGCCAGGCCTCTTTCGACCAGTACGTGCGCGATGCCGCCGGCAGCAGCGGGCCGACCGACCAGATCGCGAAGGCCAAGGAGCTGCTCGACAGCGGCGCGATCGACCAGGCGGAGTTCGAGGCGCTGAAGGCAAAGGCGCTCGCCTGAGCCAAATTGTTCGCCATCTGACCGTAGGACGGCTAGTGTCAGCGGCATGGACACCGCCGTCCCGGTCGCGGCGGGCCGCGAGCTGCGCCACGGCGCGCTGCTCGCACTGGCCCTGGCGGGCGCCGCCGCGACTGCGGCCGCGGCCGCGTTCGGCTACGCCGGCGCGGCCGGCCAGCCAGGCTTGGCCGCGCTCGCCCGCGGGCTGATCGTCGGCGCGCCGATCGCGATCGGGCTCTACGCCTGGTCGCGCCGGCCGAGCCAGCGGTTCGGGCTGCTGCTGGTGGCGGCCGGGGGCCTCTGGTTCCTGGCCACGCTGTCCGAGTCCACGGACCCGGGCGTCTACACCCTGGGCCGCACGGCGGGCTGGCTGGTCGAGGTGTTCCTCGTCTACCTCGTGCTGTGCTTCCCGACGGGCCGGCTTCCCGAGGCCGCCGACCGACGGCTGGTGGGCGCGATGACGGCGGTGTTCGCGCTCTTCTTCCTGCCCCAGCTCTTCATCGCCGAGACGTTCCCGGTCCCCAGCCCGTACACGAGCTGCATCGACGACTGCCCGCCCAACGCGCTGTTCGCCCTCGACAGCGAGCCGGCTTTCGTGCAGTCGGTCATGCGCCCGCTCGGCGCCGTCCTCGTGTTCGGCGTGATGACCGCGGTGGTGCTGCGCATGTACGGGCGGATGCGCCGCAGCACGCCGTTGACGCGACGCATGCTGGCCCCCGTGGTGGCCGTCGCGGTGGCGCGCGCCGCCGCGCTGGGGATCGCGATCGTGGGCCGCGAGCTCGAGCCGGACTCGTGGCCGATCCAGTTCGCGGCCTGGCTGCTCGCGCTGGCCATGCCGGCCGTCGCGCTCGCCTTCCTGGTGGGGCTGCTGCGCTGGCGGCTGTTCGCCGAGACGGCCCTCCGGCGGCTCGCCGAGTGCCTGCGCGCGCTGCCCGACGCCCTCACCCTGCGGCGCGCGTTCGCCGAGGCGTTCGGCGATCCGACGATCAAGATCCTCTTCCTCGGCGGCGCCCCCGACCGCTGGATGGACCCGTGGGGCCGCCCGGCTCAGCTGCCCGGCCCGGAGACCGGACGCGCGGTCAGCGAGGTCCACCGTCACGGCAAGGTGGTGGCCGCGATCATCCACGACGAAGGGCTGCTCGAGCGCCCCGAGCTGCTCGAGGCGGGCGCCTCGATGGCCGCCGTGGTGCTCGAGAACCAGCGGCTGGCCGCCGAGGCCGAGGCCTCGATGCGCGAGCTCCAGCTCTCGCGCGCCCGCATCGCGGCCGGAGCCGAGCACGAGCGGCGCCGGATCGAGCGCGACCTGCACGACGGCGCACAGCAGCGGCTCGTCGCGCTGCGGATCGAGCTCGAGCTGGCGGAGGAGATCGTCCGGCGGGATCCCGAGCGCGGCATCGAGCGCCTGCGCGAGCTCGAGCACGAGGTGGACGAGGCGCTCGACGAGCTGCGTGCGCTCGCGCACGGCGTCTACCCGCCGGTGCTCGCCGACCGCGGGCTCGACGACGCGCTGCACGACGTCGCGATGCGCTCGCAGATCCGGGTCGACTTCGTGGCGCACGACATCGGGCGCTTCTCGACCGAGGTGGAGGGCGCGATCTACTTCTGCATCCTCGAGGCGCTGCAGAACGCGCACAAGCACGCGACGGGGGCGCGCCGGATCGTCGTGACCCTGGACGGCAGCGCGCGCGACCGGCTGCGCTTCAGCGTGCGCGACGACGGGCGCGGCGCGGACGTCATCGACGCGGGTGCGGGCATCACCAACATGCGCGATCGCCTGGCCGCGATCGGCGGCGAGGTCGACATCGCGTCCAGCCTGGGCGTCGGCACCGTCGTGCGCGGGCAGGCCCCGACGCCCTAGCGCGTGCCGTGCGCCGCCCAGAGCTCGCGCAGTGTGCGCGTCGAGAGCTCCTGCTTGCGGACGTGGGCGGCGACGCCGCCGGCTACGGCGGACGCGGCCTCCGGGACGTCGTTGAGCGAGACCAGCACCAGGACGGCCTCGCAGCCAGACGCCTGGAGCCGCTGTGCCGTCTCGATCCCGTCCATGTCGTCCATCCGCACGTCGAGCAGCACGAGGTCGGGTCGGAGGGCGTCGGCCAGCTCGAGCGCCTCGGCTCCCGACGCCGCCTGCCCGACCTCCTCGAAGCCGGGCGTGGCCGCGATCAGGTCGCGTACGGCGCGCCGGAAGACCGCCTGGTCGTCGACCGTCAGCACGGTCACGGACGTGTTGGCCACGATGACACCCTCCCCGGGTCGCCGCGGGGCGGCAAGGGCACGCTCCCCCCGATGGACACCGTGCCCGCACGAGGATTGACGCGGCTCGATAGTTTCCGGCCATGGCGATCCGGGTCGTGCTGGCGGATGACAGCTACCTCGTCCGCGAGGCGCTCGAGCACGTGCTGACCGCGGCCGAGGGCATCGAGCTCGTCGGCTCGTGCCGCGATCGCCGATCGCTGACCGACGCGATCGAGGCGCACCAGCCCGACGTGGTGGTGACGGACATCCGCATGCCGCCGTCGGAGAGCGACGAGGGGCTCCAGGTCGCGGCCGAGCTGCGGCGGACGCACCCGAAGGTCGGCGTGGTGGTGCTCAGCCAGTACTCGGAGCCGAGCTACGGCCTGGCGCTGCTCGAGGGCGGCTCGGACGGGCGCGCCTATCTGCTCAAGGAGCGCGTCCAGCACGGCGGCCAGCTCGTCACGGCGATCGAGACCGTGGCGGAGGGCGGCTCGATGATGGACGCCAAGGTGGTCGAGACGCTGATCAGCGCCCGTCGCCGGGTCGAGAGCTCGCCGCTCGGCGAGCTGACCCCGCGCGAGCTCGAGATCCTGGCCTTCGTCGCCCGCGGCCACAGCAACCAGGCGATCGCCGACGAGCTGGTGCTCACCAAGCGCGCCGTCGAGAAGCACATCAACGCGATCTTCCTCAAGCTCGATCTCACCGAGGCGCAGGACGTGAGCCGCCGCGTGAAGGCGGCGCTGATCTACCTCGCCGAGACCGCCTCGGAGTGATGCGCACACCCCTGCGGGAACGCAGGCATGCCGGGTTGCGGTCCCGGCGCGCTGCAAGGACAGTCTGCTGATGGAGTGGCAGCCCGAGCGCCTGCGGCTACGGCCCGTGCGACTCGTCTTCGCATGGCTGGCGTCCGCGGTCGGCCTGCTGGCGGCCGCCGGCATCGTGCCCGGCGCCGACGTGCGCGGCTTCGCCGGCGCGGTCTTCGCGGCTGCGATCGTGGGGGTGCTCAACGCGATCCTTCCCCCGGTGATCGCCGCGTTGCGCATCCCGTTCACGATCGGGATCGGGTTCCTGCTCGTGCTCGCGCTCGACGCCGCGATGCTGCTCTGGGTCGCCGACCTCGCGCCCGACGACCTCCACATCGACGACTTCTGGGCCGCGCTCGCGGTCGCCATCCTCGCCGCGGCGTTCAGCATGGCGATCGGGGTGCTGATGGGTATCGACGACGACGACGGCTACACGCTGCGCGTCGCCCGCCGCGTGGCGCGGCGCACCGGCAAGCCGATCGCCACCGACGCCCCCGGAATCCTCTTCCTCGAGATCGACGGGCTCGGCCTGCCGATCCTCCGGCGCGCGATCCGCGACGGCACGACGCCGAACATGGCGCGCTGGCTCGCCGAGGACACCCACCGGCTGATCGAGTGGGAGACCGACCTGTCCTCCCAGACGGGCGCGAGCCAGGCCGGGATCCTGCTCGGCGACAACGACGACATCCCGGCCTTCCGCTGGGTCGACAAGGCGACCGGGACGATGATGACGTGCTCGAACCCGGACGACTGCGCCGCGATCGAGCGCGATCGCTCGAGCGGCCCCGGGCTGCTGGCCGATGGCGGGACGAGCCGCGGCAACCTGCTCTCGGGTGGCGCGGACGAGGCCATCCTCACCGTCAGCCGGCTGTCTGCCGACAAGAAAGCGAACCCCGCCTACCGCGCGTTCCTGGCCAACGGCCAGAACGTCACGCGGACGCTGGCGCTCTTCTTCTGGGAGCTGTACCTCGAGCTCGTCGCCGCCGCGCAGCAGCGCCGGCGCGACGTCCACCCGCGCGGCCACCGCGGCGGCAGCTACCCGCTCATCCGCGCGGGGATGTGCGTCTTCGTCCGCGACCTGATCGTGTACTCGGTGCTGCAGGACATGTTCCGCGGCGTGCCGGCGGTCTACGCCACGTTCTCGAGCTACGACGAGGTCGCGCACCACTCCGGGCTCGAGCGGCCCGACACGGTCGAGGCGCTGCGCAAGCTCGACCAGCGTTTCGGGATGATCGAGCGGGCGCGCCGCTACGCGCCGCGCCCGTACGAGATCGTCGTGCTGTCCGATCACGGGCAGACGCAGGGCGCCACTTTCCGCCAGCGCAACGGCTACGGCCTCGACGACCTCGTGCAACGCTCGCTCTCCCAGGGCCGCGTGGAAGCCGTCGAAGGCGGCGACGAGAACGCCGGCGGTGTCGGCCGCGCGCTGGACGAGGCGACCGGCCGCGGCGGCGAGGAGCATCCTGAGCTGTCGGGCCGCGAAGTGATCGTCCTCGGCTCCGGCAACCTCGGCCTCGTGTACCTCATGGAGACCCCGCACCGGCTCACGCTCGAGGAGATCCGCGAGCGGCACCCGGACCTGATCCCGGCGCTCTGCGAGCACCCGCACGTGGGCTTCGTGCTCGTGCGCTCGGCGGAGGATGGCGCGGTCGTCCTCGGCGCCGGCGGCTCGCGCCGGCTCGCCGACGGCAAGGTCGAAGGCGAGGACCCGCTCGCCGGCTTCCCGCCCAACGCGGCGCGACACCTGCGGCGCACGGACGGCTTCCCCCATGTCGCCGACCTCATGGTCAACAGCTTCTTCGACCCGGTGACCGAGGAGGGCTGTGCGTTCGAGGAGCTGATCTCCTTCCACGGCGGCATGGGCGGCCCGCAGACGCAGCCGTTCATCCTGCATCCCGCCCGCCTGGAGGTGGCCGAGCCGCTGGTGGGGGCAGAGGCGGTCCACCGACTACTGCGCGGCTGGAGGACCGAGCTCGACGGCGAAGCCGCCGAGACCGCCGATGCAGCCCGATGACGGCTGGTCAGGCCTGTTCGCCGCTGCCTTCCGGCAGTCGAAGAACGCCATGGTCCTGCTCGACGACCGCCGCGTCGTCGTCGACGTCAACGGCAGCCTGCTCGCCCTGATCGGGCGCAAGCGCAAGGACCTGCTCGGCCACCGGATCTTCGAGTTCGTGGACGGCGGTCCGCTGTTCACGGAGACCGAGTGGGAGGCGGCGCTGGAGGAGGAGCGCTTCACCGGCGAGGCGGTCCTGCTGTGCGCGGACGGAGGGACCGTCGCCGTGCAGTGGGGGGCGAGCACGGAGGTGGCCACCGGCCGCCGGCTGGTGCTCTTCGTCGCGCTCAGCACGTCGCGCTGGGGCTCGCGGTTCAGGGCCGCGCCGCCGCCGGGGGACGGCCGCCTGTCGCCGCGCCAGCGCGAGATCGTCGGGCTGGTGGCCCACGGGATGACCGGTCAGGAGATCGCCGACGAGCTGGTGATCGCCCACGAGACGGTCCGCACACACGTGCGCACCGCGATGGGGCGCCTCGGAGCGCGCTCGCGCGCCCACCTCGTCGCCAAGGCGCTGGGCGAGGGGCACGTCTGACCGGCGCGGCGGTCAGCTCTGAGCGCCTGCCGGCTTCTGGCCGACGGCGAGCCCGAAGCCCGGCAGCAGCTCGCGCCAGCCGGTGCGCGCGAATCCGGCGGCCTCGAAGAGCCGGCGGAACTCCGACGGGGTGTGGAACCCGATCCAGCCCGGATCGCTCTGCTTGGCCAGCGGCGCGCTGAGCGTGGTGAACCAGGCAGGACCGGGATCGACGACGCAGTAGAGCCCGCCGGGTCGCAGGCAGCGCAGCACCTCGCTCGTCGCCGCCGCCGGGTCGGGGTAGTGATGGTGGGCGAGTGAGCTGTAGACGAGGTCGAAGGCGCCCGTGAACTCGGCGGGCAGATCGCCGACGTCGGCCTGGAAGAACGCGCAGTGGTCGAGGCCGTGCGCGCGTGCCGAGCGGTGCGCCGCGGTCACCATGCCCGCCGCGAGGTCGATGCCCACGACCTCGCCGTCAGGCACGAGCCGCGCCATGCGGCGCAGCTCGCGACCGGAGCCGCAGCCCGCGTCGAGCAGCCGCGCGTCGGGCGACAGCCAGGTCTCGAGCACGGCGACCGCCTCGTCGAAGATCGGCGTCGAGAACGGGCGCACGTACGCCTCGTAGACCTCGCCCATGCGGTCGAACTCCTCGACGAGCGCGTCGTGCTCGGTCGCCGACTCGAGCAGGACGGGCCGGTCGTGCTCGGTCGAGAAGCGGGGGCCGAGCCCGGGCGCGGGCACGTCGACCGGATCCTCGCCCTCGGGCGGGGCCACCACGGGAACGCCGGAGCGCTTGAGCGCCTGCGCCGGGGCGAGAACCGTCTGGGCGTACGACCACATCGCGCCGACGAGGACGCCCTCGGCGGCGCGCGAGGTCATGCCGCCCGGCGCCGCGCCACGATCGGCACCTTGGTCCCGATCACGCCCGGCACCGCCAGCTCGGCGCGGTAGCTCACGTCCGCTTCGAGGTCGTCAGCGAGCTGCGCGGTGACGCGGACGAGGATCTGCTCGCCCGGCTCCAGGATCACGACCTCCGGTTCGAAGGCGAGCGGAACGGCCACCTCGCGGCCGTCCGGGGCGGCGAAGGCTGACGCCGAGACGGGCGCCGAGACTCTCTCGTCCAGCAGGTTCTCGACCAGGAACACGCCGATCGCCGTGCCGCCGCCCTCGGCCTCGAGCACCATCACCGCGGGCGGCGCCGGGGCGGGAGGGGCGGGTGGGGGCTCGGACTGGCGGAAGGTGATCGTGCGGTTGCCCAGCTTTGCCGGCACCTCGACCTGCCGGGCGATCGATCCCAGCGCCTCGAGGTAGTCGACCGTCAACCGCCCGAGCGCCGTGTAGTACTGGAGGTTCGCCTCCAGCGCCCGTCGCAGGACGTCGTCAGCCACGGGACGGTTGGAGCCGCCGCCCGCCAGGGCAGGGGTGGGCGCAGTAGAAGTGGTCGTACCAGTGGTGCAGGTAGTCCGGGCAGTCCTCGACCTCGAGCTCGTGGCAGGAGTCCGACCCGCGCTTGGCGGTCTCGATCGTCCAGCGGATGAAGTGGTCGTGGCAACCGTGGACCCAGACCAGATGCTCCTGGCCGTCCGAGACCGTCCTGGGACACCGTCACGACCCCGCGCTCCATCGGACCGAGCTGGAGCGTGGGCGGGTCGACCTTCATCTCCTTGCCGCCCTCGACCTGGATCGTCCGCGCGGTCGGGCCGCAGTTCGTGATCCGGATCCTCAGCGTCGCCGTGCCGCCCGGGCAGACGTGGCTCGTGACGTCGCCGGCCGCCTTCGGGTACCAGCACGGCGGCGGGATGTCGCAGCCGCACGACGCGGTCGGCAGGCTCGGCAGCTCGAAGCCGCCGCGCGTGCGCTCGCGCGCCGCGTCCATGGCCTCCACGCTCAGCCGCATGCCGCGATCGAGCATGTCCACCATCAGCTGCGTCCCGTCGGCGAGCAGCTGCTGCGACGTCGACCTCTTCGCGCTCATCTCGTCACCTCGGGAACGGATTGGACGACCTCGACTCTGACCGTGCAGACCGTGCCTCCGACATCCCAGTAGCCGAAGTACCCGCGGCCTGCGACGAGCTCCCCGTGGAACTCGAAGCTCACCTTGATCCCCCTGCTCGCGCCGGGCTCCAGCACGCCGGCGCCCTCGCCGACGCGCACGCGCACAGGGCCGCCGTGGCTCGAGGCGAGCTCGTCCGCGAGCACGCCGAACCGGTCGACCCCGCGCGCCTTCGTATCCGTCCACGCGCGGGCGAGGCTGCGGTCGAGGCCGTGATCCTCGAACAGCCCGAAGGCCTGCTTGGCGGCGACGTCGAGCGGCGCGTTGCCGGCGTTCAGCACGTGGAGCTCGGTCGTCGCCTCACGGGCGGGGAGCGCGAGCCGCAGAGCGATCCGCGCCGGCGTCACGACGACGCGGCGGCGCTCGTGGATCTCCACCACCGCCGGGTGCTTGGCCTCTCCGATCGTCACGCTGCCGCTGTAGGTGCCGGCGGGCGTGGAGTCGGGAAGGGCGAGCCGCAGGCCGAGGGCACCGGTGCCCGGCCGGGCGGTATAGCCGACCGTTGCCTCGGCGTCCGGCACGTCCAGGTCGACCTGGAGCTCGGGCGGGGCGCCGGCCGTGACGGCGACCGGCAGCGCGGCGTCGAGCCGGTTCGGCCGCCCGGTGAAGCGGATCGGCTCCTTGCCTCTCGCCGCTGCCTTCGCCTTCGGCTTCGGCTTCCTAGCCATCGGCGGACCGGTCGACGCGATCGCCGCCGCACCGCTCGCACGGGTTGGGCACGTACGGCTCGGTGATCACCTGCGCCTCGCCGCACAGGCGCACGCACATGAGCTGCATGCCGAGCATCGACAGCCCGACGCTGAAGTCGGCCGGCAGATGGGCGCGGATGTCGGGGATCTTCTCGATCGACATCCTGAACTCGACCGGGTTGATGGTCAGCGGATCGATGCCCAGCTGGACCTTGTTGATCGTGATGGGATCGATGCCGAGGGTCACCTTCGGCAGCGACGGGATGTTGATCGTGAAGTTGCTCGGGATGCCCGCCACCGTCACCGGGCCGACGGACCCGAGGCTGCCACCCAGATCGACGTTGACATCGCTCAGGTCGACGCCCAACGGAGGCCTCCCTTCGGAGCTCGCGGAGACTCGATCGTCGCAGCGACCCCCGGGTCCGTCAACCCGGCGGGTCGGGCAGCAGGCCGAGGCGGTCGAGCAGGGCGCGCTCGGACTCGGGGCTCGTGACCGACAGGGGCGGGGGAGGGGCCCGGCGCGGCTCGCGGCAGGGGTCGGCGCGGTAGTCGGCGGCCAGGTCCTGGAGCGCGGGCGCGCGGGCGGCGACATCGAGCAGGATCTCGACCGCGGCGAACATCCGCTCGACGTCGTCCACCGTGCCCGTGACGTCGAGCCGGCCGTCGAGGATCGCGTCCGTGACCTCGAGGTAGCCGTCCATCAGCTCGAGCGTGGTGGCGCGGTCCGTCACGCCCGTGCCGTCGGGCGCGCCGGTGCCCGGCGGCTCGACGATCAGGTCGTCGCCGGCGAACCTCAGATCCACGGCCTCCTCGCCGAGGACGATCCGCGCGCGCCGCCCGTCGACCGCGGCCCGCATCCGCTCCAGCGCCGCCGGATCCGCGGCGCCGAGCCGCGCGATCAGCTCGCCGACGTACTCCGCCAGCGTGCGGCAGGGCGGCTCAATCGACATGCTCGTAGATGCCCAGTCCCTCGGCCTCGACGGCCGACCCGCCGACGTTGCCGGAGGCCTCGAAGGTGCCGGGGAGCTCGTGGATGAAGCCGTATCCGCGCTCGGCGGGCTCCGCCGTGATCATCTGCGCAGCGGCCACGGCCCGGAAGCGCAGGCGGACGCGGCCGCGTGCGTCGTCGACGTCGACGTGCACCTCGGCGGGCAGCGCGGGCCGCGCGCGGTCGACGTGGAGGGCGGCGAGCGCCCCCGGCAGGCGGCGGGGTCGCACGTCGAGCGTGCCGGCCGTGTCGATCCGCACGCTCGACCCGGTGAACACCCGCCGCTTCCCGCCGCTGTGGACGAGCAGCACCGGGCGGCCGCCGGCGCGATGGAGACGGTCGTACGTGCGGCCGATGACGAACGACGGGTCGCCGCCCGGAGCCAGGAAGCAGCCCCACCGCCAGCCGATGTCGTCGCCCCAGCGCCAGCGGCCCCAGTTGTGGTCGTGGTAGGCGTCGCAGCCGTCGAGCGAGATCCTGCGGCCGGCGACGGTCGCGTCGCCCTCGACGGCCAGGTGCGAGACCGCCGACCAGGAGATCCAGCCGTCGCCGAGCGGCAGCCGCAGCGGAACGGTCAGCGGCTCGGTGGTCGCACGCGCGGCGACCGTCAGCTCGAGGCCGTCCTGCGGCAGGCGCGCCGACGCGAGCACGGTCATCGCGTCAAGCCCGATCGCGACGCTGCGCAGCCCGATCCCGCGCTCGCCGAACGCTGCGTCGTCGAGCGCCATCGCCTCGAGGTTGCCCGCCCAGCCGTGGCCCGGGACGTGCACGAGCGCCGCGCCGACCGCGCGGGCCCGCGGGTCCCCGGGAGCACCGTGGGCGGCGACGTTGACGAGCCCGATCAGCCCGGACGCGGGATCGAAGAGGTTCAGGTGCAGCCAGTCCTTGTAGAGCCCGGCCAGCGGGTCGAGCGCGGACGGCGCGCGCGGCGCGTCCAGCGCCATCAGCGCAGCAGCGGTCCGCCGGGCTCGGCCGGGGGTCCCTCGCCGACGGCGTAGTGCGGTCCGAGCGTCGGCCCGGTGAGTGCATCGAACGCCCGCACGACCTCGACGCTGAACGCCCAGTACCCCACCGCGAAGTCCAGGAACTCGGCGCGCGGGACGTCCTGCGTGCCCGCGGCGCCGGCCATCTCGGGCGGGATCGGGAGCAGCTCGATCGTCTCGTCGACGTCTTCGGCGAGCAGCAGCGCGACGTCGTTGCGGAGCTGGTCGAGGACCGGCGCCGGCGGATGGCTCGACGCCCAGTCGCCGATCCGCAGCGCGTCCCAGATCACCTCGCCGTTGGGGCCGGCACGGCCGGTCTCGAGCGCCTGCCGCACGCGTGCTCCCTCCGTCGTCTTCGAGACCTCGCGCCCGAGGGCGGCGAAGCCCGCGGCGAGCGAGCCGACCGCCGTGGCGCCGGTGATGACGTGCAGGGCGCCGAGCCGGCCGCCGAGCGACGCGAGCAGCGTCGCGGTCGAGCGCCCGGACTCGGCCGCGTCGTCGACGAGCTTGACGCGCGCGGTCACGTGCCGGGCTCCACCACGACGGCGACGGGGATCCCGCCCTGACGGAAGCCCTGGAGCACGAGCATCCCGCGGTAGGTGTCCGGCGGCAGCTCCGGCGGCACGGCGACGGCGAGCGAGAGGGCGACGACCTGCTCGGGCGCGACGAGCAGCGACGGCGGGCTCGCGTCCACGGACGGCATCCAGGTCACGCCCGACGGCGCGACGAGCTGGCCGAGGGCGGGCGTGACCATGCAGTGCACCCGCTGGCGGTTCTCCACCTCGAGCTCGAGCGTGGCCGAGCCGCCGGGTGTGGCCGCCGCCTTCAGGGTCTCGTCGCCGTCCGGCATGACCACCGTCCCGGGGGAGGCGGGCGCGGCGGCGCCCTGGAGCCTCCGCAGGTAGGAGATCGTCTCCTCGGCCAGGCGCGCCTGGAACTCGGTCTGCAGCCGCACGAACTCGGACAGCGCGTTGCCGGGGCTCCCGGCCGGATCGTTCGGTATTCGCACGCTCACTTCACCCGGTCGATGACGTATCGCAGCATCTCACGCAGGAAGCGGCCGTGCTCGTCGTCGCCGGTGAACTGACCGAGCCGGTCGTACACGGCGAGCGCCTGCTCGCAGTAGTCGAGCGCGAGCGCCCGCCCGTGCTCGAGCGAGCCCGCCTCGACCATCGCCTGTCCCAGCCAGCGGACGCTCTCCGGATCCTTGGCGAGGCGGGGCGTGGAGAGCAGCGCGGCGGCGCGCTCGCGCTCCGCGCTTGGAGCGGTGCGGAGGAAGTGCAGCAGCATCACCGTGCGCTTGCCCTCCCAGAGGTCTCCGCTGATCTCCTTGCCGTAGAGCGCCTCGTCGGCCTCCAGGTTGAGCAGGTCGTCGTGGATCTGGAAGGCGATGCCGGTCAGGAACCCGAGCTCGATCAGCGGCTGCAGGTCCTCCCGCAGCGGGGCCAGCGCGCCGGCCGGCCCTCCGCAGATGACGCCGATGCGGAGCGGTGCGATCACCGTGTACCAGCACGTCTTCTTGTACGCCATCCGCACGTAGTCGCGGTCGCCGAGGTCGAGGCGGTGCTCGGCGATCCAGCCGAGCTCGATGGCCTGACCCTCGGCCGACTCGCGGGCCATCCGCTCCACCTCGCGGAACACCAGCAGCGCCTTGCGCACGCCGATCGTCTCCGTGTTCCGGAGCAGGAGGTCGAGCGCGAGCACGTTGGTCGCGTCGCCGACGTTGACCGCCACGGGCACGCCGTGCGCCTCGAGCAGCGTCACCTGACCGCGCCGGAACTGCGAGCCGTCCTCGACGTCGTCGTGCACGAGGAACGCGTTGTGGAAGAGCTCCAGCGCAGCGGCCGAGTGCAGCGCCTGGTCGGTGCGGCCGCCGACGGATCGGCACGCGGCGAGGCAGATCGCCGGCCGGAGGCCCTTCCCCTCGCGGAACGGATAGTCGGCGAGCAGGTCGTAGAGCGGCCCGTATCCGATCTGACGTCGCTCGGCGAACAGCGCCTCGAGGACTCCCAGCACGTCGGAGCGCGCCCCGGCCAGGACTCGGGCGACGACGTCCGACTCATCGATGCCGCTGTGCTCTTGCCGCCCATTGCCTCGCACGCGCGAAGAGCATCTTCAAAGGGCCGCAGCCGCGCAAGGGGTGCGCCGAGCCACGCCAACAGGGTTGACCGGTCGAGCGGGATGAGGTAGTGCTCTCCGTAGCGGTGGCCAGAGCCGCCGCACCCTCTCCGGATCACCCCACTTCCTCACGCCGAGGAGGCCCACGCATGCGTGAATATCTCCTGGAGAACCGGTACTCGCACCTGCAGGATCTGAGAGTCGTCCTGCGACCTCACTCGGGGTACGACGTCGAGACGCCGGACACCGACTTCGAGGCCCGTGTGCAGCGCGACCTTGCCGAGGCGCGGCAGGCGCATCAGCGCGAGGAGCTCGGGATCGCGCTCCACGGCTACGAGTCGCTGCGAGCGCTGATCCTCAAGACGGTGAACCCGACGCTCCCGCTCGGCAGCATCCACTTCCCGACCTGGAACCCGCCGATGCAGACGGCCGTGCTCGACACGCTGATGGAGAACGCCGTCAACACACTCGTCAAGACACGCAAGCCGACGCCGGCCCTGCCGCTCGCGGCCGTCCCGGCCGACGTCAAGGACGGCAGGCTCGCCAAGCAGCTCGGGCCGTTCGTGAGCGCCGGCGTCGGGGCCGGCAAGGTCGACGCGGTCGCCGGCCACCTGGAGCGTGCCGCCGACCTCGTCGAGTCGGGCGAGCCCGAGCGGGCGCGCATGAGCCTCGAGCTCGCGCTCAAGGCGACGCCGGCGACCGAGCCGCGGATGCGGGCCGCCGTGCTCCACGACCTCGCCCTGCTCGACGAGCGGGCCGCCCAGCCGGACGCGGCGCTGAGGCGGATGGAGCAGGCGGGCGCGCTCTTCCAGGAGGCGAAGAGCCCCGACGGGGAGTTCGCGGTCGCGCGCGCATCGGCCGGCATCTTCACGCGCCAGGGTCGCGCCGAGGACGCTGCGCGGATGACGGCCAAGGCGGCCGAGCTGGCCCGCACGCACGGGCTGCACGACATCAAGGTCGACCGCGTCAGGCAGTTCGCGGGGCTCGAGGCCGGTGAGACCAACGGGCACCGCGGGCTCGCGCTCGCGGAGGCGCCCGGGACGGTGGAGGCCGAGCCGGCGCACATGATCTCGCTCGCGTTCGCCGCCCCCACGCAGGCCGCGAAGGTCTTCACGCTGCCGATCAAGGACGCGGTCAGCGTCTCGCTCGCCACGCTCGACAAGGACACGCTCAAGCCGCTGTACGAGCAGATGGCCAAGACGAAGCTCCTGGACCACATCTACGTCCAGGCGCTGCCGGCCCCGGCTCTCGTCGCCTACCTGCCGTACATCTACTTCTTCGTGCTGCCGATGTCGATCGGCGACTGCTACGAGTCGATGGGCAACCACGCCGCCGCCGAGCAGCAGTACCGCTCCACGCTCGCCTACCCGTACATGAACGAGAACGTCGAGGCCACCAAGGTCTGGACGCGGCTCGCCGAGTGCTACCTCGCCTGGGGCGACGACCTCTACCGCGACGCGCGCGACGACAGCTCGCGGTTCGCGCCGGCCAAGTCCAAGTACGAGCTGATCATCAAGACGGACGGGTCGATCCCGGCCTCGTCGCCGCTCTACTCACACGCGCGCTTCGCCGGCCTGAAGACCCGCGCGCAGGCGATCGCGGCCGCCGCGTCACCCGTCGACCTCGACGAGAACCCGGCGCTCGGCATGCCGCTGCTGTCGGCCCGCGCCCGCCTCGGCCAGCTCGCCGCCGGGCTGAACTTCTTCGGCCTCGCGGCCGGCTACGTGCCGCCGTTCTCGTTCGAGTACCTCCAGAACACCGCGCGCTACTTCGCCCAGCACGCGGCGACGCTCGAGCAGTCGTACATCCAGTTCAAGTCGCAGGCCGAGAACGAGGAGTTCCGGCGCGAGCAGATGGACCAGCAGGCGGAGCTCTCGCGGGCCTCGGTCGAGCTCGAGCAGCTCGGGCTCGCCGAAGCGCAGGCCGGCCGCAAGGTCGCGCAGGCGAGCAAGACCTACGCCGACGTGCAGCACAACAACGCCCAGCAGTCGCAGTCCGACTTCGCGAGCGCCCGCTGGGAGCTGCTCGAGCTGGCCGGCCTGGAGGCATGGTCCGGCGCCGCCGCGCAGGACCAGGACGACGAGGTCCGCCAGACGATCTCCGGCTACTCGTACTACAACGTCGACGGCAAGCGGCGCAGCCTCGTCGTGCAGGACCTCGCGCTGCAGCGCACGGCGATCACGCACGACCTCGAGGCCGCG
Organism: uncultured Solirubrobacteraceae bacterium; assembly: GCA_963811895.1. Lineage (GTDB taxonomy): Bacteria > Actinomycetota > Thermoleophilia > Solirubrobacterales > Solirubrobacteraceae > DASSUW01. Next base: position 480,357 of record CAWETE010000003.1, on the reverse strand, counting down.
CGGCTCGCGCGCGAGGTCGCCGCCGCGGCCGCCTACGCGAACGTCGCCGCCGCCCAGGTGGCGCAGGCGAACGCCCGGATCGCGGTGGCCGAGCAGCGAATCGAGGTCGCCCGGCTCCAGCAGCGGTTCGCCGAGGAGAACCGGGACTTCCTCGACATGAAGGAGTTCAGCGCGCGCATGTGGTACGAGCTGGCGCGCGCCATGCGCGGGCTCTCCCAGCGCTACCTCGACATGGCGATCGAGATCGCCGTGCTGATGGAGCGGGCGTACAACCTGGAGACCGGCCGCGACCTGCACAAGATCCAGTTCGACTACCGGAACGCTGCGCTCGGCGACCTCCTCGGCGCCGACACGCTGCTGCGCGACGTCGACTTCTTCACGTTCGACCACATCACGACGACGCGCACGAAGAAGGCCCCGATCAAGGTCGCGCTCTCGCTCGCGGACGAGTTCCCGATGAGCTTCGACCAGCTCCAGCGGACCGGCCAGGCGTTCTTCGAGACGCGCTTCGAGCACTTCGACCGCGCCTATCCGGGCCTCTGGCTCCAGAAGCTCCAGAACGTCGAGCTGCTGCTGGTGGGCCTCACCGGCAGCGGACAGGTGCGGGGCACGCTCCGCAACATCGGCGTGTCGACGTTCCGCGACCGCGACGGGACCACGCGCCAGCAGGTGTACCCCGCCGACGTGATGCCGCTCTCGGAGTACGAGGTGCGCCAGGACGCGCTCGTGTTCCGGCAGGACACCGACACCCTGCGGCTGTTCGAGAACAACGGGATCGCGACGATGTGGCGGCTCGACCTGCCGCTCGACGCCAACGACTACGACCCGGCCACGCTGCTCGACGCGCGGCTCGTGCTCTCGTTCGACGCGTTCTTCGACGAGGAGCTCGAGGCCGCCGTGCTGGCCGCGCTGCCCGCGGGCGGCCACGCGAGCCGGGCCGCCTCGATGCGGCTGTTCGCCCCCGACGAGCTGTTCTACCTGCGCAGCCAGGGCGAAGGCGTGCTCCCGTTCGCGGCGAGCGACTTCCCCTACTTCCAGCGCGACCTCGTCCGGACCGCCGTCACGCTCAGGGCGACCGGCACGGGGACGCTGACGAACGGGCTCGTCGTGCGCCTCACCGTGGGCGGGAGCGAGATCGCGGTCACGCTCGGCGCCGACGGCACGCTCGGCGACACGGTCCCGGGGAGCCCGCTCGCGACACTGGTCGGCGACCCCGTGCCCGGCGACTGGACGATCGCCATCCGGGCGGACGACAACCCGGGCAAGGCGGACGGGGAGGGCAACCTCGACCTGGAGGGTCTGCAGGACGTGCAGGTCTTCCAGGAGTACGACTTCAAGTACCGCTGACATGGCCGGCAGCGGCACCGAACCCTCCGCCGTCGCGCCGCCGGCCGGCACCGGATTCGCCCCCGGCCTCGGCGAGGCTTTCTCCATCGACCTGAGCACCGGGCAGGGCGGCTACTCGGTACCGCTCCCGCTGCCCGCGGGCGTCGCCGGCCACCAGCCGGAGCTTCGCCTCGAGTACCGCCAGGGCCAGGCCAACGGCCCGTTCGGGATGGGCTGGCGCCTGCCCGTGCGCGCCATCGAGCGCCGGCTCGACTTCGGCCCGGACGGTCAGGACCGCTACATGGACGGCGGTTCGGAGCTGCTGGAGACCGGCGGCGGGGAGTTCCGCGCGCGGTTCGAGGCGGCCTTCCACCACTACTCCCGGACGGGCGGCGGCTGGCGGGTCGAGGAGCGGGGCGGGATCCGGCACCGGCTCGGCACGACGCCCGCCGCGCGCGTCGCGGACCCGGACCACCCTCAGCGCCCGATCACCTGGCTGCTCGAGCGCTCCGAGGATCCGTCGGGCAACGCGATCGACTACACGTGGGAGATCGACGGCGGGACGCCGTACCTGGCCCGCGTGCACTACGCGATCTACACGGTGCGGCTCGTCTACGAGCCGCGCGCGGACGTGCAACGCAACGGCCGCGCCGGCTTCGTGCGGACGATGCGCCGGCGCTGCGCGCGCGTGGAGGTCGACGTGACGACCCCCGCCGGCGAGCGCACCATCCGTTCGTGGACGCTGTCCTACGGCGAGGCGCCGTTGACCGGCGTGTCGCTGCTGGAGTCGGTGCAGCTGCGCTCGCACGGCTCGAGCCGGCCCGACGTCGTGCGCCGACCGCAGCGCTTCCGCTACGCGTTGCCGGAGCCCGAGACCTGGCACGCGCGGTTCATGGAGTCCGAGCCGCTCGGCGCCCCGCCGCCGTTGACCGACCCCGACGCGCGCCTTGCCGCGCTCGACGGGCATGCGCTGCCCGGCGTCGTGCAGGTCCGCGACGGTCGCTTCACGTACTGGCCGAATGCCGGCGACGGGCGCTGGGGCGGGCCTGTGCGCCTGCGCGACACGCCGATCGTGGCGAGCCTCGCGGAGACCGGGTCGCAGCTGCTCGACCTCGACGGCGACACCCAGGTGGATCTGCTCGTCGGAACGGCGGGCGGCGCGCCGCCGGGCTACTACGCCAACGGCGAAGGCGACGGCTGGGACGGCTTCGTGGCGTACCCGCGCGGGCGTCCGGGGACGCCGCCGTTCGAGGGCGGGCGCACGCGCCTCGCCGACCTCGACGGAGACGGACGGGTCGACGCCCTGTACGGCGGCTCCGGGGTGTACGCGCGCTGGCGCAACGAAGGGCGCGAAGGATGGACGCTCGCGGGCGCCGCGCGGCTGGGCGACGGCGAGGCCGCACCGGACGCGTTCCTCGGGGACCCGCTCGTGCGCACCGCGGACATGACCGGCGACGGGCTGCCCGACCTCGTGCGGCTGCGCTCGGGGAGCGTCGAGTACTGGCCCAACCTCGGCAATGGGCGCTTCGGCGCGCGCGTGCGGATGACCGCGGGACCGCGCTTCGAGCGCGGCACGGCACCGGAGCAGATCGTGCTCGTCGACGTGGATGGGGACGGCTGCGCCGACGTGGTCACCGTCGGGGCCGGGGGCGTGCGGGTGCACTTCAACCGCTCCGGCAACGGCTTCGCCGCACCCGTCGAGGACCCGCTGGTGCCGCCGCCGATCGCGGGCACCGTACAGGCCGCCGACCTGCTCGGCCACGGCCGTCCGGGCCTCACCTGGGCCGCGCCGCGCGGGAGGGGCACCGGCCAGGTCCTCTACGCGTTCGGCGAGGCTCACCCCTACGACCTGATCGGCGCCGAGAACGGCGCGGGCCTCGAGTCCGAGATCGAGTACCGGTCGTCCGCCGAGGACGAGCGGCGCGACCGGCGGGCGGGGGAGCGCTGGACCACGTTCCTGCCGTTCCCGGTCCACGTGGTGGCCGGCACGCGCGAGCGCGACGTGCTCTCCGGTCGCGTCAGCGAGACCCGCTACCGCTACCACGAGGGCCACTTCGACGCGGTCGAGCGCCGCTTCGAAGGGTTCCGGCGCGTCGACCGGCTGGAGATCGGCGACGACGCGAGGCCGGACGCGCTGACCGTCCACCACTACCGCATCGGGGAGGAGCGCGCGCCGGGCGCCGGGCGCGAGGCGTCGGCGCTGAACCGCATGCTGCATCGCGTCGAGGTCTTCGCGCCGGACGCCGATCTGCCGCTGCGGGTCGAGGAGGCCGAGCACGAGGTCCAGGTCCTGGACGAGCTGCCCGACGGCCGGAGCCGCGTGTGGGTGACGCTCACGCGCTCGGTCCAGCGGCACATCGAGGGCACCGGCGACGAGCGGGTGGAGGAGCGCGCGTACGAGTACGGGCCGGACGGGAACGTGAGCGCCGAGACCTGGCGCGCCCACGGGCACCGGGGCGGCGTGTCCGAGGCGGAGCAGCTGGTGCGCACCGAGACCGTGTACGCGGTCCACACGAACGGCCGGATCCGCGACAAGCCGGCGGACATCGTCCGCCGCGACGCGGCCGGCACGCTGCTGGCGCAGGTGCAGCGGCGATACGACGGCCCCGGCTTCACCGGGCGCGCGCTCGGTCAGCTCACGCGCGGGCTGGTCACGCGCGAGCTCGTGTGGGTGGGGAAGGCGGCCGCCTTCGCCGCGCACAACGGCGCGCGGACGCCGGCGTCGCTCGGCTACGTCGAGCTCCCCGATGCCGACGGCGACCCGGCGGTCTTCGCCCCGTCGGAGCGCTCGGCGTACGACGCGGCGGGCGTCCGCGTGGGCGAGCGACAGCCGTGCGGGTCCCTCACCGTCCACACGCTCGACGCCGCGCACCTCTTCAGGCGCACGACGGCGACCGCGGTGGGAACGAGCCGGTTCGACGTCGACCTGGAGGTCGGCAAGGCGGCGCGCGTGGAAGCGGAGGACGGCGCGGTCACCACGCTGCGCTACGACGCCCAGGGCCGGCTGGTGGCGGCGATCCTCCCGGGCGACACGGCGGCGCTCCCGACGCGGACGTACGCCTACGACGACGTGGGCCTGCCGCACTCGGTGCGGGTCTCGTACCGGCTCGAGCACGGAGCGCCCGCCACCCACGACGTGACGATCTACTTCGACGGCGGCCAGCGCGAGCTCCAGCGGCGTGCGACCGTCGAGCCGGGCCGCGTCGTGGTGAGCGGGCACACCGTCCGGACCCCGTGGGGGGACGCTGCCGCCGAGTATGAGCCGACGTTCGAGGCCACGCTGAGCTACGCGCCGCCTCCGCTCGCCGGGCGCCCGGCGCGCAGGATCCGCTACGACGCGCTCGGCCGGCCGGTCCGCACGGTCGACTACTCGGGCGGCGTGTGCACGGTCCAGATCCGGCCGCTGGAGATCGTGACGACCGACGCGGTGGGCGGGGTCAAGGCCGAGCGTCTCGACGTGGCGAACCGCTGCGTGGAGTGCAGGGAGACGGGGCCGGGCGGCGCCGTCGCGCGGACCACGTTCGAGCACACCGCGCTCGGTCACCTCGCCGCCTATGGCGACGATCTGGGCGAGGTCGCGCGTCACACGCTCGACGCCCGCGGGGAGAAGCTCGTGATCCGCCACCGCGAGGCGGGGACGAGGCGGCTGGTCGTCGACGCGCAGCGGCGCGTCGTCGCCGTCACCAACGCGCGCGGCCAGACGATCGAGGCGGCGTTCGACGCCGCCGACCGGATCGCGGAGCTGCGCGTGGACGGCGCGGCGTCGGAGACGTACGGGTACGACGACGCGCCGGCCGGGGCGGTCGGGCGCCTCCGCGAGGTGCGCTATCCGGGCGGTTCCCAGCGGATGGCCTACGACGTGCGCGGCCGCCTCGTGCGGCAGGAGTGGAGCGTCGACGGCCACGCTCAGCCGTACGCGATCGAGCGCACGTACAACGCCCAGGGACTCGAGACCGGTGTGACCTATCCGGACGGCAGCGTGGTGGAGCGCGAGCTCACGGCGAACGGGATGACGCGCCGGATCGCCGGGTTCATCGACGCGGTCGACTACGACGCACGCATGCTGCCCGTCAAGGTCGCGTTCGCCAACGGCGTGACGACGACGATGACCTACACGACCGGCCCGGGACGCGTGGCGACGCAGCGCACGACCCGCGCCGGCGGCGCGGTGCTGGACGACCAGGCGTTCTCGTACGACGACCTCCAACGGCTGCTGCGGATCGATGACGCCGGCCCCGGCGCCGTGGGTCAGGTCGACTACTCCTACGACGGTCTCGGGCAGCTCGCGGAGATGAAGGACGCGCGCGGCGGAGGCACGACGACGCTCGCGTACGGGTACGCCAACGGGCGCAGCCTGGCGAGCAACGGCGAGAGCGACACGCTGCTGCACTACGACGACCCGGTCGTGCCGGGCCGTCTCGCCGGCTGCACGATCGGCTCGGGCCCGCGAACCGCGATCGGCCATGACGCCGACGGCAACGTCGTCTCGCTCGCGGGGCGGACCTGCGAGTTCAACACCAAGGGCGAGCTCGTCAAGGTCACGCGCACGGACGGGACGGTGGCCCGCTACGGCTACGACCATCGCGGCAGCCGGGTGCGCAAGCGCGTCAAGGCGGGAGCGCTCGAGACCGACACGGTCTTCCTCGGCGACCTCGCCGAGATCCGCAACGGCCAGGTCACCTGCTTCGTGACACTCGGCCGCCAGCGCCTCGCGGTCGTCAGCGGCGGCACCGTCCGCTGGGTGCACTCCGACCAGCTCGGCAGCTCGACGTTCTTCACCGACGCCGCGGGCACGCGCATCGCCCGGATCGGCTACCGGCCGTTCGGCAACGCGCCGGGCAGCGCCGCCACCACCGCGGACCAGCTCTTCGCCACCCACGTCTGGGACGCGGAGGCCGAGCTGTACTTCATGCGCCGCCGCTACTACGACCCGGCGCTGGGGCGCTTCCTGTCACCGGACGGTCTCTACCTGCACGCGCCCGAGCGCGCGCTCTCCGATCCGCGGCGGCTGGGTCTCTACACCTACGTCGGCAACGACCCTGTCAACAACATCGACCCGACGGGCCACTCGTTCTGGAGCGTGGTCGGCGCGATCGTCGGCGTGGTGGTGGGGATCATCGCGGCGGTGGCGCTGATCGCCGCGCTCGCCGTCGGGTGGTGGGCGGTGCTGCTCGTGATCGCGGCGATCGCGGTCGTGATGGTGATCGGCTACGTGCTAGCCGCCAACGCCGACCCGAACTCGGCCTGGGGCCAGTTCCTGCGCGGCTTCATGATCGGCATGAACGCGGGCCTGAACGCGGGGCTGCTCGTGTCCATGGGCCCGGTCGGCGCGTTCCTCGGCGGCTTCCTCGGCACGATGATCTTCCTCGGCGCGGTCGACGAGATCGCCAACAACGAGATCTACCAGGGCATCATGGGCTGGTCGAACTGGCTGCTGCCCACGTCGTGGCTGATCGTGGGCCTCGGTGTCCTGTTCTTCCTCGCCAACGTGATCCCGGCCCTGGTCACTTTGAATCAGGTCGACGCGGTGTCGATCAAGGGTCTGGTGGTCGACTGGAAGACCGGCACGATCTTCACGAAGGGCGGCTGGCTGAGCGACGTCAACACCTACGACACCGCGTTCAACATGGGCAACTTCGCGTTCGTCGACACCAAGGCATCCTCGTACCACATGGAGCACGAGGCCGGCCACACCCTCAACCTCGCCGCCTTCGGCTCGATCTTCCACCTCGCGGGCTTCGTCGACGAGGTCATCCTCGGCAACGGCGGCGATGCCTACTCGGAGCGCCTGGCCGACAGCAACGACCCGGCCGCACCGGGTGAGCGCACGACCGCGGGGCAGACCCCGATCATTCCCATGTGGGTCTGACCCGCTCAGAGCCCCGCGGTCATCGCCGCGGAGGGGGTCCGGTCCGGCGCTCCGAAGCCGCGCACGCCACGCAGAGCGTGCTGTCGGGCATGGCCCGCAGCCGGGCCGCCGGGATCGCCTCGCCGCACTGGTCGCACGTCCCGTACGTGCCTTCGTCGAGCTTGGCCAGCGCCCGCTCGGTGCGGGCCAGGCCGGTCTCCAGCGAGCGGCCGACGCCGATGTCGGTGAGCCGGCTGATCGCCTCCGTGGTGCCGTCCCCGATCCGCTTGCCGAAGCCCTGCGCGGCGCCGAGCTCCGGGCGCTCCGCGAGCGCCGCCACGCGCTCGCGCGTGCTCTGCCGCCGCGCTTCGAGCTCACGGCGGATCGCGTCGAGGTCCAGGTCGTCGGCGGGTCCGGGCACGGAGTCCACGTTAGCCGCAGGCGTGATCACTCCGGCTTCATGAACTCCAGCAGCCGGCTGACACCGGTGGGCGGCATGGGCTCGCGGTTGAGCCGGATCTCGACCAGCGTGGTGGTCAGCGGGAAGAAGAACTTGACCTCTTTGTTGCGCAGCAACGGCGTGAGGTTGATCTGCGCGTCCCACTTCCCGGGGCTGTCCCGTTCCTCGCCGGCAGGATTGAAGATCTCCGAGCCGTAGCCGTAGTAGGCGACGAGATCGGTCCCGGACTGGGCGATGAGGCGCAGGCTGAGCGACTGTCGCTCGGCCGGCCGCAGCTTCCCCAGGTCGACGTGGAAGCACCGGTAGCTCGGGTCGTCGGTGAACGCGTGCACGTCCAGCGCGAAGTCGTCGAGCACTTCGAAGTCCCCGTCCTCGACCGAGCCCAGATCGAGGAAGTAGTCCGGCACCGGGTCGCCGCGCTCGTCGACCGCGCGGACCACGAACTGCTGCCACGAGCGGTCCTCCAACGCCTTCTCGTGGGCCGAGCCGGGGCCGGTATAGGTCTCCGCCCACGTCTGGTAGGCCGCGAAGTCATCCACGTCGAGCGCGGCCATCACCATCTCGACGAGGTCGTCAGTAGGACGCCTGAGGATCGAGCCGTGGTTGCAGTCCTCCACGAGCACCAGCGGCACCGAGACGTTGTTCCACGGCGCGAGGTCGACCTTCGGCATTCGCTCGGCGCCGGGCTCCTGGCGGAGGTCGACGACCAGCTTGCGCACGCTCAGGCCGGCCGCGGCCCAGCGAACCGTGCCATCGCTGCCGTCCGGGTTCGTGAACAGGCCGCGCAGCCCGCCGTAGGCGTCCTGTCCGATGAAGATGAACGGATACGGCGTGTCCGGCCCCTCGCCGTAGGTGGCCTGGTCACCGACCAGATCCCGCTCGGCGAGGCGCCACGTGTAGCTGCTGCCCATCTCCAGGCCCGTGAGGACGCGCTTTCCCGCCTCCATGAAGTCCGGTCCCGGTTGCTTCTCGCCCTTGAAGAACGCGCCGAGCCAGCTGCGCCCCTTGTGAGCGAGCGGGCTGCCGAACATCGCCGGCGCCAGGCCGATGATCCGCTTCACGCGGCCGCGGCGCGCGGCATACGTGGCGAGCCACTCGCGGATGACCAGCCCGCCCGTGGAGTGCACGATCGCGTCGAACTCCTCGCCGGCCGTGAGCCCGGCCTGCAGGCGAAGCGCGCGATCGAAGCCCTCCGCGAGATCCTTGATCGTGATCTCGTTGCTCAGTGAGACGTACTGGCCGAGGTGGACATCCTCGGTCACGTAGCCACGGTCGGTCAGGATGTCCCGCCAAGGGCCGAGGCTCTCGGCGCTGTCGCTGTATCCGTGCAGCAGGACGATTGGGCGCTTGGGCATGGCCCGACACTCGCAGGTCGCGGTAGGGCGACGCTACTCGAGCTACGCAGCCTGCGTCCCGCCACGCGGAGCGCGAGCCCGAGCCGGAGCATGTGAGCCGGGCGGCGGTGCATGGTCACGACCTCCACGAAGGCGGCGGCCGCCACCGGGTCGTGCTCGGCGACGGCGTGCATGCGGCGCACGTAGCGGTTGACGGCGCGCACGGCCGGGGGGCGGCGGCCGGGGACCTCCGGTAGTGCGAGGTCGGCGGCGGTGGCAAGACCCCAGGCGTCCTCCGTGGGCTGCCGTGCGGCGGCGAAGAAGCGGCTCGCCAGCGCGCGGTCGCCGGTGCGCAGGCATTCGCGCAGCGCCAGCGCGTGGGCGGCGGCGACGGTCATGCCCTGTCCGTAGAGCGGGTTGAAGGAGCAGATCGCGTCGCCGGTCACGAGCAGCCCGGCGGGGAAGCGGTGCAGGCGGTCGTAGCGCCAGCGGCGGCTCGCGGGGAACCCGTGGGTGGCGATCGGGCCGAGTGGCTCGGCGTCGCGGATCGCCTGCGCCACGTCGGGCGGCGCGACGGTGGCGGCGAAGTCCGCGAAGCCGGCGTCGCTGTTCGGCGGGCGGTGGGCGGCCCCGTAGCCGCCGAGCGTCAGCAGCCAATCGCCGTTCTCCTGCGCGAAGAGCCCGAGCGCTCGTGCGTTCCCGGGCCGGGCGCCCACCAGCACCATCCGGTCGTCGCCGAGCGCGCGGACCGGCAGCCGGAGCCGACGGCTGGCGTACCTGATGCCGAGCGTCATGCGCTCGTGCCGCGGCTGCGGGAAGCCGAGGGCGCCGAGCCAGGCAGGCACCTGAGCGGCACGGCCGGTCGCGCACACCACGAGGTCCGCGTCGAGCGTCCGCTCGACGCCGTCACGGGCGACGCGGACGCCCGTCACGCGGCTGCCGCCGCGGCACGCCACGAGATCGACGGCCTCGCAGCGCGGGACCAGCTCGACTCCCGGCAGCGCGCGCACGCGCCGGCGCACGTGGCCCTCGATGAACGGCCGGCTCGCGACGACCGTCCGCAGTCCGGTCGAGGCGCGGGCGAGCTCGAAGCCGTTGACGATCCAGCGCATCTGCCCGAGCAGGTCGCACAGGGGCGCGCCCGCATCGACGAGCTGGCCGCTGAGGCCGGGCAGCAGCGACTCGAGATGCGCGCAGCCCTGCGGCAGCAGGACGTGGACGTGCCGGCCCTGCGGCACGGCTCGGCGCTCGACGAGGTCCTCGGGCAGCTCATCTCGGTCGAGGATCGTCACGTGCGAGTACGTCCCGGCGAGGGCAGAGGCCGCGAGCAGCCCGCCGATGCTGCCACCGACGACCACGGCGTGGCTCATCAGGCGGCCTTCCGCTTCCAGGCGCCGATCATCAGCGGCCACATGGCGGCGTGCCCGCCGTACTCGGCGGTGTCACGCGCCAGGTCGTCGAACCAGCGCTCGCTCTGCTCCTCCGTGGTCAGTCCCAGCGCCAGTGCGCCCGGCAGGACGCTGCGGTAGATGGCGCCGAACATCGCGCTGGCCGCCGAGAACGGCTCGAGCCGCCCCGCGACGTCGGTGCCGTCGGGCGCGCCGATCCCGGCCTCGGCGAAGAGCAGGGGCAGGTGGTGGCCGGCCCGCTTGTCGCAGCCGGCGGCGTCGAACGCCCCGGTCACGACGCGCCTGAACTCGTCGATCGTCTCGAGCTCCGGCTGGACGTTGCACGGCTCCGCGTCGTAGTCCTGGACGACGAGGTGCCCGCCCGGCGCGACCCAGTCCCACAGGTTGCGCAGGACGCCCACCCGGTCGTGCACGTGGAACAGCAGCAGGCGGGCGAAGACGAGGTCGAACGGCCCGCCGGGGATCCGGCCGGCGCGCGATACGTCGCCGTGCTCGAACGCGCACTGGTGGTGGCCGGCCGCGTGGAGCGAGCGAACCGCCTGGGCGCCGAGCTGAACGTCGACGTCGACGCCCATCACCAAGCCCTCGGGCCCGACGCGCTGGGCCATCATCCGCATGGTCTCGCCGGGCCCGCAGCCGGCGTCGAGGCAGCGGGCGCCGGGGCCGAGCCCGACCTGGTCGAAGAGCCGCGCCGTGGCGGCCTCCCACACGCGGGACTGGGCCCGCAGCCGCTCGTACTCCTCGGGAGTGCGTCCGAGCGCGTATTCGTGGACAAGTGTGCTCATGCCGCGATGCTCGACCGCGGCCGCCGCGCGCGCATCGTGGACGACCCCACGATCTTTCGCCGGGGCACTGGCGTTGAGCAATCAGCAGGCGTACGGTCATCCTGATGCTGCTCGACCGCGACAGCGATCTCGCGGCCATCGGCCGGCAGCTTGCGGCGGTGCGCGCAGGCAGCGGCCGCGTGACGGTGGTGGAGGGCCCGGCCGGAATCGGCAAGTCGAGCCTGCTTGCCGCGGTCGCGCGCTTCGCCGAGGCGGACGGGATGACCGTCCTGCGGGCCCGCGGCGGTCCGCTCGAGCAGGACGCCGCCTGGGGCGTCGCACGGCAGCTGTTCGGTCGCGGCGACGACGCCGTCGGCGCCGCGGCGCTCGCCCGCCGCGCGCTCGATCCCGAGACGCCCGAGCCCGCGCTGGCGGGCGACGCCATGTACGCCGCCGCGCACGGGCTCACCTGGCTGGTCAGCGACCTCGCCGAGCACGCACCGCTCCTGCTGGTGGCCGACGACGTCCACTGGGCCGACGCGCCCTCGCTGCGCTGGCTCGGCCAGCTCGCCCGCCGGCTCGACGAGCTGCCGCTCGGCGTCCTCTGCGCGGTGCGCGCGGGCGAGCCGGTGCCGGAGCCGGACCTGCTCGCCGAGCTGCTGGCGGCGGCCGAGCCGCCGGTCCGCCCGCGCCCGCTCGGACCCGCCGCCGCCGAGGCGCTGGTGCGCGCGCGGCTGCCGCAGGCGGACGCCTCGTTCGCCCACGCCTGTCACTCCGTCACCGGCGGCAACCCGTTCCTGCTGCACGCGCTGCTCGGCCACCTCGTCGCGGAGCGGATCGCGCCCACCGAGCAGGTCGCATCGGGGCTGAGCGCCTTCGGCCCGGAGCAGGTGGCGCGCAGCGTCGAGCGGCGCCTGGCCCGGCTCCCGGAGGGCGCCGCGCCGCTGGCCCGCGCGTACGCCGTGCTCGGCCGGACCGCCCCGCTGCGGCACGCCGCCCGGCTCGCCGGCCTCGAGCACGAAGCGGCCGCTCCGCTGGCCGACGCCCTGCGCGCCGCCGGGCTGCTCGAAGGCGACGGGCTCGCCCACCCGCTCGTCGCCGCCGCCCTCTACCGGAGCCTGCCGCCCGGCGAGCGCGCGCTCTGGCACGCCCGCGCCGCCCGGCTGCTCGAGGACGAGCACGCCGGCGCGGAGGACGTCGCCGTGCACCTGCTGCGGACCGAGCCCCTCGCCGACCCCGCCACCGTGGCCACGCTGAGGCAGGCGGCCGCCATGGCCGGCGCTCGCGGCGCGCCCGAGAGCGCGGCGGGGTTCCTGCGCCGCGCGCTCACCGAGCCGCCGCTCGATCCGGCCGTCGCCGCCGACGTCACCGGCGAGCTCGGGCAGGCGCTGGCCGCGCACCTGCATCCGGAGGCTCCCGCCATGCTGCGCGCCGCCGTCGAGCGCGCCGCTTCGCCGGAGCAGCGCTGCGAGCTCGCGCTGCGCGGCGCCCGCGCCCTCGGGCTCGGCGGCCACTTCCCTGCGGCGATGGAAGTCGCCCGGCCGGTGCTCGAGGACCCCGCAGGACTGTCGGCCGAGGCGCTGGTCCGCCTCGAGGCCGAGTACGTGACCAACGGGTGGACGCACGCGGCGACGGTGCCCGAGTCGCTCGACCGCGTGCGGCGCGCCGCGCCCTCCGAGCTCATGAACGTCAACGCCGCGATGGGCGCGATGATGGCCGGCGAGCCCGCGGAGCGAGCAGTCGCGCTGGTGCGGCCCGTCTTCGAGGGCGGGGTGCTGGAGGACGACTCGCTGCTCGGGTCCGTCGGCGGCATCGTGCTCGTCATCAACGAGGAGCTCGACACCGCGATCGCCTACTGCGATGCCCTCGTCGACACGGCGCGCCCGCGCGGCTGGCGCATCGCCCTCGCCCACGGCTGCATGATCCGCTCCATGGCGCTGCTGCGCGCGGGCCGCCCGCGCGACGCCGAGGCCGACGCGCGCATCGGCTTCGAGTACAAGCTGCCCGTCACGCCCGCGCCCGCGATGCTGTGGACGCTCACGTTCCTCGTGGACGCCCTGATCGAGCTCGACGAGCTCGACGACGCCGACGCGGCCCTCGCCCGGGCCGACCAGCTCGGCGAGCCGCCGCCGGGAGCGCTGGCCGCTCCGCTCCTGCTCCAGTCGCGCGGCCGGCTGCGGCTCGCCCAGCGCCGCTACGCGGAGGCCCGGGCCGACATGCTCGCCGCCGGCGACCGCTGGAGCGAGCTGGGCGTCTCGCACCCGGGCTTCGCGACCTGGCGCGCCGACCTCGCCGAGGCGTCGGAGGACGGTGCGCGCGAGCTGGCGGAGGAGCACCTCGCGCTCGCCGAGCGCCTCGGGCTGCCAGGTCCGAAGGGCGCCGCCCTGCGCGCGCTCGCCCGCAGCGGCGACTCGCATCACGCTGCTCGAGGAGGCCTGCGCCCTGCTCGAGACCTCGCCCAACCGGCTCGAGCACACGCGCGCGCTCGTCGACCTCGGGGCCGCGCTCCGGCGCGCCAACCGCCGCAGCGACGCCCGCGAGCCCCTGCGCCGCGCGCTCGAGATCGCCGACCGCGGCGGCATGCGCCTGCTCGCCCGCCGCGCCCGCCACGAGCTGCAGAGCGCCGGCGCCCGCCCGCGCCGCACCGCGCTCTCCGGCGTCGAGGCGCTCACCCCGGCGGAGCACCGCGTCGCGATCCTGGCCGCCGACGGGCTCACCAACCGCGAGATAGCCGAGCAGCTCTACGTGACCCAGCGCACGGTCGAGACCCACCTCACGCACGCCTTCCAGAAGCTCGACATCACGAGCCGCTCGGAGCTCCGTGCGGCGGTGGGCGAGGCAGTCGCGATCGCGTAGGTATCAAATGGAATAGGCCGGCGGTCTGTGCGTCTTAGAGGGCAAGCAGCCCAACTCCGCCCCCAAGGAGCTCCCCGCATGTATTCCGCCACCGCCTACGTGATCCGCGACGCCCGCGTCGACGACGTGCCCGAGCTGGTCCGGCTCGGCTGGTCGACCGAAGAGGAGTGGCCCTCCGGCCAGATCATCGTCGGCGAGCTCAAGGGCGTCGTCGCCGCGGCGCTCGCGATCGACGAGAACCGCGCCGTGACGGCCGCCCTCCCGGGCGCCCCCTACGTGCTCGCGCACATGCGCGCCCGCGCGGCCGGCATCCTCGCCCACCGGCGGACCCCCTCGGTCGCCGATCGCATCCGCGAGCGGATGCATCCGGCGGTCGCCGTCGACGCCTGACCCCCCGCAGGCTCGACCCCCACAGAACGCCCCCGAGCCCGCGGCAGGCTCGGGGGCGTTCTGATACGACACGCGCCTGCTCCTCGCCGTCCCCAACGTCTCCGAGGGCCGCGACCCCGAGGCCGTCGCCGCCATCGCCGCCGCCTTCGGGCCCGGCCTGATCCACCACTCCTCCGACCCCGACCACCACCGGTCGGTGTTCACGCTGCGCGGGGAGCCGGGAGAGCTGGCCCAGCGCGTGATCGACGGCGCGCGCGAGGCGATCGCCCGGATCGACCTGTCGCATCACGCGGGCGCGCACCCGCGCGTGGGCGCGGTCGACGTGGCCCCGATCGTCTATCTGGAGCGCGCCCAGCGCGGCGCGGCGATCGCCGAGGCGCTGATCCTCGCCGACCGCATCGGCCACGAGCTCGAGGTCCCCGTGTACCTGTACGGCGACCTTGCGGGCGGGCGCACGCGCGCCGAGCTGCGGCGCGGCGGGATCGAGCGGATCCCACCCGACGCCGGGCCGCCGCGCCCGCACCCGACCGCCGGCGCCACGCTCGTCGCCGCCCGGCCGCCGCTGGCCGCCTTCAACGTGGAGATCGACGCCTCGCCCGCGACGGCCAAGGCGATCGCGGCCGAGATCCGCACGCTCCCCGGCGTGCGCGCCCTCGGGCTCGAGCTGCCCACGCAGGGCATCGTCCAGGTCTCCACCAACGTCGAGGAGCTCGACCACACGACGCCGGGCGACGTGGTCAGGGCGGTGCAGCGACACGCCACCGTGACCGGCACCGAGCTCGTCGCTCCGGCCCCGCGCAGCGCGTTCGAATCCTTCCCGGACGTACCGCTGCGCGGCGCCCCGCTGCTGGACTGACCGCTACCCTCCAGACAGCCATGGCACAGACGAAGCGCAAGCGCCGGAGCAAGCACCGCGGCAACGCGGCGGGCGTCGTGGAGACGCGCGGCCGCACCGGCCGCCGCCCGACCGAGGAAGAGCTCAAGAAGGCCGGTCGCGAGACCGCGCGCGAGCGCCGGATGAACAAGCCGCCGACCTGGAACGCCGCGTTCCTGAAGGCGGCGCTGATGGCCGGCCTGCTGTTCCTGTTCACGCAGATCGGCGTGTTCGGCAGCAACGCCGCGCTCAGCCAGTCGATCTTCCTGTGCGTCTTCGCCGTGCTGCTCTACACCCCGCTCGCCTACGTCACCGACCGCTGGGTCTACCAGCGCAACCAGCGCCGCAGGCAGCAGCAGAAGACGTGAACGTCCGCTGCCTCACCGTCGGGCCGCTCCAGGAGAACTGCTGGATCGTCGACGGGGCCGAGCGGGCGATCGTGATCGACCCCGGTGACGAGGGCGACCGCCTGATCGCGGAGCTCGAGCAGCCCGTCGAGGCGATCCTGCTCACGCACACGCACTTCGACCACGTGGGGGCGGTCGCGCAGCTCGCCCGACACACCGGCGCGCCCGTGTACTGCCCGCGGATCGAGGTCCCGATCCTCAAGGACATCAACAGCTACCTCTTCCCGGGCTACGGCCCGTTCGAGCCGTACGAGCCGGAGGAGACGCTCGACGGCGGCGAGCGCCTCAGCCTCGCGGGGCTCGAGCTCGACGTCATCTTCACGCCCGGTCACAGCCCCGGCCACGTGAGCTTCTCGCTCGCCGAGCACGGGCTGCTGTTCGACGGCGACGTGCTGTTCCAGGGCTCGATCGGCCGCCCCGACCTGCCCGGCGGCGACTACGCCACGCTGATGGCGTCGATCGCCGGCCTGCTGGAGGCGCTGCCCGACGAGACCCGGGTCCTGCCCGGCCACGGCCCCGCCACGACGCTCGGCCGCGAGCGCGCCACCAACCCGTTCCTGCACGAACTCGCGTCTTGAGCGAGCGGATCAAGACCCCCCGCGGCACGTTCGACGTGCTCGGCGAGGCGGCGCTCGCCCGCGCCGAGCTCGAGCGCACGGCCAAGGGCATCTTCGAGCGCGCCGGCTACTCGCGCATCGAGACGCCGACCTTCGAGGCGACCGAGCTGTTCGCGCGCGGCGTCGGCGAGTCGACCGACGTCGTGCAGAAGGAGATGTACACGTTCGACGACGGCGGGGGAGGCTCGCTGACGCTCCGGCCGGAGGGCACCGCGCCGGTCTGCCGCGCGTACATGGAGCACGGCATGCACAAGCTCCCGCAGCCGGTGAAGCTCTGGTACCTGGGGCCGTACTTCCGCGCCGAGCGGCCGCAGCACGGCCGCTACCGGCAGTTCGCGCAGGTGGGGGTGGAGGCGATCGGATCCGACGACCCGGCGGTCGACGCCGAGACGATCGTCCTGCTCGCCGAGATCCTGGAGGCTCTCCGGGTCCAGGCGCGGCTGCGGATCGCGAGCCTCGGCACGCCCGCGACCCGGGCCGGCTACCGCGACGAGCTTGCGGAGTACCTGCGGGCGAACGAGTCGCGGCTCAGCCAGGAGGTCCGCGATCGCATCGAGCTCAACCCGCTGCGCGCGTTCGACGCCGACCACCCCGGCACGCGCGAGGTCATGCAGGACGCTCCGCTCCTCATCGACCGCCTCGACGACGCGGACCGCGAGCACTTCGAGACCGTCAAGGCGCTGCTCGACGGCGCCGGGCTCGACTACGAGGTGGATCCGACGCTCGTGCGCGGGCTCGACTACTACACGCGCACGGTGTTCGAGTTCAGCTCCGACGCGCTGGGCGCGCAGTCCGGGGTCGGCGGCGGCGGTCGCTACGACGGCCTGATCGAGCTGCTCGGGGGACCGCCCACGCCGGGCGTGGGCTGGGCCGCCGGCGTCGAGCGGATGCTGCTCGCCGCCAGCCCGCAGCCGGTCGCGCCGCCGCCGGTCGACGTCTACGTCTCGTACGCCAAGTCCGACTTCCACGACCACGCGTTCAGGCTCGCCACCGCGCTGAGGCGCGCGGGCTACTCCGTGCAGCAGGAGCTCGCCGGCCGCAGCCTCAAGGGCCAGCTCAAGCAGGCAGATCGCATGGGAGCCCGGTACGTTGCCATCCTCGGCGACGAGGGTACGGCGCTGAAGGACATGGAATCCGGCGAGCAGCGCACCGTGGAGACCGACACCGTGATGCACCACATCCGCCGATGAGACCGCCGCGGGCCAACACCTACCGCGACGCGTGGGCCGGCGAGCTCGACGCCTCGCGCGTCGGCGACACCGTCCGCGTGGCCGGCTGGGTCCACCGCCGCCGCGACCACGGCGGCCTGGTGTTCATCGACCTGCGCGACCGCTCGGGCCTCCTGCAGCTCGTCTTCCACCCCGAGGACTCGCCGAAGGCGCACGAGCTCGCCCAGCAGCTGCGCTCCGAGCACACCATCAGCGTCTCCGGCGAGATCGTGCGGCGCGAGGAGGGCAAGGAGAACCCGCGCCTGAAGACCGGCGAGATCGAGCTGTCGGTGCGCGAGGCCGAGCACCTCGCCGCGTCCGAGACGCCGCCGTTCCCGCTCGACGACGACACGCCGATCGACGAGGCGCTGCGCCTGCGCCACCGCATGATCGACCTGCGGCGCGACTCGATGCGCGAGTCGCTGACGCTGCGGCACACGATCACCCGCGCCATCCGCGACTACCTCAACGCGCACGACTTCCTCGACATCGAGACGCCGATCCTCACGCGCTCGACGCCCGAGGGCGCGCGCGACTTCCTCGTCCCCGCGCGCATCAGCCCCGGCTCCTTCTACGCGCTGCCGCAGTCGCCGCAGCTCTTCAAGCAGCTGCTGATGATGTCGGGCTACGAGCGCTACTACCAGATCGCGCGCTGCTTCCGCGACGAGTCGTCGCGCGCCGACCGCCAGCCCGAGTTCACCCAGCTCGACCTCGAGATGTCCTTCGTCGAGGAGGACGACATCATCGAGACGATCGAGGGGATGCTGGCGCGAGTGTTCGAGGAGGCGGGGTTCGAGGCGCCGCCGCCGCCGTGGCCGCAGCTCGGCTACGACGAGGCGATGGCGCGCTTCGGCTCCGACCGGCCGGACACGCGGTTCGGGCTCGAGATCCAGGACCTGAGCGAGGCGGTCGCGGGCAGCGAGTTCAAGGTGTTCGCGTCGGCGGAGGTCGTGCGCGGGATCAACGCGGGGGCGAGGGAGGTGCCGCGGCGCGAGCTCGACGAGCTGACCGAGCTCGTCAAGCGCTTCGGCGCCGGCGGCCTCGTGTGGGCGTTCGTCGAGGAGGACGGCTCGTGGCGCTCGCCGATCGCCAAGTTCCTGTCCGACGACGAGCGGGCCGCGATCGGGCGGCTGCTGAGCGCCCAGCCCGGCGACCTGCTGCTCGCGGTCGCCGACAAGCCGGCCGTCGCGGCGCAGGCGCTCGGCGAGCTGCGGCTCGAGCTGTCGCGCAGGTTCGACCTCACGGCGGGCGCCGGCCACGCGCTGCTGTGGGTCGTCGACTTCCCGATGTTCGAGTGGAACGAGGAGGAGGGGCGCTGGGACGCGATGCACCACCCGTTCACGGCGCCGGTCGGTGACTTCGCGGATCCGGGGACGCTGCGCAGCAAGGGCTACGACGTCGTGCTCGACGGCTCGGAGATCGGCGGCGGGTCGATCCGTATCAACCGCCCCGAGGTCCAGCAGCAGGTCTTCAAGGCGCTCGGCATCTCGGAGGAGGAGGCCGAGGCGCGGTTCGGCTTCCTGCTCGAGGCGCTGCGCTTCGGCGCGCCGCCGCACGGCGGGATCGCGCTCGGCATCGACCGGATCGTGGCGCTGCTCGGCGGGCGCGACTCGATCCGCGACACGATCGCCTTCCCCAAGACGGCGAGCGGCTCGGATCTGCTGACTGGGGCCCCGGCGCCGGTCGACGCCGCGCAGCTCTCAGAGCTGGGAATGCGGCTCACGGTTCCCCCTCAGACGTAGGGTTCGCACCCCAATCCGGCTCAACCTTCGCGGCTCGAGTGCCGATACGCGAGGTCGTGAGCCAGATCTCCCCGCCGATCCGAATCGTCCTCGTCCTCGCCGTCGCGGTGCTGGGCGCCTACATGCTCTTCCTCCGGCCCAAGCCCGAGGAGATCCCGCCGCTCGAGCCGGCCGGGACGTCCACCACCCAGCCCGGCCAGGTCCGCGACGCGGCCGAGGATGCCGTCGACGCCGCCAACTCGCAGCTCGAGCAGCAGGAGAGCGTCGACGGGGTCGACGCCGGAGAGGCCGCTGCCGGCACCGCGCCCGCCACCAAGGCCGGCAAGCAGGGCAACGCCGCCAAGGGCGCCGCCGCCGGCGAGCCCGCCGAGGATCTCAAGGGCCTGCCCAAGCCGGTCCGCAAGGCGATCCGCGACAACAAGGTCCTCGTCGTCCTCTTCTCCAACGGCAAGTCGTATGACGACAAGGCCGTCGAGAAGGCGCTCACCAAGGTGAACCGCTGGGACGGCCGCGTCTTCGTGCACACCGCGCCGCTCCGCAAGATCTCCAAGTACGGCCGCATCGCCCGCGGCGTCAGCGTCGAGCAGTCGCCGACCGTCGTGGTCGCCGACCGCACGCTGCGCGCCGAGACGCTGGTCGGCTACACCGACCGCGCCACGATCGACCAGGCCGTCGTCGACGCCCGCCAGAACTCGACGGGCATCTATGTCGACTCGTACCTGAAGGCCGCCGACAAGGTCTGCTTCGCGCACTCGAACGGTTGGGACAGCGTGCCCTTCTACTACCTCGCCAACGGCACCTCGTCGAGGCAGCTCGATCGCCGCCTGGCCGAGCTCGACACCGTCTGGGCGAGCTTCGTCGCCGACTACGCGGCGATCAAGGCGCCCGCGAAGCACCGCGCCTTCCACCGCGCCACGGTGGCCGACATGAAGGCCTACGGGGCGGAGCTCCACAAGGCCTCGGCCGCGGTCACGCCCAAGACGAAGCGGGCGGTCGTGCTCGACCGGTTCGACAGCGGCAACGCCGCCGTCGCGCCGATCGCCAAGCGCGCCGACAAGCGCTTCACCGGCGCGAACCTCGCGCGCTGCGGCAAGCAGTTCTGATCCGCACCTAGACTCGGTGCTCGTGGAGGCCTTCCGCGAGCACCTCGAGCATCCCGCCGGGCTGGGCGTCCGCCCGCCCGGCGCGCACGACGGCGCCGCGGGGGGCGCCGCGTGCGGTGACCTGATCCGCTTCTCGCTCGCCGTCGAAGGCGAGCGAGTGGTGGGCGCGGGCTTCGAGGCGTCCGGCTGCGGGGCGATGACGGCGGCCGGCTCCGCCGCGGTCACGCTGGTCGACGGCGAGCACGTGCTCGACGCCGCGCGCGTGAGCCCGCAGGCCATCGCCGCCGAGCTCGGCGGCCTGTCGCCGGGCAAGTTCCACGCCGCCGACCTGGTCGCCGACGCGCTGCACCGCGCGCTCGGCGCCGCCGCCCGCGCCGATGCGGCCGTGGCTGCGCGATCCCGAGCGGGTGCTGGTGGCGATGAGCGGCGGCGTCGACTCCGCCGTGGCCGCGCTGCTGGCCGGCGAGCACGCCGCGGCCGTCACGCTCGAGCTGTGGGCGGACCCCGAGAACGATGCCGAGTCGTCGTGCTGCTCGGCCCACGCGGTCCGGCTGGCGCGCTCGCTCGCGCACCGGATGGGGCTGCCGCACTTCACGCTCGACCTGCGGGCCGAGTTCCGGGCCGGTGTCGTCGAGCCGTTCCTGGCCGGCTACGGCGGCGGCGTGACGCCCAACCCGTGCGTCGGCTGCAATGGCCACGTGCGGCTCGACGCGATGGTCGAGTTCGCCGATCGCGTGGGTGCGGGAGCTCTGGCCACCGGGCACTACGCGCGCACGACCACTGACGGGCTCCTGCGCGCCGCCGCCGACCCCGCCAAGGACCAGACGTACATGCTCGCCGCCGTGTCGCCGCGCACTCTGTCGCGGCTGCGCTTCCCGCTCGGCGACCTCACCAAGCCGCAGGTGCGCGCGCTGGCCGCCGAGGCCGACCTGCCGGTGGCCTCGAAGGCCGAGTCGCAGGATCTCTGCTTCCTGGCCGGGGTCGGCAAGACGGCGTTCCTGGCCCGCCACGGCGATGTGGCGGACCGGCCCGGCGATCTCGTCGACCAGGCGGGCCGGGTGCTCGGCCGCCACGACGGCCACCACCGCTTCACGGTCGGCCAGCGCAAGGGCCTGCGGCTGGGAGCGCCGGAGCCGCTCTACGTGCTGGCCAAGGACGCGGCGTCGAATCGCGTCACCGTGGGCCCGCGCTCGGCGCTGGCCACGCGTGCGGTGTCGGTGCGGGGCGCGCGGCTGCACCGCGCCGGGGCGGAGGTCGACGGCGTCAAGCTGCGCTACCGCTCGCGCGCCGTGCCGTGCCGGGTGGCGGGTGACGTCGGGCCTGGCACGCACAAGCGGCTCGAGCTCGCGCTCGAGGACGCTGTGGACGGCGCCGCGCCGGGCCAGACCGCGTGCCTGCTGCGTGGTGACGTCGTGGTCGGCTACGGGACCATCGAACGTCAACTGCCTGCTGGGTAGGGGAGCGGTGAGGCCGGCGGGGCCGATCTCCTTCATCGAATCCTGCCTAGGGGTCGGAAAGCGACCCCTATCCAGGATCAGACGCCGAAATCCACCGCGCGGCGGGCTCCCCAGCCTCCCTACCCAGCCGCAGTTGACGTTCGCCGCGTAGCGAGGTGCCACGCGGCCACCGTCGCCGCGTCGCGCACCGCCCCGCGCCCGATCATCGCCTCGAGCTCCACAACAGCCACCCGCGCCACCCGAAGATCCGCCTCGGTCGCCTCCAGCGCCTGCTCGCCGGCAACCAGGTCGCGAGCCAGCCACACGTCGAACGACTGGTCGGTGATGCCGTAGGCGAA
This sequence comes from uncultured Solirubrobacteraceae bacterium, assembly GCA_963811895.1. Lineage (GTDB taxonomy): Bacteria > Actinomycetota > Thermoleophilia > Solirubrobacterales > Solirubrobacteraceae > DASSUW01. Next base: position 458,224 of record CAWETE010000003.1, on the reverse strand, counting down.
GTGCAGCCGGCCCAGGTTCTCGATCCGGCCCGCCCGCAGGCCGGTCTCCTCGGCCAGCTCGCCGCGCGCCAGATCCTCCGCCGAGGCGCCCGGCGAGTCCTCCCACGCGCCCTGCGGGAACTCCCAGAACCGCTCGCCCACCGGGTGGCGGTACTGCTCGACCATCCACACGTGTTCGCCGTCGCGCGGCACGATCACCGCGGCCGGCGGCTTCTCGATCCATGCGTACAGCCCGGGCGTCCCGTCCGCGCGCTCGGTGCGATCCTCGTGCAGCCGCATCCAGCGGTTCTCGTACACCACGCGGGTGGCTGTGACTCTGGGCGGCTCCACCTAGACTGCATCGTTCCATGAAGACCGACGAGATCCGCCGCACGTTCCAGGAGTTCTTCGAGTCGCGCGACCACAAGCGGCTGCCGTCGGCCTCGCTCGTCCCGACCGCGTACGACCCGTCGACGCTGCTCATCAGCGCCGGGATGCACCCGCTCAAGCCGTACTTCCTGGGCCAGGAGGCGCCGCCGCACAACCGGCTCACCTCCTGCCAGAAGTGCTTCCGGACGGTCGACATCGACAACATCGGCTCGACCTACCGGCACCTCACGTTCTTCGAGATGCTCGGCAACTTCTCGGTCGGCGACTACTTCAAGCAGGGTGCCGCGGAGTTCGCCTGGGAGCTCTCGATCCAGGGTTTCGGATTCGAACCCGAGAAGATCTGGGCGACCGTCTTCGAGGGCGACGAGGAGCTCGGCCTCGGCCCGGACGAGGAGGCGATCGAGGTCTGGCTGGGCATCGGCGTCCCGCGCGAGCGGATCGTCCTGCTGCCGCGCAGCGAGAACTTCTGGCAGGCGGGCCCGACCGGCCCGTGCGGGCCGTGCAGCGAGCTCTACCTCGACCGCGGGCTCGAGTTCGGCAAGGAGGACGACCTGCCGGGCGGCGAGAACGAGCGCTTCCTGGAGTACTGGAACCTCGTGTTCATGCAGTACGACCAGAACCCGGTCAACACGCTCACCCCGCTGCCGGCCAACAACATCGACACGGGGCTCGGGCTCAACCGCCTGGCGGCGATCATGCAGGGCACGACGTCGGTGTTCGAGACCGACCAGATCCGCCCGCTCGTCGACCTCAGCGAGGAGCTCAGCGGCAAGCGCTACGGCGAGACCTTCGAGGTCGACCGCGCGATGCGGATCCTCGCCGACCACACGCGCGGCATGAGCTTCCTCGTCGCCGACGGCGTGGTCCCGTCGAACGAGGACCGCGGCTACGTGCTGCGGCGCCTGATGCGCCGCGCCATCGTCCAGGGGCGGCGGCTCGGCATCGAGCCCGGCTTCCTCGTCCGCTACGGAGACGTCGTGCAGGAGCTGATGGCGCCCGCCTACCCCGAGCTGCACGAGCACAAGGACACGATCCGGATGTGGCTCGCGCGCGAGGAGGAGCAGTTCGGCCGCACGCTCGAGCAGGGCATGCGGCTGCTCGACGACGTGATCGCGCGCGCCAAGGACGCGGGCGAGGAGGGCATCGGCGCCGACCAGGCGTTCCTGCTGCACGACACCCACGGCTTCCCGCTGGAGCTGACGCTCGAGCTGGCGGCCGAGCAGGACATGGGCGTCGACGAGCAGGGCTTCGAGGAGCTGATGGACGAGCAGCGCCGGCGCGCGCGCAGCCCGGGCCGCGGCGCCGCCGACAGCGACCGCGAGCGGATCGCCGCGTTCGCCGAGAGCACCGACGCCACCACCTTCACCGGCTACGAGACGATCGAGCAGGCGACCGCGGTCGCCTCCATCGCGCAGGAGGACGGGCGCGTGCTGGCCAAGCTCGTCGAGTCGCCGTTCTACGCCACCGGCGGCGGCCAGGTGCACGACGACGGCGTGGTCGAGTGCGAGGACGGCGGCTGCGCCGCGCGCGTGGTCGACGTGGTGCGGGTCGGCGACGACCAGGCGCTCGTGCTGGAGCCGATCAAGGGCGAGCTGCACGAGGGCGAGCGCGTCGTCGCGCGCGTGGACCCCGCGCGCCGCCTGACCGAGCGCAACCACACCGCCACCCACCTGCTGCACGCGGCGCTGCGCGACGCGCTCGGCACCCACGTGCGCCAGGCCGGCTCCTACGTCGGCCCCGACAAGCTGCGGTTCGACTTCACGCACAGCGCGCCGCTGACCGACGAGGAGGTCCGCGCGGTCGAGGACGCGGTCAACCGCGAGATCGTCGCCGACCACCCCGTGCGCGCGCTCACCACCACGCTCGACGAGGCCAAGTCGCTCGGCGCCATGGCGCTGTTCGGCGAGAAGTACGGGGACGTCGTGCGGATGGTCGAGGTCGGCGACGGCCAGTGGTCGCGCGAGCTGTGCGGCGGCACCCACGTGCGCAGCACCGGCGTGATCGGCGCCTTCAAGATCACCACCGAGACCTCGTCGGCGGCCAACGTGCGCCGGATCGAGGCGATCACCAGCGCGGCCGCGCTCGAGGAGCTGCGCCGCAACGACCGCGTGCTGACCGAGGCCGCGCACGTCCTGCGCACCTCGCCGCACCAGGTCGCCGAGGTGGCGGCCGACCGCGAGCGCAAGCGCCGCGAGCTGGAGAAGCAGTCGCAGCAGGCCGCCCCGGCCGACTCGTCGTTCGAGACGGTCGAGCTCGACGGCGTGAAGGCGGCGTTCGAGATCAAGCAGCTCGACAACCCGAAGGCCCTCCCCGATCTCGCCGACCGCATCAAGAACCAGCTCGGCGACCCGGCGGTCGTCGTTCTCGGCGTCCCCGGCGAGGGTCGCGTGAACCTGCTCGTGGCGGCCACTCCGGGCGCGATCGAGCGCGGCGTCAAGGCCGGCTCGGTCGTCAAGGCGGCGGCGCAGGCGGTCGGCGGCGGCGGTGGCGGCCGCGACAACATGGCCCAGGCCGGCGGCAAGGACCCCGAGAAGCTCCCCGACGCCCTGGCCGCCGCGCGCGCGGAGATCGAGCGCGCCCTTGCGAACGCTGGCACTTGACTACGGCAAGGCCCGCTGCGGCGTGGCCGTCTCCGATCCGTCGGGCACCCTCGCCTCGCCGTTGGAGCCGGTGATCCGGCCCGGCACCAAGGTCGGGCTGCGGCAGATCGCCGCGCTGGCGCACGAGCTCGGCGCCGAGCGGATCGTCGTCGGCCTGCCGGTCTCGCTGAGCGGCGGCGACAGCGCCCAGACGCGCGAGACGCGTCAATTCGCTGACCGCCTGGCCGCCGTCACGCGGATCCCGATCGAGCTCTACGACGAGCGCTTCACCACGTCCCTGGCGCAGCAAGCCGGGGGAGAGGCGTCGCTGGATTCTCGCGCCGCGGCCGTTCTTCTCGACGAATGGCTGAATGTACGAGGGGGTGCTGCCGATAGAGGAGTGAGTGGAGTCCTCGATCAAGAGCACCACGCCCGCGATCCCCGCGGGCCTCGATGATCCGGCCGGCGGCCCAGCCGACGCGCTGGACGACGTCCTGCGCCAGATCATCGGCGGCTACTTCGTCCTGACCGACGGCCAGGGCTCGGTCTCGAAGTGGTCCGAGCCGGCGGAGCTGCTGTTCGGCCGTCCCGCCGCCGAGGTGCTCGGCCAGTCCTTCTTCCAGACGCTGATCAAGGCCCCGGTGCCGGCCGCCGCCGAGACGTGGCGCCGCTTCCTGGAGGCCGGCGAGGCGCCCAGCGCGCCCGGCCGCGTCGAGGTCACCGCCATCATGGCCGAGGGCGACGACTTCCAGATGGAGGCCGTCTTCGTCCCCGTCAAGCTCGACGAGGGCTTCGACTTCTCGCTCTTCCTCGAGGATCTCGGCTTCGAGCTCCCCGTCAACCTGATGCTCCAGCGCATGCGCGCCCAGCACCCCGTCGTGGTGCGCGCGATGCGCCAGGCGCTCGAGACCGAGCCGCAGCCTTGGGAGGGCTGGCGCACGGCCGGCACGCTCGTCGTCTTCCGCCCGCTGAAGGCGACCCCGTGGGTCGAGGCCGAGCTGGCCCGCCGCGAGGCCGTCCGCGCCGAGGCCGACGCCGAGGTCGAGGAGCGCCTCACCAACCTTGATCCGGGCATCCAGGGCAACTCGGTCGCCGACCTCGACGACGCGGCCGCCGTGGTGGCGCGCCTGCTGTCGGCGATGGAGCGCATCGACGAGCTCGAGCGCGTCGCGCTCGGTCTTCCCGGCCAGCTCGAGGAGGCCCGCCAGGCCGCCGAGCGCCGCGCCGAGGCCGCCGAGCGCGAGGCCGCCGCCCTGCGCGCCGAGGTCCAGCGTCTGGCCGCCGCCGGCGGCAGCAGCGACGACCGCGAGCTGCTCGCCCGCCTCGAGCGGCTCGAGCGCGCCAAGCTCGACGCCGAGCAGGACAATCACGACCGTGGCCGCGCGCTCGACGTGGCCGAGGCCGCGCGCGCCGAGCTGGCCGCCCGCCTCGACCGCCTGGAGCGCCAGCGCGCCGAGTCGTCGGCCGCCGCCGACGCCCGCCTGGCCACCGCCGTCGCCGAGGCCCAGCGCCGCGCCGAGGAGGCCGTCCAGGAGTCCGCGCGCCGCAGCGCCGAGGTCGAGGCCCGCCTCGCCCAGATCGGCACCGGCGCCGACGAGAGCGCCCTCACCGCCCAGCTCGAGCAGGTCCGCGCCGAGCACGAGGAGGCCGCCCAGGCCGCCCGCACCGAGCTCGCCTCCACCCTCGACCGCCTCGAGCGCGACCGCGCCCGGGAGGCCGAGGCCGCCCGCGCCGAGCTCGCCGCCGCGCTGCAGCGCGTCGAGCACGTCCAGCGCGAGGCCGACGCCCTGCGCGAGCAGCTCACCACCGTCACCGTCGAGCACGCCGAGGCGGGCGACGACCGCCGCCGGCTCGACGACCTCGCCCGCGAGTTCGAGGCCACGCGCGCCCGCATCGACGGCCTGCGCGACGGGCTTGCCAGCGCCGCCGACGTCGAGGCCCTTCTCGCGCCGCTGCGCGCGAGCGCCGCCGAGGTCCAGACGCTCCGCCAGGAGATCGAGCCGCTGCGCGCGACCGCCGCCGACGTCGACGCCCTGCGCCAGGAGCTCGCGCCGCTGCGCACCGGCACCGCCGAGCTCGACACCCTTCGCGCCGAGCTCGAGACGCTCCGCGCCGGCGCCGCCGACCTGAACGCCCTGCGCGGCCAGGTCGAGTCGCTGCGCGGCGGGCTGCCGGACCTCGAGCCGCTGCACCAGCAGGTCGCGGCCATCCCGGCCCTCCAGGCTCGCCTCGACGCCCTCCAGACCGCCACCGCCGGCCTCGCCACCCTCGAGGACCGCCTCGACGCCCTTCAGTCCGCCGACGACCTCGACGCGCTCCGCGCCGAGCTCGCGACCCTGCGCCACAGCGCAACCGAGCTGACCGCCGTCCGCGAGGAGGTCGCCGCGCTGCGCGTCGCCGCCGGCGAGGTGGAGACCCTCCGCCGCGACCACGCGGGCGCGCTCGAGCGCCTCGAGGCCCTCCGCACCCAGCAGGAGCACGTTCGCAGCTGGCTCGACGAGGCCCGCCGCGAGCGCGACGAGTTCCGCGCCGCCGGCGAGCGCACCGTCGCCCAGGTCGAGGAGCTGCGCCGCTCGCTCGAGGAGCGCGAGAGCGACCCGGCGATCCCGGCCGCCCAGGCCGTCGAGCTCGGCGGCGAGGTCGACGCGCTCCGCAGCGCCGAGCAGGCGCTGCGCATGCGCCTGGCCGAGCTGTCGGCCGCCGGCGAGGCGACCACCCGCCGCATCGACGAGCTGGCCGAGACCGAGCGCACCCTGAACGGCCGGCTCGAGACGCTCGCGAGCGCCACCGAGACCGTCCGCGAGGACGCTCTGGCGCGCGTCGGCGAGGTGGCTCGACGCCAACGAGGCGATCGCGCACAGGCTCGACGAGCTCGCCGCCGACCGCCGCGTCGACGAGCTCTTCGCCGCCGTCGAGGCCCTGCACTCCGCTGGCCCGGACCCCCGCGTCGAGGAGCTCGCCGCCGCCGTCGAGGCCCTGCGCTCCGCCGGTCCCGATCCGCGCATCGAAGAACTTGCTGCCGCCGTCGAGGCCGCGCGACAGGCCGACCCGCGCGTCGAGGAGCTCGCCGCCGCCGTCGAGCAGCTGCGCGCCGCCGAGGGCGACCCGCGCGTCGACGAGGCTGCGGCCGTCGCCGCCCGCGCCGAGGCGCTCGCCGCCGAGGCCGCCAAGGCCGGCCGCGACAACACCTCCGTCGTCGAGGAGCTCCAGGAGCGCCTGGACGCGGTCGACCGCGGCGCCGGCGGGGTGCTCACCGACGTCCGCGCCCTGCGCGACCGGCTCGACGAGGTCTCCACCGTCGCCCGCTCCGCCCAGGAGGCCGCGACCGGCGGCCGTCCCGAGGTCGAGGAGCTGCGCGCCGCCCTTTCCCGTCTCGGCGCCGAGGTCGAGGTCGCCCGCTCCCAGGTCGAGCATGCAGGCCACGAGGCGCTCGGCGCCCGCGAGCAGGCCGCCACCGCCGGCGAGGCCGCCGCCGCCGCCCGCGACGACGCCGCCGCCGCGCGCGACGAGGCCGTCGCCCTGCGCCGCGAGCTGACCGCCGCCGACGAGCGCCACACCGCGCTGGCCGGCGACATCAAGCGCGCCGCCGACTCCGCCGAGGCCGCCAAGACCGATGCGGCGACGGCCAAGAAGGCCACCGAGAAGCTGACCGACCTCGACGCCAAGGCCCAGGCCCTGCGCAGCGAGATGACCACCGGCCGCGAGCGGCTGGAGGCGATCGGCGAGCGCGTCGAGCGGCTCGGCAAGGACGTCGTCGAGTCCGGCCAGACCGCGAGCGCCGCGATCGAGGCCCAGGGCTCCGAGCTGCGCGCCGAGCTGACCGCCGTCCGCCGCATCGCCGAAGAGGCGCGCGAGGGGATCGACACGCTGCGCACGGACCTCGAGGGCCTGCGCGGCCTGCGCGAGGACGCCGCCGCCGCCCGCTCGGCCGCCGAGGCCGGCGACCGCAAGGTCGAGGCGATGCAGGCCGAGCTCACCTTCGCGCTCAAGCAGCTCGAGGACGTCAAGGCGGGCCTCACCTCCGCCGGCCAGGCCGCCGTGATCGCGCGCCGCGAGGCCGAGCAGGCCAAGCGCGCGGCCCAGCAGAGCGCCGCCGACGGCAACTCCGGCGTCACCGAGGTCTTCCAGCAGCTGCTGGCCGCCGCCCGGGGCGAGGGCGTGCCCGCGTCGGCGCAGCGCAGCGGCCTGCGCCGTGGGCAGTCGCCCGCCCAGGACCTCAAGCGCAAGTCGGAGATCACCGCCCGCCCGCCGCGCCACGGATTCGACGATGCCGGCAACCCGATGGCTATCCTCGGTCTCGACGGCCGGTTCCGCGAGCTGAACCCCGCGTTTGCAAGACTGGTGGGGTACCAGGAGAACGCGTTCGCGAAGGCCTATTGGCCGTCGCCGCACGACCGCGCCGGGTATCAGCAGCAGCAGGAGCAGCTGCGCCAGCTTGCATCGGGGGAGATCGATTCAGTGGACGTACAGAGCACCTACATGCATGGCCAGGGCCTGATGGTCCCCGTCGTCGGGACCCTCAAGGTCGTCCCCGGTGAGGACGGCCTGCCGCTCCACCTGCTGCTGGAAGCGGAGGATCGGCACACCTCCTGATGGCCCTCGGCCGCAAGGGAGAAGACGGGGAGCGCTCCGCCGAGGAGCGCGCCCGCGCCGCCGCCGAGCGCGCGGCGCGACGGGCGCAACCGCCCCCGCCCGCGGAGACGTTCCAGGAAACGGCGCCTCCGGCGCCGGAACGCCGCGACGAGACCTACGATCTCGAGTGGGAGGAGCCCGCCCCCACCGTGACCGTCGTCCAGGATCGTCCGCCACCCCCGCGCCGCGTGCCGTCGTCACGCCGGCCGATCCGCCGTCGGCCTTCGCCGCGCCCGCGCGGCGGAGGCTCGTGGGGCCGCCGCATCCTCGCCGTCGTCGCGCTGCTGGCCATCGGCTTCGCCCTCTACATGATCAACGCCGTCTTCCAGCCCTTCCACGGCGACGGCTCCGGGGAGCCCGTGCAGGTCTCGATCCCCGAGAACACCGACGCGGGCACGATCGGCGACCTGCTGGCCGAGAAGGGCGTCGTCGCCAGCGGCGGGTTCTTCGAGCTCAACGCCACGCTGACCGGCCGTCGCGGCAAGCTGCGCCCGGGCGAGTACACGCTGACGCAGGACATGAGCTACGGCGACGCCATCGCGGCTCTGGAGAAGGGCCCGAAGGTCAAGGTCGTGCCGACGGTCAACGTCACCGTGCCTGAGGGGCTGTCGATCCGGGAGGCGGCGCCGGTGGTCGACAAGGGGCCGCTGAAGGGCAGCTACCGGAAGGCCGCGAGCGAGCGCCGCGTGCTGCGCCGGATCCGCAGGCTCGGCGCGCCGCGGGGGACGGACACCGCCGAGGGCTTCATGTTCCCGGCCACCTACACGCTGGTCGACGGCAGCCCGGCGCGCGACCTGGTGAGCAAGCAGCTCGCCGCGTTCAAGGACAACTTCGAGGCCCTCGACCTGCGCTACGCCAAGCGCAAGAACCTGACCCGCTACGACGTGCTGACCATCGCCTCGCTGATCGAGCGCGAGGTGCAGATCGACAAGGAGCGCCCGCTGGTGGCGGCGGTGATCTACAACCGGCTGGCCATGGGGGAGCCGCTGGGGATCGATGCCACGATCCGCTACGAGAAGCGCAACTGGGACCGTCCGCTGAAGGTGTCGGAGCTCGAGGACGTCACGCCCTACAACACGCGCAAGGTGGGCGGCCTGCCGCCGACGCCGATCGGCAATCCGGGCCGCAAGTCGCTCGAGGCCGCCGCCAATCCGGCGCGCGAGGACTACATCTTCTACGTGATCAAGCCGTGCGCCGAGGGGGCGCACGCCTTCTCATCGAACAACGACCAGTTCGCGCGCGACGTCGCGGCCTATGACGCCAAGCGCGAGGAGCTGGGCGGCAAGTCGCCCGTCAACTGTTGACGACCTATCTCGGCGTCTGCGGCTGGCCCGTGGCGCACTCGCGCTCGCCGCAGATGCAGAACGCGGCGCTCGCGGCCGTCGGGCTGGACGACTGGCGCTACCTGCGGCTGCCGCTCCCGCCGGAGCTGTTCGAGGAGGCCGTGCGTGCGCTGCCGGCGGCCGGGTTCCGCGGCGTCAACGTGACGATCCCGCACAAGCACGCCGCGCTGGCGCTCGCCGACCAGATGACGGTGGCCGCGCAGGCGATCGGCGCGGCGAACACGCTGACCTTCGAGGACGGCCGCATCCAGGCCGACAACACCGACGCCCCGGGGCTGATCGCGGCGATCGGCGAGCGCGTGGACGGCCGGTCGGCGCTGGTGCTGGGGGCGGGCGGCGCGGGGCGTGCCGCGGCCTGGGCGCTGCGCACCGCCGGAGCGCAGGTTTCGGTCTGGAACCGCTCGCCGGACCGAGCGCGCGAGCTGGCCGCCCAGCTCGGCGTGCGGGCGGTGGAGGTCTGCAGGCGCGCGGACATCGTCGTCAACTGCACCTCGGTGGGGCTCGAATCCGGGGAGGACCCGTTCAAGGCGCTTCCGATCGAGGCCGATGAACTGAGTGCCGGAAGCCTGGTTGTGGACTTGGTCTACCGGGCCGGAGGCACGCAATTCCTCGAAGCGGCGAGAACACGAGGGGCACGCGTGATCGACGGTCTGGAGGTCCTGGTCGCACAAGGCGCAGCGTCGTTCGAGCGCTGGACCGGCCTTGAGGCGCCGCGCGAGGCGATGCGCGCGGCCGCCACGACCATCGCCATCACATGAATCCTCCAGCACAGACCGGGGCACCGCCCAAGAAGAAGGGCAACGGGGTCACCACGCCGTCACGGCGCGGTGGGTCCGGCCGCGTGCTCACGGACGTGATCGTCGACCTCGGCTTCGTCGAGCAGGGGGTGGTGGACGAGGCCGTCGCGCGCGCGGAGGAGAAGGGCGCGCTCCCCGAGCGGCTCCTGGTGCAGGACGGCACGATCACCGACGACCAGCTCGCGCGAGCGGTCGCCGAGCGCTTCGGTCTCGACCACGTCGACCTCAGCGTCTACCGCGTCGATCCCGACGCCGCCAAGCTCGTCACGTCCGCGGCGGCCCGGCGCTATCAGGCCGTGCCCGTCTCGTTCGCCGGCGAGCGCACGCTGCTGGTCGCCATGTCCGACCCGGCCAACGTGCTCGCGCAGGACGACATCGGCGTCATGACCGGCTACGAGGTGCGCCCCGCGGTCGCCTCGGCGGCCGGCATCGACCAGCTGCTCGAGCGCCTCGAGGACCCGGACTTCGGCAACGGCGCCTCGGCCCCGCTCGAGGACGAGGAGATCGCCGAGCCCCACCGGCAGGAACCGTCCACGCCCGCGGGGCCGATGTACGAGTTCAAGGAGCAGGCCCCGATCAACTTCGGCGCCTCGGGCGAGGACTCCTCGGTCATCCAGCTCGTGCACCGGGTCATCAAGGAGGCCGTCGAGCGCGGCTCCTCCGACATCCACTTCGAGCCCGGCGACGAGGACATGCGCGTCCGCTACCGGATCGACGGCGTGCTCACCGAGGCGGCGGTCATCCCCGGCAGCGCCGTCCCGGCCGTCGTCTCGCGCGTGAAGATCCTCTCCGACCTCGACATCGCCGAGCGGCGCATCCCGCAGGACGGCCGCATCTCGCTCGAGGTCGAGGGCAAGCCGATCGACCTCCGTGTCGCGACGCTGCCGTGCGCCTACGGCGAGAACGTCGTCATGCGAATCCTGGACCAGTCGAAGGTCATGATCGAGCTCGAGGAGCTCGGCATGCTGCCGCAGGCCCTGGAGCGCTTCACCAAGGCGTTCTCGCAGGCCCACGGCGCCGTGCTCGTCACCGGCCCGACCGGCTCCGGCAAGTCGACGTCGCTGTACGGCGCGCTGAACCAGCTCAACACGGTCGAGAAGAACATCATCACGATCGAGGACCCGGTCGAGTACCAGCTCGACGGCATCACGCAGGTCCAGGTCAACAACAAGGCCGACCTGACGTTCGCCCGCGGCCTGCGCTCGATGATGCGTGCCGACCCGGACATCATCATGGTCGGCGAGATCCGCGACCGCGAGACGGCGCAGATCGCCATCGAGGCGGCCCTCACCGGCCATCTCGTGCTCTCGACGCTGCACACCAACGACGCCCCGGGCGCCGTCACCCGTCTGATCGAGATGGGCATCGAGCCCTTCCTCGTCGGCTCGGCCGTCGACTGCGTGGTCGCCCAGCGCCTCGCGCGACTGCTGTGCGAGGAGTGCAAGCGCCGCACGACGATCAAGTCCGAGGTCATGCGCGCCAACGGCTTCAACGTCGGCCTCGACCTCGAGGCCTACGAGCCCATGGGCTGCGCCCGCTGCGGCGGCTCCGGCTACAAGGGCCGGATCGGCCTCTACGAGGTCATGTGGGTGTCCGACACGATCCGTGCTCTGGCGGTCGCCCGCGAGCCCGCCGAGACGATCGCCCACGCGGCCGTCCACGAGGGCATGATGCGCCTGCGCGAGGACGGCCTCGAGAAGGTCCGCCGCGGCCTCACCTCGATCGCCGAGATCGCCCGCGTCGCCGGCACCCGCTGAGGTCGGCCCTGCGCGAGCCGGCGCTCGGCGTCCTCGCGCTGGGAGCGTGGGCTGTCCTCCTGGCCCTCAGCCTGGGCGGCGGCTACTCCTGCTGACCCCCGGAACCCCAAGGGGGGTCAGACCCCCCTTAGTGTCTCTGAGGCGCGGCGCGCCGGGTTTTGGCGCCACCCCGTGCTTTACGGGCTCAGGGGTCTGATCGCGCTTGGCGCGTTCGCACTCGAGGGGGGTCAGACCCCCCTTGGTCGTGGTGGGGTCCGGACCCCTATAGGAGCGGGCTCGCGGTGCCGATGTAAAGCCTCGTGAGCCTGGACTACTCCGAACTTCTCCTCGCGGTCGTCAAGAACAAGGCGTCCGACCTGCACATCACCGCCGGGTCCCCGCCGATGCTCCGCGTGCGCGGTTCGCTGGTTCCGATCGAGGGCGTGCCCTCGCTGACCCCGACCGACACGCGCGAGTTCATCTACGCGATCCTCAACAACTCGCAGCGCCAGCGTCTCGAGACCGACTGGCAGCTCGACTTCGCGTACTCGATCCCCGGCGTCGGCCGCTACCGCGTCAACACCTACTTCCAGCGCGGCACCATCGGCGCCGCCTTCCGCCTGATCCCGACCGAGACGGTGCCGCTCGAGCAGCTCGGCCTGCCGTCGGTGGTCCGCACCTTCAGCAAGAAGCCGCGCGGGATCGTGCTCGTCACCGGCCCCACGGGCTCGGGCAAGTCGACGACGCTCGCCTCGCTGATCAACGAGATCAACGAGACGCGCGACGAGCACATCATGACCATCGAGGACCCGATCGAGTTCCTGCACTCGCACAAGCGGTGCATCGTCAACCAGCGCGAGCTGGGCTCGGACGCGCCGTCCTTCTCGCTCGCCCTGAAGGCCGCGCTGCGCCAGGACCCCGACGTGATCCTCGTCGGCGAGATGCGCGACATGGAGACGATCGGCACGGCCCTGACCGCCGCCGAGACCGGCCACCTCGTGTTCGCCACGCTCCACACGCAGGACGCGCCGCAGACGATCGACCGAATCATCGACGTCTTCCCGCCCGCCCAGCAGGGCCAGGTCCGCGCACAGCTCGCGATCGGCCTCCAGGGCGTCGTCACCCAGACGCTGATCCCGACCGCCGACGGCCTGGGCCGCTGCGTCGCCGCCGAGGTGCTCGTCCCGACCCCGGGCGTCCGCAACCTGATCCGCGAGGGCAAGACGCACCAGATCTACTCGCTGATCCAGACCGGAGGTCAGCACGGCATGCAGACCATGGACGCCTCGCTGGCCGGCCTGGTCCGCGAGCAGTCGATCACCATGGCCGCCGCCGAGGCCCGCTCCTCGGAGCCGGCCGAGATGCGCAAGCTCGTCCACTCCCCGGGCGCCATCAACTCGGCGCCGCCGGCTTCGGTGGCCGCCTGATGGCCTCCGCGACCTTCAACTACAAGGCGGTTGACGCCTCCGGGATCCCGTCGACCGGCGAGATCGTCGGCGCGACCAAGGACGCGGTCACCGAGGAGCTCAAGGCCCGCGGCCTGACGGTCATGGACCTCAAGGAGAAGAAGTCGGGCCTGCAGGCCGAGATCACGCTGATCAAGCGGGTCAAGGCCCAGGAGCTGACGATCATGACGCGCCAGCTGGCGACCATGATCGCCTCCGGCATGACGCTCCTGCGCGCGTTCTACGTGCTCGAGGAGCAGATCGAGAACAAGCTGCTGCGCGAGACCGTCGGTGGCGTCCGCGAGGACATCGAGTCCGGCCTCTCCTTCTCCGAGGCGCTCGCCAAGCACCCGAAGATCTTCAACCCGCTGTACGTCGCGATGGTCCGCGCCGGCGAGGCCGGCGGCGTCCTCGAGGAGTCGCTCGAGCGGATCTCCGACCAGCTCGAGAAGGACGACTCGCTGCGCCGCCAGGTCAAGTCCGCGATGGCCTACCCGACCGTCGTCATGACCTTCGCGTTCTGCGTCCTGGTCGGCATGATCGCCTTCATCGTCCCTGTGTTCGTGGGCGTGTTCAAGGACTTCGGCGGCGAGCTGCCGATGATCACCAAGTTCACGGTGAACCTGTCGAAGATGGTCACCGGGCAGTGGTACATCCTGCTCGCCCTCATGATCGGCGGCTTCGTCGGCTTCAAGAAGTGGCGCACGTCCAGCTGGGGCCGCCCGCAGTGGGACCGCCTGCGTCTGCGCATCCCCTTCAAGATCGGCCAGACCGTCCAGAAGATCGCGCTCGCGCGCTGGTCGCGGACCTTCTCCGCCATGTACTCGGCCGGCGTGCCGATCATGCAGGCGATCGAGGTGACCGGCCAGACCGGCGGCAACGCCGTCCTCGAGGAGGCGATGGAGTCGGTCATCGAGTCCGTCAAGTCCGGCGGCTCGATCGCCGCGCCGCTCAAGGACGCCGCGATCTTCCCGCCGATGGTCGCCCAGATGATCGCCGTCGGCGAGGAGACGGGCAACCTCGACACCATGCTCTCGAAGGTCGCGGACTTCTACGAGGACGAGGTCTCCGCGGCCATCAAGGCCCTGACCTCCATCCTCGAGCCCGTGATGATCGTGCTCGTCGGCGGCATCGTCGGCTTCATCGTCGTGGCGATGTACATGCCGATGTTCAAGGTCTACGACGCCATCCAGTAGCGCCCCGAGTCAGCACCGAGACCCGAGAGAACCCGGCCCTGTGCCGGGTTCTCGCGTTTTCGCACCGCAATGCTCAGGCGGGTGTAGGGTCGGTTGGCGCCTGTCTCTGCAGCGAGGTCGGCGCTCTCAGCGGGTCGCGCCCGTTCCACGTTCGAGGTGCCTCACCGCCCCCACAAGGGAGGACCGACCATGGATGTCCGCAAGCTCCCCGACGCAGTCCCGGAATCAGACGCCAACGGCGGTCCGCGGGTTGCGGTCGTGAAGGGCGCCGACATCGTGCGGCGTTACGGCGAGGGCGATACGGCGGTCGATGCTCTCCGCGGCGTCTCGGTCGACATCGCACCGGGCCGGCTGACCGCGGTGATGGGCCCCTCGGGCTCGGGCAAGTCCACGCTCATGCACATCCTGGCCGGCCTCGACAGGCCGACGTCGGGCGACGTGTCGGTCGCCGGCGTCGACATCACCGGGCTGGACGACACGGAGCTCACGAAACTGCGCCGTGACCACATCGGGTTCATCTTCCAGTTCTTCAACCTGCTGCCGATGCTCACGGCCGCCGAGAACATCGTGCTGCCGCTCAGGCTCGCCGGCGCCACGCCGGACAAGGCGTGGCTGGCTGACCTGATCGAGAAGGTCGGGCTCGGCGATCGGCTCACGCACCGGCCGGCTGAGCTCTCGGGCGGCCAGCAGCAGCGCGTGGCCGTCGCCCGCGCGCTCGTCTCGCGCCCGAGCGTCATGTTCGCCGACGAGCCGACGGGCAACCTGGACTCGACCACCGGCGGCGAGATCCTCAGGCTGCTGCGCGACTCCGTCGACTCGCTCGGCCAGACGACCGTGATGGTCACGCACGACGCGCACGCCGCGGCGATCGCCGACCGCGTGCTGTTCCTGGCCGACGGTCAGATCGTCCGCGATCTCGGTCGCTCGACAGCGCACGAGATCCTCGAGGCGCTGGAGGCGGTGACCGCGCGATGATCGCTGTCGCGCTCAAGGGACTCGCGGGCCGCAAGGTCCGCGCCCTGCTCACGGCCTTCGCGGTCGTGATCGGCGTCACGATGGTGAGCGGGACGTTCGTACTCACCGACACGATCCAGAAGGCGTTCGACAGCATCTTCACGGCGTCGTACTCGCAGACCGACGCGGTGATCGCCGGCAAGGAGATCGTCAAGGGCTCCCAGAGCGGCGCCGCGACGGTTCCCGAGTCGCTGCTCGCCGAGGTGCGGGCGCTGCCCGAGGTCGAGACGGCCGGCGGCACCATCGCGCCGAACCAGTCCAACCACGCCGAGATCTTCGGCCGCGACGGCAAGGCCATCGGCACCGAGGGCGCGCCCCAGTTCGGGCTCGGCAATGACGCATCCCTCCCGCAGTTCAGCCCGCTGAAGCTCAAGACCGGCCAGTGGCCGGATGGGCCGCAGCAGGTCGCCATCGATGCCGACACGGCCGCCGCCGAGAACTTCCGGGTCGGCGACTCGGTCTCCGTGTCCACGCTCGGGACCAAGCATCGCTACGAGGTGACCGGCATCGCCACCTTCGGCGGGATCGACTCGCTCGGCGGCGCCACGATCGCGATCTGGGACCTGCCCACCGCCCAGACGCTGCTCGGCAAGGAAGGCCAGTTCGACGGGATCTCGATCGCCGCCAAGGAGGGGACCTCCGCCGAGGATCTCATCCGGGCCGTCCAGCCACTGGTCCCCGCGAGCCTGGAGATCAAGGACTCCCAGCAGCAGGCGGCGGCGGACGCCAGCGAGACCAACGTCATCGTGAACGCCATCCGCTACTTCCTGCTGGGCTTCGGCGGAATTGCGCTGTTCGTGGGCGCGTTCGTGATCTTCAACACCCTGTCGATCACCGTCGCCCAGCGCACGCGCGAGTTCGCGACGCTGCGGACCCTCGGGGCCTCGCGCAAGCAGGTCATGCGCTCGGTGGTGATCGAGGGCCTGGTGATCGGGCTGCTGGCCTCGGTGATCGGCCTCTTCGCCGGGTTCGGCCTCGCCAAGCTGTTGACCGCGATCGGCGGCGACCTCCCGGAGGCGGGGATGGTGTTCTCGCTGCGGACGATCCTCGTCTCGCTCGCGCTCGGCACCGCGATCACGCTGCTGGCGAGCGTCGTGCCGGCGCGGCGCGCCACGCGGGTGCCGCCGATCGCGGCCGTCCGCGAGGGCTCGACGCTCCCGCCCTCGCGCTTCGCCGCCCACTCGCTGAAGACCGCCGTCGCCGTGGTCGTGGCCTCGGTGGTCGCCATCTGCATCGGCATCTTCGCGAGCGGGCTGGGCACGGCGGCGGTCCTCCTGCTGCTCGGCCTCGGTGTCCTGGCGCTCTTCCTGGGCGTGGCGCTGGCCGCGCCGCACATGGTCGAGCCGCTGACCCGCCTCGTGGGCTTCCCGGCGCGCCGCGGCGGCGGCATCGCCGGCGACCTGGCCAACGCGAACTCCGTGCGCAATCCCAGCCGCACGGCCTCGACCGCGGCCGCGCTGATGATCGGGCTCACCCTCGTCACCGTCGTCGCGGTGCTGGGCGCCGGGCTGCGCACGACGGTCGAGTCCGCCGTGACCGACCAGGTCAACGCCGCCTACATCGTCGACGGGATCGACGGCCTGCCGTTCGAGGCCGCCGAGGGCGACGCGCTGGCGGAAGTGCCCGGCGTGAGCACTGCCTCCCACGTCCGCATCGACCGGGCGCTCGTGGCCGGCGAGGAGGCCGACGTCACCGGCGTCGACCCGGCGACGATCGCGAGCTTCTACAACTTCGAGTGGACCGACGGCTCCGAGGCGGCGCTCGCCGAGCTCGGCAGCGGCGGCGCGCTCGTGACCCAGACGTTCGCCGACGATCGGGACGTCACGGTCGGTGACGAGCTCTCCGTCCAGAGCGCGTCAGGCGACAAGCTGGCCGTCGTCGTGCGGGGCATCTACGACCCGCCCGAGATCGAGCAGATGCTCGGCTCCGTCACGATCGACCGGCAGGCCTTCGACGAGGCCTTCCCCCAGCCCAAGAACAAGTTCACGTTCCTCGACGCCGGCCCGGCCGCCGAGCCGGCGCTCACCGCCGCCGCGGCCGACTTCAGCGACGCCAACGTGCACACCGGCGCCGCCTTCGCGAGCGACTACACCGAGGGCTTCTCCGAGTTCTTGAACTTCCTCTACGTGCTCCTGGCGTTCTCGGTCGTCGTGAGCCTGTTCGGGATGGTCAACACGCTCGTGCTCAGCGTGTTCGAGCGCACCCGCGAGCTGGGGATGCTGCGGACGATCGGGATGACGCGGCGGCAGGCGCGCCGGATGATCCGCCACGAGAGCGTCATCACCGCGCTGATCGGCGCCGCTCTCGGGCTGCCGCTCGGCATCTTCCTGGCGGCGCTGGTGACCCAGGCGCTCTCGCAGTACGACATCGGGTTCTCGATCCCGATCCCGGAGCTCGTCGGCTTCACGATCGTCGCCATCCTCGCCGGGCTCGGGGCCGCCATCCTCCCGGCCCGCCGGGCCTCGCGGCTCAACGTGCTCGACGCCCTGCACTACGAGAACGGCGACGGGTTCGGCGTCGGTTGGTACGGCGCCCCCGACACGCCGGGCGTCTTCCGCAGCACCGAACCGGCCTGGAACGACGACAACCTCCGCGAGCTCGCCGGCCACGTCAGCTCCCCGCTGTTCTTCACGCACATCCGGGCGGCGATCGGCAGCCCCGTGCAGCAGACCAACTGTCACCCGTTCCGCCATGACCGCTGGCTGTTCATGCACAACGGGTACCTCAACGAGTTCGCGACGATCAAACGCGACCTCATCCTCGCCGTCGACCCGTCGCTGTATCCACAGATCCGAGGCTCGGCCGACACCGAGGTGCTGTTCTTCCTCGCCCTCACCCTCGGCCTCGAGGACGACCCGCCGGCCGCCGTCGAGCAGGCGATCGGGCTCGTCGAAGCGGTCGCCGGTCGCCACGGGGTGCCGAACCCCTTCCAGGGCACGATCGCGACCACCGACGGCGAGAGCATCTGGGCGTTCCGGTACTCCAGCGAGAGACAAGTCGCGTGATCCCCTAATCGTGGGCGGCGAGCGAGCGGCGGACGTTCAGGCGTCCGCCGCTGGCGACCCGGTCGGCCAGCTTCTTCTTGTGGTCGACGTTGTTGAGCAGCCGCTTGCGGATCGTCTTGACCGGAGCGGACTCGTGCTTGCGCAGCATCGCGGCGGCCGCGGCCACGAGCGGGGCGGCCATGCTCGTGCCTGACAGGTAGCGGTAGTCGCCGTCCTCCCAGGTCGAGCCGATGCTGTCGCCGGGTGCGGCGAGGTCGACGGTCTTCTTGCCGTAGTTGGAGAAGTCCGCCAGGTGGTCCTTCTCGTCGGTGGCGGCGACGGTGATGATGTTGGCGTCCGGGTACGCGGCCGGGTAGACGGGCTGCTTGTCGTCGTTCTTGTGATCGTTGCCGGCGGCGGCGACGATCAGCGTGTCGTGCGCGGCGGCGTAGGCGATCGCCTCGCGCTCGACGTCGGTCGGCGTGGTGGAGCCGTAGCTGGCGTTGATCACGCGCGCGCCGTGGTCGACCGCGTAGACGATCGCCTCGGCGGCGTCGCCGGTGTAGCCGCGGCCGTCGGCGTCCATCCACCGCACGGAGATCAGCTGCGCCTTCCAGCACAGGCCGCTGACCCCGCGGTCGTTGTTGCCGCGCGCGGCGACGATCCCGGCGACGTGCGTGCCGTGGCCGTTCTCGTCGACGCCGGAGCCGTGGCCGCGGACCAGGTCCACGCCGTAGTCGTCGTCGACGTAGCCGTTGCGGTCGTCGTCCGTGCCGTTGTTGGGCTTCTCGCCGTCGTTGCGCCACAGGTTCTCTTTGAGGTCCTTGTGACCGGTGTCGATCCCGGTGTCGAGGATCGCGACCTTCGCGCAGGAGGTGCGCGTCTCCCATGCGTTGGTGGCGTCGACGTCATGGTCGGCGGACTGCTTGAGGCTGTACTGGACGCTGAAGCCCTCGTCGTCCGGTGTGCGCGCGGCGCGCCCGAGCCGCAGCCGGTCTCCGATGCGGGGCCGGACGAGCCCGACGTGCCGATCGATCTCGGCGAACTTGATGTTCTCGTTCTCGCGCAGGCGCGCGAGGATCGCGTCGCGGTCGGCGGCCGGGACGGTCGCCCCGGCGGCGCGCAGGCGCGGCAGGTGCCGTCGCAGCGCAGCGCCGAAGCGGGCCAGCAGGTCGCGGCGCTCGTCCTGGCTCAGGCCACGGAAGCCGACGACGATCCGCGCCTGCTCGTCCTGCGCGGCGCTGCCGCCGTGCGCGGGAGCGGCCGCCCACGCGATCAGGGTTGCGGCCGCGACCACCAAGAGCTGCGCAGGACGGCGCAAGCGTACGGGGCGCCCGGGGGCCGCGGGCTCCGACATGTCCGCAGTCTCGCATACGGGCACGCCACCGCGAGCGCGGCGACCGATGAGCTTCGGCGTGTGGAAGGGTCGTTAATCCGGCGTGCCCACCCCGACCTCCATCCAGCGCACCTACCTCCTGCTCCTGCTGGGGAACACGCTCGCCGCGTCGTTCATCTGGGGGATCAACACGATCTTCCTCCTGGACGCGGGGTTGTCGAACCTCGAGGCCTTCGCCGCCAACGCGTTCTTCACCGCCGGCATGGTGCTGTTCGAGGTGCCGACGGGCATCGTGGCCGACACCGTCGGACGCCGTGCCTCATATCTGCTCGGGACGGTGACCCTGAGCGTCTCGACGCTGCTGTACGTGCTGCTGTGGCAGGTCGAGGCCCCGTTCTGGCAATGGGCGCTCGTGTCGGCGCTGATCGGGCTCGGGTTCACGTTCTTCTCCGGCGCCGTGGAGGCCTGGCTGGTCGACGCGCTCACCGCCACCGGCTTCACCGGCCCCATCGAGACCGTGTTCGGGCGAGGCCAGATCGTCACCGGCGCCGCGATGCTCACCGGCTCGTTCGCCGGCGGGCTGATCGCGCAGGAGACGAGCCTGGGCGTGCCGTTCGTGCTCCGCGGCGTGATCCTGATCGTGATGTTCGCGGTCGCGTTCAGGCTCATGCACGACATCGGGTTCGCGCCCGAGAAGGGCGGCCGGCCGCTGGCCGAGATGCGCAAGATCGCCTCGGCCTCGATCGACTACGGCTGGCGCGTGCCCGCGGTGAAGTGGCTGATGGTCGAGTCGCTGTTCATCGGCGGTGTCGGCATCTACGGCTTCTACGCGCTGCAGCCGTACCTGCTCGAGCTCTACGGCGACCCGGAGGCCTACACGATCGCCGGGCTGTCGGCGGCGATCGTGGCCGGCGCCCAGATCCTCGGCGGCGTCGCCGCGCCCCGGATCCGCGGGTTGTTCCGGCGCCGCACCTCGGCGCTGATCGCGATCGCGGTGGGCGACGTGCTCGTGCTGGTGGCGATCAGCCTCGTCGAGAGCATCTGGGGCGTGATCGCGCTGGCCGTGCTCTGGGGCCTGCTGTTCGCGGCCGGGATGCCGATCCGCCAGGCCTACCTGAACGGCATGATCCCCTCGCGCCAGCGGGCGACGATCCTCTCCTTCGACTCGCTGATGGGCTCCAGCGGGGGCGTGTGGGCGCAGCCGGCGCTGGGTCGCGCAGCCGACGCCTGGGGCTACGCGCCGACGTACCTCGTCTGCGCCGGGATCTCGGCGCTCGCGCTGCCGTTCCTCGCGCTGTCGCGGCGCCAGAACGCTCCGGCGGACACGGTCGAGGTGACCGCGGTTAGTCTCCCGGCGTGAGGAAGGGACTGCTCGCCGTGCTCGCCGTCCTCGGCCTGCCGGCGAGCGCGCAGGCCGCGGAGCCCGACTTCCACCGCTGCCGTGACGCGGCAGCGGGAGCGCGCTGCGGACATGTCGGCGTCCCGCTCGACCGGCTCGCGCCCGCGGGCGAGAAGATCCGGATCGGCTTCGAGCTCTACCGCCGGCGCGACCGCGGCCGGCCGGCGCTCGGGACGATCGTCGCCGTCGAGGGCGGCCCCGGCTACTCGTCCACCGACAGCCGCGACTACTTCCTCGAGCTGGCCCGGCCGCTGATGGGCAGGCGCGACCTGCTGCTCGTGGACGCTCGCGGGACGGGGCTCTCCGGCCCGCTCGACTGCCCGGCGCTGCGCCGCACGGTCGCCGGCTACATCCGGCGTGCGGGCCGTTGCGCCGCCCAGCTCGGGCCGCGCGTCGACCGCTACACCACGCGCGCGTCCGTCGACGACCTCGCCGACGTGCTCGACGCGCTCGCGATCGGCGCCGTCGACCTCTACGGCGACTCCTACGGCTCGTACTTCGGTCAGGCGTTCGCGGTCAACCATCCGAACCGCCTGCGGTCGCTCGTCCTCGACGGCACGTATCCGCTGCCCGGCACCGACCCCGCGCTGGGCGACCTCGCCGAGGCCACCTGGCGGGCGCTGCGGCTCGTCTGCGAGCGACGGCCGAGCTGCGCGGTGCGCGGCGAGGATCCCCTCGCCGTGCTGCAGCGGATCGTCGATCGCGTCCGCGCGCGGCCGGTGCGCGGCACGGGCATCGACGGCGAGGGCGCGCGGACCCGCGTGCTGCTCGACATCCCGGCGCTGGCCACGGTCGTCCAATCGGGCTACGGCAACCTGCCGATGTACCGCGACGTGCTCGCCGCGCTGCGCGCGTTCGAGGACGGCGACCGCGCGCCGCTGCTGCGGCTCGTGGCCGAGACGAAGCTCGTTCCCGACGCATCGCCCGTGCGCTCGTTCTCGGACCCGCTCTACCTCGCGGTCGCGTGCCACGACTACCCGCAGATGTGGGATCCCGCGGCGCCGCTCGGGACTCGTCGGCAGCAGCTGGCGGCGGCCCGAGCCGCGTTGCCGCCCGCGCAGTTCGCGCCGTTCACGGGCACCGAGTGGACCTCGCTGCCGTACGAGGGGGCGACGGCCTGTCTGCGCTGGCCGGGCCCGCTGCGCCCCGAGCCGCCCGTCGACCCTCAGGCGCCCTATCCCGCGGTCCCGACGCTGGTCGTCAACGGCGACCTGGACAACATCACGACCACCGATCAGGCGCGGGTGGTCGCCTCGAGGTTCCCGAGCTCGACCTACGTCGAGACGCGCAACACGATCCACGTCTCCGCGCTCGGCGATCGCGACGACTGCGCCGCGCCGATCGTGCGTCGCTTCATCCGCACCCTCAGCGCCGGCGACACGAGCTGCGCCGGCCGGATCGCCGAGGTGCGGACGGTCGAGCGCTTCCCCCGCCGTTCCGCCGGCGCCACGCCGGCCGACCCGCGGCCGGGCGACCGCAGCACCGCGGCCGACCGCCGCGTCGCCGCCGTCGCGGCGGCCACCGTGGCCGACGCGATCCAGCGTTGGCTGCTCAACTACGACGGCAGCTCCCGCGGCCTGCGCGGCGGGCGCTGGACCTGGAGCGGCGACCGCCTCACGCGCTTCCGCTTCAGGGGCGCGCGCTTCAGTCGCGACGTCCCGGTGTACGGCGGCGCGACCTGGCGACTCGGGACCGGCGCGGTCCGCGCCGATCTCCGGATCCCCGGCCGCGGCCGGCTGCGGGCGCGCTGGAACCTGCGCCGCCCGCTCGCGACGGCCACGCTCACCGGCCGCCTCGGCGGACGGCGCCTGCGGGCGACGATGCTCGCGCCCTGAACGACGACGCGCCCGGGCGGCGGTGCCGCCCGGGCGTGATGAGGAGGGTTCGTCGTCTGGGGGGCTCGACCGCCCGCGGACCGTGGTGGCCCGCGGTTCAGGTCACCAGGTCGAGTCGTAGGTGCCGGGCCGCTGCACCGGGGGGATCTCACGCACGATGGGGGAGGAGAAGGCGTGAGCGGTGGCGGCGGGGCGGCGGGGTGTGACGGTGACGGTCACGGCGAAGTCCTTAGCTGCGACGTCCCCGGCGGCTGATGCGCACGGTGTGGGCGGCGGCCGCGTGGATGATGTGGATGTCGGTGGGGCTCATGAGAGGAATACTCCCGCCACGGGGGCACCGCCGATATCGCGCTGCCCAGCGTCTTCGGGTTCGGGCGCCCGCCGCCCCCGTACGGCCACCCGCACCGGGCAGCACCCTGAACGACGACGCGCCCGGGCGGCGTGTGCCGCCCGGGCGTGTATGGAGGAGGGTTCGTCGTCGGGGGCTCGACCGGCCGCTCAGGGCGGTTGGGTCACCAGGTCGAGTCGTAGGTGCCCGGGCGCTGCACCGGGGGGATCTCACGCACGATGGGGGAGGAGAAGGCGTGAGCGGCGGCGGCGGGGCGGCGGGGTGTGACGGTGACGGTCACGATGGAGAAATCCTCCCGCGTCGGGCAGGCTCGCGATATCGCGCTGCCCAGCGTCTTGGAGTTCGGGCTGCCGCCGACGGCGTACGGGCACCCGCACCGCCGCCGGAGCGGCTGGGAGGATCGCCGGGATGCGCGCGCTGACCGTCCTGCTCGCGGCCGCCGTGCTCGCCGGCTGCGGCGCCCTGCCCGCGGCGCCTGCGCAGGACGGCGCCGCGGCGGCGCGCCACGCCCGTCCGGGCACCGCGCTCGCCGCGCTGGAGAGGCTTCCCGTCAAGGGCCGCGCGCCGGAGACCGGCTTCGACCGCGAGCAGTTCGGCGGCGACTGGGCGAGCATCGACGGCTGCGACACGCGCGAGCGGATCCTCGAGCGCGACCTGCGCCGGATCGCCCGCGAGCCCGGCGTTGACTGCGAGGTGCAGAGCGGCGTGCTCGCCGACCCGTACACGGCGAGCGCGATCCCCTTCGAGCGCGGCGGCGCCTCCGAGGTCGACATCGACCATGTCGTCGCGCTGGGCGACGCGTGGCAGACCGGCGCGCAGCGGTGGAGCTTCGACCGGCGCGTCCGGTTCGCCAACGACCCGCTCAACCTGCTCGCGGTGGACGCGTCGGCCAACCGCCAGAAGGGCGACAGCGACGCCGCGAGCTGGCTGCCGCCCAACAAGGCGTTCCGCTGTGCCTACGTCGCCCGCCAGATCGCGGTCAAGCGGCGCTACCGCGGCTGGGTGACGCCCGCAGAGCACGACGCGATGGTGCGCGTCCTCGCGCGGTGCCCGCGCACGCGGCTGCCCCTCAGATCTGCGCGATGACCAGCACCATCGTGGTGAGGGCGAGCAGCACGCCGCCGCCCGTGAACACCGCCACGAGCCAGAACTGGAGCGGGACCTGCTCGCCGCTGCGCACCGCCTCGTCCAGCTGGCGCATACGGCGCGCGCCCGCCAGCAGCAGGCCGATCGCCAGCACCGCGTAGCCGGCGCCGAGCACGATGTACGGCCAGGGCGCGACGTCGAGCAGCTCGGGCGCGAACCGGCCCACCGCGAGCGCGCCGGCGGTTGCGGTCAGCGCCGTCCGCCACCACGCCAGCCAGGTGCGCTCCGCGGCCATCGCGGTGCGCTGCGGTGCACCGGGATCGCCTCCGGCCGGGCGCTCGGGTTCGGCCATCGCGGCGCCGAGCCTACAGCGCTCGTCGTGATCGTTCACATCGTCCGACGATCTGGAAGACTGTTCGCCGCCACCGAGTCAGGGGAGGTTCGGGATGGAGGGCGCAACCGCCGCGCCGAGCGGCTTCCAGCACCTGCGCGAGCACTCGATCGGACTGTCACAGGTCCTCTTCCAGTCGATCACGCACATGGCGCCGGCGGCCGCCGTCGCCTACTCGATCTACATCTCGGTGCCGGACGCGCGGCAGGCGCTGCCGCTCTCGGTCGGACTCGCGCTGATCGCCTGCATCTGCGCCGCCACCGCGATCGGGCAGCTCGCGAAGCTCTTCCCGTCCGCGGGCGGCATGTACACGTACGCGGCGAACGGACTGGGGCCGTGGGCCGGCTTCCTCGTGGCCTGGCTGTTCATCCTCTTCGAGCCGCTCGTCGCGCCGTTCCTGTACCTCGAGTTCGGCTGGGCCATGACCGAGGTGATGGAGAACCAGGTCGGTTTCCACTACGGGGGCCAGTGGTGGATCTGGGTCGTGCTGATGACGGTGATCGTCTTCCTGCTCACCTACCGCGACATCCGCATCTCGACGACCGCGGGCGTGATCCTCGGCGCCTTCGAGATCATCGTGTTCGCCGGGCTCGCGCTGTGGATGCTGCTGTCGAACGTCGGCGACCTGAACGCCCAGCCGTTCAACCCCAGCCACGCCGAGGGAGAGTGGAGCGGCGTCTTCAAGGGCATGGTGTTCGCGATCCTGGCCTTCATCGGCTTCGAGGCCGCCGCCCCACTGGGGGAGGAGGCCAGACATCCACGTCGCACGATCCCGCGCGCGGTCGTCGGGTCGGCGGTCGTGATCGGGCTCTTCTACATCCTGTGCTCCTACGCCTGGGTGTTCGGCGCCGGCTTCGACGGCTTCGTCGAGCAGGCGACCGGGGCCGATCCGTGGCGCAACCTCGGCGAGGTGTTCTGGGGCACCGGCTGGGTGCTGATCTTCCTGGCCATCTGCAACTCGATCGCGGCCAACTCGAACGCCGCGGTCAACGCCGCCACGCGCGTCTTCTACTCGCTGGCGCGCAACGGGCTCGCGCCGCGCCCGCTCGGGCACACCCACCCCGAGTACAAGACCCCGCACGTCGCGATCATCTGGATGTCGCTGTTCGCGCTCGGCCTGGCGCTGCTGATCGGCGCCATCTGGGACCCGCTGACCGGCTTTGCGATGATCGCCACGGCGGCCGTGCCGGTGGTGATCGTCGTCTACATGCTCGTCTCGCTGGCGTGCATCACGCACTACGCGATCCGGCGCCGCGCGCCCTTCAACCCGCTGCTGCACCTGATCCTGCCGGTGGCCGGGATGGTGCTGTTCTTCTTCCCGCTCTACTACCAGTTCTACAAGGCGCCGCCGACCTACCCGATCAAGGCCGCCAACTGGGTCGCGCTCGCGTGGGGGGTGATCGGAATCGCCGTCACCGTCTGGCTCGTGAAGCGGCGGCCGGAGAAGCTGCGCGACATGGAGCGCGTCTACGTGGAGGACACGGACTAGCGCCGGGGCAGGAGGTCCAGCGTCAGGCGCGCGACGACGGTGTCGAACGCGTCGCGGCGGGCCAGCGCGCGGCGCGCGCGGCGCAGCTCCCAGAGCGCGAGGTAGTGGAGCTCCTCGGCGATCTCGAGCCGCTCGCGCGCCTCACGGCTCTCCGGGTCGGCGACCAGGGCGGCGCTCGCGCGGGCGAGCGCGGCGGCGTTGGCGTCGACCATCCGCGCGGCCGCGTCACGGCGCGCGCGCAGAACCCCGCGCTCGGTACGTCGACGTCTCATCAGGCGCGTTCCACCAGTCAGGATGGCACGAATCCCGGGCCGGTGTGTTGGTCGTATCGAAATTCAGGCGGCGGGCCAGTACTTCCCGAGATCCGAGAGCTTGGTGACGCCGAGGCGCTGCGCGGTGTCGCTCTTCATCACGAAGACGTTGCGGTTCTCGCCCGGCGCGAGTTGAAGCGGCTGGGCATGGACCTCCCGCCGCAGCGCTTTGCGCAAGCGTCGCAGCAGGCGGCTGTCGTCGTCCGGGCGCGTGCCGAGGAAGCTCATCAGCGATCCCGAGTAGGCCGCGTACATCCCGATCTCGCCGCGCCGCAATTGCCTGACCGCCTGCCGGCGCAGCCCGCCGACGCTGCGGACCCTGACCCGGTAGCCGCCCGCCCGCAGCGCCTCCGCGTACAGGTAGGCGAGCGTCTCGTTCTCGGCGAAGTCCTGGAAGCCGACGACGATCCGCGGTCCGCGCCGGCGCGGAGCGCTGCCGCCGAGTCCGTTGGCGTCGATGAACTCCCCTCCGACGGCCTCGGGCAGGCGCCCGTCGAGGACGTGCTGGTTGAGCTCGCGGAGGGCGAGGGTCGTCAGCACCGCCGACGCCGCATTGAGGCGGCGCCGGATGTCGCGCGCCCGCCGCCCGTAGCTCCGCAGCAGCGAGGAGCGCACCACCGGCACGATGCGGTCCGAGCCCACCATGTCCTTGTCGTCGTCGAGCGTGAGGATGTCCGGCCGCGACACCTCGGGGTTGGAGCTGAAGGCCACGGCGACCTCGCCGATCCCGTCGTCGAGCGCGCGGATGCCCTCGTCGGCGACCTCGAGCGGGACGTGGACGCCCGACACGTCGAGCCCGTAGGTGCTCGCGATCCCCGGGCCGCAGCCTGGGTTGGTCAGGCAGTCGGCCGGCGCGGCGAGGCGCACCGTCTCCTGCGCCGGCGCGGGTGCGGCGAGCGCGAGGAAGGCGATCACGCATGCTGCCGCGCCCCGGTATCGCATGGGTTCGGACGCTAACGGCGGACCGCGCCGGGGGCCTCACCCCCACGGGGTGAACTTGCTTGCAGGCTGCCGAGTGGATTGGGAACCTCGACCGGTCGGTGTATGGGCGACGGCATCTCGCTTGGTGCTCGACCGCTGCGGTGGTCATGGTGGTCCTCGTCCCGGGGGCCTTCGCGCAGGCACCGCACGACTCGCGGCAGGGTGAGCAGTGGGCGGTCGCCGAGGGGGTCGTGCTGAACCTGCCCGGCGCCTGGGAGCTCTCGCAGGGCGCCGGCGTCACGGTGGCGGTCATCGACTCCGGCGCCAGGCTCGAGCACCCGGACCTCGCGCCCAACGTGTGGGTCAACTTCGACGAGGTGCCGGGCAACGGGGTCGACGACGACGCCAACGGCTACGTCGACGACGTCCACGGCGTCGACCTGACCACCAGCGCCCGCGGCCGCCAGGACCTGACGGACGGCAACGGGCACGGCACGCACGTGTCCGGGATCATCGCCGGCGCCGCGAACGGCCGTGGCGTGGTCGGCGTCGCGTTCCGGGCGCGGCTGATGATCGTCAAGGTGCTCGACGCGCGCGGGGCGGGCACCACGGGCGCGGTCGCCGAGGGCATCCGCTACGCCGCCGCCAACGGCGCGCGGATCATCAACCTGAGCCTGGGCGGGCCGACGCGCGATCCGCGGCTCGTCGAGGCCGTGAAGGCGGCGGAGGCGGCCAACGTCCTGCTCGTCTGCTCGGCCGGCAACCTGGGCAACAACGTCGACAACACGCCGAGCTACCCGGTCGCGCTGGCGTCGGGCAACATCGTCGGCGTCGCGGCCACCGAGCCGCAGAACGGCCGCAGCCTCGGGTCGTTCTCGAACTTCGGCCGCAACACGATCGGGCTCGCCGCGCCCGGCGTGGACGTGCTGTCGAGTGCCAACGACGGCGGCTACGAGCTCAAGAGCGGGACGTCGATGGCGGCGCCGCACGCCGCCGGGGTCGCGGCGCTGATGGCCGCGATGCGGCCCGACCTGTCGGCCTCCGAGCTGCGCGCGCAGTTGCTCCAGAACGCGGGGCGTGCCTCGCTGCCGGTCAGCGGCGGCTACCTGGATGCGCTCAGCTCGGTCGTCAAGGTCGCGAGCGCGTCCACCTACCGGCTGGGGCAGCCGCCGCTCGTGCGCGTGCTCGCTGCGGAGCGCAAGGGGTCGCAGACCGTCGTGCAGGTGGCGGCGCTCGGTGACACGCGGCGGGTGGCGCGCTACCGCATCAGCCTCGACGGACGCCGCGCGGCCGAGGTGCGCAAGGGCAGCTCGCCGTTCACTGTCCGCCTGCGCGGCCGTGCCGGCCGGAAGCTGCGCGTCGACGCGCTCGATGCGGGCGGCAAGAAGATCGCCTCGGGCGCGCGGGCGGTCCGTGGTGTGCGCAAGGGCAAGCGCGGCGTACGCCGCGGCTCGGGCGTCGGCACGGGGCAGGTGACGATCCAGTGAGGGCCCTGGCCCTCGCCGTGCTGCTCGCGGCGCTCGCGCCGTCCACGGCGATGGCGCAGAAGCCGCCGATCAGGATGAGCGGCGCGGTGATCGCCACGGCGCTCACCGCCGACCTGGCCTACTTCTACCGGCGCGAGGTCTCCAAGCCGCCGCGCTTCGAGCTGGTCGGCGGGCGCTCGGCGACCGGGATCGCCGACGTCTCGCGCGGGATCTCGGACGTCGGGCTCACCGCCCGCCCGCTCATCGCGGGCGACCCGCCCGGGCTCGTGTTCACGCCGATCGCGCGGACCGGCATCTGCCTGGTGACGAACGTGGTGAACCCCGTCCCCGGATTCAGCCGGGCGCAGATCCAGGACCTCGTCGCCGCCCGCATCACCGCCTGGTCGCAGGTGCCGGGCTCCCCGCTCGCCGATCCGATCGCCGCCGCCGTGACGAGCATTGGCGGCGGCTCTCGCACGGCGTTCGAGGCCGCGATGGTGGACCCCGGCACCCCGCAGCTGAACGCGACGCGAACCTTCACCTCGGCGCTGCAGGTGCGCGACTACCTCAAGGTGACCCCGAACGCGTGGGGGTACGTCGACCTCGCGTTCGCCGGCGACCTGAACGTCGTCCCCTTCGACGGGATCCCGTGCAACCGCGCGACGGTCGCCTCCGAGACGTACCCGGCCCTCACCGAGCTCGGGTTCGTCACCCGCGGCGCACCGAAGGGCCGCGTCGCCCGCTTCGTGCGCTGGGTGCGCAGCAGCCGCAAGGCGCGGCGGGTGATCGCGACCCGCTACGTGCCGGTCCGCGCGAGCTCGTAGCGCGCCCGGCGCTTGGCCGCCTCGACCTCGCGGTCCTTGGGCGGCGCGGCGGTCACCAGCTCCTCGAGCAGGCGCCGCGTGGCGTCGGTGACGGCCTCGACGGCGCGCTCGAACGCGGCCTCGTTGGCGCGCGACGGCTTGGTGGAGCCGCTGATCTTGCGCACGTACTGGAGCGCGGCGTCCTGCACCTCTTCGTCGGTGGCGGGCGGGGCGAAGTTGTGGAGTGTCCTGATGTTGCGGCACATGCACAGAGCGTACGCTGCCGTGGCGATGCTCTCGAACGAGCGTGTGCGCCTCGACCCGATCACGCCGCAGCTGGCGCGGGCCATGCTGCAGGGGAAGCCGGACCCCGACCTGCCCTGGGAGGAGGGCTTCCCGCTGCCGTCCGTGCGCGGCGCGCTCGAGCGGATCGTGACCGCCGAGGGCACCGGGCACGACCTGCAGCCGTTCTTCGCCTACGTGATCGTGCGCCGGGCGGACGGGCTGGCCGTCGGGGACGCCGGCTTCCACGGTCCGCCCACGATGGCGGGCGAGGTGGAGATCGGGTACGCGCTCGTCCCGGCGGCCCGCGGCACGGGCCTCGCCGCCGACGCGACCCGCCTGCTCGTCGAGTGGGCGCGCTCGCAGCCGGGCGTCCTCACCGTGACCGCCCGCGTGGAGCCCACCAACACGCCGTCGCGCCGGCTGCTCGAGCGGCTCGGCTTCGCCCCCGACGGCGAGCGCGGCGGCCTCGACCGGTTCGTGCTGCAGCCATGAGCTACGCCGACGCGAACCTGCTGCAGCGCTCGGTCCGGCGGTTCGGCGCGACGCGGCCGGGATCGTGGATCTTCGCGCGCATGCTGCACCACGCCGACCGCGTCGTGTACCGCGCGAGCGGCCGGAGGACGACGCTGGCGGCCCTGCTGTCGGGCCTGCCCGTGGTGATGCTCACGAGCACGGGCGCGAAGAGCGGCCGCGAGACCACGGTGCCGCTGCTGGGCTTCGAGGAGGGCGACGCGGTGATCCTGATCGCCTCCAACTACGGCCAGGCCCATCACCCGGCCTGGCTGCACAACCTGCGCGCCCATCCGCGGGCGCGGGTCGCGGTGCGCGGGGAGCGGCGCGAGCTGGTGGCCGAGGAGGTCGACAGCCCCGAGCGGGAGCGCTACCTGGCCATCGCCGGCGTGGCCTACCCCGGCTACCGGCGCTACGAGCAGCGGGCGGCCCCGCGCCGGATCTCGGTCTTCCGCCTGTCATGACGCAGTCGCTCAACCGGCTCGCCTTCAGCGCGACCGTGCACTGCCTCACGGGCTGCGCCATCGGCGAGGTGCTCGGGATGATCATCGGCACCGCGCTCGGGTGGTCCGACATGGCGACGATCGCCCTCGCCGTGGCGCTCGCGTTCTTCTTCGGCTACACGCTCACGAGCTGGCCGTTGCTGCGCTCGGGCATGCCCGTGCGCGAGGTGGCGCCGATCGCCTTCGCCTCGGACACGATCTCGATCACGATCATGGAGATCGTCGACAACGCGATCATGCTGCTGATCCCGGGCGCCATGGCGGCGACGCTCGACGAGATCGGCTTCTGGGCGGCGCTGGCCGCCGCGCTGCTGATCGCCGGCGCCGCGGCGTACCCCGCCAACCGCTGGCTACTGGCTCGCGGCAAGGGGCACGCCGTCGTGCACCAGCACCACCATCACTGAGGCGCGGCGACGGCCTCCTCGACGCGCGTGAAGCGGCCGGTGGGCTCGCGGTCGGGCTCCTCGTTGACGGGCGGCGAGGTGGCGAGATACGAGCCGGCGATGCCCGCGCCTAGCGAGGCCAGCGCCCAGAAGCGGCCGTGGAAGCGGTCGCCGTCGACTGACGGGCGGCCCGGGCCGTTCTCGGCCAGCGCGGTCAGCGCGGCGATCAGCACCAGGTTGTACTCGTAGCCGCCGCTCGTGACCCACGGACCCTTCTCGGCGTGGACCTTGCGGATGGCCGTGACCATCGTGGCGGTGAGGGCGGTGGTGGCGAACGGGGTCAGCGCGCCGAGCATCAGCAGCGCCCCGCCGGCGGTCTCCGACAGCCCGGCGGCGACGGCGTGCCGCTTGGGCGGGCGCAGCTGGAGCTTCTCCATCATCCCGGTGACCCCCTGGAGCCCGGGGCCGTCGAACCAGCCGAACAGCTTCTGGGTCCCATGGCCGACGAACAGGGCGCCGATCACGCCGCGCAGCAGTGGTGCTCCGAGTGTCATGCTCAAGGTGTCTCCGGCCGGTGGGGGCGCGCAAACGTGGGACACCACCACCACCATCACTCGCACACGCACGAAGCCGACTCGCGCCGGCTGGCCATCGCGCTCGCGCTGATCGCGAGCTTCATGTGCGTCGAGGTGGTGGTCGGCATCCTGGCCGACTCGCTGGCGCTGCTCTCCGACGCCGCGCACATGCTCACCGACGCCGGCGCGCTGGCGCTCGCGCTGGTCGCGATCCGGCTGGCGCGCCGCCCGGCCGCGGGCGCCATGACCTTCGGGCTCGGGCGCAGCGAGATCGTGGCCGCCGCGATCAACGGCACGACGCTGCTCGTGCTCGGCCTGCTCTTCGTCTACGAGAGCATCCGGCGGCTGATCGACCCGCATCCGGTCGAGGGCGCCGCCGTGCTGATCGTGGCCCTGGTCGGCGTGGTCGTGAACCTCGTCGCCACCGTGGTCCTGGCGGGCGCCAACCGCGACTCGCTGAACGTCGAGGGCGCCTTCCAGCACATCCTCACCGACCTCGCGGCCTTCGTGGCCACGGCGATCGCGGGCGCGGTGATCCTGCTCACCGGCTTCGAGCGCGCGGACGGCATCGCCGCCCTGTTCGTCGCCGCTCTGATGCTGCGCGCGGCGTACAGCCTGCTGCGCGAGTCCGGCCGCGTGTTCCTCGAGGCCGCGCCGCGCGGGCTCGACCCGCAGGCGATCGGCCTGCGGATGGCCGGCCTCTCGGGCGTCACCGAGGTCCACGACCTGCACATCTGGGAGGTCACCTCGGGCTTCCCGTCGCTGTCGGCGCACGTGCTCGTCGGCCACGAGACCGACTGCCACGACGTCCGCCGCTCGCTCGAGCGGATCCTGCACGACGAGTTCGGGATCGACCACACGACCCTGCAGGTCGACCACGAGGGCGGTGATCTCCTCGAGATCGAGGTCAGCTCGCGAGAATCACCCAGCCGGCGATCGCCACGAAGTGGGTGACGGCCGCGGCGACGACCAGGGCGTGGAAGATCTCGTGGAAGCCGAACGTGCTCGGCCACGGGTTCGGTCTGCGCAGGGCGTAGATGACCGCGCCGGCCGTGTACAGCAGCCCGCCGGCGCCGAGCAGGACCAGCGCCGCGAGCTCGAGCTCCGCCGTGAGCTGCGGGAAGGCGATCACGATCACCCAGCCGAGCGCGACGTAGGTCAGCGCGAACAGGACCCGGGGCGCGGTGACCCATGCGACGCTGAGAGCCACGCCCGCCAGGCAGCCGCCCCACACGCTGCCGAGGACCATCCACTGCGCCGTGCCGTCGAGCACGAGCAGCCCGACCGGCGTGTAGCTCGCGGCCATGAACACGTAGATCGCGCTGTGATCGACCCGGCACAGCAGCGCCCGGACGCCGGCCGAGCACTTCAGGCGGTGGTAGAGCGCGCTGGCCGCGAGCATCAGGCAGAGGCCGCCGCCGTAGATGACCGCGGAGAGGCGGGCCGTGCCGCCGGGCGCGAGCGCCACGAGCGCGGTGGCCGCCGCGAGCGCGAACCAGAAGGCCCACTGGTGCAGGACGCCTCTCAGGGCCGGTATGAGATCGGAGCTCTGCACGTCACTGATATACCCGCTCGAATGCCCGAGTTGATCCAGAACCCCTCAAGAGTCCAGGCCGCGGGAACCAAGCCCAAGCTGATCGACGAGTACGTCGGAAGGGTCAATACGGGGGAGGACCGCGTCAGCGTCGCACACATGCGCTCACCCGAAGGCTGGGTGGAGCCCGGTCAGCGCCCGCGCTTCGACGAGTACACGGTGGTGCTGGAGGGCTTTCTGCGCGTGGAGCACGAGGGCGGGACGCTCGACGTGCGCGCCGGCCAGGCGGTGCTCACCCGCGGCGGAGAGTGGGTGCGGTACTCGACCCCGGAAGCCGGCGGCGCCTCCTACGTCGCTGTCTGCCTGCCCGCGTTCTCGCCGGAGACCGTGCACCGCGATGACACCTAATCCTGCGGCCCGGGTACGCCGATTAACCAGGTGATGTCGCTTCCGCCTCCCAGCTCCGCGCAGCGCGAGCACGTGCTCGACCTGGAGGGCCCCCGCCGCCGGCGCGGGCAGCTCCGTCTGAGCGCGATGGGGGCGACGATCTCCTTCGACGGCGCGCTGCGGACCGACCTGCGGATCCCGCTCGGCACGCTCCAGTTCGGGCTGGTGGACCGCGGGAGCTCCCGCGCCGCCGGCGTGAGCGGCCGGTTCCCGATCCTCAAGCGCCTGTCCGCCACCGCGGTGGTGCCGCGCGAGCAGGGCGTCGAGGGCTGGCTGTGGACCAGCCTGGGCGGCTCCGCGCTGACCGTGCTGGGCGATCCCGAGGACGCGCCGAACGCCGCGCTGCTGTTCACCAAGCCGCTCGGCGACGACGCCGTGGCCTGCTTCGAGCCCGGGGCCGCGCAGGAGATCGCCGCGCGCTCGCCGCTCGGCGCGCCCGCCGTCTACGGCCTGCTGTTCCGCGTGACCGACACGAGCAAGGCGGAGACCGTCTTCCGCTCGTTCGGCCTGCTGCGCCCGCTGACCGACCGCGAGGTGCCGCCGACCCTGCGGCGCTCGCTCCCGACCGACAAGCCGGGCGATCCGGTGCTCGGCGGCGGCGGCGACGACGCCCGCGCGTCGACCTCCGTGGCGCCTCCGGGCCTCTGATCGCTACCGTGGGCGCCCGTGAGCGCCGAGCCTGAGCCCCACGATCCCCAGCGCTGCACCGCCTGCCGCGGCACCGGCCAGGTGATCTCCGGCCTGGGCGGCACGCCGCAGTCCGTCACGTGCCCGTGGTGCGAGGGCAGCGGCCGTTACCAGCAGGGCCACGACGCGCAGGCTGCAAAGCGGCCTAGCGAATAATCAGCGTCCCGATCTGGCGGTCGGCCTCGACCAGCTCGATCGGGTACTCGCCGGGCTTGCCGGCCAACACCGAGAAGCGCGCGGGCGAGTCCGGGTCGATCGTGCGCATGCGATCGAGCAGCATGACGCTGTCGCGCTCGGGGCCCGAGATCGTCAGCTCGACGAGGTCGCCCTCGTTCACGGTCAAGTCGGCCTCCGACGTCGTGAGCTCCTTCTCGATCGTGACGAGCGTGGGCGAGCCCGCCGGGGCGGGCGTGGGGGAGGCCTCGCGGCCCTCCCGCTCCGTCGCGGACTGGCGCGGAGCGACGCTCGCCGCGAGCGCCGCCATGCCCATCAAGACGGCGACGAGGATCAGGAAGCGACGGCCCAACATGGCCCGAGGGTAGTCCGGTTGTCCAGTTAACAGGTAATGAGGGGTTAAGGACCCAGCCGCAGGTGCCGATACGGGTGGTGCCAGAACCAAGGTGTCAAAGGCAAATCGCCCGTGAGGGCGAGGCGCAAAGCCACGGAGCTCCTCGGATGGGAGCCAGCCGGGTTGCCACCGCCAGTGGTGGGACTGGGACCGAGGCCTGGCAGACGGAACTAAAAGGCCCAACGATCCCTTCAGGAGGGACCACCCACATGCTGCACAAGCTTCGCCAGCGCGCCCAGAGCGAGAAGGGCTTCACCCTCATCGAGCTCCTGGTCGTCATTCTGATCATCGGCATCCTCGCCGCGATCGCTCTTCCCGCGTTCCTCAACCAGCGCGCGAAGGCCCAGGACACCGAGGCCAAGACCGCCGCTCGCACGGCGCAGACCGCCCTCGAGACGTACTACACGGACGAGCAGACCTACGTCGGCGCGACCCACGGCGCCGCCGGCACGCTCGTCGCCATCGAGCCCGCCCTGAACGAGGGCGTGGCCGCCGCCGGCCTCGCGGTCAGCGGTCAGGCCATCAACGGCTACACCGTGACCGTCACGCAGGCCAGCACCGGCAGCGTCTTCCGCATCGTGAAGGCCGCTGACGGCAGCGTCACGCGCACCTGCGACAACGACGGCGAGAAGGGTTGCCCCTCCAGCGGCACCTGGTAGTCATCAGGTCCTGACCTGAACTGTTTTCGAAGCGGGCCCCCCGGGGCCCGCTTCGTCGTTAAGCCATAGGGCTCGCCTGCCGATATCTCGAACGTGTTCAAGAAGCGTTCCTCCTCCTCCCAGGCCGCGATCGTCGGCCTCGACCTCGATCCCGGCCACATGGCCGCCGCCGAGGTCACCGTCAACGGGTCGCTGTCGCTCAAGCGCGGCGCCGTCGCTCCCCTTCGTCCCGGCGTCCTGCGCGACGGTGAGGTCGCCGACGTCCCCGCCCTGGCGGAGGCGCTGAAGACCTTCTTCGCCGAGCATGGGCTCTCGAACCGGGTCCGGCTCGGCATCGCCAACCAGCGGATCGTGGTCCGCACGCTCGACCTGCCGCCGCTGGAGGACGAGAAGTCGCTCGCCGCCGCCGTCAAGGTGCAGGCGCCCGACCACATCCCGATGCCGATGGACGAGGCGATCCTCGACTGGCAGTCGCTCGGCATGGTCCAGACGCCGTCCGGCCTGCGCACGCGCGTGGTCGTCGTCGCCGTCCGCCGCGAGATGATCGACAAGCTGGTCGCCGCGTCGCGCGAGGCCGGCCTCAAGCTCGAGGGCATCGACCTGTCGGCGTTCGGCATGGTCCGCGCGCTCGCCGGCGGCCAGAAGGCCCAGGGCGCCGTGCTCTACATCAGCGTCGGCGGTCTCACCAACGTCGCCGTCGCCAACGCCAGCGGGTGCCTGTTCACGCGCGCCGCGGCCGGCGGCCTCGACGCGATGGTCCACACGCTCTCCGAGCGTCGCGGCCTCACGCTCGAGCACGCCCGCCAGTGGATGACCCACGTCGGGCTGCTCACGGATCTCGAGGACGTCGAGGGCGACCCCGACCTCGTGGCCGCCGCCCGCACGGTGCTGGAGGAGGGCGTGCACCAGCTCGCCGACACCGTCCGCAACTCGCTCAACTTCTACCGCATGCAGGAGAGCGCCGAGCAGGTGGAGACGGGCGTGCTCACGGGTCCCGCCGTGGCCATCCCCGGCTTCGTCGAGCACCTCTCCGAGCAGCTGCGCCTGCCGCTCGAGTCCGCCGTGGTCGCCTCGCAGGACGAGGACGCCGACCTCGGTCGCCTCACCGTGGCGGCCGGCCTCGCGGTCGAGAACGCCGTCGTCTGATGCTCGCGGCGGTCGTCGGCGCGCTCTTCGGCTCGTTCCTGAACGTGGTGGCCTACCGGCTGCCACGGGGCGAGTCGCTGTCGCACCCGCGATCGCGCTGCCCGCAGTGCCAGACCCAGATCAAGGCCTACGACAACGTCCCGGTCCTGTCCTGGCTGGCACTGCGCGGCCGCTGCCGCACCTGCCGCACGCCTATTTCCGCGCGCTATCCGCTAGTAGAGGCCGTGACCGGTCTCCTGTGCGCGCTGGTCGTCCATGACCAGGGGCTCGACGAGGACGCGATCCTCGGCGTCGTCCTGGTGCTGCTGCTGGTCCCGATCACGCTGATCGACCTCGATCACCGGATCATCCCCAACAAGCTCACGCTGCTGGGGGCGGTGCTCGCCCCGGCGATCCTGGCCTTCACGGCGCCCGACGCCATCCCCGAGCACCTGATCGCGGGAGCCGCGGCGGGAGGCGCCTTCCTGCTGGTCGTCTTCGCATACCCGCGGGGGATGGGGATGGGCGACGTCAAGCTCGCCGCCGTCCTCGGCCTCTTCCTCGGCCGCGACGTCGTCCCCGCGCTCTTCCTCGCGTTCCTCGTCGGCACCCTCGTAGGGGCCGCCATCATCGCCCGCAAGGGCTCCGTGGAAGGCCGCAAGACGGCCGTCCCGTTCGGCCCGTTCCTCGCCCTCGGCGGGGTTGTCGCCCTGTTCGCGGGCGACGCGATGGTCGACTGGTACCTGACGACCTTCATCTAGGGCGAACACCCCACGAGCTCGCCTCAAGGCGCGCTCACGGGGTGCCGATAAGCCAAGCGAGATGAAGGCCATCAACCTGCTCCCCCCCGACCTTCGCGGCACGCCCAAGAGCGCCGCCCCGAAGGCCGCCGCCGCCCCGGCAGAGCCCGGCGGCATCGGCGCCTTCGTGGTGCTCGGCGCCCTCGCCGCGTGCGTTGTCGCGCTCGCCGCGTACGTGCTCACGACCAACACGGTCAAGGACCGTGCAGGCGCAGCTGGAGGCGGTCACCGCCCAGGCCGATGCCACCCGCGCAGCCGTCAACCAGCTCAAGCCGTACGCCGACTTCCAGGCGATGGCCGAGACCCGCATCCAGACCGTCAAGGACCTCGCGTCCTCGCGCTTCGACTGGGAGCAGGCGCTGCGCGACATCTCGCGCGCCGTCCCCGCCGAGGTCACGCTGCGCGAGCTCAACGGCACGATCTCCAGCGCCGCGGGCGGCAGCGGCCTCCGCAGCGCGATCGCCGCTCCGGCGATCGAGCTCAAGGGCTGCAGCGCCGGCCAGGTGCAGGTCGCCACGCTGCTGTCGCGCCTGCGCAACGTCGACGGCGTCACCCGCGTCAGCCTCAACAAGTCGCTCAAGCCCGACAAGTCGCAGACCGCCGGCGCCTCGGCGCCGATCGCCGGTCTCGCCGACTCGGCCGGCTGCAAGGGCAAGCGCCCGCCGAACTTCGAGATCGTCATGTTCTTCGAGGGCGCCGAAGTGCCCGCCACGGTCGAGGACATCACCGTCCAGCCGGGCGCCGGCACCGGCACCGCGCCGAGCGCCGAGGGCACGACCGCCTCGACCGAGGCGGAGGCCGGTGGCGTCACCACGCCGCCGAGCGTGCCCGAGGGCAGCGACTCCGCCACGCCCGCCTCGACGCCCGAGGGAGGGGCAGCCCAATGACCCGCTCGAACAAGATCCTGCTGTCGGTGGTCGCGCTCGGCGCCGCCATCGCCGCCTTCTACTTCTTCGTCCTCGCGCCCAAGCGTGAGGAGGTCGCCAAGTTCGACAAGGACATCGCGACCCAGGAGGCCGAGATCGAGCAGGCGCGGCTGACGCTCGCCGGCTACGAGCAGGCCAAGAAGTCCTACAAGAAGAACTACGCGACGCTCGCCCGCCTCGGCAAGGCCGTGCCGGCCGACGACGACGTGCGCTCGCTGCTGGTGCAGCTCGAGTCCACCGCCGATCGCAGTGGCGTCACCTTCGAGAAGATCGAGATGGCGAACAACCTCGGCGGTGAGTCGGCGGCTACGACCGGCGAGGCGACGCCCGCGGCGGGCCAGCTCGCCTCGGCCCCGGGCACCGTCCCGGTCGCCGGCGGCGTCCTGTCCGCGATGCCGTTCAGCTTCAGCTTCACCGGCTCGTACTTCGACCTGACGGCGTTCTTCGCCCGGCTCGAGCACTACGTGAGCCTCAACAACGCCAAGCTCGATTCGACCGGTCGCCTGATGCGCCTCGAGAGCATCTCGATCACGCCCTCCGGCGTCGGGTTCCCGGACAT
Organism: uncultured Solirubrobacteraceae bacterium; assembly: GCA_963811895.1. GTDB lineage: Bacteria > Actinomycetota > Thermoleophilia > Solirubrobacterales > Solirubrobacteraceae > DASSUW01. The sequence goes on along the minus strand of CAWETE010000003.1, from coordinate 419,182 downwards.
GCTGGCCGAGATCAACGCCGCGACCTACCTCGTCCCGCCCGTCCAGGGCGTCGACGCGGGCGCGCCGAGCGACGCCCAGAACGTCACGACGCCGGGGACGACCCCGCCCACGACCACCGCGTCCGCCAATTCCGGAGCCTCCCGATGAACGCCGTCACCACCATCTGGCGCCAGCTCGTGCGCAACAAGCTCTGGCCGGTCGCCGTGCTGCTGCTGGCCGCGCTCGTCGCCATCCCGGTGCTGCTGGCCCGTGAGCCCGCCGCGCCGGAGACGATCGCTCCGGTGACCGTGAGCACGGAGGCCGACGACAGCATCGCCGAGCCGATCGTGGCCAAGGTCACGCCGGAGGACCGCGACCGCCGCCGCCGCGTGCTCGGCGTCCGCAAGGACCCGTTCCGCCCGGCCCCGGTCAAGGAGCCCAAGGTCGAGCAGCCCGACACGCCCGAAGCGGAGACGACCACCGAGCCGCCCTCCGGTGACACCGGCGGCGGTGCCGGCGGCGAGCCCGCCGAGGCTCCCGTGTTCTACGAGCCGGGGACGATCATCGTGCGCTTCGGCGACGCGACGAACGCCGATCTCACGCGCTTCGCGGTCCCGAAGCTCGGCCCGGTGCCCGACGACGAGTTCCCGCTGCTCGTGTACATGGGTCTGACCAAGAACGGCAAGAAGGCCAAGTTCCTGATCGACGCCGCCCTCGAGGTCGACGGCGACGGCACCTGCAAGCCGCACCCGTCGAACTGCGAGGTCATCGAGCTCGCGGTCGGCGAGACCGAGTTCCTCGACGTCATCAACCCGGAGACCTCCGAGGAGGAGACCTCCGAGGAGGAGACGGCCGAGGAGACCGAGCCGGAGGTCCTCGCGACCTTCCAGCTCGACCTCGTCGACATCAAGCGCGCCGGCGACTCAGACGTCAGGTAGGGGTACGTGCCACCCGCCGCGGCTCCCAGTGAGCCGCGGCGGATAGCCTTCACCGGCGTGCCGCTGCGCGTCGTCACAGCCGGGGAGTCCCACGGGCCCGGGCTGACCTGCATCGTCGAGGGCCTCCCCGCGGGCCTCGAGCTCGACCTGTCCGCGATCGACCGCGACATGGCGCGCCGCCAGCTCGGCCACGGCCGCGGCGGGCGCATGAAGATCGAGCGCGACAGCGCCGAGATCACCTCCGGCGTCCGCCACGGCCGCACGCTCGGCGGCCCGATCGCCGTGCGGGTCGCCAACCGCGACTACGCCAACTGGGAGGAGCGGATGAACCCGTGGCCGGTCGAGGCCGAGGTGCCCGAGGTGCACCTCCCGCGCCCCGGTCACGCCGACCTCGCGGGCGTGCAGAAGTTCGGCTTCACCGACGTGCGCAACGTGCTCGAGCGCGCCAGCGCCCGCGAGACGGCCGCGCGCGTGGCCGGCGGGGCGCTGGCCAAGGGCTTCCTGGCCGCGCTCGGCGTGCAGGTGTTCTCGAACGTCACTCAGATCGGTTCGGTCCGGGCGCCTGATTCCGACCGTCTGGCTCCGGCCGACTTCGCCGACGTCGACGCGTCGCCGGTCCGCTGCCTCGACGCCGAGGCCTCGAAGGCGATGGTCGAGGAGATCAACGTGCTGCGCAAGGCCAACGAGTCCCTCGGCGGCGTCTTCGAGGTGCGCGCCTTCGGCGTCGTCCCCGGCCTCGGCTCGCACGTGAGCTGGGAGGAGCGCCTGGACGGGCGGATCGGCATGGCCATGCTCTCGATCCAGGCCATCAAGGGCTGCGGGATCGGCGACGGGTTCGAGCTCGCGGGCCGGCCCGGCTCGGCCGCGCACGACGAGATCTTCTACTCCGACGAGCGCGGCTACTACCGCGAGACCAACCGCTCCGGCGGCATCGAGGGCGGGATGACGACCGGCGAGCCGCTGATCGTGCGCTGCGCGATGAAGCCGCTGCCGACGCTCACCAAGCCGCTGCGGTCGGTCGACATCGCCACGCGCGAGCCGGCGCAGGCGCTGCGCGAGCGGACCGACTCGTGCACGGTCCCGGCGGCGGGAGTGGTCGGGGAGGCGATGCTGGCCATCGTGCTGGCCGACGCCTACCGCGCCAAGTTCGGAGGCGACCACATCGACGACGTCCGCGCCGCCGTGGAGGCCTACGAGCGGCGCATCGGATGGAAGCCCCGCTCCTAATCTTCATCGGCTTCATGGGCGCGGGCAAGACGTCGGCGGCGCGTGCCGCCGCGGGCGTGCTCGGCGTGCGGGCCGTCGACGCCGACCACGAGATCGAGCGGCAGCTCGGGACGACGATCGAGGAGTACTTCGCCGTCGCACGGCGAGGCGGCCTTCCGCGCCGTCGAGGAGGAGGTCGTGTGCGGCCTGCTCGAGCGGACCGCCGCGCCCGTGGTGTCGCTCGGCGGCGGCGCCGTGACCTCCGAGCGCGTCCGCGCGCTGCTCGCACGGCACACGGTGGTGCTGCTCGACGTCGACATCGAGACGGCGTGGCGGCGGGCCGGCAACAAGCGCCGCCCGCTGGCCCGCGACCGAGAGCGGTTCGTGGCGCTGCACGCCGAGCGCCGGCCGCTCTACGACTCGCTCGCCGACGCCGTGCTGCTCGACTCCTCGCGCGACGAGGTCCGCAAGGCCGTGCACGCCGTGCGCTCGCTCTCGCGCGCGCCCGCGGGCACCAAGCTCGTGTGGGCGGCGGCCGCCTCGGGCAGCTACCCCGTCTACCTCGGCGAGGGCCTGGTCGGCAGCGCCTTCTGGCCCGTCCCCGGCCGCCGCTTCGTCATCACCGACTCCGCGGTATCGCGCCCACTATCGGATCGCCGGGGCCGACGCCGAGTTGCGGATACCGGAGGGCGAGGAGCACAAGACACTCGCGACCGTCGAGCGGCTGCTGCGCGGCGCTGGCGGCCGCGGGCATGGACCACGACGACCACGTCGTGGCCCTGGGCGGCGGCGTGGTCGGCGACGTCGCCGGGTTCTGCGCCGCCGTCTACCAGCGCGGGGTCAGGGTCGTGCAGGTGCCGACCACGCTCGTGGCCCAGGTCGACTCGGCCTACGGCGGCAAGACCGGGGTCGACCTGCCGGAGGGCAAGAACTACGCCGGCGCCTACCACCAGCCGGCCGCGGTGATGGTCGATCCCTCGACCATGGCCACGCTGCCGCAGGCCGAGCTGGCATCCGGGTGGGCCGAGGTGATCAAGACGGCGCTGATCGCGGGCGGCCCGCTGTGGGAGCGCGTCCGCGAGGGGGCCCCGCTCGACCGCGACCTCGTGCTCGCCTGCGCGCGCACCAAGCTCGCCGTCGTGGCCGGCGACGAGCGCGACGCCGGCCGTCGCCAGATCCTCAACCTCGGCCACACGGTCGGGCACGCGATCGAGACCGTCACGGGGTACCGGCGCTACCGCCACGGCGAGGCGGTCGGGCTCGGCCTGCTGGCCGCCCTCGAGCTCTCGGGCCAGGCGCGCGCTGCGCGCCGAGGTCGCGGCGCTGCTCGACGCGCGCGGGCTGCCGACGTCGCTCGACCGCGCCGTCGAGCCCGGCGCCGTGGTCGCGGCCACGCGGCGCGACAAGAAGCGCCGCGGCGGGCGCGTCGGGTTCGTGCTCGTCGAGTCGCCGGGCGACGTGCGCCCCGGCCGGCCGGTCGAGGAAGGCGAGCTGCGCCGCGCCGTGGCAGAGTTGCGCGCGCCATGAGGAACCGGGTGGCCGTGCTCCACGGCGTCAACCTCGACGCGCTCGACCGCCGGCCGGCCGAGCACTACGGCGGGCTCACGTTCAGCCGGCTCGAGCGCCGCATCGAGGCGTTCGCGCGCGAGCTGGGCCTGGAGGCGCGCTTCTTCCATTCCAACCACGAGGGGGAGTACGTGGAGGAGATCCACAAGGCGTCCGACTACGCCGACGGCCTGCTCCTCAACCCGGGAGCCTGGACCCACTACGCCTGGTCGCTGCGCGACGCCGTCGAGGTCTCCGGGCTGCCGGCCGTCGAGGTCCACCTCTCGGATGTCATGAGCCGCGAGGAGTTCCGCCGCGTGTCCGTGCTCGAGGGCGTCTGCGTCGCCAAGGTCAGCGGCAAGGGCGTCGACGGCTATCGCGACGCGCTCGCGGCTCTCAAGGACGTCCTGTGAGCCGGGCCGACCGCGTCGCGGAGGCGCTCGAGGTCGACGCGCTGCTGATCACCGACCTCGTCAACCTGCGCTACGTCACCGGGTTCACGGGGTCGAGCGGCATGGCGGTCGTCGGGCGCGACCTCCGGCGCTTCATCACCGACTTCCGCTACGTCGAGCAGGCCGCCGGCGAGGTCGAGGGCTTCGACCGCGAGCAGTCGCCGCAGGTCTTCGACGCCGCGTTGTCGGAGGGCTGGCCGGACGGATCCCTGCGGCTCGGGTTCGACGATCAGAACGTGTCCGTGCGTCGCCACGCGCGCCTGCGCGAGCTGCTGCCCGAGCGGGTCGAGCTCGTGCCGGCCGGCGGCGTCGTGGAGGCGCTGCGGGCGGTCAAGGACGCCGAGGAGATCTCGCGCATCGCCGCCGCCGCCGAGCTGGCCGACGAGGTCTACGGGATGCTGCGCGAGCAGGGGCTGGTGGGCCGGACGGAGCGCGAGGTGGCGTTCGCGCTGGAGACCGAGATGCGCCGGCGCGGCGCCGAGCCGAGCTTCGAGTCGATCGTCGCCTCGGCCGAGCGCGGCGCGCTGCCGCATGCCGTGCCGGCGGACGTGCCGATCCCGCGCGGGACGCTGGTCACGCTCGACATCGGCGCGCGGCTCGGCGGCTACTGCTCGGACTGCACGCGCACGTGGGCGACCGGCGAGCTTCCGGACGACCTGGCGGAGGCGTACGAGCTCGTCCGGCGCGCCCAGGCGGAGGCGCTGGCCGCCGTGCGGCCGGGTCCCGAGGGGCGCGAGGTCGACGCGGTGGCGCGCGACATCATCGAGGCGGCCGGGCACGGCGAGCACTTCGGCCACGGGCTCGGGCACGGGGTCGGCCTCGAGGTCCACGAGGGCCCGCGGCTGTCGCGCACGGGCGACGCGCCGCTCGTCGCCGGCAACGTCGTGACCGTCGAGCCCGGCGTCTACCTGCCGGGCCGCGGCGGCGTCCGCATCGAGGATCTCGTGGTGGTCACCGAGGGCGGCCATACCGTCCTCTCGCTGACCACGAAGGACCTCATTATCGTCGACTAGGGCCCCGAACCCACTCAAGCCCTCGGCGCGGTAAGCCGATACCGGGGGCGATGGAACTCCGAGCCCGCATTCGCCCAACCCTGTGCCGCGCCGGCCTCATGGCCGCGGCCGCCGCACTCCTGGTGCCCGTCACGGGCACGGCCACCGCCAGCGCCAAGAGCGCCCCCGTCGTCAAGAGCGTCGCGCCGAAGAAGGTCTTCGTCGGCGAGACGATGAAGATCCGCGGCCGCCACTTCCGCCGTGGTGTCAACAAGAACATGGTCGCCTTCAAGCGCAAGGGCGCGAAGGCCGTCCTGGTGCCGGCGGGGCGCGGAACCACCAAGCTTCTGATGGTCGAGCTGCCCAAGCGGCTCGAGAAGATCCTGCTCGTCCAGAACGGCACGCCGGTGGCGACGCCGCTGCAGGTCCGCGTGATGTCCTCGCGGTTCGGCAAGCGCTACACCAGCCGCTCCAAGTCGCCGCTCGTCGGCCCCGAGAAGCCGCCGGCGCCGCCGAAGCCCAAGGCCGCCAACCCGAACGGCGACTGCGACGGCGACGGCCAGATCAACCGCGTCGACACCGACGACGACAACGACCTGCTGACCGACGACGTCGAGAAGGGCTACGACCTCGATCAGCTGCAAGGCCGACACCGACGGCGACAAGGTCGAGGACGGCTACGAGTACCAGTCGGCTCGCGACCTCAACGACGACGAGCACCAGACGCCCAACGACTACATCCCGTACCCCGAGAAGCGTCCGTACCCGAACGCGCTCGACAAGACGGACGCCGGCACCGACCACGACGGCGACGACCTGACGCTGCTCGAGGAGTACCGCCTCTGGAAGGTCACGCTCGCGAACGGCGCGCCGCGCACGCTCGCCGGGCTCGGCTACTCCGCCGGCGAGCAGTACTCGGTCAACGTGCGCCAGGGCGGCAACGGCAACCGCGTCCCGACGCTCATGGCCGCCGGCTATGACAAGCAGGTCGCGTTCCTGGGCTGGGCGGCCTCGATGGGCTACGCCACGATCGGCCTGTCGCCGGTCCCCGGCTTCTTCGACGACCCGGACACCGACGACATCGCCGATTACTGGGAGCCGCGCGAGTACCGCGACATCCGCGACATGAACCGCGACAACGTCCTCCAGGCCTACGAGGCGACGTACTACGACTTCGACCAGACCGGCCGCCTCAGCGACTCCGAGCGCGACGAGGACGCCGACGGCCTGTCCAACTGGGCCGAGACCCGCGGCTGCATGAACCCGAAGTACTGGGAGGGCGTCTACGACAAGGAGACGCCGTACTACCTGAACTACAGCGGCACGCAGCTCGACGAGTCCGACACCGACGGTGACGGCATCCGCGACGGCGCCGACGACCAGGACCACGACGACGTGCCGAACATGATGGAGTGCTCGCGCATCCTCGCCGCCGGCGAGGCCGCCGACCCCATCGACGAGGAGCAGGGCGACCCGCACCGCGTGTGGAAGGGCTTCATCAATCCCTTCAACCCGTGCCTGCCGCACGTCAAGTCGCGCACGTGCAAGGTCATCCTCCCGGTCGACAACGCCTGGGCGCCGTTCAACCCCGAGGACGAGTACTACCTCATCCGGTTCTAGCGCTCCTCGAGCGCAGCTCTCCTCCCACATCGAGGCCCGCCACATGGCGGGCCTCGGTCGTTTCGTGAAAGAGTCCGGCCGCACACACCCGCAACCGGGAGGAGAGCGAATGGCCGACAGCGTCTACCGCGTCACCGAGGTGATCGGGGTCAGCAGCGAGTCTTGGGAGGCCGCGGCGCGCAACGCGGTCGAGACGGCCGCGAAGACGGTGCGCGACCTACGCGTCGCCGAGGTCGTCCGCGAGGACGTCACGATCGAGAACGGCGCGATCAGCGCCTTCCGCGTGCGCCTCGCGATCTCGTTCAAGTACGACTCGGGCGACTGATCGGCTGATCAACGCCGCTGTCGCCAGGCACTACGCTGGCGACAGCGGTGTCGCACGAGCCCGACCTCCGAGCATCGGACGCCGATCGCGAGGCTGCGGTCGAGCGTCTGCGCGCCGCTGCGCTGGACGGCCGGCTCGACGGCGACGAGCTCGAGGAGCGGCTGGGGCAGGCCTACGGGGCGCGCTGGCGCTCCGAGCTGGCGCTGCTGACCGACGACGTGACGCCGCCGCTGGTGTTCGTCCGGCCGAAGCGGCGGATCAATCGCGCTGGCGATCTGCTCGCTGGTCGCCGCCATCGTCTGGTTCGGCTTGCTCGGCTCGCTCGCCGCGGTCGTCATGGGCCACATCGGCGCTGAGCCAGATCTCGCGTTCGAACGGCGCTGAGACGGGCCGCGCGGCGGCGCTGATCGGCACCGCGCTCGGCTACTTCGGGCTCACCGCGCTGCTGATGATCGTCCTGTTCGCGGTCGCGATCTAGCGCGTCGAAGTTAGGGGTGCGGCGGCCCCAAGTTGGGGGTGCGTACCCGATGCGGGCGCGGCCGTGGCCGCCCGTAGCTTGGCGCCGATGACCATCTACGCCGTCCCCGAGATCGAGACCCGCCGCGACGCTCTGGTGGAGCGGCTCTTCAACGCGACGCTCGGAGCCTTCGACCTCTACGCCGTGTATCTGGGTGACCGGCTCGGCCTGTACCGGGCGCTGGCGTCCGGCGGAGCGCTGACGCCGGTCGAGCCTGGCGGCGGCGGCCGGGATCGCCGAGCGCTACGCCCGCGAGTGGCTCGAGCAGCAGGCCGTGGCCGGCATCCTCGACGTCTCGGACGGCCGGTTCTCGCTTCCGCCGGGCCACGACGAGGCGCTGATCGACGAGGCGAGCCTGGCGTTCGCCGCTCCCTTCGCGCGGTTCGCCGCGGCGGTCGGCGCGGCCGCTGCCCGAGCTCGTCGAGGCGTTCCGGACGGGCGCCGGCATCCCGTACGCCGACTACGGCGAGGACCTGTGCGGGGCGCAGGCGAGCTTCACGCGGCCGCTGTCGAGCAGCTGCTCGGCAGCGAGTGGCTCCCGTCGGTCCTGGACGTCGACCGGCGCGGCTGCTCGATCGCTCGCCGCACGCGCCGTCGGGCGGTCGACCTGGATCCCGCCTCGATCGCGCTGGCCCGGGAGAACCTGGCCGGCAGCGAGGTGGAGGATCGCGTTCGTTCGTGCTCGGCGACGCGGCCTCGCCGCGGCTGGCCGGCCGCTACGACCTGGTCACCGTGTTCGAGGCGCTGCACGACATGTCGGACCCGGTGTCGGTGCTGCGCGCCGCGCGCGGGCTGCTCGCCGGCGGCGGCTGCGTGTCGTGGCCGACGAGCGCGTGGCGGACTCGTTCTCGGCACCGGGCGACGACGTCGAGCGGCTCTACTACGGGTTCAGCGTGCTGCACTGCCTGCCGGTGGGGATGCCGGGGGCGGGGACGGGCGCGGTCATCGCGATCGACTCGACGCCTTCTGGGCCGAGCTCGTCGGCGGAACGGTCCGCGCGTCCGCGCTGATCCGCGCACAGCCTTCGCAGCTGCAGGGACGGATACGGCGCTTGTACGGAGACAAGCTCGCGCGCTGGCAGGTCGACGGCGGCTACGAGATCCCCTGCGCGGTCAAGCTCGGAGCCGCGACACGAAGCTGACGCAAACGCGTCTGGTTCCGTCACACGATTCGCGCCACGATCGGGCCGATGCCCGTCGATTGGTCACTTTGTCCACCCAGTGAGGTGGACAAAGTGACCAATCGGCCGGATCTTGCGGTCGCGAGCTTGGCCGCACAGCAGTGGGGCGTGCTCTCGCTCGACGAACTGCGGCGCGTGCGGCTCTCGCACGCGAGGCGGTCGAAGCTGCGCGTACGCAACGGTCATCTCCACCCCCTTTACCGCGGGGTTTACGCCGTGGGCCACACCAACCTCACACTGGAGGGCCACTTCCTGGCCGCCGTCAAGGCCTGCGGCCCCACAGCGCACCTCAGCCACTTCTCGGCCGCCGCCCTGTACGGCCTCGTGCGCTGGGACTATCGCTACCCGCAGGTCACGGTCACCGCCAAGCGACGCCACGCCGGCATCCGCATCCACCGCACGACCATCGCCCGACGCCACCCACCACAAGGGCATCCCCATCACCACCCCCGCCCGCACGCTGATCGACCTCGCCGGCCAGCTCGACTACCGCACGCTCAGACGCACCGTCCGCGAAGCCCAACGCCAGCTCGTGACCATCCCCCAGATCCTCGACACCCTCGACCACCTCGGCCCCCGCCCCGGCACAGCCAACCTCACCAAGATCCTCGCCACCGGCCCCGCCCCCACCCGCAGCGAACTGGAGGACGCCGTCCTCGATCTCCTCCTCAATGCGGGGTTCCAACACCCCGACGTCAACCAACCGATCAACCTCAACGGCCGCACAATCATCCCCGACTTCAGATGGCCCGACCAACACCTGGTCATCGAAGCCGACGGCGCACACTGGCACGACAACCAGCTCACCCGCCAAGACGACGCCGAAAAGCAGGCCATCCTCGAAGCCGCGGGCGAACGCGTCCTCCGCATCACCTGGGCCCAAGCCATCACCCAACGCGCCCAGACCCTCACACGGATCAAAGCCGCCGGCGCACCCACCTAAACTCTTCGCCGCGATGATCTCGACGAACCAGTTCAAGAACGGCAACCACATCGAGGTCGAGGGCACCGTCTTCAAGATCCTCGAGTTCCAGCACGTCAAGCCCGGCAAGGGCGGGGCGTTCGTGCGGACGAAGCTCCGGCGCACCGCGGACGGCGCGGTGATCGACCGCACGTTCCGCGCCGGCGAGAAGTTCCGGCCGGTCAGGACCGAGGCGCGCAAGATGCAGTTCCTGTACGCCGACGGCACCGACGCCCACTTCATGGACGAGTCCAGCTACGAGCAGCTCGCCATCCCCGAGGCCGGCGTCCAGGACACGCTGAAGTGGGTCAAGCCGAGCGAGACCGTCGACCTGCTGTTCATCGACAACGAGCCGTCCGACCTCCAGCTGAGCGCCTCCGTCGAGCTCGAGGTCACCCACACCGAGCCCGGCGTGAAGGGCGACACCGCCTCCGGCGGCGGCAACAAGCCCGCCACGCTGGAGACCGGCGCGATCGTCAACGTCCCGCTGTTCGTCAACATCGGCGACAAGATCAAGGTCGACACCCGCTCCGGCTCGTACATGTCGCGTGCGTAGATCCGAGCAACGTCGCGCCGCCGTCTTCGCCCTGTACCAGTACGACGTCACGGGCCGCCCGCTCGACGAGGTGTTCGAGCGCGACGCGCACACCTTCACCAGAGCCCTCGCCCACGCCACCGCCGACAACACCGAAGAGCTCGACGAGCACATCGCCCGCAACGCCAAGGGCTGGACGCTCGACCGGATCGGCCCGCTCGAGAAGGCGATCCTGAGAACCGCGCTGCTGGAGATGCTCCACCCCGACCTCGTCGAGGCCGACCATCCGATCCCGCCCGAGGGCGCCATCGACGAGGCGGTCGAGACCACCAAGGCGTTCTGCGGCGAGGACGCTCCGGGCTTCGTCAACGGCATCCTCGGTGCGGTCCTGCGCGAGGTACGGCAGAATGGCGGCGCGCATGCCGCCTGAAGCCCTCGACCGGATCGTGGAGCGCCTCGAGCGCACGGCCGCCGAGCTGCGCGCCGGCGACCTCGCGCCCGAGCGGGCGGCTGCCCTGGTCGACGAGTGCGCCAGGCTGGCCGTCGAGGCCGGCGCCGAGCTCGACCGCGAGGTCCGCTCCACCGAGGGCGGCGGGCCGGCGGGGCAGCTCGCGCTCGAGTCTTGAGCTACCCCGACCACCTCCGCCAACAGGTCGAGGACTATCTCGAGGCCCTGCACTTCGCCGAGGAGCCCGGCACGGAGGGCCTCGACGAGGCCATGCGGTACTCACTGCTGGCCGGCGGCAAGCGCATCCGGCCGGTGCTGGCGCTCGCGACGGCGTCGGCGCTCGGCAAGGACCCGGCGCACGTCCTCCCGCTCGCGGCCGCGCTCGAGCTGATCCACACCTACAGCCTCATCCACGACGACCTGCCGGCCATGGACGACGACGACCTGCGCCGCGGCCGCCCCACCTGCCACGTCAAATACGGCGAGGACATCGCCATCCTGGCCGGCGACGGCCTGTACGCCGAGGCCTTCCGCCACCTGCTCCAGCACCAGCGCGCCGAGCCGCCGAACCTGCTCGCCGCCGCCGCCGAGCTGGCGACCGCCACAGGCGTCAACGGGATGGTCGGCGGGCAGTACATCGACGTCCGCGGGCTGGTCCCGCACGGCGACGTCAGCCTGCGCCGCCTGCACGAGCTCAAGACCGGCCGGCTGATCGCCGCCTCGGTCGAGTGCGTGCTGCTCCTCACCAGCGACGAGGCGTCAGCCACTAGACTGGCTGGCTTCCGTGCCTTTGCGGCGGAGTTGGGGGTCCTGTTCCAGATCGTCGACGACATCCTCGACGTGACCGGCACCGAGGACGCCCTGGGGAAGCCGCAGGGCAGTGACGAGCGCCATGGGAAGCTGACTTACGTGAGCCAGTACGGTGTCGACGGCGCGCGCCGGATGGCCGCCGATTCCCACCGCAACGCCCGCGAGGACCTCGAGAAGGCGGGCGGCGCGGCGGAGCTCGAGCAGATCACCGACTTCATCTACACGCGCACGTCATGACCGAAAAGCTCCTCGACCGCATCGACAAGCCCCAGGACCTCCACGGCCTCTCCGAGGACGAGTTGCAGCAGGTCGCCCAGGAGGTGCGCGAGCTGCTGATCGACACGGTCGGCGAGATCGGCGGGCACTTCGGCGCCAACCTCGGCGCCTGCGAGATCGCCGTGGCGGTCCACTCCCTGCTCGACTCGCCCAGGGACAAGGTCATCTGGGACGTCGGCCACCAGGCCTACCCGCACAAGGTCATCACCGGCCGCCGCGACCAGCTCCAGACGATCCGCAAGTACGGCGGCCTGGCCCCGTTCTGCTCGATCGGCGAGTCAGAGCACGACATCATGGGCGCCGGCCACGCCAGCACCGCCATCGGCTACGCGGTCGGCCTCAAGGAGGCCATGCGCCACGGCGCGGGCGAGGACGGCAAGGTCGTCGCCGTCGTCGGCGACGGTGCCATGACCGGCGGCGTCGCCTTCGAGGCGGTCCACCAGGCCGGCGGCCTCGGGACCCCGCTCGTCGTGATCCTCAACGACAACGGCATGTCGATCGCCCCCAACGTGGGCGCTCTCAGCAGGTACTTCAACCGCGTCCGGCTCGACCCCGGCCTGTGGAAGGCCCGCGAGGGCGTGGAGGAGAAGCTCACGCGGCTGCCGGGCGGCATCGGCGCCCGTTTCGAGCGCCTCGGCCCGCAGCTCAAGGAGTCGGTCAAGGCCCTGTGGCAGCCCGGCCTGTGGTGGGAGGAGCTCGACTGGGCCTACATGGGCGTCATCGACGGCCACGACGTCCGCGCCGTCCGCAAGGCGCTGAGCGCCGCCTTCGAGGCCGAGCGCCCCGTGGTCATCCACGTCGCCACCGTCAAGGGCAAGGGCTTCGCTCCCGCCGAGGAGGGCGGCCTGGAGGGCATGGAGAAGTGGCACGCCGCCAAGCCGAACTCGATCGAGCACCGCCGGCCTGCGCCGTCCAAGCCCAAGAAGAAGAGCGTCGCCCCGCCGCAGTACACCCAGGTGTTCGGCGAGGCGATGGTGCGCGAGTGCGAGCGCGACGAGCGCGTGGTCGGCATCACGGCCGCCATGAACTCCGGCACCGGCCTCTCGATCCTCCAGAAGGCGATGCCCGACCGCTACTTCGACGTCGGCATCGCCGAGCAGCAGGCCGTGCTCTTCGCGGCCGGCCTCGCGCTGCAGGGCATGCGGCCGGTGGCCGCCATCTACAGCACCTTCCTGCAGCGCGCGTTCGACCAGATCGTCCACGACGTCTGCCTGCAGAACCTCAACGTGACGTTCTGCATGGACCGCGCCGGCCTGGTCGGCGACGACGGCCCGACGCACCACGGCGCCTTCGACATCTCCTACCTGCGCCCGCTGCCCAACATCACGCTGATGGCGCCGCGCGACGAGGCGATGCTCGTCCACATGCTCCACACCGCGCTGCGGACCGACGGCCCCGCCGCGATCCGCTATCCGCGCGGCGAGGCGGAGGGCGTCGAGATCCCGGCCGAGCCGACGCTGCTCGAGGTCGGCACGGGGGAGATCCTGCGCGAGGGCGAGCGGGTGGCGATCGTGGGCTACGGCACCGGCGTCGGCAAGGCGCTCGGCGCCGCCGACCTGCTCGCCGGGCACGGGCTCGACGTCACCGTCGCCGACGCCCGCTTCGCCAAGCCGCTCGACGCCGGCCTGCTGGCCCAGCTCGCCGCCGAGCACGACCTGCTCGTGACCATCGAGGAGGGCGTGCTGATGGGCGGCTTCGGCAGCGCCGTCTGGGAGTCGCTCTCGGACGGCGGCGCCGCCCCGCGCATGCTGCGCGTCGGCCTGCCCGACCGCTACGTCACCCACGGCGCGCCGAAGCTCCTGCACGAGGAGGTCGGCTTCACGGCGGAGCGCATCGCCGAGCGCATCGAGGCCGCGGTCCACGAGCCGCGCGGCTCACTCGTCTGAGCCTGGATCCACCGATCCCCGCGGCGCCTCGCCGCCGTGGCCGTTCGCCAGAGCCGATCGGCCGCGACCCCGAGTGACCCGCCACGAGGAGACGCGGCCGATCGGCTCTGACTCGGCCCACGGCGCCGAGTCATCCACGGGTCATCGGTGGATCCAGGCTGCACGCCGCCCGGTAGCGCTCGATGACGCCGCCCCAGCCGCGGCGGTTGCGATCCCGCCGCTCCTCGGCCACGGCGCCGAGCCGCTCCCAGCCGCGGTGCTCGATCGCGACCGCGGTGCCCTCGTCGGTGGGCGTGAACGTGACCTCCACCTCCGTGGCGTCGCTGCGGTCGAAACGTAGGTGCCAGAGATAGACGAGCCGGTGCGGCGGCTGCCAGGCGAGCACCTCGCCCCACTCGTGCTCGGTCCCGTCCGGCGTGCGCTCGTAGATGCGGCCGCCCGGCTCGAAGATCACCTTCAGGCCCGGCTCGCCCGAGACCGAGTGCCCGTGCGGCCACCAGCGCGAGGTCTGCTCCGCCCACAGCGAGAACGCCCGCTCCGGCGGGCAGGCGACGGTGAACTCGAGCCGGAGCGGCTCCATCAGTTGTCGGCCAGCATCCGGAAGCGGCCGGCCGCGTCGCCCCACACCTGCTCCAGGTAGGCGCGCACGGCCTCGATCCCCTCGTCGTGGAGGCGATACAGGCGCCGCGTGCCCTCGGCGCGATCGATCACCAGCCCGGCCTCCTTCAGCAGCCGCAGGTGGCGCGATACGGCGGGGCGGCTGATCGGCAGCGCGTCGGCCAGCTCGCGCACCGAGCGGTCACCGTCCTGGAGCAGCTCGACGATCGCGCGGCGGTGCGGGTCGCCGAGCGCGTCGAAGGGGTCGCCGGGGAGTGCCTGGAGGGAGATTGCACAGACGGTAGCAAGATTGTTACCGTTGCCGCGATGAAGAGCTACGAGGTCACAGAGACGATCGACGCGAGCCCCGACGAGGTCTGGGCCGTGGTCGAGGACGTGGCGCGCTACACCGACTGGGACTCGGGCGTGCGGATCGAGGGCCGGGTGGCGCCCGGCGAGAAGCTCAAGATCCACTCCGAGGCCAGCCCCGGCCGCGCGTTCGCGGTCAAGGTCACCGAGCTCGAGCGCGATCGCATGACCTGGAGCGGCGGCATGCCGCTCGGCCTGTTCAAGGGCGTGCGGACCTACCGCGTGGCGCCGGAGGACGGCGGGACTCGGTTCACGATGCGCGAGGAGTACACCGGCCCGATGCTGCCGCTCATCTGGCGCTCGATGCCCGATCTGCAGCCGTCGTTCGACCGGTTCGCCCGCGGGCTCAAGGCGCGGGTCGAGGGCGCGTCCAGCGCGTAGCCGCGTTCAGCGCCAGCTCGACCGCGGCGCCGAGCGCGAGCAGCGTGGCGGCCGTCGGCTCGCCCGCGGCCGCCAGCGCCGCGGCGGCGGCCAGCAGGCCGGTGCCCAGCGCCACGTCGGCGGCCATGTGGGCCGAGATCGGCATGTCATCGGAGAGTGCGAGCCCGGCCATCAGCGCACCGGCGCCGATGCCCGTCGTGAGCGGCACGAGGCCGAGGCCGAGCACGAGCGGGGCGCCGATGAGGGCAAGGCCGGCGAGCAGCTCCAGCAGACCGTGCTCGGTGAGGGAGAGGCGTCGGAACATGGCAGGGACATGGTCTCGCGAGACGCTCTCGTCCACTGTGAAGTGGATCACCGTTACCTTGTTGCGCCCATGCCCCGGGTCCGGCTCGACAGCCTGCTGGCGGAGCGCGGCCTGTACGCGTCCCGCTCGCGTGCGGCCGCGGCCGTCCTGGCCGGCCACGTGCACGTGGGTCCGGGCCGCGCGCGGGCGGCCAAGCCCGGCCAGCTCGTGGACGCGGAGGTCGAGCTGGCCGTCGACGCGCCGCCGCCCTACGTCTCGCGCGGCGGAGTGAAGCTCGCCAACGCGCTCGACGCTCTTCGGTTGCCAGTGGAGGGACGGCGCGCGCTCGACGTCGGGGCCTCGACCGGCGGCTTCACCGACTGCCTGCTCCAGCGCGGCGCCGAGCACGTCGTCGCCCTCGACGTCGCCTACGGCGAGCTCGACTGGCGGCTGCGCGGCGACGAGCGCGTCACCGTGATCGAGCGGACCAACGCGCGCGGGCTGTCGCCGGACGTGCTGCCGTACGCTCCCGACCTGGTCGTCGTCGACGTCTCCTTCATCTCGCTGACCAAGGTCCTGCCCGCCGTGCTCGACTGCGCCGCCGAGCGCTTCGACTGCCTGGCCATGGTCAAGCCGCAGTTCGAGGTCGGCCGCGGGCGGGTCGGCAAGGGCGGCGTCGTGCACGATCCGGAGCTGCGGCGGGAGGCGATCGGCGCCGTCGCCGCGAGCGCCCGGGCGGGCGGCGCCTCCGTGCTCGGCTTCGCTCCTTCGGGGCTGCCCGGTCCGGCCGGCAATCGAGAGACGTTCGTGTGGCTCGGCGAGGGCGGCCGCGCGGATGCGGCGCAGGACGCGCTGGCGGAGGTCGAGGTATGAAGGCGGCGAGCGTGGTCACCCATCGGCGCGTGGCGGAGACCGCGACGGCCATGAGGGAGCTGATCGCCGCCGCCCGCCGCGCCGGCGTCCTGCTGCGGTTCCCCGCCGACGAGACGCAGAAGCACGATCTGACCGCGGGCGGCGGGATCGAGCTGGACTCGGACCAGGTCGACGACGTCGACATCTGCATCGCCCTGGGCGGCGACGGCACGATCCTCACCGCGCTGCGCCACTACGCCGGCACGGGGATCCCGGTCTTCGCCGTCAACTTCGGCGAGGTCGGCTTCCTCGCCACCGTCGACCCCGACGGCCTCGGCGCGCACTTCGACCGCGCCTTCGCGGGCGAGTTCGAGACGCTCGAGCTGCCCACCATCTCGGTCGGCCGGCCGGACGGCAGCTGGACCGCCATGAACGACATCTCGATCCACCGCAAGCCGGGCCACCGCGTCGCCGACCTCGCCTACGGCCTGGCGGGGGAGGAGATCGGCCGCGTGCGCTGCGACGGGCTGGTGGTGGCCACCCCGCAGGGCTCGACGGGCTACAACCTGGCCAACGGCGGGCCTGTGATGGCGTGGGGCGTGGAGGGCTACGTCGTCTCCTTCGTCGCCCCGCACTCGCTGACCGCGCGGGCGCTCGTGGTCGCCCCGGGCGACCTGCTGACCATCAACAACGCGTCGCGCGAGGAGCCGGTCGAGGTGCACGTCGACGGCCGGCCGACCTCCGAGCTGCCGCCCGGCGAGGACCTGCACATCGAGTTCGGCGGCCTGCACGGCACGCTCGCCCAGCTGCCGGGCGCGAGCTTCTACCACCGCCTGCGCGAGCGCTTCGGACGCCTGGCGCGCTGAAGGGTGTGCCCCTGCCCCGTCCGGGGGCAGGTCTGACTGCGACTCGCCATCCATGGCTCGGTTGACCGGGCTTCGCCCTTTCTCTGGCGCTCCTTGGAACGCGTTACAAGTTCGTGCCGATTTTGCGCGACGCCCCCGGCTCCGTCGGGCCGCGCTGATACACCCTGCGCCGTGCTCCACGAACTCCGCGTCGAGAACCTGCTGCTGATCGAGCGGGCCGAGCTGGGCCTGGGCCCCGGCCTGAACGTGCTGACCGGCGAGACCGGCGCGGGCAAGACCGTGCTCGCCCACGCGCTCGACCTGCTGCTGGGCGGCAAGCCGCGGCCCGGGATCGTGCGGCCGGGCGCCTCGGAGGCGTACGTGGAGGGTGTGTTCGCGCTGCCCGCGGCGCTGCGCGAGGAGCTCGCGGAGCGGCTGCCCGAGGAGGCCGACGAGCTGGTGCTCGCGCGGCGGGTGAGCGCCGAGGGCCGCACGCGCGCCTATGTGGGCGGGCGGAGCGCCACGGCGGGCGACCTGGTCGAGATCGGCGGCGCGCTGCTCTCCTTCTACGGCCAGCACGAGCACCGCCGGCTCACGCTCGCCTCCGCCCAGCTCGAGATCCTCGACGGCTTCTGCGGCGCCGAGCAGGCGGCGCGCCGCGAGGCGTTCGCCGCCGCCTACGCGCGCGAGCGGGAGCTGCGCGAGGAGCTCGAGGAGCTGCGCGCGCGGGCCGGAGCGCGCGACCGGGAGCTCGACCTGCTCGTGTGGGAGCTCGAGGAGATCGACCGCGCGGAGCCCAGCGAGGCCGAGGAGCAGGAGCTCGCGGCCGAGCGCGAGCGGCTGCGGCACCTGGGCGCGCTCATCGGCGCGGCCGGGACCGCCCTCGCCGCCTTCGCGGGCGACGAGGACGCGTCCGCCGGCGCCGCGCCGGCCCTCGCCGCCGCGTCGTCGGCGCTCGAGGCGATCCGCGGCGTCGACGCCGAGCTCGACGCGCTGGCCGACCGCGCGCAGGCGCTGGCCGTCGAGGCGGACGACCTGGCCGGGGAGCTGCGCCGCTACGGCGAGGGCGTCGAGGCGGCGCCCGGCCGGCTCGACGAGGTCGAGGAGCGCCTCGCCCTGCTCGACCGCCTGAAGCGCAAGCACGGCGGCACGATCGCGGCCGTCCTCGTCCACGCCGAGGAGTGCCGCCGCCGGCGCGACGAGCTGGCGGGCGCCGAGGAGGCGCTCGAGGCCGGCGAGGCGAAGGTCGAGGCCGCGCGGGCCGAGCTCGCGAAGCTGGCCGAGGGGCTGCGGAAAGCGCGCCGCGCTGCCGCCGGCCCGCTCGCGAAGGCGGTGGTCGAGCGGCTGGACGGGCTGGCCATGGAGGGCGCGAGCTTCGAGGCGAGCGTCGCCGAGCGCGACGGCTACGGCCCGACCGGCGGCGACGAGGTCGAGTTCCTGATCGCCCCCAACCCGGGCGTGCCCGCCGGCCCGTTGCGCGAGACCGCCTCCGGCGGCGAGCTGTCGCGCGTGATGCTCGCGCTCATGGGCGTCGCCGCCCAGGCCGGGCCGGGCACGCTGGTGTTCGACGAGGTCGACGCGGGGATCGGCGGCCAGACCGCCCGCGCGGTGGGCGAGCAGCTGCGCGAGCTGGCGGGCGGCCGCCAGGTCATCTGCATCACCCACCTGCCGCAGATCGCCTCGCTCGCCGACCGCCACTTCACGATCGTCAAGGACACGTCCTCCGACACCGCCACCACCACCGTCACCCTCCTGCAGCGCGGCGACGTGGTGGGCGAGCTCGTGCGCATGCTCGGCGCCGAGGACGGCGACGCCGCCGCCCGCCGCCACGCCCGCGAGCTGCTGAAAGCGGCGTGAAGATGCCGGGTCGCCGTCTAGACTGGCCGGGCAGGAGGTTTCGCCGATATGCCTGAGTCACGCCCCCGTACCCGTTTCATCTTCGTCACCGGCGGGGTCGTCTCCTCGCTCGGCAAGGGCATCGCCGCCGCCTCGATCGGCCGGCTGCTCGTGGCGCGCGGCCTGAAGGTCGCGCTGCAGAAGTTCGACCCGTACATCAACGTCGATCCCGGCACGATGTCGCCGTTCCAGCACGGCGAGGTGTTCGTGACCGAGGACGGCGCGGAGACCGATCTCGACCTCGGTCACTACGAGCGGTTCACGGACGCCAACACCTCGCGCGGCTCCAACGTCACCGCCGGCGCCATCTACAACTCGGTCATCCGCAAGGAGCGCCGGGGCGACTACCTGGGCGGCACCGTCCAGGTCGTTCCCCACATCACCGACGAGATCAAGCACCGCATCAAGCTGATCGCCGAGAGCCAGGACGTCGACGTGGTGATCACCGAGATCGGCGGCACGGTGGGCGACATCGAGTCGCTGCCGTTCCTGGAGGCCATCCGCCAGTTCCCGGTCGACGTCGGGCGCCGCCGCTGCATGTACATCCACCTCACGCTGGTGCCGTACATCGGCCACGCGGGCGAGCTCAAGACCAAGCCGACCCAGCACTCGGTCAACGAGCTGCGCCGCATCGGCATCCAGCCCGACATGGTCGTGTGCCGCTCCGAGGGCGGGCTGCCGAGCGACGTGCGCAAGAAGATCGCGCTCTTCGCGTCGCTGCCGATGGAGGCGATCGTCTCCGCGCGCGACGTCGACAACATCTACAAGGTCCCGCTCTACTTCCACCCCGAGGGGGTGGACGACTTCGTGCTCGAGCACTTCGGGATCGAGGACGTCCCGCCGCCCGACCTCGGCGACTGGGAGCGGCTCATGCGCCGCGCCAGCGAGGCCGCCGACAACGACCCGGTGCGGATCGCGCTGGTCGGCAAGTACGTCAAGCTCGAGGACGCGTACCTCTCCGTGGCCGAGGCGCTGCGCCACGCCGGCTTCCAGCACGGCTGCCCGATAGAGATCGACTGGGTGGACTCCGAGACGCTCGCCGACGAGGAGGTCCGCGACCGCGTCGCGCAGGCCGACGGCATCCTCATCCCCGGCGGCTTCGGCGTGCGCGGGATCGAGGGCAAGATCACCGCCTCGCGGATCGCGCGCGAGCAGAAGATCCCCTTCCTCGGCATCTGCCTCGGCATGCAGATGGCGGTGGCCGACTTCGCGCGCCACGTGGTCGACATGGACGGCGCGAACTCCACCGAGTTCGACCCCGAGACCCCCTACCCGGTGATCGACCTCCTGCCCGAGCAGAAGGAGGTCGCCGACATGGGCGGCACCATGCGCCTGGGCGCCGACCCCGTGAAGCTGCACGAGAACACGAAGGCGCGCGAGCTCTACGGCGAGGCCGTGATCTACGAGCGCCACCGGCACCGCTATGAGGTGAACAACTTCCTGCGCAAGCGGCTCGAGGCCGCGGGCCTGGTGATCTCGGGCACGTCGCCGGACGACCGGCTGGTGGAGATCGTCGAGATCCACGACCACCCGTTCTTCGTGGCCTCGCAGTACCACCCGGAGTTCAAGTCCCGCCCCGAGCGCCCCGCGCCGCTGTTCCGCGAGTTCGTGGCCGCCGCGCTCGGCCGCGCCCGCGAGCGCCGTCCGCAGGAGATCACGGCGCACCAGGCCGCACACAGCACGTGAGGCGCGCGTCCGAGGCCGAGAAGGCCCGGCTCGCCGAGCTGTTCACGGAGCTGTGCCGCATCCCGAGCCCGTTCGGGCACGAGCGCGCGTGCGCCGACCGCGTGATCGCCGAGCTGCGCGGCATGGGCCTCGAGGCCGAGGAGGACGAGACCGGCAACCTGCTGGCGAGGCTCGACGGCCGGAGCGACCGGTCGGTCCTGCTGTGCGCGCACCTCGACACCGTGGAGACCGACGCGCCGATCGAGCCCGTGCTGGTCGACGGCGGCTGGGAGAACGCCCACGACGGCATCCTCGGCGCCGACAACAAGGCCGCGGTGGCGGTCATGCTCGAGGTGGCGCGCCGGGCGAGCATCGAGGGCTCGCCGGTCGGCCTCGAGCTGCTCTTCACCGTCTCCGAGGAGGACGCGCTGGTCGGGGCCAAGGCGTTCGACGCGGGGCGCCTGCGCTCCGAGTTCGGCTACGTCTTCGACCACGCGACCCCGATCGGCGAGATCGTCGTCGCCTCGCCGACCTACTTCCGGCTCGAGGCCTCCTTCCACGGCAAGGCCGCGCACGCCGGCATCCGCCCCGAGGACGGCCGGAGCGCCGTGCTCGCCGCTGTGCTGGCCATCGCCAACATGCCGCTCGGCCGCATCGACGACCAGACCACCGCCAACGTCGGCTCCATCCGCGGCGGCACCGGCTCGACCAACGTGGTGCCCGACCGCTGCCGCGTGCTCGCCGAGACCCGCTCGCTCGACCCCGCGCGGGTGGAGGACGTCGTGGCCAAGATGGTCGACGCCCTGCACGACGGCGCCGCCCAGGCCGAGTGCGACGTCGACGTCGTGTGCGAGAAGCTCTTCACCGGCTTCAAGGTGCGCCAGAGCGCCCCCGAGCTCGCCGCCGCCGAGGCCGCCCTGCGCGCGTGCGGCTACGAGCCGCGGCGGATCCAGACCGGGGGAGGGTCGGACGCCAACGCGCTCCAGGCCGCCGGCTTTCCGTGCATCAACCTCGCCAACGGCACCGAGCGCAACCACGAGGCGACCGAGCGCGTCTCGGTCGCCGCGCTCGAGGGGATGCTCGACGTCGCGCTCGTCCTACTGGAGGAGGCGGCATGAGCTCCCGGTTCGAGCGCACGGGCGGCGAGACGATCTACGAGGGCAAGTTCTTCCACGTCGAGCGCGGCCGCTTCCGCCACGAGGACGGCGAGGAGGTCGAGCGCGAGCTCGTCACCCATCCCGGCGCGGTCGGCATCGTCGTGCTCGACGGCGAGAACCTCTGGTTCGTCCGCCAGCCGCGCGAGGCGCTCGGCGTCCCGGACCTGCTCGAGATCCCGGCCGGCAAGCTCGACGAGGAGGGCGAGTCGCCGCTCGACACCGCCAAGCGCGAGCTGGCCGAGGAGATCGGCAAGCAGGCCGAGCACTGGGAGCCGCTGGGCTCCTTCTACACGTCGCCGGGCTTCGCCGACGAGGAGGTCCACCTCTTCCTGGCCACCGGCATCTCCGACGTCGACGAGCGGCCCGAGGTGGAGCACGACGAGCGGATCGACGTCGAGATCCGCCCGCTCGCGGACCTCGACGCCGTGCTCGCCGAGACGAAGGACTCGAAGACCCTGATCGGGCTCTACAAGCTGCGCGAGCGCCTCACTCGCAGAACGGGATGAACGGGACGCCGATGGCGTCGATCCGCTTGGTGTCGACCGGCACCGAGAAGGTGATCCGCCCGCCCGCGCTCCTGGGCACGCGCGCGAGCCAGACGCCGAAGACCTCTTCGGTGCTCTTGTTCACCCTGACCACGTCATAGGCAGCCCTGATGTCGCTGATGCGGTCGCCGACCTTGACGCCGCGGGCGCGGGCGCCGCGGGTGACGAGGATGTTGCTGATCTTCCGCGGCGTGGTGAGCGTGAAGTCCACGAACCCGCGCAGCGGCGAGCGCAGCCGGGCGCTGCGCGTCTCGGGGCCGCCGAACTCGCAGCCCGGCCGCAGCTTCCCGATCAGGCCCTCGTCGCGGGCTTCCTGGAACGTCATGCCGAGCTTGACCTGCCCGACGCCCTCGCCGGTGATCTTCTTGGCGGCGATGCGGGCGGTCGGCCCGCTCTCGGCCGAGGCGCCGATGGCCACGGCGCCGGTGAGGACGAGCGCAGCGGTGAATGCCAGTGTGCGTCGCATGCGCCGACCCTAACCGCCCACCAGCGCCAGCGCGAACCCGTCATAGCCCTTCGCGCCGACGGTCTGGATCGCAGTCGCGCGCACCCCCTCCGCGGCGGCCAGCGCGTCGAAGAAGGCCCGCACGCCCTGAACCGAAGGATCGTCGCTGTCATCGACGACGGCGCCGTCGCGGATCACGTTGTCGGCCACGATCAGCGTGCCGGGCCGGGAGAGCCGCAGCGCTTCTCGCAGGTACTCGGCGTTGCTGCGCTTGTCGGCGTCGATGAAGATCAGGTCGAACGGGCCGTCGAGCCCGGGAAGCGTCTCCAGCGCAGGGCCGACGATCACATCGGCGCGATCGCCGAGCGCCGCGCGGGCGCGTGCGGCGCGTTCGGGGTCGATCTCGAGCGAGACCACGTGAGCGCCCGATCGCGCGAGCCAGAGCGTGCTGTAGCCCTCGAGCGTGCCGATCTCGAGGATGCTGCGCGCGCCGATGGCACGGGCCAGCAGCTCGAGCAGCGCGCCCTGCGGAGGGGATACCGCGTGGTCGTGTGCGGGGCCAGGATCATCGGGGATGAGCTTGTCGGCGATGTAGCGATCGACCTCGCTCCACATGGGCGGAGCATTGCAGCGCGCAGGCGGACCGGCTGCCGTGGCGAAGGAGGCTCATCCGATGGCCGTCGCCGCGCCCACCCAGCCGTTCGAGCACCTGCTGCTCGACTTCCTCGCCTACCTGGAGTTCGAGCGCGGCCTGTCGCGCAACACGCTCGAGGCCTACCGCTCCGACCTGCTCCAGCTCGGCGGCCACCTGCGCAAGACGGGCAAGGACGCGCTGGAGGCGACGCACAGCGACCTTGCCGACTTCATCGCCGACCTGGCCGCCGGCGACGAGGACCGCCAGCCGGTCTCGCCGGCCACCATCCAGCGCAAGGTCGCGTGCCTGCGCTCCTTCTACCGTCACCTGCGCCGGCAGGACCTGATCACCGACGACCCGACCGTGCACCTGCGCGCCCCCAAGCAGGGCCGCAAGCTGCCGCAGGTCCTCTCCCGCGACGAGGTGGCCAAGCTGCTCGAGGCGCCGCGCGGGACCGAGCCGGCCGCGCTGCGCGACCGCGCCCTGCTGGAGCTGATGTACGCCTGCGGGCTGCGGGCATCGGAGGCGATCGGGCTCGAGACGGGCGATCTCGACCTCGAGAGCGGGATCCTGCGCGCCCGCGGCAAGGGCTCCAAGGAGCGGCTCGTGCCGATCGGCTCCGCCGCCTCGCGCGCGCTGGAGATCTATCTCGGCCGCGGCCGGCCGAAGCTGGTCGGCGACCGGATGGAAGGCCGGCTGTTCGTCAATCACCGCGGCAGCGGGCTGACCCGCCAGGGCCTCTACAAGATCGTCCAGCGCCACGCGCGCACGGCCGGGCTCGACGGCAAGATGAGCCCGCACACGCTCCGCCACACCTTCGCCACCCACCTGCTGGCCGGCGGCTGCGACCTGCGCTCGCTGCAGGAGATGCTCGGCCACGCCGACATCGCCACCACCCAGGTGTACACGCACATGTCCGCGGAGCGCCTCAAAGACGTCTACCACGACGCGCACCCGCGCGCGCGTAGCGACTAAGCCCGCCCGGCGTGCGCCGGGCCTTCGTCATCGTCATCGACGCCTGCGGGGCGGGCGAGCTGCCCGACAGCGCCGACTACGGCGACGCGGGGACCAACACGCTCGGCCACGTAGCCGAGGCGACGGGCGGTCTCGACCTGCCGGTCCTGACCGCCCTCGGGCTCGGGAACATCATGCCGCTGGCCGGCGCGCCGCCCGTCGGCGATCCCGTCGTCCACGGCCGCCTGCACCCGCTCGGCCCCGGCAAGGACACCATCACCGGCCACTGGGAGCTGATGGGCGTGGTCACGCCCGTGGCGCTGCGCACCTATCCCGAGGGCTTCCCCGACGACGTGCTCGACGCCCTGCGGGAGGCGACGGGCCGCGGGATCCTCTGCAACCGCCCGTACTCCGGCACCGAGGTGATCGAGGACTTCGGCGACGAGCACGTGCGGACCGGCGACCTGATCGTCTACACGTCGGCCGACTCGGTGCTGCAGATCGCCGCCCACGAGGACGTCGTCCCGCTCTCCGAGCTCTACGAAGCCTGCGACGCGGCGCGCGAGATCATGACCGGCGAGCACGCCGTCGGCCGTGTGATCGCGCGGCCCTTCCGCGGCGAGCCGGGTCACTTCGCGCGCACCGAGGGCCGGCGCGACGTCGCTCTGAACCCGCCCGCGCGCTCCTACCTGGACGAGCTGCAGGCGGCCGGCGTGCCGGTGCACACGGTGGGCAAGATCGGCCAGGTCTTCAACGGCGTCGGCGTCGACGAGCAGCACAAGGGCTCGACCAACGCGGCCGCCATGGCGGCGACCGGCGAGCTGATCGACTCGCTCGACGGCGGCTTCGTGTTCGCCAACCTGGTGGAGACCGACCAGGTCTTCGGCCACCGCAACGACGTCGAGGGCTTCCACGGCGCGCTGAAGGAGATCGACGCGGCGGTGGGGGAGTGGCTGAAGCGGCTCGACCCCGAGAACGACCTGCTGGTCATCACGGCCGACCACGGCGTCGACCCCACGCATCCCGGCACCGACCACACGCGCGAGCACGTGCCCCTGCTCGCCCGCTTCGCCGGCCATGGAGGCCGCCGGCACGACGGGCCGTTCGGCGACGTCGGCGCCTCCGTGCTGCGCTGGCTAGCCGGTCGCGACGCGCCCGAGCTGCCGGGCACGCCGTTCACGTGAGAGGGGCGCTCGCGCTCGCAGCGCTCGCGCTCCTGGCCGGCTGCGGCGGCGACTCCGCGCCGCGCCCCACGGCGACGCCGGGCACGCCGGCCGAGCGGCCGGAGCCGAGCCAGGAGGAGCAGGTCCGCATGCTCCTCGACGAGCGCGCCGCCGCGCTCGAGGCCGGCGACGCCCGCGCGTACGCCGCGACCGGCGCGCGGCGTGACCGAGCCGACGCTCGCCGGGCAGGGCGCCTGCGCCTGCGCAAGGTCACCTTCTCCGCGGACCGGGTCGACGTGTCGGGCGACCGCGCGACGGCGCTCGTGTCGACCACCTACGCGATCGCGGGCGTGCGCGGGACCTTCGAGGTCGAGCGGCGCATGCGGGCGAGGCGCACGGCGGACGGGTGGCGCGTGATCGGCGCCTCCGGCCGCCGGGGGCTCCCGCCCTGGGAGGTCGACGACTTCCGCGAGCGGCGCACCGAGCACTTCGTCGTCCTCGCCCCGCCCGAGGTGCCGGTGGACGAGCTCGTCGTCGCGCTCGAGGACGGCTACGCGACCATGAGCGAGCTGCTCACCAGCGGGCGCCTTCGGCAGCGCTACCTGGTGGTGGTGGCCGCGGGCACGGAGCAGGCCCGCGCCCTGACGGCGGAGATCCGCGGCGTCGAGACGCTCGCCGCGCTCTCGGACGCGAGCGTGGTCCAGACCGGGGCGGCCGCGCGGACGGACAAGGTGGTCTCGCTGCGGCTCGTCGTGGTCTGGCCGCCGTTCTCGTCGCTCGACGCCGAGGGGCGCCGGCGCGTGGTCACGCACGAGCTCACCCACGCGGCGCTGACCGGCTCGACCTCGGGTCGCATGCCGGCCTGGCTGAGCGAGGGCGTGGCGCTCTACGTGTCGGGCGACCGGCGGCCCGCGCCGGCCGGCGCCGACCTCGCCGCGCTGTCGCAGCCGGACGCCATCGCGCGGCTGACCGGCGAGGCGCAGGCCAACGCCTACAACACCAGCTCGGCCGCCGCGTTCGCGATCGCCGACCGCTTCGGCACCGGCAAGCTGCTCGACCTCTACGAGGCGTTCAACGACCCGCGCCTGCGTGGGAGGCCGGGACCGCGGCTGGTCAACCGGGCGCTGAAGCGAGAGCTGGGCATCACGCTGGCCGACCTATCCTGAGCCGCCGTGCCAGAGCTGCCCGAGGTCGAGACGATCCGCCATCACCTGGCGCCGTACGTGGAGGGGCGGACGGTGTCTCTCGAGGTGCTCGACGAGCGCTGGTGCCGGCCGCTCGCACCAGGGGAGCTCGCCGCCGCCGTCGACGGGCGCACAGTCGAGCGGCTCAGCCGGCGCGGCAAGTACCTCGTCTGGGAGCTCGAGGACGACGCCTACCTGCTCATGCACCTGCGCATGACCGGCACGCTGCTGCTCGACCCGCCGGGCGCGCCGCCCTACGCGCGCGTGTGGCTGCGCCTGGGCGACCACGACGTCGCGTTCAGCGATCCGCGCAGGTTCGGCACCGGCGAGCTGGCGCTCGGCCCCGAGGCGCTGGACGAGTTCTTCGCCGCCCGGCTGGGCGTCGAGCCGCTCGACGGCGAGTTCACCGCCGCCCACCTGCACGCCCTGACGCGCGCCTCGCGCGCGCCGATCAAGGCGTTCCTGCTCGACCAGAAGCGGGTGGCGGGCGTCGGCAACATCTACGCCGACGAGGCGCTCTTCCGCGCGCGGATCCACCCGCTGCGGCTCGCCAACCGGCTCACGCGCCCGCAGGCGGAGGCGCTGCGCGAAGCGGTGGTGGAGTCGCTGAGCGCCGGCATCGCCGCCAAGGGCGCCACGATCGACGACTTCCGCGATCCCTACGGCGTCAGCGGCACGTTCCAGGACCAGTTCCTCGTCCACACGCGCGAGGGCGAGCCGTGCCCGCGCTGCGGGCGGCCGATCCGCAAGCTGCGTGCCGCCGGCCGCGGCACGTACGTCTGCGAGGGCTGCCAGCCTAGGCCGCGGCCGATTCGGCGAGCTCGCTGAGCCCGCCGGAGCGGTCGAGCTGGACCAGCTCCTGGTAGCCGCCGATCGGCGTGTCGTCGATGACGACCTGGGGGAACGTCATCATCCCCGTCAGCTGCACCAGCTCGGTACGACCGACCGGATCCTTGGCGAGGCTGACCTCGGAGTACGGGACGTTGCGCTTCTGGAGAAGCGATTTGGCCACGCGGCAGAAACCGCACGGCTCCGTCGTGTAGACCGTGACCCTGGACACTACTTCACAAAGTATAGCGTGGCTGGCTCCGTAAAGACCGAAGGGATCGTCCTCCGCAGCCTCCGCTACGGCGAGGCGGACCGCATCCTTCACCTCTATACCCCGGATCGCGGAAGAGTGGGCGCGATCGCCAAGGGCGTGCGCCGCGCGCGCTCGCGTTTCGGCGGCCGGCTGGAGCCCTTCTTCCGGCTCGATCTCGTCCTCTACCAGGGCCGCGGCGAGCTCCTGACCGTCACCAGCGCCGAGACGGTGGCCGCCCACCCGCGCCTGCGCGAGGACGCCCGCGCGCTCGACGGCGCCGCCCGCGCCTGCGAGGCCGTGGCGCGCGTCTTCGACGACGGCGACCCGCACTCCGGCGTCTACCACCTGCTCGCCAACCAGCTCGCCCTGCTCGACCGCCAGCCCGTCCGCGCCACGCGTGCCAACGCGCTCGCCTTCCGCCTCAAGCTGCTGCTCGCCGCCGGCTTCGCGCCGCAGCTCGCCGGCTGCACGTCGTGCGGCGAGGGCGAGCACCTGGTCGGCTTCTCGGGCGCCGCGGGCGGCGTCGTGTGCGCGGCCTGCGAGGCGAGCGCCTTCCCGCTCGACCAGGAGGCGCACGACTTCCTCGTGGCCGCCCTGGGGCAGCCGCTGGCCGAGTCTCCGGAGGCCTCGCCGCGAGCGCTGCAGCAGGCCGAGCGAGCCATCATCGAGACGCTGGAGCATCACGCGCACCTGAGGCTTCGGCCCGTCGGGCGGGGGTAGGATCGCGGCCATGGAGCAGTGGGTCTACGACTTCGCCGAGGGCTCGAAGGACATGCGCGAGCTGCTCGGCGGCAAGGGCGCCAACGTCGCGGAGATGACGCGCGTGCTGGGCGCCGACAAGGTCCCCGCCGGGTTCACGATCACCACCGAGGCGTGCGTCGCCTACATGAAGGCCGGCCAGAAGGAGCCCAAGGGGATGGCCGACCAGGTGGAGAAGGCGCTCGAGCGGCTCCAGGAGCACGCCGGCAAGTCGCTCGGCGACGACGAGGACCCGCTGCTGGTCTCCGTGCGCTCGGGCGCCCGAGAGTCGATGCCGGGGATGCTCGACACGGTCCTCAACCTCGGCCTCAACGACACCTCGGTCGAGGGGCTGGCGCGGGCGACCGAGAACGAGCGCTTCGCCTGGGACTCCTACCGGCGCTTCGTGCAGATGTTCGGCAACGTCTCGCACGGGATCCCGGGCGAGAAGTTCGAGGACGCGATCAAGGAGATCAAGCAGGACCGGGGGGTCGAGGAGGACACCGAGCTCGACGCCGACGCGCTGAAGGAGCTCACGGCGAAGTTCAAGGAGCTGTACGAGTTCCCGCAGGATCCGAAGGAGCAGCTCGAGCAGGCGATCCGCGCCGTGTTCGACTCCTGGACCGGCGAGCGCGCGGTCCAGTACCGGCGGCTGAACCGCATCCCCGACGAGTGGGGCACGGCGGTCAACGTCCAGCAGATGGTGTTCGGCAACAAGGGCGACACCTCGGGCTCCGGCGTCGCCTTCAGCCGCGACGAGGTCACCGGCGCGAAGGAGCCGAGCGGCGACTTCCTGCCGAACGCGCAGGGCGAGGACGTGGTCTCGGGCGTCCGGAACACGAAGGACATCGCCGACATGAAGGAGTGGCTGCCCGAGGCGCACAAGCAGCTGATGGAGATCCTGCGCACGCTCGAGAAGCACTACAAGGACATGCAGGACACGGAGTTCACGGTCGAGGAGGGGCAGCTGTTCATGCTCCAGACCCGCAACGCCAAGCGCCCCGCCCAGGCGGCCGTGCGCTTCGCCTGCGACGCCGTGGACGAGCGGCTGCTCAAGAAGGAGGAGGCGCTCGCGACGATCGATCCGTCCTCGCTCGACGCGCTGCTGCACCCGACCTTCGACCCCAAGGCCGAGTTCGAGGTGCTCGCCACCGGCGTGAACGCGTCGCCGGGGGCGGCGAAGGGCGAGGTGGTGTTCACGGCGGCCGACGCGGTGGCGGCCGAGCAGGACGGCCGCGACGTGATCCTCGTGCGCCCCTTCACCGAGGCCGACGACGTGGCCGGCTTCCACGCCGCCAAGGGGATCCTGACCTCCGAGGGCGGCAAGGCTTCCCATGCGGCGCTCGTGGCGCGGGGGATGGGGCGGCCGGCGGTGGTCGGCGCGAAGGCGCTCGCGATCAACCTCAAGCAGAAGTGCATCACCGTCGACGGGACGAAGATCTCCGAGGGCGATCGGATCGCCATCGACGGCACGAAGGGCTGCGTGACGCTCGAGGACGTCCCGCTCGTGGACCCCGAGGTCAACGAGTACTTCGAGCGCGTGCTCAAGTGGGCCGACGAGTTCCGCCGGCTGGGCGTGCGGGCCAACGCCGACACGCCGGAGGACGCGAAGAAGGCGCGCGAGCTCGGCGCGGAGGGCATCGGCCTGTGCCGGACCGAGCACATGTTCATGGCCGAGGACCGCCAGCCCAAGATGCGGGCGATGATCATGGCCGACGACGAGGACGGCCGGCGCGAGGCGCTGGCCGAGCTGCTGCCCTACCAGCAGGAGGACTTCGAGGGCCTGTTCGAGGCGATGAAGGGGCTGCCGGTGACGATCCGGCTGCTCGACCCGCCGCTGCACGAGTTCCTCAAGAACCTCCCGGACCTGCGGGCGCAGGTCGAGCGCGCGCGGATCGAGTGCACCGACGACCTCGAGCAGCTCGAGAAGACGCTCTCGCGGGTCGAGGAGATCCACGAGGAGAACCCGATGCTGGGCACGCGCGGCTGCCGGCTGGGGATCCTCTATCCCGAGATCTACGAGATGCAGGTCCAGGCCATCATGCGGGCGATCGCGGCCATGGACACCAAGCCGCTCCCGGAGATCATGATCCCGCTGGTCGACTACGAGCACGAGCTGGAGATCCTGCGCGCGCTCGTGGTGGGGATCGGCGACGAGCACGACCTCGAGGTCGGCAAGGACTACATCGTGGGCACCATGATCGAGCTGCCGCGAGCTTGCTTCGTGGCGAACAAGATCGCCGAGCACGCCGACTTCTTCTCGTTCGGGACCAACGACCTCACGCAGACCGCGCTGGGCTTCTCGCGCGACGACGTCGAGTCCAAGTTCGTGCCCGTCTACATGGAGCGCAAGATCATCGACCGCTCGCCGTTCGAGACGATCGACAAGCCGGGGGTGGGGTGGCTGGTCCGGCTCGCGGCGTGGGTGGGCCGTGAGGCGCATCCGGGCCTGAAGCTCGGGATCTGCGGCGAGCACGGCGGCGACCCGGAGTCGATCGACTTCTTCCACATGGCCGGGCTCGACTACGTCTCCTGCTCGCCGTTCCGCGTCCCGATCGCCCGCGTGGCCGCCGCACAGGCGCAAATTGCACATTCTTCGTGACGGTTGACGGCGCGGTCCGTCGCGACGGTCACAATTGAGGGCGTGCTCGTCGCCGACGACTACGCCGCTCGGATCCAGGCCTGGGAGGAGGCTGTGCTGTCGCCGCTGGCCGCGCGCTCGTACCCGGCCGAGCGGCTGCGAGAGGAGCCCGAGTGCGGGCTGCGCACCCCGTTCCAGCGCGACCGCGACCGGATCGTGCACTCGAAGGCGTTCCGGCGGCTCAAGCACAAGACGCAGGTCTTCGTGGCGCCGGAGGGCGACCACTACCGCACGCGGCTCACCCACACCCTGGAGGCGACGCAGATCTCGCGCACGGTGGCCCGCGCGCTGCGCCTGAACGAGGACCTGACGGAGGCGATCGGGCTGGGGCACGACGTCGGCCACCCGCCGTTCGGGCACATCGGCGAGGCGGTGCTCGACGCCTGCGGCCGCGAGCGGTTCGGCCGCGGCTTCCGCCACAACGAGCACTCGCTGCGGGTGGTGGAGGAGCTCAACCTCACCGCGGCGGTCCGGGACGGGATCCTGCGCCACTCGAGCGGCGCCGGCGAGCCGTCGACCTTGGAGGGCAAGATCGTCCGCCTGGTGGACCGGATCGCCTACATCAACCACGACATCGACGATGCGGTGCGGGCCGGCGTGCTGGCACCTTCGGCGCTGCCGGCGGACGAGATCGCGGTGCTCGGCGACACCGGCTCGGCGCGCATAGACAGGCTGGTGCACGACCTCGTCGAGCACTCCGAGCGGGCGGGCGACATCGTGCAGGGCGACGAGGTGGGGAGCGCGATGCTGCGCCTGCGGTCGTTCATGTTCGAGCACGTCTACCTCGGCCCGATCGCGCGCGCCGAGCACGCCAAGATCGAGCGCGTGCTGCGCGGGCTCTTCGACTGGTACTGCGAGCACCCCGACGAGCTGCCCCCCGGCCCGGACCTCGCGGACCGCGTGATCGACTGGCTCGCGGGGATGACCGACCGCTACGCGATCCGCGCCTGGGCCGAGCGCTTCGTGCCGCAGGGCCTCGCCATCTGATGGCCCGCTACACGCAGGACTCCCGGGAGCGCGTCCGCGACGCGGTCGACTTCGAGGAGCTGGTCGGCGCGCGGACGGAGCTGCGGCGGTCGGGGGCGAGGCGGTTGTCCGGGCTGTGCCCGTTCCACGAGGAGCGGACGCCGTCGTTCGGCATCGATCCGGTCGAGAAGCTCTACCACTGCTTCGGCTGCGGGACGGGCGGCGACGTCTTCTCGTTCGTGATGGAGACCGAGGGGTTGGACTTCGCGGGCGCTCTGGAGTCGCTGGCGGACCGGTACGGCGTGCAGCTCGAGCGCGAGGCCGAGGATCCGGCCGACGCGGCGCGGCGCGCCGCCCGGGATCGGCTGCTTGCTCTATTGGAGCGCACCGCCGCCTACTACGTGCGGCTGCTGTGGGAGTCGCCCGAGGCGGCGGGTGCCCGGTCGTACCTGACGGAGCGCGGTCTGGAGGAGGCGGCGCTGCGCGAGTACCGGGTCGGGTTCTCGCCGGGCTCGTACGACCGGGTGGTCAGCGCCTCGGCGGCCGCGGGCTACACGCGCGAGGAGCTGCTCTCGTGCGGGCTCGCGCAGGAGCGGCGCGACGGCCGCGGGCTGATCGACCGCTTCCGCGGCCGGATCATGTTCCCGTTGTGCGACGAGCGCGGGCGGGTGCTCGGGTTCGGTGCGCGGGCGCTGCGGCCCGACGACAAGCCCAAGTACCTGAACTCCTCCGACAACGCCGTCTTCCACAAGAACGAGGTGCTCTACGGGCTCGATCTCGCTCGCGCCCCTGCGGCGCGTGCCGGGCGGGTGGTGCTGGTCGAGGGCTACACGGATGCCGTGGCGCTGCGCCAGGCCGGCGTGGCCGAGGTGGTCGGCTCGATGGGCACGGCGCTGACCGAGCGCCAGGTCTCGGCGCTCGCTCGTGTCGCGCCGACGGCTCTGTTCTGCCAGGACCCCGACGCCGCCGGCCAGGAGGCCGTCTCGCGCAGCGTCACCGCGCTGCGCGATCTGAATCGTGCGCGGACGGGGCGCGGCGTCGAGTTCCGCATCGTGCGGCTGCCGCCCGGCTCCGATCCCGCCGACGTCGTGCAGCGCGACGGCGCCGACGCGATGCGCGCGTTGCTCGAGGGGGCGGTCCCGATCGCGCGCTTCGAGGTCGAGCGCGCCCTGGAGAGCGGCGACACCCGCAGCGCGGAGGGCCGCGACCACGTGCTGTCGCAGGCCGCGGCCGCGATCCGGCCGCTGCCACCGAGCGTCCTGCGCGAGGAGCTCGTCCAGCTCGTCGCCGGCCGGCTGGGGCTGACCGAGAGCCTCGTGGCGAGCGCGCTGGCCGCCGCCGCACCGCTGCGCGTCACACGCCCGGCGCGCGAGGATCGCCCCGCGGGGCAGAACGGCGCGCGCGCCGCGCTCGACCGCCGCGAGCAGAGCGAGCGAGCCTTCCTCGCCTACTGCCTGGCGCTGCCCGAGGAGGGCGAGGCGCGCCTTGCGAGGGCCGACCTCGACGAGCTCTTCTCAGCGCCTGCCACCCGCCGCGCCGCCGAGTACCTGCGCGGCCGCCTGCGCTCCCCGGCCGGCGAGCTCCCGGCCGGCGACGAGCCGCTGGCACGGTTGGTCGCCGAGCTCGTCATCCGCGCGGGAGAGCTCGAGGCCACGCCCGCCAAGCTCGAGCTCGAGGCGCTCCAGCTAGACCTCCACAACCTCGACCGCCGCATCGCCACCGCCCGGACCGACGGCCACGAGCGCATCCGCGACCTCGCCGCCGAGCGCCAGGAGGTCCTCGACGCGATCCGCCACCGCCTGAGCTAGCGGATGCCGGGCAAGCCGGTGTGCGGGTCCTTCGGGCTCACGACCTCGACGATCACGTCGCCGTAGATCGTCCAGCCAGGAGGGTGCGGAGCCGGCGGACGCGAGGTGGAGCGGATCATGAGCGGTACGACCCGCAGCCCGCCGTGCAGGTTGGAAGGTTGCGCCGATTCCGTCCGGCATACGAACTAGTGTTCGTATCCATGGAAGCGACATGGCTGGCATCACGACTGGAGTCGGGCCGCTCGATCGAGTCCATCGCCCGCGAGATCGGCAAGGGCGCCTCGACGGTCGCGTACTGGGTCAACAAGCACGGCCTCGCGTCGCAGCACGCATCGAAACACGCGGCGCGCGGCGGGATCGACCGTGTCGAGCTCGAGGCGATGGTCGCGCTCGGGATCCCGATCCGCGCGATGGCCGTCCAGCTCGGCGTCAGCTACACCACCGTGCGGCACTGGCTGAAGCACCACGGTCTCACCACGTCGCGCGCGCGTCGACTCGCCGAGACGGCAGAGGCGCGGGCGACCGGCGCCGATACCGCGAGCGGCACCTGTCCGCGGCACGGCCTCGTCACGTTCGTTCGTCGCGGCCCCGACGGGTTCCGCTGTCAGCGGTGCCGGACCGAAGCCGTCGACCGGCGGCGGCGCAAGATCAAGCGCATCCTGGTCGCCGAGGCGGGCGGCGCCTGCGTGGACTGCGGCTACTCACGGACGCTGGCTGCGCTGCACTTCCACCACCTCGATCCGGCGCAGAAGTCCTTCGGCCTCGGCGAGCGCGGCGTGACGCTCTCCCTGGAGGCCGCCCGAGCCGAGGCCGCCAAGTGCGTGCTGCTCTGCGCCACGTGTCACGCCGAGGTCGAACTGGGCGTCAAGCGGCTACCCTGTCGGCCGATGACCCGTGGAGATGCCGCGGCATGATTCGCCGGTCATCGTGCCTTCGGGGGTAGCTCAATCGGCAGAGCATTCGGCTGTTAACCGAAGGGTTGTGGGTTCGAGTCCCACCCCCCGAGTACGAGCCCCGCTTTCCCGCTAGGTGCGAGGGAATCGGGGCTCCCTCATTGACATCGGCGCGTAAATGGCGACATTGGGTCGCTGTTTGCGGACTGCGCGAGCTGCGTGCGCCGCTGGCCGCCGCCGCCCAGCAGGTCGTCTCGGTGCTCGTCGACCGCCACGGCCTGCTGCGGCTGCCGCGGCGCCCGATCTCGCGCGCCGGCCTGGCGGGCGTGGTGACGCTGCTCGCCGGCGTGGCCCTCATCCAGCTGGCGAGATCGCCGCGACAGGCGTAGCGTCACATCGTCAGCGAGTGGAGGAGGGACATCATGCGGCGGCTCGTCCTGGCAGTGATGGCAGCAGGGGTCCTCGGCGCCGGCGTTGTCGTGGCCGGCGGCGGCTCTGGAGAGCCCGCCGAGGCGGCCCCGGCGAACGCGCTCACGCCGCTGCAGAAGCGGTTGCTCTCGGGCACCGCGCAGCGGGCGCTCGAGCAGCCCTCATCCGCACGGACCGCTCCGCAGCTGGAGACGCTGGCCAGCGTCGGGCGTACGGACGAGGACGGCTGCCCGGAGAACCGCGGCTCGAACGTGCAGGTCAATCAGGACTGCCAGAATCTCACCGACCCGGATCTCGCCGGCCGCGGTGAGGCGCAGAACGAGACGGCGGTCGCGCAGGATCCGAACGACTCGCGCAGACTCGTCGCCTCGGCGAACGACTACAGCCGCGGGGACAGCAACTGCGTCACGTACTTCTCGAGCGACGGCGGGCGCAGCTGGCGCGACTCCGAGCCGCCGACGAGCTTCACTCGCGGCACCGCGTTCGGCGGCCTGCCGCGCAAGTACTGGCAGGCGGCGGGCGATCCGACGGTGGCGTGGGACACGCGCGGAAACGCGTACCTGACCTGCCTGTTCTTCGACCGTGGAGCCGCGATCTCGCAGAACCCCGACGAGTCGAGCGCCTTCTACGTGTTCCGCTCGACCGGCACGGGCGGCGCCTCGTGGAACTTCCCCGGCCGGCCCGTGGCCGAGTTCAGCGACCCGGCGGCCGGCGGCGCGGTCTTCCTCGACAAGGAGCTCATGGCGATCGACAACCACCGCAAGAGCCCGTTCCGGGATCGCATCTACGTCAGCTGGACGCGCTTCGCGAGCGACGGGACCGCGTACATCTTCCTCGCGTACTCCCGCGACTACGGCGAGTCGTTCAGCTCCCCACGGCTCGTGAGCCGCGACAGCGCGCTGTGCGTCAACACCGCCGGCGTCCCCACGCCGCTCGGCCGGTGCAGCGTGAATCAGTTCTCACAGCCGTTCACCGGGCCGGACGGCACGCTCTACGTGGCCTGGGCAAACTACAACGTGACCGGTGACCACGCCGCCGAGCACCGGCGACAACCGGTCGCAGATGCTCCTGGCGCGTTCGACCGACGGCGGCAACACGTTCTCGGCGCCGGTCAAGGTCGGCGACTTCTACGACCTGCCCGATTGCGCGACCTACCAGGACGGCAACGGTTTCGGCAGCGGCTGCGTACCCGAGAAGGGCGAGACGACGAACTCGTTCTTCCGGGCCGCCAACTACCCGGTCGGGGCGGTCGATGCAAGTGACGACGACGAGGTCGTCGTCACGTTCGGCTCGTACATCAACCGGCACTCGCGCGAGAGCAACGGCTGTGTGCCGCAGGGCTACAACGCCGACACGTTCCAGCCGCTCTACGCGGGCGTCAAGACGCGCGGGGCGTGCAACAACGACATCGTCGTGAGCCGGTCGACGAACGGCGGTCGCAGCTTCAGCGGAGGCTCGACGAACGTGCGGCAGCTGCCCTCCGCACGCGACGACGACCCGCGCGCCGATCAATTCTGGCAATGGGCGGCGTTCGACCGCGATGGGCGTCTCGCGGTCTCGTACTACGACCGGGCGTACGGCAATGACCAGGTGACCGGGTTCTCGGACGTGAGCCTGTCCGGCAGCCGCAACGCGAGCGACTTCGCAACCGCCCGGGTCACGACGAGCTCGATGCCGCCCCCGACGGAGTTCGCGGGCGCGTTCTTCGGTGACTACACCGGGTTGACCGCCGACGACGTCGCGCACCCCGTCTGGATGGACACGCGCGACGTCGAGCTGTTCGTGTGCCGCGACTCGGCGGGCAACGTGACGCTACCGCCGGCGGTTTGCACGGCGGGCGCGACCAACGCCGGCGTGGCGAACGACCAGAACGTCTACACGCGATCGATCGCGGTGCCGCTGCCCTGATCGAGCCCATCATCGGCGCCCCGCCCCAGAGCTCCTTGACTTTGCCGGGGCGCCGAGCATCTCCAGGTCTAGCCGAGCGGCGCGCCGACCGCGACGACGGCCAGGACGCCGGCGACCATGGTCGCCGACGGAAGCAGCTCGGCGACTAGCGAGCCGCCCAGGAGGCGCGGACGCTCGAGCTCGCGGCGATCGTCCGCTCGCGCTGGCGCGCCAGCTCACGGGGCGATGCCAGAGCCGATCATACGGGCACCGGGGTGCGCCAGAGGTCGACCCCGCCGCGCGCGCGGCCGCGAAGCTGAACTTGGTCCTGCGGCGATGACCGAGGCCGTCAGCCGGCACCGCCCCGGCCCTCCCCCGGCCGCACAGCGGCGGGTTGCATAGGTACTCGAACGCACGCGGCCAACCATCGCGACAGGTCCGGGGTCATAGCCGCTGACACGCAACCCACCCCGGAAGGGATCCACCATGCACAGCATCACCCTCAAGCGCGCAGCGGCAACCGTCGCCGTCGTGGCGGGGCTGCTCGCGGCGGCAGCGCCGGCCAGCGCCCAAAGCCTGCCCGGCATGGTCGGCTTCACCCCGCCGATCGGCACCGACAAGGGCTCGCTCACCGCGGCGCAGCAAGGGACTTGGGGCCCCATCGTCTACGTCGGGGGCGCCGGCCTCGGCATCGACGCCGGGCCGGGCGACGACAACATCACCACGGCCGCCGGCACGCAGGTCGGCAGCGAAGGCGTGAAGCGCAACGGACGCGGCTTCTTTGACATACCGGCCGAGCTCAAGGGGAGCATCTCAGGGGAAGAAATGACGAAGGCCATCGTCTCCGTGAAGGCACCCGGGTCCGCGAACGTCCCCGCTCAGCTCAGCATCGGTACCGCCGAGGTGTTCGAGCTCAACACGTTCGGCGGCAACGACACGCTCCGCGCCAACAGCGGCGAGGTTGCGGCCGAGAGCGTCACGCACGTCAGCGAGCACGGCTGGGGCACGACGTACCTGAACGCCAAGCCCACACGTCCCTGATTTGGCCAGCACAGCCGACGACAACATGCGCCATGCCGGCTCGAAGGCACCCCACGCCAACACGCTCATGGAGACGGACGGCGACAAGCTCCTTTTGCGAGGCGTTCCTGACCGTGCCGTCGGCACCATCGAGGAGCTGATGGAGGTCAAGGCACCGAACGGCGGCACGCAGATCGGCATCGAGGACTAAGGCAAGAGCAGCAGCCACAGCCGCGTCAGCCGGCGGCGCCCAAACGATCCTGCGGGAGGCCATCATCGGAACTACAAACCCTGCACGCGATGGCAGCCATCAGCACTCACCAGCACTACCGCAATTCGGACCACGCTCTCGCAAACGGAGGAACCGAGTGCGAAGCCCCCTCATTTCGGACGGAAGATCGGAGGGAAAAGCTCGTTGGACGGCAGATCGCCGCCGCTTGTGCCCCACCCCCCGAGCTTGATATGCGGCCTCCGGTGATCCGGGGGCCGTTCACGTTCTAGGAGTGGAGGAGCTCGACGACATGCGCGTCGATGGCGTCGGCGCCGATGGCGCGCGCCACGGACACCCGGTGGTGCCCGTCTCGCACGAAATGGAGGTCGTCGACGCGGTAGACGGAGACCGGCGGCAGCGGCGATCCGCGCCGGGTGGTGACGTACAGCTGCTTCCAGCGCTCGCGGCTCCACTGGGGAGGGCGGAACTCGCGGTCGAACGCCGCTGCCTTGTGGGGGTCGGTGGTGCCGGAGATCGAGGCGACGGCGATCGCCTGGACGCCGAGCCGTCGGCGCGGGGCGACCGCGGCCCAGCCTGTGTCGTCGGCCAGATACGCGAGCGTGGTGCGCCGGCGGCGGAGGCCGCCTCGGCGCTCGCGCATGAGCTTGCTGAACGCCTGGTCGGCGCCGACGGTGTTCGTCCCGACGCGGTCGAGCAGCTGGTCGACGGCAAGCAGCCCCGCGGTGAAGGCGAGCAGGAAGCCCGGCACGCCGCCGGCCAACACGGCGCCGCCCGCGAGGCCGAGAGGGAGGAGGAAGCGTGCCGTCATACCTCTTCCTCGCCGCAGCGACCGTCGATGTGACCCGCTAGGTTCGCCGCGTGCATCCGAGAGTCATGCGGCGATACCACAGGATCATCCAGCGAGCGAGGATCCGACCAGAGCATGTCCTGGAGGTGGGCGGGCATATGGGCCCGGGCTCGCTCCTGCGATTCCCGGAGCTCGCGGGTGCCGAGCGCTACTGCCTCAACCTCGTCGACTTGCCGAGTGACGAGGAGATCACCGCGGTGACCGGCAATGCGAATGACATGCGAGGCGTGTTCGAAGACGATCGCTTCGACCTGGTCGTCTGCTCGGCCACGCTCGAACACGACAAACGGTTCTGGCTCTCGGTGGATGAGATGAAGCGCGTGCTCAAGCCCGGCGGGCTGCTCATCATCAGCGTCCCCGGCTACGTCGAGGACCCGGAGCGCGACCATGGTCGCGCGACCCACACGTACCGCGTCCACTATCGCTTCGACTACTACCGCTTCAGCGAGCAGGCGGTGCGCGAGGTGTTCTTCGAGGGCATGCGCAGGGTGAGGGTGAAGCCGGTCATGTTCCCGCCACGGATCTTCGGCCATGGGTACAAGCCGCGGCTCAAACCTCCCCCGACGTTGCGCGCCCGCGCCGTCCGGAAGGCGCGTCGCATTCGCGCGAGGATCCGATGATCGACCGGCTGCGCGCCTTCACCTACGAGCGGCAGCGGCTCGGGCAGGCCGCGCCCAATGCCGCCCGCGCGCTCACAGACGTCATCGCCGTCTACAGCTCACACCCGTCCGCGCCGCTCTCGCTGCACGCCCGCGCGAAGAAGATGACCGCGGCGCAGTTCCGCAAGCTCGACGTCCTCCGCCTGCCCGCGATGCGCATGTCGATCCACCTGCTGCCCGCCAAGACGGCCCACCTCGCGTTCCGCGCGACGCCCGCCCCGCCGGCCGACCGCAAGAAGCGGATGAAGCACTTCAAGTTCACCGAGAAGCGCTACGAGGAGCTGCGAGCACAGATCCTGAAGGCCGCGACCGAGCCGCTCACGCTCCCCGGGCTGCGCGAGAAGGTCGCGGCCGAGCCAGACGAGTTCAAGGGCATCTCCGCGCAGATGACCCGCGACGGCGAGCTCCTCAGGATCGGCGCCAAGGGGCTGCGCTCGAACGAGCTGGCCTATGTTGCCAACGAGCTCGACCAGGCCGAGGCCGACGAGGCCCTGGCCTGGCTCGCCGGCGAGTACCTGCGCGCCTTCGGGCCGATCCGCGTCAAGGACTTCACGTGGTGGGCCGGCGTGACCGCGACCCGCGCCAAGCAGGCGCTCGCGGAACACGACACCGAGGAGCTCGACGACGGCCTGTTGATCCGCGCCGAGGACCGCAAGGCGTTCGACAAGGCCAAGAAGCCGCAGGGCGTCGACCTGCTCCCCAAGTGGGACAGCTACACGATGGGCTACGCGCCCGACGGGCGCGACCGCTTCGCCGAGCCGGACGTGGTCAAGCAGTGCTACGACTTCCGCGGCGACGGGCGTCCGGTGATCCTCGTCGACGGCCAGGCGGCGGGAACGTGGGAGAAGGGCGAGGTCGAGCTGTTCGACAAGGCGACGCCCAAGGTGCGCAAGGCGATCGACGAGCGGCTCGACGCCGTCAGGGCGTTCCTGGACTCGTAGCCGCCCAGCGCTCGATCTCCACGCACGCCCGCGTCCGCGCGTCGTGCGTCGCGATCCAGCGCGCGACCGCCTCGACCGGCCCGCGCGAGAGCCCCAAAGCCCGCCGCACCGCCAGCCGCACCCCGCGCGGCGTGCAGAACCGCATCGGCAGCCGCACGCCGACGCCCGCCCAGTCGGCCCGCGCCGCGTTCTCGGCCATGTCCCCGCCGGCCGGCGACACCACCACCCGGCAGCCGCACGACAGGGCCCGCATCAGCGTCCCGTGGCCGCCGTGGGTGACCACCACGTCGCAGGCCGGCATCGTCCCCGAGTACGACAGCCACGGCACCACCACGGCGTTCCCCGGTGCCGGGAGCGAAGCCTCGCGGCCGTTCCAGGTGGCGATCACGCGCACGGGCTCGTCCGCGAGCCCTTCCAGCGCCGCGCGCAGCAGCCGGTGCGAGGGATCCTGGGCCGTCGACGGCGCCACCAGCACCACCGGGCCGGAACCGCCAGGCGGCGCCACCGGCGAAGACGGCGGCTCCCACAGCAGCGGCCCCACCACGCGGACCCACGACGGCCAGTCGCGCGGGTACTCGAGCTGCGGCGCGGTGGCCACCAGCGCCAGCGACCGCGAGATGCCCGTGTGGACGTACGGCAGCGGTCCGAGGCCCAGCCGCGCCCGGCACTCGTTGTACTCCCGTCGCCCCTGCTCGAGCCCGCGGGCGACGAGCGGGTCGAAGGCGCGCCACAAAGGCGTCCGCGGCAGCCGCGCCCCGATCGAGTACGGCGCGAAGCCCGGCGGCAGGTGCGGGTACAGGTGCGGCACCAGGGTCGCCACCGGCACGCCCTCGAGCTCCGCGGCCAGCGCCGGCGCCGGGGTCAGGATGTCCGACACCGCCACGTCTGGCCCGAACGATCGCA
This sequence comes from uncultured Solirubrobacteraceae bacterium, assembly GCA_963811895.1. Lineage (GTDB taxonomy): Bacteria > Actinomycetota > Thermoleophilia > Solirubrobacterales > Solirubrobacteraceae > DASSUW01. Next base: position 377,496 of record CAWETE010000003.1, on the reverse strand, counting down.
CCACCGGCCGCGTCTCCACCGCCGCTCGCACCGCGGCCGCGTACGGCTGCAGCGGCCGGTCCGACGTGGGAAAGACCTGGTACTCGGGCGCCGCCGCGAACTCCATCCCGGCCGCCTCGGCCGGCTCCTGCCACCGCCGCCACGTCTGCAGCGCCACGGAATGGCCCCGCGCCACCAGCGCCTCGCCCAGGGCGAGCATCGGGAATGCGTGACCCGGATCGCCGAAGGCGCCGAGGAGGACCTTCAAGCGGCCAGCTCGGCGACTTGTCGCAACTGCGCGATCCGGTCGTCGAACGTCCATGCCATCGGCGACACCATCAGCGTCCCGACCCCGGCGTCGCGGAACACGGCCAGCCGCTCGCGCACCACGTCGGGCGGCCCGCAGAGCGACACGGTGTCGATCAGCTCCTCGGGCAGCGCCGCCGCCGCCTCGTCCCGCTTGCCCTCCAGGTAGAGGTCCTGCACCTCGCGCGCCGCGTCCTCGAACCCGTAGCGCTGCACCAGCGCGTTGTAGAAGTTCTTGTCGCGCGACCCCATGCCGCCCACGTACAGCGCCACGTACGGCCGCATGGCGTCACGCGCCGCGGCCACGTCGTCGGTCACGAACACGTTCACGGTGGGCGCGATCTCGAAGTCGTCGAACCCCTTGCCGTTGCCCGCGAGCGCAAAGCCCTCCTCCAGCAGAGGCCGGAACTCGGCCACGTGCTCGGGGGAGAAGAGCGTCGGGATCCAGCCGTCGGCGATCTCCGCCGCCAGCGTGGTGTTCTTGGGCCCGATGGCGGCCAGGAACACGGGGATCCGCTCCTGCACCGGCGCGATCGTCAGCTTCAGCGCCTTCCCCGGGCCGTCCGGCAGCGGCAGCTCCAAAGTCTCACCCTTGTACGACAGGCGCTCGCGAGACAGCGCCAACCGCACGACCTCGACGTACTCGCGCGTGCGCTGGAGCTGCTTGCCGAAGCGCTGCCCGTGCCAGCCCTCGGCCACCTGCGGCCCCGACGAGCCGATGCCGAGGATCATCCGCCCGCCGGAGAGCTGATCCAGGGTGGCGGCGGTCATCGCCGTCATCGCCGCCGAGCGCCCGGGCATCTGGAAGATCGCCGAGCCCAGCCGGATGCGAGAGGTCGCCTGGGCGAGCCAGCCGAGGATGGTCGCCGCGTCGGAGCCGTAGGCCTCCGCGGTCCACACCGAGTCGTAGCCGAGCCGCTCGGCCTCCTGCACCAGAGCGAGCTGGTCTTCGGCCGACAGGCCGAGACCCCAGTAACCGACGTGCACGCCGAGCTTCACGGCGGGCGAAGCTATCAGGAGGTGGCGCCGATGCGATCCACCAGGCGCAGCAGATGCAACGGCGAGAAGGGCTTCGTGAGGAAGAGATCGGCGCCCGCCGCCAGCGCGCCGCGCTCGGCCTGCGGCCCCGACGCCCCGGTGAGCATGACGATCGTCGCGCCCGCCGTGGCGGGGTCCGAGCGCAGCCGCCGGCACGCCTCGATCCCGTTCAGCTGCGGCATGTCGACGTCCAGGAAGACGATCTCGGGCCGCGCCTCGACCGCCACGGCCACCGCCTCGGCGCCGTCGGCCGCCTCCTGCAGCCGGTAGCCGGCCACGTCCTCCAGCGTCGTGGCGATCAGCTTGCGGATCCCGGGATCGTCGTCGACGATCAGGATCGTCCGGGTCACGCGACCCCGTCCCGCAGGGCTGCGAACCGCGAGTCCGGGATCGAGTCCAGGGCCTCGACCACCGCGGGGTCGAACTGCGAGCCGGAACACGCGCGGATCTCCTCCCGCGCGCGGGAGAAGCGCGTGCCGCGGCGGTACGGCCGGTCGGTGGTGAGTGCGTCGAGCGCGTCGGCCACGGCGAACACCCGCGCCGCGAGCGGAATCTCCTCGCCGGCCAGCCGGTCGGGGTAGCCGGCCCCGTCCCAGCGCTCGTGGTGGTGGCGCACCACGAGCTTGCCCTCGCCGAGGAAGTCGACGTCGCGCAGGATGTCCGAGCCGATGATCGGGTGCTGGGCGATCAGGGCGAACTCCGACTCGTCGAGCTTGGCCGGCTTGAAGAGGATCGCGTCGGGCACCGCGACCTTGCCGACGTCGTGCAGCAGGAAGCCGAACTCGATGCCGGGCGCGAGGTCCGTGTCAAGACCCGAGGCCTGGGCGAGCGCGATCCCGTAGGCGGTCACGCGCTCGGCGTGCTTGCCCGTGTAGGCGTCGCGCGCCTCGACCGCGTTCGAGAGCGCCTGGACGGTTGCCCGGTAGGAGTTGCGCAGCTCCAGCGCGCGGTTGCGCTCCTGCTTGAAGACCTCGCGCAGATCCGCGGCGTAGCGCTCCAGCTGGCGCTGGCGGGCGGCCGCCTGTCGCTCCGTGCGCTCGAGTTGCTCACGGAGGTCTCCGGTGTCGATAGCTGTCACCTCGATAGCCCGTCCTACCAACGCGTTGTCAAGCGTACTGGGAGTTAGAACGCTGATGTGAGCGTTTGATTGCGGTGTTGCGCGTCAGATCGCCTCGCCGGGCCGCTGGAAGACGATCTCGGGGACCACGCAGGCGGGGGAGAGCTCGAGCAGGAAGCGCACCGAGGCGGCGATGTCGGCGGTCTTGATCATGTCCTCCTGCTTGACGTGCTCGCGGACGAACTCGGTCATCGGCGTGTCCACGAAGCCCGGGCACAGGGCCACGGACTTGATGCCGTCGCCGTTGAGCTCCTTGTTCATGGCCTGCGTCCACCCGACGACCGCGGCCTTGGTCGCCGAGTAGACCGACAGCCAGGCCTGGCCCGACTTGCCCGAGATGGAGGAGAGGTTCACGACCAGCGCGTTGCGGTGCTCGGCGCCGGCGGCGCGCAGCAGCTCGGCGCACTCGCGGTAGAAGAGGACGATCGCGCGCAGGTTGAGGTCGAGCTGCATGTCGACCCGCTTGGTCTGCATGTCGGCGACCGCCGCCCCGATGCCCACGCCGGCGCTGTTGACCAGCACGTCGAGCCGCCCGAAGCGCTCGCGGTGCGCTGCCACCACGCGCTGGACGTCCTCCTCGGAGGTCAGGTTGGCGGCGACCTCCTCGACCTCGTAGCCCTTGCCGCGCAGCTGCTCCACGGCGCCTGCGAGCTTCTCGGGACGGCGGGCGGCGACGGTGAGGGAGTGGCCCGTCTCGCCCAGTACCTCGGCGATCGCGAGCCCGATCCCGCTCGAGGCTCCGGTGACGAGGGCAGCCCGGTCTGGCATCGATCTGACGTCCTTTCGGTGGGGGACCCGCTATCCAATCAGGGATGCGTACGCCCTTCGCCGTCATGGCGGTGCTGCTCGTCGCGCTCCTGGCCATCGGATTCCTCACCGAGGACGACGACGGCGAGCAGGCCGCGGCGCCCGCCGCCGCGCCGGTCGACGTCATCGCCAAGCGGGTCGAGGCGCTGCGCCGGCTGCGCTTCGACGAGCTGCCGGAGCCGGTCGAGGTGACCGCCGAGCAGGCGCGCAGCGAAGGGCTGGAGAGCCTCGACCGCGACTATCCGGCGGAGCGCCTGCGCGACGACGAGACGATCTACGAGCTGCTCGGGCTGATCGAGCCCGGCGCCGACCTGCGCGAGCTGACCGGCAACCTGTTCGGCGAGGGGGTGGCCGGCTACTACGACCCGCGCGACGGACGGCTGCGCGTCGTGGAGGGCTCCGGCACGGGCACGCGCGTGCTCGAGGAGATGATCCTCGCCCACGAGCTCACCCACGCGCTGGAGGATCAGCGCTTCGGGCTCGAGTCCACGCCGGCCACCGACGACGGCACGCTGGCGCGCTCGGCGCTCTACGAGGGGAGCGCCACCGCGCTCATGTACGCCTACGTGGGCGAGCACTTCAGCGCCGAGGAGACGCTCGGCGGCCTGCTCTCCTCGGCCTTCGAGGACACGGGCGACCTGCCGCCCTTCATCCAGGCCCAGGTCCTGTTCGCGTACGTCGGCGGTGAGGCGTTCGTCCGCGAGCTGCTCCGGCGCGGCGGCTGGGGGCTGGTCGACACCGCCTACAAGGTGCGCAAGCCCTCGTCGACCGAGCAGATCCTGCATCCCGAGGCCTACCTCGCGGCCGACGAGCCCAAGCCCGTCCGCATCCGCGCCGCGCTCCCCGGCTGGAAGCGCGCGCACGCCGGCACCTGGGGCGAGCTGCAGACGCGCGAGCTGCTCGGCGGGTCGAGCCGCGAGGCGGCCGGGTGGGGCGGCGACCGCTACGAGCTGTGGCGGCGCGGCGACGACGCCGCCCTGATCATGCGCTGGCGCTGGGACACGCCGCGCGACGAGGCCGAGTTCGAGACCCGGCTGCGCGAGGTGATCGGCGATCGTGGCGTCGTGGTGCGCCGCGACGGCACGGTGACGCTGGCAGTGGCGCCCGACCGCGACCTGGCCGAGCGGCTGGCGGGCTCTTGAGGGGCCTGGACCGCCGATCGCTCGGCCTCCTGGGCGCCGGGCACCTCAGCGTCGACCTCTGCCAGGGCGCCGTGCCCGCCCTGCTCCCGTTCCTCGCCGCCGAGCGCGGCTACTCGTACGCCGCGCTCGGGGCGCTGGTGCTGTTCTCGACGATCGGCTCCTCGATCATCCAGCCGCTGTTCGGCCTGCTCTCGGACCGCTTCGCCAGGCCGTGGCTGATGCCGGCCGGCCTGGCGCTGGCGGGGACCGGGATCGCGCTCGCCGGGCCGGCGCCGAGCTACGCGCTGACCGCCGTCGCGGTGGTGGTCAGCGGACTCGGGGTGGCGGCGTTCCATCCCGAGGGCGCCAAGTTCGCCGGGCTGGCCTCGCGCGAGCGCCAGGGTCGCGGGATGAGCCTGTTCTCGGTCGGCGGCAACGCCGGGTTCGCGCTCGGCCCGCTGCTCACGACGCCGCTCGTGCTGATCTTCGGGCTGTCCGGCACGCTGGCGCTGGCGGTCATCCCGCTGGGCGCGGCCGTGCTGATCGCGCGCGAGCTCGGCCGGCTGCGCGAGCTCGAGAGCGAGCAGGTCGACGCCGTGTCCGGCGGCCGCGACGACTGGAGCGCGTTCAGCCGGCTCGGCGGAGTGATCGCCCTGCGCTCCGGCGTCTACTTCGGCCTGCAGGCGTTCATCCCGGCGTACTTCGTCGTCGAGCTGAGCACCAGCGAGGCGGCCGGCAACGCCGCCCTCACGCTGATGCTGGCCATGGGCGCCGTCGGGACGCTGGTCGGCGGCGGGCTGGTCGACCGCTGGGGCGCGCGCACCGTCCTGGTCGGCACGCAGATCCTGCTGCTGCCGCTGCTCTTCGTCCTGCCGCTGATCGGCGCCGCGGCCGCCACCGCGCTGCTCGCGCTCATCGGCTTCGTGACGATCGCCAGCTTCTCGATCACGATCGTGCTCGGCCAGGCCTATCTGCCCAACCGGACCGGGCTCGCCTCCGGGATCACGCTCGGGCTGGCGATCGGGCTCGGCGGCGCTGGCGGCCACCGCGCTCGGCGTGGTGGCCGACGCCGAGGGCCTGCCCGCCGTCCTGTGGGTGATCGCCATCCTGCCCGTGCCGTCGCTCCTGCTCGCCCTCAGCCTTCCCACCGAGCGCCGTAGAGGTCTCGTTGTCGAGCCGGCGGGGAACAAAGGAGCTTGATGACTACCGAGCAGCGCCGAGCTCCCCGGATCGAGATCGAGATGCCGTGCACCCTGCACCGCCGCAGCGGCTCGCCGATCGAGGGCCGCACGGTCGACCTCGGGCCGGGCGGGATGCGCGTGTGCACGAAGCGCCCGCTGGCGGCCGACGAGACCCTGCGCTTCGAGCTGCAGGGCATCGACGGCCGCGCACGGGTGCTCCGTCAGCAGAGCCGCGACACCTACGCGGTCCGCTTCGAGATGCTCGCCGAGCAGGCGCTCGCGGAGCTGCGGCGGCTCACCGTGCCTGCTTGAGGCCCACGTACTGGAGCGCGGCGAGGCCGGCCACCAGCACCGCCTGCACGGCGATCAGGACCTGACCGGCGGTGGTGGGCGTGAACCAGTCGAGCGCGAGCGCGATCAGGCTGTCGACCGCCCACAGGACGTTGGCGGCGATCACCGCCACGACGGCGACGCGCGGCATCGCGGGCCGGGTGGCGAGGCGCAGCACGAGCGCGGCGTAGACGATCAGGAACGCGCCGACGGCCATCAGCATCTCGGTCGGCAGGCCGAGCCAGCCGTCGAGCAGCGGGGCGCCGGCCAGGTAGAGGACGCCGTTGGCGCCGGTGGCGACGCCGTCGAGCGTGAGCGCGAACCGCAGCAGGCCGCCGGTCGCGTGGCGTGGAGTGGCGATTGCGTGAGATTCCATGCCCGGTACCGTGGCACCGGCGGGGAAGCGTCTCAATTACCCAGCAGGTAAGCGGCTGTGCTCTCGTCCGCGGGGAAGAACGCCTCGATCGACAGCTCCGCGAGCGTGATGTCGACCGCCGTGCCGAACGTGGCGATCGTGCTGAAGAACGCGAGCTCCCGCCCGCCGGCGTCGTAGCGCAGCGGCACGGCGATCTCGCCGCCGGGGCCGTGCACCTCCGCGGTCTCGCCCGGGTAGGCGCTGACCTCGTCGAGGAGCGCCGCGAGCCGGTCGTCGGCGGTGAGCGCCACCTGCCGGGCCAGCCGGTCGACCAGGTGCGCGCGCCACTCGCCGTAGTTGAGGATCCGCGACGCCATCCCGTCCGGGTGCAGGCTCACGCGCAGCACGTTGACCGGCGGCGCCATCAGGTGCTCCGGCACCGTGTCGGTGAACATCGCGATGCTGCGGTTGGCGGCCGCCAGGTTCCACCAGCGGTCGACCACCACGGCGGGATACGGCTCGTGACCGGCCAGCACGCGCTCGAGCGCCTCGCGCACCGGCGCCATCTCCGGCGCGTCGATCGCCCGCTCCTCGAAGGCGGGCGCGAAGCCCGCGGCCAGCAGCAGGTGGTTGCGGTCGCGCAGCGGCACCTCGAGCTGCTCGGACAGGTGCAGCACCATCTCCCGGCTCGGCTTCGACCGGCCGGTCTCCAGGAAGCTCAGATGCCGGGCCGACACGCCGGCCTCGAGCGCCAGGTCGAGCTGGCTCAGCCGGCGCCGCCGGCGCCAGTCGCGCAGCAGCGTGCCGAGCGGAACGGTGGCCGTGCTCATGCCCGCACGCTAGCGAGCGATCGGCCGCTCGGCAGCTACCTCACAGGTAATCGACACGGTGCACGGCGACTGGTTCGCTGAAGGCATGACCGACATCACCACCATCATCGATGGCTACATCGCCGCCTGGAACGAGACCGACGCCGACCGCCGCCGCGCCCTCGTCGCCGACGCGTTCACCGACGACGCCAGCTACGTCGACCCGCTCATGACCGGCGAGGGCACGGAGGGCATCGCCGCCATGATCGGCGGAGCCCAGCAGCAGTTCCCGGGCCACCGCTTCGAGCTCTCCGCCGGACCCGACGCCCACCACGACCGCGTGCGCTTCGCGTGGACGCTCGTCGGCGGCGAGAACGGCGCGCCGGTCGCCGCCGGCGTCGACTTCGCGACCGTGGCCGGCGACGGCCGGCTGCAGGCCGTCACGGGCTTCCTCGAGCCCATCTAGAAGACCCTCGGGATAGGGTGGGCCGGGAGCGGGGCCGGTAGCTCAGCGGTTAGAGCAGCGGACTCATAATCCGTCGCGCGGTGGTTCGAATCCACCCCGGCCCATCAGGGAGCGCGACGTGTGTTCGGCCGGCGTTTGCCGGGTCGGTCACGGGGCCACAGCGCAGACGAACGAGGTCGACGTGGCGCTCGCGCGCGTGGCAGGCCGCGTCCGCGCGGTCGCCGCGACGGTGCCGCCCACGCGCCCGACCCGGCGGATCCGGCGGTTGCATGGCGACCCGCAGCCGATCGTGCGGCGCGTGCCCTTGATCGTGTAGTACCACTTGGTGCCGGCCGGCCGGACCACGTACCAGATCCGCACGGTGCCGGTGAAACTCAGCTGTGCGTGCCGCGCGCGGACCCGGCAGGCATGACGGCGGTCGCGCTCGACCTTGCACTTGAGGTGGATGCGCCGCGACGGGAGCGGGCCGAGCGTGCGCCTCAGCGCCCGGCGCGCGAGCCGGCGCGCGGCGCGCTTGCTCGCGGCCGGGAGTGTCCCCGTGCATCCCGTCGCCGATGCACTGATCAGCGGCCGGGCGACAGCGCAGGGGGCTGCGAATCCCCTGTGCCCACTTGAGCTCGATCAACGTCGAGGCGACGTCGTTGTCGGAGCGGGTTTCCTTCAGCACGCCCGTGGGCCCGATCCGCGCGCTCAGCAGGTAGCGCCCGGCAGGTGCTGTCGTTGGGTCGATCATGATCTCCTGGCCCTCGACGTAGGGCGCGTAGACCTCACTGCCGCCGGGCATCAGGCCGATCTCTGTGGTCGTCAGCGTGGGCTGATTCTGCGCGCACCAGCCCGTGACGAACGGCGCCGCCGGATCACCCGCAAGGCAGAAGCCCTGCTTCTGGTCGCGAATAACCGTCGGATGGTCGATGCCCTGCAGCTCGTAGCGCATGAAGTCCAGGAGGTGCCAGTGGTTGTGGGTGACGGTCGTGACGTACTGCAGCGTCCCGACCTGGTCGCTGAGGACCCCTGTTCCGTCCTGGGTGACCTGCGCCGCGGTCATGCGTGCCAGCTCCACTGCCCGTCCCGCGGATCCGTAGCGCCCCTGGCCCGATGTTGCGCGCGTCCGTCGCGAAGCCCAGATACCAGCGCCCGTCGCGCTGTACCACGCCTGTGTCGAACGGGGGTTGGGGCTCGATGTCCGGGAGTGACTGTCCGTACGCCGGGTCTGCCGTCGCCGTGAACGCCAGGACGAGGAGGCTCGCAGCATGCGCATCCGTGGCATCGCCCCAGTTTCTGGGCAGTCGTCCTCATACGCAAGTGCGAGGTCGGGATCTGACCGGGGCTGGGACCGCATCTGAGTCTGCCGTTTCCGCTCGCAGCAGCGCGCGCAGGTCGGCCACCGGCCCCAGGTGCCGGAGCTTGTCGGGGTTGACGATCGAGCGCACGGCCTGGATCTGGCCCTCGGCGACGTCGAGGGTCATCACGGCGATCAGCCTGCCCTCGCGGTCGTAGAACAGCGCGCCAGGTTGCCCGTTGATCTCCTCGCGGCGCCACGTGAAGCCGCCGATGCGGGTGGCGGCGGCGCGCAGCCCCGCGGTCAGTGCGCGTCCCACCTTGGCGCGGCCGTGGATCGCGCGCGCGGCGGCGGGCGCCTTGCCGCCGCCGTCGCCGTGGAGCACCACGTCGTGGGCCAGCAGCTGCTCCAGCCCTTCGAGATCGCCTTCCTCGGCGGCCGCGAAGAAGCGGTTCGCGAGCTCCTCCCGCTGCTCGCGAGAGGCGTCGAAGCGAGGGCGCCGCTCCTCGACGTGGCGGCGCGCCCGGGTGGCGAGCTGGCGGGCGTTCTGCGTGCTCGTGCCGATGATCTCCGCGATCCGGTCGTAGGGCTCGTCGAACACCTCGCGCAGCAGGAACGCGGCGCGCTGCTCGGGTGACAGGCTCTCGAGCATGACGAGGAAGGCGAGTGACAGCGAGTCCGCCATCTCGGCCTTGCGGGCGGGGTCGTCGTCGGCGCTCGCCACGAGCGGCTCCGGCAGCCACTCGCCCGTGTAGACCTCGCGCTGGACCCGCGCCGAGCGGAGCTGGTCGAGCGAGAGCCGCGAGACCACGGTCGACAGGTAGGCGCGCGGCGACTCGATCTGCTCGCCGCCCGCTCGTGCCCGGTGCAGGCGGAGGAAGCCCTCCTGCACCACGTCCTCCGCCTCGCTCACGCTGCCGAGCATCCGGTAGGCGAGGCCGAACGCGGACGGTCGGAGATCGTCGAACTCGGTCATTCGCTCAGCCCAGCCCTTCCGCGAATCCCTGCCGCCAGCTCGCATAGCGCGGCTTCCAGCCGAGCTCGCGCTTCGCCTTCTCGTTCGAGGCGCCCCGCACCTCGGTCATCATGACCGTCGCGGTCTCACCGGCCGCGAGGCGCCCCAGCCAGCGCGGCACGCGCCTCGGCGGCTTGGCATCCAGCGCGCTTGCCAGCGCCGGCAGCCACTCCCGCACGGGCGCGGGCTCGTCGTCGACGACGTCGTAGACGCCGGCCCGCCCACGCTCGACCGCGACCGCGGTGGCCGCCGCGGCGTCGTCGATGTGGATGAGCGACCAGACGCCGCCGCCGTCGCCGACGATCGGGAACCGCCGCTTGCGGATCGGCGCCGACATCACGGCGTCGGGCGCCAGGCTTATCCCGGTCCCGGGTCCGTAGAAGCCGCCGTAGCGCAGCGCGAGACCTTCGCCCCAGTCGATCCCGGTGACCGCCCGCTCCAGATGCTCGATCGCCGCCAGCGCCGATCGCGGCGGCGCCGGCGAGCCGGGATCGAGTGATCGGAACGCCCCGAAGCTCTGCGCCACGAAGCGCCGCGCCCCGACGGCGCGGCCGGCGGCCAGGAGATGGTCCGTCCCCTCGGTGCGCAGCCGGTTGGTCATGATCGCCCCCTCGAAGCGCTCGGGGTGCCGCGCGTCGCGGGCGTTCATCGGCCCGGACAGCGCCGTGAGCTGATGCACGATCACCTCGGGCTCGGCGGACGCCACCGCCGTCGGCGACCGCGTCGGGGTCGAGAGCGTCGGCCACGACCGGCAGCGCGCCCAGGCTGCGGACGAGGTCCCGCTTCGACGCGCTCCTGGTCATCCCGACAACCTCGTGCCCCCGCGCCACGAGCTGCGGGACCAGTGCTGTTCCAAGGGCGCCTGTGGCGCCGGCTACGAAGATCTTCATGCCTCTGAGACGGGACAGAGACGCCGCCTGTGACAGCCACTGTCACAGCACCGGCTCCGGATCGTCTTACAGGGCATGAAGCCCACGCCCCCCACATCGCCGACGTCCGGGGAGATGCTCGAGGAGCTGATGGATCTCAGCGCCGGCCTCGGAGTCGCTCTGCTGCCCGCGCTCCTGCTCGCCATCCCCGGGATCATCCTGTTCGTCGTCCTGCCGGCCCTCCTGCTGCTCCCGCTTTGCCCTGATCGCCGCGGCGCTCGTCGGCCTACCCCCGTACCTGCTCGCGCGCTGGCTGCGGCGACGCCGCGGACGCACTCCGACGCCCCCGGCCCGTCTGCCCGCGCTGCGGTCGGTCAGGACGAGCAGCCCGCGGCCCGGATAATCCGATGCATGTCTCAGTACATGCTGCTGGTCTACGAAGAGGAGGTCGACGCGGCCGAGCAGGCCGAGCGCGAGCACGTGACGCCGATGCTCATGGAGCTGCACGCCGGCCTGCGCGAGGCGGGATTGCTGGTCGGCGTCAATCGCCTGCATTCGACCGAGAGCGCGACCTCCGTGCGCGTGCGCGACGGGAACACGGAGATCACCGACGGCCCGTTCGCGGTCACCAAGGAGGTCCTCGCCGGCTACTACGTGCTCGAGTGCGCCGATCTCGACGAGGCGCTCGAGCAGGCCGCGAGGCTCCCGATGGCGCCCTGGGCGACGATCGAGGTGCGGCCGGTCATGCCCGCCGAGGAGTGGCTGGAGACGGCGCGCCGGGCCGGCGTCGAGCTGTCCGACGAGGACGTGGGCAACCTGGCGTGAGCGGCGTAGAGGCTGCGATCGCCGACGCCTACCGCGACGAGCGCGCGATCGTCCTGGCCACCCTGATCCGGCAGGCCGGCGACTTCCAGCTGGCCGAGGACGCGGTGCAGGACGCCTTCGAGGACGCCGTCACTCAGTGGCGCCGCGACGGCGTGCCGGCCAACCCCGGCGCGTGGATCACGACCACCGCCCGGCGGCGGGCCATCGATCGCCTGCGTCGCGACCGGTCGGTGAGGGATCGCGCCGAGCGGCTGGCCGAGCTGACGCTGCTCGACACCCAGCCGCCGATGGAACACGACAGCACGATCGTCGACGACCGTCTGCGGCTGATCTTCACCTGCTGTCACCCCGCGCTGGACATGTCCGCGCGCGTCGCGCTCACGCTGCGGGCGCTCGGCGGCCTGACCACCGGCGAGATCGCCCGCGCGTTCCTGGTCGCCGAGCCGACGATGGGCAAGCGGATCGTTCGCGCGAAGCGCAAGATCGCGGACGCGCACATCCCGTACCGGGTGCCGGCCGACGAGGAGCTGCCCGACCGCCTGCGCGGCGTCCTGCGCGTCGTGTACCTGATCTTCAACGAGGGCTACGCGGCCGCCGAGGGCGATCGCCTGGTGCGCGAGGAGCTGTGCGACGAGGCGATCCGCCTCGGCGAGCTGCTGGCCCGGCTGATGCCCGAGGACGCCGAGGTGTGCGGACTGCTCGCGCTGATGCTGCTGCACGACGCGCGCCGCGCCGCCCGCGTCGACCCGAGCGGACGATACGTCGCGCTCGACGACCAGGACCGGTCGCTGTGGGATCGGGACAAGCTGCGCGCGGGCCTCGCGACGCTCGAGCGCGCCGTGCGGCTGCGGCGTCCCGGCGAGTACCAGCTGCAGGCCGCGATCACGGCCCTGCAGGTCCAGGACGAAGCCACGGACTGGGCGCAGATCGCCGAGCTCTATGGCGCGCTCGCCGCCGTCAACCCGTCGCCGGTCGTCGAGCTCAACCGCGCTGTCGCCGTCGGCCTTGCCTCCGGCCCCGCCGCCGGCCTGGAGCTGCTTCGAGCCGCTGCTCGGCGATCCCGGGCTCGAGCGCTACCAGCCGCTGCACGCGGCGCACGCCGAGCTGCTCAGCCGGGCCGGCGACGCCGAGGGCGCCGCTCGCGCCTACGAGCAGGCGATCGCGCTCACCGCGAACGCCGTGGAGCGCGAGGAGCTCGAACGGCGTCGCGACTCAATTCGCTGATCGTGTCCAAATCGCCGTTCCTGCTGCGACGTATTGATGAAGCAGCTCGAAAGGAGATCGGAATGAACACACCGCAGATCGTGTCGCCCCAGGAGTGGACAGCCGCCCGCGAGGCGCTGCTGGTCAAGGAGAAGGAGCACATGCGCGCCGGCGACGCCCTGGCCGCCGAGCGGCGCCGGATGCCGTGGACGGCCGTCGAGAAGGACTATCGCTTCGAGGGTCCGGACGGCCCGGTGAGCCTGCTCGACCTGTTCGAGGGGCGCCGCCAGCTGATCGTCTACCGCGCCTATTACGGCGAGGAGGTCACGACCTACGCCGAGGGCGGCGCGTACCCGGAGCGGGCCTGCGTGGGCTGCTCGATGGTCGCCGACAACGTCGCCACCAACCTCGGTCACCTGCACGAGCGCGACACGACGCTCGCCTACGTCTCGCGCGCGCCGCAGGCCGAGATCCGCGGGCTCAAGGAGCGCATGGGATGGCAGCACATCCCGTGGTACACGGTCACGGACGAGTTCGACACCGACCACGACGTCCGCGAGTGGCACGGGCACAACGCCTTCATACGCGACGGCGAGAAGATCTTCCGCACCTACCTGATCAACGGACGCGGCGACGAGGGCCTCGGCACCAACTGGAGCTACCTCGACATCACCGCGCTCGGCCGCCAGGAGGCCTGGGAGGACTCGCCGGACGGCTACCCGCAGACGCCGCCGTACGAGTGGTGGAACTACCACGACGCGTACGGCGAGAGCCGATGATCGCCCACGTCGCCGGCGTGCCGTTCGAGGAGCTCCTGCCGCTCGCGTTGGCGAGCGGCGGGAGCACCGCGCTGCTCGCGGCACGCGCGTGGGTTGCTCGTCGAAGGAGCAAAGAGTAGGGGTCGCTCCCCATACCCTGGCTCTCGCGAGGCCGGGACGCTGAGCGCCATGTCGAAGACCCTCGTCCCGCTCCTCGCGACGGCCGTCGCCGCCCTGCTCGCTCCCGCCGCTTCAGCCCAGGTGCCGACGCCCTGCGAACCGCAGGCGGCCGCCAGGATCTGCCGCTCGGCCGCCGACCTGAACGATCTCCTGCGCTCCGGGTACCGAGGGCGGGTCGTGATCCCGAGGGACGCGAGATGGGAGATGAGGGACCGCAAGGGAGATCCGCTGACCTACATCCCCTTGAGCTCGGGAGTCGAGATCGTCGGCGAGCGCGGCGCGCTCGGGAGCCGCCCGCTGCTCTACACGGACTACCGCGTCGAGGACCACCCGCTCTTCATCGCCGAGAAGGCCGACGACGTGCGCGTCGAGGGGCTGCACCTGCGCGGCCCGTACCGGCCCGCGGACCGCAAGAAGGAGCTTCCCAACGTACGCGCGATCCAGATCGCGCAGGACTCCGTCAGCGGCGCCGGCCGCCGCGTCGTGATCACCGACAACGAGATCGAAGGGTTCAGGGACGCGGTCGTGATCGCCGGCACGATCGCGAAGGACTACCCCGGGGCCTACCGGCGAGCATGCAAGTGCCCGGGCCGCTGGTGGCCGGCCGACCCCCGCGACCCGACGCTCGTCCGCGTCGAGCGCAACTACCTCCACAACAACGCCATGCAGGGTGGCGGCTACGGCGTCGTCGTCGGCGGCGGCGTCTACGCCACGGTCGAGGGCAACGTGTTCGCCTTCAACAACCACCACGTCGCCGCGGACGGACAGGCCTACAGCGGCTACTCGGCGCGCTTCAACTACGTCCTCCGTGGAGTGCTCAGCTACGGGAAGAGCGACTCCTACCCCCACAGCTTCGACGTGCACGGAAGGATGGGCGAGGAGTTTGCCGGCGGGCCTGCCGGCACCTACTTCGACGTCTCCTTCAACACCGTCCTCGGTGAGCAGAACTACGGCTTCTGGGGACTCAGGACGCGTGCCGCCTTCGGCCTGCGCGGGCTGCCCCAACAGGGCGCCCACTTCACGGGCAACGTGCTCGCCCACGACGACTTCGACGAGGCCGTGAAGCTGAGGGCGGGAGACGACAGCCGGCTGGACGAGGACCGGCCCGACACCTTCAACCTCCGCTCGGCCGGCAACCGCTACGACGTCGACTACTCGACCGAGCTGGCGACCGGTGACTTCGACCGCGACGGCCGCACCGACGTCTTCGTCGCCAACGGCACCGCCTGGTTCTACTCGAGCGCCGGCATCCGCCCCTGGCAGTACCTCCGCGCGTCCAACAAGCGCATCGGCGAGCTCGGCCTCGCCGACATCGACAACGACGGCCTCACCGACGTGCTCTACCGCGACCCGAGCGGCGGGCTCGGCTACGTCAAGAGCGGCACCGCCGCTCCGCTGACGCCGCTCACCTCCGTGCCGGTGCCGATCAAGGACCTGCGCTTCGGCGACTTCGACGGCGACGGCCTGACCGACATGTTCTACACGCGCCAGAGCCAGTGGCAGGTCTGGTACGGCAGCACGCGCGCCTGGACTCCGACGCAGACGCTCCGGCGAGCCGATCTCGAGACTGCTGTTCGGCGAGTTCGACGGGGTGCGCGGCACCGACGTCGTCGGGATCCTCGGGAGCGGCTGGTCCTACTCGAGCGCGCTCCACGCAGGGCTGGGCCAGGCTCAACGGCAGGCTCACGAGCTCGTTCTCCAACGCCGTGGCCGCCGACTTCGACGGCAACGGCACGACCGACATCGCGATCGGCGACGGGCAGACGTGGCGCTACAGCCGGGACGGCAACTCTCCGCTCGTCACGATGCGAAACGGCGACAGCCGGCTTCCCTACCCCTCGCTCAACCGTCTGCCGATCGGCCGCTTCGACGGCGGCAGACGGGACCAGGTCATCAGCTTCAGCCTCACCGCCGAGGGCACCGCGCCCAACATCCGTTACCTGCCGGGCGAGTGGCTCGTCATCTGGCGAGGCCGCGGCAACTTCACCGGGCGCTCCGCGCAGACCATGCGCTGATGAACGTCAGCCCTTCTTGTACGGATCGACGTAGACGTCGTCGATCGACCAGTCGCCATCGGCGGCGGTGAACCGGAACGCGACCTGCTGGTCGCCGAGCAGCGAGAGCAGGTTCACGACCACCGGCACGACCGGCGTGGGCGCCCACTCGCGGCCGGCCGCCACGACGCCGACGGGCAGCGTGTGCGACCGCCCGAGCACGTCGTCGAAGACGACCGAGACGGTCAGCAGCGACGTCGGGTCGCCGGTGTTGCGCGCGAAGAAGCGCAGCGTCGGATGCTCGATGCCGATGCAGACCGGCTCCGTGGTGGCCGAGCCGCCGGGCGGGAGGGCGAGCGACCGCTCATCGCCGCTCCCGCCGACGTGGAACGGCTCGTTGCCGGGGACGACGGCGGCTCCGCGCTCCAAGGTCCAGCCGGAGGCGCCCGACTCGAGGCCGCCGTTCGGGGCCGGGGCGTACCAGGCGGGATCCAGCCATGGCCGGAACGTGCGGTCGAGCGGCTGCTCAGGGCAGCCGGCCGCATGCGCCGGCCCCGGCAGCGCCAGGATCGCGAGCGCGCCGAGGATCACCAGTAGGGCCAACCCCAGACCCCTTCGGAGAGAGACCATCGCGATCCATGGTGCCCGCTCTGGCCTTGTTCACTGCTCGAACATCCGTCCATCCGTGGTGGACACCCCCGTGGCGAGCCGGGCATCCCTGCCCGGCTCGCCACACTTGGTCAGTCGATGCGGACGGCGATGATGTTGCCGACGCCGATGAGGTCGTCGCTGCCGTCGCTCTCGCACGACACGGAGGGGGAGAAGACGGCGCCCGAGCTCACGGCCTTCTGGAGCGTGATCGTCTCGGAGTTCGTCGTGTCGTGGCTGAACGTCGTCGTGTCGTTGCCGCCGGGCACGTGCAGCGTGCAGGTCGACGTGGTGGTCGCGCTGTCGTTCTCGTACGTCAGCTTCGCCGTCACGACGTAGGCGCCGGGGGCGAGGTCGGCGAGGGTGCCGACCACCGCGTTGTTGGCGAAGTTCTGGTTGGCCGGGATCGCGGCCTCGAACACGCGCGGCTGCTTGACCATGAACGACGAGGCCGGCTGGCCGCCCACGGTGTCGGCATCGGCGGCCTTGGGGACGGTGCCGAGCGCGGACTCGTTGATCTCGTCGCCGTCCAGGGTGTTCTTCTTCATCTCGTTGCCGCCGAGCGACCGGTTCGCGACGTTCTTGCCCGTGATCTTCAGGGCGGCATAGCTGGTCCCGCCGAGCGCCATGAACAGCGCGACGATCGCCACGAGCAGCGCGGGCGAGGGACGGGAGATGCGACGGGTGAGAGCGGACACTGCGGGCCTCCTTGGGCCGTTGATTGATGTCCGTTCAACCGGCCCGCCCGCCGTTTCTTACGGCGGCCCCGAGAATTCGCCGTAATCGAACGGCGCCGGCGGGTTACTTGCTCCCAACGGACCTCGACCACGGAAGGCCGTATGCCTCTTCAGGACGAAGAACTCGCTCGCCGCGCAGCCGCCGGAGACCACGCTTCCTTCGCGGAGCTCTACGACCGGCACGAGCGCAGCGCGTACAACCTCTGCTACCGCATCACCGGCTCCGCGGACGACGCCGCCGACGCGACGCAGGAGACGTTCCTGAAGGTCCTCGAGCGGCTGCCGAGCCTGCGCGACCGCGAGCTCAACTTCGCCGCCTACGTGATGACGGCCGCGCGCAACGCGAGCTACGACGCGATCGAGCGCCGCAAGCGCGCCACGCCCACGAGCGAGTTCCCCGAGGTCGCGTCCGCCGACGACCACGAGGCCCCCGAGCGCGCCGCGCTGCGCGGAGCCCATCAGGAGCAGATCCGGCTCGCGAACGAGAGCCTGCCGGAGCGCCAGCGCGAGGTGCTCGCGCTGCGCGAGCTCGAGGACCTCTCCTACGGCGAGGTCGCCCAGATCATGGGCATGAACCAGAACGCCGTGGCGCAGCTCATCTCGCGCGCCCGCATCAACCTGCGCGACGGCCTGCGCCAGACGGCGCTCGGCTCCGTGGCCTCGGCGTCGCCCGACTGCGACCGCGCGCTCCCGCTGCTCGCCAAGCACCAGGACGGGCTGCTCGAGGACGCCTGGCTCGTCGAGCACCTGATGGCGTGCGGCGCCTGCCGCGTCCGGCTCGAGGCGATGGAGGAGGCCGCGGTCGCCTACCGCCAGTGGCTGCTGCTGGTGCCCGCGCTGTGGCTGCGCGAGGACACCGCCGCGGCGGCCGAGCGCGTGAACGGCGGCTGGAATGGCGCGCGCGGCCGGCGCCTGCGCGTCCTGGCCGCCGGCGCCGCCACGTTCGTGCTCGCGCTCGTGATCGCCGACGCCGCGCAGTCGCCCACCCACACGCCCGCTCCGGCGCCGGAAGCCGCCGAACCGGTGGTCCACGTGACCGCCGCGGCGCCGACGCCGGTCGCGAAGCCCGTGAAGAAGCGGCGCACCCACGTCAAGGAGAAGGCGCCGCGCAAGGTCATCGCGCCGGAGCAGCCCGCGCACGTGGAGTCCCAGCCGGTCGTCACCGCGCAGGTGGTCGCCGGACCCGAGCCCGTCGCTCCGAAGCCGCGCGTGCGCCGGGAGAAGCCCTCGAAGAGCGTCGTGGTCGCCGACCCGCCGCCGCTCGCGCCCGAGCCGGTCGACGTCGTCTCGACGACGCCCTTGCCGCCCGAGCCGACGCCCGACGGCACGACGACGACGCCGCCGGTTCCCTGCCAGGTCGTGGGGGCCGCCGGCTGCCCGCCGCCGCGCCCGCCGGTGTTGACGTGCCGGACGTGCGGGATCGCCGCGCCGGTGCCGCCGCCGCGACGGCCGCTCCGCCTCGTCGACCCCAACTCGGTCAACAACACGCCATAGCTGGTCGCTCGCGGTACCCGACGCTAGGGTGTGGCGACCCGGCCGGAGGCCGGATGCCGTAGGTAGCGACGATGGTTATGGAGGTTGGGTGGGCGACGCGATGCGCGGATGGGCGAGAACGTTGCCCGAACGCCACGGCGGACGGGGTGTGCTGTGGGCGCTCGTCGCCATCCTCGTCGTGGCCTTCGTCGCCCGCCTCGTCGCGGCGCTCGTCGGCTGGGACTTCCGCAACGGAAGCGACGCCGACATGTACGAGCGGCTCGCCGCGCAGCTCTTCCACGAGGGCGAGTGGGGCGTCCCCGGCTCGGCCAACCCGTACGACTTCGCGCCCGGCGCGCCGCTCTTCGCGGCGGCGATCTACAACCTGATCGGCGACGTCAGCCCGCTCGCCGCGCGGCTCGGGCTGGCGGTGGCGGGCACGGCCGGCGTGCTCGTCGTCTACCTGCTCGGGCGCCGGCTCGGCGGCCCGCGCGCCGGGCTCGTGGCCGCCGGCCTCGCGGCCGTCTATCCGCCGACGCTCTTCTACACCTCGCTGCTGTCGGGCGAGCCGCTGGCCATCTTCACGGTCGCCGGCGCCGTGCTCGCGTTCCTGTGGGCGTGCGACCCCGGCCGCACGCCGTGGGCATGGGCGCTGCCCGGGGTCCTGCTCGGGCTGACCGCCTTCCTGCGCCCCGAGTACCTCGCGCTGACCGCGCTGCTCGCGCTCCTCGCCGTCGTGCTCGTCGGCCGGCGCGCGGGCCCGTTGCGCGGGGTCGCCGCGGGCGGCCTGATGGCGCTCGCCTTCGCGGTGACGATCGCGCCGTGGACCGCGATCGCGTCGAGCGACCTCGGCCGCTTCGTGCCGGTCTCGACCGGCGGCGGCAAGGCGCTCTTCATCGGCACCTACCTGCCCGGCGACGGCCTGCACCAAGGCACCAAGCAGCACCTGTACCACCGCTTCCGCGGCACCGACCCGAGCCCCGAGGAGCTGCGCCTGCTGCCGATGAACCCGCTGCTCGACGAGGTGGCCGAGGAGTACCCGGCGCTGCCGCGCGACGAGGCGCTCGGACGCGTCGGGCGCGAGAACCTCGTCCACTGGGCGACCGACGAGCCGCGCGCGCTCGCGCAGATGATCGCGGGCAAGGTCGCGCACATGTGGCACGGCTCGGGGTCGCCGAGCTACACGCCCGCCGGCGGCGCGCTGCACTACCTCGTGCTGATCGCCGGCCTCGCCGGCCTCGTGCTGCTGCTCGTGCGCCGGCGGTGGGAGGTGCTGCCGATCCTGGTGCTGCTCGTCGGCATCAGCCTCATCGGTGGACTGCTGCTCGCGGGCACGCGACGCAACCTCCCGGTGATGCCGCTCGTCATCGCGATGGCGGGCGTCAGCCTCGTCGCGGCGGTCGACTGGGCGCGCGCGCGAACGACGCGTGGACGCGCCGTCGAGCCGGAAGCGGTTGAATCCCTGCTCGCGCCGCATTAGCTGTCTGCCGGAGCGCTAAGGCGGGAAAGACGAGACGGAACCCTGAAGAGGAGAACTGCCCATGGCGGATCTGAACGCCCGCGATAGCAAGCTTGTCCAGTACCTCAACGAGGCATATGGCAAGGAGAAGGAGCTGGAGACCGCGCTCGACGCGCACATCAAGATGGCCGCAGGCCGCGCCAGCTACAAGAAGCGCCTGCAGGACCACCTGAAGGAGACCAAGGCCCAGGCGCGAGGTCTCGAACGCCGGATCAAGCAGCTGGGTGGCAAGGCCGAAGCCGCGAGCCTGCCCGGGCCCGACGCGCTCTCGGAAGCGGCCGGCAAGGCGACGGCTGCAGCCACCAAGGCGATGGCCGCGGCCAAGGGACCGATGCACGCGCTACGCGGCACGGGCGAGGCCGAGAAGCTGCTCAAGAACGCAAAGACCGAGCTGTGGAACGAGCACGAGGAGATCGGCAACTACCTCGCCATCGAGTCGCTCGCCGAGGCGCTGCGCGATCGCGACACCGCCAAGCTCGCGCGCGAGTACCGCCGCCAGGAGGAGCGCATGGCGAGCTTCCTGCAGAAGCTGATCCCGCAGCTCACCAAGGCGGTCGTGAGCGAGGAGGTCCCGCCCGCCCAGCGCCGGCCCGTGCCGGCGCTCAGCACGAACTCGCGGTCGTCCAAGCCCGCCAAGTCGCGGGCCAAGAAGCCCGCCAAGTCACGTGCCTCGTCGTCGCGCTCGAAGCCGGCCAAGTCGCGCGCCTCGTCGCGTTCGAAGCCGGCCAAGTCGCGCGCAACGTCGCGCACGGCGAAGCCCGCCAAGCGCGCCGCCACCCGGGCGGCCAAGCCGGCCAAGACGCGGGCCAAGGCCCGCCCGGCCAAGTCGCGCGCCAAGGCGCGGCCGGCCAAGCGCGCCGCCTCCCGCTCCTCGTGACCGCAACGCCGGCTCGCCGCACGCGGCGGGCCGGCGTCAGCGCTCGGCCAGGAACGCCCGCAGTACGTCGACCACCAGCCGGTGGTCGTCGGCCTGCGGCAGCCCGGACACGGTGACGGTCCCCACCGGGCCGACGCCGCGCACGACGACGGGGAAGGCGCCGCCGTGGTCGGCGTAGAGCGTCGGGTCGACGCGCTCGCGCTCGGCCAGCGTGGTGCCGTCGAGGCGATGCTTGGTGCCGACGTAGAAGGAGCTGTGGCCGAAGCGCCGCACGACGCGGTTCTTGTTCTCGATCCAGACGTCGTTGTTGGGCGTGGTGCCCTGCAGGGCGGCGTGGAAGAGCTGCTGGTCGCCGCGCCGGATGTCGACCGTGACGCCGAGGCGGTCGCGCTGCGCGGCGTCGACCAGCGCGCAGCCGAGCTCCCAGGCCGTCGTGTTGGTGAACGTCGTGAACTGGAGCTCCTCCTCCTGCGCGAGCAGCTCCGCGAGCTCGGGGTCCATGACGCGGACCCTACGGCAGCGGCTGCCAGTCCGGCAGGTCGAAGGTGTGGTCGGTGTCAGCGCTCGGCATCGGCGTGACGGCCACCGCCAGCGCCGCCGGGTCGTCCACCTTGGTCATCACGAACCGGCTGTTGTTCTGGTGGCTGCGGGCGAAGGCGATCGACGTGCCGTCGGGCGACCATGACGGGTGCTCGTCCTGGACGGTGGTGCCCGAGGTGTTCGTGCCGAACGGCGCCGTGAACTGGATCGGGTCCGAGCCGTCGGCATCCATGATCCACAGACGCGTGCGGATGACCGTCCCGCCGATCGGCCGGTTGCTGACGAAGACGATGCGCGTCGCGTCCGGGGACCAGTCGGGCGAGTACTCCTCGATCGCCCCGTTGTCGGTCAACTCGACCTTGTCCTGGCCGTCGGGCGCGAACACGACGATGTCCGGCTGCTGGCCGCCGGTGCTCGCGGCGATCAGGCGCCCGACGGGCGACCAGCTCGGGTCCCGGTAGCCGTTCGTGCCCGGGATCAGCGCGGGCACGCCGCCGGCGGCATCGACGATGTAGATGCCGGCCGGCGTGCGGGAGCGCCCGTTGAAGGCGATCCGCGTGCCGTCTGGAGACCAGGTGGGATCGTCGTCGCCGGGCTGGGTGCCCGGGATGAGTGTCGCGATGCCGCCGGCGGCGGCGATGATCGAGATCCCTGCGGACCGCGGGTAGGCGATCCGCTCGCCGTCGGGCGACCACGCCGGCTGCCCCGGCGACTCGTTCTCCGGCGTGAACGTGAGCGGCGCCGCGGGCGGCGCGATGGTCCACAACCGCGGCGGCGGGAACTGCTGGCCGAGGCCGCGCGGGCTTCGGCCGACGGTCACGAGCTTGCCGTTGGTGAGCAGCTCGGCGCCGCAGCGCTCGCGCGGCTCGAGCAGTTCCACGCGCCGTTCGCGGCTGCCCGTGTACAGGTCGGAGTAGGCGTAGAAGCACAGCGCCTGCATGTCCGTCACCGCGGCCTCGTCGAACTCGACCGACACGTTCTCGATCCCCTGGCGCACCGTCTCGAGCCGCGGCGCGCCGCCGCGCGGGGAGCCGGTGAGGTCGAGGTCGAGCGGCTTCGCCCCGGTGCCGCCGGTGAAGCCGTCGCCGTTGAGGTCCGAGCGCGAGTGGTCGCGGTCGCCGGCGTCGCTGTCTTCGACGTCCGAGAACAGCTCGAGGTCGCGCTCGTCGAAGTCGCCGTCCGCGTCGTGGTCGAGGATCGCGGCGCGCACCGGCGCGGCCGCCGGCGTGTCGAGGCTCAGCACGGCGGCGTAGGCGTCCAGGCGGGGCGCGGACGGCAGGTCGGTGCCGCACACGCCCGCGGCGTTGGAAAGCGCGGGCCGGGCCGTGGCGATCATCGCGGCGCGCAGCTGCGGGGCGGTGAGGTCCGGCGCGATCGACCACAGGTACATCGCCAGGCCCGCGACCTGGGGCGACGCCATCGAAGTGCCGGTCTTATCACCGGCGTCCGGGCCGAACAGGTGCGAGTGGACGTTCGCGCCGACCGCCGCGATCGTGCCGCCGCGGTTCGAGGATATGTCCAGGCACCCGGGCTCGAACTCCGGTGCCGCCGTCTCGACGAGGCTCTCGACCGCGAGCGTGTTGCGCAGCGCGGGCATCGGCTGGCCGGTCGCGTCGGTGAGGTCGGTACGCAGCGAGGCGGACCAGCGGCTGTTCCTCGACGACGGCCCCGCGTCGTTGCCGGCCGAGGTCGCATGCAGGACGCGGTCCTCGAGCCCGGCGATCCCGCGCACGAGCTGCGCCCAGTCGGAACCCCCCTGCCGCGCGCCGGCGTCGGGCGGGGCGACGTCCCAGCCGAGGCTGGTGTTGACCACCACGCGTCCCGTCCGCGCCTTGGCGGCCTGGACGATCCGCAGGCCGATCATCTGCGTGCTCGAGCCGATCCCCTCGATGACGTGCAGCGGCGTGGTGGCCGGGAAGACGCCGGTGACGTCTCCGGCGGCGGTGCCGTCGGTCGAGTAGCGCGACGCCGCGATGCCGACGACGTGGTAGCCGTGCTCCTTCGTGACGGTCAGCCGGCGCAGGGCGCCGCTGTTGTACGTCGCGTCGACCTGGGGGGACAGCGGCCCGTCGCCGAACAGATCGGCGACGATCAGCGTCGGCCGGTCGGCGAGCCGGATCGCCCTCCGCGCGTTCCAGGCGGCGGGCATGCGGAGCGCGACGAGGTGGCCGAGCGCTTCGCCGCCCGTCGCCGAGAGCGGCGAGGCGAAGCCGGTCGGCAGCTCGTTCGTCGCCGGCATGTCGGCGAGCGTCGCGCGCTCGATGCCCGGCTCGGCGCGCAGCTCGTCCAGGAGGTCCTCGAGCGCCGCGAGGCTGCCCGGATCCGGGATCGTCACGGCCAGCTGCGGGCTGCCCGCGACCGCGCCGGCGATCGTGCCGCCGACCGAGCCGAGGGCGGCGTTCACCTGCGCCACGGTCGCGCGCGGCGCGATCCGCACGCCGATCTCACCGCGCGCGACCGGGCCCTCGGGCGTCGCCGCGATCTTCGAGGCATCGTGGTGCACATCGGTGTCCGCGTCGCGGACCTCCGCGACGGCGGCGGCTCCTTCCGCGCCGGTCAGCAGCCCGGGGCCGTGGCGCACGGTGACCGAGACCCGGGCCGTGTTGCCGGCGCCGTCCGCGGCGGTGACGGCGATGGCGTTCGCGCCCTCGACGAGCGGGACCTCGCATGTGAAGCGGTCGCCGGCGAGCACGGCGGCCCGGCCGGCGCAGTCGACGCGCGCGAGCCCGCTCCCGGAGTCGCTCGCGCGGCCGCGCAGCGAGGCGAGCGGGACGTCGAACCACGTGCCGGCGGCGGGCGACTCGAGGACCAGGTCGGGCGGTCCGGTGTCGGCCACGACGGGCGGCGGCGAGGACGGCGGCGCGCGAAGGCAGCGGGCACGCGCCCGCCGCAGCGACTGCAGCTTCTTGCGCTGCTTCTTCACATAGTCCCGGCGCGACTTCGCGGACCGGTGCGAGCGGAAGTACGCGCGCTTGCGGGACCCCATCTTCCGCTCGAACGTCTTCAGCCGCTTCGTCTCGGCCGCGCACGACGTCGTCTGGGCCGTGCCTGCCGGCCGCGCGCCCGCGCCGGCGGCTGCGGACAGCGCGATGAGGATGGCCAGCCCAGCGGCCGCGAGCCCCGTCTTCACGACGCGACGCTATCCGGTCCCTTGGGACCGCGGCGCCCCCAATTCGGCCAGGGCCCTACGGAACGGCCAGCACCGTCACCGTCCCGGGCGCGACCTCGGTGAGACCCGCGTCGGCCACGCAGGCCGCGAGGTCGTCGCGGCGCGCGGCGGCGGCGAACTCCTCGGGCGACGGCGCGAGCACGCGCGCCGGGCAGCCGGCGGCGACCCAGTCCTCGAACCGCCCGCTGTCGGCCGCCATCACCGCCGCGTGGGCGATCTGGGCGAGCGTCTTGCCCGAGCTCATCGGCGCGTCAGGGTTGAGCAGGTAGGTGAGCGCGCCGGGCCTGGCGGGCGCGGTCTCCGGCGCGCCGCCGAGGTCGGTGCTCATGGCCTGCAGCTTCTCGAGCAGCGGGCCGCGCTCGGAGCGCCGGCGCGGCGGCAGTGCGGCCACCGCGTCGCCGGCGAGCGCGTGCGGCTCCTCCAGCACACCCTGCCACTGGGCGTCGCTGCGGGCGCGCAGGCACACCTTGCCCGGCCGCGGGCGCCACGCCTCGACCGCCTCGGCGAAGGCGGGATCGCGCACGCAGGCCACCGCGGCGGCGCCGGCCAGCTCGCCCGCGCGCGCGAGCTCGGCGACCGCGCCGCGGCGGACGACGAGGTACATCCGCAGTGGGTCCGCTCATGACCGCGCGAGCGGCGCGCGGTCGGCGTTCGTGAGCGCCGCGAGGTCGCTCGGCGCCAGCTCGATCTCCAGCCCGCGGCGGCCGGCGCTGACGAAGATCGTCTCGTGCTCGAAGGCGCCGTCGTCGAGCAGCGTGCGGATCCGCTTGCGCTGGCCGAGCGGGCTGATGCCCCCGACCACGTAGCCCGTGGCGCGCTGCGCGTCGCGCGGGTCGGCCATCGCGGCGCGCTTGCCGAGCGCGCGCAGGTCGAGCTGCGAGGTGACCGGGAGCACGCACACGCACAGGTCGCCGCCGACCGTCGCGAGGAGCGTCTTGAACACCCGCTCGGGATCGAGCCCGAGTCGCTCTGCCGCCTCGAGCCCGTACGACTCGCTCGCCTCGTCGTGCTCGTACTCGAGCACCTCGAAGGCGATGCCCGCGGCCCGGGCCGCCTTGGTGGCGGGGGTCTCTCGGCCGGCCATGGTCCAAGCCTCTCATCTACGATCCGCCCATGGCGATGACGTGTCCTTCCTGTGGTGGCGAACTCCTCGAGCTCGATCGCAGCGGCATCAAGATCGACGCCTGCCGCAACTGCCGCGGCGTCTGGCTCGACCGCGGCGAGCTCGACAACATCCTCGAGCGCGAGCGCCAGGTGGTGGGCGGCGCCGACGACGAGGACTTCATCCGCGAGATGACCGGCGGCGACAAGGAACGCAAGCCGAGCTACGGCTTCGACAGCCACACCGCCGAGAAGATCTACTCCGACTACCGCTCGCACAAGCAGCACAAGAAGAAGAAGAAGAGCTTCCTCGACGAGCTGTTCGATTGATCGACGCGGTCCACTCGATCCTCTTCGCGCGCGATGCCGACGCGGCGCGGACGTTCTTCGCCGACGTGCTCGAGCTGCAATCGGTCGACGCCGGCGGCGGCTGGCTGATCTTCGCGCTGCCGCCCGCCGAGCTGGCGATCCATCCGGCCGACGGCGGCGAGCCGCGGCACGAGCTGTACCTGATGACCGACGACCTCGAGGCGACGCTCGCGAAGCTGCGCGAGCGCGGGGTCGCTATCGCGTCTGAACCGTCGGACCAGGGCTGGGGGGTACTGGCAGCCGTAGAGGTCCCGGGGTTCGGGCCGGTCGGGCTCTACGAGCCGCGCCACCCGGTGCCTCGCTGACCGCGAGCACCGCCGCGCCCACGACGATCAGCAGCGCGAGCGCGAGCACGTAGCCCGGGTCGGCGTCCGTGCGGGCCGCGGCGACGAGCGCGCCGGCCGGCAGGACCAGGAGGGCGAGCGCGGGCAGCCGCGCGTCGCGGCGGCGGTTGCTCAGCGCCGCGTAGGCCGCCAGCGTGGCGAGCATGGCGACCCACGAGCCCGCGAAGCGCCCGCCGAGCGGCGGCAGCGAGAACGCGGCCGGGTCGATCCACAGCGCGACCGCGACGCCGCCGAGCAGCGAGCCCGCGGCGCCGAGCAGCCCGCGCGCCCAGAGCGGCAGCCGCGGACCCGGCGCGGGCCACCACGGGCCGCGCAGGGCGAGTACGACGGTCACGATCGCGAAGCCGCTGAACAGCGCCACCCAGGCCCACGCCTGCAGGCGGGCGAAGTCGAACACGTCGAGGTGCGCGAGGGTGCTCGCGAGCACCGAGAGGGACAGCACGACGGCCGCCACCACGAGCCCGTGCGCCTCGCGCGCGGGCGCCCGCAGCGCGACCGCGTAGACGAGCGCCGACGCGACGTACACGCCGCCCGCGAAGGCGGCGAGCGAGGCGGGCGCCAGGCCCCAGGCGAAGAAGGCGCCGGTCGCGCCGGGCACGATCAGCAGCGCGATCCCGACCGCCCCGGCGGCCAGCGCGAGCATCAGGAAGGCGGCGTGGCGGACCGAGGCGGCGCACAGCCACAGGCCGGCGAGCCAGAACCACGCGGCGTGCGCGGCGAACGCCAGCTGGGCTCCGAGCTCGACACCGGTGAGCGCCAGCGGCGTGAGGAAGAGCGGGACGGACACGACGACGGCGAGCGGGCGCAGCGGCGCGCCCGGCGGCTCCGATGAGGAACAGCCCCATGAGCGGGCCGGCGAGATACCGCAGTTGCAGCTGGAGGTCGAACAGCGACGCGTCACCGCCGGCCACCAGCAGCGCCGCCGCGGCGACGCCGGCGCCCGCCAGGGCGGCTCCCGCGAACGCCGGCCACCGCCGGCGAGGGGCGAGGGTGGCGGCGAACACCACGTACGCGAGCAGCGACAGCGCCCCCGCGGTGACCGTCACGACGCCCAGCGCGGTGTCGGCGTAGGCGGCGCGGACCTCGCTCGCCGGCGCGCCCAGGCCCGGCAGGCCGAGCAGCTCCATGTTCTCGATCGCGGCCAGGACGACATAGGCCAGGGCGGCGGCTCCGGTGATCCGTCTCACGACGACAGAAGACGACCAGCGGTACCGAGTTATTCCGCGGATCGATACGCTCGCGCTGGTGGCCGAGCACCGCATGATCCAGGAGGGCTTCGCGCGGAGTCCGTTCCCGGCGATCGCCGACTACGGCTTCCTGTCCGACTGCGAGACGACCGCGCTCGTGGCGCCCAGCGGCGCCGTCGAGTGGATGTGCCTGCCGCGGATGGACTCGCCGAGCGTTTTCGGGTCGATCCTCGACCGCGACGCCGGCACGTTCCGGCTCGGCCCGGCCGGGGTGCACGTCCCGACCGCGCGCCGCTACCTGCCCGGCACGATGGTCCTGGAGACGACGTGGGGCACCCGCGGCGGGTGGATCATCGTCCGCGACCTGCTGCTGATGGGGCCCTGGCACCACTGCGACGACCGCTCGAACACGCACCGCCGCGCCCCGACCGACTACGACGCCGACCACGTCCTGCTGCGCACGGTCCGCTGCGTCAACGGCGAGGTCCAGCTCTCGCTCGCATGCGAGCCGGTCTTCGACTACGGGCGCGAGCGCGGCCGCTGGGAGTACGCGGGCGGCGACTATCACGACATCAAGATCGAGGGCGGCGGTCTCGAGCTGCACCTGGTGAGTGACCTCAACCTCGGCATCGAGGGCCCGCGCAGCACCGCCCGGCACCTCATCAAGGAGGGCGAGCAGGTCTTCTGCGCGATGTCGTGGAGCGAGCACCCGGCCCCGCGCACGTTCGAGGAGGCGTACGGGAAGCTCGTGTGGACCGCCCACCACTGGCAGCACTGGCTCGACCGCGGCAACTTCCCCGATCACCCGTGGCGCACCGACCTCCAGCGCAGCGCGCTGACGCTCAAGGGCCTGACCTACGCGCCGACCGGCGCGGTCATCGCCGCCGCCACCACCTCGCTGCCCGAGACGCCCGGCGGCGAGCGCAACTGGGACTACCGCTATACCTGGATCCGCGACGCGACGTTCGCGTTGTGGGGCCTCTACACGCTCGGGTTCGACTGGGAGGCCAACGACTTCTTCTACTTCGTCGCCGACTGCGCGGAGGCCGCGAAGGGGCGGCTCCAGATCATGTACGGCATCGACGGCCGCGCCGACCTGCCCGAGGAGACGCTCGACCACCTGAGCGGCTACGAGAACGCGCGGCCGGTGCGGATCGGCAACGGCGCCCATGACCAGGACCAGCACGACGTGTGGGGCGCGGTGCTCGACTCCGTCTACCTGCACACCAAGTCACGCGACGCGCTGCCCGAGCGCGTGTGGCCGCTGCTCAAGCAGCAGGTCGACTCGGCGATCGCCAACTGGCGCGATCCCGACCGCGGCATCTGGGAGGTGCGCGGCGATCCGAAGCACTTCACCTCGTCCAAGCTCATGTGCTGGGTTGCGCTCGACCGCGGCGCCCGGCTCGCCGAGCTGCGCGAGGAATGGGACCTGGCCATGGAGTGGCGGTCGGTGGCCGACGAGATCCACGCCGACATCTGCGAGCACGCGCTCGACGATCGCGGCGTCTTCACCCAGCACTACGACACGACCGCGCTCGACGCCTCGATCCTGCTGATGCCGCTCGTGCGCTTCCTGCCCGCCCACGACGAGCGCATCCGCGCGACCGTGCTGGCGATCGCCGACGAGCTCACGCACGACGGGCTCGTGCTGCGCTACAAGGTCGAGGAGACCGACGACGGCCTCGCCGGCGAGGAGGGCACGTTCACGATCTGCTCGTTCTGGCTCGTCAGCGCGCTGTGCGAGATCGGCGAGCTCGAGCGCGGGCGCGGCCTGTGCGAGCGGCTGCTCTCACACCAGAGCTCGCTCGGCCTCTACGCCGAGGAGATCGACCCGCGCACCGGCCGCCACCTCGGCAACTTCCCGCAGGCCTTCACGCACCTGGCGCTCATCAACGCGGTCATGCACGTGATCCGCGCCGAGGAGCACCAGGAGCGGATGATCAGTCCTCAGCCCCTGCATCCGCGCGCTCCCGCCGCCAGCCCGCCAGCGCCGGCAGATTCGGCAGGATGAACGCGGCGAGCGCCAGCACGAGCAGGATCACGGTCAGCGGGCGCCCCACGAACACGTCGAGGCTCTCGCCCGAGCCGACCAGCGCGCGGCGCGCCTGAACCTCCATCAGCGGCCCGAGGATCACGCCGAGGATGACCGGCGCGATCGGGAAGTCGTAGCGGCGCATGAAGAAGCCGAGCACGCCGATGGCGTACATCACGAACACCTCGGTCACGCTGCCCGACAGCGAGTAGACGCCGAGCGTCGCGAACACGAGGATGCCCGAGTACAGCAGCTGCCGCGGGACCTCGAGCACCTTCACCCAGACGCGGATCAGCGGCAGGTTGAGCAGCAGCAGCATCACGTTGCCGACGTAGAGCGAGGCGATCAGCGTCCATACGAGGTCGCTGTTGCGCTCGAACAGCTCCGGCCCCGGCTGCAGGTTGAAGATCTGAAAGGCGGCGAGCATGATCGCCGCCGTCGCCGAGGTCGGGATGCCGAGCGTGAGGAGCGGGACGAGCGTGCCGGAGAACGACGCGTTGTTGGCGGCTTCCGGGCCCGCGACGCCCTCGATCGCGCCCTGGCCGAACTCGTCCGGGTGCTTGGTCAGCTTGCGCTCGGCGGCGTAGGAGAGGAAGGTCGGGACCTCGGCGCCGCCGGCCGGCAGCGCGCCGAACGGGAAGCCGAGCCCGGCGCCGCGCAGCCACGGCTTCCACGAGCGGCGCCAGTCGTCGCGCGTCATCCAGTGGCCTTCGTCCGGCTGGATGGGCTCGTCGCCGCCGCCCTCCGTCCTGAGCTTGCTCGCCATGTGCAGCGCCTCGCCGACCGCGAACAGGCCGACGGCGACGATCACGATGTCGATCCCGTTGCCGAGCTGGTCGACGCCGAAGGTGAGCCGCGACTGGCCGGTGAGCTGGTCGATTCCCACGAAGCCGATCAGCAGCCCGAGCGCCAGCGCCGAGTAGCCGCGGATCAGCGACCGCGAGGTCAGCGCCGTCACCGAGGCGAAGGCCAGCAGCGTGAGCATGAAGTAGTCCTCGGCGCGGAAGCTGACCGCGAAGTCGGCGACCGGCTCGGCGATCAAGGTCAGCGCGACGATCCCGATCGTGCCGGCCACGAAGGAGCCGATGGCGGCCGTGGCCAGCGCCGCGCGGGCGCGGCCTCTCCGTGCCATCTGGAACCCCTCGAGCGCGGTCGCCACCGACGCCGACTCGCCCGGCGTGTTGAGCAGGATCGAGGTCGTCGACCCGCCGTACATGCCGCCCGCGTAGATGCCGGCGAAGAGGATGAAGGCGCCGGTCGGGTCGTCGAAGTTGAAGGTGATCGGCAGCAGCAGCGCGATGGTCAGGGCCGGGCCGATGCCCGGCAGGACGCCGACCAGCGTGCCGAGCGTGACGCCCGCGCCCGCCAGCAGCAGGTTCTGCAGTGTCAGGACCTCGGTGAAGCCGTCCAGCAGGTTGGCCGCGAAGACCAGCACCCTCAGACCCCCCAGGGCCCGGTCGGGAGCTGCACGTTGAGCCACTCGCCGAACACGAAGCCCGCCACGACGCCGAGCCCGAGCCCGACGATCACGTCGCGGACCGGCTTGTCCGAGCCGAGCAGCCACGCCGCGAGCCAGACGAAGATCGTCGTGGCGAGCGCGTAGCCCAGCGGCTCGAGCAGGAGCACGTAGGCGATCAGCAGGCCGAGCAGCAGCCCGGGCGTCGGCCAGTGCGTCTCGGCCATCTCGGTGCGGACGTGCTCCGCCCACTCGGCGTCCGGTCGCCACCACGTGCGGAGCAGGAAAGCGAGCGCCAGCAGGATCAGGCCTCCCGCGGCGAGCAGTGGCGCGAAGCGCGGCCCGGTGATCGACCAGCCGTAGCGCGACGACGGGATCGCCGTCACCGCGATGAGGGCGATGATGCCCATGGCGAGCAGCACCGCTCCGGCGATCCGCGGCCGGGTCACTGGTTCAGCCCGAGGTCGGTGACGATGCCGTGCACGCGCTCCTGCTCGGAGGCGACGAAGTCGTCGAGCTCGGCGCCGGTCTTGACGAACGGCTTCCAGTCGAACTTCTCGACGTTCTCGGCCCAGGCGTCGCTCTCGAGCACGTCCGAGACCCAGCCGGCGATCCGCTCGCGCTCGCCGTCGGAGATGCCCGGCGGCGCCGTGAGCGCCCGCCAGTTCGTCATCTCGACGTCGATGCCCTCGTCCTCGATGGTCGGCGGCTTGCGGCCGTCGACCTCGATGTCCACCGGCGTGGAGACGGCGAGCAGGCGCATCTTGCCGGCCTCGACCTGGTCGACGATCTCCGACAGCCCGGTGATGCCGACGTCGACCGAGCCGGAGAGGATCGCCGCGTTGGCCTCGCCGCCGCCGGAGTGCGCGACGTAGCGGGTCTCGGCGGGGTCGGCGCCGAGCGTGGTCGCGAGCTCGCCGAGCAGCAGCTGGTCGGTGCTGCCCGCCGAGCCGCCGCCGACCTTGACCGAGCCCGGGTCGCGCTCGAGCGCGTCGGCGAAGTCCCGCAGCGTCTGGAAGTCCGACTTGGCCGGCACCACGATCGCCTCCGCCTCGGTGATCATCGTGGCGATCGGCGTGGTGGCGTCGAGCGCCACGTCGCTCTTGTTGGTCTCGATCGCGCCGAGCATCACCAGCCCGGTCATCATCAGCTCGTACGGGTCGCCGGAGTCCTTGGAGACGAGCTCGGAGAGCCCGAGCGTGCCGCCCGCGCCCTCGACGTTGTAGACCTCGATCCCGTCGTCGAGCTTCGCGTCGCGCGAGGCGGCCTGGAAGGCGCGCGCGGTGCTGTCCCAGCCGCCGCCGGGCGCGGCGGGGGCCATGATCCGCAGCTGGCGGGTGGGGTAGGGCTCGGACGCGTCGTCGCCCGTGGCCTCGCCGCCGAACACGATCGCCACGACCGCGGCGACCGCGAGCAGACCTCCGATCAAGGCACGCGCACCCATCCCCGAGAGGCGGAGTACCCGCACGCCGAGCCGGATATCACCAAGTTCCGTGGACGTGATCGTGGTCGGAGCGGGGAACGCCGGCATGTCGGCGGCCCATGCGGCGCGCGAGCGCGGCGCCGAGGTGCTGGTGCTCGAGAAGGCCCCGCGCGAGTGGTCGGGCGGCAACTCCGCCTTCACCGCCGGGGCGATGCGGCTCGCCCACGGCGGCGTCGGCGACCTGCGCGACATCCTCGAGGAGGACGAGCGGCTGGGGGAGACCGACCTGCCGCCGTACACCGAGGAGGAGTTCCTGGCCGACATGCGGCGCGTCACGCTCGGCCGCGGGGACGAGGCGATGGCCCGCATCCTCGCCGGCGACTCCGGCGACGCGGTGCGCTGGCTGCACGGCCGCGGCATCCGCTTCCGGCTCATGTACGAGCGCCAGGCCTACGAGCAGGACGGCCGCTGGCGGTTCTGGGGCGGGCTCGCGGTCGGGGTGGTCGACGGCGGGAAGGGCCTGATCGCCCAGCACCGGGCGGCGGCCGAGCGGACCGGCATCGAGATCCGCGACGACTCGCCGGTCACCGGCCTGGCGCCGGGCGGCGTCGTGGTCCGAGGCGAGGTGCTGCGCGCCGGCGCCGTGGTGCTGGCGGCCGGCGGCTTCGAGTCCAACCCGCAGATGCGCGCCGCCTACCTGGGGCCGAACTGGGACGTGGCCAAGGTCCGCGGCACGCCGCACAACACCGGCGAGGTGCTGCGCGCCGCGCTCGACCGCGGGGCGCAGGCGTACGGGCACTGGAGCGGCTGCCACGCGATCCAGTGGGACGCGGGCGCGCCGCCGACCGGCGACCTCGAGCTCACCAACCGCTACTCGCGCCAGTCGTATCCGGTCGGCATCGTGGTCAACGCCGACGGCGATCGCTTCATCGACGAGGGCGCCGACTTCCGCAACTACACGTACGCCAAGTACGGCGCCGAGGTTCTGCGCCAGCCGCAGGGCATCGCGCATCAACTGTTCGACGCGCGCACCGCCGGGATGCTGCGCACGATCGACTACGAGGCGCCGGGCGCCACGCGCGTGGACGCCGACACGATCGGCGAGCTGGCCGCGCGGCTCGGCATCGACGCGGCGCGGCTCGAGCGCACGGTGAGCGAGTACAACGCGGCGATCCGGCCGGGCGAGTTCGATCCGTCGGTCAAGGACGGGGTGCGCACCGAGGGCATCACGCCGCCGAAGTCCAACTGGGCGCTGCCGGTCGAGCAGCCGCCGTTCACCGCCTTCCCCGTGACCTGCGGCATCACCTTCACCTTCGGCGGCCTGCGCGTCGACGAGAGCGCGCGCGTGCTCGACCAGGCCGGCGCACCGTTAGACGGGCTGTTCGCGGCCGGCGAGCTGGTCGGCGGCCTGTTCTTCCACAACTACCCCGGCGGCAGCGGCCTGACGGCGGGGACGGTGTGGGGGCGGCGCGCGGGGTATGCGGCGGCTCGAACTTCGGCTGGGTAGGGAAGCGGGGAGGCCGGCGGTGCCGGTTCCTTCATCGAATCCTGCCTAAGGGTCGTATAGCGACCCCTAGGCAGGATTCGATGACGAAATCCGCCGCGCGGCCGGCTCACCAGCTCCCCTACCCAGCCGTCGTTGACGTTCGTCCGCGCAACCGCGCCGCTAGGCTCACGCCCCTGTGAGCGCCGCCGTCGAAGTCGAACAGCTGGTCCGTGAGTTCAAAGGCGGCATCCGGGCCGTCGACGGCCTCGACCTCGAAGTCCGCCACGGCGAGATCTACGGGTTCCTCGGACCCAATGGCGCCGGCAAGACCACGGTGGTGCGCATCCTCACCACGCTGCTGCGGCCGACCGCCGGCCGCGCCCGCGTCGCGGGCCACGACGTGGTGAGCGACGGCGACGCCGTTCGACGCGCGATCGGCGTCGCGCTCCAGGAGGCCGCCATCGACCCGCTGATGACCGGGCGCGAGCTGCTGCGCATGCAGGGCGCGCTGCACGGCCTGCGCGGCCCCGAGGCGCGCGAGCGGGCCGTCCAGCTGCTCGACCGCGTCGGCCTCACGGAGGCGGGCGACCGTCGCGTGGGTGGCTACTCGGGCGGCATGCGCCGCCGGCTCGACCTGGCGCTGGCGCTCGTGCACCGCCCGCACGTGCTCTTCCTCGACGAGCCGACCACCGGCCTGGACCCGACCAGCCGTGCCGCGCTGTGGCGCGAGGTGCAAGCGCTGCACGAGGACGGCACGACCGTGTTCCTCACCACCCAGTACCTCGAAGAGGCCGAGCAGCTCGCCGACCGCGTCGGGATCATCAACCGCGGCAACCTCGTGGCCGAGGGAACGCCGGAGTCGCTGAAGGCGCGCGTGGGGGAGCCGACCGTGCACGTCGAGATGACACACCCCGACGACGCGGCGCGCGCCTGCGAGGCGCTCGCGGGGCTCGGCAGGGTGGAGCGTCCGACCGAGCGCACGCCGACCCGCATCGGCGTCCGCACGACGGCCGGCCACGCAGCGATCGCGCCGGTCGTGCGCGCGCTGGACGAGGCGGGCGTCGAGGTCGAGTTCGTCGAGGTCGAGTCGCCGACGCTCGACGACGTGTTCGCCGCCGTCACCGGCTCGCACCTCGAGGGCGCGGCCGCGATGGAGCCGGCCGAGGCGCCGTGACGAAGGAGCACCGCGTCGTGGCGGCGCTCGGCCGCCGCGCGCTGTCGGTCCAGTTCCGCCGGGCGCAGCTGCTGATGCCGACGTTCGTGCTGCCGCTGATGCTGCTGGCCGTCATCGCCAGCGGCACGAGCGCCGCCCAGGGCCTCCAGGGCTTCCCCGACGTGGAGTCCTACCTGGCGTTCGTCGTGCCCGGGACGATCATCCAGGGCACCATCCTC
Source organism: uncultured Solirubrobacteraceae bacterium (assembly GCA_963811895.1). Lineage (GTDB taxonomy): Bacteria > Actinomycetota > Thermoleophilia > Solirubrobacterales > Solirubrobacteraceae > DASSUW01. The sequence continues at coordinate 342,111 of CAWETE010000003.1, read as the reverse complement.
GCCGGGCTGACGGCCGGGATCGCGATGGCGTCGGACATCGAGTTCGGCTTCTTCGACCGTCTGCTGGCCGCGCCCGTCAACCGCACGAGCCTCGTACTGGGACGGCTCGCGGGCACGCTCGCGCTCTCGGTGCTGCAGACGACGTTCTTCGTGCTCGTCTCGATGCTGTTCGGCGCGGCGTTTCCCGGCGGCGTCCCGGGCGTGCTGGCCACGATCGTGCTGGCCGCCATCACGGCCTTCGCCATGGGCGGCGTGTCGTCGGCGATCGCGCTGCGGACCGGCTCGCTGTCGCTGCTGCAGAGCCTGTTCCCGTTCATGTTCGTGATGCTGTTCACCGCGCCGGCGTTCTTCCCGCAGGAGCTGCTGACCCCGGTGCTGGAGGCGGTGTCGGTCTACAACCCGCTGACCTACGTCGTGGAGGGCGTGCGCGCGCTGCTCGGCGGCACCACCGAGCTCGGCAGCCCGGTGGCCGGGTTCGCGGCCGCCATCGGGCTCGCGATCGCCACCACCGTCCTGGCGACGCTGGCGCTCAAGCAGCGCCTGAGGAAGCTGTGAACGTCGCCCTCACGCTCTGGCTGCGCTCGCTCAACGAGGTGCTGCGCGTGCGCGGCGCGCTGCTGCCCGCGACGATCGCGCCGGTCGTCTTCATGCTCGGCATCACCGGCCAGTTCGGCCGCCTGACCGGGCTCGAGGGCTTCCCGACCGACTCCTACATCTCCTGGATCGTGCCGCTCTCGTGCCTGCAGGGAGCGGGCTTCGCGGGCGCGGCCACCGGCTCCAACCTCGCGCGCGACATCGAGCAGGGCTGGTTCGACCGGCTGCTCGTCTCGCCGGTCCCGCGGCCGCTGCTGCTGGTCGGGCCGATCCTGGGCGCGATCACCCGCTCGCTCGTGCCCGCCACCGTCGTGCTGATCGTGGGCCTGCTGATCGGGGCCGAGCTCACCGGCGGCGTCCTCGGCCTGCTCGCCCTCTACTTCGCGTGCGTCGCCTTCTGCGCGTGCGCGGCGCTGTGGGGGATCTTCATGGCCGTGATGTTCCGCACGCAGCAGGCCGGGCCGCTGATGCAGCAGGGCGTCTTCCTCGCCGTCTTCCTCTCGACCGCCTACACGCCCGAGGTGCTGCTCCAGGGCTGGCTCGCCGTCGTGGCGCCCTACAACCCGGTGACCTACGTGCTCGAGATGGCGCGCCAGGCCACGGTGGTCGGCATCGAGCCGAGCCTGGCCAACACGCTGCCGGGCCTGTTGGCGCTGGCCGGGATGGCCGCGGTGCTCGGCACGCTGGCCATGTTCGGCCTGCGCCGCATGGGTCACTGACGACCGAGCGCGTCGGCGGCGCACGCGGTCGCCGCGCGGCCCGATCATGCGCTGCGTCAGCTCGCGCGTCGCGACCTCCTCGGCGCCGAACTCGACCGCGAGCTCGCGCAGGTGCGGCGGCAGGTCGTAGTGATCGCCCTGGAAGCGATGGCGCGGGATGCCGATCTGCGCCGCGAAGGCGTGGAGCTCGTCGAAGCTGTGGTCGGACACGAGATGGCACCAGTGCCGGAACGGCAGCCGGACGTGCGAGTACTCGCGCAATTCGTCGACCAGGATCGCCATGTCCACTCCTGATGTATCAGGGCGCCCCCTACCGCCGTCTTGTCAGCAAGGCGCTCCGGTAGGCGCCCCGACTCAGGAGGGGTAACGATGCACGCAATTCATCCAGTGACGCTCCGGCGACTCACGCAGCTGCGGGCAGCAGAGGCTCGAAACGGCATGGGAAATCGACGCCGGGGCGTCGTCCGGGGCGGGCAGCGGCGGTCGATCGTGATCCGGTTGCCACGAAGGCTGCCGGTCCTGCGGGCGCCGAGCTCGTAACCGATGGCGGACAAGCAGGACCGTGGGCCCGAGTGGGCCCCGGTCCCGCGCGATCAGGAGGAGCTGGAGCGCGAGCTCATCGCGCTCCTGCGCCGAGTCGATCCCGTCCCCGAGGCCGTGCTCGAGGCGGCGCGCACCGCCGGGCGCTCCTAGAGAGGTCCCTTCCGCCAGGGGCCGGTGATCGCGCATGTCATGCCCTGGCCGGCGTGGTCGGCCGGGGCGCCCGTCGAGTCGCCGTACAGGTTCACGAACATCGTGTCGCCGTCCGGGCTGAAGCACACGCCCGCGAGCTCCGAGGCGCTGAACACGTTCTCCGCGAACGTGAAAGCGCGGCCGTTGGGGGAGATGCCGATCACCCGGTTGGGGTCGTCCGCGTCGGCGTCCGAGGCGTCGTCCTCGCAGACCATGAGGCCGCCGCGCGGCGTGACCGTGAGGTTGTCGGGCGAGTCCATCACCTCGCCGCCCGGCGACTCGTAGTGCAGGATCAGCCGGCGCTTGCGGACCCGGTACTCCCAGACCTGGCCGTAGCCCTCGCGGTACTGGTCGGAGTTCACGTCGCCGCTCTTGGCGTCGCCGCCGCTGGTGGACACGAAGAACACGCTGCCGTCCGCGTACCAGCAGCCCTCGAGCCGGTTGAACTTGGCCGCGCCGCGCTCCCAGCCCTGGTCGAAGGTGCCGCGCGGGTCGTTGATGTCGACGTACTCCGGGTCCGGATCGGGGATGTCGATCCAGCGCACGGGCAGCGAACGGCCGGGCTCCTGGTCCTCGCGCGCGTCGAATTGGCGCTTGCCGCGGATGCCGAGGATCTGCAGCTTGCCGCCGGCCCGCAGGCGGCGCGGGTCGCGCGGCAGGAAGCGGTAGAAGCCCGCGCCCCGCCCGCTGCCCGGGTCCTCGGTCTCGTACACGACGCCGGAGCGGTGGTCGGTGGCGGCCGCCTCGTGCGAGAAGCGTCCCATCGCCTTCAGCGGCCGGCTGTGCGGCGAGTCGCCCCGGCCGCGGTCGACCGGGACCTCGAACAGGTAGCCGTGGGGCTTCTCGAAGCCGGTCGACGGGCCCGCGACGGTCTCCTCGCCGGTCAGCCAGCTGCGGCGGCGCAGGCCGAAGCCGCCGGCGCAGTTGATCGTGGTGCCTTCGAGTGACACGAAGCTGCGCACCAGGCGGCGGCGCTCCGGGTCGTAGTCGAGCGTGGTCGTCCCGCCGCCGGCCGCCGGGTCGTAGGCGCCGGGGCCGGCCTCGATGCTGCCGGCCGGCGGCACGTTGCGGTCCTCGTGATTGCGGATCAGCCGCACCGTGCCGCGCGGGCCCTTGAACGCGGCCATCCCGTCGAGGGCCAGCGGCGTCGGCCGGCCGTCGGACATCGTCGACCCGATGTCGCCGAACGTGACGTACGTGAACCCCGCCGGAAGCGCGAGCACCATGCGGCCGTCCTGATCGGGCTTCGGCTTCACCGGCCCGTAGCCCTTGGCGGCGGCGCTGAAGTCGGCGAGCGCGGCGCGGTTGGCGAGGCGCGTCAGCGCCTCCGAGCCGGCAACGGTGCCTCCCGCCGCCGCGGCTGTGCGAGCCAGGAACGCCCGCCGGTCCATGGTCGTCACTCGGATCCTCCCTCCGGATGTGAACGAGATTCCCCTACCCGCCGCCTCAAGGCGCAACGCGCTGCGGCCGAAACTCGCAAGTAGGAATGTCGATCCTCGCACGCATCCTCGGGCGCCGCCCCGCGCCGACCCTGCCCACGCCCCCGCCGCAGCCGCCGCGGGGCGATCTGCTGACCCTGAACGGCCCCGGCCTCGCGGGCACGGATCTGTCGGGCGAGATCGAGGTCACGATCACCGTCGGCGGGCGCACGTACGCGGTCGCCACGACGCGCCGCGCGCCCGGCGAGTTCGCGCTGCACGACTTCCGCGAGATCGTGCCCGAGCCGGAGCCCGTCGTCGTTCCCGAGCCGGAGCCCGTCGTCGTCGCCGAGCCGGAGCCCGCTCCCGAGCCGGAGCCCGTCGTCGTCGCGCCGGACGAGCCCGTGTTCGTCGCGGCCGTCGAGGAGGAGGCGCCCGCCGTCGCCGTCGCCGTCAGGCGCCGGCCGTGGTCATCGAGGAGCCCGTCCAGGATCCGGCCGAGATCGCCGTCGTCCGGCTGCCCCTCACCGATCTCCAGCGCCACATCGTCGGCTACGAGCTGGTCGTCGACGCCGGGCGCGAAGGCGCCAAGGCGACCGCCGCCCTGCTGCTCGACGCGTTCGGCGACATCGGCCTCGACCGCCTGGCCGGCCGTCACCCCGCCTGGGTCGCGATGACCGCCGAGTTCCTGCTCGAGGTCGGCACGCCGCCCGTCCGGCCCGACCGCGTCGTCCTCCAGCTTCCCGCCGAGCCGCCCACCGAGGCCGTCCTCGCCGCGCTCCAGCGGCTCCAGTTCAGCGGCTACACGATCGCCCTCGACGGCTATCACCACGAGCTCGCCACCTTCGCCAAGTTCGTGCGCATCCCCGTCGCCGGCCGCACCGACGAGGAGCTCCGGGCGGTCATCGCCGAGCCCGTCGCGCGCGGCCTCGAGCTCGTGGCCACCGGCGTCGCCACGCCCGAGGAGCTCGAGCGCTGCACCGCGCTCGGCTTCACCGTCTTCCAGGGCGAGTTCTTCGGCCGCCCCGACCCGATGCGCCAGCGCCGGTTCGGCACCGGCGGCATCGCCTCGATCGCCGCGCTCGCGGCGGTCGCGCGGCCCGACGCCACCTTCGAGGACCTCGAGGACGCGATCGGCAACGACGTCGGCCTCTCGCTCAAGCTCCTGCGCTACGTCAACTCGGCGTTCTTCGCCCTCCCGCGCACCGTCGAGACGGTCCGCGAGGCCCTGACCCTGCTCGGCACCGCCACCGTGCGCCGCTGGGCGACGGTGATGGCGCTCGTGGCGGCCGCCGACGACGCGCCCGAGGAGCTCGTCGAGCTGGCCCTCCAGCGCGCCCGCATGTGCGAGGTGCTGGGCGGCAACCGCGCCGTCGACGCCTCCGACGCCAGCTTCACCGTCGGCCTCTTCTCGGTCGCCGACGCCCTGCTCGGCGCCTCGATGGAGGACGTCCTGGAGACGCTCCCGTTCTCGGACGAGATCCGCGCCGCGCTGCTGCGCCGCGAAGGCCCCAAAGGCGAGCTGCTCCAGACCGTGGTGGCCTACGAGCAGGGCGAGTTCCCGAGCGCGGCCGGCAGCGAGGTCTCGCCGGCTGAGGCCTACGGCGACGCGGTCACCTGGGCCGGCGAAGCCGTCATCTCCGTCTAGCCCCGCGCGGTCCGGATCATCCGGACGATGCTGCTCACCACGTAGAAGGTCGCGACCGCGAAGAACGCGGCGCCGACCGCCGCGCGCACCTGGTCCTCGGACAGCGGCGTGCGCTTGGCGGCGGGCGGGGCGACGCGGTCGGCGATCGCGCCGCGCCAAGTGGGCAGGGCGGCGTGGCCCATCTCGATCGTTTTCGGCATACCGGAGGCCTACCCGGTCGAGGTCAGAGCCAGCCGGACCGGCGGAAGCGCCAGTAGAGCAGCGCGCACAGCAGCACGATCGAGGCCAGCACGACCGGGTAGCCGTAGCGCCACTCCAGCTCGGGCATGAAGGCGAAGTTCATGCCGTAGATGGCGGCGACGCCGGTGGGGACGGCGAGGATCGCCACCCAGGCCGAGATCTTGCGCATGTCCTCGTTCTGGCGCACCGCCGCCTGGGTCAGGTTCGCCTGGAGCGCGCTGGAGAGCAGGTCGCGGAAGCCGTCGATCCGGCCGCTCACGCGGAGCAGGTGGTCGTGGACGTCGCGGAAGTAGGTGCGCAGCTCCGGGTGGATGATCTCGTGCTGGCCGCGCGCGAGCTTGTCGATCGCCGGGGAGAGCGGGGCGATCGCGCGATGCAGGTCGAGCACCTCGCGCTCGAGCGTGTAGATCCGCTCGGCCGGGTTGCTGCGGGTGGGCGCGAAGACCTCGTGCTCGACCTCCTGGATGTCGGACTCCACGGCCTCGACCACAGGCTCGTAGTCGTCGACGATGCGGTCGACGATCGCGTACAGCACGGCGCCCGAGCCGAAGCGCAGCAGGTCCGGGCGCTTCTCGATGTCGAGTCGCACGTCGTGCAGCGCGGCCTCGCCGTGGCGGACGCTGACGAGGAAGTCGCGGTTGACGAAGAGCAGGATCTCCCCGGTCTCGACGTCGCGCAGCTTGCCCGTGTAGCGGACGGTCTTGAGCACGACGAGCAGCGTGTCGCCGTAGCGCTCCACCTTCGGCCGCTGGTGGGCGACGATCGCGTCCTCGACCGCCAGCTCGTGCAGGTCGAACTCTCGCCGGACGGCGTCGAACTCCTCCTTCGAGGGCTCGTAGACGCCGATCCACACGAATGCCCCATCGCGCTCGGCGGCGTCGCCGGCCTCGGCCAGCGGCAGGTCGCCGGCACAGCGGGCCCCATCCTCGTAGACCGCGCAGTCGACGATCATCGAGGTGTGAGTATCGCGCTAGCCGGCGAGTTCGAGAACCCGCGGCTGAACCCGCCCGAGCCCCGGCCGGCCGAGGTAGAAGCCCTGGCCGCAGCCGACGGCGAGGTCCATGAGGCACGACAGCTCGTTCTCGGACTCGATGCCCTCCGAGACGACGACCGCGCCGACGTCGCGCGCGAACGACACGATCGCCGAGGCGAGCGACTGGCGAACCGGGTCCTCGTCGATCCCGCAGACCAGCGAGCGGTCGAGCTTGAGGATCTCCGGGTTGACGCGCGTCACGTGCCGGAACGAGGCGAACCCGGAGCCGACGTCGTCGACGGCGACGCGCACGCCCTGGTCGCGCAGCCGCTCGAGCGCCTGGCCCAGCTCGCCGTAGTCCTCGACCGCCTGGTGCTCGGTGAGCTCGACCACGAGCGGCCGGTCGTCGTGATGGCCGCGCGCGATCAGGTCCTCGAGGTCGCCGGTGGCGAGCAGGGCGGGGGAGACGTTGAGTGCCAGGTACAGGCCTTCAGGCAAGCGCTCCTCGCAGCGCAGGGCGAGCTCGATGATCGCGAGCTCCAGCTCGACCCCCATGCCCAGCGCGTGGGCGTCGACGAAGGTCTCCTCGGTCGGCATCTTGTTGCCGCGCTCGTCGGTGAAGCGTGCGAGCGCCTCTGCGCCGACCACGCGCCGGCTGTCGAGATCGACGATCGGCTGCAGCGCGACGTTGAGGCCCTCGCCGTCGATCAGTCGGGCGAGGCGACGCTCCTCGTGCTCGCGCCGCCGCCGATCGAGGTTGACGACCTCCTCCTCGCGGCGTGCGCGCTCGAGCTCGTTCTCGAGCCCCTGGCTGAGCTCGTCCTGGAGCTCGCGCAGCCGGTCGGCCACGGCGATGAAGCCGATCACCAGGCCCACGGCGGGGACGGCGAACTGGCCGGCGCGCAGCGTGAGGCTGGCCCACCACGCGCCGGCGTACGGCTCGGAGGCGAACAGGTAGAAGAGCGCGTCCAGACCGGACAGGAACATCAGGGCGATCACGCAGACCTCGCCCCAGGTCGGCGCGCCCTCGGCCTTCCGCCACCAGGCCGCGGCGACCGCGAGCTGGGCGACGGCGAGCACGCCGACGAACGTGCGCATGGCCGCGTGGTAGGTGCCGTCGTCGCCCACGAGGGCGCCGAACGGCGAGGGGGAGAGCGACGCGTAGGCCAGCAGCGCGATGCCCGCGGCGCCGAACGCGAACAGCTCGCGCGGCCGCGCGCGGACGTTGGCGAGGCCGAGGCCGCCGGCCGCGAGCAGCGCGACGTGCCAGATCACGAACCGCGCGGCGGAGTTGTCGGCGCCCTGGGCGACGGGCCCGCCGTCGGCGAAGATCGACCGCTGCCCGAAGATCTCCATGACCAGGCCCGCGAACGCGACGGTGACTCCCGCCGACATCCAGAGCAGCCGCGAGTCGCCGACCGTGCGCGCGGAGGCGTGGGTCAGGTGGCCCACCAGCGCGGCGCAGACGCAGCCGACGGCGAGGCAGGCGGGGACGGCGGCGGTCGGCCGCGCGTTGCCGCCGGCGCTCAGCGCGACGACGAAGGCGGCCGCCGCGGTGACTCCGCAGGCGGCGAGCAACCGGGCATTGACGCTCACCGGTGCGCGTAGGCTGAGCAACGGAGACATTGTGTCAATAGTGACCGTGTGTAAGTAGTCTCAAACCCGGTATTTCGGGACGAGCCGCTAGCCTGCGGGGCGGGGATGGCGACGATTACGGATAGCACGGCTACCGATCCGGCATTCGTGGTCGAGCGTTTCGCGGCCGCCGGCGACCGCCTCGAGGTCGCCGGGCACTGGCGCGGGGTGCGCGGCCGGCGGTTCGTCCGGCCCGTGCTGTGGCTGCACAACGGCGAGAGCCGCCGCCGGCTCGTGGCGGTGCTCGACCACAAGCCGTGGGCGGCCGACGACGGCGAGCCGTGGTTCGCTGCCTTCAAGTGGGACGGCGGCGAGCTCGATGCCGAGCGCGCCGAGCTGGAGGTCGGTCGCGAGCTGGTCGTCGACCTGCCGCTGCCGGGCGGCGCCGCCCCGAAGCCCCGTCCCGCGAAGCCGCGTCCACCGTCCGATCTCGAGCGCGTCCGCGAGCAGCTGCTGAGCGCGACCAAGGAGCGGCGCGAGCTCGAGGCGGCGCTGAAAACCGCCACCGTGGGGGCCGACGAGCTCGCGCGCGTGCGCGACGAGCGCGACCGTGCGCGCGAGGACGCAGAGCGCGCTCGCGCCGACGGCGAGCGGCTCGTCAACGACGAGTACCGCCAGCGCGAGCGGGCGCAGGAGGCCGCCGACCAGGCGACCGCGAAGGCGCGCGAGGCCGAGGAGGCGCGCCGGCTGGCCGAGCGCCAGCTCGCCGCCGCGCGCCAGGCGCACGCCGAGCTCGAGACCCGCGCGGCCGAGCACGAGCGACGCGCCGCCGCCCTCGAGGCCGAGCACGAGCAAAGCGTCGCCGCCCTGGAGGCCGAGCTCGCCGAGGCCAAGGTCGCGCCGACCGATTCCGGCGACAGCGAGCGCCTGCGCGCCGAGCTGGCCGCCGCGGTCGAGGAGCGCGAGCGGCTACGCGCCGACCTCGCGGGCGCGGCCGACACGATCGCGGCCACCCGCGAGGAGCGCGACCGCCTCCGCGCCGAGCTGACGGCCGCCAACGAGGAGCGTGCGGCCGGCCCCGACAGCCGGCTGCACGAGCGCGAGCTCGCCGGCGCCTGGGCCGAGCGAGATCAGCTCGCGGCCGAGCTCGCCTCGGCGCGCGCAGGCCGCGAGCGGGTCGAGGCCGAGCTGGTCGCCGCCCGCGGCGATCGCAAGCGGCTGGAGCGCGAGGTCTCCCAGCTGCGCGAGCGCGAAGAGACGCCGCGCCGGCGGACCCGGCGGGTCGCTCACGAGAGCGAGAGCCGGCTGGCGCCGCCCTCCGGCAGCGCCCTGTGGGCCGTGCGCATGGTGGCGCTCATCCTGGTGGCGATCCTGCTCGCCGCGATCGCGCTGCTGCTGACCGGCGTCCTCTAGCGGCCCGCGCGCCGCTCGAGGTTCTGCTGGCGCTCCGCCGCGGCCTGCGCGACGGCGAACACGATGAGCCCGGTCATGAGCGCCGGGAAGATGACTCCGAACACGGCGATCAGGGCGATCGAGGCCTTCCAGGCGTCGCTGAGCGCGATGAGGTCCATGGCGCCGAAGTCTACGCCGACGCCGCGTGGATCGCGTGCACGGCGTCGAGCGTGTCGGCCTCGGCCGCCGGCTTGTCCGGCCGGTGGCGCAGCACGCGGGCGAAGCGCAGAGCGACGCCGCCCGGGTAGCGCGTGCTGGCCTGCACGCCGTCGAACGCGATCTCGACCACGAGCTCCGGCCGCACGTGGACGACGTGGCCCTCGCGGCCGATCTCGAGCCCGAGCAGGTGCTCGGTCTGCCACGCGAGCATCGCGTCGGTCAGGCCCTTGAACGTCTTGCCGAGCATCACGAAGTCGGCTCCGCGACGCGCTCCGAGGTGCAGGTTGCTGAGCAGCCCGCGCCGGCGGCCGTGGCCCCACTCGACGGCCAGCACGACGAGGTCGAGCGTGTGCCGCGGCTTGACCTTCAGCCAGCCCGCGCCGCGCCGGCCCGCCGCGTACGGCGCCTCCAGCGACTTGACGATCACGCCCTCGTGGCCGCGCGCGAGCGCCTCGTCGAGCACCGCCCGGGCGCTGTCGGCGTCGGCGGCCAGCACGCGCGGGATCCGCGACGGCTCGGGCACGAGGTCCTCGAGCGCGGCGAACCGCTCGGCGCCCGGCGCGTCGATCAGGTCCTGTCCGCCCGCGTGCAGGACGTCGAAGAACATCGTGCTCAGCCGGCCCGACCCGACGGCGCTCGCCGTCACCTGGAACGGCTCCGGCCGGCCGTCGGCGCGCAGGGCGATCGCCTCGCCGTCGAGCACCGCCGCGTCGGTGCGCAGCGCCCGGGCGGCCTGAACCACCTCCGGGACGCGCGCGGTGATGTCGTCCAGCGAGCGGGTGAACACGCGCACCTCGTCGCCGCGCCGGTGGACCTGCACGCGGATGCCGTCGAGCTTGAACTCGACCGCCGCGGGACTGATCCGCTCGAGCGCGGCGTCGAGGTCGTCGCCGGGCGAGGCGAGCATCGGCTGCACGGGCCGTAGGAGCTCGAGCGAGATCCCGCGCAGCCCTTCGGCGCCCTCCGCGAGCGCGACCGCGGCCACGGCGCCGAGGTCGCCGCGCAGCATGACGGCCCGCTGGACGTCGGCCCGCGGCAGCTCGGCCGCCTTGGCCACCGCGTCGGTCATGACGCCGGCCAGCGCGCCCTGGCCGAGGTCGCCGAGCAGCAGGGCGATCAGGAAGCGCTGCTCGTCCTCGGTGGCCCGCGCGAGCAGCTCGCGCACGGCGTCGCGGCGAGCCGTCTGCGATCCCGCGCCGGTCAGAGCGCCCACGCGCGTGAAGCCGTCCTCGACCTCGCCCACGGTCAGCGACGGCTCGGCGGCGGGCGCCGGCGCGTCGCGCAGCGCGGCCCAGCCGACGCCGATCTGCCGCTGGGTCAGCACGCCGGACAGCCAGGCGACCGCCGCCGGCGTCTCGGTGGGCTCGACCCGCCGCAGCAGGTCGGCCAGCACGGCGACCTTGCCGCCCCGCGCCGAGGTGGCGCGGACGGCGGCGGACGCCTCGACGAGCTCGCGCAGCAGCATCCGCCCATCGTGCCAGCATCCGCCGCCGTGCCGAGACCGAGCTACCCCCAGGGCCCGTTCGTCCCGCCGCCGGATGCGACCGAGCTGATTCTCGTCCGCCACGGCGCCTCGGCCGATGCGGTGCCGGGCGAGCCGTTCGAGCTGATCGAAGGTCAGAGCAACCCGCCGCTGTCGCCGGAGGGCGAGACACAGGCACGCGCCGTCGCCGGGCGGCTCGCGCGCGAGCCGGTGGCCGCCCTGTTCATCAGCACGCTGGACCGCACCGCCCAGACCGCTGCGCCGCTCGCGGCGCTGACCGGGCTGGAGCCCGTCGTGCTGCCCGGCCTGCGCGAGGTACACGTCGGCGAGCTCGAGGGCGGCCGCTTCCGGGTCGCCTTCGCCGAGCGCGACCCGGTGTTCACACGCCTGCTGGCCGAGCAGCGCTGGGAGGTGATCCCGGGCGCGGAGTCATCGGCGGCCCTGGCCGCGCGGGTGCGGGCCGCGGCCGAGCAGGTGGCGGCGACCGTCGGCCCGGGCGTCGCCGCGGTCGTGATCACCCACGGCGGGGTGATCGCCGAGCTGTGCCGTCAGGCCACCGGAAGCGACCCGTTCGCGTTCCTGCGCGTCGACAACGCGTCGATCACGCGGATCGTCGTCGAGGCCGGCGGCAACTGGCTGCTGCGCTCCTACAACGACACTACGCACCTGGAGGGTGCAGAAGCCGGCCCTCCATCCCGCCCGCCACCGTGATCGTCTGGCCGGTCACGTGGCCGGCCGCCTGCGGCGAGCACAGGAACACGATGGCGCGCGCGACGTCCGCGGCGGTCGCGACCTTGCGCAGCGCCATCGTGGCGGTCACGCGCGCGATCGCCTCCTCGCTCAGCTCCCCCTCGGTCATCGGCGTCACCGTCCAGCCGGGGGCCACGACGTTGACGCGCGCGAGCGGCGCCGCGCGCACGATCTCGTTCTTCAGCGAGAGCGCGAGCCCGTGCGCCATCCCCGCCTTGGCGGCGGAGTAGTCGGCGTGGCCGGCCTCGCCGAACAGGCCCGAGGTCGAGGCCACCAGCACCAGCGAGCCCGCCTGGGTCGCCTCGACGTGGCGCAGGTACGAGCGGGCGGTGAGGAAGGTCGCGGTCAGGTTGGAGTCGACCGTCGACCGCCAGCGCTCCAGGCTCATCCGCGCGACCGGGACGTCCTCGGGGTCCCACGTGCCCGCGTTGGCGACGCACGCGTCGAGCCGGCCGAGCGCCTCGACCGCGGCGGGTACGAGCGCGTCGGCGGCCGCCTCGTCGCGCAGGTCGGCCTGCAGCGGCACGCCGCCGATCTGGGCGGCCAGCGCCTCGGCCGCCTCCCTGCTCGAGTGGTAGTGGACGGCGACCCGCGCCCCCTCCGCCGCGAGCGCCCGCGCGGTCGCCGCGCCGATGCCGCCCGCCGCGCCGGTGACCAGCACGCCGCTGCCTTCGAGTCCGAGCTCCATGCGCGGGAACTCTGGCGCAACGGAGGGCGTAAGAGGGTTGTGACCCCGCTGCCGCCCGGTCTCGCGCTCCTGCCGCTACGCATCTTCCTCGGCATCACCTTCGCCTACGCGGGCGTGCACAAGCTCACCGACGCCGGGTTCCTGCACGCGGGCTCGGAGACCTACATCGGAGACCAGCTCGAGGCGTTCGCCGAGGGCACACCGGGCGGCTTCGTGCTGGAGACCTTCGCATTGCCGGCGCCGGTGCCCGCCGGCCTCGGCGTCGCCCTGGCCGAGGTGGCGATCGGCCTGCTGGCGGTCGCGGGCCGGTTCACGCGCTCGGCCGCGCTCGCCGGCCTCGGACTCAGCCTCGTGCTGTTCCTGACCGCGAGCTGGCACACCGTGCCGTACTTCCTCGGCTCCGACATCGTCTTTGCGTTCGCGTGGCTGCCGTTCGTGCTGGCCGGCGCGGCGGGTCAGCCGGCTCTGGATCAGCACAGCCACCGCGCGGTGCGAGTGCGCCGGCGGGGCCGGATCGTCGTGCCGGTGGTGGGGGAGCCTTTGACGCGGCGCGCCGCTCTGGTCCAGGCGCTCGGGTTCACGGCGGCGCTCACGGGCGCGATCGCCGGGGTCTCGCTGCTGTTGCGCGGCGCGGTCCCGACTCGCGCCAAGGCCGCCGCCGTATCGAACGCGGTGGCGGACTCCGCGTCGCTCGCCGCCGGCGATGCGATCAGGGTGACCGCCGATGGGGTGCCGGCGCTCGTGATCCGCGGCGTGGAGGGGGAGCTGACGGCGTTCTCGGCGGTGTGCACGCACGCGGGCTGCGACGTGGCGTGGCGCGACGGGGAGATCCGCTGCCCGTGTCATCACGCGCGGTTCGATCCCGCGACGGGGGAGCCGACTCGCGGGCCTGCGCGGACGCCGTTGACGCCGCTGTCGGTGGAGGAGCGCGACGGCAAGATCTTCCTGGGCTGAGGGACGAACTTCGGGCATTGAGGGGGCGGGATCGAGGCCTGCGCGGGGCCGAAACCCTCGCTTCCCTACCCAGCCGGGGTTCGTCCATAGCTTGACACCAATTGAGGAATTGTGGAACAATCGCGACTCACATGCCCACCGCCCGCCTCCAGGTCCTCCTCGCCGCCCTCTGCTTCGCCACCACCGGCACCGCCCAGGCCCTCGGCCCCTCCGGGACCGACCCGATCGGCGTCGGCGCCGCCCGCATCCTCGTGGGAGGGACGCTGCTCGTCGCCGTCGCGCTCGCCGGCGGCAACGCCCTCAGGGGCCGCTGGGCGCCCGGGCCCGTGCTCGCCGCCGTCGCTGCCGTCGCCACCTACCAGCTCGCGTTCTTCGCGGCAGTCGCCGACACCGGCGTCGCCGTCGGCACGATCGTGGCGCTCGGCTCGGCGCCCACGCTGGCCGGCCTGTTCGAGTGGCTGCTCGACCGCCGCCGCCCCGATCCCCGCTGGGCCGTCGCGACCGCGCTCGCCTGCGCGGGCGTCGCGCTGCTCGCCCTCTCGGGCGGCGACGCGAGCGTGTCGGCGCCCGGCATCGCGCTCGCGGTCGTCGCCGGCGGCTCGTACGCCGTCTACACGCTGGCCGCCAAGCGGCTGCTGACCGCCGGGCACGCGCCCGAGGGAGTGATGGCGGTGGCCTTCGGCCTCGCCGCGGTCGTCCTCCTGCCCGCGCTCGCGCTGAGCGAGCCCGGCTGGCTCCTGCACGCCGACGGGATCGCGCTCGCGCTGTTCCTCGGCGTGATCCCGACCGCCTTCGCGTACATCCTGTTCGCCCGCGGTCTGCAGCGCCTCAGTGCGTCCGAGACGGCGACGCTCACGCTGGCCGAGCCGCTGACCGCCGGCGTCCTCGGCGCCGTCGTGCTGGCCGAGCCGACCACCGGCATGTCGGCCGCCGGCGCCGGGCTCGTGCTCGCCGGGCTGCTGGCACTCGGCGTCCGGCTCCCGGCTCCGGCGGTTGCGTCGCCGGAGCGGGCCCCGGCATGATGAGTCGATGGCGCCGACACGCCCGCTCCACCGCCCCTCGACCGTCGACGCGCTCGCCGACGCGCTGAGGCGCGAGATCCTCGACGGCGAGCTGCCCGCCGGCTCCCGGCTGCGCGAGCGCGAGCTGGTCGAGACCTACGGCGTCGCCCGCCACTCGCTCCGGGCAGCGCTGCGCGCGCTCGCCACCCAGGGCCTGGTGCGGATCGAGCAGCACCGCGGCGCCACCGTCGCGCAGCTCGGCGCCGACGACGTGCGCTGGCTGTACGAGCTGCGCGCGGCGCTCGAGCTCGAGGCGGCGCACCTCGCGCTCGAGCGCAACGGCGGACGGCTGCCGGACAGCGTCCACGAGGCGCTGGCCCGCCTGGAGGCGGCGTGCGAGGACGGCGCGTGGAGCACGATCAACGAGGCCCACGCCGCCCTGCACGCGGCGATCGTGGCCGCGGCCCGGAGTCCGCGTATCACGGCTGCCCACGCGGCGCTCAATGGAGAGATGCAGCTCTTCCTGCTCGCGCTCCGGGCGCACATCCCGGCCGATCGGCTCGCCGCCGACCACGTCGCGCTCGTGCGCGGGCTCGAGCGCGACGGCCCGCCCGTCCTGCGCGAGCACCTGCGCGCCGCCGCCGAGACGCTGGTGGACGCATGAGCCCGCTCGACCCGCGGCTCGAGCGCTTCAAGCCGGCGCTCGTCTACGACCCGCAGGAGGCCTACCGCGCGATGTCGGCGGCCTCGATCACCGACAACCGCGACAACGCGCTCAAGCGCGAGAACGGCGCCGTCGTCTCGCGCGCCGGCTCCGGCCTCACGCTCACGCTGCTGGCCAGCTACGACGTCAAGGACGGCGACCGGGTCGACGAGGCCGGCGACTATCTGGCGGCCAGCCGCCGGTTCCAGGGCGATCCGGGCTACCGCGAGCGCGTCTACGGCCGCGTCAAGGAGGACGGCGGCCGCACCTGGCTCCAGTACTGGCTCTGGTGCTACTACAACCCGAAGCACCTGCTCGGGTGGGGAAAGCACGAGGGCGACTGGGAGGTCGTGCAGATAGGGCTCGACGGCGAGACCCCCGACGTCCTGACCTACTCCCAGCACGAGAACGGCGAGGCGCGCGACTGGGACAAGGCTCAACGCCAGGGCGATCACCCGATCGTCTACGTCGCCCCGCTCTCGCACGCCTGCTACTTCGAGCCGGGCGCGCACCCGTACGTCTTCGGCGTCGACAACCCCGACGGCTCGCTGAAGCCCGTCCTGCCCAAGGTCGAGGAGCTCGGCGCTTGGTCGCGCTGGACCGGCCGCTGGGGCGCGTCGCGCGGCGTCGTGGGCGGCAAGTTCGGCGGCCGCAGCCCGGCCGGCCCCGGCCGCCAGGGCCGGAAGTGGGACCACCCGGCCGCGTGGCACGGCCGGGCCAAGGCGGCGCAGCCGCTCCGCCAGTCGCGCAGCGTGGTGCGCCAGGTGGGCAAGGCGACCTACCCGAAGCTGACCGGCGTCGACGCGCGCCGCGAGGGCGATCGCGTGCTCGTCGACTACCAGCTCGATCCGGCGCTCCAGCGCCGCGCCTCGCGCCTGCTCGTGACGCTGCACCGCGCCGACGAGGACGAGCTCGTGCTGGCCAGCTGCCCCGAGCCGGTGTCGGGCAGCGCCGGGACGGTCGAGGTGCCGGTGCCGGAGGGGGTCGAGGGCGACCTCATCGTCCGCGCCTCGGCCTACAACGTCCTGCGCCAGCGCAGCGACCCGCAGCAGACCGCCGTGAGCTGAAGGGGGACCCGACCGAGCGGGCGGCTGAAGACGTTCGGCCACCCGCCCGGCCGAGAGGAGGAGGGAGACGTCCCGGGGGAAGGACGCTCACCTCTTGACTCCCCGTCACCAGTGCGGGGTAACCGTCCGAGGTCAGCATCGGAACGTAATTCCGGAATCCGGTCACGACCGTGACTGCATTGGGCCTTGCGCCATCCGACGGACGCGCTTGCGATCCTTTGCGCCCGACCACAGGGGGGAGCTGAATGACGCGGAGATTCGAAGTCGGGCCCATCCTCGTAGCGCTGGGCGCGATCCTGCTGCTGGTGAGCCTGTTCATGGACTGGTACGGCCCGCTGAGCGCCTGGCAGGCGTTCGAGGTCGTCGAGGTGCTGCTCGCCGGCCTGGCCGTCGCCGCCCTGATCGTCGCCACGGGGCAGCTCGTGCCCGACGTCGAATGGGGCGAGCGCCGGTGGCTGCCGGCGATCGTGCTCGCCGTCGCGGTGCTCGTGGCCGCCGAGCTCGTCGACCCCCCGCCGGCCGCCGGCGCGGAGCAGCTCGAGCAGGGCGCATGGCTGGCCTTCGCGGCCGCCCTGGTGATGATCGCCGGCGCGGTGCTCACCCTCGGCCGCATCTCGTTCGCCGTCTCGGTCGAGGGCCGCGAGCTGCGCGAGCGCGTCGCGGTGCTCGACCACCGGCAGGACACGACCGAGGCCGGCGCGGTCACGGCCCCGGACGACGACGCGGAGAAGCGGGCGGAGGACTGATGCCGGAGGTCGGCGAGGTCGCCTTCGAGCTCGAGCGGTTCGGCTGGAGCGAGCCGGGGCGGCTCGAGGTGGTCGGCCGCTGGAGCGGGCTCGAGGGCCGGCGCCTCGGGCGGCCCGTGCTCACCGTGGAGGCGGGCGGTCAGCGCCGCCGGCTTACGGCGCTCCCCGGCGGGCGGCTCACGGGCGCCGGCGAGTGGCGCGCGACGTTCGCCTGCGAAGACGATCCCGACGCCATCACCGGCGTGGTGCTCGAGGTCGGCCGCCGCCTGGTGGTCGACCTGCCGCCGCCGAAGAAGAGGCGTCGCGCCAAGGCCGACCAGTCGCTCGAGCGGCTGCACGAGGAGCGCCTGCGCCGCGAGGCGGCCGAGGCCAGCCTGGCCGAGCGCGACGCCGAGCTGGTGAGCCTGCGCGAGGAGGCCGACGCGGCGCTGGCCGAGCGCGAGAACGACGCCGAGACGCTGCGCGGCGAGCTGACCGCGGCGCAGGCGGCGCTGACGTCCGCCGAGCAGGAGCGCGAGCGGCTGGCCGGCGAGCTCGAGCGCGTGACCGCCGACCTGGGCATCCGCGACCAGGAGCTGACCACCGCCCGCGAGGAGCTCAGGCGCGCGACCGTCGAGTCCGAGGAGCGGCTCGCCGCCGAGCGCGCCGAGACGACCGACGTGCGCGAGAAGCTCGCCACCGCGCGCGAGGAGGCCGAGAAGACGATCACCGCCGAGGCCGAGGAGACCGAGCGGCTGCGTGCGGAGCTCGAGGCGGCGCGCGAGGAGACCGAGCGCACGCTCGAGGCCGAGCGGGCCGAGACGGCGAAGCTGCGCGAGGACCTGGCCGGCGAGGCCGACGGCGACGATTCCGAGGCGGCGGCCTCCAAGCGCATGTACGAGCGGATCGCGGGCGAGCTCGAGCGCGAGCGGGCCGCAGCCCGCAGCCTGCGCCGGGAGCTCGACGCCGTCCAGGCCGCAGACCGCCGAGCACCGCCGCGCGACATCGGCCGCGGCCGCCAACGGCGTCACCGAGGACGTGCCGGTCGCGACTCCGGCGGCGCGGCTCATGGCTTCGCGGCGCAGCGAAGTCGCCCGCGCGGCCGCGCACCAGCGCGCGGGGGCCGCGCGCGCCGCCGCCGCGCAGCGCGTCCCGCACAGCCGTCGCTCGCCGGCCGCCGTGTGGGCGATCCGCGGCTCCGCCCTGGTGTTCGTCGTGGCGCTGCTCGTGGCGCTCCTGCTCATCGTGAGCTGGGTGACCTGAGCCGAGGGCGCGCGATCGTGCCGGCAGCGGTGGCGCTGGCCGCCGTCTCGCTGCTGCTGCCGTGGGCGCTTGCCTTCGACCCGACGGCGTGGGTGGTGTGGGGTCGCGACGCGAGCCGGTTCGCGCTCGACACGAGCGGCGGGCCGTCGTGGAAGCCGCTGCCCGTGGTGGTGACGACGCCGCTGGCGCTGACCGGCGACCCGGCGCCTGCGCTGTGGCTGGTGGTCGCGCGGGCGGGCGGGCTGCTGGCGCTCGCCGGCGCGTGGGCGCTGGCGGCGCGGCTCGGCGGGCGGGCCGCCGGCGCCGCGGCCGCCGCGGTGATGGCGGTGAGCCCGTGGTGGCTGTTCAACACCGCGCTCGGCAACTCGGAGGGGCTGCTGGCGGCCGCGGCGCTGTGGGCGGTGGTCGCCCATCTCGCGGGGCGCCGGCGCGCCGCGCTGGCGCTGGGGACCGCGGCGGCCCTCCTGCGGCCGGAGGTCTGGCCGTTCCTGGGCGTCTACGGGCTGTGGCTGTGGCGGCGCGAGCCGGGCGCGCGAGGCGCGGTGGTCGCGGCGGGGATCGTGGTGCCGCTGCTCTGGCTGGGACCGGACGTGCTGGGGATCGGCGGCGCGCTGAGCGCCTCGCGGGCCGCGCGCGGCGAGCCCAGCCTGGGCAGCGCCGCGCTCGAGGACGTGCCGGGCCTCGCGGTGCTGGCCGACGCGGTGGCGCTGCTGACCGTCCCCGCGACGCTCGCGGCGGTGGCCGGCACGATCGCCGGCCCGCGTCTCGCCCGCGTGCTGGCCGCGGCGGCGCTCGCGTGGATCGGCATCGTGGCGGTGATGGCGCAGGCGGGCTACGCCGGCAACCCGCGGTACCTCGTCGCGGCGATGGCGTTCGGGTGCGTGCTGGCCGGCGCGGGCGCCGCGTGGATCGGCGCCGGGGTCGTCCGGCGCCGGGCCGGCACCGTCGTCGATCGCCGCGGGGCCGGGGCCGCGATCCTGCGCCGCGCGGCCGGCACCCCCGAGGTCTTTCCGCGCGTGCGCCGCGCGATCGCGCGCGGCGCCGCCGTGGCCGCCGCCGTCCTCGTGGCCGCCGTGCTCGCCATCACCGCGGACGACCTCGCCGACCAGGTCTCCGACGTCGGCGCGCGCGCCGACCGGCGCGAGGCGCTGCCCGAGATGGTCGCCGATGCCGGCGGGCGGGACGCGATCGTCGGCTGCGCCCGGGTGCGGACGGCGCCCGACGTGCGGCCGCTCGTCGCCTGGGAGCTCGACATCTCGATGAAGGGCATCGACCGCCCGCCCGAGCCGCCCGTGGCGCTCGTCCGCTGGCGCCCGCACTCCGGCGGCCCGGTCGAGCCGGCCGTGCCGCCGGGCGACTTCACGCTGCTGGGCCGGGCGCCCTTCTGGGAGGCGCAGGGCGCGTGTAGGGTGGCGCGCTGATGGACGAGATGGCGATCGTGGTCCATGGCGGGGCGGGCGGACTGCCGCGCGACGCGGAGCGGATCGAGCGGATGCGCTCCGGCGCGGCCGCGGCGGTCGAGGCCGGGCACGCGGTGCTGGCGGCCGGTGGCGCCGCGCTCGACGCCGTCGAGGCCGCCGTGGTGGTGCTCGAGGACGACCCCGAGTTCAACGCGGGCCGCGGCGCCGCGCTGACCGAGTACGGGCGCGTCGAGCTCGACGCCTCGATGATGGACGGCACCACGCGCGCGGCCGGCGCCGTGGCCGCCGTGCGCGGCGTGCGCAACCCGATCCGCGCCGCGCGGGCGGTGCTCGAGGAGGGCCGGCACGTGCTGCTGGTCGGCACGCCGGCGACCGAGTTCGCGGCGACTGCCGGGCTGGCCTTCGAGGCCGAGACCTGGTTCGTGACCGAGCGCGAGCGGCAGGCGCTGGCCAACGCTGCCGAGCCGGCGCGCGGGACGGTCGGCGCTGTGGCGCGCGACGGCGAAGGCCGCCTGGCCGCCGCCACCTCGACCGGCGGCGTCTCCGGGCAGCGGCTCGGCCGAGTCGGCGACTCGCCGCTCGTGGGCGCCGGCACGTGGGCCGACGACTCGACGGTCGCCGTCTCCTGCACGGGCCACGGCGAGTCGATCATCCGCTCGGCGCTCGCGCACGAGGTCGATGCGCTGCTCCGCCACCGCGGGCTCGGCCTCCAGGAGGCGTGCGAGCTCGCCATCGAAGACCTCGGCCGCTGGGGGCAGGACGGCGGCCTGATCGCGGTCAGCTCGCACGGCGAGGTCGCGGCGACCTTCAACTCGCCGGGCATGACCCGCGCCTGGCGGGTCGGCAGCGGGGATCTGTTCACGGCCGTCGCCCCGGGCGAAGGTGGCTGACCCGGTCGACGAGGTCGCGGGCCGGCTCTACGGCCTGCCGCTCGAGGAGTTCACCCGCGAGCGCGACGCCGCCGCCCGCGAGCTGCGCAAGGCGAAGGACCGCGAGGCCGCGGACGCCGTCGCCAAGCTGCCCAAGCCCACCCAGGCCGCCTGGGCGGCCAACGCGCTCGTGCGCGAGCACCGCGACCTGGTCGACACGCTGCTCGACGCCGTCGACGAGCTGCGCGGGGCGCAGCAGGAGGCGGTGGCCGGCAAGGGCGCGGCGGCGCTGCGCGACGCGGCGGCGGCCGAGCGGGCGGCGGTCGACGCGCTCGTGGCAGCGGGCAAGGACCTCAAGCCGGGCGGCCGCAAGCCCAGCGCGGCCACGCTCGAACGGTTGCGGACCACCCTGCAGGCCGCCGCCACCGACGACGAGGTCCGCGACGCGCTCGACCGCGGCCGCGTGGTGGCCGACGCCGAGGGCGTCGGCGCCTGGGGGCTGATGCCCGGCGCCGATGCGCCGGCCACGCCGCCGCCGCGGCGCACCAAGCCCCGCGCCAAGCCGAAGTCCAAGGACGAGGAGGCGGAGCGCCGCGCCGCGGAGGACCGCCTGCGCGAGGAGCGCGAACGCCGCGCGCGGCTCGAGACCGAGCTGCGCGAGGCCCGCGCCGAGCGCCGCTCCCGGGAGCGCGAGCTCGAGCGCGCCGAGAAGGCCGCCGACCGCGCCGCCACGCGCCTCGAGGCCGCCCTCACCGCCGCCGAGGAGGCACGCGAGCAGGCCGACGAGGCCACCGCCGACCTCGAATCCGCCCGCGACGCGGCCAGCGAGGCCCGCGACACCGTCGCCCGCCTCGAGGAGCAACTCGACTAACCAAGGGGGGTCTGACCCCTCTGTACTGCAACAGTCGCGATCTGTACTACCACAGAGGGGTCTGACCCCTCTGGTATGCGAAGCAGCTTCGGCGATCTGTACTACCACAGAAGGGTCTGACCCCCCTTGGGGTTCAGGAGAGCGCTTCGGCGAGCACGGAGGGGTCGCGCTCGCCCTCCGGCAGCTCCATCGCCATCAGCCGCGCGAGCTGCGCGCGGCCGCGGACGTCGAGCTTGCGGTAGATCTGCCCGAGGTGGTACTCGATCGTCTTGGGCGAGAGGAAGAGCGCCGAGGCCGCCTCCCGGTTCGTCATGCCCTGGGCCACCAGCACGGCGATCTGGAGCTCGTGCGGGGTGAGCTGCTCGGCCGCCGTCTCGGTCCGCCGCGCCTGCTGCTCGCCGGTCGCGCGCAGCTCGGTGCGGGTGCGCTCGGCCCAGCCGCGGGCGCCCAGGCGCTCGAACGTCTCCAGCGCCTCCTTCAGCGGCGCGCGCGCGTCGGCCCGCTGGCGCGCGCGGCGCAGGCGCTCGCCGAAGCAGAGCAGGGTGCGGGCGCGCTCGAACGGCATCGGCAGGCCCTCGTGCAGCGCGAGCGCCGCCTCGAACTGCGCGCGCATGTCCTCGTCCGGCGCGAGCAGCGCGCGCAGCCGGCCGACCGCGGCCTGCGGCCAGCGCGCGCCGGTCTTGCGGCCGCGCGCCTCGAACACGTCCACCAGCGCGACGGCCTCGTCGCGGCGTCCGGCGCGGGCGTAGGACTCGACGAGGTCGGGCGTGGACATGAGCAGTGAGGGCTGCATGCCCAGCCGGTCCGCGGTGCGCTGGGTCTCCTCGAGCGCCTGGATCGCCTCCGGGATCCGCCCGAGCCCGAGCTCGAGCAGCCCGAGCGCGGCGGTCAGGTACGCGCCGGTGGCCTCGCCCTGGAGGCGCGTGACCAGCGCGAGTCCCTCGGTGACGTGGCGGCGGCATTCCTCCTCCTGGCCGCCGGCGGCCTCGATGTGCGCCAGCGCGGCGAGGCTGTGGGAGAGCAGCGGGAGCTGGCCGGTGTCCTGGGCCAGCTCGACCGACTCGGCGGCCTCCGCCCGCGCCGCCGCCCAGCGCCCGAGCCGGAAGCTCAGGTGCGACCGCACGGCAAGCGGGTAGATCAGCGCGCTCACCGCGCTCGCGTCGCGCGCCGCGGCCACGAGCCGGTCGAGGATCCGCTCCGCGCGGTCGAACTTCTCGGTCCACAGCGACGCGTGGGCGGCCATGCCGACCACCTCGACGACGGCCAGCGGGTCGCCCTCGAGCAGGTACGGCTCGCACGCGCTCAGGAGCGGCTCGCCCTGCTCGACGTCGCCGAGCGCGAGGTAGGCCTCGGCGATCACCGTGGTGGCCAGCAGCTCGACCGCCGGGTCGGCCGACGTGGCCAGCGCCCGCGCTCGCTCGGCGGTCGCCACCAGCGCGTGCATGTCGCCGGTGATCATGTGGCTCACGGAGGCCTCGAGGAACATGCCCGCCGCCCGGCGCGGGTCGCGCGAGCGGACGCGCTCGGCCTCGGCGACCAGCAGCTCGTTGGCGACCAGCGGCGAGCCGCGGCGCATCTCGACGTGGCCGGTCATGCGCTGCACGTCGGCCGCCAGCAGCGGGTCGGTGGCCAGCCGCGCCGCGTCGCCGAGCAGCGCGAAGGCCCGGTCCGCCTCGCCGGAGCGCGTGGCGTCGGTCGCCGCCTCGAGCAGCCGCCGCGCGCGCGGCTCGTCCTCGGGCGTGAGCTGGGCGGCGCGGCCGAAGTCGCGCGCCGCGGTCGCGTGGGCGCCGCGCCCGCGCGCGTCGAGCGCGGCCGCCTCGAGCGCCGCGGCGATCTCCTCGTCGGGCGCCACCGCTCCCGCCGCCAGGTGCCAGGCGCGCTCGGGGCTGCCGTCGGGCGCGGCGGCGGCCAGCGCGGCGTGGGCGGCGCGGCGCTCGGCGGCGCTGGCGGCGTGGTAGGCGGTCGAGCGCAGCAGCGGGTGGCGGAACTCCACCTCGCCCTCGTCGACGGTGATGAGGCGCGCCTCCTCGGCGGGCGCCAGGTGCGCCACCTCCAGCCCGGACTCGCGCAGCGCCGCCTCGATCACCTCGAGCCGGCCGGTGTGCGCGGTGCCGGCCACCAGCAGGGCGCGGCGGGCGTCGTCGCCGAGCGCGTCGAGTGAGCGCCGGAACGACCGCTCGACCCCTGTCCCCGGCCGCAGCGGCTCCTCGAGCGGCTCGCGGCCGGCGCGCTGGCCGTCCGACAGCAGGCGCGGGATCTCGAGCAGCGCCAGCGGGTTGCCGGCCGCCGTGCTGACCAGGCGGTCGGCGACCGACGGGGCGAGCCGCTCGTCGCGCAGCAGCTCGCGCGCCTCGTCCTCGGCGAGCGGGGACACCGCCAGCCGCTCGAGCCACGGCACCTCCATGGTCGCCACCCCGGTGCCGTCACGGAGCGAGCCGAGCATGGAGACGCCCTCGGCGCCGAGCCGCCGGCCGGCGAACAGGAACGCCTCCAGCGACGGCTCGTCGAGCCACTGGGCGTCGTCGATCGAGACGAGCACCGGCTGCTCCTCGGCGGCCACGGCGAGCAGGCTCAGCAGGCCGGCGGGCACCGTGAAGCGGTCGTGCGGGGTCGCGGGGCCGAGCGCGAGCGCGCCCCGCAACGCCCGGGCCTGCACCTCGGGCACGTCGTCGAGCCGGTCGAGCAGCGGGGTGACCAGCTCCGCCAGGCCGGCGAACGGGATGTCCGACTCGGTCTCGATCCCGCGCGCCCGCAGCACGCGCATGCCGGTCGCCTGGCCGATCGCCCACCGCATCAGGGCGGTCTTGCCGATCCCGGCTTCGCCGTGCAGCAGGAGCGCGCCGCTCCGGCCGGCTCGGGCGTCCTGCAGCAACCGGTCGATCCGTGCCCGTTCGCGTTCGCGTCCTACGAACATCGCCGCAGTCTTACTGGCGGGTCATAAGCCGTCAAACACCGTCGGCTCGCGCGCCAACGCATCCGGGGTGAACGTTTCGCCCTCCGTCAGGCCGAGCGTGCGCAGCATCCATGCGCGGGCGGCCTTCGGGTCGACGTCGCGCAGCGTCACGGCGCCGTGACGCTTGGCCAGCCGCGCTCCGTCCGGGCCCAGCACGAGAGGTACGTGCGCGTACAGGGGCCTGGGGAGGCCGAGCGCATCGGCCAGAAAGAGCTGGCGCGGCGTGGTGTCGAGCAGGTCGTCGCCGCGCACGACCTCGCCGATGCCCTGGGCGGCGTCGTCGACCACCACCGCCAGGTTGTAGGCGAAGGCGCCGTCGTTGCGGCGCACGACGAAGTCGTCGACCACGCCCTCGACGTGGCCGTGCAGCCGGTCCTCGAACGCGATCCTGGCGGCGTCGGCGCGGATCCGCAGCGCCGGCGCGCGGCCGCCCGCGCGCTTCTCCGCCAGCTCGCCCGCGCTCAGCCGCAGGCAGGTGCCGGGATAGGCGCCCTCGGGCAGCGGGCCGTGCGGGGCGGACGCCGCCTCGCGGATCTCGGCCCGCGTGCAGTAGCACTCGTACACGAGGTCGCCGAGCTGCGAGATCGCGTCCTCGTAGAGCGACAGGCGCTGCGACTGGCACACGACCTCGCCGTCCCAGTCGATGTCGATGGCGGCGAGGTCGGCGAGCTGCTCGTCGGCGTAGCCCGGCCGCACGCGACCGGTGTCGAGGTCCTCCATGCGCACGAGGAAGCGCGCGCCGGCCGAGCGCGCGAACAGCCACGCGAGCAGCGCCGTGCGCAGGTTCCCGAGGTGCAGCGTGCCGGTCGGGCTCGGCGCGAAGCGGCCGTCAGAACGGGAGTGAGTCGGCAATCTCCGCCAGCCGCGGCGCGTCGCGATCCCGCTCGGAGTAGATCAGCTCGCCGTCCGGCCACTCGATGCCGACGTCGGGGTCGGCGAAGCTGAAGCCGGTCTCTGTCGCCGGGTCGAAGTAGCTGGTGACCTTGTAGACGAAGTCGGCCACGTCGGAGAGCACGCAGAAGCCGTGCGCGAAGCCGACCGGGATCCACAGCTGCTGAGCCCGCTCGTCGTCGAGCACGACGGACTCCCACTGCCCGAAGGTGGGGGAGTCGCGGCGGATGTCGACCACCACGTCGAGCACCCGGCCGCGGGCCACGCGAACCAGCTTGCCCTGGCCCGGCGAGAGCTGGAAGTGCATCCCGCGCACGGTGCCCCGGCGCGAGCGCGATTGGTTGTCCTGGACGAACTCGGTCGGAACGCCCTGGGCCGCCCACGTGTCGGCGCGATAGGTCTCCATGAAGAAGCCGCGTTCGTCCCCGTGCTTGGCCGGGGTGAGCAGGACGAGTCCGTCGAGGCGAGTCATAAGCCGGGCAGGAGGTTACGAGGCGACCGTCGAAAGACGCTCCGCCATGCCGAGGACTGCAACGATGCCGCCGGCCGCTCGCGGCCACCAGACACTTTCCGCGTACATCTCCTCCCGCTTCGACGAGTTCTCGCGCTCGCAGAAGGACGTGGCCCAGTACGTCGTCGACCATCTCGACGAGGTCGCCTTCCACACGGCCGAGGAGCTCGCGCGGCGCGCCAGCACGTCGTCCTCGACGGTCGTGCGGTTCTCGCAGGCGCTCGGCTTCGAGGGCTTCCCCGAGCTGCAGGAGGCGGCGCGCGAGGAGTACCGCCACCACCACCGCGCCTCGTCCAAGACCGACGGCTTCGAGGCCGCGCCGCTGTTCTCGCTCGACCAGACGGCGTTCGAGCAGGCCGTGGCGGCCGACCACGTCAACGTGGAGGAGACGGCGCGGCGGGTCAGCCGGTCCGAGGTGGACGGGGCGATCGAGACGATCGCCACCGCCGACCGGATCCTCATCGCCGGCACCGACCAGATGGCCTTCTTCGCCTCCTACCTGCGCCACCTGCTGATGCTGCTCGACGTGCGCGCGGAGATCGCCGCCTCGCCGTCGCAGGAGGCGCTGTCGCGGCTCGGCCGGATCGACGAGGGGACGCTGGTCATCGGCCTGTCCGCGGGCCGGCCCCATCCGCTCGTGGTGCGCGCGATGAAGATCGCCCGCCACCGCAAGGCCTCGACGCTGGCGATCGTCGACGCCACGCTCTCGGAGGTCTCCAAGCTGTCCGAGCGGACGCTCTACTACTCGTCCAACTCACCGGCCTTCGTGCGCTCGCACGCCGGCCTGCTCTCGCTCATCCAGGCGCTGGCCTACGGCGTCTACTCGCGCGACGCGGCGCAGTACGACGACCGCATCCGCGCCTTCAAGTTGAAATAAGCGATACGGAGTCGGCGGGCGCGAGCAGCATCGTCAGGCCGGTCCGCGGGTCGCGCGGCGAGTCGCGCGCCTCGCGCAGGGAGATCGCCGACCACGGCCGGCCGGCGTCGAGCTGCGGCGCGAGCTCCTCGGCCAGCTCTCGCGGGACGAACCCGATCACCTGGCCGCCCGCCAGCACCTCGATCGCGTTCGGGTCGTGCTCGTTGCCGGGGTCGCGGCGCAGCTCGAGCGGCCGGCCGGGCGCGGCCTCGTCGCCGACGTCGTGATGGCGGCCCGGCGCCGGCCACGCTCGCCACCCGCAGGCCGCGGGCGGACAGCTCCGGCGCGTCGCGGCCGAGGTAGCGGCCGTCGTCGGCGACGGGCGTGTAGCCGGCGAGCCAGACCTGCCCGCCGTCGTCCGGATACCAGTACCGCTCCTCGTGGACGACCTGTACCTCCACCGCCGCGAGACTACTCGGAGGTCTAATAGAGATCGGGGCGCGCGGGAGTACGGTCGTCTGGTGCCCGAGACTCCAGAGCCCTGCTGGATGTGCGACGCCCCGGCGTCCGCCTTCCGGTTCGACTGTCCGGAGTGCACGCGGCGCTGGGAGGACACCGAGTGCCGGGAGCTGCGTGAGCGGCTCTTCCCGGTAGCGGTGCCCGTCATGCTCCCCGAGTGAGGCCCCGATATCCTGCGTCTCGTATGCGAGACGAGGCCACTTTCCGCGTCAAGGCCGGCCTGGCCGAGATGCTCAAGGGCGGCGTGATCATGGACGTCGTCAACGCCGAGCAGGCCAAGATCGCCGAGGACGCAGGCGCGGCCGCGGTGATGGCGCTCGAGCGCGTGCCGGCCGACATCCGCCGCGACGGCGGAGTCGCCCGCATGTCCGACCCGGTGCTCATCAAGGGCATCCAGGAGGCCGTGACCATCCCCGTGATGGCCAAGGCCCGGATCGGCCACTTCGCCGAGGCGCAGGTGCTCGAGGCGCTCGAGGTCGACTACATCGACGAGTCCGAGGTGCTGACCCCCGCGGACGAGGCCAACCACATCGACAAGTGGCAGTTCAAGGTCCCGTTCGTGTGCGGCGCCACCAACCTGGGCGAGGCGCTGCGGCGGATCGCCGAGGGCGCGGCCATGATCCGCTCCAAGGGCGAGGCCGGGACCGGCGACATCGTCGAGGCCGTCCGTCACATGCGGAAGATCACCAACGAGATCAAGCGGTTGGGAGTGATGGACGACGCCGAGCTGGCCACCGCGGCCAAGGAGCACCAGGCGTCGCTCGACCTCGTGCGCCAGGTCGCGCGCGACGGCAAGCTGCCGGTCGTGCTGTTCTGCGCCGGCGGGATCGCCACGCCGGCCGACGCCGCGCTGATGATGCAGCTCGGCGCCGAGGGCAACTTCGTCGGCTCGGGCATCTTCAAGTCCGAGGACCCGGCCATCCGTGCCGCCGCCATCGTCGAGGCGACCACCCACTTCGCCGACCCGGTCCGGGTCGCCCGCGCCTCCGAGGGGCTGGGCATGGCGATGACCTCACTCGAGACGCGCAAGCTCGAGGAAGGTCAGCTGCTCGCCAACCGAGGCTGGTAGTGCTCGTCGGGGTCCTGGCGCTCCAGGGCGACTTCGAGGCGCACGGCAGGATGCTGCGCGATCTCGGCGCCGGCGTGCGCGAGGTGCGCGTGCCGGCCGACCTGGAAGGGCTCGACGGGCTGATCATCCCCGGCGGCGAGTCGACCACCATGACGCTCGGCATCGAGCGCGAGGGGCTGGCCGAGCCGCTACGCGAGTTCGCCCGGTCCGGCGCGCCCGTGTTCGGCACCTGCGCCGGCATGATCATGCTCGACCGCAACCACCTCGGCGTGCTCGACATCGAGTGCCGGCGCAACGCCTTCGGCCGCCAGATCCGCTCCTTCGAGGCCAACCTGCAGATCGAGGGCAAGCCCGTGCGCGCGGTCTTCATCCGCGCGCCGTGGGTCGACGTCTGCGGCGAGGACGTTGAGGTCCTCGCCGCAGTCGACGGTCATCCGGTGGCCGTGCGCCAGGGAAATGTCCTCGCCGTCTCCTTCCATCCGGAGCTGGCCGGCGAGACCCGGCTACACGAGCTCTTCCTTACCAGCGCACGCCCTTCGAGGTACTTGATCCCGACCTTCGCGGTCGTGAGCTCCGCCTCCGGGTCGCCCGGGTGCGAGAGCTGCGGGTCGTCGTGCTCGATGAAGTAGTGCTTGTCGTGCTGGGCGTTGCGGCCGTCGCCGGCGTCGAACAGGTCCGGGAAGTCCAGCATGCCGGGACCGACGTCCTCCCAGTCCGGCAGGTCCGAGCCGTCGGCCGCCTTGCGGTCGCCCCAGACGTGGTCCTTGACGTGGTACGAGACGTAGCGGCCCGGGTCGGCGCTCAGGTACTGGACGCCGTTGCCGCCGCCCTCGGTGATCCAGAACAGGTCGAGCTGGAACTTGACGTTCCGGCGGGTCGTCTCGTTCAGCAGGATGTCGTAGGCCGGGCCGGCCGCTGAACCGGTTCGTGAACTCGAAATCGTGGTTGTGGTAGAAGAACTGAAGGCCGAACTCCTTGCGAGCGATCTCGCCCGCTGCCTCCAGGTGGTCGGCCAGCTGGTGCCACATGGCCTCTTGGTTGTACGGCCCGGGCCACCATGCGAGACCGGTGAACTCCTGTCCGAGCTCGGCGGCGTACTCGAGCGAATCGCGGTAGGCGTCCCAGTCGACGGCCCCGGGGAAGCCCGGCCCGTCGTGGCCCGAGATGCACCGCAGACCGGCGCGGTCCAGCTCGCGGCTGAACTCCTCGACGGTCCAGCCGTACGTCTGGAACTTCTCGACCTCGGTGTAGCCCATGCGGCCCAGCGCGCGCAGGACGTTCCGAGCGCCGGCCTGGTTCGGTGTCAGGCGGCGCAGCGTGTACAGCTGGATGCCTCGCCGATTGCGCGGGACGCGGTTGCTGCCGCCCCCGCCGCCGCCGCCCTGCGCCAAGGCCACCGTCGGCGTCATCGCCGCTGCCGCCCCTGTCCCGATCGCCGCCCCGATGAACCCACGGCGACTGACGTTCTGCTCCATTACCGCTCCTCCCGTCAGGGTTTGTCGCAGAGTCAGCACAATACCCGGCGCTTTTGCCTAACA
This sequence comes from uncultured Solirubrobacteraceae bacterium, assembly GCA_963811895.1. Lineage (GTDB taxonomy): Bacteria > Actinomycetota > Thermoleophilia > Solirubrobacterales > Solirubrobacteraceae > DASSUW01. The sequence goes on along the minus strand of CAWETE010000003.1, from coordinate 312,469 downwards.
GGCGTCGGAAGGCGTCAGGCTGCCAGCTTTGTGACGATGGCGTCCGCGGTCTCGGCGAGATCCCGGCCCGTGAAGTCGGGCGGCGGCACGGTGTCGAGCAGCGAGCGCTCCCGGCGGGCGACCCATCCGGTCTTCATGCCCGCGCGCTTGGCGCCGGCGACGTCCCACCAGTGCGTGGAGACGAACACGACCTCGCCGCCGTCGGCGCCGATGCGCTCCATCGCCATCCGATAGGGACGCAGGTCGGGCTTGTAGGCCCCGGACTCCTGGGCGCTGAGCACGAGCTCGAAGCGATCGCGCAGGCCGGCGAAGCGCAGCACGGCGTCGGTCGCGTCGGCCGAGCTCTGCGCGAGCACGCCGAGGTGCAGGCCGCGGGCGCGGAGCGTCTCCAGCGCTCCGGGCACCTCGAGATAGGCCGGCATCGTGCCCATCAGCTCGCGCGCCGCGGCCGCGCCCGACTCGTCGGCGCCTGCGAGCCGCAGCCGGCGCCGCATGGCCGCCTCGACCAGCTCGTCGAGCGGCGTCAGCGCGCCGGTGAGCGCGTCCATCATCGCCATCGCGACAGCATCGTCGAGCGCGGACAGGACGAGCTCCTCGTCGGCACCGGAGTCGCCCAGCGGCTGGGCGATCACGGTGGGGTCGACGAGCGTCCCGGTCAGGTTGAACAGGACCCACTGCAGGGGCATGTGACCGGACCGTATCCGGAGAAGCGTGGGCGGTGCGGCAACTGGTCCGAGTCAGCCCGGCCGGCGGACGCGGGCCGGGCCGGCGCGACCGCTGTCGTCGATCGGGATCACGAGCTCGTGGACCTTCATGTGGAACATCTCGTCGGTCCCGGGTCGCGACGAGGACGCAGGCGAGGACCGCCCAGCGCACGGCGTCAGACCACGAGGCCGTGGCGCATGGTGTTCTCGGTCACCACGCGGGGCTCGACGAACTGCAGCAGGTAGCCGGGGCCGCCGGCCTTGGTGCCGGTGCCCGAGAGGCGGTTGCCGCCGAACGGCTGGCGGGCGACCATCGCGCCGGTGATGGCGCGGTTGACGTAGAGGTTGCCGACCGGCGAGCGCTCGATCACGTGGTCGACGGTGTCCGGGTTGCGCGCGAAGAGGCCGCCGGTGAGGGCGAAGGGGGAGGCGTCGACGCGGTCGCACGCGTCGTCGACGTCGCGGACGCGCTCGACGGCCAGCAGCGGGCCGAAGATCTCCTCGGTGAGGACCGGCGAGTCGGGCGGCAGGTCGGCGGCGAGCGCCGGCTGCGCGAACCAGCCCTTCGCCGGGACCTCGCGCGCTCGCGCGGCGATCCGGCCGCCGCGCTCGGCCTCGGCCGTGTAGCGCGCGACGCGCTCCTGCGCCTCCTGCTCGATCACGGGCGGCACGTCGATCTCCAGGTCGTCGGCCTGGCCGACCTCGAGCACCTCGACCGCGCCCGCCAGACGCTCCACCAGCGCGTCGTGGATCGCCTCGTGGCAGAGCACGCGGGCGGCGGCCGAGCACTTCTGGCCGGCGTACAGGAACGCCGACTTGATGAGCGCGGGGACGACCTCGTCGAGGTCGGCGTCGGAGTCGACGATCACGCAGTTCTTGCCGCCCATCTCGGCGATCACGCGCTTGAGGTGCTTCTGGCCCGGCGGCGTCTCGGCCGCGGCGCGCACGATGTCGAGCCCGACCTTGTTGGAGCCCGTGAAGGCGATCGTGTGCACGCGCGGGTCGCGCACGAGCGCGGCGCCGACGTCGCCCTCGCCGGGCAGCAGGGCGAGTGCGCTCGGCGGTACGCCGGCCTCGCGCAGCGCCTGCGTGATGACCAGCGCGCAGCCCGGCGACTGCTCGGCCGGCTTGAGGATCACGGCATTGCCGGTCGCCAGCCCGGCCGCGGTCATGCCGAGCGCGATCGCCACGGGGAAGTTCCAGGGCGAGATGACGGCGACGATCCCGCGCGCGTCCCAGCGCAGCTCGTTGCGCTCGCCGGGCGGCTGGAGCAGCGGCGCGCCCTGCGCCAGGTCCAGCGCCCCGCGCGCGTAGTACTCGAGGAAGTCGATCGCCTCGCAGACGTCGCCGTCGGACTCCGGCCACGGCTTCGCGCACTCGCGCACGGCGAGCGCCGCGATCTCGAGCCGCCGCTCGCGCAGCCACTGCGCGGCCCGGAGCAGCGTGGCCGCGCGCTCCTCGGCGGGCGCGTCCCAGCGGCGCGCGATCGAGAGCGCCTCGTCGACCTCGCCGGGCCGGGCGGCGGCCGCCTCGGCCACCACGCGGTCGGGGTTGCCGGGATCGGTGGACGTGATGTCCCAGCCTTCGCGCCTGTGGTCGCCGATCCACACCGGGACCTTCAGCGGGCCCTTGGCGTCGTGGGCCTTCAAGGCGTCGGCGAGGCCGGCGCGCACCGAGGCACGCCGCAGCTCGAGGATCGGCTCGTTGGCGAACGGCTTCATGCAGCGGCCGACGCCCGCGGCTTGGCCAGCAGCTCGTCGAGCGCGGTGCCCTTGGCCTGCTCGGCCAGGAAGCTCTCGTTCGAGGTGTTCTCCAGCAGGCGCCGCACGAGGTAGGCCATGCCGGCCACGAGGTCGCCGACCGGGCAGTAGGTGCGGACGCGCAGGCCCTGACGGGCGATCGCGGTCTGCAGCGGGTCGCCGAGGCCGCGCAGGACCTGCATCTCGAGGTCGGCGTCGTCGCCGCCGGACAGCCGGTTGTAGGCGATCGCGTGGCTGACCGAGCGCAGGTTGTGGGAGGCGATCGCCACGCGCACGGCCGGCCGCGCGTCGAGCAGGCGGCGGGTCAGAGCCTCGAAGTTGAGGTCGCAGTCGGCCTTGACGTCGAACACCGGCACCTGCCAGCCGTGCTGGCTCGCCTGCACGATCTCGTGGTCCCAGTAGGCGCCCTTGACGAGCCGGATGGTCAGCGGGTGGGCGCGCTCGACGCGGCCGAGCCACTCGAGGATGGTGTCCAGCGCCGCGGGCGAGTCGCGCAGGTAGGCCTGCAGGACCATGCCCGCCGACGGCCCGCTCCGGAACTCGTCCTCGCTCAGCAGCTCGAGGATCAGCTCGAGCACGGCGTCGCGCGAGTCCATCGACTCCATGTCGATGTGCAGGTGGGCGCCGAGCTCGTTCGCGCGGCGCAGGAGCGGTCGCAGCCGGTCAGCGGCGTCCTCCTTGCCGCGGCGCGGGGCGTCGGGCCGCAGCAGCGGCGTCAGGGCCGACACCTTCACCGAGAGGTTCGCGCGCGGGAGCGGCCCGGCGCTGTCGCGCTCGAGCTGCGGCCGGTCCGGCCAGCGGGCGGCGGCCGCCACCAGCGTGTCGAGCGCGCCCGCGCAGCGGTCGGCGTAGCGCTGTGCCTCGGCCTGGGTGACCGTCGCCTCGCCGAGCAGGTCGACCGAGGATAGCCACGCCGTCCTTCCACAGCTCGCGCAGCACGCCGAGGGCCGCCTTCGGATCCTCGCCGACGATGAAGCGGTGGGCCATGTGCTTGACGCCGGCCGCGGCCGCGGCGCCGAGCGCCGTGCGGCCCGCCTTCGAGCCGCCCATCTTCATCGCGACCCCGATCGTCGGAGGCGGCGTCTCGACCTCGCCGAGGAAGCCGGTCAGGTGCCGCGCGAGGTCGTCGAGGTTGCGGCAGGCGGGCACCACGTCGACGAAGCGGAACAGGGCCGCCTTGAGCTCAGCGTCCTGCGAGGCGAGGTCCATCGCCTTCTCGTCGAACGCCTTCAGCGGGTTGCGCGTGACCGGCATCGCGGCGGCCAGCCGCTTGCCGACGTCGTACAGCTCCTGCTCGAGAGCGCGGTCGTCCACGATGTCCGGGAACATTACGACGATGCGCGAGCCGCAACTGGTCTCCGTCGCCGCACCGATGCACGACGAGGAGGACACCGCCACGGCGTTCCACGCGCGCGTGGTGGCGGCCATGGGGGACGTTCCGTTCGAGCTCGTGATCGCCGACGACGGCAGCCGCGACGGCACCGGGGCCGTGCTCGCGCGGCTGGCCGAGGAGGACGAGCGGGTCAAGGTGGTCACGCTGGCGCGCAACTTCGGCCACCAGGCGGCCCTCACCGCCGCGCTCGAGCACACCAGCGGCGACGTCGTGGTGATGATGGACGGCGACCTCCAGGACCCGCCCGAGGTGATCCCGGAGATGCTGGACCGCTGGCGCGGCGGGGCGGACGTCGTCTACGCCGTGCGCAGCCGCCGCGAGGGGGAGACGGCGTTCAAGCGCCGCACGGCGAGCTGGTTCTACCGCTTCTTCCGCTGGGTGGCCGACATCGACCTGCCGCCGGATGCGGGCGACTTCCGGCTGATGGACCGCCGGCCGCTCGACGCCATGCTCGCCATGCCCGAGCGCAACCGCTTCCTGCGCGGGATGAGCGTCTGGGTCGGCTTCACGCAGACCGCCGTCACCTTCGAGCGCGAGGCGCGCAGCGCCGGGCAGACCAAGTACACGCTGCGGCGCATGATCCGCTTCAGCTTCGACGCGATCACCAGCTTCAGCCACCGCCCGCTGCAGTTCGCGACGCTGCTCGGCTTCGCGTTCTCGGCGGTCGCGTTCCTGGCGATCCCGCTGACCATCATCGCCCGCTACACGAACATCTACGAGCGCGGCGTCCCGTCGGTCATCGTGGTCGTGCTGCTGCTCGGCGGGATCCAGCTCATCTGCGTCGGCATCATCGGCGAGTACCTCGGGCGGATCTACGACGAGGTCAAGCACCGGCCGCTGTACGTGGTGCGCGACAAGGCGAACCTCGAGAAGTGAGAGTTGCCGTCATCGGGGCGGGCGTGGCCGGGCTGGTGGCCGCCCACCGGCTGACCGCGGCGGGGCACGAGGTCGACGTCTACGAGCGCTGGCCGGGGCTGGGCGGGATGGCGGCGACGATCGACGTCGGCGGCGGCCATCTGCTCGAGCGCTACTACCACCACCTGTTCACGACCGACCGCCACATCGCCGCGCTCTACGACGAGCTGGGCCTGGAGCTGGAGTGGCGCCCGTCGAGCGTGGCGATGTTCGCGCACGGGCGCCAGTGGCCGTTCACGACGCCGGGCGACCTGCTTCGCTTCAAGCCGCTCCCCGCGCTCTCGCGCGTGCGGATGGGCGCCGCCGTCGTCGCGCTGCAGCGCCTGGCCAACGACCGGGCGCCGTTCGAGCGGGTCACCGCCCGGTCGTGGATCGAGAAGTGGATGGGGAAGGCCGCCTACCGCGAGGTCTGGGGCCCGATGCTGCGGGGCAAGTTCGGCGCCCGCGCCGACGAGATCGCCATGGTCTGGATCTGGAACAAGCTGCGCCTGCGCCGCGGCGAGGACTCGCGCGAGGAGAAGCTCGGCTACCCGGCCGGCTCGTGGGAGCCGCTGCTCGAGACGCTCCGCTCGCGCATCGAGGCCAATGGCGGGCGCGTGCTGATCGACCGCCCGGCGACGCGCATCTCACCGGACCTCGAGGTCGCCTACGGCGCTCCCGGCTCCTTCCGCGCGGGCCACGACCCGCGCGGCTTCGAGCCGGCCGGCGCGGAGCGCTACGACCGGGTGATCGCCACCGTCCCGAACGACATCTTCGCGCAGCTCACCGGCCTCCCCGAGCCGCCGATCGAGTACTTCGCCGCGCTCTGCCTGCTGCTCGAGCTCGACCGGCCGTTCAGCGACTTCTACTGGACCAACGTGGCCGATCGCGACCTGCCGTTCGTCGGGCTGATCGAGCACACGAACTTCGTCGAGCCCGAGCGCTACGACGGCCGCCGCTTCCTCTACGTGGCCAACTACCTCGAGCACGGCCACGAGCTGCTCGGCCTCGACGCCGACGAGCTGCTCGAGCGCTACCTGCCCGGCCTGCGCAAGGTGAACCCGGCCTTCGAGCCGCTCGTGGGTGCTCAACCGCTGGCTGCACCGCGAGCCGGCCGCGCAGCCGATCGTCACCGTCGGGTATCACGAGCGCATCCCACCGCTGCAGACATCCGTGCCGGGGCTCGTGCTGGCCAACACCACGCAGGTCTATCCCGAGGACCGCGGCACCAACTACGCGGTGCGGCTCGGCGAAGAGGCGGCGGCCGCCATATGAGTGCGCTTGGGCATCGACGTGGGCGGGACGTTCACCGACGCGGTGCTCGTCTCGGCCGACCGCCTGGTCACCGCCAAGGTGCTGAGCACGGCGGGCCAGGAGGAGGGCGTGGTGGCGGCCGCGCGCGAGGTGCTCGAGCGAGCCGGCGTCGAGCCGGGCGACGTCACGCACTTCGTCCACGGCTCGACGGTGGCCACCAACGCGCTGCTCGAGCGCCGCCTCGCGCGCACGGCGCTCGTGACCACCAAGGGCTTCCGCGACCTGCTCTTCCTCGGCCGCCAGGCGCGGCCCAGCCTCTACCGCCTGCACGAGGCGCCGACGCCGCCCGTGGTGGAGCGGCGGCACTGCGTGGAGGTCGACGAGCGGATGGGGCCCGACGGCGTGATCCGCGAGCTCGACGAGGCGAGCGTGGAGCGGGCGGCCAGGCGGCTCGCGCGCGCACGCGTGGAAGCCGTTGCGGTCTGCCTCCTGTTCGCCTTCCGCGATCCGGCGCACGAGGCGCGCGTGGCGGAGCTGCTGCGGGACGCGCTGCCGGACGCGTTCGTGGTCGCATCGCACGAGGTGGCCGCCGAGGTGCGGGAGTTCGAGCGCGCGACGACCGCCACGGTCGACGCGGCGCTCGGGCCGCCGACCGGCCGCTACCTGAGCCGGCTCCGCAAGGCCACGGAGGAGGCCGGCCTGCCCGAGCCGCACGTGATGCTCTCCTCGGGCGGGGTGGCCACGCTGGAGCAGGCGGCCGAGCACCCGGCGGCGATGCTGCTCTCCGGCCCCGCCGGGGGCGCGGTGGCGGCGCGGATCGTCGCCGAGCCGCCCGCGCTCGGCTTCGACATGGGCGGCACGAGCTGCGACACGTTCTTCCTCGCCGAGGGCGGCACGGAGTCCGAGCTGACCGTCCAGCGCGAGGTCGCCGGGCTGCCCGTCCGCCTGCCGATGGTCGACATCCACACGGTCAGCGCGGGCGGCGGATCGATCGGGTGGGTCGACAGCGGCGGCGCGCTGCGCGTCGGCCCCCAGAGCGCGGGCGCCGACCCCGGCCCGGCCTGCTACGGCCGCGGGGGCGAGCAGCCCACGGTGACCGACGCCAACCTGATCCTCGGCCGCCTGCCCGCCGAGTCGCCGATCGCCGCCGACCTCGAGCTCGACGTCGACGCCGCGCGGGCGGCGCTCGAGTCGCTCGGCATCGGCAGCGCCGAGGAGGCCGCCGAGGGCGTGGTCGCGGTGGCGGTCAACGCGATGGTGCAGGCGCTGCGCGTGGTCTCGGTCGAGCGCGGGCACGACCCCGCCGGCGCCTCGCTGCTGGCCTTCGGTGGCGCCGGCCCGCTGCACGCGTGCGAGCTGGCGACGCAGCTGGGCGCCACGCGCGTGCTGTGCCTGCCGGCCAGCGGCGTGCTCTCCGCGGTCGGCCTGGCCGCGGCCGAGCGCCGCCGCGACGCCTCGCGCAGCCTGCTGCAGCCGCTCGCCGAGGCGGCGGACCTCGACGAGCTCGTCTCCGAGCTCGCCGGCGAAGGCGAGGAGATCCGCGGGGCGGCCGACCTGCGCTACGCCGGGCAGTCGTTCGAGCTGCTGATCCCGTTCGACGACCCGGGCGAGCTGGAGGAGGCGTTCCACGCCGAGCACGAGCGCCGCTACGGCCACGCCGACCGCGACCGCGCCGTCGAGCTCGTCACCCTGCGCGCCGCCGCCGTCGCGCCCGGCGCCGAGGTCACGCTGAAGGCCACCGGCGACGCCGAGCGCAGCCGCCGCACGATCCGCTGGGACGGCGAGGAGGTCGAGGCCGAGGTGCTGACCGGCGACGGCCTGCCGCCCGGCACCACGATCGACGGCCCGGCGATCGTCGAGTTCCCGGAGACCACGTGCCTGTCCCGCCCGGCTGGTCCGGCGAGGCCGACGAGCACGGCATCCTGACCCTGGAGGCCACGTGAACGCCGCCGAGCTCCAGGTCGCGGTCGGCTCGCTGCGCGGGATCGCCGAGGAGATGGGCACGGCGCTGATCCACAGCGCGCTGTCGCCCAACATCAAGGAGCGCCGCGACTGCTCGACCGCGCTGTTCGACCCGGACGGCCGGCTCGTGATCCAGGCCGAGCACATCCCCGTCCACCTCGGCGCGCTGCCCGCCTCGGTCGCGGCCGTGCGCGAGAAGGACGTCGAGCCGGGCGAGGTCTGGGTGCTCAACGATCCGTTCCTGGGCGGCTCGCACCTGCCCGACATCACGCTCGTCTCGCCGATCCACGTCGAGGGCGAGCTGCTGGGCTGGGCCGCCTCGCGCGCGCACCACGCCGACGTCGGCGGGATGGCCGCCGCCTCGATGCCCGCCGACTCGACCGAGCTGCACCAGGAAGGGCTGATCCTGCCGCCGTCGCGGCTCGACGACGACCTGATCGACCTGATCGCCGCCAACTCGCGCTCGGGCGACGAGCGGCGCGGCGACCTGCGCGCCCAGCTCGCCGTCCACCGCCTCGCCGAGCGGCGGACCGCCGAGCTGGTCGGACGCCGCGGCGCGGACTGGTGGCGGACCGCGTGCGCCGAGGTCTGGGACTACGCCGAGCGGCGCACCCGCGCCGCGATCGCCGAGATGCCGGACGGGCGCTACACGGCCACCGAGACCGTCGAGGCGCTCGAGGGCGACCTCACGATCCGCGCGACGGTCGACATCGACGGGGAGGAGGTGCAAGTCGACTTCGAGGGCACCGACCCCCAGCACGGCGGCAACCTCAACTGCCCGCTGGCCGTCACCACCTCGGCGTGCTGCTTCGTCCTACGCGTGCTCGCGGATCCGGACGCGCCCGCCTCGGGCGGCGCCTACGCGCCGATCGCCGTCACCGCGCCCGAGGGCTCGCTGGTCAACGCTCGCCGGCCCGCCGCCGTGGTGGCCGGCAACGTCGAGACCTCCAGCCGCATCACCGACTGCCTGATGCGCGCGTTCGGCAAGGCCGTCGACGCCCCCGCCCAGGGCCAGGGCACGATGAACAACCTCACGTTCGGCTCGCCGCGCTTCACCTACTACGAGACGATCGGCGGCGGCCAGGGCGGCTCGAACGAGGGGCCGGGCCCGTCCGCCGTCCACGTGGCGATGTCGAACACGCTCAACACGCCGGTCGAGGCGCTCGAGACGGCGTATCCGCTGCGCGTCGAGCGCTACGCCCTGCGCGCCGGCAGCGGCGGCGACGGCCGCCACCCGGGCGGCGACGGCGTCATCCGCGAGATGACCGTGCTCGAGCCGTGCGAGATGTCGATCCTCTCCGACCGCCGCCGGCACCCGGCGCGCGGCGCGAACGGCGGCAAGCCGGGGAAGCCCGGCTCCAACCGGCTCAACGGCCGCAAGCTCGGCCCGAAGGCCCGCGCCCGGCTCGAGCCGGGCGACACGGTGACCATCTCGACCCCGGGCGGCGGCGGGTACGGTAGGCCGCGATGAGGATCGCCGTCGCCGCCGACGAGGACACCGGCGTCGCCCGCCCGCTCGTCGAGCAGCTGCGCGCCCGCGGGCACGAGCCGCTGCTGCACGGCGCGCTCAACTCCGACGAGCGCGACGACTGGGCGTGGGCCTCGGAGGCCGCCGCCCGCGACGTCGCCGAGGGCCGCGCCGACCAGGCGGTCGTCGCCTGCTGGACCGGCACCGGCGCCTCGATCGCCGCCAACAAGGTCGCCGGCGTCCGCGCCGCGCTGTGCGGCGACGCCGAGACCGCCGCGGGCGCCCGCAGGTGGAACGACGCCAACGTCCTCGCCCTCTCGCTCCGGACCACCTCGGAGGCGGTGCTCGGCGAGATCCTCGACGCCTGGTTCAGCGCCCGGCCGTCGCCCGACGACGACGACCGGGCGAACGTGGCTCACCTGGACGACATCTCGAACACGTAGTTCTTCACGATCGGGCCGAAGAAGCTCTGGCCGCGGACCTGGACGACGGCCCTGCCGGGAGCCTGCTCGAGGATGCGATACCGCGCGCCCCGGGCGGTGCGCACCTTCGTGATCGGCCCGGCAGCGGGGATCGTGTACGACGCGGCTGACGCGTCGAACCCACCGAATCGCTTGCCGCCGACCGTGATCTCGACGGCGAGCGGGCCGTCGGCCGGGATCGGCCGGCCGCTGAACGTCTGCCAGTAGCCGACGCTCGTGTCCCGCCAGTCGGCCGCGTCGGCCTCGTGCTTCGCGAGCTTCGCCCGCACCTCGGCGAAGCGGCGGGCGTCGATGTACGGCTCGAGCCGGTCCCAGGTCTCCCGCATCCAGGTCACGTACTGGACGCCCGTCTGGTAGCGCAGGACCAGCTCGTCCCAGAAGAGCCGCCCGTTGTCCATGCGGTGGTCCCACGGCACGTGGTGGAACCACATCATCAGGTTCTCCGGCACCGTCTCGATGTCCCCGTAGCGACGCTCGAGCGCCGGGAAGTACTGCGCCGTGAAGTCGCTCCCCGTGGGCGAGCGGTCGTAGCCGAGCCCCTCGCTGTCGGCCTGGTTGTAGTAGACGGGGCTCCAGTCGTCCTTGATGAAGAACTCGTCCGGCTTGGGCCCGTAGTGGTCGCTGGACCGGAACTGGTGCCCGATGCCGAGCGGCGTCTGGTAGCTCACCAGCGCCTCCCACGAGCCCATCATCATCTCCACGATCGTGCGGACCGCGCGCTCGTCGCCGGTCCACGTCATCCGGACCCAGTCCTCGGCGATGTCGTCGGAGTCGAGCTTCCAGTCCCATGCCTGGCGGCCGAACGCGAACAGGTTCGCCTGCGAGAAGTGGTGGCCGGTCAGGTTGTCGGCGTTGCCGAGATTGGCCACGCCGACGATCGCCGTGTCCTCGTGGTTCTGCGCGGTTCCGTCGACGATCGCTCCCACGCGGCCCGCGCCACCGGTGTCGGTCTTGAGCACCTCCTCCCACATCGGCCCCAGGTAGGCGAGCATCGTGCTCTGGCCCGTGTACTCCTGCGTGACCTGCAGCTCGAGCGCCTGGTTCGTGTTCTCCATCCGGCCGAACATCGGGTGGATGGGCTCGCGCGCCTGGAAGTCCAGCGGCCCGTTCTTGGTCTGCAGGAACACGTTGTCGAGGAAGCGGTCCTCGTCGTCGATGGGCCCGAACTCGAGGTACGCCCGCTTGAGCCGGTCGGGGTCGACCTCGGCGTTGTAGACGAACGTGCGCCAGTAGACCTTCATCCCCAGCGGCGCGACCGCCGCGGCGATGCCGTTGGCGCCGTCCCCGTGGTCATAGCCGAAGTCCTGGGGTCCGGGCTGGCCCTCGGAGTTGGCCTTCACGGTGAAGCCCATGAAGTCCGGGATCGAGGCCTGCAGCTCGCGGGCCTTGCGGTTCCACCAGCCGCGGAACGCGTCGCTGTACGGATCGAGCTGCTCGTTGGTGAGCGTGTCCGGCGCGAACCGCGGGTCGGTGGGCGCCGTGTAGTTGATGGCGAGCGAGATCCTGATGCCGTAGGGACGGAGCGCGTCGGCCAGCGCCGCCGCCTGGGCGATGCGGGCCGGCGTCAGGTAGGCGTTGTCGGCGTTGACGAGGTTGATCTCGAAGCCGTTGATGCCCAGTGAGGCGAGCGCGCGCGCGACCACGATGTAGCGGTCGAGGATCACCGGCAGGTTGCGCCCGGCGGACGGCCCGGTCGCCGCGAAGTTGAAGATCGACCCGTTCTCGCCGTTCAGCCCGCCCGTGCCGGTCGCGTCGTTGCCCGCGTACAGGCGCGTCGTCTCCCAGTTGTTGAGGTGGCGGTTCTCGACCCGCGGCTCGTCGGCGAGGTCGAGGCGCGTGATCCTCCGCTCGGTCTGCATGCGGCGCAGGAAGGCGAAGCTCCCGTAGAGGGCGCCGAGCTCGGTGTTGCCGGCGATGACGGTGAAGCCGGACACCGAGCGGATGACGTAGCCCTCGTCGCCCACCGAGGCGAGGTCGCGCCTGGAGACGTGGCGGCGCACGGTCGCGGAGCTCTCGCGCGTGCCCACCACCACGGCGCCCCGCGGCGTGCCGGTCGCCACCGGTACGCGCCGGCCGAGCAGCCCGCTCAGGCCCCTGACCAGCTCGTCGCGCGCCGCCTCGAGCGAGCTCTCGACGAGCCGCTCGCTCGATCCCGGCTCCATCCGCAGGCCGGGCGTGTGGCGGTGGACGTCGTTGGCGTGGACGTTGTCCACCACCACGGCGGTGACGGCCCGCCGGTATTGCCTGTCGCCGGCCTTCTCGTAGCGGAGCCACAGGTCGGAGCCGTCCTCGGCCGCGGCCGGTGTCGCACCGACCGCGAAGACGGCGAGGACGAGTACGGCGAAACGCAGCATCGAGCTCTCCTCCCGTTCGAGCTCGCGCCCGGCCATTAGGCCGGGCGCACAACTATTCGTCGGTCCTACCCCGCGCCCCGCGATCTAGAACGGCGTGCTGTCCTGCGCGCACACCGCGCCCTTGGCCGGCAGCTTGCCGGCGACCAGGTAGCGCTCCACCGCGCGCGTCGGCGCAGGCGCTGTCGGTGCCTTCGAGCGTATGCCCGGGACCGTCGACGGTCAGCAGCCGCGCTCCCGGCATCGACTCGGCGACCTTGCGCGCCCGCTGCAGCGACGAGAACGCGTCGTAGCGAGCGTTCACCAGCAGGAGCGGAGCCGAGGTCTTGCGATCGAACGGACCGGTGTAGCGGTCGCGGTCGAAGCCCGGCCAGGTCGCGCACGCCTGCGAGATGTACGCCCACGGCGAGCCGAAGTACGGCGTGAACGCGTCGGCGATCCGCGCGGCGAGCGGCCACATGCGCGGGTCGCGCGGGTTGTCGGTCTCCGAGCAGACGATCGACGTCAGCGCCTCCTGGCTGTTGTCGTACTCATCGTCCGCGAGCGCCGCGAGCCGGGCGGCCGGCGCGCCGTCGCGCACCGCGGCGAGATCCTGCGCCAGGCTCGGCCACGCGGGCGGGAACGACAGCGTGCGTCGCACGGCGTCGACCGCCTGCGCGTAGGTGAAGCCGAGGACCGGACCCTCGCGCATCAGGTCCATCAGCCGGTCGAACTCAGCGACCGGGTCGCCGTCCGAGAAGGCGCACCGCTCGCCGGCTGCGTCGCAGCTCTCGAGGAAGAAGCGCAGCGTGTCGGAGGTGCTGCGCTGGCTGCCGACACGCAGCGACATCGGGCCGATGCCGCGCGTGTAGGCGGCGGGATCGAGCATCGAGTCGAGCACGATCGCCCGCACGCGGCTCGGGAAGAGGTTCGCGTAGGTGGCGCCCACGACGGTCCCGTACGAGTGGCCGACGAACGTGAGCTTGGACTCGCCGAGAGCCTGCCGCAGCCGGTCGAGGTCGCGCGCCACGTTGGCCGACGACAGATGGTCGAGCAGCTCGCCGTTGCGGGCCAGGCAGCGCTGGCCGAGCTCGGCCTGCGCGCCGCCGAACGCGCGCTCCTCCTCGAGGCCGACCGGGAACGCGGGCAGGGCGCCGAGGAAGCCGCCCTGCTCGTCCGCGTCGGCGAAGCAGCGCACCGGAGTGCTACCGCCGACGCCGCGTGGATCCATGCCGACCACGTCGAAGCGCGCGAGCACCTCGGGCGAGTAGATCGCCTCGGCGTCGCGGCGCACGAAGTCGACGGCGGAGTTGCCGGGGCCGCCGTTGTTGATGAACAGCGATCCGATCCGGCGCTTCGGGTCGTCCGCCGGGCGGCGGATCACGGCCAGCGAGATCTGCTTGCCCGACGGCTTGTCGTAGTCGAGCGGAACGCTTGCGCGGTCGCGCATTCGAGCCCGTCGTCGCAGTCGCTCCAGTCGAGCGGCGCGGCGAGCGCGGAGGGGGCGGCCACGAGGCCGAGGGTGAGGGTGATGAGGAGAGCTCTGAACATCGGCGAACCGTGCCCCAGAGCCGTTCGAGTGGTCTTAAGGTCGGGCGCCGATCTCCTCCATGGCGGCCTCGTAGACGCGCCTGCGCCTCTGCGCCTCGCCGTGCCGGCCGTCGGCCTCGAGCTGGGCGATCAGCGCCAGGTGCGCCTCGGCGTCCCAGCGGTCGAGCTCCAGCAGGCGCAGGTGCAGGCGCACCGCCTCGTCGCCGGTCGCCGCCGCCGCGAGCGTGCGGACGGCGCCGGCGTACGCCGCGCGCGCCTCCTCGCGCAGGTCGGCCGCCCAGTCCTCGTACAGGTCCTCCTCGAGGAAGTCGCCCCGGTAGAGGGAGAGCTCGGCGGGCGCAGCGAGGAAGCGCTCGACGTCGACGTCGACCACCGAGAGGTCGACTGCCACGGCGCCGGACTCGGCCTGCACGAGCACCTCCGGGCCGAGGACGCTGCGCAGCGTGGCGAGCGCGACGGACAGGCGGTTGGAGAGCTTGGCCGGATCATCGCCCGGCCACAGCAGCTCCATCAGCGCCTCGCGCGTCACGGGCCGCCCGCGCCGGGCGATGAGGATCTTGAACAGCGTGCGCGCCTTGCGCGACTGCCACGCCGAGGTCTCCAGCGGCTCGCCGTGACGCAGCACGACGAAGCCGCCGAGCGTCCGCACGGCGACCGCCGGCCGCGGCGCCTTCCCGGCCCGGGGGTGAAGCCGCTGGAGGACGAGCGCGACGACCCCGCCCGCGAGGGCGGCGGGCACGCTGCCGGCGACGGCTCCGACCGCGGCGGCCGCCGCCAGACCACCGCACACCGACAATGCCGCCCGGAGCGCCCGGTCGATGTCATACAGGTTGTGGCGCAGCATCGCGACGCCGATCCCGATCGGGAGCGCGGCGAGCGGCAGCGTGTTGAAGTAGCTCGTCACCGACTCCGGCACGCCCAGCACGTCGAGCAGGGCAGCGGCCAGCAGCCCGGCGGCGATCGTCGCCACCGCGACGGCGACCCACTTCAGCTGCCGCCGCTCGAGCGGCGAGGCGAGCCGCAGCCGGAACGCGAACGCGGCGAGCGACGCCACGAGCGACACGGTCAGCAGCACGCCGCCGACGGCGGCCAGCGGCTCCAGCCCGTCGACGCCGACCGGGTTCTCGAGGCCGGGCACGTCGGCCAGCGGCCCGGGCACGAACGCCGACCCCGCGAACAGGAGGACCAGCGCGGCCAGCGCCCCCACGCCGACCAGCCGCCAGCGGCGGCCCGGCCAGAGCCCGTCGGGGAACAGGGCGAGCAGCGGCGGCACGCCCGCCAACCCGGCGGCCCAGATCCACGAAAGGACCCAGGCGAACAGCTCCGGCGCCGGAAGCGAGTGCCCGATGGAGTAGCCGACGTAGCCGGCGCAGAACAGCCCGAGCTCCCAGACGACGCCCTCGACCAGCAGCAGCCAGCCGACGGGGTTGCCCGGCCGGCGCGAGGCCACCAGGCCGCCCACGAGAAGGAAGGCCGAGAACGCGAGCGCCCACAGCAGGTCGGCCGGCAGGCTCGGCGTCAAGCCCGGCGGGCCGTCGAGGTCGCGGTTGGCGACCACGAACGCCATCGCGGCCGCGGTGATCAGCAGTCCGGCGGCGGCGACAGCCCACGCCGCTCGCAATCAGATCTCCAGCCGCTCGTCTTCGAGGTCCAGCTCGCGCTCGAGCCGGTGCATGACCTCGTTGGAGATCTCGCCCGCGTTGCGCAGCCGCACGAGCTCGGCCCGCTGGGCGTCGAGCACGGCGCGCACCGCCTTCTGATACTTGCGCGAGCGGTGCTCGATGCCGTCGCCCTCCTCGGTCTCGCCGGCCCGCGCCGCGAACCGCCGGGTGCGGTACTCGTACATCTTCCGCATGCGCTCGATGGTCTCGTCGTAGGTCCACTCCTCGGCGGCCAGCTCGTCGAGCCGTCCGAGCGCGGCGGCCGCGGCGGCGCGGCGCCCGATCAGTTCCTCCTCGGCGTCGGCGCCGTCGTCCGTCACGCCCAGCGCCCGGATCAGCGCCGGCAGGGTGAGCCCTTGCAGCACGAGCGTGGTGAAGATGACCGCGAAGGTGAGCAGCAGGATCAGGTTGCGCTGCGGGAAGTTGGGCACGAGGGCGAGCGCTGCGGCAAGCGAGACCGATCCGCGCATGCCGCACCAGCTGATGATCATCCGGCTCTGCCAGGTCGAGCGGCGCTCGCGCTGCGACTCGCGACGGTCGAGCGCCCGGATGACGAAGACGGCCGACTGGCTCCAGATCAGCCGCGTGACGATGACCACGAGGCTGACGACGACGCACCACCACAGCAGCTCGCCTACCGGCTGGCCGGAGAGCCCGTCCACGATGAGCGGCAGCTGCAGCCCGATCAACACGAACAGCAGCGCGTTGAGCAGGAACGTGAGGATCTCCCACACCGCGTAGCCCTGGAGGCGCATCGAGGCGGTCGAGATGTAGGGCGCCTTCCAGCCGAGCACGATGCCGGTCGTGACGGCCGCGAGCACGCCCGAGACCCCGAGCGCCTCGGCCGGCACGTAGCCGGCGAACCCGCTCAGCAGCGAGATCGTGATCTCGACCGGGATGTCGTCGATCCGCCGCCGGATCTGGACGATCACCCAGCCTGCGGCGAGGCCGATCGCGACGCCGCCGACGGCGCTGACGACGAAGTCCAGGCTCGCCTCCCAGAACGAGAACGTGGCGGTGCCGAGCGCCACGGTGACGGCGGTCCCGTAGGCGACCAGCGCCGTGCCGTCGTTGATCAGGCTCTCACCCTCGACGACGGTGACGAGCCCTCGCGGCACCGCCATCCGCCGCATGATCGTCGTGGCGGCGACCGGGTCGGTCGGCGCGACGATGGCGCCGAGCGTGAAGGCGGCTGCCCACGGCATGTCCGGAACCAGCGCCTTGATCGCCACTGCGACCGCGCACATCGTGAGCAGTACGAGCACGACCGCCTGCAGCGAGATCGGCCGCAGGTTGCGCCGCAGGTCGTTGAGGTTGGCGAAGAAGGCCGCCGAGTAGAGCAGCGGCGGCAGGAAGATGACGAGGACGAGCTCCGGCGCGAGCTCGATGTCCGGCAGCCCGGGGATGAAGCCCAGCACCAGCCCGCCGATCACGAGCACGATCGGGTACGGGATGTTCACCGCGCGCGCGGCCGCGCCCAGGACCGCCACGGACACCAGGAGGCTGACGAGGACGAACTCGACTTCGTGCATCAGCCCGATTCGTAGCGGATCACGCCGCCGACCTCGACCTCGCGGACCTCGCCGCGATCGATCAGCAGGTCGACGTGGCCGAGCACCTCGGACAGCGTGAGGAAGGCCTGCGTGACGGCCACGTTGCCCCACAGCTCCTGGGCGATCTCGTAGGCGGTGCGGGGCCGCTCGGCGATCAGGCCGGCGATCTTGGCGGCCCGCCGCTCGTGACCCAGGAACCGCTCGTCGATCAGCGCGGCGTGGTCGGTCACCGGCTCGCCGTGCCCGGCCAGCACGACCTCGGCGGGCAGCTCGCGCGTCTCGCGCAGCGAGTCCATGTACATCATCAGCGCGCGCGGGCGGCCACCGCCCGGCTCGCCGGAGCGCCCGCCGAGCGGCCGCGAGATCAGCGGGTTCGACGAGATGTGCTTGATCAGGTGGTCGCCGCCGATCAGCTGGGCCCGCTGCTCGTCCCAGAAGAGCGTGTCCGAGGGCGAGTGGCCGGGGCGGTGCTGGACCTGGAAGGCGCGGTCCGCGAACTCGAGCGTCTCGCCGTCGCGGAGCGGGCGGTCGACGTGCGCGCTGCCGCCCCAGCCTCGGAAGGATCTGGAGACGGCGCGCAGCGCGGTCACCACGTCGCGCGGGATGCCGTGGCGCAGCATCAGCGCCTCGGCCAGCTTGTCGTCGCGCTCGGCGTGGGCGCCGAACTCCTCGAGCACGGGGGCGAGCAGGTCGAGCGCGCAGACCTCGGCCTGCGAGCGGTCGGCGAGGATGCCGACCAGTCCCAGGTGGTCGAGGTGCTGGTGGGTGATGACGATCCGCTCGAGGTCCTCGATCCGGCGCCCGTGCTCGGCCAGCGCCTTCTCGAGCGCGTCGAGCGCCTTGCCGGAGTTCGGGCCGGTGTCGACCAGCGTCAGCGGGTCGTCCTCGATCAGGTAGCAGTTGACCCGGCCCACGGCGAACGGCGTGGGTATCGGGAGGCAGTGGATCACGACCGGATCATGTCGAGCACCTCGTCGCGCCGTCGCTTCATGTCCTGCTCGGAGACGACGCTCTCGAGGTTCAGCCGCAGCAGCGGCTCGGTGTTGGACGGCCGCACGTTGAAGTGCCAGTCGTCGTAGTCGATCGAGATGCCGTCGAGCTTCGAGACCCGTCCGTCGCCGTAGCGGCGCTCGATCTCGTCCATCTTGGCCTGCGGATCGGCGACCTCGGAGTTGATCTCGCCGGAGATGAAGTACTTCGAGCGCAGCGGCTCCAGCAGCTCGGAGAGCTTGGCGCCGCGGTGGGAGAGCAGCTCGAGGATGAGCAGGGCGGGGATGGTGCCCGAGTCGGCGTTGTAGAAGTCGCGGAAGTAGTAGTGACCGGAGACCTCGCCGCCGAAGGCGCCGCCCTCGTCGCGCATGCGGCGCTTGAAGAAGGCGTGGCCGACGCGGTTGACGTGCGCTCTTCCGCCGAGCTGCCCGACGATGTCCGGCACCGCACGCGAAGCGCGGACGTCGTAGAGGATGTCCGCGCCCGGCTGCTTCTCGAGCACCGACTCGGCGAGCAGCGCGGTGAGGAAGTCACCGTCGACGAAGCGGCCGGTGTCGTCGATGAAGAAGCAGCGGTCGGCGTCGCCGTCCCAGGCGATGCCCGAGGTCCGCGCCCTCGGAGCGCACCTTGTCGACGATGAAGCGGCGGTTCTCCTCGAGCAGCGGGTTCGGCTCGTGGTCGGGGAACTCGCCGTCCGGCACCCAGTAGGTCGTGACGAGGTCGAGGCCGAGCCGGTCGAGCAGCGGGCCGACCATCGGGCCGGCCATGCCGTTGCCGCCGTCGACGACGACCTTCAGCGGCTTCACGTCGTTCGGGTCGATGAAGGCGAGTGCCGCTCGCTGGAAGTCCTCGTAGATGTCGACCTCCTCGAACGAGCCGCCGCCCGGAGGGTCGCCGAGATGGCCGGTCGCGCGCTCGACCTCGTCGATGTCGGCGGGCACGGCGCCTCGCCCGACCATCTTCGCGCCCGTGTAGGCCTTCGGGTTGTGCGAGGCGGTGCACATGAGCCCGCCGTCGAGGTCGCGCGAGCCGACGAGCCAATAGAGCATCTCGGTGCCGACCATGCCGGCGTCCACCACGTGCGCGCCCTCGTCGGTCAGCCCCTCGCGGTAGCGCTCCGCCAGCTCAGGCGCGGTCAGGCGCATGTCGCGACCCAGGCCGATCCGGCCGCCGCCGAGCACGCGGGCGAACGCGCGGCCGATCTCGTAGGCGACGTCGCCGTCGATCTGCTCGCCGTAGAGGCCGCGGACGTCGTAGGCCTTGAAGATCGTCACGCGCGCGCAGGATATGCGGTGAGCACGTACTGGAACGTGACGAGCGTCCGCACGGCGGGGATGCGGAGCGCGAGCGGCCCGAGCAGGTCGTCGACGCGCGAGCCGCGCCAGATCAGCCGCGGGCGGCGGTCGACGGTCGCGACGGCCAGGCCCGCCTGCTCCAGCAGCTCACGCGCGTCGCGGAGCGTGAACCAGCGCAGGTGGGTGGCGTCGTGGATGCCCTCGGGGTTCCGCGGCCAGCTGCCCCGGATCAGCGCGGCGTACGTGCTCCAGTGGGCGACGTTGGGGAGCGAGACGATGGCGGCGCCGCCCGGCTCCAGAAGGCCCGCGTAGGCGCGCAGGGCGCTCCAGGGGTCGACGAGGTGCTCGAGCACGTCGGCGGCGACCACGCAGTCGAAGCGCCCGAGACCTTCGAGCCCGTCTCGAGCCAGCTGCTCGACGTCGGCGTGGATGACCTGGGCGCAGTGCCGCTCCGCGGCGGCCGCGTATTGCTCGTCGAGCTCGACCCCCACCACCTCGACCCCGGGCAGGAGCGTCGCCAGGCCGCCGGCCGCGCAGCCGAGGTCGAGCAGCCGTTGGGTGCCCGGCGGCACGCGATCGGCGATCTCGCTCCGGGGGGTCTCGTAGGCAAGTGCGCGCTGGTCGGCCACGATATGGCGGTGCAGGTTCTCATTCTCTGCGGCGGGCGCGGCAGCCGCCTCAACGGCGAGCGGCCCAAGCCGCTGATCGAGATCGGCGGTCGGCCGATCCTGTGGCACGTGATGTCGATCTACGCGGCGCAGGGGCTCGACGACTTCCTGCTGCTCACCGGCTACCAGGGTTCGGCGGTGGCGGACTGGGCGCGAACGGCGCCGTGGAGGGTCGATTGCGTGGACACGGGCGTGGACACGCCGACGGGCGGACGGGTGCACGCGGTCAGGGAGCGGCTGTCGGAGCCGTTCTGTCTCACGTACGCGGACGGCCTCGCCGACGTCGACCTCGCCGCGTTGAGGTCCCACCATCGTTCCGCCGGGTCGCTGGCGACGATCACCGTCGTCCGGCCCGAGCTGCCGTTCGGGATCGCGATGCTCGACGGCTCGCGCGTGTCGGGCTTCCGCGAGAAGCCGCGCGCCGAGCAGTGGGTGAACGGTGGGTTCATGGTGTTCGAGCCGGGCGCCTTGGAGTACCTGTCCGCCGACAGCGTCCTGGAGCGCGAGCCGCTGGAGCGGCTGGCGGCCGACGGGGCGCTCGGCGCGTACCGGCACGAGGCGTACTGGCGCTGCCTGGACACGTACAAGGACGCCGTCGTGCTGGAGGAGGAGTCGGACTCGGCGCCGTGGCTGGGCGGGCGAACTGCGGCTGGGTAGGGAAGCGGTTGAGCCGGCCGACGCGGTTTCCGTCGTCGAATCCTGTCCCGGGTCGTGATAGCGACCCCTATCCAGGATCGGATCTCGAAACCGCTCGAAATCCCCGCTTCCCCACCCAGCGCAGTTGACTTTCGCGCTATAGGGTCGCCACGTGGAGTTTCGAGTCCTGGGGCCACTCGAGGTCGTCCACAGCGCTGACGCGTCGGCGCCGCCCGGCGTCAAGGAGCGCACCATCCTCGCGCGCCTGCTGCTCGAGCCCGCGCGCGTCGTCCCGACCGACGCCCTGATCGAGGCCGCCTGGCCCGAGACCGACCCCGAGACGGCGGCGCGCTCGCTGGCCGTCCGGCTGTCCAACCTGCGCGCCTACCTCGAGCCCGACCGCGCCCCCGGCGCGCCGTCCACGCTGCTGGTCAGAGACGGCTCCGGCTACCGGCTCGCCGCCGACCTCGACCAGATCGACGCCGTCAGGCTCGAGCGGCTGGTCACCGAGGCCGGCGGGCACGCCCCGGAGGCCGCGCTCGCCGCCTACGAGCAGGCGCTCGCCCTGTGGCGCGGCTCGCCGTTCGGCGACGTCGCCTACGCCGACTTCGCGCAGGCCGAGATCCGGCGCCTGGAGGACCTGCGCGCCCGTGCCGCCGAGGGTCGGGTGCGGGCGCTGGTCGAGCTCGGCCGGCACGAGGAGGCGCTGCCCGAGCTGCAGCGGCTGGTCGCCGCCGAGCCGCTGAAGGAGGAGCTCGTGCGCGCCCACGCGCTGGCGCTGTACCGCGCCGGGCGGCAGGTCGAGGCGCTCGGCGCGCTGCGGGCGCTGGGCGCCGGCCTTGCCGAGCTCGGGCTCGAGCCCAGCGCCGCCACCCGTGAGCTCGAGCGCGGCATCCTCGTCCACGAGCCCGGCCTGGCCGGCGAGCGCCGCTCCGCGGCGCGCCGTCTGCCAGCCCGCGCGAGCCGCTTCTTCGGCCGCGCGGAGCACCTGGCGCGCGCCGAGGAGCTGCTGCGCGACAGCCGGCTGCTCACCGTCGCCGGCGTCGGCGGCGCCGGCAAGACGCGGCTGGCCCTGGAGGTCGCCGACCGGGTCGACTTCCCGGAGGGCCCGTGGTGGTGCGAGCTCGGCCCCGTCGGCGCCGACGCCGACGTGGCCGGCGCGGTCGCCGACGCGCTCGCCCTCGAAGGCGGGCTCGAGCAGCTCACGCCGCGCACCGGGCTGCTGCTGCTCGACAACTGCGAGCACGTGCTCGACGGCAGCGCCGCCGTGGTCGAGGAGGTGCTCGCCCGCTGCCCCGACCTGCGCATCCTCGTCACCAGCCGCGCGCCGCTGGGCGTCGACGGCGAGCAGGTGATGCGGCTGCTCGGCCTGGACGGGGACGACGCCACGGCGATGTTCCGCGACCGCGCCGCGGCCGCCGGCGCGGATGCCGCCGATCCGGCCGTCGTCGAGCTGTGCCGCCGGCTCGACGGCCTCCCGCTCGCGATCGAGCTCGCCGCCGGCCGGACGCGCTCGCTGGCGCCCAGCGAGATCGTCGAGCGGCTCGACGAGCGCTTCGACGTGCTCGCCGTCTGGGGCCGGCGCTCGGCGCCGCGCCACTGGACGCTGCGGGCGGCGATCGCCTGGTCCTACGAGCTGCTGGAGGAGCCGCAGCGGCGGCTGTTCGAGCGCGTGTCGGTGTTCGCGCGCGGCTGCTCGCTGGCCGAGGCCGAGGCGGTCTGCGCCGGCGACGGCGTCGAGCGCGCCCACGTCGCCGGGCTGCTCGACGAGCTGGTCGCCCACTCGCTGCTCCACGCGAGCGCGGGCGGCGGGCGAACCACGTACGCGATGCTCGAGACGCTGCGCGAGTACGCGGCCGAGCAGCTCGAGCAGCGCGGCGAGGGCGACGCCCTGCGCGAGCGCCATGCCGCCCACTACGTCGCCCGGGCGCGCGAGCTGGTCGACGCCGGCTGGCGCGAGCACCGGCTGCCGTTCGTCGACGCCTTCGACGAGCTGCGCGCCGCCGCGCGCTGGTGCCTGCGCCACGACGCGGACCCGGGCCGCGCCTTCGCGCTGGCCGAGGTGCTGTGGTGGCCGGCGCTCGCGCGCCACGGCGAGGAGATCGCCCGGCTGCTGGACGAGATCCTGACCCGCTGGCCCGGCGCCCATGCCCGCCGGCCGAACGCGCTCGGCGCCGCCTCGACCGTCGCCCTCACCATCGGCGACCGCCAGGCGGCGCGCGGGCACGCCGAGGCGGCGATCGCGCTCGAGGCCGGCATCGGCGAGCCCGCCCTGCTGGCGCGGCGCACGATCGCCCAGCTCGCCTACTACACGGGCGAGGGCGACCCCGGGCCGTGGAGCGACGTCGCCCGCCTGGCCCGCGCCGCCGGCTATCCCGCGATCGCCTGCGAGGCCGACGGCTTCCTCGCCCAGCTCCTGCAGGCCAAGGGCGACCACGGCGCCGCGCTCGTGCGGGCCCGGCAGACCCGCGACGAGGCCGAGCGGCTCGCGCTCCCGTGGCTGATCACGTGGTCGCACTTCGCCTCCGGCATCGTGGTCATGGACGGCGAGCCGGCCACGGCGCGCCGCTGGCTCGAGCAGGCGCTGGCCGGCTCGCGCGAGACCGACAACCACCACATGATCCGCTTCACGCTGCGCGCGCTCGGGGTCGCGGCGTCGCTGGAGGGCGACCACGACGCCGCCGTCGACCACCTGAAGGCGGCGATCCACTACGACGAGGAGCGCAGCGAGGCCGCCTCGCAGCGCACGTCGCTGATGGCGCTCGCCGCCGTGCTCGCCGAGCGCGGCCAGCTCGAGCCCGCCGCCGTGCTGCTCGGCGCCACCGAGGACTGGCCGGCGGCGCCGTACCTCGCCTCGTTCGCGGCGCGCGCCCGCGAGCTCGTTGCGCCCGCTCGGCCCCGAGCCGCTGGCCCGCGGCCGCGCGCTCGATCTCGAGGGTGCGAAGGCCCTGGCCCGGGCCGCGATCTAGACTTCGAGGCCATGGCCGGACACTCCAAATGGGCGGGGATCAAGCACAAGAAGGCGATCGTGGATGCCCGGCGCGGCAAGCTGTTCACCAAGCTCGCGCGCGCCATCACGGTGGCGGCGAAGGAGGGCGGGGGAGACGTCGAGGGCAACCCGGCGCTCTCGCTCGCGGTCCAGAAGGCCAAGGACGCCTCGATGCCCAAGGACAACATCGAGCGGGCGATCGCCAAGGGCACCGGCGAGGGCGCCG
Source organism: uncultured Solirubrobacteraceae bacterium (assembly GCA_963811895.1). Taxonomy (GTDB): domain Bacteria; phylum Actinomycetota; class Thermoleophilia; order Solirubrobacterales; family Solirubrobacteraceae; genus DASSUW01. Next base: position 288,653 of record CAWETE010000003.1, on the reverse strand, counting down.
ACGCCGAGGCGCTCGAGGCGGTCCTCTACGAGGGCTACGGCCCGGGCGGCGTGGCGATCCTCGTCGAGGCGCTGACCGACAACCGCAACCGCACCGGCTCGGAGATGCGCCACATCTTCGCCAAGAACGGCGGCAACCTCGGCGAGCCGGGGTCGGTCGCCTACCTGTTCGACAAGAAGGGCGTCGTGGTGGTCGACGGCGAGCGCTACTCCGAGGACGACCTGATGGTCGCCATCGACGCGGGCGCCGAGGACATCGCGATGGACGCCGACGTCTTCGAGGTCCTGTGCGAGCCGTCCGACCTCGCCGCCGTGCGCGCGGCCCTGACCGGCGGCGGAATCGAGGTCGACGACGCGTCGGTGGCCCAGCGGCCGAAGACGCTCGTGCCGCTCGACGAGGACGGCGCCACCAAGGTCCTGCGCCTGATCGACGCGCTCGAGGACCAGGACGACGTCGACGCGGTCCACGCGAACTTCGACGTCGACGCCGAGATCCTGGAACGGGTCGCAGGCTGAGATCGCCCTGGTCACCCGCCGCCGTCGCGCTCGTCGCGCTGATGGCGCTGGGCAGCGTCTTCATGTGGATCGGCGTGCCGCTGGGCCTCGTCTACATCGCCTCGAAGGTCGCCGACACGCCGAACCCCAGCATGGGCCCGTACCTGCTGATCATCCTCGGCCTCCCGATCGGGATGGCGGTGGTCGGGAAGGGGCTGGGCGCGCTGAACCGCGCGCACATCCGGTTGACGGGCGCCGAGGTGGACCAGTACCGGCCGGGCTGGACGCGCTCGATGCGCGGCGAGCGCAACGTCGATCGCCGCGGCGGGGTGCTCGACAAGGTGATGATCATCTCGGTGGGCGTGGCCGCGCTGTGCTTTGCGGTGTGGTTCTTCGGGTTTGCGGGTTCCTCGTTGCCGGGCGGGTAGGAAGGCGTCCGGGCCGCCGCGCAGAATCCCCGCCGTGTACGTGATCGTCCTCGGCATCGATCCCGGCGTGGCCAACACCGGCTACGGCGTCGTCGCCCAGCACCAGGGGAGGATGCTGGCTCTCGACGGCGGCGTGGTGGAGACCTCGCCCGGGCTCGACGCCGGGCGACGGCTCGCGACCATCCACGAGCGGGTGGGTGAGCTGCTGGACGAGTACCGGCCCGACGCGCTCGCGCTCGAGGACCTCTACTTCGGCGCCAACGCCCGCAGCGCCTTCGCCGTCGGCCAGGCGCGCGGGGTCGTGATGCTGGCCGCCGGCCAGCGCGGCATCCCGTGCTCGTCGTACACGCCCCAGCAGGTCAAGGGCGCCGTCTGCGGCAACGGCCGCGCGAACAAGGACCAGGTGCAGCGCATGGTCCAGACCCTCCTGGCGCTGACCGAGCTGCCGAGGCCCGACCACGCGGCCGACGCCCTGGCGGTCGCCATCTGCCACGCCAACGGAGCGCCGCTGCAGGCGGCGCTGGCCGGATGATCGCCCTCCTCGAAGGCACCGTCGCGGTCCGCCGCGCCGACCACGTCGTCGTCTCCTGCCAGGGCGTCGGCTACAGGCTGGCCGTCTCCGCCGAGACGCTCAGACACGTCCCGCGCGTGGGCCAGCGCATGGAGATCCACACCCACCTGATCGTGCGCGACGACGCGCTGCTGCTCTACGGCTTCGCCACCGAGGAGGAGCGGGACCTGTTCCTGCTGCTGATCGGAGTGCAGTCGGTCGGCCCGAAGATGGCGCTCGCCGTGCTCTCCGGCGGCACGCCGCGCGACCTCCTGAGCGCGGTCGCGGCCGGCGACACGGCGCGGCTGCAGGCGGCGCCCGGCATCGGCAAGCGCACCGCGGAGCGGATCGTGGTCGAGCTGCGCGAGAAGGTCGGCGCGGTGTCCGACGAGCCGATCGTCATCACCCGCGGCGACGACCCGCGGATGCTCGCCCGCGACGGCCTCGTCGGCCTCGGCTTCTCGCCCCAGGAGGCCGACAAGCTGCTCGACGGCGCCGACGGCGACGCGCCCGAGGACCTCATCGCCCACGCCCTGAAGGCGGCCCGCCGGTGATCCGCACCCCCGGGGCCGACCGCATCCAGACCCCGCACGAGCGCCGCGAGGACGAGGTCGACGCCAGCCTGCGCCCCCGCGCGCTGGACGAGTTCGTCGGCCAGGAGGCGGTCAAGGACCAGCTCGGCGTCTCGATCGCCGCCGCCGCGGCGCGCGGCGAGGCGCTCGACCACGTGCTGCTGGCCGGCCCGCCGGGCCTCGGCAAGACCTCGCTGGCCCAGATCGTGGCCCGCGAGCTCGACGTCCCGTTCATCCAGACCGCCGGCCCGGCGCTCGAGCGCAAGGCCGACATCGCGAGCTTCCTGACCGCGCTCGAGCCGCGCGCGGTCTTCTTCGTCGACGAGATCCACCGCCTCCCGCGCGCCATCGAGGAGACGTTCTATCCGGCGATGGAGGACCGCCAGCTGCCGATCACGGTCGGCGCCGGGGCGGGGGCGCGGGTCGTCACGCTCGACCTGCCGGCCTTCACGCTGATCGGCGCCACCACCCGCGCGGGCCTGCTGACCACGCCGCTGCGCGACCGCTTCGGCATCCAGCACCGGCTCGACCACTACGACGCCGGCGACCTCGCGCGCATCGTCACCCGCTCGGCGCGGGTGCTCGACGTGGAGATCGACTCGGCCGGCGCCCGCGCGATCGCCGAGCGCGCCCGCGGCACCCCGCGCGTGGCCAACCGGCTCCTGCGGCGGGTGCGCGACTTCGCCGAGGTCCACGGCGGCGGGGCGATCGACTCGCAGACCGCGGCCGGCGCCGCGCTCGACCTGCTCGAGGTCGACCAGCAGGGCCTCGACCGGCTCGACCGCGCGATCCTCTCGATCATCTGCGACCAGTTCTCCGGCGGCCCGGTCGGGCTCTCGACGCTCGCCGTGGCGGTCCAGGAGGAGGCCGACACGATCGAGGACGTCTACGAGCCCTACCTGCTGCAGCGCGGCTTCCTCAAACGCACCCCGCGCGGCCGCTGCGCCACCGTGCACGCCTTCCGGCATCTCGGCCTCGAGCCGCCTGCCGAAGACTCGACATTGTTCTGATCGAGCCTTTACGCGAGCGGGTCTAGGCTTTTCAGTCGTGGCGCACCTCTTCATCTGCCCGAACTGCGGTCAGCGGACCACCGCCACCGACCGCCAGCAGGGCTTCCGCAACCAGCCGCGCGGCTGCTCCAAGTGCGGCTTCGGCTTCCTCTTCGAGCTGCTCGACGACTACTACCCGGCCCCGAACGCCGCCTTCTTCGTCTGCGACCAGAACGGCCGCATCATCGGCTGCGGCCGCGGCTCTCGCGAGCTGACGGGACTTTCCGACGAGAAGGTGATGGGCCGCGAGGTGCGCGAGGTGCTCGGGCTCAACTTCGAGGGCGGCGCGGACCACGTGGCCACGGTGCTGGAATGGGGCGTCCGCCAGCTCGGCAAGGCCGTCGTGGTGAACGCGGAAGGAGACCTGCCGGCCAAGGCTGTGGCGGATCTCTTTCCGGCGTACGATGACGACGGTGGCCTGCTGCTCGTCCTGACGCCGTCGAAGTAGCACTAACCTTCACCGCTCGCGCATGTCTGAACGCCGCCGCTCTCTCTTCGTCCTGCTGATCGTGCTCGGCCTGATGGCCGGGTCGCTCTACGTCGTCTCCACGAAGGACACGAAGCTCGGCCTGGACCTCCAGGGCGGCGTCCAGCTCATCTACGAGGGCAAGCCGACGGCCCAGCAGCCGACGGTCACGAGTGAAGCGCTCCAGCGGTCGCTGGACATCATGCGCGATCGCGTCGACGCCTTCGGCGTCTCCGAACCGGAGCTGCTCCAGTCGGGTGACAACCAGATCGAGGTCAACCTGCCGGGCGTCGAGGACGCCGAGCGCGCGGCCGCCCAGGTCGGATCCACCGCCCAGCTGTTCTTCTACGACTGGGAAGCCAACATCCTCGACGAGGACTGCCGGACGGACGCGGACGAGAACGCCAACAACCGCACGGCGATCTCCGGCTTCTACAACGCGGTCCTCGCGGCCTCCAAGTGCGACGCGCAGGCCGACGGCAACAACAACGCCGCCGACGCGCCGCGCTTCTACGCCTTCAACAAGGAGACCAAGCAGCCGTACAACAACGGCGCGCCGTCGGAATCCGAGGAGGCCGCAACCGCCGACCTCACGGAGGAGGAGAAGGCCAACGCCGAGGTGATCGAGGTGCCGGAGGGCATCCTCGTCGTCCGCGACGCGAAGCCGAATGCCGAGTCGCCCGAGCCGGACCGCTACTGGGTCATCCAGGACAACCCGGCGCTCTCGGGCACCGACATCAAGAACCCCGAGCAGAACTTCGACGAGACGCGCCAGCCCGTCGTCACCTTCAACTTCACGGACAAGGGCCGCACGGCGTTCCACGACATCACGCGGGAGATCTCCCAGCGCGGCGTGGACAACGCGCTGCCGACCGACATCCCGTCGAACGCCTCCCAGCACTTCGCGATCGTGCTGGACGACGAGCTGATCTCGGCGCCGCACATCAACTACCAGGAGAACCCGGACGGCATCGACGGCTCGACGGGCGCCCAGATCTCGGGCAGCTTCACGATCCCGGAGGCCCAGGACCTCGCGCGGATCCTCCAGATCGGCGCGCTGCCGATCCGGCTCGAGCTCGTCTCCCGCTCGCAGGTCTCCGCCACGCTCGGCGCCCAGGCGCTCGACGAGGGCCTGGTCGCGGGCGCCGTCGGCTTCGGGATCGTGGCGCTCTTCCTGATCGTCTTCTACCGCGTGCTGGGCCTGATCGCCGTCGCCGCGATGTGCATCTACGCGCTCTACTTCTACGCGGTCGTAAAGCTCATCCCGATCACGCTCACGCTCCCCGGCATCGCCGGCCTGATCCTCACATTGGGGGTGGCGGCCGACGCCAACATCGTGATCTTCGAGCGCGTCAAGGAGGAGATGCGTGCCGGGAGATCGGTCAGTCAGGCCATCTCCTCGGGCTACAAGAAGGGCCTGACGGCGATCATCGACGCGAACATCGTCACGGTCCTGGTCGCCTTCATCCTGTTCGTGCTCGCGTCGGCGGGCGTCCAGGGCTTCGCGCTCACGCTCGCCGTCGGCGTGATCCTCTCGATGTTCACCGCCGTGCTCGCCACGCAGGCGATCCTGTACTCGCTGCGCGGCACGCGCGTGCTGCGCTCGCGCGCCGCCCTCGGGTCGCGCGACTCCAAGCCCGTGCGGTTCGACTTCATGGGCAAGTCGCGCTGGTTCTTCTCGATGTCCGGCGTGATCCTGCTCATCTGCGCTCTGGCCATCGCCGTCAACGGCCTGAACTTCGGCATCGACTTCGAGGGCGGGACGCGGATCACCGCGGCGCTTTCGAAGCCGGCGAGCATCGACGAGGTGCGCGACACGCTCGGCCCCGTCGGGCTCGGCGACGCCGAGATCCAGACCGTCGACAACCCGGAGCTCGGCGACAACGTCGTCCAGATCAGCGCCGAGGAGCTCTCCCAGAACGAGGTCGACGCCGTCAACAACGCGCTCGAGGGAGAGTTCGGCCTGGCCGACAACGTGGACTTCGAGTCGATCGGCGCGAGCTTCGGCGCGTCGGTCGCCAGGAAGGCGATCTACGCGATCATCGCCTCGCTGATCGTCGTCTCGGTCTACATCACGTTGCGCTTCCAGTGGAAGTTCGCGGTGCCGGTGCTGATCGCCCTCATGCACGATCTGCTGATCACCGGCGGCGTGTACGCACTGCTCGGCCGGGAGGTGAGTGCGTCGACGGTCGCGGCGCTCCTGACCATCTTGGGCTTCTCGCTCTACGACACGATCGTCGTGTTCGACCGGATCCGGGAGAACATCCCGCGCATGCCGAACGCGGCGTTCTCGCAGATCTACAACCGCTCGATGTCCGAGGTGATCATCCGGTCGCTGGCCACCAGCTTCTGCGCCGGCCTGCCGATCCTCGCGCTGATGCTGTTCGGCGGCGAGACGCTGCAGGACTTCGCCTTCGCGCTGCTCATCGGCACGCTCTCGGGCACCTACTCGTCGGTGTTCATCGCCGGACCGGTGCTGACGCTCTGGAAGGAGCGCGAGCCGGTCTACCACGCCCGCGCCGAGCGCATCCGCCAGCAGTTCGGCGGCGTCATCCCCGCCTACGCGGTGGCCACCGCGGGCGCGCCGGTCGACGTCGCCCCCAAGGAGACCAAGCGCGGCCGCCGACTGACCGCTCCGGCCGACCCGTCACGCGGCGTGTCGAACCAGGAGTTCGAGGAGATGGTGCGGGACCTCGGGGTCGAGGAGGCAGAGCAGCAGCGCCAGCCCGCCGCGGCGCCGGCGGGCAACCGCCCGGCCGGCGGCCGCCGCGCGCGCTCGCGCGCCGAGCAGCAGAGCGGCCAGCCGCCGCAGGAGGGCGGCGGCGACAAGCCGAAGAAGCCGCGCAACCGCCGCCACGGGAGGCCGCGCTGATGGCCGCGCTCGTCTGGGTCATGATGGGCCTCGCCCTCTGGCACTTCACGATCTTCCTGCCCGACCACTTCTGGGCCGGGATCGTCGGCGCCTTCCTCGGCGCGGTCCTCGGCTCGATGATCTTCGGCTTCGTGATCCACGGCTTCACGGTCCCCGGCCAGAGCGACACCGACCTGCTCACGGCCCTCGAGGCGATCCCCGGCGCGCTGCTCGGCATGGGCTTCATCTACTGGATCGGCCTGCGCCAGGAGCGCGCGCACCCCGCCTACTAGTGCAGGTCCTGGCGGCCATCACGACGCCGTTCGGGGAGGACGGCGGCCCGGATCTCGACGCCTTCGAGGCCCACGTGCGCTGGCTGGACGAGGTGGGCCTCGACGGCCTGTTCGTGGCCGGCACGACCGGCGAGGGCGTGCTGCTGGAGTACGACGAGGTCGAGGCGCTCGCCGCACGCGCGGCGGCCGCCGCCGGCTCGCTGCGCGTGATCGTGCAGGTCGGCCGCCCGAGCACGGGGGCGACCGTGGCGCTCGCCCGGCGGGCGCTGGAAGCCGGCGCGCACGGCGTGGCGGCTTACGTGCCGTGGTTCTATCCGGTGACGCCGGAGCAGGTCCGCGGGCACTTCCTCGCGCTGCTGGAGGCGGCCGGCGATGCGCCGGCCTTCCTCTACAACATCCCTCCCCGCACCGTGAACGACCTCTCGCCGGAGCTCGCCGGCGAGCTGGCGCGGGCCGGGTTCGCGGGCATGAAGGACTCCACGGGCGACCTCGAGCGCCAGCTGCAGTATCTGGCGGCCGTCGACGCCTCGTTCGAGGTCTACACGGGCACCGAGCCGCTCATCGTCGAGTCGGTGGCCGCCGGGGCGGCCGGCTCGATCAACGGGCTCTCGAACTGCCGGCCGGAGCTGTTCGTCGCGCTGCGCGAGGCGCTGGCGGCGGGCGACGACGTCACGGAGCTGCACGAGGAGATCTCGGCGCTGAAGAAGCAGGTCAAGGCCGAGGGCACGGTGCCGGGCGTCAAGCAGCGGGTCCGCGAGCGGCTCGCCGAGCGCGGGGTCGACTACCCCGCCGCTCCCCGGGCGCCGTTCGGGTGACCCGCGTCGTCACCGCCGGCGAGACGATGGCACTCCTCGATCCCGAGCGGGAGGGCGAGCTGGAGCTCGGCGACCGGCTGCAACTGCGGTTCGCGGGCGCGGAGTCGAACTTCGCGATCGCGCTCGCGCGCCTGGAGGTGCCGGTCGCGTGGATCTCGCGGCTCGGCGCCGACCGGCTCGGGGTGCTGATCCACGAGACGCTGCAGGCCGAGGGCGTCGACGTGCGGTGGGTCCGCACGGAGGACGACGCGCCGACCGGGCTGTTCTACAAGTGGCGCGCGGACGGCCGGACCTCGGTCGCCTACCACCGGCGCGGGTCGGCGGCGAGCGGGATGGAGCCCGCCGACGTCCCGGACGAGGCGCTGGAGGGCGCCTCGCTCGTCCACCTCACGGGGATCACGATGGCGCTGGGGGAGGGACCGCGGGCGATGGTGCTGGATGTCGCGCGGCGGGCGCGGCAGACCGGCGCGATCGTCACGTTCGATCCCAACTACCGCCCCGCGCTGTGGGAGGGCCCGGCGGCAGCGGCCGCCGCCATGGAGCCCGTGCTCGAGCACGTCGACTGGTACCTGTGCGGCGCCGAGGAGGCCTCGGCGCTCGGCACGGCGGACCTGCCGCAGGCGGTCGTCCGGACGGCGGGCGCCGCGGTCCTCGTGGGCGAGCGGATCGAGGTTCCGGCGCCGGGTCGCGAGACGGTGATCGACGAGATCGGGGCCGGCGACGCCTTCGCCGCCGGGTTCGCCTACGGGCTGCTACGGGGCCGGCCGCCGCGCGCCGCCGTCGAGGCGGCGCACGCGGTCGCGGCCTGGGCGCTGCGCGGCACCGGCGACTGGGAGACCCTGCCCCGGCGCCGCGACGTCTTCCCCGGCTAGGACTGCTGCTCGCTGTCGGACTCGGGCGCTTCCTCGTCGGGGACCATCGTCGGCCCGGCGCCGACCGCCTTCAGCATCTTGCGGCGCGACTTGGCCTCGGCCCTGGCCGTCCCGCGGAGCTGCTTCTCCACCCGCAGGTACTTGCCCGGGTCCACCGTGCCCAGCGCCTTGTCCTTGTCGGCCACCAGCATGGCCGTGTACTTCTGGCTCACCGACTGCAGATCGCGCAGCGCGATCTGGTAGTTGCCGACCTGGTCCGCCGCCCATTGCGGCGGGTCGAGCCGGTCGATGCCGTCCACCGCGGAGTCGACCACCTCGCTGTAGTCGCGGAAGGCCACCGCGAGCTCGCCGAGCGAGTCGGCGGCGGCGAAGTCGACGTCCTTGATCCGGCGCAGGAGCCGCTTGTCGAGCCGCGCGAGCTGCTCGGCGAAGACGGGCGCCCGCACGGCGTCGGGGACGAAGAAGCGCTCGTCGTGGCTCATGCAGTCGCTCAGCCCGGCCTCCTCGGCCGACTTCTCGATCGCGGCCAGGCGCGGCTTGAGCGCCTCGGCGGCCTTGACCAGCTCGGCCGGCTCGAGGTCCTCGCTGGCCTCCGAGAGCTTGTCGAGCTCAGGCCCGAGCGCCTCCAGCTCCTTCACGAACGCGGCGGGCTTCGGGCCGGCGCCCTCGGGCACCTTCTGGCCGGAGATCGACTTGATCGCCGCCTGTGCGTCGTCGATCCCGCGCACCACGAGGCGGTCGAGATCGACCAGGTTGACCGGCCAGCCGCGGTCGGCGATGGCGTCGTTGGCCTTGCGGCACGACGCGTCGACCCGCTGGACCCACTTCGACTTCGCCGCCTTGACCTCCTCGGCGGTCGGCTCCGGATCGCCGCCGCAGCCCGCGAGGCTCGCGAGGGCGAGCGCCGAGATGGCCGTCAAACCCCGCACTCGCGCTGTCCCTGCCATCTCCCGTACCTCCGCTCGAGAATCCCGAGCATCGTGTACCCGGGTAGCGGCTTCGTCACGCGGTTCCGTCGGGAGGCGAACGTACGCTCCGGCGACCGTGCCAGGGATCGATGCGCGCTTCACCGTCACGCCGTACGACTACGCGGCCGCCGAGCGGCTGTCCGCCGCGCTGGGCGTCTCGCACGTGCTCGCGCAGGTGCTGGTGCGCCGCGGGCTCGGCGAGGAGGGGGAGGCGCGGGCGTTCCTGGCGGCCGCCGAGGCGCACCCGCTCGACGCGTTCGGCGGGCTGCGCGAGGCCGCGCGGCACATCCTCGGCCACGTCGGCCGTCGCTCCCGGATCACCGTGCACGGCGACTACGACGTCGACGGGGTGGCGGCCACGGCCGTGCTCGTGCGGGCGCTGCGCACGCTCGGCGCGGACGTCGACTGGTACCTGCCGAGCCGGATAGACGACGGCTACGGGCTGGCCGCCGCCACCGTCGCGCGGCTCGCCGAGCGCGGGACCGACCTGCTGGTCACCGTCGACTGCGCGATCACCGCCGTCGAGGAGGTCGCCGCGGCGCGCGCTGCCGGGATGGACGTCGTGGTGACCGACCACCACGCCCCGCGCGCGGACGGGCGGCTGCCCGACGCGCCGATCGTGCATCCCGCCGTCGGCGGCCACCCGTGCGCCGAGCTGTGCGCCACCGGCGTGGCCTACAAGCTCGCCCAGGCGCTGCTCGAGGCGGCGGGGGAGGACCCGGCGGCCGCGGACGAGGACCTGGATCTGGTGGCGCTCGCCACCGTGGCCGACGTCGTGCCCCTGCTGGGCGAGAACCGGCGCCTGGTGCGCGAAGGGCTGCGGGCGCTGGCCGGAACCCGCAAGCCCGGCCTGCGCGCGCTGATGACGGTCGCGCGCGTCGACCCGGGGCTGCTGGACGCGACCTCGATCGGCTTCCGGCTCGCCCCCCGCATCAACGCGGCAGGGCGCCTGCACCGGGCCGACGCGGGCCTCGAGCTGCTGCTGACCGAGGACGCCGATCGCGCCCGCGCCATCGCCGCCGAGCTCGACGCGGTGAACACCGAGCGCCGCGACGTGGAGACGCGGATCCTGTTCGCCGCCGAGGCGCAGGTGGCCGAGCAGGGCCCCGCCCCGGCGTACGTGCTCGCCGCCGAGGACTGGCATCCGGGCGTGATCGGCATCGTGGCGGCCCGGATCGCCGAGCGCCACCACCGGCCGGCGGTGCTGATCGCCCTCGACGGCCCCGAGGGCACGGGCTCGGGCCGCTCGATCCCGGCCTTCGACCTCCTGGGCGGCCTGACCGCCGCGTCCTGGCACCTCGACCGCTACGGCGGCCACCGGGCGGCGGCAGGCCTGACCATCGCGCGCGACCGGATAGACGGCTTCCGCGAGCGCTTCGCCGCCCATGCCGCCGAGGTCCTGACGCCGGACGACCTGGTGCCCCAGTGCCGGATAGACGCCGTGGTGGCGGGCGACACGCTGACGCTGGGCCTGGCCGAGGAGCTCGAGCGCATGGCGCCGTTCGGGCAGGGCAATCCCGCCGTCTCCCTGATGGTCCCCGCCGCCGAGCTCGCCGACCCGCGGGCGCTGGGCGAGGGGCGCCACGTGGCCTTCACCCTGCAGGCGGGCGGCGCGCGCTCCCGCTGCGTCCAGTTCGGCAAGGGCAATCGTTTGCCCGCCGCGGCCGGCGAGCCCGTCGACGTCGCCGTGCGGCTGGAGGCGAACCGCTGGAACGGCTCCGTCGAGCCGCGTCTCGTGCTCCGGCACGCCCGGCCGGCGGGAGCTCCGATCGACGTGCTCGGCGAGCCCGGCTTCGCCGACGGCCTCGAGCGCGAGCTCGCCCGCGACCTCGCGGCCGCGCGGGCCGGCCACGCCTTCGCGCCGGCCGCCCGCGACGCCCGCCACTCCGGCATCGCCGGCCTGCTGGCCGACCTCGTCGCCACCGGCGAGCCGGTGCTCGCCGTCGTGGCCCACGCGCCGCATCGGGCACGCGCCCTGCGCGGCCGCGTGGGCGGGTTCGCCGTGTGCTCGTGGGCGGCGCTCGAGGATGACCCGGAGCTCGCCGCGCCGTATTCCCATCTCGTCGCCGTCGATCCACCCTCGAGCGCCCGCCTGCTGGGCCTGCTCGAACGTCCGTCCGGAGGCCCGAAAGCCCATCTGGCGTGGGGCGAGCCTGAGCTACGCTTTGCCCAACGCATACATGAGTGGGATTTCGCCCTGCGCGAACCGCTGACGACCCTCTACCGCGCGCTGCGCGGAGCGGGGACCGTCCGCGGCGAGGCCCTCGAGGCCGTGCTTCGGGGCGAGGGTCCGCAGCCGAGGTCCGCCGCGCTCGCGGGGCGCCTGGTGCGGGTCCTCTCCGAGCTCGACCTGGTGGTCCTCGATCGTGAGGGGCCGGCCCTTCGGATCGCCGAGGCGCCCGCGCGCACCGCGCTCGAGCGCTCGCCGGCCTTCCGGGCCTACCATCAGAGGCTCGAGGACGGACTCACATACCTGACCAGCGAAACGACCCGACGGCAAGCGGCCTGATTCCTCCGCAGGAGGAAGAGCCGCGGGCCAACCCGCCGATGGCGGGCGGCGCGCTGGAATCCGACGAGACCGTCGCGGTCGCCGGCCACCGGCCCGTCGACCGCGCCGTGCACGCCCACGGCCCGGCCACGGACATCCCGGAGGACCTCACGGCGCTCGAGCGCGAGCTGCTCGCCGACCTGTTCGCGATCGTCGAGGAGCATGCCGACGAGGTCGCCGAGGCGGTCGACCGCGAGCGGGTCGTGCAGGCGTTCGTGTTCGCCTGCGAGCACCACGCCGACCAGCGCCGCCGCTCCGGCGAGGACTTCATCGTCCACCCGGTCGGCGTGGCCAAGATCTGCGCCGGCATGCGGCTCGACACCGAGACGCTGTGCGCCGCGCTGCTGCACGACACGGTGGAGGACACCTCGGCCAGCCTGGACGAGGTGCGCGAGGCGTTCGGCGACGAGGTGGCTGGCCTGGTCGACGGCGTGACCAAGCTGACCGGGATCACGTTCCAGTCGCGCGACGAGGCGCAGGCCGAGAACTACCGCAAGATGATGGTCGCGATGGCCACGGACATCCGGGTCATCCTCATCAAGCTCGCCGACCGCCTGCACAACATGCGCACGCTGGAGGCGATGGCCAAGCAGAAGCAGATCGAGAAGGCCAAGGAGACGCTGGAGATCTACGCGCCCCTGGCCCACCGTCTCGGCATCCACGCCATCAAGTGGGAGCTCGAGGACCTGGCGTTCCAGACCCTGCATCCGCGCAAGTACCAGGAGATCAAGGGCCTGGTCAACCAGCAGCGCGAGGAGCGCGAGCACTACGTGGCGCGCGCCGGCGGCTACCTGGCCAAGGAGCTGGAGGCGCTCGGCATCAACTCGCAGATCTCGGGCCGCGCCAAGCACTTCTACTCGATCTACTCGAAGATGACCCGCAAGGGCCGTGAGTTCAACGAGATCTACGACCTCACGGCGATGCGGGTGATCGTCGACTCAGTGAAGGACTGCTACGGCGCGGTGGGCGTGATCCACTCGCTGTGGAAGCCGCTGCCCGGGCGGTTCAAGGACATGATCGCCATGCCCAAGTTCAACATGTACCAGGCGCTCCACACGACGGTGATCGGGCCCGAGGGCAGGCCGCTGGAGATCCAGATCCGGACCGGCGACATGCACGACACCGCCGAGTACGGGGTCGCCGCGCACTGGCGCTACAAGGAGGGCGGCAAGGGCAAGGCGGCGGCCGACCAGACCGACATCAAGCTCAAGTGGCTCAAGTCGCTGCTCGACTGGGAGACCGACGAGGACGACCCGCGCGAGTTCACCGAGCACCTGCGCGGCGAGCTGATGGAGGACGAGGTCTACGTCTTCACGCCCAAGGGCGAGGTCAAGTCGCTCGCCGCCGGGGCCACGCCGCTGGACTTCGCGTACGAGATCCACACCGACGTCGGCCACCGCTGCGTGGGCGCCAAGGTCAACGGCAAGATCGTCCCGCTGCACTACGAGCTCAACTCGGGCGACATCGTCGAGATCCTCACGGCCAAGCGCGAGCGCGGCCCCTCGCGCGACTGGCTGGCGCTGGTCAAGACCACCCGTGCCCGCAACAAGATCCGCCAGTGGTTCAAGGCCGAGTCGCGCGACGACTCCGAGCACACCGGCCGCGACCTGCTCCAGGAGCACCTCAACAAGGCCGGCCTGCCGGCCCAGAAGATCGTCGGCTCGCCGCTGCTGGCCGACGTCATCCGCGAGATGGGCTTCCGCAAGGCCGAGGACTTCTACATCGCGCTCGGCGGCGCCAAGATCTCGCCCAAGGTCGTCGTCAACAAGGTGCTCCAGCGGCTCAAGCAGGGGGAGAGCGCCGAGGCCGAGACCTCGGTCGCCGAGGACCTGCTGAAGCCGACCGTACGCCGTAAGCCCGAGGCGCCGTCGTCCAAGTTCGGCATCCGCGTCGAGGGCGTCGACGATGTCCCGCTGCGGCTCGCCAAGTGCTGTCGCCCGGTGTCCGGTGACCCGATTCTCGGCTACGTGTCGCTGGGCCGCGGCATCACCATCCACCGCGAGGACTGTCCGAACGCGGAGGCGCTGCGCAAGGACCCCGAGCGCTTCGTCCCGGTGTCGTGGGACGGCGAGAACGAGACCTCGTTCAAGGTCGAGATCCAGGTCGACGCGTGGGATCGCCACCGCCTCCTCGAGGACCTTTCGCGCACCTTCGCCGAAGGCGGCATCAACATCGTCGAGGCCTACTGCAGCGTCCAGCACCCGATGGTCAAGAACCGCTTCGTGATCGAGGTGGGGGACACCCAGGCGCTGAAGACGGCGATCAACCGCCTGCGCTCGATCGACTCGGTGTTCGACGCCTATCGCGTCACCCCGAGCGGCGGCTGAACCCCGCCTGACCGGGCTTCTTACCGGCATGTAGTCGAATTTCAGACTACTTGTCGGGTTATCTTCACCAGTTAGCGGGCATCCCTAACTGCAGATGTTGATACAGGCAAGACGTGCCTGCCCATGGCGGGGCAACATCATGGCGCTGGCCGCCGTTGCTTGCGTGCTTTCCGTCTGGTTGGCGGGACCGGCGCATGCGAACGGTCCAGTGGCGGGCGTCGCTGCGTCAGTGACTGCGGTCCAGCAGGCGACGGCACCAGTCGTCCGGACCATCGAATCGTCCCCGGTCCGAACCGCCGCTTCCCCCGGGCGGCCCGCCGCACGGGTCCACAAGGCCCGTGCGGCGGTCGCCGACTCCGTCGAGGTCGCCTCGACCCGCGTCGCCGTCGCCGCCCAGCCCGCCGCGAACCATTCGGCAACCGCAGTCGAGACCGCCTCCAACGGCGCCGCGACGGCGGTCGAGACGGCCGCCAAGAGCGAGCTCCCGAAGCACGCCGCGGCCGTCGTCCGGGACGCCTCCAAGCACGCCGCCAACGGCGTCCGCACGGCGCCCGAGCGGGCCGCCTCCGTCGGCAGCGCCCCGAAGCGCCTCGTCGCCGCCGCCGACACCGCCGTGAACCTCGTCTCGATCGCCTCGACGCTGACGCTCGACCCGCCGCGCCGCGACGGGGCGACCGGCGAGCCGACGCGCCTCGGCGGCATCGTCACGTCGGCCGGCGCGCCGCTGCCCGCCACGGCGACCGGCCACGGGCTCCGGCGCAACGCCTCCGGCGGCTGGCGGAACGCCGCGGCCACCCGCGAGGCCCCGACCCAGACGCTCGAGCGCGTCAGCGGCGAGCTCGCCGGCTTCGAGGCCCCGGTCACGCAGCCCGCCTCGCCGTCGTCCGGCGGCACCGGCCCCGCCGGCACGGCCGCCATGGCGCTGTTCGGCGTGCTCGCCTTCCTGATCTTCGTTTTCCAGCGACCGGGAGCCCTTGCCTGGCTCCGCCCGGCTTCGGCCCCCGCGTCGCCCTTCCTCGCTCTGCCTGAACGACCCGGCTAGCCGTCCCGGCCAGGCCACAACGCGCCGTCCTCACGGCGTTTCCGTCGTTCAACGCAGACTTGGAAGGGAGTACCAGTTCAGATGATTCGAAGAGCATGTGCGGTGGCAGCCGCGGCGCTCGGCCTGGCGTTCGCGCCGGCCGTGGCGAGCGCCCAGGACGCGCCACAGCAGGTAACCGACTCAACGGCCGCCGCCCAGGTGGGGGCGACCGAGGTGGCGCCCAGCGCCGCGGCGACCGCGCCGGTGACGGCCAACGCGCCGATCACCGTCGCCTCGCCCGACAGCGGCGGTGACGCCTCCCAGTCCGGCGGCTCCGGGGCCTCGGCCTCGGCCGGCGGCACGTCCACCTCGGGTGGCGATCAGGACACCAGCGGCTCGTCCGGCGCGGCCCAGGTCAGCAACGTGGGCACCTCGCCGAGCGCGGCGGCCGACGCGCCGGTCACGACCAACGCGCCGGTGACCGTCGCCTCGCCGAACAGCGGCGGCAACGCCTCGCAGCCCGGCGGCTCCGACGACGACGACTCCGGCTCGGGCGGCGACGCCTCGCAGTCCGGCGGCGGCGGCGCCTCGGCCTCGACGGGCGAGGGCACGACCACGACCGGCGACCAGGACACGACCGGCTCGTCCGGCGGGGCCCAGGTCGGCTCGGTCGGCGTCTCGCCGAGCGCGGCGGCCGACGCCCCGGTGACGGCCAACGCGCCGATCACCGTCCTCTCGCCGGACAGCGGCGGCGACGCCGCCCAGACCGGCGAGTCGCAGGCCACGGCCTCGACCGCGGGCTCCGGCGACTCCACGGGCGATCAGGACACTTCCGGCTCCTCGGGGTCGGGGCAGGTCGGATCGGCCGGCGTGTCGCCTGGCGTCGCGGCGGCGGCGCCGGTGGTGGCCAATGCGCCCATCACCGTCGCCTCGCCCGACAGCGGCGGTGACGCCACGCAGACCGGCGACACCGGCGCGTCATCCGACTCGGGTGCCGGCGGCACGGCCGCCGGCGGCGAGCAGGACGCGACCGGCTCGTCGGGTTCGGCGCAGGTCGGATCGGCGGACGCCTCGCCGGGGGCCGCTGCGGCGGCGCCCGCGACGGCCAACGCGCCCGTCACGATCGCCTCGCCCAACGGCGGCGGCGACGCGACGAGCTCCGGCGGCAGCGCCACGGCGGCGCCGCCGGAGGACGGCGGGTCCGGCGGCGACCAGGACACCGGTGACTCCACCGGCGCCCTCCAGGTCCTGCCGCCGCGCCTCACGCCCGGCCTGACGGCCAACACGCCCGTGACCGGCAACACGCCGATCACGATCCTGTCGCCCGGCAGCGGCGGCGATTCCACGGGTCCCGGCGGCGACACGCCGCCCGGCACCGACTCGCCGACCACGCCGGACGGCACCCCGCCGACCGGTCCCGGCACCGACTCGCCGCCTCAGGGCTCGCAGCCCGGCGGCGACGACTCGGACGACGTGGGTGCCGCCGGTGGCGGCGGCGGCGGGCCGTCCGACGGCGGTCCGAGCCGTGGCCGGCAGGGCGAGTTCGGGGACAACCCGGGATCGGGCACGGTCACGACGCGGCGCGAGTTCGGCGCCCAGGCCGGCGACCTCCCGTTCACCGGGATCCTGCTCTGGCTGGTCGCCCTGCTGGGCATCGCGGCCCTGACCGTCGGAACGGGAGGCCGGCAGCTGACGACCGCCTGACCGACATAGGCGTCTCGGGCGCGCTCAGCTCACGACGTGGAGCGCGCCCGGGGCGACCGACAGCTCGGCCACCGTCTCGTCGCTCATGTGGTCGCCGTCGACCTGGAGCGGCACGGGCCGCCCGTCGACCGAGCGCAGGGTCGCCTCCCGGAGCCCGGCGAACGCGTGGATGCCGCGGTGCCGGGCGATGCGGGCGGCGCCCGAGAGCGCGCGGAAGGTGACCGTGGGCACGTCGTACGGCCGTGCGCGCGTGAGCATGACGCCGGCGAGGTCGCCGGAGTCGAGCCGTGCGCCCTCGACCAGGTTCACGGGCCGCGCCTTGAAGTACGTGTACGGCTCGCCGTTCTGGAAGAAGGCGCTCACGCCCCGCACCGTCCTGCCGCCGGTCTCGATCTCGATCCGGGGCGGGTTGACGACGTACCTGCGCAGGAACACCCCGACGGCGGCCGAGGCGTAGTACCAGGCGCCGAAGCGCGCCTTCAGGTGCGGGATGGGCGTCGACGCGCTCGACCACGCTGGCGTCGAGCCCGAAGCCGGCGGCGAACGTGAACCAGCGGCCGTTGACGCGGCCGAGGTCGACGGCGCGAGGCTCCCAGCGGTCGGCCAGCCGCAGCAGGTGCTCGGTGGCGTCGACCAGGTCGTTGGGGATGCCGAGCATCTTGCAGAAGACGTTGTTGGAGCCGCCGGGCAGCACGGTCAGCGGCGTGCCGGTTCCGGCCAGCCCGTTGGCGGCCTCGTTGACGGTGCCGTCGCCACCGAAGGCGACCACGACGTCGAACGCCTGCCCGATGGCCGCGGTGACCAGCTCGATCGCGTGCCCGCGCCGCTCGGTCTCGATCGCCTCGACGTCGTAGCGGCCCTGCAGCGCGTAGACCACGAGGTGCTTGAGCCGCACCGACATCGCCGTCGCGTACGGGTTGACGATGACGAGCATCCGCTTGGCCTGCGCCGGCTTCTCGAGCGCGGCGACCTCCACGAGGCGGCGCTCCGCCAGCGCCGCGTCCGTCACAGCCAGCCCCGGCGGCGGAAGTACAGGATCAGGCCCGACGAGCATCGCGAGCATAACCCCGAGCACGAGGTAGAAGGCGAGCGCGTCGCTCTCGCCGGGGACGTGCACGTTCATGCCCCAGATGCTCGCCACCAGGGTGAGCGGGAGGACGATCACCGAGATCGCGGTCAGGACCCGGAAGACCTCGTTGGTCCGGTGCGCGATCTGCGACTCGTTGGTGTCCTCGAGCGCCTCGACGACCTCCTTGTAGTTCTCGAGCATGTCCCACACTCGCTCGGAGGCGTCGTTGATGTCCTCGAAGTAGACGTCGTAGTCCTCGGCGATGTAGGGCGCCTTGTTGCGCTCGAGGTCCTGGATCGCCGCGCGCTGCGGGCGGATGACCTTGCGGAAGTTGATGATCTCCTGCTTGACGTTGGAGATGTCGCGCACGACCTCGGCGGAGTTGCCCTCGAAGATCTCCTCCTCGAGCCGCTCCAGCTTGTTGCCGATCTTGCGCAGCATCGGGAACGAGGAGTCGACCAGCTCGTCGACGATCCGGTAGAGCAGGAAGGCCGGGCCCTTGGAGAACAGCTGCTCGCGGACCTCCTCGTTGGTCCGGCAGCGCTCGAAGAGGTACTCGATCGGCTGCAGCGGCTCGTTCGGGATGGTGATCAGGAAGTCGGGCCCGACGAAGAGGTCGACCTCGGCCGCGTTCAGGCGCCCGACCGACTTGTCGTAGCGCGGGAAGTGCAGCACGATGAACAGGTAGTCGTCGTACTCGTCGACCTTCGGGCGCTGGTTGCGCGAGAAGACGTCCTCGTAGTCGAGCGGATGGAACTCGAACCGCTCCTCCAGCCAGGCCTGGTCGGCGGCGCGGGGGCGCTCGATGTTGACCCAGCGCAGACCGGGCGCCTCGACGACCTCGGCGCGCGGCTCGTTGTGCTCGACGACGATCTCAGCAGCGGCGCGGGCCCGCGCCGAGCGGCGTCCGAACGGGGATCGCGGCAGGCTCGGCATGACTGAGGGGGTCCTCGACCGCGGGCATCGCGGGGATTCTATTCGACGCCGTGCTACCTTTTCCCCACATAGCAGTACGCATCCAGAGGGGTGGAGGGACTGGCCCTATGAAACCCCGCCAACCATCCCGCGCAAGCGGGAAACGGTGGCAATTCCATCAGGCTCCAAGACGACGGCCTGGGAGATGTGGCGCAGGGCTTCTCCTCGAACCTTCGCCGCGAACTCCGGGCGGAGGTTTTTTTCAGTGCCGGCAGATGCCCTGAAGTGCAAGGAGTGCTCCACCACCTATCCACTCGACGCGCGCTACGTCTGCGAGCTCTGCTTCGGACCGCTCGAGGTGGCCTACCGCCCGCCGGGCGGCTCGCCCGATGAGCTGAAGCGGCGGATCCAGGCGGGTCCGCACACGCTCTGGCGCTACGCGGACTTCCTGCCCGCTGGAGGGCCCGCCGCGCAGCGCGCTGCCCACCGGCTGGACCCCGCTGGTCCGAGCCGACCGCCTCGCCCAGAGGCTCGGGATCCGGGAGCTCTGGGTCAAGAACGAGACGGCCAACCCGACGCACTCGTTCAAGGACCGCGTCGTCTCGGTCGCCCTCGCCCGCGCGCAGGAGCTCGGGTTCGAGACCATCGCCTGCGCCTCCACCGGCAACCTCGCCAACGCGGTCAGCGCGCACGCCGCCGCCGCCGGGCTGCCGTCCTACGTGTTCATCCCGTCCGACCTCGAGGAGGAGAAGGTGCTGGCCACCGGCGCCTACGGGACGAACATCGTGGCCATTCGAGGCAACTACGACGCCGTCAACCGGCTCTGTACCGAGGTGGCGGGGGAGCGGCCGTCGTGGGCGTTCGTCAACGTCAACGTGCGGCCCTACTACGCCGAGGGCTCCAAGACGCTGGCCTTCGAGACCGCCGAGCAGCTCGGCTGGGAGCTGCCCGACCGCGTGGTCGCGCCGATCGCCTCCGGCTCGCTGTTCACCAAGGTCGCCCGCGGCTTCCAGGAGTTCATCGACGCCGGCCTGCTCGACGGCGACGTGCCGGTCATGTGCGGCGCCCAGGCCGAGGGCTGCTCGCCGGTCGCCCAGGCGTTCGCCGCCGGCACCGACGTCTGCCGCCCGGTCAAGCCCGACACGATCGCCAAGTCGCTGGCCATCGGCAATCCGGCCGACGGCCCGTATGCCGTCGAGCTCGCGCAGAAGACGAACGGCGTGATCGAGAGCGTGACCGACGACGAGATCCGCGCGGGCATCCGCCTGCTCGCCGAGACGACGGGCATCTTCACCGAGACCGCCGGCGGCGTGACCACCGCGGTCCTCGCCAAGCTTGCCGCCGCGGGCGCCATCGATCCCGCCGAGCGCGTCGTCGCCTACATCACCGGTGACGGCCTGAAGACGCCCGACACCGTGCGCGGCACCTTCGAGGTGACGGAGATCGCGCCGTCGCTGGACGAGTTCGAGTCGGCCTTCGCGACCGCCGGGGTGGCGTGATGGCGGTCACCGTCAAGCTGCCGACGCAGCTCCGCGAAGCCGCCGGCAACCAGACCGAGGCGGAGGTCGACGGCGCGACGGTGGGGGAGGCGCTCGACAGCCTCTACTCCCAGCACGGCGAGCTGCGCCAGCGGATCGCCGACGACGGCGGCGGCCTGCGGCGCTTCGTCAACGTCTACCTCGGTGGGGAGGACATCCGCTTCCTCGACGGCCTCGAGACACCGGTCTCCGACGGCGACGAGCTGACGATCCTGCCGGCGGTCGCCGGCGGCTGACGTGCGGATCGCCGGCGGGCTGGCCGCGGCGCTGCTCGCGCTCGCCGGCTGCGGCGGCGACGGCGGGGGCGACGCGCCGCGGGCGACCGCGACCCCGACCTCCCGTCGAGGGATTGGCCTGCACCGAGATCGGCTGCTCGAACGCCGCCCGGGTCGAGTTCGCGCATGCCCCGCGCGGGCGGGTCGAGATCCGGATGTGCATCGAGGACCGCTGCCAGACCTCGGTGAGCCGCGGCCAGGCGCCGGTGGCGCTCGGCAACCGGCTTTCGAAATCCCCCGGCGACCGCGTGCGCGTCACGGTGACGATGCGCCGGAACGGGCGCATCGTGGCTCGCGCCGACGAGCAGATACCCGTGCGCACGCTGCGGCCGAACGGCCCGGATTGCCCGCCCGTCTGCCGTGTCGTGCAGCGCACGCTTCGACGCGGCGCTCGGGACGCTCGAATCGGTCTAGGCCGCGCGGCGGGGGAGCGGCGCGAAGTCGTCCGCCCCGATCAGGTCCTGGTCGAGCGCCGCCACGAGCGAGACGGCCAGTGCCTCCATGCTCTCGGTGACCGAGCGCTCGTAGGCGGCGACGATCTCCTCGCGCCACACGCTCTGGCAGCGGTCGAGCTCCGCCATGTCGGCGCGCGAGAACGGCGCCTGCAGGTGGGTCATGCACTCGGGGCACCGCAGGTCGACCAGCACGTCCGCCTCACCGTGAGGCTCGCAGCGCAGCGGCTGGAGGAAGCTCGAGCCGCAGCTCGGACAGGCGGACAGCGCCATGCCCGCCGACGGTAGACCCCGCTGCGGACGGAAGCGCGGGCTAGCGCTTGACCCGGATCTTCATCGTCATCTCCTCGTGGAGGGTGCAGACGATCCGGTAGCGCCCGGCCACCTTGAGCTTGCGCCGGAACGAGAAGTCGGTGGCGGCCGCCTCGGAGTGGAACTTCTTCGCGCCCTTGGGGCCGGACTTGAGCTTGACGTCGTGCACGTCACCCGCCTCGTAGACGCCCGGCCAGCGCCACTTGACGATCGTGCCGCGCTTCACGGTCAGGTCGTCGTCGAGGTAGTAGTTGTCGTAGATCCGGACGGTCTTGGTGGCGGCCGGCGCCGGCGCCGCGCACACGAGCGCGACGCCGGCGGTCAGGAGCACTGCTGCCGCTCTCACGGCTTGAAGTCCTCCAGCGGCTTGTAGCCCTTCTTGGCCGGATGGGCGTGCTTGTTCCAGCCGGCGAGGGCGCCGGTGCCCGCCCAGCTGCTCAGCTGTGTGCGCGCTGCTGTGCTGAACAGGTTCTTCCCGGTCGCGCAGAAGCCCACCGTCGAGCGGTCGGCGGGATACGTCGTGTCCGTCGGGGCGAGCGTGAAGCAGTTGTCGCTTCCGCTGCCGTCGTAGGCGATGTCGTAGCCGTTGACGTCGGTCCCGCCGAGCCCGAACTGGTTGTTGCGGATGACGTTGCGGTCGAGCGTGTTCGTGGCCGGATCGGCCAGCAGGATGCTGTCGATCGCGGCGATGCCGCCGAGGAAGTTGCCGTAGATCCGGTTGTCCTCGATCCGGTGGTCGCGGCCGCCGAGCAGCAGGATCCCCGTGCCGATCGGCACCAGCGCGGCGGTGCCCTCCTCGCGCGGCTCGAACGGAGGATCCCCCTCGTGGAAGTTGAGGTTGTTCCAGAAGATGTCGTTGTCGACGATCACGTTGTGCTCGTCCGGCGGGAACTTCTCCGAGGCGAGCGCGTTGGGCACGATGCCGACCGCGTTGTTGTAGAAGCGGCTCTTGGTGATCGTCACGTAGCGCATGTTGGTGGCGCTGAAGCCGATCGGGCTGCCCCAGCCCTCCACGTTGCGCACGAGCGTCTGCCTCGGCTTGTCCTGCGGCGGCGTCTGCCCGATGTAGAACGCTCCGTCGTTGACGTGGTAGGCCTCGGAGTTGAGGATCCGCCCGCCGATGGTGTTGAACGCGTAGGCGCCGTAGACGCCGGTCTGCTGCGCGACCAGGTGGTTCATCGTGTAGCCGTTGAGGTTCGTGAAGAAGAACCCGTTGGCGCGGTAGTGGCGGGCCTTGAAGCCGTCGACGGTGACCTCGTCGGCGTCGTTGACGGCGATGCCGTTCTGCTTCTTGTTCGAGCCCTCGAGCACGACGCGGCCCGGCCGCTTCGGATTGCCGATCAGCTTCAGGTAGCGCTTCTTGCGGCCGTCGATGCGGACGGCCTCCTTGTAGACGCCGCGCTTGACCTTGATCGTGTCGCCGGCGTCCGCGGCGTTGACCGCCTTCTGGATGCTGCGGAAGTCGCAGCGGTTCTTCTTCTTGCAGACGGTGTGCGTCGCGTACGGCCGCGGCGGCTTGGGCTCGACCTTGCCCGGTTCCTTGGGCTCGGGATACGTCTGGGCGTTCGCGCCGGCGGGCGCGAGCAGGGCGATCGCGAGCGTTCCCGCGACCGCGATCCTCAGCGAAGTGCGAATGGTCTTTCCCCCTCGGGTTCTACGGGTCGACGACGTACCAGCCCGTCATCCCGGTGTCCTGATGGGAGAAGACGTGGCAGTGGTAGAGCCAGCGGCCCGGGTTGTCCTCGACGAAGCGGGCCGTGACGTGCTCGTTCGGCCCCATCGACGGGTTGTCCACGAACTGCCCGGCCGGATCCTTCCAGCGGTGGCCGTGGATGTGGAACGTGTGGAAGTTGTTGTCCATGCCGAACGCCGTCAGCTCGACCGTCTGGCCGACGCGCGAGCGCAGCGTCGGCGTGTTGCCGGCGTAGGCGCGGCCGTTGATGCACTGGTAGTTGCGCTGCAGGCCGGTGATGGGCGGCGAGAGCTGGTGCACGAACAGCGCCTGGTGCACGTCCGGGAGCGGCGCGCCCTTGGGCCGGATGTGGAGCATCCCGAAGAGGCCGCGGAAGGTGTTGAGCGTGTGGTTGGGCCCGTGGTCGTGATACGGCCACGAGCCGACCGAGTCGGGCGTGCACTCCCACTGGTAGGTGAACGTCTCGCCCGGCGCCACGAAGCCGCCGGCGCGCGTGTACTCGCCCATGTAGGCGCCGTCGTACTCGGGGTTGTACTTGACGCCGTGCGGGTGCATGGTCACCGCCTGGCGCAGCACGCGGTCGGCGTTGCGGAAGTGCACGACCAGCACGTCGCCGACCTCGGCGTAGAGCGTCGGGCCCGGGAAGGCGGAGGCGGGCTTGACCGCCGCGAAGCCGGGCGTCGTCTCGGCGTAGGTGTACGCGCGGAAGACGTGCCGGCCGGGGATCGCGCGGTCGTGCCAGTCGTCGCGGCCGGTGGGGACGATGCTGCGGCGGCGCGTCATCGCCTGGATCCAGTACTCGATCCTGCGGCCGCCCGGCTGGGGCTGGATCTGCGGCACGTCCTGCGCCGCCGCTCCGCGCGGCCTGCGCACCCGGGCGGCCGCCGCGTCGGCCTTGCCGAGCGACTCAGGCGAGTCGACCACGACCTCCTCGCCGCCGATCGTGCACAGCAGCGCGGTGCCGCCCGCCAGGCCGAAGAAGGAGCGTCGTGTGGTCGAGCGGTCGGCCATTGGGCGCGCGGATCCTAGTACGGGCGTACTCCCTTTGCAAGTACGCCCGTACCGGCTACGATGGCGCCGTGCCCGCCGCCACGAGGACGCGCGCCGAGGCCTCTGAGCGCGTGCGCGAGGCGATCATCGCCGCCACGGTGAGGATCGTCGCGCGCGAAGGAATCTCCGCCGTGACCCACCGCCGCGTGGCCACCGAGGCCGGCGTCGCGCTGTCCTCGACCACCTGGCACTACGCCACCAAGACGGACATCCTCGTCGCCGCGCTGCGCTGGACCGCGCACCGCGAGGTGGCGCGCATCATGGCGATCGCCGATCGCCTCGGCGGCGACGGCTTCGACCCGGCGGCGTGGGCCGAGGAGCTGGCCGACTGGCTGCTCGAGCAGGTCTCCGGCGAGCGCGACGTGGCGGTCGCGCTCTACCGCCTGCAGATCGAGCTGCTCGGGCGGCCGGAGGCGCGCGAGGTCCACGAGGACTGGGGGCGGAGCCTGCGCGCGCTCGGCGAGCGCGTGCTCGAGAGCTCGGCCACCATCACCCCGGACCTCGACACGCGGCTGGTCGTCTCCGCGCTCGACGGGCTGCGCCTGAGCGTCCTGAGCTCGGGCGATCCGGACACGTCGTTCCTGCGGCCGGCGGTCCAGCGCCAGTTGCGCGCGTTGTTGGGCTGAACTACCTTGCTGGTGATGCCCGCGACCGAGCGGCTCACCGTCGAGTGCCCGAAGTGCGGCCAGGTCTTCGAGACCTGGGCGCTCGGCGCGCCCGACCTCGACTGGGATCCCGCCCTCGGCGACCCCGGCTGGGTCTCCGCCGCCTCGGCGGCGACCTGCCCGCACTGCGGCGGGACGTCGTGCTGCTCAGGCCTCGCTGCCGAGCGCGAGGCCTGGCGCGAGCTCTGAGCGCCCGCGGATCACGTCCGCGGCCCGCTCGGCGATCGCGATGACCGGCGCGTTGGTGTTGCCGCGCGGCACGCTCGGCATGATCGACGCGTCGACCACGCGCAATCCCTCGACGCCGCGCACGCGCAGCTGCGGGTCGACCACGGAGGTGTCGTCGGCGCCCATGCGGCACGTGCCGACCGGGTGGTAGATGGTCTGGCAGTACTGGCGCATGTGGGCCTCGAGCGCGGCGTCGTCGTCGCCGGCCGGGACGAGGTTGGGCGTCTGCGCGTAGCGCGCGAGCGGCGCCTGGCGCACGAAGTCCATGACCATCCGCAGGCCCGCGACGCCGGAGCGCACGTCGTCCTCGACCGTGTAGTAGCCGTGGACGATGAACGGCTTGGCCGTCGGGTCCGGCGTCGTGACCGCGACCATGCCGCGCGACTGCGGCTTGAGCACGCAGGCGGACAGCGTGAAGCCGTGAGCGGGCGGGGCGAGCAGGCCCTCCTCCTCGAAGACGACGGGCACCATGTGGAACTGGACGTCGGGCGCCGGCAGGCCTTCGCGCGTGCGCACGAAGCCGCCGTTCTCGCCGATGTTGGAGGTCAGCGGGCCCTGGCCCTGCATCCACTGCGCGAGGTTCGCGTCGTTGAGCGCGTCCTTGAGCGAGATCTCGTCCTGGCAGAACCACGTCACGCCTGCGGTCGGATGGTCCTGCAGGTTCATCCCGACCTCGGGCGACTCGGCGACCAGCGGGATCTGCAGCAGCTCGAGCTCCTCCGGCCGCCCGATGCCCGACAGCACCAGCAGCTGCGGCGAGTTGTAGGCGCCGCCGCACACGATCACCTCGCGCTCGGCGCGCCACTCGAGCAGCTCGCCCGCGCGCTGGGCGACCACGCCGGTCGCGCGGGCGCCGTCGAAGGCGACCTTGAGGACGTGCGCGTAGGTCTCGATCGTCAGGTTCGGCCGCTCGGCGACCGGGTGCAGGTACGAGACCGCGGTGCTCGCGCGGCGGCCGTCGCGCTGGGTGACCTGGTACCAGCCGAAGCCGTCCTGCTCGCCGTCGTTGAAGTCGTCGTTGGCGGGCAGGCCCATCGCCTCGGCGGCCTCGAGGAACGCCTGGCACATGACGCTGCGCGCGCGGGCCTCGCTGACCGGCAGCGGCCCGCCGGCGCCGTGGAACTCGCTCGCCCCGCGCTCGTTGTCCTCGGCGCGCTTGAAGTAGGGCAGCAGGTCGTCCCAGCCCCAGCCCGCGCAGCCGGCGTCGCGCCACTCGTCGTAGTCGAGCGGGTTGCCGCGGATGTAGATCATCGCGTTCAGCGACGACGAGCCGCCGAGCATGCGCCCGCGCGGCAGGTAGATGCGGCGCTGGTTGGCGCCCGGCTCCCAGCCGGTCATGTGGTCCCAGTCGTGCTGCGTGCGGAAGAGCGCGCTGAACGCGGCGGGGATGTGGATGAAGTCGGCCGTGTCGGGCGGGCCGGCCTCGACCAGCAGCACCTGCACGTCGGGGTCCTCGCTGAGGCGATTGGCCAGCACGCAGCCCGCCGATCCGGCGCCGACGATCACGTAGTCGTACATCGAGCCCTCCTCCGCGGGTGTGCGGAGGAAGTTACGCCAGATCGACGTGCACGGCGTCGCCCGCCAGCGGGCGGATGCCGGCGCGGATCAGCTCGGCGGCCGGCACCACGTCCTGGATCGGGCGGCCGTTGACCGACACGTCGGCGGAGTTCCCGGACTCGTGGTTCGAGGTGCCGGGGCGGGCGACCGGGAACGGGTTGCTGCCGCGAGCGTCCCACAGCGCCTGCTGCTCGGCGTGGGTGCGCAGGCCGCTGTTGATCTTCCACGTCTCGCCGCGGGCGGCGGCCACGGTCTCGAGCCGGCGCAGCAGCTCGGGGTTGGCGTCGAGGTCGCCGGAGAGGTGCGGGTAGGAGCCGGGAGTCGCCTGCGCCGGCGTCGCCTGCGCGGTGGTCGCCTGCGCGAGCGTGGCCGCGAACGAAGTGCCCTGCACCGCGGCCGGCGCGGCGGCCGGCGTGGGCGCGGGAGGCGCCATGAACGTCTGCAGCGCGGCGATGCGCGCCATCGCGGTGTCGATGCTCACACCCGGTGATTCGGCTGCTTGCCGCGATCCTTAAGTGGGGTCAGACCCTTCTGTGGTAGTACAGATCGCGACTGTGCTAGTACAGAAGGGTCTGACCCCTTTAGTACGGCGTGCGGGCGGGGTTGGCCTCCCACGCCGCGAACGGGCGCCAGCCCTCCTCCGCGAGCAGCTGCACGGTGGCCAGCTCGCGCTCGTCCGGCGGCCGCGCGACGTCGGCGTGGATGGCCGCGTCGTCGAACCCGGCGGCCGCCGCGTCGGCGCGGCTGGCCGCGTGCACGATCCGGTCCACGCGCGCCCAGTACGCGGCGCCGAAGCACATCGGGCACGGCTCGCAGCTCGCGTACAGGATGGCGCCGGAGAGGTCGTGCGTGCCGAGCGTCCGGCACGCCTCGCGGATCGCCACGACCTCGGCGTGCAGCGTCGGGTCGCCCTCGCTGACCACCTGGTTCGTGCCGCGGCCGATCACCCGGCCGTCCTCGAGCGCGACCAGCGCTCCGAACGGCCCGCCCTCGCCGGCGGCCGATTCGACGCCCATCTCGATGACCTCGCGGAGCAGCTCTAGCTCGTTCACGCGCGGCATTCTGGACGATCGGCCGATGGGGTGCTGACCCCATGGCGCCGATTACCGGAGCGTGACCGACGCCACCAGCCTCACTGCCGCTCTCCGGCGGGGCCCGAACCCGCTGCGCGGCGAGGCGCCGGTACAGCGGTCGGCCAACCCGCTCCGCATCCTCTTCCTCGTCTCGGCCCACAACAGCCTGAGCCAGCGCGCCCAGATCGCGCTGACCGAGCTGGGCCACACGGTCGACGTCGAGGTCGTCGAGACCGGCGAGGCGATGGAGATCGCCGTCGAGCGCCACCGGCCCGAGCTCATCGTCTGCCCGATCCTGAAGAAGATCATCCCCGAGTCGATCTTCGCGAATCACCGCTGCCTGATCGTGCACCCGGGCCCGGTCGGCGACCGCGGCCCGTCGTCGCTCGACTGGTCGATCGAGCTCGGCATGGGCGAGTGGGGCGTCACCGTGCTGGAGGCGAGCGCCGAGGTCGACGGCGGCGACATCTGGGGCACGAGCAACTTCCGGACGCGCGAGACCGGCAAGAGCAGCATCTACCGCCACGAGGTCCGCCGCGCCGCGATCGCCTCGCTGCTCGACGCGATGGCCGCGCTGGAGCGCGGCGACACGCCGCGCCGGCTCGACTACGGCGACGCGAAGGTCGTCGGCCGCCCGCGGCCGCTGATCCGCCAGCCCGAGCGCGCGATCGACTGGTCGGCCGACTCGACCGAGACCGTCGTCCGCCGCATCCGCGCCGCCGAGGGCCACCCGGGCGTGCTCGACACGATCGAGGGCCAGGAGTTCCACCTCTTCGGCGTCCACCGCGAGCGCGGGCTGCGCGGCCTGCCCGGCGAGATCATCGCCACCCGCCACGGAGGCATCTGCCGCGCCACCGTCGACGGCGCCGTGTGGATCACGCACCTCAAGCGCCCCGACCACTTCAAGCTGCCGGCCGTCCGCGCGCTCGAGCTGGCCGGCATCACGCTCGACGCGCCGGAGATCGACGTCCCGGTCCACGCCCCGATCCCCGAGGGGCACACGTGGCGCGAGATCGCGTACACCGAGCACGCGGGCGTCGGCTACCTCGAGTTCGACTTCTACAACGGCGCCATGAGCACCGCCCAGAGCCGGCGGCTGCTCGAGGCCTACCGCTACGCGCGCAGCCGCCGCACCACCAAGGTGATCGTGCTCTGCGGCGGCAGCGACTTCTACTCCAACGGCATCCACCTCAACGTCATCGAGGCGGCGCAGGACCCGGCCACCGAGTCGTGGCACAACCTGCACGCGATCGACGACGTCGTGCGCGAGATCGTGGAGACCGACTCGCACCTCGTCATCTCGGCGCTGCAGGGCGACGCCGCCGCCGGCGGGGTCCCGTTCGCGATGGCGGCCGACCACGTCGTGGCCCGCACGGACGTCGTGCTCAACCCGTACTACCAGCACATGGGCGGCCTCTACGGCTCCGAGTACTTCACGTACCTGATGCCGCGCCGCATCGGCCGCGAGCTGACCGATGAGCTGACCTCGGCGCCGTTCCGGGCCATCGGCACCCGCCGCGCCGTGGAGATCGGCATGCTCGACGAGGCCTTCGGCGACGACGCCGAGAGCTTCCTCGCCCAGGTGAGCGGGCTCGCCGAGCGGCTTGCTTCGAGCGACGACCACGCGCGCTGGCTGGAGGAGAAGCGCCGCCGCCGCGCCGCAGACGAGCAGATCAAGCCGCTCAGCGTCTACCGCAGCGAGGAGCTCGCGCGCTCGCACGAGTGCTTCTTCGGGGCGGACCGCAGCTACCACGAGGCCCGCAGCCGCTTCGTCTACAAGACGGGGGCTCCGTGCAAAGTCTCGGCCCCTGCTGCCGATAACCAGGCCATGGAGCTCCTCCGGTCGGCCGTCAGCCAGGTAGCAGCATGAGCGAGCTCGACGCCGCACTCGAGGGTCTACGAGTCGAGCCCCGCACCTCGCGCGCTGCGCGGGCTGATCCAGGCGGTCTGGCACTGGATGCCCCAGGGCCAGCTGCTGCCCGAGCACATCTGGCGCCGCCGGCACCAGACCATCGTCTACCTGATGTGGTTCCACGTCGTCTTCCTGACGGTGTTCGGGCTCGTCCAGGGCCAGTCGGTCCCGCACATGATGTTCGAGAGCTCCCTGCTCATCGCGCCGACGCTGCTCGCCGGCTCGGAGTGGGCGAGCATGAAGCTGCGTGTCGTGGCCGCCTCGTTCGGCCTCATCACCGCCTCGGCGATGCTCGTGCACCTCTCGAACGGCTACATCGAGGCGCACTTCCACTTCTTCGTGATGATCGGCGTCCTGACGCTCTACCAGGACTGGGTCCCGTTCCTGGTGGCGATCGGCTACGTCGTCGTCCACCACGGGCTCGGCGGCCTGATCTCGCCCGCGTCGGTCTACAGCCACGGCGACGCCATCGCCCACCCGTGGCGCTGGGCGCTGATCCACGGCGGCTTCGTGCTCGCCGCCAGCGCCGCCCACATCGTCGCCTGGCGCACGAACGAGAACCAGCTGCTGCGCGACCCGCTGACCGGCCTGCCGAGCCGGCTGCTGTTCAACAACCGCCTGAGCCAGGCGCTCGAGCGCCTTCAGCGCCGCCGCGGCCGCTACGTCGCCGTCCTCTTCCTCGACCTCGACCGCTTCAAGGTCATCAACGACAGCCTCGGCCACAGCGCCGGCGACAAGCTGATCGAGGCCGTCGCCGATCGCCTGCGCCACTCGCTGCGCCGGCACGAGACCGTCGCCCGCTTCGGCGGCGACGAGTTCGCGATCCTCTGCGAGGACATCAGCGACGAGCAGGACGCCATCGCCGTCGGCGAGCGCGTGCTGCGCTCGTTCGCCACGCCGTTCCACCTGGCGCACGGCGACTCGACCTCGTCGGCCAGCCTCGGCATCGCCCTCTCCGCCGATCCGGACCAGGACGTCGAGGAGCTGATCCGCGACGCCGACGCCGCCATGTACCGCGCCAAGGAGGCCGGCGGCGGCCGCCTCATGCTCTTCGACGAGGTCACCCGCCAGCGCGCCCTGACCCGCCTGCACACCGAGGCCGCCCTGCGCGTGGCCATCGAGCGCGACGAGTTCCGCGTCTACTTCCAGCCCGAGGTGTCGGTCGAGACCGGCAACATCGTCGGCCTCGAGGCGCTCGTGCGCTGGGAGCACCCGGACGACGGCCTCGTCGGCCCCGACCGCTTCATCGCGCTCGCCGAGGAGACCGGCCTGATCGTCCCGATCGGCACCTGGGTCCTCAACGAGTCCTGCCGCCTCGCCCAGAAGTGGCAGGCCGAGCGCGCCGCGGACGATCCGCTCGTCGTGCGCGTCAACGTGTCGGCCCGCCAGCTCGCGCACGACGACCTGATCGACCTCGTGGCCGCCGCGCTCCAGCGCACCGGCATGGACCCGGCGCACCTGTGCCTCGAGGTCACCGAGAGCGTGCTCGTCGAGGACCCCGAGTCGTCCGTGAAGACGCTCACCGCGCTGAAGGAGCTCGGCGTCAAGATCGCCGTCGACGACTTCGGCACCGGCTACTCCTCGCTCGAGTACCTGCGGACCTTCCCCGTCGACTGCGTGAAGATCGACCGCTCGTTCGTCCGCGGGATCCCGCACTCGTCCGAGGACGTGGCGATCGTCAACGCGGTGGTCGAGCTCGGCCATGCGCTCGGGCTGTCGGTGACGGCCGAGGGCGTCGAGACCGACGAGCAGCTCGGCAACCTGCAGACCACCGGCTGCGACACCGCCCAGGGCTTCCTCTTCAGCCGTCCGGAGCACCCGGACGTCGTCGAGAAGCTCCTGCTCGAGCGCGAGACCGTGTAGGTACCGTCCGCGGCGTGTCTCTCGCCGCGGTCGTCGCCGACCTAGAGCGCCACGCCGCCGAGCTCGAGCCCGGCGCGCGGCTGCCGTCCGTGCGCGAGCTGATGGCCCGCCACAACGTCGGGCCGGTCACCGTGCAGCGCGCGGTCGCGCTGCTCGCCGCCCGCGGGCTGCTCGAGCCGCGGCCCGGGCGCGGCACGTTCGTGGCGGCGCGGCCGGCTGCGCCGGAGGCGCCCGACTTCGGCTGGCAGACCGTCGCGCTCGGCCCGCGCACGCTCTCGGCGGGCGGGCTCGACGAGCTGCTGCGCCCGCCCGAGCCCGGCGTGCTCGTGCTCAGCACCGGCTACCTGCCGGCCGACCTGCAGCCGCTCGGCGCGCTCTCGCAGGCGCTGGCGCGCGCCGCGCGACGGCCCGGCGCGTGGGACCGGATGCCGCTCGAGGGGATCTCGCCGCTGCGCGCGTGGTTCGCCGCCCAGGTCGGGGGCGGGGTGGGGGAGGACGACGTGATCGTCTGCCTCGGCGGCCAGGCCGCGCTCGCCGCCTGCCTGCGCGCGCTGGCGGCGCCGGGCTCGCCGGTGCTCGTCGAGTCGCCGACCTATCCCGGCGCGATGGCGGCCGCCCGCGCCGCCGGGCTGCGGCCGCTGCCGGTGCCCAGCGACGCCGACGGCGTCCGTCCCGACCTGCTGGCCGACGCCTTCGCGGCCAGCGGCGCGCGGGCCTTCTACTGCCAGCCGACCTACGCGAACCCGCACGGCGCCGTGCTCACGCCCGAGCGCCGGCGCGAGGTGCTCGAGGTGGCGCGCGACGCCGGCGCCTTCGTGATCGAGGACGACGCGTTCCGCGACCTCGCGCTCGAGGGCGAGCCGCCGCCGCCGCTCCTGCACGGCGACCGCGACGGCCACGTCGTCTACCTGCGCTCGCTGACCAAGGCGGCCGCGCCGGGCCTGCGCCTGAGCGCGGTCGTGGCGCGCGGCCCGGCCGCCGCGCGGCTGCGGCCGACCCGGCTCGTGGAGGGCACGCTCGTGCCCGGCCCGCTGCAGGAGGCGACGGTTGAGCTCGTCACCGCGCCGGGCTGGCCGCGCCATCTGCGCCGCGCCCGGATGGAGCTGCGCGAGCGCCGCGACGCGCTGCTGGCGGCGGTGCGCTCGGAGCTCGGGATCGCCGCCGCGCGGCCGCGCGGCGGCATGCACGCCTGGGTGCCGCTCGAGCCGGGCGAGGACGACGTCGCGCTCGCCGAGCGGGCGGCGCGGGCGGGCGTGCTCGTCCTCGCGGGCCGCGACTACTTCCCGGGGGAGCCGGCCGGCCCGTTCCTGCGGATAACCTTCGCTGGCGAGCCGCCGGAGCGCCTTGTCGCCGGCGTGCGACTGCTGGCGAAGGCGAGAGGCCCCACATGCGCACGGCTGGCTTACCCTCGACCGCGCCCCCTTCACCGACGATGCCTTCGAGCGCGAGCGCCTGGCCACGGCTGCGCTCGAGATCGCCCGGCGGTTCGAGGACCGCGATCTCGAGTTCAGCGCCAAGGCGCTGCTGGGCGAGTCGTTGGTGGCCTCCGGCCGCGTCGCGGAAGGGATGACGCTGCTGGACGAGACGATGGCTGCCGTCTCGGGCGGGGAGGTGGCGGGCGTCGGCACGATCGGAGAGATCTACTGCCGGCTGTTCAGCGCCTGCGAGCGCGCCGCCGACGTCCGGCGGGCGGAGCAGTGGCTCGCCGTCGCCGGCCAGTCCGTCGCCTGGACCGACTTCGCGCCGCCGACCTGCCGGTCGCATTACGGTGGGATCCTGATCGCGATCGGTCGCTGGGCCGAAGCCGAGCAGGAGCTGCTGGCCGCGGCCCGGACGTTCGACCGCGGCTACCGCGCCGTGCGTGCGGTCCCGCTGGGGCGGCTCGCCGACCTGCGCGTCCGCCAGGGCAGGTTCGAGGAGGCCGAGCGCCTGCTGGAGGGCGCCGAGTGGCACCCGGCGGCAAAGCGGCTGCTGGCGGCGATCGCGTTCGGCCGCGGCGACCTGAGCCTTGCGGAGGACCTTGCGCGCCTCTGCCTCGCGAGCGAGCATCCGTCCGACCCGGGCTGTGCGCCCTCTGCTCGACCTGCTCGTGGCCATCCGGCTCGCGCGCGGCGATCACGCCGGCGCCCCGCGAGGCGGCGCGAGCGGCTCACCCGACTCGCGACGGTCTCCGGCGACGGCCGCGTCGGCGCTGGGCTGAGTTCGCCACGGGGCGGCTGCACGCGGCAGGCAGCGCGACACTTTTATCTGCAGGCGGCTCGTGGAGAAGTTCTCGGCGCTCGATCTCCCGCTCGAGACCGGTCAGGCGCGGCTCGAGCTCGCCAGGGCGCTCGCGCCCGGAACGCCCGCCGCGGCGGTGGCCGAGGCGCGGCTCGCGCTCGGGACCTTCCAGCAGCTCGGCGCGGTACGCGACGCCGACCGGGCGGCGGAGCTGCTCCGCGGGCTCGGCGCCGGCGGGCGCGCGTGGCCCCGTGGCCGCGGGGCCCTGACCCAACGGCAGACCGAGGTGCTGGCGCTCGTCGCGGAAGGGTGCACCGACGCCGAGATCGCCGAGCGCCTCTACATCAGCCGGCGCACGGCGGAGCACCACGTCGCCGCGTATCCTCTCCAAGCTCGGCGTGCGCAGCCGCGCCGAGGCCGTCGCCCATGCGCTGCGCGAGCCACCGCAAGACCCGTAGGGGAATGGGTAGTCCCACCGATGCCCGCGAGCGTCGTGCCGGGTCAACCTCGAGAGGTGAGCGTCGCCTACCGGATCCTCTACCAGGTCGGCTTCACCCCGTGGGAGCAGGTCACCCGCCTACCCGACGTGACGGAGCGCTTCCGTGGGCTGTTCGAGCGCGAGGAGGCGGGGCACGAGCCGCCCTACGGTCCTGCGCTCGACCTCGGCTGCGGCAGCGGGTTCTGGGCCGTCGAGCTGGCGAGGCGACGAGTGTTCCCGACCAGGAGTGGCGAGTCGAGGTCAACCTCGACGACGAGGACCACGGCTACTCGCTCGGCGAGCGCCTGCGCTCCCACGACCTCGACGACCACGCGCGCGAGCGGCTCGGTGGCGGCGTGATCGTCACGCGCGAAGGCCCGCGCCTGCACGTCTACACGAAGTCGCTGGCGGCGGCCCACGAAGCCGAGCGCGTCGTGCGCGAGCTGATCGAAGCCGATCGGCTGAGCGCCGACATCAGCGTGACCGTGTGGGACGAGGAGCGCGACGCGTGGCTCGACGCCGAGGACGGCGAGGTGGTCGAGGACCCGCGCGCCGGCGAGGAGGGGCCGGAGTACTTCGTGCTCGTCGAGTCCGACGACCAAGCGGCACTCGAGGCGCTCGCCGCGCGGCTGGAGGGGCCCGTCGAGGTGCGCCGCGGGAAGCTGCTCGTCGGTGTGTCGGACGACGAGGAGGTGGAGGCGCTGGCCGAGCGCCTTCGCGGCGAGCTGCCGGATGCACGCGTGCAGACCCGCGCCGACATCTTCTCCGACCTGCCGAGCCCCGGCTTCCTGCTCTTCGAGACCCGGCTGCCGGGGATGTAGATGGACCTCGAGGGCGTCACCATCCGTCGCCGCGAGGACCTCGAGCGCACCGGCAACTGGCTGCTCGCGCGACGCTCGCTCGGCGTCGAGGCGTTCGGCATGAACCTCGTCGAGATCGCTCCGGGCGAGCGGATCCCCGAGCACGACGAGACCGATCGCGACCAGGAGGAGGTCTTCGTCGTGCTCGAGGGCTCGCCGAGCCTGGTGGTCGACGGCCGCGAGATCGAGGCGCCCGCCGGCACCTTCGCGCGGCTCGACCCGCACCTGAGCCGCACCGTCGTCAACCACGGCGAGGAGCAGGCTGCGGTGCTGATCGTCTCGGCGCCGCGCGGCAGCGGCTACGAGCCGCTGGACTGGGCGTGACCGTGACCGGCTTCTACCACGACGGGAGCCGGAGCCTGCAGGACGCGTTCGACACGCGGCGGCTCGCCGACCGGCTCGAGAGCGTGACCGTGCACGACGTCATCGACGACGACGACCGCGCGTTCATCGAGGCGATGGACATGTTCTTCATCGCGACCGCCGACGAGCAGGGCCGGCCGGACTGCTCCTACAAGGGCGGCGAGCCGGGCTTCGTGCGCGTGCTCGACGAGCGCACCATCGCCTTCCCGGCTTACGACGGCAACGGCATGTTCCGCTCGTTCGGCAACCTGCTCGTCAACCACGAGGTGGGGCTGCTGTTCATCTCCTTCGAGCGCCAGAAGCGGCTGCGGCTGAACGGGACCGCGAGCATCGACCCCGGCGACCCGCTGCTCGGGTCGTGGCCGGGGGCGACGCTCGTGATCCGCGTGCGGGCGCGCGAGGTGTTCCCCAACTGCCCCCGCTACATCCACAAGATGGAGCTGGTGGAGCGCTCCCGCTACGTGCCGGAGGCCGGTACCGAGTCTCCGGTGCCCGAGTGGAAGACGCGCGACTGGGCGGTCGACGTGCTGCCCAGCTCCGACCAGGCCAGCCGGGCGAGCGTGAGCGCGCCGAGCATCAAGCCGAAGTCGCGCAACGCGACGTCGCCGTAGCCGCCGACCAGCAGCAGGTTGATGATGATGCCGCCGAGCCAGCCGGCCACCAGCAGGCTGCCGTAGCGCGGGGCGAAGGCGACCACGAGTCCGGCCACCACCTCGATCACGCCGACGATCAGCATCGCGTCGTCGGCCGAGCCCGGGATGATGTCGTTGAACTCGGGTGCGAGATAGGCCGACCAGTCGTCGGTCAGCACCTCGGCGAACTTGTCGAGCCCGAACAGGATGGGCGCGACCGTGAATGCGATCCGCAGCATCAGGAAGGCCTGCTGCGCGGCCGTCTTTGAATCCGTCATGCCCCCGTTGGCGCGCCGCCGTTCTCTTCCCTTACCAGCGCGACCAGGCTTTCGTAATCCTCCCGACAGGCGGGGCAGCCCTCGAGATGGGCGGCCATGCCGGGCACCTCCCGCCCCTCGACGTACTCGTCGAGGTGCTCGAAGCACTCCTCGCAGCTCACCTCGGGGCCGATCGGACCGAGCAGGCTCATCGTTCACCTCCGATCACGGCACGCAGCTTCCGGCGTGCGTCGTGCAGCGTCTTGTAGAGCGCGCCGCGCGTGGTGTCGAGGCGCTCGGCGAGCACGTCGATCGGCACGCCGTTGAGAGCCAGGGCGACGAACACCTGCCGCTGGTGCGGCGTGAGCACGGTGTTCATCGCGTCGCGGACGGCGCGCAGCGTCTCGGCGTCCTCGAGCACCTGGTGCGCCGACGGGCCGCGGTCTGTGACCGTGTCCTCGAGCGGCACCTCGCGGTCGCGCCAGGCGCGCCGGCGCGCCTTCACGCCCGCCTCGAGCAGCGCGAACTTGTAGGCCCAGGTCGTGAAGCGGCTCGCCCCGCGGAAGGTGTCGAGCTTGCCCAGCAGGGCGACCATGGCGTCGTCCGCGGCCTGGGCGGCCAGGTCCTCGATCTCGGTGTACGAGACGTCGCTCAGCATGGTCCGGCGCCGGCCCAGCTCGAAGCGCGCGGCGCGCAGGAGCAGCGCGTGCAGCTCCGCGAGCGCGGGCTCGCGCACGGCGGGCGGGCCGTGCAGGGCGGTGAGCCATTCGTCGCGAGGCACTTGGGCGACAGCTGCCATCGAAGGGTGGTTAGCGTCGCCCGGCACCGGCTTCTTACTGATCGGGGACGATCTCCTCGACGACCTCGTAGACGCCGGCGAGCTTGATCGACTCCTCGAGCGGCGCGATCCGCTTCAGGCGGCGCTCCTCGCCGGCCATCCAGTCGGGGTCGTCGCGCATGGCGTCGATCTCCTCCTCGGTGCCCTCGAAGAACGCCACCGTGATCACCTCGTCGGGATCGTCCTGGTTGCGGACGTGGTAGGCGCGCACGAGCTGGTGCGGCCAGCGCTCGGGCGTCCAGCTCTTCTCGAACTCCTCATGAGCGCCCGGCTTCAGGCGCCGGATCGTCAGCAGGCACAACATGGCCCTCGAAGCTACCTCATCACACCAAGGGGGGTCTGACCCCTCTGTGGTAGCACAGTTCACGTCTGTACTACCACAGAGGGGTCAGACCCCCCTTAAGGCCTGAGCAGTGCGACGACCGGCTCGTGCCCGCCCTCGCGCGCCCAGCCGAGCGCGTCGGAGTCGAACTGCGCGTCGCGCAGCGTCGCGTCCGCGCCGGTCTCGAGCAGGAACCGCACGGTGTCGGCGTGGCCGTTGTGCGCCGCCCAGTGCAGGCCCGTGGCGCCGAAGAACCCGCGCGCGTCGACCTCGGCTCCGCGTTCGAGCAGGAACCGCGCGGCGTCGGTGTGGCCGTTGCGGCAGGCGAGCACGAACGCGGCGGACACGGCGGCGCCGTGGCCGGCCAGCCGCGGCAGCTCGTCCATCAGCCCCAGCCCGGCCGCCGAGGCCAGCGTCAGCCGCGCCCCGTGCGCCAGCAGCACTTCGCCGGCGCGGCGGCTGCCGAGCACGCCGGCCCACTCGAGCGGCGTGGCGCCCCAGCTCGTCCACGCCTCGAGCTCGGCGCCGGCGTCGAGCAGCAGCTCGGCGACCTCGGGGTGGTCGTGCTCGGCCGCGAGGTGCAGCGGCGTCTTGCGGTGGACGTCGACGACGGCCACGAGCGACGGATTGCCGGCGAGCAGCTCGCGCACCGCGGCGGCGTCCCCGTCCTTGGCGGCGGCGAGGATGCGCTCCATCACGCGCCCGGCAGGATTCGAACCTGCGGCCTCTCGCTCCGGAGGCGAGCGCTCTATCCACTGAGCTACGGGCGCCTGGCCGAGGCAGCTTAGCGCCGGGCCTGATGGTGGAAGATTCGAACCGTGGCGCGGCTCGCGGTCATCAGCGACACCCACCTGCCTCGCGGCGGCCGTGCGCTGCCCGCCGCGTGCCTGGAGCAGCTGCGCGGCGCCGACGCCATCCTCCACGCCGGCGATCTGATGGAGCTCTCGGTGCTCGCCGAGCTGGAGTCGATCGGGCCGCCGGTGCATGCCGTGCGCGGGAACGTCGACTCGGCCGAGCTGCAGGCGCGGCTGCCGCTCACCCGGATCGTGCAGGTCGAGGCGCGCGCGGATCGCGATGGTCCACGACAGCGGGCCGGCGCACGGGCGGCTCGCCCGCCTGCGGCGGCGCTTCCCGGAGGCCGACGCCGTGGTGTTCGGCCACTCGCACCTGCCGCTGCACGAGGAGCGCGACGGCTTCGCGATCTTCAACCCGGGCTCGCCGACCGAGCGCCGGCGCGCGCCCCACCACACGATGGGCATCGCCACCGTGCGGGACGGCAGCGTCGCCTTCGAGCTCATCGAGCTCGATTGAAGGCGAGCGGGGCCCCGCCGTTGTACAGCGGGGCCCCGCGCCTGTGCGGGTGGGCGGCGGCGACCTGCCGCCCACCCGCAGCCTCTGCTAGCGCTTGAGCGCCAGCCGAGCCTTGTGCCCGAGCCGCACGGTCATCCGCGCGGTGCGGCCGGCGATGTTGACCTTCACGACCACACGGCTGGACCGTGCGATGCGGTGCGAGCTGCCGAGCCGCAGCCGCACCTTGCCGTTGCGGCCCTGCTTGACCGCCGTCCGGCTCGAGCCGGCCAGCCGCACCGACGCGCGGATCCGCGCGTTGGTCGACTGCGTGGTGCTCATCTCGCACACGATCGACTGACCGGTGCTCGAGAGCGTGCAGGAGACCAGCACGGTGCTGCCGGGCGGGCCCTGCGGACCTTGGGGACCCTGCGGGCCGGTCGGGCCCGTCGGGCCCATCGGCCCCTGGATGCCCTGCACGCCCTGGACGCCCTGCGGGCCCTGGGGACCCTGCGGGCCGGTCGGGCCCGTCGGGCCGGTCGGGCCCTGCGGGCCGCCGGAGACGATGACGAAGTCGCTCGTCGCGTCCCCGTCGCCGCCCTCGTTGGACGCGGTCACCCGGCAGCGGATCTGCTTGCCGAGGTCGCCCGCCGTGGTCGTGTACGTCGGCGGACGTGGCGCCCGCGATCGGCTGGCCGTTGCGGAGCCACTCGTAGTCGAACTCGTCCGGCTCGTTGAGCCACGAGCCGTTCGAGCACGCCAGCGTGCGGCCCGCGGCCGGCTCGCCGGCGATCGCCGGGCCCGGCTCGACCGGGAGCGGCGACTCGGCCACGGCATTCGCCGCCGAGACGACGATCGTCCGCGTCGCCGTCCCGACGTTGCCCGCGCTGTCCTCCGCCTGGGCGGTCAGCGTCACGGTCTCGCCGGCGTCCGCCGCCTGCGGGTAGTAGCGGAACTGGAACGGGAACGTGTACTTGGTGTCGACGAGCACGCCGTCGGCCAGGAGGCGGACCTCCTTCATGTCGCCGCGCTCGTCGGCGGCGGTCACGTCGACCTCCACCGGGTCGCGCGTCGTCGCCGCGAACGCGTCGGCAGCCGGCCACTTGAACGCGACCGGGGACGGCGCCGTGGTGTCCGCCGCCGTGGGCAGCAGGTGCGACAGCGAGCGCGCGACCAGCTCGTTGCGCGTCGCGGTCGGGACCTGCTCGAGGCCGAACCCGAACACCACCGTGTCCGCCGTCGACAGGGCGAACCCGCCCGCCTGCGTCTGCGTGGTGCTCACGTCGAGCTCGATCTTCTCCTGGCGCAGCGGCTCGTTCGGCGAGATGCCGCTCCAGTTGCGCAGCCGCGTCGGGGACTTCGCCCGCGGCGCGTTGATGCCGTTGGCGTCCTCGTTCGGGTCGTTGCCCGAGCCGGCGTCCGGCGTGAACGGCGCCATGCCGCTGAAGATGCTCCCCGTCGACCGGGGAGATCGCCAGCCCGTTGTACGTGC
This sequence comes from uncultured Solirubrobacteraceae bacterium, assembly GCA_963811895.1. Taxonomy (GTDB): domain Bacteria; phylum Actinomycetota; class Thermoleophilia; order Solirubrobacterales; family Solirubrobacteraceae; genus DASSUW01. The sequence goes on along the minus strand of CAWETE010000003.1, from coordinate 248,344 downwards.
TCGCGCCGTAGCCCGAGCCCGTGCCGCGGCCGACCACGCCGAGGTAGTTCTGCCACGTGTCGTTGGAGATGTCCCGGTAGCGCTGGAACGCGGTGCCCGGGAGGTCGTCGTCGCCGGCGTTGTTCTCCGGATAGAAGAAGCCCGGCAGCTTGTCCGGCGCCCAGTCGTACGGGCCGGTGGTCGTCAGGCCGGTCCCGCCGGTCGGCCACTGGTGGATGTTGCGCCCGGCGACGATCGCCTTGCCGCCCTCGTTGAGGTAGTCGCGCATGGCGATCATCGTCTTGTGGGCCCAGCTCGCCAGCCGCTGCGAGCCGCTCTGCTGGGTCGTGCTCGACAGGTACCGCGGGTCGGTCTCCGTCGCGTCCTGCGGGATGAAGTCGTCACCCGAGTACCAGACGATCGCGTCGAAGTGCGAGAGCACGCCGAGGAACGACGGGTTGCGCGTCGTCGGCTGCCCGGCGGGGGAGAGCGGCGGGGCGTCGACGTTGAACGTCTCCACCTCGTAGCCCGCCGCCGTCAGCGCGTCGACGTGCTGCTGCAGGTACCGCGGCGCCGACGTCGTACGCGCCGCCGCGGTTCGGCGACACGCCGGTGTAGTCCTCGGCCGCGATGACGAGCACGCGCTTCTTCGGCGTGCCCGCGTCCGGCACCGCCTCCACGCGGTAGGCGAACCGCTGCTGGAGACCGCCGGCGCGCACCGTCACGTCGACCCTGTCGCCCGGCGTGGCCGGCCGCGCGGTCTGCGTCGGCGAAGCGAAGTTCACCGGCGTCGTGATCCGCACGCGCTTGTAGAACGTGCCGGGCGCGTCGCCGTAGCGCTCGCCGGGCGGAACCTCCTGCGCGCGGATCGCCGTCACCGTGCGGCTCGTGCCGCCGGGGCCGGAGATCGCGACCGTCACGTCGACCGGGCCGAGCGAGCGGCGCACGTTCGCCTCGATCTGCTGGGTGGCCCCGTACGACACGTCGAACCTGGCCGGCTGGATGTCGTGGGTGGCCTTGATCTGGTACTGCGTCGGATCGTTGTCGAAGTTCTTCGGGCGGTCGAGCTCGCCGGCCGAGTGCGCGATGTTCAGCGCCATCGGCAGGTTCTTGTGGAAGACCGCCGCGACCTTCTCCTCGTCGTCCGGGAACGCGAACTGGTTGCAGCCCGCCGGTCCACCGCCTGTCGCGCAGGTGTCCAGCTCCGGCGTCCAGCCGATCACGCCGTAGTTCATGTAGCCGTTGTCGATCGTGTCGCCGTTGGACTCGTAGAGGTCCGACGAGCGCTGCGGCGTGTAGGGCTCGACCGCGCCGTCGCCGTCCGTGCCGGTCATCGCGTTGAAGATCGTCGCGTCGACCGGCGCGTAGTCGGTGATGTAGGAGACCGGCGTGAGCAGGAGCTGGCCGGCCGAGTGGTAGTTGACGTTGGCCTGGAAGTCGATCTTGCGCAGGAGCCGGTCGAACGCCAGGTTCTCGGGCTCCGAGAGCGCGTACGGCCCGCGGTAGGTCTCGCCGCCGGTCTGGTTGACGGCGCCCTCCTCGTCGATGGCGCGCTTGGCCGGGTAGTTGCGGTTCGGGTCGACGCCGTCGCCGACGCCGTTCTGCGACGGCTCGCCGTAGACGCCGTCGCCGTCGTTGTCGCGCACGCGTCTTGCGCCAGAAGCGGTTGGTCGGCGTCTCGGCCGGGCCGCACGGGTGGTTGGCCGGGCCGACGCCGCAGGTGAACGTGTAGTCGTAGCCGTCCGGGTTCTGGATCGGCATGAACCACAGCTCGGTGCGGGACAGCAGGTCGGCGATCTTGGCGTCGTTCTTGTGCTCGATGATCCAGCGCATGAGGCGCCGCTCGACCTCGGCGGCGATCCACTCGCGCGCGTGGTTGTTGGACGAGTAGAGAACGGCCGGGCGCGTGCCGTCGGCGACGTTGCGCGCGTTCTGCGTGACCTTGAGGACGGCCATCGGCTTGCCGAGCGTGGACGTGCCGATCCGCTCGTACTTGACGATGTCGCGGTTCTCGGCGGCCAGCTCGAGCATCTCGTCGTGGATGCCGCCCGGCTCCATGAACGTTCGGTAGACGCTGTAGAACGGATTCGGGCTCTCGTCGGCGGCGAGGCTGCCGGCGGTCGCGCCGGCCTCGGCCATCGAGAGCTCCTCGAGCTCGAGGCCGCGGGCCTCGAGCCGGTTGGCGTCGGACTCAGTGAGCACGACGCCGATCGCCTGCCCGTAGTCCTTGCTGGTGTCGTAGCCGGCGTGCTCGAGGTCGACGCCCGCCTTCGCGAGCTCGACCGCGTCGCCGTCGTCGACGACGGCCTTGTATGGGCGCAGCCAATCCTCCTCGGCTGACGCGACGGCCGGCGCGCACGCGCAGGCCAAGACGGCAGCGACCATGGCTGCCGACGCTCCTCGGCGCATCCTTCACCCCTCACCTAGAAGTACGTAGGCACGCCCCTGCGGCGGCCCGTCCGCATCACACCTCAGCGACCCTGGACCCGCAAGGCGGTGCCCGTGGAAAAGGCTCAACGACTTGACGTCGAGGAGAGTCGAAAGCTATCTTTCGAAACATGCCTTTCGAAAGACCGCGGGAGCTCACCGATCCGCTCGCGATGCGGGCGATGGCGCATCCGGTGCGGCTCGCGCTGATGGAGGCGCTCAACCACCACGGCGCGCTGACCGCCACCCAGGCGGCCGAGCGCGTGGGGGAGAGCCCGTCGAACTGCTCCTTCCACCTGCGCCAGCTCGCCAAGTACGGGTTCGTCGAGGAGGCCGAGGGCGGCACCGGCCGGCAGCGGCCGTGGCGGGTGGTGAACGTCGGCATGCGGTTCACCGACGTGCAGGAGGACGCGGACGCCGCGATGGCGGCCGGCGCCCTGGCGCGCGTGGTCCAGGAGCGCTGGCTCTCGCGCGCGCGTGCGGGAATGGAGCAGCGCAGCCACCTGCCCGAGGAGTGGCGCGCGGTCACCGGCAGCGACCAGATGACCCTGTACGTGACGCCGGAGGAGATGAAGGCGATCAACGACCAGCTGATCGAGCTGCTCGCGAGCTACCGCGAGCGGATCGGCGATCCGTCGAAGCGCCCCGATGGCTCACGGCCGATCGAGCACATCGCCTTCTACTACCCCGTCGATCCCTGATGCGGCGCGTGCTCGCCCGCCGGGACATGCGGCTCTACGTCGCCGGTCAGACGCTGTCCCTGTTCGGCGACAGCGCGATGTGGCTGGCGCTCGGCGTGTGGGCGAAGGGGCTGACCGGCAGCAGCGCGGCCGCGGGCATGGTGATGTTCTTCATCGCCGCACCGTCGCTGCTCTCGCCGCTGTCCGGCCTGCTCGTCGACCGCGTCCGCCGCCGGCGATTGCTGGTGGTCGCCAACCTCGCCACCGCGGTCGCCGTCCTGCCGCTGCTGCTCGTCGGCGGCCCCGGCGACATCTGGATCCTCTACGCGGTCACGGCCGTCTACGGGTTCTCCTACACGGTGCTCGGCTCGGGCCAGTCGGCGCTGCTGGCGACGCTGCTGCCGGAGGACGAGCTGGCGGACGCCAACGCGGTGCTGCAGACCGTGCGCGAAGGGCTGCGGCTCGTCGCGCCGCTGGCGGGCGCCGCGCTCTTCACCGCGTTCGGCGGAGCGGTCGTCGCCCTGCTCGACGCCGCGACGTTCGTGCTGGCGGCGACGGCGATCGCGCTGATGCGGGCGCGCGATCCGCGACCGGTCGCGACGGCCGGCCGCGGGCTGGCCGACGGCGTCCGCCACGTGCGCGACACCGTGCCGCTGCGCGACATGACGATCGCGTCCGCGGCGGCGCTGCTGTTCATCGGCTTCTCCGAGACGCTGACCTTCGAGGTGGTCGACGTCGGCCTCGGCCGCGAGGCCGCGTTCATCGGCGTGCTGCTGGCGGTGCAGGGCGTGGGCGCGATCGCCGGCGCGGCCGTCGCCGCTCGGCTCATCCGGCGCGCCGGCGAGGGGCCGGTCGCGGGCCTCGGGCTGATCGTCTTCTCGCTCGGGACCACGCTCCAGACGAGCGGCTCGCTGCCGGTCGTGCTCGCCGGCCTGATCCTGTTCGGGATCGGCGTCCCGTGGGTGCTCGTCGCCCTCTTCACGCTGCTCCAGCGCTCGACGCCCGCGGCGCTCCAGGGCCGCGTCTACAGCGCCGTCGAGGTGATGGTCGGCGTGCCGCAGATGGTCTCGATCGCCGCCGGCGCCGCGCTGGTCACGCTCGTCGACTACCGGCTCCTCCTGCTGGTGGAGGCCGCGGTGGTCGCCGCCGCGGGCGCGTGGCTGCTGACCCGTGTCGCGCAAGGCGTCTCGGCATCCCACTAACCTCGGTTCCCAGCAATGGACGTCTCGCTGTTCTTCGCCGGCACGGCCGGCTCGGTGCCCACCGCGCGGCGCGGGCTTCCCGCGCTGCTGCTGCGGGCCGGCGGCGAGCGGATCCTCTTCGACTGCGGCGAGGGCACGCAGCAGCAGCTGCTGCGCTCGGTCGGCCTGCCCGACCTCGGGGCCATCTTCATCACCCACTTCCACCTCGACCACTGGCTCGGGCTGCCGGGGATGATCAAGACGTTCGACCTGCGCGGGCGCGAGCGGCCGCTGACCATCTACGGGCCGCCCGGCCTCCAGCGGCTGTTCGCCGGCCTGAGGCCCATCATCGGGCGCAGCGGCTACCCGCTCGAGTTCGCCGACCTCGAGCCGCACGCCGAGATCCGCTTCGGCTCCTTCCTGATCTCGCCGTTCCCGGTCAAGCACCGCGTCGACGCCTACGGCTACGCCTTCGTCGAGGACGAGCGGCCGGGCCGCTTCGACGTCGAGGCCGCGCGGACGCTCGGCGTGCGCGAGGGGCCCGACTTCGGGCGCCTCCAGCGCGGCGAGACGGTCAACGGCGTCACGCCCGAGCAGGTGATGGGCGAGACGCGCGACGGCCGCCGGATCGTCATCTCCGGGGACACCGCGCCCTGCCAGGCGGTCGAGGTGTTCGCCCACGACGCCGACGTGCTCGTGCACGAGGCGACCTTCATGGAGGACGAGCGCGACCGCGCGCGCGAGACCGGGCACTCGACGGCGCGCCAGGCCGCGGAGATCGCGCGCGACGCCGGCGTGAAGCTGCTCGCGCTCACCCACCTGTCGACGCGCTACTTCCCGCGCGAGGTGCGCGACGAGGCGCGCGCGGTGTTCCCGAACACGCTGGTGCCGCGCGACTTCGACGAGATCACCGTGCCCTTCCCGGAGCGCGGCGAGCCCGCGCTGGCCAAGGCCGAGCGCGAGCCCGAGCCGGCGGCGGCGCCATGAGCGCCGGCTGGTTCCCGCTCGACGACGAGTGCGACGCCGTGCACGGCCGCTTCCTGATGGCGCTGCGCCGTCACGCGCTCGACTGGCCGCCGTCGGTCAAGCCCGCCCACTCGGGCGCCTTCGTGCTCGACGGCGTCCTCGCGACCTACGTCGACGTCGTCGACGACGCGGGCGAGCTGACCTCGTGGCGCATGGACTACGACGGCACGCACCTGACCGCCGACGAGACGCTCGGCGGCCTCGGCATCGCGGGCACCCCCGACGTGTGCGCCGCCGAAGGATCCCGCTGGTTGCTGGAAAAGCTGCGCGCCGTGCGCTGAGTCGCGTCCGCGGCCGCTGCTACCTTCCTGCTCGTCCCTTTAACCCGGTCCCGTGAGGCCAGGAAGGAACGTGCGGATGAACCATGCAAAGGTCGTCCTCGACGAGGACGACGTCCGGCGGACGCTCGTGCGCATCGCGCACGAGATCGTGGAGAAGAACGCCGGGCAGCCCGTGGCGCTCGTCGGCGTGCATCGCCGCGGCGCGCACCTCGCCACCCGGCTCCACCGCCTGGTGTGCGACCTGCTCGACGAGGAGGTCCCGCTCGGGGACCTCGACATCTCCTTCTACCGCGACGACGTGGCGACCCGGCCGGTCGACCCGGCGGTGCACGACTCGCACCTGCCGTTCCGGCTCGACGACTACACGGTGGTCCTCGTCGACGACGTGCTCTACACCGGCCGTACCGCGCGCGCCGGGATCGAGGCGCTGTTCGACTACGGGCGCCCCGCCCGCGTGCAGCTCGCCGTGCTGGCCGACCGCGGCCACCGCGAGCTGCCGATCCGGCCGGACTACGTCGGAAAGAACCTGCCCACGGCCCGCGACGAGCGGGTCAACGTCCGGGTGACCGAGGTCGACGGCATCGACGAGGTCGCCATCGTCACCCTCCAGGAGGCCCTGGCATGAGGCACCTGCTGTCGATCGAGGACCTCGACCGCGCGACGATCGAGCGGATCCTGGATCGCGCCAAGTCCTTCACCGAGGTGTCAGAGCGCGAGATCAAGAAGGTCCCCGCGCTGCGCGGCCGCCGCGTGCTCAACCTCTTCTGGGAGGCCTCCACCCGCACGCGCTCGAGCTTCGAGCTGGCCGCCAAGGCGCTGAGCGCCGACGTCGTGAACCTCTCGTCGAGCGGCAGCGCGATCGAGAAGGGCGAGTCGCTCAAGGACACCGTGCAGACCCTGTCGGCCTACCGGCCCGACCTGATCGTCATCCGCTCGCCGCACGTCGGCGCCGCCCACCTGGTCGCCCGCTGGACCGACGCGGGCGTGGTCAACGCCGGCGACGGCAAGCACGAGCACCCGACGCAGGCGCTGCTCGACATGTACGCGCTGCAGGACCGCATCGGCGAGATCGACGGCGCGAACATCTGGATCGTCGGCGACGTCCTGCACTCGCGCGTGGCGCGCTCGTGCATCCACGCCTTCAACATGCTGGGCGCCAAGGTCACCGTCTGCGGGCCGCCGACGCTGATCCCGCGCGACATGGAGTCGCTCGGCTGCGAGGTCCAGTTCACGCTCGACCGGCTCGGCGAGGCCGACGTGGTCTACGCGCTGCGGATGCAGAACGAGCGGATGACCGACAGCTTCGTGCCCTCGCTGCGCGAGTACGCCGCCCGCTACCAGGTCAACGGGCGGCGGCTGGCCAGCCGCCAGGTGCTCATGCACCCCGGCCCGGTCAACCGCGGCGTCGAGCTCGCGGCCGAGGTGATCGACTCGCCGCAGGCCATCATCGGCCAGCAGGTGGCGGCCGGCGTGGTGGTGCGGATGGCCGTGCTGTACGAGCTGCTGGCGGGCCGCGACGCGCCCGTCGCCCAGCCCGAGGTCGCGACTCCGGTGACGGCGTGATGCTCGACTCGCGGCCCACCCCGCCCGCCGACCTGCTGGTCCGCGGCGCGCACGTGCTCGACCCCCGCACCGGGATCGACGAGCCGCTCGACGTGCTCGTCAAGGGCGGCGAGATCGCCGAGATCGGCAAGGACCTGCAGGCCGACGCCGAGGTCGTCGACGGCGCCGGCAAGCACCTCTTCCCGGGCTTCGTCGACCCGCATGTGCACCTGCGCACGCCCGGCCAGGAGCACAAGGAGGACCTCGACACCGGCACCCGCGCGGCGGCGGCCGGCGGCTACGTCGCCGTGGTGGCCATGCCCAACACCGACCCGGTGGTCGACTCGGCGCCGGTCCTGCTCTCGCTGCGCGAGCAGGCGCGGCGCGAGGCGCGCGTGCCGGTCGGCTTCACGGCCTCCATCACGCGCGGCCTGGCCGGCGACGCGCTGACCGAGATGGCCGAGCTGCGCGACGCCGGCGCGCTCGCCTTCACCGACGACGGCAAGCCGGTCCGCGCGGGCCGGAATAGTGCGCAAGGCGCTGCAGTACCAGCGGCTCGCGGGCGCCGTGCTGTGCCTGCACGAGGAGGACCCGTCGCTCTCCGGCCGCGGCGTCATGCACGAGGGCGCGGTGTCGGCCCGGCTCGGCCTGGCCGGCATCCCGTCGATCTCCGAGTCGACGCTGATCGCGCGCGACGCTGCGCTGGCCGGCTACGAGGACGGCCGCATCCACATCCAGCACCTGAGCGCGCGCGAGTCGGTCGAGGCCGTCGCGGAGGCGAAGGCGCGCGGGGTGCAGATCACCGCCGAGGTCTCGCCGCACCACCTCACGCTCACGCACGAGGCGCTGCTCGAGGATCTCGACACGCGGCTGAAGATGAACCCGCCGCTCCGCGCCGAGGAGGACCGGCAGGCGCTGATCGAGGGCCTGCGCGACGGCACCATCGACTGCATCGCCACCGACCACGCGCCGCACGCGCGCGAGGAGAAGGAGATGCCGTTCGAGGAGGCGCCGATGGGCACCACGGGCCTCGAGACCGCCTTCGCCGCGGTCTACAGCGAGCTGGTGCTGCCCGGCGTGCTGCCGCTGGCGCTGGTGGTCGACCGCATGTCGAGCGGCGCCGCGCTGCTCGGGCTGCCGCTGCCGGCGATCGAGGTCGGCCGCCCGGCCGACTTCTGCCTGGTCGACCTGGAGGCCGAGTGGGAGGTCGGCGAGCACGGCTACGAGAGCCGCGCCGAGAACTGCTGCTTCGCGGGGAGGACGCTGCGCGGCAGGGTCCTGGCCACCGTGGCGGCCGGCGGAGTGGCCTACCGGGAGCGGGCGTTCGCGGTGGTCGCATGAAGGCCTACGTGCTCCTCGAGGACGGCGAGCGCTTCGACGGCAAGGCCGTCGGGGCGCGCGCCGCGGTGACCGGCGAGGTCGTCTTCACGACCGGCATGTCGGGCTACCAGGAGTCGATGACCGATCCCAGCTTCGCGCGCCAGCTGATCACCTTCACGACGGCGCACGTGGGCAACTACGGCGTCTCGGCCGAGGCGTGGGAGAGCGACCGGATCCACGCGGCCGGGGCGATCATGCGCGAGGCGACCAACACCGACGACGCGCCCGGCGCCGAGCAGGGCTGGCTCGACTGGCTGGCCGAGCACGGGGTCCCGGGGATCGCCGGGGTCGACACGCGCGCGCTGGTGCGGCACATCCGCTCGGCGGGCGCGATGCGGGGCGGGATCTTCCCGGCCTCGATGTCCGAGGCCGACGCCCACGACCTCGTGCTGGCCGAGCCGTCGATGATCGGCCGCGACCTCGCGCGCGAGGTGACGCTAGGCGAACCCCGCATCGAAGGTGAGGGCGGCTCGCTGCGGATCGTCGCGCTGGACACGGGGATCAAGCGCTCGATCGTCGACAACTTCGTCAAGCGTGGGGTTCAGCTTGAGCTATACCCCTGCACGACGCCGGCCGACGAGCTGCTCGCTCGCGACCCGGACGGCTTCTTCCTCGTCCCCGGGCCGGGCGACCCGGCGGCGCTCGACTACGTCGTCGACACGATCCGCGCGCTGCTCGTGCGCAAGCCGGTGTTCGGGATCTGCCTCGGCCACCAGCTGCTCTCGCGCGCAGCCGGGCTGGAGACCTTCAAGCTGCCGTTCGGGCACCGCGGCGCCAACCACCCGGTCAAGGACCTCGCGACCGGCCGCATCGCCATCACCTCCCAGAACCACGGCTTCGCCGTCGCCGGGGAGCCAGGCGCTCGGATCGAGTCAGACCTCGGCGCCGCCGAGCTGACCCACGTCAACCTCTACGACGGCACCGTCGAGGGCTTCCGGCTGCTCGACGTCCCCGCCGCCTGCGTGCAGTACCACCCGGAGGCCGGGCCGGGGCCGAACGACTCGCTCGGGCTGTTCGACTCGTTCGTGCAGGAATTCGACCGTGCCGCGTAGGGACGACCTCCAGAAGATCCTCGTGCTGGGCTCGGGGCCGATCGTCATCGGCCAGGCGGCCGAGTTCGACTACTCGGGCGCGCAGGCCTGCAAGGTGCTGCTCGAGGAGGGCTACGAGGTCGTGCTCGTGAACTCCAACCCGGCGACGATCATGACCGACCCGGAGTTCGCGACGGCGACCTACGTGGAGCCGCTGCTGCCCGGGCCGGTGGCGCAGGTGATCGAGCGCGAGCGCCCGGACGCGCTGCTGCCGACGCTCGGCGGCCAGACCGCGCTCAACCTGGCCAAGGAGCTCTACGAGGACGGCACGCTCGAGCGGTTCGAGGTCGAGCTGATCGGCGCGAACTACGACGCGATCAACCGCGCCGAGGACCGCGAGCTGTTCGACGCGACGATGCGCGCGGCGGGGCTGCGGACCGCGCGCAACACGATCGCCACGTCGCTGGACGAGGGGCGGGCGGCTGTGGAGGCGTTCGGGCTGCCGCTGATCATCCGGCCGGCCTTCACGCTCGGCGGCCGAGGCGGCGGGATCGCGCGCACGCGCGAGGACTTCGAGCGGATCGTGGCCGGCGGGCTGGCGGCGTCGCCGATCGGGCAGGTGCTGATCGACGAGTCGGTGCTGGGCTGGGGCGAGTTCGAGCTCGAGGTCATGCGCGACGGGGCGGACAACGTGGTGATCGTCTGCTCGATCGAGAACGTCGACCCGATGGGTGTCCACACCGGCGACTCCGTGACCGTCGCCCCGCAGCAGACGCTGACCGACCGCCAGTACCAGAAGCTGCGCGACCAGGCGATCGCCGTCATCCGCGCCGTGGGGGTGGAGACCGGCGGCTCGAACGTGCAGTTCGCGGTCAACCCGGCGACCGACGAGATCGTCGTGATCGAGATGAACCCGCGCGTGTCGCGCTCGAGCGCGCTGGCCTCGAAGGCGACCGGCTTCCCGATCGCCAAGATCGCGGCGCGGCTGGCGGTCGGCTACCGGCTCGACGAGATCGACAACGACATCACGAAGCGCACGCCGGCCTCGTTCGAGCCCGTCCTCGACTACGCCGTCGTCAAGTGGCCGCGGTTCGCGTTCGAGAAGTTCCCGGGGGTGGACAGCGGGCTGTCGACGCACATGAAGTCGGTCGGCGAGGTGATGGCGATCGGGCGGACGTTCCGGCAGGCCTTCGCGAAGGCGATGCGCTCGCGGGAGCTGGACTCCGAGCTCGATCTGTCCGGTGACCTGCTGGAGCGCCTGGAGTCTCCGTCTGCGGATCGCTACGACCTGGTGTTGGAACTGCTGCAGCGAGGGGTGTCCGAGGAGGAGATCCGGGCTCGGACCGGGATCGATCTCTGGTTCCTGCGGCAGCTTCGTGAGTTGGGCTCGGCCTTCGAGGGTGAGCGCACGTACCGCGCGGTCGACACCTGCGCCGCCGAGTTCGAGGCCGAGACGCCGTACTTCTACTCGGCCTGGGAGCAGCCGCCGGTGCGCGAGGAGATCGTGCGCGGTGACAAGCCGAGCGTGATGATCCTCGGCTCGGGCCCGAACCGGATCGGCCAGGGCATCGAGTTCGACTACTGCTGCGTGCACGCCGCGATGACCGTCCGCGAGTCGGGCCGCGACGCCGTGATGGTCAACTGCAACCCGGAGACGGTCTCGACCGACTACGACACCTCGGACCGGCTGTACTTCGAGCCTTTGACCCTCGAGGACGTGCTGGCCATCGTCGAGGTCGAGAAGCCGGAGGGCGTGATCGTCCAGTTCGGGGGACAGACCCCCCTGAAATTGGCGGCGGGACTGGAGGCGGCGGGCGTGCCGCTGCTCGGCACGCAGCCGGAGGCGATCGACCTGGCCGAGGACCGCGGTCGGTTCTCTCGGCTGCTCGGCGAGCTCGGCCTGATGGTGCCGCCCTACGCCACGGCGCACTCGGCCGAGGAGGCGCTGGCCGCGGCGCCGGGAATCGGCTGGCCGGTGCTGGTGCGGCCGAGCTACGTGCTCGGCGGCCGGGCGATGGAGATCGTCTACGACCTCGAGGGGCTGGCCGACTACCTGCGCCGCGTGAACGGCAGCGGCCGCGAGATCTTCCTCGACCGCTTCCTGGAGAACGCCATCGAGGTCGACGTCGACGCCATCTGCGACGGCGAGGATGTGTGGATCGGCGGGGTCATGCAGCACGTCGAGGAGGCCGGCATCCACTCGGGCGACAGCGCCTGCGTGCTGCCGCCGCACTCGCTGGGCGCGGAGATGCTGGGGGAGATCCGCGAGGCGACGCGGCGGATCGCGCTGGCGCTGGGCACCGTCGGCCTCATCAACGTCCAGTACGGCGTGCTGGGCGACGACCTGTACGTGATCGAGGCCAATCCCCGCGCGTCCCGAACGGTCCCGTTCGTGTCCAAGGCGACCGGGCTGCCGCTGGCCAAGCTGGCCTGCCGGGTGATGCTGGGGGAGAAGCTGGCCTCGCTGGGCCTGCCCGACGATCCCGGCGGCGACCACGTGTCGGTCAAGGAGGCGGTGCTGCCGTTCGACCGCTTCGCCGGCGCCGACGCCCTGCTCGGCCCGGAGATGCGCTCGACCGGCGAGGTCATGGGCGTGGCGCCCGACTTCCCGGCCGCCTTCGCCAAGGCCCAGGCCGCGGCCGGCGCGCGGCTGCCCGACGCGGGCACCGTGTTCCTGACGGTGACCGACACCGACAAGTCTGCGGTGATGGGGATCGCCGCCCAGCTGCACGACCTCGGGTTCCGGATCGTCGCCACCCGCGGGACCGCCGCGGCGATCTCGCGGATGGGCATCCCGGTCGAGCGGCTCAACAAGATCGGCGAGGGCTCGCCGCACGTGGTCGACTGGATCGACGACGGCGAGGTCGACCTCGTGATCAACACCCCGACCGGCACCGCGGCCCGCACCGACGGCTACGAGATCCGCCGCGCCGCCGTCGCCCGCGGCATCCCGTGCATCACGACGATCGCGGGCGGGATGGCGGCGTCGCGCGCGATCGCGGCGGCGCGGTCGGGCGAGCCGGCCGTCTTATCGCTGCAGGAGCTGCATGCGAACGGCAACCCCGCATTGAAGGGAGCACGAGCGTGAGTGGGGTTGGAAATGCACGCTATTCGTGCACAGACAACCCCACGCGGACCCTCGCGCCCCTCGGTCGCCGCTCTACATGCGTAGTTGAACGCCGGGACTATGGGCCGTACGTGGTTCTCACCACGGCCGACCCCGAGGGCCCGGCCCCGGACCCCGGCCAGTTCTACATGCTCACGGCGGCCGAGCGATGGGGCGGAGGACGAGGACGAGCGCCCGTTCCTGCCGCGAGCGTTCTCGCGTGATGAGACACCGCGACGGCGATGCTCGACTTCCTGCTCGAGGACGTCGGCCCCGGCACGCAACCGCTTGGCAGAGCTCGAGCCCCGGCGACGAGCTCCTCATCCTCGGCCCGCTCGGCAAGGGCTTCCAACCGCCCGCGCGAGGGCCGCCGGCCCGTCCTCGTCGGCGGCGGCGTCGGCATCGCCCCCCTCGCCATCTGGGGCGACGCGCTCGAGGACGCCACGACGCTGCTCGGCTTCCGCGACGCCGCCCACGCGCAAGGCGCGGCGCTCATCCCGCAGGCCCGCGTCATCACCGACGACGACGGCTTCGTCACCGACCTGCTGCGCCACGAGCTCCCCGGCCACGTCGAGGTCTACGCCTGCGGGCCGCCGCCGATGCTCGACGCCGTCGCCGCCATGTGCGCCGAGCACGGTGTGCCCGGCCAGCTCGCCATGGAGTCGGGCATGGCGTGCGGCTTCGGCGCCTGCTTCGGCTGCGTCGTCCCCACCAAGGACGGCTACGTCCGCCTCTGCGTCGACGGCCCGGTGATCGAGGTTTGATCGAGTTCTGCGGCATCCCGCTCGCCCACCGGGTCATCAACGGCTCGGGTACCTTCGACGCCATCGCCGCGCGCAGGGCGTTCGGCGACGCCATCTACGAGCACTTCCCCTTCGCCGCCTTCGTCTCCAAGACCGTCACGCTCGAGCCGCGCCAGGGCAATCCGCCGCCGCGGCTGTGGGAGCTGGCGGGCGGGATGATCAACTCGATCGGCCTGCCCAACAAGGGTCTGCACGGCTACCTCGCCGAGGACCTGCCGAAGCTCGCCGAGCTGCCCGTGCCGCTGATCGTCAACGTCATGGGGTCCACGCGCGAGGACGTCGCGCGCCTGGTCGGCGCCTTCAGCGAGCGCGACGAGGTCTCCGCGATCGAGCTCAACGTCTCGTGCCCGAACGTCAAGACCGGGCTGGTCATGGGCGCCGACCCGCAGGAGCTCGCCGCGCTGCTCGATGCCGTCCGCCCAATTTCCGAGAAACCGTTGATCGTCAAGCTCACGCCCAACTGCGCCGTCGCCCGCCGGCGTCGCCGCGGCCGCCGAGCAGCACGGGGCGGACGCTGTCAGTCTCATCAACACGCTGCGCGGGATGGCCATGGACCCCGGCCGGCCGGGACGACTTTGGCTTGGGGGCGGGACTGGCGGGGTGTCCGGGCCGGCGGTCCGCGCGATCGCCCTGGCCCAGGTTCGCGAGGTCCGCGAACGGGTCGAGCTGCCGATCGTGGGGATGGGAGGGGTCCAGTCAGGTCGCCATGCCGACGATCTGCGTCAAGCGGGCGCCGATCTGGTCGCCGTCGGCACTGAATCGTTCCGCGATCCCCTGGCCGCGCGCCGGATTGCTGACGAGATGTCCAGGTTCACCGAAGGATTCCCTGCAAACGGGACACGTGGAGTAGGCGCCGCGAGCCGCTAGCACAAATACGGCTCAAAAGTCCTGCAAAGCCGACCCTTACCGTCAACTCCCCTGCATACGGCTTCACCTCAACTTGAGGTCGAGGCGAATTCGTGCCCCTCGGCTTGTACGACCCGGAAACGGATGTAGACTCGCCGCCCATGCCGCCCGCGACCAAGACCCCGACAAAGCCCTCCGTGGCAGCCCCTGAACGCTCACTGGTGCAGCGAATGGAGGCCCTTCAGCGGGCGAACGAGATCCGCACCCGGCGGGCGCAGCTCAAGCGCGATCTCAAGGGTGGACGGGTGAGCATCCACGACCTCTTGCTGGAGCCACCGGAGTACGTCGAGACCGCCAAGGTGTTCGACATGCTGCTGGCCGTCCCGAAGTACGGCCGCGTCAAGGTCAACAAGGTCCTGCAGCAGTGCCGGATCTCGCCCTCGAAGACCATCGGGGGCCTCTCGCAGCGGCAGCGCACGGAGCTTGTCTCCATGCTTCGTCGTTAGTGCCGAAGGTCTTCGTCATCACCGGCCCGTCGGGGGTCGGCAAGGGAACGCTCATCCGGACGCTGCTCGAGCGCGTGCCCGAGCTCGAGCTGTCGGTCTCCGCGACCACCCGCAGGCCGCGGCTGGGGGAGACGCACGGGGTCGACTACCACTTCCTGGACGACGAGGAGTTCGAGCGGCGGGTCCGGGAGGACGAGTTCGTCGAGCACGCCGACTACTCCGGCCGGCGCTACGGGACGCTGCGCGCGGACCTCGACCAGCGGCTGGCCCGCGGGGTGCCCGTGGTGCTCGAGATCGAGGTCCAGGGGGCCCGTCAGGTGGCCGAGACGATGCCCGAGGCGGAGCGGGTCTTCATCGCCCCTCCGTCCGACGCGGCGCTGCGCAACCGGCTCATCGGCCGCGGCACCGACTCGCCGGAGGACGTCGAGAAACGCCTCTCCACCGCCCGCGAGGAGATGGCCGCGCGCAAGGAGTTCCCGCACGTGGTCATCAACGACCGGCTCGACGACGCGGTCACCGCTTTGGAGGAGCTCGTCCGCTCGGCGCTAGCATCTGATGCCACGAACCCGACGGAGGAACCCTCTTGATCTCACCCCGCGTAGATCGCCTGCTCGAAAACGTGGACTCACCGTACGCCAGCGTGATCGTGGCCGCCAAGCGCGCGCGCCAGATCAACTCGTACTACCACAACCTCGGCGAGGGCACCTTCGAGGAGTTCCCGCCGCCGATGGTGGACACGGGCTCCAAGAACTACCTCACGATCGCCCTCGAAGAGGTCGCGGGCGGCAAGGTCAAGTACCGCTACCGCGGCTGAGCGCGTGGCGCGCCTCCTGCTCGGCGTCAGCGGGGGCATCGCCGCCTACAAGGCGATCGAGCTCGCGCGCCTCGCCATCAAGGCGGGGCACAGCGTCCGCGTGATCCAGACCGAGGCGTCGACCCGCTTCGTCGGCACGGCCACCTTCGCCGGCATCACCGGCGCCCCGGCCCTCGTCAGCGAGTTCGAGCCGGACCCGCTGCGCGGCGCCTTCCCCGGTGACCAGGGCCCCGAGCACGCGCCGATCGGCCACCTCGAGCTCGTCGAGCGCGCCGACGCCTTCCTGATCGCTCCGGCCTCCGCCAACACGATCGCCAAGCTGGCCACCGGGCAGGCCGACAACCTGCTGACCGCCGCCGCGCTCGCCTGCCGGCGACCGCTGATCGTCGCTCCGGCCATGAACGGTGCGATGTACGAGCACCCCGCCACCCAGGAGAACCTCGCGCGCCTGCGCGCACGGGGCGCGCGGGTGCTCGAGCCCGGCACCGGGTCGCTCGCCTCGCTCGGCGAGTACGGCACCGGGCGCCTGCCCGAGCCGCCCGAGCTGCTGGAGGCCTTCGAGGCCGCGCTCAGGTCCGGCCGCGAGCTCGACGGGCTGAAGGTGCTGGTCACCGCCGGCGGCACGCGCGAGCCGATCGACAGCGTGCGCTTCGTCGGCAACCGCTCTTCCGGGCGGATGGGCTTCGCGCTCGCCGAGGAGGCCGCGCGCCGCGGCGCCGACGTCACCGTGATCGCCGCCAACGTCTCGCTGCCGCGCCGCACGGGCATCGGGTACGTCGACGTCGAGACCGCCGCCGAGCTGGCGGCGGCCTGCGAGGAGCGGTTCGAGCAGGCCGACGTGCTGCTCATGGCGGCCGCCGTCGCCGACTACCGTCCCGAGCATGAGCACGCCGGCAAGCTCAAGAAGGATCAGGCGGGCGGGGAACTCGAACTGCGTCTCGTACGTACAACGGACGTGCTCTCGACTCTCTCCGCACGGCGCCGCCCGGGGCAGCTGCTGGTCGGGTTCGCCGCCGAGCACGGCGACGGCGCGCTGGACCACGCGCGCGAGAAGCTCGACCGCAAGGGCCTGGACGCGGTCGTCGTGAACGACGTGAGCACCCCCGGCATCGCGTTCGACAGCCCCGACAACGAGGTCACAGTCGTGACCTCGGACGACAATATCCATGTGCCGAAGGCGGCCAAGGCGGAGGTCGCCACTGCCATCCTGGACGCGGTCTTGAGCCGCCGTTCATCTTCCGACATGAAGGTGCCGCGCTGAATGGAACCCCTGGAGCCCACGCCCGAAGCGGAGCGCAACACCGTCGCCCCTGAGCAGGTGGAGGCGGCGGTCTCGGTTGCCACCCGCATCGCCGACAACATCCGGCGCGCCGTCAAGGTCACCGACGCGGTGCTCGAGCACGTCATCGTCTCGCTGATCGCCGAGGGGCACATCCTCGTCGAGGACTACCCGGGCGTCGGCAAGACGGCGCTGGCGCGCGCGCTCTCGCGCTCGGTCGACTGCCAGTTCGCGCGCGTGCAGTGCACGGCCGACCTGCTGCCGGCCGACATCGTGGGCACCAACGTCTACAACCAGCGCGAGGCGCGGTTCGAGTTCCGGCCCGGCCCGATCTTCGCCAACATCGTCATCGTCGACGAGATCAACCGCGCCTCGCCGAAGACCCAGTCCGGCCTGCTCGAGTGCATGCAGGAGCGCCAGGTCACCGTCGACGCCACCTCGCACGAGCTGGCCCGGCCGTTCATGGTCTTCGCGACCCAGAACCCGGTCGAGTACGAGGGCACCTACCCGCTGCCCGAGGCCCAGGTCGACCGCTTCATGATCCGCGTCTCGCTCGGCTACCCGAACGCCGAGGAGGAGGCCGGGCATGCTGGCCGGCCACGAGGCGCGCGACCGCGTGCTCGACCTCGAGCCCGTGGCCGACCGCGCCGAGGTGGTCGAGGCCGTCGAGGCCGCGCACGGCGTGCACGCCTCGCGCGCGCTGCGCGACTACATCGTCGCCCTCGCGCGGCACACCCGCGCCGACGGCCGCGTCGAGCTCGGCGCCTCGCCGCGCGCCGGCCTGATGCTGCTGCGCGCCGCCAAGGCGCGCGCGCTGGTCCAGGGGCGCGACCACGCGCTGCCCGACGACGTCCAGGCCCTGGCCGGGACCGTCCTCGCCCACCGGCTCATGCTCGTTCCCGAGGCGGCGGGCGTCGAGCGGGGAACGATCGTGGCCGACGCCATCGCGGCCACGCCGGCGCTCTAGCGCCATGCGCTCGGCGATCGGCTGCGCAGCGCTCGGGGTGCTGCTGCTGGTCGTCGCCGGGACGTTCGACGCCGAGCCGCTGTACGTGACCGGCTCGGCGCTCGCGCTGCTCGGCCTGGGCGCCGCCGGCTGGATCAGCGCGGGCGCGTGGGGCGCGCAGGTCAAGCGCGAGCTGGGCGCCCGCAGCGTGCTCGAGGAGCAGCCGCTCGAGGTCCGGATCCGCGCCAGCGCCGGCCGGATCCCGCTGCCGCCCGGCTGGATCGACGAGCCGCTGCTGCCCGAGCCGGTCCGCTTCCGCGCCGGCCGGCCGGCCGCGCGCGTGCGCGTGGAGGTCACCTTCGGCCGCCGCGGGCGCCGCCGGCTGGCGCCGCCCGCGCTCGTGCTGCGCGACCCGTTCGGGCTCGCCCAGCGCGTGGTCACCGGCCACGGCACCGACGAGATCCTCGTGCTCCCGCGCGTGCTGCCCGTGCGCGCCACCGCCGGCGGCGGCGACGCCACGCCGGCCCACGCCCGCGCGGCGCTGATCGCCGCCGCCGAGACCGAGCTCGACGGCCTGCGCGAGCACCGGCCCGGCTCGCCCGCTTCGCGCATCCACTGGCCGTCCTACGCCCGCGGCCACGGGCTGATGGAGCGCAAGCTGATCTCGGAGGCCGACTCGCGGCCGCTCATCGTGCTCGACCCGCGCGCCCCCTCGTCGCAGGACGCGCTCGACGACGCCGTGCGCGCGGCCGCCTCGCTGACCGTGCACTTCGCCCGCCGCAGCGGCGTCTCGCTGCTGCTGCCCGGCGACCGGCGCGCGCACGTGATCGAGAAGGACCTGCTGGCCTGGCCCGCCGCGCACGTGCGGCTGGCGCTGCTCGACGAGTCGATCGGCCCGTCGCTGGTCGCCGCCCAGAACCGCCGCGGCCTCGTCGTGCTCGTGGCCGCCCGGCCGATCGACCGCCCGCCGCGCGGGCTCGGCCGCACGCCCGGAGGCTGCATCCTCGTCATCCCGGGCGCGCTGCCGAACCGGCGGCCGGTGCTCGAGGTGGCGGGCTGCCAGGGCTTCCTCACCACCCGCACCGGCGCCGCCGCCGCCATGGAGGCGGTTTCCGGGTGACCGCCGCGGGCGCGACCGCCGGCCCGCAGCGCGTGCCGCGCCCGCTCGCCGGCGATCCCACGCTGTCGGTGCCGATCGCGCGCGGGCTGGCGTTCGTCGGCCTGGCCGGCTTCGGCGCGCTGCACTGGATGGTCCTGCTCGACCCGGCCGCGCCCGACCGCGCGCTGTATGCGCTCGGCGCCGCCGGGGTCGCGATCCTGGGCCTGCTCGCCGCCGGGCGGATCGCCGAGTTCCGGGTCCGCCAGCTGGCGGCGGCCGGCGTGGCGCTGGTGGCGCTCGCGCTCGCCGTGCTCGGCGGCGGGGTGGCCGACGAGCTGCTGCGCCCCGACCGCTGGGGCGCTCTGGCCTCCGGCATCAACCGCGGCATCGCCGCCCTGCCCGGCGTGCGCGTGCCCTACCGCGGGGTCGACGAGTGGATCCGCGTCGTGATCCCGCTCGGCGGCACCGTGCTGGTGACCGCTGCCGCGATCCTCGCGTTCTGGCCGCGGCGCAACCGGCTCGGCTTCCCCGCTCCGGCGCTGACGCTCCTGGTCGCGCTCTACGCGGTCCCCGCCGTGTCGCTCGACTTCGAGAACGAGTTCCTGCGCGGCGCCGCGCTCGCCCTGCTCGTGCTCGCCTTCCTGCGGCTCGAGAAGCTGCGCGTGGGCGACGCCGGCAACGCCGGGCTGGTGGCCGCGGCGGTGGCGATCGTGGCGCTGATGCTGGCGCCGGCGCTCGACAAGGACGCGCCGTGGTGGGACTACGAGTCCTGGGCGCTCGGCGCCGCCTCCGCGCGCACCACGTCGTTCACGTGGGACCACGACTACGGCCCGCTCGACTGGCCGCGCGACGGCCGCGAGCTGCTGCGCGTGCGCGCGACGAAGCGCCCGGCGTACTGGAAGGCCGCCAACCTGGCCGCCTTCGACGGCCGCCGCTGGGTCCAGGACGACACGTTCGACGAGGACCCGGGAAGGCCCGAGAACGAGGAGGCCCTCCAGGACGGCACGCAGGAGATCAAGGTCACGATCCGCAACCTCTCCAGCCGGGCCTACATCACCGCCGGCTACACGGACTTCCTCGAGTCGCCGACGATCCGCGAGACGCCGCGCGGCGACGGCACGTGGACCGCGGGGCGGACGCTGCGACGCGGCGACGCCTACACCGCGTTCGTCTACACGCCGTCGACCAACGAGAGCCAGCGCCGCGAAGCCGGCAACGAGATCGACCGCGCGGACCTGGCGTTCTTCCGGGCGCTGATCCTGCCCGCGAGCGGCGACCGCTTCCAGAGCGGCGCCCCGCGGTTCCAGGTGCTCTTCCCGGCCTTTGGCGTCGAGCCGCAGATCTTCCGCGGGCTCGCCGGGCGGGACGGCATCCAGCTCAACCAGCGCCAGATCATCGCCGCGCTCGAGCGGGGTCCCTACCGGCGCACGTGGGAGCTCGCGCAGGAGCTGCGCGACGCGGCCGACACGCAGGAGGACCTCGTCCAGTCGGTCCTCACCTACCTGCGGCGCGGCTTCGCCTACACCGAGACGCCGAAGCCGGAGGCCTACAACCTCGACGGCTTCCTGTTCGACGCCAAGGCCGGCTACTGCCAGCAGTTCTCGGGCGCCATGGCGCTGCTCCTGCGGATGGCGGGCGTGCCGACGCGCGTGGTCACGGGCTTCAGCTCCGGGTCGCTCGACAGCAAGACCAAGGAGTACGTGGTGCGCGACCTCGACGCCCACTCGTGGGTCGAGGTCTGGTACCGCGGCATCGGCTGGGTGACCTTCGACCCGACGCCCGCCGCCGCCCCGGCGCGCTCGCAGCCCAACGAGGAGGGCGCCACCTCCGGGCCGGGCGCCAGCGTCGGCCCGCCGAGCCTGGGCGGCGACCTGCCGTCCGACCCCGGCCGCCGCTCCGCGGCCCCCGAGGAGGGCACGTCGTGGGTGCCGATCGTGCTGATCGTCCTCGCCGGGCTGGGCGTGCTGGCCGTCGCCGCCTGGCTGCTCCTGCGGCGCCGTCGCCGCGCGGGCACGCCGCACGCCGCGGTGGTGGTCGCCGAGCTCGAGCGCGCGCTGCGCCGCACGCGCCGCCATCCGGGCCCCGGCACCACGCTGCGCTCGCTCGAGGAGCGCTTCGCCCGCAGCCCCGCGGCCGCCGGCTACGTGCGCGCGGTGCGCGACCTGCGCTACGGCGGCCGGCCGGGCAGCCCGACGCCCGCGCAGCGCCGCGGGCTGCGCGCCGAGCTGGCCCGCGGCATGGGCCTGACGGGCCGGCTGCGGGCGTGGTGGGCACTTCCCCCTCGCGCTCACTAGAGGGTGCCCAACGGGACATCGCTCAATACGGAATGGCCCGTTGGGCGGGCCCCTCACGCCTCTACACTCGAAGGTCTGTATGGACGACGTGTACGACCTCTTCAAGCGAGGCACGGCGCTCCTCGAGGCGGGTGACTTCAACTCGGCCACGGTGCCGCTCTCCAAGGCGGCGGAGCTCGAGCCGGAGAAGACCTCGATCCGCGAGGCGCTCGGCCGCGCGTACTTCCGCAGCCGCCAGTTCGAGGAGGCGCGCGTGGAGTTCGAGGCCGTGGTCGAGCGGGCGCCGACGAACGACTACGCGCTCTTCTGTCTCGGCCGCGCGCTGATGGAGCTCGGGCGCACCGCCGAGGCCCGCAAACCGCTCGCGCTGGCTGCCCAGTTGCGCCCCGAACGGCGCGACTACCGCATCTACCGCGAACGCGCCGCAAAGGCTGCCTAGTGCTATAACACGCACATTGCTTTTTACCGGCCGCAAGGCCACGGAAAAGCGGGCGCTCGCCCGCTTTTTTCATGAACGATGGGGACTTTGATGAGCACGATCCAGGCAGACATCGAGGCGCGGCTCGCCGACACCGAGCCCGGCGTCGAGGTGCTGCTGGCCGAGATCGTGGGCGGCCGCCTGGTGCGGCTCTTCATCGACCATCCCGACGGGGTCACGCTCGAGCTCTGCGAGCGGGTCACCAACCGGCTGCCCGAGGTGCGCGAGAAGTACGCGCTCGAGGTCTCCTCCCCGGGCTCCGACCGGCCGCTCACCAAGCCCGAGCACTTCCGCCGCTTCCTCGGTCACCAAGCGCGCGTGCGCACCCGCGGCGACCACGACGGCCGGCGCTCGTTCGTCGGTGAGCTGCTCGAGGCGGGCGACGAGAGCGTGACGGTCGCCGCCGAGAGCGGCGTCGTGTCGATCGCGTACTCGGACATCAAGCGATCCAACCTCCTGGGGGACTGAGCATGTCGCAAGAGATCGTCGACGCCGTGCGCGTCCTCGGACGCGAGAAGGGCATCTCCGAGGAGAAGCTCATGCTGGCCCTGGAGGACGCGCTGCTGTCGGCTTACAAGAAGCAGCCCGGCGCCGCGCGCTACGCCCGCGTCCGCATGGATCGCGACTCAGGTGATTTCCGCGTCGACGAGCTGTTGCTGCCACCGGACTTGGAGGAGCAGCTGCTCGACGAGGCGGAGGAGGCCGCCACGCTCGAGGAGAGACGCGTGGACCCGGAGACGGGCGAGGTGATCATCCCCGAGGCGCCGGACATCGACCCCGCGCGCCTGGCCGAGTTCGAGGACCAGATCGACACGCGCGACGTCACGCCGCACGACTTCGGCCGGATCGCCGCGCAGACCGCCAAGCAGGTGATCCTGCAGCGGATCCGCGAGGCCGAGCGCGACATGATGTTCGAGGAGTACCGCGACCGCGTGGGCGAGCTGATCACCGGCATCGTCCAGCAGTCCGACTCCCGCTACACGCTGGTCCAGCTGCGCGAGCGCGTCGAGGCGCTGCTGCCCAAGAGCGAGCAGGTCGACGGCGAGCGCTACGACCACTCGCAGCGGATCAAGGCCGTGATCAAGGAGGTCAGCTCCTCCACGCGCGGGCCGAGCATCATCGTCTCGCGGCGCGACCCGGAGCTGATCAAGAAGCTGTTCGAGCTCGAGGTGCCGGAGATCGCCGACGGCCTGGTGGAGATCACCAACGTCGCCCGCGAGCCCGGCTACCGCTCCAAGATCGCCGTCGTCTCGCACGCCGACGGCGTCGACCCGGTCGGCGCCTGCGTCGGGCCTCGTGGCTCGCGCGTGCGCATGGTCGTGTCCGAGCTGCGCGGCGAGAAGATCGACATCATCCCCTACAACGACGAGCCCGCCCGCTTCGTCGCCAAGGCGCTCAGCCCCGCGCGGGTGCGCGAGGTGCTGGTCGACGACGACGGCAAGCAGGCGACGGTGATCGTGCCCGACGACCAGCTCTCGCTGGCGATCGGCCGCGAGGGCCAGAACGCCCGGCTCGCCGCCCGGCTGACCGGCTGGCGCGTCGACATCCGCTCCGAGACGGAGTTCTCCAAGCAGGAGACGGAGAGCGGCTACGACGACGAGGGCGGCGAGGACGTCGGCGGTCGCTGCCACGCGATCCTCGCGAACGGGCGCCGCTGCCCGAACGCGGCTCTGCCGAGCTCGAGGTACTGCGGCCTGGACTCCCATCAGGCGCTCCAGGGCAAGGACACCGACGTCGTCGGCAAGGCATAAGGGCACACGTCGCTGCGCGGGGTGCGGCGAGCGCGCCCCGCGGTCGCAGCTTCACCGCTTCGCTACCGTGAGGGGTGAGGTCGTGCCCGACTCATCGGCGAGGCTCCCCGGTCGCGGAGCCTGGCTGCACCTCTCACGCGACTGCTTCGACGCCGCGGCGGCCCGCCGCGGCTTCCAGCGGGCCTCTCAAAGCGCCCGTGACCATCCCAGACGAAACCGTAGACTTCACACGCACATGGCCAAGAAGCGCGTCCACGAGCTAGCCAAGCAGTACGACATGCCCGCTGCGGAGGTCATGAAGCGCCTCAACGACTACGGGCTCAACGTCAAGGCTGCGGCGTCCGCAGTGGACGAGACCGAGGCCGAGCGCGCCCTCACGGGCAAGGCGCCGCGCCAGGAGACCAACGGCAAGCCCGACGCCCAGGCGCGCGCCCCGCAGCAGACCGGCATGGGCTTCGACCGTCCCGCGACCGAGTCCGCGCGCCAGCGGCTCGAGGAGCGCCAGCGCGCCCAGCAGGAGGCCCGCCAGCGCCAGGCCGCCGCCAAGAAGAAGCCCGCTCCGCGGGCCAAGGACGACGCCGCGCCCACCCCGCAGGCCGACGGCGACGGCAAGGGCTCGGACCGCCCGAAGCAGCGCCCGACGCGCTCCTCGCTCCAGGGCGAGCGCACCCCCGGCGCCGCCGGCGGCGTGCGCCGCGTGGTGATCGACTCGCAGGCCTCCCGCCGAGGCCCCGGCGGCCCCGGCCAGGGCGGCCCCGGCGGCGGTCCCCCCGGCATGGGCCCGCGCCGCCCGCCGCGACGCGGCGGTCGCCGGCGCCGCGGCACGTACGTGGAGCCGGCCGCGCAGGACGTCGCCTCCCTGAAGGCCGATGTCATCCGGGTCAACTCGGGCTCGACGGTCAAGGACGTCGGCGAGTACCTCGGCGTCCCCATCCCGGAGATCATCAAGAAGCTGATGAGCCTCGGCGAGATGGCGATGGTCACGCAGACGCTCTCCGACGACACGATCCAGATCCTCGCCGAGGAGTTCGAGAAGGAGATCGAGATCGTCCACGCCGCCGACGAGGCGGAGGGCGAGGTCGAGTTCGAGGACACCGACGAGGAGCTCGAGCCGCGCGCCCCGGTGGTCACGATCATGGGCCACGTCGACCACGGCAAGACCTCGCTGCTGGACGCCATCCGCGAGACCGAGGTGGCGGCGGGCGAGGCCGGCGGCATCACCCAGCACATCGGCGCCTACCAGGTCCACCACGGCGACGACAAGATCATCACCTTCCTCGACACGCCGGGCCACGAGGCGTTCACGGCCATGCGCGCCCGCGGCGCCCAGTCGACCGACATCGCGGTCATCGTGGTGGCGGCCGACGACGGCGTGAAGCCGCAGACCCGCGAGGCGGTCGACCACGCCAAGGCCGCCGACGTCCCGATCCTGGTCGCGGTCAACAAGATCGACAAGGAGGGCGCCGCGCCCGAGCGCGTGCGCCAGGAGATGACCCAGCTCGGGCTGCAGCCCGAGGAGTGGGGCGGCGAGACGATGTTCGTCGACGTCTCGGCCAAGACCAAGCAGAACCTCGAGGACCTGCTCGAGGGCATCCTCCTGATCGCCGAGGTCGAGGAGCTCACGGCCAACCCGGAAGCTGAGGCGTCGGGCGTGGTCATCGAGTCGCGCCTCGATCCGGGCCGCGGCGCCACCGTCACCGTGCTCGTGCAGCGCGGGACCATGCATGTCGGCGACGCGGTGGTGGCCGGCGCCCACTGGGGCCGCGTGCGAGCCATGCACGACTACATGGGCAACCGGGTCAAGGAGGCAGGCCCCTCCGAGCCCGTGGAGGTGCTCGGCTTCGACTCCGTGCCGGAGGCCGGCGAGTTCGTGCGCGTGGTCGAGAACGACCGCCGCGCCCGCTCGCTCGCCAGCGAGCGCGCCACCCGTCTCAAGCTCGAGCAGCAGGCGCGCCGCGGCGGCCGCAAGCGCTCACTGGAGAGCATCTTCGACCAGGCGCGCGACGGCGAGGTCATGGAGCTCAACCTGGTCCTCAAGGCCGACGTCTCCGGCTCGCTGGAGGCGTTCGAGGACGAGATCGCCAAGCTGCCGCAGGCCGACGTCGAGGTCAACATCGTGCGCTCCGGCGTCGGCGGCATCACCGAGTCCGACGTCAACCTCGCCGCGGCGTCCGACGCGATCATCATCGGCTTCAACGTCCGCCCGGTCGGCGAGGCCGCCCAGGTGGCCGACCGCGAGGGCGTCGAGATCCGCACGTACTCGGTCATCTACCGCGCCTTCGAGGACCTGCGCGACGCCATGCAGGGCATGCTGGCGCCGGAGGAGGTCGAGGAGACGGTCGGCGAGGTCGAGATCCGGGCGATCTTCAAGGCTTCGCGCGTCGGCACGATCGCGGGCTCGTACGTCACCGAGGGCAAGGTCACGCGCGGCGCCAAGGTGCGCCTGGTGCGCGACGGCGCCGTCATCTACGACGGCACGATCGCCTCGCTGCGACGCCTCCAGGAGGACGTCCGCGAAGTGGCCGCGGGGTTCGAGTGCGGCATCGTGCTGCAGAACTACGCGGACATCAAGGAAGGCGACCAGCTCGAGGTCTACGAGACCCGGCAGGTCGAGCGCACCCTCTCGTAGGACCGTGTCCGGCGAACCCGCGTTCGTCGTGCTCATGCGCGTTCACCTGCACTTCCCCGAGGTCGGCTCGCTCAAGGGCAAGCGGGCCGAGCTCAACCGCGTCAAGGCGCATCTGCGCGAGCGCTGCGGCGCCACGGTCGCCGAGGTGGCGCACCAGGACACCTGGCAGCGCTCCACGCTGGCCGTCGCCCTGACCGCCGGCTCGCCCGGCCGCGCGACCGATGCGGCCGACAACGTTTCCCGCTATCTCGACGCCCACTTCCCCCAGGGCGTGCGGGTCGAGCGGCGTGTCGCGTCATGGGACGACCTGGAGTCACTACGATGACCGCCGACCGGATGCGCCGCATCGACGAGGCCATGAGGGAGGTCCTCTCCGGCGCGATCACATCCGAGTTGAAGGATCCACGGGTCGGATTCGTCACGGTGACATCAGTCGATACAGCTCCTGACCTGCGCCACGCGCGGGTCTACGTGTCCGTCCTGGGCACGGATTCCGTGCGCCGCCGCTCGCTCGACGGGCTGCGCTCCGCGCACGGATTCCTCCAGCGGCGCGTGGCCGACGAGCTGCACCTCAAGCACACCCCGACGCTCGACTTCGTCTACGACGACACGCTGGACCGCGCGCAGCGGATCGGCGAGCTACTCGAGCGCGAGGCCGAGGATTGACATGTCCGAGAACGGGGCCAAGCCCACGCGCGAGCAGGCGCTCGCGACGCTGCGCGATCACGACAAGTTCCTCCTGACCACGCACGAACGTCCCGACGGCGACGCGGTCGGCTCGCTTGCAGCGATGCAGCACGTGCTGGTCGCGCTCGGCAAGGACTCGGTGTCGTTCCTCACCGCGGACGAGTTCCCGCTCCCGTACGAGTACCGCTTCATCGACCTCGACGGGCTCGTCACCGAGCCGCCGGAGGACCTGTCGGAGCGCGTGATGGTGTTCCTGGACTGCGGCAACATCGACCGCACGCCGGCGGCCGCGCTCCAGGGCGAGGGCCGCTGCATCCTCAACATCGACCACCACCATGACAACACGCGCTTCGGCTCGCTCAACCACGTCGACCCGAGCGCGTCGTGCACGGCCGAGATGGTGTGGGACCTGATGAAGGGGCTCGGCGTGGAGGCGACGCCGGAGATCGCCGAGGCGCTCTACGTCGGCGTGGTGACCGACACGGGCCGCTTCATGTACGAGAACACCGGCGCGCGGGCGCACGAGATGGCCGCCGAGCTGATCGCCGGCGGGATCGACGTGCACGCCATCTACCGCCGGCTGTACGAGGGCATCCCGCAGGGCAAGCTCGAGCTGCTGGCGCGCGGGCTCTCGAACGTCCAGCGCTACGACGGCGGGCTGCTCACCGTGACGCATCTGACGCTCGAGGACTACCGCTCCACGGGCGCCGACGAGAGCTACTCCGAGGGCGTCGTCGACCATCTGCGGTCGGTCGAGGGGACGGCGGTCGCCGGCCTCATTCGCGACCTGCTCGCCAACGGCTCCTCGCCCAAGCGCAAGGTCTCGCTGCGCGCCACCGACGACCGCGTCGACGTGTCGCGCATCGCCCGCGCCCAGGGCGGCGGCGGTCACCGCCGGGCGGCGGGCTTCTCGACGGATCTGGACTTCCCGGAGCTCGTGGAGTTCCTCCGGGGAGCGGTGTCCGAGCAGTTGTGAACGACGGCGTCGTCCTCGTCGACAAGCCGGCGGGCGTGACCTCCCACGACGTGGTGGCCACGCAGCGCCGAAGACTTCGTCCCACCCACCCCCGCGGCGTCAAGGTCGGCCACGCGGGCACGCTGGATCCGTTCGCCACCGGCCTGCTGCTCGTGCTGGTGGGCCGCGCCACGCGGGTGCAGCGCTACCTGATGGCGCTGGGAAAGCGCTACGAGACCGTGGCGCGGCTGGGGTGGACGTCGACGACGGGCGACCCGGAGGGCGAGATCGCACAAGGCCGCGAGCCCACGCTCGATCTCCCGACGGGCACGATCCGCCAGCGCCCTCCGGCCTACTCCGCCGTCAAGGTGGGCGGGCAGCGCGCATATGCGCTGGCGCGCCGGGGCGAGGCCGTGGAGATCCCCGAGCGCGAGGTGCACGTGTCGCGGTTCGACCTGCTGTGGCGCGACGGCGAGCGGGCGGCCTTCGCCATCGACTGCTCGTCGGGGACCTACGTGCGCTCGCTGATCGCCGATCTCGGCGACGCCTACTGCCTCGAGCTGCGGCGGACCGCGATCGGCCCGTTCGAGATCGCCGACGCCGACGAGGAGCGGATCGTCCCGCTCGACGACGCGCTGGCCTTCCTGCCCGCGGTGGATCTGGAGGCCGACGACGCCCGCCGCGCCTCGCATGGTGTGGCTGTGCAGGGCGATGCCGGAGGCCCCGTCCGCCTCCGCGACGAGGGCGGCCTGATCGCCATCGCCGAGCCACGTGAGGACGGCACCCTCAAGCCCGTCGTAGGCTTCCGCGGCTGATGGACGTCACCTGGCTCCCCGATGCGACCGAGCGTTCGCGCGATCTCGCCGTGGGCGAGTTCGACGGTGTGCACCTCGGCCACCGCGAGGTCATCCGCGGCGCCGACACCGTGCTGACCTTCGAGCCGCACCCGCGCACCGTGGTGGCGCCCGACTCGGCGCCCAAGCTGCTCACCTCGCTCGACGCCAAGGCCGATCTCATCGCCTCCTTGGGCGTGGACGAGCTCGTCGTGATCCCCTTCGACGGCGAGCGGATGGCGCAGACGGCGCCGGACTTCATCGACCACGAGCTCGTGAAGCGGCTCGGCGCGCGGCGCGTGTCGGTCGGCGAGAACTTCCGCTTCGGCAACCGCGCGCGCGGCGACGCGGCGCTGCTCCAGCAGCAGGAAGCCTTCGAGACGCGCGTGGTCCGGCTGGTCGAGCTGGACGGCGAGATCATCAGCTCGACGCACATCCGCGGCCTGGTGGCGGCCGGCGACGTGGCGGCGGCGGCGCGGTTCCTCGGCGCCCCGTTCCACATGCGGGGCACGATCGCCCACGGCGACAAGCGCGGGCGCACGCTCGGCTTCCCGACCGCCAACCTGGTGCCCGACGCGCGGCTCGTGGTGCCCGACCACGGCATCTACGCGTGCCGCGCCGAGGTCGACGGCGAGCGGCACGTGGCGGCGGTCAACGTCGGCGTGCGCCCGACCTTCAAGACCGGCCGGGGGCTGCTGGTGGAGGCGTTCCTGCTCGACTTCGAGGGCGACATCTACGGCCACGAGCTGCGGCTCGACTTCCTCGAGCGCCTGCGCGGCGAGAAGCGCTTCGACAGCGTCGAGGCGCTCGTCGAGCAGATGGGCGACGACGTGGAGCAGACCCGCCGCATCACCACATAGACTTCTGTTTGAGCCTAGTCCGGCGTTCTGCGGGTATTCGGCTCATCAACAATGCGTGTAGTCGTAGCCCATCGGCGGGCGGGCGAGCGACGCCGTTTCCAACGCGTGTTGGCCGAGGCGGGCCACGATGTGACGGAGTGCGACGACGCCGGTGACGCCATCGATTGCTGTCGGCGCTGGCAGCCCGACGTCGCCGTCGTCGACGCGAAGGCGGGCGCCGGCCTGCTCGAGCGCATCAAGGGCGACGCCGACGCCTTTCGCACCGCGGTCCTGCTCGTCGAGCCGGGCGAGCCGCCGCTCGAGTACGCCGTCGATGCGCTCAAACGCGGCGCGCAGGACATCCTGGTCGAGCCCGTCAGGGCCGCCGAGCTGGTCATCCGCGTCCAGGCCGCGGGGCGGACCAAGGGCCTCCAGGAGGAGATCGTCGCCCAGGCCGAGCGGCTCGAGGCGCTGCTCTTCGAGGATCCGCTGACCGGTCTCTCGAACCGGCGCTTCATCCTCACCCAGCTCGCCGGGATGGTCTCGGGCGCCCGCCGCCACCACCGCGCCCTGACCGCCGTCGTGATCGACGTCGACCACTTCAAGGCCGTCAACGACACGCACGGCCACGCGGAGGGCGACAAGGTGCTGGCCGCCGTCGCGCACGCGCTGCGCGGCCACCTGCGCGCGGAGGACCAGCTGGGCAGGCTGGGCGGCGAGGAGTTCCTGGCCCTGCTGCCCGATACGGGCATCGATGACGCCGGCGCGGCCTGCGAGAAGCTGCGCTCCAGCGTCGAGGAGGTCGGGGTCACGATCAGCCTCGGCTGGGCGGCGTGGGACGGGGAATCGGCAGATGCGCTGCTCCAGCGAGCCGACGACGCGGTGTACGCTGCCAAGGCGCGCGGGCGCGACTGCGTGATGGCCGCTCCTGCTAGCCTGCCTCGCCGCAATGACCGCGAACACCGCTGAAGAGAAGCGCGAGCTCGTCACCAAGTTCGGCAAGGACGAGAACGACACCGGGGCGACCACGGTGCAGATCGCGCTGCTCACGTCGCGGATCAACCACCTCACCGAGCACCTGCGCGAGCACAAGCACGACCACCACTCGCGCCGCGGCCTGCTGATGCTCGTCGGCCGCCGCCGCCGGTTCCTCAACTACCTTCAGAAGAAGGACCTCGAGGGCTACCGCGCGCTGATCCGCGAGCTCGGCCTCCGCCGGTAGTGGCACTGGCCGCCGGCGAGCCGGCGCCGGAGTTCTCGCTCGCCCGCGCCGACGGCAAGCCCTTCACGCGGGAGGACCTGCTGGGCAGGACGACCGTGCTGGTCTTCTACCCGTTCGCGTTCTCGCCGGTCTGCACCGATCAGCTCAGCGTCTACAACGAGCTGCTGGACGAGTTCGCCGCCAAGGGCGCGACGCTGTACGGCGTCTCGTGCGACGCGACCTGGTCGCAGGAGGCCTTCCGCAAGCAGCTCGGCATCGACATCGAGCAGCTGTCGGACTTCGAGCCCAAGGGCGCCGCCTGCCGCGCCTTCGGCGTGCTGCACCCGAAGGGCTTCCCGCAGCGCGCGCTGGTCGTCATCGGGCCGGACGGCGTGGTGAAGTGGAGCTACGAGGCACCGAAGCCGAGCGAGCTCCCCGGCGCCAACCTCATCTTCGACCATCTCTGACCTCCGCTCCGCACCGGTGCCGCCGATCGGCCCCGACGACCATGTCCGGGGTCCGGAGGACGCGCGGGAGGTCATCGTCTACGGCGACTACGAGTGCCCGTTCTGCGCGGCGCTCGAGGTCCGGCTGCACGCGCTGCCGCTGCGCGTCGCGTTCCGGCATTTCCCGGTCAGCGGCAGCCACCCGCGCGCGCGGGCGGCGGCCCACGCCGCCGAGGCGGCGGCCGCGCAGGGCGCGTTCTGGGCGATGCACGACTCCCTGTTCGAGGACCAGGGGCGGCTCGAGGACCCGCACCTGTGGGAGCGCGCGGAGCGGCTGGGGCTCGACCTCGCCCGCTTCGACGCCGACCGCCGCTCGCCGGAGGTCGCCGAGCGGGTCAAGGCGCACTTCCGCGGCGGCGTGCGCGCCGGGGTTGTCACCACGCCGACAGCTTTCGAGGGCGGTCGGCGATACTCGGGGCGAACCGCCGTCCAGCAGTTCGCGTACACATGAGCGTGTCGACCGATGCCCAGTTGATGGAGCGCCTCCAGGAGGACGCCACCGGCGAAGCGCTCCGTGAGCTCTACCGCGCCTACGCGGGGGAGCTGCTGGGCTTCGCCCTGAACGCGCTCGGCGAGCGGGGCGCGGCCGAGGAGATCGTGCAGGAGGTGTTCACGCGCGCCTGGCGGCACGCGGAGCGCTACGACCCCGCGCGCGGCAGCGTGCGGACGTGGCTCTACCAGATCGCCCGCCACGCGATCATCGACATGCGGCGCCGCGCCTCGGCACGGCCGTCGCTGGCCGGCGGGGAGCCGCTGTTCGAGACCGCGGCGCCCGGTGACTCGATCGAGCAGGCGATGCTCGGCTGGCAGGTGGCGGCCGCGCTCGAGCGCCTGACGCCCGAGCACCGGCAGATGATCCGGCTGGCGCACTTCCAGGGCCTGTCGGTCCGCGAGATCGCCGAGCAGTGCGAGCTGCCCGTCGGCACGGTGAAGAGCCGCACCTGGTACGCGCTCAGGTCGCTGCGGCTGGTTCTTGAAGAGATGGGCGTGGTTCCATGAGTTGCGAGCACCTGCGATCGGCTGTCGGCGCCTACGCGCTCGGCGCCCTCGACCCCGACGAGGCGGCGGCCGTGCGGCGCCATCTCGAGACCTGCCCCGAGTGCGCGGCCGCTGCACGACGAGCTGGCGCCGCTGCCCGGCCTGCTGTCGCTCGCCGGCGGGGCCGAGAAGGCGGTCACCGAGCCGCTGTCGCCCGCCTTCGAGGAGCGCCTGCTCGACGCCTATGCGCGCGAGAACGCGTCATCGCCGCGCCGCCGCCTGAAGTGGCGGATGCCGCGCCGCCGCTGGCTTGCCGCCGGCGCGGTCGGCCTGGCTGCCGTGGCGGCCGCGTTCGTCGGCGTGCAGCTGACCGGCGACGACCAGCCGGCCACGGGCTACGACCTCACGTTCCGCAACGTCGGCGCGCCGCAGGGCACCGTCGCCAAGGCCGCCGTCGAGAGCACCGACGAGGGCACGCGGGTGAAGCTCTCGATCCGCGGGCTGCCCGCCGACGAGGACGCGGTGTACGAGGTCCTCTGCGACGCCGAGATGTGGACGGCCACGGCGGGGACCTTCCGCACCGATGCCAGGGGCCACGCCTATGTGATCGTCACGACGGCGATGCGGCGGGACGAGTACGACCAGATCCGGATCGTCCGCCGCGTGCACGGCGCCGACGGCAAGTACCGCAAGCGCAACGTCCTGACGGCCAAGCTGTCCTGAACCCTGCGCGGGCGGTCCGCGTAGATCGTCACATGCGACGTATCACTTGGATACTCACCCTGCTGCTCTCGACTGCACTGCTGGCGGCGGGCTGCGGGGGCGACGACGACGACGGCGGCGGCGGAGGTGGCGGAAGCGGCGGCGGAGGAGGAGGGCTCACGCTGACCGCCGACCCGGGCGGCGCCGTCTCGTGGGAGCCCGGCTCGCTGTCCGCTCCCGCGGGGAGCGTGACCATCAAGCTCGTCAACCAGTCCGACATTCCGCACGCCGTCGAAGTCGAGGGCAACGGCGTCGAGGAGGAGAGCGACACGGTCACGGGCGCCGACACGGAGCTCACGGTCGACCTCGAGCCCGGCGACTACACCTACTACTGCCCGGTCGACAACCACCGCGAGCAGGGCATGGAGGGCACGCTCACCGTCGAGTGATCCGCAGCGACTCGAGCACGGGGGCGGCCGCCTCCTCCAGATCGCGGAGGCCCGCCCTCGTGAAGTGCTCGAGCATGATCACGAGCGGCTCGGGCTCCGTGCGCAGGACCGTCACCTGCAGCAGCGTGCGGTCCTGGAAGGACAGCCTCGGCGACAGCGCCGTGCACGTCACCTGGAACCGCTCGCGGCAGCGCGGATCGCCGTGGGCCGGCCGCCGGAAGCGCACCTCGACGTCGAAGCGGTCGCCGGGCTCGCCGGCCACGGTGACCGGCCGCGACGCGCCGACGCGCAGGTCGGGATGTGCCCGCATCCAGCCGTGGAGATCGGTGGGGGCGGGGGCGAGGCTCGCCACCAGGGACCGCACAGCGGGGTCGTAGACCTCGAGGACGCGGGTGAGCCAGAGACCGCCGGGTGGGCGGCGCACGCCGTCGACCGGATCGAAGTACGGCTCGCCGTGGTCGAGGATCAGCACGTCGGGCTCCGTGGTGTCCCCGACGTGCCATTCGCGATCGGCCACCTCGAACGTGAGGGCGGGGACGAAGGCGCGCGTGCGGTAGACGACCCCCGGCTGGAGCGTGCCGCCGAACAGGTCGCGCGCCTCGGGCCTGGGCTCGGTCGCCTGGCGCTCGTCGTCCGTGACCCGCGGGCTCAGAGCGCCGACGGCGAGCAGCAGGATCAGCGCCATCGCGGCCGCGGCGGCGGCGGCGAGCACGAACCGCGGCTTCGGGTGCGCGCGCGGCAGCCGGCGGCTGCGCTCGCGCCCGGCCGCCTCGACGAGCTCCTCGCGCAGGGCGGTGACGAAGTCGCTCATCGGCCCATCCGCTGTCGCAGGGCTCCGAGGCCGCGGCTCACGCGCTTGCGCACGACCGCCTCCGAGGTGTCGGCGTCCACCGCGATCTCCGGGTACGGCCGGTCGTCGAGCACGTGGGCTCTCACCGCCTCGCGCTGCTCGGGCGGCAGCTCGTCGATCATCTGCCAGGCGGCGTCGCGGCCGAGCATGGCGATCATCTCGCGGTCGTCCTCGCCGACCGGCACCCGCTCGATCCCCAGCCGGCGCCGCATGCGGTCCTCGGCGGCGCCGCGGCGGCGGTAGTCGCCCAGCTTGTGCTGGGCGATCCCGAACAGCCACGCCACCGCCGGAGTCCCGCTGCGGCGGAAGCGCCGGCGCGAGGCGAGCGCGGCGGCGAACGTCTCGGCGGTCAGGTCGGCCGCGACCTCGGGGTCGTGGACACGGCGTGCGAAGTAGCCCAGGAGCATGTCGACGTAGCGGTCGTAGAAGAGACCGAAGTCCTCGGGATCGCCCGAGAGGAGGAGGTCCTCGTCGGTCTGCATGGCCGCCTCCAGACAACACTCGCACGAACGCCCTCGGCTGTGACAGAGTCGGCACATGAAGGTGGCCGTCCTCGGCGGCGGCGTCGCCGGTCTCACCGCCGCGCACGAGCTGTCAGAGCGCGGCTTCGACGTCGTGGTGCTCGAGGCGCGCGACATCCCGGGCGGCAAGGCCCGCAGCCTGCCCGTCCCGGATTCGGGCACCGGCGACCGCGAGGATCTCCCGGCCGAGCACGGCTTCCGCTTCTTCCCGGGCTTCTACCAGCACCTGCCGGACACCATGCGCCGCATCCCCGACGGCTCGGGCAACGTGTTCGGCAACCTCACGGGCGCCACGCGGATCCTGCTGGCGCAGGCCGGCGGGCGCAACGAGATCGTCGCCGGCGCCCATCTGCCCGAGTCGCTCGAGGACCTGACGGTCCTCAGCCGCTTCCTGTTCGACGTGATGACCTCGCTCGGCATCCCGCCGCAGGAGCACGCCGTCCTGATGGAGCGCATCCTCACGCTGCTCACGAGCTGCGACGAGCGCCGCTTCGAGCAGTGGGAGCTCCAGAGCTGGTGGGTGTTCGTCAAGGCCGAGCAGCGCTCGGAGGCGTTCCGCAAGTTCCTCGCCGAGGGGCTCACGCGCACGCTGGTGGCGGCCCGGGCGCGCGAGATCAGCGCCCGCACCGGCGGCTTGATCCTTGCCCAGATCGTCCTCGACCTCGCGCGCGCCGGCGGCCGCGCCGACCGCGTGCTCGACGCGCCGACCAACGAGGCCTGGATCGACCCGTGGGTGGCCGAGCTGCGCCGCCGCGGCGTCGAGCTGCGGCTCGACGAGCCGGTGGCGGGGATCCGGCTGCAGGGCGGCCGCGTCTCCGGCGTCACCACCGCGTCGGGCACGGTCACCGCCGACTACTACGTGGCGGCGCTCCCCGTCGAGGTCATGCGCACGCTCGCCGGGCCGCCGCTGCGCGCGCTCGACCCGGCCTTCACGCGGCTCGACCGGCTCGTGACGCGCTGGATGAACGGCGTGCTCTTCTACCTCGACCGCGACGTCCCGCTCGTGCACGGCCACGCCATCTACATCGACTCCGAGTGGGCGCTGACCTCGATCTCGCAGGCCCAGTTCTGGAAGGACGTCGACCTGGCGCGCTACGGCGACGGGCGCGTGAAGGGGATCCTCTCGGTCGACGTCTCCGACTGGGACACGCCCGGCCGCCGCACCGGCAAGGTCGCCATGCGCTGCTCGAAGGAGGAGATCCGCGCCGAGGTGTGGGGCCAGCTCGTCGACCACGTCGACGACGGCTCGCTCGACGAGCGGCACGTCCTGGCCTGGTTCCTGGACCCGGCGATCACGTTCCCCAATCCGACCGGCGCGGCCAACCTCGAGCCGCTGCTGATCAACACCGCCGGCTCGTGGGCCGACCGGCCGGGCGTGGAGACGAGGATCCCGAACCTGCTGCTCGCCGCCGACTACGTGCGCACCAACACGGACCTCGCGACGATGGAGGGGGCGAACGAGGCGGCGCGCCGCGCCGTCAACGCGATCCTCGCCCGCACGGGCTCGGCCGCCAAGCGCTGCGCGGTCTACTCGCTGCCCGAGCCCGGCGTGCTCAAGCCCGCACGAGCCCTCGACCGCGTCCGCTGGCGGCTGTTCCGCCGGTCCGCGCGGACGCCGCTGCGGGCGGGGGCGGGAGGCGGGCTGGAGCCGACCGGGCTGATCGCGCGGGCGGCGCTCGCCGCGGGACGGCTCACCCAGCGTCGGTGACGCGTTCGAGCCCGGCCTCGCCGCAGCCGGCCTCCAGCGCGCGCAGCCCGAACGCCTCGAGCGGTCCCAACGCGCCCGTGGCCTCGACGCCCTCGCCGGCGGCGCGACGGGCGGCCCAGGCGAGGATGCCGGCGGTCAGCGCGTACGGCTCGCCGCCCGACAGGTGGACCTCCGAGAGCCGCTCGCCGGCGGCGTCGTAGGCCTCGGCCACCACCCACGAGATGCCCGAGCCGGGCTCGTCGGGCCCGCCCACCGCTTCCACGAGCTGGTCGGCCGTCGCCTTCAGCACCCCGCGCACGCCGGGCACGCGCAGCGCGACCGAGCCGGCCAGGCTGCCGGCCTGCAGCGGCCGGGCCAGCGCGCCGAACCAGCCGAGGTAGACGTTGACCTCCTCGAGCCCCGGATGGACGGCCGGCAGAGTGAGGTGCTCGGAGCCGCCGACCGACACGGCTTCGCGGTCCTTGCCGCGGACGCGGAACGAGCGCACGCGCTCGGCGATCCGCGCCGGCCGCAGCGCGCCGTCGCGGTGGGCGAAGCCGTCCTCGAGCATGATCCCGACCGCCGAGCGGCGCGTGCCGGCGCTGATGCCGGCCCCGAAGGCGTAGTAGCCGACGTCCACGCGCACCGCGCCCTCGCCGGCCTCCTCCAGCGCCAGCCCGGCGGCCAGCGTGCCCGGCACGTAGTCGTAGCCCATGGCCGGCAGCAGCGCGGCCCCCGCGCGCTCGGCGGGCGGGCCGAACTCGTCGAAGACGCGGCGGATGAAGGAGGGTTCGCCGGTCGAGTCGATGTAGACGCTCTTGGCGGCGACCGCCGCCCGCACGGCCGGCTCGCCCCACTTCACGAACGGCCCGACGGTGCTGACCAGCACGTCACCGGGCTCGAGCAGCGCGAAGACCGAGTTCTGGCGCAGGGCGTCGGCCACCTGCCACTCGAGCCCGAGCGGCTCGGCCAGCTCGCGCAGCGACGACTCCGAGCGCCCCGCCAGCACCGGCGAGGCGTCCTGGGCGGCGAGCCGCTGCGCCAGCAGGCGGCCCGTGAACCCCGTCGCGCCGAAGATGATGATGCGCCTCGCCACTTGCGCCTACTACCATTGCAGGCAGCGACTACCGAAGCGTCAGAGACGATGCAGAGGGCCTGCCCACCGATGGGCGGGCGCAGAAAAGAGGGACAATGCCAGAAGTGCACCGGGTCTCCGTCGAGATCGGCGGGAACGAGATCTCGTTCGAGACCGGATGGATGGCCAAGCAGGCCTCCGGGGCCGTCGTGGTCCGATCGGGCGACACCGTCGTCCTCAACACGGCAACTGCAGGGAATCTGCGCGACGTCGACTTCCTCCCGCTGACGGTGGATGTCGAGGAGCGCATGTACGCCGCCGGGAAGATCCCCGGCTCGTTCTTCAAGCGCGAGGGTCGCGCCGGCGAGAAGGCGACGCTGATCGCGCGCATGATCGACCGTCCGCTGCGACCGCTGTTCCCGAAGGGCTGGCGTCGCGAGACGCAGCTCGTCGGCATGCCGCTCTCCGTCGACCAGGTCGTCGCCTACGACGTGCTGGCCATGAACGGCGCGTCGGCCGCGCTCCAGATCTCCGACATCCCGTTCCCGGCGCCGGTCGGCGCGGTGCGGATCGGCAAGCTCGAGGGCAACTTCGTCATCAACCCGACCGAGGAGCAGCTGCTCGAGTCCGACCTCGACCTCGTCGTGTCGGGCACCGAGGAGGCCATCCTGATGGTCGAGGCGGGCGCCAACGAGGTGCCCGAGGCCGAGATCCTCGATGCGCTCGACATCGCGCACTCGGAGATCCGCAAGCTGTGCGCCGCGCAGCGCGAGCTGGCCGAGAAGGCCGGCAAGCCCAAGATGGAGATCGAGGTGCCGAAGGTCGACGAGGACCTCGCGCGCCAGATCGCCGACTCGCACGGCGCCGCGCTCGACGCCGCCACGCAGGTCGAGGACAAGCTCGAACGCCAGGCCGCCACCAAGGAGGTCGAGGAGCAGGTCCTCGCGCAGTACTCCGGCGACCCCGCATCCGAGACGTGGGCCGAGTTCCGCCAGAAGGCGCAGCTCGCGTTCGACGCGCTCGAGAAGAAGCTCATCCGCGAGCGCATCGCCGTCCAGAAGAAGCGCCCGGACGGCCGCCAGCCGGACGAGATCCGCGCGATCGACATCCAGATCAAGCCGCTGCCGCGCACGCACGGCTCGGCGCTCTTCACCCGCGGCCAGACGCAGGCCATGTCGGTGGTCGCGCTTGGCACCACGCGCGAGGAGATGCGGCTCGACAACCTCGGGCTCGAGACGTCCAAGCGCTACTTCCACCACTACAACTTCCCGCCCTTCTCGGTCGGGGAGGCGGGCTTCATGCGCGGCCCCAAGCGCCGCGACATCGGCCACGGCGCGCTCGCCGAGCGGGCGCTCGTCCCGATGATCCCGGACCAGGAGACGTTCCCGTACACGATCCGCGTCGTGTCGGAGATCCTGGAGTCCAACGGCTCCTCCTCGATGGCCTCGGTCTGCGGATCGTCGCTGTCGCTGATGGACGCCGGCGTGCCGATCAAGGCGCCGGTGGCCGGCATCGCGATGGGCCTGATCAAGGAGGGCGACGACTACGTCGTGCTCTCCGACATCGCGGGCGTGGAGGACCACCTCGGCGACATGGACTTCAAGGTCGCCGGCACGGAGAACGGCATCACCGCCCTGCAGATGGACATCAAGATCACGGGCGTCACGTTCGAGATCCTGCGCGATGCCCTGACGCAGGCCAAGGAGGGGCGCTCGTTCATCCTCGGCAAGATGGCCGAGGCGATCAACGCGCCGCGCGAGCAGCTCTCCGAGTTCGCCCCGCGCATCTCGGCGCTGAAGATCGACCCGGACAAGATCGGCCTGCTGATCGGCAAGGGCGGCGAGACGATCCGGTCGCTCCAGGACGAGTACGAGGCGCAGATCGACGTCGACGACGAGGGCAACGTCCGCGTATACGCGCAGACCGGCGCCCAGGGCGACGCGCTCGCCGAGCGCATCCGCTCGATGACCAAGGAGGTCGAGGTCGGCGACGAGTTCCCGGGCGCGAAGGTGGTCAAGACCACCACGTTCGGCGCCTTCGTCGAGCTCGCCAAGGGCACCGACGGCCTCCTGCACATCTCCAACGTCTCGCCCGGCCAGCGCGTCGGGACGGTCGAGGAGGTCCTCAACAAGGGCGACGAGATCTCGGTCCGCGTGGTCGAGGTCGACCGCGAGCGCGGCCGCATCGGCCTGCGCCTGGCCGAGGACCCGGAGATCCTCGGCAAGACCAAGGAGGAGCTCGCGACCGTCGGCAGCGGCGGCGGTGGCGGTGGCGGCGACCGTGGCGACCGCGGGCGCGGCGGCCGCGGCGACGGCCGGCGCAACGGCGGCGGCCGCGGGCGCGACCGCGACCGCGAGCGCACGCCGCGCGGTGACCGGGATCCCGACCGGGGCTAGCGCCCTGCCCACCCATCGCATCACAGAGCTGAGCTCTGGGCTGCGGGTCGCGACGGAGGTCATGCCCTCCGTCCGGTCCGCGGCCCTCGGCTTCTTCGTGGGCACCGGCTCGCGCGGCGAGACGCCGGCCGAGGCCGGGCTCTCGCACTTCCTCGAGCACCTGCTGTTCCGCGGCACGGACCGCTACGCGTCGGCCGAGATCGACCAGCTGTTCGACGCCATGGGCGCCGAGCTCAACGCCGGCACCGACAAGGAGAGCACCACGGTCTACGCGCGGATGCTCGACCAGCATCTGCCGCGCGCCTTCGACGTGATGGCCGACATGGTGTGGCGGCCGGCGTTCCAGGACGTCGATCCCGAGCGCGAGGTCGTGCTCGAGGAGATCGCCATGTACGAGGACGACCCGCAGGACACGGTGTTCGACGTGCTCGGCGAGGCGGTCTTCGGCGGCCACCCGCTGGGGCGGCCGATCATCGGCCGCGCGCCGGTGATCCGCGACACCCCGGTCGACGAGATCGCCGCCTTCCATGCGGCCCGCTACGTGCCGGCGTCGGTCGTCATCGCCGCCGCGGGCTCGGTCGACCACGACCAGCTCGTCGAGCTGGCCGAGAGCACGCTGGGCGCCGGCCGCGAGGATGCCGCGCCGCCGATCGAGCCCGCGCCCGCCGACCCGGCGCCGACCGTGCGCTTCCAGCGCAAGGACACCGAGCAGTGCCACGTCTGCCTCGGCGCCGTCGGCCTGCCACGCGGCGACGACCGCCGCTTCGCCTCGCGCGTGCTCGACGCCATCTTCGGCGGCCTGTCCTCGTCGCGGCTGTTCCAGGCCGTGCGCGAGGAGCGCGGGCTGGCCTACTCGGTCTACTCGTTCGCCGGCCAGTACGCCGACACCGGACAGATCGGGCTGTACGTCGGAACACGGCCCGACAAGGTCGGCGAGGCGATGGGCGTCGTGGCCGACGAGCTGGGCGCGCTGCGCGAGCGCGGCGTCACCGCCGAGGAGCTCGATCGCGCGCGTGAGAACGTCAAGGCGCGCGTGGTGCTGGCGCTCGAGTCGACCGGCTCGCGCATGAACCGGCTCGGCGCATCGCTCCTGTTCGGCCTGCCCCTGCTGGAGACCGACGAGGTGGTGGCGCGCTTCGAGGCGGTGACCATGGACGACCTGCGCGAGCTGACCGACGAGCTGTGGGCGCCCGAGCGGCTCTCGGCCGCCGGCATCGGCCCCGACGAGCAGACCTTCCGGGCCGCCGTCGAGGACGTCTGCCCCGGCGCGCGCGTCACGGCATGATCCGGGTCGCCGTCGCGGGCGCCGCCGGACGCATGGGCCAGATGGTATGCGCGACGGTCGAGGGCGCCGACGACATGTCGTTGACCGGCCGCGCCGACCCCGAGCTCGGCACCTCGGTCGACGAGGTGCTCGGCGATGCCGACGTGCTGGTCGACTTCACCCAGCCCGATCAGGCGCTCGACAACGCCAAGGCGGCGCTCGCCGCCGGCGTGCACGTCGTGATCGGCACGTCGGGGTTCGACCTCGACGGCCTGCGCGAGGCCGCGGCGTCCTCCGATGCGAAGGCGTTCTTCGCCCCCAACTTCGCGATCGGCGCCGTCCTGATGATGAAGTTCGCCGCCGAGGCCTCGCGCGTCATGGAGCGCGCCGAGATCATCGAGTTGCACCATCCGGCCAAGCTCGACGCGCCCTCGGGGACCGCGGCGCGCACCGCCGAGATGATGGAGGGCGACGTCCCGATCCACTCGGTCCGCCTGCCCGGCATCGTCGCCGACCAGGAGGTCATCCTCGGCGACGTCGCGCAGACTTTGACGATCCGCCACGCCACCACCGACCGCTCGTGCTTCATGCCCGGGGTCCTGCTGGCGATCCGCGGCGTCGCCGACCTGCCCGATCACCGACGATCGGGCTCGAACACCTGCTGTGACGATCGGCGTGACGGACCACGCCGTCGAGCGCTACCTCCAGCGCGTCCGCGGCGTGCTCGACGCCCGCCCGGAGATCGCCGGCCGTGTCCGCCGCGCCTACGAGGCGGGCCGCGTCTCGGACGCGCCTCGCGGCGCCGTCCACGTCTACGACCTCGACCGACCCGACCTGGTGTACGTCTGCATCAAGGACGTCCCGCGCGGCGAGCTGGTGGTGGTCACGCTGTGGGAGGAGGGCGATGACCCCGCCGTCCCGCGCGAGTTCACCGACGCGCTGCGCAGACGTCGCCGCTCTTGAGCGGTGGATGACGAGTTCGGCTCCGAACTCGTTGCTTGACACCTGCTGACCCGGTCCGTTTGATGCGGCGCGCTCGCCAGATGTAAGGCGAGGAACAGACAGGGGAAGGGAGTCGCCGTGGCTCGGACGGGCGTGTCGCGCATGCGCGAACGTGCAGTGCTGGGCAAGGTCGTCCGGGCGGGCGCGACGGCAGCCTCCATAGTCGTCCTCGTGGGTGTGCCGCTCGGGCACACCGCGCCGCGGCCCGCGGCGGCCCCGCGCCCAGGCCGCGGGCGGAGTCGCCCCGCCGACAGCCGCAGCCGGTCGACTCGCCTCGGCGGCCGAGCGCCGCCGCTCCGGACCGAGCACGCCGGTCTGTCGCGCGCCGGCGCGACGGCCCTGCTGCGCGAGACGTTCCCCGGTGCCGCCACCTCGCCGGTCTTCGACGCCACGTCCGACGGCCTCGACGGGCGCATCGTGCGCCGCATCGACCGCCGCCGCGCCGTCGTCGAGCTCGACAACGGCCGCCGGTCGCTCCTCCAGTCGACCGTGCCGCTGACCGTCGCGACCGCCGGCGGCGGGCAGGCGCCCGTCGACCAGTCTCTCGAGCGCCGCGGGGACGACTTCGCCCCGGTCCGGCCGCTCGTGGCGACCGCAGGTCGGCGGCACCGCCGCCGACGGCGTCTCCTTCCCCGAGCGCCGGCGTGACCGTCGCGCCGGACACGCCGAACGACAGCGCGGGCTCGCTCGTCGAGCGACCGCGCCTTCTACCCGAGCGTGGCCACCGACACCGACTATCTCGTGACGCCGACCCCCGGCGGCATCGAGACGTTCTTCCAGCTCCGGTCGGCCGCCAGCCCCGAGCGCCTCACGCTCGACTTCGACCTCCCGGCCGGCGCGCGCTTCATCCAGGCCCGCACCGACAAGCCGATCGAGGGCGACCCGCCACGGGCGCTCGAGATCGTCGACGGCGACAAGACGCTCGGCTACGTCTATCCGCCGCTCACCTTCGACGCCGACGGCCGGCTCGTCCCGAGCACGTTCGAGGCCGCAGCGGCGGCGACATCGAGATCTCCGTCGACCACCGCGACGGCGCGTTCCGCT
Source organism: uncultured Solirubrobacteraceae bacterium (assembly GCA_963811895.1). Classification (GTDB taxonomy): domain Bacteria; phylum Actinomycetota; class Thermoleophilia; order Solirubrobacterales; family Solirubrobacteraceae; genus DASSUW01. The sequence goes on along the minus strand of CAWETE010000003.1, from coordinate 205,277 downwards.
ATCCGCTGCTCGTCGATCCCGAGGTCGTCGTCACCGGCTCGTACAGCCCGAGCGGCTGGCCGGGCTGGCGGCACATCCACCGCGTCGCGGGCTACAACCCGCCGTACCGCCACTTCGGCGCCGCCGTCAACGACCCCGCGTACGCGCCGGGCCTCTACCTGTCGATGCCCACGAACAACTCGTTCACGGCCGGCGACTGGGGCTCGTTCTTCTACCAGGCGCAGCGCGAGACCTGGGTCTACCGCGCCGACTTCGGCAACACCTCGCACCAGCCCTACTACAGCTACGCGCTCCACGGCATCGGCACGCCGGCGCTGGACCCGAACTGGTGGAACGGCAACACCTACCACTGCAACCAGTGCGGCCAGTGCGGCAACCACGTGAGCGCCGGCCACGTTCGCCTACTCCGGCGTCATCAACACCTTCTGCTTCACGGCGGCGCCGCAGTGCACCGCGCAGGGTGCCGCCGCGAGCGGGCCGTTCGTCAACAACACGGCGCAGTGGGCGCTTGATGGCGCCGTGGGACGTCTCGATGGGCGTCGAACAAGGCCCACATCGCCATGGGCTGGGCGAACGTCTTCATCGGCGACTGGGCAGGTCGCCACGCTTCAGCAACCACCCGCCCGAGCCGCGCGTGGTACGACGACGGCCCGGCGCGGACGCCGCACTACGATCGCCCCGGTCCTGCACCGACGACGGCGTCGGGCCCGTAGCAGCTCGAGCTTCTCCGGCCCGCGCAGCGGCGGCGCGACCACGCCACGTACGCGCTGCGTCGCCGCGGTCTCGCCCGCGACCTGCTCGGGCATCCTGGCAGCCCGGCGCTCGGCTACACGCTGAACGAGGGCCACGACCAACATGAGCGATCAGCCGGCTACGGACGTCATCGGCCACGACAGTCGGCTCGTACGCGCTGGTACGAGCAGATCGACCGCACGGCGCCGACCTTCACGCTCGCCGGTCCCGTCCGGCCCGAGGCCCAGCTCTGCGGCGGCTAGCTACACGCTGACCGTCAACGCCAGTGACGTCGGCGCCGGCGGCGCCCTCGAACTCCGGCGTCAAGACGGATCGAGGTCACCTTCAACGGCTCCACGCCGCAGACACGCTCGCACCGGCTGCGGTCAGCGGCGCCTGCATCAACCAAGCTTCCACGATCGACACCAGCCTCGTCGAGGGCCGCCTGCCCATCACCGTGCGCGCTGACGACGGCATCAGCCTGCCACACACGCCCAGACCTTCCACGTCGTCGTCGACCGCTCCGACCCGGAGATCGCGCGGCTGTCGGACCGCGTCTACGACCAGCCGTTCCTCGGCACGGGCACGTTCCCGCTGCGCGTCGACGCCAAGGACTTCGGCGGCACCGGCGCCGGCACCAACACCGTCCGCAACTCCTCGTTCGAGTCCGGCCTGCCGGCCGGCACCTTCGGCAACGGCGGCACCGTGTCGGCCACCGCCGGCTCGCCCGCGCACCACGGCACGCAGGTCGCCCGCATGCAGGCGACCACCAACGGCACGATGGACGCTCGGCAACGACAGCAACCGGCTCGTCCGTCTCCGCCGGGCGAGAAGGTCACCCTGTCCGCCTACGGGCGGACGGCCCGCGAGATCCGCGTCGCGGCGCGCTTCTTCAACGCCTCCGGCGCGCCTCCTGAGTCGGCAGGACGCCGGCAGCGTGGCCGGCATCAGCGCCGCGTGGCGGCGCGCCCAGGGCACCGTCACCGTGCCCGCGGGCACCGCCTCGATCGGCTGGGAGGTCCGCTTCGTCGGCGTGACCACCGGCGAGGTCGCCTTCGCCGACGCCGTCCAGGTCGAGCGCGGCGACTACGTCTTCGGCTACAGCCCGCACCGCGACGAGGTGCCGCAGTTCGAGCGCTCCGGCGTCACCTTCATGGAGCTGCTGGTCGGCGGCATCCAGCGAGCCAGCCCGAGCTGGACCTGCCCCGGGCACTCGTGCGCCCGCAGCCATACGCTCAGCTTCGCCACCAACGCGCTCGGCGAGGGCCGCCACAGCGCGCAGGTGCGCGTCACCGACGGCGTCATCCGGTCGGCGCAGAGCCAGCCGTGGGACGTCGTGGTCGACCACTCGGCGCCGCGCATCACGCGGCTCGAGGGCGCGATGCGCCAGTCGTTCCTCGGCGGCACGCGGGGCGGCTGCTCGAGGTCACCGACCAGGGCAACGACGCGCCGGTCGCCAACCTGATCCCGAGCAGCTCGTTCGAGCGCCGCACGCCCGCCGGCACGCAGGCCGCCGACGCGACGATCGCCGCCGAGCCGACCTCCTCCGCCGACGGCGCGCGTGCGCTGAAGGTCACCGCCACCGCCGCCGCGCCGCGCGTGTTCAGCGACGCCAACCGGATCCCGGTCGACTCGGGCGAGCAGCTCACGCTCGCCGTCTCGGGCCGCTCAGACGCCGCGGGCGCCCAGTTCGGCGTCGTCCCGCGCTGGTTCGACGCCGCGGGCCAGCCGATAGCCGCGACGCCCACGACGGTGCCGCTGACGCCCGCGTGGACCCGCCGCAGCCAGATCGTCACCGCGCCCGCCAACGCCGCCACGCTCGGCTGGCAGGTCAGCGTCACCGGCCTCGCCGCCGGCGCCACCGCGTACATCGACGCCCTGCAGCTCGAGCGCGGCACGGCCGCCGCCTACAACGCCAGCCCAGACGAGCTCGCCGCGAGCCTCCAGCGCTCCGGCGTGACGATGACGGGGCTCGACATCGTCCAGGTCGGCGGCGCCGGCCGCACCGAGCTGCGCAGCACGTGGACCTGCCCGTCCGGCAGCTGCGCGCGGTCCGACCGGCTGCGCCAGAGCACGGCCGGCCTGGCCGAGGGCCGCCACCGGCTCACGGCGCGCGCGGCCGACCAGGGCGGCGCCACCGCAGCGAGCGAGCCGTGGGACACGATCGTCGACCGCAGCGGTCCGCAGGTCACCATGACCGGCAACCCGGTCGGCGAGGGGTACGAAGCCCGCGTGGAGGCCACGGACGGCTCCACGCGTCCCCGCAGGCCGAGCGCTCGGGCGTCGTCCGGCTCGAGTTCCTCACCCGCGACGACACCGTCCCCGGCTCCCCGTTCGTCACGCGCGACGTGCAGACGCAGACGTGCCCGAACGGCAGCTGCGGCCGCACGCCACCTTCCGGCTCCACACCCTCGATCGCACGACGACGATCCGCGCGGTCGTCACCGACCAGGTCGGCAACCAGACGACCCGCGAGGTGGTGGCCACCGGCGACGACGCGCCGCCGAACCTGGCGCTCTCCGGCACGCTCGTCGCCTCGCAGGGATGACGCTCGTCGAGGCGCCTACGACCTCGAGGCGCGCGCCACCGACACGGGCACCGGCATGGGCAGCATCGAGATCCTCCTGCGCCGCAACGGCGACGCGCTGTTCACCCGCCAGACTACCGCGAGCAGCCGTGCGCGAACGGCGGCTGCCCGATGACGCGGCGCTGGGCGTTCCGCCCGCAGGCGTACACCCCGCGACTACACGGTGCGCGTGATCGCGCGCGACCTGCGCGGCAACGCACGACGCGCGACCTCCCGGTCAGGTGGGGTCGACCTTCTACGGCGGCAGCACTCGCTCGGCCTCGAGGAGTTCTGGAACTTCGACAGCACGCAGACCGGCGCCGGGACGGCCGCCCACGTCGACACGCACCGGCAACCTCATCTAGCACAGCACGCCGCTCGTCAACCCCGGCCGCGGCTCTCGTCGTCTCAACCTCACTACAACTCGCAAACGACGGACGACACACGGCAGGTTCCGCTCGAGGACGCCGGTCGGTTCTCGGTCGGCATCTCCGGCGTGACGCGGCTGAACGAGCCGCTCGACCTCAGCCGGCTCGAGTCACCGGCCAGATCATCCTCACCACGTCGACGACGCCCGAGGCGATCCCGCCGCCTTCGGCCCCGACCTCGACTCCAGGCGGCACTCACTGGATCTCGCGCGCGGCGTCCAACTCCACTTGCGCCACTGATCGGACTACGACCCGTACCGCACCTTCGCCGCCACCCGGCCCGACGGCGTGACCTTCTTCTTCGACATCAACGGCTACGCCACGTCCATCGTCGACCGCAACGGCAACGAGATGACCTTCTATTACCTGTTCGGTCACTCGACGCACTGGTGCGCGTACACGGACTCTAGCCCGGCTACCCAAGGCCGACACATCAACAATGCACCTACAAGCTCAACCAGGTATACGACCCGACGGACGCACCGTCTACTTCACTTACTTCAACGAGTAGTCGGGCTGGCCCGAGACGGGGCCGCTGTGATACGTCACGGATCACGCCGAACGCACGACGATGTTCACTTACGACGAACGGCACCTCGACGATGGTCCAAGCGGCCTACACGCTGGAGTCGCGCGAGATCACCTTCCACTACGCGACCGGTCTCGCCGGTGGCGTGTGGCTAGCGGCGTCACCGATACGCGCGGGAAACGGACGAGCTTCCAGTACCAGATCTACATCCAAGGAACAAGACACGCGATACAAACGACACGTGATACGCGTCACGAAACACGCAACTTCACATCAGTACGCGTACACTCAGGCGATACAGCGCCACATCACCTTCAACACCGACGCCACAACAACAACTACACAACACTACACACCAACACCAACAAAACTCCTAAACACACACCACACAACACACACTCAATCACAACACAAAACATCAACAACATAATCAACAAACACCCAACAACACAACCAATACTACAAACACTCACAACAACGCCCATCACGCCGAAGCCACGCACCGAGTCACCTACGCCGAGAGCACCGCTCGCCGCGCTCGTCAGCAGCGCGCAACACGCCGCACGAGTTCGTCGCCACCTCGTCAGCCTCACCGAGCCGCGAGCTTCGTCACCGCATCGCGCCCCCACACGTGCGTTCACCGTCACACGCAACCGCAACGTACCGAGCGCTACCCCCGCGTACCGAGCCGCACGCACACGTACACCCACACGCGAATCACCTCCGAACAGCGAATCGCATCGCATCGAGTACCCGCTCAGCACTACACCAACACTCCCAAGCGCAACCCCGTTCCGTCACGCTCACCGCGCACCACACTCGTTCTTCCGCTACACACTCGCAACCTACTGCGCTAACACGCGGCTGAGCCGCCGCCCGAAGACGACGACGAGCTCCGAGCCCGACGTGGAGCCGTGACGAGATCGAGGCGCGCACTCCACTGGATCTCGACGGCGTCGACGCCGCGCTTCTCGACCGAGCGCTGGACGTACGACGCCAACGACAACACCGCGTCTTACCCTGACGCGCGCGACAACTCTTGGACGTGGGACTACACCCCGACCGACCAGGTCGAACTCGCCTTGCCACCCGCTGTGCCTCACTACGGCGTCGGCACCACGACCGAGACACGCGGTACGCCTACACGCCGAGGACAACGTCTCGAAGATCGAGTCGCCGGAGGCGTGCGCACCACTACCGTCGACGACTACACGACGTCCTTCGCGCACGACGTCCTCAACCGCACGTCGCGCAGATCCGCCGCGCGCGCGGCACGCAGACCGCCGATCTCGCCACCTCGTACGCCTACTACCGCCGCGCAACATCGTCGGCGTCGTCTACCCTAAGCGCAACGCCTTCGGCGGCACCCCGCCCAGAACGCGCTCTATCCCGCGCGCCGACGCTTCACCTACGAGTACGACCGCGTCGACAACCGCATCGCGCCGATCCAGGATCCGCCTAGCCTCGCGCTGCGGACCACTACGCTAAGCAAAACGCGTCGCTCACCACCGGCCGGCTCACCGCGCGGACCTCGAGCCGGGCAGCCTGCCGCGAGATCGAGCGCCGAGGCAACCGAACCGAGCGGCACTACGACCCCGACGAGCGGCTCGCCGAGATCGTCGCGCCTAAGAGCACGGCGAGCGACGCCGAGAACAACTACGAGACGCGCTTCTACTACTACCCGACCTGCGACGTGCGCTCGCAGAGCCTGCCGCTGGACGAGCACGCAGTACGGACCGCAGTTCCTGCGCGTCTTCTGGCACCGCAACAAGGTCGGCGACCCGATCTGCATCACCGACGCCCGCGCGCGGACGGCGGCGCCCGACGCCGACTGCAGCAGCCGCTTCTCGTTCCGCAACACGTTCTTCGACAGGAGCAGCTCGTGTCGACCGAGCGGCCATCGTGGCCGGAGCCGGGCGACGGCGGGCTGGCCGAGCGCACCCGCTCGCCGTCGGCAACCGCGGCGGCGCGAGCGCGCGTCCGAGCTCCGGCAACGGCGAGGGCGACTTCGCGTCCGTCGAGCGGCTCCCACTCCCGGCCCTGATGCCTTACGCCGGGCGGACCACGTTCGCCTACGACACGCGCTCGAGCTCTCCGAGGTCACCGACGTCGTGGGGAAGACGCGCCCATCGTGCGCGACGCCACTCGCGCATCGTCGAGATCTCTTGGCCCTTCGACGACGGCGACGACCGGATCGTCCACCAGTTCGGTTTCGACCACAACGGCAACCAGCGGCGGTTCGAGAACGGCCGCCACGACGTGACCTACACGACCTTCGACCAGTTCGACCGCGCTACGCTCCAGGACCTGCCGGGCAAGAACGACACGGCGCGCGAGATCACGCGCTTCGAATACGACCCCAACGGGCTCCGCACGCAGACGACCACGCCCGCGAACCGCGTCTGGGAGCAGTTCTACGACGCGCTCTACCAGCTGTCTATCTACGAGGACGCGCTCTACCGCCGGACGATCTACACTTACACGCAACGGCAACCGGCCAGCGAGCGCACGCCGCTCGGCCACCTCACTCGCTACGAGTACGACCGCGCCGACCGCCTGGCCAAGACGATCGATCCGCGCGGCGAGGAGACGATGCGCCGCTATGACCCCAACGGCAACCTGCTCCGGCTCGAGGACCTCGGTCGCGCCCACGCCGGCGAGGACTACCGCCGCCAGGTCACGCCGTGGACCTACGAGGGCCGCGACCTCATGTGGACCATGACCAAGGGTCCGCTGACCCACGCGTGGGAGTACGACGGCGGCGGCAACCTGCGGCGCTCGATCGAGCCCACCGGCATCAACTCCGACACCGGGCGCCCGCGCTAGGCGGACGACGCGCCCATCCTCAGCGATCCGACCGACGCCGGCGATCGGCAGAACGAGGACCTGCGCCTCGCCACCAAGTACGCGAGCCTGCGCGAGTACTCGGCCGACAACGTGCTCACGTCGATCCATCTCGCCTGGGGCGACGCCGACCTCGACGACAACGGTCAGACGAGCGCCCAGGACCAGCGGCGCTTCCGGCAGGACTTCATCCTCAACAGGCGCGGCTGGGCCGAGTCGATCGACTCGCCGTATGAGTGGACGCTCTCCGCCCAGCAGCAGGAGGAGCGCGGGACCAGGCCCGCCGCACGTCGTACCAGTACTTCGACACCGGCTGGATCGAGCGCGCGACCGAGCCCGTCTTCGTGCGAGCGGGGTCCGAGGAGCGCGTCGGCGGCCACATGGTCTCCTACGAGTACTACAAGAGCGGCGACCAGCGGATCTGGCGCGCCGGCCGCGAGGCCAACCCGCGCCGCGAGATGCGCCGGATCGGTCGCCGCCAACGGCACGCTCACCGAGCGCGTCGCGGAGAAGATCGGCGACCCGTCGCACGCGCCGCTACACGTACGACTACGACGCCAATCGGAACATGACCGAGGATGGTCGACGTCCGGTCCGGGCGGCGACCGCGTCACGCGGCTCGGCTACGACCCGAACGACCGTGCTGCTCACCGTCAACGAGCGGTGGGAGAACGGCAAGGACACCGAGCTGCGCTACGACGAGACGGTCTCATCCACGCAGCGGCGGACCGACGGCGACTTGCGCGACCCGACGAGGACCGCACGTACGGCGGCGGCACGCGCACGCGCTTCACCTATGACTCGCGCGGCGCCGAGCAGACGGCGATCGTCACCCGCGCCGGCGAGCGCGCGCGCACGATCCTCACGGACTGGTTCCCGTCGGGCCAGCGGGCGCGGCGGATCCGCTGCAACGGCGAGCTCGATCCGGCCGAGCACCCGAACGCCGAGTGCGGCGACGAGGGCACGGACACCGAGCCTGCGCGCGACGGACCGCTACTTCTACCGCAGCGACGGGCGCCTGATCCGCAAGGTCCGTGACCCGCGCTCGGGCCCGTCCGACACGCAGGAGTACACGTACGACGACAACGGCAACCGCAACCGCGACGAGCGCGGAACGCACACGTTCAACGCGCGCAACCAGCTCACGTCGTGGACCAAGTCCGGTCGCGGCACGGTCCGCTACGAGGTCAACGGCACCGGCGCCGTGACCGCCAAGACCGACCGCGGGGTCCGCACGCGAGTACGCACTTCATCGGCGACCGCATCGAGCGGTCGACGACGACCGAGAACGGCGCAGAACGCGACGGTCAACTACTGCCACTCCGACTTCGGCAACGTCGTCCGCATCACGACGCTGCGCCGAACTCGTGCGACAACGACCGCGCGGTCCCGCGGACACGACGTACACGTACGACGAGTTCGAGCGCATGACCGAGAGCAAGGAGCAGGGTCAGGCTCCGGTCTCGTATTCCTACGACGCGATCGACCGGCGCGACTACAAGACGCGCAACGGGACCCGCACCGACTACGGCTACATCGGGCTCTCCGAGGACCTCTCGCGCGAGACGCGCGGGGACAGCTTCCAGGCCTTCGACTACGACTCGAGCGGCGAGCGCTTCGGCTACATGCTCACGCGACGCCCAGGGCTCGCTCTCCTACCGCTCCTACCAGCTCGACGCCAGCGGCTCGGTGTTCGGGCTCGAGGTCTACGTCGGCGTGGTCGCCGACAACGGCGTACGAGTGCGACCCTACGGCGAGTGAGCAAGGGCGGCGGCGATCCCGGCGAGCCGACCTCCGGCTCCAGGGCTGGCCGACGAGGCGTGCGACCAGCCCTTCCGCTTCCAGGGCTTCTACTACGACTCGGGCATCAAGACGTACGACATGCAGGCCCGGGCATACCGGCCCGACATCTGGCCGGTTCCTGCCGAGCGACCGCTACCAGTCCTCGGCCGGCGACTTCAACCTCCAGTCCGACCCGCTGACCCAGAACCGCTACGCCTTCGCCGGCGGCAATCCCGTCAACCGCGTCGAGTGGGACGGCCACGCGGTCATCGTCGACGACGGCCCCGACAAGGGCGCGACGATCCGCGCGCTCAACAAGCAGGCGGTCGACGAGCAGAAGTACCGGCTGCAGAAGGAGAAGGCGACACGCGCAGAGGCGCGAGCGACCAGGCGATCCAGGTGCGGTCCGCGGAGAAGAACGCGGCGTGCAGGCCGCCACGGAGGGCGACGACGAAGCGGCGCTCGAACGCGCAACCTCGCCAGTCCTGCTGAAGCTGCGCCAGGAGCAGCTCAACGAGCAGGCCCTCATCGCCGGTCAGGACGCCGCCGCGGCCGAGGCGGAGATCCCGGCGGGGATGAGCTGGCAGGACGTCGCCAAGCTCTTCTTCGACCCGACCGACCCGCTCGACTGGGCCTCGCTCGGCGGCGGCTTCCTCTTCAAGGCCAGGCAAGACGGCGCTCAAGCATCCGCAAGGCCAAGAAGCTCTACGACAAGATCAACAAGGCGCGCAAGTTCGCCGACGCCGCCAAGGACCGGGTGTCGGGCCTGAGGTTCGCAGGCGGGCCGCAGCGCCGACATGGCGGGCCAGGCGACGGCCTGCGCGTACAGACAGCTTCGTCGCCGGGACGCCGATCCTGATGGCCGACGGCACGTTGCGGCCGATCGAGCTGGTCTTCAAGGGCGACCTCGTCCTCGCCACCGATCCGGAGACGGGCGCCACCGTGGCGCGGCGCGTCACGGCCCTCATCCGCAGCGACGGTCTCAAGGACCTCGCGGTCGTCGTGATCGGCGGACAGCGGTTGATCGCCACCGACGAGCACCCGTTCTTCACGGCCGAGCGCGGTTGGGTCGCGGCGCGCGGAGCTGCGCCGCGGCGAGCACGTCATCGACGCCGACGGCGAGGCGATCGTCGTCGAGGCCGTCCTCGACCTTCGAGCGCACGACGTGGGTCTACAACCTCACGGTCGAGGGCCTGCACACGTACTACGCGGCGCGCCGACCCGGTGCTGGTCCACAACGCCAAGGACCCGAACAAGCTCGGCGGGAAGTACTGCGAGCTGCACACGGGGACGGGCAAGCGACCGCCATCACATGCCGGCCAAGGTCGAGCGACGGGCGACAAGAACAGGCACGCCACATCCCGATCGCGTGATGGAACCGGATGACCATCATGAAGACGGGCGAGTTGCCGCATCTTCGAGCGCGTGGTGCAGGACGAGCCGGCTCGGGCACCAGCCGAGAGTGGGACCACGGTTGGCTCATTCAACAGGGCGAGTGACGCGGCCATCGAGAACATCGAGTCACTCTGCCGTGACTGCACATCGCCAGAAGGGGCGAAGTGCACCGCGCAAGTACGATTCAATGCGATCCTCGAGTGAGCGATGAGCCCGATCGAGCATGCGCCTCCCGCAGGACGTTCCGACGCGCGCGAGGCGACGTGCTGTTCGGCGCTGGGGAACCGTCAAGCTCGGCTGACGCCGGAGGCGCTTCCCGGCGAGTGGCTCGGTACGAGGTCAGTCCCGGGGCGGCGGGACATGCCCGACTCGCTCGTGGTCGGCGGGAGCATGAGCGTCGTGGCTGTACGCTCGAGAGCGTCGCAGGACGACCGCGGGGTCGACGAGATCGGCGTGGCCGAGCGTGGCAGGGCCTCGACGCTACCGGCTGAGGCTCGAGCGACGCTCGATGACGCGACGACCCGAGGAGCGACTTCCGTCGGCATCCTCGTGCTGGGAGGGCGGCGACGAGCAGAGCACGCCGACGCTTCATCGCGCATCGACGTCCCGCGCGCGGGTCGAGCTTCTGTGAGCGTCTGACGGCGCAGCTCGAGGGCGTGGTCGTCGAGCGCGCCGGAGTCTGGACGTTCGAGGAATGCCGCCGCGACCATCCTGGGCTGGATGGACGGCTAGTAACGCACCGCGCGGCCGCGGCCGGCGCGCTTGGCCTCGTAGAGCGCCTCGTCGGCGCGCGAGAGCACGACCGAGAGGTTCTCGGCCTCCTCGCCGGGGCTGGCGGCGCCGATCGAGATGCCGACCTCGAGCCCCTCGCGCTCGCCGGCGAACGCCGAGGCGAGGGCCGTCAGGACCGCGGAGGCGGCCTCGTCGCCGCGCGGCGGGGCGCCGGGGACCCAGACGGCGAACTCGTCGCCGCCGAGGCGGCCGACGACGCCCTGCGCGGACAGGTGGCGCGCGACCTCGGTCAGCACCAGGTCGCCCGTCGCGTGGCCGTGGGTGTCGTTGACGGCCTTGAAGTGGTCGATGTCGCAGATCAGCACGCTGCCGGGCTCGTGGTCGGCCACCGCGCGGCGGACCGTGGCCATCCAATGGCGGCGGTTGAGCGCGCCGGTCAGGTCGTCGACGCGCGCCTGGCGCTCGAGCTCGGCCACGCGGGCCGCCATCGCGGCGCCGCCCTTGCCGCCGCGGACGGCCTCCAGGGCCAGATCGTCGAAGTCCTCGTCGCACAGCCCGAGCGCTTCGAGCGCGGGCCCGAGCAGCGCGTAGTCGGGCTCCTTGCGCGCGGCGAGGCCGACGACCTCGTCGGCGATGATCACGCAGGCAGCCTCGGGCGAGACTACCTGGCGGCCGTCGGGGCCGCCGTGATGGAAGGCGATGACCAGCTCGACCGGCTCCTCGACCTGCGAGGCGCGCGCCACGAGCGCGCCGGCCTCGGCGTGGTCGACGCCGAGCAGCTTGCGCTCGGCGGCGGCGCGCTCGGCGCCGGCCTGGTGCTCGGCCGCGATCGCGTCGAGCGCCTCGTCGCCGAAGGCGAGCGGCATGACCAGCTTGCCGACGTCGTGCAGGAGGCCGCCCAGGTGCGTGATGTCCATGTTGGCGCCGGTCCGCTCGGCGATCCCCTGCGCCGTACCCGCCACCGCGGCGGCATGCAGGTGCAGGTGGCCGATCGAGCGGCCGCCGTTGCCGGGGGCGCGCTGGAAGAAGCGATAGGTGGCGGCCTCGAGCGCGAGCTGCGCGATCGCCTTGCGGCCCACGAGAGTGACCGCGGCGCGGATGCTGCGGGCCCGCAGCGGCCGTGCGCTGGCGGCCGAGTTGGCGTAGCGCAGCAGGTCGGCGGCGAGGCCCTGGTCGGCCTCGAGGGCGGCGACCATGTCGCCGATTCCGGCGTCCTCGCTCTCGGCGATCAGCTGTACGCGACGCACCGTGGCGCTGAGCACGGGGAGACGGCCCAGGCGCTCGACAGCGTCCGCCAGGCGGTGATCCGACGTGGGAACGGCGGTTTCGGTCAGCTTGGGAACCATGAAGCTCTCTTGTTCTAGGTCGGCGAACTGGCGGATCCCTTGAGCGCGTAGATGTGACAAGTTCTGTCCCATGGGTTTCATGGACAAGGCCAAGAAGCTCGCCGAGCAGGCGCAGGACAAGCTCGACGAGGTCCAGAAGCAGTTCAACGAGGGCCAGCAGGGCAATGACCCGTCCCACCCGCCCGCCCCGGTCGACTACGACCAGCACGGGCGGCCCGTGCGCGCCGAGCCCGCGCCGCCGCCGGCCGAAGGGGTGACGCCGCCGCACGGCGACCCGGTCGCGCCGGCTCCACCGTCCGAGGAGCCCGAGCGCAAGGACGAGTACGCGCCGCCGAAGCTGACCGGGGGCGACCCCCTGGCGGGCTGAGCGCCGCCAAGCCTGCCAAAATCCACGGCATGCGTCCCCTGGGAGGCCTGTACACGGCCATGGTGACCCCGTTCCGCGCTGACGGCAGCGTGAACGAGGAAGCGGCCCTGACGCTGGGCCGCCACCTGCTGGCCAACGGCTCGGACGGGCTGGTGGTCTGCGGAACCACCGGCGAGTCGCCGACGCTGAGCGACGACGAGATGGTCGCGCTGGTCTCGCTGATGGTCGAGGAGCTGGGCGACGAGGCGATGATCGCCGCCGGCGCCGGCTCCAACAGCACGCACCACGCCTGCCACCTTGCCGAGCGGATGGCCGCCACCGGCGCCGAGGCGCTGCTCTCGGTCACCGGCTACTACAACCGCCCGAACCGGCGCGGCATCGTGCGCCACTACGAGGAGGTCGCCCGCGCGGCCGGCGGCACGCGGGTCATCGTCTACAACATCCCGAGCCGCACGACGGTCAACCTCGGCCCGGACCTGCTCGCCGAGCTGGCCCAGATCGACGGCATCGCGGCGGTCAAGCAGTCCAACGGCGCCGAGCTGCGCCCGATAGACGGGATGACGCTGCTGACCGGCAATGACGAGGACCTTGCGCGCTGCCTCGACGTGGGCGGCGCCGGCGGCATCCACGTGTCCAGCCACATCGTGGGCAACGAGATGCGCCGGATGTTCGACGAGCCCGAGCACCGCGCGGAGATCCACGCGCAGCTCAGCCCGCTGTTCGGCGCCATGTTCTGCACCGCAAGCCCGATCCCGGTCAAGACGGCGCTCACTCTCATGGGCCATGACGTGGGCGGCCTGCGACTCCCGCTGGTGGAGGCCGACGAGTCCGAGCTGGCGGTCATCCGCGGCGCCCTCGAGCGGCAGGGATTGCTACCAATTCCCACCCAGCCCACGCCGCGTGAGCGGCAAGCTGCGCGTCCTCCCGCTCGGAGGCGTCGGCGAGATCGGGAAGAACCTCACCGTCGTCGAGTACGGCGACCGCATCGTGGTGGTCGACTGCGGGCTGCGCTTCCCGACCGCCGAGATGATGGGCATCGACCTCGTGCTGCCCGACTTCACGTACCTGCGCGAGCGGGTCGACGACATCGAGGCGATCGTCATCACCCACGGCCACGAGGATCACCTCGGTGCGCGCGCTGCCGTGGGTCCTGCGCGAGCTCGGCCAGCACGCCGTGCCGGTGGTCTACGGCGGCCAGCTCACGGTCGCCATGGCCCGCTCCAAGCTCGACGAGCACAAGCTGCGCGACGTCAACCTCGAAGTGCTCCCGATCGGGCAGGTCGCCGAGGCCGGCCCGTTCGCGCTCGAGCTGGTGCACCTCACGCACTCGATCCCGGACGCCTCGGGCGTCGCGCTGACCTGCGAGCTGGGGACGATCCTCTTCACCGGCGACTACAAGTTCGACCAGACGCCGGTCGGCGGCGCCCCGGCCGACATGGCGCGGCTGCCTGCGAGAGCTCGGCCAGCACGCCGTGCCGGTGGTCTACGGCGGCCAGCTCACGGTCGCCATGGCCCGCTCCAAGCTCGACGAGCACAAGCTGCGCGACGTCAACCTCGAAGTGCTCCCGATCGGGCAGGTCGCCGAGGCCGGCCCGTTCGCGCTCGAGTTGGTGCACCTCACGCACTCGATCCCGGACGCCTCGGGCGTCGCGCTGACCTGCGAGCTGGGGACGATCCTCTTCACCGGCGACTACAAGTTCGACCAGACGCCGGTGGGCGGCGCCCCGGCCGACATGGCGCGGCTGGCCGAGCTCGGCCGCGAGGGGCTGCTGCTGCTGTGCGGCGACTCCACGAATGCCGACCGCGACGGGATCTCCACCAGCGAGTCGATCGTCGGCCCGCAGCTCGAGCGCCTGTTCGCGCACTGCCCCGGCCGCATCGTGGTCACCTGCTTCGCGTCGAACATCCACCGCGTCCAGCAGGTGGTCGACGCCGCCGCCGCGCACGGCCGCAAGGTGGCGCTCGTCGGGCGCTCGATGCGCAAGAACGTCAACATCGGCCGCTCGCTCGGGCACATCGCCGTCCCCGAGGGCCAGCTGATCCCGCCGCGCGAGCTGGAGCAGTGGGCCGACGAGAAGGTCGTGATCATCTCCACCGGGTCACAGGGCGAGCCGCTGTCCGCCCTGCGGCGCATGGCCTACCGCGACCATCCGGCGGTCGAGCTCAAGACCGGCGACACCGTGGTCTTCTCGGCCACCCCGATCCCCGGCAACGAGCGCGCGGTCAACGAGACGATCGACCGGCTGTACCACATCGGCTGCGACGTGGTGACCGCCCGCGACGCGCCGATCCACGCCTCCGGCCACGGCTACGCGGAAGAGCTGAAGATGATGCTCAACCTCACGCATCCGCGGTACGTGATGCCGGTCCACGGCGACTACAAGCGCATGCTGCTGCACGGCCGGCTCGCCGAGGCGGTCGGTGTGCCGCCGGAGAACATCTTCCGCACCGAGAACGGCACGCCGCTGGAGATCGACGCGCAAGGCGCTCGCTACGGCGAACGCCAGACCGCCGGGCTCGTGTTCGTCGACGGCGTCGACATCGGCGACGTGGCCGACGTCGCCCTTCGCGACCGACGGATGCTGTCGGCCGACGGCATCTTCATCATCGTCGCCACCGTCTCCGAGCAGGACGGATCGTCGGTCGTCGAGCCCGAGGTGCTCGCCCGCGGCGTTCCGTTCCTGGACGAGGGCGCCGACATCATCCGCGAGATCCGCGAGGCGGTGGAGGACTCGCTGGACCGCGCGGCCGAGCAGCGCATCACCGAGATCGACGTCCTGGAGTCGTTCCTGCACGACGACATCGCCGCCTTCATCTACGACCGGCTGAAGCGGCGCCCGATGGTGCTGCCGGTCGTCGTCGAGGTTTGAGGAGGGCAAGAAAAAGGACCGGCCGGAGCCGGTCCTCTCTCAAAGCTGGGCAGCCCGCGCGGTCAGCGGGTGAACGAGCCGGCGATCTCCGTCTCGTTGCCCTCGTACTTGGAGCCCGCCTGCATGGTCAGCTGGCTGATCCCGGTGAGCGCTTCCTTGATGCCCTGGCTCGAGCGATGCCACTCCGCCCACAGCTCCTGGAAGCGCGCCTGGGCGACGCCCTCCCACTCGCTCTGGAGCGGCGAAACCTGGGCCGCGAGCTGCGACAGCGTCGACTCGATGGAGGCCGCGCCGCTGTTGAGCTGGCTGGCCACGGACTGAAGCTGCTCAGGGGAAACTCTGATGTTGGGCATCCGGATTGCCTCCCTGTCTCCGATTGGACGTCGCGATGACGGGTACCCGCACCGAAGCTAACAAACACCGCGGCCTAAAGGATCGGCAGCCGTGGTATCCGTGGAGACACTCGTGACAGCACAGGACGCGCTGACCTTCCATCGCCCTCCCCGGGAGTATCCGCCCGCCGTTCCCTCGGAGCGGCTGCGCATCGCGCCTCCTCCGGTCCAGCCGCCCCCGGCGCACACCTCGATCATCCAGCTCCTCTTCCCGGTCGTGGGCGGCGTGAGCATGGTCGGCTTCGCGCTGGTCTACCGCAACACGCTGTTCCTCTACATCGCCGGCGGCATGATCGCGCTGCTGCTGCTGTTCTCGCTCGGCATGCGCTGGTCGCAGAAGCGCCAGGTGCGCAAGCGGGCGGCCGACGAGGCCCGGCGCTACGCGAAGTACCTGCGCGAGCGCGACACCGAGCTGGCCCAGGCCGGCGAGCTCCAGCGCGGGGCGCTGGCACGTCTGTATCCCGACCCCGGCCGCCTGTGGACGCTGCTCGTCAAGCGCGCCAACGTCTGGGAGCGCCGGCCCGACCATCGCGACTTCCTGCACGTCCGGCTCGGCACCGGCGCCGTGCCGCTGGACCGCGAGATCGACTTCGACCTCGGCATGAACCCGCTCGCCGAGTACCAGGCGCATTCCCTCCAGGAGGCGCGCAAGCTGGTCGAGCGCAGAGGCACGCTGCGCGGTGAGCCGGTGGTCGTCGACCTCGCCGAGGTCGGCGTGCTGGCCGTCACCGGCGAGCGCGACCACGCGCGCTCGTGGGCGCGCACGCTGATGAACCAGCTCGCCGCCTGGCGTGCGCCGCACGACGTCCGGCTGCTGACGGCGTACGAGCCCGAGGCCGGCGAGGCCTGGGAGTGGGGGAAGTGGCTCCCGCACCAGCGCGTCGACCCGAACGTCCCGGGCCGTTTCCTGTTCGCCCGCTCGATGAACGAGCTCGACGCCCTGCTCGAGCCCGAGCTGCGCCCGCGGCTGGAGCAGCTGCGCCGGATCGCCGAGACCGGCATCGGCGGCCGCGAGATCCCGCTGGTGGCGCCGGAGCTCGTCGTGATCCTCGACGGCTACCACCCCGAGCACCCGGCCAACGAGCTGCCGGCCTTCCGCGAGCTGCTCACGCGAGCCCGCCAGCTCAAGTGCGTGCTGATCCTGCTGTGCGACTCGCGCGAGCTCGAGCCCTCGCACATCGACGCGCGGCTCACCGTGGCCGAACGCGGCGCCGGCTCGTGGGAGCTGTGGGGCCAGGACGCGCCGTCGATCCCCGAGGTGTTCCTCGACCAGGTCGACCTCGGCACCAGCGAGGCCACGGCGCGCACGCTGACGCCGCTGCGGCTGGCCGAGGGCGGCGACGGCGAGCGCGGGCTCAGCATGAACGTCCGGCTCGTGGACCTGCTCGGGCTGCCGTCGGCCGACGCGCTCGACCCCGGGACCTCGTGGCGCCCGCGCCCGCGCGCGCTCAGCCTGCGCGCGCCGATCGGCCGCGCCGCCGACGGCGAGATCCTCGAGCTGGACCTCAAGCAGGCGGCCGAGGGCGGCATGGGCCCCCACGGCGTGCTCGTCGGCGCCACCGGCTCGGGCAAGAGCGAGCTGCTGCGCTCCCTGGTGGGCGGCCTGGCCGCCACCCACGGCCCCGAGCAGCTCGCCTTCGTGCTCGTCGACTACAAGGGCGGCGCCGCCTTCGCCGACCTCGCACGGCTTCCGCACGTCGCGGGCCTGATCACCAACCTGCAGCGCGACCTCTCGCTCGTCGACCGCATGCACGCCGCCTTGATCGGCGAGCAGGAGCGGCGTCAGACGATGCTGCGCGAGGCCGGCAACCTCGACGACATCGTCTCCTACCAGGCGCGCCGTGAGGCCGATCCGTCGATGCCGCCGATGCCCGACCTGCTGGTCATCGTCGACGAGTTCGCCGAGCTGCTGACCGCGCGGCCCGAGTTCATCGACCTGTTCGTGGGTCTGGGGCGTGTGGGGCGCTCCCTGGGCATCCACCTGCTGCTGTCCTCGCAGCGGCTCGACGAGGGCCGTCTGCGCGGCCTGGAGAGCCACCTGCGCTACCGGCTGTGCCTGCGCACCTTCTCGGCCATCGAGTCCAAGCTCGTGCTCGGCACGCAGGACGCCTATCTGCTGCCGTCCATGCCCGGCCTCGGGTACCTCAAGGTCGACACCGAGAAGTACGTCCAGTTCCGCGCCGCGCTCGCCTCCGGCCCGCACCTCGGCGCAACGGTCACCGAGGAGGCTCCCGCGCCGGTCCGCGTGTTCGAGTCGCAGCCCGGGATGGACCACCTCCCGGTGGCGGTCGAGCCCGAGCTCTCGCCGACGGCCCCGAGCGAGCTGCAGGTGCTCGTCGACCGGCTGACCGGCGACCGGCCGCCCGTGCACCAGGTGTGGGTGGCGCCGCTCCCGGAGGCCGAGCCGCTCGACGCCGTGCTCGACGATCCCGCGTGGTGGCACGGCGGCGAGCGCGCCGAGGGGCTGCGCGCGGTCGTCGGCCGGCTCGACCGCCCGTCCGAGCAGCGCACCGAGCCGTTCGCGCTCGATCTCGCCGGCGCCGGCGGCCACCTGGTGGTGGTCGGCTCGCCGCGTACCGGCAAGAGCACGCTCCTGCGCACGCTGGCGGCCTCGCTGATCTGGCGTCACACCCCGGCGCAGGTCCAGCTCTACGGCATCGACCTCGGAGGCGGCCTGCTCAGCGCCCTGTCGGGGGCGCCGCACGTCGGAGGCATCGCCGGCAAGCTCGACCGCGAGGCGGTCACCCGCGTCGTGCGGCAGCTGCGGACCGAGGTCGAGGACCGCGAGCAGGCGTTCCGCCAGGCGGGCCACGAGTCGATGACCGCGGCCCGCAACGCCGGATCGTTCCCCGACGTCTTCCTGTTCGTCGACGGCTGGGAGGCGTTCAAGCGCGAGTTCGAGATGCTCGACCGCGAGGTCGAGGAGCTGGCCGCCAACGGCCTGAGCTTCGGCATCCACGTGGTGGTGGCCGCCAACCGCTGGGCCGAGATCCGCCCGGCGCTGCTCGACAACCTGGGCACGCGGCTCGAGCTGCGGCTGCACGACGCGATCGACTCGCTGGTCTCGCGCCAGGCGGCGGCCTCGCTGCCCGCCGAGGTCCCCGGCCGCGGCCTGACCGTGGACGCCCTGCACTTCCAGGCGGCGCTGCCGCGCGTGGACGGCCGGGCCGAGGACGAGGGCACGGCGAGCGCGCTCGGCGAGCTGGCCGCCGAGGCGGCCGAGCACTGGTCCGACGCCCCCGCGCCGCCGATCCGGCTGCTCCCGCGCGAGCTCGATCCGCGCCAGCTCCCGCCGCCGTCCCCGCGCGAGGGCGTCCCCTTCGGGGTCGAGGAGCGCGGCCTGGATCCCGTGTGGGTCCGGCTCGGGAGCGCCGACCCGCACTTCCTCGTCTTCGGCGACAGCCAGAGCGGCAAGTCCTCGCTGCTGCGCGGCCTCGGGCGCGGGCTGATCGCCACGCACTCGCCGGAGCAGCTCCAGCTCATGGTGGTCGACGTGCGGCGCTCGCTGATCGACCTCGCCCACGACCCGCACGTGATGGCCTACGCCGCGTCGCCGCCGGCCGCCCAGGAGGCCGCCGAGCGCCTGCGCTCGATCGCCGGCGAGCGGATGGCCCCCGCCGACGCCTCGCCGCTGGCCGGGCCCTCGTGGGAGGGGCCGCGCTACGTGATCCTCTTCGACGACTACGACCTCGTCGCCGGCCCCACCGGCGGCCCGCTGGCGCCGCTGCTCGACGTGCTGGCGGTCGGCGGCGACATCGGGATGCACGTCGTGCTGGCGCGCCGCGTCGGCGGCAGCGCGCGCGGCGCCTACGAGGCCGTGTTCGGGCGCCTGCGCGAGCTCGGGTCGCCCGGAGTCCTGCTCAGCGGCGACCCGGGGGAGGGGCCGCTGCTCGGCGGGACCAAGGCGCAGCCGCAGCCGCCCGGGCGCGGGTTGTTCGTCCGCCGCGGCGAGCGTCCCGTGCTGGTCCAGACTGCCTTCTCACCGCCGACACCTGTCCCGGGTGCGGCAGCTGTAAGCCCCATGGAAAGCGGGAGACCCCTCACATGAACACCTGTGCCGTGACCATCGCCGGGCCGGACCGGCGCGTGGACCTCGTCGTCTCGACCGAGACCCCGATCTCGGACCTGATCCCGACCTTCGTCGAGCTCAGCATGGACGAGGCCCCGGTTCAGAACGGCCGCGCCCCGGTGTGGACCGTGACGCCGCCCGGCCAGCAGCCGCTGCCGCTGGACCGCACGCTCGGCCAGTGCGGGGTGGCCGACGGCGCCGTGCTGACGCTGACCGAGATCCGCTCGGAGGCGATGGCGCCGCCCAAGCCGGCCGAGGTGGTGCGCAAGCCGGAGGTGTCGCGCGGGTCGCCGCGCGAGCGCACGCAGGCGGCGCTGCCCGAGGAGCTCACGAACGGGCAGCGCTTCTCGCTGGCGTTCAAGGCGTTCTTCGGCTACGAGCCGGAGCCGCCGATCACCGAGTCGCCCGAGCCGGCGGCCCAGAACAACCGCGAGGTGCTGACCAAGCCCGAGCAGCGGTCGGCGCCGGAGCGCTGGAAGGCGAGCTGGCGCGAGAGCGACTACGAGGCGCGCCTGGACCGCGCGATCGCCGCGCCGCGGCTCACCCGCTGCGCCACGATCGCCGTCGTGTCGCCGAAGGGCGGCGTGGGGAAGACCACCACGACCGTGCTGCTCGGCTCCCTGCTGGCGCGCGTGCGCCGCGACCGCATCGTCGCCGTCGACACCAACCCGGACTACGGGTCCTTGGGGCGGACTCTGACCCCTGACCACCAGGTGTTCGTCGACGACCTCGGCGACGTGCTCGAGCAGCCCGACCTGTCCGTGACCGCCCTGGACCGCCATCTCGGGCGCGCCTTCGAGGGCCTGATGGTGCTGCCGGCGCCGACCGACCCCTCGCGCATGGCGCAGCTCAACGAGGAGTCGTACGCCCGGGTGATCTCACGGCTGCAGACGATGGTCGGCGTTTTGGTCTTGGACTGCGGCACGGGCCTCCAGGAGCCGGCCGCGCGGGCCGCCCAGGCGGCCGCCGACCAGATCGTGCTGATCTCCGACGCCCACCCGGCGACCGCCTCGCTGGTGGCCGAGGCGGCGGAGCTGCTGCGGACCGTCGGCCCGCCGATCACGCTGGTGGTCAACAAGATGCCGCGCAAGCGCGACGCCCGGCTCGACCTCGACGGGATGGAGCGCCTCGTGCCCGACGCACAGGGCCTGATCACCCTGGACGAGGATCTGCGAACGGCGACGCGCGTGGCGTCCGGCGACTACTCGTGGGACGACGCGCCGCCGCAGTGGCGGCGCGCCGTCCGTGAGCTGGCGGTGACGCTCCAGGCCGGCT
Organism: uncultured Solirubrobacteraceae bacterium; assembly: GCA_963811895.1. Lineage (GTDB taxonomy): Bacteria > Actinomycetota > Thermoleophilia > Solirubrobacterales > Solirubrobacteraceae > DASSUW01. The sequence goes on along the minus strand of CAWETE010000003.1, from coordinate 183,950 downwards.
GGCCGGCGCTGGGGATCACGAACTAGAGACCGGCCTTGGCCTTCCGGATCGCGGCCATGTACTCCATGTCCGCGGGGTCGCCCATGCCACGGGTCAGCTTCTGCGGATCCTCCTGCTGGTACATCCGCCGCAGCGACTCGGTGATCCCCGGGTCGCCGCCCGTGAACATCTGGATCAGCTCGCCGGCCCGGTCGCCGACGGCCTGCGCCTCGGGCGCGGCCGGGTCGACGCCCCGCCCGCGCAGGTCGGCGAGCTTCGCGTAGATCTCCCGCCACTCCTGCTCGACGGCCTTGATCTGGTCCTCGCCGAGCTCGTTGCGGCGCTCCTCGAGCTGCTGGAGCTGCTCGGGGGTGTAGTACTTCTCGAACATCGTCATCGCCTCCATGGCGTCCAGTAGGTGCTGTGTGGAGTTCTCATCGCCGTCGAGCGAGGCGAGGAGCCGTGTCAGCCGGAGGCGCAGCTGCTCGAGCGCGCCGAGCTGCTGCTCGACCCGGCCGAGATGCCGCTTCACGGTGTCGCCGAGCCCGTCCTCGCCGTCCAGCAGCGGCCCGATGTCCTCGAGCGGCAGCCCGACCTCCCGCAGCGCGAGAAGGCGATACAGCCGCTCCACGTCGGCCGCCGAGTACAGCCGGTGCCCACCGTGGGTCCGCTCGGAAGGAACGAGCAGCCCGACGCTGTCGTAGTGGTGCAGCGCACGGACGGTCACGCCCGCGACGCGGGCCAGCTCGCCGATCTTCATGGATCCGGTCATCAACACGCCACGAACGCTAGATCCTCACGTTACGTGAGGTTCAAGCGTTCTGGCGCGTTGCCGCTCAACTGGCCTTGCGGCCGGTGGTCTCGAGCGTGGGCGCGGGGGCGAGCGAGTCGGGCAGCGGGAGGTCGCCGGGCGTCCGGCGCATCGGCGTCAGACGCCCGGTCGCAGGCTCGGCCGCACGATCAAGGCCGCGAGCACCAGCACGCAGGACGCCGGCGCCGGCCACCGCGTACGCGGTGCGCGGCGAGCCCAGGGCGACCAGCGCGCCGCCGATCAGGTAGCCGACACCGGGCATCGCGGCCCCGATCGACTCGAGGAGGCCGACGATCCGCGCCTGGTAGTCGGTCGGCGTCATCTCCTGCAGCGTGGTCACCACCGAGATCCACTGCATGCCGTTGCCGCTCCGCCGATGACCGAGATCAGGCACGCCACGAGCAGCGTGTCTGCAGTGGCCAGTCCGAGATATGCGAGCCCGACCAGCGCCGTCGAGACGACGATCAGCCCGAGCGGCGAGCGCTGCTTGACGAGCAGATAGACGAGGCTCCCGACCACGATGCCCGCCCCCCAGGAGGCAAGCAGGATTCCGAAGCCGGCGTCCGAGGCTCCGAGGCTCTCCTTCGCGTAGATGACCTCGATCGGGACGACGAGCGTGAAGAGCACGAGCGCGATCGCCTGACCGAGCAGGAGCAGCCGCACCGTCGCGTTCCGACGAGCGAAGCGCATGCCGGCGGCGAACCGCTCGCGGAACGGCTCGCGCTCGACGTGTGCCGCCGGGCAGGCCGCGCGTGAGCGCCAGGACGATCGCGATCGCCAGGAACGAAGCGGCGTCGACCAGCAGCGCGGCCGCGACGCCGAACTGCGCGATCAGCAGGCCGGCCAGGGCAGCTCCGCCAACCGAGGCGATCGCGAAGCCGATGTTCATGAGCGCGTTGCCTTCCTTGAGCAGCCCGGCGGGCTGCAGGATGCTCGCTACCGCGCCGCGGGTGAGGCTGCGGCCGGTGATGGCGAGGGCGCCGTCGAGCAGGCCGAGAGCCAGGACGAGCGGGAGGAAGAAGTCGCCGGATGCGATCAGCGCCAGCGCGGCGAAGGCGGCGGCCTCGAGCACGTAGAGGCCCGGCAGGCTGCGCCGCAGCGAGATCTGGTCGAGCCGCGCGGTCAGCGCCGGGGCGACCAAGCGCCGGCAGGAACTTGGCCGCGATGAAGAACGCCGCGGTGGGCGCGACCGCCTGCGTCCGGTCGTAGACGAGGATCGCCAGGGCGACGATCCCGACGGCATCGCCGAGCTCGTTGACCGTGTATGACGCCAGCAGCCGGCTGAAGGGCCGAACGGCCAGTGGTGCAAAGCGCCCCCGCACGTCAGGAATCCTAGACCTTCACGATCCGAAGCCCCAGACGGACAAATGTCTAATCAGGACTTCCTGCGTAGTGCGTTAAGTCCGATCCGGGCCGTGCCGATGACCGGGACGTCGTGTCAACACGCAAGGCGGACAATCCTTGGCGTGCAGGCGGCCGTGCTTGTGCGGCCGTCGTCGTCGCCGGTGCTCACTTCCGAGACTGCCGACTGGCAGCCAGTTGCCGCTGGTTCTCGTCCTCTTCGCGTTGGCCGTCGCGAGCGACGCCATGATCGTCGAGATGCGCGGCCTGCACGTCTCCGGCGCCTTCTTCGCGGTCGTGCTCGCGATGGTGCTCCTCGGACCGGCTCCTGCGGCGGTCGATCGGCTCGGCGACGACGATCTCTCGGCGACCGTCCTTCCGCGCCGCCCGTTGGACGCGCCTGCTCACCGACGCAGCGGTCTGGGCGGCTCTTCCCGCTGGTCGGCGGCCTGATGGCCGAGGCGCTCGGGCGGACGCGACCCAGGAGACGGCTCTGGTTCTGCGCGCGTCGTCGTGCTGGTCTACATGGCGACGAACGTCCTGAACTTCCTGCTCATCGCCGTCTACCACCGGGCGACGGCCGGCTTCCGGCTCCTGGCGCAGCGGCAGGTCGCTCTACCTGACGATGCTGCCATCGGAGATCGCGACGGCTCTGCTGACCGCAACCGTCGCGTACGGCTACGTGCGGTTCGGGCATCGGCGCAGTCGCGCTGGCAGCCGTCGTCCTGGTCGTCTTCCAGTACCTGGTCTGGGCGCGTGTGCAGGCTTACGAGCGCGGCGAGGAGCTCGCCAAGCGCGGCCGCGAGCTCGCGTCGCTCCAGGTCGGGCTCCTCAGCACGGTCATGCAGACGCTCTCGATGCGCGACGCGATGACCGCGCGCCACTCGGCCGCCGTCGCCCGCTATGCCCGCGAGGTCGCGCGCCTCCTCGGCATGGACGAGCGCGAGCAGGACCTGGTCCACACCGCCGCGCTGCTGCACGACATCGGCAAGTTCATCTTCCCCGACTCGATCCTGTTCGCCGACCGCAAGCTGACGGACGAGGAGTGGGAGATCGTCAAGCTCCACCCGGAGCAGGGCGCCAAGCTCGTCCGCCGCATCGAGGGCTACGGCCCAGTCGCCGACATCATCATCGGCCACCACGAGCGCGTCGACGGCAAGGGCTACCCGCACGGCATCGCCGGCGATGAGATCCCGCTCGGCTCGCGGATCATCTCGGTCGCCGACACGTACGACGTGATGACGTCGCGTGACTCCTATCGCCGGCCGGTCAGCTCGGAGGCCGCGATCGTCGAGCTCCGCCGCGTCGCCGGCTCGCAGCTCGATCCCGTGGTCGTCGAGGCGTTCGTCGAGATGATCGAGGCCGGTCGCGTCGCATTCCGCCACGCGGACGAGGCCGACTTCGAGCGCGAGCTCGCATTCGAGCGTCGCGTCGCCGACTACGCCCGCCCGCGCGCGGCGGCCGCGTAGAGCCTCAACGCTTGTTCGATCCAGGCGCGGCGGCGGAACGCCGATCTTGCGCTTAACGAGAACGAGCGCCTGTAGGCGCTCGTCTCAAATGAGAACTCCGCATAGGACTTAGCTCTTCCAACCCATGTTTCCCGCCTTCCCCCCCGATTGCGGCTGCCACCGCGTTCGGAGTGTTCGCTTCCTTGACGAGAAGCAAGGTAGGCGGGGAGCGTCCAGGACGTAATAGAACATGCGTCCAACGAATGGCCTCCGGAGGTTTAGACCGGGGCCATTCGCGTTTCTGACGCGCGGTGGGGCGCGGCATCACGACGCGCGTTAGACGCTGCCGGGTTTCCGCTGCCGGACAAAGATGTTCGTCCAGTCAACCGCGACTTGGCGCGGCAGAACGACGCGCGAGTGCGTTCCGCCGTCGGGCGCGGGTCGCGATCTCGAGGCCGCCGCCGACGTCCTCCACGCGCCGGCGAACCATCGCGAGCCCGAGATGGCCGGCCTGCACCGCACGTCGGCTTGTCGGCGTCGTCGATTCCGACGCCGTCGTCGTCGACCTCGAGCACGATCTGGTCGTTGCTCGATCAGGACCGCGAGACTCGATCGTGGTCGGCGCTGCGTGCTTGACCGCGTTCACCACCAGCTCCTGCGCGATCGGAAGCAGCAGCGTGTCCGCCAGGCCGCGGTCGTCGACCGCGGTCTCGATCGTCAAGCTCCACCGCTGTGCGGCGGGGAACGGGGCGACGGCGGCTCGCAGCGACGCCTCGAAGCCGAGCTCGCGGACGCGTGGCCGGATGGAAGGACGAGATGATCGCGCGCGTCTCGCGATGGCCGTGTCGAGCCGCCGCGGCCATCTCGTCGTCGGCCTCCGCCGCGTCCTGGCGAAGGGCGACCAGTCGCTGCATCGGGCCGTCGTGGAGCGACTCTGCGAGTCGTGCTCGCTCGCGCTGTCCACCGCACAAGCTCTCTCGCTGTAGGCGCCTCGGGCGGCGCAGGGCTTCCGGCACGCTCGTGACACTGGCTGCGGCATCGTCGTCACAGCTGGCGGACCGGCAGCACGACACGCGAGCGCGTCGCCCCGTCGGCGCGCGTCTCGATCTCGAATTGGCCGCCGCTGTCCTCCACGCGCCGGCGGACCATCGCGAGCCCGACATGACCGGCCTGGACGGCGCGACTGGTGTCCGACGAGTCGATGCCGACGCCGTCGTCGTTGACCTCGAGCACGATTTGGGTGTGCGCGGTCGTCACGATGCACGTCGATCCTGCTTGGGTGCGCGTGCTTGACGGCGTTGACGACGAGCTCTTGAGCGATCGTAGCGGCAGGTTGCGGCGAGTCTGCTCGTCAACCGCGCTGCGCACGGCGAGGTCACAGCCCGTGTGATGGAAACGGTGCGATAGTGGCTCGAGGCTGAACCGGAGCCGAGCACATCGAACAGGATGCCGCCGACGAGTCCGAGGAACCCGAAGATCGTCATGTTGTTGAGCGTCGCCAGGGGCCCGATCCGGTTGACCAAGCCGTCGGCCACTGCAGCGACGATGCCAATCGCGACCGCCGGCGCGGGTCCGAGCAGCGCCATCGCGACGACCTGCACCATCAAGCCGGCCGACACACGAACCCGGCGGGCCGAGACCGCCATGATGTCCGCGACGATCATCGACGCGCCAGAGCGACGACGAGACCGAGCGGCTGCCAGTCCGCTTGACGGCTCATCATCGCGGCCGCGGCCAGCAGACGGCCACCACGACGCACAGCGTGGCCACCTGGCGTCGGCCGGGCTGCGGCAGAGGGCGCTGCTCGCCGGTACCCCTGCGTACGGCTGATACGGACTGCATCCTGCCGGCCCATTGTGGTCACGACTTCACCATTGGACAAGCCCTCTTACCAGTACCTTTGGGTCGTGCCGAATCCAGGTGGGACGGGATCAGACGGGGGCTCGATTCGCGTGCTCGTCGCCGACGATCACCCCGTCTACGTCGACGGGCTCGCCGCCGCGATCAAGCGCACCGGCGACCTGGATCTGCTCGGGACGTGCACCAACGGGGCCGAGGCGCTGGAGCGCATCCGGGCCGAATCGCCGGACGTTGCCGTGCTCGACCTTCGAATGCCGCGCCTCGGCGCCGCCGAGGTGCTGCAGGAGCTGGCGGCGGAGGAGACGCCGTGCCGGGTGCTCGTCCTCTCGTTCCACGTCGGCGGGGAGCAGGTGCACGAGTGCCTGAGTCTCGGCGCTGCCGGCTACGTCGCCAAGGACGCCGACCGCGCTGAGATCTGTGAAGCGATCCGGGGAATCGCGCAGGGCCGGACGGTCCTCTCCAGCGACGCCCAGGCCGCGATGGCGACGGAGCTCACGCAGCGGCGCTCGTCCACGCGCAGCCTCCTCAGCGCCCGCGAGGGTGAGATCCTGAACCTGCTCGCCAGCGGCGCGTCCGCGCCGGACATCGCCGCCCGGCTGCACCTGAGCACGGCGACGATCAAGACGCACCTGCACAACCTCTACGAGAAGCTCGAAGTGTCCGATCGCGCGGCGGCGGTCGCCGAGGGCATGCGCCGCGGGCTGATCGAGTAACGCCGTCAGCGCGGCGGCAGGACGATGCGCGAACGCGTCCCGCCGTCGGCGCGTGTCTCGATCTCGAACCGGCCACCAGCGTCCTCGACGCGGCGGCGGACCATGGCGAGGCCGAGGTGGCCCGCCTGGACGGCGCGCCCGGCGTCGGAGGTGTCGATGCCGACGCCGTCGTCGCTGACCTCGAGGACGATGCCGCCGTCCTGGCGCGCGCACCGACACGTCGATCGTGCTTGGGACCCGCGTGCTTGACCGCGTTGACCAGGAGCTCCTGCGCGACGGGCAACAGCACGGTGCGGTCGAGCGCGCGCGTCGTCGACCTCGGTCGTGACCGTCAGGTCGACAGACTGGCCGGCCGGGAAAGGCGCGATCGAGGCCCGTAGCGAGGCCTCGAAGCCCAGCTCGTCGCACCATCACCGGGTGGAAGGCGGAGATGATCGCGCGCGTCTCGGCGAGGGCGGCGTCGACGTGCCGGCGAGCTGGTCGGGCTCCGCGCCCTCGGCGAGGTCCTGCCGGATGACCACGAGCCGCTGCACCGGCCCGTCGTGGAGCGATTCGGCCAGACGTGCGCGCTCGCGCTGCTCGGCGTCGAGCACCTCCGACAGCAGCCGCTCGCGGTCCGACGAGAGCCGGATGACCTCGGCGGCGCGCTGGTCGGACACCTCCTGCAGCGCGACTAGGTCGTCGCCGGTCGTCATCCCCGATCCCAGTGCGCGGGCGAGCGGGATGGTGATGAGGAGCACGACGAGCAGCCCGATCGCCGCGGCGATACCGGCGTGCGCCCAGATGAGCACCGCGGCCGCGGCCATCATGCCGCTGAGCAGCTCGAGCGGGATGGTCGGCAGGCGCCGTCTCGCGGAACACCTGCCGTCGGGCCTCCGCGGTGAGTCCGGGCGCACGTCGGCCGCGATGAGCGTGAGGTCCGCCGCCATGAGCACCAGGTAGACGGGAAGCACGAGCAGCGCGTAGGTGGCTGTCCTCGCGTTCGAGCCCGAACGCTGCTGCCCGAGCCCTGCCATCAGCAGGCCTCCCAGGAGCCCGAGCAGGCCGAAGATGACGATGTTGAGGAGCGTGCCCTCGAGCGGCTGGCGGTTGACCCGCCCGTCGACGGCCATCGCGAGCATGCCGAACAGCGCGGCCGGCGCAGGCCCCAGGAGCGCCATGATCGTGCGCCTGCACCATCAGGCCGCCCGACATGCGCAACTTGCGCGCCCAGGTCGAGACCGCTCTCGGCGAGGACCAGCAGCGTGCCCGAGCGCGATGACGAGGCTGACCGGCTGCCAGTCGCCGGCTCGGAGGTCAGCGCTGGCCAGCACGACCAGGCAGGGGATCAGCACTGCCAAGCACCGCGAGAGCGGCGGAATCGCCCGCGTGCACATCCGCGACGGCTGCTTGATCAGACAGCACGGTCACCGGCCGCGGCATTGTGGACTTCCAGGGACCGGATATCAACCGATCGGACCAGCCGCGCCTCCACCGATCGGAGGAGGCGCGGTTCAACCTTCGAATCGCGCCGGCGCAGGATGTTCGCGACGCGCGGACCGGGCGACCATGACCGAGTCAGTTCCCGCGGCAACCGCCGCCGCGGGGGCGGCCGCCGACCGACCGCGCTCGCTGCGTCGCGTCGAAACACCATTCGGCTCGATTCGGTTGTTCGGCGGTCGCCCCGGCGTCGGCTGCCACCGGCGCCGGGGGTCAGTCGGCGGCCAGAGCCTCCTGCACCGCCGTCAGCAGCTCGCGGCCGTTGAACGGCTTCTGCAGCAGGGAGTCGCCGCCGGCGTCCAGCCCGTACCGGTCGAGGGCGTTGTCGGTGTAGCCGGACATGAACAGGACGCGCAGGTCGGCGTGCCGCTCGCGCAGACGCTCGCTGAGGTCCTTGCCCGACATCCCGGGCATCACGACGTCGGTGAGCAGCAGATCCGGCTTCATGTCCTCGCACAGCGAGAGCGCGTGCTCGGGGGTCTCGGCCTCGACCACCTCGTAGCCCTGCCGGGAGAGGATGCGGCGCGTCAGCGTCCGGATGGCGTCCTCGTCCTCGACGACGACCACGGTCATGCCGTTGGACTCGTCGAGCGGGGCGGTGGCCGCCTCGGCGGCCGGCTTGTCCGGTTCGGCGCTGGGCAGGTGCATGGTGATGGTGGTGCCTTCCTGGAGGTGGGATTCGATCTCGATGTGGCCGCCGCTGCCCGTGACGATGCCGTACACGGTGGCGAGGCCGAGGCCGGTGCCGCGGCCCTTCGGCTTGGTGGTGAAGAACGGGTCGAACGCGCGCTCGGCCGTCTCCGGGGTCATGCCCTCGCCGTCGTCGGCGACTTCCACGCGCACGAACCGGTCGACGGGCTCGATGGTCACCGTCACGCGGCCGCCGCGCGGCATCGCGTCACGGGCGTTGAGGACGAGGTTCATCAGCACCTGCTCGAGCTGTCCGCGATCGGCCAGCACGTGGACAGGCTCCAGGGCCGGCACGACCACCAGCTCGACGTCCTCACCCAATGTGCGATCGAGCATCCGTTGCGTCTCCAGAGCGACGCGATTGACGTCGACCGCCTCCAGACGCAGATGGTCGTGGCGGCTGAAGACGAGCAGCTGGCGCGTGAGGTCGGCGGCGCGCTGGGTGGCGCGGACGATCTCGGCCACGTCGGCAGCAGCGGTGTGATCCGAGCCGATCTCCTCGCCGACGAACTCCGCGTAGTTGAGGATCACGGCGAGCAGGTTGTTGAAGTCGTGCGCCACGCCGCCGGCGAGCTGGCCGAGCGACTCCATGCGCTGCGAGCGCTGCAGCGCCGTCTCGAGCGCCTCCTTCTCCTCCTGCGCGCGCCGCCGGTCGGTGATGTCGGCGGCGACGCCGCACAACCCGGTCGCGTTGCCCTCGCCGTCGATGATCGGGACGGTGGTGCACAGCAGCTGGCGCGTCTCGCCGCCCAGCTCGAGGAACTCGTCGAACTGGAGCGCGTGGCCGGCCCGCAGCACCTCGCGCCCGTGCGCCTCGAGCCGCTCCGCCTCCTCGGGCCTGAGCAGCTCGTCCGTGCGGCGGCCGACGATCTCGTCCGGCCGCCGGCCGAGCATGGCCGCGCACGAGCGGTTGGCGAGCACCCACGTGCCGTCGAGGTCGGTCACGAAGATGGCCGCGCCCGCGATGTCGAGCACCGCCTCGAGCCGCCGCCGAGCCTCCTGGAGCGCCTGGAAGGTGGTGTTGCGCGCGGTGACGTTGCGCCCCGTGAGGATGATCCCGCGCAGGCCGGGGACGTCGAGCAGGTTGGTGGCCGTCGTCTCCATGTCGATCCAGCCGCCGTCGGCGGTGCGCAGGCGCCAGTCCGACCAGGCCGTCACGCTCAACCCGGCCACGAAGTTGATGACCGTGCCGTGGAAGTCGGCGACGTCGCGCGGGTGCAACAGATCCACGAGAGAAGTGCCGGGCAGGTCGTCGCGGCCCAGCTCGCGCTCGAGCGAAGGGCTGACGAGCTGGATCACGCCCTCGTGGTCGATCACCGCCACGGCCTCCGAGCACGCGCGGACCACGGTGTCCCAGCGCGACGGGGCGTCAGTCCCAATCATCGCTGCGTTCCTCCTGGAGGGAGCGGACGATGGAGAGGCGGCGACGGAGCTGCTCGGTCACGAAGTCCATCAGGCGGCGGCGTGCGGCGCGCTCCGCTCCGTCGAGCTCGAGCGCCACCACTCCGCTCTCATCGACCGCCGTCACGCGAGCCTGCGCGCAGACCTCCTCGGACTCCCACGGCAGCATCACGCTGACCGATACGACCTGCTCGGCGTCCAGGCCGCCGACGCGCTCGAGCGTCATCCCGTCCGCGCCGATGTCCTGCGTCTGGCAGTCCAGCGCGCTGCCGTCATCCAGCGTCACCGTCACCGGCGCGCAGATCGCCAGGCGCGAGGAGCGCCGCCGCGGGACGCAGACGCCGTCGGTGACGCGGAACTCGATGTTCTCTGGCCGGTCGCCGCAGCGAAGGTCGCCCTTCAGGCCGACGTTCCGGCCGTTGTGCCGGAAGAGCAGGTGGGCGTTCTCGACGAGCGGCGGCAGCCACATCGACTCGACGTGCTCCACGGGCTGCAGAGTCGCGACGTGACGGTGCACGCCAAGGACGAATGCCTTGAACTCGCTGACCCGCCCGAGGTCGGGCAGGCTCATCGTCACGATCGAGAACTCCTGAAGCCGGTCCATCGCCGTATAGATCGGCAGAAACGCAGTGCGGCCGAAGCCCCAGGGGTGCTTCGGCCGCGGTCCTGCGAAATGCCGGTGGCTTACGCCAGCGCCTTGCCGATCGCCTCGAGGACGCGGTCGGCCTGGAACGGCTTGACGACGAAGTCCTTGGCGCCGAGCTTGATCGACTCGAGCACCTTGGACTCCTGGCCCAGCGCGGAGCACATGATCACGCGCGCGGACGGGTCGAGCTCGACGATCTCCTTGAGGGCGGCGAGGCCGTCCTTCTCGGGCATCGTGATGTCGAGGGTCATGACCTCGGGCTTCAGCGCCTGGAACTGCGCGATCGCCTCCACGCCGTTGCCGGCCTCGCCGACCACCTCGTGGCCACCCTTCGTGAGCGCGTCGCTCACCATCTTCCGCATGAAAGCGGCGTCGTCGACTACCAGGATTCGGGCCATCGGGCCACCTCCAGCTGATTTTCGGTTGATGTGTTCGAGGGCGCCAGGACCGTCTCGATCCGCACGGCCCAGTCGGTGCCGTCGACCACCATCAGGCGGCCGGTGGCGAAGCGCCTACCGTTGACGTACAGGTCGATCGGCTCGTCGGCCGATCGGTTGAGTTCCACCACCGCGCCGGAGGGCAATCCGACCACCTGCGCGGATGGCATCTGCGCGCGACCCAGCTCCGCCCACACGCGCACGGGGATGCCCGCGAGCGACGGAGTGCCGGGACCGGCGGGAGCGCCGGCGGCCGTCGGAGCGCCGGCGGGCGCCGGCTCGGGCGGGGCCACCTCGGACCCCAGCTCGTCCAGCGCGCGCGTCATGCGCACCACGAAGGCGTTCGGCACGAGTTGGACGAGCCGGCACGGCTCGCCGCACACCGAGAACGAGGCCCGCACGGCGTGCGGGGTGTGCGGATAGGCGTCAGCCGCCTGGGCCGCCTCGGTGAAGGTCTTGGTCTCGGGCGTCCCGATCTCGACCTCGGTGCCGAGCACCGAGGAGATCGCGATCGCGGCCGAGGCCATCATCTGGTTCATCGCCTCGGAGACGGCCGAGAGCTCGAGCTCCGACAGCTCCGGGGCGTTCGGGTCCTCCGGCTCCTCCATGCCCATCATCGCCGCGGCGAGCTTCTTCGCCCCGTCGAGGGTCATGACGAACACGTTGGCGCCGGTGACGCCGTCCACGTAGGAGACGCTGGTCGCCACGGCGGGGACCGGGATCGACTCCATCGGGTTCTTGTCGCCCGCGACGACGGAGACGTCGCCGGGGTTGATCTTGCCCGGCGCGAACATCTCCAGGACGCCGGTGATGGCCTCCGAGGTGGACTGGCCGAGGCGGGTGAGCGCGTCGTCGGTGCTCATCGCGGCCTCCTCACACGGTCGGTGATCTGCACCGCGCGGCGGCTGCCGCTGCGGCCGGGCTTGGCGCGATGCACGGGCACCTTGTCGGCGAACAGGGTCACGCCGCCGTCGGCGGGCGCGCCCAGCGAGAGCACGTCTCCGGGCTGCAGCGCCAGCACCTGCTCGATCGGGAGCTCGATCGAGGCCACCTCGGCCCGCACCGTCATGTCGACGCTGCCCACGGCACGGCGGACGCGGTCGATCTCCTCGGCGCCGCGGTCGGGCGCGTCGTCGCGGGCGCTGAAGCGCTCGGCCACCGGCGCGATCGCCGACCACGGGAGCAGCAGGGCCACCGTGGTCGAGACGCCGCCGAGGCGCGCCTCGATCGTGAAGGTCAGCGTCGGCTCGCTCACCGGGATCATCTGCGCGGTCTCCAGGTGCGACTCCATGCCGACGACGGCGAGCTCGAGCTCGGCCATGTCGGTCCAGATCACCGAGAGCTGGGCGCACAGGCGGTCGCAGAAGTGGCGGGCCAGCGCGAAGTCGATGTCGGTCATCCGCCGCTCGCGCACCTCGCTGATCACGTCGCCGCCGAGCAGCAGCTCGATGGCGCCGAGCACCAGGCCCGGCTCGCAGGCGAGCATGAGGCGGGTCCCGATCGGCTGCGCCTCGAGCAGTGCGCTGATCGAGTTCGACACCACCTGGGAGTGGGCGTTGGACCACGTCAGCTGGGTCGAGTTGATGACCTCGAGCTCGAGCGGCACGCGAAGCTCGGCCGACAGGCGCGTCGAGGCCGTGCGGCAGAACGCCTCGAGTGAGCGCTTGAGGCGCCGCTCCTGCTCGGAGGTGAACTTGGTCGGGCGCGTGAAGTCGACCGCCCGCATGCGCCGGCGGCGCTGCTGGGTCGGCGCGTCCTCGGGCAGGCGACCCTCACGGGCCGCGTCCACGAGGGCCGCGATCGCGTCGGCGCTGAGGACCTGTCCGCCGGCGCCGCTCATGCCGCCACCGCCATCATTGCGCTGCGCGCGAGCAGCTCCTCGTCCTTGCCGCCCGCCTCGCGCACCGTCACGGTCGAGCCGGCCACGTCGACGCGGACCGTGCGGCCGCGATTGCCGCCCGTGGCGGCGGCCACGACCGGGATGCGCTCCTTGACGAGCAGCTCGCGCACGGCGTTCTCGTTGCGCTGGCCGACCTCGAGGCTGGCCGCGGACACGGCGAACATGCTGGCGCCGCCCACGAGCACCGCCTCGAGGCGGATCTTGCGGGCCCCGAGCTTCGAGAGCTCGGACAGCATCTCCGGCACGGCGAGGTCCGCGAACTTGCGCGGGTTGTCCGTGTCGTGGCCCTGCGACTGCGGGAGGACGATGTGGGCGAGGCCCGCGATCCCCATCTTGCGGTCGATCAGGGCCAGTCCGATGCACGAGCCGAGTCCCAGCGAGACCAGCACGTGGCCGGGCGCGCGCGACACCGCGAGCTCACCCATCCGCACCATGGTCTCAGCAGCGGCCATCAGCTCAGCCCGAGCCGCGAGAGGAGCTCGTCGACGCCGCCCTGGTCGGGCACCAGCAGGAAGGAGATCGAGCAGTCCTCGCCCTCGACGACCAGGTTCGAGTCGAGCAGCAGCGCGACGTCATCGGTGAGGGCGGCGGTCGCCAGCACGCTCCCGACGATCGAGCCGAGCATGTCGGTCAGGGTCGCCGGCGGCGTGGGCTCCAGCTCCATGCCCGTCATCGAGCCGAGCGCGTTGATGTACGACGCGCCGACGATGTTGCCGATCTCGCCGAGGGCGGAGACGGCGAACTCGTCGCCGGGCTCCAGGCCGAGCATGCGGCACATGGCGTCGGCGTCGGACGGAGAGACCAGCAGCAGGACGGTGCCGCCCATGTCGCCCTTGATGCCGAGCACGATGCCCGTCATCTCGCTCTCGGCGTCGCCCGTCGCGTCGACGGCGTCGGCGAACGGGAGCGCCTTGGCGTTGGGGACGGAGATGTCGACGGCCCGCCCGAGCATCCCGGAGAGCGCGGTGGACGCGGTCCCCGAGCCGATGTTGGCCAGCTCACGCAGAGCGTCGAGCTGGAGTTCGGTGTACTGACTCACGAAGTTCCTTTGGCTTAGGCGGTGGCGAGGGCGGGTGCGGCGGTCTCGACGGCATCGCAGTCGACGATCAGTGCGATCTGCCCATCGGACATGACCGCGGCGCCCGAGAGGGCGGAGTTCTCGGCGACCTCGGGGGGGAGGGGCCGGGTGACCAGCTCGCGCTGGCCGAAGAGGGTGCCGACGGTGACGGCCAGCGAGCCGGTGGCGCCGCGCACGACGACGGCGTACTCGGCCTCCGGCTTCGGCGAGCCGCCGAAGCGCTCGGACGCGTCGACGATCGGCAGCACGCCGTCGCGCATGACCAGCATCCGGCTCCCCGCCACAGACCGCACAGTGTGGTCGGCCAGGCGGACGGTGCGCTCGATGCGGTCGAGCGGGATGGCGAACGGGCGGCCGTCGGCCTCGACGAGCAGGGCGGCCATGATCGCGAGGGTCAGCGGGAGGCGGATCTGCGCCACGGTGCCCTGGCCGAGCTCGGAGGTCATCAGGACCTCGCCGCCCAGCTCGCGGATCGTGGTGCGGACCGCGTCCATGCCGACGCCGCGGCCGGAGATGTCGCTGGTCACCTCGGCGGTGGAGAAGCCGGGGTGGAAGAGCAGCTCGATCGCCTTCGCCATGTCGGTGGTCTCGACGGCGTCGGCTCCGATCAGGCCGCGCTCGGCGGCCTTCTCGGCGACCTTGACGGGGTTGATGCCGCGACCGTCGTCGCGCACCTCGATGACGACGTTGCCGCCGGCGTGGCGGGCCGAGAGCTTCAGCGTGCCGCTGGCCGGCTTGCCGGCCTTCTGGCGCTCCTCCGGACCCTCGAGGCCGTGGTCGAGCGAGTTGCGGATGAGGTGCACGAGCGGATCGCCGAGCGCGTCGACCACGGTGCGGTCGAGCTCGGTGTCCTTGCCGACCAGCTCGAGGTCGACCTGCTTGCCGAGCTTGGTCGAGAGGTCGCGGACCAGGCGCGGGAAGCGCAGGAACACGGCCTCGACCGGGATCATGCGGACCTGCATGACCATCGCCTGGAGGGCGTGGGAGGTGCGGGTCAGGTTCTGCATCGCCTGCGAGAGGCCCGGCACGTCGGCGTCGGCGGCCAGCGCCTCGACCTGGGTGCGGTGCAGGACGAGCTCGCCCATGAAGTGCATCAGCTGGTCGAGCCGCTCGGCGTCCACGCGGACGGTCGCGGCGCCCTTGCTGTTGTGACCGCCGGACTTCGGCTTCGGGGCGGCGGCGGCCTCCTGCTTGGGCGCCTCGACGACCTCGTCGCCGGTCTCGACGGCGGCGTCGCTGACGGCCTCGAAGACCTCGACGTGGGCGACGTCCGACACGGCGCCGACCACGGCGGCCAGCTCGGAGTCGGTGCGCTCGGAGACCATCCAGGCGTCGATCTCGCTGCCGCTGAAGGTCTCGACGTCGTCGGGGGACGGGACGCAGGCCAGCGTCTCGCCGAGCTCGGCGAGCGCCGAGAGGACCATGTACGCGCGCACCGACGGGATCTGCACGTCGTCTGAGAGCGTCGCGCTGACCTGGACCACGCGGCGGCCGTCGGCCAGCTCGGCGAGGTCGATGGGCGCCTCGGCGGTCTCCTTGACCTCGGGCTCCTCGGCGTCGCGGTCGCGGATGAGGCCCTTGAGCCGCGTGATCAGCGGCTTGGGCTCGATCTCCTCCTCGCCGCTCTCGTCGATCGCGTCGACCGCGGCCGAGAGGGCGTCGAGGCACTCGAGCAGGACGTCGATCGCCTCGCGGGGAAGACCGCCCTTGCGCTGGCGCAGGAGCTCGAAGACGTCCTCCATCTCGTGCGTGAGGGCCGCCATGCCGGCGAAGCCCATCGTCGCGCTCATGCCCTTCAGGGAGTGGGCGATGCGGAAGATCTCGTCGACCGTGTCCTGGTCGTCGGGCCGCTCCTCGATGCGGACGACGGCGAGGTTCAGCTCCTGGAGGTGCTCACGCCCCTCGGCCAGGAACATCGGGAGGTACTCGGAGATATCCATTACGACTCGTTCTTCCGGTAGATGAAGTGGAACGGAGAGGTGAGGCTCAGCGCGCGCGGATCGGCCACGCGCTCCGAGGTGCCGACGACGAGGTAGCCGCCGGGCGCCAGCGCGGTGGCCAGGCGGGCGTGGAGGGCGTCGCGGACCTCTTCGGTGAAGTAGATGACGGTGTTACGGCACATGATCAGGTCGTAGCGGCCGGGCTGGACGGGCATCCGCAGCAGGTCGCCGACCTCGAAGCTCGTCATGCGCATGAGCTCGGACTTCGCCTGCCAACCCCCTTCATCGGCCGGGTCGAACCACTTCTTCAGAAGGGCCGGGGGCGCAGTGCGGGCATCCTCGGCGCTGAAGCGGCCGGCGCGGGCGCGGGCGACCATGCGCTTGTCGAGGTCGGTGCCGTGGATCTCGACCCGCGCGTTGGGGATCGAATCCTTGGCGATCGCCGCCAGGGTGAAGGCCTCGGCGCCGTAGGACGAGCCGGCGCTCCAGCAGCGGACCCGGCCCCGACGGTTCGCGAGCTCGGGGAGGATCGTCCTGCCGAGCGCGGTCCACTGGTCCTCGTGGCGCCACAGGTGCGAGACGTTGATCGTCACGCGGTCCAGGAACGCGTCGAGCTCCTCCTGGTCGGCCTTCAGGCGGGCGCCGTAGGCCTCCAGGTCGGGCGTGCCGCGGCGCTGCGCGAAGGTGCGCACGCGGCGCTCCATCTGGCCGCGCTTGTACTGCAGCAGGTCGACGCCGCAGAGACGGCGGACGAGCTCGCACAGCGCGGTGAAGTCGTCGGTCTTGATGTCGGCCGTGAAGCCCGCCTGGCGGGCGGCGATGCGCTCGGACAGGGTGCTCATCGACCCGCCTCCCGCGCGATCGCGCCGGCCAGCTCGCCGAGCGGCAGGATCTCGTCGGCCAGGCCGGCCTCGGCCACCGCGCGCGGCATGCCGTAGACGGTGCAGGTGGACTCGGCCTCGACGAGGATGCGCCCGCCGGCGGCACGGACCGCCTTGGCGCCCTCGAGGCCGTCGCGGCCCATGCCGGTCAGCACGACCAGCACCATGCGCGGTCCGAAGAGCTTCGCGGCGTCCTCGATCGTGAAGTCCGCGCGCGGCTTGAGGCCGCCGACCGGGGCGTCGTCGGACAGCCGCGCGTGGCGCGTGCCGTCGAGGCGCAGGTGGGACCCGCCGGGGGCGAGCAGCGCCACGCCGGGCTGCAGGTTCTCGCCGCCGGTGGCCTCGACCACGTCGAGCTGCGAGGAGGCGTCGAGCCGCGTCGCGAGCGAGGCGGTGAAGCCCGGCGGCATGTGCTGGACGATCAGCGTGCCGGCGCCGAGCGGGGAGGGAAGCTTGGGGATGAGGTCGCCCAGCGCCTTCGGGCCGCCGGTCGAGCAGGCGATGACGACGACCTTCTTGCCGGCCACGGCCGTCCGGCGGACCGGAGGGTGCTCCGGACGGCGGGCGATGGCCCGCGCGGCCGGACGACGCGTGCGGCCGCTGTGGGCCGCCTGGCCGACCTTGCGGCCGAGCTCGGACGTGAAGGTCTCCAGCGGCTCGCCGAAGGCGGGCTTGGCGACCAGCTCGAACGCGCCCTCGGCCAGCGCGTCGACGGCGCGGGCGCCGTGGGCGGGGGAGAAGGCGGAGACCACGACGACCGGCACCTGCTCGGCCTTGCCCGCGCGCAGGGCGCGGAGCACGCCGAGGCCGTCCATGCCGGGCATGTGCAGGTCCAGCGTCATGGCGTCCGGGCGGTGCTCACGGCACGCCGCCAGGGCCTCGTCGCCGTCGGCCGCGGTGGCGACGACCTCGAAGCCCTGACGCCCGAGCGCGTCGGACAGCATGCGGCGCATGAGCCGCGAATCGTCGGCGACGACTACGCGCATCATCCCCTCCCGCCGGCGGCTAGGCCGCGGCGATCTCCTCGGCGCCCGAGCGGGCGAAGAGGCCCTCGGGGTTGAGCAGGATGACCAGGCGGTCCTCGATCTTGGCGATCGCCTCGATCGAGTCGGTGTTGGCGGAGGGGACGTCCTCGAGCTGGTCGCTCGAGACGGTCAGGACCTCCTCGACCTCGTCGACCATGATGCCGACCTGGCCGGTGCCGCTCTCGACGATGACGATCTTGCCGGCCTCGGACTCGGCGGCGATCTCGAGCTCCATGCGGGCGGCGAGGTCGAAGATCGGGATGATCTTGCCGCGCAGGCCGATGACGCCACGGATCCAGGCGGCCTCGGAGGCGACGGTACGGGGCTCGGTGAAGCGGATGATCTCGTGGACGGACCCGATCGGGAGGGCGTACTCCTCGCTCCCGAGCGAGAACACGACGAGCTGCTGTGAAGTGGTGTCAGACATGTCGACCGGGAATTCGGCATTCCCGGCCGACTCTTGAGGGATAGGAGACGGGGGCCCGCCCAACGAGCCATTCCGTGTTGAGCGATGTCCCGTTGGGCACCCCTAGGGTGCCGGAATCCTGACCACGAAGCGGGCGCCGCGGCCGTCCAGCGGCTCCTCGAGCCGCACCGTGCCGCCGTGCGAGTCGGCGACGGCGCGCACGATCGAGAGGCCGAGGCCCGAGGAGCCGCTGTGCTCGCCGGAGCCGCGGTAGAAGCGCTCGAACACCTTCTCGCGCTGCTCGTCCGGGATCCCCGGCCCGTCGTCCTCCACGGCGAGCACGACCTCGCCGTTGCGGCGCTCGACGGTGGCCTCGACCGCGGTGCCGGGATCGGTGTGCCGCAGGGCGTTCTCCATCAGGTTCAGGACGAGCCGGTGCAGCTCGTCGCGGGCGCCGTCGACGTGGGCGCCGGGCGGGGCGTCGACCGAGATCTCGTGATCGCCGGCGAGCGGCTCCAGCTCGGCCGCCGCATGGGTGACGACCTCCGAGATGTCGACCGGCTCGTGCGGCGCCACGCGGCCGGCGTCGGCCCGGGCCAGGAGCAGCAGGTCGGCGACCAGCCGGCGCATCCGGCGCGACGAGCGCAGCGCGGAGGACGCGGTCTCCCGCTGCTCGCCGGACAGCTCCTCCTCGAGCAGCTCGAGGTTGGCCAGCACGGAGGTCAGCGGGGTGCGGAGCTCGTGCGAGGCGTCGGCCACGAACTCGCGCTGGCGCGCCAGCGCGCCCTCGGTCTCGGCGCGCGCCTCGCCGAGCGAGGCGAGCATGGCCTCCAGCGTGTGGGCCAGCTCGGCCACCTCGTCCTCGGCCTCGGTCGCCGGGATCATCTCGGTCGGGTCGCGCGACTGCTCGATCCGGCGCGCGGCAGCGGTCAGCTCGGTGATCGGCTCCATCGCCCGGCGCGCCACCGCCAGGCCCGCCAGCAGGGCCAGCAGGGCGCCGCCGAGGACGCCGAAGGCGAGGAAGACCTTGACGCGGTTGGCGGTGTCCTGGACCTCGGAGATCGGCTTCGCGTACTGGAGCGCCCACGGCTCGCCGCTCACCAGCACCTGGCGGGTCTCCACGCGCCAGCCGTCGATCTCGGCGGTGCGGGCGAGTGGCGGCCCGAAGTCGGGCGCGGTCGGGCTTGCGTAGCCCACGAGGTCGTCGTCGGTGATCACGCGGATCACCGCGCCGGAGGACGATGCGACGTCGCCGAGGTCGATCGTGTCCGGCGCGGACCGCACGGTGGGGTTGCCCTCGTTGTCGTAGCGCAGCTCCAGCCGCGCCTGGCTGACGATGCGGTCGGCGCTCGTCTCCACCTCGCGCCGGAAGTCCTCGTGGATCTGGCGCGTGGTGAGGACGCCGACGATCACCGCGAAGCCGCACAGGATCACCAGCGTCAGCGCCGCGGAGCCGCCGGCCAGGCGCCAGCGGATGGGCAGGCGCTTATACGCGGAGGACGTAGCCCGCGCCGCGGACCGTATGGAGGAGTCGAGGCTCCCCACCGGCTTCCAGCTTCCTTCGCAGGTTCGAGACGAAGACCTCGATCGTGTTGGTGATCGAGAACGGGTCGTAGCCCCACACCTCGTCGAGCAGCTTCTGGCGGCTGATGACCAGGCGCTCGTTGCGCATCAGGTACTCGAGCAGCTCGAACTCGCGCTGCGTGAGCTCGATCTTGCGCTCCCCGCGCGTGACCTCGTGGGTGTCCGGGTTGAGCATGAGGTCGCCCACCCGCAGGGGGGCCATGCCGCGCGGCGGCCTGCGGCGGAGCAGCGCCCGCAGGCGGGCCAGCAGCTCCTGGCGCTCGAACGGCTTGACGAGGTAGTCGTCGGCGCCGACGTCGAGCCCCTCGACGCGCGACTCGAGGGCGTCGCGCGCGGTGAGGATGAGGATCGGCACGTCGTCGCCGTCCTCGCGCAGCCGGCGCGCGACGTCGATCCCGTCCAGCCGCGGCAGCCCGAGGTCGAGGACGATCAGGTCGGGCAGGAAGGCGTGCGCCTCGTCGAGCGCCTGCACGCCGTCGGAAGCGAGCTTGACGTCATAGCCGTCCAGGCGCAGCGAGCGCTGCAGCACATGGGCGATCTCTTTGTCGTCCTCGACGACGAGGACGCGGACGGGGCGGTCGGAGCCTTCCATCGCACATGATGGTACGGGGGTCCGGCGACTCTGATGATGATCCTCAGCGGCGCGATCCTCGTGGTGGCGCTCGAGATCGACGAGTGGACGCAGCCGGAGCTCTACCGCAGCACGCCGAGCGAGCGCCTCCTCACGCGGCAGCGATCTACCTCGTCGCGGCCGTGGCGCTTGCCCGCGGGGCGCACCGAGTGACGCTCGCCGCCTGCGGCATCGGCTGATCGGGGTGCTGTCGGTGGGGGCGCTCGCGCGCTCGATGCCCGACGAGACGGTCTGGTCGGGCTTCGGCTCAGGCTACGGCTACGTGCCGCTCGTGCTGCCGTTGCTCGGGCTCGCCTGGCTGTCGACCCGGACGCGGCTCGGGTCGTCGGGCAGGTAGAGGACGCCGACGCGCTCGCCGACCTCGACCGGAGGCCCGCCGACCTCGGTGCGCGCCTCGTACACGCTCCCGTCCGGGAGCGCGAAGCGCAGCAGGGGGTAGGCGAGGCGGTCGCGCTCGGGCAGCGGGCCGACCGTCTTCCAGCGGACGTCGGTGATCTCGGCCTCGGCGGGCGCGGCGGCGCGGTGGAAGGCGCGGTCGGCGCGCGCCCGGCGGACCGCCAGCGTCGCGAACACCAGCAGGGCGACGATCAGCAGCGGTCCGACGACGGCCATGGCGGCCTGTTACCCCGGAAGGAGGCGGACGGCACGCGTCGAAGGGGTGGCGGCCACATGCCCGCCCGCAAGCCCAAGCCGCGAGCCCGCCGTTCCGCGCCGGTGGCCTGGCCCCGCATGCCGAAGCTCGAGCAGCGCCAGCTCGACCTGATCGGACTCGCGCTGGTGGCCGCCGCGATCTTCTTCGCGTTCCTGATCTGGTTGGAGTGGGACGGGGGCGAGGCGGGCGGCTGGGCCGTCGACGGCCTGCGGCGGCTGATCGGAGCCGTGCACTACGGCGTGCCCGTGGCCCTGCTGGCCTCAGGGGCGATCCTCGTGCTGCGCGAGATGCTGCCCGCCGTGCGGCCGTTCCGCTCCGGCGGGCTGTGCCTGTTCGCCGCTCTGACGTTGGGCCTGGCGGCCGGGACGCTCGGGTTCGGCCCCGGCGGCACCGAGGTGCGCTGGGACCCCGAGTGGGTGCGCCCGCGCGGCGGCGTGGTGGGGGAGGGCCTCTACTGGGGCGCCTCGACCGCGCTCGGCACCGTCGGCGCGCACATCATCGCCCTGTTCCTGTTCCTGGCCGCCGTCCTGCTGCTGACGGGCGCCTCGGTCGCCGGGGTCGTCAAGGCCACCACGGACTCGGTCTCCACCACCACGCGCGACATGCGCGCGGCGGTCCAGCGGCGCCGCGCCACCGAGGAGCTCGAGGCGCTGGAGACGGAGGAGCCGCGCGTCACCCGGGCGACGCCGCCGGCCGACGAGTGGGAGGAGCCGAAGCCGTTCTGGTCGGGTGACGAGCGCTTCCCGGACCTCTATGAAGACGAGCCGACCGAGGTGGCGGTCGAGCCCGAGCCCGAGCCGGAGCCGGAGGAGCCGGCCGAGCCTCGGCTGGCCGAGGATCCGGAGACCGACGAGCCCGGCGTGACACGGGCGGCCGGCGACCCCGACCTCACGCCCCAGGGCCGCTACCGCCCGCACGTCACCGACTCGCCGGAGTTCGAGTGGGCGGTGCCGAACCCCGAGTCGCTGAAGCGGTCCTCCGAGGAGGCCTCGCGGCCTGACACCGCCGGGCAGGAGAAGACCGCCGCCCAGCTGACCGAGGCGCTCGGGCACTTCGGCGTCGAGGCGCGCGTGATCGGCAAGGTCGCGGGCCCGCACATCACCCGCTACGAGCTCCGCCTCGCGCCGGGCACCAAGGTCGCCAAGGTGGCGCAGCTCAAGGACGACCTGGCGTACGCGCTGGCCGCCTCCGACATCCGCATCCTGGCCCCGATCCCCGGCAAGCAGGCCGTCGGCGTCGAGGTCCCGAACACGCGCCGCCGGATCGTGCACCTGGGGGACGTCTTCCAGCCGCCGCCCGCCGACTGGTCGCCGCTGACCGTCTGGCTGGGCAAGGACGTGGCGGGCCGCGCGATCGGCGCCGACCTGGCCAAGATGCCGCACCTGCTGGTCGCCGGCACCACCGGCGCCGGCAAGTCCGGCTGCGTGAACGCGATGCTGTCCTCGATCCTGCTGCGCGCCACGCCGCACGAGGTCCGCATGGTGCTCGTCGACCCAAAGCAGGTCGAGCTCACGCACTACGACTCGATCCCGCACCTGCTGACGCCGGTCATCACCTCGCCGCGCAAGGCCGCGACGGCGCTCCAGAACCTCGTGCGCGAGATGGAGCAGCGCTACTCGTACATGTCGCTGGCGCGCACGCGTACGTTGAGCGATCTGAACGCGGTGCGGGAGCGCAGGGGGGAGGCGCCGCTCCCGTACGTCCTCTGCGTGATCGACGAGCTGGCCGACCTGATGATGGTCGCGCCCGCCGACGTCGAGGACTCGATCATCCGGATCGCCCAGAAGGCGCGCGCCGTGGGCATCCACATGGTGCTGGCCACCCAGTCCCCGCGCGTGGACGTGATCACGGGCATGATCAAGGCCAACGTCCCGTCGCGGATCGCCTTCGCCGTCTCCTCCCAGACCGACTCGCGCGTGATCCTCGACCAGAACGGGGCCGAGACGTTGCTGGGCGCCGGCGACATGCTGTTCGCGCCGGTCGGGACCTCGCGGCTGCAGCGCATCCAGGGCGCGTTCATCGACGAGTCGGAGATCGCGCTGGTGACGGACGAGTGGCGCCGGCAGGGCGAGCCGGAGTTCCGCGAGGAGCTTCTCGAGGAGGTCGAGCCTGCGGTGGAGGAGGGCGGCGGCGAGGACGGCTTCGATCCCGACGAGGATCCGCTGCTGTCCGACGCCATCCGCCTGGTGGCCGAGATGCAGACGGCGTCGACGTCGATGCTGCAGCGGCGGCTGCGGCTCGGCTACACGCGCGCGGGCCGGCTGATCGACATGCTCGAGCGGCGCGGCGTGATCAGCGGCTATGAGGGCTCGAAGCCGCGTCAGGTGCTGATTTCAGAGGGTGATGTGCCACGGGTGCTGGCGGCGCTCGGTGAGCAGCCCGTTGCAGTGCCCGACGAGCAACCGCCCCCTGAGTAGCCTTCTCCCCGCTCATGGCAGAGATCGGCGAGATGCTCCGCGAGGCGCGGATGCGCCGGCGGATCGACATGACGGAGGTCGAGAGCGCTACCAAGATCCGCGGGAAGTACCTCCGGGCGCTGGAGAACGAGGAGTGGGACCTGCTCCCGGGTCCCACCTTCGTCAAGACGTTCCTGCGCACCTACGCCGAGTACCTCGGCCTGGATCCGCGGCTCCTCGTGGAGGAGTACCGCCAGCGCTACGAGCGGCCGTCCACGCAGGACCTGACGCCGTTCTCGGCCGCCCGGGCGCGCGGGAGGGCGCGGCGGCGGCGCGTGGCCGGGATCGGACCTGTGGTCGTCATCCTCGGCTGCGTGGCGGTGCTGCTGGGCTCGCTGTGGGCGCTCGGCACCTGGGGAGACGACGACGACGGCACGCCGCCTCCTCCGAACGAGGTGCGCGAGACCGAGCCGACGGCGACGCCTGAGCCTTCCGAGGACCAGCCGCGCGCCGAGGAGGAGCGCCCGCCGCAGCGCGTCCGGCTCCAGCTCGTGGCCACCGCGCCCGTCTACGTCTGCGTGATCGACGCCCGCGGGCGGCAGGTGGTCGACGAGGAGACGCTCGACGCGGACAGCCCGCGGCGCACGTTCCGCAGCCGCTCGTTCCGCACCAACTTCGGCAACAACAACGTGAGCATGCGCGTCAACGGGAAGACCTACCGCGTGGAGCCGAGCACCGAGGCGATCGGCTACGAGCTGCGGCCGGGGCGCCGTCCGCGGCGGCTGTCCGACGCGCAGCGCCCGGACTGCTCGTCGTGAGCGTTCGCGCCGGCATCGTCGTCACCGGGACCGAGGTCCTGGCGGGGATCATCCGCGACGAGAACGGCCCGTGGCTGTCGGAGCGGCTGCGCGATCGCGGCGTCCAGCTGGTCGCCGTGCACGTCGTGGCCGACCGCCCCGACGATCTCCGCGCCGGCCTCGAGCTCTTCCGCGACCTGGACCTGGTGATCACGTCCGGCGGGCTCGGCCCGACGGCCGACGACCTGACCGCCGACGTCGTGGCCGCCTTCGCCGGCGTTCCCATGGACCTCGACGATGCGCTGGAGGAGCGGATCTGGGCTCGGATCAGCGCGTTGAGCGGACGCTGGCGGGACGTGAGCGACGACGCGCTGCGGGCCGGGAACCGCAAGCAGGCGCTCGTGCCGCGGGGTGCGGCGGTGCTGGAGCCGGTCGGGACGGCGCCGGGCCTCATCGTGAAGGTGGAGGGCGGCCCGGTCGTCCTCGTGCTGCCCGGCCCGCCGGGCGAGCTGCAGCCGATGTGGGACGAGGCTGTGACGGTCCCGGTCGTGCGGGACGTGCTGGCGCGGGCGGGGACGTTCGAGCAGCGGATCATGCGGATCACCGGGGTGCCGGAGTCCCAGCTCGCCGAGGTGCTGCGCGAGGTGGGGCCGGCGCCTTCGTTGGAGATCACGACCTGCCTGCGGCGGGGCGAGCTCGAGATCGCGACCGTCTTCGACCCGTCCGCGTCGGCCGACTACGGGGCGCTGGAGGCGGCGCTGGTCGATCGGTTCGGCGCTCGCGTGTTCTCGCGCGACGGCGCCACGATCGACGACATCGTGGCGGGGCTGCTGCTGGGGCCGCCGCTTTCGACCGTGGCGGTCGCCGAGTCGTGCACCGGCGGGCTGATGGCGGCGCGCCTGACCGACCGGCCGGGCTCCTCGGCCTACGCGCTCGGCGGCGTGGTCGCCTACTCGAACGAGGCGAAGGTCGCGCACGTGGGGGTGCCGGCGGACGTGATCGAGCGTGTTGGAGCCGTCTCGCCGGAGGTGGCGCGGGCGCTCGCGGCGGGCGCCGTCGAGCGCTTCGGCTCGTCGCTGGGGATCGGCATCACCGGGATCGCCGGCCCGGACGGCGGCACGCCGGAGAAGCCGGTGGGGACCGTGTGCGTGTGCGTGGCGGGCGCCGGCGGCGCCCCGCTGATCGAACGCGCGATCCGCCTGCCGGGCGACCGCGCCGCCGTCCGCGAGCGCACCACGACGCTCGCCATGCACCTGCTCCGCCGCGCGCTGCTCGAGGCGCGCGACGCGTCGTCCACCGCCGCATGAGCCCGGACGACCGTGCGCTCCGTCTCTTCGTCGCGCTCGAGCTCCCCGAGGCCGCGCGCGCGGCGCTCGTCGCCTTCCGCGACGCGGCCGCGGATCCCGACGTCTGGCGACCCGTCGCCGACGAGGCGCTCCATCTCACGCTCGCCTTCCTCGGCCGTCGCCCGGCCGGCGACGTGACGATCGTCTCCTCCGTCCTCCGCGAGGCGGCCGAGGTGGCGCCGCGCCTAGTCCTCGGCGACGCCCTGCTGCTCCCGCCGCGTCGCGCCCGCGTCCTCTGCGCCGTCTTGGAGGACCCGGACGGCACGCTGACCGGCCTCCAGTCGCGCGTGAGCGACGAGCTGACCGCCGCGGGCGTCTACACGCCCGAGAAGCGCCCCTTCCGCGCGCACGCCACCGTCGCCCGGCTGCGCCCCCGGGCGCGGGCTCCTCGCTCGGTCTCGGAGGCGCCGGAGCCGCTCGAGTTCGCCGGTGGGCCTTTGACGTTGTTCGAGTCGCGCCTGCACCCGCACGGAGCGCGCTACGAGCCGCTGACGCGCGTCTCTCTGCACTGACTCGTCACACCCGCGTCTTGTTCCGTGACACCGCACGCGGGAGGGTCCGGTTCCGTCCGACCCGCCTTCCAAGCTGTGGAACTCACGTGATCAGATCGCAGGAGACAAGATGAGCGCACCTCAGGACGCCAAGGACGCCAAGGAAGTCAAGGCGCGCGACGCAGCCCTGCAGGGCGCGCTCGCACAGATCGAGCGCCAGTTCGGCAAGGGCAGCGTCATGCGCATGGGCGACGAGGGCGCCCAGGTGAAGGTCGCCGCGATCCCCACCGGCGCCCTGTCGCTCGACCTCGCGCTGGGAATCGGCGGCATGCCCCGCGGCCGCATCGTCGAGGTCTTCGGTCCGGAGTCCTCCGGCAAGACCACCCTCGTCTATCACGTGATCGCCGAGGCGCAGAAGCTCGGCGGCGTGTGCGCGTTCATCGATGCCGAGCACGCGATGGACCCGCTGTACGCCCAGCGGCTGGGCGTGAACATCGACGAGCTGCTCGTCTCCCAGCCCGACTACGGCGAGCAGGCGCTCGAGATCGCCGACATGCTCGTGCGCTCGGGAGCGGTCGACGTCGTGGCCATCGACTCGGTGGCCGCGCTGACCCCGCGCGCCGAGCTCGAGGGCCAGATGGGCGACCAGACGGTCGGCGTGCAGGCGCGGATGATGTCCCAGGCCATGCGCAAGCTGGCCGGCAACCTGAACCGCACGCAGACGCTCTGCCTGTTCGTCAACCAGATCCGCGAGAAGGTCGGCGTCATGTTCGGCTCGCCCGAGACCCAGCCGGGCGGCCGCGCGCTGAAGTTCTACTCGTCCCAGCGGCTCGACATCCGGCGCATCGAGACCCTCAAGGAGGGCACCGAGGCGGTCGGCAACCGCGTGCGCGTCAAGGTCGTCAAGAACAAGGTGGCGGCGCCGTTCCGCCAGGCGGAGTTCGACATCGAGTTCGGCAGGGGGATCTCCAGCTCCGGCTGTGTGCTCGACCTCGGCATAGAGCACGGGATCGTCACCAAGTCGGGCTCGTTCTTCTCCTACGGGGACGAGCGGCTCGGCCAGGGCCGCAACAACGCCAAGGCCTACCTGGACGAGCACCAGGAGATCTCCAAGGAGATCGAGTCCAAGGTCTACGAGGTGCTCGGGCTCGGAGAGCAGGACCTCGTCGAGCCGATCGAGCGCGACGAGGACGCACCGCCGGTCCCGGAGATCGCCGCTGCGGAGATCGCCGCTGCCTGATCGTCAGCCGCCACCCGAGCGGTCGCCGGACCCCGAGGTGCGTCTCCAGCACGCCCGCGAGGTCGCGTGGACCGCGCTCAACCGGCGCGAGCACACCACCGCCGAGCTCGCCCGCATCCTGGCCCGCAAGCGGGTCGAGCCGGCGGTGATCGACTCGGTGGTGGGGGAGCTGTGCGAGCAGGGCTACCTGGACGACGCCTCGTTCGCCCAGCGCTTCGCCGAGGACCGCCGGCGGCTCGACGGCTGGGGCGCCGAGCGGATCGAGCAGCGGCTGCGGGCGCTCGGGGTGGACGCCGAGCTGATCGCCGCCGCGCTGTCCACCCGCGACCACGAGGGCGAGATGGAGGCCGCGCTGGGCCTCCTGCGCCGCCGGTTCCCGGACCCGCCGGCGACCCCGCGCGACTGCGAGCGGGCGCTCGGCGTCCTCGTGCGCAAGGGCTACGGGCTCGAGCTGGCGCACGACGCGATCCGCCACCACGCCGGAGCCTCCGCCTTCGACTGAGGATTGCGCCGGGCAGCCGCCGGTACTACGATCCGACCCAGCGACAGGTCCGAGCCTTACGGCTCTTGAAACACCAGCAAATCGATGAATTTCACGCGGAAGCAGCAGCTTCAGTGACGACGGCCAGTAAGAAGAACCATCCCCGCGGACGATCAGGCACCGCATCCGGGCGGGCGCGCCCGGCAGAACCGACCCAACAGCGCATCACAGCCGCCATCTGACGGGGCGGCCGGTCTGCGGCCGCCTTCCTGCTTGTCTCCTCCGCTCGGCCGAGACGAGGCTCGGCCTGCCGCCTGCGAAGACCGGTGATTGAGCTCGCGCCGCGCCCCTCGGGGAGCGGCGCCGGGGAGAGGAATGGCAATGGAAATCGTGATCGCGGGGGCCGTGGTGGCCCTGGGCCTGGTGGTCGCGGCTGGCCTGCTCGCGAAGCGCCCGGCGGCGGCGACGGCCGCGGCGGGCCGCGCCAAGGCACCCGCGCCGCCGGTGCCCGACGACCGCGAGACGGCCGCGCGCCGCGCCGAGACCACGCGTCTCGAGGAGCGTCTGCACGGCCGCGAGGAGGCACTCGACGCCCGCGGCGCCGAGCTCGCTGAGCGCGAGCGCCGGCTGTCGGAGAAGGAGGCGCAGACCGGCGAGATCCGCGACAAGGCCGTCCGCGAGCTCGAGCGCGCCTCGGGCCTGTCGGCGTCGCAGGCCAAGGCGATCCTGATGAAGGAGCTCGAGGACCAGGTGCGCCACGACTCGGCCCGGCGGCTCCGCCAGATCGAGGAGGAGACCAAGCGCGACGCCGAGCGGCGCGTGCGCAACATCCTCTCGGTGGTCATGCAGCGCCTGGCCGCGGGTCACGCCGCCGAGACCACGGTCTCGGTCGTCCAGCTCCAGGCCGACGACATGAAGGGGCGCATCATCGGCCGCGAGGGTCGCAACATCCGCGCGCTCGAGCACCTCACCGGGGTCGACTTCATCATCGACGACACCCCCAACGCGGTCATCCTCTCGGGCTTCGACGGCGTCCGGCGCGAGATCGCCCGCATGACGCTCGAGAAGCTGCTCCAGGACGGCCGCATCCACCCGGCGCGGATCGAGGAGACCTACTACCAGGCCAAGTCCGAGCTCGAGAGCCACATCGCCGAGTCCGGGGAGCAGGCGTGCTTCGACGCCAACGTCCAGGGCCTCGATGCCGAGCTCACCAAGGTCCTCGGCCGCCTCAAGTACCGCACCTCCTACGGGCAGAACGTGCTCGCGCACTCGGTCGAGTGCGCGCACCTCGCGTCGATGATGGCCGACGAGCTCGGCGCCTCCAACAAGACCGCCCGCCGGGCCGCGCTGCTGCACGACATCGGCAAGGCCGTGTCGCACGAGGTCGAGGGTCCGCACGCGCTGGTCGGCGGCGACCTGGCGCGCCGGCACGGTGAGAGCGAGGCGGTCGCGCACGCGATGGAGGCCCACCACAACGAGGTCGAGCCGCAGACCATCGAGGCCGTCATCGTCCAGGCCGCCGACGCGCTGAGCGGCGCCCGCCCGGGCGCCCGCGGCGAGTCGCTCGAGCAGTACGTCAAGCGCCTGCGCGACCTCGAGCAGATCGCCACCCGCCACGAGGGCGTCGACAAGGTCTACGCGATGCAGGCCGGCCGCGAGATCCGCGTCATGGTCCTGCCGGGCTCGCTCGACGACGACGGCGCGGTGCTGCTCTCACACGAGATCGCGCGCGAGATCGAGCAGGAGCTCGAGTACCCCGGGCAGATAAAGGTGACCGTGATCCGGGAATCAAGGGCTACGGACTACGCGCGATGAGACTGTTCCGCGTCTGACGTCGACATTCCCGAGCGCGTCGCGATACTCGGCCGGCCGCTTCCGAAGTCGAAGGGCGCGATTACAGGGCTTGAGGCGAGAGCGGCCTCTCGAGCAGCCAGCACCACGTCGGCGCATGACCGCGCGTCGCCGCGGACCTGCGGTTCGGTGAAGCGCAGCACCCGCCAGCCGCGCACCGTCAGCTGAGCGTCCTTCGCCCGATCGCGCCCGAACGCGGCGCGCGTGCCGTGATGCTCGTAGCCGTCGGTCTCCACGATCAGCCGCTGCTCGGGCCAGCAGAAGTCGACCCGGTGGCCCTCGACGATGGGCTGGACGAGCGGCCGCGGGATGTCGTGGGCGTCGCACAGCGCGAGGAACGCGTCCTCGAGCGGGCTGTCGGTCGTGATCGGCAGAGTGCGGCCGGCCGCCTGCCTCAGCCGCTCGACGCCGGGGTGGCCCTCCGGGACCGCGATGTGAGCTTGCGCACCTCGGCCATCTCGACCGCCTTCTCGAGGTCGCGTCCTCTCAGGCCAAGCGCCAGGTCGGCGAGGGTCTGGCCGGGGGTGGTGACCGGGATGCCGTGGCGCTTGGTCGCCGTCCACGGCCGCCGTGTCCGATGGACCACGATCGCCGCGGAGCTTCGAACCCCGCTTGTATGGGAGACGGTGACGTCGATCCTGGCGGCGGCGGTGGGACGGATGCCCCAGAGCGCCGCGGCGCTGCGATGGCTCAGAGCGGCGCCGTCGCCGCAGGCCATGACCGCGGCGAGCCACCGGCCCTCGCGCGGGATGATCGTGTGGCCGATGGAGTAGACGCCGCGGTAGAGCCGGTGTAGCCGCCCGCTCTGCGATCGCGTCGCGGATCGTCGTCTCGCGATCGAACCCGAGCGCGTGCAGCTGCTCGCGGCTGACGACGCCGTGCCGGCGCGCGGCGATCCGGGCGAGCCGCAGCGTCTGGGGTTGTTTGTGCGTCGCATACCGCGCACTAGCAACCCCACGCGAAATCTCGCCCCCCTTCCGACCCTCCCCTCAATGCAAAGAAGTTCGTACCCTCCCCAACGTGAAGGCGTTCCACGTCACCACGTTCGGCTGCCAGATGAACGAGCACGACTCAGAGCGCATGAAGGGCATGCTCGAGTCGCTCGGCTACCACGAAGTCAACGAGCGCCACGACGCCGACCTCATCCTCTTCAACACCTGCAGCATCCGCGAGAAGGCCGACGACCGCTTCGTCTCCCATCTCCACGAGGCCAAGATCCTGAAGCGCAACGACCCGCAGAGGATCATCGGGGTCGGCGGCTGCTGGGCCCAGTCCGTCAAGGACCAGGTCTTCCGCCAGTTCCCGTTCGTCGACGTCGCCTTCGGCCCCGGCCAGGTCCACAAGCTCGCGGAGTTCCTCACCACCGACAGCCTGACCGCCCAGGGCTTCTTCGAGTTCGAGGGCTTCACCGGCCACCTGCCCGCCAAGCGCGCCCGCGACTTCCAGGGCTGGGTGCAGATCTCCGCCGGCTGCAACATGAAGTGCGCCTTCTGCATCGTCCCCTCCACGCGTGGCCGCGAGGTGAGTAGACCGCTCGAAGAGCTCGTCGTCGAGATCGAGCAACTCGCGCAGGACGGCGTCAGCGAGGTCACGCTGCTCGGCCAGAACGTCAACTCCTACGGCACCCGCCTCCGTCCCCACAAGCGCCGTTTCTCCGAGCTGCTCACCGCGGTCGACGCCATCGAGGGCATCGAACGCATCCGCTACACCAGCCCGCACCCCGCCCACATGAGCGAGGACGTCGTCATCGCCCACGCCGAGCTGCCGAGCGTGTGCGAGCACATCCACCTCCCGCTGCAGTCCGGCAGCTCGAGGATCCTGAAGGCGATGCGCCGGACCTACGACCGCGGCCGCTACATGGACCGCGTCGCCCTCATCCGCGAGCACGTCCCGGATTGCGCGATCACGACCGACATCATCGTCGGCTTCCCGGGGGAGACCGAGGCGGACTTCGAGGAGACGCTGGAGGTGGCCGAGGAGGTCGGCTACGACGGCGCCTTCACCTTCATCTACTCGCCCCGCCGCGGCACCGAGGCGGCGACCATGACCGAGGACTTCATCCCGCACGACGTGGCCGTCGACCGGATGGAGCGCCTCGTCGAGATCATCCAGCGCCGCGCCCGCGAGCGCGCCCAGCGGTTCGTCGGCCGGACGCTCGACGTCCTCGTCGAGGGAAGCTCGCGACACGACGCCGGGCGTCTCCGCGGCCGGATCCGCCACAACAAGGTCGTCAACTTCGACGGCCTCGCGTCACCGGGGGAGATCGTGCCCGTCGAGATCACCGGCGCCACGAGCCAGACGCTCGCCGGCGAGATGTCGCTCCTGGCCCGCGCCACGGGCTGATTTCATTCCGTCATCGGCGTATGCGAACATATGTTCGTGCGCTGGGAATCACAATCAGTCGACGCCGCCCACGATCCGCGCCTGCCGGGCTTCTCCGAGGACGTCGTCGTCCGCCGCTTCGACGCCCCGGAGGCCCTCGACACCCGCTTCCACGAGGTCCGGACCAAGTCCGCGATCAACCGTGTGCCCACGATTTCGAGGGTCCCGTTCGAGTGGACGGTGAACCCATACCGCGGCTGCTCCCATGCCTGCCCTATTGCGTGTATGCGGCGATACACGCAGTGCTCATGGCGGACGGATCGCACACGCGCAGATCGAGCGATCTAGCGCGTCGGCGATGCAGATCATCGGGACCGTCCGCCAAGGTTGCATATCGCCGGTACGTGACGACCGACGGTACTCGACCACTGGATCCACGATCGAAGCGCGCGTCTGGGCGGTCGACGCTTGAATGACGGCACGCGGCTCGCTGACGAGTGGTGATCATCGCTTCCTCACTGCGCCGGGGGTGGAAGCACGTGTGCAACTCGGCACCGTCGCGAGCCAGACGCGGCGCCCGCACCTCACCATCGAACAACTCGCTGCTTGGGCACCGGGCGGTTCGCCGACTCACCCGAATCGCAGAGCGCGGACTACCGGCGTGGGCTACCTCTGCGGGCTCATCCGCGGGGACGCGTCATCTCAATGTGTTCGCCTACACAGTACGGGCCGGTCGCACGCGATCGCGCATCGCTTCCGGCTCGCCCTCGCGGACTTCGAAGCGCTGCGGCCGCGCGCAGTTGTTTCTCGAGGACACGTCGACGTCCGTCTGCCGCGAGCGGGTGTTCGCCGAGGCCGACGGGCGCACACCGCGGAGATGCGCGTCCATCGCGTCAGGCGCGCGCGCGACGTGTCGAGCTCGATCGAGGAACTCATCCGGTGGCCGCTGAGCCCCAACCGTCGCCTGGCGAAAGGGCTTTTCTCGCAGGCATCTTTGACGCCGAGGGCTCCTGCGGAGGCGCCAACGCGCTCCGGATCTCCAACAAGGACGGCACGATCATCCACTGGACGCACCAGAGTCGCTCGAGCGCTTTGGCTTCGAGGCCGTCGTCGAGCCACGCGAACGCGCATCGGCGTCAAGGTCGTGCGGACTCCGTGGCGGCCTGAAGGAGCGGTTGCGCTTCTTTCACCTGACCGACCCCGCGATCACCCGAAAGCAGTTCGACTCGAAGGCGTTGCGCTTAAGTCGGACGCGCATACTCCGCGTGATCGTCCATCGAGCCGCTCTGGGCATGGAACTGCCGCTCCACGACATCACGACCGGCACGGGCGACTTCATCGCCGACGGTGTCGTCAGCCACAACTGCTTCGCTCGCCCCACCCACGAGTACCTCGACCTCGACGCCGGCCGCGATTTCGAGAAGGAGATCGTCGTCAAGGTCAACGTCCCTGAGGTCCTGCGGGCCGAGCTGGCGCGGCCGTCGTGGGGCAGGCATCACATCGCCATGGGCACGAACACCGACCCGTACCAATGGGTCGAGGGCCGCTACAAGCTGATGCGCGGCATCTGGGAGGCGATGCGCGACTTCGCGAACCCGTGCTCGATCCTCACCAAGTCGCCGCTGCTGCTGCGCGACAAGGACCTGCTGCTCGAAATCGCCGAGCGCACGCAGGTGAGCGCGTGCCTGTCGGTGCCGACTCTCGAGGAGAAGGCCTGGCGCTCGACGGAGCCGCACACGCCGCACCCACGCGCGCGGCTGGAGGCGGTGGCCGAGCTGAACCGGATCGGGATCCCGACCGGCATCCTCATCGCCCCGCTGATGCCGGGCATCAACGACCAGCCGGAGCAGGTGCGCAAGATCGTCGAGCTGGCCACGGAGGCCGGCGCCGTCCACATCGGCGGCCAGACGCTGTTCCTGCGCGGCTCGGTGAAGGAGATCTTCTTCGACTGGCTACGCGAGCACCGGCCCGATCTCGTGGAGCGCTATGAGCGGCTGTACGCGAGCGGGGCGTACCTGCCGGCCGACGAGCGGCGCGCGATCGAGCTGAGGGCGGGCGCCCCCTGGGCGCGCAGCAGACGGCACGAGCGGTACCGCCACCGCGGCGGCGCCGCGGCCCGCCGGCGCGCGGAGACCCCGCGGGAGGTGAGGCCGCAGCCGCAGCAGTCGCTCTTCTGAGAGCGACACAGCGGTCGCGTGCACGGGCGTCGGTGTCACCACCGACGCCCGCGCGGTGCGCTATTTCCGACCGCGGACGCGGAAGCCGATCGCGCGCTGCGCCGAGCGGTTGCCGGCCGCGTCGGTCGCGGCGGATGGTCACGCGGTAGCGGCCGCGGAGGCGGGTGTGACGACCGTCACTGTGATGAACCTGAAACCGGGCAGGTAGAGGCGTGTTGCCTGAAGAGATGCCACGCCTACGCCGAGCCAGGACCCTGACCGTGCAGACGGCCACCAAGGCCCGTCGCGCCAAGCGCGAGCTGATCATCATCATCCCGCTGCTCGCGATCACGCTCTACGCGTACCTGCGCAGAGAGCAGCTGTTCGGCGTCGACACGCCCGTGCGCGTGGGGGCCGCGATCGTGATGGTGGTGCTCGGCTGGGCGCTGGCGCGCGATCTCGGGCGCTTCACCGCCCCGGCGCTGTTCCGGCGCATGGACCCGGCGACGGCGGGCACCGTCGGCTTCCTGATCCGGCTCGTGTTCATCGCCGCCGCGGCGCTGTTCGCGCTCCGGGTCGCGGGCCTGCAGCCCGCGACGCTGGCCGTCGGTGGCGCCATCACCGCCGTCGTCTTCGGTCTCGCGGCCCAGCAGACGCTCGGCAACCTGATCGCCGGCATGGTGCTGATCTCGGCGCGGCCGTTCAAGGTCGGCGACCGCGTACGGCTCCAGGCGGGCGGGCTGGCGGGGCAGATCGAGGGCGTCGTGGCGTCGCTCGGGCTGCTCTACACGACGTTCAGACAGGACCGCGACGAGGTCATGGTCCCCAACAACGTCGTGCTCACCGCCGCCATCGTGCCGCTGCGCGACCCCGCCGCCGTCGACCTGCGCGCGCGGCTACGGCCCGACGTGCGGCCCAGCGACCTCCAGGAGCTGCTCGAGGAGAGCGTGCGGACGCCGGTCCGCTCGGAGCCGCAGATCTCGCTCGAGGAGGTCGACCGCGACGAGGTGATCGTCCGAATCGCCGCCACGCCGATCAACGACTCCGACGGCCCGCAGCTGGCCGACGAGGTGCTGGCCGCCATCGGCGCGGTCACGCGGCCCGACGAGGACGACGACGAGCCCGCCATCGACCGCGTGCCCGAAGAGCCCCGCCCGCAGCGGTACGAGGGCTAGCGCTTGTCGCGCTGACCTGTCTCCATCTGCGAGGCGATCTTGTCGGCGCCCAGGCGCCGCTGGACGTTCGCCGACAGCTCCGGAGCGAGCATGGCGAACGTCGCGCCGAGCCGCACTCCGATCGGCGCGACCTCGACCTCCCCCCGGTTGTGCTCGATCGCCGACACCACGGCGTCGGCGACGTCCTCGGGCGTCTTGGTGCCCACGTAGCCCGGCAGCTTGGTGCCGGCGTCGTGGAACATGCCGGCGTCGCGGATGAAGCCCGGGAACACGGTGGACACGCCGACGCCGGCCGCCCGCAGATCCTCCCGCAGGGCCATCGCGAAGCCCCGCAGGCCGAACTTGGTCGCGGCGTAGACCGAGGTGCGCGGCGTGGCCGCCTTGCCGCTCAGCGAGGAGACGAAGACCATGTGGCCGCCGCCGCGCTCCGCCATGCCCTCGCACATGAGCCGCGCGAGGATGATCGGGGCGCGCAGGTTGACGTCGAGCGCCCGGTCGATCTCCTCGACCGCGAACGACTCGAGGCGGCCGCTGCCCGGGTTGCCCGCGTTGGCGACCAGGACGTCGACCGGACCGGCTTCTTCGACCAGCCGCACCAGCGACTCGTGATCGGTCAGGTCGCACGCGATGGCTCTGCCTCCGGTCTCGGCGGCGAGCGGCTCGAGCACGTCGGTCCGTCTGCCCGTGAGCACGACGCTCGCGCCCCGGCGCGCGAGAGCACGTGCGATCGCCTGCCCCAGCCCGCCGCTGGCCCCTGTCAACAATGCGGTGCGTCCGCCGAGATTCATGCGCGAACCTTCCCACGACTCGAGGGTTCCGTGCGGAGTTTGGCTACGCGAACACGGCGACCGTGGCCGTGAAGCCGTGCAGGAACGACTCGCCGCCCACCGGCCCGATCTCGCCCGCGGCGAAGAAGCCCGCGGCGGGGGCGCCGGCGAGCTGGTCGGCGACCGTCTCGGCGTCGTGGTCGCCGTGTCCGAACAGCCCCCGTCCGCGGCCGTTGCACGAGAACAGCAGCGCGCCGGCCGGCGGCCGCCCGCCGAGCGCGCGCATGTGGATCGCCAGCGCCTCGCGCAGGTCGCGGTCGGCGCTCGCCGCGTCGCGCGCGTGCAGCCGGACCACCTGGCCGGGGTGCACCTCGGCCGCCACCGCCACCTGGCCGGTGTCCGGATCGGCGCCCATCAGCCCGCGCACGAGGAAGTCGCCCTGAACGTAGTCGGGCTTGTTGACGTCGACCACGATGCCCATCAGCAGCCCACCCTGGACGAGCGCGAGGTCGTGGGCCGGGAGCGCCTCGATCGTCTCGCGCAGCTTCTCGAGCGCCGGCTTGCCCGCCAGCTCCTCGATGATGTGGCCGTCGGCAGCCGTGATCGTCAGCTCCGGCCCGATCGGCGCGGCGCCCTGCGAGACGCACGGCAGCAGCTCGACGCCGTCGAGCCGCACGCCGACCGCGCCCTCGTCGACCACCTCCTCGCCGAGGAACAGCGCGGTGGCGCCGCCGGCCACCCGCGCCGAGGCGAGGCCGCCGACCACCGGGACGGCGGGCGCCGACTCGGACAGGAAGCGCAGCACGGCGTCGGTGGGGAACGTCGCCGGGTCGGCGAGCATGATCGCGCCGTCGGCCCCGTCGAGCTCCGGCATTCCCGCGAGCGCGCCCGCGCCCTCCTCGATCTCCTCCACGACGGCGTGGAACGTGCTCACCGAGCCGCCGTCGAGCTGGGCCGCCCACACGGCGACCGCGGTGCCCTCCTCGACCTCGCGCCGCGCGGCGATGACGCCGCCGGCCGCGCAGCCCACGAGGGCGCCGGGCGTGAGCCCTTCGTGGACCGCCTCGAGCACGGCCTCCGGCGCAGCGAGGTGCGTGCCGGAGGCGAACACGACGGCGAGGTCGCACGGCCCGCCGTTGAGCCCGTCGCGAGCTGTGAGCGTCGCCTCCAGCGCCCCGGCGCGCGGATCGGGGCTGGTCGAGAGGCCGGTGCCGATGCGCACGGGCATGCCGCGGACGACGATACTCCGACCGGTGCCACTGCCGACCATCGTCGCGCTCTTCGGGCCGACGGGCGTCGGCAAGACCGCCGTGGCGATCGCGCTCGCCGAGCGCCTGCGCGCCGGCGGCGAGGACCCGGTCGCCGTGTCCGCCGACGCGCTGCAGGTCTATCGCGGCCTCGAGACCCTCACCGGCGCCGCCACGCCGCAGGAGCAGGCGCAGCTCGAGCACCGGCTGCTCTCCATCCTGCCCGTCGACGCCACGTTCAGCGCCGGCGCCTACGCGCGGCTCGCGCACCGCGAGATCGACGACCTTCTCCAGGCCGGCCGCCGGCCGATCGTCGTGGGCGGCACCGGCCTCTACCTGCGCGCCGCGCTCGCCGAGCTCGACCTGCGCCCGCCCGTCCCGCAGCACATCCGCGACCGCCGCCGCGCCGACCTCGAGGCGCGCGGCCCGCAGGCGCTCCACGACGAGCTCACGAGCCGCGCTCCGGCAACCAGGATCCGCGCCACCGACCCGCAGCGGATCGTGCGCGCGCTCGAGCTGCTCGACGCCGGCCACCAGCCGCCCGCCGGCGAGCAGCTGTGGACCCGGGAGACACGCCACCCGACCCTGCTCGTCGGCCTGACCATGGAGCGCGAGGCGCTCAAGCTGAGGATCGGCGAGCGCGTCGACGCGATGGTCGCGGCCGGGGCGATCGACGAGGTCCGGCGGGCGACCGGCGCCTCGACGAGCGCGCGCAAGGCGCTCGGCTTCCGCGAGCTGCTCGAGGGCGACGTCGAGGCGATGAAGACCGCCACCCGCCGCTACGCCCGCCGCCAGCTCACCTGGATGCGCAAGCTGCCCGGCGCGACGCTCATCGACGTCACCGGTCGCGCGGCGGACGACGTCGCGAAAGAGGTGCTGGACCTGCTGTAAAGATGAGCGCGTGCGGTTCGAGAAGTGGCAGGCCCTTGGCAACGACTACGTGATCGTCGAAGAGGCCGTGACGCCGGAGCTCGTGCGCGACGTCTGCGACCGCCACTTCGGCGTCGGCGCCGACGGCGTGCTCCAGCTCGAGCCGCCCGACGAGCCCGGCTTCGTCGCCCGCCTGCGCATCTTCAATCCGGACGGCTCGGAGGCCGAGCTGTCCGGCAACGGCGCCCGCCAGGCGATCCTCTACCTGCGCCACCGCGGCTGGACCGACTCCGACACCTTCTCGATCCAGACCATCGCGGGCGAGATCCGGCCGACCATCACGGGCCCGACCACCTGCCGGGTCGACATGGGCCGCGCGAGCCTCACCTCGAAGGACTACCCGGGCGGGCCGCCCGACGGCAGCGGCGTCGTCGAGGGGCGCGACTTCCAGCACGTCTCGATCGGCAACCCGCAGTGCGCGATCCGCATCGCCGACGCTCGACGAGCTCGAGGAGCTCGACCTGCAGAAGCTCGGCCCGCTGATCGAGCGCTCCCCGCAGTTCCTCAACCGCACCAACACGTCGTTCTGGACCGAGCTGGACGCCACCACGATCCGCGCGCGCATCTTCGAGCGCGGCGCCGGCGAGACGCTGTCGTCCGGCACCGGAGCGTGCGGCGCGGCCGTCGCGCACGTCCTGCGCGGCGGCGACTCGCCCGTCACCGTGCTGCTCGACGGCGGCGAGCTCGAGGTCGACGTCGACGAGTCGCTGCACGTCGACCTCACCGGCTGGGCCGTGCCGGTCTTCAAGGGCGAGCTCATCCGATCGGATGAGACGCCCCCCGAGGTTCACTCGCCAGGCCGATAGGCGCGCCGCCCACGCGGCCGTAGCTTCGCGGCCATGACCGATCTGGCCATTCACACCCAAGGCCTGGGGAAGCGCTTCGGCGAGCGCGCCGCCCTCGAGCACATCGACCTCGAGGTGCCACGCGGCTGCGCCTTCGGCTTCCTGGGCCCCAACGGCGCGGGCAAGACCACGCTGATCCGGCTGCTGCTCGGGCTCGCGAAGCCGACCAGCGGCACGATCCGCCTGCTCGGCAAGGACGACCGCTCGCAGGCGCTGGCGCGCGTCGGCGCGATCGTCGAGGAGCCGCGCTTCCACCGCCATCTCACCGGCCGCGAGAACCTGCACGTGCACGCCGCGGCGCGCGACAAGAGCGCCCACGGGCGCGTCGATGCCGCGCTCGAGCGCGTCGGCCTCGGCCGCCGGGCCGACGACAAGGTCGGCACCTACTCGCTCGGCATGCGGCAGCGACTCGGCGTCGCCCGCTGCCTGCTCTGCGATCCCGAGCTGCTGATCCTCGACGAGCCGGTCAACGGGCTCGACCCGGCCGGCATCCTCGAGTTCCGCAACCTGATCCGCGAGCTGGTCGCCGAGGGCCGCACCGTGCTGCTCTCCTCGCACCTGCTCGACGAGGTCGAGAAGACCTGCGACGTCGCCGCGATCGTCGACAACGGCCGCGTCATCGCGCAGGGCCCGATCGCCGACCTGGTCTCCACCCAGACGCGCGAGATCGACATCGACGCCGCGCCGCGCGTGCGCGCCGCCGGGCCTGCTGGCCTCGGTGCCCAGCGTGGCCCGCGCCGCCGAGCACAACGGCGGCATCCGCGTGACGCTCTCGCCCGAGGCGCCCGTCGACCGCGAGATCGTCACCGAGATGCTCGGCCGGCTGCTGGCCGACGGCATCGCGGTCGAGCGCGTGGCGCCGGTCACCACGTCGCTCGAGGACCTGTTCCTGACCATGACCACCCGCCTGGAGGACCGAGCATGAGACTGATCCGAGCCGAGGTGCTCAAGCTGCGCCGCCGCAACGGCATGGTGGCGATGACCGCCATCCTCACCTTCGTCGCCGTCGCGGTGTACTACGCGATCCAGGCCATCCGGGGCGACGCCGACGGGCATTTCAATGACGCCATCGCCGTGCTCGCCATGGCCGGCTCCGTGGCCGGCGCGATCGTCGGCGCCACGGCGGGCGCCGCCGACATCGAGGCCGGCGTGTTCCGTGACCTGGTGGCCACCGGCCGCTCGCGGCTCGCGCTGTTCTTCGCCCGCGTGCCCGGCGCCTGGGCGATCGTCCTGCCGATGCTTGCGCTGGGCGTCGCACTGGCCGCCGTGCTCGACACCCCGACGAGCGACGACATCGTCGCCGGCGCCGGCCAGGTGCTCATCTCCGGCGCGCTGACCGCGGCCGTCTGCGTCGGCCTCGCCGCCCTGACCGGCTCGCGCGGCACCGTCATCGGCCTCGCGCTGGCCTTCCAGCTCGGCATCTCGCCGATCCTCGCCCAGGTCGAGGCGATCGGCGACTTCCGCTACGGCATCCCGTCGGTCGCCATCGCGCGCATCGGCGGCGGGGAGCTCGAGTTCGCGCTCGCCACCGCGTTCGCCATCGTGCTGGCCTGGGCCGCCGCCGCGCTCGCGGCCGGAGCCTGGCGGTCCGCCACCCAGGAGATCTAGATTCCGCGTATGAACCGGGCACTCGTCGCGCTGGCGGCAGTCCTCGTCGCCGGCGTGGCGATCCCGTTCAGCACGCCGTTCACGCTGATCGCGCTCGTCCCGCTGTACTACGCTGCGCGGGCGGGTTCGTGGCGCACGGCGGTCGGCGGAACCGCTGCGGTGGTGACCGCCGTAGCGTCCCAATCCCTGATCTGGGACTCCGAACAGCCCGCGACCGCGTATGTCGCGACCGCGGCGCTGTCGCTCGCCGCCGGAATGCTCGGCGTCTACCACGGCGCCCGCCGCACCCACGCGCAGCGCGAGCGCGAGCTGCTGGCCGATCGCGCGGCAGCCGAGGAGCGCCTGCGGATCGCCCGCGAGCTGCACGACGTCGTCGGCCACGACGTCTCGCTGATGGTGGTGCAGGTGCAGGCGCTCGGCGCGGCCGACGAGAGCGTCCGCGAGACGACCGACGCGATCGCCGACCTCGGCCGCCGCACGATGGCCGAGCTGCACCGCACGGTGCGCCTGCTCCGTGAAGAGGGGGAGGACCGGCGGCCGGGATCCGGGCTCGCCGACCTCGACGAGCTGGTGGACCGCGCACGGGCGGCCGGCGTCCCGCTGTCGGTGACCGTCGACGGCGCGCCGCGCGAGCTCGCCCCCGCGGTCGACCAGTCGGCGTACCGGATCGTGCAGGAGGCGGTCACCAACGTCGTCAAGCACGCCGACCGCGCGGAGACCAGGATCACGCTCGGCTACGGCGCCGAGGCGCTCGAGCTGACGATCGCCGACGCGGGCGGAGGCGTTCCCGCGGGAACGCCCGGCCACGGCCTCGTCGGGATGCGCGAGCGCGCCGAGCTGTTCGGGGGCACGCTGAGCGCCGGTCCCCGCAACGGCGGCTTCGAGGTCCACGCCGTGCTGCCCTACGAGTCATGAGGATCCGCGTCGTCATCGCCGACGACCAGCCGCTGATGCGCGCGGGCTTCAAGACCGTGCTCGAGGCCACGGGGACGATCGAGGTGGTGGGGGAGGCGGGCGACGGCGAGGAGGCGGTGCGCGTCGCCGAGGCGCTCGAGCCCGACGTCGTGCTCATGGACATCCAGATGCCGCGCCTGGACGGCATCGAGGCCACGCGCCGCATGCCGCGCCGCAAGGTGCTCATCCTCACCACCTTCGGGCTCGACGACTACATCGTCGACGCGCTGCGCGCCGGGGCCAGCGGCTTCATGCTCAAGGACGCGCGGCCGCAGGAGCTGGTCGGCGCGGTGCGCGCGGTGGCGGCCGGCGACGCGGTGCTCTCCGCGCCGGTGACGCGGCGCCTGCTCGACCAGATCGCCCACCGGCTGCCGGCGGCCGTGCCGCAGGCCCCCGCGGGCCTCACCGAGCGCGAGCACGAGGTCTGGCGGCTGCTGGCCGGCGGCCTCTCGAACGCCGAGATCGCGACCGCGCTGACGGTGAGCGAGGCCACGGTCAAGACGCACGTCTCGAACCTGCTCGGCAAGCTCGGCCTGCGCGACCGCGTCCAGGCGGTGATCCTCGCCTACGAGAGCGGACTCGTTACCGTGCGGGACCGATGAACACCGAAGGAGCCTCTGCGAACGGCGTGGCCACCCTGTCCGGCGAGCGCGTGCTCGACGTGTTCTACGCCGAGCCGCGGCTGGGCGCGTGGGGAGAGCGCCGGCACCCAGCGGACCGGCCAGGCCGCCTACGACGACGCGCGCCGCGTGAGCACCGTGAGCGTGAACACCTCGATCGCCTCGCTCGCCGATCCGCCGGTCGACGCCTACGACGCGTACCTGCGCCTGCACCTGCTCTCGCACCGCCTCATCAAGCCCCACGACGCGAACCTCGACGGCCTGTTCGGCGTGCTCAGCAACGTCGCCTGGACCAGCCAGGGCCCGGTCGACCCCGCGGCGCTGCCGCAGGTCATGCGCCGCTTCCGTGCGTCCGGCGAGCCGTTCCAGGTGTTCAGCGTCGACAAGTTCCCGCGCATGACCGACTACGTGGTCCCTCCGGGCGTGCGGATCGCCGACGCCGACCGCGTGCGCCTCGGCGCCCACCTGGCCGACGGCACGACGGTCATGCACGAGGGCTTCGTGAACTTCAACGCCGGCACGCTCGGGCACTCGATGGTCGAGGGGCGCATCAGCGCCGGCGTGGTCGTCGGCGACGGCTCCGACGTCGGCGGCGGCGCCTCGATCATGGGGACGCTGTCGGGCGGCGGCACGGCGGTCATCTCGATCGGCGAGCGCTGCCTGCTGGGCGCCAACTCCGGGCTCGGGATCTCGCTCGGCGACGACTGCGTGGTCGAGGCGGGCCTCTACCTGACGGCGGGCGCGCGGGTGACGCTGCCCGACGGCGACGTGGTCAAGGCGCGCGAGCTGAGCGGCGCGTCCGGGCTGCTGTTCCGGCGCAACTCGCAGTCGGGCGCGATCGAGGTCGTGCAGCGCAGCGGCGGCGGCTGGCAGGGCCTGAACGCGGCGCTACACGCCAACCAGTAGCTCGGCGGCCCTACGGCACTCCTCCAGCGTGGGGACGAGCGCGAGCCGCAGATAGCCCTCGCCGGCCGGGCCGAAGTAGTCGCCGGGGGTGAGGATCACGCCGCGCTCGAGCAGGCGCTCCTGGAAGCCGGCGGGCGCGCCCTCGAGCCACAGGAAGAACGTCGCGTCGCCGCCGACGTGGCGCAGGCCGCGCGCCTCGAGCGCGGGCAGCATCACGTCGCGCTTGGCGCGGTAGAGGTCGCGGACCGCGTCGACGTGCGCCTCGTCGCCCCAGGCGGTCGCGGCGGCGAGCTGGACGAACTCGGGCGGCGCGACGCCGACGTTGGGGCGGTAGCGCTTGAGGGCGGCGACGAGCTCGGGGTCGCCGGCCACGAAGCCCGGAGCGGTAGCCGGGCATCGACGAGCGCTTGGAGAGGGTGTTGAAGACCGCGACGTTGGTGCGGTCGGCCACCTGCAGGGCGGAGACGGGCGGCTCGGCGCCGAAGTAGAGCTCCGAGTAGGCCTCGTCGGAGGCGAGCACGAAGTCGTGCTCGCGGGCGAGCGCCGCCGCGTGCTCGTACAGCTCGAGCGTCGCCGTCGCCGCGGTCGGGTTGTTCGGGTAGTTCAGCCACAGGATCGACGTCCGCGCCCACACGTCGTCCGGCACGGCCTCCAGGTCGGGCAGGAAGCCGCGCTCCGCGTGCAGCGGCAGCTCGACGACCTCCTTGCCGGCGAACACGGCGCCGCGCTCGTAGACCGGGTACGACGGCTGCGGCACGAGCACGACCTCGCCGTCGAGCACCTGCGCGAGCAGGAAGACCGCCTCCTTGGAGCCGAAGGTCGGCACCACCTCGGTGTCGGGATCCAGCGGCACGCCGAACCGGCGCTCCGACCACGCGGCGATCGCCGCCCGCAGCTCCGGCAGCCCCTCGGCCGCGGGGTAGCGCGACTGCGGGTCGAGCGAGCGCACCAGCGCCTCGCGGATGAACTCCGGCGTGTCCTCGCGCGGCTCGCCCGGGCCGAAGTCGATCACGTCGACCCCGGCGTCGAGCAGCCGCCGCTTCGCCTCGGCGAGGCGCACGAACGGGTAGGTCCGCAGGCCGGCGAGGACGGGGGAGAGCCTCATGCGGCGAACGCCTCCAGCACGCGGTAGGCGCGCTCGAGCGCGGCGATCTCGACGTACTCGTCGCGCGTGTGGGCCTGAGCGGGGGCGCCGGGGCCGAAGTTGACGGCGTCCAGGCCGGCCTGCCCGAACTCGGCCACGGGCGTCCAGGCCTGCTTGGGCGCCACGGTCAGGTCGCCGGCCGCGATCAGCGCCTGCGCGCGCGGGTTGGCGACCGCGACGGGGCCGGACGGGGCGAGCGAGTCGACCGTCAGCTCGCCGCCAGGGCACAGCTCGCGCAGGTGCGCCTCGGCCTCCGCGGGGCTGCGGCCGGGCGCGTAGCGGTAGTTGACGTGGCAGTCGACACGGTCCGGGATGACGTTCTGCGCGATCCCGCCGCGGATCTCGGTGACCGACGCCACCTCGTAGAAGGTGAGGCCGTCGAACACGTGCTCCTCGCGCTCGAGCTCGGCCAGCGAGGCGATGCCCCGGGCGGCCGCGTGGATCGCGTTGTCGGCGTCCCACGGGCGGGCGGAGTGGCCCGAGCGCCCGTGGAACGTCCAGGTGGCGTTCACGT
This sequence comes from uncultured Solirubrobacteraceae bacterium, assembly GCA_963811895.1. Lineage (GTDB taxonomy): Bacteria > Actinomycetota > Thermoleophilia > Solirubrobacterales > Solirubrobacteraceae > DASSUW01. The sequence goes on along the minus strand of CAWETE010000003.1, from coordinate 139,258 downwards.
TGCCGACGCAGCCGGCGTGCAGCTCGTTGGCGGTCGGCTCCATCATCACGACGAGCTCGTAGTCGAGCCGCTCGCGCTCGAGCAGCGGCGCCAGCGCGCTGTACTTCCCGGGCAGCTCCTCGCGGCCGAAGAACAGGCAGTCGAACGGCGCCCCGGCCAGCGCCAGCTCGATCATCACGGCGAGCGCGCCCTTCATGTCGCTGGCCCCGAGGCCGTAGACGCGGTCGCCCTCGATCCGGCCGGGCACGTTGCCCTGCGCGGGCACGGTGTCGAGGTGGCCCGCCAGCAGCACGGGCGCGCCGCGGCGGACGTGCAGGCAGGTGTCGCCGAGGTCGGTGGCGTCGAGCAGCGACGCGATGTGGGCGCCCAGCCGCGCCTCGTCGCGCGACTCGGAGGGGATGTCGATCAGCTCGAGCGTTCGGGCGGCGAGCTCGCTCACGCGGCCTCCCGCCGCGCCAGCTCCGTTCGCACGAGCGGGGCGACCTCGGTGCCGAAGCGCTCGATCGAGCGCATGACGGCGGCGTGCTCCACTTCGCCGGCCGCCATCTGCGCGAGATAGCGCTGGTGGCCGAACAGCTCGTGCTCGAAGAGGATCTTCTCGGCCACCTCCTCGGGGTTGCCGGCGGCCAGCGCCCCGCGCGGCGAGCGCAGCGCCTCGTACTGCTGCGGCGTCATCGGCGGCCAGCCGCGCTCGCGCCCGATCCGGCCCATCATCGCCATGTAGTGCGGGGCGAACTCGCGCTTGTCGTCGCCCACGAAGGCGTGCGTGTTGATCGCCACCGGCAGCCCCTCGTGGCCCGCCTGCGCGGCGGCGCGGCGGTAGAGCTCGATCAGCGGCACGAAGCGCTCCGGCTGGCCGCCGATGATCGCGAGGGTCAGCGGCAGGCCGAGCGTGCCGGCGCGCACCACCGAGGCCGGCGTGCCGCCGACGGCGATCCACACCGGCAGCGGGTCCTGCACCGGCCGCGGCCACACGCCCGCGTCGTTCAGCGGCGCGCGGAGGCGGCCCGACCACGTCACGCGCTCGCTGTCGCGGATCCGCAGCAGCAGCTCCAGCTTCTCGGCGAACAGCTCGTCGTAGTCGTCGAGGTCGTAGCCGAACAGCGGGAACGACTCCGTGAACGACCCGCGGCCGGCCCAGATCTCCGCTCGGCCTCCCGACAGGTTGTCGAGGGTCGCGAACTCCTCGAAGACGCGCACGGGGTCGTCCGAGCTGAGCACCGTGACCGCGCTCGCCAGGCGGATGCGCTCGGTCTGCGCCGCGGCCGCCGCCAGCACCACGGCCGGAGCGGAGACGGCGAAGTCGGGCCGATGGTGCTCGCCGACCCCGAAGACCTCGAGACCGAGCTCGTCAGCCAGCCGGACCTCCTCCATCAGGTTGCGCAGCCGCTCGCGCGGCCCGACGGCCGATCCGACGTCCGCGAAGGTCACGAGCCCGAGCTCCACGGACGGGGAGCCTAGACTGGGACCTCGTGGAGAAGTCCCGAGACGGCCGCAAGACCCAGTCCCGCTACGCACCGCCGGAGAGCCCCGGGCGGGCGAAGCAGCGTGCCTTCATGGCCGCCACCACGCCGGACGCGGAGGCGCTCGAGGAGCTGCGCGAGCTGCTGCGCACGGCGGGAGTGGCCGTGGTCGGCGAGGTCGTGCAGGTGCGCGACAAGCCGCACCCCAACCTCTACCTCGGCCCGGGCAAGGTCGAGGAGCTCAAGCCGCAGCTGAAGGCGGCGGACGCCAACCTCGTGGTCACCGACGACGAGCTGACCCCGCGCCAGCAGCGCAACCTCGAGTCCGAGCTCGACCTGCCGGTGCTCGACCGCACCGCGGTGATCCTCGACATCTTCGCCGGCCACGCCCACTCGGCCGAGGGCAAGCTCCAGGTCGAGCTGGCCCAGCTCGAGTACAACATGGCCCGCATGCGCGGCCTGTGGACGCATCTCGAGCGTCTCGGCGCGGGCCGCGGCGTCGGCGGCATCGGCACGCGGGGTCCGGGCGAGTCCCAGATCGAGACCGACCGCCGGCTGGCGCGCGACCGCATCACGGCGCTGCGCCGCCGGCTCGACCACGTGCGCTCCAACCGCGCCGTCCAGCGCGCCGAGCGCGAGCGCGCGCACCTGCCGTCCGTGGCGCTGGCCGGATACACGAACGCCGGCAAGTCGACGCTCCTCAACAAGCTCACCGGCTCCGAGGTCGGCGTCCGCGACCGGCTGTTCCACACCCTGGATCCGACCACCCGCACCCTGCGCCTGCAGGGCCGCACCTACCTCGTGACCGACACCGTCGGCTTCATCCGCAAGCTGCCGCATCAGCTGGTCGACGCCTTCGCCGCCACGCTGGAGGAGACCAAGCGCGCAGACCTGCTGCTGCACGTGGTCGACGCCAGCGCCCCCGAGGAGGAGCTGGTGGCCATGACGCGGGCGGTCGAGGACGTGCTGGAGGAGATCGGCACCGGCGACCAGCCGCGCGTCCTCGTGCTCAACAAGGCCGACAAGCTCGACGAGGCAGCGCCGCCACGAGCTCGCCTTCCGCCACGGCGACGCGTCGCTGGTCAGCGCGGTCACCGGCGAGGGCCTGCCCGAGCTCGAGGAGCGGATCGCCGACCACTTCGAGCGCCTGATGCGCGACGTCGAGCTGCTCGTGCCGTTCTCCGAGGGCGGCACGCTGTCGGAGCTGCACGAGGTGGCCGGCGACCTCGAGCGCACCGACACGCCCGACGGCGTGCTCGTCCAGGCCCGCCTGCCCGCCGTCGTGGCCGAGCGCTTCGACCGCTACGAGGTCAACGGCGACCGGCCGAACCAGGTGTAGTACCGAGCAGGTTGTTCAGTCGGCGAACTGCGGCTGGGTAGGGAGGCTGGGGAGCCGGCCGCGCCGCCGGCTTTCGGCGTCCAATCCTGGATAGGAGGTCGCTAGGGGTCAGACCCCACCAGGACAGGATGCTTCGAGGAACACCGGCGCGGCCGGCCGCCTCGCCGCCTCACCCAGCCGCAGTTGACGTTCGCCCGTCGAGCAGCGGCGGCCGGAGAACAACGTGGTCAGGAACTCCGGCTAGGTCGTCGGCCGGCGCCGGAGGCCGCGCACGCCGAACGGCGCGACGAGCGCGGCGAAAGCCAGTGCGACCGGCGCGAACAGCACGAAGGGCGGGATGAGGCAGGCGATCAGCAGCAGCGGGACGCCCGCGAGCCAGCCGTTCCGGTTGTCGCGCGGATTCACACCTTGGAGATCGGCACTCCGGCGCGACCGGTGAAGGTCTCCGTCGAGACGTTCCGGATCGCGGCGACGACGGCACCGGTCGATGGCCGGGTGTGGTCGCTGGCGCGGGTGGCGACGAACAGCGCCCGGCTGAAGCGGCCCTCGGCGATCGGGCGGACGGTCACGCCCTCGGGCTGCCCGAGGGCGGGCACGATGGCGGCGGCGCGGCCCGCCGCGACGAGAGCCAGCAGGAGCTGCAGGTCGTTGACGCGGTAGCGGACGTCGGGCTCGAAGCCGCCGACCGAGCGGCAGAGGCGATCGAACATGTCGGCGTAGGCGGTGCCGGCCCGCGCGGTCGCCCACGTGCTCCCCGCCAGGCCGGCCAGCGCGACCGGGCCGTCCGCGTCCGGGCCGGGGAGGGCGAGCAGCATCTCGTCGGGCTCGAGGTAGTCGCGCCGCAGCCCCGGCAGGCGCGGTCGCGGCGCGTGCTCGTACTCCTCGGCGATCACGACGTCGATGGCCCCGCGAGCGAGCAGCGGCAGCGACTCCTCGGCCTCCGCCTCGACGAGCTCCACGCGCAGGTCGGGATGCACGCCGGCGAGCTGTTCGAGGGCGGGGAGCGCAAGCGCGGCCGCGGCCGTCTGGAACGCCGCCACGCGCACGGTGCCGCGGACCTCGCCGGCCTGGGCCGCGAGCTCGGCCTCGACTTCCTCGACGCGCGCCAGCAGCTCCCCGGCCCGCTCCACGAGCGTGCGGCCGGCGTCGGTCAGCTCGAGCCGCCGGCCGGCCTTGCGGAACAGCTCGACGCCGGCCTCGCGCTGGAGCTGGGAGAGCTGCTGCGAGACCGCCGACGGCGTGAAGGCGAGCGCCTCGGCCGCGCCCGCGATCGTGCCCTGGGCGGCGAACTCGCGCAGCACGGCCAGCCGTCGTTGGTTCAGCATCGCTTAACCATTATGGCGAGAAAAGGTCGCTTGTGCTGAAACGACGCGGAGCGGAGGATGACGGCCATGGAACCTTTCCTCGCCTTCCTCGCCGTCGCCGCCGTCGCGATGCTCGTCCCCGGACCGGACACCTTCGTGGTCATGCGCACGGCGCTCGCCGACGGCGCCCGCGCCGGCACCTGGGCTGCCGCCGGGTCCGCGATGGGCAATGTGGTCTGGGGCGCCGCCTCCGCCGTAGGCGTGGCGGCCCTGCTCGCCGCGTCGGGCGCCGCGTTCTCGGTGCTCAAGCTCGCCGGCGCGGCGTACCTCGTCTTCGTCGGCGTCCAGGCGCTGCGCGCGGCCGCGCGCGGAGATTGCCTCGCTGCCGACGGCGGGGCGGAGAACGGCGCTGCCTTCCGCCGCGGCCTCACCAGCGATCTGCTGAACGTCAAGGTCGGGCTGTTCTGGACCGCGCTCGTGCCGCAGTTCGTCGCGGCCGACAGCTCCGCCGTGCTGCCGGCCGCGATGGTCGTCGCGATGGGGTCGATGGTCTTCGCCTGGCTGACCGCCTACGCGCACCTCGCAGCGCGGCTCAGCCGGACGCTTCGGCGGCGACGCAGCTCACAGGCCGTGAACGGGACCGTCGGCGCCGTCCTCCTCGTGCTCGGGGCCGGCCTCGCGACTCACTGAGTCGTCGAGGACCGTGAGGTCGAGCCGGGCGAGGAGCTCCGGGTCGGCGAGGAAGTCCATCGCGACGATCCGGCGGTTGCGGATCGTGACGGCCGCGACCGAGAACGGCTTGCCGTCGAGCAGCGTGACCGCGCCGGCGGCGCCGTTGACGAGCGCGGGCCGCATGACCAGCCCGAGCTGCGAGTAGCTGCGCGCCTGCCGGGCCACCGTCTCCGCGCCGCGGACCACGCGCAGCGCCGCGGGACCGTCCGTGCGCAGCACGACGTCCGGGTCGAGCACCTCCAGCAGCGCCTCGAAGTCGCCGTCGCGGGCCGCGGTCAGGAACGCGTCGATGACCTCCCGCTGCGTCTCGACGCCGGCGTCGGACACCGTGTGCTCGCCCTGGACGCGCCGGCGCGCCCGGCTGGCGAGCTGGCGCGCCGCCTCGGGGGAGCGCTCGACGATCGGCGCGATGTCGTCGAACGGCACCGCGAACATGTCGTGCAGCACGAACGCGAGCCGCTCGGGCGGCGACAGCGTCTCGAGCACGACGAGCAGCGCCAGGCCGACCGAGTCCGCCAGCAGCGCCTCGTGCTCCGGGTCGATCCCGCCGGCGTGGTCGAGGATCGGCTCGGGCATCTGGACCTCGCGCCGGGTGCGCCGCGCGCGGAGCATGTTGAGCGAGATGCGCCCGACCACCGTGGTCAGCCAGGCGTCGAGGCTCTCGATGGCGTCGGCATCCGAGCGGCTGAGCCGCAGCCAGGCCTCCTGGACGGCGTCGTCGGCCTCGCTCAGCGAGCCGAGGATGCGGTAGGCCACGGCCCGCAGGCGGGTCCGCTGCTCGTCGAATCGCTGGGCCAGCTCGTCCATCGGTCACATCTTCCGGTCGCCGGGGGTCACTGCATCAGACCCGCGAGAACCACGACACGTGACCGAGAAGGAGAAACCCATGCGCATTCTCGTCGCCGGCGCCAGCGGCGCCATCGGCAGCCGGCTCGTACCCCAGCTCGCCGACCGAGGGCACGAGGTGATCGGCACCTACCGCACGTCCGCCAACGCCGACCGCGTCCGCGCGCTCGGGGCGAAGCCGGTCCAGCTCGACCTGCTCGACCCGCGCGCCGTGCGCCAGGCCGTCCTCGCGGCCGAGCCGGACGCGATCGCCCACCAGGCCACCGCGCTGGCCGACGTCAAGTTCGGCAGGCGCATGGACCGTGCCTTCGCGGAGACCAACCGGCTGCGGACCGAGGGCACGGACGCGCTGCTCGCCGCGGCGCGCGAGGCGGGCGTGCGCCGTTTCGTCGCGCAGAGCTTCGCCAGCCTCCGGTACACCCGCGACGGCGGGCCGGTCAAGACCGAGGACGACCCGCTCGACCCGGACCCGCTCCCGTCCGCGCGCGAGAGCACCGCGGCGATGCGCCATCTCGACGAGGCCGTCACCGGCGCCGGCGGCATCGCGCTCCGCTACGGCGCCTTCTACGGGGCTGCCAACGACGGGCTGATCGAGCCCGTGCGCAAGCGGCAGTTCCCGATCGTGGGGGACGGCGGCGGCATGTTCTCGTTCATCCACCTCGACGACGCCGCCGCGGCGACCGTGCTCGCGCTCGAGCACGGCGAGCCCGGCATCTACAACGTCGTCGACGACGAGCCGGCCCCGGTCCGCGAGTGGCTGCCGGTGCTCGCGGCCGCGCTCGGCGCCGGGCCGCCGCGCCACGTCCCGCGGTGGCTCGCGTGGCTGGTCGGCGGCGACCTCGCGGTGGTGATGGGGACCGAGACGCGCGGCGCCTCGAACGCCAAGGCCAAGCGCGAGCTCGGCTGGACGCCGCGCCACGCGAGCTGGCGGGAGGGCTTCGCTGCCGCCTACGGCTCGCTTGCGCATGCCGCCTGAACGTGGGACGGTGGATGGGACCGGCTGAAAGGAGCCGCGATGTGTCGCTGGATGGCGTGGTCCGGGCAGCCCGTGCTGATCGAGGAGCTGCTGTTCAAGCCCAAGCACGGCCTCATCGATCAGAGCCTGCACTCGCGCATGGGCGTCGAGACGACCAACGGCGACGGCTTCGGCCTCGGCTGGTACGGGACCGCGACGCCCGAGCCCGCGCTGTACCACAGCGTCGCGCCCGCCTGGGGCGACGCGAACCTGCGTGAGCTCGCCGGCCACGTCGAGTCGCACCTGTTCCTCGCCCACGTGCGCGCCACGACCGGCACGGCGATCCAGCAGACCAACTGCCACCCGTTCCGCCATGGCCGCTGGATCATGGTCCACAACGGCGTGATCAACGGCTTCGCGGAGATGCGGCGCGATCTCATGCTCGAGGTCGCGCCGGAGCTGTTCCCCGGCATCCAGGGCTCGACCGACTCCGAGGTCCTCTTCCACCTCGCGCTCACCTACGGGCTCGAGAGCGACCCCGTCTCAGCGCTCGAGCGCGCGATCGGCTTCGTGGAGGCGACGGCCATCCGGCACGGGATCGAGAACGCGATCCAGGCCAGCGTCGGCGTCAGCGACGGCGAGTCGGTGTGGGCGTTCCGCTACTCGACCGAGCGGAAGTCGCGCTCGCTGTTCGTCAGCGCCGAGGTGTCGGCGATCCAGCAGCTCCACATCGACAACCCGCGGCTCGCCCGGCTGCGCGACGAGGACCGCATCATCGTGTCCGAGCCGCTCGCCGACCTGCCCGGCGTATGGACCGAGATCCCCGAGGCGACGGTCATGATCATCCGGCCCGGCCCCGACGAGTCGCGCGCGTTCGAGCCGCGCTACGAGCCGGCGGCGGGCAACGGCTCGCCGGCCATGAGCAAGGCGTGAAGCCGTTGCTCGGTGACGTCAGGGGTGATCTCGAAGCGGCCGAGGGGATTGCGCACGCCCGGTGAGGCGAAGCCGCTGCGGTCCTGCGTGAAGACGAGCTGGAAGCTCAGCAGCAGCCGGGCAAGGAGCTCGCGCGGGATGTGCGGGTCGTTGGTGCCCGCCTGGCCATAGTTGCCGTACGGCGGCGCGAAGGCGAGGGGCCGGTAGCCGCGCACCTGATGGGCGAGCTGCTGCTCGGCGTCGCTGACGTCCGAGAACACGCGCTCGCGCCAGCCGCCGAGCACCTCGTCGGCCCCGCGGTAGGCGTAGAACGGGCCGACCTGATCAGGCCCGGGACCGTGCTGGATCAGGCGGTGCCCGGTGCCGGACTGGAGCTGCACGTCCCAGCGGCCGCTGGCCTGCATCGCATTGATCTCCGCCCACGTCAGGTAGTCGGGGTTCTCCGCCTCGACCTCGCCGACGTTCGCGAACAGCACGGCGTTGAAGCCCCGGCTCTTCAGGGCCGCGTCGCTCGCTGCCCGGTTGTCGTCGCGCGCGCCGTCGAACGTGAGCAGCAGCGGATGGGGCGGTAGCGTCACGGGCTCGCGCTTGACGAAGCGGGCGAGCTCGTCGAGCGTGATCGTGTCGTACCCGGCCGCATCGAGCAGGGCCATGTGCCGCTCGAAGACCTCGGCGGTCACACCCTCGTAGAGCAGCACCGGGACAGCCGAGCGGTCCGGAGGGCCCGGCGCCCAGAGTTTCCGGTCCTCGTCCGTCAGCTCCGAGCCTCCGCACGCGGCCAGACTGCAGGCGAGCAGGACGAGACACGCGCGATGCGTCATCAAGGGGATCCCTCGTAGAGGACCCCGTGATTGTGACTCAGCGGCCGGAGGAGCCGAACCCGTTCTCGCCGCGGTCGTCGCCTGACGGCGGCAGCTCGTCCACCACGCACGTGTCCGGGGCCACGAACGGCACCAGCAGCAGCTGCGCGATGCGGTCGCCGACCGCCGCCTCGAAGCGCGAGTCGCCGAGGTTGACGAGCACGACGCGGATCTCGCCGCGGTAGTTGGGGTCGATCAGGCCGGGGCCGTTGACGACCGAGATCCCGTGGGCGGAGGCCAGGCCGGAGCGCGGCGTGACGAGCCCGGCGACGCCCGGCGGCAGGGCCACGGCGACGCCTGTCGGCACGGTCACGCGCTCGCCGGGCCAGAGCGAGAAGCTCTCGGCGGTACAGAGGTCGTAGCCGGCGTCGCCGGGCCGCGCGCGGGCCGGTGGCTGGGCGCCGGGACGCAGGAGACGGACCTGAAGATCGTCGACCGCGGTGAGGAAAGCCATGCGCCCGAACCTACCCACCGGTCCGGCGGACGCCCGTCAGCACGTCGCACTTTCCTAGGAACCTCTTCGCCTCCTCTTCGGTTCACCGGCCACCCTCGTGACCATGACCAAGGGAAAGCGAACGACAGCCATCGCCCTGGCCGGCGCCGTCGCCTTGGCCTCGGGCGCCTACGCACTCGGCGCGCAGGCCGACGACGGCTCGGCCGAGGCGGCCAAGACGGCGCGTGACGAGGCGCGCTTCGGCCATGGCTTCGGTCCGGACCGACCAGGCTTCGACGGCCTCGCGGACCGCCTCGGGGTCGACGAGGCCGATCTCCGCGCCGCGCTCGAGGACATCGCCGCCGACCGCAAGGACGACGCCGCCCAGCGGCTCGCCGACGCCCTCGGCATCGACGCGGCCAAGGTCGAGCAGGCGTTCGAGAACGTGCGCCCCGAGCGCCCGGCCAGGCCCCGCGTCCGCCGGCCGGAGGCGCTTGCCGCCGCGCTCGCGAAGGAGCTCGGCCTGAGCACCGAGAAGGTGCGCGCCGCGATCGAGGAGCGCCGCGGGCACCCGGGTGACCCGGGCGACCTCGCCGACGAGCTCGGCGTGAGCGAGGAACGGCTGCGCGAGGCCTTCCACGCCGTGTTCGGCAAGTTCCGGCCGCATCGTCCGGGCCTCGCCAACCTGGCCGAGGAGCTCGGCGTGACGCAGGCGCAGCTCGAGGCGGCGTTCGAGAAGCTGCGCGATCAGAAGGACGAGCTGCGCGACGAGTTCGCGCGGGAGCTCGCCGACCGGCTCAACCTGGATGTGGAGAAGGTGCAGGACGCGCTCGGCGCCCTGCACCCGCCCCGGTTGCACCCCCGGGGGGATTCCCCCTAGAGGGTGCCCCTGTACAACAGGCGGTTCGGCGTCCCGCTCGGGTTGCCGACGATCTTGTTCGGTGTCGCGTTGGCGTTGAGCCAGTTCGTCACCGCCGTCGAGCTCTGCTCGCCGGCGCCCTTGACGAGCGCCGCCACCCCGGCAACGTGCGGGGTCGCCATCGACGTGCCACTGATCGTGTTCGTGCCCGTGCCGAGCCAGGCCGACTTGATCGACACCCCGGGCGCCCAGCCGTCGACGCACGAGCCGTAGTTCGAGAACGACGCCTTCCGGTCGCTGCGGTCCGACGCCGCCGTCGTGTACGCGTTGGCCGCGGACGCCGGGGAGACGTTGCAGGCGTTCTGGTTCTCGTTGCCGGCCGCCACGGCGATGAACACGCCCGAGTTCGCGAGGTTGTTGGTCGCCGAGTTGAGTGCCGTCGAGCGACCGCCGCCGAGCGACATGTTGGCGACCGATCGCGCGGGATGGTTGGCCGCGATCCAGTTGAGCGCCGAGATGATCCCCGACGTAGAGCCAGAACCGGTGCAGCCGAGCACTCTGACCGCCTTCAGCGTGACCGCCTTCGCGACGCCGTACGTCGAACCCCCGATCGTGCCGGCCACGTGTGTTCCGTGGCCGTGGCAGTCGGCGCCCGTCCCGCCCAGCGCGTCGTAGGCGAGGCTCGCGCGGCCGCCGAACTGCGGGTGGCTGTAGTTGATCCCGGTGTCGATGACGTATGCCGTCACGCCGGCTCCGGTGCCGGTGTACGTGTAGGTCCGCGACAGCGGCAGGTTCCGCTGGTCGATCCGATCGAGGCCCCACGGATCGCCGTTGGCGTCCATGTTCTGCGTGACGTCCGCGGTGACGACGCGGTCCGCCTCCACGTAGTCCACTCGCGCGCTGCCGCGCAGCTCCTTGACCTGCGCGGCGTCGAGCGTCGCCGCGAAGCCGTTGACCAGCGGCAGGACTTCCCGGTCGCGGGCGTTCTGCCAGCGCGCGACGGCGGCCGGGTCGCGGCCCTCGTCCGCCACGACGATGTACTTGCCCGGGATCACGTCCCCGGCACGGCCCTCCTGAGCGAGGGCGGGCGCGCTTGCCGACAGCGCGCCACAGATGGAAACGACGAGCACAGCTGAGCTTCGCCGCACAGGCGATACCCCCTATTCCCCGCCACGGCCCCTGCGCCGCGGCGTACCGCGACGCAGGTTACCCATCTGTGACTAGTCAGGACCCGCTGATCAAACCCGTCTCGGTCAGGTACTCCCCGGCGACCTGGGCCGGATCCTTCTTGTCGAGGTCGACGCGGGCGTTGAGCTCCTGCATGTTCTCGTCGGTCAGCTGCTCCTGGATCAGCTCGACGGTCTTCGTCAGGTTCTCGCCGCCGGCGTCGGCCGTCTCCTGCTTCATGACCAGGGTCGAGTTGTAGGGCGGGAACATGCCCTTGTCGTCCTCGAGCAGGACCTCGTTCTCGCGCTGGATCTGCGGATCGGTCGTGAAGACGATCGAGATGTCGGCGCGGCCCGAGCTGAGGACCTCGTGGCGCTGGTCGATGGCGACGGGCACGAACTTCTTGAACTTCAGGCCGTAGACCTGCTGGAGCCCGAGCAGGCAGTCGAGGCGCTGGCGGCACTCGGGGGAGCCGTAGAGGACCAGGTCCTGCGACTTGCCGTCGAGGTCGGAGATCGTCTTCAGCCCGAGATCGTCGGCCGTGGCCTGGGTGACGGCGACCTCGTTGGAGGAGGTGAACGGCGTCGGCGGGAGCGCCACCAGGCCTTCCGCCTCGAACCCCGCCCTGGCCTCCTCGTAGGCGGCCTGCGGGTCCTTGGGCAGATCGTCGGCGGTCTTGCCGAAGAACGACAGCAGCGCCGTGCCCGTGTACTCGGGGTAGGCGGTGATCTCGTCGGACTTCAGCGCCGCCAGGGCGGTCTTCTCGTCGCCGAGGTTGAGGTCCTTGCTGACGGTGAAGCCGGCGGCCTCGAGGCCCTGGGCGTAGATCTCGCCGAGCACCTTCTGCTCGGTGAAGTTCTTCGAGCCGATGGTGAGCTGGACCTCGGCGTTCGCCTCGTCGCGCTGGATCTTGCCGCCGGTGTCGGACTCGGAGGCGGGCGTGGCGGTGGGCTCCTCCTCGTCCTCGCCGCAGCCGGCCACGACGAACGCGGAGAGGGCGATCAGGAGCAGGGCGAGCAGCAGTCGTGAGGGTTTCATGGGACGGTCTGGATCCTCCTCTTGAGGGTTCGCGGGGCGCGCTTCTCGAGCTTCACGCCCTTGGGCGTGACCGCGCGCTGCACGGCCGACAGGCCCACCTCGGCGCCGACGGCGAGCGCGGCGACCACGATCGAGGCTCCGATCTGCCCGGCCCGCCCGTGAACGGAGCCGGAGATGATCGGGTCGCCGAGCGTGAGCACGCCCACCAGCGGCGCGATGGTGGCGGTGGCGATGACGTTGACGGTCGAGGTCTTGATGCCGCCGAAGATCAGGGGAAGTGCGAGCGGGAGCTCCACCGAGCGCACCACCTCCGGGCCGGACATGCCCATGCCGCGGGCGGCGTCGACGGTCTCGCGGCTCACCTGCCGGACGCCGACGTAGGCGTTCGTGAGGATCGGCGGGATCGCCAGCAGGGCGAGCGCGACGGTGACGTTCCAGAACTCCGGCGTGGTCGGGAAGAACGCGACGAAGAAGGCGATCAGCGCCAGGCTCGGCACGGCGCGGCCGACGTTCGAGACCGAGATGGTCGCGAACGCGCCGCGGCCGGTGTGGCCCAGCCAGAGCCCGAGCGGGAGCGCGATGACGGTCGCGATCGCCATGGCCAGGAACGTCACCTCCAGGTGCGTCCACACGAGCGGCCACAGCTCGCTGCCACCGACTCGCGCCCCGCCCGCCTGCGACTCGCGCGCATGGAAGATGTAGTCGAAGGCGTCGCCGAAGTCGCCCATCAGGCGGCCCTCGTCCAGGGAGTGAGCACCTTCTGCAGGCCGAGGATCAGCAGGTCGAGCAGGACCGCCAGGAAGACCGCCAGACCGCCCGCCACCAGCACGTTCGAACGGAAGTTCATGTCGGCGAACAGCGCCTCCCCGAGACCGCCGGCGCCGGCCAGGAAGGCCAGCGAGGCCAGCCCGACGGTCGTCGTCGCGGCGATCCGCAGCCCGGCCATGATCTCCGGCAGGGCGAGCGGCATCTCGACCCGCCACAGGAGCTGCTGCGGTGTCAGTCCCATCCCGCGGCCGGCGTCACGCGCCTCGGCCGGGACGTTGTCGAGCCCGGCGATGACGTTGCGGAAGAGGATCAGCAGCGTGTACGCGACGAGCGCGATGATCGCCGTCGTGTTGCCGCGGCCGGTGATCGGGAGCAGCAGGAAGAACACCGCGACGCTCGGCAGCGTGTAGAGGATCCCGGTCGCCTGCGTGATGGGTCCCACCAGCCAGCGCCGGCGATGGGCGAGCAGCGCGAGCGCGAAGGCGATCGCGAAGCCGATCGCGACCGAGATCAGGGTGAGGTACACGTGCTGCCAGAACGGCGGCACGTAGCGGTCGAAGTTGTCGGCGATCCAGTCCGGGCAGATCCCGTTGTCGGCGACGCAGTCGGCGCCGCTGCGGTCACGCCGCTGGAGCTGGGCGAACAGCTCGATCATTCGCCCTCCGCGATCGCGCGCGAGATCAGCGCGACCGAGATCACGCCGAGGACGTGGCCGTCCTCGACCACCGGCGCGTCGTGGGCCTCGTGCGCGATCAGCGTGCTCAGCGCGTCGCGCAGCAGCGCCCCGGGCGCGATCTCAGGGCCCGTGACGCCGTCGCGGGCGGGCAGCAGCTCGATGTCGCTCACGCGTCGCAGCGCCAGCGCCTTGAGCGCGCGGTCGCCGCCCACGAAGTCCTCGACGAACGCGTTGGCCGGGTGCATGAGCAGCTCGGCCGGCGTGGAGTACTGGGCCAGGTGGCCGCCCTCCTGCATGACCGCGACGCGGTCGCCCATCTTGATCGCCTCGTCGATGTCGTGGGTGACGAAGACGACGGTCTTGCGCAGCTCGGCCTGCAGGCGCAGGAACTCGTTCTGCAGCCGGTCGCGGTTGATCGGGTCGATGGCGCCGAACGGCTCGTCCATCAGCATCACGGGCGGGTCGGCGGCGAGCGCGCGGGCCACGCCCACGCGCTGGCGCTGGCCGCCGGACAGCTGCGCGGGGTAGCGGCGGCCGAGCTCCTGCTCGAGCCCGATCAGGTCGAGCAGCTCGTGCACCCGCTCGTTGGTGCGGCGCTTGTCCCAGCCCAGCAGCTTCGGGACGGTGGCGATGTTCTCGGCGATCGTGCGGTGCGGGAAGAGGCCGACCTGCTGGATGACGTAGCCGACGTGGCGCCGCAGCTCGTTCTCGTCGGTCTCGCGCACGCTGCGGCCGCCGACCAGGATGTCGCCCTCGGTGATCTCGATCATGCGGTTGACCATCCGCATGGCGGTCGTCTTGCCGCAGCCGGACGGGCCGACCAGCACGCAGATCTCGCCCGCGCCGACCTCGAGCGTGAGGTGGTCGACCGCCGGCCGTTCGCTGCCCGGATAGCGCTTCGTGGCCCCCCGGAACTCCAGCGAGGCCGCCTGATGGGAGGCCGACGGCCCCTCTGTCTGGGCAGTGTTGGGAATGGTCACGAGGAAGCCCCTGGGGAAAGGCCGCCCTGATGCTACCGATCAGATTCCGGCGGCCCGGCGGGCGGCGGCGTGGGCGGCGTTCTCGAGGGCGTCGTCGAGCGGCGCCGGCTCGATGCCCAGCGCGGCAGCGGTCAGCCAGTCCGCGAAGTGGGCGTTCTTGGGGAGCAGCGGACCGTGGAGATAGGTCCCGATGACGTTGCCGTGCGGGCCTCCGCGCACGCCCTCGTAGCCGGAGCGGCCGTCGTTGCCGTGGCCCTTGAGCACGCGGCCGAGCGGCTCGGCGCCGGGGCCGAGGCGGGTGCGGCCGCCGTGGTTCTCGAAGCCCGCGAGCACCTGCCCGTCTTCCAGCTCGATGGCGACGTTGCCGATCAGCCGCGGGCCCTCCTCGCGGACGGTCTCGAGGTCGACGAGGCCGACGCCGGGCAGCCGCTCGCCCTCCATCGCGTAGCCGTGGCCGAGCAGCTGATAGCCGCCGCAGACCGCAAAGACCACGGCGCCGCGCGCGGCGGCGGCGTGCAGCGCGTCGCGCTTGGTCTCGACCATGTCGCGCGCGCACAGCGCCTGGTCGCGGTCCTGGCCGCCGCCGATGTAGAGCAGGTCGTGGGCGTCGGGGTCGAGCGGCTGGCCGAGCCCGATGCCGCGCAGCTCGAAGCCGATGCCGCGCCAGGCGCATCGCCGCTCGAGCAGCAACAGGTTGCCGCGGTCGGCGTAGATGTTGAGCAGGTCGGGGTAGAGCGCGCCGACGCGCAGGGTCCGCTCAGCCACGCAGCAGCACCACCTCGGAGCCGACGTGCTCGCGCGTGGGCGCGATCTGCAGCGTCGCGTGACGGCGCAGGCCGGCCGCCTCGCCCTCGTCGACGAGGCCCTCGGCGGTCACCCGCGCCAGCACGATCGTGTTGGCCTCGGTCGCGCGCTCGCCGGCCGGGCCGATCGTGTGGCGGAGCCGCTCGATCCGCATTCCGTCGTCGGTCTCGCGCACGGCGGTCGGCTGGGACAGGTAGCGCCAGCCGTCGGCCTCGCCGGTGTCGGGCTGCGGCAGCTCGATCTCCCGCTCGAAGGGCTCCAGGCGCTCGGTGATCGCGAGCGCGACGAGTCCGCCGGGGGCGACGGCGCGCCGCGCGGAGGCGAAGAAGCCCCGCCGGTCGGGGAGCAGCTGGATCGTCTGCATGGGCACCGCCACCAGGGCGAAGGTGCCGGCGTCGAAGCCGCCGGCGTCGGCGACCATCGTCCGCACCGGCAGGCCGTCGGCCCGCGCTTCGAGCTCGGCCAGCAGCTCGGGGTCGATGTCGAGCGCGGTGACCTCGTGGCCGGCGCGCGCGAGGTCGAGCGCGACGCGCCCGGTGCCGGCGCCGACGTCGAGCACGGGCCCGCCGGCCTCGCGCGCGAGCCGGCGCCACAGGGGCAGGTCGGCGACGTAGCCGCCGCACTCCACGTCGTGCCACATGACCTTGGCGTTCACCGCCAGTACTCCTCGTGGCCGCGGCGGCTGAGCACGTCCTTGAGCTCGAGCAGCGCCGTGTAGGTGGGCAGCGCGTAGAGCGGGCCGTCGCCGTCCGCGAGCGCGCGGTCGAGGCCGCGCTCGAGGTCGTCGACGACCTCCAGCCGCGCTGGGTCGACGCCCGCGTACTTGAGCCGCAGCGCCAGCTCGGCGGCGCGCGTGCCCGAGCACGTGAGACGGCGCACGTGCGGGGCGACGATCTCCCAGTCGGCGTCCCACACCCACGAGACGTCGCGCCCGTCGGCGGTGCGGTCGTTGAGCACGCCGAAGAGGTCGAGCTCGGCGCCCTCGAGCGCGAGCGTGCGCAGGACCTCGTTGGCGCCGGCCGGGTTCTTGACGAGCAGGATCGACATCGGGCGCTCGCCGAGCTGGACGGTCTCGGCGCGGCCGAAGGCGGGCGCGACGGCGGCGAGGCCGGCGGCGACGTCGTCGAGCGGGACGCCGAGCCGCAGGCACAGGGCGGCCGCGCCGAGCGCGTTGTAGACGTTGTAGAGGCCGGGCAGCGGCAGCTCGATCCGCCGCTCGCCCTCGGGCGCGGTGAGCGTGAAGGCCGCCGAGCGGATCCCGCGCAGCTCGACCGCCGAGGCGCGCACCTGCGGGTCGGGCCGGCGCGCGCCGCAGTTGGGGCACGCGTAGCGGCCGAGGTGGGCGAGGTAGGCCGCCTCGTACTCGTAGGCGTGGCCGCAGCGGCGGCAGTGCTTGGAGTCGGACGCGTGCTGGAGCTCCGGCAGGGCGAGCGCGTCGTCCTGGACGCCGAAGTAGAGCGCCTCGCGCTCACGGCCGAGGTCGGCGACGAGCGGGTCGTCGGCGTTGAGGACCAGGGCGGTGCTCGGCGGCAGGCCCGCCACGATCGCCGCCCAGCGGTCGGCGATGATCTCCAGCTCGCCGTAGCGGTCGAGCTGGTCGCGGAACAGGTTGGAGAGCAGCACGGCGCGCGGCTCGAGCTCGGCGGCCACCGGGCCCAGCCAGAACTCGTCGACCTCGAACAGCCCCATGTCGCCGCGCCCTGCCGCCAGCGCGGTGGCGACGCCGCCGGCCATGTTCGCCCCCGCGCGGTTGTGGACGAGCTTCGTCCCCGTGCGACCGAGGATGGCGGCGATCATCGCCGCCGTCGTCGTCTTGCCGTTGGTGGCGGAGACGACGACGCTGCCGTCTGGGAGGCGGGCGGCGAGGCGCGCGATGGCGTGCGGCTCGGCGCGCATCAGCACCTTGCCGGGCAGCGAGGTCCCGCCGCGGCCGGCCAGGCGCGTGACCGCGCCCGTCGCTCGGGCGGCGAGCAGCCCCGCCTGCAGCCTCACGGAGCGATCACCCGCAGGGCGCCGGGCCTGACGCGCACGGTGGCGGGCAGGTCGGCGATCGGGTCGCCGTCGGCGTAGGCGGCGAACGGCCGGTCGGCGTGGAAGGTGATCTCGCGGCCCTGCATGAGCTCGAACCCGGGCTGCCCGACATGCGCGCCCTTGAACACGCGGTTCAGTCCGCGCAGGTACTGGAGCTTCGGCTGGTGCTTCGTGAACGCCACGTCGAGCAAGCCGTCCTCGACGCTCGCGTCCGGCACCAGCCACATCCCGCCCCCGAAGACTCCCGAGTTGGCCACGGCCACGGCGTACCCGTCGAACTCGTGCGTCGTGCCGTCGACGGTGACGTGCCAGCGCGCGGGCTTCCAGCGCGCGAGCGCGCGGAGGGCGCCGTAGAGATAGACGAGCGTGCCGAGCTTGAGGCGCGTGCCGTTCGCGATCTCGTTCACGTCGGAGTCGAAGCCGGCGCTGAGGATGCCGACGTAGACGCGCCCGCCTGCCTCGGCCACGTCGATCCGCCGCTCGCGGCCGGCGGCCAGCAGCTCGACGGCCGCGACCGGGTCGTGCCCGATGCCGAGCTTGCGCGCCAGGTCGTTGCCGCGCCCGCCCGGGACCACCGCCATCACGCAGTCGCTCCCGCACAGCTCGCCCGCCACCGCGCCGGCCAGCCCGTCGCCGCCCATCGCGGCCGCGATCTCGCCGTTGTCGCGGGCGGCGCGCGCCAGCTCCCGCGCGTGCTCGATCGAGGTCGTGCGGTCGACGCGGAAGACGATGCCGTGCGAGCGCAGCGCCGCCTCGACGTCGGGCAGCAGCTTTGCGGCGCGGCCGGCGCCCGCGGAGGGGTTGACGATCAGGCGGACGGGGCGATCCATGCGGCGGGTGAGGCTAGACGAGGCCGTGTTGTGGCGCGGGCGAACGTCAACTGCGGCTGGGTAGGGCGACGAGGAGATCGGCCACGTCGGCGGTCCCTGGCGCCTTTCCCGGCATATGTCCGGTCAACGCGCCATCCGTTTGGAGACAACCCGCTCGGCCGACTCCCTCGCTTCCCTACCCAGCCGCAGTTGACGTTCCCAGGACCAGCGCCGCCAACGAGTCGGCGACGTGCGTGGGCTTCGGGTCGGCCGCGTCGGCCTGCTGCCGCGTCGTGCCGCCGGTGAGCACAAGAGCCGAATCCAGCCCGGCACGGCGGGCGCCGGCCACGTCGACGTCGAGCAGGTCGCCGACGGCGAGCATCCGTCCCGGCCCGAGCCGGTCGCGCGCCGCCTCGTACATCGCCGGCTCCGGCTTGCCGACCACCAGGTCGGCCTTGCGGCCGGCGGCGTTCTCGATCGCGGCCAGGATCGCGCCGGTGCCGGGCCACGGGCCGTCGGGCATCGGGAAGGTGGCGTCGCGGGTGGCGCCGACCAGCTCGGCGCCGCGGCTGACCGCCTGCGAGGCGATCCGGAGCTCGTCGTAGACGAACTCGTCGTGCGCGCCGACCACCACGACGTCGGCGCGGGTGGCGAACGGCGTGCGGTTGAGGATCCGCAGCCCGGCCTCCGCCACGTGGTCGACGAGCGCCTGAGAGCCGACCACGTAGGCCGAGGCGCGGTCGCGCGAGGCGAGCTGGAACTGCAGTGCGGCGCCGACGGTCACGACCTCTGCGAGCGAGGCCTGGAAGCCGAGGCGCCACAGCTTGCGCACGAACTCCTCGGGTGCGTGACGGACGTCGTTGGTGAGGAACAGGATCTTGGCGCCCCCCTCGCGCAGCGCCTGGACCGCCTCCACGGCGCCCTCGCAGGCGTCGTCGCCCACCCACAGGCAGCCGTCGAGGTCGAGCAGGACGTGGTCATAGCGGCGAATCCGCGGCGTGACGGTCACGGTGCGTGTCTATCATCGCCGCCCATGCTCCGGGTCATTGCGCTGCTCCTCGCCCTCACGCTGCTGGTCGCCGCCTGCGGCGAGGACGACGACCCGGCGGCGAGACGGCGGCGACCCCGGCCCCGACCGAGGAAGCCGCGCCGGCCGGCTGCGAGGCGGCCGAGGAGCCCGAGCCGAAGGGGGAGGGGAAGCTCAAGAAGCCGAAGGAGCAGCTCGACCCGGCGAAGACCTACGTCGCCACCGTGTCGACCAACTGCGGCGACTTCGAGATCACGCTGGACGCCAAGCGCACCCCGAAGACCGGCGGCTCGTTCAAGTCGCTCGCTGACCAGGGCTTCTTCGACGGCACGACCTTCCACCGCATCGTGTCCGGCTTCGTGATCCAGGGCGGAGACCCCAAGGGCGACGGCACCGGCGGCCCCGGCTACTCCGTGGTCGAGGCGCCGCCGCAGGATCTCCTCTACGAGAAGGGCATCGTGGCGATGGCCAAGACCGGCGCCGAGGCGGCCGGCACGTCGGGCAGCCAGTTCTTCGTGGTGACCGCCGAGGACGCCGGGCTGCCGCCCGACTACGCGCTCCTCGGCAAGGTCACCTCCGGCCAGGACGTGGTCGACAAGATCGGCGTGGCCGAGACCGACCCGGCGACCGAGAAGCCGCTCGAGCCGGTCGTGATCTCGTCGGTCAAGGTCACCGAGGGCTGATCCTCTTCTGGAGGGTCGTGGCGGTGCCGTCGGCGAGCGTGACGGTCGCCCGCACGGTGACCTTCTGACCGCGCTTCAGGCGCTTGGGCTTCAGGCTCAGCTTGGCCGTGCCCGCCGCCTTCAGCGTGGTGCGCTTCTTCGCGATCGTCTTGCCGCGCTTGACGAGCTTGGCCTGGACGATGCAGGCGGTGGCGCACGGCACCGAGACGGTGACGCGCTTGCGCGACGCCTTCGCGCTCAGCTTCGGCTTGGCGGCCGCGCCGGGGTTCGCAGGACCCCAATCGGGCTCCGTGGCGCCGGGGATCACGAGCGACGGCTGCACCGTGCAGTCGAGCGCGCTCGGCTTCACCCAGACGCCGTCCGGCTCGCCCCAGGCCAGCGACTGGCCGTCGGGCGCCCACGTCGGGCCGTAGAGGCCCTCGAGCTTGCCGGTCGCGCACTGCGGCGTCGGCAGCGCCGAGCCGTTCGTCGTGTACCACGTGATGTGGGTGTCGCTGCCGTAGCTGCGCACCAGCGCGAGCTTGTCTCCCTGGGTGCTGAGCTCGCCGTCGCCGAGGTCGGTCGCGTCGGGCTGGCCGACGATCTCGTAGTCGTCGAACCAGTGGACGTCCTCGGCGGCGCCCAGGTCGTGCGTGTTGACCTGGTGCAGGTAGCCGCCGAACACCAGCGTGCGTGCGTTGCCCACCCAACTCGGGTTGCTGAGGTAGAGGTTGCCGGGCAGCGCCTGGCCGGCGGCGGTGATGTAGCCGGTGGCGGCGCGCGCGCCGCACGAGGCGCCGACCGGGCACGAGGCGCTCACGAACGTGTACGCGATCGTCTTGGCGTCCGGCGAGAGCGCGACGTCGACCGGCGTGCCGTCCATCGCGTGGCTGACCGAGTTCGTGAGCGGCGGCGGGTCGAGCTCGCGGAGTCGGGTGCCGTCGCGCCGGATCAGACGGATGCTGTCGAGGTACGAGGCGGCGACGGTCCCGTCGTCGGCCTGCGACGGCGAGCGATACGGATGGTCGCTCGTCCCGTCGCGCGTGAGCTGGCGCTGGTTGGAGCCGTCGGGCGAGGCGACCCAGACGTTGGAGTCCTTGACGAAGACGATCGAGTCGGCGGAGGCCGTCGCGGCCGGGATCAGCAGGATCGCCACGACGGCCAGGAGAAGTCTCAGAGGCATGCCGCGCATCCTTCTGGCGCGCCGCCAGTGCCGCATCGGGGGTTTGCCTAGGGACGAACTTCGGCTGGGTAGGGCGACGAGGAGATCGGCCACGTCGGCGGTCCCTGGCGCCTTTCCCGGCATATGTCCGGTCAACGCGCCATCCGTTTGGAGACAACCCGCTCGGCCGACTCCCTCGCTTCCCCACCCAGCCGAAGTTCGCGCTACAGCGAGCCCTCGAGCTCGAGCAGCGCGCGCTTGCGCGCCGCCCCGCCGCCATACCGCCCGATCCCGCCGCCGGCCGGCACCACCCGATGGCACGGCACCACGATCGGGATCGGGTTGCGCGCGCAGGCGGTGGCAGCGGCCCGATGCGCGCGCGCATTGCCCGCCCGCTGCGCCAGCGCGCCGTACGTGACGACCTGGCCTCGCGCCACCGTGTCGTGCAGCGTCTCCAGCACGATGTGCCGGAACGGCGCGGCCACCAGAGACAGATCGACCGGGAGCGAGTGCGGGTCGCCCTCGCCCTCGAAGTAGGCCTCCAAAGTCTCGCGGGTCGAGGACAGCTCGCGATCGGAGCCCACGATCCGCGGGCCGAGCAGCGCCGGCGACCTCGGCCAGCACGCCGTCCTCGGGCTCCTCCTCGAAGCCCACGCGCACCACGCCGGCTGAGCCCTGGACGACGAGCAGCTTGCCGATCGGCGTGCGCAGGCGGGTGAAGACGGCGTCGGCGAGGCCTTCGCGGACGGCGGCGGCGGCGACGGACTCGAGCAGGGTGTCGGGGAGCGGGGTCATGCGGCGGCTCTCTCTCGCAGTGTGCGGACGGCGGTGGACACGCGCTGGCGGGCGGCGTCGGCGGAGATGCCGAGCCGCGCGGCGATGCCCTCGTAGTCGAGGTCGTCGACGAAGCGCAGCCGCAGGGCGGACTGCGCGCTATCGGACAGCGGCGCGATCAGCGCCTCGAAGGCGCCCTCGTCGTAGGTGTCGTGGGTAGGGACGGCCGGGACGTCGTCGGTCGGCAGCTCGCGCCGGCGCGAGCGGTGCAGGTCGATCGCGGCCGTGGTGGTGACCCGGTACAGCCACGCGCGCAGGTGCTGGGCGTGCCGCAGCCGGGGATAGGCCCGCAGCGCGCGCAGCAGCGCGTCCTGCAGGACGTCCTCGGCGTGCTGGTCGCCGGCCATGCGGCGGGCGTGCGCGAGCAGCTCGTCGCCGTGGCGCTCGACGAGCACCCAGAAGGGGGGAAGGATCACCTTCGTGGAACGGGGCATGGCCGCGGAACGTGAGGTGTCTGATCAGCGCCGGCGTCCGCTGAGCATGTCCGCGCGCTGCTCCGCGGCGCGCGCGCGGGCGCGCTTCTGGCGGCGTCTGCCGATGAACGCCATCACGCCGAGCACGACGGCCACGAGCAGGAAGCCCCAGAAGAACGAGACGCCGGTGCCGATGCCGCCGAACGGCAGCGCGACGAGCTGGACGATGCCCCAGCCGACCGCGAGCAGCAGGACGACGACGGCGATCACGAGCAGGATGCCGCCGGCCCGGCGGATGATGCTCGAGCCGGGCGGCGGGGCGATCAGCCCCATGAGCTGGAGCATGAAGAGCTGGCGGTTCGAGGGCGGGGTCTGGCCGAGCTTCTCGGCGGCGACCTTCAGGTCTCCCGCGCGGCGCTCGGCGAGCGCCAGCGAGGCCTCGGCCATGCGGCGCAGCTGCAGGCGCTCCTGCGGGCGGGCGGCGGCGATCGCGGCGCGGAAGTGCTCGCGCGAGCGCTTGGCGTCCATCCGCTCGGCGGCGCGGGCGCCGAGGATCGCCTGCGCGGCCGCGCGGAAGCGGGTCTCGGCCTCGAGCTCCTCGTCGCTGCGCCCTTCGAGCCGCTGCATGGCGGCGAGGGCGCCCTTCTGCTCCATCTTGATCTGACGCTGCTTGGGCGGCATGGCTGGTCCTGGAGTCTACGACCGCCGGCGAAATCCGGTGGGCTCGGGATCGGGTGTGAGCGGGCTGGCGGGCAGGCCGGGCTCGGGCTCGATCGGGTCATACCCGGACGGCGCGATGTCGTTCGGCGCGTCGGCGTGGAAGAGCGCCGCCAGGTACTGGATCTGCCCGCGCCCCGGTCCGAGCTCGAACTGGCCGCCGCCGTACGCGCCCATGCCCCGCTCCTCGCAGAAGTCGTAGCCCTCGAACAGCGCCTTCACGCTGCCGAACCGCGACGGCTTCAGGTTCACCGTGCGCGGCAGCACCGGCATGGCGAGGATGTCGTCGGTCGAGTGGATCGGCGCGTCCCAGGTGATGCGGTCCTCGAACGGACGCAGCGCCTCGCGCGCCTCCGGGGTCTCGAGATCCGGGTCCTCGAGCCAGGCGTCGGGAAACGCCTCCGCGATCCGGCGATAGAAGGCGGTGTCGGTCTCGACGTCGACCGGGGTGCCCTTGTAGGCGCCCTTGAAGTCGATCGAGTCGACGGCGCCGGTCCCGATCAGCTCCTCGATCAGCGCGTCATCCCAGTCGGGCGTCGCGTCGAGCTTGAAGCGCAGGTCCGGGTAGCGGGCGAGGCGGCTGGTGACCGGGGTGATCGTCGGCGGGTCGCCCATGCGTGAGGAGACGACGAACGTCACCGGCGCGAGCTCGCGGTCGAGCGCCTCGGCGAGCGAGCTCCCGGCCTGGCGCAGGGCGAGGTCGAGCGCGGCGCTCTCGAACGCCCAGCGGCGGTAGAGGCGGTACACCTCGCGGTCCGGCGCGCCCGCGGGGAAGAGGTCGAGCGCGTCCAGGTGCTCGGAGAAGCTGTCGAACGTCCACTCGCCGGCCAGCGGCAGCTGCGGGCCGTGCTCCTGCTGTGCGAGCTGGAGCGCCCCCTCGTAGGTGACGTCCTCGCCGACGCCCTCATCGCCGCCGCCCTGCAGCCGGATCACCGTGGTGAAGCGCTCGAAGCCGCTCGACACCTTCTTCGCGAGCCCTTCGAGCGCGTAGCCGTCGATCGTGAGGGGCAGGTCGGCGACGCGGTCGTAGGTGCTCATCCGGTGCAGCCTACGGAACCGGCCGCTCCGCCCTTTAGCCTCCGGCCCAGATGCTCGACGCGCTCGGGTTCTTCCTGCTGGTCGAGGTCATCGGCCTGGCGGCCCTCCCGCTGGCCGCTCTCGCGTTCGGCAGGTTGCCCGGGGCGGGCCTCGGCTTCTCGAAGCCGCTCGGCGTGCTGCTCGTGACCTGGATGGTGTGGATGGCGGCCTCGGTCACGCCCGCGCCCTACGGCACCGGCACCGTGCTCGGCGTCGTAGCAGTGGTCGCGGTCGCCGGCGGGCTGGCGGCCGCACGCCAGCGCACGCTCGCGAGCGCCATGAACCGGCCGGGCGAAGGATGGTTCGCGCGCCGCCGCGCGGAGTGGATCGGCGCGCGCGCCCTACCCGCGGAGGATCCGGCCCGGATCCGGCTCTGGCTGGGCTCCGAGGTCGTGTTCGCCGTCGCCTTCGCGGCGATGGTCCTGCTGGTCGCCTACTCGCCGGACGTGTGGGGGACCGAGAAGCCGATGGACATGGCGTTCGTGAACGCCGCGAACGCGTCCACCTCGTTCCCGCCCCACGACCCGTGGATGGCCGGCGAGGAGCTCAACTACTACTACCTCGGCCACCTCGCGATGGCGATCGTCATCAAGGTCGTCGGCACGGCCCCCGACGAGGGCTACAACCTCGCCTTCGCGCTCCTCGCGGCGCTCTCCGCGACCGCGGTGTTCACGTTCGCCGGCACGCTGTGGGCGGCCGCGCGGCCGCGGCTGACCGGGGTGCGCGGCGGCCCGGTGCTGGTCGGCGTGACCGCGGTGGTGGTGTGCATCGTGCTCGGCAACCTGGCGGGCGCGCGGGAGTGGCTGGACGCGGCCGACCCGCCGGGCGACTACGACTGGTTCGCGCCGTCGCGCGTGATCGAGGGGACGATCAACGAGTTCCCGTGGTTCTCGTTCCTGCTCGGCGACCTGCACGCGCACGTGCTCGCGCTGCCGTTCACCGTCGTCGCGCTCGCCTTCGCGCTTCAGGTCGCGATCGCCGGGCCGCGCGGCGACGCGGTGCTGCGCGGCGTGGCCGAGGCGCTGGCCGCCGGGCTTGCGGTCGGCGTCCTCTACGCGGTCAACTCGTGGTCGTATCCGATCGCCGCGGGGATGCTCGTGGGCGCCGTCGTGATGTGGCTGCGCGACCCCAGGAGCGCCGGCCGGCGCGGCTACGCAGTCAGCTGGCTCGTGCTCGTGCTGCTGGCCAGCGTGGTCCTCGTGCTGCCGTTCTGGCTCAACTTCGATCCGGCCGCGAGCGGGATCGCAGCTGGTCGAGGAGCGAGCGCCGTTCGGGCGCTTCATGGGCGACCTCGCCCTGCTGTACGGCATCTTCGCGGGACTGCTGGTCGCCGTCTTCGTGGCCCGCGTGCTGGCCGCGCGGCGACCTGCGCGCACGCTGATCTGGAGCGTGGTCGCCCTGATCTTCGCCGGCTCGCTGCTGGCCGCCGCCGACCTCGCGGGCGTCGCCGTCCTGGCGGCGCTGCTCGCCGTGGCCATCGGGGCCGCGCTCTCGCGCACCCTCGCCGCCCCCGAGCGCTTCCTGTGGCTGCTCGTGAGCGGCGGCCTCGCCTGCGTGATCGCGCCCGAGCTGGTCTACGTGCGCGACGCGTTCGACGGCAGCGACCTGTTCCGCATGAACACCGTCTTCAAGCTCGGCTACCACGCCTGGCTGCTGCTGGCGCTGGCGGCCGCCTGCGCGCTGCCGTGGGCGGGCGCGCACCTGCCGCGGCGCGCGTGGCCGGTGTGGGCGGCCGCCGCGGCGATGCTGCTGCTGCTCGGGCTCGTCTACCCCTACGCGGGGACGTACGCGCGCAAGGGCGGCTTCTCGCGCTCACCCTCGCTCGACGGCCTGGCCTGGCTGCGCCCGACCGCCCCGGGCGATCCGGCCGCCATCGACTGGCTGCGCGAGAACACGGACGGCGAGGCGGTGGTGCTCGAGGCGGTGGGGGAGGACTACTCGGCGTTCGGCCACGCCCGCATCTCGACCTTCACCGGCCGCCCGACGGTGCTCGGCTGGGCCGGGCACGAGCTGCAGTGGGACCACGAGCCCGGCGGCCGCGAGGAGGACGTCCGCACCCTCTACACGACCGACGACCTCGCACAGGCGCGAGAGCTGATCGCCCGCTACGGCGTCGGCTACGTCGTCCACGGCCCGATCGAGCGGACCACGTACGGCGACGCCGGGCTCGAGAAGTGGGACTCGCTCGGCGAGCGAGTCTTCGAGCAGGAGGGCACGACGATCTGGCGGCTCAGTTAGCGCGCTCGTGGAGCCACTCGGGCATGCCGCCCGTCGGGTTCCACGGCTCGCGCTTCGTGAACCAGCGCCACCACGCGCGCGGCGACATCGCGTCGTAGTCGCGCACCCACCAGACGCGGAACGGGAACTGGCGCGCCTCGTAGCCCTGGAGCTGCGGGGCGAGCCGGTCGTTGGCGGCCTGCGTGAGGATGAGCACGTCGTCGTCGTCGGGAGCCGGCGCCTCGCTGCCGGCGCCGAGCTCCACATATCCGACCGGCAGATCGCGGAAGTACCACGCCCAGGGGAACGTCGCGCCCTCGGAGGAGTCGACGGTGATCTTGGTGTCCGGGTCCCGCTCCGCGCGCGCGACGACCTGGTCGGCGACGCGCTTGACGTCCTCGGAGGACTGCGTCGAGACCAGCAGCTCACGCGGGTCGGCGCGGTGGACGGCGTTGACGAGGTACGAGGCGTAGAAGGAGTACGCGAAGCACGCCACCACGACGATCGCGCTGAGCCGGCCGTACCAGTGCCGGCGCGCGTTCCAGATCACCTGCACACCGATGCCCGCGAGCAGGAGCAGCGGCAGCAGCGGGTGCAGTACCAGCCAGGCGAACTTCTCACCCGCCCACGAGTAGATGATCAGGGACAGCACGAAGCCCCAGATCAGGAACAGGCGCAGCAGCGTCGGGCGCCACAGCGAGTACACGGCGCCGACCGCCCCGAGCAGCAGCGCCGGCCACTCCACGCCGAACAGCACGACGAGGTAGAAGCTCCACGCCTCGCCGCCGCGGCCGACCTCGTGCTGCCCGAGCCAGTAGTCGAGCCCCGTGTAGAGGCCGCGGACGCCGTCGGGGTTGGTGAGGAAGGTCGTGAAGAGCAGCGTGTAGACGCCGAGGAAGGCGGCGAGCGCCCAGCCCCACGCCTCGAGGCCGACGGCGCGGATCGGGTCGATCAGCTTTCGGCGCCACGGCGAAGCAAGCACGAGCACGAAGAACGTGAAGGCCACGAAGCCGGTGATGAACGTGGTCTCTTTGATGGCGAAGCTGGCCGCCAGCAGGGCGCCGATCAGCGCGGGCTGGTGGCGCTTCGGCCGGTCGAGGAAGCGGAAGGCGACGACGACGAGCGCGAAGGTGACGGCCGCGAAGTAGATGTCCTCGCGCGCGAAGCGCGAGAAGTACAGGTACGAGGGGCCGAAGGCGAGCATGACCGCGGCCGCGAACGCGCCGACGCGGCCGAGCTGGGCGCGCAGCAGGTAGGGGAGGGGCACCATCAGCAGGCCCATCAGCACGGGGGCGAGCCGGGCCGTGAAGTCGCTGTCGCCGAGGACCTTGAAGATGGCCGCCGTCAGGTAGAAGCGCAGGGGCCCGTGGAGCAGCGGGTTGTACTCGTAGCCGCCGTTCTCGAGGAAGGTCCACGAGAAGTAGGCGTCCTGGCTCTCGTCGTGGTGGAAGGGCCGGTCGCCGAGGTCGTAGAGGCGCAGCCCCAGTGCCACGAGGACGAGCAAGCCGTAGGCGATCAGCTCGCCGCGTGGGCGACGCGCCGTGCCTTCCATCAGAGCCGCGCCATCCGCAGGCGTCCGAGCCCGCCGTAGCGGGCGGCGAGCAGCACGAGCCCGACGATCGTGATCGGGACGACGATGATGAAGCGCAGCATCACGATGTAGGCGACGGCCTGGGCGCCGGTGCCGCCGAGCGCCTTGATGCCGAGGATCGCCGCCGCGTCCTGGGTGCCCGCGTAGGCCGGCCCGGACGGCACGAGCGAGAAGACCGAGGCGAGCGCGACGATGTAGAGGCCCTCGATCGGGTCCATGCCGAAGCCGACGGCCGCCGCCGCCGACATCCACACGCCGGCCTCGATCGCCCAGATCAGCACCGTGAGGCCGAGCAGCAGGAGCCCGTGGTGCGCGCGCCGCAGGCCCAGCGTGGCCGAGACGATGGGGGCCAGGAACGTCCTCATCCGGTCGTTGCGGCGGATCGCGAAGTACGCGGCCACGCCGGCGATGGCGAGGCCGGCGAGCACCAGCAGGATGATCTCGACGCTGTCGGCGCCGACCTCGCCCAGCAGCCCGTAGCCGACGATCACGAAGATCGCGACCAGCACGGCGATGTCGAGCAGCCGCTCGGCGAGCAGCGTGCCGATCACGGTGCGGATCGAGGTGCCGGCGCGGGGCGCCATCAGCACCGCGCGGATCGCGTCACCGGCGCGCGCGGGCAGCACGTTGTTGCCCATGTAGCCCACGCAGGTGAGCGCGTAGGTGTCGACGCGCGCAGGCTCGGCGCCCTCGTCGACCAGCAGCCGCTGCCAGCGCTCCGAGCGCACGAGGGTGGCCAGCGCGTAGAGCGCGATCGCCCCGACCAGGGCGGCCAGCTCGGACCCGCTGGAGGGCAGGTCGGGCGGCTCCTGCTTGGACGCCCACCAGACGACGCCGGCCAGGGCCAGCAGCGAGACGACCAGGCCGAGCCAGGACAGGCGCGAGCCGACCCGCCGCCTGCCGTCTGGCGGCGTATCGGGCACGGACGGGGGCGGCGAGGCCGCCTGCTCGGGCGTGGGAGTCGGAGTGCTGATCGGTCTCAGGGTGGATGATGCCCGCGATGGCGGCGCAGGCGCGGACGATCGCGGCGGGCGGCGAGCCGGCGGCATGGGTCCGCCTCGGCTTCGCCGTGCAAGAGGATGGCAGCGCATGCGTCGGCGGGCTGCGGCTCGCCACGGGCGGCGACGAGCTGCGGGTGGAGGCCTTCGGGCTGGCCGAGGAGCGGCCGGACGGCCTGGCGATCACGGCGACGACGGCGCCGGAGTGTGAGCGCTTCGAGCATCCCAACGGCGCGCTCGCCATCGACCATGTCGTCGCCTTCACGGACGATCTCGACCGCACGAGCGGCGCATTGGAGGGCGCAGGAGCGCCGCTGCGGCGCCGTGCCGAGCCGCGCCCGGGCACCCCGATGGCCTTCCACCGGCTCGGCCCGCTCGTGCTCGAGGTCGTCGGCGGGGGCGAGCGTCCGGCGCTCTGGGGGCTCGTCGTCGTGGTCGCCGACCTCGACGCCTGCGCGCGCGAGCTGGGGCCGCTGCTGGGCGACGTGAGGGCCGCCGTGCAGCCCGGGCGGCGGATCGCGACGGTGCGCCCCGAGGCAGGCGTCCCGGTGGCGCTCGCGCTGATGACACCGCAACCCCGGCCCGCCGCCGCTGTTGGTGACTGACGATGCGCGCCCTCCTGATCGCCGCCACCCTGCTCCTGCTCGCTCCGGCCACCGCTGCCGCCGCCGACGTCGTCATCGACGGCCGAGGCTGGGGTCACGGCGTCGGCATGTCCCAGTACGGGGCCTACGGCTACGCCCTGCGCGAGGGCCGCGACCACCAGTTCATCCTCGGCCACTACTACACGGGGAGCGCGCTCGGCACGGCGCCCGCCACGCGCATGCGCGTCCGGCTCAAGGCCGCGCGGGCGCCCAAGATCAGCGGCGCCACCCGCGCGGTGTCCGGCGGCCGCCGGATCACGCTGCGCGACGAACGCGGCTACCGCTTCCAGGCGCTCGACGCCGATCGCGTGGCCGTGATCGACGGGACGACGGGCCGAACCCGCGCTCGGCTGCGCGTGCCGGTCACCGTCACCGGCGGGGCGAGCACGCGGCTGCACGGCGCCGCCGAGAACGGGTTGAGCAACGGCTTCTACCGCGGTCGCATCGTGCTCTCGCGTGAGGGCGGCCGCGTGCTCGCGGTCAACCACGTCTCGCTCGAGCACTACCTCTACGGCGTCGTGCCCGCCGAGATGCCGGCGAGCTGGCCGGCCGAGGCGCTCGCCGCACAGGCCGTCGTCGCCCGCTCCTACGCGCTCACCAGCCGCTCCACCGGGCTGCCGTGGGACGTGTTCGCCGACGTGCGCTCACAGGTCTACCGCGGCGTGCTGGCCGAGATCGCGGCCTCCACGGCGGCGGTGCAGGCCACGCGCGGCGAGGTCGTGACGGTCGGCGGCCAGGTGGCGCAGACGTTCTTCTTCTCCACCTCGGGCGGCCGCACGGCCGCCAACGAGGAGGGCTTCGGCGGCTCGCCGATCTCGTACCTGCGGTCGGTCGAGGACCCGCACGACGATCTGTCGCCGGTCCATACGTGGACGGCACGCTTCACGCGCCCGGAGGCCCAGCGCAAGCTCGGCTCGCTGGTGACGGGCCGGCTGCGTGGGCTGGAGGTGGCCACGCGGTCGCCTTCGGGGCGGGCCGCGACGGTGCTGGTGCGCGGGAGCGGCGGTGACCGGACGGTGTCGGCTGCGTCGGTGCGGACCGCTCTCGGTTTGCGCAGCACGTGGCTCGAGAGGATCAGCGGGCCGTAGGAACTGCGGCTGGGTAGGGAGGCTGGGTTTTCGGCCGCTCGCTCTGCCGATTGTCGACTTTGTTCCCTCCACGGGAACAAAGGTGACAATGGACGGCCGATTGGTCGGTTTTCCACCTGAGAGGTGGACAAGTGACCACCCGAGCCGCGCAGGCCTCGATCCCGCCTCCCTACAAGCCCGAAGTTCGTCCCTCTACGACGGCCCGGCTTCACGCGCCCGCGCCACCGCCGCGCCCACCCCCGCGGTCCACGGATCGCCATGGCCCACCAGCAGCGCACCCGCCTCGATCCCCTCGATCCGCTCCAGCGAGGCCATCGCCTGGTCGTTCGAGAACGAGAACGCTCCCGGCATGATCTGCGGCCCCGGGCGGCCGGTGAGCGGGTTCCACGTGCAGAGCGCGTCGCCGGCGATCAGGGCGCCCTGCTCGGCGAAGTGGAAGACGGCGTGGCCCGGCGAGTGACCCGGCGTGTGGATCACCCGCGGCCGGCCCGGAACGTCGAGCTCGCCCTCGCCGAACGGCTCGGCGTCGGGGATCTTGATCACCTTGTAGCCGCCGTTCCGCATGCCCATGGCCAGCAGGCGCCACGTCGCGCCGTGCCGGAAGTACCCCAGCATGCCGCCCTCGCGCGGATGGTTCTTGGCGGTCCGGGCCTGCTCGGCGTCGAGCTCGTGGACGCGGACCGGCACGCCCTCGTCCCGGACCTTCCCGGCGATGCCCACGTGATCGCCGTGCGCGTGGGTGAGCAGCAGCGCGTCGATGTCGGCCACCGACCGCCCTCGCGAGCGCAGGAGCTCCTCGAGCTGCCCGTAGAACCCCGGCAGGCCCGCGTCGACCAGCGTCAGCCCGCCATCGGCCTCGACCAGATAGAAGTTGACCATCTCGTTGCCCAGGCGGTGCACGCCGGGCGCGACCTCGGTGGCCATTCGCGGCACCCTAACCGGGTTCGAATCCCGTTGGACGATCGGCAGGGCATCCGGTACCGTTCACGGACCGATGGCAAGCCGTGTCCACCTGCCGATCAAGCCGATGCCCGCAGCCGCGGGTCATCAGTGGGTGGAGGCGCGGCCGTTCGCCATCCTCACGTCGAACGACCCGCGCGGCACCTAGCGGACGGAGCCTGAAACATGACCCCGTCCGCGCAGACCGCGGGCGGGCGTCGAGTGAGGCGCTGGACCCGCGAACTCATCATCGAGAAGATCCTCGAGTGGGAGGCCCGCTATGGCGAGCCGCCCTGCTCGGCCGACTGGAACCCGTCGCTGGCCCGCTGGCGCGCGCAGGAGTGGCGTGCCGAGCGCTACCGCGAGGGGGTCTGGCCCTCGACCAACGCCGCCAAGCGCCCGTTCGGCGGCTCCTTCGACGCGGCGATTCGCGCCGCCGGCCTGGAGCCGCGCCGTCCGGGTCCGCGCCGCGGCGCCGGCGAGGCGAGGCCCGTCGCGGAGCAGCGCGAGCCGGTCCGTAGCAACGCGCTGGAGCGTTCCGAGGCCCGTGCGGCCGCGCTGGAGCGCAAGCTGCTCGTCGCCGAGGGCCGGGCCGAGCGTGCCGAGGCGAAGTCGGCCGACGCGCGCCGCCGTGCGCGCCGTGCCGGTGATCGCCATGCACGCGAGCCCGTGCGCGTGGCGGCCCGCCGGACCGATGCGCTCGAGCGCATGGAGGCCGCGATCGCCGACGCCGACGCGCGCGTCCGCGCCAGCGAGGACCAGGTCGAGGCAGCCGTGCGCGACGCCGACGAGGCACGCCAGGCCGCCGCGGCGGCCGAGCGCCGCGCGCGCGAGCTGAGCGCGCTGGTGGCGAACGGCCAGCGGCGTCTGACCGCCGAGGAGCTGAGCGGTCTGCGCGAAGGCGGGGCGTCCGGTCCCGCCGTCCTGGCCGTGGCGCTGCGGCGCCTCGCCAAGGCGCGCGCGGCGGGCGATCGCGCCGGCCTGCGCGCCGCGCTCGGCGAGATCGCCTCGGCCGCCGTCCGCTGGCACGACCGGCTCTGAGCTTCCCTCCCCAGACCCCTCCGGGGCCGGCCCTCTCACTCCCCAAGAGGGCCGGCCCGCCGGCACGAGGCTCAATCCCAGCCGGTCCAGCGCCGATACTTCCCGGGAGTCATGCTCCCTCAGCTTGTTGAAGGTCAGCCGGCCTACCTCGATATCGGCGAGAGCCTGCCCTGCCGCATCATCGGATTCAGCGGCCCGGACGTCGTGCTCGCGCTCGAGGCGCAGCCGGAGGAGGAGCTGGAGATCGGTTCGCAGGCGTATCTCCTGATCGAGTCCGAGGGCCGCATGCAGGCCGTCCGCGGCGTGATCGGCACGCCGGCCGGCGAAGAGATCGTCCTGCGGCTCAGCGACGACATCCGGCTCGGCCAGCGCCGCACCTTCTCGCGCGCGCCGATCTCGCTCCCGGCCGTCGTCAAGACCCCTGCGGGCGAGTGGTCGACGATGACCCGCGACGTGAGCGCCGGCGGGGTCTGCGTCGCACGCGAGGGCGCCGATCCCGGCGAGGGCTCGGTGCAGGTCCGGATCCAGGTCGCCAACCACGAGGTGGTGGCCGAGGCGCGCGCCGTGCGCGTCACGAACGACGATCTCGGCCTGCGCTTCGAGGCGATCGAGCGCGACGACCGCATGCTGCTCGCCTCGCTCGCGCTCGCCTACCACCGCCGTCGCTGAAGCACTAGGCTCCCCTCCAGTCGCCGACGGAGGAGGAGACGCTGCATGGCACGGGTTTCGCTGAGGGTCAACGGCGTGCAGTACACGGAGGAGGTGGAGCCGCGGCTCCTGCTCGTCCACCTCATACGCGACACGCTCGGCCTGACCGGCACGCATGTCGGGTGCGACACGTCCAACTGCGGCGCCTGCACGGTGCACCTGGACGGTGACGCGGTCAAGAGCTGCACGGTGCTCGCGGTCCAGACCGAGGGCTCCGAGGTCACCACGATCGAGGGCATGGGCACCGAGGACGACCTGCACCCGCTGCAGGAGGCGTTCTGGAAGAACCACGGCCTCCAGTGCGGCTACTGCACACCCGGCATGATCATGGCCGGAGCCGACCTGCTCGCGAAGAACTCGGACCCGAGCGAGGAGGAGGTCCGCGAGGCGCTGGCCGGCAACCTCTGCCGCTGCACGGGCTACCACAACATCGTCAAGTCCGTGCTCGACGCCGCCCAGACCTCGAAGGGGGTACCGGCATGAGCACCGTCGAGCAGGCCACCCCCGCCACCAAGTGGGTCGGCCAGGCGATGCGCCGCAAGGAGGACCCGCGGATGATCACGGGGCGCGGCCGCTACGTCGACGACATCGTCCTCGCGGGCATGCTCCACATGGCGATCGTGCGCTCGACCGAGGCGCACGCCAGGATCGTCTCGATCGACACCGCGGCGGCGAAGGAAGCCACCGGCGTGCACGGCGTGTTCACCGGCGAAGAGGTGAACCTCGAGTCGCCGATGCCGATGGCCTGGGTCCCGCCGGGCGTCGAGCTGAAGTCCGCCGAGCACTGGCCCCTGGCCAAGGGCGAGGTCAAGTACGTCGGCCAGCCCGTGGCGATCGTGCTCGGGCCCGACAAGTACGGCGTCCGCGACGCCGCCGAGCAGATCGTCGTCGAGTACGACCCGCTGCCCGTGGTCGTCGACCCCGAGAAGGCGCTCGAGGCCGCCTCGCCGCTCGTGCACGAGGACTGGGGGACCAACCAGACGCACGAGTGGACGATCGGCGGCGGCGACATGGACGCCGCGTGGGCGGAGTCCGAGGTGATCGTCGAGCGGCGGATCGTCAACCACCGCACGGCGGGCGCGCCGATCGAGCCGCGCGTGGCGATCGCCGACCACCGCGCCGGCAACCTCACGCTTCACCTGACGAGCCAGAACCCGCACCTGATCCGCCTCTTCATGGCCGGCGAGCTCGGGATGTCCGAGGACCGCATCCGCGTGATCGCGCCGGACGTGGGCGGCGGCTTCGGGGTCAAGCTCACGCACTACGGCGAGGAGGTCCTCTGCGCCTGGGCCTCGCGCAAGCTCAACCGCCCGGTCAAGTGGACGGAGACGCGTTCGGAGCACATGGCCGCCACGATCCACGGCCGCGACCAGATCGACTACGTGAAGGTCGGCGCCAAGCGCGACGGCACCATCGTCGGGCTCGAGTGCACGGCGATCTGCGACCTCGGCGCCTTCTACACGCTGCTCACGCCGTTCATCCCGTGCTTCACCGGCTTCGTGATCAGCGGCTGTTACAAGATCCCGAACCTCAAGTTCACCGCCCGCGGTGTCTGCACCAACAAGATGGCGACCGACGCCACGCGCGGCGCCGGCCGCCCGGAGGCCACCCACCTGATCGAGGTGATGGTCGATCAGCTCGCGGCCGAGCTCGGAATGGACTCGCTCGAGGTCCGGCGCAGGAACTTCATCCCGAAGGAGGACTTCCCGGCCGAGGTCGCGCTCGGCGTCATCTACGACTCCGGCGACTACCACGGGTCGCTCGACAAGCTGCTCACGCACGTCGACGTCGACGAGGTGCGGCGCGAGGCCGAGCAGCTGCGGGCCAAGGGCATCTACCGCGGCATCGGCTTCTGTACCTGGATGGAGATCTGCGGCCTGGCGCCGTCGCGCGTCGTCGGCCCGAGCGGGGTCGGCCTCCAGGCCGGCTTCTACGAGTCGTCGATCGTGCGCATCCACGCCTCCGGCGCGGTCACCGCGTACAGCGGCACGGCGCCGCACGGGCAGGGCCTGGACACGTCGTTCGCGCAGATCGTGGCCGACCGCGTCGGCGCCACGCCCGACCAGGTCGACGTCCAGCACGGCGACACCGGGACCGGCCCGTTCGGGCTCGGCACCTACGGGTCGCGCTCGCTGGCCGTGGGCGGCGAGTCGCTCGCCCAGTCCGCGCTCAAGGTCGCCGACAAGGCGAAGCGGATCGCGGCCCACCTGCTCGAGGCGGCGCCCGAGGACATCGACCTCGCCGACGGCAAGTTCTCGGTCAAGGGCTCGCCGGACAAGGGCATGACCCTGGCCGAGATCGCCGGCGCCGCCTACATCCCCGAGAACCTGCCCGAGGGCATGGAGCCCGGGCTCGAGGAGACGACCTTCTACGACCCGACGAACTTCACGTGGCCGTTCGGCGCCCACGCGTGCATCGTCGACGTCGACAGCGAGACCGGGAAGGTCGACGTCGTCCGCTACGTGTCGGTCGACGACTGCGGCCCGGCCATCAACCCGATGCTCATCGACGGCCAGATCCACGGCGGCGTCGTGCACGGCATCGGCCAGGCGCTGTTCGAGCGCATCCACTACGACGACGACGGCCAGCTCGTGACCGGCACGTTCGTCGACTACGCGCTGCCGAGCGCCGCCGACGTGCCGAGCTTCGAGACCGACCGCACGGAGACCCCGTCGCCGGTCAACTCGCTCGGCGTCAAGGGCGTCGGCGAGGCCGGCACCATCGCCTCCTCCGCGGCCGTCACCAACGCGGTGATCGACGCGCTGCGGCCGCTCGGCGTCGACTACCTCGACATGCCGCTCAGCTCGCAGGCCATCTGGTCGGCGATCCAGGAGGCGCAAGGCCGCTCGGCGCCCGGCGACCCGGGCAAGCAGGGCGGCTCGCTGGGACGAGCACGGGAGCGGGAGCGCCGGCTCCGGACCGACGAGCCCGAGCGAGGGAGGCGGGTCATGATCCCCGCCCAGTTCGACTACGTCGCGCCCGAGTCGCTCGACGAGGCGCTGTCCGCGCTCCAGGCCGAGGACGCCAAGGTGCTGGCCGGCGGCCACTCGCTGATCCCGCTGATGAAGCTGCGGCTGGCGTACCCGTCGCTGCTCGTCGACCTGCGCCGCGTGCCCGGCCTCACCGGCATCCAGCGCGAGAACGGGACCTTGCGGCTCGGCGCCATGACCACCCACTACGCCGTCGTGCAGGCCGGTCTCGGTCTCTACTCGGAGGCGGCGAGCCTGATCGCCGACCCGCAGGTCCGCTACCGCGGGACGATCGGCGGCTCGCTGGCGCACGGCGACCCGGCGTCCGACATGCCGGCCGTGCTGCTGGCCGCCGAGGGCTCGGTCACGGTCCGCGGCACGTCCGGCCAGCGCGAGGTGGCGGCGGCCGACCTGTTCCAGGACTACATGACCACCGCAGTGGAGGACGGCGAGATCCTGACCGAGGTGCGGCTGCCGGCGATGGACGGCTACGGGTTCGGCTACGAGAAGTTCAACCGCCGCAAGGAGGACTGGGCCATGGTGGCCGTGGCCGCCTGGGTCAAGAAGGCGGCCGACGGCTCGTGCGAGGACGTGCGGATCGGGCTGACCCACATGGGCTCGACGCCGCTGCGCGCGACCGCCGCCGAGAACGCCCTGCGGGAGGGCCGGAGCATCGCCGAGGCGGCCGCGCTGGCCGCCGACGGCACCGAGCCGCCCGCCGACCTGAACGCCTCGGCCGAGTACAAGCGCCACCTCGCGACCGTGCTGTGCCGACGCGCGCTCGAGCAGGCGTCACAATGAAGTTGTGCGGTTCACCACCACGGAGGACGTGACACGGGCCCTGGCCGGTGAGGGCTACCTCGCCGACCAGGCCCTGAGCACCGCGGTCTTCCTCGCCGCCACCCTCGAGCAGCCGCTGCTGCTCGAGGGCGAGGCCGGCGTCGGGAAGACCGAGGTGGCGCGTGCGCTGGCCGCGTCGGCCGGCGCGCGGCTGATCCGCCTGCAGTGCCACGAGGGGATCGACCTCCATCACGCGGTCTACGACTGGGACTACCAGCGCCAGCTGCTGGCCATCCGCGCCGCCGAGGCGGGCGCCGAGGCGCGCGAGCTGTTCGGGCCCGAGTTCCTGCTGCGGCGGCCGCTGCTCGAAGCCCTCGAGCACGACGGCCCGGCGGTGCTGCTGATCGACGAGGTCGACCGCGCCGACGAC
Source organism: uncultured Solirubrobacteraceae bacterium (assembly GCA_963811895.1). Taxonomy (GTDB): domain Bacteria; phylum Actinomycetota; class Thermoleophilia; order Solirubrobacterales; family Solirubrobacteraceae; genus DASSUW01. The sequence continues at coordinate 101,964 of CAWETE010000003.1, read as the reverse complement.
GAGTTCGAGGCCTTCCTGCTCGAGTTCCTGGCCGACTTCGCGATCACCATCCCGGAGCTCGGCACCGTCGCCGCCAAGCGCCGCCCGCTGGTGGTGCTGACCTCGAACCGCACGCGCGAGCTGCACGACGCCCTGAAGCGGCGGTGCCTGTACCACTGGATCGACTATCCCTCGCGCGAGCGGGAGGCCGAGATCGTCCGCACGCGGCTCCCTGGCGTGCCCGACGCGATCGCCGAGCGCGTGTGCGTGGCGGTCGCGCGGCTGCGCGAGGAGGAGCTCTACAAGCTGCCGGGCGTGGGGGAGACGATCATCTGGGCTCGCGCGCTGCTCGCGCTCGACGGGAGCGGCGACCTCGAGGAGACGCTCGGGGTGGCGCTGAAGGTGCGCGAGGACATCGAGCGGGTGCGGGAGCGGGGTGTGCTCGGTGGTGTCTGAGGCGGTCACCGGCCGCATCTCGGCGCTGGCCGAGTACATGCGCGTCGCCGGCGCGCCCGTGGGCGTGGGCGAGGTCGTGGCCGCGCTGCGTGCGCTCGAAGCCGTCAACCCGGTGTCGCGCCGCGAGTCGTTCTTCGCCCTGCGCGCCTCGCTGTGCTCGTCGCGCGCCGACTTCGACCTCTTCGCCGAGGCGTTCGCCGTCGTCTTCGCGCCCGGCGAGCCGTTCGAGGACCCGTTCGAGGCACTCGGCAAGATCGAGAAGGCGGCGCTGCCGCGCGTCGGCGTGCCGACCGAGCAGCACACGGAGGCGATCCTCGAGGACGTGCCGGTGCCCGGCCGCGTGGAGCGACGAGGAGCTGCTGCGCGAGAAGGACTTCGCCGAGTACAGCGACGCCGAGCGCGCGCTCGCGCGGACGCTGCTCGTGCGGCTGGCGCGGCGCACGCCGCAGCGGCTCTCGCGCCGCACGCGCGGCACCCGCCGGCGGCGCGACGTGCACGACCTGCGGGCGACCGTCCGCGCGTCGCTGCGCCACGGCGGCGAGCTGCTCGAGCGGCGCTACCGCGAGCCGGCCGAGCGGCCCCGGCGGCTCGTGCTCGTGTGCGACGTCTCCGGCTCGATGGCGCCGTACGCGCGGATGCTGCTGCAGTACCTGCAGGCGAGCGTCGCCGCGCGCGCCCGCGTGGAGGCGTTCGTGTTCGGCACGCGGCTCACGCGCGTCACGCGCGAGCTGGCCGGCCGCGATCCGGACCGGGCGCTGGCGCGGGCCGCCGAGCAGGTCTCGGACTGGTCGGGCGGCACGCGGATCGGCGCCGCGCTGGCCGAGCTCAACCGCGAGCACGGCCGCCGGATCGGGCGCGGCGCCGTGATCGTCGTGCTGTCCGACGGCTGGGATCGCGGCGACCCCGAGGTGCTCGCCGTGGAGATGGCGCGCCTGCGGCGCTGCGCGCACCGCGTCCTCTGGCTCAACCCGCTGGCCGCCGACCCGCGCTACGAGCCGCTCACGCGCGGGATGCAGGCCGCCATGCCGCACGTCGACCATCTTCTGCCCGGAAACTCGATCGCCTCGCTCGAGGCGCTGGCCTCGCTGATGGAGGAGGGACTGTCATGAAGGACGTACTCGAGGACGTGGATGCCTGGACGGCCCGCGGCGACGCCGTCGCGCTGGCCACGGTGATCAGCGTCAAGCGCTCGGCGCCGCGCCCGCCGGGCTCGAAGATGGCCGTGAACGAGCACGGCGAGATCTCCGGCGCGGTGTCCGGCGGCTGCGTCGAGGGCGCGGTGGTCGAGGTCGCCGAGGAGGTGCTCGGAGGCGGAGCGCCGCGGCTGCTGCACTTCGGCATCGCCGACGAGGAGGCGTGGGACGTCGGGCTGCCGTGCGGCGGCGAGATCGACGTCTACGTCGAGCGCTACGAGCCGTGAGCGCCGCGAGCGAGTTCACCGACCTCGCGCGCAGCGGAGGCCGCGGCGCGCTGGTCACCAAGCTCGAGAGCGGCGAGAAGATCCTCGTCCACGCCGACGGCGCGACGACGGGCACGCTGGGGGACCCCGTTGTCGACGAGCAGGCGGCGAAGCTCGGCGACGAGCTGATGTGGGCCGAGCGCTCCGAGCGCCACGGCGACCTGTTCGTCGACGTCACGTTCCCGCCGCCGCGGCTGATCGTGTTCGGCGCGGTCGACTTCGCCGCCGCCCTCTGCAAGCTGGCCAAGGCGGCGGGCTGGCGGCCGTTCGTGGTCGACCCGCGCGCCCGCTTCGCGCAGCCGGCCCGGTTCCCGGACGCCGAGCAGGTCGTCGCCGCCTGGCCGGAGGACGCCTTCCATCAGCTCGGCGGCATCGACCGCGCGACGGCGATCGCCGTGCTCACGCACGACCCGAAGCTCGACGACGCCGCGCTCGTGCTGGCGCTGCGCTCGAACGCCGGCTACATCGGCGCCATGGGCTCCCGCCGCGCGCAGGCCAAGCGCCGCGAGCGGCTGATGGCGAAGGGGATCGAAGAGGCCGACCTCGAGCGGGTGAGCGCCCCGATCGGGCTCGACCTCGGCTCCCTGACCGCCGAGGAGACGGCGCTGTCGATCATGGGCGAGATCGTCGCCATGCGGCACGGCCGCGCCGGCGGCCGGCTGGCCCACACGCAGGGGCGGATCCACGAGGTCGGCGTGTGACGACCGGCGGGCTGATCCTCGCCGCCGGCGAGGGACGGCGCTTCGGCGGCACCAAGCAGCTCGCCGAGCTCCGCGGTCGCCCGCTGCTCGAGTACGCGCTGCAGGCCATGCGGGACGTCTCCCCGCGCGTCGTCGTGCTCGGCCACGCCGCGGACAAGATCCGCAGGGGCGTGAACATGCACGGCGCCTCGGTCGTGGAGTGCGAGGACTGGGACGAGGGCCAGGCCGCGTCGCTGCGCACCGGGCTGGCCGCGCTGCCGCGCGCCGATGCCGTCGTGGTGGTGCTGGGCGACCAGCCGGGGATCACCCCGGAGGCGATCGCCGCCATCGTGGCGGCAGCCGGCGACGAGGACGCCGTGCGCGCCACCTACGACGGCGTGCCGGGCCACCCGGTGCTGCTGCGCCGCCCGCTGCTCGACCGCGCGGACGAGCTGCGAGGCGACACCGGATTCCGCGACCTGCTGGAGTCCGCGACCGTGCGCGAGGTCGAGATCGGCGGGCTCGCCGATCCGGCGGACATCGACACGCGAGAGGAGCTGGCACGGCGATGAAGCTGGAGCAGACGTTCGAGGTCCAGGCGCCGCTGGCGCAGGTGTGGGAGGCGCTCAACGACCTGGAGCGCGTCGCCCCGTGCCTGCCGGGCGCCGCGATCACCGGGCACGACGAGGACGGCACCTACCGCGGCACGTTCACGATCAAGCTCGGCCCGATGACGGCCGCCTACAACGGCACGATCAAGATCGAGGATGCCGACGAGGCCGCCCACCGGGCGACGCTGAAGGCGCGCGGGACCGACAAGCGCGGCCAGGGCGGCGCCAACGCCACGATCGTCAACACGCTCAGCGAGCACGACGGCGGCACGCGCGTCGAGGCCGTGACCGACTTCAACATCACCGGCCGGCTGGCGCAGTTCGGCCGCGGCGGCATGATGCAGGACGTCTCCAACCGCCTGCTGCGCGACTTCGCGACCTGCCTCTCGACACGGCTCGCCGAGCCCGGCGCACCGGAAGAGCCCGAGGCGCCGTCGGGCGCCGAGGTGGCGGCCGGCGACGCCGCTCCCGAGGCGGTGGCGGTCGCAGCCACGCCGGCGCCGAGCACGCCGCCGCCGTCGTCGCCGCCACCCGCGGCCGAGCCGCTCAAGGGCGGATCGCTGTTCTTCTCCGTGCTCTGGGAGCGCATCAAGAACCTGTTCAGACGCGGCTGAACCCGGTACCGTTCGGGGTGGCGCAAGTTCCACGCCCAACCCCTGTTCCGGTGCTCACGCCACCGGCGTAGTGGGGCAAAGGTCGCCCTGGCGCGGTCGGGACACAGGTGGTGCGTTGCCCTGTTCCGGCCGGGCGGCGAGAGCGTGAGTCGCGTCGCGGGCCGATGCCACAGGAGCATCCGACATGACCACCCAGCAGTCCTTCAAGCGCCGTGTCCGCGCCCGCATGGAGAAGACGGGCGAGAGCTACACCGCGGCCCGGGCGCAGCTCCTGCCCGAGCCCGAGTGGGAGGCCCGCATCTCCGCCGAGAAGGTGCGCGAGCGCACCGGGCACACGTGGAACGAGTGGTTCGCGCTGCTCGACGCGTGGGGCGCCGCCGAGCGCGAGCACCCCGAGATCGCCGCCTGGCTGATCTCCGAGCACGGCGTCCCCGGCTGGTGGGCCCAGGGCGTCACCGTCGAGTACGAGAAGGCGCGCGGGCTGCGGCCGCATGGCGGCGACCGTGACGGCACGCTCAACGCCGGCGCGAGCAAGACCGTCGCCGTGCCGGTCGAACGGCTCTACGAGGCCTTCGCGGACCTCGAGCTGCGCGAGCAGTGGGCGCCGGGCGCGCCGCTCCGCGAGCGCACCGCGAAGCCGAACCGCACGGCCCGCTACGACTGGGGCGATGGCTCGACGCGCGTGATCGCCGGCTTCGAGGCCAAGGGCGAGGCCAAGAGCACGGTTGCGATCTCGCACGAGCGGCTACCCGACGCCGAGTCGGCGGAGCAGATGAAGACCTACTGGCGGGAGCGCCTGGCGGTTCTCAAAGCCGTTCTCGATGGCTAGATTTTTGGGCGATGACACGTGATCGCAGCCGATGCCCGAACTGCGGCGAGCGGGTGTTGCCGCTCGCCGCCGGCTGCGCCATCTGCGGCGCCGACCTCGACCCCAAGCGCTGGGACACCGGACCGTCGCTGTTCCAGCGCATCGGGTCCTGGTTCGGAGCGATCTCGTTCGGCCCGCGCATGTCGGTGTCGACCTTCGTGATCGGGGCCATCGTCGTCTATCTGCTGCTGCAGTTCCTATGACCCGCCCCGGCGACACCGGCGTCTGCGGCTCCGACCCGCCGCCGCTGATCGGCGACGTGCTGACCGGCACGGGCCTGACCCTGTCCCAGGCCGCCGCCGCGCTCGAGCGCGGCGAGACGCCGCCCCTCACAGCGGTTCAGCGCCGGATCGTCGAGGACTGGGCCGCTACGCGCTAGCCGGCGGGGCCGGTCTCCTTCATCGAATCCTGCCTAAGGGTCGTATCTCGACCCCTAACCAGGACAGTGTCCTGTTCACCCAGCCGCAGTTCGCCGGCTGAGCAACCTGCTCGGCTACAGCTAGCTCAGGCGGAGCACGTCGACCGGCGCGCCGGCAGCCAGCTCGCCCGCTTCCTCGGGCGCGACGGCGAAGCCGTCGCTCTCCCCGAGGGCCCCGGTCATGTGCGAGCCCTGACGCTCGGTGGGCGTGGCCTCGAGCACGCCGTCGGCGCCCGGGCGCAGCGTCGCCGTCAGGTAGGTGGTGCGGTTGTCGGACGCCCGTGCCGCGGTCGTCAGGCGGCCCGGATCGAGCCGCGGGCGGGCATGGGCGTCGCCGGCCAGGCGCCGCAGGGCCGGCTCGATGAACACGCAGAAGCAGACGATCGTGGACAGCGGGTTGCCCGGGAGGCCGAACACCAGCGTGTCGCCGCGGCGGCCGAACCACAGCGGCTTGCCGGGCTTGATCCGCACGCGCCAGAAGACCTCGTCGACGCCGCAGCTCTCGAAGGCGGGCTTGACGTGGTCGTGCGGCCCGACCGACACGCCGCCGGATACGACCAGGACGTCGCCCTGGAGGCCCTTCTCCACCGCGCTGCGCGTCGTCTCGCGGTCGTCGCCGATCACGCCGTGGTCGACGACCTCGGCGCCCGCGCGCGAGGCGAGCAGGCGCACCATCAGCCCGTTCGACTCGTGGATCCGCCCCGGCTCGGGCGGCGCGCCGAGCGGCAGCAGCTCGCTGCCGGTGACGATCAGGTGCAGCCGCGGGCGGCGGTGGACGGAGACCTCGCCGACACCCGCGGACGCGAGCGCCGAGATGCGGGGCAGGCTCAGCGGCGAGCCCGCGGGGGCGAGCTCGTCGCCGGCGTGCACGTCCTCGCCGCGGTAGCGCACGTGCATGCCGGGCTCGAGCGCGCGCTCGGGCGCCACGGTCCCGTCGCGCTCGAGCGCGAGCTCTGACTGCAGGATCGCGTCGGCGCCCGGCGGGATCGCCGCGCCCGTCGAGATGCGGGCGGCGGTGCCGGGCTCGAGCTCCGCGGTGGCCACCTCGCCGGCCGCCACCCCGCCGGCCAGCCGCAGCGCCACGCCGGGCGCGGTGTCGGCGGCCCGCACGGCGTAGCCGTCCATCGCCGAGCGGTCGAAGGGCGGCAGGTCGACCGCGCTGCGCGCCGGCTCGGCGGCCACCCGGCCGGCCGCCTCGGCCAGCGGAACCCGCTCGGGACCCAGCGGCGCCAGCTCGCTCAGCACGAGCTCGAGCGCCTCGTCGATCGAGATCATCCGCCGATCTGCGACATCGTCCGGGTCGGCTGCACGAACCCCGGATCGTTGACGTGGTGCTTGAGCTCCTTGCGCCAGACCGCGTCGCGGATCAGCTCCTCCAGCTCGGCGTCCGTAGCCCCGGCGCGCATAGGCCCGCGCAGGTCGGTCTCGGTCATCGAGAAGAGGCACGTGCGGAGCTCGCCCTCGGCGGTCAGGCGGATCCGGTTGCAGTCGCCGCAGAAGGGCTCGGTGACGGGGGAGATGAAGCCCATCTCGCCGGTGCCGTCGGCGAAGCGGTAGCGGCGCGCGGTGCCGTGGCGTTCGCGGCCGACCGGCTCGAGCGGATACACCTCGTCGATCATCCGCACGATCTCGGCGTTGGCGAGCACCTTGTCGCGCGTCCAGGCGCGGTCGGCGTCGAGCGGCATGAACTCGATGAAGCGGACCTCGTACGGGTTCTGGCGCGCGAACTCGGCGAACCGCAGCACCTCGTCCTCGGTGAAGTCCTTCAGCGCCACCACGTTGACCTTGATCGGGCGCAGCTCCGGGTGCTGCTGCGCGGCCTCCAGCCCCTCCAGCACCTGGGCCAGCGAGTCGCGCCGCGTGAGCTGGAAGAAGCGATCGGGCGCCAGCGAGTCGAGCGAGACGTTGATGCGCTTCAGGCCGGCCGCCACGAGCTGCTCGACCTGGCGCGTGAGCAGGTAGCCGTTGGTGGTCAGCGAGAGGTCCTCGACCCCGGGGATCGTCGAGAGCTGCTCGATCAGGCGCCACAGCTCGCGCCGCACCAGCGGCTCCCCGCCGGTCAGCCGCACGTCGTGCACGCCCATCGAGGCCAGCAGGCGCACGAGGCGCTCGATCTCCTCGTACGACAGCAGCGCGGAGCGCTCGAGCCAGGGCAGGCCGTCGGCCGGCATGCAGTACTGGCAGCGGAAGTTGCAGCGGTCGGTGACGGAGATGCGAACGTCGCCGATCGCGCGTCCGTGGCCGTCGACGAGCGGCTTCATCGGTGGAAGTCCGCCTTCCCGCCGGTCTTGTCGAGCAGCTCCACGCGCTCGATGACCACTCCGGGCTCGATCCCCTTGACCATGTCGTAGACGGTCAGCGCGCCGACCGATGCGGCCACGAGGGCCTCCATCTCGACGCCCGTGCGAGCCGTGGTCCGGGCCTCTGTGACGATGCTCACAGTGCCCGCCTCGGGATCGATGGCGATGTCCGTGTCCACGTGCGTGAGCGGCAGCGAGTGGCAGAGCGGGATCAGCTCGTCGGTGCGCTTGGCGGCCTGGATCGCGGCGATCCGCGCGACCGCCGCCACGTCGCCCTTCGGGTTGTCGCCCGCGGCCACCCGGGCGGCGGCCTCGCGCGACATGCGCACGACCGCGCGGGCGCGGGCGTACCGCTCCGTGGCCGTCTTCGCGCTGACGTCGACCATCCGCGCGCGACCGGCAGCGTCCAAGTGTGTGAGCGCCGAGCCCTCCATCCGACTCAATGGTATCCCCGCTCCCGCCGATGCAAGGGCCATGACGTCGGCGACGACGAGGACCACCCCTGAGCAGCTGTACCGCCTCCTCGCGGACAACGCGACGGATGTCGTCACCCTGCACGACCTCGCCGGCCACTACCTGTACGTCTCGCCGTCGGTCGCGACGCTCGGCGGCTACCAGCCAGAGGACGTCATCGGGCAGGCCTGCTGGAGGTTCATGCACCCGGAGGACATCGCGCCCGTCCAGCAGGAGATGGCGCGCGCCGTGGTCGAGGGCGAGATCGTCACCGTGGAGTACCGCTGGCGCCATGCCGCCGGCCACTGGGAGTGGGTGGAGACCACCGCCCGCTGCGTCGGCGAGGAGATCCAGTGCTCGACGCGCGGGGTGGGCGAGCGGCGCGCCGCGCTTGCACGGCAGTCGGTCGTCGCCCGCCTTGGCGATCTCGTCATGCAGCGTGCGGCACTCGAGGCGGTATTCGACGAAGCGGTCAAGGCAGTGGCCGAGACGCTCGACGTCGAGGACGTGAGGATCGTCGAGCACGTCGAGGACGCAACGAGGCGCACCAGCGTCATCATCGGCCGCCACGAGGATCCCATGGGCGTCCTGACCGTCGGCTCGGACGAGCTGCTCGAGAGCGACGTCGACTTCCTCCAGTCGGTCGCCCACATGCTCGCCGGCGCCATCGGCCGACAGCGGTACGAGCAGCAGATCCGCCACGACGCGCTGCACGACGCGCTCACCGGGCTGCCCAACCGCACGCTGCTGCTCGACCGCCTCGGGCACGCGCTCGAGCGCGCCAAGCGCGAGAACGGCCACGTCGCGCTCTTCTTCCTCGACCTCGACAACCTCAAGGTCATCAACGACTCGCTCGGCCACAGCGCCGGCGACGAGCTGCTGCACGCCATCGGACCGCGCATGCGCGAGGAGCTGCGCGCCTCCGACACCGTGGCGCGCTTCGGCGGCGACGAGTTCGCCGTCCTGTGCGAGGACATCGAGGACTCGGCGCACGCCGCGCTGATCGCCGAGCGGCTCGTGCGCGCCTTCGAGGACCCCTTCATCGTCGGCGGCGAGGAGCGCTACGGCTCCGTCAGCGTCGGCGTGGTGGTCACCGAGGCCGGCTCGGACCGCGGGCCCGAGGAGCTGCTCTCGGACGCCGACGCGGCCATGTACCAGGCCAAGGAGCTCGGCCGCGGCCGCTACGAGATGTTCGACGCCGGGCTGCGCGACCGCATCACCGCGCGCCTGCGCATGGAGGGCGACCTGCGCCGCGCGCTCGAGGGCGAGGGCCGGCTGTGGGTCGCCTACCAGCCCTACTACCGCCTGCCCGGGCGCCAGGTGGCGGGCGTCGAGGCGCTCGTGCGCTGGGACCACCCCGAGCGCGGCAACATCCCGCCCGCCGACTTCATCCCCATGGCCGAGGAGAGCGGGCTCGTGGTCCCGCTCGGCGCCTACGTCCTGCGCGTCGCCTGCGAGCAGGTCGCGCGCTGGCAGCAGCGCGATCCCGGCCTGCGCCTCACCGTGAACGTCTCCGCCCGCCAGATGGCGACCCCCGACTTCGTCGACACCGTCCAGGAGATCCTCGCGGACACCGGCCTGCACCCGGACGCGCTCGGCCTCGAGATCACCGAGCGCCTGCTGCTGGAAGAGACGCCCGGCACGGCGCTGACCATCGAGCTGCTGCAGGCGCTCGGCGTCCGGCTCCTGCTCGACGACTTCGGGACCGGCTACTCGTCGCTGCGCTACCTCCAGCGCTACCCGCTGGACGGGCTGAAGGTCGACCGCGCGTTCGTCGCCGGTCTCGGCGAGCAGGGCGACGGCGACGGCGCGATCGTCGAGGCGATCGTGGGCATGGCGCGCGCGCTCGGCATGGGCGTGATCCCCGAGGGCATCGAGACCGACGGCCAGCTCCAGCGGCTCGTGGCCATGGGCTGCGACCACGCCCAGGGCTTCCTGCTCTCGCGGCCGCTGCCCGCGGACGAGCTCGAAGGCCTGCTGTGACGCAGGTCGCGCTCTCGGAGGTGCTCGGCGCGCTCTCGTACGCGCTCGACATCACCGAGGGCGAGCCGCCCGGCCACGCCGTCCGCACCACCGCGATCGGCATGCGCCTGGGCGAGCAGCTCGGGCTCGGCGAGGAGGAGCGCTCGGCGCTCTTCTACGCGCTGCTGCTCAAGGACGCGGGCTGCTCGAGCAACGCGGCGCGCCTGTCGTCGCTCTTCGCGGCCGACGACCACGCGACCAAGCGCGCGATGAAGGTCGTCGACTGGTCGCGGCCCGGCACGTTGGCGAAGTACACGTGGGACAACGTCGCGCCGGGCGGCGGCGCGCTGGCCAAGGCCCGCCAGATGCGGCGCATCACGGCGGAGGACGAGGTCACGCGCGAGGTGATCGGCACGCGCTGCGAGCGCGGCGCCGAGATCGCGCGCATGCTCGAGCTGCCGGAGGCCACGCAGGCGGCCATCCGCGCGCTCGACGAGCACTGGGACGGCGCCGGGCAGCCGCTCGGCCTGCGCGGCGAGGAGATCCCGCTGCTCGGCCGCATCCTGTGCCTCGCCCAGACGCTCGAGGTGTTCGTCCGCACGGTCGGCCTGCCGGGCGCGCTGGCGATGGCGCTCAAGCGCCGCGGCCGCTGGTTCGATCCCGCGCTGGTCGACGCCCTGCTCTCGATCCGCGACGACCGCCGCTTCTGGGGCCCGTTCGAGGACCCGCGGATGGTGCCCGCGGTCGCCACCTGGGAGCCCGCCGACCGCGTGCGGACGGCCGGCGACGAGGAGCTCGACCGCGTGGCCGACGCCTTCGCCCGCGTGATCGACGCCAAGTCGCCGTTCACCGCCCGCCACTCGTCCGAGGTCGCCCGCTGGGCGGTCGGGATCGGCGAGGTCATGGGGGAGGGCGCGGAAGGGCTGCGGGACCTGCGCCGCGCCGGGCTGCTGCACGACGTCGGCAAGCTCGCGGTCTCGAGCCGCATCCTCGACAAGCCGGGCAAGCTCGATCCCGAGGAGATGGCGGCGATCCGCGAGCACCCCCGCTACACGCACCAGATCCTCTCGCGGGTGGCGTGCTTCACCGCCATCGTCGAGACCGCCGCCAACCACCACGAGCGGCTCGACGGCAAGGGCTACCACCGCGGCCTGTCGGCCTTCGACCTCTCGCGCCCGGCACGCATCCTCGCGGTGGCGGACATCTTCGAGGCGCTGACCGCCGACCGCCCGTACCGCGACGCGATGCCGCACGAGCGGGCGCTGGAGATCGTGCGCGAGCAGCGCGGCAGCGGTCTCTGCCCGGCGGCCGTCGACGCGCTCGAGGCCGCGGCCACGGCGCCACCCTGGACGGCGGACCTCGTACGATCGGCGAACGATGGTCGTCTCCGTCCGCCTCTTCGCCGGCCTGCGTGAGCGAGCCGGCACCGACCGGCTCGAGGTCGAGCTGCCCGACGGCGCCCGCGTGGCCGACGTGCTCGCGGCGATGGCCGGCACGCCGGTCGGCGAGCTGCGGCCGCGCGAGTGCGTGGTGGCGGTCAACCGCGAGTACGCGGCCGCCGACTCGCCCGTGAGCGCCGGCGACGAGATCGCGCTCGTGCCGCCGGTCAGCGGCGGGGCGGCGATCCACGTCCGCGTCACGGACGAGCCGCTCGACGTCGCCGCCCTCGCTCATGCCGTGCGCGACCCTCGCGCCGGCGGCGTCGTGGTCTTCGAGGGCGTCACGCGCGAGGTGCCCGAGCTCGACTACGAGGCCTACGCCGAGATGGCCGTGTCGAAGCTCGAGGCGATCGCGGCCGAGGAGGTCGAGCGCCACGGCCTCTGCGCGGCGGCGATCGAGCACCGCACCGGCACCGTCGCGCTGTCCGAGCCGTCGGTGATCGTCGCCGCCTCGGCGCCGCACCGCGGCGAGGCGTTCGCCGGCGCGCGCGCCCTGATCGACCGCGTCAAGGCGGAGGCGCCGATCTGGAAGGTCGAGGTCAGCGAGACCGGCCGCCGCCGCGTCGAGGGAACTCTCCCGCCTACGTAGCGCGGCGCACGAGCGGCAGCCGGCTCGGCGTGAAGATCGCGGCGACGAGCACCGCGAGCAGCGGCACCACGACCGCCAGGACCACGAGGTTGACCCACGGGATGACGAAGTCGGGCGAGCCGGTGGTGGTCCGCGCCGTGTAGGCGACGAAGGTGCCGAAGGCGACGCCGAGCGCACAGCCGAGGCCGGCGACGAGCAGCGCCTGGGCGGCCGCCAGCGCGCGCCGCCGGCGGGGCGGGGCGCCGACCGCGGCCAGCGTCGCCAGGTCGGCGCGGCCCTCGGCGGCCGACAGGGCGACCGAGACCGCGACGCCGACCAGCGTGACGAAGGCGGCGACGCCGACCACGATCAGCAGCGCGATCTCGCGCGAGCCGTCGTCGGGCCCTTCCTCGACATAGGTCTCTGCGCCGAACCGCTCCGCGGCGGCGCGCGCGCTGTCGATCTGGTCGGGGGTCGTCCCGGCGCCATAGGGGATGAGCACGCGCGCGGGCTCGACGTCCCAGCCGTGCTCGCGGGCGACGGCGGGCGGGATCAGGGCGGACGGCAGGCTGGTGTAGGGCGTCTCGCGCCGCACGAGCCTCGCCGGCAGGTCGACGGTCTTCAGCTCGGGGCCGTCGCTCGAGATCTCGACCCGGATGCTCCCGTCGCGGAAGAGCGCCCGGTCGAACACGAGCGCCGTGCCCGCCGCCAGCGCGTCGCGCTCGGGTCCGCGGAGCGCGCGGCCGGCGGCGATCTCGTTGAGCGTGTCGCTGCCGGCGATCGCGGGCGTGCCGCTCGTGCAGCTCTGCTCGCAGGCGCCTTCGTCGGGGCTGAGGTACATCTGCCGCAGGTACGACTCCGAGGCAGCCGGCACGGACTGCCCCTCGGGCACCGGGCTCAGCGGCTCGCGCAGGATGTGCGCGGTCGAGCCCGGCAACTCGGCGGAAGCCTGCCTCGTGGCGCTCTCCAGCCCGCGCGCGTCGGTCTCACCGTTGCTCACCGCCAGCACGTGCGGCGGCAGCGACGGGACGTAGCGCAGCTCCTCGGCGCGCAGGTTGCCCACGAACAGGAACGCGAGCACCACCGAGCCCGCCACGGCGACGGCGATCGCGCTGGTCGCAGGGCCGGTCCGGTGCCGGTGGCGCGCCGCGTCGCGCATGGCGAGCCTCATGGAGAGCGGCATCCGCGCGGCCGGGGTGGCCAGGCCGGCGATCGCGGCCGGCGCGAGCACCACGAGCCCGGCGACGAGCAGCAGCGCTCCGCCGACGACCATCGCCATGGGACCGCCGGGCGACGGCGCCGTGAGGTAGGTGCCCTTCCCGGCGGCGGCCTCGAGCTCGCGTGCGTACGCGGCGAAGTCGTCGGCCAGCAGCCGGTCGCCGGCCAGCGCGAGCAGCACCCCGGCGGCCACCAGCAGAAGGCCGGCCGTCGCCGTGCGCCGGCGCGCCGAGCGGCTCGTCCGGAAGCGCTCGGCCAGCGCGTCCACGGGCCGCATCCGTCCGGCGCCGACGGCCGGGATGACGGCGGCGGCGAGACCGGAGAGCAGGCCGATCAGCGCGGCGCCGGCGATCTCGTAGGGGCCGAAGCCCCAGCTCACGATCCGGCCGTCTTCCAGGTGCTCCCACAGCGGCCGTCCGGCGACCGCGACGAGCGCCCCGAACGCGACGCCGAGCACGGCGCCGAGGGCGCCCAGGACGAGTCCCTGGGCGAGCACGATGCGGCGCACATGGCGGGCGCTGCCGCCGCTCGCGCCCACGAGTCCGAGCTCGCGCGTCTGGCGGCGCGCTCCCACGGCGAAGGCGGCGCCGGCCAGCAGCACGACCTCCAGCAGGCCGAGTCCGGAGATCAGCATGGCCATGGCGATGTCGCGCATGTTCTGCAGGCCGGGACCCTGGTCCTCATAGCGGTCGGGGTGCAGGTAGGCGTCGCGCGGCGTGAGCCCGACGCCGTGCTCGGCGAGGTCGCGCCACAGCGCCTCGGCGGAGGCGCCGGGCGGCAGGTCGACGAGGTACTCCGCGCCGTCGCTCGCGAGGTTGATCGGCGCCTCGTCCTCGACCAGCCGCGCGGCGCGCGAGCCGGGCAGCGCGACGAGCTGCTCGCACGAGATGCAGAACGGCGCCTCGGCGATCCCGGTCACGGTGAGCGGCGGCCCGTCGGCGGGGTGGACCTGGGAGCCGATCCCGGCCGAGATCCGGTCGGCGAGCGACGGGGAGATGAGCACCTCGTCGGGCCGCGTGGGCACGCGGCCGTCCTCGAGCTTCGCCTCGTGGCGGTGCAGCGACTCGCGCGGGTCGGCCACGACGATCTGAGCGCGGACGCCGCGCTCGCCCTCCTGGAGGCCGACGATGTAGCGCCGGGGCGTGCGCGCGACGTGCGAGCCGGGCGGCAGCAGCGCCGCAAGGTCGACGGATTCGGGATCGCGGTCGGGCTTGCCCGTGCCCGCGGCGTTCGAGCCCCAGCGCGCGGGCTGGTAGGTCGCGAGCCGCGACCAGCCGGTCACGCTCGCCTGGGCGTCGGCGACGCCCAGCGCCACGGCCGCGTCGCGCTCGGGCGAGTACAGCGTGCGCGCGACGACGTCGACCATCGTCGCGGCGGCCACGGGAAGACCGACGAGCACGGCCACGAGCAGCGACCGCCCGAGATTGCGGCGGATGCTCCGGCGCGCGATCCGCAGTGAGGGCCGCCAGCCGCTCATCGCCGCACCCGCCGTGCGCGGATGCTCCGGCGCGCGATCCGGAGTGAGGGCCGCCAGCCGCTCACCGCAGCAGGGCCTCCACCGGCGTCGCGGCGCCCGTGTCGTCGACCATGGCGCCGTCGCGCAGGAACACGACGCGGTTCGCCCACGCGGCGTGGCGCGCCTCGTGCGTGACCAGCACCCCGGAGGCGCCCGCGTCGCAGCGGGCGCGCAGGAGCCGCAGCACCAGCTCGCCGGTGCGGCTGTCGAGCGCGCCGGTCGGCTCGTCGGCCAGCACGAGCCGGCGCGGCCCGACCAGCGCGCGGGCGATCGCGATCCGCTGGCGCTGGCCGCCCGACAGCTCGTCCGGGAAGCGGTCCGCCACGTCGTCGAGCCCGACCTCCGTCAACGCCTCGAACGCCTCGCGGCGCGCCTCGCGCAGGCGCACGCCGTCGAGCTCGCGCGGGAGCGCCACGTTCTCGACGGCGGTCAGCGCGGGGATGAGGTTGAACTCCTGGAAGACGTAGCCCACGCTGCGGCGCCGGAGCGCGGCGAGCTCCGCGCGCGAGAGCGAGCCGAGCTCGACGCCCTCGACGTTGACCATGCCGCCCGTCGGCCGGTCGAGCCCGCCCGCGAGGTTGAGCAGCGTCGACTTGCCCGAGCCCGACGGGCCCATGACCGCGACCAGCTCGCCGGGCAGGACGCCGAGGCTCACGCCACGCAGGGCGTGCACGGCGGCGTCGCCGCGGCCGTGGACGCGCTCGACGTCCTCCATCTCGAGCACGTACTCGATCATCGGACCACCTCCGTCGAGGGCAGCTCCACGGGGACGGGCGCGGGCAGCGGGCCGGAGGAGATCCGGACCTCGCAGTGGTCGAGCCAGCGGACCTCGGCCTCCGCCTTGAAGAGCATCGACTCGAGGACGAGCAGCCAGGCGGCGTCGGCGACCTCGTCGGCGCGCGCCTTCAGGCGCGTGAGGTCCTGCAGCGAGCGCAGCGTGGCCGTGCGCTGCGTCTGGATGACGCGGTGGGCGTCGATGCCCGGCGTGGTCAGCGCCATCGCGAGCTTGATCGCCAGCTCGTCGCGCGGGCGGGTCTCGCCGCCGACCGGGGTGGAGAACCACTGGACGACGTCGGCGCGGCCGGCGGCGGTGATCCGGTAGATCACGCGCCCCTCGCCGTCGGCCTCGCCGGCCGCCTCCACCAGGCCGTCGCGCTCGAGCCGCGCCAGCGTCGTGTAGACCTGGCCGACGTTGAGCGGCCACGTCGCGCCGGTCGACGCCTCGAACTCGGAGCGCAGCTGGTAGCCGTACATCGGGCCCCGCTCCAGCAGGGCGAGCAGTCCGTTTCGCACCATGGATACTCAGTATGCATACTGAGTAGGCCCTTGTCAATCGCCTCGAATTTGCTTATGCATTGCCCATGCAGATGACGCTTGGAGAGGCAGCGAAGGCGCTCGGGGTCAGTCCCGACACGCTGCGCCGCTGGGACCGCGACGGGAAGCTGCGCACCGTGCGCGACGAGCGCAACCGGCGGCTGGTGCCGGCGAGCGAGGTGCAGCGGCTGTCCTCGCACCCGCGGCGGCACGAGGCGGGTGATCGCGTGTCGGCCCGCAACCGCTTCCCGGGCGTGGTGCGGTCGGTGGAGGTCGACGGCGTGATGGCGCTGGTGGAGATCGAGGCCGGCCCGTTCCTGATCACCTCGGCGGTCACGCGCGACGCGGTCGAGGAGCTCGGCCTGGCGCCCGGGGTGGAGGCCACGGCCGCGGTCAAGGCCACGTCGGTCATGGTGCACCGGCCATGAGGCGGCTCGTGCTGTGCCTCGCGCTCGCCGCGGTCGTCGGCTGCGGCAGCGACGACGACGAGCCGGCCGCCCAGGAGGATCCGCGCCTCGTGGTGTCCGCCGCCGCCTCGCTGTCCGACGCGCTGACCGCGTGCAGCAAGGAGTTCGAGGGCGCCGACGTGAAGCTGTCCTTCGCCGGCTCCGACGAGCTCGCCGCCCAGATCCGCCAGGGCGTCAAGCCCGACGTCTACGCGGCCGCCAACACCCGGCTGCCCGAGGAGCTCAACCAGGAGGGCCTGCTCGGCACGCCGGTCGAGTTCGCCACCAACGAGCTCGTCATCGCCGTCGGCGGCGACGGCACGGCGGTGGAGCGGGTCGAGGACCTCGCCAAGCCCGGCATCGACCTCGTGATCGGCGCCGAGTCGGTGCCTGTCGGCTCGTACACCCGCGAGGTGCTCGGGCGGCTGCCCGCGGGCCTCGAGGAGAAGATCATGGCCAACGTGCGCTCGGAGGAGCCCGACGTCAAGGGCGTCGTCGGCAAGCTCACGCAGGACGCGGCGGACGCCGGGTTCGTCTACCTGACCGACGTCACCGAGGGGATCACCGGCGTCGAGCTGCCGCCGGAGCTGCGCCCGACCGTGGCCTACGGCGCCGGCGTCGTCGAGGGCTCGAAGCAGCCGGAGCTCGCGCAGCAGTACCTGGACGGCCTCACCGAGGGTCCGTGCGCGGACGCCCTGCGCGAGGAGGGCTTCGGACCGCCCCCGTCCGGATGAGGTGGTTCGCCGTCGCGCTGGCGCTGGCGCTCGTGTTCCTCGTGCTGCCGGTGCTGGCGATCTTCCTCGACAGCCCGCCCGGCGAGCTGATCGAGGCGCTCGGCCAGCCCGGCGCGCTCGACGCGCTGTGGCTGAGCCTGCGCACGAGCGTGACGGCGCTGGCGATCATCGTCGTGGTCGGCACGCCGGCCGCGTTCCTGCTGGCCACGCGCCGCTTCCGCGGCCGCGCGCTGATCATCACGCTGATCGAGCTGCCGCTGGTGCTGCCGCCCGCGGTGGCGGGCATCGCCCTGCTCGCCGCCATCGGCCCGTCGGGGATCCTCGGCGGGGCGCTCGAGGACGCCGGCATCCAGTTCACGTTCGAGACCGCCGGCGTCATCGTTGCGCTCACCTTCGTCGCCTCGCCCTATTACCTGCGGCAGGCGCAGGCCTCGTTCGAAGCGCTCGACCGCAGCTGGCTCGACGCGTCGCGCACGCTGGGCGCCTCGCCGGCGCGCACGTTCGCGCGCGTCGCGATCCCCACCGCGGTACCCGGGCTCGTCACCGGCGGGGCGCTCGCGTTCGGACGCGCGCTCGGCGAGTTCGGCGCCACGCTGATGTTCGCGGGCTCGCTCGCCGGCATCACCCAGACCGCGCCGCTGGCCATCTACGAGCGCTTCGCGACCGACTTCGAGGGCGCCCTGGCGCTGTCGGCCGTGCTGGTCGCGGTGTCGGCGGCGATCCTGCTGTCGGTCAAGTTCGTGGAGGGCAGTGCTCTCCGTCGCGGCTGAGACGGAGCTCGGCGAGCTCGCGCTCGACGTGGCGCTCGAGGTCGCGGCGGGCGAGTGCCTCGCGCTGGCCGGGCCGTCGGGCGCCGGCAAGAGCAGCGTCCTGCGGATCGCCGCCGGGCTGTTGCGGCCGCGGGCCGGGCGGGTGGCGTGCGGCGAGCGGGTCTGGCTCGACTGCGCGCGGGGCGTCGACCTGCCGCCCGAGCAGCGCCGCTGCGGCTACCTGTTCCAGGACTACGCGCTGTTCCCGAACCTCAATGCGTGGCAGAACGTCGGCTACGGCCTGCCGCGGCGCGGGCGGCGGGAGCGCGCGCTCGAGCTGCTGGAGCGCTTCGGGCTCGCCGACCGGGCCGAGGCCCGCCCGGGCACGCTGTCCGGCGGCGAGCGCCAGCGCGTGGCGCTCGCCCGGGCGCTCGCCCCTGGGCCGGACGTGCTGCTGCTCGACGAGCCGCTGTCCGCGCTCGACGCGCGCACGCGCGCGGCGGCCGGGCGAGAGCTGGCCGCGGTGCTGCACGCGGCCGGCGTGCCCGCGCTGCTGGTGACGCACGACTTCCAGGAGGCCGCGCTGCTCGGCGACCGCGTGGGGGTCATCGACGGCGGGCGGATCGTCCAGACCGGCTCGGCGAGCGAGCTGGCGGCCGAGCCGGCGTCGCCGTTCGTGGCCGACTTCACCGGCGCCGTCGTCCTCACGGGCACCGCTTCGCCGGGCGCCGGCGGGCTGACGCGGATCGCGCTCGACGGCGGGGGAGAGGTCAGCTCGCCGGACGCGGGCGACGGGCCGGTCGCTGTGACGGTCTTCCCCTGGGACATCGCGCTCGCGCCGCCGGGCACGATCGACCCCGGCTCGGCCCGCAATCACCTCGAGGTGGCGGTGGTGTCGGTCACGGCCGTCGGCAACCGGGTACGGGTCGGCCTGGCGGCGCCGCAGCCGCTCACAGCCGAGCTCACCGAGCCCGCCGTGGAGCGGCTCCACATCGAGCCGGGAGCACGGCTGATCGCGTCGTGGAAGGCCACGGCGACGAAGGTCCTGCCGCTCTAACCGGTCCTAACACACATTCTCGACCGGGATGGTGCTTATAATGCCCGGGTCGTAAGTCGACCAAACCGATGGAGATTGTGTTCATGAACAAGTGGCTACCGCGGCTCGTCGCCGCCCTGTCTCTCCTCCTCCTCCCAGCGGTGGCGGCGGGCTGCGGTGGCCCCGCCGAGGACGGCGAAGCCTCCACCGGCGGCGACGGGGGCAAGCTCTCGCTCGTCGCCTACTCGACGCCGAAGGAGGCCTACGAGGAGCTGATCCCGGCCTTCCAGAAGACGACGGCGGGGAAGGGCGTGAGCTTCGACCAGTCCTACGGCGCGTCCGGCGACCAGTCGCGCGCCGTCGCCAGCGGCCTGCCCGCCGACATCGTCGCC
This sequence comes from uncultured Solirubrobacteraceae bacterium, assembly GCA_963811895.1. Classification (GTDB taxonomy): domain Bacteria; phylum Actinomycetota; class Thermoleophilia; order Solirubrobacterales; family Solirubrobacteraceae; genus DASSUW01. The sequence continues at coordinate 82,752 of CAWETE010000003.1, read as the reverse complement.
CTCTCGCTGGCACCCGACGTCGACAAGCTCGTCGAGCCGGGGCTGGTGGACGCCAACTGGGCCGACACGCCGACCGAGGGCTTCGTCACCAACTCCGTCGTGGTCTTCGCCGTCCGCAAGGGCAACCCGAAGAACATCCAGAAGTGGGAGGACATCACCAAGGAGGGCGTCGAGGTCATCACGCCGAACCCGTTCACCTCGGGCGGCGCCAAGTGGAACCTGATGGCCGCCTACGGCTCCCAGACCGCCCAGGGCAAGTCCGAGGAGGAAGGGCTCCAGTTCCTGCACGACGTGCTGGCCAACACGCCGGTCCAGGACAAGTCGGCGCGCGAGGCGCTGCAGACCTTCGCCGGCGGCAAGGGCGACGTGCTGCTCGCCTATGAGAACGAGGCGATCACGGCGCAGAAGGCCGGCATCGAGCTCGAGTACGTGGTGCCGGACCAGACGATCCTGATCCAGAACCCGGCCGCCGCGATCACCGAGTCCGAGAACCCGGAGGCCGCCAAGGCGTTCCTCGACTGGCTGGTGACCCCGGAGGCGCAGGAGATCTACGCGTCCAAGGGCTACCGCTCCGTGCTGCCGGACCTGGTCGACGAGCAGACCTACCCGACGCCGAAGGAGCTCTTCAAGATCGACGAGTTCGGCGGCTGGTCGGACGTCAACGCCAAGTTCTTCGACCCCGAGAAGGGCTCCGTGGCCGAGATCGAGCGCGATCTGGGGGTCTCCACTGCCGGCTAGCGCAACCACCGCCGGGCGGCTCCCGCGCCGCCGGGCCCGGGTCGACGGAGCGCCGCTGCTCGCGGGCGCCTACTCCGTCGCCTGGCTGACGCTGATCGTCCTGATCCCGCTCGCCGCCGTCGTCGTGCAGTCGCTCGACGGCGGCGTGGCGGCGTTCTGGGACGCCATCACGAGCGCGCAGGCGCAGGCCGCCATCCGGCTGACGCTGGTCGTCTCGCTGATCGTGGCGGCCATCAACGCCGTCATCGGGACGGTGATCGCCTGGGTGCTCGTCCGCGACGAGTTCCCCGGCAAGCGGATCGTCAACGGGCTGATCGACCTGCCGTTCGCGCTGCCGACGATCGTGGCCGGCCTCGTCCTGCTCGCGCTCTACGGGCCGAGCGGGCCGGTCGGCATCAACGTCGCCTACACGCGGATCGCGGTCGTGCTCGCGCTGCTGTTCGTGACGCTGCCGTTCGTGGTGCGCGCGGTCCAGCCCGTGCTGATGGGCCTCGAGCGCGAGGCCGAGGAGGCCGCCGAGTCGCTCGGCGCCAAGCCGTGGACGATCTTCCGTCGCATCATCCTGCCGGCCCTGCGGCCGGCGATGCTGGCGGGCGTCGGGCTCGCCTTCGGGCGCGCGGTCGGCGAGTTCGGCTCGATCGTGCTGATCAGCGGCAACCTGCCGTACAAGACGGAGGTCGCCTCAGTCCTGGTCTACGGCCAGATCGAGAGCGGCAACACGAACGGCGCCGCCGCGGTGTCGGTGCTCCTGCTGGTCGTCTCGTTCCTGGTGCTGCTGATCATCTCGTTCGTGGCGCGCAGGGGGATCGTGAGATGAGGAGCCGGATCGCGCTGCGGAGCGTGGCGCTCTTCTACCTGACCGCGCTGATCATCGTCCCGGTGGGGATGGTCTTCTACCGCGCGTTCGAGAACGGCTTCGCCGCAGCCTGGGACGCCGTGACCACGCCGCCGGCCCAGCACGCGTTCTTCCTCACCATCACGATCACGCTGATCGCGGTGCCGCTGAACGCCGTCTTCGGCGTCGTGACCGCCTGGCTGCTCGCTCGCTACGAGTTCCCCGGCAAGCGGTTCCTCGACGTGCTGATCGACCTGCCGTTCGCCGTCTCGCCGGTGATCGTCGGCCTCGCGCTGATCCTCGTGTGGGGCCGCGACGGCTGGTTCGGCTCGACCGAGGTGATCTTCTCGACGCCGGGCATGGTGCTGGCCACGATCTTCATCTCGCTGCCCTTCGTGGTGCGCGAGGTGCTGCCGGTGCTCGAGGAGGAGGGCGACGAGCAGGAGCAGGCGGCCGCGACGCTCGGCGCGCGCGGCTGGCAGACGTTCTGGCGCATCACGCTGCCGACCATCCGCTGGGGCCTGACCTACGGCGTGATCCTCTCGACGGCGCGGGCGATCGGCGAGTTCGGGGCGGTCGCCGTCGTCTCCGGCAAGATCCAGGGCCGCACCGAGACGATGACCCTCTTCGTCGAGGACCGCTTCCAATCGCTGGACCTCACAGGCGCTTACGCTGCCGGCGTGGTGCTCGCCATGCTCGGCATCTTCGTGCTGGCGATGATGACCCTGCTGCAACGACGACACGGAAGGATCTGACGTGGCCATCGAGGCCCGCCACATCTCAAAGCAGTTCGGCGACTACACCGCCCTCGACGACGTGACGGTCGTCGTCCCGGACGGCTCGCTGACCGCCCTGCTGGGCCCGTCGGGCAGCGGCAAGAGCACGCTCCTGCGCGTCATCGCCGGTCTCGAGGTGCCCGACGCCGGTCAGGTGCTGATCGAGGGCGAGGACGTCACGACGAAGCCCGCGCGCACGCGCGAGGTCGGCTTCGTGTTCCAGCACTACGCCGCCTTCAAGCACATGACGGTGGCCGACAACGTCGCCTTCGGGCTGAGCGTGCGCAAGCGGCCGAAGGCCGAGATCAAGACGCGCGTGGCCGAGCTGCTCGAGCTCGTCGGCCTGGCGCACCTGGGCAAGCGCTACCCGTCGCAGCTCTCCGGCGGCCAGCGCCAGCGGATGGCGCTGGCGCGCGCGCTGGCCGTGGAGCCTCGCGTGCTGCTGCTCGACGAGCCGTTCGGCGCTCTGGACGCCCGCGTGCGCGAGGAGCTGCGCGCGTGGCTGCGGCGGCTGCACGACGAGGTGCATGTGACGACGATCTTCGTCACGCACGACCAGGAGGAGGCGATGGAGATCGCCGAGCAGATCGTGGTCGTCAACGAGGGCCGGATCGAGCAGTCGGCATCGCCGGCCGAGATCTACGACGAGCCCGCCTCGCAGTTCGTGATGACCTTCGTGGGCCCGGTCACGCGCGTGGGCGGGCGGCTCGTGCGCCCGCACGACGTGCAGGTGCTCACCGAGGCCGGCGAGGCGAGCGAGCAGGCCGTCGTGACGAGGATCGTGCGACTCGGGTTCGAGGTCCGCGTCGAGCTGCTGCCGCCGGAGGGCGACCTGCTGACGGCTCAGCTCTCGCGCACGGAGTTCGAGCAGCTCGAGCTCGTCGAGGGCCAGATCGTGCACATCCGCGTCGACCCGACCGGCGCGCAGCGCGAGCCCGCGCAGGCGTAGCGCATAAGCTCCGGGCGTGCGCGTCTCCGCCAAGACCGACTACGCCATCCGCGCCGCTCTGGAGCTCGCCGCCGCCGACGACGAGAAGCCGGTCAAGGGCGAGCGGATCGCGACCGCCCAGGCGATCCCGCTGCGGTTCCTCGAGAACATCCTCATGCAGCTCCGGCACGCCGGGCTGGTGGAGAGCCGGCGTGGGGCGGAGGGCGGCTACCGCCTGGCGCGGCCGGCCGCCGAGGTCAAGCTGGCCGACGTCATCCGCGCCATCGACGGGCCGCTGGCGGGCGTCCAGGGCGACCGGCCTGAGACGCTCGGCTTCACGGGCGTGGCGGAGCCGATGCGCGAGGTGTGGATCGCCGTGCGCGCCTCATTGCGCTCGGTGCTCGAGCACGTCACGCTCGCCGACGTGGTGGCGGGCGAGCTGCCCGAGCACGTGCGCGAGCTGCTCGGCGACGAGGACGCCTGGGTCTCGCACTAGAACGCCACTTCGTACCGGGTGGCGTCCGGCTCGCAGATGCGGGCCGTCCGCTCCGCCTCCGCGCGGATCTCCGCCTTCACGCTGCGCGGGATGTCGGTGTGCGGCTCGATCGTGACGGTCACGTCGTCGCCGTCGCGCCGGTGGTTCCAGCTCGCGGCCACGCGACCGTCCACCGTCACGGTGGGTGAGCCGCTGAGGGTCAGCTTCAGCGGCGTGAGCTCGGGCGGGATGATCCGCTCGCGGTCCTGGTAGGCGAGCAGCGCCTGGTCCCAGTGGCCGAGCAGCCGCGGCGGGAGCGCCGTGTCGGCGGGCGGCAGCGGCTGCCCGGGCAGGTCGAGCAGCTTGCGGCCTTCCTCGTCGCGGTATGCGACGGTCTCGATGCGCTCCCACGCGTCGGCGAAGTCGGCCTGGGCGGAGCCGGCCCAGGCGGCCACGTCGCGCTTCTGGGCGGGGCCGAAGGCGGCGAGGTAGCGGCGGATGACGTGTGCGGCGGCGTCGACGCGATCGGGACGCGGCCGCGGATCCAGGACGAACGCGGTGTTGCGGCGCGTGTCGTCGTAGAACCCGGCGGGCGGGAGCTGGACGAGCGGCAGCACGACGCGGGCGAACCAGATCGGCGCGAACTGGTCGTCGGCGACGCCGTCGTAGCCGCGCACGTGCTCGCGGATCTCGGTGTTGGTGCGGGGCTCTGCGAGCCAGGCGCCGAGCTCCGCGGCGACCTTCTCCTCGTCGAGCTGCGGGTAGGTCGCCCGCCACTTGCGCAGCCAGAACTGGCGGCTCAGCTCCGCGTAGGCGGGGTAGTCGTCCGGCGTCGCGCCAGGTGCAGCGTCAGCCGCATGATCGTGCTCTTGACCACCGCGCGCGCCTCGATGTCGGCCTCGAGCGCCTCGCGGGTGAAGCCCTCGAGCCGGGCCGCGAGGGCGATGTAGGGCGCCGGCGGGTGCTGGCCCTGGAGCGGCGTGAGCCGGCGGATCGCCTCGGCGGGGGAGAGGCGCCCGCGCTCGAGCAGGAGCTGCCGGGCGGCGAGCGCCGCGGTGAGCTCCCGGCGCGTCAGGGGTTCCATCGCGCGGCGAGCTCCTCCCAGCCGGGCGGCGGGCCCGGGCAGCGGCTCACCGCTCAGCCTCATGGCGGTCAGCATGAGCTCGAGATAGCGGCGCCGCAGCTCACGGGTGCGCTCCTCGTCGCCGACGCGGAGCGCCGCGACCTGCTCGAGCACCAGCCCCACGTCGTTGACCACGAGGTCGGCGCGGAGTGCGCCGGCGCCCCGCGTGCGGTCGAACAGGGCGGTCAGCAGGCCCTGGGCGCGTCCGGCCTCGCGATACAGGTCCTCGGTGGGGGTGAAGGTGCCCGCCAGGCGTTGCGTGAGCGAGTTGGTGTCGGCGTCGACGCAGGCGCGCATGAAGCCCGCGAACGCCTCCCAGGGGTCGCCGTGATCGGCCAGGGCGGCCTCGGCCGCGGCGATGAAGCGCTGGAGACCGTCGGCGCAGATGGTCCGGAGCAGGTCCTCCTTGCTCGCGTAGCGGCGGTAGAGCCCGCCGACGCCCACGCCCGCGTGCTCGGCGACGGCGGAGATCGGCGCGCCGGGGTCGGCGATGAAGACCGCGCGGGCGGACTCGAGGATCCGCTCGTCGTTGCGGGCGGCCTCCGCTCGGCGGCCGCTGAGGGCGTTGGGCATGGCTCCGAGGATAGCGGAACGGAACATTCCGTTCAACTAAGTGCGATGCTGCCCCGGGTAAGGGGTCAACGTAGGTAAGCGGCTGCAAAGTGCCGATGTGCGCCGGTCGCCTCAGCTTCAGACTTGATCCGGAATAGACCATTCCGTTAGAGGGGAGCTCATGCAGCCGAAGACCATCACCAAGACGACGTGGATCGCCTTCTCGGCCGCGCTGGCGGCGGCGATGATGGACCTGCTCGACGCGACGATCGCAAGCGTCGCCGGCCCGGTGATGCGGGCCGACCTCGGCGGCTCGTACGCCGACCTGCAGTGGATCACCGCGGCCTACACGCTGGCGATGGCGGTCGGGCTGCTCACCGGCGGCCGGCTCGGCGACATGTTCGGCCGCAAGCGGATGCTCCTGATCGGCGCCGGCGGCTTCACGATCGCCTCGGTGCTGTGCGCGGCGGCGCCGTCGGCCGAGTTCCTGATCGGCTCGCGCGCGCTCCAGGGCGCCGTCGGCGCCGTCATGCTGCCGCAGGTCTTCGGCCTGATCCGCGACCTCTTCCCGGCCGACCAGATGAGCAAGGCGTGGGCCGTCCTGGGTCCCGTGTCCGGCCTGTCCGCCGTGCTCGGCCCGGTCGTGGCCGGCCTGCTGATCGACGCCGACATCCTCGGCACCGGCTGGCGCTCGATCTTCCTCGTCAACGTGCCGGTGGGCGCGTTCGTGATCGCCGTCGGCGCCCGCTTCCTGCCCTCGGTCGCGCCCGCCGGGCATTCGCGCCGGCTCGACGTCACCGGCATGTCGCTGGCCGGCGCCGGCGCCGTGCTGCTCGTCTACCCGCTGGTCCAGGGCCGCGAGCTGGGCTGGCCGGTCTGGATCCTCGGCATGCTGGCCGCCTCGTTCCCGGTGCTCGGCGCCTTCGCCCGCCACCAGATCCTGCGCAAGCGCGCGGGCGCGGCCACGCTGCTCGAGCCGAGCGTGTTCCGCAATCGCTCCTACGTCTCCGGCGCGGGCTTCGCGATGGTGTTCCTGGGCTCGATGGGCGGCCTGACGCTGGCGCTGACCGGCCTGATGCAGATCGGCCTCGGCTACAGCGCGATCGAGGCGAGCCTGACCTCGGCGCCGTACGCGCTCGGCGGCTTCGTCGGCTCGGCGATCGGCGGCATGACGATGGGCAAGCTCGGCCGGACCGTGCTGCACGCCGGGCTCGCGATCAAGGCCGTCGGCGTCGTGGCGCTGTACGTCGTGCTCGAGCTGGCCGGGGCGGGCGTCGGCCACCTGCACTTCACCGCGCCGCTGCTCGTCGCCGGCATCGGGATGGGCATGGTCTTCGTGCCGCTGTTCGACATCATCCTGGCCGGCGTGGCCGACCACGAGGTCGGCTCGGCGTCGGGCGTGCTGCAGGCGCTCCAGCAGCTCGGCATGTCGCTCGGCGTGGCCGGCCTGGGGACCCTGTTCTTCGGCCTGCTCGGCTCGCAGGCCGGCCGCGCGGCCGACTTCGTGGCCGCCGCGGAGCCGACGATCCTCGTCACCGTGGCGCTGCTGGCCGCCGCGTTCGCGATCGGCTTCCTGCTCCCGAAGCACGCCCGCGCCGTGGCGTGAGGCGGATGGTGCGGGCGCGGCGTCTCGCCGCGCCCGCATCGTCGGGCTCACGCGGGGTGCGTGTGCCACTTCTGGTTGGTCGCGGACTGGAAGAGCGACATGACGACGCCGGTGGCGTTGCCCACGGTGTTGTGCTTGGCCACGAGTCCGTTCAGGCGCAGCTGGAGGTCGCCGCTGACGCCGAGCCTCCACTGCTGGTTCAGGGCGCCGGCGACGCACTTCTGGGCGGTCACGACCGGGAAGCCCTGGATGCCACGCCCGGTCAGGCAGCGGTTCGTGCCGAGGTTCAGGTACGTCGCGTAGCCGGAGCTCGTGTCGGTGCGGCGCCACTTCTGCTTGGCGTCGCTTGTGTCGTTCTTGGCCATCGTGACGATCCCGGACGCGCTGTCGGACATGAACTTCGTGGTGTCCGCCTGCGTGTGCAGCCTGAGGGTCGTCGTCGCGGCGTCTGCCGTGCCGGCCAGGGTCGCGCTCATCGCGAGAGCGGCGAAAGCGGCGGCGAGCTTGCGTTGCATCGGGTGTTGCCTCCTTGATCGTTGGACGCCAGGAGGACGCGGCCCGCGCGCCGTCATTCCGGAGGATGGGGCCGGCGTGGGGAACCCCACGTCTAGCGCAGCTCGATGCCCTCGGCGGCTGCCGCGAGGAAGCGGCGGTCGCCTTCGGCGTGCACGACGATCGATTCCGAGAGGCACCAGCTCGCGAAGCCCGGGCTCGTGCTCTCGGCCGCTCGGGCCGCACTCGACGAGCGCCAGGCGGACGTGCTTCGCCGAGCCGAACTCGAGCGCCGGGCCGGCGTGCTCACCGGCCTCGGCGAGCGCGAGCGGAGGCGCCGCGGTCAGCACCAGGAAGCCGTCTTCGGTCACGCGGCCGGACAGCGCGGCGCGGAAGTCGCGCCGCTCGCGGTCGGTCATCGCCGCCGGGTTGTGCGCGGCGTAGTCGTAGACCTCGACCGTCCAGCGGCCGAACTCGAATTCGAGCGCCCTGGCTCTCGGCTCTGCGGCGCCGTAGCGGATCAGGAAGTCGCGGCCGACCTCGTCGCCGCGCTCGGGATGAGGGCTGTCGCCCTGGAGCGTCGCCGAGCCGTACGGGACGACGCCCAGCTCCGCGAGGGCCAGCTCCGGCGGGTAGGCGATCGTGACGCGCGTCCCGTCCGGGAACGTGAGCGGCATGACGACTCGGTCGCCGTCGCGGTGGGTCGGCGGGATGAAGATGCCGGAGGGCGGCTCCGGCGTCTCAGCGGGCTCCCGCGACTCGGCGCAGCCGATCAAGGCGAGGGCGAGGAGGACGACGAGGCGCACACCGCGTCTACGCGCGGCGCGCGCGCCGAGGTCCCGTCACCACACGGTCTCGAAGGCCAGCTCGTAGAGCACGGCCTGCCCGGCGAGCATGGCCAGCACGGGGCGCAGGGGCACGCGCTCCGTCGCCGCCGCCAGGCACACGAACGGCGCCAGGAACAGCCAGATCCGCTCCGTCTCGGCCTTGGTGAAGCCGCCGATGGCGGCGATCGCGATGACGGCGAAGATGGCCACCGCGAGGCCGTCCCCGCGCGCGAGGGCCCGCAGCGCGAGCCACGAGACCGGCAGGCCGAGCACCACGAGGAACGCCACCGGCGAGCCGAACAGCCAGAACGAGTACGGCCGCATCGAGGCGATACCCGCCCGGTAGACCTCCTCGGTCGAGCGCAGCGTGCCGATCGGGTCGAACCCGGTGGCGGCGTACAGCAGCGCGTAGAACGCCACGAGCGCGACGCCGCAGACCGCCGACAGGGCCAGCGCGGCGCGCCACCCGTCGCGCCGCCACGTCACCAGCGCCGCCCAGGCCCCCACGGCCAGCAGCGACCACGCGAAGAACGACGCGGCGGCGAGCGCGACCGCGCCGGCCACCCGCCGGCCCGCCGCGAGCGGCCACGCCGCCAGCAGGCCCAGCGTCAGGTAGACCGCGTCGGCCGACGTGGCGCCGAACAGCAGCGCGCCCGGCGCCAGCGCCATCAGCAACGCCGCGATCCGCGCCCGCTGCTCGTCGAGCAGCTCGCGGGCGAGCAGGTACGTCAGCGGCCCGCTCAGGGCGCCGACCCCGATGCAGAGCGCGGCCATCCCGCCCGGGGAATCGATCCCCAGCGCGTGCAGCACGAGCAGCAGCCCCGGCGGGTGCCCTGCCGCGTGCACGGGCAGCGACGGGACGAGCTCGGCGAAGCGGTCGACGAAGAAGCCCGCGCCGAAGTCGAGCGCTCCGAGTGCCGGCAGGTACTCATTGGGTCCCTCGAACCCGCCGAGATCGAACATCGTGCTCCACTGCGCGGTGCCGCCTCCGCCCGCCGCAAGCGCCAGGCGCAGGACGAGCGTGAGACCGAAGGCTGCGAGGGCGAACGCCCACGACGGCACCCGCAGCAGGCGCGGGGCGATCGCGACGGCGCCCGCGAAGCACGCGATCGTCAGCGGCAGCAGCGGATCGGCCTCCGGGCCCCAGTGCCCGACGAACGGGACGTCGACCGCGATCGTGGCGGCTGCGACGGCGGCCGCCGCCCAGGGGACGGCGCCGGTGATCCGCAGCCGCGGCGCGCGCGCAGCCATTGTCACGGGATCGTCACCTGTCCCTTGCCATGCTGCCCACCATCCGACCGATCCTCATCGTGCTCGCCCTCGCCGCCGCCGGCTGCGGCTCGTCCGCCGAGCTGCCACCCGCGGCGGGGCCGGACCGCTCGCCGCCGCTGGAGCGGCGCCCCGCCGGCGAGCTCGTCGACACCGCTCCCGCGCCCACGAAGGGCACCGAGGCGCTGGTCGACGGCGGCAGCAAGCTCGCCGTGCTCTCGCCGCGAAGGCGCGTGCTCGAGGTCTACGACGCCCGCACGCGCGAGCGGCTCGACTCCGCGCCGGCCGGCGCCGGCCCGACGCACGTCGTCGCCGGGGAGGGCGGGCTCGCCTACGTGGTCGACACGGCGGGTGACGGCCTGATCGTGTTCGAGACCCGCGGCCGGCTGCGCATCCGCCGCCGCTATCCGCTGCCCGGGGCGCCGTACGCCGCGGCGTCGGACCTGCGCAACCGGCGTCTGTGGGTCACGTTGACCGCGCGCAACCAGCTCGTCGAGCTCGCCACGAGCGCCAGGCCGCATCGGCTCAACCTCTATCCCAGCGTCCGCCAGCCGAACGCCGTCGCGGTCGACCCGGCCGGCCGCGTGTTCGTGCACGGCGACCAGCTTCAGCTCCTCGACCCCCGCCGCACGAGGTAGACCACCGCCGAGCCGGCGAACAGCGCGGCGCTCACCAGCAGCCAGCGCGTCGCGTGCCCGTCGAAGGTCTCGCCGCTGGTCGCGCGATAGGCGCGCTCGCCGGCCCCGGCGATCGTGCCCCAGAACACGACGAGCATGAGCAGCGAGAGGCCCGCCGGCACGCGGAGGTAGTTGATCGTCGCGTCGCCCACCACCCGCCGCAGGGCGCGGTCGGCGCCGGAGTACAGCGGCAGCAGCAGGAGGTCGTGCACGATCACGCAGGCGATCAGCCAGAGCGCGATCCTCTGCGCGGTGCGGCCGTCGAGCATCTCCAGCAGCGCCCACGCGCACAGCGGCAGCAGGATCAGGTGCGCGAGCACGAGCAGCGGCCTCATGCCGCCGTCCCGAACGCGATCGAGCCGACCCACTTCGTGTTGTGCACGCCGGGCAGCGCCGGGACGATGATGCGCGCGGGGTAGCCGTGGTCGAGCGGCAGGTCGTCGCCGTTGACCTTCAAGGCCAGCAGCGCGTCGGGATGGCGGACCTGGTCGCCGCTCAGCGACGCCTTGGAGAGCACACCGGCCGGCTGCAGGGAGCGCACGAAGGCCTGCTCGACGGCCGCCGGGTCGGCGCCGGCGAGCTGTGCCAGCTGTGAGAGCCGCACGCCCGTCCAGTCCTGCGTCGTCGTCCAGCCCTCGACGCAGGCGATCGGCAGCCGCGCCGAGTGCTGCGGCAGCGCCAGCAGCTCCTCCCGGCTGAGCGCGACCTCGCCGGCTTCGCTCGAGAGCGTCAGCCGGTAGGCGGCGCCGACCATGGCGGGCGTGATCTTCGCCCGCGCCGCCGTGCGGTTGACCGGGAAGTCCTCTCGCCGCGGGGAGAGGAAGGCGAGCGAGCGCAGCGGCCCGCCGATCGTCTGGCCCACGTTGGCCGCCAGCAGCAGCGCGCCGGCGCCGCCGGCGAAGGCGAACAGGCCGCGCCGGCTCATGGTCGGCGGGTCGGGATCGAGCGCGACGAGATCGTTGCGAAGCGCCCCCCGCTCGCGGTAGGCGCGCAGGATCAACGGCGTCTTGACGAGCACGTGCAGCGCCAGCGAGGCGGTGAACACGATCGCGCCGTAGTAGTGCGCGAGCACGAAGTTGAAGTGGAACGCGTACCAGTACTGCGCGTTCATGACGCCGGTGACGAGCTGGAACACGGTGCTGGCGACGAGCAGCGCGATCGACAGCCGCTCGATCGCCTGCGCCGGCGACGTGATCGGCGGCCACGCGAACAGCCGCGGCATCACCGACCACAGCTTGGCCAGCACGAACGGGATCGCGACCAGCCCGACGTTGACGTGCAGCCCCTGCGTGAAGGCGTACAGCCAGGACGGCGCCGTCGGCCAGCTGAAGTTGAACGGCAGGTCGGCGCCGGCGGGCACGATCGCGTTCCCGCGCAGGTCCGGGCTGTAGGCCACGTGCGAGAGGAAGCCGGTCAGCGCCACGATCGCGACCAGGAAGAGCAGCACCGTCCCGAGCGCGGCCGTCAGCCACGGCCCGCGCAGCGGCGAGCGCCAGAACGACGGCTGGAACGGGCCGGGCGGCGTCATGTCCGGCGCAGCAGCGCGATCCAGCGTCCGCCGGCGGACAGCGTGTCCTCATGCGCGAGCCCGGCCTGACGCGCGAGCGGCCCGATCCCGTCCACGCCGACGCGCGCCCAGGCGAACCACTCGCTGACCACGTCCGGAGCCTCGATCCGGATCCGCGTCCGGAACGTCGGGGCGCCCGGCGGGTCCAGCTCGACGATCGCGATCCCGCCGGGAGCCAGCAGCTCGCACGTCCGGCGGAGGAGCAGAGCGGGGGAGCCGCCGATGCCGACGTTGCCGTCAAGCAGCAACGCCGTCTTCCAGCGTCCGGCGCCGGGCACCGCGCCGAACACGTCACCGGGGATCGCGGCCCCACCGCGCCGGCGCGCGAGCTGCACGGCGACGGGGGAGAGGTCGACGCCGAGCGCGCGCTTGCCGGCCTGCCGCAGCGCGGCGACGTGCCGCCCGGGCCCGCAGCCGAGGTCCACCACGGGCGCCACCGCGACCGCCAGCGCCGCCCGGTCGGCCGCATCCAGCCCACCCAGCCACCGCTCCAGCCGCAGCGGCTCGCTCCACCCGTCGATCGACCGCACCCGCGCCCGCGGCGCCGGCCCACCGCCGAGCACGTGCTGCGCAGCCGTCGCCAACAACCGCCCATACAGCAGGTCGGCCGCCAGAGGAGGGGTCAGACCCCTCTGTGGTAGTACAGATTCGATCTGTTGCAGTACAGAAGGGTCTGACCCCCCTTGGGGTTTGGTGTTCATGCCGCTTGCTCCTCGAGGGCGGCGGCGAAGTGGGTGTGGGGTGCGGCCGCGGCGACGGCGTAGGCGTCGTCGATCGTGTCGACGTCGCGCAGGGACGGCAGCAGCGCGGTGGTGAGGCCGAGGGCGTCGAGGCGGGCTCGTTGGAATGCGCCGGTGGTCGAGGCGCTCATCGGCACGTCGCGGAAGGCGGCGGGATCCGGGCGGCGCAGGCCGATGCCCCAGTAGCCGCCGTCGAGGGCAGCGCCGAAGGCGGCGTCGGCGTGCTCGAGCGCGGCGAGGCCGGCGTCGAGCAGCTCGGGCGTGACCTGCGGCGTGTCCATCCCGACCAAGAAGGCGGGCCCCCCGGCGGCCTGGAACGCGGCAGCCAGGCGCGCCGCCAACCCGTCACCGCGCTGCGGCACGACCTCGAAGTCGCGTGGCAGCCATGGTCCGGAAACGCCGTCGAGCACGAGCACGCGCCGAGCCGCGCGGCGCGATCGTGCAGCGGCCGCCAGCGTGTCGCTCAATGCGGCGCCGGCGAGCCGTGCCGCCTGCTCGGGGGTGCAGGGCGGCGTGAGGCGCGTCTTGACCCGCCCGGGGGCAGGGCTCTTCGCGATGACGAGCAGGGTGGGGCCCACACCGTTCATGCGCCGCCGCCCGCCGGCCGGATCATCCGAGCACCGCCGCCATGTCGCGGACCGCGCGCAGCGTGCCGCGCACCGTGCCCGTCACCTTCGAGCGGCCCTGGCGCGGGAGATGGAGAACCGGGACCTCCCGGATCTCCCAGCCGGCCTCCGCCGCCCGCACCACCATCTCGAGCGGCCAGCCGAAGCGCCGGTCGCGCAGCCCCAGCGCCAGCAGCGGCTCGCGGCGGGCGGCGCGCATCGGCCCGAGGTCGCTCAGCCGCACGTCGCAGCGCCGGCGCAGCTCCCACGCGAGCGCGCGGTTGGCGAGCCGGCCGTGGAGCGAGCCGGTGCGGCCGCGGGCGCCGAGCACGAGATCGGCGTCGCCGGCCGCGACCGGCTCGGCGACCCGGGGGAGGTCACGGGGATCGAAGGAGGCGTCGCAGTCCATGAAGCAGACGACGTCGGCGCGGGCGGCCGAGAGCCCGGCGAAGCACGCGGCCCCGAATCCCGGCCGCGGCTCGACCACCACCTGGGCGCCGAGCGAGCGCGCAAGCGCGCCGGACCCGTCGGTCGATCCGTTGTCGACCACGATCGGCTCGTAGCCGTCGGGCATGCGCTCGAGCACCCAGGGCAAGGCCTGGCGCTCGTTCAGGACGGGAAGGACGACCGCGTGCACGCTCGGGACACCTACCCCTGCTACGCGCCCGGGGCCATTACGGACCAATGACGTCGCTACGGTCCCGCCCCATGGATGGACCGATCCTCGTCACCGGCGGCGCCGGCTTCATCGGCTCGCACGTGGTCGACGCGCTGCTCGAGGCCGGCCACGAGGTGCGCGTGCTGGACGTGCTGCTGCCCGCCGCCCACCGCGAGCGGCCGGAGTACATGGACTCGCGCGCAGAGTGGATCGAGGGCGACATCCGCGACCCCGGCACGGTCGCCGGCGCGGTGGCCGGCGTCGCCGCCGTCAGCCACCAGGCGGCGATGGTCGGTCTCGGAACCGACATCGGCGACATCGCCGACTACGTCGCCCACAACGACTTCGGCACCGCGGTGCTGCTCCAGGCGCTCGCCGCCCGCGGCTTCACCGGCCGGCTGGTGCTGGCTTCGAGCATGGTCGTCTACGGCGAGGGCCGCTACGCATGCCCGGAGCACGGCGTGGTGCGCCCGCCGCCGCGCGCGGCCGCCGACCTCGACGGCGGCCACTTCGAGCCGCCCTGCCCGGACTGCGGCGCGCCGCTCGAGCCGAACCCGGTGCCGGAGGACGCGCCCGCCGACCCCCGCAACGTCTACGCGACGACCAAGCTCGCCCAGGAGCACCTGTGCGCCTCGTACGCCCGCGAGACCGGCGCCACCGTGACGGCGCTGCGCTACCACAACGTCTACGGTCCGCGGATGCCCCGCGACACGCCCTACGCCGGGGTGGCGAGCATCTTCCGGTCCGCGCTGGCCGCCGGCGCCGCGCCGCGCGTGTTCGAGGACGGCGGCCAGCGGCGCGACTTCGTGCACGTCCGCGACGTCGCCCGCGCGAACCTGCTCGCGCTCGACTCCGAGCCGGGCACCTACAACGTCGCGAGCGGCACGCCGCGCACCGTCCTGGACATGGCGCGCGCGCTCACGCGCGCCTTCGACGGGCCCGAGCCGGTGGTCACCGGCGAGTGGCGGGCGGGCGACGTGCGGCACGTGTTCGCCTCCGCCGCGGCGGCGGCGGACCGGCTCGGCTTCCGCGCCGCCGAGGACTTCGACGCCGGCATGCGCGAGTTCGCGGCCGCTCCTCTCCGCGCATGACCAGGGTCGCCGTCGTCGGCCACGTCGAGTGGATCGAGTTCGCGCGCGTGCCGCACGTGCCGAGCCCCGGCGAGATCCTGCACGCCACCGAGTGGTGGGAGGACGTGGGCGGCGGCGGCGCCGTGGCCGCCGTGCAGCTCGCCAAGCTCGCCGGCGGCGCCGAGTTCTACACCGCGCTCGCCGACGACGAGCGCGGCCGCCGCTCGCGCGAGCGGCTCGAGGAGATGGGCGTGACCGTCTATGCGGCGCCGCGCCCCGGGGACCAGCGCAGCGGCTTCGTCTACCTCGACGACGACCACGAGCGCACGATCACCATCCGCGGCGAGCGGATCGTCCCGCACGGCGACGACGACCTGCCGTGGGAGCTCCTCGACGAGGTCGACGGCGTCTACTTCAGCGGCGGCGACGTCGGCGCGCTCGAGCAGGCGCGGCGGGCGCGCAAGGTGATCGCCACGCCGCGCGCCTACGACACGCTGCGCGCCTCGCGGGTGAACCTCGACGCGCTCGTTCGGTCGGCCAAGGACCCCGGCGAGCAGCAGGCCGAGGAGCACCTGGATCCGGCGCCCGACATCGTGGTCTCGACGGCGGGCAAGGAGGGAGGCGAGTGGGTCGGCGAGGACAAGACGACCGGGCGCTTCAAGGCCGCCCAGCTCCCCGGGCCGCCGCAGGACGCCTATGGGGCCGGCGACTCGTTCGCCGCCGGCCTGACGTTCGGCCTCGGCGCGGACCTGCCGATCGACAAGGCGCTCGAGATCGCGTCCCGCTGCGGCGCCTACAAGCTCGCCGGCCGGGCGCCGTACGACAACCAGCTCACCGCCGCAGATCTATGACGGCGGCGCCCTCGATCCGGCCCGCGCGCAGCAGCTCGAGGGCGCGCTCGGCCTCGTCGAGCGAGAACTCGTTGACGCGCGTGCGCACCGGCACCTGAGGCGCCAGCGCCAGGAACTCCTTGGCGTCGGCGCGCGTGAGGTTGGCGACCGAGCGCAGCACGCGCTCCTCCCACAGGTCGCGGTAGGGGAAGGAGGGGATGTCGGACATGTGGATGCCCGCGCACACGACGACGCCGCCCGGCGCACAGGCGCGCAGCGCGGCCGGGACAAGCTCGCCGACGGGGGCGAAGACGATCGCGGCGTCGAGCGGCTCCGGGCCCGGCGCCATGGCGTCGCCGGCCCACTCGGCGCCCAGCGACAGCGCGAGCACCTGTGCCGCCGAGTCGTCGGCCCGCGTGAAGGCGAACACGCGCCGGCCCTCGTGCGCGGCCACCTGGCAGACGATGTGGGCGGAGGCGCCGAAGCCGTAGAGCCCCAGCCGCACGCCGTCGCCGGCCAGCCGCAGCGCGCGGTGGCCGATCAGCCCGCCGCACAGCAGCGGCGCCACCTCGAGGTCGCTCATCCCGTCCGGCAGCGGGAAGCAGTAGCGCTCGTCGGCGACGGCGTACTCGGCGTAGCCGCCGTCCACGTCGCGGCCGGTGAAGCGCGCCCGCCGGCAGAGGTTCTCGCGCCCGCTCCTGCAGTACTCGCACTCGCCGCACGTCCACGCCAGCCATGGCACGCCGACGCGCCGGCCGTCCTCGTCGACCCCCACGATCTGATGGCCGAGGATCAGCGGCAGGTGGCCGGGCTCGAGCTCGCCGTCGCGCAGGTGCAGGTCGGTCCGGCAGACGCCGCAGGCGTGCACGCGCAGCAGCAGCTGCCCGTCGCGCGCCTCGGGCTCGGGCGCCTCGGCCGGCTCGAGCGGCTCGCCCGGCTGCCGGAGCAGCGCCGCGCGCATCAGGCCGCGAGCTCGAAGGCCGGCACCGGCTCCGGCTCGTCGCCGCACGAGATCGGGCGCGGCTCGGCCTCGCGGCGCGTCACGACGACCCGCTCCACGCCGGCGGGAGTGCGCAGCGTCACGACATCGCCGTCGACGCCCTCGACGGTCACGTCGCCGATCCCGCGCAGGCCGAGCCGGCGCCGCACGAGCACGTCGGCCGCCTGCACGACCGGCGGGTCGCCGGCCCGCCCGCGGAAGTGCTCGAGCACGATCTCGCCTGCTTCCAGCGCCGCGACGATCTCCGGGCCGCGGGCGGCGGGCACGCGCCCGAAGCAGAGCCCATGCGGGAAGGCGAGGAACGTGGCGGCGAAGCGATGGCCGCCGATGTGGCCGATCTCCCACGTCTCGTCCGGCCGCGCCGCGCGCAGCGCGCGCGCCAGCGGCCGCCCGCGACGGGCGCAGCAGGGATCGCGCTTGCCGTGGGTGCAGACGAAGTACAGCGGCCCGGCCACGGCGCCGGCCTCCAGGTCCAGCGACAGCACCTCGGCGGGGTCGCGCAGCTCGAACCGGCGTATCCACTGACCGGTCGTGTCGGCGACGAAGCACGAGCGGCGCTCCAGCGCCGTTCGCCGCGACGTGCGCCGGACCAGGTGCATCTTCAGGTCCGCCTCGTCCGCGTACGCGAGCAGCTCGCGCGCCAGCCCCTCATCCAGATCCGAGTGGGTCACCGCGTTGCGCCCGGTCCACGGGCCCGGCTGCTCGAGCAGCAGGAACCGCCGCGCCTTCGGCGCGGTCCCCGCGAGGTCCTCGCCGAGCCGCTCGGCGAGGACGGAGCAGGCCTCGGTCACGTGAACAGGGTTAGCACTCCGGCGAGCACGAAGGCGCCCGCCCACACGCCGTCGAGGTTGATCCACGCCTTCCGCAGCACCGCGACCCCGAGCTTGTCGTAGACCAGCACCGCCACCACGGCCATCACCGCGATCATCGCGCCCACGTGGAGCAGCAGCCCGAGGGCGCCGGTGAGCAGCGCGGCGCCGTCGCCCGTCGCCTCCAGCGCGTGGTCGTGCGCCGCCGCCTCGGAGGCCGCCCCGCCGATCAGCACCGGAGCCACCATCAGCCCCGCGCCGTGCGCGCTCGACATCAGGAACGACCACCAGGCCAGCTCGCGCCGGTTCACTCGCATCGTCGTCCAGCGGAAGTGCGCGCGCGGCTTCCAGAAGCGGAAGATCCCGAACAGGATCAGCGCGATGCCGGCGGCGAGGCGCAGCACCGACGGGTCCGCCAGCAGGCCGAGCCCGAGCACCGCCGCCACCACGAGCACGAGCGACAGCTCGTGGCCGAGGGCGATCGGCGGCAGCGCCCGCAGCACGGCCTTCCGGTCCTTGTCCTGCATGCCGAGCGCGACCGCGAACAGCCAGCCCATCGCGGGGTTCAGCCCGTGATAGGCGCCGAGCGCCGCGATCACCAGCAGCGCCCAGAGGTCCATGTCAGTCGGGGAAGCAGTAGGAGTCCGAGGACGCGTCGCCGCCCTGCAGGCGCACCTGGTGCGGCCGCTCGCCGGAGAACGGCACGAACAGGTCCGGGTCGAGCGTCAGCGAGCCGTCCTCGCCGGCGTCGAGCTTGACCAGCCAGCCGTCGATCCCCTCCGGGTAGAACTGCTTGTCCCAGGCGGCGTACAGCGAGTTGGTGAGGTAGACGCGGCGCCCGTCGCGGCTGACCTCGACCATCTGCGGCCCGCCGTTCAGCGGTCCGCTGGCCGGGTGCGAGGCGCGTTCCACGATCCCGCCGAGCCGCACCGAGCCGGTCTCGCGCGGCTGCCGGGGATTGCTCACGTCGAAGCGCTTGAGCTCGCCGGTGCCCCAGCAGGACACGTACAGCGAGCGGTCGTCGACCGACAGCGCGATGTCGGTGATCAGCGGCGGGACGGCGCCGAAGGGCTGCAGGATCGGCGGGAGCTGCTCGGTCTCGGCCGGCTCGGGGGCGATCGAGATCACCTTCTCGGCCGTCACGTTGCCGTCCGCGCCGCGCTCCCAGAGCCAGATCGAGGCGGTGAGGTCGGCGGTCGAGGTGACGACGCCGACGAACCCGTACGTCTTCGAAGGGTTGTGCGCGGGGCGCAGCTCGAGCACCATCTGGTGCTCGGCGCCGAGGTCGATCTCCTGCCGGTGCCGGCGCGTCTTGAGGTCGAAGACGTGCAGCTTGTGGCCGTACTGGTTGCCGAGCAGCAGCTCGCCGACCAGGCCGTCCTCGACCATGTTGGGCGTGCCCCACTCGCTGGTGATGACCGTGTCGTAGTTCAGGTGCCACCAGAAGTCGTACGCCAGCTCCTGCGTGCCGCGGTCGTCCTCCCAGGCGCCCTTGACCGAGAAGTTGTCGTGGTCGAGCAGGAAGATGCCGCCCGGCCCGTCGCCCTCGGGGTTGCCGAGCGCCGAGACGTAGATCCCGTCGGGCCCGCAGTGGACGGTGTGGGGGCGGCTGTAGCCGGCCTTCTTGGCGATCTCGTCGGCCTCGATGACCTTCACCAGCTTCGGGGAGCGCGGGTCCTCCTTGACGTCGAGCACGTGGATGCGCGAGGACCGCAGGCCGGGCACGAGCAGGTAGCGGCGCTCGACGTGCGGGTGGGCGGCCCACGGGCACAGCGCGGACGAGCAGGCGTTCCAGCCGAAGTGGTGCAGCTCGTCGCCGACGTTGGGCATCTCGAAGCGCCCGACGATCTCGCCGGCCTCGAGGTCGAGCACGGCGATCGCGTCAGGTGAGCTGTCCGTGTTGAGCGTCGCCACGTAGGCGAGCGTCTCCGGCGGCGCCTGCGCGGCGCTCCCGGGTGAGGGATAGAAGCTGGGGTCCGGCGTCAAGCGAGCCATGGACCGCAATCTACATAATGTCGGGCGGCTTTACCGTCTTTTGACAGGTGCGCGCGCCGGAACCGGCTCGGGCACGCCGCGACGGCTCGTCTCGGGCGACGGGCGGAGCTCGCCGCCGTGGTCGCGGCGGCGCGTCGGCCACGGGGCGGCGTCGGGCAGCGGCAGCCGCAGGCCGCCCGGCGGGCCCTTGGGCGTATCTGGCTCCGGAGCGTTGCCTCCGCCGCCGCGGCCGTCGTCGGCATCGTCGTCGTCGTCACGCAGCCGGAAGAACCAGATCAGCCAGACGATCAGCGCCCCTACGTCGAAGACGCGAAGCCCGACCATGAAGATCCACCCCTCCAGTGTCACGCCAACACGCAGGCTAGCGCCGGAGCCATGTGTCCAGCAACCGCCTCGCGATCGCGAAGCGCGGCGGGAGCCCCAGCACGCCCTCGCGCTCCTCGGCGGCAGCGGCCACGTCGGCGCGGTCGAACCAGCGCACGTCCTGCAGCTCCTCGTCGATCCGGCGCGGCTCGCCGGACACCCACGGCACCGTGAAGCCGAGCATCAGCGAGCTCGGGAAGGGCCACGGCTGCGAGGCGACGTACTCCGGCGGGCCGACCTCGACGCCGGCCTCCTCGCGCACCTCGCGCGCGACCGCCTCCTCGAGGCTCTCGCCGGGCTCGACGAAGCCTGCGAGCGCCGAGTAGCGGCCCTCCGGCCAGGTCGGCTGGCGGCCGAGCAGCACGCGGTCGCCGTCGGTGACGAGCATGATCACCACCGGGTCGGTGCGCGGGTGGTGGTCGGTGCCGCAGCTCGCGCAGCGGCGCACGATCCCGCCGTCTCCGACCGCGGTCGGCGCGCCGCACACCGAGCAGTGGCGGTGGCGGCGGTGCCAGTTGACGAGCGCGGCGGCGTGCGCGGCGAGGCCGGCGTCGGCGTGGGGGAGGACGGCCGCCGCCGCGCGCAGGCCGAGCGGCCGCGTGCCGGTGACGGGGTCGGGCGGGCCCTCGCCCTGGGCGGCGATCGCGCCGCGGGCGGTCCAGCGCTGATCGGCGGCCGAGACCGGCGAGGCCGAGTCCCCGTTGGCGTCGACGGCGAAGACGGGTCCGATGGCGTCGAGCCCGAGCAGCAGCGGCTCGCGGGCCTCGAGCGCGGCCAGCGGCAGCAGCGCGAGCCGCGGCTCGTCGGTCACGTGGATCCCGGCGTCGCCGGCCAGCACCGCGCGCGCGTCAGCGCTCTCCGCCTGGGCGGCGACCCACTCCGGGTCGCTCCGCCGGTCGGCCGCGCGGTCGAGCCGCTCGCCGGTGAACACGATCATCTCCGTCATGATGCCCGGCATGATCCGTCCGCTGCGCGCCGGCGAGGCGTTCCTCGCCGACGTGCAGGCCGCCGGGGGCCCGCTCGACCTCTGGTGGCTCGGGCAGAGCGGCTTCCTGGTCGCCCACGACGGGCGGTACCTGCTGCTCGACCCGTACCTGTCGGACTCGCTGACGCGCAAGTACGCGGACACCGACAAGCCGCACGTGCGCATGACCGAGCTCGTGATCGATCCCGGGCGGCTCGGCTTCGTCGACGTCGTGACGGCCTCGCACGCGCACACCGACCACCTCGACCCCGACACGCTGCGGGCCCTGGACGCCGAGCTCGTGGCTCCCGAGGCGCACCGCGAGCTGGCCCGCGAGCGCGCCGGCCGCGAGCCGACGGGCATCGACGACGGCGAGACGGTCGAGATCGCCGGCTTCTCGATCACCGCCGTCCCGGCCGCCCATGAGCAGATCGAGCGCGACGACGAGGGCCGGATGCTGCACCTCGGCTACGTGGTGCGCTGCGGCCCGTTCGCGCTCTACCACGCGGGCGACACGATCCCCTACGAGGGGATGGCGGAGCGGGTGGGCGGCGGGATCGACGTCGCGCTGCTGCCGATCAACGGCCGCGCGCCCGAGCGCCGCGTGGCCGGCAACCTCGACGGCGAGGAGGCGGCCGCGCTGGCGCATGAGATCGGGGCGCGCCTGGCCGTCCCGATGCACTTCGAGATGTTCGAGTTCAACACCGAGCCGCCGGACGCCTTCGTGGCCGCCTGCGAGCGACTTGGTCAGCCGTATCGCGTGCTGCGCGCCGGCGAGCGGCTCACGCTCGATCAGCCGTAGTACAGCGCGCTGCGATGCCTGTCGAGCAGCTCGCGGGCGATCTCGCGCTCGAGCGGCGCGAGCTCCGAGTCGATCCGGGCCGACCAGGCCACGTTGAGGGTGACCGTAGGCGGCAGCGCCGGGCGGGCCTCGAGAAGCTCGATCCGGAGCGCGGTCGGCGGATGCGTGGCGGGCGGCTCCAGGTTCCAGCCGCAGTCGCACCAGTCCGGGTAGCCGGTCGCGACCGGCACCGTCGATCCGCACTCCGGGCACGGCCGCTCTGTGGCGACCGAGGCGCTCACGCGGCCTTGAGCAGCGGGAACGTCATGCAGACCTCTGTGCCCCCGCCGGGCGGCGCCGTGACCGAGAAGCTCTCGGTGAGGCTGGCGATCAACGGAAGCCCGAGTCCGGCGCCCGGGCTGTCCATGCGCGGCGCCATCCCGCAGCCCTCGTCGCGCACGGTGACCCGCAGCTCGCCGCCGTCCCACTCGACGGACAGCGTGAAGGCCCCCGGGCCCATGTCCCGGTAGCTGTGGACGACCACGTTGCTGACCGCCTCGGAGACCGCGAGCCGCGCCGCCTCGCGAACGGCCTCCTGGGCGCCCGCGCGCATCGCCGCCTCCCAGACCTCGTGGCGGGCCGCGCGGACGTGCTCCGGGCTGGCCGGCCAGCTCTTCTCAGATCTCTGCACCTGCCCGCTGCGTACCCGTCCTATGCGCGCGCGAACGTCAGGTTGCGCGAATGGGCCAACTCGACCACCTCGCGCAGGCCGTATCGGAGTCCCGCTCAGCGGACGGTGACGGGGATGCGCTGGATCGAGTTGTTGGCGTAGCCGCCCACGTTCCACGGCGGCGCGTCCGGCTGGCTGCGGCCGCCGGCGTCGTGCGCGCGGGCGCACAGGACGTGCTCGCCGGCCGGGGCGTCCCACTCGAACCCCCACGGCGCCCACGCCGCGGGTCCGGGCGGATCGCCGAGCTCCGCGTCGCGCCAGGTCGCGCCGGCGTCGACGCTGACCTCGACGCGCTCGATCGGCGCCCAGCCCGACCATGCACGGCCCTCCAGGCGCACCGGCCCGGGCGGCAGGAACCGCCGCCGCGTCATGAAGTCCGGGATGCCCGGCGGCGTGATCAGCGAGCGCGGCTCGATCCGCGTGACCGGCGTGCCGGGATCGTCCTCGTCGCGCTTGATCCGGTAGCCGGTGACCATCTGGTAGCCCTCGAACGGCTCGTCCTGCACGGTGATCCGCGTCAGCCACTTCACGCTCGTCATCCCGTACCAGCCGGGCACGATCAGACGCAGCGGGAAGCCGTGCTGCGGCGGCAGCGGCTCGCCGTTGCAACCGTGGGCGAGCAGCGCGCCGTCGCAGTCGGCGAGCGACAGGCTGCGCGCGTAGTCCTGCACGACGCCGCCCTCGACGCCGCGGTCGAGCCCCGTGAACACGACCTCGCCGCCCGTCGCGCCGGCCTCGGCCAGCAGCGCCGCCACCGGCACGCCCGTCCACTCCATCGTCCCGATCGCCTCGGTGATCCACGGCTGGCTGACCACGTGCGGCTCGAGATAGGCCCGGCCGTTGCCGGCGCACTCCATGGTCACCGGCATCGTCACCGCCTCGCGCGCCCGCAGCTCGTCGAGCGTCAGCTCGAGCGGGCGGTCCACGAGCCCGTCGACGGTGAGCCGCCAGGCGCCGGCGTCGACGACCGGGATGTCGTAGTGCGTGAGCAGGTAGTGCAGCCCGACCGGCGTGATCTCGTGGCGCAGCGCCTCGAGCGGCATGCCGTGGTTGCGCGCGGCGAGCTGCAGCTCCTCGAGCGAGATCATCGTTCCGAGTACTCCCAGTCGGTGACCTGCTCGATCACGCCGAGCAGCTCGCCGACGCGGCAGACGAGCAGGCGCTCCTCCTCGACCTCGATCCAGACGCCCGCCGCGGCGGGAAAGACGACGTGGTCACCGGCCTTGACCGGCATCGCCACGCCGGCCGACTCCCACCAGTCGATCCCCGGGCCGACGGCCAGCACGATCCCGTGCTGGGGCGGCGGCTCGTGCTCACCCGCGGGGACGACGAGCCCCGACCGGCGCACCCGGTCAGGGTCGAGCTCCTTGATGACCACGCGGTCGAACAGCGGGCGAAGCTGGTGACTCATCCGCGGTCACGATATCCGCGTCAGCCTCCCGCGACGTCACGGCGCACGAACCGCAACAGAGCCCAGCCCAGCGCCGGCAGCCCGTAGAGGGCGCAGACCCAGGCCGAGCGAAGGATCGGGTCCCAGTCGGTCGGGTCGCGCAGGATGCCCTGCCAGGCGTTGAACTGGGTCGAGAGCAGGTACGGGTCGAGCGCGTCGAGTGCCGAGATCGAGCCGATGATCTGCACGAAGATCGACACCATCAGGGTGCCGACCACGGCGGCGGCCGAGTTGCGCGTCAGCGTCGAGAGCATGATCCCGATCGCGGCGATCGCGCTCATCGGCAGCAGGTAGGCGAGCGTGCCGAGGCCGGTGAGCAGCAGCGCCCGCCCGGGCGATATCTGCGTGCCCGACAGCGTGGTCAGCGGGTCGAAGCCCCAGATCAGGCCGCCGGCCACGAGCGCCACGCCGACGTAGATCGCGAGCACGGCCGCCGTGTAGGTCAGCGCGGCCAGCACCTTGCCGGCGAAGACGTGCCAGCGCTCGACCGAGCGCGTGAGGATCGTCTTCAGCGTGCCGTTGTGGTC
The DNA here is from genome assembly GCA_963811895.1 of uncultured Solirubrobacteraceae bacterium. GTDB lineage: Bacteria > Actinomycetota > Thermoleophilia > Solirubrobacterales > Solirubrobacteraceae > DASSUW01. Next base: position 58,365 of record CAWETE010000003.1, on the reverse strand, counting down.
CTCGGTGGCGACGATGTCGCCGGCCACCAGTGCGGTGATCAGCGGCAGCAGCCAGAACGAGCCGAAGGTCAGGCAGACGAGCGGGACGGCGAAGCCCGTCTCGCGCACGAGCTCGCCGAACGCCAGGCCTTGGGGACCCTGGTCCCCGCTGTCGGCCACCAGGGCGATCACGAAGATGAGCGGCACGGCGAGCGCCGAGCCGAGGCCGATGAACGTGCGCTTCTGGGCCAGCAGCTTGCGCAGCTCCCAGCGGTAGACGGCGGTGACGCCCGGGCGGCGGGCCCGGGCTGTCTTGGTCGCGGCGCGGGGCACGGCGACGCTGCTCATCGGGGGTCCTCCGTCATCTCGAGGAACAGCTCCTCCAGCGTCGGCGCGTGCGGGACGAGCGCGGTGATGCCGACGCCGGCGCGGCCGAGCGCGATCGACAGCTCGGCGGCGGTCCGCTCGTCGCCCGTGAAGCTGAGCCCGTCGGAGGTCTGGGTGAGGATGTGCGCGGCGATTTCGGCGGCCTGCGGGTCGTCGGTGGTGCGCAGCTCGTAGCGCCCGGTCGCGCTCGCGATCAGCTCGCGCAGCGGGCCCTCGTAGATCACGCGGCCGGAGCCGACGATCGCCACGCGGTCGCACAGCTCCTCGACCTCGCCCATCAGGTGGCTCGAGAGCAGGACGGTGATGCCCTGATCGGCGAGCCGGCGGATCAGCGCGCGCATGTCGCGCATGCCCGCGGGGTCGAGGCCGGTGGTCGGCTCGTCGAGCAGCAGCAGCCGCGGGGAGCGCAGCAGCGCCCCGGCGATGCCGAGGCGCTGCCGCATGCCGTGCGAGTAGCCGCCGACCTTGTCCTTGGCCCGGTCGGCGAGGTCGACGGTGTCGAGCGCCTCGCCGATCCGGTACTCGGCTCCGTCGCCGTCGAGCGCCGCCACCAGCTCGAGGTTGCGGCGCCCGCTCAGGTAGGGGTAGAAGCGCGGCGCCTCGACGAAGCCCGCGACGCCGTCGAGGGCGCGAGCGCCCTCGAGCAGCGGGTCGCGGCCGAACAGGCGGGCCGAGCCCTCGTCGGGCCGGATCAGCCCGAGGAGCATGCGCAGCGACGTCGTCTTGCCGGCCCCGTTGGGTCCGAGGTAGCCGTAGACGTCGCCGGCGCCCACGTTGAGGTCGACGTGGTCGACCGCCGTGATGTCGCCGTAGCGCTTGACCAGCCCGCGGGCCTCGATCGGCGCCGCAGTCATCGCAGCCCCCGCGCCGCGTTCTCGGCGGCCACCGGCGGGACGGAGCCGACCACGACGTAGCTCACGTCGCCGCGCCGGAAGGTGACCAGCGTGCCGAGCGGGGTGGCGAGCTCGCTGCCGGTCGCGCCGTCGATGTTGATCTCCGGCAGCTGGAACCCGGTGTCGCGCTCGGGTCCGGCCTCGCGCTGGAGCACGACGATGGCGCCCATGCCCTCGCCGTAGACGCTGAGGGCGGCGGGCTCGCCGCCGGCGTCCACGAGCCGGACGTCGGTGCGCGGCAGGCCGGCCAGCTCCTTCGGGGCGCTGAGCTCGAAGCCGAGCCGCTCCTGCACCGCGTCGACGCCGTGCACGCGGGTCGGGCGGCCGTGGGCGTCGGTGCCGGTCACGGGGTCGATCTCGACGATGCGCGTGCCCTTCGGCGGATCGGCTTCGAAGGTCGAGCCGGAGATCGCGCCGTAGGAGACGTCGTGGGCCGCGAGCTCGAGGACGGGCTCGTCCTGGCCCTGCGCGTAGACGGCGGCGCGCAGCGGGACGCCGTTCAGCGCGTCCCAGGCGAGCTCGGCCGCGCCGAGCAGGCCGCCGTCGTCCTTGGGCGCGATGCGGACCGTGTAGGTCGGCCGGCCGGCGGTCGAGGTCGGCTGCGCGCCGGACAGGCTCCACGCCTCGGCCAGGCCGTCGAGGCCGCGGCGCACGCCGGCGAGGGTGGCCGGCTCGTGCTCGCGCTGCTTCTGCTCGCCGCGCTCGACCGGGAGCACGTAGGCGGTCTCGGACGAGCTGTCGTAGATGGTCAGGCGGTCGTCGCCGGCCACGATCTGGGCGTCGCCGGCCTCGGACTGCAGCTCGAGCCGCATGCGGCCGTCGCCGGCCAGCCACACCCGGCCCTCGGCGCCCGCGGCGAGCGGGGAGGCGGCGCCGTGGGGGAGGGAGCCGGAGGGGAGCATGCCGTTGGTGAACGTCACGCGCGCGGAGACGCCGTCGACAGCGGGAGCGTTGACCGCGTCGAGGATCGCGCGGTCGAGCGGCTTCGGATCGGGCTTGGGGTCCGAGTCGAGCGCCGCCTGGGCGAAGCCCGCGGAGAGGACCAGCGCGACGACGGCGGCCAGCAGGGTGACGATTCGGGTGGTGGAGGCGGTGCGGAGATGTCTCATGGGGAGGAGGTCCTTCTTCAGATGGTGACGCGTGTTGTAGGCGCGGTCTTTGAGAGTTCTTTGAGAGGGGTGGGAGAGATGACCCGCTGGCCGCGGTCGCGGGCGAGCAGGCTCCACAGCCAGCGCGTGAGCGTCACGAACCGGTTGCCCCAGCCGACGAGGTAGCGGACGTGCACGACGGCCCAGATCAGCAGCGCGAGCCGGCCGGTGAAGCGGATGCCGAACGCGGTGCCGACGGCGCGGCTGCGGCCGATGACCGCGAGCCGGCCCTTGTCGACGTAGCGGAAGGGCTCGGTGTCGCGGCCGGCCAGCCGGCGCCGGATCGTCCGCGCGGCGTGGCGGCCCTGCTGCATCGCGGCGGGCGCGACGCCGGGCACGCCGTCGAGCGCCGCCATGTCGCCGATCGCGAACACCTCGGGGCGGCCGGGCAGCGTGAGGTCTTCGTGCACTGCGACGCGGCCGTTGCGATCGACCGGGCCGAGCATCTCGGCCAGCGGCGAGGCCTTCACGCCCGCCGCCCACAGCACCGTGCGGGCGGGCGCACGCACGAGCGCGCCCGAGGCGGACAGGATGTCGACGCCCTCGTCGTCGATGTCGACGACGCGTGCGCGCTGCCAGACGTCGACGCCGAGCTCGGCGAGGTCGCTCGCGGCACGCCGCTGGACCGGCTCGGCGAACTCGCCCAGCACGCGCGGGCCGCCCTCGATCAGCGAGATCGTGGCCCTGCGGGTGTCGATGGCGCGGTAGTCGGAGCGCAGCGTGCGCTGGGCCAGCGCGGCGATCTGGCCGGCCAGCTCGATGCCGGTCGGCCCGCCGCCGATGACGGCGAACCGCAGCCAGGCTGCCTGCTCGGCCGGGTCGGTGGCCAGCTCGGCCAGCTCGAAGGCGCGCAGCACCTGCGAGCGGATCTCGCGGGCGTCGTCGAGCGTCTTGAGGCCGCCGGTGGCGCCGGCGGCCACGATCAGGCTGTCGTAGCCGAGCTCGAGCGCTTCGCCGTCAGGCGCGGTGGCGTGTGCGATCCGGGCGTCGAGGTCGAAGCCGCCGACGTCGGCGAGCAGCACGCGCGCGTTGGCCTGGCGGCGCAGCACGCCGCGCAGCGGCGGGGCGATCTCGCCCTCGGTGAGGATGCCGGTGGCGACCTGGTAGAGGAGCGGCTGGAACAGGTGGTGGTTGGCGCGGTCGACGAGGGTGACCTCGACGGGCGCCCGTCTGAGTGCCTTCGCCGCGTAGAGGCCGCCGAAGCCTCCACCGACGATGAGGACGCGATGTGTGCGGGTCATGCCGTCGTTCTACGTTCACGCTTTGAGAGAGTCGTGAGAGGCGGGCAGGTCGATGACGAAGCGCGAGCCGGTCACGGTGACGGTGCCGCCGTGGCGCTCGGCGATCGCGCGCACGATGGCGAGGCCGAGGCCCGAGCCGCCGGTGGGCCCGCGCCAGAAGCGCTCGAAGGCGTGCTCGGGCTGCTCGGGGCCCGGGCCGTCGTCGCTGACGCTGAGGCGCGTGCGGTCGCCGTCGTTCTGGACTTCGATCGCGACCCGGCCCTGGCCGTGGCGGCGCGCGTTGGCGACGAGGTTGCCGACGGCGCGCTCGAGCGCGGCGCGCTCGCCGAGCACGATCGCGGGTTCCGTCGTTATGTCGTCGGCGCCGGCCTCGCGGGCGATGTCGGCGAGGTCGACCGGCTCGCCGCGCGCCGGCGCGGCGGCGTCCTCGCGCGCCAGCGCCAGCAGGTCGTCGAGCAGCACGCCGAGCCGCGCCGCGTCGGCCTCGATGTCGGCCAGCACCTCCGGGTCGGCGCCGTGCTTGGTCGCGTAGGCGAGGTTGCCTCTTAGGGCGGTCAGCGGCGTGCGCAGCTCGTGCGAGGCATCGCCGACGAAGCGCTGCTCGGCCGCGCGGGCGCGCTCGAGCGAGGCCAGCATCGCGTTCAGGGTCTCGGCCAGCGTGCCGACCTCGTCGCGCATGTGCGGGTCAGGCAGTCGGCGTGCGGCGTCGCCCGTCCGCTCGATCTCACGCGCGCCGGTGGAGAGCCGGCGCAGCGGGCGCAGGGCGCGGCGGGCGAGGACCGTCGCGAGCGCGGCGGCCAGCAGGGCGGCGACGAGCGAGGAGAGCAGCACGAAGCGTCGCGTGCTGTCGAGCGTGTCCTCGATCTCGGTCGTCGTGCCGGCCACGATCACCGCGCCGCCTCGCGCAGCGCCGCGGCCCAGCTCGCCCAGCGGCGCCGCGTAGAGCGCACCGGGTCCGGGCCCGAGGCTGCGCGTCGCCGTAGCCGGCGGTCCGGTCCTCGAGCGCGCCGGTCGCTGGCGGCGGCGTCGGGCAGGACGCGGCTGCCGAGCCCGCTCGAGCGCGCGACGATGCGCCCGCGCGGGTCGATCACCTGCACCAGCAGCGGGCTGCCGCCGAGCCGGCCCTCGAGCGTGCCGGGCTCGGTGAGCAGCTGCGGGGTGGAGGCGGCCAACCGCGCGACCTCGGTGGCTCGCGCCCGCAGCTGAGCGGTCGAGCGCGTCGTTGAGCTGGCTGTCGAGCCGTGCGAGCACGGCGATGCCGAGGGCCGCGACGGCCACCACGATGGCCACCGCGGCGGCGGCCGCCACGCGTGCCTGGAGGCTCACTCGAGCTTGAAGCCGACGCCGCGCACCGTGTGGATGAGCGGCGGGTCGCCGAGCTTGCGGCGCAGGTAGGCGACGTAGCGGTCGACGACGTTGGCGCCCGCCTCGCCGTCGCCCCACACGCGCTCGAGCGCCAGCTCGCGGGTGACGACGCCGCGCGCGTTGCGCAGCAGCAGCTCGAGCAGCTCGGCCTCGCGACGCGTGAGCGGAATCGTCGCGGCCGCCGCGGCGGGCGGTCAGGCTGTCGGGGTCGAGCACGAGGTCGGCGTGCGCGAGCGTCTCGCCGTGGTTGCGGCGCATGAGCGCCCGGATGCGAGCGGTGAGCTCCTCGACCTCGAACGGCTTGACCAGGTAGTCGTCGGCGCCGGCATCCAGACCCTCGACGCGCTCGTGCAGCGCGTCGCGGGCGGTCAGCAGCAGGATCGGCACCGCGAGGCCCTTGGACCGCAGCCGCCGCGTCACGGCCAGGCCGTCGAGGCCCGGCATCGCCACGTCGAGCACGATCACGTCGGGCAGCGAGCGCTCGACCTCCGCGAGCGCGGCGCCACCGTCCGCCACCGCGGTGATCGCGTAGCCCTCGGCGGTCAGCGTGCGCTCGAGCATCCGCCGGATGGGAGCGTCGTCGTCGACGAGCAGCACGGCAGCCTCCGCCATGCGGGCGAGTCTAGACCGGGGATCTTGAGAGAACTCTGAGGGGTCGTCGGGACGAACTTCTCGCTTGTAAGGAGGTGGGGTTGGTTGCTTCGCGCCGTTGCGATTCCGCATGGCGCAAGTCGAGGCGCCGATCGTGCACGTGTTGGAACATGCGATGCCACGCGACCAGGCTGAGGCGTTGGTGCTCGACTGCCACGCATAGCGCGACCAACCACCTCCAACCCCACGATGCATAGCCCTTGACGTTTCCCTGCAAATCGCTCGTTTCCATTATCCATAATGTACGTTAGCGGCATCCAAGATGAGCAGCGGCATGCGGCCCTCGTAGAGTCTCGGGAGCGATGACCGGCCGCCTCCTCTCCGTCAACGTCGGGCGGCCCAAGCAGGTGTCCGTGCGACGCGGGCGGCCTGTGATGAGCGCGATCGGCAAGGCGCCGGTCACCGGGCGCGTGCGTGTGGCCGGCGTGAACCTCGACGGCGACGACCAGGCCGACCGCACCGTGCACGGCGGCCCGGACAAGGCCGTGTACGCGTACGCGCGCGAGGATGAGCTGTGGTGGGCCGCGCGCCTGAACCGCGAGGTCCCGCCCGGGATGTTCGGCGAGAACCTGACCGTTGAAGGCGTCGACGTGAGCGGTGCGGTGATCGGCGAGCGCTGGCGGATCGGCGACGTCGAGCTCGAGGTCTGCCAGCCGCGGCTGCCGTGCTTCAAGCTCGGCCTGCGGTTCGGCGATCCGATGATGGTCAAGTTGTTCGCCCAGGCCGGCCGGCCCGGCGCCTACCTGCGCATCCTCGCCGAGGGCGAGCTCGGGGCCGGCGATGAAGTTGACATAACCGATCGCCCCTCCCACGGCGTGACCGTCGCGCAGGTATCGAGGGCGATCATGGTCGACGAGAGCGGCCTGGAAGCGGCCGCCGCGCCGCCCGAGCTACCGGAGTCGCTCTCGCGCTGGATGCTCGAACGCGCGGCGTAAGCAGCCGCGGCGATAGCCTGGATCGTCCGGCGGATCGCCCACTCGGCCGCGGGAGCCGCGAGGCCCCCAACCGTGGCAACGCGCCGGCCCACGGGCCGGCGGCCGGTCCAGGTGGCCGGGAGTGTCGACGCCACCCAGGCACACGACACAAGTCCTGGGACGTAGTAGTGCAGTGGTGATCCATGACCGGCACGGAACCCTCGCATTAGCGGGGGTTTCGTGCATCTGGAAGGCTCGCGCCCTCTCCTCTCAGCGGCGCCGGGGGCAACAAAGGGGCAACGGGGTGTTCGTCGATGACCGCCGGAGCAAGGGCTACCGTCGCCGACCATGAGGCGGGGCAACGCGAGCGCGCGGATTCCGCGCCCGATCCCGCCCGTCTGCGCCGCGTCGAGCGGGTGCCGGCAGGTCGCAGAGGATCTCGGTCGCAACCGGCCAACCCTCGCGACGCGTCCGGGGTCATACCCGCTGACAAGCACCCACCCCGGAAGGGAATCCACCATGTCGAGCATCACCCTCAAGCGGTCGGCGGCAACCCTCGGCGTCGTCGTCGGGCTCCTCGCGGCCGCGGTACCGGCTAGCGCCTCGCCGATCTACATGCCCGTCGGCGGCATCGACGGCTCCGTCGTGAGCCGCCCCGACCAGACCGCCCCGAGGGGCACGCAGGTCGGTAGCGAGGGCGTGAAGGCACCGAACGCTTTCGGCCTCTCGTTCGAGCACATCGACATGAACGCACGGACCGACGCCGGTACGCAGGTCGGCAGCGAGGGCGTGAAGGCACCGACCAAGGCCAACGGCCAGACGAAGGACAACGCCAAGGCCGTGGTGGTTCTGATCGGCGCAAACGACTACGGCTTCGCCGCAGCGGAAGGCACGCAGATCGGCATCGAGGACTAGCGAAGCCCACCAGGTACGGGCGACATGTCCCATCCATCCCGCACGTCCGACAGCGCAGCAGCAGCGTGCCGGCCTCGCTCCACCCGTTCACCGGCTGCGAACAGCCGGTGAGCGCGCGGCCTCCAAGCGCGCGCATTCGACGGTGATCGCCGGGGGCGCGAGCTACTGGCGAGGGCCGTCGTCCCCTGAGATAGTCGGTGGGTGCGACGGTGGGCCCGCAAGGCGCGGAGCGAGCTTGGGCTTTTGCCCCTGGTCGGCGTCGTCATGGTGGGTCTTGCGTTCGGCGCGCTCGTCGCGGTGTTCCTGGTGAAGTGGGCGCCCGAGTGGCTCACGAACGACGACTTGACGGGCAAGGACAGAGCCGAAGACGAGGGCCGAAACCGAACGGCGGTCTTGGCGTCGGTGGCGGGCGTGCTGGCAGCCATCGGCGCCTACTACACGCACCGCACATTTCTCCTCAACCGGCAAACCTATGAGCACACCCGGGACACGGCAGCTCGAAGTCACGAACTCGACCGGGCAGGGCAGATCACCGAGCGCTTCACCCGCGCTATCGACCAGCTCGGGGCTACCGACCAGCTCGGCAAGCCCAAGATCGACGTTGTGTTGGGCGGCATCTACGCCCTCGAGCGCATCGCCAAGGACTCCGAGGACGATCACCCGCAGGTCGTCGAGGTGCTGACGGCCTACGTTCGAGAGCACGCGCGGTACAAGCCGGCCGAGCCTCCGACCCCCACGACGGCTAGCGAAGACGACGAGTCGGAATCGCCAAACGATGACGAGGGCCCGACACTCGCAACCGATGTCCAGGCCGCGATGGACGTCCTCGCGCGTCGAGACATCACCCAAGACCGTGAGAACCACAGCCTCAACCTGGCTGCTACAGACCTGAGAGGGCTCGTACTTGATGCGGGGGAAGGCGGCCACCTCGAAATGGCCAACCTTGTCGGGGCGCACCTCGAACGGGCCAGGCTCGAGAACGCGCACCTCGAAGGGGCAAACCTCGAGAACGCGTGCCTCGAAGGGGCAAACCTCCGCGAGGCGCGCCTCGAAGGAGCAAACCTCCGCGAGGCGCGCCTCGAACGGGCCGAGCTCGCCGACGCGCACCTCGAAGACGCAAACCTCCGCAAGGCGCGCCTCGAACGAGCCTGGTGCCTCAGCACGCACTTCGAACGGGCCGACCTCGCCGGGGCGCACCTCGAAGGGGCCGCCCTCGGCTACGCGCACCTCGAACGGGCCGGGCTCGAAAACACGCACTTCGAAGGGGCCGGCCTTGGAGGCGCGAACTTCGAAGGTGCCAACCTCACGTGGGCGCACCTCGACGGAGCGCTCTACGGCGACGACACCTACTGGCCCACGCCAGAGTTCGATCCCAAGGCCAAGGGCGCGCGCCGCGGCGATGAGGGCGACGAGGATCGTTCCGCAGAGACTGCCTAGCTCGGGCCCCTAGCTCGTTTCCGGGCGGGTCCTCGAAGGCCCGCCCGGCCGCAACCTCTTCAGCCTTCGTCGTCCGCTGAGAAGTCGTCGTACTCGTCGTCGAGGTCCTCGAGCTCGGACAGGTCTTCCAGCTCGCCGACGTCCTCGAGGTCCTCGTCGGTGGGATCCGGCTCCTCCGGAGGCAGGGTCTCGCCCGGCATGGCGCGGACCCTATGCCGCCCCCGAAGCTGCCGTCAAGCCGGGCGGTTATGGTGGTTTCGGATGATCACGGAGACCTGCGAGTCCTGCGGCCGGGAGTTCGGCTGCGGTGCCCGCGACGGCGTCTGCTGGTGCAAGGAAGTGACGCTCACCCCGGAGCGGCTGGCGGTCCTGCGCGAGCACTTCGAGCGCTGCCTGTGTCCCGACTGCCTGGCCGTGGCGGCGGGCGAACGGCTGCGCTCGACCTGAAGTGGCGGCCAAGCGGATCCGCATCGAGCTGGACGAGGCGGGCGCCCGCGCCCTGCACGCGGCGCTCACCTCCGTGCTCGCGAGCGAGGCGCTCGCCGCCGACCAGGCCACCGGCCGCCCGCGGCGTGCTCGAGCAGCTCGACCGCCGCGTGCCGGAATGGGTGGCCGAGGACCCCGAGCAGACCGTGCTGGCGGCGCTCGCCGAGGCCGAGGCCCAGGGCCGCGGGGCACTGGCCGAGGAGGAGCTGATCGCCACGCTCGGCGCCGGCGGCGCCAGCGTCAGCGGCCTCCTGAACCGCATGGTCGACGAGCGCCTGCTCCAGCGCACCGAGCGCGACGGCCGGATCTGGCTCGCCGCGGGCCGCCGGCGCCAGACGCCCGCCGATCCGGTGACCGACCCCGAGGCGCTCGTCGACCTCCTGTACGCCGAGCGCCGCCCCGGCCGCTGGGCGCACCGCCCGTCGGTGCAGGCGATCGGCCGGCTCGACGACGACGCCTTCGACGCGCTCGCCGGCGAACTGAGACAGCGCGGCCTGCTCGAGCCGTCCGACAACGACGAGCTGGAGCTGACCGACGACGGCGCCACGCTGGCGCGCGAGCGCTGGGCCGAGCGGTCCCCCACCCCGCACTGGCGGATCCCGGCGCCCGCCCTCCCCTACCGCGAGCTGCCGATCGAGGCGACGGCCGCCGACCGGCGCTGCCCCTCAGCCGGCTGCGAGGGGAGCGTGAGCGCGCGCTCGGCCGCCTGGAAGGCGCTGGTCCGCGACGGCTCGGTCGAGTGGACCTGCCCGGAGTGCTCGCGCACCTGGCTGCTCTACCTCCAGGCCTACAACGACGACGGGGTCCCGGATTGGAACCCCGCCCATCCCCCCGTCGAGGGCGATCACAATCGCCCGCACTGGCGCAGCGGACGCTAGGCGGTCACGCGGAAGCGCGACACGAGCTGCTCGAGCTGCTCGGCCGTGCGCGCCAGCTCCTGGGCGGAGGCGGCGATCTCCTGCGTGGAGGCGCTGGTCTGCTGGGTCGAGGCGGAGACCTGCTCGGCCGACGCCGAGGACTCCTCGGCGACCGCGGCGACCTCGCCGATGCCGTTCTGAGCGCGCTCGGCCTCGGCCGAGATCTGCTGCACGGCGGCGGCGATCTCGACGACGCGCGAGCCGACCTGCTCGACGGCGGCGCCGATCTGCTCGAACGCCTCGCGGGCCTGCTCGACCGTGGCGACGCCGTCCTCGGTGCGCTTCGCGCCCTCGGCGACGACCACGACGACCTTCTGGGTCTCGGCCTGGATCTCGCCGATCAGCCCCGAGATCTGGCCGGCGGCGTCCTGGGACTCCTCGGCCAGCTTGCGGACCTCCTCGGCGACCACGGCGAAGCCGCGGCCCTGCTCGCCCGCACGGGCGGCCTCGATGGCGGCGTTGAGCGCCAGCAGGTTGGTCTGCTCGGCGATGCCGGTGATGGTGTCGACGATGCCGCCGATCCGCTCGGAGCGGGCCGACAGGTCCTCGATCGCGGTCGCGACCTCGGCCGAGGAGTCGGCCACGCCGCGGATGGCGCCGGTCGCCTGCACGGCGGCCTTGACGCCCTCGCGGGCGACCTCGCGCGCCTGCTCGGCGGCCTCGGAGGTCTCGCGGGCGGTGTCGGCGCTGCGGCTGGCCGCGGTGGCGGCCTCCTGGACGGCCTCGCGGGTCGTCTCGACCATGCGCACCTGGCGCTCGGCGCCCTGCGCGACGTCGGTGACGGCGGACGCGATCTCGCCGACGGCGCGGCCGGCCTCCTCGGAGGTGGACGCCATCTGGTGCGACGCGGACGACACGGTGCCGGCGCTGGCCGAGACCTCGCCGATCAGCGTGCCGAGCTCCGCGCGCATCTCGTTGTAGCTCTCGATCGAGCTCTGGGCCTTGTCGAGCATCTCGTTGAACGTGCTGCTGAGCTGGCCGATCTCGTCGGTCGTCTTGACCTCGAGCGGCGTGGTGACGGGCGCGACCGGAACGGTCAGGTCGCCCCCGCTGACGGCGGTGAGGCCACGCGAGAGGTTCTCGAGGTCAGTCCTCGTTGAGCGACCGCAGGCGGGCGCCGAGAGCGGCGACCGGGCGCGTGACGCTGCGCACGACGATGAAGGCGAGAGCGAGCGCGATCAGCAGCGCCAGACCGGCGACGGCCAGGACCAGGCGCTTGGCGGAGCTCGCGGTGGCGGCGGCCTCCGCGGCCTGCCCTGCGCCTGCTCGGCGATGACCTGCTCGAGCTCGTCGTGGATCACGTCGAGGCTCTCGAGCTCCTCGACGACCTTGCCGGTGTACAGGTCGCGCGAGCCGTCGCGCTCCTCGACGGCGTCGACCGTCTCCTGGCGCGAGAGCTCGACGGCCTTGCCGGCCGACGCCGCGAACTGCCTCGTAGGCGGCGGTGAACTCCGCGAGCGTCTCCTTCGCCGGACTGGGTCTCGAGCTAGCGGCTCGAGCTTGGCCAGCGTCTCGATGGCCTCGCTTGTTCCAGCCGGCGATCTTCTCGGCGCGCGCGTCCTGCGCCTTCGAGGTCGCCGTCCTCGACGTAGAGGTGGCGCGCGACGTCGCCGTCGGTCGCCAGGAAGTCCTCGCTGATCGTCACGAGCTCCATGAGCGCCGCGACGTCGCGCTGCGACAGCTCGTGGGCGTCCGCGTCGACGCCGCCGAGCCCGTTGAGGCTCACGCGCGGCCGTGATCGCCAGCGCGAGCGCGAGGGCGCCGAAGGCGATGCCAAGGCGCACGGCGAGCTTGAGGTTGGTGAAGACAGACATGGTTGGTACCGGCAGCCCCTACGTCGAAAGTGCGGTCAGTTGCCCGATTGATCGGAAGCGCTGACTGCCTCTTGAGGAGCCGCTCAGCGAGCGTCACGCAGGTGACGCTCGATGTCCGCGGCCGTCGGCGGCCGCAGGTCGGCGAAGCTGTAGCGCCGTCCGCCGATGGTCCGCAGGCTGAGCGTGGCGCCACGCCGCCGCACGCGCAGCGACACGCTGGCGACGTCACGGAAGGCGAGCTGGCGCACGCGCCCGACGGGGGCGTCGTCGAGCAGCCACAGCAGGCGCCGCTCGGTGACCGCGAGCACCGCCCGCGGACTCGCCCACGTGCTGGCCGGCGTCACGAGCCGGACCGTCTCGGAGTGGGCGAGCGCGTCGAGCAGCTCGGGCCCGAGCGCACGCCGGATCGGCTCCGGGAGCCAGCTCCCGCGCCCGCTGCGCCGCTTCGGCGGCTGCGCCGCGTGGGCGTGGCGTGGGCGATCCCCGCCCGCAGCAGGTCGTACGCGGCGTTGATCTCGGCCATCCGCCGCGCCGCCTCCTCGCCCCCGCCCCGGTCGGGGTGCCAGAGCTTGGCCTGGGCCCGGTAGGCGGCCGTCAGCTCGCGCTCGTCCACGCCCTCCGGCACGCCAAGTATCGCGTGGGGGTCCACGCACGCCATTGTGACGAGGTAGAACCTCGCCATGGCCCCGGAGGAGGAGTTCGCGGCCACCGCCCTCGTGGACGGTCTGGCGGCCGGCGCACCGGTCGGCTTCGCGCTGGTCGCGGCCGACGGAGAGCCGATGCTCCGGTCCGCCGCGCTGGGCGGCGTGGCGGGGATCGCCGAGCTCGCCGGCGAGGTCCTCGCGAGCGGCAGGCCGGTGACGGGCCGGGAGCTGCACGGGCCCGGCGGGCGGCGCTTCGCGGCGTCGGCGCGGCCGCTCGACCACGACGGGCGGCGCCTGGCCGCGGTCCTGGCCGTCGACGTCACCGAGCACGCGCGCACCGACGCCGCGCTGCGCGAGAGCGAGCGCGCGCTGGCCGGCGCGCAGCGGATGGCCCGCATGGGCTGGTGGGTCGTCTGGCCGCAGTCGGGCGTCGCCGTCCAGTCGCCCGAGCTGCTCCAGCTCACGGGGATGCGCGAGCGCGAGCTGTCGGACGCGATCCGCGACGAGGGCCGCCGTGCGATCGCCTCCGGAGCGTCGCTCGACTTCCGCCACGACGTGCCCCAGCCGGACGGCACCGTGCGCACGCTGCGCGTCTGCGGAGACCTCGTGAGCCGCGGCGGCGAGGGCGACGTCCTGCAGGGCTTCGCGCAGGACATCAGCGAGCTGGCGCTGGCGACGACCCAGCAGCAGGTGGTCGCCGAGCTCGACCGCGTGGCGCTCGGCGACGCGCCGATCCAGGAGCTGATCGTGCAGGTGACGGGCGCGGCGGCGAGGACGCTCGGCATCCGGCGCGTGGCCGTCTACGAGCTCGACCAGGGCGGCCGCGAGCTGGTCCTGCGCGGGCTGGCGCCGTCGATGGAGCAGGCCATGCCCCTCGCGCTGCCCGCCGGCGAGGCGTCGTTCGGCGGCTACACGCTGCGCCTGCGGCGCCCGGTGGTGGTCGACGACTGGGAGGCGGAGACCCGCTTCTCGCCCGAGATCGGCCGCTCGCTCGGCCTGCACAGCGGCGCCTGCGTTGTGGTCGGCGGCGCCGAGTCGCCGTTCGGCGTCCTGATGGCGGTGGCCGACCACGCCGGCCGCTTCGGCGAGGAGGACATCGGCTTCCTGCAGAGCCTCGCCAACCTGCTCGCCGAGGGCGTCGCCCGCCGGCGCGCGGCGGAGGAGATCGCCGAGCTGGCGGCGGCCCGCGGGCGGCTGGTCGCACAGGCGCTCGACGCCGAGGAGCGCGCGCGGCGCTCGATGTCCGAGAGCCTGCACGACGGCGCGCTGCAGGACATCCTGGCCGCCGGCCACGACCTGTGGGCGCTCGGCGACGCGCCGGGAGCCGAGCCGGCGCGCGCCATGCTGCGCGACGTCGTCGCGCGCCTGCGCGCGGTGATGGTCGCCCTCCACCCCACCGTGCTGGCCTACGGCGGGCTCGACGCCGCGCTGCGCGCCGTCGCCGCCCAGCAGTCGGTGGCCGGCGGCTTCGAGGTCGAGGTCGACGTGGATCCGGCCGCGATCGGCCAGCGTGACGAGCTGCTGCTGTCGGTCGCGCGCGAGCTGCTCACCAACGCCGCGCGCCACGCGCGCGCGTCGCGCGTGGAGCTGACGCTGCGCAGCGTCCCCGAGGGCGTCGTCCTCGAGGTGGCCGACGACGGCGGCGGCGTCCCGGCCGGACGCGAGCGCGAGGCGCTCGCCGAGGGCCACATCGGGCTCGCCACCAGCACCGAGCGCGTGGCCGCCGTCGGCGGCCGGCTGGCGCTCGAGCCGCTGCCGGGCGGCGGGACGCGCGCCCGCGCCGAGTTTCCGCCGCCGTAGGAGATTCCCGCGGCGCCGAACTGGGCAGTTACTCGCCGAACGGGGGTAGAGGAGCTGCTTGACGGCGTACCACAATACGGTCGGGTGACCGACGGAACGGGATCCAACTCGCGCCGGATGCGCGTCTTCATCGCCGACGACCATGCGGGCTATCGCGGCGGCATGGCGCGGCTGGTCCGCGAGCACCCGGCGCTCGAGGTCGTCGGCGAGGCCGCCGACGGCAACGAGGCGCTGCTCGGCGTGGTCGCCCTCCAGCCCGACGTCGCCCTGCTCGACATCCGCATGCCGGGCCTGACCGGGCTCGAGGTCTGCCGCCGGCTGCACGCCGACGGCTCGGCGCCGGCCACGCGCATCGTCCTCATCACCGGAACGCCGGACCGCGTGATCGCCGCCCAGGCGGCAGACGCGGGAGCCGTGGCGCTGCTGGCGAAGGAGACGCCGCCGGCCACGATCTGCGCCGAGCTGGTGGCCGCCGGCGAAGGTCGCGTCGGCTGGGCCGTCGAATAATTCCTGCAGTTTGCGGGGTGGTAGATGCGGCCTTCCGCCGCCGGACCCGCTATCTTGCGCGGCGATGTCACGTGTGGGCGTGCATCCGGCCGAACTGACTTCCCGGGAGCGGGAGATCCTCACGCTCACCGCCGACGGCCGGTCGGCATGCGACATCGCCGGGCACCTGCACCTGAGCTCGGCGACCGTGAACACCACGCTGCTGAGCTCGTTCGAGAAGCTCGGCGTGTACGACCGCGCGGGCGCGGTCGCGGTCGCGCTCGAGAGCGGCCTGCTGGAGTAAGCGGTTGGACGGGCCGGAGGCGTCGGCGCTGCTGTCGACGCTCGAGTCCGGCACTCCGGTGGGCGTCGCCGTGCACGACGACGAGCTGCGCGAGCTGCTGCGCTCGCCGTCGCTGAGCGGCGTCGGCGTCGAGGGCGGCGCGCGCCAGGCGCTCGCCTCCGGCCGCGCGCTCACCGGCATCGAGCTCACCGGCGCCGGGCGCGCGTGGGTCGGGAGCTGGTACCCGCTCGAGCGCGCCGGTCGGCGGCTGGTCGCCACCGTGGCCATCGACGTCACCGAGCACGACGCCGCGGAGGCCCGCCTGCGGGCCAGCCGCGCCCGGCTCGACGAGGCGCAGGAGCTCGCGGGGCTCGGCAGCTACCGCTGGGACGCGCGCCGCAACGCCTGGAGCTGGTCGGCCGAGCTGTTCCGTCTCGCGGGCCTCGACCCCGCCGCCGGCCCGCCGGACTGGGAGGCGTGGCTGGCGACGGTCGCGCCCGAGAGCCGCGAGGCGCTGCGCGAGGCGGTTCGCGACGCGATCCGCGAGGGCCGGCCGTTCGACCTGCACTTCCGGCAGCGCCGGCCGGATGCCAGCCAGCGGATCCTGCGGTCGAGCGGCGGGCCCGTGTTCGGCCCGGGCGGCGTGCTGACCGGGATCGAGGGCTTCGCCCAGGACGTCACCGAGCTCAAGCGCGCCGAGGACCATCAGCGCGCGGTGGCCGCGCTCGGCCAGGCGGCGCTGGGCGGGCTGCCGCTCGACGAGCTGATGGAGCGCGCGACCGAGATCGTGGCCGCCACGCTGGAGCTCGACCACGTCAGCGTCTTCGAGGTCGTGCCGGGCGGCGAGCGGCTGCTGCTGCGTGCCGGCCTCGGCTGGCCGCTCGAGCAGATCGGCAGCCGCGAGGCGGAGGTGGGCAACGCCTCGCACGCGGGCTCCGCACTGCTCGCCGGCGAGCCGGTCGTGGTCGACGACTGGGAGGCCGAGCGGCGCTTCCGGCAGCCCGCGGTCCTGGCCGGCGCCGGCGTCCGCAGCAGCGCGGCGGTGGTGATCGGCGACCCCGCCGCGCCCTACGGCGCGCTGGCCGCCCACTCGGTCCATCCCGGCGCGGTCGGGCAGGAGCACGTCATGTTCCTGCAGGCGGTGGCCAACGTGCTCGACAGCGCGGTCGCGCGGCTGCGCGACGAGGAGGAGGTCGCCGAGCAGGCGGCCGCGCGCGGGCGGCTCGTGGCCCAGGCGCTCGACGCCGAGGAGCGCACCCGGCGCGACATCTCCGAGATGCTGCACGACGGCCCGCTGCAGGACCTGCTCGCGCTCAACCAGGAGCTGCTGCGGCTGCCGGACGGCGGCGCGCACCTCGAGCGCGCGCAGGCCGGCATCGGCCGCGCGATCGGGGCGCTGCGCGAGATCATGGTCGACCTGCACCCCGTGGCCTTCGAGGTCGCCGGCCTGGAGTCCGCGCTCGGCGCCGTCGCCGACCAGCAGGCCCGCCACGGCGCCTTCGCGTGCGAGCTGACGATCGACCCGTCGGCGGACGGCGTGCGCGACGACCTCGTGATCGCGCTCGCGCGCGAGCTGCTGACCAACGCGGCCAAGCACGCCGCCGCCTCGCGCGTGCGCGTGAGCGTGAGGCGCACGGCCGACGCCGTCGAGCTCGAGGTGGCCGACGACGGCAGCGGGATCCCGGAGGGCCGGCTCGCGGCGGCGCTGCGCGAGGGCCACATCGGGCTCGCCTCCTCGATCCAGCGGGTCGAGGCGGTCGGCGGCACGCTCACCCTCTCCCGCGTGCCGGGCGGCGGCACCTCGGTGTCCGTGACGCTACCGGGCTAGGGCGCCGACGATCTCCTGCCACCAGGAGCGCTCGCCCGGCGACTCGGCGCGCGCCAGCCGCCGCCGCGCCACGCCCTGCAGCTCACCGGCCGGGCCGATGGCGAGCAGCCGGCCGGTGACCGCGTAGCGGCCGTCGGCGAGGGCGACGAGCGCGCCCGGCTCGTCGCGACGGGTGCGCAGCTGGTCGACGACCTCGATGCCCGACACAGTCGACGGGCCGCGCCGGGTCGCCGTCCTCGGAGCTCCACGGGCGCACCGACGTCACCGCCGGGCGGCTGAGCACGCGCGGCCGCGGGCGCTTGTGAGCCTCCAGCGGGCCGGTCCGCCACTGGGCGAGCAGGTTCTGGAACTCGACGGCCACCTCCTGGCGCACGATCAGGTGCAGCTGGTCGCCCGCCTGCACGATCGTCGACCCGCGTGGCGGGATCGCCCGGTCGCCGCGCACGATGACGTTCAGGAGCGCCTCGCGCGGCAGCCCGAGCTCGCGCACCGGATGGCCGACCACCGCGTAGCCGTTGCGCACGGGGAACTGCACCACCTCGGCCCCGAGCCGGCTCAGCAGCACCGGCTCGACCAGCGGGACCGGGAGCGCCGCCTCGTCCGAGGTGACCCGTAGCAGGCGCGCCACCGGCTCGATCGTCGTGCCCTGGACGACCGTCGAGAGCAGCACGACGAAGAAGGCGACGTTGAAGTACAGCATCCCCTCCGTCGCGCCGAGCTCGGTCACCGGGAACGTCGCGAACACGATCGGGGTGCCGCCGCGCAGGCCGGCCCAGCCGAGCATGAGCCGTTCGCGGAGATTGAAGTCGGCCGCCAGGGTGAAGAGGACGGCGGCGGCGGGCCGCGCGATCGCGGCGGTGACGAAGGCGATCGCGGCCCCCTTCGGGATGATCTCGACCAGCTGCTCCGGGAAGACGAGCAGCCCGAGGGTCAGGAAGAGGCCGAGCTGGGCGACCCAGCCGAGTCCCTCGTGGAACGTGACGACCGTTCGCCGGGCCGGCGTCGACGCCGTGCCGAGCACGAGCCCGGCCAGGAACACGGCGAGGAAGCCCGACCCGTGCAGCGACTGGGCCGCGCCGAAGGCGAGCGCCGCGGTGGCGACCGAGGCGACCGGATAGAGACCGGCCGACGGAAGCGTCACCCGCCGCAGGAAGAGCACGGCCAGGGCCGCCACGCCCAGCCCGACGACGAACCCGATCGAGAGCTCGCGCACCGCCAGCAGCACGGCGTCGACCAGCCCGAAGTCCGGGTGCTGGAGCGCCTCGATGCAGCCGATGACGAGCAGCACCGCGATCGGGTCGTTGATGCCGGACTCGCCCTCCAGCGTCCGCGCCAGCTTGCGCCGCAGCGTCGATCCGCGCAGCACGGCGAAGATCGCCGCGGCGTCGGTGGCGGCCACCGTGGAGCCGAGCAGCAGCGCCTCGATCGGCTCGAGGTCGAACAGCAGGGCGGCGGGGACGGCGGTCAGCACCGCCGTGCCGAGCGTGCCGAGAGTGGCCAGGGCGATCGACGTCCCGAGCACCGGGCGGATCTCGCCGAAGCCCGACGACAGGCCGCCCTCGAAGAGGATCAAGGCCAGCGCCACCACGCCGACCTGGCGCGCCAGCTCGAAGTCGCCGAAGTTGATCCAGCCGAACCCGTCGGAGCCGATCATCATGCCGAGCAGCAGCACGAGCACGAGGCCGGGCACGCGCAGCCGCCCGGCGGCCAGCGACGCGGCGAGGCCGGCTGCCAGCAGGACCCCGACGATCAGGACGAGCTGACCCTCGTTCAAGCTGGGAACCCTGCCAGAAGGCGGTCCGTCAGGTGTCCAGGCTGAGCTGCGCGGGCTCGGACGGCGGCGGCGGCGTGAGCAGCTCGGCGCCCTCCACCCCGGCCTTGTTGACGGCGGGGTTCGCCGGCGCGACGGTGGTGCGCCCGGCGTCGACCGGGCCGAGCAGCCCGTCGGCCTCGCCGGCCAGCCACGCCGCCTCCTCGTCGGGTCCGGCCAGCACGACCGGCATGCGGTCGTGGACCGGCGCGCAGACGCTGTTGGCCGCGCTGGTGAGGATGCACGCCGACAGCACGAGCTCGCCGGCGATCCGGTTGCGCCGCCACAGGCCGGCGAACGCGAACGGCCCGCCGCCGTCGATCGTGTAGCGGAACGGGATCCGCTCCCCGCCCTTCTTCTCCGCCTTCAGCCACTCGTACCAGCCGTCGGCGAGCACCAGGCAGCGGCGCTCGGGCCGCGCCATCAGCTCGGCGAACGGCGCCTTGTCGGCGGCGGTCTCCGACTTGCCGTTGATCGGCTGGAAGCCCTTGCCGAGCTCGTGCGCCCACGGCGGGATCAGGCCCCAGCGGACGGTGCGCGCCACGCGGCTGTCGCCCTCGGCGGCGACGACCGCGATCGGCTCGGTCGGGCAGACGTTGTAGCGCTCGAGCGTGGCGGGCTCGAACTCGTCGCCCGCCGCGAAGCGCTCGGTGAGCGCCCGGCCGCCGGGGGTGGTGAGCGTGTAGCGCCCGCACATGCCTGTGCAGGCTACGAGATCAGCGGACCCGCTCGAAGGCGGGCGGGACCTCGCCGGCGGGCGCGAGCGTGCCGTCCTTCCAGCGGAAGGCGACCTTCACGCGCTCGCCCTTCGGGCAGCAGGCCTGGTCGGTGGCGCCGAACAGCCGGTAGGTCAGCGTGACGCCGTTCGCGCGCGCGGCGCTCACGCGTACGGAGGCGCTGGCTGTCGCGTCGTCGTTGCCGACGAAGCGGCGCTTGACGAAGAAGAAGGCGCGCTCGGCGCCGCTCTCGTCGCGGCCGATCAGCACGCGCAGGGTGTGCTCGGGGTGCCAGTCGGCCACCCGCACCGGCGTGAAGCCCTGCTCGTCGAGCGTGTTCACCGCGGCCCGGCGCGCCGCCTTCTGGGCGGGCGTCATGCCGAGCTTGGCGGCGGACTCGGCGGCGGCGGGCGGCGTCGCGGCGGGCGTCAGCGCCGCTTCCTCCTCCGGCTTGGGGATCACCATCTGCGCGATCACGACCCCCGTGCCCAGCAGAACGGCGGTGGCGAGCACCCCGAGAATGCGGGAAGGCCACCGGCGCCGGCGGGGGGCCGGCGGATACCTCATCGCATGTGCCGCCATTGCCCGGCGAGCATGCTCGCGCGCCCCGGGGAAGTCAAGGAACCCTAGGCGAACGTCTGAATGACCAGAAATCCGTTCAGGGCGATGATCAGCGCCGCGACGACGGACGCGAGGGCCGTGGTGAGCGGCCGGTTGACCAGCGCGCCCATGATCGAGCGGCGGCGCGTGAGCAGCACCAGCGGCACCAGCGCGAACGGGATGCCGAACGAGAGCACGACCTGCGAGATCACCAGCGAGCGCGACGGGTCGAGCCCGATGCCGAGCACGACGAGCGCGGGCGCCATCGTGACCAGGCGCCGCAGGATCAGCGGGATCGTGCGGTTGATGAAGCCCTGCATGACCACCTGGCCGGCGTAGGTGCCGACGCTCGAGGCCGCGAAGCCGGAGGCCAGCAGGGCGAGCGCGAAGGCCAGCGCCGCGCCCGGGCCGAGCAGCTCAGCGAAGCCCGCGTGCGCGCCCTCGATCGTGTCGATGCCGGTGCCCTGGAACAGCGACGCGGCGATCACCAGCATCGCCATGTTGATCACGCCGGCGACGCCCATGGCGATGAACACGTCCACGCGCTGCATCGACATCAGCCGCTTGCGGTCGACGCCGTCCGCGACGCGCCGCTGGGTCAGCGCCGAGTGCAGGTAGATCACGTGCGGCATCACGGTGGCGCCGAGGATGCCGGTGGCCAGCAGCAGCGAGTCGGTGCCCGCGAAGCCCGGGATGAAGCCGCTCGCGATGCCGGCGGCGTCGTGCGGCACGAGCAGCGCGTCGACCACGAAGCCGAGCAGGATCACGCCCAGCATCCCGGCGATGACGATCTCGAACCGCCGGTACCCGCGCGTCTGCAGGGCGAGCAGCGCGAACGCCACCACCGCGGTGACGAGGCCGGCGGGCAGCAGCGGCAGCCCGAACAGCAGGTTGAGCGCGATCGCCGCGCCGACGAACTCGGCCAGGTCGGTCGCCATCGCGATCACCTCGGCCTGGACCCAGAGGCCCCACGTCACCGGCCTCGGGAAGTTCTCGCGCGCCAGCTCCGGCAGGCTCCGGCCCGTCGCGATGCCGACCTTGGCCGACAGGAACTGGATCAGCATCGCCATCAGGTTCGCGGCGAGGATCACCCACAGCAGCAGATAGCCGAACTGCGCCCCGCCGGCGATGTTCGTCGCGAAGTTGCCGGGATCGACGTACGCGATCGCCGCCACGAACGCCGGCCCGAGGAACGGCAGCGCCGCCCGGAAGCGGCCACGCGCACGCCTCCGCGCGACGAGCGCGGGAGCCGCGACGGTTGCCTCATGGACGGCCATACAGCAAATTATGGCAAGCCTAAACCTGTTTTCAACCACAAGATGGGGGTCTGACCCCTTTCTTAGGGTTGCTTGAGGGTTGGGGTCACTACCCTCATCGCCGCCCATGGCCCGGAGCCGCCAGCTCGCCCTCGTCACCGTGCTCGCCGCCGTCGTGGTGGTGGGCGCCGTCATCGTGTCCGGCAACGGCGCCGACGACGACGACAGGCCGGTGCCGCCCGCGTCCCAGACGGGGTCGACGCCGGCCGAGGACGTCGCGGCGCTGTACGAGGGCATCCCGCAGAAGGGCATGCGGCTCGGGCAGGCGGACGCGCCGGCGACGGTGGTGGAGATCGCCGACCTGCAGTGCCCGTTCTGCGCCCAGTACTCGGTCACCGCGCTGCCGGCCGTCGTCGAGGACTACGTGCGCACCGGCAAGGTCGCGTACGAGCTGCGGCTCCGCAGCTTCCTGGGCCGCGACTCGGTGCGCGCGGCGGGCGCCGCGGCGGAGGCGGCGCGCGAGAACCTGATGTTCCAGTTCGCCGACCTCTTCTACCGCAACCAGGGGCCCGAGAACAGCGACTACGCGGACGCGGACTTCATCCGCGGGATCGCGAGCCAGGTGGAAGGCCTGGACGTCGACAAGACGGTCGCCGCGGCCGACGACCCGCTCAGCTACCCCGCCGTCGAGCGCAACGAGATGTTCGCGCGGGAGATCGGCTCGACCGGCACGCCCGACTTCTACCTGCGCCGGAACGGCGAGCTGACGCCGCTCGACGTGCAGGGCACCGCGCCCGAGGACTACGCCGCGGCGCTGGATGCCGCGCTAGCGAGTGGCTGACGAACGCGCCGGCTGCGGTGCGTCGGTGGCTTGCGGCGCGGCCTCCGCGCGGCGGCGAGCCCGCCGCCCCGGCCGCTTGACCTTCACTTCCTTCGCCACGAAGTAGGAGCCGATCACGAACACGGCGGCGACGACCTGGGCTCCGATCGTCTCCCACGTCGGGTAGACGCCGAACCACACGCCGAGCCAGTACGGCGGCTCGGCGCCGATCGGGCTGATCGGCAGCCAGCCGACGCCCTGCATCGTGCGCGCGGTCTGGCCGACCATCACCACCAGCACGAAGCCGATCATCACCCCCGTCACGACCAGCATCCGCTTGTAGGGCAGCTTGCGCTGGAGCAGGAAGGTGACCGCGCCGACGGCGAAGGTGAGCGCGAGGCCGAGCGCCGCGCCCTCGACCACCGTGGCCGTGCCGGCGCTCACCTGGAGCGCCTGCAGGAAGAGCACCGTCTCGAACCCCTCGCGATAGACGCTCGTGAGCCCGAGCAGCACGAAGCCGACGGCCTGGGCCGAGATGAAGCCCGTGCGGTCGATCTTCTCGAGCGTCTTGCGCCGGCGGTGGAAGCGCCCGATCCACTCGCTCCAGTACACGCGGTGGAAGAACCAGTTGGTGACCAGTAAGAGCACCGCGATGGCCACGACGCCGGTGATCGCCTCCAGCTTCTCGCCGGAGGTGGCGAGCGACTCGATCAGCGTGCTCGCGATCACCCAGGTGAGGATCGAGGCGAGCAGCCCGAGCAACGCGCCGACCATCACCGGCCGCCGCAGTCGCCGCCGCACGCCGACGAACGAGGCGGTGATGGCGGCCAGGATGAGCACCGCCTCGAGGCCCTCGCGGAAGACGAGGATCGCCGAGTTGGTCACGACGGTCGCGCTGCTCGCGCTGTCGCCCAGCGTCGCGGCGGCGTCCGCGAGCTGCTCGTCGAGCGCCAGCCGCGCCTGGTGCAGCTCGCGCCGCGGCGCCCGGTTCGCGATCAGCTTCGCCAGGCCGGGCTGCCCTGATGCGCCGAACCAGATCGCGCCCTCGATGTCGAGCGCCAGGCCCGGATCGAACGCCTTCAGCCGCCGCTCGGGCCCGAACTCGAAGAACGCGTACGCCTCGAGGCGCGCCTGCTCGGCCTGGCGGTACTGGCCGGCGCCGGCCGCCGCCTCCATGCGGTCGAGCGTGAGGGCGATCAGGTCGTAGTCGGACTCGTCGGTGCCCTCCTTCCAGGGCTCGGGCATCGCCGCGTTCAGCGCGTCCTCGACGCGCTTGGTCTCGGCCTCGACCTCGTCGGCGGTCGGCACGCCCTCGCGCTGCTCGAGCGGCGACGCCGACCAGCCGGCCGAGCCGGTCGAGCCCGTCGGCGGCCGTCTGGGTGCGTGCCGCGTCGCGCTTGGCGAGCTGGTCGCGCAGGTCGGCGAAGGCGGCGACGGCGCCGGTGCGGAAGGCGACCGCCTCCTGGATCTCGAAGTCGAGCGTGACGCTGGTGTCGCTGACCCCGCGGTCGTACTCGACCGGCACGAGCGCGAGGAAGCGCAGGAGCTGCTGGGCGCGGCGGGCGGCCTCGTCGGGCGTGAACGGCGCCGCGGTGAAGCCCTCGAGCGCCTCGGCCGCGCGCGCGGTGTCCCTGGCCGCGAAGGCGGCGCGCGCCTGCTCGGTGGCCGCCGCGCCGCGGTCCTCCTCGTAGCGGGCGGCCAGGATCTCGAAGTAGCCCGCGGCCTGGGCGGCCGCCTCCGCCTGGCGCTCGGGGAGGTCGGACTCGGCGCCGCGGGCGGCGTCGTCGAGCAGCTCGCGCAGGCGCGCCTGGTAGGCGTCGAGCAGGTCCTTCGCGACCGCCTCGTGCGCGCGCGCGGGATCCAACTTGCCGGCCTCGAGCCGCCGGACGGCGATCGTCGCGTCGGCGCCCGGACGCGTGAAGCGCGTCGCGGTGCGGAACTCGCGCAGCAGCAGCCAGCCGCGCGCGGTCGCCGCGTCGCCGCGCTCGACCGCGTCCATCGTGGCGGCGAACGACCCGCGCAGGATCGCCGCGCGCGCGGCGCCGCGCGCCGCGGCGAGCCGGACCCGGTCACCGCGGCGTGCAGCCGCCGCCGCCTCACGCAGGGCCTGGCCGACCGCGGCGTCCGCCTCGCGGTCGGCGGCCCGGATCCCTGCCCGGAGCTCGCCGCGATACGCGGCCCGCGCCCGGTCGACCTGCCGCCCGGCCGTCGCCTCCGAGCCCAGGATCAATTCCGCCTGGGCGTCGAACAGGGCGTCGCGCACCGTCGTCGCATCGCGCCACGGCTCGGCGGCGCCCGCCGTGGCGGGCGCGAGAGCCAGGACGAAGACGACGAGCGCGAGCGCCTTTGCCACTACGTCTCCAGCGTGATGCTCAGGCTGCCGGCGGCCTGGGTGATCTGGCCGGCGATCGCCTCGGCGCGGTCCTGCGCCTCGGAGCCCAGCGTGTCGGCCTCGGCGGCGGTGAACTTGCGCCCGTCGGCCTCCTCGTCACGCAGGCCGGCGGCGAACTCCTCGAGCTCCTTGAGCTCGGCGCCGGTCTGCTCGGCCTGCGCGGGATCTTCCGCGGCGATCGTCGGCTCGACGTTCTCGTAGACGAGCACGAGCCCGCCGAGGATGTCGGCGATGTCCTGCAGGCGCGAGGCGGCGACGAACGCGGTCTCCTCGGCCTTGTCTCCGGCCACGAAGCGCGAGGCCTTCCACGCCGCGAAGTACTCGGACATCGTCGGCGTCATCACCACGAGCGCGGTGAAGGCGTCCTCCGGCGTCGGCTCCCACGCCTCGCCGGCGACGTCGAGCTCCTTCGCCTGCGCCGCGAAGTCGCGCGCGGCAGCGACGAGGAAGTCCGCGTCGGGCAGCGCCTCGCCGAACTCGACCTTGCCGTCGCCGTCGAGATCGGGCTCGACGCCCTTGGCGGCGAACTGCTCCTCGGTCCCCCACAGCGACGTCTCGGTCAGGAACATGAAGTTGCCCGGCTGCTCGTAGGTCTTCCCGCCCGGCGTCTTGATCGTGAACGGCACCGCGTTCTCGGGGTCGGACTTGTCGGCGCCGGCGTCGATGATCACGTCGAAGTCGGCGAGCGACGGCACGCCGGCGACCACGCCCTCCATCTCCTCGTAGGCCGGGTTGGCCTCCTGGAAGGTGGCCTGCATCTTCTCGATCAGCCCGGCCACCTCCTCGCGGTTGTCGGCGAGCATCTGCTCGTAGTCGAAGTCCGCCTCCTCGGCGAGCGCGTGGTAGGCCTCGGCGTCGGCGGCCAGCGTCGCGGTGTGCTCCTCCAGCGATGCGGTGTGGGTCTGCAGGTAGTCCTTGATGGCGCCCAGGTCGGCCTGCTCCGCCGCCGCCGGCGTCTCCTCGGCGGCCGACTCCGGCTCGTCCTCGCCCCCGCACCCGGCCACTGCGGCCACGGCGACCAGTGCCGCCAGCAGCTTCAGTCTCATCGCGATCCTTCCTCCGTTAGGTGGGCCTAATCCGACCTGGCGGGCAGGATATTAGGTTGCCCTAAGCGTTGTCGAGCAGAGGAAGATCGCGACGGCCGCGAGCGCGACCGAGGCGCCGGCGGCCACGTCCAGGTGATAGGAGGCGAAGAGCCCGAGGACGCCGGCCAGCCCGGCCAGCGCGGCGGCCAGGGCGAGCGCCGCCGGCAGCCGCCGCACGAGATTGAGGGCCGCCGCGGCCGGAGCCAGGATCAGCGCCACCACGAGCAGGTTGCCGAGGCCGCGCACGGCGGCCACCGTGCAGACGGCGAGCAGCACGAGCAGGATCAGCTCCCAGCGCGCCGGCCGCGCGCCGAGCGACGGCGCGGCCGCGCGGTCGAAGGCGCTGAGCGCCAGCCTGCGATGGCCGATCACCAGCGCCACAGCGACGGCTCCGGCCAGCGCCGCCGCCTCCAGCAGGTCACCGCCGGTGACGCCCAGCAGGTCGCCGAACAGCAGCTCGCCGAGCCGGGCGGGGACGTCGGGCGACAGCGCCAGCAGCGCGCCCAGGCCGAACAGCGAGGCGATCGCCACGGCCACGCCGACGTCGCCGCCGAGGCGCTCGTCACGCCCCGCCAGCGAGATCGCGGCAGCGGCGACCAGCACCCCGGCCGCCGCGCCCAAGACCAGCGACACGCCGGCCAGCGAGGCGACCACCAGGCCCGGCAGCATCGCGTGCGAGAGCGACTCGGCGGCGTAGCTCTGGCGGTAGAGCAGCACCCAGACGCCGAGCGGACCGCAGGCGACCGCCAGGATCAGCACCTCGGCGAGCGCTCGCTGCATGAACGGGCTGCTCAGCATCAGTGCTCGTGGTGCTCGACCGCGATGGCCCGCCGGCCACCCTCGAGCACGACCAGCTCGGGCCCGTAGGTGCGCAGCAGCACGTCGGTGGTGAGGACGTCGCCCGGCGGCCCGAAGGCGATCTGCTCGCCGTTCAGGCAGACGACGCGGTCCCAGCGGCGCGCCTGCTCGACGTCGTGCGTGGCGACGAGCAGGATCCGGCCCTCGTCGCGCAGCTCGCCGAACACGGCCTCGATCCGCGCCGCGCTGGCCGCGTCGACCCCCGACAGCGGCTCGTCGAGCAGCAGCACGCGGCTGTCCTGCAGCAGCGCCCGCGCGATCAGGACGCGCTGGCGCTGGCCGCCGGACAGCGAGCCGAACCGCTTGCGGGCACGGTCGGCGAGGCCGACGCGGTCGAGCGCCTCGCGCGCGGCGTCGCGGTCGGCGCGCGCGAGCGGACGCCACGCCGGCGTGCGGCCGTAGGCGCCCATCAGGACGACGTCGAGCGCGCTGACCGGGAAGTCGAGACGCGTGCGGTCGGTCTGCGGCACGTAGGCCGGCCGGCCCTCGAGCTCGACCGTGCCCCGGCGGACGGGAAGCTCTTCCAGCACGGCGCGGAAGAGCGTGGTCTTGCCGCCGCCGTTGGGCCCCAGGACGGCCGCGATCGTGCCCGGCTCGAGCGCGAAGTCGACACCGGTCAGCACCTCGGCGCCCGGCGCGTAGCCGCCGCTCAGCCCCGCGACCCTCATCGCAGCACCGCCACGATCGCGAACACGGCTCCGCCGAGCACGGCCGTGGCCGGTCCCGGGCCGACGTTGAGCTCGTAGGCGATCCACAGGCCGGCGGCGCCCTCGACAGCAGCCAGCAGCGCCGTACCGGCCTGCAGCGCGCCCACGCTGGGCGCCACGAGCCGCACGGTGGCCGCGGGGATGACGAGCACGGCGGTCACCAGCAGCGCGCCGACCGCGTCCAGCGCGACGATCGCGGCGGCGGTCACGGCCATCATCAGCAGCGCGTCGGCCAGCGCCGGGCGGACGCCGAGCGCCCGCGCCGTCCCGGGGTCGAACCCCTGGGCGAGCCAGGAGCGCCGCACGACGGCCTCGAGCAGCACGACCGCCGCCGCCACCCCGGCCGTGAGCCACAGGTCGCGGTCGCTGATCCCGATCAGGCTGCCGAACAGCAGCCGGTCGACCCCCGCGCCGGTCTCGTAGACGTCCGAGGCGAGCACGACGCCGAGCGCGAGCGCTCCGACCAGCACCAGCCCGGTCGCCGCGTCGGTGGCCACGCGCCGCCGCCGCAGCCCCTCCACCCCACCCGCGTAGACGAGCGAGGCGGCCAGCGCGGTCAGCTGCGGCGCCACGCCCGCCGGCCCGGCGATCACCAGCCCCGGGAACGCGGCGGTGCCGACGCCGTGCGTGAAGAAGGCGAGCCGGCGCAGGACGATCCACGAGCCGAGCACGCCGGCGAGCGCGGCCAGCAGCAGGCTCTCGACCAGCGCGCGCTGCATGAACGGCGCCTCAAAGGCCTCGAACATCGCACGCCTCGCCGGTCAGGCCCTCGGTGATCGCCCGGGTGTTGGCGGCGATCGAGTCGATGTAGGTGGCGCCGTCCGAGCCCGCGGGCCCGAGCGTGTCGGCCCACAGCGGCCGGCCGACCTTCGCGCCCGTCTCGCGCGCGATCGCCTGCTCGACCTTCGCGTTCACGGAGCTCTCGGCGAAGATCGCCTTCACGTCCTGCTCGCGGATCGTGCGCACGAGGTCCGCGACCTCGCCGGCGGACGGCTGCCCGCGCGTGGAGAGCGACGGGATGACGGCGCCGATCACCTCCATGCCGTAGCGGCGCGCGTAGGCGCCCATCGCGTCATGGGTCGTGACGAGCTTGCGCCGCGCGGCGGGAATCTCGGCGATGCAGGCGGCCACGGCGCGGTCGAGCGCGCGCAGCCGCGCCGTGTAGGCGGATGCGTCCGTGCCGAGCGCGCGCTCGAGGACGGCGACGGCGGCGATCGCGTTGCGCGGGTCCTGCCACCAGTGCGGGTCGTCGCCCTGCATCAGCGTCACGACGGGCGCGTCGCCGCCCGCCTCCAGCACCCACTCGTCGACGTCGCCCCCCGAGCGCACCACGAGGTCGGCGTCGGCCAGCGCCTGGAGGTCGTGCGGGCGGATCTCGTAGTCGTGCGGGTCGGCGTTCGGGGCCAGGAGCCCCACGACCTCGACGTCGTCGCCCGCGACGTTCCGCGCCAGGTCCGCCGCCTGCGTGGTGGTGGCGACCACGAGCCTGCGGCCGTCTCCCCCGGCGGCCTCGTCCTCGCGGCCGGTGACGGCCGCGACGGCGCCCAGCAGGAGCACCGCGATGACGAGGCGGGCGAGCACCGTGCGAGCTTACTGAAAATCATTCTCGTTCGCATTAGACGCGCTACGATCCCGATGTGAGCTGGACCGATCACGCCCATCGGGAGCTTTCGCGCGCCGGCCACCGCGCCGGCGGCGCCCGCGAGGAGGTGCTCACCCTGCTCGCCCGCCAGGACTGCTGCCTGAGCGCCCAGGACATCCACGACCGGCTGCGCGGACCGGGCGGTAAGGGCGTCGGCCTGGCCAGCGTCTACCGCGCGCTCGACGTGCTGGCACAGCTCAAGCTCGTGCACCGGATCGACGTCGACGGCGTCGCCTGCTACGAGCCCGCGGACCCCAGCGGCGAGCACCACCACCACGCGATCTGCGACCACTGCGGCAAGATGGACGCCTTCGAGGATCCCGAGCTGGAGCGCCTGATCGACGGGGTCGGAGAACGGCTCGGCTACGCGGTCGGCGGGCACGACATCGTGCTCCGCGGGGCCTGCCCGGAATGCTCGGGCCGGTAGCGTTCGTGCAGGATCCGCGCGCCGGGCGGCTACTTTCCACCGCTCGTCGTGTTTCAGCTGGTCGTGCGTCGTTCACTCACCCGTAGGCAGGCTCTGGAAGCCGGCGCTCTCGCCGCCGCCGCCGTCAGCCTCCGCCCCACCCTCCCCGCGCTCGCCGCGGACGATCACGTCTTCGAGATGCAGCTGGGAGGCGCGCAGGCGACCGCCGCCTCCGCCGGCTGGCGCACCACCCGCGTGCTGCGCGCGCCTCGGCGCTTCGACCTCATGGGCCTCGTCTGGGCGCACGGCTCGCACGCCGAGGCGCAGCTGCGCGCACGCAAGAGCGGCGGCCGCTGGACGCGCTGGGTGACGCTGCACCCGATCGGCGACCACCGGCCCGACCGCGGGCGGCTGCCGGCCGGCACGGACCCGGCCTTCACCGGCGCCGCCGACGAGTTCCAGCTGCGCCTGCGCGGCGCCCCGCGCGAGCTGCGCGCCCGCTTCGTGCGGGCACAGCCGGCCGCGCGCGTGTCGACGCGGCTGGCGCGCCGCGCCCAGGCGGGCGCTCCCCCGGCGATCATCCCGCGCAGCGCGTGGGGCGGCGACAGCGTCCCGCCGCGCGAGGCGCCGATCTACGGCGAGGTCCAGGTGGCGTTCGTCCACCACACGGTGACCGCCAACGACTACACGCCCGAGGAGTCCCCCGGGATCGTGCTCGCCATCGCCCGCTACCACCGCAACTCGCAGGGCTGGAACGACATCGGCTACCAGTTCCTGGTCGACAAGTACGGGCAGATCTTCGAGGGCCGCGCGGGCGGCGTCGACCAGGCCGTGGTCGGCGCGCAGGCCCAGGGCTGGAACAGCACGTCGACGGGCATCGCCTGCCTCGGCGACTTCACCTCGATCGCCCAGACGCCCGAGGGCATGGACGCGCTCGCGCGCCTGATCGGCTGGAAGCTGTCGGTCCACGGGGTCCCCACCACGGGCGAGGTCACCGTGGTCTCGGCGGGGGGCGAGACCAACCGCTACCCGGCCGGGACGCCCGTCCCCTTCCAGCGCATCTCCGGCCACCGCGACGGCAACAACACGAGCTGCCCGGGCAACCTGCTCTACGCGCAGCTCGAGCAGCTCCGGACCGCCGCCGCCCAGTTCGCCGGCCCGGCGGCGGGCATCACGATCTACGCGCCGAAGGAGGTGCGCGGCGTCAAGACGATCGAGATCTCGGGCTCGCTGCGCTTCCCGGACGGCTCGCCGGCCGACGGCGCCGCGCTCACCGTCGAGTACCTGCCGGCGGTGGCGGGCGCCGCCTGGCGCAGCGTGGCCACGGCCGTCGCGGGCTTCGACGGCAGCTGGCGCACCAGCGCCGAGCTGACCGGGAGCGGCAGCCTGCGCGCGGTCTTCGCCGGCGACGGCACGCGCGGACAGCTCGCCTCGCCGCCGCGCAAGGTCACCGTCCTGGCCCGGCTCAACCTCTCGCTCAACCGCAACCGGATCCGGCTCGGCAGCCGCGTGCGCGCGCGCGGGACCGCCGACCCGGCCACCCAGGTGCGGCTCATGCTCGACGTGCGCAGCCGGCGCCGCTGGGTGCGGGCGCGCACCCGTCTCGTGCGCGTGCGCCGCGGCGCCTACAACACCGTCGTGCGCCCGCGCGGGCGCGGGAAGTACCGCGTGACCGTGCAGGTCGGCGGCATCAAGCGCCACCGCACGCTCAAGGTCTTCTGATCCCGAGCAGCCGCGCGCCGGTGGCCGGCAGGTCGCCGGCCGCGATCTCGCGCCTCCTCCTCCGCGCGCACGTCGGTGGGCATGTTCCAGCGGTAGAGGTACGGCCCGCGTACCGGCTCGCCGAGCTCGAAGTACGGCTGCAGCGCCTCGCGCAGGCGGGCGAGCGCGTGCATGTGGTCGAGGTGGTCCAGCGCCGCTTCAGGGTGGCCGCTGCGATCGAGCCACCAGCGGCCGGCGCGCTCGTCGACGCGCGCGAAGTCGACCTCGTCGACCACCAGCACGCCGCCGGGCCGCACGAGCGCGCCGAGCCGGGCGCACGACTCCCCGAGCGGCTCGACGTGGTGCAGCGAGGTGATCGCGACCGCCGCGTCGAAGGGCGGCTCGTCGAGCTCGTGCAGGGCCACGCGCCTGACGGAGGGCGATTCGGAGGCCGGGTCGATCGCGACGACGTCGTAGCCGGCGGCCACGAGCACCTCGGCGAGCGTCCCGTCGCCCGCCCCGACCTCGAGCACGCGGACGGGCGGAGCGGGCAGGGCGGAGCGGACGAACGCGATGACGTCGGTGGCGGGCATCGCCGGCGAGGTTAGGGAATCCCCCGATGCGCGGCGGGCGGGTCGCGAACGAGGATCCGTCGCATGCTGAACCCCGCCCGCGCTCTCCCCGCCGTCGACCACCGCATCGGACGCCTCGTCGTCGGCCCCTCCGACTCCAACTGGGACGAGGCCCGCCGTCCCTGGAACCTCGCAAAGGACCAGCAGCCCGCGTTCGTGGCCTTCCCCGAGACCGCCGAGGACGTCGTCGCCATCGTCGAGCACGCGCGCGCCAACGGGCTGCGCGTCGCCCCGCAGGGCACCGGCCACAACGCCGGCCCGCTCGGTGACCTCGCCGACAGCATCCTGCTCAGCACCTCGCGCATGAAGGGCGTCGAGATCGACGTCGACGGCCGCCGCGCCCGCGTCGCCGCCGGTGCGCTGTGGCTCGAGGTCACCGAGCCCGCCTCCGAGCACGGCCTCGCGCCGCTGGCCGGCTCCTCGCCCGACGTCGGCGTGGTCGGCTACAGCCTCGGCGGCGGCGTGAGCTGGCTGGCCCGCAAGCACGGCCTGTCCGCCAACAGCGTGCTCGCCATCGAGATCGTGACCGCCGACGGCCGCCTGCGCCGCGTCGACCACGACAACGACCCGGACCTGTTCTGGGCGCTGCGCGGCGGCGGCGGCAGCTTCGGCGTGGTCACCGCCATGGAGATCGCGCTGTATCCCGTGCCCGAGCTCTACGCGGGCGCGATGTGGTGGCCGTGGGAGCGCGCCGCCGAGGTCATGCACGCGTGGCGCGAGTGGACGCTCACGGTGCCGGACGAGGTGACCTCCTCGGCACGGATCATGCAGATCCCGCCGCTCCCCGAGATCCCCGAGTTCCTGCGCGGCCGCAACTTCGTCACGATCGACGCGGCGATCCTGGGCGACCGCGCCTTCGGAGCCGAGGCGGTCCAGGCGCTGCGCGACCTCGGGCCCGAGATCGACACCTTCGACATGGTGCCGCCGGTCGCGCTGTCGCGGCTGCACAACGACCCCGAGGAGCCGATGCCGGTCATGACCGAGCACCGGCTGCTGGCCGACCTGCCCGCCGACGCGGTGGACGCCTTCCTCGCCGTCGCCGGCCCGGACTCCGGCTCGAGGCTGATGATGGCCGAGATCCGCCATCTCGGCGGCGCGCTGCGCGAGATCCGTCCCGGCCACGGGGCGCTCGCCACGCTCGAGGCCGGCTACCTGTTCTTCGGCGGCGGCGTGGCCGCGACGCCGGAGATGATCGCCGGCCTGGAGGCCGCCCTGCCGATCTTCAAGGCCTCGATGGCCGAGTGGGACGCGGGCCGCGGCTACCTCAACTTCGAGGAGACCGCCGGCTCACACACGTTCTACGACGAGGTCACCCACCGCCACCTGCGCCGCGTCAAGACGCAGGTCGACCCGGGCGACATCTTCATGTCCAACCACCCGATCGCTCCCGCGGAGTAGCTCACTTCCGCTCTTTGAGCCAGTCCGTGACCTTCTCGGCCGCGTCGCCGACCTTCTCGTTCGCCTTGGCGACGGTGGCGTCGACGTCCTTGAAGAAGCCGCGGAAGCGCTCCTCGTAGTGATCGGCCGCGTCCTTGGCCTCGGCGCGGGGGCTCACCGGGTCCCCGCGCCGGACGTACTCGCCGCCCATGATGCGGTCGTAGTCGCCTGAGCGCACCCACTCCATGATCTGCGTCACGCGCCGCACCGGCGCGGCGTGGGTCTGGCCGAGCTCGGTGCGCAGGCGCGACAGCCGGTCCCAGCCGGGCTCGACCGTCTCGTAGTCGCTCGCCTGCTTGAGGAACGTGTCGAGGTTCAGCTTCTTCGACTTGATGCCGCCCGCGAGCACCATCAGCGTGCGGCAGGTGACGAGCGGGTCGCGGTTGACGAGCGTGGCGGCGCGGTCGCAGCTCAGCTCGGAGGCGCGGAACCACTCGAGCAGCGCGAGCCTGACCGCCAGGAGCGGCAGGCCGGCCATCATCGGGATGGTGCGGAAGCTGATGCTGAGCAGGATCATCAGCGCCGTCCGGTACATCACGTGCTCGGAGAGGATGTGGCCGGCCTCGTGGGCCAGCACCGTCCGCATCTCCTGCTCGTCGAGCAGCTCGTAGGTGCGCGAGTTGACGAGCACGATCGGCTTGTCGGCGCCGATCGCCGCCGCGTTGGCGATCGGGAACTGCGTCAGGTAGACGTCCGGGATCTCGGGCAGGTCGAGTCGCGCGCAGGCGGCGCGATGGGAGGTCCACAGGTCCGGGATCTGGTCGGGGCCGAGCTTGACGGAGCCGGAGAGGAGGATCTGGCGCAGCGCGCGCTCGTAGCCGAACTCGATCAGCTTCTTCACGACCAGGTCGAGCATCGGGATGGACTGGAGCGCGGCCGTGGCGGCGCGGTCGGCGGGATGCTCGTACGCCTTCGGGGAGATGTCCTTGAGGCGCTGATCCTCGGGAAGCGGGTCCGTCATGAGTAATGAAGCTAGCGGTCCTTCAGCCTGATCACCAGCCGCAGCCCGGACCACTTTTCGTCCAGCGCCGCGACCTTGTTGTCCACCAGCCGGTTGGCGAGCGCCAGCTCACGCACCACGTCCTCCGTGAGGTCGGTCGGGGCCTTCGAGGCGCGCTTCGGCCACGCGATCCACAGGCCCGCGGCGGGCTCCATGGCGGCGCGCAGCTTCGGCATCCGCCGCGCCAGATCGGCGCGCTCGGTGTGGAAGGAGACGATCACGTCCGCCTTCCCGCGCACGGCCCGCCCCACCTTCACGTCCTCGGGCAGGTCGAGCTCGAACGGCTCCGGCGCTGACAGCAGCAGCAGCCGGTGCCCCGGCTTGATGCCGAGCTTCTTCGGCAGCGGGGTTCCGGAATAACCGGCGGCCATTGCCTCTCAGCATGACGTAGTGGAGTATCGCCCGGCCGGAGAAAGTCAGACAAGGAGGAGCCCATGAGCAGACGCTGGTGCGTGCCGCTTGCCGCGGCCGCGACGATCGCCCTTGCCGCGCCGGCGAGCGCCCACCACGGGATCGATGTCGACGTGATCGCCAAGAAGCTCGACAACCCGCGTCACGTGGCGGTCGCGAAGGACGGTGACGTGTACGTCGCCGAATCGGGTCGTGGCGGCAACCACGCCACGGCGAAGTCGTGCTTCGACAGCGCGGAGGGTTTCGCGTGCACGGGCAGGACCGGCGCGATCACGCGTATCGGCCGGTGGGGCCAGGAGCGGGTCGTCAAGGGCCTCGCCTCGTTCGCGCCTGAGGGCGGCAACAACGCGATCGGCCCGCACGGCGTCTACGCCGACGGCAGGGACGTGTACTTCACCAACGGCGGCCCGACCGGGCCGACGCGCGGCGCCCCGCCCGGGGTGCTCGTCCTGCGTGACCCGACGCTCGTCGCCGAGGACCCGATCTCGGCGCTCTACGGCAGGCTGTTCAGGGTCAAGTCGCGCGACCGCATCGTGCCGATCGCCGATGCCTGGGAGTTCGAGAACCGCGTCAACCCGGACGCGGTTGTCGGCAACCCGATCGTCGACAGCAACCCGGTCGACGTGCTCGTCGACCACGGCCGCTACGTGATGGCCGACGCGGGCGGCAACAGCGTGATCCGCACCGACCACCGCGGTCGGCTCGAGGCGCTCTCCGTGTTCCCGAACGTGCCGAACCCGCTGCCGTTCGGCCCGCCCGCCTACCAGGCGGTCCCGACCGGCGTGGTCGAAGGCCCGGACGGCTTCTACTACGTCAGCCAGCTCACCGGCTTCCCGTTCCCGGCCGGCAAGGCGAACGTGTTCCGCGTCAACCCGCGGACCGGCGCGTACACGGTCTACGCGACCGGCTTCACGATGGCCATGGACCTCGACTTCGGCGACGACGGGACGCTGTACGTGCTCGAGCTCGACAGCGACAACATCCTCGGCGGCAGCACCGACGGCAGCATCTGGACCGTGTCCAGGCGCGGGGTCACGCGCAGGCTCTCCCTGCCCGCGGGCACGCTCACGGAGCCAGGGGGACTCGCCGTCGGACGCCACGACCAGCTCTACGTCTCCAACCGCTCGCGCACGGCCGGCAAGGGCGAAGTGCTGCGGATCGATCTGGACTAAGGGGTCGTTCGACAGGTGGTAAGGGATCGGGGCCGAAACCGGCTCCATCCTGCCGATGTGAGGGCGTGGATCTCAGTCCATTCTGGGATCCATGCTCCTCACCGGATCCCCACAGATGGACGCCGAGCGCGCCTTCGCCAGGGAGCGGCGCGCCCGCCGCCGCGCCACGCTGACCCGCCGCAATCGCCGCCTGCCGGTGTACGACGAGACGCAGCGGCGCGCGAGCGGCATCCCGGCGCGGCTCGAGATCCCGGTCGACGCGATCGCCGGCACGGTCGAGCCGAGCCGCGCCGCGATGTTCGACGGCGCGTTCCGGCCCAACAAGCTCGCCCGCTCCCGCTGGGAGCGGGTGTGGATGGCCGAGCACCGCGGCGCCGTGCTGCCGCCGATCAGCGTCGTCCGCGTGCGCGGGGGCTACGCGGTGCGCGACGGGCACCACCGGGTGTCGGTGGCGCGGGCGCGCGGCGCGCTCACGATCGACGCCTCGGTCGAGGCCGGCTAGCCGAGCTCAGCTCGGAGATCTCGCGCTCAGAGCGCTGGCGCTGTGGCCGCCCCGCTGGCGGTTGCTCAGCACCGAGATCACGATGCCGTCGTCG
The DNA here is from genome assembly GCA_963811895.1 of uncultured Solirubrobacteraceae bacterium. Lineage (GTDB taxonomy): Bacteria > Actinomycetota > Thermoleophilia > Solirubrobacterales > Solirubrobacteraceae > DASSUW01. Next base: position 21,936 of record CAWETE010000003.1, on the reverse strand, counting down.
GGGTAGATCCGCAGGTAGGCGTTGGAGCCGGGCTGGCCGCCCGCCTTGCCGACCACGCGCTCGCCGCTGTCGGCCGAGCCGACGTCCCAGCCCATCGCGTAGCTGCCGATCGGATCCCACATCTCCTCGCGCTGGTCCTCGCGTGAGGATCGTGCCGTCGAGGATCCCCATCCCGAACCGGGTGAGGTCGCGGGACGAGGAGACGAAGCCGCCGCCGCCCCACTTGTTCGTGGTGTCGTCTCCGGCGTACTCGTCGTTGTTGGTCTTGTAGAGCGTCGCACGGTCCAGCGAGCCGGCGAGGTTCTCGGTCCGCAGGGTCGTGAGCCCGAACGGGACCGTGAGGTCGTCGAGCGCGATCTGGTCGAACGACTGCCCCTCGAGGCCTTCGAACACCGCCGAGGGAGCGTTGTACGCGTAGGTGCTGTACTCGTACTCGCCCGGCGTGCAGGCCAGCGGCTGGTCCATGAACGCCTCGAGGACCTCGAGCGAGGAGTCGTACTGCGGTCTGGTTCTGCGACGACATGCCCGTCGGGGTAGTGCACGAGGCAGCTGCGGTTCATCAGTGCCTGCCGCACCGTGTACGTGTGGTGCGCGGGCAGCTGCGGCAGGTAGTCGCTGGATCGGGTCGTCGAGGTCGAGTGACGGGTGCTCGGCGGCCATGCGCATCGCGAGGACGCCGGTCGACCGCCTTGCTGACCGACGCGATGCGGTTGACGGAGCCGCTGTGCATCCAGACGTCGTCGGCGACGTCCTGGTCGCCGGCGCCGCCGAGGTAGACGAGCTTCCCGTCGTGCGCGATGGCGATGCCGATGCCCGGCACGTCGTGCTCGTCGCGCTCGGCCTTGACGAGGGCGTCGACGTCGCGTGCGGAGCGGCCAGTTCGGGCGGCTCGTGTTCTGGCGCCAGATGCCCGAGTAGCGGATGCCCGACGGCGTGTCGTACTTCTCGTAGTTGTCGAGCCGGTAGCCCTTGTCGTAGAGCTGGTTCCAGCGGTTGCGGTAGCCGGTGGCGGTGAGGTCGCGGTACAGGTACCAGCCGCGCCCGCTGCGGTTCTCGGTCCAGATGCCGGCGTAGCGCATGCCGCCGCCGGTCTCGATCGCCTCGAAGTCGAGGCTCCGCAGGCCCTCGTCGGCGTACGTCTTGAACGTGCTCGAGAACTGCGCCGACGTCATGTTGCGCTTGAGCTTCCAGGCGAGCGACTCGCGGTTCTCGACCCAGATCGCGCCGTAGCGGAGCTCGTTGCCGACCTCGTAGACCTCGAAGTCGATCGGGCAGGTAGCCGCGGTCGCGGTACTGGTCGAACTTCTCCGAGAACTGCGACGACGTCACGTTGCGGTACGAGGCCCAGCCGAAGCTCTCGCGGTTCTCGACCCACACGCCGGCGTACAGACGGTCGCCGCCGTGGACGTAGGTCTCCTGGTCGACGAGCCGGTAGCCGCGGTCGCGGTAGTCCGTCCAGCGCTCGTGGAACTCGTCGTGCGACAGGTTCCGCAGGCTGGCCCAGCCGCGCCCGTCGGGGTTCGGCCTGAACACGGCTCCGACGCGGTACGCGCCGTCGATGACGTCGACCTCGAGGTCGATGACCATGTACTCGGCCTTCAGGGCCGCGAACTTGGCGGCGAACTGGGAGCTCGTCAGGTTGCGGTACGAGAGCCAGCCCGGTCTCGTTCGGGTCGAACACGCTGGTCGGGACGGCCGGCGTGGCGCTCGCCGTGCTCGCGAGGGCGAGGCAGGCGGCGAGCGTGGCGAGGATGAGGGTGATACGAGACGGACATCGTGTCCTCCTTGGACGTGGACATCCGTTCAACCGGCGGCGCGGCGGTTTCTTACGCCGGCAGATCCACCGCGGGATCACGCAGTCCCGCACCGCGGGCGCGAGCCGCAGCCCGCGGTCGTCCGGCCACCAGCGCAGCGCCGCGATCTCGCCGGCCGGCACCGGCTCGCCGGCGAGCCGGGTGAGGAAGACGGTCATCCGCATCTCCACGCCCTCGAGCGCGGCCGGGCGCCCGAACCTCGCCGAACGGCGCCGCGGCGTCGATCCCCACGCCCAGCTCCTCGGCCAGCTCGCGCTCGAGGCACTCCAGGGGCGCCTCGCCCGGCTCGGGCTTGCCGCCGGGCAGGTAGTAGACGCCGGGCGCCGCGCGCTTGCTGACGAGCAGCAACCCGCGCGAGTCGACAACGGCGGCGGCGATGACACGGAGCACGGTTCCGGTATACCGCTGCGTCATGGACGACTGGCGCGACCTCGGCGGGATCCGCACCACCGAAGGGCGCACGATCCGGCCGGGAGCGCTCGTGCGCGCTCGCTCGCTCGACGACCTGACCGAGGACGGCTGGGCGGCGCTCCACGACCGCGGCGTGCGCACGCTGATCGACCTGCGCAACGACGACGAGCGCGCGGCCGCGCCCGCGCCGCCCGGCATCACCGCCGTCCACGTGCCGCTCGACGGGTCCGACCGCGAATTCTGGGACGAGTGGGCCGCCGACTGGCGCTTCGGCACGCCGGTCTACTACGCCCCGCACATCGCCCGCTTCCCGGAGCGCAGCCTGGCCGTGCTCACCGCCATCGCCTACGCGCGCCCGGGCGGCGTGCTCTACCACTGCATGGGCGGCCGCGACCGCACCGGCATGATCACGATGCTCGTGCTCGCGCTCGTCGGCGTCGCCCCGGAGGACATCGCCGCCGACTACGAGCTCAGCGCCGCCCTGTGCGACGACGCCGGGGCGGTCAGCGAGGGCCTCACGCGCGCGGGCACGACGGCGCGCGCCGAGCTGCTGCGCACGCTGGAGCTGGTCGACCTGAACGCGCTCGTGGCCGCCGACCTGCGCGCGGCCCTACGCGCGCGCCTGCCTCGGCGATGACGCGTGAGAGCCGGCCGCCCTGCCAGGCGAGCGGCGACTTGCCGGGCTCCTCGGACTCGAGCCGCGCGCCCGGGATCGCCTCCGCGTAGCGCTCGCCGGTCGCGTACGGGTGCTCGGGATCGGCCTCGTCGCGGCTCGCCACCACCACGACCGGCAGGTCGAGCCGCGAGAGGTCGTCCCATGACTCGAAGGGCCGCGAGCGCGGCACCTGCTCGAGCGCGTCGGCCAGCGCCTCGGGGTGCTCGTGGGCCGACAGCCGCTGATGCAGCACCGTCTTGACCGTGTCGCGGAACGAGTCCGGCACGCGCGGCTCGCCGTAGGCCTCCAGGAAGCCCTCCACCCCACCTTCGCGCAGCCCGCGCGCCAGCGCGTCCCAGCGCTCGTAGCCCTGCTCGGCCTCGGGGTCGAAGGCGGGCGTGATGACCACCAGCGCGGCGGCACGCTCCGGGTGCTGCAGGGCGAAGCGGACGAGCGTGTGCCCGCCCATCGAGGCGCCGGCCAGCACCGCGCGATCGATGCCGCGGTCGTCGAGCACGGCCAGCAGGTCGTCCGCCAGCTCGCCGTACCCGTACGCCTCGGCCGGGTCGGACCGCCCGTGGGCGCGCGCGTCGTACATCACCACCCGGTGCCCGCCGCGCTCGAGGTTCTTAGAGCCCATCACCACGTACCGGCGCGTCGCCGTCAGCCCGTGCAGCAGCACCACCGGGACGCCCTCGCCCGCCTCCTCGCCGGCGAGGCCGGCGATCTTGAACTCGCTCATGGAGCGTCTATTCTCGTGGACGTGATCTTCGACACCTCCGAGGCGACCTTCGAGCAGGACGTCATCGAGCGCTCGCGCGAGCTGCCCGTGGTCGTCGACTTCTGGGCCGAGTGGTGCGGCCCGTGCCGCCAGCTGACCCCCGTGCTCGAGAAGCTGGTGACCGAGCGCGAGGGCAAGATCGCGCTCGCCAAGCTCGACACCGACGCCAACCAGCAGATCTCCGCCGCCTTCGGCATCCAGGGCATCCCCGCCGTCAAGGCCTTCAAGGACGGCAAGCTCGTCTCCGAGTTCGTCGGCGCCCAGCCGCCGCCGCGGGTCGAGCAGTTCCTCGACGCCCTGCTCCCCTCCGAGGCCGACGGGCTCGTCGAGTCCGGTGACGAGGCCGCGCTGCGCAAGGCGCTCGAGCTGGAGCCCGGCCGCGCCGACGCCGCCGTCCCGCTGGCCCGCCTTCTGCACGAGCGCGGCGAGGACGAGGAGGCGCTCGAGGTGCTCGGCAACGTGGCCGGCTCGTTCGCGGCCGACGGCCTCGCCGCCCGCATCCGGCTCGAGCAGGACCCGGGGCTGCGGGAGGCGTTCGAGAAGCTCGACGCCGGCGAGACCGAGCAGGGCCTGGACACGCTGATCGCCGCCATCGCCGAGAACGGCGACGAGCGGCGAGAGGACCTGCGGCGCGCGGTGGTGGGGGTGCTCGACGACCTCGGCGTCGAACACCCCCTGGCTCGCGAATCGCGTCGCAAGCTCGCCAGCGCGCTGTACTAGGCGCGTGGGCGAGCTTCTCGCCCTCGATGTCGACCTCGGGCAGGACGCGCCCGAGCCGCTTCGGCATCCACCAGGCCCGCTTGCCCAGCAGCACCATCACGGCCGGCACGACGGTCATGCGGATCACGAACGCGTCGACCAGGACGCCGAAGGCCAGTGACAGGCCGATCGACTTGGTGATCGGGTTCGGCGCCAGGATGAACGCCGCGAAGACGGCGGTCATGATGATCGCGGCGGCCGTGACGACCCGGCCGCTCTGGCCGTAGCCGGTGATCACCGACTCCTTGGCCTTCCCGGTCTTCGAGAAGTGCTCGCGCATGCGGGAGACCAGGAACACCTCGTAGTCCATGGCGAGCCCGAACAGGATCCCGATCAGCAGGATCGGCAGGAACGAGAGGATCGGGCCGGTCTGGGAGACGCCGAAGACGCTCGGCCAGGTTGCCGTCCTGGAAGATCCACACGACCAGGCCGAGCGACGCGGCGATGCTGAGCAGGAAGCCGGCCGCGGCCTTGATCGGCACGAGGATCGAGCGGAACACGATCGTCAGCAGGATCAGGGCGAGCCCGACGACGACCAGGATGTACTTGATCAGCGACGCGTTGAGACGGTCGGCGGTGTCGATGTTGACGGCCGTCTGGCCGGTGACGTAGGCGTCGATGCCGCTGGCCGCGTTGACCTCGTCGGCCTTGTCGCGCAGCGCCGTGACGAGGTCACGGGTCTCCTGCGTGGTCGGGCCGCTGGTCGGGGTGACCTGCACGACCGTCAGGTCGCCGGCCTCGTTCTGGGAGGGCTCGGAGACGTAGGCGACGCCGTCGAACGTCCTTCAGCCCCTCGGTGACGGCCTTCGCGACGCGCTCCTGCTCGTGGGCGGGCAGGTTCGGCGCGTCGACGACGACGGTCAGCGGGCCGTTGAAGCCGGGGCCGAAGCCGTCCTCGAGCAGGTCGTACGCCTGGCGCGTCGTCGAGTCGGCCGGATCGGAGCCGGCATCCGGCAGGCCGAGCTCCATGTGCGTGGCCGGCACGGCGATCGCGCCGAGCAGGCTGACCGAGATCAGCACGACCGCCCACGGGCGGCGGGTGATGAGCTTCACGTAGCGGACGCTCATGGTGTCCGCGCCCTCGGCGCGACGCCGCGGCCGCCAGTTGACGAAGCGGTTGCCGCGCGACATGCGAGGCCCGGCGAAGCCGAAGATCGCGGGGAGCAGCGTGAGGGCGATCAGCACGGCGATCGACACGGTGCCGGCCGCCGCCATGCCCATCACGGTCAGGAACGGGATGTTGACGACGAGCAGGCCGACCAGGGCGATGACCACGGTCGCGCCGGCGAACACCACGGCGCTGCCGGCGGTCGCCGTCGCGTGCGCGGCGGCGTCACGCCCTTCCATGCCGTCCTGCAGGTTCGAGCGGTAGCGGGTGAGGATGAACAGCGCGTAGTCGATGCCGACCGCGAGGCCGAGCATGGTGGCCAGGATCGGCGCCGTCTCCGACACCTCGATCACGTCGGTGAGGGCCTGGAGGCCGACGAGGCCGATGCCGACGCCGATGATCGCGGTCAGCAGCGGCAGGCCGGCGGCCAGCAGCGAGCCGAGCGTGATCGCCAGCACGAGGAAGCCGACCATCATGCCGAGGCTCTCGGAGTTCGCGTGCGACTCGTCGGTGACGAGGCCGCCGCCGAACTCGGTCTGGAGCCCGGCCTCCTCGGCCGGCGTGGCCGACGCCTCGAGCTCGTCACGAGCCCGGTCGTCGATCTTGTCGGCCGGGACTGGATAGATGACGTCGGCGAACCCGACTCGACCGTCCTTCGTGATGGCCTTGGTCTCGTACGGGCTGGTGACCCCCGAGACGTCCTGGGCCTGCGAGGCCTTGGCGAGGCTCGCCTCCACCGCCGCCTTGTTGCTCGGCGTCGGTCAGCTTCTCGCCCTCCGGCGCCGCGAACACGAGCCGGGCGTAGGTTCCGGAGGCCGCCGGGTACTTCTGCTCCAGCAGCTCCTGGGCCTGCTGCGACTCGGTGCCCGGCACCGAGAACTTGTCGTTGGTCTTGCCGCCGAAGGCGGCCGCGCTGGCGACCACGGCCACCAGCACGGTGGCCCAGATGGCGACGACGCGCCAACGGTGCTCGAAGGCCCAGCCTCCGAGCTTGAACAGACGAGTTGCCATGGGGATTACCTCTTCTTGCGGTTGAACAGGCGGATGGCCATCAGGGCCGTGAGAACCACGGCGATACCCGCCGCGGAATCGAGGAAGTAGTGGTTGCCGGTGGCCGCGACGGTCACGGCCATCAGCAGCGGATGGAGCGCGAAGACCCAGCGCAGCGCGTTGCCGCGCAGGGCGCGGAAGCCGAAGATCCCGACCAGCAGGCTCCAGCCGACGTGCATGCTCGGCATCGCCGCGTACGGGTTGAACGGGATCAGGCCGCCGAGCGAGCCGGTGTCGTGGCCGGCCGCGAGCCCGACGGTGTCGGCGATGCCGATGTCGGGCACCAGCCGCGGCGGCGCCATCGGGAGCAGCGCGTAGACGACCGCGGCGACGGCCAGCGAGACGAACAGGGCCGTCCGGAGCTGGACGTAGTACTCGCGCCTCATGAACGCGAGCCAGATCAGCGTCGCGCCCACGACGGGCCCGAAGCCGACCATGTAGTAGGTGGAGAAGAAGCCGTGCAGAGGCTCCAGCGCCTCCTGCACGACACCCTCGTGGAAGATGGACAGGCTGCGCTCGAGCGAGATCAGGTCACGGGCGTTGGCGAGGGCGGTCGAGAAGCTGTCGATCGACAGGCCGCGGATCGCGAGATAGACCGGGTACAGCCCGAGCCACAGCAGGAGCTTCGTAGGAGACGAACCGGAGCCGGCCGGTGCCGGCTCTCGACCTGGGGAGTGCGACGGCGGTGCTCATGGGACGAGAAGGTCCCAGGAGCCGACCCTGGTCGAATCAGGGTCCTGCCGAGTCGGATCCCTAGTCCGTGCCTAGGGCTGCGCCTCGAGCCGGCTCCCGCGGTCAGACGCTACCGACGCTCGGCGACGAGCTTGACGAGCTCGGTGCGCGAGGCGATGTCGAGCTTCTGGAAGACCTTGCGCAGGTGGTACTCGACGGTCTTCGGGCTCAGGAACAGCTGGCCGGCGATCTCGCGGTTGCGGCCGCCCTCGGCGACCAGCCGCGCGATCTGGAGCTCCTGCGGGGTCAGCTCGTCGAGCGTGCTGGAGTCGCGCTTGCGCGCCGTCTCCCCCGTCGCACGCAGCTCGCTTGTGGCGCGGTCCGCCCACGGGACGGCGCCGAGCCGCTCGAACCCATCGAGCGCCGCCCGTAGCTGCGCCCGCGCCTCGGTCTTGCGCCGGCCGCGCCGTAGGAACTCTCCGTACGCCAACTCGGTCCGGGCCTGCAGGAACGGGAAGGGCGCGCGCGCGTGGGCGGCGAGGCACTCGCGGAAGCGCTCGTCAGCCTCCTCCGGTGGGGCCAGGAGCGCCCGCGCGCGGGCGACGACGAGCCCGCCGATCGGCGTGCCGGCAAGGTTGAACGACTGCTCCCACGCCTCCAGCGCGTCGTGCCCGAGCTCGGGCTTCCCGTCGCGCGCCGCCGCCTCGACGAGGTCATCGATCGCGGCGAACCGGAAGGCGATGTACCCGGCCTTGAAGACGCCCAGCAGCCGCTGATAGGCCTCGGCCGGCCGCCCGAGCCCGAGCTCGAGCAGCCCGACGGCGTAGTCGGCCGCCGACGTGGCGTGCGAGAACCCCCGCTCCCGCGCGAGCGCGATCGCCTCGGCCGCGCGCTCGCGGCACTGCTCGGCGCGTCCCCGGACCGCGTCCACGCGAGCCAGGATCGCCAGATGGGTCGCCACGAGGCCCGGCTGGTCCACGTCGCGGGCCAGCGTCAGCCCTTCGGCCGCGGCCTGCTCGCCTGCGGCGAAGTTCGATGCGGTCAGCTCCCAGCTCGCGCGGCTCATCAGGAGCACGCTCAGCACCCCGGCCGCCCCCGCGGACCGGGCCAGCCGTTCGCCCTTGGTCACGAGGCGGTGCGCCGTCGGCGCGTCGCCTGCGAACGCCGCTCCCCACGCCGCGTGGAGCAGGGTCTGCGGGTTCTCCGACGCCGCCGCGAGCTCGGCGGCGCGGCGGAGCGCCGGGAACGCCGCCTCGTAGTCGTCTTCGGCGAAGGCGGTCAGCCCTTCCACCACGAGCGAGGCCGATCGATCGTCGTCGTCGACCGGCTCGATCGTGCCCGTGAGGTCGCGGACCTCGGACAGGCGGTCTTCGTACCCCGCCTGCCACGCCGCCTCGATGGCGCGGATCGCCGCTTTCAAGGCCAGTCCGGGAGCCGCTGTTCGGCCTGCCTGCAGCGCCTGCAGGAACCAGTCGAAGGCGGCGCCCATCGTCGACCGGTTCAGCGCCAGCGAGCCCCGCACGAGCGCGGCCTGCGCGGTGAGCGCGTCGTCGTGGCCGTCACCCGCACGATCGAGGAGCTGCTGGGCGCGCTTGCTGTCGCCCGCCAGCCCTGCCGCGTCCGCGGCCGCGACCAGCCGGTGCGCGCGCAGCATCGGGTCGGCGGTCAGCTCGGCAGCACGCCCGAGCGAGATCGAGGCGGCCGCATGGCCCCCGCGTGTGCGCGCTCGGCCCGCGGTGCGCTCGAGCTCGGCTGCCACCTCCTCGTCGGAGCCGAGCACCGCGCTCGCGTGGTGCCATGCCCGCCGGTCGGCGTTCTCCTCGCCCACCAGGACGTCGGCAAGCGCCATGTGGGCCGCCGCCCGGCGCGCGAACGGCGCCGAGTTGTAGACCGCCGAGCGCACCAGCGGATGCCGGAACTCGAGCGAGGCTCCAGACGCCTGCACGAGGCCTTCGAGCTCCGCGGGCTCCAGCGCCGTTGCGTCGAGTCCCAGCTCGCGGGCCGCTGCCCCGACGACGGAGAGCGACTGCGTGCTGTCCGCGGCGGCGAGCAGGAGCAGGGACCGGGTCGCCTCCGGCAACGCGGCGACGCGCCCCGCGTACGCCTGCTCGGCGCCGCTCGCGCCGTCCGCGGCGGGCCGCCCCAGCTCGAGGAGCGCGAGCGGGTTGCCCGCCGCGCGCACCAGCACCTCGTCGCGACGGCTTGCCTCGAGGCCGTCGGCCAGCAGCCGCCGCGCATCGTGCTCGCCGAGCCGCTCGACGTGCAGCTCGTCGACGCCCGGAATCGCGAACGGCCGGGTCGGCTCGTCGCGGGCCGCGAACAGCAGCACGACTCCCTCGGCCTCGAGCCGGCGGGCCGCGAAGCCGAGGACATCGGCCGACGTGCGGTCGAACCACGCCGCGTCGTCGAGCAGTGCCAGCAGCGGCTGGTCCTCGGCGGCATCGGCGAGCAGCGTCAGCGTGCCGACGCCGACCAGGAACCGGTCGGACGGCTGCTCGTGTGCGAGGCCGAGCGCGCCGCGCAGAGCATGCGCCTGGGGTTCCGCGAGCCCGTCGATGCGGTCCTCGAGCGGCCGCAGAAGCTGGTGCAGCGTCGCGTACGGCAGCTCTGCCTCGGACTCGATCCCGGTGGCGCGCAGGATGCGGAACCCGGTCGCCGCCGTGGCGGCGTGAGCGAGCAGCGCGGTCTTGCCGATTCCCGCCTCGCCGCGCAGCAGCAGCGCGCCGCTGCGGCCGTCGCGCGCCGCTTCGAGCAGCCGGTCGACCGACGCGATTTCGCTGTCGCGCCCGAACAGCATCACGCCGCCCCGACGAGCTCCTGCGCGGCGTCGCCGCTGGACACCAGCCGGATCAGGTCGGCCCGGGCGCCGATGTCGAGCTTCTGGAAGACCTTGCGCAGGTGGTACTCGACAGTCTTCGGGCTCAAGAACAGGCGGGCGGCGATGTCGCGGTTGCGTCCGCCCTCGGCGACCAGCCGCGCGATCTGCAGCTCCTGCGGCGTGAGCTGGTCGAGAGTGCTGGCGTCGCGCTTGCGCGCCGTCTCCCCCGTCGCCCGCAGCTCGCCGGCCGCGCGCTCGGCCCACGGGGCGGCGCCGAGCGCCTCGAAGCGCTCGAGCGCGGCCCGCAGCTGCGTGCGCGCCTCGGTCCGGCGCCGGCCGCGGCGCAGGAACTCTCCGTAGGCGAGCTCCGTGCGCGCCTGGGCGAACGGCCATGACGCGCGCTCTGGGCGGCGAGCTTCGTTGAAGCGCGCGTCGGCGTCCTCGGGCGCGGCCAGCAGCGCGCGGGCACGCGCGAGCGCTGCGTGCCCCTCGGGCAGGTCGGTATGGCGCAGCCAGCGCTGCCAGGCCGCGACCGCCTCGAGCGCCTCGTCGGGGCGCCCGCCGCCGCCGCGGCCTCGACGAGGTCGTCGATGACGGCGTAGCGGTAGAGCGCGTGGCCGGTGGTGAAGATGCCCTGCAGCCGCACGAGCGCGTCGGCCGGCCGGCCCATCGCCAGGTCGAGCTGGGCCAGGGCGGCCTCCGCGGCCGACTGCGGGTGGGCCTCCGAGCGCGCCGCCGCCAGCGCGAGCGCATCGGCTGCCCGGCGGCGGCAGTCGTCCTCGCGGCCGCGGGGCGCGTCCGCGCGCGCGAGCAGCCCCGGCAGATGGCGATGACGCCCTCCTGGCCGATCTCGCCGGCCAGCTCAGCGCTTCGGCGGCGGTCGACTCCGCGGCCGCGAAGCGCGACGCCCCCAGCTCCCACATCGCGCGGCCCATGAGGATCGCGGACAGCGGGTTCATCATGCCCCTCGCGCGCGCGCGCTGCTCGCTCGCGCCCGGCCAGCCGGTGCCCGCGCGCGAGTCACCCATGAAGCCGGCGGCGAACGAGGCGTGCAGCAGGGTCAACGGTCTCGTTCGAGCTCGCAGCCAGCGTGGCCGCCTGGGAGAGCGCCGGGAACGCGGCGTCGAAGTCGTCGGCGCCGAACGCGCTGAACCCGTCGGCGACGACCAGCGAAGCCGCGCTCGTCGTCGTCGACGGGCGTCGCGGCGAGCAGGTCGCGCAGCTCGGCGAGACGTTCCGGCGTCGCGCCTGGCCCGCGACCTCCGTCGCGCGCACCGCGCCGAAGGCGAGCCGGCGGCCGCCTCCGGCCCGACGCGGCACCGCCTCATGAAGTAGTCGAAGGCGGCGCGCCGTCGTCGACCGGTCGCCGCCACCCAGCCGCGCAGCAGCGCCGCGATGGCGACGAGCGGCGGCTCGGTGAGTGTCGCCCATGCGGTCGAGGATCGCCAGCGCGCGCTCCCTGCTCGCCCGCCATCCGCCGCCTCGCGCGGAGCGAGACCAGGCGGCGCCGGCGGTCGGCCTCGTCGGGCGACAGCTCGCCGGCCCGCTCCAGCGCCGCCGAGGCGGCGGCGTGACCCGAGCGCTCGATCGCGCGGCCCGCCGTGCCCTCGAGCTCGGCGGCCGCCTCCTCGTCGGTGCCGAGCACGCCGGCGGCGTGGTGCCACGCGCGGCGGTCGGCGTTCTGCTCGCCGGTGAGCACCTCGGCCAGCGTGCGGTGCGCGCGGGCGCGGGCCGCGAACGGGGCGGCGTGGTAGACCGCCGAGCGCACGAGCGGGTGGCGGAACTCGAGCCGGCCTCCGACGGCGTGCACGAGGCCGACGGTCTCGGCCGGCTCGAGCGCGGTCTCGTCGAGACCGGGGTGCGGGCGGCCGCGCCGATCACGGCCAGCGAGGTCGTGGTGTCGGCCGCGGCGAGCAGGAGCAGCGTCTGGGTGCCCTCGGGAAGCCGCGGGCGCGCGCGGCGAAGGCCTGCTCGGTGCCGTCGTGGCCGCCGGCCAGCTCGAGCAGGGCCAGCGGGTTGCCCGCCGCGCGAGCGACGATCCGCTCGTCGGCGGCTTCGCCGCAGCAGGCGCCGCGCGTCGTCGTCGGCGAGCCGCTGGACGCGGATGACGTCGACGCCCGGAAGCTCGAACTGGCGCGCCGGCTCGTCGCGGACCCCGAACAGCAGCACGACGCCCTCGGCCCGCAGCCGGCGCGCGGTGAACCCGAGCGCGTGCGCGGACTCGTGGTCGAACCACGCCGCGTCGTCGAGCACGGCGAGCAGCGGCTGCTCCTCGGCGGCGTCGGCCAGCAGGGTGAGCACGCCGACGCCGACCAGGAAGGCGTCCGCGTCGCGCTCGTGCGCGAGGCCGAGGGCGCCGCGGAGGGCGCGCGCCTGGGGCTCGGCGAGGGTGTCGATCCGGTCCTCGAGCGGCCGCAGGAGCTGGTGCAGCGCTCCGTAGGGCAGCTCGGCCTCGTACTCGATGCCGGTCGCCCGCAGCACGGTGAAGCCGGTCGCCGTCGCCGCCGCGTGCTCGAGCAGCGCGGTCTTGCCGATGCCGGCTTCGCCGCGCAGGACGAGCGCACCACTGGTACCGCCGCGAGCGGCGTCGAGGAGTCGTCCGAGCCCTGCCATCTCGGTCTCACGACCGACCAGCATGGGTCGATCCTAGGGCAACGACTGGTCATCGTCCGGATTCGATGAGGGTCGGGTCGGCGTAGCTTCGCTGCCATGAACTCGACCCTCTCCTCCCCCCGGCGAGCCGCCCGCGGCGGGGTCCTCGTGATCGGCGGCGGCTTCGCCGGCAGCTACGTCGCCCGGCGGCTCGGCAAGCGCGGCGCGACGATCGTCAACCCGACCAACTTCATGCTCTACACGCCGCTGCTGCCCGAGGCCGCCTCCGGCGCCGTCGAGCCGCGCCGCGTCGTCGTCCCGATCCGGGCGATGTGCCCGCACGCCGAGCTGGTGGTGGGCTTCGTGTCCGAGATCGACGTCGACAATCGAGTCGCCCGCATCCGGACCGAGACCGGGGTGATCGACCTCACGTTCGACGAGGTCGTGATCGCCCTCGGCGCGCTGTCCCGTGTGCCGGCCCTCCCGGGGCTGCGCGAGCACGCCCTGCAGTTCAAGGACCTGGCCGACGCCATCGCCCTGCGCAACCACGTCCTGCACCAGCTCGAGCTGGCCGACGCCGACCTCGAGAACGCCGAGCGGCGACTGACCTTCGCCTTCGTCGGAGCCGGCTACGCCGGCGTCGAGGCGCTGGCCGAGGCGCACGACCTCGTGCGCGAGTCGCTCCGCCACTACCCAAGGCTGCGCGACGTGCGGCAGCGCTGGCTGCTGGTGGACGGCGGTGACCGCGTGCTGGCCCAGGCTCCGCAGCGGCTCGGCGACTACGCCGCGCGCGACCTCGCCAAGCGCGGCATCGAGATCCGCCTCGGCACCCGGCTCGAGTCGCTCGACGAGCAGGGCGCCACGTTCTCGGACGGCTCGCGCGTCGAGACCGCGAGCCTGGTCTGGGCCGCCGGCGTCGAAGCCAACCCGCTCGTGCGCGACCTGGGCGTCCCCGTCGACGACCACGGCCGCGTGCTGGTCGACGAGCACCTGCGCGTGAAGGGCATGGAGCACGTGTGGGCGCTCGGCGACTGCGCCGCCGTGCCGAATGCCGCCACGCCCGGCACCTTCGACCCCGCGACCTGCCAGCACGCGCTGCGCCAGGCGAAGCGGCTCACCAAGAACCTGCGCGGCCAGGAGAAGCCCTACCGCTACCGCACGCTCGGCCAGGTGGCCTCGCTCGGCCGCCACCACGGCATCGCGCAGCTTCCGGGCCTGCGCCTGAAGGGCTTCGACGGCTGGATCGTGGCGCGGGCCTACCACCTGCTCCAGCTGCCGTCGATCACCCGCCGCTCGCGCGTGGTGGCCGACTGGATCACCTCCGGCCTGTTCCGGCGCGACATCGCCGAGCTGACCGCGCTGAACGCGATCGGCGCCACGGAGGTGCACAGGGCATGACCTATGACGTTCAGACCTCGAGCGCCAACTGCCCCGCCACCGCGGGCACCACCCGCCGCGGCTCGGGCTCGACGTCCGGAAAGCCCGCCAGCCGCACGCCGAGCAGCCGCACCGGCCGCGGCGGCGCGTAGGCGCGCAAGAGCTCGACGGCCACCTCGATGACCGTCGACACGTCGTTGGTCGGCGCCTCGACGGTGCGGGCTCGGGTCACGGTGGTCCAGTCGTCGAGCCGGACCTTGATCGCGATCGTCCGCCCGCGCCTGCCCCGGCGCCCCAGGCTCTCGCACAGCTCGCGCGACATCTCGCGAAGGAACGTCTCGAGCTGCTCGTGGTCGGCGACGTCCGTGTCGAAGGTCCGCTCGGTGGACACCGACTTGGCGGGGCCGCCCTCGGTCTCGACCTCCGAGTCGTCGTGGAACTCGGCGCGCGCCTTCAGCCAGCGCGCGGTGTTGGTGCCGAAGCGGGCCGTGAGCTGGGCCTCGTCGGCGTTCTGCAGGTGAGCGATCGTGCGCAGCCCGAGCTCCGCCAGCCGGTCGGCGGTCTTGGGGCCGATGCCGGGGATGCGGCTGGTCGGCGACGTCGCGAAGCGCACGCACGCCTCCTCGCGCCCCATCGCCACGAACCCCGCGGGCTTGCCGAGGTCGCTGCAGCACTTGGCCACCAGCCGCGACGGTCCGACGCCGATCGAGATCACGATGCCCGTCGCCTCCTTGACGGCGGCGGCGACCTCGCGCAGCACGCGCAGCGGCTTCTCGACGCCGGTGAGGTCGGCGAACGCCTCGTCGATGCCCATGCGCTGCACGCGGTCGAGCCGCTCGTCGACGATCTTCCACACGCTCCGGGAGGTCTCGCGGTAGGCCTCGAAGTCGGGAGGGATCACGATCGCGTCCGGGCACAGCCGGCGCGCGCGCGAGGCCGGCATGGCTGAGCCGACCCCGAACTTGCGTGCCTCGTAGCTCGCGGTCGTCACCACCGCCCGCGGGCCGGAGCCGGCCACGATGACCGGCTTGCCGACCAGCTCCGGGCGGCGCAGCAGCTCGACCGTCGCGTAGAACGCGTCGCAGTCGAGGTGTGCGATCACGCGCTTGGGCGGCACGCGAACAAATGTACGGCCTCAATCAGTCGTCAAGATGGCGCCGTGGCCGCGGAAGCGCAGCTTGCGCGCCGTGGCCTCGGTGAGGTCGTACTCGCGGCCGCCGACGTACGGGCCGCGGTCGATCACGCGCACGCTGAGGGTGCGCCCACGGTGGCGGAGCGTGACCGTGCTGCCACACGGCAGAGACTTGTGGGCGACGCCGAGGCGGCCGGGCGCGAGGCGGCCGCCGCAGCCGGTCCGGTTGCCGTAGAGGCCCGGGCCGTACCACGAGGCGCTGGCGGAGCGGTAGACGTTCAGGCGCCCGAGTCGGCTGGTCTCGCCGCCGGCGACCAGGCGCGCGGGCGCGGTCAGGGTGCGGCGATAGCGGGCGCGGAGCACGAAGCGGCCGGTGGCCGTCGTGCGGTCGCGGTCGATGGTGCGCCAGGCGCCGTGGCGCCTGATCTGCAGCGATGCCACCGGGCCCGTCGCGGTCCCGACCACGACGGCGCTCTGGCCGGCGCGGACCTGCAGGCGCTTCTTGGTGACATCGGTCTGGGCGGCGGCCGGTGCCGCCACGGCTATGGAGAACGCGCCGGCCGTGAGCACGGCGCGCGACAGCGATCGTCGTCGCATGCAACCCCCTTCGGGTCGTGGGCAAAACGCGTCACCCTACGGACGAGGCGCCGAAGTGGTTGTGAGTGCAATCACACTGGGAGCGCTGACCGGTGCAGCGCTCCCGCGAACCCGCGACAATCCGGCGCGATGCCCAACTCCGACCGGCTCAGCGGCCTCGACGCCTCCTTCCTCGCGCTCGAGAAGGGCGGCGCCCACATGCACGTGGGCTCGGTGCTCGTCTTCGACGGCGACCCGCCGCCGTACGAGGACCTGCTCGAGCTGATCGAGTCCCGCCTGCACCAGGTCCCCCGCTACCGCCAGCGGCTGGCGTTCCCGCCGCTCGCGCAGGCGCGGCCGGTGTGGGTCGACGACCCGCACTTCAACATCGGCTACCACGTGCGCCACACGGCGCTGCCCGAGCCCGCCGGCGACCACGAGCTGCGGCTGCTGGCGGGTCGTGTCTTCGCCCAGCAGCTCGACCGCTCGAAGCCGCTGTGGGAGATCTGGCTCGTCGACCGCGTCGGCGACGACCGCTTCGCGCTCGTGTGCAAGACGCACCACGCGCTGGTCGACGGCATCTCGGGCGTCGACATCATCGCGGTGCTCTTCGACCTCGACGCCGACCCGCCGGAGCGCGACCCGGGCCCCGCCTGGTACCCGCGGCCCGAGCCCAGCGGCACCACCCTGTTCGCCGACGCCGTCACCGACTACGCCGGCGCGCCGCTGCACGCGGCCCGCGCCGCGGCGAGCGCGCTGGCGGCGCCGCGCGAGGCCGGCGGCGGGATCGCGCGCACGCTGGCCGGGCTGGCCTCGATGGCCTCCGCCGGGCTCGGAGGCGCGCCGGAGAGCCCGCTCAACACGCGCATCGGGCCGCACCGGCGCTTCGCCTGGGTCGAGTCCGAGCTCGAGCGCTTCAAGGCGGTCAAGAACGCGCTCGGGGGCACCATCAACGACGTCGTGCTCGCCACGGTCACCGGCGCCCTGCGCGCCCACCTCGCGCGCCGCGGCCGCGACCCCGCCGGGCTCGAGCTGAAGGCGATGGTGCCCGTCTCGGTCCGCGCGGAGGACCAGCGCGGCGAGCTCGGCAACCAGGTGGCCGCGATCTACGCGCCGCTGCCGGTCGGCCTCGCCGACCCGCTCGAGCGCTTCCGGTTCGTCAACGAGGCGCTCGGCGACCTCAAGTCGTCGGCCCAGGCGATCGGGGCAGAGCGGCTCACCCAGCTCACCGGCTTCGCGGCGCCGACCCTCCTCAACCAGGCGGCCCGGCTGCAGGCGCGCCAGCGCTTCTTCAACCTGACCGTGACCAACGTGCCGGGGCCGCAGTTCCCGCTCTTCGTCCTCGGGCGCCGGCTGACCGCCTTCTACCCGATGGTCCCGCTCGTGCTGAACACCGCGCTCGGCATCGCGATCATGTCCTACGACGGGCGGATCTTCTTCGGCCTGCTGGGCGACTACGACGGGATGGCCGACCTCGACGAGTTCGCGCTCGACCTGGGCGCGTCGATCGACGAGCTGTCGGCCGCCGCGGGCGTGCCGCCCGACGGGGCGCGGCGGAGCGGGCGCGCGCGGCCGGCGTCACGGCGGACCAAGAGCCGCGCTTGAGGCGATTCGGGCTCGTCGCGGCCGGCGTGCTGGTGGCCGTGGCCGGCCTGATCGCGCTCGCCGTCGCCTTCAACGCGCGCGACGACCCCGAGGTGGCGAGCGCGCCCGCCGGGCCCGGCGAGCTGCAGCCCGACCGCGGCTCCGGCCACGACGCGGCGGCGAAGGTCACGGACGAGTTCCCGACCAGTGGCCCGCACCGGGAGGAGCTGGTCACGCGCGACCGCCGCCGGCTGACCGATGACCAGATCCTGCACGCGCTCGAGCTCGGCAACGTCGTGATCCTCTACGACGGGCCGCTGACGACGGCGGCACGCGTCCAAGAGGAGGTCGTCGGACCGTTCGACGCCGAGGTGGCCGCCGCCGGCCAGGCCGTGATCCTCGCGCGCCGGGAGGGCGCCGGGCCGGCGACGGCGCTCGCCTGGCGGCACGTCTACCGGGCCGAAGACCCCAGCGATCCAGGCCTCTCGGAGTTCGCCGAGGCCTGGCTGGGTCGCGGCCTGGGAAAATGAGCGCCATGGCCCTGATTCCCCCGCTGCGCCTGGCCCTCGCGCAGATCGACAGCAGCGTCGGCGACCTCGAGGGCAACGCCGCCAAGATCACCGAGCAGATCGCCGCCGCGCGCGACGCCGGCGCCGAGCTCGTGCTCTTCCCCGAGCTGGCGCTGACCGGCTACCCGCCCGAGGACCTGCTGCTCAAGGAGCACTTCCTGCAGGCGAGCAACGAGGCGATCGCCGAGCTGGCGCGCGAGGCCCAGGGGATCGTGGCGCTCGTCGGCTTCCCCGAGCGCGGCGACGACGTCTACAACGCCTTGGCGGTGCTGGCCGAGGGCGAGCTGAAGGCCGTCTACCGCAAGTCGGTGCTCCCGAACTACGGCGTCTTCGACGAGCAGCGCTACTTCCAGGTCGGCGAGGGCGGCGCCGTGCTCCAGCTCGGCGACGCGCGCCTGGGCCTCACTATCTGCGAGGACATCTGGACCCCCGGCCCGCCCTTCTCGGACGAGGCGCTCGCCGGCGCGGCGCTGGTGCTGAACGCCTCCGCCTCCCCGTATCACGCGCGCAAGGGCCGCGAGCGCGAGCGGATGCTGATCCAGCGCGCGCGCGACAACCTCTGCGCGGTCGCGTTCTGCAACATGGTCGGCGGCCAGGACGAGCTGCTGTTCGACGGGCACTCGCTGCTGCTCGACCACGAGGGCTGCGTGCTCGCGCGCGCGCCGCAGTTCGAGGAGGCGCTCGTCATCGGCACCGTCGACCTGCAGGCGGCGCTGACCGCGCGGCTGCGCGACACGCGCCAGCGCGCGCCGGTGCGCCGGGCGCTGCCCGAGGTACGGCGCCTGGGGCCGCTGGCGCGCCGCGAGCACGTGGTCGCCGCGCCGGTCGGCGGCGAGGTCACGCCGCTGCTCGACCCCGAGGCCGAGGTCTACGCGGCGCTCGTGCTCGGCACGCGCGACTACGTCGAGAAGAACGGCTTCCGGCACGTGGTCATCGGGCTCTCCGGCGGGATCGACTCGACGCTGACGGCGCTCGTGGCGGTCGACGCGCTGGGCACCGACCGGGTGACCTGCGTGACGATGCCCTCGCGCTACTCGTCCTCGGGCACGCGCGACGACGCCAAGGTGCTGGCCGAGAACCTGCGCGTCGAGCTGCTCGAGATCGCGATCGCCCCGGCGATGGAGGTCTACGACGAGCTGCTGGCGGAGCACTTCGAGGGCCGCGAGCCGGACATCACCGAGGAGAACCTGCAGGCGCGGATCCGCGGCAATCTGCTGATGGCGCTCTCGAACAAGTTCGGCTGGCTCGTGCTGACCACCGGCAACAAGTCCGAGAACTCGGTCGGCTACTCGACCCTCTACGGCGACTCGGCCGGCGGCTTCGCCGTCATCAAGGACGTCCCCAAGACGCTGGTGTACCGGCTGACCGAGTGGCGCAACGCCCAGAGCGAGACGCCGCCGGTACCGCGCTCGGTGATCGACCGCCCGCCGAGCGCCGAGCTGCGAGACGACCAGAAGGACGCCGACTCGCTGGGCGACTACGACACGCTCGACGCGATCCTCGAGGCCTACGTCGAGGAGGACCAGGACCCCGAGCAGCTCGAGCGCGCCGGGCTGCCGGGCGACGCGATCGAGAAGGTGATCGCGCTGGTCGACCGCGCCGAGTACAAGCGCCGCCAGGCGCCTCCGGGGATCAAGATCACGCCGCGCGCCTTCGGGCGCGACCGGCGGATGCCGATCACCAACGGCTACCGGCCGCGCGCGCCCGAGCTCAAGCGTCTCTGACGGCGACGGTCATCCGCACGAGGGCGCACAGGCGCTCCTCGTCGTCGGTGATGTCGACCTCCCAGACCCACGTCGTGCGGCCCTTGTGGCGGCGGCGGGCCGTGGCGTGGACGGTGCCGCCGACGATCGGGCGCAGGAAGCTGGTCTGGTTGGACAGACCCTGGGCGGTCTTGCCGTCCTCGTGAACGGCCAGCCAGGTCGCCACCGAGGTCAGCGACTCGGCGATCGAGGCGAACACGCCGCCGTGCACGAGCCCGGCCGGCTGGAGCAGCTCGTCGCGGACCTTGACCTGGGCGCGGGCGAGCTCGTCGCCGATCTCGAGCACCTCGAGCCCATAGAGCCGGTCGAACCCGACCGGGAAGCCTTCGAACGGGGTCGTCACGAGGCGCGGCACACTACCCTGGAGCACCGCATGACGCCGCTCGACACGCTCGCCCCCGACCAGCGCGCCGTGCTGGAGCTGGTCCTGCGCCAGGGGCGCTCGTACGGGGAGCTCTCGGAGCTGCTCGCGATCCCCGAGCGCGACGTCCGCGCGCGCGCCGACGCCGGCCTGCGCGCGCTCGCGGGCGAGCCGGCGGCGGGCGTCGACAGCGGCAGGATCGCCGACTGGCTCCTGGGCCAGCAGCCGGACGCCGACGCCGACCGCACGCGCGCGGCGGTGGCTCGCAGCCCCGAGGCGCGCGAATGGGCGGCGGCGGCCGCCGACCGGCTCGGCGAGCTCGGCGGCGCGATGCCATCCGTGCCGGCGGCCGACGACACGGCGCCGGAGCCTCCCGCCGGCGACGACCCGCCCGCGCCACGTCCTCGCCCCCGTCCGCTGCGCGACGCCGACGGCCCCGCCGCGCCCCGGCCGCGCGAGAAGCCCGCGCCGCCCGCGCCGCGATCGTCGCGGCTCGGCGGCGCGATCCTGATCGGCATCGTCGCGCTGCTCGTCGCCGGGACGCTGCTGTGGATCTTCGTCCTCCGCGACGACGAGGAGGAGCCGGCCTCGGCGCCGCAGGCGACCCCCACCGCCACGGCCGGCGCCCAGGAGGGCAGCGACATCGTGCTCCAGGGCGTCGGCGACTCGCAGGCCGAGGGCCTCATGCGCCTGGTCAGCCGCGACGACGGCACCGTCCAGTTCGCGATCGCCGCCCAGAACGTGCCGCCCAACCAGGGCAGGAGGTCTACGCCGTCTGGCTCACGCGCGAGGGCGCCCGGCCGCGCAGGCTCGGCTTCGCGCAGACGCCCGTCGGCGAGGAGGGCATCCTCACCACGGGCGGGCCGCAGCAGGGCGACGAGGACAAGTTCCCGCAGTGGTTCGCCACCTACGAGAAGATCCTCATCACGCGCGAGACCGACGCGAAGGCGCGCGAGCCGGGCCCGGCCGTGCTCGAGGGGACGCTTCCTAGCGGCGGCTGAGCCCTTTGAGGAACGCGAGCCCCTCGCGCACCAGCGTGTCGCTGTCTGGCGCGAGGTCGCGCCAGATGCACGTCGCGCGGCGCATGGCGGGCGACACCTCGGCGAACGACTCGAGCCCCACGTAGCCGTCGTACTCGGCGTCGTCGAGCGCGTCGACGATCGCGCGCCAGTCGACCGTCCCGCGCCCCGGGATGCCGCGATGGCTCTCCGACAGGTGGAAGTGCACGAGCCGGTCGGCCACGCGCCGCACGGGCTCGCCGAACTCCTCCTCCTCGATGTTCATGTGGTAGGCGTCGAGGTGGACACCGACGGTGTCGTCCCCCACGAGCTCGGCGAGCTCGAGCGCCTGGGCCGCGGTGTTGACCAGGAACGTCTCATAGCGGTTGACGGGCTCGATTCCCAGCCGCACGCCGAGCGGTCCGGCATGCCGCGCCGCCGCACGCAGCACCTCGGCCGCGCGCTGGTAGTGCAGGCGCTCCGGCCGGCCGTCGATCAGCCGCCCGTGCGCGGCGTAGATGACGCCGCCGAGCACGGGGGCTCCCATGGCGGCCGCGGCGTCGACGCAGCGGCAGAGGTGGGCGATCGCCGCCTCGCGCACCGCCTCGTCGTCGCTGGTCGGGTCGGTCGCCTCGGTCAGCACCGTCGACGTCACGAGCTCGACGCCGGCCTCCTCGGCCGCGACGCGGATCGCCTGCGGCTCTACGGCGTCGAGCTCCATCAGCGGGATCTCCAGCGCGTCGAGCCCGAGGCCGGCGGCGCGCCCGAGGAGGCCGAGGTCGGCGTTCGTCCAGCCCGAGGTCCAGGCGTAGGCATGTACGGCGTAACGCATCACCTGGGCCTCGCGAACTCGGCGATCGCGGCGAGGTGGTCGACGTCGGACTCGCCGATCGGGCGCTGGAAGACCTCCTCCATC
>CAWETE010000002.1:0-138293 GCA_963811895.1 uncultured Solirubrobacteraceae bacterium | reverse complement strand
GGGCCGCCGGGTGCTCGTGACCGGGCACACCGGCTTCAAGGGCGCGTGGCTGGCGCTGTGGCTGCACCGGCTGGGCGCGCGAGGTGACGGGGTTCTCCTCGGGGCCGCCCACCACGCCGTCGCTGTTCGAGGCGGCGCGTGTCGGCGAGCTGGTCGAGGACGTCCGCGGTCGACGTGCGCGACGCCGAGGCGGTCGCCGCCGCGGTCGCCGCGGCGCGGCCCGAGGTCGTCTTCCATCTCGCGGCGCGGGCGATCGTGCGCGCGGCGCTCGAGGATCCGGCGGGCACCTACGCGGTCAACGTGCTCGGCACCGCGCACGTGCTCGACGCGGCGCGCGACGCCGCGGTCGTCTGCGTGACGAGCGACAAGTGCTACGCGCCGGGACCGGGCCCGCACCGCGAGGGCGACCCGCTCGGCGGCCGCGACCCCTACTCCTCCTCCAAGGCCGCGCAGGAGCTGGTGGCGGCGGCCTACCGCGACTCGCTCGGCGCACGCGTGGCGACCGCGCGGGCCGGCAACGTGATCGGCGGCGGCGACTGGGGCCGCGACCGGCTGCTGCCCGACCTCGCGCGGGCGCGCGAGACCGGCGAGCCGGTGGTGCTCCGCCACCCGGACGCGGTGCGCCCGTGGCAGCACGTGCTCGACCCGCTGGCCGGCTACCTGGCGCTGGCCGAGCGCCTCCACGGCTCGGCCGAGTGGGCGGCGCCCTGGAACTTCGGGCCGGAGGACTCGCGCCCGGTGGGCTGGGTGGTCGAGCGGGTGCGCGAGCACTGGCGGCTCGACGTGCGCGTCGACGACCCGGGCGACGGCGTGGAGGCCGCCGGAGCTGCGGCTCGACGCCTCCGCGGCGCGCGAGCGGCTGCAATGGCGCCCCCAGATGGACGCCGAGGCCGCGCTCGCCGCTACCGTCTCCTGGTACGACCAGGTCCGCTCGGGAGCCGACCCGCGGGCCGTGACCTTCGCGCAGATCGAGGAACTGACTTGAGCATCGGCATCGTCGGACTCGGCTACGTCGGCCTGCCGCTGGCCGTCTCCTTCGCGGAGGCGGGCGAGCAGGTCATCGGCGTCGACGTCGACCGCGAGCGCGTCACGGCGCTGTCGGGCGGCCGCTCGCCGATCGAGGACGTCTCGGACGAGACGCCTTCAGCGCGTGCTCGGCTCGTGCCACTTCACCACGCGCGCCGTCGAGCTGCACGAGGCCGAGGCGATCCTCGTCTGCGTCCCGACGCCGCTCACCCGCAACCGCGAGCCCGACCTCGGCCCGCTGCTGGCCGCCACCCGCGCGTTGGCGGACGTGGTGCGGCGCGACCAGGTGATCGTCCTCGAGTCGACCACCTTCCCGGGCACCACACGCGAGCACCTGGTGCCGCTGCTCGAGGAGTCGGGGCTGCGGGCGGGCGAGGACTTCGCGCTCGCCTTCTCGCCCGAGCGCGTCGACCCGGGCCGCACCGACTACACGATCCGCACCACGCCGAAGGTCGTGGGCGGCCTGACGCCGCACTGCACCGAGCGCGCCGCCGCGGTCTACGCGCGCGTCTGCGACCACCTCGTGCCGGTCACCACGCCCGAGGTGGCCGAGCTCTCGAAGCTGCTGGAGAACATCTACCGCTCGGTCAACATCGCGCTCGTCAACGAGATGGCCCGGCTGGCGGACCGCATGGGGATCGACATCTGGGAGGTCATCGACGCGGCGGCCACCAAGCCGTTCGGCTTCACGCGCTTCGACCCCGGGCCCGGCATGGGCGGCCACTGCCTGCCCGTCGACCCGTTCTACCTCGCGTGGAAGGCGCGCGAGTACGACCTCTCGGCCGAGTTCATCGAGCTGGCCGGCAAGATCAACCAGTCGCAGCCGTACTTCTGCGTGGAGAAGGCCGAGCGCACGCTCAACGACGCCGGCAAGCCGGTCCGCGGGTCGAAGATCCTGATCCTGGGCGTGTCCTACAAGGGCGGCGTCGGCGACATACGCGAGTCGCCCGCGCTGAAGATCATCGAGCTGCTGCGGGCGCGCGGCGGCGAGGTCGTCTACCACGACCCGCACGTGCCGGAGCTGCGCCGAGCTGGGGCTGCGCAGCGTCGGGCTCGACGAGGGGCTGGACGGCGCCGACCTGGCCGTGATCGTCACCGCGCACCCGTCGGTCGACCACGGGCGGGTGGTCGAGCGGGCGTCGCAGGTGCTGGATCTGCGCGGGACGACGCGGCATCTGGGTGTGCCGCAGCTGTAGCGCCGGCGAACGTCAACCCCGGCTGGGTAGGGCGGCGGGGAGGTCGGCGTGACCGTTTTCCTCGAAGCGTCCTGCCCTGGGGTCGTATAGCGACCCTAGAACAGGACGCTAGGCCGAAATCCGCCGCGCGGCCGGCTCCCCAGCTCCCCTACCCAGCCGCAGTTCGCCCGTCGTACAGCTCGCGCAGCTTCGACGCCACCACCGGCGGCGAGAACCGCGCGCGAGCGAGCGCCAGCGAACGCTCGCCGGCCTCCGCGTCCCCGAACAGCGCCCGCACCCGCTCGGCCAGCGCCGCCACGTCCCCCGGCGGGTACAGCCCCTCGCCCGGCACCGCCTCCGCCAGCCCGCCCGCGCTCGACGCGACGACCGGCAGCCCGGCCGCCATCGCCTCCAGCGCCGCCAGCGGCAGGATCTCGGCGTAGCGCGACGGCACCAAGGCCAGCGCCGCCTCGCGCCGCAACCGCGCCAGCTCCGAAGCGCTCACCTGGCCGACGAACCGCACGTCGCCGCCCAGCGCCCGCAGCTCCTCGAGCTGCGGCCCGTCGCCGGCCACCACGAGCGGCACGCCGGCCGCCGCGCAGCCCCGGATCGCGTCCTCGAACCCCTTCTCCGGCGTCAGCCGCCCGGCGGCAAGCGCGAAGCGGCCCGAAGAAGCGGTCGACGCGACAGCGAACGACCGCTGGACCGACGGCACCACGCGCGCCCGCCCGCCCAGCGGCGCCCCCAGCTCCTCCAGCCGGCCGAGGGCGAACTCGCTCGGGACCGCGAACGCGTCGACCGCCTCCGCCAGCCGCCGCTGCCAGAGCGCCAGCGACGTCCCGTAGACCAGCGACTCGGCGCGCGACCCGCGGCAGTTCAGCCGCACGCCCGGCAGCGTGTTGCGGCCGTGGCAGCGCGTGCAGTCCGCGCCGCGCGTGAAGCACGTCCCGATCGCGCAGACGAGCCGGTAGTTGTGCAGGTGCAGCACCACGCGCGCGCCGGCCTCGCGGGCGGCGGCCAGCGCGCGCCAGCCGAACGCCGGATGCACGTTGTGCGCGTGCAGCACGCGCGCGCCGCTGCGCCGCACGGCGTCGCCGACCGCCGCGGGCCGCAGCCCGCCGCCGAGCAGTCCCGTCGCCGCCCGCGCCGGCCCCAGCGCCTCCGAGTCGCGCTCCAGCACGGCGGCCGGCTCGCCCAGCTCGCCGCGGATCAGCCAGGCGAGGTCCTCGACCGCTCGCTCCTCGCCGCCCGGAGTCCGGTAGCGGTTGTGCAGGAGGAGGATCAGGAGCGCAGCTCTTTCAGGCGGTCGAGCCGCCCGCCCCAGACCGCCACGGCACGGTGCACCCGAGGCATCACGCGCCGCTGCCAGCGCGACTGGACGTGCTTGTCCAGGAACCGCGCCGCCGAGTCGGGCAGGTGGGCCTCGCGCGACGCGGTGGCGGCGGCGTCGTGACGCACGCGCACCGACGGCAGGTAGCGCACACGGCCGCCGCCGCGCCGGATGCGGAGGAACAGGTCCTCCTCCTCCTTGTAGAGGAAGAAGCCCGGGTCGAAGCCGCCGACGGCGTCGAACGCGCGCCGTGCGACCAGGCACGCGGCGCCCGACACCCAGGCGACGTCGGCGGGGGCGTCGCGCTGCCGGTAGTAGGTGTCACCCGCGGCCTGCGCGACACGCGCACGGAAGCCGTGCAGCTCGCCGTGGTCGAAGGGCTCGACGTCGCCCGCAGCGGAGACGAGCTGCGGGCCGACCGCCTGCACGTCGCCGCCAAGCGCCTCGAGCAGCCGCGCCACCGTGCGCGGCTCGAGGAAGCGCGTGTCGGGGTTGAGGAAGAGCAGCGCCGCCGCGTCGTGCCGCGCGGCGAGCGCGTTGTGGCCGGCGCCGAACCCCAGGTTCTGCGCGGCGACGTCGAACTCGACCTCCGGATGGCGGGCGGCGAGCGCAGACAGGTCGTCGCCGGAGGCGTTGTCGAGCACCAGCACGCGAGCGTCGAGATCGCCGTCCGAGAGGTCGTCGAGCACCGTCGGCAGACAGGCCTCCAGCTGGCGGCGCGTCCCGTAGTTGACGATCTGGATCGCCACGTCCAGCGGCACGGCGCGAGTATAGGTTTCACCCCAGCAGGGCCGGGAGCACTTCGCGCTCCACGACGCCCTGGATGACGTCCTCGCGGAACGGCTCGAGGTACGGGGCCGCCGCTCGCGCGTAGAGGGCGCGCCCCTCCTCGGACACCTCGAAGGCCGCGCGGATGACCGCGGCCAGCGCGTGCGCGCTCACCTCCTCGGCGACCAGGCCGGGGTCGAGCGCGCGCGCGAACGTGAGCGCCTCGAACGGCCCGCCGGCGGGAGTCGTGGCCAGCAGCGCGCCGTCGGCCAGCGCCTCGAGCTGGGCCTGCCCCCAGTCCTCCCAGCGGGCGCTCGTCACGTGGACGTGCGCCTGCCGTAGGGCGGCGCGGAACTCGTCGCGCGCGACCGACCCTCGCCATTCGAGCCCCGCCGGCTCGGGGATGCCGAACCGAGCCAGGTAGGCGCGCCCCCGGTCGGGATCGATGCCGAAGACGAGCAGGCGGGCGTCGGGGACGGCCGCCAGCCCCCACGCCGCGCCGAGCAGGTCGAGCCCCTTGGCCTTGGGGTCGGGCGTGTACGCGACGGCCACGCGTCCGCGCGGACCGTCGGGGCCCGAGGGGGCGATCGGCATCGGGACGACGACGCTGCGCGCGCTGCCCGCGGGTACGGCGCGGGCGGCGGCGTGGCTGAGCGGCAGCAGCAGCCGCGCGTCCCGCATGCGGCGCCGCTCGAGCGCGTGCTGGATCGCGTTGCGGCGCCCCGGGCGGTTGAGCGCGGACGGAGCGTCGAACCGAACGGCGTACGGACGGTCGCCCAGCGGGGCGAGCATCGCCACGCCGGTCGTCGCCGCCACGACCGCGCGCGGGTCGTGGCGCTCCAGGGCGGTCGCCGCCGCGCGGCCCGCCGCCACGATCTCCACCAGGTCGGTCGCCGGGTAGAACCGCCGCAGCCGGCCCGTCGCCCCGATCCTCACGCCCGCCACCGTCACGGACGCCCCGCCCTTGCGCAGCATGGCGGCGAAGGCGGCGTCCGCGATGCGCAGGCCGCGCGTGGTTCCCAGCGACAGCAGGAGGATGTCGGTCATCCGCGCAGCGCCCGCTCATACGCCGCCACGGTCGCCTCGCCGCAGCGCGCCCAGGTGAATGCGCGCGCCACCGTGTCCCGAGCCTGGCGGCCGAGCTCCGCGAGCCCCTCCGGGTCGGCGAGCAGCCGGTCGATCTCCTGCGCCAGCGCCACGTGGTCCTCGGGCGGGACGCGGACCAGGCCGGGGCCGGCGGCCGCGATGTCCTCGGGGCCGCCCGCGCCGCGGACTCCGATGGCCGGCAGCCCGGCCGCCATCGCCTCGACGAAGGCCACGCCGAACGGCTCCTCCACGCTGGGCATCACGAACAGGTGGCAGCGCGCGGCCTCTGCCAGCGCCTGCTCGTGCGGCAGCCGGCCGGCGAAGCGCACGGACCCGTTGAGCCCGAGCGCGGTAGCGGTGCGGGCGAGCGGCTCGTGCCCCGGCCCGCCGCCGATGATCAGGTAGTCGGGCCGCCGGTCGCGCGGCAGGGCGGCGAGCGCGTGCAGGACGACGGCGTGGCGCTTGGCCGCTGCGAGGTTGGCGACGGTGACGAGCGTGGGCCGCGGCAGCCGTTCGGGCGACGGAGCCGGCAGGTCGGCGCCGAGATGCACGACCTCGGTGCTGATCCCCGGCCCGCCGAGCTCGCGGCAGCGGCGCTCGGCCCAGCCCGAGTTGGCGATCACGAGGTCGGCGTCGCGCAGCGTCTTCGCGGTCTCGCGGCGCGCGAGCCGGCTCGCCTCGGCCGCGTGCGTGATGTCGGGGCCGTGGGTGGAGACGACGCGCGCCGCCCGACGACGCGACAGGCGGACGGCGTGGCCCACGGGCAGGATCGACTGCGCGTGGACGAGGTCGAACGGCCAACGCGTCGTGCAGGCGTGCCAGCGCGCGCGCGAGCGCCGGCGCCATCCACCAGCCCCAGCTCCCGTACGACCACGGCCGCGGCGGCGCCACGAAGGGCACGGGCTCGACGGGAATGCCGTCGAGCTCCCAGCGCTCGAGCAGCCCCGGCACGCTGCGCGCCCAGTCGCGCAGGCCCGGCAGCCCGCGGCGGGCGGCGGAGATCGGAGGGACCGGGCGGCGCATGGCGAGCACGCGCACGTCGGCGCCCGCGTCGCGAGCCGCGACCGCCTGCCGGTGGGCCCAGACGCCGAGGACCGGATCCACCGGCGACGGGTACCACTCGGCGACGACGGCGACGCGCATGCAGTGGACTCTAGGCTTGCCGGCATCCGCTGCGCAGTCGTCCCGCCCGCCCCGTGCCGTACCGAGAGCCGCTGTTCCGCGGGCTCGCCGAGCGGCTGACGCTCCGCGTCATCTACCAGTCGGCGGCCTCGGCGGGCTGGGACCAGGCGGCGGGCTGGTTCCCGCAGGACCATGCATACGAGGCCGTCCACCTGCGCTCCTCCCAGCGCGAGCGCACCGGCCGGACACCGGTCGTGTGGCCGCGCGGGCTCGAGCGCGAGCTCGACGCCTTCGGCCCCGACGTGGTCGTCGTCTGGGAGTACGGCCCGGCGGCCCTGCGGACCTGGGCGTGGTGCCGGCGCCGCCGGATCCCGCTCGTCATCTTCAGCGAGCTGACCCCGTGGGCCGCCGAGGCGCTGCCGGGCGCGCAGCGCCGGCTCCATCGCTGGCTCGCCGGCCGGGCGCAGGGGTTCATCGTGGCCAGCAGCGCGGCTCGCGACCGCCTCGTGGCGATGGGCGTCGCGCCGGACGCCGTCGAGGTCAGCCTGCAGTCGTTCGACGCCGAGCCGATCCGGGCCGCCGTCGCCGGCGCAGAGCCGAGCGACGGCGGGCCGGTGCGCGTGCTGGCGGTCGGGCGGCTGGTGCCGGAGAAGAACTTCGGCGGCCTGATCGAGGCGTTCGCCGAGCTGTCGCCGGGTGAGGCGGAGCTGCACGTCGTCGGCACCGGTCCGCTCGATGGCGAGCTGCGCGAGCTCGCCGCGCGGCTGGGCGTGGCGGCGCGGTTCTCGGGCTACGTTGCGCCCGACGCCCTGCCCGCCGTCTACGCGGCGGCCGACGCCTTCGTCCTGCCGTCGGTCTACGAGCCGTTCGGCGTGGTCGTGCGCGAGGCGGTCGCCGCCGGCCTGCCGATCGTCTGCAGCCGCACGGTCGGCGCCGCCGGCGACATCGCGGTGGCTGGACCGCAACGCGCTGCTCGTCGACCAGGGCCAGCTGCCCGGCGCGCTGGCCCGGATCGTCCGCGACGACGAGCTGCGCGAGGCGCTCGCCCGGGCCAGCCGCGAGGTCGACGCGGAGAACGGGATCGAGCGCAGCGTGGCCGCCTTCGAGCGCGCGGTCGTCCGCGCGCGGCGAATGTTTGCCACCTGAACCGCGCGGGAACCTTCGGGGCGGTGCTCCATCGGGCCTGGCGTTCCCGGGCTTGTCAGCACCTCAGCCGCGCTGGTCTGGTCGGCGGCGGCCCGATCCGAGCCCGGGCCGCCGCCACCGGCGCGGCCATGTGCGGTCCGCAACTTCCGCGCCGGCCCGTGCGTTGGGGTTGCTAGCGTGCTTCGGCTCATGTCGCGCCCGGCTCTCATCGCCCTGCTGGCGCTCCTGCTGGCCGCGCCACCGGCGCTGGCCGACGCGACCCGCAACAAGATCCTGCGCGAGTGCCAGAGCGGTCGCCTGACCGGCGACTACACGGCACGCGAGATCCGCGACGCCCGCAACAACATCCCGGACGACCTCGACCAGTACACCGACTGCCGCGACGTCCTGACGCGGGCGCTGCTGAGCCGCGCCGGCGGCGACTCCGGCTCCGGCGGCGGGGGGACCGGCGGTGGTGGCGGCGGCGGAACCGGCGGCGGCGAGAGCGCCGCGCCGCTGACCCCGTCCACCGACGCCGACAAGCAGGCGCTCGAGCAGGCCGCAGGCGCGGGCGAGGTGCCGGTCAACGTCGCCGGCCGCCCCGTCACGCCGGGCGAGACCGCCTTCCGCAACGACCTGCCGGGCACGCTGATCGTCCTGCTGGCGCTGCTCGCCGCCGCGGCCGTGGCCGGCCTCGCGCCGCAGATCCGCCGGCGCGCCCCCTCTCTGCGACGTGTCCTCCCTGGCCGATCCGGTTAGCCGCCCGCGGCGGCGCACCATCACGATCCCGCTCCCGCGTCTCGCGGGCAACGGGATGCTGGCCTCCGGCGTCGCCGTAGCGGTCGCCGCTGCGTCGTTCGCGGCCGCCGGCGGGCTGCGGCTGGAGCGCACGACCAACGTCCTGATCGCGATGATCCTCGCGAGCGCGGCGCTCGTGGTGGCGGCGCTGCTCCAGCGCCCGTGGACCGCCTCGGCGCCGCTCTACGGCGGCGGCCCGCTGCTGGCCTTCGGGGCGCTCGCCGGCCTCACCGCGCTCTCGGTCCTCTGGTCGCTGGCGCCGGCGGACTCCTGGATCGAGGCCGTCCGCACCTTCGCCTACCTGGCGCTGTTCGCGGGCGGCGTCGCGTTCGCGCGGCTGGCCGGGCTGCGCTGGCCGGCGCTGCTCGTGGGCGTCGGCGCAGGGTGCCTGCTCGTATGCGGCTGGGCGCTGCTGACCAAGGTCTTCCCCGCCTCGCTGGCGCCCGACGAGACCTACGCCCGTCTGCGCGAGCCGTTCGCGTACTGGAACTCCGTCGGCCTGATGGCGGCGCTCGGCGTGCCGCCGATGCTGTGGCTCGCCGCGCGCCGGAACGGCCACGCGGCCGTCAACGCGCTGGCCTGGCCGGCGATCGGCCTGCTGCTGGTCTGCATGATGCTGTCCTACTCGCGCGGCGCGCTGGTCGCGCTCGCGTTCGGGATCGCCGCCTGGTTCGTGCTCGTGCCGCTGCGCCTGCGGGCGCTGGTCACCCTGGCCGGCGCCGTCGCGGTCGCCGGGCCCGTGATCGCGTGGGCGTTCTCGCAGGACGGGCTGACGACCGACCGCGCGCCGATCGCCGCGCGCGTCGACGCCGGCCACGAGTTCGGCGCCCTGCTGATCCTGATGGCGGCCGTGCTGCTGGCCGCCGGGCTGCTCGTGCAGTTCACGGTGGCCCAGCGGCCGCCGACGCCGCGCCAGCGCCGGCTCGCCGGTCGCGGCGCGCTGGCCGTGCTCGCCCTCGTCCCGCTCCTCGGCCTGTTCGCCCTGGCCACCGCGGAGGGCGGGATCGGCGGGCAGGTCTCGAAGGCGTGGGACCAGCTCACCGACCCCAACGCGCAGACGCCGGCCAACACGCCCGACCGCCTGACCGCGACCTCGTCGGTGCGCGCGCGCTACTGGCGCGAGGCGCTCGACATCCACGCCACCGAGCCGTGGCTCGGCTCCGGAGCCGGCGCCTACGCGACCGTCCGCGCCCGCTTCCGCGACGACGCGCTGTTCGTGCGCCACGCCCACGGCTACGGGGTGCAGACGCTGGCGGACCTCGGCTGGATCGGCCTGATCGTCTCGCTGCTCGCCGCGGTGGCGTGGCTGCTGTCGGCGGCGCGGGCGACCGGCGTGCGGCGTGCCGACCGCGGCCTGCCCTACGACGCCGAGCGGATCGGGATGCTGACGCTGGTCGTCGTCGCGCTGGTCTTCGCGGCGCACTCGCTGATCGACTGGACCTGGTTCGTGCCGGCCAACGCGGGCGTGGCCGTGCTGTGCGCGGGCTGGGTGGCCGGGCGCGGGCCGCTGCGCGTCCGGCTCGAGCACCCCGAGGGCCCGCCTGGGCCGGAGGCCCTGACGTGGCCGCACGCCAGCCGGCTCGCCCGGCTCGGGCAGCGGATGCCGCCGCTGCGCGCGCTGGCCGTCGTGGGAGTGATCGCGATCGCGCTCGTCGCCTCCTGGACGGCCCTCCAGCCCGTGCGGGCCGTGCACGCCGGCGACGCCGCGTTCGACCGGCTCGACCAGGGGCAGCCGGACGCGGCGGCCGAGGAGGCGCGCATCGCCACGGAGCGCAACCCGCTGTCCGTCGATCCCCTGTTCGAGCTCGCGGCGATCGAGGAGGCGCGCGGGCGCACGCAGGAGGCCGAGGCCGTGCTCGAGCGCGCCGTCAGCCTCCAGCCGGCGAACCCCGAGGCGTGGCGCCGGCTCGGGCGGCTGCGGCTGTCGTCCCTCAACGACCCGAAGGGCGCGCTGAGCGCCTTCCAGGCCGCGTACTACCTCGATCCGAAGGCCCCGGCCTCGACCTCGGACGTGATCGAGGCCAGCCGCGCCGCGGCTACGGGCGCCGCGCCCACGCCGTGAGGCCCGCGCGCACGCGCACGTCCTCGAACCCGGTGTGCTCGAGCGTGGCGGCCAGCGAACGGCGCGTGTAGAAGCGCACGTGCTGTCCGAGCGGGTCGAAGTGCGCCTCGAAGCGCGTGAGCGCGATCAGGGCCGCCTTCAACCGCCCGTGGTGGGGCACGGTGACCAGCAGCCGTCCGCCGGGCTTCAGCACGCGACGGACCTCCAGGAGGAGATGCGCCGTATCCGGGACGTGCTCGAGCACCTCGGAGCACCACACGAGGTCGACGCTCGCGTGCTCGAGCGGCAGCGACCCGTCGTCGGCCACGCGCCTCAGGTCGGCCCCGGGCGCGTTGGCGCGAGCGCGCTCGAGCGCGGCCTCGGCCAGCTCGACGCCGACGGGCTCCGCGCCGGCGTCGCGCAGTGCCGCGACGAAGCGCCCGGCGCCGCAGCCGAGGTCGAGCACGCGCTCCCCCGGCCGGGCCTCTCCGAGCAGCAGCGCCCGCCGGCGCTCCCACTCCCACGGCTCCGGGTCCTCGGGCGCGTCGGCCCAGAAGTCCTCGTAGTGGGCGCGCACCGGCCCGAGAGTACGCTTCAGCCGGGATGCGGCTGCGCCTGATCCGTCACGCGACGCTGCTCGTCAAGGCCGCCGGTCGGTGCGTGCTGGTGGACCCGATGCTCGACCCCGCGAGCGCGCGCCCGCCCGTGGAGGACACTCCCAATCCGGTCCGCAACCCGCTCGTCGCGCTGCCCGAGCCGCCCGAGGTCGTGGTCGGCGGCCTGAACGCCGTCCTCGTCACCCATCTGCACCGCGACCACCTCGACGAGACCGCGATCCGCCTGCTGCCCAAGGACCTGCCGGTGTTCTGCCAGCCCGACGACGCCGACGCGCTGCGCGGGCACGGCTTCGCCGACGTCCGGCCGGTCGGCGACTCGCTGGACTGGGACGGGATCCGGATCACGCGCACCGGCGCGCGGCACGGCACGGGCGACATAGGCGAGGCGCTGGCTCCGGTCTCCGGCTTCGTGCTCGAGGCGCCCGGCGAGCCGGTGCTCTACGTGGCCGGCGACAGCATCTGGTGCGACGAGGTGGCCGCCGCGCTCGACCGCCACGGGCCGGCCGTCGCCGTCATCAACGCGGGCGGCGCGCGCTTCCTCGAGGGCGACCCGATCGTGATGACGGTCGACGATGTCGTGGCCGTCGCCCGCCACGCGCCGGACGCGCGCGTGGTCGCCGTCCACCTCGAAGCGATCAACCACTGCCTGCAGACGCGCGCCGACCTGCACCAGCGGATCCACGACGAAGGGCTGACCGACCGGGTCACCGTTCCCGAGGACGGCGCGGAGATCCCCGTCTAGGCGCCGCGCCAGGCGGACTCCCAGAACGCCAGCTCGTGCTCGCTCGAGGCGCGGAAGGCCGCGTGCATGCGCCGCCGGCCCGGGCCCGCGACGTCGTTGGCAGCCGCGTCGGTGAGCTCGCGGCCCCAGGCGGCGAGCTGCCCGAACTCGTCGCTCGCGTACACCTCGATCCACTCCGCATAGGGTTGGGTGGGATCCGATTCCGGGATGCCGGCGGCGGCGAGCGTCGTGCCGATCTCGGCGTAGCTCCACATGCACGGCAGCACCGCGGCGACCAGCTCCGAGAAGTCGCCCAGCGAGGCCGTGCGCAGCAGGTAGTCGCAGTAGGCATCGGTGGCCGGCGCCGTGCGCTCGGACTCGAGCTGCTCGGCCGTGATGCCCCAGCGGGCGGCGAACTGGCGGTGCAGGTCCATCTCGGTCTCGAGCACGGACCCCGCCAGCGAGGCGAAGCGGCGCATCCACTCCAGCCGCGGCGCGCGTGCGGCGGCGAGCGCGAGCAGGCGCCCGTAGTCGATCAGGAAGAGGTAGTCCTGGCGGATGTAGAAGCGGAAGCGGTCCTCGGGCAGCGAGCCGTCGCCGATCCCGCGCACGAAGGGGTGGGAGAGCTTGGCCTCCCAGACCGGCGCGGCCGCCTCCCGCAGCTCGGCCGAGAAGCTCACGCGGCGCCGGCGGGATGAGGAGCGGTCGGGTCCTCGCCCTCCTCGCCCGGGTGCTCGCGCGCCATGAAGTTCTCGATCTCCATCGGATCGTTCTTCGAGCGCTCGACCACGCGCAGGAGGTCGGACATCGTGGCGACCTCCTCGACCTGCTCCTTGATGAACCACTGCATGAACTGCTCGCTCGTGTAGTCGCCCGCCTCGCGGGCGGTGGCGGCCAGCCCGTTGATCTGCTCGGTCACGCGCTTCTCCTGCTCGAGCGCGAGCGCCACCGGCTCCACGATGTCGCCGAAGCCCGCCTTCGGCGCCGACACGCCCGGGACCACGACGTCGGCGTCGGCGTCGACCAGGTACTGGACCATCATCATCGCGTGGTCGCGCTCCTCGAGCGCCTGGCGATAGAAGAAGCGGGCGAGCTGGGGCAGCGTCTCTGCGTCGTAGTGCACGGCGATCGCCACGTACTGCTGGTGGGCGGCGAACTCGTTGCCGATCTGCTCGTTGAGCTTGGTCACGAAAGTGTCCGCTGGCATGCGGAGCAGGCTACTCCAGTTAGGGGTGCCTAATGGGTGGTGCTACGCTGCTCCCGCTCGTGGGGAAGCTCAAGCTCGTCAAGACCAAGAGGCGCTGCTGCAAGTCCGGGCCGCGCTGCAAGAAGTGCCCGGTCGTCTGCAAGCGGCTCGAGACCGAGGGCCTCGCGATCCGGCAGACGAAGCGGCACTATCTGGTCGAGCTCGGGATCAGCAAGAAGACGCTCAAGGCCGCGCGGGCCCGTTAGCTGTCGATATCCTGCCGCCGACATGGCCACCTGCCTCGTCACGGGTGGTGCGGGATTCCTCGGATCGCATCTGTGCGATGAGCTGCTCAAGCGCGGCCATCGCGTGATCTGCGTCGACAACTTCGAGACCGGGTCCCTAGCCAACATCGCCCACATCCGCGTGCCGGAGTTCGCCCACCTGCACGCCGACATCATCGACCCGTTCCACGTCGACGAGCCCGTCGACTTCGTCTACCACTTCGCGTCGCCGGCGTCGCCGATCGACTACCTGCGGCTGCCGCTGCACACGCTGAAGGTCGGGTCGTACGGCACCCATCACGCGCTCGGCCTGGCCAAGCACCACCGGGCCCGCTTCCTGCTCGCGTCCACCAGCGAGGTCTACGGCGACCCGCAGGTGCACCCGCAGCCCGAGTCCTACTGGGGGCACGTGAACCCGATCGGCCCGCGCGGCGTCTACGACGAGGCCAAGCGCTACGCCGAGGCCCTGACCATGGCCTACCACCGCCAGCAGGGCGTCGACACGTCGATCGTGCGGATCTTCAACACCTACGGCCCGCGGATGCGCCCGCACGACGGGCGGGCCATCCCGACCTTCATGCGCCAGGCGCTGCAGGACCGGCCGATCACCGTGTTCGGCGACGGTTCCCAGACGCGGTCGTTCTGCTACGTGTCGGACCTCGTCGACGGCATCATCCGCCTCGCCGAGTCCGGCGCCCACCTTCCCGTCAACATCGGCAATCCCGACGAGTTCACCCTCCTGGAGCTGGCCCAGGCCGTCGTCGACGTGACCGGCTCGCGATCGGAGATCGTCCACGAGGCGCTCCCGACCGACGACCCGAAGGTCAGGCGGCCCGACATCGCGCTCGCTCGCGAGCTGCTGGGCTGGGAGCCCCAGGTGGAGCTGCGTGACGGCCTCCGCCGCACCCTCGAGCAGTCCGGCGTCGAAGCGCTGACCGGCGCCGGCATCACCTAACCCCGCTACATCCGCCTCCCGCGCGCGTTAGGAGCACGGGAGCCAGCAACCTTGGCAGACGTTCCCACCGAGACCCAGCAGCGCCCGCACACCACCGTCAGGGAGGTCGACGTCGACCTGCCGCTGGTCGACGTGCGCCGCAAGCGGCCGCCGGCCCTGGCCTTCCTGCTCCGGATGGAGACGCTGCGCACCACGTTGCGCGTCGCGTCGCTGCTCGTGCTCGACTTCGCCGGCGTCTTCGCGGCGATCTTCGTGGCGCTCATGGTCAAGGCGGTGCTGCGCTACGGCGAGTGGGACTGGACCGAGTCGGTGGGCGAGACGCGCGACACGGTCGCCTTCGTCTACCTGGTGACCGTCCTGCTGTTCGCCCGCTCCGCGCTCTACTCGTCGCGCGCCGAGCGCCCCGGCCTGTCCCGGATCGTCTCTTCGCTCTTCCAGGTGACGGTCGTCGCGCTCATCTTCGCGCTGGTCAACGGCGAGGAGTACTCGAGCTACTACATCTTCTACGGGACGCTGGTGTTCGGGATCTGCATCGTCGGCTCGCTGCGCTGGCTCTACGAGCTGGCCACCGGCTTCGTCCTGGGCCTCGCCGGCTATCACCGGCGCGCCGTGCTGGTCGGCTCGGGCAAGCACATCGAGGACGTCGCGCATGCTTTGAAGGACGAGGTGCACGCGCCGGTCGAGATGGTCGGCTTCGTGTCGCTCACCCCGCGGCCCGACAACGGGCTGCGCTCGCTCGGCCGGATCGAGGACCTGCCCGCGGTGCTGGACGCGCACCGCGTGCAGGAGGTGATCATCGCCGACCCCGACTTCCCGCAGGACCGCGCCGTCGAGCTGGTCGACCAGTGCCACCGGCGCGGCGTGACGGTGCGGATCGCGCCGTCGACGATGGAGATCCTCGTCCACCGCGCGGAGTTCGTGCCCGGCGCCTCGGTGCCGCTGTTCGAGCTGCGCCCCCCGGTGTTCGACGGCTTCGACTACGCGATCAAGCGCAGCTTCGACTTCGTCGTCGCGCTGTTCCTGCTCGTCGTGCTGTCGCCGTTCCTGCTGCTCATCGGCATCGCGGTGGCGGTCTCCTCGCGCGGGCCGGTCCTCTACAAGTCGATGCGCCCGGGGATCGGCGGCGAGTCGTTCGCCTGCCTGAAGTTCCGCACCATGCGCTCGGGCGCGGAGCAGATGCAGGCCGACCTCGAGTCGCTCAACGAGGCCTCGGGCCCGCTGTTCAAGATGCGCGAGGACCCGCGGCTGACGCGCCTGGGCCGCTTCCTGCGGCGCTACTCGATCGACGAGCTGCCGCAGCTGCTCAACGTCCTGGCCGGCCAGATGTCGCTCGTCGGGCCGCGGCCGCTGCCGCAGCGCGACTTCGACCAGCTCGAGGACTGGCACAAGAAGCGCTACCTCGTCCTGCCCGGCATCACCGGCCTGTGGCAGGTGTCCGGCCGCTCCGAGCTCGACTTCGACGACCTCGTGCGGCTCGACTTCCTCTATCTGGAGCGCTGGTCGGTGGGCCTGGACCTGGCGATCCTGCTCAAGACCGTGCCGGCCGTCTTCAGCCGGCGCGGCGCGTTCTGAGTTGCTGGCAGTCGCACTGGTCGCGGCGGCGGTCGGCGTGCCGGCGCACAACGTCGCGGTCTCGATCTCGCGTGACGGGCCTCGGCCGGCCGCGGGACGGCTGGAGCGGCGGGCGCACACGCGGATGCGGCGCCGGTTCGAGAGCGCCGGGCTCGACGTGCGGGTGCAGCGCTTCTCCACCTCGCGCGGGCGCTCGCGCAACGTGATCGGGGTTCGCGAGGGCGGGCGATGCCTGCGAGTGCTGATGGCCCATGCGGACACGGTGCCGCCGTCGCCGGGGGCGGAGGACAACGCCTCCGGGCTCGGCCTGCTGGCCGGCCTGGCGCCGCGACTCGATGCGATCGACCCGCCGTGCACGGTCTGGCTGGTCGCCACCGGCGCCGAGGAGCGCATCTACACCGGCTCGCCCGACCACCTGGGCGCGCTCGCGCTGCGCGACATCGTGCCGCGGAGGCGGCTGCGCTACGCGCTGTCGCTCGACGAGGTCGGCCGCGGGGCCTCGTTCCGGCTGCGCTCGCCCGCCTCCGCGCCGCGCAAGCGCGTCGAGCGCGAGCTGCTGGCCGCCGCCGAGGAGACCGGCGTGTCGCTCGACTGGCAGGCCGACGAGAGCACCGGCAACTCCGACCACCGCGAGTTCGAGCTGGCCGGCATGCGCGGCGTCAAGCTCGGCGTGCTCGACAACCCGTGCCGGCACGAGGCGTGCGACACGGCCGACCGGCTCCAGCGCGCGGCCTTCAGGCGTGTGCAGCGGGTGGTCGAGGCGGCGCTGCGGCGTCCTTGACCTGCTCGCGCTCGGTCTTCGCCCAGCCGCGGCGATCGGTGAGCTGGCGCGCCGTCGCCCGCACGAGCACCGGCCACAGCAGCCACGTGTAGAACGCGTAGACCTGCGCGATCAACAGGCCGAGCAGCAGGCCGCGGACGCCATGGCCGCCCCCGCGCGCGATGCAGCCGAGCACCACGCCGCCGAATCCGAGCAGATAGAAGAACAGGAGCTGCCACCACGCGAGGTCGCCCCAGAACGGCGCCACGTCCAGGACGGCGAGCACGATCGCGACGATCAGCGACGCGCCCACGATGGTCTGCCAGAGCGGCATGAGCAGGTAGAAGAGGAGATCGAGCCGGGCGATCAGCGAGACCGGCGCCCGCCAGACCTCGCGCATCAGCCCCATCGCCTGCAGGTTCCCCTGTGACCAGCGGGTGCGCTGGCGCAGCAGCTTCCGGAGCCCCGGCAGGCCCTGTTGGTCCACCCCCGCGCGCAGCTCCTGCCGTCCGTGCCATCCGGCGCCGACGAGCCGCAGGCCGAGGTCCTGGTCCTCGGTCAGCCGGTCGCGCCACGGCCCTTCGTGGTCGGCGACCGCGTCGAGCGCCGACAGGCGGTTGAACTGCCCGTTGCCGCCCATCCCCGCCGTGCCCCAGGGCGTACGACCGGCCTGGTAGAGGAATCCGTAGACCGAGAACTCGACGTCCTGGAGCCAGGTCAGCACCCGCTGCCGGTTGTAGATCCGCACCAGCGACTGCACGCCGCCCAACTGCTCGTCCTCGGTGAAGTGCGGGGCGACGAACCGTGGAGCCTCGGCGTGCAGGCGCCCGTCCGCGTCGACCACCACGACGATGACCTGCGCGCGGTCGACGTTCCCGATCAGCTCATGACTCATGCGGTACGCGTAGTTGAGCGCCGCGGCCTTCCCCTGCCGGGCCTCGGGTGGCTCGCGCCGCAGGACATGCAGATCCGGGGTCCGGACCTCGGCGAGCGCCTCCGAGGTGCCGTCGTCGGAGCCGTCGTCGATGACGACGATGTGCCGATGCGCCACCGGCAGCGCGAGCAGGCGCGCGACGCTGTCGCGGATCGTGACCGCCTCGTTGAGCGCCGGCACGAGGACGAGCCAGGTGAAGACGTCCGCGCCGTGCTCCGGCGCCTCGGGCGCGTGCTTCCGGGTCCGTTCGGCCTTGACGAACAGCAGGATCGTCCAGGCCATCATCACCACGATCACGACGAAGGCGACGATGAAGAGGACGCGCCAGAGGGTCGGGATGCCTTCGAACGGGAGGGCGACCGCGGTCACTGCGGATCCTCCGCGACCTCGGGGACCCAGGACGGCTCGACCTCCTCCTCCTCGAGCGGCTGGTACCAGGCGTCGTAGCCCGCCGCGGCGAGTATCGCGGAGCGCGTGTAACCAGGCCCGAAGGGCACCGGCGGCGGCCCGTTGCCGTGCAGGTGCACGAACATGTGGACGATGCGCTCCGCGGCATGGCCGTCGCCGTACGGGTTCTCCGCGTTCGCCATCGCCGCGTACGCCGCCGGATCGTCGAGCAGCCGCGTCGCCGCGTCGGCGATGTGCGCCGGGTCGGTCCCGACGAGCAGCAACGTCCCGGCCTCGACGCCCTCGGTGCGTTCGGTGCTGTCGCGCGCGACGAGCACCGGCTTGTCGAGCGACGGCGCCTCCTCCTGCAGCCCGCCGGAGTCCGTGATCACGAAGTCGCACCGCGCGATCAGCTTGGCCATCGACGTGTACCGAAGCGGCTCGGTGAGCAGCACGTTGGCAAGCGGCTCGAGCGCCGGACGCAGCTCGGCCCGAACGGCGGGGTTCGGATGCATCGGGAGGACGAACTTCGCGTCCGGGTGCGACGTCGCCACGCGGGCGACCCCCTCCGCGATGCCCGCGAGGCCGCCGCCCCAGTTCTCCCGCCGGTGGGCGGTCACGAGGACGATCCGCTCGTCGCCGGCCACGAGCTCGGCGACGCGGGGGTTGGCGATCGGGACGTCGAGGCCGGCCGCCCAGTGCAGAGCGTCGATCCCCGTGTTCCCGGTCACGAAGACCTGATCCGCGGAGACGTTCTCGCGCACGAGGTTCTCCTCGTTCTTCGCGGTCGGCGCGAGGTGCAGCGCCGCGATGCAGGTGATGAGCTGGCGGTTCAGCTCCTCCGGGAACGGCGTCAGGTTGAGTCCGCCTGTCCGCAGGCCCGCCTCGACATGGACCACGGGGATGCGCAGGTGGAACGAGGCCAGCGCGGCGGCGAAGGCCGAGCTCGTGTCGCCGTGCACGATGGTGCTGAGTGGATAGGCGGCGGTGATGATCTGCTCGCGCGTCGCCTTCTCGCCCTGCAGGTCGGCGTACCGGCCGCAGACGTAGTCGTCGATGCGCTGCATGAGCGTGGCCACACGCTCGCTGAGCCGGGAGCGAGCGCCGCCGACCCACAGGTGCGCGTCGACCGTGATCCCGGCCAGGGCGAAGATCTCGCCGACCATCTGCTCGTGCTGGCCGGTCGAGAGCACGACGGGCTCGTAACGGTCGCTGCGCTCCAGCTCGAGGATCAGCGGAACGAGCTTGATCGCTTCCGGCCGCGTCCCCGCGACGACGAGCATGTGCCGCCTGGACTCTCCTTCGGGAATGTTCATCTGCTGGAAAGCTATCCGCGACGGACGGGCATCCGCACGTCGACCTCGTCGCGGGCTAGGATCGCCAGCCGTGCTGGCCGCCGCACTCACCACCCTCGCGCTCGCCGCGGCGCCTGGGGAGCAGGCGTACAACGTGGCGCTCTCGGTCGCGCGCGACGGCACGCGGCCAGCAGCCGGGAGGCTGGAGCGAAAGGCGCACCGGCGGATGCAGCGGCGGTTCGAGCGGGCCGGGCTGCGGGTGCGCGTGCAGCGCTTCGAAACGGCCCATGGCCGCTCGCGCAACGTCATCGGCGTCCGCGACGGCGAGCGCCGCTGCGTGCGCGTCCTGATGGCGCACACCGACAGCATGCCGCAGGGCCCGGGAGCGGTCGACAACGCGTCGGGCGTGGGCCTCCTGGCGGGGCTCGCCCCGCGGCTGGAGGAGATCGACCCTCCGTGCACGGTCTGGCTCGTCGCCACCGGCGCCGAGGAGGGCGAGTACACCGGCTCGCCGGACCACCTCGGCGCCCTCGCCCTGCGCCGGATCGTGCCGCGGCGCCGGCTGCGCTACGCGCTGTCGGTCGACGAGGTCGGCCGCGGCGCCGCGTTCCGGCTGCGTTCGGCGGTCTCGGAGCCGCGAAGCCGCGTCGAGCGCGAGCTGCTGGCCGCCGCTCGCGAGCAGGACGTCGAGCTCGACTGGATGCGCGACGACGGGTGGGGGCACTCGGACCATCGCGAGTTCCAGATGGCGGGCATGCGCGGAGTCAAGCTCGGTGTGCTCGAGAACCCGTGCCGACACACGGCCTGCGACACGCCGGACCGGCTCCAGCCGCGCGCCTTCCGGAAGGTGCAGCGCGTCATCGAGGCCGTGCTGCGCAACCGGTAGCATCGCGTCGTGACCGAGCTGCGCAACGTGCGCGTGGCCGCCATCCAGGCCACGCCGGTGATCCTCGACGCCGAGGCGAGCGTCGCCAAGGCCGTGCGCTGCTCGAGGAGGCGGCGGCCGGCGGCGCCGAGCTCGCCGTCCTGCCCGAGACGTTCATCCCGCTCTACCCGTCGAACAAATGGGCGAAGAGCGCGGCGGGCTTCGGCGGCTGGGACGAGCTATGGGAGCAGCTGCACGCGAACTCCGTGGAGGTCCCGGGGGCGCTGGTGGACGAGATCGCCGCCGCCTGCGAGCGCCTGAGCATGCACGTGGTGGTCGGCGTCAACGAGCGCGACGGCGGCTCGCTCTACAACGCCTACCTGCTGATCGGCCCGGAAGGGCTGCTCCATCGCCACCGCAAGCTGATGCCGACCCAGCAGGAGCGGCTCTTCCACGGCATCGGCGCGGGCGACGACCTGGCGCCGGTGGAGACGCCGCTGGGCCGGATCGGCGGGCTGATCTGCTGGGAGAACCGGATGCCGCTGGCGCGCTGGGCGGTCTACCAGGGGACGCCGCAGATCTGGTGTGCCCCGACCGCCGACGACTCCGACGGCTGGCTGGCCACGGCGCGCCATATCGCGATCGAGTCCGGCGCCTTCGTGATCTCGGTCCCGCAGTACATCCCGGGCAGCGCGTTCCCGGAGGACTTCCCGGTCGAGGTCGATCGCGAGGCCGTGTACGGGCGCGGCGGCGCGGTGATCGTCGAGCCCACCTGGGGCGAGGTGATCGCCGGCCCGCTGTACGACGCCGAGGGGATCCTGTACGCCGACTGCGACCTGCGCGCGGGACTGCACGCCAAGCGCTGGTTCGACGCCGTCGGGCACTACGGGCGGACGGACGTCCTCTCGCCCAAAGCCTGACTGCGGCTTCAGCGGCAACCTGCCGACCACATGGGGGATGTCCCGCGTCCCCAAGCACCGCGGCCCGTTCGGGCCCGACGAAGCGCGCCGCCTGCTGTGGCGCGCCGGCTTCGGCCCGCGGCCGGGGCAGGCCGAGCGGCTGGCCGAGCGCGGGCTCGACCGCGCGGTCGACTCGCTCGTGCAGCCCAGGACGAAGCGCCTGACCGGCCCGGCGCCGGTCGACGAGAAGGGCCGCCCGCTGGCCCCGCGCGACGCCTGGGGCCACGACCACTGCTGGTGGCTCGACCGCATGGTGCGCACCGAGGCGCCGCTGATCGAGCGGATGACGCTCGTGTGGCACGACTGGTTCGCCACCAGCAAGGCGGGCGGACCGCCGCAGACGCTGATGCTGCGCCAGAACGCGCTGCTGCGCCGCCACGCGCTCGGCTCGTTCGAGAAGCTGGCGCTGGCCGTCACGAGCGATCCGGCGATGCTGCTGTGGCTCAACGGCACCTCCAACAGCCGCTGGGACGTCAACGAGAACTACGCGCGCGAGCTGCAGGAGCTGTTCTGCCTCGGCGCCGGCCGCGGCTACAGCGAGCGCGACGTGCGCCAGATGGCGCGCGCGCTGACCGGCTTCCGCAACGAGTGGTCCGAGGGCCGCGGCCCGCACGGCTTCCGCTACGACCGCGAGCTCCACGACAACGGCGTCAAGCGCATCTACGGCCGCCGCGGCCGGTACGACTGGCGCGACGCGGTCCGGCTCGCCGTCCGCAACCGCCGCCATCCGTCCTTCATGGTCCGCAAGCTCTGGGGCTACTTCATCCCGACGCCGCCGCCGCGCGACACCGCCCGCGCGCTCGAGCGCATGTACGTCGGCTCGGGCCGCAAGGTCCGCCCGCTGGTCGCCGCGATCCTGCGCCACCCGCACCTCTACGACCGCGGTCGCCGGATGGCCAAGCCGCCGGTCGTGCAGGCCGCGGGCATGCTGCGCGCCGTCGGCCGCGGGGTCGACACCACCGCGTGGGCGTGGATGTGCGACCAGGCCGGCCAGATGCTGTTCGAGCCGCCCAACGTGGCCGGCTGGGACGACGCGCACTGGATCGACACCGCGACCTTCCGCGCCCGCTGGCAGATGGCGGGCGCGATCTGCAACCCGGCGCGGCTCGACGAGCGGGAGATGCGCGGCAAGGTCCCGGCCGATCCCGCGGAGCTGGTGCGCCGCGCAGCCGCCTTCTGGGACAACACGCCTTTGTCGCCGGCCACCCGCGCCGCCCTCGAGCGCTACGCCGCCGGCTCCATGGCGGCCGCCACCGAGCGCTGGCAGCGCGACTCCTATCCCGTCCTCACCGAGAACGCGCTGCGGATGCTCGTGGCCGTCTCGCCCGACTACCTGACCGCATGAGCTCAACCCACGACTCCCGAGTCTGCTGCGCCGAGCACGCCCGCGCCGGCGCCGGCCTGCCCGCCATCGAGCCCGGCATGCCGACCCCGGCCGGCACCGGCCTCTCGCGCCGCGCGTTCCTGCTGCGCTCCGCCGGCCTCGCTCTCTCCGTGTACG
Source organism: uncultured Solirubrobacteraceae bacterium (assembly GCA_963811895.1). GTDB lineage: Bacteria > Actinomycetota > Thermoleophilia > Solirubrobacterales > Solirubrobacteraceae > DASSUW01. Next base: position 115,786 of record CAWETE010000002.1, on the reverse strand, counting down.
GCGCGGGCAAGCTCGCTGGGCTGCCGGCCTTCGAGGAGGGGATCGCCCGCGCGCAGGCCGGCGGGCCGAGCACCGTGCTGGTCAGCGTGTTCCTCGACGGCGGCGCCGACTCGCTGTCGATCCTGGCGCCGACCGGCGACCCGAACTACCGCCGCCTGCGCCCGAACCTGGCGATCGCCGAGAACGGCAACAGCTTCAGCGAGGACCCGCGCCTGACGTGGCATCCGGCCGCGGCGCCGCTCGCCCGCCTGCACGGCGAGGGCAAGGTCACCGTGATGCCGGCGGTCGGCTACGACAGCCCGGACCAGTCGCACTTCGTCTCGCGCCACTTCTGGGAGGTCGGTGCTCTGGATGCCCAGCTGCGCTCCGGCTGGCTCGGCCGCGTGCTCGACCGCGTCGGCACGCCCGACAACCCTCTGCAGGGGATCTCGCTCGGCGGCTCGCTGGGTCCGTCGCTGGCCGCCGCGCGCGTGCCGGTCGCCGCGATCGATGCTCCCGAGGACTTCGGCTTCTGGGCGCCGGGCGCCTGGGGCCCGCCGGGCGACCTGGCGATCCCGGCCTTCGCCGACGTCGGCCGCGCGCTCGCCGGCTCAGGCGATCCGGCCGTGGCGCAGGCCGCCCGCGCCGCCGCCTTCGCCGGTCAGGTCAGCGCCTCGCTGGCCCCGCTGGGCAACGACGGGCAGCCGGCCTACACGCCGCAGGCGACCTACCCCGGCGGCGAGGACCGCTTCCCGCGCCGGCTCGCCGGGCTCGCGGCGATGCTCGCGGCCGGGCTCCCGGTCCGCTGCGCGACGCTGTCGGCGCCGGGCGCCTGGGACACGCACGCCGACCAGGCCGACGCCCTGAACGACAACCTCACGCTGACCGCCGACAGCCTGTACGCGTTCCAGCGCGACCTGGAGGCGCGCGGGATCGCCGACCGCGTGCTCACGCTGGTGTGGTCGGAGTTCGGCCGCCGCGCCGCCGAGAACGGCTCGGGCACCGACCACGGCGCGGCCGGCATCGGCTTCGTGATCGGCACGCGCGCGACCGGCCGCATGGTCGGCGAGTTCCCTGGGCTGGACAAGCTCGACGGGCTGGGGAACCTGCGCGCGACATCGGACTTCCGCGGCCTGTACTCCTCGCTCGCCTCCGACTGGTTCGGCGTCGATCCCGGCGCCGTCTTCGGCGGTGGCGCGCGGGTGGCGCGGCCGCGGGTGGTGCGATGAAGCGCGCGCTGCTCGTCGCCGTGTTGGTCGGCCTCTGCGCCGCGCCGGCCGAGGCCGCCGCGCCGTCGCGGCTGCTGGTGGAGTCGCGCGAGTTCAACCTCGTGCTCTCGCGTGGGTCGGTGCGGGCGGGCGACGCGATCGTCCAGCTCGCGAACCGCGGCGAGGATCCGCACGACCTTCGGCTTCGGCGCGTGGGTGGGCGCGGCGGCGGGTCTGTCGGGCGAGACGCTGCCCGGTGAGGTCGCCGAGTGGGAGGGCCGGCTGCGGAAGGGCCGCTATCGGCTGTGGTGCACGCTCGAAGGCCACCGCGCTCTGGGTATGCGCGCGGTCCTGCGCGTGCGCTGAACTTCAACTGCGCTGGGTGGGGAAGCGAGGGGATCGGCCGCTGCGCGGGGGAAAACGTGCATCTCGGTGCGGTCGAACACCGCGAGATGCACGTTTTGCTCCCAGACGGGGCAAAAGGTGAATCTCGCGTCTGCGTCGCTAGGCGAGATGCACGAAATCCCCCTCGCGGCCGACCCCGTCGCCGCCCTACCCAGCAAGCAGTTGACGTTCGCTACGCGGGAACGTTCCGCCGGCGGAAGCCCACCAGCCCAACGCCACACAACGCCACGGCAACCAACGTCAGCACCAACAGCGGCACCACATCGAACCCCGCCGCCGGCAGCAACGGCACGTGCGTGAACGGCGACACGTCCATCACCCACTCCGGCAGCCCGAGCAACGGACCGAGGAACGCCGCTAGATAGCACGCCGCCAGCGCGCCCCACACCGCCGCCACCGCCCGCGGCACGAGACCGAACAGCGCGACGGCCAGCCCGATCAGCACCCAGACCGCCGGCGCGATCGCCACCGACGAGCCGACGAGCAGCGGCAGCCGCCCGAGGTCGTCGGAATTCGCGGCGTCGGCGATCCCCGCGCCCAGCCCGCTGGCGGCGAGCACGACGACCGTGCCGCCGGCCGCCACCATCACATAGCCGAGCGCCCAGCGCGGCCGGGCGAGCGCGGTGGCGAGCAGCGGCTCGAGCCTCCCGGCGGTCTCCTCCGAGCGCATCTTCAGCACGGCGGCCAACGCGAACCCGGACCCGATCAGCGCCATCGAGAGCAGCGAGACGGCGAGGTAGTTGTCGACCAGGCTGCCCGCCGCCTGGGCGAACAGCTCGTCGACCTCCTTGCTGTCGCCGAGGATGCTGTCGGCGTCCTGGGCGGTCAGGCCGATCGAGAGGCCGCCGAAGAACAGCCCGACCGCCCAGCCCATCAGCGCTCCGCGCTGCAGCCGGAACGCGAGACCGGCCGGCCGCGCGAGCGTGGGCGCTGCATGAGGCGGCCCCGGGCGCGGCACGAGCAGGCCGGCGCCGTCGTCGCGGCGCGCGAGCAGGGCGAAGGCGGCCGCGCAGAGCAGCACCGTGAAGGCGAGCAGGAGCAGCAGCGGCCACCAGCGCTCGTCCGCGTACGGGCGCATCGCCTGGCCCCAGCCGATCGGCGACAGCCACGACAGCGTCCCGTCGCCCACGTCGCCGGCGGCGCGCAGCGCGAACGAGGCGCCGAGCACGGCGCCCACCAGGCCGTAGGCGCCGCCGGTGCTCTGGCTGACCTGGACGGCCACCGCCGCGACGCCCGCGAACAGGATCCCGACGCCGGCCAGTGAGGCGCCGAGGGCGATCGAGCCCGCGGCCGGCGTGTCGGCCGCGACCATCACGAGCGCGGTGGCGGCGCCCATCAGCACCTGCGCGACGACGGCGACCGCGAGCGCGGCGGCCAGCGGGGCATCGCGCCCCACCACGCTCGCGCGGACCAGCTCGCTGCGCCCGCTCTGCTCCTCGCCGCGCGTGTGGCGCCCGACGATGAACATGCTCATCAGCGCCGCCACCACGGCGCCGAACGCGCCCCACTGCCAGGCGGTGTCGCCGCCGACGCTGGTCACCGCATACGGCGGCCCGACCATGGCGATCAGCCCCGGGTTGCCGTTCACGGTGGCGACGTAGTCGGCGCGCGAGGCGGCGGTGGGATACAGCTGCTCGCTCTGCGCCGCGGTGGAGGCGATCAGCGCGACGAGGACGAGGACGTAGACGGGGATGCGCACGCGCTCGCGGCGCAGGGCGAACCGCAGCATCGTGGCGAGGCCGGTCATTCGATCTCGTCCCCGTAGTGGCGCAGGAAGAGCTCCTCGAGCGTCGGCGGCGTGCTCGTCAACGTGCGCACGCCGAGCCCGCTGAGTTGGCGCAGCGCCCCGTCGAGCTGGGCGGTGTCGACGTCGAAGCGCGCGCGGTGGTTCTCGACCTGGAGGTTGTGCACGCCGGCGAGCGCCTCGAGGCCGGCGGGCTCATCGACGGTCTCGACGTCGATCGCCGTGCGGGTCAGGTGCCGCAGGTCGGCGAGGCTGCCGGTCTCCACGGTCCTGCCCGCGCGGATGATGCTCACGCGGTCGCACAGCGCCTCGACCTCGGCGAGGATGTGGCTGGAGAGCAGCACGGTGCGGCCGGCCTGCCGCGCCTCCTCGATGCACTCCTGGAAGATCGTCTCCTTGAGCGGGTCGAGCCCGGAGGTCGGCTCGTCGAGCAGCAGCAGCTCGGCGTCGGACGCCAGGCCGGAGACGAGCGCCACCTTCTGGCGGTTGCCCTTGGAGTAGGTGCGGCCCTTCTTGGTCGGGTCGAGCTCGAAGCGCTCGATGAGGTCCTGGCGGCGCGCCGGGTCGATGCCGCCGCGCAGGCGGCCGAGCAGGTCGATCGCCTCGCCGCCGGTGAGGTTGGGCCACAGGTTGACGTCGCCGGGCACGTAGGCGATCCGGCGGTGCAGCTCGACGGCGTCCGCCCACGGATCGCCGCCCAGCAGGCGGACCTCGCCGGCGTCGGAGCGCAGGAGGCCGAGCAGGACGCGGATGGTGGTCGACTTCCCCGCGCCGTTGGGACCGAGGAAGCCGTGCACCTCGCCGGCCTCCACGGTGAGGTCGAGCCCGTCGAGCGCGCGGACGTGGCCGAAGGTCTTGACGAGCCCTGAGATGTCGATCGCGGCCATGAGCCCAGTTTACACAGTTTTCACAAAGTTCTGAAAGTTGTGTAGACTGGCTGACACATGTCCGGGGACGTCGATCGCTTCGTCGAGCGCTTCTCCGCGCTGCTCGTCGACGGCGGGATGCCGCGCATGCCCGCGCGCGTGTTCTCGCGCGTGCTCGCCGAGGACTCCGGCCAGCTCACGGCGGCCGAGATCGCCCAGCGGCTCGACGTCAGTCCGGCCGCCGTCTCGGGCGCCGTGAACTACCTGACGCGGGTCGGAATGCTCGTGCGCACGCGCGAGCCGGGCACGCGGCGCGACCTGTTCCGCGTCCACGAGGACGGCTGGGGCGAGATGTACACGCAGCAGGCGGCGCTCCTGCGCCGCTGGATCGAGGCGGCCGACGAAGGGGCGACGGCGCTCGGGCCCGACACGCCGGCGGGCCGGCGCCTCGGCGAGACGCGCGACTTCTTCGCCTTCATGCACTCCGAGCTGCCGGAGCTCATCCGGCGCTGGCGCGACCGCGCCTGAGCACGCGCTCGTCACCACGGCGCAGCGTGACGTGCTCGGCGTCGAGATGCTCGAGATACGCCTGCGCGTACTTGCGCGAGGTGCCGAGCTCGTCGCGAGCGCCCGCCAGCGTGATCGAGCCGTCGCGCTCGATCACCGCGACAAGCCGCGCGCGGACGGCGGCGAGCGCCTCCGGATGCACGTGCATCGTCGGGCCGAGCCGCACGGCGCGGCCGTGAGCGCGCAGGATCTCGAGCGCTCCCGCGTCGAGCTCGGAGTTCAGCGGCGACTCGGCGCCGGCCTCGCGCAGCCGCTGCTCCACGGCCTCGGCCGCGGCAGTGAGCGGCGGGAGCTCGACCGCCCGTCTCGGCTCCTCGGGCGGCGCCTCCTCGACGGGCTCCTCGCCGCGCTCGAGCGCGGCGAGCCGCGCCAGCAGGTCGCGCGACGGCCCATGCCGCCGTGGCGCGGCGTCGAGGACGACGCCGCCGCCGAGCGTGTCGGGCGGCGCGAGCGAGCGGATCACGAGCCGGTCCCCGCGCAGCGGGACGATCGGCTGCTCGAGCCGCAGCTGGAAGAACCTCCCGCCGAGCTCGACCAGCCGCGCGGCCGACTCGCGCGTGCCGTGGTGGACGCCGATCCGCGCGCCGCCGTCGGGCCGCGCGTCGGGGGTGCTCCACGAGAGCGCGACGTCGACGCGGAACGTGGGCGCGGCATGATCGGCGCGGCCGACGACGACGTCGCCGCGCGCCACCTCGTCCCTCGCCAGCCCGGCCAGGTTCAGCGCCACGCGTTGCCCGGCCTCCGCGCGCTCCAGCGGCTCGTCGTGCACCTCGACCGCGCGCACCCGCGCCCGGTGACCCGCGGGCAGCACGACCACTTCGTCGCCGCGCGCCGCCGAGCCCGACCACAGCGTCCCGGTCACCACCGTCCCCGCCCCGCGAATGCTGAACACGCGGTCGACGTGCAGTCGCATGCCGCCGGCCTCGCCACCCCGGCCATGGGCCGCCTCTGCCGCGCGGTCGAGCGCCGCGCGCAGCTCCTCGAGCCCGGCGCCCGTCCGCGCCGACACGGCGACGGTCTCGGCGCCGGGCAACAGCGCCGACGCCTCCGCCGCGGCCCGCTCGGGGTCGGCGAGGTCGGCCTTGGTGATCGCCACCACCCCGGTCTCCACCCCGAGCGCGGCGAGCACCGTCGCGTGCTCGCGCGTCTGCGGCATCACGCCGTCGTCGGCGGCGACGGTCATCAGGTACAGGTCGATCCCGGTGGCGCCGGCGACCATCGTGCGCACGAACCGCTCGTGGCCCGGAACGTCGACCACCGACAGCCGCCGCCCCGACGGCAGCTCCAGCGGCGCGTAGCCGAGCGCGATCGAGATCCCGCGCTCCCGCTCCTCGGGCAGCCGGTCGGTGTCGACGCCGGTGAGCGCCCGCACGAGCGCGGTCTTGCCGTGGTCGATGTGGCCGGCCGTGCCGAGCGTGAGCGGAGCCTCCACGTGAGCGAGGCTACGGAAGCGGCCCCACCCAACGCATCGAAAGCCTGGCGGTGAGGACCGCGAGCGGCCCACCCGAGCCGTCCTGGTCTGCGAAGAGCTGAACGCGATCACCGGTGTCGCGAGCGAGCAGCGCCGACGCCTGCAGCACCGTGAACGCGGCCCCGGTCGTGACCGGCGGCGCCGACTGGAGCCCGAAGCAACAGCCGCCGGGGAATCCGATCCCGACGGTGCGCCGGCCGTTGGCGTTCGGCGCGAACGTGACCTGTCCGATGACCTCATAGAGCCCCGGCCGGGGCACGGTGAGCCATTGCGGCTGAGTGGAGTCGAACATCTCGACGGTCTCGAAGGTCGGCTGGTCGAACACGATGGCCGTGTTCGTGTTCAGCGGGAGCTGCTGCGGGATGGCTCCGCCTCCCACCACCTGGACGGCGGGAGCGGCGCCGATCGCGTCCGGCGTGACGACCCCGGCTCGCAGAGTCGGACTCGGGTACGTGCCCGCGAGAGCGCCGCCCGCCGTTGCGCCGTCGAACTGCGCGTCCGAGCCGGCCGGCCCCTGCGGTCCACGCTCGCCGGGCGGGCCGGTCAGAAGCGTGCCGGGGGCGAACTCCGCGGCGCTCAGCGAGCCGTCGCGGACCTTCGCCGCCGTGACGGCGCCGCGCTGGATCTTCGGCGAGCTGACGGCGTTGCGCTTGAGCTGCTTTGGGCCCACGCTGTTGCGTGGGAGCGACGCCGCGTACGCCGTACCTCCCAACGCGATGAAGAGCGCGATCAGACCGATGTGATGCCGGCGGGCATAGCCGGCCAGAGCAGCAACCACGAGGACCCCCAGTTCCGGTGTGGCGACGCTAACCGGAGAGCGCCGCTGCGACAAGCGGGAGCTCGTCGTCGGCGAGCGTGCGCGGGTCGAGCAGCAGCCGCCCGTCCTCGATCCGGCCGATCACCGGCGGGTCGGCGGCACGCAGGCGAGCAGCGAGCTCGTCCGGCGCGCCGGCGACGGCCACTGCGGGGCCGGGCAGCTCGAGCAGCGGCAGCGCGCCTCCGCCGACCTTCGCCACCGCCGGCACGATCTCGCCGGCGGGCCGACTTCCGCCGCCAGCCGCTCGGCGCGAGTCCGCAGCGTGTCCTCGTCCGCGGTCAGCATCGCCAGCACCGGGATCTCGCGGCGGGCGCGCTCGGGGTCGCGGTAGAGCTGGAGCGTGGCCTCGAGCGCGGCGAGGCCGAGCTTGTCGAGCCGCAGCGCCCGCGCCAGCGGGTGCTTGCGGGCGGTGGCGACGGCCGCGGCCGTCCCGACCATCAGCCCCGCCTGCGGGCCGCCGAGCAGCTTGTCCCCGGAGAAGCAGACGAGCGCGGCGCCGGCGCGGACCGAGCGGCGGACGGCCGGCTCCTCGCGCAGCGTCTCGATCTCGTCGGCGAGCACGCCGGAGCCGACGTCGTCGATCACCGGCACGCCCAGCTCGCACAGCTCCTCGATCTCGACCTCCTGCACGAAGCCGAGCTGGCGGAAGTTGGAGGGATGTGCACGCAGGATCGCGCCCGTCAGAGGCCCGAGCGCCGCCTCGTAGTCGGCGCGCCGCGTGCGGTTCGTCGTCCCCACCTCGACCAGCCCCGCACCCGCCTGCGCGATCACGTCGGGCACCCGGAAGCCGCCGCCGATCTCCACGAGCTGGCCGCGCGAGACCACGATCTCCCGGCCGGGACCCGCCAGCGCAGCCGCGGCCAGCAGGACCGCCCCGGCGCAATTGTTGACCGCGATCGCCGCCTCGGCGCCGGTCAGCTCGCACAGCAGGCCGGCGACATGGTCGTGCCGCGAGCCGCGCGCTCCGGTGTCGAGGTCCAGCTCGAGGTTGCCGTAGCCCTCGGCCGCCCGCGCCACCGCCTCGCGTGCCGCCTGCGCCAGCGGCGCCCGCCCGAGGTTCGTGTGCACGATCACCCCGGTCGCGTTGATCACCCGCCGCAGCCGCGGCCGAGCCGACGAGTCGGCCCACGCCCGCGCACGCTCCGCGAGGTCGACATCGCCCGCTTTCACCGGCGAGCAGCTCCTCCCGCCGCTCGGCCAGCACCGCCCGTGCCGCCGCCACCGCGATCGCCCGCGGCGCGTCGACCTGCGCGGCCAGCGCGTCGACGGGAGGCAGGTCACGCAGCGCGTCGCTCATCGCTGTCCGACGATGACGGTGTTGCCGTCCGGATCCAGCACTCGGGCGATCCGCTCGCCCCACGGCTGGTCCGCCGGCCCCTCGAACACGGTGACGCCGGCGAGACGCATCCGCTCGACCGTCGCGTCGCAGTCGTCGACGTACGCCCAGAGGCTTAAGCGCGCGCTCGGGCCATCGGTCAGCTCCGGGTCGCGCCCGATGCCGAGGTGCGACGGGCCCAGCTCCAGCCCCACGTAGCCGGGCTCGCCGTCGGGGCCGGGGAACTCGTAGGTCACCGTGAAGCCCAGCAGGTCGCGATAGAAGGCGAGCAGCCCACCGAGATCCCGGGTGGTGAGGATCGGGAAGAACGGAGCCGCGGACACGAGGCCGAGGGTACCCTGCCCCCATGGCCGTCGACGAGAACACCACGGACCTCTCCGTCGCCCCGGTCGTCGGCCCGGACGACCCGCGGCGCTTCACCGACTCGGGCATCGAGGTCGAGCCGATCTACGGCCCCGGCGACCTGCCGGGCGACCTCGACCTCGGCGAGCCGGGCGAGTACCCCTTCACGCGCGGCATCCACCCCGAGATGTACCGCAAGCGGCCGTGGACGATCCGCCAGTACGCGGGCTATGCGACCGCCAAGGAGTCCAACGCGCGCTACCGCTACCTGCTCGAGCACGGCGGCACCGGCCTCAGCATGGCCTTCGACCTGCCGACCCAGCTCGGCCTGGACTCCGACGACCCGCGCTGCGCCGGCGAGGTCGGCCGCACCGGCGTCGCCATCGACACGATCGACGACATGCGGACGGCGTTCGACGACATCCCGCTCGACCAGGTCAGCACGTCGATGACCATCAACGCCCCCGCGAGCGTGCTGCTGCTGCTCTACGAGCTGGTGGCCGAGGAGCAGGGCGTCGAGAGCGAGAAGCTCCGCGGGACGGTCCAGAACGACATCCTCAAGGAGTACATCGCCCGCGGGAACTTCATCTACCCGCCCGAGCCGAGCATGCGGCTGACCACCGACCTGTTCGCCTATTGCAACGAGCGGATCCCGAAGTGGAACACGTGCTCGATCTCCGGCTACCACTTCCGCGAGAAGGGCGCCAGCGCGGTCCAGGAGGTGGCGTTCACGCTGGCTTCCGGCATGGCCTACGTGCAGGCCGCGCTCGACGCCGGCCTGAAGGTCGACGACTTCGCGCCCCGCCTGGCCTTCTTCTTCAACGGCCACAACAACGTCTTCCAGGAAGTTGCCAAGTTCCGCGCCGCCCGCAACATGTGGGCGCACGCGATGAAGGACCGCTTCGGCGCGCAGGACGCGAAGTCGATGATGCTGCGCTTCCACACGCAGACGGGCGGCGTCACCCTGACCGCCCAGCAGCCGCAGAACAACATCGTCCGCGTGGCGCTGCAGGCCTTCGCGGCGGTCTGCGGCGGCACCCAGTCGCTGCACACGAACGGCTACGACGAGGCGCTCGCGCTGCCGACCGAGCGCGCCGCCAAGATCGCCCTGCGCACCCAGCAGATCGTCGCGTACGAGTCGGGCGCCACCGACACCGTCGACCCGTTCGCCGGCTCCTACTACGTCGAGGCGCTGACCGCCGAGATCGAGCGCCGCGCGTGGAAGCTGATCGAGCGCGTCGACGAGATGGGCGGCTCGGTCGACGCCGTCGCGTTCATCAAGAACGAGATCGAGGAGTCGGCCTTCGGCTACCACGAGCGCTACCGCACCGAGCAGGACGTCGTGGTCGGCGTCAACCGCTACGTCGAGGACGACATCGAGGTGGAGGACACCCTGACCGTCGACCCCGAGACCGAGCGCGGCCAGGTCGAGCGCCTGAAGCAGTTCAAGGCCGACCGCGACCAGGAGACGGTCGACCGCCGGCTGGACGAGCTGCGCAAGGCGGCCGAGGGCACGGACAACCTCCTGCCTCCGATCCGCGCGGCGCTGGCCGACCGCGCCTCGATCGGCGAGGTGTGCGGGGCCATGCGCGAGGTCTTCGGCGAGTACCAGCCGGAGATGTAGACGCCGGCGTTCACTAGACTGGCGCGCCGCAGTGGTGCGTGCCTCTCTCATGGCGGTCCTGTTGACCTTGCTCCTGCCGGCGATCGCGCAGGCGCAATTCGACGTGCCCGCGTTCAGCGTGACGCCGAAGTCGCTCCAGGCGGGCTCGCACCCCGACGTGACGATCCATGCCGAGTTCTCGGGCAGCGAGCACGTCCGCGACCTCACGATCAGCCTGCCGCCCGGCCTGGCCGGGGACCCGACCTCGAAGCCGCGCTGCGCGCAGAGCGCCTTCCAGGCCGACAACTGCCCGGCCGCGACGCGCGTCGGCACGACCTCGGTGCGCACGGTGATCCCGCCGCTCGCGATCCTGCCGATCACGGCGAGCGGCGACGTCTACAACGTCGTGCCCGCCGCCGGCGAGCCGGCGCGGCTCGGCGTGGTGGTGCGGCCGCCCGGCGCCTCGAAGGTGTTCATCGCCTCGCCGGTGCGGATCCGCCCGGCCGACGGCGGGCTCGACTCGGTGATCACGAACATGCCGAGCACCGTCAGCGTGGCCGGCCTCCCGGTGGAGATGTTCATCCAGGCGATGGACCTCACGCTCTCCGCGCCGTTCGCGTCGCTGCCCACCGCCTGCAAGCCCGCCCAGGCGCGGGTCGCCGCCGTGTCGGCGGCCGGGACCGCCGTCTCGCGCGCCGCGGACCCGTTCACGCCGACCGGCTGCGACAAGGTGCCGTTCGCGCCGCGCCTGGAGGCCACCGTCAGCCGCGGCCGGCTGCCGAGCCTGCGCACCGTCATCACCGTGCCCCGCGGCCATGCGTCGACCGCGACGGCCGCGGTCGCCCTCCCGACGACGATGGGCGCCAACGCGCCGGCGCTCAACGATCTCTGCACGCTCGCCGAGCAGGCCGCCGGGCCGTGCCCCGAGCGCGCCCGCGTCGGCTCGGCCGTGGCGCGCACGCCGCTGCTGACCGAGCCGCTGACCGGACCCGTCGTGGTCGTGGCGCGGCCGGGCGAGTCGCTGCCCGGGCTGCGGATGGACCTCTCCGGCGCCGCGGCGCTGTCGCTCACCGCCTCCGTGGAGGTCAGCCCGGCCCTGCGCACGACGTTCGCCGGCATCCCCGACGTCCCGCTCGAGCGCTTCGAGCTGACCTTCGACGCCGGCCGCAGCCTGCTCGCGCGCACCGATCTGTGCCGCGGCCCCGTCCCGCGGCTGACCGCCGACCTGACCGGCCACAACGGCGCGACCGCGCACCTGGTGGAGCCGATCGCGGTGACCGGCTGCGACCTGCCCGCCGTCAAGCTGACGCTCAAGCGGGAGCGGCTGAAGCTGCGGGTCGGGGCGCTGCGCGGACGCCCGCTGCAGCGCGTGCGGCTCACGCTCCCGCGCGGAACGCGGCTGAAGCGCACGTCGGTCGCGCGCGCCGACGGCAAGCGCCTGCGCCGCGTGCGCGGCCGGACGGTGACCGTGCGGCCGGGCGCGGCCCGCCGCTTCGCCATCACCGGCACGCTGAACCACCGGCTTCGCAAGCGGCGCGCGTTCGTGGTCGAGACGCTCGACTCGACCGGCCGCGTAGTGCGGCAGCGCCTGAAGGCGCGCGGTTAGGCTCGCCGCCATGTCCACCCGTCGCCTCGCCGCCGCGGCCGCGGTGGCCCTCGCCTCCTTGGTCGCAACCGGGACCGGCGCGTCCGCCGACACCACGCTCGACCGCAAGCTCGCTCCCGCTCCCGGCACCGGCTACGTGCCGCTGCAGGCGGTCCGCGGCGAGCGCTACCTGGTGCGGCGCGGCGGCTCGGCCAAGGCGCGCAAGGGCCGCGCCGGGGATCGCCGCTCGCTGCTGATGTTCGCCCAGCTCACCGATCCCCAGATCGCCGACGAGATGTCTCCGGCGCGGGTGGACTCTCGCCGATCCGGCGGGCGGCGAGATCCGCTCGTCGTGGCGCCCGCAGGAGGCGATGGGGCCTCGCAGGTCTTCGACGCGACGGTGCGCGCGGTCAACGCGAACCGGCTGGAGTCCCGGTCCGAAGACCACGGCGTCGATGCCGCGGGCCCGGCTGTACGCGAGCAGCTCCCGGCGCTCCTGCGGACAGCCCAGCCAGGAGTCGCACGTGTCGACGGCCGCCGCGTGACCTTCTCCGGCAATCATCGGCCCGGAGCCGATCACCGTCCAGCGCGCCATCAAGCTGCGCAGCGCGCCGCTTCACGCCAGCTCATCTGCCTGGCGCCGAGGACCGGGCGCGGCTCGGTCCCGAGTCGGCGCACGGCGGCGCCACCGCGTCGCCGCCGCTAATCGGCGCGGTACTGGCGCTGGTCGAGCAGGATCAGGTCGACGTTGCGGCCGTGCCGCTCGGAGCGGTAGATGCGGTCGCCGCCCGCCGGCGATGAACGGCATCGCCTCGAAGTAGGCCCTGTAGCCGGCGTCGCGGCGCGCGGCCGACCAGCGCTTGCCCGGGTCGAGGCCGCCGCCCGGCGCCTGCCCGCTAGTTGTCCTGGACCTCGTGGTCGTCCCAGATCGCGACCATCGGGAACTTGGCGTGCAGGTCGCGGCAGCGCCTTGTCGGAGCGGTAGAGCGCGTACTTGGCGCGGTAGTCGGCGAGCGTCAGCGCCTCGCTCGCGATGTCGGGGTTCGACGGGTTCGGCTCGCCGATCGCGTCGTCACGCACGCCCGTGCCGCCGGCCACCGAGTGGTACGCCTCGCCGTAGACGTAGTCGCCGAGGCAGACGACGAAGTCGATGTCGTCGCGCGCCATACGCTCGAACGCGTTGTAGTAGCCGTGCGAGTACGTCGTTGCACGAGAAGAAGGCGAACTTCACGGGCCGGCTCGAGTCGGCCGGCAGCGCGGTCTGGAGCGGCCGACGGGGCTGTTCCGGTCGCGCGTCTCGAACCGGTGTAGTCGCGCTCGTCCGGCTGCAGGCCTCCCACGCGGGCCTTGACCGAGTAGCCGCGCCCGCCGCTCGGTGGCGATCGTCTTGCGCGCCACGACGCGCCGGAAGTCGCGGTCGCGCGCGACCTCGCAGCCGCACCGATCCGGAGCCGTGACGCGTCCAGGACCGTCAGCAGCGTGATGCCGCGCGGGCGTCGGGTCGCCGGAGAGGACGCCCTGCCGGAGCGGCCTCCGCGCAGCAGGCGGGCGGCGGCTCCGCGCGGCGCGGCGAGCGCCTCGAGCGCGGTCTGCGGAGCAAGGACGAGCGCGCGCCCGCCGCGCCCGCGCGAGACGATGAACTGACGGCGCGAGAGCATGGCGCGAGCCTAACCGGCCCGTGACGTTCGCCCTCCTAGGTGCCGACGGGGTGCCAGGCGGTCTTGAGCTCGAGGAAGGGCTCGATCCGCGTGAGGCCGTCGAGCTTTGCCATGTCGAGGTAGTCGTCGCGGGACTTGGCCACGCGGGTGACGCTGTCGGCGGCCAGCTTGACCACCTCGGGATCGCCGGTGGCGTCGAGGATGCCGTCGACGTCGCGGTGGCCGGCCAGCGGCTTGACGAGCTCCGAGTGGAGGCCCGACAGCAGGTTGACCACGCCGGCGGGCACGTCGGCCACGCCGAGCACCTCGCCGAGGTGCAGCGAGAGCAGCGGCCAGCGCTCGGACACCACGGCCACGACGACGTTGCCGCCCGCGAGCGGCGGGAGGATCTCGGCGACGAGGCCGAGCACGTCGGGCTCCTCGGGCGCGATCACGCCGACGACCCCGGTCGGCTCCGGGAACGTGAAGTTGAAGTGCGGCGCCGCGACCGGGTTCACCCCGCCGAGCACGGCGTGCAGCTTGTCGGTCCAGCCCGCGTAGTGCACCGCGTGGTCGACCGCCGCCTCGATCTCGGCTCGCGCCGCCGCCTTCTCGATGCCGCGGAGACGGGCCGTCTCGCTGGTCAGCTCGTCGGCGCGCGACTCCAAAGCCTCCGCGAAGCGGTAGAGGATCTGGCCGCGGTTGTAGGCCGTGCGGCCCTGCCAGCCGGGCAGCGCTCCGCGCGCGGCCCGGACGGCGTCGCGCACGTCCTTGCGCGTGCCGCGCGGAGCGTTGGCGACGTGGTTGCCCTCGTGGTCCTCGGCGGGCGCGTGGCGGCCCGACTCGCTGCGCGCGAAGGCGCCGCCCACGTAGAGCTTGTACGTCTTGACGACCGGCAGGCGGCTCACGAGATCCTCACGTAGGGCCGCAGGCCGACGGCGCCGCCCTCGCGGCCGAAGCCGCTCTCCTTGTAGCCGCCGAACGGTGACGTCGGATCGAACTGGTTGTAGGTGTTCTGCCAGATCGTGCCGGCCTTCAGGCCGCGCGCCACGGCCAGCGCGCGCGAGCCCTTGTCGGTCCAGATGCCGGCCGCGAGCCCGTAGGCGGTGGCGTTGGCCTTCTCGATCGCCTCGGCCTGGGTCCGGAAGGTCATCACCGACACGACGGGCCCGAAGATCTCCTCGACGGCGATCCGGTTGACGGGCGCGACGTCGGTGAAGAGCGTCGGCGGGAACCAGTAGCCGCGCTCGGGCAGCGTGCACTGGATCGTGCGGCGCGTCGCGCCCTCGCGCTCGCCGGCGTCGACCAGCGCCTCGATCCGCGCGAGCTGCGCGGCCGAGTTGATGGCGCCGACGTCGGTGTTCTTGTCGAGCGGGTCGCCGACGCGCAGCAGCCCCATCCGCCGCCACAGCTTCTCGACGACCTCCTCGGCCACGCTCTCCTGCAGCAGCAGCCGCGAGCCGGCGCAGCAGACGTGGCCCTGGTTGAAGAAGATGCCGTTGACGATGCCCTCGACCGCCTGGTCGATCGCCGCGTCGTCGAACACGATGTTGGCCGACTTGCCGCCGAGCTCGAGCGTGAGGCCGATGTCGCGCCCCGCGGTGGCCGCGTAGATGTCCTTGCCGACCTCGGTCGAGCCCGTGAACGCGATCTTGTCGATCCCCTCGTGGCGCACCAGCGCCGCGCCGGTCGAGCCGTCGCCGGGGATGATGTTCACCACGCCCGCGGGCAGCTCGGCCTCCTGGATGATCTCGGCCAGCAGCAGCGCGGTCAGCGGCGTCGTCTCGGCCGGCTTGAGCACGGCGGTGTTGCCGCACGCGAGCGCCGGCGCGAGCTTCCAGGCCGCCATCAGCAGCGGGAAGTTCCACGGCACGATCTGGCCGACGACGCCCATCGGGCCGGCGTCGCGGCCGGCCAGCCCGTAGCGCAGCTTGTCGGCCCAGCCCGCGTAGTAGAAGAAGTGCGCGGCGGCCAGCGGGATGTCGACGTCGCGCGACTCGCGGATCGGCTTGCCGCCGTCGAGCGACTCCACGATCGCCAGCTCGCGGGCGCGCTCCTGGATCAGGCGCGCGATGCGGAAGACGTACTTGCCGCGCTCGAGCGCGGGCAGCCGCTGCCAGCGCGGCAGCGCCTCGCGGGCGGCCGCCACCGCGGCGTCGACGTCGGCCTTGGACGCCTGCGCGATCTCGGTCAGCGGCTCCTCGGTGGCCGGGTTGATGGTCGGCTCGTAGGCCTCGGTCTCCCGCCAGTCGCCGTCGATGAACAGCCCGTAGCGATCCTTGAGGTGGATGTGATCGGTCGCCTCGGGGGCGGGCGAGTACTCCCAGGCCAGCGCGGCGCGCGTGGGCGAGGCGGTCATGCGTTCACTCCTTCGAGAAGTCCTCGGGCCGCTGGTAGCGGCCGGAGGCTCCGTGCTCGTACTGCATGAGCAGGTCGTTGAGCAGCGACGAGGCGCCGATGCGGAAGCGGTCCGGCGTCAGCCACTCGTCGCCCAGCGTCTCCTTGACCAGGATCAGCTGGTGGATCGCCTGCTTGCTGGTGCGCACCCCGCCCGCCGCCTTGAAGCCGACGATCTTCCCCGTGCGGTGCACGTAGTCGCGCACCGCCTCGAGCATCACCAGCGTGGCGCTCGGCGTGGCGCCCTTGCCGATCTTGCCGGTCGAGGTCTTGACGAAGTCCGCGCCGCCCTCCATCGAGAGCCAGGTGGCGTGGCGGATGTGGTCGTAGCCGCCGAGCTCGTCGACCTCGACGATCACCTTCAGGTGCGCCGGCCCGCACGCCTCCTTGACCAGCTCGACCTCGGTCACCACCTGCTGGTCGTCGCCGGCCAGGTAGGCGTCGCGCGGGATCACCATGTCGATCTCGGTGGCGCCCGCCGCCACCGCCTCGCGCGTCTCCTCCAGCTTGAGCTCCATGCTCGTGAGGCCGGACGGGAAGCCGGTGGCCACGCTGGCCACCGCCACGCCTGAGCCGTTCAGCGCCCGCTTGGCGTCCGCCACGCGCGACGGGTACACGCACACCGCCGCCACGGAGGGGATCTCCGGGTGCGAGGGCGCCGGGCAGACGGCCTTGGCCGCCAGCTGCGCGACCTTGCCCGGCGTGTCCTGGCCCTCGAGTGTCGTGAGATCGACCATCGAGACCGCCATCCGGATGGCCTGCTGCTGTGACTCGGACTTGATCGAGCGCTTGCCGAGCACGGCGGCGCGCTCGTCCACCCCGACCCGGTCGACCGGCGCGACGCGGCGTCTCATGGCGTTCAGCGTATCGTGACGAACCCTCCTGCCAGCGTTCTCTCGGGCTGATCGTGGACGAGCGTGTCGCCGTCCCAGAGCGAGAAGGCGATGCTGCCCTTGCCGCTCTCGCTCAGCGAGACCTGGAGCGTGAGGTTCCGCCCGACGCGGACCGGCCTCAGGATCTTCGTGTGATCCCAGAGATCGGCCTTGAATCGCACCTCGGCGCGCTTGCCGTCGCTCGAGAAGCCGATCGACTCGACGTCGTCGGCCGAGATCCGGTACGCGCGGCCGTCCTTGCCGTAGACGATCTCGGCGTACCTGTTGTCGATCGCGAAGATCGTCGACAGGTGGCTCAGGAAGCCGATCGCGTTGACCTTCTTGGTGGCCTTGGCGACGCGGACGGTGGCCTGGGCGGAGCCGGTGTAGTAGCCGCCGGCCTCGACGGTGATCGCGTGCGTCCCGTTGGGCAGCGTGACCGTGCACGACAGCGAGGTGCAGAGCGTCTTGGAGCCCTCGCGGAACGTGATCGTGGCCTTGCCGATGTCGCCCGGCGCGCCGTCGTCGGCGTCCTTCAGCCGGGCGCGCAGCAGCACCTTGCCCGACGACAGCGTGTCACCGAGGTAGGTCACCACCGCGTCCTCGGGCGTCACCGTGACGATCAGCGGCTTCGTGATCGCCTCGCCGTCGCCGTCGGTCACGGTGACCGAGCCCGTGTACGTCCCGGGCGCGGCGGTGACGTTGCCCGCGAGCGTCCAGGTCCGTGAGTGCTCGGAGGTCGTCCCGTCGGCCAGCGACAGGCCGGCGGGCAGCCCGGTCGCGGTGGCGGTCAGGGCCGAGCCGGCGCTGTCGGCGTCGGTCGCCTCGACCACGGTGCCGCTGACCGCGTCGCTGTACTGGACCGTCTTGTCGGTGACGACGACCTCGGGCGCGGCCTGGATGACGAGGTCGGTGTCCGAGACGTCGAAGAACACGTTGCCGACCGCCTCGACCTTGATGCGGGCGTGCTGGTCGGCGACGTTCGGCACCGTCACCTCGGCCGAGCCGTCGTTCGCCGTCGCCGCGGCGAGGACCTCGCCGCTCAGCAGGCTGATCTTCACCTCGCTCGCGTTGACCGGCGCCGCGGCGGTCCCGGCGACGTCCCACGTGACCGTCTGCACCGTCCCGGCGCGCAGGGTGGCGGGCGCCGCCTGCGAGGTGACCAGGAACGGCCCGGCCGCCGGGGCCAGCGTGAGCCTGGTGCTCGCCGAGCCGATGCCGCCCGCGCCCGGGAAGCCGTCGCGGGCGGTGAGGCGGAAGTTCATCGTCCGGTCGCTGAGGAACCCGGTCCAGTCGGCGGTCGGCAGGAACTCCGAGAAGCACTCGCGGACCTCGGGCGGGAGCGCGGTCGGCGGCGGCGGGCCCGGCGGGCACGTGCCGCTGACGGCGTTGGTGTTGTTGGCCAGGATCTGCGACATGTCCGGGAACTCGCGGGTCGGGTTCGTGTCGACCCCGTTGAGGCCCGGCGACGGCGACTCCAGCGTGCCCTCCGGGCTGACGTTCGCGGCGGTCCCGAACTGGCGGAACAGCGGGCCGTTCGCCTTGACGTTGTTCACCAGGGCCGTGCCCGCGGCGCCGCCACGGTCGTTCTGCTCCCACATGTAGGTGAGCGTGTCGCCGTCGAAGTCGGTGGCGCTGCCGGTCAGCGCGAACGGCGTGCGGATCGGGATCGTGTAGCCGGCCGCGGTCTCGACCACCGGGGCGTGGTTGCCCGTCGCCTCGATGACGCGGCCCTTGTTGTCGACCGGCCCGCCGCGCGCCGTCTCGCCGACGAAGCCGGTCGCGCCGTCGAAGGCGACGAGCTCGAGCGAGCCGGCGTCCGTGTTCGCGAGGCCGGACCCGAAGGTGACCTGGAACCCGGTGTCGTTCAGGGCGCCCGCGCCGCCCCAGGCGGCGACCGTGGCCGTGACGCCGGCCGGGAGCGCCCCGGCCGTGCCCTTGACCGTCTCGTCCACCGCGCCGTCGCTGATCGTGAGCGGCGCGACGTCGGTGCCCTGGTGCCCGCCGCTGAACGTGAGCGTGAACCCGGTGGCGGTGAGCCCGCTCACCGCCGCGGTCCCGCCCGCAGGCCACGTCGGCAGCGGCTGCCCGCCGTGGGCGTTCTGGCGGACGCTCGCCGTGCACGTGCAGTTGACGATCTCGACCGGCGGCAGGTCGACCCCCGCCGACGCGCCGCCGAAGGTGAGCGTGAAGCCGGTGTTGCCCGCGCCGGTGGAGGTCACCGTGCCGGCGAAGCCGGGGATGGCGTTGATCGCCGCGGCGACGTTCGCGTTGCTGACCGCGAGCCCGCCGGCGCCGAGCACCGCCGAGGTGGCGCCGCCGATCTGCACCTGGAACGACTGGGTCGCCTGGTTGAAGCCGGTGAGCGCCACCGCCTGCTGCTCGTTGCCGCCCGCCAGCGCGTTCTGGATCCCGAGCGCCGTGTCGTTCTGGCCGGGGACGATCGGCACCGTCTCGGCGCCCAGGTAGCCGAGCGTGAACGGACCGGCGCCACGCGCGAAGGTCTGCACCTCGCTCGCCCCCTGGAGGGCCAGCTGGATGCCCGCGGTCGTGTAGTTGGTCCCGCGGACGATCGGGGCCGAGTCGTTCCCGCCGAAGCGGAGCCGGAACGAGTCGGTGCCGTCGAAGTCGCGCAGCGAGGCGGTCTGGACCTCGTTGATCGCGGGCTGGTCCGAGGTCACATAGGCGGTGATGTTGTCGAAGCTGCGCTGCGACCAGTACGGGTCGCTGTGCGGCTGCAGGTTGTCCTGGTCGCAGATCCCGGCGTAGGCCATGATCGACGAGCCGCTGCCGGGCTCGACCGAGCTGCCGGCGCTGCGGTTGCCGCCCGAGCAGTTGCGCTGCGTGCCGTTGAAGGTGTGGGGCCCGCCGAACTGGTGGCCCATCTCGTGCGCCACGTAGTCGACGGCGAACACGTCCCCGACCGGGGTGGCGAGCCCGGTGCAGCCCTGCGCCTTGCTGTTGCCGCCCACGACGCCGAGGCTGGCGACGCCGCCGCCCGGGGTGCCGAGCGCGATGTGGCCGATGTCGTAGTTGCTCGCGCCGATGATCTGGCCGATGACGATCCGCGTGCGGTTCAGCGTGCCGCCGGTGCACCCGGGCGGCGTGACGTAGCAGGGAGCCGCGCCGCAGGGCCCGTTCGGCCCGGTCATCTGCTCCGGCGTGTTCAGGTTGAGCTTGTCGTTGTCGGCGATCAGGACGAGCCGGATCGCTGTCTCGTCCTCGTAGACCTGGTTGACGCGGTTCATCAGCGTCACCTTCGCGGCCGTGACGTTCTGCGGGCCGCCGAAGTACCCCGAGTAGCCGGGATCGGTGAGGAGCGCGAGCCGATAGGTCCGCCGTATGACCTCCGGACCCTGGGGGACGGCCGCCAGCGCGAGCGGGTCGGTGTCCTCGTCGAGCTCCTGCTCGACGAACCCGCCGTGCGGGTCGTGGCTGACGTCGCGCCCGTAGTAGGTGATGTAGACGCTGTCGTCTAGGCGGTAGTAGGGATCGACGTACCAGGCGCCGCCGGGCGCGCGGACGGAGGCGTGGAAGCCGAGCGGCGTCTGGTCGGCGCGGATCGTCGCCGCCGGGTCCTCGATGCCGCGGCCGGAGTAGGTCTTGATCTCGGGGTGCCGGGCTGCCAGCCCGGGCTCCATGATCGGCGACTCGGTGACCTCGAAGCGCTGCATCGAGCCGTCCGGCGCGGGCAGCGTGAGGATCGTCGACGCGCGCAGCGAGCGCGCCGCCGGCGCGGCGGCCACGGGGTCGTCGTCGAGCGTGTACGCGCGGAAGGCGTCGGGACGGATATCGGCGGTCGTCCCGCCGCCGAGCGAGGTCGGCGGAGTTCCGGACACGGGCTCCCAGACGTCGGCCAACGCCGCCGGCGGAAGCAACATCGCACCGGCGAGCACCAGCAGTGCAAGCGAGCCCTTCATCCCCGTTCCCCCTCGGTAGTACGCCGGTCGATCCTTGTGGATCGGTGAGCCGCGGTCAAGCGGTCGCCGTTGAGGTCGCCCCACGGTCATCGGGGTCGATCCAGCCGCCGAGCGCCCGCTCGAGCCGCTCGGCGATCGCGAGCAGCGTCAGCTCCTGCCCGCGGCGAGCCACGAGCTGGACTCCGACGGGCAGTCCGGCGTCCGAGCGCAGGACCGGCAGCGCGAGCGCGGGCAGCCCGAGCGCGCTGGCGTAGGCGCAGAGCGAGAGCTTGCCGCCCGGCCTGGGCGGCTCGCCGTCGACCGGCGGGAACGCGAACACGCCGACGGGCGGCGCCACGTCGGGCGCGACGGGGCACAGCGCGACCGGACAGCGCGCGAACCAGCGAGTCGCCTCGGCGTCGATCTCCGCGATGCGCCCGAAGGCGGCGAAGTAGGCGTCGAACGACGGCGTGAAACCGCGGGTCGCCTCGGCCATCTCGACGGTGTACGGCATCAGCTCGGCGTGCCGGCCCGCCGTGGCCTGCGTCAGCGCCGGCACGAGCTCGTGCCCGAGGATCAGGTCGAAGGCCGCGCGCAGGTCGGCGGGCCGCGGCGGCTGGTCCTGCACCACCTCGAAGCCGAGGTCCGAGAGCGCCGCGGCGGCGCGGCGTACCGCCTCCCGGCAGGAGCGGCTGACCGGCTGCAGCCCGTCCTCCTCGTAGACCGCGATGCGGCCGACGGGCTGCGCGGCGGCACGAGGCTCGGCGAGCACGGAGAGCAGCAGGCCGAGATCGGCCGCCGAGCGCGCCATCGGGCCATAAGTGCCGAACATCTGGATCCCGGGCGTGGCGGGCAGCGGAGGCTGCGGCGCGAACGGCAGCGCGTCGCGGCTGCAGCGCAGGCCGAAGACGCCGTTCCAGTGCGCGGGCGCGCGGATCGAGCCCGTGAGGTCGGAACCGATCCCGAGCGGTGACATCGCCGCGGCGAGCGCCGCCGCCTCGCCGCCCGACGATCCCCCGGCGCTCCGCGTGTGGTCGTGCGGGTTCACCGTCTTGCCGTAGACGAGGTTGACCGAATCCCAGAACCCGCTGAACTCGGACAGGTTGGTCTTGCCGAGCAGGATCGCGCCGGCGTCGCGGACGCGGCGGACGAGCTCGGAGTCCTCGCGCGCGACGCGGTCCGCGAGCAGCAGCGAGCCGTTCGTGGTCGGCATGCCCGCGACGTCGAGCACCTCCTTGACCGTGAAGGGGACGCCGTGCAGGGGACCGAGCGGCTCGCCGCGCGAGCGCGCGGCGTCGGCGGCCTCCGCCTCCGCCCGCGCGGCCTCGAGGCGCGGGAGGACGATCGCGTTGATCTCGCCGTTGCACCGATCCATGCGCTCGGCATGGGCATCGAGAAGCTCGACCGCGCTGACCTCGCCCTCGCGGACCGCGCGGGCCATCCACGTCGCCGTCCGCTTCACCAGCTCGCTCACGTCAGCGATTCTCTACGTTGTCGGCATGCGGGTGGCGCTGATCCTGCTCGTCGCCGCGCTCGTGTGGGCCGACACCGCCTCCGGCGCGGCGCCGCGCTTCGTGCGCAACATCGACACCGGCGAGACCGGATGGTTCGCGTCGCCGGCGCTCGTCGACCTCGTCGGCGACCGCAAGCTGGAGATCGTCGCGCCCTTCTACAGCACGTTCGTCTACGACCACCGCGGGCGCCTGCTGGGCAAGGGCACGGCGACCGAAGGGCGCGTCTACGCGCCCGGCGTGGTCGCCGACCTCGACGGCGACGGCGCCAAGGAGATCGTGGTCGGCGGCAACGAGGGCACGGTGGCGGCGTACGACAGCTCGATGCGCGTCAGATGGCGCGCATCGACGTGCAGCGGCGGGCAGTGCCCCGAGACCCGCGGGCTGGCGGCCGGCGACCTCGATCGCGACGGCCGGATCGAGGTGGTGGCGACCACCACGAACACGTCGCGGAACGGCGCGCAGGTCTTCGTCTTCGACGCGGCCGGCAACGTCGCCCCCGGATGGCCCCGGTACAACGCCTCGGACGCGGACTTCAACGGCATCGGGAACCACGGCTACGGCGCATATGGCGAGAACGTCGCCATCGGACAGGTCGACGGCGACCCGCAGCTCGAGGTCGTCGTCACCTTCGACAACCACCAGATCAACCTGTTCAACCACGACGGCACGTCGGTGCTCGCGTCGTCGTGGTTCGCGCAGCGCGACGGTCGGCGGCTGGGCTGGGGACAGTTCATCCGCTGGCTGAGCCCGAAGGTCGAGCGCGACCACTATCACCGGCGCGCCGGCGAGTGGCCGCATCCGAGCCGGCAGGCATGGTTGCAGTGGACGGCTTCACCACCCTCGATCGCCGACCTCGACCGCGACGGCCGCAACGAGGTGATCGGCCTGCCGAACGTCGAGAAGCACGTGCCCTACGTGACCCAGGCCTATGCCTTCATGGTGCTCGACGCCGGGCGCGCGCCGGCACAAGGGGTTCCGGCGGCTGCCGCTGACGCGCAAGCCGGCCGTCCGCCCCGACGGCGACTGGTATCCGCCGAGCGGGATCCCGGCCCCCACGATCGTGAACCTGCGCGGCAGCCGGCGGCCCGAGATCGTCGCCTCGGTGCCGGACGGGGCCGTCTACGCGGTCGGCCCGGGCGGCCGGCGCCTTTGGCGCTTCGACTATGCCCGCGGCAGGCCGAAGACGTTCGCCTCGGAGGTCGTGGCCGCCGATCTCACGCGCGACGGGCGCCCTGAGCTGGTGTTCGGCGTCTACGGCCTGGCCCCGCGCTCCGGCCGGCTCGTCGTCCTCTCCGCGCGAGGGAAGAAGCTGCACGACATCCGCCTGCGCGACCAGGGGACCAACGGCAACGGGATCGGCATCCCGGCGGCGCCGTCGATCGGAGACCTCGACGGCGACGGACGGCTCGAGATCGTGGTCACCACCTTCGACCACGGGATCGACGTCTACCGCGTCCCCCGCTCGAACGCGAAGAACTTGCAGTGGCCGACCGGCCGCGGGAACCTGCTGCGGAATGGGTCATCCCGGTGAGAACGACTCGGAGGCGAAGCTCGCCGAGTTCGGGCGCGCGTACGCCGCGGCGCTGCTGGCCGGCGACGAGGTAGCGGCCGAGCTCGCCATCCGCGACGCCCTGGACGCGGGCCTCGGCATGCCGGCCATCGACGACGAGATCATCGCCCCCGCGCTCTGGCTCGTCGGCGACCTCTGGGAGCGAGGCGAGATCACGATCGCCGACGAGCACCTGGCCACCGAGATCTCGCTCCGCGTGCTGGCGCTCTCGCGCGAGGCCCGGCGCGTCTCGCAGGCCCGGCCCGAGCACCGGGTGCTGCTCGCCGCGCCCACCGCCGAGTTGCACGTCGTGGCGCTGCGCATGACGGGAGACCTCCTGCGCGACGCGGGCTACGACGTCGTCATGCTCGGCGCCGACGTTCCGCCTCCCGCGCTGGCCGCCTCGGCGAGCCGACACCGGCCGCACGTGATCTGCATGAGCTCGACGATGCCCGGCGGCGGCGACCAGGTGCTCGTCGCGATGCACGAGGTCCAGCGATCCTGGCCCGGCGCGAGCTTCGTGCTCGGCGGCCGCAGCCTGACGTCGCGCCTGCGCGCGGTGCCCGGTGTCGAGATCTGCGAGCGCGTCACCCACGCCGTCGACGCGGTCGACGCGCTGGTCAAGCGCGCGGCCTCGAACTAGGAGGGACTACGCTCACCCCCTTGTGGGATGCCGCGCCGGCGGGACGGCGGGACGCTGCGGCCATGAACGGCAACTGGGACACACGCATCAGCCGGCGGACCCTGCTGCGCACGGGAGGCGCCGCGGCCGTCGTCCTCTACGGCAGCACGATTCCGAGCGCGAGCGCCGGCCCGAGATTCGCCGACTACCCCTTCAAGCTCGGCGTCGCCTCGGGCGACCCGACGCCGAACGGAGCCGTCCTGTGGACCCGGCTGGCGCCCGACCCGCTCAACGGCGGCGGGCTGGGCGACGCGACGTACCGCGTCCGCTTCGAGGTCGCCGCCGATCCGCGCTTCCGGCGCATCGTCCACCGCGGCCACACGCGCGTCGGGCCCGAGGAGGCGCACACCGTGCACGCCGAGGTCACCGGCCTCAGGCCGGAGCGCGACTACTGGTACCGCTTCGAGTCCAAGCGCCACATCAGCTCGGTCGGCCGCCTGCGGACCGCGCCGGAATACGGCTCCGTCCCTGACAGCCTGCGCTTCGCCTACGTCTCGTGCCAGAACTACACGCACGGCTACTTCCCCGCCCTCGAGGACCTCGCCGGAGAGGACCTCGAGCTCGTCGTGCACCTCGGCGACTACATCTACGAGGGGCCGGGCCAGCTCGACGGGCCGCGCGCGCACGCGCCGGCGGGCACGCTGATGACGCTCGCGGACTACCGCACCCGGCACGCCCAGTACAAGACCGACCCGGCGCTCCAGGCCGCGCACGCCGCCGTCCCGTGGCTGATGACCTGGGACGACCACGAGTTCGCGAACAACTACGCCGACCTCGACCTCGATCCCGACCAGCCGCTGGAGACCGTTGCCCAGCGCCGCGCCGCCGCCTACCTGGCCTACTGGGAGCACAGCCCGCTGCCGCGCTCGCGCAAGCCGGTCGGCCAGGACATGCCCGTCTACCGAAGCTCGTCGTGGGGCGATCTCGCGCTCTTCCATGTGCTCGACACGCGCCAGCACCGCGACGACCAGGTCTCATGCACCGTCGCGCAGCGGCTGCCGAGCGGCTACTGCCCGGAGGCCGTCAACCCCGCGCGGACGATCCTCGGCCAGGAGCAGCGGACGTGGCTGATCGACGGGCTGACCGGCTCGACCGCACGCTGGAACGTGCTCGCCAACCAGGTGCGGTTCGCGCCGCTCGACCAGGACGCGAACGTCGCCCGCCGCGGCTTCGGCAACGACAACTGGGACGGCTACGTGGCCGATCGTCAGCGCGTCCTCGACGCGATCGCCGAGCACCAGCCGAACAACCCGATCGTGATCACAGGCGACGCCCACGTGCACTCCGTGCGGAACGTGCCGCCCGACTTCGAGAACTTCGACGCCGCGCCGGTGGCGACCGAGTTCATGGGCACGTCGATCACCTCGACCGACAGCGAATGGCCGAAGGTCACGACGACGTTCGGCGGCGATGCGCAGAACCCGCACCGCCTGTTCCAGACCAACCAGCGCGGCTACGTGCGCGTCGAGGTGACGCCGGAGAGCTGGACGAGCGAGCACGTCGTCGTGGACGCCATGCAGGAGCACGCGCCGGCGTCCACGATCGCGACCTTCGTGGTCGAAGACGGCAAGGCGGGCGCGATCCGGGTAGACGCATGACTTGATGCCCGAACGGCTACGCGATCCGGTCTTCTGGACGAACACGCTCCAGATCGCCAAGACGGCGCTCGCCGCCGCCCTCGCCTGGGTGCTGGCGCACACGCTCTTCGACATCGCCCAGCCGTTCCTCGCGCCGTGGGCCGCGCTGCTGACCGTCCACGCGACGGTCTTCGGGACGCTCCGCAGCGGCGTGCAGCAGGTGGCGGCGACGGTCGTCGGCGTCCTCGTGGCCTTCGCGGCCGGGCACTTCCTCGGCGTCACCGCCGTGTCGCTCGGCCTGGCCGTGCTGGTCGGGCTGGCCGCCGGCTCGGTGCGCGGCCTGCGCTCCGAGGCGACCACGGGCGCCGCGACCGCGATCGTCGTGCTCACCACCGGCTACGCCGACGACGGCGGGATGCTGGCCGCGCGACTGCTCGACGTCGGGATCGGCGTCGCGGTCGGCCTGCTCGTCAACCTGCTCGTGTGGCCGCCCCTGCGCGACCGCGGCGCCGCCCATCAGATCGACGTCATCGACGACCGCATCGGGGACCTGCTGTGCGAGATCGCCGGCGGGCTACGCGCCGGCAGGCCGGCGACCGACGAGTGGATCGAGCGGACGGAGAAGCTCGACGAGGACATCGACGAGGGCCGGCGCGTGCTCGGCCAGGCGCGCGAGAGCGGGCGGCTGAACCCGCGTCCCGCGAAGCGCAGGCGGATGCGCGCGACCAAGGACTTCGCCGGCGTCCTCCACCGCCTCGGACAGGCGGTCGCCGAGACGCGCAGCATGGCCCGCACCGTCGCGCTCGCCCGCGTCGAGCCCGGCGACTGGGATCCCGCGTTCCGCGACGGCTGGCTGGATCTGCTCCGCCGGACCGGCGAGGCGGTCAGCGGCGCCGACGCCGAACGGCTGGCCGCCACGCGCTCCGCGCTCGACGAGCTCGTCGACCACCTCGACCCGGACGGGGAGCTGTGGCCCGTCTACGGCGCCCTCATCGTCAACCTGCGCAACATCCTCGAGTCGCTCGACGTCGTGGCGACCGTCCAGCCGGTCGAGGTGCCTACTCGTCCTCCAGCTTCTCCGTCTCACGCAACTCGCCAGTGCGCTTGAGCGCATCGACCCAGGACCCCTTCGAGAGATCGGTGAAACCCTCAGGGGCCATGGCCGCGCTCCTCGTTCCGCCAACGGGTCGATCCAACGCTACACCCCCACAGATGGCGGGTTCGGTCGCCTCAACGCTTGAAGGCGAGCGTGAAGTCGGTCACACAAAGGTCGCGTGACCTCCATCACGCGCCTGGCGATCGTCAATCGCGGTGAGGCGGCGATGCGCGCCATCCATGCCGTCCGCGAGCTGAACGACTCGCGCGAGGAGCCGATCCGGGTGATCGCGCTCTTCAGCGAGAGCGAGCGTCATGCGCTGTTCGTGCGTCAGGCCGACGAGCGGTACTGCATCGGCCCCGCCTCCGCCTATCTCGACTACGAGGCGCTCGAGCGCGCGCTGACCGAGACGAAGGCCGACTCCGCCTGGGTCGGCTGGGGCTTCGTCGCCGAGCACCCGGCCTTCTCCGAGCTCTGCGACCGGCTCGGCATCGTCTTCGCGGGCCCGGACGCCGAGGTGATGCGCAAGCTCGGCGACAAGATCGAGGCCAAGAAGCTCGCCGAGCAGGCCGGCGTGCCGGTGGCGCCGTGGAGCGGCGGGTCGGTCGACAGCGTCGAGGACGCCCAGCGGATCGCCTCCGAGCTCGGCTTCCCGCTGATGATCAAGGCGGCCGCGGGCGGCGGCGGCCGCGGCATGCGGCGCGTGGAGAAGGAGGACGAGGTCGCCAACGCCTACGAGCGCGCCCGCTCCGAGGCCGGCCAGGCCTTCGGCGACGACTCGGTGCTGATGGAGCGCCTGGTCGAGTCGGCGCGCCACGTCGAGGTCCAGCTGCTGGCCGACGGGCAGGGCACCGTCTGGGCGCTCGGCGTGCGCGACTGCTCCTACCAGCGGCGCCACCAGAAGGTCGTGGAGGAGTCGGCCAGCCCGGTGCTCAGCGACGAGCAGTCGCGCGAGCTGGCGGAGTCGGCGGCCGAGCTCGCCCGCGAGGTCGGCTACCGCGGCGCCGCCACCGTCGAGTTCCTCTACGAGCCCGAGTCGAAGCAGTTCTCGTTCATGGAGGTCAACGCCCGGCTGCAGGTCGAGCACCCCGTGACCGAGGTCGTGACCGGCGCCGACCTCGTCGCGCTCCAGCTGCACGTCGCCGCCGGCGGCCGCCTCGAGGGCGATCCGCCGCCGCCGAGGGGCCATGCGATCGAGGTGCGCCTGAACGCCGAGGACCCGGCGCGCGGCTTCTCTCCGCCCCCGGCCGGATCAGCCTGCTGCGACTGCCGACCGGCCCCGGCATCCGCGTCGACACCGGCTTCGCCGAGGGCGACACCGTGCCCGCGGACTTCGACTCGATGCTGGCCAAGATCATCGCCCACGGCGCCACGCGCGAGCAGGCGATCGCGCGCCTGCGCCGCGCGGTGGCCGACACGATGGTGGTGATCGACGAGGGCACGACCAACCAGGGCTTCCTGCTCGAGCTGCTGGGCCGGCCCGAGCTGCGCGCCGGCGAGGTCGACACCGGCTGGCTCGACCGCCTGCAGGCGCAGGGCGACGTCGAGCCCGTGCGCCACGCCGACGCGGCGCTCGTGCAGGCGGCGATCGCCCTGTGCGACGAGGAGACGGCCGCCGACCGCGCCCACTTCTACGCGCTCGCCCGCCGCGGCCGCCCGCAGGCGGAGGCGGATGTCGGGCACACGCTCGACCTGCTCTACCGCGGCGCCAGCTACCGCTTCGCGGTCTGGGAGACCGGCCCCCACCGCTACCGCATCGAGGTCGACGGCGCCACGATCGAGGCCGGCGTCGAGCAGCTCACCGAGCACGAGCGCCGGCTCAGCTTCGGCGGGCGCTCCTACCGGACGCTGACCGCGGTGCAGGACACCGACCTGCTCGTCGAGGTCAACGGCGTGCCGCACCGCGTCTCGCGCGACGAGGGCGGCCTGGTGCGCAGCCACGCGCCCGGTGTCGTGGTGTCGATCCCCGTGTCCGCGGGCGACGAGGTCCAGGCCGGCGACGTCGTGGCCGTCACCGAGAGCATGAAGATGGAGACCTCGCTGACCGCGCCCGTCCACGGCCGCGTGCGCGAGGTGCTCGTCGGCAGCAACGTGCACGTCGCGGCCGGGCGGCCGCTGCTCCAGATCGAGCCGCTCGACGACGCCCCGCAGGAGGAGGGCGAGCGCATCACGTTCGAGCCCGCCGAGGCGGACACCAGCGAGCTGGAGCGGCTCAAGTGGCTGGTGCTCGGCTACGACGTGACGGGCGTCGACGTGCTCGCCGCCCCTGCCGACGCCGAGGGCGAGCGGCGGCTGCTCGAGGTCTACGCGGACGTCCGGGCGCTCGGCCGTCCGCACGCCGCGGGCGACTCCGAGGAGATGCTGCGCAGCCCGCAGGAGTACCTGCACGCCTTCCTGCGCTCGCTCGACGCGGCCGCCGAGGGCCTCCCCGAGCGGTTCGAGGCGGCGCTCGAGCGCGCCCTCGCGCACTACGGCATCAGCGGCCTGGAGCGCACGTCCGCCCTGGAGGAGGCGGCCTTCCGCCTGTTCCTCTCCCAGCAGCGCGCCGACACGGCCCGCGCCGCGGTGCGCGCCATCCTCGCCCGCCGGCTCGAGCTCGACGAGCCCGGCGACGACGAGCTGCGAGGCGTGCTCGACCGGCTCGAGGGCGCGCTCGGCTCGCGCGAGCCGGCGCTGGCCGAGCTCGTGCGCGAGCTGCGCTGGCGCCGCTGCGACGAGCCGCTCGTGGAGGAGGGGCGCCAGGAGACGTACGCGGCGATGGAGAGCCACCTCGAGGCGCTGGCGCACGACGCCCCGGACGGCGAGGAGCGCATGGCGGCGCTCGTCTCGTGCCCGCAGCCGCTGGCGCCGCTGATCGGCCGCCATGTCGGCGACGCCGGCGCGCTGATGGAGGCGATGACGCGCCGCTATTACCGGATCCGCGAGCTCGAGACGGTCGAGCAGCGCCTGCTCGGCCACGTGCCGTTCGTCTACGCCACGTACATGCACGAGGGCGTCCGCCACCACGTGGCGACCACGCTCGGCGATCGCGAGGACCTCGCGACCGCGCTCCGCGCCCTGGCCGAGGAGGCACGCGAGGTGCCCGCCGACGAGCGCGTGCTCGCCGACCTCTACGTGCGTGACGGCGAGGATCTCGCAGCGCTGCTCGAGCAGGCGGATCTTCCCGGCAACGTCGTGCGCGCGGCGTTCGTCATCACGCCGTCCGAGGAGGTCGACGTCGTCACCTTCTTCCGCGGCGACGGCCACTGGCACGAGTACACCGACCTGCGCGGCATGCACCCGATGATGGCCGCGCGGATGGACTTCTGGCGGCTCTCGAACTTCGAGCTCGAGCGGCTGCCCTCCGCGCCCGAGGTGCACCTGTTCCGGGCATCGGCGCGCGAGAACCCCCGCGACGAGCGGCTCGTCGCCCTGGCCGAGGTGCGCGACCTGTCGCCGGTGCGCGACGAGTCCGGCGCGATCACGGCGATCCCGCAGCTCGAGCGCACGGTCCGTCAGGCCTTCGAGTCGATGCGCTCCGTGCAGTCGGGCCGCCGCCCGCGCGAGCGCCTGCTGTGGAACCGCCTGCTGCTCTACGTGTGGCCGCTGATGGACTTCGGGCCCGAGGACGCGGGCGCGATCATCGAGCGCTTCACGCGCATCACGGCCGAGCTCGGCATCGAGCTCGTGATGGTGCGCGGGCGCGTGATGGAGCACGGCTTCGAGCGCGAGCGCGTGCTGCGGCTCTTCAACCCGGCCGGCCGTGGCGTGACCGTCGAGGTCACCGACCCGCCCACGCAGCCCCTGCAGCCGCTCGACGAGGGTGCCCAGCGCATCATCTCGGCGCGTCGCCGCGGCACGCTGCACCCCGCCGAGATCGTCAAGCTCCTCGACCCCGACGGGTTCGTCGAGCACGACTTCGACGACGAGGGCGACCTCATGCCGGTCGACCGGCCGCCGGCCACCAACCGCGCCAGCATCGTCGTCGGCCTGATCCGCAACCGCACGCGGGAGCACCCCGAGGGCATGCTGCGGGTGATCCTGCTCGGCGACCCGACGCGCTCGCTCGGCTCGCTGGCCGAGCCCGAGTGCCGGCGCATCATCGCCGCGCTCGACCTGGCCGAGGAGCTCGACGTGCCGGTCGAGTGGTTCGCCGTCTCCTCGGGCGCCAAGATCGCCATGGACTCCGGCACCGAGAACATGGACTGGGTCGCGGCGGCCCTGCGCCGGATCGTGCACTTCACGCAGGCGGGCGGCGAGATCAACGTGATCGTCAGCGGCATCAACGTCGGCGCGCAGCCGTACTTCAACGCCGAGGCGACGATGCTCATGCACACGCGCGGCATCCTCGTGATGACGCCGGAGAGCACGATGGTGCTGACCGGCAAGCAGGCGCTCGACTACTCGGGCGGCATCTCGGCCGAGGACAACTTCGGCATCGGCGGCTACGAGCGGATCATGGGCCCCAACGGCCAGGCGCAGTACTGGGCGCGCGACCTGGCCGGAGCCTGCGAGCTGCTGCTGCGCTACTACGAGCACACCTACGTGGCGCCCGGCGAGCGCTTCCCGCGCCGCGCCAAGAGCCGCGACCCGATCGACCGCGACATTCGCTCGGCGCGGCACGACGCGCCGGACTCGGACCTGGCGACGGTCGGCGACGTCTTCGCCGAGGAGACAAATCCCGGGCGCAAGAAGGCCTTCGACATCCGCTCGGTGATGCGCGCGGTGGCCGACGCCGACCGCGTCCCGCTCGAGCGCTGGGCCGCGATGCACGAGGCCGAGGTCGCGGTGGTGTGGGACGCCCATCTCGGCGGCCGGCCGGTGGCGATGATCGGCATCGAGTCGCGGCCGCTGGCGCGCTTCGGCTCGGTCCCGGCCGACGGGCCCGAGCAGTGGACCTCCGGCACGCTGTTCCCGCAGGCCTCCAAGAAGGTCGCGCGGGCGATCAACGCGGCCTCCGGCCGGCGCCCGCTGGTCATCCTCGCCAACCTCGCCGGCTTCGACGGCTCACCGGAGTCGATGCGCCGCCTGCAGCTCGAGTACGGCGCCGAGATCGGCCGCGCGATCGTGAACTTCGACGGCCCGATCGTCTTCACCGTGATCTCGCGCTTCCACGGCGGCGCCTTCGTGGTCTTCTCGCGACGGCTGAACCCGTCGCTGGTGACGCTCGCGCTGGAGGGCTCGCACGCCTCGGTGATCGGCGGCGCGCCGGCCGCGGCGGTCGTCTTCGCGCGCGAGGTCGACAACCGCACGCGCGAGGACGAGCGGATCGACGACGGCGCCGACGAGGCCCTCTACGCCGAGGTCCGGTCCGAGAAGCTGGGCGAGCTGGCCGCCGAGTTCGACTCCATCCACAGCGTCGGCCGCGCCGTCGAGGTCGGCTCCGTCGACCGCATCATCCCGGCCGCCGAGCTGCGACCGCAGCTGATCGAGGCGGTCGAGCACGGGATCGAGCAGGCGGCCGCCACGGGCGATCAGCCCGTGGCGGCGACCTGAGCTCGTTCAGCCGGCGACCGGATGGGCGCCGCGACGGCGCACGATCAGCACGCCGCCGCCGAGCGCGATCAGGCTGAGGCCCATCACGCTGCCGGCGCCGAGGCCGATGTCGGCCCAGTCCATGCCGTCGGCGGACGGCTGCACGACCGGCTGCTTGACGACGATGACCTCGGGAGCGTTGTAGGTCCCGCGGCCCTCGGCGTAGTCCTTGGTGTCCGGGGTGCGGAAGTCCTGCGACGGGGCCGGGCTCGCGTCGCTGGGGTCGGCCGTCTGGAAGCCGTGCGGCAGCTTGTAGTCCGCGGAGGCGTCCATCGGCTTCGCGACGGCGGCCGGCGCCGCGGCGGCGGCGATCGCCAGGGCGATGGCGCCGGTGCGGGTCATGCGGTGGGGGAACATGCTCGTAGGAGGCGCGCGCCGCCCCCCGTGATACGTCAGCGCGTCAGGTTCGCCGTCGCGCTGCCGCCGAAGTTGCTGCGGACCTGGATCTGCTGCGGGTTGGTGACCCAGCCGCGCTCGTCCGAGTAGCGGCCGCCTCCGCGGTTGGTGAGCGTGAACATGAAGGAGCCCGAGCGCGAGTGGACGGACAGGATCGCGTTCCGGTTGGTGCTGGTGGCCTCGATCCTCAGGCGGCCGCGGTCCCAGCTCGCCCGCGTGATCCGCACCACGTCGGCGGGCGCGGGCGCTCCGGGAACCACCGTGATCGGGGTCGTGCGCGTGATGCCGAACCAGCGCGCGGTGATGGTCACGCTCGTCGTGGCGCTCACCGGCGAGGTGGACACCGGGAAGGCGCCGGTCGCCGCGCCGCCGTTGACGACGGTCTCGGCCGGCACCTGGACGACGGCCGGGTTGCTGCTCGAGAGCTGTACGACGGCGCCGTTGGTCGCGCCGGTGAACGACACGGTGCCGGTCGCCGCGCTGCCGCCGGTGAGACTGGATGGCGTCACGGACACGGCGGCCAGCGACGGGCCGCCCGGGGTCGCCGCGTTGACCGAGAGGTTCGCGGTGCGCGGGACGTTCTGGACCGCGGCCATGATCTGGACGATGGTCGGCGGCGCGGCCGCGTTGGTCGAGATCGTGAAGTCGGCACTCGTCGCGCCGGGCGGGATCACGACGCTCGGCGGCACCGAGGCGACGCCGGGATCGCTGCTGAACAGCAGCGCCGTGACGCCGCTGTCCGGGGCAGGTTCAGCCGATCTCGGTGCCGCAGGTGATGTTGAGCGCCGAGCCCGTCATCGTGCGCGCCCAGTCGGAGGCGGCGAAGGCGGCCGCGTTGCCGATGTCCTCGAGCGAGGCCGCGCGGCCGAGCAGCGTCGGCGCCACGATCGAGCGGGCGATCTCGCCCTTGCCGGCGAACTCGTCCGGGATCGAGTCCGGGACGCCGCCGGTCTGGATCGTGAGCACGCGGATGCCGTACGACCCGAGCTCGGCGGCGAGGTTGCGGCGCAGGTACTCCTGCGCGCCGACCCGGCATGGCGTCGGCGTGGGCGTCCACCGCCTCCTCGTCGAGCGCATCGAGCACGGCCGTCTCGGCCACGCCGCCGCGCGAGCGGATGTCCTCGGCGACGGCGTCGAGCGTCTCCTGGGTGCGGCCACCGCGTTCCTGCCTTCGAGCAGCATTGATGCCCTCCCGTGTCTCTGAGTCGGTGACTACGACCGCGTCAGCGCCGCGAACTCATCGGCCGGCCTCCCAGAGGATCGGGTCGCCCGGTGGCGGGGCCGCGCCCAACTCGGTGAGCACGGAGGCCAGCATCTCGCGGCGGACGGCTCCGTAGCTGAGGACGTGGGAGACGACGCCGCCGTAGGTGAACGACTGCGGCGGCTCGCAGAGCGCGTCGACGAAGGCGTCGTCCCAGGCGCCGCGGTCGCGGATCGCGCGGGCCACGCGCGAGAAGTCGCGGGCGGCGCGGTCGAAGCGCGGGAGCAGGTCCCCTCGCTCCTCGGGCACCGGATCGCCGGTCATCGCCGCGTTCCAGACCTCGATCGTGAAGACGAGCCGCTCCGCCATCACCGCGGCGCTCGCCTCCTCGCCCTCGAACCAGGTGGCCTCGAAGCCGGGGCGCAGCGGCCGCTCGAGCGCCTCGGCGGGCAGGGTGGCGGCGACCTCGAGCAGCTCGCGCACGCGCGCGAGGTGATGGGAGACCATGCGGTCGGTGAGGTCGCGGCGGGCGACGGGCTCGCGCGTGCCGGGGATGAGCAGGCCGGCGGGCGGGTGGAAGTGGATGCCGTTCGGCGCGTCGAGCTCCGGCGCGCCCGTGAACTCGCTCGGCGGGGCGCCGTAGGCGCGCGAGAAGGCGCGGGAGAAGGCGGCCAGCGAGCCATAGCCCGCCGTGGTGGCCGCCTCGGAGGGCGTGGCGGCGCCGCTGCGCAGTTGCCAGGCGGCGCGCTCGAGCAGCAGCCGGCGCCTGAGCGCGGCGGGCGTCTCGCCGGTGCCCGCGTTCAGCAGGCGGTCCAGATGGTCGCGCGAGAAGTTCGCGCGGAGGGCGAGCGCGCGCCCGTTGGCTCCCGGCTCGTCGATCGAGCCGAGCACGAGGTCGATCAGCTCGCGCAGGCGGTCGGCCATGGTGCACAGCTTGATCGATTTCGACGTCCTGCTGGACGTGGCGCCGTCCTTCCGCCAGCGTGCGCGCATGCCCAGCTGGTCCGAGTTCGAAGCCGCCGCGCCCGAGCTGGCGGCGCGCGTGCGCGAGCGCCTCGACGCGCACACCCACAAGACCATCGCGACGATCCGCCGCGACGGCTCGCCGCGCATCTCCGGCATCGAGAGCAGGTTCGAGGACGGCGAGCTGCTGATCGGCTCGATGTGGCGGGGAGTGAAGGCTCTCGACCTGCAGCGCGACCCGCGCTTCGCGCTGCACAGCGGGTCCGACGATCCGTCCTCGTGGAAGGGCGACGCCAAGCTGGCCGGCGTGGCCGAGGAGACGACCGACCCGGACCAGGAGGGCGAGCCGGCGCACACGTTCCGGCTCGATCTGCACGAGGTGTCGACGGTCCGCCTGGACGACGCGCGCACGCACCTCATCATCGACATCTGGACGCCGGAGAAGGGCGTGCGTCAGTTCAAGCGCACGTGAGCGAGCGGCGGCGCGGCGCAACGCCGCCTATGTCGCCGGCGGCACCCTCGTCACCGAGTACGACTGACGAAGACGGCCGTCGTCCGGCCGGGCACGGTGAACGAGCCGCCCGAGGCGCGCGATTCCTCTACGACGGGATCGCCGCCGCGCGCCTGCACCTCGTGCAGCGTGTAGCGGCGGTTCGCGAGCGCCGGGATCGTCTGCGTGGTCGGATCGGGCGTCGCGTTGAAGACGACCACGATGCCGCCCTCGATGACCATGACGATGACGCCCGGAGTCTGGTTCGGACCGCCGGTCGGGAAGCTCACGCGCCGCTGGATCTCGCGCGCGCTGCCGAGGCGGAAGAGCGGCGAGGAGAAGCGGATGCGCAGCAGCTCGGCCGCGCGGTCGCGGGCGGCGCGGATGTCCGCCGGGCGCGGCTCGAGCAGCGGGTCCGAGAGCAGCGGCCGCATGAACTCCCACTTGGAGAGGTTGTCGCCGCGCGGCGGCAGGCCCGAGCCCCACGTCGAGTCCTCGTAGGACCAGTCGATCCGGTTGAACCAGTCGCCCGAGTTGAAGCTGTTGCGGTCGAGCGACTTGGAGCGCAGCAGGTCGGTCCCGGCGTGCCAGAACGACGGGCCCTGGGCGAGCGCGGTGGTCGAGAGGGCGACGGTGTTCATCCGCACCCGGTCGGCCATCGAGGTCGCCTGCGGGAGCTTGTACTGGAGCACGTCGAACAGCGTCTCGTTGTCGTGCGCGTCGACGTAGGTGATCGTCTCGTCCGGCTCGGCCGCGTAGCCGGCCGGCTGGCCGTTGTAGTCGACCTGCGAGCCGGTCACCGTCTGCCCGTTGCGGTCGACGAAGCGGTAGTCGCGCAGGTTGCCGGCGAGGCCGACCTTGATCTGGTCCTGGTAGCGCAGCAGCCGGGCGCGCTGCTGCTCGGGCGTGCCGTTCTCGGCGGCGCCGTTGGGATCGGTGAAGAGGCCGCTGGCGAAGCCCTGGATGCGCGGATCCTCGTCGAACGGCCCGCCGCCGCGGACGGCGTCTCGCAGCCGGTCCGAGAACGTGCCGATGCCGGTGCCGGCCATGTTGAGCTGCGTGGCCTGGACGAACCGCGCGTCGTTGGCGACCTCGCCGAAGTTCCAGCCCTCGCCGTAGACGTAGATGTCACGGTCGAGCTTGTCGAGCGCCCGCCGCACCTTGAGCATGTTCGCCTTCGAGTGGTGGCCCATGAGGTCGAAGCGGAAGCCGTCGACCTTGTACTCGCGCGCCCAGGTCACGACCGACTCGACCATGAGCTTCTCCATCATGCGGTGCTCGGTCGCGGTGTTCGAGCAGCAGGTCGAGGTCTCGACCGAGCCCGTCGGCGACAGCCGGTGGTAGTAGCCGGGGACGATCCGGTCCAGGATCGACTTCGGGTCCTGGCCGGCGGCCGGCGTGTGGTTGTAGACGACGTCCATCACCACGCGCAGGCCGGCGCGGTTGATGCCCTTGACCATCTCGCGGAACTCGAGCGTGCGGTCCGCGCCGTCGGGCCGCGTCGAGTAGGAGCCCTCGGGCGTCGTGTAGTGCAGCGGGTCGTAGCCCCAGTTGAAGCCGTCGGTGTCGCGGACCGGCTCGATGCACGCCTGCTGCGCCTCCGAGGCGGGCGGGAAGGAGGGGAGGTCGCATTGCGGCTCCTGCTGCTTCGAGCGGTCCTCCTCGATCGTCGCGATGTCGTTCGAGGGCAGCAGGTGCAGCGTGTTGAGCCCGCTGTCGGCGAGGCGCCGCAGGTGGCGCATGCCGTCGCTGCGGTCGTCGGTGAAGGCGAGGTAGGTGCCCCGGTGGCGGGCGGGCACCGTCTCGTCGGTGATCGAGAAGTCCCTGATGTGGAGCTCGTAGATCGTCGAGTCCTCGGGCTGATCGAGCTCCGGCTTGCGCAGCCGGTCCCAGCCGTGCGGCTTGTGCTCGTCGAGGTCGACGAGGAGCGAGCGGCGCGAGTTGAGGGTGAGCCCGAGCGAGTACGGGTCGGTGACCACGTTGGTGACCACCTCGTCCGGCACGTAGACGGTCACCGCGTAGGCGTACGCCGCGTCCTTCCACGACGGCCGGCCCTCGATCCGCCAGACGCCGTCGCGCCCGCGGCGCATGGCGAGCCGGCGCTCGCCGAGGACGAGCTGGACGTCCTTGGCCGTCGGCGCCCAGACCGCGAGCTTCGGGCGTGCGGCCGTGCCACGTCGGCCCCAGCCGCGCGTGCGCCGCGCTCGCGTAGAGGTCGTCGAGCACGCCGGGGATCTGGACGCCTGTGAAGCCGACGAGCTCGCCGCCGGCGTCGTAGGCGGCGACGATGAGCTGGCCGGTGAGCAGCTCGCGCGCGGCGCGCTGCCCGGCCGCGGACAGCTCGAAGGTGTCGAGGGCGGCCAGGTGCGGGAAGTCGCCCGGCACCGGCGCGCCGGACGGCGTCAGGGGGTACGAGTCGCCGGGGATCGCCCCGTCGACGACCTCCAGCCCGCCCTCGGGCGCCACGTGCAGCCGGTAGCTCGCGGCGTCCGGCGCATCCCACGCGAACAGCCCGCGGCGCAGCCAGTGCGCGGCACGCACTCTGCCCAGGACCACCGGGGCATCGTCGCTGATCACGTGGGTCGCATGGTCGTAGGTGAAGGTGATGGGGCCGCCCGGCGCCTCGAGCGGGATGTTCGAGCCGCCCGGCGCCCCGCCGGCGCCGTAGTTCTCGTCCCACGTGCCGTTGAGCGCGACCTTGTACTCGAACGGCCCGGCCGGCACCTCGAACGTGCCGCGGAACACGCCGGGCGAGCCCGCGACCCCCTGCAGGCGGGTCTGCGCGCACTCCGGCTGCCAGTCGCCCGGGCAGCCGAGCTCGGACTGGAGCGAGCCCACGAGGGCGACCGTGGTCGGGGCAGGCGTGTGGTGGGCCTGCGCCGGACCCGCCAGGAGCGCCAGGCGACCACCGCCATGCCGAGGAGGACCGCCGACCTCATCGTGCCCGCGACCCTAGCGCGATTCGAGCCGCGTGCGAGAGACTGGGCGCGTGACCGCAATCCGCAGCGCCCTCGAGAGAGCCGCCGGCTACGTCGCCGACCACCCCGACGAGGCGACCGATCTCGACACGCCGGCGACCGCGTTCCTCGTGGACGGCCTGCGCTGCCGGGTCGAGGGACCGTCCGGCGAGCTGATGACCGACATGGCGAAGTCGCTCGGCGGCGGCGGCTCAGCTCCTTCGCCGGGCTGGCTGATGCGCGCGGCGCTCGCGTCGTGCGACGCCACCATCGTGGCGATGGAGGCCGCGCGCGCCGGGATCGAGCTGACGAAGCTCGCCGTCACCGTCGTCAGCGAGTCCGACAACCGCGGCGTGCTCGGCGTGGGCGACGTACGACCCGGCCCGCTCTCCGTGCGGGTGCGCATCGAGCTGGCCGCGAGCAACGCCTCCGAGGACCAGCTGCGCGAGCTCGTCCATCGCGCGGAGTCCCGCTCGGCCGTCGGCGACGCCATCGCGCGCGAGGTCGCGGTGACGACCGAGATCGTCACGAGCTGAACCTCATCGCGGCGCGTAGCGGTGGTGGAGCATCAGCGCGTTGCCGTCGGGGTCGCGGAAGAAGGCCATGTGGCAGACCCCGCTGTCGAAGATGTCGCCCATGAACTCGACCCCGCGCTCCTCGAGCTCTGCGCGGCCGGCGGCGACGTCGTCCACCTGCAGCGCCAGGTGGTTCGCGTTGGCCTTGAACTCGCCGATCCCCATCCGCTCGGGGTTGACGACGCTGAGCGTGACGGTGCCGGTCTCGAACTCGGCGAAGTTGTTCTCCGGCCGGTACACGGACCGCCGGAGGCCGAGCGTCTCGGCGTAGAACGCGGTGGCACGCTCGAGATCCTGGGTCGGGACCGACACGAAGTCGACCCCGGTGACGATCGTGGTCACTTCAGCCGCACGCGTGCTGACGACGCCGCCGTGGTCGGACGGCCACAGCCCGGAGGGCGTGCGCTCGCCCGCCTTGTTGCCCGTCACGACGGCGCGCACCGTCTTGAGCCCCGGCCTGGTCAGCACGTGGTCGACCGTGTGGTCGAACGTCGCCGCGGGGTCGAACAGGTCGCTGTAGCAGCAGCTCTGCACGGCGCCGTTGTCCTTCATCCCGAAGGCGGTGAGCGCGTCGAAGGCGAGGTTGTCGCCTGCCTGCTCGGGCTCGTTGTGGCGGGTGATCCCCGAGTTGAGGTCACCGACCAGGATCACCTGGCGCGAGGTCTTCAGCGGGCCCGCGGTGAGCTCCTTCGCCTGGGCCTCGCGGATCGTGGGGTCGCCGAACGCCTCGAGGTGGGTGTCGACGAAGCGGAAGCGCTTCTTGCCGAGCTTGGCCTCGACGGAAGCCCAGCCGCGATCGACCGGGAGGGGGAAGCCGGCGACGGTCGGCTCGTAGCGGGTGGTGTAGTGCCCGCGGCGTGTCTTGCCGAGCTTCACCTTGCTCGCGCGCCGGACGAGGATCACGTCGCGCATCGTGAGCCGGGCGTCGAAGTCAGCGCCCTCGAGGCCGCCCGTGGTGTTGTTGGCGTCCTGATCGACCGGTAGCTCGGCGTCGAACTCCTGTTGGACGACGACCACCTTGTAGCCGGCCTTGATGCGCTTGAGCTCGCGCTTGAGTAGCGCGAGGAAGTCCTGGTCGACCTGTGTCGCGGGCTTCCCGTTCGGGTTCTGCGGCGGGCCGCCGAGGTCGGACGGCGTCTGCTTGCGCCACAGCGCGACTTCCTGAAGACCGACGAGGTCCGCCTTCGAGCGCTTGATCTCGCGAGCGAGCGGCTTGGCGCGCTCGGCGAACTTCGTGCTCTGCATCTCGTTGTAGATCACGCCGGCGCCGTCGATGGCGGCGGCGAGCGATGTGGCGCCGATCGCAGGCGAGAGATCCGCGCCCAGGAACACGTTGCGGGTCATCACGGTGAGCTTCGGCCCCTTCTTGGCCTCGGCCACCGTGGGAAGCGCCAGCGCGAGCAGCGCGCCGGCGATCAATGCGGACATTCGTGTCTTCCTCAAGTTCCCTCCTTAGAGCGGGATGTTTCCGTGCTTGCGCTTGGGACCGGGCTCGCGCTTGGTCGCCAGCGTCTCGAGTGCCGTGATCACCTTAGGACGTGTCTCGTGCGGGATCAGCACATCGTCGACGTAGCCGCGCTCCGCGGCGCTGTATGGGTTGGCGAAGCGAGCCTTGTAATCGTCGATCAGCTTCTGGCGGCGCTCGTCCGGCGTGGGCGAGGTGGAGATGTCGCGCCGGTGGATGATGTTGACGGCGCCCTCGGGCCCCATCACGGCGATCTCGGCGGTCGGCCAGGCGAAGTTGAAGTCGGCCGCGAGGTGCTTGGAGGCCATGACGTCGTAGGCCCCGCCGTAGGCCTTGCGCGTGATCACCGTGACCTTCGGGACCGTCGCCTCGGCGTAGGCGTAGAGCAGCTTGGCGCCGTGGCGGATGATGCCGCCCCACTCCTGCGAGGTGCCGGGCAGGAAGCCGGGGACGTCGACGAAGGTGAGCAGCGGGATGTTGAAGGCGTCGCACGTGCGCACGAAGCGCGCGCCCTTGGCCGAGGCGTCGATGTCGAGCACCCCGGCCAGCGCCGCCGGCTGGTTGCCCACCACCCCAACGGTCTCGCCGTTCATGCGGCTGAAGCCGCACACGATGTTCTTGGCGTAGTGCTCGTGGACCTCGAAGAACTCGCCGTCGTCGACCACGTAGCGGATGACGTCGCGCATGTCGTACGGCTTGTTCGGGTTGTCCGGCACGACGCTGTCGAGCTCGGCGTCCATCCGGAACGGGTCGTCTGACGGCGCCACGCGCGGTGGCGTCTCGAGGTTGTTCTGCGGAAGGAAGCTGAGCAGGTAGCGCGCGTCCTCCAGGCAGGCGTCCTCGTCGTCGGCCGCGAAGTGCGCCACGCCCGACTTGGAGTTGTGCGACATGGCCCCGCCGAGCTCCTCGAACTCGACCTCCTCGCCCGTGACCGTCTTGATCACGTCGGGGCCGGTGATGAACATGTGCGAGGTCTCCTTGACCATGAAGATGAAGTCCGTGATGGCCGGCGAGTAGACCGCCCCGCCGGCGCACGGCCCCATCACCAGGGAGATCTGGGGGATCACGCCGGAGGAGCGGACGTTGCGCAGGAAGACGTCGCCGTAGGCGCCGAGCGACACGACGCCCTCCTGGATGCGCGCGCCGCCGGAGTCGTTGATCCCGATCACCGGGCAGCCGATCCTGGCCGCCAGGTCCATGATCTTGCACATCTTCTCGGCCATGACCTCCCCGAGCGAGCCGCCGAAGACGGTGAAGTCCTGGGAGAAGACGCAGACCCGCCGCCCGTCGATCGTGCCGTGGCCGGTGACCACCGCGTCGCCGTAGGGCCGGTTCTTGTCCATCTCGAAGTCGGTGGAGCGGTGCCGGACGTAGGTGTCGAGCTCCTGGAACGAGCCCGGGTCGAGCAGCTTCTCGATCCGCTCGCGCGCCGTGTACTTGCCCTTTGCGTGCTGCTTCTCGACCGCCTTCTCGGACGCGTGGTGGACCATCGCTTCGCGCAGCTCCTGCAGCTGCGCGAGCTTCTCCTCGTAGGTCTCGGGGCTCTTCCGGCGCATGCGCGGACGGTATCGTGCCCGATGTGGTCAATCGCCGGCCCCGGTTGGAGCTGCGCGGCTCCAGCGCGACGCCCGAGGAGGCCGCCGCCGTGATGGCGGCCGTCGAGCAGTTCCTGCGCGACACGGCCCCACCGCCGGCGGACGAGGCCGTACCGAGCCCATGGGTGCAGGCCGCGCGGCGCGAAGCGGTCGACCGCCGGCCCTAACACGTTCAAATATCCGAATCCGGATGCGGATTTGGTACTTTGGCGTGATGCGCCAGGGCTCCCTCGAGAACCCGGAGGTCCGCGAGGACGTCCCGGGTCATGTCATCCCCATCCTCCAGCGCGAGTTCGACGACTTCGACAACGAGGCCGAGAAGTACCTCGACGGCCAGACCGCGGAGAACGAGTTCATCGGCTTCCGCCTCAAGCAGGGCGTCTACGGCCAGCGCCAGGCCGACGTGCAGATGATCCGCGTGAAGCTGCCGTGGGGCGGCGTCACGCCGGACCAGATGGAGACGTTCGCGAGCGTGGTGGAGAAGTACGCGCCCCTCAACAAGGGCCACATCACCACGCGGCAGAACATCCAGATCCACCACATCCCGCTGAGGGACGCCGCCGCGCTGATCCGTGAGATCTCCGACGCCGGGCTCTCCAGCCGCGAGGGCTGCGGCAACACGGTGCGCAACGTGACGGCCGACCCGTGGGCCGGCGTCTGCCACGACGAGCTCTTCGACACCACGCCGTACGCGGGCGCGTACGTCAGGTACTTCGTCCGCCACCCAACCACGCAGCTGATGCCGCGCAAGGTCAAGACCGCGTTCACCGGCTCTGACACCGATCGCGCCCTCACCGGCATCCACGACGTCGCCTTCATCGCCCGCGAGCGCGACGGCGTCAAGGGCTTCGAGATGCGGATCGGCGGCGGCACCTCGATCATGCCGCGCGTCGCGCCCACGCTGGTCGACTTCGTGAGCGCCGACGACGGCGAGTACCTCAAGTACACCGAGGCCATCCTGCGCATCTTCGACCGCCAGGACTGGCTGCGCGTCAACCGCGCCCGCGCCCGCCTCAAGGTGCTGGTCGACAAGGTCGGCATCGAAGAGGTGCGCGCCATGGTCGAGCAGGAGCTCGAGGGCGACTGGGTGAACGAGCGCGACTTCGACCCCCAGCCGCGCCTCTTCCTTCACGACGAAGAGGCCAACGCGCCCGAGAAGCCGCACTCCTACGGCTCGCCCAACGGCGACGGCACCGAGTTCCTGCGCTTCCGCAAGGCGAACGTCGAGCCGCAGCGCCAGGAGGGCTTCAGCGCCGTGCAGGTGCGGGTCGTCCGCGGCGACCTCACCCCCGAGCAGTTCCGCGGCCTGGCCGCCATCATGCGCGAGTTCAGCGGCGGCTACGCCCGCACCACCGTGCACCAGAACTTCGTGCTGCGCTGGGTGCGCGACGAGGCCCTCTACGACGTCTGGCACCGACTGTCCGAGCTCGGGCTCGGCACCGCGGGCGCCGACCAGATCAACGACGTCGTCTCCTGCCCCGGCACCGACAGCTGCAAGCTCGGCATCACCAGCTCGATGGGGCTCAACCGCGCGATCACCGAGCGGATCGAGGCGATGAACATCACCGATCCGCTGACCCGCCGGATCCACATCAAGATGTCCGGCTGCCCCAACGGCTGCAGCCAGCACCACATCGGCAACATCGGGTTCTACGGCGCCTCGATCAAGGTCGGCGAGCACACGATCCCCGCCTACGTCGCCCACATCGGCGGCAACTACGAAGGCGGCGAGATCGTCTACGGCGCGCGCCTGAAGGTGCGCCTGCCGGCCAAGCGCGTGCCCGAGGCGGTCGAGCGCTGGATCCGCAAGTACGAGGCCGAGCGCGAGGACGGCGAGGTGTTCAACGCCTACGCCGAGCGCGTCGGCACCAAGGAGTTCGAGGACGCGGTCCGCGATCTCGCCATGCCGGTCGAGTTCGGCCTGGACACGATGAACGAGTTC
The DNA here is from genome assembly GCA_963811895.1 of uncultured Solirubrobacteraceae bacterium. Classification (GTDB taxonomy): domain Bacteria; phylum Actinomycetota; class Thermoleophilia; order Solirubrobacterales; family Solirubrobacteraceae; genus DASSUW01. The sequence goes on along the minus strand of CAWETE010000002.1, from coordinate 71,542 downwards.
ATCGACTGGACGAAGAAGGTCCCGTTCCAGGTCATCCGCGGCGAGGGCGAGTGCGCGGTCTGATGCACCACCTCGACCAGCTCGAAGCCGAGGCGATCCACGTCATCCGCGAGGTGGCGGCGGAGCTCGAGAAGCCCGTGCTGCTGTTCAGCGGCGGCAAGGACTCGATCGTGCTGCTGCACCTCGCGCGCAAGGCCTTCCGGCCCGGGGAGCTGCCGTTCCCGGTCATGCACGTCGACACCGGGCACAACTTCCCGGAGGTCATCGAGTTCCGCGACCGGCACGTGCCGGACATCCTCGTCGCCTCCGTCCAGGAGTCGATCGACAAGGGCCGCGTCCGCGACGCGCCCTCGCGCAACCAGCTGCAGACCACCACGCTGCTGGACGCGATCGAGGAGCACGGCTTCGACGCGGCCTTCGGCGGGGCACGGCGCGACGAGGAGCGCGCCCGCGCCAAGGAGCGCGTTCTCTCCTTCCGCGACGACTTCGGGCAGTGGGACCCGCGCCGCCAGCGGCCAGAGCTGTGGGACCTCTACAACGGCCGCGTGCGGCGCGGGGAGCACGTCCGCGTCTTCCCGTTGAGCAACTGGACCGAGCTCGACGTGTGGGAGTACATCCGCGCCGAAGACCTCGAGCTCCCCTCGATCTACTTCGCGCACGAGCGCGAGGTGTTCGAGCGCGACGGGATGGTCTACGCGGTCTCCGAGTTCCTGCACACGAACGGCGACACGCCGTTCACGGCCTCGGTGCGGTACCGCACGGTGGGCGACATGACGTGCACGGGCGCCGTGCGCTCGCAGGCCACGCGGCTCGACGATGTCATTGCCGAGATCGCCGCGACGCGGATCACCGAGCGCGGCGAGACACGCGCCGACGACCGCGTGAGCGAGGCCGCCATGGAGGACCGCAAGCGGGTGGGGTACTTCTAGTGCTGCGCGTGGCCACGGCGGGGTCGGTCGACGACGGAAAGTCGACGCTGATCGGCCGCCTCCTGCACGACTCCAAGTCCCTGATGGCCGACGAGCTCGGAACCGCCGCCGACCTCGCGCGGCTGACCGACGGCCTGCGCGCCGAGCGCGAGCAGGGGATCACGATCGACGTCGCCTACCGCCACTTCGCGACCCCGAGCCGCCGCTTCGTGCTGCACGACTGCCCCGGCCACGCTCAGTACACGCGCAACATGGCCACCGGCGCCTCGACCGCCGACCTGGCGCTCGTGCTGGTCGACGCCCGCCGCGGCATGACCGAGCAGTCGCGCCGCCACCTGGCGATCGCCGCCCTGCTCGGGGTGCCGAACGTGACCGTGCTGGTGAACAAGATGGACCTCGTCGGCTACGCCGAGGAGCGCTTCGACACCGTCGCCCGCGAGGTGCTCGACTGGTCGTCGCGCCTCGGCCTGCACGGCGTCGGCTTCATCCCGGTGAGCGCGCTGCACGGCGACAACGTGGTCGACCGCTCCGCGGCGATGACCTGGTACAGCGGCCAGTCGCTGCTCGAGCACCTGGAGTCGGTCCCGGCCGGCAACGGGCACGCCGACGGCCCTGCCCGGCTGCCCGTGCAGTACGTGATCCGCGCCGACGGGACCCGCTGGTACGCCGGCCGGCTCGCGTCCGGGACGTTGGAGATCGGCGACGAGCTGATCGTGCTCCCCGCCGGCACACGCACCCGCGTCCGCGCGTTCGAGGGCGGCGGCGACCGCGCCGTCGCACCGCGCTCGATCGCCGTGTCGCTCACCGACGACCTCGACGTCGGGCGCGGCGACCTGCTCGCGCGCCCCGCCGAGGCGCCCGAGCCGGTGCGCGAGCTGGAGGCCACCCTCTGCTGGCTCGGCGACGAGCCGGCACGGCCGGGCGCTCGCTACCTGATCAAGCACACCACCCGCTCGGTCCCGGCCAAGCTCGAGGCCATCGAGCACCGGCTCGACGTCACCACGCTCGCCGACGAGCCCGCCGACGAGCTCGCGCTCAACGAGATCGGCCGCGTCCGCCTGCGGCTGGGCGCGCCGCTGGTCCCCGATCCCTACGACCAGGTCCGCGCCACCGGGGCGTTCATCGTGGTCGATCCGGCGACGAACGACACGGTCGGCGCCGGAATGGTCGCCTAGAGCCGTAGAACTAGAGCGGAGAGGGGACCGGCCCGCGGCCCCATGATGCGGACCGGCCCAGCTCTCCTATCGGACTGAGCGTGTTGCGCTCAGCGTCTCTGCCACGCGACCCCAGAGGCGGGCAGTCTGCAGGGGCGAGGTACGCGCCCCAGAAGCGTTCGGTGCTGACGTAGAAGCCGACCGGCGCACCGCGGTGCGGCCACCCGCGGCCGCGCGCCGGCGCCGTGAGGGCGCCGAGCAGCAGCCAGTGGCCGGAGCGCGGGTCGCCCGGGCCTCCGAGCACGAGGCGCGGCCGCGCCTGATCGGTGATGTCGAAGCCGAACGTGCCGCCGTCGTCGGCCACCCACGCCAGCTCCTCCGTGCACGGGAGCGGATCGGGGGCGGGACGCGAGAGGTCGCGCACGTCGTAGACCGTCAGGTCGCCCGGCGCCGGCCGCGTGTCGACGATCTCCGGCGCGGCGGGATCGCTCACGTCGACCAGGTGCATCGCCCCCGCGGCCCGCCGCCTCGGCAGCGGAACGTGCGAGCGCATCTGCGGCGACTCGGGGCGGCTGATGTCGTAGATCCCGAGCCCGGTGGCGTCGGTGACGTACATCGTCTCCCCGCCTGGAGAGAGCCTGACCCCGATCGCGCCGCTTGGAAGCACAATCGCTCCAACGCGGTTGACTAAAGGAACTTGCGCAGACTTAGACGTCCTCGAAGACTGCGAGCGCGCCAGCTTCCCCGAACCCCAGGCGCGCGTAGACGCGCGCTGCTCCGTCGGTGTCCGCATGCAGGTGCCCGAGCCGCGCGCCGGCCGCGAAGCCGCCCGCCAGCAGCCACGAGCTGATGGCCGCGCCGATGCCGCGGCGGCGCAGCGCCGCGGCCACCCCCACGCCGGCGAGCAGCACAGCCGGCCCGGCGGCGCCATCGGTGACGGTCGCGTAGGCGGTGGCGGCCGGCTCGCCGCCGAGCTCGGCGAGCGCGACGGTGAAGCCCGGGGCGCCGAGGCGCGGCGCGATCCACGGGCGCGCGTCGTCCGGCTCGCCGCCGAAGGCCTCCGCGTCGATGGCGACGACCGCGTCGAGGTCGGCCGGGCCGGCCTCGCGCACGATCAGGCCCTCCACCGCGGGCGCCGGGACGAACGCCGCCGGCCGCAGGCCCATGAGCCGCAGGTCGACGACATGGCGGCCCGCGGACCACCGCATCCCCTCGGGCACGCGCACCCCGAGCGCCAGCCCGCGCTCGGCGTAGAAGGCCCGCGCACCCTCGAGGTCGGGATAGGCGGCGGTGACGTCGGCGCCGTTGCGGTCGGGCTGCGGCAGGCCGGAGGCCATGCAGCGGATGCCGGTGAGCGTCAGCGCGCCGCCGCCCAGCGGCTCGCGCAGGACTCCCTCGGCCGCCCACGCGTCGGCGTGGGCCGTCCGCACGCGGGCGCCGGCGGGCATCAGTAGAGCCCCGTCGGCAGGCCGCCGTCGGGCAGCGAGCCGTACACGAGCAGCCGCGGCCGCGGACCCAGCTCGAACACGGTGGCGCTGGCGTTCGGCGGCGAGCCCAGCGCGAGCGCGTCGGCGCCCGTCACGTGCGCGACCGCGGCGCGGATGCAGCCGCCGTGGCAGACGACCAGCCACGGGCCGCCCGCCGCGACCAGCTCGTCGACCGCCCCGGCCACGCGTGCCGAGAACGCCGCCCACGTCTCGCCGCCGGGCGCGGTCCGGGGTCCGCCGCGCCAGTTCGTGAGCTCACCTCCCTGGGCGTCGATCTCGGCCGCCGGCCGGCCGCCCCACTCGCCGACGTCGATCTCGCGCCAGCGGGCGTCGAAGCGCGCGGGCCTGAGGCCGAGCAGCTCGGCCGTCTCGCGCGCGCGGCCGAGATCGCTGCAGACCACGCGCTCGGACGGGACCCCCTCGTGGATGCCCGCGAGCGCCTGCGACTGCCCGCGGCCGCGCTCGGACAGCGGCGGATCGAGCTGCCCCTGGAGCAGCTCCTCGGCGTTCCAGGTGGACTCGCCGTGTCTGACGAGGATGAGCCGGTCGCGAGATAGCATCACCGCCCCCATGTTCTCGAAAGTCCTCGTCGCCAATCGCGGAGAGATCGCCGTCCGCGTGATCCGCGCCCTCGACGAGCTCGGAATCCCGTCCGTCGCGGTGTACAGCGAGGCCGATCGCGAGGCCATGCACGTCAAGCGGGCCGGCGAGGCGTACCTGCTCGGGCCCGGGCCGGCCGCCGAGTCCTACCTGAACGTGGACAAGCTGATGGAGGTCATCGAGGCGTCCGGCGCCGAGGCCGTCCATCCCGGCTACGGCTTCCTGGCCGAGAACGCGGCCTTCGCCAAGCGGCTCGAAGACGCGGGGATCACGTTCATCGGGCCGCCCGCCAGCGCGATCGAGGCGATGGGCTCGAAGACGAAGGCCCGCGAGCTGATGAAGGCCGCGGGCGTCCCGATCGTGCCGGGCACGACCGAGCCGGTCGAGGACGTCGAGGCGGCCGCGAAGATCGCCGAGGACATCGGCTACCCGATCGCGGTCAAGGCCGCGGGCGGCGGCGGCGGCAAGGGCTTCCGCGTCGCGCTCGAGCCCGACAAGCTCGAGGAGGCGTTCGAGGGCGCGGCCCGCGAGGGCGAGAAGTTCTTCAGCGACGCCACCGTCTACCTCGAGCGCTACCTGCCCGACCCGCGCCACGTCGAGGTGCAGGTGCTGGCCGACAAGCACGGCAACGTCGTCCATCTCGGCGAGCGCGACTGCTCGATCCAGCGCCGCCACCAGAAGCTGATCGAGGAGTCGCCGGCCCCGCTGGTCGACGACGAGCTGCGCGCGAAGATCGGCGAGATCGCGGTCGAGGCGGCCCGCGCCGTGAAGTACCACTCGGCCGGCACGATCGAGGGCCTGCTCCAGGACGGCGAGTACTTCTTCCTGGAGATGAACACGCGCGTGCAGGTCGAGCACTGCGTGACCGAGGAGACCACCGGCGTCGACATCGTGCGCGAGCAGATCCTGATCGCCGCGGGCGAGGAGCTCTCCTTCGGCCAGGACGACGTCCGCTGGCACGGGCACGCGATCGAGTGCCGCATCAACGCCGAGGAGGCGGCCAAGAACTTCGCTCCGGCGCCGGGCACGATCACGAGCTACTTCGAGCCCTCCGGGCCCGGCGTGCGCGTGGACTCCGGCGTGCTGGCCGGCTCCGAGATCACCCCGCTCTATGACCCGATGGTGGCCAAGCTGATCGTCTGGGACGCCGACCGCGAGAAGGCCACGCGGCGGATGCTGCGCGCGCTCGACGAGTTCCAGATCGAGGGCGTGCGCACCCTGATCCCCTTCCACAAGGCGATCATGGCCTCCGAGCAGTGGGCCAAGGCCGAGACGTGCCGCGACCTGATCGAGGACAAGGCGTGGCTCAAGACGCTCGCCCAGCCGAAGCCCGAGAAGCCCGACGAGGAGGCCGAGAAGGTCGAGCGCACCTACCTCGTCGAGGTGTCGGGCAAGCGCTTCGACGTCAAGGTGCGCGGCGAGGCGGCGGCGCCCAACGGGGCTGCGCCCGCCGCGGCCCGGCCCGCGCCGCGGCGCGAGCGGAAGTCGAGCGGCGGCGGCGCCTCCGGCGACACGCTGAGCTCACCGCTGCAGGGCAACGTCTTCAAGGTGCTCGTCGAGCAGGGCGCCGAGGTCGAGGAGGGCGCCCTCATCTGCATCATCGAGGCGATGAAGATGGAGAACGAGATCACGGCCCACAAGGCGGGCAAGGTGGCCGAGCTCCCGATCTCCGAGGGCGCCGCCGTGGCGAGCGGCGACACCCTCGCCGTCATCAAGTGAGCGAGCTCGACGACCTGATCCACGAGGCGGCCGACTGGCTGCGGATCCCGTCGATCTCCGCCGGCGCGCGCAACGACGACGCGCTGCTCGAAGCGGCACAGTGGGCACAGCGGCGCGTGCTGGAGGCCGGCGGCACGTGCGACCTGGTCGACACGCCGGGCGGCGCCCCCTTGGTGGTCGGCGAGCTGAAGTCGCGTGACGAGGCGCCGACGGTGCTCATCTACGGCCACTACGACGTCCAGGACCCCGGCGACGAGTCCGACTGGACGACCCCGCCGTTCGAGCCCGACATCCGCGACGGCCGGCTCTACGCCCGCGGCTCCTGCGACGACAAGGGGAACTTCCTGCCGCTGCTGCACGTCGCGTGCGCGATGGCGGACGCCGGCGAGCTGCCGCTCAACGTGCGCGTGCTGATCGAGGGCGCCGAGGAGACGGGCGGCGACGACGTCAACCGGTGGGTGGAGGCCGACGAGCGCGGGGCCGACTGCGCGATCGTGTTCGACTCGGCGATGCTCGACGCCGAGACGCCGGCCCTGACCGTCGCCACGCGCGGCATGGTCTTCGCCCACCTGACCGTCCGCACCGGCGAGCGGAACGCGCACTCGGGCATGTACGGCGGCGCCGCGCTCAACGCGCTGCACGCGCTGCACACGACGCTGGCGGCCGTGCTGCCGATCCCGGACTCGCTGCGCGAGGGCGTCGAGCCGCCGAGCGACGAGGAGCGCGCCGCCTGGGCTTCGCTGCCCGACGGCGCCGAGGTGCTCGCCGAGGCCGGCGCCGTGCCCGCCGACAAAGACGCGGTCGCCGAGTTCTACGAGCGGACGACGGCCGACGCCTCGCTCGACGTCCACCGCATCGAAGGCGGTCAGACGCGCACCATCGTGCCTCCGGAGGCGCGCTGCGACCTCTCCGTCCGCCTCGCGCCCGGCCAGGACCCCGTCACGATCGCCGCCGCGCTCGAGGAGCTGCTGCGCGGCGCGCTGCCCGCGGGCGCCGAGCTGGAGCTCAGGACCGGTCTTGCGTCGCCCTCGCGCTTCGATCCCGCCGCCGCCCCGCTGCGGATCGCCCGCGCGGCGATGGGACGGGCCTGCGGCCGCGAGCCCGCGCTGATCCGCTCGGGCGGCACGCTGCCGATCCTCGCCTCGTTCGCGGAGCGCGGGATCCCCGCCGTCGTGTCCGGCTTCGGGCTGCCGCAGGACAACCTCCACGCGCCCGACGAGTCGTTCCGCCTCGAGAGCATCGAGCTCGGGCGGCGGTCGGCGCGTGCGCTCTACGAGGACCTCGGTGCGCGTCTGGCGCGCGGCGCCTGACGAGGCGCCCGCGGTCGCCGCCCTGCTCGCGGCCTTCCGCGACCACCTCGGCTACGACCAGCCCTCCGACGCTTCGATGCTCGCCTCGGTCGAGCGGCTCATCGGGCGCGACGACTCCGAGTACCTGCTGGCCGGCGACGACGAGCCGGTCGCCGTCGTCCAGGTGCGGTACCGCTGGAGCGTCTGGTGGGACGCCGAGGACTGCTGGCTCGAGGACCTCTACGTGAGCGAGCAGGCCCGCGGCCTGGGCGCCGGGCGCGCCCTCACCCAGGCCGTGATCGACCGCGCGACCGCCCGCGGCTGCCGCCGCGTCGAGCTGGATGTGAGCTCCGAGAACCCTGCCGCGCTTGCCCTGTACCGATCCCTCGGCTTCGACACCGGCAAGACCGGGGGCCAGGACATCTTCATGCGCCGGCGGCTTTAGCGAGCCGAGGGGCGGGGAGCCTTGCCCGGGCACAGCGTGAGGCTGGCGCGGACGAGCTCCCGCTGGCGCAGATGCAGGTCGCGCTGCGACGCCAGCACCTGCTGGACGTCTGCGGTGCGGACCGGCTTGAGCGGCGGGGTGGTCATGGCGGGAGAATCGCCCCCTTCAGGCGGTTCTTGAATGATGCGGACACGTGTATGAGAGTGCGGTTATCCGCCCTGATTCAGATCATTGCGTCGAGAACGATCTCGATGTCCTCGAGCGTGGTCCGCGGGTTGACGAGCGCGAGCCGCCCGACGGCCTCGCCGTCGTGGGTCGTCGGCAGCACGAACGCGGTGCCTGACTCGCGCAGGTCGGCCGCCCAGCGGGCGTAGTCGGCGGCCTCCCAGCCGCGGCGGCGGAAGACCAGGACCGACAGCTCGGGGTCGGCCACGAGCTCCAGGTCGTCGCGGCGCCGGATCTCCTCCGCGGCCTCGCGCGTGACGGCCAACGTGCGCTCCACGGCCTCGGTGTAGGCGTCGGTGCCGTGGACGGCGAGCGAGAACCAGAACGGCAGCCCGCGCGGGCGGCGCGAGAGCTGGACGCCGTAGTCGGACGCGTTGAAGTGCGTGTCGTCGGCGTACAGCGATTCGAGATAGCCGGCGTGCTGGCGGTGCGCCGCGCGCCCGTAGGCGGGATCGCGGTAGATCAGCGCGCAGGAGTCGAACGGCGCGAACAGCCACTTGTGCGGGTCGACGATGAACGAGTCGGCGTGCTCGATGCCGGCGAACCGGTCGCGCATGCTGGGCGCGCACAGCGCCCCGAGGCCGTAGGCGCCGTCGACGTGCATCCACAGCCCGCGCTCGCCGCACACGTCGGCGATGCCGGCCAGGTCGTCGATCGTGCCGAGGTTGGTGGTGCCGGCGGTGGCCACGACCGCGAACACCCCGTCCGCGTCGCCGAGCGCCTCGCGCAGCGTCTCGCCGGTCAGCCGCGCCCCGGGCACCTCGAGCGTGCCGGCGTCCATCACCCGCAGCATCGAGCGCACCGAGGAGTGGACCTCCTCGCTGACGGCGACGCGGGTGGCCTTCGCGCCGTCGTGGCGCGCGCGCTCGCGCGCGGCGTGAAGGGCCGACAGGTTGCCGTTCGTCCCGCCCTGCACGAACGTGCCGCCGGCCGAGGCCGGCAGGCCGGCCAGGCCGGCGAGCCAGCGCAGCGCCTCGTTCTCGGCATGGGTGGCGCCGGCCGACTCGAGCCACGAGCCGCCGTAGATCGCGTAGACGCTGAGCAGCAGGTCGGTCAGCGAGGCGGCGGCGGTCGGAGCCCCGGGGATGAAGGCGAGGTAGCGCGGGTGGTCGATCGCGGTGGTGGTGGGCAGCAGGACGTCCCGCAGCAGCGCCAGCACGCGCTCGCCGCCGAGGCCCTCGCGCGTGATCGTCCCCGGCGGCAGCGCCTCCGGCTCCACCGAAAGGCCCAGCGGCGGCGGATCGGCGGCCATGCGCTCGATCGCCGCGTGGAAGACGGCGGCAGCCAGCCTGGGATCAGGGTCGTGCAGGCTCACACCAGCCCGGCGTTGCGCTCGTGGATGCGGCGCTGCGCGGCCGTCCGGCGCGCCAGCGGCAGCTTGGCGCCGCCGTGCTGGAGCGCCTCCAGGTACGCGCGGTCCTCGCGCAGGATCGCCGCCGCCCGCGTCCCGTCGATCGGCGCGCCGTGACCGGGCACGACGTGGTCGGCCTGCTCGACCAGCGGTTCGAGCCGGGCCAGAGTCGCCAGGTACGCGCGTGCCGCGCCCTTGGCGTGCAGCATCGGGATCTCGACCGGCGACAGGTAGTCGCCGCACACCAGCACGCTCGCCCAGGGGATCCAGACGGCCATGCCGTCCTCCGTGTGCCCGTCCGCGGGCTGGAGCTCCAGCTCCTGCTCGCCCACCTCGACCTTCCCCGGCACCGGGAGCCGCTGCGCGCCAGGCAGGGAGAGCGGCCGCGGGCGCTCGACGTAGTGCTCCTCGTCGAACTCGCGCAGCGCGCGCTGGGCGGCGCCCGGCTCGTTGATCAGGCGCCCGGCCGTGGTCTCGGCGCATCCGAGCGGCGCCTCGGGGAACGCGTAGCGGCCGAGCAGGTGGTCCCAGTCGCCGTGGGTGGCGAGCAGGCCGACGACGCTGAAGCCCGACTGCTCCGCCAGCGCGGGCAGGATCTCGAGCTCGTCCGGCAGGATCGGCGAGTCGATGCAGAAGGCTTCGCCGCCGGAGCGGACGAGGGTGCAGGTGGTCTGGTAGACCCGGGAGGTGGCGACGACTACGTCTTCGTGGAGCCCTACGGCCCTCACGCCGCCCCGAGGAGCCGGGCCGCCTCGAGCAGGTTCTTGACCTCGGCGGTCGGCTTCTTGGCGCCCGCGTCGAGCGTCTCGCCGTTGCGGTTGACCCAGATCACGGGGATCTTCGCCTTGATGCACGGCTCGACGTCGTAGTAGTAGCTCGACGCGACGTGGACCCACCCCTTCTTGCCGCCGATCCGGCGCTCGGCCTCCTTGAAGTGAGCGGGATCGGGCTTGTAGGAGCGGACCTGCTGTGCGGTGACCACGAGGTCGAAGTCGGCCTTGAAGTGGCGCCGCGTCAGCCCGAGCAGCTTGTCGTCGATGTTGGAGATCAGACCGATCTCGAACTTCTTGGCGAAGCGCTCGAGCTGGGTGTTGGTCTCCTTGAACGGGGGCCAGCGCATCACGGAATCGGGCAGGAAGCCCGACCGCGAGGGCTCGAGCGGCCAGCCCAGCTCGCGCGAGATGTTGACCGCCGTGCGGCGCAGGACCTCGGCGTAGAGCTCGTACGATCCACCCTTGATCTCCTGCTGGGTCTGGACGAAGAGCGGGATCAGCTCCTCGCGCGACAGCGTGTAGCCGTCGCGCTCGGCCTCCTTGGAGAACGCGTCGAAGGCTCCTGTCTCCCAGTCGATCAGGGTGCCGTAGACGTCGAACGTGACGAAACTGACTTCCTTGGGCAGCGGCATGCGGCCGTGGATTGTGACACGACCGCGTAACAGTTCGTCCCTCTTGCGGCGTTATGAGAGCGATGACCAGGACGGACGCTGAGCTGCTCATCGCCTCGCGCGACGACCCACGTGCCTTCCGCGAGCTCTACGACCGGTGGGCGGACCGGCTGCTCGCCTACTTCTACCGGCGCGTGCTCGACGCCGAGGTGGCCGGCGACCTGCTCGCCGAGACCTTCGCGGTCGCCTTCGAGCGCCGCCGGCGCTTCCGCGACGTGGGCGCCCCCGGGGCCGCCTGGCTGTACGGGATCGCCGACAAGGAGCTCGCCCACTGGTTCCGCAAGCAGGATGTGGAGCGGCGCGCGATCCGCCGGCTGGCGATCGAGGTCCCGCCGCTCGACGACGAGTCGATCGCCCGGATCGAGGCGCTGGCCGACATGGATTCCTACCGCGGCGAGCTCGCCGCCGCCCTGGAGCGAATCGGGCCGGGCGAGCGAGACGCCGTGCAGCTGCGCGTCGTCGAGGAGATGGGCTACGCCGAGATCGCCTCGAGGCTCGACTGCACCGAGGCCGCCGCGCGCGTGCGCGTGCACCGCGGCCTGGCCCACCTGAACCGCCTGCTGGAGGTCGCGTCATGAGCGAGATCCCGTTCGTCAAGGCGCTCGGCGACGAGCTGGAACGGAAGATCGCCGCCCGCCGCGGCCGCATCCGCCGCCGGATCGTCATCGGCGGCCTCGGCTTCGCCATCGCCGCCACCGGCGTGGCCGCGGCGTCGGGCGTGTTCAGCCCGGCGGAGCAGCTCGCCTCCACCGGCATCGCCTGCTACGACAAGCCGAACCTGGACGGCGGCGCCTCGGTGCTCTCGCCCGGCGCGCAGTCGCCCATCGAGGCCTGCCGGCGCGAGAAGCGCACGGATGGCCCGCTCGTCGCCTGCCGTGCCCCGGAGCACGTGGCCGTGCTTCCCGGCGGCCCGCGCCTGTGCGCGAAGCTCGGCCTCGAGCCGCTGCCGCCGGAGTACGCGACCGCCCGCGCGCGGGTGCTGGCGCTCGAGCGCGAGCTCGCGGCCGTCGAGAGCTCGGCCGACTGCGTCCCGCTCGACGAGTTCGCCCGCCGGGCGCAGCGTGTGCTCGACCGGCTGGGTTGGACCGGCTGGCGCGTCAAGGTGCGGGACGACCTCGGCAGCGGACCCTGCGGGTCGGCGCTCGGCTACAACGGCGACGGCTCGCGGTCCATCGAGGGAACCATGCTCGCGGACGAGCGCCGGCTCGTCGTCACCCCCGGCCCGCGCCGCTCGACGCTGGACCTGCTCGACGGCCCCGGCGTCCGTGTCATGGATGCCAGCGGAGAGCGCTGCTACACGGTCGACGGCATCGAGCAGCTCGTTCGCGACCGGCTTCCGGCCGGCGGCCGTACGCTGAGCTTCACCACGGGCTCGCGCCCGGAGGGGACCGGCATCGTGGGCGCACGCGGCGATCGGCTCGACGAGGGCTGCGCGATCATCGTGGGCTTCATGCCGACGCCCGACGACCGAGGCATCGTCGTGGAGGTCTGGCGTTAGCTAGCATCGGCGCCCTTCATGGACCTTCTGGAGTACCAGGGCAAGCAGCTGTTCGCCCGCCACGCGGTTCCGGTCCCGTCCGGCTCTCCCGCCACCACCGTCGAGGAAGCGGTCGCCGCCGCTGACGAGATCGGCTATCCCTGCGTCGTCAAGGCGCAGGTGCTCATCGGAGGCCGCGGCAAGGCCGGCGGCATCAAGGTCGCGCAGAACCGCCAGGAGGCCGAGGAGCACGCCAAGGCGATCCTCGGCATGGACATCCGCGGCCACACGGTCCACGAGGTTTGGATGGAGGCGGCGTCGGACATCGCGACCGAGTACTACGCGTCGATCGTCTTCGACCGCAGCGCCAAGCGCCCGCTGGTCATGCTCTCGACCCAGGGCGGGATGGACATCGAGGAGGTCGCCGAGCGCGACCCGGACGCGATCGCCCGCCTGCACGTGGACCCGCTGCTCGGCTTCCAGGACTTCCATGCCCGCCGGCTCGCCTTCGAGGCCGGTGTCGACGCCGACGTGGTGCGCCCCGTCGGCGCGCTTCTGAACCGCCTCTACGACGCGTTCGTGGCCGAGGAGGCCATGCTCGTCGAGGTCAACCCGCTGATCGTGACCTCCGACCGCCAGGTGATGGCGCTCGACGCCAAGGTGACGCTCGACGACAACTCGCTGTTCCGGCACGCGGACAACGCCGGCCTGCGCAACACCGAGGGCGAGGACCCGCAGGAGCGGATGGCGCGCGAGCGCGGGCTCACCTACGTCAAGCTCGACGGCAACGTCGGCATCCTCGGCAACGGCGCCGGGCTCGTCATGTCGACGCTCGACGTCGTCGCCCAGGCCGGCGGCAGCCCCGCCAACTTCCTCGACGCCGGCGGCGGCTCGAAGGCGGAGGCCATCACCCAGGCCGTCGAGGTGATCCTCTCCAACGACAACGTCACCGCCGTGCTCTTCAACATCTTCGGCGGCATCACGCGCTGCGACGAGGTGGCCAAGGGCCTGATCGAGGCGTTCGCCCAGATCGAGCCCGACGTGCCGTTCGTCGTGCGCCTGGACGGGACCAACGACAAGGAGGGCCGCGCCCTGCTGGCCGAGGCGAACCTTCCGAACGTGCACACGGAGTCGACGATGCTCGACGCCGCCCGCCGAGTGGTGGAGCTGGCCGGATGAGCATCCTCGTCGACAACGAGACCAAGCTCTGCGTGAGCGGCATCACCGGCCGCGAGGGCACGTTCCACACGCTCAACAACAAGGGCTACGGGACCAACGTCGTCTCCGGCGTCACGCCCGGCAAGGGCGGCCAGGACGTCGAGGGCATCCCGGTCTTCAACACGTTCCACGACGCCGTCGCCGAGACCGGCGCCAACACGGCGATGATCTTCGTCCCCCCGCGCTTCGCGGCCGACTCGATCCTCGAGGCCGAGGACGCCGGCATCGGGCTGGTCGTGTGCATCACCGAGGGCATCCCCGCGCACGACGAGCTGCGCGTCTACAACCACCTCGCGCGCAACGAGAACGTGCGGCTGGTGGGCCCCAACTGCCCGGGCATCCTCTCGCCGGGCAAGGCCAACGTGGGCATCATCCCCGCCGCCTTCTTCAGCGAGGGCAACGTCGGCGTGGTGTCGCGGTCGGGCACGCTGACCTACCAGATCGGCAACGAGCTGGCCCAGCGCGGCTTCGGCAACTCGAGCATCGTCGGCATCGGCGGCGACCCGGTCCCGGGGTCGAGCTTCATCGACATCATCGCCCTCTTCCAGGAGGACGACGAGACCGAGCTGATCGTGATGGCCGGTGAGATCGGCGGCTCGGCCGAGGAGGAGGCCGCCGAGTTCATCGCCGACAACGTCACCAAGCCGGTCGTGGCCTACATCGCGGGCTTCACCGCCCCGCCCGGCAAGACGATGGGCCACGCGGGCGCGATCGTCTCCGGGACCGCCGGCACCGCGGCCGCCAAGCAGGAGGCGCTCGAGGCGCGCGGCGTGCGCGTCGGCCGCACGCCGACCGAGGTCGCCGAGATCGCAGCAGAGATCGCGGGCTCGCTGGCCAAGTGAGCTACACGTCGCCGCTTGCCGAGGGGCTGGCGCCGGACCTGCTGGACCGGTTCCAGCGTTACGTGCGCGTCGACACCCAGTCGTCGGCCGAGACGGGCGCGGAGCCCAGCACGCCGGGGCAGCTCGACCTCGGCCGGCTGCTGGTCGAGGAGCTGAAGGAGATCGGACTCGCAGACGCGGCGATGGACGACGGCGGCTTCACCTTTGCCACCCTGCTCGGGGAAGGTCCGGTCGTGGGCCTGCTGGCTCACGTCGACACCACGCCCGAGGTCAACGGCGCCGGCGTCGAGCCGATCGTCCACCAGTCGTATGACGGCGGCGTCATCGAGCTGCCGCGCGCCGGAACGGTGCTCGACCCGGCCGCCATGCCGGTGCTCGCAGGCAAGGCGGGCCACGACATCGTGACCTCGAGCGGCGACACCCTGCTCGGCGCCGACGACAAGGCCGGCGTGGCCGAGATCATGGCCGCCGTCGCCCATCTCGCCGCCCACCCCGAGCTCCCGCGGCCGACGCTGCGGGTCGGCTTCACGCCCGACGAGGAGATCGGCCTGGGCGCGACGCGGTTCGACCTCGAGCGGTTCGGCGCGACGTGCGCCTACACGCTCGACGGGTCGCAGCCCGGCGAGCTGCAGGACGAGACCTTCTCCGCGATCGGCATCACCGTGACCTTCAACGGCGTCGACGTCCACCCCGGCTGGGCGACCGGCAAGCTCGTCAACGCGACGCGCCTGGCCGGCCGCTTCCTCGCCGCGCTGCCGCCCCAGCTCACCCCGGAGGCGACACGCGACCGCGAGGGCTTCGTTCACGCCTACGAGGTCGACGCGACGACGGCGCGCGCCGTGATCAAGCTGATCGCGCGCGACTTCGACGACGAGCTGCTCGACCAGCACGTCGCGCTCGTGCGCCGCACGGCCGAGGAGGTGGCGGCCGACGCGCAGGTCGAGGTCAAGCGGCAGTACTCGAACATGCGCGAGCACCTCGACGCCTTCCCACAGGTCGTGGAGCGCGCGGCGGAGGCGATCCGCGCCGAGGGCCTGGACGTCGTCCGCGTGCCGATCCGCGGCGGCACCGACGGCTCGATCCTCAGCGCCCGCGGCCTCCCCACCCCGAACCTCTTCACCGGCGGCCACGAGTACCACTCGCGCCGCGAATGGGCGTCCGTTCAGGACATGGCGTCGGCCGCCGCCACGATCGTCCGGCTCGCCGAGGCCTGGGCGCGCTAGCTCCGCCTGCGCGCCTTCTTGCGCTCGACCACCACGCCGCCCATCAGCGAGAAGGCGCGGACGCGGACGAGCGGGGCGTCCGGGAGCGGTGGAAGGCGGTCGTCGGGGCCGGAGTTGCCGCCCATGAAGGCGAAGCCGCTCATCTCCACCGACACGCCCTCCGGCACGACGATGCTCACGGCGCCCATGATCCCGATGGCGAGGAACTCGGCGCCGTCGGCCAGCTCGGCCTCGCGCAGGTCGATGTCGACGCCGCCCATGACCGCGACCGCGTTCGTGCGCCGCGACGGCCGCCAGCGGCCCTTGCGCGTCTCGCCGCCCATGATCGCCACCACCCAGCGGCGGTCCTTGCCCGGCGGCGCCGGCGGCGGGGCGAGGCCGCTCGCGGCCGGCAGGTCGGCGGTCAGGACGTCGAGGTCTCCGCGGGTCCGCGCCGCGTCGGCGAGCTCCACGCGCTCGGCGAGCTCCTCGAGCGTCAGCCGGCCCTCCCCGCCCGCGGTTCGCAGGCGGGCGACGGTCAGCTCGCGATCGGCGTCCGAGACGCGCAGCTCCGGCGGCTCGCTCACGCGGCCCACGCTAATCGCGGTGCCCGACGGCTCCAGTACGGCCACCTCCCCTGTGCGTGATGCGGCTGCGGCGCTAGCCTTGGCGGCGATGAAGTGAGCGCCCTCAGTCCACGACCCTCGACTGAAGGAAGGACCTCATGCTCACGGCATCCGATCTGCACGCCGAATACGGCGACAACACGATCTTCGAAGACCTCAGCCTGACGCTGTCGGGCGACCGGCGGGTCGGCCTCGTCGGACCGAACGGCGCCGGCAAGACGACGCTGCTGCGCCTGCTGGCGGGCGTCGACGCTCCTGAGCGCGGCGCCGTCGCGCTCGGGCCGGGTGACCGCATCGGCTACCTCCCTCAGGAGCCACCGGGCGCCGAGCTGACGATCGACCGCCTGCTGGGCGCCGCGCTCGGCGAGGTGTGGCGGCTGCACGGCGAGCTCGAGCGGCTCGAGTCGCGGCTCGGCGACCCTGCTGCGCTGGCGAGGTACGGCGAGGCGCAGGAGCGCTTCGGCGCGCTCGGCGGCTGGGCCCTGCAGGCGCAGCTCGACGGCGCGCGGGCCGCGCTCGGCATCGCGCACGTGCCGCTCGACGCGCCGCTCGGCTCGCTCTCCGGCGGCGAGGCGGCGCGCGCGCTGCTGGCCGGCGTGCTGCTCGCGCGGCCGACGATCCTGCTGCTCGACGAGCCGACCAACCACCTCGACCTCGACGGCCTGGACTGGCTCGAGGAGTTCCTCACCGGCTTCCCGGGCGCCGTGCTGGTCGTCTCGCACGACCGCCGCTTCCTCGACACGACGGTCTCCCAGATCCTCGAGCTCGACGCTGAGGGTCTGACCCTCTATGAAGGTGGATACAGCGCGTTTCGTGACGAAAAGGCGCGCCGGCGTGCGCGTCTCGCGCTCGATTACGAGGCCCAGCAGAAGCGGCGACGGCGGCTCGAGGCCGACATCACGGCCACGAAGGGCTACGCCAAGCGGACCGAGAACACGGCCGGCGGCCTCGGCTCGGACCAGCTCAAGCGCTACGCCAAGAAGGTGGCGAAGAAGGCGCAGTCGCGCGAGCGGCGGCTGCAGAAGGAGCTCGACTCCGAGAGCTACATCGAGAAGCCGCGCCACGCGACCGCGCTCAAGATCGGGCTCGAAGGCGGCGGGGGCGGCCGTCTGGTGGCGGCGCTGCGCGGCGTGACGGCCGGCTGGGACGACCCGCTGCTGCACGACGTCGACCTGACCGTCCACGGCCGCGACCGGATCGCGATCACCGGCCCCAACGGCGCCGGCAAGACGACGCTGCTCGCGCTCCTGCAGGGCGAGCTCGCGCCGATGGCCGGCGCGATCGACCGGCCGGTCCGCGCGGCGGTGCTGCCGCAGGGCGCCGGCGCGCTCCCGCCCGAGGTGCCCGCCGTCGCCTTCGTGCGCTCGCACGCACAGGTGAGCGAGGGCGAGGCGCGCCGGCTGCTCGGCCACTTCGGGCTCGAGGGCGACGCCGCGCTGCGCCCGCTCGGCCGCCTCAGCCCGGGCGAGCGCGCCCGCACCGCGATCGCGGCGATGGTCGCCGCCAAGGCCGAGCTGCTTCTGCTCGACGAGCCCACCAACCACCTCGACTTCGCCTCGCTCGAGGTGCTCGAGGCCGCGCTGCGCGACTACCCGGGCGCCATCGTCGCCGTCTCCCATGACCGCGCCTTCCTGGAGGCGATCGGGACGCACCGCCGGGTGCGGGTCCGTGACGGGGCGGTGGTGGAGACGTAGCACGGGTATGCGGCGCGGTGTTCGTGGCCCTCTGCCTCGCGCTGGCGGCGTGCGGCGATGAGGACATCGGCGAGAGCGCGTGCACGGCTGCGATCGGGCTGCGCGAAGTGAGCGGCCTGCCTCCGGAGGTGGCGGTCTACGTCGAAGGCGAACCCGACGCCATCTACGTGAGCGAGGGCTACGTGGTCTTCCTGCCGATGCCCGGATACCGGCGGCGCGCGAGCGGCGCTCGGTGTCGTGTGGCCGGCACCGTGACCGAGCTGAATGCCCTGCGTGTCGGCCGGCGCGCGGTCTACGTCGACGGGCGCACGCGGTTCGAGGGCTCCCCCGGCTCGCTGCCGTACCTGCGGAAGGGCGATCGCGTGCAGGTCGACGGCGTCGGGTGCCGCGGGCGCGGCCTCGTCGCGCGGCGGATCGCGCCGCGGCCGTAAGGTTTGCGGCTTCCCGGCGCAGGAGAGTTGGACCACCACTTGAGAGCACGGATCGCTTTTCGGGCGCTGATCACGGCGGGTCTCTCCCTGGCCTGGCTCGGCGTGCTGCTGCCCTGGGAGCGCCGCGAGTCCGAGGCGAGCGGCTTCGACGAGTCGATCGGCGGCCTCGACGCCTCGCGCCTGTTCTGGATCGTGCTCGCGGTCGCCACCGTGCTCGCCGTGCTGGCCCTGTGGCGGCACTGGCCGTGGGCGTTCGTCGCGCTGGCCGCCGCCGCGCTCGTCCTCGTGGGGCTCGCCGTGCTCGAGCTGCGCGCCTCGGTGGACGCCTCGTCGGCGTTCGTCGCGGTGGAGCCGGGCGCCGGGGTGATCCTGGGGCTGATCGGCGCCGCCGCCGTGGTGTCCGGGGTGATCATCGCGCTGCGGCCGCCGGCCCTCCAGCTCGCGGCCGGCCTTGCCGCGTTCGCGGTCGTCACCGGCGGCGCCGCCGCGTGGCCGACGGACGACGGACGCCCCGGCGGCGGCGCGATCGCCGACGCCGGCGACGACCCGGCACGCGCGATGGCCTTCCTCGGCGACACGCTCTACACCCTCCACGGGTCGCGTCTGTACGCCCAGCCCGCGCCGGACCGCGACTACGACGCAGCCGGCGTCTGGTCCTCCGAGTGGACGCCGGACGACCCGCTCTTCGACGAGTTCGAGCCGACCGGCCTCGCGTTCGCCGGCGACACCGCCTACGCGTCGCTCGGCCGCATCGGCCGGCTGGTCACGGTCACGCCCGACGGCGAGCACCGGACGCTCGTGGCCCGCCCGCGCGAGCGCAGGGAGCCGGCGATCCCGGCGGGCGCCGAGGAGGTGGACGACTTCCTCGCCGGCCCGATCGCGGCCGGTCCCGACGGCAGCGTCTACATCCTGCAGGGCGACTCCGTCGCCCGCTGGCGGGCGGGTGAGCTCACCACGCTGGCGCCCCGCTTCGGCGCGGCGCGCGACATCGCCACCGACGCCCGCGGCGCCGTCTACGTCGCCGACACCGGCAACGGCCGCGTGCACCGCATCGACCCCGACGGCGGCGTCCGCACGCTGGTGGGCACCGAGGCCGAGCGGCGCTGCGTGTCGCGCGGGCTCGACGACCCGCTGGCACTCGACCCGCGCCGCTGCACCGCCGTCAAGGCGCTCGCCGTCGACGGCGAGGGCAACGTCTACATGGCGCTGCAGAACGCCGCCATGATCGTGGGGCTGACGCCGGACGGCGAGATGCGCGTCGTGGCGGGCACGGGCCCGAAGGGGTTCGGCGACGGCGACGGCCGTGCCCCCCGCGCACGCCTCGGCCTGGTCGAGCGGCTCGCCGTCGGCCCCGACGGCGACCTCTACGTGAGCGAGGCGGAGCGCGTCCGCCGCATCGCCGACCCGGCGGGCATCCTGGCCGCCGACCCGCCCGAGCCGGAGCGGCCGAGCGAGCCGCCGGCGGCCTGCAACGAGATCGTCGCCCTCACCGAGGCCGCCGCGGGCATCGTCGACGGGGACGCGCTCGAGGGGGCCATCAACGCGCTCGCCGACGCGCCGCCGGACGAGATCAGCGACGACGTCGACCGCATCGTGGACAGCGCCACAGACCGGCAAGGCGCCCTGTTCGAGATCCGGGACACCATGCAGCCCGACGAGGGCGGCGTGAGCCTGGGCGAGTATGCCGAGGACGAGTGCGGGCTGGTGGCCGGTTACGACGTGCCGATCGACGAGGCGAACGAGTTCTGCCTCGCCTACGGGCGCTACCGGGACCAGGGCGACCTCGTCGTGGCCGGCGACGAGCCGCCGGATGCCTTTGAAGCCGTCGTGGACGCCGCGCCGGACTTGCTCGCCGACGCCGGCAGGGAGACGCTGCGAGAGCTCGACCGCGCGGCCGGACGCGTCGTGCCGGAGGCGCAACGCCCGCAGGTGCTCGCCGGCGCGGACGCGATCGAGACGGTCGCCTTCGCGATGTGCGCCTCAGGCTGACCCGCGTATCCTGCGGGCCATGGCCGACACGATCTCCTTCGCCCGCGGGGCGCCGTCGCTCGACATCGTCGACGTGGAGGGCCTGCGCGAGGCCGCGCAGCTCGCCTTCGAGAACGATCCGGCCGGCACCACGGCGTACGGGACGTCGGTCGGCTACGTGCCGCTGCGCGAGTACATCGCCGAGGTGCACGAGGTGGAGGTCGACCAGGTGCTGGTCACCAACGGCTCGATGCAGGCCGACGCGTTCCTGTTCGAGCTGCTGGTGAACCCGGGCGACACGGTGATCGTCGAGTCGCCGACGTACGACCGCACGCTGCTCAACCTGCGCAACCGCGGCGGCGACATCCGGATGGTCGAGCTCGAGACCGACGGCATCGACGTCGTCGAGCTGGAGCGGCTGCTGCGGGAGGAGAACGTCCGCCCCACGCTCGCCCACGTGATCCCCAACTTCCAGAACCCCGCCGGCTACACGCTGAGCGCCGACCAAGCGGGCGAAGCTGCTCGAGCTCGCGCGCGAGTTCGACTTCACGCTGTTCGAGGACGACCCCTACATCTCGATCCGCTTCGAGGGCGAGGGCCTGCCGACGATGGTGTCGCAGGACGACTCCGGCCAGGTCGTCTACGCCTCCTCGTTCTCGAAGACCGTCTGCCCGGGCATCCGCGTCGGCTACCTGGTCGGCCCGCAGGCCGTGATCAAGCAGATCCAGGGCATCGCCACCAACACCTACATCTCGCCGAGCATGGTGTCGCAGTCGATCGTCAACCAGTTCGTGCGCTCGGGCCGCATGGACAGCGCGGTCGCGACGGTCAAGAACGCGCTGCGCGACCGGCGCGACGCGCTCGTCACCGCGCTCCGGCGCGACCTGCCGGAGGCGCAGTTCAGCCCGCCCCAGGGCGGCTACTTCATGTGGGTCGTGCTGCCGGAGGAGGTGTCCGTCGCGGAGCTCGAGAAGGCGGCGTCCGAGCGCGGCGTGATCTTCGTCAAGGGCACCGACTTCCTGCTCGAGGGCGGCGAGAACACGCTCCGGCTCGCCTACTCGGGCGTGACGCCGGAGCAGATCGACGAAGGCGTGTCGCGGCTCGCAGAGGCCGTGCGGTCGCTTGGCGTCACTGCATAGCTACGGGGACCATCCGTCCCAGGTCTGCGAGCTGCACGGGGAGTCGGACTCCGTGGCCGTGCTCATCCACGGCGGGTTCTGGCGGCAGCGCTACGGCCGCGAGCTGGAGGGCGGGATCGCCCGCGACCTGGTGGCGCGCGGCTGGGCGGTGTGGAACATCGAGTACCGGCGGCTCGGCGGTGACGGCGGCTGGCCGGGACACCTTCGAGGACGTCGAGGCGGCGATCCGGGCGCTGCCCGTCGAGGCCTCGCGGACGGTCGCCATCGGCCACTCGGCGGGCGGCCACCTCGCCGTCTGGGCCGCGGCGGAGGGGCTCGTCGACGCCGCGGTCTCGCAGGCCGGCGCGCTCGACCTCGAGGAGCTGTCGCGCCTCGGCACCTCGGACAACGTGGTCAACCAGCTGCTCGCCGGCACGCCGGAGGAGGTGCCGCACCGCTACGCGCGGGCGTCGCCGCGGCGGCGGCTGCCGATCGGCGTGCCGCTGCTGCTCGTGCACGGCGAGCGCGACGACGACGTGCCCGTACACGTCTCGCGCGAGTTCGCGGCGGCCGCCCGCGAGGCCGGCGACGACTGCGAGCTCGTGATCGTCGACGACGAGAGCCACTACGAGCACCTCGAGCCGGGCTCGCGCTGCTGGAAGGCGGTGGTCGAGTGGCTCTGACGCGCGAGGAGGCCGCCGAGCTGGACGCCGCCGATCCGCTCGCCGGCTTCCGCGAGCGCTTCGCCGTCACGCGGCCGGAGCTGATCTACCTCGACGGCAACTCGCTCGGGCGGCTGCCGCGCGCCGCCCGCGAGCGGATGACCGGCGTGCTCGACGAGTGGGGCGACCGGCTCGTCTCGGGCTGGGAGGAGTGGATCGACATGCCCACGCGGGTCGGCGACCTGCTCGCGGAGGGCGTCCTCGGGGCGCGGCCCGGCGAGGTCATCGTCTCGGACTCGACGACCGTCAACCTCTTCAAGCTGTGCTCGGCGGCGCTCGACGCCTACCGGCTGTCGGCCCAGGGCGCCGTGGTCACCGACCGCGACAACTTCCCGACCGACCGCTACGTGCTCGAAGGCCTGGCCGAGCAGCGCGGCCTCACGCTGCGGATGATCGACCGGCCCGGAGGATCTCGAGTCGGCGCTGGGCGACCACACCGTGGCACTCGTCGTGCTCTCGCACGTGAACTACCGCACCGGGGCGCTCGCCGACATGCGCGGGCTGACGGACGTGGCGCGCCGCTACGACGCGCACGTGGTGTGGGACCTCTGCCACTCGGCCGGCGCGCTGCCCGTCGACCTGCGCGAGAACGGCGTCGAGCTCGCGGTCGGCTGCACCTACAAGTACCTCAACGGCGGGCCGGGGGCGCCCGCCTTCCTGTACGCGGCCGAGGAGGTCCAGCCGCGCCTGCGCTCGCCGATCCAGGGCTGGTTCGGGCAGCGCGACCAGTTCGACATGGACCGCTCGTACGACCCGGTGGACGGCATCGGCCGCTTCATGGCGGGCACGCCGGGCATCGCCGGCCTGGCCGCGGTGGAGGAGGGCGTGCGCATCACGGCCGAGGCGGGCATCGGGGCCCTGCGCGAGAAGTCGGTCGCGCAGTGCGAGCTGATCGTGGCCCTGCACGACGAGTGGCTGGCGCCGCTCGGCTTCGAGCTCGGGTCGCCGCGCGACGCTTCGGTGCGGGGATCGCACGTCGCGCTCCGGCACGCCGAGGCGTGGCCGATCTGCCGCGCGCTGATCGAGCGCGCCGACGTGATCCCCGACTTCCGCGGGCCGGACACGATCCGGCTCGGCGTGGCGCCGCTCTACACGCGCTACGTCGACGTCTGGGACGCGCTCGACCGCCTGCGCGGCCTGGTCGAGCGTGGCGAGCAGCGCCTCGTGGACGCGGCTCGCTCCAGGGTCACCTAGCGGCCGTACCGCTCCTTCGCCAGGACGAGCTGCTCCGGCAGCGCCGTCCGCGGCGGCGGCGAGGGGTCGGCCAGGACGGAGACGGTCTCGGACACCGAGCGGGTGAGAGTGGCGTGGCCGTCGTCGAACGCAACAACCACGTGCTCGGCGTCGGCCTCGGCGACCTTGCCCTTCTTGCCGGGGGCGAAGCCCTCGTTCATGAACAGGTGCAGCAGGTCCTCGGCCTCGTTCTCGAAGCGCAGGACGGTGACCTTGGCGCCCGGCTCGACGTCGGCCAGCGGGACGCCTTCGATGCGGTCGTCGGGGTTGAGCGGGTGACCGTGCGGGCACGTCTTGGCATCGCCGATCGCGGCCCGCATGCGCTCCTCGAGCACGGGCGACATCGCGTGCTCGAGCCGCTCGGCCTCCTCGTGCACGTCGTCCCACGGGATCCCGAGCACGTCGGTCAGGAAGCGCTCGATCAGCCGGTGCCGGGTGACGATGCCCTCCGCGTGCTCGAGCCCGGTGTCCGTGAACTGCAGGGCCTTGTCGGCGGCGCGCGTGATGTAGCCGTCGCGCTCGAGGCGGCCGATCATCTCGTGCACGGTCGGCGCCGAGAGCTGCATGGCGCGGGCGACGTTCGCTCCGGTCATCGGCAGGCCGGCCTCCTGGAGCCAGAAGATGGTCTGGAGGTACTCCTCTTCGGCGACGGTGGCGTGATCGTGCGACATGGCTCTGAGCATATCCTCCGGCCCGATGCGCATCGACGCGACGACCAGGGCGCTGGTCACCGGCGCCTCGCGGGGGATCGGGCTCGAGCTGGCGCGGGCGCTGGCCGCGCGCGGAGCGGCCGTCGGCGTGCTCGCGCGCTCGGCGGAGGTCGGCGATCTCGGGCCGCGCGCGGTCGCGCTGCCGGCCGACGTCGGCGACCGGGCGCAGGTCGAGGCCGCCGTGGCGCGGTTCGTCGACGAGGCGGGCGGGCTCGACCTCGTGGTCGCCAACGCCGGCATCGCCCACTACGGGCCGTTCCTGGGCCAGGACGTCGAGAAGATCGAGGCGATGACGCGCGTCAACTGGCTCGGCACCGTCTACACGGTGCGGGCGACGCTCGGCCATCTCGTGGACCGGGCGAGCGGCCACATCGTGATCGTCTCCTCGGGCGCCGGCCTGCGCGCGTTCCCGTGGGCGGCGGGCTACGGCGCCACCAAGGCGGCCCAGCGGGGATTCGCCGAGGCGCTGCGGCATGAGCTGAGCGGCTCCGGCGTGTCGGTCACCACCGTCTTCCCGGGCGAGATCGCCACCCACCTGCACGACCACGAGAAGGACTCGCTGCCCGACTGGTACCGCGACGGCTCGCGCGCCGCCGACGCCGGGAAGCTGGCGCAGGCGGTGCTGCGGGGCGTCGAGAAGGACCAGCGCTGGGTCGCGTATCCGAGCTTCGTGCGGCTGCTGGGGCTGAACGGGATCGCGCCGCGGTTCTCGGATGCGGTCGTGCGGCGGCTGCGCGGTGGGACCGCGGCGCCGCGGCGGGACTGAACGTCAACTGCGGCTGGGTAGGGGAGCTGGGGAGCCGGCCGCGCGGCGGAGTTCGGCGAAGCATCCTGTCCTGGTGGGGCTATACACCACTAGAACAGGACACTGTCCTGCCTAAGGGTCGAAATACGACCCTTAGGCAGGATTCGATGACGGAAACCAGCCCCGCCGGCCTCCCCGCTCCCCTACCCAGCCGCAGTTGACGTTCGCCGGCGCTACAGCTCCCGCCGCAAAGCCTCCACCCGCGTCTCCGCCAGCCGGATGAACTCCCGCGTCGCCGGCGACAGATGCGCGTTCCGACGCGTGATGAAGGCGAACGTGTCGTGCAGCGGCGGGTCGAACCCGACGCCCTCGAGCCTGCGCGCCAGCCCGCGCGACCGGATCATCTGCCGCGAGCTGACGGTGTCGCCCAGCCCGCGCGCGGCCAGCTCGAGCGCGGCGGTCACGTACTCGACCTCGATCCGCGGCTCCACCGTCACGCCGCCCGCCTGCGCCCGCTCGCGCAGCTGGCGGCGCATCGGGTCGTCCTGGCCCCAGCGCGCGTCGTAGAGGATCAGCGGGGCGTCGGCGAGCCGCTCGATCGTCATCGGGGCGCTGACGCGCTCGGGGTCGGCGCTCACGTAGAGCAGCTCCTCGCGCATCGCCGGCCGCACGTCGAGGCCGCGGTCGTCGACCGGCAGAGCGACGAGGCCGGCCTCGAGGTCGCCCTCGCGCACGGCGTCGGCCACCTCGGCGGAGTTCTGGCCGATCGCCCGCACGCGCACGTACGGGTGCTGCTTGCGGAAGTCCTGGATCAGGCCCACGAGCAGGTAGTGGTGCGCGCTGCCGAAGGTGCCGAACGCGACCGTGCCGCCGGTGAGCTCGCGCACTTCCTGGACCGACCCGGCGGCCTCGCGCGCCGCCTCGACCGTGCGCTCGGCATGCGGCAGGAACAGGCGGCCGGCCTCGGTCAGCCGCAGGCCGCGGCCGACGCGCACGAACAGCGGCACCCCTAGCTCGGCCTCGAGCCGGCGGATCTGCTCGGACAGGCTCGGTTGGGCCATGAACAGCGATTCGGCGGCGGCCGAGAAGGACCCGCGCTCGACGGCGGCGAGGAAGTACGTGAGCTGTTGAAGAGTCATAGGCTCAGCCTTCTGACGCCGTAGTCAATCAAGTATGAAGCGATGCCGCACATGATCCGATAATGAGGGCATGATCACTCTCGCCGCCATCGCGCTTCCGATCGCGGCCATCATCGGGCTCAAGTTCGGTCCCGAGGATCGGCCCGGTTTCAACGAGCGCCGCCCGCTCTCCTAGAGCGCGCCTCCCCAACACCCTCTCAGAGCCTCTGCCGCCCAGCGTCAGGGGCTCTTTGCTTTGCTGGGGACATGACGCTGCCGCTCTCCCCGCCGGTCCTGCCCCAGCTCGCCCGCTCCGCCAAGGCGCTGCCGACCGGCGATGGCTGGGCGTTCGAGCCCAAGTGGGACGGCTTCCGCGCGATCGCCTTCGTGGACGCAGGCGACGTCTACCTCCAGTCGCGCAACGGACGCCCGCTCACCCGCTACTTCCCCGAGCTGAAGTTCCCCGCCGGCCGCTACGTGCTCGACGGCGAGATCGTGCTGTTCGACGATCAGGGCCGGCAGGACTTCGACGCGCTCGGGCAGCGCATCCACCCGGCCGAGTCGCGCATCAACATGCTCGCCGAGCAGACCCCGACCCGCTTCATCGCCTTCGACCTGCTCGCCGAGGACGACGAGACTGCTGCTCGAGCTGCCCCAGCACGAGCGCCGCAAGCGACTGGAGAAGCGCGTCGAGAAGCCCGTCGACCTGACGCCGGTGGCCTTCGACCCCGACGGCGCGCAGGAGTGGCTCGAGGGCGCCGAGGGCGTCGTCGCCAAGGAGCTCGCCGCGCCGTATCTCCCGGGTGAGCGCAAGGGGATGCTGAAGATCAAGCGCATACGGACGATCGACGCCGTCGTCCAGGGCTGGCGACCCGGCAAGGAGGAGGGCACCGTCGGCTCGCTGATCCTCGGGCTCTACGACGAGAGCGGCGAGCTGCGCACCGTCGGCCACACCTCCGGCTTCTCGGCCAAGGAGAAGCGCGAGCTCCCGGCCAGGCTGAAGCCGTACGAGACCGGCGAGCGAGGGATGGGCGACCCGAGCCGCTGGGCGAGCGACCGCGAGCTCGAGTGGGTCTCCCTGCGACCCGAGCTGGTCGTCGAGGTCACGTTCGACCACGTGAGCAACGACCGCATCCGCCACGGCACGAAGATCTCGCGCTGGCGCGAGGACAAGCAGCCGGCCGAGTGCCTGACGGACCAGTTGCTGCAGTAGCCGGAGTGGCGCGGCGTCGCGCCGCGCCTCTCCCGGGCACCGAGTGATCAGGCCGTGGCCGGCTCGAACGGGATCGTGAAGGTGAGCTTGACGGTCGTCGGGACGTCGGCGCCGTTCAGCCTGCAGGTGAAGCGGGCGACGCTCGCGTTCATGCTGCCGTCCAGCACGGGCACGCAGCGGTAGCCCTGGTAGTTGAACGGCTTCTGGATGCCGTCGTTCGCCGCCTTGCGGACGACCTTGCGGACCGTCGCGCGGCTGTACCAGTCGCTGACGCTCTGGTCCGGGTTGGTGACGGCGACCTTGGCGCGCACCTTGTGCCCGCCTCCGGCCAGGACGCCCCGGTTGACGGAGATGTTGTACGTCGAGGTCTGCGTGACGGTCGTCGTGGTGGCGGCCGCGACGGCGGGCAGTGCCGCCCCGGCGCCGAGGACGACGATGACGGAACCGGCTGCGATGCGCTTCGAGAGGGACATGAGGTTGCTCCTTGGGGGAGGAATTGACCTGATGGCGGGAGCCTCCGTCATCGGCAACGCGTCGTCCTCCGTAGCGCGGTACGGCATCGATGCAGCGGTGATACGTAGCCCGCTCCGGGCTACGCAAAGACAGGGGAGATTCCCCGTTTCGGCACGCGCCGGCCGGCCGTAGCTTCGGCCGTGCAATGCCGAGCTACCTGATCGAGAGCTATCTGCCGCGCAGCCGCTCCGGCGAGCTGCCCGCCCTGGTGGGCCGCCTGCGGCGCGCGACGGAGTCGCTCACGGCCGAGGGCACGCGGGTGCGCCATCTGCGCTCCACGTTCCTCCCCGGCGACGAGCTCTGCCTCCACCTGCTGGAGGCGGAGTCGGCCGCGACGGTGAGCGAGGCGAGTCGACGTGCGGCGATCGAGCCTGCGCGAGTGATCCAGGCCGAGTCCGTCGCAGCACCCGGAGGTGCACCATGAGGACATTCCTGACTGGGCTGCTGCTCGTCGCGGCGATCGCCACGGGCTGCGGCGAGGAGGAAGGCGCCGCCGTGAAGGCGCCCGAGCCCGTGGTCGACGTCGCCGAGCGGCAGGCCCAGCTCGAGCAGGACCCCTACGACCTGCGCTGCGCGGACCTGGCCGACAAGATCGCGTCGGCCCGGATGACCCGGGTGGTGCAGTACGCCCTGGCGGACGACGCGCAGATCCCGGAGCTCAACCGGCTCCGCGCGTCGCAGAGCATCTACTTCGCCATCACCGAGCTGTGCAAGGGCAAGCCGGGGTCGTACAAGCCGGCGCGCCCGGCCGTCGCCGGCGTCCGCAGCGGCGAGTACGTCGCGGACCTCGAGGCGCCCTGATCGATCCGGGATAGGCTCGGCCTCCACCCCCATGGAGGCCGAGCTCATCGGAAGGGACGAGGAGCTGCAGCGCGTGCAGCGGTTCCTCGAACGGCCGGGATCGCGCGCGCTGCTGATCGCGGGCGAGGCGGGGGTCGGCAAGACGTCGCTGTGGCGGGCGGCGGTCGGGCGAGCCGAGGCCGCGGGCATGCGGACGATCGCCGCGCGTCCCGCCGAGGCGGAGACGAGCTTCGCCCACGCCGCGCTCGGCGATCTGCTCGGCGCCCACCCCGAGGCGCTGGAAGAGCTCCCCGCCCCGCAGCGACGTGCGCTCGAGGCCGCGCTGCTCGTCGCCGACGCCGGCGCGGCGCCGGACCAGCAGGCCGTCGCGCTCGCGACCCTGGCCGCGCTGCGCGCCCTGGCGCGCGCCGCACCGCTCGTCGTCGCCGTCGACGACGTGCAGTGGCTCGACCGGCCCACCGCCGCGGTGCTCGCCTTCGCGGCGCGGCGCCTGGCCGACGAGCCGATCGGCCTGCTGCTCGCGCAGCGAACCAACGGCGCGGCGCCCGCGCCGCTCGGCCTCGACCGAGCCGCCGATCGCCTCGACCGCGTCGACCTGACCCCGCTCAGCCTCGGCGCCGTCCAGCGCCTGCTGCAGCTCCGGCTCGGCTGGGTGCCCTCCCGCCCGGTCCTCCATCACGTGCACGAGCTCTCGGGCGGGAACCCGTTCTTCGCGCTCGAGCTCGGCCGCGCGGTGCAGGCGGGAACGCTGCACCTGCAACCCGGCGAGCGGCTTCCGGTGACGCTCGACGCGCTCGTCGAAGCCCGGCTGCACGACCTGCCGCCGGCCACACGCCGGGCCCTCGCGGTCGCCGCATCGATGGGCCAGCCGGATCTGGCCGTCGTGAACGCGGTGGCGGGCGACGACGCTTTGGCGGAGGCCGAGCGCGCCCAGGTCGTCGCCGTCCGCGACGGCGTCGTGCGCTTCGCCCACCCGCTGCTCGCCTCGGGCGCCTACGCGGCCACCGATCCGGCGACGCGGCGTGCCCTGCACGCGGCGATCGCCGAGCTCGTCACCGAGCCGGAGGAGCGAGCGCGCCACCTCGCGCTCGCCGCGACCGGTCCCGACGAGGCCGTCGCCGCCGCGCTCGAGGACGCGGCGCGGCGCGCCGAGTCGCGCGGAGCGCCCGCGGCCGCGGCGGACCTGTTCGAGCGGGCGGCGCACCTCACGCCGCCCGGCCGCGCCGACGAGGCCCGGCGCCGGACCACCGACGCGGCGCTGCACGTTTTCCACTCCGGCGACAGCCGGCGGGCACGCGAGATGCTCGACGACGTGCTCCGCGAGACCGAGCGCGGTCCCGCGCGCGCACGCGCCCTCGTGGTGCTGGCGCTCGTGCGCGGCCTCGACGACGACCTGCGCGCCTCCGAGTCGCTGCTGCGCGAGGCGATCGCCGAAGCGGCGGGCGACGCCGAGCTGCTGGCCACCGTCCACAAGCAGCTCGCCGGCATCCTCTTCCGCCTCCGCGAGCGGCTGCGCGAGGCGGTCGAGCACGGAACGGCCGGCGCGGCGTCCGCGCGGGTGGATAGCGCGGCCGAGTCGCTGGCGTCGAGGCTGTTGGCCGAGGCGGCGCTCGGCGACCCGCAGGCCCCGGCGACGCTGCAGCGCGTGCTGGAGCTCGACGGGCGGTGCCGCCCCCGGCGCGTCATGGCCCGGCCGCTGTTCCAGGCGGCATGGGTGTGGCTGTGGTGGGACGAGCTGGATCGCGCGCGGGCGGTCTTCGAGACGCTGTACGCAGAGGCGGCCGAGCTGGGCGACGAGAGCTCGCTCGCCTACCTGCTGGTCATGGGTGCGCAGATCGACTGCGTACGCGGCGACGTGGCCGGCGCGACCCGGCATGCGGACGAGGGCCTCGCGCTGGCAGAGCAGACGGGCCAGGCGACCGTCGGCGCATACGTGCTCTCGCTCCGGGCGCTCGCCGACGCGATCGCGGGCGACGTCGATGCCGGCCGCGAGCGCGCCGGGCGGGCGCTGGAGATCGCCGCGCGGACGAACGGCCGCCCCGCCGAGCACTTCGCGCGGGCGGCGCTCGGCCTGCTGGAGCAGTCGGCGGGCCGGCCGGACGCGGTCGTGCGCGCGCTGGGCCCGCTGGTCGACTTCCTGCGCGCGGAGGACATCACCGAGCCCGGCACGGCGCGCGTGGTCCCCGACCACGTCGAGGCGCTGATCGCGCTCGGCGAGCAGGTGGCGGCCGAGGAGCTGCTCGATTGGTTCGAGGGGAACGCGCGGCGGCTGCGCCGCACGTCCGCGCTGGTCGCCGCCGCGCGCTGCCGCGGGCTGCTCGCCGGCGCCCGCGGGGATGTGGACGGCGCCATCGTCGCGCTGCGAGGCGCGGTCGAGCTGCCGGTCGTGGTCCCGATCGAAGCGGCGCGTACGCAGCTGGCCTACGGGTCGGCGCTGCGCCGCTCGCGGCAGAAGGCGGCGGCGCGAACCGCGCTCGAGTCGGCCGCCGGCGGCTTCGACGCGATCGGCGCGCGCGTGTGGGCCGAGCGCGCGCAGGCCGAGCTCGCGCGAGTCGGCGGCCGGCCGCCGTCATCGGGGGCGCTCACGCCGACCGAGCAGCGGGTGGCCGAGCTGGTCGCCGAAGGGCTCCAGACGAAGCAGGTCGCGGCGCGCCTCTTCGTCTCGCCCAAGACGGTCGAGGGCCACCTCTCGCGGATCTACGGCAAGCTCGGCGTCAGCTCGCGCACCGAGCTGGCGCACCGTCTCGGCGACCGAGATTCTTAGACAATTCTTCGAGAATCGGCCTGCGAACGGGCCTTGATCACGTCGCCTTCGGACCGCCAGCGCTGCAGGCGGTCGAAGTGCTCGCGCGCGTTCGAGACGTCGAGCTGGTGCTCGAGGCCCCAGCCGGCGAGCGGGACGAGCGCCACCAGCAGGTGCTCGCCGACCGGCGACAGCTCGTACTCCACGCGCGCCGGCACGCGTGCGTAGACGTGGCGCTCCACCAGCCCGTCGCGCTCCAGCTGGCGCAGCGTGGCGCTGAGCATGCGGCGTGACACGCCGTCGATCTGGCGCAGCAGCTCGTTGAAGCGGTGGGTCCCCTCGGCGAGCCGGGTGAGCACGACGACGCTCCACTTGGCGGCGAGCACTCCGACCGCCGCCTGGAGAGCCTGCAGCGTCTCGTCGTCGGACGCCCTCAGGTCGATGGGCTCGGTGCTGCTTGCCATGGCGATCGATGGTGACATGTCCCGAGGCGAGAGACTGTGTCGATGACCCTCCCCGAGCGCCCGATCCTCGTCGCTCCCGACTCGTTCAAGGGCACGATGCGCGCCTCGGAGGTCGCCGGCGCGATCGGCCGCGGCCTCGAGCGCGCCGGCCTCATGCCGCCCGACCTGTGCCCGGTGGCCGACGGCGGCGAGGGCACCATGGACGCCCTGCTCCCCGGGCTCGGGGGCGAGGTGGTGGCCGCGGACGCCCACGATCCGCTCGGCCGCGACCTGCGCGGCTGCTTCGCGCTCGTGGAGGACGGCGGCACGGCGATCGTGGAGACCGCGACCGCGAGCGGGCTCGGCCTGGTGGCCGAGGACGAGCGCGACGCCTGGGCCGCCTCCACCTACGGCACCGGCGAGCTGATCGCCGCCGCCGCCGCCGCGGGCGCGCAGGTGATCGTGGTCGCGGTCGGCGGCTCGGCGACCACCGACGGCGGCGCCGGGGCGCTCGAGGCGATCGAGGAGGCCGGCGGCCTCGGCGGCGCCCGCCTGGTCGTGCTGTGCGACGTCCGCACGCCGTTCGAGGACGCCCCCAAGGTCTTCGGCCCGCAGAAGGGCGCCGACCCCGCGATGGTGAAGCGCCTGGAGAAGCGCCTCGGCGAGCTGGCCGGCCGCTGGCCGCGCGACCCGCGCGGCGAGCCGATGACCGGCTGCGCCGGCGGCCTGTCGGGCGGCCTGTGGGCCGTGCACCGCGCCACGCTCGAGCCGGGCGCCCCGTGGGTGCTCGACGCGCTCGACTTCGACACCCGCATGCGAGCCAGCCGCGCCGTCGTCACCGGCGAGGGGAAGCTCGACGAGCAGACCCTGCAGGGCAAGCTCGTCGGCGAGATCGGCACCCGCGCCCGTCAGGCCGGGGTGCCGCTGCACGCGATCGTCGGCACCGACGCGCTCGACCCCTTCGGGAAGCGCATGATCGATCTCATGCGCGTGATCGAGGCGACCGACGTGCGCGAGCTGGAGGCGGCCGGCGAGGCCCTCGGCAAGGAGCTTGCCGAGGGCCTGGCCTGAGCGCTTAGAAGCGCGTCTGCGTCTGCGCGTTCAGCGTGTCGTAGTGGAACTTGTCCGAGCCCTTGATCTTGGGATCGTCGAGCTTGAACACGTCGAAGCCACGCTGGATCTCGGAGCCGTAGATCTGGCCGTTGTAGAAGTACGACGACCAGAAGCCGCCCAGCACGAGCCGGGTCGGGTCGACCGGGCCGCGATCGAACCAGGCGAGCTCCTTGACCTTCTTCGGGTTCGTCCAGTCGATCACCGACACGCCGCCCTGGTACCAGGACTGGATCAGGATGTCGCGGCCCTTCTTGTTCGGGATCAGGTTCCCGTTGTGGGCCACGCAGTTCTCCTGGTTGGTCTGCGTCCGCGGGATCTTGAAGTAGCTCATGAACCGCGGGTTGGCGGGATCGGTGATGTCGTAGATCGCGTCGGCGCCGCGGCGCGGGCCGGTCGTCGGGTTGCACTCCGGCGACGAGCCGCCGCCCTTCTCGTCCGTGAAGAGCACCTTCTTGCCGTCGTTGCTGATCGTGGCGCTGTGCCAGAACGCGAAGTTCGTGTCCTCCACGCTGGAAAGCACCTTCGGGCGCACCGGGTTGCGGATGTCGAGGATCACGCCCTCGCCGGTGCACGCGCCCGCCGCCAGGCCGATCTCCTGGTAGACGGTGATGTCGTGGCAACCGGTCGTCGCCCGCAGCGTGCCGGCCGTGCCGTCGTTGCCGCCGTCCGGGAACAGCTTCGGCTCGGCGACGACGCGGGCGGCGCCCGGGTTGCGCTTCGGGATCGAGACGATCGAGATCTGGTCGTGCCCGGTCGGAGACGTGTCGTCGCACAGGTAGCGGCCGGTGCCGGTGTCATAGGACTGCACGTAGATGATCAGCCGATCGCGCTCGGGCAGCACGGTGTGCGTGTGCGAGCCGCAGTCGGTCCGGACCGACTTCACGTACACCGGCTTGTACGGGTTCCGTACGTCGAAGATCTTCAGGCCCTCCCACGTCGACGGATCGCTCGGCGTGGTCGTCGCCTCGCTCGCGCACGAGTCGTTGGTGCGGCGCGAGTCGGTCGAGGTGACGAGGATGCCGTCGTTGACCGTGACGTCGTTCTGCGAGCCCGGGCAGTGGATGCGGGACGCGAGCGCCGGCGTCTGGCCGTCGCGCACGTCCCAGATCTGGACGCCGTCGTAGTTGCCGCCGAAGGCGTAGCCGTTCTCGAACGCGAGATCCGAGTTGAAGTCGGTCTCGGTCTCGAACGGCGCCGTCTTGGGCGTGTTCGAGAGCAGCGTCAGGTTCGGCGTGCCGTCGGTCTCGCCGGCAGCGAGCGTGGCGCCCGAGTCGTCGTAGTTCTCGATGGCCGCCGTGCTCGTGCAGTCCTCGGGCTGGTC
The DNA here is from genome assembly GCA_963811895.1 of uncultured Solirubrobacteraceae bacterium. GTDB lineage: Bacteria > Actinomycetota > Thermoleophilia > Solirubrobacterales > Solirubrobacteraceae > DASSUW01. The sequence goes on along the minus strand of CAWETE010000002.1, from coordinate 37,648 downwards.
GGCCCAGCCGACCCAGCCGAGGCCCGTCGAGCTCGAGAAGGCGCCGGTCGCGGCGCACTCCTCGGGATGCGCGCCGGCTGTCGCCGGCAACACGGCTACGGCGCCGACTGCCAGCGCCGCGATGAATAGATGACGCACGCGTGGTGCGGTCATAGGTGCCCTCCCGCCAATTGCTGTGGCGCCCTCCCGAGGCGCCCCTAGTCGGCATCATAGCCCGATGCCGCCACGGCCCCATCTCTCGCTGCCGTCGCCCGGATCCCGTCGCGCGGTCGTCATCGGGGCCGGCTCGTTCGGCACCGCGACCGCCGTCCTGCTCGCCCGCGGCGGCTTTCGCACGACGCTCCAGGCCCGCACGCCCGAGCAGTGCGAGCGGCTCGAGCGCGACCGCGAGAACCGCGAGTACCTGCCGGAGGTCGAGCTGCCGCGCGACCTGCGGATCGAGTCGGTCAACGCCGGGCTCGGCCGCGCCGACTACGTGTTCCTCGGCGTCCCCTCACGCGGTCTCGACGACGTGATCGCCGGGCTCGGCCGGGCCGGGCTGGGACGGCGGACGCCGGTGGTCTCGCTCGCCAAGGGGCTCGTGCCGCCCGAGGGCCTGGCGCCGACCACGCTGCTCTCGAACGCGCTCGGCGCGAGCCGGGTCGCGTGCGTGGGCGGGCCCGCGCACGCGCGCGAGATGGTCACCGAGGGGGCCGGGCTGGTGGCGGCGAGCGTCGACGCGACGCTGGCCGCCACGATCGCCGCCGTCTTCATGCGGGCGGGCGTGGTGTGCGAGCAGTCGGGCGATCCGGTCGGCGTCGAGCTCTCCGGGGTGGCCAAGAACGCGGCCGCGCTGGCGGCGGGCGCCACCGAGGCGCAGGGCCTCAACGCGGCGGGCGCGGCGGCCGGGCACATCTTCCTCGAGGTCTGGCGCTTCGCCGAGCGCCAGGGCGCGCGCCCGGAGTCGATGATCGGGCTGGCCGGGACCGGCGACCTGGTGGCCACCGCGCTGGCGCCGCAGAGCCGCAACCGGCGCGCGGGCGAGCTGCTGGCCGAGGGGATTCCCGCGAGCGAGATCCCCGAGCGGATCGGCCAGGCCGTCGAGTCGCTCGACATGGTCCCGCTGCTGGCGGCCGCGCTGGCGGCGGCCGACATCGAGGCGCCCGTCACCCACGCGCTGAACCGCCTGATCGCCGGCGAGCTGCCGCTCGACGACTGGGTCGCCCAGGTGCGGGCGACGGTCCCGCCGCCGGCGCGCTTCGACAGCGGCGCGGCCTGGCGGCGCTGGTGGTGGCGGCTGCGCGTGCGCATGCGCCAATGACCCCGTCCGCGGTGCTCTTCGACCTCGACGGCGTGCTGATCGACTCGCGGGTCGCGATCGCGAGCTGCATCCAGCACGGGCTGCGCGAGACCGGCGCGCCGGTCCCGCCCGCCGCCGAGCTCGAGCGCTTCATCGGCCCGCCGCTGATCGACGCGTTCGCCGAGCTGGCCGGGCCGGAGCGGGTCGGCGCGTGCCTGGCCGCCTACCGCGAGCGCTACGTGTGGTCGTCGCTCGAGGAGACCACGGTCGTGCCGGGCGCGGCCGAGGCGCTGGCCGAGGTCGCCGCCCACGTGCCCGTGGCGGTGGCCACCACCAAGCCGCGAGCCTTCGCCGAGCCGCTGTGCGAGCGCCTCGGATTGTCGCCGTCGCTGACCGCCGTCTGCGGCCCGGAGCTCGACGCCCCCGAGGAGATCAAGACCACCACGGTCCGCCGCGCGCTCGAGGCGCTGGGGTTGTCGCCGGGCGCCGACGCCCCGCTCGTCGGCGATCGCTCACACGACGCCGAGGCCGCCCGCGCCAACGGCATCCGCTGCGTCGGCGTCCTGTGGGGCATCGGCGACGAGGCGGAGCTCCGCGCCGCGGGCGCCGACCCCATCATCGCCTCACCCGCGGACCTCCCCGCCACTCTGTTGAGGGTCTGACCCCTTGAGTCGCGGCGACTCAAGGGGTCTGACCCTCAATACGCAGTTCGAACACGGTTCCGTTGCTGTCGCTTGACGCGCTGACCGTGCCGCCGTGCTGCTCGGCGACCTGGCGGACGATGGCGAGGCCGAGGCCGGTGCCCGGCCGGCCGCGGGCGTCGGCGCCGCGGTAGAAGCGGTCGAAGATGTGCGGGAGGTCGTCCGGGGCGATGCCGCCGCCGTCGTCGCGGACGCGGAGGCCCGAGGGGTCGCAGGAGACGGTGACGGTGCGGCCGTGGCGTGCGGCGTTGTCGAGCAGGTTGTTGACCGCGCGGGCCAGGCGGTCGGGGACGCCGTCGACCACCGCCGGCTCGAGCGAGGTCTCGAACGTCACGCCGGGCGCGTGGCGGCGGGCGCGCTCGACCGCCTCGGCGACCAGCGCGTCGAGCCGGACGTCCTCGTACTCCGGGCTCGGCTGGTCGCCGCGCGCGAGCTCGATCAGGTCGGCGACCAGCGCGCTGAGCTCCTCGGCCTGCGCCTGCACGTCGGCCACCAGCCGCTTGCGCTCGGCGCCGTCGAGCCGGTTCTCGGCCAGCACCTCGATGTTGGTGCGCAGCGAGGTGACCGGCGTGCGCAGCTCGTGCGAGGCGTCGGCGACGAGCTGGCGCTGGGCCGCGATAGAGCCCTCCAGCGTGTCGAGCATCGCGTTGAACCGCGCGGCCAGCTCGCCCACCTCGTCGTGGCCGGTGACCTCGATCCGCCGCCCGAGGTCCTCGGTCTCCTCGATGTGGCGCGCCGCCTCGGTGACGCGCACGACCGGCGCGACGAGGTGGCGGGCGGCCAGCCGGCCGAGCGCCGCTGCCAGCGCGACGCCGCCGACGATCAGCGCCAGCAGGACCCAGCGCAGGCGGGCGAGGACGTCGTCGGTCGACTCCAGCGAGCGCGCGAGCTGGATCGGATCCGCCGCGCTCGAGCGGCACGGTCAGCACGCGCACGTGGTCGCCCTCGAGCTCGGCGTCGGCGAACTCGGGCCGCTCGACGTCCGCCGGGCTGAGCTGGACGTAGTCGGCCGAGCCGCCGAGGCGCGCCGGGAGCGCCGGGAAGCCCGGGCGGCGGTCCCTCGAAGCCGCCCCGCCCGCGGCCGAAGCCGCGGAGCCGGAGGTCGACCCGGTCGACCAGCCGGCCCTGCGCGCTCAGCTGCTCGTCGATCTGACCGCGCAGCTCGCTGCGCACGACCGCGTACGCGATCGCGGCGGCCAGCAGCACGGCGACCCCCACCGCCAGCGCGGTGGCCACCGCCATGCGCCGCCGCAGCGGCATCAGCTCTCCTTGAGCACGTAGCCGACGCCGCGCACCGTGTGCAGCAGCCGCGGCTCGCCGCCGGCCTCGGTCTTGCGCCGCAGGTAGCCGACGTAGACGCCGAGCGCGTTCGAGCCGGTCCCGAAGTCGTAGCCCCACACGCGCTCGAAGATCTGGCCGCGGGTGAGGACCTGCCGCGGGTGCTCGAGGAACAGTGCGAGCAGGTGGAACTCGGTGCGCGAGAGCTCGATCCGGCGCTCGCCGCGGTGGACCTCGTACGAGACCGGGTCGAGCACGAGGTCGGCGAAGCGCAGCGGCCCCTCGCCGGCCGGGCCGGTCCGCCGGAGCAGCGCGCGCAGCCGCGCCTTGAGCTCCTTCAGCGCGAAGGGCTTGACCAGATAGTCGTCGGCACCCGCGTCGAGCCCCGCCACACGGTCGTCGACGGCGTCGCGCGCGGTCAGCATGAGCACCGGCGTGCGGTCGCCGGCGTCGCGCAGCCGGCGGCACACCTCGAGCCCGTCCAGATGCGGCATCGCCACGTCGAGCACCACCGCGTCGGGAGCGCCCGCCGCCAGGCGCTCCAGGGCCTCGCGCCCGTCGGCCGCCAGCTCGACGTCGTAGGCCTCGAGCCGCAGCGCGCGCTCGAGCGCGACGCGGACCGCCGGCTCGTCGTCGACCACCAGCACGCGCGTCATCGCCCGATCATGACGCGCCGGACATAAGAGCAACCGAAGAGCGCCTTTATCCCGTCCTGACGGCGGAGCGCTCAAAATGTGCCGGCATGAGCCGGCTGCTGTTCTTCATCGCCGGCGCGGTGTCGGTCGGCGCCGTCGTCGGTGTCCTCGCCCTCTCGGGCGCGTTCGACGACGAGGCCGAGCCACCCGCTCGCGCGACGGAGGCGCCGCGCGTGACGCCCGGCGACGCGCTCGACGTCGCCGCGCTCTACGAGCGAGTCTCCGCCGGCGTCGTCTTCGTGCAGGCCGGCCAGAGCTGCCTCCGGCTCGGGATTCCTGATCGACGACGAGGGCCACATCATCACCAACGACCATGTCGTCGAGGCCGCGAGCGGGTACCGCGTGCGCTTCGGCGAGAACGGCAAGCCGGTCGAGGCGAAGCTGCTCGGAACCGACCCGTCGGTCGACCTCGCGCTGCTCAAGGTCGATCCCGACAGGGTCGGCGACGAGCTGCAGCCGCTCGAGCTCGGCGCCTCCGAGAACCTCCGGCCCGGCGATCCCGGCGATCGCCATCGGCAGCCCGTTCGGGCTCTCCGGCACCGTGACCGCGGGCATCGTGTCCGCCCTCGGCCGCACGATCGAGGCGCCGAACGGCTTCTCGATCTCCGGCGCCATCCAGACCGACGCCGCCATCAACCCCGGCAACTCGGGCGGCCCGCTGCTGGACGAGCAGGGCCGCGTGATCGGCGTCAACTCGCAGATCCGCACGGGCGGGGGCAACGCCAACAGCGGCGTCGGATTCGCCGTCCCGGTCGACGAGATCAAGCGCTCGCTGCCCGCGCTCGAGAAGGGCGAGGACCCCGAGCGCGCCTTCCTCGGCGTCTCCAGCGGCCCCGCTCCCGAGGGCGGCGCCGCGGTCGGCGGCGTCATCGCGAACGGCCCGGCCGCCAAGGCCGGCCTCCGCGAGGGCGACACGATCGTCGAGATCAACGACCAGCCGGTGCGCGACCCGGACGACGTCTCGGCAGTGGTGAACGCCCGCCGCCCGGGTGACGAGGTGCGTGTGATCGTCGAGCGCGGCGGAGAACGGCGTACCCTCACGGTGACGCTCGGCGAGCAGCCGGAGCAGGCGAATCCCTAGGAGAGACGGATGACAGCGGACGATCGGCGGCTGCGGGCATTGGAGAGCGAGGACGAGGATCCTCGGCCCGCCCGCGCGGCCCATGACGCGCTGGAGAACGGGCTGTTCGAGATCAAGCGCGTGATCGTCGGCCAGGAGGCCATGCTCGAGCGCGTGCTGGTGGCGCTGCTCGCCGGCGGCCATGTGCTGCTCGAGGGCGTGCCCGGCCTGGCCAAGACGCTCACGATCAAGACCGTGGCGGACGTGCTGGGCGGCTCGTTCAAGCGGCTCCAGTTCACGCCCGACCTCGTCCCCGCCGACCTCGTCGGCACCCGGATCTACCGGGCGGACACCGGCGGGTTCGACACCGAGCTCGGCCCCGTGTTCTGCAACTTCCTGCTCGCCGACGAGATCAACCGCGCGCCCGCCAAGGTGCAGTCGGCGCTGCTGGAGGTCATGCAGGAGCGCCAGGTGACGATCGGGCACGACACTCACATGGTGCCGGAGCCGTTCCTCGTGATGGCCACGCAGAACCCGATCGAGTCCGAGGGCACCTACCCGCTGCCCGAGGCGCAGGTCGACCGCTTCATGTTCAAGCTCGTGGTCGACTATCCGACGCCGCGCGACGAGGTCGCGGTGGTCGAGCGCTCGCTCGACGGCGGCGCGAAGGCCCGGCAGGTGCTGACGCCGGAGACGCTCGCCGACCACCAGAAGGCCGCCCAGAGCGTCTACGTCGACCGGCGGGTGATGGAGTACGCCGTCTCGCTCACCACGACCACCCGCGACGCCGGCGAGCAGGGCTGGGTCGAGTTCGGCGCCAGCCCGCGCGGCTCGATCAACCTGATCCACGCCGGGCGCGCGCTGGCCCTGCTGCGCGGCCGCGACTACCTGCTGCCGATCGACGTGCGCGACCTGGCGCGGGACGTCCTGCGCCACCGCATCGTGCTCACCTACGAGGCGCTGGCCGCCGGCGTCGACGCCGACCGGGTGCTCGACGACGTGCTCGAGAAGGTCCCGATGCCGCGGATCGAGCTGGCGGAGGGACACGCGAGGTAGATGACGTTCCGGGAGCCGCTCCTGCTCGCGGGGCTGGCGCTCGTACCGCTCGCGCTGGTCGCCTACGTCGTCGCGCAGCGCCGGCAGCGCCGCTTCGCCGTGCGCTACACGAACGTCGACGTCCTCGCCTCGGTCGCCGCGCGCGTGGGCTGGACGCGGCACATCCCGGCGCTGCTCGCCCTGCTCGCGCTGGTCGCGCTGCTGATCGCGCTGGCGCGGCCGGAGCGCACGGTGGCCGCCGAGCAGCGGCAGGCGATGGTGGTGATGGTCACCGACACCTCCGGCTCGATGTTCGCCACCGACGTCAACCCGGACCGCCTGACCGCGGCCAAGGAGGCCGGCCGCACGCTGGCCGACAAGCTGCCGCGCGACTTCCGGCTCGGGCTCGTCGGCTTCGGCACCACGGCCGAGCTGCTGGTGGAGCCGACGACGGACAAGGCGCGCGTGCGCGCCGGTCTCGAGGGGCTCGCCTTCGGCGGCAAGACGGCGATGGGCGACGGGCTCGCGCTCGGGCTCGAGGCCGCCCGCACCCCCGTGGCCAACGAGCTCGGCCTGCCGCAGCGCCTGCCGGCCGCGATCGTGCTCCTGTCCGACGGCGCCAACACGGCCGGCGACGAGGATCCGATCACGGTCGCCGAGCGCGCCCGCCGGCTGCGGATCCCGGTCTACACGGTCGCGCTCGGGACCCAGCAGGGGTTCATCGAGCACACGCGCAAGGACGGCACCGTATGGCGCGAGCCGGTGCCGCCCGACACGTCGACGCTGCAGGAGATCGCGCGCGAGACGCGCGGCCGCTTCTACGAGGCAGCCGACGCGCAGCGCCTGACCGAGATCTACCGCGGCCTCGGCACGCGGCTGGCGACCAAGCACGAGAAGCAGGAGGTGACCGCGGCGTTCGCCGGCGGCGCCCTGGCGCTGCTGGTGTTCGGGATGGTGGCGGCGATGGCGCGCGGAGGGCGGCTGCCGTGAGGCGGGGGATGCCGAACGTGGAGCGCACGCCCGAGCGGCCCGGGCCGGGACCGGTCCCGCCCGCCGTCCTGCGCTCGCTCGACCTCGCCGTGCTGCGGCGCGTGGAGAGCCTCGTGCCGGGCGAGCACCTGACCCCGCAGGTCGGGGCCGGCACCGAGCTGGCCATGATCCGCCCCTACTTCCCGGGCGACGACGTCCGCCACATCGACTGGAACGTGACCGCGCGCATGCGCGAGCCGCACGTGCGCGTGCACGTCGGCGAGCGCGCGTTGACCGCCTGGCTGGTGCTCGACACCTCGGCCTCGATGACCTTCGGCACCGCCGAGCGCCGCAAGGCCGACGTCGCCGAGGGCGTGGCGATCGCGGTCGGCCACGTGGCGAGCCGGCGCGGCAACCGGCTCGGCGTGGTGGCGTTCGGCGGCGGCGCCCCGAAGGTGATGCGCCCGCGCCAGGGCCGGATCGGGCTGCTCCAGCTGCTGGCCGAGCTGCGCCGGGAGCCCGAGGAGGACGGCGCCGGCGCCACCTCGCTGGGCGCCGCGATCGCGGCCACGGCCGCCGTCGCCCGCCAGCGCGGGCTCGTGGTGCTGGTCTCGGACTTCCGCGGCGGGCGCGACTGGGAGGGGCCGATCCGGGCGCTGCGCGCGCGGCACGGCGTGCTCGCCGTCGAGATCCGCGACCCGCGCGAGATGGAGCTGACCCCGATGGGCGACCTCTGGCTGGTCGATCCCGAGACCGGCCGCCAGCTCCAGGTCAACACCAGCCGCCGCAGCGTGCGGCGCCGCTTCGCGAAGGCGGCGGCCGAGGAGCGCGAGGAGGTGGCGGCCACGCTGCGCCGCGCCGGCGCCGACCACCTCGTGCTGTCCACCGAGGGTGACTGGCTGCGCGACCTCGCCGCCCACCTGCGGCGCGGCGAGGCGGCGCTGCGGGCGACCTCGCCGGCGCGCGCGGTGGCGGCGGCGCGAGCGGGCCGTCCCCGCCCGCCCGTCGAGGACGACGACCGGGAGTCGCTGGCATGAGCTTCCGCGAGCCCGTCATGCTCGCCGGGCTGATCCTCATCCCGCTGGCCGCGCTCGCCTACCTGTCGATGCAGCGGCGGCGCCGGCGCGAGGCGGCGACGTTCGCGAACCCGGCGCTGCTCCCCAACCTCGTCACCGCCCGCCCGGGCTGGCGCCGGCACATCCCGCCGCTGCTGATCCTGCTCGCGCTGGCCACGCTGGTGATCGCCCTCGCCCGTCCGCAGCGCACGGTGGCCGCGCCGCAGCGCGCCGCGACCGTGGTGATGGTCACCGACATCTCGGGCTCGATGAACGCCAACGACGTCGAGCCCGACCGGCTGACCGCGGCCGTCAAGGCCGCGCGACGGCTGACCGACGAGCTGCCCGAGACGTTCCGCCTCGGCATGGTGACGTTCGCCGACTTCGCGCAGATCCAGGCGCCGCCGACCACCGACCGCTCGCCGGTGCGCGGGGCGCTCGACCGGCTGCAGGCGGAGGGCGGCACCGCGATGGCGGTCGGCCTCCAGCGCGCGCTCGAGCTGGCGCGGGCGCCGGTGCCGAACGAGCGCGGGACGGGCACGCGGCGGCTGCCCGCCGTGCTCGTGCTGCTGTCGGACGGCAAGGACACGCAGAGCAGCATCTCGCCGCTCGAGGTCGCGCGCGAGGCGCAGCGGCTGAAGGTCCCCATCTTCGCGATCGCGCTAGGCACTCCGTCCGGCGAGGTCGAGGTGCGCGACCAGTTCGGCGGGCTCCAGCGCATCCTCGTGCCGCCCGACACCGAGACGCTGCGGGAGATCGCCCGCATCACCGGCGGCCGCTACTTCGCCGCCCCCGACGCGGCGCGACTCGAGTCCATCTACGCCAACTTGGGCACCCGGCTCTCCTCGCGGCCGGTCGAGCGCGAGGTCACGGCTGCCTTTGCAGGCGGCGCCATCGTGCTGCTGCTGGCCGGCGGAGCGCTCTCGCTCGCCTGGTTCGGTCGTCCTTTGTGACGGGTAGGCCTCTCTGCGGTTACCTGACCGCGAGGGAGGCGAGGAACCATGGACGCTGCTGAGCGTGGGGGCGGGACTCAATCGATCAAGAAGGTCGCTACCGCCAGCTTCATCGGTACCACCATCGAGTGGTACGACTTCTTCCTGTACGGCACGGCCGCTGCGCTGGTCTTCGGGGAGCTGTTCTTCCCCGAGTCCGAGCCGCTGATCGGAACGCTGCTGGCTCTCGGCACCTACGCGGTGGGCTTCGCCGCGCGGCCGATCGGCGGCGTCGTGTTCGGGCACTTCGGCGACCGCATCGGCCGCAAGTCGATGCTCGTGTTGTCGCTGCTCATCATGGGGATCGCGACGTTCCTCATCGGCGTGCTGCCGACGTTCACCTCGATCGGACTCATGGCGCCGATCCTGCTCGTGGTCCTGCGCTTCGCACAGGGCATCGGCGTCGGCGGCGAGTGGGGCGGCGCGGTGCTCATGTCCGTCGAGCACGCGCCGAAGGGACGCCGCGGCTTCTTCGGTGCTTGGCCGCAGATGGGCGTGCCCGCGGGCCTGCTGCTGTCGACCGGCGCCTTCGCGCTCGTGCAGGCGATGACGTCGGAAGCCGCCTTCATGTCGTGGGGCTGGCGCGTGCCGTTCCTGGCCAGCGCAATCCTGGTCGGCGTCGGACTCTTCATCCGGCTGCGGATCATGGAGTCGCCGGCCTTCGAGCGCGTCAAGGAGACCAAGACCGAGGCTCCGAAGCCGATCGTGGACGTCGTGCGCAAGTACCCGCGCGAGGTGCTGACGGCGATGGGCATGCGCGTCGGGGAGAACGGCTGCTTCTACATCCTGACCGTCTTCGTGCTCGCGTACGGCGAGGAGGAGCTCGGCCTGGCCAAGGGCACGATGCTGACCGGCGTGATCATCGCCGCGGCGCTGGGCCTGGTCACGGTGCCGCTATGGGGCCACCTGTCCGATCGCTTCGGCCGCAAGCCCCTCTATCTCGCGGGCGCCGTGATCACGACGCTGTGGGCGTTCCCGCTGTTCGGGCTGATCAACACCGAGTCGCCGGTGCTGATCTGGATCTCGATCGCGATCGGTATCAATCTCGGCCACGACCTCATGTACGGACCGCAGGCCGCCTACTTCTCCGAGCTGTTCGGCACGCGCGTGCGCTACAGCGGCGCGTCGCTGGGCTACCAGCTCGCGTCGGTGTTCGCGGGCGGCTTCGCACCGCTGATCGCGACCGCGCTGCTGGCCGCCAACGGCGGAGACCCGATGCTGGTCGCGCTCTACATGGTCGGCCTCGGCCTGGTCTCGGTGATCGCGACGCTGTTCGCGCCCGAGACGCTCCACAAGGACGTGCACGAGGACGAGGACGAGGAGCGCGAGCTGGTGCGCGAGCGCCGGTTCGACCGCGAGCGCTTCCGCGAGCCGGCTGAGACGAGGTGACGCGCGAGCAGGTCTTTACGCTCGAGGCGACGCCGCTGAAGTACGGCCGCGGGGCGGCCGCCGACGCCGGCTGGGAGCTGCAGCGGCTCGGCGTCAAGCGGGCGATGCTGGTCTCCGATCCCGGCGTGGCGGCCGCCGGGATCACCGGCCGCGTGCGCGAGTCGGTCGAGGCGGCGGGGATCTCCGTCGAGGTGTGGGACCGGGCGCGGGTCGAGCCGACCGACGAGTCGTTCGGCGAGGCCGCCGCGTTTGCCGTGGAGGGCGGCTTCGACGGCTTCGTCGGGATCGGCGGCGGCTCCAGCATCGACACCGCGAAGGTGTCCGACCTGATCGCCACCCACGGCGGCGAGATCATGGACTACGTCAACGCGCCGGTCGGTGAGGGCCGCAAGCCGCCGGGGCCGCTGAAGCCGCTGCTCGCCGTCCCCACCACCTGCGGCTCGGGCGCGGAGGCGACCACCGTCGCCATCCTCGACATCCCCGAGCAGCACGTGAAGACGCGGGATCTCGCACCGCTACCTGCGGCCCGACCAGGCGATCGTGGATCCCGAGCTGACCGCGTCGCTGCCGCCCGAGGTGGTCGCCTCGTGCGGGCTCGACGTCATCTGCCACGCCGCCGAGTCGTTCGTGGCCAAGCCCTACTCGGAGCGCGAGCGGCCCGAGTCGCCGGGCGACCGGCCGCCCTACCAGGGATCGACGCCGATCTCGGACATCTGGTCGGCCAAGGCGCTCGAGTACGGCGGGCGCTACCTGCGCGACGCCGTCGGCGGGGACGAGGAGGCGCGCGGCTGGATGATGCTGGCCGCCTCGCTGGCGGGCATCGGGTTCGGGGCCGCCGGCGTGCACATCCCGCACGCCTGCGCCTATCCGATCGCGGGCTTGAAGCATTCCTACCAGCCGCCGGGCTATCCGGACGACCACGGCTTCATCCCGCACGGCCAGTCGGTCATCGTCACCGCCCCGGCCGCGTTCCGCTTCACCTACGAGGCGGCGCCCGACCGCCACCGCCGCGCTGCCGAGCTGCTGGCCGGCGAGCCGCTCCCGGACGCCGGCGAGGACACGCTGCCGGACCTGCTGCTCGAGCTCATGCGCGACGTCGGCGCGCCGACGGGCATCCGCGAGCTCGGCTACGACGTCGGCGACGTCGACGCGCTCGTCGAGGGCGCCTTGAAGCAGCAGCGACTGCTCGTGGTGGCGCCGCGCGAGGCCGACGGCGAGGCGCTGGGCGCGATCCTCCGCGCGTCGCTCTAGCGCGCCCCGAGCTCGCGCGAGATCGAGCGGGCGGCGTCGGCGACGGCCGTGACGATCCGCTTGGGCGCCGCGCGCGGGAGCAGTCGCGGGGTGTCCCCGACGACGCCGATGGCGCCGACGGCGTGGCCGGCGTGGTCGAAGATCGGCGCGGCGAGGCTGGACTCGCCGAGCACGGCCTCGTCGCGTTCCCGCGCGATGCCGCGCTCGCGCACCTGATCGAGCTCCTCGAGCAGGCCGGCCGCCGTCAGCGTCTTCTGCGTGAGCCGCGGCAGCGGCTCGGCGGTGAGCTCGTCGAGCGCCCCGGGCTCGGACCAGGCCAGCATGGCCTTGCCGAGCGCGCTCGCGTGCACCGGCAGCTGGGCGCCGACCTCGAGCACCTGGAACGCGGTGTCGGGCCGGAACACGTGGTGCACCACGACGACGGATGAGCCGTGCATGACGCCGACCCGGACGGCCTCGCCGGCCTCGGCGGCCAGGCGCTCGGCGTGCACGAGCGAGCGGGCGCGGAGCTCGTTGTGGTCGAGGTAGGAGGTACCGAGATGGAGCAGCCCGGCCGCGAGCTGGTACTTGTCGGAGTCGCGGTCCTGCTCGACGAAGCCATGCGCCTGGAGCGTCTGGAGCAGCCCGTGGACCGTCGGGCGCTGGAGGTCGAGCTGGTCCGCGAGCTGCGACACGCCGAGCCGCCGCGGGCCGGAGGCCAGCGCCTTCAGGATGCGCGCAGCGCGGTCCACGGACTGGATCGTGCCGCGGCGGCTCGAAGGTTTCAGCTGTTGGTCAAGATTCGGCATTGTCGAATCGGCTTCGATACTTTAGACTCCGCCCATGGTCGGGATCGTCATCGTCTCGCATAGCTCCGACATAGCGGCGGGCGCGGCCGCGCTGGCGCGCCAGATGGCCGGGCCGGACGTGCGGATCGAGGCGGCGGGCGGCGACGTGGACGGCGGTCTCGGCACCGACGGCGCCCGCGTGCGCGCCGCGATCGACACCGCCGAGACCGGCGACGGCGTCGTCATCCTCGGCGACCTCGGCAGTGCGATCCTCACCGTGCGCGCCGTTCTCGACGACGACGGCGACCGAGCCCGGCTCGCCGACGCACCGCTGGTCGAGGGCGTGGTGGCGGCGGCGGTGGCCGCCTCGGCGGGCATGGACCTCGAGTTCGTCATCCAGGCGGCGGAGGAAGCCCGTGGCTACAGCAAGCTCTGAGACGCAGCTCCCGACCGGCGTCGACCTCCACGCGCGCCCCGCCGCCGAGTTCGTGCGCGCGGCGATGCAGTTCAGCGCGCGCATCGTGGTCAGCATGGGCGCGCGCGACGCCGACGCCAAGAGCCTGCTCTCCGTCCTCGCCCTCGGCGCCAAGGGCGGCACCGCCCTACGCCTGCGGGCCGACGGCGACGACGCGCCCGCGGCCGTCGCGGTCCTCGCGGGTTGCGTCGCCGGCCTGCACGACTAGGCGCTCGACCTCCTCGGCGCTGCTCAGCGCGAGCGCCTCGCGGGCCACCCGCCGGACGGTGCCGTGGTCCATGCCCCGGATCCATCCGCGCACGCGGCCGACCTGGGCGGCTCCGACCGACAGCTCGTCGACGCCGAGCCCGACGAGCAGCGGCGCGGCGATCGGGTCCGACGCGGAATCGCCGCAGACCTCGAGTGGGACGCCCGCGTCTCCCGCCGCCGCGGCGGTGCGGGCGACGAGGGCCAGGACGCGCGGGTCGTGGACGGGTGGAGCGGCGCCCGCGAATCGGTCGCTGCCGACGGCGGCGTGCGCGAGATCGTTCGTGCCGATGGAGAGGAAGTCGGAGGCGGCCGCCAGCTCGGCGGCGGCCTCGACCGCCGCCACGGACTCGACCATCGCGCCGATCGCGACACCGGTCGGGAGCAGCCGGCGCACCGCCTCGACGTCGGCGGCCCGCTCGGCGATCGGGAGCAGGACGCGCAGCTCGGTGGCGGAGCCCTCCGCGGCGATGGCGCGGAGCTGCGCCGCGAGGGCGTCCGGCGCGCCGAGCAGCAGCGCCAGCCCGCGCGCACGCGATCCCTGGAGGAACGGGGGCAGCTTGTCGCCGCCGAAGTCGAGCACGCGGACGGTCGCGGTGCGGCCGGCGAGCCGTGCGAGCACCGGCTTCAGCAGCCGCCGGTGCGCCGCCTCGTCGGGCCAGGCCGCCGCGTCGAGGAAGCCCAGCTCGGTGCGCATGAGGCCGACGCCCTCGGCGCCCGCCGCCAGACCTGCCTCGACCTCGGCGACGGTCGCGGCGTTGACCAGCACGCGCACGCGCCGGCCGTCGCGGGTGACCGCGGGCAGCTCGCGCTCAGCCAGCGCGCGCCGGCGCTCGGCGTGCCGGAGGCGCTGCGCCGCGCGCGCGAGTTCGAGCGTCCCCGCGGACGGCTCGAGGACCGCCGTGCCGGCGTCGCCGTCGACCACGATCTCTCCGCGAGCCCGCATGAGATCGGGCCCGAGCCCGAGGGCGAGCGGGATGCCGAGGCCGCGCGCCACGACGGCGGCGTGCCCGGTCTGCGCGCCGCCGGCGAGCGCGATGGCCACGACCGTGCTGTCGAGCTCGGCGACGTCCGCGGGCCCGAGGTCGTCGGCGACGAGCACGACCGAGTCGTCCCGCACCGGGCCGGACAGCTCGTCGGCCGCGCCGGCGAGTCTCGCGGCCCGGCGGCCGAGCGAGCGGACGTCCTCCGCGCGTGCGGCAAGCCGCTCGTCGCCGAGCGCGGCGATCGCGGCGGCGTGCTCGTCGCAGGCGCGCACGATGGCCTCCGGGGCCGGCCGGCCGGCGGTCGTGTGGCGCTCGACCGCGGCGTCGAGCGCCGGATCGCACGCCATCAGCGCGCCGGTGGCGACGACGTCGGCCTCCTCCTGCCGGCCGCCCTCGCGCAGGCGCGCGGCGATCGCCTCGAGCTCGGCGGACGCCGCCACGAGTCCAGCGCGGGCGCGGTCGAGCTCGGCCGGGCGCCGATCGGCGGGCACGGACGCCGAGTCGGGGATCGCCGCGGCGAGCACCCGCGCGCGACCCGACGCCGTGCCCGGCGCGCCGGGCAGGCCCATCAGCCGGTGCTCGCGCATCAGCCCGGGCCGCCGAGGGAACGGCCGAGCGCGTGGACGATCAGCGCGGTCGAGGTCGCGCCCGGGTCCTGATGGCCGACCGACCGCTCGCCGAGGTACGACGCCCGCCCCTTGCGGGCCTGCATCGGCGTCGTGGCGCGGGCGCCGGCGTCGGCGGCCTCGGCCGCGGCGTCGAGCGCCGCTTCGAGCTCCTCGCCGGCAGCCAGGCGCTCGCGCAGCGCCTCGATGGCAGGCCCGAGGGCGTCGACCATCGTCTTGTCCCCCGGCTCGGCGGCGCCGAGCTCGACCACGGCGGCGAGCGCCGCGTCGAGCGCCTGCACCAGCGTGTCGCCGTCGACCTCGGTCGCATCGCCCACCGCGCGGCCGGCCCGCCGCAGCGCCAGGCCCCACAGCGGCCCGCTGGCGCCGCCCACCGTCGACACGAGCGTCTTGCCGGCCGTGATGAGCTGGCGCCCGGGCGGCTCGCCGTCGTCGAGCGAGGCGAGGACCGCCCGGAACCCGCGCGTCATGTTCACCCCGTGATCGCCGTCGCCGATCGCCGAGTCGAGCTGCGTGAGGTGGTCCGCCTCGGCCTCGACGGCTGAGGCGGACTCGGTCATCCAGGTCGTGACGGAGACGGCGGCGCTCACGGTCGGTTGCACCCGCTCACACCCCCCAGCGGAGGGCGGCGGTGTGCACGGGAGCATCCCACAGGCCGGTCAGCTCGTCGTCGAGCTCGAGCAGCGTGAGCGAGGCGCCCGCCATCTCGAGCGACGTGATGTACGGGCCCACGAGCCGCCGCGCGGGCACCAGGCCGCGCTCGCGCAGCGCGCGCTCGATCTCGCCGTACAGCAGGTAGAGCTCGAGCTGCGGCGTGCCGCCCATGCCGTTCACGAAGGGCAGCACGGCTGCGCCGTCGGCCGGCTCGAGGTCGCTCACGACCGCCTCGACCATGAGGTCGGCGATGTGACTGGCGGTGCCGAGCGGCTCGCGGCGCCGGCCGGGCTCGCCGTGGATCCCGATCCCGACCTCCATCTCACCCGGCGGCAGGTCGAAGATCGGCTTGCCCGAGGCGGGCGGGATGCACGAGGAGAGGGCGACGCCGAACGAGCGCGTGCGCTCGTTCACGCGCCGGGCCACGCCGGCGACCCTCGCGAGGTCGTCCCCGCGCTCGGCGGCGGCGCCCGCGAGCTTCTCGGCCAGCACCGTCGCGCCCACGCCGCGGCGGCCCGCCGTGTACAGCGAGTCCTGGACCGCCACGTCGTCGTCGATGAGCACGGACTCGACGCCGATCCCCTCGTCCGCGGCGTCCTCGGCGGCGAGCTTGAAGTTCATGACGTCGCCCGTGTAGTTCTTGACGAGGTGGACGACGCCGGCGCCGCCGTCGACCGCCTTCGTCGCGGCCAGCATCTGGTCCGGCACGGGCGATGTGAAGACCTCGCCCGGGCAGGCTGCGTCGAGCATGCCGAGCCCGACGAAGCCGCCGTGCAGCGGCTCGTGGCCGGAGCCACCGCCCGAGATCAGCGCGACCTTGCCGGCCCGCGGCTCGCCGGCGCGCACCACGATCTGCGCGTCCGCGTCGACGCGCAGGATGTCGCCGTGCGCGGCCGCCAGGCCCGCCAGCGACTCGCGCACGACCGCCTCGGGATCGTTGAGCAGCTTGCGGAGCGTCGGGGTCACCGTGGCCATGGAATCTCCTCTCACTTGGCCGCGAGCGCGTCGTCCGGCGAGCTGACGGCGGTCTTGATCGGCCGCTCCACGCGGCGTGGGGTGGCCAGCGCGTCGTAGGCGAAGGCCGCGAGGGCCGAGCCGACGAGGCCCGGGAGGATGTAGACCGGGATCAGCTGACCCCAGTGGGTGACGCCGCCGCCGATCTCGGAGACGAGCTCCGGCCCGAAGGCGCGCGCCGGGTTCAGGGAGGCCCCGGTGATCGGGCCGATGACCATGATGATCGCCACGACGGCGCCGCCGATGACGACGCCGGCGAACTCATTCGGCGAGCGGCTGTCGACGATGCCCAGGATCGCGAGCATCAGCATGAAGGTGCCGATGCCCTCGGCGAAGATGGCCGACGCCCAGGTCGTGGTCTCCTCGTTGAACGAGGTCTGGCCCATGCCGAGGTCGATGCCCGACTGCGCGTACACGGCCCAGATCCCGAGGGCGCCGAGCACCGCGCCGACGACCTGGGCGCCCCAGTAGGTCGGCACCTCGCGCCACGGGAAGCGCTTGGTGGTCGCGAGCGCGAAGGTCACCGCCGGGTTGATGTGGCAGCCCGACACCTTGCCGAGCGCGTAGACGAGCGCCGTGATGATCAGACCGAACGCGAACGAGATGCCGAGCAGGTCGGCGCCCGTCACCGCAGGCGTGCTGTCGCCCGCCAGAGCGAGGGTCGCGACCACCGAGCCGGGTCCGACGAGCACGAGCAGGGCAGTTCCGAGCGTCTCGGCCAGAGCACGCTGGCCGAGCGAGAACGACTCCATTTCTCTCCTCCTCTTGGGAGAAAGGGGATTCGACAATGTCGAATCGAATTCCGCGTGAACGTACTCCGCTGAACCGTTGAAGTCAAGGCCGCGTACCTCGATCCGTGGATCTGTGGGGCGCGCTCGAGGCGGACCGGTTCGGCGAGCCGATCTACGTCCGCTACCAGCCCGGTCGCCGGCTGGTGGTGCTCTACGACTCGATGGCCCACCTGACCGTGCTCAAGCCGAGGCGCACGGAGCGGCTGTGGGAGAAGGTCGCCGGCTCCCCGCTGGCCGAGCGCGCGCTCGACGGGGTCGTGCAGCGCTGGCCGCTCGACGTCCGCCTGCCCGCGCTGCCGGAGGTCCGCGGCGAGCTCGTGCGGTACAAGCCCGGGCGCCGCGCGGTGTTCCGCCTTTCCGGCGCGTACGCGAAGCTGCGGGCCGACGGGCGCGCGCCGGTCGAGATCCCCGGCTCGCCGCGGGTGCTCGAGCACCGGCCCGGGCTGACGGTCTACGAGGAGGTGCCCGGCACGCCGCTGCGCCAGTGCGAGCGCGCGCCCTGGATGGAGCCGGTCGCGCAGGCGATGGAGCGGCTGCACGCCATGCGGCTGGACCTGCCCGCGCACGACATCGAGCTCGAGGCGCGCGACCTGCGGGCGGCCGCCGAGACCGCCGCGGCGATCGGCGCCGACCCCGGCGACCTCGCCGAGCGGCTGATCCCCCGGCTCGCGGACGTGGAGCCGGCGGTGGCGACGATCCACGGCAGCTTCCACGACGACCAGGTGCTGGTGGGCGATGCGGGCGTGACGCTGCTCGACCTCGACAGCGCGGCGATCGGGCATCCGCTGTTCGACGTCGGCGAGTTCGCTTCCTACCTGACGGCGGCGGGCGAGGACGAGGCCCGCGGGCGCTTCCTCGAGGCGTGCGGCGCCGGCCGCGACGCGCTGCTCTTCGAGGCCGCCGCGCTGCTGCGCTGGAGCAGCCTGCCGTTCCGCGACCTCGAGCCGGACTGGCCGGACAAGGTGCGGCGGCGCGTCGAGCTGGCGCGGGTGCGGCTCGCCGACTACCGGCGCTCGGCCAGCTCGGTGATCACGGCCTCGTAGACGCCGGCGCCGTTGCGCTCCGCGCAGACGCGCGTGTTGGCGGTCAGCGCCTCGCGGATCGTCGGGTCGCGGTCGAGCCCGTTGGCCACGAGCCAGAAGGTGCCGACCACCTCGGCGGCGCCGAGGTCCTCGCGCGAGTCGCCGATCGCGATGCACTCCTCGCGCGCATAGCCGCGGGCGCGCATGTGCCAGGCGACCGCGGCGCCCTTGGAGGCGCTGCGGGGCACGAGGTGGAACGCGCGCATGTTCTCGATCCCCGGCCTGACGGGATGGATCCCGCCGTTGTCGACCAGCCGCAGGTCGCCGTGGCCCTCGCGCTCGAGCAGCTCGTCGGCCTCGAAGGCGTCGACGTCGCCGCGGAACAGGTGCGAGACCTCGCGGCCCTTGTGCCACGGCTCGTGGTACTCGAGCCGGCCGGCGTAGTGGTCGAGCAACAGCTTCGGCGCGCCGGTGGCCGTGATCTGGTCGAAGATCGTCTCGCCGTCGCGAGGCACGATGTCGCCGGTCAGCCAGTGCAGCTCGCCGTCGAGCACGACGCCGGCGCCGGCCTCGAAGATGTACGACGCGATGCCCATGAGGCGCGCGTCGTAGAAGCAGGTCAGCTGCCGGCGGCCGGAGTAGATGACGACCTCGACGCCCGCCCGGTCGCACGCCTCCAGCGCGCGGACGCCGACCAGCGAGAACGCGCCGTCGGCGTCGCGCAGCAGCGAGCTGCCGGCGCCGATCAGCGTTCCGTCGAGATCGACATAGACGCATCGCACGACGAATCAGGGTAGGACCGGCCGATGGATCTCGTGCAGGGAAATCCGACGGAGGTCAAGGTCGTGCTGGCCAGCGTCGCGACCGCGCTGGCGATCTACCAGGTGGTCCTGGCGGCGATCGGCTATCGCAAGCTCAGAGTGATCGAGGCGGAGCCCGCTTTCGTGACGCACCGCGCGTCCGGCGACACCATCGCCGTCCTTCTCATCGTCGTCGCGATCATGTGCCTCTCGTACTTCGAGCTCGAGGACAGCGCCTTCCACGCCGTCACCGGCTTCCTCCTGCTCGTGGTGTTGGCGGTCAAGGTCGTGGTCATCCGCTGGTGGCACTCGGCAGGTCGCTTTCTGCCGGTGCTCGGCATCACCGTGTTCGTGCTGCTCGTCGCCACGTGGGCGAGCACGGCGGGGGCGTTCCTGTCATGACGCGCCAGCTGATCGGCTCGCTGCTCGTCGCCGCGATCATCGTGGCCGTGACGATCATCGCGGTGACCGCGAAGCTCGGACCGACGAGCGCCGCCGAGCAGGAATCGCTCGAGGAGCGCCAGGAGCAGCGGCTCGAGCAGCAGGAAGAACAGCGCGAAGAGCGGCAAGAGCAACAGGAGGACAGCGGCGAAGGCTCGTAGGCTGGACGGCAATGGCCGTCGTCCGCGACATCGAGCCCTGGGATCAGCTCCTGCAAGCCGGCCGCGAGGACGAGCGGCTGGTCATGCAGACGTCCCAGCACCCGCGGCCGCCGCAGGAGATCGCGATCCCGGACGAGCTGCATCCGGAGGTGACCGCCGCGCTGCAGGCGCGCGGGATCGACCGCCTGTGGGCGCACCAGGCCGAGGCGCTGCACGCGGCGTGGGCCGGACCGACGATCGTCACCACCGGCACCGCCTCCGGCAAGTCGCTGTGCTTCAACCTCCCGACGCTCGACACGCTGTGCCGCGACGCGCGGGCGCGCGCGCTCTACCTCTATCCGACCAAGGCGCTCGCCCAGGATCAGGCGCGGGCGCTGAATGCGCTCGGCGTCAAGCGCGCCCGGCCGGCCATCTACGACGGCGACACGCCGCGCGAGCAGCGGCTGGCGATCCGGCGGCGGTCGAACATCGTCATCACCAACCCCGACATGCTGCACCTGGGGATCCTGCCCAACCACCCGGCGTGGGGCGACTTCTTCGCCAACCTGGGGATCGTCGTGGTCGACGAGGCGCACGTCTACCGCGGCGTCTTCGGCTCCCACGTGGCCAACGTGCTGCGACGGCTGCGGCGGGTGGCCGAGGCGTACGGCACGGCGCCGCGGATCCTGCTCGCGAGCGCCACGGTCGCGAACCCGGGCGAGCTGGCGGAGCGGCTGACCGGGCTCGACGGCATCACCGTGGTCGACCGCGACGGCGCCCCGCAGGCCAAGCGCACGATCGCGATGTGGAACCCGCCGATCGTCGACGAGAAGACGGCCGCGCGCCGCTCTGTGCTGGCCGAGGCGGCCGACCTGCTGGCCGACCTCGTGACCGAGGGCGCGCGCACGATCGTCTTCATGAAGTCGCGCAAGGCGGTCGAGCTGATGTCGCGCTTCGCCCAGCTGACGCTCGAGGACCGCGGCCGCGGCGACCTGGCGGGGCGGATCGCGCCCTACCGCGCCGGCTACACCGCGCAGCAGCGGCGCGAGCTGGAGCACCAGCTGCTCGAGGGCGAGCTGCTCGGCGTGGTGGCCACCAACGCGCTCGAGCTCGGCATCGACATCGGCTCGCTCGACGCGGCGATCTGCGTGACCTTCCCCGGCACCGTCGCCTCGCTGCGGCAGATGTGGGGCCGCGCCGGCCGCCGCGGCCGCGGGCTGGCGCTCTACGTGGCCGGCGAGGACGCGCTCGACCAGTTCTTCTGCCGCCATCCCGACGAGTTCCTCGACCGCCCGGTGGAGGCGGCGATCCTCGACCCGTGGAACGAGCAGCTCCACACCCAGCACCTGCTGTGCGCGGCGGCCGAGGGCCCGCTGGAGGACGCCGACGCCGAGATCCTCGGCCCGGACTGGCGGCGCTTCGCCGAGGCGCTCGTCTCGGCCGGCGACCTGCGCGAGCGGCCGGACGGGACGTTCGTCCCGCGCCGGACCGAGGAGTTCCCCGCCGCCAACGTCTCGCTGCGCTCGGCGAGCCGCGACGGCGTGCTGATCGTCGACACCCGCTCCGGCGAGATCCTCGGGACGGTGGACATGGCGCGCGCCCACAACACCGTCCACGACGGCGCGGTCTACCTGCACGCCGGCCGCTCCTACGAGGTCGACGGGCTCGACCTCGAGGGCCGCCGCGCGATGGTCCGCCCGTTCGACGGCGACTACTACACCCAGCCCAAGTACGAGACCGACACCTACATCGAGCGCCTGATCGAGCGGCGGACCGCGCTCGGGGTGACGCTCTCCTTCGGCACCGTGGTGGTGACCGAGCAGGTGCTGGCCTACCAGCGGCGCCGCCTCTCCGACCACGAGGCGGTCGACCTGATCGGGCTCGACCTGCCGGCCACCTCGTTCGGCACCCAGGCGCTCTGGTACGAGCTCGGTGACGACGTCGCCGCCCTGCCGCTCGAGCAGATGCTCGGCTCCCTGCACGCGGCCGAGCACTCGCAGATCGCCGTGCTGCCGCTGCTGGCGATGTGCGACCGCTGGGACATCGGCGGCCTGTCGACCAACCTGCACCCGCAGACGGGCCGCCCGACGATCTTCATCTACGACGGGCACCCCGGCGGCATCGGGATCGCGCGCCGGGGCTACGAGCAGTTCGAGGCGCTGGTGGACGACGCCCACCGGCTGGTGAGCGAGTGCCCGTGCGACAGCGGCTGCCCGTCGTGCGTGCAGTCGCCCAAGTGCGGCAACCTCAACGAGCCGCTCTCGAAGCTCGGCTGCGCTCAGCTGATGGGCCGCATGTTGGCCTCGTAGTGCTCGTTCAGCACGGCCCAGCGGTCCTCGGGCCAGTTCGGCCAGTCGACGGGCCTGCCGTCGAGCGCCTCCTCGAGGAAGTCGAGGTGCACGTGCCAGCCCGCCATGACCGAGGTGCGGTACTCGTCGGGGATCGCGTTGGTCACGGTCAGCGTGAGCTGGGTCCCGTCGTCGTGCGGGCGCAGCTCCCACAGCAGGCTGCCGTGGATGTCGGTGTCGAACTCGATCGCGTGCGGCGGCTCGAGCCGCGTGATGCGGCCTTCGGCGACGGCGTCGCCGTTGAGCCACTCGATCCGCGCGCGGCCACCCTCGGCGAGCTCGAGCACCGCCGCCCGCGCCCACCACTCCTCCATGCGGTCCGGCTCGGTGAGCGCGGCCCAGACCTTCTCGACCGGATGCCGCAGCCGTCGCTCGTAGCGCAGGATGTAGCGGCCGTCGGCGGTGGTCTCCATGGTCCCGTAGTCGGTCATCGGTCCTCCCTCGCGTCGAGGTGCTGCTCGAGAGCGTCGAGCGTGTTCGCCCACAGGCGCCGGTACGGCGCGAGCCACGCCTCGATCTCGGCGAGCGGCTCCGCGCGCACCCGGTAGAGGCGCCGCTGGGCGTCCTGCCGGACCTCGACCAGGCCGGCGTCGCGCAGCACCTTCAGGTGCTTGGAGACGCCGGGCTGGCTGATATCCAACCCTCGTACGAGCTCGTTCACGGGCCGTTCCTCGTCCCGCAGCAGATCGAGGATGCGACGGCGGGTCGGCTCGGCGAGAACTTCGAAGGTCGAGGCCATATAGCCAGTATGGCATATAACTGGTGGGGCATTGAACGAAGCCGTGCAGCGGTTGAGGGCGTCGGGGTCCGGTCCGAATCTCCTTCCGTGCGCCGTTCCCTCGTCCTCGCCGCCGCGCTCGCGGCCGCCGTCGCCGCTCCGGCGCAGGCCCAGACGGGCGGCTCCGAGTTCGTGGCGGCGCCGGCGCAGGCGTTCTCCGTCTCGCCCGCGTCGATCGCTCCCGGCGCGACGTTGACCATCGGCTACCGGATCGGCGGCCGGCCGCGGCGGGTGCGCGTGCGGGTGGACCTGATCCCGGAGGCCGGCGGACGGCCCGCGGCGACGCTGCCCCTGGGCCGGCAGCGGACCGGCCGCAGCCGGACGGCGACGTGGCGGCCGGAGCTGGCTCCCGGCCGCTACACCGCCCGCCTGCGGGCGACGACCCTCAACCGCCGCGGCGCGCGCACCTCGCAGCAGCTGGCGGTGGAGATCGTGGCGCCGCCCGTGACCGCCGCCTCCGGCGTCTTCCCGGTGCAGGGCACGTACTCGCTCGGCGGGCAGGAGGCGCGGTTCGGCGCCGGGCGGACCGGCCACACGCACCAGGGCCAGGACATCCTCGCCGCGGCCGGCACGCCGATCGTGGCCCCGCGCCCCGGCTTCGTCTCCTGGCGCGCCTTCCAGAAGGGCGGCGCCGGCCACTACGTCGTGCTCCGCGGCGACGACGGGCGCGACTACGTCTTCATGCACATGGTCGACGGCTCGGTGCTCGTGCAGAAGGGCCAGGCCGTCGCGGCCGGGCAGCAGCTCGGCGCCGTCGGCTCGACCGGCCGCTCCGACGGGCCGCACCTGCACTTCGAGATCTGGCCCGAGGGCTGGTACTCGAGCAAGACCTCGAAGCCGATCGACCCGCTGCCCGACCTGCTCGCCTGGGCCGTCGTAGCCTGGACGGCGTGGACGACCGGGTCCTCGCCTTCCGCCTCGCCGCCCAGGGACTGAACGAGCGCGACCGGACGCCGGGCCGAGGTCGCCGCGAGCTTCGCGCTCCAGGACTCCCCGCCCGGCGCCGCGCTGACCGCGCTCAACGCGCGCGGCGACGGCGCCGCGCGCCTCGATGAGCTGCTCGCAGAGCGCGAGCTCGTCGCGCTGCCCAACCCGCGGACGGCGGTGGCCATCCTGCCCGCGGCCGACGTGGCCGCCTACCTGGAGGCGCTCAGGCCGCCCGACGAGCGGGCGCTCAAGGCCGTGCTCCTGAACGCCGCGCCCGGCGACTACGAGGCCGCCCGCGAGCACGCGGTCACCTCGATCGCGGCCGCCCTGGACGGGCGCGTCCTCAGCCGCGACGCGCTGCACGAGGACCTGCGCGGCCGGCTGCCGGAGGAGCTGCTGCCCTGGTGCCCGAGCTGTCAGAGCCACCACGCCCGCCGCGGCCTGCTGAGCATGGCCGCGCTGGACGGCCGGCTGTGCATCGCCGGCCGCGAGGGCCGCCAGAACACCTTCGCGCGCACGGACCAGTGGATCGAGCTCGAGCCGGCGGACGGCGGCGAGCTCGCTCGCCGCTACCTGCATCATCTGGGGCCGTCGACGCACACCGACCTCGCGGCCTGGGCCGGCATCGCGCCGTCGCATGCCAAGGCGCTGCTCGAGGGCGTCGACGATGAGCTCGTCCAGGTCGGCAAGGCGTTCCTCCTGGCCGACGACGCAGCGGCGTTCGAGACTCCGCCGAAGCCGCGCGGCACGCGCCTGCTCGGCGCGGGCGACCCGCTGCTGAACGCGCGCGACCGCGAGGTCCTGGTGCCCGACGCGGAGCTGCGCAAGAAGATCTGGCGCCCGGTCGGCAGCCCCGGCGTGGTGCTGCACGACGGCCGCCTGGCCGGCCTGTGGCGCGCCCGCAAGCAGGGCCGGAAGCTGACGGTCGAGACCGAGTGGCTCGGCGCGCCGGTCGACGTCACCGAGGAGATGGAGCGGCTGGCCGCCCTGCGCGGGGCCGTCTACGAGGCGTAGCCGTGCACGACCCGGAACGGGTACGGCTCGACTGGGATCTCGGGAGTATCGGCCGTCTGGCGCCGCTCGGCGAGCAGGCGCGTCATGGCGTCGGCGGGCAGCGGGCGCGAGACGTGGAAGCCCTGGGCGAGGTCGCAGCCCAGCTCCTCGAGCCGGCGCCAGGCCTCGTGTGACTCGACGCCCTCGGCGACGACCTTCAGGCCGAGGTTGTGCGCGAGGTCGATCGTGGAGCGCACGATCGCCGCGTCCGACTGGTCGTGCGGCATGTCGATCACGAACGACTTGTCGATCTTGATGCCGTCGACCGGCAGCCGCTTGAGGTTGGCCAGCGACGAGTAGCCGGTGCCGAAGTCGTCGACGGAGAGGCTGAGGCCGATCGAGCTCAGGCGGTCGAGCGTCGCCTTCGCGCGGGCCGGGTCGAGCATCAGCATGCTCTCGGTGATCTCGAGCTCGAGCAGGCGGGCCGGGACGCCCGTGCGCTCGAGCAGCTTCGGGATCTCGACGGCGAGCTGGGAGTCCAGGAACGAGCGGGCGGAGAGGTTGACGGCGACGCTGAGCTCCTCGCCGTTGTCGGACCACTCGCGCACCTGGCGCAGCGCCTCCTCGAGCACGTGCGAGGTGAGCGGGCCGATCAGGCCGGTCTGCTCGGCGATCGGCACGAACTCCGACGGGCCGATCAGGCCGAGCCGCGGGTGCTGCCAGCGGGCCAGGGCCTCGACGCCGATGATCTTGGCGGTGGTGAGCTCGGCCTTCGGCTGGAAGTAGAGGACGATCTCGCCGTCGGCGATGGCCGAGCGCAGGGCGCCGGCCAGCGACAGGCGGCGCGGGCTGTAGCGGTCGAGCTGCGGCTCGAAGAGCAGGTGGCCGCGGCCGCCCTCCTTGGCCGCGTACATGGCGATGTCCGCGCGCTGGATGAGCTGCTCGACGGCCGAGCCGTGCTCGGGCGCGCAGGCGATGCCGATCGACGCGTCGACCTCGAGGGTCAGGCCCTCGATCGAGAACGGCTCGCGCAGCTGGGCGAGCAGCGCCTGGGCGACGGCGCTGGCCTCCTCGTGCGTGGTCAGGTCGGGGATCAGGACGCCGAACTCGTCGCCGCCGAGGCGGGCGACCATCTGGTGCTCCTCGAGCGAGGCGCGCAGGCGCTCGGAGACCTCCTGCAGGAGACGGTCGCCGGCGTGATGGCCGAGCGTGTCGTTGATCTCCTTGAAGTGATCGAGGTCGATCAGCATGACGGCCGCCGTACGATCCGTGCGGCGGCCGGCGTTCACGACCTGCTCGATCTGGTGGCGGAAGAGCGAGCGGTTCGGGAGTCCTGTGAGGGCGTCGTGTACCGCCTGGTGCTCCTTGGCGATCGCCTGCCTGCCTCCTCGGTGGACGGCGAGCAGCGGCAGGAACAGCAGCGCCACCGACGGCAGGGCGAAGTCGGCGGCGAGGGCGACCATCGGCGCGAGGCCGAGCATCAGGCCGCCGGTCGAGACCTGGAAGAACCAGTCCTGGACGAGGTAGCGGCCGACCTTGATGTCCTGCACCAGGGCGATCACGACCGCCACGAGCGAGGAGTTGACGAGGAAGAACGCCGCGGCGGCGACGAGGATGCCGGGCAGGTCGGCGGGGGCGAAGTGGAACTCCTCGCCGATCCGCGGGACGCCCGTGAGGGCCTGCAGCACGAAGGCGCTCGCGGTGAGCGTGACGACGTACTGCGAGGCGTTGAAGAGGAGCTTGAGGGGCGCCTTGCGCTGGATCAGGTCAGCCGCGAAGCTGGCGCAGATCAGCGCCACCACCGCGCAGGCGGGGCCGGCGACCAGGAGCGCGGCGAAGGCGAACGTGGTCGAGGTGGTGACCTCGCCCTCCGCTCCGCGCGTGACGACCTTCAATGAGATGAGCTCGCCTGCGAACGCGCAGACGGCGAACAGCATGACCTCCGGCGTGAGCAGCCGCGAAAGGCTGTCTCCGTCTCGTACGAAGACGACCGCGCAGCACAACGCACCGAGGATGATGACCCCGGTGACGTAGGCCTGAAGAGGCGGGAGTCGTGACGAGAGGCTTCGCATTGGAGGAAAGAAGAGAGGGTGCCCTGCCCTGATGTACCGAGTTATCGGCACACGGCACCCTCTCCGCTACCACTTGCGGCCGTTAAGAACCTTCATGGTTTCCATCCCTCCGTTTCGAGTGAGTCGGTGTCGACCTGGAAAGCGAGGTAGGGCGCTGAGCCCTAGCTCCACTTCCAGCCGGCGCCGAGGCCCTCGAGAAGGACGGCGACCATCGAGACGGTCAGAGCGGTGCGATACAGACGTGCCTTCATGCCTGTGACCTCCTTGTCACGGCCTCCGGTCCGTTATCCGGAAGCCCGATACGCAAGGCTCATCGGCGGTCAAGAGCAGAAAGGTGAGCGATTGGACATTTGTTGGAGCAAGCCCGAGGGCCTCCTGCGCCGATGCGGGTTGGGACATGATTCTCGGACTGGTCTTCATCGCGTGCGTGCTCAGCGTCCCCCTCACGCGCGGGCGCCTGAGCGCGCTCGGGGATCTGCAGCTCCGGCACGGCTGGCTCGCGCTCGCCGGCATCGGCGTCCAGATCCTCATCATCTCGGTCATCCCCGGCGCCTCCGAGACGGTGAGCGAGAGCGTCCACATGCTCAGCTACTTCCTGCTGGGCGCGTTCGCCTGGGTCAACCGCCGGATCCCGGGCGTCCCGGTGGTCCTGCTCGGCGGGCTGCTGAACTTCATCGCCATCGCCGCCA
Source organism: uncultured Solirubrobacteraceae bacterium (assembly GCA_963811895.1). GTDB lineage: Bacteria > Actinomycetota > Thermoleophilia > Solirubrobacterales > Solirubrobacteraceae > DASSUW01. Next base: position 10,175 of record CAWETE010000002.1, on the reverse strand, counting down.
ACGGCGGCGTGATGCCGGCCGACCCGGAGATCGCCGTCAAGATGGCGGGCGAGGGCGGCTTCCAGAACTCGGGCGGCATGGCCGACCCGCACCTGCTGTTCCTCGGCGACATCTTCGCGACGCCGGACTGGTTCCCGCTCTACAACGTCTACAGCGTCGGCGACGCCGTGATCGTGCTCGGCGTCCTGATCCTGCTGCACGGCGTGTGCGGCACCCGCCTCGTGCCCCGCCGGTGGCGGGTGGCCGCCCCCGCGGGGGCCTGAGTGCTCCGCGCCGCGCTGGTCGACGCTCCGAGCCGGCGGTTCTTCACCGCCCACGCACAGTCGTGCCTCGGCTCGGGGCTCGCCCACGTGGTGCTGCCTCTGCTGGCCTACCAGCACACCGGGTCCGCCTGGGCGGTGACCGCGGTGCTCGTGCCGGATCTGCTGCCGGCGATCCTCTTCGGGCCGCTGCTCGGCGCGCTGGTCGACCGCGTCGGCTGGCGGACGTGCGCGATCGCCGCCGACCTGATGCGCTTCCTCGCGTTCACGCTCGTCGTCTTCACGCAGTCGCTGCCGGCGCTGATCCTGGCCGCCGCGCTGGCCGGCACCGGCGCGGCGCTGTTCTCGCCCGCCGCGCTGGCGGGCGTCTCGCGCCTGGCGCCCGGCGACCGGCGGCCGGGGGCGCTCGGCCTGTTCGGCGCGCTCGACGATCTCGGCCTCACCGCCGGCCCGGCGCTCGCCGCCGGCCTGCTCGCGGTCGTGCCGCCCTCCGCCCTGCTCGGCGCCAACGCGGCCTCGTTCGCCGTCTCCGCCCTCCTGCTGGCCGGGATCGGGCCGCGCACGCGCAGCGCTGAGCCGCTCGAGCACCGCTCGCTGCTCACCGACCTGCGCGTCGGCCTGCAGTCGCTGCGCGGGCGCTCCGACGTGCGCCTGCTGCTGGCCAGCTCGACCGCCGCCGTCCTCTTCGCGGGCGTCACCAACGTCGGCGAGGTGATCCTCGCGCGCGACGTGATCGGCACGAGCGCCTCGGGCCTCGCCGCGCTGGTCGCGGCCCACGGCCTGGGCACCGTGCTCGGCTCGCTGACCGCGCGCTTCAACAAGTCGTTCCAGTGGCGGCGCGCGTACATCGTGGGGCTCAGCTGCATGGCGATCGACCTGGCGCTGTGCGCCATGTGGCCGGTGCTGTGGATTCTGCTGCCGGTCTTCGTCCTCGGCGGCTTCGGCAACGGCTTCGCGCTCGTGCACGACCGCCTGCTGCTCGGCGACGCCGTGCCGGAGTCGCTGCACGGCCGCGTCTTCGCTCTGCAGAAGGCGCTGACCTCGCTCGCCTTTGCCGCCTCGTTCATCGCGGCGAGCGTGCTGATCTCGGTCGGCGGCGTGCAGACGACGTTCGCGATTGCGGCGGCTGGCATGCTGGGCACCATCGCCATGTCCGCTCCGCGCATGCGTGCCACCTGGCCGGCGCCGGCGCCGACTCCCGTCCCGGCCTGAGCCCGTGTGGAACGACGCTGACCTCTACGACCTCGAGAACGCCGACGACCCGGCGTTCGATCTGGGCTTCTGGGAGTCGCTGGTCCGCGACCTCGCGCCGCGGCGCGTGCTCGAGCTCGCCTGCGGCACCGGCCGGGTGACGCTGCCGCTCGCGCGGCTCGGCGTCGCCTCCGAGCTGGTGGCGCTCGACAAGAGCGAGCCGTTCCTGGCGAAGCTGCGGTCGCGGCTGGCCGGCGAGGCGCTCGCCACGGGGGTCTCGGTCGTGCACGGCGACATGCGATCGCCGCAGGTCGACGGGCCGTTCGACCTGATCGCGGTCCCGTTCAACTCACTCGCGTACCTGACGTCGCGCGAGAGCCGCATCGCCTGTCTGCGTGGCGTGCGGGACCTGCTCGCTCCCGGCGGGCGCTTCGCGTTCGACCTCCTCGCCCCGCGCTACGACTTCCTCGCCGAGGGGGTCGGCGGCCTGCCGCCGCTGCGCGTCGACGCCGACCACCCTGCTCCCGAGAACGGCGTCGCGCGCTTCGTGCGCAGCTACACCGACACCTACGACCGGGCGTCGCAGACCCTGCGCTCCACCAACCGCTACGAGATCTACCACGAGGACGGCCGCGTCGAGCACCGGATCGCCGACCTCGACTGGCACATCTACTTCCCCGAGGAGCTCGAGCTGCTGCTGGCCGGCGCCGGGCTGACCGTGGTGGAGCGGTACGGCGACTACGAGCGCGGCCCGTGGGACGCGGCCTCGAGGCGCTATCTGTGGTTGGCTGCGCCTCATGACGCAGCACGAGAAGGCTGAGGCGTTCCGCGCCCTCCACGAGGGCGACCCGTTCATCATCCCCAACCCCTGTGACGCGGGGTCCGCGAAGGTGCTCGCGGCGCTCGGGTTCCGCGCGCTCGCCGGCACCAGCTCCGGCTTCGCGTTCACCCTGGGCCGGCTGGACGGAACCGTGACGCTCGACGAGGTGCGCGACCACATCCGCTTGGTCGACAGCGCGACTGATCTGCCCATGTCGATGGACCTCGAGAACGGCTACGGGCCGACGCCCGAGGACGCGGCCCGCGCCGTGTTGGGGGCTGCCGAGGCGGGCGCGGTGGGAGGCTCGATCGAGGACTGGGACTCCGAGCAAGGGCTCTACCCGCTCGACCTGGCCGTCGAGCGGGTGGCCGCCGCGGTCGAAGCCGCCCGCAGCCTCGACTTCCCGTTCACCCTGACCGCCCGCGCCGAGAACCACATGCGTGGCAACCCGGACCTGTCCGTGACGATCGCGCGCCTGCGCGCGTACGAGGACGCGGGCGCCGATGTGCTCTACGCCCCGTGGCTGATGAACGCCGACGAGATCCGCGCGGTGTGCTCGGCGGTCTCGCGGCCGGTCAACGTGCTGGCCCACTCCGGTCTGACGATGCAGCAGATCGTCGACGCCGGCGGGCAGCGCGTCAGCGTGGGCGGCCTGCTCACCTGGGTCGCCGTGCGAGCCATGGCGGCGGCGGCGGAGCACATCCGGGACACCGGAGACTTCTCCTCCCTGACCCGTCCCGTCGACGTCATTGAATGGCTTAAGGCGCGCTAGGCTCTCTTGCCGCCACGGCGAGATAGCTCAGTTGGTAGAGCACACGACTGAAAATCGTGGTGTCCCCGGTTCGAGTCCGGGTCTCGCCATCATCGACCTCATCACCCTAGTCCTCCGGAACGACCAGTGAGTCGACCGGTGACCCACGGGCGCGACGCGCAGACGAGCCGAGCAGGCTTGACGGCGTCATCGGAACCATCCCAGTGAGGTCTTGAAAGGAGATCTCATGAGCATCCTCCACCACCGGCGAGGTGGGCACCGACGTACGTCCGTTCCAGGTCGAGATCCCCGAAGCGGAGCTCGCCGAGCTGCGACGCCGGATCGAGGCGACGCGCTGGCCGTCCGAGGAGCTCGTCGCCGACCGCTCCCAGGGCGTGCAGCTGGCGACGCTGCAGGCGCTCGCCCGCTACTGGACGACCGAGTACGACTGGCGCAGGTGCGAGGCGAGGCTGAACGCGCTGCCGCAGTTCACGACCGAGATCGACGGGGTCGAGATCCACTTCATCCACGTCAGGTCGCGGCACGAGAACGCGCTGCCGCTGATCATGACGCACGGCTGGCCCGGCTCGGTCATCGAGCTGCTGGACACCGTCGGCCCGCTGACCGACCCGACCGCTCACGGCGGCACCGCCGAGGACGCGTTCCACCTGGTGCTGCCGTCCCTGCCCGGCTACGGCTTCTCGGGCGAGCCGACCGAGCTCGGCTGGGAGAACGGCCGCATCGCACGCGCGTGGGCGGAGCTGATGGACCGCCTCGGCTACACGCGCTACGTCGCCCAGGGCGGCGACGTGGGCGCCGCCGTCACGGACGCGATGGGCCGCCAGGCACCCGAGGGGCTGCTCGGCATCCACGTCAACCTGCTCGCCCTGGCGATCGGCCTCAAGGACCAGCTGCCGGCGGAGTCCGAGCAGGAACGCGCGGCGCACGACGCGCTCAACACGTTCACGACGGACGGCTTCGGCTACTTCCTGGAGCAGTCCACCCGGCCGCAGACGATCGGCTACTCCCTGCTGGACTCACCCGTCGGGCTGGCGGCCTGGATGCTCGACCACGACACGGACAGCTACTACAAGATCTCCCGCGCGTTCGTCGACGGCGAGCCCGTGGGCAACCTCACCCGGGACAACATCCTCGACAACATCACGCTGTACTGGCTGACGGGCACCGGCGCCTCGGCCGCCCGGTGGTACTGGGAGTTCGGACGGTTCCTGGCCGCAGCCGGCGCGGCCGGCCAGGCCCCTCCGCCGGTCTCGGTCCCGGTCGGCTTCACGACGTTCCCCGGCGAGATCTGGGCTGCCCCGCGCAGCTGGGTCGAGACGGTCTACCCCGGCCTCGCCTACTTCAACGAGGTCGACCGCGGCGGCCACTTCGCCGCCTGGGAGGAGCCGGAGCTCTTCTCCACCGAGGTGCGGGCCGCGTTCCGCTCGCTGCGCTAGACGATGACCTGTGTCCGCGGCACGTGCACATGCCCTCGCTCGGCGGCGCGACCGAGTGGCTCAACTCCGAGCCGCTCGGCCCCGCCGAGCTGCGGGGCCACGTCGTCCTCGTGAACTTCTGGACGTGGACGTGCATCAACTGGCTGCGCCAGGAGCCGTACGTCCGCGCCTGGTCGCAGGCCTACCGAGACGACGGGCTGGTCGTCATCGGCGTCCACACGCCGGAGTTCTCGTTCGAGCACGACATCGACGGCGTGCGGCAGCGCGACGAAGGAGCGAGCGATCGACTACCCGGTCGCGGTCGACAACGACTACGCGATCTGGAGTGCCTTCGCCAACCACTACTGGCCGGCGCTGTACTTCGTCGACGCGGACGGCATCATCCGCGACCACCACTTCGGCGAAGGACGCTACGAGCAGTCGGAGCGCGTCATCCAGCGGCTGCTCGGCGTCGAGCGCGAGCTCGTCTCCGGTCGAGGGGGTCGGCGTGGAGGCGGAGGCCGACTGGGACCACCTGCGGACGCCCGAGACGTATCTGGGCTACGGCGCGCGGCACTTCGCGTCACCGCGGCGCGGCGTCGCACGAGCCGACCTGCGCCTCAACCACTGGGCGCTCGCCGGCGAGTGGACGATCGGGCCCGAGCAGCGTCGTGCTCGACCGGGCCGGCGGGAGCATCGCCTGCCGGTTCCACGCGCGCGACGCGCATCTCGTGCTGTCGCCCGGAGCGCGAGAGCCGATTCCCTTCCGCGTGCTCCTCGACGGCGAGGCCGCCGGGCCCGTCGCACGGCGTCGACGTCGACGAGGACGGGAACGGCGTGCTCCGGGACGGCCGCATGTACCAGCTCGTGCGCCAGCACGACGCCGTCCGCGACCGGACGCTGGAGATCACGTTCCTCGAGCCCGGCGCCGAGGCGTACGCGTTCACGTTCGGCTAGCCACCCGAACTCGACTCATGCGAAGCTTTGCGCTGTGCCCTTGCGCCCGATCGCGTGCCGGATCCGCGGCCCAAGGCGCGCATGAGCCTGCTCGGGCGGGCGGACGAGTGCGCCCTGCTGGACCGCTTGATCGACGACGTCCGCCGGGGCGAGAGTCGTTCCCTGGTCCTGCGGGGCGAGGCCGGGATCGGGAAGACGGCGCTGCTGGAGCTACCTCGTCGAGTCGGCGTCGGACCTGACCGTCGCGCGCGCGGCGGGCGTCGAGTCCGAGATGGAGCTGGCCTTCGCGAGCCTGCACCAGCTGTGCGCCCCGCTGCTCGACCGGCTCGAGCGGCTGCCCGCTCCGCAGCGAGACGCGCTCCGAGATCGTCTTCGGCTTGAGCGCGGGACCCGCGCCGGATCGGTTCCTGGTCGGCCTCGCCGTGCTCAGCCTGGTGTCGCGAGGCGGCCGAGCAACGTCCCCTGCTGTGCGTCGTGGACGACGCGCAGTGGCTGGACCAGAGCTCGGCGCTGACGCTCGCCTTCGTCGCTCGCCGGCTGCTGGCCGAGCCGGTGGGGCTCGTGTTCGCCGCACGCGAGCCCGGCGAGGAGCTCCAGCACGTGCCGGAACTCGAGGTGCGCGGTCTCGTGAACGGCGACGCCCGCGCGCTGCTGAGCTCGACGGTGCGGTTCGCGCTGGACGAGCAGGTCCGCGACAGGATCCTCGCGGAGACACGCGGCAACCCGCTCGCGTTGGTCGAGCTGCCCCGGGGCTTGACGCCCACGCAGCTGGCCGGCGGGTTCGGGATGCCGGAAGCGACGTGATCTCTCGACAGCGGATCGAGAGCAGCTACGCCCGGCGACTCGAGACGCTCCCCGAGGACGCGCGACGGCTGTTGCTGCGTCGCAGCGGCCGAGCCGGTCGGCGACCCGCTGCTCCTGCAGCGCGCCTGCGATCGGCTCGGGATCGCGCTCTCCGCGGTCGACGCGACGGACGGGCTGCTGGCGGTCGAGGAGCGCGTGACGTTCCGCCATCCGCTGGCGCGCTCGGCCGTGTACCGGTCCGCCGACGGGCCCGGAGCGCCGGGCGGCCCACCTGGCGCTGGCGCAGGTGACCGATCGGGACGTCGATCCGGATCGTCGCGCATGGCATCTGGCTGCTGCGGCCGCCGGGCCCGACGAGGACGTGGCGCGCGAGCTCGAGCTCTCAGCCGTCCGGGCGAAGGCGCGCGGCGGCCAGGCCGCCGCGGCCGCGTTCCTGCAGCGTGCGGTCGCGCTGACGGGCGACCCCGCGCGGCGAGCCGACAGGGCGCTCGCGGCCGCCCAGGCCAGCCTCGGCGCGGGAGCGTTCGATGTTGCTCGCGGGCTCCTGGCCACCGCGGAGGCCGGGCCGCTCGACGAGCTCGGGCGAGCCCGCATCGATCTGCTCCGGGCCGAGATCGTGTTCGCGCAGAGCCGCGGCGGCGACGCCCCGCTGCTGCTGCTCCAGGCGGCGAAGAAGCTCGAGCCGCTCGACGTACGCCTCGCCCGCAACACCTATCTCGATGCGTGGGGCGCGGCGCTGTTCGCCGGGCACCTCGCCGGCGCCGGCGGCGGCCTGCTCGACGTCTCCCGTGCCGCGGCGACCGCCCCTGATCCGGCCGATCGTGCGCTTCCACGCGACGTGCTGCTCGACGGCCTCGCGCTGATCTTCACCGAGGGGCACGCGCGCCGCGGCGCCGGTGCTGCGGCGCGCGGTCGCCGCGTTCACGAGCAGCGAGGCCTCCGTCGGAGGAGGTGCTCCGGTGGGGTTGGCTGGCGGCGCGGGCGGCGATCTGGCTGTGGGACTACGACAGCGGCCTCGAGATCCCGAGCGCGCGCGGTCCAGCTCGCACGCGACTCCGGGGCGCTCGAGGTCCTCGCCGTGGCGGACAACGTGTGCGGTCAGGCCGCTGCGTGGGGCGGCGACTTCGAGCTCGCCGCCCTGCTGGTCGGCGGAGGTCGAGGCCGTCAAGGAGGCGACGGGGAGCCGCATCGGCCCGTACGCCGCGATCTCGCTCGTGGGACTCCGCGGCCGGGAGGCCGAGGCCTCGGAGCTGATCGAGCGCGTCATCGAGGGAGCCGCCGCCAGCGGCCAGGGGACCGCCGTCCAGTACGCGCATTGGGCGAACGTCCGTGCTCATGAACGGCCTCGGTCGCTACGAGGAGGCCCTCGCGGCGGCCGTGGAGGCGACCGAGGGCACGCCGGAGTTGTTCGTCGCCATGTGGGCGCTGGGCGAGCTGATCGAGGCCGCCGCCAGGACCGGGCATGCCGAGCACGCGACGGAGCGCGCTCGCGCGCCTCGGCGAGCAGACGGAGGCGAGCGACGCCGACTGGGCGCTCGGCATCCACGCCCACTCGCGCGCGCTGCTGAGCGAGGGTGAGGCCGCCGAGCGTTCGTACCGCGAGGCCATCGACCGCCTTGGGCGGACGCGGCTCCGGCCCCACCTCGCACGTGCGCATCTCCTCTACGGGGAGTGGCTGCGCCGAGAGCATCGGCGCGTCGACGCGCGCGCGGAGCTGCGAGCGGCGCACGAGCTGTTCGAGTCGATCGGCATGGAGGCGTTCGCGGAGCGGGCCCGCGGCGAGCTGCTCGCCACCGGCGAGAGGGTGCGCAAGGCGGACGCCGAGACGCGCGACGAGCTGACTCCGCAGGAGCGGCAGATCGCGCGGCTCGCTCGCGACGGGCTGTCGAACCCGGAGATCGGCGCGCAGCTGTTCCTCAGCCCGCGCACCGTCGAATGGCACCTGCGCAAGGTGTTCACCAAGCTCGAGATCCGCTCCCGCCACGAGCTGTCCGGCGCGCTGCCGAGCTCCGAGTCCGAGCTGGCCCCGGCCTGAGCTTGGTGGCCGTCGCGGCTCCCCGCGCCCTCGGGCGCTCGCCGAGCTTGACGATGACGACTCCGGCGATGATCAGCGCGCCGCCGACGAGCTGCAGCGCGGTCGGGAGTTGGTCGAGCAGAAGCCACGCGAACGTCACGCCGGCCACGACCTCGAGCAGGGCGACGAACGAGGCGAGGCGCGCGCCGAGCCGCCGGTTGGCGGCAATCCCGAAGCAGTAGGCGAGTCCGGCCGTGACGACTCCGAGTGCGATGACCGGCAGCCACCAGTCGAGGGCGTCGCCCGCGTAGACCGGTGCGGCGGTCGTCGCGCGCATCGGGAGCAGGCCGACGGCGCCGAGTGCCACAAGCACCAGCACACCGCTCGCCAGACCGGCGCCGGCCAGCGCGACGGGAGGCAAGCCCGGGCGGGGCTTGGCGGCGAGCACGAAGTACGACGCGGCGCAGACCATCGCCACGAGCGCCCAGAGGACGCCGGCCAATGCCAGATCGGCACCGGACACGAGGTCGAGGACGAGCACGAGACCGAGTGCGGCGATGCCGGCACCGGCGGCGGTCAGCGGACCCGGACGCTCGCCGTGACGCAGCCAGAGCCAGATCACCACGGCGGCGGGCGCCGTGAACTCGATCAGCAGCGCCGGGCCGACGTCCATGCGCTGCACCGCCGAGAAGTAGGCGAACTGCGCGCCGGCGACTGGGAAGGCGCCGAAGACGAGCACGAACCACGCGTTCGCTCGCAAGCCCTTCCACCGGCCGCGCAGCGCGATGGCGGCGACCGGGGCAACCACCAGCGCTCCGATCGCCAGGCGGGCCAGAACCACGGCGCCCGGGCTCCACCCCGCGTCGAGCAGGCCACGTGCCAGCGGTCCGGACAGTCCAAACGCCGCTGCGGAGGCGACGGCGAACGCCAGCCCGATCGGGGCCTGCGAGCGCGTCTTGCTGTCATCGACCATGGACGGCATTGCCAATGACTATAGGTAGCGTCTGGTAATATGTCAACGTGCTGTTTGCCTATGACACGGAGGCGTCGCTGCGGTCGGCGGTCGCCCTCGTCAACAGCGCCGAGGAGCCCGACACGCTCACCACGATCGGCCAGCTCGACGCCTGGTACGCCGAGCACGGATTCACCGGCCGTCACGACCGCAGCGCGGCCGAGCTGGAAGCGCTTCGGACACTGCGACCCGTGCTGCGTGAGTTGTTGACGGCCGAGCGCGACGACGCGGCAGAGCTCGTGAACTCGCTGCTCGCCGAAGCGCAGGCTGTGCCCCAGCTACGACGCCACGACGGCCTCGACTGGCACATCCACGCCGTTGCAGCCGACGCGCCGCTCGAGCGCCGCGTGACGGTCGAGGTGGCGATGGCCATGATCGACGTGATTCGCGGCGACGAGCTGTCGCGCCTGTCGGTGTGCGCCGATGCACGCTGCAACGGCCTCGTGCTCGATCTCTCGCGCACCGCTCGCGCCGCTTCTGCAGCACGACGTGCGCCAACCGGAACGCGGTCGCCGCCTACCGTGCCCGACGACAGCACAGCTGAAGCTCCGGAGCACGCGAACGTGCTCCGGGAGCGGTAGCTGTTTACGGCGTCGTCGTCGACAGCGTGAACGTCAGCGTCTTGCTGTACGTGCCCGTGCGCAGGGCGTCCGTGTTGCCGATGTGCTGCTGCAGCGACACCGTGACCGCGTCGTTGCTGATCGGCCCGGCGTAGCTGAGCAGCGGCGTCGGCGCGGCAGAGCCGCCGACGTTCGCGTACGCGGCGCTGCCGGAGCCGCCGGCGCTGCTGGCCTTGGCCTGCAGGATCGACGGGAGCGAGAACAGCCCGTTGACCAGGCGGCCCGTCGCGATGGCGCTCGCGTCGGCCACGGTCAGCGCGGCGTCACCGCCGGTCGAGACGACGTTCGCCGCGATCGTCGTGGTGTAGTC
>CAWETE010000001.1:0-336510 GCA_963811895.1 uncultured Solirubrobacteraceae bacterium | reverse complement strand
CGCATCCTACACCGGCCCGGACAGCAGCTCGCAGGCCACGCACGCGGGAGGCGGCGCGGTCGACCTCAGCATCCGTACTCGCTGCGGGCGCACCGTCAAGCGCGTGGTCAGCAAGCTGCGCCGCGTCGGGTTCGCGGCCTGGTTCCGCAACTGGTCCGGCAACCAGCACATCCACGCCGTCGCGATCTCCGATCCGGAGATGGCGAACGAGATCGCTTTCCCCGGCTGGTTCGACATGCGCGAGCAGGTCGGGCTTCGCCCAGAGGAAGAGCGGCCTGGATGGCGCCACGACCGGGGAGATGACCCGCCGGCTCCATACGTGGGAGCAGTTCAAGCGGTCCCGGTGACCTCCCTGCGGCTCGGATCGCGTTCAGCGATCCGAGCCGCCCGCGGGCCGGGGCAAGGCGGGGGTGGCTCGCATACGGGGCTCGCCGAGCGACGGAGCAAGCGTCCCGCGGCTTGCGCAGACTTGCCCTGTGTTGCGCAGGTCGCCTGTGGGGCACGAGACTTCCGAACCAGTCCGGCCGGCTACGTAAAGGTCGGGGATAGCGCCCAGTGCTGCGCCGCACTGGCCGCTGAGAAGAACGGCATACGTGCTCGACCCGATAATTCAGGCACTGCTCGACATGCGGCGCGAGTCCGCGCGGCAGGTGTCGGACGCGCGACTTCCCGCCGACCGTGCCGAACTACCACCCCGCGCGCCACGACGCCGCGGGCCACGAGGCTGCGATTCGCGCCACCGCTTCAGTCCCGTCCGTGCGCTCGACCTCGCTGGCAAAGCGGCCCAAGACGTCACGCTAGTCCGGGGACGCTTCGCACACCGGCCGATCCGCACGTGTAGAAGGGCGGCAGCACGGGCGCGCGGCTGCTTCCTTTGTCCGCGTCAGTCCTCGCAGGCCACGCCGTCGCCGTCGCGGTCGAGGTCGAAGTGGTCGTCGCCTACCACCTCAACTCGCCCGGTGTAGTCGGGGCCGTCGCCGCTGCCGCCTGCGCAGTCGTAGTCGGCGGAGTTCGGGTCTAGGCACGCGCCGCTGTAGTTGGGATCGCAGCCGTCACCACCGCCACCTCCGCCGCCACCTCGGCGGTATTGGAAGCGGATAACCCTGGAGCCCCGTGTCGCCCGCACGTCGTACTTGCCGCCGGAACGGCGGACCCGCGCGTAGTAGGTGTGCCAGCCGGGCAGCGTGATGTCCCCGCTCTCAGTAACACCGCGCTTCGCCACCTTGCGGGCGAACTCGCGGGCGTCGTCGCAGGCCACCTTGACGGCGGTCACGTTGTCAGCCCGGCCGCGAGGATCGCCGCACTCTTCATAGGCCGCCGCAGCACTCGGGTACGAGAGGGCGATTACGACGGCTACAACGATTCCCCTGAGCATGGGGCGACGTTACAAACGCTCAGGCAATCTGTCTATTGGCAATCCGTCCACCGCCTCAACGGTCGACACCGTTCGTGATGCCCGGATGGAGAGGGAAGCGGCGGGATCTGCGACTCGCGCCCTAGCCTTTCGACGAGCCTCCACGGCGGGAGCACGTCGAGCTGAAGGTCCGACTGGTGATGGGGCAGCTAGTCACGATCGTCGCCGCCCTCCGGCCCGGTCGACGTGATCAATCGTCTTTCGATTGGTCGGACCCACGGGCGCGACGCGTCGATCCTGCGCAGCGGCTTCGTTGCTCGGGATGCCGCGCGCCTACGGTCGGTCCCCAGGTCGGGCCGTGGTTGTTGCCCCAGCCTTGCCCCGAGGCCCAGACAACAGCCCGAAGCCAATAGCCCCTGGTGCGGAAAGAACCGCGAAATGCGGCCCTTCCTTTAGAGCCCTTGCCGGACTCGAACCGGCGACCCTTTCCTTACCATCCAGGCCTTTTCCGCTATTTGCGGGAATTGCCCGTTAGGGCATAATGGCGATTTGCAGGACTTTTCGGACTTGGCGGACCTGCGGTTCTGAGCTGACGCGGCCCAAAAGCGGCCCAGGAAAGCACTGTGGTCAGGAGCGCAAAAGCTAGTGCGGTCGGCCCAAACTGCGATCTCGCGGGTGGCTCCAGCATTCAGCGACCTATTCCCACCGGAGCTTGCAGCGGAATGCGAGTGGCTCAAGGTCGATCTTAGTCGGCAGGCACCCATGGGTTGATGAGCCGCTCATCGCCGCCTTCGGCACGCAGGTCGACCATCAGCATCGCGTTGGAGCCTAATCGCCGAGACGACGAACAACGCGACCCTCGGAAAGGTCCTGCGTGGCGCACCTCGTTGATCGTAACCATGACGCTCGCTCCCGCGGAAGTCGTCCCCTTGACCTCTACGTGCAGCTGCTCGCCGTCGCGCGTACAACGCAAGTCAAACGACTCGGTATCGCCCACGTCGTCGACGGTCCAGCCCTCAGTCCTTAGGTGCCGGCATGCAGAGTCAACGGCATGACGCTCGATCGCGCGGCGGACGGCAATGTCGTTCGCGAAGCCCTGGCCCGCGCGGCCACGCACTAACACGGCGATCCCGGCTTCGTCGGCGTCGACACGTGACGGGAGCCCGTTCGCCAGGCAGGCCCGGATCTCATCGAGGTCGGCGGTGTCTGCACGGATGTCTGTAACCATGCGCATGCGCCTCGTTCGGTTGCCTGGCCGACGTGCTCCCGGGCGGCGTCCGATCGGGCGCTGGAGGCGGTGTCAGCTCCAGGCGCAGGGTCTCAGCCTCGGCGCGCGCGAGCCTCAGCGGAAGACCAGCAGCCGGCAGGATCCGCCGCTCGTTCAGGTCGAGGTGGCGGACGTCTCGGGAGTCGACGTAGCAATCGACCAGCGCGGCGTCGAGCGCTCCAAGCCGGTTGAGGAGCAGGCGTAGCGCCACGTTGTAGTCACGATTGCGCGGCGGCGGCCCGCCGCCGCGGCTCTCAATGACGGCCGTCACCGCGCCGTCTAGGCCATGCACGTCGAACTCGGCATCCAGCGCTGTGCCGTCGTCATCAAATATGGTCGTAGCGGGCATCGAGCTGATCAGACGACCGTTTGTCAGAGCATTGTCTACGAGCTTGCCGAGCGCAAGTGCGCAACGCGCCCAAAGTCATCCGCCTACAGCATGGCGCTGCTGCGTGACCGTTTGGACCGGCACCCTTGTGAGTGTGAGTCCCGTCGCCACACGATCGGCGTGTCGGTTTATCGGCGTTCGAGCCGCGGCAGCAGATCGCTTACCGTCAGGTCTGCACAGGACGGTAAGGACGTCAACAATCCCGCGAGCAGCCTGCGGTGGTCCCGCCAGAGGGCGACGGGCACCTCGACTGAACCATCGGCTGCGCCGCCCGCTTAAGACCTCGTCCACCATCCCTTGAAGCTCGAATATCGCGACGCGGCGCAGATGGCCGGAGGTCCCATGAGCGTAGATGAGCTCATCTCGCCCGTGTCCCACGATTCGGATGACGCCGCCGAGCGGGACCTCGAGCAGCCGCGGAGGCCTCAGGCCGCGCAGATGGTCTCGGACGTCTAGTTCGGTCATTCAGATCTTCGCCAGCTGCGGCCGCATCGAGGCCCCGACGCGAAAGTCGAACGTCGCTCGCTCCGACCGTTCTTGCCGACGCCCGGTCGCAAGGGGGCGAGATGTCCGATGGGGACCTATTGATTCGCGGCCGGAGGCATACCCAGATGACACCGACGCATACCCTCATGGACCTATTCGCCGGCTGCGGCGCGATGACGCGCGGCTTCGTCGACAGCGGCCGCTTTGAGCCCACTTTGCCGTCGAGATGGACCGCGACGCCGCCGAGACGTACCGCCGCGAACTTCGGCGACCACATCATCACGGAGCGGATCGAGGATGTGCCAGCGTGGCCGCACGTCGACGTCGTCATCGGCGGGCCGCCCGTGCCAGGGCTTTAGCGCCCTCAATCGTGATGGAGTGGGTCTCGAGCGCCGCGCGCTCTGGCGCCAGTACTACATCGCGCTCCGCGACTCGGCGCCGACGCCTTCGTCATGGAGAATGTGCCGCAGCTATTCGGCTCGCCCGAATACCTCGAGTTCAAGCACAAGGCAAGGCCTCGGCTTCGATGTTGTTGAGGACATCCTTCTGGCTGCCGACTTCGGCGTCCCGCAGATTCGCCGCCGCGCGATCGCCGTAGGCGTCAAGGATGGCGGGGCCAGCCTCCCCGAACCAACCCATTTTCCGCGGGAGCAGTTCCACTCGCTCGGGGACTATCCGGAGTGGAGAACCTTCGAGTGGGCGGTCAATAACCCTACGCCATTGCCGCTAAAGCCCGATGGTCAGCGACTGGCACAACGCTCGAAACCCCACTCCGACAAGTGTTGAGCGCTACAAGACGATCCCGGCGAGGGTGAGGGCCGCTTCGACTTGCCGCGCGCCGGCCGACATCACGCCCGGCTGCTGGCTAACAAGAAGACCGGCACGACCGACGTCTTCGGTCGGCTCTGGTGGGAGCAGCCGGCCTACACGATCCGAACGGAGTTCTACAAGCCCGAGAAGGGCCGCTATCTCCACCCGTCCGAACACCGGCCGATCACGCTTCGCGAGGCCGCTCGGTGATGAGCTTCCCGGACGATTTCGTCCTGCCGGAGGACCAGAGCATGACGTCGGTCGCGCGCCAGATCGGCAACGCAGTTCCATGCCTCCTCGCCGAGCGCATCGCCACTGAGCTGGCGAACTGCCTTGATCGGCGGAAGCAGGCAGAGATGGGCGCGCCTGCCTTGGAGTCTCTCAAGGCTGCGGCCTAGAGACTGGGCGCTGCGACGGGACAAGACGTCATGCGCTGTCAAAGCGCTTTGAAGGGGGCGTTGCGAAGTCCGCGAGATAGGAGGCAATGGCCACCCTCCGCAGATCACTCCGCCAGATGTTCCATCAGGCGATGTTTCACGACCTTTGCGGGCATCGGCTTCGGCGCGGCAACCTCGTCTATAAGACCATCCAAAATACGCGCTACACAGTGTGGACTAACGCCGACTCGCACAATAACGTCAGTGTGGTCCTCGCGGATGGAATCGCGCAACGACTCGGTGTCCCATCGACTCCGATCGGCTCGCAAGGATCGACACTCGGGTCACTCTTCGAGAGATAACCCGCGATTTCGTGACAGACCCTTAGGCCTGTTCGCGCATCTGCAGGCCCGCGATCTTCGCACCATCGCCGGCACAGAGATCCATCACTTCTCCCAGTACGCGCATCTTGGAATCGTGCAGAGTCTTGTGCAGGGAAACCCTCAGCTCCAGGCCGCTCTGGGAGGTGACTATCTCGTTGATCCCGATATTCTCGTGATTTTTGACCCGTTCACCGACTCAGCCCTGAACCAAGGCGGGGCGGACCTGGATGCGACGATAGGTTTGAACACTTCGCTACGGTCCGTTAACAATCCTTCGCCCATCCTCCACGCGACTATTTCTTGCAAGTGGACGATGCGACGAGACCGTGCTCAGAACACCAGGTTGGAGGCGCTGAACCTCGTGCGAAACCGCAAAGGGCGGCTACCGCACGTCGTCGCGGTCACCATGGAGACTGGGATCCTGAGATTCTTGCTTCTCTGTGCCTCGGCACGGGGGATATCGACTGTGTCTACCACGGGGCGCTGCACGAACTGCTGGACGCCGCCAAGGATGCGTCAGACACACTTGCCGGTCGGCAATGGGGGCCTACGCTCGAGAGCCTCGAGCGCATGGTGGGCGGCAGCCGCTTGCGGGAATCTCCGACCTGCCAACGGATCTGATGATTTAGAGCGTCGCCGCGGTCGTCAACGCCGGGCGATCGGCACGTCGATGAGGGACGACCTGTAGACGACAGAGTCGCCTGCTTATCGGTCTCCGCGGCACGTCACTGCGCCCGTTCATCAAGCATGGATCGCGTCGGACGGCCAGGAAGGACTCCGCGCGCCCGGATGTGCGCTCGTGCGAGGGCGACGCGGATACCCGCAGAGGCCGGAGTCAGACTAAGTCGTTCTACGGGGAATGCGAGGCCAGCGCCAGCTGCCCCAGAGACCAAGGGTATCCCTACAGTTTGCTCGTGGACTTACCGGCGCAGCCCAGGCAGCTTGCACCCATCCGCCGGCGGCTCCGGCGCGGGCACCGTGAGCGCGGTCGGCTATTTCCCCTGGCGCAGGACGCGTGAGCCATGGGAAGTCCTGCTAGCCGAGCTCATGCTCCAGCGCACTCGTGCCGACCTTGTCGTCCCCGTCTACGACAGTGCAATGCGCCGCTACCCCACGGCAGCGGCCTTCGCGGATGCGCCAAACGACGATCTGGCTGATCTCTTGCGTCCGCTCGGCTACCACCACCGCAACGCGCGCCTTCGCGCGGCAGCGCGGGCCTGCTCTAGCGAGGTGCCTAGAACGATGGCAGGTCTGATGTCTGTGCCGGGCGTCGGACGGTACGCGGCGACGGCGACCCTATGCTTCGCTTACGGACGGCGGCTCGCGGTGATCGACCCAAGCGTGATCCGCGTACTGGCGCGACTCCACCTCGGCACAAGCCAGCGAGCGCGTCCGCGCGACGACCCGGCGCTGTGGGCGGCGGCGGACCAGCTACTCCCGTCGCGCGGCGCGCGCGAGTGAACTACGCGGTGCTCGACCTCGGCACGCTCGTGTGCCGGCCGCAGCCCCGCTGCGAACAGTGCCCCCTCGTCGATCTGTGTCCGACTGGACTGGCGCGCACGGAATTGCGTCACCCGCGATCAAGCCCATCAGCGACACAGAACGCCGTCTCCCCACAGGGGTCGTTGACACCCACTTCGTGAGCCAGGAACACACGCGACCACATCGTCTGCGGTCTCCAGCGACTTCACCACTCCGCGAACCGGCCGTGGCGCAGACGACGGAAAGACACGCGGGCCTTTACTCGATCCCGGCCTCGCGGATCAGTTCGTCGAAGTCCGGCATCATCGTCAGCACCGAGCGAGCGACCGCTTGACGCGCCTCGAGCTCGTCGCCCTCGTCGATCGTCTTGCCCGTCTTGATCTTCTTCTCTTGGTGCTCACGCAGGATGAGTAGGCCAACGCCAGCGCCGACGGCATAGCGGTCGCTGGACTTGTTGATGGTCTCCTCCTTGACGTCCTTAGCGCGGCTGGCGATGTATGCCTTGAGCGGCGCGTACTCCTTGTTGAGCACCACGGTGGGAATCTTCTCCTGGCCGCGTGATGCAAGCGGCGCGTACTCCTCGACCTGCGCGGCGAGCTCAACGGCGGGAATGTCCTCGATGGAGCCCGGAGTCGCGTTGTGCCACTCGGGCCAGTCGTCGGGCGTCGCCCAGAGCAGTGCGACCAGGCCGCCCTCATCAGCGCCCCGCTTGCCATTGCGCGTGCCGGGGCCCGGTGTGACCGCAGTCGCTCTCGTCGACGACGCGCAGCTCCGTCGTGTAGCTCAGCGTCGCGCCGATGCCGCCAGCCGCCCGGTGCCAGCCCTCGAGCTTGGCCACGAGCTTGAAGTCGCCCTCCTGCGCACCCTCGGGGACCTGCAGCTGAACGCGCACGTAGCCGTCGCGCAGCCGGCCGACCGCGATGTGCTTCCCGGGTCGATCTCGGGGTGGTCGCAGCTGAACGCGAGCGCGCCGCGGCCCGAATCGAGGAAGTCATCGTGCGCGTTGAGCATGTACGGCATGTAGCGCACCTTGCCGTCCTCGATGATCTGCAGGTCCGGCCCCTCGAGCGTCGTCGGGTCGGGGTAGGTCTCGATCTTGCGGCCGCGGCCCGCGCTTGACGCCGCCGCCGCCGCCGGTGCTCGCCCGGGCCCGCCGAGGTCGAACCTCGAACCTTGAGCGCGGCGGCGATGCGGCGGGCGACATTGAGTGTCGAGCGCGATCCGCTCGAGCGGCTGATCGCCTCGCGGACGAGCTGGTTGTTGATTTCGACGAGCTTGTCCCAGTCGTTGAGGAAGTCCGCGACCTGGTCCTCGAGCTGCAGCGCCGCCTCGTTGGCGAGCATCTCCGAGCGGTCGGGTGTGAACAGCGTCGTTCGCAGCTCGATCGGCAGGGCGTCGGTCTCCACGACGACGAGGATCCGTTCGTCGAGCTTGTTGAGCGCCCGTGCCCGCAGGCGGAACTCCGGCGGGGTCCAGTGATGGTGCACCTGGCCGTTCGAGGTGAACATGAGCGCGTGGCGCCGAGCGACGAAGCGCCGGCGGGCTGCCCGCGTCGCCTGTGGGGAACACCCAGTAACGAACCGGCAGCCGGTACGTCTGGCCCTCGAACGTGTAGAGCATGTCCTCGTCGTCGGTGAGCCGATCGGGGCTCGGGTTGGCGTCAAGCCGTTGGCGCAAGCCGCGCAGGTACTCGTTACGGCCGCGCAAAGTGTTGTTGGTGAAGCGGACCGGCATGATCGGCTCGAAGAGTCTCGTGTTGAGCACCATGTCGAACGTCCGCTCGTCGCCGGACCGCGGCAGGTGGAAGCCCTCGACCCCGTAAGAGATGAGCGCCAGGTGGCGTGCCGGGCTCGAAGTCCGGGTACTCGCGCCGGCAGGCGCCGACCAGGGCTCCGCGTCGCGGTTGGCCCCGTCCTGCCAGTCGCTCGTAGTCAAGTAGTACGCCATCTGGCCCTTGCCGGTGGCCTCCCAGAGCACGACGGCAACGGTGATGCGGTCCTCGGCGGGCTTCATCTCGGGCGCGCGCCGGGTCACCAGCACCACGGCCTTGGCGTTGCGGTAGGTGCTAGCGCCGCCGAGTCCGAAGGCGCCCTGCTGCCACGCCGTTCGAGACTTATGACTGGAGCCGAGCGCGAAGATCGTCTGGGGGACTGCCGCTGGCTCCATGCCACAGCCAGCGTCGCGGTAGACGACCGTCAGCCGCTTCGAGGACCGCGCGGGCGGGTCGGACTCCCCGAACGTGACCGTCACGCTGTCGGCCTGCTGCTGGTAGTTCAGAGCTACCGAGGAGATCGTGGGCGGCCTCCTCGGGTGTCTCGTACGGCACCTTGGCGAGGTCGCCGAACCTGGCCGCCGCGAGTCGCTCGAGCACACCGTCCTGCATGTTCGTGACGGGCTCGAGCGCCTTGTACTCGTACGAGCCGCCGCTCGAGGCCATGATGCCGTAGTTGTTGACGCGATCGCCGACGGGGCGCTGATAGCGGCGCCGACGTCGGCCTCGATCAGCTTGGCGACCGCCACCGCGTCGTCGTAGCGTCTTGGCGGCGAGCGCGCCTTGATGATCTGGTGAGCTTGGTCATGCGTCTGTTCTCCGTTTGTCCGAAATGTAGACCGTATTACGCGTCGAGTGCGACGTGTGCTCCGCACGTCAGGCCGGAATCTCCGCCAGCCCTTGCGGCGGCCGAAGTCCGTGAGCCAGTAGCGACCGTCGACCTGCTTTGGCTCGATTAGCCCCCACTCCCGTCCGCGAGCGATGTAGCCCTGAGCTAGCGAACTGGCCATCGCTCCGTCCATTCGGGTCGCTCGGCTGCGAATGCGCCGACCAACGCTTCCCGATCGGGCGTTCAGCGACGACACCGAGCGCATGTTGGAAGCCCCACCAGTCCGCAGGCGCATGACGGCGGAGATGGGCGAAGAACACGAGGCCAACTCCGGCTCATGCGGCATGCGAGCGATAGACCTTCGAGGGCCTCTAGCAGCTCCCAGCCCTCGCTCGTAAGGCCCGACCGTGGAGCTCGTCCTACTTGCTGGAGCTGACAGATCTGCCATAGAAACAAGGGCCCGGACACGGGGATCATGTCCTCGTCGGCGCGGCGGCACCGATCCGATCGCGAACGACTGAAACCCGCGCTCGGCCGACTGCCACTTCTCGCGGTTGGCGGGAAACAGGGCTGTTAGGCGGTGGCCATGGCCCACGCGCTCGAGTCGCTTCAGAGCCTGCTGAAAACTGCCACGCCTCCGCAGTCGCGCGCGAGACGTAGTCCTGCCAGAGAACGAGCCCCTCGCGCGTATAGGAAGCGAGCTTGTGCGCGGCCCAGAATGAGGGATAGTCGCGATTGTGCAAGCCCAGCAAAGGCTCATTCTCGACACGCGCAACGCCCTCGTTGACCACTGCCCCCCGACTCGGTAGCCACAACGCGGTCGCATCCAAGTCGCTGAGCGTCATCGCCGGCAACTCCTGGTTCGGCAGGCGCTGAAGCATCTCGCGGTCCTCGCCCATCTGCACCGGGAGCGGTACGCGCGAGGCGTCCTCCGGCCAGGTAGGCGGCGACCGCTCGGCTGACGCCGGCGCGATCACGGGCTCGGGTGGAGCGGGCTCGTACGAGATCTCAACCAGCAGCTGCTCGACCGCTTCGGTGACAAAGGCGGCCCGCGTCGTGAACCCGCCACGCGCCTCGCTCAGAGCGCGGTCCATCCGACGGATGAGATCGACCGACATCGGGACCTTCACGACACGTTCCTCTGCCACGGCGTCCTTTCTGCCTCCTGAGTGCGTACAGCTGCGAAATAGCCGCTATTTACGCGTACATTAGCATGCGAGGGGTTTGGTTTGCATTCTCCGACTATATCCGGTATATTCGCTGTATCGACTGGTCGCGAGGAGAGGAGCCGGGTGACTCGGCTCCACCAACTCAACAGAAAGGACCCCAGATGGATTCTCATCGCATCGACCCGGCTCTCGTTGCTGAGGGTCGGGCCCTGCTGGCTCAAGAGGGCAACCTGAACTGGCGTTGGGCGGATCTCGTCGCCCGTGTGATGCCGCCCGGCTCGGCGGACCGCGACACGCTCGTGACGTGGGCCACTGAGATCGGTTGGATCGAGACCGGTCGGACCGTCACCACGCTCCTGATGTTCCGGACGGTAGCGCTGGCCTGGCCCCCGGATAGGCGCTGCGCCGGCGCCTCTTTTACTGCGCACGCCGAGCTCGCGGCGGAGCCGGCCCGCTTCGAGCTGATCCGGCCCGGCATGACCAAGCGACAGGCGCGCGTGGTAGCCGGCAAGAAGCCGGAAATCAGCTCGAAGGAGGCGCGCGGGCAGGTCGTGGCGGATCTGCTGACAGATGCCTCGGTACTTCGCGAGCTGGCGGCGAATCCGGAGTACGCGAAGGCGCTCCGGATGGCGTCAGTCGAGGTCTCCGACCGGATGCACGAGGCGGCAAAGGACGAGCGGAGCGAGCGTGTCCCGGATCTCCACCGTGCTGACGAGGCATACTCGATCCTGGCCCACCTCGCCCGCTCGCGCCGTGAGATCGTCACGGCGGTTCAGCGTGCCACTGACGTCGACCTTCGGGAAGGCCATCTCGTTGAGGCGCGACGCCGTGCGGAGCAGGTGCGCGACGCCGCCGACCTCGCATTGGCCTTCTTCGACGGCAAGGTCACGACAGCATCGCTCGAGGAGCAGGTCGCCGCGTGGACGGAGGGCGACCAGTGACCAGGGACGCAGCCGCACAGCGGATCATCACGGCCTGTCATCAGGCCCAGGCCGGTGGCCAACGTGGGATCTACGGCGTCGCCGAGCTGATGACGTGGACGGGGATGACGCACGCGCAAGTCTGGAGTGGTTTGGACGCCCTCCGAGATGCCGCCACGCAGTACGGAGCAGACCTGATCTCCTGCGTCGATCGCTACTACAAGGTGGGCGACACGGACGCTTGCGTGCTCTGGCTCCACGCCCGCATGCGCTACATCACCACTGCGGCCCGTCGCGTGGAGGAGATGAGCACGGCAGTCGCCGCTGTGACGGGCGACCAGCACCATCGGCTTGTCGCGCGACAGGCCGAGCGAGTCGTTCGCGAGGCCGACCAGCTCGTAGCCGACCTGCTCGCCGCGATCTAGGCGCGGTCGCCAACGGGGCCCCTCGCATTCCCTGCGAGGGGCCCGCGCCTTCGTTGTGCTCGCTGTTCCCATTCCCTGTCGGTCCTGCCGCCCCGCGGGGGCGACCGCGCTACGCCGCACGAAAGTGCAAGTGCGTGCCGCTCTTGAAGTTCGGGCCTTAGATCTCTGTTCGGAAGCTCGATGACCGATCGAACGAGCTTTGTCCGACATCTGCGTTGGACCAAGTCGCTTGCTCGGCGGCTTGAGCGATGAGGACTTCGATGCTTTCGATCGGGAAGTTGGCGACTGGTCAGGCGAGGTACTACCTCGAGCAGGCTGACGGCGCGGATCGACCGCGCGACGAGCATCGCCAGCGGCGTCGAGGACTACTACCTCGACGGATCCGAGCCCGACGGCGTCTGGATCGGCGCGGGCAGCGGCCGACTCGGCGTCGTCGGGACGCGTTGCGGCGCGACGCGTTTCAGCGCGTGCTCGACGGCCGCGATCCGGCAGACGCGGCGAGCCGCTTGGCCGGCACGCGGCCGCGCGCGTTCCGGGCTTCGACGTCACGTTCTCGGCGCCCGAAGAGCGTGAGCGTGCTGTTCGGCATCGGCGACGAGTGCGCTGCGCCGCACCGATCCGAGCTGCGCACGACGCCGCGGTCCGGGATGCGCTCGGCTACCTCGAGCGCCACGCCGCCGTCGGGCGGCGCGGTCCGGCGGGATGCATCAGCGTTCGCGGACACGGGCTGGTCGCCGCGGCGTTCCGTGCATCGCGCTTCGCGCGCCGGCGACCCGCAGCTGCACACGCACGTGGTCGTCGCGAATCTCGTTCAGGCCGACGACGGACGCTGGTCGGCGCTCGACGCGCGGCGCCTGTACGCCCACGCGAAGACGGCCGGCTACCTCTACGAGGCGCGGCTCCGCGCTGAGCTGACGCGCGAGCTCGGCGTCGAGTGGACGCCGGTGCGCAATGGGATCGCCGACATCGTCGGCGTGCCGCGCAGCGTGCTGCAGGCGTTCAGCCGGCGGCGAGCGCAGATCGAGGCGGAGCTCGCTCGGCGCGGCCAGAGCGGACCGCGCGCGGCGCAGGCCGCGACGCTCGAGACGCGTCGACGGAAGGACCACGCCGTCACGCCGGCGACGCTCGATGCGGAGTGGCGGCGACGCGCCGCCGAGCTCGGATTCACGCGCTGAGCACGTCCGCGAGCTGCTGCGGTCGCGAGCGACCGGCTCTCGACGCTGACCGTCCTGCTCGACGTGCATCGCGAGCTCGCCGGCCGGGACGGCCTGACGCGAGCGCGCTCGTCGTTCACGCGCCGCGACGTGCTGCAGGGCTGGTGCGAGCGGCTCCCGGCCGGCGCTCCGGTCGACGTCGCGCTGCTCGAGCGCCTGGCGGATCACTTCCTCGAGTCCGAGGACGCCGTCGTGCTCGCCGTCGGGCGAGCCGGCCAGCGCGCGCGACACCGTGCTCCAGCGACACGACGGCCGCATCGGTGCGCGCGCTGCCGGACGAGCGGCGCTACTCGACACTCGTGCGCTCCTGCGGACGGAGGAGCGCCTCGTGCGGCGAGCGCTTCAGGGCCGCGGTGCCGGCGCTCGGGCTCGCGGCGCCGCAGGCGGTCGAGCGTGCGATCGCCGCTCGACCGACGCTCTCCGGCGAGCAGGAGGAGATGGTCCGGCGGCTCGCCGGCGACGGCGATGCGCGTGGCGGTCGTGGTCGGTGCCGCCGGCGCCGGCAAGACGTTCGCGCTCGCTGCTGCGCGAGAGGCGTGGGAAGCGAGCGGCACGCCGGTGATCGGAGCGGCGATCGCGTGGCGCGCGGCGCGCGGCCTCGAGGACGAGGCGGGGATTCCCGTCGACGAGCGTCGCGGCGCTGCTGGCTCGCCTCGAGACGGAGATCGGCTGCCGCGGAGGAGCGTGCTCGTCGTCGACGAGGCGGCCATGGTCGGCACCCGGCAGCTGGTCGAGCTGTCCGAGGCCGTCCGCCGCGTGCGCGGCAAGCTGGTGCTCGTCGGCGACGATCGGCAGGTACCCGAGATCGAGGCCGGCGGCGCGTTCCGCGGGCTTCGCGCGCGCCTTCCGGTGATCGAGCTGCGCGAGAACCGCCGCCAGGTCGAGGCGTGGGAGCGCGACGCGCTCGCGCTGCTGCGCGACGGCCGCGGCCGCGAGGCGCTCGAGCGCTACGACGCGCACGGCCGGCTTCGAGCCGGCGACGGTGACGCGCGTGCGCCGAGCAGCTTGTCGCGGACTGGTGGGCCGCCGGCGAGCCGCGAGCGCAGCGTGATGCTCGCCTACCGGCGAGCCGACGTCGCCGAGCTCAACCGCCGTGCCCGCGAGCTGATGGTCGCGTCCGGCGCCGTGCGCGGGCCCGAGCTCGTGATCGGCGGGACGCGCGTTCGCCGCCGGCGATCGAGTGCTGCTGCGCCGGAACGATCGCCGGCTGGGCGTCGCCAACGGCGACCGTGCGCTCGTCACGGCCGTCGACGTCGAGCGCCGGCGGCTCGCCGTTCGCGTCGGCGATCGGGATGTCGTGCTTCCGACGCGACTACCTCGACCGGCCCGGCCGTCCGACCGTGCAGCACGGGTACGCGATGACCGGACACGCGGCGCAGGGCCTGACCGTCGACCGCGCCTTCGTGCTCGCCACCGAGGAGACGAGCCGCGAGTGGCTCTACATGGCGATGAGCCGCGGACGGCTCGAGAACCGCATCTACGGCGCGACGGCGGCGCGCGAGGGAGCGCGACGAGATCGCGCCGGCCGAGCGCGTGCGCGACGCGGCCGAGGTCCTCGAGCTCGCCGTCCAGCGGTCGGTGGCGCAGCGCATGGCGATCGACTCTCGCGCGCGCGCGCGCACGCGAGACGCGCGACTTCGGGCTGGAGCGCTGACTCGCATGCTCGAGCGGCTCCTCACCCCGAGCGACGTCGCCGACCGCTGCCAGGTGAGCACGAAGACCGTGCTCCGCGCGATCCACCGCGGCCGCCTGCGGGCCAGCCGGCTCGGGGAGCAGGGCGCCTACCGGATCCGCGAGGCGGACGCCGAGCGGTGGATCGAGTCCTGCGTGCTGCGAGATCGACACGCGAGCCGCGCGCACCGTCGCCGCCGCCAGCTCGCGTCGAGACTGGCGCCGCCCATCGGCTGGTCCTCACGCCCGACATGGGTCGGCACTGACGCGGGGCGAGTTTCGCGCTCGCGATCGCTAGCCGTGGTGAACCCATATCGAGGTGCCCCGGGCGACGCGGCAACGTCCCCGGGGCCGGCACAGGAGACGTGACTCCCATGCACGACCACCGTAACGGAGGGTGGCCGAGCCAACTGCCCGGCTTCGACAGCCTCGAGTACCGCGCGCAGAAGCTTGTGCTGCTCGAGATCGTCGTCGACCCGCCGCGCCGATCGGAGATCCGATGAGCCAGTCTGGATGCGCCGGCTCGACGTGCCTGCGAGCTCGATCGGCATCGCGGTCGGCCGCGCTCGAGGTCGTCGGGTTGGCCGAGCGCGAGGGCGACGTCGTGCGTGCGACCGACGCCGCTGCCCGCTGTACTTCGAGTTCCTCTGGCCGGTCGCGCGCTGCTAGCTGCGCTCGCCTGGGCCGCCTGACGGAAGGGGTCAGTTTTGGCTCTTCCCGCCCTATAGGGGTCGAACCGATCCCTAGGAGGGACCATGATCCAGAAGCGCGAGCGCAGGCGGCGCGACGGCACGACCTACGCCGTCTGGCGGGTCCGCTGGCGGGACGAGACAGGCTCCGAGCGCAGCAAGACGTTCGACCGCGTCGCCGACGCCCGCGCGTTCGAGGGCAAGGTGCGCACGATGAAGCGCAGCGGCGTCCTGGCCGACCTCGACGCCGGCACCGAGACGCTGGCCGAGTTCGTCGAGGAGTGGTGGCTCGTGTACGCCGGTCCGAACCTCGAGCGCTCGACGCTGCGGGTCTACGCGCAGCTCTGGAACGGCCACGCGCTGCCGCGGCTCGGCCAGCTGCGGCTGCGCGACCTCACGCCGCAGAGGTCGCGCGCTTCCGTGCCGAGCTCGAGGCGGCCGGCGTCGGCATCGAGGCGATCCGCAAGACGATGACGATGCTCCAGGGCGTCTGCAGCGCGCGGTCGAGTGGGGCCGCGTTCCGACCAACGCCGTCAAGCTCACTCGCAAGCCGCCGAAGCCGCACCGGCCGGCGGTCCAGGCGATCCCGCCCTCGCTGATCGAGGTCATGCGGGCGACGCTGCTCGCCGAGGGCCGGCTGCGGGACGCGACGCTGCTCGTGGTGCTCGGCTATGCCGGCATGCGGCCGCAGGAGGCGCTCGCGCTCGAGTGGCGTCACGTGCGCGAGCGCACGCTGCTGGTGGAGCGGGCGCTCAGCGACGGGCAGCTGAAGGCGCTCAAGAACCGCCGGCAGCCGCGGACGGTCGAGCTGCTCGCGCCGCTGCGGGAGGATCTCGACGCCTGGCGGTGCGCCACCAGCTCGCTGCCGACGGCGCCGGTCTTCCCGGCGGGCTCGGGCGGCTTCTGGCGCGCGACGGACTGGCGGAACTGGCGCAAGCGGATCTACAAGCCGACCGCTGAGGCGGTCGGCATCGAGCGGCGCCCGGCCGTACGACCTGCGGCACGCGTTCGCGTCGCTGCTCATCCACGAGGGCCGGAAGTCGATCGTCGAGATCGCCGAGCAGCTCGGGCACAACCCGACCGTGTGCCTCGACACCTACGGCCACGTGATGCGCGAGCTGGCCGGCGGCGAGCGGGTCAGTGCGGAGGAGCAGATCGTTCTCGCGCGGGATGCGCTCGGCCACGAACAGGGCGCGCAGCTGTCGCTGATGTGAATCGGGCTGGCCCGGACGGTACCGTCCGCCCATGCCGCTTCCGTCCCGAGGTTCGCGAAACCGCCGTCGCCGAGGTCGAGCGCTACTGCGAGGAGCGCGTGCCGGCGGAGGCGCGATCGGAGATCCGGATCGAGTACAGCGTGCGCGGCAGCGCGATCACGATCGTCGAGCGGCGGCCGCCGTGGAGCGACTCGTCGGTCCCGAGTGGTCGACGACCAGGTTCGCGCAGCTGCCTACGACAGTGGGCTCTGGACGCTCTACTGCTCGGACAGCAACGACCGCTGGTGGCTGTACGACGAGGCGGATCCGCGCCCGAGTCCGACCGGTCGGCCGCGATCGACGAGGACGCGACGGATCTCGTGGCCGACGAACGCGATTTTCCGAAACGGCCAGCCCGACCGAAACGTCCCGCTCGAGCTGCTGAACCCCTCGCCGCGACCGCCCACGACATTTCCGCGGGCCGTAGTGACCAATTCCGCGACACGCCAAGAGGCTCAGGTTGTGATATCGGTTGTGATTCGGGCCGCGATACACTCGTGATCTAGGAACTTCGCAATGGCTGTCGCTGATGCTCGACCCGGCTTCGCGGCCCACACTCAGGCCGTCCGCGCCACCTTCCCGGAGGTGGCGGACGCCCTACGCCAGCTCCTAGGCCCGCGCTTGCGTCGCATACCTCGGGTCCGTGCGCGAGACGCGTGCTGTCGCACCAGTGGGCGGAGGGGAGCCGGGAGCCCTCAGACACGGTTCAGCAGCGGCTTCGCGTAGCGCTTCAGGTGACCTCGATGCTCGCTGAGGCAGAGTCAACGCGGATCGCGCAGGCCTGGATGCAAGGCCTCAACCCACAGCTGGACGACCGCTCGCCGGCCCGACTGCTGCGCGAGGGTGACGTCCAGGAAGTCGGGCCCGCCGTCATCGGGGCGGCGCGCGCCTTCCTCGTTGGTGGATGACACCGCCGATGGCGTACGCGCGTATCAGCTCAGATGGGCTGACGACCCCTTCCGTAAACCCGCTTACTTCGCGTACGCGGCCCAAAAGCGGCCCACGAAGCCACAGCGCACGCAGCCGCCGACCCATCGGGTCCCGGAAAGGCCGCAAATCCAGGCCTTTCCTTAGAGCCCTCTGCCGGACTCGAACCGGCGACCCCTTCCTTACCATGGAAGTGCTCTACCAACTGAGCTAAGAGGGCGGGATGCCTGCGAAGGGTAGCGCCATGGGCGCGGGCGCGAGACGACGCTCCGGGTAGCCTCAGGAGCGTGGACGAGGGGACGCTGAGGATGCGCCTTTGGGACGGGTTCGCCGAGCTTCAGCTGCTGCTCGGTGGGCATGCCGGGCCGGGGCGGACGTTGGAGCGGGATGGGCTGGTGGCGTCGGTCGTGCCGAATGCTCCCGACTCGCCCACGCTCAATGCCGCCGTGGCGCTGGATCCCGACAAGGCGCCGGAGCATCTGGAGGAACTCCAGCACCGCTACCGGCACGCGCGCGTGAGACGGTGGGGCGTGTGGCTGGATGGCGGGGCGAGCCTGGCCGCTCAGGCGCTCAACCAGGCCGGGCTGACCGTGACCGCGGCGAGCCCTGGCATGGGGGCCGCGCTCGCAGACGTCGCAAGAACGCGACGGCGACCGGCCGCTGAACGCCGACCTGGCCACGGTCGGCCGGGTCAATGACCTCGCCTACGGCAACTTCGACGGCCGGCTCGAGCGGACGCTGACGCCGTTGCCGAACGGGGTGCTGAAGGGCTACCGCGTGGATCAGGACGGCCGGCCGGCGGCGGTGGCGCTGGCGCTCCACCATGACGACGACTGTGGCGTGAGCTTCGTGGCCACAGTCCCCAAGGCACGGCGACAGGGTCTCGCAACAGCAGTGATGCGGCAGGCACTCCAAGACGCCGCCAAGAACGGCTGCACGACGACCACGCTGCAGGCCACCGAGGTCGGGGAGCGGCTGTACGAGAACCTTGGCTACAAACGCCTCTGCGTGATGCAGCTCTGGGAGCAAAGAAGGTGAGCCTGAACCCGGCGCTCGAGGACGTTCGCTTCTGCCCGCGGTGCGGCAAAGAGGCGACGGTCACCTACCCCCGCTCGATCACGTGCCCCAACTGCGGCTACGGCGCCTTCTACAACCCCAAGCCCGTCGCCTGCGCCATCACGGCCAACCCCGACAACGACATCATCCTGCTGAGACGAGGGTTCGAGCCCAACAAAGGCCGCTGGTCGATGCCCGGTGGCTTCGTGGACCTGGGCGAGTCGGTGGAAGAGGCCGCGATCCGCGAGACCAAGGAGGAGACGAACCTCGAGATCGAGCTGACGAACCTCGTGGGTGTCTACTCTCGAAGTACCGATCGGATCGTGGTCGTGGTGTACGCCGCTCGTACCGAGGGCACGCCCACCCGGACCGAAGAAGCGCTGGAAGTTCAAGCCTTCCGGCCGACCACCTTGCCATGGGACGAGCTGGCGTTCTGGAGCGACGATCGCGCCTTGCGCGACTATTTGAGCCTCACGGCGGCGAGCGCCGCCGCAAGCTCCTCCTGATCGCTCGCCACGCGGCGGTGGTGCTCATCGTCGTCGGCGCGTCGCTGTTCGGCGCCTACGCCGCGCTCGACACCTATGACGAGGAGCGCCAGCTCTCAGTGGGCCAGATCGAGCTGTCGGCCGACCCCGGGAGCCACGGGGCGCTGGATCTCTACGTCCCGCTGGTGGACTGGGGCGTCCGCTTCGAGGACGCGATCCGGCTGCCGATCCGGCTCAACGTCGACCTCAGAACCGTCGACCGCAGCGTCGTGAGCAGGGTCGCCGACGGCGGAACGCTGTCGCTGCAGACCATTCGAAGCGAGGCGCGGGACGCGATCGCGGGCTACCTCAAGAAGCTGATCGGCCTCGCCCTGCTCGGCAGCCTCGCGATCGGGCTGCTGGTCGCGTTCGCCGTCAGGCACCGCGCCGGCCCGCGACTCCGCTACACCGTCGCCGCCTGCCTGATCACGACCGTCGGCATCGGCATCGGCCTCGTGGTCCTCTTCCCCCCGCGCGGCAACATCGACGAGCCCAAGTACTACGCCTTCGGCCCCGACATCCCGCGCGCGCTGGATGCCGTCGAGGCCGCGCAGAACAGCACAAGAGCCCTCGACCAGGAGCTCGACGCGCAGCTCGTCGGCCTCGCCCGCCTGGTCACCGACCCGGCCGGCCTGACGCCGCTCGCGAACCGTCCGAGCATCACGATCGCCTCCGACCTCCACAACAACTTCCTCGCGGAGCCGGTCCTGGAAAGAGCGACCGGCAAGAACCCGCTGTTCTTCGCCGGCGACCTCACCGACCGCGGCTCGCCGCTGGAGGCCCAGATCGTGAGCCGGGTGTCCAACCTCGGCGACCCGTTCGTGTTCGTCTCCGGCAACCACGACTCGGACAGCCTCCAGATCGACCTCGCCCGCCGCGGCGCCGACCGTGCTGACCGAAGAGGGGCAGCTGATGCCGGACGGGAGCTATGGCGACGTGATCGTCGACGTGAAGGGCCTGAAGGTCGCCGGCTACCGCGACCCGTTCGAGCGCCGCGCGTCAGAGGCCTTCAAGGACCGCTACCAGCCGACCCCCACCCCCGACCAGCAGGACGCCTTCACCGCCTGGCTGATGCCGCTGGTCGGCAAGGTCGACGTCGTGATGGTCCACGAGCCGGCGCTGATCGAGCCGGCGCTGGCCATCCTGGAGGACGACCCGCCCGCAAGACCCCTGGTGATCATCACCGGCCACACCCACAAGGCCTACCTCGACCGCCAGCCGGGCGTGACGGTGATCAACGGCGGCTCGGTCGGCGCCGGCGGCACCGGCAACCTCACCGAGTCGACCGACTACGGGCTCGCGCGGCTGATCTACACGATCGAGCCGACCTTCCAGCCGCTGGCCGCCGACCTCATCACCATCGATCCCGGCGACGGGTCGTCGACCGCGAGCCGCCAGCGGCTCGAGGGCGAGCCCGAGGACTAGTAGAAGCGCTCCTCCTCCACGCGCCGGGCACGCGACCGCCCGACGTCGTGCAGGAAGGCCGCGATGACCAGGTTGACGACCCAGATGATGATCGTGGCGCCGACGTAGGTCCAGAAGCCGCCGACCGCGAAGTCCGGGACGAGCACGCTCGTCAGCAGCAGCATCAGCACGTTGACGAAGAAGTAGGCGACGCCGAGCGTGAGGATGATCAGCGGGATCGAGAGGATCGCGACGATCGGCTTGACGATCCAGTTGACGATCGTGAACACGAGCGCGGCCAGCAGCAGCACCCAGAACGAGTCGCCGTAGGTCATCTCGTCGAACAGCTCGCTCGCCACCCAGAGGGCGGCGAGGTTGCCGACGAGGCGTGCGAGGAGCTCAGGCACGGTCGAATCCTCGCACGAGACGCCACGTCGAAGGCAGCACCACAGCGCCGACCAGCGCCTTGACCAGCCCGCCGACGATGAAGATCGAGAAGCCGTTGTGGATCGTCCAGCCCCACGTCTCGCCGACCGCGATCTTCAGCCCGGCCAGGCCGAAGGCGAAGATCACGAGCTGCCCCACCACGAAGGCCGCGAACGCCAGCGCAGGGCGCCGGTCCGCCCCGTGCTCGGCCATCCAGCCGATCACGCCGGCGGCAACCACGAACCCGATGATGTAGCCGCCGCTGGCGCCCCAGATCACGTCCCAGCCCGACTCGCCGTCGGCGTAGAACGGCAGGAAGAGGCCGAGCAGCGCGTACAACGCCAACGACGAGGCACCGCGGCGCGCGCCCAGAGACGCTCCCACGAGCCCGACGGCCAGCGTCTGGCCGGTGATCGGCACCGGCGACGGCGGCACGTTGATCGCGATCTGCGCGAACAGCGCCGTGAGCAGCGCGCCGCTGACGACGAGGATGGCGTCGCGTGTGCGCGCGCCAGGGATGGTGTCTGCCAATACGGCCGGATATGCGGTCATGAGCCGCGGAACCCTACAAGTCCATGTAGCGCTGCAGCGCCGGCGCCACCAGCGGCACGATCTCCTCGCGGTCCATGCTGGCCAGCGGCTCCACGCGCGCGATGTAACGGACGGCGATCAGCCCCACCACCTGCGAGGCCACGAGCGCGGCCCGCAGCTCGTCGCCCAGCGTCGAGGAGAGCCGCCCGACGATCTCGCTCAGCACGAACTCGCGCAGCGCCAGCGCCGCGCCCGGGTGGCTGCTCGCGCTGTTCACCAGCGCCAGCAGTGCCGGCGTGTTCTCGTCCCAGACGGTCAGCACGCGCCGGGTCATCCGCTCGCCCAGCCCGTCGACGCCCTCCGCCAGCACCGGCGCGATCACCTCGGCCGGCCGGAACGGCAGCTCCATGGCGGCCACGAACAGCCCGTCCTTGGACTTGAAGAAGTAGTGCACCAGCGCGGCGTCCACGCCCGCGTCGCCCGCCACGTCGCGGATCCGCGTGCGGTCGTAGCCGACCTCGGCGAAGCGCTCGCGCGCGGCCGCGAGGATCGCCTCGCGCGTGCCGCTGGAGCCGGGGCGCCGGCCACGTGGACGTGAGGAACTCATCCGTTGGGGAATTATCCCGGTATGCACCTCACAGCCCTGGCGGTCGCGGCGGCCCTCGCCGGCCCGTTCTACGCGGACCCGGACTCGAACGCCGCGCGCCAGGCGGACAAGTATGAGAAGCAGGGCCGGACCGAGAACGCGCGGCTCATGCGGTCGATGGCCGCGGTCCCCCAGGCGTTCTGGTTCACGGGCGGCACCCCGAAGCAGGTGCGCAAGGACGTGGACCGCACGGTCGACGCAGCCACCAAGGCGGACGCGACAGCGATCCTCGTCGCCTACAACGTGCCCAACCGGGACTGCGGCGGCTACTCGGCCGGCGGCGCCCGCCACTACGCCCGCTGGATCGACGCCTTCGCCGACGGCATCGAGGACCGCCCCGCCCTCGTGATCGTCGAGCCCGACGCGCTCGCCTCGGGCTGCGTGAAGCTCAAGCACCTCAGGCGCGCCGTCAAGCGGCTGCACCGGCTGCCCCAGGCGGCGGTCTACGTGGATGCCGGGCACTCGCGCTGGCAGCCCGCCAAGACCATGGCGAGCCGCCTGAACAAGGTCGGCGCCCGAGCCTTCGCCCTCAACGTCTCCAACTTCCGCGCCACCGACGAGCTCGTCGCCTACGGCACCGAGATCGGCATGCCCTTCGTGATCGACACGAGCCGCAACGGCCAGGGTCCGAAGGGCACCCGCTGGTGCAACCCGCCCGGCCGCGGCCTCGGCGCCCGGCCCACCACCGACACCGGCAACCCGCTGATCGACGCCTACCTCTGGATCAAGACCCCGGGCGAGTCCGACGGCGAGTGCCGCAACGCCCCCAAGGCCGGCGTCTGGTGGCCGCGCTACGCGCTGGGGCTAGCCCGGCGCGCCAACCCGCCCCTGGGCTAGCTCCCGCCCGGCGGCGGTCAGCGCGTACGGGAAGGCCTGGGCCTCGAGCCGCCGCTCGACCAGGCCATCGGCCTCCAACGAGCGGAGCGTCGCGGTCAGCAGGCCCGGCGCAAGACCCACCCGCTCGAGCAGCCGGTTGTAACGCAGCGGCCCGACGGCCAACGCATTGATCACAGCGTGAGCCATCAGCGCAGGGCGATGCCCGTCTCGGGGTCGAAGAAGTGCACGCGCTCGGGATCGACGCCCAGCCGCAGCCGGTCGCCGATCTCCACGCGCAGGTCCGGCGACAGCCGCGCCGTGAAGCGCGCCTCCAGGCCGGCGTCGTCCTCGCCGTCGAAGGCGTCCGAGATCGTCACCCGCGGCGCATCGGTCTTCAGATGCACCAGCAGGTCGGACCCCAGCGCCTCGACCAGCACGACCTCCAGCTCCAGCCCGCCGCCGACGAACACCGACTCCGGCCGGATCCCGACGATCACCTCGTCGTCGACCCAGCCGCGCAGGATCGGCCGGGCGTCCAGCGCCTCGTCGGGGAGGACGAGGCGCTGGCTGCCCAGCGCTACCTGCACCTGGCCGTCCACCAGTTCCAGGTGCCCCCGCAGCAGGTTCATGGCCGGCGACCCGATGAAGGCCGCCACGAAGAGGTTGGCCGGGCGGTCGTAGAGCTCGCGCGGCTCGTCGACCTGCTCCAGCTTCCCGTCGCGCATGACCGCGACGCGGTCGCCCATCGTCATCGCCTCGGTCTGGTCGTGCGTGACGTACAGCGTCGTGGTGCCGAGCTCCTGGTGCAGCCGCGCGATGTACGCGCGCATCTCCACCCGCAGCTTGGCGTCCAGGTTCGACAGAGGCTCGTCCATGAGGAAGGCCTGCGGCTGGCGCACGATCGCCCGCCCCAGGGCGACCCGCTGTCGCTGCCCACCCGAAAGCGCCCGGGGCCGCCGCGCGAGCAGCTCGGAAATCCCCAGCCGGCGCGCGACCGCCCCCGCCCGCGTCGCCCGCGAAGCAGCGGGAGCGCCCTGCATCTTCAGGGCGAAGCCGAGGTTCTCCTCCACGCTCATGTGCGGATAGAGCGCATACGACTGGAAGACCATCGCGATGTCGCGGTCCTTGGGCGCGACGTCGTTGACCACGCGGTCGGCGATCCGGATCGTCCCCGAGGAGGCCTCCTCGAGCCCGGCGACCATCCGCAGCGCGGTCGACTTGCCCGAGCCCGACGGCCCCACCAGCACGGTGAAGCCGCCGTCGGCGATGTCCAGGTCCAGCCCGTCGACCGCCGCGGTCCCGTCCGGGAACACCTTCGAGACGTCTGAGAACGCGATGCTAGCCACGGGCCCTCGCAATGAAGTCGCGGTACCAGAGGCCGCTGCGCTTGGGCACGCGGCGCTGGGTGGAGTAGTCGACGTAGACGAGCCCGAAGCGCTTCGCGTAGCCGTGCTCCCACTCGAAGTTGTCGAGCATCGACCAGGCGAAGTAGCGGCGGACGTCGACGCCGTCCGCGACCGCCCGCGAAAGAGCATCCAGATGCGACTGCAGGTACTCGACCCGCCGCGGATCCTCGACCGTGCCGTTCACCACCGGCCCGTCCTCGAAGGCGGCGCCGTTCTCGGTGATGTAGATCGGCACGTCGCCGTAGTCGCGCCGCACGCGCACGAGCAGCTCGTGCAGGCCGTCGGCGTCGATCTCCCAGCCCATCGCCGTGGTCGGCGGCTCCGGGTGCACGCTCGCGAGCTCCAGCGGCTGCCGCGCCGGATCGAACCGCACGCGCTGCGGCATGTAGTAGTTGACGCCGAGGAAGTCGATCGGCTCGCCGATCACGCGCAGGTCTCCGTCGCGGACGCAGTCGAACGGGCCGTAGCGCCGCTCGTAGTGCGCGACCATGTCCTCCGGGTAGCGGCCGCGCAGCACCGGGTCCAGGAACCAGCGGTTGAGGTAGCCGTCCATGCGGCGCCCGGCGCCCGCATCGTCGGACCGCACCGGGGCCAGGTTCAGCGTGATCCCGACCGGCACGCCCGGCGAGCCGGCCCGCAACGCCCGCGCCGCCAGCCCGTGCGACAGAAGCAGATGGTGCGAGACGCGCAAGGCGGTCGGCCAGTCGCGGATGCCCGGCGCCTTGACGCCCTCGGCGTGGCCGAGGAACGCCGTCACCCACGGCTCGTTGTGCGTGATCCAGCCCGAGACCACGTCGCCCAGCGTCGAAGCCATCTGCGCCGCGTACGCCGCGAAGCGCTCGGCGGTGTCGCGCGCCGCCCAGCCGCCGGCCGCCTGGCGCGCCTGCGGGAGGTCCCAGTGGTAGAGCGTGGCCACCGGCTCGATGCCCCGTTCCAGGCACCCCTCGCAGATCCGCCGGTAGAAGTCCACGCCGGCCTGGTTCAGCGCGCCCCGCCCGTCCGGCTGCACGCGCGGCCACGAGATCGACAGGCGGTAGGACTCGACGCCCAGCGAGGCCATCAGGTCCAGGTCCTCGCGCCAGCGGTGGTAGTGGTCGCAGGCCACGTCGCCGTTGTCGCCGCCCGCCACGGCGCCGGGCCGCCGGCAGAACTCGTCCCAGATCGACGGGCCGCGCCCGTCCTCGTTCACGGCGCCCTCGATCTGGTAGGAGGCCATGGCCACGCCGAAGCGGAAGTGCGTCGGGAAGCTGCCCACGCGGGCCGGCTCGACGACAGGCGTCGTCATCCCTTCACCGCGCCCGCGGTCAGCCCCTTCACCAGCCACCGCTGGGTCAGGAAGAAGGCGATCAGTACGGGCAGAGTTGAGATGACCCCTGCGGCCATGAGTTGGGCGGTCCTTTGCTGGTAGTTGCCGATGAAGGTGCGGATGCCGATCGGGATCGTCTCGGCGGTGTCCTGCGTCAGGTTCGCGACGAACAGCAGCTCGTCCCACGCGAACAGGAAGGCGTAGACGAAGGTCGCCACCAGGCCGGGAGCGGCGTTGGGGAGCACGACCTTCACGAACGCCTTGAACGGCGTGCAGCCGTCGACCATCGCCGCGTCCTCGAGATCGCGCGGGATCGCGAGGAAGAACGAGCGCATGAAGAAGATCGCCACCGGCGTGAAGAACGCCGTGTAGACGATGATCATCCCGAGGTGCGTGTCGTACAGCGGGATGCCGACGTTCTGGTTGATCCAGATGAAGCCGATGAACAGCGGCAGCAGGAACATCGAGCCGGGGATCAGCTGCGTGCCGATCACCGTGAGCCCGAACACGCGCGCGCCGCGGAACTTGTAACGCGCGAGCGCGTAGCCGGCCGACGCGGCGAACGCCGTGGCCAGCAGAGCAGCCACGGTGCAGATCACCAGGCTGTTCACGAAGAAGCGCTCGAAGTCGATCGTGTCCCACATGCCGGTGAAGGCGTCGATCGTGGGATGCAGCAGGTCGTAGGCGCCCGTCGACAACTCCAGGTCGTCCTGGAACGACGAGACGAGCAGCCACAGCACCGGCGAGAGCATCACCAGCAGCACGAGCCAGGTGAGTGCGTCGAGGCTCAGGTTCACTGCGCGGCGGCGGCTCATGCGGGCTCCAGGTCGCGCTTGAACGCGCGGTACCAGATGGCCACCCAGACGAACATGGCCATCATCAGCAGGACGGAGACGGCGCTCCCGAAGCCGAACAGGTTGTTCGAGAACGACTGCCGGACGATCAGGGTCATCATCAGGTCGGCGTCCGGCCCCGGGTTGGACCCGAACATCACGTACGGGATCGAGAACTGGTACGTGGCGTAGATGACGCCGAACAGCAGCTGGACGGCGATCAGCGGCCGCAGCAGCGGCAGCGTGATGTAGCGGAAGCGCCTGAACGGGCCGGCGCCGTCGATCGCCGCGGCCTCGTGCAGCTCCTTCGGCATCGCCTGCAGGCCGGCCAGGAAGATCAGGAACGCGAACGGCAGCCCGCGCCAGATGCTGGGGATGATGATCGCCCACAGCGAGTTCGGGCCGATCAGCCAGATCGGGCGGTCATTCAGGATCCCCGTGTAGTCGACGAGGACCTTGTTGATGATCCCGATGTCGCTCTGCCACATGTACTGCCAGAGCACCGCGACCACGAAGCTCGGGACGATCCACGGCGTCAGCATCAGCGCGCGGGCGACCTTGATCCCGCGCATGTCGCGGTTGAACAGCAGCGCACACAGCATCCCGCCGCACGAGCGTCCCCAGCACGGTCCAGAACGTGTAGACCGCCGTGTTCCCGGCCGCCGTCGTGAAGCCGCTGCGGAGCGGGTTGTCCTCGAACAGGATCTGCTCGTAGTTGCGGAGCCCGATCCACGGCGCGTCGAAGAGCTGGCGGAACGTGAAGAGGTTGAGGTTCTTGAACGAGAGGTAGAACCCGCCGATCGCCGGCAGCAGGTGGACGATCAGCATGAAGAGGATCGCCGGCGCCACGAGGGCCGCGATGAAGCGGTTGCGCGAGGCGCGCTGGGAGCTGCTGCGGCGTCGTGGCGGTTCCACGGTCACATGAGCCGTCGGCTCGTTCGGTGAGAGCTGTGTAGTCATAGAGAAGGGAACGGACGGGCGGGGCAGCGGCTTGCCCCGCCCGTCCGGAGGAGGATCCTGCTAGCCCGTGGTCTGGGCGAGCAGGCCGTCGGCCTCCTTGGCCGCTTCGTCGAGCTGCTTCTGGATCGCCTCGTCGCTGGCGTCGCCCTTGGCGGCGTTGTCGAGGATCGTCCCGAAGTGGCCCTTGTAGGCGTTCTCGACCGCTCCCCACTGCGGGATCGGCGCGTACGTCCGGCCCTGCTGGATGGCCTGGAACACCGACTCGAAGTTCGCGCCGTTGGACTCGCCGTAGCTCTGCTGCGGCTCCGTCCGCGCCGGGAACATGCCCAGCAGCGACGCGTAGTCGGTCTGCACCTGGTCCTGGGAGAGGAACTTCATGACCTCCCAGGCCTCGTTCTTGTTCTCGGAGCTCTCGAACATCATCAGGTTCGAGCCGCCGACGAACGTGAACGCGTCGCCGCTCGGGCCGGCCGGCATCGGCGCCACGCCGACGTTCTTGCGCGCGGCCGGGACCCAGTTCGTGTCGTCCTCGCGCTCGATCGAGCCGAGCACCCACGGACCGCCCATCCAGACGGCGATCTTGCCGCCCTTGAACTGGTTCTCCACCTGCGTGCCGTCACGCTCGAGCTGGCTCGGGTCGGCGAGCCCGTCCGCGACGAGGTCGGCGAAGAAGCCGACGCCCTCGACCGCCTCGGGCGAGTTGATCGTCGACTGCGAGTTGTCGTCGGACAGCTCAGCGCCGCCGGCGTCCCACACGAACGGCATCACGTGGTGGACGAGGTCGAACGCCTTCTTGCCCGGCGTGCCGAACGGCTGGATGCCCGGGGCCTTGTCCTTGACCGCCTGGAGCGTCGCGCGGAACGAGTCCCAGTCCTGGAAGGCGGTCGCCTCGTCGACGCCGGCCTTCTCGAGGATGTCCTTGCGGTAGTAGATCGACCGCGCCTCGGTGAACCACGGGGCCGACCAGACGCCGTCCTGGCCGGAGACCTGGGTCGTCTGCCAGACGCCGTCCGGGTACGCGCCCGAGCCGCCGATGTCCTCGACGCGCCCCGAGAGATCCTCGAAGCCGCCGAGCGCGGCGAAGAACGGCACCTGCGTCGTGCCCGCCTGCGTGATGTCCGGCGCCTCGCCGGAGACCGCCGCGTTGCGGATGCGGTCGAGCTGGACGCCCCAGTCCACGACCTCGACGTCGACCTTGATGCCGGTCTCCTCCGTGAACGGAACGAGCGCGGCCTCCATGTCCTCCTGGGGCTGCGGACCATTCGGCATGATCCACAGCTTCACCGTGGTGCCCGGCTTGATGTCGGACTTCGCGGCCTGGTCCTCCGTGCCGCCGGTGCTGTTGCCTTCGTCGTCGCCGCCGCACCCTGAGTACACCAGGGCCCCGGCGAACAGCGCTGCGATCGCCAGCGCGACGACCGCGAACTTTCTCCTCACGATCCTCTCCTCCTTGGGTCCAAAAACGATTTTGGTCTTCCGCCTAGGACTGCGCCGGGGAACCTCTGCGCCGCGTCACCCCCTAGTCCGTTGCCCGGGGTCGCGTAGAGCCGCGCCGGACGAGCTCCACGGGAAGCACCGTGGACTCCGTCACGGCGTCCTGCTCACCGTCGATCAGGCGCACGAGCGCCGAGCCTGCCGCCACGCCGAGGCCCGCCTTGTCCTGGCGCACCGTGGTCAGTGGGGGGTTCATGTGATCGGCGAGCTGGATGTCGTCGAAGCCGATGACCGAGATGTCGGCGGGCACGTTGAGGCCGGCGTCGCCGGCCGCGCGGATCGCGCCGAGGGCCATCATGTCCGACGCGGCGAACACCGCTGTGGGCGGCTCGTCGAGGGACAGGAGATCGGCCATGGCTCGGCGGCCGCTCTCCACGTAGAAGTCTCCGTAGGCGACGTACTCGTCGCGATAGGCGAGCCCGCAGGCCTGCAGCGCCTGGCGGTAGCCGCGCAGGCGGTCGCCTCCGGTGCGGGTCTCGAGCATGCCCGTGATGGTGGCGATGCGACGGTGGCCGATGCTGTGGAAGTGCCGCACAGCGCGGGATGCGCCGTCGACGTTGTCGCTGATCACGTACGTGGTGGCGGGACCCTCGAGCGCGACGTCGACGCCCACTGTGGGCAGCTCCGAGCGCACGAGCCGGCGCACCTCGGGGTCCTCGGGATCGGTGCCCATGAGGACCACGCCCTCGACGCTGTGGTGGCGGGCGCGCTTGAGGTAGGCGTGCGGGCCGTAGCCGTTGCCGGGGCTCTCGGCGGCGAACAGCAGCAGGTCGTAGCCGCCGGAGCCGATCGCGTTCTTGAGCCCGACGAGCACCTCGTGGAAGAAGGGATGCTGCAGGTCGGGGTGGCCCTCGCCGGTCTCGAGGAAGACGCCGATCACGTGGCTGCGCTGCGTCTTGAGGCTGCGAGCGGCCGCCGCGGGCGTGTAGTCGAGCTCCTGGGCGAGCCGCATGATGCGCTCGCGCGTCTCCGGGTTGACGTCCGTGTAGCCGTTCAGCGCACGCGACACGGTGCCGATCGAGACGCCGCTCACCTCGGCGAGGCGGCGGATCGTAACTCGCTCTTCAGACATTCCGAAAACGGTTTTGGAACTTCACGGGCGGAATCTACGCACACCCGCACCCGAGTTGTCAAGTGCTTGACTTCCAGATTTATTTAACGTATTCATTACGTAACAATGTCGTTAAGCAATACCTTCGCCGCTTTGGGAGACCCGACACGGCTCGCGATCCTCGAGCGGCTCGCCGAGGGCGAGGCGACCGTGACCCAGCTGGCCGAGCCGTTCGCGATGAGCATGCCGGCGATCTCGCGGCACCTGAAAGTGCTCGAGAACGCGGGGCTGATCGAGCGCGGCCGGGAGGGGCAGTCGCGACCGAGCCGACTTCGCCTGGAGGCATTGGAAGAGGCGACGCGGTGGGTGGATGCCCGCCGTGACATCTGGGAGGGCCGGATCGACCGGCTCGACCGTCATCTGAAGGAGATCCAATGAGCGAGACCATGCAGGAGGTCCTTATCACCCGCGTCTTCGACGCGCCACGCGAGCTCGTGTTCCGCGCGTGGACCGATCCCGACCACGTCGCCCGCTGGTTCGGGCCCGAGGGGATGGAGGTGCCGCGCGAGTCGGTGGAGATCGACCTGCGAATCGGCGGCCGGTATGCCCTGACGATGAGCGGGCGCGGGATGGAGCACTCGCTCACCTACGAGATCGTCGAGCTCGACCCGCCCCGGCTGCTGGTGCTCAAGTGCGACCCGATCCCCGAGGTGGGCATCAACGAGACGACGTTCACGCGCGTGGAGCTCCACGACCACGGCGGCAAGACGCGGATGACGCTGAGCGACGGGCCGTACACCGAGGCCACGCACGCGGAGGCCGGCTGGCACTCCGCCTTCGAGAAGCTGGCCGCGCTGCTCTAGCTCACTGAGCAGCCACCTCGGCCAGCACGCGCGTGATCCACTCGGTGCCCTGCTCGAGCCCCGAGATCGGCACGCGCTCGTCGTTGCCGTGCATGCGCACCAGGTCCGAGCGCGAGATCGGGTACGGGTAGACGCCGTAGACCGGGATGCCCTTCTCGCGCCACGGGACGGCGTCGGTGCCCGCCTCGAACAGCGCCGGCGTCACGCGCACGCCCGGCCACTGGGTCCGGCCCTGCCTCACCAGGCTCCGGTAGAGGTCGGAGTCGATCGAGGACGGCGCCTGCTCGGCCCGCTCGTCGAAGCTAGTCGAGCGTCGACTCCACGGTGGCCGGCGGCGTGACGATCGGCTCGACCACCACGCGCTTGTCGCCGATCGCCCGCCGGAGCTGGCGGATCATCGGCCGCGGGTGCGTCCCCGGCAGCATCCGCATGTTGACCGTCGCGATCGCGGTGCCGGGCAGCACGTTGGAGCGGAAGCCGCTGTCGAGGATCGTCGGCACGTAGATGTCGCGCACGAGGCCGTTGAAGAGCTCGCCGTAGCGGCCGTTCTTGAGCTGGTCGGCGAGCCGGAAGCGCCGGAAGGCGGTCTTCGCGTTGGCCAGCCGGCGCGGACCCTTGACGTCGAACGCGTTCGCCCACGCGCGCAGGTAGCGGCGGGCGGTCGGCGTGATCCGCGGCCGGGTCGAGAAGCGCTCGATCCGGTACAGCGCGCGCACCAGCCGGCGGATCGCGCTGTCGGGCAGCGGCCGCGAGCTGTGCGTCGACGTCCCGCGCGTGCGCACGGTCACCGACAGCGAGTTCTTGTCGATCGTGGTGATGCCCAGCAGCCGCGGCCGCCCGCTGCCGTCCTTGAAGATCCAGCCGCCCTCGTTGAGCGAGACGCCGGCGTCGATCTTGTCCCAGTGGTTGTCGGCCAGCCAGCGCGTGCCGTAGCTGCCGCCCTCCTCGTCGGCCTCGGAGAGCAGGATCACGTCGCGCTTGAGCGGCACGCCGGAGCGGGCGAGCTGCATGGCCGCCACGGTGAAGGCGGCCAGGCCGCCCTTGAAGTCGAGCGACCCGCGGCCGAGCAGGTAGTCGCCGGCGGTGGTGCCGCCGAAGGGTTCGAAGGTCCACAGCTCGGGCTCGACGCCGACCGTGTCGGAGTGGCCGGCGAGCAGGATCGGCTTCTCGGTCGGGTTGGCCGCCCGCAGCCGCGCGACCAGGTGCGCCTTGCCGGCCGTCGGGGTCTGGATGATGTCGACCTCGAAGCCGAGGGCGCGCAGCCGCGGCGCGAGCAGCTCGGCCACCTGCGCCTCGTTGCCGGGCGGGTTGCTCGTGTTCACCTGGACCAGCTCCCGCAGGAGCGTCACCACCTCGCTCTCCTGTGCCTGCGCCGCGCTCGGCACCAGGAAGAACGCCACCACGAGAACCGCCATGACCCGTCGCATGCGCCGGGTGCTACCCGGTCCGTCATGCTGCAACCGCGTGGTGATCGACGGCCACAACGACGTGCTGACCCGCCTGCACGACGACGGCGCGCCCGACGACGCGCTGCTCACCGAGGGCGCGGCGACGATCACGGTGCCGTCCGCGCGCGCCGGCGGCCTGGCCGCGGGACTGTTCGCGGTGCTGCCGCCGGTCCCCGGCGAGTGGCCGGACCGCACGGAGGGCGGCTGGGATGTCCCCTACCACCCGAGCGTCCCGTGGGAGGAGGCGGCGCGCACGGTCGGCGCGCTCGGCGCGCGTCTGCAGCGGCTGCTGCGCGCCTGCGACGGCGCCATCCGGCTCGTGCGCGACACCGCCGACCTCGACGCCTGCCTGAACGGAGACGCGCTCGGCGTGATCTTCCACATGGAGGGCGCCGAGGCGATCGACACCGACCTCGACGCGCTCGAGGTCTGGTACGCGGCCGGCCTGCGCTCGCTCGGCCCGGTCTGGAGCCGCGCCAACGCCTTCGGCTCACGGCGTGCCGTTCCGCTTCCCGGCCACGCCCGACACCGGCCCGGGGCTGACCGAGGCCGGCGTGCGCCTCGTGCGGCGCTGCGCCGAGCTCGGCATCGCCGTCGACCTGAGCCACATCAACACCGCCGGGTTCTGGGACGTCGCCCGCGAGCTCGACGGCCCGCTGATCGCCTCGCACTCCTGCGTCCACGCGCTGTGCCCGTCGACGCGCAACCTGACCGACGACCAGCTCGACGCGATCGCCGCCAGCGGCGGGTTGGTCGGCATCAACTTCGACACCGGGTCGCTGCGCGCGGAGGGCGGCGACGATCCCGACACCCCGGTCGAGCGGATCGCCGAGCACGCGCGCTACGTGGCCGACCGCTGCGGGGTCGACCACGTGGCGCTCGGCTCGGACTTCGACGGCGCGACGATGCCCGCCGAGGTCGCGGACGCCTCCGGCCTGCCGCGCGTGCTGGAGGCGCTCGGGGGCGCCGGGTTCAGCGCCCCCGAGGTCGATCAGATCGCGTCGGGCAACTGGCGCCGCGTGCTGGCCGCCGCCTGGTCCTGAAGCACGCCGACCAGCGCCACGACCAGCCCGAGCGCGGCCAGTCCGGTGACCACGGCGATCGCGGGCCGGAAGACGTCGAGCGACGTCTCGCCGCTCACCACCGCCGTGACGATCGCCAGGCCGATGGCTCCGCCGAGCTGGAACGAGGTGTTGACCAGGCCCGAGGCCAGGCCCTGCTCGTGATCGGGGATGCCGGCCACCGCCTGGATGTTCTGGCTCGGGAAGCAGAGCGCGAACCCGAAGCCGATCAGCAGCATCGTCGGCAGCATCAGCGCCACGAAGGACGGTGAGGCGTCGATCCGCAGGAACAGCGCGTAGCCCGCGACGAACGCGACCATGCCGACGAGGATCAGCCGCGCCGTGCCGAACCGGTCCACGAGCGGGCCGATCCGCGGCGATCCGACGGCCACCAGGATCCCGCCCGGCAGGAACGCCAGCGCGGTCTCCACCGGCGACCAGCCGTGCATCGTCTGCAGGTACAGCGTGCCGACGAACTGGAAGCCGACGTAGGCGCCGAACATCGTCGCCATGCCGAGGTTCGCGCGCACCAGCGGGCCGGAGCGCAGGATGCCGAGCCGGACGAGCGGCTGCGGGGCGCGCAGCTCGATCGCCACGAACGCGACCATCAGCGCCACGACGAGGGCGAACGAGCCGACGGTCACGGGATCGGCCCAGCCGATCTCGGGCGCCTCGACCACCGTGCGCACGAGCAGCAGCATCGCGGCCGTGATCGTGAACGCGCCGGCGATGTCGTAGCGCCGCCGCTGGCCGGGGATGAGCTTGTCGCGCGGGATCACGCGCCGCGCCAGGAACAGGATCGCCAGCGCGAACGGGACCGGGAGCAGGAACGTCCAGCGCCAGCCGAGCTGGGTGAGCAGGCCGCCGAACACGAGGCCGAGCGAGAACCCGCTCGCGCCGGTGGCGGTGTAGTACGCGAGCGCCCGGTTGCGGTTCGGGCCCTCCTCGAACGTCGTGGTGATGATCGAGAGGCCGGCGGGAGCGGTGAAGGCGGCGCTCATGCCCTTCACGACGCGCGTGAGGACGAGCAGCGTGCCGTCGTTGACCAGGCCGCCGACCGCCGAGGCGACGACGAACACGGACAACCCGATGATCAGCACCCGTTTGCGGCCGAGGAGGTCGGCGGCGCGGCCGCCGAGCAGCAGCAGACCGCCGTAGCCGAGCACGTAGCCCGACACGACCCACTGCAGCTGCGAGGTGGTGAGGCC
Source organism: uncultured Solirubrobacteraceae bacterium (assembly GCA_963811895.1). GTDB lineage: Bacteria > Actinomycetota > Thermoleophilia > Solirubrobacterales > Solirubrobacteraceae > DASSUW01. The sequence goes on along the minus strand of CAWETE010000001.1, from coordinate 302,062 downwards.
GAGCTCGGTGCTGATCGACGGCAGCGCCATGCCCACCATCGAGACGTCGAGCCCGTCCAGGAAGAGAACGCCGCAGAGCACGACCAGGAGCGACCACGTGCGGGCGTCCCAGCGGGGTGCGGCAGAGCTTGGGGAGGAAGCCATCCCGACAGACTATATGCGTCTGCAACTATTGTCTAAGGATATTTTGTGAACGCATAATATGCGCGGGACTGATACAATTGCCGCCGCGATGGCTGTGGACACGGAGCTCGTCGAGAGCTGGCACTGGCTGCTGGAGCGGCACGCCCGCACGACGTCGGCGCTCGAGCGCCGGCTCCAGCACGAGCACGGCCTCGGCGTCAGCGAGTTCGAGGTGCTGGAGCGCCTGGCCGGCACGGACAAGGACGAGCGCCGCATGCAGGAGCTCGCCGACGCCGTGCACCTGAGCCAGAGCGCGCTCTCGCGCGTGGTCGCGCGGCTGGAGGCCGACGGGCTGGTCAAGCGCGGCATGTGCGCGAACGACCGGCGCGGCATCATGGCCTGCCTGACCGACAGCGGGCGCGAGCGCTACGAGGCGGCGCGCCCCACCCACCGCGCCGTGCTCGCCGAGACGCTCGCGCCTTAGGTGAGATCCGCCAGCGTGAGCGGATCGCGGCCGGTGAAGCGCCTGACGCTGTCGCTCACGGTGTCCAGCTCTCCCGCGGCGATCGCCGTGTAGGTGCTGATCCACGCTTCGACCTGCCAGTCCGGCGCGCCGTAGCCCGCGCGTGACGCCCATGCCTCCTCGAGCGTCTCGTCCTTGAATGTGGCGCCGAGCTGGGCGGCGATCTCGCTCAGAGTGAGCGCCTCGCCACCGGTGACGTCGTAGGTCTGCCCGTCGTGGCCGTCCGAGGTCAGCACCGCTGCCGCGACGGCGGCCACGTCGTCGCGCGCCACCGCCGCCACGCGACCTTCGCCGGCCGGCCCGGCGATCACGCCGTCCGCGGCCATCCGCGGCACGAAGTCGAGGTACAGGCTCATGCGCAGGAAGGTGAACGCGGGGCCCGCGGCGCGGATGTGCTGCTCGGTCGCCCAGTGGTCGCGGGCGAGCGTGAAGGTGGAGTCGGGCGCCGCGTTGAGGAACGAGAGGTAGACGATCCGCTCGACCCCGGCCGCCACCGCCGCGTCGACCGCGGTGCGGTGCTGCTGGACGCGGTCCTCGGACTCCTCGGCGGGGACGAGGAACAGCGTGTGCACGCCCTCGAGCGCCGCGCGCATCTCATCGTGCGCGCCGTAGCTCGAGGCCTGCCGTACGTCACCTTGCGCCCGCGACGGGTCCCGCACGACCAGCCGCGGCGCTTCCAGGCGCTCGGCGGTCCGGCGCCCCACGAACCCCGTGGCGCCGGTGACCGCGATCACCATTCCTGCTCGGTGGGCCGGATCATGATCTCGTTGACGGCCACGCGCCACGGCCGGGTGACGATGTACTCGATCGCATCGGCGATGTCGTCGGCCTCCAGCCGCTCGACGCCCTCGAAGCGCTTGCGCGCCGCCTCCACGCCCTCCGGCCCCATCTGCTCGACGAGCTCGGTGATCACCGCGCCCGGCTCGACCAGCGAGACGCGCAGGTGGCGGGTCGCGAACTCCTGGCGCAGCGCCTCGCTGAAGGCGCCGACGCCGTGCTTGGTGAGGTTGTAGACGGCCGAGCCGCGGTTGGCACGGCGGCCCGCGATGGAGCTGATGTTGACCAGGTCGCTCACCTTGCGCGGGCTGTCCTCGGCGGCGTCCAGCAGCGGCTCGATTGCCGCATGGGCGACGTAGAGGACGCCGTTGACGTTGACGTCGACCATCCGCTGCCAGTCGTCGAGCGGCTGGTCGGCCGCCTGGTCGAGCAGCATGACGCCGGCGTTGTTGATGACCGTGTCGAGCCGGCCCAGCTCGTCGACGGTCCGGCGGACCGCACCGGTCGCCTGCTCGCGGTCGGTGACGTCGGCCTCGATGACCAGCGCGTCGATCTCCGCCCCCAGCGCGTCGAGCCGGTCCTTGCGGCGCGCCGCGATCGCGACCTTCGCGCCGGCGTGAGCCAGGCTGCGCGCCGTCGCCTCGCCGATGCCGCTGCTCGCGCCGGTGACCAGCGCGACGGTTCCGTCCAGTCGTTCTCCCATGCCCCGCATGGTGACGCGTTGCCGCCGATGAGCGGCAACGCGCCAGCTTCGATAAGTCGGCTAAAGGTTCTGCGGGCGGATGCCGATAACCATGGTTACGAGCCGCTCCTACCCGGGGCGGCTCTGCCTCGTTAAGGGATCAGCAGGCGAGCACGAGGTCGAACGCCGCGTCGGCGGGCTTCTCGACGTGCTTGCCGTTCTCGATGCCCTCCTCGAACATGAACACGTTGACCTGGGCCGAGCCCGGGGCGAGGTTCGCGTAGGCCTTCAGGTGGCGGTTCTCGGGGAAGTCCAGCCACGGGTTGGCGGAGACGCCGCAGGTGTCGAGGCCGAGCGGCCCGACGTCGCCGAGGCTCATGGTGACGTTGTACTGGCCCTTCTTGGGGTGTTCGACGACGCCGCCGGGCACGTCGCCGGCGATGACCTTGCCGTTGCGGTCGATCTTGGCCCGCAGGCTCGGGTTGCGCTCGTCGCTCTGCGCGACGGCGCCGTCGACGATCTTCGGGGACGTGATGACGTTGCTCGCCAGCTGGTCGGGGCTGGAGATGATCACGGCCGCGGTGGCGGTGCCGGCGAGCGCCACGAAGAGCGCGACGACGGCGAGGACGAGGGACGGCGAGAGCCGTCGCGAGATGAGGTGCATCGGATTGCCTCCTGGGCAGTCGGACTGGGTCGGCTTCAAGGACGCCGGCTCCAGCTCCGCCGCTTGAGGGGGAACCCCATGCCCGTCCCATCCCGGCTTGCGGAATAGCCGGTGGGCTTCGCACGTCTGTGCTCTCCGTGCAGCTGGTCGGCCGCGATCTGGAGCTGGGCGCCGTGGTGCGCGCGCTGGACGACGTCCTCGACGGCGCGAGCCGCGTGCTGGCCGTGCTCGGCGAGGCCGGGATCGGCAAGAGCGCCCTGCTGGAGGCCGTGGCGGTGTCGGCCCGCGGCCGCGGCATCCCGGTGCTCGAGCGCCGAGCCGCCGAGCACGAGCAGTACGTCCCGTTCTCCGTCGTCGACGACGCGCTGGTCGAGCAGCTCCGCGGCGAGCGACCGGTCGTCCTCCTGCTCGACGACATGCACTGGGCCGACCAGGCGTCGCTCGACCTCGTGCGCCGGCTGCTGCACCGGCCGCCGGCCGCTCCGCACCTGGTCGTCGTCGCCGCGCGGCGGCGGGGCAGCCGGGCGCTGCCGCTGCTGGATCTGGCGCGCCGCCTGCCGGCGTACGAGGAGCTGGCCCTGGAGCCGCTCGACCGCGAGGCGTCGCTCACGGTGCTCGCCGACGTGTCCGACCTCGCCGAGCGCGAACGGATCGTGGACGACGCGCGCGGCATCCCGCTCTACCTGCGCGAGTTCGCGCGCACGGTCGGCCAGCCCGCCTCCACGCTGACGTGCCCGTTGCTGGCGGCCGCCGAGGTGGAGCTCCGGGCGCTACCGCCCGCGACGCGCAGCCTCGTCGAGGGCGCGGCGGTCGCAGGCGACCCGTTCGATCCCGAGCTGGCCGCCGCGGCCGCCGGGCAGGAGCACGTCGGGGAGGCGGTCGACGAGCTCGTGGCCGCCGACATCATCCGGCCCGGCACCGGGCGCTGCTTCGAGTTCCGGCACCCGCTCGTGTGCCGCGCCGTCTACCACGCCGCCGCGCCCGCCTGGCGGCTGGCCGCGCACGAGCGCGTCGCGGCGGAGCTGGAGCGGCGCGGCGCGGGCGCGGCGGCGCGCGCTCATCACGTCGCGCAGTACGCGCGACCGGGCGACGAGGCGGCGGTGGCGCTGCTCGTCGAGGCGGCTCGCACGGCCCCGCACTGGTACGAGGCGGCGCTGAGGCTGGTGCCCGAGCGCGACCGTGGCCGGCTCCTGGCGCCGGCCGGGCTCGCGCTGGCGCGCGCGGGACGGCTGCGCGAGGCGCTCGCGCTGCTGGCCGAGCTCGACAGCGCGGAGCCCGACCTGGTGCTCGTCCGCGCGCAGCTCGAGGCGACGCTGGGCGACCCCGGCGCGGCGCGGCGCCGGCTGCGGGCGGCGCCCGAGACGCCGGCGATCGCGTTCGAGCTGGCAGCGATGGACGAGCGGCCCGAGCTCCTGGACATGGGGGTCGACGAGCTCGACCCCGTCGCCCAGGTGCACGTCGCCCGCGCGCAGCTGCGCCACGACCGGCTCGCCGACGCCTCCACGACGGTCGAGCGGGCGCTGGCGCTCGCGCACCGCAACCAGCAGCCGCTCGTGGCGCTCCACGAGCTGCGCGCGACGATCCGCCTTCGGCAGCTCGACGCCGACGGCGCATTGGCCGACGCCGAGGCCGCGGAGAAGCTCGCCCGCCTCCGCGACATCCCGCACACGCCGTCGGTGCTCGCCCTGATCCGCTACTACCGGGGCGATGTCGCCGAGCGGCCCCAAGCCGAGCCGCTCGACGCCGAGCGGGCCATCGTCGCCGCCCGCGAATGTGGCGACACCGAGCGCGCCAAGGCCCTGTTGCAGCAGGTCGCCGCCGACGCCGCCCGCGGCGGGGCGCTCCGCCTCCGCGACGAGGCCGCCCGCGAGCTCCGCCGCCTCGGGACCCGGGTCGCCGCCCGCCACCGCCACACCCGCGACGACCACCTCACCACCCGCGAGCGCGAGGTCGCCGAGCTCGTCGCCGGCGGCCGCTCGAACAAGCAGGTCGCAGCGACGCTCTTCCTCAGCGAGGGCACGGTCGAGAACACGCTCACGCGCGTCTACGCCAAGCTCGGCGTGCGCTCGCGCACCCAGCTCACGCGGACGCTCGTGAGCGTTTGATGGTGGGGGCAGGATTCGAACCTGCGAAGGCTGAGCCAACGGATTTACAGTCCGTCCCCTTTGACCGCTCGGGAACCCCACCGGGGGCGTCTGAGCTTAGCGTCTGAAAAGGGCTGCCGGGCTCGACCTCGTAGGCCGCGTATTTCGGGCCTCCGAGCACGATCGCGGAGCCTCCGCCGACCTCGCTCGCCGGGATGAACCAGCGACGCCCGTCGGCGACGAGGACGAACAGCCAGTCGCACCGCGTGGCCGAGAATCGCTTCACTACGCCGTTCCAACTCTGGTTGCCGCCCTTCGTGCAGACCATCACGTGGAAGCGGCCTTTGAACAGCCGCCGGCACGTCTTGACCTGCACTCCGGCAAGCCGGCCCTCGATCCGCGTGACGAGGTCGCTGTCAGGCGAGCGGCCGACCGGAACCCAGACCGGATAGCCATGCGAGACGAGCCATTCGATTGCCGAGGCTTCGCCGAGGTCGCCTTGTGTCTGCGTGTCCACGACGTCGACGATCCGGGCTGTGGCCGAGCGGCAGGAAGACGTAGGCGCCCATGGAGGCGAGCCACTCCATCGCCGACACCTCCGCCGAGATCACCCTGTTCGCGCGAATGCACGACACCGAACATACGTTCGCAGCCGGACGGAACGGTCTAGCGCGGCGCGGCGGGCCAGATTGCCCGCCGCACCGGCACAAGACTCACGCCGAGTCGCGGAGGCGCTGGGCCTCGGGAAGCGACTCGAGCTTCTTCAGCGTGTGATTCTCGATCTGGCGGATCCGCTCTCGCGTCACGTTGAACGCGCGGCCCACCTCCTCGAGCGTGTACGGGCGGGCGCCCGTGAGTCCGAACCGCATCTCGATGACTTCCCGCTCTCTCTGCGGGAGGGCGTCGAGAGCGCGGCGGACGTTCTCCTTGCGGAGGTTCTCGGAGGCCATCTCGAACGGGGAGATCGCGGTGTCGTCCTCGACGAAATCGCCGAGCTCCGACTCCTCCTCCTCGCCGATCGGCTTCTCCAGAGATACCGGCTGCTGCGCCATGCGCAGGATGTCGCGCACCTCCCGCGCCGAGCATTCGAGCTCGCGCGCGATCTCCTCCGGCAGCGGCTCACGGCCGAGCTGCTGGACGAGCTGGCGCTCCACGTGCACGACCTTGTTCAGCTTCTCCACCATGTGGACGGGGATGCGGATCGTGCGGCCCTTGTCCGCAATCGCCCGCGTTACCGCCTGGCGGATCCACCAGGTCGCATATGTCGAGAACTTGTAGCCGCGCCGGTAGTCGAACTTCTCCACCGCGCGGATGAGACCAAGCGAGCCCTCCTGGATGAGATCCAGGAACGACAGGCCGCGACCGAGGTAGCCCTTGGCGATCGACACGACGAGGCGAAGGTTCGCCTCGACCATCTCCTGCTTGGCTACCAGGTCGCCGCGCTCGATCCGCTGGGCGAGCGCAACCTCGCGCTCGGCGGTCAGCAGCTGAACGCGGCCGATCGATCTCAGATAGAGCCGCAGCGAATCCAGGCTGGGCTCGACCGTCAGGTCGATCTCCGGCTTGCGCGGCGCGTCGGGCAGCTTGCCCTGCGCCGCGGCGGGCTCGAAGCGACCGCCTTCTGCAACCGCCGGACGCCCGTCCTCGGCGTTCACGACGTCGATGCCCTGGTCTTCCAGGTACGCGTGCAGTTCGACGACCTGCTCCTTGGTGACCTCCACCTCTTCTAGGCAAGAGGTGATCTGCTCGAAGGTCAGGAACCCCCGCTCCTGGCCCTCAGCAATGAGCGGGCGAAGTTCCTCGATCTCGACAATCGAGACGTCGCTCGCGAGCAGTGCTTCGGTCTTTGTGCCCAAATCCCTCGAATCCTTCGGGACGTCAACGTCGAGCGCACCCGGCCTCCGTCGGGTCGCTCCTACCATCTATGTCAGGTTGCAGCCGTGCTGCTAGCCGCGGCTCGAGCCGCGATATGGGGCGGGGCACAAAGGCTCTCCGTCGCCTCTCTCATCGGGCTTTGTAGCACGCGTTACGGCCTTTGTCCTGTCCGAATGGGTGAATTGCCGTACTAGGCTTGGAGCCACGATGTCGGAAATCGCACTCGAAGACGTCCAGTCGCAGGTCCCGACGTTGCAGGTCTCGCTCTCGCGCGTGGGCGTGACGAACGTCGAGAAAGTCATCCGGATCCGGGCGAACGGGACGGAGCAGCTCTACTCCGCTCGGCTCGATTGCTTCGTCGATCTCGGACCGCAGCAGAAGGGCGCGCACATGTCGCGCTTCGAGGAAGTCGTCAACGACGCCATCGGCGAGGTGGTGCTCGGCGAGTCCGCGCTGCGGGCCGAGACGCTGGCCCAGCACATCGCCGAGAAGGTCCGCGACCGGCAGGGCGCGCGCCGCGCCGAGGTCCACATCGAGGCCCGCTACCCGGAGCACAAGCCCGCGCCCGAGTCCGGCATCGTCACGCAGGAGATCTACTCGCTGCTCGGCGCCGCCGTGGCGAGCGAGGCCGGCACGCGCCGGCTGGTCGGCGTGCGCGCCCAGGGCATGACCGCGTGCCCGTGCGCGCAGAAGCTCGTCGAGGGCCGCTCGCGCGAGCGGCTGCTCGAGGACGGCTTCTCCGCGCAGGAGATCGAGCGGATCTTCGCCGCCGTGCCCATCGCCACGCACAATCAGCGCGGGCTCGGAACGCTGCACATCGGCTGCCCGGAGGACTGCGACAACGACATCGACGCGCAGGCGCTGCTGGCGGTCGTCGAGAACTCGATGTCGTCGGAGATCTACGAGCTCATGAAGCGCTCCGACGAGGGCGCCGTGGTCGAGAAGGCCCACCGGCGCCCGCGCTTCGTCGAGGACTGCGTGCGCGAGATGGTGCGCGGCGTGGTCGACCGCTTCCCGATCCTCACGGACCGCCACTTCATCTCGGCCCGTCAGGACAACCTCGAGACGATCCACCAGCACAACGTGACCGCCGAGCGGTTCGGGCTGCTGGGCGACATCCGCCGCGAGCTGCAGACCGGCGATCACTCAGCGCAGCACGTCTCGATGCGCGAGTGGCTCGACGGAAGGGCCTAGCGCACGGTGATGTCGGCCCGCATGCCCTGCTGCTCGTGGTCGTCGATCGAGCAGTAGAGCGTGTAGACGGCCGGCGCCAGTGACATGCGGACGGTGACGCCGTCGCCGGGCTCGAGGGCCTCGTTGGCGAGCACGGTGCCGACGCCGTCGCGGACCGAGAAGTCGTGCGCGTCCTCGCCGAGGTTGGACGCGCTGAACTCGACCTCGCCCGCCCGCAGCTCGCGGTAGGACGGCGTCACCCGCCACTCCGTGAGGTCGACGCCGGTGCGCGACGGCAGCGTGCCCGGGGCCGGCGTCGGCGTGGGGGTCGGCGTGGGCGTCGGCTCCGGCGACGACGGGGGCGACGGCGCCTGCCGCCGGGCTCGGCGCCAGTGCACGTGCCTGCGGCAGTGGCGGTCGCCGTGGCGCCGGCACGCGCGCTTGGTCTGGTGATGGTGAGCGCCGTAGTCGACGACCCTGACGAGCCGCTGCCGCTCCGCCTGGCCGCCTGCGAGCGGCGTCGCCATCACCGCCACCGCGACGAGCAGGGCGGCGATCATTCGAACAGCTTGCGGCCGGGCTGGCCGTCCCCGCGCACCAGGTCGGCGATGGGGCCGCCGTTGATGATCTCGTCGGGGTCGCCGTCGAGCCACTCCTCGATCACCGCGCGGTAGACGGAGCGGTAGTCGGTCGGGACCTTCAGGTTGCCCTGCGCCGCGTTGTTGGCGGGCAAGAGGTCCTGCGGCCGGCAGCCGGGCCACACGGAGGCGAGGCCGCCGCGAACCTTGCTGCCCATCGCCAGCATCAGGCCGCCGGCGCCGTGGTCGGTCCCGGCCGAGCCGTTCTCGGCGACGCGCCGGCCGAACTCCGAGAAGACCAGCGTGCTCACGCGGTCCTCGATGTTGCGCGCCTGAAGGTCGGCGCGGAACGCCGCGAGCGCGCGCGAGAGCTCCATCAGCTGGGCGTCCTGGCTGGCGAGCTGGCCGCTGTGCGTGTCGAAGCCGCCCCAGTGGATCGTGACGATGCGCGTGCCGAGGTTCGCCGCCAGCAGGTGGGCGGCGAGCTTCAGCCGGTTCCCCAGCGTCCCGGTCGGATAGCCCGCGCCCGGGTTGAAGGTCCCGGCGGCAAGCGAGCGCTGGTGCGTCTCGACCGCCACGCCGTACGTCCCGCGCGCCCGCGCGAGGTAGGCGTTGTGCGCTGCCGCCGGAGCCCCGGCCAGCGCCTGCATCTGGGCGTTGACGCTGGTGCCGCCCACCGCGCCCTGCAGGCTCATGTTGAAGCCGAGCGAGGTCAGCGACGGGATCGCGCAGACTGGATTGACCGCCGTGCGGATCGACTTCGAGAGCGCTGTGTCGATCGAGATCGCCTGGAGCGGGTTGGTCGCCGAGCCGTTGCTGTCGATCCAGCGGCCGAGCCAGCCGGTCTTGACGTTGAGGTCGTAGCTGGCCTTGAACCAGATGTCCGAGTTGTCGAAGTGGCTCAGGCTGTACCGCAGGGCGTCGACGGCGGGCATGACGGCCAGCGCGTCGTCGGCGTACAGCGTGTCGAGCCCGCGCGTGTCGCCGTTGCCGCCCGAGACCATCACGTTGGCGAAGGCCAGCAGGTCGCCCGCGTCGCCGGCGAGGCGCGTCGAGCCGACGCGGCCGTCCACGTTCGGGCCCCGCAGCCTGTGGATGGCCGACCGCGCCCCCGCGTAGGCCGTGTAGTCGTCGGTGCCGTTCGGGACGATCGTGTTGAGCCCGTCGTTGCCGCCGGCCAGGTAGAGCAGCACGAGGCAGTTCTGGTCGAGCGCCGCCTCCGCCGCGACGGACTCCCAGACCGACTCCCAGCCGAGCGCCTTGGGCCCGTAGACCGAGGCCATCCCGGCGACGCCGAACTGGAGCAGCCGCCGGCGCGTCAGGTCGCCGGGCCGGCGGCCGCCCGGGAAGCCGTCGAGCGCCGCGTGCGGCACGGGCAGCGTCTGGGTCGGCCGCTGGTCGCTGACACGGGCGAGCTCGATCTCCTCGCATTCGATGCAGCGCATGTCACATCACCTGTCCGTCGGGGCCGCCGAGCATCAGGGCCTGGACCGTGTAGAAGCGCTGCCGGCGCTGCGCCTGGCTGCCGGTCGGCGCCGTCGTGGCGTAGGCGAGCAGGGCATCGCGCGTGGCGGGCGCCAGCCACGGCCGTCCGAGCGACGCGTGGGCGCGCTCCACCAGGGCGGCCGCCGTCTCGCCCGCCCCGCCGTCGACCTCCACCGGCCCCGAGCGCGGATAGGTGTTCCCGCTGTACGTCAGCGCCTGGGCGCGCACGGCGGCGTCGAACCGTCCCTGGACCGTGTTCGTGTTGAGCCACGACATGCCGCCCTCCCAGCCCGCGACGTTCGGCGGCCGGTACGGGCGCTGCTGCATGTTGGTCAGCGCCGCCGTCATGGAGTTGCCTTTCATCGGAGCGCCGAGCTGGCGGAGGACGCCGACCAGGTAGACGATCGGCGGCTTGATCAGGTTGGGCTCCTCGAGCGACTCGAAGATCAGCGCGTGGCCGAGGATGCCGCGCAGCAGCGGGCGCAGCGGGCCGGCCGGGTCGTAGACGGCCATCAGCTCGGCGAGCGCGGCGTCGGGGATCGGCGTGGCGATGAACTCGCTCCACAGCTTGCGGATCAGGTACTGCTTGTGGCTCGGATGGCCGAGCACGGCGTCGAGCGCGGCGTTGACGGCGGCGGGGCCGTCGGCGGCGTTGGCCGCCCGCCCGAGCGCCGGAAGGGTGCGACCGAGGAACGCCTTGGCAAGGGTCTCGAACGAGTTCGGGGCGAACGTCACTGCGCCGTAGCCCGGGCTCGTGTCGTCGGAGTTCAGCCGCCAGCCGGTGAGCGCCCGCGCCAGGCCCGCGACGTCGTCCTGCGTGTAGTTCGGACTGCCGTCGGGCGCGTTCGGGCCGAGGCAGAACAGCTCCATCAGCTCGCGCGCGTAGTTCTCGTTCGGCCGCCCGCGGACGTTCTGGTTGCCGTTGAGGTACATCGACATCGCCGAGTCGGAGGTCGTCATCTCCCAGGCGAGCTGACGGAAGCTCCGTGCCGGGTCGGCGGCGTTCAGCAGGCGGTTGCGGTAGGCGACGAGCCACGAGGCCGGGATGCCGTCGTCGCGGCTGACCGCCCAGTGGCGGTGCCAGAAGAAGGCGAGCCGCTCGCGCAGCGGGTTGACGGCGCGCTGCATGCGGTCGAGCCACTCCATGACGAGCTCGTCCTCGGTGACCAGCGGGTCGATCGGCCCATTCGAGCTGGTCAGCGGCGGGGTGCTGGTGTCCGCGAGCGACGGCGGCGTGTCGAGCAGCCAGTCGACGAGGTTCAGGTGCCCGCGGCCGACCCACGCGTCGCGCTGCGCCTGCGTGGGGCCGAAGCCCGCGCGCCAGAACAGGCGATCGACCATCGCCGCCGTCAGGATGCTGCCGAGGTTGGGCGGCGGCAGCGGCGGCGGATCGGGGCCGGCGGGCGGGGCGGGTAGCGGCGCCTGCGCGGGCACGCGGGCGCGCACGATCTTGGACGGGCGGCCGCGACGACCCTTGGCGTCGACGGCCACGACCTCGTAGCGGTGGCGACCGGGCTTCGCGCGCCGGTCGACGTAGGCGCGCCGCTTCGTGCGGGCGATCCGGCGTCCGTCGCGGAAGATCAGATAGGCCTCAGGCTCGGTCCCGCCGCGCGGCGCCTTCCACGCCAGCGCCACGCCGGCTGCCCCGGCGCTCTTGACCCTCAGCCCCCTTGGCGCGTGCGGGCGCCGACCCATGGCCGGGGAATGTGCCAGATGTCGACGCTGTCGACAACTGAGAACCGTCAGGTGAGGACTTTGGCGTCCTCCAGCACCGCCATCGCCGCGTTGCGGCCGTTGAGGGCGATCACGCTGCCGGCGGGGTGGGTGGCCGCGCCGCACAGGTACAGCCCGGGCACCGGCGTGCGCGAGCTGAGCCGGTGCTCCCACATCTGGTCGGGCATCGTCTCGCCCTGGAAGATGTTGCCCTGGGTGAGGCCGATCCGCTGCTCGATGTCGGGCGGGCCGAGCACCTCGTAGTGCTCGAGCACGTCCGGGAAGTCGGGCGCGAAGCGGGCGATCAGGTCGATGAACTGCTTCGCGACCTCGTCGCGCCGGTTGGCCCAGTCGAACTCGTACGGGGCGTACTGGCCGAACACGCTCATCAGGTGCTTGCCGGGCGGGGCCGGCGTGGAGTCGTAGCCGGTCTGCACGTAGATCTCGCCGAAGCCGACCGCGGCCTCGCCGCGCGTACAGCGCTCGAAGTCGCGCTGGGCGTCGTCGAGGCCGGTGGTGACGTCCACGGTCGCCTTCGCGGGGAAGTCCTGGCCGGGCGCGGCGGTCCAGCTCGGGAGCCGGGTGAGGGAGGCGTTGAACTTCACGACGGGGCTGCGGATCTTCCAGTCGCGCAGGCGCTGCTCGAACTCGCTCGGCAGGTCGCTGACCATGGTCATCAGACGCTTCGGGTCCGCGTTGCAGATCACGGTGTCGGCCTCGATCCGCGTGCCGTCCTCGAGCACGACGCCCTCGCCGGGCAGGATCTCGGACACCGGCACGCCGGCGGCGAGCGTGGCGCCGGCCTCCTGGGCGGCGTCGGCGATCGCGAAGCTGACCATGCCCATGCCGCCGCGCACGTAGCCCCACACCGGTCCCTGGCCCTCGAGGTCGCCCTGGAAGTGCATGAGCTTGATGCTCGCCGTGCCCTTGTCCTTGGGGCCGGCCCAGGCGCCGATGATCCCCTGGCCGAACAGCGCGTCCTTGAGCCGCTGGTCGCCGATGTGGTCGTCGAGCACCTCGGCCATGCTTGCCGTGAAGACGACGTCGATCATCGTCTGGTCGCCGCGGAGCAGCTCCTCGAGCTCCGCGCGCGTGGGCGACTCGCCGACCCACGTGTCGCGCTCGCCGGTGCGCAGGCGGCGGCGGATCTCGTCGAAGAGGTGCTCGTAGGCCCAGTAGCCCTCGACGTCCTTCGCGCTCAGGCCCATCGCCTTGAGGTCGGCGTTGGTGCGATCGTCGTCGAGCCACTGGCCGAAGCTCGTGCCGTCGTCGAACGGGACCCAGAGGTTGGGGTCGGCGATGTCGAAGTGCAGGCCACGCGCTTTGAGGCTCAGCTCGTTGATGACGAGCTCGTCGAGCAGGCCGACCACGTACGCGCACGGGCTGACCACGTACTCCGGGTCGGAGAAGGGGCGCTCGAGCGTGCACGCGCCGCCGAGCCGCTCGCGCCGCTCGAGCACGAGGACGTCCTTGCCGGCCTTCGCGAGGTACGCGGCGGCGGTGAGGCCGTTGTGGCCGCCGCCGACGACCACGACGTCCCAGCGGCGGGAGGCGAGCTCGGCGACGGGCGCGGGCAGCCCGACCTCCCCGAGCACCTGGGCGATGGCGTTCACGGTGCGACCTCCTGGGCGGTGGCATCGACGACGACGTCGCCGATCACCGGGTTGCATTCGAGTAGGGCGAGGCCGTCGGCGGCCTTGACGAAGGCTTCGTAGGCGGGCGCCGGCAGAGGGGTGATCGTGACGTCGTCGTAGCGCTCGACATCGGTGCCGCCTCGGCCGGTCACGAGGACCGGGATGACCGCGTCGAAGCGGACGGCGACGAAGAGCTCGTCGCCTTCCGGGACCATCGCCTCGACAAGGACGAACTGCGCATTGAGGGGAGGCTCGGAGGGGGTGGGGTTGTCTGTGGGTGATATGGACCCATAAACAGCCCCAAGCCTCCTGAAGGCCTCGCGGACGCCGGCTTCGTCGCGGACTTCGAGGGCGATGCCGCCGATCGCGGTCTTGTGTTGGACCGCGGGCGACGAGATCTTCAACGCGACGCGCTCCCCAAGCTCATGGAACGCCGCGACGGCATCGTCCTCATTCGATGCAAGCCGTCCAGCCACGACGGGCACGCCGCGCCGCCGAAGCAGCTCCTTCGCCTCGTGCTCCGCAAGCCAGCGCCCCGGCTTGCGGCGCTCGGCGAACGCGGCGATCTCGCGCAGCCGCCGCCCATCGCCGAGCGGCGCGGCGAGCGCCGCTGCCACGGCCACCCCGGTACGCAGCCCCGCTACGGCCGGCACGCCGGCGCTGCAGAACCGCCAGGCCGCCTCGTCGTCCAGCAGCTCCGGCAGCGTGGCCGCCACCATGACCGGCACCGGGCTGACCGCGGCCCCGGCCAGGATCCCCTCCTCGACTGCGTCCCAGCTCTCGGCCGAATGGCCGGCGATCCCCGGCGGGCGGTCGTAGAAGACGAGGACGTGGCCGATCGCCGGGTCCTCGCCCACGGTGCGGACCAGGTCGCGCAGCGTCTCGACCTCGCCCCAGATCATCGCCGTGTAGTCGAGCGGGTTGGCGACGGTGGCGGCCGCCGGCAGCCGAGCCGTCAACGCCTCGACGGTGGACGGCGACAGCGAAGGCAGGTCGAGCCCGAGGCGGTCGGCCTCGTCGGCGCCGAGGCCCGAGTCGCCGCCCGAGCAGGTGAGGATCGCGAGCCCGCCGCCGCGCGGCCGCGCGTCCCGGACGGCCAGCGCCTTCGCCAGCTCGAGCAGCTCGTGCACGTCGGCCGCCCACGCGGCGCCGGCCTCCTCCATCAGCGCGCGGAACACGCGATGGTCGCCGGCCACGGCGCCGGTGTGCGCCGCCGCGGCGGCGCGCCCGCGCTCCGACGCGCCGACCTTCAGCACCGCGACGCCGACGCCTTCGTCGGCACAGACCGCGAGCGCCTCGGCCAGTCGCGCGCCGTCGCCCTCCGCCTCGACCAGCAGGGCGATGGAGCGCACGCCCTCCTCGCGCGCGAGGTGCTCGACCCAGTCGGGCGTCGTGACCACCGCCTCGTTGCCGCTCGACACCGCCGTGTGCAGGCGCAGCCCGCGCCGCGTGGCCAGCGCGTTGACCACGAGGTTGCCGCTCTGCGACACGAGCGCGACGTGGCCCGGCTCGGGCGCCGCCAGGGCGTCGCCCCACAGCGCCGCGCGCGACCACAGCGAGACGAGCCCGTCGCAGTTGGGCCCGCAGACCGGCAGCGAGTACCGCCGCGCGGCCTCCGTCAGTGCCAGCTCGAGCCCGGCGCCCGCCGGCGATTCACCGAACCCCGCCGCGTAGACCACCGCGCCGCCCGACCCGATCGCGCCGGCCTCCTCGATGATCGCCGGCACGCCCGGCGCGGGGATCGCCACCACGACTGCGTCGGGCGCCGACGGCAGATCGCTCAACGAGGCGAAGCACGGCAGCCCGTAGACCGACGAGCGGCGCGGGTTGACCCCCCAGACCTCCCCCTCGAACCCCAGCCGGCGCAGGTTGAGCAGCGTCTCCGACGAGTACGTGTCCGGCCGCTCGCTCGCCCCCACGATGGCGATCGACCGCGGATGCAGAAGGCGGTCCACGCTAGTGAAGCGTCCGCTCCACCCCGCGGCGCTCGAGCGCCCGCGCGACGATCAGCCGCTGGATCTCGCTCGTCCCCTCCCAGATGCGGTCCACGCGCAGCTCGCGCAGGAACCGCTCGGCGACGTTGGTGCGCATGTAGCCGCGGCCGCCGAACACCTGCACGGCGCGGTCGGCGCACCGGTAGGCCGCCTCGCTCACGAACAGCTTCGCCATCGACGCCTTGGCATGGATGAGCTTGAGGTCCGCGCCCTCGTCCATCAGCCGCGCGACCTCCAGCGTCAGGGCGCGGCCGGCGGCCGCGTCGGCGGCCGAGTCCGCCAAGGGGAACGACACGCCCTGGTAGTCCATGATCCGCGACCCGCCCTGCTCGCGCTCCAGCGCCCAGGCCGTCGCCTCCTCGAGCAGCCGCCACATCGCGCCCACGCCGCGGGCCGCGATCCCGATCCGCTCCTCGGTGAACCACGCGCGCTGCAGCTCGTCGCCCTCGCCGACGCCGCCGATCACCGCGTCGTCGGCCACGTGCACGTCGGTGAAGCGGATCGTCGGATGCCCGTGCGGATACGAGTGCGTGAACGGCGGGTCGTCGACCACGGAGATGCCCTCGCACGAGCGATCCACGAGGAACAGCGTCGGCCCGTCGTCGGTCATCGCCACCACGATGTAGACGGCCGCCACGTCGCCGTAGGTGACGAACCACTTCTCGCCGTTGATCACCCAGCCGCCGTCGCGCCGCACCGCGGTCGTCTCGATCCCCGAGGGGTCTGACCCCGCGGCGGCCTCGGTGACCGCGTAGGCGTCGTGCAACTCACCGCGCAGAGCGGGTTTGAGGTATCGCTCGATCTGGGGGTCTGACCCCGAGGCGAGCACGTTGTAGGCGCTCGGCACGTGCCACGACAGGGCGTTGGTGGAGCGGCCGAACTGCTCCTCGACCAGCGCCCACTCGAGCTTCGTCCAGCCCTGGCCTCCGTGCTCGCGGGCGTGGAGACCGCCCGCCAGGCCCGCCTCCACCGCGGCGGACCTGATGCGGGCCACGTCCGAGTCGGGCAGCCGGCCCCCTGCCCGCTCGGCCTTCTCCTCCAAGGGGATGAGCACGTCCTCGACGAACGTGCGCGCACGCTCCTGAGGGGTCAAACCGGCAGCGCCTCGCGTACACGCCGGCGCGCGCGGCGCCAGCGCTCGTCGTGGAGAACGCGCTGGGCGGCGTTGTGGCCGCCCAGCGCCATGACCCCTCCGCCGGGATGCGTACCGGCTCCGCAGAGGTACAGGCCGTCGACCGGCGTCGCGTACTGCGACAAGGCCGGCGTCGGCCGCATGAAGGCCATCTGGTCGAGCCCCTGCTCGCCCTGGAAGATCGAGCCGCCGACGAGCCCGAAGATGCGCTCGAGGTCCGGCGGGGCGAGCACCTCGCAGTGGACGACGGCGTCGCGCACGTTCGGCGCGCGCGAGGCGAGGATCTCCAGGCAGCGGTCGGCGTACGCCTCGCGCGAGCCCTCGGGCCAGCCGGCCTCGTCGTAGGGCCCGTACTGGGTGAACATGGTCACGATCACCGAGCCGTCGTCGGTCAACGTGGAGTCGATCGTCGACGGGCACTCGACCTCCAGGTACGGCCCCTCCGACGGCACGCCGCGGCAGGCGTCCTGCCACGCGCGCTCGAGGTAGTCGATCGACGGGCAGAACGCGACGCCCGAGCGCACGAGCTTGTGCTGCTCGTCGTCGGTCACGCCCTCGTACCGCGGCAGCTCCGACAGCACCCAGTTGACCTTGACCGACCCGCCGCGCGTCTTGTAGCGCCGCATGTCCTCGGCCACCTCGTCGGGGAAGTGCTCGGCGCCGACCATGTCGAGCACCGTCGTCTTCGGGTGCGCGCCGGACATGACCACGGGCGCGCGCAGCTCCTCGCCGCTCTCGAGCGTGACGCCGACCGTGTGGCCGTCCATCACGTCGATCGACCGCACCGCCGCGCCGGTGCGGATGACCGCGCCGGCCGACTCGGCGGACCGCGCGATCGCCATCGAGATCGCCCCCATCCCGCCCTTCACGTGCCCCCACAGCCCCGGCACGCCGTCGATCTCCCCCAGCTCGTGGTGGAGCAGGTTGTACGCCGTGCCCGGCGTGCGCGGCCCGGCCCACACGCCGACCACGCCGGTCGAGGCCATCGCGCCCTTGAAGGCGTCGTGCTCGAACCAGTCGTCGAGCAGGTCGCCCACCGACATCGTCATCACGCGGTAGAAGTCCTGCAGGTCGCGCTTGCTCAGGCCGGCGGCGCGGCCGGCCTCGCGCAGCAGCGAGAAGAGATCCCCGGGCGCGCGCGAGCCGAGCGCCGGGGGCGGCCGCAGCAGCATCGGGCGCAGGAAGTCGGCGACCTTCTCGAGCATCGCCTGGAACTTCGGGTACGCCTCGGCGTCGCGCGGCGAGTGCCGCCGCAGCGACTCGACGGTCGCGGCCTCGTCGTTGAAGAAGAACAGCGGCGAGCCCTCGGCGGGCAGCGTCGAGTACGCCGGATCCAGCGGATGGACCTCGTAGCCGAAGCGCTTGAGCTCGAGCTCGTCGACCACCTTGGGGTGCAGCAGCGAGACGACATAGGACGCGCGCGAGACGCGATGGCCGGGCCACACCTCCTCCGTCACGCATGCGCCGCCGAGGATGTCGCGGCGTTCGAGCACGCACACCCGCAGGCCCGCCCGGGCCAGATAGGCAGCCGCGGTCAGGCCGTTGTGGCCGCCGCCGACGACGATCGCGTCAAAGGTCGGGTGGTGTCCGTTCGAGCTCATGGCCGGGCACCCTATTCAATCCTGACCTTGTAGTCAATTGCACGAAGTAGTACGGTGCCGGGCCATGACCGTCGTCACGGACTCGCCGTTCAGCCACGAAGAGCTCGAGCCCACCCTCCGTCCCCTGCTCGAGGCCTCCCTCCTTCCCCAGCGTGCCTACACCGACGAGAGCGTCGCCGACTGGGAGGCGCGCAACTTCTTCCTCGGCGGCTGGATCTGCGTCGGCCACGTCTCGGCCTTCCGGGAGCGCGGGCAGTTCGTGACGGCCGAGGTCGCCGGCGAGTCGATGCTGTTCGTCGGCGAGCGCGGCTTCTACAACGTCTGCCGCCACCGCGGCTCCCGTCTTCTCACGGAGCGAGAGGGCACGACGCGGCGGCTCCAGTGCCCCTACCACGCCTGGACCTACGGCTTCGACGGGACGCTCAAGAACGCGCCGCACACCGAGGAGCTCGCCGACTTCGACCCCGCCTGCAACGGCCTGCGGGAGATCCGCACGGAGACGCTCGGCGGCCTCGTGTTCGCCGACCCGTCGGGCGTCGCGCCGCCGCTCGCCGACCACGTCGGGAGCCTCGCCGAGGAGCTCGACCGCTACCGGACCGCCGACCTCAAGCGCGCCGCCCGCATCGACTACGACGTCAAGGCCAACTGGAAGGCGATCGTCGAGAACTACTCCGAGTGCCTGCACTGCCCGGGCGTGCACCCCGAGCTCAACCGCCTCAGCCATTACCTGAGCGGCGACGACTACGAGGGCCCGGGCGCGTGGTGCGGCGGCTCGATGACGCTCACCAAGGCGGACGCCGACACGATGGCGCTCAACGGCGGCCACGCCGGGCGCCCGCCGATCGCCGGCGTCGACCCGCGCAAGGTCCTCTACTTCGCGATCTTCCCCAACACCCTGATCTCGTTCCACCCCGACTACGTGATGCTGCACACGCTGTGGCCGCGCGGGGCCGACCGCACCGAGGTCGTGTGCGAGTGGCTCTTCGAGCCCGAGACGATGGAGCGCGAGGGCTTCGACCCGACCGACGCGGTCGAGTTCTGGGACCTCGTCAACCGCCAGGACTGGCACGTCTGCGAGCTCTCCCAGCTCGGCATCGGCTCGGCCGGCTACACGCCCGGTCGCTACACCGAGGTCGAGTCCACGGTCCACGACTTCGACCGCATGGTCGCGGAGGCGTACCTCAAGTGAGCCGCGAGCGGATCCTCGACGCGGCGATCAACCGGATCGCCGCCGACGGGATCGACGGCGTCCGGATCGCGAAGATCGCGATGGACGCCCGCGTGTCGACCGCGCTCGTGCACTACCACTTCGCCACGCGCGAGGCGCTCCTCGCCGAGGCGCTCGTCCACTCGTTCGATCGCGCCGGCGAGGCCCGCACCGAGACCGGCGAGGGGCTCAGGGAGATGATCGACCAGTGCCTGCCGCTGCCCGGCGAGCAGGAGCAGGACTGGGTGCTGTGGGTGGAGCTGTGGCTGCGCGCCGTCCGCCACCCCGAGCTCCGGCCCACGGCCGCGCAGCTCTATGCCCGCATGCACGAGTGGTTCAAGGAGGCGATCGAGGAGGAGCTCCCCGACGCCGACGCCGACGCCACCGCCGACCGCATCCTCGCCCTCATCGACGGCTACGGCGTCCGCGCGCTGCTCGGCGATCCGGCGATGCCGCTGGAACGAGCGCGCGAGGCGGTTTGGGACGCACTTGCGCCGGTCCCGGCCCGCCAGTAGGTTTCCTGAATGGCGGTTCGGAGAACTCCATGAGCCCACGGCCGTCCAACGCACACCTGCGCCGGCCGGCCATCCTCACCGCCGCCGCGGAAGTCATCTCCGAGCGCGGCGTGCAGAACACGCGCATCAGCGACGTCGCCGAGCGCGCCGGCACCAGCGCGCCCGGTGTCCTGTACTGGTTCCCGACCAAGGACGAGCTGCTGGCCGAGGCGCTCACCTTCTCCGACGACCGCTTCTACGACTCGTTGACCGAGGAGCTCGAGGGCCTGGGCAGCGCGTCCGAGCGCCTCGCCCGCCTCGTCGAGCAGTGGCCGTCGGACGGCGACGGCGAGACGGTGCTGTGGATGGAGCTGTGGGTGCGCGCGCTGCGCGACCCAAAGCTGGCGGAGACGCGCGAGCGGCTGGACCGGCGCTGGCGCGAGGCGCTCGCGGAGGTGATCCGCGAGGGCCAGGCGAGCGGCGAGTTCGGAGGGGACGACGCCGACGACCTGGCGCTCCTGCTGGGGGCGCTGATGGACGGGTACGCGATCCAGCTCGCGCTGGGCGATCCCGCCGTGACGACGGATCTGGTGCGGCGGCACTGCCTGCGGCTGGCGATGAGGGGAGTGGAGCATGACGAGGGATCGATGGAGCCGGCGTGAGCTGCTCCAAGGAGGTGCCGGGCTCGCGCTCGGCCTGGGCATGTCCGGCTGCGGCGTCGGCCTCCAGGAGGCGCCGCCGGCGCCGCCGGAGCGCGTCGTCAAGGCGCAGCCCGACGGCGACCTCGTGTACTTCAACTGGTCGGAGTACCTCGAGCCGAAGCTGATCAAGGCCTTCGAGAAGGAGCACGGCGTCAAGGTCCGCGAGTCGAACTTCGACTCGATGCAGGGCATGATGGCCAAGCTCCGCTCGGGCAACCGCTACGACGTGATCTTCCCCACGGCGGAGTGGGTCGACCGCCTGCGCAAGGCCAACCAGCTCATGCGCTTCGACCTCGAGCAGATCCCCAACGCGAGCTCGGTCTACCCGTCGTTCGAGGCGCCCTGGTACGACCCCGACGAGCGACCACACGCTCCCGTACACGATGTACGCCAGCGGGATCATCTACCGCGCCGACAAGATCACCGGGATGACGGGCTCGTGGAACGACATGGGCAACCCGTCGGCCGACGGGCGCGCCTTCCTGCTCGACGACTTCCAGGAGGTCATCGGCGCCGGCAACCTCGTCAACGGCGCCGACCTGAACTCCGTCGACCCGGCCGACGTGGAGGCCGCCAAGGAGTGGGCGCTCGGGCTGAAGCCGAACCTGCGCGGCTTCTCGACCGACGACATCCAGAACATGATCTCCGGCAACGCGTGGATCCACCACGGCTGGAACGGCGACGTCGTCAACATCCGCAACCAGGCCGACACGCCGGAGAACTTCACGTTCCAGAAGTGCACGGAGGGGATCCCGCTCGGCAGCGACTGCTTCGCGATCCCCGCCAACGCCGAGCACCCCGGCACCGCGCTCACGTTCATCAACTTCATCCTCGAGGCGCAGAACGCCTCCAAGAACATCGAGTACATGGGCTACCCGATGCCCTACACCGGGCCGGACGAGGCCTTCGCGGCCCTCGTCAAGGACGACCCGTCGATCAACGTCACCGTCGAGGACCTGCAGACCGGGCAGCAGTTCGGGGACCTCGGCGTCAAGGGCCGCCGACTTTGGGATCAGACGTGGACGGAGATCAAGGCGGGCTGAGCGGCCGCTTCGCGGCCCGCGCGCTGATCCCCGGCGGCTTCTGGCTGCTGGTCTTCTTCCTCGCGCCCTTCACGCTCGTCGTCATGGTCTCGTTCGGCACTCCGGCCGAGCTGGGCGGCGCGCTGTATGGCTGGTACCCGGAGAACTACTCGCGCGTCTTCGACCCGCTGTTCATACCGGTGCTGGCGCGCTCGGTCGGCTACGCGCTGGTCACCGTCGCGCTCTGCCTGCTGCTGGGCTACCCGGTCGCCTACTACATCGCGCGGTTCGGCGGCCGCCGCAAGCAGATCCTGATCGCGCTCGTCGTCCTGCCGTTCTTCGTCAACTACCTGATCCGGACCTACGCGTGGGTCGCGCTGCTCTCCGACGAGGGCGTGATCAACGGCCTGCTCGGCGAGTCGATCCGCTTCCTCAACACGCCGTGGGCGGTGATCCTGGGGCTCGTCTACGGCTACCTGGCCTTCATGATCCTTCCGGTCTATGCGGCGCTCGACCGCATGGACCCCTCGCTGATCGAGGCCGGCAAGGACCTCTACGGGTCGGAGTGGCGCACGTTCATGCACGTCACCTGGCCGACGACCTTCCAGGGCGTGCTGGCCGGCTCCGTGCTCGTGTTCCTGCCCGCGGTCGGCGACTTCGTGGCCGCCCAGCTGCTGGGCGGGCCGGACACCTACATGATCGGCAACCTGATCCAGCAGCAGTTCTTCGGCGCCGAGGACTGGCCCTTCGGCGGCGCGCTGACCGTGGTGATGATGCTGTTCCTGCTCATCTTCATGGTCTTCTACCTGCGCTCGGCCGCGCGCGAGACGCGGACATGAGGGCGCTCAGGCTCTACACCGCCGCGTTCTACGCGTTCATGTTCATGCCGCTCGTCGTGGTGGTGCTGTTCTCGTTCAACAGCGTGCGCTCGCTGCAGAACTTCGACGGCTTCAGCCTGCAGTGGTACCGCGCGTTCCTCGAGAACGAGTCGCTGCGCGGGTCGCTGATCGCCAGCATCGAGATCGCGCTCGCGACGATGCTGGTGGCGACCGTGCTGGGCACGCTGCTGGCCTTCGGCCTCGTGCGCGCGCGCACGAGATTCTCGGCCAGCGCCAACATCCTCATGCTGATCCCGCTGGTCACGCCGGAGATCGTCGCCGGCGTCAGCGCGTTCCTGCTGTTCACCCAGATCGGGCTGCGGCTCTCGCTGCTGACCATCGTCATCGCGCACATCACGTTCTCGATCTCCTACGTGACCGTCGTGGTGCGCGCGCGGCTCGCCTCGCTCAACCCCGAGGTCGAGCAGGCGGCGCTGGACCTCGGCGCGACGCGGATCCAGACGCTCCGTCTCGTCGTCATGCCGGCGCTGTGGCCGGCCATCCTCGCCGCGGGCCTGCTCGTCTTCGCGCTCTCGTTCGACGACTTCGTCCTGAGCTACTTCACCACCGGAGAGTCGCCGCAGCCGCTGCCCGTGCGGATCTGGTCGGCGATCCGCTTCGGCGTCACCCCCACCATCAACGCGATCGGAACCCTGATGCTCGTGATCTCGCTGGCCGCGGTCGCGCTCGGTCTGTTCTTCCAGCGGGAGCGGAAGACGGCATGAGCGAGGCCGTCCGCTTCGAGGGCGTCACCAAGCGCTTCGGCGCGGCGACCGCCGTCGACGACCTCAACCTCACCGTCGAGCAGGGCGAGTTCTTCTCCCTGCTCGGCCCGTCCGGCTGCGGCAAGACGACGACGCTGCGCATGGTGGCGGGCTTCGAGCAGCCGAGCGAAGGCCAGGTGTTCCTCGACGGCGACCCGGTGGCCGGCGTCGCGCCGTACAAGCGCAACGTCAACACGGTGTTCCAGAGCTATGCGCTGTTCGACCACCTCGACGTGCAGGGCAACGTGGCCTTCGGGCTCAAGCGCCGCAAGGTGCCTTCGGCGGAGATCGCCGAGCGGGTCAAGGAGGCGCTCGAGCTGGTCCAGCTCACCGGCCGCGAGAAGGCGAAGCCGTGGGAGCTGTCAGGCGGCCAGCGCCAGCGCGTGGCGCTCGCCCGCGCGCTGGTGAACCGGCCCGCGGTGCTGCTGCTCGACGAGCCGCTCGGCGCGCTCGACCTCAAGCTGCGCCGCCAGATGCAGGTCGAGCTCAAGGAGATCCAGCGCGAGGTCGGGATCACCTTCCTCTACGTCACGCACGACCAGGAGGAGGCGCTCGCCATGTCCGACCGCATCGCGGTCATGGACGGCGGCGTGGTCGAGCAGTGCGGCACGCCGGAGGAGGTCTACGAGCGGCCGAAGAAGCCGTTCGTGGCCGGCTTCATCGGCATCTCGAACCTGATGGAGGGGACGGTCGCCGACGGCGGCGTGCGGCTCGTCAACGGCGAGCAGTGCGCGGCCCGGGTGCCGGGCGACGTGCCGGACGGCAGCGCCGTCCAGCTCTCGGTGCGGCCGGAGAAGATCGTGCTCGACGAGCTCACGGACGCCATGGTGCGGATCCCGGGAACCGTCGCCGAGCGCGTCTACGTCGGCACGGCGACGCAGGTGATCGTCGAGCTGGAGGGCGGGGCGAGGATCGTCGCGCTCGAGCAGAACACCGAGCGCGCCCGCTCCGACGACCGCTGGGAGATCGGGCACACCGTCACGGTCGGCTGGCTGCCCGAGCACTCGCTTGTCTTGCGTTGATCAGCGCGCGGAACCCGAAGAAGTAGTCGGCGCCTGAGTAGACCGTGACCGCGACCGTCACGTAGACGAGCACGTCGACCCAGACGGGCGAGCCCTCGACCGTGATCAGCGCCAGCACCATCGCGATCTGCAGGACGGTCTTGATCTTCCCCCACGACCCCGCGGCGATCACGTGGCCCTGCTCGATCGCCAGCTGGCGCAGGCCGGTGACCGCGAACTCGCGCGCGATGATCACCATCGCCACCCAGGCCTGCAGCCGGTCGAGCGCGACGAGCGAGACGAGCGCGCTCGTGACGAGCAGCTTGTCGGCCAGCGGGTCCATCAGCTTGCCGAAGGTCGACTCGCTCTTGTGACGCCGCGCGAGCCAGCCGTCGAGCGCGTCGGTGAGGCTCGCGAGGATGAACACGCCCGCCGCCAGCGCGTCGCTGGCGAACTCCGACAGGAGCAGGGCGACGAGCACCGGGATCAGCAGGATCCGGACGACCGTCAGGACGTTCGGGACGTTGAGCTCGAACAGAGACTGGGACGTTAGTCGCTCATCTGCGCCCGGTCACCACTGTTCGCTCGTACTCCGGGTCGCTGCGGATCTGCTGCTCGGTGAACCGCATCGGCAGCCACTGCTTCTGCGAGTACAGCCGCGTCTGGTCCGCGTAGTGCGGTGACTCGGGATTCTCGGACTGCGAGTACGAGAGCACCGCCTCGCCGCGCACCGTGCCCGCCGGTGTCGAACGCCGCGGTCATGATGAACGAGGCGCCCGTGAACGGGTCGTAGCGGCCCTGGTCGTCGCGCTCGGTGGAGACGATGTTGAAGCAGCCCTCGCCCTCGCTGCAGCCGTGGATCGGGATCCGCTCGCTGCCGCGCGGCTCGGCCTGCAGGTCGCCGAGCGGGACGTCGAGCGCGATGCCCTTCGCCCGCAGGTCCTCGACCGCGCCGGTCAGCGCCGTCAGCACCTTCGCGTCCGCGCCGTCGATCGCGCGCGGCGTGCCGACGGGATCCGCCGGGTCGTAGGCGACCGTCCACGGGACGCCCGCGCCGGACAGCCGCGACCAGTACTCGCGCCACAGCACGGCGCCGCGCGATCCGATGTCACCGCGCATGTCCCACGCGGCCAGCACCGTGCAGGCCTCCGCCAGGTCGGCCCGGCCGCTCGCCTGGCAGGCCGAGACGGTGGTGTCGCGCGCCAGCTCGGCGCTCAGGTTGCGGTTGCCGAACATGACCTGCTGCAGCGTCGGGAGCGTGAAGCCGGGCGGCCCGAGGCCGTCGGTGCCGGCCAGCCGCTGCTCGGCCAGCGTCATGGCGAGCCGCGTGCGCAGCAGCCGCTGCGTGCCCTCGCCGCCGATGATGCGCGGGAAGCCGTCGAGCCGGAAGCGCGCGCTCGGCAGCCAGTAGGAGTCGTTGGAGTTCTCCACGTAGTCCGTGCGCGTCGCCCGCGGCAGGCCCTTCGGACCGATGATGCCCTTGGCGACGGCGTCGCGGTCGTTCTTCCAGCGGCAGCGGGCGCGCGAGCCGTCGAGCAGGACGACGCCCTGCGTGAGCAGCACCGGCGTGATGGGGTTGTCCGAGGAGCAGCGCGACTGCAGGTCGGCGTCGACGTTCGGGACCACCGACTCGTCGGAGTAGTAGGCGTTGCCCGTCGAGTCGGCCGCGATCGTGTTGGTCCACGGGTTGCCCTGCACGCGGCGGTTGGCGCGGCGCAGGTCGCCGACCGACTGCGCGCGGTCGTACTGCTCCCACTGGTTGACGAGCCGGAAGTTATCGGCGTTGACGTCGGCCAGCGCGTACGCGTGCTCGGTGCCCCACGTCAGGCCGGCGGCCGTGAAGGAGAACACCGGCCCCCAGCGCGTCTCGTAGAACGTGTGCCGGCGCGTGCCCCCGCGCACCCGCACGCGCACCGTGCGCTTGCGCATCTTCACGGCGCGGCCGTCGACCAGGTACTGGGTCGGCCGGCCCTTGCGCAGGTCCAGCTCGTACGGCGTGAAGCGCCGTGCGGTGGAGACCGTATGGCTCCACGCGACGCCGCGGGTGAAGCCGAGGTTGACGACCGGCACGCCCTGGAGCGCGGCGCCCGATCACGTTCAGCTTGCCGGGGATCGTCATGTGGATCTCGTACCAGCGCTCGGAGCCCTGCCACGGGAAGTGCGTGTTGCTGAGCAACAGCGCGCGCTCGCCGTTGGCTCCGTCGCGGCCGATGCCGAGGCCGTTGGAGCCGAGGTCCTCAGGGTCGAGGCGGCGGCTGAAGGCCTGCGGATCCACGCGCGCGGCGCTCGCGCTGCCACTCGGCGGCTCGGCAGCCACGATCTCGTTGCGGAAGTTGGCCGAGCTGGCGCGCAGGCTGAGCTGGTAGATGCGCCGGTACACGTCGAGCGCCGTGATCGGGCGCACGTAGCGCCGGCACCTGGAATCGGGCCGAGCCGTGCGCTTCAAGTAGGCGTTGTAGCCGGCGGCGAAGCCCTTGATCGTGTCGCGCACGGCCTTCGACGGGCCGTGCGGCGCCTTGCGGCGCGCGAGCTTCTGCACCGTGCGCATGTCCTTGATGCGCTGGTAGAAGAAGTCGGACTCCAGGTTGCCGTCCTCGGGCCCGAAGTAGCGCGAGCGCTGCGCGTTGACCGTGACCATGATGTCGGCCAGCTCGCACAGCTGATCCTGCGCGTACGCGTAGCCGTAGCCGAAGCCCAGCGACCCGTAGTTGGCCGCCTTGACGTGGGCCCAGCCGCCCGTCGTCCGCCGCACCTCGGCGCGGTAGCTCTTCTTGGCCGCTTGCGCGGCCGCTGGAGCGGCGAGCACGGTCAGCGCCGTGACGGCCGCGAGGATTCCCCTCCGCATCTCGCGAACCCTATGCGTTCACAAGGTCCGACCATGCCGCATGCTGAGATGAAGACGTGCCTCACAGATCCTTTACGGGGGGTTCAGGCCCAATTGGAAGGGTCCAGCCCGTGACGCGGATCGCCATCGTCGACCCTCAGCCGGCGGTCCGGGCCGGGCTCACCCTGCTGCTCCGCGCCGAGCCCGGCCTCGTGCCCGTCGGCGCCGCCACCGGCGCCGAGGACGGCTTCGCGCTCGTCGACCGGCTGCGCCCCGCCGTCGTCCTGCTCGAGCACCACCTGCTCGACGGCGACGGGCTGACGCTGTGCCGGCGCCTGAAGGCGCTGCCGCACGCCCCGCGCGTGATCATCTACACGTCGGAGATGGACGCGCTGATGGCGCGCGTCGCCGGCGCCGACGGGCTGGTCGACAAGGCGGCCGAGCCGGACGAGCTGTTCGAGGCGGTCCGCGTCGTGGCCCGCGGCGGCCTCGCGCTCCCGCCGCTCGACCGCGAGGAGCTCGACGCCGCCGCCCACCTGATCGACCCCGAGGACCTGGCGCTGCTGGCCATGCTCGTCGACGGCACGTCGGCCGGCGACGTCGCCGACACGCTGCACCTGGACCGCCGCCGGGTCGGCCGCCGGATCGAGCGCCTGCTCGGGCGGCTGAGGCGCGGCACGCCCGCCGCCGCGTAGCTCGTAGTATCGAGGGCCATGCCCCTTGTCCCGATGGTCATCGAGCGCACTGCGCGCGGCGAGCGCGAGTTCGACATCTTCTCGCGGCTCCTGAACGAGCGCATCATCTTCCTCGGAAGCGCGGTCGACGACCAGGTGGCCAACCTGATCGTCGCCCAGCTCCTGCACCTCGAGTCGCAGGACCCCGACAAGGACATCTCGATCTACATCAACTCGCCGGGCGGCTCGATCTACGCCGGCCTGGCGATCTACGACACGATGCAGTTCATCAAGCCCGACGTGGCGACGATGTGCGTCGGGATCGCGATGTCGATGGGCTCGCTGCTGCTGGCCGGCGGGGCGAAGGGCAAGCGGATGTCGCTGCCGAACTCGCGCATCCTCATCCACCAGCCGTCAGCCGGCTTCGAGGGCCAGTCGACGGACATCGAGATCCACGCCCGGGAGATCCTCAAGACGCGCAAGCGCGTCGACGAGATCTACGCGAAGCACACGGGGCAGCCCGAGGAGGAGGTCCACACCGCCATGGAGCGCGACCGCTTCTTCACGGCCGACCAGGCTGCGGAATACGGCCTCATCGACCGGGTGATCAGGGAGCACTAAGGCCGCGCCGAGGCGTGCTGGCGTCCGACCGCGAGCGAGAGGCCACCGTCCTTCGCCTGCGCGCCGCGCACCTCGAAGGGCGCATCGGGACCGACGAGTTCGAGGCTCGCGTGAGCCGTGCGCAGGCCGCAGCAACCCGAGCCGAGCTCGATGCCGTCGAGGCCGACCTGCCGGAGCGGTCGGTCCCCTCGGTGGAGCCCACCACCGGAGTCCCCTGGTTCCCCGGCCGCCGGCACTTCGTGGAGCGCAAGGTGCTCAACGCACCGCTCGACGAGGTCCGGGAGGCCGCCCTGGCGTTCCTCGTCCCGCCGCTCGAGCGACACGGGTACCCGCTGCAGATAGAGGCCAACGACGTCCTCGTCTTCGCGCAGTCGTTCAGCGTCCGGATCACCGTGCGCCTTCGCGACCTCGGGGATCGCCGCACGCTCGTCCTGGCGCACGGCATCGCGCCGCTCGGCATTCGGAGAGCCTTCGCCCGGCTGAGCGACTGATCGATCAGCCGGAAGGGCCGAGCACTTCGTGCTCGATCGAGCCGAGGCGCTCGATCTCGATCCGCACGACGTCGCCGGGCTCGAGGTAGCGCGGCGGGTCGAAGGCCATGCCGACGCCGTCGGGCGTGCCGGTGAGGATGATGTCGCCCGGCTCGAGCGTGATCGTCTCGGAGATGAAGTCGATGAGCTGCTGCGGCCCGAAGATGAGCTGATCGGTGTTCGCGTCCTGGCGCTGCTCGCCGTTGACCCATGAGCCGATGCGCAGGCCGACACCGTCGGGCAGCTCGTCGGCGGTGGTGATCCACGGGCCCCACGGGCACGAGCTGTCGAAGCCCTTCGCGCGCGTCCACTGCTCCTCGCTGCGCTGCAGGTCGCGGGCGCTGACGTCGTCGCCGACCGCCCAGCCGCCGATCTTGCCGTCCTGCCCGATGACCACGACGAGCTCGGCCTCGTAGTCGAGCTCCGAGACCACGGCCGGGCAGCGGACCGGGCCGGCGGGCGGCACGCTCGAGGTCGGCAGCTTCATGAACACCATCGGCTTGTCGGGCAGCACGTTGCCGAGCTCGGCGGCGTGCGCCGCGTAGTTGCGGCCGATCCCGAAGATGGCCCGCGGGCGCGGGATCGGGGCCAGCAGCGTCACGTCGGCGAGCGGGAACGCCTGACCCGTCGCGGGCGAGCGGTCGCCCGACGCCAGGCGATCCACGACCGTGCCGGTCTCGAAGCTCACGACCTGCTCGTCGCGGACCTCGCCGGCACGCGGCCCGGTGTCGCCCGGCGGAATGAAGGTGGCAAGCCGCATGGGGCTGGACCCTAGACGGATTGCTGATTTGAGGTGTCGCCGATGGCGACGACAATGGTCTCCGTGGACACGAGCGCGATCCAGGCGGCGGCAGCCGCGACCTCGGCGACGTACCGGTCGTTCGCCGACGCCACCCGCTCGGTGCTCGACCTGCTCGAGCGCCACCTCCCGGAGTCCGTGCTCTACCTCGCGCACCTCGACCGGGCGCAGTTCATCCACCGCATCGTCGACGCCCGCAACGGCTCCGGCATCGGCCTGCGCTCCAACCTCGCGATCCCGCTCGGCGACGCCTTCGACTCGCACATGGCGGAGGATCGCGCGCCGCGCGTGTGCAACGCGGTCGCGCGCCACCCGATCTACTCGACGCTGCCGATGCAGGAGCGCGTCGGCGCCCGCGCGTACATCGGCGTGCCGCTGGAGCTGTCCGACGGCACGCGCGTCGGATCGCTGGCCGCGCTGCGCCACTCGGTCGCGCCCTTCACCGAGGACGACGAGCAGCTCTTCCTGATGCTGGCGCGCGTGCTCGCCTCCGAGCTGGAGCGCGAGAGCAACGAGCGCGACCTACGGCGCTTCAACGACATGCTGCGCGACCAGGCGCGCGGGATGGGTGCGGTGGGCCGCGTGGCCAAGGCCCTGGCCGCCGCCGACGACGCCCGCACCGCGGTCTGCGAGGCGGCCTGCGAGGTCGCCGGGGCGCCCGTCGCCTTCCTGCTCGAGCCGGCCGGGCGCGACTTCGTCTCGACCGCCATGGCCGGCGTGGAGATCGCGCCCGTGACGATCCAGCCGCGCGGCGACACGCCGTCCGGCCCCGGTCGCGCGTTCACCTCCAAGGAGACCTACTTCGTCGCCGACGCGAACTCGCACCCGGCGCTGGCCTCGCCGCTGGTGGAGGCCACCGGCGCCCGCTCGGCGGTGTTCGAGCCGGTGCTGCGCGACGGCCAGGTGGCCGGCGTGCTGATCGTGATCTGGCAGAAGCCGCTCGAGGCGCTGCAGGACGCGCCGGCCGGCGTGCTGCGGCTGCTGGCCGCGCAGGCCGCGGTGGCGATCGAGCACGCGGCGCTGCGCAGCCGGATGGGCGCGCTGGCGCTGACCGACCAGCTCACCGGCCTCGTGACGCGCCGGGTCTGGGACGAGGAGCTGCCGCGCGAGGTCGCCCGCGCCCGCCGGAGCGACTCGCCGCTCTCGATGGCGATCATCGACATCGACCACATGAGCGCGTTCAACATGCTGCGCGGCGAGCGCGAGGGCGACCGGCTGATCAAGGAGACCGCGTCGCGCTGGCGCAACGAGCTGCGCGAGGTCGACATGCTGGCCCGGCTGGAGGGCACCGAGTTCGCCGTGCTGCTGCCGAGCTGCGGGCTCGGCGAGGCGGTCGAGGTGCTGGACCGCGTGCGGGCGGCGACGCCGCGCGGGCAGACCGCTTCCGCGGGCGTCGCGCGCTGGGACGGCGAGGAGCCGGCCGAGCTGCTGCTGGCCCGCTGCCAGGACGCGCTTGCGGCCGCCAAGGAGACGGGCCGCAACGTGACGATGCCCGCCGACTGAGGCGGCCGAGGATTCCGTAGAGTCGCCGACCGCGGCGTGATCATCGCCGCGCCGAACCTGACCGTCGGCATCGAGGACGGGCTCATCGTGGAGGCCGCCGGGCCGCCCGACGTGGTGCTGACCTCGGGCGTGCTCGCGCCGGGTCTGATCGACCTCCAGGTCAACGGCTGCTTCGGCGTCGAGTTCGCGTATGACGAGGACTGGTCGCCCGCTGTCGCCCGGTTGCCCGAGACGGGCGTGACGTCCTTCCTGCCGACCTTCATCACAGCGCCGATGGAGGTGCTGATCGACGGCCTGCGGCGCTGTCGCACGGACCTCGAAGGCGCCCGCATCCTCGGCGTGCACGTCGAGGGGCCGTTCCTGGCCGCCGAGCAGAAGGGCGCCCATGACGCGTCGCTGTTCCTCGACCCCGAGCCTGAGATGCTCGACGCGCTGCTGGAGCCCGGCACGATGGCCCTGCTCACCCTCGCGCCGGAGCGTGCCGGCGCGCTCGTGGCGATCGAGCGGCTGGCCGGCGAGGGCGTGCTGGTGAGCGTCGGCCACAGCGACGCACGGGCCGATGTCGTGGCCGCCGCCGCCACGGCGGGCGCGCGGATGGTCACGCACCTGTTCAACGCGATGCGCGGCATCCACCACCGCGAGCCGGGCGTCGCCGGGCAGGCGCTGGCCGACGAGCGCCTCGCGTGCGGGCTGATCCTCGATGGTCATCACGTGGCCGAGACGGTCGCCCGCGTCGCGTTCGCTGCGGCGGGCGGGCGGATCGCGCTGGTCAGCGACGCGATCGCCCCCGCCGGGATGGCGCCCGGCTTGTACGAGCTCGGCGGCGAGCCGGTGATCACGCGCGGGGGCGAGCCGCCTCGGCGGCCGGACGGCACGATCGCCGGGGCGACCCTGCGTCTCGACGACGCGGTCGCCCGCGCGGTGGCGATCGGCGTGCGGCCGGAGGTGGCGATCGGCGCGGCGACCCGCGTGCCCGCCGACCTGCTCGGCCGCCGCGACCTCGGCCGGATCGAGCCGGGCGCCGCGGCCGACCTCGTCTGGCTCGACGACGCATACCGCGCGCGGGCCACGTGGGTGGGCGGCGAGCTGGTGTACGACGAGCTGGGCGTGGCCGCATGAGCGGGCCAAGCAAGCTTGGCCTTGCGAGTTCGCTTCGCGAACATCGCACGCGGATGCGCGCCGAGATCTTCGAGCAGCCGGCCGCGGTGGCCGCGACGCTGGATGACCTGCTGCCGCTGGCCGGCGAGATCGAGCGGCTCGGCGACGGGCTGCGGCAGGTGCTCTTCATCGCGCGCGGGTCGTCGGACAACGCCGCCGTCTACGGGCAGTACCTGTGCAGCGTGCGGGCCGGCCGGCTCGGCGTGCTGGCCTCGCCGTCGGTGGCCACCGCCTACCGCGCGCCGGTGGATCTCTCCGGCGTGCTGGCGGTGGCGGTCTCGCAGTCGGGCCGGACCGAGGAGATCGTCGCGACCCAGGAGTGGGCGCGCTCGTGCGGCGCCCGCACGGTGGCGGTCACGAACGACGGCGGGTCGCCGCTGGCCGGGGAGGCGGATCTGGCGCTGGTCACGCGCGCGGGCGAGGAGCTGGCCGTGCCCGCCACCAAGACCTTCACCACCCAGCTCGCCGCGCTCGCCGTGCTCGGGCTGGCGCTGGGCGGCGACCGCGCCGGGCTCGATGCGCTGCGCTCCGTCCCGGACGCGCTCTCCCGGGCACTGTCCGTGGCGCCCGCCGCCGAGGCGCTCGCGGAGCGGCTCACCTACGTGCAGACGCTCGTGGTCTCGGCTCGCGGCTACGCGTACGCGGTGGCCCGCGAGCTGGCCCTGAAGCTTCAGGAGGCGTGCTACGTCACCACGCTCGGCCTCTCGTACGCCGACCTCGAGCACGGCCCGATCGCGGTCGTCGACGCCGACACGCCGGCGCTGCTGATCGCCGCCGAGCACGACGACGCCATGCTCGCCGCCATGACCGCGCTGGCGCGACGCTGCGCCGAGGACGGCGGCCATGTGTACGGGATCGGCGGCGACGCCGAGTTCGCCGCCGCATGCCTTGCGGCCCTGCCCGATCCCGGCCTGCCGGCGGAGCTGTCGCCTCTGACGCTCGTGGTGCCGGGGCAGCTGCTGGTCGAGGCGCTGGCGCGGGCGAAGGGGATCGATCCCGATGTGCCGCGGGGATTGCGGAAGGTCACGCAGACCTCGGCGTGAACATCAACGGCGCATCGAAGGAGGGCACGGGGAGTAACGTGAATCCCGCGAAGCCGACCGCGTCGCTTCGCACGTCATTCCCCGCGCAGCGGCCAACCCTGCCACTTCCCCACCCAGCGCAGTTGACGTTCATCTGAGCAACGCCAACCGCCCGGTCAACCGCCGAACGGCGCGCCCCGACCCGCTCAACGCGACACCCAGATACGACAACTCATCAGAGGGCGTCGCCGCGACCATCCCACGGAACTCGTCGTAGTCGGTGGTCTGCTGCCCGAACACCGGGAAGTCGACGACGCTCACGCCATCCAAAGAGGCAAGGCGCCGGATCTCCACGAGCTCGGCGCGCGGCGCGCGCAGGACGGGTAGGCCGATCGGGATCAGGCCCGGGTGCGGCTGGGCGTCCGCGTCGACGAAGTCGGCGCCGACCAGATCCGGCTCGCGGGCGCCGAGGGTGAGCGCGAGCACGGCGGCCGCGTTGGCCGCCAGGCCGGCCGGGAGAGACTCGTCGACCACGATCACGCAGCGTTCGCTCATGGACGCGGCAACGTAGCGGACCTACGGCAAGCGCACATCAACTCCGTACGAATGACGTCAGAACTCCGCCTATGACCGAACTTGATGCGCTCGACTTCGCCCTCCTGCGCGCGCTGCAGGACGATGCGCGGCAGACCAACCGCGATCTCGCCGCCGCCGTGCACGTCTCGCCGTCCACCTCGTCGGAGCGGGTGCGCGCCCTCAAGGCCTCGGGCGTCGTCCGCGGCTACCACGCCGCGGTCGACCTGCCGGCGCTCGGCCGTCGCGTGCAGGCCCTCACCGCCGTGACGATCCGGCCTCCCTCACGCGAGAACATCGAGGCGTTCCGCGACTGGGCGGGAGAGCTGCCCGAGATCGTCGGCGTGTTCGTGGTGGCGGGCGGCGACGACTTCCTGCTCCACGTCGCCGTCCCCGACACCGACGCGCTGTACGGGTTCGTGATCGATCGGCTGACCGAGCGGCCCGAGGTCGCGGACGTCCGCACCTCGGTCGTCTACGAGCACATCCGCCGCCCGGTGCTCGAGCCGCTCGGCTAGATGCTCTCGATCGGGATCCGCTCGGCCTGCAGGATCGGCCGGCCGGCCTCGTCGAACCAGGCCTCGCGCGGGCGGTCGTAGTAGAGCTCGACGCCGTTGCCGTCCGGGTCCTCGAGGTAGACGGACACGGTGGCCGCGTGGTCGGTGCCGTGGTCGATCTCGTAGCCGTGCTCGAGCAGGCGGCGGATCGCGGCGGACAGCTCCTGGCGGTCGGGGTAGACGAACGCCACGTGGTAGAGGCCGGTGTGCCCGGGAGGCGGCGGCTCGCCGCCCGCGCTCTCCCAGGTGTTGAGCCCGATGTGGTGGTGGTAGTCGCCGGCCGCGAGGAACGCGGCGTCGAGGCCGAGCTGACGACCGTCGGCGATCACGTTGAAGCCGAGGCCGTCGCGGTAGAAGGCGATCGAGCGCTCGAGGTCGGCGACGCGGAGATGGATGTGGCCGACGCGGACGGCGGGATGGATGCTGGTCATGCCGCCAAGTGTCCATCGCCGCGCCTACGCGGTCATCGGTGGCATCACCTAACCGCGCGCTCGAGCAGCGCGTTCGCCCGCTCGAGCTGGTCGACGGTCGACTTCGCCACCGACGGCGCTCCCACGTCGCGGTTGATGCGCGCGTTGATCGCGGCGTGCGTCTCGCCCGTGGAGCGCGCCAGCAGCGCCACCAGCGTGCGGCGCGTCTCGCGCAGCCGCTCGCGCCGCTCGTGCGCGGATTCCGGCTCGGTCGTGGTGAAGGCGGCCAGCGCGGGCGACGCCGACGGCGAGGCGTCCGCGAACAGCTGCAGCGCCTCGCCCGGCTGGGTCGTCTGCAGCACGTCGTCGTCGCGCCGGGCGCTGGACCACAGCGCGCGGAACCCCTCCTCGGCGGGCGTCCGCTCGCTGCGCTCGACCGCCTCGCCGTCGGGCTCGAGGGTCAGCGCGTGGTTGCGCTCCTCCTCGATCTGCGCGGCCAACCGCTTCAGTGCCGGATCCGAGGGCAGGAACAGGTGGCTCATCTGCTCGCGCGGCGCGGACGTGCGGCGGATGAAGCGGCCGACGACCTGGCGGAAGAACAGCTCGGTGCGCGCGCTCGTCGCGTAGACGCCGACGCGCAGGCGCGGGATGTCGACGCCCTCGGAGACCATCAGCACCGACACCAGCCAGCTGCCGGAGCCGGTCGCGAAGCGCTGGATGCGCTGGGAGGCGTCGGCCGCGTCGGAGGTCACGATCGCGGGCCGCTCGCCGGTGATGG
Source organism: uncultured Solirubrobacteraceae bacterium (assembly GCA_963811895.1). GTDB lineage: Bacteria > Actinomycetota > Thermoleophilia > Solirubrobacterales > Solirubrobacteraceae > DASSUW01. The sequence continues at coordinate 266,508 of CAWETE010000001.1, read as the reverse complement.
CGCCCAGCCGCGCCGCGATGCGCTCGGCGTGCTCCTTGTCGATCGCCACCACCAGCGCGCCGGCGTCGGGGTGCGTGCCCGCCCGCAGCGAGACGAGCTCGGCGTGGGCGTCGCGCAGGACGTGCGTGACCCAGTCGCCGTCCGGATCCAGAGCCGTTCGCAGACGGCGAGCCGCCTCCGCGGCGGGCAGCGCGACGTCGAAGTCGGCCCGCCGGCGGCGACCGTCGCTCATCCACTCCATGTCGCCGCCGTAGGTGTGGAAGGTCACCGGCCGGCACACGCCGTCGAGCAGCGCGTCGGTGTAGCCGTAGTTGAAGTCGGCGCGCGAGACGCCGTCGTCGTCGTACGAGACCCACGGGATCGGCGTGTTGTCCGAGCGGAACGGCGTGCCGGAGAGCAGCAGCCGGAAGCGCGCGCGCTCGAAGGCGGCCAGCGTGCTGCGCCCCCACGCGGCCAGCTCGCCCATGTGGTGCGGCTCGTCGGCGATCAGCAGCGTCGGCGACTCGGCGCAGCGGCGCCGGTGCACGCCCGGCCCCGCCGCCAGCGTGGCGTAGGTGACGGCGATGCCGTGGCGGTCGCGCGGCTCCGGGCCGGCGGCGTTGGGCCGGTTGGGCTCGAGGTCGAGCCCGTAGCGGGCGGCGTCGAGCGCCCACTGGCGGCAGATGTGCGTGGTCGGGGCGACGACCGCGACGCGGGCCACGCGCCCCTCGGCGAGCATCCGGTGCGCGACGTGCAGGCCGAAGGTCGTCTTGCCGGCCGCCGGCGTGGCGGAGGCGAGGAAGCCGTCGCCGTCGTGGGCGAAGACGGCCTCGGCGGCCGTCTGCTGCCAGGCGCGCAGGGGCCGGCCGGTGGGCCAGGCCGGCAGGGACCGACCCCGCCGGGCGGCGGATGGGGTGACCGCAGACGTCAAGGGCGCCGGACCCTAGAAAACGGCGAGGACGGAATATCGTGTGGGCGGTGAACGAATCCATCGTCCGCCGCCGCCTGAACCTCATCCGCATCATCGCCATCGTCGACGCGCTGCTGCTCGTCCCGCTCGTGATCGCCGCGCTCAACGACAACGAGGGCGTGGTCGACTGGCTCGGCCCGCTCCACGGCGTCGGCTATCTGATCCTGCTCTTCCTGTGCGCCCGCGGCGCCACCGAGCGCCTGTGGGGCTGGTGGTTCCCGGCGATCGTGGTGGTGACGCTCGGTCCGCCCGGCTCGCTGATCGGCGACGTGAAGATCCGGCGGGACCTGCCGTGATCAACCTCACCCACTTCTCCGATCCCGGCTGCCCGTGGGCGTGGTCGAACGGCCCCGCCTTCGCCGTGCTGCAGTGGCGCTACGGCGCCCAGCTCCGGTGGCGGCACGCGATGATCGGCCTCAGCGAGACCGCCGAGCAGTACCGGCGACGCGGCTACACGGGCGAGTCGCAGGCCCTCAACTACCGCAAGTTCCGCCACCGCGGCATGCCGTTCGCCACCGAGCCGCGCGACCGGCCGCACGCCACGTGGCCGATGTGCCGCGTCGTCGTCGCCACCCGGCGGCTGGCGCCGGACCGCGAGTGGGCCGTGTTCCGTGCCTTGCAGTTCGCGCAGTTCACGAGCACGCTCACGCTCGACGAGCCGGAGGGCATAGAGCAGGCGCTGGCCTGGCTTCCGGGCATCGACGCCGCCGCGCTGGTGGCCGCCGCCGCCGAGCCCGAGACCGAGGAGCTGTTCGCCGCCGACCGAGCGCTGGCCCGCTCCGCGGCGGGCGGCGCGACCGAGTTCCAGGACCGCTCGGCCACCACGCCCGAGGGCGAGGTCCGCTACACGGCGCCGAGCCTGATCCTCGAGGCGGAGAACGGCCGCAGCCTCGAGGTCGGCGGCTTCCAGCCCGTCGAGGCCTACGACGTCGCGATCGCCAACCTCGACCGCTCGCTCGAGCGGCGCCCGCCGGCCGATGACGCGGTCGCGGTGCTGGAGGCTTTCCCGGACGGGCTCACGACCGCCGAGGTCGCCGCCGTCATGGCGCCCCACCTCCAGCCGCCCGACCGCGAGGCGGCCGAGGACGCGCTGATCGCTGCGGTCGCCGCCGGCGCGGGCCACCGCCGCCCGTTCGGCAACGACGCGCTGTGGACACCGGCCGCCGTGGCCGAGTCTGCAATCGCCGCGTAGCGCCCGGGGTGCGGGAAACCCGACCCCGGACGCCGGTCTGCCTCCGATGAGACGCCTGTTGCCCGCATGTATCAGGAAGCCCCCCGGCGACATCATGCTTAGTGCGATGACCGCTATGAACTACATCGAGTGCGACCTGCCCGAGGGCATGGTGCTGGCCGAGTGGCGCCGCGCCAAGGCCGCCGCCCGCCGCAGGGCCCGCCGCGCGCCGCGCTGGCGCCTGCGGCTCGCGTAGCGGTCCGCCAAGACGCCGCCAACCTTTCTTCAAGGGTCGGGCGCAACAGTGGCTGAGTGACCGCCATCCTGAGCCTCTCCGTCCCGTCCGACCGCCGCGCCGCCGCGCGCGCGACCGCCGGTGGCGCCGCCCTCTTCTACGGCTTCGGCAACTTCTGCGCGCTCGCCGCGCTGCCCGACCACCCGTCGGTGCTGCGGATCAACCGCCTCAAGGGGCGTCCGCCCGCACAGGCGGGGAGCGTGACCAGCGACCCGCAGCGGATGGCGCTGGCCTTCGACTGGAGCCACATCCCGCGCCATTTCGAGCCCGAGCTGCTGATCTCGATGATGGCCGACTTCCAGGCGCTCGGCCCGATCGGCTTCCGCGGCCCGGCCGCGGCGGCCGTCCCCGACCACCTGACCGTGGCCGACGGCTTCATGCGCACCGTGCAGCACATCTCGCCCGGCGTCCGCTGCCGCTCGAACTTCCTGGTGCGCGAGGTGCTCGACCTGACCGGCGACGACCTGCTCTTCATCACCTCGGCCAACAGCTCGGGCTCCCGCTCGGCGGCGCACTACGAGATGAAGGCGATCGAGGACGAGTTCGGCCACCGGCGCGACGTGGTGATGATCGGCCACGACGACGAGACCGCCAACCGGCTCAGCTATCGGCGCCATCTCCCCTGCTCGACCACGATCGTCGCCTTCCACCGCGACGTGCGCGAGGGCGGCCGGCCGGCGCTCGTGCTCGAGCGCCACGGCTCGCTCGGCATCGAGGACGCGCGCGAGGTCGCCGACCGCCACGGCTACGGGCTGCAGGTCGCGCCGAGCGCGCACCTGCGCGTGCCGGTGCGCTGGACCGCCGAGGCCGGCCCTCTGGCTGCCTAGCGGAAGAGCTGCTGGAGCGAGCGCGCCGCGTTGTTGGCGCCCAGCACGACGAGCGCGATCACGGCCGCGATGACGATCACGGTCAAGCCCAAGGCGATGCCGCCGCCCAGCGCGGCACCGGCCACCATGGTGAGCACGGTTGGAGTCACCCCAACCGTGTATTCCCCCACGTCGGCGATCGATGCGCAAGTAATCTGCGGGATCCTGTGATTTCGCCCCCAGTTGGCGCGAACGGAGTCGGCCTCGCACGGCTGCGGATCGCCGCCCGCGGCCGTCTCGCGGTGCGCGGACGTGTGAGTGTGGAACCCGGCGTGCGGGTGCGCGTGGCGCGCGGTGCGCGGGTGGTGCTCGAGGACGGGGCGCGGCTCGGCGAGGGCTGCCGGATCGAGGCGAACGGCGGCACCGTGCGGGTCGGCCCGGGCGCCGAGCTCGGCGCCCGCAGCGTCCTGGTGGCGGAGGCCGGGATCGATCTCGGGACCGGCTGCGTCGTCGGCGACTGGGCGATGATCGCCGACGCCGAGCCGACCTTCGACGATCCCGAGCGGCCGGTTCGCCTCCAGCCGTTGCGGGCCGCGCCGCTGCGGATCGGCGACGGCGCGCGGATCGGCATCCACGCGGTCGTGCAGGCCTCGATCGCGCCCGGCGAGCTCGTCGCGCCCTACGAGACGCGAGCGCCGCGCAGCGTGTCGTAGACCGCGGCGGTCTGGCGGGCCGTGTCGGCCCAGTCGAAGCGCAGCACGTGCTCGCTCGCCTCGGCCACGAGCCGGTCGCGCAGCGCGTCGTCGGTCAGCAGCTGCTCGGCCATCCGGGCCAGCGAGCGCGGGTCGCGCGCCCGGAAGCGCAGGCCGACGCGGCGGCCGCGGGGGACGACCTCGCGCAGGCCGCCGGTGTCGGCCACGATGCACGGGCAGCCGGAGGCCATCGCCTCCAGCGCCACGAGCCCGAACGGCTCGTACAGCGACGGGACCACGCACAGGTCGGCGATCCGGTAGAGCGAGTGCAGCACGTCGTCGCCGGTCCAGCCGACGAACGATCCGTGCTCCATCAGCCCGAGCCGCTCGGCCTGCTCCTTGAGCTCGGCCTCCGCGGTGCCCGAGCCCGCCACCAGGAAGCGCACGCCGAGCCGCTCCACGAGCCGCGGCATGGCGTCGAGCGCGAGGTGGAAGCCCTTCTCGTAGACGAGCCGCCCGACGAGCAGGATCAGCTTCTCGCCAGGATCCGCGAACTGCGCGCGCAGCCGCGGCAGGTCCTCGATCGGCTGCAGGTCGGTCGGGTCGATGCCGTTGGGGATCGCCGTCACCTGCGCCGGCGCGACGCCGAACACGTCGGCGACGTGGTTGCGCATGTACGCCGAGCACGTGATCACGCGGTCGGCCTCGCGCACCATCCGCTGCTCGACGCCGTGGATGTGCGACTGGGGGTGCTTGTCGACCCAGCCCTGGTGGCGGCCGTACTCGGTCGCGTGCACGGTCACCAGCCACGGAACGCCGAAGCGCCGCGCCAGGTCGCGCGCGGCGTCGGCCACCAGCCAGTCGTGCGAGTGCACGAGGTCGAACTCGCCGTCGAGGTCGAGCGCGGCGGCCAGCATGTCCGCGTTCATGTGCTCGACCCAGGCGATGAAGGCGTCGAGGTCGTCCTTCGGGAAGTCGGGCTCGCGGACGCGGTGGACGGCGACGCCATGCCGGTCCTCCGACTCCGACAGCCGCCCGCCGCCGCGGGTGACCACGTGCACCTCGACCCCGAGCGCCACGAGCTGCTCGGAGAGCTTGCGGACGTGCCGAGCGAGGCCGCCCTCCACGATCGGCGGGTACTCCCACGACAGGATCAGCACGCGCACGGGGCGCGAGGCTAAGCGATTTTCAGCGGCGGCGCGCCGGCGAGCGCGCGATTGCCTTCGCCGCCACCCCCTCCTCGACCGGATCTACCTCCCAGTCCGGATGCCCGGGCATCGGCGGCGTCGTCTCGCCGTACAGCCAGGAGCGAAGGAAGCCGGACAGATCGCGCCGCGCGACGTGCGAGGCGAGCGCGATGAAGTCGGCCGTCCGCAGCACGTCGTCGCGGTAGCGCCGGACCAGCTCGCGCTCGAGCTGCTCGAACGCGCGGTTGCCGATCTTCTGCCGCAGCGCGTACAGGACGAGCGAGCCTCCGTGGTACATCTGGAAGTTGAAGAGGCCGGCGGCGTCGCCGCTGATCGGCCGGGCGACCGGCCCGAAGTCCTGCCGCCACTGGTCGCCGTGGGCGTAGATCGCCTCCATCAGCTCCTCGACCGTGGCGTAGCCGGTCTCGTCGGGCCAGTCCTCCGTGTCCTCCGCGAGCTGGCCGTTCTCCTCGGCGAAGATGAACTCGTACCAGCTCGCGTGGCCCTCGTTGAACCACAGGTCGCTCCACTCGTAGGGCGACACGCTGTTGCCGAACCACTCGTGGGCGAGCTCGTGCATCATCGTCGGCTCCCAGACGCCCTGGGTGTTCTGGGTGAACCAGTTGTCGTCGTAGAGCGAGATCGTCTGCGTCTCCAGCGCGAAGCCGATGTCGGCCGCGTCGGGGACGAGGGCACCGTAGACGTCGAACGGGTAGCGGCCGACCCAGTCCTCCATCCACTCCAGGTGGTCCGGGATGAGGGCAAGCTTCGGGAGCAGGAACGCCGTCAGGCTGGGCGCGGTGACGTCCCGCAGCAGCACCCCGGGATGGCGGCCGGGCGTCGTGAGGTCGTAGTTGCCGACCGCGAGCTGCGTCAGCTCGGTGGCCATCGGCCGGCGCTGGACGTAGGCCCAGGTCGTGCGGCCGCGGCTCGTCCAGTGGCCGAGCGGGAGGCCGTTGGCGACCGCCTCGGTGCCGGCCGGGACGTCGAAGCGGAAGCTGAACGTCGCCTTGTCGCGTGGGTGGTCGTTGGAGGGGAAGTAGAGGTGGGCGAAGTACGGCTGGAACGCCGTGGCCGAGCCGTCGGCGTGGGTGAAGAAGGCCACCGACTCCGGCTCGTCGCCCGCCGCCGTCGGCGTGGCGACGAAGTGCGAGACGCGAACGATGAACTTCTCGCGCCTGTCGATCGCCCTGCGCGGCGTGATGACGAGCTCCTCGCCGTCCGGCCGGAACGCGGCGGCGCGGCCGTCGACCGACACCGAGCCGACGCTGTCGCCGCCGAAGTCGAGGTTGAAGCGGCTGAGCGACTGGGTCGCCTGCGCCAGGATCGTCACGGTGCCGTCGACCGACTGCGATGGCGCACTGGTGGCGTAGCGCAGGTCGAGGTCATAGTGCAGGACGTCGTAGCCCCCGTTGCCGAGGCCGGGGGCGAGACGATCTCCGAGCCCGGCTGCTCCGGGCGAGGCGGCGGTGGCGGCGGCGGGAGCCGCGAGGACGGCCAGCAGCATGAGCGCCGGCCCGACGGCGCGAAATCTCATGGCCCGACCCTACGCCTCCCCGCTGTCGCGATCGTGCCGGGTTTCCGAGACGGTCAGCGAATGACCTTCGGCTAGTCCTCCAGCGGCTCCTCCACGTGGATCCGGACCGTGCCGCCGGGGCTCGGAGCAGCGCGGCGCGTGCCGTCGAACGACCCGGTGACGCGCCAGCGGCCGACTGCCGGCGGGCGGAAGCCCACGGCCGCGCGGCCCGACCCGGCCGACGGACGCAGCGTCGAGTGGAAGAGCCAGCCCGCGAGCGGGTCGAAGCGCTCGACCGTCATGGTCGCCGGGCCGTCGACGGCCGGCGTCACCTCGAGTGCCAGGCCGACGGAGCCGCCCGGCGCGATCGTCGCGCTCGAGCCGCCGTCGACGCGCATCTGCGAGCGGGTGATCACGCGCGCGAGGCGGCGGAGCGCATAGCGGCCCCCGGCGCCGTCGAGCGCCCGCACGGCGACGAAGTAGCGGCCGGGCGCGAGCCGGCGTTCGAGATCCAATCCCGACGCGATGCGGTCGCCCCCTTCGTCCAGCAGCCGGAGCTCGAGGCCGGCGCCCGTGCCGAGCGTCAGCCGCAGTGTGCTGCGCGTCGCGATGGAGAAGCGATAGAGGTCGACCGCGTCGAGCTCCGATCCTTGGAGCCGGCCGCGGACGCGCTGGTCGTTGGGCAGCCGGATCCCGGGCGCCATGTCGTCGGCCGCCGCCCTCCCCGCCCGCAGCCGGTAGCGGATCCGGTCGCGCGAGGCGCGCGGCGCCTGCACGTGCAGCGTGTGGAGGCCCGAGTCGGCCGGCACGAAGACGGTGTGCGCGTCGCAGCGCATGCGCCGCACGATGTCGCCGTTGCCGGGCAGATGGAGCTCGACGAGAGCGCAGCGGCCGCCGGAGCTGACGAGGTTGACCCGGTAGGCCACCCCGCGCTCGAGCCGGACCGACCACGCGTCGTCGGGGTTCGCGAGGCGGTCGACGAACGTGTTCACGCCCTTGCGCGGCAGCCGGGCGCCCGGGAAGGTGGCCGGGCGCTCGGGCTCGATGACGCGCAGGCGGAACGCGCCGTCGACCGAGTTCGCGCGCGAGGCCACGCGCACGAGGTAGCTCGAGCCGGCATCCGCGTCGAGCTCGAAGGTCAGCGCCCCGCGCCGGTTGGTGCGGCGGCAATCGACCGGCGTGATCTGCGAGCGCTCGCGCAGGAAGACGTCGACCACGGCGTCGAGATCGCCCTCGGCGTCGAGGGCGACGACGATCGATCGCTCCTCGCCGGCGTCGAAGGCGTACCAGACCGAGGCGCGCATGGGCGCGCACGCCGTGGGCTCGTCGGCCTCCAGCCCGGCCTCGACCGTGGTGCCGCGGACGTCCGCGGGCAGCGCGCCGAGCGGCTGAGCCGCCCCGCGAGCATCGTTCGGAGGAGGCGCCGCCAGCGCCGGGGACGCAGCCAAGACTGCCCATCCCACTGCAGCGACGAGTACGACGGACCTGTGGGACACCACCGTGCACCCCCTCGGTCGGGACGTGCTTCGACCCTAGTACTCAGTTCGACTGCGTGTCAACGCGCTCGAGCAGGGCGACGCCGTGCTCGCCGAGCAGCTCCGCGGCCGGCATGGCGCCGGCGATGTGGCGCTCGCCGCCGCCCAGCGCGTCGCGCCACGTTCCCGCGGGAACGTCGACGGCCCCGGCCGGGTCGTCGTGCAGGGCGGCGGCGGCGAGCACGGTGTCGCCGCGCAGGAACGCGATCGCGTCGTCGCCGGCGGCGACGGGCGTGTAGCCGCCGCTGAAGGCGTCGGGCCGGTGGGAGCGCAGCGTCAGGGCGCGCACGATCAGCCACAGCTTGCGCGTCTCGTCGGTGGGAGCGGCGCCGCGGCGGACCTCGGCGAGCAGCTCGCGGCGGCGCGCCCAGTCGACGCGGCGGCGATTGTCGGGGTCGACCAGAGAGAGCGCGAGCAGCTCGTCGCCCTGGTAGATGTCGGGCACGCCCGGGACGGTGAGCTTGAGCAGGAGCTGCGCCAGCGCGGCACGATCGCCGGCGCGCGCGACCTCGGCGGCGAACGGCTCGAAGTCGCTCAGGAACGGGCGATGCTCGTACAGCGCGCGGCAGAAGGCCTTCACGCGGTCCTCGTACGCCGTGTCGGGCTCGACCCAGCTCGTGTTGCGCTTGGCCTCGCGCAGCGCCTTCTCGATGTAGGCCTCGAGCCGCTCCACCTCGATCGGCCACGCTCCCACCAGCGTCTGGAAGATGAAGTAGCGCTCGACGGGGTCCGGCCCTCGCAGCGTCGAGGTCGCCTCCAGCCAGCGCCGCACGCGCGCCGTCCACTCCTCCGCCATGCCGGCGAGCGCCCCGATCCGCGCGCGCACGTCACCTGAGCGCTTGGTGTCGTGCGTCTGCGTGATCAGCAGGTTGCCCGGAGGCCGCTCCAGGTTCGCGCGGTGGAAGGCCTCGACCGAGATGCCGAAGCGGCTCGGGTCGCCTCCGACGTCGTTGAGGGCCAGCAGGCGCCCGTAGCGGTAGAAGGCCGTGTCCTCGACGCCCTTCGCCGTGATCGCCGGCGTGGTCTGCTGGAAGCGCGTGACGAACGCGTCCCAGCCGCGCTCGCCGAGCAGCAGGACGCGCTGGAGCGACTCCGGGAGCCCGGCCTCGCGGATCGCCTCGCGGTCGGCGTCCTCCACGCGGCCCGACCACGGCTCGGCGTAGGTGCGGTAGACGGGCAGCGAGGCGAGCGTGCGCTCGAGCCCGCCGACCTCGCGCGGCGCCTCGCGCCGCAGGCGGTCCACCTCGGGCGCGAACGGGCCGCGCACCTGCTCGAGCTTGGCCTCGAAGGCGACCTCGCCGAACGGCCGGTCGTCGCGCGCCAGCTCGACCCACAGTTCGGTCAGCGGCGCCTCGCCGGCCGGGTCGACGAACAGCGCGGCGACGTCGTTGAGGAACTCGTAGCCGACCGTCCCCTCGACCGCCCAGCCGCGCAGCCGCTCGCCGGGGGCGAGGATCTTCTCCACCCACACGTGGCTGGCGCCGCCGTCGCGCAGGCGCCGCAGGTAGCCGGCCGGGTCGGCCAGCCCGTCGGGATGGTCGACGCGCAGCCCGTCGACCGTCCCCTCGCGCGCCAGCCGCAGCGCCAGCTTGTGCGTCTCCTCGAAGACGTGCTCGTCCTCCTGCCGGACGGCGGCAAGGTGGTCGATGTCGAAGAAGCGGCGGTGCCGGCCGGTCGCCTCGTCGATGTCGAAGAACCGCGAGCGCAGCGCGGGGTCGGCCCAGTAGCGGTTGCCGTCGTCGACCGCCATGTGGTTCGGCACGATGTCGAGGATCAGCCCGAGCCCGGCGCGCTTGGCCGCGGCAGCCAGCTCGTCGAACTCGCGCTCGCCGCCCAGCTCCTCCGAGAAGCGCGTCGGGTCGATCACGTCGTAGCCGTGCTCGGAGCCCTGCCGCGCCTGGAAGGACGGCGGCAGGTAGAGATGGCTGACGCCGAGATCGTGCAGGTAGGGCACCAGCTCGCGCGCCTGCGCGAAGCCGAACCCGGGCCCGAGCTGGAGGCGGTACGTGGCGCGGAACATCAGTTCTCGCGCTTGAGCACCATCAGCGAGAGGTGCGGAAGGCCCAGGAGCTCGCCGGCGCTCGCCTGCGCCGCGCCCGGCTCGGCGTCCGGGTCGTCGGTGCGCAGCTCGACGGTCCAGCGGCGCCCGAAGCGGGTCGGCGGCAGCTTGAACTCGACGTCCTCGTGGCTGCCGTTGAAGAGCAGCAGGAACGAGTCGTCGACCACGGGCTCGCCCTGCTCGTCGGGCGCGGCGATCTCGTCGCCGTTGAGGAACATGCCGACCACGTGCGACTCGTCCCAGTCGCGCTTGGTCATGCGGCGGCCGTCGGTCCGGAACCACCAGGCGTCGGGCAGCCCGGAGTCCTTCTCCTGGGTGCCGTGCAGGAACTGGCGGCGCCGGAAGACGGGATGCTCGTGCCGGAGCGCGATCAGCCGGCGCGTGAAGTCGAGCAGCCGCTCGCCGGACTCGTCGACCTCCCAGTCGAACCAGGAGATCTCGTTGTCCTGGCACCAGGCGTTGTTGTTGCCGCCCTGCGTGCGGCCCATCTCGTCGCCGCCGAGCAGCATCGGCGTGCCCTGGGAGAGCACCAGCGTGGCGAGGAAGTTGCGGCGCTGGCGCTCGCGGGCGGCCACGATGGCGGGGTCGTCGGTCGGCCCCTCGACGCCCATGTTCCACGAGCGGTTGTCGTTCGTCCCGTCCTGGTTGTTCTCGAGGTTGGCCTCGTTGTGCTTGTCGTTGTAGCTGACGAGGTCGTTGAGCGTGAAGCCGTCGTGGGAGGTGACGAAGTTGACCGACGCGAACGGGTGGCGGCCGTCGTCCTCATAGAGGTCGCTGGAGCCGGTGAAGCGCGACGCGAACTCGTTCACGCCCGCCTGCCCACGCCAGAAGTCGCGCATCGTGTCGCGGTAGATGCCGTTCCACTCCGACCACAGGACGGGGAAGTTGCCGACCTGGTAGCCGCCCGGGCCGACGTCCCACGGCTCGGCGATCAGCTTCACCTGGGACAGGATCGGGTCCTGGTGGATGACGTCGAAGAAGCTGGCGAGGCGGTCGACGTCGTAGAACTCGCGCGCGAGGGCGCTGGCGAGGTCGAACCGGAAGCCGTCGACGTGGCACTCGTCCACCCAGTAGCGCAGCGAGTCCATGATCAGCCGCAGCACGCTCGGATGGACCGGGTTGAGCGAGTTCCCCGTGCCAGTGAAGTCCATGTAGAAGTGCGGGTCGTCGGGCATGAGCCGGTAGTAGCTCCGGTTGTCGACGCCCTTGAAGGACAGCATCGGGCCCAGGTGGTTGCCCTCGGCCGTGTGGTTGTAGACGACGTCGAGGATCACTTCGATGCCCGCCCGGTGCAGGGCCTTGACCATGCCCTTGAACTCGCGCACCTCCTGGCCGCGGATGCCCGTCGCCGCGTAGCCCGAGTGCGGCGCCAGGTAGCCGATGGTGGAGTAGCCCCAGTAGTTGGTGAGCCCGCGGTCGGCCAGGAAGGACTCGTCGGCGATGTGGTGGATCGGCAGCAGCTCGACCGCGGTCACGCCGAGCGACTGGAAGTGCTCGACCGCGGCCTCGGAGGCCAGGCCGGCGTAGGTGCCGCGCAGGTCCTCGCGCACGCCGGGGTGCCGCATGGTGAACCCCTTGACGTGCGTCTCGTAGATCACCGTCTTGTCCATCGGGGTGTCCGGCGGCCGGTCGTCCTCCCAGTCGAAGCGGTCGTCGACCACCACCGACTTGGGGATGGCGGGCGCCGAGTCCTCGTCGTCGCGCTCGAGGTCGGCGTCGTCGCCGGCGTCGGGGTCCGGGACGTAGGGCAGAACGTTGCCGCGGTTCCAGCGGACCTTGCCCTCGATCGACTTGGCGTACGGGTCGATCAGCAGCTTGTTCGGGTTGAAGCGATGGCCGGCGCGCGGGTCGTAAGGGCCGTGGACGCGGTAGCCGTAGCGCTGGCCGGGGCCGACGCCGGGCATGTAGACGTGCCAGTTGAACGCCGTGCGCTCGGTGAGCTCGACGCACTCCTCGGTGTCGTCGTCGGCGAACAGGCACAGCTCGACCCGCTCCGCGTTCTCGGAGAACAGGGAGAAGTTGGTGCCGTTCCCGTCCCAGGTCGCGCCCAGGGGGAACGGCCTGCCCGGCCAGACGTCTCTCACCGCAGTCACGTTATCCGCAGGAGGGCGCCCGACAGTGGGGTGAGCACCACATATCCGGGTTCCAGAGTGACGTGGCCGGCGGCGACGACCGGTTCGGCCGTCTCCTCCAGCGGGACGTGGGACGGGCGGCGCGAGAAGCTGGCGACCACCACGAACGGCCCGCGCCGCACCCGCAGCCAGCCGGCGTGCTCGTCGAAGTCGATCGCGTCGGCGTCGCCCGGCGGCAGCTCGCGCCGCACCCGCAGCAGCTCCGCATAGAGGTCGAGCAGGCCGTCCGGCTCGCCCGTGCGCGTGAGCTTGGAGGCCTCGAAGGTGGCCGGATCCTGCGGGTCGGGGACCTCGCGGCCGCGGAACTCGGCGAAGGCGGCGAACTCGCGCCGGCGGCCCTCGCGGGTGGCGGTGGCGATGTCCTCGTCGATGTGGTCGGAGAAGAACTGGAAGGGCGCCGTCTCGCCGTACTCGTCGCCCTGGAAGATCATCGGCGTGAACGGGCTGAGGAGGGTGACCAGCGCGGCCAGGGCGCGGACCTCCACCGGCAGGCGGTCGCCATCGGCGCGGTTGCCGACCTGGTCGTGGTTGGCGGCGAAGACGACGAAGCGCTCGGGCGGGACGTCGTCGGCGCGGGCGCCGAAGCGGCGGTGTCGGAAGCTCGAGTACGTGCCGTCGTGGACGTGCGGCCGGTGGAAGGCCTTGGCCAGGTCGGCGAGCTCGCCGAACTCGGCGTAGTAGCCCTCGCGGTCGCCGGTCAGCAGCGTGCGCAGGGCGTGGTGGAAGTCGTCGGCCCAGGCGGCGTCGCAGCCCCAGCCGCCGCGCATGACGTCGCGCATCACCATCGGGTCGTTCAGACCGGATTCGGCGATCACGAAGGCCGGTGCGGTGCGGCGCACGACGGCGGCGACGAGGTGCTCGGGGTTGGAGTCCTTGATCGTGTGCACGGCGTCGAGCCGCAGCCCGTCGACGTGGAAGTCGCGCACCCACTGCTCGGCTGATTGCAGCGCCCACTCGCGGACGGCGTCGGAGTGCTCGTCGTCGTAGTTGATCGCCTCGCCCCACGGCGTCTCGTAGTGCGAGGTGAAGTAGGGGCCGAACGCCTTCAGCGCCGTGGTGCCGGAGGCCCCGACGTGGTTGTAGACGACGTCGAGCAGCACGGCGAGGCCCGCGGCGTGCGCGGCGTCTATGAGGCGCTGCAGGCCGTGCGGACCGCCGTAGGAGGACTGCGCGGCCGACAGGTAGACGCCGTCGTAGCCCCAGCCGTGGCGGCCGGGGAACTCGGCCACCGGCATCAGCTCGATCGCCGTCACCCCGAGCTCGCGCAGGCCGCGCAGATGCGGGATGGCGGCTTCGAACGTCCCTTCGGGAGTGAAGGTGCCGACGTGCAGCTCGTAGACCACCAGGTCGTCGATGCCGGGCGGCGCCCAGCCCTGGTCGGTCCACTCGAAGGCGGCGGTGTCGAGCAGCCGCGAGGGCCCGCGCAGGCCTTCCGGCTGCCAGCGGCTGCAGGGGTCGGGCAGCTCGGCGCCGTCGACCAGGTACGTGTAGTCCGCGCCCGTCTCCACCGTCGCCTCGTACACGCCATGGCCGGCGTCCTCGAGCGAGTGCTCGCGCCCGTCCACCCGCAGGCTGATCGATGCGGCGTTCGGAGCCCAGACGCGGAACTCGGCACGGCCGTCGCCGAGGGGGAAGGCGCCGAGGCGGCGCTCGAATGACAGCTCGCTGACAGGCACGAGGACCGCATCTTCCCGTGTAGAACCGTGTTCAAGCCAAGCCATGCAGATGTTCCTCGCCACCCTGCTCGCGACGGCGGCCGTCGCGGCGCCGGTCACCGGCCCCGCCACGAACGTCACGGCCACGACCGCCACTCTGACCGGCACGGTCGACGCCGCCGGGCCGTTCACCTTCGAATACGGCACCACGAGCCAGTACGGGCTGACAGCGTCGGGAACCGCGACGAGCGCTGGATCGGTCCAGGTCGACGTCTCAGGGCTGACAGCCGAGACGACGTACCACTACCAAATCGTGGGCGGCGCGGACCGCACGTTCACCACCGCACCCAATCCGCAGCCGCCCGGCGTGTCCGACCAGCGGGCGCGCGACATCGCGCCGGATTCGGCGACCGCCACCGCCTCGATCGACACCAAGGGCAGCACGACGTCCTACCGCATCGAGTACGGCACCACGACGAGCTACGGCAGCGAGACCACGCTCTCCCAGGTCCCGGGCACCGGCACCGGCTCGGTCGCCGTCAAGCTCGAGGATCTGCGGCCCTACACGCGCTACCACTGGCGGACCGTCGCGACCAACGCCGCCGGGACCACCCGCGGCGCCGACCGCTCCTTCCGCACCGCGCGCAAGCCGAGCGCCGTCAGCCTCGGCCTCTCGCGCAAGACTGTCCCGTATGGCGGCGACCTGCGGCTCGGCGGCCGCGTCAGCGGCGCCGGCGTGTCCGGCATGACCGTCGAGCTCCAGCAGCAGCGGCCGCAGGACCAGGGGTTCGTGAAGTACGGCACCGCCCGTACCGGCCAGGACGGCGGCTACCTGTTCACGATCCCGCAGCTGTATACGACCACGCGCTACCGCGTGGTGACGAGCACGCAGGTGGTCGCCACGAGCCCGGTGGTCACCGCCAACAGCCGCGTGAACGCCGGCCTCCGCGTCCGCCACTTCGCCCGCAAGCGGGCGAGCCTCGAGGGCTCGGTCCTGCCCGCCGTCACCGGCACGGTCGTGCTCCAGCTCTACCGGCCCGGCATCGGCTGGAGGCGCGTGCGCACCGCGGCGCTGGCCCCGGCCGACGAGGTCCGCTCCAGCTACCGGTTCGTCGTCCAGCGGCTGAAGCGGACCGCCCGGCGGTTCCGTGTGATCGCCACGCCCGACCCCGGCTCGTTCGTGCGCGACTGGACCCGCTCGGTCGTCGTGAAGACGCGGCCGCGCAAGAAGAAGCGCGGCTAGCTGTAAATACCGAGCAGGTTGTTCAGCCGGCGAACTGCGGCTGGGTAGGGCAGCGGGGATGCCGGCGCGGCCGCTTTCCTTCATCGAATCCTGCCTAAGGGTCGTATTTCGACCCCTAGGCAGGACAGTGTCCTGTTCTAGTGGGCCAGGACCCCACCTAGGCTGAGCTGACTCCATGTTCTCCCGACAGATTTTCTTGTTGGGAGTGTGATCGTCTACAGACGGGACGACCCCGAGAGTTCCCGGGGCCGTCCGCTGTGCGGCTCATGGTGGCTTCTTCACCGGCAAGTGAATGGAGCCCAGCCGCATGACGCAGGATGACGTGCTGTTCGGCTATCGCCTGCAGCTGTTCGCGCTTGCGGCCGAGCGCGGGGTCAGCCAGGCGTGTCGTTTGATGGGTGTGCATCGCTCGACCTACTACCGCTGGAAGGCGCAGGTCGACCGTCAGGGGTTGGAGATGTTGCGCCCGCGCGAGCGGCGCCGGCCGCGGATGCCTAACCAGCTCTCGGTGCTGGTCGAGCAGCGGGTCGTCGCGTTCGCGCTTGGGCATCCCGGGCACGGTCCGCGGCGGATCGCGTCCCGATTGGCGCGCCCGGAATGGGGCGGGCTGACCGTCAGCCCCAACGGCGTCTACAAGACGCTGGTCCGGCACGGGCTCAACACGCGCGCTAAGCGCCTGGCCCTGGTCGCCGGCTACCGCGCACCCTACGAGCCGCCGCGCGAACCGCCGCCAGAGCCGCATATCCACACCACGCGGCCAGGCGAGCTGGTCGGCATCGACTGCTTTTTCGTCGGGCGCCTGCACGGCAGCAAGGGCCCGGTCTGGCAGATCACCGCGATCGACACCTACAGCAGCTACGCCTGGGCCGATCTGGTCGTCTGCCCGCCGGCCGGACCGACCGTCGAGCACACCTCCGCGCTGGCCCACCGAGTCGCTCGGGAGCTCCAGGGCGCCGGCTGGCGCCTGGAACGCGTGCTCTCTGACAACGGCAACGAGTTCGGCCGCCACGCCTTCGCCTCGCGACTGCCCGACGGCACACGCCACACCCGGATCCGCTCAGGGCGCCCACAGACCAACGGACATGTCGAACGCCTCCATCGCACGATCCTCGAAGAGTGCTGGCGACCCGCCTTCGCGCGCTACTTGCGAGTCCATGTCAGCGGCCTGCGCCGCGACCTGGCCCACTACCTGCACGAGTACAACTTCGACCGCGAACACCACGGACGCATCACCCAAGGCCGCCGCCCCGCCGACCTCGTCTACGGTGCCCACAAAACGGAGCCCAAATGAGCTGCACCTGTCGGCACATCCCGGAGTCCGTTCAACCTAGGCAGGATGCTTGCCGCGCGGCCGGCTCCCCAGCCTCCCTCCCCAGCCGCCGTTGACGTTCGCACGTCGGGCACGGCCGCCGGAGAAGCAACGTGCTCAGGAACTACAGCTAGCGCTCAGTCCTTGTACGGGTCGTAGACGTCCCGGCCGGCCATCGCGACGCCGAGCGGCCGGAGCGTGTGCTTGACGCGGATCGTCTCGCCGTGCGCGGCGAGCACGTCCGGCAGGCGCTTGTACACCTCCGGCGCCTCGTCCGCGCCGCCGCCGAACAGCACGATGCCCTGCTCGCGCAGGCGCGCCTGCACGGCCGGCCAGTCGACGACGCCCGGCTTGACCTGCTCCTCGATCCACACCTTCTTGACGCCCGCGTCCGGATGGTCCGGGCAGACGCCCTTCTTCGGGGCGCCGTACTTCGCGCTGATGCCGTCGATGTCGAACACGCGGTCGCAGTCGCGGTTCCGGCACGCCCAGCGCTTGCGCTTGCGGATCCGGCCCGCGGCCTGCGTGCGGCTCATCACGCGGCCGGCGCCGTGCACGGTCGAGAACAGCGCCTGCTCGTTGTCGTCCGACTCGACGCCCTCGAGGATCACCGACTCGTCGCCCATCGAGCCGCCGACGAAGCCCTCCTGGCCCGGTCGGGCCGGCGTGCAGCCCTTCCGGATGACCCAGTAGGTGCGGCCGAAGTGCTCCTCGCGCCACGCGAAGTTGTGGTGGTTGTGCACCTCGTGAACCGACTCGGCGCCGAGGATCTCGAGCACCTTGGCGACTACGATGTCGCGGCCGGCGTAGGCGTACTCGCCCGCCAGCTCCATCGCGGAGACGTAGGCGTCGCCCAGCTCGGAGCCGACCTCGAAGAGCACCGGCGGCGAGTCCATCTCGCCCTCGGTCCCCCGCTCGTCGAAGCGCTTGCCCTCGGCGAGCGCCAGGAAGCCCGAGGCCGTCTTGTGGCCGAAGCCGCGCGAGCCGAAGTGGACTCCGACCCAGACCCGGCCCTCCTCGTCCTCCATCAGGTTGACGTAGTGGTTGCCCGAGCCGACCGTGCCGAGCTGCGACTGCGCGAGCTGTACGAGCTTGCGCTGCGGGTGGAAGTCGGCCTTGAAGATCTTCTCCAGCACCGGATGGTCGGCCCGCTCCTGGGCCGGCACGCCCATGCCGAAGGAGATCCGGCTGACGATCTCGCGCATGATCGGCTCGACTCCGCCGAGCACGTCGAGATCGGCCCGCGTCAGGTCCGTGCGGACGGCCTTGTTGCCGCAGCCGATGTCGTAGCCGACGCCGGACGGCGACACGTGGCCCTCGTACGCGATGCCACCGCCGATCGGCTGCGAGTAGCCGACGTGGTGGTCCGCGCACAGCACGCCGAACTCGGCGTCGCCGGCGCTCATGCACCGCTGGAGCTGCTTCAGGCTCCGCTCGTCGACGGAGCCGAACGTCTTGATCGTGCTCAACCGGCGTTGTCGGGGACCAGCCACAGCGTCCCGAGCGGCGGCAGCGTGACCTCGGCCGAGAACGGCTGGCTCTGCCAGGCGATCGGGCCGGCCTCGATGCCGCCGAGGTTGCCGACGTCCGAGCCGCCGTAGAAGCCGGAGTCGGTGTTGACCAGCTCGCGCCAGCGGCCCGAGCGCGGCAGCCCGAGGCGGTAGCCCTCGCGGGGGATCGGCGACAGGTTGGCCACGAAGACGATCACGCGCTCGTCGTCGGCCGACTTGCGGGCGAAGGCGAACACGTTCGAGTCGGCGTCGTTGGCCTCGATCCACCAGAAGCCCGTGTGGTCGGAGTCGAGCTCCCACAGCGCCGGCTCGTCCTTGTAGGCGTGGTTGAGGTCGCGCACGAGCGACTGCATGCCGCGGTGCTGCGGATCCTCGAGCAGGTGCCAGTCGAGCGAGCGCTCCTCGCTCCACTCGGTCTCCTGGGCGAACTCGCAGCCCATGAACAGCAGCTTCTTGCCCGGGTGCGCCCACATGAACGCGTAGAGCGAGCGCAGGTTGGCCATCTTCTGCCACTTGTCGCCCGGCATCTTGGACAGCAGCGAGCCCTTGCCGTGCACGACCTCGTCGTGGCTGAGCGGCAGGATGAAGTTCTCGGTGAACGCGTAGACGAGGCTGAAGGTCAGCTCGTGGTGGTGCCAGCGGCGGTACACGGGGTCCTGCTGGAAGTAGGCCAGCGTGTCGTGCATCCAGCCCATGTTCCACTTGAAGCCGAAGCCCAGCCCGCCCAGGTAGGTGGGTCGTGAGACGCCCGGCCAGGCGGTCGACTCCTCGGCCGCCGAGATGGTCCCGGGCTCGCGCCCGTGCACGACCTCGTTGAACTCCTTCAGGAACTGCACGGCGTCGAGGTCCTCGTTGCCGCCGTACTGGTTCGGGACCCACTGCCCCTCCTCGCGCGAGTAGTCGAGGTAGAGCATCGAGGCGACCGCGTCGACGCGGATACCGTCGGCGTGGTACTCGCGCAGCCAGTAGAGCGCGTTGGCGACGAGGAAGTTGCGGACCTCGTGGCGGCCGTAGTTGAAGACCAGCGTGCCCCAGTCGGGGTGGGCGCCGCGACGCGGGTCGTCGTGCTCGTAGAGCGCCGTGCCGTCGAAGCGCGCGAGCGCGAAGTCGTCGCGCGGGAAGTGCGCGGGGACCCAGTCGAGGATCACGCCGAGCCCGTTCTGGTGCAGGCGGTCGACGAAGGCCTTGAAGTCGTCGGGCGAGCCGTAGCGCGGCGTGGGCGCGAAGTAGCCCGTCACCTGGTAGCCCCAGGAGCCGCTGAACGGATGCGCCATCACCGGCAGCAGCTCGATGTGCGTGAAGCCCATGTCGAGCGCGTAGGCGGAGAGCTCGTCGGCCAGCTCGAGGTAGGTCAGCGAGCGGTTGCCCTCCATCGGGTTCAGCCGCCACGACCCGAGGTGGACCTCGTAGATCGAGATCGGGCCCTCGAGCGGCTCGGACCTGGCCCGCTCCGCGAGCCACTTCTCGTCGGCCCAGTCGTGCGTCGACTCGTGCACGACCGAGGCGGTCTTGGGCGGCACCTCGGTGGCGAAGGCCACAGGGTCGGCCTTCAGGCGGATCTCGCCGTCCGGCGCGAGGATCTCGTACTTGTAGTGCGAGCCGGCCTCGATGCCGGGCAGGAAGAGCTCCCAGATCCCGGACGCCCCGAGCGCGCGCATCGGGTGCACGCGGCCGTCCCAGAAGTTGAAGTCGCCGACCACGGACACGGCGCGGCCCGAAGGCGCCCAGACCGCGAACGCCGTCCCGCGCACGCCGTCCATCTCCTGGACGTGCGCGCCGAGCCTGGTCCACATCTCCTCGTGGCGTCCCTCGCCGAGGAGGTGCTGGTCGAGCTCGCCGATGGTGGGCATGAAGCGGTACGGATCGTCGATCGTGATCGTGCCGGCGTCGCCGTAGCCGACCTCGAGCTGGTAGCTCAGCGGCAGCTCGGCGCCGTCGACGACGCCCTCGAAGATCCCGCCGGGGTGGACCTGCTCGAGCTCGGCGGTCTCGCCGTCGGCGGTGACGACTTTGACGCTCGCGGCCGCCGGCCGGAACGCGCGCACGACGGCTCCGCCCTTGGTCGGGTGGGCGCCGAGGACGCCGTGGGGATTCGCGTGCTCGCGGTGGACGAGTCGCTCGAGGTCTTCGGAGGCGGCGATGGCCATGTGGGAAGTGTGCCTACCCGGCCTGTGTCATGCGGATAACCGCGCATCGCGCCGACCGCGCTCGTCAGGGACTCAAGCCCGCTTCCCTGCGCTCCTCGGCGGTCAGCTCCCGGGTCACGAAGCTGCGCGCCGTCTGCGCGAGCTCGCTCGCATCGAGGCAGGCGGTGCAGCTCAGCACCTGAGGAACGTCGAACCAGGGCACGACCAGCAGGTAGCGGCTGGTCGGGTCGAGCTCGGCCTTCTCGATGCGATCGGGGAAGCCGCGGACCACCCCGGACGCGCGCCCGGTCTCGCTGTCCCAGAGCCTGACCGTGCGGTCCAGGCCGCCGGTGACGATCCACTTGCCGTCAGGGCTGTAGGCCACGCTGGTCACGGGCCCGCGATGGCCCTTCAGCCTCCGCACCCGCTTCCCCGTCTCGGTGTCCCACACGACGGCGTCCGCGCCGGTGGTGACGAGCTGCTGCGCGCCGTCCGGAGCGAACGCCCCGCTGAGCGACCCGCTCCGGCGTGCGCCGTCGAGCGGCACCGGCAGCTCCGGGCTCGCCACGTCGAACACGGCGGGCCGCCGTCCGGCGACGAGCGCCTTGCGGCCATCGGCGCTGATCGCGCCCTCGAACGCCCTGGCCGGGAGCTTGTCCCCGAGCTGCACGGGCTCTTCGTCGCCGGCCAGATCCACGACCCTCGGCCGGGCGCCGAGCAGGAGCAGGCTCGAGCCGTCGGCAGAGAGCGCGAACGGCTTCGAAGCGAACCGCTGCGGCTTCTCGCGGCTCGTGATCGACTGGATCACGAGCGTGTCGCGGCCGCGGAAGTCCACGTACGCGACCTTGCCCGCCTCCGGCGCGATGTGGCCGTACCAGGGGAAGGAGAGGCCGAGCTGCCGGCCCTTGCGCAGGCGGTGACCGTCGAACGCGCTCCAGGTCATGATCTGGCCGCGCCTGTCCAGGCCGACGACCGACTCGTTCCTCGCCGAAGTGCGCGTCCGCCGGCATCGCGCCCGCCAGCGGCGAGCCCATCGCCACGTTCCAGAGCCGCACCGCGCCGCCTTCGGTCGCGGTCACGAGGAACTCGCCACTCGGCGTGAAGTCGACCTGGGTGACCGCTTCGTCGGCGGCGACGCGAAGCTGCAGCAGCTGGTTGCCCATCTCGGCATCCCAGATGCGCGCGGTGCCGTCGTCGCCGCCGGTGGCGATCTTCGAGCCGTCGGGGCCGACCGCGACGTCGCGGACGGGATCCTGATGTCCACCGAGCGCCGTGGTCCAGCCTGCCCGCCGGACGTTCACGACGTTGCCCGTGACGCTCATCAGCCGCTGCCCGAGCCAGCGTGCGTCCGCCTCGAGCTGCTTCGCGCCGCCCCGCACCTCGTCGAGGCCGGCGGCGTCGTAGACCCGCGTGCGATCGCCCGGGGCCGTCACGAGCAGCCGGCGACCGTCGCGGCGGAACTCGGCCTCGGAGGGGCCGATGAAGCGCGCCTTCGCGGCGATGTAGCGTCGTTCGCCCGAACGCCAGCGCAGCAGGCTGACACCCTGGCCGCGGTCCTGCGGCGCCGGGCGGTACACGCCGACCGCGAGCTCGCCGGCGTCCGTCGGGTTGAAGACCAGGCTGGTGACCCTCATCGCCGGATGAAGGCTCGTGCGCTCTCCGGTCCGCAGGTCGCGCACGCGGACGTGTCCCGAACCGTGGACCGTGGCCACGTAGCGTCCGCCCGTCGACGTGGCGACCAGCCGGGCGTTGTCGGCGATCGGCTCGGCGCTGGAGGCGGCGCGCGTGTCCGCCACCAGGACTTTGTCGTCGCGCGTCGTGAGCAGGAGCCGACCGTGGACGCCGGCGAAGGCGACCCGGGTGACCCGGCTTGCGCCGGCCACGTCCCGGACCAGTCCGGTGGCGGGATTCCACAGCCTCACGCCTCCGCGCCGGACGATCGCGATCGTCCTGCCGTTCGGCGAGACGGACATCGAGCGGTCGTCGCCGACCGGCGTCTCGAGGCCGTAGAAGGGGTCGTAGACGTCGGCAGACCGCCCGACGGGCAGGGCCAGGGCCGCCGACCTGGGCTTGCCGTCCGGATCGAGCGCGCCACATCCGTCCCGGCACTTCCCGGGGTACGCGGCCCTGAGGCGCGAGTCCATGACCGCGTCCCGCAGTGCCGCCACCGCGGCTTGGGACGACGGGGCGCGATCGAAGGCCTCCAGCCCGAGCAGGACGCTCCGTTCCGGGTCCGTGTCGAGCGACGCTCGCGACGACTCCGCGAGCTGCCTGGCGGTCGCAGCCCGGCTGCGCTCGGCCTCGTCGCCTGCGATGCGCTGAACGATCGCGATCGCCACCGCCGCGCAGGCCACCCACGCGAGTCCGAACACGCCGCGGCGACGCCAGCGGCGCAGGCGGTTGCGACGCGTCTCGACCAGCCGCCGGCGCTCCTGGTTGCGGCTGGACCAGTCATGGACGGCGTCGGCGAGCACGTCGTGGTAGAGCTCGTAGCGCTCCTGGTCGTCCTCCGAAGTGGGCGGCACGGCGCGCAGGACCCAGCGGTCGGACGCCGCGAGATGGCGGAGAACGCGCTCCACCTGCTCCGGCGGCCGGTCGGCCCAGACGGCAAGGTCCTCGGCGGTGTGGGCGATCTTGGTCCGCGACGGGGTGACGAGGAAGCCGAACACGTCGGCGGCGACGGCTTGATCCTCCTGCGAGAGCTGCGCCATCGCCTTGCCGAGGTGGTTGGAGACGATCTTCGCCGCGCCTTCGAGCCGCTCGAGCGTCTGAACGGTCACCTCGTGCGCGCCGCCGGCGGTGCCGGCCGCCCAGAGCTCGCGCATCACGAGCTGGAGGTAGGGCGTCTCGACGCGCGTGCTCGCCGGCGCGGGCAGCGTCTGGTCGGCGGACGCGTGGAGGGCGAGGCGGCCGGCGCGCACGCCGTCGAGCACGGCCTCGACGAGCGCGGGCTCGACCTTCACCGGAGGCCTCCCCGCGCGAACCGTCTCGTTGTAGTGCTCGACCGGCTTCTCGATCGCCTCGCGCGCGGCGTCGCGCTCGAGGTAGCGCAGCCGCAGGTAGTTGCCGAACAGGTCCGGGATGCGGCCCTTGAAGCGGTCGAGCCGGGAGAGCGCGTCCTCGCGCAGCCCGAGCAGGAAGTTCACGCGCAGATCCACGTCGTCGAGCAGCTCCGGCAGCTCGCCGGCGAGCGTTCCCGCCCCGTCCTCGTTCGGGTGGTACATGAAGTACTCCTCGAACTGGTCGAGGACGACGAGCACCGTGCGCACCTGGCGCGCCTGTTCGCGCAGGCGGTCGCCGAACGGCTCCTCGCCGTCCCATGCCACGAGATCCTCGTTGCCGGTGGCCTCGACGACGGCTGCGTGGATCGCCGCGGCCAGCCGCGGCAGCGGCGCCTCCCGCCAGTCGCGGAACATCACGACGGCGAGGCCCGGGCGCTCCGCGAGCGCCACGGCGCGCCGCGCGCCGAGGGCCCGCGCGTCCTCGCGGTCGACGTCCTGGATGCGCCGGAGCCGCTGCATGACGCCGGCCAGCAGCACCGAGCTCTTGCCGACGCCGCTGCCGCCGTAGAGCAGCGTGAGGCGCGCCGCCCGCAGGTTGGCCACGATCAGCTCGACCTCGCGCTCGCGGCCGAAGAACCATTCGGCGTCCTGCTCGCCGTACGGAGCGAGCCCGACGAACGGGTCGACGCGCGCGCTCATGCGGCGGCCCGGATCTGAGCCGGCAGCTCGGCGCGGAGGTTGGCGACGTACTCGTCGAGCTCGACGTACAGCAGCTCGACGTCGCCGCGGCTCTGCCAGAGCTTCTTCTCGATCGCGCTGAGCCGGCCGCTCTCGCGCTGTACCGCCCACGACTGGGAGGCGAGCCGGCGGCCGTCCCAGATCCGGCTGAGGATCACGCGCAGGTTCCAGTCGCGCAGCGAGTAGCCCAGGAACAGGAAGTGGCTGTCCGCCATGCGGGCGCGGATGTTGACCGGGATGCGCTCCTCGTAGTCGATGTAGTCGTCCTCCGTGATGACGTAGCTGTCGACGTCCGGATCCGTGCGATCGACGGCGCCGTGGAGCTTGAGGATCAGCGCACGGTCACCCGTCAGCGTCTCGTTGGGCTTGCGGATCGGCGAGACCTTCCCGTTGGCGCGGTGCATGAAGTGCCCGGAGCCGCGCTTGGCGTCGTACCAGAGCACCTGGTACGGCTCGTTCGCCTCCTCGAACGCCCGCTCGAGCGCGTCGTCGTAGTTCGTGGTCAGGACGAGCAGCCCGGGACGGCCGCGCTCGCGCAACCGCACGGCCACGTCGACCAGCAGGCGGTGCAGCGCGTTCGGCGGGTAGTCGGCGTTGAACGCCGTGCGCAGGTATTCGTAGAGCGCCCGCTCACCGAGCACGGCGTCCACGTACTGGGACACCCGCAGCAGGTCCGCCTCGGCCTCCTCGGGATAGCGGCTCAGGTCGGCGAGATATGCGGCCAGCTCGGCGCCGCTGGGCAGGAACCGCCGCCCGACCGCCCACTCGCTGTCGTGGGGGCGGCCGCACAGGTTCGCCCCCGCTCCGAGGAACGGGACGACACGGCCTTCGAGCAGCCGGTTGGCGACCAGCCAGTAGTGATCGTCCATCTCAGCCCGCCTCCTCCACCGTCACGACGACGGGATCGGATGATGAGTTCGGGCCCGGGTTGACGACGCAGACCTCGACGGACGGCTTCCCGCGGAGATCGGCCGCCGGCACGTCGACGACGATCTGCGCCGGGCCGACGGACGCCGGCGGCAGGGCGCGGCCGTCGACGCGCACCTCGGAGAGCCGCATGAAGCCGGCCCCGATCAGCGTGAGCCGCACCGGCTGGCCGTCGACGGCCACCGGGTTGGGGGTCACCGAGCCGAGCACGGGGTCGACCTCCTCCTCGGCGCCGTCGGTCTTGAAGAGCGTGTCGAAGAGCTCGCGCAGCTTGTCGGTGGCCTGGCGCGAGAACAGACCGACGAAGCCGGCCACGGCGGCGATGCCGTACGCGTTGACGGCGGAGTTCGGCGCGTCGCCGCTGAAGAAGCCCGCGCGCACGACGAAGTAGAAGACCGTCGCGAGCGCGGCGCCGATCGGGCAGCGAAGCGCGTACCACACGACCCAGCTCGTCTCGAAGCGGTTGCGGCCGACGTGGTTCGCGAACGACGTGGCGATGTGCACGAAGCTTCCGACCGCGCTCGCCAGCGTGACGAGCAGCAGGAGCGTCGCGTCGGAGTCGAGCTTCGGGTTGACGAGCCCGAAGAGCAGCGGCACCGCCTGCTTGCCCGACTCGGCGGTGGCGGTGGCCGCCTTGGCCGCGGGGAAGATCGCGATCAGCGTCGCGACCAGGAGCAGCCCGAGGGCGCCCGCGACGATCGCCATCAGGACGATCTCGCGCGCGGTCGCGTAGCGCGGCATGCGGATCACGTTGCGTGGTGCGGTGACGGCGAAGGGCTCGGTGCTCACGCCCACAATGAGGGCACCGGGCTCCGTCCTGATACGTCACGTCCTGTGGAATAGGCCCGCACCCTCTTACGTCCTATGTCCCGCGTGGCGGGCGACGCGTGGCGCC
The DNA here is from genome assembly GCA_963811895.1 of uncultured Solirubrobacteraceae bacterium. Classification (GTDB taxonomy): domain Bacteria; phylum Actinomycetota; class Thermoleophilia; order Solirubrobacterales; family Solirubrobacteraceae; genus DASSUW01. The sequence goes on along the minus strand of CAWETE010000001.1, from coordinate 240,760 downwards.
CCGAGCACCAGCGCGCGTGGTCGCGCGCCCTCGAGGTCGTGGCCGGGGCGATGCTCGAGGGCGCGGCCGTGGCGCGCTGAGCTACTTCTGCTGCAGCGTGTAGCGGACCGTCTGCGCGACGATCTCCCCGTCGCGGAAGATGAAGGTGTCGATCCCGTCCTCGACGCGCGTCTTCTCCGCGTCCGCGCTCCACTCGATGAACAGCAGGTCGCCCTCGAAGATCTGCGTCGGCACGTCCCACTTCGCCGACGGCACGTCCTCGAGCAGCTTCGTGAAGCTCTCGCGCACGCCGTCCTTGCCGCGGCTGACCCCACCGGGCGTGATGAAGACCGCGTCGTCGGCGTAGTCGCTGACGATCCCCTCGAGATCGCCGGCGATCAGCACCTCGGCGTGGTGGGCGAAGACCTCCTGCGGCGTGCGAGCCATCTGCAACCCCCTCGATCGATGTGCCGAGACTCTAGTTCTGCTCCGACTCGTACGCCTTGATCGCGCGCTTCGGTGCGCGCAGCCGCCAGGCGTCCTCGATCAGCTCCGACAGCTCGACGGGGTCGACGACGTCGAGCCGGACCAGCACGTAGGGCCAGCCGTCGTAGTGCGGCGTGGAGAAGTACACGTCCGGCCGGCCCTTCAGCAGCGCCTCCGCGTCGGCGACGTCGATGACGCGCATCACGAGCGCGTCCGGGTTCGTCCGCAGCCGGCAGATCATCCCCCGGCCGCCGACCTTCATCGCGGGCGTGCCGAACGAGGTGCCGACCTCGACCTCCGGGAAGCGGAGGCCGATCTCGACGACGTCATCCCAGGTCGGCATCGTCGTCGCGCGCAGGCTCGTCGGACTGCACCGGCTGGCCGAACTCGGGGCACGCCTCGTTGCGGCACTCCCAGTCGTGCTCGGGGCCGCCGAGCGCTTCGCTGGCCGGCTGCCCGCAGGTCGGGCAGAGAGGCGGCGTGGTCACACGACGTTTCTACCGGATCACGCCGCGAGCGGAGCCCGTGTGACGTTCTCGTCAGGCGTCCGCGGCGGGCGGAACGACTTCGATGGTGATCCGCACGTTGGGCAACTCGAAATGCTCAGACGGAGAGCGGCCGTCGGCGAGCGCGTCGGCCGCGCCGTCCTCGAATGCCTCACGGATCTTGATGCCGAGGTCATCGCGGAAGCTCTCGCCCTGCCCGACGATGATCCGCTCGCCGGCGTAGGCGCCCCAGGAACCAGTCACCTCGATCACTCGAAGACGGCCCTGGATGCGCAGCTCCCCGGCATCCGTCATGAAGAGATCCTCTCACGCATCGGCGGATCTCGACCAATAAGTTGGCGCGACCGTGAGCACGCGCGTCTTTTATCTGAGCCCCGACGGACCGGCGATCGGGCGCGCATCGGACGTGGTGGAGCTGAGCTACGCAGATGGCGCCGACGGGGCGGATTGGGTCGCCGTGCCGGTCGCGCGAGTCGAACCGCGGCCGGCACGTCTGGTTCGTGTCGGACGAAGCCGAGCTCCGGAGGCGGTTGGACGGCTGAGATGATCCTCACGCGTGTCCGCGATGGACGACTACCTCGATGACCTTCCGCCGGCGCAGAAGGCCGCCCTGGAGCGCGTGCGGTCCGTCGTCGGCGATCTCGCGCCGGACGCCGAAGAGGGCACCAGCTACGGCATTCCGGCGTTCATCTACGCCGGGCGTCCGCTACTCGGGTTCAACGCGGCAAAGAAGCACCTGAGCATCTATCCGTTCAGCCCGGCTGCCATCGAAGCGGTCAGGGATCGTCTGGGCGGATTCGACGTCGCCAAGGGAACGATCCGCTTCTCGCCCGACAGTCCGGTGCCGGCGGACGTCCTGGCAGACCTCGTGCGCGCCCGCATGCAGGAGATCACGACGACCGACTGATGGCCTTGCCTTTGGCGGCCGCCGGCTTGAGCCGTACCCACAACTGGCTCATACCGGCTGGACCGGGCACCTCCTTCACATCCACGTATGACTGCTTGCGAACGAGTTCGCCGAGCTTCGGGTGACCATAGTCCCGAGCATCGAAGTCGGGATGAGTCTTGCTCAGGTACCCCCCAACCTCGGCCAGGTTGGACCAGCCGTCGTCCTTGGATGTGCTGCTGATGGCCGTCGACAGGACCTTCTTGAGGTTGGGCGGCCGTGGTGGCGGCTCTTTGTCATCTGCTGCCGTCGAGGCCGCGGGCTGCGACGCCTGGGTCAGCAGATCGAGGTAGATGAACTGGTCACAGGCCTTGACGAACGCCTCGGGTGTGCTGCGGCGCCCGATCCCGTACACGGTCTTGCCCGACTCCCGCAATCTCGTCGCCAGCCGCGTGAAGTCGCTGTCGCTCGAGACGATGACGAAGCCCTCCAGGTGCCCCGCGTACAGCAAGTCCATCGCGTCGATGATCAGCGCGGAGTCGGTGGAGTTCTTTCCGCGGGTGTAGGCGAACTGCTGCACCGGCTGGATCGCGTGACGGTGCAACTCGTCCTTCCAGGCGACGAGGTGCTGAGTTGTCCAGTCGCCGTATGCGCGCTTGACGGTGGGCGTTCCGTACTTGGCGATCTCTTCGAGCAGCTCGGTCGTCAGGCTCGCCGTTGTGTTGTCCGAGTCGATCAGCACGGCGAGTCGCCTGGCCTCGGTCGTGGTCACCTGAGCATCGTCGCGCAAAACAGGCGACCGCCGCGACGCGGCGCCGCGAAGTGCGTGCCATTTGTGAAAGAGCTAGCGCGTGGCGATGTACGCGTAGTAGTTGCAGGCGGCGAAGAACACTCCGTCTTCGGACGCGCTGCGCAGCTCGGCCAGCCACGCGTCGACGCGGTCGGCCGGCACGAGTCCGGAGCGCGCGACGAGCGGAGCGTAGGACTCGGCCGCTCCCAGGAAGAAGGCGGATTGTCCAACGTCGGCGTAGACGTGGGCGTCCACGTCAACCAGCCGCAGTCCGGCCTCACGCAGGAGGCGGGACATGTCGCGCATCACGCGCGGCTTCGACACCACGGCGGCGAGGAGGGCGTCCTCCATCTCCTTGGCGATCGCGTGATCGCTGTAGCCGAACGTCCACGAGGCGTAGTCCCCGTCGAACGCGGCGAACGAGCCACCGGGACGAAGGACGCGCGCCGCCTCCTTGATGACTCTGAGCGGATCGGTGACGTGACTCATCGTGGTATGCGCGACAACGGCGTCCACGCTTGCGTCGGCCAGGTCGAGAGCGTGCGCATCGCCCACACGGAACTCGATGCGCTCGCCGACGCCTTCCTCGTCCGCCAGGCGCCGCGCGACCTCGACGAACGCGGGACTCTGCTCGATGCCGATCACGCGGCCGGCGAACCCTTCGCGCGCCGCCAGGGCTCGTGTGACGACGCCGGTGCCGCAACCAAGGTCGAGCACTTGCGCCTTCGGAGCAAGACCCATCCTCGCGAGGTACGCGTCTCGATAGGCGACGAACTTCGGGTCCCTGCCACGGAACTCCAGACGCTCGACGAAACGCTGCAGGGTCGCCTCATCCTGCTCGTTCATGAACTCCATCGCGTCGCGAGCGGTCATCGCGCGTCCTCTCGAAGGCATCGCTTCCGTAGTGGACGCTAGCCCGCCCCGGACTCTGCGCACAAGTCGCTCAGAGAGGCCGGGCGCCTAGAGCGCGAGCATGGCCGCCGCGACTTCACCGGCGGCCGCGTCGGGGATCGCCGTCGCGGCCCGTTCGAGCACGAGCAGCCGCGCACCGGGGATCTCACGCGCGAGCGCTTCGCCGTTGCCGACAGGGAAGAACGGATCGCGGCGGCCGTGCACCACCAGCGCGGGGGTCGCGAGCTCGGACAGGCGCTCGCGCCACCGCGGCTTGCAGTTGAGCTTGGAGAACACCATGCCCATCTGGTTGGCCATCTGCACCGCGGGCTCCGTGCCCGGCGTACGGTCCCAGATGCGCTCGGCGGTCGCGCGCGCGGCGGCGGGGTCGTCGCCGAGGATCTCCGCGCCGCCGGCGGCATGCTCCGCCACGGCGGCGCGGTCGGACCAGTCGGGCATCGAGCGTGAGAACAGCCGGTCCATCGTCGCCGCGTCATGGTCGGGCAGGTCGCCGTCAAGCCGGCCTGGAGCGACGGGCCGCGTTCCGGCGAGGGTGAGCGCCGAGAACGCGTCCGGGTGGTCCAGTGCGGCGACCTGGGCGACCATCCCGCCCACTCCGATGCCCGCCAGGTGCGCCGGCCGGTCGTCGAGTTCGCGGGCGAGCGCGGCGGCATCCGCTGCGAGATCGCGCAGGGTGTACGCCGGCGCCTTGGGATCGACGGTGGTCGACGCGCCGGAATCGCGCAGGTCGTACCGCACGGCGTGGCGCCCGCCGCGCGCGAGCGCCTCGCAGAGCGCGTCGGGCCAGGAGAGCATGGTCGGGCCGCCCGCGAGCAGAACGAGCGGCGCCGTCGCGTCGCCGAAGTGCTCGACCCCGAGCGTGACGCCGTTCGCCTCGATGGTCGTCATCACTCGACGAACTGGTAGTCGGTCGCGATCCGGCCGTCGGCGGCGAGGATCACGAACTCGAGGCCGGCGCCCAGCAGCTCGCCATCCGGTGAGACTCCTTCCCAGCGCCAAGTGACCACATCCCCAAGGCGTTTCGCGCCCTCCCGCAACCGAAACGACATCTGGCCGGTCGCCACGAAATCCTCGTAGGCCGACGTCACCCTCGCTTCGAGCTCGCCGTGACCGCGCACCTGCCAAGTCGGGTTGACGGCCCGCTCATCGGCGGCCTCGTAGACCGCCTGCGTGGGCTGGAGGATGTGAATCGCATCCTCGCTCCAGAGCTCGGCGATCATCCGTCGGCGCCGGTCGGCATCGGGCTCCATCCAGACCGCCGTGTAGCGCTCGGCGAGCTGCTCTGCCTTCGTTGTCCGGGTCTCAGGTGGCACGTCTTGTCTCCTTTGAATCGTTGCTGGTGCCGGCAACAGTCGCCGACGAACGGCGGCGTGTCGATTACCTCCGATGTGCAAAGGGCCGGGCGCTACCGTTGGCCGATGGCCGCCCAGACCGAGAGGGAGCCGCAGACCGTCGGTGAGCTCATCCGCTTCTGGCGCACCCAGCGGCGGCTCACGCAGATGGAGTTGGCGCTGGACGCGAACCTCTCCACCAAGCACCTGAGCTTCGTCGAGACGGGCCGCTCGCGCCCGAGCCGCCAGCTGCTCGTGCGCCTTGCCCAGCATCTCGACCTGCCGATCGCCGACCGCAACCGCCTGCTGCTCGCAGGGGGCTTCGCTCCGCCCTACCTCGAGCAGCCCTACGACGGCGAGCTGATGCGACCGCTTCGCGAGTCGCTCAGCCGGCTGCTGGAGGCGCACGAGCCGAACCCGGCGCTGATCGTCGACGGCCTCTGGAACCTGATCGAGGCCAATCAGGCCGCATCGCTCCTGTGGGATGGGGTCGACCCCGAGCTGCTCGAGCCCCCGATCAACATGCTTCGGCTCGCGGTGCACCCGGGAGGCCTCCCGAAGATCTCGTCGATGACCGCAGCGTGCAACGCGCCGCTGATAACGAAGCTGAGGCGAAGGAGCCGCGAAGACGCCGATCCGGCCCTCGGCCAGCTGATCGAGGATGTCGAGTCCTATCTCCCGGACGATCCGCCGACCAGCCCGGCGACCCAGCCCGTCGTCTCGCTCAACCTGCGCACACCGCTCGGCGAGGTCAACCTCTTCACCGTGATCGCCACCCTCGGGGCGCCGCTGGAGGTGTCGGCGGCAAACCTCGCGATCGAGACCTTCCTGCCGATGGACGAGCGCAGCGCCGCGCGGCTCCGCGAGCTCAGTGACAACGGGCGTTACTCGCTCTGACGAGACAGCCCCGAGGGCGAGTCAGCCGGCGGGCTCGAACGACTGGGTCCGGATCACCGGCTCGCCCGCGGCGTCGGAGGCGTCGAGGTCGACGGTCGCCACGATCGCCCAGTCATGGTGGCCTTCGGGATCGTCGACGATCTGTCGCGTGGTCCACGTGCGACCGTCGGCGTGCGGCGGTGAGCGGTCGATCATCAGCAGTTCCGGTGCTCGCGCGGCGGGCCCGTAGCCCATGGTCTCGTGCTCGTCCCAGTAGGCGCCGAGTCGCTCTTCCCACACGGCGGCGGTCATCGTCACCCGGGACGGCGGATCGGTGAGCGCCGCCGCGGCCGTTTCGAGCTGGCCGAGCTCCGTGAAACGGTCGCGCGCAGCCAGCTGCACCTTCTGGAACATGGCGTTGCGGACCATCACCCGAAAGGCCCGCTCGTTGGCGGTGATCGGGCGCGGCGGCGTGAGCGGCTCGCCGGTGGCTGCCGCGGCCAGCGCCCGAGCGATCTTGTCGGGATCGGTCAGCGCCTCCCACTCGTCGAGCAGGCTCGAGTCGATCTGGCGCACCGTCTCGCCGAGCCACTCGATGATGTCGTCGAGCTCCTCGGTCCGGATGCGCTCGGGCACCGTCTGGCGCAGCGCCCGGTAGGCGTCGCTCAGGTAGCGCAGGACGAGTCCCTCCGAGCGGGTGACGCCGTAGTAGGCGACGAACTCGGTGAATGTCTGCCCCGATTCGTACATGTCGCGCACAACCGACTTCGGCGAGAGGTCGGTTTCGAGCACCCATGGGTGGGTCTCGCGGTATAGCCGCAGCGCCTGCTCGAGCGGCTCGGCGAGTGGTCGCGGGTGGGTGACCTGTTCGAGCAGCTCCATCCGCTCCTCGTACTCGATCCCGTCGGCCTTCATCTCGGCGACGGCCTCCCCGCGCTCCTTGAACGCCTGGGCCCTCAGCACCGGTGTCGGGTCGTCGAGGATCGACTCGACCACCGACAGCACGTCGAGCGCGTAGGTCTCAGCGTCGGGGTCGATCAGGTCGAACGCGGCCTGCGCGAAGGAGGCCAGCGGCTGGTTGAGCGCGAAGTCGGCCTGCAGCGCGGGCGCCAGCCGAAGCGTCCGGCTGTACCGGTCGGGCTCGGACAGCGTCTCGAGCACACCGGACGCGAGCAGCTCCTGGCTCAGCGACCGGGCCTGCTCGGCGAGGCGCACGCGACCGCGCTCGTCCTCGTGGTTGTCCTCCATCAGCGCGCCCAGCGTCGCCACCGGATCCGCGGGCTGGTTGATGACGTTCAGGATCATCGCGTGGTTGACGCGCATCCGCGAGACGAGCGTCTCCGGCGTCGCGTTGCGCAGGCGCTCGAACGTCTCCTCGGTCCAGCCGACCTCGCCATCCGCCGGCTTGGAGCGCTGGAGCTTGCGGAGCTTCTTCGGGTCGTCGCCGGCCTTAGCCGCCGCTCGCGCCCTCTCGATGGCGTGCTCTGGCGCCTGCACCACCACGTAGCCGGCCGCGTCGAATCCCGCGCGCCCGGCGCGCCCGGCGATCTGGTGGAACTCGCGCGCCTTCAGGATCCGCTGCCGCGAGCCGTCGAACTTGGCCAGCCCGGTGAAGACCACGGTGCGGATCGGGACATTGATGCCGACGCCCAGCGTGTCCGTTCCGCAGATCACCTTCAGCAGCCCGGTCTGGGCCAGCTGCTCCACCAGCCGGCGGTAGCGCGGCAGCATGCCGGCGTGGTGGACGCCGATGCCGCTGCGGATGAGCCGCGACAGCGTCCGGCCGAACCCGGCGGTGAAGCGAAAGCCGCCGATCGCGTCGCCGATCGCCGTCCGCTCCTCGCGCGTGCACAGCTTCGCCGACACGAGAGCCTGCGCGCGCTCGAGCGCCGACGCCTGCGTGAAGTGCACGACGTAGACCGGCGCGCGATCCGCCCGCACGAGCTCCTCGAGGAGCTCGTGCAGCGGCTCCAGCGACCACGAGAAGTCGAGCGGCACCGGCCGCTCGGCCTCGTCGACGACGGCCGTCTCGCGGCCGGTCCGCCGGGTCAGGTCCTCGCGTAGCGCGGAGACGTCGCCGAGCGTCGCCGACATGAGCAGGAACTGCGCGTGCGGCAGGCTGAGCAGCGGCACCTGCCACGCCCAACCGCGCTCCGGCTCGGCGTAGAAGTGGAACTCGTCCATCACGACCTGGCCGACGTCGGCGTCGGCGCCCTCCCGCAGCGCGATGTTGGCCAGCACCTCCGCCGTGCAGCAGATGATCGGCGCGCCGCTGTTGACGGCCGCGTCGCCCGTCAACATCCCCACGTTCTCGGCGCCGAACGTGTCGCACAGCGCAAAGAACTTCTCCGAGACGAGCGCCTTGATCGGCGCGGTGTAGAACGTCACCCGCCCCTCGGCCAGCGCCGTGAAGTGCGCCGCGACGGCCACCAGCGACTTCCCCGAGCCCGTCGGCGTCGAGAGGATCACGTTGCTGCCGCTGCACACCTCGATCACCGCCTCGTCCTGGTGCGGATAGAGGGTCAGCCCCTGCTGCTCGGTCCAGCCGAGGAACGCCTCGTAGAGGGCGTCGGGCGTCGGCGGATCGGGCTGGAGGCCGGTGAGGCTCATGCCCCGCCGGACGCCGCTCGCAGGCCTCGCTCGAGCATCGGCCAAGTATGGCGGCCGTCCTCATACTGGTCAGCCGCTTCACGCGCTGACAGCTCGAATCGCTCAGCGTGTCCACACTAGTTGACGGAAACTGATTAATGATCTTGACGCGCTCATTTCAGCGGTGAGAGGGTCGCGAGCGGACCGAGGCGTTGGGTCATGCCGAGTAGCGAAGGCCCCGATGGCGGATAGCGCGTGACCGTCGCCTCCCACCGAAAGGAGTGCGCAAGATGCGCAGTTTCACGGGCGGACGTGGGCGCTGGTTCCTTGTGGGAGGCGTTGCGGGGGCCTTCCTCGCCGGGGGTGCGGTCGGGGTCGCGGCGATCCCCGACTCCGATGGAGTCATCAACGGCTGCTACCAGAAGAACGTCGGCAACCTGCGTGTGATCGACCCCACCGCGGGCGACGAATGCCGGAAGCCGGAGATCGCGATCCAATGGAGTCAGACCGGACCGCAGGGCCCTGCCGGACCGCAAGGGCCGAAGGGCGACACCGGCGCCACCGGGCCGAAGGGCGACACCGGCGCCACCGGGGCGCAGGGTCCCGTCGGCGCGACCGGGCCGGCCGGAGCGAAGGGCGACACCGGGGCTCAGGGGCCGGCCGGCCCGCCAGGGCCGCAGGGCCCGAAGGGCGATACCGGCGCCACCGGCGCGACCGGACCGCAGGGTCCGCGCGGGATGAGCGTTGCCGGCCAGTCGTGCGCGAACGGCCAGAGCGTCACCGGGTTCGACGACAGCGGCAACATCATCTGCAGCTCGGGCTGCCCGTCGGGTCGGCTCACCTTCCACATCACGAGCTTCGTCGTGGACACGCTCCATAGGTGGCCGGGTGGCACCCAAACCCAGAGCTCGGGCCCGAATTGCTCGGTGACCGTCAGGGCGCCGAGCGGGGTGATCTCGCTGATCGGGGGCACGACCGGTGTCGACGCCTGGCAGATCGTCTCCACGACCGGCTGGGTCAGCGCCACCGGGAACGTGCTGCCGCCGATCTGCAGGAGCGTCCTCTCGGCCCCGTCGGTCTCGAACAACCGACCGACCTGCTCGAATGCATCGGCCGTGTTCGACTCCGGCCCCTCGGAGGACGACTTCGTGGTGACCGTCAACTAGAGGGGACCCAGACTCGCATCGTCGAGAGCCCGCGGTTGCCCCATGCGTGGTACGGGATGAACGTGAGCTCGGCCGGCGCGCCGTCGAAACGGCGGCCGCCGGCCTCGACGATGCTCGCCCCGCCGAGGGACTCGTCGGTCCCCGCGTCGGCGAGGCCGTTCGAGGAATCGGCGGACACCTCGGACAAGGACACCTCGGCGTCCTGGTCGGTCGACTCGAGGCAGTAGACGATCGGGCCTCGCTCGACGGCCACGCAGCCGCGGACGGCGTCCACATGCGGGTCCGGGCGAGTCCAGCGGGGGCGCATCGGGAGCTCGAGGCGGACCTCGTCGCCCGGCTTCCAGGTTGCGTCGACGACGGCGTAGCCGGCCTTCACCGGGCGGCGGTGGCCTCGGTCGACGAGGACGGCCTCGTGGGCCCAGGACGGGACTCGGAGGCTGAGGCGCCACGGGGACGAAGGGGTCTCCTCGACGCGGACGACGACCTCGTCGCCCCAGGGGTAGCCGGTGATGACTCGGACGCGGGTGTCGCCTGCGTTGATCGTGGCCGGCATGAGCTGATGGATCTGGACTCCGCCGTCGTCCGTGGTGGCGACGTAGCCCGAGAGGCTGGCGAAGGTGCGGGCGACGTTGGTCGGGCAGCAGGAGACGTGGAACCACGGCGCTCGCAGGGACGAGGCCGCGCGCATGTTCTCCGCGTCGGGGTCGGGCGCCTCGCCGGGCACTCGCTGGTGGAGTGGGTTGGCGTAGAAGAAGCCGCTGCCGTCAAGCGCCGGTGAGGTGGCGACCACGTTGAACAGCGTCCGCTCGATGAGGTCGGCGTAGCGGACGTCTCCCGTGGCCAGCAGCAGGCGCCAGGCGAGCTGGACCGATGCGACTCCGGCGCAGGTCTCCGAGTACGCGCGGTCCGGTGGGAGCTCGTAGTCCTCGCCGAAGGACTCGTCGGTGTGGCGCGAGCCCATGCCGCCGGTCAGGTAGGTGCGGCGCTCGATCGTTCGCTCCCACTGGCGGATGATGGTCTGCAGGAGCTCCTGATCATCGGTCTCGACCGCGACGTCGACCGCGCCGCTGGCCAGGTACAGCGCGCGCACGGCGTGGCCGCGGAACGCCTCGGCCGCACGGATCGGCATGTCGTCCTGGAAGTACGCGCGGCCGTGGTGGATGTCGGCCAGCGCCGGTGCGCCGCGGCGATCGACGAAGCGGCGCGCCTGCTCCAGGTAGCGCTCCTCGCCCGTCTCGCGGAACAGCTCCACCAGAGCCATCTCGACCACCGGATGGCCGCAGACGCCTTGCTCGGAGAAGGCCTCGCACACGTGGTCGGCGGCCCGCCGCGTGATCTCCGTGAACTGATCTTCACCATGCTCACGCAAGCGCGCGACGGCGGCCTGGATCATGTGCCCGTAGCAATACAGCTCGTGGCCCCATTCGAGGTCGGTGTAGCGGTGCTCCAGGCCGCGGTGGCCGAAGCGGGTGTTCAGATACCCGTCGTCCTCCTGGGCATCGGCCATCCGCACGGCGATGTCCTCGATCTGCGCGTCGAACGACCCGTCCCACGCCATCGCCTCGACCATCTTGTAGACGTCCGAGTCGGCGAACTCGCGGCCGCGCTCGGCGTGCGGATCGCGGAAGTTGTCGATCCAGCCGAGCCTCGACTCCCACGAGTAGCAGTGCGGGATGAGCTTCGAGGTGTTGAGCTCCTGGCGTCCGCCCCAGAAGCCGCCGTCCAACCGGACGTCCGGCAGGGGTCGCAGGACACCGCGAGAGGGAGCGACTACTTCAGCCACGGATAGCTCCTGACGTGAAGCCCTGCACGTAGTGCCGTTGCAGGACGAGGAAGAGGATCACGCACGGCACCGCCATCACCATCACGCCGGCCTCCAGCGCGCCGTAGTCGATCGCCCCGAACGACCGCTCGCGCATCGCCACCACCGCCACCGGCAGCGTGAACTTGTCGCCGTCGCTCAACAGGATCAAGGGGGCGAAGAAGTCGTTCCAGGAGGCGAGGAACGCGAACAGGCCGACGGTGATGAGCCCGGGCCGCACCGCCCGCAGCAGGATCCGCCGCAGGGCCGAGAACGACGTGCACCCGTCCACCAGCGCCGCCTCCTCGAGCTCCCGCGGGACCGCCTCGAACGAGTTGCGCATCATGAAGATCGCGAACGGGAGCTGGAACATGATCAGCACGAGGCTGAGCCCGACCAGCGAGTTCTGGAGCCCCAGCTCCCCCAGCACCACGTACAGCGGGATCAGGATCGTCGCGTACGGGACCATCAAGATGGCCAGCGTCGCGAGGAACAGGATCTCCTTGCCGGGGAAGCGGAAGCGCGCGAACGCGTAGCCGCCCAGCGCCGACGTGACGAGCGTCCCGACGACGGTCATCAACGACACGGCGGCCGTGTTCCGCAGGTACGTCGCGATGCCCTCGCCGTACTCGGCCATCGCGGTGTAGTTGCCGAACCCGAAGCCGCTCTCCTGGCCGCTCCCCGCCTGCCCTTGGAACGACTCGTAGCCGCCCCACAGCAGCGGGAACAGGAAGAGGATCGACAGAGCGGCGCCCGACGAATACCAGCCGGCCCTCATCGGTTCCTCCCGAGCACCCGCAGCTGGATCACGTTCAGCAGCACCAGCACGATCAGCAGCAGCACCGAGATGGCCGCCGCCGAGCCGAGATCGAACCGCGTGAAGCCCTCGCGGAAGATGACCATGACCATGCTCACCGTGGTGCCGTCCGGGCCGCCGCGGGTGAGGATGAAGAACTGGTCGAAGGCCAGCAGCGAGCCGGTGATGCTCAAGACCAGCATGAGCGCGATCGTCGGCCGCAGCAGCGGCAGCGTGATGTAGCGGAACGTCTGCCAGCGGTTCGCGCCGTCCGACCGAGCCGCCTCGTAGACGTCCAGCGGGATCGACTGCAGGCCGGTCAGCAGGATCAGCATGTTGAAGCCGGCGAAGCGCCAGATCACCATCCCGATCGTCGAGAACAGCGCCGCGTTCGGCGTGCCCAGCCAGTTGATCGGCTCGTCCGTGATCCCGAGGTCGATGAGCAGATCGTCGAGCGGCCCGCTCTGGGTGTAGAAGGCGTAGAACAGCAGCGAGGCGGCCGCGAAGCCGACCACGCCGGGCAGGAAGTACGCCGTCCGGAACAGCCCGACCCCGGGCCGCGAGTTCTGGACCGACAGCGCCAGCGCCAGCGCGATCCCGGACAACAGGATGGTGGTGATCGCCGTGTACTTCAGCGTGAACGTCACCGAGTCCAGGAACAGCTGGTTGTCCGGGATCTTCGTGAAGTTGTCGGGGAAGTTGAACGTCGGCGAGCCGAGGATCCGCCAGCGGTTCATCGACATCCAGAACACGACCACCAGCGGCACCAGGAAGAAGACGACGACGATCGCCGCCGTCGGCGCCGCGTAGAGCATCCCGACGGCACTGCGCCGCTGGGCGAGGGAGCCTCGCCCAGCGGCGCGCGTGAACAACGCCTCGGTCGCTGCCCGCGTGGTCACGCCGGGGTGGGTGGGGACGACATCACTGCTGGGCCAGCGAGGCCGTGATGGACTCCTTGCCGCTCGAGAGCGCGCCCGGGACGTCGTCGCCGTAGACGGCGTCGCGCGCGACCTTCAGCCACGGCCCGGTCGGGTCGTTGTAGGTGGCGCCGAAGTTGAGCGAGTACGGCGTCTCGCCCTTGGCCACCAGCTCGTTGATGGTCACCACGCGCGGGTCCTCGGCCGAGTACTTGTTGTCGGCCAGGTCGGTGCGGCCGACGATGTCCTTGTTCTTCGCCAGGATCTCGACCTGCGCCTCCTCGGACAGCGTCCAGGCGACGAAGTCCCACGCGGCGTCCGGCTGCTCGGTGGTGGCGCCGATGCCGACCACGTCGCCGCCCACGAACGTCGACTCGCCGCCGTCCGGGCCGGGGATCGGCGCGACGCCGATGTCCATGCCCTCCGGCATCAGGCCGAGCGTGGTGGAGGGCATGGGCATGACGCCGACGTTGCCCTTGGGGAAGACGCCGGTCCACGTCGGGCCCGCCTCGGTCTTGTTGCCGGGGGCCACGACGTCGCCCTTCACGAGGTCGTTGTAGATCTGGAAGGTGGCGGCCATGTTCGGGTCGTCGATCGTCGACTCCGTCCCGTCCTCGTTCATGATGTCGCCGCCCGCGGCCCACACCGACGGCCAGAAGGTGAAGACGAAGCAGCCGGGGCAGTTGCCGCCGAAGAAGGTGCCGTACGTCTTGCCGCCCACCTTCTCGCGGACCGTCTTGGCGTGCTCGGCGAACTCCTTCATCGTTGTCGGCGGCGTCTCGGGATCGAGCCCTGCCTTCTTGTAGAGGTCCTTGTTCCAGAACAGGACCGACAGGTCGAGCGTGTGCGGGACCGTGTACTTCGCGTCCTCGTAGGTGCCGAGCTTCATGTGCGCCGGCGCCAGGGCGTCCGCGAAGTCGAGCGAGTCGATCCGGTCCGTGATGTCCAGGTACAGGCCCTGGGAGGTGTAGTTGGGCGCGTAGATGACGTCGGATGCGAAGACGTCCGGCAGGTTCTTGCCGCCGGCCGCGGCCGCGACGCGCGCCTGGTAGTTGTCGGTCGGGATGACGGTCAGCTCGACCTGGTTCTCGTGACTGTCGTTGTAGGCCTTGACCAGCCGCTCGCTCTGCGTCTGGGTCGCCGCCCGCGTCCACATCGTGATCGTCTCGCCGGTGTCGCCGCCACTGCTGGCCGCGCCGCCGCCCTCGGGCTCGTCGTCGCCGCCGCAGCCGACGGCGAGCGCGAGGACGGCGCTCGACGCCAGGGCGGCCGCCACGCGCCATGCCTTGGAATTCATTCGCTCTCCTCCTCCTGGGGTGATCACGGCGTCGAGGTCGACAACGTGAAGGTCAGTGCCTTGCTGTACCTGCCGGTCCGCAGCGGCTCGTTCGCCGCGATCGACTGCCGCAGCGCGACCGTCACGGCGTCGTTGCTGACGGGTCCGGGATAGCTCCGCAGCACGAGCGGGTCGCCGCCGATCGGAGCGCCGTTCGCGTGCAGCGGCTCGCGCAGCGCGAACGGGCCGTTGACGAGCCTCCCGGTGCCCGCCGGGTCGTGCACGGTCAGCGTCGCCTCCCCCGCCGTCGAGATCACGTTCGCGCCGAGCGTCGTCTCGTAGTCGCGTGCCACCCCCGGGGTGAAGGCTCCGAGGCTCGCGGGCCCGCCGACCGTCAGCGACAGCGTGGCCGGCACCTCGCCACCCACCTCGCCCGGCTGCTCGACGGCGACCGGAGCGAAGAGCTGGAGCTCCTTGACCCCGACCCCGTAGCCGGTCGTCGGCGTCACCAGGACGCGCCAGCGCCGTGCCTCCACCGCCGGGAAGCCGACGCGGTTGTAGTTCGGCGCCGGCCGGCTCTCACGCGCCGCGTCGACCCAGCCCGACCCGTCGTGGTACTGCACCGCGAACGAGGCGGGCTCGCGGTACGTGTTGCCCCCCACGCCGAAGTTCTTGTTCGAGTAGAAGTAGAGCTTGGCCTCGTCGACGCGCTGCGCGATGCCGAGGTCGACCTCGAGCCAGTCCTCCGCGTCCGGCGAGCCGAGCGTGCCCCAGATCGGGTTGCGGGCGATGTAGCTGCCCTGCTGGATCGGCAGGCCGCTCATCGTCGCGCCGTCGACCGCGTTCGCCGGCGCCGTCGCCTGCAGCGCCGGCGACGTGGTCGTGAACGACGCAGTGGCCGGCTTCCCCTCGGCCACGTTGAGCGCGGGGCTGCCGAGGTCGACGCCCGCCTTCTGGAACATGTCCGCCACGCGCTCGTTGCCGGCCAGCCGCACGTCGGTCGCCTCGTCGAGCCCACCGGTGCCCGAGAACAGCACGGCCGTGTCGCTGCCGTCGAGGACCGACACGGTCCCGCGGTCCCAGCGCACGTGCGCGAGGTCGTCGACCGTGAACAGCCGCTCGCCGTCGAGGTAGGCCGAGTAGCCCTCGGGCGCGCCGTAGTGCTGCGTCCCGTCACCCGGCTTGTCCCACACCACGGTCAGGTCCGAGCCGTGGTAGCTGAGGTTGTTGACGGTGAAGTGGTCGTAGCCGACGTCGATCGGCCACAGCTCGATCGCGTCGTCCAGGCGCGGCCGCACGCCGGCGATGTCGTCGACGATCATGAAGTTGTAGGCGCCGAGGATGTTGTGGTGGATCCCCGACCGCCCCAGCGTCCGGTTGGCCGCGTTCCAGTTGAAGAAGAACTCGTTGTTGTCCGGGTAGCGGTTGTCGCCGCTGACGTACTGCGTCCAGGTCAGCCACTCGAGCAGCTTCCGGTACATGTCCGGCGTGATGTAGTCGCTCGGGTACTCGCGCAGCGCCTTGGCGTAGAGCTGCGCCTGGAGCGTCGAGTTGATGTTCGAGAAGTTGTTGCTCCCGCCCTTGCCGGCGGCCACCGCCTCCGCCTTGTCGCGCTGGTTGGCGGTGTAGAACGGCATGATCGGGAACTCGTCGCGGTCGGCGAAGAACCGCAGCGCGACCCGGTACTTGTCGGTGTTCGGGACGACGCCCTCGGTGAACGGCGAGAAGTTCTGCTGGTCCTTCCACGGCACCAGCACGCCGCGCGCGACGTCGCGCTGCTTGAAGACCTTGCCCTCGGCGGTCGAGGTCTGGACGCCCATCGTCCCGTCGCGCCCATTGCCCGACGAGTCGACCGCCGTCGGCCCGCCCGCCTCGTCGAACTTGTAGGAGACGACGTTGCCGGCGCCCGGCTGGGTCTGCAGCGCCGTGACCTCCTCGGCCGTCAGGGCGCGGTCGTAGATCTGGAAGTCGTCGACCGTGCCGTTGAGGTTCGGGTCGCCGTACTGGGAGCGGCCGATCCAGTTGTTGGTCGTGTTGCCGAGGCTCGACGGCCGCAGCGTCATGTTGGCGTTCATGCCGACCTGCGTGCCGTTGACGTAGAGGCGGCCGGTCGTCCCGCTCAGCGTGACCGCGAAGTGGGTCCACTGGTTCGCGGGCAGCGGCGCGGTGGCGTTGATGACCTGCTCGGCCGCTCCGCCGCCGCCGGTGGTGATCGCGAAGCGCGGCGCGTTGCCGGCGCTCACGGTCAGGAACATGTTCACCTGCGTGCCGGTTCCGAAGTCGAACACGCGCGACCACGTATTGACCTGCGCCGGGTTGACCCAGGCCGAGATCGTGAAGTCGTTGAGGCTCGAGGTGATGCCGTTGGGCAGCGACACGTACTGCGCCACGTCGCCGAGCCGCACCGCGTTGCCGAACTTGCCGGCGACGCGACCGACCTCGTTGGACCCGGTGTCGGGCTCGAGCTTGTCGTCCCACAGCAGCGTGAGGATCGAGTCCTTGATGGCCTCGGCGATGGCGTCCATCTCGGCCGCCTTCGCGTCCTTGCCGAGGATCCTGTACGCCTCCGCCGCGGCCTTCGCGCCCGAGTACCAGAAGGCGCTCTCGGTCCGGTCCTGGGCGCCGCCGAACCAGGCCAGCGCCACCGCGTCGGCGTCGTTGCCGGTCAGCGCGCCGGCGCCGTAGGCGATCAGGTGGTTGCCGTTGCCGTCGTACTTGGCGAGCTGGCCCTTGACGTCGCACTCGGCGTAGCGGGCGAAGCGCTCGATCACCGCGCGGTCGCCGCCGTGGACCTTGTAGGCGTTCCACGCCTCGCGCGCGATGTACTGCTCGTAGGTGTTGTTCCAGTTGGCGGTGTTGCCCGGGTTGTCCGTGAACGCCGTGCACTTCGACGTCTCGCCCGAGGACACCCAGTCGCCGTAGCTGTAGAGCGGGTCCCTGAAGTACTTCAGGTCCTGCATGTGCATCGGCTGGGTGAGCTGGATCGCGTTGTTGTAACCCAGCACTCCCTCGATCGAGACCGGGAACTGGAAGTCGTTGCCCGGGATGTTCGCGTCGACGTGGTTGAAGCGGCTGAGGAACGTCCGGTAGTACGCCATCTTCTTGACGTTCTGATCCGGGACGTCGATGTAGGGGACGTTCTCGGCCCACCAGCGGTTGTACTCGCGCACGTGGGTGGCGAAGGCGGTCTCGGGGTCATAGCCGCGGAAGCGCTCGTAGTCGGCGTCCGAGCCCGGCAGCTCCCTGGTGGTGGCGCCGAGCAGCACCTTGAGCGTGGTCGACTGGCCCGGGTCGAGCGTCAGGGTCCGGCTGAGCGTGGTGCCGGAGACCGCGAAGCCGTCCCCGCTCAGGCGCGGCGTGATCGTGGTCAGGCCGTACCGGGCCGTCACGGTGCCCGTGAGCTCCGAGCCGAGTGCCGCCGGCATAGTCGCGATCGGCGAGCTGACGGTGAGCGTCCTCGTCGTCGGCTCCGTGCCCGTGTTCGTGAGTGTGAGCACCGTGACGGCCACGTTCTCGTGCGTGATGAACTTGCGCTGGGCGACCCGCAGGCCGGTCGCCGTGTGGACGCTCGCCCAGTGGCTCGGGTACTGGCGGCGCTCCGCGGTGGCCTCGTCGAGCGTGGCCCCCTCGACGGCGACCGTGAAGAGGTTCTGGTTGTTGGTCGTCGGCCGCTCGCGATACGCGAAGCCGCCGCCGAAGCCGAGCAGGCTGCGCTGGTGCGTGTACATGTAGAGCGCGCGCCCGCGCGTGTAGAGGTAGCTGTCCTGGTTGCTGAGGAACGGGCGCTCGAGCACGCGGTCGAACCAGTACGAGCCGCCGGCCTCGACGTCGGCGTCGTAGATCGTCTTCAGGCGGGAGCGCGCGGGATCCGCCGTGCCCGGCTCCGGCGGCACGGGCGCCGGCGAGCCGCCGTAGCTCGGCGTGCCCGGATCGATGTCGGGCGGCATGCCCGGCTCGTAGTCGGCCTGCGCCGCCTGTGCAAACGCGAGGCCGACGGCCATCACCAGCCCCAGCACCCTGCAACTGTTAGCGCTAACAGTCATCCGCGTCCCGCTCCCCCGATCGTCCCCCGACGCAATGGCACGGTGGGCCGGATGTTAGCGCTCACGGCGGCACCGTCAAGCTGGTGCAAGGGACTTGACCGCTTTGCTGTGAGCGCTAGCATGCGCGCACGCCGCTGACAGGGACGATGGCTGCCACGATGTCCACCGAACCCATGAGTACGCTCGCGAACAAGAGCCCGAGACCGCGCGCGGTCGTCATGGCCGACGTGGCCAAGCTCGCGGGCGTCTCGCTGCAGACCGTCTCGCGCGTGATCAACGACAGCCCGCACGTGCGCGCGGCCACGCGGCAGCGCGTCGAGGACGCGATGCGCAAGCTCGAGTACCGGCCCAACCCGGTCGCGCGGGCGCTGGTCACGGGCCGCTCGCGCACGCTCGGCGTCGTGAGCTTCGACACGACGCTGTTCGGCCCGGCCTCGACCCTGTTCGGGATCGAGCGCGCCGCGCACGACGCCGACTACTTCGTGAGCATCGTCAGCCTCCGCTCGCTCGACCGCTCGTCCGTGATGAGCGCGGTCGAGCGGCTGCGCGCCCAGGGCGTCGACGGCATCCTCGTGATCGCGCCGCAGGAGTCGGCCAGCCAGGCCATCCTGCACCTGCCGCAGGACGTGCCGGTGGTGGCCGCCGAGGCCGGGCCCGGCGACTCCGTGCCGCTGGTCGCCGTCGACCAGGTCGAGGGCGCCCGGCTCGCCACCCAGCACCTGCTCGACCTCGGCCACCGCACCGTCTGGCACATCTCCGGCCCGTCGGACTGGCTCGAGGCGCAGGCCCGGGTCGACGGCTGGCGCTCGACGCTCGAGGCGGCGGGCGCCGCGCCCCCGCCGCTGCTGATCGGCGACTGGAGCGCGCGCGCCGGCCACGAGCTCGGGCGCGAGCTGGGCCCGGACGTCACGGCCGTGTTCGTGGCCAACGACCAGATGGCGCTCGGCGTCGTGCGCTCGCTGCACGAGGCGGGCCGCCGGATCCCGGCCGACATCAGCGTGGTCGGGTTCGACGACATCCCCGAGGCCGAGTACTTCACGCCGCCGCTGACCACCGTGCGACAGAACTTCAACGAGATGGGCAGGCGCAGCCTGCTGCTGCTGCTCGAGCAGATCGAGAGCCGCAGCCGCGCGCCGGTCCGCGAGACGGTGCCGCCCGAGCTGATCGTGCGGGCGAGCACGACCTCGGTCGGCGGGAGCTGAGGGTGAAGGACTCCCCCCTGGATCCCTCGCTCCCGGCGACCGATGTGAGCGCTAACGGCTGCGTCGTGGGCGTCGACTACGGCACCCTGTCGGCACGCGCCGTGGTCGTTCGCGCTCACGACGGCGAGGAGCTCGGCTCGGCCGTCCACGAGTACGCGCACGGCGTGATCGACTCGGTGTTGCCTGAGACCGGCGCCGAGCTCCCTCCTGACTGGGCGCTGCAGCACCCGGACGACTACATCCAGGCTCTCCGCGAGGCCGTCCCGGCCGCCGTGAAGGCGGCCGGGGTGGCGGCCTCGGACGTCGTCGGCATCGCCACCGACTTCACGGCCTCGACGCCGCTGCCGACCCTGCGCGACGGCACGCCGCTGTGCTCGGAGCTGCCGGACCGCCCGCACGCCTACCCGAAGCTGTGGAAGCACCACGCCGCCCAACCGGAGGCCGACCGCGTCAATGCCGTCGCCGAGGAGCGCGGCGAGCCGTGGCTGGCCCGCTACGGCGGGCGCATCTCCTCCGAGTGGGAGTTCGCCAAGGCGCTCCAGGTGCTCGACGAGGATCCGGAGATCTACGACCGCGCGGAGCGCTGGATCGAGGCCGCCGACTGGATCGTCTGGCGGCTGTGCGGGCAAGAGGTACGCAACGTGTGCTCGACCGGCTACAAGGCGATCTACCAGGACGGGCAGTTCCCGTCCGAGGACTACCTGCGCGCTTTGGATGAGCGCTTCACCGGCTTCCTGGACAAGCTCGACGGGCCGCTCGGCGAGCTGGGCGCCCGCGCCGGATCGCTGACCGCCGAGGCCGCGGAGTGGACCGGCCTGCCCGAGGGGATCGCGGTGGCGGTCGGCAACGTCGACGCCCATGTCACGGCGCCCGCCGCGCGGGCGATCGACGCCGGCCAGATGCTCATGGTCATGGGCACCTCGACCTGCCACATCATGAACGGCGACGAGCTGGCCGAGGTGCCGGGCATGTGCGGGGTGGTGGACGGCGGCGTGGTCCCGGGCATGTGGGGCTACGAGGCGGGCCAGAGCGGGGTCGGCGACATCTTCGGCTGGTTCGTCGACCAGGCGGTCCCGCCCGCCTACCACGAGGAGGCGAGCCGCCGCGGAGTCGATCTGCACACGCACCTGTCGGAGCTGGCGGGGGCGCTGCGCGTCGGCGAGCACGGGCTGGTCGTGCTCGACTGGCACAACGGCAACCGCTCGATCCTGGTCGACCACGAGCTGAGCGGGCTGATCGTCGGGCTCACGCTGGCCACGCGGCCGGAGCACGTGTACCGGGCGCTGCTGGAGGCGACGGCGTTCGGCACGCGCAAGATCATCGAGTCCTTCGAGGGCGCGGGCGTGCCGGTGCACGAGCTGATCGCCGCCGGCGGGCTGATCAAGAACCCGGTGGTGATGCAGATCTACGCCGACGTCACGCGCCGGCACATCCACCTTTGCGATTCGGGGCAGGGTCCGGCGCTCGGGTCGGCGATGCACGCGGCGGTGGCGGCGGGCGTGCATCCCGACATCCGGGCCGCCGCGGCGGCGATGGCCTCGATCCGGCGCGATGCCTTCGTGCCGGACGAGGCGCGCGCCGCCGCCTACGACGACCTCTACGCCCACTACTCGGAGCTGCACGACCAGTTCGGCCGCAACGGGCTCATGCACAGCCTGCGCCGGATGCGGAGCGACGCATGATCGATGAGCTGCGCGAGACGGTCTGCGCGCTGCACGCCGAGCTGCCGCGCAACGGGCTGGTGGCGTGGACGAGCGGGAACCTGTCGGCGCGCGTCCCCGGCGAGGAGCTGATGGTCATCAAGCCGTCGGGCGTGATGTACGACGACCTGACGCCGGAGTCGATGGTCGTCTGCGACCTGCACGGCGCCCGGGTGGAGGGCGACCTCGAGCCCTCGAGCGACGCCGCCACGCACGGCTACATCTACCGGGCGCTGCCCGAGGTCGGTGGCGTCGCCCATACGCACAGCGCGTACGCGACGGCGTGGGCGGCGGTCGGCGAGCCGATCCCGTGCGTGCTGACCGCGATGGCCGACGAGTTCGGCGGGCCGATCCCGGTCGGGCCGTTCGCGCTGATCGGCGACGAGGAGATCGGCCGCGGAGTGGTCGAGACGCTGGCCGGCACGCGGTCCTCCGCGGTGCTGATGCGCAGCCACGGCGTCTTCGCCGTCGGGGCCGGGCCGCGCGAGGCGATCAAGTCCGCGGTGATGTGCGAGGACGTCGCGCGCACCGTGCACCTCGCCCGCAGCCTGGGCGAGGTGACGAGCATCGGCGACGACGACGTGGAGGCGCTCCATGACCGCTACCAGAACGTCTACGGCCAGCGCTGACTCGGGCCACGTCCCCGAGGCGCGGCCGCGGATCGGGCTGCTCGGGATCATGCAGGAGCTCTACGACGAGATGCTGCCGGGCATCACCGAGCGCCAGGCGGGCTACGCCCAGGAGCTGGCGGACGCGCTGGCCGGCGAGGCCGACGTGGTCGTGGCGCCGCCGGCCCGCAACCGCGACGACGTCGAGCGCACCGTGCGCGAGTTCGAGGGCCTCGACGGCCTGCTGGTCGTGATGCTCACCTACGGCCCGGCCATGCGCGTCGCCCGCGCGCTGGCCGAGACGCGGCTGCCGGTCTGCCTGGTCAACGTCCAGCCCGAGGGCGAGGTGACCGCCGCCTGGGACATGGCGGACCTCACCTACAACCAGGGGATCCACGGGGCGCAGGACACCGCTAACGCGATGGTGCGGGCCGGGCGGCCGTTCCACGTGATCACCGACGACTGGCGCGCGCCGTCGTTCGCCGCTGAGGTCGGGCGCGTGGGCGCGCGCGGCGGCGGCGGTGACGCGCTGGCGCTCGCTGCGGGTCGGGGTGTTCGGCTACGCGATGAACGGGATGGGCGACATCCGGGTCGACGTCCACACGCTGATGCGCGAGCTCGGGCCGGAGGTGGTCGCGCTCGCCCCCGGTGAGCTGGTGCGGGCGGTGGTGGGCGACGACGAGATCGCGGCGGTGATCGCCTTCGAGGACGCGCAGTTCGAGATCGACCCGCAGCTGTCGCGCGCCGAGCGCGAGGACCA
Organism: uncultured Solirubrobacteraceae bacterium; assembly: GCA_963811895.1. Classification (GTDB taxonomy): domain Bacteria; phylum Actinomycetota; class Thermoleophilia; order Solirubrobacterales; family Solirubrobacteraceae; genus DASSUW01. Next base: position 218,136 of record CAWETE010000001.1, on the reverse strand, counting down.
CGTGCGGATGCAGCTCGCGATCGAGCGCGTGCTCGAGGCAGCCGGCTGCCGCGCGTACTCGACCCACTTCGGCGCGATCGCCGAGGACGGCCGCTTCTCCCGCCTGCCGCTGGCCGCCGCCTCCTCGCTGATGGCACGCGGCTACGGCTTCGGCGCCGAGGGCGACGCGCTGACCGCCGCGCTGATGAGCGCCGCCCGGGTCCTGCTCGGCGAGACGCAGTTCACCGAGATGTACGCGATGGACTTCGCCACCGACTCGATCCTCATGTCGCACATGGGCGAGGGCAACTGGCGGCTCGCCGCCGGACCCGTGCGCCTCATCAAGCGGCCTCTGGGGATCGGCGGGCTCGAGGACCCGCCGACGTTCCTGTTCCAGTACGCGACCGGTCCGGCGACGCTGGCCACGCTCGTGGCGCTCGGCGACCGGTTCCGGCTCGTGGTCAGCGAGGGCGAGATCCTCGAGCGCGAAGAGCTGCCGAAGCTGGAGATGCCGTACGGCTTCTTCAGGCCGGTGTCCGGCGTCCGCGAGTGCATGAACGCCTGGCTGCGGCTCGGCGGCCCGCACCACCAGGTGCTCAACCCCGGCCACACGGCCGGGGCGTGGGAGGTCTTCGGCGAGCTCGCCGGGATCGAGGTCGTACAGACCTAGAGCGCGAGCATCGCCGCCGCGACTTCACCGGCGGCCGCATCGGGGATCGCCGTCGCGGCCCGTTCGAGCACGAGCAGCCGCGCACCGGGGATCTCACGCGCGAGCGCTTCGCCGTTGCCGACAGGGAAGAACGGATCGCGGCGACCGTGCACCACCAGCGCTGGGGTCGCGAGCTCGGACAGGCGCTCGCGCCACCGCGGCTTGCAGTTGAGCTTGGAGAACACCATGCCCATCTGGTTGGCCATCTGCACCGCGGGCTCCGTGCCCGGCGTACGGTCCCAGATGCGCTCGGCGGTCGCGCGCGCAGCGGCGGGGTCGTCGCCGAGGATCTCCGCGCCTCCGGCGGCATGCTCCGCCACGGCGGCGCGGTCGGACCAGTCGGGCATCGAGCGTGAGAACAGCCGGTCCATCGTCGCCGCGTCATGGTCGGGCAGGTCGCCGTCAGGCCGGCCTGGAGCGACGGGCCGCGTTCCGGCGAGGGTGAGCGCCGAGAACGCGTCCGGGTGGTCCAGTGCGGCGACCTGGGCGACCATCCCGCCCACGCCGATGCCCGCCAGGTGCGCCGGCCGGTCGTCGAGTTCGCGGGCGAGCGCGGCGGCATCGGCTGCGAGATCGCGCAGCGTGTACGCCGGCGCCTTGGGATCGATGGTGGTCGACATGCCGGAATCGCGCAGGTCGTACCGCACGGCGTGGCGCCCGCCGCGCGCGAGCGCCTCGCAGAGCGCGTCGGGCCAGGAGAGCATGGTCGGGCCGCCCGCGAGCAGAACGAGCGGCGCCGCCGCGTCGCCGAAGTGCTCGACCCCGAGCGTGACGCCGTCCGCCTCGATGGTCGTCATCACTCGACGAACTGGTAGTCGGTCGCGATCCGGCCGTCGGCGGCGAGGATCACGAACTCGAGGCCGGCGCCCAGCACCTCGCCATCCGGTGAGACTCCTTCCCAGCGCCAAGTGACCACATCCCCAAGGCGTTTCGCGCCGTCCCGCAACCGAAAGGACATCTGGCCGGTCGCCACGAAATCCTCGTAGGCTGACGTCACCCTCGCTTCGAGCTCGCCGTGACCGCGCACCTGCCACGTCGGGTTGACGGCCCGCTCATCGGCGGCCTCGTAGACCGCCTGCGTGGGCTGGAGGATGTGAATCGCATCCTCGCTCCAGAGCTCGGCGATCATCCGTCGGCGCCGGTTGGCATCGGGCTCCATCCAGACCGCCGTGTAGCGCTCGGCGAGCTGCTCTGCCTTCGTTGTCCGGGTCTCAGGTGGCATCGTCCTTGCCTCCTTTGAATCGTTGCTGGTGCCGGCAACAGTCGCCGACGAACGGCGGCGTGTCGATTACCTCCGATGTGCAACGGCCGCTCCCCTCGGGCGCTACCGTTGGCCGATGGCCGTCCAGACCGAGAGGGAGCCGCAGACCGCCGGTGAGCTCATCCGCTTCTGGCGCACCCAGCGGCGGCTCACGCAGATGGAGTTGGCGCTGGACGCGAACCTGTCCAACAAGCACCTGAGCTTCGTCGAGACGGGCCGCTCGCGCCCGAGCCGCCAGCTCCTCATCCACCTCGCCCAGCATCTCGACCTGCCGATCGCCGACCGCAACCGCCTGCTGCTCGCAGGGGGCTTCGCTCCGCCCTACCTCGAGCAGCCCTACGACGGCGAGATGATGCGACCGCTTCGCGAGTCGCTCAGCCGGCTGCTGGAGGCGCACGAGCCGAACCCGGCGCTGATCGTCGACGGTCTCTGGAACCTGATCGAGGCCAATCAGGCCGCATCGCTCCTGTGGGACGGGGTCGACCCCGAGCTGCTCGAGCCCCCGATCAACATGCTTCGGCTCGCGGTCCACCCGGGAGGCCTCCCGAAGATCTCGTCGATGACCGCAGCGTGCAACGCGCCGCTGATAACGAAGCTGAGGCGAAGGAGCCGCGATGACGCCGATCCGGCCCTCGGCCGGCTGATCGAGGATGTCGAGTCCTATCTCCCGGACGATCCGCCGACCAGCCCCGCGACCCAGCCCGTCGTCTCGCTCAACCTGCGCACACCGCTCGGCGAGGTCAGCCTCTTCACCGTGATCGCCACCCTCGGGGCGCCGCTGGAGGTGTCGGCGGCAAACCTCGCGATCGAGACCTTCCTGCCGATGGACGAGCGCAGCGCCGCGCGGCTCCGCGAGCTCAGTGACAACGGAAGTTAGTCCGCAGCCTCGATCGTCATTCGTTCGACGAGGTCGCCGCGGTAGGCGTATACGTGCAGGACCTGCTGGTCGAAGAGCAGGTCGCCGGCGGCGTCTCGCCCCACTTGATGCACGCGCACCTCCACGTCGCCGTTCGGGCGGTCGGTGAAGGCGACCGGCTCCACGCGCGAGTCCAGGGTCTCCCATTGGCGGGTCCAGTAGGCGCGGATCTCTTCGTGTCCCTTCACGTAGCCGCCCTCCCAGCCGTTGGGCCAGTCGACGTCCTTCGTCATCCCGGCCAACGCGGTGTCGATGTCGCGCCCGTTGAAAGCGGCGTAGAGCTCACGAAGGCGCGATTCGCGATCCATGCTCGCCAACATAGCGCAACTCGGCGGTTGCAGGTGCGTCAGCAAGGCTCACTGGGTGCGGCGGGTAGCTGCACCGTGACGCGGAGCCCGCCGCCGGCCCGGGGCGTGAGGGTGAGGGTTCCGTCGTGTGCTTGGGCGACGCTCTTGACGATCGCCAGGCCGAGGCCGACGCCTGCGTGGTCGGTGCGGATGCGCTTGGAGCCGCGCTGAAACGGCTCGACAAGCGTGGCGATCAGCTGTGGGGTGAGCTTCTCGCCGGTGCTCTCGACGGTGAGCACCACGCTCTTGGGGTGAGCGCTGGTCGTGACCCACACGGAGCCCGCTTCAGGCAGGTTGTGGACGATGGCGTTGTGCACGAGGTTCGTGGTCATCTGCAGCAGGAGGGCGGGTGAGCCGACGGTGGGGGTCATGTCGCCGGAGGTCTCGATGGTGAGGCCGCGTTTCTCTGCGAGGGGGAGCAGCGTCTCCGTGGCTTCTTCGGCGATGAGCGACAGGTCGGCGTGCTCTCGGGCGAAGGACCGCTGGTCGGCGCGGCTGAGCAGGAGCAGTGCTTCGGTGAGGTCGATCGCTCGGGTGTTGACGGCGTAGAGGCGGTCGACGAGCTCGCCGTTGTCGCGGTTCGGATCGTTGCGGGCCACGTCGAGAAGCGTCTGCGTGACCGCCAGCGGGGTGCGCAGCTCGTGGGAGGCGTTGGCTGCGAACCGCTGCTGTTCGGCGACGTGTGCCTCGAGCCGCGCGAGCATGCTGTCGAAGGCGTCGGAGAGCTCGCGGAACTCGTCTCTGCGGCCTTCCAACTGGATCCGGTGCGAGAGCGATCCGGTTGCCGCCATGCGTGCGGCGTTCGTGATGCGGGTCAGCGGGGCGAGCATCTGGCCGGCGAGAAGCCACCCTCCCAGGAGAGCGAACACGAGCAGGAACGCGTACACGATCGCCGCCTTCGGAGCGAAAGCGCGGAGGAGGTCGGAGCGGGTCGGAATGAAGGGGCCGGGTCCTATTACGACCTCGGGGACGTAGCGCAGCAGGAACACCCACACGACGGCGAGCAGCAAGGCGCCTGCGAGCATGAGGAACCCGGCGTAGCTGAGGGTGAGCTTGAGGCGAACGCTCAAACCGGGGGCTCTATCCACGGTCTTCTCCGATGCGGTATCCGGCGCCGGCGACGGTGGCGATGATCCAGGGTTCGCCGAGGCGTTTGCGCAGGGCTGAGACCGTGATGCGCACGGCATTGGTGAACGGGTCTGCGTTCTGATCCCATGCCCGTTCCAGTAGCTCTTCGGCGCTGACGACACCGCCTTCGGCGGCGACGAGGACTTCGAGCACGGCGAACTGCTTGCGGGTGAGCGCGACGTAGCGGCCGTCGCGGTAGACCTCTCGGCGGAACGGATCCAGCCGCAGACCCGCGATCTCCAGTACCGGCGGCCTGTGGTGTGCACGCCGGCGGTCGAGTGCTCGGAGGCGGAGCACGAGCTCTCGCAGCTCGAACGGCTTCGTGAGGTAGTCGTCGGCGCCGAGCTCGAACCCGGAGGCCTTGTCGTCGAGACGGTCGGCGGCCGTGAGCATGAGGATCGGCATGCCGCTGCCGGAGGCGACGATGCGCCCGGCGATCTCGTCACCGCTGGGTCCGGGGATGTCCCGGTCGAGGACGGCGATGTCGTAGGCGTTGACGCTCAGCAGCTCGAGAGCGGTGTCGCCGTCGCCTGCGATGTCTGCCGCGATCGCTTCCAGGCGCAGCCCGTCGCGGATGGCTTCCGCCATGTAGGGCTCGTCCTCGACGAGCAGCACGCGCATGCTCCGAGGCTAACGATGGGGCATATCGTCGGCATATCGAAAACCACATACGTGCCGGCAACACCACGCTGCCGAGACTGGAGGCGTGACTCACAGGATCCTTGTCGCCGGCCTGGTGTTCGTCTTCGCAGCGATCGCCGCGACCCTCGGCTACCAGTCGCTGGCGTCCTCTTCCTCGACGGCCGCATCACCCATCGACGCCCTTCGCCGTGAGCACCCGACGCCACGACGGATTCGGGGCCGAGGCAACCTCGATCCGGCGCTCGTCGGTGCTCTCCGCCAGGCGGCAGCCGATGCCGCGTACGACGGGGTCGAGTGGTACGTCCAGAGCGGCTGGCGTTCCGCGGAGCACCAGCAACAACTTCTCGACGAGGCGATCTCGAAGTACGGCTCAGAAGCAGAAGCCGCCCGATGGGTGGCGACCCCCGAGACGTCCCCTCACGTGTCGGGGGACGCGGTCGACCTCGGCCCCTCCGACGCCACGGCGTGGCTGGCCGAACACGGCGCCGCGTACGGGCTGTGCCAGATCTACGGCAACGAGCCCTGGCACTACGAGCTGCGCCCCGATGCCATCGATCACGGGTGCCCGCCCGTGTACGCCGACCCCACGCACGATCCAAGGATGCAGCAGTGACCAGCGCATGGTTTCGTACAGTCCCGCCATGCCCGCGGTTCGTGATCACATGTCGAGCGACCTGTTGTCCGTCGAGACCAGCGTGTCGATCATGGAAGTCGCCCAGCGGATGGTCGACCGCAACGTCGGCGCGGTGCTCGTGCTCGACGATGGCCGGCTGGCCGGGATCTTGACCGAGCGCGACGTCCTGCGCGCCGTCGCGCGTGGTCTCCGCGACACCACGCGCGTCGGGGACTGCATGACGGCGCATCCGGAGACGATCGCCCCCGACGAAACGACCGAGCACGCGGCCGTCCTGATGCTCCACGGCGGCTTCCGCCATCTGCCCGTGGTCGAGGGCGACGATCTCGTGGGCGTCATCTCGATCCGCGACCTGGTGCCACCGCTGCTCGAGGACACGACGCCGCGCGGCGTCTGAGCGCCGACCAAAGCCCGGTCAGCCGAAGTGCATGCCGGCGGCGATCTCGACAACGATGATCGCGGCGACGACCCAGTCGACGACCATGCAGAACGGGGGCCACCATCGCGTGTTGGCGACGAAGTGGCTTCGGTGCTGCCAGAGGTCCTTGAGCCCGTGGCCGGCGAGCCCGGCCACGAGCAGCCACGGTGATCCGGTCACGGCCGCCGCAGCCACGACGACGAACGCGAAGGCGACGCTGCTCTCGACGGCGATGACCTTCGCGCGTCCGTCGGCGACGGCGAAACCGACGTAGACCGAGGCGATCGCCACGAGCCCGAGCGCGTAGACCGTCGCGCTGTCGAGCCACCAGAAGGCCAATGGCGTGGCCGCTTGGAGCAGGCCGACGACGATCCCCCACAGCACCGGCGCGCGCGGTGCCGGCCGCGACGCGGTGGCTGCCTGCTGGGTCATCGCTGGGCGACACTTTCGCACCGCCGACACGACGTCGCGAATGCCCGGCTCGGACTGACTCGTGCTCGGCAGCGGTCAGGCGCAGTCGCGGACGCCCATGCCCAGGGCGATCTTGCGCGGCTTGGGCTCGTCGTCGACCCAGACGTCGATCGGCATGCACGAGAACGTGTCGGTGAGCATGAAGCCCGACCAGAACGTGACGGGCTTGCCACCGGCGCTGCTCCAGGCCCGCTTCGCTGAGCACGGCGTGAACGTCACGACGCGATGGCCGTCCTTCGGGGTCAACTCGACCTCCTGCGGCAGCGGCCCGTAGCCGAGGCTCGCGACGCGGTACGTCCGCCGCGAGAGCGCGAGCGTCACGCGGTGGCCCGGTCGCAGCAGCACGAAGATCTTGTCGCCGCCGAACTCGCGGATCGTCTCCGGCTCGGTGTAGACGGCGTTGGTGATGACCAGCGGGCCGACGACGATGTTGTCGGGGTTCGTGTACGCGTCCACGAAGTCGTAGCCCGACTGGCTCCGGCAGCCCACGACCACGCCCTGCGGGCGCATCTTCGGCGGCTCCGGCACCGCAGTCGCGACCGCCGGCTGCATGGACCGTGCCTGCTGCTCCTCGGCGCAGGCCGCGAGCAGGACAGCGGCGAGCAGGATCCGGGATAGGCCTACAGGATCAGCTTGCGCTCCATGAACTTGATCGCGAGCCGCCAGCCGATGAAGGCGAAGCCGACGAGGAAGCTGACGTGCCAGACGTCGATCCAGCCCTCGAAGCCGAAGACGGCGTGGCGGACGAGCTCGACGCAGTGGTACAGCGGGTTGATGTGCCCGAGGATCTGCGCCCACTGGGGCAGCCCGTCGAGCGGGAAGAAGGTGCCGGCGACGAGGAACATCGGCGTCAGCAGGCCGCTCTGCCAGTAGGAGAAGCTCTCGATCGCCTTCGCCTTGGCAGCGATGAAGATGCCGAAGACGGCCCAGCCGAAGCCCGCGAGCGCCGCGATGAACGGCACGAGCAGCATGCCCCACGCCGGGTCGAGCCCGAAGAACATCGCGACGATCATCGGCACGCAGCCGTAGACGCCGGTGCGGGCGGCGATCCACATCGCCTCGGCGGTGACCAGCTCCTCGGTGTCGACGGGCGCGGCCAGGATCGCGTCGTACGTGCGCTGGAACGCGTACTTGACGTAGGTCGAGTACATCGCCGGGAACGCGCCCGAGAAGAGCACGGTCGTCGCCACGATGCCGGTGCCGACGAACTCGATGTACTCGTAGCCGGCGACCTCGCTGACCAGAGAGCCGAAGCCGAAGCCGAAGGCGAGCAGGTAGATGGTCGGGTCGACGGTCGACGAGAACGTCGACGAGCGCCAGAACGACGAGAAGTTGACGACCTCGCGGACCATGACGCCCATCAGGGCGGCGCGCTCGAGCCGGTGGAGCCGGCGGCGCGGTGCGGTGGCAGCGACGGTGGCCATCAGGAGATCTCCTCGCCGGTCAGGAGGACGAAGACGTCCTCGAGGTTGGTCACGCGGCGCTCGCCGTCGAGGTCGTCGGCGGCGCCGTTGGCCTGCAGGATCGAGATCGAGGTGCCGGTGCGGCGGGTGCGCCAGCCGCGGTCGCGGGCGACGCCCTCGAGCTCGGTGAGCCGCGCCGGCGAACCGTAGACCTCGATCGCCTCGGGCCCCGCGTACTCGGCGATGAGCTGCCGCGGCGGGCCGACCGCGACGGCCTTGCCGTGCGACATGATCGTCACCTCGTCGCAGAGCCGCTCCGCCTCCTCGATGTAGTGCGTGCTCATCAGGATCGAGACGCCCTCGGAGCGCAGCCGGTCGATGAGCGCCCACAGCTCCTGGCGCACCTGCGGGTCGAGCCCGACGGTCGGCTCGTCGAGCAGCAGCAGCTGCGGCTCGTGCAGCAGCGCGCGGGCGATCAGCAGCCGCCGGCGCATGCCGCCGCTGAGCTCGTCGACCTTCGAGTCGCGCCGCGGCGTGAGGTTGGCGATGCCGAGCGCGCGCTCGATCGCGTCCTTGCGGCGCGCCGCCGTCACGCGGTAGAGGTGGGAGAAGACGAGCAGGTTCTGCTCGACGGTGAGCGACACGTCGAGGTTGTCGAGCTGCGGCACGACACCCATGGCTGCACGCGCCTGCTTGGAGTCACCGGGAAGCGTGTAGCCGAGGATCTCGATCTCGCCCTCGTCGGCGATCACCTGAGCCGTCAGGGCCTTCATCGTGGTGGACTTGCCGGCGCCGTTCGGGCCGAGCAGTCCGATGCACGTCCCGACCGGGACGTCGAGGTCCAGGCCGTCGACCGCCGTCAGCGCGCCGAAGCGCTTGACGACGCCGCGAAGCCTGATCGCGTACTCATTCGTCATCGACGCTAAGACTGTCGCGCAGCGCGGGAGTCATCGGTAGGGCTAGCCGGTGTCTAGGCCACACCGGCGTCGATCAGCAGGCGCCAGACGTCCGCCTGGTCGACGACCTCGACGCCGAGCTTCTCGGCCTTCGCCGTCTTGGTCGCGCCCACGTTCTCGCCCGTGATCAGCATGTCGGTGCTGGCCGACACCGACGAGGCCGTCGTCGCCCCGGCGCGCTCGGCCAGCCGCTCGAACGCCGGCCGCGGCACCTTCTCGCCGCTGCGCGGGTCGGCGATCGTGCCGGTGATGACGACGGTCTTGCCGGCCAGCGGGGCGTCGGCGGAGACCTTGGGCGGCAGGTCCTCCTCGAGCACGTCGAGGTTCACGCCGCGCTCGCGCAGCCGCTCGATCTCCTCGCGGGCGCGGCCGAGGTGCTCGTGCAGGCTGGCCGCCACCTTCGGGCCGACGTCCTCGACCTGCTGGAGCGCCTCCTCGCCCGCCTCGGCCACGTCCTCGAGACGCTCGAAGCCCGCCCGGCAGAGCTTCGCCGCCGTGCCCTCGGAGGCCATCGGGATCGAGAGGCCGATCAGCGCGCGCCGCAGCCCGACGCCGCGGCTGCGGTCGATCGACTCGATCATGCGGTCGGCGGAGATGTCGGCGATCCGCTCGAACTCGAGCAGCCGCTCGCGCGTGAGCGCGTAGAAGTCGGACGGGCGCTCGAGGATCCCGGCCTCGTTGAGCCGCTCGATCCACACCGGGCCGATGGCGTCGATGTCGGCGGCCGCGCGCGAGGCCCAGTGGATCAGCCGCCGCACGGTCTGCGCCGGGCAGGCGACGTTCGTGCAGTAGAGCTCGCGGCTGTTGCCCTGCTCGGTCAACGGCTGGCCGCACGACGGGCACTCGGACGGCGGCTCGACCTCGCGCTCCTTGCCCGTCCGCTTGGACGCGTCGAGCACCCCGGCCACGAATGGGATGACGTCGCCCGCGCGGCGCACGAGCACGGTGTCGCCGATCCGCACGTCGCGCGCCCGGATGACCTCCTGGTTGGCGAGCGTGGCCCGCGTCACCGTCGTACCGCCAACGAACACCGGCTCGAGCACGGCGACCGGCGCCACCTTGCCGATCTTGCCGACGTCCCAGATGACGTCGGACAGCAGGGTGGTCTTCTCCTCGGCGGCGAACTTGAAGGCGAGCGCGCCGCGCGGGCTGTTGGCGCGCGTGCCCGCGGCGGCGTAGGCGTTGCGGTCGGCGAGCCGGAGCACGGCGCCGTCGAGGTCGTAGTCGAGCTCGTTGCGCTCGGCCTCGATCGCCTCGATCACCTCCTGCGCCGCGGCCGCGTCCTCGGTGTGGCGCATGCCGGCGGCGTAGAAGCCGAGCGTCTTCAGGCCCTCCTCGAGGTCGGCGGCCGCGCCCTCCTCGGTGTCGAGGTCGAAGGCGAAGAAGCGCAGCTCGCGCCCCGCCACCGTCGCCGGGTCCTTGGCCCGCACCGTGCCCGCGGCGGCGTTGCGAGGGTTGATGAGCGGCTTGTCGGGATGCGCCTCGTTGTAGGCCGCGAAGGTCGAGCGCAGCATCACGGCCTCGCCGCGGACCTCGACGCGCCCGGAGGCGTCGATGCGGTCGGGCACGCCGTCGGCCAATGCTCGGACGAGCACGGTCACGTCGTCGCCCGTGGTCCCGTCGCCGCGCGTCACCGCGCGGGCGAGCCGGCCGCCCTCGTAGACCACGGCCAGCGAGAGCCCGTCGAGCTTGGGCATGACGATCACCGGCTGGCCGGGGAAGCGGGCGAAGAACGCCTCGACCTGCTCGGCCTTCGTGGCCTTCTCGAGCGAGAGCATCGGCCGGCTGTGGCGGACCGGGGCGTGCAGGACGGACGGCGCGCCGACCTGCTCGAGCGGGTTGGGGTCCGGCGTGAGGTCCGGATGCTCGGCGATCAGCGCGCGCAGCTCGTCCTCGAGCGCGTCGTACTCGGCGTCGGCCACCTTCGTCTCGCCCACGTAGTAGGCCTCGCGCAGCTCGGTGAGGCGGGCTGCCAGCTCGTCGATGCGCTCTTTCATGCCATCGGGATCTCAGCATGCAGCCGCGTGCCGTGTCCCGCCGGGCTGTCGAGCACGAGAGTCCCGTCGAGCGCGGCCAGCCGGTCCGCGAGGCCGCGCAGGCCGGACCCGCCGGTCGCGTCGGCGCCGCCCACGCCGTCGTCGGTCACCTCGACGGTGACGCTGCCGTTCAGGCGCCGGACGGCGACCGTGGCCTGCGTCGCCTGCGCGTACTTGGCGACGTTGGTCAGTGCCTCGGAGACCACGAAGTAGGCCGCGCTCTCGACCGGTCCCGGCAGCCGCTCGCTCTGCACGTCCAGCGTCACCGGCAGCGGCGCGCGCAAGGTGAGCGCCTCGAGCGCCGGCTCGAGCCCGCGGTCGGTCAGCACCGCCGGGTGGATGCCGCGCGCCAGCTCGCGCAGCTCCTCGAGGCTGGTGTGGAGCTCCTCCTGCGCCTGGTCGAGCAGGCCCGCGAGCTCGCCGTCCGCGCGCTTGCGCGCCGACCGCAGGAGCAGGGCGAGCGCCACGAGCCGCGACTGCGCGCCGTCGTGCAGGTCGCGCTCGAGCCGCCGGCGCTCGGCGTCGCCGGCCTCCACGATCCGCGCCCGCGACGCCCGCAGCTCCTCCACGAGGTGCGAGATGGTGCTGCGCAGGAGGCCCCCGACGAACGCGAACGGAGTCAGCCATGCCGAGATGAAGGCGGCCCAGAACGCGGCTTCTCCGGCGCCCGCCCGCGCCACCGTGACCAGCAGGAAGGTCAGCAGCGCGGTGATGTAGACCGGCGTGCGCTGGAGGCGCAGGAACGGGTCGGCCTCGCGCCAGCGCTGCGCGGCCCGCACCACCACGATCAGGAACAACGTGCCGTAGAGCACCGGGCCGAGCGCGAGCAGGACCGACGCCAGGTCCTCGTTCCGCTCGATCAGCAGGACGTTGGTCGGGCACTGCGGGCAGTCGAGGTCCTGCGGGGCGGCGAACAGCAGGCCGGGGACGAAGGAGAGCGGGAAGACGAAGTAGCCGGCGATCACGATCGCGCGGTCGACCCGGGTGTCGATCTCGCCGCTCGGGAACGTCATCCCGAGGTGCAGGAAGAAGGAGCCCCAGAGCGCGCCGGCCGTGAGGCCGATCGTGTAGACGAGCGCGTTGTTCGACGACTCGAGCGTCGACAGCAGCCAGGCGAAGCCGAGCGCCACGAGCAGCCGCCCGGTCTTGTTCTGCGGGTCACGCCGCCACGCCCACAGGCCCGTGCCGATGAACCCCCAGCCGACGGCCGGGCCGAAGATCGCGAACGCGGCCTTGGCCTCCTGATGGTCGCTCGCGAGCACCATGACCGCGACCCCGACGCCGGCCAGGACGGCCACGACGGCGATCGCGCGCAGCAGTCCGGCGCTCGGGTTGGTCACGCGCTCAGTATTGCCACAGAAGGGTGCAGCAGCGGCACCGCGCCCTCCCAGCCCGCCTCCAGGACCTCGACCAGCGACGGCGCGGTGATCACCGTTGCCCGGCCGGCGGGGCGCGGCGCGCGCTCCGTGTAGCCGCCCGGCGTCCAGCGCAGAAGGGCGTCGCCCAGCACCAGCCACGGCTCGCCCTCGTGCAGGACGAAGGCGCCGTCCGGCAGGTCGCTCGCCTCGTGGTGTCGAAGCCGCTCGCCGTCCAGCTGCAGGTCGATCGCGTCGGCTCCGGGCGCCCCCGGCCACAGCTCGGTGAAGCGGTTGTAGTCCTCGCGCCGGCACAGCGCGCACGGGCGGTGCCCGGCGGCGAAGGCGGTCGCCTCGTCGAGGAAGAAGAGCTCGGTGAACCGGCCGGGCTGCATCAGCGGCGAGCGGTGCCAGCCCTTGAACTCGAGCCGGCAGGCGATCCAGCGCCGTGTCGCCTGGCGGCGCCGGATGCGGCCCTGCTCGTCGTGCAGGCAGCCACGGTTGCCATAGACGAGGCCGCGCTCGGGCGTGGCGATCAGCTCGCCCAGCGGGGTTACGCGGTTCTGTCGTGGCATGTCGCGCCGAGCCACAGCAGCCGGCCCGAACGGCGCAGCATGGCCGCGATCGGCTCCGACGGCCTCGTCGGGTGCCGGGTGGTCAGGCACTGGTTGAGCCACACGCCCTCGATCAGGCTCGCGACGGCACCCGCGAGATCGGTGAGCGTCGTCCCGTCGCGCAGCTCGAGCCCGAAGTGCTCCAGCGCGCCGCCGAGCTCGCGCTCGAGCCGGTCGATCCACTGCGTGTGCTCGTCCATGCTCGGACCCTGGACGCGCTCGCTCCAGATCCCGTAGGGAACGGTGCTGAGCCACAGCGCCCACAGCGTCCCGTAGCCGACGGCCGGCTCGCCGCCGTGCTGTGGCCCACGCTCGGACTCGCCGCCGAAGAACGCGTCGAGCCATGCGTCGGCGTCCGGGAAGTCCTCCGGCGCCGGGTACTCGATCAGCTCGATCCAGTCGCCCACGCTGAGCACCAGCCCCATCGTCTCGGCCTGGAACGCGGCCTGGCTGCCGAACAGGTTCGTGATCGCGCCGCGCGTCTTGCCGTCGTGGGCGGCGACGGCGTTCGCGTCGAGCCGCGCGAACGGGCCGATCGGGATCGCCTGCTCGTCGAGCAGCTCCGAGTCGCGCCTGATCTGCTCGAGCACCTTCAGCTCGCCGATCTCCACGTATCGGCGCCGCGCCTCGTCCTTGGAAAGCGTCGACCGTTCGGCCACGGCGGGCACTGTACTTGACGTGGCGGCGCTACATACGTACCGTACGTATCTACGTACGTACGGTACGTACGCATGAACGAAAGGCCCGCCGTGTCTGCTCCGTCGGTCGCCGTCCGCTGCCCCACGCTCCGTCGCTGGGGCATCACGCTCACCGCCACCGCCGCCTCGACCTACGCGCTCGACGTGTTCGCCACCGCGGCGGGCCTGGCCCTCGCCGCGACGCACCTGCAGCGCGGCGTCGACTACGCGGTGCTGCTCGCGTTCCTGGCAGCGACGTACATCGCCTGGGGCGCCGGGCTGCGCGTGAACCTCGCCGCCAACGTGAGGCTGCTCGAGCGGACGGGCACCAGCACGAACGCGCTCTCGAAGGCCGCCTACGACCTCGTCCGGACGCGGAGCGTGCGCGTCCGGCGGTTCGCGGCCGGCACGGGCTACGTCGCGACCGAGCTCGCCAAGGAGATCCCGTACTACGCCGGCGCGACCGCCGTCCTGCTCACCGACACGATGACCGCCAAGGACGCGATCGTCTTCCTCGGCGGCGCGAACCTCGGCGCCGCCGCGTACGAGTACGGGCTGGCCCGCCTCACGCGCGCCTTCCTCGATCGCGGCTACGCGTCGTTCGACCACGACTGGGTGCCGGGCGAGTACCTGGCCGACTACTACAGCGAGATCGCGCCGGACGAGCTCGAGACGATCCCGTTCTTCGTGGATGCCATGCGCGAGACCGAGCCGGACGCGCCGGTGCTCTTCTTCGGCGTCGGCCCGACGCTGCACCACGTCTTCCTTGCCGCCCCGCACGCGTCGGAGATCCACCTGGCCGACTACCTGCCGGGCAACCTGCGCGAGATCGAGCGCTGGCTCGCGCGCGAGCCCGGCGCCCACGACTGGCGGCCGTTCGTGCGCTACACGCTCCAGTGCGAGGGGATCGAATCCCCGACCTACGCCCAGGTGGCCGAGCGCGAGGAGCTCACCCGTACCCGCGTCACGCGGCTGCTGGAGGTCGACGCGCGGCGCCCGGCGCCGCTCGAGGATCGCTACGCGACCGTGGTGAGCGCGTACTGCGCGGACTCGGCGACCGAGGACCGCGCCGTCTGGGAGACCTTCATGGAGCACATCTCGGGGCTGGTGCGGCCGGGCGGCGTGTTCGTCACCGCGGCGCTGCGCCGGTGCCGCCACTACGTCGTCGGCGGCAAGCGGTTCCCCAGCCCGGACGTCGACGAGTACGACGTCCAGGCCGTGCTCGCGCGGCGGTTCGAGCACCCGACCGTCGAGGCGCGCCGGCTCGCCGAGCACGCCACGCAGGGCTACTCGGGCATCGTGCTCGCCTGGGCTCGCTGACGGTACGGGTAGCCGCACCCCTGGACTGAGGCTCGCCTGCCGGGCGAGTCGTGGGTGCCCGTCTGTGATGTGCGGCACGTGGGTGGAAACCTCGAACGCATGACTTATGTGAGCGTGGACGCGAGTGCGGTCCGGGATGCTGTCGGCGGACGGGTGTACGTGGCGGGTGAGGGGGGCTACGAGGCGGCGCGGCTTCCCTGGCAGCGCCGCCTCGATCCCCACCCGGCGCTGATCGTCGAGGCGGCCAACGCGAGCGACGTCCGCACCGCGCTGCGCTTCGCGCGCGAGCAGGACCTGCCGGTCGCGGTCCAGTCGACGGGCCACGGCGCCGCGCGGATCCCCGACGGCGGGCTGCTGCTGAAGACCAACCCGATGAGCGCGGTGACGGTCGACGCCGGCCGCCGCGTCGCCAGCGTCGGCGGCGGGGCATTGTGGAGCGACGTGATCGCCGCCGCCGCGCCGCACGGCCTGGCGCCGCTCTCGGGCAGCTCGCCGACCGTCGGCGTCACCGGCTACACGCTCGGCGGCGGCACCGGCTGGCTGTCGCGCCTGTACGGCTTCGCCGCCGACAACGTCCGGCGCGTCGAGCTCGTCACCGCCGAGGGCGAGCTCGTCACGGCGTCCGCCGGCGAGCACCCGGACCTCTTCTGGGCGCTGCGCGGCGGCAGCGGCAACTTCGGCGTCGTGACCTCGCTGGAGTTCGACGCTCTTCCCGGTCGCGAGCGTGTACGCCGGAGTGGCGATGTTCGACCCCGGCCGCGCGGCCGAGGCGCTCGCCGTCTACCGCGAGTGGGCGCTCGACGAGCCCGACGAGTCGAGCACCGCGCTCGTGGTGGCCCAGATGCCGCCCGCGCCGCAGCTTCCCGAGCCGGTCCGCGGCAAGCGCGTTCTCATGCTGCGCGCGTTCTACGTCGGCACGGCCGAGGAGGCCCAGCGCGCGCTCGCGCCGCTCTACGAGGCGGCCGGCACGCCGCTCCTGGACGGCATGCGGGCGACCAGCTTCCCCGACGCGGCGGCCATGATGCCCCCGCCGCCGCCGGCGATCTCCGAGATGCAGCCTCGAGCTGTTCCGCGAGCTCCCCGACGCGGTGATCGACGCGGCCGTCGAGGGCGCACGAGGCGGTCATCGGGCATCGAGGTGCGGCACTGGGGCGGCGAGATGGCGCGCCCGGGCGAGGACGCCGGCCCGATCGGCCACCGCCACGTCCCGTTCTCGGTCGTCGCCGGCGGCCAGGCCGTGACGCCCGAGGACGCCGGAGCGCATGATGGCCGGCGTGCGAGGCCGTCGCCGACAAGCTGCGGCCGCACGCGACCGGCGGCGCGTTCCTGAACTTCCTCGGCGACCCGGCGCGCACGGCGGACGCGTACACGGACGGCGACTACGCGCGGCTGCGGCAGGTCAAGGCCGCGTACGACCCCGACAACGTGTTCGCGGCCAACCACAACATCCCGCCGGCCTAGGCGAACCCCTGATGCGGCGTCATGCCGCCGGCTCGATGCTGGCGGCATGACGATCAGGCTCCTCGCGCTCCTCACGCTCGCGGTCTCGCTGGCGGCCGTGCCCTCCGCCGCCGCCGCGCCTCCGAAGAAGAAGAACAAGGAGTGCATGACCCGCCAGTTCAGCGACTACAAGGTCATGCGCGCGGGGAGCGTGCGCGTGCTCTACGCGCAGGGCGGGCGCCGCGCGGCGAACCGCGTGGCGGGCCTCTCACGCGAGACGTACCCGAAGTTCAAGGCGCTGCTGCGCCGCGAGCCGCCCTCGGACAAGCGCGAGCGCTGCTTCCATGGGCCCGACGGCAAGCTCGACGTCTACATCACGAAGGCGAAGCGGATCGGGTCGTTCAAGGTGCCGAAGGACGTCGTCGCGCTCGTGCATCCGTACGCGCGCGCCGAGATCTGCCTGCCGAAGAAGCCGGTGTTCGCCGTCGTGCGGCCCGACGTCCGCCCGGCGGTCCTCGCGCACGAGCTGTGGCACGCGTTCCAGGCCGCCTACGCGACCAAGCAGTCCTGCGACACGTACTCGGCCTGGAACGAGGCGCTGGCGACCTGGGCCGGAAACTTCGCGTACCCGGCCGACAACGTCGAGCACATCAACGACGACGGGCTCAAGGATCCGGATTGGCCGCTTCACGCCATGAGCTACGACGCCTGGGTGTTCCCGTACTACCTCACGCAGCGGTTCGGCACTGACGTGATCCGCGCGATCGAGGAGTCGCGCGAACAGCACCCGCTCGACGTCCAGGTCGACAAGGCCATCCCCGGAGGCTTCCGCGAGCGCTACCCCGAGTTCTCGCTCTACGCCTACAACCAGGCCCCGGTGCCCGGCGTGCCGGGCATCGCGAGCACGTTCGCGCAGTGGGACGGGTTCGCGACGGCGCCCAAGTCGGTGCCGTCCAAGACGCTCGCCAGGGGCGACAACCCACTGCCGATGGAGACCGTGCGCCCGCTCGCACGCGAGTACCGCCAGGTCCTCGTCGACGACCAGGAGCTGCGCAAGATCGAGTTCCACAATCCGATGGCGGCCGATCCCGACCTGCATGTGCGCGCACTCGTCCGCCGCGCCGACGGCAGCTGGACGTCGGAGAACTGGGACGGCAAGGCCAGGGTCGAGTTCTGTCGCGACGACCCGGACGAGGACGTCCGCGAGGTGATCCTCGCCTACTCGAACACGTCGCTCGACCGCCGGTTCGCGCCGCCCACCGGCTTCCAGGCCGAGGAGTCCTGCTCTCTGCGCTTCAAGGTGCTCGCCGCGAACGTCCAGTACCAGACCGACGCCACGGCCGACCACCTCCTGTGCGGGCGCCAGTCCGGCCGGATCTCGTTCAGCGGCAGCGGCAACGCGCCGTACGAGCACGTGACGAACGAGCTCGAGACCAGGTACGGGCAGATCGAGGGCTCGATCGGCGCCAAGGCGGTCGCCGGCTGGAGCGGCCATCACGTCGAGGGCTGCAAGATCGGGTCGGACGGGCTCGAGCCGTGCAGCGCCGACCTGCCGCCTGTCAGCCCGCGGCCCGACGGCATGTGGGGGGTCAGCTTCGCGGTGACGGGCGGCGCCAACGACGCCGACTGGACGCTGCACTGGGCGTTCGACGATCCGTCGGTCGGCGGCATCGACGCCTCGTCCGACCAGTGCTTCGTCTTCATCGCCGGGCAGTTCGAACAGAAGGTGTCCGAGCGCCGGGTGCCCCGCTCGACGTTCCTGCAGACCGAGCCGTTCACGCTCACCTTCGAGGGCAGCGGAACCGCGACGAGCCCGGTCATCCCGAACGCCGCCCTCAACCACGAGTGGCGCTACTCGATCACGCTTCAGCGAACCGGGTAACAGCCCAGCATGGTGCTCGCGCTCGTCCTCGCGCTCGGCCTCGCGGGGCCGGCGCACTCGGAGATCGCCTTCGCGAGCGATGGCAAGCTGTGGGCGAGCGGCGCCGACGGCAGCGACCGCCGGCTACTGGCCGAAGGCTCGGAACCGGCCTGGTCGCCCGATGGATCGCAGCTCGCCTACGTCAGCGGCGGCGAGGAGGCGAGCCGGATCATGGTGCTCGACGCCAGCGGCAGCCGCGCGATCACCGATCAGGGCGAGGGCGTCTTCGACGGCTCGCCGGCGTGGTCGCCGGACGGCGGGGCGCTGGTGTTCGCGCGCTTCACCGCGCGCGCCGAGCGCCGCTACCGGTCGAGCATCGTCGTGCGCGACCTGGCTGCCGGCACCGAGCGGGCGCTCGTCACGCAGCGCCTCTTCCCGCTTCTGCGGTCCGTCGGCGAGCCCGACTGGTCGCCCGACGGCGCCACGATCGCCTACACGGACTCGGAGCTCGACCGGCGGCACTTCTTCCGGCCGGCGATCCGGGCGATCCCGTCCGGCGGCGGGACGGCGCGGACGCTGATCCCGCTCGGGCAGTCGCCGGATTGGTCTCCCGACGGCGCCCGGCTCGCGTTCGCGAGCGTCCGCGACCGCAACGGCGACCGCTGCGGATCGGACGAGTGCTGGTACGCGGGCGAGCTCTACACGGCGGCCGCCGACGGGAGCGGGCAGACGCGCCTGACGCGCAACGAGGGCGACGACGCGTACCCGCAGTGGGCGCCCGACGGCTCGCGCATCCTGTTCACGAGCGACCGCAACCTGCCCGAGGCGGACGCCGCCGAGGTCTACTCGATCGGCGCCGACGGCTCGTGCCTGACATGGGTGACCAACGGCACGCCGGGCAGCGCGCTGGCGACGTGGCGGCCCGGCTCCGGCACGCGCTACGACCCGGGCAGCTGCGATCCGGCGAGCCGCCCGGCGCAGGTCGACACGCCGACGCTGCGGCGCGTGCGGGGCGGGCTGTGGCTCGGCGCCACCTACCGCGGGCTCCTCCTCTCGCGCGCAGCGCGTGACTTTCTCGCCTACGACGACTGCGCGCTCTTCCGCGGCTGCCCGGAGACGATCACGATCGGCAGCGAGCCGGCCTGCCGTCAGGGAACCTTCCGCGGCAGCAACCAGTTCCGCTACCTGCGGATCAACGGAGCGCTCGTCGCCTACTACAGCGTCGATGCCGTCGTGCGCGTACTCAGCGGTCACGCCGTCACGACCATCCACCTCGGCGACGGCAACCGGCTCCGCGCCATCCGCCGGGTGATCCGCAGCCTGCGCCCGTACGGGGCCACCTCGCCTGGGCGGCTGGCGCCGCCGCGCATCCCGCGCACGCTGGAGCCCAAGGGTCGCCTCGGCCGCGCGCTGCGCTCGTTCGGCGCGCTCCGCTACTCGCGCTGCTAGTCGTCGCCGTCGAGCAGGCGCAGGACGCCGGCGACCGGGATCGGCACCCAGTCGGGGCGGTTGTTGAGCTCGTAGCGGAGCTCGTAGACCGCCTTCTCGAGCTCGAAGACCGCCAGCAGCTGCCGCGTGGGCCCTTCGCCCGGCGGCAGCAGCGACGGCTCGACGCGGTCGAAGTAGCCCTCGAGGAAGGCGCCGCGGGCACGGTCCTCCCAGCCGTCGGGCGCCTCGACGTCGCGCAGCAGCTTCGAGCCGGCGGTGACGTAGGAGAAGGAGCGCAGCATCCCGGCCACGTCGCGCAGCGGCGAGCGCTTGAGGCGGCGCTCGGGCAGCGAGCGGGCCGGCTCGCCCTCGAAGTCGAGGATCACCCAGCCACGGTCGGCGAGCATGGTCTGGCCGAGGTGATAGTCGCCGTGCGTGCGGATCACGCGTCCGCCGGCGCCGATGTGCGACAGCGCCTGCAGCTTCTCGCGCACGTCCTGGCCGCGGCCGGCGATCGGCGCCACCGCATCGGTCTCCGGCAGGTCGAGGAAGATGCGCTCGATCTGCTCGTCGACGTCGGCGGTCAGCAGCGACAGCGCCTCCTGCGACGGCTCGTCGGGCGCGAAGTCGGGCGAGCTGTTGTCCGAGCCGAGCACGGTGTGCAGCTCGCCGGTCACCTGGCCGAGCGCGCGCAGGCTCTCGAGGAAGCCCTCGGGGTCGGAGCCGATCTGCTCGAGCGCGAGCTCCCAGCCGTCGCGCGCGTCCGTGAGGTACTCCTGCAGGATGCCGAGCGTCGCGTCGATGAAGCGCCCCTCGTACTCGTACCAGCCGGCCAGCGGCGCGATGTTCGGGAAGCCGCGCTCGGACAGGAAGCGCAGCAGCTCGAGGTCGGGGTTCACGCCCGGCTCGACGCGCCGGAAGGCCTTCAGGATCAGCGCCTCGCCGAAGACGATCGAGGAGTTCGACTGCTCGACGCCGACGGGCCTCACGTCGACCGTCCCGCCGAGGCCGGCGCCGGCGGACTCGGCCCAGCGGAAGCGCAGCGTGCCCTCCTCCACGGTCTCCTCGGAGCCCGACCGCATGCGGTGCAGCAGCTCGCGCCCGCAGGCCGGGATCGCCGAGCATGTCATAGCCGCCTCGAGCCGATCACCACCTGGTAGGTCTCGTGCGTGCCCTCGCCGAAGCGCGCCTCGATGAGCGCGAGCGCGAGCTCCGGCGGCTCCTCGCGCAGCGGGATGCACTCGGCGACCTCGATGTGCGAGACGTCGCGCGTCTTGGAGCCGAACCAGCGCTGCTTGACGAGCCACTCGCTGGAAGTCGTCCTGCTCGAAGATCGACAGGTCAATCGTCACTGTCGTCCTCCACCAGCTGGAACCAGTAGAAGCCGCGCGGGGCGAGCGTGAGCAGGTACGGCAGCTCGCCGATCTTCGGGAAGCGCGAGCGGCCGAAGACCTCGACCGGGGTGCGGCCCTCGAACTCCGACAGGTCGAGCTCGACCGCCTGCGCCGAGCGCGCGAGGTTGTGCACGCAGAGCATCAGGTCGTCCTCGTACGAGCGCAGGTGGGCGAAGATCTTGTTGTTGGACGGCTCGAGCGGCTCGTAGGTGCCGAGGCCGAAGACCGGGTGCTCCTGGCGCAGCGAGATGAAGCGCCGCAGCCAGCGCAGCAGCGAGGTCGGCGTGCGCAGCTGGGCCTCGACGTTGACGGCCTGGAACCCGTACACCGGGTCCATCAGCGGCGGCGCGTAGAGCTGCGCGAAGTCGGCCCGGCTGAAGCCGCCGTTGCGGTCGCCCGTCCACTGCATCGGCGTGCGCACGCCGTCGCGGTCGCCGAGGTAGACGTTGTCGCCCATCGAGATCTCGTCGCCGTAGTAGAGGACCGGCGAGCCCGGTAGCGAGAACATGATCGCGTGCATCAGCTCGATCTCGTCGCGCCCGCCGTCGAGTAGCGGCGCTAGCCGCCGCCGGATGCCCACGTTGATCTTCATCCGCGGGTCCTTGGCGTACTCGGTGTACATGTAGTCCCGCTCCTCGTCGGTGACCATCTCGAGCGTCAGCTCGTCGTGGTTGCGCAGGAACAGGCCCCACTGGCAGTTGTCCGGGATCGCCGGCGTCTGCTCGAGGATCTCGTAGATCGGGTTGGCCTCCTCGCGGCGCAGCGCCATGAACATGCGCGGCATGACCGGGAAGTGGAAGGCCATCTGGCACTCGTCGCCGTCGCCGAAGTACTCGACCACGTCGGCCGGCCACTGGTTGGCCTCGGCCAGCAGCACGCGGTCGGGGTACTTGGCGTCGACCTCCGCGCGCACCCGCTTGAGGTACTCGTGCGTCTCGGGCAGGTTCTCGCCGTTGGTCCCCTCGCGCTCGTAGAGGTAGGGCACCGCGTCGAGCCGGAAGCCGTCCATGCCGAGGTCGAGCCAGAAGCGCAGGACCTCGAGCATCGCCTCCTGGACCTCGGGGTTGTCGAAGTTCAGGTCCGGCTGGTGCGAGAAGAAGCGGTGCCAGAAGTAGGCGCCGGCCTGGTCGTCCCACGTCCAGTTCGACGTCTCGGTGTCGGTGAAGATGATCCGCGCGTCCTCGTACCTGTGGACCGTGTCCGACCAGACGTACCAGTCGCGCTTGGGCGAATCCGGCGAGGAGCGCGACTCCTGGAACCACGGGTGGTCGCTCGACGTGTGGTTCATGACGAGGTCGGCGATCACGCGGATGCCGCGCTGGTGGGAGGCCTCGATGAAGTCGCGCACGTCGTCGACCGTGCCGTAGTCGGGCTGGATCGTGAAGAAGTCCGCGATGTCGTAGCCGCCGTCGCGCAGCGGCGACTTGTAGAAGGGCAGCATCCAGATGCAGTCGATGCCCAGCCACTGCAGGTAGTCGAGCTTCTCGATCAGGCCGCGGAAGTCACCGGAGCCGTCGCCGTTGGCGTCGAAGAACGCGCGCGTGTGGATCTCGTAGAAGACGGCCGTCTTGAACCACAGCGGCTCGGCCTCGAACCAGTGCCCGGGGTCGTTGCGGCTCACGACTCGGCGCGCAGGATGTGGGCCTGGGTGCTGCCCGGGTCGAGCCGCACGTAGTTCGTCCCGATCCGCCAGTCCCAGTGGTCGCCGGTCAGGAGGTCATGGACGGGGAAGACCGGCGGGAGGCCGAGTTGTGCGGGGATCAGGACGGCCCCTTCCTGCGCGTTGTGCGGATCGAGGTTGACGACCATGATCAGGACGTTGCCCGGCGACGCTTTCGCGTACGCGATCAATCCGTCGTTGTGGGTCTCGAGGAAGTGCACGTTGGAGAGCACCTGCAGCGCCGGGTTCTCGTGCCGGATCTCGTTGATGCGGCGGATCATCGGCAGCAGCGGCCCGTCGAAGGCGCGCTCGCGCGTCTCGTACTTCTCCGAGTTCATGTACTCCTCGGTGCCCTCGCGCAGCGGCACGTTCTCGAAGTGCTCGTAGCCCGAGTAGATGCCGTAGCTCGGGGCCAGGGTGGCGGCGAGCACGAGCCGGCTCACGAAGGCGGGCGGCCCTCCGTGCTGGAGGTAGGCGTGCAGGATGTCCGGCGTGACCGGGAAGAAGTTGGGCCGGAAGTACTCGGCCTCCGGGGACCAGGCGAGCTCGTTGACGTACTCGCTGAGCTCCCAGCGCGAGTTCTTCCAGGTGAAGTACGTGTACGACTGCGTGAAGCCGAGCTTGGCCAGCTCGCGCATCACGGCGCGGCGCGTGAAGGCCTCCGACAGGAAGATCACGTCGCGGTCGACCTGGTGGATCTCCTTGAACAGCCACTCCCAGAACGGGAACGGCTTCGTGTGCGGGTTGTCGATGCGGAAGACCTTCACGCCGGCCTCGACCCAGTGGAGCATGATCCGCCGCCACTCCTCCCACAGCTCCTTCCAGGCGGGCGTGTCCCAGTTGAAGTTGTAGATGTCCTGGTACTTCTTGGGCGGGTTCTCGGCGTACTTGATCGTGCCGTCGGGGCGGCGGTGGAACCACTCCGGGTGCTCCTCGAGCCACGGGTGGTCCGCGGAGGCGTTGAGCGCGATGTCGAGGCAGACGTCCATGCCGTGCTCGCGCGCCGTGGCGCACAGCTTCCTGAGGTCGTCCATGGTGCCGAGCTCGGGGTGGACCGCGTCGTGGCCGCCCTCGGCGGCGCCGATCGCGTACGGCACGCCCGGATCGTCGGGACCGGCGACGAGCGTGTTGTTGCGGCCCTTGCGGTTCTTGCGCCCGATCGGGTGGATCGGCGGGAAGTAGAGGACGTCGAAGCCGTGCTCGGCGATCGCGGGGATCTGCTCCTCGACCGCCTTCAGGCCGCCCCAGGAGCGCGGGAAGAGCTCGTACCACGAGCTGAAGCGCGCGCGGACGCGATCGACCTCGATCGGCAGCGGCTTGGCCAGCGAGGCGGCGTCGGGGCGCAGGCCGACGCGGTCGACGGCGGCGGCCACCTCGGGGCTGAGCGCCGTGTCGTGGCGGGCGGCCTCGGGCAGGCTGTCGTCGCGGAGCGTGGCGACGGCTGTCTCGAGGGTCTCCTTGTCACCCGGGTCCTTCGCCTTCTGCGCGGCCGCCTCGACGAGCACCGCGCCCTCGGACAGCTCGCCGCCGAGGTCGTGCTGGCCGGCGTCGATCTTGCGGTGCATCTCGTCGCGCCAGGTGGCGAACATGTCGCTCCACGCCTCGATCGAGAACTGCCAGCTGCCGGGCGTCTCGACCGTGAACTCGCCCTCCCAGCGCACGCCGTTGATGTGCGCGTCGACCGCCTGCATCGGAGCCTCGAGCCACCGCCGGCCGCCCGGCGCCTTGTAGCGGACGACGGCGCGCATGATCTCGTGGCCGTCGCGGAAGATGTCGGCGGAGACGTTGACCGTGTCGCCGACGCAGCGCTTGGGCGCGTAACGTCCGCCGTCGACGGTCGGGCGGGGATGGTTGATCAGCGTCCTCGCGGGCGCTTCCGTTCGCTTCGGGGCGGGCATCTCCCGCGGGAGTATCCAACTCGAGGCCCTGCTAACCACTTCTCATGTCCTTGACCAGGTCCAGCGGCGTCCAGCTGCACCCCACCTCGCTCCCCGGCGGGCGCCTCGGCCGCGAGGCCTTCCGCTTCGTCGACTGGCTGGCCGAGGCGGGGCAGACGTGGTGGCAGATGCTGCCGCTGGGTCCGCCGGATCGGCACGGCTCGCCGTACAAGTCCGCCTCGGCGTTCGCGGCGTGGCCGGGACTGCTGGCCGACCCGCGGGCACCGGTGCCTCGCGATGCCGAGCTCGACTTCCGTGAGCGCAACGCCTACTGGATCGACGACTGGGCGCGCCGCGGCTCGGTCGCCGACCAGGTGCGCTTCGACCGCGAGTGGGCGGCGCTGCGGTCCTATGCGGAGGAGCGTGGCGTGCGGCTGATCGGCGACGTGCCGATCTACGTCGCACCCGGGTCGGTCGACCACCGCACCCACCGGGAGCTGTTCCGCGACGACGCGGTGGCGGGCACGCCGCCCGACGCCTACACGGACAAGGGCCAGCTGTGGGGCAACCCGCTGTACGACTGGCCGGCGCTGCAGCGCCGCGGCTATCGCTGGTGGACCGAGCGGCTGCGCCGCACCTTCGAGCTCTACGACCTCGCCCGGATCGACCACTTCCGGGGCTTCTGCGCCTACTGGGCCGTTCCGAAGGGCGCCCGGCACGCGCTCGGCGGCCGCTGGCAGCGGGGACCGGGGCGGGCGCCGTTCGACGCCGCGTCGCGCGAGCTCGGGGAGCTGCCGGTGATCGCCGAGAACCTCGGGGTCATCACCGACGCGGTCGAGCGGCTGCGCACCTCGCTCGGCTACCCGGGCATGGTCGTGCTCCAGTTCGGCTTCGGGTCGGGCGACCCGAGGAACGTGCACACGCCGGTGAACCACCGCGAGGACACCGTCGTGTACACGGGGACGCACGACAACGACACGGTGGTGGGCTGGTTCTCGTCGCTGCCGGCCGAGGTCCGGCTCGAGGTCGAGCAGGCGATCGACGCCGCGGGCGTGCGCGAGCGCGAGCCGCACTGGTCGCTGATCCGCCTCGCCCACGCCTCGCCGGCGAGGGTGGCCATGGCGCAGGTGCAGGATGTGCTCGGGCTGGGGTCGGAGGCGCGCATGAACACGCCGGGGCGTTCGGCGGGGGCGTGGAAGTGGCGGCTGGATCGGTTGCCGGGGCGGGCGGTGGCGCGGCGGCTGCGTGAGGTCACCGAGGCTGCGGGACGAACGTCAACCCCGGCTGGGTAGGGAAGCGAGGGAGCCGGCCGCTTCGGCGGTCCCTGGCGCCTTCACCGGACATATACCGGTCAAAGCGCCATCGGTTTGGAGACCGCCCGCCCGGCCGGCCTCTCAGCCGCCCTACCCAGCCGCAGCTGACGTTCCTCGATCCCGCAGCGAGTACGAGAACGACACGATGAAGTCGATCACCAGGATCGCGGTCCAGATCCCGGCGGCCGCCGCCAGCGCGCGGCCGTCGTCCGCGAGCACGTAGAACGCGCCGAGCAGCGGGACGCCGACCGCCCACATGCGGGCGTGGCGGTACCAGCCGGCCCGCTCGCGCACGGCCTTCGGCGGCTGCCGCCGCTCGGCGACCTCGCGACCGAGGCGGCGCAGGACGAAGCGGTCGGCGATTCCGACGAGGTGGCGCGCGTAGACGACCGAGTACGCCACGGCCAGCGCGGCGAAGACGTGCGAGCTCTGAGCGGCGGCGCCGCCCGCCAGGTCGAGCCCGGCGACGACCAGCACGACGAGGTCGGTGGAGGCCGCGGCGACGAGCATCGCTGCGCTCAGCCGCGGGCGATCGTGGGCGTAGCGGACGTACAGCCCGCCGACGAGCAGCGCCCAGAAGGCGAGCTCGGAGGCGACGATCACGATGTACAACATCCGACTGTTTTAGCACAATTGTGCGAAATGCCCAAGATCGTCGATCACGAAGAGCGCCGGCAAGACCTGGCCGAGGCCGTCTGGCGTGTCATCTGCGCGCGCGGCCCCGAGGCCGTGACGATCCGCACCGTCGCCGCCGAGGCGGGTTGGTCCTCCGGCGCGCTGCGGCACTACCTCCCCACGCGCGAGGACCTGCTCGTGTTCGCCTTCCGGCTCGCCGGCGAGCGCGCGAGCGAGCGCATCCGCGCGGCCGGCGATGCGCCGGCCGCGACGATCCTCGAGGAGGCCATGCCGCTCGACGAGGAGCGCCGCCAGGAGGCGCTGATCTGGTTCGCCTTCGTCGGGCTCGCGCCGAGCCATCCCACGCTGGCCGCCGAGCTCGACCGCGCGTACCGCGACATCATCGACCGCCTGGCGAAGCGGGTCGGCGGCCGGCGGCGCGCCGAGCTGCTGTTCGCCGTGGTCGACGGCATCACGGTGCAGGCGCTCGCCCGGCCGGCGGCGATGAGCCCGGCTCGACAGCGAGCTGCGCTGCGCGCGATCCTGGGGTCCTAGACTCCGGGCCTCCCCATGGCCGCTCCCGCCGCTCCCGACGAGATCCTCGACGTCAACCGCCGCTACCACGACGTGGCGGCGCGCGACTACGACGCCAAGTGGGGCATCTCGTTCGGCGAGATCGGGCGCCATCAGGTGATCGGCAAGGCGCGCAAGCTGCTCGGCGACGAGCCCGGGCCGTTCCCCCGGGCGCTCGAGATCGGCGCCGGGACCGGCTACTTCACGCTCAACCTGATGCAGGACGGGGTGATCGGCGCCGGCACCTGCACGGACATCTCGCCCGGCATGCTCGAGACGCTCGAGCGCAACGCGGCGGCGCTGGGTCTCGAGATCGAGACCGCCGCCTGCGACGCCGCCGAGCTGCCGTTCGAGGACGAGAGCTTCGACCTCGTGCTCGGCCACGCCGTGCTGCACCACCTGCCCGACCTCGACCGCGCGTTCGCCGAGTTCCACCGCGTGCTCGCCCCCGGCGGGACGCTGTTCTTCGCCGGCGAGCCGTCGCGCCACGGCGACCGGATCGCGGCGATCCCGAAGCGCGCGGCGCTGCGGCTGGCCCCGGCCTGGCGGCGCGCGATGCGCGCGCGACCCGCGCCGGCCGGCGAGGACGACGGCAGCGGTGACGACCACGCGCTCGAGGCGATGGTCGACGTCCACGCGTTCGTGCCCGGCGACCTCGAGCGGCACGCCGAGGCCGCGGGCTTCGAGGCCGTGCGCGTCCAGGGCGAGGAGCTGCTGGCGAACTGGTTCGGCTGGTTCAACCGGACGCTCGAGGCGAGCGCGGACCCGGCCGACCTCCGGCGCGCCTGGATCATGTACGCCTACCGCGGCTACCTCGCGCTGCAGGCGGTCGACCGCCGGCTGCTCGAGCCGCACCTGGCCCCTCACCTCTTCTACAACCTGATGCTCGCGGCCCGCAAGCCGTCGCGATGAGCACCGAGGAGCGGCCGGAGCAGAGGCCTCCGAGCCCGATGGACATCCTGCGCGACCCGCGCGCGCTGGTCGACACGGGCCTCGGCCCGGTCGCGTTCATCACGGTCAACGCGCTCGCCGGCCTCGAGACGGCGGCGGCGGTCGCGGTCGGCATCTCGATCGCCATCGCCGTGTGGCGCGGCGTCCGGCGCGAGCCGATCACGAACGCGATCGGCGGCGTGCTCGGCACCGGCCTCGCGGTGTTCATCGCGCTCTACACGGGCAGCGCGTCCGGCTTCTTCGTCCCGCGAGCGATCCAGAACGCCGGCCTCGCGATCGCCTTCTGGGGCTCGATCGCCTTCCGCCGCCCGCTGGTCGGCTTCTTCGTCGCGCCGATCTATCACTTCCCGCCGGGCTGGTACCGCGACCCGCGGATCCGCCGCGCCTTCTCGGAGGGCAGCGCCGCGTTCGCGATCGTCTTCACGGTCCGCGCCGTCGTCTACACGTTCCTGATCGTCACGGACCGCGAGGCCGCGCTGGCCGGCGCCGTGGTCGTGCTCGGCTGGCCGGCGTTCCTGGCCGCGCTGTGGTTCTGCTACCGCTACATCCCGAAGCGGCTCAGGCAGATGGGAATCGACCCAGACGAGCTGCGGCAAAAGCGCGCGAGCTGACCTTCGCGTGCCGGTAGGCGTACGTGAGGTCGCCGCGCAGGCGGCCGATCCGCGTCGTCTCGTAGTGGATCAGCGACGACGGCCGCACGCGCACCTGCATCCCGTCGGCGGCGAGCACGTCCAGCGCCCGCTCGGCGATCGCGATCTGGCCGAACGCCGTCGGGTGCACGTGATCGGCCATCAGCAGGTTGCGCGCGCCGAAGCCGCGCAGGTCGAGCACGAGCGCCCCGTTCCGGCGCGCCGAGGCCTCGATCGCGGCGTTCACCTCTCCGACCCTGGCGCCGGCGCGCGGGCGGCCTAGGTCGAGCGGCACGGTGGCGGTCAGCACGCGGTCGCAGCGCTCCGCCAGGAAGCCGAGCGCCGCGTCGTGGCCGCGCTCGAAGCCCTCCCGCTCCCAGTCGAGCTGCCGCACGTCGTTGACGCCGATGTAGAGGCAGCCGAGGTCGTAGCGGCCGTCGCCGACGGCCGGCACCTGCGCGGCGAGCACGTCGCCCACGCGCGCGCCGTCGGCGGCGTGCGGGCTGTACGGCACACCCAGCCCGCGGGCGACCCACAGCGCCCACGACTGCAGCGCCACGCCCCACTGGAGCTCACCGCCGCCGTTGGTGATGGAGTCGCCGAGGGCGAGCACTCCGAGACGGCAGGCGGCGGACACGCCGCCGACTTCTATCGGACGCGGAAGGTC
The DNA here is from genome assembly GCA_963811895.1 of uncultured Solirubrobacteraceae bacterium. Taxonomy (GTDB): domain Bacteria; phylum Actinomycetota; class Thermoleophilia; order Solirubrobacterales; family Solirubrobacteraceae; genus DASSUW01. The sequence goes on along the minus strand of CAWETE010000001.1, from coordinate 188,862 downwards.
TTGGTGACCGAGGTGCCGTTGCCGGCGCCGCTCGTGATCGAGATGCGGACGCGGTGCGTGCCGCGCTTGAGGCGCGAGACCTTCAAGCTCGGCCTGCTTCTTGGACGTGGCGAGCGTCTTGCGCGCCACCCGCACCCAGCCGCTTGCCCTTCTTGCGCTCGACCGTGACGGTCACCATGGCGAGCCCCGTCGTCTCGACCTTCACGGTGGCGGAGCGCCGCTCGGCCTTGGCCGAGAGCGAGGCGACCTCGACCAGCGGGCAGCCGTCGTTCGAGTCGCGTACGCCTGGCGGGCACATGTCGGTCGCCGTCGACGCGGTCGTCGCCGTCTGTGTTGGCCGGCGCGGGCGCGGGCGTCGCGGGCGCCACGGGGGCGCAGCCGTTCGCGAGCGTCCCGTACTCGTTCGGGCAGGCGTCGTCGAGCGCCGGCTTGCCGTCGCCGTCGGTGTCGTTTCCGCGGGGCGTCGAGTCGCAGACGTCGCCGGTGCCGTCACCGTCCGCGTCGGCCTGGTTGCCGTTCGAGAGGGCGATGCAGTTGTCGGACGCGTCGACCGCCCGGTCGCCGTCACGGTCGTCGCACACGTCGCCGACGTCGTTGCCGTTGCCGTCGGCCTGGGTTCCGTTGGCGTTCTCGACGCAGTTGTCCGAGGCATCCGCGACGCCGTCACCGTCGATGTCGCTGATGAACGGCGGCGCCGCGCCGACGTCCTCCGTGACGGCCAGGAGCGATTCGTTGGCATTGGCCCGCCGGCCGGTGACGGACATCGTGGCCAGCTCCGGAATCTCGTCGCCGTGCTCGAGCAGCGCGGTCTTGACCGCAGCCGCCTCCTGTGCCGGGTTGCGGGCAAGGACGAGGGCCGCGGCGCCCGCCACGTGCGGCGTGGCCATCGACGTGCCGTCCTTGAAGAAGTAGCTGGTGCCCTGCGTCGAGAGGATGCCGACGCCGGGTGCGAAGAGGTCGACCGACACGGTGCCGTGATTCGAGAAGTCCGCCGGCGCGTCGTCCGAGTCGGACGCACCGACGCAGATCACATTGGGAAGGTCATAGGCGCACGGGTACGCCGAGTCGAGGCTGTCGACGTCATCGCCGTCGTTGCCGGCGGCGACCACGTAGAGCGTCTCCGGATGCTCGGCGATCGCGTCGTACTCGGCCGGCGATGAATCCGCGCCGGAGAGGCTGGCGTTGACGATCCGAACGCCGTGATCGCCGGCCCAGTCGAACGCCTTGGCGGTCTCGACGTCGGTCGCGCCGGGGCCGAGCGCGCGGAGCGGGACGAGGATCGAGTCCGGCGCGACGCCCGCAACCCCGATGTCGTTGCGAGCCGCGGCGATCGTGCCCGCCACGTGCGTGCCGTGACCGTTGGGGTCGGCCGGGTCACTGTCGTCGTCGAGGAAGTCGTAGCCGCCGAAGACCTGGCCCGCGAGGTCGGGGTGCGCCCGGTTGATGCCCGTGTCGACGACGGCCACGGTCTGGTCGGCGCCGGTGCTCAGCTCCCAGGCCTCGGTGACGTCCATGTCCGCGTCGTCGCTGCCCGGACCGTACCCCTGGATGTTCTGGCCGGTGTTCTTGAGCCCCCACTGCTGGGAGAGCGCCGGGTCGGCTGTCGCGTGCCGGGCGCGAGCCGGTTGCGGCGTAGACGACGTCCGGGTCGGCGTTCAGGTCGCGGACGGCGTCGCCCACATCGCCTGGCGCGGCGGCCACGACCTCGGTCTGCGGGAGCGAGAGGCTCTCGACGTAGCGCACGCCGGCGTCGGCGCGGATGTCGCGGCGCTCGTCGGCGCTGAGGCCCGCATCGCGCTTGACGATGATGCGCGTGTCGCTGTTCGCCGCCGCACTCGCCGGAATGACGGCGAGCATGAGGATCGCGAGGAAAAGTGGACGGATTCCCACCATGGCATGAGATCGGCCGCTCACAGGACCCGCTTGAACGGCGCGTAAGGAACTGAACATCCTAGACTCGGCCTTGATGCGGTCACCTGGGCAAACCGCCGTCGGAACGTGGAGCGGCGGGCGATTCATGCGCTTCGGCGAGCCGGTCGACGACGACCGGCTGATGGCGCTGCTGCGGCCCGGCGGCGGGATCGACACGGTCATGACCGCCGACGCCTACGGGGCCGGCGAGGCCGACGAGCTGCTCGGGCGCGCGCTCGCGGGCGTGGCGCGTGAGGACTACTGCCTGGTGGGAGCGATCGGGCACGATTTCTACGAGGGGGAGCGCGACGGAGCCAAGGGCTTCCCGCGCTTCACCGACCCACGGCTGCGCGGCCCGGACGGCTACGCGGACTACGTCCGCATGGCCACCGAGCGAAGCCTCGAGCGCTGCGGCGCCGAGGCGTTCGACCTCCTTCTTCTACACAACCCGGACCGCTCTGGTTACACCAGCGAGACGGTGTGGGACGCCCTGGAGGCCGTCCGCGGCGAAGGGCTGGCCGGCGCGCTCGGCGTCGCACCCGGCCCCGCCAACGGGTTCACGCTCGACCTGATCGACTGCTTCGAGCGCTTCGGCGAGCGGATCGACTGGGCGATGGTGATCCTCAACCCGCTCGAGCCGTGGCCGGGCGAGCTGGTGCTCGACGCCGCCCGCCGTCACGACGTGCGCCTGATCACGCGCGTCGTCGACTATGGCGGCCTGTTCCACGACGACGTGCTGCCCGGCCATCCGTTCCCGCGCTGGGACCACCGCTCGTTCCGGCCGCAGGGATGGGTCGAGCGCGGGCGCGAGCATCTCGATCGCATGCGGCCGATCGCCGAGCGCCACGGCCTGACCATGCTGCAACTCGCGTGCGCGTGGAACCTGGCCCACGAGCCGGTGGCCTGCGTCGCCCCCACGCTGATCCAGGAGCCGGGCGACGGCGCGCGGCCGATCGAGGAGAAGCGCGCCGAGCTGGCGGCCGTGCCGGGCCCGGTCCTGACCGCCGACGAGGTGGCCGAGATCCGCGCCATCGGGGACAACACCGGCTGCATGACGCTCAAGGGCGCGGCGCCCGACTTCGAGGGCGACCCGCTGCCCGACCGCTGGCCGCTCAGCGACGAGCTGTCCGAGCTCGCGGGCCGCTGGGGGATCGACCCCCGGCGCGACCTCGCGCCCGCGGTCTGAGTCAGCTCGGAGGGCCCGTCGAGCCGCGTAGCACGAGACTCGTCGGCAGCAGCACGCGCGGGCCCGGCGGCCCCGGGCTCAGCAGGCGCTCGGCGGCGATGCGGCCCTTGTCGCGAAGCGGCTGATGCACGCTGGTCAGATCCTCGCTCGCAGGCGCCGTGTCGTCGAAGCCGACGACCGAGAGGTCGCCCGGGACCGACAGGCCGCGCTCGCGGGCGGCCAGCCGCGCGCCGAGCGCGAGCGGGTCGCTGAACGCGAACAGCGCCGTGACGTCCGGCGCGCGGTCCAGCAGGGCGTGGGCGCGGACGCGCCCGGACTCGACGCTGTTGGAAGGGCTCTGCTCGACCGGCACCGCCGACCACTCCGGTACCGCACGGGCGCAGCCCTCCAGGCGCGCTCTCGGCACGCTGGCCGTGGCCTGCTCCTGGACGTCCATGCCGGCCGGTCCGGGATGCGCGTAGGCCGAGAGACCGAGACTCAGGATCGCGAGCCGGCGGTGGCCGAGGTCGAGCAGGTGACGCACCGCGGTCTCCGCGGCGCCGCGGTCGTCGATCCCGACGAAGCCGAGCTCATCGGACTCGATCGCCGGTGAGTCGACGATGACCGTCGGCACGCGGCGACGGCGCGTAGCCGCGACGAGCGGATCGTCGCCCGGCAGCGAGTAGACGATCAGCCCGTCGACGGCGGCGTTGCGGACCGCGGGGGCGACGGTGGGCGCCTCGTCCGCGAGCCCGGGCACGAGGACGATCGCGAGCTGCTCGGGGTCGGTCGCGTCGGAGACACCGCGCAGCAGCTGCGCGGTGGCGGGATCCTCGAAGGCCTCCGCCAGCGGCTTGCGGAACACGACGCCGAGAGCGCCGGCGCGTCCGCTGCGCAGGCTGCGCGCGGCGGGGTCGGGCCCGCCGTACCCGAGCTCTGCTGCGGCTCGCAGGACGCGCTCGCGCAGCTCGGGCGAGAGCCGCTCGGGCCGGTTGAAGGCGTTGGAGACCGTGCTGGCGGACACGCCTGCTGCGCGCGCGACCGCCACCACACCAGGTCTACGGGCGGTCACGAGTCAGATCCCGAACACACGGTTGCGAGCCAAGAAAAACGTTGCAAAGCTCATTCTTGCAGGGTTCACCGACGGCGCCGCGCGCCGCGCGGGCGCTGGGAGGAGGCGCATCATGAGACGGACTCTTCGGCGCGCACTGGCGTGCGCTCTCGTCGCCGTGCCGTTCGCGGTGCTCGCATCGCCGGCGGCGGCTCACGACCGGTACACGGTGTCGTCGCCCGACCGCTCGATCGTCGCCGAGTTCGAGCTCGACGACGCCGGCAGGCCGCTGTACAGCGTCTGGCACGATCGCGAGCCGCTGGTCAGGGACTCCGGCCTGGGCCTGCGGTTCCAGAACGCCCCGGCGCTCGACGACGACTTCGACGTGAGCGGCGCCCGACGCGATGCCCACGACTCCGTGTGGCGGCCCGTCTGGGGCGAGTACCGGACGATCCGCAACCGCTACCGGGAGCTGACGATCGACCTGCGCGAGGGGTCGTCCCCGCGGCGCTCGCTGCAGCTCGTCTTCCGCGTCTTCGACGATGGATTCGCCTTCCGCTACGTGCTGCCGCGACAGCGCGCGATCGACGAGTTCGCGATCACCGAGGAGGACACCGAGTTCCGCTTCGCCGGCGACTTCACCGCGTGGTGGATCCCGGCCCAGTTCGGTCCCGGGAGCGGCGACGAGCATCTCTGGCGTCGCACGGCATTGAGCGCGATGGAGGCCGCGGCGACCCCGGTCACGGTGGACGCCGGCCGCGCGGGCTACGCCTCCGTGCACGAGGCGGACCTCATCGACTACGCGGCGATGAACGTCGAGCCCGCCGGCGACGGCGCCCTGCGGTCGGCGCTGGTCGCTCTCCCTGACGGCGTCAAGGTGCGCGGGACGGCGCCGCACGACTCGCCGTGGCGGACGGTCCTCATCGGCGACACCCCCGCGGAGCTCATCGAGTCCACGATGATCCTCAACCTCAACGATCCGTGCGCGATCTGCAGACGCGACACGTCGTGGATCGAGCCGGGCAAGTACGTCGGCGTCTGGTGGGAGATCCACAAGGGCCAGTCCGAGTGGGCCACGGGCACCGCCCTCCCGCACGGCGCCACGACCGAGAACGTCAAGCGCTACATCGACTTCGCGGCTCGCCACGGAATCGACCACGTGCTCGCCGAGGGCTGGAACGTGGGCTGGGCCGATCGCTACACGATGCAGGACTTCCTCACCGCGACGCCCGACCTCGACCTCGAGGAGGTCGCCGCCTACGCGAGGCGCAAGGGCGTGCGCTGGATGGCGCACAACGAGACGGGCGGGAACGCGTCGAACTACATGAGCCAGATCGAGCCGGCGTTCTCGCTCTACGAGCGCCTTGGCGTCCGCGCGGTCAAGACCGGCTACGCGGGCGACACGACGATCGACGGCGTGCTCCACAACCACTACGACCAGGCGATGGTCAACCACTACCGCGAGACGATCCGAATCGCCGCGCGTCACCACCTGATGGTCGAGGCGCACGAGATGGTCAAGGACACGGGCGAGCGGCGGACCTACCCGAACATCATGACCCGCGAGGCCGTCCGCGGGATCGAGTGGGAGGCCTGGAGCGAGGGCAACCCGCCGGAGCACCTGGTGAACGTGCCCTTCACGCGGATGCTCTCCGGGCCGGTCAGCTACACGCCGGGCATCTTCGACACCACCTGGGACCCCGGCGGGCCCGGGAGGCCGCCCTGGCGGACGCTCGAGACCACGCGAGTCCATTCGACCCGCGCCGCCCAGATGGCGATCTACCCCGTGTATCTGAGCGGACTGCAGATGATGGCCGACGTCCCCGAGCACTACGAGGGCGAGCCCGAGCTCGAGTTCCTCGAGCAGGTGCCCACGACGTGGGATGACACGAAGGCGATCAACGGCCGGATCGGCGACCACGTCAGCGTGGCCAGGCGAAGCGGAGACGACTGGTTCGTCGGCAGCCTGACCGACGAGCAGGACCGGACGCTGACGATCCCGTTGCGGTTCCTGGACTCGCGCAGGTACTACGTGGCCAACGTCTATGGCGATGCTCCGACCACGGACCTCGAGACCAATCCGGACGAGGTCCGGATCACGCGGGTCATCGTCAGCAGCCGCGACCGGCTGATCGCCCGCATGACCGGCGGAAGCGGCCAGGCCGTGCATCTCGAGCCCGCGCGAGGGAGCGAGCTGAGAACGCTCCCGCGCTGCGGCCCGCCGCTCTGCGAGTAGCCCAGTAGCGGACCGGCCGCCGTTCCCGCCTTTAGGCGAGCGAACGGCGGCCGACTACGGGGGCGTGCGCACGCTCTTGATCGCGATCTTCGGCCTGCTGCTCACCGCCGCTCCCGCCGCGGCGCACGGCGTCGAGGGTGCGATCACGCACTTCGACACCCGCGCGGAGCTCGCGTTCGTCGACGTCGCAGCCACGGCGGCCGCCGCCGCGGTGCCGGACGCGCTGCCGTACGAGTGGTGCGGCGAGGCCCGCACGACCGACGACGCCGCGCACGCCGCGCTGCCCGCCTCCTCCCCGCGCTTCAAGCTCGTCTACGCCCACCCCGCCGACCGCCCCGATCGCTTCGACGGCTGGCGCAACGCGCTGCAGGGCAACGTTGCGCTCATCCAGCGCTTCCTCGCCTCCCAGAGCGGCGGCGCCAAGGCGCTGCGGGTCGACATGGGCACGAGCTGCGGCCCGCAGTACGTCGACATCCAGGTCGTGCACCTGAGCGGCCCGCGCTCGCAGTACGTCGACAACTTCAGCGCGATCGTGCGCGAGGTCGAGCCGCGGCTCGGCACCGCCGGCGGCCCGCGCAACGTCGTGATCCTGGCCGACACGCTCAACGGCGGCGGCTACGACTACGGCCTCGGCGAGAACGTGCTCGGCTCGTCGGGCGACCGCCGCGGCTCGGGCAACGTCCACAACTACGGCGGCTTCGCCTCGGTGCTGTTCTCGCGCGACGGCCTCCCCGCCCCGGGCGCCGGCGCCCGCAGCTGGTGGCCGGAGGGCTTCCTGCACGAGATCAGCCACAACCTCGGCGCCGTGCAGTGGTCGTCCCCGCACAGCACCCAGCCGGCCGGCTTCTCGCTCCCGCGCTACGGCCACTGCTGGCAGGGCGCCGACGTCATGTGCTACGTCGAGGACGGCGGCGCCGCGCACGCCATGCAGTACGACTGCCCGCGCGTCGGCGGCGCCATCCCGCAGGCCTACGACTGCGGCCGCGACGACTACTTCAACCCCGCCCCGCCGGCCGGCAGCTACCTGGCCACGCACTGGAACGTCTACGACAGCGCCTTCCTGGCCCCGTGCGCGCAGATCGCGCCGGCGTGCGGCGGCGGCACCGACGGGCTCGCCCCGACGCCGCCGGTCGCCACGGCCTCCCCGGAGCTGTCGGGCTCACCGCGCCGCGGCGCCTCGGTCGGCGCGCTCGCCGGCGCCTGGCGCAACGGCCCGCTCACCTTCAGCTACCGCTGGCAGCGCCTGAAGCGCAAGCGGTGGACGAACATCTCCGGCGCCACGCGCGAGTCCTACGTGCCCAAGCGCGGCGACCGCGGCCGCCGGCTGCGCGTCCAGGTGGTGGCCACCAACCCGGACGGCAGCGCGTCGGCCGTCTCCGCGCCGAGCTCGCGCGTGTCCGACGGCATGGTCGGCAACGCGCAGAGCTTCACCAGCGGTCAGTGCTTCAAGGGCCCAGCTCGACGGCTTGCTGCCAAGTGCCGCGGTCATAGAACTTCAAAGCGGGCTTCGGCGCGACGCCGAGCACGGTGACGTCGTACATCGCGCGCGGCTGACGCCAGGTGCCCGGGTCGCCGAGCGCGGTCGCCGCGTTCGCCGCCGCCCGCCGCAGCCCGGCCGGCGTGAGGTCGCGGAACGCGACGGCATCCGCGCCGCTGAAGTCGAACGCGTGTGAGCGCCCGACCCCGCCGAGCCAGTCGCCGACGGCGCCCGGCAGCAGGTCGACCGCCTCGTCCTTGAGCGCCTCCCACGCCGCCAGGCCCGGTTCCGTGGTGCCCGCGGCGTCGGTGCGGTCGTAGTTGCCGTCCCACGCGAGGATGGTGTCGAGCACGGTCTTGGCGCCGCCCGTGGCTCCCGCTGCGGCCTCGCGCAGCTGGTCCTCGAGCAGCGAGCGCTGCTGGGCCGTCGTGCCCGACGTGCGGTCGACGGCCTTGATGGCGTCGTAGCTCGGGTTGGCCGCGGCGGCTGAGCACCAGCCGGCCGAGGAAGGCGCCCCGGTGCAAGCGGCCGCTCGTGCGCTCGGTGGCCGGCGCGTCGCCGACCGTCCAGCCCTTGGACGGCATGTTGTTCCAGTTCGCGAGCCAGCCCTGGTCGGGGTTGATCACGTGCGGGCGCTGGGAGGGCTTGAGGAACCCGCGCCACTCCGCGGTGCCGGTGCCGGGATACGGCAGGCGCTCGTCCCAGCGCTTGGGCCGGATCGGCAGGCGGCCGGGGTGGTACCAGGCGATGTTGCCCTGGTCGTCGGCGAGCATCGTGTTCTCGTTCCAGCTGACCTTGTTCAGCGCGCGACCGGCCTGCTGGACGGTGTCGGCCTCGTTGAGCTCGGCGAGCCCGACCAGCGTGTCCATCTCGTGCTGCCAGGTGGCGTAGCGGCGGGCCCACGCGGTCCCGCGCGAGGTGGCCTGCACCGGGCCGTGCACGGTGCGGCAGATCCGCCGCTTGACCGAGCTCTCGTTGGCCACGCGGAAGGTCTCCGTGCGGCACTTCATGCGCCGGACCTTGCCCTTGAAGCGGTAGCGCTCCTTGCCCGCGAGGCGCTCGGCGTAGAGGTCGTCGTCGTCGGTCAGGCCGCTGGTGAGGCCCCAGGCGATGTGGTCGTTGCGGCCGATGCCGACCAGCGGCAGCCCGGGCGGCGTGACCCCGCGCGCGTCGAGCCCGGGCCGGTGCACCTCGAGCTCGGCGAGCTGCTCGGGGATCTGGAAGCCGAGCTGCGGGCCGTGGAAGAGGTAGGCGTGGTTGCCGGGTCCGCGCACGGCCCAGGCGTTCGAGCCGCCGCGGATCAGGGCCGCCGAGCCGGCGGTCGCCTTCGGCGCGCGCAGCCCTCGCAAGAAGCGCTGCGAGCGCTTGAAGCCCGCCTTCTCGTCCTTGCGCGTGCGGCCGGGGGTGGACGGGAAGCGCCCCTCCGAGGCCGGGATGGTCGCCACCTGGTCGGCGGTGCGAAGCGGCAGGTAGCGGTTGAAGCGCTTGGCTCCGAGCTTGCGCAGCGCCTTCAGGTTCTCCAGCTCACGGCCGTCGTCGCTCGGGATCGTCCGCGCGAGCTGGACGCCGACCGAGGCCGAGTCCACCGCCCGCCACGGCGCCGGCGTGAGCCCGAGCAGGACGAACTCGTTGGGGCGCAGCGAGGGATCGGCCTGCAGCTTGCTGAGCCACAGGTTCACGCCCTCGGCGTAGGCGTCGAAGCGGGCGCGGAGCGAAGCCGGCAGCCGGTTGAGCATGCCGCGCAGCTCGCGCAGCGTGTAGTAGTCGCGGCGGGCCACGATGTCGTCGTTCAGGCGCGACTCGCCGAGCACCTCGGACAGCCGGCCCTGGGTGGCGCGCCGGAACAGCTCGAGCTGCACGAGCCGGTCCTGGGCCACCGCGTAGCCGACGCCGACCCACAGGTCGTGGTCGTTGGCCGCGCGCACGTTGGGCACGCCGTAGCCGTCGCGGGTGATCGTCGCGCCGCCGGCCGACTCCGTCGTGCCGGGCTGGTCGAAGGCGGCGGACTTGAAGCCGAAGCTCTCGAAGAGGGCCACCTGGTCGTCGAGATGCGGGTTGCTCCCGCTCTGGGGCACGTGGCCGGACTGGCCCGGAGGCAGCACGGTCTCGGCCTGGATGACGCGGGCCGACGCGGCGACCGGCACGGCGAGGAGCGCCGCGACGGCGGCGACGATGACCCTTCTCATGGCCGGGCAGGCTAACCGGGGTACTGCTCGCGCGCGTAGGTCAACAGTCCGCGGGCCTCGAGCCGGTCGACCGGCGCCCGGAACGTGACGTGGACGACGCCGGGGTGCCGGCCGATCTCGATCGCTCCGGTGACCGTCGCGCGGTTCATCACCTCGGGCACGCTCATGCCGAGCAGCTCGGCGGCGCGGGCGAGCCCGTTGTCGGTCGCCGAGTTGAGGTCCGGGCCGCTGCCCACCACCGAGACCGGGACGGTCTCCTCGAGCTCCTGGACGCCGTGCCGCCGGGCCAGGGTGAGCGCGCGCATGCGCTCCTCCTCGGTCAGCGGGCGGGCGAGGAAGGGCAGGTCGTCGGTGACCGGGAAGAGCACCGGCCCGTCGATGTCCAGGCCCTTGATGACCTCGACCTCGAGCGTGACGGTGCCGGACACGTCGGTCGTGTGGCCGGCGATCTCGCCGTCGCCCTGCATCGCGTGCATGTCGCCCAGGTAGACGCCGCCGCCGTCGACCTTGACCGGGCAGACGAGGATCGCGCCGGGGCGCACGGCGTCGATGTCCATGTGCCCGTCGGTCTTGTGCTGCGCGAGCTCTGACGCGGTCATCGCGAAGCGGTGCGGCGCGCCGATCAGGAACGAGCCGAAGTCGCCCGCGTTGTGGGAGTCGGGCATCGTCATCGACGGCGTGGTGCCGAGCTGGCCCATGAACGGGCGCAGGCGCGTGGCCATGCCGACGATGTCGTGCGGCGCGAAGAGCAGGATCGGGTTCTGGCGCGAGTTGTCGGGCAGCGCGGCCATCCGCGCGGCGTCCTCGGCAAAGCCCTGGGCGGCCTGCTCGCCGACCGTGACGCCGACCGTGTGCGTGGGGTCGAAGGCGATCGTGTAGCCGTTGGTGAAGGTGAACGGGGTGGCGTCGGCGCCGCAGTTGGCGCAGCGGATCGACTCCGGGCCGGTCCCCTCGACTCGCGTCTCGGGCCACTCGGTGCCGCACCCGGCGCACATGGGCGCGCAGTACGGGTCGGCGTTGAAGCGGCCCTCCATCGTCTGGTCGTTGCCCGACGACGTGGCCAGCGAGGTGACCTCGATGTCGCGGATGCGGATGGCGATCGCGTCGCCGACCTTGGCCCCCTCGACCGCCACCGGCATGCAGACCTCGTGACCGCCGCGGATCGCCGGCGTGATCATCGGACCCCAGCAGCCCGGCGTGGTGTTGACGACGATGTGGCCGCCGTCGGCGACCGGCCCGAGCATCTGCACGTCGGGCCCGAGCGTGCCGTCGGTGAAGGTGTCGACGAACACGGTCTGGCGGGCGGCGCGGGTCTCGATGGTGGCCACGGCTCACGCTCCTCCTGCAACGGGGATCAACAGAGCGACCTCGTCGCCTGAATGCAGCTCCTGCTCGCGCTCGGCGTGCGTGCCGGCGACCACCGGCAGCACGGAGCGCAGGGCGGGCTCGAGCGACGGCTGCTCGCTGCCGAGCGCGGCGAGCAGGTCGTCCACGCTCGCACCCTCGGCGAGGTCGATCGACAGCAGCGGCGCCTCCGCGAAGCGGCTCAGACCGGCCCCGAGACGGACGCGGATGCGCACAAGCTCAACCCTACTCCGCCACAATAGGTGGGTATGGACGAGTCGCTGCGCGGAAAGCTCCTGCTCGCTTCGCCCACGCTGCTGGACCCGAACTTCGTGCGCACGGTCATCCTGATCGCCGAGCACACCGACGAGGGGGCGATGGGGCTGGTGCTCAACCGGCCGGCCGCCTCGAGCGTCATCGAGGCGGTGCCGGACCTCGCGTGGCTGACCGGCGACGAGGAGCAGGTCTACGTCGGCGGGCCGGTCGCCGAGACCGCGGTGATCGTGCTGGCCGAGTTCGAGCGCCCGGAGGTGGCGGGAGCACTGGTGGACGGCGACCTCGGCTTCGTGGGGACCGACGCCGACGACCCGGAGGCGCTCGAAGGCGCCATCCGCCGCGCGCGCGTGTTCGCCGGCCACGCCGGCTGGGGCCCGGGGCAGCTCGAGGGCGAGCTCGAGGAGGAGGCCTGGATCATCGAGCCGCCGACGCGCGAGGAGATCTTCACCGAGGACGCCGAGGGGCTGTGGGCGGCGGTGCTGCGGCGCATGGGCCGCCGCTACGCGCTGCTCTCGACGATGCCGCTCGACCCGTCGATGAACTAGCGCTCGATGGAGAGCGTCCAGACCGTGCGGGCGGGCTTGCCGCGCTTGGTCGCGTGTGCGCCAGCTCAGGTGCAGGTGGTTGCCGCGGCCGTGACCCCGGTCGCCGTTGTAGCCGACCCAGCGGAACGGGGAGCGGGGGCGGTTCTGGCGCGGCTCGGCCCACTTGGCGAGGCGGTCGACGTCGCTCCACGAGCCGCCGGGGCCGGGGACGATGTCGACGGCGAGGCCGATCGGGTGCTCGCCGTGCTTGGCGTGGCCGGTGCGGGCGTAGCCGTCGGAGACGTGGATGTTGAACTTGCGCTGCAGGTAGGCGATGTCGGCCAGCAGGCGCCGGTCGATCCGCTCGCCGGGGAAGCCGGGGATGTCGACGAAGCGGCCGCCGCCGGTGCGGGCGCGGACGCCGCGCACGCGGCCGGCCTTGCCGCGGTCGTGGTTGCTCCAGTTGGCCGTGCCGCTGGTGCGCTTCTCGCAGCCGAAGAGCATGTCGACGGTGTCGGTGGTCGCGCGGTCGCGGGCGCTGCCGCAGCGGACGGCCTCGCGGCTGCCGTCGCGTGCGATGAGACGGTCGGCGCCGTCGCCGCCGTCGAGTGAGTCGGGGCCGGCGCCGCCGATGACGGTGTCCTTGCCGGCGCCGCCGTACAGCCGGTCGCCCGCGGCGCCTCCGTCGACGCGGTCGTTGCCGCCCTCGCCGTAGAGGTAGTTGGACGCGGCGCTGCCGGTGATCCTGTCGCTGCCGGCGCCGCCGATCACGGCCTCGGCCGTGGCGCGCACGTTGTCGCCCTCGCCGGCCGCGCCGTCGTCGGCCTGGTCGTCGATGTCGATCGTGAGCGCCTCCGGGCGGCCGGTGTAGTCGACCGTGTCCCAGCCGTCGTCGCCGTTGAGGTCGTCGCCGCCGGCGCCGCCGCTGAGCACGTCGTCGTCGATGCCGCCGGAGAGAGCGTCCGCGCCGTCGCCGCCGCTGAGCCGGTCGGCGCCGTCGTCGCCGCGCAGCGCGTCGTCCTCGCCCTCGCCGGCGAGCGAGTCCGCGCCGGCGCCGCCGGACAGCGTGTCGCTGCCCGGGCCGCCGGCGAGCGTGTCGTCGTCGGCGTCGCCCGAGATCGCGTCGTTGCCGGTCTCGCCGGCCAGCGCATCGTTGCCGGCGTCGCCCCACAGCTTGTCGTGGCCGTCCCCCGCGGCGAGCGCGTCGTTGCCGGCGTCGCCGTCGAGGCTGTCGTCGCCGATCTCGCCGTACAACGCGTCATCGGCGTCGCCACCCGCGAGAGCGTCGTTGCCGGCGCCGCCGGCCAGCGTGTCGGAGCCGGCGTCGCCCTTGAGGTTGTCGTCGCCGCCCGCGCCGGACACCGCGTCGGACCCGTCGCCGCCGGAGAGGATGTCGTTGCCCTCCTCGCCGTAGATGCGGTCGTCGCCGCGCTCGCCGGAGAGGGTGTCCTCGTTGTCGCCGCCCGCCAGCGTGTCGGCGTCGTCGCCGCCCCAGGCCTGGTCCTTGCCGGCGGCGAGCGTGAAGGTGTCGTTGCCCGCGTCGCCCCAGACGCGGTCGTCGCCGGCGCCCGCGTCGAAGGCGTCGTCGCCGCCGTTGCCGTCGAGGCGGTCGTTGCCGGCCCCGCCGACGAGCGCGTTCGCGTTGTTGTCGCCGGTCAGCGTGTCGTTGGCGGTGCCGCCGAGCAGACGCTCCACGTCGGTCGTGATGCGGTCGCGCTCGAACGAGACGCCGTCGTCGTTGCTGCCGTCGAGGTCGGCGGTCACCGCGCTGGTGCGGGCCGAGTAGTCGGCGCTGTCGGTGCCGGGCCCGCCCTCGAGCCGGTCGGCGCCGGTGCGGCCGTCGAGCACGTCGTCGCCCGCGCCGCCGTACAGGGAGTTGGCGGACGTCGTTCCGGTGAGCCGGTCGGCGCCGGCGCCGCCGATGACGTTCTCGACCGAGGCGAAGTCGTCCTCCTGAGCGCCGCCGGCGAGGTCGACGACGACGGGATCCTGGCGCGCCGCATAGGAGACGAGGTCCGTGCCGCCGCCGCCCTGGTAGAGGTCGGCGCCGGGCGAGGCGATGAAGATGTCGGAGCCGTTGCCGCCGGTGACGCGGTCGGCGCCGTCGCCGTCGGTGGCGAGCAGCGGCAGCGAGCTGGTGCTGGTGAGCGTGTCGTCGCCGTCGCCGAGGTCGGCCGTCAGGGCGAGGATCCCCGAGCTCGCGCAGTCGACGGCCGCTCCGGCCGTCGCGCAGCCCGCGCCCGCCGTGAGCGGCGCCCCGGCGTCCGTGACCGACAGCACGCCGGTGCGCGGCGCGATGGCGATCTGGTTGACCTCGCCGGGGGCGGCGGTCACCTGCAGGGTCGAGCCGTCGACGCTGACGGTCGCCGCGTGGGCGTCCGCGGCAAAGATCAGGCAGAGCAAGATGGTCGCGGCAATGCGCATCTCCCACGCATTCGGCAGCCGGCGGCGGGTCTGAAGGCTGGGCTAGGCTCCCCCGTCGTGCTTCGGACCGTCCTGCTGGCGGGGGTTCTGGCGCTCACCCCGGCCGCTCCCGCCGCCGCCCAGAACCCGTGGCTCGGCGAGCCGGTGATGAACATCGCGCACGAGGGCGGCGAGGACACGATGTACGTGTTCCGCAACGCAGTGGCCGCAGGCGCCGACATGCTCGTGCTCGACGTGCACGCCACGGTGGACGGGCAGCTGATCGTGATGCGCGATTGGACCGTCGACCGCACCACGGATGGCACGGGCTACGTGTCCGATCTCACGCTGGCGCAGGTCCGCCGGCTCGACGCCGCGCACCACCGCCCGCGCCTGCGCGGCATCCGCACGGGCGACCGCAAGCCGCCGCGCGGCTTCAAGCGAAGCGACTTCCGCGTGCCGACGCTCGCCGAGGTGCTGCGGCGCTTCCCGCGCACGCCGATCAACATCGAGATCAAGGGGCGCGACGACGACGAGGCGCAGTTCCTGCGCAACGCCGAGCTGCTGGCCGCCCTGCTCGACGGCACGCGCCGGCGCGACCTGATCGTCGTCTCGGTCAACCAGCCTGCCGTCGACCGCTTCCACGAGCTCGTCACCGAGGTCCCGGTGGCGCCGGTCATCTTCCAGGTGACCACTCCTGAGTCAGTGCTGCAGGCGCACCGCGCCGGCTATGCCGTCCACGTCCGGCTCAGCGACGACGAGGAGCGACGGCGGGTCTATGACCGGCTGCTCGACATGTGCGTCGACGGGATCGTCTCCGCCGCGCCTATGGCGCTCGAGCGCCGCCTGCGGGCGCGTCACGCGCGGCAGGTCGACCCGTGCTCGGTGCGCGCCACGCGGGCGGCCGTCGAGGGCACGACCGTGGCCGTCGGGCTCGAGCGGCGCGGGCTCGGCCCCCAGGCCTATGAGGGCGGGGTCACCATCCGCGCGCGGGGGCGGCTCGTCGGCCGCGAGGACTTCTCGCTGGGCGAGGGGACCGAGGCGGGCGGCGTGACCGTCGCGCTGACGCGATTCGGCCGCCGGATGGTGGACGAGGACGGCCGCGTGGCGGCGTCGATCTCGGTCCGCACGCGCGGCGCGCGAGGGGGTCCGCAGGTCACCCGCGTGCGCCTCTGAGCACGTCACACCGCAACTGTCGGGCCGATCGTGCATTCTTATGTCCCGTCAGGCCGAACTCGCGCCCTCCTCGAGGGTGCGGGCCGGGGGACCCAAAGCGGCCGAACACGGTCGCAGGGGCGAATCGCCGTCGGGGGACGGCGTAGCGCGATCTCTCCGCGCGAGCCCGTCAGCTCACCTCGGAGGCAAAGAGAGAGAAGGAAGGGAGTACCAAGCGTGGACTCACGTCCATCCGAGCTGGATCCGTACCCGCGAGCCGAACGCGATCTCAGCTCCGCCGTGCTGTGGCAGCGGTCGCTTCACCGCTCGCACCGGCGCAGGATCCGCCAGCGCGATGCGCGCCGCAACGCCCCGCGCCAGAAGGGCGCGACCCTGGCCGCCGGCGCGGCCATCCTCGCCTCCCCGGTCCTGAGCCCGCTGACCGGCGCCGCCTCGGCGTCCTCGGCGCGGCCGGGCGTGACGAAGGTCGAGGTCGCCAAGAAGGCCGCCGTCAGCGGGCAGAAGACCTGGCTGCTGTCCTACGGCGACACCGGCGAGGCCGTGGCCGCCGTCCAGTCGCAGCTGCAGATCCCGGCCGACGGGATCTTCGGACCGCAGACCGAAGGGGCCGTGAAGACGTTCCAGCTCAACAGCGGGCTGGCCGGCACCGGGATCGTCGACGCCAAGACCTGGGTCGAGATCTTCCGGTCCAAGGTCGTGTTCTACGGCGACGCGGACGCGTCGGCTTCTTCATCGAACAGCGGCGCCGCCGAGAAGGTCAACGTCGTCTTCGGCAGCGACGTACCGGACGCCGTCGGCGGCCCGGACCTCGAGGACCGCGTGGAGCTGCGCGACGAGATCGAGGCCTCCGGGTCCGAGCCCGCCCCGGAGCCCGAGACCGGCGGGACGGTCGAGTCGGAGGCCGCGCCGGTCGCCACCGGCGACGGCTGCACCTCCGACGGCCGCATCGTCGCGCCCGTCAACGGCACGGTCACCGGCTCGTACGGCGAGAACCGCGGCGACCACGCCCACAGCGGCACCGACATCGCGGCGCCGACCGGCACCACGGTGCGGGCCGCCGAGTGCGGCACGGTGAGCGTGTCGGGCGAGGAGAGCGGCTACGGCCAGATGATCTGCGTCCGCCACGCGGGCGAGACGACCACGTGCTACGCCCACCTCTCCGAGCGCGACGTGGCCGTGAACGAGTACGTGAAGGCCGGCCAGAAGATCGGCGAGGTCGGCTGCACCGGCAGCTGCACCGGGCCGCACGTGCACTTCGAGGTGCGCCAGAACGGCGCGGCCGAGGATCCGAGCCCGTACCTGCAGGGCAGCCGCACGGTGTCCGGCGCCTCCGCCGAGGCGACCACCGCGCCGATGCCCGAGGGCGAGGGCGGGACCGGCGGCGCCACGCCGGCGCAGCAGGCCGAGGTGTTCGGCGGCACGGGCGGCGCCCAGGCGCCGGCCGCCACGACGGAGGCGACCGCCACGACCGCCGTGCCGGTCGACGAGGTCGCGCCCGCCGCGCCGCCGGCCGAGGCCGCGCCGACCGGCGCCGGCCGCCGAGGCTCCGCCGGCCGAGGCCGCGCCCGCACCGGTCGCCGAGGCACCCGCGCCCGTCGCCGAAGCGCCCGCTCCGGCACCGGTCGCCGAGGCGCCCGCGCCCGTCGCCGAGCACCCGTCGCCGGAGGCACCTGCGCCGGCACCGGTCGCCGAGGCACCCGCCCCGCGCCGGTCGCCGAAGCACCCGCTCCGGCACCGGTCGCCGAGGCTCCGGCACCTGCGCCGGTCGCCGAGGCGCCGGCCGCAGAGGTCGCCGTCGAGGCCGCCGCGCCCGCCGCCGAGGCGCCCGCGCCGGCCGTCGACGCGTCAGCCGCCGCCACCGGAGGCGTCGCGGCGCCGTAAGTTCGGGGGGTCGGATCGTGCTCGTGCGCCGTTGGGGAGCGGCGCACGAGCCGATCCAGGTGCGCCGGCAGTCCAAGGGACTCGGACTGCCGGCGCACCGACGCTGCGAGGAGGTGCAGCGGCGTCACGCCGGCAATATCCGGGGGGATTGGGGGGCCGGCTCGGAGGCGCTTCCACGCGGAGAGTGCCGGCAATTTGCCCGGTCCGCGTGAGCTCCGCTCACGCTGATGGACCGATGGGCAGACCAATTGTCTCCGACAAATGTACGTGGTGTCAACAGTGGCGACTCAGCGCCCTGACACCACGACCCAGAACAGCACCGCCTCGGCCTGCCCGAGGTTGCGCACCCCCTCGATCCGCTCGCTGCCCGCGACGAGCACCTCGCCGTGCCGGATCGCGGGCGTCTGCCCCGCGACCCTGACCTGCACGAGCCCGCTCGCCACGGCGACGATCCCGGTCCCCGCACGCCCATCCAGCGGCCGGGACTCGCGCGCGTCGAGGTGCACGAGGTCGATCCGCAGGTCCGAGTCGGCGCCGCCCAGCAGCGTGAGCGTGTGGTCGAGTCCGCGCTCCGGGTCGTCGGTGCGGCGGCCGATCCGGTAGGAGCCGCGGTCCTCGCCGCGCACGAGGTCGTCGATCGTCACGCCCAGGGCCGCGCTCAGCCGCACCAGCGTCGCCAGCGACAGCCCGCGCTCGGCCCGCTCGACCTGCGAGATCGCGCTCGCGGTCACGCCGGCCAGGTCGCCGAGGTCGTGCTGGCTGAGCTTGCGCGCGCGCCGCACGGCCCGCAGTGAGGCCGCCACGCGGTCGACGAGCTCGGGCGGCGCGAGCACGGGGCGCCCCGCCTCGTCGTGCCAGTGCAGCACCGAGCCGCGGACGGCGTCGTCGCGGCCCTCCGCCTTGAGCACGCGGATGCTGCGCTCGTCGACGCGCAGCACGCACTGCGTCACCGCCTCGACGGTCTCCTGCACGGCCGGTGGCGTGTCATGCGCGCTCATCGTCCAGTAGGCGATCGCGCCGACCTCGAGCAGCATCGGGCAGCAGCGCGCGAAGAACTCGCGCGTCCCGGCCGCTCCCCAGGCGCGCACCATGCTGTCGAGCGACTCGAACAGCAGCAGACGGTGGCGCCGCGGATGGCACAGGCGGTGGATCTCGCGCAGCAGCTCGGCGGGTCCGCCGGCGTCGACGATCCCCAGCCCGGGGACGCCGTAGGTGTTGACGGCGGCGCCGACCGAGACGACGGTCTTGGTGTCGAACACCTCGCTGAGGGAAGCGATCGCCTGGTAGAAGGGCTCGACCGGCGCCCGGTCGAGCTGCCAGACCACGTTGTCGCCCCAGTAGAGCCCGCCGAGCACCTCGTCGAGCGCCTCCAGGCCGGTGCTGACCCTCGGTTCGGATGGCGCGTCCAGAAGCATGGCTGTCGTCGCGCATCGTTTCACGGACCGGACACATCCCGGAAAACGAGGACCCGGATCTTCAAGAGTCGCGGATCGCGACGAAGGCCCGGATTCCGGATGCTCAGCATCCTGGAAAAACCTCACGAGCCGCCGCGGGCGCCGGCCGACAGCACTGCTTGTCGATCCTTGACCGGTGATTCCCGGTTGCATTTGAATGAGCGTCAACGCGCCTGGGTCGGAGGGCAAGCGGCGCGGCCACATCACCGAAGGGAGGGCACAGCGATGAGCGCAGCGGGCGCCTCGTCATCAGGCCTGTCCATCAACGGGACGATGCCGGGCTGGTCCGAGCGAGCGGCGGACAATCCGCTTCTCGACTTCGTCGACTCCTGCCTGCGCGGGGTCGGCCAGGTCTGCTTCATGAACAACCCCGTCACGGGCCTCGCGATCCTGATCGCGATGTTCGTCGGCGAAGCGTGGCTGGGCTTCGCGGGCGCGCTCGGCCTCGTCGTCTCCACCGGGGCCGCGCTGCTGATCGGGATGGACCGCGGGGCGATCCGCGCGGGCCTGTTCGGCTTCAACGGCGTGCTCGTCGGCGCCGGCATGTCGCTGTTCCTGCAGCCCGACTGGGACGGGCTCGTGATGGTCTGGATCGTCGTCGGCGCGTTCTTCTCCACGATCCTCCACGCCGCGCTGGCCAACGCGTTCCTCGGCGCGTTCAAGGTGCCGCCGTTCACGCTGGCGTTCAACTTCATCACGCTGATGTTCCTCATCGGCGCGATCAACTTCGCCAACGGCCGGCTCGGCGGACTCGTCGCCCCGGCCGACGCGCAGGTCACGTCCGGGTCCGTCAGCAACACGCTGCGGTCCGCCGCCGAGACGGCCTCGGCCAACAACGTCGAGGGCGTCATCAACGCGGTCTTCCGCGGCATCAGCCAGCTGTTCTTCGCCAACAGCGTCGTGGCGGGGATCATCATCATCGTCGGCATCGCCGTGTGCTCGCGCATCGCGGCGGCCTTCGCGCTCGTCGGGTCGACGGTCGGCATGGCCACCGGGCTGGCGGTCGGCGCGAACGGGGTCGCGATCTACAACGGCCTCTGGGGCTTCAACTCGTTCGACGCCGCGCTGGCCATCGGCGGCGTGTTCTTCGTGCTGAGCTGGAGGTCGGGCCTGCTCGCTGTCGCCTGCGCAGTGCTCGCGGCGCTCCTGTTCGGGGCGATCGCGACGCTGTTCATCCCGTGGGGCCTGCCCGCGCTGACGCTGCCGTTCGTCTTCGCGACGCTGACGTTCGTCCTGCTCAAGGGCGCCTCGGACAAGCTCGTGCCGGTCGAGGTCGCCGACATCACCACGCCCGAGGAGCACCTCAGCGGAAGGCGCGCCCCCCAGCCCGACGACGTCGGGCGCGTCGCCGTGCCTGCCTAGTCATCGATCAAAGGGAGAGACATGCCGACAAATCTGTTCCCGCTGGACAACACGAAGAAGTTCACCGACCAGAAGCACGTCGGGCACAACCGCTGGCATCCGGACATCCCGGCGGCGGTCAGCGTCAAGCCGGGAGACGTCTTCCGCGCCGACTGCCGTGAGTGGTTCGACGGCGCGATCAAGAACGACGACTCGGCCGACGACGTCCGCCACGCGCCGCTTCCCGGCGTACACGTGCTCAGCGGCCCGTTCCGGGTCGAGGGCGCCGAGCCGGGCGACCTGCTGGTCGTCGACATCCTCGAGATCGACGCCTGCGACCAGGAGGACGACGGCCCGCTCTCCGGCATGGGCTGGGGCTACACCGGCGTGTTCGCCAAGACCAACGGCGGCGGCTTCCTGACCGAGCGGTTCCCGGACGCCTACAAGGTGATCTGGGACTTCACGGGCGACGTCGCCACCTCGCGCCACATCCCCGAGTGCTCGTACGTGGGCATCCACCACCCGGGCCTCATGGGCACGGCGCCGTCGGCCGAGCTGCTGGCGAAGTGGACCAAGCGCGAGACCGACCTGATCGCGACCGACCCGGACCGCGTGCCGCCGCTGGCGCTGCCGCCGCTGCCGGACAGCGCGATCCTGGGCACGCTCGAGGGCGACGAGTTCAACCGCGTCGCCGGCGAGGCCGCACGCACCGCACCGCCGCGTGAGAACGGCGGCAACCAGGACATCAAGAACTTCACCGCCGGGACCCGGGTCTTCTACCCGGTCTTCGTCGATGGGGCGAACCTGTCCTTCGGCGACCTGCACTTCTCGCAGGGCGACGGTGAGATCACGTTCTGCGGCGCGATCGAGATGGGCGGGTTCATGGACCTGCACGTCGACGTGATCAAGGGCGGCATGGAGACCTACGGGCTCTACGAGAACGCCATCTTCATGCCGGGCCTGCGCGACCCGCAGTACTCGGAGTGGATCGCCTTCTCCGGCGTGTCCGTGGACCTCAACGGCAAGCAGCACTACCTGAACTCGCAGCTGTCGTACGAGCGCGCGTGCCACCACGCGATCGACTACCTCATGAAGTTCGGCTACTCCGACATCCAGGCGTACATGATCCTGGGCTCGGCGCCGATCGAGGGCCGGTTCTCCGGCGTGGTGGACATCCCGAACTCGTGCGCGACCGTGTACATCCCGAGGCGCATCTTCGACTTCGACGTCGCGCCCGGGAGCGGGAAGCCGCATCAGGTGACCCAGGGCATGGCCGTGCCGCGGACGGCGAACTAAGGGAGGAACGACAGTGGCGATCTACGAGTACCGGTGCGAGCGTGACGGCTCCTTCGAGGTCACATTGCCCATTGGCACGGCACCGGCGTCGATCGCCTGCCCGGAATGCGCGGACGAGGCCGGCCGGGTGTTCTCCACCCCCATGGTCGCCTCGTTCGCGCCGCGGGAGCTGGTCGCGGCGCTCGAGCACCAGGAGAAGACCAAGACCGAGCCGGACGTCGTGACATCGATCCCGAGGCGGCCGAAGCACGACCGCACGCCGATGGCCCCGCTCACCCCGACGCTGAGGAAGCTCCCGAGGCCCTAGGGCTCAGACGATCGGCGGGATCCAGTTCTGGGGCCGCTTGCCGGTGCTGACATAGCGGTACGCCTGGATGTCGTCGAACTCCGGGCTGTCGGGCTCGTAGGCCATCATCGCCGCGTCGACGCTGCCGTGCTTGGCGACGAGCTCGGCGCCGCGCTTGGCGTTGGGAGCCTTGAGCTCGCGCGGCTTCCCGTTCACCGCCCGCGGCGGGATCGGCATCTCCTCCGTGGCGACCGGCGAGCGCTCGTCGGGGAACGGCAGCCGGCCCGTGCGCATCTCCTCGAACTCGCTGAGGCGGGTGTGCTCGTCGAATCGCTCCGACGCGGCCGAGCGCAGCCGGGCGAGCCGCGGGCCGATGTCCTCCGTCATCTCCTGCAGCAGCCCGTTGGCGTCGATCCAGTCGTCGCCCTTCATGCGTTCGACCGCCGACTGGAGGCTGACGATCGTCTCGGTCAGGTGATCGCGCGCCCGCCCGAGATTGCGGAAATGGTGCTCGTGGAAATTCATGCTCATGGCGTAATACCCCTGTCGACAGGAGAGGTACCTCGCTTGATACGTAGGACTGAGCGTTCGGTCAGCTACGGCCCGTAGCCGAGGGCGAGGAAGCCCACCCCGAACACGAGCGCGAACTGGACGGCGGCGCACGCGAGCGCCCACAGGATCGCCTGGACCCATCCGAACCGCCACGTCACGGCCGCGCTCAGCAGCGCCGGCACGGCGAACGCGGCGGCGGGCACGGCGATCGCCTGCCACGTCGGCCACGACCCGAAGTCGCCGCCGGCAGCCTCGATGAGCGCGACGACCACCGCCGCGCCCGCCGCCGCCAGCAGCAGCGGTGCGATCCATCTGACCCGGCCCATCGTCAGTCCGCCGGCACCCCGGGGATCCGGCCGTTGCGGAACGCGTCGACGAACAGCCGGTGATCGTCACGCGCGAGGTCGCCGTACGCGCGCCCGAACTCCACGAGATCGGCCGCGAAGTCGTCCTCGCGGCCGTCGGCCACCGCCATGATCGCCTCCTCGATCTGGAACTCCACCAGCGCCTGGTCGCTGCCCGCGTCCGAGACGCAGTGCACCTTGGCCGTCGCCTGGCCGAGGTAGTCGAGCAGCGAGATCACCTCGTCGAGGTCGGCGACGTGATCCCAGTCGATGTCCGCCTCGTAGGGCGAGACCTCCTTCACCACCTGGCCCACCCCACCCAGCTCGCACCATCCCAGCCACGGATCGGCGTGCGCCTGAAGCGCCCGCTGCGAGACGGCCGTCCGGTGACCGGGGTGCTCGAAGTAGTCGCGGATCGCCTGATCGTCGACCACGCGTGACGCGGCGGCCACGTTGCCCTGCTTCATCGAGAGCAGGACGTCGTTCTCGAGCGCCTGCGTCCGGCCCTCGACCAGCAGGCTGTAGGCCGGCAGGCCGGCAGAGCCGATCCCGAACCCGGCGCGCCCGACCGCGTCCTTGACCGCGTAGGAGACGCTGTGCTGGCGCTTGACCTCGGGGATCGTCTCCAGATAGGCCTCGTACGCCGCCTCGACCTCGCCGCGCTCGTCGTCCTCGAGCCGCCGCACGCCCGACCCGGAGGAGAAGTGGCGCTCGGCGCCCTCGACGGTCGTGGTCGCGTTCAGCAGCCCCACGCGCGTCTCCAGCCGCGCGCGCATGAGCACGGCGCGCAGCACGCCGTCGGTGTTCTCGAGCGTGAGCCGGTACTCGCTGTCGCGGTCGCCGGTCGCGAACGCCCGCACCTGCTCGAGGTACGAGCGCCCGTAGGTCTCGATCATCCGCTCGATCGCCTCGTCGGAGAGCGCCTTGGCGAAGCCCAGCAGCGCCAGGCTGGCCGCCATCCGCCGCAGGTCCCAGGTGAAGTGCCCGAGGTAGGCCTCGTCGAAGTCGTTGACGTCGAACACGAGGATCCCCGCCGAGTCCATGTAGGTGCCGAAGTTCTCGGCGTGCAGGTCGCCCTGGATCCAGACGCGCGAGGTGCGCTCGTCCGCCCACGGGTCCTCCAGCCGCACCACGTCGGCGTAGAACAGCGGCGCGCTGCCGCGGTAGAAGGCGAACGGCGACGCCGCCATCTTGCGGAACTTGCGCCGGAAGGCCTTCTCGTCGGCCTCGATCAGCTCGCCGAACGCGTCGGCGAGCACGCCGACGATCGCCTCGCTTCGCTCGTCGTCGTCGGTTGCGAGCTCGGCGGGCGTCGTCACGCCGGGGATCGTTGCAAACGATGCGCCCGCCATGCGAGCGCGAGCGCGGCGAGCACCGCGAGGCCGAAGGCGCCGTGCGCGACATAGTCGGCCGCGGCGCTGAAGGAGGCGTGGAAGACGTAGCCGACCAGCGTGAAGGTCGCGGCCCACGCGGCGGTGCCCAGCAGGCTCCACGGCAGGAACGTGCGCAGGCGCATGCCCGAGGCGCCGGCCAGGAAGGGCGCCACGGCCCGCACGATGCCGACGAAGCGGCCGACGAGGATCGCCTTCGCCCCGTGGCGCTCGAAGAAGCCGTCGACGCGGGCCAGCCGCGGCGCCGTGACGCCGATCCGCGGGCCGTGGGAGACCAGGAAGCGGCGGCCGAGCCTGCGGCCGAGCACGAAGCTCGCGAGGTCGCCGGCCGCGGCCGCCAGCCAGACCAGGAGCAGCATGAGCGGCAGCGAGACGTCGCCCTGGGCGGCGACGACGCCGCCGAGCACCACCGCGGTCTCGCCCGGCGCCACCAGCCCGACGAAGGCGCCGGTCTCGAGGAACGCGAGGGCGGCGACCAGCCCGTAGGTCCACGTGCCGAGCGTGTCCGAGAGGTCCGTGAGCGCCTCGTCGAGGTCCGGCATCGGGATGACGCCGGCGGTCGTGAGCGCGAAGCCGAGCGCGGCCACGAAGGCGACGGCGAGCAGCGCCGCCGGTGGCCGGCGGGTCATGCCGCCGCGGGAACCAGCACAGGCCGCGGCGCGCGCGGGCGGTGCCGCACGACCTCGACCGCGGGCTCCTCGTCCACGGCGTCCTCGCGCGCCCAGCGCGCCATCGTGCGGCGCAGCTTGCTGAGCGCGACGAGCCCGATCGGCGCCGGGATCCAGATCGCCACCGCGCGGTAGGCGAGCACGGAGACGATCGCCAGGTCGGCCGAGACGCCGAAGGCCAGCAGCACGCCCACCAGCCCGCCGCTCGCGGCGCCGGGGACCGGGACCGTGTTGGCGACCTGGCCGATGAAGTAGGCGACCACGACGATGGCGAACGGCGGCGCGTGGCCGAACGCGTTCAGCATCCCGTAGAGGACGGCCATGTCGAAGCCCCACCAGGCGAAGGCGCCCAGCAGCCGCGGGTCGGCCGAGCGCACGTGCTCGATCGCGCCGCGCACCGAGCCGCCGAGCACGGCGCCGGCGGTGCGCAGGCGGCCGGTGCCCTCGGTCGGCGTCCAGACGGCGGCGGCCACGGCCAGCGCCATGGCGAGCGTCGCCAGGGCCGCGGGCACGGCGGTGAGCACGAATGGCCCCTCGCCGTGGATGGCGAGCGCCCCGCCGGCCAGCGCGATCGCGCCGAGGAAGACGGCGTAGACGATGACCAGGAAGGTCAGCAGCGTCGAGGCGGCCCCGCGCGTGCCGAGCCCGGAGCGCCGCAGCGCCCACAGCGTCATGGCAGCGCCGCCGACGCCGGCCGTCGGCAGCAGACGCGTGGCGGCGGCGCCGCCGAGCGTGATCTCGGTGCTCTCGCGCAGGCCCAGCCGCGACGAGGCCCGGCTGCCGACCAGCCACAGCAGCAGGATGTAGCCGCCGAAGGAGAGCAGCTCGAAGACGGCGGCGGCCAGGACCCAGACGGGATCGGCGTCGACCGCGCGGCGGACGGCGTCGGTGAGCGTGTGCAACGGCCCGCCGAGGAGCATCACGGCCGCGACCAGCGCGATGGCGGCAGCGGCGGGCACAGCGGCCCGGCGCGCCAATGCGCGGAGGTCAAGCGAGGGGAGCGTGAGGTCCTCGACGGGCATAGGTCGAGTATCGGGACCCGCCCCACCGCTCGCATCAGGGATATCACCAGCATGCAGGTGCGGGGAGCCGCACCCGGGGGGTTCGCTGAATTCTGACGCGCGGTGATCGCGGAGCTACCCCTAAGGGGAATTGTTAGGCTGGATGTCCGTCGAATTCGACGCCAACAGGGGAGCGCGCCATGCCGATGAAGTACGCCCGACTGACTGAGCCACTGGTCCGCGAGAACGGCACGCTCCGCACGGCGAGTTGGGACGAGGCGCTCGATCGCGCCGCTGCCGGCTTCCGTCGGGCCGTCGACACGCACGGGCCCGACAGCTACGGGATGCTCAGCTGCTCCAAGGCCACCAACGAGGTCAACTTCATCGCGCAGAAGTTCACGCGCGTGGCGATCGGCACGAACAACATCGATTCGTGTAACCGAACTTGACACGCTCCTAGCGTCGTCGGTCTGGCGACGGTGTTCGGCGCTGGTGGCGGCACCAGCTCATATCAGGAGGTGCAGGACACGGACGTGATCCTGCTCTGGGGCTCCAACGCGCGCGAGGCGCACCCGATCTTCTTCCACCACGTGCTGAAGGCGATCCACAACGGAGCGCGGATGTACGCGGTCGACCCGCGGCGGACCACGACCGCGCAGTGGGCCGACGCGTGGCTCGGCCTCAACGTCGGCAGTGACGTCGCGCTGGCGAACGGGATGGCCCGCGAGATCATCCACGCCGGGCTGCACAACCGCGAGTTCATCCGGCGCGGCACGTCGGGCTTCGAAGCCTACGCGGCGGCCGTCGAGTCGTACACGCTCGAGCGCGCCGAGGCGCTCAGCGGCGTGCCGGCCGACGTCATCAAGGACGTCGCCCACACGTACGCGCGCGCCGACCGTGCCCAGATCTGCTGGACGCTCGGGATCACCGAGCACCACAACGCGGTCGACAACGTCCTCGCGCTCATCAACCTGGCCCTGTTGACCGGGCACGTGGGCCGCTACGGCTCCGGCCTGAACCCGCTGCGCGGCCAGAACAACGTGCAGGGCGGCGGCGACATGGGCGCGATCCCGAATCGGCTGCCGGGCTTCCAGGACCTCGAGACCGACCCCGAGGCGGTCGCGAAGTACGAGCGAGCCTGGGGCGTCAAGCTCACGCCGAAGTACGGATGGCACATGACCGAGATGTTCGAGGCGATCGGCCGCGGCGAGCTGACGACGATGTTCGTGCTCGGCGAGAACCCGATCCAGTCCGACGCCGACGGCCATCACGTCAGGAAGCTGTTCGAGCGCCTCGACCACCTCGTGGTGCAGGACATCTTCCGCACCGCGACGGCAGAGATGGCCGACGTCGTGCTGCCCGCCTCGGCCAGCTGGTGCGAGGCAGAGGGCACGGTGACCAGCAGCGAGCGGCGCGTGCAGCGGGTCCGCGCCGCGCTCCAGCCGCCTGGCAACGCGCGCGACGACGTGCAGATCATGGTCGACCTCGCGGAACGCCTCGGCCACACCTGGGAGTACGGCTCCTCTGAGGACGTCTGGAACGAGCTCCGCTCGCTGGCGCCGAACCACGCCGGCATGAGCTACGCCCGGCTCGAGGAGCTCGGCGGCATCCAATGGCCGTGCTTCAGCGAGGACAGGCTCGAGCCGCCGTTCCTCCACGGGCGGCTGTGGAAGGAGCCGCTCGAGGGTCCGCCGGCCGTCTTCCACGCGGTCGAGGACTCCCCGCCGACCGAGAAGCTGTCGGAGCAGTACCCGCTGCGGCTGACGACCGGCCGCCGGCTCGACTCGTTCAACACCGGCGTGCAGACCGGCGGCTACACGTCGCCGCTGCGTCGCGGCGAGGAGCTCGAGCTGTCGGCGCATGACGCGCAGGAGCTCGGCGTGGAGAACGGCGAGCGGGTGCGGATCTCCTCGGCGCGCGGCAGCGTCGTGGCCCCCGTGCGCATCGTCTCGTCGTTGCGTCCCGGCCTGGCGTTCATGACGCTGCACTTCCCCGACGAGGTGGAGACCAACCTGCTCACGATCAACGCGACCGATCCGAAGTCGGGCACAGCGGAGTTCAAGGCCACCGCGATCCGGGTCGACCGGATCCTGCCCGACCAGGATCAGGAGATGGAACGGCGCGGCGCCGCGGCGCAGCCGGCCCGCTGATGGACCTCGTCATCCAGAACGAGCTGCCGACCGCGGTCGAGCGCGAGGCTGTGGACGCGGTGCTCGGCCCGCCGCAGTCGAGCTGGGAGGGCGCCGAGCAGGCGTCCGACCGCGACCACCATGTGGCGCGCGGCGGGCACGCGGCGCGCGCGCAGCGTCATCTGCTGCTCCCGACGCTGCACACGCTGCAGTCGCGCGTGGGCTGGATCAGCCGCGGGGCGCTGAACTACGTCTGCCGGCGGTTGACGATCCCGCCGGCCGAGGCCTACGGCGTCGCGTCGTTCTACGCACTGTTCTCGCTCGAGCCCCAGCCGCCGGTCGTGGCCCACGTCTGCACCGACGTGGCGTGCATCGCGCGCGGATCGCAGGAGCTCGTCGCAGAGCTCGAGCGGACGGTCGGGCCCGAGGGCTCGCACCGCGGCAACGGCCAGGCCGTGTGGCACGAGAGCCCGTGCCTGGGCATGTGCGAGCACGCGCCCGCCGCGATGCTCACCGTCGCCGGCCCCGAGCCGCGTGAGGCGTCGGTCGCGCCGGTCGGCGCCTCCGACATCGCGGCCATGCTCGCCAGCGGCGAGGCGCCGCCGCCCCCCGCGCCGCGCATCCCGCAGGCCGGCGACCCTTCACTCCGGCTGCTGCGACGCGTCGGGGTCGTCGATCCGGGCAGCATCGACAGCTACCGCGCGCACGGCGGCTATGAGGCGCTGCGCGCCGCAATCGACATGGGGCCGGACCGCGTGCTGCGCGAGGTCAGCGACTCCAAGCTCCTGGGCCGCGGCGGCGCGGCCTTCCCGACGGGACGCAAGTGGGAGGCGGTCGCGCGCAACGCCAAGCGCCCGCACTACCTGATCTGCAACGCCGACGAGTCCGAGCCCGGCACGTTCAAGGATCGCGTGATCCTCGAGGACGACCCGTTCTTCATCGTCGAGGCGATGACGATCGCAGGCATCGCCACCGGCTGCGAGCACGGCTACCTGTACCTGCGCGGCGAGTACCCGCTGGCCTGGGACCGGCTCGTCGCCGCGATCACCGCCGCCCGCGCGCGCCGTCTCCTCGGCCAGGACATCCTCGGCCAGGGCTACTCCTTCGACATCGAGCTGCGCAAGGGCGCCGGCGCCTATATCTGCGGCGAGGAGACCGCGCTGTTCAACTCGATCGAGGGCTATCGCGGCGAACCGCGCAACAAGCCGCCGTTCCCGGTCGACGAGGGCCTGTTCGACAAGCCCACCGTGATCAACAACGTCGAGACCCTGGTCAACGTTCCCGGCATCGTCATGGAGGGAGGCCAGGCGTACGCGCGCATCGGTACCGAGGACTCGACCGGCACGCGCCTGTTCTGCCTCTCCGGCCGGATCACCAAGCCCGGGCTGTACGAGGCGCCCTTCGGCATCACCCTCCGCGAGTTGGTGGAGCTGGGCGGCGGCGTGATCGACGGACGGCCGCTGCGCACGATCATGCTCGGCGGTGCCGCGGGCCGCTTCGTCACGCCCGACGAGCTCGACGTCGAGATGTCGTTCGAGGCCATGCGCGAGGCCGGGGTCAGCATGGGTTCCGGCGTCGTGATGGTCGTCGACGACACCGTCGACCTGCCGGGCATCCTCATGCGGCTCGCCGCGTTCTTCCGCGACGAATCATGCGGCCAGTGCGTGCCATGCCGGGTCGGGACGGTCCGCCAGGAGGAGGCGCTCGCCCGGCTCGTCAATGGCCGGCCGCGGGGCTCGGTCGAACAGGAGTACGCGTTGCTGGACGAGATCACCGCCTCGATGCGCGACGCGTCGATCTGCGGCCTCGGGCAGACTGCCGCCGACGCGATCGAATCGGCGCTGCGCAAGCTCGACGTCTTCGAGACAGGGGGACAGCGATGAGCAGGACACGGACCGGGGCTCCTCCGCGCGTCGTCGAGCTCACGCTCAACGGCGAGCCGGTCACCGCACGCGAGGACCAGACGATCCTCGACGTCGCCCAAGGCCAGGGCATCGACATCCCGACGATGTGCTGGGAGCGCACGCTCACCCCCGTCAACGCCTGCCGCGTGTGCGTGTGCGAGGTCGAGGGGGCGCGTACGCTCGTCCCGTCGTGCGCCCGCAGGGTCGAGGAGGGCATGGAGGTCCAGACCCACTCCGAGCGCGTCAAGCTGAGCCGCAAGATGGTGATCGAGTTCCTCGCCTCCTCCGTCGACCTGTCGGTGATGGCCGACGCCGAACGCTGGATCGAGGAATACGGCGCCGACCCCGAGCGCTACGGACCGCCGGCGCCGCCGTTCGAGGCCGGCGAGCGCGACCGGCTCCGCGCCGGCCACCACGAGACTCCCGACGGCCGCCATGCGGCCACCGTGCACCAGCCGCCCAAGGTCGACAACGAGCTCTACGTGCGCGACTACTCCAAGTGCATCCTCTGTTACAAGTGCGTCGAAGGCTGTGGCACCGACTGGCAGAACACGTTCGCGATCGCCGTCGCCGGCCGCGGGTTCGACGCACGCATCGCCACCGAGTTCGCCAACCCGCTGCCGGACTCGGCGTGCGTGTACTGCGGCAACTGCATCGCGGTGTGCCCGACCGGCGCGCTCATGTTCAAGAGCGAGTTCGACCTCCGCGAGGAGGGCGACTGGGACGAGGAGCGCCAGACGCAGACCCAGACGATCTGCACGTACTGCGGCGTCGGCTGCAACCTCGTGCTCCACGAGCAGGACAACGCGATCGTGAAGGTCACCTCGCCGCTCGACCATCCGGTGACGAGCGGCAACCTGTGCATCAAGGGCCGCTTCGGCTTCCAGTTCGTACAGAACGACCGCGGCGGGCTGCCGCCGCCGCTCCAGGAGGAGAACGTGCCCGACGCCGGACCGGCGGACGCCTGAGCCATGTTCAGTGACGACCCGACCGATCCCGGCGCGAGCCCCGTCGACGACGCGGGGCGCATGCCGGTGGCGGGCGCCGAAGGCTGGCGCTACGAGCCGTTCGAGCGCGACGAAGCGACGGGCGAGCACCGGATCACGCTCGTGCGCGAGACGGACGGAGAAGAGGTCCGTATGACGCTGCCGGCGTTCGTCGAGCAGGGCGACGAGCTCGGCGAGATCGCGCTGCTGGTGATCAGGGCACGGGAACGCTGGCGCGAGCTCAAGGGCCTGGGCGGATAACCGCGCCTAGCGGCGCAGCTGGAAGGCAGTCGTGCTGTCGATCACGGTGAGCGCGGCCATCACGGCCGCTCCGGCGCGCACCTTGGCGGGCGATGACGACCGCCGCGCGGCCCACAGCAGGTAGACGGTGTCGCCGACGTTGAACGCCGCGCGCGCGGTCATCCACGGCCAGCGCGGGGCTCCGCGCAGCAGCCCGGGCACGAGCACGAGGTCGGAGACGCCGATCACGCGGAACGCGGCCTCCTGGCCGTCGAGCCCCAGCGGACCGGTCGTCCGGCGCGGGGCGACGAGCAGCGCGGCGCCGGCCACCAGCGTGGCCCAGCCCGCGAGCTCCGCCATCCGCTCGTTCATGCCGTCAGCCTAAGGCCGAACTCGTCGCACACCTGCCGCAAGGGTTCCAGGTCGGGCGCGAGCTCGAGCGGCTCGCCGTCGGGCTGGAGCGCGGCGCGGCCCTCGAACAGCGCGTAGCAGGGGCGGTCGTCGAGGTTCGAGCCGAAGCGCACGCCGGCGTAGCGGCGCTCGTACAGCGCGCGGCTCATCGCCTGCGTGACGATGCGGTCGCGGCTGCGCACCTGCGAGATGTCGAGGTGGTCCATCTCGTGCTCCACCAGCAGCAGGATCAGCTCGTGCTCGAGCTCGACGCGGAGCTCGACCTCCGCGTCGAGGTCGCAGAACGCGTGCCGGCTGACGGCGAGCGCCGGGCACAGCAGGTGCGCCTCCCGCCACTCGGCGGCGACCTCGCCGACCCCGCGCAGCGCCGGCGTGTCGTCGCCGAACAGCTCCTTCAGCTCGGCGATCGCCTTGGCGTTCGGGCGCAGGTCGGCCAGGACCTCGCGCAGGCAGGTGAGCTCGGCCTCGGCGCAGTAGATCGTCCGGTACCTGCGCCGCGGATCGTCCCAGCGGTGCCGCCAGCTGCAGAGCGGACGCGGCACGAAGTCGAGCGGGGCGTCGCGATGCCCCAGCCGCCAGACCGCGGGCGACGTCAGTCGGCGCTCCCCGCGAACGCGCGCGCGGCCGGGACGAGGAACCGGACGTCACCGGGGTCGTCAGCGTGGCGCAGCAGCCAGGCCGGCGCCTCGTCGTCGAGCCGGCTGTTGGTGCCCAGGAACCACGCGCGCGCCGTGTTGGCGCCGTAGGCGTCGACGAGCATGCGGGCCGCCTGGTACGCCGTGCGCAGGCGGAACTCGGCCGCGGCGCGCGGCGGGTTGCCCCTGCGCCACTTGCCGACCACCTTGGGATCGCGCAACCCGGCAAGGTACGCGGTCAGCTGCTGGCCCAGCTGGTCCTGCAGCCAGCCGGCGACGACGGCGAAGTCCTCGGTGACGGACTCGCGCTCGACGGTCTCGGGATCAAGTGTCAGTGTCATGGCTACCTGGTAATCGCCCTCTTAGACCACCAGTATATCTACCTGAGCCCTCGGACGGAAGCCGACTAGGGACTTTCCCGATGCGGCCGCGATTCGGCCCTCCATACCGTCGCCGCCATGCTCCGCCTCCTCCCCATCTCGCTGCTGGTGGTCCTGCTCGCCGCCGCCTCCGCCCAGGCCGCCACCGTGAAGGTGCCGGTGCCGCCCGAGGGGCAGATCTCGGTCGCCGTCGCGTCCGTGGGCAAGAAGGCGACGGTGAAGGCCAAGGCTCCGGCCGGCGTCGCGGTCGTGGGCGGCGCGAAGAAGGGGAAGCTCGGGGTCGCCGTCGCGCACCGGCGCGGGGTCGTCGCGGGCGGGGTGGTGACGCTGAAGGTCAAGGGCACGGTGCGCGGGCTCAAGACCAGCGCCTCGGCGGGGGCGTGCAAGACCCTCTCGGCGCTGCTGTCGAAGCCGCTCCAGGGCGCCGGCGTCGCCGCCGCGGACCTGCGCGCGCTGGGGGCGGCGACCGCTGCCCGCGCGTGCGGGAGGCCGTTCTCCCAGGCCGTGTTCGACCGCCTGGGCCTCGGCGCGGCGCCGCCGACGAGCGGCGGCATCGCCACGCCTCGCCCGTCTCAGTCCGGCGGTGGTGGCGGAGGCGGCGGTGCGACCAACCAGTGCTCGAACGGGATCGACGACGACGGCGACGGCCAGGTCGACGCTCCGAGCGAGCGCAAGCCGCGCCCCGACCCCGGCTGCATGAACGCCAACGACACCACCGAGACCGGCGAGGTGGCGCTGAGCTGCAACGCGGGCGCCGGCGTCGGCGACGACAAGACCGTGCTCGAGATCGGGATCAACGACGGCTGCGGCACGTTCGTCGAGGTCGCCGTCTACGCGTCGCCGAGCGCCTTCGTGTGCGACATCGGCGCCTCGGCCGGCAACTGGGTGTGCGTGATCGCCCACGGCCACGCCTACGCGGACACGCGCAATGCCATCGACGCCGACATGGCCGACCTCACGATCGGCCTCAACGGCGACGTCGACTGCGCCGTCCCGGCCACGATCGTCCTCACCCGGCGCAACTTCGAGGTCGCCGAGCTGGTCACGCCGATCGCGCGCTGCGGCCAGGCCGCGCCCGCGTGCTCGAACGGCAAGGACGACGACGGAGACGGGGTGGCCGACGCGCGGACCTTCGGCACCGACCCCGACCCCGGCTGCTCGGACCCCGCCGACCAGAGCGAGAGCTCGGAGATCGGCCTGCCCGCCGGCTGCTCGGTCGGCGGCGGCAACCTCAACGACGACCCGCGCTTCCCGGCGATCGAGATCTCGGGCTGCGGCTCGGTCACGGGCCTGTGGTTCAAGCCGTCGGCGGCGCCGTCGGACTGCCTGTTCGCGATCGGCGCGGGCGGCGGCCAGGCGTGCACGCTGACGGGCGCCACGGCCGGCGCGACGTTCGCGGCGACCACCGCCGACGTCCTCCTCGGCACGCACACCACGAGCGACGTCGGGTGCGGGCCGGTCACGGTGGCGATCACGCTCAGCGACGGGCGTGTGGCCAAGCTGCGCGACGACTGGTGCTGAATACGCGCAAGGCGTAGGCTCGCCCTCGATGGGGGTTGAGCTGGTAGAGGTGCCGGCCGGGCGCTACGAGCTGGGTGAGCCCGGTGAGGAGCGCACCCATGAGCTGCCGTGCGTGCTGATCGGGCGCTGGCCGGTGACCAACGCCGACGTCCGGCGGTTCCTCGAGGCGACCGGCCGCGAGGTCCCGCCGGCGCAGGCGGCCGGCGCTCTCGCCGGCCACCCCGCGACCGGGCTCACCCGCGAGCTCGCCGAGGAGTTCTGCGCATGGCTCGGCGACGGCTTCCGTCTCCCGACCGGCGCGGAGTGGGAGGCGGCGGCGCGCGGGAGCGACGGCCGCCCCTATCCGTGGGGCGAGACGTTCTACGCCGAGCACTGCAACTGCGCCGACAGCGGCTGGGGCTGGACCGTGCCGGTCGACGCCCACCCCGCGGGCGCCGGGCCGTTCGGGACCGAGCAGCAGGCCGGCAACGTCTGGGAGTGGGTCTCCGACGAGGACGTGGACGGCTGGGGCGTCGTCCGGGGCGGCTCCTACCTCGACACCGCGTGGGGCCTGCGCGCCTCGCGCGTCCAGCCCGCCGACCCCGAGCGGGCGACGAACACCACCGGATTCCGAGTCGCGAAGGGAGGGACATGGCGAGAGCAGTTCTGATGGACGCGCTGCGGGAGGTCTACGACCCCTGCTGCGCGGACCGCGGGATCTCGATCGTGGACATGGGCGTCGTGGAGGACGTCCGCGAGAAGGACGGCCACGTCGACGTCGACCTCGTGCTCACCACGGGCTGGTGCCCGTTCGTGGTGTCGATGTCGACCGCCATCCCGGAGGCGCTGAAGGCGATCGACGGCGTCGAGACCGTCGACGTCAAGGTCGTCTGGGACCCGGTCTGGACCATGGATCGCCTGTCGGAGTCGGCGCGCGAGAAGCTCGCGATGCCGCTGGAGGAGCTGGAGCCGTACCGAGCCGCGAGGAGCGCTGCCTGATGGCCATCACCGAGGAACGGCCCGAGCAGGCCGGCAAGAGCAAGGTCGACGCGTTCGTCTTCGACTGCGTCTGCCACATCTTCAACTTCGACAAGAAGAACGCGATCGGCCCGCCCGGCGAGCTGTTCGACGAGCACCTCTACGCCTTCCACCAGCTGCTCACGCGCGAGGGCGAGCCGATCCTCTCCCGAGACGAGTTCTTCCGCGAGTGGAGCGTCGACGAGATCTACGACATGGTCATCGAGGGCTCCGACACCGACATGATCGTGGCCCAGCCGCTCCCGCTCACCGACCTCTTCCACGACGGGCTGAGCGCCTGGGAGAAGTGCGCGGAGATGGCGGCGAAGCACCCCGACAAGGCGGTGTTCTGGGGCTCGGTCAACCCGCTCGAGGGCAAGAAGGCGCTCGACCTCATGACCCGCCAGGTCGAGGACCACGGCGCCAAGGCGTTCAAGTTCTACAACGTGCGCTACGACTACGGGCAGCCGTTCCCGTGGCGCATGGACGACCCGCGGATCGCCTTCCCGATCTTCGAGCACGCGCAGAAGCTCGGCATCAACCTGATCGGCGTCCACAAGGGCGTGCCGCTCGGCCCGCAGCCGATCGAGCACACGCGCACGTTCGACATGGACGGCGCCGCCGCCAACTTCCCCGACATCAACTTCGTCATCTTCCACGTCGGCCTGCCGTGGCTCGACGAGGTGCTGTGGCAGATCGTGCGCTTCCCGAACCTCTACGCCTCGATCGCCGCCACCGTGAACTTCATCTCGCGCCAGCCGCGGGTGTTCGCGGAGATGCTCGGCAAGATGATGTGGTGGTGCGGTGAGGACAAGATCATCTACGGCGGCGAGGCGCCGATCTGGCACCCGCAGTGGGCACTCGAGGAGTTCTGGAACTTCGAGCTGCCGCGCGACATCGTCGAGGAGCGCGGCTACCCGCAGCTGACCGACCAGGCCAAGCGCAAGATCCTCGGCGGCAACCTGGCGCGGCTGCACGGGATGGAGGTGCCGAGCTGAGCGACTTCACGAAGCTGAGCCTGACCGAGGACGTCGAGAACAGCGCCGAGAAGTTCGGCATGGGCGACGTCCTCGCCGCCCACTTCGCGCGCAAGGACCTGGAGGCGACGCAATGCGGCGTCAGCCTTCAGCGCCTCAAGCCGAACCAGCGGATGCCGTTCGGCCACCAGCACGAGCAGCAGGAGGAGATCTACGTCATCGCCGCGGGCAGCGGACGCCTGAAGCTCGACGACGAGATCGTCGACGTGGCGCAGTGGGACGCCGTCCGCGTCGCGCCCGCGGTCATGCGGGCCTTCGAGGCCGGGCCCGACGGGCTCGACGTGGTCGCCTTCGGTGCGCCGGGCGTGCCCGACTCGGAGCAGGAGATGGGGTGGTGGTCCGACTAGCGGGCTAAGCGACGGCTTCGGTGTCGTCGCTCGTGTGGAGCAGGAAGCCGGCTGCGTCGAGCACGCGGCGCTCGCGCAGCCGGAGCAGCCGGTCGCTGCAGGCGGCGTCCGGCTCCCACGCCGCGACGGCGGCCGTGTCCTTGAGCGGGGTCAGGCCGTTCTCCTCCGGCTCGTCGTAGGCCTGGCGCAGCCACGCCAGGTCGTCGGCGATGCGCCGGGGGCGCTTCTGCTCCCCCTCGGGCGCCGGGGTCCACGGGTCCTGGCCCGCGCGGCGCTCCGGCACGCCCGGAGGGCGCGTGAGCGCGACACCGAGCGCGTTCAGCCAGTCGGGTCTATCGAGCACCAGCTCGAGCATGAGGTTCCTCGTTTCCGATGTTCAGTCCTGACAAACTCGCAGCAAGTCTCCATGACCACGCTCAACTACACCACCACAACGGGCGATCCGGCGCTGGACGCGGCCTTCGAGCAGGCGCTTGCAACGGCGCGTGCGGGGCGGCCGGAGCCCCTGCCG
Source organism: uncultured Solirubrobacteraceae bacterium (assembly GCA_963811895.1). Classification (GTDB taxonomy): domain Bacteria; phylum Actinomycetota; class Thermoleophilia; order Solirubrobacterales; family Solirubrobacteraceae; genus DASSUW01. The sequence continues at coordinate 151,802 of CAWETE010000001.1, read as the reverse complement.
CACCTGATCGGCGGCCGCGAGGTCGCGGACGGCGAGCTGTTCGAGCGCGCCGATCCGTGCGACCCCTCGCGCGTGGTCTCGCGCGCGCACAAGGCTTCTCCGGAGGTGGTCGCCGACGCGGTCGCGGCCGCACGCGCCGCGCAGCCCGGCTGGGCCGCGACGCCGCTAGCGGAGCGCGTGGCCGCGCTGCGGCGGATGGCGAAGCTGATCGGCGAGCGGACGGTCGAGATGGGCGCGATCGTGTCGGCCGAGACCGGCAAGGTGCGGCTCGAGTCGGTGCCCGAGGTGCAGGAGGGCGTCGACCTGATCGAGGCCTACTGCGGCCACATGGAGCGCAACGACGGCTACGTGATCCCGCTCGGGCAGCTGTCCGAGGAGGAGCGCAACACGTCGGTGATGCTCCCCTACGGCGTCTTCGCGGTGATCTGCCCGTTCAACTTCCCGTTCGCGCTCGCCGTGGGCATGAGCAGCGGCGCGCTGGTGACCGGCAACACGGTGGTGATGAAGCCCGCCGAGGAGACGCCGTGGTCGACCGGCGTGATCGCCGAGCTCGCCGTGCAGGCCGGGCTCCCGCCGGGTGTCCTCAACCTCGTCCAGGGCGACGACGCGACCGGGCGCGCGCTGGTCGGAGCCGACATCGACGGCGTCGCCTTCACCGGCTCGGCCGAGGCCGGCCACGCGATCGCGCAGCGCCTGCACGAGACGCGCCCGCTGCGGCCGCTGATCGTCGAGATGGGCGGCAAGAACCCGGCCATCGTCACGGCGCGCGCGGACCTCGAGACCGCCGCGGCGGGGATCGTCCGCTCGGCCTACGGGCTGTCGGGCCAGAAGTGCAGCTCGTGCTCGCGCGTGGTCGTCGAGCGCGCCGTGCACGACGAGCTGGTGGAGCGGATCGCCGCCGGCGCGCGCGAGCTGGCGCTCGGCGATCCGGCCGACCCCGCGACGTCGCTCGGGCCGGTCGCGGGCGCCGGCGCGACCGAGCGCTTCGACGCTGCGGTGGAGGAAGCCCGCCGCGACGGCAACGTGGTGCTCGGCGGCGAGCGCGACGGCGGCTTCGTGCAGCCCACCCTCGTGACGGGCCTCCCGCACGGCCACCGCCTCACGCGCGACGAGCTCTTCCTCCCCTTCCTCACCGTCACGCCCGTCGACTCGCTCGACGACGCGCTCGAGGAGGCCAACGCGGTCGAGTACGGCCTGACGGCCGGCATCTTCAGCGCCGACGACGCCGAGGTCGACGAGTTCCTGCGCCGGATCGAGGCGGGCGTCCTGTACGTCAACCGCCGCGCGGGCGCGACCACCGGCGCCTGGCCCGGCATCCAGACGTTCTGCGGCTGGAAGGCGAGTGGTGCGTCTGGCAAGGGCGGGCTGGGCCCGCACTACGTGCTGCAGTTCATGCGCGAGCAGAGCCGCACGGTCGTGCGCGGGTAGGGCGCCGGCGAACGTCAACTGCGGCTGGGTAGGGAAGCGGGGGAGCCAGCCGGGCGGGCGGTCTCCAAACGGATGGCGCGTTGAACGGCATATGTCCGGTCAAGGCGCCAGGGACCGCAGGCGCGGCCGGCTCCCAGCTTCCCTACCCAGCGCCGTTGACGTTCCCGTCCCGCAGCAGCAGGCACGCAGCGCGGTGCTCGCCCGAGCCCGCGTCGAACAGCGGCGGGTCCTCGCTGTCGCACGGCTCGAAGCGATGCGGGCAGCGCGGGTGCAGCCGGCAGCCCGGAGGGATGTGGGCGGCGTCGGGCGGCTCGCCGCCCAGCAGCTTCGCGCCCTGCTCGCGCCCCGGTGACGGCACGGCGGCGACCAGCGCCTGCGTGTACGGATGGCGCGGGTGCTCGATCACCTGCTCGGCGCTGCCCTGCTCGACGATCCGGCCGAGGTACATGACCGCGATCCGGTCGCACAGGGTCCACGCCAGGCCGAGGTCGTGGGTGATGAAGAGCAGGGCCAGCGAGCGCGACTCGCGCAGGTCCATCAGCACCTTGAGCACCTGCGCGCGGACCGACACGTCGAGCATCGAGACCGGCTCGTCGCAGATCAGCGCCTCGGGGTCGAGCACGAGCGAGGCCGCGATCGCCACGCGCTGGCGCTGGCCGCCGGACAGCTCGTGCGGGAAGCGATCGGCGAACCGGCTCGCCGGGAGGCCGACGTCCTCCAGCGCGCGCTCGACCCGGTCGCCCGGCGGCGTGCCGGCGATCTGCAGCGGCTCGGCCACGATCGCGCGCACGCGCATGCGCGGGTTGAGCGTCTGGTACGGATCCTGGAAGACCATCTGCACGCGCCGGCGCAGCGCGCGCCAGTCCTTCGTCACCGCCGCGCCGTCCAGCTCGACGGCGCCGTCCGCGGCGGGCACGAGCCCCAGCATCGCGCGCGCGAGCGTCGACTTGCCGCACCCGGACTCCCCCACGACGCCCAGCACCTCGCCGGGATCCCAGTCGAAGGACACGCCGTCGACGGCCCGCGCGCCGCCGCGGTAGTGGACGTGCAGGTCGCGGACCGCGATCACCAGCGCTCCCAGGGCGCGAAGTGGCAGGCCGACGACTGGCCCGGGGCGACCTCGCGCAGCGGCGGCTCGGCCAGGCAGGCTTCGGCCGCGTACGGGCAGCGCGGGCGGAACGAGCAGCCCTCGACCGTCTCCGCCGGGTCCGGCGGCATCCCGGGGATCGGGTCCGCCACGCCGCGCGCGCCGCCGATCACCGGCAGCGAGTCGAGCAGCTTCTTCGTGTACGGGTGCTGTGGCGCGCCGAACACCTGCGCCGCCGGGCCCGACTCCACGATCCGGCCCGCGTACATCACCGCGAGGCGGTCGCACGACTCGGCCAGCACCGCGAGGTCGTGGCTGATGAGGATCAGCGCCAGCCCCAGCTCCTCCCGCAGCCGCTCGAGCAGGTCGAGCACCTGCGCCTGCATGATCACGTCGAGCGCCGTAGTCGGCTCGTCGGCGATCACCAGCGAGGGCCGGCAGGCGAGCGCCAGAGCGATCATCGCCCGCTGGCGCTGACCGCCGGAGAGCTGGTGCGGGTAGGCGCGCCCGTGCGTCGAGCTCAGCCCCACCGTGGTCAGCAGCTCCTTGATCCGCCCGCCGACCTTGCCCGCCTTCGGCTCGTGCAGCTTGATGGCCTCGAGGATCTGGCGGTCGACGCGCTGGACCGGATCCAAAGCGTTCATCGCGCCCTGGAAGACGAGCGAGACGTGCCGCCAGCGCACGAGCTGCATGCCGCGCTCGGTGCGGCGGTCGATCCGCACCGGCTCCTCCACGCCCGGCGGGCGCAGGGTGATCGTCCCGCTCGGAACGAGCGCGGGCGGCAGCAGCTTCATGATCGCCAGCGCCGTCGTGGTCTTGCCGCAGCCCGACTCGCCGGCGAGCCCGAGCGCCTCGCCCGGCTCGACGGTCAGGTCCACGCCCGCGACGATCGGCGCGCCGTCATGTCGCACCTCGAGGCCGGCGATCTCGAGCAGCGCGGTCATTGCAGCCGCGGGTTGACGTGCTGCTCGAACAGGTAGCCGACCAGCCCGATGGCGAACACCAGCACGGCGATGCAGAGGCCGGGCGGCACGACGTACCACCAGGCGCCCGCGCTCGGCGCGCCGGCGTCGAAGCCGTTCTCGATCATCGACCCCCACGAGATCGAGGTCGGGTCGCCGAGGCCCAGGAACGCCAGCGCGGCCTCGGCCAGGATCGCCACCGCCACGATCAGCACCGTGTTGGCGAAGATCAGCGGCAGCGCGTTGGGCAGGACGTGGCGGCGGATGATGTACCAGTCGCTCGCCCCCAGCGCCCGCGCCCGCTCGACATAGGCGCGCTCCTTCAGCGTCAGCACCTGCGAGCGGACGATGCGGCCCGTGCCGGCCCAGCTCGTGATCGCGATGACGATGACCAGCACGCTCAGCGACGGGTCGAGCAGGCGCGCGAGCACGACCATCAGCGGCAGCGTCGGCAACACGAGGAACCAGTTCTCGAACGAGTCGATGACGCGGTCGGTCCAGCCGCCGAAGTAGCCGCCGATCAGCCCGACCGCCGAGCCGATGAAGCCCGAGATGAGCGCCGCCGCGATGCCGACGACGATCGACACGCGGGCGCCCACCAGCAGCTGCGAGAACACGTCGGCGCCGACCTCGGTGGTGCCCAGCAGGTGGTCGGCGCTCGGCTTCTGGAGCACGTCGACGCTGGACGCCTCCGGGTCCTGAGGCGCCACCAGCGCGCCGAACACGGCGAGGAACAGGAAGAGGCCGATGACGGCGGCGCTGAACCTGCCGCGCTTGGTGGCGAGCACGACCTTCACGACGACTGCACCCGCGGGTCGAGGAAGAAGTACAGGCAGTCGGCCAGCAGGTTCATCACGATCACGCCCACCGAGAAGACGAGGAAGGTCCCCTGCAGCACCGGGAAGTCCTTGTCGTTGATCGCGTCGTAGTTCAGGAGGCCGAGGCCCGGCCACGAGAAGATCGTCTCGATCGTCACCGCGCCGCCCATCACGATCCCGAACTGGATCGCCGACAGCGTGACCAGCGGCAGCAACGCGTTCGGCACCGCGTGGCTGCGGACCACCCGCGCCCACGGCAGGCCGGTGGCGCGTTTGACGGTGATGAAGTCCTCGGTGAGGACGTCCACCATCGAGCTGCGCATGATCACGAAGTACTGGCCGAGCAGCATCAGCGTCATCGCGGTGGCCGGTAGCACGAGGTGCTCGCCGACGTCGAGCACGCGCTCGAGACCCGTGTAGTCCGTGCCGGGGGTCTCCTGAAGGCCCGCCGGGAAGATCGGCGCCGCCACGGCGAACAGCAGGATCAGGATGATCCCGATCCAGTACTCGGGCGCCGCGTACGTGAACAGGCTGAAGCCGAGCAGCCCGTCGTCGGTGCGGGTTCCTCTTCGCGTGGCGGCCACGATCCCCAGCCAGGTGCCGATGAGCGTCGCCAGCACCGTCCCGACGCCGACCAGCAGCAGCGTCCAGGGCAGCGCCTCCTTGATCTCCGTCCACACGTCGCGGCGCGTCTTCTGGCTGATGCCGAGGTCGCCGCGAACGGTGTCTCCCACGTAGTCGGCGAACTGGCCGGGCAGCGGCTTGTCGAGCCCGTAGTAGGCCTGGAGCTGCTGGATCTCCTCGGGGTCCGCGCGCGGCAGGCGGGCGAGCTGGCTCGTCGGGTCGCCCATGACCCGGAACAGGAAGAAGTTGAAGACGAGGACGAAGATCAGCGTCAGGAAGGCGGCCAGCACCTTCCCGGCGAGCCAGCGAAAGCTCAATTCAGACCTCGATCGCCTCCCGGTCGGCGCGCCGGCGCCGGATGACGACGAACGCTCCGATCGCGACCATGACGACGACCAGCGCGATCAGCAGGTAGACCAGCCCGCTCGTGCCGCCCTCGTCCTCGGTCGTGGCCGCGGCGGCCGCGGTCGGCGGCGTGAAGCCCAGCCAGGGCGCGTAGGAGACCTGGTCGCAGATGAGGTCGCCGTCCGGCTTCGGGCACGCCCGCTCGACCCCCGCCAGCCGGTCGGTGCGGTAGGCCTGCAGGTACGGATCGACGGTCAGCACCAGGTACGGCAGGTCGCGCTGGCTGATCTCGATCATCTGCTGGACGATCGCCTGGCGAGCGTCGGTGTCGAACTCGCCGCTCTGCTGGTCGTAGAGCCGGTCGTACTCGGGATTGGAGTAGAACGAGTCCGACGACCCGCCGATCGCCTTCGTGGTCAGCAGGTTGAGCAGGATCCCCGGGTCGTAGGGGTCGCCGCCCCAGCCCCAGATGAAGGTGTCGAAGTCGGGCGCCATCTTGCCGTCGACCTCGCGCACGGTGAGCTCGGTGAGCTTGTCCGCGCTCACGGGCTGGACCTTGAACTCGACGCCGATCGGCTCGGTCATCTCGTTCACCAGGCGTGCGGCCTGCCGGTCCTGCTGGGACTCCGAGCGCACGAAGAGGTCGAACGAGAGCCGCTGCCCGTCCTTCTCGCGCACGCCGCCCTCGCCCTCGACCCAGCCCGCCTGCTCGAGCATCTCGCGAGCGCGGTCGACGTCGGCCGGGTAGTCCAGCTCGCCCTCGGGCTCCGTGTAGAAGTCCTTGTAGTACATGGGCAGCAGCCCGTGGCCGGCGAACGCCGTATTGCGCGAGGCGATCTGGTTGATCCGCTCGCGGTCGACGGCGAAGCCGATCGCCTGGCGCACCGTCCGGTCCTGGATGGCGGGGTTGTACTTGGCGTCGGGACAGATGTCGCGCGGGCACATGTTGAACGCCAGCTCGGTGAACGACGGCGACGGCGCCTTGACGGTCTCGATGTTCTCGGTGTCGCCCAGGCGCTCGAAGTTCGCCGGGTTGACCTCGGGCATCATGTCGATCTCGCCGAGCGTCAGCGCGCGCTCGACGGCGTCGGAGCTGCCGTACTTGATCCACTGCAGCTCGTCGAAGGCGGGCTTCTTGCCACGCCAGTTCGGGTTGCGCTCCATGCGGACGAGGCTGTTGGAGTCGAACTCGGTGACGATGTACGGGCCGCTGCCCACGATCGGCGGCTCCGGCCGGTAGGACCCCGTCAGCTGCTTGACCGTCTGCTTGCCCCAGATGTGCTTGGGGATGATGTAGACGAAGACGCCGCCCACGATCCGCGTGTCGGGCTTCTTGGTCTTCACGACGACGGTGGTGTCGTCGGGCGTCTCGATCGAGGTGACGTTCTCGGTGTAGCTGGTGAACAGCAGGCCGTTGCCGCCGAGCACCTCCCAGCTGTACTTCACGTCCTCGCTCGTGAGCGGCTTCCCGTCGGACCACTTGAGGCCGTCGAAGAGCTTGAAGGTGATGGTCTTGCCGTCGTCGGAGACGTCCCAGCTCTCGGCGATGCCGGGCGACGGGGCGAGGTTGTCGGGGCTGAAGTTGACGAGCAGGTCGTAGCTGATCGCCCAGAGCCGGTAGCTCTCCTCGTCCTGGTCGGTGAACGGGCTGAGCGTCTGCGGGTCCTGCTCCCAGCCGATCTTGAGGACCTTCTTCTCCTGCGCCTGGGCAGGGGTCGCGAAGACCAACAACGCGGCCAGCACCGCGACCCAGCTACCCCTCATGGTGATCCTCTCCGGGAAGACGACGACGTGTGGCGATCTCGCCTATGAATGCACGTATCTCATCGACGGCGGCGGAAAGCAACCGCTCGCCCTTGTCCGCCGTGGCCACAGTCGCGTCGCCGACCACTCCGCTGCGGCTGAGGCCCGACCAGTGCGGCCACACCTGCAGCGGGCCGTCGGACCAGTCGAGCCAGACGTGCTCGGAGTCCCAGTCCGGGATCTCGCGCACCGCCTTGTCCATCTGGACGAGGTCGGGCTCGAGCGCCAGGTAGAGCGAGGTCTCGAGCTCGCAGGCGTGGGCCATGCCGCCGGGGTGCGGCGAGTCGCGCACCTCGGCGATCACCCGCTTGGCCTCGGGGCTCTGGAGGTAGAAGCACGAGCCGCAGACCGCATCGCGGTGCTCGACGCCGATCAGCCGCGCCGCGATGTCCACCAGCGGCTGGTTGGAGCCGTGCCCGTTCACGAACAGGATGCGGTCGAAGCCGTGGCGGCAGAGCGAGCGGCCCTGGTCCACCAGGGCTTCCACGAACACGTTCCAGCGCAGCGTGACGCTGCCCGGGAAGTCCATGTGGTGCGGCGTGTAGCCGTGCACCTGGGTCGGGAAGAGCAGCGCCTGGCCGTCCGCGGCGGTCACGGCGCGCTCGCAGATGGCGCTGACCAGGCGGGCGTCGGTGTCGACCGGCAGGTGGTGGCCGTGGTCCTCGAGCGTGGCGGTGGGGATCACCACCACGAGGTCGTCGCGCTTGGCCAGCTCGCGCAGCTCGGGCCACGTGTGCTCTTCGTACCTGAGTCTCATAGGAGGGCGAGCGCGTCGTAGCAGACGTGCATGAGGTTCCGGAGGCCGTCGATCGACGCCCACTCGTCGGGGCCGTGGGCGCCGCCGGCGTTTCCCGGGCCACCGCTCGCGAAGGGGACGCCGCCGAACACGTGGTACGGGGCCCACCACGGGGCCACGGGCCGCACCTGCGGCTCCGTCCCGTGGCGGCGCAGCGCCTCGCACAGGGCTCTGACCGGCGGGCCGTCGGGGTCCGAGCGCGCGGGCGGGTAGGTGCCTCGGACCTCGAGCGGAACCGGCAGCGAAGGCAGATCCACCGGGTCGTCGAACCGGATGTCGACGCCCGCGCGCGCGGTCCCGGGCACCACCGTGCGGCTCACGTCCTCGGGCGTGCCGGCCAGCATCCACGTCACGTTCGCCGCCGGGACGGCCTCCTTGAGCGCGACGAGGGCGCGCGCGAGGTCGACCGCCGGCTCGGCCACCTCGGCCACGCGCGAGGAGTGCACGTCGGGGCCGCCGCCGGCCGTCAGCTCGAGCTCGTACAGGCCCTTGACGCCCGCGAACACGCTGCCCGGCTGCTCCTGCAGGTCGAAGTCGAGCGCGAAGTCGGCAGCCAGCTCGTCGCGGTGGGCGTCGCAGAAGGCGGCGAGACGCGGGCTGCCGAGCTCCTCCTCCCCCTCGCATACGAACACCTGCCGGCACGGGCTGGGGGCGCTCGCGAAGGCGAGGATGCTCGCGGCCAGCGCGCTCTTGGAGTTGGCCGCCCCGCGGGCGATCACGTTGCCGTCGCGCACGTTCGCGGCAAACGGCTCGACCGTCCACTGCGCGCCCGGCGGCTGGACGTCGTACATGCCGTAGCGCAGCACGGTCGGGCTGGGGCCGTCGATCACGCCGATCACCGTGGGCCGCTTCTCGCCGGGCTCGCGCGGCTGCGCTCGCCCACCGGCCAGCTCGATCAGCCGGCAGACTGCGTCGGCGGTGGAATGCAGGTCGCCGTCGGCCGCCGACACCGACGGGATGCGCAGGAACTCGCGGATGCGCTCGAGGTGGGCGTCGAAGTCGCGGTCGATCGCCTCGTGCGGATTCAAGCGACGCCCGCTTCGAGGATGTCGAGCGTCTTGGCGGTCGCGTCGAGCCGCGCCCGCGCGCCGAGCGGGATCGTGGCCATCGTCTTGCCGTGCCCGACCGGCACGTTGGCGATCGCCGGGATCCCGAGCGGCGCGATCAGCTCGTCGAGGATCTCCTCGATCGAGAGCGTCGACTCGTTGTACTCGGGGATCGTCAGCGCCTTGAGGTTGACGTCGGTGCCGAACACCAGGCCCGCGGCGTTGTCGAGCTTGCCGGCCAGGATCAGGTGGTTGAGGTGCGTGTCGATGATGTACGGCTCCTCGTTGAGGTCCTCGAGCAGCACGATGCAGCCGTCGGTCTCGATCTCGAACGGCGTCCCGAGGCTGGCGGCCACGAGCGTCAGGCAGCCGCCGACGATCGGCGCCTCGGCGACGCCCTCGCCGACGGTCAGCACGTACGGGTCGTCGGGGTCCTCGGGCACGCGGCCGAGCGGCTCGGCCTTGAAGGCGCGGTGGAAGCACTCCTCGGTGACCTTGGTCAGCTCGTCCTTCTTGCGCGTGAAGCGCAGGAACATCGGGTCCGTAGAACGTGGTCCAGCCGGCGTGCTTCGCGAGCGCCAGGTGCAACGCCGTGATGTCGCTGTAGCCGCAGAAGATGCGCGGGTCGCCGACGGCGTCCCAGTCGATGCGGTTGTAGAGCCGCGCGGCGCCGTAGCCGCCCGTGAGGCAGAGCACCATGTCGATCCCCGGCTCGCTCAGCGCCCACTGCAGGTCGGCGGCGCGCTGCTCGTCGGTGCCGGCCAGGTAGCCGTGCACGCGGCGCAGGTTGGGGCCGAACACGAGGTCGTAGCCGCGCGACTCGAAGTACGCCGTGGCCTGCTCGATCTCCGAGCGCGTCTGCGGCGGGCTCGACGGCGCGACGATCGCGATGGTGGCGCCATCGCGCAGCGCAGGCGGCTTGACACGCACCGGCGGACCCTAACCGCTGCCGCGCAAAGCATGTGGATTCCCCGCTTTCAGGGTCTCGCGACCGGCCGTAGCGTCGTCTGCACATCAGATCCACGGCCAGGAGGTCCCCATGTCGTCCCGCCGTCTCTTCAGCACCACCGCCTTCGCCTTCGCCCTCGCCGCGACCGCCCCGGGCACCGCACTGGGCATGCCCGTCTTCGACTCGCCGGCCGACAGCTCGAAGCCTGCGGTTCCCGTCACGATCGTGCGCGAGGTCCCCACGGACGGCCCGGAATCGACACTGGCCGTGGTGATGTCCGGCGCCGCCCTGCTCGTGGCCGCCGGCACCGCCGGCTACGCCCGCCGGTCGGTTCGACCCGGCCGCCCGGCGTAGACGGCCCACGAGCTCCGTCGCGGCCGCTGGCCCATCCCCCCTCCCGGGTCGGCGGCCGCTGCGTCGTCAGGACACGGGCAGCCGCCGGGCGAGCTCCGTCCGCGACCGTACCCCCAGCTTCCGGTAGGCGCGCGTCAGATTCGACTCCACCGTCCTCTCGGAGACGAACAGCGCCGCCGCGATCTCCTTGTTCGCGCGGCCCTCCGCCGCGAGCACGGCGATCCGGCGCTCGGTCTCGGTCAGCTCGTCGCGGTCGGCCGCGCGCCGCCCGCCGAGCCTTGCGATCTCGCCCTCGGCCCGCTCGGCCCACAGGACCGCCCGCAGCTCGGTGAACGCGGCGATCGCCCGCTGCAGCGATTCCCGCGCCGCGCCGCGCTGCTTGGCGCGCCGCTGCTCGGTGCCGAGCGCGAGCAGCGTGCGCGCGATCTCCAGCGGCTGCCCGGCGCCGGCGAGCACGTCGAGCGCAGCCCGGTGATCGGCGATCGCCTCGTCGTGCCGGCCCTCCGCTCCGCGGATCAGGCCGCGGCAGCGCAGCGCGGTGCCGGCCGCCCACAGACGGTCCGGATGACGCTCGAGGGCGCCCTGCGCCTCGCCGGCGCCCGCGAGGTCACCGGTCAGCACGAGCGCCTCGGCGAGATCGGCCCCGATCTGGAAGGCCATCGGCTCGGCGACGTCGAGCGCAGCCTCCTCCGCCGGCAGCGGGCGCAGCCACGTGGCGGCGGCGGTCGCGTCGCCACGCGATAGCTCGAGCAGGCCGAGCGCACGCGTGGCGTTGAGCGCGAACACGCGGTCGTGAGCCCGGCGCGCCAGGTCGAGCGCGAGATGCAGCTGCTCGACCGCCGATTCGACGCGCCCGAGGTGCGCGTCGACCAGCCCGCGAGCCCAGCGGCCCGCCGACTCGTAGTTCGAGATCCCGCTGCCGGCCGAGATCGCGAACATCCGCTGGGCATGGTCATCCGCGGCCGCCAGACGACCGGATCGCAGCTCGAGCTCGGTGCCGGCCATGTAGAGCATGCCGGCAAGGTCGTCGTTGCCGGTGCGCCGCACGCCGTCGAGCTCGCTTGCCAGCAGTGCCCTCGCCTCCTCGAAGTGGGCGCTGAGCGCCAACTGGAGCACGAGCGTCGAGTTGGCACTGGTGCCGGAGGAGGCGAGGCCCGCGCTGCGCTCGAGCCGGGCGGCCTCGACGAGCAGGCCGCGCTGCACACCCTCGCCCAGCGCATAGCGCTGGAACGCGATCTCCTCGAGACAGCGCGCCCGGAGGGCGGGGTCGCCACACCGCTCGGCGTGGATCGCGGCCTGCTCGGTGTACGGCATCGCCGCCCGAACGCCGGTTGAGTGCCAGAGCTCGCTGATCAGGAGGTTGATCTGCGCGAGCAGCGCATCGTCGTCGCCGGCCTCGCCGAGCGCCTGGTTCAGGAGCAGCCGCATGTACGCATCCACGTCGCCGTCCTCGGTGCCGATGTAGGCGAGCCGCATGAGCGCTTGCGCCCGGCCGTGGCCGGGCGGCAGCTCCGCGACGAGCCCGTCGAGCAATCGACGGGCCTGCACGCCGTCGCCGGCCGCGACCCACGCGTCCACGGCCGCGAGCACCCGGCGCTGCCGGGCCTCGCCGTCGTCGTGGGGCGTCAGCCGCTCGGCGCGCTCGGCCAGGTCGGCGGCGACCGCGGGCGCGCCACGCTCGGCCGCCCGCCCGGCGGCGGCCTCGAGCGCCGCGGCGGTGGCGGCGTCGGGTGCGTCTGCCGCCTCGGCGAGGTGGCGGGCGCGCTGCTCGATGTCGGTCACGATGCCGGCGAGCCGGTGGTGGAGGGCACGCCATGCGGGTGCCGGGGTTCGCTCCTGCACCGCCGCGGCGAGCAGCGGGTGGGCGAAGCGCAGGCGACCGCCGTCGTGCTCGAGCACCTCGGCGACCAGCGCTTCCTCGAGCCCGCGGCTCGCGTCGCCGACGGCCCGCTCGATCAGCTCGTCGGTGGGTGCGGCAAGCGCCGCGGCGGCGCGCAGCACGTCGCGGCCCGGCTCTGAGAGAGCGGCGACACGGCCGGCGAGCAGCCGCCGGACATCGGTGGCGTTCACCGGCCCTTGACCGTGCTCGGCTCGGGCCAGCTCGATCGCCGTCAGCGCGTTCCCGCGCGCGGCCTCCTCGAGCTGCGCGACGGCAGGTGCCGTGAGCGCCGCGCCGACGCGCTGCTCGACGATCAGGCGCAGGGCCGCGCCGTCGAGCGGGCCCAGAGCCAGCTCGAGCGTGAGCGCTTCCGGCAGCTGCCGGATGAGCGAGGCGACGGCCTCGTCGGCCTCGCCCGTCCGGACGGTGGCCAGGACCCGGATGCCCTCGGGGAGCCGGCGGATCGCGAAGGCGAGCACGGCGGCCGTCGCCTCGTCGAGCCACTGAACGTCGTCGATCGCGACGACGCAGGGCGCCAGCTCGCCGAGCAGGGCGACGAGGCCGGCGCCGACGGCCCGCAGCTCGAGCGGCCCCGTTGCGGGCTCGAGCAGGAGCGCCGCCGACAGGGCGTGCCGAGGCACCTCCGGCACCCGCGGCAGCAGGCCGACGGCGGGTCGCACGAGGTCGTCGAGCGCGGCGTAGGCGCTCGCCGTCTCGGCCGCGGTCGGGCGCGCGACGAGCACCGTCGCCCCGTCGGCGCGCGCAGCTTCGATCACCGCCGACCAGAGCGTCGTCTTGCCGATTCCCGCCTCGCCCTCGATCAGAGCGAGGACCGCGTCGCCGCCGGCGCGGAGGAAGGCGCCGAGGGTCTCCAGCTCGGGCTCACGGCCGACGATCACGACGGAACGTCGCGAGCCTAACCCGTGCGCTCAGATCAGTCGAGCGGATTCGATGGCGGGGGCGCCGACATGACCTCCACGCGGTGGCCGGCCGGGTCGAGCACGAACCAGCGCGGCGCGTCCCACGCGTTGCTGCCCGGCTGCGGGTCGAAGCCGTTGTCCCGCAGGGTCGCGACGGTGGCCTCCGCGTCGGCCGCGTGCACGGCCGTGTGGCCCTCGGTCGGCACCGCCGGCGTGTCGAGCGGGACGAGATGGATGTGCGTGTCGTCCTTGCCGATCCAGGTGAAGCGGTCGCGCAGGATGGGCGGCGGCTCGAGCTCCGTGAAGCCCAGCAGCTCCCAGAAGGCCACGCAGTCGCGCACCTGATCGGGACGCACCTCGAGCGTCACGTGCTGGAGCATGGCGAGAGCCTACGCCAGGCCGACGAGCCCGATGCCCGCGAGCGCCGCGAGAACGCCGCCGCGCTGGCTGAAGCTCAGCTGCTCGTGCAGGATCGCGCGGGCGAGCACGACGGTGGCGATCGGGTAGAGCGAGCCGAGCACGGAGACGGCCGCGGCCATCCCGACCGTGAGCGCGACCGCGAACATCACGTTGGCGGAGATGTCGAGCGCGCCGACGGCGGCGAGCGGCGCGATCTGGTCGCGCGTGATCGGCACCGGCCGGCGAAGAGCGAGGACGACGACGACCAGCACGGCGACCGCGGTGGCGCGGTTGATCGCGACGGCCCACAGAGCGCCGTCGTCGGCGGCGAGGTCCGTGCCGACGAAGAACGCCCCGAAGCCGAGCGCCGCCACCACGGCGAGGCCGATGCCGGCCGCCGCCCGGCGGTGGTCGCCCCCGTACTCGAACGAGGCGAGCGCGGCGCCGGCCAGCGCCAGCGCCATGCCGAGCGCCTGCACGCCGGACGGCGCGTCGCCGGCGGCGAGACCGACGATGATCGGCAGCAGCGCAGCCATCGCCGAGATCGGCGCCACGACGCTCATCGGGCCGACGGCGAGCGCCTTGTAGAGGGCGGCGAAGCCGATCAGCTCGGCAACGCCGGCACCCGCGGCCAGCATCGCCGAGTGGCCGCCCGGGAGCGGCATTCCGGAAGCGAGGGCGGCGACGCCGACGAGCACGAGCCCGGTGGCCTGCGAGATGAGCAGCACCCACAGGAGCGCGAGGCGACGGGTCTTGAGGCCGGCGAGGAAATCGGAGGCGCCCCAGGCGAGACTTGCGCCGAGGGCGAGGGCGACCGGGACCATGGCGCAGACCCTCGCGGACCCCACTTGAAAAACACTTAGGCCAGGCTTGGCATGATCTCGCCATGAGCGATCTCGAGCGCAGGTCCGGTTCCCGCCCGTCACGCCGTCAGCGCGAGCGGCGCGCCTACAACCTCGTGATCGCCGGCGGAGCGTTCGGCCTCATCTTCGTCGTCGGGGCGCTGTTGGCGATCTTCACCAGCTTCGGCTGGTCGATCCCGATCATCGCGGCGATCCTGGCCGTCGTCTGCGCGCTGCTCTTCCGGCGCACCGTGCATTGATCGTCGCGGAGGCGGTCGGCAGGGCGCTCGCGTCGCTGGGCGTCGACGCCGTCTTCGGCCTGCTCGGAAGCGGCAATCTGACCGTCACCAACGCGCTGCGCGACGCGGGCGTGCCGTTCCATGCCTCACGCCACGAGGGCGGGGCGATCTGCATGGCCGACGGCTACGGCCGCGTGAGCGGGAGGCTCGCCGCCTGCAGCGTGCACCAGGGGCCGGGGCTCACCAACACGGTGACCGGCCTGACCGAGGCGGCCAAGAGCCGCACGCCGGTCATCGTGATCGCCGCCGACACGCCCGCCGCCGCCCTGCGCTCGAACTTCCGGATCGACCAGGCCGGTCTCGTGCAGTCGGTCGGCGCCGTCGCCGAGCGCGTGCACGGGCCGCAGACGGCGATGGCCGACGTCGCCCGCGCCGTGCGGCGCGCGACGGTCGAGCGCCGCGCCGTGGTGTTGATGCTGCCGCTCGACGTGCAGGCCGCCGAGTGCGATCCGGAGCTGCCGCCGCCGCTGCCCGCGCTGGCGCCACCGCGTCCCGGCTCGGTCGACGCCCTCGCGGAGCTGCTCGCGCAGGCCGACCGGCCCGCGATCATCGCCGGCCGGGGAGCCGTGCTGGCCGGCGCGGGTCCCGCCCTGCGGCGGCTTGGCGAGCTGACCGGCGCCGTGCTCGCCACCTCGGCCGTGGCGAACGGGCTGTTCGCCGGCGACCCGTACGCGGTCGGCATCGCCGGCGGCTTCTCGTCGCCCGTCGCGGCGCAGCTGCTGGGCGAGGCGGACGTCGTCGTCGCCTTCGGCGCCGCGCTGAACCAGTGGACGACGCGCCACGGGACCCTGATCGCGCAGCGTGCCCGCGTGGCCCAGGTCGACCTGGACGCCGACGCCATCGGCGCGCACCGGCCGGTCGACATCGGCGTGATCGGCGACGCGCGAGCCACCGCCGAGGCGCTGGTCGCCGCGCTGGAGGGGAACGATCCGGTGCGCCGGACCGACGGCGCTGGGCGAGCGGATCGCCGCGGGCGCGTGGCAACGCGACCCATTCGAGGACGCAGCCGTCGAGGGCCGGCTCGACCCGCGCACGCTGACGCTCGCGCTCGACGCCATGCTCCCGCTCGAGCGCACCGTGGTCGTCGACTCCGGCCACTTCATGGGCTGGCCGTCGATGTACCTGCGCGTTCCGGACGCCGCGGGCTTCGTCTTCCCGCAGGCCTTCCAGTGCGTCGGGCTCGGGCTCGGGAACGCGATCGGCGCCTCGCTGGCGCGGCCCGACCGGCTGACCGTGGCGGCGCTCGGCGACGGCGGCGCGCTGATGGCGCTGCCCGAGCTCGAGACGCTCGGCCGCCTGAAGCCGAACCTGATGGTGCTCATCTACGACGACGCGGCCTACGGCGCCGAGGTCCACCACTTCCGGCCGATGGGCCAGGCGGTCGACCTCGCGCAGTTCCCCGACACCGACTTCGCGGCGCTCGCCGAGGCGGCAGGCTGCCGCGGGCTGGAGGCGCGGAGCGTGCAGGACCTCGACGCTGTACGTGACTGGCTCGAGGACCCCGACCGCCCGCTGGTGGTCGACGCCCGCGTCGACCCGGACATCTGCGCGGACTGGCTCGAAGAGGCCTTCCGCGGACACTGAAAGGAGAGACATGCTCGGAGATCTCGTCGCAGCGCTCGCTTCCGGAGAGGTGCGGGTGGTCGACCTCACGCAGCCGCTGAGCGAGCGCACCCCGGTGCTGTTCCTCCCGGAGCCGTTCGCCAACACACCGGGCCTGAGCCGCCGCCCGATCAGCCGCTACGACGATGCGGGGCCCGCCTGGGCGTGGGACGTGCTCGAGGTCGGGGAGCACGTCGGCACCCACTTCGACGCGCCGATCCACTGGATCACCGGTCGTGACGGGGAGGACGTGGCGAGCGTGCCCCCGTCCCGGCTCGTCGGGCCGGCGGTGGTGATCGACAAGTCCGCCGAGGCCGCGTCGGACCCGGATTACCTGCTCACGCTCGACGACGTCCGCGTCTTCGAGGCCGAGCACGGCCCGCTGCCCGAGGGCGGCTGGCTGCTGCTGCGCACCGGCTGGGACTCGCGCGCCTCGGACCAGGAGGCGTTCCTCAACGGCGGCCACACGCCCGGCCCGGACGCCGAGTGCGCGCGCTGGCTGGCCGAGGAGGCGCCGATCACCGGCTTCGGCGTGGAGACCGTGGGCACCGACGCGGGCATAGCGCACAGCTTCGAGCCGGCGTTCCCCGTCCACCATTTCCTGCTCGGGGCGGGCAGGTACGGGATCACCCAGCTCGCCAACCTGGCCGAGCTGCCGCCCACGGGGGCGGTGATCGTCGTCGCGCCGCTCAAGCTCGTCGACGGGACCGGCAGCCCGTCACGCGTGCTCGCTCTCGTGTAGCCGGCGGCTCAGTCCTCGAGCCGGAAGCCGATCTTCAGCGTCGCCTGGTAGTGGGCGACCTTGCCGTCGGCGATCTGGCCCCGCACCGACGTCAGCTCGAACCAGTCGAGGTGGCGCAGGCTCTCGGACGCCTTGGCGACGGCGCGGTCGATCGCCTGCGTCACGCCCTCGGGCGACGAGCCGGTGATCTCGACGGACTTGTAGACGTGTTCGCTCATGATTCCGCCGAATCTACCGCGTCTCCGGCCACTCGACGCTCATCCGGCCCAGCAGGTAGGCGGCGACGAGCAGGCCGAGCACGACGACGAGCGGCTCGATGCGCGCGATGAAGTCCTCGACGCCCTGGTCGTCGGTGATCCAATCGACCACGCGCGGCGCGATCCCGATCGCGAAGCCGATCACCAGGGCGCCGATCAAGCGCTTGAGCTTGCCGCGCAGCAGGGCGAGGGCGACGGCGCCGAGCAGCAGCCCGAGACCGATGACCATGAGGATCCCGGGAATCTGCACGAGCAGGCCGACGCCCACGAGCGCGGCGCCGGCGGCCAGGGCAGCGGTGGCGATCAGCGAGCCCGCCCGCTGGCGCGACAGCGCGTGCCGACGAACAGGTAGATCATCAGGGCGAGGCCGCGGACGGTCTGGAGCGGTTTGCGGATCGGGCCCGGCAGCCCCGAGCTCTCGCCGCTGATGGCCGCGGTGGTCACCGCGAGGGTCCGGGTGGCGGTGCGGGCGAGCAGGTCGGACGCCGTCTCGCCTCCGATCTTCTCCTTGCCGATCTTGCAGGCCTTGAACAGCTCGACCGCCTTCTCGGCGGTCAGCGGATTCGGGCGCTGCCGTTGAACTCGTCGCGGAAGCAGCGGGCCGCCGTCGGTCATGGTCGGCGCCGTCGTCCTCGTCCCAGCCGATCGCCGTCGCTGACATGGCGCAGCTCCTCCTGGAGGACCCCGAACTGGAGCCGCCGCGCGATGGCCTGCGCGCACATCGGCAGCGTGGCCGGCGGCGTCAGGGCTTCGGGTCTTCGAGGAACGCTGAGCTCCTCCACCGCCTTCTTCGGGTCCCACGGCCGCGGCTTCGCCTGCGCGCAGGAACTTCTCGTCGGCCTCGCTCGAGCCCGTCGAAGGCGATCCGCTCGACCTCCGGCAACGTGCTCGACGGAGCCCATGCCGAGCTGGCGCAGCCGCGCGGGATCGAGCAGGACCTGCACGAGGCGCTGGACGGCGTCGTGACGGCCCCACATCCAGTCGTTCGCCCGCCACGAGCGCTTGTAGAACGCGCCGAAGTGCGCGAGCTGGAGGCCGGCGACCTTCTGCTCGGCGCGGTCGCGCGTGTCGAGCCCGTTGCCGGCGTCCGCGCTGACCTGGATCAGGTCGACGCGCTGCTCCATGGTCGGCTGCGCCGCCCAGGGCGAGCTGGGCGACCTCGAGGGCGAGCAGCCGGCGCAGCGGCGTCGCTTGCGGGCTCCGGCCGCCGTCGCGGACGAGCCTCGGGCGTACGCCGCGGCCTTGCCGGCCAGCGGGCGCCAGATGCGGCGGACGGCGCGCGCAGGCCTCGCTGCACCGCCTCTGGCGGCGGGCACGCAGCTGCTCGGCGATGGCCTCCACGATCGGGCGCAGCTTCGCCGGGTCGCCGAGGACCTCGGGCAGCGCCCCGTTGGCCCACTCGCGAGCGCTCCGCCCTCGCCATCGCGGCTTCACGGCCTGCCCGGGCGCGCGCCGCTGTCCGCGCTCCTTCGTGCATGCGGCTTGCGCAGCCGCTGGGCGGCGAGCAGCTGCCCCGAGACTCGTCGGCGCGGATCTTCCGGATCTGCACGCGTGCGCTGCCTGCGAGGCCTCCGTCGATCCGGGCTCGATCGCGGCGAGACCGCGCCGCAACAGGTCGAGCACGACCCCGGCGGCGCGCTCGGCGGTGTCGCGCGTGGTGAACCACGCTCCGGCGGTCCGTCGCACGTGTTCGGGAAGTCGTCGGGCGGCAGGGCGCTCGAGGTGCGCGACGAGCTGCTCGCGCAGGCGCGCGCGCTCGCGCAGCGGCGCCTCGCGGACGAACTCGGGTCGACGCTCTCCTCAGCTCGAGCGCCGAGAAGCCGCGCGCGAGCAGGTCGAACAGCCAGCGGGCGAGCTCCTCGGCGCGGATCGCCGCGGTACTGCGTCGTAGCCGGCGTCGGCGAGCCCGTCGGGCTCGAGCCGCATGACCATCAGCTCGCGCTGGCGCCGCTGCGCGTCGACCCTCGCGTTGTGCGCGCGTCAGCTCGTCCAGCTCGGCGCTGATCGACTGGTTGCGCGGCAGGCGGATCATGCTCGCCATGCCGACGTCGCTCAGCTCCGGGACCGTCGGCGTCCTCGTCGGCCGCGACCTGCACCGCCTCGCCGGGGTCGGGGACGACGAAGGCCAGGACGCGCCGCACCTGACGGCTCGCGGGCTGGCGGAAGATCGCCCGCAGCGCGGGCCGCAGCGGCTGGTTGGCGAGCACGCCGCCGTCGATCACCCAGCGGCTCATGCCGAAGTTCGCGTGCTGCTTCATGTCCGGCCGCATCGGCTTGTCCGTCTCGCCGTCGACCGGGACGAAGCTCGCCTCGAAGGCGATCGGGAACGAGGCGGTGCAGCGCGCGGCGAGCGCCAGCCGGTAGTCGATGTCGCCCGCCGTGAAGTCGTCGCGCGGCTCGTCGCCGTCGTCGCCGCTCTCGCCGGCGCCGCGCCGGAACGTGAACTCGCCGCGGTGGTCGGCGTCCTGGATGATCGTCCCGAAGCTGTCCGGGATCCCGCGCGGCCACGCGTTCAGCAGCGTGGTCGTGATGATCAGCTCCATCGGCACGTCGGCCGGATCCGTGGGGCGGTTTGCGAGCGCGACGATCGCGCTCGCGGATCTCGGGCAGGAAGTACTCGTCGCCCCGCATGAGCGAGGGCGGGTTCGCGACTGGTCGGCGGGCGCAGCAGCGCCTCGAAGGCGCCGAGCTCGAGCCACAGGCCGCGCAGCTTCTCGACGGCCGAGTCCTGCGAGACCGCGTAGGCCAGCAGCGCGCCGTTCAGGCCGCCCGCGCTGGTTCCCGCGATGACGTCGATCCGCGGCAACGTGCGCGTGAGCTTGAGCAGCTCGACGTACGTGGGGATTCGTCGCCGCGGATGCAGCCGGTTGAGCTCGTGCGCCGTGCCGCCCATCCAGACGGCGAGGCTCACACCGCCCGACATCACCAGCGCCAGTCGCAGCTCCTGGAGGTCGCCCTCGACGAAGCCCTCGTCCGTGATCTGCTCGGTCAGCTGTCTTCGGTGCTTGTCTCGTGCTCGCCATCGTCCGATCATCTCCGGACGAGGGCTCACCGTGCAGGAATTCTCAAGCGGCCGCGGCCAGCTCGGCGCGGTATTCGTCGTGCTCGGGCACGTGGACGTAGCGCGAGCGCGGGCCGTAGCGGGCGATCTCGCGCAGGGCGCCGACGAGCCGGTCGATGTCCTCCGCGGTGGTCCCGATCCCGATGCTGGCGCGCACCGCGCCCGGCAGCTGCGGCGAGCGGCCGGCGCGCAGCTCGGCGTGGAACCGCTCCGCCTCGCCGTCCGGCACGCCGAGCAGGTGCGTCATCAGCGGGTGGGCGCAGAAGCAGCCGTGGCGGACGCCGATCGCGTGCTCGGCGCTGAGGATGGCGGCCAGCAGCGGATCGCGGTAGCGGGCCAGGTTGAAGGTGGCGACGCCGACGCGGTCGACGCTGCCCGGCGCCCACTGGGTCAGCATCTCGAGGCCGGGGACGCGCTCCAGCGCCGTCCACATCCGCACGGCGAGCGAGCGCTCGTGGGCGGCGACCGTGTCCATGCCGAGCGCCATCAGGCTGCGGCAGGCGGCGGCCAGCGCGATCACGCCGACCACGTTGGGCGAGCCGGCCTCGAAGCGGTCCGGGGCGGGCGCCCAGGTGACGTCGTCGACGGTGACGAGCTTGATGGCGCCGCCGCCGGAGAGCAGCGGCGTCCCCTCGCGCAGGCGGCCGACCAGCGCGCCCGAGCCGAACGGGGCGTAGAGCTTGTGGCCGGAGAGCGCCAGGTGGTCGATCCCGGCGCGCGCCATGTCGATCGCGCGGTGCGGGGCGAGCTGGGCGGCGTCGACGAACAGCTCGGCGCCGTGCTCGTGCGCGAGCCGGGCGAGCTCGGCGACCGGCCACACCTCGCCGGTGACGTTGGAGGCGCCGGTGACGGCGACGAGGTCGATCCGCTCGGCGCGCAGCGCGCGCTCGGTCGCCTCGAGCAGCTCGTCGGGCGAGCGCGTGAAGGGGAGCAGGCGGACGTCGTGGCGCCGCCAGGGGAGCATGTTGGCGTGGTGCTCGGCGGTGCTGGAGAGCACGCGCGTGCCGTCCGGCAGCGAGGCGGCGAGCACGTTGATCGCCTCGGTGGTGTTGCGCACGAAGACGACGGTGTCGTCCGCGCGGGCCCCCACGAAGGCGGCGACCACGTCGCGCGAGCCCTCGAACTCGGCGGTCGCGACCTGCGACTTGACGCCGCTGCCGCGGTGCACGCTGCTGTACCAGGGCACGAAGGCCTCGACGGCGGCCCAGACATCGGCCATGACAGGTGTGCTGGCGGCATAGTCGAGGTTCGCGTATCGCAGCATCCGGCCGTCGACGCACGCAACCTCGGTGTCCGCTCCGAGCATCCGCGGGAGCATGAGTGGCACTGTCCCGCGCGCCGGTTGGCGAAAGCTTGGCCGGCGCTTACCTGCTGATGCCCACGCGCTTCGAGAACGGGCTGTCGAACACGCCGGTCGCGTTGAGCTCGTCGTGGACGGCGAGCCAGCGGTCGAACTCCGGGTACATGCGGTCCAGCGGGCCGGCGAGCGTGTTCACCTGGCCCCAGTGCGGGCGGCCGCCGAGGTCGTACAGCGCCTCCTCGTAGGCGCCGAGCAGCTCGAAGCCGCCCTCGGTGTCGGTCGCCTGGATGAGCTCGATCATCATCGTGTCGCGCCCGTGCATCATCGACAGGTAGGCGGGCGAGGCCTTCACGAAGCGCAGGGCGACGAGGCCGGTGTGGTAGACGCGGCCGAGCTCGCGGTGGCGGGCGGCGACCTCGAACAGGCGGTCGATCGCCTCGGCGAAGTTGTCGAGCGGCACGGCCAGCTCCGACGAGTAGGCGGGCAGCAGGTTGGCGGCGCCGATGTTCAGCACCTTGTACGAGGGCCCGTGTACTCGTTGTCGGCGAGGAAGCCGAGCAGCTGGTCGGTGCGGGCGGGCGCCGTGTCCGGCAGCGCGTCGAGCACCAGGTTGCCGAGGAAGGGGATGACCTTCGAGCGGCTGGCGAGCTCGAGCCACCAGTGGCGGCGCAGGCGGTCGGTCGCGCGCTTGCGGCGGTGATCGGTGGTGCGGTTGCGCCGGCAGGCGATGCAGCGGTGCTCGCCGTAGAGGTTCAGGTACACCTCGTAGTGGCGGTTGACCCGGAGCGCCTCGGGGATCCGCTCGCGCTGCTGCGCCCAGGTCGACAGCTCGCGCACCTCGGTCAGCCAGTACGCGGGCTCGACCTCGAGGGTGGCCGCGTAGATCACCCCCATGCAGCCCATGGAGACGACCGCCGCGTCGAACATGGCGTCGCCCCGCTCGATGCGGATGACCCGCCCGCCGCTCGCCACGAGCTCGAGCGAGCGGACGGCGTCGGCGATCGGGCCGAAGGAGATCCCGGAGCCGTGGGTGGCGGTGGACATGACGCCCGCCACGGTCTGGGCGTCGTAGCCGCCCATGTTCGACAACGCGAGCCCGTTGTCGTCGAGATGCCGGTTGAGCTCGCGGATGCGCATGCCGGCCTCCACGCGCACGAGGTTGCCGTCGATCTCGAGCGGCCGGTTCAGCCGCTCGGGCCGCACCAGGTAGCCGGTGGTGAGCGCGACGTCCGACCACGAGTGCCCGGAGCCGACGGCGCGCACGGTGGCGCCGTCGCGCTCGGCGCTGCGCACGATCTCCTGCACGTCCTCGAGCGTCGCGGGCCGGTAGATCCGCAGCGGCTCGATCGACTGGTTGCCCGTGTGGTTCCGCCAGCGCTTGCGCTGTTGGAACGCGACGGTCACCGCTCGGCGTCCTCGAGGAAGCCGAAGAAGACCTGGCTCCAGCGCTCGGCCGCGTCGATCGGCGGGAAGTGGCCCGAGCCCTCGAAGCGCTCGACGCGGACGTCGCCGCAGCGCTCGAGCAGCGCCGCCGTCTGCGACACCATCGGCTGCGGCGGGTGGGCGTCCTCTCCCGGCCAGCCGGGAACGTGGCCGGCCTGGCCGAGCATGCCGACGTCCCATGCGGAGCTGTCGGAGATCACCACGTCCTCGCTCCCGTAAGTCCACAGGATCGGAGGCTTCGAGTCCAGGTCAGCGAGCCCTGACCAGTCGCAGTACTTCGGCGAGATCGCGTTGATGATCCCGCGCGTGCCCGGGGCGACGCCGGGCCAGTTCCCGGACTCGGTCAGGTCGCCGGGGTAGAAGTCGTCGCCGATCGCCGACTTGAGCAGCTCGTCCAGCAGCTCCTCCTCGCGCGGCTCCTGATGGGTGGGCGACCAGTACGAGCTGGTCATGACGCTGCGCGGCGAGGTGGTCGCCTCCGAGCTGCGGTCGCCCGCGGCCAGGCGCTGGACGAAGTCGGGGCTGGCGACGCCGCCGCCCGAGCCCGCGTAGTCGGCGTGGCAGGGCGTGCCGTCGAGGCGCGTGCCGCCGAAGCCGTACGGCGAGACGGGGTCGATCAGCGTGAGCGAGGTCACCGGGTGCTCCATCGCGTAGTGCGCGGCCGCGGCGCCGCCCGTCGACCAGCCGGCGATGTGGATCGGCCGCTCGATGCCGAGCGCGCGGACCAGCGCGCGGGTGTCGTCGGCCCAGTCGCGCAGGCCGCGCGTGGCGTCGATCGGCTTGCGCTCGCTGTCGCCGAAGCCGCGCATGTCGGGCGCGATCAGGCGGTAGCCGGCGGGCGGCTCCAGGTGCGCGAAGAAGCGGCCGGTCGAGAGGTTGCCGTGCAGCAGCACGACGGGGATGCCGTCCTCGGGCCCGGTCTCGACCAGATGCGTGCGCAGGCGATCGGTCTCGACCGTGCGCGAGCGCATCACGCGCCGAGCTCCTCGCGCAGGGCGGCGACCTCGGCGCGCAGCTCCGCCAGCTCGCGCTCGAGCCGGTCCAGCCGGTCGTCCTCGCGGGGGGCGGCGACCGGCACGGGGCGTGGCGGCGGCGGGGCGGTCGAGGGCTCCTCCTCGGCCTCGTCGCCGAGCAGGTGGCCGTAGCGGTCCTCGCGCTGGCCGGGGCGGCGGTCGTAGCGCGCGACCAGCTCGCGCTCCGTCAGGCGGTCGATCACCGCGTGCAGGGCCTCCATGTCGGGGAAGCGGTGCAGGCGCTCGGTGCGCTGCAGCAGCTCGCCCGGGGTCTGCGGGCCGCGCAGCATCATCACGGCCAGCACCGCCTGCTCCTCCGGGCCGATCTGCAGCGCCTCGTCGAGCAGGTGGCGGAACTTGGCGGCGCGGCTGCCGTGGTAGCTCGTCAGCCGCGTGAAGCGGCGGCGGCCGAGGCGGTCGAGCGCGTCGCGGATCGTCTCCTCGTCGTAGGCGAGGACCGGCTCGCGGTTCGTGCTCTGGTTGCACGCCGCACGCAGGGCGTTCAGCGTCAGGGGATAGGTGTCCGGCGTCGTGCGCTGCTTCTCGAGCAGGCAGCCCAGGACGCGCACCTCTTCCGGGCTCAGATCATGCACGCCGCGCAGCCTACGGATGGTGCGGCTGGCACGCCTGTTCACGGCGGCGAGGGTCGATTAGGGTCGGTGGTCAGGTGACGCTGGCGCAGCAGAAGCAGTTCGTCGGGCGCCGCCAGGAGCTGGCGGCGATCGATGCCACGTTGGACGGCCTGCGCGGTGCGCGCGCCCGCTTCCTGGTGATCAGCGGCGAGCCCGGGATCGGCAAGACGCGGCTGCTCGGCCAGCTCGCCGAGCGCGCCGCCGAGCGCCGGCACGCCGTGTTCGTGGGCCGTGGCGCGGAGCTGGAGCTCGAAGTGCCGTTCGGGATCTGGATCGACGCGCTCGACGACCACGTGGGCACGCTCGGCGAGCGCAAGCTGGAGGCGCTGATCGGCGAGCGCGTGGCCGAGCTCGCGCGCGTGCTGCCGTCGGCCGGCTCGGGGGCGAGCGCGGGCGGCCTGCAGGACGAGCGCTTCCACGCCTACCGCGCGGTCCGCGCGCTGCTGCAGCGGCTGGCGATGGGCCATCCCGTCGTGCTGATGCTCGATGACGTGCACTGGGCCGACGATGCTTCGCTCGAGCTGATCGCCCACCTCCTGCGGCGCCCGCCGCCGGCGCCCGTGCTGATCGCGCTCGCCTTCCGCGCCGGGCAGGTGCCCAACAGCCTGCTGGCCGCGCTCGACCAGGCCGCCCGCGACGGGCTCGTGAGCGAGATCGGGCTCGGACCGCTCACCGAGGCCGAGGCCGGCGTGCTGCTCGGCGCCCCGGCGCTGCCGGCGATCTACCGCCAGAGCGGCGGCAACCCGTTCTACCTCGAGGAGCTGGCGCGGGCGCCCGCGCCGGCCGCCGCCGAGCCCGGCACGGAGGCGAGCACGTGGGCGTGCCGCCGGCCGTGGCGGCCGCGCTCGGCCAGGAGATCGCCGGCCTGCCGGAGCCGGCCCGGCGGCTCGGCTGGGGCGCCGCGGTGGCGGGCGAGCCGTTCGACCTCGACCTCGCGGGCGCCGCCGCCGGCATGGACGAGCGCGAGACGCTGGCCGCGCTCGACCAGCTGCTGGCCGCACACATCGCCGGGCCGACCGACGTTGCGCGCCGCTATCGCTTCCGCCACCCGCTCGTGCGCCGCGCGGTGTACGACGGCGCCGGCGAGGCGTGGAGGCTGGAGGCGCACGCCCGCGCCGCGGCCGCGCTGACCGACCGGCCGGGTGCGCTGGCGGCGCGCGCGCACCACGTCGAGCGCTCGGCGAAGATCGGCGACGAGGCGGCCGCCGCGGTGCTCGAGCAGGCCGGCCACCAGGCCGCCGCCCGCGCGCCGGCGATAGCCGCCCGCTGGTTCGAGGCGGCGCTGCGCCTGCTGGGCGGCGACTCGGCCGGCCCTGTGCCGCCTCCGCCCGAGCCGGCGGCGGTCGACCCGGTGCGCCGGCTCGGGCTGCTCGTCCCGCTGGCGGGCGCGCTGGCCGCCACCGGGCGGCTCGAGCGCGCGCTGGAGGCGCTCGTCGAGGCGCTGGCGCTGGTGGAGCTGCCCGACCTGCGCGTGCGCCTGATCGCCGCGTGCGCGGCGTGCGAGAACCTGCTCGGCCGCCACGACGCGGCTCATGCGCGGCTGCTCGACGCGCTGCAGGCGCTCGACGACCAGGACGGCGCGGCGGCCGCCGCCCTGCACGCCGAGCTGGCCGCCGACGCGCTCTACGACAGCGACTTCGAGGCGATGCGTCAGTGGGCGACGCGCGCGGCCGAGACGGCGCGGCGGCTCGGCGACCGCGGGCTCGAGGCGCTGGCCACGGCGCTGCTGTGCTTCGCCGAGTACAACCGGGGCGACCCTGAGGCCGCGGAGGCCGCCCGCGTGCAGTGCGCGGCGCTCCTCGACGCGCTGCCCGACGACCAGCTCATGCTGCGGCTCGACGCGCCGTACTACTTCGGCTTCGCGGAGTTCTTCTGCGAGCACTACGACGACGCGATCCGCCACCTGCGGCGCGGTATCAACGTCTCGCGCGCGATCGGCCAGGGCCAGTTCGTGGTCCCGATGATGATCGGGCTCGCGCATGCGCTGCAGACGCGCGGGTTCCTCGCCGAGGCGGCGGAGACCGCCGACGGCGCGGTCGAGGCCGCGCGGCTGGCCGGCAACCGGCAGCTGGTCGTGTTCGCGCTGGTCGCCAACGCGTGGACGGTGGCCGATCTCGGCGACGTCGACCGGGCGCGCGCCGCGGGCGACGAGGCGGTGGCCCTGCTCGAAGGGCTCGACGACAGCGTGCTCACGCGCGGCACGCACGCGCACCTGGGCGTGCTGTGGGCCGACCTCGGCGAGGTCGACCGCTGCCTGGCCGCCGTGCGCGCCGTCGGCCTGCCGGACCTCCCCTCGATCGAGCCGGGCCGGCGCGCGTGGATGTACGCGGCGCTGGCGCGTGCCGAGCTCGCTCGCGGCGACCGCGACGCGGCCGTGCGGTGGGCGGAGCGCGGCGAGCAGATCGTCGGCGGGCTCGGGCTGCCGCTGGCCGAGGCGTGGGTGCTGCACGCGCGCGCCGCGGTCGTGCTCGAGGCCGGTGACGCGGAGGCCGCCGCGACGCTGGCGCTCGAAGGCGCCGAGCGCGCCGAGTCGGTCGACGTCCCGCTGGCCGCCGCGCGCTGCCGGACGCTCGCCGGCATGGCGCTGGCCGCGGCCGGGCGGCGCGACGAGGGCGTGGCCGAGCTCACCCGCGCCGAGTCCGAGCTGTCCCAGCTCGGCGCCGCCCGCTACCGCGACGAGGCCGCGCGCGAGCTGCGCCGGCTCGGCGAGCGCGTCTCCGCCCGCCAGCGCCGCGCCAGCGGCGAAGGCCTCGACGCCCTCTCCGGCCGCGAGCGCGAGATCGCCGAGCTGGTCGCCGAGGGCCGCACCAACCGCGAGATCGGCGCCGAGCTCTTCCTCTCCGAGAAGACCGTCGAGGGCCACCTCACGCGCATCTTCGCCAAGCTCGGCGTCACCTCCCGCGCCGAGGTCGCCCAGGCCGTCGGCCGCACCCGAGCGGCCCACTAGCACCCCAAGGGGGGTCAGACCCCCCTTAATCGCCGAGGCCGAAACCGCGCTGTAGAGCCGTTCGCGTGCCGCGCGACAGAGCAAGGGGGGTCAGACCCCCCTTGGGGTTGAGGGGGTTGGTTCAGGGGGTCCCCCCGTGGTTGCGGGGGGAGGCCGCTGGGAGCTTGCTCGGCATGACGACGCTCGCACTTGCCGCCCCCCGTTACGGCGTCTCCGCCCGACTGAAGCCGGCCCCCGCCGCAGCTCCCCACGTCCTCGACGCCAACCGCCTCGGCGACCATCTGGATCGCCTGTACCGCGCCGCCCTCGGCATGACCGGCTCGCCCGCCGACGCCGAGGATCTCGTCCAGGACGTCTGCGTCCGCGTGCTCTCCAAGCCGCGCCTCGTCACCAACGGCGACGACCTCGGCTACCTGCTGCGCGTGCTGCGCAACACCTTCATCTCGAACCGCCGCACGCTGGCCCGCCGCCCCGCCACGGCCACCGCGCCGGAGGACATGGAGCGCTACGAGTCCAGCCGCGCCGCCGACCCCGAGCGCGCGTTCGAGGCCCGCCAGCTGTACGCCAAGATCGCCGAGCTGCCGGAGCATCAGCGCGACGCGCTGGTCGCCGTCGACCTGCTCGGGCTCTCCTACAAGGAGGCCGCCGCGACGATGGACGTGCCGACCGGGACGATCATGAGCCGGCTGTTCCGCGCGCGCCAGGCGCTCGCCGCCTGACCCGCCAAAGTTCGTCCAAAGTCGGCCCAAGCTTCGGCCAAGGGCCCCTGTCCAGGGTGGTGCGCCCCCACCCCCCTACATCCAGGAGACAGGATGAAGCGCACCACCGTCGCCGCCGCCCTCGCGGGCACAGGCGTCGCACTCGTCCTGGCGCAGCCGGCATCGGCCGCCGAGACCGCCCCGGTCTACAAAGTCACGCAGGAGGGCATGACCGCCGACGAGGGCGCGAAGCTCGCCGAGGCGTACCGCATCCCCAACGCCCTGCAGGAGAACGGCGCCTTCGGCTACGTCAGCGAGGAGTTCGCCAAGGTCCCGACGCGGCAGGTCGCCACCGGCAAGGACGAGGCCGGCCGGCGGACCGACTCGGAGTCGCTCGACACCCGGGCGCTCGCCAGGCTGAAGCCGATCGGTGCTGAGGATGCGCTCGAGCGGGCGTCCTGGCTCACCGAGCTGCTCGGCAAGCTGGATCTCGAGCTCAACCCGAAGGTCTCGCACGCCAAGCTCACGCTCTCCGACCGCGCGGGCAAGCCGACGAACGAGTACGCGCTCGACACCACGGTGTCGCACGACCTCACGCTCGGCGGGCTGCCGGCCACCGGCCAGGGCGCGAAGCTGCGCATCACCTTCGCTCCTGACGGCACCGTCACCCAGCTCTCCAGCACGCTGCGCAAGCTCGAGAAGGCCGGCGAGGAGCCGATCATCCCCTCCGACGAGGCCCGCAAGGCCTGTGAGCAGCTCTACGACAAGGGCGTCCAGCAGGGCGAGCCGACGCTCGGCTACCTGCTGCCCGCGCTCGGCGCCGTCGAGACGATCTACCCCAGCTACACCTGCAACCCGTCGAGCGAGCGCGGCCAGCAGGCGCACCTGCAGGTCCCGGCGATCGAGGGCATCGGCCCGAAGGCCAAGATCGAGGTCAGCCGCAGCGGCGAGAAGATCCTCGGCGAGGCCGCCGGCGACGGCTCCGTCTACAAGTGGTCCTCGTCGAGCACCGCGCTGACCGACAACGAGGGCGAGCAGATCGCCTTCGAGCGGCGCCCGCGCGGCAAGACGACCGATGCTGAGACCGTGACGCTCGAGGTCACCGACCGCAACGGCCTGAGCGCAACCGCCTCCGTCACCCTCGACGGCGACGGCACGGCGAGCGCCGAGACCACTCCGGGCGGCGGCGGCTTCGGCAAGCTGGCCGTGGGCCCGACCGACGTCGGCATCGAGCAGACCGTCGACGAGTGGCAGTGCGCGCAGGACTCCGCCATCGGCTTCAAGAACGTGATGGCCGCGCACTCGCGTCCCGACCGCCTTCGACTGGCGTGGCTTCGCCGCACTCGAGAAGGACTTCAAGAGCCAGGCCCTCGGCGGCTGGGACCACCTCTACGTCGACAACGTCGACGCCCAGTGGTACACCGGCCACGGCTGGTCCGGCGGCTTCACGTTCAAGAGCTCGATCGACGACACCGAGATCACGCCCGGCGACGCCCGCTGGGGCGACCGCGACCTGGAGTGGATGCAGCTCGAGTCCTGCCAGGTGCTGCGCGACACCAACGGCACGCACAACTACTTCGGCCGCTGGGGCGGCACGATGGACGGCCTGCACATGCTGAACGGCTTCCACACCAACGCCTACTGCGTCGGCGGCGGCACGGGCGGCACGTTCGCGAGCTACCTGTTCCCGCGCCAGATCCTCTGGTGGACGCTGCCGGCCCTCACGGTCCGCAACGCCTGGGCGCAGATGGCGATCGACAAGGAGCCGAGCGGCGTCGTGTACCGGTCGATGGGCAACATCGCCCCCGGCGGCGTCACCAACATCGGTGACTTCTTCTGGGGCCAGGGCCCGACCGGTCCGGACATCCCGGTCGGCGGCCGCATCGGCCAGTGGTCGATCACGGGGACGGTCTAGCCTCCCGCCGATGACCCTGACCCCCGGCCGAATCCGGCACACCGTGTCCTTCACCCTCGTCCACGAGCCGGGCTCCGAGCAGGAGCGCGACTTCCTGGCGGCGCAGGCCGCGCTGGGAGCCATCCCCGGCGTCGAGACGTACGAGCTGCTGCGCGAAGTCAGCCCCAAGAACGACTTCCGCTTCGGCTGCTCGATGGAGTTCGCGGGGCCGGACGCCTACCAGACGTACAACGAGCATCCCGACCACGTGGCGTTCGTGAACGACCGGTGGCAGGCCGAGGTGAAGGACTTCCTCGAGATCGACTACGAGACGCTGTGAAGCACGGAGGGCCGCCCGCGAGGGCGGCCCTCCAATCACTTCTAACGCTCGAAGTTGCGCACGGCCGACGACATGCGCGCGGCCGACGCCGTCGCGACCGGAGCCTCGGCCTCCCACTCCGGGTGACCGGGCATCGGCGGGGTCTTCGTGCCGTACAGCCAGTCGCGCAGGAAGCGCGTCAGGTCACCGCGGACGTTGCGGTCCACGAAGGCGATGAAGTCGTCGGTGGAGACCGACTGGCCCTCGTAGCGCTGCACCCACTCCTTCATGAGGGCACGCCAGGTGCGGTCGCCGATCTTCTCGTGCAGCGCGAACAACGCGAGCGCGCCGCCACCGTAGATCTGGTCGGAGAAGATCACCTCGTCGCTGCCGTTCTTGGGACGGGCGACCGGGCCGTACGTGTCGCGGTACTCCTGCGAGAACGAGTACTGCTCGCGCATGAACGCCTCGAAGTCCTCGCCGTAGAAGTCGGCGTTGAACTCGTGCTCGTACCAGGTGGCCGGGCCCTCGGCGAGCCACAGGTCGCTGTACTCCTCGATCGCCACCGAGTCGCCGAACCACTGGTGGGCGAGCTCGTGGACGGCGATCGACTCCGCGAACTCCTGCGGGTAGACCGCGGGGTCGAACAGCTCGGCCGGGTGCAGCGTCAGCGTCTGCGTCTCCAGCGCGTACTGCATGAACTGGTCGACGGCGAGCACGCCGTACTCGTCGAACGGGTACGCGCCGGCGTGGCCGAGCATCCAGCGGAACTGGGCCGGGCCCTTGGACAGCGTCGGGTTCGTGATGCCCACGTAACTGCGAGCGACGACGTCGCGCAGGCGGGTGCTGCCCACGCGGCCGCGCTCGACCTCGACGAGGTCGCCGGTCGCGACCTGGATGACCTGCGAGGCCATCGGCTCGTCCATCTCGAACGACCACACGTAGGTGTCGCCGACGGCGCGCTTGCCGGTGCGGCGGCCGCTGACCGCGACGGTCGTCGCCTTCGGGGCGGCGATCGTGTACGAGTAGGTCGCCTTGTCCGACGGATGGTCGTTGACCGGGTAGATGTCCTGCGCGCGGTTGATCTGGCCCGAGGTCGCCGAGCCGTCGCGCGTCGCGAACCAGCCGATCGGGCCCGGGTCGCCCTCCTCGGGCGTGTAGGTGTGGCCGGTGAACGACACCTGGGTCGTGAAGCTGCTGCCGGAGCGGATCGAACGCGCGGGCGTGATGATCAGCTCGCGCTCGTCATGCCGGAAGGCGGCCTTGCGGCCGTCGACCCAGACGCCCTGCACGTCGTCGCCGGCGTAGTCGAGGTTGAAGCGAGAGAGCGACTGCGTCGCGGTCGCGCGCATCTGGACCGCGCCGCGCACCGACTGCTCGGGGGCGGTGCTGCCGTAGTAGAGGCCGAGGTCGTAGTGCTTGGCGTCGTAGCCGCCGTTTCCGAGCGTGGGGAAGAGCCGGTCGCCGAGACCGGCCGAGCCTGGAGTCGCCGCGCTCGCCGGCGCCGCGGAGATCGCGGCAGCGAGCAGCGTGAGAAGTCCCGCCTGAATGAATCGCATGGCTCCCAAACGTAGGAAAAGTAGAGCGCTGGACAAGGCACCTGGACGAAAGTCGGACACCGGGATAGGGTCGGTTCGATGGCCAACGTCGAGGGCAGGGCGACGGCGATCACCGTCCTCTCCCCATACAAGCCGGCCGGCCGGCTGCTGCTTCCGATCGTGTTCTGGGTCGGCCGGAACGTGACGGCCACGCTCAAGAAGCTGCACATGCTCTCGTTCATCCACTACGCCCGCTGGGTGGTGGTCAAGCGGTTCCCGGACGGCGAGGGCGGCGAGAAGCTGCACCACCCGTACCTGATGTTCGAGAGCAACTTCAACGGGAGCTGGGACCAGTACATCGACGCCTTCTCGGAGGTCGTGCCCTCGCGCATGAAGGGCATCTGGGGCACGTCCTACGGCTTCCCCGGCCCGATCCCGGTCGAGCCGTTCAAGGACTACATCCGCGCCAACGAGTACGTCGCCAACCACTACTACAACGCCTATCCCGGCTCGACGACGACCGAGATCATCTCGGCCGCCAAGGTGGTCGAGGCCTTCGACGACCTGCGCGCCCGCGCGCCGTCGCTCGATCCGGCCGCGTTCAAGGCCGCCTACGAGGACATGCTGACGTCGATCCAGCACGACCTATGAGCCGCAACGTCTCAGGCCAGGCGTACGCGCTGACCGTGATCACGCCGATCCTCGACGGTCACGCGGCCGAGCTGACGGCTCACCTCGACGCGCTGCCCGAGGGCGAGGCCAGCCCGCTCGCGCGCGTGCCCGGGACGCACCTCGGCCGCTGGGTGGTGATCGACCAGGTCAAGTACCAGGGCCACGGGCAGCGCCGCCGCGACTCGCTCGCCGCGGCCCGCCTGCTGTTCACCAGCAACTTCGACGGCGAGCTCGACGCCTACCTCGAGCAGCTGCAGACGGGGCTCGGCGAGGACGCCGACGCCGTCTGGGGCCATTGCCGCGGCTATCCCGGCCGCGGCCCCGGCTTCGCGCCCTGGCTCAAGGCGCACCAGCTCGAGGCGGCGCTGTTCTTCGCCGCCTACGGCGGCCAGACGCTGGAGCAGGTGCGCGCGAACCTCGACATGCGGGCGCGCGCGATCGCCTTCGCCCTCGAGGCGCAGGGGCTCGAGCCGGAGGCGCTGAAGGCGCGCTTCCTGGAGGCGTTCTGACCGCGCTCGACTTCCCCAACATCCAGGGCTTCCTGGTCCGCGGCTACCGCCTGCCGGCCGCCGGCTACCTGTTCCTGCGCGTCGAGGACGCGGTGAAGGCGCGCGCCTTCCTGAGCGACTCGATCGCGGATGTCATCACCGCCGAGCGCTGGGACGTCAAGCCCGACTCGGGCATCAACCTCGCGTTCAGCTGCGAAGGGCTGCGGGCGCTCGGGGTCGGCGACGACTCGCTGGCCGGCTTCCCGGCCGAGTTCCGCGACGGCATGGCCTCGCGCGCGGAGCTGCTCGGCGACGTCGGCGAGAGCGCACCCGAGCACTGGGAGGCCTGCTTTCGCAGGCGCGACGCGCACGTGCTGGTGATGATCAGCGCCAAGGACGCGGCGGCGCTGGCCGAGCGTGACCGGGCGATCCGCGAGCTGGTGGAGCGCCGCGGCGGCGCCAGCGTGGTCGTGACGCAGGTCGGCGGCGTGCTGCCCACCGGCCGCGAGCACTTCGGCTACGCCGACGGGTTCTCCCAGCCGGCGATCGAGGGCAGCCGCTTCGACGACCATCCCGGCGCCGGCGCCCCCGCCAAGAACGGCGAGTGGCGGCCGATCGCGGCCGGCGAGTTCATCCTCGGCTACCCCGACGAGCAGGGCACGCTGCCCGCCGCCCCGCGGCCCGACGAGCTCAGCCGCAACGGCTCCTACGTCGTCTACCGCAAGCTGCGCCAGGACGTCGCCGCCTTCCGCCGCCAGCTCGAGCAGGCCGCGGCGCTCTATCCGGGGGGCGAGGAGCTGCTGGCCGCCAAGCTCGTCGGCCGCTGGCGCGACGGCACGCCGCTGGACTCCTCACCGCACGCCGAGGACCCGGCGGTGGTGGCCGACAAGACGCGCAACAACGCGTTCGACTACGGGCGCGACCCGGAGGGCCTGCGATGCCCGGTCGGGTCGCACATCCGCCGCATGAACCCGCGGCTGAGCATGCCGTTCGAGGGCAAGCTGGTGAACCGCCACCGCCTGATCCGCCGCGGCATCACCTACGGCGAGATGCTGCCCGAGGGAGCCGAGGACGACGGCGCCGACCGCGGCGTGATCTTCATGACCGTCCAGGTCAGCCTCGCCCGCCAGTTCGAGTTCGTCCAGGCCCAGTGGGCGAACACCGGCAACCCGTTCCGGCTCGGCGACGACCAGGACCCGATCATCGGCCCGATGGACAACGAGAGCATCAACAAGATGACCGTCCCCGGCCGCCCGCCGTTCTTCTGCGGCCCGCTGTCGCGCGTGGTCACGATGCGCGGCGGCGAGTACTACTTCGCGCCCGGCATCAACGGGCTGCGCCACCTCGCGGCCGGCTAGTCGTCCTGCGGGGTGGGGAACTCCTCGCCGGCGATCAGCTCGATCCGGTAGCCGTCCGGGTCGGTGACGAAGCAGATCGGGCCGAGCTCGTTGCGGCCGCCCGGGTGGTAGGGCGCCTTCTCGGGCTCGATGCCGTGGTCGGCGAGCCTGGAGACGACCGCGTGGATGTCGCCGACCGTCATGGCCATGTGGTTGTAGCCCTCGCCGATGTCGTACGGCTCCTCGCGGCCGTGGTTGACGGTCAGCTCGAGCGTGTCGCCGTCGCCCGGCAGGCCCATGTAGACGTTGTAGGCGGTCTCGAACTGGAGCTTGCCCCGGCGCTCGAAGCCCAGCGCCTCGTAGAAGCGGACCGACGCGTCGATGTCGCGGACGCGTACGCAGGTGTGGACGACCTTCATATCGCGATCCTACGCCGCAGCACCTCGATCACCGGTGGCGCCGCGCCGACGCCGAACTTGCCGCCCGCCAGCTCGAGCACGTCCTGGTTCGTCCGGATGGCGATCCGGACCTCGAGCAGCCAGTCGCGCGTATCGACGCCGGCGATGTCGGCATACGGGATCGACCGCAGCGTCCCCACCGGCCGGTTGCCGAACGCGCTCATCTGGAGCAGGTCGACGTGGTCGTCCTCGACCACGAGCGCCATGCCCAGCGTCCTGCCGCTGCCCCGCGTGGCCAGCCCGAGGATCAGGTAGGCGACGACGACACCGGCGGCGGCCATGAACGGCCCGCCCCACACGATCGACCCGATCGCGGCGCCCGCACCGGCCCCGATCGCGATCGCGGGCGTGGTGAAGGGCGGCCGAACGGCGCACGCGGCCACGACCGGCCGCCCGAGGTGACGCGTGATGCGTTCCGTGAAGCGCGACATCTCGCGCCTATACCCGGATCATTAGGGGTTCCCCCGATGCCGGCGTTGGTTGCGGGGTCCACGATCGTCGGCATGTCCTCCCCCCTCTCCCGACTCCTCGCGGTGTGCGGCGCGCTGCTGGTGCTGGTGATCGCCGCGCCGGCCGCCATGGCCGACTCGATCGCCTACATCAAGGGCGGCGACGTCTGGCTGTCGACCGGCGACGGCTCGCGCCAGTACCGCGTGACCACCAGCGGCCGCTACGCCGACGTCTCGCAGGCCGACGACGGCACGATGATCGCCCTCACCGGCGTGCGCCTGCACCGGCTCGACCGCCAGGGCAACGTGCTGGCCGACTTCGACACCCCGGTCAGCGACACCCGGCCGCGCTCCCACCAACGACCTTCATATCGCGATCCTACGCCGCAGCTCATCGATCACCGGAGGCGCCGCGCCGATGCCGCGCTTGCCGCCCGCCACCTTGAGCGTGTCGCGCGACGTGCGGATCGTGACCTTGAGCTCGAGGAACCCTTCATCCACGTTCGACGCCCGCGATGTCGGCGTAGGGGATCGAGCTCAGCGTCCTCACCAGCGGGTTTCCGATCACGCGAAGCTGCACCAGCTCGACCTCTTCGTCGAAGAGCACGAGCGCCATGTTCAGGCTCGTGCCGCTGCCCCGCGTCTCGAACCAGAGGATCACGTAGGCGGCGATCGGCCACCGGCAGGCGGCCAGCAGCGGACCGCCCAAGGAGCGAGCCGATTCCGCGCCCGCCCCGGCCCTGAGCGCGATCGCCAGCGTGGTGAAGGGCGGCCGGACGGCGCACGCGGCCTCGACCGGCCGCCCGAGGTGACGCGTGATGCGTTCCGTGAAGCGCGACATCTCGCGCCTATACCCGGATCATTAGGGGTTCCCCCGATGCCGGCGCTGGTTGCGCGGTCCACGATCGTCGCCATGTCCTCCCCCCTCTCCCGACTCCTCGCGGTGTGCGGCGCGCTGCTCGTGCTGGTGATCGCCGCGCCGGCCGCCATGGCCGACTCGATCGCCTACATCAAGGGCGGCGACGTCTGGCTGTCGACCGGCGACGGCTCGCGCCAGTACCGCGTGACCACCAGCGGCCGCTACGCCGACGTCTCGCAGGCCGACGACGGCACGATGATCGCCCTCACCGGCGTGCGCCTGCACCGGCTCGACCGCCAGGGCAACGTGCTGGCCGACTTCGACACCCCGGTCAGCGACACGCGGCCGGCTCCCGCCAAGACCTTCTACGGCCCCTTCGACCCGGCCATCTCGCCGGACGGCACGAAGGTCGCCTACACGTTCCACTACATGACCCAGAGCCAGAGCCCGACCTGCTTCCCGCCGACCTGCTTCGTCGGGATCAACGAGGGCGGCACCGGCTACTCGTGGGCCGACCGCCAGACCGGCTGGGACGACCCCGCTCTCGGCAAGCACACCGGCTGGCGCAACCCGGTGTGGGTCGACGAGGACACGACGATGCTCAGCGACCCCACGCACATGCCGAATGCCGACGTGATCCTCGACACGCTGAGCGACGGCGACTCCGGCAACCTCGTCCACAACTGGTTCAGCGACATGGTCGAGGGCAACCCGCACACGAGCGGCGGCGACATCACGCGCGACCGCGCGAAGATGGCGTTCGCCACGGGTGAGAACGACAGCACGCTCACCGTGTACTCGGTCCCCCAGTTCCCGACCACCTTCAAGGACAGCGAGGCGCCGGTCTCCACCCGCCCGAGCATCTGCTACCGCTACAGCGGCCCCAACGGGCACTACTCGACCCCCACCTTCGCCCCCGACGGCGGGCGGCTCGCGTGGGCCGAGGACGACGGCATCAAGGTCGTCACCGTGCCGAGCTTCGCCGGCGGCTGCACGCTCGACGGCGCGACGCCGAACGCTCCGCTCGTCATCCCCGGCGGCTCGCAGCCCGACTGGGGCCCCGCCGCCGTGCCCGCCGGCCGCGGCCCCTCCGGCGGCGGCCTGAAGGCGAAGGCCGTCAAGACCAAGCTGGCGACGGCGCTGCGCAAGGGCTTCGCGGTCAAGGTCACGGCGCCGTCCGCCGGCCGCGTGAAGGCCACGGCCACCGACCGCGGCCTCAAGGTCGCCTCGGGCAGCAAGCGTGTCAAGGCCGGCAAGGCGACGGTCAAGCTGCGCTTCACGCGCGGCGCCCGCAACGCGCTCGACAACGCCCGCAGCGTCAAGCTCCGCGTCAAGGTCTCGCTGGGCTCGAAGAGCACGACCCTGTCGCTCAAGCTCAAGCGCTAGGGAATACGGCGGTCATGGCGGGCGTCCTTGGGAACAGGATGCTCGCCATGACCGTCACCGAGATTCCCCTTCGAATGGAACCTGTCACGCAGGACACGTTCCTGTCGGGTACACCTACGGCATGGGATACACCGGGGGAGTCGATCTCGGAGGCACCAAGATCCAGACGGTCGTCGTCGACGAGCGCGGCGAAGTCGCCGGCCAGTCACGTCGGCCCACGCCGACGACCGGCAGTCCGGCCGGCGTAGCGGCCGAGATCGCCGGCGCGCTGCAGGAGGCCGCCGCCGAGGCGGGCCTCGAGACCTCGTCGCTCGAGGGCATCGGCATCGGCTCGCCGGGCAACGTGGACGACGACGGCCGGCACGGTGTCGGCGGCCATGAACCTGCCCG
This sequence comes from uncultured Solirubrobacteraceae bacterium, assembly GCA_963811895.1. GTDB lineage: Bacteria > Actinomycetota > Thermoleophilia > Solirubrobacterales > Solirubrobacteraceae > DASSUW01. Next base: position 113,766 of record CAWETE010000001.1, on the reverse strand, counting down.
GCTGGGGCGGCTCGTTCAACATGCGCAAGTCGCTCGAGAAGTCCTGCGGCGCTGCGGTGCGGCTCGGCAATGACGTCCAGGTGGCGACCGACGCGGAGTTCGCACTCGGCTCCGGCCGCCCCTACAGCTCGCTGCTCGGCGTGTTCTGGGGCACCGGCGTGGGCGGCGGGATCGTGCTCGACGGCAAGCCGTGGATCGGCCGCGACGTGGCCGGCGAGATCGGCCACGTGGTGGTCCGCATCGGCGGCGCCCTGTGCGGCTGCGGCCGCCGCGGCTGCATGGAGGCCTACGCCGGGCGCGCCTCGATGGAGGCCCGCGCGCGCCGGCGCGCCAACCGCGGCGAGAAGACCCTCCTCTTCAAGATCATGGAGGAGCGCGGGCGCACGCGGCTGTCCAGCGGCGTGTGGGCGCGCGCGCTCGACAAGGGCGACCCGCTGGCCCGCAGCCTGCTCGAACGCGCCGTGCGCGCGCTCGGCGCCGGCGTGGCCTCGTGCCAGAACGTGCTCGACGTCGAGGCGATCATCATCGGCGGCGGCCTCGGCCTGCGGCTCGGCGAGCCCTATGTGGAGCGGATCCGCGAGGCGATGATGCCGCACCTGTTCGCCGACGACCACCCGCCGGCCGTCGAGCTGGCGGCGCTCGGCGACCTCGGCGGGGCGATCGGCGCCTCGCTCCTGGTCAGCGGCGCGCCCGCGCCCGCGTGAACCGGCGCCACCTCGTCGCGGGCGCCGACCCGTTCGCCCACGCGCTGCTGGCCGCCGCGGTCGTGGCGCCGCTCGGGCGCCGGCCGATGGTGACCGCGGTCGTGGCAGGCACGCTGATCGACGTCGACCACGCGGTCGCCGCGCGCTCGGCGCGGCCGAGCGCGATGCTCGGCCTGCGCACGCGGCCGCGCAGCCACACGCTGCTCGCGACGCTCGCGGCCGCCGCACTGGGGACGGCGGCCGGCGGGCCGGTGCACGGCTGGGCGGGGTTCGCGGGCCTCACGTCGCACCTGCTGCGCGACGCGAGCGACGACGCGGCGCCGACGCCGCTGCTGTGGCCGCTGCGGCCGCCGCGCCAGATCGGCCGCGCGCGGGCGGCGGCGGGCATCGCGGCGCTGGCGATCGGCTCGTGGGCGATCAGGGCCGCAGGCGCCGGAGGCCCGACTTCTGCTGGCGCCGCTGGTGACGGCGGCGCATGAGCTCACCCGCGAACAGGGTGAGCCCGATCGTCACCACCAGCTCGACCGCGCGGCGGCCGCGGAACGACGACTCGCCGTGCTCGCGCTGGCGCATGTGCACGGGCACCTCGACCAGGCGCAGCTTGGCGTCGGTGATCCGCATCAGCGCCTCGACCTCCGGCGCCTCGCACACGTAGGGATCGCTGAGCAGGCCGAGCGCGCGCTCGTTGACCGCGTACATGCCGCTCGTGCCGTCGGAGATCGGCTGGCCCAGCCGCAGCCGCATCAGCAGCCGCAGCAGCGACGTGCCGAAGACGCGCTCGGGCGTCGGCGCGTAGTCGCCGGACCCCGGCAGGAAGCGCGACCCGACGGCCACGTCGCACTCGTCGTTGCGGACCATCGCGAGCATCCGCCGCAGCTCGGCCGGCGGGTGCTGGCCGTCGGCATCGAGCCGGCCGCAGTACGCGTAGCCGCGCGTGGCCGCCTGCCGGTAGCCCTCGGCGATGCCGTGCCGCAGGCCGTGGTTCTCGGGGAAGCTGACGACCTGGGCGCCTCCGGCGCGCGAGACCGCCGCGGTGTCGTCGGTCGATCCGTCGTCGATCACCAGCAGGTCGGCGTCGGGCAGGTCGCGCCGCGCCTCCTCGAGCAGTGCCGGGAGCGACGCCGCCTCGTTCCACGCCGGGATGAAGATGACGGTGTCGGCCAAGGCCGACCGATCTTAGTTGTCAGCGCTTCGTGCGGGAGCGCGTTCGCGCGGCCCTCTTGGCGGCCGTGCTGCGGGCCGTCGCCCTGCGCTTGCGCGTGGCCGCGGCTTTCTTCGCCGCCGCCCGGCGCTTCTGCGGGCCCCCGCGGGCGCGGTCCTCGAGCTCGTCGACGAGCTTGCGCAGATCGCCGATCGCCCCGGTGGCCGCCTTCGACGCGCGCGTGCCGTCGGCCTTGGAGAGCGCGCTGGACAGGTCGCGTGCCACGCGCTTACGGACGCCGGCGGACCTCAGGTGCTTGAACAGCTTCTTGTCGATCGTCTTGGCCATGTCACGGTCCTTCCCGTCGCGCCCTGCGCGCTATACGCTCGCGCCAAACGTCACTTCGTAGGGGGAGGGAGCATGCGCGTGCGTGTCGTGCTGGCAGTGATGGCGGTGGCCGCGGTCTTCGCGGGAACGGCGGAGGCGGCGCCTCGGTACACGGCGCTCGGTGACTCGTACGCGGCGGGACCGCTGATCCCGAACCCGCTCGCGCCGCTCGGCTGCCTGAAGTCGAGCAACAACTACGGCCGCATCGCCCAGCGCACGCTGGCCTTCGCCGAGTACGGCGACGCGACCTGCAGCGGCGCGCGGACCGACCACATGACGGCGCCGCAGAACGTCTCGCCCGGCCCGAATCCGCCGCAGTTCAACTCGCTGTCGGCCGACACGCGACTGGTGACGCTGAGCATCGGCGGCAACGACATCGGCTTCTCCGACCTCGCCCTGGACTGCGTCTCCGCGCTGCCGTTCGGCTCGCCGTGCCGCGACCGCTACACGCGCGGGGGCGACCAGATCAGCGCGCGGATCGCCGCCACCGCGCCGAAGGTGGCCGCCGTGCTCCAGGGCATCCACGCCCGCTCGCCGCTCGCGAAGGTGCTGGTCCTCAACTACTCGGCGATCTTCCCCCACAGCGGCAACGGCTGCTGGCCGCGGATGCCCGTCACGCCCGCTGACGTGAGGTGGCTGAGGGAGAAGCAGGTGCAGCTCAACGCCATGCTCGCGACCCAGGCGGCCGCCAATGCCGCGACGATCGTCGACGTCTACGGCGCCAGCGCGGGCCGCGACGCGTGCGCCGGGTCGGGCACCCGCTGGGTGGAGCCCTACATCCCGGGCAACGCCGCCGCCCCGCTGCATCCCAACCTGCGCGGGATGCAGGCGATGGCGGCGATGGTGGTTACGAACCGCTAGCTAGCTCCCCGTGATCCTGACGTCGTCGACCCCGGCCTCGACGAGGCTGGCGGTCGACGCGTCGGCGGCCTGCACGACGAGCCGGACGGTCGGCTGGCCGGCGAACTGGTTGAGCGACGCCGAGGCGGTGCTCCAGGCGCCGTTCAGGTTGGCGGCCGCGCCGGTGCGGGTCCAGACCCACGTCGTCGTGGTGCCCACCTGCACGCCCACCCGCAGGTAGTCGGCGCTGCTCGAGTTCGAGCCGTGCGCGAGGTACTGCGAGAACGTCAGCGTGTAGCTGCCGAACTGGTTGAGCGCGATCGGCCCCGACGTGATGGTGGTCACGCCGCCGTCGACGTCGAAGTCACCCGCCGCCGGCGCCGGCGGACGCGCCGGTCACGAGGTCGTTGCTCCCGCTCACCGTGGCGTCGAGCTGCTTGACGCCACCGCTGTTCGTCCCGGCGGGGTTGCCGCGCACCCACTGGCCGGCGGTCGCGGTGTCACCGGCCGCGGGCGCCGTCCAGCCGTTGGCCGCCTCGAAGTTGTCGAAGTAGACGCTCTCGGCCGCCGGACCGCCGCATTCCCAGTCCGATCACCTTGTAGACGCAGTCGGAGGCGTCGAGGAACAGCAGGACCGCGGCGCGGTTGCGCGAGGTCTGCGGGCCGATCTGCTCGTCGGGCGGATAGAAGCCGGGGTTCGAGCCGGTCGGGAACATCTCGAACGTGTAGCTGAAGATCTTGTACGTCCCCCACATCCAGTCGTTGATCGTGCCGTCGGCGATGTAGAGGTCGGACGCCTGCTCGGGCGTGTAGCCGTTCGTGGCGGCCATGTTCTGGCCGAGCGTGGCGTGCGCGTTGCGGTCGTTGGCGTTGAGCGTCGAGGTCGTGTTGGCGGTCGTGTAGCCGTACGGCCACAGGATCAGCTCGGAGTAGGTGTGCAAGTCGATGTGCGCCTTGATCTGCTGGACGCCGCCGACCACGCGCGAGTTGACGAAGTTGCGCACCACGCTGCGTCTCGGGCGCCGAGAAGGCCGACGGGCCGCGGTACGTCTCCGAGCTGAAGCGTGCCGGACGAGCCGCCGCAGCAGCCCCACTGGAACGACCAGTTGCGGTTGAGGTCGGTGCCGACCGCGTCGACCCGGCGTTGGGCTGGCGGTTCTTGCGCCACATCCGGTAGCCGCCGGTGGCGATGTCGTACTCGACGCCGTCCGGGTTGACCATCGAGACGATCCAGATCTCGCGGCTGTTGACGAAGTTGGTGATCCGCGCGTCGGTCCGTACTCGGCGGTGAGCTGGCTGCAGGATGTACAGCGCCATCTCGACGGTCAGGTGCTCGCGCGCGTGCTGGTTGGCGGTGAACAGCACCTCGGGCTCGTTCTCGTCGGTGGCGACGTTGTCGGAGACCTTGACGGCGAAGATCTCCCGGCCCTGGAACGACTTGCCGAGGCTGAAGCGCGGGAGACGATGCTCGGGTTCGCGGCCGCCACGGCGTTCACCTCGGCCGCCATCTCGGCGTAGTCGTGGTAGCTGGAGTCGGCCGGCGGGAACGCGGCGGCGCGGCCGCCGGCCCGGCGCAGCTTCTTGCGCACCGAGGACATCCGCTCGACCGTGAAGCCCGCGCGGCGCAGGCGGCGCACGGCGCGCCGGTTGGCGGTCGCCACCACCTCGGCGTGGTCGACCTCCACGATCGCGGCGCCCGCCACGGTCACCTTGGTGCGGTCAAGGAGGTCGCGCACCTCGCTGACGCGGTAGCTGCGGACCTTCTGCGAAGCGGCGGCCGGCGCAGTGATGAGCAGCCCGGCGACGACGGTGAGAACGACGCTACGAAGGATCATCGGACGACGATCTCACGTCCGTTCTCCTTCTGCGCCACCGACTTGTCGGCCGCCGCTTCGATGAACGGCTTGACCATGTCGAGCGGCAGCGGGAAGACGACCGTCGAGTTCTGCGTCGCCCCGATCTCCGTCAGCGTCTGCATGTAGCGCAGCTGGAGCGCGGCGGGGTTGCCGGAGATCACGTCGGCGGCGTCGCGCAGCCGCTGCGAGGCCTGGTACTCGCCCTCCGCGTGGATGATCTTCGCGCGCCGCTCGCGCTCCGCCTGCGCGCCGAGCGCCATCGCGTGCTGCATCGCCACCGGGATCTCGACGTCCTTGATCTCGACGGTCGTGACCTTGATCCCCCACGGGTCGGTGTGCTCGTCGATGATGTGCTGGAGCGCCTCGTTGAGCTGCTCGCGCTCGCCCAGCAGCATGTCGAGGTCGGCCTTGCCGAGCACCGAGCGGAGCGTCGTCTGAGCGATCTGCGACGTGGCGCGCAGGTACTTCTCGACGTCGACGACGGACCGCGAGGCGTCGATCACGCGGAAGTAGCAGACCGCGTTGACCTTGGCGGGCACGTTGTCGCGCGTGATCAGGGGGGTATGAACAAGGGAATTCGAGGGGGAGGCGGGCAGGCGTGCCCGGTCGGCGTAGCAGGCCTCGTGGAGGACGGCGAAGATCGGGTTGCGGGCGAGCGGCGTGGCGGCCTCGACGTCGTGCAGGAAGGCGGGGGAGTCGGGCGGCAGCTCGAGCAGGTGGTGGAGACGCTCGGCGCCGGCGCTCATGCCGAGCCCGAGGCCGAGCTGGGCGAGCCGCCGGGCGCTGAGGCGGTCGCCGCTCGGAAGCACGAGGTCGTCCCGCTGCGGGAGCCGATCCTGCGGGTAGCGCGCGAAGTACCGGCGGGTGCGCTCACGCACGCGCGCGTATGTGGCCGTGTAGACGTCGTCGACGTGACGCCCGACGGGCGGCAGGCCGCCGGTGATGAACGCCTCGCGCAGCCCTTCGGGCGCCAGGCTGAGGTAGGTCGTCACGCAGAAGCCGCCGAAGCTCTGGCCGAGGACGCTCCAGCGCTCGACCCCGAGCGCCTCGCGGAAGGCCTCCGCGTCGCGGACGATCGAGTCGGCGCGGAAGTGGCGCAGCCGGTCGGCGTCGGCCACCGCGACCGGCGCCGAGCGGCCGGTGCCGCGCTGGTCGAGCAGCAGGACGCGGAACTCCTTCAGCGCGCGGCCGAGCCAGCCGGGCTCGGCGGGCGTGCGGGTGGGCCGCGGCGCCTCGTAGCCGGGCCCGCCCTCGAAGTAGACGAGGAACGGCCGGTCCGCGCCGTCGGGGTCGGCGACCTCGCGCGCGAAGACGGTGATCTTGGCGCCGGCGGGGTCGGCGTGGTCGAGCGGGACCTCGAGCTCATGTTCGGCGACGAGCATCGGCGGCGATGCTAGGGCCATGCGCCGCCTCACCGCACCTGAAGTGCCCGCCGATCTCGCTGCCGGGCTCGCCGCCATCCGCGAGGAGCTCGACGTGCCGGGCGACTTCCCGCCCGAGGCGCTGCGCGAGGCCGAGGACGCGGCCCGGGCGCCGCTGCCGGCGCGGGAGGACCGCCGCGAGCTCGAGCTGTTCACGATCGACCCGCCGGGCTCGATGGACCTCGACCAGGCGATGGGCCTGTCGCGCTCCGGCGACGGCTACCGGGTCGACTATGCGATCGCCGACGTGGCCGCCTTCGTGAAACCCGGCGGGGCACTCGACGCGGAAGCCCACCGGCGGGTCGTCACGCGCTACCTGCCCGACGGCAACGAGCCGCTGCATCCGCGCGTGCTGTCAGAGGGCGCGGCCAGCCTGCTGCCCGGCGTGGATCGACCGGCCGTCGTCTGGTCGTTCGCGCTCGAGCCGGACGGCGCGTGGCAGTTGCTCGGCGTCGAGCGCGCCCTCGTCCGCAGCCGTGAGCGGTTCGCCTACGCCTCGGCGCCTCCGGCCGACGAGCGCATCCGCCTGCTCGCCGAGATCGGCGCGCTCCTGCAGCAGCGCGAGCGGGCGCGCGGCGCGATCAACCTGCCGATCCCCGACCAGGAGATCGTGATGCGCGACGGCGCCTACGCGCTGGCCTACCGCGGCCCGTTGCCGATCGAGGAGGCGAACGCACAGATCTCGCTGATGACCGGCATGGCGGCGGCCGGGCTGATGATCGAGAGGGGCGTCGGGCTGCTGCGCACGCTGCCGCCGGCCGATGCGAACCAGGTCGCCCGGCTGCGGCGGGTGGCCGAGGCGCTCGGCGTCGAATGGCGCGAGCCGGTGGGCGAGCTCATCCGCTCGCTCGACCCGCTGCAGCCGCGCCACGCCGCGCTGCTCGAGGAGGCGGCCACGCTGCTGCGCGGAGCGGGCTACGCCGCTTTCGACGGGACGCCGCCTGACGGCGCCGGACACGCGGGAGTGGGCGCGCCGTACGCGCACGTCACCGCGCCGCTGCGGCGGCTGGCCGACCGCTACGCGACCGCCGCCTGCCTCGGCGAGGAGCTCCCCGGGCTCGACGCGGTGCCGGCCGAGATGGCGGCCGGTGGGCGCGCCGCCGGCGCCCTCGAGCGCGCGTGCGTCGACCTCGTCGAGGCGCTCGTGCTCGCGCCGCACGTCGGCGAGCGGTTCCCGGCGACGGTGATCGACGACCACGAGATCCAGCTCGCCGAGCCGGCGGTCCGCGCCCGCTGCGAGGGGGAGCTGGAGCCGGGCAAGGAGCTGATCGTGCGGCTGGTGGAGGCGGAACCGGCCCGCCGGCACGTCCGTTTCGCGCCTGCCTGAGACAATCGGGCGCATGTCCGACGAGACTCCGCGTCGCCTCCAGCCTTCGGCGTCCTACAGCTTCACCATGCGGCTCCGCATGCCGCAGCACGGCGCCACGTTCGCGGGCGTGGCCCACACGATCGCCGACACGGACGCGATGCTGGGCGCGATCGACCTCGTGCGCGTCGAGTCCAGCCAGGTCGTGCGGGACGTGACGGTCGCGTGCGCCGACGGCGACCACGCCGAGGCCGTCGTGCGGGCGGTACGCGATCTCGAGGGCGTGCAGGTGGACAGCGTCTCCGATCGCACCTTCCTCATGCACAAGGGCGGCAAGATCGAGGTGGTCGGCAAGCTGCCGCTCAAGACGCGCGACGACCTCTCGATGGCCTACACGCCGGGCGTCGGCCGCGTGTGCATGGCGGTCCACGACGACCGCGCGAAGGCGTGGGCGCTGACCATCAAGGGCAACACCGTCGCCGTCGTCTCCGACGGCACCGCGGTGCTCGGGCTCGGCGACATCGGGCCCGAGGCGGCGATGCCCGTGATGGAGGGCAAGGCGATGCTGTTCAAGGAGTTCGCGGGCGTCGACGCCTTCCCGCTGTGCCTCGACACCAAGGACGTCGACGAGATCGTGGCCTTCGTCAAGGCCGTGGCTCCGACCTTCGGCGGCATCAACCTCGAGGACATCTCGGCTCCGCGCTGCTTCGAGATCGAGCGGCGGCTGCGCGAGGAGCTCGACATCCCGGTCTTCCACGACGACCAGCACGGGACGGCGATCGTGGTGCTGGCCGGGCTGCTCAACGCGCTGAAGCTCGTCGGCAAGCGGCCGGACGACGTGACCGCGGTGGTGGTGGGCGCGGGCGCCGCCGGCGTGGCGTGCACCGAGATCATGCTCGCCCAGGGGTTCGGCGACGTGATCGTCTGCAACCGCGAAGGCGCGCTGTACGCGGGGAAGCCCGGACTGGACGGCGAGCTGGTGTCGTTGGCCGAGCGCACGAACAAGCACGGCGTCCGCGGGGCGGCGAACGACGTGCTGGCCGGCGCCGACGTGGCCCTGGGGCTGGCCGGCCCGGGAGCGTTCAGCGTGGAGGCCGTGCGCACCATGGCCGGCGGCGCGATCGTCTTCGCGATGGCCAACCCGGTGCCCGAGGTCCAGCCCGAGGACGTCGGCGAGGCGGTGGCGGTGATGGCCACCGGCCGCTCGGACTACCCGAACCAGATCAACAACGTGCTCGCCTTCCCGGGCGTCTTCCGCGGCGCGCTGGACGTGCGCGCGAGGACGATCAACGAGGAGATGAAGCTCGCCGCGGCCCAGGCGATCGCCAAGGTCATCCCGCCGGACGAGCTGCACGCCGACTACGTCATCCCGAGCGTCTTCAACCGCCGCGTGGCCGAGTCGGTGGCCGATGCCGTGGCCCATGCGGCGGTGGCGAGCGGGGTGGCGCGGCGCAAGCACGGCGCGGCGGCGGAGCCGGTCACGCCGCTTGAAGCCATGCGTTGACGAACGTCAACTGCGGCTGGGTAGGGGAGCTGGTGAGCCGTCCGCGGCGTCGAATCCTGGATAGGGGTCGGATAGTGACCCCGGGACAGGATTCGATGAAGAAAGCCGGTGCGGCCGACCCCGCCGCTCCCCTACCCAGCCGGGGTTGACGTTCGTCAGTCGTCCTCGACCTCGGGGAAGCGCCCGCCGGCCGGGACGGCGGCGCTGACGGAAGCCCGCAGCCCGACGAGCGCGATCTCGCCGCCGTCCTCCCCCACGGCTACGTCGCGCCCGATGTCGACGCCGTCGTCGATCACCGCGCGCACCACGCGCGCGCCCGACCGCACCACCGCACCGGGCAGCAGCACCGACTCGCGCACGACCGCGCCCTCCTCCACGACCGCGCCCCGCCCCACCACCGACCGCGACACCGAGCCCGCCACCCGCGCGGCCGGCCCCACCAGCGAGTTCTCGATCGCCGCGCCGTCGAACACGCGGGCGGAGGCGCGCAGCAGCGCCTCGTGGGTCAGGATCGGCCAGTCCGGGTCGTCGAGGTCGATCGGCGGCTCCTCGCCCAGGAGGTCCATGTGGCTCTCCCAGTACGCGTCGACCGTCCCCACGTCGCGCCAGTAGCCCTCGAAGCGCGCCTCACGCGCACCGCCCTCCGAGACGAGCCGCGGCAGGAGCCCGTGGCCGAGGTCCTCGAGCTCGTCCTCGCCCGCCTCGTCCGCGAGCTGCTCGAGCGTGTCCAGCAGCGGCTCCGGCCGGAACACGAAGACCTCGTTGGCCACCAGGTTCCCGGCCGGCTCGTCCGGCTTGTAGGCGTAGTCGACCACCTTGCCGTCGCGCACCGAGACGACGCCGTAACGGTCGGCGTCGTCGGGGTCGACCTCGGTGGTGACGATCGTGACCGCCGCGTCGCCGGCCATGTGCTCCTCGACCAGCGACCCGTAGTCGTGCGCGTAGATGGCGTCGGCGCTCACGACCACCAGCGCCTCCGGCCCGTGCTCGCGGATCAGCGGCGCGTTGCGCCACAGCGCGTCGGCGGTGCCCTTCTGAAAGCCGCCGCGATCGCCGTGGTCGAGCCGCGGCTGCAGGATCAGCAGGCCGCCGATCGTCCGGTCGAGGTCCCACGGGCGGCCGTTGGCCAGATGGTCGGACAGCGAGATCGGGTTGAACTGCTGCGAGATCCAGACGTCCGACAGCCCGGCGTTGTGGCAGTTGCTGAGCGGGAAGTCGATCAGCCGGTGCGTGCCGGCGTACGGCACCGCCGGCTTGGCGCGCTCGCGCGTGAGCAGCTCGAGGCGGCCGCCGGCGCCGCCGGCGAGCACGATGACCAGCGTCCGGGTCCGGGGCATGCTCGCGGTCCTACCCGCCGAGCTCCGGAGGGAGCGCCTTCGGGCCGTCGGGGTACATGTGGGCGAGCTGCTCCTCGGTCATCTCGAGCGTGTTGGCCAGCTCTGGCGGCGTGCCGACCACCAGCCACAGCGCGTCGGCTTCGGTGTCGTTGAAGACCTGGCGCACGGTGTCGGGCTCCACCAGCAGCGCCGACAGCGGCTCGAGGGTGAGCAGGTCGCCGTCCACCCGGATCCGGCCGGTCCCCTCGAGCACGACGTAGAGCTCGGTCTGCGTGAAGTGCTTGTGGCGGGTGGAGGCCTGGCCCGGCGCCAGGCGCCACAGCCGGGCGCCGAGCTCGGTCGCCTCGAGCTGCTTGGCGAGGTCGGTGTTGAGGACCTTCAGCTGGTTCGACGGCCGCCAGAAGGCGTCGGCAGCGGGGAGCACGCGGTAGGCCATGGCACGAACTTACAATCGCGCGCGCCATGCAGATCGTCCGCGGCGACGCCTCGCGGCTCGACGAGGTCGGCCCGCTCTTCAAGGCGATGCACGAGCACCACCGCGCCGGCGGCGCTCAGGTGCTGCCGTTCCGCTCGGACGAGGAGGCGTGGGAGCGCCGCCGCCCGCACTACGAGTCGCTGCTCGCGTCCGGCCGCGGCCACCTGCTGCTCGCCGAGGAGGACCGGCGCGTGATCGGCTACGCGATGGTGTCGCTGATCGGCGGCCAGGTCACGCTCGCCACCGGCGAACGGGTGGCCGAGCTCGAGACGCTCTCGGTGACGGAGGGCGAGCGCGGGCAGGGCGTAGGCCGCGCCCTGATGGACGCGGCCTACGCCGTGATGCGCGAGCTCGGCGCGACGGAGGTGATGCTGTACGTGCTCGAGGGCAACGACGGCGCGGTCCGCTTCTACGAGCGCCTCGGCCTGCGGCCCTACCTCCGCGTCATGCTCGGGCCCGTCCCGCCCGAGTGATCGCGGAAGAACTGCCAGAACTCGGGCACCAACTCGTCCGGCCACTTGTGGCCCAGCCCGCCGAGCATCCCGAAGCGCAGCACGGGATTGACGGCGGGCCAGCGCAGGTTCGTCGTGCGCGGCTCGGCGACGGCGCCGAACAGATCGGGGTCGAGCCCGAGCGTCTGCAGGTGGAGGTCGATGAACGGGCGGACGACCGGCGAGGTCAGGATGTCCACCGGGTCGAGCGGCAGCTCCGTCAGGCCCGTGCCATCGAGGATCTTCGCGTCCTCCGTCCCGACGGTCACGTAGGTCGGGACGGACCTCGGTCGCACCTCGGTCAGGCCGCCGCCGGAGTACGCGGCCGCCGCCACGTGCTCCGAGCGGTCGGCGGCCACGCGGGCGGCGAAGGTGGCGCCGTTCGAGAAGCCGCTCATGTACACGCGCCGGCGGTCGATCGGCAGCCCGGCCCCGAGGTCCTGCATCATCAGGTCGACGAAGCCGACGTCGTTCGCGGGCATCGGCGAGCCCTCCGGGTAGCCGGGCGGCAGCTCGCTCAGGTCGACCTCCCCGGCCAGGCTGTAGTCGTTCCACTTCGTGACGCGCCGGCCGGAATCGAGCACGCGATAGCGCAGCCCGGTCGGGAAGACGGCGATCAGCCCCTCGCGATCGGCCTGCTCGCGCCAGCCGGAGATGTTCAGGAACTGCTGGCCGGTGCCGGAGGAGCCGTGGAACATGAACACCACGGGCGGGCGCGCGGGCCGGTCGCGCGGGACGTAGACGAGATAGTGGCGGTCGACGCCGTCGAGCTCGGCGGTCCGGCAGTTGACGCCGGCCGCGTAGCCGGTCCCGGCCGGGCCCTGCGTGTCGCAGGCCTGGGCGGGCGCGGCGCGCGGGATGGTGAGGAGCGCGGCCACCGCGAGCGCGGCGACGGCGAGGGTGCGTGCGATGCGTGCAGTCATGCGATGGGAGACCCGCCGCCGGCCGCGGAGGTTGGTCACATGGAATACGCGGCCGCGAGCAGGCGTCACCAGTGCGTTGAAGTTCTTTGGGAAACTCGACGACGAGCGTCTGGCGACACTCGTGGCTCGCGGCGATGAGAGCGCCTTCGCGGCGCTCTACGACCGTCACCACGCGCCGCTGCTCGCGTTCTGCCGCCACATGGTCGGCAACCGCGAGGACGGTGAGGACGCCCTCCAGCAGACCTTCCTGCGCGCCCACCGCGCCCTCCTCGCCGGCCGCGTGCCCGACACCCTGCGGCCATGGCTGTTCGCCATCGCCCGCAACCGCTGCCGCACGCTGCTGGCCGCGCGCCGCGACGCCGCCGTGCCCGTCGACGAGCTCGAGCCGGCGCTCGACGGGCTCGCCGACGAGGTCGTGCGCCGCGCCGACCTGCGCGAGCTGGTCGCCGACCTCGCGGGACTGCCCGAGGACCAGCGCGGCGCGCTCGTCCTCTTCGAGATGGGCGACCTCAGCCACCGCGAGATCGCGGGGGTCATCGGCTGCGCGCCGGAGAAGGTCAAGGCGCTCGTCTTCCAGGCCCGCTCGGCGCTGATCGCCGAGCGCGAGGCCCGCGAGACCCCGTGCGAGGACATCCGCGGCCAGCTCGCGGTCGGCCGCGCGGGCGCGCTGCGGCGCGCGCCGCTGCGGCGCCATCTCCGCCACTGCGAGCCGTGCACCGAGTTCCGCCTGGCCGTCGCGGGTCAGCGCACGCGGCTGGCGCTCATCCTGCCGGTGGCGCCGAGCGTGGGGCTGAAGGCCGCCGTGCTCGGCGGCTCCGGCGGCGGCGCCGCCGTCGCGGCGGGCGCCGCCGTCGCGGGCGGCGGCGCCGCCGGGCTGGCCGCGAAGGCGGCGATCGTGGCCGCCGTCGCCGGCACGGGCGTGACGGGCGGCGTGGCGACCGTCGACGCGGTGACCCAGCGCGAACCTGCGAAGACGGCCCCGGCGCCGGTGGTGCGCCCCGCGGCGGCGCCCGTCCGGCTGGTGGCCGCCGACCCGACTCCCGAGCCCGTCGAGCAGCGCGCCGCCGGCCGGCATGAACGGCGCCGCGACGCCGCCCCGCCGCCCGAGGACACCACGGCGCCGGCGGCCGAGCTGCCGCCCGTGCGCACCGGCGAGCGCGCGCTGGCGGGCCGGCGCCGGGCGCGCCGCATCCAGCGCGTGGCCCGGCGGCATGGCGTGTCGCCGCGGCGCGTGCGCCGTCACATCCGGCGGCGAGCGGTCGTCCGCCGCCGGCAGGCGCCACCCGCGGCGGCCGCGCCGCCGGAGGCCGCCACCGACGACGTTCGGCGCCGGCGCCGTCGCCCGCCGCCACCGCCGGAGCCCACGCCCGAGCCGACGCCCGCGCCCACCCCGACGCCCGAGCCCACCCCGGAGCCGACTCCGGAGCCCACTCCCGAGCCGACGCCCGAGCCGACCCCGACGCCGACGCCTTAAACCACGGCGTTCACATTCGCCGATTCAACCGTGGTAGCGTCGCCATAACGGGGCGCGAGAGCGCCCTCATGCGTTTCGGAGAGAGCATGGCCGGCAGACGAACGGGGTGGCGTCCCACCGGCCGCGAACGGAGGGGCTAGCGAATGAGCAAGGACGTGTTGGCAGCGACCATCGGCGGGCGCCGGATGCGCTTGATCGGGCTACTGGCGGCGGCGGTGATGGCCATCGGCCTCGTCCCGTGGGTCAGCGCGGAGACCGCCCAGCCGCACGGTTGGGGTCATTCAGACGACAGAGGCAAGGACAAGTTCCTGTTCTTCGCCTCCGACGGCCTGATGCAGCAGTCGGTCGAGAAGTACGCCGACCAGGGCGTGACACCCGGCTTCCGCGAGCTGCTCAAGCACGGCGCGCGGGCCTCCGACCACGGCCTGTTGACGCAGGCGCCGCCGAATACGGGCGCCGGCTGGTTCACGCTCGCCACCGGCGCGTGGCCGGGCGTCCACGGCTCGACCAACAACACCTTCCACAAGAACGGCGACCCGTTCGGCCAGACCGCGACCCATCCCGGCCGCACCGCGGCGTTCGACGCCGGCGTGCTGCAGGCCGAGACGCTCGCGCAGTCGGCCGAGCGCGGCGGCAAGAAGGTCGCCCAGATCGAGTGGGCCGGCGGCCGCGGCGGGGCCATCGACGGCCCGACGGTCGACTTCCGCAACTTCTTCTCGGGCCGCGGCGTGGCGACGAACTACATCTCCCCGCTCGACGACGCGGCGTTCACGGCGTCGTTCGGCCTCCAGTTCGACCATCCGGCCGGGTTTGCCGGCCGGCCCCCGTTCGCGGATGCCGCCCCGACCGACGCGACCGGCTGGACCAACGTGCCGCCCTCGCGCAACGGCGTCGCCAAGCAGATGCGCCTGCGCGTGCTGGACGGCGTGAATCCGAGCTGGGTCGACAAGTACGGCCTCAACGCCTACATCTACGACAGCAAGAGCGACGGCCGCGTCCGCTACGACCGCGTCCTGTTCTCGCCGACCAAGAACGGCAACGACAAGGTCGGCGACCTCAAGGAAGGCGAGTGGGCCGACGTCAAGGTCAAGCTCCAGACCACCAACGCGTTCAATGGCAAGACCGGCGCCTTCCTGGTCAAGGTCGAGCGGCTGGCCTCCGACCTCTCGCAGGTCCGGCTCTTCCACACGTCGGTGACGCGCTCGAACGCGACCTGGCCGACGTGGCCGGGCGAGCCGGGCTTCACCGGCGACTTCGAGGACTTCGTCGCCGAGCGCTTCCCGTCCTCGCAGGCCGGCGACTTCGCCGTCCTCGAGGCCGGCATCGTGAGCGAGGAGACCTACATCGAGCAGGGCCTGTACTGGGAGACCGGCCACCACCCGCTGATCAGGTACATCCTCGACAGGTACAAGCCGGACCTGGCGATGGTCGGCTACCCGGTGACCGACGAGGTCCAGCACCAGTTCCTCGGGCTCGTCACCAAGCGGCTGCCGAACGGGGCCAAGAACCCCGCTTACGACGACGTCCAGTCCAACGGCACGCCGGACGGCCGCGTCAAGCAGCGCGAGGCGTTCATCCGCCGCGCGTACCAGGGCTCCGACGCGACGATGCGCCTGGCGCAGGACCGCCTGAAGGACAAGGACCTGACGACGTTCGTCTCCTCCGACCACGGCTTCGCGCCGCAGTTCCTGGCCATCGACGCCAGCAAGGTGCTCGTCGACCTCGGCCTGCTCGCGCGGCCGCAGACCTCCAACTGCCGCCCGCAGAGCGTGGCGAGCGGTGAGACGATCGGCAAGGCGAAGGCCTGCTACGCCGGCGGCGCGCTGCAGATCTACCTCAACGTGGTCGGTCGGGACAACGCCGCCGGCTACCAGCAGATCCCGGCCGCCAACGTGGCCACGGAGGTGGCCCGGATCAAGGCCGCGTTCGAGGCGCTCGAGGACCCCAACGACTGGACCGGCGACGGCCAGCCCGAGGGCTGG
Organism: uncultured Solirubrobacteraceae bacterium; assembly: GCA_963811895.1. GTDB lineage: Bacteria > Actinomycetota > Thermoleophilia > Solirubrobacterales > Solirubrobacteraceae > DASSUW01. Next base: position 97,925 of record CAWETE010000001.1, on the reverse strand, counting down.
GACGTGATCGACCGGATCTACACGAAGGCCGAGGCGCGCTACATCCCGAACGGCGACGACAGCACCGCCGACATGTCGCACCCGACCCGGACGGGCGACCTGGTCGTCTTCGCCAACCCGCCGTACCAGTACGACGCGGCGACGCCCGGCACGCTGTTCGCGCGCTCGGCGTTCTTCGGCCAGCACGGCTACGTGCCGGACGTGCAGGACCTCGACACCAACACCAACATGCGGGCCACGTTCCTGGCCGGCGGCAAGGCGATCGACCGCGGCGTCGTCCACGACGTCCGCAGCATCGACCTGGCGCCGACCGCGGCGTTCCTGCTCGACGTCCCGGTGCCGGAGCGCAGCCAGGGCGTCGTGCGGCGCGACCTGCTCGAGGACGGCAACCAGTACCGGCCGATCTCGATCGTCGGGCTGAACGACTTCCACGGTCAGCTCGACCCGTCGACGCAGGCCGGTGACAACGGCATCGCCAACAGCATGGGCGGCGCCGGGCAGCTCGCGACGATGTTCGACGAGGAGGCCGACGCCCTGCCCGGCAGGACGCTGCTGCTGGCCGCGGGCGACAACGTCGGCGCCTCGCCTCCGAGCTCGGCGCTGCTGCAGGACATCCCGACGATCGACGTGGAGAACGCGTGGGGGCTCGACGCCACGAGCTTCGGCAACCACGAGTTCGACTTCGGGATCGAGCGGATCCTGCTCCACCAGGACCGGGCGAACTTCCCGTTCCTGGCCACCAACGTCGTCGAGACGGCCACCGGCCGCGCGCCCGACTGGATGCGGACCACGAAGGTGTTCCGCGTCAACGGCATGCGAGTCGGGGTCATCGGCTCGGTCGTTCGCAACACGCCGGAGCTGGTCAAGCCCGGCAACACGGCGGGCCTGGCGTTCCTCGACGAGGCCGAGCGGATCGAGCGCGCCTCGCGCAGGCTCCGTCGCTGGGGCGTGAAGATCCAGGTCGTGGTCATCCACGAGGGGGCGGTCGCCGGCGCCAACCGCGTCGACGGCAACGCGTCCGCGCCGTGGAGCGGCCCGATCATCGGAATCGTCGACAAGCTCCAGAACACCACGGTCGACCTCGTGATCGCCGGCCACACCCACCGGGCGGCGAACACGGTCGTCGGGCGGATCCCGATCGTCGAGGGCTTCAACGCCGGGATCAGCTACTCGGTGGCGCAGCTGATGGTCCGCGGCGACGACGTGGCCTGGATCGGCGGCGCGACACGCACGGCCAAGAACCTCGGCGTGACGCCTCGCGCCGATGTCAAGGCGATCGTCGACAAGGCCAACGCCGACACCGCGCCGCTGCGCAACGTCGTCATCGGCAGCTCGAGCGTGGACATCCTGCGCGACAACCCGGCGCGCCTGCGTGAGTCGGACATGGGCAACGTGGTGGCCGACGCGATGCGGGCGAAGTACGCCGACGACGGCGTGCAGGCCGCGATCACGAACTCCGGCGGCCTGCGTGAGGACTTCATCCGCACGCGAGTCGCGGGCGGCGAGGCCGTGGGTGAGATCACCTGGGGCGAGGCGTTCGCGGTGCTGCCGTTCGGCAACGCGACCGTGATCGAGACGGTCACCTACGAGCAGCTCGTGGCCGCGCTGGCGAACGGCTTCCGCCCGCCGTGCGGTGACTCCTCCGGTGGCACCGGCCGCACGCCGCAGTACTCGGGCCTGTGGGTCGAGTTCCACTGCAACGGCACCGTGCCGGCGATCGACAACGTGTGGCTCGCGCCGCCGGGCCCGCGGCCGACGACCGCGCCGCTCGGCCCGGGCAGCACCGTCCGCCTCGTCACCAACGACTTCATGTTCGGCGGTGGCGACGGCTACACGGCGCTCTCGGGTGGCACGAACGTGCTGCAGACCGGCGACCTGCTGCTCGACGTGCTGATCGACCACATCAAGGCCAACTCGCCGATCTCGCCGCCGCCGCGGGGTCGCCGGGCCGGCCCGTTCAGCTAGGTCCCGTGGGAGCCGGCGAGGCTGTGATCCGCACAAGCCTCGTCGGCTCCTACGCCCAGCCCAACTGGCTGATCGACCGCGAGCGCCTGCGCGACCGGTTCCCGCCGCGCGTGCGCGCGCGTGAGCTGTGGCGGATCGATCCGGCGTATCTCGAAGAGGCGCACGACGACGCGACGCGGCTGGCGATCGCCGACCAGGAGCGCGCCGGGCTCGACATCCTCACCGACGGCGAGATGCGGCGAGAGAGCTACTCGAACCGCTTCGCCACGGCGCTGGACGGCGTCGACATCGACAACCCGGGCACGGCGCTCGACCGCAGCGGGCATCCCAACCCGGTGCCGCGCGTGGTCGGCCCGGTCTCGCGCCGCCACCCCGTGCAGGTGCGCGACCTCGAGTTCCTGCGCGCGCACACGAGCCGCCCGGTGAAGATGACCGTGCCGGGGCCGTTCACGATGTCCCAGCAGGCGCAGGACGACCACTACGGCGACCCGGCCGCGCTGGGCATGGCCTACGCCGACGCCGTGCGCGAGGAGATCGCCGACCTGTTCGCGGCCGGCGCGGACGTCGTCCAGGTCGACGAGCCGTACATGCAGGCCCGGCCCGAGCCGGCGCGCGAGTACGGGCTCGCCGCCCTCAAGCGCGCCACCGACGGCTTCGAGGGCACGACCGCGGTCCACATCTGCTTCGGCTACGCCGCGATCATCCACGAGCGGCCGAGCGGCTACTCGTTCCTGCCCGAGCTGGCCGCCACCGAGTGCGACCAGATCAGCATCGAGACCGGCCAGTCGGGGCTCGACCTCGAGGTGCTCGACTCGCTGCCCGAGAAGACGATCATCCTCGGCGTGCTCGATCTCTCGACCGACGAGGTCGAGACCGCCGAGACGGTGGCCGAGCGCATCCGCCGCGCGTTCCCGCACGCCGGTCCGGAGCGGCTGATCGCCGCCCCGGACTGCGGCATGAAGTACCTCTCACGCGACGCGGCGTACGGGAAGCTCGAGTCGCTCGTCGCCGGCGCGCGGCAAGCCTCGATCCAGCGATGACCCGTGGATCGAGGCTTAGTCGTCGGCTCCTAGGTCGAACGCCAGGCCGATCAGGTCGTTGAGGTTCGACGCGATGGTGACCTCGTCGTCGCCGCCGAGCGTGTGCACGCGCAGCGTGTCGAGCGCCGCCTCGCTCCCCGTGACGCGCGTCGTCGCGGCCAGCCCGGTGACCCGGGCCTGAGCGCCCGAGCGCGAGATCCGCGCCGCGTCGGCGCCATCGCTGCCGTTGGCGATAACGGTGTCTGCCGCCGCGTCGCCGCCGCCCACGGTGGCGCTCAGGTCGGCGTCGACGGTCTGGACCGCGGTGCCGGCGAGGTCGCCGACGGTGATCGTGTCGGCGCCGCCGAACGTGCGGAGGGCGAACGCCTCCACGTCGGCGTCCATGACGATGCCGGCGATGTTGCGGGTGAAGCGGCTGCGCGCGCCGTTCGCCGACAGCTCGAGCACCTCGCCGATGGCCGAGCCGTTGAAGTCGACCGCGTCGGTGCCGCTCTGACCGTCGACGACGTCGTTGCCGTCGCCCGGGTCCCACTGGAAGCGGTCGTTGCCGGTGCCGAGCTCTGCCGTGTCGGTGCCCTGGTTGCCGTCGACGAGATCGTTGCCGCTGCCGCCGAGCAGCACGTCGGGGCCGTTCCCGCCGCGGACGTTGTCGGCGCCGGCGCCGCCGTCGAAGGTCAGCAGGCTCGAGAGCGTGTTGCCGGTGGAGGTCAGCGTGTCGTCGCCGCCGAGCGCCTGGACGCGGACGTTCTCGACGATCGTGTCGAGCTGCGCCGAGGCCGGGCCGCCGGTCCGCAGCTTGGTGCCGTTGGCGGTGACACCGATCTGGTCCGCGCCCGCGGTGCCCGTGTAGCTCAGGGTGTCGACGCCGTCGCCGCCGTCGACGTCGAACAGCGCCGTGCCGGTCACCGCGACGTTCATGGTGACGGTGTCGGCGCCTTCGCCGGTCCCGACGTTGATCTCGTCGTGGGCCTCGCCGCCGGTCACCTCCACCGCGGTGGTCGCGCCCGACACGGTCTGGGCTGCGCCCGTGTTGCCGAGCTCGACGCTGTCGTCCTTCGGCGTGCCGCCGACGATGACGGAGTCGGGCACGGTGTCGCCGGCGCCGTTGAAGCCGTTCAGGTTGACCGCGAAGGCCTGGAGCTCGGTGCCGGCGGTGTCGCCCGCCACCAGCGTGTCGCTGCCGGCGAGGGCGTCGATCTCGACGCGCTCGACGCCGCCGAGGTCCGTGACCACGTTCGCGATGTTGCGGAGGAGACGCACGCGCGGGCCGTTGGCGGACACGTCGATCGTCTCGGCGGCGGCGCTGCCGTTGAAGTCCAGGACGTCCGCGCCCACCTCGCCCTCGACGACGTCGTTGTCGTCGCCGGGGTTCCAGGTGAAGCGGTCGTTGCCGGTGCCGAGCCGAACGGTGTCGTCGCCGTCGCCGCCGGAGACGGAGTCGTTGCCGCTGCCGCCGATCAGGGTCTGGTCGCCGAGGTTGCCGGCCAGGGTGTCGTGGCCGCTGCCGCCGTCGACGGTCGTGACCTCGTCGAAGAACTGGCCGCGGTTGGTGAAGCGATCGTCGCCGCCGCGGGCCTGGACGTCGATCGCCGTGAACGTGCCGCGGTCGAAGCTGAGGTCGCCGGCGCCGTCGCCGTCGATGTCGACCTCGAGGACGTTCGGGTTGCCGGGCTGGAGCTGGAGCGTGATGTCGTCGGCGCCGTTCGTGCCGCTGATGAACAGCGTGCCGTTCTGCACCTGGGCCGTGGTCGCGGCGGTCGCCTGGGCGACCGTGAAGCCGAGCGCGGCCGTGGCGAGCACGCCCGCAGCGAGCGCGCGCGACCTTCCGGTTGCGTACATGGGGGGTCCTTTCGTGGGGAGGAGCGGCGATGCTGCCCGGCCTCCCTCGCGAGCGCAACGCGAGGGTTTTCACCCACCGACCCGAGGAATTGCTAGCCCTCGGGTAAGGGCAGGAAAAGACTCACGTTGCGCGCTCGCCGGCCCTGCGGGACATTCGATCGCATGACACAGATCCTCGATCGCATCCGCAACGGCGTCGACAGCGAGCAGATGTACGGCACGCTCGACGCGATCAAGGCCGACCCCTCGCTCGGCGTGTTCCAGTTCCGCGCCCAGAACCGGTGGGTCGACGGCGCGCACAACCGCTCGACGATCAAGGCGTTCTACGGCGCCGGCCAGGAGGACTCGACGCGCACGCACGAGTTCACGATCGACGCCGGCGAGCCGGCGATCCTGCTCGGCAGCGACACCGGCCCGAATCCGGCCGAGGCCCTGCTGCACGCGCTGGCCGCGTGCCTGACCACCTCGCTGGTCTACGTCGCCGCTGCGCGCAAGGTGCGCCTGACCGCCGTCGAGTCGACCCTCGAGGGCGACATGGACGTGCGCGGCGCGCTCGGCCTGTCCGACGAGGTGCGCAACGGCTTCAGCAACATCCGCGTGAGCTTCAAGGTCTCCGGCGAGGCGCCGCCGGAGAAGCTGCGCGAGCTTGTCGAGCGCGCCCAGGCGCGCTCCGTCGTCTTCGACATGGTCACCAACGGTGTCCCGGTCGAGGTGGGGGTCATCGCGGACTAGGCCCATGCTCGATCTGACCGCCCATACCGACGCCGGCGCCCGCCTCGTGGAGCTCGCCGAGAGGCTCGCCCAGGAGCTGGCGCGCCGCGCCCCCGAGCACGACCGGGCGGCGTCGTTCCCGCACGCGAGCATCGCCGCGCTCAAGGAGGCGGGCTACTTCACGGCCCCGATCCCGGCCGAGCTCGGCGGCCTCGGCGTCACCTCGGTGCACGACGTCGTCGTCGCGTCGAGCCGCCTGGCGCGGGGTGACGCGTCGGTGGCGATCGGCGTCAACATGCACTTCGCCGTCCTGCTGAACATGGTCCGGCGCTGGCTGGCCGCGGTCGCCGCCGGCGACGAGCGGCGGGCGCGCGCCTTCGGCTCCTCGATGCAGGCGATCGCCCGCGACGGCGTGATCATGGCCACCGCGGTCAGCGAGCCGGGCCAGGACCTGACGCGGCCCTCGACCACGGCGACGCGCACGGAGTCGGGCTGGCGGATCGACGGGCGCAAGATCTTCTGCACGATGTCGCCGGCCGCGACCGTGCTCCAGACCGCGGTCACCTTCGTCGGCGACGACGGCGTCGAGCGCTACGGCTACGCGGCGATCGACCCCGCCACCGACGGCGTGCGGATCCACGACGACTGGGACGCGCTCGGCATGCGGGCCTCGGGCAGCAACTCGGTGACCTTCTCCGACGTCGAGGTGCCGCTGTCGGCGCTGCGCGGCGGCTTCCTGGCCGGCGACGCCGGCGCGTACATGGACCGCAACCTGGTCGCCGGCCTGTTCCACGCGTCCGCCTCGCTCGGCATCGCCGAGGCCGCGGTGGCGACCTCGAACGCGGCGGTCCGCGAGCCGGATGCCCGGGCGCGCACGCTGGTGGCCGAGAACGCGATCGAGCTCGGCGCCTGCCGGGCGACGCTGGCGCGGGCCGCCGCGCTGGTCGACGAGTCGGACGCGCCGCTGGTGGAGCTGTTCGCGGAGGCGCAGGCGGCGAAGGCGTTCGTCAACGAGGCCGCCGCGCGGATCGTCGACCGCGCGCTCGCGCTGTCGGGCGGCGCCGGCTACCTCAACGGCCACCCGCTGGCGCGCGCGTACCGCGACGTCCGGGCCGGGAGCTTCATGCAGCCGCTCGGCGCCAACCGCGCCTACGAGCTGCTCGGCGACGTCGCGCTGGGCCGCGAGCACGCGCTGCACTGATGTCCGCCGCCCCCGCCCTGCTGCACTGCTCCGAGGACCGCGCCCTGCGCGACGCGTTCGGCCGCTTCGCGACCGGCGTCGCGTTCGTCACCACCGAGGTCGGCGGCACGCCGCTCGGGCTGATCGTCAGCTCGTTCGCCGCCGTGTCGCTCGATCCGCCGCTCGTCTCGTTCTGCGCGGCGCGCGACTCGCTGACGTGGCGGCGGATGCGGACGGCGAAGCGCTTCGAGGTGCACGTGCTCGCGGCCGGCCACGGCGAGTTCGCCCGCCGCGCGGCAGAGCCCGGGGCCGACCGCTTCGCCGAGCCCCTGCGCGACGCGCTCGCCGTCATCGAGTGCGACCTCGAGGCCGAGCACCCCGGCGGTGACCACTCGATCGTCGTCGGCCGCGTCCGCGACGTCCGGATCCGCCGCGACGGTGAGCCGCTCGTGTACTTCGCCGGCGGGTTCGGCGCCTTCGAGGCGATCGAGTCAGTCGAAGCTCGTCCAGCCTGATCCGAGGGGCGCCGGCTCGAGGGCGCGCCCGCCGTGGATCACGCTGCCGTCGGCCTCCTGGTAGGTCTGCCACGGGATCGCGCCCTGCTGCTCGGGGCCGGGGCGGCTCCAGTCGCAGACGCCGATCGGGAACGCGCGCTGCAGGCGCGCCCACTGGTCGGGCGTGAAGACGATCGGGTAGTAGTCGGCGCGGCGCAGCGGCTTGAGCGCGCACTTGTTGGTGTCGGTGGCGATGCTCTCGCCGGCGACGGTCGCGGGCGTGCCGTAGCGGGTCTGCACCTGCTCGTGCTCGCAGACGGCGCCGATCTGCTCGACGGCGGGGATCTGGGAGCAGCGGTCGCGGAGGTCCGCGGGGCGGTTGGCGACGATCTTCTCGGGCAGCGGTCGTGCGCTGTCGTCCTGCTCGACGGCCGCGAGCCAGCGGTCCATCGTGAGCATCGCCTCGGTCGTCCAGCGCGGGTCGCCGATGAGCGGCACCTGGCCCACCCAGATGACCTGGTTGTCGAAGTGGCCGTGCTCGCGCTCGAGCCGGGCGCGCGTCGCCCACGAGCGGTACGCGTCGTGGAAGGCTCCGGGGTCGGGGCCGCGGAGGTCGATGATCGCGACCTGGTCGAGGTGGTTGGCCGAGTTGATCGCCCCGGAGCGGTACGCGCGCCGCATCGTGGTGCTGTCGGCCTCGGTGCGCTGCGGCTGCCACTGGGCGTCGACGTCGAGCCCGCCGCTCTTCTCGTTGAGGTCGACGAACTGGGCGGTCGTGATCCGGCCCTGTCTGCAGCGCCGACAATCCCCACTGGACGCCCACGTTGTCGAGCGGGATGCCGGCGAAGTCCTGCGGCGGGCGCGGACCGAAGACGTTGATCATCAGGTCGGCGAGGGTGCAGCGCACGCCGCCGGGATTGGTCTCGGCGTCGTAGACCTGGTCGTCGGGCACGCCGGCGCAGCCGTCGTCCGGCACGCCGAGGTCGGTCCAGTAGACGCTGTCGAAGACGATCGAGTTGACGTGGTTGGGGTGGCCCTCGACGGCGGCGATCGAGAGCGGGTCCCAGACCACGCCGGGCGCCCACTTCGACGGGTCCTCGACGTAGCGGCGGATCAGGTTGTAGGCCGCGAGCTGCTGGCCGGTCGACCACGCGTCGGGGAACGAGCAGGCCGGCAGGATGCCCTGGTAGAGGCCGGGGTAGGCGTTGGCCACCTGCTGCTGGGTCAGCGAGCCGCCCGAGCAGCCGGTGCCGATCGTGTAGCGGATCTCGCCGTACTGCTCGATCAGCCGCTCCTTGGCCATCACCATCGACTCGGCCTGGGTGACGAGGTTGCAGTTGTGGCCGGCGTTGTTGAGCGCCGTGCTCATCACGGCGAAGCCGAGGCCGAGCGCCGTCGTCGGGCTGTCGCCGAGCACGGTGTCGCCGGTGACGGAGGGCGCGGAGCCGGACTGGCGGTCGATGCCGCAGCTCGCGCCGTGGGTGATCAGCAGCTTGTGGTTGAACTGCGGCTGCGGCGCCCACGGCTCCCACGGCTCGCCGGGCTGGAAGAGCGTGGCGATCTGGTACTGGTCGCGGTCCTGGTAGCCCGTCTCGACGCGGATGACGAAGGGGACGGTCTCGCCGGTCTGGGTCGTGGTCTCCGCGACGTCGCTCGGCGGCTGGTCGGGGTCGTACTCGTGCAGCTGCCCGTCGAGCGAGGACTTGTACTCGTAGCGGTAGGTCGCGGGCTGGTTGCACTGGGGGTCCGGCGAGCCGTTGGTGCAGACCCACGGCTGGATCTGCGGGCCGGAGAAGACGGGGCCGCCGTTGGGGTGGTTGGCGATCGTGATGCGCGCGGTGTCGGCGCCGTCGGTGGCGACGAGCTCGTTGGCGCCGACGTCGAGGCCGGTGACCAGACCCTCGAAGCGGCCGTCGGGCCGAACGGCGAACGCGCCGGTGACGTCGCGGCCGTCCTCGGTCACCCGGATGGCTGCCGGATCGGGCCCGTCGATGGCGACGAGCGCGTCGCCCGCGGAGATCAGGTCCGCCCGGTTCGAGACGACGTCGATCTTCAACGCGGCACTCGCGCTCGCGGGCGCGATCAGGAGCGCGGTGAGCGCTGCGACCAGTGTCCTCATGGCGAGCCAAAACGGCACTCGGGCCGCGAACTTGCGATAACACGCGGTGTGAAGGCTGTCGTCTACCACCGCTACGGCTCACCCGCGGAGCTCCGGCTCGAGCAGGTGCCGGAACCGCGCCTCCAGGGCGACGATGACGTGCTCGTCAAGGTGCACGCGACGTCGATCAACTCGTGGGACTGGGACCTGCTCAGGGGCCGGATGACGGTGGGCCGGCGGCCGCGCCATCCCGTGATGGGCGCCGACGTCGCGGGGCGCGTGGAGGCGGTGGGCGCGGCGGTGACGCGGCTGCGGCCCGGCGACGACGTGTACGGCGACGTGTCGGGCCACGGGTGGGGCGGGCTCGGCGAGTACGTCTGCGTGCCCGAGCGCGCGCTCGCGGCGATGCCCGCCGGGCTGACCTTCGAGCAGGCGGCCGCGGTGCCGCAGGCCGGCGTTCTCGCCCTGCAGGGACTGACCTATCGCGGCGAGGTGCGGCCCGGCGACACGGTGCTCATCAACGGCGCCGGCGGCGGCCTCGGGTCGCTGGGCGTGCAGATGGCCAAGGCGTCCGGGGGCGTCGTGACCGGCGTCGACAGCGCGTCGAAGTTCGAGATGCTGCGCTCGCTCGGCGCCGACGAGGTGATCGACTACCGCGAGGAGCGGATCGCCGGCCGCTACGACCGGATCGTCGACCTGCACGCCTCGACCCGGTGCAGACGCGCGTTGCGGCCGGGAGGCGTCTACGGAGTCATCGGCGGGACGCTGCCGCGGATCGGCTGGACCGCGCTCGTCGGGCTCGTACCGCGCCGCAAGCGGATCGGCGTCGTGATCCACCGGCCGGGCCGCGAGGCGCTCGAGCGCCTCACCCCGCTGCTCGAGGACGGCACCGTCGTGCCGGTCATCGACGGCACCTACGCGCTCGCGGACGCTCGGGCGGCGTTCGAGCGCTACGCGTCGGGCGAGTTCCTGGGGAAGATCGTCATCGCGCACGCGTAGGTGTCGAGGGCCCGGAATCAGGGCAATCGGCACCCATGATCTCTCGCCGGACCCGTGCAGCCGTCATCGGCCTCGCCCTCCTGCTCACCGGATCGATCGGCGTCGCCTCCGCGCAGGCAGACCTCAGAGAGCCGGTCCCCTTCGACCTGTTCTCGGGCACGACGCAGACCGAGGGAAGGGCGAAGGCCAAGGGGAAGGTGAGGTTCCTCGACAACGGCCGCCTCCGCGTGAAGGGGTACATCAACGACATCTGCCCCGGCGACGGGTTCGCGGCGGTGCTCGAGATCGAGGTCTCGTACAACGACGTCACCCGGGACATCCGCCGCAGAACTCGCGGCCTGTGCCACGAGAACAAGCGGGACGTCGACTTCAAGACCAAGCGCTTCCGGAACATCACGCAGGTCGCCGTGATCGCGAACGAGATCCGCTACTCGGACACCGGGATCCCGGGAGAGCGCGGCGACTGCGACGGGCTGATCATCTTCATGCCGACCGGCTACGGCGACGCGTGCGCGCCCTGATCGTCGCGCTGGCGGCGCTCGCGCTGCCGGCGCCCGCGCTCGCGCACGACGGCGGACCGCGCGTGCCGGATTGGAAGCCGGTCTCGGTCGCCGCCCAGCAGCGGGCTGAGCCTCCGATCGTCGCCACGCCGCGCGCCGACTGCCTGCCGGGCAGCGTGCCCGAGGGGCCCATGCAGGGCAGGGTCCCCGCGGGCGCCGAGGGCTACCGCTGCAACCTGAGCGTGATCGGGCAGGCCGGCGAGACGGGCGGGTTCCGCGTGCACCGCTACGTCGACCGCGACGGGCGCGAGTGCGCGTACTACGACACGACGCTGCTGTTCCCGACCAACGCGTTGAGCCTCAGCGGGGAGCCGACCGGCGTCGCGGTGCTCGACATGACCGATCCGGCGAAGCCGGTCCACACGACGACGCTGATCACGCCGGCCATGCAGACGCCGCACGAGTCGCTGAACATCAGCGTCGAGCGCGGGCTGCTGGCGGCGGTGATGGGCAACCCGGCCTTCGCGCCCGGCGTCGTCGACGTCTACGACATCAGCCGCGACTGCCGGCACCCGGAGCTCATGGCCAGCGCTCCGGCGAGCGTGTTCGGGCACGAGAGCGGGATGGCGCTGGACGGCAAGACCTTCTACCCGACCTCGATCAGCACCGACCAGACGACGGCGGTCGACCTGAGCGACCCGCGCCTGCCGCGCCCGATCTGGCAGGGCCAGTTCAACACCCACGGCATGTCGGTCTCCGATGACGGCAACCGCGGGTACCTGGCGACGGGCGACGGGCTGGTGATCATCGACCTCTCGGAGGTCCAGGCGCGCAAGTCGAATCCGCAGGTGCGCGAGATCAGCCGGCTGACGTGGTCGAACATGACGATCCCGCAGATCGCCATCCCGGTGACGATCGGCGGCAAGCCGTACCTGGTGGAGATCGACGAGTACTCGTCGGGCGAGTCGGGCGGCGTGGCGGGGAACGGGCCGCGCGTGGGAGCGGCGCGGATCATCGACATCTCCGACGAGCGCCGCCCGTTCGTGGTCTCCAACATCCGGCTCGCGGTCCATCAGCCCGAGAACCGCGCCGCGATCGCCGGCGACCCGGGCGCCCAGAGCCCGGTCCAGGGCTATGCCGGCCACTACTGCAACGTGCCGCAGCGGGCCGAGCCCGGCATCCTCGCCTGCTCGATGATCCTGTCCGGGCTACGGGTGTTCGACATCCGCGATCCGGAGCACCCGCGCGAGATCGCCTACCACGTCGCGCCGCCGTCGACGATCACGGTGACCGGCACGCCGATCATCGACGAGCGCGCGAACTACGCGATGTCCCAGCCCGCGTTCGCGCCCGAGCGCGGCGAGATCTGGTACTCGGACGGCACGAGCGGCTTCTACGCGCTGCGCATGGATCCTGGCGTGTGGCCGTTCCCGGTCTCGCGCGGGGCCGGCGGGTGCGTGGAGCGCGACGGGTTCGCCTCGGTGTCGGCGCGGCCGCGCGGGCGGCGCGTCGAGGTGTCCTTCGAGCGCCGTGTCGAGCGGCCGGTGCGCGTCGACGTCGTGCGCGCGTCCGACGGGCGGCGTGTGGCGCGACGCAGCGGGCCGTTCACGTGGCGGGCCTCGCGCCCGGGCGTCTACGTGGTGCGGTTCTCGATGGCCGGCGACCGCCGGGTGGTCGTGCTCGGCCGCGGCACGGACGGGCGCTACCGCGTCCTGCCGCCGCATCGGCGGCGCGCGAGCTGCGGCCTGGTGCGCGGCTTCGGCCTCCGGGGGCCGGTGTTCGGCCGGACGCTGGCAGGCTCGTACCGCCTCGCCGCGCCCGCCAGGGTCTCGCTCACCGTCATGCGCGGGCGTGAGGTCGTCAAGCGGTTCGCCGCGAGCCGGAGGTCGTTCCGGTTCGCTCTGCGAGGCCTGCCTCGCGGGCGTTACACGGTGCGGCTGGTCGCCCGGTCCGGGGAGGACCAGGTCGCGGCCGTGGTGGCCGCGCGCCGACTGTGACGGACCTCACAGCTCAAGTCTCGGGCGCCGCCGCCGAATCTCTAGGTAGATGCGTTCGACTCCGTCTCTCGATCGCGGCCGCTTCACGCTGCCCCGAGACCTCTCCGCCGCCATCATCACCGCCGCGACGCTCGCCGTCGCCATCCTCGTCCTCGGCTGGCTGTCCAGCGGCCTGATCACCGGCGTCTGGTCGCCGCGCGACCAGGTCGCGAGCGTGACCCACGGCGCCGTGACGCTCGCCTCCCCCTCTGACCGCAGCGAGGACGCGCGCCCGGCGCGCGCCCGCGTGCCCGCCCCCCGCCCGGCCGGTCGCCGCTCCGCAGCGCCGCGCCGACGCCGGTCCCGCCCCGCTCAGCCCGCGCCGCGCCGCGCGCGGCCGCCGGCACGCCGCCACCACGCCGGTCCAGGCCACCCCCGCCCCCGTCGTCACGCCGACCGCGACCCCCGCGCCGGTGGCCACCGCCGTGCCCGTCTCGACCACCGCCGGCGAGGCGACGACCGTCACCACCACGCAGACGGAGACGACCTCGAGCCGGCAGACCACCGAGGTGACGACCGAGACGTCCTCGCCCTCGTGGCAGGACGACGATGACGACGACCGCCGCAGCTGGCGCCGGTCCGACTCGGACAACAGCCGTCACTCGTGGCGTCAGGTGAGCCAGCGTCGGCGCAGCGCTGTCCCGCAGCCGACCCCGACTCCCGCCGCGACTCCCGCCCCGACGCCGGCTCCCGCCGCCGCCGACCAGGACGACTTCGACGGCCGCGGCGACCGCGATCGCGGCGACTGGGACGGCGAGCGCGGCGACGGCCGCCATCGCGGCCGCTGGGGCCGCTAGCCCGCCGCGGCCAGCAGCTCGTCGCGCGAAGCCAGCTTGACCCTGGGGCGGTTCGCGCCGCGGCCCGCCTCCAGCTCGCGCCCGTCGATCGCGCGCCAGCCCTCCACGGTGACCACACCGACCTTCCGCTCCGCGAGCAGGCCGTCGATCGGCTCGCTCGCCTCCGGCTCGCGCAGGACGCCGCCGCGCAGGTCCTCCGCGAGGCAGGCGATCGTCTCCTCGGCGTCTCGCTTGTTGGTGCCGAGGATGCCGGTCGGCCCGCGCTTGATCCAGCCGACGGTGTAGACGCCGGGCGCGTCGAGCACCCGGCCGCTCTCGTTGGGCAGCACGAAGGCGCGCTCGTCGAACGGGACGCCGGGCAGCGGCACGGCCTGGTAGCCGACCGAGCGCAGCACGAGACCGGCCTCGATGGTCTCGGCGGGCGCGTCGGTGACGCGTGCGCGCAGCAGGCCGCGGTCGTCCTTGACGATCTCGTTGCGGCGCACCACGACCGCCTCGGGCGTGATCTCGACGGGCGACACGAGGAAGCGCAACGCGATGCGCCTCGGAGCGTCGATCCGGGGCGGCCGTTCGGCGAACTCGCGCAGCAGCTGCACGTTCTTGCGGGCCGTGAAGGTGCCCTGGTCCGCCAGCCACTCGGCCGAGAGGGGATCGAGCTCGACCTCCGCCGGATCCACCCGCAGGTCGACACCCTCCATGTGACCCAGCTCGCGCAGCTCGGCGCTGGTGAACGCCGCCTGGGCCGGGCCGCGCCGGCCGAGCACGACGACCTCGCGGATCGCGCTGCGTCGCAGCGCTTCGAGCGCGTGGTCGGCGACGTCGGTGCGGGCGAGCTCGTCCGGGCTTCGCGTGAGCAGGCGGGTGACGTCGGCGGCCACGTTGCCGTTGCCGATGACCACCGCGCGCTCGTGCGTGAGGTCGAACTCGAGGTCGCGGAAGTCGGGGTGGCCGTTGTACCAGGCGACGAACTCGGTGGCCGCCCAGCTGCCGGGCAGATCCTCGCCCGGGATCCCGAGCGACTTGTCGGTCTGCGCGCCGGTCGCGTAGACCACGGCCGTGTAGTGGCGGGCCAGCTCCTCGTGCGTGACGTCCCGGCCGACCTCGACGTTGCCGAGGAAGCGGCAGCCGCGCCTGAGCGTCTGGCGGTCGAAGGTGTCCTGCAGGCGCTTGATCTCCTGGTGGTCGGGCGCCACGCCCCCGCGCAGCAGCCCCCACGGCGTCGGCAGCCGCTCGAACAGGTCGATCTCCGCGTTCCCGACCTGTCGCAGCACCGCCGCGGCCGCGAACGCGCCCGCGGGCCCTGCGCCGACGATCGCGATCCGCGGCCTCACGCGGCCGTCCGCTCGATCGTGCTGCGCTCGGCGAAGAACTCCTCGTTGAGGTCCTTCGCGTACGCGAACCGCTCCGGCGTCTCGGCCTCGGCGTAGATCGCGTCGACCGGGCAGGCCTCGACGCAGGCGTCGCAGTCGATGCACAGCGCAGGGTCGATGTAGAGCTGCTCGGCCGTCTCGAAGTCGGGGTCGCCGGGCTTGGGGTGGATGCAGTCGACGGGACAGACCTCGATGCACGAGTCGTCCTTCACGCAGCTCCCCACGATCACGTACGTCATGGCAGAGAGCGTACAAACTCGGTCAAAGCTGAGTGGATTTGAGGAGTTTCAGGGCTCGGCGAAGAAGAAGCGCGCCGAGACCTGGCGGTTCTCGGACATCGTGACCTCGCAGCTGGTGGCGCCGGGCACCGCCGGCGTGCAGCCCGTCCAGGCCACGCTGTTGTTCTCGCCGGCCGGCGTGGCCGTGAGCGGGACCTGCGGTGCCTGCGTCGAAGTCGCAGCCCGAGGTGCAGGGCGGGCTGAGCTCGCCGGCGCCTGTCGTCGACGTGGTCAGGGTGAACCGGACGGGCTGCTCGGGAACGAAGCCGGCCTTCACCGCCCGCGCCTTCGTCATCGGCACGCGGCAGGTGTCCGTGCCCGAGCAGCCGGCCCCGGCCCAGCCGGCGAAGTCCCAACCCTCGCCCGCCACCTGGAACAGCTCGACCACGCTGTCCGCGTCGAACGAATCGTCGCAGTCGTCTCCGCAGTCGATGCCGGGCGGCTCGCTGGTCACGGTGCCGTCTCCGCTCCGTCTCACCGTGAGCGGGAACTCGCCGGCCGGGATGGGCTCCGCGGTGAACAGCGCCGTGACCGTGACCGCGTCCTGCGCGGTGAACCGGCACGGCGAGGCCTGCCCGCAGCCGGCGCCGGTCCAGCCCTCGAAGGTCGAGCCCTCGTCGGCGATGGCGTCCAGCCGCACCTGGGTCCCGCGCTCGACGCTGGTGCGGCAGGCGCCGCCGCAGTCGATCCCGGACGGGCTCGTCACGCGGCCGCCGCCGTCGCCGTCCTTGCGCACGGTGACCGCCCGCGCCTCGGCCGTGCGGACGAAGCGCGCCGTGGCGGTGCGCGGGCCGTCCATGCTCAGGCGGCAGCGCTGCGCGCCGCCGCAGTCTCCGCTCCAGCCCTCGAAGGTCGAGCCGCGGCGGGCGGAGGCCGTGAGCGTCACCTGGGAGCCGTGGTCGAGCTCGGCGTCGCAGCGGTCCGGGCAGCTGATGGCGGCCGCCGCGGCCGTGACCACGCCGGCTCCCTGGACCGCCACGGTGAGCGGCTCGGGATCCGACCCGAACGGGTTGAAGACCGCGCCGGCCACCCCGCCCGCGGCGAGCAGCAGCAAGGCGAGGGCCGCCACGACGGCGAGCCGGCCGCGGTTGCGCTCGAGGAACCCGGTCTGCGCCTGCTGGCGGCAGAGGACGCCGAGGCTCTGCTCGGTCGCGGCGAGCCCGTCGCCGTCCTGGAGGCGCTGCCTGGTGCTCCGCGCCTGCTCCAGCAGCCTCGCCGCCTCCTTGGAGTCGCCGGCGGCGAGCTGCAGGGTGCCGAGCTCGTGCTGGACCCACGCGCGGCCGGCCTCGTGGACCTCGGCGCCGCTGCGCAGGAGCGTCCGCAGCAGCCTCAGGAGCTCCATCCAGCGCTTGAGGAGCACGAGCACGCCGTGGACCGAGCGCGCGTAGTGGAGCCATTCCTCGTAGCGCCCGTCCTCGTCCAGTCGCTGCAGGACGTCGAGGACCTGGCCTGCGCGGGCGAGGTCCACGAGCTCACCCGCGAGCGCGTCCCGCAGCAGCTCCGCGGCCTGCTCCACGCGGTCCGTGGCCTCGGAGGCGGTCATTACGGAGCGCTCCGTGAGCTCGCCGATCGTCTCGCGCGGCTCCTCCTCGGCCAGCGCCGCCGCGAGCTCGAGCGGATCCGCGGTCTCGGCGTCCGCGGACAGCCGCGTGCCGGCCGTGATCAGCGTTCCGCCGGGCACTCCGACCGTGATGACGCTGCGGCCGATCGCGACGCTGCGAATGGGCTGCGATGGCGGCATGGCGATGCCGCGTCCAGCCTCCCAGAACCCGGGCGTCAGCGCCATCGCTTCAGCCGTCGCGAGGGCGTGCCTGATGCACTGACAAGCTTCTGACTGCGGCGCGACGCTCCGGGCGCCCGCTACGATCCGCGCCAACCGCATCGGCTCAAGACCGGCGCTGACGAGTTCGCGCCGGGCGCAGGGGCCGTGCACAACGTCCACCCTGGGGAGGGGAAGACCTCACATGTCAGTACGCATGCGCGCCGCGCTGGCCGGCGCGATCTTCGCACTCGGTGCGCCGGTCGCCGCGACCGCGCACCCGTCGAAGCACCACCATCATCACGGCTCCAGCGAGGCCGCGAAGACCTCGAAGGAGCTGCGCAAGGAGATCACCTCGCGGCGCATGCTCAAGCACGCCGAGGCGTTCCAGATGATCGCCGACGAGAACGGCGGCAACCGCGCCTCGGGCTTCCAGGGCTACGGCGCGTCCGTGCAGTACGTCCTCACCAAGCTGCGTGACGCGGGCTACCGCCCGACGACGCAGGTCTTCGACTTCGTCACCTTCGAGGAGACGGCGGATCCCGTGCTCCGCGAGGTCTCGCCGACCGCGAAGAACTACACGCACGAGACCGAGTTCCTCACCATGAACTACTCGGCCAGCGGCGACACCGGCGTGGCGACGATCACGGCGGTCGACCTCAATCTCAGCCCGACCCCGGCGCAGCGCGTGTCGACGTCCGGCTGCGAGGCCGCCGACTTCGCCGCCTTCCCGGCCGGCAACATCGCCCTGATGCAGCGCGGCAGTTGCCCGTTCGCGCAGAAGGTGACCAACGCACAGGCCGCCGGCGCGGTCGGCGCGATCATCTTCAACTCGGGCACGCCCGGCAACGAGGGCGTGGTCGCCGGAACGCTGGGCGAGACGGCGCAGGATGGCCAGCCCACGCCGCCCGACGTCGAGATCCCGGCCGTCGGCATCTCCTACGCCGAGGGCGACCGGCTCAACGGCGAGGCCGATCCCACGACGGGCCAGATCGTCGTCGAGGCCAAGAGCGACCAGCGCAAGTCGACCAACATCCTGGCCGACACCCGCTCGGGCGACCCGGACAACGTGACGATCGTCGGCTCGCACCTCGACTCCGTGGTCGAGGGCCCGGGCATCAACGACAACGGCTCCGGCTCGGCGTTCAACCTCGAGCTCGCGATCCGGATGGCCAAGGAGCGGATCCGCACCGAGAACCGCGTGCGGTTCGCGTGGTGGGGCGCCGAGGAGTCCGGCCTGGTGGGCGCGACCCGCTACGTCGCGGCGATCTCGGATGAGGAGTTCGCGAAGATCGCGGCCAACCTCAACTTCGACATGCTGGCCTCGCCCAACCACGGGAAGTTCGTCTACGACGGCAACTTCTCGGACACGCCCCCGCCGGCCACGGCGCCGGCCGTGAACCCGGGCGCCGCGTACATCGAGTCCGTGTTCCTGAAGTACTTCAGCTCCGTGGGCATCTCCCCGGACCCGAGCGCATTCGACGGGCGTAGCGACTACAAGCCGTTCCAGGACAACGGGATCGCCGCGGGCGGCCTGTTCTCCGGCGCGGAGGTCGCGAAGTCCCCGGCGCAGGCCCTCAAGTGGGGCGGGACGGCCGGTATGGCGTTCGACCCGAACTACCACCAGGCCGGTGACGACATCGACAACCTCGACCTCAAGGGTTGGGAGCAGTTGGCCGACGGCGGCGCGCACGTGCTGGCGACGCTGGCCGAGGATCGCAACCTCCGCGAGACGCTCGCCGGCGGCGCCACCACGGCGAAGAAGTCCGCGAAGAAGGCCCGTAAGGCCAAGCGGCTGAGCAAGGCCCGCAAGGCCGCGCTCGGCGCGTACCTCGGC
The DNA here is from genome assembly GCA_963811895.1 of uncultured Solirubrobacteraceae bacterium. Taxonomy (GTDB): domain Bacteria; phylum Actinomycetota; class Thermoleophilia; order Solirubrobacterales; family Solirubrobacteraceae; genus DASSUW01. Next base: position 79,022 of record CAWETE010000001.1, on the reverse strand, counting down.
GACCGGGTCGTCCGCTAGCCCGAAGCACACCACCGACGTACCTCCGAGGGGCGGCCGAAAGGCCGCCCCTCGCGCTGCTACGACCCGGCGCGGTAGCGCAGGCCGTCGAGCGCGATCCGGAGCATGTGCAGGTTCTGCGCCGGGTCGGCCGCGGGGATCTTGGCGATCCCCATGACCATCTGGAGCACGTCGGCGAAGCCGACGTCCGGGCGCACGACGCCCGCCTTCTGGGCGCGCTCGAGCAGCGGCTCGCCGGCCTCGAACAGCGAAGCGCGGCTGGCCTTGAAGAGCTGCGCATCGCGGTCGAGGTAGTTCATCAGCTCGCCCGCGAGCGCCTGCTTGGTGGCGATGTAGCCGATGAAGCGCTCGAACCAGCCGCTCAGCGCCTCCCACGGGTCGGCGTCGTCGAGCTCGGCGGCCGAGCGGCAGAGCTCCTCGACCTCGTCGACGTAGAGGGCCTCGAGCAGCGCCTGGCGATTCGGGAAGTGGCGATACAGCGTGCCGATCCCGACCCCCGCGCGGCGCGCGATCGCCTCGAGCGAGGTCGACTCGCCGCCCTCCGCGAACGCCTCGCGCGCGGCGGCCAGCACCTTCTCGTAGTTGCGGCGCGCATCCGCGCGCTTGGGGCGCGCGATGAGGGCTTCGGTAGAAAGATCGCTTGACAAAACGGAGGGTGCCTCCGTATAGTTCTGGAGGTGGCCTCCGCTTATATTACCTCCTCTGACGATCGCCGTCGATGGGCAACGCTGATCATCGTCTGCTTCGCGCAGCTCATGATCGTCCTCGACGTCACGATCGTGAACGTCGCGCTCCCCGCCATCCAGCACGACCTCGGCTTCAGCCAGGCGAATCTGACCTGGGTCGTCAACGGGTTCCTGGTCACCTTCGGCAGCCTGCTGCTCCTGGCCGGCCGTCTCGGTGACCTGCTCGGCCGGCGGCGCGTCTTCCTCTCCGGCCTCGTCGTCTTCACGGTCGCGTCGCTGCTCTGCGGCGTCGCCTCGACCCAGGCGGAGCTGATCGGCGCCCGGCTGCTCCAGGGCGTCGGCGCCGCCGCCCAGGCGTCCGTGATCCTGGCGATCATCGTCACCGAGTTCCCCGGCGCGGCCGAGCGCGCCCGCGCCATGGGCGCGTACGTGTTCGTCTCGGTCGCGGGCGGCTCGCTGGGCCTCCTCGCCGGCGGCCTGCTCACGCAGGCCCTGAGCTGGCACTGGGTCTTCTTCGTCAACCTCCCCATCGGCATCGCCACCTTCGCGCTCGGCCGCGCGCTCATCCGCGCCGATCGCGGGCTCGGGCTCCAGCACGGCGTCGACTGGCTCGGCTCGCTGCTCGTCACCGGGTCGCTCATGAGCGCCATCTACGCGATCGTCTCGGCCACCACCCACGGCTGGACGTCGGCGCACGTGCTCGGGATGGGCGCGGTCGCCGCGGTGCTCATGGCCGCGTTCATCGCGCTCGAGGCGCGCATCGAGAACCCGATCATGCCGCTGCGCATCCTGCGCGTGCGCGGGCTGATCAACGCGAGCCTCATCCGCGGGTTCCTCGTGACGGGGATGTACTCGACGTTCTTCCTCGCCACGCTCTACCTCGAGCAGGTCCGCCACTTCAGCGCCCTCGAGACGGGCGCGGCGTTCCTGCCGTGGACGCTCACCGTCGCGGTGCTCTCCCAGGGCGTCACGGCGCGGCTCGTCACCCGCTTCGGGCCGCTCCCCGTGCTGACGACCGGCATGGCGATCGCCGCCGCCGGCCTGCTGCTGTTCGCCACGGTCGGGCCGGACACCGCCTACTTCCCCACGATCTTCGTCGCCAACTTCGCGATCGGCCTCGGCATCGGGAACGCGTTCATGCCGCTGCTGACGCTGGCCATGGCCGACGTCCCGGCCGCCGACGCCGGGCTCGGCTCGGGGATCACGAACGTCTCCCAGCAGATCAGCGGCGCGCTGGGACTCGCCGTCCTCAGCACCGTCGCCGCCAACCACACGCAGGGACTGCTGTCCGACGGCAACGGGCTCACGAGCTCCTTGCTCGGCGGCTACCACGTCGCCTTCGTCGCCGGTGCCGTCGCGATCCTCGCCGGCATCGTCCTCGCCGTGGCCCTGCTGCGGCCGCGCGATCCGCAGCGCGCCCCCGCCCGACTCACCTTGGAGGAGCAAGCCGCATGACCCATGCCGATTCCCGCAGGCTCCGGCTCGTCTCTGACGCAGTCATCGCCAACTACATCCTCGACCTCGGACGCGCGGAGGGGGCGCTGAGCCGCCCCCTCCGCGCAGACCGCTCAGCCGGTGACGATCGCGATGCCGAAGCCGGCCGACATGCGGCTCCACTTCTCGGCGTAGCTCGTCACGCCGTCACCCGCGATCACCGTGCCGCGGGCGAACGCCGACGCGCCGCTCGGCAGGTACATCGGCGCGCCCGAGTCGCCGGGCCGCGAAGGGCCGCCCGTGTATGAGATCACCGGCCACTTGCACCCGGTCGCCGTGCACGCGATCGCCTCGGTGCTCTGGACCGTGATGCCGCACTGCTCGCCGGACGTCTGACCGCTGGTGCAGTACCCGGTGAAGCCGGGGACCGGGTCGGCGGCGCTGACGACGCCCTTCGAGGTGGTGCTGAAGATCCCGCCGTCGTAGACGCGCCCGGCGTACGACGAGCCGCCGATCAGCTCCGTGTCGCGGTTGTCCCACGGGAAGGGCGAGCCCAGCTGCCCGCGCTGGACGACCGTACCCACGAACTTGCTGGTCGGCGTGAAGACCGGCTGGCCGACGCCGAAGCAGTGGCTCGCCGTCGTCATGAAGCGCTGGCCTCCGCGCTGGACCGCGAAGCCGTTCGAGCAGGTGCCGACGCCCGGGCTCATGATCGACGCGCCGCCCCAGAACGACGGCGAGTCGTCGAGGCGGTGGAACATGTCGCGCACGGTGTCGCGACGGAGGTCGATGGCGGGGTGGTCCTCGGTGAGCTGGTCGGTGACGGCGGCCGGAGCGTCGGTCGTGAGCACGAACCTGCCGCTCTCGAGGTCGAGGTAGCCGCCATAGCTGTACTTCTTGGCCGACGGGCTGAAGTCGCGCGCGGCGAGCTCGTCCTTGATCGCGTCGACCGTCGCCGCCGTGATCGTGAGGCGCTCGAGGCGCGCCGGGGCTCCGACGGCCTTGTCGACCGCGGCCTCGGTGAGGCGGCTCTTGCGGCCGGCGACGACGACCTGCTCGCCGCTGTCCGTGTCGTAGTACGAGCCGAGCGCGGAGGTCGTCTTGGCGATCTCGCTCGCCCGCGCGGCGGCCGCCGCGTCAGGCGCGACAGCGCGCGGTGCCGCGGTCTGCGCCGGCTTCTGCGCTTCCGCGGCGAGAGTCGTGCTCGCACTCGCGAGCACGACGACGGCGGCGACAGCCGCCGTCGTGAGGGTGAGGCGTGGGTTGGTCATGGCGGTCATGAGCACCGACGCGAACCCCGTGATACGCCGAACCGTTCGATTGGTGGGCAGCAGTTGACTTCAGCCGGCGATGCTGGGCACGATCGTGATTCATCCGCTGCAAGGAGGCCGTCGTGGAGTTCAGGCGTTCGCCGGTACCACGCTGGACCGCACTCCTGGTGATCCTCACCGGTCTCGGGTTCCTCGGCGTCGGCGCGGTGGTGGTGGCGCAGACCCTCGTGCCGAGCAGCCGAGGCCGCGCCCAGGCGCCACTTGCGGCGTCAGCGGCGGTCACCGACCCGCTCGACCCCCTCACGACGCAGGAGATCAACCGCACGACGCGCGCGATCGAGCGCGACCCTCGGTTCCCGGCGGACGCCGTGTTCCCCCTGGTCACCTTGAAGGAGCCGGCGAAGGCCGACGCGTCCGGGCTGCCGCGACGCGCGCTCGCGCACGTCTATGACCGCTCGGCGAACCGCGTGTACGAGGTGGTCGTAGACCCGGCGGCCCAGACCGTCCTGTCCTGGACGGCGAAGCCCGCAGGAACGCAGCCCGCGGTCTGGGGCAACGAGTTCGACGAGGGCGACGCGGTCGTCCGCGCCGACCCGCGCTTCGCCGCGAAGATGGCCGCCCGCGGCGTCGATCCCGACGACGTCTACATCGACGTCTGGGCGCCGGGCGAGCTCCCGGCCGGGCTCAGGGCGACCGGCCACCGCTTCCTGCGCGCGATCTTCTTCTTCCGCGGCGAGCTTCCGAACCCGTACAACCGCCCGATCGAGGGCCTGACCTTCACGATGGACATGACCACGCGCAAGGTGGTCGAGATCATCGACACGGTGGTGCGCCCGGTGAGCGAAGAGGCCGGCGGCTTGACACCGCCTCAGCGGACCGATCTCGCGCCCCTGCAGCAGAGCCAGCCGGGCGGTCAGAGCTTCTCGATCGACGGGCGCAACGTGAGCTGGCAGCGCTGGCACTTCCGCGTGGACTACGGCATGCGCGAGGGCCTCATCCTGCACAAGATCGGCTACGAGGACGGCGGCCGGGTCCGGCCGATCATCCACCGCATCGCGATGAGCGAGGTCTACGTGCCCTACGGGCTCCAGGACCCGAACTGGTCGTGGCGGACGGCGATGGACATCGGCGAGTACAACCTCGGCCAGTACGCCGAGCCGCTGCGCAAGAACGTCGACGTCCCCGAGACGGCGGAGTTCTTCGACGAGGTCACCGCCAGCGACACCGGCAGCGTCGACGGCGCCTTCGCGCTCCCCAACGCCGTGGCCGTCTACGAGCGCGACTCCGCGACGCTGTGGGACCGCACCGATCCGACGTTCTTCGACCGTGACGCGCGCTTCGGCCGCGAGCTGGTCGTCGTCGCGGCCTACGTGATCGGCAACTACACCTACATGACCGAGTACGCGTTCCGGCAGGACGGGACGATCGCCGTGGACGTCGGCTCGATGGGCACGACGCTCAACCGCGGCGTCAGGAACGCGGCGGAGGGCAACACGTCCGGGGCGCTCGTCGCCCCGAACATCGCGGCGCCGGATCACCAGCACTTCTTCAACTTCCGGATCGACTTCGACGTCGACGGGACGGCCAACCGCGTCACCGAGGCGAACACCGCGAGGACGGGCGGGACGGCGGACAACGGCTTCGCCACGACGGAGACCGCGGTCGGGACGGAGCAGTTCCGCGACGGAAACGCGCTGGCGAACCGGTCGTGGATCGTGCGCAGCACGACGAAGACCAACGCGCTCGGGGAGCCGACGGGCTACGCGATCCTGCCCAGCCCATGGACGGCGCCGTTCTCGGGCCCGAACTTCCCGCCGCTCGGCCAGGCGGCGTTCGCCAAGCACCAGGTCTGGTTCACGCGCCACAAGGACGCGGAGGCCTACGCGGCGGGCGACTACGTCAACCAGGGCCAGGCGGGCGAGGGGCTCCCCGCGTTCATGTCACCCGCCGAGAGCCTCGACGGCAGGGACGTCGTCGCATGGTTCACGGCGAGCTTCTCCCACCACCCGCACCCGGAGGAGTTCCCCACCATGTCGAACGAGAGGATCCGCTTCCGGCTCGCGCCGCACGGGTTCTTCGATCGCTACCCGGCACTCGACGTGCCCGATCAGCGAGGGGGCTGATCAGGGCCGCGGATCCTCGCCGAGCAGGCGATCCAGCAGGCGCAGGGAGATGTACGTGAACACCTCCCAGCCGATCGCCCAGGCGCCCGCGCCGATCAGCATGTACTTCGTACGGTCCGTCATTGCACCACTTTCGCGTGGCTGGTGGGACGCGTCAACCAGTCAGACCTACCAAGGGGTCTAGCCGGCATGACGATCTCGGGTCCACGTGGACGAACGTTGCGTTTCGCGGGGGCAGCCACGCGCTACCTTGCTTGCCCTGGGCCGTCCGCACCGCGACGCCCGCCTACACAGGTTGGGCCGAGGAGGCGCGAATGGCAGTGGAACGGTTGAAGCGATTGAAAGAGCTGGTTGACCAGCTCGAGCAGCTGCCCGCGTCGCCGGACCGCGACCGGGTCTTGGCCGAGGTCCGCTCTCGAGCCGTCGACGTCGACACCGGCGTGACGCCACGCGCGATGCTCCCGGTGCGAGAGCCCACGCCGCCGCCGCCGCCGTCGGCACCCAAGCGCCGTCCGGAGCGTTTCCGGCCCCGCCCCACCGCGCCCGCGCGTCCGGTTCAGCCGGCGCGCCCCGCCGTCGCCCACACCACCACGGATCGTCCGGGGGTGTTGCTCTGGGATGACCGGCTGTCGCTGGAGGACTCGCCCGAGCTCGCGCCGCTGCCTCACGCCATGGGGAATCCCGACGGCAGCGTCCCGCCGTGGGCCTTCGGCCTGCGCGGGTAGCAGCCGAATCGGCCGGACTCGAACCGGGGAACGCTTCACCCGGTACGGTGACTCGATGGCCGGCAACGGCGTCTCGACAGTGCTCTCGCGACCGGCTGCCGCGCGCCGTCGGGGAGGCCGTGTGAGCGCCGGCGCCGAGGACAGCGCCGACGCCGTCACACCTAGCGAGCCGCGCGTCTGGCGCTCGGCGGCAGTCACCGACGCCTCAGGCGTCGTCGGGTCGGCCGGCGTGACCGGGGCCGCGGGGGTCGTCGGCTCGGCGGGGGTGGTCGGCGCGGCCGGCGTGGTCGGCTCTGCGGGCGTCGTCGGCGCCTCGGGCGTGATCAGCAGCATCGGCGTCAGCGGCTCCGCCGCGGTCGTCGGCAGCGCGGCCGTCGCGCTCAGCATCGGCGTCGTCGGCTCGGCCGGCATCCTCGGCGGCCTCGCCAACGTCGGCTGCGCGGGCTGCGTCGGCTGCATCGGCTGCGTCAACTGCAGGGGTTGCGTCGGGTGTATCGGGTGCGTCGGGCTGACCGGCGCCGTCGGGCGCATCGGCGAGCGGGCGTGACGATCCCGCGAAGCCGACGGCCGGACTCGAACCGGCGACCCCTTCATTACGAGTGAAGTGCTCTACCAGCTGAGCTACGTCGGCAGGGGCGCCCGGAAGGGTAGCGCCGCAGCAGGCCCGGCGGTCTAGAGTCGCCCATGCTCTATTTCGAGGACCTCGAGGTCGGGTCGGCGCGGACGAGCGGCGGGTTCGCGTTGACCGAGGAGGACGTCGTGGAGTTCGCGCGCGTCTGGGACCCGCAGCCGTTCCACGTCGATCCCGAGGCCGCTCGCGAGTCGCCGTTCGGTGGCCTCACGGCCTCCACCTGCCACATCTTCTGCGTCGCCGCAAAGCTCCTGAGCCAGATGGAGCCGCTCGCGGTCATCGCCGCCGCGCGGCACGAGCTGGACCTCCTCAGGCCGGCGCGACCGGGCGATCGCCTCTCGATGACCGTGGCGTGCGCCGAGAAGCGCCCGTCGACAAAGAAGCCCGACCGCGGCACCGTACGCCTGGAGTCCGAGCTCAAGACGACCGACGGCTCGGTCACGGCCCGCCTCGTATCGACCACCGTGCTCGCCCGCCGGCCGGCGACCTAGAGCCAGGATCGCCAAACCCAACCTTCCGGCCAGTCCTGTCGTACATCCGCCGATTCGGGCGTCCGGCGGCGCCTCGGGCGACGTAGTCTCGCCACAGAGAGAGGGCAGCACCGACGCTGCCCGGAAGGCACAGGAGCTAGGACGGGAAGATGACGCGGCGGCCACGGACGGTCTCCGGTACGGCGGAACCGGGACGAATCGGCGTTCCCTTGGTACCGACGGTGCTGCTCGCAGACGCCGACGCGGACGCGCGCGACATGATGCGCGACGCCCTGCTCGAGGGCACCGGCCCGTGCGATCTGCGCGCCGTCGCCTCAATCCCCGCGCTCGAGGAGTACCTGGCGGCCGACGACGTCACGACACCGGCGCCGGCCCTGATCGCGATCGACCTCGACCTGCCCGGCGCGCTCGATGCCGTCCGGGCCATCAAGTGCAATGCGGCGCTCCGCCGCATCCCCGTGGTCGTCCTCGCGCGCCATCCCGAGCCCGACCAGATCCACGCGGCCTACGACGCCGGTGCCAACACCCTCATCCCCAAGCCCGTCACCTTCCTCGCCCTCGTGAAGCTGATCAAGGTCTTCACCGCGTACTGGCTCGAGGCGGCGGCGCTTCCCCACGAGTGAGCTCGCTCCCGGTCACCGTCACCGTCCTCGTCGTCCAGTCCGACGAGCAGGCCCATGCGCCGGTGCAGCAGGCGCTCAAGGCAAGCGAACGGCCGAGCTACGAGATCCACTGGGTCACGAGCACGAAGGCGGCACTCGCCGCGCTCGACGAGCACCCGCACGACGCCTTCCTGGTCGACTGCGAGCTCGGCGGGCTGGATCTGGCGCGCCAGATCCTGGCCCACACGCCGAACGCCCCGGTCGTGCTGCTCGACGACGAGCTCGACCGCGAAACCGACCTGGCGGCCGCCGAGGCCGGCGTCGCCGAGTACGTGACCGACCTCGACCAGCTCGAGCACGCTCTGCGCTACGCCATCACCCATCAGGCCGCGCTCGCCCGCCTGGCGGAGTCCGAGCAGCGCTACGCGCTCGCCATGCAGGGCGCCAACGACGGCCTGTGGGACTGGGACGTGCGCGAGAACCGGCTGTTCTTCTCCCCGCGCTGGAAGCAGATGCTCGGCTACGGCGAGCCCGAGCTGGGCGACGCGCCCGGCGAGTGGCTCGGCCGCGTCCACCAGGACGACCGCGCCGCCCTCACCCAGGCGCTCGACGCCCACCTCACCGGCGCCAGCCACCACTTCGAGCACGAGCACCGGATCCAGCACCGCGACGGCTCCTATCGCTGGATGCTCGCGCGCGGGATGGCGGTCCGCGACCAGGGTGGCCGCGCGCTGCGCGTCGTCGGCAGCCAGACCGACGTCACCGACCGCAAGCAGGCCGAGCAGCGCCTCCAGCACGACGCGATGCACGACGCCCTGACCGGGCTGCCCAACCGCGTGCTGTTCCTCGACCGCCTCGACCAGGCGATCCGCCGCGCCCAGCGCGCCGAGCCGGCCGCCGCGGCCGCCGTGCTGTTCCTCGACCTCGACCGCTTCAAGCTCGTCAACGACTCGCTCGGCCACCACGTGGGAGACCGGCTCCTGATCGCGGTCGCCCGCAGGCTCGAGTCCGCCGTCCGCCCGCCGGACACCGTCGCCCGCCTCGGCGGCGACGAGTTCACGGTGCTGCTCGACGGCGTGTCCGACGTCCACGAGGCCGCCGCGGTCGCCGAGCGCGTCCAGCACACGCTGCGCATCCCGTTCGACATCGACGAGCGCGAGCTGCACATCGACGCCAGCATCGGCATTGCGCTCGCCGACGCCGACGCGGCGCCCGACACCGTGCTGCGCGACGCCGACGTCGCCATGTACCGCGCCAAGGCCGAGGGCAAGGGCCGCCACGCCGTGTTCGACGGCCGCATGCACGAGCAGGTGATGCGCCGGCTCGACATGGAGGCCGAGCTGCGCAAGGCGATCGACGAGCGGCAGCTCGAGGTCGCCTACCAGCCGATCGTGCAGGCGGCGACCGGGCGCATCGTGGGCTTCGAGGCGCTCTGCCGCTGGCCCGGCCAGGAGCCGGCCGAGTTCGTCCCGATCGCCGAGGAGACCGGCCTGATCGTGCCGCTCGGCCGGTGGGTGCTGCGCACCGCGTGCGCCCAGCTCGCCGAGTGGCGCGCGCTGCCCGCCGGCGCCGGGCTGTTCATGAGCGTCAACGTCTCGCACCGCCAGCTCGCCGACACCGAGTTCTGCCCCATGCTGGCGGCCGCGCTCGAGGAGTCCGGCGTGGACCCGCGCGCGCTGCGGCTCGAGATCAAGGAGAGCGCGCTCAGCCGCGAGCCCGAGAGCGTCCAGCGCGCGCTCCAGAACGCGCTCGACAAGCACGGCGTGCGCTCGCACATCGACGACTTCGGCACCGGCGCCTCGTCGCTGCGGCTGCTGCACGGCTTCCCGGGCGACGCGGTGAAGATCCACCGCGCGCTGGTGATCGGGATGGGCCGCGAGGCCGGCGCCTTCGAGATCGTGAAGGCGCTCGTCGGCCTCGCGCACAACCTCGGGCTCGAGGTGATCGCGGAGGGCGTCGAGACCGACGCCCAGCTCGATCACCTCAAGCTGCTGGGCTGCGAGTTCGCCCAGGGCTTCAACGTGAGCGCGCCGCTGCGCCCCGAGGACGCAACGGCGCTGCTGCGGGACCTAGCGCTGCGGACCTGAGCGGGTCGGGTCCTCGGCGGCCTCGGGGGCGCGCTCGAAGCGGCCCTGCTGCTCGCGCGCCTCGTCGGCGCGGCCCTGCTCGTAGTCGCTCGTCGGCTCGTGCATCGGCCGGTCGTCGTCGTCGTCGCTCATCGCCCGGTCGTCGCGCGTCGAATCGTCGTCGCTCATCGCCCGGTCGTCGCGCGTCGAATCGCCGTCGCGCATCGGCGCGGGCTCGTCGCGCGTCGTCGCCGACGTGCCGGCGAAGCGATCGCGCTCGTGGTCCTCGATGAGCTCGTCGTCGGCCATGCCGCGCTCGTGCATCTCGGCGCGCTGCTCGCGCATCTCGGCCTCGGCGCGCTCCTTCTGAGCCTCGGTCTCGGCCATGCGCGCGCGCTGCTCGGCCATCTCGGCCTGGTTGCGGCGCTCGGCGGCCTCCTCACGATGCTCATCCGCTCGGTGCTCGCGGCGCTGCTCGAGCTCGCGCTCACGAGCCTTCACCTCCGCCCCGCGACGAGCACGCGGCAGGATCACGGCGAACAGGGCGATCAGGATGAGCGCGATCACGACGATCGCGATGATCAATCCGGTTGACATGGGGCCTCCCTTTCCTCCAGATGGGGTTGCCGTTCTCCTTCCCGCCAGACTGCCTATCCATGCCCCCGACCTTCGACCTCCAGTCGCACTCAATCCATTCAGACGGCGCCCTGCCGGCCGCCGACGTGATCGCGCATGCGGCCGCCGCGGGCACCGAGCTCGTCGCGCTGACGGACCACGACACGATCGACGGCGTGCCCGAGGCGCGCGCCGCCGCCGCCCACCACGGCATCGCCTTCTCGGCGGCGGCCGAGCTGTCCGCCGTCCACGGCGCGCACGAGGACCTGCACATCCTCGGCTACGGGCTCGACGACTCCGACGAGGAGCTCAAGGCCACGCTGCACGACTTCCGCGGCGACCGCGCGCGGCGGATCGGCGAGATGGCCGACCGCCTGCGCGAGCTGGGCTTCCAGCTCGACGACTCGCCGCTCGAGGCGCGCCGGCAGGCCGGCAAGCCGATCGGCCGCCCGCACCTGGCCGACGCCGTGCTCGCCCACCCGGCGAACGCGCAGCGCCTGCGCGACGAGGGCATCGACGGCCGCGACGCCCTCTTCCCGCCCTACCTGATCCCCGGCGCCGCCGCCTACGTCGCCCGCAGCCGGCCGACCGTCGCGCAGGCGATCGAGGTGATCCACGCGGCCGGCGGCGTCGCCGTCTGGGCGCACCCGTTCTGGGACCTCGACCGGATCGACGAGGCGCTCGCCACCCTGCAGGAGTTCGCCGACGCCGGGCTCGACGGGGTCGAGGCCTTCTACGCCACGCACGGCGAGGAGGAGACGCGCGTGCTGCACGAGGCGGCCACCTCACGCGGCCTGCTGACCACCGGCTCGGCCGACTTCCACGGCCCCGAGCACGAGCGCTTCAACGCCTTCCGGGCGTTCGACCTCTACGGGCTGGAGCCGAACCTGGGGCCGATCGGTAGACGGGCACCGAGCACACTGGCTGGAGGCAGGCTGGGAGCAGCCGCGCGGCGGTTTCGGCGTCGAATCCTGAGAGGAGCGCCATCGACCCTTAGGCAGGATCGTCGCGGTTCCGGTAGCGCCTGGCAGGGTCCAGACGACCGCGCGGCCGGCCCCTCAGCTCCCCTACCCAGCGCAGTTGACGATCCCCTTCGGTACGGCGGCCGAAGTAGACCGAGAGCTTCACGACAGCTAGAACGCCGCCGATGAGCCAGCCGAGGCCGGCGGCGGCCAGCCGGCGGCCATCGAGAGCGGCAGGCGCGGCGAGCGCAGCGACTCCACCATCCAGGTCGAGAACGTCGTGTAGGCGCCGAGCAGCCCGGTCCCGAACAGGAGCAGCGCGTCGCCGGTGACCGACAGGCCGGTCAGCAGGCCGAGCACGAAGGAGCCGGTGAGGTTGACGACGAGCGTGCCCCAGCGGCCGCCGACCACGTAGCGCGCGTAGGCGCCGGCCCGCCGAACACGGCGACGCCGATCCAGACCGTCATCGCGCCAGCCTCGTGACGCCGTCGGCGATCACCATTCCGGCCGCCAGGCTCCCCAGCGCGTACGCGCCCGCCACGGCCCCCGCAGTCGCGGGCGAGCCGGATCGTCTCGATCTGGAAGGTCGAGAAGGTGGTCAGCGCTCCGCAGAAGCCGGTGCCGAGCAGGAAGCCAGAACGTCGGCGCGACGTTCTCCGTCGCCGCATCGTCATCCACGCCAGCAGCACTGTGCCCGCGAGGTTGACGATGAAGCGTCGCCCACGGCCAGTGCCCGGCCTCTGCGGCAGCCCGGCCACGCCGGCGCGGCCAGCGCCCGCGCTCCGCCGAGCATGCCGCCGCAGCATGACCGCGACGCCCCAGCGCGCGACGAGGGCGTCGGTCACCGCGGCTCGAGCGTCACGCTCACCGTGTCGCCGGGCTCGATGCCCGCGAGCTGCCGGATCCCGCGCCGCAGCGGCAGGTAGAAGCGCCCGCCGTAGTCGGCCACCGAGGACTCCCAGGTCTGCCCTTTGATGGTGACGTTGACCGGCGCGCGCGCCTGCGCGAACTCCGAGTCCGCGGGCACCTCGACGAACACGCCCTCGTCCTCGGTCTGCACCACCGCATCGAAGGTCATCGCACCCGCTCCGCTCCCGTGTAGACGTTGACGCGGCCGTCGCGGGCGAAGCCGCACAGGGTCATGTTGCGGTCGGCCGCGAGCCGGACGGCCAGCGAGGTCGGGGCGCCGACCCCCACCAGCACCGGCGCCCCCGCCACCGCCGCCTTCTGCACCAGCTCGAACGACAGGCGGCCGGACACGCAGAGCACGTGCGGCCACAGCGGCAGCAGCCCCTGCCCGAGCGCCCAGCCGACCACCTTGTCCATCGCGTTGTGGCGCCCTACGTCCTCGCGCACGCACGCGAGCTCCGGGGTGAACAGGCCCGTCGCGTGCAGGCCGCCGGTGCGCTCGAAGGTCGGCTGCCGGAGCAGGTCCGGGAGCCCCGCCAGCCAGGCGCGGTCGAACACCGGCCCGTCGGGCACCGGCTCGCTGACCACCGCGACCTCCTCCAGCGCGCCCTTCCCGCACACGCCGCAGGAGGAGCTGGTGAAGAAGTTGCGGGCGGTCGGGTCGCGGGTCAGCGGTCCGCCGACCTCGACGGTGTTGGCGGCCAGGTCGGCGGGCGGGCCCACCGCGCGCGGGCCGTCGAGCAGCCCCTCGCCGTAGAGGAAGCCGAGCGCCAGCTCCTCGTCGTGGCCGGGGGTGCGCATGGTCACCACCAGCGGACGGCCGTCGACGCGGATCTCGAGCGGCTCCTCCACAGCCACCTCGTCCTCGAGCCCCGGAGCGCGGACGGTGGCATGGGCTCCGTGGACGTGCACCTCGGTCATTGCGGGTAAGCGAACCACATGCGCCTTGCCGACTTCGACACGGCCGACACCGGCAACGACACCGACGACTCCGAGCTGCCCGCCCTGGTCGAGCGGATCGCCGACCTCCAGGCGCGCCTGTACGCCGAGGAGAAGGGGGCGCTGCTGGTGGTGCTGCAGGGGATCGACGCCGCCGGCAAGGACTCCTCGGTCTCCCACGTGTTCCGCGGCACCAACCCGCAGGGCGTGCGCGTCTTCAGCTTCAAGGAGCCCTCGAACGAGGAGTCCTCGCACGACTTCCTGTGGCGCTACCACCAGCACACGCCGGGCTACGGGATGATCCACGTCTTCAACCGCTCCCACTACGAGGACGTGCTCGTGGTGCGGGTCAAGGGGCTGGTCGAGGAGGAGCGCTGGCGCTCGCGCTACGACTCGATCAACGACTTCGAGCGCATGCTCTCGCGCGAGGGCACCACGATCCTCAAGTGCTTCCTGCACATCTCCAAGGACGCGCAGCTCGATCGCTTCCAGGAGCGCCTCGAGCGCGAGGACAAGCACTACAAGTTCTCGGCCAACGACGTGCGCGAGCGGCGCAACTGGGATGCCTACCAGGAGGCCTACGAGGACGCCCTGAACGCCACGGACACCGAGTGGGCGCCGTGGCACATCGTGCCGGCCGACCACAAGTGGTTCCGCAACCTGACCGTGGCGCGGCTGGTGGCGGAGACGCTGGAGCGGATGGACCCGAAGTGGCCGCCGCCCGAGGAGGATCTGGAGAAGTTCGCCGCCGAGGAGCTCGATCAGCTCTCGAGGCGGTAGGCGAGCGCCTCGAGCGCCAGCTCCTCGCTGACGTTGAGCGCCAGGGCGGCGCGGGTGTCGTCGACCGTGGCGACCGCCGCGCGCCAGGCGGCGCCGTCGCGCTTGGCGGCGTCCTCGCGCAGCTGGTCGGGCCGGTCGCTGTGGTGGACGAGCTCCTCCGCGCCGGCGGAGACGCAGGCGAGGTCGCGGTACCAGAGGCCGATGAGCTGGAGCGCGTGCTCGAGCGCGCCGGTGGAGGCGCGGCGCTCCGCCCGGCGGGCGCGGTCGGTGAACTCGGTCTCGCGCTTGCGGTGCTCCTTCTTGGGCAGGTACTGGAGCTCCTCGGCGAGCGCGGCCTCGACCTCCTGCTTGGCGGCGGCGCCGGCGCCGCGGGCCTGGTCGAGCAGCGGGCGCCAGGCCTGGTCGGCGTGGGCGCGGCCGTGCAGCGGGGCGCGCGCGAACGCCTCGGTGCGGGCGCGCAGCTCGGGGCTGAGGGCGAGCGTCAGGGCTCTTTCGCCGTCGCCGAGCGAGAGCCGCGCGCAGGCGGTGGCGGTCTCGGGGTCGATCCCGCGCGACTGCAGCCGTTGCGCGAGCTCGGCGGCGGGCAGCGGGTCGAAGCGCACCGGCTGGCAGCGCGAGCTGATGGTCGGCAGCACCTGCGAGGGGTTGTCGGTCAGCAGCAGCAGGACGACGTAGGGCGGCGGCTCCTCGAGCGTCTTGAGCAGCGCGTTGGCCGCCTCGTCGTTCATGGTGTCGGCGCGCTCGAGCACGAACACCCGGTGGGTGGACTCGAACGGCGTGTGCGAGGCGGCGGACACCACCGACTCCTGGACGTCGCGCCGCAGCATCTCGTGCGCGCCGCTCGGCGCCACCCACGTCAGGTCGGGATGCGTGCCGTGCAGGACGCGCGTGCGGGCCGACTCGGAGTCGCGCGCCAGCAGCGCGGCGGCGAAGTCCCGCGCGGCTGCCCGCTTTCCGGTCCCGGCCGGGCCGTGCAGGAGGTACGCGTGCGCGGGGCGGCCGTCGAGCGCGGCGCCGAGCACGGCCGCCGCGTGGGGGTGCTGATCGAGCATCCGCTTGAATCCTAGGCGTGCTGATCACGGTCGAGGGGGTGGACGGCGCAGGGAAGTCGACGCTGATAGCGGGTCTGGCGAAGGCTCTGCAGCCGGTGACGTTGCTGCGCGAGCCGGGCGGCGTCGAGGTGTCCGAGCGAATCCGCTCGCTGCTCGCCGACCCGTCTCTGACGGTCCACCCGCGCGCCGAGGCCCTGCTCTACGCGGCCGCGCGGGCGCAGCTCGTGGCCGAGAAGCTGCGGCCGCTGCTGGAGGCCGGCGAGACGGTCCTGCTCGACCGCTTCGTCGACTCCTCGCTCGCCTATCAGGGGGCGGGGCGCGCGCTGGGCGTGGAGGAGATCCGCGCGCTCAACGAGTTCGGCACCGGCGGCCTGCGGCCCGACCGGACGCTGCTGCTGCGGATCGATCCGGAGGTCGGCCTGGCGCGGATCTCGGACCGGCCGGCCGACCGGCTCGAGCAGGAGGACGGCGCCTTCTTCCGCGCGATCGCGCACGCCTACGACGAGCTGGCGGCAGCCGAGCCGGATCGGTTCGCGGTGATCGACGCCTCGCAGCCGCCCGAGCGCGTGCTGGCCGACGCGCTGGCGGCGCTTCAGTCGTCGTAGCCGTCCGGATGGGCCTGATGCCAGGCCCAGGCGTCGGCGATCATCTCGTCGAGGCTCTTGCGGGGCTCCCAGCCGAGCTCGATCTTGATCAGGTCGCTGGAGGCCACCAGCTCCGGCGGGTCGCCGGGGCGGCGCGGCTCCTCGCGCGCGGGGATCTCCTGCCCGGTCACGCGGCGGGCGGCCTCGACGACCTGCTTGACCGAGTAGCCGTGCCCGGTGCCGAGGTTGTAGATCGCGTGGCGGCCGGGCTCGGCGGCGTCGAGCGCCATGGCGTGCGCGACGCCGAGGTCCTCGACGTGGATGTAGTCGCGCACGGCCGTGCCGTCGCGGGTCGGGTAGTCGGTCCCGAGCACCTTCACGTGGTCGCTGACGCCGGCCGCGGCGCGCAGGACGAGCGGGATCAGGTGGGTCTCGGGCTCGTGGTCCTCGCCCAGGTCCCCGCGCGCGCCCGCGACGTTGAAGTAGCGCAGCGAGGCGGCGGCGAGCCCGTGCGCGCGGCACTCGTCGCCGATCATGCGGTCGATCGCGAGCTTGGAGTTGCCGTAGGCGTTGACCGGCGCGGCGGGGATGTCCTCGCGCATCGGGACCTGGTCGGGCTCCCCGTAGACCGCGCAGGTGGAGGAGAACACGAGCCTGCGGACGCCCGCCTCGCGCATCGCGTCGAGCAGGTTGAGCGCGCCGACGTGGTTCGAGCGGTGGTAGCGCTCCGGGTGCGCCACGGACTCGGCGACCAGTGCCAGCGCGGCGAAGTGCATGACGCCGTCGAAGCCGTCGTCGAGGGCGTTGCGGAGGCCGACGTCGTTGAGCAGGTCGAGCTCGATCAGCTCCGCGCCCTCGGGCACGGCGGCGCGATGGCCGCGCGAGAGGTTGTCGAGCACGACCACGTCGTGGCCTGCCTCGAGCAGCTGCTGGGCGACGATCGAGCCGATGTAGCCGGCGCCGCCGGTGACGAGGAGCTTCATCGAGGGCGGCATGATGGCAGCTACCCTCTGCCTCGATGCGCGCGCGTCTCACCGTGATCCTGACCGTGCTCGCGGCCCTCGCGGTCGCGGCTCCCGCCTGGGCGCAGGATCCGACGCCCGTGCCGACCGAGACGCCGGTCCCCACCGCCACTCCCACCCCGGAGCCGACGCCCACGCCGGAGGAGATCGAGGAGGCCGAGCGCAAGGAGAAGCTGCGCAAGCGCAAGGTCGTGCGCCGCGTCTACGCCGACTTCCGCCGCGACGGCCGGATCGACAACTGCGACCACTCGCGCCTGGCGCTCAAGCGGACCCTGCAGTCGATCACCGACGACTTCGACGCCGACTTCCCGGACTTCCGCCCGGCCGTCCGCGCCGCGATCAAGGATCACGAGAAGGAGCGCTGCGAGCCGCCGGAGCCGGATCCGACCCCGGCGCCCACGACCCCGGCGCCGACCTCGACGCCGGCACCGCCGCCTCCGGCCTCGACGCCCGCGCCGCCGGTGGACGACGGCGGGCTCGACGACTTCGACGACGACGACCGCGGAGGCGCCGCGCCGCCCCCGTCGACGAACGACCCGCCGCCGCCGTCGGAGCAGGACGTCGCGCCGGTCCAGCCCACCGCCACGCCGGCACCGGCCGTGACGCCGCCGCCGGCCGCCGAGCCGCAGCTCGCCGTCGTGCAGCCCGCGGGCGACCCGAACCTCACGGTCCCGGCGCTGCTGCTCGCCATCGCGCTCGCCGGCCTGGGGCTCCTCGCCGCCTTCGTGATCGCCGCCCGCCGCGGCCGCTTCGCCGGCTGGGCCCACGCCTGGCGCGAGGCGTCCTACCGCGCCGCCGGCGCGTGGGGCGATTTCGGCGACTGGCTGCGGCTCGGACGGTAAAATATCCGGTAGTTCCGCCACGCCTCCGGCGTTACGTCCGACCCGCGCGGAACCATCACCGCCCCAACTTTTTTGCGACCAGCGCCGCAGGGGCGGCGGAAGGAGTCGGATCGATGGAGCAGACGCCGCAGACCACACTCACCAAGGACCCGCGCTCCGGCGAGGCCCTGACCGTGCGGCGCCTCTTCACCCAGGCCGGCGTGCACCCGTTCGACACCGTCGAGTGGGAGACGCGCACGGCGGCCGTCGGCTCGTTCCGGCAGGACGGCGTGGAGTTCCCGTCCACGTGGTCGCAGAACGCCACGAACATCGTGGCCCAGAAGTACTTCCGCGGTCAGCTCGACTCGCCCGCGCGCGAGCGCTCGGTCAAGCAGATGATCGGCCGCGTCTCCAGCACGATCGCCGACTGGGGGCGTGAGCGCGGCTACTTCGCTTCAGTCGAGGACGGCGACGCCTTCGAGGCGGAGTTGACGTACATCCTGCTGCACCAGATGGCGGCCTTCAACAGCCCCGTCTGGTTCAACGTCGGCTTCGAGGAGCAGCCGCAGTGCAGCGCCTGCTTCATCCTCTCGGTCGAGGACACGATGGACTCGATCCTCGACTGGAACACCAAGGAGGGCCGGATCTTCCGCGGTGGTTCGGGCTCCGGCATCAACCTGTCGAGGATCCGCGGCTCGATGGAGCCGCTGGCCAAGGGCGGGACCGCCTCCGGGCCCGTCTCGTTCATGCGCGGGGCGGACTCGTGGGCGGGCACGATCAAGTCGGGCGGCAAGACGCGCCGCGCGGCCAAGATGGTCGTGCTCGACGTCGACCATCCCGACATCCGCGAGTTCATCTGGTGCAAGGCCAAGGAGGAGGACAAGGCCGCCGCGCTGCGCGACGCCGGGTTCGACATGTCGATCGACGGCGCCGGCTTCCACTCGATCCAGTACCAGAACGCCAACAACAGCGTCCGCGTCACGGACGAGTTCATGCACGCGGTCGAGAACGACGAGGACTGGCCGCTGACCTCGCGCACGACCGGCGAGCCGGTCGATACGGTCCCCGCGCGCGAGCTGATGCGCGAGATCTCCGAGGCGGCCTGGCGCTGCGCCGATCCGGGCGTCCAGTACGACACCACGATCAACCAGTGGCACACGTCGCCGAACTCGGGCCGCATCAACGCGTCGAACCCGTGCAGCGAGTACATGCACGTGGACGACTCGGCGTGCAACCTGGCGTCGCTGAACCTCATGAAGTTCCGCCGGCCGGACGGCACGTTCGACGTCGATCGCTTCAACCACACGGTCGACATCGTGTTCCTCGCGCAGGAGATCATCGTCGGCCCGTCGAGCTACCCGACCGAGCAGATCGGCCGGAACGCGCGCGCGTTCCGCCAGCTCGGCCTCGGCTACGCCAACCTCGGCGCCTACCTGATGGCCAACGGCTTCGCCTACGACTCCGACGAGGGTCGCGGCGCGGCGGCCGCCATCACCGCGCTGATGACCGGCCGGGCGTACCTGCAGTCGGCGAAGATCGCCGCCGCGATCGGCCCGTACGACCGCTACGCCGAGAACCGCGACGCGCACAACAACGTCATGCGGATGCACCGCGACGCGTCGTACGCCGTGCCGGACGGCGCGGTCGCCGACGCCCCGCTGCTGGCCGCCGCGCGCGAGACCTGGAACGACGCGGTCGACGTCGGCGAGCGCCACGGCTACCGCAACGCGCAGGCGACGGTGCTCGCCCCCACGGGGACGATCTCGTTCCTGATGGACTGCGACACCACCGGCATCGAGCCCGACTTCTCGCTCGTCAAGTACAAGGAGCTGGTCGGCGGCGGGACGATGACGATCGCCAACCGCACGGTGCCGATGGCGCTGCGCACGCTCGGCTACAACGAGTCACAGGTCGAGCAGATCGAGGCGTACGTCGCCGAGCACGGCACGATCGTCGGCGCGCCCGAGCTGAGCGACGAGCACCTGCCGGTGTTCGACGTCGCGGTCGGCTCGCGCGCGATCTCCTACGTCGGCCACATCAAGATGATGGGCGCCGCCCAGCCGTTCCTCTCGGGCGCGATCTCCAAGACCGTCAACCTGCCGCAGACGGCGACGGTGGAGGACATCGCGGAGGCCTACGTGCAGGCCTGGAAGCTCGGCGTCAAGGCGCTGGCCATCTACCGCGACGGCTCGAAGACCGCGCAGGCGCTGCGCACCGACGCGCAGGTCGAGGCCGCGGTCGCCGCCGGCGAGGAGCTGTTCACCGCCGCGCAGGTCGAGGCGCAGGTCGAGGAGGCCGTCGCCAAGGCGCTCGGCGCGGTCACCAAGGGCGAGGGGCCGGCGCGCAAGCGGATGCCGCGCGAGCGCAAGTCGCTCACGCACAAGTTCTCGCTCGGCGGCCACGAGGGCTACATCACGGCCGGCATGTACGAGGACGGCACGGTCGGCGAGATCTTCCTGACCGACATCGGCAAGGAGGGCTCGACGCTCCGCGGCATGATGAACTCGTTCGCCACCGCGATCTCGATCGCGCTCCAGTACGGGGTGCCGCTCGAGACGCTGGTGAGCAAGTTCGCCTACATGCGCTTCGAGCCGGAGGGGATCACCACCAACCCGGAGATCCCGTTCGCGAAGTCGATGCCCGACTACATCATGCGCTGGCTCGCCTCGCGCTTCCTGGACGCCGACATGCAGGAGGAGCTCGGCATCCTCACCAAGGAGGTCCGCGCCCGCAAGACGGCCGAGGAGATCACCTCCGGCGCCTCCGGCGGCTCCTCCGGCCCGACCAACGGCGGCACGAAGGGCCCCGAGGCGGCCACGCCCCAGGCGCCGACCGCCGCGCTCACCGACACCCCGCCGGTCATCCCGGCCCGCATGGTCGGGCTCGACCTCGGGCCGGCCTGCAACCAGTGCGGCGGCATGATGCAGCGCACGGGCTCGTGCTACACGTGCTCGAGCTGCGGCAACAACACCGGCTGCGGCTGATCAGGCGGTTCCGCACGATGGGCGCGTTGCGCAGCTGAGCAACGCGCCCGATCAACGGTTTACGCGGCGATAGGAGCACTGGTACGCTCGCTCGGTCGACCCTCGTGCCAGGCGCCTATGCCGCTGGACAGTCGCGGCTTTGCTCCTGGGAGTGACGCTCGGCGGAGCGCCCGCGGGCGCGTCGGTGAACCTCGCACGCGACGACATCGCACTGCCGGGAGCGCCCGACTCGGTCGAGCTCGGCGATCTCGACGGTGTCCACGGCAAGGACATCGTGATGGCGTTCTCACGCCTCGGCACGGTCGGCGTGATGCTCAACACCGGCGACGGAACCTTTGCCGCAGTGCAGCAGTACCCAGTCGGCCCGGAGTGCGGGACCGGTCAACCGGGCGTCGCGGCGGACGTGACGCTGGGCGACGTGACGCAGCCTGCGCCGGGAAACCGTCTCGTGCCGGACGGCAAGCTCGACGCCTACGTCGCCTGCTCGCCCTATGTGATTCGGCTGACGGGCAACGGGGCGGGCGCGCTGACCAATCCCGAGCCGTACAACCGCAACGTCGCGCAGTACACCGCCGGCACGCCCGACGTGCTGGCGCTGGCTCACCGCCCCGACGGCAATGCGTCACCGCTGCTGATGTTCCAGCGGGCGGTCATCGTCGGCCAGCAGCTGTGCGTCACCTACGACGTGGCCGACAACGCCGACCCCATGTGCAAGACGGACTTGGCGGTGGGCGGACCGATGGCCGTCGCCGACCTCAACGGAGCGTTCCCCGGCGTGCCGCCAGACGAGACCGTCATCGGCGCGACCGGCGGCATCGGCATCGTCGGCTTCGCACATCAGATTCCGACGTACTTGGCGGAGAGCTCGCGACTCGTGCCCGGAGGTGTCGAATCGATCACTGTCGGCGACATCGACAAGAACGGCCTCCTCGACGTCCTCGTCGGCCAGTTCGTGAACAGCGTGGACGATCGCGTGGCGTCGATCCACTTCTTCAAGATGGCGCCGCCGGAGCTCCAGCAGGTCGGCACGACGTTGCCGTCGATCCCGGGGCTCGACGCCGTTGCGATCGCCGACATCGACGGAGACGGCTGCAACGACGTCGTTGGCGCCGGCGGCTACGGGCGCGGCGTGGTGCACCTGGGCGACGGCACCGGGAACTTCACCTACGGTCAGGACGTACCGCAGCTCGGCTATCTGAACCCGGCCACCGCCACGCGCGTGACGATGGCCGTCGGCGACCTGACCGGCGACGGCCTGCCAGAGGTCGTCGTCGCGGATCAGCTTGCCGGCCAGGTGATGGTGTATCGCAACAACTCGACGCAGCTCGGCAGCGCCTGCTCCGGCGCGCCGCCCGTGGCGACCAACGACGTCGCGACCATCACCGAGAACGCCGGCGCGACCACGATCGACGTGCTCGCCAACGACACGGACCCGGACGGCGGCCCGAAGTTCGTCGGCTCGCTCACGCAGCCCGCCCACGGCACCGCGGCGATCGCCGGCAGTGGCCTGACCTATCGACCCGCGGGGGACTACTGCAACGACCTCGGGGGCGGGTCGCCCGACACGTTCACCTACACGCTCAACGGCGGCTCCACGGCAACCGTCGCCGTCACCGTCGAGTGCGTCCTCGACGTCACGCCACCCCCACCCCCGCCTCCGCCGCCACCTCCGCCACCGGCTCCGCGCACCTGCGAGGCCCCGGGCACGGTGCCCTTCATTGTCGGCACGCCGGGCGCAGACGTGCTCGTCGGCACCGGAGTGCACGACGTCCTGAGCGGTCGTGGCGGCGACGACTGCCTGTTCGGGCTCGGGGGTGAGGACCGGATGACCGGTGGGACCGGGGTCGACCGTCTCGATGGCGGCTCCAGCGACGACCGCATCGACGGTGGGGCCGGGGTTGACCTTGTCATTGGCGGGGGCGGCAGCGACCGGCTGAAAGGCGACGCCGGCGACGACAAGTTCCGCGGCGGCAACGGCAACGACGAGATCACTCCCGGCGCCGGCAACGACAACGTCGCCGCCCAGGGAGGCGACGACATCATCTACGCGCGCGACGGGGCGCGCGACACGATCGACTGCGGCGCCGGTCGCGACAAGGTGAAGGCCGATCGCAACGACAGCGTCAGGAACTGCGAGCGTAGGACCTTCAACTGAGCAAGCGGCTACGGGCTGTCACGCGGCGACCTCCTGCCGCGTGATCCGCCAGATGCCGATCAGGAGCGGGAGGAGCATCCAGAGCGCGAGCGCGGTGCCGGCCTGCGCCCACTGGGTGGCGCTCAGGATCTCCTCGTGCAACGGGGCGAGGGCCAGGTTCGTGTCCAGCCACGGGGCGGCGTCGGCGAAGAAGGACAGCGAGGCCACCGCCGTCCACGCGATCGGCAGTGCGAAGAGCGCGACGATGGCGGGCGTCGAGGCGAGAAGGATCGCGCCGAACGCGACGCCGACCACCATCCCGGTCGTCAGGTAGACCGCTGACTGGCCGATCAACGTCCCGGCGTCGGACCAGGTCCCGTCGGCAGCGGCGACACCCGCGGCGACGACGGCGACTGACATGACGAGCATCGCGAGTGAGAGGCCGATGCTGGCGATGAGCTTGGCGCCGAGAATGCGCGAGCGCACCGGGACCAGCGCGAAGGTGATCATCCCGGTGCGCTGGGACCACTCTGAGGTGACGAGCCAGATCCCGGCTACGGGCAACAGCACGGCGGCCGGCAGCAGCCCGACGCTGAGGACCGACGCGAAGGTGTGGTCCGCCGCGTCGCCGGTCACGGAGCGGGCGATGACGGCGAGCACGGTGATCGCGACCGTGGCGACCTGGAGCCAGAAGCCGGCGCGGGTGTTGAGCATCTTGCGCAGCTCGACGGCGACGAGGCGGCCAAGGCCGGGGCGCGTATGGACGCGGGCGATGTTCATGCGGTTGCTCCTGCCAGCTCGGCGTGGATGGGATCGCTCTTCGGCGACGGAGCGGTTCCGCCGGATGTGGTCAGCTCGAAGAAGAGGTGTTCGAGGCCCGCGCCGTCGGCCGGTTCGAGCCGGTGCAGCACGAGGTCGTTGGCCATTGCCAGGCGGGCGACGACCTCGGGTTTGGCGTCGACCAGCCGCCGATCGCCGTCGGCCGGGTGTGTCGGCAGGCCGGCGTGGTGGAGTACGGCGTCGAGCGTGGCCAGGTCGGCGGCCTCGACGATCGTCCCGCTCGCGGCGAGCAGCTCGGCGCGGGTGCCCTGCGCCTGGATCCGTCCGCCGCCGATGATCATCATCCGGTCGGCGACGGCCTCGACCTCGGCAAGCAGGTGCGAGGAGAGCAGCACGGTGCCGCCGCGGTCGGCGAAGCCGCGCAGCAGGCCCCGCATCCAGCGCATGCCCTCCGGGTCGAGCCCGTTGGCGGGCTCGTCGAGGATCAGCACCTCGGGGTCGCCGAGCAGCGCGTGGGCCAACCCGAGTCGCTGGCGCATCCCGAGCGAGTACCGGCCGACCCGTCGCCGCGCGGCCGCCTCGTCGAGGCCGACGAGCTCCAGCAGCTCGTCGACGCGCCGCGCCGGCAAGCCCATGGTCTGCGCGGACACGGCGAGCGCCTCGCGGCCCCGGCGCCCCGGGTGCTGGGCCGAGGCGTCGAGCAGGATCCCGACGCGACGGCCGGGGTTCGGCAGGTCGCGGTAGCGGCCGCCGAGGATCCGGGCCTGCCCGCTGTCGGGCTCGGTCAGGCCGACGAGCATCCGCAGCGTGGTGGTCTTGCCGGCACCGTTGGGGCCGAGGAAGCCCGTGACGGTGCCCGGCTCGCAGCGGAACGTGACATCGGAGACGACATCGCGGGCGCCGCGTCGCTTGGTGAGGTGCTCAACCGTGATCATGACCGCAGGCTCGCGACGGCCGGCGTGACGGCTGCGTTCGGGGATCGCCGCGCAACGCTAACGATGGCTGCGCTGACGGCGAGGATCGACAGGAGGCCCAACCACTGCAGCGGATCTCCCATGCCGTCACCCCAGTAGGGCTTGGACGGCCCGACTTCCACCGGGATGACGTGAAAGAACGTGAACGCGGAGATCTCGATCCACGCGACCACCACGGCCACTCGGGCCGCGGATCGGTGCCTGAACGCGACCAGGGCCCCGGCGATGAGGACGGCGACGAGGCTTGAGAGGTGCTGCGGCTTGGTGAACGTCTCGAGCACGCCGGCCGACGGGTCGATGCGCAGGTCGTCGAAGACGGCGAGGTTCAAGATCAGGAGCGCGAACAGGGCGCCGGTCAAGCCGAGCAGCAGCCGGGCGGTGCGCCCAGAGGGCTTGTCCATCTGTGAGCTGGTGTGTGTTGGCATGACCGGAACATAACTTAGTTATTGGATCGTGCCTAGTACGGCTACCATGCGTGCGTGCCCACCGCTTCGACCACGCGGGAGACCCTGCTCGACGCTGCGCTGCGCCTCTTGGAGGAGCGCGGACCCGGAGCTCTGCGCATACGCGACCTGGCGGAGGCGGCCGAGCAGTCGACGATGGGCGTCTACACGCACTTCGGGTCAAAGCAGGGGCTGCTGGAGCAGCTCTACCTGCACGGCTTCCGACGCCTGGAGGAACGGCTCAACAGCGTCCCCTCCGATGGTCAAAGCCGGCAAGAGCTGCTGGCGTTCGCCCTGGCCTACCGCGCGTTCGCGCTCGACAACGACGCGCTCTACGGACTCATGTTCGAGCGGGCGACGCCTGACTTCGTCCCGTCCGACGCCAGCCGCCTGGCAGGACTCGCGACCTTCGAGATGCTCGCCGCCCGCGTCGCCGATTGGCGGCCCGATTTCACCGACCCGGCAGCCGACGCCCACCTCGTCTGGGCGACCATGCACGGCCTGGTGACGATCGAGCTGATGCACAAGCGGTGGGGCGGCCCCCTCGTCGCGCACCTCCAAGGCGATCCGGAGCAGAGCTACGCCACGGCCATCGGCTCGCTCCTGGAAGCGCTCCACGGCCGCTGAGCAAGCCGCTACGCAACGTCAGCTCATTCCCAGGCCCCGGCGTCCCGTCTCGTTGAGCTGCTCGGGCTGGAAGCGGTCGGGCCACTCGCGCTCGTAGTGCTCCTCCGGGAAGTCGCTCGGGCTGTCGCCGTTCAGGAACGCGTCGCGGACCTTGGGGGCGTACGCCTCGTTGCGCGGGCACCAGGGCGCGGCCGGGATGTACATGACGTTGCCCCAGCCCTGCTGGTCCTCGACCGGCGCGACGCCGTGGATCACGTCGGAGTGCCACCAGACCGTGTCGCCGGCCTCGACGTCGGGGATGCCCGCGCGGGCACGCATGAGGAGCGGGTGCCACTTCTCGTTGATCGGGAACACCTGGCCGACGGTGACGCCGCACATCTCGTCCTCGGGCACGTCGGGCAGCAGCGGCCGCAGCATCATGTAGGCCATCGCCTCGGGGATCGGGACGGTGAGGAGCACGCCCTGGTCGTGCGCCATGTCCGACAGCGCGGTCCAGCCCTGGAAGGTGCGGAACACCGAGCACATCGTCGAGCTCGGGTACTGCGGCCCGGAGGTGCGGTAGGAGGCGTCCCACGGGTCGTACTGCTCGACCGACCCGTCGAACAGGTGCCGGAACGCCTGCTGGTAGGCGCTCGTCATCCACAGGTCGAGCGAGCCGACGTCGATGTGGGTGCCGAGGCCGCCGGAGCTCGCGCCGGGCGGGCGGCGGCGGATGCGGTCGGGGTACAGCGAGTCGCGGTCGGGATCGAACCACTGCACGCCGTCGGACTCGTAGGTCCACCGGTGGTTGAGGAACGACTGGACGCGCGCCATGCGGTCGCTCTGACGCGCCTCCATCTGCGCGCTCGACCAGTACACCGGGTAGATCTCGGGCCGCGAGCCGACGCTGCCGAAGAAGTCGTCGCCCGCGCCGCGGTAGTCCTCGAAGAAGCGGTTGCGCTCGACGTAGTCGAGGATCTCCCGGTCCCAGGCGAGCGCCTGCTCGCGCTCGAAGTTGCCGCGGATGACGGCGCAGCCACGGCGCTGCAGGAGCTCGACTGTCTCGGCCGGGACCTTGCCGGCGGCGATGTCGGCGTACTCGATGACCGGCCAGACGTTCTCGCCGCGCCGCTTGGCCGCCTCGATCTCCTCCACTCGCTCCGCCACCCTCGCCTCGACGGCGGCGAACACCTCCTCGACGGTGCGGCCCGACGCCTCGATGCGGGCCCGGATGGCCGCCTTGATCTCCCGGATCGCGGCCTTCGGGTCCGGCGGGGTGGTCTCCCAGTGCGGCAGCTCGAGTGTCGTCGTCGTCATCGCTTCTCTCCCTTAGGAAGGACTCCTTACTGGCGGCAAACCTAGCACCGATCCCGCTTCTAGGCAAGAGTCCTGACTAGAATCTCCCCGTGGCCCCGAAGAGACCGTCGCTCGAGCTCCTCCGCTCGCTGTCCGACGAGCACGTGCTGCGGGCCCTCATGGAGCAGCGCCAGGCCACGCGCGCCGAGCTCGCCGTCGCCACCGGCCTGTCCAAGCCGACCGTGTCGGAGAGCGTCCGCCGGCTGAGCGCCGCCGGCGTCGTCGTCGACACCGGCGAGCGGACCACGGGCCGGGGCCGCGTCGGCACCTACTACGGGCTGCCCGCAGCGACCGGCTGCGCACTGGTCATCGGCATCGCCCCCGAGGGGATCGTGGCCGAGGCCGTCGACGTCCACGGCGAGGTCGTGGCGCGATCGCACGCCGACGCGCAGGAGGTCACCGCCACGCTGAGGCGCGTGGCCGCCGAGGTCGCCGGCCGCTGCGCCGGCCCGGTGCGTCTGGCCGTCGTCAGCGTCGCCGACCCCGTCGACCGCGAGACCGGGCGCCTCGTCGAGCTGCCGGACGCCCCGTTCCTGGTCGGCGAGCTCGACGCGCCGGCCGTGCTGGCCGAGGTGGTGGGCGGGCCCGTCACCGTCGACAACGACGTCAACTGGATGGCCCGCGCCGAGCGCGGCTCGGACTTCGTGTACGTCTACCTCGGCGAGGGCGTCGGCTGCGCGGTGGTCAGCGACGGTGAGGTCCTGCGCGGCCACGCCGGCCTGGCCGGGGAGATCGCGCACGTGGTGACGGCCGGGCCCGGCGGGCGGGCGATGCGGCTGACGGAGGTCTTCGAGGCGCTCGGGCTCCGCCGCCCGGGCTCGACCGCGATCGACGTGCCGGCGCTTCTGCGTGCGGTCGGGTCGAGCGCGGGCACCGCCGCCGACCTGGCGAGCGCGGTGGCCGGGGTGCTGTCGGCAGCCGTCGCCCTGGCCGATCCGGCAGTCGTGCTCCTGGGCGGTGGGTGGGGTCGCGATCCGCGCGTGCTCGCCGCGGTCGCGCGCGAGTTCGCCCGGTCGCCGCGCCATGTCCCGGTCGAAGCCGCCGCCGTGGACGACGAGCCGGCGCTGGCGGGGGCACGTCAGACCGCGCTGCGAGAGCTGCGCGACGCGATCGTCACCGCCGCGTCCGCATCCTGACCAAGCTCGCCGTCGAAGCCCCCCGAACGGTCAGGGCACGCTGCCCGGTGGTCGGTCAGCGTCCAATCCATGAAGCGCCCCATCCTCGCCGCCGTTGCTCTCACGCTCGCCGCGGCCCCTGCCACCGCCTCCGCCGCCTCGATCGAGGTGGCCTTCCCGACCGGATCCCCGGTCATCACCTACGCGGCCGCGTCCGGCGAGGTGAACCGGCTCCAGATGGAAGGGACCGTCGACGGCCCCTTCGATCTGCGGATGGAGTTCTTCGAGTTCGGGGCTCCCCTGACGGCGGGCCCGGGCTGTGTCGCGGGCGTTCCCGTGATCTGCGGCGAGGTCGACCAGGCGTTCCCCGTCGACGTCTCGCTCGGCGACGAGAACGACGTCGCCAACGTCAACAGCTTCACCGGCAGCCTGCGGCTCGACGCCGGCCCCGGGAGCGACGACGTGCTCGCCGGCGGCATCCAGGCCACGGCCGACGGCGGCAGCGGCAACGACACGATCCGGATGGCCGCCAACCTCCAGGCCACCGGCAACGGCGGCACGGGCAACGACCGCATCGCGGCCGGGCTCGGCGCGCGGGCGGTGACCCTCGACGGAGAGAGCGGCAACGACCTGCTCGTGCCCGGCGGCGCCCTGTTCAACGAGGCCGAGGGCGGCACCGGCGACGACGAGCTGGTCAACCTCACCGGCGACGTCACGCTCAGCGGGCAGGACGGCAGCGACGTGCTCGTCGCCCAGGCGGGCGGCAGCACGCTCAACGGCGGCTCGGGCAACGACTTCGCCTCGGGCAAGGCCGGCGGCGTCACCGTCGATGCCGGCTCCGGCCATGACGTGATCGACGTGCGCGGCGCCACCGGCACCGACGCGGACACCGTCACGTGCGGCACCGGCTTCGACATCGTGTGGGCCAACGGCGCCGACGTCGTGGCGCGCGACTGCGAGCTGAAGCTCAGCTTCAACCTGCCCGAGCTGCCCCCGGTCGCCGAGGCGCTCGAAGACGCGCAGGAGCTGCTCGAGCACACGCCCGCCCCCGGCAAGTCGTGACGTGAGGGCCGCCTCCGGGCGGCCCTCTGACACGATGCGGGCATGGACACGCGACTGCTGATCGGCGGCGAGCTGGTGGCCGGCAACGGGGCCGCCCTCGCCGTCGAGGATCCCGCCCGCGAGGAGCCGATCGCCGAGGTCGGGACGCCCGACGCGGCCCAGCTCGACGCCGCGATCGAGGCCGCCCGCACCGCCCAGCGCGAGTGGGCGGGCACGCCGGCCGCCGAGCGGGCGGAGGCGCTGCACGAGGTGGCGACGCGCATGCGCGACCGCACCGCCGAGCTGGCCGAGCTGATGACGCGCGAGGGCGGCAAGCCGCTGGTCGAGAACCGCGACGAGGTCGGCTGGACGGCGAGCGCCTTCGACTTCTACGCCGAGCTCGCGCGCACCTCCGAGGGGCGCGTGATCCCGCCCGTCGAGAGCAGCCAGCTCGCCTTGGTGCTCAAGGAGCCGCTCGGCCTCGTCACCTGCATCGTGCCGTGGAACTACCCGCTGCTCCTGCTCGCCTGGAAGCTCGCCCCGGTGCTGGCCGCAGGCAACGCCGCGCTCTGCAAGCCGTCGGAGCTGACGCCGCTCTCGACGCTTGCGCTGGCGCCGTGCGTGGAGCACCTGCCGGCCGGCCTCGTCGCCCTGCTGGCGGGTGGCGGCGACGTCGGCGAGCGGCTGGTGGACGACGAGCGCGTCGACGGCATCGCCTTCACCGGCAGCGTCGCCACCGGCACCCGGATCGCGGAGCGCGCGGCTCGGCGCATCGCGCGGGTGAACCTCGAGCTCGGCGGCAAGGACCCCTTCATCGTCTGCGCCGACGTGGCCGGCGAGATCGAGATCGCCGCCCGCGGCGGCGCGTGGGCCGCCTTCCTCAACGCCGGCCAGGTGTGCACGTCGGCCGAGCGCTTCTACGTCCAGCGCGAGGTCTATGACGACTTCCTGAGCGCGTTCGTCGACCACACGCGCACGCTCAAGGTCGGCGACCCGATGGACCCGGCGACCGACGTCGGGCCGATGGTCAGCGCCGCCCAGCGCGACAAGGTGCGCGCCCAGGTCGAGGCGGCGGTGGCGGCGGGCGCCGAGGTCCTGACCGGCGGCGACGGCGCCGGCCACGAGCGCGGCTACTACTTCGCGCCCACGGTCGTCACCGGCGCGCCGCTCGAGACCGACCTGCTGAGCGAGGAGACCTTCGGCCCGGTCGCGCCGATCGTGCCGGTCGCGAGCCTGGACGAGGCGATCGAGCTGGCCAACGGATCGCCCTACGGCCTCGGCGCCAACGTCTACACGCGCGACCTGGAGACCGCGATCCGCTGCGCGCGCGAGCTGCGCGCCGGCACGGTCTGGATCAACGACCCGCTGACCGACAACGACGCCGGCCCGTTCGGAGGCATGAAGCGCTCCGGGCTCGGTCGCGAGCTCGGCCAGGAGGGCCTCGACGCCTTCCAGGAGACCAAGCACGTCCACATCGAGACCAAGCTCGAGGTCAAGGAGTGGTGGTACCCATACGGGTGATCACATCCGGCCGGTGCGGGACGTTGTAGGGGCATGTACACGACCCTGCACCCCAGCCCGGTCGGCGACGTCCTGCTGAAAGCCGACGCCGAGGGCCGGCTGACCGACCTCTACCTGCGCCATGACGTCACCGAGGCCGGCGACGGCCCGTTCGACGCCGTCCGCGAGCAGCTCGACGCCTACTTCGCGGGCGAGCTCGAGGACTTCGACCTGCCGCTCGCCCTCCACGGCACGGAGTTCCAGCTGCGCGTGTGGGAGCAGCTCGCGCGCATCCCCTTCGCGGAGACGATCTCCTACAAGGAGCTCGCGCTGAGGCTGGGCGATCTCAAGCTGGTGCGAGCGGTGGGGACGGCCAACGGCCGGAACCCCGTCTCCATCGTCATCCCCTGTCACCGCGTCATCGGCGCCGACGGGACCCTGGTCGGGTACGGCGGCGGGCTCGATCGCAAGCGCTGGCTGCTCGACCACGAGGCTGTCGCCTCGGGGCGGCGCCTGGCCGTCGGCTGACCTACCAGGTCGAGTCGAACGTGCCCGGGCGGTAGACCGGCGGCAGCTCGCGGACGACCGGAGTCGAGTACGCGTGCTGGGCGGAGACCGGGAGGCGGGGGGTGACGGTCGGGCTCATGAGAGGCACTCTCCCACTGCGAGGGAGGCCCAGATAGCGGGCTGACCAGCGTCTTGTCGTTCGGCCGTCCACGTAGGCAAGTACGGGAGACCGCACCCCCCGGATCAGCCTGTGTTGCGCAGCCCCGCGGCGATCCCTGTGATCGTTGCCATCAGCGCCCCGCC
Source organism: uncultured Solirubrobacteraceae bacterium (assembly GCA_963811895.1). GTDB lineage: Bacteria > Actinomycetota > Thermoleophilia > Solirubrobacterales > Solirubrobacteraceae > DASSUW01. Next base: position 47,548 of record CAWETE010000001.1, on the reverse strand, counting down.
GACCGTTGCGTCTCCGGCGCGCGAGCGGGCCAGCAGGGCGACCTGGAGGTGCGAGAGCGGGTCCACCCAGTGGTTGCGGTGTGACAGCCGCTCGCGCAGGGCGGGCGCGCTGTCGAGCAGCGACTCGCCGTCGCGGATCGCGAGCAGCCGCGCGACCACGCGCGCGTGCTCGGCCTCGAGCAGCGGCCAGTGGCGCTCGGCCAGGTCGTCGTCGACGAGCGCCAGGTAGCGGCGGCCGACCTCGAGGTCGACCTTGAAGAGCGCCATCTCGAGCGTCGAGCACGCCATCCGGAAGAACGGCCACGACCGCCACATCTCCCGCTGCAGCTCGAGGTCGCCCTCCTCGAGCGCGCTGCCGGCGCCGAACCAGGACGGCATCATGATGCGGTTCTGGGTCCAGGCGAAGACCCACGGGATGGCGCGCAGGTCCTCCAGTCGGCCGCCGCTGCGGCGCGAGGCGGGGCGCGACCCGATGGTCAGCTCGGCCAGCTCGTCGACCGGCGAGACCTGGCGGAAGAAGCGCACGAAGTCCTCGCTGCCGACGAGCTCGCGGTAGATCTCGCACGAGCGCTCGGCGGCGCGATCGATCTCGGCGCCGAAGGCGTCGGGGATCGGCGCGGCCGGCATCGCGCGGGCGAGCAGCAGGCCGGAGAGCTGCTGCTCGAGCGAGCGGCCGGCCAGGCCCGGGTCGGCGTACTTGGCCGAGACGACCTCGCCCTGCTCGGTGATGCGCACGCCGCCCTCGAGCGTCCCCGGCGGCTGGGCGAGGATCGCCTGGTGGGCGGGCGCGCCGCCGCGCGAGGGCGAGCCGCCGCGGCCGTGGAAGAACGTCACCTCGATCCCGTGCTCCGGCCCCTGGGCGACGAGCAGCTCCTGCGCGCGGTAGATCGCCCACTGGCTGGTGAGGAACCCGGCGTCCTTGGCCGAGTCCGAGTAGCCGAGCATGATCTCCTGCCGGTCGCCGTGGCGGCCCAGGTGCTCTCGGTAGGCGCGGTCGGCGTACAGCGCGGCCATGGTGGCCGGCGCCTGCTCGAGCGCGTCCAGCGTCTCGAACAGCGGCGTGATGTGCAGCGGCGGCTCATCCGGCCCGGCCAGGCCCGCGCGGCGCGCGAGCCACAGCGCGCCGAGGACGTCGGAGACCTCGTGGACCATCGAGATGACCAGCGTGTCGGCCGCCGCGGGACCGTAGCGGCGGGCGGCGGCGCTGAGCGCGTGCAGGGCCTCGGTCGGCGCGCAGGTGGGACCGAACCGGTCCGGCTCGGCCTCGGCGATGCGGGTGGCGAGGATGTGCCGCCGCTCGAGCTCGTCGGCGTGGTCGAGGTGGGGCTCGTCGCGCCGGACCGACGCGGCGATGGCGTCGGCGGCGAGGCGGACGTCGAGCGCGGCGAGGTGCAGCCCGAAGGCGCTCACCTGCCGCAGGAGGTCCTTGACCGAGCCGTCGGCCACCGGCTCGCCGCCGGACGCGTCGCGCACCAGCTCGAGGTCGCGCCGCAGCTGGGCCGCCTCGCGGTAGGCGAGCGGGCTGTCGGGCTCCTCGGCGCTCGCCACGAGCCGCTCGGAGATGTAGTTGAGCTTGGCCCGCAGCGGCTCATGCCGGCGCCGCTCGCCGAGCCGGCGGGTGACCTCGGGCATCAGCGACACGTCGCGCCGCAGGCTGGCCTCCAGGGCGGCGCGGCCGGCGCCCATCTCGTCGGCGCTCTGCGAGGACCGCGAGGCGAGCCGCTCGACCCGTTCGCGCAGCAGCCGCACGGCGACGCGCCGATGCAGGTCGACGGTGGCGGTGAACGTGGCGGCGGTGACGCCGGGGTGCCCGTCCATGTCGCCGCCCGCCCAGCTCGAGAACTGGACGGGGGCGAAGTCGAGCGGCTGGCGGCCGAAGCAGCGCTCGAGCTCGCGCACCAGCTCGGGCACGGCGTCGTACAGCACGCGGTCGAAGAAATGCAGGTTGCGGCGCACCTCGTCGTCGACCTGCGGGCGCTCGCGCCGGACCTCGGCGGTCTGCCACCACAGCGCCAGCGACTCGCGGATGCGGTCGATCACGCGGGCGCGGGCGGCGGCCCCGAGCCGCTCGTCGTCGAGCTGCGCGATCTGGGCGCTGACGTCGCCGGCGTGCTCCATCACCGACCAGCGGGTGGCCTCGGTCGGGTGCGCGGTGAGCGTGAGGTCGAGCCGCAGGTCGTCCAGCGCGCGCGCCGCCGCCTTCGACGAGCGCGCCGCCAGGCGCTCGGCCGCCTCGGCCAGCGACTCGCGCTGCGGCGGCCCCTCGGCGCGCTCGTAGCCGCGCCGCCGCCGCACGCGCTCGCGCGTCTCGGCCAGGTTGGCCAGGTGCAGCTCCATCGAGCACGCGCGGATCACGTCGAGCGAGTCGCCGCCGAGGATCTCCTCGACCAGCGCGGCGGCGTCCTCCTCCGCCCCGGCCTCGCCCGCCCGCACCCGCGCCGCCGCCTCGCGCAGCCGCACCACCGCCTGCCGCAGGCCCTCACCGCCCTGCCCGGCGATCGTCTCCTCGAGCAGCCCGGACAGGATCCGCGTGTCGCGGTCCAGCGAGGACCGGGCGGGAGCATCGGCGATCGTCACGCACGCAGCTTGGCAACCACGGCCCCCCGACGCGGTCCCGGCACCAAGGGGGGTCAGACCCCCCTTGGTGCGCCGGGGGCGGAAACCTGCGATGTGCAGGCATTTCGCCGGACCGACGTGGCGCGCCGGCACTTAAGGGGGGACAGACCCCCCTTATGGTTGGGGGGATGCGGATTGTGGTCGCGTGGGTTCTCGTCGCCCTGTGTGGGGGGTGGGTCGTGGTGCGGCTGCTCGGGCTCGAGCGGGGGTATCCGCTGGTGCCTTTGGTGGCGTTCACGCCGTTCGTGGCCGCGGCCGCCGTGGCGGTGGTGGTGGTCGTGGCGCTGCTTCGGCAGCGCGGCGCGGCGGTGGTGGCGACGGTCCTGGCCGTGGTGCTGGTCGGCGTGGTCGCGCCGCGGGCGCTCGGTGGGCCGAGCGAGCCGGAGGGCGAGGCCGGGCCGGAGCTGCGGGTGCTGAGCGCGAACATGCACTACGGGGACCGGGTCGGCCGCGCAGCTCGTGGCGCTGGCGCGGCGGACGCGCGCCGATGTGCTCAGCGTGCAGGAGCTCACGCCGGGGCTCGAGCGCGACCTCGAGGCCGCCGGGATCGGGGAGCTGCTGCCGGAGCAGATCCTGCAGCCGGGCGGGCGCGGGGCCGGCATCGGGCTCTACTCGCGCGTGCCGCTGGCGCTCGCCGACGCCGCGGGCGCGCGCCGCAACCCGCTCGTGCTCGCCGCCGCTCAGGTGGAAGGAGCGCCTGCCGTGGAGATCGCGGCCGTGCACCCGCCGCCGCCGCTGCGGGGCTCGATCATGCCCGCCTGGCGCGGCGACCTGCGCGCGCTGCCGCCGGCCACGCCGGACGGGCCGCTGCGGATCCTCGCCGGCGACTTCAACGCCACGCTCGACCACGCCGAGCTGCGGCGCCTGCTCGACACCGGCTACACCGACGCGGCCGCCGAGGTGGGCGCCGGCCTCAAGGGCACGTGGCCGCACGGGCGCCGCTTCCCGCCGCCGGTGGCGATCGACCATGTGCTCGCCGACTCGCGCGCCGGCGTCAAGGCCTTCTCCGTCCACGCGATCACCGGCACGGACCACCGCGCCGTGCTCGCCGTGCTGGTGCTGCCGCGTGGCTGACACGGTCACCCTGCGCCCGGTCGAAGCGGCCGACCTGCCGATCTTCTTCGAGCATCAGCGCGACCCGGCGGGCATCGCGATGGCCGGGGTCGGCGGCCGCGACCGCGCGGCGTTCGACGAGCACTGGGCGAAGATCCTGGCCGACGACGCCACCCGCATCAGGACGATCCTGGCCGGCGGTGAGGTGGCCGGGCACGCGCTCGCCTTCGAGCGCGACGGCCGGCGCGAGGTCGGCTACTGGATCGGGCGCGACCACTGGGGCCGCGGCGTCGCCACCGCGGCCCTCGTGGCGTTCCTGGGGGAGGAAGAGTCCCGTCCGCTCTACGCCGGCGTGCTGACCGCCAACCTCGGCTCGCTGCGCGTGCTCGAGAAGTGCGGCTTCGCCGTCGCCGGCGAGGAGGACGGCCTCGTGATCCTGCGCCTCGGCTAGACGTTCTCCGGCGGCTGCTGCTCATCGTCCTCGGCGAGGATCCCGTAGAGGGAGCGGCGGGCGTTGTTGAGGACCTCGCGCGCGGAGGCCATCTGCTCGGCGGTGCCGGCCTGCGAGATCTGGAAGATCGCCATGCCGACCTGGCGGGCGACGTTGAACAGCTCCCAGGCGTCGGAGTCGACCGACTCGCTGGCGGCGTCCCACGGGGCGCCCTCGGCGGTGGCCGCCGTGGCGGCCTCGCGGCCGGCCTCGGTGAGGTGGAACAGCTTCCGGCCCTCGCTCTCGTCCGAGCGCACCAGGCCCTCGTCCTCGAGCTGCTGGAGCGCCGGGTAGACCGAGCCCGGGCTCGGGCGCCAGACGCCCTCGCTGCGGCGCTCGATCTCCTGCATGAGCTGGTAGCCGTTGCGCGGCTCCTCGGCGAGCAGCGCCAGCAGCGCGGCGCGAACGTCGCCGCGCCGCGCGCGCCCGCCGCGCCCGCCGAAGGGACCTCCGGGACCGCCGAAGCCGAACGGGCCGCCGAATCCGCCGCGGTGGCGTCCGCGGCCGTGGCGGTGGTGGTGCCGGCCCGTCATCGCGAGCCAGCCCATGATCTGAGGGCCGCAGCCCTGCTGTGCGTATTGCGCGGTCATTCATATCTCCTTGACGTATCGACGATAGGTAACGATATATCGTGACTGTTCGTCTGTCAAGATGCCGCCGTGATCCTCGTCGACCCGCTCCCGCGCACGCTGGCGATGATCTGCGACCCGCCGACGCGCGCCCGGCTGGAGGCGCTCGGCTCGCTCGTCGTGCACGAGAGCGGCCCGATGCCGGACGAGCTGGTCGAGCGGCACCTGCCCGACGCGGTGGCGATCCTCGGCCAGACCGCGATGCCGAAGGAGCGGCTCGACCGCGCGCCCAACCTGCGCGCGATCGTCAACGTCGAGGGCAACTTCCTGCCGAACGTCGACTACGCGGCCTGCCTGGACCGCGGCGTGCACGTGCTCAACGCGAGCCCCGCCTTCGCGCTGCCGGTGGCCGAGGCCGCGCTCGGCATGGCGATCGACCTCGCGCGCGGGATCGGCGCCGCCGACCGCGCCATGCGCGCCGGTACGGAGACCTACGGCCTGGAGAGCAACGAGGACGCGTTCCTGCTCGCCGGCAGCCCGGTCGGCATCGTCGGCTTCGGCGACCTCGGGCGCGAGCTGCGCCGGCTGATCGCGCCCTTCGGCAGCCCGGTCAAGGTCCACGACCCGTGGCTCCCGGACGAGCTCATCCGCCGCCACGACGCCGAGCCGGCGCCGCTCGCCGACGTCCTCGCCCAGCGCGTGATCTTCGTCTTCGCCTCGGTCACCGCCGACAACGAGGGGTTCCTGGGCCGCTCGCAACTGGAGCTCATCCGCCCTGGCAGCGTGCTCCTGCTCATGAGCCGCGCCGGGGTCGTCGACTTCGACGCGCTCGTCGAGCTGGTGGCCGCGGGCCGGTTCAGAGCCGCCACCGACGTGTGGCCCGAGGAGCCGGTGCCCGCCGGCCACGACGCGAGAAGCCTCGAGGGCCTGCTGCTCTCGCCGCACCGCGCGGGCGGCATGCGCGAGGCGTTCCTGGAGATCGGCCGCCTGGCGGTCGCCGACCTCGAGCTGATCCTGCGCGGCCTGCCGCCGGTCTGCTGCAAGCGGGCCGAGCGCGAGACGGCCGGCCGCCTGCGCAGCCGGCCGGTCGAACGGTCTTGATCCGCCGTCACGGCAGGCGGTACACGCGCACGCCGATCCGGCCGTCCATCGCCCCGCCGAGGCTGCTGACGATGCCGCCCCCGAAGTAGAGGTAGAGCCGGTTGCCGATCACCATGGGCTCGGGGTCGATGACGTTGCCCCGGTACCAGCCGGTCTTGGGCGCCTTGAAGAACGGACGGGGACATTTGGTCCAGGTCCCGTGATCGCGGTAGGCGAGCGCGAGCTCGCGCACGTAGTCGCCACGCATCCGGCCGTACACCAACCGGCTCCGGCCCGCGTGACGGAACACGACCGGCTCGCCGAGGTCGGCCCCGTCGCCCACCACCGCCTCGCGCGTCAGCAGCGTCCGCCACCCCGACCAGCGACCGTCACGGAACGTGACCGCGCCGATGTCGGCGCCCGTCGCGCCGGCGCGGCCGGCGAAGTAGGCGCGGATGGCGCCGCCGCGAGCTCGCAGCGAGAAGTCGGAGACGATCGCCCGCCAGTCGGGGAACGTCGGCACCGGCGCGACGAGGTCCCAGCGGAGCGCGCCCTCGTCGCTGCGCATGAGCGCCGGGCCGAGCGGAGTGGTTGCCGCCTGCCAGAGCCGGCCACCGCGCACCAGCGTGCCGCCGTTGACGAACTCCCAGTTGCGCTCGAGGACGCGGAACGGCCCGCGCGGGCGCTTGCTGACCGCCACGCCGGTGCGCCTAGGGCGTCTACTGGTACCAGGTCCCGGCCTCCGGAGCGATCAGCACCTGCTCGGCGACCGGTCGCCCGAGGTCGCACGGCCCGGAGCCCTTCGCCGCAGCCGAACCGGGCAGCGCGGCCATCACGGCCGCCGCTGCCAGGAAAGCTCCCGCTCGCGCCCACGACATGAGCGCGATTGTGGCTTACACGCCGGCGGGCTCGCGCTCGGGCTCGGGCGCGGCAGCCGGCTTCGGCTCGACCTTGGGGGCGCCGACCAGCTTCGCGGCCTGGCGCTCGGGCGCGATCCGCACGACGTTCCAGGCCAGCCCGACCTTCTCCATCGCTCGGATGACCATGGCCGACGGGTCGAGCTCCCAGCGCTTGAGGCCGTGCTCGGCCGAGCGCGGGAAGGCGTGGTGGTTGTGGTGCCAGGCCTCGCCCATCGAGGGCAGGGCGATCCACCACACGTTGGTCGACTTGTCCTCGATCTCGAACCGGCGCTCGCCGAAGTAGTGGCAGACCGAGTTGATCGACCAGGTCACGTGGTGCAGGAAGAACGCGCGCACGAGCCCGCCCCAGACGAGGCCGCGCAGCGCGCCCTCGAGCGTGAAGCCGTGCAGCGCCCAGCCGAGCAGCGTCGGGATGCCGATCGACGCGAGAGCCAGCCACGGGAACATCCGGCCGATGCGGCGCATGCCCGGATCCTCGTAGAGCTCGCCGGCGTACTTCTTCCAGTCCGCCAGGCCGTGCGTCTCCATCAGCCAGCCGGTGTGCGCGTGCCACAGCCCGGCCAGGCCGGAGCCGTGGCCGACGTGCGGCGAGTGCGGGTCGCCCTCCTCGTCGGCGTGCGCGTGGTGCTTGCGGTGGTCGGCAACCCAGTCCATCACCGAGCCCTGGAGCCCCATCGAGCCCAGGATCGCGAAGGTGTACTCGGTCGGCTTGTGGGTCCGGAAGGCGCGGTGCGTGAGCAGCCGGTGGTAGCCGACGGTGATGCCGAGCCCGAACATCACGTAGGTGACGGCCATGATCGTCAGGTCGATCCAGTCGACCCATTGGTTCCAGAGAAGGACTACAGCGGCGATCAGCCCGACGAACGGGACGATCACGCCGATCAGGTTCACGGTGCGCTCGGCTCTCGACATCATGGCGCTCAGGTTTACGCACATCAGCGCAGCTTTCTTGAGGTATTCTCCCGCATCGCCAGCCTAAATTTGTAGCGAACCTACAAATACATCCCGGACCAGCAGTCCAGCGGACGGGCCACGCGACTGGCCCGCGGGGTCAGCCGGGCGGGTCGTCCGGCCAGCGGCCGTGCTCGGCGTAGTACTCGCGCGCCGCGACCTCGGCCTCGCGCTCCTGGTCGCCGCGCGAGCCGTAGCGGAAGAGCACGTTCATGAGCAGGATCGCGAGGCCGGAGCCGACGCACATCGCCCAGCCGTCCCAGCGCAGGCTGCCTTCGGTGGTGAAGAGGATCACGAAGCCGGCCACGACGAGCACGGCCGGCAGCCCGTAGCGGAGGAAGCGGATCGGCATCAGACCGTGGCCGGCGCGCGGCGCTCGGCGGGCGCCGTCGCGAGCGAGCCGGCCGCCACCCAGCTCCAGACGAGGACCGTCCACAGCACGGCGGGGAGTGACGCGTGCACCCACACGACCTCGGCCGGCAGGGCGTTGTGGTACTGGATCAACCCCACGATCCCCTGGACCGCCATCAGCAGGCAGACGGCCGTGAGCGCGCGGATGAGCGCCGGCCCCGCCTTCCGCTGGATCGCGAGTCCCCACAGCAGCAGCGCGAGGATGCCCATGGCGGTGGCCATGTGCCCGTGCAGGAGGATGAGCTGCCGCAGCGTCTCCGCGCCGAAGGCGTCGAGCCGCACGACGACGTCACCGGTGCCGGCCCCGCCCGCGTGCGGCCCGGCGGCGGTCGCGAACGTGCCGGCCACGATCACCACCGCGCCGTAGACGACGAGCACCCGGGTGGCGAGGGTGACGAGCCGGTCGCCGCTCGTGGGCGTCGCCCCGCGCACGCGCCACACGAGCACGGCGCCCGCCACCAGCAGCAGCATCGACAGCAGGTAGTGCGCGATGACCACCTGCCAGGTCAGGTGCAGCAGCACGGTGATGCCGCCGAGCACGCCTTGGGCGATGACGCCGACGGCCAGCACGGAGGCCGGCCGCAGGAGCTCGCGCCGGATCGGCCGCACGCGGAACGCGAGCACGCCGGCCGCGATGCACGCGATCCCGACCACGGTCGAGAACAGCCGGTTGCCGTACTCGATCCACACGTGGGTGTCGAGCTCCGGGACGAACGTGCCGGAGCAGTCCGGCCAGGTCGGGCAGCCGAGCCCGGACCCCGTCAGCCGCACGCCGGCGCCGCTGAACACGATGAGCACGAGCGTGGCGAGCGCGGCGTAGGCAACCCAGCGATAGGCGCGCAGCGACAGCGTGAACCGCACGCGGACGATCTTAGGCCGCGCGACGGCCCTCGGGGCATGGCTGGGCGATCCGCACCGCGCCCGGCTCGTCGTGCTGCACCCGCTGCTCGTCGCGGCGAGGGTTGACGATCCCGAGCAGCGCGATCACGCCGCCCAGCATCACGAGGACGCCGGCGAACATCATGCCGGTGCCGAAGGCCTCGACCGAGGCATCGACGACCTCCGGCTGAGCCGCCGGACAGCGGGTCGACGCCTTCGCGGCCGAGCTCGGACTCGAACGTCGCCGCCACCACCGCGCCGACCGCGGCGATGGCGAGCAGCGACGCCACGCGGGCGATCTGGTTGTTGATCCCGCTCGCCACGCCCGCGTTGTGCTGCGGCACGGAGCCGAGCACCGTGTTGGTCAGCGGCGCCACGGTGGCCGACAGGCCGAGCCCGAACACCAGCACGCCGGGCAGGACGTCGGTCACGTAGGTCACATCGGCGTCGAGCTGCCCGAGCCAGACGATGCCCAGGCCCGCCACGATCGGCCCGAGGCCCATCAGCAGCCGCGGCCCGATGCGGTCCGACAGCGCGCCGAAGCGGCGCGAGAGCACCCACATCATCAGCGTGATCGGTACCAGCGCGAGCCCGGCCGCGACCGCGCTGTAGCCCGCCACCTGCTGGAGGAAGATCACGAGGAAGAACGACATCGCGCCCAGCCCGCCGTAGATCAGCAGCGTCCCGAGGTTGCCGATCGCGAAGTTGCGCGAGCGGAAGAGGCCGAGCGGCATCATCGGATGGTCGGTCCGCCGCTCGTGCCACACGAACAGCGCCAGCATCGCCAGCCCGGCCACCATCGGGATCCAGACCAGCGGATCGGCCCAGCCGTAGAGCGGCTGCTCGATCAGCGCGAAGACGGGCCCGGCCAGGCCGAGCGACACCAGCAGCGCGCCGACGTAGTCGATCTGCGTCGGCGCCTCCTCGTCGCGGCTCTCCGGCACGCCGGCGCGCACGAGCCACAGCGTCGCCAGCACGAACGGGATGTTGATGGCGAAGATCCAGCGCCACGAGGCGAACTCGATCAGCGCGCCGCCGCCGAGCGGGCCGAGCACGAACGCGATCCCCGTCCACGCCGTCCACGAGCCGATCGCGGCGCCGCGCTCGTCGCCCGGGAAGACGGCCGTGATCAGCGCCAGGCTGGAGGGCACCAGCAGCGCCCCCGCCGTCCCCTGCAGCGCCCGCGCCACGATCAGCGGCACGGAGTCCGGCGCGACCGCGCACAGCGCCGACGTTGCGCCGAAGCCGATCAGCCCCCAGACGAAGACGCGCCGGCGGCCGAGGATGTCGCCGAGCGACCCACCCACGAGGATCAGCGATCCCAGCGTCAGGAGGTAGGCCTCGACGACCCACTGCTGCTCGGCCAAGCCCATGCCGAGGTCCTCCCGGATGGCCGGCAGCGCGACGTTCACCACCGTTCCGTCGAGGAAGACGATGGCCGATCCGAGGATCGCGGCGACGAGCGTCAGGCGCTTGGCGCGGCCGGCGTCCATGCCCGGACGTTATCGGCCGGTCGCGCGAAGCCGCCGGTGCACTAGACCTCCCAGCGAGTGACCGGGTCGCCTTCCGGTACGGCCGTGAGCTCGGCGTCGGTGATGTCCTCGAGGGAATCCCAACTCAGCCCGACGCCTTCGACGATCTCCTCCATGGGGATCGGTCGCCGGCGACCGCCCGCGATCGCGTACAAGAGGCCGTCCGGCGTTCTCACCAGCCGCACGCTGCCTGCCGCGGCCTGCTCCTGCACGCCGTCCTCCCGCCGCAGGAACCCGAACGTGTCGCGGCCGCGAGCCACCTCGTGCATCGGGTCACCCGGCGGAGGCCAGTCCACGACCATGCGGTCCACGCTGAAACGGGCGAGGGAGGCGAGTGCGCGCAGCTGATCCTCGCTCATGAAGTAGATGTGCCCGAGCCGGTGGGGGTCGTCGAACGCCCGGGACCACGTGTCCTGCACGTACTGGACCTCGAAGTGATGGCTTCCACCCGGCGACGCCAGGTTGATCGCATGCAGCATGAAGATGCCGCGCGGACGCAGGATGCGCCGGGCGTCACGGAGATAGCTGAAGATGTTCTGCGGCTGCAGGTGGAGCAGCACGTCGTAGCTGAAGATCACGTCCACGCTGCCGTCCGCGACGCCGGCGAAGTCGCGGCCGTCGAGCTGGTGGTACTCGACGTCGGGGCCTTCGCCGACATGGGCCCGGGCGCGCGCGAGCATGTCCGGCGAGATGTCGGCGCACACGAGCCGTCGTGTCCGCCGGCGGAGGTGCGCCGAGAACTTGCCGCCGCCGCAGCCCAGCTCGAGGACGTCCACCTCAGGCCCGAGGTACTGCGCCGCCACCTCGGAGACGATCCGCTCGGCGAACGCCGGGCCGCCCCATTCATCCCCGAGCGTCGCCACGCCGAGATTGAGGTCGGGGCGCCGGTCCCAGTCCCGCGCATATCGCGACCACGTCTGCTGGAGCGCCTCCACGGCATTCGTGGGCGCCACCCGCCGCGGGCGACGCAGCGCCAGTCTCAACCTTCGCTCCCGGACCCGCATCGACGACCAGTACAGCAGAGTCGTCCCGGGCCGGAGGCGCGACGGCGGACGCGGCTAGGCTGCCGGGTCCGCATGTCGTTCAAGCACCTCCTCCGCCGGCGGGAAGACCAGCTGCCGCGGACGCTGGCTGCGCCGCTCGAGGCGGAGCTGCGCTCGCCGATCCCGTGGATGTACCCCTGGCGCCTGACGCCCGAGGTGGCGATCTCGCTCGAGGGCTCCGAGCTGCCGAGCATCCACGCCACGCGCGCCGCGATGATCGAACCGGTCGTGCGCAGGGCGCTGGCCGCCGCCGGCCCTGCGGCGAGCGTGCTCGACCTCGGGTGCAACGAGGGCTGGTTCGCCCATCGCGCGCTCGAGTGGGGCGCGGCGCGCGTGGTCGGGCTCGACGTGCGCGAGGCCAACGTCCGCCGCGCGACGCTGATCCGCGACCACTTCGGCATCGACGCCGAGCGGCTGCGGTTCGAGCGGGCCAACGTGCTCGAGCTCGACCCCGAGCGGCTCGGCACGTTCGACGTGGTGCTCGTGCTCGGGCTGATCTACCACCTCGAGAACCCCGTCGGCGCGCTGCGCACGGCGCGCGCGCTGACCCGCGGGACGGCCGTCGTCGAGTCCCAGCTGACGGCACACCACGAGCCGATCCGGCTCGGCTGGGGCGAGACCGGCGTGTTCCGCGAGACGCCCGCGCACTGGGCGGCGGTCCTCGAGCCGTCCGAGGAGCAGGCGGACGACGGCAACCCGCTCGCCTCGTTCGGCGGCGTCGTCAGCCTCGTCCCCAACCGCGCCGCGCTCATCGAGGGCATGCAGGTCGCGGGCTTCCACGACGTCCGCATGCTCGACGCGCCGGCGGGCTCGAATCAGCAGTACGTGGAGGGCCACCGCGGCATCGCCGCCGGCCACGCGGGATGACGCTCCCGCCCCCTGTGACCGCCGACGTCACCCGCGGCGCGCTGCGCGAGTACTGGCTCGCGCGCGCCGCACAGCACACGAGCGACAGCTACGCCGGCGTGCCCCTGTCCAAGTTCCCCGAGGACCTGCGCGCCTACGAGCACCTGCTGTGGGAGACCCGCGCCGACACCGTCATCGAGATCGGCACCCAGGCCGGCGGCAGCGCGCTGTGGTTCCGCGACCGCCTGCTGGCCAACCGGCGCTACGGGCGGGCCGGCCGCGACCCGCTGGTGATCTCCGTCGACCTCACGCACGAGAGCGCACGCGAGGAGCTCGAGCGCGCCGATCCGGACTGGCGGGAGGCGATCGCGCTCGTCGAGGGCGACGTGCGCGACCGGGCGACGGCGGACGCCGTGGCGGAGCTCGTGCCGGAGGGCGCGCGCTGCTTCGTGATCGAGGACTCGGCCCACGAGCACGACACCACGCTCGCGGCGCTGGACGCCTTTGCCCGCTTCGTCCCGCCCGGCGGCTTCTTCGTCGTCGAGGACGGCTGTGTCGACGTGGAGGCGTTGCGGCTCGACCCCGACTGGCCGCGCGGCGTCCTGCCCGCGCTCCACGAATGGCTCCAGACGCCGCCCGGCCGCGAGTTCCGCGTGCGCCGGGACCTCGAGCTGTACGGCGTGTCCTGCCATCCCGAGGGCTTCCTGCAGCGGACGTGAGCGACGACCCGGCGATCACGGTCCAGAACGTCTCGAAGACGTTCCGCCTGCCGCACCAGCAGTACTCGACGCTGAAGGAGCGCGCGCTGCACCCGTTCCGCTCGCGCGCGGTCGACGAGCTGCGAGCGCTGCTCGACGTGTCGGTCACGATCGGGCACGGCGAGTTCTTCGGGATCGTCGGCCGCAACGGCAGCGGCAAGAGCACGCTGCTCAAGTGCCTGGCCGGCATCTACGTGGCCGACGCCGGCACGCTGGCGGTCGACGGCAGTCTCTCGCCGTTCATCGAGCTCGGCGTGGGCTTCAACCCAGAGCTGACCGCGCGCGACAACGTGCTCATCAACGCGATCATGCTCGGCCTGTCGCGACGCGAGGCGCGCCGGCGGTTCGACGACATCATCGCGTTCGCCGAGCTCGAGGAGTTCGTCGACCTCAAGCTCAAGAACTACTCGTCCGGCATGCACGTGCGGCTCGCGTTCGCGGTCGCCACGCAGGTCGAAGCCGACGTGCTGCTGATCGACGAGGTGCTGGCGGTCGGCGACATCGCATTCCAGCAGAAGTGCTTCGACCTGTTCCTGCAGATGAAGGCGGCCGGCCGCACGATCGTGTTCGTCACGCACGACATGCACGCGGTCGAGCGCTTCTGCAACCGCGCGATGCTGCTCGAGCGCGGCCGCATCGTCGACATCGGCGACCCGCACCAGATCGCGCTGGCCTACAACGAGATCAACTTCGGGCGCTTCGTCCACGGCGACGACGCCGGCGGCATGCGCTCCGGCGACCAGTCGGCGGCGGAGATCACCGCCGCGTGGTTCGAGGATCGCGCCGGCGAGCGCGTGCAGGCGCTCGGGCAGGGCCTGCCGCGTGCGCCTGGCGATGGAGGTGCGCTTCCGCGAAGCGCTCGAGGAGCCCGTCTTCGGGTTCACGCTGAGGCACGACGCCGGCCAGGCCGCGTTCGCGACCCGCACCGACATGCGGCAGGTCCCGACGGGCCGGTTCGAGGCCGGCGACGTCGCGATCGTGCGCGTGACGCTCGACAACTGGCTCGCCCCGGGCGGCTACCGGCTGACGCCCTCGCTCGCCCGCGCCGGGGCCGGCCTCGAGGCCCTCGACGCGCGCGAGGACCTCGACGATGCTGACCGTCCACGGCACCGGCAACGCCGGCGGCCTCGTCGACCTGCCCCACGAGTTCGAGATCGAGCGCCCGTGACCGCCGCACGCTCGCACCTGCTCGGAGACGACACCCGGCGCTTCTGGGCGCTGGCCTGGATCCTCGCCGTGACCGACTGGCGGCTGCGGTTCTACGGGTCGGCGCTCGGCTATCTGTGGACGCTCGCGCGCCCGTTCGCGTTCTTCGGAGTCATCTACGTGGTGTTCACGGAGATCGCCGGCGTCGGCGACGACATCAAGGACTACGGCATCTGCATCCTGTTCTCGATGGTGCTGTTCCAGTTCTTCAGCGAGGCGACGAGCGGCTCGGTGACGTCGGTCGTCCGGCGCGAGAACCTGCTGCGCAAGATGCGCTTCCCGCGGCTGGCGATCCCGCTCAGCACGGTCCTGACCGCGCTTATGAACTTCGGCGCGACGCTCGTCGCGGTGATCGTGTTCGCCGTCGCGACCGGCGTGTACCCGACCTGGGGCTGGCTCGAGCTGCCGCTGCTGGTCGCCGCCGTGGCCGTGCTGGGGACCGGCGCCGGGATGCTGCTCTCGGTGCTCTTCGTGCGCTACCGCGACGTCGAGCCGATCTGGGACGTGGCCATCCAGATCCTGTTCTACGCCTCGCCGATCCTCTACGTGGCGACGATGGTGCCCGAGGACTACCAGCGCGTGTACATGTTCAACCCGCTCGCGGCGGTGCTGACCCAGGTGCGCCACGCGGTGGTCGACCCCAGCGCGCCGACGGCCGCCGAGATGATCGGCGGGACCGCATGGCTGCTCGTGCCGGTCGCCATCACCGTGGTCATCTGCGCGCTCGGCGTCTGGGCGTTCCGCCGCGAGGCGCCGCGGATCGCCGAGCACCTCTAGCGCAGCGCATCGTAGATGCGCGTCGTGACCCGGCGCAGGGCCCGCCCGAGCGCCGTGTCCTCCCCCAGGAACCGGTAGACGAGCGGCTGGATGCGCTCCTGCAGCCGCCACGCGACCGTCTCGCGCATGGTCTTCTCCGCCAGCTCCGCCCGCTCGGCGCGCGCGTAGGCGGCGACGAGCTGCTCGCGCCGCTCGCGCAGCTCCTGCAGCAGCGTCTCGACCGTCGCCTGGCGCTCGGCGAGCACCTCGAGCCCGTAGTCGAACAGGCTCGACTCGCCGGGCAGCTCGGGCAGCTCGCCGCTGCCCGCGACGGCGACCAGGTACAGCGGCGACGGCGGGCCGGCGACGCGCCAGTCGTCGTCCACGCGCTCGATCCGCACGCTGTGCCCGCCGCCGCGCGCTCCGCCGAGCATCTCGATGCGCGAGCCGGCAACCGCCCGCTGGGCGAACAGCGCCAGCCCGGTGAAGCGGCTCCGCAGCAGCGCGGTGAACTCCTCCTGCGTGAGCTCGCGGACGTGGTGCGGGTTGACGAAGTCGCGGTCGTCCGAGTACGCCCGCCGCTCGGGCGTGGACATCACGAGGATGCCGCCAGGCGCGAGCACGCGCGCGATCTCGGCCAGCACCTGCTCGTGCTCGTCGACGTGCTCGATCATCTCGAACGCCACGACGGCGTCGAACGAGGCGTCGCGGAAGGCGGACAGATCGGTCGCCGAGGCCACGCGGAAGGCGAGGTTGGACGCCTGGTAGTTCGCCCGGCTGTGCGCGACCGTGCGCTCGTCGACATCCACGCCGGTGACCGCCGCGGCCGTGTCCGCCAGCAGCGCCGCGCCGAAGCCCTCGCCGCTCCCGAGATCCAGCACCCGGCGGCCCGCCACCAGCGGCTGCGTCCACAGGTAGCGGTGGTAGTGCTCGTAGATCACCTGGGCGTCGGGCGCCCACGGCACGATGCGTTCCGGCGTCGCCTCGATGAGCCGCGGAGCACCCGCCGAGCGGTAGGGCATCGCGGGATGGATAGCAGGGTGCACCCTGCTACGTTGCTCGCCGTGCCGGGACCCGCGGTGGAGCAGGATTCTGAGGTCGAGGCGCTGCGCGCGCGCGTGGCCGAGCTCGAGCGCGAGCTGGCCTTCCGCACCGAGCGCGCCAACGCCGTGGTGGCCGACGCGCAGGACCGCATCTACTGGCTCGACCGCTGGAAGATCGACCCGAACCGCGTGATGGCGACGCGGACCGGCCAGTGGGCGTTCGTGATCGCCAGGCAGGCGTTCCGCACGGCCGGCCGGATCCGCGGTCTCCTCACCCGATGACCGAGCGCATCACCGCGGTGATCCCCGTCCGAGACGGGGCGCGCTTCCTCGCCGAGTTGCTCGACGCGCTGGCCCGCGAAGGCCCGGACGAGATCCTCGTGGTCGACTCGGGCTCGAGCGACGGCTCGCAGCAGATCGCGCGCGAGGCGGGCGCCACGGTGATCGAGATCGAGCCGCGCGAGTTCGGCCACGGCCGGACGCGCAACCTCGCCGCCGAGCGCGCGAGCGGCGACGTGATCGCCTTCCTCACGCAGGACGCCACCCCGGTCCCCGGCTGGCTGGCCGCCGTGCGCGAGGCGCTCGCCCTGTCCGAGCACGTGGGCGTCGTCTTCGGCCCGCACCTCCCCCGCCCCGACACGAGCCCGATGATCGCGCGCGAGCTGACCGAGTTCTTCGCCATCTTCGGCGACGAACCGCGCATCTTCGGCGCGGGCGACGCGTCCTTCCTGTCGAACGTGAACGCCGCCTACCGGCGCGCGTGCTGGGAGGAGATCCGCTTCGACGACGTGCGCTACAGCGAGGACCAGGCCTTCGGCCGCGCGCTGGCCGCGCACCCGGCGTGGCGCAAGGCGTACCACCCCGGCGCCGGCGTCCTGCACGCGCACGACTACTCGCCGGTCGAGTTCATGCGCCGCTACTTCGACGAGTACCGCGGGCTGCGCGCGACGATCGACCACGTCGAGCCGCTGGCGCCGCGCTCGTCGCTGCGCGGCATCCGCGACCAGGTGCTCGCCGACCGCGAGTACATGAGCGAGCGCGGGGTCGAGGGCCGCGCACGCTGGACGGCGCGCTCGGCGCTCCACCACGGCAGCCGCAAGGCGTTCGCCGTGCTCGGCTCGCGCGCAGGCTCGCTGCCGGCGCCGGTGCAGCGCGCGCTCTCGCTCGAGGGCGTCGGCGACGACGGCGGGCCGGGCCCGAAGCTCAAGCACCACGCCGGCGGAGCGCGCCGCAACCGCTACGACGTGGCCGCGCGGGCGCTCCACAACGGACCCGGCGCCGCTGCTGCCGCCGTATCCGGGGATGGCCGACCGCGAGCGCCTGCACCTCGCCTTCGTCGTGCCCACCTTCGACGTCGGGTCCGGCGGCCACTACACGATCTTCCAGCTCGTCGAGCGCCTCGAGCGGCTGGGCCACATCTGCTCGATCTGGGTGCACGACCTGTTCGGCACCGGGCACGGCGGCGGGAGCGCCTTCCTGCGCCACGTGATCACGGAGTCGTTCGCGCGGGTCAGGGCGCCCGTCTACCGCGAGTTCGAGGAGTGGTACGGCGCCGACGTGGTCGTCGCCACGGGCTGGCAGACGGTCTTCCCAGCGCTCGAGCTCGAGGGCTGCCGGGCGCGCGCCTACCTGGTCAACGACCACGAGCCCGAGTTCTTCCCCACCTCCGTCGAGCACGAGTGGGCGGAGAGGACCTACGGGCTCGGCCTCTACGGGATCGTCGGGAGCCCGTGGCTGCACGACCTGTATGTGAACCGCTACGGGGGCCAGGCCGGGCAGCTCCAGTACGGCGTGGACGAGACCGTCTACTACCCGCGGCCCATCACCCGCCGACGCGACACCGTGACCGCGTACGCGCGCATGGTCACGCCGCGGCGCGCGGTCGAGCTCGCGTTCCTCGGCCTGGAGGAGCTGCGCCGCCGCCGGCCGGACGTCCGGATCATCCTGTTCGGGAGCAGCACGCCGCCGCCCGCGGCGTTCGACTACGAGGACGCCGGCGTCGCGAGCCACGAGGAGCTGGCCTGGCTGTTCTCGGAGGCCACTGCGGGCTTGTGCCTGTCCATGACCAACTACTCGCTCGTGCCGCGCGAGATGCTCGCCTGCGGCCTGCCGTGCGTGGAGCTGGACCGGCCGAGCACGCGCTCCGTGTTCGGCGACGACGGCCCGGTGATGCTCGCCGGGTTCGACCCGGTGTCGATCGCCGACGGGCTCGAGCGGTTGCTCGACGACGAGGAGGAGTGGGAGCGCCGGTCGCGAGCGGGGCGTGAGCTCGTGCACGGCCACAGCTGGGACAACTCCGCCGAGCAGGTGGAGCGCGAGCTGCGCAACGCGCTCCGGGTGCGCGGTGGCTGAGCGCCGTCCGCACGCGGCCCTCGTCGCGCTGATGGCGGTCGGGCTGCTGCTCGCCGCGACCTGGGCGGTGACGCTGCCGCCCTTCCAGGCGCCCGACGAGCAGTCGCACTTCAGCTACGCGCAGACGCTCGCTGAGCGCCACGCCCTGCCGGGCAAGGAGGGCCGGCCGTTCTTCTCGACCGAGCTGAGCAAGGGCATCGCCGCCGTCAACTCCGCCCAGGTGGCGGGCCAGCTGACGGTCAAGCCGGAGTGGGACCCGCAGCGCGAGCGCGACTGGGCGGCGACCCAAGCGGAGTGGCGCGACGACGACGGCGGCGGCCCCGGTCCGGCCACCGCCTACCCGCCGACGGCGTACGCCTGGCAGGCGCTCGGGTACGCCGCCGCGTCGGGCGGCTCGCTGTGGGACGAGCTGCTGGGCGCCCGCCTCATGAGCGCGCTCTGGATCCCGGTCATGGTGCTCGGCACATGGCTGCTCGCGGGCGAGCTGCTCGGGCGCCGCAGGCTGCTGCAGGGGGCCGCCGCCGCCGTGCCCGCGCTGGCGCCGATGGTTGTCTTCGTGACGAGCTCGGTGAGCCCCGATGGCATGCTCTACGCGACGTGGACCTTCGCGCTTTGGCTCGGCGTCCGCTGCATCAAGCGAGGCCTGCCGCTCCGCGACGCCGTGGCCTTCTTCGCGGTGGTCGGACTCGCCTGCACGGTCAAGACGACGAGCTATGCGCTCGTGCCCGCAGCGCTGCTCGTCGCCCTCTTCGGGCTGACGTCGCGCCGGCGCCCTCAGCCCCGGCGGGCCGCCCTCGTCGCCGCGGCCGCGGTCGCGGCGCTCGCCGTCACCGTTGGGGCCTGGTTCCTGATCGCCGGGCTGCTGGACCGACCGGCCGACGCGGTGCTGACCCAGGCGACCGGCAACGGCGACACCAACTGGCGCGAGCTGGCTTCGTATGTCTGGCAGTACTACCTGCCGCGCACGCCGGTCCAGCAGGAGTTCAAGACGGTCGTCGGCTACCCGCTGCTGCAGGTCTGGATCACTCAGGGCTGGGCGGACGTTCGGGTGGCTGGAGATCAAGTTCGACCCGTGGGTCTACCGCGTGCTCGGGCCGCTCACTGTCGCCGTTTTCGGCGCGGCGCTGGTGGCGCTCGTCAAGGCGTGGCGGCGCGTCGACCTGCGGGTGCTCGCCTTCCTCGCCACCGCCGTCGCGGTCCTGCTCGGCAGGCCTCCACTGGACCGAGTACCACGAGTTCAAGACCGACGGTCAGGCGTTCATGCAGGGCCGTTACCTGTTCCCGGTGATCGGGATCTTCGGGCTCGCGCTGGCCGGCGCGCTCAGCCTCGTCCCCGAGCGGCTGCGCGGGGCGGCGACCGGCGCGACCATCGCCGGCCTGTTCGTCTTCCACCTGTTCGCCCTCGGCCTCGTGATCGAGCGCTTCTATGCGTAAGGCCTTCGCCGTCGTGTTCCTCGCCGGGCTCGCGGCGCTCGCCGTGTTCGGATTCACGCGCGGGTCCGGGCTCGTCTACTCGCCCGGCGTGAGCGCGCAGGTCCCGGTGACCGAGCTTCCGCGCGACGCTCGTGGATGTCAGGGGCCGATGCGCAGCCCGGACGGCGCCGCCTTCGACCGCGTCGCGTTCACGGTCGGGACGGCCGGGGCGCCCGGCCCGCCGGTGCGCGTCGAAGTGGTCGAGGCCGACAGCGGACGCGTGCTCGGCGCCGGCTCGCTGGCCGGCGGCTACCCCGGGGCCACGGAGCAGGTCGTGCCGGTCGGAGAGGTGCGCACCGACGACCCCCTGAGCATCTGCCTCATCCCGGGCGCGAAGGTGGCCGTGCTCGGCCAGGCCGGCGTCGCCTCGCCGCAGACGACCGCGACCATCGACGGCGCCGACTCCGGCGTGGACTTCGCGGTCACGCTGCGATCCGCGGAGCGCTCGCTGATCGCCTCCGCTCCGGAGATGGCCGAGCGCGCCGCCCTGTTCCGCCCCGGCTGGATCTCGCCCGTCGTCTATCTCCTGCTGGCGCTGGGCGTCATCGTGGTGGCGCCGCTGCTGCTGGCGCGAGGCTTCGGGCGGGCTGCGGCTGACGACCGCGACGCTTGCGCCGCAGCGAAGGACGCTCGATCAGACGCCACGACAGCAGTGCAAGGGCGTACGTGACCGGCAGGGCGATCAGGAACATGGCCCCCGGCGCCAGGCCCGGACCCCACAGCGCGGCGATCGACTGCTGGACGGGGAAGGCGTAGACGTAGATCCCGTAGGAGACGTCGCCCGGCGCCGTCAGCCGCCGCAGCGACGGCGGCGTGCGGAAGGCGAAGACGATGACCGTGGTCGAGAGCGCGAGCACCGTGGTCAGGGTCGCCCACTCGCTCTGCCAGCTCACCACCCACACGACGCCGAGCGACCGCCGGGACGAGCCACGAGAGCCGCAGCCGGTCGCGCAGCGAGTAGAGCAGCGCGCCGAGGAGGAAGGTCGCGATCAGCTCGACCACGCTCTTGACGTTGCCGCCTCCCGCGGTGTGCGAGATCCCGTCCGGCAGCGGCGAGAGCGGGGTGAGGGCGAGCAGGACGACGGCGGCCGCGGCGCCGAGCAGGGCGCGCCGCTGCAGGACGCCGATCAGCCCGAGCACCACGATCATCACGTAGCAGCCGGCCTCGAGCGGCAGCGTCCACAGCGAGCCGTTGACCGCCTCCGGATAGACATTGTCCTCGAAGACGCCGGGGAGCTGGCCGGCGATGGTGACGAGCAGGCTCGCCCGGATCAGGTAGATCCAGGTCTCGGGGTCGGTGAAGTAGTCCGTCAGCGGCAGCTCGGTGAACAGCGGGCCGACGATCAGCGTCGTGAACGCCACGGCCACCACCAGCGCCGGGAGCAGCCGGAGCGCGCGCTTGAAGAAGTAGCGACCCGGCTGCGGCTCGTCGGTCCAGCTCTTGGCGATCAGGAAGCCGCTCATCGCGAAGAACATCACGACGCCGACCTCGCCGAGGGTGACGCCCGTCAGCTCCGCGAACGGCTCTGGGTGGCCGGTCAGCGGATAGCAGTGCGAGAGCAGCACGAGGACCGCGGCGACGAGCCGGAGCACGTCGAAGTTGTTGTCCCGGTTCTCGAGCCGGCGGCGCAGATTCACGGCCCCGGCAGGATAGGGTGATCGGCCGCATGCAGATCGATCGTCAGGCCCAGGACTGGAACGAACTGGCCCAGCTCGACCCGCACTGGGCGATCCTCACGAGCCCGGGCAAGCGCTTCGGCCGCTGGGACAGCGACGAGTTCTTCGCCACGGGAACGGCCGAGGCGGAGGCGTTCATGCGCCGCGCCGAGCAGCTCGGGCTGCCGCAGGGCCGCGAGCGGGCGCTCGACTTCGGCTGCGGCCTCGGGCGCATGACCCGCGCGCTGGCCGCCCACTTCGACGAGGTCGTCGGCGTCGACATCTCCGAGGAGATGATCCGCGGGGCGCGCGACGCCAACGGGGACGTCGAAGGAGCCTCGTTCGTCGTCAACCGCGCCGACGACCTGAGCCAGTTCCCCGACGCGAGCTTCGATCTCGTCTACTCGGTGATCGTGCTGCAGCACGTGCCCGACCGGGCGGCGATCGAGTCGTACGTCCGCGAGTTCTGCCGCATCCTGCGTCCGGGCGGCCTCGCGGTCTTCACGCTGCCCAGCCACATCCCGGCGATCTTCCGGCTGCAGTGGCGGCGGCGGCTCTACCAGGCGCTCCGCCGCGTCGGCGTGAGCGCCGCGTTCCTGTACCGGCGCCTGCACCTGATGCCGATCGCCATGAGCTACGTCCCCGAGGGCGACATGGCCCGCCGCGTCTACGCCTCCGGCGGGCGGATGGTGACGATCGACACGCAGGGCGCCCAGGGCGTCCTCAACGCCGGGCTGAAGAACAGCACCTACTTCGTCACGCGCTGAGCGTGAGCGACGCGCGGAAGCTCTCGATCGTGCGCCGCAGCCCTTCCTCGAGGTCGATCTCGGCCTCGAAGCCGAAGCGCTCGCGCGCGCGGCTCACGTCGAGGTAGCGCGTCGGCTGGCCGTCGGGCCGCGAGGTGTCCCAGACCGTCTCGCCCGTGTAGCCGGTGAGCCGCACGATCGTCTCGGCGAGGTCGCGGATGCGGGTCTCCCGGCCGGTTCCGATGTTGACCGGGTCCGACGAGTCGTAGCGCTCGGCCGCGAGGACCAGGGCGCGCGCGGCGTCGTCGACGTAGAGGAACTCCCGCGACGGCTCGCCGGTGCCCCAGAGCACGACCTGCGGCTCGTCGCGCTCGGTCGCCTCGACGTACTTGCGCACCATCGCGGCGATCACGTGCGAGTCCTCGAGGTCGAAGTTGTCGCCCGGGCCGTAGAGGTTCGCCAGAACCGGCGCGCAGGAGTCGAAGCCGTACTGGCGGCGGTAGGTGTCCGACAGCACGAGCAGCATCTTCTTGGCCAGGCCGTAGGGCGCGTTCGACTCCTCCGGATAGCCGTCCCACAGCGAGTCCTCGCTGAACGGCACCGGGGTGAACTTGGGGTAAGCGCAGACCGAGCAGGCGGCGACGAGCTTCGACACGCCGGCCTCGCGGCACGCCTCGAACACGTTCGCGCCCATCATCAGGTTGTCGTAGGCGAGCGGCGCGGGATTGCGCCGGTTGAAGCCGATCCCGCCGACGCGCGCGGCCAGGTGGATCACGACCTCGGCGCCGTCGACGGCCTCGCGAGCGGCCCGCTGGTCGCGCAGGTCGTGGTCGGCCGAGCGGACCGTGCGCACCTCCGCCCCGAGCGACTCCAGCAGCCGAACCGTCGGCGCGCCCAGGAAGCCGCCGCCGCCGGTGACCACGGTGGCTCTGCCTCGCCAGAAGCTCATGGCCGATGACCTTAGCGCTAGTGTCATGGCGCGATGAGCATCGAGGTCATCGAGCACGAAGGCACCCGTTACGCGGAGATCATCTGGGCCGACGCGAGGGTCGAGAAGACCACCTTCTTCTCCCCGCCCGAGTCCTCCTTCCAGTTCGGCCTGCTCGCCCACGAGGCGGGCTACCAGGAGGAGCCGCACTACCACAAGGCGACGCGCCGGGAGATCGAGGACCTCCAGCAGATGTTCGTCATGCAGCGCGGCGTCGTGGACGTCCAGCTCTTCGACGACGACGGCCACCTGCTGCGCGAGGTGCGCGTCAGCGCGGGCGACGCCGTCGTGCTCATCCACGGCGTGCACGCGATCAAGGTCGTCGAGGACTTCCAGGCCCTCTCCGTCAAGCAGGGCCCGTTCCTGGGCGACGAGGAGGACAAGGTCGTCGTCGAGGCCGAGACCGCCTCATGATCCCCGTCTTCGAGCCCTACATCGGCGAGGAGGAGGTCGAGGCGGTCGCCGCCGCGGTCCGCCGCGGCGAGATCTCCGGCTCGTTCGGCGAGGAGATCCCGGCCTTCGAGCGCGAGTTCGCCGGCTACGTGGGAGCGCGCCACGGCGTGGCGTGCACGAGCGGCACCACCGCGCTGCACCTCGCCGTCGCCGCGCTCGAGCTCGAGCCGGGCAGCGAGATCCTCATGAGCGCGAGCACCAACGTCGCCACGGCGCTCGCCGCCTTCCACAACGGCTGCGTGCCGGTGCCGGTGGACTCGGAGGGCGAGACCTGGAACCTCGACCTCGACCTCGTCGAGGACCTGATCACCGAGCGGACGAAGGCGATCATCCCCGTCCACCTGTTCGGCCACCCGGTCGACATGGACCGGCTGAACGAGATCGCCGAGCGCGCCACGACCTCGTCGTGATCGAGGACTGCGCCGAGTCCCACGGCGCGACCGTGCGCGGCCGCATGACCGGCGCGCTCGGCGACATGGGCTGCTTCAGCTTCTACGCCAACAAGATCATCACCACCGGCGAGGGCGGGATGATCACGACGAACGACGACCGGCTGGCCGAGCGGCTGCGCTACCTGCGCAACCTCGCGTTCGGGCAGCCGCGCTTCCTGCACCTCGCCCCCGGCTTCAACTTCCGCATGACCGGCTACCAGGCCGCGCTGGGGCGCGTGCAGCTGCGGCGGATCGAGGAGTTCGTCGAGCAGAAGCGGCGCGTCGCGCGGACCTACAACACGCTGCTCGCCGACGTGCCCGGCATCCAGACGCCGGCGGAGCTGGAGTGGGCGCGGAACGTGTACTGGATGTACTCGATCACGATCGACGACCCGTTCCCGCTCACGCGCGACGAGCTGATGGCGTCGCTGCGCGAGGCCGAGATCGAGTCGCGGACGTTCTTCTGCCCGATGAACATGCAGCCGTTCCTGCGCGAGCAGGAGGGCTATCGCCACGTCGATTGCCCGGTCGCCGAGCGCCTGTGGGAGACGGGGCTCTACCTTCCCTGCGCGATCACGCTGACCGACGAGCAGATCGGCCAGGTCGTCGAGCAGATCCGCACGCTCATCCCCGCCTAGTGCTCAACTCGTTCCAGGGGCTCCACGCCCGCCACTACGACCTGATCTATGCCGACAAGCCGTACGCGGCCGAGGCGCGCTTCGTGCACGATCTGCTGGGCGGACGGCCCGGCCGCCTGCTCGACGTGGCGTGCGGGAGCGGACGCCACGCGCGCGAGCTCGCGGCGCTCGGCTGGGACGTGACGGGCGTCGACTACAGCCCCGACCTGCTGGCGCGGGCGCGGGAGGCGGGGATCGCCGTCCACGAGCAGGACATGCGGAAGCTCGACGTCCCGGGCGCGCCGTTCGACGCGGTCACCTGCCTGTTCGACTCGATCGGCTACCCGCAGGACAACGACGGGATCGTCGCCGCCCTCACGGGCATGGGGCGACACGGCCGCCGCGTGGCGGTCGAGTTCCTGCACGCGCCGGCGCTGCTGACGGCCGCCGACCCGGTGCGGGTGCGCCGCTTCGAGCTCCCGGACGGCGGGACGCTCCTCCGCGTGTCCGAGACCACGCTCGACGAGGTCGCGATGGTCATGCACGTCGACTACGACGTGCTCGAGCTCGCCGCCGACGGCTCGTACCGCCGCGAGACCGAGCGCCAGTCCAATCGCTTCTTCGCGGTCGAGGAGATGCGCGCCCTGATGCAGCTCGCCGGCCTGCGCGTCGATCGCTTCGTGCCGGCCTACGACGACGGCGGGATCGGGCCGGACACCTTCCACGTGATGGCGCTCGCGGAGCCCGCGTGAAGGTCGCCGTCGTCTACTACCAGCTGACGCCGGAGGGCGGCGGTGTCCACACCTTCACGCAGTCGATCCACGCGGCGCTGCGCGCCGCCGAGGGCGGCTCGCGGCACGAGTTCGTCTACTACGCGACCGCCACGCCCGAGGGCCCACCGCCGGGCGTGACCATGATGCCCGCGGGCAAGCTCGCCGCCGCGCAGAAGCGCACGATCATCCGGGCGCGCGACGCGCAGGACCGGCTCGGCGCGCCGCGCTTCGGCCCGAAGACCTGGTTCGAGCGCTCGCTCGCGGAGCACGGCGTAGACCTCGTCTGGTTCGCGACCAACTACGCCGAGGACTGCGACCTGCCGTTCGTCTTCACGATCTTCGACGTCGAGCACGCCCGCCAGCCCTGGTACCCCGAGGTGAGCGCCGGCGGCCAGTGGGAGCTTCGCCACCACTACTTCTCGCGGTACATCCCGAAGGCGACTCGCGTGATCGTGCCGAACTCCGCCGGGCGCGACCAGGTAGAGCGCTACTGGCGCATCGAGCCGGACCGCTTCCTGCTGCTCGGCCATCCGACGCCCGAGTTCGCGCTCGAGGCCGGCGCGCTGCCGGCGCCGCCGCGCGACGTCCTCGACCGCCACGGCATCGGCGAGCGCTACCTGCTCTACCCGGCGCAGTTCTGGGCGCACAAGAACCACGCGACGCTGTTCGACGCGCTCGCGCTGCTCGACGGCTTCGAGCTCGTGCTGGTCGGGTCCGACAAGGGCCAGCTCGAGCACCACCGGCGGCTCGCGCGCGAGGCGGGTGTCGGCGACCGTGTGCACTTCCTCGGCTTCGTGCCGACCGAGGAGCTGATCGCTCTCTACCGGCACGCCCACGCGCTGACGTACCTGAGCCTGTTCGGGCCCGAGAACCTGCCGCCGCTGGAGGCGATGGCGCTCGGCTGCCCGGTGGTGGCCGCCGACGTCCCCGGAGCGCGCGAGCAGATGGGCGACGCGGCGCTCTTCGTGCCGCCGTTCGATGCCGCGGCGGTGGCCGCCGCGGTGCGCAGGGCGGGCGAGCCGGCGGAGCGCGAGCGGCTGATCGCGGCCGGGCGCGAGCGGGCGCCGCGCTCCACGGCGGACGGCTACGTGGGCGGCGTGCTGGACTTCATCGACGAATTCGAGCGGGTGCGGAGGTCATGGGCGTGATCGACCGGGTTCAGAATCTGCGGCGGGCGCTGGGGATGCTCGAGCCGCTCGGATCGCTGCCGCTCGAGCTCGAGCGCCTGCGGCTGCAGATCGGCCGCGCCGAGGCGGCGCGGGTGCGGGCGCTGCCGCCGGACGCGCCGCTCGCCGACGCCGAGTTCCAGGTCTTCTCCCAGTTCGGCGAGGACGGGATCATCCAGCACCTCGTCGCCAAGGTCGCGATCGAGAACGACGTGTTCGTCGAGTTCGGCGTCGAGGACTACACGGAGTCCAACACGCGCTTCCTGCTGGTCAACGACAACTGGCGCGGCCTCGTGCTCGACGGCTCGGACGCGCACAAGCGCTGGCTCGCGGGCCACCCGACCGGGTGGCGCCAGGAGATCGAGGCGGTGACCGCGTTCATCGACCGCGACAACATCAACCGCCTGATCGGGGGCGCGGGGATCGAGGGCGACATCGGCATCCTCTCGATCGACCTCGACGGCAACGACCTGTGGATCCTCGAGGCGATCGATGTCGTCTCGCCGCGGATCCTGATCCTCGAGTACAACGCGACGTTCGGGCCCGAGGCGGCGGTCACGGTCCCGTACGACCCGTCCTTCGTGCGCGGGGAGAAGCACTCGTCGAACCTCTACTGGGGAGCGTCGCTCGCCGCGCTGACGCGCACCGCGAAGGCCAAGGGGTTCTCGCTGGTCGGCTCGAACAGCGCGGGCAACAACGCGTTCTACGTGCGCGACGACGTGGTCGGCAAGCTGCCGGTCCTGGAGGTCGGCGAACGCGTGGCGCCCGAGCCGCTTCCGCGAGTCGCGCGGCCCGGCCGGCGAGCTGACCTACGTGTCGGACCGCACGGAGCGGCTGCGCCTGATGCGCGACATGCCGGTGCACGACCTCGACGCGGGCGGCACGGTGACGATCCGCGAGCGCTTCGGCGTCTAGCCCTCGACGAGCCGCACGAGCTCGCGGGCGCGCAGCGCGTAGGTGTGCTCGCGCAGCGTGCGCGCCTGACCGGCGGCGGCGATCGCGGCGCGCTCGTCCTCGTGCTCGAGGTAGTGGCGCGCCTTCTCGAGCAGGTCGTCGGCGCCCGTGTAGGTGACGATCTCGACGCCTGGCTCGAACAGCTCGTGCAGGTTCGGCGCCGCCTCAGTCACCAGGAGCGCCCCGACGCCGGTCGCCTCGTAGAGGCGCATGTTGTTGGCGTTGCCCTCGGCGGCGGCGATGTGGCGGTTGAGCGTGACGCGCGACTCCGCGAGCAGCCGGTACATGTCGAGGCCCCACGCCTCGCCGCCGTGTGCGGCGGCGAGCGCCGATCCCGGAGGGAGCTGCTCGGCGCCGTAGCCGAAGGCCTCGAGCGGCAGCTCGCCCGCCACGCGCTCGAGCAGCGCCGCTCCCTCGCCGTGCACGCGCGGGTCGACGCTGCCGACGAAGGTGAGCGGCCTCCGCCGGTCCGGCGCCGGGAGCCGGTCGAGGACCGCGGGATCGAACGCGAGCCGCAGGTACTCGCTCCGCACGCCGAGGGCACGGAAGCGCTCCACGTAGTGCGGGAACGACGTGAGAACGAGGTCGTGGCCGCATACGCGGTCGTCGTCGGGCGGTGGGGAGGCGATCTGGCCGACCACCAGGCGCCCGTCCGCGCGCAGGGCGTCGAGGTCGGAGCGCTCGAAGAACGACATGTCCTGGCAGAGCACGACGTCGGCCTCGAAGTCCGCCACCTGCTCGAGCGCGATGCGGCGCAGCAGCTCTCCGCGGGCGCGCGCGCCGAAGCGGCCGGGCAGGCGCGCCGCGGCGCGGGCCGGGCGGGCGGCGCCGTGCTCGGCCGCCCAGCGCGCCTGGAGCGGCAGGCAGTTCGCCACCACCTCGGCGGCCTCGTGGCCGGCCGCGCGGAGCCCCGTCGAGAACGCGTCCGACGTGCCGAAGCAACGCTCCATGAGCGAGCCGAGCTGCTCCGCGTACGGGCGATCGGCGAGGCCGGGCCGGGCCCGGTAGTGCTCGTCGAGGAACGCGGCGTAGTAGGTGTCGACCACGAGGACGCGCATCAGAGGCGGCGCTCCAGCATCCCCGCGAGCGTCGCGATGCGGTCGGCGTAGCTGTGGTCGCGCAATGTGCGCTGCCGGCCCGCGGCCGCCACCGCGCGGCGCTCGTCCTCGTGCGCGAGGTGGTGGCGCACCTGTCTCGATCAGATCGTCGGCATCCGTGTACGCGAGCACTTCGCGACCCGGCTCGAACAGGTCCGGCAGGTTGTCGGCGGCCTCGGTCGCGAGCAGTGCGCCCATCCCGGTCGCCTCGAACAGCCGCATGTTGTTCGCGTGGCCCTCGGCGATGTCGCCGTGGCGGTTGATCGCCACCTTCGTACGAGCCAGCACGCGGTACATGTCGAGCCCCCACGCCTCGCCGTGGTGGTTGCGCAGGAGCGGCGAGTCGCGCGAGCAGGCGGTCGTCCACGTAGCCCCAGACCTCCATGCCGAGCTCGTCGGCCAGCCGCTCGAGCAGCGCGGTGCCGCCCCTGTGCACGGACGGGCGGTGGACGCCGCCGACGAAGACGACGGCATGCGGCCGCTCGCCGTCCGTGTCGACGTGGTCGAGCACCCGGGCGTCGAACCCGAGTGGCAGGTACTCCGCGTCGAGCCCGGCCTCGCGCAGCCGCGGCACGAAGTGCGGGAACGACGTGGCCACGAAGTCGAGCTCGGTGGCACGCGCGTCGCCCGGCGGCTGCGAGCCGAGCTGGGCCGCGACGCGGATGCCGCGCCGCCGCATCGCCGCGAGCTCGGGCGCCTTGAAGAACCAGAGGTCCTGGAGGTAGACGACGTCGGGCTCGAACGCCTCGACCTGGGCGCGTGCGATCCGGTGCAGGACGCGGTCGCGCGGCAGCAGCCCGGCGGGGCCGGGCAGCCGCGCGGCCCGGGCGAGCGGTCCGAGCCGCAGCCCGTGCTCGCGCGCCCACGCGAGCTGGAGCGGAAGGCAGTTCACGACGATCTCGCGCGCCACGTGGCCGAGCCCGTTCAGATGGTGCGGGTAGATGCCCGTCGTGCCGAACCAGGTGCCGGTCAGCGAGGCGAGCTGCTCGTCGTACGAGCGCCCGGCGAGCCCCGGGTTCGCGCGGTAGTGGCGCGCCGCGAAGGCCGGGTAGTGGATGTCGACGACGAGCACGCGCACGCGGGCTGGGATGGTAGGCGGGGCTTCTAGGATCAGCCCGCGTGAGAGCGGCGATCAACCGCGGCATCCAGGGCGGCCTGCGCAGGCTCGGTTACGAGCTTCATCCCTACGACCCCGAGCCGGCGCCCGCCGCCGAGGATCTGCTGCGCGCCCGGCTGCTCGCCGGCGAGGGCATCGGCGTGCTGCTCGACGTTGGTGCGAACGAGGGCCAGTACGCGGTGCGCATGCGCCGCGCGGGCTTCCAGGGCCGCATAGTGTCGTTCGAGCCGCTGTCCCACGCGTTCGCCGCGCTCGAGCGGCGGGCGGCGGGCGATCCGAGCTGGGAGGCGCGCCGGCTCGCGCTGTCCGACGCCGACGGCAGCGCCGCGATCCACGTGGCAGGGAACTCGACGTCGAGCTCGTTGCTCGAGATGGGCGAGCGCCATCTCGCGAGCGCGCCGGAGTCCGCCTACGTGGGCAGCGAAGAGGTGCCCACTGCGCGGCTCGACTCGCTCTGGGCCGAGCTCGGCGGCGAGCGCGTATTCCTCAAGCTCGACGTCCAGGGCTTCGAGATGCACGTGCTGCGCGGCGCCGAGCAGGCGCTGGCTGACCTGCGCGGCGTGCAGGCGGAGCTGGCGCTGGCGCACCTCTACGAGGGCGACTCGCCGTGGCGCGAGGTCGTCGACCACCTGGCGGCGCGCGGCTTCGAGCTCGCCGGAGTCGAGCCCGGCTTCGGCGATCCCGACAGCGGCCGCATGCTCCAGTTCGACGGGGTGTTCCTGCGCTCGTGACGCCGAAGCTGACGATCATCACGCCCTCGTTCAACCAGGGCGCGTTCATCGAGCGCACGATCCGGTCGATCCTCGACCAGGGCTACGAGAACCTCGAGTACATGATCGTCGACGGCGGCTCGACCGACGCCACGGTCGAGATCATCGAGCGCTACGCGGACCGGATCGCCTGGTGGGTGAGCGAGCCCGACGAGGGCCAGACCGACGCGCTCAACAAGGGTCTGCGGCGCGCGACCGGCGACATCGTCGCCTACATCAACAGCGACGACTACTACCTGCCCGGGGCGTTCGAGCATGTCGTGCGCGCGTTCGAGGAGCAGCCCCAGGCGCGCTGGGTGGTCGGCGCGTGCCGGTTCGTCAACGCGGACGACAGCCTGCGCAACGTCTGGACGCCGGAGCTCCCGCAGCAGCGCCGGCACTGGTGGATGCTGAACCCCTGGGGCGTTCCCCAGCCCTCGTCGTTCTGGCGCCGCGACCTGTTCACCGAGCTCGGCCCCTTTCGCGAGGACATGCACTACGTGTTCGACACCGAGCACGCGCTGCGCTGTGCCTACGCGGGCTACATGCCCGCCCTGATCGACGCCCAGCTGTCGGTGCGGGTCATCCACGAGGAGGCGAAGTCGTGGGACCGGCGCCCGTTCACCGAGGAGATGAAGCGCTTCGTCGGCCTCTTCGGGCCCTCGCTGACGCCTCGCGAACGCGTGTTCCTGGCCGTCGACCGCGCGCTGATCGCGGTCGGCTTCTACCGCGCCGCGAACGCGATGACGCGCCGGCTCAGGCGGGCTTAGCGGCGTCGACGCACAGCACCGACCGCCTCAGCTCCTCAGGGTCGTGGCGGTCGATCCCGCGCAGGAGCTCGTGGGTGCTCTCGCCGAACGTGGCCTCCCGCACGTCCACGAAGCCGGCGGCGCGCAGCAGCACCGCCAGGCTCTCGTAGTCGTAGATGTGCCGGTGCTCCCACGAGTAGAAGTAGTTGTTGAACATGTCGCCGTGGGTCGCCGCCTCGTAGCCGTGCGATCGGTGGACCTCCAGCATGTGCGGATCGGCGGCCGTGAACAGCTCGATCAACCCGCCCAGGTTCGGCGTCGTCGTCCTGATCAGCCCGCCCGGGCGCAGGACGCGATGCGCCTCGGCCAGGTAGCGGCGCGCCTCGTCGAGCGTGAGGTGCTCGATGAAGTGCTCGCTGTTGATCAGCTCGGCCGACGCGCTCTCGAACGGCCACGGCTGGGTGGCGTCCATCCCGAAGCACTGCTCGTCCGGCCTGATGTCGATGCTCAGCCAGCCGTCGAGATGGTTGCCTGACGAGCCCACGTTCAACCGCAGATCGCGGCGCCCGGCAAGCGCCTGCACGGTGCGGCGGTCACGTTCTTCGATCTCGCGCGTCCAGCGCCGCTGGCGTCGCCGGTGCAGCTGACCGTAGACGCCCTCGACGACGCGGCGGGTTCCCGGGACCTCGAGCACACGCTGCTTGAGGGCGGGCACGACTCCACTGTCCATCAGGCGAAGGGTATGCAAGGAGGTCGCCGATACGCTGTTCGCCGATGTCCTCCGCGACCGCCTCCGTGGGTCGTGGCCCGGCCGAGGTCACGATCCGTCCGCCGTCCGGCCTTGCCGCACTGCGGTTCGGCGACCTGTGGGAGTACCGCGAGCTCGTCTACTTCCTCACGAAGCGCGAGCTGCAGATCCGCTACAAGCAGAGCGTCTTCGGCGTGGCGTGGGCCGTGATGCAGCCGCTGGCCCTGGCGTTCATCTTCGCGATCTTCTTCGGCGTCCTCGCCGAGGTGCCGTCCGAGGGCTTCCCCTACCCGTTGTTCGCGCTCGCGGGCCTCGTGCCCTGGCTGTTCGTCTCGCAGACCGTGTCCCAGGCCTCGGCCAGCCTTGTGGGCGACTCGAACCTCCTGTCGAAGGTCTATTTCCCGCGGCTCGTGCTGCCCCTGGCTCGCGCGGCGTCGCTGTTCCTCGACCTGCTGATCGCGCTGGTGATCCTGATCATCATGACGCTCGCATACGGCGAAGGGCTCGAGCCGACGCTCCTTTGGCTGCCGGCCTTCCTCGCGCTCGCCATCGTCACGGCGCTCGGGGTCGGCGTGTTGCTGGCAGCGCTGAACGTGCAGTACCGCGACGTGACCGTCGCCGTGCCGCTCATGGTCCAGATCTGGCTCTTCACGACGCCGGTGATCTATCCCGGCTCGCTCGTCGAGGGCACGTGGCGCTATGTGTTCGCGCTCAACCCGATGGTCTCGGTCGTGGACGGGGTGCGCTGGTCGCTGCTGGGCGCCGCCGCGCCTCCCCCCGGCTCCGTGGCGATCTCCGTCGCGGTCGCGCTCATCATCACGGGCGTCGGGATCGTGTACTTCCGCAAGACCGAGCACTTCTTCGCCGATCTCATATGAGCCGCGACATCGTCGTCAGCGCCGAGGGCCTGGGCAAGCGCTATCAGGTCGGACAGCTTCACGGTGGGTACCGCCTGTTGAGCGAGACCCTGACCGAGCGGATCAAGACGTTCGGCCGTGGGCGCCGGCAGGCCGAGGACTTCTGGGCGCTGCGCGACGTGAGCTTCGAGCTCGAGCGCGGCGAGACGTTCGGGATCATCGGCCACAACGGTGCCGGGAAGAGCACGCTGCTGAAGGTGCTCTCGCGCGTCACGCCGCCGACGACGGGCGTCGTGGAGCTGCACGGGAGGGTCGGTGCGCTGCTGGAGGTCGGCACCGGCTTCCATCCTGAGCTGACCGGGCGCGAGAACGTGTACCTGAACGGCGCGATCCTGGGCATGCGACGCACCGAGATCGAGCGCAAGTTCGACGAGATCGTCGAGTTCGCCGAGGTGGAGCGATTCATCGACACGCCGGTGAAGCGGTACTCGAGCGGGATGCAGCTGCGGCTCGCGTTCTCGGTCGCTGCGCACCTCGAGCCCGAGATCCTGATCGTGGACGAGGTGCTCTCGGTCGGGGACCTCGCGTTCCAGGAGAAGTGCCTCGGGCGCATGGAATCGGTCGCCGGCGAGGGCCGGACCGTGCTGTTCGTGAGCCACAACCTGACGGCGGTCTCCAAGCTCTGTCCCCGTTCCATGCTGCTCGCCTCGGGCGAGAAGGTGGTGGAGGGGCCGACGCGGGACGTGATCGCCGAGTACGTGCGCAGCGTCCAGCGCGACGTCGGCACGAACCTCGCCGACCGGGCCGACCGATCGGGCAACGGCGGGCTGCGCTTCGTGGAGGTGGGCTTCGAGAGCGAGGGCGAGTCGATCGACAGCCCCGCCACCGGGCAGGACTTCGAGGTCGTCATGCGCTATGAGTCCGCCGACGGCCAGCCCGTCCGCAACGCGAGCTTCGCGGTGCAGGTCACCACCCTCCTCGGCGAGATCATGCTCCACCTCTACACCCGGACCGCCGGCGTGGCGATACCCACCGCCCCGGCGCGTGGCGAGGTCCGCTGCTCGGTGCCGCGGTGCCCGCTGCCGCCCGGTCAGTACGCCGTCACGATCTGGGCCGATGTCGCGGGCGATCCTCTCGACTGGATCCAGCGAGCGTGCGAGCTGACCGTGCGCGAGGGCGACTTCTTCGGGAGCGGCCAGGCACAGCTCGCGAGCCACACCGCCGTGCTCGTCGAGCACGGCTGGAGCGTGACGACCGAGGGTGGCGATCCCGGTGAGCCGGCGGTCGCAGCGAGGTCGACGCAGTGAGGGCGCTCGCCAACCGCGTCGTCCGGGCGGCGTACCTCGCCGTCTTCCGGTTGAAGCGGAGGACGTCGGGCGCGCTCGACGCGGTCGCGCCGCGCGCCGCCGAGGGGCTTTTCCGCGGGGGCACGCGCCTCGCCTTCGTCCCGTTCCGGGGCGAGCGGAACCCGCTGCCGGAACCCATCGAGAGCGGGATTCGCATCGACATCGTCGGCGACCTCGAGGCGTACACGCGCCTGCCCCGCGCCACGCTCGAGCGCGAGCTCGTGACGCGGCGGGACCTGTCGTTCCGCGCCGAGTGGCACGCGACGCCGGAGGACCTCCGGGCGGACCACTGGTACTACCTGAGCTCGAAGGGCTACCTGTTCGCGAACGCGAGCCACTTCACCGAGCCGGCGTTCGTCGAGCACTTCGTGAAGCCGCACGTGCCGCCCGGCGGCCGGGTCCTCGACTTCGGTGGCGGCGCGGGCAACCTCACGATGCTGCTCGCGGGCGCGGGGTACGACGTCTCGTACTTCGAGCTCGGCGCGCTCCAGCGCGACTTCGTGCGCTTCCGCGTGGATCGCCACGGCCTGGCGGACCGAGTGAGCATCATCGACTGGTGGGGGAAGGCGGAGCCCGGGTCCCTCGACGCGGTCGTCGCAGTCGACGTGCTCGAGCATCTCGACGACTGCCGCTCGATCCTCGAGGACCACCTGCTGCCCGCCCTCGCGCCGAACGGAGCGCTGATCGAGAACACGTCGTTCGTGGTGAACGTGTCCAACCCGATGCACCACGAGGACTACGGCATGGACGAGCACCTGCGCTCGGCCGGGATGGAGGTCGTCGAGACCGCGGACGACGGCACGCGTATCTGGCGACGCGCCGCTTCGGCTGCCGGGCAGAAGCGCGCCGCATGACCCCGCATCAGGCGACCCAGCCGGAACCGGACGTCTACTGGACGCGGGAGTACAACACCAAGGAGCGCACCTGCAGCTTCTGGCATCAGGTCGACGAGGTGCTCTCGCTCGGCGCGCGGAGCGCCCTCGAGGTCGGCCCGGGCTCGGGGCTCGTGACCGACTGGCTGCGCCGCGCCGGTGTTGAGGTCACGACGCTCGACATGGAGGCGCGCCTGGCCCCGGACCTCGTCGGCTCGGTCACGGAGATCCCCGCCGAGGACCGCTCGTTCGACGCCGTGCTGTGCTCGCAGGTGCTCGAGCACGTGCCGTTCGAAGACGTGGAGCGCGCGCTGCGCGAGCTCGCCCGCGTGTCGCGCACCGGCGCCGTCGTGTCGGTGCCCGACGCGACGCCCTGGGCGGGCAAGGGCTACCCCCTCTACTTCCCCGGCTGGTACCTCGACGAGACGCGCGCCCGCATCCCGCAGTCCCGCGCAGCGCTCTTGCGCGACCTGGCGGCGCGGCGGCTGCGCCTGCGCGACTGGCTGTTCCTGCGGTTCGTGCCGGCGCGGTGGTCGCTCGGCGGCGACACGCTCGAGCTCCCGCGCGCACCGATCCCGCGCGGGCCCTGGCGCCCGGAGCTCGGCAGCGCGCACTATTGGGAGGTCGGCGCCGAGGGCACGCCGCTCGAGCGCCTGCTCGAGGCCGCGGAAGCCGCGGGCTTCGCCGTCGAGCGCACCTACCGAGTCCCCGAGAACCCGTGGCACCGGTTCCTCGTGCTGCGCGTCCGCGGGTGAGGCTCTCCGTCGTGACGCCGAGCTTCGGCTCGGGCCGCTTCCTGGCGGAGACGCTCGACAGTGTCGCCGCGCTGCGCACCCCGCACGAGCACCTCGTGATCGACGGCGGCTCTGACGACGGCACGGTCGAGCTGCTGCAAGGCCGCGACGATCCCGACCTGACGTGGGTGTCGGAGTTCGACCGCGGGCAGACGCACGCCGTGAACAAGGGCCTCGCGCTTGCGAGCAGCGACCTCTGCGCCTGGCTGAACGCCGACGACGCCTACAACGCCGACGCCGTCGACCGCGCGGTCGCGGTGCTCGCCGACAACCCGGACGTCGACCTGCTCTACGGCGGGATCCAGTTCACCGACGAGCACCTCCGGGTCAAGCGGACCTACGTGCCGGCCGCCCCGAGCTTCCACCGCTACCTCTTCCTCGGCGACTACATCCCCACGCCGACGTTCATCTTCCGCCGCTCGCTGCTCGCGGGCTCCGGGGTGCTCGACGAGCGCTGGGTCGACGCCGCGGACTACGACTTCTACCTGCGCCTCATGCACGGCCGGCGCGTGCACCGCTTTCCCGAGCCGCTCGTCCGCTTCCGGTACCACGCCGGCTCGAAGACCGGCAGCGACCCGATGAAGGCGCAGGACGAGGCGATGCGGATCCGGCTCATGTGGGCGCGCAACGGCCGCGACCGGGCGATCATGCAGGGCTTCGACGCGCTCAAGCGCGCCGTGCTGCCCCGCATCTCAGGCTGGCCCGAGCCCTACGGCCGTCTGCGCTCCGATTAGCCGACGCCCTCGTGGCTGAAGCGGGTGACCTTGCCCGCGAGCTGGTCCTCGAGCGCGGTCATGTCGGCGTCGACCATGATCCGCACGAGCTCCTCGAAGCCCACCTTCGGCGCCCAGCCGAGCTTCTCGCGCGCCTTCGACGCGTCGCCGAGCAGGGCGTCGACCTCCGCCGGGCGGAAGTAGCGCGGGTCGATCTCCACGTGCGGCTCCCAGTCGAGCCCGGCGTGCGCGAACGCGTGCTCGAGGAACTCGCGCACCGAGTGGGTCTCGCCGGTGGCGATGACGTAGTCGTCGGGCGCATCGGCCTGCAGCATCATCCACATCGCCTCGACGTAGTCCGGGGCGTAGCCCCAGTCGCGCTTGGCGTCGAGGTTGCCGAGGTAGAGCTTGTCCTGCAGACCGTGCTTGATGCGGGCGACGGCGCGCGTGATCTTGCGGGTGACGAACGTCTCGCCCCGCCGCTCGGACTCGTGGTTGAAGAGGATCCCGTTGCAGGCGTACATGCCGTACGCCTCGCGATAGTTGACCGCGGCCCAGAACGCGGCCACCTTGGCCACGGCGTACGGGCTGCGCGGATGGAACGGGGTGTCCTCCGACTGCGGCGGCGGCGCCGCGCCGAACATCTCCGACGAGGACGCCTGATAGAAGCGGGTGGTGACGCCCGACTCGCGGATCGCCTCCAGCAGCCGCAGCGTGCCGGCGCCCGTGATGTCGAACGTGTACTCCGGGATGTCGAACGAGACGCGCACATGGCTCTGCGCGCCCAGGTGGTAGATCTCGTCCGGCTGGAGCTCGTAGATCAGCTTGGTGAGGGCGACGGGGTCGCTGAGGTCGCCGTAGTGCGTGAACAGGAGCACGCCCTGCTCGTGGGGATCTCGGTACAGATGGTCGATCCGGTCGGTGTTGAAGCTCGAGGATCGGCGCACGATCCCGTGCACCTCGTAGCCCTTCTGGAGCAGCAGCTCGGCCAGGTACGACCCGTCCTGTCCGGATATGCCGGTGATCAGTGCCTTTCGCGGTTTCGAATCCGTCATCGCGCCAGAGGATGGCATCACCTCGGCCGCAGCTCCCAGGCAGGGAGGTCGCCGACGTCCACGGGGACGGCCGTGTGCGTCCGCTTCCAGAGCGCCTCGAGCGCCGGCCGCGTGCGCACCCACCCGGCCCGCGAGGCCCCCGGCCGCCGGCCCTTGCGGACCTCCGCCAGGGCGCCGCGGAGGCCGACCTGCCCGGCGGCCACGAACACGATCGGCACGGCAGCGAAGCGCTCGAACACCTCCTCCCAGCGCCGGTTCTCGAACTCGGTGTCGATCCGGTGGAAGAGGTGCAGGTCGCCGTCGAGCGGGCCGTCGGCCGACAGGTCATGGACCACGCACTCGGCCTCGGCGAAGATCGGCGTCAGCCGCTCCACCGTCGCCTGCGCGTAGTCGGTGACGATCAGGTCGCGTTGCGGGGCGACCCGCTTCAGCCAGCACTCGAGCGTGGCCCCGCCGGCGCCGTAGGAGACGACCTTTCCGGCCCCGCGGCGCTCGAACGCCTCGTCGAGCCGCCGCGCGCGGGCCTCGAGCTCGGGGTGCTCGTCGGCG
The DNA here is from genome assembly GCA_963811895.1 of uncultured Solirubrobacteraceae bacterium. Lineage (GTDB taxonomy): Bacteria > Actinomycetota > Thermoleophilia > Solirubrobacterales > Solirubrobacteraceae > DASSUW01. The sequence goes on along the minus strand of CAWETE010000001.1, from coordinate 9,140 downwards.
GTCCGCTCCCACTCCTCGCGCGTGTCGGCGAGCGCGAACGCGCCGCTCGTCTGCGTGCGCAGCGCGTCCCAGGCCTCGGGGCGCACGAGGTCGTCGCCGACCACGGCGCGGTCGGCCCCGAAGTCGAAGTGATGACGGACTGTGAGGCGCACGCTCTAAGTTCCTCCCGCGATGGCCAACGACGATGTGACGGCAGTCATCGCCTGCTTCAACTACGGACGCTATCTGCGCGAGGCCGTCGACAGCGTCCTGGGCCAGGGCGCTCGGACGGTCGTCGTCGACGACGGCTCGACGGATCCGGAGACCCACGCGGTGCTCGACGCGCTGCCGGCGGGCGTGGAGCTGGTGCGGCAGGAGAACCGCGGCGTTTGCGCCGCGCGCAACGCGGGGCTCGCGCTGGTTGACACCCGCTACGTGATCGTGGTCGACGCCGACGACCGCCTCGCCGGCGGCGCACTGGACGCCATGCGGGCGCCGCTGGACGCCGACCCCCGGCTCGGGTTCGCCTACGGCACCATGCGCTTCTTCGGCGCGTGGGAGGGTGAGCTGCGCTTCCCGGACTACGACGCCTACCGGCTGCTGTACCGGCACACCATCGGACTCTCCGCCCTGATGCGCCGTGAGGTGATCGAGGACACCGGCGGCTTCGACCCCGCCTTCGAGACCTACGAGGACTGGGAGCTGTGGCTGAACGCCCTCGCCCACGGGTGGCGCGGCCGGCGCGTCGACGCGGTGACCCTCGAATACCGGCGCCACGCCGCGACGTCGAAGCTGGGCGAGGACCGCCGGCGCTACCGCCGCCACTACGCCGCCCTGCGGCGCAAGCACGCGGGCCTCTACTCTCGCGCCGGCGAGCTGGCGCGGGAGGGCCGCGTGGGACCGCTCCAGCGCGCGGTGCATCGTTGGTTCTGGGGGGCGCGGCCGGTTCCCGCACGGCTGGAAGGCTTCCTGCACCGGCGCCTCTTCTCGCGGAGCGGCTGATCCGGGCGCTATCCTCGGCCCGCCTGCGGTCACGGAGCGGCGCAACTTGCTGTGCGCTCGGCCGTTGACGCAGGCGACAGGCATGGGCAGATTCAGCAATCCACAGAGGCTGGCCGTCGTACCGGCCTACAACGAGGCCCAGTCGGTCGGCACCGTGGTCCGCAAGTTGCAGACCCACGCCCCCGGCTACGAGGTCCTCGTCGTCGACGACGGCTCCACCGACGCCACGGCGCGCATCGCCGAGGACGCCGGCGCACGCGTGCTGCGGCTTCCCTTCAACCTCGGCATCGGCGGCGCCGTGCAGGCGGGCTTCCGGTACGCGCTCGACAACGGCTACGACTATGTCGTCCAGGTGGACGGCGACGGTCAGCACGACCCGAGCGAGATCCGGCGCCTGGAGGAGGCGATGCGCCGCGAGCGCGTGGACATGGTCTGCGGGTCGCGCTTCCTGACCAAGGACCACACGTACCCGGCGCCGATCAGCCGCCGCACCGGCATCCACCTCTTCGCCTTCCTCCTGTCGCGCTTCGTCGGGCAGCGCGTCAGCGACCCCACGTCCGGCTTCCGGCTCTACAACCGGCGCGGGATCTCGGTCTTCGCCCGTGACTACCCGCACGACTACCCCGAGGTCGAGGCGGTGCTGATGGTGCACTGGCACCGGCTCCGGATGTGCGAGGAGCCCGTGCGGATGCTCACGCGCAGCGGCGGCGTGTCGTCGATCACCGGCTCCGGCAAGTCGGCGTACTACATGGCCAAGGTCCTGCTCGCGATCTCCGTGGGCGTGGCGCGCCGGCGACACGCCGTCGAGCCCGGCGACGAGGCGCCCGTAGCGGCGGCGCACGGGATCTGATGGACACACGGCTCCAGATCGTCGCCATCACCGCCGCCGCGGCGCTGCTGGTCGTGCTGCTCGAGCTGGTCCGCCAGCGGCGCCTGCTCGAGCGCTACGCCCTGCTGTGGCTCTTCAGTGCCGTCGTGCTTCTGGGCCTGTCCGTCTGGGGCGGGCTGCTGGAGGCCGTGGCCGGCGCTGATCGGCGTGGTCTATCCGCCGAACGCGCTCTTCCTGGTCGCCTTCGGCTTCGTGATGGTCCTGCTGCTGCACTTCTCGCTCGCGGTCTCCCGGCTCTCGGATCAGAGCAAGGTGCTCGCGCAGCGGCTGGCGTTGCTCGAGGAACGCCTCCACCGCCATGAAGCGGCGGAGCGCGAGCGCGAGGAGAGCGTGCTCGAGTTCGAAGACCTAACGCGCCGCTAGCAGCACCAGCCGCCAGTACGCGCGCAGCGCCCAGCGCAGCGGCCGCGACCGGCCGGCACGGCCGAGGTACGGCGAGTCGAGGTCCGGCGTCAGCCATGCGGCGAACTCGCGGCATGTGATCGTGCGCGTGGCCTGGACGGCGCGGCGCTCGCGCAGCAGGCGCGGCAGCGCACGGACCGTCTCCCCGGCGGCGGCGAGCTTCTGCGGCAGCCAACCGCCGGCCGCGGCGGCCACGAGCAGCGCGAGCTCCGTGGCCAGCAGAGCGGGAGCGAGCAAGAGCAGCAGCCGCCCCGGATAGCAGCGCAGAAGCGTGGACCAGCGGTTGCGCTCCAGGTAGCGCCACTTCGAGGCGCCCTTGGCGAACTCGTAGTCGTGGTCGACGACCGCAGCGGGCTCCACGCCCAGACGGCCGCCGGCCAGCCGCACGCGGAGCGAGAGGTCGACGTCCTCGTGGTACAGGAAGTACTCGCCGGCGAAGCCGCCCACCCGCTCGAACGCGGCGCGCGGCATGGCGAGGCAGGCGCCGGACAGGAACGCCGTCTCGCGCGGCCCGTCGATGCGGTCCGGGCCCGCCCACGCGATGCCGGTGAAGTGCAGGACGCCGCCGCTGGTGTTGACGACGCGACCGCCCTCCGCGGTCACCAGCCCCATCCAGGCGTCCCATTCACCGCCCCGGATCGCCTCCACGAAGCCGGGCGCCGGCGTGGCGTCAGGGTTCAGGAAGACGAGGAGCTCACGACTCGCCGTCTGCGCCCCTACGTTGGCAGCCTCCGCAAAGCCGGCGTTGCGCCCCGTCTCCACGACGACCGCGGCGGGCGCAATGCCGCGCACGGCCTCGAGCGTGCCGTCGGATGACGCGTTGTCGACCACCACGAGCTCGTCGCCCGCGGCGAGCTGCTCGTACAGCTCGGGGAGCGCGGCGGCGACCGCGTCGCGGCTGTTGTGGGTGACGACGACGACCGACAGGCCCCGGGGCATGGGGGCGGGCATGCTAGCCGCGACTAGAATGCGGCGCGTGGACCGGCCAGGGACATTGTTCGGCCAGCCCGCCACGGCGCCCGCGGTCGCGCCCCCGACTGCGGAGGTCCTCGGCGTGCCACTCGCGCTGACGGACTACGAGGGCACGCTGGACTGGATCGACGACACGGTGGCCCGCGGCCGCGGCGGATACGTCTGCGTGGCCTCCACGCACCTCGTCATGGCGACGGCCGAGGATCCCGAGCTGCGCGCCGCCGTGCTGGGGTCCGACTTCACGGTCCCCGACGGCCAGCCGCTGGTCTGGGCGCTGAACCTGCTCGGCCACCCGATCGACGATCGCGTCTATGGACCGGACCTGATGGAGCGCGCCTGTGAGCGCGCCGCCCGCACCGGCCGCCGGATGTACCTGTACGGCGGACGCACGCACGGCGCGCTCGTCCAGCTCACCCGCAATCTGCGGCTGCAGCATCCGGGGCTCAAGATCGTCGGCGGCTACGCGCCGCCCTTCCGTCCCCTCACGGAGGACGAGGAGAAGGCCGTCGTGGCCGACATCGCGCGCTCCGGCGCGGAGGTCGTGTGGCTCGGCATCGGGGTCCCGAAGCAGGAGAAGTGGATGGCGGCGATGACCGCGCGGCTGCCCGGCTGCGTGCTCGTCGCCGTCGGCGCCGCGTTCGACTTCCACGCCGGCCTCATCCCGCAGGCTCCGCGGTGGATGCAGCGGAACGGGCTCGAGTGGCTGTTCCGGCTCGCGCACGAGCCTCGCAGGCTGTGGCGGCGGTACCTGCGCTACAACCCGCGCTTCGTGGTCGGCTTCGCCCGCCAGTGGGCGCGGGAGCGCCTGCTCCGCCGCCATACGTGAGCCGCGCCCTGGTCACGGGCGGCGCAGGCACGATCGGGGCCGCGGTGGTGCGGCGGCTGCTCGGCGACCCGGACTTCGAGATCCGCGTCTCCGACCAGCGCCCGGCGCCGGACTGGATGCGCGAGGGCGCCGGGGTCCACACCGGCGACCTGCGCGAGCCCGAGGAGGCGAAGCGCGCGATCGGCGGCTGCACGCACGTCATCCACCTGGCCGGCGCAGACGGGCCGTTCACGCAGGCGGAGGTCGACCTCGCCCTCCTGCGGGCGGCGGTCGACGAGGGCGTCGAGCGCTTCACCTACGCGTCGTCGAGCACGGCGGGCGAGCTCTCCTGCCGTGCCGCGCACGAGGAGCACGGCCTGCCGTTCACCATCTGCCGGACCTTCGGCCTCGGGACCTGCGCGCCGACGCATCCCGACGACCTCGCCGACGGCGTGGTGACCGCGACGGCCCACCCGGCCGGCCTGAACGAGGACTTCGACATCGCGACGAGCGAGGTGCTGCCGGTCGAGGAACTCGAGCTCGAGCAAGCCAGCGTCACGCAGCCGTCGACCGAGAAGGCCGAGCGGCTGCTCGGCTGGCGGGCGCGGTACGGAGCGAGAGAAGGGATCGAGGCTTGGCTCGCCGCGCGCTGATCACCGGCATCACCGGCCAGGACGGCTCCTACCTCGCGGAGCTGCTGCTCGAGAAGGGCTATGAGGTGCACGGACTCGCCCGCCGCTCGGCGGCCGAGACGTCCGGCATCACGCTCCACCAGGGCGACCTGCTCGACGACCACTCGCTGGTCGATGCGCTGCGCGCCGCGCGGCCCGACGAGGTCTACAACCTCGCCGCCATGTCGGACGTCGCCGTCTCGTGGACCCAGCCGACGTTGACCGCGGAGTTCGGCGCCGTGGGCGTGACGCGGCTGCTCGAGGCGCTGCGCGACGTCTGCCCCGAGGCGCGCTTCTACCAGGCCTCGTCGAGCGAGATGTTCGGCAAGGTCCGCGACGTCCCGCAGACCGAGGCGACGCCCTTCTACCCGCGCTCGCCGTACGGGGTCGCCAAGGCCTACGGCCACCACATCACGGTCAACTACCGCGAGACGTACGGCCTGCATGCGAGCAGCGGCATCCTCTTCAACCACGAGTCCGAGCGCCGCGGGGTCGAGTACGTGACCCGGCGCATCACCTGGCACGCGGCGGCGATCAAGCTCGGGCTGGCGGACGAGCTGAGGCTCGGCAACCTCGAGGCCCGGCGCGACTGGGGCTACGCGAAGGACTACGTCGAGGCGATGTGGCTGATGCTGCAGCAGGATCGCGCGGACGACTACGTGATCGCCACCGGGGTCACGCACTCCGTGCGCGAGTGTGCCGACCTGGCCTTCGAGCGCGTCGGGCTGCGCACGGACGACCACATCGTCGATCGACGAGGCGCTCAAGCGGCCGTCCGAGGTCGAGGCGCTGGTGGGCGACGCGTCGAAGGCGCGGCGGGTGCTCGGCTGGGAGCCGCGAACGAGCTTCGACGAGCTGATCGCGCTGATGGTCGACGCGGACCTGGCGCTGCTCAGCGCCAGCGCTCCAGAAGCTCGTCGTCCCTGACCTCGCGCACCTGGCGCGCGGGCACGCCGACCATGAACGCGCGCGGCGGCACGTCCTTCGTGACCACCGCGCCGGCGGCCACGAACGCCTCCTCGCCGATCTCCACGCCCGGGCACCAGCACCGCGCTGCCCCCGATGCGGGCGGCGCGGCGGATGGTGGCGCCGCGCAGCGCGCTCGTCGGGCGCCGTGACGGCCCATCGTGTCGTCGTTGGTCGTGGAGGCGCCGGGGCCGAGGAAGACGTCGTCCTCGACGACGCTGAACGCGGTCACGTAGACCTGCGACTGGACCTTGACGCGGGCGCCGAGGCGTACGTCGTTGTCGATGCCGGCGGCGCGCCCGATCACCGTCCGCTCGCCGACCGTGGTGCGCTCGCGCACCTGGGCCTGGTCGCCGACGATCGCGTCGTCGCCGATCCGCGTGCCGGCGTAGACGACGGCCCCCGCGCACACCGTCACCCGCTCGCCGATCGTCAGCGGCTCGAGCTCGGGCGCCGGCCGGCCGGCGAGCTTCGGCCGCTTGCCGAGCACGACGCCGTCCTCGATCACGCAGCCGGCGCCGATGCGGGTGCCGTCGTGCACGACCACGTGAGCGCCGAACACGACGCCCTCGCCGATCTGGACGCCGTCGCCGAGAACGAGGCCGGCGTCGTCGCTCATAGGGCGATGGCGCGGGCGAGACCTTCGCGGCGGGATCCGTCGAGCGAGCGCTGCAGCGCCTCCAGCACTCGCACGACGCGCAGGCCGGCCGCTCCGTCGGAGATCGGCAGCGTGCCCTCGCGCACCGCGCGCACGAAGTGCTCGCACTCGAGCCGCAGCGGCTCGACGGTCGAGATCCGCGGACTCCAGATGTCGCCCGAGTGAGCGAGGTACTCGTCGTCGAAGCCCTTGTCGTAGACGGCGATCTTGCCCTCGGTCGCCATGTCGTCGAAGGTCGCCATGCGCGACTCGCCGACGACGGTGAAGCGGCGCTCCTTGTGCGGATCCAGCCAGGACAGGTGCAGGTGGGCGGCCAGGCCGGAGGGGAAGCGCAGGAAGCAGAACACGACGTCCTCGACGCCCTCGCGCATGTAGCTCTCGCCGCGCGCCTCGACCTCGAACGGCTCCTCGCCGGCGAGGCGCAGCAGCACCGAGACGTCGTGGGCGCCGAGCGACCAGAGCGCGTTCTCGTCGGCGCGCAGCTGGCCGAGGTTGAGGCGGTTGCCGTAGATGTAGAGCACGCGGCCGAGCTCGCCGCCGTCGATCAGCTCCTTGAGCTTGGCCACGCCGGGGTGGTACTCGAGCAGGTGACCGACCATCAGCGTCTTCCCCGCTGCGGCGGCGGCTGCCACGACCGCCTCGGCGTCGGCGGTCGACTGGGCCATCGGCTTCTCCACGAAGCAGTGCTTGCCGGCGCCGAGCACGCGAAGGGCGAGCGCCGCGTGGGTCGGGACGGGGGTGGCGAGCGCGACGGCGTCGACCGTGTCGTCGGCCAGCACCTCGTCGAGGTCGCCGGTGAAGCGCGTGCCCGGGAACGACGGCGTCAGGCGCTCGCGGCTCGCCTCCGACGGGTCGCAGCACCAGGCCAGCTCGACGCCCTCGAGCGCGGCCAGGTTCCGCGCGATGTTGGGACCCCAGTAGCCGAGGCCGGCGACGGCTACGCGCATCAGGCGGAGTCTAGTGTCGCCGCCAGCGCCTCCAGCACGAGATCCTGCTGCTCGTCGGTCATCGTCGCGAACAGCGGCAGCGTGATCGCGTGGGCGGCGTATGCCTCGGTCAGCGGCAGCTCGAGCGCCCCGTCGGCGTAGATCGAGAAGCGGTGCGCGGGCGGGTAGTGCAGGCTGGTCTGGATGCCGCGCTCGTGCAGCGCGTGGCGGACGGCGTCGCGGTCCAGCGCGGGATCCAGCACGGCCGTGAAGATGTGGTGGGCCGGGGCGGCGGTGGGCGTGATCCGCGCGGGCACGAGCTCGCGATAGCGCGCGTCGAGCTCGCGGCGGCGGGCCGTCTCGCGGTCCAGGCGCCGCAGGCCCGCGGTGGCGAGCATGGCGCGGGGCTCGTCGATGCGGTAGTTGAAGCCGCGCGCGACGACGTCGTAGCCGGCGGCGTGGCCGCGGTGGCGGTCCCAGGTGAGCGTGGTCATCCCGTGCGAGCGCAGGAGCCGCATGCTCTCGGCCAGCTCGTCGTCGTCGGTGACGACCGCTCCGCCCTCGCCGACGGCGAGGTTCTTGTTGGAGAAGAACGAGAACGCGCCGGCGGCCCCGAAGGTGCCGACGTGGCGGCCCTCGTGGCGCATGCCGATCGCGTGCGCCGCGTCCTCGAGCAGGGTCAGGCCGCGGGCGGCAGCCAGTTCGCGCAGCTCGGCGATCTCGCCCGGGTGGCCGCCGTAGGCGACGGTCATGATCGCCCGCGTGCGCGGAGTGATCGCGGCCTCGACGGCGGCGGCGCCCGGCCACGGCGTCGTCAACGAGGCGATGTCGGCGAAGACCGGCGTCGCGCCCGTATAGGCGATCGCGTTGACGCTGGCCACGAAGGTGAGCGAGGGCACGACCACCTCGTCGCCGGGGCCGAGCCCGGCCGCCATGCAGATCAGGTGCAGCGCGGCCGTGCCGTTGGCGGTGGCGAGCGCGTGGCGGGCCCCCGTGTAGTCCGCCAGCGCCTGCTCGAACTCGGCCGTCCGCGGCCCCATGCTGAGCCAGCCGGAGCGATAGACGTCGGCGACCGCCGCGACGTCCTCCTCCGGAATGACCACATCCGCGAGCGGGACCTGCCAGACGGGCACGGCGCGAGCCTATTAGGCTGGGCCGCGGATGAGAGCCGTGGTCCTCGCAGGCGGATTCGGGATGCGGCTGCGGCCGTACACCACCATCCTCCCGAAGCCGCTCCTGCCGATCGGCGACCGGCCGATCCTCGAGATCATCCTGCGGCAGCTCGCCGAGGCGGGCTTCACGAAGATCGACCTCTGCGTCGGCCACCTGGGCGAGCTGATCCGGGTCTACTTCAGCGAGGGCACGGTGATGCCCGAGGGCCTCGAGCTCGACTGGCACTGGGAGCCGGAGGAGCCGCTCGGCACGGCGGGCGCGCTGCGCGTCGTCCCGGGGCTCGACGGCACCTTCCTGGCCATGAACGGCGACATCCTCACGACGCTCGACTACGGGGCGCTGGTCGACCACCACCAGTCGAACGGCGCCGCGCTGACGATCGCCGTCCAGGGCAAGCGCGTGGAGGTGGACCTCGGGGTGCTCGAGCTCGACGGCGAGCGCGTGACCGGCTACCGCGAGAAGCCGACCCTCAGCTACGACGTGAGCATGGGCATCTACGTCTACGAGGCGCGCGCGCTCGAGCACCTGCCCGACGGGCCGTGCCAGTTCCCCGACCTCGTGCAGCGGCTGCTGGCGGCGGGCGAGAACATCTGCGCCTACCGGTCGGAGGCCAGCTGGTTCGACCTCGGGACGATCTCCGAGTACGAGCGCGCGGTCGCCGAGCTCGAGCTGCACGACTCGTGAGCGGCTTCTGGGA